>CBDAUI010000002.1:0-2120988 GCA_965200205.1 Candidatus Poribacteria bacterium | reverse complement strand
GCGCGGATGCCGCTTTCTGGGAAGACCCTTTTGAACGCGAATCAGAAGAAGACTGGCAACACAAAGGCGCAGAATCCGTCTGGACAGTCGAAGACGGGTTCTTAAAGGCAGAAATTCAGGCGCGAGAGGAATGGAGTGCGATATTTGAACGCTATCAATTTATCGCCTTCCCCGGTCCATACAACGACTTCACGATCACCCTTGAAAACGTCGGCGTATCGCGTGCCAGATTCGGTATCGCACTCGCAAAGCATTTTAAAAGCACGCTCCCGGAAGTAGAAGATGAATACGGGTACTACCTCTTCTTCACAAACGACATGCAACCCTCAAGAGACGGCAACCTGTTCGTTGATCCCGGACAACGTTGGAGCACACCAGAACTCCAAGAGATGGTATTAAGCTTCAAAAACGGCAGGTTCCAACTCTCCGCAGACGGCGAATCCCGGATCGACTTCACCGACGCAAACTTCGATCAGATTGATAGTATCGCTTTCGTATTAGCAGCGTACATAACAGAGGACGTTAACGTCGGCAACGCTTGGGTAGAAAACTTCACGATTGACGGACTCGCCGTCTCACCGAAGCGAAAACTATCAACAACATGGGCACACCTAAAAACCGATGCTAACCGCTAATGGTTATTCCTCTGATAACTGACAACGGACAACTGATAACTATAATAGGATTTACGCATTCTGCTTTAAAGTCCCCCCTGATAAGGGGGATTTAGGGGGGTTGGAGGATTCAGAGGTTTGAAATTTACTATATTTTCCTAATTTGCGTAAGCCTTGTATAACATAAATGCTTAAAAAAAATCTGGATATCATCTTTAACGCAATTTTACTCGTGATCGTTCTCGGCATCGCGTTTTGGAGTACCTACGCCGGTGCAAGATTGAATCCGGGTGAACGCGCCAACCCCGCGGCTTCGGGCTCCTATTACAGAACCCCCGGCGTGAACGGACAATGGTTCGGACCCGAACTCAACTCGCTGACCCTCTGTGCCGGAGTCCATAACCCTTACAACAATAGGGGACGGTTCGACATCGTGGAGACAATAGAAAACGCCGTGGTCACCCGTTCAAGTATCCGAGGCGCGCTCCACTGGCATCGTGGACAGCAGTGGCGTTTCGCCACAGACGATACGCCGTGGGGCACAAACTACTCCTATATTACACTTCGCGACGATCTCGGATGGAGCGAGATTAGCACAGGCGGCGGCACGACAGGCTACCCATGGAGCGGTGTCGAGCGACACTGGCGGGACGGCGACATTATCCGCGCGCAAGCCTTCGTCGTCGGGTGGCGACGCTACGCACGCGGCGCAGAACGATGGGTCTGTCCGATGTATTACAAAATCGGTGGATGGCAAGGTGAATCGCTTGAAGTGAACTGTAAAACCCTCAGAACGTGGTTCCCCCCGGATTGGGATGTCTTAAAACAGAACGACGGAGACTTCGGACCACCTGTTGAACGCCAACCCGGTGTCTTGAGCCGAAGAGGAAAGAAAACGCAACGCTGGTACGATTGCATAAAAATCAATTAGTCCACGACCAGGTCCGGTAGGTTCGGTTTGCAACCGAACCGGCTTTTACCATAAAACCGATGAAACATACTTCTATACCACACAAAAACCTAAGCCTCTTCATACTCCTCTATGCATTCATCAGCTGCACCATCTCCGCATCTGCCGAAACCTGGCGCGACGATTTTGACACCGAAAACCCAGACGCATGGGATGCCGTCGGCAAGAATTCCATCTGGAAAATAAGCGACGGATCGCTACGTGTAGAGATCAACCGGGACTGGCAGGTAGACTATGAGCTCTACCAATTCATCGCGATACCGCCACCCTACAGAGACTTTGTCATCAAAATCACCAATCTCGGTGGCGACAAAACCCGGTTCGGTCTCTGTGTCGGACGCAGCTTCCCCGACACCCCAGGAGACGACCCGTTCTTCTATGTCTTTTTTCCTGATGAAATCAGAGCGCGCCGATTTGATGGTAAAGGCAGCAGCCATCCCTTCCGGTTCAGGCTCTCCAGAGAACCGCGCCTCCGGTGGGATACCGATGTCCTAACAGACATGGAATTATACTTTAATTCAGGATATTTTGTGCTGTTTGCCAACGGTGAATTCCGCACAACGTTTCAAGACGCGAACTTCGATAAAATCGAGATCCTCGGATTTGTTATGGAAGGCATAAACATTGCAAACGAGTGGGTCGGCGAAGCTTGGGTGGATGCCTTCACCATTTCCGGACTGAACGTTACCCCAGGTGTCAAAACAACCACAATGTGGAGCGAACTCAAGAGTAGATGATCGGTGCGCTGGCGATTATTCAAAAACCTGAAATTCTCCGTCCTTAACGATCAGCACAATCTGGTCATATAGGGCGTCTCCGTCAGGATTAAAAGAGAAGTCCCCTAAAATAGTCGGTAAATCCTTTGTCTGTGCAAGTACGTCCCGAATAGCAGTCGAATCTGCTGATTGTGCTGTCTTAATTGCGTTGGCAAGCACATGGAGCGTCGCATACGACTGTGCCGCCCACGGCTCAGGTTCAATACCGTATTTCGCCCGATAATTCGCAATAAAGGTTTGGTTTCCGGGTGCGTCAGATATACTCGACCAGCCGATAAACCCTATTGTCCCTTCAGCACCATCACCCGCCTTTTGGACTTCATCCATCGTTAGATCAGGCGCGATAACGCGAATCGTATCGGGCAAACCTACCTCGGATGTTTGTGCGACAATCTGCGCTATTTCTTGTGAGAGTGCGGAGATAAAAAGTGCGTCCGGCTCCACCGCTATTATATTCCTTAATTGCTGAGAAAAATCGGTATCGCCGGTTTTGAAGGTCTCCTCGGTTAGAATCTCAACCCCGTTTGCCTCAAGTACCGTCTTTAACACTTCGTTGCTACTTCTGGCGTAGACATCGATCTCATCATAGATCGTCGCGACTTTTTGATAGTCGATTTTCTGCTGAGTCGCCATCACCCCGCTCGGAATGCTTATATCGGTGGCGAGGCTCGTGCGGAAGATGAAATCTCCGGTCCCGCTCAAACCTGCAGCGGAGGAGACCGAACTGAAAGCGATGACCCGATTCGCCTGCGCAATCGGAGCAGCCTCTTTAAGATGCGTCGAGATCGCAAGCCCGACTATAGCAGGTACACCTTGATTAACCAAGTGCTGTACAGCTGCTTTCGCTCCCTCTGGAGTGCTCTGATCATCCACAGTAATAAATGTGAGATTTATACCGCCGAGGCTGTTAATTTCTTCTCGTGCTAATTCAAAACCGCGTTGCATAGGAAAGCCGTACGGTTCAGCGTGTTGCCCTGTCAATGCGACGACAACACCGATGCGAATCTCTTCGTCCATCATCTCAGGCACTTCGCCATCAGATACTACCGAGACGACTCTACCACAACTGAAAAGTCCGACAGTGAAAACAATGATTATTAAAGCAAGGGCGAATATTATGATTCTCCGCATTTTTCTTATAATTTCCTTTGTTTCTTGACCAACAGAAATAGATGTGGTATCCTTAATAAAAATCAAACCCACTTCACAGGTTTTTGGTACAACAATAATTATACACGACAACGGATAATAAATATATCACAAAACTACAACCTGGTCCCTCTTTTCGGGACTTGTTTACGTTTATGCTTGAAAAAGAATTTAGAAACGAAGACCCATCAGGCAAGATTATTGCCTTTATGTTGCTCCTTGTTTCGCTCATAGGTGGCGGCCCATTCGCTGTTAAACTCGGTCTACAAGGCTTCCCACCGCTAAAAATGGCACTCTTCCGTTGCATATTAGGCGTTATCGCTGTTGGTGGTATAGGACTCTATTATGGGATGTCAATGCGGATGCGTTTTGAGGAACTCCGCCGTTTGCTCCTGATCGCCGCCCTTTACACCTTGCATACGATTACATTGAACATCGGCACCCAATTTACAACAGCCGCTCGCTCGACCATTTTTTTCAGCCTCTATCCGCTTTTCACAGTCCTGTTCGGACACTTCTATCTTCCAAATGATCGGCTCTCTGTTACGAAAATATTGGGAATTCTCACTGCCTTCGGCGGTGTCTTTCTTGTCCTGATGCCAAATCTGCAAGGTCTTTCTACAGGATACCTCATCGGCGACCTGATCGTAACCCTCGGGGCGTGTCTCTTAGGACTCCGCATTACATTGACCAAAGTATTCGTTCAGGACATTTACCCGCACCGTCTCCTTGTCTGGCTGTTAGCTTTAAACATCCCCTGCTTTTATATCCTGAGTCACATTTTTGAGCGTGAGCAATCCGTTGAATGGACGCTGGCAAGCACCACTGGACTCATCTATCAGGGCTGGATTGTCACAGGTTTCTGCTTTTTAGGGTTGACGTGGACGCTCAGAAAATACAAGGCGAGCAAATTGGTTGTCTTCTCTTTCCTGATGCCGATTTCAGGCGTTCTGTTTAGTTATCTGAGGGTGTTTCATAAATGTTTTTTTATCGAAAACAGGTTTTAATGTAAGAAACATTTCGTGTCGGTATCCGGCATCGGACATTCATTAACATGGATACCTGCAAAAGTAGGATACCCAGGCCCAAAAAGGTAGAAACATATGCCAAACCTCGCACCGGTAAAGGCTTATGCGTTCCTGTGATCGACAAGAGTTTGCTCAATAAATCAAAGACAGGTTCAATCGCCGTCTTTCTCGCCCCTCGGTAAGTCGCAACTTCTGTCGCTGTATAGAGCGGGTCTGCACCTAAGAGTGCGTTTGCTTCGGCTAAAGTCGTCTTGGGAGTCAACAGAAGCACGTCAACTTCGGCAAAAGCCGTGGCGCGTTTTTTATCAACATACCCGTTATCAGCAACGATACAGCGCGTGCCTCGGTCAATGAGTTTCTCTTTCTTGGTATCCAATACGTTGCGTTCATTGACGTTGGCGGGTTCGACTTGAAACATCACTGGAAATCCACTCTCGGTGGCAGTGAGATGGAGTCCGTATCCATAGACCCATCCATGATACCCACTTTTCGACCAAGTCGCAGTTGTATCAACACCGCGCAAACCTTTGGGTATCTCATTGTTGAGGCGATCCTTCTGATGCCAGACGGGCCCCGCGGCTCTAAACAGACTTTTATCTTCATAAACGACTTCTTGGGGGAAGTGTCCACCATTGCTGAGGCTCCATGTCGCAACGTATTCAGTGAAAGCCTGAAGTGTCGGTGTCAACGCTTTGTATCTCCGTCCGAGGGTCACATGAGACGGACACGCCGGAAGTCGACATCTTTGAAGGTAGAGGGGATGGTGAAATAAGTAATCCTGTTGTGCGCGCATAGCGGTAATCCCCTTGAGTGTCATAACGGCATAAAAGACGATGAGAGAAGCATCCGGATAAGTCTCGGGTCTTCCTCTTTTGGAAACTTTTTCTTTGGTGGCTGAGAACGCGTCTAACATTGAAAACAGAAATGTGATATACTCTCTGATGTCAGGATATTGCATGGGTGTCTCCTTCACTTTATGTGGTATAAAATGAAGGATACCCAATATCCTGACTTTTGACAACTATTATTTATGAAACACCCTCAGTTATCTGTTTTTAGGCGATGAACTGACCCTCGGCGTGTTAGCAGGCACTGGATTGGTCGCAATCGGAATCTATCTTGTCAATAGGCAACCTTAACTCGTCCACGAATCAACGGACATAAAAGGAGTTTTGCATAATGACGGAAAATAGAATCGTGCACATCCTAATTCTCACCATTTTGTGGGTCTGTGGCATACAACACATTCCCTCTGCTGATGATATCCCTGACGGTATGGCGCTAATCCCCGCAGGCGAGTTCGAAATGGGGAACCACACTGGAAAAAATAATGAACGTCCAGTGCATACCGTCTATCTTGATGTTTTCTATATGGATGTTTACGAAGTCACAAACGCTCAATACAAGGCGTTCGTCGATGCAAATCCCGAATGGCAAAAAGAAAATATTGCCGAAGAATTCCACGACGGTGTATATCTCCGACTCTGGAATGGGAACAACTACCCCGATGGTGAGGCTAACCATCCGGTCACTTATGTCAGTTGGTACGCAGCGATGGCTTACGCGGAGTGGGCAGGCAAGCGATTGCCAACAGAAGCAGAATGGGAGAAAGCCGCACGTGGAGGACTTACTGGCAAGGCGTATCCGTGGGGCGATACGATTGCTCCAACCCAGGCAAACTATGGACGGCATTTCAATACACCCATCGCTGTCGGACAGTACCCACCCAACGGATACGGTCTATACGATATGGCAGGGAATGTCTCCGAGTGGTGTCTCGATGAATATGATCCCGATTTCTATGCAACATCCGCACCTAAAAACCCATTTTCAAAAGGCACTCGCCAAGCAACTATCAGCGATTTCAAAAAAGTGCAAAAGAAAAAACGCGTGTTACGCGGAGGCTGCTGGAGCGATAACGGACTGTTTCTGAGTGTCTCACATCGGGATTGGGGACCCCAGAACTATACCAGCGTATTCCGCGGGTTCCGCTGTTTAAAAGACGATTTGTAGCACAAACTGTATGAAGTTTAAGAAAATATTTCGGTAATCCTATATTTTCCCCAGGTCCGGTAGGTTCGGTTTTGCGGCGTACACGCCTGCCCAACCCCCCTGATAAGGGGGGATCAAGGGGGGTTTTTGCTGGGGTGTTTCTTGCAATCCGCATCGCAACCGAAGCGGACTGCCCAAGAAATTACCGAATTAATCAATTAATCTTCATTTAGTTTGTGCTGCGACGGTATTAAAATTAACCGCTCAAATTCTGTGCAATAAGCACCAAATCCAAAATATTAACAACACCGTCCGCATTCACATCCGCATCCGTATCCGCCTCCCCAACACGAGAAGCGACAAACACGAGGTCTAATATATTGACAACGCCATCCCCTGTTACGTCATAAGTGGAATCCGTTGAAACCAAATTGGAACGTATCAGATTAAAAACAAGTTCCTGATCCGTCTCGACCCTAACAATCCCAATATTTGGTGCCAACCATTGGTAAGAGGTCGCACGACCTATCGACGACGCAGAGACGGTTCTTGAATCGATCTGAATTTTAAGACAGTTCTCAAACGTCCCTGCCGGTGTCACCACATCTTCTACCGCGACGGCTTCGTAGGTATATAAAATCGAGAGCGGACCCGTGAGGACAACCTCTGTTTCCACCATGAATTCCCACGAATCGCCAACCGCTAACGACGCAGGAACAAACATCCCCGGCGGCGATAATACAGCCGTCGCTGTGCCGATAAATGAACCGAGTTCCGCAACAACTTTATGCAATTTTACACCGTCCTCATCAAAATGCACAAAGTACACCTCACCCGTCGTTTCGTCTGCACCCGCCGTTTCTGCCGTTCTTTTAAAGAGTGCAATCTCTTTACCGTCGATACGTTCCTCGGAGGCTTCAATCGTATAGGTAACCCGTTCGGTCCCATCCGTAGTCTCCAGCACCCAGATATTCCCCAAATCCGTTGGATAATACTCTACAACCTCTGCCGTCGTAACCATTGAGGAATAGAGCCATAAAATCGCCAACACCAGCACAACACAACCCTTTTTTACAAACACCAAATTATCTCCTTTTCCATAAATCAGATAAAGACCGTTTCCACTCGTTGTAGAAACCTTCAAAAGTGTAGCATATTGGGAACGCGAAATCAAACAAAAATCAAAATTCAGCAGCGCCGACACGCTCCACGCCGTCCCTTGCTTTTTTCGGCGATCCGTGCTACACTTCCGCAATAAATCCTACTGAAGACAGGAAAACCCAACGCAACCCCCTTTGCAGGCGGGTTTGATGAAGTTTAAGAAGATATTTCGGTAATTCTATATTTCCCCAGGTCCGGTAGGTTCGGTTTGCAACCGAACCGGACTGCCCAATAAATTACCGAATTAAAAAATTAATCTTCATTAACCCCGCCTGATGACTGGAGACAGGAAAACCCAAATGAATCTATTAGAAGAATTGAAAGCGCGCGACGAGCGCATCGAAAAATTGGAACGTGCACTCCTATTAGTGCTAAGTCTAAACGTCGGGAACCATCTCGACAAATCCGCTAAAAATTGTTTTAGCCATGTCCCATCCGTCGCGGTAGAGCAGATGGAAACCCTCATTGCCGAATGCGGAAGCACAGAGAAAGCCATCGAAGAGCTGCTTGACACCACCGAAAAACGTTTCCATCTCGAACTCGACATATTGAAGCCATAACGCAAAAATTTCGTCTCTACCTCAGCAATCTCTTACGGTAGGAGCGAGTATTTTTGCTAACATTGAAGTCTTCAAAAATCTCTTGGATCCCGTCTCGGAACCCAGGCCCGGTAGGTTCGGTTTGCAACCGAACCATAGGTGTCAATTTTAGAAATAACAACCGTCGCAGGCAACAGAAAAGTAGGCGCTGTTTGGAACTGCGCCGGCAACAGAAAAGTAGGCGCTGTTTGGAACTGCGCCGGAACTTACACAGAAACATTGAAGATTTCAAAACCCTCTTCAGTCCTGTAAGAAGGACGAGAAACTTTATAACTTCTTAAAACTAAATGGTTCTGTAGGAGAACAAACGCCACTTGCATTTTTTCCACTGATACGATATACTATCTGAACCAGTTTGGGTGGCACTGCGAAGCGGGCCGCACGGTCTGTCTGCCACCCTCCCACCTTCGCAGGAGGAGGAAAGACTGGTAAATCCTAAGATAACATGGGTTTGATATAAGGACTCAGATCGGCCCGACGAAAATTAACACTGAATTGAGAACCTAATGAAAAAATTAAATCTTAAACCTACACACAAACCGATACGAGACTACTACGAGGCGTTAGAACAATACAATCAACATAACATCACACACGAAGGCGCAGTCAGTAATCCTTTTGCTTTCTTACTTGCCACCTGTGCAAAAAAGGTAGGTGTCACGCTTGAGCCTCAACACGCGATGCGCAGCCCAAAAGGAAATCGCATCGTCATTGATGGCGCAATAATCGACGAATACAGGCTCCCGATCGCCTACTGGGAGGCAAAAGATATGGATGACGACCTCCCAAAAGCAATCCAAGAGAAACGCAACAAAGGCTACCCGTTCAATAATATTCTGTTTCAAACCCCTGAGCGTGCCATCTTATACCAGAACGAAGAGGTAGCACTCGACACAGACATCACCCAGCCCGAAAGCCTCATTGAAGTGCTCCAACGTCTCTTTTCATATTCAGGCATCACTTTTAGCGATTGGTATGATGCTGTTGATAAATTCAGTGAACGGATTCCGGCACTCGCAGCCAAGTTGAAAGAACTCGTCGAGCAGGAGCACAAAACGAACACCGAATTCAAGGAGGCATTCACCAGTTTTTACCAGACCTGTCGCACCGCGATAAATCCGGATCTCTCACAGGCTGCCGTTGAAGAGATGCTCATCCAGCATATTCTCACTGAACGGATATTCCTCAAAGTTTTTGATAGGTCGGATTTTACCAGCCGGAACATCATCGCTATTGAGATTGAAAAGGTGAGTAAAGCACTCATGCAGCACTCGATGAGCCGCGACGAGTTTCTCAAACCTCTGGCACCGTTTTACACGGCTATTGAAGACGCTGCTACCCATTGTAAGGATTTCTCCGAAAAACAACACTTTCTCAATACCGTCTATGAACGGTTTTTCCAAGGGTTCTCCGTTAAAGTCGCGGACACCCACGGTATCGTCTACACCCCGCAACCGATTGTGGATTTTATGGTGAACAGTGTTGAATATCTCCTGAAAACCGAGTTCAACCGGTCGCTGTCGGACACCGGCGTGCATATTATAGACCCGTTTGTCGGGACCGGCAATTTCATCGTCCGGCTGATGCAGGACATCCAAGGCACAGCGTTAGAAGAGAAATATCGCAACGAGTTATACTGTAACGAGGTGATGCTCCTGCCGTACTACATTGCGAGTCTGAACATCGAGCAGGAATACTTTCAACGCACAGGAGCGTATCTGCCATTTGAGGGGATCGCGCTTGCAGATACGTTTGAGTTACTTGAGCAGGAGCAAGCGGAACTCTTTACCCGTGAAAATACCGAGCGTGTGGCGAGACAGAAGGCTGCGGATATGTTCGTCGTCATCGGCAATCCGCCGTACAACGCGTGGCAGGTCAACGATAGCGACAATAACAGAAACAGAAAGTATCCGACGATGGATAAACGGATACAAGACACCTACGCTGCAGATTCGGAAGCGACACTCAAAAATGCCCTCTATGACCCATACATAAAGGCGATTCGATGGGCATCTGATCGGATTGGAGATGAAGGCGTTATTGCCTTTGTAACGAACAACGGATTTCTTGATGGCATAGCATTTGACGGCATGCGGAAACATCTTGCAGATGATTTTGATGCTATCTATATTTTGGATTTAGGGGGAAATGCGCGGAGAGGGTTGAAGGTTTCCGATGCCAATGTGTTCGGCATTCGGGTCGGGGTGAGTATCAACTTATTTGTGAAAAATAAGGAAAAATCACCAGAGAATTCCCGACTGCTTTACTACCAAGCCGACGAGTTGTGGAACAAACAACAGAAATTTGATTTTCTCAATGAGAGCCAACATACAGGTAATATTGCGTGGCAAACGCTTCAATCGAATGCCCAATATGCATGGTTAACCGAAGGACTCCACACCGAATTTGACACATTCGTTCCAATAGGGACCAAAGAAGCAAAAGCCGTTAAGGGTGAAACAGCGAATGTGATTTTTAAGACCTACTGTCGAGGTATTATAACTGGGCGCGACGCGTGGGTTTACAACTTCAACCAAAATGCCCTTGATGAAAATGCCCAAAGAATGATTGATACCTATAATGTGGAAGTTGACAGATGGAAGCATCGGGAAAATCAACAGGAAAGTGTCAGTGATTTTGTCATTTATGATGACACGAAAATCAAATGGGATCGAGAATTACGTCAGCAATTACAACGTGGCAGACGTGCCGAGTATGCTGACAACAAGGTGCGAACGTCACTCTACCGTCCCTTCACAAAATCCAATCTGTTCTTTGATCGTGTTCTGAACAATTGCGTTTATCTGTTTCTATACTTCTTTCCAACACCTGAGACAGAAAGGGAAAATCGGGTAATATGGCTTAAGGTTGGGCAAGAGTGGCCGATGTTTTCGTTAATGACAAACCAAATCCCTGACTTACTGCCACAAGGCGGCTCTCAATGCTTCCCCTTCTACACCTACAATGAGGACGGCACGAACCGACGAGAAAACATCACCGATTGGGCATTGTCCGAATTCCGAAGGCATTACAACGACGATACTATCACCAAATGGGACATCTTCCACTATAACTACGCACTCCTGCATCATCCTACCTATTGCGAGAAATACGAGATGAACCTCAAGCGTGACCTACCGCATATCCCCTTCGCCGAAGATTTCTGGGGGTTCGCCAATGCCGGTGCACAACTCGCAGACCTCCACATCAATTACGAATCCGTTCCCAAATATGACGGACTCAAATACATCGAAACCCCGGATATGCAGATCGATTGGTGTGTCGAGAAGATGAAGCTCTCGAAAGATAAGACACAGTTGAGATACAACGATTTCCTGACGATAGGCGGCATCCCTCTGGAGGTCTATGATTATCGATTAGGCACGCGTTCTGCGTTGGAGTGGGTTGTAGATCAGTATCGGGTTAAGACAGACAAACGCAGCGGCATCGTTAACGATCCAAATCGTGCAGATGAACCGCGGTATATCGTAGACCTTATTGCCCGCGTTATCACCGTCAGCCTTGAGACAATGAAGATTATCAAAAATTTACCCGCATTATATCCGGTTGATGAGGATTAATCGAAAGAGTCCTATAATTTTGAAAAAGAACGACCAAGATCCCTAACGCTACCTATTCACGGTGATAAAGGCGTATTTTTTCTCAACCAAACCGACAACACGGGCACTTCATATTGCGATGAAAAATGGGGAGAATAAAAAGGAACTGATAACCATGAATGAAATAGACATTATCCAAAATATAGACCTTCTTGATCCTATTCTAAAAGCAGGAGGAATGTTAGGTAAGAGTGTAGCTAAAACGTTGGTACTTCGTATATTTAGACATGTCATATTAAACCAGCCTGACCACATAATTGAAAGAGTTTTTAATTCATTTAGTTCAGGACAAGAATATAACAATAAAAAACTACAATGTGGTGATACGATTAGAACCGACTGGTATTTTGAGAATGATAATAATGCCAAATTTGTAGAAGATTTGGTAAGACAAATTATTACTGATACTCAAGGAAGGAAAAGTGAATATATTACAAAATTCCATGTGAATATTCGGTTTAGCTCTAATGATGACATAGATGAACATACTGCTTTTTTATATTTGGAAACGATGGATTCCTTATCTTGGAGGCAATTATGCATCATAAGCCTTATTGTATTAAATAAAAGAGGTAGAGTACGTTGCAACCACATTACAGATCAAAAAGTAGAAAATTTACCCAATGATCAACGTATGGCATTTCACACTATTAGTAGAGAATATAAGGAATTAATGGATAGAGGATATGTTTCTGGTGCTTCTGTGTCACATCTACGTACAGAAGGTAAATGGAACGAAGAACCTTGGTTAGACTCACCAGCACTTTGGGGCGTTTCATACTATATTGAACGGTTATATGATTTAATGAATCTGCATGAAATACCAAAAAAGGAAATTATTCAAACTTTTCCTATGTGGGATATAAAATTCAAAGATTAGACTTTATACGCCGGATGAGAATATCTCTGAGCGATATTCTCAAAAATACCTTTCCAATCGAAATTGTCCGGTTAGTGACGCATGCTACTGCGCGATAATTTACGAAGGTAAAGAGGCGTTATTATCCAGATATTGTCTGATGTTTTTATGGCTTTTTTTAATGTCAATGAAACACGCATCACACACATCTTGGAAACGGGTCAGCACTTTGCGACTCGTAGCTTTCTCATCCTTGACAATCCCCAGAGAGCTGAAGGATAGACCCCACTCTTTGAATTGGTGCAACGAAATTGTAGCATCACGCGTTTTATTATCATTGGCAAGCGCATACACAAAAAGAGGCTCCGGCATCCCATTAATTACGCAGTCCACTTTATAATTTTCTTCCGGATCACGATCTCTATAGTGCCATTCAAACGCCATACGTGTCTTGCTCACTTTTTCATGTAAGAGTTCATGGAAATCTTCCATAAATGTGGATTGGACTCGTTCCCTTGACAAATATGACACGTCCGTTATCTTGAGAAGTGCTTGAACGAAATCGTATAGGGCTTCACCGTAATACCCATCCGATACATCGAGTATTAATTCCCCACTGCGATCTTCAACTTCAAACATAGAAAGTGCTTTAGAGATAAGTTTCCAGCGTGTACCACTATAAAGAAGTTTCTCATCAATATCGTAGGCGAGGTGCCTGTAGGTATGCGATTCGTCGGAGAGCAACCACCGTTCACTCTCCTTTTTCAGGACGATAACTAATTCATCACCATCCTCGAATTGGAAAGGCGTTAATACCCGGAAACGGTCTTTACCGTCTGCTGAAAGGCTTATCTGTGCTGAGACTTTATTAATAAATTCTTGTTGTATGGTATTAGCAGACATTGCTTACACCCCGTAAAAAAATACCTGTTGTGAATTGGCTAATTTGTGGCTGTGCCACCCGAGTCCCGTAGGTTGGGTTGAACGGAAACCTACTAAAAAATCGCATACAGCACAGAGTTTTCAAAAGAGCAGAGAAACCTGAAATCACCACAAACCGAGTGAAACCCAACGGAAACTTATGATACCGACACCGTTTGGGATGTTGGGTTTCGCTAAACCTTTCTACCCGAACGATTCATTGAAGAACGGGGCGCTGTGTATAGCGAAGACGAGTCTGTAGTTTTACCGCTCAACCCAGCCTACAAATGAATTCCTATACCAAGTTCACGTTAGCATAACATATAGGGCGCGCGTCGTCAATCAAAAATCAAAATTTAGAACATTTCGCCTCTGTTCCAAATCGGCAAACGTCGGCAATTCCATGAGATCAACAATCCTGAAAAATCCTCTAATCCAGTAAATCCTGATTCAGAGAAAAAATAAATTTGACATCCCAAATCAAATATGTTATCATATCTATAAGTTATCATACATAATGTAATAGAATATGAAAAACGAACCGTTTATAAGGCGATCCGTCCATCACATAAATTAACGAACGTTAACCGATGAAATTAGCATTTTATGAACAACTTAAAAACAGATCACACGCATGAACGCCACAAAACCAACGAGACACTACATCCGAGGCACTACAGAGAGAAACGAACAAAAATAAAATTGCCCAATTGTTCACGAAAATTCCAGATACCCAGAATTCAACGATACCGTAAACCAACGTTATCACTGGTGCCATCACCTTAACAGAAGCCAAAAAAGGATCATGAACAATTTCGTGAACATTCATGAACACCGCAACAGAAAATCCATCGTGAACAGTGTCTATTTCCACCGAAAACCCTCGCAATACGCGGGTTCGTAACCGATTACGCTATGAAAATAGAGATCGAACAGTTCACAAATGTTCACGAAATTCCGTGCCGTGTTCACGAAATGTTCACAATCTATCGCTGAAAAACCGATTGTCCGCAAACCCGAAAAAAGTTAACAATACGTTAATTAACGCTGGTTTGATAATAAATGATGTGCGTTCAATAATAGGTCGTTTCTCTGCAGGTCCACCTTACGACCCTTATAGACCCTTGTAGCACAAACTTTCCAGTTTGTGTTCTATGGGCGCAAACTGGAAAGTTTGCGCTACAATATGCTTTTATCAAATTCACGTTTAATTCATGATACATGGGGGCGGTTATGCTGAAACGAAAAGACCTCAAATTCAGACTCGCAAATCGACACAAAGAATTCGCTGTCATCCAGTTTGCGCAATTCATGAAACCGACCGATGTCGTCACCGCTGTCATAGAGCAATTCAAAACCGAACTTACCGCCGACATAGAAAAATACGGCGAAGGCGAAATCCGACGCTACCTCTCGCACAACTTCTGGACACTCAATCCCAAAAACGGAAAGATGCCCGAAAAATTCAAAGAACTCTTTGAAGGACACAAACGGCAATACCTCAAAACCTACAACGATAGTTACCTCCGCCACCCCCGAAACGTCGTCAGGGAACTCGATAACCTCTATGAAAGGTGTACCCAACAACTTGAAAACGCCGATCCAGACAAAGCTCGCCAACTCATGCCGACAATGCTCAAAATCATCCAGACCCTAAAAACCACGATCGACGCAATCCCATTCGACGAACTCGAAAATGAGGAGGACGAGTTTGAAAAAGTACTGATCGCAATGGAACTCAATTCAATAATGGCAACGCCTGAACCGCTTGATGAAGAAGATGAACAAAAACTCAAAGAACTCCTTGACACAGGCGCGCCTTTTGAAAAAATCCGCAACTTCATTGAATATCTCAGATGCAAAAATCAGGACATTTTCTCTGTCGTACCCATGCGTGATGATGAAAAAGGAAAGCAACAGTATATTAGAGGCAGACGCATCGAATTCATAGGATTTGGGCGTCCAATATCTGAAGAAAGACAACCCAATACCGCTATCGCCGGTAACATAACCCAGCACATTGACTAACGTAGATAAAACCAAGCCATGTCCAAACGCAGAATTCTCACTCTCATCGTTATTCCCGTCCTGCTGATTTCCGGGTTGTTCGTCGTTCTGGTTAACAATCCGCGAGAATCCACAGCCACTTTAATCTTGGCACAGCAACGGGTTAACTTTGGAATACTGCCAGAATGGGAAGGCACCGTAACACGTTCTGTAACAGCACGGAATATCGGTGAAAGGACGCTCCGTATCCAAAACGTCCATATCGGTTGCAGTTATGCCAAAATCACAGCACCCGAACAGATCCGACCCAACGGAGAGGCAGCGTTCCACATCGTCCTCAATCCCGAAATATTGCCTACCGATGAGACCGCAGCGACGGCAACCATTTTCACCGACGACCCGAACACACCAAGCGTCACACTGACGATTGTCGCCGCCGCAAAACGGTTTGCGACACTCAATCCGGATGTCTGCGATTTCGGGAATATCCATCCCGAAACGACGCATCAGAAAGAACTCAAACTCTGCCTGAACGCGCCGCTTGACGCATCAGGCATCCGTCTCCTACCATCAAACCAACCAGAACTGGCATGGCAGATGATCCCTGCCTCCGACACAGATACCTCCTCACATCTTATCACCGTTCAACTCCGTTCACCGAAAGATAGTGGACGCTTCGCATCGCTACTCACCGTCGCATTTCCGAACGAGCGAACACTGACACTCCCTGTCTACGGCTTCATCCAAAGCGACTAAATGATCCTCGGACACTTAACTGCTGACGGCTGACAGCCACAGGGTGATTTAGTTTTAACCCAATGATTGGATTTTCTACGCTGTTTGATTTTTCTTTTTTAGTTCCGGTGCGGTTCCAAACCGCACCTACCGGGCCTGGGGATTCAAAATTGGGGTAAAAAACGTAGAACTAAATGGCCCTGCTGACAGCCAAATAAACACTTGACAAAACTGTGTAAATTATAGTATCATTTAATGTACGAACACCTGTAGAAAAACAGAAGAACCTTTCATGGAAAAACGCTACTTCGATTTCAGGGATATTTTCCAAGCGATACGCTACGGATTCAGTGGACGAAAAATTGCTGTTCATCTCGGTGGACTCGTCTTCGCCTATCTGATCTATCAAATCTTGGTATATCTCAGTCTCTTCGTTGTAGGAAACACCGCCGCTCAGGACTTTTGGAATAAATATGGACTCCTACCCGCGCTTCCCTTCAGTGATACTGGACTCACACAGGCGACTGAAATTGCAATGTGGATAGGAATGGCCTGCTTCGCGTGTATATTCTTCTTAGCAAGCACCGTGGTTTCCAAAATTACGATTGAGCAACTCCGTGGGGACTTCTTCTTTTCGGTCAGCGACGGATTAACTTTTCTCAAGGGGTATTGGAAATCTGTTTTCGGGGCATTCATCGGGCTGCTCCTCATCCAGATATTTCTCGCTATAATACCGTTGGGCATCGCAGGACTCGGAAAGTTACCGGTCATCGGAAAACCGTTTCTAACGATCAGTTCACTGTTCATGCCGATCGGCTTTTTCCTCGGCGTGTTGATAGCGTTGATCGCTGTCGTTTTCGGCGTTAGTCTGCTCTTTGTACCGGCTGTGGTCGCCACGACCGGTGCCGACGCGTTTGAAACTATCTACCAGCAATTTGCTATCGTTTGGAACCAACCGTGGCGCACGGTGTGTTATGAGGTGATGTTGTTTCTGATGAAACTCATCTTTGTACCCATCTGGGCTTTTTTTTGCCTCGCCGGTTTCTCGATTGTTATGCTCCCCATATCGCTGCTACACACTGCAGAAATGGAGCATATCACGGCTTGCGCAAACTTATGGCTCGGGGGTGCCATCGAAAAACTAACGATGCTACCCTACATTAACACATTCGGTGTTTTTAACATCGGTATCGCCATGAAGGAGGCATCCGCTTTCACGACAACAGTGACCGCTATCTTTCTTACATTGACAATGCTAATGGCGGTCGGACTGGTGATTGCCTACCTTTTTTCAATCGCTTCCGCCGGGAACACCATCGCCTATTCGGTTTTGCGGAAAAAAATTGATGGACACAATCTGTTAGAGCCGTTTAACGAGGACGTAATAGAGACACCAGATGTGGCGCGTGAACCAGAGTCCAAATAACAGAGAAAGGCTTTCAAGTTCCAACGGACCTAACCGCACCGCAAGGAAAATTTAAAATGTTCCAAAAAATGCTAACAAAAGTCTTCGGGAGTAAAGAAGACAGGGATGTCAAAAAGTTTAGCGACATCGTCGAAGCGGTCAACCAACGCGAACCGGCTGTCCAAAAACTCACGGACGCACAACTACAATCCAAAACGCTGGAATTCCGCCAAAAATTAGACGCAGGCGCGTCGCTCGATGATCTCCTACCAGATGCGTTCGCTGTCGTCCGAGAAGCAGCTGTCCGCACACTGAAACAGCGACACTACGATGTCCAGATTATGGGCGGTGTCGCACTCCATCAAGGATGCATCGCAGAGATGCGGACCGGTGAAGGGAAAACACTCACATCAACGCTCGCCGTCTACCTCAACGCACTCACCGGAAAAGGGGTCCATGTCGCCACCGTTAACGACTACCTCGCACGTCGGGACGCAGAGTGGATGGGAAAAGTCTATAACTTCCTCGGACTCTCCGTCGGATTAACACTCAGCCTAATACCCTATGAACAGAAAAGACTCGGATACAAAGCCGATATCACCTACGGTGTCCACAGCGAATTTGGATTCAATTACTTGCACGATAACAGTGCCCTCTCGCTTGACGCGAAGGTACAACGCGGGCATACCTACGCGATCCTTGATGAAGTTGATAGCATTCTCATTGATGAGGCGCGTACGCCGCTGATTATATCAGTCGCTGCCGGTAAACCCGCCGAACTCTATAAACAGGTCAACAGCGTTGTCACACAACTCAAAGAAGAAGAACATTTCAAAATAGATCAACAGGGGAAATCCCGCGGCAGCGTAACCCTTACCGATGAAGGTGTTGAAGAAGTCGAACGTCGGCTCGGGGTCGGCAACCTCTATGAACATACCAATATCGCTATGGTGCATCACGTCAATCAGGCGCTCACTGCACAACACCTCTACAAACGTGATGTCGATTATCTCGTCGAAAATGGAGAAGTACTCCTCGTCGATGAATTCACAGGACGGAAACAGATCGGCAGACGGTTGAGTGAAGGGCTGCACCAAGCGATTGAGGCGAAGGAGCGCGTCAGAGTTGTTCAGGAAAACGAAACCAGTGCCAAAATCACCTACCAAAACTACTTCCGCATGTATGATAAACTCGCCGGTATGACAGGTACCGCCGCAACGGAAGCAAACGAATTCGCACATATCTACGGGTTAGAGGTCGCCGTTATTCCGACCAATGAACCGATGATTCGGATGGATCATCCCGACCAAATTTATGCCACCGAAGAGGCGAAGTATAACGCTGTCTTAACAGACATCGTCGAACAGCACGGAAATGGACGACCCGTCCTCGTCGGTACAGCCTCCATCGAAAGTTCTGAGAAACTGAGTAAAATGCTCAAAGCGAAGCATCGGGACATCAAGCACCAAGTCTTGAACGCCAAGGAGCACGCGCAAGAGGCAGATATCATCGCACAGGCAGGTGTCCCGGATGCTGTGACAATCGCTACGAACATGGCAGGACGCGGTGTGGACATCCTCCTCGGTGGGAACCCGGAAGGTTTAGCCAACGACATGCTCCGTAAACAGAACGCTAAGGTAGATGAACTGCACCCAGAGTCCGAAGTGTATCAGACGGCACTCAAAAAAGCGGAGCGGGTCTGTAATGAAAACAAAAGGAAGGTATTAAAGGCAGGCGGACTTCATATCGTCGGTACGGAACGTCACGAGTCGAGACGGATTGATAATCAGCTCCGTGGGCGTGCCGGTAGGCAAGGCGACCCCGGTTCATCTCGGTTTTATCTCTCTCTCGAAGATGAATTGATGCGCAAATTCGGTTCCGAACGTTTGCAAGGATTGATGACACGCGTCGGAATGGAGGAAGAGATACCGTTAGAGCATCCGTGGGTTACCAAATCCATTGAGAAGGCGCAGACACGGGTCGAGCAGATGCACTTTGAAATTCGGAAAAACCTTCTCAAATTCGACGATGTCATGGATTCACAGCGCGACACGATCTATACCTTACGCGATACCGTCTTAGCATCCGCTACGGATATGTCCATCCTCTCAGAGAGCGAGGATGTCTCCGAATCGCAAGAAAACGGGGACGCGCTCGGAGAAGTCGGACTCGCAGCACTCGCTGAAAAAGGGGGCAACGCACCCGCGACCCTCAAAACAACAATCTGGCAGATGATTGAACGCGTCGTTCAAGATGCCATCGACGACAATATGCCGGAAGGGAAAGGGAACACCCTCGAAACACCAGACAGGTTTGAGCAGTGGTTGATGAATAAATTTCCGATCACACCGATGTGGGAGACACCGTTGGCGCAGATGGATGTAGACGAAATCGAAGAACAAACATTGACGTTATTGCGCGAGACTTATGAAAAACGAGAAACCGAACTCAAGCCAGAGATGATGCGTCTCCTCGAACGGCTACTCCTGCTCGATAGGATTGACGATCACTGGAAGGAACACCTCCATAATATTGACTATATTGAGGAAGGGATCCGGTTCGGCGCAGGATACGGCGGAAAAGACCCGATTGTTGTCTTCAAGAACGAGGCGCTCGCCGTTTTTGAGACGATGTATCAGTCTATTGAAGAAGAGGTGAGCGAATTCATCTTCAAATCTCAGGTCAACACCCAAGCACCGAGACGTGATCCGGGTCGGCGCGCGGGCAGTTCGCGGAGGCAACCACCGAGACGCGCGCGAGCAAACAGAGCAATGGCAGCGAGTGACGAAGCCGCATTCGCCTCACAGCAAGCGATGGGTAACATGCCGAAGGTCGGTAGAAACGCGCCTTGTCCCTGCGGTAGCGGTAAGAAATACAAGCGATGCTGTGGCGCATAGAAAGAGCAGTCATATAGATTGTAGGTTGGGTTGAACGCAGTGAAACCCAACATATCCATCTAATATAACCTATCAGTTTGGACGTGACATAGCAATAGAAAAAGCAGCAGGAGAACACCTTTGAATTCCGAAAACGCGTATGTGATCTCTAAAACTTTGCTCGACATCCTCGCATGTCCAGCGTGTAAAGGCGGAATAGCGCACGATGAAACCGCACAGAAACTCGTCTGTATCGGCGAGTGTAAGCGTCGCTACCCGATCCGAGACGGGATCCCAGTGATGCTCATTGATGAAGCCGAATTGCCCGACGAAGAACCGGGCTGATGTAGCAAAAGAATGAAAATCTTATTTCTAAGCCTCCGGTGTCCGTATCCACCGCATCGAGGCGACCGGATCCGGACGTATAACTTTATCAAACAGTTATCGAAACAACATGCCGTAACACTCGTGTATTTTGCTGAATCCGAAACCGATATTGAAGCAGCGAAGCATCTAAAACCGTTTTGCGAACGTGTAGAGGGTGTGCGTTTCCGTCGTTCTTTCGCATTTTTGAATACAGGGGTCCACTGTCTATCGCGCTGCCCGCTCCAGCTGCATTACTGGTACGCACCGCAGATGCAACGAAAGATTAACGATATTCTTGCAGATGAACAGTTTGAACTGATCCACGCACACCTCTTTCGGATGGGACAATATGTGGTAGAGGTCGAGGGACCCGCGAAAGTGCTGGATTTGTGTGATTCGTTGGCACTGAATCTTAGACGTCGCGCGGAACTTGAGAGCCATCCTTGGCTTGCGAAAATTAAATTAGATTGCACACCAAAGCGTTTCTTGGTAAAATTGGAGGAAAAGCGGGTTCGGCGTTATGAAGTCGATATTATGAAGTCTTTCGATTGCGGCACCGTCGTGGCGCGTTTCGATCGCGACTATCTATTGGAACAGGACAATCGCCTGGACCTATCCATCGTTCCGATGGGCGTTGATCTCGAATACTTTCAACCCAACGCAGCAGTCGCGTCCGCACCGGTTTTACTCTTTACCGGCACGATGAACTATTTTCCGAACGCCGATGCCGTCATCTATTTTTGTCGTGAGATTTTTCCACGCATCCGTGAACGGCATTCAGAAGCGACTTTCTATGTTGTCGGTAATCATCCATCGGAGGCGGTGAAACGGCTTGAAGCACACGACGGGGTCATCGTCACCGGTTACGTACCGGATGTTCGACCCTATTTTGAGAAGGCATCTGTTTTTGTCGCACCTTTACGAGCAGGGTCGGGCATACAGACAAAGAATTTAGAGGCAATGGCGATGCAAGTACCGGTTGTCACGACTTCCGTCGGCGCGATGGGTTTAGAAGCGGATGCTGGTAAAGAACTCCTCGTTGCGGATACACCGGTAGACTTCGCTGAGCATGTGAATCAACTCCTTGATAGCGAGCGTTTGCGAACCAGCCTCGCACAGACTGCCAGATCCCGGATTGAAGCCAGCTACAGTTGGGAGGCTATCGGTGATCGTTTGAAGGATGTCTACACACAAGCAGTCCGCGCATCAAAACATAAATAGAACTTATGCAGCCCCACTGTAGGGTTTTTGAAAACGCTAAAATCCAATGCAAAGAAAGTGTTTCTTCAGGATTTGAAACCCCGCCTACAGTGCATAAATAGAACTTATGCAGCCCACTGCAGGCGGGGTTTCAAACCCCGCCTACAATGCGTTATACGTCTGAGGCAGTGACCAGAAAAATGAGCGGAGACTTTGAAAGAATTCAACCCGTGAGGAGGGAATATGGATAAACCCAAAATGAAATGGAGTCCCATAATTGTTGTTGATGTACTTCTTGTCAATATCGCATTTTTATTTGCTTATCTAACGAGTCGGCAATTCGGTTTTGATCCATTAGAACAACCTACATCGCTTTCTTCTGTCCTACAGAACGCAGATATATCGCCCTTTCAGCATTTTTTAGGGATCGCTGCCCTCGTCACGATTGTCCGCATCGGTCTCTTATTGGGGGTCAATATATACAAACCGATGTGGCAATACGCCTCTGTTCAGGAATTTCGTAAATTGGCGATGGCAACCCTATTGGCGACTTTCGGACTTATCGCGCTTGCCGTCCCACTGAAAATCGCTTGGGTGTTATTCTTAATTGATGGCTTCTATAACTTCGCACTTATCGGGGTTACGAAGTTCTCTGCACAACTGCTTCAGCGGGATAAACGGGTTGTCAATACAGGGACACGGAAAACCAAACACGCAAACGGAGGGAACACGCAACCGCAGCTGCCGACGCGAAGACCACAAACGAAAGTACTTATTGTCGGTGCAGGTGAAACCGGTATCGGTGTCCTTCGTGAAATCAGGAATCACCCCGAAAAAGGGTATGTTCCCGTCGGCTTCATTGACGATTCCCCGCGTAAGGTCGGTAGAACCGTCGCCGGACTCGAGGTGCTCGGTACGACACGAGACCTGACATATATTGCCCACAAACGGATGATTAATGAGGTTGTCATCGCGATTCCGTCAGCACCGGGCGGAAAAATCCGGGAGATTATCCGACAGTGCGAATATCGCGGATGCCAGTTCAAGATCGTACCGAATATCCACGCAATCCTTGAAGGACGCGCAAGTGTGAGTCAAATTCGGGAAGTCCGATTCGAGGACCTCCTCAACCGATCTACCTCACAGATGGACATCGCCGAAGTCTCGAAATACCTCTCCGGTAAACGTGTTATGGTGACCGGTGCTGGTGGCTCCATCGGTTCCGAACTCTGCCGCCAAGTCGCAAAACTCGACCCGGAACTCCTTATCCTCTTCGGACGTGGTGAAAATAGTCTCTATCATACAGATATAGAACTCCGTGAGTCTGAACCGGAGCTGAATCGTGCCGTGATTATCGGCGATATTCGAGATAACGCCAAGGTTACACAAATCATACGTAAATATCGTCCACACATTATCTTCCATGCCGCCGCACACAAGCACGTCAAATTCATGGAGAACCATCCCGATGAAGCCGTTAAAAACAATATCCTCGGCACCCAGAACCTTATTGATGCCGCAATCAAACACAAGGTGGAGGCGTTTATCCTCGTCTCGTCTGATAAAGCCGTGAACCCGACGAGCGTCTATGGCGCGTCCAAACGTGTGACCGAGAAATTGATCCAGTGCAAAGCGAAACAGAACGGCACCCGGTTCATCGCCGTCCGTTTCGGAAATGTTATCGGAAGCCGTGCAAGTGTACTGCCCAATTTCAAACGCCAGATCGCTAAAGGCGGTCCCGTAACCGTTACACACCGTGAAGCGACCCGATATTTCATGACGATTCCAGAAGCCGTCCAACTCCTTATCCAAGCCGGTGCTATGGGAAATGGCGGCGAGATCCTGATGTTAGATATGGGTGAACCGATCAAAATCCTCGACCTCGCCGAAGACCTCATCCGACTCTCCGGACTTGAGGTCGATAGAGACATCAAGATCGAATTTACAGGTTTAGAACCTGGCGAAAAATTATACGAAGAACTCCTCACGCCGCAGGAAGGTGTCACAGCCACGAAGCATCAGCGGATTTTCGTAGCGCAACTCGAAGAAATTGAGGAACGACTCCTCCTCTCACAGATTGAAGAGCTCTCGCTCCTCGCAGATGGACTCGATGCAGACGGTATCGTCGCAAAATTCCAAGAATTAGTGCCGACATATCAGCCGAACCGAGCCTTCATCACAGAGACAGATACCGATAGCGGATCGGAGATTATTCAGTTCCCTGCAGAAACGAAAACCGCCAGCGCGAATCGCCGCTAACACTATGCAGGCGCGGTTTCTAACCCCGCTTAGCGTTTGAGAAAAAAACGCGTGAATCCTAACCATAATAAAATTGGGGCAGCGTATGTCTTATACCGTAGAGACCCAAGACGTTATCATAGCACCTAAATCTGCTTGGATGAAACGGATATTTGATGTCGTTCTCGCGATGCTCGCATTTTTACTGCTGTCTCCGCTTTTTTTCATCGGAAGCCTATTGGCGAAGCTACAATCCAAAGGACCCGTATTTTACAAATCAGAGCGCGTCGGGAAAGACGAAGTTATCTTTGCAATGTATAAATTCAGGACGATGGTGGTCAATGCCGATACGCTCGGTGGCAGCTTGACAACCTATAAAGACGCACGGATTACACCGATCGGTCGATTCCTACGATGGACGAAACTTGACGAACTTCCGAACTTAATCAATGTTATCAAAGGCGAGATGAGCCTTATCGGACCCCGTCCGGAGGCACCAGACTACGTTAAATACTACACTGAAATACAGAAACAGGTACTACTGGTGAAACCGGGGATAACCGGTCCATCGCAACTCGCGAACCGGGATGAAGAAGAAAAATTAAAAGGGCAGCAAGACGCGGAATACTATTATATCACAGAACTCATGCCCAAAAAACTCGCACTGGATCTCCACTACATCGCGACGCAGAGCATCGCTATGGACATCCGGTGGTTGCTAAAAACCCTTTGGGTCGTTATTGTTAGACGATAGACCCGCCTGAATTGATATCCGCTCCAATTAAGTCTGGGAGTATTTCAGTATGTTTGTATCAAAATTGAAACACCAGTATCTTGCATATTTCCTTTTTACCCTTAGCATTAGGATTTCCAGTATCATTGAATATTTCCAAGCGCATGACTTTACACGTGTAGTCGTCAGTGTAGTTATAGTGTCCGTCTTCGCTTTCCTGCTTTATTGCGCTGTGTTTTGTGTTCGGATGCTCATAAAACTGATTCCCATTAATAAGAAACGGCAATCTGATTTTTTGACTAACAACTCGACTCCAAATATAATAGAGTAAGGCACGAGTTGTTAGTCAAAACGGAAAAATCGGAGCAAAAACCCAATAATTAAAATTATGAAGAAAAGACGTGTTTTTATTATTTTAGGCAGTATCGTTGTCCTATTTTTTCTGATGTTGGTTCTATTACGTACGATGAGCAGCGGGACACCCATCGGGCAGAAAGTCGCCGTGATAGATATCGCTGGCATCGTCTCTAAATCCGATGCGACGATTAAACTAATTCACACCTACCGCGACGATCCAAGCGTCAAGGCGATCGTGCTGAGAATTGATTCCCCGGGTGGCAGTGTCGCCCCGGTTCAAGAGATCTTCACGGAACTCGAAAAAATAGAGAAACCGATCGTCGCCTCAATGGGTGGAAGTGCCGCATCTGGTGGCTACTATATCGCATGTGCTGCTGATACAATCGTCGCAAACCCAGGAACATTGACCGGTAGCATCGGCGTTATTATGCAGTTCACTCGGATGAAAGGCTTATACGATAAAGTCGGATTAGAACACCAGGTCGTTAAGAGCGGACAATTCAAGGATACAGGTTCACCCTTCCGGGAGTTGACGGAGCAGGAACGGGCAGTGTTACAAGCCACCGTTGATGACGTTTACAATCAATTTGTGGATGCAATCTTTGCGGCACGCGGAAGTCTCCTAACGCGTGCTGAAGTCGTTGAACTCGCTGATGGAAGGATTTTTTCCGGGAAACAGGCGTTAGAATCAAAACTGATTGACCAACTCGGGAATCTGCCCGACGCAATCAAAATTGCCGGAGAACTGGCAGGCATTGAGGGTAAACCGCGGGTACTCCGCCCAGAGAGACGAACATCCCTGTTTGAACAACTCCTCGGAATTAAACAGATGCCGCCCTTAGATGAGATGTTCAGTCTGCCCGGTGTCACTTTCCGCTACCAGATGAGCCTTGGCGACTAAATGCGCCACGCAATGAGAGAGAAAAATGGATAGCACGTATCAGGTTAACCGAGAGTGGCGCGAACTTGCGAATCAGATCGTCAAATCGCAGCAGGTTGTGTTAGTGATAGGTACAACCGATACCGGAAAATCGACCTTCTGCCGTTTTTTAGCGGATTACGCCCTCGCGGCAGGGTTAAAAACCGCTTGCGTTGATGCCGACATCGGGCAATCCCGAATCGGGCCACCGACCACAGTCGGTATGAAGTCCTTCGCACCGGACGAACACATTGGAGCGGAGAATCGCTTCGTCTTTGACGGCACTGCGGAACACCTCTATTTTGTCGGTGATGTGTCCTCGAGTGGACACTTTCTTGAAATCCTTACAGGGATACGTTTGATGGTAGATAGCGCACGCCAGACCGATGCCGATTTCGTTGTTATCGATACAACCGGCTATATCCACGATCCGCCTGCAGTCACGCTCAAACAGCATAAGATTGAACTCATCAGGCCGAACCACTTGGTCTGCATCGGTCGTTCCGCGGAGTTGACACAGATAACAGCATGCTACACCCAACAGGAGTGGCTCGACATTCACTATCTCCTCCCACACCGGAACGTTCGATCAAAGAGCAGTAGTAGCCGTAGCCGGTATCGGAAGTACCAATTTGATGCGTATTTCTCTGAAAGCAACGTTCAACACCTCTGTTTTGGACAGATTCACGGTGGACGCACCCCATTTTTCATAGGCAGACCCGCAAATGAGAAAGAATTAGAAATCCTCTCGCAGCTGACAGAAACCGAAATCCACTATGCCGAATGGGCGCACCGTACCTTACGCCTCATTGCATCCAGACACCTCTCCAAAGCAGCACGCGCACACATCAAAAACTATTTAAGTTTGATCCGCGTTACGGCAGAGGTACCCGCCTATTTTGAACGCCGCCTCGTCGGATTGGTCAATGCGACTGGTGACACCTACGCCATCGGCATTATTGAGACGATAGATTTCCAGAAACGGGAACTTGGTATCCGTTGCCCGTTTTCAAAAGTAGACGATGCTGCAAAGCAGGCGTGTGCGATTCAATTTGGTGATTACCAACTAAAACAGAACACGTAACAATATCAACATGGACAGAGAGCCTCTCACAAAAAACCCAATCTTTACCCGATTCGTCCGGTATCACAGCCCGTATATCGGCTCTATTCTATTAGCAGGGGTTTGCGCCTTAGTGGTTGCTGTATGCGAATTAGTGGCTCTTCAAATTTTATTTAACGATACGATTAACGCGCTTGGAATCGTTAGTGGAAGCACATTTCAGGAACCTGTATCTATTCGCTACTTTCAACGTGAAAGCGGACTGATTACTTTCGACGGCTTTGAAATATCGTTAACAAATGCCAGCGATGCGCTTAAAGTTTTTCTACGGTTGCTGGGAGGGATGCTCGTCCTTATTTTTATCAAGGGTGTTTTCGTCTATTGCAACGACTATGTAATGGCGCGTGTCGGACATAAACTATCTTTTCGCTTGCGGAATGCCCTCTATCAGCGACTTGTTTCTGCGCCTTTAGGTGCTTTACGTGAAGAACACACCGGCGACCTCATGACGCGTATCACAGATGATGTTCGGGTGTGGCAGGCACTCGTCGCCGCGATGGCGAACATTATACGTGCTGTTGTTCTTGTTACCCTCTTTCTCTCTGTGATGCTCATCACCAGTTTCAAATTTACCGTCTTTGTCCTGCTTATTCTCCCGCTTGTCGCTTATCTAATTACATTTGTTGGGAAGCGAATTCGCACCGCCAGCACAGAAATCCAACAACAAAGTACTAATATTTATTCCCATCTTAAAGAGACGCTTGTCGGGATCAAGATTATCAAAAGTTTTACATCTGAACAAGCAGAAGCAGAACGCTTCCGCATTATTAACTGGAATCAATACTGTTCAGCAATCCGGCGTGCGCGCTTCGCTGCACTCCTCCCCCCAACAATTGAATGGTTAGGGTTTACTGGTGTTGCAATAGTTTTTGGGTTGGGTTGTTGGGAGGTTATTACCGGGCAACTCGCTACAGCGGATTTTATCAGTTATATTGCAATGGTAATTTGGATGTTCAAACCTATCAAAACAATTGGCAACGTCAACAGCGCATTACAACAGTGTCTTGTCTCCGCGGAACGTATCTTTTATCTCCTCGATTTCGGACCTGAGGCAGAACAACAACGGAACGACCGCGCGACAGACAACACCGAATTAAAAAATATTCGCGGAGCCGTCACGTTTCAAAACGTCTCCTTCTCTTATTCACGAAATTCAGAAAACCCGCAAGCAACGTCTCAACACACCATCAACAACGTCTCTTTTGAAGCGAAACCGGGAGAGGTCGTCGCACTTGTCGGACCCAGCGGCAGCGGAAAGACAACGCTCCTAAACCTACTGCTACGCTTCTATGAAGTCGGCTCCGGAAAAATCTTGATTGACAATGTACCTATTTCTGAAGTAAAGTTGGTATCGCTGCGACAAAGTATTGCACTCGTCCCACAGGACACGTTCCTCTTTGACGGCACAATTCTGGAAAATATTCGGTACGGCTGCTCGGAGGCTAACGACGACGCGATCATCGCGGCGGCGAAAAAGGCAAACGCTCACGAGTTCATCACCAGACTGCCTAAAGGCTACGCAACGTCCGTCGGTGAGGCGGGTATGAAACTCTCCGGTGGCGAGCAGCAACGCCTCTCCATCGCACGTGCCATCCTAAAAGACGCACCGATTCTTGTGTTGGACGAAGCAACCTCTTCACTTGACACACAATCTGAGGCACTGATCCAAGCGTCGTTGGCAAACCTCATGGCAGGGAGAACCAGTTTTATTATCGCACACCGACTATCAACCGTCGTCCGTGCGGATAAGATTCTTGTTATCAAAGATGGCGAAATTTTGGAAACCGGAACCCACGAAACGTTGTTGGCAAAAGGAGGGTTATATCAAAAACTCTGTAAGATGCAACTGAGTTAACACACGACAGGTTTCCGTATTAATAACGGACGCAGCTGGACAATCCGATGCGAATTTTCCAGCGTCGAAAAAAAAATGCATTTTAGGTAAACCTCTTGTGTTATGTTAACGTCACATATAATAGAAATAATAGACATATCGGTAAGTACTATTAAGTGTTTCAGTCTCAATCTCCGAAGTGTCTGATAACACGGAGATTGAGACTAAAGGACAGAATAAGTGCTGCTCGCTGTGCCGACCTATCAATAGAAAGTTGCGCTGAGATAGAGAGGTTTCCTAATTTTAATTGCGACCTTTTTTCGTGATAGCACCTTCGAGATCGGTTGCGTGATAGACGGTTTCTGAGAGGTCAACCTCATAGAGATACGCGTTTTTCAAATTCGCACCGAGTAAGACAGTGCCTTTCAATTTGATTTCACCGAAAATTGCCTCTTCAAGGTTCGCATTCTCGAAACTCGTGAGTGCCCCGAAAGGTCCCGGCACCTCACATTGTGGGCACCCGAGAGTGGCACGGTGTAAATCAGCGTTCTTAAAATTCGTACCACAGAACAGGCTACCGCTCAAGAACGCGCCTCGTAAATTGGCTTCCTCAAGGTTCGCGTCTGTTAAATTACTACCGACCAGATACGTCCGATGTAGTATAGCACCGGAGAGGTTCGCACCGCTCAGATTCGCATCGTTCAAATTCGCATCTGTTAAGTCGGAATTACTTAGGTCAGCACCGCTCAAATCTGTTTCCGATAAATCAATACCCGAGAGCGATTCATTCGATAAATCTAAGTTTGCAAGATTTTCACCAGAACAGGATTCACCGGTTTGCCATCTTTTTAAAATTTCATTGCGTGTCAGTTCAGCCATTAACTACCTCCAGGGGTTATACCGAATTCACGTGATCTTTTATCCGTGTGACTCCGTAAACTTGCGAGCCAATATTTTAATAAAATATATAAAATGATTGCACTTAATAGCATACCATATACACACTAAAAAGTTAAATCTTTTTTCATATTTTTCGCTGTTTGCAGCAAATTCAAGTACACCTCGGTCTGGAGATCGAGATTATAATGAGGTGAGGACATGAGAGAATATTACCCGATGTATCCAACAGAATCTGACCTTTTTGTAGAGGAAGAGGAGACGGACGAGACCCCGATAGAATCCCCAAGGGACGAGACCTTCGCGTACCTACAAAAGATCGCCAAAACACCTTTGCTGGACCCTCAACAGGAAACCGCACTCTTTGAAAAATATCAAGAAGGCCTCCAAAGGTTCGTCTCTTTATTGAATCAATTCCCGGATTGGATATGCGTCTCGCTCGACCTAACTGCAAACACAACTCCGGACAGGAGTTACAAATATGAACCGCCGCAATCAGAACACGGGGTAATTATAAGTAAGGTTCGTTCCGAAATCCAAGCACTCGGTATTTTGTTGGAAAAATTAGAGGCGAAAGCCGAATTGTTTGAACAGGCGCGCTGGAAGATTTTTCAAGGGAACGCACACCTGCTTACCAAATATATCGACAAGACCTCGCCGCCGGAATTAAGACAAGCCGGAAGTCTTGGACTCTTTGATGCTATTGATAACGGCAGCACAAAACGTGGCGCGGAATTCCGAGAATACGCACGTAAAACAATTCGGCGTAGCATCAACACGGCTAACGAAAGAATCGTGGAATCCGGACAACACGGCGAAATTACACGCGCTGAGATAGCACCGTTCCTTGACTTTGCTCCCGCCACATTGACACCGTTTGACGAAGAACAGGAATCCGCCGCTTTTCAGGATTGTGATGTCATTTACGACGAGATTGAAAATCTTTTGGCGGAATTGCCACACGGAATGTTACCGGAGCGGCACGGAAACCACACGCGACGAACACTCCTGTGCAAATTTGAAGAAGCACGAAACGAATTCGCGCGTATCAAGTGGCTACTCGAACAACTCGAAGAGGCTGACCAGATTACACACGGAACAAAATTGAAAATCGTCGAAGCGAATCTACGTCTCGTCGCCAGCATCGCTAAGCAACATCACTTTAGCAAAACATCGTTGACCTTCCTCGATTTGATGCAGGAAGGCAGCCTCGGTTTGATGCGTGCCGTCGATAAATTCGACCATACACTCAAATTCCGGTTCAGCACCTATGCAACCTGGTGGATTATGCAATCCATCAAACGTGCACTCGACCAGCAAGGGCAGATGATCCGAGTACCCTGCTATATCGGTGAGGCACGCCGTGCTATTAAACAGGCGCAATCCGACCTGACATCCGAACTCGGACGCGAGCCGACGACCTCCGAAATCGCAAACGCTGTTGAACTCACAGAGAAAAAGGTCTCCGAAATTTTCAACGCGACAAAGGACCCTGTGCCACTTGACGCACCTATTAACGAAGATTCACCGGACGGTTCGTTTTCTGAACTCATTCCGGACCAATCCCAGATTACACCGGAGAACTACCTCCTCGATTACGCGAAAATTGAGGTCATCTCTGAAATCCTCAACCGGACGCTTAATCCACGGGAAGCACAGGTCATTATCCTCCGATACGGGTTGATTGACGGCACCGAATATACTTTAGCGGATATCGGAGATAAACTCCGAATCAGCCGGGAACGGGTGCGACAGATAGAGGTCGAAGCCATTGAGAAACTCAAGAAAAGCGACGAATCGAAAGACCTGCTTCAAGAGTTACTGCAAGAATCCTAAACAGACTTAATCTAATGGAGTCCAATCACCTTGAAGATCGCTTATTTCGACTGCTTTTCAGGTATCAGTGGCGATATGACACTCGGTGCCTTGGTTGATGTCGGCGTGCCGCCGGAAATACTCACAGACGGATTGGCGACCCTCAAACTCGATGCTGAGTTTAGTCTGCGATTTGAAAAAGCTGTGAAACACAGCATTACCGGCACCCGAGCGATTGTGGACGTGCACCCGGCGCACACCGATTCCCACGAAAAAAAAGCACATTCACACGAGCACGGGCATACCCATACACATGATCATTCGCACCATCATCATGAGCATGGACCGAGTCGTCATCTCTCCGATATTTTCAAACTGCTTGACGATAGCGATCTGGATACAGCAGCACGGGGCACCGCAAAACGCGTCTTCGATCGGCTCGCTGAGGCAGAGGCGAAGGTACACAACACATCAAAAGACAACGTCCATCTCCATGAGGTCAGCGGGATCGATTCTATTGTGGATATCGTCGGTTCTGTCATCGGTCTCACACATCTGGAGGTGGACGCTGTTTATGCGTCTCCACTCTCTCTCGGCAGAGGTTTTGTCCGATGCGCACACGGTGTCATGCCTGTCCCTGTTCCTGGGACAATGGAGCTCCTACAAGGTGTCCCAATCCATCAAACCGACATCCCGAAGGAATTGGTCACGCCGACCGGTGCTGCGCTCATTACGACGCTATCGCAAGGGTTCGGGGTCATGCCACAGATGCGACTCGATCGTATCGGGTACGGTGCCGGCACCCGCGATCTCGAACAACGTCCGAACCTCCTCCGACTCTGTCTCGGCGAAAAGACATCAGACACCGCTTCAAAGACGACGCACCACCACGCCGAAACTGACAGTGTTGACATTATTGAGACCAATGTAGACGATATGTCGCCGGAGATTACCGGCTACGTAACGACCCAACTCTTTGAACACGGCGCGCTTGACGTATTCCTCGCACCCGTTTATATGAAGAAGAGCAGACCGGCGACGCAGATCACCGTCCTCTGCCCTACGGCACACCGCGACAGACTCATCGAACTCCTTCTCACCGAAACCACAACCTTTGGCGTTAGGCTCTCTTCCGCTGACCGGATCAAACTGCGCCGCGATTTTGTCCGAGTCGAGACGCAGTGGGGCACGATTCAAGCCAAGCGTGGATACCTCAACGGCACGCTTATCAAGACTGTCCCTGAATACGAGGATTGCAAACGGCTTGCCGAACAAAACAACATCCCACTTCGACAAGTCTACGCCGAAGCACTCCGCAACCTCCCCCAGGCCCGGTAGGTTCGGTTTGATGAAGTTTAAGAAAATATTTCGGTAATTCTATATTTTCCCCAGGCCCGGTAGGTTCGGTGTTTTTGCTGGGGTGTTTCTTCTAGAAACCGAACCGGACTGCCAAAGAAATTACCGAATTAATCTTCATCAACCGAACCGGATTCCACACGGAAACCTTGAAGGCTTCAAAAACCTCTTCAGTTCCTGTAGGCATCTTTTCTTAAATTGACACCTATGGTAGCAACTTGCGTTATACCTATCAAAATTCCGAAGAAATCAGGCACTTGTGGGTTTACCATAACAGCACCTGTTTCCATTTATATTATAGTGGACCACGTAATTACTTATACACTCGTATTGTTGCATGAATGTGTGAAGTTAGTTCTCACGGAGGCATAGGCTAACAGCCTATGGTACATGTGTAAACTTATTTTTGGATTTTACTATAAGAACCATACAGGATGGATAAAAATGAACACTTTAAACAACAAAATCGCGCTTAATCTTGACAGAGACGCAGAAGTGTCTGTCACAGGTTTCATTGCGCCGATTGTTCATACACTCTCCAATTTTCACGTCGAGTGGGAGACGTTGGCGAATCTACGGATCGCTGAACCGGAAAAGCAGCATCACGTATCTATTTTTCAAGCATTTCTTCCAGATCAACCGGTTTCAGTGGGCGAGTGCTGGCAGATCCGGGAATCTGGCGTGCTGGCGTTGCTCAAGCAATTACATACTGCCCTAAATCTGAATATGGACAATGATTCGGGAGATTCGATCGGACTGTGGGCGTGCCTACGCGCGTACAACGATCAATTCGCCGACATCGCGTTTCGGGTTCATGCGGAGTTTAAATTAGAAGATGGCTGGCTTACGCCTTCGCAGTTTGCCGGAAATCTTGTAATTGACCGACTTGAGGGAAAGATTGCTTTCTTTGAAATGTCCGTCCCTGCAGGCACGGTGAATCTCGATATCGGTTGGAAAGAAGACAAAGCGGCATCTTATTCTATTACGGATGCAGGTTTTTGCTCGCAAATGCAACTCCGTGCTGGGGCACGAGATGTTACGCAGAACATAGAATTTTCAACATCTATCACCGAAAAAGAAGCAGAACGCGTGTTAGCGGAACGTTTCTACAAGTCAGAACAAATTAACTGGGTATCTCCATATCAAGCAGTGGAGAGAGCAGCGGCAGAAGTGAAGCTTATTCATGTGATTTCAATAGACGGTCCGTTGGCTGATGAATCCTGCTGAGGGAGCGGCAAAGGCTTGAGGGCAGGTGTCCTCTCTGATGACCGAGTTATCGAATTCTTGAATGAAAACTTCATTAACGTCTGGGTTTCCAATGTCGAATTAGAGCGCACACCCAGAAAACAAGCCTACATGGCACGAAGACGTAAGGAACTATCCAAAACATTTGACAGAACACACCCGTTAGCAAAAGCCATCATGGAAGGGTGGAAAGAACATTCACCTGTGGATTGTTTAGTGATTGCCCCTGAATTTGATGTGATGGGGAAACTCCCCCTTAATGATTTCTTTGATGACTGTTCGCAAAAGGATATTCCAGAAGAGGATGCCTACCTTAAGTTTCTTGAGGATTCTTTAGATGGCAAACTTCCCGGATTTGCCGATGACACTTCAGACTTGCCTCCAAGCGGTTTGAACGTTGTGCTTAACCCTGAGCAGACCGAACAAGGAGTACTGGACATCCTTCGGACACCGAGGTACGGCTATCAAGATTATACTGTCGTTGAGATTGATACGACTGCTTTTGAAGACGGTGGCACACTTACTATTAATATTCGGATGGGCACTGCGAAGCCGGGCGGATCGTTCGATCTCTATGATAGCGAAACCGAACTGCCGACAAAGGGTTATCCTGATGACGCGCTTACCTCAGCGTGGGACGTTCCGTCCGGGCAGATAGGAAAAATCCGACATCGTTTTGATGAAGGTAAGCTCTTTAAGCTGGGTGCTACCGGTACATGGTTCAATGAAAAAGGGAGCATTAACGCCTTTTACGCCAAAATTTCTGTGGAGCTAGCGGAAATGAAGTAGAAGTGCATCCAATTTTGCGTATAGGTGATAATATCTTATATTGAAAAGGAAGTTCATACCGAAAATGAAAACTTTTAACAACAAAATTGCCCTTACCATTAATCGTGATGCAGAGGTGTCCGTCAAAGGCTTCATTGCACCCATTGAATACACACAACGCAACTATCACGTGGATTGGGACGAATTGGCGAATTTTCGGGCTGCTGAACCGGAGAAGCAGTATCCTGCCTCCGTTTTTCAAGCGTTTCTACCAGCGGGAGCGGTTTCGGTGGGTGATTGCTGGCAGATTGAAGAAGAAGGCACGTTAACGCTGCTGCGACAACTCAGTCCAAACCCACAATTGGAGTTGAAAATTGGTGGGGAGGAGTCTTACGGTTTATGGGCATGTCTACGCGCCTACAACACTGCGTTTGCTGAGATCCTGTTCCGTATCCACGCGGAATTCGTCTTAGAAAAAGGTTGGTTTGCGCCATCGCAGTTTGCCGGATATATGGTTATCGATCGACTCAAAAAGAAAGTTACCGCCTTCAAGATGCACGTTCCTGATGCTACACTGAACTTTGATGTACGTTGGAGAATTAGGGAAGGACTCCGCGCAGCCGACATCGGATTTTGCCCACAAATGGAGCTCTATGCAGGCGCAGAAGATGTTTTGCAAGATGCCAAATTCACGGAAGCGATCTCCCAAGAGGAAGCATTGCAAGCACTGATGTTACGTTTTTACAGGTCCGCGCAAATTAACTGGGTATCGTTGGAAGAAGCCTTGAAGATGGCACCCGCACAACAGAAACCAATCCATGCCATCTCAATAAGTGGACCACTCTTCGACGAATCCTGCTGAGGGAGCGGCAAAACCCTGAGGGCAGGTGCTCTCTCTGACCATCAGAACATCGAATTCCTGAATGAAAATTTCATCAACACTTGGGTAGCAAATGCTGAATTAGGGCGTAAACATAGTTTGCGAGAACCGATTGCGAAAAGACGCGAGCGCGAAGGTAAGATATTTGACACAAGCCATCCGTTGGCGCAAGCCATTATAAAAGGGTGGAAGACCGGATCAAAGAAAGGTTCACCCGTGGATTGTTTCGTCATATCGCCAGCGTTTGAATTAATGGGCAGACTGCCGGTCAATGAATTCTTCGACGACAATTGGAATAAATTTAAACGCCGAGACGAGGAGAGTTACCTCATGTTTCTCAAGGAGTGCTTGGCGGGGAAGCAACCCGGATTGGGGAACATCACTCTGAACAGCGAAGAACCTTCACAGGAGGTCTTTGATGTTTTCCGAACACCGGTGGTTGGTTATAAGGATTACACCGTAGTTGTCATTGATGCAAGGGCGTTTGAAAAGGGCGGTACGCTAACTATTGATATTGAAACCGGTAGAGCCGATGCGGAAGGTCACTTCTATTTGGTTGATGGTGACGACGAACTCCCTACAACAGAAAGAGTGACGAAATACATGGTACTTGCGATGAAGTGGTTGGAACCTGATGAGACAGGGCAACTTACGCATCGTTTCGACCGAGGTCAGTTTTTTAAGTTGGGTGCTACCGGGTGTTACGGTAGGAGTGAGAAAGGCAGCACGAATGCTTTTAAAGCAAAAATTTCTGTGGACGGGACATGAGATAGCGCAGTTGCAAACCGCGCCTACCCAACCTCAATGTCGAAACCGCCGTTTTTTTTTTAACCTATCAGGCAATAATCTTCCTCTTTAATAACAGCAAAACTTTAACGCTGTATCCACCAAAAGTGCATCCATACCTACGTATAAGTAGAAGTTCTCCACAAATCCATTATTCTCCTAATTAAACTTGATCTTGTCCTTACCGAACCTTTTTTACTGCTTGTGATCCGAAACAGACGCTAACGCGGAACCACGCTAAGGATTATGCACCTTTTCCGCGCGAAAATTGTATCATTAATAAACAGCGACTTCAGCGAACAAAACACACAAAGATTACAACGGCTCGGTTTGACCGAGGAACGATACGGAGTATATTACCCACAATATGAAACTACGTGATGCTATCGCTGCAGGTATTGCGCATCTTGCCCAAAACCGGCTCCGCGCAGGGTTGTCCATTCTCGGTATCTTCATCGGGATCGCCAGCGTGCTATGTATGATGGCAATCGGTGACGGCGCGAAACTTATGATTGCTCAAGACATCGAAAAACTCGGCGGTGCTAACCAGGTCCGACTCTGGACACGGACTTATATCTGGAGAAACTACCGGTTTGTCCGGCGCACGACCGAACGATATACGCTTGAGGACGTTCACGCTATTGAGGCAGAGTGTCCCAGGGTACATTTTGTGTTACCGAAAAATGAGGCGTACAGACCACTTATTACCAGTACAGACGGCAGCCAAGCGCGACCGAACTTTGAAGGTGTCACGCCAGACTATGCCCGCGGTCTCCACTGGGAAATTCAGATGGGGAGGTTCTTTTCCGAAGACGACCTTAAAGACGCGAAACAGGTTTGCGTTCTCGGTGCTGACACCGCTAAGGAACTTTTTGGGGAGACTACCGCAATCGGCAAAGAGGTGAAGGTTCGCTATTATTGGCGGCAACCGCCAGTCAGACTGCGTGTTATCGGGGTCATGAAAACAAAAGGGAGTAGCATCAACTCTTGGTACTCTTTAGACGAAACGGTTTGTATCCCGTTGACAACACATCAACAACGGATGTCAGGGACCCGCTACATTGAAGAACTCATTGTCTTTTTTGAAGAAGATGCAGATGCTTACGATATTCTTGATGCTGTGAAGGAAGTCCTGCGTAAAAGACATCGCGGCAAAGATGACTTTATCGGGTATTGGGTGCCGAAACGGTCTGCACGACGGCTTGAGCGGATTGAAAAAATGATTAAAATCGCGTTGGGAAGTATCGCTGGATTCTCACTGTTTGTCAGCGGTATCGGCATCATGAATATATGCCTCGTCTCTGTCGGTGAGAAAACGCGGGAGATAGGGTTACGCAAATCCGTCGGTGCGAAACGGATTCACGTTTTTTGGCAGTTTTTGACGGAATCCATCTGTCTCTGTTTCTGTGGCGGTGTACTCGGTATCGCTGGCGGTTGGGTCGCAGCACACGGCATGGCCCGACTTGCAGTCCGCATCGTACCTATCGTCCCAGAATGGCCCGTTGTTCTCTCTGGACATTGGGTACTCATCGCTATTGTGTTCTCACTTTTTATGGGGATTAGTTTCGGTGTCTATCCAGCGATGCAGGCGGCGCGACTCACACCGATTGAGGCACTCCGCACCGAAAAATAATGGGATTTATGGATTTTTGTTTTTCTAAAAAATTAGATGCTGCGAGCGGGGTTTCAAACCGCGCCTGCAAACGGGTTAATGGCTGATCGCTGACGGCTGATTGCTAATGGCTATTCACTGACGGTTTGCGTTTGACACAAATCACAGGTGCCACACTGATAATGCTCTTCAACAGATTCACCGAAATAGTCTCGGATGAACCGCATCCGACACGCCGCCTCTAACGCATAAACAAACACTTTATCCAACTGATTCTGTTTGCCACGGATATAATCGCCTATCTCAATCTGCTCATCCGTCAGCGTATTCAGCATTTGACTGTCTTCAAGCAGTTCAATGAGTAACAGGTCCTCCTGTCCCCAGTACTGGATATAAGAGTCGCTTTGCAGTTCGGCGAGACTCTCCATTATTGTCTTTGGATCCTGACCGACGGCATCACAGAGTTCCAAAATCGTCTTTACGCCTCTCCGCAATTCGAGGAGGAGTTCCCGTTGTGTTGTGTCCTGCGGTTCTGGCTGTTCTGACCAGAACGCGCGAAATCGGACGGAGAGTTGAGATGGGACGTTATACCACCGCTTCAAAAAACCGAGTTTTTCGAGGTAACTGAGACTGACATGGATTTTTGTCGGATTGCTGCTGCTCATCCACGCCAGTTCTTCGTTAGAGATTGTGCGATACCTTTCGCTCCCTTTGAAATTTTCGATGACCTTTAAGAGTTTAAGCAGGAACTGCTTATCCGGCGCACTCTCTCTAATAAACCACTCATGCAACCCGCGGTCATCGTGGCAGAAAAGCAGGACACAACGTGCGTCCTCTCCATCTCTACCGGCTCTCCCGATCTCTTGACAGTATTCTTCGAGCGTGCCGGTGAGTGTCCAATGGACGATGTACCGGATGTCTGCTTTGTCAATCCCCATACCGAAAGCATTCGTGGCGGCAACGATGTCCAAGCTGTTCTCGCTGTTGTCGAAAAAGGCTTCTTGTACGCGCGTACGCTCTTGCGGCTCCAGTCCGGCGTGGTAGAAAGCAGCACGGAACCCGCGTCTTTGGAGGAAATCTGCGATCTCCTCGGTTTCGCGTCGGCGTCCGGCGTAGATGATCCCATTTTTCAACCGAGGCGGTCGCGGTTCAGTGTCCGGCGTTGAAACAGGCACTCGCTGTTCATTGAGGAACTTTTCGAGCTGCAGATACTTTTCATCGTCGTTTTCATTCTGCTGAACACTGAGTTTCAGGTTCGGACGCTCAATCCCTTCAACGAGAATATGCGGTGTCGGCATATTTAGCACACTCAGGATATCCTTTTGGATTTCTGGTGGCGCTGTTGCTGTGAAAAGTGCGATCACATGCGGTTGGAGGACATCAATCGTATCTCTCAGGGATAGATAAGCCGGACGGAAATCGCGTCCCCATTGCGAGATACAGTGTGCTTCATCTATAACGAACAGTGAAATCCGCAACGCATTCAAGATGTCTAAAAAACGTCGACTTCGTAGGCGTTCTGGCGAGACGTAAAGCAGCCGCACTTCGTTGCGTCTCAGACGTGCCAATTCATTTTGATATTCGTCCCACGTCTGTGTGCTGTTGATTAAGGAGACTGCATCGATACCTTGCTCACGTAAAGCGTCAACCTGGTCCTTCATCAATGAGATGAGTGGTGAGATGACGACTGTTATCCCGTCGAGCATCAATGCTGGCAGTTGATAACATAGCGATTTGCCATGTCCGGTTGGGAATACAGCGAATGTGTTTTTACCGTCTAATATCGCTTCAACAATCTCGCGTTGCCCCTTGCGAAAGGAGGTATAGCCGAAGTGGGTATCGAGAGCTGTTAGGAGGGGATCTGTTGGCACTTCTCGGTCTGGTGTCGGTTCTGCGACATCGACCGACGACTCCAGAATGGCATCTACCTGTTTAAGCAAATCCTGCAAATTTGGCATATTTTTCGCTGTACGTTTTGTCCGCTACGAGAAGAACCGGAAGCGGAAGATGTGAAAAATCGCGGCGATACCATCTTTCCAACTTACGGTTTTACCTTCGTGGTAATCTCTCCCGCGATAGGAGATAGGAACTTCAATAATTTTGCACTTCCGTTTAGCGAGTTTCGCCGTAATTTCGGGTTCAAAACCGAATCTGTCCGAGTAGAGCGAAATCTCCTTGAGGATAGGTGTCCGGATCACCTTATAGCAGGTCTCCATATCGGTGAGTTTCGTGCCGTTGACGACATTCGCGAGCGTCGTAAGAAACTGATTCGCGAGGTAACTCCGGAGTAACCCTTTCTGCTTGCCTTCCATAAACCGCGAACCGTACACCACATCGGCTTCACCGTTGAGAATCGGCTGTAGCAGCTTCGGGTAGTCGTTTGGATCATATTCCAGATCGGCATCTTGGATAATCGTAATTTCGCCGGTGATGTGCTGGAAACCGGTGCGGAGCGTCGCGCCTTTGCCTCTGTTCACATCGTGGTAGAAGATTTTTACAGCAACGTCGTCCCGGTTTTCAGCGTTCTCATTTATCGGTGCGTCCGTTGTTGCGAGGTAGCTGCGTATGTCGTCCGAGTTCTCTTCGATGCCTTCGATCTCTTTTAATATATCGCGTGTGCCATCTGTTGAAAAGTCGTCGACGAGAATCAATTCTTTTTTTATACCGATTTCAACAGCGACCACCTGCTGCAGAAGTTCTTTTAGGCTTGCAACCTCGTTGTAAATCGGAATCACAATGGATAGCGTAGCCGCCATCTGGATGCCCCCAATATTTTATTCCCACGGCTTTATGTGGGATACGGCGTAGACGAAGCAAAGTTGAACACCACCAATTTCTTCCACCTAAATGATACCCAATCTGTATATTAAAAGCAAGTTTAAAAATAGAACTCCACTTGGTTTTTCTGATTAAGCGTAGGATAGCCGTTCAACCCGTTTCTCTAAAGGCTCCATCGTCTCAAGGATACAACGCATCAGAGATGCTTTATCGTCGGCGTAAGTAGCGTTATCCCATAAATTCTTCCGCTCACCTGGATCGTTCTCCAGATCGTAGAGCTCACCGTAGGCGTGTCCACAATACCACGTCAATTTACGAGTATCCGTCACAATCGTCTTCAGCCGCAAACAGTTCGGATCGTCCACACACTCCACCAATAAAGAATCGCGGACGGATGTCGCCGCATCGGTCAGCATCGGCATCGCGTCTACACCGTCTATTTCTGCAGGCATCGGTAAACCGACCGCTGACAGAACAGTCGGTACAATATCCACATGGCTGAACAACGCTTGTGTCCGCTGACCGCTTGGAATCGCTGCCGGGTATCTCATCAATGTCGGCACACGGACAAGTTGCTCGTAATGAAAAGGTCCCTTCATCCAGAGTCCGTGATCTCCAAGAAGTTCACCGTGATCCGTCGTAAAAAGTACCAATGTGTTCTCAGTCAAGCCGTGTGTATCAAGACATTCCAGAATCCGTCCCATCTGTTGATCGATAATTTTCACCATATTGTAGTAATAGGCTCTGCCGAGTCGTGCGTCGTCATCCGAGACTTTGCGGTAATCGGCACCGCCGCCCTGTCCGGCGATAGCGAACCTTCCACGGATTTCCGACTTCTCAAGCTGCCCGCATCGCGCTTCCAAGAAATGCGGCGGTTTATCGTCTAATTCGCCTTCAACGAAATCGGGAAGCGGCACCTGCGCCGGATCGACACGATCCTCAAATTCTGTCGGAACACAGTGCGGGTGATGCGGGTCTTGGAAACCGATTGCCAACAGGAACGGTTGCGTACCATCCTGCTTTGACAGGAAATCTATCGTCCGATCCGCCGTCCAGACGCTGTTGTGGTATTTCAGCGGTATATCCCAATCGTAAGCCTCGCCGCCGAATCCTCTTTCACTCAGGCGTGTCGCTTTACTGTAACTCTCAGACGCCGCCTCGGACACTTCGGAACGGACCCATTCGCCATAATGTCCAGCGATGCCATACGTTGCGTGTCCTAACGCCAATTCGACCGTCTCAAACCCATAGTAGGGACCTCCGAAATCGGGGTAGCGTGTTGTATCTCTAAAGGTTTCGATGGACTGTTCCGCGGAGGCCCCGAACGGTTGGAAATGTGCTTTGCCGATATAGTGCGTGCGATACCCGACATCAGCGAGCCGGTGCGACAGCAGGGTCTCGTCTTCTGGGACGTTCATCCCGACGTTCCACGCACCGTGGCGACTTACATACCGTCCTGAAAAGATGGAGGCGCGGGCAGGCGTACATACTGGGTTCGCGCAATAGGCACGCTCGAAACAGACACCTTCAGATGCGAATTTATCAAGATGTGGTGTCTCTGTGAACGTTGCACCGTAGCAGCTCAGGCTATCCGTACGCTGCTGATCGGTCGTAATAATTAGTATATTCGGACGTTGTGTGCTCATAATATTATTTTTACTCACAAAACGGTTTCAAATAGACATAACTCTGTTCCGCGGCGTCTTCAGGTTCCATAATTTCACGGAACGCCTGATGCACCGTCACATAACCGTCGTAACCGATCGCTTCCAGCCCTTCAAATACCAGTGGAAAGTCGATGCCGCCTTCGTCCTGTAGACGGATCGGATCGTGCGGAACTACGCCTTGAATCCACGTCAGAAGGTGTGTTTTCCCCTCTGCTCGGCGGATATGGTTCTGAAGATAGACGTTTAAAAGATACGGTGAGAACCGTTTGAGCGTCTCGACCCCGTAATCCTGTCCGCAGAGGTCGAGGTTGGCGGGTTCGTAGATAATCCCGAAGTTTTCTCTGCCGACGCGTTTCAGTACGTCAACCGAACCGTCTACCGTCTCAAATAGACTCTGTGTGTGCGACTGGTGCGCGAGACGGATACCGCGTTCTGCGGCTTCGTCAGAGGCACGTTGTGCCCAAGGGATGTCCGCCTCAACTTTCATCGCGATGCGGATGAGGTCTGCCCCGAGCAGTTCCGTTAAATCGAGATACGGCGTGATGTTACGGAGACCGTCCGGTCCCTGATCGTTGTTGAGTGGCACCGGAAAGTCACCGGTGATCATAGAGACCTTTAAATTGAGCGAATCCGCCTGTTGACGTGCTGCGGTAATCTGTTCCAACGGTGAATGGATACCGACTTGGGACGCACGCATACAGACAGCCTCGTAACCGAGTCCCGCAGCGAGTTGAGTCAATTGTTCAAAGGTATGTGTAGCATCTCTCTTGGATGCTGTTTCTGCAACGCGTACAGAAAGTGAAAGTTTCATTTTTTAGAGCCTTCAGTTTTCAGAGTACTGGTTATTAGTTTTCAGTACGGTTTTTCTCCGAAAAACTTTTCAGTTATCAGTTAAAGAGGTATCTTGTGGTCGGAATATGAAAGGTAATCGCCGCAAAGTATTAACTGAGTACTGAAAGCGCAGCGTACTGTTAACTGTTAACTATTTTAGCATAGATTGCTTGCAAGGATAATTCACAATCTATTGAAACAAGAAACAACACCTCATCAAGCGAACGAAACGCTGTCAAATTCCAGTCTTGTTCCTGTCTTAGATAGTGTTCAACGCAAACGCTATCCTGTGAAATAAGCAAATATTCACACAAAGAATCAAGTTTCTGATAGGACGCGAATTTCTCACCTCGGTCGTAGGCTGCCGTTGACGGCGAAAGCACCTCTATCAACACAGTTGGGTTGAGAAGCGTATCAAAATGTGAATCCTCAAACTGGGGTTCATCACAGACAACCACAACATCTGGATAAGTATATCGTCCTGTTGAACTTACTTTCACACGCATATCGCTTGGATAAACTATGCATGTCCGATCCCGCAATTGGGTATGAAGTTCGGCGAACGTGTTCCCCATGATAACATTATGGGCATGACTGGCACCGGGCATTGCATATATCTGCCCATTGCGGTATTCGTTTTTGGTTAGTGCTTTCCGCTCCTTAGCAAGGTATTCTTCAGGAGTTAGGAAGGCTTGTGCCGCAGCAGTTGCTATAGTTTCCATAATTTTCTCTCTCTTACAATAAAATATCGGTGATTGAGAGTGCCATCAAGACAAGGCTAATCATGCCGTTGAGTGTGAAAAAAGCAAGATTCACACGGGACAGATCCGTCGGTTTAACAATGGCGTGTTCGTAGATAAAGATTAGCACGACAATCCCGACACCGATGTAATAGAAAAGTCCTAATTCAACAAGAAGCGGGATGCTGAGAAGGAGCAGCACAGCGATGACGTGCAAAGCGGACGAGAGCCACAACGCCCATCGGATACCGAGTTTCGCTGGAATAGAGTGTAACCCGTGCGTCTTGTCGAAGTTGACATCTTGGCAGGCGTAGATAATATCGAATCCTGCTGTCCAGAGCAGCACGACGAGACAGAGAACAATCGGCGGCAACGCGAAGTTCCCTTGAATCGCTATCCACGCACCGACAGGTGAGATGGAGAGCGAAAGACCGAGCCAGAAATGTGAGAGTGCCGTAAAACGTTTCGTATAGGAGTATCCCATCACCACAGCAAGCGCGACAGGCGACAGCGCAAAGGCGAGCGGGTTCAACCGCCACGCAGCGAGTACCAACAACCCAGCGGAGACGATGGTGAAACCGAAGACCGCACCCTTTGTGATTAAGCCCGCGGGGATCGCACGCATGGCGGTGCGTGGGTTTATACTGTCAATCTCAGCATCTGCAAGCCGATTGAACGCCATGGCGCAGCTACGCGCACCCACCATCGCGACGAGAATCCAGCCGAGTTTCGGCAACGGCGGAAACCCATCCGCAGCAATGAACGCACTCATAACCGCGAACGGAAGCGCGAAGACGGTATGTTCAAATTTGATCATCTCAAGGATAATCTTAAGTTTTCGCATCTTTTATATTTTCAGTCACCCGTCGGCTTGACAATTGATAACTATCTAAAACGGCAGCAGGTTCCCTACACCGTCAAACGCAAACGGTTTCGCTTCGTCTATGACCTCTAACCGTGAATGCAGCTTCGCATCTTCAAGCAGCACTTCGGAGATATCGAGTTCCGTCAACCTTAATGTACTCTCAATACGGATCACCCGGGCATCTTTCGGTTCTGTGAGACCGATGGTGTCGAGTGCTATTTCGATCGCTTCTCGGTCGGTGTCGTAATAGAACGGGATTTTCGATTTCTGCGGTCCGAGGGCAGTGATACCATTCATGTAAGTGGCGTGTCGATCAACCTTATCTACAAGCCGTGTTGTCGTGAAGTCTGCGAGTCCGATACCGGTGGCGTTGCCGTCGCTCTCTTCGGTGAGGTCCCGGACGAATATACGGAGAATCGCCGGTTTCGCGGGTTCCGGTTCAAAGTTCTGCATCATCCGACCGATGACGTTCGTATCCATACCGGTGCCGCTGATATTTTTGCCCGTCCAATCCACGATGAGCAGGTCGAGTTCATCGAACGGGAGCCGTCCCATCAGCGATTTCGCTTCGACGAGCAGTTCACGTTCCGTCTGAAGGAGTTGCGCGGCAGGCATTGCGACCGCTTTTGCTGTCTCCTCGTGTGCGTTCTCAAGCAGGCCCAACCCGAAAGCGATTTTACCGCTATCGAGAATAAAACCGCCGACTGCTCTGATGACGTGTTCAAAACCGTACTGGAAGAAGGCGCGGTGATAGAAGTTTGCACCCTGTTGTTTACCGAGTCCGATCACCATCATCTTCATCAAACCGCTCTCAATAGAGCCGTTGAAATCCGTATGCGCTTTAATGCGGTTCAGCGGGACAACGTGATCCGCTTCAGCGGCGTACCAATCCATAAAGATCGGCAGACCGTCCGCTGTTTTTCCGAGTTCCACGACCTCCATCGTCGCTTTCACCGGTGCCCCGACGGTCTCCTCGGTGATACCGTAGTGTTCCAAGACGCTCCGTTGTCCTTCAGGGGTTGCACCCCCGTGGCTACCCATCGCTGGAACGACAAACGGGTGCGCACCGAGTGCTTTGAGGTAATCAATCGTCGCCTTAACAGCAGTCGCGACATTTGCTACGCCACGGCTGCCAGCAGTAATCGCGACAGTCTCACCCGGTTTAACAATAGCGGCGGCATTGATGCGCTCTAATTCCGCGTGAATCGCTGCGGGGAGGTCGGTAAGAACGGGTGCCTCAAACCGCTGCCGAATCCGTGCCATATTTGGAAGTGCCATGCGTTTCCATCCTTTATATTTCAACTATAAGTGGATTTTCCGAAATTTTATCAGAAATCGGATAACAATGCAAGCGAAATGTGAGATAGCCATCAGTTGTCAGAGGAGGGATTATCAGTTGTCAGTAGATGCGGCTGCAAACCGCATCTACCGGACTTAGGGATTAGCGTTTGAGGGCTGCCCATTGCGTTGCGAGTTTACCTTGCGGTTCGACCGGCAGGAACACTTCAATGCTCTCCATGATTAGATTGATTTCGTCCTCGTCTAAGGCACGGGTGAAAACTGCGAAATCGTCCATCAAACCGGCGAAAGTCTCGCCACCTGAGCCGCCGATGCGGTAATTGATGTTCGCACCATCAGTGTCTTGGAAGTCGGTCTCAGCGACTACCTCACCGTCGGCATAAATTTTGAATTTATCGCCATCGCCTGTGACGGCTACGTGCATCCACTTATCCGCTTCAACGATTCCGCCGTCAGTCTGACACAGGACTGTCCATCCACCGACACGTCCGCGCCAAGAGATGAGTCCTTGATCCTTGTTAATGAATAAAGTGTTGTGTCCAGCGGCACCCGGTAGACTCCGCCAGATATGCTCCCAGGTCGTACCGTCGAAATTCGGATTAACCCAAGCAGAAATTGTGAACGGGTCCGATTTGAAAATGTCACCGTGGAGCGAATCGGAGACTTGCATCTCGATGTATGCAGCCGGATCGAGTTCAATCGCGTCCCCAAATTTACCGGCAACCCATTTGGATCCGCCTGTAATTTCACCGTGGTTATCGTTGCCGGATACGTCTTCGGGGTTACCCTCAAACGGGTAGTATGCCACCATATCTGGATCTTCACCGGTAATCCCTAAAGTGGCACTCATCAGTAAAAAGGTGAATGACAAGATTAACGTAAGAACTTTCATCGGAGTAACTCCTTTTAAGGTTAGGATCTACGCAAACTCACTGCAGGCGAGGTTTGTAACCCCGCCTGTGCTTATTATGTGCGGACTCATGAAAAAATGCGTAGGTCCTATAGGTATTTTTTAGACGTGGAAGATTTTGTCTACACCTAATCAAATATTAACACATCAGATAAAAAAAATCAATTTTTGGCGGAAATTCAGAAATCGGGGTTACTTAAGGAAACACCCAAGCAAAAACACCCCTTCTACAAGCGTTTGGACAGTTCGGTGTGTTTATGAAGTACGCCTACCGATCTCGGTATAGCGTTGATGGAGTTTTTCACCGATGCTCCGCCAGTCATAATCCTTTTCGACGCGGGCGCGTCCGTTTTCGCCGATCCTACGCCGGAGTGCCGGGTCCGTCAGCAATCGGGTGACTGCTTCCGCAAAGGGTTTCGGTTCGTCAGCGATAAAAATTTCCTCGCCGTCTTTGAGGTTTAACCCCTCCGCACCGACAGAGGTAGAGACAATCGCTTTCCCCATCGCCAACGCTTCAAGGATCTTCAGACGGGTGCCGCTCCCGATACGCAACGGCACGACGAAAACCGTCGCCTCGGCGAAGTAGGGTTTAATCTCCGGTACACGTCCGGTGACGATAACACTATCCCTCTCCGCTAACTTTTGGACGCGTGCCGACGGGTTCCCACCGACAATTGAGAATTGTACCTCCGGCACTTCGCTTTGGATATCGGGTAAGATTTCATCTGCGAAGAAAGCGACAGCGTCTTCATTCGGATACCAGTCCATACTCCCGATATAGATGAGGTGTGCTGGCGTTTCGGTAGTAAAATCGGGTTGGAAATGCGTCACATCGACACCGTTCGGGATTATGGCAATAGCGTCTGCTGCACAGTGCTGCTGGAAAACGACGGCATCTATAGCGGACGTACACGTGACAGCATCAAACTTCGGACTTAGTGCCCGTTCATAGTGTTGAAAAGCGCGTTGTTGCGTCCAATATACAAATTTATAGAACGGGTTAACCGTTTCATCACAGAGTCGCCGCCATATTTCGGAATCGACGTTCTGTTGTGAAAGCACCCCCGGTAAATCGGTTTCCGTGTGGAACTGTGCCGTGTGGAACATCTCGTAATGGACGAGATTGTAGTCTTCAGTAGCGAGCAATTCTTTGAATTTCTGACGATAGGTGGGTAGATCGTAGCGTGCGACAGTGATGGGTTGTCGTCTGTGGAAAGCGTTGATAAGTGTACGGAGTGATACGCGTGGGAGTGTCGGGGCATTCGGGACGAGATGAACCTGAACGCCTAACTTCTGGAGCTCTGCGACACCTTCTTCGTCCGTGGGTTGCGTCTCCAGCGCGAGCAGTGTTATATCACTTTTCCCCACAATCTGTTTGAGGAGGTTAAAAACCCGGATACGTCCACCATCGGTGAGTGGAAACGGTACGGTGGGCGAAAGAAAAAGGATTTTCATTTTTTTGACGAGGGTATCGCCTTAACTGACGAACCCATTTTTGACGAAACGCTATGTTGACTTCTTAGGTAATGCTGCATTGTAGTCTCCGGGTCGAAACGTGTCGATTTTTTTGATAAGGATACAGGTTTTAGGCACACAAGTCAAGAAAAAAATCATCTTGCGAATGGTTTTGATATAATTTGCTTTTGCCTGAAAATCTGATATAATTTTAGTTATTTATACACCTTAATGATTTCATTTGATTAATAATAGAATATGTCATATTATAACGTACTAAACTTCGGACAATTCGTATCACCTTTCTATAGGGGCGGAGACATATTAATGATATTTTCTAAGTGGAACGTCCTTTTACTTTCGTTGATGCTTGCGTTTTCTGTGCCAGCCGTATCAGCACCTCCGGAGGACTCACCGCCTCCAAGGTATCAGATTCATCGATCTATCCCACCACAGGGTGCCGAGACCCACGTCGTCGTCCCGGGAGAAAGGTTCCGGGCAGGCGGGTTCAAGCGTTGGTTCTCCGGCAACGACTACCGGGACCTCTGGACCACGCCGATCGAAGTTGCAGTCCTTGATCTTGACAGCGTAGGCGGCGGGCTGACCCCGCTGCGCACTGGCGGATTTGGACAGTCCATATCGCTCCATTTCACAGGCGCGGATGGTCGCCGATATACCGTCCGTTCCTTAGACAAGGATCCCACCAAACGGAGGTGGGAAGAACTCAAGGGGACGCTTGTCGATGATTTCTTTCAAGACTTGATCCGTGCTTTTATGCCGACTGGGGCACTCGTGGTCGATCCGCTGATGGAAGCTACAGGTATCCTCCATTCCAAGCATACACTCGTTGTTATTCCAGACGATCCAAGGTTGAAAGAATATCGCGAAGAATTTGCTGGTTTGATAGGGATGCTGCAGGAACACCCTTCTGAAGGGATGGATGATACTCCCGGTTTTGCTGGCTCTCGACAGATCAGCGGAACGGAGAGGCTATGGGAACATTTGGAAGAAACGCCTTCTAACCGCGTTGATGCCCGTGCCTTTCTCAAGGCGAGACTGATGGATTTTCTCGTCAACGACAGGGACCGGCATCACGGTCAGTGGAGATGGGCGCGGTTCCCTGATGGCGAGCGGTATACTTGGATTCCGATACCGGAGGATCGCGATCTCGCTTTTGTAGACCTCGACGGTTTCGCCATGGCAGTGATTCGCAGAGGACTCCCCAAATTTATCATCAAATTCGGCGATAAGTATCCGAATCTTCTGGCACTGACGGTTTCCGGTTGGGAACTGGATCGCGAATTCCTTGTTGAACTCGATAAAACCGCGTGGGACTCGGTCGTAACAGCGTTTTGCGAGGAACTAACGGATGCAGTCATAGAGGACGCGGTACGGAGACTTCCACAACCGTATTACAAGATCGTTGGGGAGAGGTTTACTGAGGCACTCAAATCGAGGCGCGACGCATTGCCTGAATTCGCGAGCAGATACTATAAGTTAATTACGCGCAAACCTGAAATCCATGCGACCGATCAGAACGAATACCTCGAGTGTGAACATACACCCGATGGTGATTTGGTAGTCCGTATCGGTCTCATAGAAGGTCCTAGCGGCAAAAGAATGGCACCTTATTTCGAGAGGACATTCCGCTTCAAAGAATCTCGGGAAGTCCGAATATACCTCCGGGGTGGAGACGACCGAGCAGAAATATCGGGAAAAAAAGGGCGCATCGCGCTTCGGATTGATGGCGGCGGTGGAGACGATACGTTCACAAACGCATCTGAGGCGAGTACCTCAAAAACTCGGTTCTATGATTATCGTGGCGAAAATCGGTTCGTTAAAGGCAAAGGAGCGAGAATTGATGAAACCTCCTACAAACGCCCTTCCCCACAGATTCTCCTTCCGGAGCAAACAAGATATGCTCTTGATTGGGGTACGAATAGGTTTACTTATCCGATGGTTACGGTGAATCCGGATTTGGGTGTGTTTGTAAAGATGCACAGCAGTTGGCAGCATTTCGGCTTCCGAAAAGATCCGTTCTCTTCGCAGCATTCTTTCGATGTTGGATTTGCAACGAGTGGTCTCGAGCCTTTTTTCTCCTATACCAGCGACTTTCCCCGCCTACTGGCAGATATCGACGCGAGGATTCACTTCAAGTACTCTGGGATCCAGTTGATTCGATTCAACGGATTTGGTAACGATACACGGATCCCGGAATCATCTGATTTCTATAAGGTGGAACAGAGTCATTTCGTTTTCACACCGTCCCTCTATTTTAGAAAGAGAGCGCATGAAGAAGATGAGCCTCGCACTCCTACAGAACCGCTTCGCTCAGAATTGACCATGCACTTGGGGCCGATCCTCAAGTATTCAAACACGTCACCAGATGCCAACGCCGAAAAATTTATCTATGCTCCGGATCGCCCGGTGTACTACGGCACGGGTTCCTTCGGTCAGGTAGGCGCGTCGGGTGAAATCATGTACGACACACGTAACAATCCGGCGTATCCGACGCATGGGGCTTTGGTTAGGGCTGCCGGTGCCGTATATCCGGGAGTCTGGGATGTAAGGTCGGCATTTGGCAGCATGGAAGGGAAAGTACACACTTACGTGACGGTTCCCATTCCGACGAACCCGACGCTGGCACTGAGAGTCGGCGGGAAGAAGGTATGGGGAACTTTTCCTTTTCACGAGAGTGCGTTTCTCGGCGGTCCCGGCTTTGCCGGTATCGGTTTATCCGATAGCCATTTACGCGGTTTCCGGAAAAACCGGTTCGCAGGAGACACCGCGGTGTACGCAAACGTCGAACTGCGGCTTGTTCTGGCTCCGATCAAACTCATCGTACCGGGAGAATTCGGACTGTTCGTAGCAACTGATGTCGGGCGCGTATTTCATGCCGAGGATCCGAACGATGCCGCCAAATGGCACAGCGGTGTCGGAGGCGGATTCTGGCTCGCTTTTCTCCAACGCAAGCAGACCTTGAGCGTTGCTGTCATCAATGGCGATGACTTGACAGGTGTGTATCTGCGCGCGGGGTTCATGTTCTAACCCAACACATAGGACGTATATCGTATGCTCAACAAGATATATTACATGCTCAATAACATAATTATACGACTCGTTGTTTACTACCTCGCCTGGCTTTTGGCACTCGGGGGCATTTTCCAGATTTTCCCCGAAATTCTCATCTATGTTGCCGAAGATGGTGAACGCTTTGAAGGCCAACGAGGCGGCACTGGAGATGATGCCGTTACACTGGAGAGAGTCAAAGAGGGCGTTGCCACGATTTTTGAAGGAAATATCAGAGAAGGCTTGATCTCGGTCACGCTTGGGGACCCGGCACACACCATTCCGGTTATGCTCGCTCTGGCAATAGCTTTTTGGCTTACGCTTCCGATTACTTGGCTCTATCGTTGGACGCGACCGCGCAAGCAATACAGTCAATCCTTCGCGCACACGTTGCTCGTTATACCTATCGCCATATCGTTGGTAGTCTTTTTGGTCAAGGATAGTGTCGCCCTTGCGTTCAGCTTGGCAGGTATCGTCGCAGCTGTCCGTTTTCGCACCTCACTCGAAGAACCGATGGATTCCGTCTATATGCTTATGGCTATCGGGATAGGACTCGCGGCTGGTACCCAACTTTTTTTGGTAGCTTACCTCGCGTCGTTGGTTTTTGTCATCGTAACGCTGGGTGTGTGGAAAACCAATTTTGCTGCACAACCAGAAATCCTTTCTGGCTGGCGAATTGATTATGCTGCAAAACTGGGGACTGCCTTAAAAGATACCGATGCTGCCATTGAAAATCTATATAATGCACAGGTCGAAGTACACACGACGAAGGTCAATGCAGCACAAAAAGCAGCAGCTCTCATTCTCAAATCGACAGCGAAGCGATGGCAGGTAGCAGAAGTTATCGAGGATCTGGATGGAACCGCCATCGTGGTGTATGATGTCTGGTTAAAAAAATCCGTCAATGCGCCCTCCTTTATACAGGATATAAAAGAAAACGGAAGAGGGCACGTTAAAAACGTAGTACTGAAAGGGCAAACTCAGGAGGATATAATCGCAAATGGAGAAGTACGGAAATAGACTCTTATTAGGATTCTTTGTTTTTAGCTTGCTTATTCTTTTGGCATCGATAGTTTATAGACGGAATCCATCAACAGGTTTGAATGAAGCGAAAGTCCCTAAAAAGAATCCGTCAGCCGGTTTGAGTGAAGATAAAGTCGATACCGAGAATCCAGCAGCAGATTTGGGTGAGGATTTGTTAAATATGGATCCAGACGCTATGATTGACTATCTTTCGGGGGATACGAAAGAGGGACCAGAAAAGAAAATATCTCTCGAAAGTTATGACCTGAAAGTAGAGACGGCAACGCATTGGAAACTGCCTGGACGGCTTGAGGAGATTTCTGGCTTAGCGATGACCGCCAATAACCGGCTCCTGGCACATAATGATGAGGACGGAATTATTCACGAGATAGATTATCGCAATGGGGTCATCGTGAAAACATTCCAACTATCCGATATGAAGCATCCAGTAAACGATGACTTTGAGGGGATCGCGACGGTTAACGATCAGGTCTATTTGGTCACCAGTTCAGGACGCATATACGAGTGCGGTCGCGGAACTGATGGGGAATCCGTCCTTTACAATATCTATACTACCGGTGTCGGCAAAGATTGCGAAATAGAGGGGTTAACCTACGACGTGAGCAAGGGAGCACTCTTACTGATGTGCAAAAACGCTCGTAGAGAAGACTTGAAGGAACACTTGGTTATATATCATTGGTCAACTGATGAAAAACAATTGCGTGAAGATGCCCATATCGTCATACCTGTCATTGAATTCACACATCATATTGATGGGGAGGAATTTCAGCCTTCTGGAATCGAGCGACACCCTGTGTCAGGCAATTACTTTGTCGTCGCTGCGCGTCAGAGAGCAATCGCGGAGATTACACCAAGCGGTCAGGTCATTGCAGCCAAGCAGTTTCCTGACCAGTTGCATCGTCAGCCTGAAGGTATCACCTTCGCTGAGGACGGTGCCCTCATCGTTGCCGATGAGGGTGTCGGGCGGAAAGCGAGACTCACGCTTTATCCGGTTACGGAAAATCGATAATCGCAGCACAAGTGCCTATTTGCATCCGTTTTGAGTGACTGCTGCCTCGTCAATAGCAATCTCCTGCTTAGCAGAATCGATACGCACCTTTGTCCCGATTGGAATGACGAACATCGGGTCGGTGTGCCCGAAGTCCATGTTCGTGACAATCGGCATGTCGTTTAGTCCGTGTTCCTCACGGACGGCTGTACAGAGCGCGTTCTCGTATTCGCTAAAAGTCTGCGGATCAACACCGCCGCCGGGTCGTCCGAGTAGGATACCGTTAAGTCCTTGAAGGATACCCATCGCTGCGATGCATCGCACAAACCGCATTAAAAATGAAGGGGGCGGTGCCTCTTCAGAGGTCTCCAAAAAGAGCACGGCACCTTGAAGATCCGCGACAGAAAAATAGTCGGTGCCGCGAAGCCAATCCAGCACTTCAACACAACCGCCAAATAGCTGCCCTTCGGCGATGCCGTCGTCCTGATGAAATCTCCATCCAGTACAAGGGTTCAACTTTCGACGGATGGATTGGTTTTCGGGGTTCTCCCACGGTAGATATTCAACCGTCCATCCGGATCGATTTTGCGGAATAACACCGATCGGCTCGGCAGAGAAAAGGGTACGTCGAACGGAATCCACCATATACGGAAACATTCCGCAGTTTTCAGCAAATCCTGCCATAAATGAGGGACCGTAGAAGGACACAAAACCGGCTTTGAAACAGACGGCGTGCGATATGGTTGTGTCGGAATAACCCATGAAAACTTTCGGGTTCTGCTGGATCAGATCTAAATCGAGATACCGTAGCGTGCGGATGGAATCTTCGCCGCCGATGGTCGAGATGATACCGTCAATCGTTTCATCGGCGAAAGCCGTCATCAAGTCGTCGGCACGCGCTTTCGGATTTTTGGCGAGCCAATCAGCGTCGCGCAAGGCGTGCGCGGTTTCGATAACCGTTACGTCGAATTCTTCTTCAAATTGCTGTTTACCTATCTGGTAGCGGTGGCGGATAGTGCCGGGACCACCCCAAGAGAGCGAAATCGCTGCGATACGGCTACCGGGACGCAGTATTTTGGGTTTGACTTTCATCATCGAAAATTCCGATTTTTCCTTTCATGCTTTCAATAAGGACAAGCAACCGTTGTTTCGCGCGCTGGCGTGAACTCGGTATTGGTGGTGGCGGTTCAAAGATTGTCCCGCGCGCTTTTTGCACCCAGCCTTTTATCTCGTCACTCGCTTGGATGCGAAGCCATGTACTGTCGAGATCAAGATAGACCTTCAATCGCTCGTTCTCGTTTCGGATATTATATTTTAGCGGTGTATCTGTTATTTGCCAACTCACACCGTCTTCACCTGCGGATATTTGCGTTTTCCGTGATAGCGGTATCTTCAGTGCTTCAAATTCTCGCCTGAGTTCCTGCGTCAATTTGCCTTCAGCGAGAGCCTCCTGCGATGCTAAATCGACTTGAAACAGAAACGTCAGAATCTCAGGTTTCGATTGCTGGTAGACGTTGAGTTTTTCAGCGCCGTTCTCAATGCGATATGTCTGCTGCCTTCCTTTATCTGTGATGAGCCACCGACTATTTGTCTTGGCAGTGGAAACTTCTAAATCTGTGGAGAGCGGAAGTCCGTTTTTGTCAAAAGCGTCCTTTAAATCGGGTAAAAAGACATCAATCTGATGACCTGTCTTGACGACGATGTACCCAGCCCCCAGCGCGTTTTTCAGCAGCCACTCCTCGCCACTTAACAAGGCTTCGAGGGTCGGCGTACTCGGACCAAAGCGAATATCTTTGGTCATATTGGCGAACATTTTTTGCCAATTGATCTCTTTTTCCAGCGCGTTGTCAAGGGCTTTGCCTTTGAGTTTTGCACGATGCGTCAAAGCCGCGCTAAACAGATGCTCACGTTCCAATCTACGACTGTTCAAGTTGCTAATATATTTCCAATCCAAGCTGAAGCGGTACACATCTGTGGTATAGGCGAACGGCTTGGAATTGACCGTCGGTCTCCCCCGGACTGCTGTACGGCTGTGAACTTGCAGTTTCGCGGTGTTCTTCTGTTCAAGCGGTGGTGCCTGAAGGATATAGACCGCAATGCCGAAACCGATTGCGAGGATAAAGACGATACCGAATGTCAGGCTTTTCAGAAATGCTTTCATGTTTGCTCCTATTGCCGCCGTGCGTCTTATGTTTTTAGGACTTACGCGAAACTCCGAGACCAACCCATACACCATTGACGATGTTTGGTGCCCCATCGATTCGGGTAAGCCCTATCGTTTATTCAATGTTTAATGCCTTAAGCGAGCGGCTTTGCTTACCAAGTTCCTGAATTCATCGACTTGTTCATTGTGGATACGCGGCGCGATATCTCTAAGACTTTGCGATACGGTTGCCAAATCTCCATCTTTTGCCCAAAAACTCTCGCGGAGAATTTCTGCGAATTCCGCTACAGTCGCCGCGAGTTGAAATTCAGGGGATGCCGATTGGAATGTCCGCTTCAACTGTGTTGTGAAAATTTCCTCGCTAATTTCGGACGGACGATGGGTATCCGGATCCTTGTAACGTATAAAGACAGTCGCCAAATGTCCTCTTGCACCTTCAGCGAGCTTAATTTCATAAAGTGCTGTGACGCTGTGGCCTGCACCGATTTCTCCGCCATCCGCGCTGTCATCCCGAAATTCCTCATGGTCAAGGTGCCGGTTTTCATAGCCGAGCAGTCGAAAACGACTGACGACTTGCGGGTTAAAGTCAACTTGGACCTTCGCGTCTTTAGCGATAAGTTGCAGGGTCCCTGTTAAGTTTTCAACAAACACCCGTTTCGCTTCATCGAGAGTATCCACATAAGCGTAACTACCGTTGCCGTTATTAGCGAGTTGCTCCAGAAGGACATCGTTGAAATTCTTGATGCCGACCCCAATGGTTGTTAACGTGATTCCCTCTGCAACATGCCCGCGAACTTTTCTGAGTATGACATCAGGGTCCGTTGCGTCAACATTGGCAACGCCGTCGGAACAGAGAATTACACGGTTGATGCCGCCAATCTTTGGATTGCGCAAGGCGAGACTGTACCCAAGGCGGAGTCCTTCGTCAACATTGGTCGCCTGCTCCGGGACAAGCGAACGGATTGCCGCCAGGATACCCTCACGTCCCTCAATACCGGTATGCGGAAGGACGATCCGCGCCCGGTTACTGTAAGCGACAATAGCCACCTTATCCGTCGGACGGAGCTCTTCAACCAAAAGCGTTAGTGCACTTTTGACCAATTCCAACCGGTTTTCGATAGCCATTGAACCGGAGACATCAATGACGAAAGTCAACATCGCGTCTTTTCGGTTTTCGTCGGAAACCACGCGACCTTGTATACCGATTCGGAGCAACTGGAGTTGTTCGTCATCTGCAAGAAACCGACGGCGTTTGCCATCTCGCTGCTCTCGGAGTTCTTCGACCCCACCAAATCGCGATGGCGCACCCTCAACGTGCACAGCAAATGCTTCACCCCACGGGGGCGGGTAATTGTAATCAAAAGCATTAACAAATTCCTCTACTCGAACGGCTTCCGGGGGCGGGAGGTAGCCATCCCGCAGATAGTTTCGCGTGATGGAATACGAGGCGGTATCAACATCCATACCAAATGTCGAAAGGTGATCATCTCTTGTATCAATAAATTGATTCGTGCCATAATCCTTAAAGACGGCATCGTTATGGGCGACACCACTTGGAGGTGGCGATCCAAAAGACGTGCCTCCTTGCGTAGTATACATATCCTCTGGATATACACCCTCAGCTTCCTCAGAACCGCCGCAGCCCGTGTAGATAAAAAGCATCAGCCCGCACATCGCGAGGACAACGCTTAACGGGTACACTGTTTTAAGTTCAGTTTTCATCAGAAATAACTCCTTTTTATTTCCGCCGCTGAACCTGTCTGAATTATATTCGCACCACTTCGTTGTATATAATACCTAACGAGTCTTGGCGGAAAATTGTTGACATTAAGTTGGTAGCAGTCCACAATTACAGTAAAGTTTATAACGAATTATGTCAGGGCTATTTAGTTTTTGGTTTTTTGTCCATTTTTGGATACCCGGGGTTCCCACTTGTTATTGATTTGTTAGATACTTAAATGTCATTAATTCTTCAAAAATTACATTTTCTGCGGCTTTAGGAACTATGCAAGACTTAAATCCGTTAGCGGCCGATTTAAACGAACAGATTCGCTCCGCCTCACCAACTGTTTGCGGACTCCTTTCCGAGTTAGGGAAGCGTATCTACCTCCCGAAAGGTATCTTGAGCCAGACAGCGGAGGCGAATACGAAAGCCTACCAGTGCAACGCGACGCGCGCGATCGCCTTAGATTTTTCCCAGAATGGGGGCGACATGATGCACCTGCCGGTCTCGCGGGAACTGGTGCCAGAGCTCACACTGGAGAGCATCTACGGCTACGCGCCCGTACTCGGTCAATCAGCGTTGCGGGAAGCGTGGAAAACCCACCTTTTACAAGAGAACCCAGCACTCACAGGGAAAATATTTAGTCTTCCAATTGTGACAAGCGGCATGACACACGGGTTTAGTCTGCTCGCCGAACTCTTTCTTGACAGCGGAGATACACTCATTCTTGCGGATCAGATCTGGGGCAATTACAGGCTTATCTTCCAGACCAAAGCGGGTGCGGATATTCAAACCTATCCTTTCTTCAACACCGAAAGCGGTTTTAACACACACCGGTTTCGCCAAACGCTCGCCGAGCCTACTGACGAAAAATTGCTCGTCCTCCTGAATTTTCCGCACAATCCGACCGGCTACGCAGTTACGCACACGGAGGCACAACAGATTGTGGACGCAATCGTTGCGCGGGCAGAAACAGGGTGCCGCATCCTCGTTATGGTTGATGATGCCTACGCCGGTCTGTGGTATGACGAGACAGTCATGCACGAATCAATTTTCGGTTTACTGCTTGGATGTCACCCGAATGTGGTGCCTGTGAAAATAGACGGTGCCACGAAAGAGGAATACGCATGGGGTTTACGCGTGGCGTTTCTCACCTTCGGACTCGACGCGGCGACGATGCAACCGCTGGAACGGAAACTAAGTGGACTCATCCGAGCGAACACCTCTGGGGCATCACAAGTCTCGCAAACGCTTATCCTTAAGGCGATGCAGGCACCGGGTTATACAGAGCAGAAGCAGCACAACTATGAGACACTCAAAGCACGTGCGTTGAAGGTAAAGGCGGTTGTGTCCGATGAACGATATACGAGATATTGGGATGTGTATCCGAGCCATGCCGGCTATTTCGTGTGCCTGCGCCTTAAGTCTGGAAACGCTGAAACCGTTCGACAGCGACTCCTTTCGGAACACGGCATCGGTATCATCGCACTCGGTGAGACGGCACTACGGATCGCTTATTCCTGTCTGGACGCATCGGATATTGAGAAGGTCTTTGCAGATATCGCAGGGGTTGTTGAAAAAGGATAGGGAACGGTGTATGAACCGTTCCCTGTGGTTAATATGCTTATTGTTCTGTCTTCAAGGCACCCCAAGTGGTAGCGGCTTTCCCACCCGGTTCTACCGGTGTCGTTGGCAAGGTCCCGACGGTTTTACGGAAATAGATATCGTCTTCAACGTCGTTCGGACCCGCCCAGACCCAGTATGCTGTTGAGTCCGGATCCTTCAAGATTTCGCGCATTGTGTCTGCGCCGAAACCCCAGATGCCGCCGCCAAATTGATCGAGCTGCGTCGCGTTATCCCAGCTGCTGTCGTCAAAATCGGGTTGTTCCCAACCGTCATTTCGTTCTGCAAGTGGTGGCCCGGCATTCGCCTTCCAAGTATCATCAGAAGGGATATAAGTACCGTCGTCAAGGATAACATCAAACAAAGCACCGCCACGTCCAGCAGCCCCCGGTTCAGCATCGTGTACGTAGACAGCGATGACCGCGTAACCGTCCGGCATGTCGAACTCAGTGACAGTGGCTTGTTGCCAGTTGTTGCCTTCGGCGACCTGTTCGCCGTTGATGAAACCTACCCAAGAATTGTCGCCGTTAATACGGAGCGTCGCCGCCCAAGTACCTGAAGCAACTAAAGCAAAAACTAAAACTAAAATTGTCGGAACAAAAACCTTTTTCATCTGATTCTCCTCATTTATTTTCTTTAGTAGGATCAGTCAGCGGATATGCTAACCGATCCGTCCGTCAGGTTTACATAGCACCGTTTTTGATGCGTGCCCACGTGGTCGCGAGTTTATCTTGCGGCTCAACAGGAAGTGTGCCGATAGTATATCGGAAATAGATGTCGTCTTCAACATCGTTGGGACCGCACCACACCCAGTTTGCTTCACAATCCGGGTTTTTGAGAATCTCGCCCATTATTGCGGCACCGAACCCCCAGATACCGCCCCCGAACTTTTCGTAGATTTCGAGCTCATCTTCCCATTTGCTGTCGTCGAAATCGACTTTTTCCCAACCGTCGTTCCGATCCGCGATAGGTTTGCCGGTATCGCACCGCCAACCCTCCTCGCCTGTCCCGATATAATCGGGTTTCGCGTCGAGGATAATATCGGCGAGGAAGCCGCCTCTACCGGCAGCACCGGGTTCCGCATCGTGGACATAAACAGCAATTACAGCGAATCCATTGTCCAGTTTAAAATCACTGACGGTTGGGGCTTGCCAGTTCGCACTCTGGGCAACTTCCTCGCCGTTAACAAACACAACCCAAGTATTATCGCCGCTGACCCGCACTGTCCCGTTTTTCGGAGCAGCATTTGTCAGTTGCGGCAGCAACATAAAACTGCTTAGAAAAAGCACGAGGACTAAGCAGCGCATTAATCGGTTTTTCATTGAAACCTCCATACAGACACGGTAGTGAATCGCGTCTATTGTTTGTTATGGCATACGGTGTATACCGGTGAAAACACTATTTCCAGTCATCCGTGGTTGATTCGAGTGCCAATTTTCCAGCGAGGTCTGCGACGAATTGATAGGCAACACGTCCAGACCGTCCACTTGAGGATGCCTCCCACTCCAATGCTGCACGGTGTAACGTCTCTGTCGAAACGGAGAGTCCCCGTTTTTGTGCGTAGTGTGAGACAATTTCTAAATAGGTATCCTGCGAAATTCGTTGGAAAGCGAGCCGTAGACCGAAACGGTCACTCAACGACACCTTTTCCTCTGTCGCTTCACGTGGATATAACTCGTCTTCATCGTTCTGCGGATACCGGTTTTCTCGGACCTGTCGAGGCATCAGGTGCCGTCTGTTTGAGGTGGCATAGATGAGAACGTTGTCCGGACAGGCAGAGATTCCGCCTTCCAGCATCGCTTTCAATTCTCGATATTCGGGTTCGTCTTCGTTGAAAGCGAGATCATCACAGAAAAGGATATACCGTTCTGGACGTTCCCACAAGACTTCGGCGACTTCCTGCAGATGTACAAGTCCCTCTTTTCCGATCCCGATCAACCGAAGTCCTTTATCAGCGTAGCGTTCCAACATCGCTTTGACGAGCGAAGATTTCCCTGTACCGCGGTCGCCCCATAGCAAGACATGGTTCGCTGGCAGCCCTTGCAAGAACTGACGTGTGTTTCGGTCTAACGCAGCACACTGCGTATGAATGCCGATGAGATCGGTGCCATCCACGAGATGCGGATGTTTAACAGGCGCGAGATACCCCGTCCCGTTCTGTGCGCGCCACTGAAAAGCGATATAGTCATCAAGACACTCACTGTGTGCGTATCCTGCGCGAGCATCCAGACGATTTAGTAGATTATCGGCTTTTTCAAGCAGCTGCCTGAAAAGCGGTAAAATGCTTTCTGTCTCTCGGTTTTCTTTACACATAGATTAATTCGATTCGTTCCGATTTTCGGTAACAGATTTCTTCAGGTGTCCCCACGTTAGCGTTAACTTGCCCGCTGCATCAACAGCAAGTGGCTCGCCAAAGATCAAAGTCCCAAGATTCGCCGCGTCGTCTGGATTCAGCCCGTGCCAATCCATGAACACCAGATCGGCTCTCTTCTCAGGGTTATCTGTGCCTTCCTCGTATCCGGGCGTGAACCCGATTTCCGTGCCCTCCTCAACTTTCGGATCCGTGAGCCATTTAAACGGCATCGCCACCTCGTAAACCATACCGCCTTTGCCCAATTCAGGTGTCGGCACAATCGCAATGTCAGACTTCGGGAGATCAGGGTCTTTAACGCCACTGAAATCAGTGACGAGAGCTTTCTTATTGATATACGCGAAATTCGGTTTGCTTATAGGGACTCCGACTCCTACCTGTTCCCAATCGATATACAAAAAGATCGTATCTCCTAACCAGGGTTGTGCAGCATTCGCCGCTGGCGCGAAAATATCGTCGCGCACCGCCGCTGCGAAATAGAAGGTCTCCGCATCATACATCGTCGACCAGGTCATCGTGAGGTCGTCTTTTCCTTTCCATGAGCCTTTTCCGCGAAGCAGTTCCCGCTCCGAGTCGAACGCGACCCAGACTGCATACTTCCAATCATCAAGTTTCCCGTCAATCTTCGGGGCGTTTGGGATAAACCCCGCGATGGATTCCCCGTATTCCAACCCAAACGCATCGCTGTTGTCCTCTGGTAAAAAGTCTGCATTTACTGTAAAAACGAGCAGAACCCCGAGGATAGTTGATAAAAGCATCGTTTTCATCATCTGATTCGTCTCCTTCGCTATGTGTTGGGTGCAGTTTCAGTATTCTGTGTAGCGATAAAAAATAGAGACACAAGTTTTAGACTTAAACTTTCTCGGACACGCGTTCTGCGAGTCGGGTAAGGGCGGGTGACATGTCTAATTTGTCAATTTTTGCTTCAATGAGGACAAAATGTTGCGTCTCGGTCAGCGCAGTCTTCATGGCAGCGTCAAATTCGCCCTCGGTCTGAACAGAAAATGCTTTTCCTGTGCCGAAGAGTTCTGGTACAAGCGTATAGTTCCAATTCTCTATGTTGTTAAAGGAACCTTCAACGAGGGGACGAATAGTGCCATACCCCTTATTGTTTAAAATCAGAATGATCGGATTGAGTCCGTAGCGGATGGTTGTTGACAACTCGGTGCCGGTCATTTGGAATGCCCCATCTCCGACGATCACGATTGGTCGGGCATCGGGTTTGCAGAGTTGCGCGCCAATAGCCGCAGGAATTGCAAACCCCATTGAGGTATAGTATGCTTGAGAAATAAATTCCGTGTGTTCCGGCAGACGTAAATCTACGGCACCCCAAAGGCAATCTCCCACGTCGGGGATAACCATCAGGTCATCACGCAGAAATTGATTGAGTTGTTGGAACAAACGCTGCACAGTTAACGCTTGGTCAGGGACCATCACAAAGGGGTCTGCCACTTCCAGTACCCATTCCAAGTTGGTTTCAGGGCGTTCGTCAAGTTGCGGAGAACATAAACCGTCTATAAAATCCTCGAAAGTAACATCTTCATAAGTGGAATAACCGACTGTAATTTTGTCCGAGATGGCATAGATCCTACGGCTTCGCACAAGGTTTGCTGTGTAAATCCCAAGGTTGACATCGGTCATGAAGGCCCCCAGTATAATAATACAATCGGAAGTTTCAACAAGCATTGTGATTTCTGCTCTGCCCATCGCGCCTCCATAGATACCCAAGTAGAGCGGATGCGCTTCCGGCATCACCGATTTGCCCAACAGCGTTGTTACCACCGGGATCTGTTTTTCTTCCGCAAGCCGAAGTAATTTGTCTTGAAATCCGAATCTGTGCAGTTCAGCCCCCGCTAAAATGACCGGATTTTCGGATTCATTGATGAACGCAATAGCATTCGCTAAAGCAGCTTCCAAGGTTTCGGGGTCACTGTGGCGGTCACCCGTTGAGGCGCGTTGGTGGACGGTTCCTTGTACATTTAACATATCGCGTGGGAGTTCAATGTAGCCCGGACGTTTATGCCAATAAACTGCATCCAATACGCTATCTATTTTGTTAAAGGCGGTAAAAGGTTCGTCAAGGAGTGCTGATGCAACCGTTATCTCGTCATAGATACGCTGCTGCGTGTAAAAATGTTTACCCTTATGGTGCAAAAGCGCGCCCTCAGTACGCTCCTTCATGCCAGGACTACCGCTAATGACAACGAGTGGTGATTTTTCAGCGTAAGCAGCAGTGACAGCGTTAATCATAGATAAACCACCGACACCATACGTCACACACGCGGCTCCCATACCATTTGTGCGTGCGTACGCATCTGCAGCGAATCCAGCTGTCTCTTCTCGCGTTGTGCCGATGTGTTGAATCGGACTCTGCTCAATCAGATCAAAGAACTGAACTACATAATCGCCAGGGATGCCGAAGATGTGGTTAATACCGTAACTTTCTAATTTTTTTAGAAGGTACTCCGCAATAGTAGGTTGTCTATTTGGCATTGGAACTCCTTGTTTGGAAACTTGTCAAAACTCTAAATCCAATAACCCAGACACATCTCCAAGAATCGTATAAACGTCGTAATCTTCAAAAACTGTTTGTGGTGTAACACCCGACAATACAGCAATAAATGTGGTATCGGCACGCTGCGCAGTTTTGGCATCGGTCACGCTATCGCCAACATAGAGACAATTTTGATGGACGCAATCCAATTTGTCCATCGCCACCAGCAACCCCTTCGGATTCGGTTTATATTCCGATACATCTTCGGCACCGATGATGACTTCAAACGCATCTAACAGTTGCTCGCGTTTGAGGACCTTTTCAATACGGTAACGATATTTCAGCGAAAAAATACCGAGTCGGATACCGAGGTCCCGCAACGCTGCGATTGTCTCAGGCACGACCTCAAAGAGTTCCGTGTTATCAGCCATTATTTCATCAGCACGCGCCATGAACAGTCGTGTAAATTCATCCGTATGTCGCGCATATTCCTTCCCGCCTAACATCACCAGGGCATCGTGCAGTGTTAGACCGATTGTTTGCCGAATCACGGCATCATCGGCGAGCGGCAAACCGAGTTTGCCGAATGCGAAGTTGAAACACGCAATTACGCCACGCGAAGAATCGGCGAGTGTATAGTCAAAGTCGAAAATAATGGCGTGAATGGGTGGTTTTAATTGTCTCAAAACTCAAGTTCGGGTACCCCGACCTCCGCTGCTGTTTCTTGAATCTGTCGCCACGTTTCATCGTCGATAGGGATCCCTTCGCGTAAACGCTGCTCCGTTTGGCGTGCCTCAATCTCGCCGGGGACCAGAATTTCGTCGAATCCGGGTGCAGTCGGTGAGGCTTTGACATGCGCGACGAGTCCATCAACATGTTCGTAGAATTCGTCAAGTGATGTAAACTTAGCGATGTCCAATGCGATCATCAGGACACCGTTCTGAAGTCTTGTGTTTCCAGAACCGCTACAGCCCGCGCCGGACAACGCGCCGCCGAGAATATCAATCATCAGACTGAGAGCATACCCTTTATGTCCGACAATTCCACCGAGCGGTAACAACGCACCGGGCGGAGAAGCCATCAAGTCTCGCGGATCTTCCGTCGGTTCGCCGTCACTGTTAACGAGCCAACCGAGTGGCACGGATTCACCACGGTTAAGCGCAACCCGGATTTTGCCTTGTGCCACCACGCTGCTTGTGATGTCGAGCAGAATCGGGTGTCCGTTGCGCGTCGGCGATGCAATTGCGATAGGATTCGTTGCGAGTCGTCCATCCCGTCCACCGAACGGCGCGACGTACAATGCAGCACCACCGGCGTTCACCATTGTGATACCGACCATACCGGCTTCGGCTGCCAGCATCGGATAACTTCCGATCCGTCCGATGTGATTGCAGTTGTGGATACTAATTGCACTAACTGTGCTTGATTTTGCCTTTTCAATCGCAAGCACCATCGCCTTCTGCGCGATAACATGTCCGAAACCCCAATTCCCATTAATCAAGGCATGCGAAGCCGATTCACTTTCAATTTCCATCGGTGCGCCGGGCTGAATTAACCCAGATTCTATGAGTCCAATATACTGAGGAATACGGATTACGCCGTGCGAATCGTGTCCTGCGAGATTTGAAGCGACGAGCAGTTCAGCGACAATCGGTGCCTCGTCGCTTGGCACACCACCGGCTTCAAAGATGTCGGTCGTAATCTTTTTTAGCTGTTCTTGTGTGAATTTTTGCATGTCTATATCTGCGTCTACCTCAGATTTCTGCTACGCTGCGTCAAACAGCGATGGGAAATGACGATACGGATCGCCAGGTTCACGAAAAAGGATATTTTGACGCGCCGTGAGTGCTATCTCCTCTGGGGGTGCCACGCGCCGTGAAGTCCAGGCAATGTGTGAGACGCAGTATTTATAGAGCAGGGACCTCCGTTGATGTTTGCTGTTCCACGCCGCTGTGCCGTGTGTCAACGCCTCAGTAAAGAGGATCGCTGAACCCGCGGGTGCGTTAGGAATGACGACACAAGGTGCGTCTTCGGGTGCCGCAGCTATCTGTTGTGGCAGTTTATAATTGCTTTTGTGGCTGCCTGGAATACAGCAAAATCCGCCGTGTTCCGGTCCGGTATCGGCGAGATTCCACGTTACAACGACGAACCCGTTGTGAATCTCGTTGTCTCGGAATGAATAATATTCGCCAGGTTGTGCTTTTGCTGTCGGCGCGGTCGCACCGTAATCGGCGTGTAACCCACCCCGTGGCATACCTGCCTCCATATACATACCGTAAATCCGGTCGAGACGGAAGCAGTCCCCTAACCGGAACCGGAGTATCGGCATAATCTTCGGATGGTCGAGTAGATCACAAAACGGTTGTCCCCACTGCAGGAAACCGGCACCGCCGGGTGCACTCCCAAATCTTTGGACTTTTCCGGGGATGGGCAGCTGTTGTTCGTCAATATGTCGATTGAGGGCTGCAAGCTCTTCTGCGTTCAAGACATTTTCGATGACGAGGTAGCCTTGCACATCAAAGAGGTACTGTTGCAACTGTAGATCGCTCATGCGTTCACTCTCCTATGGTCTACAGGTTTCAAACTTAACTGCAAAATTGTCCCAATAAGTGTTGATACTCAATTTATCACACTGACGCGGCTTTAGTCAAGTAAATTTGCATTTGAAGTTTGCAATGCACTATATCGTGCAGCGTGTCACCAGATTGCCCATCTTTGTGCAGATCGTCTGCTTTGAAACTTCGGATAACGGTAGATTCAGCATTTCAGGTGTTGGCATATAAATTGCTAAAGTTCTGACAAGCATCTTTTGCTTAAAAGGAGGCATCCGACTGATGAAGAGAAGAGCAACTATTATTTTGGCGTTTTTATTGATTTCTATGCTATTTCCATTGAACAATTTCGCGCAAGATGTTTCGCAGTGGAATTTACCAGAGGGTGCTATCGCGCGACTCGGTAAAGGCAGCATAGTTGACATCGCGTATTCACCGGATGGTACGCATTTCGCTGTGGCGAGTACTATCGGGATTTGGCTCTACGATGCCTATACCTATAAAGCGGCTGCATTATTGACTGGGTATACGTCGGTGTCGGAGATCTACGCGGTTGTGTTTTCACCAGATGGAAAAACACTCGCGAGTGCAAGTTGGGATGGCTCGGTTCGGTTATGGGATGTCTACACAGGACAACTCCGCTTTACGCTAACAGGTTATGAAAATAATATTAACGATCTTGTGTTCTCGCCGGATAGCAAAACACTTGCCATGGCACATGCTGAAGAAATCCTGTTGTGGGACACCGGAACCGGTCAACAGCATGCTGTCCTGAGCGGACACACCGGTATAATAAAGGCTATTACGTTTATCCCAGATAGTGGGAGGTTAGTCAGCGCGAGTTCGGATAGGACGATTCGAACGTGGGATGTGCTGACAGGGCAACATAAATCTGTGGGTGGTGTGAAACTGAATAGTTATTGGGATGCTGTGTTTTCACCAGATGGAAAAACGCTTGCTATCGACCACGCGAACAGTCAACGAATTGAATTGTGGGAAACAGAAACAGGTCAATTCCTACGGACTTTCAGAACCGCGGGACGGGTGGATGCCGTTGCGTTTTCACGCGACGGAAGGAGGCTTGCCAGTAGCAGTGGTTGGCCGGATTACTTAATTGAATTGTGGGATACTCGAACAGGCGAAGCCTTCACGATTTTTACCCAGCATACATGGATTATTGACGCGTTAGCGTTCTCACCAGATGGGAAAACGCTGATCAGTGGGAGTTGGAATGACACGATAAAGGCGTGGAGCGTGGAGACAGGTGGGAGTCGCGTTACGCTCCGAGGACATCTGGGTTGGGTTGGTGTCGTTGCGTTTTCACCGGACGGTAGCACCTTGGCGAGCGGTAGTTCAAACCACGCAATTCAATTATGGAATATGAAGTCCCAACAATCCTACACTACGCTTGAAGCCCATCCGTTTGCGTTTCACGTTTGGGGTCTTACATTCTCGGCGGATGGGCAGCTGCTCGTCAGTGGTAGTACAGAAGAGGTGTTGATATGGGGGGCACGCACCGGAGAACTCCACGCAAAGTATCAGACTTGGTATGGAGCTATCGCTTTTTCACCGGACGGAGAGTTGTTCGCCAGTGGAAGATTTGACGGTACGATCCGGTTATGGGACGCACACACGATTCATGATCATGCAATTCTCCAAAATCGCGCGATCCTTGACGCACACCGCGACAGTTTGAATAGCCTGATTTTTTCACCGGATGGAAAAACACTCGCCAGTGCAGGTAGGGAAGGTTCAATTGTGTTGTGGGATGTCTCTACCGCAGAAGTAAAAATAGTGATGAGCGGACATGAAGAACCCGTTACGACCTTAGCATTTTCGCCGGATGGAAAAACACTCGCAAGTGGCGGTTGGGATGACAGAATCCGATTATGGGATACAGAAACGAATATGCTCAGACACACCCTTAGCGGACATACAGAGGGTGTAACTTCCGTTGCGTTTTCGCCGGATAGTAGAACGCTCGCCAGTGGTGGTGGCGACGGGACTGTTCGGTTGTGGGACGTACGGACAGGTGAAAACCACACTATTTTCAACGGACATAACGCGTATGAGGTGAATTCGGTTGCGTATTCGCCAGATGGTCGCACCTTCGCCAGCGGCGGTGGAGACGGCACAGTCCTTTTGTGGAAAACGCAATCTGAAGTGCCTGAAGATGTCAACGGCGATGGGCGTGTCAATGTTGACGATCTAACGTTTGTTGCTGCTCGCTTTGGACATGTCGGAGAAGGAGATGCAGCAGATGTTAACGCCGATGGTGTTGTTAACATCCTTGATCTGGTTGCGGTGGCAAGAGCAGTCGAATGAGGTGAGATGCAAAAAAGAGGCGCGCTCAGAAAGCGCGCCTATGAGAGAAAAAGTAAACCGCAAGATATTATTCGTTGATGTAATCTGAACGTAACTCAAATGTATGCAGCACCCAGCTGCTTGCCTGGTTGTCAAGCTCAGCCTCAATCGCGTTTATCTCTTCGAGTTCCTCATAAGTATCGATATCTTCTTGGCTGGCAAACTCCAACGTAACAAGCCGATGTGGGGATTCACCATTATAGTTGTCGTAAGAGGCTACCGCTTTCACTTGATCAGGTCCGACCAAGGCAGCAGAAATGGAGGCGACCCATTCCAGATATGCGGCTTTCCCACCAAGGGGATAGTTAACAAAAATAATACCTTTAATGGGCCAATCGTCTGCCTCAGTTTTCGTGTAGTCAGAACGCTCAATAAACGTGTGTGCACTCACTTGCGTTGCGTGATTCGGAAGGTCTTCAAAAACGGCAGCGATCTCCGGACGATTCATATAAGTCATCGCATCAACAAAGCTGTCAAATACAAACTCAACAAACCGATGTGGCGTCGTCTCCTCAACATTGTCGTAAGATCTGATCCGATTCACCTCTGCCGGGGCTTGCAGTGTCGGTGCGACGGACACAATCCATTCAAGGTATACATCCTTTTCCCCTTCTGGGTAATCAACCAACCAGACTAAAGTCACTGGAATCTTTTCCATGTCAGTCATAGTCTCATCCATGGTGGCATCAGCTGACGGCATGGTATCTGTAACCACATCTCGTCCCCTTCCGCAACCGGCGAATGCGACAAACGCAATGAGAATTGTCAGAAACAAATTTGCGAATCTCAAAGTCATCATTTAATCTCCTTTAAAAAAATAAAAAAATGAGGCGTAGGTGTTTTTAATTCTTGCATATTATTCGATATAATACAACTCTTTTTTTCTCACTTGGTTACGACTTCCAAATCGGTTCTGGAGCCTGTGCACGAAAGTTCACCGTCCGGGCAAGAACGAATAGCAGATCCGAAAGCCTATTCAAACTCCGAATTATTTCTGAGTTGACCTCCGTTTCGCTTGCAAGGTGAACGACACGGCGTTCACTTCGACGGCAGACGACGCGCGCAATATGTAAGATAGCACCGGCGGCACAGCCACCGGGAAGTATAAAGTTCGTCAGTGGTGGAAGTTCCTCGGAGAGTGTGTCTATCGCTGTTTCCATCTCTATTGTGAAATCCGCCGATATACGGAATTCGGCGGCTTTCGTGTGTGTCGCAGGCGTTGCCAAGTCTGCCCCAACCGCGAAAAGATGATTCTGGATTTGCGCCATCAGATCGGAGAGGTCTGGATCATCAACGAGTGTTTGCGCGTAACCGATGTAAGCGTTCAGTTCATCAACAGTGCCGATTGCCTCAATACGCGAGTCATCTTTCCCGATCCGCGTCCCACCGTATAGTGCCGTCTCTCCAGTATCACCAAATTTAGTGTAGATTTTCATATCAATTCATTATATACTTTCTGAAAAAAGGAGTCAAGCAAATCATGAAATTCTCAGGACAATCTATAGCAAGTTTTGGCTTGCAAACTACGCCAAAAATTAAAAAAATTGACGTTATGGATCTGCGGGTGCCTACATCGGATACGCTACTCGGTTCGGATCCATTTCATAAGAAACCTAACTATTCCGCCGTGCTAACAACAATAGAAACAGACACCGGACATCACGGTATTTCGGTCGCTTTCACCGCCGGTGCCGGAAACGACTGGATTGCTTACGGGGTTAAAGACCTCACACAACTCGTCGTTGGGATAGAAGTGAAGGCTTTTATGGATGACCCGGGCGCGTTTCACAGACTGCTCATAGACCATCACCAATTACGCTGGCTTGCAGACGGTGTGAATCGGATGGCGATCGGGAGCATTGTCAATGCGATGTGGGATGTCTGGGCAAAACTGGTGGATAAACCGCTCTGGAAACTGCTTGTCGATTTGCCGCCAGAGAAAATTGTGCAGTCCATCGATTGGCGGTACCTACAAGATGCGCTGACACCTGACGAAGCAGCTGAGATTCTATACAGGCATTGGGACAGTCGCGAAGTTCGCGAACAGACACTCCGTCAACAAGGACCGAAGGCATATTCCACGGCAGGGTGGCTCGGTTTAACCGATGAACAGATTATTGAGACGGTAAACCAAGTGAAGGCAGCAGGACTCGACTGCTTCAAGATGAAGGTGGGACAGGATTTGGACTTTGATAAGAGACGGCTCGCCTTCATTCGCGAGGCGATCGGACAAGAGGCGCGTTTGATGCTGGACGCGAACCAAATCTGGGGTGTTGATGAAGCCATCGCGTATATGAAAGCGTTAGCGGCGTTCAAGCCGACGTGGATTGAGGAACCGACAGCGCGCGATGATGTGCTCGGCTTTGTGAAAATATCACGCGCCTTAGAGAAACACGGCATCGGTGTTGCGACAGGAGAGCAGGTGCCATCGCCTGTTATCTTCAAGCAGTTGATTACGAGTGGCGCGATCCAGTATTGTCAGATTGATGCAACCCGGTTGGGGGGCGTTAACGATGTGTTGGGAGTCATCTTAATGGCAGCGAAGTATAATATCCCTGTCTGTCCGCACGGTGGCGGCATCGGTCTGTGCAACATGATTCAGCACTACGCAATATGGGATCAAATCTGTGTCGCTGCGCATTCGGATACACAGGTGGTTGAATACCTCAATTTCCTGCAGGAGGACGTTTTCCTACACCCGATCCAAGTTCGTGACGGTGCCTATGTTACACCAATTGTGCCGGGTTGGGGACTTGAAATGTCCCCAGACTTCGTTGAGGAACACATCTATCCGACGGGTTCAGTTTGGCAGGACAGAGAGGCATCTGGTGGGGTCACTTTTTTGGCGTGATTGTCTCAACGCTGCTTCCAATATTGGGCGGTTCCACAACGCGAATAAGCGCGCTTACAAAGCGCGCCCTTCACGAACTTTAATTTCAAACCAGTTTATTCTTCATCTGGTAAACTGCTCTGATTATTATTATCTTGTTGATGTTTCAACAAATCTTTAATATCTGTCAGTTTTTCGCGTTTTCTGCGCGTTCTTTATATGCTGCTGCGCCGGACGTAATCCATCCGCCAACGCCTGTCATTAAGAACCGCACGCCCGCCTGAACATATTTCTCAACCATGGCATCGAGCGTCAAGGTGCCTGCAACCCGTCCTGCCGCTTGGATACGAGCGAGTGCTGAATCTATGGTATTCTGGACATCTGGATGCGTTAAGTTCCCGATATGCCCCATAGAAGTCGCTAAATCTGACGGTGCCACGAAAAACACGTCAATATGATCGACAGTAAGAATCTCGTCGAGATTGTTGACAGCGATAATATCTTCGATAAGCACGATGACAAGTGTCTGTGCGTTGGCTACGTCAAAGTAGTTATCTACACCGTAGCCTTGGCGACTGGTATACATGCCACGGTGTCCAATCGGTGCGAACTTTGCACCATCTACGACATTTTGTGCTTCCGCTTTCGTGTTGACATGCGGAACACAAATCCCCATTGAACCACAGTCAAGCGTGCGGTAAATAAGTGCCTGATCGTTACGGTTAACGCGTGTGATAGAGGTCATACCCCAGAGGTCGCATGCGCGTGTCAAATCACCGATTCGAGATGCATCGACAGCACCGTGTTCGCCTTCCAGCCATACGCCATCGAATCCGTTCGGACCGAAGATGTCTATATCGTCGGCGTTCGTCAATCCTGAGATGACATAAGCTAAATCGCCAGCTGCTAATTTCTCTTTAACTCGATTTGGTCTTATTTCCATAGAATTCTCCTATTAGGGTGTTGTCTTGGGAGTAAAAGGTATCAAGAATCTCAAAAATTGTCTATAAAAAAGTGAAGTGCGCACTTAGAAAGCCCGCACTTCACATTCAGGTTCGTCATAGATATGTCCTACTACAAACCCTTCAATTTTGAGAATAGGCTCCGTTGCCTATTCACTTGCGCGTAGCAGATGGATACCCATCGCGATATTCAACGGTGGGAGTATCGCATCAAAGAGTATCCATACTAAACTGCGGGTGTCCATACCAACCGCAGTGAAGTCTGATGCGAAACCCATGATGCCGAACCAGTTCCAGAAGAACAGGATGGCTGTAAAAATAAACCCGTAGAATAGCGTGTTTGCCGCGATGAACTCTTGGACGCTTGAATCCGCTCCGACGCGACTCATGCGAATGTAGCCGAATATTAACCCCAAAATTATCGAAATAGCCGAGAGCCAGTTGATGATGTCCCACGCGGAACTGTGCGGACTCTCATCAGTAGAAGTATGGTAAACCGGCTCTATGATTGTTTGGATAGCGACTATCGCCGCAATGACGATAAGCACAATCCCTATGAATCGCTTAAGGCCTTCCATGAAAATTTCTCCTTTTCCCATATAGGGTCCAGTTAAATCCTATCCGACAACGAGATTGCAGATAGGGGTGTTAATGGATGAAGTTTGAGGTTTTTAACCTCTCGTTAACGAAACAAGAAATTACCTTCACTTCTCAAATCGGAAAAATTTGCCACATTCTCCTGCAGTATACATTTTTCAACAGTGAAAGTCAAGTTTTTTTACAAAAAAGTATAGTGCCGTTCCTAAAGTTCAGATCAGGTAATTATCTTGTTAGGCAAAAATAAATGCTCTAATTTCTGCAGCGTATTTCTCAAAATCACGCTCAGCGAGGGATTTGAGGCTGTCTAACTGCGTAAGGGTATCTATCTCCCAACGCTCGATTTCGGGATTGACGCGTAAATAATTGCCCTTTAGCAACAGTTTCGTTGCGTGTGCGGATGCTTGGGCTTGCAATGTCATCACGTAGGAGGTCAGTTTCGCGCCACCCCATCCGGTGAAAAACCCCCAACCCCGTCTTTGCTGGTACATGTTCACCGAGTGTCCTGTCCCGATGGAGAGCATCCGAACCTCTTGTGGGTCTTTTCTAAACACTGAGAGTGCTTCTGTGGCGGCAATTGCGGAAGGATTGTTTGCCCATAAGCAGCCATCTGCTAACAAGAGATTGTCAATGGACTTTGGGGCAAAAAATGTGGGTGCAGCACAAGAGGCGAGGATAGCATCTCGTAAAGAGACTTCTTTGTTTGTAGAGGGCGTACCCTCCGAATCGCGATTTCCATAATTGGACCTAAAAATATGAACCTCACTTTTGGTGATCTCCGAGCTCGTTAGCATCAATGGCGTTGCTATTTCACCGAGAGGCGTTGCCGGAATATGCTTGGCGATAACCTGGGCGAGTTGTTCACTCGGATATTTGCTGAAAAACAACGGAATACGATACCATCTTCTTCGGAAAATGTGCGGTGTCTCCGTTTCAAAGAGTTCGACAATATCCTGCATCGGGATGTCTGAGACAGCCGCACCAGCGATAATCGCCCCTGTACTTGTGCCGGCGATGAGATCGAAACAGGTTTTGATACGTGTCCCAAAAGCCTCTTCAATTTCGGCAAGGAGTTGTGCAGTGTAGATGCCACGAGTGCCGCCGCCATCTAACGCAAGGATATGGAAGGTGTCCGTGTTATCCATAGGTTGTTTCCGTGAGTCTATTCGTTATCCTCGTCTTCGGGCGGTTCCCAGTCATCAGCATTGAGTGCTTTTACACGAGGTCGGAAGACTTTATCAAACTTTTCAAGGTTATCCGCAAACCATTTCTGCTGATTCGGCCAATCAAATTCGTCTGTTGGATCGGTATCGCCTTTGTGTAAAGAGATCCGCTTAACTATGGGACCAGCTTGCTCGTCCCATTCAAGTGGCTCGTCAAATGCATTTTGGATTTCTTCTTGTTGTTCTTTCAGCAAGTGAAAATATGCTGTAGCGTTTTTAGCGTCTTTTCCGCCTACATAGAGGCGAATGCCAATTTCCCTCCTTGTAGCAACTAAATACGGCTGCATAGTAAAGTAAGCGCGCCCTATGCTGAAATCTAGATAATTTGATGGGCCTGGTTTTGGGAATTTGAGGGGGATATTCTCCCGATCCATGTACTTGCGTAGTGCTGTCCAGAATTTTATATGTCGGGCACCCCTTTCGGAGATATCCTTACCTGCTGCAAGTTCCGGCCCTCGACTTACTGTGCGGCTCCAATCGTTAGGTTTAGAGACGATCTCAAATTGCGGGGCGCGGGCGGAATCTCCAATTTGCCACACCTTAATCTCTATCCCAAAGTACTGGAAGTGTTCATCGGTAATTTCATTGAGTCGATCAAGTGCTGCGCGATGTTCCTCTCGGAACTCTTTTGCGATCCAGATAACTGTGTGGATATCCAATCCAGCTGCATAAGTGAGGATTTGACCAAGGTGGCTGTGGTTAGTTCTTTCCAACTGGTTTTCAATGAGAACCCTTGAACCATCGGCTGTATCCCTGCACAGAATATCAGCGCGAAAATCTCCAACGTTTATTTCCTGATTCTCAAGTTCAAGTTCCATATCCAGTGTTTCGCCAAGAAGGATGAGGTTTTCTTCTTTAGCTAACCACGGTGTGAAATCCTGTGCTTCATCGGGCCAAATTTCACGTAATTCAACCTCTTCAAGGCGGGAAAGTTCTTTAGACATAAAGTTTCCTGTCTCCTTTATCGTTTCTTGTCTTTTTGTATTTGATCTTGTAATCAATATACCACACCTTTTTGCCAAAATCAACTGAATTTTATATTGACATAAACTCACAATTCCTTTAAAATGCCATTCAAAACAGCAGGACAAGGAGAACACATGAATCGTAGAAATTTTCTAATCCAAGGCAGCAGCGCAGTTGCAGGATTGCTACTCGCGAACAGTCCGCTGCGTCTTTATGCAAATCAACAGGATCATAGCCATGGGCACTCGCTACCGGCACTACGTTATTCATACGACGCACTTGAACCACATATTGACAAACGCACAATGGAGATCCATCACGGAAAACACCACCAAGGCTATGTCAATAAACTCAATGCGGCAATCGGCGGACATCACGACTTGGAACACATGTCAATTGAGGGTCTACTTCGGAATATTGACAGAGTGCCAGCGAACATCCGTCAAGCCGTTATTAACAGCGGCGGTGGACACGCCAATCACACGCTTTTCTGGAACATTATGATTCGCGATGGTAGAGCACCGGCAGGTAAAGTCGCTGAAGCCATTCAATCCACGTTTGGATCGCTTGATGCGGGCAACGAGATGTTCGCCAAAGCAGCGAAAACGCATTTCGGATCAGGATGGGCATGGCTCGTCGTTGATGAAAACAAGAAACTCCAGATCTATTCGACATCGAATCAGGACAGTCCATTGATGAAAGGACATACCCCGATCCTCGGTCTTGATGTCTGGGAACACGCCTACTATCTGAACTACCAGAACCGACGCGCTGATTACGTTGACGCTTGGACTAAGATTATCAATTGGAAACAGGTTGATGCCAACTATATTGCGGCAACCAACGCTTAAAACCGCGCCTACCGAAAAATGAGGAGGCATCATGGAACGCAGAGATTTTCTGAGGCACACCGGTCTAACGCTCACCGGGCTGCTACTCAGTCCGTGGGCAGCCTATGCCTTCCCGAGCCGTGAGGGTGAGGTACTGATCCCGTTCACCGATCAACCGCCGAGACCCGCTTCGGAGCGTGGTTTGTTGGATTGGAACGAATTCGATACGTTTATTACACCAAACGATGAATTCTTTAACGTTTCACATTACGGTAAACCTGGAGTCGATCTCGCGACGTGGAAACTGGAGATAAGTGGCTTGGTCGATACTCCGATGATGCTCACGATTGACGACATTAAAGCGCGGCCTCGGCAGGAGGTAACCTTCACGTTGGAATGCTCCGGCAACCACGGATCTGCGTCATTTACTGGCGGAATAGGCAACGCAAAATGGGCAGGCACACCCCTCGCACCGATCCTCAAGGAGGCAGGTATCAAAGAAGACGGCATTGAGGTGATCTTCTTCGGACACGATGTCGGCGAAGAGGAACGGCGCGGTGTAAAGATGCGTCAAAACTTTGCACGGAGCATGTCGGTTGAAGATGCGATGGAAGACACGATGCTCCTCTGTTACGAGATGAACGGTGAACCGTTACCGCACGCCAACGGTGCACCGCTGCGTTTGATTACCCCCGGTTGGTACGGTATCGCCTGCGTCAAGTGGCTTAAACGTATTGAGGTGCGTGATACCCGGTTCATGGGCAAGTTTATGGCGCGCGATTATGTCACGATGCGTGAAGAGAAGCGTCCCGATGGCGAATCCGTCTGGATGGAGACCTCAGTCGGTAGGACGCAGTTGAAATCGTTAGCGGCAAAAGTAACGCGCATCGGCGACAAATATCGTATCTACGGTGCCGCGTGGGGCGCGCCTATCAAAACTGTTGAAATTAGTATTGACGGTGGCGCGTGGCAAACAGCGACGATAGACCCGGAAGAGGACGCGGAATTCGCATGGAAAATCTGGCATCTTGACTGGAACAGTCCGGCGAAAGGCGAACACACCGTCGTCTCCAGAGCGATTGACACGAAGGGCAACATCCAACCGGCAGCCGATTCCAACTATATCACTGGAAAGCATACCTATTGGGAAAGCAACGGTCAAGTCGTCCGCCAAATCAATATCGAGTAGAAACCTTTCTAATGAGATTTGACAATCAAAATCGGACATTGAATATGTAGGAGCTGGGTAACCCAGCCCCTACTTAGAAATCTGCCTGAAAGAATCGGGATTACAAACCTCTCCCGCGGTGGAGGGCAGCGCAGAAACTGAATAATTTAAAAAATATGAACATAACTGATGCACAGAAACAGCAATTCCAAGAGGAAGGCTATCTTATTTTAGAAAACGTTATCCCGGAACCGCTGCTGGAACTCCTTCGCGGTGAATGTGGAACCTTTATCAGTCAGGCGGATGCTGAGATGGAGAGGCAGGGGAAAGAGATCCTCGGTCTCAACCATCGCGGTAAACGGTATTTCGTCTCAAACTGTTTCAGGAAACAGCCGAAGCTCCGCGAATTTCTGTTCAGCGACCTGATGGCAGATGTCTGTCGTGCCACCTTAGGCGATACTGCATATCTTTTTTGGGAACAATATGTCGTCAAGGGCGCGGAAGAAGGGATGAAGTTCAGTTGGCACCAGGATTCCGGCTATGTCGGCTACCCTGAGCATAAACCCTATCTCACCTGTTGGTGTGCGCTCGATGATATGTCTAAGGAGAACGGGACGGTCTACGTGATGCCGTTCTCGCGGATCGGCATTCGTTCGTGGGTGAAGCACATCCGCGATGACGAAAGCAACGATCTGGTCGGGTATTTCGGACCGGAGAAAGGTGTACCGGCTGTCGTGCCAGCGGGGAGCATCGTAGCGTTTACGAGTGTCAATTTCCACTGCAGCGGGACGAATTATACGAACAACCTACGACGTGCGTATCTTGCGCAGTATTCTGCTGAGCCACTGCTTTCACACGACGGGAGCCGTTTGTGGGGCAATGCGGAGCCGTTGTTGCGAGATGGAAAATCTGCTGTAGGAGAACCACCACCAGAGATTACGTCACGGTTTGAATAGAGTAGGTTATGCGGCGGATCCCCCGCTTCTTCTATTTATTTCGTATTATCAAGTTCAAGTTCTTGAACGGATTGTTCAATTTCGGTCTTGAGTTCTTGGTCGCCAGTTTGTTCTGCCAATTCCAGGGCTTTCTGGAAATCATTTTTTCCTTCCTCAGTTTTGCCTAAAAGACGATAGGCTTCACCTCGTGTATGGTAGGCTTCCGCCAAGGAGGGATTTCTCCGAATCGCTTCGTCACAGTCGGTAAGCGCAGAGTCAATCTGACCTAACTTAATTTTTGAAAATCCCCTATTGGCATACGGCCAGGCATCATCAAAATTTAGACGGATGGATTCGTTGCAGTCAGCAAGTGCAGATTCATATTGCCCAAGTTTGTTTTTCAAATGCCCCCGATTGTTATAGGCTTCGCCATCATCTGGATTAAGTTGGATAGTTTTGTCGAAATCCGCAAGCGCAGCTTCATAGTGTTTTAATCCGTATTTGGCGTAGCCGCGCATGAAATAGGAATAAGCATCATCTGGATTAAGTTGGATACTTGTATCGAAGTCAGCAATTGCCTCCTCGTAGTGTTCTAATCCAATTTTAGCGCGTCCACGGTCAAAGTAAGCTTGAGCATTATCTGGGGCAAGTATTATACCCGCGTCAAAGTCAGTGATTGCCTCTTCATAGCGTTCTAATCTAATCTTGGTTGTACCTCTCCTGAAGTAAACATAAGCATCATCTGGATCGAGTTGGATACTTGTATCGAAGTCAGCAATTGCCTCCTCGTAGTGTTCTAATCCAATCTTAGCGCGTCCACGGTCAAAGTAAGCTTGAGCATTATCTGGGGCAAGTATTATACCCGCGTCAAAGTCAGTGATTGCCTCTTCATAACGTTCTAACTTAATCTTAGCTAAACCTCTCATGAGGTAAGCATCGATATCATCTGATTTGAGTTTTATACTTTCATCGAAATCGAGAATCGCATTTTTGTATTGGTTCAGTTCGTATTTTACATGTCCACGCATGAAGTAGGATTCTGCTAAATCTGATTTGAGCCGGATGCTTTTATCAAAATCAGTGATTGCCTCTTCATAGTGTTCTAACCTAATCTTAGCTAAACTGCGTGCCAAATAAGCATACGCATTATCTGGATTAAGTTGGATACTTTTATTAAAATCAACGATTCCTTCCTCATAGCCTTTTAACCTAATCTTAGCCGAACCTCTCCTGAAGTAAACATAAGCATCATCTGGGTTAAGTTGGATACTTTTATCAAAATCGGCGATTGCCTCTTCATAGCGTTCTAATCCATCCTTAGCATAGCCTCTCATGAAGTATGGGTGGGCATCATCTGGAGAGATTTTAATGACTTCATCAAAGTCAGCGATTGCCTCCTCGTAGCGTTCTAATTCATGATACGCATACCCACGTATGTAATAAGCATGGTAAGCATAGGTATCGTTTGGTCTGAATTGGAGCCCTGTATCAAAGTCAGCAATGGCAGCCTCATAGTGTTCTAACTCCACCTTTGCACAACCTCTCAAAAAGTAGATATAGACATTATCTGATTTAAGTTTTATACTTTCATCAAAATCAGCAATCGCAGCCTCAAGTCGCCCTAGTGCGCTTTTTGCTATCGCTCGATTGTTGTAGGCTTCTACGTAATCCGGTTTTAGACGTATTGCCTCGTTATAATCAGTGATTGCAGCCTCATGATGTTCAAGCCTACGTTTTGCTTGCCCGCGGTTGTAATAAGCATCTGTATAATCAGGATTCAGGCGTATCACTTTGTCATAGTCCGTGATTGCGAATTTGTATTGATGGAGTTCGTTTCTTGCCCATCCCCTATTGTAATAAGCGTCTGCATATTCCGGATTCAAACGTATTGCCTTATCATAGTCAGAAATAGCGGACTCGTATTGTTTTAAAAGCGATTTCACAGCTCCCCGATTGTTATAGAAAATAGCATTAGCAGGTTCAAGACTAATTGCCTTGTTGTAAGCAAGAAGAGCATCTTCTTGATTGTCATCCCGAAGAAGGCCGCCGATAGAAAACCAAGCATGAGCAGCAAGTTCGTTGTCCATTCCTTCTGCGATATTTGCGATGGAACGCCACTTTTCTATGGCATTCACAATTTTCCCATCCCGTTGCAACAGATACGCATTAATTATTGCATTATCTACAAGTGACAATTCTGTATTATTCTGAAGTTCTTCTTGCACAACTTCGGTCATTGTGTCAGAGTTCTCCGAATTACTGATATTCTCTATGAATTCAATGAGCGTTTTTGTGTTCACAACTTTCCTTGGTAGAGTGTTTAGTAGGTGAAATTTTCGCGAATTGGGAATTACTTAACGGTAGGCTACTTGAGGCAGTTTCATATTCTGGAAATGCTGTGTTGTTTACAAGGATTAATTTGTTGTTTATCTCTCAAAGTCGGTATTTCTATAATCAACGGACTATTCCCCCCATATAATTGTTTCTACTATCTGGGAAACTATATTTACCGTATCATTAGGCATTACGCACAAAAGTTTCGCTCTTCTCGCCCGCCAATCAAAACTTTTAACCTGATCTGCTCGAACAACACCGTACACATCAAGCCCTTTAGGGATTTCAACCTCAAAAGGTCCACCTCTTTTGGTTTTCGTGATTGGACAGAGAAGGGCCAAATTTTTCTTGCGGTTAAAATCCCACGAGGAGATAACAAGGGCGGGCCGATAATCCCAAATTTCCTTTCCTGCTTGTGGACTGAAATCAATATCTATTATGTCCCCTCGCACCGGAATGTAGTTCAAGTCATCCTCGCTTCCAGTATTATACTTCATTGCCCACTGCTGGACCAGTATCTATCTCGCCAGATGCGGAGTCGTCATTTTCTTGTGATAGCAAATCTGCTAGTTTCAAGCGCGGGAGCGTTGCGGGGCGACCAACTTTTTCCGGACGATGTGGCTTAAGGGCAGCAACATCATCATTTTCTTGTGATAGCAAATCTGCTAGTTTCAAGCGCGGGAGCGTTGCGGGGCGACCAACTTTTTCCGGACGATGTGGCTTAAAAGCATCAACATTGGTGTGTTCAAGGTCATCATTTTCTTGTGATAACAAATCTGCTGATGAGTTGGGTTCCTCATTATGAATTTTAATTAGGTTACCAATGAAACTGATTAATGGAATTAAAAAATGATTTTCATCCGCCCCGACTATATCAATTAACTTACCCTGAGCCTTGGTAAGCCTTTGATAGTCCTCGGGTGTCAACGAAGTGATGGATTGAGGTATATCTTCACCAGCTATACTCACCAATAGTTCCACAGCTGCAATAAGAGATTGAGGAGACGGACCAATTGTATTTATGTAAACACTAAAGACCGCGGGTAAGTTGAAACTCCGAGGCATCGGGGCAAAACCAAATTTAACAGATGCCTGCCTCTCGGATTTGAGTGATGGATACTCGTTAATATGTTCAAGCATGCTCCCAAGTATTTCAGAATCTATTGTTGGCTTAGGACTCTGAATAGGTTGTACCTCAGGTATATTGAGTTCACGCCAAGGGAGCCTGTCGATATCTTCAGATATATGCTCAAATTCAGTAATAGATGCTATTAATGATCTGGATCGTTCTGTTTGATTTTCGCGTGGCATCATTTACTCCGTGATTTTTCTCCACTGTGGGTGTATTCGTGTGTAACCGAGCACGGATTTAAAATTTTTTTGCTAACATCAATTTCCTTTAGCACTCAATTAGATCTACAAAAGTCCTTTCAGTATAATGGAGAAAAAGATCAGTGTCAAGAAAAAACTCTAAAAAGTTAGGTATGCCCGTAACTGAATTACCCCACGATCAGAAAACCACATATATTATACGACACAAAAACCTAAATGTCAACACTTTGCACAGCAAAAGCAAATTTTCCATTCAGTAAAGAAACTTATTATGTCAAAGGAATCTTGACTTTCCGAAACTGCTTCTTTTACATAACTATCATATCTGTGCCAATTCTGGAACGTGTTTATCCTCATAGGTCTCAATAAGGTCACCAATGAGATCCATCAACGGGGCCAAGACGTGATTTTCGTTCCCACCAACGACATCAATCAAATCGTCCAGTATTGTGGTAAGCATTTCATAGTCCTTGGCAGTCAATTCAGTATCCATTACTTACACTTTGCTCCTCGGATATCACGGAATTGCTGTTGATTTTCCCTACTTGCCCTAACAAACTGCGGGGAAATTGTATCACACCAAAAAACAGATGTCAAAGAAAATTGCTTTGGTAGCGTAAGACACTCAAGTTGTGCTTATTCGTCTTCGGAGAGTTTACTGTTAACTTTACTAACCGGATGGCGACTGAAACCGGTCAGATAACCGCCGATCTGATCTTGAATATCCCGTGCAGGTGTGGCGGAACCGACGTAATGACTAATCAGGATACCGAACGCGACAACCTCACCATCCGCTGTCGTCGTATAGCCAGCGAGCGCAGAGACACCGCTTAGCGTCCCCGTCTTTGCACGCAATACCTTCTCAGCGGATACGCCTTGCATCCGATTTATCAGGGTGCCGTCAACACCAGCGATCGGAAGCGATGCCAGATACTCCGGCATCAACTCAAAATTTTGATACATGTAGCCGAGCAGCTGCGTGAGGAGTTCGGCGTTGAGGAGATTATAGCGAGAAAGTCCGGAGCCGTCAACGAACCGATGTGCCGGCGGTTCACCCGTGATTTCTTCTAAGAATTCATTGACAGCATCTCTCCCTTTTTGCCACGTTCCGGGTTCACCCATCACTTCAGCACCGATGGCTTTGAAAAGCAGCTCGGCGATCCAGTTGTTGCTCGGTTTGTTCATTAATTTGAGAATATCGGCGAGTGGTGGCGATAGGTGTTTGGCAACCGTACGCGCATCTAATGGGACCGTTCCAGGAACGACATCACCGATCACTTCAATCCCTTTTTCCATGAGTTCGTTTTTCAGTAGATAGCCGCATGCGAGGGCTCTGCTTCGTGTCCCCGGTTCGGGTTCAATTTGCCTGATGCTTAAAGCACTGATCCGAAGGGGTCTATCGTCCCACATCCATCCGGGACCTTCCCGAACAGTGTCAAGATATGTTGCATCGACAACAATATCGCCTTCTATCAGATTAACATCACTTTCGAGGAGCGCATCTGCCAATACCACTATATCGTTCGGTTGAAGGACAGGGTCTGCCCTACCTTTGAGATAGAGATTCTGAATCACTTGGGTATCTGCATCTGCATCAACAGAGAGCGTCGTTTCAAACCGGTAATCTGGTCCTAATCTTGCCAGAGCGGTTGCTGCTGTGAAGAGTTTTGTCGTGGAGGCGGGATGGTGTAGTTTGAGGGGATTCTTTTCATAAATCACCTCTCTTGTTTCCACAGTAATAACTTTTATGCCGATGTTTGCGGTTGTAAACAAGGTTTCCCGTAAGACGGTATCAATATCGGTATGTAATTTTTCGAGCGGGTCTACAGGCGTTACTGGAGGCTGCGGCTCAACCGGTTTCGCTGTAAATATTCCGCAACTTGAGAACAACAAAGCACTGCAGACAAGTAAAATAGTATAGGTTTTCATCATTGTTATGTAAAATCCCAAAATATGTGAATACTTCATTGTAGGTAACGGGTGAGGTTGCCTGTCTCAAATCGTGCCTACCGAAGTATAAATATGATAAACTTTGTTATAAATCATAACACAATTTCACAGATTGTGAAAGAAAAATAGAAGTATTCAGCTTTCAGCAATTGGTTTCTATCGGCAGTTAGCCATTAGTAAGCATCGCGAGGCGTACCTGCTAACAAGAATAGCATGCGACTCTGGAAACTACAAATATCTTGACTTTTGCCCTAAAATGTGATAAAATTTTAGTAATAGAACGAACAGATATTACGAATAAGGAGACACGAAATTTTGGCGTTGTAGGGTGGAGTTTGCAAACCCATATTTATAAAGTGTGAGCCAAAACTTGCAGTGAAATAACATGGTTGAATTTTACGATACGACACTCAGAGATGGCAGTCAAGCAGAAGGCGTTGCCTTTTCTGTTGAGGATAAACTCATCATCATAGAGGCACTGGACAAATTAGGTATCCGCTATATTGAAGGTGGGTATCCCGGTTCTAATCCGAAAGATATAGAATTTTTCAAGCGTGCAAAAGGGCTGGCATTGGAAACAGCGACAATCGTGCCGTTTGGTAGCACACGCTATCCGACCTACACCGCTGATACCGATCCCAATTTGGCAGCCCTGCTGGATACTGGCGCAAGGACGGTCACGATCTTCGGGAAAACCTGGCGACTCCACGCCACCGATGTACTCCGTGTGACAGCAGAAGAGAACCTTGAATTAATTGAGAGTTCCGTCCGCTATCTCGTTGAGAACGGTCGTGAGGTCATTTACGATGCCGAGCACTTTTTTGACGGCTATGCGGATGACGCTGCGTATGCGATAGAAACGCTGCGAGCTGCTGCCGCGGGTGGAGCGAGTTGTCTTGTCCTCTGTGATACCAACGGCGGCAGGTTACCGTTAGAGGTTCAGGAAGGCGTTGAAGTCATCCTCTCTGAATTAGCGTTGCCGGTTGGCATACACACGCACAACGATGCGGGGATGGGCGCGGCAAACGCTGTCCTGGCTGTCCAAGCCGGTGCAACCCACGTACAAGGCACATTCAACGGCTACGGTGAACGATGTGGCAATGCGAATCTCGCCGCTATTATTCCGACAATCCAACTCAAACTTGGGATGCAATGCCTCAGTGATGCGCAGCTGCAGTCCATCACGAGTGTATCACGTCTTATCAGTGAACTGGCGAACCTTCCGCACGATGAACGTCAACCCTATGTCGGACGTTCCGCTTTTGCGCATAAAGGCGGTTTACACACCGACGCAATCCGTAAGAATCGGCTTACTTATGAACATATCGTGCCGGAAGCGGTCGGTAATACCCAACGGATCCTCGTCTCCGATCAAGCCGGACGTGGCACCATCATGAAGAAAATCGAGAAGGAGTACCCGAATTACGACAAGAACTCGCCGCAGGTGTTAGAACTCTTCAAACGACTCAAGGAAGCCGAGCAGGAAGGTTACCAATACGAAGCTGCCGAAGCGTCCTTTGAACTTTTGACACGTAAGGTGTTCAACGGATATGAACCCTTTTTTGACCCTGTCGGTTTTCGAGTGATTATAGAACAATTCACCGATTTCGCAATGCGTTCCGAAGCAACGGTAAAGGTCACAACACCGGACGGTCTAACAGCACACACCGCTGCGGATGGCGACGGGCCCGTCAACGCTCTCGATACCGCACTCCGAAAAGCACTTGAACAGTTCTATCCCGCTTTGCAGACCGTTCGACTCATTGATTACAAAGTCCGCGTGTTAGACACCAAAGCTGGCACAGGCTCAAAAGTCAGGGTGCTTATTGAAGCAAGTGATGGTGAGCGGAGCTGGAGAACCGTGGGTGTCTCAGAAAACATCATCTCTGCGAGTTGCGAAGCACTCATAGATAGTTTTGAATACAAACTCTATATGGATAAAAGTTCGCCCGGTGAGTCGGAATAAATTGTGCGGTCAACATGTCTCCACTCAGAAATTTTGTAGAACGAACTTCGTAAACCCCTTGCAGGCGGGGTTTGCAACCTCGCCTATTATGCAGCGTCTAATCAAATTCACTTGAGGAGCAGATATGACGCATTTAGACACAATCGAGAAAGCAGCACAGAAACTCATCGCACTCTGTCAGAAAGAGAAACAGACGAAAACCGACAAGGCAAAGATGCTTGAGATACAGGCAGAGATCTTACAAAGCATTGAGAACCTTGCCGAATGTGAACTCTGCGGTGCTATCAGCGAAGTGATTGTAACGATGACTTTGGCTGATGTTACGGCGAAGTTGTGTAAAGTGTGTGGTGTTAAATCGCTGGAAGCAGGGAAAATTCAGTCGTCTAAGCAGAGAACATCTCGAAAACGTACCCGTCGTACGACCCCATCGAAAACTGCATCGGCGAAATCGAAATCTAAAACTGGTGGTAACCGGACCAAGCGCGAAGTAACTGTCGAAGAACCGGAGACCCCCACCATGCTACATACCCGCGTTGAATCAGAGACCGGTATCAAGAAAACCGATGTCAAGCGTCTCCATAAGATTATTCAAGACATCGCTGCACCGATGCGTCCTGAACATACACTGACGTATGTGCAACGTGAAGCGGAGATTGCAAAAATAAAGGTGGAGCCGGATGCCTTAGAAAAAGCGGTCACACTCCTGAGCGACAAAAGCAGTTCACAGACAGCATCCGCGGTTTAGCCTGTTTCGATGTCCTTTGCCCATTCCCGATTTGCCTGATACCATTCCACAAGTGTCGTTATACCTTCTCGAAAACTGACTTGTGGTCGCCAACCTAAAAGTTTTTCCGCTTTTCGGATATTTGCCCATGTGGCGCGAACATCTGCCGGATGGAACGGCTGATGTGAGAGTTCCGCTCTCTTGCCAACGAGTTCCTCTATCAATCGAATCGTATCAATCAGCACAATTGGACTGTCTGAACCGAGATTGATGACCTCATATTTGAGCGGTTTCAGTCCTGCTATCACACCACGAGCGATGTCTTCGAGATAGGTATAATCCCGCGAGGACTGTTTACCATCACCATAGACAATGACAGGTTTCCCTTCGCTGATCCATTGGACAAAACGGAACGCGCTCATATCCGGTCTACCAGCGGGTCCATAAACGGTAAAGAAACGGAAAATCGTCACATCGATGCCATAGAGGTGGTGGTAACTATGACAGAGCGATTCAGCACCTTTTTTTGAGGCTGCATAAGGGGATAACGGTCCGTCTGTGTTTGCTTCTTCGCTGAAAGGGAGTTCGTTGTTTGCACCATAGAGGCTTGATGTGGATGCCAACACGAATTTTGGAACTTCAAACTCACGGCACAATTCTAATAGGTTCAGCGTTCCCGTCACGTTTGTATCGACGTAGACCCACGGGTTTTCCACAGACTGCCGCACACCGGCGCGTGCCGCGAGATTAATCACAGCGTCGTAAGCGGTGTTAAATAACTGCTGTAGTGTCTCTCGATCGCAGATGTCGGCGCGATGAAATTGAAAATTTGGGGTGCCTTCGAGCTGCTGAAGTCTCCACTGCTTGACTTGGGTATCGTAGGCGGCGTTTAAGTTGTCAATCCCAACAACGGTATGCCCCATCTCCAGCAAGAATTCCGTCACTTTCCATCCGATGAACCCAGCACAGCCGGTGACGAGGTATTTCTTCATAGGTAATCTTTTTTTATCCTTTCAGCAGACTAAAACTCACAACCCGCTTTGAACTCTGAAAACCGTTCTTCAAAGATAGAGAGTGCCATTTTTGACATTTCATACCGCGTACGCGTATCTGTCTCTAATTTCAGCAGTTCGGCTTCGTGCTGTGAGGTCAGTTCCTCAATCTCCTCAACTTCTGTTTTCAACGCCTCAACAGCATCAAACGTGTCGGTTTCTTTGGTACATGCCGTCAATAATTCGTGATAAAGTGTTACGCCGCTCTCAAGTTTTTTGAAGTCTTTCCGAATTCGGTTCAATGCGCTACGGTAATCCTCCGGTACCATCGGACTTTCTGTCTCAATCAATGTCTTGAGGGAGGTGTCGAATTGTGTCAATTCCAGCTGCTTCTCTGACCAGAGGATTTTCTTTGCGACACCATCCACGCTATCATTGTCCATGATAGGTGCGTGCTTCTGTAGATTCTCGTGGAGTTGTGTTTCCAACGCAGTTAGATCGGTTCGGAATGCTTTGATACGCGCCTTGAATTCCTCGGAATGGGTACGGACTTCTTGAAATTTCTCGTGAAGTGTTTCGTGCTTCTCTTTCAGTTTATGAACCTGCAAGACATACGTAGGGTAGCGTACTTTCAGATTTTGAGAGAGTTCGCGAATCTCCCGCAATTCTCTTTTTGTCAGTGCTCTAATGGGTTTGCCCTCTAATGCTCCCATTAATCCATAAGCAGCGGCGGAGAAACCGCAGATAGTTAGAAACAATGCTAAAAAGTGGAATAGCGTATCGTCTCCCACTGTGGACATCGCGAGCAGCCCGAATCCGCCAAGAAACAGCCCTACAAGCAGCGGAAGCATTGGACCGGACAGATAGCTTTCTACTTTAAGTTTTGTAGACATGTTTTTCTCCTATCGCGGAGGGATTGTACATCGTTGGAATCTGTTTTACAATAAGGGGCAGACGACTACCACAATCTATATTAACGGCGGATTACTTCGTCTCAGGTTTTTCAGGTGCTGCCAACAGTTTATTGATCTCTTTTTTTAAATCGGTATAGATTTCTAATTTGAAATTCGATTTTCGATGGAACGCAATTGTACCGTTTTGTGAGATGAGGTAAAGCACCGGTTTCTCTTTTTCCGTCTGATATTGTTTATGTACTGTCCCTTTCCAATCGAGTAAGAACTTCACAGGCGGCGGATTTTTCTTCAGTTGTCCTCTAATAAACCCTTTCGGTATGAATCCCGGGACACTCCGCATATCGGCGATGATGTAAGCAGTAACCTGTTCATTCTCGCGGTAATCTTTCTGAAACGCCTCTGCCCATTTGTCGTCCTCTTTCCGAATTTTCCGATTGCCCAGAATCAGAAAAACAATTTTACCGCGTAGTTTCTTCAGGTTGTGTTCCTTTTCTTCCGGGTCTTGAAGCGTCCAATCCGGTGCAGTATCGCCAACTTTTGGCGATGCTGGTTCAGGCTTTTCATCGGCAAAACTCGCGAGCATCCCGAAAAACGCGATACTGATAATAACAACAATGAACAATTTCATGACACTTCTCCATCCGCTCCGTATGTTATCTATCCACATTCTAACACGCCTTCTAACAATTGTCAAGTTGACTTTTTACAGAAAACCTGCTATCCTATTAAACAAATAAATCGTCGTAATAACATTTCTGACCGATCGGGGTCGTATATGAACATTGAACGTACTGTCCCTACACTTCTAAATCAGATACGGGAGGAACTCCTTCCACATATTGCACGTTCGTCGGAAATCCAGACGGTTGAGAATTTGCAGCGGTTTCGGAGTCAACTCCACAGTCTTCACTATTACTCTATCTACTCATAAATCAGCGATACAGTTTATAGTAGAGCCCGTAACTATTTGCACACGTTTTGAAGAGACGGGCAATGAATTGCCCTACTACAAACGCTGCTCTGGTAAGGAACAAGTGTATAAGTAATTTCAAAACCTACTCTACTATAAAAGTGGTGGACCCGGATTGAAAATTAAATTTCGGTGAACAACCGAAAGTATTGTTCTCTGCTCATGCCAACAGTCCGCATGTTATTTCTGATAGCCGTAACAGGGACTTCATCATAGCGAGGGATTACAACGGCACGTTCCGCATTGGGATGGTGGTAGATGAGATGTGATCCTTTTTGCCGAACATAGCGGCACCCGAATTTTTCAAAAATTTTAACTTGGGTTCGCCAATCCGTTGGCAAAAGTCGCGGCATTAAAGGTCTCCAAGAGGTACGGTACGCTGATTAAATGCCACCACTTGTTTATCAAGTTGAAGGGTTGCTTGTGAAGTGGTCAAATCATACCCCGCGTCTTCTAAAAACGCCTTGAGCGTTCCGAGCTTCGCTGTTTCTTCAAGTTGAATTTCAATGACTTCCAGAAGATTTTTTCGTGCTTCTTCAATATCCCTGCCGCAACTCACAACATCCAACTCTGGGCAATAGGCGGTGTACATATTGCCTTCTTTCCAAATTTCTTCCGTTATCACAAGATGCTTCATCGGAACCTCCGAGATACAAAGTCAGGATTGTTTATGGTATCACTAAAGTATACATGAAAAATTCAGAAAAAGCAAGGATTCAGATTGATTTTTTGGAGTAAACCTGCTATGCTATTAAAGAAGAAATTATGCCAGTAAACATCTTGCACTGATAAGGTTCACCACATGAACATTGAACGTACTGTCCCTACACTTCTAAATCAGATACGGGAGGAACTCCTTCCACATATTGCACGTTCGTCGGAAATCCAGACGATTGGGAATTTGCAGCTCTTTCGGAGTCGGCTCCACAGTCTCCATTACTATTGCGTTCGCGCGCAAATTCCGGATGCCGTTTGCAATCGTGTGGAGGTTCTGCTATCAACGAGTGCCGATTATTGGCGGCTCATCGCAGAAAATGAAGTGTTATTGACAAATTTGAAGGATTTTAGGCGCGTTCGCACCTTCTCAGCGGAAGCCGAGGGTATAACAAACTTAGAAGAGCTGCTCTCTGGTGAGGACACACTTCGCGATGTGATTATCAACAGTATCGCCTTCATGCTCAATTGGAAGGCGAATACGATCTGGGTAGATTCCGCGAAGAAAGCACGCACCGCAATGGCAAAGAATTATATGCTTGAAATTCAGGATCGCTTATGGCAGTTTATCAAGGAGAGCACGCCAGAGACAGAAATGGACGACTTCGAGAAAGCTGAGCAGGTCCGTGAACGTACAGACAGGTTACTCGCCGTGATTTATGCCAGCGATCTACCAACGGAAGCACAAGTTGCTCTGCTGATGCAAATCTATACGCTATTGCTACGGCTGCAACTCGGTCAACTTATCCTCCAATTAGAATCCCTTCAGGAGGAAACCACAGACGCATGAAAACACGTCTTTTCGACCCACTTTGTCATACCAAACGCATCTTCTGTGCCAACAATTCGCGCCTGATTGGAGAGATCATAACCTTCAGCATACCCCTTCTGATTCTGTTTTGCAGTGTTCTTGTTGCTGACATACCGATGTCTGACGCTGAACTGTTGCCCGGAAAGGAAGTACGTATCGCTGCCCCAAAGACAGGGAAAACTTTTTTGCTTTACGTTCCGGTTGATTACACCGACAAACGTCCATTCCCGGTTCTTTTTTATTACCACGGTTACCGTGGAACAGCCACAACGGGGATGTTCAGACATATCACAAAAGGAGAAGGATTTATCATTGTCGGTATGAATTATGCAACGGACCTCTATTACAACAAACTTCTACCGACCGAAACGGCAAAAGAGAAAATCTTTTTCGATGAAGCGTTAGCACTCATTTCAACACGTCTGAATGTTGCCAAAGAATATATATTCATGGGTGGCTATAGCCAAGGCGGCTACTCAACCACGGTTCTCGGAGAACAGTTGTTAGATCGGTTAGCGGGGCGGATTGTACTGGGTGCTGGAAGACGCGATGTGGATATGAATCCGCCACCAGCGGAACTGATCCGTGGGCATCCGGTTTTCTATGGTGCCGGTGAATTGGATGACCCACATTATCCACGAGCGAAACGCGCAGCACAACTTTATACGGAGTGGGGCGCAGATGTGACGTTTGAGGGTTGGGAGAATGAAACACACAGTCTTTCCCCACAATGGTCAACGAAAACTAAAATGCGGGAGTGGTTCATGACTTACGGACCCATGAAACAGGTTGCGTCTGGATTTGAAAAGGCGCAAACCGCTGAAAAGAGTGGCAAACTCGGGGAAGCGTTCACACTTTACACCGAAATTTCGGGGATTTTACCCGATACGGAGTTGTGCCGAACAGCAAAAAAATCAGCAACGCGTCTCGCTACGAAAGCCGAAACAGAACTTGAACAACTCAAAGATGCGTTTGAGAAGAGACCCTACGCTGAATTAACGAAGGCGTTAGCAGCTTTTCGGGATACATATAGTCATAGCATTTTCGAGGTGCGTGCTATGGAACTGCTCAGTGAACTGTTGAATGCGAAGGCGGATGCCTTAGAGGCGCGCGCAGTCGCGGCAGAAGGAGAGAAAGATTATGCACGCGCCCTACAACTCTATGAGCTCTATCTCACTTATTTCGCTGAAGCCGAACGCTACCCAACCGTTCAAAAACACGTAAAAAATTTAAAGCAAAAAATCGGTAAAAAATAAAGGAGATTTGTATGTCGAAAGACCTGTTTAAAGAATTGGTTGATGTCATAGCGACCCTACGGAGCGAAAACGGATGTCCATGGGATCGCGAACAGACACATGAAACGCTGAAATCTACACTCATCGAGGAGACTTACGAGACGCTTGAAGCGATTGATACGGGTGATCCGAAGAAGTTAGAAGAGGAACTCGGTGACCTTCTTTTGAACATTATGCTCCAAGCACAGATCGCAGCCGAACACAAAAATTTTGATGTCTACGGCGTAATTGAGACGTTAACAGCGAAACTCATACGGCGGCATCCGCATGTCTTTGGTGATGTCGATGTTGAGGATTCAGATGAGGTTGTGAAGAATTGGGAAGCGATCAAACGTTCAGAATCTGGCTACGAGGACCGGAAGTCGGTACTTGACGGAATTCCGAACGCACTCCCTACACTGCTCCGCGCACAGAAGATACAGAACCGGGCAGCGCGTGTCGGTTTCGATTGGGATGACCTCACCGATGTCGTCGCAAAGGTCGAAGAAGAACTTGAAGAGGTTAAGGCGAGTATCGACACTGGTAAACCGGAAGCAACTGCGATGGAACTTGGGGATCTGTTGTTCGCTATCGTTAATCTGTGTCGCTTTATGGAAATCCAAGCCGAAGAGACATTGCGACAGGCGAACCGAAAGTTTATGTGGCGTTTTAAATGGATGGAAGCGGAATTAGAACGCCGCGGCACGAATTTTGAAGCGCAAGATTTAGAAAGTTTAGACGCTATCTGGGAAGCGGCAAAGAAAGCAGAAACCGACACAGATTAGCCTCGCCACATTCACGCCTTTTAATACAGGTGAACGATCATGACGAACGCATCATTGAACCTGTTGATAGAAAAATTCAAGGAACACCCCGACTATGAAGGGTACACTGAACTCTTTGAACAGTTGGATCCATCCGCACCGCCACGGATAGAATTCGTTCACCGCGCGACACCCCGAAATTTTCAACAAACGAAGAAACTCGGCATCTTCTCAGGTTCTTTCAATCCGTTGACCCTCGCACATATAAAAATGGTAGAGGATACCATTGCTGAATATCAGTTAGATGAACTACTCCTACTGCTCGCGAAGGCGAACGTTGATAAACCGGTGTTCGGTTTACCGCTTGCTGCAAGACTCTTAACACTTAAGAAATATGCCGAGAACCGACCACAGATTTCAGTCGGCGCATCAAGCCACGGTCGGTATATTGACAAGGTTACGGCACTAAAAACTATGTTCTCGCCGGACACAGCGTTCAACTTCATCGTCGGATACGACACCCTCGTGAGAATTTTTGACGCAAAATACTATACAGATTTCCACGCCGAATTACAGGCGTTGTTTGCCTCCGCACGCTTTATTGTCGCAAACCGCGCGGAAGCTGATATTAAGACGATAGAGACCTTCATGGCACAACCGGAAATCTGCCGCTATGCGCCATACATTTCGTGTATCCTTTTGCCTGATGTTTATGCGTATATGTCGTCAACAGAGGTACGTGACCTGTTAGAACACGGCGAAACCGTTGAACATCTCGTGCCACCGAGTATCCTTAAAATGTTTAACTGAGACCCCTTGAAGGGTATGAATATTCCGCTAATGAACTGTGTCTGTGTTTCCAATTTGATACAGTTTCCCGAATACCCCGTCCCTATTGTGTTGAATCACACACACTTTTCCGTATTATCTATCCATTTTAGCGTTTCTATGTTGGCACGATTCTTGCTTAATATTCCACATATTTGTGTGAGTAATGCTATTAATCGGCAAATTAATCAAAAAATTGAAACCAAGTAATAAATAGTCTCGTATAAAAAAGATACTAATTCTGACGTTATTAGGTTATTAACATAATAACGTCAACGGCTCATTCATATAGGGCTATTCTAAATAAAGGTAATATTAAGGAGAATGGACAATGTTTAACGGTGTCGAAATAATTATCGGCAGTTTAGGCGCTCTCATCGGTATTGGTGGCGGTTACCTGGTCCTTTCTGCTTTTTTCGCTGGCATCCAGCATATCACGAAGATCGGTGCCGTCGATATTAAGGAAGCGAACTCAAAAAAGTAGGCGTTCCTACGTATAAAAAGATGCTGAAAAGGACTTGACAATAAGAGGTTTTTGTGTTATAATGTTATGAATCATCCGGTGGGGAAATGGAACCCTGTTTCGGGGGATAGAGCATTGTAAAACAAAACGAGTTTGTATTGAAAACGAACAGCGGCAGCTATGGAATATCGCGACCTCCACTCGTGGGATGTTACACCTGAAGAAGCCAGGCAACTCCAGAACAGACTGCGCACACAGGTGATTTCAACAGACTGGTTTGGGACAATCAACACCGTTGCAGGCGTAGACATCGGGTTGAAAAAGGACACCGCAATCGCATCTGTGGTCGTCCTGAGTTTCCCTGAACTACAGGTGGTAGACAGCGTGGTTACAGCAAGCCCTGTTCGTTTTCCTTATATACCGGGACTGTTATCCTTTCGGGAGATCCCGCCGCTACTGACAACGTTTGATCAGTTACAAACGATACCGGATCTGATAATCGTAGACGGACAAGGGATCGCACACCCCAGAAGATTCGGGCTTGCATCACACTTAGGGTTGATCTTGGATAAACCGACAATCGGTTGCGCAAAATCCCGGCTCTGGGGACGATATACGGAACCTGATGCCGAGCAAGGTGCTTATACCTATCTTACGGATAAAGGAGAGGTGATCGGTGCTGCGGTCCGCACGCGTACAAACGTCCGAGTGGTTTACGTTTCCATAGGACACCGAATCTCCCTGGATTCAGCACGGATATGGACGTTAGCATGTTGTCGCGGTTATCGCTTACCTGAAACCACCCGCTACGCACACAACGCCGCATCCGGTAAAACTCTCAAAATACACACATGAATGCGAATAACAGTCATTACTGGTCGTTTGACTACAGTTACGGTGCGCAAAATCCCCAATTCACATAGGAATTGATTGGAACATTCCCCAATTGTTCCGCGGATACTAACACACGCTACAGGCAATTAGGACTAAAAAACATCAGGACCTCGGAAAAATGAATATATTTTCAAAACGCTTAAATCGACTGCCGCCATACATGTTCGGTAAACTCAAGCAGTTAACGCACGAACGCAGGCAGCAAGGGATAGACATTATCGACTTGGGAATGGGGAACCCGAATCAGCCGACCCCGCAACCCATCATTGATAAACTGACAGAAGCTGCGCAGGAACTTCGGAATCACCGTTACTCCGCTTCGCGCGGCATTTTCAATCTGCGCAGGGAAGTCAGTTGGCATTATGAACGCCGGTTCGGTGTTGACATCGATCCGGATGAAGAGACAATCGCTGTTATCGGTACGAAAGAGGGACTCGGGCATCTCGCTTTGGCTTTGATTGATGAAGGCGACTTGGCGATGGTACCGAATCCGACATTCCCGATTCATACGTATAGTGTCGTCCTTGCTGGCGGTAGCGTTGTGAGTATACCCCTCACAGAGGAGAACGATTTCATCCCTTCACTCACTGAGATTACACGCGATATCTGGCCGAGGCCTAAGATGTTAATCTTAAGTTTCCCACATAACCCGACGGGTGCAGTTGTCGATCTCGGGTTCTTTGAGGAGATCGTTGCGTTCGCGAAACAACAGGAGATCGTTGTCGTTCACGATTTGGCTTATGCGGATATCGTCTTTGACGGCTACAAAGCACCGAGTTTCCTACAAGCGAAGGGTGCCAAGGATGTCGGTATTGAATTTATTTCGCTGTCGAAATCCTATAACATGGCGGGTTGGCGCTGCGGGTTCGCCGCTGGGAACCGCGATATTATAGAGGCACTCGCTCGGATTAAAGGCTACTACGATTATGGGATTTTCGCACCAATTCAGGTCGCCGCGATCATGGCACTCCGCACGCCAGCAGATACGGTAATGGAAAACGCTGCGATCTATCAGAAACGGCGCGATGTACTTGTGGAAGGATTAAACCGGATCGGATGGACAGTCCCGAAACCCCAGGCTTCCATGTTCGTCTGGGCACCGATTCCCGAAACGTGGCGACACTTGAGTTCTCTGGACTTCTCAATGAAACTCCTAAATGAAGCGGAAGTCTGCGTCTCTCCGGGTGCCGGGTTCGGGCATAACGGTGAGGGTTATATCCGCATCGCACTCGTAGAAAACGAGGATCGCATCCGTCAAGCCGTCCGTCAGATCCGGCGCGCCTTGTTCGGTTAATGATCAATCGATATGTATAGAAAATGCGAAAAAGTATACATGTCCAGATGGATATGTATACAAAGTATACATGTCGAGATTGATATATATAAAAATCGCCGAAAAGTATACATGTCCCGCCGAGGGGTGCGGGTTATTCCAATCCCCACTGCTTTTTTGCTTCCTCGAACGAAATCTTCTGGCTGCCTGTGTGAGAAATCGGGTTCTTGCCGACCCAGCGTTCATCGATCGGGTGCTCTGCCGGTTGGAAACGGATGTCACAACTGACGCGCCACCGATCCGAAAGATTCTTGGTGGAAGTGTGCATCGTGTGCATTGTGAAGATGATGACATCCCCCATCTCAAAATCGGCTGTTTTCCACTCACCGCCGTATTTATCGCTGATCTCCATCGGATCGCGTCCGAAATGCCCAGGTGTGCCGTCTTTATCAACATCCGTTCTGCCGTAGGTATCACGAATCGGTGCAAAACTCGGTAGGTTGTGCGACCCGACCAAGACCGTCAATGTTCCCATAGTTGCTGGCACATCACCGAACGGAACCCAACAAGTGTGCAGCTGCTTCGAGCCTCTCCCCATATAAACGAAATCGAAATGTGGGCCCGACCAACCGTCAGGACGGACGAACCGGAGCCATTTGTAATCAAACGTTCGGGTATCGCCGCCGAAGAAGTTACGGAAAAATTTAAAGAGTTCATCACCTTCTAAGACGGATAGGACATCTGGATGGTGCGTAACGGCGGGGGCACCCATCGTCCGCCCGGGGCTGCCGTTCCCTGCGACCGCTTCCATGATGTCGGTGTCAGCCTTAAATACCTCGTCTTTTCCGTTGCCTTCGGCGTATTCAAGGATGGCGCGCCGCGCTGCGATAATCTTTTCTCTGTTAATTAAACCGCGGACGAGTAGATACCCGTCCTCTGCTATCTGTTCGTGCAAGCCTTCTGGTGAGTCGAGCACAGCGTTACAATCCCGAAGTACACCGAGGTGTGGCCCGGGGAAGGTCATCTCATGGTCTCCTACAAAGACTGTTTTCGGCATTATGTTCCTCCGAATTGTGTTATGACGGTAGTAGCGTCTGCTTTTTTGTCGAGGTATGCGGACGGTTCCATCCGTTGTGTCCCAAGTTGAAAGAGTGCTTCGTTTGCCGGTGTCTCAAAGGTGAAAACAGGTTTACCGCAGGCGATCATCTGCTCTGCGAATTTCAGGGTCTTGCTGTCTTCGGCGGCATGCGCGATATAGATTTTGTCCGCGAGTGCTGCGACGAAGGCGTTGCGTCGGCTCGCTAACGCCGCGGTCTGCCGATTGTAGCGACTTTCAAACGGCGATAAAATTAATAACTGTTCTTTAGCGAGTGCGTCTTTCCATGCCGATTTCAACCGCATATTTTCGATGCTTCGCGCCGGACACAAAAGGATCGGTTGAATGCCACGTAGCAAGACGCGCAAGCATTCTTGCTCAATCGGCGAATGATAACCTCCGATCGTTGGGATCCCTCTCTCCTTGAATCTTTGTGCCAAATCGTGCGTTTTCAATATCAGTTCGCCGGGACACTTCTTAGAACAGAAGAGTGCCCAGAGGTTTCCATTAAAAGCGGTATCTATTCCGGGTAACAAGTCGATATTTCCACGTGCCCAAATCGTTTCTGGTGCTTCTGTTTTTAGGGAATCCTTTAACCTTTTTGGGTAATTCGCGTCTGTCTGTGTAATGCTTTGGATTGGCGGTAGCACTTTTCATCCTATATGATATTTGATAACTCTTTTCTTATTTCTTGAAATGATATGATTTTAACAAAACTTGGTAATTAGTGCAAGGATATAACCTCAGGGCCATTTAGTTTTAAATATTCACTTTATTTCTGTGAATATACCTCTTCTGTAGGAGCGAGCTGTGCTCGCGATATTGTGTCCAAACGTTAACTTATGTCAACCAAAATCAAGATTGGAACCGAGAACTAAATGGCCCTGGATATAACCTACAGTGAACAGGTGGTATCACGCAGAAAGCCGACGATACGCTTCAGGCGGCGCGCCGTTTTGGAGCCAAGCGATGGGGTGTTCTTCTGCTGTCTTATCTGGATTGACCCAGATGATACCCTGAATTTCGCAGACCTGTTGAGAGGCGCGTTTGAAAAGTTGGCGGACGCGCTTTTCACGCGAAATTATGGTTTGATCAGTTGCAAGTGCTGCGTTGAGAAGGTGAAAATCTTTTTCCATAGCTTTGATTTGTTTTTCGCTTCTTGCGGTATTCAAAATCTTGGTGCGAAGATTCTTATTTTTTCGAGGATTACCTATGTCACACATTTTTTTGCGCCTTTCCATAGCTCCCCACCACCGGCGGGCAAAATTGGAGGCATGCTCATCCCATTCTTTGCGGATTTCATCTGATATCACGACTCGGTAATTTAGTGTTCGCACTGTCATCAGAAAATCACGACAGTTTTTGGATGTTGGATGGGTGGCGGTTTCACCACCGGAAGCTTTAACAACATCAGTATCAATCACCAATCGTTTTGTATTTTTCTTGCTCACTATGCCTCCTCTTTTCCAAACCTAACCTTATCTACAGCATCAAGATAACGACTCTGTGTGCCGAGGTCTACATCATCAAAGTCTACGGGCCAATCACCGTAAGTACCCGCTTCGTCTAAGTCCACGCTATCAACTTCGGTTACGCCATTTTCGCGGCGCGTGAACCAGTGGAGTTTCACCAACTCCGGTGGGAGGTTTCCTTCGGCGACAAGCGTTTGAACGCCCAATAGCAGCAGTGAACTGTGCGTCTCGGCGACGACGCGGACTCCACGTTTCGCCGCGTCTGCCAGCACTTGTGCCAACGCGACTTGGGCGCGGGGATGGAGGTGGAGCTCGGGTTGTTCAAGATAGACTAACTGTTCCTCTTCTGCTGCAGTCAATGCCACTACAACCGGTAAAACTTGGGATACTCCGAAGCCGACATCAGCAATGTTGACCAGATCCGTATCTTTATTGCTGTCGCGTGGGAGACGACCCACTTGAAGTTCAATACCTACATCACTGATTTTTTCGGTGCCGATCTTCCGAGTCAACCCAAGTGTATGAAGAGCATCAACCACCTTTTTCAAACGTTTATCTTCCATTTCCTGCCATTTGTGAATAATACTCGCAGCATAATTTTCAAACGTACCAGGATACCGGGGACCGGTGCTAGTCAACTTATAGATGCGTTCTGGGTTACCACGTAATCCGGGAAGGTGAATGCTGTTGAAAACATTATACTTAGCGGGAATGGCAAAGTCGAAGCCTATATCACCCTTTTGAGTTTCAAAGCGTAGAAAACATCGTGAACGCTTCACAATATCTGAATCCTTAGACATGGAGTCTGGGTCAACTAGAGACTTAAGTTTCTCCAGGGCCTCAGTTGGCAAGCCAGGATATGCAGAAATCCAGTTTTGGGCAGCCAACGATTTGCATTCTTCAACCGACATCTCAGGATATAGAACAAAATGGATAGGAAAAGATGGATGCTCTGATGATTTCATTTCGGTTGCCATTTCTACAATTTCAATCTCGTTTAAACTCTTTTGGAAAATCGTTGTCACTGCGATAGACAAATCAGGTCCGAGCGTCTCAATCTGGATCTGAAAACGTCCGCTTTCTTTTTTGTCGGTTAACTTAGACAAAAATTGGTCCGCCAACGTAAACTGAACGTTCGGCCCATCAATCAACAACGGTCCCGGATCGTAGGGTGCCTCCAGCGTCTGCTTCAACATCAAGAGCGGTTGCATGATACTGGATTTTCCGGAGCTGTTCGCGCCAGCAAGGATCGTCAACGGACGGATGTCAATTGCGCATTCTTCCGTTATTGACTTGAACCCCTTGACAGCTATCTTGGTGATACCTTCTATCGTTCGTTCCGACATGTAGAATTTGCTCCTTATGCTAATCGTTCACTTAATCGCTTACCTAATCGCTTACCTAATCGCTTACTTTTCGGACGTACCTGCTTCCTCTTCCTTTTCCTATTGTAGACAATAACCCTTTATCTGTCATATCCTTTAGTTCTTGATAGGCAATCTTGCGCGAGATATTGTTGATCTCTACATATTCCCTTGTTGCAATTTGCCCGTGTCTTTGCACATAGAAAAAAGCCTTTTTTTGACGTTCGTTTAATTGTTCCGAAATATCATCAATCTCTATAAAAGTACTCTCTTGAATCGGGGAATCAAAGATAATTTTCGTCTCAAGCGGGTGAAACTCATAACGCGGTGCTTTGTTTCCCCATTCCCTGCATAATCTTTGCATCATCCTGATGCCGGCACCATACTGTTCAATAAAACCGACATCAAACATGAATTGACTCAAAGTAGGGTTTACCGGTTTGTGGGTCGGTTCGTTTGGACTAACGCCTTCTGGAAAAGTGCCGGGACTAATAATCTCAATGCGATTGTCAAATATGAAGATCCTGACATCTGCAGTTTCTTGATAGTTGCGGTGAATTAAGGCGTTGATAATCGCCTCTCGCAGTGCATTCAACGGGTATTCAAACTTATCATCTCGTTGGAAACTCGTTGAGGTCCGAAAACTGAGAAGGCGGATGTTTCTTCTTATAAATTCCTCGGCGGTATCGACATTTTCCCAGAGTGTCTCGTCGCAATCAAGCCGATCAATGACCGGATGGGTGACGGATGTGCCTTTGAATCTGACAACTCGTAATTGCGCATTGTAGAAGAATCTCCGTTGCGAGTGCTTACTGAAGAAAAGCAGACCCGCGTGGGTTGGTGTTCCATCATCGCCGATACCATTAATGTTCTTCAAAAACGATGCCATGTTCATATCTTGCGGTTTAGACACATTCCGGATTGTTTCTCGACGGGTCAGATACCATTCGACTTTTTCCTCATCTATATCATCAACTCCAGCACGTGTGACCAAGAGTTGATCCCAAGTTTGTCCAGTGGTGTTGAGGTGCATCTGGGCAATCTCTTGTGGAGACATGACTCGGTTGCTGTTCCCGACTCGCTTATAGCATCTACCTTTAACTGAGACCGGTTTTATGGAGGATTCCGTGATATGTATCGACACCACCGATTTTTCTTCTATATCAATTGATTCAATTTCCAGAACGACCCGCGGTTCAGTCGCTTGAAGGATTTGATTTGACCAGTTCCTTAGCGTCTCCTTCCCGATGGTAATTCCTCTGATTTCTCGCCTATCGGACACGCCGATAAGGATAGTACCGCCATCGGTATTGGCAAACGCAGCGACGGTTTCAATAGTTTCCTGATCGAAACTCTCTTTGAATTCGGTTGTCGTATTTTCGCCTTGTGTGATGCGTTGTTTGAGATCCACGGTTTCCATATTTTTCTAAAATCCAAATACCTATTCTTCCCAAGGATTTTCAACCGGCATTGGTTTACTGCGTCCTTTGTATATTAACCTAACCCGTATTGTGCCGGATCGACGCGGTGGTGGCATTATAGTAACATCCCAGTTAAGAATATCCTCTTCATCATAGACAGGAAAAGCGAGGCGTTTTTTCGGTTTTTCGTTGGTTGTGTTTTTTGAGTGTGTGGTTTTCATAGACTGTTTAGAACTCCTTTTGTTTACTATTTTATCAGAAGTGTGGGATGTGTGCAACCGTATTGCACAAAAATTCGAGACAGGGTTTACGCAGTATGCTCTTTTGTAGCATAGGCTGTTAGCCTGTGTTCCCAAATGCTTGTGTTTTTCGGCATCTGCCTCTAAAACCAAGTGTTACGGTCAAAATTGCGTAAGTCCTATTCGAGAAATGAAGTGGCGCGCGTTTCACAGTTTTCATAGCAAAATCTAAAAAGTGATAACCTGTGAAATCATTTGTAAACCCCGACTGTGACTGGGTTTTGATCGGTTTTTGCTAACGGTTGCTGTGAAGGTTGCTATGAAATTTTATAGGCGAGAGGGGGTTTAATCCTAACGTGAGTTTGATAACTAAATCAGGACGGACGCAATTTTGACTGTCGCCCGTTCTGTGAGATGAAAATTTCCGTAAAACAGAGTGTTCTCCTGACACAATCTGGAAGATTGTGGTACAAAAGAGCATCATGCGTAAATCCTATAAATATCCAAATGTAGACATCCACTTGTCATAAGGAAACCCTTTATCGCTTGTCTGCGTAAGTCCCAAAAAATTTAACTAATTGTTAATTTTTTCTGGTTTCATGGACAATGGGTTTCTAAGGCGTAAATTATGAACATTTCGTGAACATGGCACGTATTTTCATGAACATTTATGAACATTTTCGGTTTGTTCAATTTTCATGTTCACCGTATACACGGTTGTGAACCCACTGAATACGTAGGTTTGCGAGTGTGATAGATTCTGTGGACGATGATCTTTTGGTCAAGGTGTTCACAAATGTTCACGAAATTGTTCACGATATTTTTTGCCCTTTATAAACAGCGAGAACGCAGTCAGACCGTTGGACCATGACGTTTTTGAATTCTATGTTTCTGAAATTTTCGTGAACAATTGGGCAATTTTAATTTTTGTCTATCTTTTTTCAAAGTGCCACGAGCATAGTGTTTGATTGGCTTAATGGCACTTAATGGATTCGGTTTGTTTTCAAGTTGTTCATAAAATGCGAATTTCATCGGTTAACGTTTGTTAATTTAGTTGATGGATAGCTCGTGTTATAGGCAAGGTCGCTTCGGTTTTTCAAACGCTGCTACATTATATGTGATAATCTATTTATGTATGATAACATATATAATGTAGAAAGTCAAAAAATTGAGATATAAAACTTACGTCAATTCCCCAACCCCATTCGATATTTGATGTCGTAGTTGATGATGAAATCTAATTCCTCGTTGGTGAAACCGTAGTGTTGGGCGAGGACACGGTCGATTTCGTCTATGATGGATTTGGAGTGACGCGGGTAAAACTCGTCATAAACAACACGCCCGGTTGTCCTATAGTAAGTTTCTTTACGCTGTGCATGGTGCTTTAAATCTTGCATTAAGTCAGCAGAAAATTCGGATAGACTTCGTTTTAACCCTTTTCCCATTTCATCAACACCAATTGGAAAGTTTCTGATTTCACGTGAGCTCAAACTTCGACAGTCGGAAAGAATAACAAACCACTAATAAAAAAGTGAGCTGTTTAAAGCTGCCACCACTGCGGATGCATCTAATTTTGTTGTTAAATACAGAGATTTGACACTTGTAGATATTTGCTCTCCATTGCGTTCGTTCCAGAAATAGGGCACAAAATCCATTACACGGATCCAGTAACGTGGTGAACTATGGAAATGTATGGTGTGGGGAGCACGTCTCGTAGCAAGATGCATATCTAAAGCTGAGAATTGAGCCAATTTTCCCCATAAAGTTTGTTCAATTTCACTGTGGATCTTGGGTATAGAATTTTGAAATGACACTTGTGAAACATCTGCATGTTCCATAAGGGTAAAGAGATGTGGACGAAACTGTTCATTCCATCTATTATAGCGCGATGTGTACAACGTAGGACCCGGTTTTGAATTCTGCTGAATGATATAAATTGCTAATCTTTGTTCCGCCCCAACAAACAACTTTGAAGGACGAATAGCGTATGTTTGAACCCAGCCGACTCGTTTAGATCGATGAAATAAATTTTGGAGCGGAGCCATTCTATCGCTACAGTAAGCCGAATTTGGGATTATCATTGATTTCCAACCGTTTTTTTGAAGAAGCTGAAAACTCCTTTCAAACACATACGCATAGAGGTTACCGCAACCTTCCGTTTCATATCCGCTAACTTCCCTGGACTTTACATAAGGTGGATTGCCGATAATCACATCAAATCCGCCCTTCTTGAGGATTCTGTAAAACGCAATGAACCAGTGAAAAGGCTTGAAATCAGAAAGCCACGTTACATAAAGGCTCAGACCATCAAATTCTCCATTTACATCCCTCACAGTTTCTGAGGGCTCAAATCCATATTCCTCGGCAAGATATCCGTTGAGTTCATCTGCTAACACTTGGAGTTTGTCTCGTAACGTTTGTTTGGCAGCAGGTGTCACATCACCACCCAATTTCGTTTGTTGTAAGCGAAATTGCTCAAATAGCTGCTCAACGTCCTCTGCCTTTTCTTCGATGCGTTTCATTGCGTCATGGAAATCCAACCTACTCGTTACGGCCTCTTTCACTTCGTCATAAGTGGCATAACCGACAAGGGTATTACCTGCCTGAATGTTAAAGTCAATATCCGGCAGCGGTTCAATCCGTCTCACGTCCTCAAGTTGTGCCACCATTTTGAGAAAGAGACGGAGTTTGCATATCTCAATTGCCTCCTCCATGATGTCTACACCGTAGAGATTGTTGATGATGATGGATTTGAGGACGAAATACTCTCGGTTTGGATGCTGTTTGATACGTTCAAGAATATCGCGGAAATCGCTGTATCTGCGTGAGGGTCGTGATTCGGAGATGCGATCTACTTCATCTAAGAAAACTTGCATCCGATCCAAACACGCCTCGTAGAGCGGTTCGAGGATATTGAGCGCGGCAAAAAGGAACGCACCGGACCCACAGGTCGGGTCGAGGATTGTCACTTCAGTAATGGCATTCCAAAAGGCGCGGAGGAGCTCGGGGCCTTCACAATTTTCGATGACATCCTGTGCGAATTGACGGATGTTGAAGTTGTAGGTAATCAGGTCGTCGATATCAGTTATCTCTCCGTTTGTGAGTGTGGCTTGGAGGGTTTTACAACGGTGCTGCCGGGCAACTGTCTCTCGCCAAATTTCTGTCGGTAAGGCGTAATCAGGATCGGCGGGTGTGTTCCACTCGGTGCGTTTAGAGACATCATTAATTCCGGCAGCGATGTTCGCTGGTAACTCCAAATTCACACCGGTTTTGACAGCATCATAGATGTAGCGGTCTGGGTCTTCTTGCAACAAGTTCCAAACGGAAGCGTCGCCTTCAAATGCGATTTTGCAAGCCTTTTTCGCCTTGTCAAAGAGAAACGGAATGATGGTATTTTTGCTGATGTACTCGGTGATGTCCTCTTTGGTGTAGTATGCTCCCATCTGCTTCTGGTTGATGTATTTCTCAAAGATGTAACCGAGTACATCGGGGTTAATCTCGTTATCGTTTTTGAGCGGACGGTCGTCAAGGTGCCAGTCGTACTGTTCAAAGAACTTGAAAAGCTGCTCAAACGCCTTGTCGGGGATGTCAATACTCTCACCGTGGAGGGTCTCAAGTTGGTGTTTCTGAAAGATGCCGCCGTTGAGATAAGGAATTTTACCGAGCAGACGTTTTACTTCTCTGTCCCGTTCGTCTTCCGGTTTCGCGAATCCTTCAAAGAAGAGTGGACAGAGGAAATCTTTGTAGTATCGGTTGGTCCCGTTCGCTTGACTCTCAGCCAGTTTACTACGTAGATAGTCTATGTCGTTATCAAGGAAATTTTTCTTTTGGATAAAGTAGATGAACATCAGGCGGTTGAGCATGACGGAGACGTACCAGCGTTGCATCTCTTCGTCGGGGATGCCGTTGAGGAATTTGAGAAATGCGGTGTGCTCCCTCTTGAAATGGTCGTAAAACTTTTTGGTGACCCGTTCAGCATAAAAGGCTGTCCCAACGCGCTCGGTTACTTCAAAGAGCGTGAGTGCCTCTTCTTCGTCCAAGCTAAAGGCAAAGGTCTTCAATTTCTGGATGAGGGACTCACCGGAGTGTTCGTCACGGTTATAGCGGTGTTCACGGCATGCTTCCGGTTTGCCTTGTTCGCGTTTAACCCACTGCCATATCTGTGTCGCCTTTTCAGCGTCGGTATAGATGATAAAGTGTTCATGAACGGATTTTGCGACCTGTTTATGTATCTTGCGGCGGCTGGCGTAATCCGGGATATCTCCGTCGGTTCCGGTTGCTGGGCATTCAAAGACGACCATTCCGCGTTTTTCGGCGATGGCGGCGAGTTGATATGGGGTTTCGTCTACTGTGATGTTGAGGATTTGCGTATGATTGTCCCAACCGAGTGCTTGCGTAAAAAGGTTTTCAAAATCGGATTCTTTGAGATATTGGCGTGTATTTCGCTCGTTAAGCATTAGAGGTTCCTATAAGTTTGTCTGTTTCAAAGTGTACTACTGAATTCCTGTCGGTCTTGGTTAGTAAATGTCCCCGCGATTGTCAATCTGTACAATGCGGATGAGTCGGTTGCCTCTGTCAACTCTGTAGATCAAACGAATATCTCCTATCCGGTAGCGATAACGGTTATTTTTACTTCCATAGAATGGCTTGATTGTTGTAGGATTGTCATGCCTAAATGGCGAGTGGATAATGTGCTCAAAAGCCCTACTAATTCGTTCCTGCGTTGCCCGATCTCGCCGCTTGATGAAGTTTTCGACTTTACTCGGCAGCGGCTCAAGCGTATATGGTTGACGATTCACAACCCAATCTCCTCCTTGATTTGTGCCCACGGCTTTCCGCCTCCAGCGTCCAATTCTCGTTCTGCCTCAGCCATATCTGCTAAGACATCGGGCTCTGTATTGATCAAAGCGGTTTCACGCCAACCGTCGAGAAAAGTAGAGAGTATCTTGGCACTTTTTTTGTCTTCTGAGATATGTGATACTAGGTTGAGCAATTCCTCAAAAAACTCGATAAGTTCGTCGGCTTCTAACCATTTGATCCAATCGTTGGACCTTGAAATCGAGATGGATTTAACGAACACTTCGTTGTTCATGATTTGTCCTACGACAATTTTGGGCTTTTTCATGTGAAACCTCCGCGTGTGCAAGTATTAGATTTAGATGCATTATACATAATGTATGAGTAAAGTTCAAGGCTTTTTTAGATGTTAGGCAGGGTATTTAGTTTTCTCTTTTGTAGCGTATTCTGTTAGGTCGCGCCTCATACATGCCCAGGCTAACGGTCTCCTATGCTACAAGGGGCCTTGCGTATCGGTAGCAGAAATGGTATTGAAAGCGAGTTTCCAAACCGAAAACTAAACAGCCCTGAGATTTTACGGTGTGCGGAGTCCAAGTGAACAGACGATCTGCGGTTCTCGCGTTTGCTTCTCCTGTTCAATGATGCAGAGTCGCTCTGTCTCCCACCGTTCAATGACCAACGCAGCAAGATCCGCGTTGGAGATACCACTACGGAGTTGACGGTTGAGGGTATCGGTGGCTGCTTGCCGCAGCGGATAGCGATAGATGGCTTCAATGACCTGCTTAAGTGCTGGCGTGCTAAGGAGTGTTCCCTCCACCTCTGAGGCGTAATCCTTCAGACGTTCGTAGGTGCGGAACCGTGCACCGGAGGGTCGTCCGAGCTGCCCACCGACGGATCGCTCTTCAGAGAGAATCAACTTTGCGGCTTCCTCCACGAGGTGATGATGTGCTTTAAGTGGTGGAAGTGCTTCCGTGTCCGGTTCACACGCCGCGGCTTGGAGGATTGCGAATTGGGACTCTGTTACGCTTTCGCCGTTTCGATCTATCCATGCCAAGGCATCGTTTTCGTGTCCTGTTCGGATGTAGACGAGCGCGCCTTCGGGTTCGTTATCGGTTGGAATGTGCGGTTGCGTTGAATAGACGACAGATGGGAGTGCAGCAACACTCTTTTCTAAGCTTGGGTCTTGCGTAATGGCGTTTTTCCAAATCTGATAGGCGTGAGAGGCGAGATCCACATCGTTGTCGCGCGCGTCGTCAAGTAAGCCTGCCTTTTCATTATAAAGATCAACAATTCTCTCATTGCCTTCCTCACCGTCATCTTCAAAAAAGGCTTCATCCGTACCGACGACCTCAGCGTTCTGTTGGAGGCGCGCACGAACGCGCCCGCGCAAGTTGATAATACGCTCCACACCTTCAGCAGGTAAAAACGAGTAGCACAGGATGTCTTCCGCTGTTTGTCCAATCCGGTCAACTCTGCCTGCCCGTTGGACTAACCTGATGATTGCCCATGGCAGATCGTAGTTGACGACGATTGCGCAGTCTTGTAGATTTTGACCCTCACTGAGGACATCCGTACTGATAAGCACTCGCAGCTCGTTCTCCTGATTGACGCTATCGCGTTTATCGTTACTGACAGGACTAAAGCGGTGTGCTAAGGCAGTCGGGTCTGCTGAGTCGCCGGTCGCATCGGCGATGTGTGTCATGCCGCGTGCTAAGAGCGCATCCGTTAGGTATTTCACGGTATCCGCAAATTGCGTGAAGACCAAGACCTTATCTTTTTGGTGTGTCTGGGTTAAGAGTGCCTCAAGTGCGTTGAGTTTTTCGTCTTTTTTGGGGTCCCATGTACCGTATTGTTGCAAAATCTCAGTGAGTGCGATTGCGTCTTTAGTGAGATCTTTTTGAAGCAACGGGTGAAACAGGTTCGGACGGAGCCATTTAAACCGACTGTTATACTTCGTTGTGTAGAGTCGATAGATAGCGGCGGCGCGTTGTTTATAGGCATCGGCTGTGTATGCGCTTGTCTCTGAATCCATGTCATCTATCTGTGTATCATCGGCATCACCGGAAACATCTAAGATGAGGGTAGCATCCTCGGTATCTCTATCTTCAAGCCGAGAGTCGAGCATCTCAGCGTTTTGGGATCCGATCGGCAGCGGTTCACCGTTCTCAATAGCGTGAAGGAATATATAGTTGCGTAGAATATGGCGATCAACAGATTGGATAAATGCCTGTCCGCTGCTTTCAAGCCGTTTGAAAAGGTTTGTCCGGCAAAACCCCATGAGTCGTTGTCCACCGCGAGATAGGTCTTGCAATTGCCGTTGTTCCGCTTCTGTTAGTGGTTCTGATGGTGTGTCTACAATGTAGTTTTTGAGTCCATATCTCGCCAACTTGAGATTGCTAATGACACTTACAACACCATCAGAGTATAACTGTGCGTAGGTGTCATCTGGGTTTTCCTCATCAATTGAGAATTTTATCGTTTTTGGAACACGCGTTGGGAAGTAGGAAGGTGTTCCATCGGCAAAAGAGAGGAATTTGCGCTTTGTATCAGGGTCGGTTTCAGCGTAATTTTCCATGATGAAGCTGCGGGTTCGGCGCACGAGATAGCGGCGCATCAGTTCACGCCAATCGTCTATATACTCGCTGTGTTCAAACGCTTGGAGCGTGCGGATACCGCTCTGATGTTTGCTATTAAACTCGATGACACCGCCTAACGATTTGATGTATTGCTCTGGACGGATGCCGAGATCCTCTGTTTCATCTACGAAAAGACGGAGTTGGTTAGAAAGGTCGAGATAGGTTTTGTTGTAAGGTGTTGCGGAGAGGAGGATAACCTTGCTCTCGTTTTCGTGGATATATTCCTGAATGGCTTGGTAGCGTTTACCTTCACGGTTTCTAAGGTTATGGCTCTCGTCAATCATAACAAGCCGATAGCGACGCAGATCGGGCAACGTCCTGATGACTCGGCTGATGGAGAGAACTCTCGCGCGCAGGCGATATTCCTCACGATAATCTTCCCACATATTGACGAGGTTTTTCGGGCAGATGATCAGCGTTTCGAGGTCGTAATCGTCTTCCTGTATACGCGCGAGCACCGTTCCCATGAGCGTTTTGCCGAGTCCGACGACATCGCCTATAAGCACACCACCGCGTCTATTCAAGTGATGCGCTGCGATTTTCACCGCGGCGGTTTGGAATTCAAACAGTTTGTCCTCAAATTCGCGTGGAATCCGAAACTCAGTCAAACCTGCGCGTGCTTCCTGCGACAGATGATACGCCATTTTCACGTAGATGTGGTACGGCGGGATAGGTTCTTCACGTGCCCAGCTCCGCTCAATAATTTCCGCCAATTCTTTGGAAATATCGATGCACCATCTATCGTTCCAGCGGTCTTCAAACCAATCCTCTAACTTTTCACACGCATCGGAATCGACGACATCAACATTGAGTTCACCTTGTTGTGAGAGTCCGGAGACGGTTAGATTACTACTGCCGAGGTAACCTACGGTGGGTGCGACCAAGTCTGATCGATAAATCAGATAAAGTTTCGCGTGAAGGGTGTGTCGAAGAAAGAGTTTTACCTGGACCTTTTCTTCGCGAAGTTGGCGTGCTAATTGACGCAATCCTATTTCATCTTGATGTGTCGGTACGCCTATGGTCAGCTGCTCGCGGAACTCCTCTGCCAATTTCCGTTTGAGACGGAGTGCAGTTTGGTTATCAATGCCGCCATCCTTGGCAATTCGCTTGGCTTCTCGGAGTTCTTCTTCAGGTAAGCGTTGCATGCCGACGAGCAAGCGGCAGCAGTCGCCTTCGCCACCGTCCCAATTTTCAACATAACGAGCGAGTCCTCGCCAGCCGCGGAGGTTGAAATAACCGACGCAGAAATCTGCATGTGTAGCGTTTTCAAGTGTCTGTCGAAGTGCGGGGAGAAGTGGTTGGTCAATGTTATCGAAAATACGGGGCATTTAGTGATAGTCCTTTTTCGTGTCTAAATATCCGATATCTGATCAATTTGCGTGAGTTCTGTGATAAGACAAACTTTATGACTGATACTGCTTTATATGTGTTGAAGTGTTTTGCGGAAGCATCAAATTAAAGCGACGTTAATAGTTGCTTGTGGTTCTTGCGTTGATTTTGGACGTACCCGTATTTCAATATGATGATCCAGTTTCCCCAACAGAGAAAACAGATTATCAATAGTGAAACTGTTTAATCGTCCGTTTCTCAAATCCGTCATTTTAGACCGACTTAGCTGCAAAAAATCGGCAGCTTCCTTTTGTGTTATGCCTCGGTCGGCAATCAGGCGATTAATCTTATATGCAAGTTTTGCTTTCGCTAATCTTTCGTCTGGAGCAGGAAGCCCCAAATCCTTAAAAACGTTTCCTGAACTATGTGTATAGTCTGCCATAGGTTACCTGCCTTTCGCTAATTCTTGAGCGATTTTCAACCGGTGTTTAATCCGATCAATTTCTTTCTTTGGTGTTTCTGCCCCTCTTTTCGATTTCTTTTGAAAAGCGTGCAGTACGTAAATTATATCACCGATTTTGGTGGTGTACATAGCTCGATAGGTATTAGTCGCATAGTCGCTTCGGATCTCTATAACTTCCGATAACCCTTTCAAGGGTCTGGCTTTTGGATGTTTATCTCCAATCTGTGCAACGTAAAGTGCGTACCCTACCTCATCTTGGACCTCCGACGGAAATTCTTTTAGATCCTTATGGGATGAACCAACCCAAATTATAGGTTTTATTTTATTTTCCTGTTCGTTTTCTCTCATGCAGTATCCTTTGGATAGGTCATACTGTTTATTAGATGCCCTGGAAGTAGTATTATTTTAACAGAATCTGTCAATTAGTGCAAGGTATAACTCGTGGCAAAAATTGCGATTGACGCAGCAGTGAATGTCTGCTAATATGCTGAAACTCAGTTTTCACGACAGCCACTTAAATCTGACAAAATATCTGAGGTGTTACGCATGGAACAATATCTACAGATTCAGAAACCTGAACTTGATTATACTTACGAGTTTGAGGTCGATCAGCTCTCTCAGATGTCCGAATGTTTGGAGGCACACGGCTTCGCTATTGTCAAAGATGTTCTTCCACCTGCGTTGGTTGACAGTCTAAAGCGAGCAGTCTTTGATGGCACGGATCCCGACAGAGCGTTAGAACGCGGGCAGAGCCGGACCCGACACGCGTGGGTTGAGTCTGGCCCAGGGGCTTGGCAGCTGCTCGGATATGAACCCTTTATGAAAATCCACCGTCACCTGATTGGTACAGATGAGATGACCGTCCACCGTTCTGCCGCGATCATTCGGATGCCCGGATCCCAACCCGTTGCGTGGCACACAGATTGGTGCGGATTTTCAACGGACGCGCCGAAGAATTCGGGTGACGTTTTGAACCGCGGATTGTGGCCCTCTGGCAAATGGTTTTACTTGACCGGTTCTCGTCCGGAACACGGCGGGTTATGCGTCATTGAGGATTCGCATGTGGAAGATTGGGAAGGGCCTGAAGGTTTCAAGATGACGGCGGACAGACGCTCCTTCTATAAGGAGGGCGGAGAAGAAAAAGCCTACGTCGGTTTTGATATTCCAGGGTTGGTACCGCTCTTCACGAATCCGGGCGATATGATTGTGTTTGCGCATCGGACGTATCACGGTGCATTCTCGAACCAGATTGATGAGATCCGGTTGTCGTGCGCGATCGGTTTTCGACGACGCGACCATCACATTGATATTCCGTGGGATATTCCGGACGACGGCAGGCAGTTCTTAGCGGATTTACCGCCACGTTTCGAGCAATACACCCACGGGTACACAAGCATTGATACTGCTTGGCGTGGATAATTGTCCGAATGCACGTCGCATTTGGGGTTTTTGCTTAGAAGAAACACCCAAGCAAAAACGGTATTTTTTCAAGTACGCCGCAAATCGCAGATGGCGCGATACGACGCGCTTCTGTAGAAACACGCTCTGCACACGATATGTAATCAGTTTTTTTTGTAGAAGCACGCTGTGCCCGCGATCCTTATAACTCGCGTTAGGCATCAACGAAGATTAAACTTCTCCGTCCCAATAACTCAGGCTTTTATCTCTGCGATAAATCTTTCCGACGGCGTAAGGCAGCACCTTGTTGGAATCTGGGTATTCACTAACATCGTGCGGTGTCGTCGTCCCGAGGATGAATAACACGACCGGTGCATCGGTTTCGTTCACGAACTTATGTGCGCCGATTGTGCCGGGCGGAAACGCGATGAAATCACCTTCGGTCACTTCGACATCGCCGCGTGGCGTTTTAAGCGTGCAGGCACCCTCCATGACGTAGCACATCTCCTCACCGAAATTGTGAAAATGCATCGGGAAACTCATCTTGCCGGGTTGGAGACGGATCACGCGGTATCCCAAATTCTTGCCGCCGATGAGTGGGTCAATGTCTTTATCCTCAAAGTCGTAAGGATGTGGTGCGTTTTTATAGTGCCACTCGATTTCATCAATATGGATGCGGTTGATATAGACATCACGTCGCGCTTGGAGGCAGTCAATCAGGTGTTGGCGTGCATCTTTAAAGATAGAGTGTCCATCACCGACGAGGATCGTATTGAAACGGAGTGCTAAAATTTTTCGCAGTTCAAGTGCTGCTTTAGATGGTTCGCTGAGTTTGGCATCAGCGAGTAGACTTAATGCGCCCATCGGTTCACCGGCTACCAGATCCCCGAACAGAACGGTCTGTTTCTCTGGAAAATAGAGTGCGATTTCACCCGGACTCTTTCCGTGTTCGAGGTGGACGGCGTGTAAACCTGACACAATAGTTTCCGCATCTTTAAGGGTTCTCGTCGGTGCAATACTCAGGGCGTCCGCATCGGCTTCATGCACGATTACGTCGGCACCGGTCAACTCTTGAAAGGCAGCGGCTTCGCGCTCATGATCGGCATTGGTCAGGACAATCAACTTCGCACCACCGAGTGCCATAAGCTGTTCTTTATCGGTATTGGACATTGGGACAGGATCGATGATAATATTGCCATCAGGACGTACCCATAAATGCCCATTAAAATCGATCTCGCGTTCCTGACTAAAGACCCCCCAACTGTACATATCTTCAAAAATTAAGCGTTTCATTTTTAAATTATTCCTTGCAGTTAAGGCACAGTGATCTGGAATGACTTATTTTTCTTTTTCCTTTGAGACGAATCCGTAAACCTCAAGTTCGTGTGCGTAGGGTCTACCTAACTTTATTTGTGGGACGATTGCACCGCGTCTCGGATCGTACTGGCTGGCTTTCTTTTCATCGTCGGTGGTACCGCTGATGTAGATGCGGATAGCATCCGTCACAATACCGTTGACGCGTCTTTCGATAACCGGACTCTCGTTGTTCTGGATCTGTTGAATCGCCTGCCAACGTCCTTCGCCATCTAATTTCTGGTATATCATCGCGTTTATAATATTCGTGCCGCGGATGGCAATTCGATGAATCGCCTTTCGGGTCGGTAACGTCAGATGGATCCAGCGTCCTTGCGCGTAACCTCTCGTATTTAGATCGCCGTCTATCATTTCCGGTGACGTACAGGTGACGCCTTCTGTAACGGCGTAGTTATAGAATTCTTGTGGCTCAATTAACATCTGCAGTACTGGGGATTGGCATCCGAATAGGAGCCCAATTGTGCAGAGTATTAAAAAAACAGTAAGGTAGCACCGCATTTTTTCTTCCTCTTTGTTTAGCGTTTATTAGATATTATAGCGCATTTCCATTTTTGTTTATAGTAAAACTGAAAAATAATGCAACACTTTAAAAAATTAACATACTTCCCTACTGCAGGCGGGTTTGGAACCCCGCCTTCTATAGATGTCTCGTTAATTGTAGGTTTTACCATAAACCAGAATTTCGCGAAAAACGTTGTTTTAAAACCGTGAGTAAGATATAATGCCATACGAAAAAGATACTTTAAGTTGTGCCTGCCATGGGGTGCGGTTTCCACTGCACCTGTTGAATCAGGCTTTACACAGGAGAAAACTATGTACAAAAGTGCGATTTTGGGATGTCGTGGACGTGCCCGCGGGCATGCTCGTGCCTATCAACACGTCAAAAAGGGTAAACTCGCTGCTATCTGCGACATGAAGGAAGACCTTCTCAACGATTTCGGCGATGAATTCGGGATCGATGCCCGATACACGGATCTCGATGAGATGCTCTCAAAAGAGAAGCCGGATCTGCTACACATTGTCACCGCACCTGTATTACGTGGCAGTAATGAACGTATCCGCTACCCACTGATGAACCAAGCCTCCGAACACGGTGTACCCGCCGCAATCGTTGAAAAACCGATCGCTGTTGAAAGCGAAGATTGGCGGCAAATCTCTGAACTCGCCGACCGCACCCAAACGAAGTTCGTCGTTAATACACAACTCAATTTCCATCCAGAGAACCTCATACTCAAGCGGGATGTCGCTGAAGGCAAAATCGGTGCGATCAAATTTATTGAGGCGAGCGCGCGGAACCCGCCCGTTGACCAAGCACCACACGTACTACAACTCGTGTCGTCCTATATTGATAACTCGCGACCGACAAAAGTACATGGACAAATCTCTGGGGCTGGACAACTCGACTCCGCACAGCCTTCGCCTGCGAACGCCACAGCACTCGTAACCTACGCAAACGGCGTACAAGCCTCCGTCGCATTCGGACCGGAGATGGCACCACGTGTTCTTCCGGATACCAGCAACAACCGGCACAAGCGTGTCTGTGTCTTTGGCGAAAAAGGTTTTGTCCACTGGCGGTTTGAAAGTTGGGAACGGAACCTGCCGGGGACCGGTTACGAAGGTGGCGACATGAGCTACGGCGGACAGGATGTCATCGCACAAGGTGGACTCACCGAGGCAGTGTTTGAATGGCTCGACGATGAGAACAACGTCCATCCGACGCATCTCAAGCAATCCCTTGCCGAATTCAACTTGTTGTTGGGTATCTATTATAGCGGTTTGACGAACACTGTTGTTGAACTACCTTTTGACCCACCCGACGGCATGATTGATATGTTCCGCGAACGGCTTTAAAAGTAGTAGGCACGCGCTGCGTGCCGTCCACCATTTTTTCACATGCCTTTCACGCGCCCTAAAACGGATAACCTTCATGAACAACATCATCTACATGGACAACCATGCCACAACGCCGATTGCACCTGAAGTATTAGAAGCGATGATGCCTTACCTCACAACGCATTTCGGCAACGCCGCAAGTACACACCCATTTGGCGTTAAAGCAGCGGATGCCGTGGAAAAGGCGCGTCATCAAGTCGCCGAATTGCTCGGTTGTTCCGCGGAAGAGATCGTCTTCACCAGCGGTGCGACCGAATCGGATAATCTCGCCGTCAAGGGGATCGCTTACGCTTGTCGAGAGAAGGGAAACCATATTATCACAAGCACTGCTGAACATCACGCAATCCTCGATACGTGTCACGCTTTGGCAGCGGACGGATTTGAAATGACATATCTGCCAATAGATAAATATGGGATGGTGAGTCCTGATGATGTTGAAGCCGCGATAACGCCAAAGACGATCCTAATGAGTTTCATGTATGCAAATAACGAGGTCGGCACGATAAATCCGATTGCTGATATTGCCGCTGTCGCTGCTAAGCACGGCGTGCTTTTCCATTCGGATGCAGTACAGGGGATCGGGCAGTTGCCCTCGGATATGGAGACGCTCGGCTTAGATTTAGCCTCTCTAACGGCGCACAAGATTTACGGTCCGAAGGGGATTGGCGCGCTTTACATCCGGCGAAACAGTTCTCAACCGTATTCGCTTTTCTATGGAGGCGGTCAGGAGATGGGTGTTCGCCCCGGTACGTTGAATGTCGCGGGGATTGTCGGCTTAGGTGAGGCGTGTGAACTTTCTAAAAGGTACATAGAGAAAGGAAAAAGTCGCGTCGCAACGCTACGTGACGCACTCCATCGGAAGTTAAATGAACACTTAGATGACATTCATCTCAATGGGCATCCCGAACGTCGGCTGCCGGGGAACCTGAATCTCTGTTTTGCGGGTGTGCAAAGCCACGCACATTTGGCGGGACTCAAACGCGTTGCTGTATCAACGGGGTCGGCATGCGATTCGGAGTCGGTGAAGGCATCGCATGTCTTGGTCGCAATGGGGGTTCCGAATGCATTGGCGTTGACGGCTGTCCGTTTCGGCTTGGGACGCTACAACACCTCTGAAGAGGTCGATATTGTCGCCGATGAGGTTGTAAAGATCGTTAATCGGTTACGGGCATTGGCACCAGAATGGTAATATCCTAAGCCCCTTTCGTTGAATTTGAAACCGATACCTCCGATCAAACAGCTCATAGGGTCTAAAAGAGGAAACCTAATCTCATGCTGACCGTTGAACAGATCATCGCTTGCGGATTGGACGAAACGGAGGCATCAGAGATTGCAGAAACCGTTAATCGGATATTGCCAACGCAGGCTCCGACAGCCTGCTGGCAAAACATTTCACGCTATATCCTCACACCGCAACATCCGTTTGCACTCCACCAATTGCTCTACGAGACGGTATACGCCGATTTCGATCGCGCAACATACGGACCCCCACCTGCATGGTTTCCCACTGACGAAGACATCACCGAAGCGAATATCACGCGTCTGATGACGGAATTAAACATCAAGACGTATCCTGACCTCCACGCTTGGTCGGTTGCCAATCGCGACACGTTTTGGCAGCTGATGATTGAGAGGTTGGACATCAAGACGATAGCGACAACCCCCGAACCTCAAAAGGACGCGACAGGCATTTCCACAAAACTTGCTAAACTGAACATCGTCGAAAGCTGCTTCGATGCGCCTGATGATACCGTCGCGATTGTTACACAAGGCGAAAATGACACACACCTGAAAACCTTGACCTACCGCGAATTGGAGTGCCTCACCAATCGGGTCGCGAACGGACTTGTGGACATCGGACTGAAACACGGAGATGCGGTGGCAATTGACATGCCGATGAACACCGAGTCTGTTGCTATCTACCTCGGAGTTATCAAAGCGGGGTGTGTTGTTGTGGGGATCGCCGATAGTTTTGCACCCGATGAGATCGCTACACGCCTCCGTATCGGCAAAGCAAAAGCCGTCTTCACACAGGATTATATCAACAGAGCCGATAAACGGCTGCCGTTGTATGAGAAAATCGTTGCTGCAAACGCACCAAAAGCGATTGTATTTAGCGATAGTGTCGCACAAATCCTGCGTGAGGGTGATATGAGATGGCGTGATTTTCTAAGCGACGCAGACACCTTTAGTGCCGTCCCCTGCCATCCCGATATGCATACCAATATCCTTTTCTCCTCCGGCACCACTGGCAAACCGAAAGCGATCCCGTGGACCCATACCACCCCGATTAAATGCGCTGTAGATGCCTATCTGCATCACGACATCCATTCTGGCGATGTGCTGGCGTGGTATACAAACCTCGGTTGGATGATGGGACCGTGGCTCATCTACGCCAGTCTCATCAACAGCGCCACGATCGCCTTGTATGACGGCGGATCTCCGACAGGGCGCGATTTCGGTGTCTTCGTTCAGAACGCGAAGGTTAGTATGCTCGGCGTTGTGCCGACACTTGTGCGCGCGTGGAAGAATACAGAATGTATGCGCGGACTCGACTGGCGTGCAATCCGCGCGTTCAGTTCGACAGGCGAATGCTCTAACCCGGAAGAGATGCTTTACCTTATGTCACTCGCTGGTTACAAGCCGATCATTGAGTATTGCGGTGGCACCGAAATTGGTGGCGGTTATATCACAGGTACACGCGTCCAACCCGCTGCACCTTCGACGTTCACAACCCCCGCACTCGGTATGGATTTCCGGCTATTTGACGAAAACAACGAACCGACCGAGAACGGTGAAGTTTTCATCGTTCCGCCCTCGCTGGGTCTCTCGACAAGCCTACTGAACGCCGATCATAATGAAGTCTACTTTGCCGGAACACCACAACCGAATCTACGCCGCCACGGTGATGCGATTGAACGGCTACCAAACAACTATTACCGTATCCACGGGCGCGTCGACGATACGATGAACCTGAGCGGTATCAAAGTCAGTTCTGCAGAGATTGAGGAGGTGCTTAACACCGTTGATAGTATCCAAGAAACGGCAGCGGTCGCTATCTCACCGAAAGACGGCGGTCCCAGCCGACTTGTTATTTACGCCGTGCTGGCAGCATCAGAAGTCGGACCCACGAAACAGGAACTTCACGCGACGTTACAAACTGAACTTTCCGACCATCTCAATCCATTGTTCAGGATTCATGATGTTGTCATTGTAGATGCATTACCGCGGACCGCCTCCAACAAAATTATGCGTAGACTTCTACGCGACCAATTGTAGTGAAACGCCGCGTTTCAACCTAACGACGTTCTTGACAATTTTATCGGAACGTGTTACTATTTTGGAAATTCATCTCTATTAATGGAGCGAAAAATGGAAAAACAGTTCAAAGTTAGAGCAGCGCATTGCGACTATCGCGCAACCGAGGAAGAGATTTATCAGACCCTCCGTCGTATCACGGATCCGTTGACCCGCGCTTGGAAACCGATTGAGAACGCCAAGAAGGTGGTCATGAAGTTCAATATGATGAAACCGCACGAACGGATTATCTACTTCGAGGGTCGCCGCCGAGAATTGGTGGACGATGCCACTTGTCGGGCAGTGCTGCGCTTAATTAAGGAACATACCACAGCGCAGCTGATCGCAACCGACACAAATCCGTATAACTACGGACACCGGATGCCACCCGATTTCAATTACCTGCACCATCTGAAAGAATTCGACGTGAAATTCGTCGATTCCAACTTACCACCGTTCAAGGTCTACGATGTCCCCGGCGGCGGTTCGATGTTCGATCGTTACACACTGAGTGCCTGTTTCGACGATGCCGATGCAGTCGTCTCTGTGGCGAAGATGAAAAACCACGCTTTCATGGGGATTACCTTATGCACGAAAAACCTGTTCGGGTTGCCGCCGATGATCCTCCCCGAAGGCAGAACACGTAGCTACTACCACCATCTCATCCGGCTCTCTTACGTGCTACCGGACCTCGCGCTCATCACGAAACCGTGCCTCAATATCATTGATGCGTTGACGGGACAATGGGGACGCGAATGGGGTGGCGAAGGTAGAATCTGTAACGCACTCATTGCAGGCGATCATCCGATCTCCACGGATACTGTCGGGATGCATCTGATGGGACACGATCCGAAATCTGACTGGCCGACACCACCGTTCAAACGCGATCGGAATCATATCCTCATCGCTGCACAGCGTGGATATGGGACTGTCAACCTTGATGAAATCGATTGGGAGAGCGAAGTTACAGCACCGTTGGCGGAATTTGATTCTGTGGAAACGGACACTGCGGAGACGGTCGCTAACTGGCGGCGAACAACGTGCGAGCAGGGGTTGGTCTATCAAGAGAATCAGAAACAACTCATTGACCGGTATCGTGATAACTTCATCTATATGCAAGGTGGCGAGGTGGTTTGGAGCGGACCGGATCCGTCGAATCTCGGTAGCCGTCGGCAACTCAGCGGAAAAAGAAAGGACAGTGCACTCTGGCTCAAACTTGTCGATGCCGAAGAACACGAAGGCGAACGTTTCGATGTCTATGGGGAGTGCCTGAAAGACTTTGCAGCGTAGTTTCCGTTGTATGTATATAGGCGAGGTCACTTGACCTCGCCTATTATCTGCTGTTTATATTTGCAGGCGAGGTTTCATGAAGTTTAAGAAAATAAATCGGCTGATATTTCTCAAAAGTTTTCCTAAAGCCGTAATTATCAAGGTTCTTTAGGGTTAGGTTTATGAAAATGCGCCATGAACTCTATGAGCATCTGTCTTTCTCCAGTGAGCTGCAGTTGTATTTGATGAAATGTGCGTCGCTCTGAGATGCTAATTTGTAGCAACATCAGATAACTCATAACTTTTATACCGAGACTCACATAGGCCCCGTGTCTGCTTTCAAGACTCATGGCGGAGACGCGTAAACTTGATTTCAAATACCGCCAAAACTGTTCAATACCGTGGTGTTGTGCCCAAATCCTTAGTGCCTCGCAGGTGCGCAGGGGTTTGCCAAAGACTAAGAGTGTGCGTATTTTTCGGCGATCTCGAAAGAAGATGATGACACAGTTGCCGAAAGTTGGACTTTCTGCTTTGAGTCGGCAAACAGGTTTATCGCAGCCCCATTGATCTTCAGACAACTGTATGCGTTTTTTATGCGCCGAAAGTTTCGCCTTTCTATCGCCGATACGCATGACATAGTTGTTTTTGCCGTGAACCAATATAGAAGTAAATCCGAAATCCGATAAGGCATCAACGAGTTTTCGACTGCCATACCATGAATCAAAGGTGATCGGATACTTTCTCAGATCAATGCCTTGGGTATCAAAGCACTCTAAGACTTCTTGGATCATAGCCATAACGAGACTCGGTTTATCTGTGTTGCCCCGTCCCTGTTTACTGACGAGACGCACGTCTAATGGAATCACGCGATCCCCAACGGTCAGTGTCATTCCTAAGACGTTCTGACACCAAATCGGGGTCTTGTGTTTCTTTGAGTAGTAGGTTGAAGTGTAAGCGAGCGTCTCCCCTTCACGAGGGAGGTTGCTATCATCAATGCTGAGGGTGATACGCCGCCGGGATTGTGTTGACGCACTCTTGCTTTCAGCGTCTTTGATGAAATCAACTGCCATCGCACACCCGAGTCGGAGGTTCAAAGCCTTTGCGTGATAGAGACTCAGAGCGGCAAGTCTTCGATAAAGACGTGCCTTCGGTAGTTTCAACGCATCAGCAACTTGATTCGGGTTGTAAAGTCCAAAGAGATGAGAAACGCACAGCAATACGAGCGTCTCAACGATTTGCTGAGTGATCCTCCGAAAGTAAGAAGAAAGAAGGTCTTGAAAAAAGATTGTAGATTTGATAAGGTGATACTGCATGAGAGGTCCTCCTAAGTGTTCACTGAAAGTGGTTCTTCTATGAACGATTAGGATGCCATCTCATGCGCTAAAAATCAAGCAACTTTTTCAAAACAGACGCATTTTCACTTCGCTATACCTACGATCTCGTGATTATTACTACCTCCTTGATAGATTTGAGAAATACCAGATCGGTAATTCTATATTTTTCCCAGGCCCGGTAGGTTCGGTTTGCAACCGAACCGGACTGCCCAAGAAATTACCGAATTAATAAATTAATCTTCATCCAACCTCGCCTCTTAAAGGAGACCACAAAATGGGTATCACCGACGCACAAAAGAAGCAATTAGACGAGCAGGGATGCATCGTCATCCCAGATGTGCTTTCCGACGAAGAGATTGAGATCTACAGAGCAGATATACTCAGGTTGGCGGAGGAAGAGAAGCAGAACGGATTGGCACGCGAACACAGCAACGGCTATGGGCAGCACGTCCGTTGGCTGGTGAACAAAGGTGAGATGTACGAAAAACTCGTCGCTCGTCCGAAAGTGATGCCGTTCTTTGAACACCTTCTCGGTCCCGACTATACGCTTAGCACCCTCACGTCCAACATCATCGATCCCGGCGCGCCTGACGGTGGCTATCACGTTGATAGCGTGTTAGGGTCTATGCCGGAACCGCTTCCCAATTTCCCACTGGTCGCCAACAGTCTCTGGCTCCTTGACGATTTCACACCGGAGAACGGCGGCACGCGTCATGTTCCCCGTATCCATCTCCAACGCATCAAACCGCCTCCCGGCACGACGCATCATCCCGATGAGGTCCGACTCTCTGCCCCGAAAGGCTCCGTATTCTTGTTCAACGGTGCGATCTGGCATTCCGCGGGTGCCAACAAAACCGATCGGCAGCGCATCGCGTTGATCTGTTTCTGTTGTCGTTCTTTTGTCAAACCGATGTTCGACTTTGTGCATCATCTCAAGCCGGAAGTCGTTGAGCGCGCCACCCCGACTATGCGCCGCATCTACGGGTTCGATTCCCAACCGCAACCTCCTGATCAGCCTACGCGGTGACGATATTTTGGTAACGAGGTCTCCCAGTTTTTTTGGAATAGGCGAGGTTGCAAACCTCGCCTGCAGAAAAGCGGAAATCTCCAAAATTAGTTTCGTTCAATTACTGATTGCTTGAGCGTTCCCCACGTTACTGCCAATTTTCCAACTGGTTCAACCGCCAATGCCAGTGTATGCAATCTCCTCACTTCCTCATCACTGAGTGCCCCTTCAAAAATGGCAACCTCGTCAATAGCACCGGCGTACCAGATACCGCCTAAGTGCTGTGTGTAGGCAATTGTCGGCTTTTGTCCTGCACCGTAAGCGATGCTGATTGGGTCAGGTGCCGGAGTCGTCTTTTTCAACTCACCGTCGAGGTAGATGCGGACGGATTTTTCGCTTTCAACAACACCGACGACATGATGCCACTCGCCATCGTCGGGAAACGGTACATAAGCAGAGGGCCAATGCTTCGCCGCGTTCGCCGTGTCCGCTCGAATCCAGATGCCAACGTTATTGTTATCAAGCAGTTGAATGCCGTAGTTGTATTTGTCGTAGATCGGGTTTCGTGTACCAAGGGTCGGCTTAATAATCGCTTCCATCGTTACAGAGGGGAAGAAGATGTCTTCCGTCATACGTATCAAATCGACAGCACCGTCAAAATCGAGTGCCTCGCTGCGAAATCCGTCAATTTGTTTGGGTTTACCGGTAATGGTTCCAATGTTCTTTCCGAAAACATCTTCAACGTCGTTCCCTTGAACGGTGTTTTTGTCAAGCGTCCAGAGTGCTGCAAGCCCCATTTTCTCTCTGGGATCCTCGGCTTCTGTGGACTGTATCACCGTGATAAAAACGACGAAACCGACTAAAAGCAGAACGGAGAGAGACAATTTCGTTTTCATGACTTGTTCCTCCTGAGATGTCGTCACAAATCGTGTAAACTGCTACAATAGTTAGGTCCATGGGTTCACATCTGTTTTTTGTAAAGATACTATATAGGAAATTCTATAATTTGACAAGTAAAAAATTGGATCATTAACACCCTGTAAACCGTATACTGCCTGATGGGTCCAGCAGATATGACAATCGGTCATTCCTTTGGAAGTTTATGCTTTTCTCGCCACTGCGGGTACGCATCTGTGAGAAGTTTGGCGGCCCATCTCCCGTAGTAGGCGTATCCGGTGCGGCGTTCCTGACTGATCTCGGAAAACGCGTAGCGGACCACCGAGTCGTGATCCAGAAAGATTGGACGGTTGCTGCCGAGTTCGTAGAAACGCGCCCAGAGCGGTCCCGCGTCCGGGTCCGCTACGACCCGTCTATCGTCCTGCCCCTCAGCGTTGGTGAACCCTTCAAGGTGTATGCCGTGGATAACAACGCTCCTGAACCACTCGACGGCTCCTTCGACAGCGGCGATAATTTCTGGTGTAGGTTCTTCAATTGACATCAGGAATCGTACGATGCCGACGCTTTCGGCACCTGAGAGCGACGGTGGCTCATAGGCACGTGCCCACGCAGGCGCAAGCGTTTTCTCGTCATGCTGCGCGCACCAGGCTGTGAGTTTGCCGTTCTGCTTGATTTGCGTGCGCAAGATGCAGTTGATGCCCTTGGTTACAGCAGCTTTAGCCTTAGTGCGGTCCTCGGTTTTCAGGAACCGATAGTCGGAAGATTCGGAGACATCTCGGAGAAGTTCGAGAATGCGGACCATAGCATTGTCATTGAACGTGATGTGACGAGGGTAGCGTTTGCTTAGTGGATAATATTGTGGCCACCCGCCATTCGAGTATTGCGCTTCAAGGATGTGAGAAAGACCTTTGAGAAATGCTTGCTGGTAACGTGGCTCGTTTGTCGCACGAAACGCGCGGGCAAGAAACCGTAGTTCGCCAGTGGTTGCACTGTTATCAAATGTTCCGCGCAGATCCTCACTTTTACCATCAAACGGCTCAGATGCCGTGTCTCTATTCTTCGGCCAATCGCCATGCGGTGTCTGCCAGGTGAGGACGTTGTCGGCAATACGGCGACCTTCCTCGCTCTGGAACCATTCAACGGATTGCTTCGCGTATTCGGAAGGAACGGTTGCATCGGAAGATAATAGAACTAAAAGAAGCAAGACATAGATAATAGCAAATCGTAGTTTCATGATAGTTCCTTTTGTGGCGTTATCAGTCGGATTCAGGGACAGGTAGAGTTTCGCGTTCGACCTCGTGAACCTTATCTGGAAAGGTCTCGCCGCGAATCCACATGACAGGTTGCCCTCTTCTGCTATTCGGCGCAGCAAGGTGTGCCCATTCCGCTTTCGCACTCAGGTAATGAGAAACATAACAACGTCGAAACCTCAGACTATGATTGTCCGTACTTTTATGCAGGAGATGACTATGGAACCAGATGACTGCACCGGGAGGTACTTCTACCGCGAGACCGTCCTCGTCACGGACACCGCGCGCGAGTTTGAATTCTTGTTGTTGTGAACCTTCGAGATCGTCGTGCTCCAAAATATTCCATTTATGACTGCCAGGGATAACGTAGAGACAGCCGTTTTCACGATCTGCCGCGTCAATCGCTGTCCATGTGCCGACGGTCGTTTCGGTATTAAACCGATTGCGGAAGTAGAACTTGTCCTGATGCCATGGAAAACCGATCCCGATCTTAGGTGCCTTCCAGATGAATAGGTTGTTGATACCGAGGATGTCTGGACCGAGAATGTCAACGAGTGGGTCGGTTAGCCGCGGATCGCGCACGCGAGAGAGGAACTCTGGACAGTAACAACTCGGATGATGGATTTTGTGCATCGCGTAGATGCCTTGTTCTTCTATTTTTCCATCTCTGACGAGTGCGTTCTGGTTGATGTTAAAAGACGGATACGGACGTTTGCCATCGACAACATCCTCGGCGACTTGGCGGAGTGTGTCGTTCTCTTCAGGCGAGAATACGTCTAAACGGACGAGGTAACCGTTTTCGTTCCAGTACGAAAGTTCGTCCGGACGCAACCGAAAATGCTGATTGTGTGGTTTCGATTCTGTCTTCATTAGGGTCTCCTGTTGTGTTGTAGGGATTAACTTATTTTTTTCGTTTTCTATATGTTATATTTTACCATAGTTTGCGAAGGGTGAAAAATTTCCGAATTGTTGTAAACATAATAGCATGGTTGGCGAAAAAGTCAAGGGAAAAGAAAAATGAAAAACTTGACCTCAATCCTTTACGGATTAATCCTCTGCGGATTGCTCGTTTTTGTTATAAAACTCAGCATGCCTGATAAACCGGAAGGTATGATGCTGATCCCAGCGGGTGATGGCGTTGACGCGTTCTACATGGACGTGTATGAAGTCACCAACGCGCAATTTAAGAGGTTTATAGATGAAAATCCGCAGTGGCGAAAAAATAGAGCCTTAACCACAATCGTGGGTGACAATTACCTATCAGGTTGGAAGGATAATATGTATCCGAAAGGGAAAGCGGATCATCCGGTGGTGAACGTCAGTTGGTTCGCCGCGAAAACCTACGCGGAATCGATTGGTAAAGAGCTGCCGACAGAGGTGCAGTGGGAAAGAGCAGCGCGCGGCACATTGGCGTGCAAAGAATACCCGTGGGGGGACGCAGAACCTCACAGTAGAGCCAACTATGATCGTTACACATCGGGCACAAATTTCAGAGACCCGCCTACAAAAAAGGTCGGTAGTTATGCACCAAATGCATACGGTTTATACGACATGTCGGGTAACGTTGAGGAGTGGTGCTTAGAGAGGTTAGACGTTGACGATATTCACGGTAGATACCATAGAATGCGCGGGGGTTCATGGTTTAGCGGTGCCGAAGACATCCGGATTGCCTCGATAAGTCAACACCCTGTTGCTGATGGGATGGGGACGCTCGGTTTCCGCTGTGTCTTGCCACAAACAGAGACAAAGACGACAAAGGTCGCAATTGACATGGCAGCTTGGCTTTGTGAGAACATGCGAAATCAATTTGACAGTGCAATCTTCAGCGTAGCAGAGAGTTTTACGCCACATGCCAGTCTTGACGCTCAATTCGCTAAGATCGTGAGGCATAATACTGGGTATCCCCGTACATTTGAGAAGGAACTTATCGGTGTACTCAGCGAAGTGATCCCCGACCGAATCGTGGATATTCAGGACGGAGAATCCGATATCTATCGAGACGTAATTCTTCGGTTGTGGAGACGCTATCTTGAGATCCACTTTGAACATAGCAGCGAAAGTGAATTTGGAAAGTTGCGTATTTTCAAGGAGCATCTGAAAAAGAACATAGATAAAATTTTCATGTAAAATAGATGTTGAGTGGACAACATTTGAAGGGGGAGTGATAGCAAATCACTCCGCTTTGCGAAATATGCGAAGTGTGTTAGAATTATGCGAAGTGTGTTAGAATAGCGTACTCGTTCAACTTAACCGTTTAACACGGAGGAACAATAATGAGCACGAATGAACCACAAGCGAAGGAAACCTATCGCGCAACTGCATTCGCAGATTTCAAACCTGAACTTTCGGCTCCGGGTGCCACACCTGAAAGATTGGAATACCTCAAGGAGCACGGTTTTGTCATTATTAACGATTTCGTTGATAACCCTTGGATACCTATTCTTCGAGAGGCTGGACGGCGTGTTACCGAGGCGTGTGCGCCGGAAAACATCTACGACGTAATTGATTGCTCGAAGGGTTACGTTCATCGCGCAGCGCACGATGAACCGTGGGCAATCCGGGGACTCATCCATCCCGCGTTCGATGAACCGAGTTTCGCCGAATTCCACGGTTCTTCGGATTTTCTCGACTTCGTCGCTTCTTGGTGCCATGGGTTACAACCTGAGGACATGACGTTCAGTGGTATGCTGTTATGGGCAAACCCACGCAAGCAGGAGAACGGACCCAGCTGGCACAGAGATGTGACATGGTGGGGAGACGGGGCCGGGTACTTCTCGCAGCGGGAGATCCGTGGAGACACCCCTGAAGACTATTCCGAAGAGGTCGAACGCATCCGTTGGAAAGAGATTCAAGAGAGCAACGAGAAGCGAATTACTCAGCGGAACGGTGTGAGCATGTTTTTGGCACTTACAGATGACGAGTGCCATGAACTCATTCCGGGCAGTCACCACCGATGGCGGACCCCTTTTGAGCATGATGTGCTACTTCCACAGGCGATGAAGGACCAAGGTGTGCCGCATACGCCGAGTTGGAACAAGAAGGACCCGTTACCGGGTCAGGTCGCTATTCGGCTCAAACCGGGAGAGGCACTCATCCGCAATGGGAACAACATCCACACGGGACACACTGTGCCTGAACGTGAACGTAACACGCTGTCGATCGGTTGGTCGAAATGGTCTGGTGAATTCACGGGTGAGCCGTCAGTTTCGGACGCGCGAAGCGCGTGGCAACTTGACCCTGCTGTCCGAGAAGCTTTACCTCACGGATGGATGCAAACAGCCTGGGATCGATGGGCAGAAAGACACAAACTCGGAGACACGCTTGAAGACCGATATGCCGGTTTTGATGTCAGGCAGATCAAATCTGGAAAAGTCGCCGGATGGCGCACGGAATTGGAGCGTCAAGCTGCAGCAGCAGGCGACGCTTGGGAAGCCTTCCAAACTGTTGCTTAACATCCCGTAACGCAGTGGATTCCTTGTTCAGCAAGCGATCAAATCTGGGCTGTAAACGGCATCAGGCGACGTTCTGCAGAAAGTAGTATCCGAATAGGCGTGGGGAGCACCGGTTCTCCGCGTCTATTCTGAAACTGATGCTCAAGAAATGAAAATTTCCCCAATTTTTCACTTGACTTTCCATTTCGGGTATGGCATTATAAATTTAGATACGCCTCCTGCTCAAAACACAAATTAATCGAATACCTTATGTCAGGAGTCCGCGGGACCCTACGGAGACCTATTGCAATGACAGGATTTGATGGATACGATACGGATAGATTTTATGACGAGATGTTCGCACAAGACGGGAGTCCGCGACCTGCTGCGCAGATGTTAGTGGAGCGGATCGGAAGTTTACCGGAAGGCGAACTGACACGCCGCCAAATTGCTGCCGAATACGCGTTGCTCCGAATGGGTATCACGTTCAACGTCTATGCCGACCAGCAGGGTGTCGAAAAGATCTTTCCGTTCGATCTCATTCCACGAATTATTGATGCCAGTGAATGGGAATGGATAGAACGTGGACTCAAACAGCGCATCCACGCGCTGAACCTATTCATTGACGACGTTTACCACGACCAAAAAATTCTCAAAGACGGTATCGTACCAGCAGATGTCGTGCTTTCATCGGAGAGATACCTACAACCTTGCATCGGTTTAGACCCGCCGCGCGGGGTCTGGTGCCATATCACTGGCACCGACTTAGTTCGCGATGGCGATGGACAAGTGTATGTATTGGAAGATAATCTCGGTTGTCCATCTGGGGTCTCTTATGTCGTGGAGAATCGGCAGTTAATGAAGCGGACCTTTCCGCAACTCTTTGGGATGTCTCAGATTCAACCCGTCGAAGATTATCCGAGCCAACTGCTGAATATGCTCCGCTACCTCGTAACCGATAAAATCTTATCTCCGAAAGTCGCGGTACTAACCCCTGGCATTTATAACTCCGCCTACTTTGAGCACTCCTTTCTCGCACAACAGATGGGGGTTGAATTGGTTGAGGGACGCGATCTCGTCGTAATGGACGGGTTTGTACACATGCGAACGACGAAGGGCTTTGAGCGTGTTGATGTCATCTACCGCCGCATTAACGACGATTTCCTTGACCCGAAAGCGTTTAGACCTGAATCAATGCTCGGTGTTCCAGGATTGATGGAGGTTTACAAAGCCGGACGCGTCGCTTTGGTTAATGCTCCTGGCACCTGTGTCGCCGACGACAAAGTCGTCTGTGCTTTCGTCCCTGAGATCATCAAGTATTATCTCGGTGAAGACATTATCGTTCCAAATGTTCCGACCTACATGTGTTGGAAAGATAGCGATCAGAAATATGTGCTCGAACATCTCGACGAGCTCGTTGTGAAGGAAGCCAACCAGTCCGGGGGTTATGGCATGCTCATCGGGCCCCACGCAACCAAAGCAGAACACGAGGAATTTGCCCGCAGAATCAAAGACAATCCGCGCAATTATATTGCACAACCGACACTCTCGCTTTCACGGGTACCGGTGCTTATTGACGACCATTTTGAGGGACGGCACGTTGATTTACGTCCATTTATCCTTTATGGTGAAGATATTTACGTCCTCCCGGGTGGATTGACACGGGTCGCCCTGAAAAAAGGGTCGCTTGTCGTCAACTCCTCACAAGGTGGCGGTAGCAAGGATACGTGGGTCTTATCCGGATCCTAAGGAAAATTAAAGATATGCTAAGTCGTGTTGCTGAATCAATTTATTGGATGAGTCGCTACATTGAACGTGCCGAGAATGTCGCCCGTTTCGTTGATGTCAATCTGCGTTTGATCCTTGACGCGCCCGTCGGTATGCAGGCACAGTGGGAGCCTCTTGTCGCGACCACTGGTGATGATGAAGTGTTTGCCGAACGCTATGGCGAGGCATCGCGTGAAGCCGTCATCCGATTTTTAGCGTTTGACACTGAAAACCCAAATTCAATTGTCTCTTGCTTGCGGGCTGGTCGAGAAAACGCACGCTCCATACGCGAAAATATCTCGTCAGAGATGTGGGAGCAGCTAAACGATGCCTATTTACTGGTGGCAAACACTTCCGAAAAGTGGGCGATGGCAGAATCCCATGAATTCTTTACAGAGATCAAACTCGCATCACACCTCTTCATGGGACTTACAGATAATATCATGTCCCATAGCGAAGGGTGGCACTTCTGTCAATTGGGACGTTTGATTGAGCGTGCCGACAAAACCTCGAGAATCGTTGATGTTAAATATTTTATTCTTCTTCCGTCTATCTGGGATGTGGACACACCTTTTGACGACATTCAGTGGGGGGCCCTGTTACATTCTGCCAGTGGTTTTGAGATGTACCGCCGCACATACGGGCTCATCTCCCCAGACGATGTTGTCGCTTTTTTACTGTTAGATCGTGAATTTCCACGCTCCGTTCTCTACTGTCTCTCCAAAGCGGAGGAGTCACTGCACGCAATATCCGGCACCCCCTTGGAAACCTTCTCCAATCCAGCAGAGCAGCGTTTGGGGCAGCTCCGTTCCGAATTTGCTTATGCCCAAGTCAAACAGGTACTCAAGTCAGGTTTGCATGAGTTCCTTGATGCTTTCCAAACTAAGCTGAACTTAGTCGGTGATGATATTTACAAGACATTTTTTGCCTTACGACCCGTCAATGGAGAACCCACTGTGGAACAGGAACAATCTCAGATGTAGGTGTGCCTTTTCCTTTGTAGGGTTATCTGTTATAAGAAAGAGGTGTTGGGATTTACCGAAACCTTCTTACCTTATAACCTCTTAACCTACCACTTATAACTACATTCACCACTCAGGTATACAACCGCACTCCCGAAGGGGGGACGACAGAGATGTCAATTCGCGTAGCAATCAACCACAAATCCGTTTACCGATATGACCGGTTGATTAACTTGTCGCCACACGTTTTTCGACTACGTCCGGCAGTTCATTGCCGAACACCGATTGAGGCGTATTCGCTTAAAATTGAACCTAAAAATCATTTTATCAATTGGCAGCAGGACCCATTCGGCAACTATCAAGCCCGCGTTGTTTTTCAGGAACCGACACGTGCCTTATCTATCGAAGTAGATGTCGTGGCGGATATGACCGTTATCAACCCATTCGATTTCTTCCTTGAGGAGGCTGCTGAACATTACCCCTTCGTCTACGAAGCGCAGCTGAAAGAAGAATTAGTGCCCTTCCTTGAAGTCAAAGAGAACGGTCCGCGGCTGACAGCGTGGTTAGCGGACATTCCGAGGACAGAGGAGAAACTCATTGACTTCTTTGTTAACATTAACCAGGCGCTGTGGGAAAAAATAAAATACACGGTTCGGATGGAACCTGGCGTGCAGTCTTGTGAAGAGACTTTAGAAACACAGATAGGCTCATGCCGAGACACAGGTTGGTTGCTCGTTCAGACCCTACGTCACCTCGGTTTAGCCGCCCGATTCGTCTCTGGATACCTCGTGCAGCTTGTCGCTGATCAGAAACCGGTGGACGGACCCGCCGGCCCGCTCCAAGACTTCACCGATTTGCACGCGTGGTGTGAGGTCTACGCACCCGGTGCAGGATGGATAGGTCTCGACCCGACATCTGGTCTATTCGCCGGTGAAGGGCATATCCCGTTGGCGTGTGTGGCGGATCCCGTAAGTGCTGCACCCGTTACCGGTTACGCCGACCCGTGCGAAACAGAATTTACCTATAGCAACACCGTTCAGCGTATCCACGAAGACCCCCGTGTCACGAAACCTTACACAGAGACGCAGTGGACAGCCATTAACACACTCGGACACCAAGTGGACGAAGAGATAGTCCGAAACGACATTCGATTGACAATGGGTGGTGAACCCACTTTTGTGTCAATTGAGGACACAGACAGTCCAGAATGGGACACAGAAGCGGACAGTGCAAAGAAAAGAGAGTTAGGTGCCGAACTCTTGCGGCGTTTGCGTGAGAGTTTCGGACCCGGTGGCGCACTCTATTACGGACAGGGAAAATGGTACCCGGGTGAACCGTTACCACGTTGGAAGTTCGGATGTTTTTGGCGCAAAGACGGTGTGCCTGTCTGGCAGAACGATAAATACCTCGCTGACCCTCACAAAGATTATGGTTTCGGTGCTGCGGACGCTAAACGGTTCTTATGTCATCTCACGGAACTATTGCGAATTAGACCGGATTCGGTAATACCGGCGTACGAAGACGCACTCTATTTCCTCTGGACAGAGGATAGGCTCCCTGTCAATATTAATCCGCTTGATTTTGACTTCAAAGAAGCATCCGAACGGCATCGGCTTGCACAGTTACTGCAAACAGAGGTGCTTGGTGAACCGATCGGCTACGTTCTACCGTTGCGTTGGCATCTCGTGGACGATGCTTGGGAGAGTTGTGTCTGGCGTTTTAAGGGTGAACGCATGTTCCTAATCCCAGGCGATTCGTCAATGGGACTGCGTCTGCCGTTGGAATCTATACAATGGGTGCCACCTGAAGCGCGGGATCCGGCTTACGAACGCGATCCGCTTGAACCGCGCGAGGAGAGTTTAGATACCGCCGTAGGGGGTGGGTTAACAAAAGACAGTGAAACGCGAACGGTTTTTCAGACGGCACTCTGCGTTGAACCGCATGACGGCCGGTTACACATCTTTATACCGCCGTTGACGCATTTGGAACACTATCTCTCGCTTCTTAAAGCGATCGAAGCAACTGCTGAAGCCTTGGATATACCTGTGATCCTCGAAGGATATGAGGTGCCTCACGATTCGCGGATTCAATCGTTGAGCGTAACACCTGACCCAGGTGTGATTGAGGTGAATATTCATCCTTCGGAAAATTGGGATGAACTGGTCCATAATACTACAACGCTTTATGAACAAGCACGGTTAGCCGGATTGAGTGCCGAAAAATTTATGTTAGACGGTAGGCATACCGGAACAGGCGGCGGCAACCACATCATCATCGGCGGTCGTACCCCGGCGGATAGTCCGCTCTTACGGCAACCCGACCTATTGCGCAGCTTTATCACATACTGGCAACACCACCCCGGCTTGTCGTACCTTTTTTCAGGGACCTTCATCGGTCCGACGAGCCAAGCACCGCGTGTAGATGAAGGGCGCGGCGAACAACTCTATGAACTTGAGGTCGCTTTCGCGCAAATTCCTGAACGGGCGGCACAAGAGGAGGTACCGCCTTGGCTGATTGATCGACTCTTACGGCACCTGTTGGTAGATCTCACGGGTAACACGCATCGTGCGGAGTTCTGTATTGATAAACTCTATTCTCCAGATTCAGCGAGTGGAAGGCTCGGACTCTTAGAGATGCGCGCTTTTGAGATGCCACCACATCCACAGATGAGCATTGTACAGATGCTACTCATCCGTGCCTTGGTGGCTAAATTCTGGGAGACACCTTACAAAGGTAAGTTGGTACGTTGGGGGACGGAACTACACGACAGATTTATGCTCCACCACTACGTCCGGACAGATATACAAGAGGTCGTTACAGAACTTCAAGAAGCAGGCTATCCGTTTGAGATGGCGTGGTTGGACCCGTTCTTTGAATTCCGGTTCCCGAAATTGGGAACCGTCAACATCAGAGATATTGAACTCGAACTGCGGATGGCGATCGAACCGTGGCACGTGTTAGGCGAAGAGGTAACGCGGGCGGGTACCTCCCGTTTCGTCGATTCCTCCGTCGAACGGATGCAGGTCCGAGTGAACGGGTTGACGGGTTCCCGATACATTGTTACCTGCAACGGACGACAATTAATTTTGCACAATACAGGCACGAGCGGAGAATATGTCGGTGGGGTACGTTACCGCGCCTGGCAACCACCATCAGCCTTACATCCAACGATCGGTGTGCACTCTCCGCTTGTGTTTGATATTATTGATACGTGGAACGGACGCTCTGTTGGTGGTTGTACCTATCATGTTTCGCATCCGGGTGGGAGACATTACGATATCTTCCCTGTCAACGCTTACGAAGCCGAGGCGCGCCGCACAAGTCGGTTCGGGGCAGATGGACATACGCCGAGCACAATCCAACCACAACCGACAGGACCGGCAGCTGGACGCTTTGTCGCTGGCGGGACATCTCCGGGTCGAATAAATATTCCGCCGGAAGAGACGAATGCCGAGTATCCTTACACATTGGACCTCCGACGAACTTTTTAGGAGGGTTATAAGTTAAAAGAAAAAGCAGTTGGGGTTCCTAAAACCTCTTAACTTATAACTTACCACTTATAACCTATAACTATTAAAAGATGCAACAATCAGATACAACAGATTGGAAGGTGATAGGCGACAGTTATTACGCCGCCATCTCCGCAAATTCGCCTCACGGTGAACAGATTGATGAAATGCTGCGTCCGGATCAGCATATCCATCCGCACTGGTCGAGTTTCATGCAGGCACTCAGTACCATCGGATTGACAGAGATGGTGTCGCGTCATCAGGAGGTACAGCGCCTGCTCCGTGAGAACGGTGTCACCTATGTCGTACACGGCGAACAACGCGATCATCGTCCTTGGGAATTGGACCCTATCCCTCTGATTATTTCAAATACAGATTGGGATACTATCTCTGCCGGTCTGAGGCAGCGTGCCGAGCTGCTCAATCTGATTCTGATGGATTTCTATAGCGATCGGCGTTTAATCAAAGACGGATTGATACCACCAGAGGTGGTTTATGCCCATGCAGGATTTTTACGCGCATGTGTCGGACTTACCCGGTCTGGATTTCCGCTTCTTTTGAGTTACGCCGCCGATTTGGCACGCGGACCGGACGGTAGGATGTGGGTGCTCAGTGACCGGACACAAGCGCCCGCGGGTGCCAGTTATGCGCTTGAGAATCGGACGGCACTTGCGCGCGCACTGCCCAACTTTTTTGGTGAGGTCGGTGTTCATAGACTCTCCTCCTTTTTTCGTTCATTGCAGAACAGCCTGTTCGAGTTACCCTTACAGTATCAATTCGAGCAATCCGAAAATGCCACCAGAATCGCGCAACGCCAAACGCATAACCCACATATCGTTGTGCTAACCCCTGGACCATTGAACGAGACTTACTTCGAGCACGCCTATATCGCAAATTATCTCGGTTATACACTCGTACAAGGCGATGACTTGACGGTATGGGATGGAAGGGTCTGGTTGAAATCTATTGATGGCTTACGTCCAGTTGATGTTATTCTCCGACGGGTGGACGACATTTTTTGTGATCCTTTGGAACTCCGACAAGACTCTCGGCTCGGTGTTGCTGGGTTGCTGGAAGCGATTCGACACGGAAATGTGATTGTGGTCAACCCGCCTGGCAGTGGTGCTTTGGAAAACCCAAGTTTGATGCCGTTCCTACCGAAGATCGCGAAGCATCTGCTCGGTGAAGACTTACGCCTCCCGTCTGTTGCCACTTGGTGGTGCGGAAAACCGAAGCAGCGAGACCATGTACTGGCAAACCTGAAGACATTGGTCATCAAGCCGATTTATCGTCAACCCGGTAGCCGTCCACTGTTTGGGCCTGAACTCAGCGGTGCCGAACTCGAAACGCTCCGCACACAGATTATTGCAGAGCCACACCTCTATGTCGGGCAGGAATATATTCACGCCTCCACGACCCCTTCGTTGATTGAAGGTAGGCTTGAACCCCGCCGTGCGATTCTCCGTGCTTTTCTGTTCGCGGAAAAAGACGGATATGCTGTCATGCCGGGTGGACTTACGCGTTGTGAAAGCGAGACAGAAGCCTTGACAGTCTCAATCCAAAATGGGGGTGTCAGTAAAGATACGTGGATTCTCGAACCTAAACCTGAACCGCATATCAGTTTATGGCAACAACGGACACGATGGACCCAAGCTGCAGAGGCGTCTGGTGTACTATCAAGCCGGGCAGCCGAAAATCTGTTTTGGGTGGGGCGTTATGCGGAACGCGCCGAAGGACACGCACGCCTGCTCCGGATTATACTCGATAAAGTCAAGATGGACAAGATGGGTTTAGAGACATCGCATTTAGGACAGATAGCACCCTCCACAGCGACCACAGAGATGCTCGGTGAAGACACCAGAGAAGTTTCCGAACTCATCTATCTCCGCAGTATGCTCCGTTCGCTGACCGGTTTAACGTCTTCGCACCCCGGTTTCGCGGACAAAGGCGAACAATCTCTTGAAAGCGAACTCCTTTCAATCATGCTCGACACAGCGAATAGTGGAAGTTTAGTGTCAACGCTCCAAGCACTCGTCAGTGCCGCTTATGCAGTCCGCGATCGTTGGTCTACCGACACATGGCGTGTGATGAATCGTATTGAGGACCTCTGCGCGGCCCTGGAAAAAAGCGTCCCTGAAGATAGAGATGTGGTAGCGGAAACGCCCGATCAAAAACACCCCTACACAGACCTTGTGCTACAAGAGGCGGAATTGGCATCACTGGATCAACTGGTGATTTTTCTTTCTGCCTTGAATGGGCTTAATGCAGAAAACATGACACAGACGGTCGGTTGGATTAGTTTGGATATGGGACGGCGTATCGAACGTTCGCTCCTTCTTATTGTCCTGTGCCGTTCAAGCCTTGTCGCTGTTCAAGACGAATGGATCGAAGACCTCCTGCTTGAATCTGTCCTCGCTACCGCTGAAAGCCTGATTACCTATCGGCGACGTTATCGTTCGGAACTCCACTTTCCGACAGCCTTGGAGTTACTGCTTCTTGATGAAGATAACCCGCGCTCGCTCCTCTATCAGTTAAAACGACTTGAGGCGCATATCCGTGTACTACCGAGAGAAAAACGCCGCTATCGGCTGAGCGAGGAAGAACAACTGATCTTAGAGGCACTAACGCAGCTCCAACTTTCTAATACGATTGAACTGGCAGCGCATTCGGACCGAACAACACAACGGACAGGATTAGAAAAACTCCTGGTCCGATTGGCGCAAATATTGATTGATATTTCTGATGTCCTAACACAGACATATTTCAGTCATGTCCAGAGACCGCAACAGTTATAGGTTTCAGTTTTAGTAGTTATCAGTTTTCAGGACGATTTTAAAGAATGCCCAAAGCAAGTTGGACAGGATGAAAAACCTTTCAGTTTTCAGAAAGAGACTTTGTGATCAAATCATACCCTCTTTAACTCTCACTGTGAGGCAAACTGATAACCGATAACTGACAACCAGTACATCTGACAACTGACAGCTCTGCTAACATAATGCGCTATTATAAAATTATTCATAAGACCGAATATAGTTACATGAATCCGGTGAACCTCTGCTATAACGAAGCACGCTTGACCCCTCGCACTTTTGCGTACCAACGTTGCAACGATAGCGAATTCGTTATTGAGCCTGAACCGTGGGAATGTCGGGAACGCGAGGACTTTTTCGGAAACACCGTCTGCTATTTTACAATCCAACAACCCCACAATCAACTCACCGTTACGGTCACGAGTCGGGTGGCGGTTGAAGGTAGACGACAGGAATTGGGTTTCAGCGAATCCTTGGCTTGGGAAACTGTGCGTCAGCAACTGCACGCAGATTCAGACGCAGAAACCTTGGAGATACGGCAGTACGTTCTCAATTCACCCATGATTCCGACGATTCCTGAACTCCACGCTTATGCACAGGAATCCTTTACCGCTGGACGACCTTTACTGGATGCTGTTGCGGATTTAAGTGCGCGTCTTTACAACGATTTTATCTACGATCCGGGTTTCACGACGATAGCGACACCGCTTGTCGATGTCCTAAAACATCGCCGCGGGGTCTGCCAAGATTTTGCGCATCTCGGTATCGGGTGCCTACGCGCGTTAGGGATCCCCGCCCGCTACGTCAGCGGTTATATTGAGACAGACCCGCCACCGGATCAAGAAGCGTTAACCGGTGCCGACGCGTCGCATGCGTGGTTCTCTGTCTACCTCCCGCAACTCGGATGGGTGGATTTCGACCCGACGAATAACCAGATGCTGACCGATCGGCACATCACCATCGCGTGGGGTAGAGACTACGCCGATGTAACGCCGTTAAAAGGTGTCGTCTTCGGGAGCGGAAACCCCCATGAATTATCTGTCTCGGTGGACTGCCAACGGGAAAATCTTTAACGACTCGCAAGGAAAATTAAAAAATGACGATTGAGGTGTTTCAGAAGCAGATCGAAGCGATTTATTATGAGCGTGATGCAGAACGAGGCGTACCGCTTACTTTCACATGGTTTGTTGAAGAGGTTGGCGAATTAGCAAAAGAGATCCGTAAACAGCCGCAAGACATGGAGCGGCTGCGTGAAGAATTCGCCGATGTCTTTGCGTGGCTCGCCACGTTAGCGAGCCTACTCAATATTTCCTTAGAGGATGCCGCACAAATCTATGCACAAGGGTGTCCTAAGTGTGAAGCAACTCCTTGCGTCTGTTAATTCACACAGCAGACTTAGCTTCCATTCAAGAACCGATTGAAGTTACCGTCAAATAAATTGTTGACATCCCGCTCAATTTCTGACGCGGTAATTGTCCACCCGACATCGAGCAAGGTCTGGTATTTTTCTACCAGAACATCGGCGATGATCCGACGTGAGTGTTTCCACTTATAGAGGAGTTGATCCAGAATACGGGCGTCGGAATGCTGAGGAATGACGCTCAGACCGAGCAACTCAATCCGTTCGCGTGTGATTTCCTCAGTGATGCTCGGATTGTTCATAAACCACCAACATCCGAAGATCATCAGGTTCTTGAATTTACGTCCGATCACACACAACTCGTGCTGGTTTTCACGGGACAATAGGGTAACGAGAAACTTGTTGTCAGGATTTTCACGGAGCAGTGTTTCTAAACTCGTCAGATCCGCTTTTCCGCTGCCGTCACCTGCCATCTGAAGTTGTGGGTTAACCGCACGTTTCACACCGATCATCAGCGCGAACGGAACGTTGAATTCGCGTGAGATGGGTAGTATACAGTTGTCGAACAGTCTCCCCAAAACACCATCATCTGGATATTGGAAGTCCGGTGGGAGTGAGACCGCCATGTATTTTGGGTTCATCCGCTGAATCCACGTTTCTAAAAACCGGCGGACCTCTTTGTAACTTTTTTCTGTCGATAGGTTCGGATCAACATCGTATCCGAGACCGCGGAGGTGTTCGTACCCGGTCTCTCGGTATGTGTTGATGAGGACATCCATCCGCAATGCTGCTTCAAAGCGAGCATCTCCAGTATCTCCAGATTCCCACACCGGTGACTCTGCTGCATCAAACGGGTCATTCGTCATCACCACTTTAGAGACCTTCGCTTCTTCAAATACTGTATCAATAAAGGCTTCAACAGTTGTATCCGCAAAGTATTGCCGATAGTCTTGTAGGTTGCGTGACCTGACATCCAAACCTAATGCGTCTAACGTTGTCACAACCCCGCGGCACGCTTCACTCACTGGTGAGTTCTCAATGAAAAGTGTCTGCCAGATAAGGTCTGCTTGTTCCGTCTTCGTCATCGCCCAAAATTGACCGTACGAAACGTCCGATTTACGGAAGACTTCAGCGATGAGATAGTGATACGTTAGCAACTCGTCGATACCCCATAGCAGCAAGTCGCCGAAGGGTGGACTGAAGAGATGCGTGTGAATATCTGTGATGATTTGGTTCTCTACCGCATCCAAAACGGTAGCTTTCAACTGTTCTGTGGTTGCAATTGGTTGTGTGTGGTTCGTGTTCATTTAATCCTCCAGATTCAGAAAAATTAATTTAAAAAAACGGACGTTGACAGACATCAGTAATTTTTGATAAATAATTCGTTCCCTTTTGCAGCACTTGTTTTCCGATAATTGTTCATCCCGTATTGCAACGTCCATTCCTGAATTTCAGCGAATGCGAAAAGTTCTCGGATAATCGGTGAGTCGTCGTAGGTAATCAACCATTTGTGTTGGCACTTCCGCATATTTTCGGCGAATTGCATGTGATCAAATGCGGTGTGGAGCGTACCTCTTACACCGTATAACTTAGATTCCGTCGCTTTCCAGTAGGGTGGATCAAGAAAGATGAACACATTGTCTCCTTCTTGAAAAAGTGCTTCAGTATAATCCTCGTTTGTGATTTTGGTGCCAGAAAGATAAGGCGATATATTTTTAACGCGTTCGATAGAGGAATCTGTGAAACGTTTCTCGTAAGCGGATTGAGAATATCCGCCGGAATCCACGGTGCCAGAAAAAGTAATTCGATTGAGGACAAAGAATCGCACTGCACGCTGAAATTCAGAAAGTGCATTTCGGTTCTGGTTCAGGTAATCTTTCGCGTGTGTCAATTTTTCAAACAGTGCGCGTCCCTCTGTGGTAGTTGCGTGTGTCTCTCTTAGTGTCGCAACCAAGTCTGATGCGTTGTCTCTTACCTCTTTCCAGAAACAGTACAGATCATAGTTGAGATCGTTAATCCAATAGGTGTTGATACGATCTCGAAAGAGGCTTCGGACCGCAAAAAAGACAGAACCGCCCCCAACGAAAGGCTCACGAAATTCCGATATATTGAGCGGAACATGCGGCAGAATTTGTTTCAGTGCCCTTGATTTACCCCCTGGGTATCGCAACGGGCTTTTCGGTAATTTAGCCATGACGACCTGATCAGCGGTTAAATAGTACTGCCCACCAAGATAATTTGAAATACGAAAAATTCCCTAATTAATCAGACCATACGCTTGTGCTTGGTTCACGTCAAATTGCGATATATTGTATTCTGAAAATTGATTTGGATTCAGATGCGGTGTATATGTTGCATCTCTTATGAAGCCTGTTAAATAGAGGGTCGGCAATTGATACCTCCACGGGGAATAATTACAGAATCACAAGGGTAAAAATCTCAACAATGAACGAAACCTACACCTCAAAAGTCTGCCGGAATATTATAGAGATTGTTCAAACTTTAGTTGATTTTACTAGTAACAAAGTTAACAATTTCTTCGGAGGGGTGTTTGCCGAATCGGACGTAAACACCGCGGAAGTTTTCGAGGCGTGTCGGATGGGCGAACGGACTGAGAAGGACGCCGTTCGCGTCAACGTAAAAACTGCGAAACGTTTCCCAAGGACGCTCCATTTTGTAGCAACAACTCGTGATAACGAGTCTATCCACTTCAAATTGGTGGTGAAACGGCAGAAAATATTTATAGAGCGATCCGATCAGAAAGATAGCGGACAGCACGGCAACATAAATCGACTGAAATCCCACATAGATCCCGAATAAAAGGAGTACAAGAAAAAGTCCTAACAGCACAGATTTGCGCCAATTTTCAACGAGTGGGTGTACGCTCCATGAAAGCGGTGTAGGCGCGTCTGACATATTAGAACTCTTTTCTCTGAATTGGCTATCAGTCGTCGGCACGGTTTTTCTGCGAAAAACCTTTCAGCTATCAGCAAGAAGACAGAACTTCATCAGGAACCTCTTTGCGGATGGTTTCCCAAAGCCATTCCTGCGTGCTTATAGACGTGATTGTGGTTATTCGGTGCTATCCGTGGTACCGCCATCAATTTCTGTCTTTGACGCGTCTTGCGAATCACTCTCGCTGCCTGTATCTGTTGATGGCTCAACAGTCGATTCGTCTGTCGTGTCGGTCGGTTCTTGTGTGCTCTCTTGTGTCGTCTCTTGTTCAATCGGCGTGAGTGCACCGCCCCCGTCGCCTTCACCGTAGAAACGCATCAGGAAAAGCGAGATGACCATGAAACCGATGGCAAGCCACGTTGTCAGTTTACTCAGGAAGGTCGCGGCACCGCGCCCTCCGAGAACAGACTGCATCTCCGCACCCCCAAATGCGCTTGATGAAAGCCCTTCCCCTTTGCTGTCCTGTAACAGAATAATCAGCGTCAGGACGACGCAGACAGGTACGAAGAGAAATAATACGAATCCCATGATAATTTCCATTTAATAGTTCCTCCTATTAGTCAGATTTCGGTCCCGTTTGCAAGCCGCATGCTATACAAATTTCACGATTTGTGCGAACGATTCCGCCTCAAGGCTTGCACCCCCAACGAGTGCGCCGTCTACATCCGGCTGCGCCATCAGTTCGGTAGCGTTCTCCGGTTTAACACTCCCGCCGTATTGAATGCGCAACTGCACAGCGACTTCCGCCGAGTATGTTTTTCTGAGCAACCCACGAATGAAACTGTGAACCTCTTGCGCTTGTGCGGGTGTAGCCGTTTCCCCTGTCCCGATTGCCCATACCGGTTCGTAAGCAATGACACAAGACAACAGTTCGGTAGCGGATAAACCAGCAATACCACCGGTAACATGATCTTCAATAATAGTTTCCGTCTGTCCGGTTTCTCGTTCTTCAAGCTGCTCACCGACACATAAGATCGGTTTTAAGTCGTGCACTAACGCCGCCTTTACCTTCTGGTTGACACTCTCATTCGTCTCGCCGAAGTATTGTCGCCGTTCCGAATGCCCGATGATAACATATTCGCATCCGACATCTTTGAGCATCGGTGCTGAGACTTCACCAGTAAACGCACCGCTGTCCTCTGAATAGACATCCTGTGCGGAGAGTCGGATATTGCTACCTGCGATGACCTCGTTTACTGCAGCGAGTGCAGTGAACGGGGGCGCGACGATAATCTCAACGTCGTTAACATCGGCAACCGACGCTTTTAGTGCTGTTGTGAGTGCCACCGATTCCGAAATCGTTTTGTTCAGTTTCCAATTGCCTGCAATGATTGGTGTTCGCATTTTTTTCTTGATGAAGTATCTCCTCCGATAATTATAGAACCTGGGCGGTGAGTTCAACGAGACGGTTCGAGTAACCCCATTCGTTGTCATACCATGAGAGGACTTTAATCAAGCCACCGTCGATGACCTTCGTAAAAGGCGCGTCAAGAACGGAGGAGAGTTTGTTACCGTTGAAATCCGCTGAAACGAGATCGAGTTCCGAATAACCGAGAATCCCGTTCAGGCTACCCTCTGCTGCCGTTTTCAGTGCAGCGTTAACCGCTTCAGCATCCGGTCTCTCCTTAAGGTCAACGGTAAGGTCAACAACGGAGACGTTCGGTGTCGGCACACGGATTGCGAACCCATCAAGTTTACCGTTCAGTTCTGGTAGCACTTTCCCAACAGCGACAGCGGCACCGGTTGTCGTCGGAATCATGGAGAGTGTTGCTGCACGAGCACGACGCATATCAGAATGCGGGAAGTCATGAACCCTTTGGTCGCCGGTATAGGCATGAATGGTGGTCATTAATCCGCTCTCAATTCCGAATGTATCGTTTAAGACCTTCGCGACCGGCGCAAGACAGTTCGTCGTACAGGAGGCGTTAGAGATGACGTGGTGTTGCGACTTATCGTATTGATCGTCGTTCACGCCGATCACAATCGTGATGTCCTCACCTTTCCCAGGGGCAGAGATGACGACTTTTTTCGCACCGCCAGATGTGAGATGCTTCTCAGCATCTTCGCGCGCCGTAAAGAAACCGGTAGATTCAATAACGACATCCGCACCAAATTCGCTCCACGGTAGGTTACCCGGATCGCGTTCGGCGAGAACTTTTATCTCTTTTCCGTTGACGATCAAGCCGTTGTCTGTCGCAGCGATGTCATCGGACAAGATACCGTGGACAGAGTCGTACTGTAAAAGATGCGCCAGTGTCTCAGGGTTCGTCAAATCGTTAATAGCCACGAATTCTATATCTAACGCAGGATTCTGCAACGCCGCACGAAAGGCGTTCCGACCAATCCGACCAAAACCGTTTATACCTACTTTAGTTGACATAAGATAGATAGATCCCTCTATTATTATAAATATTTTGCCGCTACAAGGTGTGCTTTTAACAACAAGTTCTATAAACCTGCAAGCCTAAAACACTCAGAACTCAGAGAAACAAACATACGGGCTTTTCAGAAATATCGGCTTGCAAGCGATACTCCTTGATATGCTATGATCCAAGTTTCACGATTTAAAATCTCTTTAAATTATACCCTAAAATGCAGTAAATTGCAAGTGCCATTTTAAACGTATCGGTATTCAATTATCCGAAACCGATTTGAAATTTAGAGCATTTTCCAGGGCATTGAAAAGCTCTGAATCCATCTGATTTTTGTTGATATTTTTAAGGGTCTCTGTTATACTCTCTGTAGAAACGATCAAATGCGATATGTCACGGAATTCATAAAAGAACCGCAACTTTAGTATACTTCATAGCAGCTATAATCCATCTGTGAAAGGCGAAATATGTCAAGTTCAAGTGTCCCGCTCAACGTCTCGGTCCCGTGGGTGATGCGGATTTCAATTTATCTACTGTGCGTCCTGCTCACGCCTTGTGTATTCATATCCATCGGTCATGCACAACCACACCTCGTCTTCGTTGTAGGCGAAAATGAGTACCGTTCTGAGGTATCAATGCCAGCGTTGGCTGAGGTGTTAGCAGAGCACTACGGGTTCCGAACTACACTCCTCATAGACGACGTACTTCAGGGCGGTGAGGCGAACAGCATCAACGGGCTTGAAGCGTTGGAGACCGCAGACCTCCTCGTTTTGTATCTGCGATTTCGTCAACTACCGGATGACCAACTTGCGTTGTTACAAAAGTACATTGACAGGGGTGGTCCCATCGTTGCTTTCCGTACAACGACGCACGCCTTTGCCTACGAAGATGAAGATCCACGTGCGGTGTGGTGGAATGATTTCGGTGCTCGCGAACTCGGTGCACCGTGGATTTACCACTACGGACACGAGGCAAGCACCGATGCTACAATCGTTGGCAATCATCCCATCCTTACAGGTGTGAGCCCAGCGTTTCACGTCCGTTCTTGGACTTACCATGTGCGTCCCGACTATCCGCCGAAAGATGCGCAGGTCTTAGTGCAAGGTCGCCCGGTATCTCCGGAAGGGGAGCGTGGCGGTGCAGAGACAGTCAATCCAATTGCATGGACGCACACGCACTCCGGTGGTGGACGTGTGTTTACAACGACAATGGGACACCCAGAGGACTTCAGCGTGAGCGACTTTCGTCGTCTCGTCGTTAACGGTGTCTATTGGTGCCTCGACCGCGAAGCCCCGCGCCGTTATCCGCCCGGTTGGCGTGTTAAAACCGGACAGCCGTGGCGGGATATGGATTATGGTCCCTATCTTTCTACCGCTGTCGCTGCGAATGCGAATAACCTGACTTACAAAGGCGTTGTTATCCCGCTGACCCCGGATCTCGCGGGGGGTGCGGTGGTGTTCGACACAGACCTGTTGCGCTACGCCGCGGGTTGGACAGATGGGTTGATTGACTTCGTTGATGTTGCCTATAACGGTTGGCATCAGCGTTTTCCATCAATTGAGGGCAAACTCCTGTGGGAAAACCGGGTGGAGCCCGGTTGGGCGAAGGATGGCAGCTTTGAGGATACACGCACTGTTCCTTTTGGTCCCTTACCCAAGGAGTGGGCGCGTTGGGAAGGCTTATATCTTCACGGTAACCAAGTTGTTTTGTCGTATACAGTCGGCACTCGCAAGGTGTTGGAAACTCCGTCGCTTGAAAGCACGGAAAAAGGGTTCGCTTTTGCTCGCAGTTTCCATCTCGGTCCATCTGCATCGAGTGCGCTTGTCCGTATTGCAACAATCCCTGCCGCGGAGACAGTCTCTTTACACGTGTTTCCAGATAGTACCAAGGTTGCCCTATATCCGCTGGGAACAGGCCCTGCGGCACCAGGCAGCCTGCTCGCTGCTTTGGTTGACGCGCAGGAAGGCACACAGTGGGAGATAGTGAAGGGCGAGCTTCGCGTCCGATTTCCTGCATCTGAACAAGCAATCTCCGCGAAAGTTCTGATCACCCCAACGATCCACGATACACTCGACTTAGGTACATGGAAAGAATTTGTTAAAACCTCACCTCCTGTAACGGATCTAACAACACTGATTAAAGGCGGGCCGCAGCGTTGGTCGGAAAAACTCGTCATGGCAGGAGATATTGATATACAGCGGCAGCTCAAGGTGGAAACGTTGAAAATCAACGCTGAAACAGCGACTTGGCACTTGGAAAGAGATGGCTACCTGCCGACTGTGCTTTCGATAGATAACCTGTCACCCGTCCTTGGCGGTATCGGCAGTGCAGATCAATCTATAGCTGTCCTGCGTCCGATCACTAAAACCACGCAGTATGAACAGAAGGGCGATTCTGCTTTGGTCGGACATTGGCGTTTCGATGAGGGTAAGGGTTCGCAGACCGTAAGTGCGCCACCCGGGACGGCAGCAATTAGGCTTGACGGGGTTCGCTGGGAAGAGGGACGGCGCGGCGATAGCCTTGCGTTTGATGGCGAAGCGGAAGCCCGTTTTGACGAAAATATCGCCCTTGATTTTGATACCACCGACCTAACTTTCGCTGCGTGGATTTCCACCGAGACCGACGGTTCAATCTTCTCTGAAGCACTTGAGGAGCCAGAATGGGTGCCCAACGGCAAAACCTTTTTTATTCGGGATGGGCATTTGACGTTTGATGTGGGTTGGATCGGTGTTATTACTGCAGGAGGTACGGAGTCTGTCACTGATGGCGTTTGGCATCATGTCGGATTGACGTGGCAGCATCAAACGGGTGCAGTGACGCTGTTTTTGGATGGTGAGATCGCTGCCGAAGGTGTGCTTAAGCCAAGAGCAGCATTGGAAGATGACGTTTGGCGTATCGGGTTCACCGCAGCGGATTTTCCAGAAGAGTCGCCTTGGTTTGAAGGACAGCTTGATGACCTGCATCTATACAACCGCGCCCTTTCACCCGACGAGATGTACACGCTTTACGAACAACTCCAAGAGCCGCCTCTGATTGCCGCTGCTCTGGTCGAACCGATTGCCGGTGCGAAATGGAGCGTTGACTCCGAGCGTGTTTCCCTGCATCCCCTTGAAGATACAGCTGCGTCGGTGCTGGTATGGGAAGGCAGCGAATCGAAACTCCCAACTTTCGCTCGGTTAGCAGCAAACGGTGGACTTGACCCCAGTCAACCCTTCGCAATTGACAGGATAAATTGGCCCGCGCAAAATCCGTGGGCTTCATGGCTACGCTTCGGCGGATTAGACTTCTTTCCAGACGGCAATCGTGCCGCGCTTTCCACATGGAACGGCGATGTCTGGACAGTCACTGGACTCAATGATACTTTGGATATGCTCGTTTGGCAACGTATTGCTACCGGGCTGAACCAACCGCTGGGACTCAAAATTGTCGGGGAGCAGATTTACGTTCTCGGACGCGACCAGATTACCCGACTCGTTGATCTCAACGCAGACGGCGAAACCGACTTCTACGAGAATTTTAACAATGACACCTACAACAGTGAACACTTCCACGAGCAGAGCATGGATCTGCAAACCGATGCGTCGGGTAACTTCTACTATATGAAAGCCGCGCGGCATGCATTGCCTGCGCAACACCCGCACCACGGTACACTTATCCGAGTGTCGCCGGATGGGGAACAGTCTACTGTGATTGCTTACGGATTTCGTGCCTCAAATGGACTGGGGATTGGCCCGGGGCCTACATTCTACGGTACAGATCAGGAAGGCTACTGGATGCCTGCCAACAGGTTGAATCGCATCACTGTTCCGGGTAAATTCTACGGTAACCGCTGGGGCTGGTACCCACCCGACGAACCGCCAGACAGTTATGAGCCACCCCTCTGCTGGATCGCTCCATTCGTTGACCGTTCCCCGGCGGCACCCATTTGGATTCCCACTAATACATGGGGGAAAATGAGTGATTCTCTACTCTCGGTGAGTTACGGTACTGGAAAAGTATACGCTGTCCTTCAGCACGAAACAGAGAAAGCTGTGCAAGGTGCGCTTACCGAGCTCGGCGTAGAGCTGCCTACCGGACTGATGCGCGGACGATTCCATCAGACCAGTGGAGACCTCTATCTCGTAGGTCTATTCGGCTGGTCGTCTGACAAACGAGAAGATACCGGTTTCTACCGGGTCCGCATGACCGGTGCCCCTCTCCGAACCCCGAAGTCGTTCCGTGCTGTCAATGGCGGTTTAATTGTCAACTTCCACGTACCGCTTGCGCCAGAGTCCGCCCAAGATTTAGAGAACTGGCGAGTGCAAAGCTGGGAGTACCGCTGGACTGAATACTACGGTTCGCCACAGCTTAAGCGTTCCGGCGAAGAGGGTAGGGACAGCCATCTTGTCCAATCTGTTACGCTCTCTGCGGATGGCAAAACCGTTTTCCTCAAAATCCCAACCTTGACACCCACGATGCAGTTTCACGTTAACATCACGGGCAGCTTCGCAGACGGTATCCCTCTGGATTGCTATCTGCACGGCACAATACACGCCCTTGAAGATGAACATGGCACAGTGGCTCCGTAGAGGAAACCGAGTTATCCGTAGCGGAAACTGGGTCACCTTGTTTCCCCTACCACATTTCGGTTGACAATTTGAAATATTTCAGGTACGCTATTGGTATGTCAACAAACACCCCGAAAAAACCGATTCAACCGACCGAAAGTTTCCGTGCGATCCCTGTTGAAGTGCCGGAGAATCTTGTTAACATCCGTATTATCCTCTTTGAACCGCGTGAGCCGGGAAATATCGGTTCTGTCGCCAGAGTTGTGAAGGGGATGGGGCTCTCGGAACTCTATCTGGTGAACCCCGTTCCGTTCCGAGATGTCGATGCGGCGTGGTATATGGCGCACGGTGCGAAAGACATCCTCGAAAACTGCCACGTTGTACCCGAACTCAAAGACGCACTCGACGGTATCCAATACTTGGTAGGCACGACGCATCGCCGCCGTGATATCCGGCTGCCGCAGCCTGTGCCTGCGAGAGAAGCGGCGCAAACCATCGCCACAATTTCACAAGACAAACAGGTCGCACTGCTCTTCGGACGTGAAGATTTCGGTCTGTCTACCGATCAACTCAGCCTGTGTCAGTTGGCAGCGAGTGTCCCGATGGCGACCAAAAATCCGTCTTTGAATCTTGCACAAGCCGTCCAAATCTTTGCGTATGAGGTATTCGTCGCGAGCCTTGACGAGTATCCGCTATCCGAACTTGATTACGCCGAAGTGAACGCCTTGGAAGAGTTCTACGGTCGCGTGACGCGTCTGTTAGATAAGGTCGGCATGTCGCCCTACAATCGGGAGTGGGAGACGTATCTGAAATCGTTGCGGCGCGTCTTCTCCCGTGCACCGTTAGAACCACGGGACATCGCCACACTTGATATGATTTTCTCTACAACGTTTCGATACATTGAGCGTCTTGAAAAGAAATTGGACGAGGACTGCTAACTTTTAGAAGGGCAAACGGGGCGCGGCAAAATGGACCTCGCGATTTTCCATAACGCGAAAAAATATATCGTTGAGACGAAAATATGGGAGGGACCCCGGTCCTATCGGGCTGGCAAAGCCCAACTCGCAGCATATCTCAGACTGGAGGGTTTAAATGCAGGATACTACGTCGTCTTCGATCATCGCGCAGCACCAGAACCCCGCTTGGAAACAGAGACAATAGAGGGTTTGACAATACGAAGTTACGTCATCCCTGTCGTGCAGGAAATCCCTTCACAACAGATATAGGACTTGCGCAATTTAGCATGCTTTAAGAACTGAATATCCGCGCAATTCCACTTGACAATCTGAGAAATTTGAGATACCCTATTAAGCATGTCAACAAATACCACAGAAAAAACGATTTAACCCGCTGAGATTTTTCGTGCTATTCTTGGAAAATTAGAAGGATGTGATGGCACAACTTACGCTGTATCTTGATCTTAACCTTTATTGTCGTCCTTTCAACGATCAAACACAACTTCGGATGTCTCGTGAAACGAGAGCAGTAGACCTTATCTTGAACGAGGCTAGGAGACAGAAATATAAAATCTATTGGTCTTACGTCCTTCACGCGGAAAACAGTCTTAACCAAAATCTGATTGAGCGTCAAATTGTAATCGGACAGTCCTCCTCTTGTCTCTGTTCAATTATTCCAAGGGATGATATTCGACTTTTAGCGAGTCAGATTCAGACACTTTCATCAATTAAGGGATATGATGCAGAACATATCGCATGTGCAGAACTCGCCGGATGTGATTACTTGCTGACAGGCGATGATCGCCTCTTGAGGCAGTTCAATCGGTTAAAGGTGCAAAGAGTTTTGCCCTTGCAGGTGACTCTCCAAAATCCTGTTGATTTTTTAACGGATCAGATTGAAAAGGAAAAAAATCATGAAAGATAAAATACTTGAGGAAATTGAGGCAATCGCAAAAACCATGGGTGAATGCCCTATTGAAGATGTGATGCATCGGGGTATAGATACCCTTGAAAAAGAACTTAATCCAATTGAACTCAGTCGATTTATTGCCGAATTACGACGGATGAAATCAGGTGTACTTGAAACCTCAGAAAAAATTATTAACAGTGAAACCAAAACAGTCAGGGAACTGCTTACCAATAGATACACTCTTGATTATTACCAGCGCGAGTACAACTGGCAAAAAGGGCAAGTAGAAGAACTCCTTGAGGACCTGACCAGCAAATTTTTGGAGAACTACAAGGAGCATCACGACTATGAAGCGGTAGACAACTACAGCCATTATTTTCTCGGGTCGATTGTCATCAGCAAAAAGGAGGAGGCTAACAAGGGGTACATTGTTGATGGACAACAGAGACTCACGACGTTGACGCTACTTCTCATTAACCTATGCCGAATGTTTGATAATGCCGAGGATAAACTTGATATAACTAATCTTATCCTCTCGGAAGAATCTGGGAAGGTTTCCTTCAATCTCGATGTTCCAGAACGGGCCCAGTGCATGAAGGCTCTTTATGAAGGTAAGGGTTTTGACGATAGTAAAGGGACGCAATCTATTCGCAACATCGTCGCATGCTCTGACTATATTAAAGCCAATTTTCCTGAGGAATTACGAGGACAGGTCCTTCCATATTTCGTCGATTGGTTACTTGATAAGGTTTATTTGGTAGAAATCATGGCCTCTGCCGACGACGATGCCTACACTATATTTGAGACAATGAATGACAGAGGTTTACCGCTGAGTCCTATTGATATGCTCAAAGGATACTTGCTAACGAAAATAACCGATGTCTACAGAGACAGCGCAAATGAGGCTTGGCGTAACCGAATCCAAGATCTGCACAATCTTGGTAAGGACGAGGCTGAGAACGCGATCAAAGCATGGCTGCGCAGTCAGCATGCCAAGAGACAGATCGATTTTGACTTAATTGGTAATAAATTTCACCGTTGGGTTCGTAACCACGCAAGTGAATTGGGCCTTATATCAAGTAACAATTTTGCAGACTTTATCGAAAGAGACTTTGAATTTTATAGCGACTGGTATTGCCGCTTGCAAGAAGCTGCGCAATCGCTTACATCCGGTCTTGAATGTGTTTATTACAACGAACAACACAATTTCACACTTCAATATCCTGTCCTATTAGCTCCATTGCGGATAGGAGAACCGGAAGGAGAAAGTATTCGGAAGATACAGATCGTTGCCAGATACCTTGACATCCTGATTCATCGATATATCTGGAATTTCCGGTCTATAAAGCAGAGAAGCATGGTTAAACCCATGTTTTCACTCATACGTGATATTCGAGGCAAAAACACCGACGAATTGGCTGAATTATTGTATGCAAAACTTGCGGAAAATAATGTCACCTTCGCGCATAATAACCAGTATAGGTTACAAAACAGAGATAAAAAGAGGATTCGTCTTATACTTGCGCGGATGACAGACTACGTGGAAACTCAATCGGGACAAGACTCGCGTTATCAGGATTACATAAAATACGATATTGAACATATTTGGGCAAATCACCCAGAGCTCTACGATGAAGAATTCGAACATGAATATGATTTTCAGGAATATCGCGACCGCATTGGTGGATTATTGCTGCTGCCCCCAAAACGCAATAAGGCTCTTAGCGATCTGTCTTATGAGGAAAAATTAGAGCACTATATTAAGGAGAACCTACTTGCGCAAAGCCTTCATGAGCGAACCTATGAGCGGAACACTGATTTTCAAAATTTCATTCAAAGAAGTAGATTGGAGTTCCGTCCATGTCCCAACTTCAAGAAGGAAGATCTTAATGACCGGCAAAAACTCTATCAGCAGCTCGCCAAGCGAATATGGAACCTGGAGAGGTTAAGAATACCTCATGGCGAGGAACCGGAAATAACGGCTGATTTTGATAGCGATCTCCAGCGAGAAGAAGTCAAAGAGAAGGTGTGGACGATCAATAAGGTTAGAGCGTGCGTCCCCCCAGAACGTAGAGAACACTACGAAACCCGGCATAAGAATAAAGTGAGGGATATTTACACTCAAGTTGCTGCTCTTCTGAATTTGGTTGAAGAAAAAGAGTGGAAGTTAATTCCCAAATTCCAGAAATCTTACTGTGCTCTTTACGTAGACAGAAAAACTATATTTGGTGTTAACTTTGAGGGACCATCCCGATTCGCCGTTTGGATAAAAAAGAAAGAGGCGGAAGGTTTAAGCAACTATTGTGAATTTGAGCGTTATTCTGATCGACATTGCCGTGCCGATTATCCTACGTCTACATCAGTAGATGAACTTCTACCTATATTTGAGTGTGTTTATGGTCAATGGGATAAACGTGCCCGAGAGTACTCGATGACCACTAAAGGCAAGGCCGAAAGGATAAATTTGAGCTTACGGCGAGCGTTGCTTGATGAAGGCATGACACCAAAAGAAATCGACGCGCTTTAGTCGAAAGCAAGTTCATCAACTATTCTATTTATTTTTCAAGAAAAATGCGATACATTAAACCCATTGTTTGGCTCATCTTTATCTTTTCCGGTGCAAGCGGTCTCATCTATCAAGTCATCTGGATGCGGCAGCTGACGCTCGTCTTCGGTAGCACCGTCTTTGCAACGAGCACTGTCTTGACAGCGTTCATGGGCGGACTCGCGCTCGGCAGCTACTACTTCGGCAAGAAGATTGACGAAAGCAGAGAATCGCCATTACGCATTTACGCACTGCTCGAAGCCGGTATCGGTGCGTTCTGCCTTGTCTGGCCACTCATCTTAACCGTCCTGAGTGCGCTCTATGTGCTGATCCATCGTAATGTCACATCGGAGTTCTACACACTTTCGCTCATCCGATTCGTGCTAACTTTTGGGGTCTTGCTCATTCCGGCTACGTTGATGGGCGGCACGCTACCCGTACTGACCCGCTTCTTTGTGAAAAGACTGGAGCAACTCGGTACAAACATCGGGATTCTGTATGCGTTAAACACATTCGGTGCGGTCATAGGTACTGTCGCAGCAGGCTTTTTCCTGATTGAGGCGTTGGGGATCCGTTGGACACTCGGTATCGGTATTGCAATTAATTTCGCTGTCGCCGCGATTGCGTTGGTGTTGGTACGAAAAGCGTCAGCCATAGAAACCGAAGAGACAGAACAGCAACCGGAGTCCGAAGATGTTCCCGACCAACCTGACAGACGTTTGGTTCTGTGGGGAATAGGTGTCTCAGGCTTCTGCGCCCTGGCGTATGAGGTGTTATGGACCCGTATCATGGTCTTTTTCCTTGGCAGCACGACCTACGCATTCGCGACGATGCTCGCAGCGTTCCTGTTCGGCATCGCACTCGGGAGCATGGTATTTGCACGTTGGGTGGACCGGATGAAACAACCCGTTGCGGTTTTCGGTATCGTCCAACTCGGTATCGGGCTGTTCGCGCTGATCTTGATGCCGGCGTTTGAGGAGTTGTACGGCATGAGTCGGGCATTGCAGTCTACTTTCGGCAGTAGCAGATTCTGGACGTTCTTCTCCTGTTTCCTTGTGATGTGTCTACCGACTTTCCTGATGGGTGCAAGTTTCCCTATCGTGACGAAAATCTACACCGGTAGCACACGCCAACTCGGTAAAAGTATCGGAAACGTTTATGCTATTAATACCGTTGGAAGCATCTTCGGAGCGTTTTGTGCCGGATTTATTCTGATCCCGCTGCTCGGTATCCGACCGAGTATCGTGCTAACGGTCGCTTTGAACTCAGTCATCGGATGTCTGCTTATTTGGAGAGGTAGCGGACAAACCGATACCGGTAGGCAGCTGCTGCAAGGGTTGAGCATCGCGATGCCGGTCCTTAACGCCGGATTGGCAATCATCCTACTGCTAACGGTGAACCAACCGCTTTTCTTGAAGAGCGCAATTTTTAAAACCCAACGTCCCGGCGATACACTCGTTGACTATAACGAGGAGGTAGATGCAACGGTAACAACACTGAAAGACGATGAAGGGGTCTATCGGCTCTATGTGGATACGAACCAAGCAGCGGACGCTTCACGTTGGGATTCACCGTCGCATCGCGTTATCGCACATCTACCGCTGTTACTGCATCCGCGTCCGAAGCGCGCCCTCGTCGTCGGTTTCGGGATGGGACTCACATCGTATTCAATCACACAACACGGCGTGGCGGTTGACGCAATAGAGTTGTCGGGGGGTGTGATCGCCGCAGCACAGAAGCATTTTACGCATATCAACGGAAACGTGTTTGAAAGTCCGTTGTTCAACTATAAACTCAACGACGGGCGCAACCACATCCTGATGACGAAGACGAAATATGATATGATCTCAACCGGTATTATCCATCCGCTTGTCAGTGCAGGGAGTTCTAACATCTATACGGCAGACTTCTATCGCTTATGCCGTCGGATCCTCGCAGAAGGCGGTATTATGTGCCAATGGGTGCCGCTACACCGGTTACCAGAGGAACACTATAAAATGATTGTGCGCACCTTCATTGACGTGTTTCCTGAGACGACGCTTTGGTATAAATACACACCGGACTTTGTGATTCTGCTCGGCACGCTTGAACCGCTTACAATTGATTACAAAAACTTCATCGCTCGTTCCAAGATTGCGAGTATCCGCGAAGGTCTCGCCGCCGATGACCTCGACGGCATGTCGCTGCTCGATTCCTTTATGATGGGACCGGAGACAGTACGCAAATATGTCGGCATTGGAGCCATCCACACCGACAACCGTCCGCGATTGGAATTCTTCCGGGGTGCAGACCTTGTTGGGACAACGACACAAAACGTCAGCGGCATGGCGGAACACCGAGAACGCGTACTCCCGTATCTTACGAACTACGGCACAACGCTTGCAGAAACGAGAGCCGTCCGAGAAGAACTCGATACCTACTTCAGAGCCACGCAAGAATTAATTCGTGGACAGATCGCCTACGCGCAGGGTCAGTATCAGAACGCTGCAAATATCATGAACGAAGCCGTGCGGCGTAATTCGGCAGACGAAACCATTCGCTATAACTTCGGTGTCGTTGCGGGTCTCATTCGGGAAGGCGCGCAGGAAGAACTCCGGCAAATCGAACAACAGGTACAGCAGACGATGGCACAGAACCCTGAAGACATTCAGGGACACCTCTATTTAGCGACGGTATATGAGCATTCGGCATCGGAATATGAGAGAAAAGGTGAGTTTGAAAAAGCGATGACGGAACTCGGAAAGGCGACGAAGGAGCTTGAGGAATTTCTAAGACGTGATCCGAGCCGATCCGATGTCTACTTCATCTTAGGACCGCTTTATGAACGCCAAGGAAACTACAAAGACGCGCTCCGTACATATCAACGGCTTGAACAACAAGAAGCGACTGCGCAGTTACCCGCGCCTCTTTTTGCGGCAATGGCACAACTTCATTTCCAATTGGAGGATCTAAAAGAAGCCGAAAAATATGGACAGAAAGCCGTCGCTATAGACCCTAATTCGTGGCGCGCCTACTACATCCTCGCAAATGTCTCCGCCGAAATGGAGCAACCCGAAAAACAGATAGAACACTATGAAAACGCTTTGAAAGCACTCGATGCCACCATCCGAACCGCTTCGGATCGTAGGGGCGAGGTGACCTCGCCCCTACAGAGTGCCAGAGAACAGATTCAAAATGAACTCGAACAATTAAAAAAATAAGAGGAGAACACAGCATACATCATGTCTCAAGAATCTTCTATAAAACGGACACACTATTGTGGCGACCTGCGTTTAGCCGATGCCGGAAGTGCTGCACAACTCAACGGTTGGGTCAAACGCCGTCGTGATCACGGTGGTGTCATCTTCGCCGATTTACGCGACAGAACCGGTATTACACAGGTCGTATTTGATCCGCAGATCGACGAAAAGGCGCACGCGCTTGCTGATGCCATCAGAAGTGAATACGTGCTGAACGTCAAAGGCACCGTCCGCGAACGTGAACCGGGTGAATTGCTCTTCCAAGCAGACGCGACGTATCAGACAGACCTCGCTAAGGGCACCTTGTCCGCGGCGTTCCGGTCCCTATTTTCGGAGGCGGATACCAGATACACGCTCTCCGAAGAAGTTGAGGTGGCGACCCGAGTCGCAGATGAACGGTGGCTCGTCACCGATGTCGAAAACAATCGGACGTACCACATCGAAAATACAGAAAACGGTCTTAGCGTTTATCAAGGCACCGTCAATCCAGAACTCGATACAGGCGAGATTGAACTCGCTGTGGATACGCTGCACATCTTGAATACGGCGCAGACACCGCCGTTTCCTGTTGAAGACGATATCGAGGTCGCTGAGGACATCCGAATGCGCTATCGGTTCGTCGATCTCCGCAGACCGGAGATGCAGAAAACATTGGCGATGCGGCACAAAGCTGCACTCGCAGCACGCAACTACATGAACGAGAACGGGTTCCTCGAAATTGAGACCCCGATCTTGATGAATAGCACACCTGAAGGCGCACGCGATGTGCTGGTCCCGAGTCGCCACTATCCGGGTAGGTTCTACGCGCTCCCGCAATCACCGCAGCAATTCAAACAGATCCTTATGATGAGCGGCGTGGACCGGTATTTTCAGATTGCGCGATGCTTCCGTGATGAGGATACCCGTGCCGATAGGCAGCTGGAATTCACGCAGCTCGACATTGAGATGTCGTTCGCAGGTGTGGATGATGTGCTTGAGGTGACCGAAGGCTTGATGAAACGGATATTTGAGGAGGCAGGCAGTATCCCTCTCGAACCCCCGTTCCAGCGGCTCCCGTATCACGAATCGATAGCACGGTTCGGGAACGATAAACCCGATACGCGTTTCGGCATGGAACTTACCGATCTCTCGGATGTTATGGCAGATTGTGAATTCCAAGTCTTCACGCGGACTTTAGCATCGGGTGGACAGGTCAAGGCGATCGCGGCACCCGGAGGCGAGGCGTTTTCACGAAAAGATATTGATGACCTGACCAGCTTCGTCGCCACTTACCGCGCGAAAGGACTCGCATGGGTTAAAGTCACGGCGGATGGCCAAGAAAAATCTAGATGGTCGTCCGGTATCGTTAAATTCTTCACCACGGAGCAACTCGAAACGGCACAGGAGCGGACAGGCGCGAAACCGGGAGACATCATGTTCTTCGTCGCAGATAGACCGAAGGTCGTCGCCGATGCGCTCGGCAACCTCCGCCTCCATCTCGGAAAGAGACTCAACCTTATTGATCAGAGTCGATACAACTTCCTTTGGATTGTTGACTATCCATTGTTTGAGTGGAACGAGGAGGAGAATCGGTATGAACCGCTCCATCACCTGTTCACGAGCGCTACAGAAGAGACGCTCCCCTTGTTGGATACGGATCCTGGGGAAGTCCGGGGCCAGCACTATGATCTCGTCTGCAACGGTTATGAGATCTGTAGCGGAAGCGTCAGGATCCACAGATCGGATATCCAACAGAAGATTTTCGACATCCTGAACATCACACCGGAAGATGTCAAAGACCGGTTCGGTTATTTCATAGATGCTTTAGCCTACGGCACGCCACCGCATGCCGGCATCGCACCCGGACTCGACAGGATCGTGATGTTGATGCGAAACGAGGAAAACATCCGTGAGGTCATCCCGTTCCCGAAATCGCAACAGGGACTCTGCCCCCTAACGCACGCACCCTCCGTTGTAACGGAGGATCAGTTAGAAGAACTCTCCATCCGCGTTGATGTAGATGGTTAAAATACGCGCCTTCGCTTGCAGGTAGGGTTGCTGAAGTTTAAGAAAATATTTCCGTAATTCTATATTTTCTCCAGGGCCGGTAGGTTCGGTTTGCAACCGAACCGGACTGCCCAAGAAATTACCGAATTAATAATTAATCTTCATGTAACCCCGCCTGACGCAGAAACAACCCATTCAGGAAATAGCACGATGCAAGAGAAAATACGCGCTGTCCCGACACTCGTCTATCCCGAATCAGATGGAGAACCGATAGGAGATTAATTGTGAAAATCAGCAGATACCTCCCTATAGTCCTCCTAATGTGTGTCGGATTAGGATTTGGAACAGTAGACGCACAAGAAAACCTCGCGCAGGAGGTGTCCGCTATTTTTCAGCAGAACTGCCTTAACTGCCACGGACCACACGGCTCCTTTACCGAGCAACTCGTCATTCAAAGCAGTCAAGAATTGATTGGGACGGGGAAAATTGTTCCGGGAAACCCTGACGGCTCCGTGTTCTACCAACGGTTAGTTGAGACCGCCGTAGAAAAACGGATGCCACTCGGACAGCCCCCTCTGGCACCCGCAGCAATTGAGACGATCCGACAGTGGATCCAAGCAGGCGCGCCGGATTGGAACGCTTTTGCCAGAACTGACATCGACTTCATCACAACCGAAGAAATGCTGCAGACGATTGAAGACCATATTAACACTCTTGCACCGTTTGACCGCACCTTCGCACGCTACTTTACATCAACACATCTCTATAACGCAGGCGAAACGACGGAGACGCTCCGCGCGTATCAACGCGCACTCTCGAAACTCGTGAACAGTCTCTCTTGGGGACGCGAGGTTACCAAACCGCAGCCCATTGATACGGAAGAAACGATCTTCTATATTGATCTCCGAGACTATGAGTGGGAGATCGGTACCAACCGATGGACGCTGATTGAGACGGAATATCCGTATAGTATTGATTTTGACGCGCCGACACAGACACATCTACAAGAAAAAATAACGAATTTGCGTGACGAGATGAGTTGCGAAGTGCCATTCGTTCATGTGGATTGGTTTCTTGCGACTGCCTCATTGCCACCGCTCTACCACGATATCCTTGATCTTCCGCTAACCGATAGTGAGTTGGAGGCACGTCTTGAGGTGAATGTCGTTGAAAATATCCGAAACGCACCAGGTCGACGCGTCTGGCGTGCAGGTTTTAACAATTCCGGTGTCTCGAATCACAACCGCGTTGTGGAACGGCATCTCTCTCGATACGGTGCGTATTGGAAAAGTTACGACTTTGCTGGCAGCGTCGGCACACAGAACATCTTCACACATCCACTCAATTTCACACACGATGGTGGCGAGATTATCTTCAACCTGCCAAATGGATTACAAGCGTACTACCTCGCAGATGCGGGTGGCAATCGGCTTGACGAAGCACCGATAGCCATCGTCTCCAATCCCGCTGCGAGCGACCCGACTGTCCGAAACGGACTCTCGTGCATCGGGTGCCATACGGAGGGCATGAAAACGTTTGAAGATCAGGTGCGTGGTGTTGTTGAACAGAACGAGGACCCGCCCTTTGACAAAGACCGAGCATTGCGACTTTATGTTGAAAAGTCAGAGATGGATGCGCTCATTGAAGAGGATACGGACCGTTACCGACAGGCACTTGAAGCCACAGGCGATGTCTTTGGCGGTATTGAACCGGTTCAGCGATTTCATGAAGCGTTCCAAGCACCGCTTAATGCGTCGCACGCTGCGGCGGCTGTCGGATTAGAGACCGAGGTATTTCTTGGAAAGATTCGTGGAAGCACAAGTCTACAAAATTTGGGTCTATTGGTATTAGAGAACGGCACTATAAAACGTGATACGTGGACGACTAATTTTGAGCAAGTGATTTTTACGCTGAATACACCTGATAGTGTTCTGCCTCCGGTCGTCCAGCGTCCAGAACGTATTCCGGGTGCTGCTGTTTACATTCCCGACCCGAACCTCCGCGCGGCAATTGCTGAAGCACTTGGCAAAGCACCGGGGGACCCAATTACCGCAGAAGAAATGGCTACTTTGGACGAGCTGCACGCTGTGTATAAGAACATTAGCGATTTAACAGGACTTGAATTCGCAAAGAATTTGATAGTATTAGATATTCATGACAATCCGTTATCAAACCTCTTGCCTCTCGCATCGTTGACGAAATTGCGTGAGGTAAGTTTTCGAGATACTGAAATCGCCGACCTTTCGCCTCTATCGGGATTGCATGAACTTGAAGTGATAGATGCTTCAGCAACTCGTATATCAAGTCTCGCTCCCTTGGCAGGGCTCAAAAATCTGAAAAAGTTAGACACCGTACATTCTGATATTACGGACCTGTCACCTTTGGCAGGATTGACAAATCTAACAAGATTACGCTTATATGACTGCAAAGCAACCGACCTCTCTCCCTTAAAAGGCTTAACAAAACTGAGATGGCTCGGTTTCCCGCATACCAATAATATCACTGACTTCTCCCCCTTATCGGGATTAACAGAGTTGAGGCATCTCGATCTATTCCATACTGAGATTTCGGATCTTTCCCCGTTAGCAGGATTGGTCAATTTGGAAACGCTGATACTTAATGAAAACCGAATCGTAGATGTCTCGCCGCTTGCATCGTTGCGTAACTTGAAAAGGTTAGAACTTCAGGTGAATAACATCTCGGACTTCTCACCCTTGGATCCGATACGTGGGACTATAGAGGTATTCAATTGGTACAGCAACCCGGGCTTTCCACAAGGTGGTCCAAAAATTACGGGCCCTTGGCTATGGCTAACCTTGCCAGCAGAGGTGGACGAGGATGTCCTTCTTAAGGATTACTTAGCAATAGCATCCAACAGTAAGGTTACAGAAGAACAGATCGCTACCGCCGGGGCCTCGGAGGGAACTGTTATAGGAGAAAGTGTGTGGTCGACCGGAGTACTTGAACCGTATAAAACTAATGGCAGGTGGAGCAATACAGATAACCTTGAAAGATTGCTAAACTCTCAAGAGTCTATTGAATTTCCTAACAATGAGAATTTTGTTGTCTATGGTTCTATAACTCTGTATTCGCCGAGAACACAGCAAACGAAAATATTTATAGGTTCAAGTCATCCCTGGAAAGTCTATCTTAATAGCGAGTTAGTGCACGAAGACTATGCGGACTATGCTGCTGGTGCTTGGGCTTATGATTACCAAACATTTTTTCCGGTTACACTGCAACAAGGGAAAAATGTGTTGTTGGTGAAACTTGTTAAGCCGTGGAGGATTGATCTACTGTCTCTGTTTTTCGGATTTGAACCTGACACCGAATATACGATATTACACCCTCGTGTTGAATACACCTTCTCCGAACCTACAATCCACGTTGGGGATACCTTCACGCTTGACATCCGCGCAGCAGATGTATTTGATTTAGCAGGATGGCAATTTGATATTGCGTTTGATCCAACAGTGCTTGAAGCCATTGAGGTCAAGGAAGGCGATTTTCTCAAGGAAGGCGGTGGAACGACCTTCTTCCAAAAAGGAACAATTGATAACGCGACAGGTAAGATTACCAAGATCAGTTCAGCGAGGCTCAACGAAGAGGGTGTTACTGGCACAGGCACACTGCTGTCAGTGACTTTCGCAGCGAAGGCAGGCGGTGAAACCCGATTATCACTGAGCAACTTCCAATTGGGGTCTATCACCGGTGAGATTATCAACGCGGGTCCCCACGAGTTTGCCTTCACTATAGAAGGACAACTCGCGACCGGAGACGTAAACCGAGATGGACAGGTGAGCGTCCTGGATCTGATCCTCGTTGCCCAACATCTTGGAAAGGATGTATCCGCCAACCCGCAGGCAGACGTAAATCAGGATGGAACCATTAACATCCAAGACCTTATCGTTGTCGCGCAACATCTCGGTGAATCAACCGACGCTGCAGCACCTTCCGTTATCGCAGCAATAAACAACGGAGAACTCACACCTGAGATGGTCCAAGCATGGATAGAAAAAGCGCATCTTGAAAACGACGGGTCGCTTGCCTTCCGAGAAGGTATCGCTAATCTTGAACGACTCTTGGCACTATTTATCCCGGAAGAAACCGCTTTACTCCACAACTATCCAAACCCGTTCAACCCAGAGACGTGGATACCGTATCAACTCGCGGAACCCGCTGATGTTACCTTGAGCATCTATTCCGTGAATGGGACGCTGGTACGAACATTGGCATTGGGGCATCAACCTGCTGGTATCTACCAAACTCGCAGTCGTTCGGCATATTGGGATGGGAGAAACGGGGTCGGTGAACCTGTTGCCAGCGGTGTCTATTTTTATACATTGTCCACGGTGTCCACACGCGACTCCGTTACCGCAGGCGATTTTAGTGCCACCCGAAAAATGCTGATAAGGAAGTAATTATCCGTTTTACATCAATATGTATTAGGGGTTAACACGCTCAAAAAGCACGTCAACCCCTAAATGCATTTAAACGGTTGATAATACCAGTCGGATATGTTATGCTATAAATTAACAGTCGTAGATATGGAGGGCGCATGCCGACAGACACAACAACACAAGATATAACTGAAGAGATACGCGGACTCTTTGATACGAAGGTCGGGCATTTCGCGGAGGTTAGAAACATCATCATGACAGGTGCAGAAGCTCTTATTGAACAAGGTTCACGTGAGATGTTGATTCATAATATCTTTACAGTGCTGAGTGAACGTTTTTCACAAGCGGAGGTGGAACCGGTTCGTGCTTCCCTTGAAACGGTTTCAGACCTCACAACCCTAAACGAGTTGTTCCGGATAGCCCTCCATATCTCCAGTGTCAAGGCGTTCTTACACACAATAGACACAACGGATAAATAAAAAATAGGAGATTGATTCGTGAAAATCAGCAGATACCTCCCTATAGCCCTCTTAGTGTGTGTCGGATTAGGATTTGGAGCAGCAGACGCACAAGAAAACCTCGCGCAGGAGGTGTCCGCTATTTTTCAACAAAACTGTTTGAATTGTCATGGACCATCTGGCTCCTTTAAGGAAGCTCTTTTGATTGACCGCACAGCACTTGTTGATACTCAGGTCGTCATTCCAGGGGACCCTGAAAACTCGGAGTTCTATAAACGACTCCTGGGACCGACTGAAAACGGTCCACAAATGCCACTTAATCTGCCACCGCTTTCACCAGAAGCCGTTGAAACGATTGCCCGTTGGATTACCGCAGGCGCACCAGATTGGAATGTGCAGCGGGACATCAATTTCATCACCACAGATGTAATACTTGATACCATCCAAACACATTTGGAATCACTTGATACCTTTGACCGCCCCTCCGCACGGTATTTTACAATGACGCATCTCTATAATGCCGGCGAAACGCCTGAAACCCTCAGCGACTATCGGATCGCGCTCTCTAAACTCATAAATAGTCTCTCGTGGAAGTTTGAGATTACGAATCCGACGCCTATTGATGAAGCGCAAACAATCTTCCATATAGACTTGCGGCGTTATGAATGGAATACCACAACTGAGGTCTGGCCACAAATTGAGCAAGCATATCCGTACAACATTGCGTTTGATCCAGAAACACAAGCCGGTCTCCTTGAAAAACTGACACACCTGCAGACTGAAACGGGCAGCATAGTGCCGTTTGTCCATCTGGATTGGTTTCTTGCGACCGCCTCGCTGCCACCACTCTATCACGACATTCTGGGGCTACCACAAACAGACCGTATCTTAGAGGCACAACTGGGGGTGAATGTCGCGAGTAATATCAGGAACGCCCCGGGGATAGATGTCTGGCGTGCGGGTTTCAACGATTCAGGTGTCTCACGGCACAATCGTGTCGTTGAGCGTCACACGTCCCGATATGGTGCGTATTGGAAAAGTTATGACTTCGCGGGGAGTGCGGAGTTTCAGAACATCTTTACCTATCCGCTTGGTTTCACACACGATGGTGGCGAAATTATCTTTAATCTCCCCAACGGGTTGCAGGCGTATTTGCTGGTTGATGCCGACGGGAACCGGCTGAGCGACGCGCCAATTGACATCGTTTCTAACCCCGCAGCCAGCGATCCTACAGTCCGGAACGGTCTCTCATGCATTGGGTGTCATACGCAAGGTATGAAAACGTTTACAGATAGCGTGCGAGCAGCAATTGAACAGGATGACAACCCACCGTATAACAAAGAACAGGCACTACGCCTCTATCCTGAGCAGTCGGTACTTGATGATCTGCTGGAGAAAGATACCGTTAGATTCCAGCAGGCATTAGAAAAGATTGGGAGTCCGTTTGCGGACGAGGCATCCAGAGAGCGCTTCTTCAAGCAACATGAAAACGAACCGATCCAACGGTTTCATGAGCTGTTTCAAGCACCGCTAAATGCCGCACATGCTGCAGCTTCCGTTGGCTTGGAAACGGATGTCTTCCTGACACAGATCCGTGAGAAACAGAGCTTAAAAAACTTGGGATTACAAACGCTAATAGACGTGAACGGTACGGTAAAACGGGATGCGTGGACATCTAACTTTGAACAAATGATTTCTGCGCTGAATACCCCTGATAGCGTCCTTCCGCCAGTCGTCGAGCGTCCAGAGCGTATTCCGGGTGCTGGTGTATACATTCCGGACCCGAACCTCCGCGCGGCAATTGCTGAAGCACTCGGCAAAGCACCCGGTGCCGTGATCACGATGGGGAATATGGCAACATTGGAACGTCTTCGCGCATGGGGGATGGGTATTAGTGATTTGACAGGACTTGAGTTTGCAATAAATCTGGACACTTTACTAATTGGTGATAATTTGATGTCCGACCTATCTCCGATTGCGGGGTTAACTCAACTGAGTCATTTACGGATACCAGGGAGTAAGATTTCGGATATTTCACCACTTACAGAACTAAAGAATTTAGGAGCACTCGAAATATACGATAATGAGATATCTGACATTTCACCACTCGCTGGATTAACAAACTTAGGTTGGTTATCTATGTATAATAATCCGGTTTCGGACCTTTCGCCACTCGCCAATTTGAAACATCTCAGGGGGATGAGGGTAAGCGTTAAAGAGCCTGGGGATCTATCACCCATCGCAGAGTTAACCAACTTGGAAAATCTTTTTTATTGGGGTTCTGGTAATCCTATTCCAGACTTGTCTCCGCTAATAAACCTCCCAAAATTACGATTTATAGACCTCCGGGGTAGTGGCAAACCGGATCTATCACCTTTTGCCCGAGTGGCCACCTTGGAAAGATTTGAATTTTGGGGATCAGGTGAAACGATACCTAATCTGTCTCCTTTAGCAGAATCAATAAATTTGAAAGAACTATGGGTTATCAATTGTGGAATCACAGATTTAACTTTTTTAGAGAACTTCACCAGTTTGGAACGATTAAACCTTGAGCGTAACAACATATCAGATGTATCTCCCTTAGCAGGCTTAACCAACTTGAAATGGTTAAAACTCACTGACAATCCAATAACAGATTTTTCTCCTTTAGCGGTTCTCTCCCAAAATACAAATATACTGACGGGTGAAGTGGCTATCCCTGACCGGAATCTCCGAGCCGCTATTGCCGAGGCACTTGGTAAAGAGAATGCTGCGTTTGTCTCGATTACTCTAAAGGAGATGGCAACGTTGACAGAACTCCGTGCGCAAGACATGGAGATTCGCGATATAACGGGACTTGAGTTTGCTATAAATTTAGAGAATTTATATGCACCTGACAACTACATAGCCGACCTCTCGCCTCTCTCTGAATTAATCAACTTGAAAATATTAAATGTCTATAGTAATCCAATAGAAAGTTTAACCCCGATCACTGGTTTATCAAACTTAGAATACATAACCCTTATAGGAGATGGAATATCGGACATCTCTCCTCTTGCTGGATTTATCAAACTAAGACACTTTCTATCGTGGGGTAACCCAATCGCTGACCTTTCTCCTCTTGCTGGTTTAACACAATTGGAATTTCTGGATATTTGTGGGTCCGAAACGTCTGATATTTCACCGCTTGCCAAGTTAACAGGACTAAAGGAATTATATCTTGTCCAAAATCGTATCTCTGACATATCTCCCTTGTCAGGTTTAACAAGTTTAACGCGATTGAGTCTTGGGGAAAATAATATCTCGAATGTATCGCCTCTGGCAGGACTCACTAATTTGAAATGGTTAGGACTTCACCGTAATTCAATATCCGACTTTTCACCTCTGGCGGTGTTAAGGGAAACAACAACTGTTTCACGCGCTTTTAACCCAGGGGTACCGACAGGCGGTCCGAAAATAGAGGGTCCCTGGTTATGGATCACCGTTCCGGGCGAACGCCTTGATGACAACACTGATTTACTTTCAGAAGCAAGTGCAGGCACCATAACTGAACAGCAAATCGCAGCTAACGGAGTTATACAAGGAACACCGGTCGGAAATAACCGGTGGACACACGGAAAAATCGCACTATCAGGCAGTGACAAGAACATTGCTGATATGTTAGATGAGATCGGTAGTGAAGCAAATACGGATAACACAAACCGTATTATCTACGGCTCTGTTATTTTAGATTCACCACATGAACAGGACACAAATCTGTTCTTTGGGTGTGGAGGTCGGGTAAAAATCTGGCTCAATGGTGAGTTGATTTATCAATCGTTGGTGTGGCGAAGTCGCGGACAAGTTTGGGATTATCTCAATTTTCTCCCTGTCACTTTGACGCAGGGAGCAAATGTTTTATTAGTCGCAATTGACGATGGAGTAGGGTGGTGGTCTGCATTTTTCGGTTTTGAAGAAGGGACAGAGTATATAGTACCAACAGTATCAACAAAAGCGCGTGTTGGATACGCTCTCTCCAAGTCTGCAATCCATGTTGATGATACATTTACTCTCGACCTCAACGCAGAAGAGGTTACGAATTTAGCGGGGTGGCAATTCGATATTGCCTTTGACCCCACAACACTTGAAGCAGTTGAGGTGAACGAAGGCGATTTCCTGAAGGCGGAGGACGGAACGACTTTCTTTCAAGGGGGCACTATTGATAACACCACAGGTAAAATAACCGGACTCAGTGCTGCACGGATTTCCGAAAGTGGTGTCAGTGGAACAGGTACGTTACTCTCTGTAACATTCATGGCAAAGGCAGGTGGTGAAACCCAAGTGATATTAGAAAATTTTGAGTTTGGTGCTATTAGCGGTGATGCCCTTCCTTCTGCGCCTCCCGAAATTATCATCACTGTCGGAGATCTACCTCCGTGGGATGTAAATCAGGATGGGCGCGTGAGTGTTCTGGATCTAATTCTCGTTGCTAAGGACTTGGGGGCTGGCACTCCCGCTAACCTGCGAACTGACGTTAATCGCGATGGCATTATCAATATCCAAGACCTTATCGTTGTCGCGCAACATCTCGGTGAATCAACCGACGCTGCAGCACCTTCTACTATTGCTATAAACGACTTAGATTTATTAGATCCAGCGATGGTCCAAGCCTGGATCACACAAGCACAAATTGAAAATGATGGATCTATTGCCTTCCGACAAGGTATCGCTAACCTTGAACGACTCTTGGCACTATTTATCCCGGAAGAAACCGCTTTACTCCACAACTATCCAAACCCGTTCAACCCAGAGACGTGGATACCGTATCAACTCGCGGAACCCGCTGATGTTACCTTGAGCATCTATTCCGTGAATGGGACGCTGGTACGAACATTGGCATTGGGGCATCAACCTGCTGGTATCTACCAAACCCGGGGTCGTGCGGCGTATTGGGATGGGAGAAACGAGGTCGGTGAACCTGTTGCCAGTGGTGTCTATTTTTATACATTGTCCACGGAGTCCACACGCGACTCCGTTACCGCAGGCGATTTTAGTGCCACACGGAAAATGCTAATCCGCAAATAGTATCATAAGAGTAGGGCTGTCAAGGTTTTCCTACCACAAACGAGAGACCGAAATTCGTTTAAAAATTATAGGACTTACGCAGTTTTGACCGTAGCATACTCTATTAGATGGGAATTCCCAAAAAACCGGACGTTCTCTTGGCACAGGAGACTAACGGTTTCCTATGCTACAAAAGAGCATCAGGCGTAAGTCCTAAATTATATAATAACCGACAAAGGAGATAGCACGATATAATCAAGAGAAGATTTTCCTTCTGACAACCGATCACTCATAACCAAAACAGGAGTCAACTTATGAACGAAAATGAAAACGAACAGAAACCTAAAGTTAGTCTCGGATTGCTTTACGGGATTATCATTGCCATTGTCGCCGGGGCATTTATCGGCGGTTACGCACCAGACATTGCAGTTCACACAACAATACTCGGTGAGGTGTTTTTAAACTTACTTAAGATGATAGTCGTCCCGCTTGTTATCTTGTCTATGGTCGTCGGGATAACGAATTTAGGCGACATCCGCAACATCGGTTCCATCGGCGGACGAACCGTCCTGTACTACATGGCAACAACCGCTATCGCCGTTATCATCGGGATAATCCTTGTTAACATCATCTCGCCGGGGAAAGGACTCTCACAAGGCGAAGAACGACCCGATCTGAGCTACACACTCTCTGGCACTGAGCTACTCACTCTTGAGTTGAGCGGTGAATTCAATCGGACCTATAACAATAAATATATCGTTACCCTCACCGACCAGGACATACGGGGTGAAGTCGAATCAATTTCGGGGACGACAGTCAAGGTAAAATCGTGGGAACCCTTCAGGGATGCCCGTTACGTCACTACAGACGATGGGGAACGCCTATTGTTCTCTGGTGGGCGGCTCGTAAGGATACAACCCAACAATACCGGTACAGGCATCGACATCAGTTTGCCAATCGCTACGAGAATGTCCGACAAAACGGAGCGGACGATGGGCAACACCATTAAGGAAGTATTCCTCGGCAACGAAGAAACCGGCAAAGAAGGGATGATCCCCTCAAACGTCTTCAAAGCGATGGTGCATACCGACATTCTGCCTTTAATCTTTTTCTCACTCCTCATCGGTGCTGCCTTATCTATGCTCGGTGATATTGGCAAACCTGTCATCGCTGTGATTTCGGGGCTAAATGAGGCGGTGATGAAACTTGTTCATTGGATCATGTATGTCGCGCCGTTCGGTATCTTCGGTTTAATCGCAGGTAGGATCGGCGAAGCACAAGGGTTCGCCGGCTTCTGGCCTGAACTCGTCGCTGTTGGCAAGTACAGTGCGACAGTCGTCTTAGGACTCGGTATACATGGTGCTATTGCTTTACCGATATTGCTTCTGTTGCTTGCGCGCAGAAATCCACTTAATTATTTCAAAGGTATGGCAACCGCGTTACTCAACGCGTTTTCGACAGCGAGCTCAAGCGCAACTTTGCCCCTAACGATGGAAGGCGTTGAGAATCAGAACGGTGTCTCACGGCGTACCTCCAGTTTTGTTTTGCCTTTAGGCGCGACTATCAATATGGATGGCACGGCACTCTATGAAGCGGTCGCTGTCATGTTTATCGCGCAGGTCTATGCAATCTCCATGGATCCGGCACAACAAATAGTCGTCGTGTTAACCGCGACTTTGGCGGCTATCGGCGCAGCAGGGATCCCAGAAGCAGGTCTCGTCACGATGGTTATTGTGCTTCGAGCCGTAGACCTTCCGGTTGAAGGGATAACGCTTATTCTCTCGATTGATTGGCTGCTCGACCGGTTCCGCACCACAGTTAACGTCTGGGGCGACAGCATCGGCGCAGGCGTAATTGAGGCGTATGAATCCAGAGACGGAGATGCATCCGAGGCACCAGCAACATCGTGATGGCTGGCTGCTGAAAACTATTATTCTATTCAGTTCAAATTGTGGGTATCTGCTTGGACGTAGGGGCGAGGTTACCTCGTCCCTACCCTTAACACCCCTAAAATTCAAAGTGGATATAGTGCTATATGGACGCACAAAACCAACCGAACCCTCAAAAATCAGCACTCAGTGGTGCAACGATCCTCGCAATCATCAGCGTCGTGTTTGCTGCCGTATGGATTGCCTTCGCTTATTATAAGGGCAACAGTGCTGACAGCAGTCGGGTAATGCTACTCAATCCGGTAGTCCCGATCTTGTTGATTGTGTTACTCACACGTGTCTACCGATGGATTGACATAAGAAGCATTGTTATCTTGGAAATAGTGATGATAAGTGCTTGGCTTTTTATGCGTCTGTTGGGTGTGCTGATGCCCTTCATTTTAGGGTTCGGTTTTGCTTACTTCTTCCGGTTTACCTGGCGCGCGCTCCCGTTCAAAAAGCAGTACCAACGCGGCATCGCAACCGTCGCAATTCTCCTCGTCTGTGGCGGCGTGCTCTTCTATACCGGTAGACAGGTCAGTAAACAAGCCAGCCAAATGGGTGTTGGATTGCTGAAGTTTTACTACGAAACTTTGCTACCTTATGCCGTCGGAGAGACTTTCACAGCCGTCACGATCAGCGTTAATCCGTCGGCTGTTGAAGATGAAGTTTCCAATCAGAACGCCGAAGAAAATCCTCCGATAGAAACGTTCTATCTCAGTACGAACAGCGGCATCTATGAAATACGCCGAAATTCTAAGGAGGAGCCGTCCCGTATCGGCATCACCAACGGTGCGATCTTCGGTAAACGGATACAAGCACTCGCAGCAAGCGAAAACCTTATCTACGCCGGCACCCCGAGCGGATTGTATCGTTACTACAGAGTATCGCCTGCTGACGATGCCGAAACAGCCGGTAGGGGCGGTTTCCTAACCGCACAACCTGTCCAGATATGGCACAAAGTGATACGCACCCCTTTCGACACACGCAGTATCCAAGCCATTAATATACTTCAGTGGGATGGGACACAGATCTACGTCGGCACGCAAAATGGACTCTATGCAAGTAACGATGCAGGTGACACATGGCAACCTGTTGCCCCTACCCTTTATAGCGATAGGTCGGTTGTGAGTATCATTTCCACCACAGATACCAACGGTGATCGCGTCATTTACGTCGCCAGTACAAAGCCAATTGACGAGGAAATTGCTTCACAACAGATGAACGCCTTGCCTATAACCACAGACGTGCATTGGCATCTGGAAGGCTCTTCTCTTGAATGGGAAGAACTCCCTTCAATAAATCGGATCGTTCACGCACTCGCAGGTGGCCCTGAGACGACAGGAGACACAAAGGGCAGTTCACAAGCCTCCAATATCGAATTATATGCCAGCACTCCCGAGGGACTCTATCAACGGAATAGTTTCGATGAAGACTGGCAGAAAACAGAGAAGGTGCCTGCAATTTCAGGGACACCAGCAACTCCGCTGTTAGTCTCTGTACCTTCAGGGGTATACATCGGTAATAACACTACCATCTGGCACCGTGCCACACCCACTGCCAAATGGCAACCGTTCACTACTTACAAAGAAGGCATCGCCGATGCTTACCAGGACCAACCCATCGTCGAGCAGGCAAAATCGTATCTGACAGAAAGAATTCCAACAATTGCACAGACTGTTGGCGAGGGTGTCAAAGAAGGATTTCAGTTCGCAAGTTCTATCGCTTTTGGGTTCGGAGGCTTTGTCGCCACGGTAGCCCTCGCATTAATCGTGTTTGTCTACGCGAACCAGTCGTTCGACAATTATTTCAGGAGTTTCCTCGCACTTGTCCCTGAGGTCCATCGCGAGACTGTTAAGGCTTACATGCGTGAAATTGATACCAACCTACAGGATTTTCTAAAAGGACTCGTTACTGTCATTGCGATTGTCTCAATAATTTCTGCCGTTGCGTACAGTATCATCGGTGTTCCGTTCGCTTTGGTGATCGGTTTACTCGCAGGTATCTGTAATGCGATCCCGACCTTCGGACCCTTTATTGGCGGCGGTTTCGCTTATATAGCGATGCTAATGGGACTCGCAGCTGGCGACTTCGGACTGACTGACTTTTTTGTCCGCTGTGCTTTCGTATTGGGGACGATCCTCGGTATTCAGACGATTGATAATTCGCTTATTTCTCCAAAAATTATGAGCGACGCTGTTGATGTAGACCCGCTGTTGATTATGTTTGCTGTGATGGTCGGTGCAGCCGTTCTCGGTTTTTGGGGTGTTTTACTTGCAATTCCTATCATTGTTGTGATAAAATCGGTTATTGCCGTTACCAATAGCAGAACAAAACTTGAACAGTAGAAAAGTTGGAGGAAAAAGTGATGGAAACCGGACGTCCCATTGTTGCGATCATAGGCAGGCCGAATGTCGGGAAATCATCGCTCTTCAACAGAATTGCCGCATCAGCACCCACTATACTGCCTAACATAAACGAAGATACCGGAACCGAGACGCGCAATACCCGGAAACAGCGTTCTCCACGTAAACGCGCTGTTGTCCATGATACACCCGGTGTGACCCGAGACAGGAATTACGCAGATGTGGAGTGGGCAGACCGCCCCTTTACTATCGTCGATACCGGCGGCTTGGACATCGATCCCGATGACCGACTCATTGATAACGTACAAGCGCAGGTGGATACCGCTTTGGATGAAGCGAGTCTTATCATATTCGTCGTCGATGCCCGAACAGGTATCATGCCACACGATATGAACATCGCTGATAAACTCAGAACAACGAACAAACCGATCTTCCTCGTCGTCAACAAGGTTGATAGCGAGCGGTTCCGCAACGAAGCCGCGGAATTCTACGCACTCGGATTCGCTGAACCGATGTGGACATCGTGCGTGCAAAACGATGGAATTCGGGAACTCCTTGACCAGATCGTGGTGTGTTTACCGGAAGTCGAGGAAATATCTGACGGGGCAACGAGTGCGATAAAAATCGCAATCGTAGGCAGACCGAATGTCGGAAAATCATCGCTTATTAATAACCTGTTAGGTGAAGAACGGATGATCGTCGATGACCGACCCGGCACGACACGCGATGCGGTGAATGTCCAATTGGCTTATGACAACATCCCATTTGAAATCGTTGATACTGCCGGAATGCGACGCAAATCAGCGATTAAAGACGAACTCGAATCTGCGACCGTGCAACTCGCTATACATAGCATCCGCAAGAGCGATATCGCTGTCTTGGTGTTAGACATAACCCAAGAGGCGGCACAACAGGATAAGGCGATCGCCAACTTCATTGAACGACAAGGGAAAGCCTCCGTTTTAGTCCTGAATAAATGGGATCTCATTGATGATAAAGATAACACAACACATCCGGCGTTTATGGAAAAACTTGATATACAACTGCCACAGCTCGACTATGTGCCACGCGTCTTCACATCAGCCGCGACAGGGCAGCGCGTTACCCAAATATTAGCAACCGCGTTAGAGGTACATCGGGAGTATTGCACGCATATTCCGACACCAGCACTCAACGAATTGCTCATTGAACTACGCAACGCACATCCGCCGCCACGGGTCAAAGGCGTGCGTCCCGCTCTGAAATATATCACGCAAGTCGAGACGAAACCGCCGACCTTTTTAATTTTCGGACGGAACGTAAACCGTATTAGCCAATCGTATGAGGCGTACCTCGTCAACAACATTCGGAACGAGTTCGGATTTCACGGGACACCGATACGTATCTTTTATCGTAGATCGTAACCTATAGGACTTACGTTTTTCGCACATAATAAGCACTGCAGGCGGGGTTTGAAACCCCGCCTGCAAAGGGGTTGACAGATGGGGTTTGAAACCCCGCCTGCAAAGGGGTTGACAGATGGGGTTTGAAACCCCGCCTGCAAAGGGGTTCGCTTAAATCGTAACTGCTACAAGGAGGCGCGCATTGTCAAAGTTTAAAATTTTTATCACACGTCCTATTCCCGAAGAGGTTGTCGAAAAATTAGCAGAAGAATGCGACATTGACATGTGGCATACGAGTGCCATCTTGCCACCTATCGCTGAAAAGATTCCACCCCTTGACGGGTTAATGACCTACGGACATGAACCGGTCTCTCCAGAGATGATTGCGACTGCACCGAACCTGAAAGCGATCTCCGTTGTCGGGGTCGGTTATGATCACGTCCATGTTGAGGCGTGTCGGGAGCGCGGCATCGCTGTCGGGCATACACCCGGTGTCCTGAGCAATACGACAGCCGATATGACGATGGCACTCCTGCTCGCTGCTGCACGAAACATTGTCCCCGCATACAACCACGTCCAAGTATCGAAGCAGTGGAACTACTACGACCCGAATATCCTCTGGGGTACCGATGTGCATCATGCAACGATAGGGATCGTAGGCATGGGCAGAATCGGGTACGCCGTTGCTAAGCGTGCCAAAGGGTTCGACATGCGAGTTCTCTATTACAAACGTGAACGTCGTCCCGATTGGGAGCAAGAGCTCGGTGTAGAATATACACCGCTTGAAGATCTCCTACGCGCCTCCGATTTCGTGTCACTCCATGTTCCGTTGACCGAAGAGACAACACATCTCATCGGCAAGGCGGAACTTGCACTCATGAAAAGGACTGCTATTTTGGTCAACGTCGCCAGAGGTCCTGTCGTTGACCACTACGCGCTCTATGACGCGCTCAAAGACGGACAAATTGCCGCTGCCGCAGTTGACGTAACCGAACCAGAACCGATTAATACCGATCATCCGTTGCTCAGTTTAGATAACGTCCTTATTGCGCCACATCTCGGTAGTGCCACCATCCAAACCCGAATGAAAATGGCAACAATGGCGATGGAGAATTTACTCGCTGGATTGAAGGGTGAGCAGCTGCCTTATGGCGTACTCCAGCCAAACTTTTAATAGGAGTCAGCCGAAATCCACAATAAAGGAGGAAAAATGTTAGAGAAACTATTTGCGTTGAAAGACCACGACACCTCTGTGAGACGTGAACTGGTCGCGGGTCTCACGAATTTTATGACAATTTCATATATAATCTTCGTGCAACCCAATTTTCTTTCCGCCGCGGGTATGAATCATGGTGCCGTCATGGTTGCGACCTGTATATCGAGTGCACTCGCAACATTCCTCATGGCGTTTCTAACGAACTATCCGGTTGTTTTAGCGCCCGGCATGGGGCTTAACGCCTATTTTGCGTTCGAGATATGCAACCCCAGTTCAGGTTTACCGTGGCAAGAAGGGTTAGGTATCATTTTCATAGCAGGTTTGTTGTTCCTTATACTCTCGTTTGTCGGCATACGTGAAGCCATTATGAACGCGATTCCCACGTCGCTTCAAAACGCCATTGCGATCGGTATCGGGTTATTCATTGCGTTCATCGGGCTGCAGATGAGTGGTATCATTGCTAAAGACCCGAATACATTTGTAACGCTCGGCGCGCTTGATGACAAAAACGTGCTACTCTCTATTTTCGGTATCGCCGTAATGCTGGCACTCCTTGCTCGGAAAGTGAAAGGCGCGATCCTGATGGGTATCTTGGCAGCAGCCGCTGCGAGCCTTATCATCGGCGTTACCAATTTTGACGGAATCGCTAAGATGCCGCCCTCTATTGAACCGACCTTATTTAAATTACGGTTCCCCAACATCTTCGCCAAACTGGAATTGGTTCCGGTTCTCTTTGTGTTCTTCGCGATTGACATGTTTGATAGTATCGGCACGCTCACGGCAATCGGTTATAGAGCCCAACTCATGGAAGCCGGAAAACTCGCCAAAGCGCGACGCGCACTTATGACCGACGCAGCCAGCACCGTTGGCGGTGCCTGTCTCGGTACATCGACCGTAACGTGCTACATCGAAAGTGCGACCGGTATCGCTGAAGGTGGACGTACGGGGCTCACCGCTGCTTTCACAGGGATTTTGATGTTGCTCGCGCTCTTTTTTCAACCGCTCGTTCAACTCGTTGGCGGCAGTTACCCGATTAACCCGATTATTGGACCCGCACTCATCGTTGTCGGCGGATTGATGCTCCGGAACATCAGCCAAATCGATTGGGAAGACATCACCGAATCGATTCCCGCCTTCCTGACAATGCTGATAATGCCGCTCTCTTTTAGCATCACAGACGGCATCGGCTTCGGGCTCGTCTCGTTAGCGTTCCTTAAGTTGGTAACAGGACGTAGAAAAGAGGTCCATCCGATCATATACTATTTCGCACTCTTCTTCATCGCCTGCTACATCGGTGGTCTATAGAAGCGTCAGAAATCACAATCTTCCACTGGCGGGGTTTCAAACCCCGCCTTACACCGCTACACATGGAGATTTCAGATGAAAAAGTCCAAAATTGTCGTCGGACACCTAATGAACAATGAATTGTTCGTCAAGTCTGTTCCGACCTCAAAACACTTGAATTGGATTAAATGGTTGGAAGCCGACGAACTTGTTGAATTCTTCGCGGAGTTATTCAAATTAATAACGCGGATTTCAGAAGGTAAAAAAGACGCTAACGCGCTCACAAGTTTTCTCTCCAGTTGGCGTGAAACCGCCTTGATTAATTCCGAGCCTGATGTCTTGGCAGATATTGCTGAGGCAGAACAGGAATTGGACGCTGGTGGTGGAAAACCGTGGTCACAAATCAAGAAGGAGATTGGGCTGTGAATGCTCAGCCATATACTCTTGAACCACTGCCAAGGAAAGTCGAAAACTTCATCAAGCGGCGAGATCGGGCAATGCAGGAACGAATTAGTAGAGCTTTTGAGCACATCATCTACTCGCCATTTAGACATGAAAATCCTACGACAATTAAACCATTGTATGGGCGAAAAAATGACCGCTATCGCTATAGGATAGGAGATATTCGTTTCATTTATCGAGTTGACAGAGGTAATCGGCTAATTCGCATTATCCAAATCGACAACCGTGGTGATATTTATTAACCAGGACTTATCACTCTTTTGGATATCATATAAGCATTTGCTTGCTCAAGATCGGCAGGTGTGTTGATATTAAAAAAAGAGATACCATCAGGATCAAAAACCTGCCAGACTTCAGGCGCGATGCGCTTTATAGATGACCGTTCCTGTAGCGCGTGAACACGCAGCTCAGATTCTTGTAGCATCAATTCAATGATAGGTACACACCGTTTAGAATAAACAGCACACAAGGTTTGAAGGACCATCTGATCGCTATTGTGATCGGTAGGGTTTTCTCGGTAGGTATAAGGCATCACGGCATCGTAACCCTCCAAAACGGAGATGAGATAGGTGAGCAGTTTCGGCACTAAAAACGGACTGTCGCACGCGACACAGAGCACTGTGTCATAACAAGCGGATACCAGCCCCGTATAGACACCGCCCAACGCACCAGCGTCTGAAACAATGTCGTCGTGCATCGGTAGACCGAGATGTGCATATTCATCTGGAGTGTTCGTGATAAGGAGGAGTTCGTCTGTAACAGGACGGATACGACGGATAACATGCCCGATGAGCGAATCCTCTCCGAGTTGTATCAACGCCTTATTCTTGCCCATCCGGCGACTTGTCCCGCCTGCGAGGATAACACCAGTGACCTGCCCCGATTTTTTATGCGCGTTTGATGACATCGACAATTAAATCACCCACCTGTTGTAGACTTTCCGCATTGAGTAGACCAATCTGATCCCGTTTTGAATGGATTTTCAACGCGACACGACCCACATCTCCAGCCGTCAACGTAACCGTTTCAAATCCACGACTTGCCACCGGAATGCTGTCTAACCCGACCCCGATCGGTAGGTAGCGTTCCGAAACCCGGACACCGAGCGATTCACCCGATGCGCGGAAAAGGTCTGCTAACGTCCGCGTTGTGTGAACCGGTGGAATCCCGTAACGTGTGACCATGTTAACGCCGTTCCCAACGCCGAGACCGTCCAAATTAATAATGTAGGTATTCTCTTGATCGTATTCATCGGCGTGCGCTTGGATATAGCGCAAGGCGCCGCACATGCCGTACTCCTCTGCACCAGTGGCGAGGAACGTTATCGGTTTTTTCGCGTCGAGTGCCATCACTACACGTGCGACTTCAAGCATAACACCGACACCAGACGCGTTATCAAACGCACCAGGAGAACGGTTCTGCGTCGAATTGGCTTGTAAAAGCAACAGACAAAAAACCGTGATTCCGGCAACAGACCAGACGATATAATCAGGGAACCAGACACCGGTGCCGACCTTAATAGCCGCTGCGACTGTTAAAGCAACAAGACCGATGATTGCTATACCGTAAGACGCTGCACGCACTGCGATCGGCAATGTCTGTGATTTGGAGTCGTAGTGTGCGACAAAAAGCAGAGTTGGCGTATTGCCATCTCTTTCCTGACCATTCGTTGCGATGATGTTCTCTGTGCGGAGCCTTCTCCCAACATCATACAAACCTTCAAATCGTTTCTGCCACTGTGTAAAAAAGAGTGCTATGAAGAGACTGAATAGACAGGCGAGACAAACGGATATCGGGAACCGGTCCCCGATCCACGGTACAGACAAAACGACGGGTACGAAGAGCACAGAAATGATACGAGGCAGGACTTCGGCGGGGAATTTCGTAAATGAGAACGGTTCCCATGAAACATCTAATCCCAACGCTGTGAATTGCGTGACGATATAGTCTTGCACTTCCGCCTCACCCGTGCTATCCACCAACCTCGGAATAGCGAGTTGTGTGATGTGCTTATAGGCGCGTGCTGCATCGTAGGTGAGGTGCGTATCCATCCTAATTCGTTTAGGCTTTGCCTAACTCCGATCGGAACCGTCTACCTAAACGTCCTTTGAGCGTGCTGGCAATTTGGCGTTCCGATTGTGCAATATTGTGTAGCTCATCAGGATCGTTTTCCAAATCGTATAATTCGGTCACATCGTTGTAGTTTTCAATGAGTTTGTGGGTCGCTGTGCGGATACATCGGAAGTTTCGGAGTGCGCTGACGGTTTCGGAGCGGTGCGTTTCAGTTTCACCACGAAGCAGAGGTGCGATAGAGCGTGCATCAATCCGAGGTAATACCGGTACACCCGCGAAGTCGCAGATTGTTGGATTCAAATCAATGAGTTCAACCAAGCCGTCTGAAACCTGATTTTTTGGGATGCCGGGGCCAGCGACGATAAGTGGCACCCGTAGTGAGGCTTCATAAGCGACGCTCTTGGTATAGAGTCCGTGATCACCGAGCATTTCGCCGTGGTCGCTCGAATAGATGATGTAGGTGTTGTCAAGCATCCCTCGCTGTTCGAGGGCGCGAAGCATCTCACCGATCTGGTCATCAATGAGTTCCGTCGCGGCACAGTATTGTTGTCGAGTTACGGTAATCTCTTCGGGACTGATATCGACGACGCGTTGTTTCACCCATTCAGGTTTCCCTTCCATATTGTCAGCAATAGCTGATGGCATCTCTGCATTCCGATATTTATCGCCGTATTCAGTGGGTGGATCGAAGGGGTCATGAGGTCCGACGAAACTGACGAATAGGTGCCATGGGAAGTCGTCAGGGATATTCTCAATAAATTCCGTCGAGCGTCTGCCGATGTAGGTATCGGCGAAATCTTCTGTTGAGAGTACAGAATCGTGGGAACCGTTTTTAACCCAACCGCCACGACTGCGTTTCTGATAGTCTTCGTGGAACGCCTTGAGTAGACCTTTTTCTTCAAGATAGTGCGTATAAGGACCTTTAGGTGTTGGTGAACCTCCGGCGTGCATCTTACCTTCACACTCTTCCGGGTGCGTGAAACCCCAACTGTAGGTGCGCGGTCGGTCGCCGTAGCGTCCGTTATAGCCGTCCGGCTTGGCGAGGTCGAGTTTTCCGACGCATCCGACGCGATAGCCGTGGTCGCGGAGTTGCTGATAGTAGGTCGGCACGTTGGCAGGCAGAAAACTGCCGTTATCGACTGCGCCCACTCGAGACGGTTGCAGACCGGAGGCAAGTGCGATCCGCGAGGGCGCACAAACGGGTGCATTGACTGTACAGTTTGGGAAACTCACACCGGTTTCCGCTAACTGTCGCAGGTTAGGCGTATTGAGCGCGGGCGGCGCATTCTCAGCGGTTTCGAGATAGTCGTACCGGTGCTGGTCGGACATAATAAAGAGGACGTTGGGTCTATCGGTTTTTCGATTCATTTTTTCCATATTACCTAAGATAGTTTCAATTCTGATTTTAAAAACATACCATTTCACTTTTGATTAATTCACTACAATATAAATAGCTTCGCCGATGTTTTGAATAAAATCAATTATTCTCTCTGTGTCAGAAGGAGAGATGGTAAATCGGTTCCCACCAGGTTTACGCGAATCCAAATCTGCCTCATGTGCAATCTGATTTCGTCGGTCAACAATGAGTTGAAGCTCTGTTTTCACGTCCTCAACCTCTAAGTTCAGTTCCGAAGCAACAGAGGGCCACAATTCACAAGTTGAAAAAAGACGGATTGCATCGGCTATTCTATCTGGATGTTGAAAAGCGAGATACCCATGCTTTTTACGGATTTCCTCATCAAGCCATCCGTCATTACCTTGTCCTGCAGCAATTCCCTGCAATGTTGATTCCATTGTAACCTGAAAACGCAGAAAAGCAGGCGTTTGAGGACGTTTACCACTGTAAACTTCCAACATGCCAGCCCGCGTGATTTCGTGTACGTAGTGGTCCAGGGTACTGACAACCATAACGATTTGCGAGCGTAACAGGTCTGTCAAATCCAGAGCAGAGGTCGTCTGTTGACTAAGTACATCGTATAATCCACCGATGGCTTGAGCTCTTTCAATATTTTCACGAAATTGTTGAAGGATACTAATCATTCTCAACGAGCATCATTATCCGGTCGGTTCCCTCGGAGTACAGTTTCCGGAACCGGAGCATAGATTCCTTGGTTTCCTCCAGCACTACTCCGACACGCTCAAGTTGCGCGTCGGTCAAATCAAAAATCGGTGCTTTATGCTTTTGTGAAAGCGCAATAAGACTGTTGAAATCAGGCATCTGAAGGAGTGGTTTTCCTAACGCATCATCTGGAAACAAACTAATTTGATCTGATTGAGTCCTCCGGACTTTCTGGTACAACTCCATAGGAAGTAGCATCTCGTTTTTTCTTAAGATAGGGATGAGTTTCTGCTGGACTGCTATTCCTATAGCGTCAATCCACGTTTTGAAGGCAGCCGGAGGTTTTGTTCCTTGCCTAACCGGATATTTCTGAATGATTGTCCCGAGAAACTTAGGAATCTTATCAGGGAAAGGATAAGTCGCCTCCCTTAGAATTGGTAAGGCTCTACCTTGTCTCGCCCAAGCCGACCACTGAGCCAAAATTGAAGCGAGACTCTCCATTGCCATAACTGAGAAATAGTCCGGGAACATCGGAATAATGAAATAATCGCTCGTCATCAGTAAATTCCGGTTTATTGGGCCCAAACTGGGGCCCATGTCTACTAAGACGAAATCAGCCTCGTATTTTTCAGCAGTTTTCATAAAAAGATAGTGCAGTGAACCCGGCAAGTTCTGAAGGCTTACCAGCGAACTTGACAGTTCCTGAGCCATACCTAAAACGACTTCGTATTCAGCGAACCCAATGTGCCCCGGTAATAGATACATGTTGGGTTGTCCTTTGACTGGCTCACAAACGACGGGTTCAAGGGGAACTGGGCGAGATTCAAAAGCAGGGGCAAGTCCATCGCGAATATTCCGTACTTCTTTTGATTCAGAATCGTAAATGGTGTCAAATGCTTCGTTATCCTTAAACCCTGTCCCCCTAGATCCCAGTACCATTCCTGTCAGATTACACTGCGGATCGCAATCAACAATTATAACCCTTTTTCCCTTGTGTGCCAGCATCCAGCCAAGATTAAAGGTTGTGGTTGTTTTACTGACACCGCCTTTGTGATTAAAAAGTGCAATTTGTTTTGTCATGTTAATGACCTCTTAGATATGCGATGTGATTGTTCTATTCTACTGCCTAAATCATTATATACCAGCGTATACCAATTTTCAACCCAAAAGTGTCCTAAAAAGTGCGTCCAAATTTCTTGCCAAAACCTATCAGGTATGCTATGATGTGTCCATAATTCTGAAAAAGGAGACTGACATGGCAGTTTTTTTACATACACGGGTTCGCGTCAGCGATCTCGACGGTTCTATCAACTGGTATTGCGACCATTTAGGATTTAAAGTCTTGAGTCGGAGCGATAAATCGCCGGCAGGCAACCAGATTGTACACCTCGAACTTCCGGGCAATGCACACACGTTAGAATTAACCTATTCACCGGATTTCGATCTTCAGGTCCAAGAGGATCTGATGCACTTCGCTATCGGTGTCCCCGATATTGTCGAATTTTGCGACGGGTTAGAGAAAGCCGGATTGGAGATTTGGCCCGATGAGTGGCGTAAACAGTTCACGTCTGGTGGCATGAAGATGGCGTTCATTACCGATCCTGACGGTTACGAAGTCGAAATCTTAGAACGCAAAGACGCTGCTGGCGATCCGCTTGACGTGCTTGACGAATCTTAGACGTGAGGCCAGAACTGGTTCCATGCCGTTAGCCAATCTTCCGCACGGCTTTCAACGGTGACAGGACCGGTGATCTCGATCCCTGATCGTCCCTTGAATTCAGCGAGTTTTTCCACGCTTGCAAGTTCAATTTTGATTGTCGTCGGTGTATCTGGAACGTAGGGTTTGACGCGTGTTAAATCTGTGAGAGCGTCTTTTGTTGCGTCTTCAATCAATTGACGTGCGCGAACGGGTGGTAGTTGTCTTGCACTAAATCGACTCAACCCTTTTTTCACAGCGACTGTCGGTAGTTCATCGCCGAGGAGTTCTTTGGCTTCTCGGCAGACTGCCGCATCGCCGGTAACAAGCGCGATCGGCACACCGTAAGCACCGTTGAGCGCAGCGTTCACCCCAGTTTCACCGACCAAATCGTCGTTGAACCAGAGATTCCGATACTGCACACTCGAAATGGTGTGACACAGGACACCATCAGGTGTGCCGTTACGGGCATGCATACCGATCAGTAGGCAGGCATCGCAACCGTCTTTCCACATATCGTCGTAGCGTCCCCATCCGTGATGGGCGACCCATTCGCAATCTGGATGAATCTTATCTGGGATGAGCGAGTTGAAGGTCCATCCTTGTCCTGCGCCGTGGCAATCCACGACAACGACTTCCGTCGCACCTGCGGCTTTCGCACCGCGCACGGCGGCATTAATCTCTTCTGTATAGAGGTGTCGTCCCTCTTCAAACATCGCCGCACCACCGCTGACCTGATCCCACACGACAATACCGCTGACACCTTCCATATCAGACATGATGAGTATTCGCACTGTTTCGTTTCCTCTTTCTGTTCGAGTCTATAGGCTTTCTTTCAGTATAAAGCCGGACAAGTAAAAACACAAGTGGAAAAATAGATTGTTAATCTGTGTGAAATATCACCTTTTTAACCTTTTCCGTCGAAGTCAAACACAGTTGTCAGTTAACAATCCTCCGTGAAAGGGAAATCTGATGTATCAAAGCAGCACTTAACTGAGCACTAAATACTGACAACTGAGTACTTCTGATTTGACATACATCTGCTATTGTGATATAATTTTGCTTGTTGAAAACGTGAACGCTATAAGAAAAACTGACTGATATACACTTTAATTTGCTAATATGGATACAATAAAAACAAAAATCTATACTATTTTAGAGGATGCGATTCGTGCTGCTGTTGCAGTCGGAGAACTCGCTATATCTGAAGTACCTACGATTCCGTTCTCACCGACGAAAACACCTGAACACGGCGATATCGCCACACCGATAGCATTAGGACTCGCGAAACAGGCGCGGATGGCACCGCGAAACATCGCCGAAATAATCGTTAAGCACATAGACCCCGATGCACACCCGATTATTCGGCAAATTGACATCGCTGGGGCAGGCTTTATTAATATCCATCTCTCCGATAACTGGCTCTATGACACACTCCGGACGATCGCGGCGATGCAGGCAGCTTATGGCACCAGTGATAAAGGGGCTGGAAAGCAGATACAGATAGAATTCGTCAGTGCCAATCCGACGGGACCCCTTAATATCGTCAGCGGACGCGCCGCAGCGGTCGGAGATACACTCGTCAACCTGCTCAATGCTATCGGCTACAAGGCGGTCCGTGAGTTTTATGTCAATGATGCCGGTGGACAGGTGGAACGGCTCGGTGAATCCATCGATGTCCGCTACCGGCAAGTGCTCGGTGAAGAAGGGTTGGAAATCCCAGAAGGCGGCTACCAAGGCGAATATCTCACCGAATTCGCACGGCTGATCGTTGAAACGGATGGCGATAGCCATCTCCAACTTCAGAAGCGCGAACGGGTCGCACTCTTCCGCGACAAAGGGATCGCACACATCTTGTCGCAACAGAGAGCGTCCTTAGAACGTTTCAAAGTCAATTTCGATGTCTGGGCGAGTGAGCAGGCGATCCGAGATAGCGGGAAACCGGAAGAGATTATTCAAGCGTTCCGCGAGAAATCGTATCTCTACGAAGCGGAAGGCGCGACATGGTTCCGAATGTCAGATTTCGGGGACGACAAGGATTGCGTCGTTATAAGGCAGAGCGGTGAGTACACCTATTTCGTGCCAGATGCAGCTTATCACCGAGATAAGTTTGACCGCGGGTTCAGTACAGTCATTGACCTGTTTGGGCCGGATCATCAGGGACATATCAGTAGGCTCAAAAATTTTGTCAAAGCGCTCGGTTTACCCGACGATTGGCTCGAAATTTCCATCATTCAACAGGTGAACCTTGTGGATGCAGAAGGCAACCGGTTAGATATGTCGAAACGGCGGGGTCAGTTCTTTACCCTTGACGCGCTTATTGATGAGTTAGCAGAGACCGTCGGCGAAGAATTCGCAGTGGATGTTGCGCGGTATTTTTTTCTGATGCGTGCCAACAACACCCATCTTGATTTCAATATGGAATTGGCACTCACACACGCCAGCGAAAATCCGGTCTTCTATATCCAATACGCACATGCCCGGTGCGCCAGTATCTTCGAGCAGGGAGCTGAACACGAAATCGTCGCAAAGCCTATCGAGGAGGTTTCGCTAAAGCGGCTGAGTGAACCGATAGAGCATGAACTCATCCGCAAATTAGCCGAATACCCGTCAATCGTGCTCCTGAGTGCGGAGACGCGTGAAGCACACCGTGTGCCACACTACTTACATGAACTTTCAGGAATTTTTCACCCGTATTATAACCAGCACCGAGTATTGGATTCGGAAGACTTGGAAAAAACATACGCACGGCTTATCCTTGTCCAGAGCGTGCAAACAGTATTGAAAAATGGATTGACGCTTTTAGGCATTTCTGCCCCAGAATCTATGTAGGAGTAGTCAACAGTTAACAGTTAACAGTTAACTGTTACAAAAGGTTTTCGATAGTTCCAAAGTCTCTTAATCAGTCACCAGTTTCCGGTAACCAGTTTCCAGTTAAGAGTTTTTGTTTAACAGGTTTTCCCTCTGGTAACTGACAACTGGTAACTGGCAACTTCTTTACTGACAACTGTTAACTTCCTCTAACTGATAACAATTACGAGAAAAAATATGACAAAAGACTACAGACAGGTCGATAAAGCACATGTGTGGCATCCGTTGTTTCAGCATCAACGTCTTGAGGAGACGACGTTAGCCGTTTACGAGTCGGCGTACGGTACAACAGTTGTAGATGCAGAGGGGCGCGAATACTTAGACGCTTACTCCGCGCTATGGAACGTTAACGTCGGTTATGGAAGGCAAGAGATCGCAGACGCTGTCTACGAACAGATACAGAAGTTGCCTTACTATCCACATTCACAGATTAACGTTCCGGCAACGATGTTAGCAGCGCAGCTCGCCGATTGCCTGCCGGGTGATCTGAACCATGTCTATTTCTGCAACAGCGGTTCGGAAGCCAATGAAACAGCCATCAAAATCGCGAGGCAGTATGGTAGGCAAACTTATCCGGGTCAGAATCGCTACAAGATTATTAGTCGTTATCGTGGCTATCACGGGTTCACGTACGGTGCGATGTCCGCGACAGGGCAGGCACGTAGAAGGAAGGCGTTTGAACCACTTGTTCCGGGTTTCCCGCATGCGCATCCGCCGTATTGCTATCGGTGTCCGTTGGGTTTAGAACCTTCCTCGTGCGGTATCGCTTGTGCTGATGAGATCGAACGGATCATTCAAGGCGAGGGACCTGAGACCGTGATCGCTATCATCGCAGAGCCGATCATCGGGGGTGGTGGTGTCATTGTGTCCCCTGATGAATACCTCCCGAAACTACGGCAAATCTGTGACGATTACGGCTTGCTCCTCATACTTGACGAGGTTATCACTGGATTCGGACGGACAGGAAAAATGTTCGCGTGTGAGCATTGGGATGTACAACCCGATCTCATCACGTTGGCGAAAGGATTGACGAGTGGGTATCTACCCCTTGGTGCCTGTGTCGCTTCAACGGAGGTGTTCAACACATTCCTCGGCGAGGCAGATGAGAACAAAGAGTTCGCTCAGGTCTGTACCTATGGTGGACACCCCGTTGCATGTGCTGCGGGACTCGCAAACCTGAAAATTCTCCAAGAGGAACGGCTTTGGGAGAATGCGGAGAAAGTCGGTACGCATCTGCTCTCGAAGTTAGAGACATTAACCACACTTCCGATCGTTGGTGATGTGCGTGGTAAAGGGTTAATGCTCGCCGTGGAGTTCATTGAAGCCGACGGAACACACCTCGCAACAGCAAAAACGAACCGGATCATTGGGCAGCTCCGAGAAAACGGAATTATTGTCGGGAAGATCGGACATGCCGTTGAGGAACCGGAGAACATTATCTACATCGCGCCGCCGCTCATCTTGACAGAAGCGGAAGCGGATCGGATATTCGAGACACTACGTCAAGTACTTGTCGAGCAAGAGTTTTAACTGGTGCCGTTTCGCTGTCGGGATCTCGTCCGGGTGCGTGGCGATGGCGTATTGAAGCGCGGTTGCGCATGCGCAGTTCCGTTGCTCATCTGGAATCTTAGCGACGGCAGCTCGGACTGCCTTTTTGGAGGTTTCTACATTCGCGCGGACGTTGTCAAGGATCATCTCGGTTGTCACGTTATCGTGTTCAGGATGCCAGCAGTCATAGTCGGTGGAGCATGCGAGGACGGCGTAACACATCTCAGCCTCGCGAGCGAGTTTAGCTTCCGGCGCAGCGGTCATCCCGATAATATCGAAACCGAAGTGTCGGTAGAGCTCAGATTCCGCCTGTGTTGAAAACGCCGGACCTTCCATGCAGATGTAGGTGCCACCGTTATGAACCGCTGCACCGACTTCTGTAGCACCCGCGGACAAGATGGTGCCTAATTCTGAGCAGAACGGATGTGCAAGGCTGACATGGGCAGCGATACCGTCACCGAAAAATGTCGATTTTCGGTCTTTGGTATGGTCGTAGAGTTGATCAGGGACGATGAAGTGGCGAGGCTCAATATCTTGACGTAGGCTTCCGACAGCACTCACGGAGATAAGCCATTCGACACCTAACGATTTCAGCGCGTAGATATTGGCGCGGACATTAATATCAGACGGAAGCAGCCGGTGACCGATACCGTGTCGCGGCAGGAAAACAACAGGTTTCCCATCAAGGTTTCCGAGAATAAGAGCGTCGCTCGGTTTGCCGAACGGGGTTTCGACCTCGGTTTTTTCAATATCTGTTAAGCCTTCCATCTGATAAAAACCGCTGCCGCCAATAATTCCGATACGCATTTCTTGTCCTTTCGTGTAACTGATAACTGCTAAAGTAGGTGTCAGTTGCCAGTTACAAGAGATTTTTGATAATCCCAAACCGTCTTTCTGAAAACTGAAGGTTTTTCGGAGAAAAACCGTACTGACAACTGACAACTTAATATGGCACTATTGAACTGTGATAATTTAACACTTGATGGAAAATCGAGTTCCGCTGTCGCCACATATATACGGGTGAAGGAGCTTGATCTTGTTTTCGACTTAGGCAGATGCCCGATGAACTTCATCGGGATCGGCAATGTCTTTATTTCGCATTTCCATTTGGATCACTATTTCGGGCTGCCTATTTATATTAGCCAACGTTGGCTTTCTGGCATACCACCGGGAAATATCTATGTCCCGTGGAGCGGATCTAAGCAGCTGATGCATATCCTTGATAGGATCGCCGCGTTGGATACCAGCAAAGGTTGGGCATACCAAATCACACCGGTTCGCGTAGGCGAGGCGATCCCGTTTCGGCGGAATTTAGTTGCACACATTTTGCCCGGCAACCACAGTGTCCCCGCTGTTTCCTATCTGATTTGTGAGGTCCGCAAAAAATTGAGGCCGGAGTTTCAGCATTTGTCCGGTCCAGACATTGCGTCTCTGAAACAGTCCGGTGTCGAAATCACGACAGAGATACAATTGCCGTTAGTCGCTTACCTCGGAGATACACGGAGTGTCCCGATTGACGCGCATCCGTTGCTGAAGCAGTGTAAAGTCCTGATTTGTGAATGCACATTTATTCTACCGGAGCATCGGACACGCGCGAAGAAGACGATGCACTTACACCTTGAGATGCTACCCGCGATGTTAGCCGATATTGAGAGCGAACATATCGTGCTAACGCATTTCTCCCGTCGCTACACACCCGAACTCATCCGGAAAAAGGTTTACGACTACTTACCTGCCTCAGAACGTTCCCGCGTTAAATTGTTCATTTAATCCTAAGAAATCAAGATAACCATCAGCAGTTAGCGGTCAGCAATCAGCAGACAGCAAAGAGGTGTTTGGTTTAATCATAAACCTCTTAAATGTTGAAGGTTTCCGATGGTTTCCGATAGCCAATTATACTGAGACCTGCTGTGTGTTCCCCTACTCGTTCTATATAGAGATGCGTTGTCAGGCTTGCCCAAATAGGTGTCAATGCAGCGGATATTAGCGTTTGGACACCGCAGATCGCCGCCACTGTCCAAAGCATAGGCGCACCCTCTACAGTTATTTTTGCATAGCCGAAGAAAAGGAGACCGATCAACCTGCTGGACAGTAATGCTTCACGCAACGGGATCAATTCGGGAACAACAAAGGAGAGGAATGCTATCGTTAAACCGAGCAGCACGGAAGTCAGCACCGTGGATACCAAGCTTAGCAGCAGATATATCCCCAAAAGCCGCCACCAAGTGCGACTGCGGACCAGTTCACTGCTACGCCGAAGCGCACGCACCGCTGACAGATTCTCAATCATAATTCCTTGGTTGTAGAGACTCCATTTTACAACGAAATACATAGAGATAACGGACCAAGCCGCAATCATACCGCCAAACACGAAAATGAAGGGAGGCGCATTAGACTGAGCAAGTTCTAAAAAAAGGAATTCAAAAGCGAAGAAACCGAAGATTACCGGAACGCCTAAGACAACGATCCCGATTAAAAAGGTGGCACCTAAAATGGGAACCGTCTTACGGAGCGTCTGTTGCCAACCTGTTTTGAAAGTCGTATCCATGCCGTTACGGTGTCCCACTATGACGAAGATAAGCGGACACATTGCCAGCCACAATAAGTTGATGGACGTGAATGAGAAGCCGAGACGCGTTCCCCATACGACACCAGTGGGTTCTACGGATTCAGAAGACGATATAGATCCAGTAATGCTGCCTCCTGTGCTTATCGTCCACTGTCCTTCAGGAGACATTGATTTGGCAAATAGAAATATGCCGATGTAAAACAGAAGGTTGACGATAATTAGGGGTAACATCACTTGCCAAAACAGACCGAAATTGTTTCGATAATCTCTGAACATCCGTGATACAAGTCCCGGATGCTGTTCAGGTATCTCGACAACATCGGCTGTGTTTTCCAATACGTTTTGCATGCTTCCACCTCTACTCACGAGAACGCTTGATCCGTCCCCACGTTGTTGTTGCCTTGTTTAACGGTTCAACGGCGAGTCCCTGTGTTGCGAGTTGCAGGATCTCGTCTTCAGAGAGGGCGCGATCGAAGATCATCACCTCGTCGATAATTCCCTTGAAATAGCGGTTACCACCACAACAGTCGACCCAACCGATATTTAGCACGCCGATCTCTTGTTCCACGTGTGGAATATCGTTGATACCTTTTTCCAAACCGTCAGCATCGCTATAGATATAAAGTGTAGCATGCTTCGGCTCAATCGTCATCGCGGCGAGTGCCCATTCTTCCATCGGGATCTCTGGTCCGCCGTCCCATCGCCATGTTTCAGCGGAATTGTTATTCCAGACGTAATGAAGAAAATCGTTGTCTCCGAAGATGAGTTCCGTCGCCGTCGGTGTTCGAGAACCGACGATACCAGCCCAGTCGGAGGCTTTCCATCCGTTAATCCATGCGGCATACGTCGTTGTTTCAGTGATAAATTTGTAGTCTGGAATGTGGATTTTCTGTGAACCGCCATCTAATTCAATGCCTTTGCCGACGCGAGCGTTTACCCATTCGGGTCCCCCGATGACTTCTCCGTCGTTGTTACCGACGCTGTCGGTTGCATCGCCGTCGAGTGGCCAATAGTTAATCAGTCCGTTGCTCAGGTCAGCGGCATAAGAAACGCTAAATAACATAAAGAGGCAAAGCGATAAGGCTATACAGCAAAACCTCCGGCTAACACAACATTCGGATGAGATTCTGTTTCCAAATATATCAGTAAACATGGTACCCCCCTCACCTATATTCCTCTTTTAAAACAAGTAAAGGGAAACCAAAACGTAGAAAGTTGGTTTCCCTACTTTATTATATTCAGTTTTGGTTTGTAAGCTGCGCTATGCGTCCGATTAATTTCGGATTAGTTGCCCATACCCGGATAAGAACTTTCATCTTGGTCGGATGTGCCAGCTTCCTGTTCTTGGTAGAACATGTATCCGTCCTGGTCTTGGTCAAGTTCATACTGACGCACAATCTGCTCGGCTTCACGAAGGTAGGGTGTATCTCCCTTCGTAATGCTCATATAGGCTTTGAAAGCTTCGTAAGCGGCAGCGAATTCACGAATGGAACGATAGCAGACCGCCTGTTGGTAAACGGCTTCGTTTCGCCATACAGACTCTGGTGCGTTTTCAAACAGCGCATCGTACGCCTCAATCGCGCGTTCGTACTCACCGTTTTGCTGGTAGAGAGATGCGGTTCGGAACATGGCATCAGCGGCAGCGAATTTCTTATGTGATAAGTCTCTTGCCAACGTCTTGTAAGCATTAATGGCGCGCGGATAGTTCCGCAGTTTCTCCCAGTTACCTGCAATCTGTTGGAAGTTCTGAACCACCTGATCGCTATATCCCATTACCCACATATCGGCGGGTGTAATCTTCCGTCCCGTCTGCTGATATTCCATGGCTTTCTTATTCCGAAACTTATTGAGTTCATCCTTGAGCTGTTTGATTTCTGTCAGGATATCCGCTGTCACCTTTAGAAGTGTCCCGGCTTGCGAGGCTTCATAGGAATCGGGGAATTTCTCAGAAACAGCCACAAAAGCTGGCCAACCGCCGAGATAATCATAAAGCGTGTAAAAGTAGACGTTGCCAATCTGGAATTGTGCTTGTGGCGATTTGGAATGCTCAGGAAATTCTTCGACCAATCGCTCGTAGTTACGGATCGCTTCGGTGTAATTCTCTAAATTCTCATAAGAACGTGCGACTTCATAGAGTGCTTCCGCGGCGATATTAAAGGTCTCATCTGTCGGTTCGTTATCGTAAATGGCCTTATAGTTCTGGTATTCAGCGCGCTTGGTTTTAATAATTTCACGGTTTCTGCGAATATTCGCTGTCCCCGTTTTCGCTTCGTTTGCGTAATAACCGGTTGGGTCTAATGCGACAATCTCTCCGTAATGCTCGACTGCCTTATCCCAATCGTAGCGTCGCTTGTAGATTTTTGCGATCTGGTAATGTGAGCGCTGCGCGTACTTCCCTGCTGTATCACGTTCAATGACTTCTAAATAGAGAGCCATCGCTTTATCGTAAAGTTCCTGCTGCTTCTGACGGTTCTTCGCCATCTTTTCTGGGTCATCGTCGCGTACCTCGATAGTTTCTGCCTCGTCAAATGCGTTATCAGCGTTCTGAAGTTTGGCACCAAGTGGAATGATGCTAAACCCGCCGGATCCACATCCAAGAATCGTGGTCGCGAAAAAAGCGAGGGCAAGAACGAGAAAAAAGGTTCGATCTATTCGGAGACCGAAGCCGTATCTGAAACGGTTCATCGTGAGTCCTCCTTAGGAAAATAGAAATATGCCGGTGGATTTTCAGCCAGAGGTGCCTAATTAGCCGGCATTCCGTTCATCGTTTCCAACATTATACTAAATTCACAAAAAATGTCAACATTTTATTATTTTTTTTCAGAAACACTCAGTTTTCAGGTTCTATCATCTTAATATCGTTCTTATAGATTTTGAGTCCTTCATAAGCGGCACCGAATTTACCTATAGCGCGATAGCAGATCGCCCGCTGGTAAATGGCTTCGTTTCGCCATACAGATTCTGGTCCAGTTTCAAGTAGATTGTCATACGCTTTAATAGCGCGTTCGTACTCACCGTTTTGCTGATAGAGAGATGCGATTCGGAACATGGCATCAGCGGCAGCGAATCTTTTATGCGATAGGTCTCTCGCCAACGTTTTGTAAGCATTAATGGCGCGCGGATAGTTGCGGAGTTTTTCCCAGTTAGTCGCAATCTGTTGAAAGTTCTGAACCACCTGAGTACTATAGTGCGGCACCCATATATCAGCAGGTTTAATCTTCCTTCCGCTTTTTGGGTGTTTCTTATCGCGAAACTTCTCGATTTCATCCTTCAGAAGTTTAATTTCTGTCAGGATATCCCTTGTCACCTTTAGGAGTGTTTCGACTTGCGAGGCTTCGTAGGAATCAGGGAACTTTTCAACAACAGTTTGATAGGCGGGCCAACCGCCGAGATAGTCGTGAAGTATGTAAAAATAGACGTTTCCGGCTTGAAATTGTGCTTGTGGTGATTTAGAATGCTCAGGGAATTCTTCGACCAATCGCTCGTAGTTACGGATCGCTTCAGTATAATTCTCTAAATTCTCATAAGCGCGTGCGACTTCATAGAGTGCTTCCGCGGCGATATTAAATGTCTCATCCGTCGGTTCGTTATCGTAGATAGCCTTATAGTTCTGGTATTCAGCGCGCTTGGTTTTAATAATTTCACGGTTTCTGTGAATATTCGCTGTCCCCGTTTTCGCTTCGTTTGCGTAATAACCGGTTGGGTCTAATGCGACAATCGCGTCGTAATGCTCAACTGCCTTATCCCAGTCGTAGCGTCGTTTATAGATTTTTGCGATCTGGTAATGTGCGCGTTGTGCGTATTCCCCGTGTGTATCGCGTTCAATGACTTCTAAATAGAGAGCCATCGCTTTATCGTAGAGTTTCTGCTGCACCTTGCGATTCTTCTCCATTTTTTTTGGGGCTTCGTCTCGGATTTCAACTGCCTCTGCTCCGTCAAACGTGCTGTCAGCATTCTGAAACTTGAGGTCGAGTTGAATGGTATTAATGCTGCCAAATGTGCACCCAAGAATCGTCACGGCGAGAAAAGCGAAGACAAGGACGAGAAAATAGACACTTCGGGGACCGAATTCATATCTGAAGCGGTTCATTGGATATCCTCCGGTGGAATAGAAGCATACCAACGTATTTTCAGCCAGAGAAACTTAACTTGTTGGTATTCTGTTCACTGTTCTTGACATTATACTAAATTCAGAAAAAAAGTTAACATTTTAATTTTTATAAAAAAGCAGGGCTTACGCATTTTTCCATGATAACGGACGTATGACGCACTGCAGGGTTTTTGCAAACGCTAAAATCCAATGCAAAGAAAGTGTTTCTTCAGGGTTTCAAACCCCGCTTGCAGTGGGGCTGCGTAAGTCCTAAAAAGTTTTCAGCGGGGCCGTTTTCAGTTACGGCTTATTGTAAGAAAAAGGACGAAAAACTTGACAAACATCTGCAAATATGTAAAAATTGAAACCTGAAGCGATTCGCATCATAATCGCAGGGTGACTTATTCAATGTAGACTTGCAGTGTGAAACTTGGTAATAACAAGGAGGCAAATATGGCACAATCACAAAATAGGGCAGATTATAAAATCGGTGTTGTCGGTGTAGGAAGGATGGGTGCGAATATCGCGCGGCATCTCAATGATGAAGGATTTGATGTGACCGTTGTATACGATGTCGCAAGCGACCGCGCGCAAGAGCTCGCAGCAGAACTCGGTGCAACAGCAACAGAAAAACTGACGCAAGTTACAGCACTCGCGGATTACATCATCACAGTCGTTACGGACGATGCAGCGATGCGCACGATCTTTTCGGCAAACGCCGACGACAGTCTCCTGCAAAATGCGTCAGGCAAAGTTTTCATCAACTGTGCGACGCTGAGTCCACAGGTCCATGTGGAAGTCGAAGAACTTGCGGCGAAGAACGGAGCGGAGAGCCTCGAGGGCTGCATGGCGAGTAGTATTACACAGGCGCGTGAAGGCACACTATATCTGATGTGCGGTGGCAAAAAAGCGACGTTCGATAAGGTACATCCAATCTTGGACGCGATGAGTGTCTCACTTCGTTACATCGGGGACGCTGGACAGGCAGCACAGGTCAAGGCACTCGTTAACATGGTAATGAATATCAACACTGCGGGACTCGCCGAAGGTCTCGGATTGGGTGCAGCACTCGGATTGGATTTGGCGATGTTGCAAGAGGTGTTCGCACAAACTGGAGCGAACTCGCGCGTCTTGGAAACCGACGGAGAGGACATGGAAATCCGCGATCACGAGTGTTATTTCTCAGCTGCACACGCTTCTAAAGATTCTGGTATCGCACTTGACTTGGCAGACGCTGCCGGTATCTCTCTACCGCTCGCACAGGCGACAAAAGCACAATATGATCGCATGATTGAACTCGGATTGGGTGACTTGGATAAGTCTGGCATCGCCGAACTGACCTTCCCTGGACGAGGGACAAAGAATTAAAAGCGGCAAGTCCTGAGTCATCGTCGCTAATTAACCAGAAACCTGCTCGAAATGAGATAGAGAGCAGAGCGGAGGCTCATAATTAAAAAATCATGCTTAAAGGTGTAATCCTTGCGGGAGGATTAGGTACCCGTTTGTATCCACTCACCAAAGTTACGAGTAAGCATCTTCTGCCGGTTGGTAACGAACCGATGATCTATCACAGTATTAAACAACTCACAACGGCAGGCGTTACCGATATTCTGATCGTAACAAACCCAGAATATGTTGGGGATTTCGTAAACACGCTCGGCGGTGGAAGAGACTTCGGGTGTGAGTTCACCTATCGTGTGCAGGAGGAGGCGAAAGGTATCGCGCATGCGCTTGCGTTAGCAGAGGGGTTCGCCGCAGGTGGTAGAATCGTCGTCCTGTTGGGAGACAACATTTTTGAGACCTCAATCCGACAGTCTGTTAACGATTTTCAGGGACAACAGCGCGGGGCGCGTGTCCTGCTCAAACAGGTATCCGACCCAAAACGTTATGGTGTGGCGACCTTAAATAGTAACCGGATCGTTGCGATAGAGGAGAAACCAGAGCATCCGAAAAGTGATTACGCCGTGGTAGGTGTCTATTTCTACGATGCTTCAGTGTTTGATGTTATCCGTAGGGTTGAACCTTCAGCACGCGGAGAGTATGAAATAACGGCTGTCAACAATGTCTACATTCAGCGGGACGAGCTTAAATACAGTCTCGTTCATGGGAAGTGGGTTGATGCGGGGACTTTCGACTCGCTCACTGAAGCGCATCAGATTTTGTTGGGTTCCGCAGCTCAGAAGTTATAACGCGTTTAATAATTGTCAGTTGTCAGTTATCGGTTATCGGTTACAAGAGGCGTTATGTTAGCCTAATGTCTCTTAACCGAAGACTGAAGACCGAAAACCATTACTCCGATGACTGATAACGGATGCCCCGTTTGAAGGGAGTCGGCATATTATAGGAAAACATAAGGACGAAAAACCGATGCTATCGATTGTCGTCCCGGTTTACAATGAAGAGGACAACGTCCGTCCGTTGTTTGAAAAAATTCAAGCGGTTTGTGAGACCATTGGCGATGCTTATGAGGTCCTATTCGTAGACGATGGAAGCAGAGACGAAACGTTCAATGTGCTTTCGGAACTCTGTAAACAGGAACCGCGGTTGGTCGCCATCCGATTTGAGAAGAATGCCGGACAGACAGCAGCGATGGCAGCTGGATTTGAATTCGCGCGCGGTGAACGGATCGTCAGTATGGACGGCGACTTGCAGAACGATCCGATCGATATGCCGAGATTGCTTGCGAAGCTTGACGAAGGTTATGACTTAGTCTGTGGGTGGCGGAAAGATAGACAGGATAAATTCCTGACACGGCGTATCCCTTCGATTATCGCAAATTGGATTATCGGTAAAGTGACAGGTGTCCCGATCCACGATAACGGGTGTTCACTGAAAGCCTACCGAGCATCGGTCATTAAACAGGTGCCCCTCTACGGCGAGATGCACCGCTTTATTCCAGCGATGTCTACGGTGGTAGGCGCGCGTATCGCCGAAATTGTCGTCTCACATCATCCGCGACGTTTCGGAAAAAGTAAGTATGGGCTCGGACGGATATGGCGTGTTATGTTGGATATTATCGCGTTCAAACTTATAATATCCGTTTTCACATCTTTCCCGAAACGGCAAAACCCTAAGAACCTGTGGAATCGGTTGTCGAACGCCTTGTTTAACCCTAAGCAGAGAGCATTCCGTGCTGCTGCGGTGCTAAGTCTCCCTTTTTTCGTTTTGGGACGCATTTTATTTGCGGCTGCCAACGTTGCGGCACTCAGCTGCCTCGGTTTAGCAATATCCTTACTTGTCCTTGGTGGATTGACAGAGAACAGAATTCAACAAGCGAACCAGACATCATCTGTGTCGGGAAAACTCGCGCACTTCTTCATCTTCGGATGTAGACGGAGACCTATTCGTTTTTTGGGTCCCATCGGCGTGATGTCGCTGATGCTCGGCGGACTCCTTTTCATCCTGCATAAGTACGCTTTTCCGTTAGAAGCGTTGTGCACTATAGTACCCAATTTGAGCCCCATTCTTATCACTGTTGGTATATTGGTATTTTGTGTCGGTATGTTTGGTGAACTCATCGCGTTTGCGAATGCGGAACACGTTAAGGACTACACTGTGGAAACAATCGTAGGGGCGAGGTAACCTCGCCCCTACCAACGAAGGAACATGTCGTGAGTAGTTCCCCTGAACCTAAAATTTGGCAAAAGTGGCGGAGCGAATTTTCGGTCACTGAAACTTATATTTATATGAATCATGCTGGTGTTGCACCCTTATCGCGACGCGTGCGAGATGCGATGGCGGGGTTCATCGAAGACGCAACGTTTCACGGTGCTGTCCACGCCGACGATTGGGCAGAAACAGCGGAGGCGTGTCGTTTCGCAGCGGCACAACTCATCAACGCCGATGTCACCGAAATCGCCTTTATGAAAAATACGACCCAAGGCATTCTCATTGCGGCAAACGGTATCGACTGGAAAGCAGGGGACAACGTTGTTACAACAGCGGTTGAGTTCCCCGCAAACGTCTATCCGTGGTGGCGTTTGAAGGAACGCTACGGTGTCGATACGCGCATGGTGCCAGAACGCGATGGACGTATCTGTATTGAGGATATTGCATCTGCGATTGACGAGCGGACACGTGTTTTAACGATCAGCCATGTGGAATTCGCCTCCGGTTTCCGAAACGACATTGGGACGCTCGGTCAACTCTGCCGAGAACGCGATATCTGGTTCGTTGTAGACGCTATTCAAGGTCTCGGTGCGGTTGAAGTGGATGTGAAATCCTGTAATATTGATATTCTCGCCGCTGATGGACATAAGTGGTTGTTGGCACCGGAAGGTGCTGCGATCTTCTACTGTGCTGACGAGAAACGGGATCAGTTGATTAACACCAATATCGGTTGGGCAAGTGTCGTAAACCCGCGCGATTTCCTCAATTATGACCTGACGCAGAGACCGGATGCGACCCGTTTCGAGGAAGGTTCTTATAATAGCGTCGGGTTATATGGACTTAAAGCAGCGATTGACTTACTACAGGACATCGGTATCCGGTCTATTGAAACACGGGTTTTGGAACTCACGGCACAATTAATCGCTGGCTTAGAAGCGAAAGGCTATCGTGTTATCACGCCGAAAAAGGATACAGAACGCGCGGGAATTGTTATCTTTGGGAGTGCGCAGCACACACCTACCGAACTCTATGAGATGCTTTATGCCGAAAACATCATTACCGCAGAACGTGGAAGCGGTGTCAGAGTCTCGCCGCATTTCTATAATACGGTATCCGAAATTGATCGGCTGCTTGAAGTACTACCCGATCCATAAAAAACAAGGAAAAAAAATTGGAAACTACACATACGGAAAATCATACGCAGCGGCGGATAGTGAGGACTATTTTAACAATCTGTCTATCGTTTATTCTTGGGTGTCTACTGATGCTAAGTTCGTGTACAATGCCAGGCGGCAATCAGAACATTAGCAAGATCCGTCTCTCCATCCAAAATACGCTACCCATCGAGCGAAAAAATGTCCCGATTGTGTTGACTGCAACTGAACTCCGAAACGTCAATCCTGATTTCTCCTTCAAAGCGTATTCCGTCGTTACAGGGAAAGCACCGCGGGAGGTCATGATACCCGCACAAGCGGACGATCTGGACTACGATGGAGAACTCGATCAACTCTGTTTCTTGCTAAACTTAGGAGAAGGAGAGACGAAAGAGGTCTCCATTCTTTACGATCCGAGTGTGAGAGCGACTTTAACGCTTGACATCAACAAGCAGACGCGGGCAGCTATCTTTCCGGAACTGAACGTCGTGGCGGCAATGGAATCCAATTTAATCGCGTATCTACTGAAGCCGGACGGCGCATTCACGGTGTACGGTAAAAAGCGGATGAAACGTTTCAGCCTAAACACAATGTTCCAAGGCGAATTAGATTACGAAAGTCCACTCTCACCTGAACTCAGAAGTCACTTTGAGAGTAACGGTATAGTGCTTTCCCAACAGGTTCAAAAAGAGGTAACAAAGCCTGATCAACAGTGGATCTTACGTGATCTTGAGAATCAAGAGACCTACTTTATCCGTAAATCATACAACAGGGCGGTTTCGAGTCTCGGACAGCAGACTGCCACAGAAGGTCAGTTAGATGTTGTCCAGTCAATAGGCTTGTCCCTGAATATGCTTCTCGACCCTGAAACCACAGATATGTTCCCACTGAATGCCGCTGAAGGTTTAATAGGTAGCGGCGGGATAGCGTTGTGGGATAAGACAACAGAAGGGATGACACCACTACCCTCAGACGGAGACTACACACGGATTCTCGCAAACGGGTCAATTCGCTCTATTGTTCAGAGGGTTCTACCCGAGTGGAATATCAACGGTGAGGCGAGACGGTTAACATCAACAACCTTCATCTATGCGGAAAACCCGTGGGTTGAGCATCATGTCCATATCGACGGAAATCTACCGACGAATTACGCGATTGCCACAGGTATCCCAAATCTGCAGGGTGCGAGTAGCGTGGACAGAGAACAGGGATGGGTATGGAGTTGGGGAACAGACCCAAGGGGAATAGACACGCTCGGTATCGCGCTTATTGTTCCCGTTGGGCGCAAGGTGATGTTTATCGACCCTGATACCTCTGAAAAACCGATTTTACCGGTTGTTTTGACTCCGGACGCGAATGGCAGACTCAACTATCGGACGTTCGCTATTTGGGGCGGCGGTATTGATGGGTTTGAGACAGAAACGGAATTCACGAATCACGTCCAAGTTACGACGACAGCATGGACAACACCACCCGTCGTCAAGTTTTTACCACCTGAAGAGAAATAGCATCAAATAATCCTATTATCTGTGTGTTTTTAAAATTAGTGCCAAAACCGTAGCCTGAAACGAAGTGGAAGAGTTTTTGCAAACGCTAAAATCCAATGCGAAGAAAGTGTTTCTTCAGATTTAAGATTGGCACTTGAAACCTGAAACCGACTTGATTATTCCGCAAGGTAAGTTAAAAAATTTGGAGAAAAATCATGCTTATCAAGGAAGAGTGTCTACAGCTTATTGCGGACCAGCGGACAGATGAGATCGTTGTAACGACGATGGGAAGCAGCGTGCCGTGGGGCAAAATATCAACACATCCCTTGGACTTCGCATCTGTCGGGAGCGCGATGGGACACGCCGCCGATTTCGCACTCGGTATCGCACTCGCCAGACCGGATAAGAGGGTCATTATAATCAACGGCGATGGCAGTATGTTGATGTGTTTAGGCACATTGGCGACGATTACTGCGCTGAATACACCCCCCGCGAACTATCTCCTATTCGTCTGTGATAACGGTTCCTATGAGGTTACCGGTAATCAACCGGTACCTGTTGGCAGTACCGGTTTCAGTTGGCAGACAATTGCGGAAGGCGCGGGTTTTGAAAAGGTCTATGCGTTTGATGACTCAGAAAAACTGGCAGTTGAGCTTCCGAGCTTGTGGCATGAGACGGGTCCGATATTTGTAAACCTGAAAATTGCACAGGCACACGAACCGCCGCCTGACCGATGGGGTAGTTTTCCGTATCCGTACCTACAGGAATCGCTGGCCGAATCCACACATAAACTCAGACAGGAACTCACAAAGTCGTAGGCACGCGCTGCCGTGCCGTAACTTATAAAAAATTATGGCAACCACAAAATTAGAAACCCGACGGATGGGACGGACTGAGATGCGTCCGAACGCACTCGCGCTCGGTGCAGCCTGGATCTGTCGGAAACCGGATGCTGAAGTCATCGGTGCAATCCGACGTGGCATAGAACTCGGTATTAACTACATCGACACCTATCCGGGACACGCCGAACACCTCTGGGGAGAAGCACTCTCCGATGGACTGCGCGAAAAAATCTATCTTCAAGCCAAAGTAGGCACGCATCCAGAACGACGGAAAGATTTTTCAGCTGAAGGCACACGCTGGAGTGTCACGAACAGCCTTAAGGATCTCCGCACGGATTATCTTGATGCTGTACTTATTCACGATCCGATGGATATGGAGAGCGTACTCGCACCCGGTCAAGCGTTGAATACGTTGTTAGAAATGAAAGCGGAAGGCTATATTCGACATATCGGCGCGGGGGTGCGTTCCCATGAATTCCATAAAGAACTCATCGAAACCGGACATATCGATATTATCCTAACTTTCTTGGATTACACACTCTTATCCCAATCCGTAGTGGAGACGACTCTGCCGTTGGCACGCGAACACGATGTCGGTATTATCCTTGCGAGTCCATTAGGTATGGGAAGTTTGACGGGGACGGAACCGAACGTCGCAGATGAACGCCGACGCAATCCGGATGCGGAACCGAAGGCGTATCTGATGTGGAAATGGTGTCAGGAACGCGGGGTCAACATCCGTCATCTGGCGATGCAGTTTTGCCTCGCTGCACCGATAGATGGTGTTGTTATGTTCGGTCCTGCGGATAAGGCACAAGTAGAAGACGGATATAAAGCAGCGACTGCAGATATTCCAGAGGCTATTTGGGAGGCGTTTGAATCGGAATTCGGCATCAAGCGCGGTATGTAGATTATAGCTTTACACCCTCAGCCAGATCTGATGCGAATTCCTTCACTGCAGTAAGCAATTTTTCCTCGTCGTTGATATGCTTCTCATAAACATTGATGATAGCACTCCCCACAATTACACCATCAGCGACCTGCGCGACCTGCGTCGCTTGTTCAGAGGTAGAGACACCGAAACCGACACCAATCGGTTTATCCGTGTGTTTACGGAGTTCTGTGATCATCGGTGCGATTTCGTCTGATAACATCGCCCGCGCCCCTGTTACACCCGTTACGGAGACGCAATAGATAAATCCGGTACTGACCGATGCGATTAACCGCATCCGTTCCGGCGGACTTGTCGGTGCGACGAGAAAGATCGTAGCGAGATTGTAGCGCGGTGCGACTTCAAGGAGCGGTTGTGCCTGCTCTGGTGGCAGATCCGGCACGATGAGACCATCAACACCTGCCTTTTGTGCTGCCTTGCAAAACGCTTCCTCCCCCATCCGAAAGATCGGGTTATAGTAACTCATGAGCGCAATCGGGATGTCTGTCTCTTTGCGGAGAGATGCCACGATTTCTAAAATCTGTTGGAGCGAAATATTATGTGTGAGTGCGCGTTCGCTTGCGCGTTGGACGGTCGGTCCGTCTGCGATCGGATCGGAGAAGGGGACACCGAGTTCGATGAGGTCCGCGCCTGCTGCCTCAAGTGTGAGCAGGAGCTTGGATGTAAGTTCTGGGTTCGGATCTCCGGCACAGACGTACGGCATAAAAGCACTGGCACCTTGGTCTCGGAGTTCTTGAAATTTTTTGTTGATTCGATTCATAGGTATACGTGGGTCTCTGCTTCCTGTTGTGTTTTTTAAATTATACCCTGCACGAATCGAATTGTCAAGGATTGAGAAATTAAAATGCAATTTGTTCTATGATATGTTATAATTTGAGAACAAGATACTCAAGACTCATCCGATCCATGGAGGCAAACATGTCATCGCTCGCTGCAGAAACGCTCCTAACGCCAGCGGAATATCTTGTCTCGGAACGCAAGGCAACAATCAAAAGTGAATACATTAACGGCGAAATACTTGCAATGTCTGGAGCAAGTAACGCGCACAATCTCATTACACTTGATATAGGGACTGAACTTAACATCCAATTGCGAGGGCGTAAATGTTTAGTCTACACCAACGACATGCGCGTGAGGACGGGACCGAAAGGTGCCTATTTTTATCCGGATGTTATCGTCTGCTGTGGTGAACCGCAATTTGAGGATAATGTCTTTGACACACTTCTCAACCCTATCCTTATTGTAGAGGTGCTTTCACCCTCAACCGAAGTGTATGACAAAGGCGAAAAATTTAGGCATTATCAAGAACTCGCCTCTTTGCAGGAATACATCCTCGTTTCACAAGATAGGGTTCGTGTTGAACACTATCGTCTTGCCAAGACGCAGTGGATTCAGACCGAGCTGCACGCCATTGAAGATGTGTTAAACCTTGCTTCTATTGGATGCGAACTACCATTGCAGGACATCTACAGACGCGTTCCCGAAGTCATTTGATAATTTCTTGAATTGCCTCCCCTGCCTTTACGGTTAGGTATCAAAGTCTAACGCTTCATCAATACGCTCAAGAATCCACTCTTTAATCAGTTCACCTGCTGGCATCCCGCGATCCTCAGCAAGTCGTATCAGAACCTCGGTGTCTTCCGATGTTAGCCAGACGGAGGCTTTGAATTCATCGCCCTGTTTCAAAAGCGCGCCTTCTTGTTGCTGCATCTCTTGGGCTGCGAAGTATTCGTGATCATCGTAAACATCTTCGTATTCTTCAACTTCAGGATCTATGATGTGTTTAAGCATGATCGGTTTCTCCTATGTCTAATCTTGAAGAGATGACGGACTTTGTTGGATGACAGGAATGACATAACTGCGTATCGTAAATCCGTCCACTGTCTCTGTCTCTACCTGCTGCTCTGATACCTTGCGATGATCAAAGACAACGTAGTAGCCTTCGATTGCTTTCTCCAATTTGAGATACGCAGCGAGTTGCTGCTTACCTGCCTGATAACGGCTCTCGCCCCTCCAAATCTTGGTTTCAACAATATATTTTCGTTGATTGTGGATGATACAAATATCTATTCTACCGCGTCCAGTTTGCACTTCAAGGAATATGCTACCTCCGACAGCTTGAACGAACTGGTCAAGATAGGTGAGGAGGAGATGTCTTCCGACAGACTCTCGTGGGGTTTGAGGGACTTGCAGGATCTGAAAACCTGCGCGCGCGATGAAATTACAAAAATTATCGAGTAACGGTTGCATGTCAAGCTGCCCGTTGTCTGTGAGGTAGGACTGGAAGCCTGTGATGTTGTCCTCAGAGAAATAGATCTCTTCTAAACCGTTTATTGTTGGTTTAAATGATCGTAGGATGCGGTAGAGATAAATCGGGTTCGCAATGTTACATGCACCATCTGCGCCTTCTGTAATGACTCCATAAGTCGCCAGTTCACTTATAATCTCATCGTCCAGATTGAAGTCCACTCCGTCATTGTGTGCTGTAATTCGCATAAGAATTTTTTCAAAGCGTGGGTCCTTGCGGATATTGGTTGTTAGATGCTCAATGTTCGTGTTCCGGCGGCGGAGCAGCTGTGTATGTGCTTTTGTGAAATGGGACATCGTAATCATCTCGGTTTTCGGGATGTCCATTTCTTCTGTGAGGATTTGTGCAAGGCGGTTCACAAGCACGGGTTGCCCTGCTGTCTGTTTATAGGTAGATGTGATAACTTCGGAGGCGAAGGCTTGGTGTATCTCCGCCGTATATTGTCCGAATAGATCGCGAACCTCCTCGAGTGTGAAGTTAGGTAAATGGAATTCATCTTGTATATTGAAGGGCGAGATGGACCGATCATAGCCGAGTTGGATGATACTCTTGACACCGATGATGCTGACGCTGTGCGGGCATCGCGGTTTACCGGCGATGTAGATATGGCGGAGTGTGTGAAGAAAATTACTCAGGGCTGCTTCGGGAATACCATCAAACTCATCTATAATAATGACAACCTTCTGTTCGCTATCCTGAGCGTCGAGAAGGCTTGCAAATTGCCTAAAAAATTCCAGCATTGAAAGATGATCGGTTAGCGTTGTGTTTGCCAAGAATTGCGTCAGAGTTTCGGGGGGTGGACAGCCGCGTTGTTGGTAGATGTTCTCAATACCCCGACGAATCTGTTTGTAGAGATGCCCGTAGAAAGTAGAAACGGAGAGGTCTTTATATACATCAAAATTCAGCGGAATCGGCAAGTAGGTGGGTGCTTCCATTGTCAATTTATCCAGAGCACGCTGAAAGAAGGTGGTTTTACCGGTTTGGCGCGGTGCGAAGATAACGACGTACTGACCGGCTTTGATGCGATTGATGAAATCGTTAATTTGCTCGGTGCGTGGGACGACGTAGTTTTCTGATGGATGCACGGGGCCTTGGGTGCCAAAACGTCTCATTTCTTCTTCCTTTTCGGTGCGTCTTAATATTCGTTAGTATCAGTAATGTATTATATCACATTGCTATGTGAAAATCCATACCGAATTTCCAGTCTTCCAGCCCAGGGGGTAACGCTTTCTACAAACGCGTTCCTAAACTGTTTGCGAAAAAGGGGCGAGGCACGGAGGCCTCGCCTGATACTTTTGAGTTGATTAAATCAGGCTTTTTGGAAGACGAATTCACCATCTTTGAGGTCCACAGCGATTGCGTCGCCATCGCGGAAAGTCCCTTCCAATATCTGGATCGCTAACGGATTGAGGATATCGCGTTGGATCGTCCGACGGAGTGGACGCGCACCATAGATCGGATCGAATCCACGGTTTACCAGTTCCTCGTTTGCTGATTCAGAAAGCGTTAGGGTCATCTCCTTCTCCGCGAAACGTTGACTCAGCTGCGTCAGTTCCAGCGCGACGATCCGTTTCAATTCTTCAATACCGAGTCGATCGAAGATAATCAGGTCGTCGATACGGTTCAGGAACTCCGGCGGGAAATGCGATTGTACAGCTTCCATCACCTTCCGACGAATTTCCTTTCCATCCAGAAGCGCGTCGCTAATCCACTGGCTGCCGATATTGGAGGTCATAATAACGACCGCGTTCTTGAAATCGACAGTGCGTCCTTGTCCATCCGTCATTCTACCATCATCAAGCATCTGGAGCAAGACATTGAACACCTCTGGATGCGCCTTCTCGACTTCATCAAGTAGGATAACACAATACGGATGCCGTCGGACTGCCTCTGTTAACTGTCCACCTTCATCGTAGCCGACGTATCCGGGGGGTGCCCCGATCAATCGAGAGACGGTGTGCTTTTCCATGTATTCGCTCATGTCAATCCGCGTCATGGCGTTCGCATCGTTGAAAAGGAATTCCGCGAGCGACTTGGCGAGATGCGTTTTACCGACACCGGTGGGCCCCATGAAGAGGAAAGAACCGAGCGGTCGATCGGGATCACCGAGTCCGACGCGGGCGCGACGGATAGCGTTAGAGACGGCACTCACTGCCTCGTCCTGTCCGATCACTTGTTCGCGCAGCCGCTCTTCCATGTTGACGAGTTTCTGCGTCTCGCCTTCCATGAGTCGATAAACGGGGATTCCGGTCCATTTCGCCACGATTTCGGCGATGTCTTCCGCACGCACCTGTTCTTTGAGCATTTGTGTGCCTTGCGTATTCTTTTCCATAACATCCCGCACAGTTTTGAGTTGTAACTCGAGTTCCGGTATCTTGCCGTATTCCAGTTCTGAGGCTCTGGCGAGATTGCCGGCGCGTTTCGCTTGCTCAGATTCGGTCCGGAGCACCTCAATTTGTTCCATCAACTCACCAATCTGCGTCAAATTCGCTTTTTCGTTCTGCCATCTCACTTTGAGTGAATTTGCACGTTCTTCGAGTTCCGCAAGTTCAGCAACCAGTTTTTCGAGGCGTTGCTGGGACGCGCTGTCTTCCTCTTTTTCAAGTGCCTGTTGTTCTATCTGGAGTTGAATGATACGGCGTTCAACCTCGTCGATCTCCTCTGGTACGCTATCAATCTCAATCCGCAGGCGCGATGCAGCCTCGTCCACTAAATCGACGGCTTTATCTGGGAGGAACCGTTCAGAGATATACCGTTTTGAGAGGGTCGCAGCGGCAACGATGGCGTTGTCTTGGATTTGGACACCGTGATGCGTTTCATAGCGTTCCTTCAAACCTCTCAGAATGGCGATCGTGTCTTCAACGGACGGTTCCTCGACCTGTACAGGTTGGAATCGGCGTTCTAAAGCGGCATCCTTCTCAATGTGTTTTCGATACTCATCGAGCGTTGTTGCACCGATACACCGGAGTTCACCGCGTGCCAATGCCGGTTTGAGCATATTAGATGCATCCACAGCACCCTCAGCAGCACCCGCGCCGACAATGGTATGGAGTTCGTCAATAAAGAGGACGACCTGTCCTTCCGCCTGCTCGACATCGGCAAGAACGGCTTTAAGCCGGTCCTCAAATTCGCCACGGTATTTACTGCCTGCGATCAGGGCACCGAGATCGAGAGCGATGAGCCGTTTATCTCTGAGGTTTTCTGGGACATCGCCATCAGCGATCCGCTGTGCTAACCCTTCGACAATCGCTGTTTTTCCGACACCCGGTTCACCGATTAAAACGGGATTATTTTTCCGTCTACGGGAGAGCACCTGCATGACACGACGGATTTCGTCATCGCGTCCGATAACGGGGTCGAGTTTGCCTGAAATCGCCTCTTGGGTGAGATCCCTACCGAATCGGGTCAGCGCTTGGTACTTATCCTCTGGATTCTGATCTGTTATCCGTTGGTTACCACGGATATCGACGAGTGCCTTGAGTATCTTATCTTTCGTTATACCGACTTCCCGAAGGATTCTACCGACCTCGGTCTGCTTCGCTTCAGTGCACGCTATGAGGAGATGCTCCGTGCTAACGTATTCGTCTTTGAGTACCGTCGCCTCTTTGAACCCAGCGTCCAGAACGGATTGTAATGCTGGGGAGATGTGCATTTGAGAAGCAGCACCTTGCACTTTTGGTGCTTTCTGAACTGCACTTTCCACTGCGGATGTGATTTCAAGGGGGTCAACACCTAATTTCTGGAAGATTGGTGTGACAATCCCGTTCGCTTGATGGAGGAGTGCCAACATCAGATGTTCGACATTGAGTTCAGGACTTTGGGCATCCGTCGCCAGATTCTGTGCTGTTTCTAATGCTTCTTGTGCTTTAATTGTGAGTCTATCAAATCTCATGATGAACCTCCACTGTTGTATCTATTTTCACGGTTTACCCCTTGCAGGCGGGGTTTGAAACACAGAATGGCAGTGCCGTCAACACTTCCGCTCGCAAGGTTTACTCCTTGCAGGCGGGGTTTGAAACCCCGCCTGCAGGTGGGATGGCGTATGTATAAATGACACTTAAACCAGTAGCAAGTTTCATGCCATCTCTGCTTTTGTCGGTATTTTTTGTCTGAATTGTGGGTACTACTGAATTTGAGAGGGTTCATGAGCAGTGGAAAACGTATGGTGAATAATAATGGACACGTAATTTCAACGCGGAGAAGCAGTCTACTTGTCAATTATTGCAGACACGGATGCCACTTTGGCATCCAATATGCAGATTTGGCAAGGTTTAGTGCTGGTGGACTGTGTGATACATTTCTGCTATAAGTTCAAGGATGTCTGGTGCTTTCGTGAGGTAATCGCGTTTTGCTTGTTCTCTAATATTTATCGGAATGCTGTGGAGTGCTTCGGCGATAGCACCTGCGATTGAACCGAGCGTATCAGAATCACCACCGAGGGAGACAGCATTCCGTACAGCGTCTTCATAACTTTCTGATTCCAAAGCACAGGTGATTGCCTGTGGCACCGTGCCTTGACAAGTCATATCAAAGGCATAGTTGAGCCGAATGTCGTCCACTGTTTGCGTCAAATCATATCCGTATTCGGTTGAGATAGTTTCACGGATAGCCGTAGCATTTTTACCTCGGTATCCGAGCCAAATGGCGTGCGTGGTTGCCCGCGCACCTTTTATTCCCTCTGGATGATCGTGACTGATAATGGTCACTTTATCGGCAGCGAGAAGTGCTGCGTCCAGGGTGTCACGGTTCAGGAACGCTGCTGGTGAGACGCGCATCGCTGCACCGTTTCGGTAAGTACAGTTAGGTGCATCTTGATCGGACTCGGCGTAAATCCACGTTTTAAATATCTGGCTGAACCCACACCGCGGATAGCATTTTCCCCATTTGCGCATTGTTTCTGCAGGCGGAAGTTCGTGTAAGAGGGTATCCGCGACAGCCACTGTGCAAACCGAATCATCTGTGAAACGGCAGTTCTCGCTGAAAAACGGGAAATTTTTGGTTTTGATGCGGCGATCCTTCGGTTCGTAGATTGAACCGACAATATCACCGATAATGGCACCGAGCATGGTATGGTCCTAATAATAGAAGGCGGGGTTGCAAACCCCGCCTGCATTGGATTGTGTGAGTGGGGTTGCAAACCCCGCCTGCATTGGATTGTGTGAGCTGAGCAAGGTTTGAAATCCCGCCTGCATTGGATTGTGTAGGTCCTGAATAACTTCTATTGGCGCGTTCGTTCTGCTTTGATGCTTGCCCACGTCGTTGTAAACTTATCTTGTGGTTCAACGCTTACGACGGGTGTTGCGTACGCCGCGAAATCGGCTGCATCGAAAGCGGAATTGTAGACGACGACTTCATCTATGATACCACCAAAGTAGTGGATGTTAGTGCCTGCACCATCTTCATCGTGGAAAACAGCGTTAGCGTTGACATGTGCGATCCCGATATCGTCGCCGTGTCCGTAGAGTCCACCGCCATCTTCGCTGGCGATGAGTTCGCCGTTAAGCCACATCTCAAATTTACCGGCTTCAACTGCGGCATCTGCCTCTCGGATAACTAATCCGACGTGGTACCATACACCCGACTCCACCGGGGCAGAGGGAAAGGCACCCGGCCACTGATATTCAGCACGGTTCCAACCGGCAACATAGACCTGTCCATCAAAGACGTTGATAACAAGACCGCGTGTCCGGCCGCCTTCTTCAAAGATTGTCTGCTTCTGTTCGGTAACATAGACATCAGTGCAGTTAAAGTAGGCTGCGATCGTCCGGTCGGTGTAGAAGTCAGGTTGTGCGAGCGTATTGATACCTACGGAATCTGGGAGTTTGACACCGTCATCAACACCATCGAAGAGCAGTGCTGTGCCAACAATGCCGTCAACAACTTCTGGGTCTCCGACGATGTTTCCATCTAAGCCTTTCCCAGAGCTGTCTGCGGCATCTCCGTTGTCAAAATTCCATTCCCCTTCAAGCGTCGCTTCGTCTTTTGCAGCGTAAGAGATCACGGCTACAAACATAAGTAAGACACTTAAGAAAAAAACAAACCGATATTTCACCATTGGGACATATCTCCTTTATAGGTTGTTATTGTTAAATAACGCAATTCTGATATTGAAGTTACTTTTGCGTACGTTGGGCTTTCAATGCTGCCCAAGTCGTTGTGAATTTGCCTTGCGGTTCAACGCTTAAGCCTTGTGAGGCATCTCTAAAGTCACCCTCGTCAAAAGCAGAACCGTAAACGACGACCTCGTCAAGTAGACCTTCAAACCAATCAATGTTAGTTCCACCGCCGCCTTCATCATGATAGACAGCGTTCTGGTTGGTAAATCCGATCCCGATGTCGTCACCGTGAGCATGGAGTTGACCGCCATCCGCCTTGTCGACCAGTTTGCCGTCGAGCCACATCTCAAACTTGTCCTTCTCCACTTTACCGGACGCGTTGCGAATGACCAAGCCGACGTGATACCAACGTTTTGACTCAACTTCTGCAGAGAGCCATTCACCGTTCCAGTTGTATTCGGCGCGATTCCAGCCACCGACATAAACCTCTCCATCAAATACATAGATGACCAAACCGCGTGTGCGTCCACCTTCTTCAAAGATTACCTGTTTCCGACTGTCAATTCCGACATCATCGGAGTTGAAGTACGCAGCGACCGTCCGATCGGTATAGGGACCGGCGGAATTAATGTCAGCGGAATCCGGAATCTTGATACCGTCATCTTCACCATTGAATTTCAAAGCTTTTCCAACGATGCCGTCAACGGATGCAGGTTTTCCAGCAAAGTTACCGTTGAGTCCTTTTTTTGAACTATCTTTGGCAGTGCCATCGTCAAATGTCCAGTTTCCTGCGACCGTTGCTTCATCGCGCTGCGCCTCCACTGGCGTAATCGGTAATAGCACACACAGTAGTAGAACGATACTTCCTGTGCAAATTATTCCTCGAATCATTTAATACCTCCTTACAGATTTCGTCTCTATATGCTTGAAGTTCAATCTTCTGAGCCGTATATCTCTTTGTATCAAACTTGTTGAATACATAACCTGTGTCTAATTATTGAAAATTAGCGAAATTTTGTCAATTGAAAAATTTCAATTTTCCGTAAGAGGCACAATTCTCGCGCGTAGCCGTCTTAGCGGGAACTATAGTAACCGAGAAACGCCATGTCTCGTAACCCTCGGAAAAGTTTTCGTCGGATCCCGAAACGGCTATTTGCCCAAGTCTCAATATATCTCACCGCATCACGCGAATCAAGTCGCGTAAATTGGCGTATCTTCCCGATAAAGAGGAGGGGGCCCCACTGGAATAGGTGTAGACCGAAACGGAGTTGCGTTTGTAATGTTTTCGGCAACTGCTTAACAAACGCATCAATAGTGATAATAGGTACATCTAATGCTGTGTCAGATGGGACACCGACCATATACGCACTAAGAGATTTCAGGATCTCATGTTCGGACTGTGTAAAAAAGTAAGTGGTACTTGGTCTCGTTTTAGGCATCAGGTTCTTCAGGCGATTGTAATAAGGACTCACACAATTCGCGCGCCTCTATGACAGGTTCCGCCTCACACGGACGTATTTCCAACACCTTTAAGATGTCCGAAGGCAGTTGCTTGAAAATTTCGTCCCATGCAAGGTCTCCGGTGCCTGGCGGATGATACGCCTCAAGACCTTGAAGGTCGTGTAGATTTACACCGATGAGATGCTCCACATAATCCGTAAGCCATCTATCTGCCCAACAGAGACCGAGGCTTTCCTGCCGTGCTGCGTGCGCGAAATCGTGCCAATAACGCATCGGACTCCCGTAAAATTCTGCGAAGAACAGTCCGACCTCATCAAAATTTGGGATTTGATAATAGTGTGGACGGTTCTCAATCGCGATACAGAGATTCATCCGTAGGGCGTGTTCGTTTAATTCGTCCAGACTCCGTAAGATAGCATCGTGGTGTTTAGGCTCCTTACGTTTCCGCCATTCCGTGGCTTCCGTCACTTTTTGATTGAAGGCTTCAAACTCGCGTTCGCCATACGTATACAGATCCGTCATCAGATACGACCGGTCATAAGTATCGACTTCACCGAGATGGAGGACGACGATCGGAATTTCCAGATCGAGTGCGAGTTCCATCGTCTGGACGGTGCGTCGGATAGCCTCCTTTCGTTCGTCTGTATTGAGACTCGAAAGGAGGAGTTTGTCCTTCTCTGCATCTGCTTGCGATATGCCCGGTAGGATAGGACAAAAGTTATGGATAGAACACGGCGGATTTTCACGGAGGGACGGCTTCAGCTGCTCAATCTGATCCGGTGTGAGATGCCTGCTGAGTTCGAGAGTTTCAAAACCGAGGTTTTTGAGTTCATCGAACAGTGCCGCACCGTCCTGCTGTTTCAAGGCGTTCCATAGTGTTGAGATTGCTAACATCTTGGCTTTCGGCTTTCGGTTATTGGCTTTCAGTAAGAACAGTTATCAGTTACAAGAGTCCTCTTGACTGAAAACCGAGAACTGAAGACTGACAACTATTTCACGATTACTTTTCGTCCTTTGATTTTTAGTTTCCCTTCGGCGTACCATTTGATCACTTGCGGGTACAGTTTATGTTCTTCGACCTGAATCCGGTTGTGTAAGCTTTCTTCGTCGTCGGTATCCATGACTGGGACAACTGACTGCGCGATAATCGTACCGGTGTCTACGCCTTCATCAACGAAGTGGACGGTGACACCTGTGAATTTTACGCCGTAAGTTAACGTGTCTGCGACAGGATGTGCGCCCGGGAATGCTGGCAAAAGTGTCGGATGGATATTGATAATACGGTTTTTATATTTTCGGACGAAAGGCGGTTGGAACAGTTTCATAAATCCTGCAAGGACAACGAGTTCTGCGGTATAGTGTTCAATGAGCCTTGAAATTTCGGCATCAAAATCGACGCGATTCTCGAAGTCTCCGGTTTTAACGACGTGTGTCGGTATGCTGGCGCGTTTAGCACGTGTAAGTGCATAAGCCTTCTGGCGATCACTAATCACCACTGCGATTTCAATTCCGGTCGTTTCGTCTTGATGTAGTTTGTCAATCAAGGTTTGGAGGTTTGTTCCGCTCCCTGACACGAGGACTGCGATCTTCAATCTTGATCCTTTACCAGTATGAATGATTTGTCGTCTGTCCTTCGGGGATAGGCACCCAAACGCCACCGGTTTTTGTGGCGACTTGTTGCTGAAAATCGTCATAAGTGCCGACGACGTTGACGAGGATATGTTTTTGTTCTAACATCTGTATAATCGCGAGCGGTGAGTATTCACCTTCCGCAGGTTCATCTGTGACCAAAATGAAATAGGGTTGTGCGTCGGGACGGAGTTTGAGCCGACGCATTCCCTCCGCCACTGCATCTAATAACGTTTCATCGTCTTGGCACGGTAATTCCACAATCTTCCGAATCTGTTTGAGCGTTTGGGGTGGATTGTAGACGTTTACCATATTCACCGATGCACGCGACCGAAAACGGACAACGCCTATCTGGTAGTCTATAAAAGCGTTATCCCAGTCGCGAACGAGGATATCGAGTTGCTGCAAAAAATGCGGAAGCTTATCTTCCATGCTCTTGCTGCTATCAATAAAAAGAACAATATCGACAGGGATGCTGCCGCCGAATCCCAATGCTGCATCGCCGACTTTTGCGACATCTGCCCACTGGGCATTGCGTAGTGATACGGCTTTGTTTCTTGCTGTCAGTGTCCTGTTGAAACGTCGTGCCATTGGCTGTTGTGGTTGTGGTGCTTCAGGGATGAGATGCCACTTACCACCTGTCTGTGTGGCTAACGACTGATGCGCCTCAAGTGGGAGACCGAGGACGTTGACATAGATGCCGAACTCTCGGCAGTATGCGATGGCATTTTCGACTGTTATCCCGTCGCGGCTTGTTAATGGTTCGTCGGTAACAAGAATAAAATGCCTTTTAGACGTAGGACGGAAACGGAGCTCCTTGACCGTCTGCACGATAGCATCTAAGGCGTTTTCATCCTGATGTGTCTTGATTTCTTGGAGGGTCCGTTTGTACTGTGTGTAACTTTTCGTCAACTGGATGACTTTGATTTCGTTCCCTTCTTTGCGTGCCCAGAATTCTGTTACACCGAGTGCGTAGTCTATTTTTGAGTCTTTGTAGACATCCACCATCTCCGTGAGATGTTCAGTAACGGCTTTGATATTATCGCCCATACTGCCGCTGGCATCAATGACAAAAACGACATCAATTGGGCCTCCTTCACTCGTTTCGACGATCTCTTGTGCAAGTTTTTTCATCAGTATCGGAAACGCGATATTCGGTAGGACTTTCCGTTTTTCTTGAATTTCTTCCAACACTGCTGGCGATATAGTTTCTTCTTCTTCCACTTCTGCTATTTTAAGGGTCGGGATTTTCGGGGTACGTTGAACCCTCGGCGGCCCAGAACGTTTCGCACCGAAAGTGGTATCACCTGCTGGACTCGCGGCTTCTGTTTTCGATAGATTTTCTTCGACCTCCTGAAGTGTACGAGCAGCCGTGCTAACGTCGCCCCAATTTTTTGTCGAGAGGTCAAGAGACGGTGAAGGTGTCTCTTTTTGAACTTCGGCTTGTAAGCTGCGTCCCAGTGCCGGACGCGGCGTTTCAGACGGGACGGCGACGGGCGATGCCAAAGACGATGCGGATTCGCCAGTACTCACATCTGCCAGATCATGCACAAGGGTCCGAACACGCGGGGCGAGTTTTTTCCGCGGGGGTTTCGATCGGGCAGCGTGTTCCACTGAAATGAGTTCCGCGGTCAGACTTGACTTATCGGACATTATCGGCTGGTTCTGTACAACAACATAAAATGTTGCGCTGAGAAAAAATAGATGGAACACCAACGAAATGAATAACGCTTTGCGGGTTACTGACTTCGTTTTCCAACGCCTATATAAACCGGTCGTTGATTTCATAATACAAGTCCTACGATAAGAGGGTTATGCAGGAAAAGAGATATGAGGAACTCGGCAAACAAGTGAGATCATTCCTTGAAGCGGCACCTACTTCCGTTGGAGATATGTTGTCAGCAGGCGTTTAGGTGACTCCTGCTGAATAACCTCAAAGGAGATTAGTTTCTCGCTATCAAGTTCACGCAATTCCTCTCCAAATTTATCGCCAGAAGGCTGATAAAGTGTTACCCCGACCATTGTGAAGACGGCAAAAGTCAATATAGAGATATAAACTGGACTGCGTGTGCGGATATTGTAGCGCAGTTTGCCCGACAACGTTGAGAGGGGGTGCATCCATCCGATGGAGACTTCAATGCCATGACGGACTCGTGTCCAGAGTGATTCCTGCTGTCGCTGGTGCTGTGCGACTTCAGAGACGCGTGCCATGACACCCTTTAAGAAGTCATCAGAGGCATCCACATCTCCGGCGTGTCGAAGGAAATTGTCTGTGTGTTGCAACCGCTGTATAGCGTTAGCACAGACGTTACATCTTTTGAGGTGTCGTCGGATGAGATGGCGTTTCCATGTGGGCAGCTCTTTGTCGATGTAAGCAGAGAGTTCGTCTCGACTCGCGATCTCACATTCCGCATTGTGTGCCTTTGGGGATTCGGTCTGTCTATATTTTTTCATTTTTTAATTATTCCCTTTCTCTTATTCCGGCTTTTATGAGTAGTTTTTTCATTTTTTGTCGAGCGCGGTGAATCAATGCTTTAACGGCACCGACAGAGCATCCGAGGATCTCCGCGACCTCTTCATACCGCAGGTCTTGATATGTGACGAGCGTCAACGCGATGCGTTGGTTATCTGGTAACTGAGCGAGTGTCTTTCGGATAATCTGTCTCTGTTCCTTTTTCTCGAGCAGGACATCCGGTAGATAGCGGGTGTCTCGCATAATTTCGGTGTGGTAGACATCCTCGCCTTCCGCAACGAGTTCTTCAAGGAAGCAGGTGTTTCGACGTGAACGGTTCCGAATCTCATTTCTGCACAGATTGGTGGCGATGGTATAGAGCCAACTTTTGAAGGACGCTGTCGGTTTATAACGGCCCGCGCTCTTGAAGACACGGAGGAACGTCTCTTGCGAGAGGTCTTCGGCGCGGTGGTAATCGTCAATAAAGCGGTGGATGTAATTTATTAGTGGGTTCTGATACCGCCGCACCAGCAGTTCAAACGCGCCTACATCGCCTTTACGACATTTCATCATCAAATCTTCGTCTGAAACAAACATGGTTTTCTCCGAGCAGATTTTCGGTGGACTTCCTGTTTTGGGTCAATTTTGCGAAGTTTCAGCGGCATGTGTCAACTTAATCCGCATTGCGTTTTTGTATGCGGTGATCGCCTCACGTCGCTTGCCTTGAAATGTGTAGACTGCCCCGAGTTCGGAATGCAACTCTGGATGATTCGGTATAAAACGGATCGCGCGTGTGTAAACGTCAACTGCTTCGTCGTAGCGTTTGAGCAGACGGTAAGTCGCAGCGAGATTGAGATGTGCTGCCGCTTCACTCGGTTCGCAGGCGACCGCCATTTTGTAAGCATCTATCGCCTTTTCATATTCGCCGAGCATAAAATGCGCTAAACCGAGATGAAAATGTGCTTCCGCCGATTCACGGTTATGTTGAATAACGCGTTCAAATTCTTCAATCGCTTTTGCGTAGTTTCGGGCGTTTAAGGCATCGGCACCGTTTTTCAAGTGTTTTGCTGTGGTCTGATGCGTATGAATATCGACACGTCCGCGTTGGATGAGTTCCTTTTGGACATCGTTTGAGGAGATTTCGGAATCATCAGGTGCTAAGGCGTTTTCGGCATCGATTTTTTTATTTTTCATCCGTTTTCCTCCCCAGGCACAATACGGAACCCGATAACAAACTCCGCGTATCCTTTGCTGAAAAAATCGTAACTTGTGCAAGTACTGTAGTCGTGGTTGTAGTACCAAGAACCGCCGCATGCGACGTGGAAAGTCCCTTCATCGTCGTAAGGCGTGTCTGTCCACTCCCAGACATTGCCCACCATGTCGTAGCACCCGAAAGGACTGATACCGTCCGTGAAGCTAACAACGGGTGTTGTCGTGCCTGCGCCGAGTTCTGCGGTGTTACATCTCGGTTTGTCAATCTCATATCCCCACGGAAAGAGTCTATCATCAACCCCGCGTGCCGCGTATTGCCATTCTGGAAACGTCGGCAATCTACCACCGGCGTAGTTGGCGTAAGCCGCTGCGTCTCCACAGGTAACCCAGACAACCGGATGATCACCTCTGTTTGCCGGATAGATACCGTCTGTCCAATCTTGAGGCGGTGTATGCCCCGTATCTTGGACAAACCGTTGGTACTGTGCGTTGGTCACAGGATAGACACCGATCTGAAATCCGTCTATCTCTAAGGATGCAGCGTCTTCACCGATGTATGCTACCCCTGCTGGGATATTGACCCTCACATTTAACGCTTGTAACGCTGCATCACGGATTTTTTTGTCTTCGTGTGCGAGTGCGTACCCGATCGGCGAGATGACTTCACCGATAGGTGGCGTTGTCAGCTGCGGCATCGCTTCCCAACCGAGGTCTGTGCTGAGCAGTAACCGTGCGGCATCTGCTATCGACTCGTCAAAGTGCCATGTCCAATAGTCTCGGCACAGTTTTTTGATAGCATCTGGCGTATTGCTCTTTACCAATGCGATTCGAGATGCGCTCGACTTCGTGATATTTAGGATGTTTTTTGTTGTAACGCTGTTTGTGCGTTCCATGTTTACTATAGTAACATAAAGAGATAGTTTTTTGCAAGGTGAATTTTTTCAAAAATCTTTGAATCCAGTCATGTTTTATTGTTCCTCCTAATCCCAATGATTTCAGGGATTTCGGTTAATGATGCTATTTCATAGTCGGGTTGGATGTCTGTGTTATTTGGGAGACCGTCGCGGTTGAGCCAGACGGTATGGATGCCGACGTTTTTTGCGCCCATGACATCGTTTTTAAGGGAGTCGCCGACGTGTAGCATCTCTTTCAGGTCACAACCCGCTCTTTCCGCAGTGATCTGAAAGATTTTTGGATCGGGTTTCTCAACCTGTACATCTTGTGAGAAGATGACGAATGCGAACCGTCCGTCGAGTCCACAACTTTCGGGGTAGGTGTTGCCGTTTGAAAGCAGTCCCAACTTGAAATGCGGTGCCAATGCGTCAAAAGTCGGGATGACATCTGGATAGAGTTCTATATCTCCGTAGCGATGTTTGCGGTATACCGCATTCAGATGTGTGGCGAGATCTTTATCTGGGTGTCCGACGTGTTCAAGTGTTCTTTCAAACGCGCGTCGCCTAATTTCCAACAGACTCCAGACTTCGCCTTTCACCTCTTCAGCCAATTGGTCGCGGATTGCGATCATTTCGTCGATGGTGAGTTTCGAGGTATCCGGTGTTGGGACCTGCTTTTGTAGTGCTGTTAATGTTTGTTTGAGTGCATGCCGCATCACCTTCCGAAAGTCCCACAAGGTCATGTCGCCATCAAAAGAGATCGTTGAAATTTGCAAGGGTTTCTCCATGTCACCGCGGTTAACTCTCATCACACCTCCTTGGAACCATGTCGTTGTAAACGTCCATCTCTGGATCATCCCAACCAATACTGAGTCCCATCTCAACGAGCAAGGCAGTTTGTTCCTCTTCTGTTATGGGTCCGTCGTCGTAGTAACACCCTTTTCGCATGAGTTCATCTAATCTTCGGGCAGGAGACCCAATCCTTCAGGTTTGGGAGGAATGCCCGCTCCAGTAGTTAAAGTTGAGGCGGGTTAGCACTCTAAAATCGTTTCGTTTCGCACTTGTTGTCAGGCGTTTACCTTCGAGCGTATAGATGGAAAATAAACCTTTCGCATTCACACCCGCAAGGCGGGTGAGACCGTATTTGACGTGCTTTATCAAAGTGTTTTTGACGAGACCGTCTCCTAACACAGTGCCACCATATCTATTTCGCTGCCTGCCTCTTGCCTCTTGTTCTCTGTGTAGACACCTGCGTTTGATGAGTATAGGAGCTATACAGAATATATCGGTATTCTCAGGCATAGAAACACCCCCTACGGTGTGATATGCCAGACACCAAGAGTCCACACAATGTGCGTCAAAGGTTTCTGATAGTTTCTTTGACGACTTCTTGAGTCCTAACCTATCGCGTATCTCTTTTGTTTCCCACCCTTGTAGTGTCAGCAACTGCCACCGTTTTCGGATTTCGGTATAGAACCACTGCTTACCGACTTCAAGCGGAGAAAACGATTGATTCCATTTCTTCGCACGTTCTATGGTGCGTGCCTTAATATCCTCCACACAGACGTGCGTGACCGGATACAACTTCGAGAGCCACTCAAGGATACGAAGTTTCCAATCCCACCTTGCCCGCGTGCCTGCCGGTAGCTTCGATGTGCCTGCGTTACGATTCGTTCTGTTCTTGCGGTTTGGACACTTCCGAGAGCGTCTCCCTCTCCGCAACTCACGACGCTTTTCAACTTTCTTACCTACTTTGTTGTGAGCGTCTGCCTGCACATTCAAGTAGGTATACTTCTCTGATTTGAGAGTAAACCCCTCTTTCTTACTACCGGGGTCTACACCGACGGCAATATCTTGTGTTTCTCTGTCAGAGGGTTCTTTGTTGAGACGGATACAATAGATACCGTTATCCCAATAAGGTGTTGCCTCGCCACGCTTGATAAGTTTTCTCGCGCGTGCGGCATGCATAGGCATGAGTCGTTGTCCATCTTTTGTTTTTACGGGCACAAACATAAGTTCGTCTTCTCCTTTGCAGGGTATATGTTGCCCCATCCAGATCACAGTCTCCAAGCGGAATCAGACTTGGGGGGCATCCGAAACATTGTGCTAACTGCCACGCCAAGAGACTGCGATATATTACTGTAGAAAACCGTTTAACTTGTGGAGTGGACGCTTGGCATGCGCTTCACACAAGCCCAAGTCTTTAGACTTGGGTAGTTGACATATTTCAACAGGTAACACAACATATTCCACTTTTGTTTCGGGATCCACTAACCGTACAGGATCCTCCTGAGAATCTTTAATCGCTTTTTGAATTTCTTTAGTAAGCGTTATCACAATGCGTCCTCCGTTATTGGTACACCGATTGAGGCGTGGATTTGTGCGAACTTCCACGACGCGTCGGTTTTTTCCAAGACACCTGTCATCCGCATCACGAATTCCTCTGACGTGCCTTGCCATTTGAGTTTCCAGACCTGTCTTGTGTAGAACCAAGCGGTGTTTTCGCGTTCCTGCACGTCGAGGTTGATAAACTTAATGCTGAAATCCTCAGTGCTTGCGGCGTGGTTTCGGTAGTACGCCGCGATGTCTGTGCTGCCTTGAACAACTTCGCCTGCATCGGTCCCGATCTTGACGTAGTGTGCGGCGGGCAGCATCAGCGCAATGAGGGTTTCAGCATCTCTGTCAACGAGTGCGTCGAAATAGGATTTTACCGTATCATGAGCATTCGGCATCGTGAATTCCTGTGAGCGCGTCCCACAAGGCAGCACTCATCTGTTCACATGCTTGTGCGACAGCGGCGTGAGATTCCGACGGCAGATCACCGATGCGTTCCAACAATTTCTCGACTTCATCTGCATTGTCGGAATGCGTTTCAAAATAGGGTTCTACAGTCTTCGGGAGTTGGTAGAACGCTTGCAAACCTGCAAGTTTCGATTCTGATGTCGCCGGTTGCTGTGCTTCAAAGGCGTAGAGTGCACCGAGTGCGGTTACCGGTTCGGAGAAGAGCGTATCTGCTGTCTGAAGCAGTGCCTTCACCTGCGGGATCTCCGCTTCAGAGACAACGGTGTCGAGTCCGTCGGCGAAATCCGCCCACAAGTCGATGTGTTCCGTCTCTTCTGCTGCGATGTCGGCATCGTTGATTGTTTCCCATCCGTTTGGAATTGTAGAGATAAAGGCACCGTATTCACGGGCATACGCGCGCAGTGCCTCGACTGGCAATTCGCCAGCACTCCACGCTTGGTAAAATGGATGGTCGAGTAGGTTGTAATCTGAGATTTTATTGTCTAACGTCTGTTTGAAATCCATTAAATTGGTTACCCCATTTGTTTAAGATGAAATAGATTCTATCGCACGGCAGTGTTTGTAGTAACAAATTTTCGGTTTGCAAACGATTCCGAAAATGCTGTCCGTTGAACTGATTTTTAGTATAGCATTTAGTATCGGTTGGTGTCAAGCAAAGGTTATTATTTTTCAAAAATTTTTCAGTTGTCAGTTATTAGTAAATGTCGTTTCTATCAGAAAGAAAAATCGTTTCAATAAAACGAAGAATCTGTTATAATAGTGGTGGATGATCGAATGCATCATTTGTTGGAGGACTTCTTATGACTGAAGAACAGAAATTTATCTTCGATCTCAAGGGTTACCTGTTAATTCCTGAAGTTTTGACGACTTCGGAAATCTCGGCACTGAAAGCACAGATTGAAACGATCCGTACCGATCCGGAATCTTTGCCGCCCCACGAACGGCGGTTCCCGGGCGGGACTGCCTCATTTTTAATTGATCATCCTGTTGTAATTGACATTCTTCGCGAGATTCTCGGGGAAATTCGGATGGAGTCGAGTTGGTTCACCTATCGTAAAGCCGGAGACGGTGGTCCGCCTCCGCACGGTGGTGTGCGGAACGTAAACCCGAACTTCAGTTATCAGTGTCATGGCGGGAAGATATACTCGGCACTGACGCGTGTGGTTTTTGAACTCAACGAAGTCAAGGCAGGTGAAGGCGGAACACTGTTTTTGCCGGGAAGTCATAAAGCGAACTTCCGCATCCCAGAAGCGCACCGCCAAACAGATTCGCCACTCTTTGAAACATACAGTTGCCCGCCGGGTTCCGTGGTTATCTTCACGGAGAACCTCTGTCATTCGGGGGTCGAGTGGACGAACTCTGATCGACCTCGGATCGCAGTCTTCAATTGCTACAATTTCGTCGGGTGTCAATTCCATAGACCTTCCGTGCCGAAGCACATTATTGAAGGATTGCCTCCAGAAAAACAGGCGTATTTTCGCGATGTTTGGGTTTGGCATCAAGGGGGGCCCGACAACGGTAAAAATCTGCGGTACGAGAGTTAGTCTATCTTGTGTGAAGGAAGCGTTTTGATGATGCGAAGGCACGGCGCGAGGCGGATTCTGTCAACCACACCGGCATCAGGCATGGATTCTAAATTAAAAACGCCTTCTGCATCGCTGATCCACGCTGCAAGATCGGACGCGTCGCGAAGCGTCTCAAAGTGGCGATGGACACTGTTGGGTGTGATGCTCAGCATCTCACCTGTACTCAACATTGTTCTGTTGGGTATAAGTGCCGTTGTCCTGAGTGTTTTAACACCGACAATTGACCTGTCTGAGGCGGAACGACGAGAACGCTATTTCCGAAATCCGGCGCGGTACACTGCAGAATACCGGCGTATTGTCAAACGGTTACGGCATTTGCGAACCTTCTACGGCTGGCTGGCTGGCGTGATTATTTTAAATCTCTTTTGAATCAAAAGGTAAGGAACGAATGTCAGACGAACCGACCCCTTATCAGGGTGTAGAAAAACAACTCATTTTACGGGATCACCTCGCTGCAGACCGGACAATCCTTGCTAACGAGCGAACTTTTCTCGCGTATATTCGTACTGCACTCACGCTGTTTGTGGCGGGGTTATCCTTTGTACACTTCAAAGACATCTTTAGCACGCAGGTCGCTATCTTTAGTTCGCATGTTATTGAAGTCATCGGCATCATCTTTATTTTACTCGGTATCGCTACCTTTTTCGTTGGACTCGTGAGATACAGACGTATGCGAGCACTCATTTATAAAATCAAACAAGCGGAACTGAAAGCGGAACTGAAATTAGGAGAAAAAGACGCATCATGAAAATAAGAGAAGTCGTTGTAACGGGTCAGAACGAAGTCGAATTACAGACAAATGAAATAGACACGCCAGCGCTTGCTACCAGTGAATTATTGATAGACACAGAATATACTTTTATTAGCAGTGGAACAGAACTTGCGAACTATACCGGCAGAGAACCGAAGGTTTTTCAAGAGGGTTCGTGGTGCGCCTATCCGTGGCGTTCCGGCTATGCGAATGTCGGAATTGTACGCGAGATCGGTTCAAACGTTACCCGCGCCACTGTCGGGGACCGAGTCTTTACGTACGGACGACATGCTTCAACGATTCGCTATTCGGAAGATCGGCTCGTCGCGCCTGTGAGAGAGGCGGTAGATCCAGCAGTTGTCGCAGCATCGCGAATGGCAGGCGTTGCGATGACAGCGATCGTTGTCACAGAAATCGGTACAAACCCGTGGGTTATTGTTTTCGGATTAGGACTCGTCGGGAACCTTGCCTCGCAGATGTTTCGGATTCACGGCTGCCGCGTCATCGGCGTTGATCCGGTAGCAGAACGGCGTAAACTGGCACAGCGATGCGGGATTGAAGCCACTGTTGGCGGGAACGCTGATGAGGCACAAGCACAGATACACGAAATCACGGGTGGCGAACTCGGCAATATTACTGTTGATGCAGTCGGACACAGTGGTGTCGTTATGCAGGCACTCCGCGCGACCGCTAACTACGGGCAGATCATCATCCTTGGGTCGCCGCGTGTCTCGGTGCACGGAGATTTGACTGAGTTACTCTCGGACACGCATCTACGCTGGATTACGATCCGCGGCGCATTAGAATGGTGTGTTCCGATGTATCCAGACATCGGCAACCGAACGTCGCAATGGCATAAACAGCAGACTATTTTTGATTGGATGGCGCGCGGGCAGCTACACGTTGAACCGTTAATCTCGCATCGCCTCGAACCCGAAAAAATTAAACAGGCTTACGACGGTCTCCTGAATGAACCGAATGTATATACAGGGGTTGTCCTGGATTGGACGGCTTCTGTCTAACTTGTATTAGGCACTAATCGGACTTACGTAATTTTCTACGTTTTGATGAGTCAGGCGTGGTTACAAACCCCGCCCGCAACGAAGGGTGCGTAAGTCCTAACTAAAAGACATTATGAAAAAAATAGACGTGTTTCAGAATTACATCGAATCTGAGTTACCGCCCGGACTGAAAGCGCGGTTGGAAAAAAAGCAGGTGACAGACATCGCGTTCTCGCCAGACGGCACACGCATCGCTGCAGGTGGCGATGGACGCATCTGGATATATGACACCGCCAGCGGTTCGCAATTTGCCATGCTTTCAGGCTATACGGAACGGGTGCGTGCATTGGCGTTTGCACCCGATAACTCGCTGCTTGCGAGTGGAAGTGAAGATAACACACTCCGATTGTGGGATACTGAGACGGCTCGTGAAGTGCTGACGCTCGCAGGGAATTCCAATCTCGTGCAGGCGTTGGCGTCTTCATCACCGGACGGTGTACCGCTGCCGGGGTGGGACCCGCGTACCGAGCGGTTGCTTGCGACGCCATCTGAGGCGCCCGGACGCATTCGGAGTTTAGCGTTCTCACCGGATGGGGCGACGCTGGCGAGTGGCAGTGGGGATGGTAAAATTCGGTTCTGGGAAGTTGAAACCGGGCGGCTCTTGTCAACTTTCTCAGCGCACGATGGACTCGTTTTGGCACTGGCATTTTCGCCCGAAGGGAAGTCGCTGGCAAGTGGTGGTTCGGATACACTCGTCCGATTGTGGGATATAGACGATGAGCATCTGATTTCGCTCTTCAGAGGACATACGGATTCGGTAACGGCAATGGCGTTTTCTGGGGATGGTGAACTCCTTGTCAGTGGCGGGAGAGATCGGCACATTCAATTGTGGGATGTCGGAACGGAGGACCTCATCTCCTCGTTCCAGGTCGCCGAAGGTGCCGTCCAAGAATTAACATTTTCGACAGATGATACCAAACTTATGTGTGTAACGCACGAAGGTTCGCTGCTTATACGGGGGTAAAACCTGAAAAGGAGAAAGCAAACCCACTGCAGGCGGGGTTTGGAACCCCGCCTATTGTGTAGCATCTGATAAAACAATACTTAAGTGCTACTTGTAACATCTGAAGAGATAAAGCGATGAAAACGATACATAGATTTCCAAAACATATCAGATGGCATATGAATGATAGGCTACCCGGACAGAGATTGAAGCGAAAGAAATGGATTGTTACCTTGGTTGTGTTGACAGTGGCGTTTGATTGGTTTTTTATCGTTTTCGGAATAGAGGTTATTCTGCCGCGTGTTTTAGATATGGAACCACCGTATCTACCAAAGAAATATGCCCAAGCATACACGCACGTGACAACACTCCGTGATGAATCCCAATCCAACTTACGAGACGGGATTCATACGATTGCGTTTTCACCGGATGGGAAAACAGTCGCGACAGGTATCGCCAGAGAGGTGCGTCTGTGGAATGTAAGTTCTGGCAAGTTATTGTCCACTTTTAAAGGACATTCAGCTCCAGTCAATATTGTGGCGTTTTCACCGGATGGGAAAACAGTGGCAAGTGTGAATAGAGATAGAGAGCGGGGTGGCCTCCACTCGACAACAGTATTCGATCCGTCTGCGAAAACACAGAAAATAGTATATGATGAGATGGCACCTTATACGATTCGGCTGTGGGATATCAAAACCGCTGCTTCACGATTGACCTTTACAGCGTTCATTTCGCCACTGACTGCGTTAGCGTTCTCTCCAGATAGTACGAAACTTCTGATTGCCAGTCAGATTGGTCTTATTTATGTGTATGATAGCACTACCGGGCACCCAGATTTGAGTGACTTCGGTTTGTTTGTACACGACAGGATGCTTAACAGGATCGGACCAATTGCGTTTGCTGCTTCGCCGGGTGACAAAATTATTACGCGTTGGATTTGGAAAACTGGCGGTTTCATGCCGAGCCGAGTCCCAAAGACAGAAGTTCCGCGTGGATTTTCTTTAGAATCGTGGTTTACGCACTTCAGATTTGTAGCCGAACCCGGAATTGGGCTGAACAGGGGACCCAGCGGAGCTCTGTCCTTTCTTATACCGGACACTTATCGGGTCAGTGCGCTGGCGTTCTCACCGGTCAGTAAAATCCTCGCAAGTGGTGGTAGAGGCACGGAAATCCGGTTATACGATAATAATCATGGAAAAATTCAGTTATGGGGTGCCGACACTGGACACCTCCTTTACACATTCAATAGTCCTGGTGGGTGGGTGCATCTATTAACTTTTTCGCCGGACGGCAAGATGCTTGCCAGCACAGGCAAACATTCGCGGCGGAACACGATTTTTATCTGGGATGTGGAAAATCGTCGGCTGCTCACTACCCTTAATGTAGGCGATGTCGGAGAAAAAGGCGTGCTGACTGTGAAATTTGCCCCTAATAGTATTACACTCGCCAGTGGTCACGTTAACGGAACTGTCCACCTATGGGATATAACGGGGAGAACAAGTAGGTGAATGATAGAAGGAGTTCAAACAATGATTGGTATCTCTTATCATGCGGGTGGGATGAAAGACATTCCGCTACAAGAAGTTATTACGATTCTCGCCGATACCGGCTACGATGCGATTGAGATGATGTGCGGTCCAGAGGCACATATCCCGTCCGGCGAAGTCACAGACGGTTTGCTTAAAGATGTCAAAACGATGGTATCTGATAGCGGATTAAAGGTGTCTGTCATCAATCCGTTTACTGGAAAGGGGTTGTATCAGCTCGCAGCGGAGGACCAGCAGGCGGCTATTGACCACTATTCCCTACTGCAAGATGTGGCAGTCGCACTCGGGGCAGGGGGTGTCAATTTCCTTACCGGCTACGGCGGTGATAAAGGCGACGCGTTCGCGTGGCGACTCCTTGTTGATGTGCTAAAACCGATCTGTCGCCGTGCCGAAGAACTCGGTATCACAATGAACATCCACAATCACGAGGCAACGACGATTGACGCGTCTGCGAAAGTTACGCTCCTGATTGAACACGTCGGATCCGATGCCCTGAAATCGCTCAATGACATCACTAATTTCTATCACCTCGGTGAGGACATTGCTGAGGTTACCGAAAAACTGGGACCGCTGACTGCACATTGCCACGTAAAAGGCGTGACGGGCATGTATCCGTATAGTACGTTTCTTATTCCGGGTGAGGAGGGAGATGAATTGGATTTTCGGACCTTTGCGGCGAGTTTAGGAAAAGTGGGATACGATAAGTATATCTCGGTAGAAACGTTTCCGCACATGCGGATGGAGAAGGCGCAGATCGCTTACGACATGATGGCGGGTACGTTGAAAGAATTGGGTTTGCGCTAAACGTCGTAGGCGCGGTTTTTACCCGCGCCTATCAGATGAAATGATGACTACTGAGTTTCCAACGTCTTGATACCGGGCCAATCTCGCCACATATCCTCATTTGGCGGTTCTTCTTGTGTCTGTTCCAATTCAGTCTTTCGGAAATCGTATAGAACAGCCTGCCGGATCTGCCGCGAGTAGTTATGTCCAGCGGCATGCCCGATGCGGTGATGCCAGAAGACGACATCCCCCGCGTTGCCGTAGCATTCAACGCCTGGACCTCTGCTGATGCGCTCGCGATCGACATCATATTGCGGTGTCGGTTCGTTCTTGTATTGGGAGTAGTAATCGTAATAGAAGACCTGATGGCTCCCTGGCCAGACCGTAAATCCGCCACCTTCTGGGGGTACGTCGTCAATATATCCGACTGCGCCGAGATGGAACGGATGTGCGTCCACATGGCATCCGATTGACTTCTTCGGGACATCGCCGTAGGGCAGCGTGCAGTAGATGCCGCGTACACGTTGCGGTCGTACCAGATTCCCTTCACCTAACAGCTGCTCCGCCATCCCCCAGACGTTCGGATCGGTCGCGAGGAGTTGAACCATCCAATCTTCGCCGCCGGGTTCTCGGAAGTTCCAACGGAAACCGCGCCGATTATTGCTTTTGTCGATGTTTTCCTCTTCAGGGGTGAAGGGGCCTATCCAGGTATCAGGGTCATCACGTTTGCGTCCTTCGGGCGCGCCGTCCCAAAGTCTTTCTCGTGCCCGTTCCATCAATTCTGGATTCAGGACGTTCCGTTTCACCAAGTATCCCTCAGTTTTGAAAAATTCGATGTCTTTCTGTGTCAGCTCAACCATTGTCTTCTATCCTTTCCTGTTGAAGTTGCACCGAGTGTGCTAACGGAAATTTCAGTAAAAAAAGGTGAAGCCGTCTCTGTAACCTAATCAGGACTTACGCATTTCCTCTTAAAGTCCCCCTGATAAGGGGGATTTAGGGGGTTAAAAATACTGAACTTACTGCTTTTTGCGTAAGTCCTACTAATGTTAAAGAATTTTAAAAGAATTTAACGATTATTTCAAGGAAAAGTAACAAATTTTTGACAGGCATCACTTTTTAGTATCCAAAAAATGAGATTGCTGCAGATAGTAAGATTTGACAAGAGAACGCGCTTTCCTTATAATTATCTATATGCTGAGATTTATATTTATTCTTTTGCTATTCATTTCATACCCTATCTTTCTCCTTGCGCACCCAGAAGGGATAGGTGAACACGTCATTGAGGCTTACCGAATCAAAGGCGAACCCCCAGAAATTGATGGAGTGCTGAACGATGCTATATGGCAGCAAGCGGAACCACGAAGTGGATTTATCCAACTTGAGCCTGCGCGCGGTGCCCTTGCAACCGATGACACCGAGTTCCGTATCGCTTACGATGCATATAATCTGTATGTTGCATTCCGATGCTATGATGCCGAACCCGATAAAATTGTTAATCGGATGACGCGACGCGGTGATGTTTATGCTTCAGATGTTATCTCTTTCTTCATTGACCCGCATCATGATCACCGCACCGGGTATAAATTTGCGACAACCCCCGGCGGTGTTCAGAGTGACAACTACCGATACGAGGATACACAGCGCGACTCGAACTGGAAAGGCATCTGGTGGGTTGAAAGCAGCGTTGATACGTTCGGATGGAGTGCTGAGTTCAAGATACCGTTTTCTAACTTCCGATTCACCGATAAACCGACACAGACCTGGGGGTTCGATGTCGAGCGTTCAAACCGTCGAAAGAGTGAGGTCACGGTCTGGAAGCAGTTGACACAGGCGGGGGTCGTTACACGGATGTCCGATTTGGGGCATATTGTGGGGATTCAAGGTATTGAGACGGGGAAAAATTTTGAAATCTCACCTTATGCTTTAGGCGGAATCGCCGATGCTGCTGACACGGACCTCGCGCGTCAACTCGGCACAGGTTTAGACGTTCAATATAGTCTCACGAGCGCGTTGAAGGCGAACGTCACTGTCAACCCCGATTTTGCACAGGTTGAGGCGGATCAGTTAGAGATTAATTTGACGAGGTTCCCGACGCGTTTTCCGGAAAAACGTCCATTTTTTGTTGAGGGAAACAGTTTCTTTGAAACGCCTTATGACTTAATGTTCAGTCGCCGTATCGGGAGTCGTGGGAGTATCCTTTGGGGTGGTAAACTCACGGGGAAAGTCGGCGACTATTCCATCGGTGTTTTAGGAAACCAAACCGGCGAATTCGGTTTCTCTGATACCGCTTCGTCTGAAAAAGAGGCGGCGTGGTTTTCAGCTGTCCGCATCAAACGCGACATCCTCAAACGCTCTAACGTCGGCATTCTGCTGGTAAATAAAGAGCAGCCCGATGGCGATGATTGGACGCACAGTAGAGTCGGCGGCATTGATATGAATCTTGCACTTGGCAAAACGTATCATTTGACGGGTCAGTACGCCGGTAGTTTTCATCCCGGAGAGGATAAAGATAACTTCGCGTATACGGTTGATTTCGCGCAGCGGAACTATCTCTGGAGCAGTAGCGTCGGATTTGAACGGATCGCACCGAATTTTGAGATTAACCAGACCGGGTTTCTACGGAAAGAACGCAACCGCGGTTGGCAGCGTCTCTATATGCGTACCTCTTATTCCCCGCAATGGGGCAGTCGCCAATTTTTTTCTGGCATCAGCACCCGTCTCTCACAAAGTCTTTATACGCCGGAATACTTTACTGACTGGCAGGAACATAACCCTGAACGCTCCTTATCACCTAAATTCGACGAGGATCTGTTCCGATGGAGTGTGAGTGCTAACGTCGGTATAGACTTCAGAGAAATCGTTTTAGACGATATAACTGCATACTATTATCGGAGCCGAGAGGTAGAATTGACAGAAGTATTCATGGTGGACGGATACGGGTTCTCTATAGATACCAACTCCGCCTACCCCGTTGCTGTTGGCATCGAAATGGACTTCTCGGACTATTTTAACTTCGGACGACAACAGGCAGGCAAACAGCGAAGTCTCACGCTTGAATCTACGCTACGTCCACGGAGCAATTTCTCCATAGAATTAGACGGTGGCTACGCGCAGAGTCTTGATTTAGAAGGTGCTATTGATGGCAGGTTTTTCGTCGGTTCGTTGCGTGCGACCTATTTATTCACGCGTGAATCGTTTCTGCGTGTGTTCACACAAGCGGGGAGGGAGCGTCTGTTAGCAACCAAAGTTTATGAAAACTATCTGCTAAGCTTTCTATTCGGATGGGAATATAGTCCGAAGAGTCATCTCTTTGTTGCTTATAATGAGGCTTGGCGTGACGTGCCTGTTGGGACAGGTTTCGGTCGCGAATTACAATTAGAAAACCGGGTTGTTGTGGTTAAGGTAACCTATCTCTATAATCTGTAAGAAGAAAAACAATAAAAAAATCCAGTCAGTTATTTGGGTTGATAATCTTCTCAGACCCCAGGCCCGGTAGGTTCGGTTTGCAACCGAACCGGAACGGAAAAGAAAAATCAAACAACGTAGAAAACCCAGTAATTTATCTAAAACTAAATGGCCCTGCGAATACGGGTATTTTTCCTATCAAGAAATACAAGAATTGGATATGCTTTTTGAACCACGCGCAACGGACCAAAGATGCCTACAGTGGAGAAACAACGACTTTTATCAAAGCGGTATTTTATAGATTGATATGGGCAGTTGGCGAGATTCCGAAACCTCGCCAACAGAAAGGACGCTACTTCAAAATGAGCATCCGTCGCGTCGCTATGAACTCGCCTGCTGTAAGCGTATAGAAATACACACCACTCGCGACGGGTTCACCGAGTGCATTTCTACCATCCCAATAGGCTGCACGCCCACGACTTTGATACACACCTGTTGCTTGATGTCCAAGTGCCAACGTCCGAACCAACGCGCCATCGGTAGCATAGATGGAGATATTCACATCCGCCGGTTTCGCCAACTGATACGGGATCCACGTCTCTGGGTTGAAGGGGTTCGGATAGTTCGCCAAGAGCGTCGTTTCTTGCGGGAGCAACGCGGCGAGGAGTTGCTCTAAGAACAGAACGCCTTTTCGGCTCCTTGGGTCTGTCCAGTTCATTTGCTGTGTTTCGGATAACCAACCTCGCACATCTGCGGTGGAGATCCCTGCCAAAGCGTCCGTATGCAAAGACGGTGCGGCTGCGCCGTCTTGCCCAAGTGCACCAGCAACTAACACTAAGTCTTGAATGTTCACGACACCATCGACGTTGACATCCGCGGCATTTTCGCCCTGTTTGTCAAGATTGGCAGCAACGAGTACCAAATCCTGGATGTTTACTGTACCGTCACCATTGACATCCGCCCGCGCGACCAGCCCAATCCGAGCGTCCTCAGGAGTTTGTAGAGACGGGATGCCAAGGGCGATGTATCTTGGTGTATCCAATCCCCAGACGAGGGTTTCGACGTTGGTTCCGTCAAGGTTGGCGCGCTGAATTTTACCGTGGCCATCTACCGAGATAGGACCTAACGTCCAGTACACCTTACCCTCGGCGACATCTAAAGCGATGTCCCAAGGATTATCATCGGTGTTGACGAGGGTTTGGACATTTGAACCGTCAAGGTTGGCGCACTGGATTCCGTGGGAACCCCAATCTGTCCAATATATCTTGCCATCGCCCACGGCTAAGGCGACTCCTCCTGGAAGTCCGAATTCTAACGACGGAATAACATCTTCAACATTGGTGCCATCTAAGTTCGCACGCTGGATTTTACTCTCATTGGTCTGATCGGTGTACCCTGCCATTGACCAATACATTTTACGTTCGGTGACATCCAAGGTGATGTAATCTGGGGTCTTGATTAATCCCGATACGAGGGTTTCGACGTTAGTGCCGTCAAGGTTGGCGCGCTGAATTTTACCGTGGCCATCCGCCCCGATCCTACCTACCGTCCAGTACACCTTACCCTCGGCGACATCTAAAGCGATGTCCCAGGGATCATCATCGGTATTGACAAGGGTTTGGGCATTTGAGCCATCAAGGTTGGCACACTGGATTCCACTTGGGAACCCCCAATCTGTCCAGTACATCTTGCCACCTGCCACATCTAAGGCGATGCCGCCTAAGATACCTCTTTCGATGGTGATGAGATCTTCAATACTGGTGCCATCAAGGTTCATACGCTGGATTTTATCCGTGCCTCTGTCTGTCCAGAATATCGGCGGTGCCTGAAGGTCGACAATACCTCCGAGTTCCTCAATGACCCAGTTCCCCTCGCGTTTGTTGGCAGCGAAGGTATAAGGCCTGCCATTGACAAGCGTGTCTCTGAGATTCAATGCAGCGTCGGAGGTAGCGAACAGGAACTGTCCACTTCCATCATCAAGAACCTTGAACTCGGTCCCGGTGCCCGGGTAGGTACAACTCTGTCCCGGCGAAAGCACATCACCGACTTCACAGACCCCGCCAGGGGCACCGTAACTCATACCGTGTATGCCGAACGCCATAAGCAGTAACACAAAACTTTTTAAAATTAAAACTTGCGTTTTCATCAGATAATTTCCCTCATAAAAGATTGAGACCTACACATTTCCTTGGTAGAAGCGGTTTCAAATTTGTGATGTCAAACGCACACCAACATCATCACGTAGGTGCTGCTGACATGTAGAATGTCATTATACCAACTTTGTCGGATTCTAATCAACAGAAAAGTCGGGAATCTTTGTTTACGAGGGTTTTCGGTAAATTGATGAGATATAGGGGGTTGTAGCCCTATCAAATCCAAAAAGGCGGGTTGCTTTTTCAAGGTTTCTGCGTAGAATCCGGTTCGGTTGCGATGCAGATCGCAAGAAACACTTTCTTCGCATTGGATTTTAGCATTTGCAAAAACACCCCCCTTGATCCCCCTTATCAGGGGGCAGGCGTGTACGCCGCAAAACCGAACCTACCGGGCCTGGAGGTGCGAAATTGGACGAAAAAACGGAAAGTTCAATGGTCCTATAGATGGAAACTAAAAAAATTGTAAAAAGAGCAGTGGTGTGGTATAATAAAAGCATGAAAGACTTTATATTGTTATTCTTCAACGTTCTACTCACCGTGATGGGGCAAATCCTGTTCAAACATGGTATGAACACTGTCGGGCGCGTCAATGACATTCGTGACGTATTTGGAAAATTGACGCAGGCGTTCCTGAACCCCTATATCCTCAGCGGGATCGCGATATACGGGTTTACGACGCTCGTCTGGTTGGTCATCCTGTCGCGTGTTAAACTGAGTATTGCGTATCCGTTGTTAAGTTCCGGTTATGTGCTGTCCATTCTATTTTCTTGGCTGTTTTTCAAAGAATCGATTCCTAAGATTCGGATCATCGGTGCTGTAATCATCTGTATTGGTGTCTACCTCGTCGCACAAGGAGAGTCTTAATTAATGACAGGACCAGCAGATCCTCGCGTTGAATCCAGCAGCTCTCGGAATATTGGCAATGAACCTAAGGCGACCCGCTCTTATGTTGCGATGCTCTTGTCGGTCATATTTCCCGGACTCGGTCAATTATACTTAGGGCATTTCCTGAAGGCATTCATCATCTTTTTGGGGTTCGCATCTGCGCTCGGTATCGTCTATCTCAATTCGATGCCGGTAGAAGATTGGCGTGATTTAACGCGTTTTAAACCGCCAGCGAAAACGGAGACGACAGCAGAGAATGCAGAAGAATCTGAAAAGCCACCGGGGTACGCGATTCATATCTGGACGTTTGATGATGGCGAGAAGTTGATGTATCGACCCTCTTGGAAACTGAAGATTAGTGGATCGATTCAAGGCATTTTATGTTGGCTCTATGCAATCGGCGATGGGTGGCGCGGGAGACGTGGGAGACGTAGACGCTAATCAAAGATATTTAAGGGGTTTGTGTAGTCTGTTATGAAAAGTAATTGTATTTCAATAGTCGTCTATATTTTTCTGCTTATTGTTTTTGTGATTGGGTGTCAGGATAACAGGTCTGCCCTCAAAGAGATTGAAAAGCAGTTGGAGGCGGGAACGCCGCAAGCAGCCGCTGAAGGTTTAGAGGCGTTTATCGAAACTGCACCTGAGGATCCGAAGGCACGTTTATTGCTCGGAAAAGCCTACAATGCGTTAGGACGATACAACGACGCAGTTGAGCAGCTCCAAAAGGCATCACAACTCTATGCCGCGCAACCGGAGGAGCGCACCGCTGCACGTCTCGAATTGGCACGGACTTACCTGAGATTCGGTGATAGAACTTCCGCTTTTCGTGTACTCAGGCTTGTTCAACGCAGCACTTCGGACCCAGAGACGCTTCGCGAAATCATTGAACTTGTAGGCGATAGTTATCAGACACGGCGGTTGACGCAGGGCGACTCAGATAATTATTCGCCGACCTTCTCACCAGACGGTACGCAGATCGCCTTCGCATCTTTCCGGGCAGACAACGGCGAAATCTATATGATGGATTTGAATGGACGCATCCGACAACGTGTAACTTACACAACGGATTTCAACGACAGTTCGCCAACATTCCTTAAGACACCGAACTATCTTTTTTATAGCAGTGAACCGAAGTCTTCTCGTGAGGTTAAAGTTGTCATTCAGAGTAGTGGGTCCACGCCGATCTATGCGGGTTTCAATCTGACGCATATCCACAGTAAAATCACACGACAGGTTTTAGCGGTGAGTTTCGGTGCGAGGGTGCCGCGGACATCGCCTGCGGGGAATCAGGTTGTATATGAATCCAATGCGGACGGAAATCTGGAGTTATACCTTCTCGATTTAGATGGCGTTGACTTATCACGGTTCACACCGGCGGATGTCGCACCGAAGCGTATCACTTTCAACGAGACAGACGATGGCAGCCCGACATTTTTCCCAGACGGAAAATGGATCATGTTTGTGTCGTCTCGCAATGAGGTGAATCAGCTCTATACCATAGATATTGACGGACAAAACGAGACACATTTTAATTCGAGCCGTTACGATTGTTACAACCCGACGGTATCGCCTGACGGTCAGACAATCGCTTATGTCTCCGCGAGGGATGGCGATTGGGAGATTTATCTTATTGATGCGGATGGCAAAAACGAGAGGCGCGTAACGAACGACATCGGTCGGTCGATTCAACCCGCTTTTTCGCCTGATGGACGGCACCTCGTGTTTGTCTCTGATAGAAGTGATACCTTCCATATCTATCTGATGTCTTTTGACGAACCGGTTACGCGTGCAGATTTAGCGAAGCGTTTGCAGTAGGGGCGAGGTCCCCTCGCCCGTATACTCGGAGGTAAAACAGACGCTCTTCGCGTACTTCGTAGGGCTGGAAACCTGCCTCTCGCCCCTACGTTCGGAGGTGAAAGAGATATGCTTCAAGTGACTAAACCAGAAGGTTTCGGGAACATCCAACTCGAAGAGGTCCCGATACCGACGATCAATGCGCGTCAGGTCCGGGTGGCGGCGGATACGACGTTAATCAGTCGCGGTTCTGAACTGTTCCGACGCTATATCATGGAAGAGGCGGTTCCACCCTCAATCATGGGGTACTCACTCACAGGCGTTGTGGAAGCCGTGGGTGCGGAAGTGAGCGGCTATCGGGTAGGTGATCGCGTTATGGTTGTCGCGCCGCACGCGCAATACGTTATCGCTGAACCTAACGCCACAGACGGACGTATCGTCCGGTTGTCTGACGATGTGAGTTTTGAAGCGGGAACCTTCCTCCCCCTTGCGACGAGTGCCGTCGCTTGGTCGGATTCATCGGGTGTCAAAGAAGCGGACACTGTTGTTGTGTTGGGGCAAGGCTTGGTGGGCAGCCTGATGATGCAAGTGCTACGCGGTTATAACCCGGCGCGGATTATAACCGTGGACGCGTTGCCACTCCGATGCGAATTATCGACGCAGCTCGGTGCCGATGTCTCCATAAATGCGGATGAGACGGACCCGGTTGAAGAGGTGCGCCGTCTTACGGAGGGTAAAGGTGCGGACTTGGTTATAGATTGCGTCGGCGGATACGCCGGTGTCAAATCATTTGAACAGGCACAAGACATGACTCGCCGGTTCGGGACGATTCAATTGATTGCGCTCTATCAGCAGGCACCACTCCCGTTACATTCCTCGAAAATGATGAGCAAACGTCTGGTCGCTGGCATCCTGACGGAGGAACCGCGTTCTCAGATTGTCGCACGCGCCTTGCAAAAGATAGAGTATGGCGAGATCCGCGCATCCGAGATGATTACGCACCGTTTTCAGTACACCGAGGCGAAAGCTGCGTTTGATCTCTTATGGAATTCGCCAGGTGATGCGCTCGGAGTCCTGATAAAATGGCAGTAGAAGAACTTTCACGAGAAATTGCGTTCCAGACAGAATTGCGCGGTATACCCCTGACTTTTTCTACAACATGGGGACTTTTCTCACCCAAAACGGTTGATGCCGGAACGCACTTATTGGTTGAACATCTCGACCTCCAAGACGGTGATACGTGTCTTGACCTCGGTTGTGGGTACGGTGCTGTCGGTATCACGCTTGCGAAGTGCGTTCCAACGGGGACCGTTTATATGATAGACAAGGATTTTGTGGCAGTCGATTACGCTCGCAAAAACGCGAAACAGAATCGGCTCCAGAACTGCCATGTTCTTCTGAGCAACGGGTTTAGCCACCTCCCTGATGTCCAATTCGATCTCATCGCCGCTAATCTGCCCGCCAATGTCGGTAAAGAACTCCTACACATTTTTCTTGTAGATGCCAAAAAGCACCTTAAACCGAATGGACGGCTCTACGTCGTCACGATTTCGGGGCTCCGGGAGTTTATCAAACGCAATTTTAAGACGGTTTTCGGGAATTACCGGAAGATTAAACAGCGTCACACACATACGGTCGCGATGGCAGCTCGAACGGAGCATCTTCACTAACTGAATTCGGACAGGTTTTCCGGCACCTATCGTGGTGGAAAGCCCTCGTTGATAACAGTATCGGAGGAGTGCTTCACGTCGTTTCTTCTCCACATCCGTGCGGGAGCGTGGATCTGGGAGAATTTGGGATGCGCGTTCAGATAACCCATGTATAATGCTTAATAATTGGGTAAGCTCCTTACAAGTCAATCCATTATGGATTCACTAATCCTCCTGATACGCTTGCTTTATTTCGCCCCACTGCGTCGGCAACTTTCCGTGTGCTGAAACGGACAACTCGCCTGCTGTCCAATCGGGCCACAGCTCATAGCTCGGCTCACTTGTCAACCTTCTCAGCCCTCGTGTGTTAAATGTATAACGATAGATGTCATAATTCGGGTTGGGTTTGTCTCTACGTTCTATCGAAAAAAGAAACGCCTGGTCATTCCACATCCAACTAATACCCGCGCTTAACCAATGGTTGCCGAGCCTGTCATTAATATCTGTAATTTCCTTTTTCACGCCCCCAATCCGATACACATAGAGCTTCATGAGATCTCTGTCTTCTAACCACTCGGAATCTTCAAAGAGGATCCGTTGTCCATCTGCGGACCAGCGGGGTCGAAAAGCAAACGTGGGGGGGGCGTTGAGAGGCGGATCGGGAAGCAGCGCGCGCCAGTGCTGACCATCCGCATCCACCACGGCGAGCGTTTTTGGGGCGATCCCATTTCCATGATTGAGGAAATTCTCGAAAACGATCTGTGTCCCATCAGGCGACCAGTCCGGTGAAGAGGCACCTTCTACCAAGAGTCTCTCCGCACGTGTCGCGACTTCTATAACGAACACAGCCCATCTTCCCGTTCGGGTGCTCGTAAAGGCGATCTGTGTGCCATCGGAGGACCAAGATGGCGATCCCTCTATTGCGTTATTGTCAGTGAGACGCTGTGGGTCACTCCCGTCACTGTTCATCATGAAAATCTCGGATGAAGTATCATGTGCCTTGTCCATGTCCCGGGAAAAGGCGATCTGTGTGCCATCCGGAGACCACCGCGGATGCCTGTCTTTCCCCGTTGTGTTGTGTGTGAGACGCCGTCTGCGGGAGCCATCATCGTTCATCACGAAAATATCACCCTCGGCAGTAAAGACGATTTTTGCATCCACGCAAAACACTGTAACACCGCAGCACACGAACAGACTACAGATACAGAAAAGGATTCGGACGTGTGGCGTTTTCATTCATGAACTCCTTTCATAGAGTGAGTGGGGCTTCGAAGGTCCATAGAACCTCGCGTTCAAAACGCATGATTTCCGGGGATGTTCTCGAAGCCCCATGATTCTGGAAAGTTTCTATCACCTATTTTCTGACTACCTTTCCCACCTAAAAGAAGTAGAGTCTTCTGCTTCCCAGTTGTCTACTTCAACGCCACCGACTTTTGAAATTAAGGTCGTCTTCGCGATAATCTCGTAGTCTCCAAAGCCTCTTCCGTTCATATTGAACGAGAATCGGTCGGAGTCTCCATCCCACTCGCCTAGGAGGCCGAGATCGCCTTCATCTGCGTCTCCATCCGAGTCATGGTCTCTCTTTTTCCACTTCAGGATCGCATCAAATTGCCAATAGTATTTGATGGGTTTGCCGATCGTATTGGAGATGTAATAATCATGCCAGGTCTCGGCAATCGGGGAATTCCAACCCGACCACGCGGTGGCAGCACCATATCCTCCCGGTCCGTCCCAACTTTCCCAATCGTATTCAGCGTTGAGGTTGGTTAGTAAGAGGCACGTTGTTGCGAAAAGTGCCGTCAGTGCAAAAATAAAAAAACGTTTCAAATTCATTCTAAAAATCTCCTATCGGCTCATTGTGAAGAGCCATCATTAGGAGACGTGGTTTATTGTAATACGTCTCCTGTTTCTGGGTCAATAATTTTAAACATTTAAACACGATCCAATCAGCCACCATGCTTTCACTCAGACTCGACACTGAATTCTTTGCGGAGAAGTCCGCGAACTTCGTGAAGTTTGCGCTTGACCGTGCCAAGTGGCAGATCAAGTTCCGTCGCAATAATCTTTAGCGGCAGGTCGTGAACATAAAACAGTATAGCAACTTCTGAAGATATTCAGGTTGGATCGGCAAGTGTCGTACAGCTTCAATAGCGTCTTCTGCTAATGCTTCTTCACGAAAAAGCATCTCAGCATCCCTATTGACATGCCACGCCAACGCCTCGTCCTCGTATGGACGTTCACCTTGTGAATGATATGCGTTGTTGTAATACCGCTGACATTGATTATAGGCAATCTTCCATAACCAACCGTCGAAATTGTTCACATCCCGCAAGCCACTAATATTTTCCCAGACCGAAATCCATGTGCTGCTGAGTATCTCCTCGGCATCTTGGTAGTTCCGGGATTTTGCGAGAATCAGTGGCCATATTTGCGGGTTGTAGCGTTTCATTAACTCACCGAGGTATCTCTGATCCTCCGTTTGGAGCTGCCGAATTAAAGCTTCAGTTGTTACTGTCCTGTCCTCCATTAATCGTTAACCAGATTGGATTCGGGTATAGAGGACAGATAATCACTAAAAGGTTCAGAAAAATAAAAAAAGAAAAAAACTGAGAATAGAGATGAGAAGGGCATCTACCTTTCCTGATTTTTATTTTTCCGAAAAATGTGAGATAGATTTTCAAAATTGTTTGCGGTTTGAGAATGATTTGACATGGGCGTAACAGTTCGGTATAATTGTAACATTGTAGATACAACAAAAATCAAAATCCTTTTCTGAATCAAAAGTCCCCAAAGGAGAACATAGAAGATGGCTCGTTTTAGTTTCGTGTTAGCACTCATCGCGTGCGTCGGGATGTCCCTTGGTATCGTCTTTGCACAAGGTGAAGGCGCAGGTGGTGGAACGGTTCGAGGTCAAATTGTGGATACAAGCCGCGAGCAGAATCCGATTGAAGGCGTTGATGTCAGGATCATTCGTACAGACGGCACAGAATTCAGAGCAACAACAGACGCTAACGGCGATTATGTACGAGCAGGTCTACCAGCGGGTCGTTACCTCATCAGTATTTTTAAGGAAGGATATGGCGATCGCGTCGGAAAACCGGTTACAGTTGTCAACGGCGGCGATCATTATGTCCCCCTCAAAATGACCAAAAAATCCGGTGTCGCGACTTTCCTCCAAAAATTCGGTGTCGGACAAAAGGAGACCTTTAAGGATATAATAGACGAGGACTTCCATAAGAACATGGCAGAAAACCCGAATGCGCATTGGTATAACCTCACCTTGATGAACAATAAAATCGGTTACGTGCATACATCTACGGATAAAACCGAGTACGAAGGCGAAAAGGTAGATCGAACCAAAATTGACATCGTTATGAATTTTAAGGCACTCGGAACCGATATAACAGTAGAAATTACCCGTGTTGAGTATACGGGTGCCGATTTAATGCCGCGCTACTTCCTCTCAACCTCTAATGAATCCGGCTTAAAACAGGTGGAGGGACGGATTGTAGATGGCACCGCCTACATTAAGACGACGCTCAACGGTGAAACGACCGAATCAGAGATACCTGTGCCACCGGATACGATCTCTGAACACACAGGCGTGGAATCGCTCTTCCAGAAAGGTCTTAAAATAGGCGACAAACGGAATTTACACATTTTCAGTTTTGACCTCCTGAAACCTGTAAAAATAGAGATTGAGGTTGAAGGGCAAGATACCTTAACCTATCAGTCGGAGGAAAAACAGGTTTACGTTTTGCGTCAAACCATAGATATGATGAACGGGATCACAGCGAAAGTTTGGCTTGATGCCGATGGCGTGAACTATCGAACGGAAGTCCCGATGATGGGATTCACCATGATAACGGCGAAAACAGATAAGAAAACCGCGCTTAGAGGGATTGAAGAGATTGATGTCGTCTTAAAAACGCGTATTCTTCCCTCCGGAGGGCATCCGGTACGGAACGCGAAAACCTTTGAAGCGGATGTCAAATTGACATCGGGAAGTCTCCGTGATGCGATTATGTCTAATTCCCGTCAAAAATTGGAAGTAAACGGTAAGGATGTAGGTAGGCTCTCTATTCAGATGCCGACGGTTGTCGCGGAGGATTGTCCCGATTTACCGCTTCAGGGTGTTGCTGCTGAATTCCTTGGTGCGAGTGCCTATATTCAGACCGAGGCACCGGCGATTCGTGCGAAGGCGCAGGAGATATTGGATGGAGAGATGAATTCGTGGCGTGCAGCAGAAAAATTGTGTCAATGGGTTCATACCGCTATGACTGAGAAAAAGATGAGTGGCGGCTTCGGTTCATCATTAACAGCGTTGGAGTCGCTCTCTGGGGATTGCACGGAACACACTGTCCTTTTCATCGCATTGGCACGCGCTGCTGGTATTCCAGCACGCATCTGTTCGGGTGTCGTTTATATGAAAGATGCCTTCTACTACCATTTCTGGCCCGAGGTCTATGTCGGCAGCTGGGTGCAGATGGATCCGACATTCGGACAAACCATCGCTGATGCAACGCATATCCAACTCGGCGGAGGGACTGTGGAATCGGATAACCTGATGGAATTCGCTGAAGGCGTTTTCCGGACACTCAATCAACTCGAAATCGCCATCATTGAGTAGCATTGCTAAGGTTCTGTGTTCAAGCTGGTAGCTCCGCGTTGCAGGCGGGGTTTGTAACCCCGCTTGTATATGACGTGCTTAACTGATAACTGATAACTGACACCTATATGGCATTTCTGAACCCATTATTTCTTTTCGGACTCCTCGCCGCTGGTATCCCACTGATTATCCATCTCTGGAATCGCCGTCGTGTTGTGACAATCGACTTTAGTAGCCTGATGTTCCTTATGGCGGCGCATCGTGAAAATGCGCGACGATTCCAACTTAGGCATCTTCTGATTTTACTTTTACGGATGGCGATCATTGCGCTTATCGCGCTCGCCTTAGCGCGCCCGTTTTTGACGCTCGGATTGCCGGTCGCGTCTGTACGTGCAAAAACCGATGTCGTTATCGTTTTGGATAACTCTTACAGCATGGCGTACCGAGACGTTGATGGCATCAGGTTTGAAAAAGCGAAAACGTTGGCAACGGATATTCTGGAAACACTGCGGCACGGGGATAGTGCCTCGCTTATTTTAATGTCAGACGTTCCGAATCCGGTCTTCCAGCAGTTGACACCAGATATTGGGAGCGTCGTCGCGGCGATTAAGGATGCGGAAGTCTCTTACCGTGCCACGAACGTTCAACCGAGTCTTGAACTGGCACACAAAATTCTCGCTGAATCGGAACAACTTAACAGAGAACTTTATCTCATTTCGGACTTTGCGAAAAACGGATGGGAAAACATAGGGACAAGGTTACCGCGTCCGTACAATCGTTCCGGTGCACGTGTTTCTCTGATACCTGTTGCCCAAGGCGAATCACATAACACAAATATTGAAGAGATTCAGCCGTCGAACCAACTAATAGGCGTATATTTACCGTTCCAATTAAATGTGACGACCGCGAACCATTCGGTCGCACCATTGGCACGGAGCATAATAACGTTGTTTATTGGAAGCGAGAAACAGAAAACTGTGAGTTTTTCAGCGGCAGCCAACGAATCACTGAACACGAGTTTAACATACAATTTTTCTACACCCGGAACACATACCGGTTATTTTACATTAACCTCGGATCGGCTTAATATTGACAATCGGCGTTACTTCGCCTTAGATGTTATTGGCGAAGTACGTGTGCTTTGCGTCGGGGAACAGACCGAATACCTTACATTGGCACTAAATCCACGTCATGTTTCCGCACCGTCCGCTGCTACCGATACTGCGATTTCTGAAGATATAAATCCCGGCGGCGTAATGATTCTGCCGACGCAATGTACACCGAATCAATTTGAGAATCTCCCACTTGAAGATTATGATGTTATCATCTTAGCGGATGTTGCGGAGATCACGCCTCAAGCGGGCGTGCAGCTTCAAACGTTTCTCCGTCAAGGTAAAAGCGTCATCGCGTTTGTAGGCAGTGGCAGTGAAGTGGCGAGTTACAACCGATTTAGCGACGCTTTTCTGCCTGCAGAATTCGGTGGCACACTGCAATGGGCCCCGCCAGAGCAGGTTCGGACATATCAAGAGACACACCCTATATTTGATATTTTTCGGAACGAAGGATTTTCTACACAGTACGCACCGCAGTTTTACAGGGGTGTGCTGCTACGTCCTACGCCTGAATCAAAAGTCATCGCGCGTTTCGGCGACGATACGCCTTTTCTAATTGAACGGAGCGACGGGACAGGTACCGTTCTACTCTACAACTGCGGTCTATTTCCGCAGCAAAACGGTAATTCTAACGTGGGTGCCGGACCTTCAAGTGCGACGACTTATTCAAACGACCTGCTTGTTAACCCTTATTTCCTGCCGATTCTTCAACAAAGTGTGCTTTACACTGCAGCGGCAAATGATAACCGCGTAACGTGGGGTGGACATATCGGGAACACCTATACAGCGCGTTATCCTCGGAGTGCTGGTGGGAAAGCGACTATTGAATTGAAAACCGATACCGATACATTAGCGGACGATGGTTCTGATACCGATAATATCAATGTGGTTCCGATTGCTGAAGATGGCACATTGCAATTCCGAGACACCGAGCGTCCCGGTATCTATCAGGTTGAGGTACAAACCCGGGACAGCCGCCAACGAGACCTTTTTGCGGTCAACGTCGATCCGAGAGAGGCTGATTTGGTACAGATCCCGCTGCAACAAGCCGCTGCACGCGTCGGTGCGCAGGCGGGAACAGACGAGGCGACCGAAGGAACAACAATAACAGCCGATGCTTACAACATGAAAAGACACGGTAGGGAAATATGGGGTGAATTGCTGCTCTTGACTGTTTGTCTGATGCTCTTTGAAAGTTATCTCTCGAACCGTGGGACGCACTCGGTGATAGGGACAGGCGAAAATGCGCTGACCGCAGGTGAAGTCTAATGGAAACCAATTTTTGGGATGTTGTGTCTCTGCTTGGAACCTTCTGCTTAATCGCGCTGCTGGGTATTGGTGGACAAGTAGGCGTTTCATCAGCAGCTGCTGACGAGCCACGGCGAGCCACAGTGAAGAGAATGGAGGAAACACCTGCTTTAGAGAACCGAAGCGTGGGTTTAGCGGATAAGGCGAGTGTTGTACGGAGTCTCATTATTAAGGGTAATAATTCATTTTCGGAACAACAAATTCGTGCGTTGATGCGGACAGATGTATGGAGTGTATATGATGAAACCGTCCTGGAAGCGGATTTTGAAGCGATCACCGATTTCTATAAAAGGAACGGATACCAATTCGCGCGTATCGTTGAAGCACAGAATTACGTCAAGAAATTCGAGGACGGTGTCTATCTCGGTTTTGAGATTAATGAAGGCATTATCGGTAGTATCACGGTCTCCGGTAATACACAGACCAGACAGCATGTTGTGCTTCGCGAATTGCTATTTCAAGAAGGCGATGTCTATATAGAGGCAGATAAGGCAGAAAGCGAGCGTATTCTACGACGGAAGGCTTATATCGGTTCAGTGAACATTGAACCGCGCTGGAACGCGCATTCGGAGTCAGTCGCGGTTCACGTTACGATTACAGATTTGTGGTCCCTTAGAGGCGCGTTTGATCCGCTACCCGCGATAAACCCGGAAGGCGGAAAATTTCTTTTAAAAGCTGAAGATTTCAATTTGCTCGGTTCCGGTCATTTCGCGCAGTTCCGCTATGAAGGCGAGATAGAACAAGATGAAGAGACGCGGCATTTCGTCCGGAGTCGGTATCAAATCCCGAGGCTTCTCAATTCGCATTGGAGCTTTGATGGAGAATTTACGCAGCGCTTAGAAGGCAACACATGGACCTCGTTTTTGGAACGTCCACAATACTTTTTTCTCTTACAACGTCCACAATTTACTTTGAAAAGCCGTTGGAGTGCGGCACTACTCATCTCTGAGCAGAACCATCGGAAACGGTGGTACGAGAGAAGCGTAAAAACAGACATCTTCGAGCAAAATCTACAGACAGCACACGCATCTATTCTCCGCTATTTTGGGGATCGGAATCGGCAAAATTATGTCGGTCTCTGGGCAGAGTCGAAACGTTCGAGACATGAACTTATAGAAACCTACGGCGAATCCGAGGCAGCACCGGCAGATCGAGACATCAAAAGTGTCGGCATCACTATCGGACGGAAGCGCGTCGCTTACTATAAAACACGATTTTTTATAGAAATGGGGCAGGAGGAAGATTTTTTTACCGGTTCACGATACGAATTTTTTATTGGATACGCCTCTCCGTTATACGGTTCGGACAGGTCAGAATCTCACGCACGCCTTACCGGCATATCGGGCTGGCGGCAAGGCGATCACATCCTGAGTACAACAGGGATAGATCTCAGTACAAACTTCACAACACGTATTGAACGTTCTAAGGTTAGATTTCAGACCTCATGGTATTGCATAGATGTCTTCGGTGCTGGCAACGACATCTATACGGTGGATAAAGGGTACCGTAAAAACGGTTTCTTTGATTTTCATCAAACGGTTGTGGCGCAATTTGCAACAGAGATGCAGTTCGGATGGAGTGGTGAAGACCAAGTGAACCTTGGCTCCGACACCGGTCTACGAGGCTATAATCCACAGCAGTTTGACGGAGAAAAGATGATGCTCGTCCGGCTCGAAAGTCGAACGCTGTGTGGCGGTACGCTCTTCAGTAAAATTGATGAGGGGCTCGGTGCTGTCGTTACGTTTATCCTTAAACCGTTCATCAAACGCCCCGTTAAAGTCGGACTTGTTTTGAGTACGACTGCGTTTGCCGATGTCGGTTACATCTGGAATGGGAAACGCTCTTTTAACTTAAGCGAACCGAAATCGAGTGTAGGCTTCGGTTTGCGAGGCAGTTTTTCTCGGTTAAGCGGTCCGAGCATCTTCCGATTGGGATTGGCATTTCCGCTGAATCTACCGTTCGCGGCAGGTTTTGAACCGCGTCTCTTTTACGGTTTTAATCAGACCTTCTAAGTCCTCTCAAGAAACGACACAAATATGGATAAACCACCGCGCCTATCAACCGAAAGCATCACATGGCGGGCTATTCTGTTAGGACTCCTCTCGCTTCCGCTGAATATCTATCTCGTCGTCCAGACAGAGACAGTGTGGACAACACAATACCCGACCACAATGGCGATTATCTTCAACGCCGTCTTTACGCTCTTCCTTATCACAATTATCAACATCCCACTCACACGCTACCTCCCAAAATGGCGACTCACGCAAGCGGAGATGCTAACGGTGTACCTCATGGTAACACTGGCATGTGTCGTGTGTGGACACGATCTTTTACAGGCGACAATGTGCGTCTTGGGGCATGCGTCGTGGTTCGCGACACCGGAGAACGAGTGGCAATCGCTCTTTTTCCGATATATCCCGGACTGGATCGCTGTCATGAATCGGCGCGCTTTAACCGGTTATTATGAAGGCACATCGAACCTCTTTGAGATAGCGCATATCCGTGCGTGGATGGTACCGGTCCTTGCGTGGTTGGTGTTCTTTTCGGCGCTTGCGTTCTCTATGATGATGCTGAGTGTTATCCTCCGTAAACAGTGGATTGAACACGAAAAACTGAGTTATCCGATCATCTTACTCCCGTTTGAGATGACGAAAGGTAGGAGTTTCTATCGGAATCGGCTGCTTTGGATAGGTTTCGGTGTCGGTTTCGGACTTGATCTGATTAACGGTATCAGTTTCCTCTACCCTTATGTACCGAGCATCCCTATCCGACACGACATCGGGTCGCTGTTCACAGAAAAACCGCTGAGTGCTATCGGTTCAACGCCTATCCATCTGAATCCTTACGCCATCGGTATCGGTTTCTTAATGCCGTTGGATTTGTCGCTCTCTTGTTGGCTGTTCTATCTCTTTTGGAAGGCGCAGCTCGTCTTCGGTGCAATGACGGGGATGAACCAGACACCTGGCTATCCGCACATTGATATGCAGTCGCTGGGTGCGTATTTCGGACTCTGTTTCTTCGCGCTCTGGATAACACACAAACATTTATGGCAGGTGATCCGTAATGTTTTAGGGTTGCAAACGAATCTTGATACCGTAAACGAACCGATGGGCTATCGTGGCGCGTTTGTCGGGTTATTGATAAGTGTCGCTGTCATCTTTGGCTTTTGTCTGAAGGCAGGGATGTCGTGGTGGGGTGTGCTGGCGTTTTTCAGTATCCATTTTATACTCGTTTTGGCGTTCACACGGATGCGCGCGGAACTCGGCACCCCGACGCAGGATTTCTATCGCGCGGGTCCTGGTATCTTCCTCACCTCTATCTTCGGATCCAGAAAGATTGGCGCGCCGACGTTGACGGGGTTCGCTTTCCTCTACGGGTTCACCCGTAATTACCGTTCGCAACCGATGCCGAATCAGTTAGAAGGGTTTAAACTCGCTGACAAAGGGCAGATCAATACACGTCAACTGCTCTGGGTGATGTGGGGAGCGACGGTCATTGGACTCTTTATCGGGTTCGTTGCGTTTCTACATGCCGGATATCGGCACGGCAGCTTGGGGACATGGCGCGGACAAGAGGCGTTCAACGACCTGCAACGCTGGTTGACGCTCCCGAACGATACAGACTGGCGACACCTCGGTTTTTTCGGATTCGGTATCTCTCTGACACTCACCACGCTCTTTATGCGTCTACGATTTATCTGGTGGCAGCTGCATCCGCTTGCGTATCCACTTGCAGGTAACTGGAACTTCGGTAGGCTCTGGTTTCCTGTTTTTCTGGCGTGGTTGATAAAATCTATACTGATTCGCCACGGTGGGATTGGCGCGTACCGACGAACACTGCCCCTCTTTTTCGGGACAATGCTCGGTGAATTTGTGATGGGCAGTCTCTGGGCGATTTTAGGGCTATTCCTCGGACAACGGATGTACTCGTTTAAGCATTGGTAAAAGTCGAAATAAAAGGGAAGCGCGACCTGTCTGGAAGGTTTCAAATGCTATTCCAGACAGGTGCAGCTTACGAGTCGTTGTTCTGCTGTTGTGTTCGGATTTCTTGGAGTATCTCGACAACAGTTTCCATTTGTCCTTCAAGTCTGGCGATACGCTCTTCAACGGGTGTCGTTGCTTCTAAATCTTCGTCCTCGTCTGAAGTAACTTCCACGGTTTCGACAGTATCGGTATCGCTATCTTGCTCTTGTCCTCCCCATATATCTTTAAGGAAGGAGGGCATCGCTTGGCGCACCATATCGGGGACATCTTTTAATTCGTCACCGATGGTTTTCTTTACTTGGGCGAAGTCGAAGTCATCAATGCATCCCTCTCTGACATAAGCTGAGACTTGATGGCACGCGAAACAGATGTCGCCGAAAGAGGCATCCGTTTCGAGCGGTTCAAACAGTCCGTCGGGAACGGCACCAAGGTCTGCGAGAAGATTAAGCGCGTTGTTGAATTGCCGAGCGCACCGTTCCGCACCGTCTGAGAAATGGTCTGTAATTGCAGAAGTCTCTACGATACGGGCTGTGGTTTCCAGTAGCCGTAGAAGCCTGCGAATTTCTTTTTGAGATTCATGTTCGTTAGACATGGTTGTCTCCTTTTAGGTCGATTTGTTTATATAGAGTCCGTTAAGGCTAAAAAGGATAGTAAAAAATACAAATTGCACTATTCTTTTTACAAGTAAGCCACAAATAGGCAGGAAAACCGAAAGCGGAATGACAATTTCCGAAACTGCCTATCGGATTTGTCTATATAGAGTCACCTCAAACGAAAAGGAGAGTAAAAAATCCAATAAGATTTAGAAATTACCGGCACCTCACTTCAGGCGGTTTCGGATTTTAACTCGCCGACGTTTCGACGGATCTTGATAACGGCTTTAATAATATCTTCTATCTCCGCCTCATTCGCCATAAGGATGTTTTGGCTCAAGGAGAGACCTGTTTGACATACTTTTTCAGTCTCAGGACAGTGTACATCGTCGAAATTGAGACCTTGACCGAATAGATCAGAAGCGAGGAACGAGGCACGGTACATCGGCGTGGAATACCAATATCCCATCGGTATACCTTCAGCGCGCATTGCGCGAAGGAAGGTCTCGCGTGAAATGCCTTCAAACTCCTCAGAATCAAAGAGTGCTTTATAGCCGTGGCATCCGCCGCGCGTCGCACGCGGGTCGATCGGTGTGACTTTGATACCCGGTACCTCGCCGAGCCAACCGTCTAACCATCGCATATTTTGGTGTCGGTGATTGGTCTCAGCTTCAAGTCGTGTCAGGCGAGAAAGCAGAAGTCCGGCTTGCCATTCCGTCATTCGGAAGTTGCCACCGAAGGGTTCTGCTACGCCGAATTCAGCGTCGGGGAGTGTGCGCCCACAGTTATGCAGTGCGTACGTCCGTTCATAGAGTTCCCGATCGTTCATTAAGACGATACCGCCTTCACCGGCACAAAGGTTTTTCGAGGATTGAAAACTGAAACACCCGAAATGTCCCCAACTGCCGACACCGCGTCCACGCCACTCTGCGCCGTGTGCCTGTGCGCAATCTTCGACGATCTTAAGGTCGTGTCGGTTTGCGATGTCAACGAGTGCGTCCAAGTCTGCTGGATAGCCAGCAATATGAACAGGTAGAATAACTCTCGTCTTTTCCGTTATTGCGGCTTCGACTTTGGCGGCATCCAACAAGAAGCTATCCGGTGCAGTATCGACAAAGACCGGCACAGCGTGCGTCATCAAGATCGCGACGACTGTCGCTTGGAAGGTGTAAGCGGTTGTGATGACTTCATCGCCCGGACAAACGCCTGCTGCTTTCAGAGCCACGTAGAGTGCCGTGGTGCCACTATTGACGCAAACGCCATAGTTCGCGCCTTGGAATTCTGCGAATTGTTGTGCGAATTCGGGAACTTTCGGTCCACCGACTCCCCATTGTCCGCTCTTGTAAATACTTTCAAACGCTTCGATATCGGCAGGATCCTGTGTGGGCCATGTAGGGAAACCGGCTGTTCGGACAGGTTCACCACCGTTTATTGCCAATGTTGCCATCTTTTTTCCCCCTTGAATGCCTAAGGCAGCTTTTCTATATAATCCTGCAAATCTGGTAGCTGCGCTCTATCAAACACTTCTTGTAAAAGAGATTCTAAATGACCGTCTTCAACTTTAGCAATCAATACATCGAGAACCTTTCGTGCTTTTTTTTCTAATTCAGCGTCAATCGCGCTATTTTGGATTGCCTCTTCAAATTCGTCTTCGTCTTGGATTTCATAACTACCGTTCGGGTTTACCCAGAGATCCAAGAACAGATCGGTTATCTCAAAACAGTCAAGCTCACCGGTCACATTTGTGCTCCGTTTGACCGGTTTCATAATATCGCAGTAATAGCCGGTCCACTCGTTATTCAGATTATAAACTTTGCCGACATCATACCAGAGTCCCGTAAACACAAACCAGACCGCGGCGAAGTTGTCCGCTAAAACCATCTCACCGTTTTGAACGATGGGTGTAGACGGTTTAACCCGCTGAGACGTGACAATAACATCGTCATCTAAATAAAGCAACTGCTGTTGGAAGTAGTTCACTCGGTCAGGGGGCCTTTTATAGGTAAGCGTTACGATTCCCATTTTTTAAATTTTCCTTGCGGTTTGTTGAGATGGATTGAGGCTGAAAGTTCCTCTCCGTATACCCGCTTTCCATTTCATTTCAAGCTGCGCTCGCCTTTATGTCAAGCGATACGATGCGATTGCCTCACGGAAGGCTTTGATATGCTTTGGTGTCGTGCCACAACAACCGCCTATTAGGTAAGCACCGGCTTTGATAAGTGCTGGAATATGACTTGCCATCTGCTCGGGTGTCTGCGTATAGACCGTATTATGGTTTTCGTCGAGTTTCGGCATGCCTGCATTCGGATATGCCATCATCCATTTCCCGTTGATCCGTTTTTCGGTGAGGGCACTCTGCAGCTGCTGTGTGCCGGCAATCGCGTAAGGCATGCCTGTATGTTCGTCCCGTCTGGATTCCGCGCCACAGTTCACACCGAGGATGCTAACGGCATCTAACAGGGAACCGTTTTCCGAGAATTCGCCGTTCGTGAGAATCTCAAGTAGATCAACCGGAGAGTTGCCCCAATCTGTCCGGTAGATGACCTTGCCCGTGCGTCGCTCCTTTGTCCACTTGTAGGTCAAGTTTACGGCGATAGGGAGACCTGTTTCACGTGCAATGTCTACGGCGATCGCCGCCTCTTTCGCGGAGAACATCGTTTCGAGGCAGAGGAAATCGACACCTTCTTCTGCGAGGGTATGGATAACTAATTTATGCGCCTCTCTCGCGTCAGCGTTCGGTATTCCGAAGGTGGTATCGCCACTGTCTGCCTCGATTGCGCCGGGTGACGGTCCGACAGAGCCTGCGATATAGACCTCTTTTTCGTTCTGTTCGGCAGCGGCTTTTACGTGTTGCACAGCGAGTCGTATCAGACGTTTCGCGTCCGATGTGTTTTGTCCTGCCATTTCCAAGTGTAGCGGCGATGCCACAAACGTATTTGTTCCGATCGCCTCAGCCCCTGCGCGGATATAGTCCGAATGAATATCGACGACTTCAGCCGGATGTAACGCATTAGCGAGCGCGCTGTTCGCGAGTTCTATATCGCGTGCGAATAGTTGCGAACCGAACCCGCCATCGTAGAGGATCGGTTCATCAGATCTCAACCGTTCTTGAAAAGGTGTTTTAACTATTGGGTTTTTGCTCATTTTCTCTTTTAATAGTTGTCGGTAACTCGTTTGTGGCGGAGAAAAACGTTCTCACCTGCCACACATCTAACTGGTAACTGACAACTGATAACCGACAACTACTAAGCCATCGGCTTGAATTGGCAACCTTCTACGAAAATATCAAAGAAGTCGGGTGTTGTTTCCAATTCAATATGCTCAATATTGTTAACGAATGCTTCAACGCTTGCGCGCTTTTTGTCAGAAAGGAGCACAGCCGTCGCGCCCGCGACTGCCGCGTTGCCGATTTTGACGACCTTTGCCTCTGGAACAGGTGCGAGGAATCCGATTTCAACAGCATCCTGTAGGTTAACGTAATTCGCAAAGCCGCCTGCTAAGAAAAGCGTTGTGATGTCTTCGGAAACACAACCGAAATGCCGGAGGACAATATACTGTCCACAATAATTTGCGGCTTTTGCTTGCGCCAGATTGCTTGCATCCTCACGTGAGAAGGTGATCCCGTGTTCCGGTAAAAGCGATATGATACGCTGTTTTCTATCCGAAAAAACGCCTTTCGGACTCATCTGATCGTTTCGGCGCAGCTCCGCAAGCAGCGAAATCAACCCGGAACCGCATAAACCTTGTGGGGGTTCGTCAGCGATTGTGGTATAATTAAATCGACTGCCATCCCATTTTACCGATTCAATGGCACCTGGATAAGCAGGCATTCCGTATTCAATACCGCCACCTTCAAATGCGGGACCCGCAGGACACGACGCGGCGACCATACGCTCCGCGTTTCCGACCACGACCTCGGTGTTTGTGCCGACATCGACCAACATGATGGTTTCGTTCTGTGAGGCGATGTCAATTGAGACTAAATCCGCTGCGACGTCTGCACCGACATGGCTGGCAATCAACGGTAAGCTATACACCATCGCCTTCGGGTTCGCACGGATACCCAAGCGACGGGTTTTTTCAGTCAGCGATGTGGTTGAACGGATACCGTCCCGATATTCGTGTTCAATCACGGATTTATAAGGCTTTTGTCCGATGCTTTGCACATCCTGTCTAAAGAAAATATCGCGCATCGTTGTATTTCCGACAACGACAATCTCATAAATCTCTTGTCGGACGAAGTTATGCCTGTCGCACAACTCCATGATTTCACTGTTTAGTGCAGCGATAAGCGAGCGGCGCAGTTCCCCCTGAAATTCACCGTCATAACTGATACGGTTCATGATGTCGCTGCCGCCGAAACGCTGTGGGTTTTCAAAGGAACTGACGGAGACGGTTTTCCCGGTCTCCAAGTCCACCAGATTCGCCACAACGGTCGTTGTGCCGATGTCTATGGCTAACCCGTAAAGGTGTCCTCGGTACTTATCAATAGCTTCATTGTTGTAGTAGACAGTTCCGTCGCGATGTGTGACCCGTGGGTTCAGTTCCAAAGTTTGGTCGTCATCTGTTGTGGAATGGGTCAGGATCCTCGGTGTGCGCCGTAGGGGTGTAAATTCGACATCCGAATTGACATCGAGGACAACCGCTTGGCAGGCGAGGCGGTAGTTATCTCGTAGGAAGGCTTCTGCTTCGTTAGGGGGGCGTAGGCTGTCCATACCGCGTTTAATCTCAACGATACACTCGTGGCATTGACCGGTTCGGAAACAGGATGTGGGTACCTGGACGGCTAAGTCGTCGGCATAGTCAAAAACGGTTTTACCGGGCGTGAGTTGATGAACCTTTCCGTCGCTTGTGATTGTGCCTTGGGATTCCGCTATCTGATCAGGTGCGTCCGTCTCCCATGCGCTCCGATAATCCAATTGATCGTCTCCGACGCATAGCAGTCCTGTCCCTTCATCGATTTTCCGTTGATTTCGACAGCCGAACTGCGCTGTGCAGTGGTCAAACCGATTTTTGTAGGGACAGCGATAGGTCGCCTGTTCATCGGCGTGGACAACCAATCCTTCAAAAATCTGTGTAATTTTATTGAGGCGTTTTTCGTATTCGGCTTTATCTATTTTCTTCAATTTTTAAATTTTCCTTGCGGTTAAACAACAGGAGCCTTGGCATTTGATATCCTTTTTTTTAACCTGAAGAAATCCGCAGAAATACCCAAGCAATCTGTTTTTTTAATTTTCTCACGGTTTCGTTAGGTGTGCCTTGCGAAGTGTTACCACTCTTCGTCTGGTGCTTCGAGGAATTGCTTAGCGAGTGCGACGCAGGCGAGTGCGTCTTTACCGTATCCATCAGCGCCCATGTCGTCTGCGAATGTTTGTGTGACGGGTGCGCCGCCGACCATAATTTTCACTTCTTCGCGTAGGTCTTCATCAATAAAGGCATCAATCGTTTTTCCCATGTTCGGCATTGTTGTCGTCAGAAGTGCTGACATCCCTAAAATCGGTGCCTCATATTCCTCAACAGCCTCAATGAATTCGTCTTCGGAGGTATCAACGCCGAGATCGTGTACCACGAAACCCGCGCCGCGCAACATCATGATGCATAGGTTTTTGCCGATGTCGTGTAGATCGCCTTTGACGGTTCCCATAATCACTGTTCCGATGGGTTCGATACCTGCATCGGAGAGGATCGGCTCAATATGTGCCATGCCTGCTTTCATTGCGCGCGCACACGCCAATACCTCCGGCACGAAGATGAAGTTTTCTCGGAACTTGATGCCGACGATCCCCATCCCTGCGATGAGTCCGTCGTCCATAATTTCCAACGCCTCGGTGCCATCTCCGAGTGCTGCTTCCGTCAACTCGTCAACGGTGTGATGGTCGCCGTCAATAAGCGCAGCGGCGATGTCCTGCATAGCCGGGGTTGCTTGCGCGAACGTGTCAATGGCGAGCGCGATCTCATCGGGTTCTTCAAGGAACTCTTCAATTTCTTCGCGAATAAATTCGTTTGCGATGTCGTTAATAGATGCCACGTGTCTTAGATTCCTCCTCAAAAATGTAATGATACCACACACGGGAAAAAATGGCAAATGAAATTTACATCGAAAAGAGGGATTCGGTGAACATAAAATTGATAGGCGCGCTCCAAAGCGCGCCTATTGTGGAGAAGTCTGCTGACGTATTTGCGTCAGTTTTACCTACTGATTTTTCCGGTATTCTTCTAAGAGTGCGTTAATTTTGTCGAGAAACTCTTGTGAGTAAATCTGACCGACGAGTGCTTTGTGCGTTTCTGCAGCGATTGCATCCCACGCTTCGCGGGCATCATCCTCGAACGCAACGACTTGAAGACCGGCTTTCTTTTGCAGTGCCTCAATTGCCCTATCGTTATCCTTCCGGATTTGTTCAATTAAGGAGGCTTGGTACTTGTCCCCGACCTCACGTAGAACTGCCTGCTCCTCTGGGGTCAATTGATCAAATTTTTCTTTGGTTATAACTGTTGCACCGACACCGACACTCACTGGAAGGTCCGTCATGTATTTAAATTTATCATGCCATTGGAGTGCTACAGTGACATAGGGCGATGCGGTTACGGTGTTGATCTGCCCTGAATAGAGCGAAGACAAGACCTGTGTAACTTCCCGTGGGACGGTTGCGATGTCGGCGTTTCTGTAGAATTCGAGTGCGATGCTGTCGCTTGTCCGTGCCCACATCTTGACGCTTGGGGACTGAAGATCGGCAATCGTGCGGATCGGTTCGTTGCTGAATATATAGTAGAAACCGATGTCTCCCATCCCGATCAGGACATAGCCGGCATCCATAAACTTTTTATCGAGGTCTTCGCGGAGAAAGTCTCGGACATGATCGAGTTCTTCGTAGGTTCTGAACATCCGCGGCAGTTGAAAGATGAGTACCTCTTTCTGTATTTCGCCGAGTCCGGTTGCTGTCATCGCCCCAGCGTGGATTAACCCTGCTCGCATTTTACGGATAACATCGAGTTCGTCGCCTTGAACCCCGTTTGGATAGATACGGAGTCCGATTTCGTTATCTGTTTTGGCGCGAATTTCTCTTGCCATCGCTTCGAAATTGTTCATCCATGTGGAGCCTTTCGGTGCGAGCGTCGCGAATTTAATGGATTCCGCGGCAAAAAGTGTTGTCGGTGCGGTTAACATCCCTAAAATCAGTAGGGATATAACGGTGAATTTAAGTAAGGCATCGGGGGTGAAAACCCCTCCTACCTTGTGCGTTCGTTTTTCGGGTTTGAAAACCCGTCTTGAATAGTTTATTTGCTTCGTCTTCATCATTCTGTATCTCCTTCTATCATTTCTGTATCAAAAAGCATATCCGTCTGACCGAGCCAGCGTTTGGCGCGCGATTTTGCGAGTGCGGTTGCAGCCTCTTCACCCGGAAAGATGTCATCCGGTGCATCGATAACTTCCTGTAACATTTGCTTATAGAGTTGGAGGTCCTGTTTAGGATAGGCATAGTACCGTGCCCGATAAAATTTTACCAACAGGAACTTTCCCTCATTAATTTCATCAACCTTATCGAGGTATTCTTTTCCTTTCTCTGGATCGCCACCGATGGCTGGTGATCGGTCGCCGTAATAGACAGCATAGAACAGATAGGCACCACCGAAGTAGAAGGTGTCATCTAACTCCAGGACACGTTGCATCATCGCTTCGACGCGATCAAGGTCGATCACTTGCATCGGATCATCTTTCTGGAGACTGATGCCTCGCGCCATAGCGTAAGCGGCCCAAAAGAGCGGTTCCACCTGTTTTTTCTTTAGTTTCTGGAGCGCGCCTTTTAGTTGATCGGGCGTTACGTTTCTCGCTTCTTTAAAGGTTTTATCAGTTTTTTCTAACACTTTAAAAGCGTATTCTTCGGCGCGGACGTAGTGTCCGATCGCTTGTGAGCGCAGTTCGTTTGCTGTATCAAAGTCCCCAGCGATCTCTGCGTCTTCCATTTTATCTTCAAGGAAACCGCTGTAGGATGCGTGTGCGCGTGCGGTCTTCGTCTTAAGTCCGAGACGCTCAAGGGTTCCGAGATTTTTGGCGAGCGTGGATTCTACGACAGCTAAATTGCTCTCCGATTGAATCCTTGATAGCTTCGCCAGACCACAGCCGCCTAAGAATATAGGCAAGAGTAAGAGGAGTAGAAAAGTTTGGGTTCTCAAATGGTTATGTGTCATATCAATTTCCTCATAGTTAGTGGTAAAGAAATAGTGAAATTTCAGTTTCGTTTATGCCGAAAATGGCAGTCGGACGACTGTCGCATTGACGCGTCCTGAGGGTGTTTCAATCTGAACGCGACTGCCGGGTTCTGTCACTGCGGTACGGACGTATCCCAAAGCGATCTGTTTTGTGAGTGTTGGAGCGAAGGTGGCACTTGTAACCCATCCTACCTCTTTATCGCCGTTGAAGATCGGTGCGTTTGGCTGAAGTTCGCAGTCGTCTTGCGTTGTCGGACTTCCGTCGATTTCGAGACCGCGTAATAAGCGATTCGGGTGCCCGCGATATTTCATCCGTGCGACGATCTCTTGCCCGATATAACATCCCTTTTCAAAATCAATGGCGTGTTCTAATTCCGCTTCAAGTGGGATAACAGCATCGGTGAGTTCCGTCCCATATCTGGGGATACCTGCCTCAATCCGCAGGGATTCAAGGGCGTTCCAACCGATCGGTTGAACATTAAATTTTGATCCTTCAGCCATCAATGCTGACCAGAGTGATGCCAATCCGTCGGCAGCGGTATAAAGCGTGTAACCGGTTTCACCCGTGTTATCTGTTCGGACACAGACAATGGCATTTTTGAAAAGCGCATCCGCTTCACGCTCGTAATTGTGGCGTTCCTGCAAATGAGCTACATCGCTGATACCGAGAACAGACCCCACGAGTTCAGGCGATTTAGGACCGTGGATAGCAATCGCACCGGTTTCAGCCGTTAAATCAGAGAATTCAACATCATCAGCGATGATGTACTTGTCCAACTCAGTGAAGACATTCTCTCTGGTCTCAGGTGCGGTATCAATAATGATTGCGTCCTCAAGGACATAGATATTTAAATCGGCAATAATTTTGCCTCGGTGTGTTAAGAGCATCGCGTAGGTGCCTTGCCCCGCGGAAAGATTTTCAACATCGTTCGAGATGATACGGTGCAGAAATTTTGCGCGGTCGTCGCCGGTTAACTGGTGTCTACTTCGGTAAGAGACATCAGCAATGCCGACACTGTTTCGGACAGCCTGATGTTCGGAAATAGGATCCGTATAGTCAGTCGCGACGCGCCAGCCTTCGTGCTTTTCCGCGAAGGTCGCACCGAATTGTGCATGAATGTGATGGAGTGGTGTCGTTTTCATTTTTATTTATTAGAAGATACGGTCAAAGCGTAAAATGATTATTGGGTTTCGTAATGAGAAAGATGAATCAAGCGCCTCTGAGACTTCAACAGCAAAACTCCACAGTGGCATGTTCCCAAACGGATCTATGAAAACGGAGCCTCCGACCCCGACTGAGGTTTTAAGTCGTTCTGTGAAGGCATCGGAATTGGCAAAAGGTGCATCACCGTGCCACCAGACGCTGCCCGTTTCAAGAAAGCAGCTAAGTGTCCAACCGAATACGTCCCGAGAATCCTTTTCGATTATCTCATTGATGAGCCGATATTCGAGGTTGAGCAGGAGTCGATTATCGCCTGCGAATCTATTGAAATTATAGCCGCGCAAGGTATTACCACCACCAAGGTGAAGTACCCGTTGTCTGGGTAATGGTGCGTCAGAGAAATCACCCGATACTCTAACATTCAGTTGGTGTGGGCCCGATAGAGGCGTGTAGCGTGCGATTTCAAATCGGTAGAAATTGAAGTCGAAATCACCGCCCAGATATTGCCCTGTGGTCTCAACTGCAAACTGTCCGCGCCATCCACGGCGAGTGCGTTCATTCGCAGAAAACAGCGTATGGAAATTCTGTAGGCGCGTTGATCTGTGGTCACGAGTATCAAACGCGAAAACGAGCGCGAGATTTCTTAATTGTCCACGTTCAATCCGAGCGTTGCCCCGCTTGAGTTGGGAGCGGTTTAAGTAGCTCCAATCCGTAGATTTAGAGAGGTTATCGTGATTTTCTCCTCTGAATTCGAGTCTGAAATAACTCCATTCTGACGGTGCGTAGATTATCCAGCCTTGAATGCCTAAACGTTGATAATAATCTTGAAGGGCGGAACCGTAATAGGAGGAACTCAGGGATGCATCACCGTGATGTAAATAGGTATTAGAGCTGACATCAGTGAGTTGATAGGAGCTCACGCCGAGTTTAAGGGGTTGCCGTTTAAAGAATCCTTTCTCAAGACCTGCGTGATAGTTCCATATCTTACTGGAGAATCCGCGGCTAATTGACACCAACGCCTGCTCCGTACCTGTAAATTGTGTTGTAAGGGTTCCGCCTGCCCCCAGCATTAGACCGTGAACACGGTTGAATTGAATAATCGGAAAAACGCCGGGTTTGGCGATAGGTTGTTCTTCAATTTCGACGATCATAACATTTTTACCACCTTCGCGTTGGACTCGCCATCCGCGAATTGACTTAAAATGCTCATTGTTTTCACGGAGTTCTCTACGCATGCGGTTTACCTTTGATTGCCCGAGCGTCCGATGGTAAATTTCAGGTGCCTCGGATCCGAGTGTTCCATCCGAATTTTGGGTTCTGAGATCAAGTGCCGACAAGAGTTCTGCCCTCGAAATCCGGCTGTTTCCGGTAAACCGAATTTCGTGTAAAGTGCCTTCGTTGATATTAAATTCGAGGGCATCGTTGACGACTTGATGCTTAACAGTCGCGAATTCATATCCACGATTTGAATAGAAATCGGCGATGAGTCGCTGCTTAAGCGTCATCGCTGCAACAGCGATATAACCTGGATTTAGTTGAAACCACTCTTTGATGAGATAGGTTGGAAAACTTCTATTGCCGTTGATTCTAATCAGTTGCGCAGAGATTATAGGGGCTTCTGTAACTCGGATGTGGACACTGAAAACCGGTGGACTTCCTTGATTTTCAAGTGGAAGTTGCTCTTGTCTTGTCTCCAGACGTACATCTTGAAACCAGTCGTGATTCCGTAATTCTGCGAGGAGCCATGTGAGCTGCGAACCTGTAGCAATACTGCCGGCTTGAATAGGGATGTTCTGCAAGATAGCCTCGGTTGCGATTTTCGTATTCCCTTCAATCTCGATCGCAGAAACGAGAAACTGCTCCTCTGCCGTGAAGGTTTCAGAGGTTTCGGACGGCATCGTTACGAAGTTTAATAGCCCCATCGCTGGTGCGGAACGTTCAGAGAGCGCGCCGACATACTGTTGTGGCGCGTGGAACCACCACGGGTGCTCTGTATCGTAAGTTGGTAACCAATAACTATATTCTCTCTGTGTGGTAAGGACAAGGTCTTCCGCGTTCCGGGTATCCGTGTATACTTTGCGCTGAATGTTAAAAAGCCATCTATTTTCCGCTGTGGAGCCGTCTTGCGCGTCTAAGTCAGCGGGTTTCTCCAACATTTCACGGGGGACGGCGATTTCAACGCTCCAAAAGGTCGTGTTAATCTCGGTGGCTACCTTTGCGTTTGAGTTCCAATCGCTATCTGCGTCAAAATCTGTTTTCATGGTATCTTGACTGAGTGTCGGTTGAACATCTTGCGGGGCGAATCGGAAATAGGGTGTTCCAGGTAGATTAACCTGTTGATCAAAGAGCGCGCCGATAGGATTGATAACGAAATGATAATAGGTATTGGTCTTCAGGTTCGGGTCCATCAGGATTTCAATGCATTCATCTTCCCAAATCGGAGAGTCGCTTTGTGTCTGTGAGATGTGTGGGATTTGTGCTTCCGAGGTATAGGCTTTTACGCTGATATAGAGGTGTTCGGCATCCCACAACAGAGAGGTCTGTGTCGGGTTCTGTGGTTCACCGGTGCCATCGGCGTTCTGAAAAGGTGAGAGTGTGCTTGCACGCTGCCACACTATTTCAGAGATATTACCATCAATTACCGGTGGTTGTGCTGTTTCTTGGACGGGTTGCGAAAAATCTGCAAGGGAATCTGACGAAGGATCGGGGGATTCGTCCTCTGCCGCCGATGAACTCGGTAGAACCGAGATCGCGTCGGTCGCTTTCAAGCGAAATAGCGGACCGCCACCGTTAATAACGGTTAAGGATGTGGCATTATCAATTTGTGCTGGTAGATTGACAACAATCTGCTGTTTTTCACTTTTAAGTTCAGCATTGACAGCGTAATCTTCGGGCAATTCTAATCGGAGACGCCCGCCTTGTGCGGTCAAATCCATCGGTGCTGCGACGGTATCGAGTACAATCAATCCGATTGAACCGTTTTGTGTGAGTAGTTTGTTCTGTCCGTGCGTTAGCAAAATTTTTCCGCCGATATTCCCTTCTTTTACAGAGATATCGTAGTTCCCCAAAGTTTCATGTAACTGAACGCTTCCTGTGTCTGTCGTAACCTCTATCTTGCCTCGAATACGTTTCAGGCGTATATTACCTGTTTTGTTTTCGATATTAATGGCGACATCTGCGGGGGTGTTAATCGTCCATTTCAGTTGAACTTGATCGTTAAGTTTTGCTGGCTGGTCAGGTAAATTCGCAAGCCGATTCGGTTTTGCATCGGGGGTGTGGTCTGTTGGCAATTGGACACCTAACTGGAGTGTGCCGTCGCTGCGTGTTTCTGTTATGGAGATGTTATCAAGATATGCACGCATAGACATGTCGCTTTCGGTGTTTGTTGCTTGCGTCTGCTTTTCGAGTTTGACACTGATAGTATTGTGCTCGGTAGCCGTTATTTCAATGTCACTCGGGATCTCCAGTTTCAGCTTAATTTGGTAAATATCTTCAAAATTGAGGGTTTTCTCCGATGTCGTCTGTAGCGTTAGCGGCTGCTTCTGCGTCGGAGTAGGTGGACTGGGTGTGTCTTGTGGGTTGACCGCTTCTACAGGTCCGACAAATAAGTTGAGTGCAATCGTAAACGCAGCCCATAGATATAAAGAAGTGATGCTTAGATGACTTATGGGTAACATTTCAGGGGTATCCGTTTTATAACTTATCTACAGAAATTCTTGACACATTTTAACACTCCTCCGTCAAATCTCCATGCTTTCGCTTGCGGGATGTAGACGGCGAAGTGCGTGATATAAAAAACAAGTTTGACAAATCGTATAAAAATATGATATAATGATAGCATCACAGTGGCAGATATGTCAAGCATAATCGCAATGTTGCGTGTCGGTTTCCTACGCACTTGACAGGGGTAGAAAACTGTAACCTCTGAAAACTTATGAAGACCTATAAATCGGTTCTCGTGAAATGCGTAGCACTACGGAACAAACTAAAAGTTTGTTCTACATTAAGGAAACATTTATTAACAGAAATGGTATTGTTAGAAAACTCAAGCAGTTTTTTCGTACCCTTTACCGCGATTAGAGCGTTTTTATTGTTTTAAGGGAGACGATGACTATAAAAACGGAGAAGTGGAATAGGAGAAAAAGATGAGTGAATCTTTTGAAGGAGCGACGGCATACGCGTTCTCCTTCGGACCTTGGAACATACACGAAGGATCAGACCCATTTGGACCCGCCGTTCGGGAATCGTATAGTTTTGATGAGAAGGTCGGATTTTACCGTGATCTCGGTTTCGTTGGCATACAGTTTCATGATGATGATATCGTTCCTGATATCGATGGAAAAACACATTCGCAGTTAATGGCGCGAACGAAAGCCGTTAAAGCGCAACTCGACGACCACGGTTTAGTGCCAGAGGTGGTAGCACCGCGTCTTTGGGAATCGCCACAAACGATTGACGGTGCTTATACGTCGAATTCTGCGAAAGAACGGCAGTATGCGTTGGATCGTTCAAAACGGTGTGTGGATATTGCCAATGAAATCGGGTGCAGAAACCTTGTGCTGTGGCTTGCGCGTGAAGGCACTTACATCCGCGAAACGAAATCGTCAGCAGATGCGGTTGGACAGATCCTGGATGCTATCAATGCGTTGCTCGAATACGACTCAAATATCCGTGTTCTGATTGAACCGAAACCGAATGAACCGATGGACATTGCGTATATTCCGACGATTGGACATGCTATTGGGTTGGCTTATGCGAGCGATGCGCCGGAGCGGGTTGGTGGATTAATTGAGAGCGCACACGCGATTCTCGCAGGTTTAGAACCCTCAGATGAAATGGGGTACGCGCTCTATCATAAGAAACTTTGGAGTGTCCATCTCAACGACCAGAACGGACTTAAATTCGACCAAGATAAGGCGTTCGGTTCTGTTAATTTACGTCGCGCATTTAATCAGGTCCGGATACTTGAAGAGAACGGATACGGTAGGAATGGCGAGTTCGTCGGATTAGATGTGAAAGTGATGCGGACACAGCCGCGTGAGATTTCCACAAAACACCTATTGAGTAGTCGTCGAACTTTCCTTAACTTGCTTGAGAAGGTACGGACGTTTGATAAAAAAGTTGAACAGGAGTTTATCGCTGCCCGCGACTATGAAGGCTTGGATTTCTATATCCTTGAACACCTTCTTGACATGTAATATCTATTGACGTGCTCGGTTTTTCGTGGCGGGTGCGTCAAGGCAATGGAGTATAACCGAGGCAGCAGAGGACAGAAACAGAATGACAACGGATAAGAATCCCCTACACAAGGTAATTGGCCCCCGTTATCACGCAGTGATGCTTGTCGGTCCTCCCGGTGTAGGTAAAGGAACACAGGGAAAAATGCTGGCACAGATCCCCGGCATCTTCCATATCTCAAGTGGAGATATGTTCCGAGAACTTGATACGAATTCCAAATACGGGCAAATCTTCCAACAATACGCGAGCGTCGGCAAATTAGTCCCCGATGAGATCACGATCGAAATTTGGCAGCATTACATGGAGGCGAAGGTGCGCGAAGGGATTTACGCGCCCGAATGCGACCTGCTTATTCTTGACGGTATTCCACGGAACATTACACAAGCGAGGTTGATGGAGCCGTATGTGGAGGTTTTTAAAATCGTCTACATGGTTTGTGAGGACCGGGAAGTGATGTTCAAACGGATCCGGGGACGCTCACTTAAAGAGAACCGGATTGATGATTCGGAAGAGCTCGTGGTGCGTTACCGATGGGACGTTTACAAACGTGAAACCGAACCGTTGATTGATCACTACCCGCAGAAACTCATCCGCCTCATTGATGCGGATAACATCGCATCGGATGTACTTCTTCAAATACTCTCCGCCATCGTGCCTATCCAGAAGAAATATTTCAAGCCACCGTTGATGTAGGTATAGTGCAAATGGCATCAAAGTTTTCGGACTGGAAATCTCGCTCTTTAATGCAGGGAGGACAGTCCGTTTTTCTTTCTTAGCACCAATGAAGTTTGTTAGTGCTTTGCGATTCGCTATCCGTTTCCTTGTCTAATGCCGGAGTTGTTTTTAGACAATAAGCGGATATATCTTTCATGGGGTTATGGTCTGCTGGCGTTTTAGGTTCTCATTTTCAGCGATGAGTGCTTGTATTTGTTTGTCGTTTGCTCGGTCTCTCAAAGCACGCCATGCGAAAAGTAGCGTTATTATACCTAAAGGGATGCCTATAAAGATGTTATTTTGGCTTCTCATGGCTTCTATTTCGCTACTGTTTCTTTTAATTTGACTGTTTACATTCTCGATTTTCAAGTCAATGTACTCTTTCATACGCCTCTCAGATGCCGTGATTTCGCTTTTGACTTCCTCTTTGAAAATCAAGCGTATCTTATTGAGGTCAGTGTCGGTCAACTCACCAAAAGCTGGTAAAGCGATCAGCGAAAAGAGTATCGAAAGCGTGAGTATCGTTTTCATGAGGTGTTCCAGTTCCAGTTTAATTTATCCTCCTGCTAAGGTGGGAGGGGTGGCAGAAACGGAGGTAGACTCCGAATCTTAGCAGTGCCACCCTAAACTGGTTTAAATAGTATAAAACATAGGACGCTGAATTGCAAGTTGTTATTTACGTCGGCGATAGAGGAAGATTTCAGGATGCGCGAGGGCTCGCATGGGGAATGGTGCACCTGTATCGGATATTCGGATGCCGAGGAATTCTGGTCTACGCCGGAAGGTTTTGTGCAATTCGTAAGAGCTATCTTCTCCTAAGATTCGCGTATAGAACGCCACTGTCTCTTCCAATTCAATCTCGCCGAGCGGGTGCCAATCTTCATCTTGATAGCCGTCAGGATGCAGTTGATATTTTAGGAACACCTCAAGGTCCGGCACGAGGATGAGTACCCATTCCGCTTCTTGATCTGCCACCTCTAAATCTGAATCCGGTAGAAGCCAGTTGAATAGGGTTACCGGTGCGCTCGCAATGACTTCGTCCGGTGGAATATGCGCAGAGATCCATTCTGATGCTGCAAGACGCGTCGGTTTTGCGAGCATCACAGCAGCGAAAGCGGTGGTATAGACAAAAGAATAGAGTATGACGACTCCGACGATAATATTCCCGCCCCATTTTCCGAAGATAGCGTATCTCGACACCAGAAGCGATGAATCCTTATGTGTGATTTTGAGAAGTTTAGCGAGTGCGATAGCAGCAAGCAGCGTCAGCGCGGGATAGAGTATCAACAGGTGACGCGCGAATTTGACCTTGTGTGCCCCGATAAAGAGTAGGTACGGAACAATGAAAGTTAACAGAAGTACCTCTAATGGACGGAACTCACCTGTGCTGCTTTTCAGTGAAATGGTCGCTCGTAGGATACTCAAAACTGCAAGGAGCGCGAGCGGTAACCCCATCCCCCATTTCAGAAGCACGAGTATGTAGGTAAACCGCTGCAGCCACCCGGATTCTGCTGTGGAGATGAGTCCGAAGTGTCCTTTGTGATAGTGTGCGGCTTCATACCAGAAATCCTCAAAGAAGAGATTCCACGTCGGCGAAAGCAGATCAATAACCCAGTAAGGACAAAGGAGTGTAAACGTTAAGGCGGATACACCGATAACCGTTGCAATCCTTTTGTAAAAATCAGTACTACCGATGAAGGTGACGAGGGAAAGACAGACGAAAACGGTGGTGAATTTGACAGCGACCCCGGTTCCGAGAGCGATACCGAGCCACATCGCAGCCCACGGTGTAAACGACTTTGAAGAAGAAAAACGTGTACGTGCGACGAGATAGAGGAATAACGTTACACAGAAGGTCGCGGGGATGTCAACGAGGGCAAAACGTGATTCGTTAGTGGCATGTAACATTGAGACTGCAAGCAGTCCCGCCGCAATTTGTCCCACGCGCTTGTTGTCCGCGTGTTTTCCAATCTCACGCGGTAGGTGCGGTTTGAAACCGCACCTACCGGGGAAGTGCGTAAGTCCAATACAATAGGTGAACCAGATCGTGGCAGTGGAGAGCAGAACATTAATACAACGTGCCAGTAGAATGACGCGGGCTTCTGTGAGATGTAAGCCTGCAAGCGAGAGCAATTTGCCCACTGCGGCAATAGTATAAAACCACGCCGTTCCGGGCCAGTTGTAGGTTTCCGGGGGGGCTGTGAAGTGGATTAGGTTTAGCACATCTTCGGCAATAATTGTCTCACGTGGATCAGGTGTATCGGGCAGTCCGACGTTTATACCGACGATACGGAGACCGAAACCTCCGATAAGGATAACGAAGATAACAGCGTTGTGAGGTAGGTTCAAACGGTTTTTCACTGCAGGCAGGGGTCTCATTGTTTAGGGAAACCGAGTTTTTCAAAGATATTTCGCCAGCGTTGCGCATGGTTTTCACGGAGATAAATTGGCGCGAAACCGAGGTTGAGGTAATTCTTGATAGCGGGGAGGCGAAAATCGTCGGTATCTAACATCACGGATGTCGCGTGTTGGGTTCTAAAATAGTGCAGGAGAAATACGGTTAGCCACTTACCGAGTTTATGTCCGGTGTGTTCTGGCAGGACAGCGAGCATATCAATATAGCTGACCTGTTTGCCATCGGTAGATCTATTCCAACCGCATGCCGTGCCTATCGGAATATCCTTGTGGACAACGAAATAGAAACCGTTCGGATCAAAATTGAGTTGGTTAATAACGTTGTCGTAGGTATCTTGAACGGTTCTGCCGAGGTCTACGAACGCCTTGTCCATAATTGATGCCCAATAGGCTTCATCGCCTTTTTGGTAGGTTCGGATGTGATAACCGTCTGGACATTGAAGACACGGCAGGTTTTCTAAATCGTGCCGTACCATTCTGAGTTGATCTTCTACCATACGCTTAACGTGATACTTTCGACCACAGTTCCTCGGAGAGTGTATCTTTAACGTTTGCGATTTGTGCGGATGGGATTTTCAAATTTTCAAATATCTTCCGCCACCGCTCCGATTGTCCTTCTTCAACGTAGACCGGTATGAATCCTAAATTGAGATAGGTTTTAATAGCAGGGGTCCGAAAGTCGTCGGTATCCAGCATGGCACTTATGAATCCGTTGTCCCGAAAGTATTGAAGAACAGCGAGTGAGACCCATTTTCCGAGCTTCTGTCCAGTGTGTTCGGCGACAACACCGACCATGTGTACGTATCCGACATCCTTCTCGTCTACGGATTGTCGCCAAGCACAGGCAGTACCGACAGGAGTACCGCGGTGCGTTGCGAAATAGAGACCCTCCGGAACGAAGACATCCTTACTTGTAATCTCGTTCTGTGTGTCTTGGGAGGTGCGTTCTCTACCACCGAAGGAGTCGCTGATAATCCGTGCCCAGTGTACCTCATCTCCTTGTCGATAGGTGCGTATATCGTAGCCTACCGGAAGTTGTAGTTCCGGTAAATCTTTTAGATTCGGACGGACCATCCTGAGTTGTCGCGGCATCTGCCTCTCCTTGCCTTTTTTATACATGATTAGTGTTCCAGTGCGTTGAATTATATCATACCTCAAAAATTCATGCAAAACCTTTACAATATTTTCCAAAAACAGTATAATAGTTTTCAGCAATTAGCCATCAGCCGTCAGCAGTGAGCGATTCGCTGTCGGTTGGAACTATCCGATTCAAATTGCATCTACTGGAAATAGGGAAGCGGTCATGTAAAGGTGGGATACAAGTGGAACGACGGGATAAAAGCAGACCTAATATTGTGCTTGTCGGTTTTATGGGCACGGGAAAGACTTCTATAGGTAAACGGCTTGCGACACAACTCCGAATGCGGTACGTGGATACAGACGACATTATTGAACGTGATAGTGGTCGTCGTATCAGCGACATCTTTTCGGAGGATGGGGAGGAGACTTTTCGGGAACTTGAGAGCGAAGCGGTTCGTAAAGCGTCAAAATTATGCAATTACGTTATCTCTACGGGGGGTGGTGTCGTCTTGAAGGAGACCAATATGGCGGAATTGAGACGTAATGGCATCATTTTTTGTTTGACAGCGACACCGGAGGAGATTTACCGACGTGTCCGGCATCAGTCGCACCGCCCTCTGCTCCAGACACCTGATCCGCTCACGAAAATAAAAACAATGATGGAAGAGCGGCATCCGTACTACGTGAAGGCAGATTATATGGTAGAGACGACGGGACGCTCGTTCGGAGACGTTATGGCGTATATCAAACGCGTGTTTAAAAAGTGTTAGGAATTGAAGATGAAAAAGACCTTACGCGTGGAACTCGGAGAGAACAGTTATCCGATTGTTGTCGGTGCGGGACTGATGAACCGCGTTGGCGAATTTCTCGCGCCGCATACAAAATCGAATAAGGTGCTGATCGTTTCGGACGCGTTTGTTAAAGCGCGCTACATGCCTGTTGTTCAGCGCAGCCTGACCGATGCAGGACTTAACGTAAACGCTGTTGAAATTCCGGTCGGCGAAGAGAGCAAATCGTTGGCAGAATTTTCTCGGATACAGGACAGTCTGGTTGCGCATCAACTTGACCGAGGTTCAACGCTCATCGCTCTCGGTGGCGGTGTTGTTGGAGATTTAGGTGGTTTTTCGGCGGCGGTTTATATGCGCGGTATCTCTTATATCCAGATTCCGACGACGCTACAGGCACAAGTTGACGCGAGCGTCGGCGGCAAGACGGCGATAAATCATCCGAAGGGCAAGAACCTCATCGGCGCGTTTCACCAGCCGAAGTTGGTCATCATTGACGTGGATACACTCAAGACCTTACCGCAACGCGACATCCGGGCAGGACTTATTGAAGTTATCAAAATGGGTGTTATCCGCGATGAACCGCTGTTTGAAATGGTTGAGGAAAACTTGGAAGCAATCTTAAATTTAGAAAACACGACGCTGGTTGAGATGATCTCAAGTGCGTGCCTTAACAAGGCGGAAATCGTCGCGAAAGACGAGAAAGAGAGCGGTTTGCGAATGGTGCTTAACTATGGACATACCTTTGGACACGCGCTTGAGGCGTTGACGCATTACAATAGATACCGGCACGGTGAGGCGGTCTCTATCGGAATGAATTGTGCGGCGCAATTGGCGGTTAATTTGGGGATGTTCTCTGAAACCGATTTTCAACGGCAGTGCGCGCTTTTGAAACGCGCAGAATTGCCGCTCGCCTTTCCATCCGACCTTACGCCAGAAGCGATCTGTGATGCCATGTATTTAGATAAAAAGACACTCGGCGGTAAACTCCGCCTCATCTTACCGACACGTATCGGGGAAGTTGTTATCCGCAACGATATAAATGATTATCAAGTTTTAGAGGCTATATCGCAATGTAGTGGTTGGTTATAAGTGGTTAGTTATAAGTTAAGAGTTTCCGTTTATTGAACTTTCCCCACCGTCTTAACCTACAACTTATAACTTATAACCATTAAACGAGGAATATAATATTTATGCTAAAAATAACGCAATGGATCGCCATCTGCTTGGTTTTATGTCTAAGCATTGGCACAGCATTCAGCCAAGGTCTTGCGCCACCGTCGAACGTTACGGCAGCGGATACGCCAAACGATGATGGGTCGAGCATCACGATTACGTGGGACACAGCGGTTGAGGGAAGCGGTATCAGTGGCTATCAAATCCTCCGTCGGATTGCCGATGGTGAGTTGGAAGCGATCGGTGATTTACTGCCTGCTGAAACAACGACCTACGTCGATTCTGCTATTGAGCAGGGAACTGCTTACGCGTATATTGTGCGTGCTGTTAGCGAAACAGAGGCGACAGTCGATTCCGAACAGACGGCTCCCGTTGAAGGGAAAGACGAATGGTTTCATACGGGCAAAATCCCGTTATTGATAACGATGCTTTTATTTTCTGCAGCAATTGTCTGGAACATCTATAGTGCGCGAAGTGGTAAGGAATTGTTTGTACGGCGTATTCCTGGCTTAGAGGCGGTGGATGAAGCCATCGGCAGAGCGACGGAAATGGGACGTTCCATTCTATACAGTACAGGTTTGGGGGGTGTCAGTGGTGTCGCTACGATTGCAAGTATGACGATTTTGGGACAGGTCGCTCGGCGGACAGCGGATTATGAGACGACATTACGTGTTCCGTGTCGGGATCCGATTGTCCTAAATGTGGTGCGTGAAATGGTAAAAACGGCTTACCTTGAGGAAGGTCGTCCGGATGCCTACAATGAAGATGACATTTTCTTTATCACTGAAAGCCAATTCGCCTATGCTGCGGGTGTAGAAGGCATGATGCTCCGCGAGAAACCGGCAGCGGTATTTCTACAAGGTACATTTTACGCTGAATCTCTCATCCTTGCCGAAACCGGTAATTCTGTTGGGGCTATCCAGATCGCTGGAACAGATTCAGAACACCAACTCCCATTTTTTATTGCCGCCTGCGACTACACCTTAATTGGCGAAGAACTTTATGCTGCGAGTGCTTACCTTTCCAGAGAGCCGATGTTGCTCGGCAGTCTGAGAGGTCAAGATTGGGGAAAGTTACTTATTTTTGCTGCGATCGTATTGGGTGTGGTGCTTGAATTATCTGGCGTTAGTTGGATTACAACGCTTTTACAGCGGGTAAGTTAGGAGGATTTATGAAGCGACAAGTCCCTTTGGTTCTCTGCTTTGTTTTCGGGATTGTAATGATCTTTACACAATTCAGCCCGCATTCAGTTTCGCAATGGACTTACGAGGAAGTTATCAGTTGGGTATTGATTATTGGTCCTTTTGCGTTGGTATTAGCAACAACGACGCTGATTCAGACGCATACGGCGCGAATTCGGCGGCGAACGGAACATTGGCAGTACAGTTTTGTTGTATTCGCGGGTCTTATTATAATGGTCCTGATCGGTATTCCGTTTGGACCCCAGAATTCTATATTTGAATGGTTATACAACAACGTCCAGTTACCGATGGATGCGACGATGTTCTCACTCCTCGCCTTCTTCATCGCGTCAGCGGCGTACCGTGCCTTTCGTGCACGCACGTTTGAAGCGAGCCTATTGTTGATTACTGCCTTAATTGTTATGATGGGAAATGTCCCGGTTGGAGATCTTCTGTCAAATGATACGGCTTCAAAAGCCCGGCAATGGATTTTGGATAACCCAAATCTCTCTGCAAGGCGTGGTATTATTCTTGGGGTTAGTTTAGGCGTGATTTCACAGTCTATCCGGATTATATTAGGAATCGAACGTTCATATTTAGGCGGAGGAGACTAACGAATGCCGAATATAGATCGACGAATTGTTTTTATATTGGTTGCGTTGGCGGTTATTATTCCGATGTTATTGTCCATCAATTTACCCGTCTCACTATCTGAACCGACGCTGAAATTCTATACTTATGTTGAAACCCTTCCTGCCGGGTCAACGATTATGGTTGCCTTTGATTATGGTCCCTCCTCTTTAGCCGAGCTGAATCCTATGGCAAAAGCGTTGCTGAAACAGTGTTTCGATAGAGACATACGCGTCATCGGTATTACACTTGTTGTAGACGCGCCTACCTTAGCGAATACCCTTATACAAGAAGTCGCTACAGAGAAAGGCGCAGTGGAAGGTGAAGATTATGTCTTTTTAGGCTTCCGTCCTGGTATTGTGCAAGTGATGCTTGGCATGGGGACAGACATCGCCAGTGTCTATGATACGGATTACAACGGGACGGCTATCGGCGAGATCCCGATGATGCAAGATATTACGAACTATGACCAGATTGATCTTCTGGTTGATTTCGCCTCCAGCGATACGGTAGAGTCATGGATTACCTACGCGAATGTCCAGTACGACCAAAAGATCGCCGCTGGGGTCACAGGTGTTATTATCGCACAGATGTTCCCGTATTTGCAGACCGGACAGTTAGTTGGCTTACTCTCTGGTATTTTGGGGGCGGCTGAATACGAGAACCTCGTAGGGGCCCCTGATAAAGGGATGCAATGGATAAATGTAGAATCGTTTGTCCATCTGCTGATTGTCGGACTGGTAATCATTGGCAACATAACTTACTTTATCCATAGGACACGGGAGGAATAGTTCCATGAGTTGGAGTTTAATTGGAATTTGGGTTGCAGCGTTTCTGACGCTCTCCATCTACAGCGTTCTCTATCGAGACAACCCATTCTACCGGTTTGCCGAACACCTTTTTGTAGGTGTATCTGTCGGATATGGCATTGTCCTTTCTATCTATCAAGGATTTATCCCGTTTGCGTGGAAACCTTTCATGGCGGCAGTATCAGGGGAATCACTTAGCGGTTTTATCAAACTGATTCCGATCGGTATCGGTTTGCTGTTTTTTGCGCGCTTATCACCGCGGCATACATGGCTCATCCGCTATCCGATTGCGATCCTTATCGGATTTGGTGCTGGGATTGCGATTCCGAATGTGCTACGTGCGAACATATTTGAACAGACGCGCGGAACGATTGCACCGTTTGCAGAGATTGCTGCCGGAACGCTCTCCGGTTGGGGTATTTTTGAGGCAGTTCTTATGGTTGTCGGCGTGATTTGCACGCTCACCTATTTCTTCTTTTCTGTGGAACATCGCGGTCCCGTGAAATGGTTGTCAAAGGTCGGCATCGCCTTCCTTATGATAGGATTTGGTTCGGCATTCGGGAATACGGTTATGGGTCGTGTTGCGCTGCTCATTCAACGCGTCGATTTTCTATTAGGCGATTGGCTCAACATAATTTCTTGATCTTTATGGGAATGGCTATCGACTATCAGCCTTCAGTAACAAGAGATTTTTGTAAATCAAACACTTCTTTGCTGTCTGCTGATCGCTGATTGCTAATGGCTGTTTGCTGAGTGCTGACTGCTAAAGTTCAAACCCACACCATTTAACCGCAAGGAAAAATTAAAAAATGAAACTCGGATATAGTACATGGGGAATGCCTACCGTTCCCATAGATACTGCTATTTCTCACTTAGCGAACCTCGGATATGATGGCGTTGAACTGACCATTATCCCACGCTTTACAACTGAACTCAGCACGCTCAATGCTGCGGAACGGAAACGGATTGCGTCTCTGTTAGAACGGCATAACTTGGCGCTGCCCGCAATTGCAGCACATTCAAGTCTGCTGGATATGGATCCAGAGGCACACGCCAAAAACATGTGGCGGTTGAAAGGTGGTGTCGATCTGGCAGTGGAGCTTGCGCAAGGCGATGAACCGCCTGCTGTTAATACGACGCCGGGTGGTAAACCCGAAGATTGGGATAGAAACAAAGATTTCCTTGCGGAGCGCGTCGGTGAACTCGTCGAGTATGGTGCCTCACGCGGTGTTACCATCGCTATGGAACCGCATGTCGGTGCCATTATTGATACGCCTGCCAAGGTGCTTGAACTTCTTGAAATCGTTAACTCTCCTTACCTCAAAGTTAATTTTGACATCAGCCATTTCGATATCATCGGTATGTCAACGGAGGAGACGGTAGCGGCACTGGCAGCAGTATCGGCGCATACCCATGTTAAAGACCAGCGTGGTATTGCGCCTGACCATGAGTTTCTGATTCCGGGTGAAGGTCCTTTTGATTATGTCGGTTACCTCAAGGCGATGCAGGCGCACGGTTATGACGGATTTATCACGGCTGAAGTGAGTTTTATGGTGCAGGCACGTGAAGACTACGATCCGCTCGCTGCTGCGACATTCTCTTACGAGACCCTCTCAAACGCCTTCAAGGAAGCCGGAATTGTACGAGGATAGCGATGGGAACCCCAAACATTCTTTTTTTAATGACAGATCAGCAGCGTTGGGACGCTATGGGGTGCAGCGGTGATTGGGTGCAGACCCCGAACTTGGATCGCATCGCGCGTGAAGGCGTTCAATTCACGAATTGTGTTACCACATCACCTGTCTGTATCCCGACACGGCTGAGTTTAGCGACAGGCTTGTATCCGCATAATACCGGCGTTTGGAATAATATGGGGCATACTATGTTAGAAGAAGTGCCGACATGGATGCAAGCGATGCGGACCGCAGGTTACCGGACAAGTCTTTTCGGAAAAACACATCTACATCCGCACGGTGGCGACTTACGTGAGCGTGAGGGATTAATGAATGCCTATGGGCTGGACGATGTAAACGAAATCGGGGGACCGCGAGCAAGTGCCAGTACCCTATCTCACATGACAGCGATGTGGGAGGAGAAGGGGGTCTGGGATGCCTATCGCGCCGATTATCGGGAACGGTTCAGCACAAAACCCTACCTCGTGCGCCCATCAACGTTAGCACTTGAAGACTACGCCGATGTGTATGTCGGACAACAGGCGAAGCGATACCTGCAGAACTACGATCGTCAGGAGCCGTGGTGCTGCTGGGTCAGTTTCGGAGGTCCACATGAACCGTGGGATACGCCGGAACCGTATGCCAGCATGTACGATCCAGAGACGATGCCACCAGCGATACCGCGGCCGCCTACCGGAGAACGTCCGCGTGGACACTTGGATAGGTTGATGCAACGAATGAATCCGAAGTTTGAACCGGGTGAAATCGGGAGACTTCGTGCCAATTATGCTGGCAACGTTACGCTCATTGATGATCAGATCGGTGAGATCCTTGAGGCAATTGCGGCGCGCGGTGAACTTGATAACACGGTCATCGTTCATACCTCCGACCACGGTGAAATGAACGGTGATTATGGGCTCATCTATAAGAGCAATTTCCTGAACGGTGCGGTTCGGATACCGTTACTTGTGCGGACACCTAAGACATCGGGGTTACAAACCCCTCCTACAAGGAGTCCGGCTAATGCGTCGGGGTTACAAAACCTTCCTACAGGAAGCATCTGTGACAGTCCTGTGGAATGGATTGACATCGGTCCAACGCTTGTTGAATTGGTGGGTGGCGAGTTGGCGCATCGTCAGTTCGGGAAATCGTTGTGTCCGGTGCTAACGGAACCTGAATCTGAACACCGTGATTTTGCGATCTCTGAGATAGAGGGTGAAATCATGTTACTCAATCGGGAGTGGAAGGCTGCGCTGAATGCAAACGGCGAAGTCTATCTCTTATTTGATGTGCAAAACGACCCGGACGAGACACAGAACCTCGCCGGTAGAGATGAAGTTGCGGATGTTGAAACGGCGTTGCGTCTGCAAATGTTAGAGCGGCTTGTGCAGACGCAACTGAGGAAGCCGATTTATCAGTGAACAGGCTATCCCTCTTTTTGTTCTTTAAAGCGTTGCGCTTTACGGATGAGACTTAGAAGTTCTTCGTTCCTGAGACCGTGTTCGCGAGTTTTCGCTTCAAGATGCGGTAGGATCCCTTCAAGCGTCTGACGGACATCTTCTAAAGACCCTTTTTGTGCCCAGAAGCTGCCGCGTAGGATTTCGGCAAACTCAGCAACAGAGGCGGCGAGTTGGAACGTCGGGGTTGTCTCTTCAAATGTCCCTTTCAAGGCATCTGTGGCGATAGATTCATTCATTTCTGTTACCTGTCCTGTCTCTGGATCTTCATGTCGGATAGACACTGTCGTGAGTTTACCGTCTGCATCATTGTGGAGTTTAATTTCGTAGAGCGCAGTAACGCTATGTCCGGCACCGACTTCACCTGCATCTACGGTGTCGTTACGGAAGTCTTCGTGTGCGAGTCGTCGGTTTTCATATCCGAGCAGTCGAAACCGGCTGACTGTTTCTGGGTTAAACTCGACCTGTATTTTGGCATCCTTTGCGATGACTTGCAGTGTGCCTGTTAGGTTTTCCACAAAGATCCGTTTCGCTTCGCTGAGCGTATCGACGTAAGTATAACTGCCGTTGCCGTTGTTTGCGAGTTGTTCCATGAGAACATCGTTGTAATTTCCCATCCCGAATCCTACCGTTGTCAGCGTTACGCCTTCCTGAAGATGTGTGCGAATTTCTTTCAGGATCGCCTCGGGCCCGGTTTGTCCAACGTTCGCAACCCCATCTGAACACAGGATCACACGGTTAATATAATCGGGTTCTGCATTCTGGGTTGCGAGTTTGTATCCCATCCGAAGTCCTGCCTCTGCGTTCGTCGCGCCTTCTGGTGTGAGTGCTCGGATTGCTGTTAAGATATGCTCTCTATTCACAATGCTGGTATGCGGCAGGACGACCCGTGCATTGGAACCGTAAACGACAATACCAACTTTGTCGCTCGGACGGAGTTGCTCAAGCAGAAGTGTCAGTGCCTGTTTTACCAATCTCAACCTGTTTTCCCGCCGCATTGACCCGGAGACATCAACCACAAAAGTAAGTATAGCGTCTTTCCTTTGGGTGTCTGGAATCACGCGACCCTGAATGCCGATACGCAGCAATCGAAGCCGTTTGCCTTCACCAAACTTTGAAGGCGCGCCCTCAAGATGGATAGCGAACGCCTCGTCTGTTGGTGGCACGTAATTGTAATTCAAGGCGTTTACAAATTCTTCGACGCGTATCGCTTCTGATGGTGGAAGGTGACCGTCTCGGAGGTAACGCCGCATAACGGTATACGAAGCGGTATCTACATCCATGCCAAACGTGGAAAAATTGTCGTCCTCTGTATCGATGAACGGATTTGTGCCAGCATCATTAAAGAAGACATCATCATAAGCGGCACCGTTTGGTGGGTTCAGCACCTGATGTTGAAGAACTTGAGCCGGCGGAACATTTTTGCCTGTCCCGATGACCCTACCCCCTGGTTCACCTTCCGATAGCCGTGGTGCTTCAGTATAACCGAGCATTATGCTCTTAGTGCCTATATCGAGTTGATCACGTGCCGCACCGACGTTTTGCATTGACACCAATTGGCGTGAACGTTTAGGTGCCGTCTGTTCAACGACTTTGTATGAACGTTTAGGTGTCGTACTTTCAATGTCTGCTCTATTTTCCGATGTATGAACACGACTGTTTGAGGAATCGGGAAGCGTTGGGGTTTTCAGGGTGCTAACGCGGGGATTTGACAAATCAACAGGACGGATGTTATTTAGTCCCTCTGTTGTACGATTTGTGTTGGTTATTGCTAACTTTTCTGCCTTGTGAGGCGGTGAGAGATAGCGGTTTTGCTTATCGGAATATTCGTGCTTTGAATTGAGAATCGGTTGACGCACTCGTGGCTTCGGTGGTTCTTGGACTGAAAATAAAACGACTTCTTCATCTAAAACGAGGTCATGGGTATGGTAACTTGGACCCATTAAATGGAGTCCAACAACAAACACAACACAGATGTGACAGATGAGTGAGAATGCAAGTGCTGCTGAAAGTTTTTTGATACGCATTTTTTTTGCCTCCAAGATTTCTATAAGAGATAAAAAATCCACTTTACAAACTTTGTATGGGATATAAGCAATTTACGTGCCATACTTGGAACCGCATGATGCAGGCGAATTTTGAAGCGGTGTATCGGTAAACTGCCCGAAATTGTGCAAACGGATTTGTACTTTGCACAAAATGGTACAACCGCGCAAAAGATAAATGGATGTCGCGTCCGTAAGGGTGTGATTGTGTAGGTCGGGTATCGGTGGACTGTAAGGAGTTTTTATATCTGGGCGGACGTTGGGGTCCGCCCATGTATAGTTAATAGATTAGGCTCTGCCGTAAACGGGTATCGCAGCACCGTTGATGATGGAGGCATCGTCGGAAGCGAGGAAGCATATCACTTTGGCGACATCAGCGGGTGCGACCCATCGGTCGTGCTCTTCGTCCGGCATGGCTTCTCGATTCGCGGGGGTATCCATAATGCTCGGCATAATGGCATTGACATTCACGCCGGAATCCATGACTTCAGCGGCTAACGATTCGGTCAAGGTACGGACACCCCCTTTGGAGACACAATAGGCACTCAACCCCGCTTCGCCTTTTAAACCGGCGCGTGCGGAGACGTTAATGATCTTCCCATAGTTTTGCGATGTCATGTGTGGGATTGCAGTTTTACAGCAGAGGAAGACCGATTTGAGGTTGAGGTTCATCATGAAATCCCATCTGTCCTCTTCGAGTTCCGCTGTCGGGATTCCGCCGACAAACCCACCGACGATGTTTACCAAGACATCCAACGAACCGAATTGGGATATGAATTCCGCAACAGTTTTCTGGACTTCGGCTTCCTCAGTAACGTTTGCGAAAAGGAAGGTAACATCATCGCTGAGTTCAGGGTTGTATTGTTTGAAGCGTTCAACTTCCTCTTCAAACAGATAGGTAACAGCGACAGTATCGCCTTGAGCGAGATAGGCTTTCGTGACAGCACTGCCTAATATACCGGTGCCACCGGTGATGAGGACGTTTCGGTTCTGTTTTGCCATTTTTAAATTTCTCCATTTTGTTTAATAGTTGTGTATACCAAAAAAGTAATTTACGTAACACCGATGCCGGGGTGTTCTGGTAGGATTAGTTTTCCGTTATTAAGGGTTACACCGGTGTAAGGGTCGTTTGTGATGAGTAGGTTGCCGTCGAGATCGGCGTAGTCTACGAGTGGGGTGAGGTGCGCAGCGGCGGTGATACCGAGTGAACTCTCTATCATACAGCCGATCATGACCAGTAAACCGTGGGTCCGAGCGACGTGTATCATCCGATGTGCTTCAAGCAGTCCACCACATTTAACGAGCTTGATGTTGATCCCGTCAACACATCCGACGAGTGCTGGAATATCACTGGCACGTTTGACGCTCTCATCGGCAATAATCGGTAATTCTGAATTTTCACGGACGAATCTGAGTCCTGCCAAGTCCCTCGGTTTTGTCGGTTGTTCGATTAATTCAACGCCGTATTTCGCAAGTTCACGAATCTTACGGACAGCCTCTTTCGGTGTCCACGCCGTATTCGCATCGATATAGATAGGTTTATCTGTCACGCTACGGAGTGTTTCGATGATTTCTATGTCGCGAGGCGTTCCGAGTTTAACTTTCAAGATCGGATATGCCTCTGCTTGACGGGTTTTCTCTGCCATTATCTCAGGCGCGTCAAGTCCGATCGTGAACGATGTGCAAGGCGTATTTTGTGGGTCGAGTCCCCAGAGTTGATAGAGCGGCACGCCGAGTTTCTTTCCGAGTCGGTCGTGTAGTGCCATGTCGATGGCGGATTTGGCTGCGTAATTACCACCGAGTGCGGTTTCAGCGGCTGCCATGACAGCGTAGATAGCATTGAGGTCGGTCGTGAGTGCGGGCGCGATCGTCTCTAAAGCGAGACGGACTATCTCAACGGTTTCACCGTAAAACCGTGCGGGTGCCGTTTCACCGATGCCTCCGTCAATTTCTACGGAGACGACCTGTCGATATGCATCTGTGGCGCGTCTGGCGATTTTAAAGGGATGCCTAAGTTGTAAATCTGTGATTTGAGAGACAATATTCATGGGAGGTTCCGGTCCGTGATGGCATTGGGACGATGCCTGCTATTTTTCATCTTTTCTACATAAGCGATAAAACGCTTCTGTTCGTCGGGATCAATATCTTCACTTCCGTTTAAAAAGGTCCATGTCCCGAAAAAGATTGCGTACGCCTCTTCTACAGGAGAGACGTCTTGATGACTGATTTCGAGCGTCATCGCCATTTTGTTCGTTTGCTGGATTTCAGGTGTTGTCCGATCTTGAATCGTCGTTATCGGTGTTTCATAAAGCGTCTTGTTGAACTGTTGGAGTATCCGTTTTAGGAACGTCTCTGTCACTTGATTGCCGCGGTAGTGTGCTGCGACAACAGATGCCGCTCCATTTGGCGACGCGTGATTGATTTGAAAATAATAGCCTTCATCGGCGATAGCGTTAACCGTTTCTATTCGTTTCTCTATCGTTAATGCTTGACCGGGGCTATAAATATTATACACCTTCGCGCCAGCGAGTTCTAACAGCTCTTTTAAGGTGTGTATCAATTTTTTTGTATCGAGTGTATCGGTTCGAGAATCGAGAATGATAACAGCCGATGCATAAGCACCCCCTGCAATCGGATGAAGTTTGGGGCGGACAACTGCTGCTTGATTCGGTGCGATATTGACCTGACGTTTATCAGGATAGTAGCCGACTTTAGAGGTATGTAACGTTGTTTCGACAGGAATTGTTGATGTGGGAACGGTTGTAATAAAGAAATGTCCTTGTGCGTCTGTGTCTGCGGTTAATCCGGTGTCGGTGTGTAATTGTACGTCTTGCAGGGGTTCATTCGCATCGGCATTAGTGATGTATCCTTGTAGAATCGCAGTATCAGTATCTGCGAAACGGATTGTCAGCGATTCACGGGTTTCACCATAGGAAGCCTCTACGATTGCTGTACCGGGTGTATCCGAGGCGGTCAGATAAAAGTGTGCTGAGCCGTCTTTCGAGCGTTTTGACCAACAACTCGACTCCGATACTTTTTTTACAGGCACGAGTTGTTGGTCAAGTGTCTCCGCGAGTGTGCCGTTTGATGTTTGTGCATAGAGCGGTTCGTGGTCAGCGATGGGCATCCCGTCAGCGTCGAAAGCAGTTAGAGTGATACCGACGTAACTTTTCCCATCAGCCGGAAGCGTTTCTGTCCACGCGCGGATGTCTATTTTTTCCGCAGGGGGTGCCACCTTGAATCGTTGCGGTGAGGGTAGGCTATGATTGCCGTAATAGTTCACCAACTCTGTCTCGACGAAATGGACACCGTTTGAGAGCGGTTTTTCAATAGCAACAGTGATAATATCCGTGTCTTGATCGTAGTGATGTGGAAGGATGACACCATCGACTTTAACGCGGATAGAATCGGTGAAGACCTGTTGCCGTTTGAGCATCCATGCGCCGCGTTCGTGGAGACCATCCATCGCCCGAATCTGGAGGCGTGGCGTTTTCGTTTTAACGGTAGACATGTGTTGTGGGTCAATCAAAACCCCTTTTGGGAATCCCGCTGCGACGTACCGTGCGATTCCGAGAAAATAGCCATACGCCTCCTGTCTGAGATAGGCATCGTCTTGTAGTCTCGTCTCCTCCTCTGGATTCGAGAGAAAAGATGCCTCACATAACGCGGCTGGACATTCCGTGAGACGCAAAACGCCGAAACCGGAAGCGGTCACCAATTTATCTGAATAGAGACCTGTCGCTGGGAACCTGGGTAAACGGAGCGCGTCTGAGACACCTTGTTGGATATATCGACCGAGGTCGAGGCTCTGGCGCGAGTCGTCTGCATCACCGTGATACCAAGTGGAGGTGTAGTTTGTTTCTGGACTGTTATCAATACCGTTATGATGCAGTGAGATAAAAAAATCGGCGTTACTTTCGTTGGCGATTTGGCTTCGTTTGGCGAGACTTACATAGGAATCGTCAACGCGCGTCATAATGACAGTCGCACCGACCTCCTGTAACAGGTCGCGTAAATGAAATGCGACTTTTAGGTTGACTTCAGCCTCACGAACGCCGGTCGGTCCGCGTTTATAATTACGGACGTGTGCTTGTCCGCCATGTCCTGGGTCGAGACAAATTTTGAAACCTTTAAGATGCCGAGTATAATCGGGGAGCTCAGTGTGGAGTGGTATCTGTTGTTCTGTGATTTCTTGACGACTGGAACACCCTGCAAACAGTAGAAAAACTGAGGCGATAACGGCAATTTTGTAAAAGAGACAGGTTTGCATGTAAGATTCCAACGTGTCTACCTGTTCCGTCTGTTTTCTCTGTTTCGTCGTGATCGGGGGCGTTCAAGGATCTCTTTGAGAACGATACCTTGACGGAACGCTTGCGGCGAAAAATCGAGGAGCGATGTAACCGGTATAGAGCGAATCCGTGCGCGGGATTCCACAGGTACTGGTGGTGGTTGCGGTCGCGATGCCCTAACCGGTTCCGTAGGTTCTTCCGGTGTAGGTGGCTGCGGTTCTTCAGGAACCTCTGACACTGCCTCCGTTTCATCCGCGTCCTGTTGTGCCATCATCTGTTCAAATTCGGTTGCGAACGGAAAATCTTCCATAAAAGGCGGTGGTGCTGCATTATCATCAGCCTCAGCGAGTGTTGTATTCTCCTCCGCTCGTCTTTCAGCGTTCTGCTGTGTCCTCCGTCGGCGTGAATTGCCTAAAACCACTGACAGAATCACAATAATCAGCGGCACCAGCATCTGGATAATGCCGTCCATAAGTTTCTCCTTTAGGGGACTGTATAATAGTCCCCTACGCGTGTCTGCTATGAAAGTCCGAGGGAATGTGAGGAGCGAGTCGTGTCGATCTCTTGTCCGTCAGTGACAGGTGAAGCGATAGACTGTCGCATCTCCGTATCCGCGAGGATATTCCTGAGTTCATAATAATCCATAACGCTCATCCTTTCGGTGTTAAGCGTATCAGCGATTGCAAGCGGCACCTCCGCGTCAGCCTCAATCAATTTGATCGTCATCTCTTCAACGAGTGCTTTATTTTCTTCCTCTTCGGCTTGGGCGCGTGCGCGTTGCTCTTCGGCTTTAGCACGTGCGATTTTGAGTTCGGCTTGTGCTTGGTCGGTCTGTAATTTTGCACCGACGTTTTCACCGACGTTTATATCGGCGATATCAATTGATAGAATCTCGAATGCGGTTCCAGAGGCTAAACCTTTGGCAAGCACCGTCTCTGAGATGCGTACCGGATTCTCTAAGACAGCCTTGTGACTATCGGATGAACCGATGGTTGTGATGATTCCCTCGCCGACCCTCGCGCGGATGGTGTCTTCTGTAGCACCGCCGACAAGCCGGTCGATATCGGCTCTGACGGTAACGCGTGCCTTTACAATTAATTGTATACCGTCGCGTGCGACAGCAGTAATGCCGTTATTTGTATTTGCGTCGTCTTGACCCGGAATATCGATGATCTCTGGGGTGACGCTGACTTGTACGGCTTGTAGGACATCCCTACCTGCGAGGTCAATAGCGGCGGCTTGTGCGAAGCGGAGTTCAATGTTCGCCTTGTCTGCTGCGATAAGTGCAGCGACCACACTTGCGACACTGCCGCCCGCAAGAAAGTGTGCCTCAAGGTCGTCAAGCGAGAGCGTCAAGCCGGCTTTCGTTGCGTTAATCTGTGGTTCGACAATCGCAGCGGGCGGAACACGGCGTAAGCGCATTGCGACGAGATCAAAGATGCCTACTTTAACACCTGCTGCAATAGCAGTAATCCACAGCCCGATTGGAACGAGCCAGCTGAGGACAAGTAGAAACAGTATCAGTAGGACAGCAATAATTGCGACAATTGTTGGTGTCATAATTTATCTTTCTCCGTTGAGCTTGCGCGATGCTTCAATCGCGCGTAGAGCAGCAGGTTATTGGTCGTTAATATTTAGGTTGCCTTCACGGAATGCGTTTGCGAGGGATCGTGGGACTTCGGCTTCAGCTTCGACTACCTTGGCTCGCATTTCCTGAACGTTGGCGGTCATCTGTTGTTTTCGGGCGACTGCCATGGCGCGGCGTTCTTCTGCTTTCGCTTGTGCGACGACGAGGTCTGCCTCGGCTTGCTCAGCTTGCAGTTCTGCACCGATATTTTTCCCGACATTGACATCGGCGATGTCAATAGAGAGGATTTCAAAAGCCGTACCTGCGTCGAGACCACGGTCCAATACTGTTTTTGTGATGATGTCTGGATTTTCGAGGACATCTTCATAAGTTTCGGATGCACCGATTGCACTGATGATACCTTCACCTACGCGTGCAATGATTGTCTCCTCACCGGCACCCCCAACGAGGCGATTGATGTTCGTTCGTACCGTAATTCGGACGGTTGTTATCAGTTCAACGCCGTCTAAAGCGAGAGCACTGATACGGGGTGTCGTAATCACGCGCGGATTAACGCTGACCTGAACCGCCTCAAAGACATCACGTCCAGCTAAATCAATAGCAGATGAGCGTTGAAAGCTGAGTTCGATTCTCGCTTTATCTGCTGCGATGAGCGCGCTAACGACATTCAGGACGTTACCACCGGCGAGATAGTGCGCCTCTAATTCGGCGGTTATGACTTTCAGACCTGCTTTGTGCGCGCTGATTAAACCCTTCACAATGACATTTGGATTCACGCGCCTGAGACGCATCCCGACGAGATCAAGGATGCGGAGCGGGACCCCTGCAGCGACGGCAGCAATCCAGAGTCCGACAGGCACGATCCAAAAGAATATAATGATGAAAATTAGGATAACAAGGGCGATTCCCCCTGTAAATAGATCCATTTATTTATCTCCCATAGATAGTTTTGACCGAGAACGCGCGCACATTTTTTAATATCGGAAATCGCGTTCTCGGTCAAAGTTACCAGTACGATCTTTCTGCAAAAAATCTTTCAGTTTTCAGTACTCGGTTTTCAGTTAAGAGATGCTGTGGTTAATCAGGTGTCTCTTTAACTGACAAGCGATCCTCTGGCAACCGATTACCTACAACTGATGGCCCTTCTATTGTAAACTGCGAACGACGACACGGCTTCCTTCTACAAAAATTACTTCGACATCTGTTTCGGGTGCGACGAATTCGCCTTGTGTAACAATATCAACGCGGTTGCCATTGATTAATGCTGCACCTGCGGGTCGCAAAGGCGTGAGTGTCCTTCCCGATTTCCCGACGAGGTTTACCAATTCCGAAGGTGGTGCTTGGAACCCGGCTTCCTTATTTTCGGTTGTATTCAAGATGAATGTTTGAATGATAGGTGTTCCGCGGAGTAGCGATAGCGCGATAATTGCCGCCGGGATGACCAGGACCAACGTTATCCCCGTAACGGTTAGTGCTGTTTGCAGCCCGTATTCCGACCAAGCAACACCGAACCCTATCACTATAATTAGACAGCCCGGTATACCTGCTATCCCGAATCCTGGCAGAATCAGCAGTTCAATAAATACGAGTAGAATCCCAAGGCTGATGAGAAAAATTAGAAACCACATAGTTGTCTCCCCCATGCATGGAGTGATCGAAACAGAATTAAGAATCCTCAACTGCCTCTACAAAAACTTTAGGCCCTTCGACTTCCACCACTCTGATACGCCTATTGGCGTGGATGAAATCACCAACCGTGACGACATCGACTCTTTTATCTCCGATTTTCGCTGTTCCCGCTGGACGCAGCGGTGTCAAGGCGGTACCAGATTGTCCGAGATACGCCTGAAAATCTTCCGGACTGGAGGAATGGTATCCCAGGTCAGCATCCATCACAGTTGACAAAGCGAACCTTTGAAAAATCGGCGTTTCAGGGAGGAGGAATACAGCGAGAATCGCCAATGCTGAGGTCATAATCACAGAGATAGAGAGCCATAAGACTGCAGTGCGTAAATTGTAGGCACCATCGAAAACGAAAAAAACGCTACCCAACATCATAATAATCCCTAAGATTCCAGCGATACCGAAACCGGGGATTACAAAAACCTCTAATGCGATAAGTGCTATTCCGAGCAGGAAAAGCAGAAAAGCCCATCCAGCATCGATTCTGGTCAGCATGTGTCCACCGAAGAAGAGCCCTACACAGAGGATACCGAGGAGACCGGGAACACCGAAACCGGGGGATCGGACCTCTATGAAGATACCGAGCATCCCTAAGGAGAGCAGGAGCGAACTAATAAAAGGGTTTGTGATAAAGAAGACAATCCTATCGGCGAGTGTTGTCTTAACTTTTGTGACACTTGCATCGGTGAGGCTCTTGAGACGGTTGACTTGTGAGACACCGTATTCGCGTTGTTTTTGCATGATGTCTTCTTCGGTCAATGGTAGTTTGGTGCCGGCGACTTCAACGATCTCGTACTGTGCCAGTAATTCTGTGAGGGTCTCTGCCTGTGCGTCTGCGAACTCGTATTCGAGTGCCTGTTGGGTGGACAGTGTAAGCAATTTTCCTTGTGCACAGAGGATTTCCATCTCTTCGCCTGTTTCTTCACGCGCGGCGTATTCTTCGGGAAGGAGTTTGATGATTTGCCCGTCGTTGAGTTTGACGAGCACAAGTTCTTTATCGACCATAGCTTCGGCGATATCTGGGTTACGGTTTTCGCGTTCTGCGGTTGCGCGAATAGTTCCTTGGATATAGGAGATGGCTTTTTCACCGACTTCTTGTCCTTGAATATTAACGGGTGCGGAATCTCCGATAGTGCCGCCGGAGGTCATTACAATCTGATTGCAGGCGATAGAGATCATCGCCCCGGCTGAGATTGCCTGCCGGTTAACAAAAGCGATTGTCGGGATTTGTGTGTTTTGAATCGCGCGAATGATATTTACAGCAGAATCGACTCTGCCGCCGGGTGTATCCACATCAAAGACGATTGCATCCGCGCCGGCTTGTTCCGCTAATTTAATGCCGTCACTGATATAGGCATTGATACCGCTTCCGATCTCGTTGCGTATATCTATGACGTATACCGATGCGTTGTTATCTTGAGCGGATAGATTGCCGCTTCCGAAAAGACATCCGAATGTTAAAAGGAGGACATAACTGAGCAGATTCATTTTACCTTTCATGAGATCACCTCTTCTCCACACCTCAGTTTAAACCACAATTTCAAACTCTGGGAACGCCATACGCTGTATCTCTTCTATTTCTCAGCTGCCGTCAATACACGGTTGTCATCAATTATATCTTAAAGTCATCTGATACGTCAAGACGATTTGTGTTTTGATGTCAACTCTTCACGGATCCACGCGTGCAGGATATGGTTTAGGATTAAATGGACATCTTCAACAGGACCGTAGAGATTACTGTCTACGACAACATTTATATCACAAATTTCTGCCAATGTACCGCCACCAAAACCGCTCCATCCGACTGTCTTGCATCCGATTTCACTGGCGTATCGCATTGCGCGGATCACGTTCTCGGAGTTCCCGCTTGCACTGATGCCGAGAACCAGATCGCCGGGGTTTACAAGATTTTTCAGCTGCTCAATGAAGACATCTTCGTAAGACACATCGTTGGACCATGCGGTCATCGTTGCGACATTATCTGTCAGGCTGATGACCCGAAAACGAGGCTTTCCGGGTACACTTGTGCCTTTTCCCAAATCACAGGCGATGTGCGATGCTGTAGAAGCACTTCCGCCGTTGCCGATTACAAAAATCTGTTTCCCGGCATAATATGCCTCCATGATGGCATCTATGGAAGACTTTACATCTGGAATTGTGAGTCGCTCCAGAACGCCTTGAAGATGCGAAATGTAGTTCTGAATTCTCTCCATTTGATTTTATGGTGTCCTTTCTGTATGGTTGTCAGTTGTCGGTTGTCGGTACAGGGATCGCGAGCACAGTTTGCTCCTACAGAAGATGTGTATGATTTCTGATTTCAGACGACTAATGCGATAGCGGCGAGGTCACCTAACGCCTCGCCTAATTGGGCAGGTTCGATTTTGACTGCCTCTGCGGGACGTGCCATTGCGAATTCTGCTACGGTTTTCCTGATAGGATTGAGTAGAAGGTCTCCCGCAGCGATTGCGATTGTTCCCAATAAAACGATGTCAGGGTTCAGGATATTTACGAGATTTGCGATGCCCCATCCCATATAGTATGCGGTTTCGTCAACGAGTTGCAAAGCCAAGGCATCACCTGTCCGCGCTGCTGCGAGAACATGTTCCGATTTGACGGTTTCAATGCGTCCGTCAGTGAGTTTTAGGAGTTCGGTAGTTGCTATTTTTCCGGTTTCGAGTTGCTTTCGTATGGCTGCTTGTGCGCGACGTGCGATAGCAGGGCCGGAACAGAGGGCTTCGAGACATCCGCGTTTGCCACAACCACAGGGCGGCCCGTCCGGTAGCAGTATTTGATGTCCGACCTCGCCTGCGCTGTCGTTGGCTCCGTGGTAGATTTCTCCGTTGATAACGATGCCGCCCCCGATTCCGGTGCTCATTGTCATATAGAGGAGCACTTCGTACCCGCGTCCGCCGCCAAATCTATGCTCTGCAAGTGCGCTGGCGTTTGCATCATTCTCAATGGTTACTGGAAGCCCAAATTCGGATTCAAGTTTCGTTTTGAGAGGTAGCGCATCCCATCCGGGCAAATTCGGTGGTGAATAGACGACTCCGGTTTTTGTGTCTAAGGGGCCGCCACAGCTCACACCTATCGCTGCAATTGATTTCTGCTCTAAACCCGCGAGTTCGACAGTCTCACGGACCATATTAAAGAGCAATTGGAGTGCGTATTCTGGGCCTCGTTCCGCGAGCGTCGGTTTCCTTACTTTGCTAAGGATATGTCCGGTGCTATTGGCGACGACGGTAGCAAGTTTCGTGCCGCCGATGTCAATTCCGACGACGTGTGTTTTCATAGTTGATAATTCAGGTTGCGGAGTGCTGGGTAAATTTGCTCATACACTCTCAATTTCTCATTATACTGTTGCGCGATTTCTTCTCTCGGATAGTAGGTGTCGCGTGGCGTAACCAGCTGCTCAACAGCGGATTCAATGGAATTATACTTGCCGATCGCTGTGCCAGAGAGGATAGCGGTGCCGAGGCAGACTCCTTCGGATATATCAAGTGCGATGACCTTTTTACCGAACATGTCTGCTTTGAGTTGTAGCCATTTTTCAGATTTCGCGCCGCCGCCGATCGCACGAACTTCGTTTATGACAACGCCTGCGTCCTGCAACATAGCGAGATTCTGTTTGATTTCGTAACTAATACCCTCCAGGATCGCTTTGACGAGTTCACCCTTTGTTGTTGAAAGCGTTAACCCGACAATCGCGCCTTTTGATTCTAAATCGAGTGCTGGTGTCCCTGAACCGGTGAAGTGTGGCAGTACCAGTGCTGTTCCGGGTAAATCGGGAATATCGTCTAAGAGTATATCGTAGACATCGCGTCCCTCTGCTGCGGCTTGGGCGGTTTCCGCTTCTGCGAGGGTGTCTCTATACCATCGTAATACAACGCCGCCGCTGGATACGAAACCGAGTGTGACGTACAAGCCGTCAACGACGTGTGGATAGCAAGCGAAATTTCCGTTGATCATCTGCTGATTGATGACAGGTTCCGTGAAAGCGGGTGCGATACATTCGACGGTTCCTGTAGCGTCCATCACTTCGCCACTCCGAATGATGCCTGCACCTAATGCGCCGCAGGGTTGGTCGTGCCCACCGGTAACACAGACCACGCCTTTCGGAAGACCGAGTTCGTCAGCAATTTTGGCACTTACCTCACCGATGACAGTCCCTGACGGCGCAGCCTCTGGGAAAAGGGTTGCATCGACATCTGCCAAGTTGAGCATCTTTTCTGACCAGCATTTATTAATGATGTCGAAAGCCATCGTGCGTGCAGCGAGGGAGTAGTCTACGACAGGCGGGATACCGAGTTTGAAGTAGACGAAATCTTCAAAACCGAGGAATGTGGATACCTGCCGATAGATGTCGGGTTGGTTCCGTTGTATCCAGATCAGTTTTGGGAGTGTATGGATATCGCTGATCGGCATCCCGGTGATTTGCATCACCTCGAGAGGTGTTATTTCTTGTTTTAATTCATCGCAGATGCCTGCTGTACGGGCATCGAAAGTTGTGATAGCGTTCGCTAAAATCTGTCCGGTGGCGGAGACGGGTGTAACGGCTTCACCTTGCGAGGCGACGCTGATTGCCTCAATCGGGTCGGATTTCGTTTCTGCAGCGACCTGTTGAATACCGGTTGCGATATTTTGCCAAACGACATTTGCGTCAAGTTCTGACCAACCCGGTTTCGGATGGTTCAACGGATATTCGCCGTACGCTTGCGCAAGCAACGTCCCGTCCTCACGAAACGCGATGACTTTGCATCCTGTAGTGCCGACATCAATTCCCAAAAGACTCATTGTTATGTTTTCTCCTTGGTAAAAGATGCGACTATCATATAATAGATTGTAAATTAATGCAAGACTTGGTTTTTGGATTGTCGGTTAGGCGTGTACCTCCAACGCCAAAAAGTTACCAGATGGTAACTTTTTCGTTTTTTGTAACTTTCTCAATCTGATTGTAAACCCACTTACCAACTTACCATAAAAGTTTAGAGGCATTTTTTGACAATCTTTTGCTAAAAAAAATATTACCATGGGAAATGTAACGTTTTTAAATTTTTATAGTCACTGTAATATTCTTTCCCAAGAAACCTGTTTTCTCCAGATCTGCGTCCAACTTTGCAATATAGTCGTCGGCTATCTGTGCCTTCACTTGATTCAAGGTTTCAGATATCCAGACTGCGAGATCGTTGAGTGTTTCAGAGCGATCTATATTGAAACTATACGCCTCTCCGTTAATGACGAGTTCCAGGGGACCACCGTCTTTGATATTTTCTGAAGGGATATTTTCAGCCGATGTGACACCTGTGACTTCCGCGTCGGTTGATTTAAAGAGGGTCATCGCATCGCGAATGTATGTCTCAACTTGATAAGCATCGTAACCCTCTTCTGCGGCGCGAACGGCTGCTTCCGTGACGGTATCCATCGGAATGTGTAACTCACCTACCAGCCAATCTCTCGTCACGAGGTACGCTTTTCCGTTCGATGTGTAAGTCCTCATTTTTTTAAACTCCTTTTCTAAAGTTGTCGTGCTAAGTTATACCGTTAACGGTCAGAAAAACCGTGCCTTGATTTCGTTCTATCTTAAACTAATTTAAAAATTGTTAGATTATCAATATATACCTATATTAACATTATATATGATAAGATATATAATTGGGAAATGCAAATTTTTTTGCAAAAAAGTTGACAGTTGACAAAATATGTGGTTTTGAAGTAGAATTTTGAGCAATAATACTTTCTGACTTTTTGGTGAATGGATTCAACAGCAACAAGGAGATTGACATGCTAACGCAAGAACAGGTCGATTTTTACAATGAGAACGGTTATCTCAAGGTCGATCAGTTATTCACGCGAGGGGAAACCGAAGAGCTGGCATCCGAAATGGTGAGGATTATCAATAACTGGGGTCAGGAGACGATCGGTTGGCCCGGACCTTGGCGTACACGTTACCTCAAAGAAGAGGATCAGCAGACGACGAAGGCGGTGTTTATGCACAACCCGCACTTCTACTCGGCGACATGGGGGAGAGTTATTTTCCACGAAAGGTTGACAGGTGCTGTGCAGTCGCTTATCGGTGATACGATCCAGTGGCATCATACCGTGCTGCACGCGAAGCCGCCAGAGAAAGGCACGCCGTTCCCGATGCATCAGGATTATCCCTTCTATCCACACGATGGACTTGATTTCGTGGATTGTCTTGTCCATCTTGACGATGCGCCGTTTGAGAGCGGTGCCCTGCGGGTTGTTCCCGGTAGTCATAAAGAGGGTCCGCGTGAACACATCACCGGTGAAGGCACTGCGCCGCATCTCCCGACTGATAGGTTCCATCCAGATTTCATTGACTCGATTCCGGTACCTGCTAAAGCCGGAGATGTTATCTTCTTCAGTTATTGTCTTATACACTGGTCGGAGGTCAATAGGACGGATCAGTGGCGGAAAGCGGTTCGTTTCGGATACCATAAACCAGAGATGCGCCCCGTCGGACGTGCGCCAGAGGAACCGTATAACAATATCATGGCAGGCGGGTTCAAAACGAATCCGACATCCGAAGGCGTGATGACTTAGAATGAACAGGTTATAAATAGAGGTTACAAAGCCCTACTGCAGGCGGGGTTTAAAACCCCGCCTGCAGTGCGTCGTAAGTCCTAATAAATTGAAAAGGCGGTGGTGAGGTTGAAGTCGATGCCGAAGGACGCAAACGGGTCCGCCTCGCCAACGAAAATGTAATGTCTTCTATCTTTTTTAAATGTTTGATTATATTTTTCATGCTGAGTCTGTGTGTGGTTTGCGGCATGCAGACTGCTGCCCAGGAGTCTTCACTGGCTGAAGAGATATTCCAAAGATACCAAGAATTCTTACTGCGCCAGGATATCTATGAGGTCTTGCCGACAGTCCTCATAGAACTCAAGAAACCGGAGAATCAACCGCTGTTAACGCCAGTAACGATAAAAGCGGTGCTCGATGATCCTGACCACCTCAAGATCCTTATACCGGATATCAGCGATGAATTTATTACGTTGTTAAAGAATGATACGGACATCCGCGTTATGCTGAGTGATCCGGACGTTCAGATGCTACTTCAAGACCCGGCGGCGATTGATGAACTCGCAGCCCTACTTGAAATAGAACAAGCCGTGCTTGCCCCAATCATTTATGAGAGGTATCGTCCCCTTTTTCAACGTGAAGATATTCGGGAATTGCTGCCCGATGTTCTCATAGTATTGAGGGATCCAGAAGTGCAAGCGGTTTTGCAACCAGCTACAATTCAACTGATTGCTGAGGATCCAGATCGTCTCAAAATTCTTATCCCCGATATTGACGATAGATTTATAATGCTTCTCAAGGAAGACGCTGATGTGAAGGTCCTTATTAACGATCCGGATGTTCACACGTTGCTCCAAAATCCTGTCGAAATTGACGAACTTGCGAGCCTCTTGACTATTGAACCGAGTATAAGTGTTGTTAGCATAACGCCTGCATCAATTACGTCTCCTGATATTGGAGAACGGTTTACGATTTCTATTGACATCGCTAACGCTGAATACGTAGCCGGTTATCAGGTAACCCTTCAATTTGAGGCGGCGGCAGTCCGATATATTTCATGGGAACAGGGAACGTACCTTGAAGGTGGTCTTTTTGATGTTCCTCCGAAAATTGGGACAGACGAGATAACGCTTGCATCAACGGCGCAGATGGCGGTAGATGCCACAGCTGGCACCCTATTGACAATAACATTTGAAGTGATGGAAATAAAAACGTCAGTGCTTTCCTTAACGGAGGTCATCCTTGCGAGTGCTTCCGGCGTATCGTTACCTGTTGCGACTCAGGGCGCGGAGATCGTCGAACCCCCAAGGCCTGCGTGGGATGTCAACAAGGACGGTGTTGTCAATATTCTGGATCTGACGTTGGTGGCATCGCGTTTCGGTGAAACAGGTGATATAGATGCGGATGTTAATGGGGATGGTATTGTGAATATTTTGGATTTAACACTGGTTGCGAGCCATTTTGGGGAATAGACGTTATCTCATAGATAATTGAGGGTGTTTCATAAATGTTTTTTTATCGAAAACAGGTTTTAATGTAAGAAACATTTCGTGTCGGTATCCGGCATCGGACATTCATTAACATGGATACCTGCAAAAGTAGGATACCCAGGCCCAAAAAGGTAGAAACATATGCCAAACCTCGCACCGGTAAAGGCTTATGCGTTCCTGTGATCGACAAGAGTTTGCTCAATAAATCAAAGACAGGTTCAATCGCCGTCTTTCTCGCCCCTCGGTAAGTCGCAACTTCTGTCGCTGTATAGAGCGGGTCTGCACCTAAGAGTGCGTTTGCTTCGGCTAAAGTCGTCTTGGGAGTCAACAGAAGCACGTCAACTTCGGCAAAAGCCGTGGCGCGTTTTTTATCAACATACCCGTTATCAGCAACGATACAGCGCGTGCCTCGGTCAATGAGTTTCTCTTTCTTGGTATCCAATACGTTGCGTTCATTGACGTTGGCGGGTTCGACTTGAAACATCACTGGAAATCCACTCTCGGTGGCAGTGAGATGGAGTCCGTATCCATAGACCCATCCATGATACCCACTTTTCGACCAAGTCGCAGTTGTATCAACACCGCGCAAACCTTTGGGTATCTCATTGTTGAGGCGATCCTTCTGATGCCAGACGGGCCCCGCGGCTCTAAACAGACTTTTATCTTCATAAACGACTTCTTGGGGGAAGTGTCCACCATTGCTGAGGCTCCATGTCGCAACGTATTCAGTGAAAGCCTGAAGTGTCGGTGTCAACGCTTTGTATCTCCGTCCGAGGGTCACATGAGACGGACACGCCGGAAGTCGACATCTTTGAAGGTAGAGGGGATGGTGAAATAAGTAATCCTGTTGTGCGCGCATAGCGGTAATCCCCTTGAGTGTCATAACGGCATAAAAGACGATGAGAGAAGCATCCGGATAAGTCTCGGGTCTTCCTCTTTTGGAAACTTTTTCTTTGGTGGCTGAGAACGCGTCTAACATTGAAAACAGAAATGTGATATACTCTCTGATGTCAGGATATTGCATGGGTGTCTCCTTCACTTTATGTGGTATAAAATGAAGGATACCCAATATCCTGACTTTTGACAACTATTATTTATGAAACACCCTCAGATAATTAGGGCGAGGCATAGGAGCCTCGCCCAACAGAATCAGGAAACTCTTATCTTTATTTTCAGTTCTGGTGCGGTTGGAAACCGCACCTACTTTGGTTAAGGCTACGATCAGCGGCGTTTGACGTTGCCCCAGGTGGTTGTGAGTTTACCTCCCGGTTGAACCGCCAAGCCGCCAATTGTTTTCATGGCGAGATTCATTTCGTCAACATCAATGACACGGTCCCACATATAGACCTCAGCGATGACGGCATTTAGCCACTGCCCGTCCTCTCGGTGTGCGATGAAGACAGGACGTTCTCCTTCTTCGCAGGGTCCGTTGCCGTTATCAGCGGCTTGTGCGACTGGATCTTTTTCGCCGTTCACATAAACTTTCACGCCTTCCTTGAGTTTAAATGTGCCACACTGGTGGGTCCATTCTCCTTGTGGGGCGGTGCTGGCGGTACTCGGCTCTGAAACGCCAGAACCGGGACACGTCCAAACGGACATCCCCGCACCGAAGTTGTCATAGACATAGAGTGCGAATTCCCACTGATTGGCGTTGCCTTTCATGACGATGGGTTGACGGTTTTGACCATGTGCATCGGTGCCGGTCTTTAGCGGTTTCACCCATGCACAGATTGTAATTCCTGCCTTATCGTCGAAATGCGAATCAATGTCCTTCCCCTGACCAGCCATATCGATTTTGACGTAGGTTGACTTTCCATCGAACTCCATCGCATTTCTGATATCGTCGTGTTTGGCATCAACCCATTTCGGGGCGGTTTTACTCAGTTCGGTATCAAAATCGTTGGGGCCGTGGTCGGCGATTCTTTCTCCTGCCCCTTCGTTGAGGGGTAAATACATCCAAAGCCCATCCTCAATGTTCGCAGCATTCACGAAAACGGTTGGTAGGGATAACGCGACTACCAACAAGGTCAAAAACATAGTCTGACGCATTTTTTTCCTCCTTTAGTGTTAAAATTATTGGGGTCAGCGGCGTTTGATGTTGCCCCAAGTGGTTGTGAGTTTACCTCCCGGTTCAACGGGTGTCAATCCGCCAATTGTGTTCATGGCAAGATTCATTTCATCAATATCAATCACACGTTCCCAGATATAGACTTCAGCGATGACGGCATTTAGCCACTGCCCATCCTCTCGGTGTGCGATATAGACAGGGCGCTCTCCGGCTTCGCAGGGTCCGTTGCCATTATCACCGGCTTGCGCGATTGGGTCTTCTTCGCCGTTCGCATAAACTTTCACGCCTTCCGCGAGTTTAAACGTGCCGCATTGGTGGATCCATCTGCTTTGTGGCATAATATCAGGCGTGCTCGGTTCCGAAACCCCTGAGCCCGGACATGTCCAAACGGACATCCCCGCACCGAAGTCGTCATAGACATAGAGTGCGAACTCCCACTGATTAGGACCCCCTTTCATGACGACAGGCTGGCGGGTTTGACCATGGCTATCGGTTGCAACATTTAGCACCTTGACCCAGGCGCAAATTGTAAGCCCTTTGTCCGTGTCAAAATGTGAATCAATGTCTTTTCCCTGGCTCGCCATGTCAATTTTGACATAGTTTGATGTGCCATCAAATTCCATTGCTGTTCCGATGCTGTTATGTCCTGCACTCACCCATTGCGGAGGCGTTTCACTGAGTTCTGTTTCAAAGTTGTTAGGACCGTGGTCGGTGACTTTTTCACCTTCGCCTTCGTTGAGTGGTAGATACATCCACAGTCCATCCTCAATATCCGCTGCATTCACGAAAAGGGTAGGTAGAGAGAACACTGCTATTGCAAAAATAAAAAACATAAACCGATACATCTTTTTCCTCCTTTGGTGTTAATTACTGGACACCGTTTGAAAACAAAAGGGAATTGCGGGATGCCCCGCGTTTATATGTACAGACACGGTTGGAGAGATGTTCCTACTGACGCGCTGCGCGCGCCTGAGCAACTTGCAGTAGATTCTGCGTCTCAACCGCTTCGGGGTTTAGTTGTAAAGCGCGTTGAAAAGCTTTGACGGCTTCACGATATGTACCTTGCTTTGTATAGCACACACCGAGTTCATGATACGCCTTCGCGTTTTTTGGATAGATTTTTGTGATTGTCGCGAAGGCTTCCACGGCTTGCGTGAGTTGTTCTGTTTCTCGATAGATGTGACCGAGTTGCATTAGACCATCGGTAAAATCGGGTTGTAAGTGCATCGCTTGCTTGAGTGCAGCAATGGCTTCAGGGAGCATGCCTTTATATCTATAAGCCAGACCGATCCCATAATGTGCGTAGACGAGCGTAGCATCGCGTGTGAGCGCTTCCTGGTATTCAGCGATTGCCGCATCGAGCTGCCCCGCGAATCCGTAGGCTCTACCTAAATTGACATAAGCCTCTGCCATGTCCGGCCGTAACGCAATCACCCGTTTATAGGTCGTAATCGCTTCAGCCAATTTGCCCTGCATGACATACACAGTGCCTAAGTTGTGGTGTGCTTCAATTAGCGTAGGTTTGAGTTTGATAGCCTGTTGGTAAGCCGAAACTGCTTCTTGAAGTCTACCGGCTCGCTGATAAGCGGTACCGCGGTTATTATAGTCCTGTGCAGACGGTGAAACCGATGCTTTTGTGGATGTCGTTCTTTTTACTGGTGTGCTTTCGTTATTCTGACAACCACTTATTAAGCCAGGAACTATGAGAAAGAGGCATCCGAACACTAATAATCTCATTTTTTCGACGCTCCTTCCATTGCTTCTATCAGTTGATTGGCTTTGAGTTTCCTGTATCGGTCTATTTCGCCAGAGGGCCATTGAATTTCGAGGTTTTCGACTGTTTTACTGTTTCCTAATCCGAAAGTTAGGGTCATCTCACTTTGGGAACAGTAGCTGCTGCCTGTACGGATCATCTGCTGTTGGACACTGTTCCCAGATTTTACTTGAATTTTCGCGCCGATGCCATCACGATTGCTGCGGGTGCCGATGGTCCTGACGCGGATGTAGTTCGCTGGAGGTTCAGTATCGTTACGTAAGAGCCAAACTTTGCCGTAATCTTGCGTCGCGCCGTTGTTCTGGACGAGGATGTCTAAATCGCCGTCATTATCGTAATCGCCGTAAGCGCATCCGCGCCCGACCCCTGGACGTGTGAGTCCGGCATGTTTAGTGATGTTTTGAAACGTTCCGTCGCCGCGATTTCGGAATAGCGAAGGTTGTTGCGCGTAAGGTGTATGTTGTTGGTAGCGTAGCACTTCGGGTTCAATATGTCCGTTCACACAAAACAGGTCGAGTGCACCATCTAAATCGCAATCAAAAAATAGGAGTCCGAAGGTCAATAAACGAAAACTCACGTTGCCGATGTGGACGTTATCTGTTCTATCGGTGAAATAAGTGCCATCAGGTTTTGCGAAAAAGAAAGCTGTTTTTTCGTTGCTAAAATTACCGATAGCGATAGCGATACTACCGTTGTTATCTACATCCGCTGCGTCGATCCCCATGCTGCCACGCGCTTTTCCTGTCTCACTGAAAGCGATTCCCATGACGACGGCTTCATCGGTAAATGTGCCGTCCCCGTTATTCCTGTAAAGGAAATTCAGTTCGGTATCGTTGGCAACTGCGAGGTCAATCCATCCATCTTGATTGTAATCCAGAAGTGCGACGCCGAGCGACTTACCTATCGGGTTATAGAGTCCGGCTTGGGTTGTAAGGTCGTTGAACGTTCCGTCGCCTCGGTTGCGATAGAAACGACAGGATTGTCCGGCGTAGACAGTTGGCGTACAATAGGTTCGGTATTGTTTATTGTCTATTGTCGGTTGGACAATGCACGGAATATCTGTTTCGGGTGTCCATTCAACGTAGTTGCAAACGAATAGGTCTAACCAACCGTCGTTATCGGCATCAAAGAAGGCGGCACTTGTTGACCAGTTCGGGTCTCCTACGTCTGCGGTATCGGTGACATCTGTAAAGGTTTGGTCGCCGTTATTTCGGAATAGATAGTTTTTGCCGACATTGGTAAAGTAGATATCAATATCTGCGTCATTATCATAATCGGCGGCGGTGATGCCCATCCCGTACATCGGTACATCGAGTCCGGCGGTTTCGGTAGCATCAATGAACCGTCCGTCTCCGACGTTTCGGTAGAGTCGCGGGGTTTCCGTTTCATTTTCGGAGGTTAGGCTTGTGCCGTTTGCCAACAGGATGTCCAAGTTCCCGTCGGCATTGTAGTCCAAAAAGGCACAACCCGCGCCCATGGTTTCCGGCATATAACGCTTACCAGTTGCACCCGTAAAATGCCGAAATTCAATACCAGATAGATCCGTAACATCTGTAAATTTTACATCTGCTTTTGCAGGAATGTATAACGAAAAAAAAACGAGAGCGAAAAGATAAATCCGCATATTATATGTGATTTTACATTTAATGCCATTTGCCAAAAAACAACACGACAGATCGTGTACATCAAAAATTGCTTTGAGTATAACATAAACCTATAAAGTTTGCAACAAAAAAATTTTCTTGACAATTTATATTAATTTTGTTATGATGTTGCTATTCATAAGTAATACGCTGCAACGCGGTTGAGGGAGGTTCCGCCGGTACCAGCACCATTATATCTTTGAAAACTCTCTCCTGAAATGTGAGATGGTTAAAATGCTGAAGTTTGCTCAGGTTGAATCCAAACTACGGACCTTGCCTGAGTAGCGTACCTTACTGACAATAAGAGGAGAATAACTTTCGTACTTGCGTATCGAGAGTATTCAACTGTATAAGGAGGCGTAGAGAAATGAGAACCAGATTAGTATGGACGGGGATGATCGTCCTATTTATTGCGGGTATATTAGCCGTTCCAAGTGATGCGATTTTGGATCCTGAAACCGTCGTAGGCATGTGGAAATTTGATGAAGGTAAAGGAGATACTACCAAGGATATCTCTGAAAACGGGAACGACGGTACACTCATGAGTAAACCGAAATGGGTGGACGGTAAATTTGGCAAGGCGCTTGAGTTTGATGGTTCAAACTTTGTGGATATGGGCAATGATGCGTCTCTGCAGTTTGATGGCGATGTGACAATCGTTTTTTGGGTGAAACCTGAAAGTGTAGGTGCCGGTCGTCAAAACATAGTTTGTAAGTCTTATGGCGGCGAAGGCTGCTTAACACAAGAACCCGATGGCCGGTTGAGTTTTTATTGGGGTGATTGTGGCGGAAATTGTCAGCCTTATGTAGAGGTGGCGAGACCTGCACCGGGTACTTTCGTAGATGACGAATGGATGCACGTGGCTGAGGTCAGAGACGTTTCAAAACGCGAGTATCGGATGTACAAAGACGGTGAGGTCACAGGTCAAGATAAATGGGTAAAATGTGGTGCTCACCCTTGTGGGGACTCCAGTCCGAGCGATATGAATTTGCTCATCGGTTCCGGATATGCCGGTAAATACAGAGGTATCATTGACGATGTCGCTATCTTTAATGTGGTGCTGAGTGATGATGAGATTAAGAGTATCATGGATGATGGATTGGATGCGGCTTTTGATGTTTCTCCGACGGATAAACTCACGACTACATGGGCAGCGATAAAGAAATAACGGATGTATAGAAAAAGGCAAGAACGTAAAGTTCTTGCCTTTTTCTTTTAACATGATTCTCAAGAGATTCAGGCTTTGTAAAACTCAACTGTTGTCCCTGCCATATCTTCTACTTTCTCTATTAATTTCTGCCGTTCGTCGTCTTCCATGCCGATGAAGTTTTTCGCGATGTCAATTTTCTCTTGCATCTGCGCTGCGTTGTCAGGACCTGTGACGAGCGTACTGACGGGTAGTGCGAAGACGAACCGTACGGCTTCAGAGACGCTGACCCGGTTTGGAACGACCTTCGGATTTGTCCCGTGTCGTCCGTGCTGTGTACCGCCGAAGAACCCGCCATTTGCCAGCGATTTCATTCCAATCACGCCTATATTGCGTTCTATGAGGGTAGGCACGACTTTTGCGATGAAGCTTTCATAACTTACGTCGGCAAGATTCACCGCCAGTTGACAGGCATCGAAGATATCGGTCTGTTCGAGGACACGTTGATGCGCTGCTGGACTTGAGTGTCCAGTGAACCCGATGTAGCGTGTTTTCCCACTCTCCTTTGCTTCAAGCATAACATCGAAGATGCCGTTTTCGATTCGTTCATCGACATCAGCCGGGTTTCGTACAGCATGTACCTGCCAGAGGTCGAGTCTATCGGTATTCAGGCGTGTGAGTGAAGCTTCGAGGTGTGTCCATGCTTCATTTGCGTTTCGCGCTGTCGTCTTGGTCATCAGGAACACATCGTCGCGATACTTTGGCACGAGAAGTTTTCCCAATCGGCTCTCGCTGCCACCATTTTGATAAGTTTCCGCTGTATCGAAGAATCGAATGCCGCCTTCGAGTGCTGTTTCGATTGTTTTCTGTGCTTCGGCTTCTGGCATATCGCCGATATGCCATCCACCAACGGCGAGCATTGTCACAGCCTCTCCAGTTCTGCCGAGTCGTCGTGTCGGCAGGAGCGGACCGAGGCGGTCACTGGCGACTTCTTCTGCTCCGCCTTCAGTGGATGCGGATGATAAAAGGATACCAGTCGTCAAACCTGCCAGCGATTTTAGAAATGCGCGTCGATCAATCATGATTTCTACCTCCGTTGTTTTCTTTTCCAATTGTAACCGACTTCGAGATTTTTGTCAAACATTTTTTTATGGCAGTTAGCAATTAGCCATCAGCCGTTAGCAGTCAGTAGTATCCGTGATTCGGGTGCTTCTACAGCGGAGGAGCCTGATGAAATATAGAAGCCACGTAAGGGCTGAATCGTTCTGCTTCGGCTGTGTTTTTTCTTGATTTAAGGGTTATTTGCAGATATAATAATCAGGCGGTTAAACAGTATGGAACTTTCAAAATATGCAGAGGTTAGAAGCATGAGAACCGATTTACGGAAAAAAATCCCTAACAAACTTGTTGTGCTTACCTTTGATGATGGATGCAAATCGCAGGCGACTTTCGTTGCGCCAATGTTGAAATCATACGGCTTCGGTGCGACCTTTTATATTACGGAAGGTCTGAATTTCCTGACGAATAAAGAAGCCTATATGACGTGGGAAGAGGTACGCGGGTTGCATGATGCAGGTTTTGAGGTTGGCAACCACACTCGGCACCATCGGAACGTCACGCAGCAGTCGGCAGCGGAGCTGCGAGCGGATCTGGTACATATTGACGACCGCTGTGAGGCTTACGGTATTCCGCATCCGAAAACGTTCTGTTATCCGGGGTATAGTCATAGCGAAGCGGCTGTCGAAGTGGTTGCGGAACACGGGTTTCATTTTGCGAGGCGCGGCGTTGCCCCCGAATTCCCTTACGATGGCGAAGGTGGACGTGGACCGGCTTACAACCCGGCGTTGCACCCTCCACTTTTAATTCCGACGACAGGGGCTGCAGGTCCAAATTGGCATTTTAACGATTTCCGATGGGCACTTGACCAAGCAGTGGATGGAAATATCGCAGTTCTGACATTCCATGGAGTGCCGGATCTAGAGCATCCCTGGGTTCATACAGAACCGGAACAGTTTGAAACGTATATGGCGTATCTCGCTGAAAATGATTACAGCGTCATAGCACTTGCGGACCTTGCTGATTATCTGGACGCAAAGGCTTCGTGAGGATTTACGATGTTCGCGACAAAAATACAAACAAAAAGATTTGACCTTTGTTTGTATGTGTGGTATAATATCTATTGCGTTGCTGGTAGAGGAAGTCCCTCGCTGCTCCCTACTTTAGTGGACGGCGTAAGTCAAAGAGAACCAAAGGAAATAGAGTGGGTCGGTTTTATACCTCTACCTGCTTACCTGATAAACTATGCTAAGACAATTCACAAATAGTTTAACTCGATGGGATCGGTTGCTGTTTGATCGCATTTTTAGTTGGGGTGACGAGCGCATCATCCTTGACCGTTTATTTCGTCTGATCTCGTGGAGTGCTAATGGATGGTTTTATCCATTTTTAGGACTCTACGTATACCTAACATCCGGTCCTGCTGTTGGCAAACCATTTCTTTTGTCAGCGGCAATTGCGTTTCTGCTTGAAAGACTGTTATATCACCTGATTAAGCAGTCGATGAAACGTGATCGTCCGTGTAAACACATTGTGGATATTGAATTTCGAGTACGCCCACCGGATCAATTCAGTTTTCCATCAGGTCACACCGCCTCGGCTTTTCTGATGATGACCCTTTTTGCAAGTTTCTTTCCAATTTTACGGATTCCCATGTTTCTCTGGGCAGCTACGGTTGGTATCGCCCGCGTATATCTCGGTGTCCACTACCCGACAGATGTGCTTGCAGGCGCGATTCTCGGTATTGTGACAGCGCGAATCGGTATATGGTTCATCATGTAACGAAAAAACATCTCAGAAATCGCGTTTGAAATTTACCTTTGGATGTGAACCCCCTCAGAAACTGTTATTGAAGCTGCCACAGATGCCATAACTTAAAAATTGGATTTTCGGATTAAGACTTGTTCAGAACGGTTGTGCTGCGCGCTATATCGCCGATGTCTGTTGTGAGTTAATAGACGGTGAACCGAACGCTTCAGGTAAAGCGGCTCGGTCGCCAGAAAAGCAGACACCGGTGCATGTCTGATACGTCCCAGTAGAAGAGAGAAGACACGCCTCTAATAATTCCACTTTTGAGAGAATCAGAGAATTTTGTTGTAAAGTGCATCCATGAATGTGTATATTGTGTATGTTATGGTGCACTCCGTGTGCCGACTATCTGAAAAAAACACATTGAAGGGAGAGTACCTATGAGAATTCTCTGCTATTCTACTTCTTTTCTGTTTGTTGTCTCTGTACTATTTATATCAGGTATCTTTGCAGAAGATTCAACACAATGGAGATTACCTGACGGTGTTATAGCACGCCTTGGAAAAGGTTGGATAACCGATGTCCAGTATTTCCGAGATGGTAGTAGGTTTGCTGTTGCGAGTTCCATCGGTATCTGGATCTATGACGCGCAGACGGGTGAAGCAATTGACCTGTTGGCTAAACAGAAGTCGCGTATCTTTTCCATAGCAATTACGCCCGATGGAAACATGTTAGCCAGTGGTGGTGACAAGGGTAGAATTTTTTTGTGGGACGCACACACTGGTCAACATAAGCACACCTTCACAGGACACACGAAGGGGATTACTTCTCTCGCTTTTAACCCTGATGGTGAAACACTGGCAAGTGTGAGTTCCGATACCACGGTCCGTTTGTGGGATGTCCAGAGTGGTGAACTTCTTAAAACCCTGATGGGTCATATAGGGAATATCAACTGCGTGACTTTCAGTCCAGACGGTAACACACTTGCAAGTGGTGGCGGTGCTATGGACGTGAAACTTCTCTTGTGGGATGTCCGGACAGGTGAACTTCTGCGTACTGTTGCAGAAGATATTGATATGATCTACAGTCTTGACTACTCCCCAGATGGCAAAATGCTTGCGATTGGAAGCCGAGATGAGGCAGCTTGGGTGTGGGACACACACACGGGAGAATTGCGCCAAACGCTTGGAGGGCACACATGGGTTGTGCATTCGGTCGCGTTCAGCAAAGATGGACAGACCTTCGTAAGCGGGAGTTGGGATGGCAGTATCTTCATGTGGAACTCACAGACGGGTGAACTCGTGAATGCCCTTATGGACCACCCAGAAAGAGTTCATTCTGTAGGGTATTCGCCGGATGGACAGACGCTTGTCAGTGTCGGAAGGAGCGAAATCTGCCTCTGGGATGTACGGACTGGCAAGCTGCTGAAGATGCTTACAGGGTACAGAGGGTTTCCCGGAAATGTGGCATACGCATCGGATGGTGACAGGCTGGCAAGTGCTGCAAGCGAGGGTGTTCAAATGTGGGATCTGAACACGAGGCAACACCTGCAAACCTTCGTACCTGACAGGGCTTCCCATAAAGAGAATCTTGTCTATTCTGTAGCGTTTGCACCCAATGGGGTAACGGTCGCCAGTGGTGGTCGTGCCGGAGTCCATTTATGGGACGCGCGGACCGGTTTACATCTGAGAAATTGGCGGGGAGTGGGGCATCCGCGCGGACATCCGCGCGCGCACGTAAAATATTCACCGGATGGTGGCACGCTCGCAATCCCGAGGAGAAATAACACAATCTTTTTAGCTGACGTGAGAACAGGAGAAATAAAGCAATCCCTTGTAGGGGATGCCGCTGAAAACAAAGTTGGGACCGAAATTAGTGCTATTGCGTATTCCCCAGATGGTCGTCTTATCGCTGGAGGTAGTAGCGATAACAGCGTGTATCTATGGAACGTGGAAACGGGTCGGTTGGCCCGTATTCTCGTCGGACATACAAATGGTATCCGTTCAATAACGTTTTCACCAGATGGAGCAACAATTGTCAGCGGTACTTGGAGGAATGAGACGATTCGTTTATGGGATCCACACACAGGACTACTCTTAAGAACCTTGTCATCGGATACAAGCGGAGTGTACGCCTTAGCGTATTCACCGGACGGGAAAATTCTTGCGAGCACGTATTCTCACGGAACCGTTGGGTTGTGGGATCCACATACAGGCGAACTTCTGAGGACTCTCTGGGGGCATACCTCTTCAGTCAATGGAATCGCCTATTCCCCAGATGGCAAGGTGCTTGTGAGCAGCAGTCAAGATGGCACGATTCTCTTGTGGGATCTAACAGCATTGCCGTTTCATTAGCAATACGTTCTATTAAAATGGAGGGTATCAACCTATGAAAGCAGCACTCTCTTTTGACATCATTTTCATTTTATTATTTACGACAGGTTGTATAGAATTCTCGGGTATTTTTGACGCTATTAACGAGGCATCGCTTGCGAAGAGACAGCAGAACTGCCCATTTTGCAAGATGATTAATAGATGGAAGTTGATAAGGAAAATAGACTATGAAAAGCATTTTTTTGCTCACATTTCCTTGTAATGTGTTGTGGGTCTATCGTAGCGCAATTCATTCACCAAAATAGTGCTAAAAAATTAGGAAAGCGTGCTAAAATGTTATTTAGGATGAAAAACCTGAATCTGTGTTTCTTTCTGGTAATCTTTGTTTCTCTTTTTTCATTCTCGAACAGTTCTGCGCAGGAATATACCCGATGGAATTTGCCGCCGGGAGCGATCGCGCGTTTGGGGAAAGGGTATATTAATGAGGTCAAATATTCACCGGATGGCAAGACAATCGCAGTAGCGAGTAGCATCGGGATATGGCTCTACGACGCGCACATCGGTGCGGAATTAGCGTTGATAACAGGACATACACGTAATGTCTACTGTGTAGCCTTCAGCTTGGATGGCCAAATATTGGCAAGTGGAAGTCACGACAGCACGATTCGGTTGTGGGATGGACAGACGCGAAAACGGAAGGCAACCCTTGTCGGACACACACGCCGAGTGAGAGCCGTTGCCTTCAGTCCAGATGGGAACACACTCGCAAGTACGAGTGAGGATAATACAGTTCGTTTGTGGGATCTGCGTATCAGAACGCTCAAGAAAACCCTCACTGGACATACAGATATGGGTCGATCGGTTGCGTTCAGTCCCGACGGACAGATACTCGCGAGTGGAAGTGATGATGGTACAATCCGAATGTGGGGTGCCGAGACCGGACAGTCTTTGAAGGTCTTGACAGATCACAATCGTAATGTAACCTCTATTGCGTTCAGTCCGGATGGACGATCCCTTGTGAGTGGTTGTGATGACGGCACAGTCGGGGTATGGGATGTACGTTCTGGGGAACTACGCCAACACCTCACCGGACACACAGCGTATACTGTATCCGTTGCCTTTTCACCGGACAGTGAGACGGTTGTCAGTGCGAGCTGGGATAACGCCATCCATCTGTGGAATCCGGACACCGGTGAACGCTTGCGAGAACTTAGGGAGCACACAGCTCCTGTCGTCTCGGTGGCTTTCTCACCGCAGGGCGAAGCACTCGTGAGTGGAAGTCAGGATGGTACCATTCGCTTGTGGGATATACAGACGTGGACAGCGAAAAATACCGTTGATGGACATACGTCGGATGTCAATGCGGTTGTGTTTTCACCGGATGGCAAGACGCTTGCGAGTGGGAATACGAGAAATACAATCCATTTATGGGATGCCGAGACTGGTGTGCACAAAAACACACTTATTGGACACGATGGAACGGTTGCTGCTGTCGCCTTTAGTCCTGATGGTGGCGCACTTGCGAGTGGGGGTTGGGATAATACCATCCGCTTGTGGGATCCAGAGACAGGACAACATAAGCAGACACTGAGTGAACATTGGGGTTCTGTTGTGGCGTTGGCTTATTCGCCGGATGGAGACAGACTCGCGAGTGGGAGTAACGACGATACCGTCCGTTTGTGGGACGCAAAGACTGGGACCGAACTGGAAATTCTCAAGGGGCATACCGGTGATGTTAAAGCCGTCGCGTTTTCACCGGACGGTAAAAAACTTGCCAGTGGAGATGGAAATGATAACAAAATACGTTTATGGGATGGACACGATGGCGAGCACATACTAACGCTTGTGGGACATCAGAGAGATATTACAGGGCTCGCCTTCAGCCCCGATGGCAGTACACTCGCCAGTACCTCTGATGATAGGATTGTAGGTTTGTGGGATATGAACAACGGACAGAATCTACAGAATCTACGGATGCTCAAAGGACACACGACGTATGTTTTAGCAGTTGCGTTTTCTCCGGATGGCAAGACGCTTGTGAGTGCAAGTCGGGACATGGTAATCCGCTTGTGGGACCCAGAAACCGGAAGACCCAAGTCAGGTTTTGTTGGACATACAGGTTATGTTCAATCGATTGCGTACGCGTCCAATGGACGGACACTGGCAAGCGGTAGTACTGATGGGACAGTGCTTTTATGGGATATGACACAATTCCGATCCAAAGGTGATTAAAGTTAGCCATCAGCCGTCGGAAACCGTCAACGATTAGCGAAGATCGTTCCTACAAGAGAAAACCGGCGATTAGAAAACGAAATTACAGGAGAACTGATGAAAAACCTGAATTTGTGTGCCGTTCTAATAATGTTTATCTTTTTATTTTCATTCTCCAATGGTTCTGCGCAAGAATATACGCGATGGCACCTTCCTGAAGGTGCTATCGCGCGCTATGGAAAAGGGAGAGTCTCTGGATTCACAATTTCTCCAGATGGAAACCGACTTGCTGTTAGGAGTTCAATTGGCACTTGGCTATATGATGTGAGCACGGGAGAGGAAATTTCGCTGCTCACGAGTGATACGTTTAGCGTCGGTCGTACGGCGTTTAGTCCTGATGGGAAGACCTTTGCTGTCGCAAGTGGCAATCACATCCGTCTGTTGGACCCGCAGACGAGAGACCAGAGAGATGTTCTCACGGGACACACGTTCACTGTTTATACATTGGCATTCAGTCCGACTGGAGAAACACTCGCCAGCGGCGGACGTGATACCACAGTTAGATTGTGGGATGTCCATACCGGTGAATTAGTGCAGACACTCATAGGACATACAGATAGTGTCACGTCTGTGATATATTCGCCTGATGGTAAAACGCTTGTGAGTTTCGGACGTGGGGAAGATAACACGATCTGTATATGGAACGTGCAAACTGGGCAACTTCTGAAAACGATTACCGAAAATCCGGGTAGAGTCTACAGTGTTGACTTCTCCGCGGATAGCCTGACGCTTGCCAGCGGCGGACGCGATTCCAAGATTCATTTTTGGGATGTCCGTACCGGTAAACTCAAAAATACTATTCCCACTGAGATGAAGTACGTTACTTCAGTTGCGTATTCATCGGATGGTGGCACGCTTGCCAGCGGAAGTTGGTATAATAGCAATATCTATTTGTGGGATGTTCACACGGGTGAACTCTTAAAAACACTTACTGGACATATTGACCAAGTTGATTCTCTGGCGTATGCACCTGATGGTAAAACGCTTATTAGTGAAAGCGACGACGGCACAATTCGATTTTGGGATCCTGATACCGGAAAACTTCTGAAAACCATCAGCGGACATACGTTTTTCGCGCGATCAGTAAAGTTTTCACCGGATGGCAGCACACTTATGAGTAGTGAGAGGGCGGACAACGCGGTTGCGTTGCGAGATGTGCAGACAGGAAAGGTTTTGAAAACACTCGCGGGGCATACGGATCATCTTAGTTCCGCTGTGTATTCATCGGATGGAAAGACCATAGCAAGTGGGAGTTGGGATGGCGAAATTCGGCTGTGGAACGCGCAGACCGGCGAACTTCTGAAGACTGTCATTGGGCACGAATGGGGGGTCTCCTCTCTGTCGTTTTCAATGGATGGGACAACACTCGCGAGCGGCGGTTGGGACAACACGGTCTATTTGTGGTATGTGCCAACCGGTCATATACTACAAACCATTACTGGAAATATCAACGAACCACAAGGGAACTACAGTGAAATGGATATTTCGCTTCACCCTGATGGACAGACGCTTGCTGTTGCAACCGACGAAGAAGTTATACGACTCTGGGATATCCGCACAGGAGAAGTTAAAACGGAGTTGATAGGTCATGAACGGGGTGTGGATATTGTCGCGTATTCGCCCAACGGATTAGTGCTTGCCGGTGGTGGGAATGGCGGTAAAATCCGGTTGTGGCATGCTGCCTCTGGCGAATTACTGTCTACTTTTCCGGCGCAAGCGGGCGCGATTATGTCCATCGCCTTCAGTACCGATGGACAGACAATTGCGAGCGGAACTACGCGGGATGTCTACGTCTCAGATGTAACGACAAACAAGCACATCGCAATGTTTCGTGGACATAGGGGCCCGGTTCGATCTATGGCGTTCAGTCCTGATGGCAAGTTGCTCGCGAGTGGCAGTGACGACAGCACGGTGCTATTATGGGATCTGACGCAAATCCCAACCGACCCTGATTTTCGCTAATAAGGTGTTCCGCGTGTTGTTAGGGCACACCAGCGCGAAGTGAACAGATGATTGAAGAGTGCGTCCTGCGCTTCTGGCGTTTTAATCTGCTTGAGTGCTAACGCTGCGTGGAAACGGACGTATCGGTTCTCATCTTCGAGCTGCGCGACAAGCGTAGGAATCGCCGGTTCCGCGGGTGTGCCTAATTTCGCTAAGGCGCGCGCAGCGTTATCGCGAACCCAGTGATAATCGTCACATAATCTATCTATTAGGATTTGAACAGTTTCAGACAAATCAATTTCGTCAGAAACCTGTTGTCCGATGAGTCCTAACCCCTCTGTTGCGTGTCGTCGTACCCATGCGTCGGGATCTCGGGCAGCGCGTGTTAACGCTGGCATTGCTTCTTCTGCAGTTTTTCCCATATCCGCTAAGGCAAACGCAGCAGCTGCTCGGACCGAGTCACTTGTCGCTTGCAGTGCATCAATGAGCGTCGGAACGGCGGGTGCGCCAGTGAGACTTAACGCATATCCTGCATAGTTTCGGATGGTATCAGATGTGCCGTGTAACGCCTGCTTCAACGGCGGCACGGCAGCAGCACCAGCTTTCCCCAAACGATACGCAGCATTTAGTCTTTCTCTCTCATTATTGCTGTCTAAAGCTTCAATGAGGGTATCCACCGTAGGACGGGGTTGTAATTCCGCCCCGTTAGCCGTAGGAGGGGTTTGTAACCCCGATCTGTTAGCAGTGCCGTTCTGTTTCCCGTAATACCAATCCCATAAAGATTCCCATAATTCTGGATGCTCGGACGCTTCACCGTTGCCGAGGGTATCCCAGTCGGGGGTATCGCTTTTCCATGTCGGTGTTTGTGGTTCATCCAGTCGGGAGAAGAGGAATTTCACCATGTACCGTTTCTTGTCGCTCCGATTTGGCGTTGCGCGGTGCCATAAGTCATAGTGGACGATCGTCACCGTGCCTGCTTCACCGCAGAGTGAGAGGTCCGGCTGCGCGTGTGCGCTTTCGCTGGTTTCGTAATACTGCGAACCGGGCAGGACGGCGGTCGGTCCCATATCTTCTGGCACATCCTGCGGATAGTAGAACGCCATTGTCCACCGACATCGGTGCCGACGGATCTGTTCGTCGCCTTCGTAGGTATCTTTATGAAAATTCTGTCCTTCGCTGCCTTGTTGGTTGAAATGGCAGTATCGGTGTGGATGCATGACGTAATCCGAACCGAGCACGCCTTGCATCGCGCCGTGAACGACAGGATGGTCAAAAATTTCCTGCATCTCAGGGATGAGGGGTAGGACGTTGTTGCCCAAATTGCCAGTCTGCTCAAACATTGCGTCGAGTTGTTCGTAGATGTTCTGATGAAAACTCGGCGGGAAATCCGGCTTCACTTTGACATAGCCGTTGATGATGAAGTCCCGCATCTGTTTATCGGTGAGTTGCAGTGCGTGGTTGTTCATTTAGGTGACCTCTATTTGTTCCTCTTCCAATTTGACTTTGAGCAAAAACTTGTTTTAACTTTACTGATTTGTGGTCTAAATAAACGTTGGCGCTTCGGGGTATCAAAGTAAAACAAAAGGCAGCAGAAGTGTGTCTGCTACCTCTATCAGATTAATTGTCAAGAAATGTTTGATAGTCAATCTCTAATTGTTTTAGAACACTTCGGAGCGTCCCTATTCTCAAATCTCTGCTACCCCAATCAGGGATAGATGCTGACAGTTTAGTTTGCGGATGTTCCCAGATACGATGTGAGCCTGACCTTCTTCTCTTTATTTCTTCATAGCCAAGCCGACGCAGCTTTTTAGCTATTTCGCGATACTTCATGGATAGGCACCACCGTTTCCAATAGATGCCTAACTACAGCATCCTCCGTATTGTCGTCTAAAATCTGAATTTCTTCAGGCAAAGACCGGTGTTGGTGATCATAAAGTTCAACAATGGCATAAAACGCATCAGTGACGACCTCTTGAATCTCGTCCTTGTCTAAAGAGTCGCATTCTGTAATCAATTCGGGTAATTCTTGACAAGTTATTGTGAATCCACCTTCTGGTTGTTCTTCCAGAATGAGTGTTAGTTTACATCTCATAGTGGGTCTCCTATTCACTTTTTTATTTTCCTTTTTCGGTGGGTCTATAAAGTATACAACTTTTTCTAAACTTTGTCAACCTTCTGACTGATAAACTGATAACTGGCAACTATTTCTTCACTGCGCCGAATGTAACGCCTCTGAGTAAGTGTCCGCGCATGAGGAAGGTGAAAACAGCGACGGGGAGCAGGAAAACAAATGTTGCTGCGGCGATTTTGCCCCAATCCATACCCGCAGAACCGGTAGCACTCGTGATTGAGGGGGGCGCGGTCACTGCCCTGCCGCCGACTTCCGTGAGGACCAAGGCAAATGCGAACTCGTTCCACGCAGTGATGAGACAAAATACCGCGGTCGCGGCGATACCGGTCACAGATTGTGGTAGGATTACTTTCATGAAGGTTTGAAACCGAGAGTAACCGTCAACGAGCGCAGCATCTTCGTACTCCTTCGGGATCTCGTCGATGAATCCTTTCATGAGCCACACAGCGAACGAGACGTTGAAGGTGGTATAGAGCAGAATCAATCCGAAGTGTGTATCGCGCAACCCGAGTGCACTATACATCAGATAGATCGGGATGACGACAACGACAGGTGGTAACATACGGGTGCTGAGGATAAAGAAGAGGAGGTCATCTTTACCGGCGACATCGAATCGGGAGAAAGCATAAGCTGCGAGTGTTCCGAGTCCGACAGCGAGGATTGTGCTACCACCACCGATAATAATGCTGTTGAGCAACTGGTAGAAATACTTGGACCCCCCGTTTGCCAATGCGGCACAAATAGCAATCGTTCCGAAGACGCTCGGTAGGACAAAAGTAAATCGTAGTTTCTTCTCCGTTTGCAATGCGAGGTTTCCGCCTGTTTTTTTCAACGGTACGATTAGCGGATAGGCGATAACGGTACAAACTATCAAGAACAAAAAATTGAGCCGGGCATCCGTTTGGAGACGTGTCTGGAGCGGTGGTAGACTGAAGAAACTATAGAGACAGGTTAAAATGAAAATACCGTTCCATACTAATCCGAGATGACGCGATAGCTTCATTTTAGATACCGAGAAGATGCCGAACAGGAGTAATCCTATAAGCACCTCTGCAAGAAAGAGGTATGTTACACCCGGGATACCCTCTGAAGGCATCAGCTTCTGATAGTTCTCCAACGATACTTTAAAGAAGAACTTTGGAAGTTTCGTGGTAATATCTGCCAAGCCTTTCAATGACGTTGCCAAAATCCAATAAATCGGGGCGATATAGACAAGTACGGCAACGACAATGAGGGCAAGGATGAGGTAGTGGACAAAACTTTTCCGATTCCGCATTGTGTTTTTAAGCCTCTCCTTTAACACGATTAAGATATTTCACGTAGATATTGCTCAGTGCCACGATGATAATCAGTAGGATATACGCCATTGCGCACGCTTTACCGGTATTGAAGTTCCGAAATGCGAGTTTATAGAGGTTCATGGATACGGTTTCCGTCGCAGTACCGGGGCCGCCTTCACGGGTCAGGACATAAACGATGTCGAACATCTTGAAGGCATCCATGGTTCGGAACAGCAGCGCGATGAGTAGCAGCGGTGATACCAAGGGCAGCGTAATCCATCGGAACTTGAACCATGCGGAGGCTCTATCAACATCAGCGGCTTCGTAAAGATATTTCGGGACGGCGCTCAATCCTGCCAAAGCGATGAGCATCATGAATGGCGACCACATCCATGTATCGACAATAACGACAGCGATCATCGCCATCTTTGGATTCGTTGTCCATCCGATGGGTGATTTCAGGATCGGGCTGAGGAAGAAGTTGAGTAACCCGGAATTGTCGGAATAGAGGATAAAACGCCAGAAGAGTCCCACGACTACGGGGGATAGCATCATCGGCAGCAGGAGGAGCGTTGTGACGAAACCTTTATACCGAAATTCTCGGTTGAGGAGGAGTGCAAGCCCGAACCCGATAAAGAATTGCGCCGCGACTGCAAGGATGACGAAATAGGCAGTCGTTTGAAAATATCCCCAGATTTCTGGGTCTTCAAGGAGGCGTGTGTAATTACGGACACCGATAAATCTCGGAGGCGTGGGCATTGAGGCTTTGTAGTGATGGAAACTCAAGTAGAGCGACCAGAGCAGCGGGAAGATGTTCATCAAGATGAGCAGAATCATGGTCGGCATGATGAATGCCATCTTCAATTGGTAGTCGCTCATCCCACGCGATGTTTGATGTGGTTGGTTGCTTTGCATATTTCTAACGAAACTTGTGGAAGTGATTCTAAAATGGAAGGTGGAAAGGGTTTAGAGGGAAGGGGGGAAGTGTGGAAGATTGGGTAACCTTCCCAGGGGAAACACCCCAGCAAAACACTTCCAATCTTCCTAGAGGAAACACCCCAGCAAAACACTTCCAATCGTTACTCGTCGTAGTAGCCCGCGTCCTCAAAGATTTCCTCATGTTTTCGTGCGATATTGTCGAGTGCCTCTTTGGGTGATTTGATCTTGGAGATCGCTTCACTCCAATTCGTCTGGCAGACCTCTAAGAGTTCTGCGTATTCCGGCACTGCCCAGAAATCGCGAAGGTATGGGAAACTTGCGGCGAAGGCTTCGTTAAACGGTGTCGCTTTCTTAAAAGTATCCGATTGCAAGACCTCTTTATGGGGTGTAAAACCGCCGAGTGCCGCCCATCTTTCCTGTACCGGTTTCTGCATAAACCATTTCATGTATCGCTTGGCAAGGTCCTGATTTTTGGAATAGGAAGAGACGGACATACCTTGCCCACCGATACTGATGTAGTGTCCTTTTGGACCGGCGGGTGCGATGAAGAAACCGCTTTTATCATGTGAGATCGGATTGGTTTCGGGGTTAACCACACCCGGTAGGAAGGCGAAGTAATTCATTGCCATCGCAACCTTACCTGCGGTATAGGCATTCAGTGTTTCTGCCCAGTAATAGTTCGGTGCATCCGGCGGTGCGAACTGGAGTAGATCGGTGTAAAATTCGAGTGCCTTCGCGCTGTCTTCCGAGTTAATGTGTCCGTCAACCTTAAAGGTGTCTGCATCGCCGTAGCTACCACCATAACTCCACATCACCTGTTGGAAGCCCATGGTAATACCGTCGTATTCCTTACTATACCATGTCGCGATGCCGTAGAGGTCCTGATCTGGACGCGTAAAGAATTCAGCGATATCGCGGAGTTGATCGTAAGTTTTCGGTGGTGCAAGTGCATAACCGTATTTTTCTTGAAATGCTGCCATCTCTTTCGGGTCTTCAAACAGGTCTTTTCGGTAGACGTATCCGGCGGCATCTACCTCTGCCGGTAATGCCCAGTACGTTCCACTGCCTTTTGGATATTCAGCGAATGCGGTCATCGCCGGTCCGTAGATAGAATCGACATCGATATTTTCGTTGATCCAATCGGTGAGATTGATATAGTTTTCGCCCTGAGAGTTCCTACCCAGCCACTGGCTATCACCAATAACGATGTCATAAAGATCACTTTTTCCGACAAACGCCGTGAAGACCTTATCTTGGAAGTTGGGCCACGGAATCTGGATGACATCAACATTGATACCGGTTTCGGCGGTAAAATCTTTTGAGAGTTCCTGCAAATAGTTCGCGGGGTCCCATTCTGCCCAGACAATCGTTAAGGATTCGGATTGGTGGTTATCCGCTTTCGTAGCACTAACAAATGCGAGTGCAAGGATTAGTGCTAAGACAAGGCTTATGTGAACACTTTTCATATTTTTTTCCTCCGTATAAATATTATGCGAGTTGTTATCAGCACCTGTTAAAATCTGAAATGCAATTCAGTTCTTTAACCGAGCATTATAAGTGGACAACGAAATTTTTGCAAGAAAATTTGTCTACGGGTTTGAATCAATATCCCCAATCTTCATGTGCCAATGGGGCGCGGTTGAGGATGTCTCTATATGTTCGCCATTGTGGTAGGAAATGATCCATCAATTCACGAAACCGATCATTATGATGACGCTCCAGTAGATGCACCATCTCATGCACCAATACATATACCAGACACGATTTCGGTTTTTTCGCCAGTTCAAGATTAAGCCAGATGCGTTTTGCTTCAATGTTGCAGGAGCCCCAGAGCGTTTTCATTTTTTTTATACGCACCTCGTTAACAGACAACCCCATCTTTTGTTCCCATTTGGCAATAAGTGGGGGCAATTGTGTGCGGAGATGTTCACGGTACCATTCATAAAGCACCGCTTCGCGTTTATCTCGATCTGTCCCTGGACGTACGACTAATCCGATCCTCGTATTGTTAAGCAGGCAAACCGCTGGTCGTCGGTCCTGTTCTGTTACTTTCAGTCTGTAACGTTTACCTGCAAGATAATGACTTTCACCGGACACATATTCACGTTCTGATTGGCGCTCTTGTTTCATAAAGGCTGTCTGTTTCCGTCGAATCCATCCCAAACGCGAAATGATAGCCATCCTTATGGCATCGTCGTCAAGTCGCAGCGGTGCAGACACACGTACATGTCCATTCGGTGGATGGACACTGATATAGAAATGCTTAATGTCTTTACGGATGACTTCTATGGAGAGACCACGTATTTCAATATGGTAATTTTCGGTTTTAGTATTCATCTTGACTTTTTGCGATATTAAAAATCTTATCAACGTCAATGGTATCGTCACCAAAATCATCCAAGATGACTATTTCGATGGCATTACGTACTTCAAGTTCTTTGAATCCATTTCCTCTCCATTCATCACTTCTGGCATCAATAATAGTCTCGTCTATCGCTATTGCCATCGCAGTTCTACGATCAACAAGCATATTATCTGGTAAGTTATCAAAAAAAGCCTGCCGTGGTTTTGTATCAATATCTGTTGGATAGTCCGAGTTTGCATTAGAATCGGTAACTCGCTTGCTCAATCTCGTAGCCTCTGATAGGTATTGCCGATAATTGATTGCATCCTGTCTCCGCTGACGAATTAATTCATCAAGCAGTCGTGACATATCTTCATAATATTTGGGATTGATCTCTGATTTGTCAACAATGACGCGCCGAATGTTGTTTTCTATTGTTGCCGCGATAGCCTCTTCACTTGTGCGGATGTCTTCTGGTAATTTCTCAATCGCCACATCAGCACCCTTATTCACAATCAGTTGAACAAGCGGCATATTGTCAAATGTTGAGAGCGTCTCACTCTCTTCGGCGTGGATATAAGTATCCAACAGATGGCGCATATCAGGCTCGAACATCTTCAGGTCAATGTAGTCGCCACTTGACAGTTTCACTTGTTGACGTACATATTCGTAATCGCCCACTTCTTTTTTGATTTTCTGTGCTTCCGCGGTACTATATCCTGCCGCCTCCATCTCATTCGCAAGGTTAGCGTATGCACGAACTAAGGCTGCAGTCAACTTATAGAGTTTTATGCGTTTCTGCTCATCGGCTTTTATCTGTTCGTTGTTTCCGCTTTCGGCACTACAGAAATAACGGATATAATCCTCAATCTGTTTCGGTGGATCAACCGGTTCGCATAACGCTTTAATCGCTTCGCGTGCGTCTTCTAATCGTTCTCTGCCTTTTTCAAGCCTATCCTTCAATAATCCTTCCACATCTTCGGTATCGTAGTTTTCAAACGCCTCACCCGTATAGTCTGTCATTGCCTGCCTCAGGGATCCGAATAGGTCTTTGTAATCCACGATGTAGCCGAATTCCTTGTCATCAGTATGAATGCGATTAACGCGACAGATTGCTTGAAATAATCCGTGATCTTGCATACTTTTGTCTATGTAAAGATAGGTGGCAGGTGGTGCGTCAAAACCTGTGAGCAGTTTGTCCACAACAATGAGGAGTTTCATCTGTGCCGGTTCTTCAATAAAACGTTTCTTTACCTCTTGTTCAAACTGGTCAACCTTGGCGTTCGTCAACTTAAAAGGCTTTCCAAAATATGCTGAAAGCATATCTCTATATGTATTGTATTCCAGCTGCTTATCGGTAAGTCCTTCGCCTGTTTCTTCGAGTTTGATGGATTCTATATTGGGTCTATAGGATGTCACCACGGCACATTTCCCTCGCAAAGGTGTATCTTGGAATAGATTGTAGAGCCTACAAGCAGAGAGGATACTGTTTGCCACAAGCATTGCGTTCCCTTTCCCACTTTTCAACCGATCGCGCGTCTCCATATCCAAGACTATGTCCGCGACTATTTTCCGTAAGCGATTCATTGAACTTTCCACGTTTAGCATCGTTCCCCAACGTTCCTTGAGCTGCGCTTTCGCGACATCGTTTAACCCGCGGGTTTTGCTATCAAAAAATTGGTCAATACGATCTTGTGAAGTAAGATTCTGATCAATATCGCGTGCCTCATACCGCAGGTCAAGCACCACTTCATCATGGACTGCCTCATCATATTTATAGGTGTCAATAAATTTACCGAATATCTCAATGCTCCGTTGTTTGTCACTCTTTAGCAGGGGTGTGCCTGTGAAGCCAATGAGCATGGCGTTGGGCAGAAGTTCCTTCATCGCCTTGTGGAGTATGCCCGACTGTGTGCGGTGGCATTCGTCTACAAACACAAAGAATTCGCCCTTTACACGTCCACCACCGGAGAGATTCCGCTTTAGATCAATGACATAGAGGTCAACATCTGTATCTTCTATCTCTCCTGACTTGCCGAATTTGTGAATAAGGGAACAGGCTAACCGGTTTGTGGCATCGCTAAGCACTTGCTTCAGATCTTCACCGCTCTTTGTTCGCTTAATATTTTCTTTGACACCCTGAAAAACACCTTCAATTTGTTCATCCAATTCTATGCGGTCAGTGATAATGAGTACCCGTGCGTTAGGATTGTTTGCCAGAATCCATTTTGCTAACCAGACCATCACCAAACTTTTCCCGCTGCCTTGTGTGTGCCAGATAATTCCGCCCTCTCTTCTCTTGACGCGTTCCTGGGCTGCCTTCACACCGAAGTATTGATTATGACGGCAGATTTTCTTTATCCCAGCATCAAATACGATGAAGTCGTGTAAGATTTCAAGAATTCGTTCTTTGTTGCAAAATTGGCTGAGTTCTCTGAGTAACGGGTTGTTCTCGGTCTCTAACTGTGCAAGCTTCTCTTTCCATCGCAACCAGTATTTTTCAGGTGTCTTAATAACGCCGTAACGCAATCCTTCAGTTTCATTCCCTGCCATCACTAGCTGCACTGTGGTGAAAAACCACTCAATGAACGTCTCTGTTTGATTCGCAAGGTTTTGACGGATACCTTCAGAGACAGAGGTTATGGCACTTTTCAACTCTAACACACCGATTGCGATACCGTTGATATATAACACCAGATCGGGACGTTTGTTATGTTTTCCTCTGAGTGCTACCTCCTCTGCAATACCGAAGTCGTTGTTTTCAGGATTGTTCCAATCTATTAGCCAGACTGTTTTATGTTGTTCACTGACATCTGGTTGCACCTTCACGCCGTAGCGTAGCAGTTCATAGACTTCAAAGTTCGCATCATAGAGCGTTCTACTTCCACCGATTTTCGCTGCTTGTTGGAGTTGATACACCGCTTTGTTGATAATATTGGGGTTGTAGTTCTGTTTCCGCAGCCAGTCAGCAAGGTCTTCAGGGATGATATTGCTGTTTTCGTCAACGCTATCTGCCCAGTTACCGAGGTAGGTATAGTTCAAGGCATCTTGGAAGAATTCTATGACGCGTTCTTGTGTGTCTTTTTCTGTTTCACGAATGATGTGCATGTTGGTGTTCCTATTGCCTGACGCTTTGGAATCTCTAAGCTGCGGCATAAGCTGCGGCATAAGCTGCGGCATAAGCTGCGGCATAAGCTGCGGCATAAGCTGCTTTTCTCAATTCAGATTCGATAGTTTGGTTCTACCTTTATCTGTCAATTGGTACTTCTGTTGTGGGCTCCTCGGTTTCTCTGGCAGCGTGTATTCGATCGTCTGATCATCCAGAAGGTTTTGAACAACCTTATTGAGTTGACCGGAGATTTTCTTATGTCCCAACTGCTTGGACAATTCGGATTTGGGCATTGGTCCGGTAGCAAGCAGTCTTATCACTTTGGATTGCATATCTTCAGGTTGTGCCTTTGGCTGTATCTTAATCTGCTCTGTAGATTTAGCACGCCAAATCGTTATCTTGAATCCACTGCTATCGGTGAATTCCGGTTCGCGTAAACCAGCATCCCCACATCGGCGGATCATGTCCAACGTCCCTGTCCCCATCTCTTCAATGTATTGGTTGAGGTACAAGGATCGAGCAAGAAAAGGGTTACTGGGCACTGATCGGTGTGTTTCTCGCAGTTGTTCCAGAGTCAAAGAAGATGGCAATCTACCCGGATTCAAAACCTCAAGCCGATCCGAGAACAGCATCACCTGGACGCTGGCGTTACTGGTATAGTCCCGATGTGCTACAGCATTGACAATGGCTTCCGTTACAACTTCCTTCGGTATTTCGTAGGCGACCGGTGCTTGCACGCTTTCTGCGCGTGTGCCTACCCATAGATTGATTTTGCTAAGTACGAAATCCACAGCTTGATCAACGAGTTGAAACACTGTTCCGTTGTAGATTTGATGAGACGGGATTGGTTTCGCTACCTGAGTTCCATGGTAGTGAGCACACTTAACCGCAGCAGAAATCAGAAATTGCTGTGGTGCCTTCCCAAATACTAACATTGCCGCGTTCGTTGGTCGTCCATCATTTAGGAGATTTAAGTGTTCCAATAATTCTTCCGGTGGTGCTTCTTCGGGTAATGGGAACGACCTGGCAGCGCGTGCTATTCGGATAAATCGAGTCATTTGCTCGGTGTCAAGGTCGTCCATTGAAGCTTTTAAACACGGTGCAGCGTCAAAAGGTTCAGAACGGATAACGTCTTTGCTGCCAAGGTATTCAACCAATGCTGCGTAGAATGCCATTACTAATTCTTCCGACTTGTCGAAACGTTTTCGGATAAGTCCGGCTTGGGCTTTACGGATAAGTGCCTGCATCTTCGGATGCCGGGCGTTGTCATCGGTCCCTTTCACGAAAATCAGACGTTGGACACCAGAAGCGGTTGCCTGATCAAACTCTCGTTCTGTGGGTGATATGCCGTCTACATCCTCCGATCCGTAATCGTTGCCGAACAAACCTACATAGAGATCGGACTGTTCAACCTCGTCCAGATAAAGCGAATCGGGTCGACGATCTGACGCTGGCACATCTTCAAACAAGAATACATCAAAGAACCGTCGCATCAACGGATCGCCGCGCAGAAAGTCGCGCAGTGCGTTTCGTTCCTGTGCAAATTCTCTTTGAACGCTGCTAATGAAAATGTGGATTGTGTTCATAATTATTGAGTATTGATTCCTATGACTACTCCCGCCACTGTCTTAAAATTCCCTGCAACTCGTCTGCAAGGGGCCGAATGTCGCTCTCTCTTTGATCCGCCTCTAAGCGTGCAACAATCCGGCAGATCTCTGATGCCTCTCTACGTAAGCTTTCCGCGAGGCTCCGAAATTTGTTTTTCGCAATTTCTGAAGGCGTATCGGATGCCGAACTGTATATTGCATCCAACTGGTTCATTAAGTTAGACAGACCTGCACGTGTGTTTCCAAGTCGTCCGATCTCTGCGTCAGGAATGTATTTTAACCGATCCCATACCCAACTTTCGGGGGCTCCATTACCGGGGAGAAATAGTATGGAAACGGTACTTTTTGCAGCGTTTTGTATTTTAAGCGCGATATCACCAGCTCTCTGGTCACCATCAAGAACGAAAACAGTATTTTGAATCTGACCGAATTTTCTTAGCGTCTCAGCGTGCATTGGAAATTGGTTTGCTCCTGTATCTCGTCCAATGCGGATTGCTTCCCTGTTCATTCCCTCTTTTGGGAGCAAAAAGTCAAATATACCTTCCAAGATACCTTCGGCAATGTCGTCTTCACAGAGCAGTTTGAGCATCTCATTGGAACGCCCATAAAGTGCGTTCTGAATTAAGTCACTATATGCTGGACGCACCATAACCTCGCGTGACCAATCGTCTCGTTCGAGAAAAATCCTGCCGTTAAAAGGCACTGAGTTGAGAACTACCAAGCTGTGGGATGTTACAATAATTTGGAGATCGTTGCGGAGTGCCAATTGCTGTAAATTCAGCATGAGCAGTTGCTGCGCCCAAGGATGTAGTCCTGCTTCCACTTCGTCAATTAGAACAAGTGCTCCTTTGAGTTGTGTAATTTCCTTTGACAATAGTAGGATTGCGTGCTCCCCAGCAGCCATATGTAATTCAGAGTAAGTTGAACCATGTTCTTGAACAGCAACGAGGAGATTTTTTTTACCGTTGGACAAATTCACTACCTCCGAATATCTGAAAGGAAGTATCTGGTGTGCGAACTCAATCTCTGATGCCGTTAGGGGTGTCTCTTCCAGTTCTTCCGGCCTACCACGTAATACACTGGAAGGATGGATCCGATAAGGATCTTTCAAATTGCTAAGCGTCCTAAGATAAACTTGTCGTTCTGGTTGACTTGCGTTTTGGCGACCAAAGTAGTTCTGACTCCAGCCTTTTTGGGAACGTCGCCATTGCATAGAACGTCCGCCTTCAGGCGTTAGGTAATCAAACTCTATAGTCGCACCTTCCCATGCCTCTTCTTGTCCTAAATAACCAAGATCTATACTTCTCCATTTCCACCTCTTTGCTTGTTTTGCTGTCCCTTGATTATAATCAGAAAAAAGCATGGCGGGTCTAAAATTTCTAACTTGTCTATCTGGTGCCCTATAGGCAGTTGCAGCTGCGCAAAGCACCGTTGATTTGCCTGTAGCGTTCCCACCAGCGATTACACTTACAGGGTAATCGAAAACCACACGCAAATTATTCAATCCACGAATCCCATCCAAGCGAATTTCCGATAGAAAATGTAGCAGATGGGGTTTCTTACCTTGCAAGCTACTCCAAAGTCCTTCCAAACGCCTCTCAATCATGAATCTCGGCCTCCAGTTCCGTAATGTTCCTATTGCCTAAGCCTCTGGATGTTCTCACCCAGATAATTTACAATTTCTTGCCGGTTTGCTTCTAAACTAGAAAAATGTTTCTGGCACACATCGTCGAAGCGAGCAACTACTTGACGATTCGCGACTTCTCTATCTTGGAAGATTCCCAAGGGACGAAACGGAATGTTCCATTGCATGATCTTTTGCAATTTGATTGTAGCATCTCGGATTCTATCATTATTGGCAAGGGCATATACAAAAAGAGGTTCAGGCATTCCATTGATACGACAATCTACTGTATATTTTTTCTCCTCATCGTTTTTTGGATCGTGCCAGCCGAAGGTCCTGTCCGCTTCTGGAACAACTTCATGGAAGAGTGCTTCAAAATCTGCCATGAATGTTGATTGTGTATGTTCTTTTGACAAACACAACACATCACCCATCTTCACAAGTGCTTGGGCAAAAGCGTATAACGCATCACCAAAGCGCGCGTCTTTGACTTCAAGAATTAGTTCTCCAAAACGGTCTTCAACTTTAAACGTAGACAGAGCATTTGAAATAATTTTTTCGCGTGTACCGCTAAATAGTTTCCTCTCATCAATATCGTACGTCAGGTGCATATAGGTATGCCCTCCATCTGAGAGTAACCAACGCCCTTGTTCTTTTTTTAAAATTATGGCTATGTGATCACCGTCGTCAAACCGGAAAGGGGTAAACACGCGAAAACGGTCTCTGCCATCAGGTAAAACCCGAATCTGTTCCGAGACTTTATCAATAAAGTCTTGTTCTATGGATTTTATCGACATTGCTTAGCCCTCCTCAAATAAGGTGTCTTGTAAAGCGTTAGGGTCTTCAAAATTTGCATCCGCGAAAAGGCATTTCAAAGCACCGTTGACATCAGCATAACGTTCTGTTGGTTCGGCGTAATCTTCCTCCCTTACACTATTCACTTGACACCACTCTGTCGCGGTGTGAATGTGAAAACCCGTCACCATTTCATTTTCAATTGGATTGATATGTTCATGGTTACTGCCATTGTAGCGTCTAAGTCGAAAAAATTTCTTCGGTGGTGGGACTTTAACACCTAAGACAACTGAAAAGTTCAATTCGTCAGAAACGCTCATTCTAACAATAACTCGAAATTTGTTCCCCTCTTTTCCTGTTATATTGAGGAGATATTCATTGCTTCCACGATTTATTCTTTTCCTAAATTTGTTACGCCAGTTGTTTGGTAATACCTTACGTTCTTCTATTAACGCTGTGATTTTCTGATCTGAAAAAATAGATGTCATAAATTATCCCGATTTAACCAACCGCTCCGTCCTATGAGGAGCTGCTGCATCATTCCTTGTTTGATGGCCCATTCAGGTTTTATATCATTGGGTCTCCAAGTGTTCTTGTATAGCAGCGTTTATTTGCTGTTGATTCCACGATTTCTAACCTCTTGCGGTGTTGAATTTATTGCTTCTTGCGCGCCTCTTTTGAATAACCTTATCTATTGCTCGTTCAATTTGACGGATTGTGAGCTTCCCACGTTTGGGTGGAAATTTGATAGTTCTTTGTCTTGCCATGGGTATTCTCCCGCGATTCAAGGTTGGGCGGGTCTCTATAAAAATCCCTAAACACTAGTAAAGAGTTTACCGCATTTTTCAAAGAAAATCAACGGAAAAGTCAATTTATAGTGAATCTTAGAATTAACAGTCCATATTTGTAGCATAGGCTGTTAGCCTGTGCAGTTCTGGCTGCATCTTATACTGCATTTCCTGATTTTAGATTCGCGAGTTCGCTCATCCTCATGCTAAAGACGTGATATTGCTTCGCAGTGAGAATAGAAAAATGTACCTTGTAGTCTTGATTCTTATATGGCAGACGGAGAAACTATAGCTGGATCTATATTGTGGTTTTTTATTACTTTTCTAAATGGTGTGTGAAAATATTCATTTGCGTTTGGAGATATTACAATCGCCTTGAGCAAGGCTTGTAAATTAATTTTGATCGGTATTCCTTCAGGTATCGCCGCCATTTTCTCAGTTTTACCTGCATCGTAGAATCGATATTCTTTGTCGAACAATCGATCGCTATAAAATGGTATATCGGATGTGTAGATACGATCCAGGTGGTTTTCACAAATGGATTCAAATGAAATGATTGCTCTAACTTCATTTTCGTCTTCGTATATATCTCTTTTGTGCAAAATAGAAGCGTAGAATAATTCGAGGATGTTGTTAGGATTTGTTAAGTCTTTTGATGAAAAGTCTTCATAACCTTCAATGTGTTCTTTATCATAGTCTTTGTACTTTACTTTACCTATATGGATTTGATAATCCGGAGATTCAATGCTATTGATGAGATCACCTATCGTCGTTTGAATAGCTATGGATGTAGGGCTTCTTTTATCTCCATATTCAGCCCACATAGAATGACTCTCATTTTCTTTTAGAAACCAACTGCTACAAAATATTAGATGGTTTGAAAAATCTTCCAGTAATGTTTGAAATGAATGTTGCTGCTTTAAAATTCTATCTTTATTCGGTTTCATTATGGGTAATTCTAATACTTCTTTTGTCTTGAAGAATTCTTCATCTTGCTTTACCGGTGTGTTTTCTGCCTTTAATAAGTCTGTTTTATAGACTTCTCTTAAACTCTCATTTGATAGTATTCCTTCGTATCTGTCATTAAACGAATATACGTTGGGAAAATACAGTGATTCTTCACTGAGCATTGCCATAAATTTATCTATAGGCATGTATCTCCATATTTTCTTGCATTTTGGAGGGGTTTTGAAGTAAGGACTCTTTTGATAGGGCATTTTGCCTACTCCTTTTTTATCAACCGCACCCGCCCCGTGAGGAGTTGCTGCATCATCCCCTGCTTAATGGCGATGGTTTTATCTCTACGTTGCTCCAGTGCGGCGATCTCGGCATCCATATCAGAGAGGACAGTGGCAATGGCGCGCTGTTCTACAACATCCTTTGGTATAGAAAAAGTGAAAGTTTGAAAGGTTGGCAAGCGTAGCGAATCAACCGTTGCCTTCACCGTGTTTTGCATAGCGTGTTTACCGAATTGCAAAACCATGATGTAGTAGATTAACTTTCCGAACACATCATTCGCAAATCGGTTAATCATGTAAACGCGTTGGTGGCAATCGAAACGACCATTGATATAGTGAAAAATGTTTTCAATACCGCCTTCACCCGGCACAAGAATTGCCTCACCGTCAAAGCAGTAACTGTTAATTCGCTCAACAACGGCTGAGCGTACGTATAATGGATATTGCCCATTATCATCTTTGTCTTCGTTGTTTTTACTACCTGTTTTTATATGAGCAATTTCCCCTAACAACTTCGTCTCCCACGCCCCACTGAACCCAGGCAGGCGCGTTTTACCGGTTAGCAGTTGCTGCATCGTGGCTTGCTTGATGGCGCGCTTTTTGAGGATGAGTGCCTCCAACGCGTTGAGCAACCCATCCACATCCGATAATGCCTCGGCGATGGCGCGTTGTTCTGACACATCCTTCGGTATAAGGAAAGAAAAAGACTGGAAAGTTGGCAGCCGTAACGAATCAACTGTTGCCTTCACCGTGTTTTTTCTAGCGTGGCTGCCAAACTGCAGCACCATGCTGTAGTATACCAATTTTCCACACACGTCGTCCGTGAATCTATTGATCATGTAAACACGTTGATGGCAGTCGAAACGACCATTGATATAGTGAAAAATATTTTCAATACCGCCTTCACCCGGCACAAGAATTGCCTCACCGTCAAAGCAATAGCTATTAATTCGTTCAACAATTGCCGAGCGGACAAATAATGGATACTGCCCATTTTCATTTTTGTCTTCGTTGTTTTTACTCCCTGTTTTTATGTGGGCGATGTCCCCTAACCGTTTTATTTTCCATTCGCCGCTAAATCTTGGTGGTATTTGCGAATCTGTTTTTATGTTGCTCATTCCTAATCCACCCCCATGTTCTGCAGATGTTCCTCTACCCTTGTACTAAATGTGTCCACATCGCGCGCCAGATCCGGCAACGGCTGTGCGTAGCGTTCCTCCAATTCCTTGACGCGTTCTGTGAGATTCTGTGTCAACCGCTGCACTTCACTTGTAATTTCGGCTTGAATTGTAGCGAACCATTTATCGTCAATCACGAGTTGTTTGATTTCGGTTTCGGTGAGCGTTGCGTAGCGTGCCAACACCTGTTCATCCAGCGCGAGTTGTGCTGCTTTTACTGCCTTGTCCGCTTTAGATTTCGCGTCAATTAGCGATAGACAGTGTTTAAGTGCTTCGCGTTCGTCGTCCTGTGCATCGTTGTGCGTCATCAGATTGGGTGTGAGTGCTTTGAGGCGTGCGTTTACAGCGGTCTTTGTAAAGTTTCCGCTGTCGTTAGTGGCATCCGCGAGTAGTCCCTCTTCACCGGTGTGTTCCTCAATGTATTCCTCAAGTTTTTGCTCAGTAGTCTCCAGCACGCTTTGAAGTATGTCAATTTCTGCTTGTTTGTCGGCAAAATAGCATGCGACAATCAATGCCGGTGGAATCAGATCCATCTTGTATTTCTTTTTCTTGATAGCAAGGTCGGGGGTTTCCTTGAGGTCTTTGTCTTGGATAAGGTCGCGCGGTTGCGATGCCTTCACCCATCCATCTGTGGTGATAAGATATACATCGTCCTGCATCACCTCATCCCAATAGTCCATCAGTTTCTGATAAACATCGTAACGGTCAAGCAGTGGTAAATTGTTGAATCGCATCAGCAAGTCTTCCGACAGTGCATCAATAACATCTCTTGGCTTGATATTCGCATCCATACCACCCAACAGCGGTTCGTGTGTGTTGCGCCACCTCTCAAAGACATCGGTTACCCGTTGCTGGTAGTCTGTGAATTCGTTATGTGAGAGGATGGTTGTTTTTACCTGTTGCGTTTCCACTTGTGGGTCGCTATAACCGGGTCTGCCGTTTGCTTTGAACAACTCTTGGCGTAATGTAGGAAACACTTCCCAATAATCGTCGAGTGCATCAATATCGAGGTCGGGGATACCACCGTTGAGGTGCGCGTTGAGATCGTGGAGATCTTCGGGTTCGCTGTTGTCAATATAGCGCGGGATATTGAGATTATAGTCGTTAGCAGGATCAACAATTTCAGATTTCGGCACCATACGGGAATATCCCTCTGTTTCGGTCTGTTTGTTGAAAACGGACACGATTTTGTGGATGTCTTGTGCGCGGAGTCGATTTTTGTTGCCATCTTTGAGGAAACCTTTGCTCGCGTCTATCATAAAGATACCAGTACGATGTGCGGCACCTTCCTTGTCTATCACGATGATACATGCGGGGATGCCCGTACCGTAAAACAGATTGGCAGGTAAACCGATAATGCCTTTGATGTACCCACGTTCGATGAGGTTTCTGCGTATATCTGCCTCTTTATTGCCGCGGAATAGCACGCCGTGTGGTAGGATGATTGCACCTTTACCTGTACTTTTGAGGGATGTGATGAAGTGTAGTAGGAACGCATAATCGCCATTTTTGGCGGGCGGGATGCCGTATTCAAAACGTGCATATTCGTCCTGTTTAGGATTATTGAACCCAGTCATCCACTCTTTGTCGGAAAAAGGTGGATTTGCTACAGCAAAGTCGAAAAGTTTGAGACCGGTGGTTGTATCTGTAAAATTAGGTGCAGAGAGTGTATTCCCGTGACTTATCACTGCTCCTGCATAACCGTGAAGTATCATATTCATCCGTGCGAGTCCGTAGGTTGCATTGTCCTTCTCCTGTCCATAGATACTAAGTCCGCGCGGTGCTTCGTCGGCTGCCTTCAGCAGTAGCGAACCGGAACCGCAAGTCGGGTCGTATATCGTATTTATCCTTTGGGTATCAGGGCCAATGCCGATAACCTTCGCCATAATGCGCGAAACTTCGGCCGGCGTATAGAACTGCCCTTTGCTTTTGCCAGACTCTGTAGCGAAATGCCGCATCAGATATTCATAGGCATCGCCTAAAAGGTCATCACCTTCAGCACGGTTTGCACTGAGGTCGAGGTCGTTGAAGATTTCCACGAGTCCGGAGAGGCGGTCCACCATCTCTTTGCCTTTGCCAAGTTTATTGTCGTCATTGAAATCAGCCTGATTAAAGTCGCTTATTTGTTCGTTTGCCTCAGCGAATTTTGCGATAATTTTGTTAATCTTATCACCGATCTCCTTGTCGCCTTTTAAGTTCACCATATCGGCGAAACTCCCACCTTCTGGTACTTTTATGACCTCGCGAGGATTTCTTTTTGCTTTATCAGAGACATATTTCATGAATAGCAGCGTTAGGATGTAGTCTTTGTATTGTGAGGCATCCATACCGCCGCGTAATTTGTTGCAACTTTGCCAGAGGGAAGCATAGAGTTGGGATTTTTTGATTGCCATATCTGAATCCTTTGCTTGTGATGTTAGCGGAATTATAGCATAGACCGAGGGAACAAGTCAATCGGTTTAAGGTTGGATTAGAGCTGTTTTTTCTCAAAGTTCACCGATGCAGAACACGGTATTCTTTGCTTCCAAACTCCGAATTTCGGAATAGTGGTAAACTCGGGTAACTTCCACCCCATTTTCAATGATGGCGGTCGGGCATTCGATAACGAAGTCCGCGAAATGCGGTGCGTTGAAAGCAACGTAAGCGAGACTGAACGTCTCAATCTGCGGATCGTATCGCTTTGACAGATCTGGAAATAGCACAATTCCTGTGTCAACTTGGTAGATGCCTGCGGTTTCATCTATGTTCATCGTTTTAACGGGGCACTCGATAATTGCTCGCTGATGTGTATCGGTATCCCATATCTCTGTGTGCGTTACGAGGGGTAGACATTTTTGTGTCGCCTCAAAAATAGCTGCGTTGCTCTCAAGTACCTGGACCGGCGATGCCTCTTGAACATCAAACAGGGGACCTCCCCAATAATCCCGCGCCGGTCTATACTCGACGTAGTTATCGTTGCAGTAAGCATGCCTTCTGAATACGGCTGTATGTTCTTTGCCAAAAACAGGGAGGAAGTCATAGTTTGGATTGATGAAAAGATTTTTCTCCGCAAAGGTGTGTTCACTCTTACACGAACCGCATTGATAATAATCGTTGAAACTGCCATCTGTGTTATCTATGATGCGGCATCGAGATTCGACCCAAAAGCGCGGGGCATTCCCGTTGCCAACAGTGTTGATAAAAGAGCGTCCATAATCGAGACAATTCATCTGATTTTCCTTTCGGCGTGGTATATGACTCATTAAATCCTTTCTTGAGATATTAGGAGAATTATAGCATAGACCACTCTACTGGGTCAATGGGTTTAAGGCAAGTTATTTGCGTCGTCCACCCTATCCATTAGGTTCGAGATAATGCCCGCGCCTTTAGGTTTTTTTGACATCTCAGGTCATAAAATGTTATACTTTTTGCATACCAGTTGGCAGATATGTCAAGTGTAATCTCTACTATGTATCTGCCTACCCCTTCGTAACGGGTTAAGTACAGGACTTACGCATTTTTCCATGATAACGGACGTATAGCGCACTGCAGGGTTTTTGCTTGGGGGTTTCTTCAGGGTTTCAAACCCCGCCTGCAATAGGGGCTGCGTAAGTCCTAAAGTATTTTTAATAGGAGGCAAAAATGAAAGTTGTAACTGTCACATCCGCTTTGCTATTACTCATTGGACTCACCGCGCAACCTGTGTTATCCCAAAATGTTAGTGATGGAATCGTTGCGTATTGGCCGTTCAATGAAAAAGATGGTGATACTGCAACCGACGCAAGTGGCAACGGACATGATGGCACATTGATGGGCGACCCACAATGGACGGATGATGGCTACTTCGGCGGCGCACTTGAATTTGATCAAGACGGCGATGAAGTGAACGTTCCTTATCATGAGGATCTTAATCGAGAGGTCTTTACGATCTGTGCGTGGGCAAACGTAGAACCGGGAAGCGCGAACCATCGTGCTGTTGTCTCTTCTCGTGCGGATTTTCCGCAACGCGGGTTTATCTTCTATGCTGAACCCGGCAATACGTGGGAGTTTTGGATCGGTGCCGGCGCGAATCATTGGAAACCTGTTCGGGGTCCAGCTGTGAATCTCGGGGAATGGGATCACCTCGCTGGCACTTATGCCGATGGTAACCATAAGTTCTACGTAAACGGTGAATTTATAGGCGAAGAGAATTTTGATATTGATGTTAATCCGAGCGAGGAATTCCTCATCGGTGCAGGCGGGAATGAACGTCCTACGCATACGTATCTCTTTAAAGGCAAAATTGATGAAGTACGCTTGTATGATCGTGTGCTGGACGAAGACGAAATTGCAGCGGTAATGGAAAGTGAATCACTCGCCGTTGAACCGGTTGGTAAGCTTGCAGTGACGTGGGGAAAACTCAAACGAAAGTGAGAAGTCGTGAAGGACTTCCAGAGGTTTCGGCGCGGTTGATGAAGTTTAATAAAATATTTCGGTAATTCTATACTTTCCCCAGGTCCGGTAGGTTCGGTGTTTTTGCAAACGCTGAAATCCAATGCGAAGAAAGTGTTTCTTCTAGGAACCGAACCGGACTGCCAAAGAAATTACCGAATTAAAAAATCAATCTTCATAAAACCGCGCCTACCCTATCCAGGATAACCTGATGCAGTCAATCAGAAAGATCTTGAAATTTCACCTAAAGCCGATCGGCAGTTAAAAGATGCCGAAACCCAAGACGAGTCGGATACCGCCTAAGAAGATGGCTACGGCACAAAGGATCAATCCAGTAATGGCGAGGTCTTTCTTTGATGATAAAGCGATAGCCAAGACACTGAAAAGCAAACCGAATATAGCAAACGGAATGTTAAGGTAGTTGAGGAATCCGAGGAACGGTATGAGACCGACTCCCATTCCGAGTATAGCCAATACTCCCCAAATTAAACTGAAAATTGACAGTAAGCCCATTTATGCCTCCGCTGGATTCTCTTCTTCAATTTTACGAAGTATGATACTTCCGCCGACAGAACGGAGCCGTAGCAGAGGACCGCCGCCGTTGATCGTTCCGCGTAATTGGTCCGGTTTGACAGTCCCTGTTTCCTCCACGGATACCGGAAATTCTGTTGTCACTGAGCCACCGAGTACCTTTGCCTCGACCCTTGCATCAATATCTGGGATGAGAGAGACATTTATACTGCCACCCATTGCCTCCAAATCGAGGAGTAAGCTCTGACTCGCGGCAGATATTTCTCTCATTTCGCAGTCAATAGAACCGCCAGATGCTTTTGCCAAGACCGGTCTGTCATTTTCTACCTTTATACTGCCACCAGCAGCTTTCACGTCTGCGCCCCCTTTGCAGCCGCGCAGTGTAATCCCGCCGCCGGAGGTTTGTCCATTAACGATACCTGTAACCTGTGTAACTTGGAGGTTTCCACCGGAGGCTTTGGTTTTGACATCACCCCTACCCTCCGCAACAGCGATATTCCCGCCCGTCGTTTGAAGTGTCACATCACCTTTAAACGTCCTGAGATCAATGTTCCCGATAGATGTGCCGCCCTCAATCCGTCCGGTAATATCTTGAAGCCGAAGTCCGGCGCGGAATGTCTCTGCATTCACGTCCCCTATAATATTCGTGACGGAAATGTCGGCACATGCGGTTTTCAGGTCAAGATTGTATTTCCGTGGCACGAGGATATCAAACTGAACATCGAGATCGTTTTGCCGTTTCTGCCACCGTTTCGCGTCTCCTGTGAACTTCGCCTCAATTTTAACGTCGGATGTTTCGTGTGTTATCTGAACATCAAGATTCTTGAGGATTTCCGCTGCCCGTCGATTCGCTTTTATGTGTGCGGCGCGTTGAATGCGTACCGAGACGGTATCTTCCTCGCTGCTCTGTACGTCAATTCCACCACAGTCAGCATCAATCATTAGTTTTCCACCCGCTGCAACGGGGAAAGTTTCGACGATGTCGGCTAACGTCGTCTCGGTTAAGAAATCTGGCACAGCTTTACGGATGAGGTCTCCGATCGGTTTATCCGTGAGTTCCTCGGTCAGGTTTTCCATAAACCGTTTTCCGAAAAAGGTGGAGAGCCAGCCCTTGAAATCCGCCGTTGTCTCCAATGCTTCGTTGAGATATGCTGCGAGTTGATGGCAGGCGATTGCGATTTGACTGAATGAGGCATCGGTATTAAGTTCCTCAAAGAGTCCATCAGGCACAGCGTCAAGGCTATTCAATCTGGTCAGTACGTTATTGAATTGTGTGATGCATCGTGTTTCGCCATCCGTAAAGGTATCCGTTAATGCTGCATCCTCTGCAATTTTTGCGGTGTGCTCCAACATGTGGAACAGACCCTTGAGTTCGTGTTGTTGTTCCTGTCTGTGTTGTTCCACGGTTTTTTCCTCCTTATTGTGCCACAAACTGTATGAGGATTGAAATATTAATTTGGTAATTTCTTTGATAGTCCGGTTCGGTTCCTAGAAGAAACACCCAAGCAAAAACACCGAACCTACCGGACCTGGGGAAAGTATAGAATTACCGGAATATTTTATCAAATTTCATAAAGTTTGCAGTACGGCGCGTTCTCTAAAGATTGTTATACATCGTCACCGAAGCCGCGTCTTTCTAAGATTGTTTTCAGTTGTTCCTTCGCTTTGCGGAGTCTCCATTTAACGGTTGTCAGCGGTAGGGATAGAAACTCAGCCATCCGTTTTTGTGGCATCTCTGCCCAGTAGTAGAGTTCGAGAACCACTTGATAGTCTGATTGTAGGTCTTTGATGGCATCTCTAACCGATTGCTGTGTCGATTCTGCCTCAACAACGTTAGCGGGGTCTTCCGCCGATGTATCTGATGCTCTATTCAGATAGGGTTCCATATCCTCCTGGGGTTGATAACGTCCCATATTTCTGTAGTAACGCAATGCACGGTTCCGAGTGATAGAGTGCAGCCACGCACCAAACCGATTCAGGTCTGAGAGTTGTGGGAGTGCTTCAAATGCTCGTAAGAGTGCGTCTTGTACGACATCTTCTGCGTCGGTAGGATTTCGGACGATCTGTTGCGCGACCGTTAGCATGGCGCGTCGGTAGCGGTTCACTAACACGTCGAATGCTTGCGTATTACCGGCGAGTGCTGCGACAACTAATTCGGCATCACCGGCTTCAATCAATTCTACAGAATGCATGACAAAACTCCTTCTTCTTTTCTATTAGAGACATGAGAAATAAAAAGGAGAGTAAGAAATATATTTTTTTTTAAACGGGTGGGTGGAAGCAAGAGAAGAGAGGCGGTATTTATAGGAAAACCAAAATAAATCAACACTGTAAAAAAACAGCGAACCTACCTCCAGTGCAGGCGGGGTTTGAAACCCCGCCTGCATTGGAAGGTTTGAAACCCCGCCTGCATTGGAGGGTTTGAAACCCCGCCATCAAGGGGAGGTTTTATGGGCAGCCGCTTTCCGGCGTTATGAGGTAGGTCTATAAAGCATCACGAGACAACCGCCGAGTGCTGCGAGGAGGATGCCTGCTACAAATTGCCATCGGACTGCCCCCCACCCCCCTGCGGGCGGATGCGATAGCGTCGCAACGACGGCGTTCACAATAGGCGCGCCTGCAAATACAATAGACATCACGACAGCCGGTCTTCCACCGGCACCGAAGGCGAGTAAGACACCGAAGGCACCGATCGCACCGACAAGTCCGGCGACAAACGACCAAGTGATACCGCTCCCTGTAAATTGCCAGTTAGACCCATTGAAGACGAGCATCAGAGCAGATCCGATGACCGCTGTGAGAAGATAGGCGAGCCCCACAAAGAGGAACGCTTTGTAGCGTCCGTGTACAGGATCCGCCATCTCGACTTGTCCTTGATGTAGAAACACGCCGTATAATCCCCACGATGACACGGTCATGAAAACAAAAATTAACCACGCTTTAACCATAATACACTTCCTTTCCGATGTTTTCTGTACGCGTCGATGATGGACATTGACGGTCGAAACATCAGGTATATTTTTCAAATACTTTCAAGAGTTGATCTGCGACAGCGGTATCGTTAAGTTTCTGATGGGCATTAATTTTGCCGGTTTCTCCGAGGCGTTCGCGTTGCTCGGCATCGTTAAGGAGTTCGATGATACCCATCGCCAGTGCTTCAGGAGATTCAGGCTCTACGAGGAGACCACCGCCCGTTGCGTCAATCATCTCTGGAAATGTGCCGTGATGCGGTTGGACGACCGGTACCCCATTCGCGAGCGATTCTATGATGGATAACCCTTTGGATTCACGGTAAACAGTGGGAACCGAGAAGACATGGAGTCGATTGAGAAAATCAATCTTTTGTGTCCGCGTTACTTCACCGTGATGTACAAAACTGTTTGATAAGCCTGCGTCCTGAATTTGATTGACGAGTTCTTCAAGATAGGGTTCATCTTTCTTACCGAGGTATCCTGCGACGTGCAGTTGAACGTTATCGGCACCGAGTGCGTCTGCGATTATGAGGAAAGCATCTACTAAGATATGTAGTCCTTTTTCAGGGCAGATACGCGCCAGATAGCCGATGATGAAAGGTGGCGGTTCCGGTTTTTCGACGGGCGAACCGTGTCCGTCCATATTGAGTCCGAGCGGTACGATGTCGATTTTATCGATAGGGACACCGAGGTATGTTTCTGCCATAAACCGTGCATAGTAATCGCAGGGTGCGACGAAGCCGTCTGCCTCTGCTGCGCGTTTCCGAAGAAGGGTTAAAGCCTCTCCTTTGTACGGTTCAATTAGGTCTTGGAGGAAGATGTCTTCGCCTTGAAGCGCGCAAACAACAGGGACATCTAATGCCTTCTTTATCTCAGTTGTGAACCCCACGAGCATGGAGTTCGTTATGTAAACGATATCGGGTCTATTTTCTTCAGCGAGCCATTTGACTAATTTCGCCAATTCCTTCTTTTGGTGCCCGTGTTCGGCTCGGAGCATAGAGACTGTGAGTTCTCCAAGGTCGCGTGCGTTGGTTGAGCCGCTGAGGCGTGCGAGTCCGTTTAAGAGTGCAGGGTTGTCAAATAATTTGTCGATCGCCCAGGGTGTGTGCCTAAAGATGGAGAGTTTCTGTTGAAGATAGACGTTGATACCACCGAAAAAGACGCGGTGCATACTGACATTCGCTTCATCTGTTCGGGTAGGGGTATAGGTAGGGATCAGTGTGACGTTATGCCCCTGCTTCTTCAAAATTGTGGCGACCATATTGTCGTGGATACAGGTTCCGCAGTACATGCCAGCTGCGCCTGCGGTGATGTAAGCAACTTTCATATTTTTTGTTGTGGTGTGAAGTGGTGAGAAAATGCTTCTCCTCTATTTAGCGTGTCAATGAATTTAGTAAAAGATCCTGAGATATAGTATACCAGATACTGAAAAAAAAGTCATGACTATTTTCTGACGAGCGTCAAAGAAAATTTGCTTTTCGCCTGTAATTGTGGTATTATTAATATTTAGATTCAAGCAACGACATTAGAGAGAAAGGAGATTAAAATGGCACGTGTCTGTACGATCTGTAATAAACGACCGATGACGGGTCACCGGATTAGTAAATCGATTCAACATACCAAGCGGCGTTGGCTACCGAATCTTCAACGGGTTCGGGTTCAAACGGAAGCGGGTCCGAAGCGAATCCGTGTCTGTACAAAATGTCTACGTAGCGGCAAAGTCGAAAAAGTTATCTCCAAAATGCCGAGTCCGGTTGCATAGCAAGCCACAATCCGAAAATCATTCCCCACGATATCAGGTTATTCACGTATTGTAGGCAGGTTTTAAGAGATGCGGGTGACGCGTTGTACGCCTTTTAACTGCCGAATCCCTTGCATGACGCTATCGAGCTGCTCAGCACCTGTTACATCTATTGTTAGGTTGTCGGAGGCTGTTGCGTCGAGGTGGATAGGTGAGGGTTGGAAGGTTCCACAGCGGATATTTACCTTGTATTGCGCGATGGCAGTTGTGATTTCACCGAGCATTCCGGGACGATCACTGCATTCGACAAGGATTTTGACAGGGTAAACATCAGGCGGTTGGTCTCCCTTTACGGCGGATGGTTTCTCAGTCCATTTGACAGCCAAGAGTCGCTCGGGTTCGTCGAGGATGCGGATACAGCCAGACCTATGCACAGAAACCCCGCGTCCGCGGGTGAGGTAACCGACGACCTGATCTCCGGGGATCGGGTTGCAACATTTCATAATCCGCATCATCCCTAAATCGATATCATTTTCGAGTTGGACGGCGGGTCCGGCTGATTTTCGTTTCGATTTAACATCCTCAGTAGGTTTGGTTTCAGGTTCGGGTACCTCGGGTTTCAAGAGGTTAACGACGTGTGTCGCGGATTCATACCCGTTGCCGATACGGATGAAGAGTTCTTCGAGATTTTTGAGATTCAGTTGCTTAGCAATGTCAAGCAGTTTTGGGGAGTTGAGGCAATCCCGTGCGTTAAGGTAGGAGACCCGGAGTTCTGCTGCAAGAAATTTCTTTCCTAATTCGAGAGCGTCTGCTCTATCCTTCTTTCGGAACCAGTGCTTAATTTTATTCCGTGCTGCAGCAGTTTTTACGTGTGACAACCAACTCCGGCTCGGTTTCGCGTTCGGCTGGGTACGAATATTGACTTGGTCACCATTCTCCAGAACGCGTCGGATGGGTGCGATGGAGCCATTTACCTCTGCGCCGACACATGTGTGTCCGATGTCGGTGTGGATTTTATAGGCGAAGTCGATAACCGTCGCGCCTGCCGGTAGTGTGAAAAGGTCGCCCTTCGGCGAAAACACATACACATCATCTTGAAAGAGTTCCAATTTCATCGATTCCACAAACTGATGTGGACTATCCTGTGTCTCCTGAATATCTTCAAGAATCTGTTTATAATTCGCGAAGATTGAACGTCCTTGTGTGCTTGCCGGTACGCCTTCCTTGTAGCTCCAATGTGCAGCGATCCCGTCTTCAGCGACTTTGTGCATCTGATAGGTACGAATCTGGACTTCAACTGTTTTACCTTCGTCAAGGATCGTTGTATGGAGCGATTGATACCCATTTTTCTTTGGGTTTCCTATCCAATCTCGGAGTCGGTCGGGATGATAGTTCCATCTTTGATGGAGCGCACCGAGGGCGATATAGCAATCCGCTTCAGTTTTGACGAGGATCCGTAGTCCGACAAGGTCTCGAATTTCGTTGAAAGGTGTCCCTTTCTGTTGCATCTTTTGGTGGATACTATGGATGTGTTTCGTCCGTCCATGGACATCGGCGTAGATACCGCGTTTTTCGAGGACCTGACGAATCTGTTTCACCACTTTATCACAGTAGGCTTCGCGCTCCACGAGTTTCTGGTCCAGGAGTTCGGCAATTTTTCGGTATTCGCTCGGATAGAGATGTTTGAATGCGAGATCCTCAAGTCGGCTCATGATACGCCAGATGCCCAATCGGTGTGCGATGGGTGCGTATATCTCCAGTGTCTCCTTTGCGATGCGTTGACACTTCTCGCTCGTTAGGAATTTGAGCGTCTCCATGTTGTGAAGCCGGTCGGCGAGCTTGATGAGGATCACCCGCATATCTTCCGCTGTCGCTAAGAGGAGCTTTCGGTAGGTTTCCGCTTGGGTTTTCCGGTGCATACGATCTTCAACTGTTATAACCGCTTTTGCGGTTGCGGAAGCGACGTTCGGTCTATACTGCCCGATTTTCGTAACGCCTTCGACAAGATTCGCGATATTCGCACCGAACCGTACTTGGAGTTCTTCGCGTGTGATACCGGTATCTTCGAGGACATCGTGCAGGAGTCCGGCGCAGATCGTGTGCGTATCTAACCGGAGTTCGGCGAGTATTTCGGCGGTCTTGACGCAGTGCGTGAAATACGGTTCACCGGACTTCCGTTTTTGTCCCGCATGCGCTTCTCGCGCGAAACGGTAACAGCGTTCGAGAAGTTCGATTTCCGCTTCAGGATTATAGACTTGAATTTGATTAATCAGTGATTTGACACTCATTTTCTATCCGCTCCCACATAGATTCAATATTCTCTTTCAACTGAAAATCAACAAAAGACGGATAAGTCTGTTTAATCAAGTTGCCTCTTAAGTAAGTTGGCGAACGCGATAGATCACTTTTCTCAGCAGGACAGAGTCTTACACGTCTGTGTTCTTGTTCTCCATACCGCTCAATGAACCCCAATTCTTCAAAGATCGTGAGCCCGGTTTCAACTGTTAAGGGTGCTCCGAGCGTGCCATTCAACATCGCTTTCTCAGCATATCCGTCCGCTCCGTTGGATTGAACGATTTTACGTACGCCGCCGTACAATTTCTGTAACTCGATTTTTTCGGGATACTTCTTAGTGACCCAATTCTGTATGGCTGCTCCGTCTGCATCGCCGTAAATGAGATGCAGATAAGAGGTATCTTCGGTTGCGAATGCCGGTGCACACCGTGTAAAAAAGAGGTTTGGACTCGGTGTGAGATGACAAAAGACGATATGCTTCACGAAGGGGAACACGTGAGGATTCTCGATAACTGTACTTGAAGCGATCGTTCGGAGTTCACCCCGCGCGAGTTGTTCTGCGAACTCGGTCTCTTCTGCCGTTGTCGTCGTCGCATCGTGCCGTACAATCCCTTCAATGCTTTCTGGTAAGAGTCTCGTGAGTAGGTTGTCCAGCATTTCATCATCTTGTACGTAAATTATACAAGATTCTTCACGCGCAAACAAGTTTAAAAGATAATTTTTTTTCGTCGTGTTGCGTCTGTTAACAAGTCTTACGGCGGATTCGTCCTCATGTGTCGGAAATACATCCCAGTTCATGTTCCTACTTTCCGAGTGTACTTCCCAATCTTCAAGCATAAGTTGTACGGAACATTGACCCTGCCACTCATTGATCTGCGCTGAAAAAGCGGCATCAAGTGCTACACCGGGTTTTTTAACAGTGACGAATTTATCAGCTGCGCCCCACTCAATAGCAGATAACTTTACCACGTCATCGCTGAGAAGCATTTTGAGATGGTTTCTCTCTTTCCCCATTATTGTCGGGCTGCCGTCAACAACTTTGGCGCGTCGTACCCCAAACTGAGGTGCCGGATTATCTTGTCCAAACGGCTCAAATTGTTCAAGTTCCTTTAGCGTTTCTAACGTCAAAAGCGAGAGGTTCGTTTCAAATTCGAGGTCTAACTTCGGTGTTAGCGCATCTTCCGTCAGTTGTTCGCGGGCATATTCGTCAAAAGCCTGCTTGAATCTCGGAATTTTTGACGTTTTGACCGTTAGTCCGGCTGCAGCTGCGTGTCCACCGTGCTTCACAAGTAAGTCCGTACAAGCGACGAGTGCATTGGCGAGGTTCATGCCTTCGATACAGCGTCCGGATCCAGTCGCTTCATCGCCGTTAATTGCCAAGACAATAGTCGGTTTGTAGTAGGTTTGCATCAACTTCGCTGCGACAATGCCGACGACCCCTTGTGCTTTTTCGTTCCATTTGTCGCTGGCGACGACGATACCTACGGCATCGTTGTTAATTTCTTTTTCAATTATCTCCACAGCTTGATCGTAGATCCCCTTTTCCAATGCCTGCCGTCTCTGATTGGCTTCGTTGAGTTGGCGAGCGATTTGGGCTGCGATATCGTCGGAATCGGTGGTCAGTAGATCGACGACTTTATGCGCGGTATCCATCCGTCCGGCTGCATTGATACGCGGTCCCAATTTAAAAGAGATTGTATTGCCGTCAATGGGTGTGTCGATATGGTGCCCGGCTGCCTCGCAGAGCGCATTTATGCCTGGGCGTTCGCGTTTGTTGAGCTCTGCTAACCCTAATCGGCTCAAAATGCGGTTCTCGCCGGTGAGCGATGCCATGTCCGCGACGGTTCCCAACGCGACCAGATCCAGCAGCGATTCGAGAAAGGTGTTATCCTCTATCAACCCTTGTGCCAATTTGAATGCCAAACCGACACCAGCGAGCTCCCTATACGGGTATTCATTCCCCGGAACCTTAGGTGAAATCAGGGCATAGGCAGGGGGCTGCTCCGCCGTCGGTTGGTGGTGGTCGGTTACAATGACATCCATACCGAGTTCATTGGCTAAAGCGACCTCTGGAACCGATGTGATACCGCAGTCTACCGTAATGATGAGTTTCGCATTGTTGTCTTGATGAATTTTGTTTATTGTATCTTTGCTTAACCCGTAGCCTTCATCGAACCTGTTCGGGATATAGTAGTCGGCGGAAACACCGATATGGCGGAATGTATTGAGCAAGAGAGCGGTTGCGGTGGTACCATCGACATCATAATCGCCGTAGACACAGATTTTCTCATCCTGTTTGATCGCCTGATGTATTCGTTCTACGGCTCTGTCCATATCGGCTAATAGGAAAGGAGAGTGGAGTTTGTCAAAAGTTGGGGCGAGGTAGGCTTGCGCGTCGTCAACGGTTCTTATCTCACGATTGATCAGCAGTTGCGCGGCAAACGGCGAGACACCCGCTTCGGCTGCCAATGCGATGCTGCTCTCAAAATCTGGATTTCTGAAACACCATTTCTTGCGGGGGGGACTTTTCATGATATGCCTTCCGTTGTTGAGATAGGAACCTGTGCTTTATGCTATAATGGACTCACAAGCAAAACTTTTCGCCTATCTAACATAGTAACACAATAATTTGGGTTTGTCAAATTTTTTCGTTTCAAATGTAACTTGACAAAACAATTTACATGTGGTATTATTTATAGTGCCTAACGCAACTCAGTAGACAGCGCATAAAAAACCCGCCTTATACGACGATGTTTTTTATCAGGCCTTCACTCAATCGGGTTAACCTCCCCGATTCCGTGGAGTTGCCTCTATGTAGCACGGAGGCTTTTGTTATAAAATAAAGCGAAAAGGAGTTCCAACATGACGTATGTGATTTGTGAACCGTGCATTGACGTTAAGGATAGTTCTTGTGTTGACGTATGCCCAGTGGATTGCATTCATCCGCTACCGGATGCTGACGATTTTGAGGATGTCAATCAGCTCTACATTGATCCGGAAGAATGTATTGACTGTGGCGTATGCGAACCGGAATGTCCCGTCGAAGCCATCTTTATGGAAGAAGATGTCCCCGAAGAGTGGGAAGAGTTCATTGATATCAATGCGGAGTACTTTGAATGACGGATAGCGGGAGCGATCCTTAAATCATAACTCCCTGAACGGTTGTCGATTTGGTTGCACGAATCGGCAATCGTTTTTTATATACACACCTCGGCTGGGCAGTTACCATGCAAAGATTCCGACCGACGCGTATCGAAAGAGGCGATAATAGTTTAACGATTCAATGGAAAGATGCACACCAAGGCGAGTTGTCTTATCGTCTCCTCCGCCAAAAATGTCCCTGCGCGCACTGCAATGCGACACGTTCCGGCAAAGACCCGTTTCATATCCTACCAACTGTTGATTTTTTTGAGAAGTTACGGCTTACGGATATCCAGCGCGTAGGACGCTATGCCGTGCGTTTGGTATGGAGTGATGGACACCGGACAGGGATTTACACCTTCGAGTTTCTACGCGAGTTAAGCGAAAGCGCGCCTAAAACACCTGATGTGTGCTAATCATCGCCCCATTTTATGTTATAGAAGGATATGCCTGCCGCGCGTGCCGCTCGGTATTTCTCAAGGTGGTTTGTCTGTTTCGGGGGATCCCCGAGGATATGTCTGAGCTGGTGTGCAGCTTCAAGCGAAGCATAAGATTCATAAATTGAACCAGTATCAGAACCAGCAACAAGATCAAGATAGAGTGCGCTATACACCCTAATATAGGCGAAACATTCCTCGTCTGTTCTTGGTAAATTGAGTTCCAATTTCCGTAAAAAATTAACAATGGTGTCAACTTCAGGAATATCGCCATGTTTGTCAATAAGGAGGGTCCGCATACTTGTTATCCAAGCCTCGGGATCTTCTATCCTGAGCTGCTCCATAAAACGCCGTTCTTCTTGTGCTACTATAGATTTTAACCGCTTTATGGCATCTTCAAGCAAACGCTTATGGGCTTCAGTCGGAACAAGAAAATAGTTTGCTGCCCAATCCCCAACGCGGTGCTTAGCAAACTCAGGTGTTACAATTATAAACCCGCCTTTCCCCTCCCGTTTAAAATATTTTCGCCTAAACTCTACTTCATAGCGAAGTTGTGGGATGTCTCCAAGTTTTTGGAAGCGAGCTGCGATGCTAAATTTTTCACGTAACGCCTCGTCTTTCGTCTCAGCGACCCAGTTTCTTGGAATCTCAAGGTTCATGAATTCTCTAACTTCCTTGTCCGTTAACCTGACCCAATCTCTGCCCTTCAACTTTTCCCAATCTTTGTCTTTTAAATTTACCCAGTCTTCGAGTGTCAAGTGTAGCCATTGTTCAGCGTCCTTCAATTTTTTCCAGTCTGCGTCTGTCAACCATCGCTGTTGTTCAGCGGGTTGTAGCGATTGTCCATCAGATTCGTCGAGGAGCGTATTGTTAGTCGGGTGGGTTACCTCTTGCGCGTCCTCGGCATCTCCACAACCGAAGCAGAGCAGGAGACTGAGAACAGATGCAAAATAAAAAAAGCGGGAAAGGATGAATCCGTTTTTCATGGTGCCTCCATTCGTCCAAACAGGTGAGGTCCGAAAAGCATAGCAGATTTATTCAGATAGCAATTGCGCGACGAGGTAGCAGTTCGGCGTTTTTTGGGTGGCACCTAATTCGGTACTCAGGTCTTGGCAGACCTTCCAGTAACGTGTATAATTCAACGGACGGTAGCGATCGCGGCGACCAATGAAGGTTTTATGGCAGCAGGCTAACTCGTTTCCATTGTCTATTGGGTACCCCCAGACACGGCAGATGACGGGACGGTGTTCGTAGACTGAACAGACACCGCCGATGAGCATCGGGCACTCACCTTCTAACTTACCGCGGACCACACTAACCGCTTCCATACCGGTGTCTGGTATAATGCTTTCAATATTGTGTCCGTGCGCTTCCAATTTTTGGATGCTGCGTTCCGCTCTTTGACGGATGTGTGTGCGGAGCTGCGCTGGCAGGGCCTGCAGCCCGATTTTTAGGTCCCGAGCCTCTACCTCACTGATCGCCATCGTTGAGGTGTTATGGCAACAGGCGAAGCAGGTAGACGGACACGGCACACCTCCCGATTCATTACGTAAGCGCTCGACATCACGTTCAATCTCATCAATGAGTTCGTAGTATGCTTCCATAGGTCCCCTAATCCACAGAGAGACTATAGACGGCATGCCGGAAGATAACGACCTTTGCACCGTTCTCTAAAATGAGTTTAATCTCATAAGGACAGACCCAGTCGACTGTGCCGCGGAAGACTTCTCCTTCACGGAGTGTAATCTCAATTGCGGAACCATTTTTCCGTGCCTGCCTAACGGTTTCAGTGTCGAGTTCACAAGCTTGGGCATCGTCTGGGAGTTGTGTCAATTGTTGCGCTTTGACCTCTTCATCAACTTCGATGGCTGCTTGAAGTTTCTCTGCGTCAATGTCTTTGTAGCAATATTTAACGTCCGTTTTAGGGATCTGCTGCTCTGTGCCGTTGTTGTTGAGTGTCAAGCTGGAGAGCGTCATTTCGAGGACGGTCGCAGGAATCTGTGCAGCATCGTACAAAGCGAAGAACATTGAGGTTTCAAAGTTGATCTGCTTGAGAATGTAAAGATCACCGAAACTGAGTTGCTTTGAAGGTTTATCTTCTACTGTCGCTTCGTCTGCTTCGGCAATATTTTTCGTTGTAGAAGATTGTGTCCGCGGTTTTGAAACCCGTTTTGTGGGCGATGCAGAAGTATCGCGGCTGCGGTGTTTTCGGACCGGTTCCGGTTTAGCTGTCTCTTTATCTTTCGTAGACAATACCTCATCATTACCGAATTGGTCTTGATTCTGTCCGGGAAATCCGCCATATCCACGTGGGATAATTGCCTTCCCTTGCCGTAGCCACCGGCGTTCTGTCGGTGTCAACAACACTTCAACATTTTGGGCGACGAGTCCCTTTTCACCTTCAATGACACTATACTTTACCCGCTGCCCGACGCGGAGTTCCTCGTATTCCGGATGTTTAATAGCGGAACTGTGCAAGAAGACATCCGCGTCGCTGCTATCTTGCGCAATAAATCCGAAACCTTTATCGAAATTATAGTACTTAATCCGTCCTGTAGGCATCATACGCTCCTGTGGTCTGGTCACGCGCTGTGAGGCATTGACGATAACCACTCGCGTTTCTGTGCGAGCATTTCTGATTCATAGGGGATCTATCTGAATCCCCCGAATTTTCCAGAGCCGTTCAAACCGACAGGCTCTGACGCATGTACGGTTTTTCTTGACACGAATCCCTTACTCTCTTATAATAACGCGAATCTTGTCTTTCTTGCTCAAGATTCCGCCCCTGACCTTGAAAGATGGACACGTTATCAAGACCTTATATCTTTATTAAATCATAACTTAACATATTTGTCAAGTGGAAATTACAGATACACCGAAAGGCTCGGTTATCGGTTGTCATTTTTCAGTTCGACAGGTATCCCGTTTTCTATAGACATCCACAGATATTGATATTCACGACATATAGGAGAGTTGTATGGAAACCACCACTGATTTAGCACATCACATCCAATCTATCCGTCTTGTTGACACCCATGAGCACATGCGGCGCGAATCCGATTGGGTCGAGAATGGACCCGATATCCTCCAAGATTTGTTCGGTAACTACGTGCCTGCTGATCTCGTAACAGCCGGTGCCTCCTCAGAAGCAATGCGCAACCTGATGGACGCTTCTCAAGACATCGCATCACGGTTTGAAGGTATCCGAGATGCTTGGGAAGCGACGCAGTTTACTGGGTATGGCGAGGCCGTTAGCCTCATCGCGAAACACATCTATGGACTTGACGAACTGACCGGCGATGGACTCGCGGGCGCTGATAACTTAAAAACGCTTCGTACACCTGGCAAACGTTACCACATTTTACACGACATCGCGAACCTTGACCATATCCAAACCGATGATTTCAGTTGGCCCTGCGATCCGGACACATCTGGACCTGATTTTTTTCTCTATGATCTCTCGTGGGCAACATTCTGTAACGGACAGGTTGACCCGCGTGCTATCCACGCCGAGACCGGTATTGAAGTCAAGGACCTTCCTTCTCTTAAACACAGCATGGATGCACTTTTCGCCAAGCATGCCCCGTGTGCTATCGCCGTAAAATCGCAACACGCTTACAACCGTACCCTCAAGTGGATCGAAAGAAGCGATGCCGATGCGTCCGCTGCGCTGGATGCTGTGCTAACAAAACCGGCTGCAGAGATCGATGAAGCGACACGGCTCTGCCTCGGCGATTGGTGCTGGGCGCGCGGTGTCGAACTTACTATCGAACACAACCTCCCCTTCAAAATCCACACCGGTTACTATGCCGGTAATAACCGGATGCCGGTGCGACGTATCCCGGCAGGGAATATGTGTGCCTTGTTCGCGCGGTACCTTGACGCGAAGTTCGTGTTGATGCACATCGCGTACCCTTATAACGATGAACTCGTCGCGCTCGCGAAACATTATCGTAACATCTGGGTCGACTTCTGCTGGGCATGGAGCATTGACCCTTACAGTTCACGCGACTTCCTGCGTCGGTGCATTCATGCCGTCCCGTCAAATAAGTTGTTCGCCTTCGGTGGCGATACGCAGTGGCCGACGAGTGCGATGGCGTACGCGATTCAGGCGAGAAACGAGATACGACGCGCGCTTGAAGCCGAAATCGCCGACGGTTATCTCACCGAGAAACAGGCGATGGCACTTGCGACCTGTATCATGAATACGAACCAGTACGACTGCTTCGATGTTCACGGCACACGTGAGAACATTGCGAAAGCCGCGTGATGTGTTAAAGCGGCTTGTGTATCGAATTTTGCTTTTTAAACCCCCTAAATCCCCCTTATCAGGGGGACTTGATGAACTAACTGTGTAAGTTTGTGTGGCTCACGCGTCCCGCATAGCCTTCAGGTTCTCTGTGTAAGGGGCGCGTGCGACACCTTTTTCGGTAATAATCGCTGTGACCAACGCTGCAGGCGTGACATCAAATGCTGGACTATAGACTTTCACGCCTTCAGGGGCGGTTAGTTTCCCGAAACCCTCCGTTACCTCTTCCGATGCACGTTGCTCAATCGGAATCTGGTCACCCGTTTCGAGCGCGAAATCGAGCGTAGAAGTCGGTGCAGCGACATAAAACGGGATGCCGTGTGCCTCTGCGAGGATAGCGACGTTATAGGTACCGATCTTGTTTGCGGTGTCGCCGTTCGCGGCGATCCGATCCGCACCGACAATAACGCACTGGATTCTGCCCTCTTTCATGACTTGCGCTGCCATGTTATCACAGATAAGGGTTACATCAATCCCGGCTTGCATAAGTTCCCATGTCGTGAGGCGTGCGCCTTGGAGTAAAGGGCGCGTCTCATCGGCGTAAACTTGGATCTGCTTCCCTGCTTCGTGTGCGCTGAACATCACTGCCAGTGCCGTACCGTAGTCGGATGTCGCTAATCCACCAGCGTTGCAGTGCGTCAGGATCGTATCATTTTCGTTCAGTAGTGCCATACCGTGTTGACCGATAGCCCGACACATCGCTTTATCTTCCTCAATAATCTTCAAAGCTTCAGCGAGCAGGACCCCTTTGAGGTCAGGTATCGGAAGGTGGCTATTCGCTTCCGCTGTCTCGGTGATTCTATTGAGTGCCCAAAAAAGATTAACGGCTGTTGGTCGGGATGTCGCCAGATAATCGGTCGCGGATTTGAGTTCAGCAGCGAATTCTTTGTAAGTTTTCGCCGTGGAATTCCAAATTCCGAGGACGGCACCTAAGGCACCAGCGATGCCGATAGCGGGAGCACCGCGAACACGTAAGGATTTAATCGCCTCCCAAGTTGACGGGAGATCGTCGCAATAGATATGCTTGAATTCATTGGGCAACAGCGTCTGATCGATCATCCGAATTTTGCCGTCTGCCCACTCAATTGTTGAAACTGCCATTTTTGGAGATGAAATCCTCCTTTAAAAAAAACGAAGTATATCCGAAAGTCGATAGACTTAACAATATTAGATAGGACATGTGAGTTGTCCAAGTGCTTCAGTCAAACGCAGGTTTTCTGAATAATTTACAGGGCAATCAATCACTGATGGAACCTGTTGATTGAACGCCTCTTTGAGTATTGGAACGAGTTCGTCGCTCGCTTCGACGCGATAACCTTTTGCGCCGAAGGCTTCGGCGTATTTGACGAAATCGGGATTTGTGAAATTGATGTGCGCGGGTCTACCGAATCCATTCATCTGTTTCCACTCGATAAGTCCGTAAGCCTCATCGTTGAAGATAAGTGTGACGAAAGGCACACCGGTTCGGACAGCGGTTTCGAGTTCTTGCGAGGTCATCATAAATCCGCCATCGCCGCAGATTGCCAGACATTTACGATCCGGGTAGATAAGTTTGGCGACGAAAGCCCCTGGAAGCGCGATCCCCATGGACGCGAATCCATTGGAGATGATGCAGGTGTTCGGTTGATGGCACGGGTACATGCGCGCAATCCACATCTTATGTGCACCGACATCCGAGATGAGGATATCGTCTGCAGCGAGTACGGAACGGACATCGCTCAAGATTTTTTGCGGTTTCATCGGAAACTCCGCATCATCTCGGTGTTCGTTGAGTTGGTCGATTATGATTTTCCGGAGCGTATTTGAGGCATATTCTGCGTCTTTTGGGTAGATTTCTTCTGCCATGAGGTGTCTGAGACTCTGTCGAATATTGCCGACCATCTCGACATCGGTGATGTAGGAGGCATCGGTTTCGCTGGGTTGGGTATCAATGTGGATAAGTTTTTTGTCTCGGTTCGGGTTCCAGAGACGGGGATGGTATTCAACGATATCGTAACCGATGGCGATAACGAGGTCTGCTCGGTCGAACCCGCAGGAGACGAAATCGTGTGCTTGTAACCCGACACTCAGGAGCGAGAGTCGATGTGTCCACGGGATACTGCCTTTACCCATGAAGGTGTGTGCGACCGGAATATTCGTCATCTCGGCGAATTGGGTGAGCATTCGTGCGGCGTTTTGGCGGACAACGCCGTTTCCTGCAAGGATAATGGGCTGTTTTGCGTCGTTAATGAGCTGCGCTGCACGTTGTAAACAGGAGACGATAGGTTCCGTCTCACTCGAAAAATCGTGCCGGATAGGTTCGGCATCGATTTGCATGCTGGCGACATCTTCAGGAAAATCGATGTGTGTCGCACCCGGTTTTTCACCTGTCGCGAGTTTGAAGGCTTTGCTTATCGATTCAGGGATGATTTCGGGGAGATGGATCAGCGTATTCCATTTCGTCATCGGTTTGAAGACGGAGACGACATCCATGTACTGATGCGATTCCTTGTGCATCCTGTCCAAACTCGCTTGTCCGGTGATGGCGACAAGAGGTGCTCTATCCATATTCGCATCAGCGACTCCGGTAACAAGGTTCATGGCTCCGGGACCGAGCGTTGCGAGACAGACACCTGCGCGTCCAGTGAGGCGACCGTAGACATCCGCCATAAAAGCGGCACCGCGTTCATCACGGGTCTGAATAAATTGAATCTTAGACTCCAATAACGCATCCATAAGATCCAGGTTTTCCTCACCCGGTATCCCGAAAATGTAGTCAACGTTTTCGTTTTCTAAACATTTAACAGTGAGTTCTGATGCTCTCATAAGATATATTCCTTACAAAAAATTTGTTTTTTCTTTCTGCATGCTATACTATTTAATACTATATCAGATTGTGTCTAACAATTGCAATTTTTAAGCAAAAAAACGAAAAATGCATTGCAGGCGGGGTTTGAAACCCCGCCTGCAGTGGAGCTGTTTAAGTCCTAAGTAAAAACGAAATAATGATAACAAGAGATACATTTATTTTTTTTAGTGTCGTTTTGTTCCTGAATGCGCAGATCGTATTGGCGCAGAGTCCTTCAGACGGTTCCTCTCATATCGCCTACACCCCCGGTGAACTCATTGTGCGCCTCCATTCGGATGCCGCTCGCGAGACCTTTGAGGCATTGAGTCGCAAACTCGGCGCGCGCTCGGTTTCACCGATATTCTCACCGGCGACACCTGCCGGACAACATCCCCGTCTTCGTCGCAGTTATCTCGTCCGATTTCCAGTAGAATGGGAATTGGAACCCTTGCAACGACGGTATGCGAAGCACGCCGCGGTTGAAGCGGTTGAGGTGAATCGCCTGAATCGACCGTGTGCTGCAATACCACCAAACGACCCGAACTACGGTGAACAGTGGAATTTGGCTTTGATAAATATACTGGAAGCTTGGCGTATCGAACAGGGGAACCCGGAAGTGACGGTGGCTGTCGTAGATGGTGGTATAGATACAAGACATCCCGAATTCCGATCGCAGCTTTGGCAAAATGTCGGTGAGATTCCGGGAAACGGTATTGACGATGATGCGAACGGCTACATTGACGACATCAACGGTTGGGATTTCAGCGACGCGCCGACGCTACCGGGCAGTGGCGACTGGACAGTGCGGGATAACGAACCGGAAGACGAGATAGGACACGGAACACAGGTTTCTGGTATCATCGCAGCAGCAGTGAACAACGGCATTGGAATTGCCAGCGTTGCGCCACGGTGCCGTCTGATGCCGTTGAGAGCCAGCTTCAAATATGGCAGTGGTGGGTATCTTCAGAATGAGGATGTCGCTGCGGCTATCGTCTACGCCGCCGATAACGGGGCACGCGTGATTAATATGAGTTGGGGGGATACAGTAAATGCCTTCATTGTGCAGGATGCCGTAGCCTACGCTTACGCCCGTGGGTGCGTCCTGATCGCTGCTGCAGGAAATGCAGGATCCGTAGGGTCGTGGTATCCTGCCGGACTTAAAACCGTTATCTCGGTTGCCGCGCTTGGACAAGAACGACAGTTGGCGAGCGACTCCAACTTCGGTGCGACAATCGATATCGCTGCACCGGGTGAGGAAATCCTGACTACTGATCTGAACGGTGGCTATCTGCACGTGTCCGGCACATCAATGGCGGCACCACATGTATCTGGCGTTGCTGCTTTAATTGTATCGGCGCATCCGAATTATACGAACACAGAAGTTCGAGATACGCTCATCGCGACGACTGGACAACTCTTTGTGAGTCCACTCGTCGGTGCCGGTCTGCTTGATGCCTACGCCGCACTCACTGCACCGACAGAACTTATTGCGAAACTTGATCCCGTCCGAGTACCGACGGAGGCAAGGGAATCGGATCGTAGAGAAAAAATTGAGATTTTCGGTAGTGCTGGCGGAATCGGGTTCAGTGCGTATCAGTTAGAATATGGGGTTGGTGAAGTGCCGGACCTATGGTTTCCGTTGGGAACGTCGCAGGCGAGACCCGAATTAAATGCCTGCCTATACAAATGGGAGACATCCGACATAACAGAAGGCAGATACACAGTGCGGCTCAGCGTCAAATCAAAAAATGGTGAAGTCAAGAGGGATAGAACCGTTGTTGACGTGCGTCATGCGGCACCTCTCATTTCTAAGCACGCGGCGCAAACGTGGTTCGCTGGCGATCGTATTTCGTCAGTCGTTATGTGGGAAACAGATGAACGCGCCATCAGTAGCATAGATATTCTCCAAACAAACGGGGACATCGTTCGCACTGCTTATTCGGATTCAGAGAATCTTTTGCATATTGTGAACGTATCCGAGTTAGGTATCCCGCCGGGTGCTTACATGTACCGTTTATCGGTAGAAAATCGCGCTGGATTCCTTCGGATTGATGATAACGATGGACGGTTGTATAAGATTGACGTACAGGACGCACCGATTGATCCGCTATATCTTTCACGAGACGCTTCAGCAGAGCGTGGGTTGAATGCTGTTGGCACACCGGTGGACCTGAACGGCAACGGGAAATTTGAACTCGTCGCGGCGGAGATAGGGACAAACAACGTCCAAATTTTTGAGGTAACGGATGGGCGGACATTTACGCCAATCTTTTCGTTCAGCGAACCGTTCTTACCGCGGGCGATCGCGGACACCGATAACGATGGACGCATGGAGATATTGTGTAATCCGCCCGAAGTAACGTTTTTGCTGGAGCAATCCGCGCAAGGCGAGTTTCCGACCGAACGTATCTGGGAAGCGCGCGGCAATTGGGGGAGAACCGTCGTCGATGCAGATGCAGATGGTGGATCCGAAATTTTCGCACTTGACAACACTGCTAACGCTATTTTGGTTTATGAGGCAGCCGGAGATAACAGTTATCGCAATACTGCGATCCTCGAAAATCCGACGGGAGGGGATAACGGACTCAGCGCGAATCTTGCTACGGGTGATTTTGATGGCGATGGGCAGATAGAGATTTTAGCTGCGGATGACGACGGCGATGTTTTTATCTACGAGGCGACTGGAGACAACCGATACCGACACACATGGGCAGCGAGATTAGACAAAGGTGAACCGGAATTTTTTGCGGGTGGCGACATAGACGGTGACGGTAAGGATGAGTTCGCCATCTGTGCGAAAACCGGCACCGAAGTCGGCCCGATAGCACTCGACATCCATTACAATCATTGGCTTCTAACCGTGTTTTCATCGGATGGTGATAGTAGTTATCGACCCGTATGGACGCAACGGATTCGGGACGTGCGAGACGGTGGAAACGGGATGACGATTGCGGATGCGGACAACGATGGACAAAATGAATTGTGTATCGCTGTGGCACCGAACTTCTATCTCGTGCAGCACGACGGCACAGATTACCGTCCGATCTGGCACCATACGGCAACAAATACGCTCAATCCGATTGTGGCGGATCTCAATGGAGATGGCGAGAACGCTCTGCTGTTTAATAGCGACAATGTTTTAACCGCCTTCACGACGGATATGGCTTCAAACGGACACTCGGAGCATCAACAATCAGCTGTTGCGACCCGACGACCGCGGTTAAGTGATGCGATATATTCACCACCGAACCACCTCTCATTGGTATTCGACAAACCGATGGGAGTTTCCGCGACGTACGCTGGACGCTACCGTTTGCACAAGTACGGCAGAACGGACAGCGACTTGGAGTTTCACACACCGCGTTCAGTGATCCTTGATAAGAGCAAGCAGCGGGTTCTCCTGACGTTTCCGGCTGCTGTTTTCCGTACCGGTACACACTATCAGGTTGAAGTCGGACAAGTTTCGGATACGGACGGTGCCGAGTTAGCGGATGACGCGAGGATGTTAACAATAACGTTGCCGATACCGCAATTAGCCGAGACCCTCGTCTATCCGAACCCAGCAGCAGCGTGTAATCAGGTTACGTTTGATAAACTGCCTATCGGGACTCAGATTGATATTTATGATGTCAGTGGGAACCGTATCGCGTCGTTTGCGAAGACGGCGCGCGCGAGAGAGAAAAAAGTGTGGGACATCTCTGGTATCAGTAGCGGTATCTATATCTATGTGCTTTCATCTGAAACGGATCAACACGTCGGTAAACTTTCCATCATTCGGTGATCGTTTATGTTATTGCTGCTGATTTGTATGCAACGGAACGAAGGCGGGTTTGAGTTTGAAAACGTTACGGATCGCTTTTGCTGCTTTTTTCCGTTCGTTGGCTTCGAGTGCGACTGTCGCGAGATGATAGTGCGGTTCAACAGCGTCCCTCTGCAGATCAATAGCGCGTTCTAAAACTTTCATCGCTTTATTCTGCTGCCCGCGTTTCGATAATATTCGTCCCAAGGTATTATGATACGCGGCAACGTTAGGATTCAGTGTAACTGCTGTATACGCCAACGTTTCGGCACGCCTGAGTTTTGGGGAAGACTTCAGGTCCTCAAGTCCAGCTGTTAACGGATGCTGGTGGTTATCTATATAGAGTCGTGCAAGATTGTTATATGCCTCACCATATTTAGGCGCGAGACGTATGGCTTGCTCGTAAATGCGTTCTGCCTCTAAGACGCGTCCGAGTTTCGCATAAGAAGCACCGAGGATATTATAGGTTTCATAGTCTTGTGTCGTACCCTTTCCGATGGAAGTGAGCGGATGGACACTGGCAAGCGATGCTTCTGCGGTAAAGGCATTCGATGCCGCTTGTTCTTCTCGTGCTTTTAAAAACAATTCATACGCTTCAATCGCGAGTGCGTATTGCCCCTCCATAAAATATGCGAATCCGAGCTTCCTATAGAAGTCGAGCGGCAGTACGCCAAGTTTTTTGCTGAGTTCGTATGTGCTAATGGCTTTTCTATAGTAGCCCTCTTGAATGTAGAAATCACCTTCTGCCAAGGAACGTTTTACCAATTCCGGCAATTCCTCAGCGTTGAGTCCGATATGTGAGAGCGGTGTCGGTTCCGCTCGGAAGTGCTTTTGGTGTTGCGTGAAGCCGACAACAGCGGCGATCAGGACAGCCCACAGGATTAGATAGACGCGCGTCCGAGAGAGCCACTGTTTGGAGAGGTATTTGCTCGGATGCAGGAGCGCGAGGAATAGATTGGTCCGCGCAGGTTCAACGGCTGTTCCCTTCGGATGATATGGGGCAGTCGCAGCATTCGGTGCCAACACAGGTAGACTCACGGAGGAACCCGCGAGTCGCGGCGATCGCGCGATTGCATCAGATAAATCCTTTATTTCTGTATCATCATCTTCTTCAGGCGGTTCCGTATCCGGTGTCTCCGTTTCATCCGTTGGAACTTCATCCGATTCGTCGGCAAATTGCGTATCCTCTTCGTCAACGGGCTCTGTATCCTCTGCTGAAGCACCTACATCCTCTGAATCTGTTAGTGCCCTTTCAGCGGAGTCATCAGTTAGGTTTGTGAACGTTCTTGCTGTCTCTATAGGTTCTTCGGCTTCATCTGTAGCGTCAGTAGGTTCGGCACTGTGTTGCGTGTCATCTACTGTATCGGTCGGTTCTAACGTCTCATCATCTGGATCGACGGGGGGGGCTTGTGATGTCAACTTTATAAAGACGTGCGGTTGCTGTCCGTTTTCGGTTTTATCTGGTTGCGTTTCCGCTACAGTTTTATCGCTCGGTGGGTCCGCTTCAGGAGGCCGCTGGCTGTGAGAGGGTGATGCTTCTTGTGCCGATGTTTGACTCGGTTCTGTTTTCTTTTTTTCTTGATCGGCTTGCGGTTTTTTAAATAGCGTACGCAATAGGTTTTTACTCGTGTCTAACGTTTCATCGGTATCCTCTGTCGGTTCAGGGTCCATTGTCTCTGGCATCTCAGGTAATGTCGGAGCGGGACCGCCCGGATATCGTTCTCGAATTCGGGAGATACTCTTTTTGATCTCTATCCGTGTGAGCATGGAATCGACTTTAAGGAGTGATTCGAGGACAGGGAGGTCGTTGGATGTCCCCAATTCACTGATCGCTTCGAGCATTGCCCAGAGCGTTAAATCTTTAGATTCTGTTTGCAAAGCGCGAAGCAGCGGCTCTGTCGCACTTGTCGCGTTCAAGTTTTGAAGTGCTTTTGCTGCTTCGCGACGGATCAGAGAATCTGAATCGGCAAGTGCCTCAACTAAGAATTTTATGCCTTCTGAGCCACCGTGCGCGACAAGACCGGCGATGGCATTGCTACGAACAATGCTCGGCTGCGTTGTATCTGTTAAAATCTGGATGAGTTGATGAAAAAATGCCATATATGTTACGGTGTTGTATGAGATGTATTTAGAAAGCCATTACGATTAAGACATTCTGACTTTTAATGAAACGACTTTTAAACAAATACGGTTTCAAATGTTTCAAATGCACTCGCGGCTTTCATCCAACCGTACCGAGCGAACTGTGTTCCTGATACTGCAAAAAAACTTGCACTCAAGACCCAGAAAGCGTATAATGCAAAAACATCGGTTTTTATGGATATTATTAATTTCACAGGACTAACTGCAAAACAACTATGGACTTCCAAACACACTGTGACCGTTACCTAAGGAATATACAAGATACACAAACCAATCCGCAAGCAACACCTGAACTCTCACTGCTCCCGCATCTTAATGCATTCCTTGAAGCGATTGCCATTGAATATTTTCATAGACCTAACATAGCATTTACCTTAGAGCCACGCCAAATTGACCAGATCGGACGACCGGATATTATCGCATTAGACGGATTACTACCGATCGGTTATATTGAAGCGGAAGCGTACGGCAGGGACCTGAATAGGCTCACGGGGCATTCCAGAGAACAGAACCAGCGTTTCATCGAAAATTTGGATAACTTTATCCTCACCAATTTTCTCGATTTCCAGTTGTGGAGGGACGGGCAGCCGCTTTCAGAGGCAAACATTACGGACGCGCCTGAGAATGTAGAGCGGTTGTTGGAACAGTTCCTAAACGCTGACCCTATCCAAATCGCCTCGCCAGAGGTACTCGCGAGATACCTCGCCAGACGGACGCGGGAACTCCAAACACAGATTTCCACGACACTCATGGATGAAAACAGCGAGATTTATGGGATGTTCTCGGCGTTCAAGGAGCTGCTCATCTCTACGCTAACACCGGACGATTTCGCGGATATGTATGCGCAAACGCTTGCTTACGGGTTGTTCGCCGCGCGTTGTATACTGCCGAATGCGACGAACTTCTCACGACATACCGCCGCTCAGACACTTCCAAAATCAAATCCGTTCCTCATTCAACTCTTTCATCATGTTGATTCCCCCACCCTTGAGACGAACGTCACCTACATTCTCGACGACATCGAAACGCTTCTCCGAAACGTCCCGACAGAGATGCTCCGTACGGCGTTTGCTGCGAGAAACCATCTTGAGGATCCGGTGATCCACTTCTACGAAACCTTCCTCGCCGAATACGATCCGCAGCGACGCGTCGATCGCGGGGTCTACTATACACCGCCACAGGTTATCTCGTATATTGTTAGGTCCGTGGATAGCCTGCTGAAAACAGAGTTGAACAGACCGGACGGCCTCGCTGCTGATGACACGCTTATCCTGGATCCAGCGACAGGGACAGGTGGTTTTTTGTTAGCCGTGCTGGATCATATCAATGGGTATGTAGCCGAGACCTACGGCGCGGGGGAGTGGAAACAATATGTCAATGCCCAGCTGGTCAAGCGGATCTTTGGGTTTGAACTGCTCGTCGCGCCGTATACAATTGCACACCTGAAGTTGAGTCTATTCTTGCAAGCGCAAGGGTGGCGCGCCGATGAACGCCTCCGTATCTATCTCACGAATACTCTGGAACAACCAGACGAAATGCAGCCTTCAATACCCTTTGCGGGGTTCATCTCTGACGAGGCGAACGCAGCGTTGTCCGTAAAACGGGACGAACCGCTCCTTGTTATCCTCGGCAATCCGCCTTATCAGCGTCATTCAGCGAACCCAAGTCGTATAGGGGCAAATTTAACTTTTATTGGCGAACTCATTGAGGATTACAAACTCGTAGATGGAGAACCGCTCGGTGAAGATACCTCAAAAGCACTTCAAGATGACTATGTGAAGTTTATTCGGTGGGCACAGTGGCGGATTGATAAAAACGGTGAGGGGATTATCGGTTATATTGTCAACAATAATTTCCTCGATGGATCTACTGTTCGCGGTATGCGGCAAAGTCTATTAGAAGGTTTTAATGCCATTTATCTGCTTAACTTACACGGTAGCAGCAGAAAGACAGAAGCGGTTCCGACAGCACAGAGAGATGAAAACGTTTTTGACATTTCACAAGGTGTTTGCATCGTCTTGTGTGTCAAAGAACGCGATAATCATACTCCAGCAAAGGTCTATTATGCGGATATGTGGGGTTCACGAGAAGATAAATACAACACCCTTTCAGAGACCGAGATACAATCGACAGAATGGTGTGAGTTACAACCGACATCACCTTATTACCTTTTTGTGCCGCAAGCAACTGGCTACAGTGTGGAATATGAAGAAGGATGGAAAATTACTGACATCTTTCAAACCAGTTCGATTGGAATTGTCACCGCACGAGATAAATTGACAATTCATCGGGATCCTGAAAAGGTGCGCGAAACAGTATCCGATTTTGTATCACTTCCTGAAGACGAGGCGCGAAAAAAATATAATCTACGCAAAGATACCCGTGATTGGAAAGTCCATCTTGCCCAAACTGACCTCCGTAACCATCCGGATGCAGATCAGCACGTTAAACCTATAAACTACCGCCCGTTTGACACACACTGGACCTATTACACAGGAAAATCCCGCGGATTCCATTGTATGCCCCGTCCAGCAATAATGCCTAATCTTTGCAAGGAGAACCTTGCCTTTTGCGTCTGTCGTGTCGTCGCGGCTCCTACATGGCAACATGCCTTGATAACTGACAAAATTACCGAAAATCGTTATATCTCAAACAAAGGAAGCGAATCGGGACACGTATTTCCTCTCTATTTATATCCAAATCCAGAGGAATTGGGGATTTCGACAGAACCTTCACTCAATTTCAAACCTACTTTCCTCACCGCGCTCTCAGAGACGTTGCAATTGCCGCAGACTGCACCGTTTAACCTACCGGAAGGCGTTTCACCGGAGGAGATTCTCGCCTATATATATGCCATGCTTTACAGTCCGACCTATCGCCAACGCTATTATGAGTTCCTAAAATACGATTTCCCGCGTATCCCGTTCCCGGAGGATATAGAGCAGTTCCGTACACTCGCGGCATTCGGGCAGCGTCTGATGGATTGGCATCTCCTAAAAGACGTGCAAATCCCGACGCGTCATCGGTTCGAGGGTGAAGGAGACGGCGTTATCGCAAAAGTCCGATATGAGGACGGTAAAATCTGGATCAACCCCACGCAGCACTTCACCGATGTCCCAGGGAACGTATGGGAGTACGAGATCGGCGCGTATCAAGTCTGTGAGAAGTGGTTAAAGGATCGCAAGGGTGAGGAATTGTGTCATGAAGATGTGCGTCAATATCGTGCAATTTTAGTGGCTATTGCGGAGACGCTCACAGTTATAGTAGAGATTGATGCCGTTTTGTGGTAGGTTGTCTGAATCACGGCTTCTCGCAGATGATAAACGGGTTCGTAGTAGGGCGATTCATCGCCCGTTCCTAAAATACGGTGATCTGATTCAACGAAGGAATATGTTTGGAGCTATCGTGCTCTTTACTTATTTTGGGTTTTCAAGGGGAACGCCTTCGATCCCCATTCAAAGCTAAACGCTCCACTCCGTTTAAAAAATTTAACATTGTGAGTAAAATATCGTATAATTGCCATGAATACAAACAACTATCTGTGCGGGGTCCGTTATCTTGAGCACAAGCCGAGCAATTATCCGCTTTTTGTGTAACGCTAAACATCGGACCTCCGTAAACAAATACTTCAAATAAAGTTAAAATTTCAAGTGGGATAAATATCCTGTCTTGTCCATTTTATATTTCATCCACTTTTAATTACGGAATTAAGGAGATTTAGGAACTTATGAGCACATCCGAAAAAATTAAAAATGAACTAAAGTCACTTTTGAATGAGTCCGAGAATCTATTAGAACTTATCAGCGATAAAAAGGAGCGTCTTGAGTTCGGCATAGTCTATCAGATGTGGTATTCTCGTGCCAGTAAAATAGTAGAGTTGCTCGGCCAGGAAAGGTTGGAAGAGTTTACTTCCTACTACCGAATTGACCCTAAGCGAAAAACGTTGGATGCTGATAATTATGTGATTCAGGACTATGTCAAGCGCATTGCCCCCGGAGGTCAACAGCACTTTGATACGAACAGCGTTGCAGAAATGAGAGTCATAAATCAGTTACAGATTCTCAAATCTCTGGAATTGCGTATAGAGAGTATCCTACAGGATGTTACAGGGCACTTACTCTCCGATATTCAGGATTCAGAGCTTAAGGTCGCTGATCAACTCCGAAAAGTTAGTTTGAGAGCAGCAGGAGCCTTAGCAGGTGTTATTCTTGAGGGACATCTCCAACGCGTTACCCAAAACCACAACATTACCATCCGGAAGAAAACCCCAACTATTGCAGATTTAAATGATCCCTTGAAAAACGTAGGGGTTTACGATAATCCTACATGGCGAAAGATTCAACTGCTTGCTGATATTCGGAATTTATGTTCCCACAAAAAAAGTCGGGAACCAACTGATGATGAAGTTGTTGAACTCATATCTGGTGTAAACTGGGTTATTAAGAGTATTTTTTAGTTCAGGGCGTAAATTGGGTTGAGCGGGAAAAAGCAAATTCGCCACTTTATATGGAACATTCCGATTTTCAGTAATCATTCTTGTAGATATAGAGAAACTCAACAATCCAAAATCACATCAATGTGAGGAGACGTTGGGTTTCACTCGGTTTTTGGTATTTTTAGGGCTTCGGTGAAGTTGAAAGTCACCTTCTCTGTAGAGTTTTCAGTAATATTCCGTTCAACCCAACCTACGGCTGCATCAAACCGATAACTTAAAATTCGCGAAATCCGTGTCATCCGCGATTTGCGGTGTATTCGCCCTGATGCGACCTGCATTCAGACATCCCTAAAACATGCCATCTGTCCCAGAATAAAGAAATAGACAATTTTCCTTTGATTGAGACAGGAAATTGTGATAGAATATGGGCAGATTTTCAACCTTTTATGCGAAGACACTACAATACAAAACGATTTTCGTAGGTTATCCAACAAGTCGTCATGCCTATATTCAAATGCGCCATTTATCACCGTTGGTTGGAGGAAATATATGCCTAATTCAGAAGCGAAACCCTACACAAAAAGACTCAAAGCAACAATGAGCCAAAAATCAGGGATCCTCTCCAAAGCGCAGACATTGTGGGAAGTTGGTATGACAGAAACGGCACAACCGCTTTGGCTCTCAGCTGCCAACTATGAGGAGTATATCGCACCGATGCTTGATGCTTTGGGACGCGAATTGGAAGGCGCGATGCATCGTATCAGTGCAGCATCGTGCTATGAAAAGGCAGGGGATCCGAGTCGAGCCATTAATCTTTATCGTGCAGCACTCTCAGGTCCATTGCGTGAGGATACGCGGCAAGAAGTTGAAAATATGTTGCGTTCTTGTCTTGTTGCGTTGAACATATAGGGAAATCTGTAAACCGCATCCTTCATTCCGTTACTATATGTAACCCAAGTTGCTACTTACAAGATTTTAGACCTGCAGACCTCATTTTTCACTGAAAAACGTCCATTATTCAAGCATTTTGTAGCGCGAACTTTTAGTTTGCGGAGAACCTTTTCAGGCACAATCTAAAAGATTATGCTACGAAGTGGCAACTTGCGTTATATGTAACACCTTCCCGGTCAATTGTTTCCAGCAGTATCCGTATAATTCCGTAAATGTATTTTGATAATTCACCATAAATGGCCCTGGATTGCAGCTCAGGACGATTTAGTTTTAAGTTTTTTGGCGTTTTCAGATAGGATGACGGATTGGGGAACCCAACCCCTACGTGGACATAGAACATTGCACAGGCTAACGGTTTCCTATGCTACAATGGAAAACTAAATGGCCCTGGATTGCGGCTGAAGATCACTTGACATTTTCCAGAAAAGCCTATATCATAGAATATATATTTTCAAAACACATCGGAGAAATTTATGAACACAAAATTTTACATAAAGGTTTTTTTACTTGTCGTTCTGATGCTATCCTGTACAATGTTTTCGCCTGTATTTGCCGATTCGCATCTCAATCGTGGTGGCACCTTAATATTCGGTCGCGGCGGCGACTCCGTCGGATTAGACCCGGCACTTGAGGAAGATGGCGAATCCTTTAAAGTCTGTGATAACATCTACGACACACTCGTTGAATATAAAGATGGGAGTACTGAACTGGAACCCAGTCTCGCCGAAAGTTGGGAGAGTTCGGAAGACGGTTTGACGTGGACGTTCCATCTCCGGAAAGGCGTAACGTTCCATGATGGAACACCGTTCAACGCTGAAGCAGTTGCTTTTTCATTGAACCGACAGCACGATAAGACGCATCCGTTCCATAACGTTGGCGGCAGCTATATTTATTGGATCGCCACCGGCTTGGCAGAGATCGTGGATACAATCACTGCTGTTGATGAATTTACTGTCCAAATCCAACTTAAAACGGCTTACGCGCCGTTTATCTATACGATTGCCATAACCCCGTTTTCTGTTGTCAGTCCGACAGCCGTGAAAAAATGGGGAGACGAATTTTCCAATCATCCCGTCGGCACCGGTCCTTTTAAGTTTGTACAGTGGGACAGAGGCGATAAAATCGTGCTGGCGGCAAACGACACCTATTGGGGCGGTCGTCCGATCTTGGATAGGGTCATCTTCCGTTCTATTCCAGACAACTCCGTACGGCTTATTGAACTTCAGCAAGGCAGCCTTCACGCCATGGAGTTCCCGAACCCGGACGATCTACAACAGATTCAAGACGATGCGACGCTTGAACTGCTATCACAGCCCGGTATGAGCATCGGTTATTTGGCGATGAACATGGATAAACCGCCGCTTGATAATCTCAAGGTCCGGCTCGCTATTAATCACGCCATTAATAAATCCGCTATTATTGAACATCTCTATCAAGGTCTCGGGATTCCTGCGAAGAACCCGATCCCGCCGACGCTCTGGGGGTATAACGATTCCATTGAGGATTACGCCTACGATCCGGAACTCGCGAAACAACTCCTTGCTGAAGCAGGCTACCCGGACGGTTTTCAGACCACGCTCTGGGCATTACCTGTTCCGCGTCCTTATATCCCTGATGGACGCGCCCTCGCAGAAGTACTGCAATCCGAACTCCGCAATGTCGGCGTAGAGACAAAGATTGTGACGTATGACTGGGGAACTTATCTTGAGAAAACGAAAAACGGGGAACACGACATCGCTATGTTAGGCTGGAGTGCCGACCTCGGTGACCCAGATAACTTCCTCTATTTCCTCTTGAGCAAATCGTCAGCAGAGAAACCGGCTGGCAACATCGCTTTTTACCGAAGTGATGCTATGCAAAACGTCTTAGAACAGGCGAGAGCGACGACGGACCGTGAGAAGCGGGTCGCGCTATACCAAGAAGCGCAGCAGATTTTTCATAAAGATGTCCCCTGGGTCCCCTTGGCACACGCAAAACAGATTTTGGTTATTAACAAAAAGGTTAAGGATCTCAAACTCCATCCGTTGAAATGGAGATACTTCCGCCACATTTGGCTTGAGAAATAATAATATGAACGAATCCGTATTTCGCGTCGGTGTCACGCGCGACTTTCTGAAACCTGATGGCACTTCTGATTTAGACAATATTGTGAGTTCGCTCTTTGATCAGGCGGGTTTGCAGTGGGAATATATCGCAGAGAACACGCCAGCATTAACAGCAGCACAGGTACAAGATTACGATGCACTTTTGGTGTTAGGCACAGCGATTACAGCGGAAACATTCGTCGGTACAGAACGTTTGGCGATTATCGCGAGGTTCGGTGTCGGATATGATAAAGTGGATGTGCCCGCCTGTACTGAAAACGGCGTGTTACTGACAATTGCACCAGACGGGGTTCGCCGTCCGGTCGCGACATCTATTATGACGTTTGTCTTAGCGTTGAGCCATCAGTTGTTGATAAAGGATCGACTTATTCGTGCCGGTGGTTGGCGCGATGCGTATAACTACATGGGTATCGGGTTGGTCGGTAGAACGCTCGGTCTTGTCGGTATGGGGAATATCGGGAAAGAGGCGTTTAAGCTGGCGAAACCGTTCGGGATGCGACACATCACCTTTGATCCGTATCTCACACCTGCTGAGGCTGCCGAAGTCGATGCAGAACTCGTCGATTTGGATACGTTGATGAAAACGTCTGATTTCGTCTGTGTCTGCTGTCCGTTGACTGAACAGACGCGAGGACTCATTGACGCGAGGTGTATCGGACTGATGAAGCCGACGGCTTACTTGATTAACACCGCACGGGGCCCGATTGTTGACCAGAAGGCACTCACGGAGGCACTCCAGAATCAGCGGATTCAGGGCGCAGGACTTGATGTGTTTCAAAAGGAACCGATTCGTGAGGACGATCCGCTCTTAAGTTTGGATAACGTTATTGTTACACCCCACAGTATCTGCTGGACAGACGAATGTTTTGAAGGCAACGGTCGGAGCGCGTGTGAGAGCATCATTAGTGTCGCTTCCGGTCACATCCCAACGTATGTTGTTAATCGCGATGTGATAGGGAGTCCGAAGTTACAGCAGAAATTAACACAACACAAAAAGTAGTGGTTTCGACATAGGACACACTAAGGCTCGGAGGGAATTATGCTTACGGAACAGCAGATTAAGCATTTTCGCACTTGGGGATTCCTTGTTTTTCGGCAACTTTTCAGTCCCGACGAACTGAAGACGATACATAAGGAATTTGAAGCGGCGATGACGGCGGCGTATCGTCACGCACCGTTTGATGGCACGTGTCGACATTGGCTGCCGATGATGGGACCTGAGACACCGTTTTTCGCGAATTTACCGGAGGACCCACGGTTCTCTGAAGTGGCAGAGCAACTGTACGGGGACGATGTGTTTTTCGTGGTCTCGGATGCGAACCGGTACGTCGGGCACACAGGCTGGCATCCTGACCATAGTGCCGATCCAACGCAGGATTGCTACGGTGTGAAATTCGCGTATTATCTTGAACCTGTTGATGCTGAAAGTGGTGCGTTGCGACTGATACCGGGTTCGCACAAATCGCCGTTCCACGATGATCTTCGCGAGAATTTGAATGCACTCGGATTGGAGATTTGTGACGTACCGGGTTATGTGTGCAAGTCAGAACCAGGTGATGTTGTTGCTTTCGATATGCGTTGTTGGCATGCCAGTTGGGGTGGAAGTGACGACAGACGTATGTGTACGGTAGTGTATTACAACAACCCGAAGACACCTGAAGAGGACGCGGCGACACGGAATCGGGCACTCAGCAATGCCAAAACTCCTGAACATTTCAATCGACCGGGGACCCCGCTCTACGATCCACACTGGGTCGAAAATCAGATGGGTAGTGAAAAACGGCAACGTTGGATTGATAGGCTGCGTGAGTTGGGATTTTTGGATACGGCTTAAACTTAATTCTATAGGAAAAGATTGCAAGGAAACTTAAAAACTAATGCGAAAGAAAAAACAGACAGCCATTGACAAGCGAGTACTGAAAGCGGAATATTTGCGGATTATACCGGAGAAGACTGCAATGTTGCTGCCCGAGGAGTTCTTCGAGCGTTTTGATATTCACGTCGGATTTATCCATCAAGGTGTTGTTTCCCATGTTGAGACAATTGGGACACCCGAAGAATTAGGCGCGCACGACGTAGGGAAAGAGATTGCCATCCCTCGTTTGTCGTGTTTTGTCGTGCTTGTAACACAAATCGCACTGCATCGTATCAATCGCCTGCCAACCCTATTCAGGCGCGCAGTATGGGAGACTATTGACAGTATCATTGAGGATGATGCTGAAATTCCAGAAATTCTTTTGGTTGTTATTAATGACTGTTTAGAGAGAGCGATCATAGAAATTAACTACAACCAATTGAAGGATGAACGTATCGTAAATCGGCTATGGAGTAGCATCAAGTCCGCTTATGGTCAGAGATACGCGCCGGATGATAGTGATATTTTCGACAACTTCTACGAATCTGAGGAGGATCCGGACGAGGAAGAATAACCGCAAGCGAACAAAATAACCTTCGGGTAAACCCAGAGGTCTAAGATTACCGAAAAACGCGTAAAAACCCAACAGATTCTGACACTTGCAGCGTTTGGATTGTTGGGTTTCGCTTTTGTCAACTTGCAGAATTATGCAACCTTTCCGCTTTGATTCGCGTCACTAAGTCAAAATATGATGAATGCTGGCAGGCAAACTCAATTTCATCCAAATCAATAGGAGAAATCGATGAGAAACGATGATATTGCCTTAATTGAGCGCACTCTCTCTGGTGATGAAACAGCCTTTGCAGTATTGGTGGAGAAGTACCAAAAACAGGTTCATGCTATCGTGTGGCGAACCATTAAGGATTTCCATATTGCTGAAGACATCGTTCAAGAAACCTTTCTGAAAGCGTATCAAAAACTTGGAACGCTGAATGATCCACAGCGATTTTCTGCGTGGCTTAACGCCATTGCTACACGTCATTGTCTTGCGTGGTTTCGCGGAAACCGCCTGAATTCCGAACTTGCCGATAATATAAACATCGCCACGAAACAGAGCGACGCATACTCCAGATATATCTCGGGAGAGCAAGCGAAAGCGGCAGCACAAGAACTGCGTGAAATGGTGAAAAAGTGGCTTTTGAAATTGCAGGAAAGCGAACGCACTGTTGTAACGCTTCACTATTTTGATGGGTTGTCGTGCGCTGAGATTGCCGCGTTTTTAGGTGTAACCACGAACACTATCAAAAGTCGGCTCAATCGTGCGCGGCAGCGATTAAAGAAGAACGAATCCTTAGGAGAATCCACCCCTGGCGATTTTCAAACTTTCGCGACACTAAGTGAGGTAGCTAAAATGGAACGGAATATTAAGGTCAGCTTTAATGCCGCTACCGAAAGTGGCAATCAATCAGGAGATGGAAGTGTCTCCTTAATAAGAAACGATGCACTTTTGCGAGTTAAAAGTCTTAATTGCGGTTGGGAAGGAGACAGTCGATTTGAGTGTGTGCTAACAGCCTTGCTCGGAATGGCTGTTACGCCTTCTGTCCTCAGATTGCCGATAGTTGTAGGCGACACTTGGACTCAGGAAGGATTTTGGAATTCGCAGGTCAAAACAATCTTGGATGGGCACGAACAAGTAGAAGTTTCCGCCGGTGTTTTCCCTATATGTCTGAAACATAAAAGTGTTCTTATGGACATCGATTCTCATTCACCGAACAGTCCACTTATTATTACTAACGACAAACGCTATGAACCAGATGACAGACAGATGAGTCCGTTTGTTAACGGGGTACGCTATTTGTGGTTTGCTAAAGGGGTTGGGCTTGTGAAAACGCGTTATGAGCATGCCAACGGCATCACAACAGAGATAGAATTAATGGAATATAGAACCCCGGGCAAGACAGAAGAATATCTGCCTTTGCAAATTGGTTCTACGTACACATATAAATCGTGTAGTTCCTATCTTGACGAAACGATTATTGAAACGTGGCGCGTCACCGAAAATTTTTGAATCTAACCGATCTTATTTAGATATCTCAGACGTAGAAGCGAAACCTATCTATACCGCCGGAACAGGGGACAGCATAATGCTTTGGGCGATTATTAGAAGAGAAATTACAGCAAATATTCTGAGTTTCAGGTTCTTGATGGGATTACTCATCTATTTTTTCTTAATTGTCACAAACCTCTTCGTTTTGACCAGAGGTTACGAGGACAGACTGCAAAGTTACCGAACGGCTGTCCGAGAAAATGAAGATAAGATAAGTCAGGTAACGAGATACTCTGAATTCGGACTCACTCATAGACTGAAGTGTGATAGAAGTCCGAAACTGTTGAGTATTTTTAATGAAGGCGTGGATAAAAGAAAGGGAAATACAGTAACGGTGGCGCACGGATATGTTCCCGCTGTTGCCGAACACCACGGTTCTGATAACCCGTACCTGAACATCTTCTCCTCTATCGACTTCACCGTAATCTGTCAAGTGGTGATGAGTCTGTTGGCACTACTCTTCGCTTACGACGCGATATCGCGAGAAAAGGAAGCAGGAACCTTGAGATTGGCACTCTCAGGCGTAGTTTCGAGACCGACGCTACTTTTGGGAAAATATATTGCCGGAATGGTGTCTATTTCTTTTCCGCTTATCGCGAGTTTCATTGCAGGCTTGTTAGTGATACAATTTTCCGCTTATGTCTCCTTTAGTGGTTCAGACTGGGGACGGATACTGTTAATCTTTCTGCTATCTATGCTTTACGTCTCGCTCTTTTTCCTGATAGGACTTTTTCTCTCCACTCGAACAGACCGACCTTCTATCACGCTGATGTTTTCAATGTGTGTCTGGGTGCTTTTCGTGCTTATTGTTCCGAATCTAACAGTTCTACTGGTGGAACATGCAAGTCCGATACAGTCAGAGGAATCGTATAAAGGGCAGGCAGGTGACTTGTGGAAGCAATATGAAGCCGAAGTTAAAGACTATTTTGAGAAACGAGGGATTGAGCATTCTCTTGATCTCGCCAATCCCAGTGGCATGGGTTCCCGATCAGGTGTCAATGATTACGACAGTGGAGAGATGGTCAGTGCAAGCGGTTTTCGGAATGAAGAAGGCTTGCCTCTTGCCCAAGAATGTTATGGCTTCAAGGAAGACCTCCGTACGCAATATGCCGACAGGATATGGCAAATACGCAAGACGTATCTCGACAAAAATCCAAACCGACAATCTCTATTGGCACTAAACATATCCCGTATATCTCCGGCAGCGGTTTACTATAATGCTGCTGCAATTCTGGCAGAAACAGACCTCGGAAGTTTCTGGCGATTTATGGAACAGACGCGACAATATCGGCGTGAATGGGTTGACTATCTAAGAGACGAAAAGATATTTTCTTCACGCAGATGGTTTACGACTGAATTCGAGGAACCTTTTGACTTGAGCAAAATTCCAAGATTTAAGGAACGGAGCGAAGGCATTGGTAATAGTCTACAACGCGCAACATTAGACATTATGATACTCGCGGTACTAAACGTGCTGTTCTTTATGGGCGCATTCATCTCATTTCTACGCTACGATGTTGTATAGTGATAGTTCAGGGTTTGCAAAGGAGCCAACATGATCTGGCACATAGCAAAACGGGAAATCCTTGATAATTTGACGCGTTTTCGATTTGCACTCACGCTGATTCTGGTAATGGGGCTGATGGTGATGAATGCCGTGATATTTGTGAGCAGTCAATATCCGCGAAGGATCGCGGAATATTCCGAAGATACGCACAAAGCCGTTGAGTCGCTAAAAAAGAAGAGTGGTAATTTAGGCGAACTTGGAGTAAAAGGTCCAGGGAATCTGTACAAATCCGTGAGTCCATTAACCTTCATCGCTACCGGTAAAGATGCGAACTTACCAAAGCGAGTTGAAGGTGCTTCCAGTGGCGGCTATGGTATCGGTATGACAACGCCTGATTTTAGTTTCAACTACCGTTGGTCAGCGAACTGGTGGCTTCAGTATCCACAGGACATATCCCGCAAAAATGATTCATTACCCAATTTCACGGAATTAGATTGGACGTTCATTATCGGGTTGGTTATGAGTTTCATGGCGATTCTGTTCACTTACGATGCCATCTCTGGGGAGCGTGAAACAGGAACGTTAAGCCTGCTCATGGCTAATTCCGTGTCCCGCGCGACTGTGCTTCTGGGAAAATTCATGGGTGCGTTTCTCACGATCTTGATTCCGTTGTTTATAGGCGTATTGCTGAACTTAATGATCGTCAACGCGTCAAAAATGGTGTCTCTCAGCGGAGGCGAATGGGCGCGGATGGGGATAATTTTTCTTACTTCCGCTGTCTACATATCAATATTCTTATGGCTTGGACTGTTTATCTCAAGCCAATTTTCTAATTCGTCAAGCAGTTTGCTGATGCTGTTGTTAATTTGGATCGTGTTTGTGGTGCTTATCCCGAACACCATGGGAGTTTTGGCAAGCGGCTTCAAGCAGGTCCCCTCCAGAAGTGAAATATCTCGGATAGAGAAAGCAAAAGAAGACGAAATTGACACTCGGCACAAGGAAGGAGATAAACTTTACCGAGCGGGTTCACCTTCCGACCAACCTTCTAAAATTGGGGTGTTAAGGATGTGGGCTGACTATCTAAACGAACATGCTGATGCCAAGAGCAGCATCAATGATGAACATCTCAATAGGCAGTTCGCACAGGTCGATTTTACGCAACAAATCACGCGACTCTCTCCAGCGGCTATCTACAAATATGCCGTAGAATCTCTATCTGGTACAGGATTCGCCAGACACAAAAGATTTGTCCAACGCGCGCGCCGTTACAGACAACAGTTTGTTGACTTTATCAAATCAGAAGATAGAGGAGATAACGAAAGTTACCATATTTATCATATAAAAGAAGGGTTATCCCAAAAACCGGTGCCTCTTAATAGTATACCTAAGTTTTCAGACAAACTGACTTTAGGCACCGCTTTCAAGGGGGCAATGTCGGATCTGATACTGTTAGCCTCACTGACACTACTCCTGTTTATGGCAGCGTCCTTAGCGTTCATGACTACTGATATAGAATGAAGAATCGTTGCGCTTCGGAGATCGCTCCTATATTGGATAGCGTGATCCTTTTAGGCGGCTAATCAATAGTTGGACGTGCCGGGTTGCCCCAGTGACCGTTTCTATCTGTTCCACTCACGACGACACCTTCTCTATCCCAGCGAAAAGATGCTCGGACATCAGTGGTGCAGTAGCGTAAAGTGAGACCGCACCGTCGTTTCGGTGAGGGATTGGCGTTTGACCCGTGTAAAAGCAGATCGGTGTGGATAGAGATCTCACCCGCTTTAAGTTCAACATTAACGGTTTCACCGTACTGTTCAGCATCTTCGACGATTTGCCCCAAGACGCTGTTATCATCCGGTGTGCTGTGCCGAGGCGTCAGATGCCCCAAGCGATGTGAACCGGCAATGAATCGCATCGCACCGTTTTCGATAGCGGCATCGTCAATCGCGAGCCAGACGGTAACAGTTTTGGAGGGTGTGAGGGGCCAATAACCCGCATCTTGATGCCAACCGACGACCTTCGGATCGCGCGGCATCTTGCAGAAATAGTGGGCACCCCAACCGATAACGTCCTTGCCGATCAAGTCTTTTACACAGGCGACAATCTTTGGATGCGTGAGGAGGTCGTAGACTTTCCCGTATTTTATATGTGCGGAAATAATGGAATAACTACTTCCGCCTGCCGCGATGACGTGTGCCAATAGGGTATCAAAGTACTGACGATGTTCGCCGATTTCAGATTCATCGAAAATTGGGATGCCTTTGATGTAGCCGACACGATTGAAATCAGTTATTTGTTCCTGGGTTAGCACCTTCGGATGTTCAGTGACGCTTGGATAAAACTGGAGATCTCGCCCCATTTCAGCGAGTTGTTTCCACGTCGGCATGATTTTATCGGTTTTGTAAGTGACGCTTTGGCTTGCCATTGTCGCTCCACCTTGTCTCAATTTTGATTTCATTCTACCATAAACATAACGAAAATGGTATAATATATAAGCATTCAAAAGATTCTATTCACAAAAGACAGACTATATCTTAAAATTGAGGCTAATTATTAATGGCGCATGCATATACCCCCGGTCTTAAAGTTACCGAGGGAATGACTATTCAGAAAGAACGTCGGCTCCCGCTTGAAGGTGAAGTACTCGTCGAAGCTGGGGCAACAGTCAAGGCAGAGGATGTCGTCGCGAAGGCGGATCTGCCGGGCAATGTTCAACTGTTGAATGTTGCTAACCTGCTCAGTGTTCCACCGGAAGAGGTTGCGGAACACATGCTGAAATCTGTCGGTGAAGCCGTCTCGGAAGACGAGATCATTGCGACAACAAAAGGACTTTTCGGACTCTTCAAATCGCAGGCACTTTCACCCATTGACGGCACGATTGAATCGGTATCGGATGTCACGGGTCAGGTGATCTTACGTGAACCGCCTATTCCTGTTGAAGTTAAAGCCTATACCGATGGCACGGTAACGGAGGTACTCCCGAATGAAGGTGTCACAGTGGAGACTTACGGCACTTACATCCAAGGTATCTTCGGGATCGGTGGCGAGACGATTGGGAATTTAACCGTTGTTGCGGCATCGCCGAGCGATGCGTTGACTGCTGAACAGATAAAGCCTGAGCATCGGGATAATATTTTGGTTGGCGGTTCGCTGGTTACGACCGATGCCATTCAGAAAGCGATCCAAAACGGCGTTAAAGGCATCATCGCGGGTGGGATTGATGACGCGGACCTACGCGAACTTCTCGGTTATGAACTGGGCGTTGCGATTACCGGGTCTGAGGAGATCGGGATTACGTTGGTAATCACAGAGGGGTTCGGGAGCATCGCGATGGCGGAACAGACGTTCACACTCTTGAAAGCGCGGGAAGGTATGCAAACTTCTATCAACGGTGCGACGCAGATTCGTGCAGGTGTTGTCCGTCCGGAGATCCTGATTCCGTTCGCGCCTGATGCCGAAGGTAAAGCCTCCGATACAGTGGACGGTGAGAAGGAAGGGATTTTGGAGGTTGGCAGTTCGGTGCGCATCATCCGGGAACCGTATTTTGGGAGATTGGGGCGCGTCACGGAACTGCCGGTGGAACTCCAGAATTTGGAGACAGAGGCGCATGTTCGGGTCTTGCGCGTCGAGTTCGAAAACGGCGAGCAGACGACGCTCCCTCGCGCGAATGTTGAAACGATTGAGGGTAGTTAATTGTGCCGGTAGGACTGAATAATGATATACAAAGGCTATACAGCCCGGATTGAATATAGCACTGAGGACGGTTGCCTTATCGGAGAGATTGCCGGAATCAGGGATATTGTCGGGTTTCACGGCGATTCCGTTGCCGAATTGCGAACCGCTTTTGAAGAGGCAGTTGAAGATTACCTTGACATGTGCGAAGAATCAGGGAGGCCACCCCAGAAATCCTTTGGGACAGGGATTTTAACTGAATAGGTTCTCATACCACTTGACGTTACCCGTGCTGAGGCCGCTTGCTACGATGTCTAATCTGCCATTTCCGTTCATGTCAATGACCTGCATCTGTCCGACCCCTAAGCCGCCGTTGTCAATCGTCTCTTTACGCCAGTGGTTATGTGCTAAATCCTCCGGACGGTAGAGATGCAAACTTGTGCCTTCACCGTTGTAGCCGCAAATTACCTCAAGGATACCATTATCATCAACATCAACAGCAGCGAGTGAATGTCCGCGATTGAGTGTGTCGTCGATGAGATGACGCTCCCACGGGTCGGTCCGTAGATCGCCGGTGGCTTTATACCAGACGAGGTTGTTGCCGTGCCACGGTTCAATCGCTAAAATCTCGTTGATACCGTCGCCATCAATGTCTGCAGCATAAGTATCGCTACACTCTCGGTCGCTGATGATCCATTTACCCCAGTCGTCCGTCATCGGAGCAGCAGGCGGCTCATACCAGATTAACCCTTCCGTGCAGCTAATCAGTACGTCATCACGTCCATCTTGGTCAACATCGTTGATACTCAAGCCGTGGTTGATATGGAGAGCATCGTCAAGGAGGTGGGAGTGCCAAGAGGTTGCGTCTTGTGGCGTATCTGAGAGTTTGTAGCACCACAGGGAACCGGGACTGTGCCACTCTCCGGGTTTACCATCTTCACCACGGATGGAGGCGACAATGAGGAAGGGGGCTGCGGTTGACGTTTCTCCTGATACATCGGCGAGTGCGATGCGGTGAATAAACGGGACATCGGCGATATGATGGCTCTTCCAGTTCTGTCCGTCTTGTGCCGGTGCTTCAAGCCAATGAAGGTAGCCGCCTGCAGCGTTTACACCACGATTAAAACCACTTCCGACGATGAGATCAGGAGTGTCGGTACCGGTGAGATCGTAAGGTGCAATCGTGATGTGTCCGCTGCCCTGATCGGTCACGAGATGCCTTTTCCAATGAGGTGCTTCATACCACGCTATAATGGGTTCGCCTGTAGAGCCAGCGATGATGTCGAGGTGTCCATCGCCGTTTATATCGGCGACTGCCAATCCATAGACGCTTTTGACGGTGTCATCCAGTAGGTGCCCTTTAAATTTCACGGTTGATCTCCTCCTGCGTTTCCTATCATCTAAGGATTGCGAAAAAATCGGATGATCCCAGGTTCTATCTCATACCCGACACTTGACCAGAACGCTATAGCCCACGGGTACTTCTCTTCCACGAGTGCTGTGATGCGTTTAGCACCCTGTTCCACTAAACATTTTTCGCCTTCTTTGACCAATGCCCGTCCAATACCGTGTCGTCGGTAGTCAGGATGAACGGCGATGCGATACATGTTCCCGCGCCATCCATCAAAAGTGGCGATTAAGGAGCCAACCATGTGACTATCTGCCTCAGCAATCAATACGAATGCGGGGCTTTCTATCGTGTTTCGGATGTCCGTGATTGTATCTGTGACGCTCGGAGAGGTACCAGCAACTTTCCAAAATGCCAGAAGTGCTTCCGCCTCTTCGGGACGGCACTCTCGAATGAAGAATGGGTCTGGATGGGTATTTGTGTTGTCGGATACATCCATTGTTGTGATCGGGTGCGGTTGGAAACCGCACCTACAAGGGTTTGGGAAAGGACTGTCTACTCGTCGAGCCAGCTCATCATACTGCGCAAATTTTTCCCAACCTCTTCAATCTGATGTTCTTCTTCCTGCCGACGGAGTGCACCGAGAACTGGTTGGTTCGCTGCATTTTCGAGCACCCACTCACGTGCGAAGACACCACCTTGAACATCCTTCAAGATTTGGCGCATCTTATCTCGGACGCTGTCGTCAATGAGCTGTGGGCCGCGTGTGAGGTCACCGTATTCAGCGGTATTGCTGACATCGTTCCGCATCTTGCTTAACCCGCCGGTATAGATAAGGTCAACAATCAATTTCAATTCGTGGAGGCACTCAAAATAAGCCATTTCTGGTTGGTACCCGGCTTCAACGAGTGTATCGAAAGCAGCTTTGATAAGGGCAGCGGTTCCACCGCACAACACGGCTTGTTCACCGAAGAGATCGGTTTCAGTTTCTTCACGGAAAGTCGTCTCGATGACACCTGCACGTGTGCCGCCGATACCTCTTGCATAAGCGAGTGCGACATCGCGAGCGAGTCCTGTAGTGTCTTGATGGATAGCGATGAGGCAGGGTACGCCGCCACCCCCTTCAAACACCTCGCGGACAAGCGAACCCGGTCCTTTAGGTGCGATCATCGCGACATCAATATCGCTGGCGGGTACAATCTGCCCGAAATGGACGCTGAACCCGTGTGAGACGAGGAGCATATTTCCCGCTGTCATGTTCGGCGCAATCTGGTCGCGATAGACGGCTGCGTGGCGTTCATCTGGGATAAGCACCTGAATAATATCTGCCATCGCTGCGGCTTCTTCAACGGTCTTGACAGTCAAGCCTTCGGCTTCTGCGCGTGCTTTTGACCGGCTGCCTTCGTATAAACCGACAACAACGTTCGCGCCGCTGTCCTTGAGGTTAAGCGACTGTGCGCGTCCCTGTGCACCGTAGCCGACGACGGCGACGGTGCGTTCTTTCAGTAAATCAAAATTAGCATCACTATCGTAATAAATCGTTGCCATATTCTAAATTTTCCTTGCGGTTCGTTCAGGTATCCTGTGTGGAGAAACGGTTTTTTTCGGTGTATCTGGTTTCCTTACGCGTTGCTTGGACTTACGTGCTTGCAACATGCGTACCCGTAAAAAATTATTTTGTTGATCCGCGTAGCATCGCTATTTTGCCGGTGCGCGCTAACTTAAGGATACCGTACGTATTAAAAATATCGATTGCTGCTTTCAATTTACCTTCATCACCTGTAATCTCAAGGACAAGAGAGGCGGGTTTCATATCTATAACCCGCCCACGGAAGACTTCCGCGACTTGTAAGATCTCGGTGCGTTTTTGAGGATCATCGGTAGCAATCTTGATAAGAACAAGTTCTCGCTCAACATGCGTCCCAGCGGCTGTGAGGTCTGTAACCTCAATTACGTCAATCAATCTGTTCAGATGCTGGTATATCTGTTCAATTATCTGTGCGTCGCCATGGGTAACGAGGGTAATCTGTGAGATACCTTTTTCGTGTGTTTCGGCGACGTTGAGGCTGTCGATATTAAAGCCGCGTCCGCTGAAAAGTCCTGCGACGCGCGCCAGGACACCGAATCGGTTTTCGACCAAAACGGAAAAAATGTGTCGTTCTTCTGGATTCATTTTTTAATTTTACCTTGCTGTTAAGATAACCCGCGAATAACATCTCCGAGTCCAGCACCGGCGGGTACCATCGGGAACACGTTTTCCTCTTCATCAACGATGAAGTCGATGACGACAGGACCGTCGGTAATCCCTTTTGCCTTCTGCAGTGCCGGTGCGACATCGTCTGTGTGTTCGACACGCAAACCTGTGGCACCGAATGCCTGCGCGAGCAACGCGAAGTCCGGATTGTCGTGGTAATCGACAGCAGAATACCGTTTGCCGTGGAACAATTCCTGCCACTGACGTACCATCCCCAAGTACATATTGTTGATGATAAAGACCTTAATCGGCAGTTTCATTGTGACCGCTGGCACCAACTCTTGGATCGTCATGATATAGGAGCCGTCACCGTTGATATTGACCACGGTTTTTTCGGGACATCCGAGTTGCGCACCGATTGCAGCAGGCAAACTGAAGCCCATCGTGCCGAGACCGCCGGAATTAAGCCACTGGCGAGGTTCCGTGAATTTGAAGTACTGCGCCGCCCACATCTGGTGTTGCCCGACATCCGCAATGACGATAGCGTCACTGTAATGTTCGTAGATCTGTTCAATAACGTATTGCGGCATGACTTTATCGGCTTTCTGCTCGTATTCAAACGGGTACTTCCGTTTCCATTCTTGAATCTGATTCCGCCACGGGTCGATATCTGTCGTACTGACCTGTTTGTTTAACTCCGTGAGTACATTTTTCGCATCACCGACGATAGGGACATCCACCGGTACATTTTTTCCGATACAGGACGCGTCAATATCAATATGGATTTTTTTAGCGTTCGGTGCGAATTTGCTGAGATCACCCGTAACCCGATCGTCAAATCTGGCACCGATAGCGATAACGAGGTCCGCATCGGTGAAGGCGTAATTTGCGCAACAGGAGCCGTGCATGCCGGGCATCTCCATGGCTAACGGATCCGTTTCAGGGAACGCACCGAGTCCCATCAAGGTCACGGTAATGGGTATCTGTGTCTTATAAGTGAGCTCTCTTAGTTCCTCACTGGCGTTGGCGAGAACGACACCACCACCAGCATAAAGCATGGGGCGTTTGGCTTCTTTAATCAACGCCGCCGCTTTCGCAATTTGTGTCGGGTCACCGTGAACCTGCGGTTTGTAGCCACGGATGTTAACTGTTTCTGGATACTGAAACAGTGCTTTGTGTATTTGTGCGTCTTTAGCGATGTCGATGATTACAGGACCGGGTTTCCCTGTACTGGCAATATGAAACGCTTCAGCGACAACGTCTGCGATCTCTTCACAGTCTTTAATGAGATAGCTATGTTTACAGATCGGACGTGTTACACCGATAACATCACATTCTTGGAAGGCATCACTGCCGATATAGTGGGTAAAGACCTGTCCGGTGATTGCGACCATCGGAATAGAGTCCATGTAAGCGGTTGCAATACCGGTGACAAGGTTCGTTGCGCCGGGACCGGAGGTTGCGAGTGCGACCCCGACTTTCCCAGTGGCGCGTGCGTAGCCATCAGCGGCGTGGGAGGTTCCCTGTTCATGCCGCATCGGGATCAATTTGATTTCGCTCTCGCCATATAAGGCATCGAAAATCGGCATCGCTGCGCCACCGTTTAAACCGAAGATATATTCGACACCCTCCCGTTTGAGACTATCAACCAGGATTTGTGCTCCTGAAAGTTCCATGCCAATTTCCTCATAAATCGTAGATTTGAATCCTACGGGGAGTTGTTGAAATTAAAAAACCCCTCTCGTTCCATCTTTGGAGACGAGAAGGACATTTGACTGACCTTACCGTGGTACCACTCCAATTCCCTTTCTCTTATGAGAAAGAGCACTCTTTGGGACGCGATAACGGGCATCACACCGACGCATCCTACTTATCGTTCAGATGCGCAGCTCCAGGGCGACCTTCAGTCGTGGAAACTTGAGGAGACCTTTCAGCCCATGAATCTCCATCTCTTGCAAGTCCACTCGACTTACTCCTCCCCTTCAACGCTTTTTGGGGGTATCTATTTAATTTTTAATGACGCACGCCGTCTTAGTAGGTTTCACGGCGGTGCTCAAAAAATATTGTGTATACGCTTTAAGTATAACACAGTCAAGGTACCCACTACCTAAAGGTAGGGGCTTGTGCTTCCTCGCGACTGCGGTTTTCTCTGAGAGTCCACCGTCTTAGTGCCGCTCCACTTAGGGCAGCCAAGCCTGCCCGTTTTAGAATGGCTGGAACACACGCAGTTGACTGGGATTCTACTCCACATGTAGCGTCGGTGTGTTCTTGATGTTTTGCAAGGTCTCACTTGCAACTTGCCTACTCCGTCTCTTACAACGGTGGATAGTACTTTCACAAGTTGTGAAGGGTAAGAGCTGCTATCCAGCAAGTTACATATATGATACCACGTATTGATTAGATTGTCAAATATTTTTTACTAATGTTCTTAGCTGTCTACATCCCGCAAGCTAAAGCATAGGGATTTGACAGGAGAGTGTCAAGCGGAAATCTGACAGAGAGCATTTGATGATTTCGGAAGTAGAGGGTAGGTTTGAAATATTGTTCGTGCCTACCCCTACCACACCGAAAGTTTGTTATGGAAAGTTAGGCGTTCGCGACGTAGATCTCGTTAACGCGATTCCAGTTGATGACATTCTTCCACGCTTCAATGTAATCTGGACGGCGGTTCTGGTAGTTGAGATAGTATGCGTGTTCCCAGACATCAATGCCGAGAAGTGGGGTATGTCCCTGCATAATCGGGCTGTCCTGATTTGCCGTGGAATAGATTTCCAAACCGTCGTCGCCGAGGACGAGCCATGCCCAACCGGATCCGAAACGTGTCGCAGCTGCAGTCGTGAATGCTTCATTTGCAGCCTCAAGGGATCCAAAGGCGGATTTTATCGCTGCTGCGAGTTCGCCGCTCGGGTCGCCGCCGTTACCACTCGGGCACATAATAGACCAGAAGAGGGAATGGTTGGCGTGTCCACCACCGTTGTTAATGACGGCTTGACGCTTGTCTTCCGGAACCTGGTCGAGGTTCTGGAGGAGTTCGTGAACATCCATATCGGCGAGAGCACCGAGTCCTTCTAAAGCCGCGTTAAGATTGTTGACATAACCCTGATGGTGTTTGCCGTGATGGATTTCCATCGTATCGGCACCGATGTGAGGTGCCAAAGCATCATGTGCGTAAGGGAGTGCTGGTAATGTGTGTGCCATTTAAAAATAGCCTCCTATTTTATTTTTTCCCTGCGCTTGCAAATTGCGTGCTATGGAATTGCAAGCAATGTAATTAAAAAATCAGGAAAAGTATAGCAGATTTGTCAGAAGTGTGCAAGTTTTTTCTCAAAGGTGAGTTTTGAAATCTCATCAGCAGAAAATTAGTCGTCTGATGAAGGGGTTTCAGAGATTGCGCCGACACGACAGATACGTTTATAGTCGCAGTAACTACAGGGTGCTGTCTTGTTGCGGGGCGTGATAGGGGCATCGCCTTCTTCTACCGAGTCTACGAATGTTTCAACGCGTGTAATAAGCGGGAAATTGCCTTCAGAGATATTGTCAACGTACTGTTCGACGTAGCCACTGACGCGTGAAAGCCGGTCCTCGAAAATCTCATCGTCTACTAATTGACCATTAGTTTTACCACACGCTCTCCAAGTTTTACCGTTGAAGTTTTTGTAAGCGTTTCCGTTTTTGGATTCCACTCCAATACCGAGTTCAACTTCGCATTGGTTAAGCCTGATTTTATAATAGAGACCCGCCGCAGGATTTAATCCGGTTACGCCTTTGCTTTCCAATAACTCTTTCGCGATTTGTAGATAAACTGGGAGTTGGAGACTCTGTCCACTAAGTATCTCCGGCATTCTAATCGTGGAGCTGCCGGTTTTATAGTCAACAATATTAAACACACCGTTCCCGATATCGATGCGGTCTATCTTACCAGTCATACGCACATCTCCGATGAAAATCGATGTCGTGCGACTGAGTTCTGGGTCTCTTTTAAGTTCAGTATGTCTCGCCCTATCCTCTGGTCCGAAACCGACTTCAAAATAGCATGGCTGCACCTGTACATCATTCGTACGTTCTGCTTCGAGCCATTTGTACAGTGCGACCCGTAGTTTCTCTACATCAGTTTCCCAAAATAGATTGTTTTCGCCAATTGGAGGTTCATTCCGTTTGCGGCGGTAATCCTCGGAGGCGTTATCTAAAATATCGTTCAATTGCCGTTTGGCTTCTTCAAAAACATCGTTCGTACATTGTTTTAAAGATGGATATTTTCGTTCGCGACGGTTATAGCAAAATGTAAAGATAACTTCGTGGAGTAGTGATCCTCTCTCCAAATTGGACAACTCATCTTCTGCTTCATCATCTTTAACACGGAGTTTTAAACCTTTATTGGCAAGGTACTGGAACGGACACTTGGCGTAAGATTCTAATTCTGTGACAGAGTATGGTTTATTGTGGAGACGTTGCAACTGATTTCGGCTTGCATCAGAAAGTTGTCCTGCTGTTAACACGCCTTCATAGGCAAGATGTTCGTGTGTTTTTTCACGGCTTTTCTCAACTTTAACAACATGCTTTATTAAGGAACGCATGTTCATAAGGTTCGCGGGAAATTTTCCATTGGAAGGTGCCTCTGCTGTCCATACATGGTTTCCGTACGTACTGAGGAAGCCGGGGACACTGCCGTGTGTAGGATTCGCAGGCTCGATTTTCTCAACGTTGGTAATCGCCTTTAATTGTCTGAGAAACGGAGACGGAATCAGATCTGCTTCGCCTTCACGCTTCGGTATAAGAAGGTAGAGTCTCTCTCGGAAAGATTTGAGGACCCGATAGAACAGAAAACGGTTATCGCGTAGGAGTTCCTCTTCATCGCGATACGGGACTTCTGGGAGTAGTGGATCGGGACGATAGTTTCCTGGGAATCTGCTCTCTACAAAATCACCTAAAAAGACCGTATCGAACTCCATGCTTCTGAGTTCACCGAGCGGGACAATCTTGACGGTTTCGCCCTTTGTTGATGCTTTGTTCCGATAGTTTGTATGTCTCGCAATGCGGAGAAGTTTGTCAATATATTCACTCAGCGGATATAATCTATCACTTTCCGATTTTAAGATGCTACAGAGCTCGGTAACAATTCTCTGGAATTGACGGTATGCCTCAATTTCGTCTTCGACGATTCCGTTATTTTTTCCGAGCATCGGGTCGAGAATCCGTTGAACGACCTCTCCCTTTGTGATTAACTTGTTAACATACTCCTGAAACGCATTCGGGTGAAACTGACTTGTATCTGATGCCGGCTCAACCTCAGAGAAATAGGCATCGCCTAAAGGGGGGCGATCTGACGAGAGGCGAGAAAAAATCGATTTAACGATTTCTGATTTTGTTATCGGTGCGTTCTCCGCGAGTGAATAGGGAATGCCGTAAGCGGGAAAGGTTTCGGCAATGCGCTGCTGATACTGTCCGATAGTGTAGTAGGCGACACAGATTTCGCTTAGTTTGCAGTGCCCTTCTGAGACCCGTTTTTGAATCAGAGACGCAATCTGTTCGACTTCATCGGACCTATCAGCGGGTCTCATCATTTTAATTTGCGGCGATGTCTTCGGATCGGCTACCGAATTTCTGCTGCCATTTTCTGTGCGGAACAGGTTTTCCGCAAAATTTTTGTGGCGATCAGCATCCCGTTCATAGTCAGGATCGATGGTGGCGTTCGCTTCTGTAAATTGTGAGACGAGACCGTTGATATTTTTATAGAGTGCCTCGTTTTCGGGAACAGCGTCCGTCCGAAACCACATCTTTATATTAGGTATTCCGGCAATGCGTGTTAAAATCTTGATGTTGGCTTCAGAAAGGACGGTGAACCCTTCAACAACGACAAGGTTAACTCTCGGAAATGCGCTTTGCATAAACGCTGGCTCGAAATTGTTCGCAAGGTATAGGTGTCTCCCCTGCTCATCTATCCAACCGTCTTCAAGTTTCGTTTCGTAATCGTTATAGATGCGTGCGAGATCGGTCTTCGTTGGATTATCGGCTGTAATGTCTTCGGCTGTCTCACCACGTTCTTTAAGGTGGTTAATTTTTTCCATGACGAGCGAAAGCGTGCTGTCCGGCACAGAAATGTTTGGGCTGGGTCGAAACGTATCATAATGGTGGGTATCGGGATGATCTGATTGCGGGTTCGCAATCTCGTGCAACCAGAGGTTTTGGATTCCCTGTGAAATGTATGTTCTCGCGGGACGAACTCGGTTGTATAACCGCTGGACGAAATCTACAACGGTATGCACGCGCAAATTGGGAACGGCGCGATTTGGATGATAGCCGACCAATTCGCGCTGGCGTTTGACACGTGCGGAATCGGTCGGCACAATGACGACAAAAGTGTGCGCCTCACTGTTTTGGATGCGGATTTTAAGGGTGTTTTCTATATCTTGCATTTTGTCACGGCGCGTGGAACGTGGCTACTACCTTACCTGTGTGCCGAGCGGCATCTCTTCTTCAAGGGTGGCGAGGACAACGGAGTCGCCACTTCCTGCGAGAATCATGCCTTGGGATTCAATACCACGGATGGTTGCGGGTTCTAAATTCGAGACGACTATCACCTGTTTGCCAACAAGCGTGTCTGGTGTGTAATGTTCAGCGATCCCGGCGACGACCTGTCGTTTTTCTCTGCCGAGGTCTACTTGCAATTTGAGGAGTCGGTCGGCACCTTCAACAGGTTCAGCTGCGAGGATACGCGCGACGCGCAGATCAAGTTTCTGGAAATCCGCGAAGGAGACCAAACCTGTCGTTTTCGGTGTCTGCTTCTGCTTCGGTTTGGCTGCCGCTTTTGGTTGTGGTTGTTTCTCCTTTTTGGTATCAATGCGCGGGAAAATCGGTTCACCTCTGCTGACAGTTAAACCTACAGGTAAATTGCCCCATTCTGCGACGGTATCAAAGTCCGCTAAACCGATCTGTTTCTGAATCTTCTCAGCAGTTTCGGGAATAAAAGGTGAAATCAGCACAGAGATGAATCGGAGTGCCTCTAAACTGTTGTAAAGGATCGTACCCATTCTCGGTTTGGTTTCTGGTTTCGCGAGTGTCCAGACTTCGGTCTGTTGGATATAACGATTGATACGTCGGACGAATTCCCAAATCGTTTCTAATGCAGCGTCGAAAGCGAACGCGTTTATGTGATCGTCCAATTTGTCTACTGTCGTCTGCGCCATCTCTCTGATTTCGTCGTCGAATTCGCCCGGTGTTGTCGGTTTGGGGATTCCTTCAAAGTTCTTGTTGACCAGACCGAGTACGCGATTGAGCAGATTCCCCAGATCGTTGGCGAGGTCGGCGTTGTAGCGTGCGTGTAAACGCGCAGGACGGTAGTCGCCATCATTTCCGAAACTAAATTCGCGCAGGAGATAATAACGAAACGCATCCAAGCCGTAGGTTTCGATGTCCGTGTCCATATCAACGAAGATGCCCCGCGTTTTGCTCAATGCCTCACCGTCTTTTGTCAAAAAACCGTGTGCAACGATCCGCTTCGGAAGCGGCAAGTCAACAGCCATCAGCATTGCAGGCCAGATCAGCGCATGGAAACGGGTGATATCCTTCCCCATTATATGAACATCAGCAGGCCAAAAAGTTTGGTACTGTTTACTATCGGTTTCATAACCGAGTGCCGTCATATAATTCATTAACGCTTCGATCCAGACATAGACGATATGTTCAGGATCAAACGGCAAAGAAATTCCCCATGAAACAGAGGAGCGAGATATGCTGATATCTTCCAATCCGGAGTTGAGAACACTCAAAAGTTCATTGCGCGGTGCTGCGGGGTAGACAAAGTCCGGATGCTCGCAGAAATGCGCGAGTAGACGATCTTGGTACTTGGATAACCGAAAGAAATAGTTCTCTTCTTCAAGCCACTCTAAAGGCAATTTATGAATCGGACAGATTTTCTCGTCCGTCAATTCTTTTTCAGGAAAAAACCGCTCACACGGGAGGCAGTAGTGCCCCTCATAATTACCTTTGTAGACATCGCCACTCTCGTAGAGGGCGGTGAGGAATTTCTCCGCGCCGCGCTTGTGCATAGCACTCGTCGTGCGCATGAAGATGTCGTGTGAGATGTTCAACCCTTTCCAAAATTTGATAAATGTAGGTGCTATTTTATCGCAATAATCTTGCGGCGCAAGCCCTGCCTTTTCAGCTGCTTTCTGTATCTTTGCACCGTGTTCATCAACCCCTGTCAAGAAGAACACCTCATCGCCTTTGAGGCGGTGATAACGCGCCAAAGCGTCTGCGACAATGGTACTATAACCGTGTCCTGCATGCGGTTCGTCGTTGACATAGTAGATAGGCGTAGTGATATAAAATGTGCGCATTGTGTTTTTTCTCGACCCCAGTTAGATAGAATTGATTCGTATGCTAAAAATTATACCACGCGAAGTGCCGTTTGTCAATCTCTGTCTCCATCAGCAGCAGGGCCATTTAGTTCTCGGTTCCAATCTTGATTTTGGTTGACATAAGTTAACGTTTGGACACAATATCGCGAGCACAGCTCGCTCCTACAGAAGAGGTATATTCACAGAAATAAAGTGAATATTTAAAACTAAATGGCCCTGCCATCAGCAGTAGAGGGTTCGTTGTCATTTGAGCAATTTCAAACACATGACCTCTAAAGCCAAGGTGGCGTTCGTGTTGGTGTTATCGATGAGGGATTTGGTGTCAAAGACCGTCTGGATGGCTTGTTGTATACGGAGCCGAGAATAGCGCGGTACAATGGATTGAAGTTCCGCAATAGAGTGGATATGTGTTATTAATTCGATAGGCGCGCCTTGGTGTAGAAAGAGTAGGTCGCGATACCATGTGGTTAACTCGCCTAAAGTTTCAGGGTTATTTTTGAAGTGTTCGGCAAGCCTGAAGGCGGCTAATGGATCTGTCTCCTTGAGGATTTCTGGTACTTCTTCGGTGTGTACCTCGCCTTTTTCGAGGTGCGCGAGTGCTGTCCCGATCGCACCGTCCGCTGCAATCGCAAGTGCCGTCGCCTGTTCTGGTGCTACCGAAAACTGTTCGACCAAGATTTTGGCTAATTCTTGTGTCGGCATCGGGTGAAATTGGAGGATTTGACATCGGGAACGCGTGGTCGGTAGCAAGGCGCGCATGTTCGATGTCAAGAGGATTAAAACAGAGGCTGCAGGCGGCTCCTCAAGCGTTTTCAGCAGACAATTCTCCGCCTCTGCATTCATCCGTTCCACATCTGTCAAGATGTAAATTTTCCGACTCGCTTCAAGCGGTTCGTAGATAATCTGTTTCTGTAACTCTCGAATCTGTCCTATCTTTAGCAGACTCCCTTCAGGTCGTATGAACTGTAGATCCGGATGGTTCCCGGAATCCATCTTCCGACAGGCGAGACATGTCCCGCATGCCACGGCTGAATCCGTCTCTTGCTGACAAAAGATGAGTTGCGCGAAATAGCGCGCGACCGTCTCTTTACCGACACCTATCGGTCCAACGAAGAGGTAGGCACCGGCGATCCGGTCCGATGCCACGGTATGTTGGAGTTGTTCGACAATTTGTTGATGCCCAATGATTGGATTTTGCATTTTTCTTTTAAGCGGTGTTTCGATACTTGTGATACTCGGTTAAGATCGCGGCATGAACGGTATCAGCGGATTGTGCTGCGTCTATTAACTTGACGCGGGCTGGGTCGGCTTTTGCGGCGGACAGATAGCCTTCACGGACTTTTCTGTGTCGTTCGAGCGGCTCTCTATCCAAACGGTCGCGATGTATTTCACCGTGCTGCTGTCTCTGTAAGCCGATCTCCGGTGGCAGGTCGAGAATAAAGGTGATGTCTGGGGTCAACCCCCCGGTAGCGGCGCGGTTTAAGTGGTGGATCAGTTCGAGGTCAATGCCGCCGCGATACCCTTGGTACGCGACCGTAGCATCAGTGAACCTGTCACAGATAACGATTTTATTTGCTGCGAGTGCTGGACGTATCAGTTCATCTACGTGTTGTGCGCGTGCCGCAGCCAACAGCAGCAGCTCCGTCAGGGGTGTTATACCGTCAGATGATAAAAAGATATCGCGAATCCGTTCAGCGACAAGCGTTCCGCCGGGTTCACGGGTAAGGACAACGTCTGGACCGAGGGCTGTCGCTAACCGTTGTACCTGTGTGGTTTTGCCTGCGCCTTCTACGCCTTCAAATGTAATAAAAATCCCGTTTTTTAAATTTTCCTTGCGGATAAACGACGTGGATTTCATTTTTCAAGTGCCTTTCTTAAATCTGAAGAAATACCCAATCAAAAACCCCTCCACTTCGTTACGGGCTACAAATTAATTGAAGATCCTTGATCAAGAATCATCCGAGCACTACGTGCCAAACTTAATTCTTGGTACTGATAGATAGGGCAGATTAAACAAAAAGTACCCACATCGGATTTTCACCGACTGGATATGTAGCAAGTGGCGACAATTCGCCGCTCTGACGGTTGATACGGTAGGTGGCGAGGTTGCCAGACCCTTGACCGCCGACAAAAAGGAAGTTGCCTGCGCCGTCGATATTGAAGACGCGGGGTGTCGGTTCGGTCAACTGATGCCCGATAGCACTGAGTTTACCCGTCTCTTCGTCGATTGCGAAGCCTGCGATGCTGTTGTGTCCGCGGTTAGAAACATAGAGGAATTCGCCCTGCGGATCGATATGGATTTGTGCACAGGTGTTATCTTCCTCAAAATCAGCGGGGAGTGTAGAGAGGTCTTCTTGTAGGTCCACTAAGATTCCGGGGTGGTCTCCGCCTTCTTGCAGCGTGTACGCCGAAACACTCGATCCATTTTCGTTTGAGAAATATAGGATCGGTTCGCTCGGATGGAAACAGAAATGTCGAGGTCCAATCGGTGCACCCGGATTAAGATTTCCTATAATATTCTGTGTGAGCGCGCCTGTCTTTTCATCGAAATGAAATTGATAGATGGCGTTTCGAGGGTTCGTGTGCGGTACGAAGGCGTATCGGTTCGAGGCATCGGTCTCAACGCAATGCGCGTGTATATCGGTTGCGACCGTCTGAATCGGGTCGCCTTGGACGGTTTTATCGTCTCCGATTGTGTGAACAGTAACCTTACCTGCACCGTAATAGGCGGAGAGCAGAAAATTGCCGGTTTTATCTGGCGCGATATAACAGGTATCGGCATCGAGTTGGGCTGTCCGCAAGTGTGAGAGGCGTTTCGTCCCTGCATCGATACGAAAACTTGCAATTTCTCGACTCGACCGCAGCCCAGCATATAGATAGTTGCCACACGGTGAGAGAGCTAAGGGACCGGGAGAACCGGTGACGCTAATATTTTCCTGAAGTTCGATGTCGCCATTAGATACATCAAATGTGTAAATGGCGATTCTGTTTTCTCCTGCTATAGAGAGATAGACATGCGTTTGCATATTTTTTATTTTCCTTGCGGTTCGTTGAAGTGGATTTGACCGTTGACGTTCCTCTCCGTCTATCTGAAAAAACGCCCAAGCAAAAACCCCTCCATTTCATTACGGGCTATGGGCGCATTAAAACTTCGTAGGTGTAGCGGAAGGAGAGGAACACCGCCTCCTTTTTTTTACTTTGGATTTAGAAAAATGCCGGCAGCACCCATGCCGCCGCCGACACACATTGTTACCATACCGTATTCGTGATTTTCCCTGTGCATCTCATTAATCAGGCTCACGGTGAGTTTTGTGCCTGTGCAACCGAGCGGATGTCCGAGTGCGACTGCACCACCGTTAACGTTCACCCTTTCAGGAGACAGTTGCGCCTCTCTAATTACGGCGAGTGCTTGTACGGCAAAGGCTTCGTTGAGTTCTATAACATCCATATCGTTCAAAGTTAACCCTGCTGACGCGAGTGCCTTCGGAATCGCAGGCACGGGTCCGATTCCCATGACTTCCGGTGGGACACCGACTGTAGCATAACTGACAAAATGCGCCATTGGATCGTAACCCTCTGCTTTCGCGTGTGTCTCAGACATCAGGACGACAGCGGCGGCACCGTCGCTCATCTGAGAGGCGTTTCCAGCCGTGACTGTACCATCCATAAGAAAAACAGGTTTAAGGGATGCCAATGCCTCTGGTGAGGTATCTCGGCGGGGCCCTTCATCAGTCTCAAAGACGGAGTTCACAGTTTCACGGGTGCCTTCGGTGTTGAGGTGCGTCTCCACTATTTTTATCGGTAGGATTTCTGCTCGGAATTTTCCGGAATCAATGGCTGCAATCGCTTTTTGATGACTCTGATATGCGTAAGCGTCCTGATCGCTGCGAGAGATACTGTATTTTCGTGCCAGATTTTCGGCGGTCAATCCCATGCTGAGATAGGTATCCGGTGCGTGTTCTATGAGCGAAGGATTCGGCGAGAGGTTGACACCAAACGGTACCTGACTCATACTCTCTACGCCACCGGCGACGACGATCTCGGCGCGTCCAGATAGAATGCGTTCCGCCCCCATTGCGATTGTCTCTAAACCGGAAGCACAGAAACGGTTAATCGTCAGGGCAGGCACGGAAACCGGGAATCTTGCGCGTAAACTGGCGATGCGAGCAACGTTATAACCCTGTGAACCTTCATGTGTAGCACACCCGATGATGACATCGTCAATCGTCTCCAGATCAAGTTGTGGCAGTCGTTCAACTGCACCGCGAAGCACAGCGGCGGCGAGTTCGTCCGGACGCGTATTTTTCAGGGTGCCTCTGCCTGCTTTTCCGACGGCTGTGCGGACTGCGGATACGATGACCACACTCGGTGTCGCGTGCATTATTTTTTACCTCGCTGTAGTGTTGCTTCTATCCTTGTGTGTGTCTCCTGCTCTCCACAAAGACTGAGGAACACCTCGTGCTCCAGATCGAGCAGATACTGTTCGGGGACAAATTGCGGCGTTGAAAGGCTGCCGCCGCAGAGAACGGATGCCAATTGATTCGCGAGATATTGCGTATACGCATCAATAGTGCCAGCCTGTCGGAGCAGATGCGTCTGTAGGTTAAGTCGGGCGATCCCCTCTTCACCGAGGACGAATATCTGTTGCGGTTCTGGTGGGTTGTATCCTGCTTTGTGCATCGAGAGGACGCGCTGCTTGGCATCCTCAATATGTGTGTTTTGATCTGATGAGATGGCATCCGTGCGACGAAGGTAGCCGAGTTCCACTGCATCTGTGGCGTTTTGTGAGACCGTAGACTCGCGGATCGTATTGAAAGCCTTATTAACGGACGGAAACAGATGTTGAATCGGTGCCGGTAGTGTTTGGTCCTCTAAGCAGCGGCGTGCCATCTCCTTCGTGCCGCCACCCCCTGGAATTAATCCGACACGGAGTTCAACGAGACCGAGGCTGCTTTCAGTGTAAGCCTGGACGGCATCCGCACCGAGCGCGAATTCACACCCGCCACCGAGTGCCATACCCGTTATTGCCGCGACGATCGGTTTTGGGGTCGTCCGAAGTCTTGTGCAGACGGTTTGCAGTTTGCGGAGTGTCCCCGAAATCGCATCCCAGTCTTGACTCTTCGCGCGTTCCAACAGAAGAATGAGGTTGAGTCCCACCGAAAAATGTTTCGCCTCTGTCGCAATAATCATGCCTATGTGATTCGTCTCGACCTGCTCTAACGCTGCATCAAACATCTCCAGCATGCTATCCCCTATGATGTTCAACTTGCTATGCAACTCAAGTCGTGCGACACCATCACCGATGTCTATTAAGCTGGCATCCGTATTAGAGATAATAAGTTTCGTGTCTGCTGTTTTTGAGGTTGGCATTCTAATATTACCTGTGTAGTTATTTGAAACTGTCTGCTGTGCTGTTACACGTCGAAGTGGTAGACGATCTCATCGAACCGGTCTGCAGCGAAAGTGAATAGAAAAACAAGGTTTTCGGTGCCGGTACAACGGAGCGAGTGCTTCGCATTAGAGGGTATGAAAACCGATGCGCCGGGACCGAGTGATGCCTCACGATCATCCACCGTGACATGCCCTTGACCGCTAATGACGTAGTATGTCTCTGCAGGGACGTGGTGATGGAGCGGAAGCAGGGTCCCCGGTGTCATCTCTGCTATTCCAGTAGAGAGTTGACTGCTGGGACCGCGTTCACCGGATATGAGAATTTTCCAACGCACTGGACTCTTCGCAGCGAGTTCTGGATCGTCCCATGTTTCCCAGTCAAGTTCTGCTTGGTTAAGGATGACAGGTCTCTGTTCACTCATGAGGTATATCCTATCTACATTGTGGGGTCCATAACAACACCCATAAATAACACGGTCTCCGTCTGATGATCACGAATCGCGAAGAAAAATGGTCGGTTTACAACAAAGGGGATAGGTGGTATAGATACCGCTGCGTCCAGTGGTTCTGCTAAGGGTTCATCTAAAAAAACAAAGGTTCCCGTGGCGGCTTCAGTGCCCTCTTCATTGACTTCAACGATCGCGTGATGGTTTAAATAACTAATAAACACGGGCACTGGTGCAACCCGCATACGGCTGAAATCTGCATTCGCACCATCGAAGGCGATACCCATACCGAGTTGGCTCAACGCGTTCTTAAGCTCTGTTCCATATTCGAGTTTGAATTTAGGCATAGCCAGTGCCACTTCCTGTGTGAAGAATTGTGACATCCAACCCTCCCAATTCTCGGTATTCAAGTGTCCTAAGACCATATTGAGATCGGTGGTTTGATTCGGTAGGAAAATGTACATACCCATTTGACCATTGATGTAAGGGATACTCACAGCCTCAAAGTGTTCATTCGCATAGTACGGATACCAATCCGTCTTGTGCATCATCGGCACCTGTCTTTTGTCCCCGTTCGCGAGATAGAAAGGTTTGTCTTCGGTTCGGGATACATCAAATTCTTCATGCCAATCACCCCTAAAATAGATTCCGCTAATCAGACATATCACTGTTGATGGCGCGATCGCCTCAATAATATTTGAAATCCTGCCATCGGTGTTGTCACTCACGCTCTGGTTAATCGTTGAAACATTATTCGGGTCCGTGAAATCGAGTGTTGAGATTTCCGTATCCAAGAATGGACGATTCCGATCCAGAAAGCCAGGATCAAACTCTATGCCTGCGGCTCCCCAAAGCGAGTTCGCAATTGACAGCGTCACCTTTGAATCGGGTGCCTGAAGTGCCCTTTGCAAGTACACATAGTTGGCGTTGAGTGCCTGCGGATCTAACGCTTGCAGTTGCAACGCATTTATCATCGCCTGTTCAGTTTCGTCCCCCGCTCCGTTGCGTACCATTGCTAAGGCAGCAGAGACACTGAACGGCGAGATAAGTGTATTATTTTTCTCATCGGTTTTTCGGAGTTCGTTGAGTAACTTAAATCCGAACATCGTATTCGCCCTGACGAGATTTGGATCCACAGTGTCAAGTTCTGCTCGTTTGTCGTCCATCATGCTGGGGTCAACCCGACCACATCCGGCGATTGTTAATAAAATTAGGCTCATCAGTCCGAGAGAAAGTTTCATAGTTGTCTGTTTTAGATTCATCGGTTTCCCTAAATTTTCCTTTTTTGCGTTGCTTCTATAAGCGTAGCAACCTATGACTCAGATTCTGTCTTGTGTAATAGTGTGGAAGTTGATAAAAAATCTTCTCAAACGCGCTGCATCATAAACGATTGTGAAAATCATATCATATTTACCAGAAAAATTCATGAAAAAAATCAAGACAAAAAGGAAGGGCAGGCATGAGTACCTGCCCTACAAATGAAAAAAGTAGATGAGGCTATCCTGTTACAGCACCTTCAGAAGCAGAAGATACCGAGTTTGCATATTTCGCCATGACACCGCGTGTATAGCGCGGTTCAGGTGGTGTCCACTGCTCAAAACGTGCTCGGATTTCAGCGTCAGAGAGTTGGACATCGAGTCGGCGTTCCTTAGCGTCAATCACGATTTCGTCGCCTTCTTGGAGGATGGCGATGGGACCGCCTTTCGCTGCTTCAGGTGCGACGTGACAGATCATGAACCCGTGCGTTGCGCCGGAGAACCGACCGTCGGTTAAGAGGGCAACATCTTCGCTCAACCCTGCACCGACGATTGCTGCCGTTACGCCTAACATCTCACGCATACCGGGACCGCCGGTAGGGCCTTCATAGCGGATAACGACGACATCACCGGGTTTGATCTCACCGCCTTTAATCGCGGCGAAGGTATCCTCTTCACGTTCAAAAATACGTGCGGGACCGCGATGGAGGGTTTTGTCCTGTCCGGCTAACTTGATAACACATCCCTCCGGTGCGAGATTCCCTCTTAAAATAGCGAACCCACCTGTCGGTTTGAGCGGCGTGCCTACCGGTCTGACAACCTGTTGTTCGTCCGTCTCAACAGCTGCGTTTGCCTCCTCGCCGATGGTTTTACCTGTGACAGTCATCTCATCGGTATGGAGGAGTCCTGCCTCTGCCATGCGTTTTGCTAAGAACGGAATACCGCCTGCTTCATAGAGGTCATTGGCGACAAACTGTCCACCCGGTTTCAGGTCGGCGAGGACAGGTGTTCTCTGACTAATTGTGTGAAAATCCTCAATCGTTATCGGTACGCCTGCTTCGTGTGCGATGGCGAGAAGATGCAGAATACCGTTGGTGGATCCGGCAGTCGCAGCGACAGAGGTAATCGCATTCTCAAGCGATTTACGGGTAATAATTTGGCTTGGTCGCCGGTCGGCGGCGAGCATATCCATGACGAGTTGTCCGGTTCTGTATGCTTCCTTGTCCTTCTCTGCTAAGACAGCAGGGACGCTCCCACTTCCCATAGGCGCGATACCGAGCATCTCAACGGCTGTCGCCATGGTATTTGCAGTAAATTGACCACCACAGGCACCGGGCCCGGGACATCCTTTACTGATTAGATCATCAAGTTCTTCGACAGTAATCGTGCCTTCCGCGTGCTGTCCAACGGCTTCAAATACATCTTGAATCGTGACATCACGTCCCTGAAATTTGCCCGGCATAATCGAACCGCCGTAGAGTGTCAGCGATGGGATATCTAAACGTGCCAACGCCATGACGGTACCGGGAACGGTCTTATCGCATCCGCAGAGTGCAACGACGGCATCAAACATGTTACCGATGGAAACCAACTCAATAGAATCGGCGATGATCTCTCGACTGATGAGCGAGGTTTTCATACCTTCGGTGCCCATCGTGATACCGTCCGAGATGCTGACGGTATTAAATTCCAGAGGCGTTCCGCCTGCTTCACGGATACCCTCTTTGACTTTAGCGGCAAGTCTTCTTAAGTGGAAGTTACAGGGACCGATTTCGATCCATGTATTGGCAACCCCGATAATCGGTTTGTCAAGGTCTTCAGGTGAAAGCCCACCGTCGCCGAACATGAGCATTGTACGTGCGGCGGCGCGGTCGGGTCCGTCTGTAATCGCATAGCTGCGGGGTTTCAACTTATTGGACATCTGTTTGTGTTCTCCTACAAATTGATAGACAAGCAGAAGGCGGAGGTATAGGAAATCGGTTTTCCTACAACACCGAGAATTAATAATTATGATTACTCTTTAAATTCGTAGACAAGGTTTCCGTCTGGGGCATCTTTAAGTTGTAAAACGATGGTGCCTGCTTTCTGTCGGTAAGCGTTTTGATACATGGTTTTGATCGGCGTAAGATCGAAGCGATAGTTTTCCGTTGGATATGCTTCGCAGGTGTCGTTGTTCGCATCGTGTACAATAGAAACGGGCAGTTGAACTGGGAACGATTCGAGAAACCCTTCTGAAACGACGAGTGTAAACGCATGTTCTTCACACCCACCACTATAGGACACGCTGATGTTTAGCGTATCCTCTGTGATAGTGGCAGAATTTAAGGTATATGCGTCGGTGCCGAATCTATCCTTTGCATCACCGATAAAAACTGCACCTGTATAGAATATTTCGTCTGAGTTAACGTCATTGACAGAAACGGATACGGTATCATCGGGGCCCGTTTTCATCTGATTGTTAAGTTGTTGGCACCCGATGATAAAGATAGACAAACTCAAGGCGTATATGACAGCGATTTTTAGTTTCATATTGTGTCCGTTAGGTATATGAGGTCTGTGCCTAAAACCCGGTGCGGTTAGAAACCGCACCTACCGGGTCCGGGTTTGATGTCCAATTGCTACATACCGAGCCAACTGTTAAGTATGCCGCCGTATTTTGCGATCAGACCGGCGAACACGACTGACACCATAGACATCAACTTAATCAGGATGTTAAGCGATGGGCCGGAGGTATCTTTGAACGGGTCGCCGACGGTATCACCGACAACTGTCGCTTTGTGCGGTTCGGATCCCTTTTCCCCGTATTCTTCTTTGTGTTTTCCTTCTTCGATGAACTTCTTGGCGTTATCCCATGCGCCGCCGGCATTTGCCATCATAATTGCGAGTACGAAACCGGTCGCTAAACCACCGGCGAGCAGCCCTAACACACCCCCGACATCGAAAATCAGACCGACAGCGACAGGTACAACGATCGCGATGAGTGACGGGAAGATCATCTCGCGTTGTGCACCAACGGTCGAGATTTCGACGCACCGGGCGTAATCAGGTTTCTCTTCACCCTTCATAATCCCAGGTTTCTCCCGAAATTGGCGACGCACCTCTGCGACCATAGCACCGGCGGCACGTCCGACGGCTTTCATCGTCAACGCGCAGAAATAGAACGCCATCACTGCACCGATGAATAACCCGATGAGGACTTGTGGGTTCATCAGCGTGACATCGTAGTAATCCATGAATTGGCTGACGGAGACTTTCACAGTTTCAACCGTGCCTTCACCTTCAATATCGAGTGTCTTTTTATCTGCCAAGTGGATTAAACCGTATCGGATTTCTTCCAAGTAGGCGGCTAAGAGTGCGAGTGCCGTTAGCGCGGCTGAACCGATAGCGAACCCTTTACCAGTAGCAGCTGTGGTATTACCGAGTGCGTCCAACTGATCTGTACGTTCTCGGACACTTTCATCGAGTTTCGCCATTTCCGCGTTTCCACCGGCGTTGTCTGCGATGGGTCCATACGCATCTGTCGCAAGCGTTATACCTAACGTCGCGAGCATACCGACAGCGGCGATACCGACACCGTAAAGCCCCATCAACGGTTCTTGCGTGCCGCCGGGAAGGTAGTAACTGATAGCGACTGCGGAGACGATTGTGACAACCGGAATTGCCGTCGATTCCATACCGACAGCGATACCTTCAATAATTACGGTTGCGGGTCCGGTTTGCGCCTGCTTGGCGATGGCACGCGTTGGCGAATAATCGTGGGAAGTGAAGATTTCGGTGACTTTACCGATAATCAATCCTGCGACGAGTCCTGTGACAATTGCACCCCATATCTGCCATCTGTTTGGAAGGTCGAGGTAGAGGAGTACTGGGAGCGAGAAGATTGCGATCCCTATAGCGCTGCCGTTGATGCCGAAGTTTAGTGAACCCATCAGCTGCTTCATCGTCGCGCCCTCTTTGGTTCGCACCAGATAGATGCCCAAAATGGAGAGGATAACACCGATGCCAGCGATAATCATAGGGGCAGAAAGATATTTAAGTTGGAGTGTGAGGTTATTGTGATCTTGGGCAGCGACCGCAGCGACCCCGAGTGCCGCCGTTGCGAGAATTGAGCCTGCGTAAGATTCGTAGAGGTCTGCTCCCATACCTGCGACATCACCGACGTTATCGCCGACGTTATCCGCGATAGCCGCCGGGTTCCTCGGATCGTCTTCGCGGAGTCCTGCCTCAACTTTCCCAACGAGGTCCGCACCGACATCCGCAGCTTTTGTATAGATACCGCCGCCGACACGCGCGAAGAGTGCTTGGGTTGAGGCACCCATACCGAAACTCAGCATAATTACAGTGATCTGGGGTAGTGGGTTGACTTCCAAGAATCCAGGTAATATTTTTGGAAAGAGGTAGTAGAGAATGAGGAACCATCCGGTAATGTCGAGGAGCGCGAATCCGACGACTATCAACCCCATGACAGCACCCGCCCGGAATGAGACCTTTAAACCGGCGTTGAGTCCTTGCATAGCAGCGCTCGTTGTGCGTGCAGAGGCGTTGGTCGCAGTCTTCATACCGAGGAAACCGCAAAGCCCTGAAAAGAACCCGCCTGTTAGAAACGCGAACGGGACGACCTTATTTTGGGCATCAAGGACGAACGCCATGAAAATGAAGATCAGACAGAGCACAACAAAAACAATACCGACGACTTTGTATTGTTGCCTGATATATGCCATCGCGCCTTCTCGGACAGATTGCGCTATGTCGCGCATCGTTTCAGTGCCTTCGTCCTGTTTCATCACAGCGCGATAGAAATGGTAGGCGAATCCCAAAGCGATGAGTGCGCCGATAGGGGCAATCCACCAGACCGTAGGTACGGCTGGACGAGGGTCTGTTTGCGCAAAAGCCTCGGTGGCTAAACTCAAGATAGGTACAGATACCAAAAAAGTTTTCCAATTTAGCCACCGCCTTTTGCAAGTGGTGTCACACATTTAAAACCTCTCTTTTCTTTGTTACTTTTCTTTCCGGTTCGATGAAGTAGGTTTGAACTCGATTTAAATATTTTAAGTGCCTGACCGACAAGGTAGAGTGAACCTGTGATGCAGATCAGGTCTGTCGGCGATGCGGACGCTAACGCTTTCGTGATTGCGTCTTCTGGTTTTGGATATGCCGTAACGTTTGGACATATACCGGACCAAGCATCTTGTATGGCTTCAGCGGGCATCACACGCGGATTATCGAAAACTTGCGTTGTGATAACGGTATCCGCTGTTTTAGAGAGAACATCACCAATTGCTATCAGATTTTTATCTTTCATCAAACTAACGATAAAAGTTGCTTGATCGTAGCGAAAACACTCACGGAGCGTTGAACACAAAACTTGCATTGCGGCGGGTGAGTGCGCACCATCCAATACAACAAGCGGAGCTGACCTAACCGTTTGAATACGTCCGTGCCACTGCACGTTTTTGAATCCGGCGCAAACACTGGATTTTGGGATAGCGTATCCAGTCTCTTTCAGGCATTCAATTGCTGCGATAGCCGTCGTCGCGTTCACGTATTGGTGGTAGCCGAGAAGTGGTAACGTCAACTGCGAATAATTTTCGGTATCCGTTTCGACATCAAACTGTTGTGCGATAGGCACTTTATCGTCGTCCTTGACGAGACAGCGGATTGGTTGGCAATCTGCACTGTCGGATTTAAGCGCAACGATGGATGCATTCCGTTCCTTCGCGACTTTTTTAATCACTTCCCGCGCATCTGGATGCTGTGGCGCGAGTGCAAGTGGACATCCGTCTTTAATGATCTCCGCTTTTTCTGCGGCTATCTCTGCATAAGTTTCACCTAATATCGCCGTATGCTCCAAACCGATCGGCGTGATAACAGTCGTAACAGGTGAGACGACGTTCGTCGCGTCCAGTCTACCTCCCAGACCGACTTCGATAACGGCAAAGTCTGTCGCTTTGTGAACAAAATAGGTGAAGGCGAGTGCGGTATATATTTCAAAAAACGAGACATGACCGAATTCGGAAGCAGAAACGGCTTCGATTGCCGGTTTAATGTATGCAATGTAGCGCGCAATCTCTATCTCTGAAATCGGTTCACCATCAATACGGCATCTTTCCCGCGGCGTAATGAGGTGTGGTGATGTAAACAAACCGGTCTTGTAGCCTGCTTGTGTCAGTACAGACGCGATGAGTGCAGCGGTGGACCCTTTTCCTTTACTTCCGGCGATGTGGATAATCTTCAATCTATCCTGTGGATTACCGAGTCGGTTCAGCAACAGGGAGATTCGGTCGAGATTGTAGAGCCGTGCCTGCCGCGAAAAATCTGGACTTCTTTCATAGTCAATAAATGTTTCAATATAGGCGAGTGCCGCTTCGTAATCCATAGTTGTCAGTCAACCGATAACTATTTTAAATATTCATAAATCGGAAATTGTGAACAGAGGTTCTTGACCTTCTCCTTGAGCTGGCGTTTGATGGCGGATTTTTGTCGATTTTCGAGTGCCTCTGTCATAAAATCAGCGACAAGTACCATTTCATTTTCTTTCATACCGCGCGTTGTAATCATCGGCGTACCGAGCCGGATACCACTTGTTGTTCTCGGTTTTCTTTTGTCGAAGGGGATCGTATTTTTATTAACGATAATCCCTGCATCTTCCAGATGATCGGCGGCTTGCCGTCCACTTAATTTCTCATATTTTGAGGTGAGGTCCATGAGCATCAGATGGTTATCTGTTCCACCGCTTACCAAGCGGAACCCGTTTTCGATGAGTCTTGCAGCGAGTGCTTTTGCATTTTTGACGACCTGTGCTTGATATGTCTTAAAATCGGGTTCGCTCGCTTCTTTGAATGCGACGGCTCTTGCGGCGATCGTGTGCAGGAAAGGACCCCCTTGGAGTCCTGGGAACACAGCACGGTCAATCTGGTTAGCATATTCGGATTTACACATAATCATCGCGCCGCGGGGACCGCGTAAAGTTTTGTGTGTTGTTGTCGTGATGACATCGCAATAAGGAGCAGGATCGGGGTGTACGCCACCAGCGATGAGTCCTGCGATATGCGCTATATCTGCAAGCAGATATGCGCCGACGGAGTCGGCAATTTCTCGCCATGCAGCAAAGTCGAAGTGTCGAGGATACGCTGTTGCGCCGACGACGATGAGTTTCGGACGGTGTTCTGTTGCGAGCCGCGCGACCGCTGCCATATCGATCCGTTCGGTTTCAGAATCAACGCCGTAAGCAACGATATTATAATAGCGTCCTGAGAAGTTGACTTTATCGCCGTGGGTGAGGTGTCCACCGTGGCTTAGGGACATCGCTAAGATGGTATCTCCCGGTTCAAGCAGCGCATGATAGACTGCCATATTCGCTTGGCTACCGGCGTGGGGTTGGACGTTGACGTGTTCAACGCCGAAGAGTGCTTTTGCGCGTTCAATTGCGACGGATTCCACCTCGTCCATGAATTGACAACCGTTATAGTAGCGCTCACCGGGGTAACCTTCCGCGTATTTATTGGCGAGGATGCTGCCTTGAATTTCCATAACAGCGCGACTGGCGTAGTTCTCCGACGGGATTAGCATCAGAGCATCCTGCTGTCGCTTCAGGTCTTTGGCAGCGATCTCAACGATTTGCGGGTCAACTTCACCTAATAATTTGTTCATGTTCCACCGCTTCTATCAAAAATTGATGTTGTGTTGTAAAGACAGATGATAAATTTTAACACAGATTTGCCACAAATTCAAATTTTTCTCATGTTTGTTTGTTGCATCCGGTTGCAGTTTCTTCAAAAAATGGGTCAAACTGGTCGCTATTCACTAATAGAGTTCCGTCATCCATTCGCCATCGTGTGCTGGATTGTAGATAAGCCCCTTCTTTATGTCCAAACAGAGGTCAAGGTCTTCTAAGAGTATATGACCGATGAGGACAGGCGTGCCTTCAGGTACACCCAGAACAGTGGTGATGCTCTCACGTTCCAAGAGCCTAAATTGGACGGGTGAATAAATCCACAGCTCTGTGAGCCCGTTGACAGTTCTAACTTGTTCACTTCGGAACGGCGTTAATCCGAGTTCCTCAATAAGCGATGGTGGTAAATCGAGCCGTGTCGCGCCGGTATCAACGAGCGCATCTTCGACGGTAATTCGCTTCACGTCTTCAGGGTTCATAATGCCCAATTTCACTGCAACGAGTTCATCGTTGTTTGCAAGTTCTATTCTTGCGGTATGTCTCATTTCTTCAATGCTTCTTATGCTTTTGACTCTATTTTAACATCTTTTTCTAAAGTTTGTCAAAGAGAACAGATTGTGACTCACATTTTAGTTGCGTTTTACTGCCTACTGTGCTAAACTGATATGTACTCTAATTTTCTAAAGAAAGGCGTTCATTCGTGCATAAAATCACAGCGTTGCTGAAAGCGAAATACCTGTTTGTGCTTGCAATATCCCTAATTGTATGGGGGTGTGATTCAGAGCAAAAGCAGCAGACACAACAACCTACTGAGCAGCAACTTGTCTCCTCTGAAGTGATGGAACCCATCATGCCGCCTCGTCCTGAAGACTGGCGGACATTCATGTACGATTTAGGGTTCTCTGGCAATAGTCCTGATGAGACCTTCAAGCCGCCGTTGGAGCTGCTGTGGAAATTTAAGACCGGCGGTCCACTCTACGCGTCCCCTGTCATTGCACACGGTATTCTCTATATCGGTTCGACCGATGGGAAGTTATACGCGCTGGATGCGAAAACGTGGGGGATCAAATGGGTCTTTGATGCGGGAGATGCTATCCGCTATTCCGCTGCTGTGTTTGGGAATCGTGTCTATTTTAGTGCTCGGAACAACAAAGTCTACGCATTGGCTGCGAAAACGGGTGAGAAACTCTGGGAGTTCAAATCTAAAAATTGGATGGATGCCCCACCGATTGTTGTGGATAACACGGTTTATGTCGGGGCGTTCCCTTCAAGGATTTATCTCCTGAACGCGCGTACTGGTGCGCTCGAATCGGTTCGCGAGCGAACGGTTCATATCCGTGGCATTGAATACGGGTGCTCAAACGGCGTGTTCCGTCCCGTCTTTCCAGAGCACAAGGCAAAACTATGGCGAGAGTATACAAACGGGAGCGAGAGTTATCCTGTGACAGCAAACGAGACCGTCTATATCGGCGCGCGCGATGGCAAACTCCACGCTTTTGATGCAGTCTCAAAGGCGCAGACGTGGGTATACCAACTCGGCGGTTTTGTGGAGGCGGCACCTGCAATCTCTGATGGTATCCTTTACGCTGCATCTGGCGATGGCACCGTTTATGCGTTCAGCAATGCAACAGAAGCGACACCGACGGAAGACCCTCGGCAAGTGGGTATTGTTGTGCATGACGCGGCACCCGTTTACACGACCAAGGACGGAATGTCTGTCCTGTTAAACCTTAATGATCGGACGCGTTTGCCTATTGTGCAAGTTTTGGATGGGTGGTATGAAATCGAACTGCCTAACGGTACACGCGGATGGATGGATAAGTTCGCCTTCGGTGAATTCGCAGAGACGGACGGTATCCTGTTCAATACCAATTTTGGACGCGAGCACGGGTTACCAACCGTTGCACCGCGTAGACTGCAATTGATTGAAGGTGGCGAGTACCCGAGCTGGAGTCCGGATGGAAAGCTTATCGCATTTCTGAAAAGGACTGACTTGGGCAGCCGATATTGGCGCGCAAATGAACTCTGGATCATGGACCCAGCGGGACAGCAGGCACGGAAACTCTATACCGGACAGTTTTACAATCCGCATCTCTCCTGGTCACTTGACAGCAGGCTTTTGGCGTTTGAGGTCGATGAGGCGGGGGAACGCTATATCTATACAGTGGATTGGAAGTTCGGTCGCATTAAGCAGCTGGTTCGTGGTGAGAGCCCTGCCTGGTCGCCGACTTCAAACCGTTTGGTATTTAGACGGCGAGAAAAAGATATGGATGTTGTCTACCGTATTAATAGCGACGGTAGCGATTTACGTTCGATTGCGCGTGTGCCAATTGAACGTTCGCGGCGTTCTTATACCTATCTATCCGCGCCGTCTTGGGCACCAGACGGGACACGCGTCGCTTTCGGTGTGAATAACGCAAACTATGTCGGTGTTCGCATTCAAGATATAGATGGCGAACGGTTAAAAGAGATCCAGACGCAACATCAAAAGGTTCACCAACTGAAGTGGTCAGTAGACGGGACGCGGCTGGCGTATGTGCTGTCGGGGAGTAACCGTCCGGCGGAACGAATTGACAGTCAGTTGCACATATCAGCGTCGGCGCAAGCCGTAACACAGAGTGAAATCCTGAACCATACATCGCCATCATGGTCGCCGACAGGGAAGCGATTGGCTTATGTGGAGCGAGAGGACTGCGAAGGTGTCCGCTGGAAGGTCTGGGTTTATGACCTTGAAAGCGGCAAGAAGGTACCTATTGCGCGCACAGCGATGAAACTGACATCGGTCGTCTGGATGCCAGACGGTAAACATCTCTGTTTATGGCAAACGTCGGACTATCTACGCGATAACGCGTATAAACCGGCACTCACAAAGGCGTGGATTGTACCTATTGATCTTCCCGCTTTTGAATAGCAGGTTTTATAGTAAAACCTACAATTAACGAGACATCTATAAACGGCGGGGTTACAAACCCCGCCTGCATTAGGAGTAAGTTTGTTGTTTGCTAAAGTGTTGTATTATTTTTTGGTTTTACTATAGTTTGCAAGCTGCACTAAAAGGCCGCCTCAAATAACGCCACCATATCGGTTTCCGTACAGACTCGCGGATTGAACTTATGGCAGTGATCGAGCATCGCATCTGCACCAAGTTTTGGGATTTTTGCTCGGTCTAAGCCAGCATCTCCGAGGCCCTTCGGTATATTTAATTCCGTGTTGAACCCCCTAATTTTATCAATAGCGGCATGTCCTGCTTCGTCCTTATCCATATTGCTGGTGTCTATACCCAAAGCGCGGGCGATCTCGGCGTATTTCTCTGTGGCGTGGGAGAAGTTAAATTCCATGACCGGTGGGAGGAGAATTGCGTTCGCGATGCCATGCGGGATAGGTGCATCCGTGGAGAGTTGGTGTGCCAGAGAGTGGACAGCACCGAGTCCTTTCTGGAACGAAAACGCCGCCATACACGAACCTAAGAGCATCTCGCCGCGTGCGGTTACATCGCCACCGTCGTGATAGACCTTTTGGATATTCGTACTCAGCATCCTGAGTGCTTGCAATGCAACGCCTTCGGCGATCGGGTGGTACTTCGTCGCGACGTACGCCTCAATACCGTGCGTAATCGCATCCATACCGGTGGCAGCGGTGAGTGCGGGTGGCATACCGACCGTTATTCCCGGATCCAAGAGTGCGATGTTTGACATATTGAACGGCGTAACGATTGCGCGTTTCCGCCATCGGTCCGTTGTATTGAGCGATGTATCTGTAATGATTGAACCTTGCGAAACCTCGCTACCGGTGCCTGCTGTTGTTGGCACACAGATAAGCGGCGGCATATCGTCTCGAATCCGTTCGATGCCACCGACATCCGCATAATACGGTTCCAACGGTGGCGCGTGCGTCGTCAAGAGACGGATCGCTTTCGCGGCATCCATCACACTTCCACCACCGACGGCAATGACGACATCACAAGCCTCCGATTTGTAGGCTTCTACACCGTCGTTAATGCTGAGGTCTGTCGGGTTCGGTTCGATGTCTGAATATGTAGCATGCGTCAAACCGCTTGCGTTTAAAGCGTCTATTGCTTTGGCGAGGATACCGGCATTGATCACACCTGCGTCGCTGACCAAGAGCGGTCTTTTACAGCCAAAAGTTTTGACGTGTTCACCTAAATTCTGAATGGTACCGTCGCCGAATTCGATTCGTGGGGGTAAAAAATAATTTTGCATCTGTAATTACAATCTTGTGTTTTTTGTAGCATAGCCTGTTAGGCTGTGCGTGTCTTCAGTAGCATAGGAAACCGTTGGTCTCCTGTGCATGTATAACCTGTTCGTTTATACTTATCGCATTCCACCTATTCCGAATCCCAAAATTATCCAATATCTTCAATAAAATAATCAGAATCGACTCGCTTGACCTCATAAGTCTTCACCGTAGAAACACCAACGTCGTGCTCAATCATAAGTTGTGCAAGTTGATGTCCATTAATAAGAATAATCCGCTTAGAGCTTCTCTCTGCAAAACGTTCAGCAGCTGGATGAAAATCGGAGGTCGTGATGAAAATCCCCTTTTGGACCCCTGCACCATCTAACGCCCCTACGAAATCTCGAACTGGCGGTTCACCTACCTTTCCTGTCCAGCGTTTTGCTTGAACATAAATCACATCAAGTCCGAGTCTATCTTCGTTAATGATACCGTCAATTCCCCCATCACCGCTACGTCCTACGGCTTCGGCATCTTCTCTTGAGCCGCCATATCCCATTTCAACAAGCAGGTCAATAACAAGGTTTTCAAAAAAGGCAGGAGAATTTGCTTTAATTTGCTGAAGTAAGTCTTCAGCCACTTTTTCTCTAATCTGTTGATAAATCTCTTCAATATCTCCATCAGGAGGGGGGGTGGAGGCACATCGCCGGAGAGGACATAAGGTTTTCCGCGTCCTTCTGGTTGTTTCAATTTTCCTTCGCTTAAAAGTCTTTCAAATTCAGGGCCAACTACCTCATAATGAAAAAAGCCAAGGTATCGCTCACCCCTTTTTGTCTGTGCTGCTTTTTGTTCATCAGATAACCCAAATTTCTCCGCCAGTTTTTCTGTCGCCTCTTTTATGGTGATTCCATTGGATGGATAATCAAGTTTAAGAATTTCCTGTTTGACGGCTTCAGAAGTTGGTAGTTCTATTTCATATCTTTGTTCTGTAGTTGGATCAACTGCTATCCTTTTTTCCGTTTTCATACACCTTCATTTTCCTTACTAAAGTCTGGACAATTCGGAGGCACAGGAAACCAACAGTTTCCTATGCTACAATGGTTGCTAAAAGCGCGAGCTCGAAAGCACAAACTAACGGTCTCCTATACTACACTTACGGATACACATCTGCCGATGGTAAGATCATTTTTTTTAGCAAATCTGTCCGCGCATAAAATGCTATTGAGTCCATTTCATGCGCTGGCACTATCGCTTTGGATTGAATGTATATCCCCATTTTACCACTAACAGCAGAAAACCCTTGTGTCTGGATTGTTTCCTTGACGAGGTCATAATCCTTTTTGACTTGACGATAGACTTCAGGATCATCTAAATCGAAAGTTGTTACACTGTGAAGGATCGATTTCTCCTCTTGTTTACTTTCCCAAATTCTTGCAGCAACAATTATCTGTTTCAACATGCTGTGTAGGTAACTATTTTCAAAATCCGTTCGCTTGAGGTAATAAGTGTCAATTGTTGTTATAAACATTGCTCTTGGTACTGTTAAATTTCCGGTCTTCAAATATTTCAACGGAATAACTTTTAGTTCCCAAGACCAAAAGCTGGGCGATCGGGACGAATTGAGATATACTCCCAAATGCCTTTCAAGTACCTGATTCACCCAAATGTTATTTTTGCTGCCGTTCTCTTGAAAAAATACAGGCACTTTATACTGCTCCGCAAGCGGTCGTAAATCTTGATTAATAATATCGGTTAATCTATGAATTGCTTCTGGTCTTTCCATAACTATCCTCTATCATAATTCCCCTTAGTGATTAAGCGAAAATTCGGCTGAGTTTAACAAGACCCAATAGATATCCTCATACGCCAAATCTTTGTTGCGATAGAGGCTGCGCTCCAGATAGCGTTGGAAATAGGTTTTCTCTTGCGCAGTCGGGAGCCGTGAGAGGATGTTGAGATAGAGATACTCTATACGATCAACGGGTTCGCGCCATTTTTCTAAGACGTAATTAACAAAACTCCCGCGTTCATCATGATTTGCACTGCCGTTCACCATCTCGCCATTAATCATCATGAGTGCCTGCGGTACGGTGCCGTTGAAAGCCTCAATCTCTTCCATCTCGCCGTTATCGAGTAGGAAAAGGAACCTGTTGAGGTGATCCCGTTTTCTCCGTTCAAGGTCTCGTAGCATACCGATGCGATCCTCGCCACCTTGTCTATTATTCCCTTTCATCTTCACCTGCTGAAGCCGTTCAAACCCGGTCGCTTGTAGGAGCGAGTAGAAGAACTGCTCAGCACTTAGCGGCTTCACGTACGCATGTGAGTAATAGATCTCGTCGTCTTTGTTACTCTCGTTAGTTTTAGAGGTCCGTTGATAAGTTTCCGAGTTAAGGATCGTCCGCATCAAGTGCTGTAAATCGTAATCGTGGATGACAAAATCGTTTGCGAGCCAGTCCAGCAATTCTGGGTTAGTCGGTGGATTTTCTTCACCGAATCCGTCGATGGGTTCAACAAAAGCGCGTCCCATAAAATGTTTCCAGATGCGGTTGACGATTGCACGGCTAAAATAGGGGTTCGATTTATCGGTCATCCACTGTGCGAGTGCTTCGCGCTTCTGAGTGAGTGAACCTTCATATTCCGCACCACCTAAGAAACGTGGAGTGACCTCTTCATCGAGTCTTTCCACCCGAAGTGTCCTTTGTGGCTTGTCGGTAATCAGATAATTCTCCATCCGTTTCTCATTACCGATCATATCCATGCCTTGGATATATCCTTTTTGTTGGCTATTAATACCGGCGAAAAAGGAGGCGATGCCGTAGAAATCTTTTTGACTCCAAACTTCTGTCTTATGATCGTGGCATTCGGCGCACTGCATAGGAAGTCCTAAGAAAAGCCGTGAACTATGCGAAGTGAGAACGGCTGGGGATCGCTCATAACGCATGATGTAGTTTCCGGCACCGTTGTCTTTCAGTTCGCCGTTCGCCGTGATGAGTTCTTGCACGAACTGATTGTAAGGCATATTTTTCGTTACAGCACCGTTGACCCAAGCTGCCAATCCGATGCGTCGATCATCACCGTCCCCGCGTCTACCGATTAACCAGTTCACCCACAAACCGCTCCAATAGTTAATATACGCCTCACTTCCGAGCAGTTGATCAATTTTTTTCCGGCGCTTGTTTGCGGAACCGTCTTTCAGGAAATCTAAGACCTCTTCAGGTGTAGGGATCGTTCCCGTCAAATCGAGGTGAACACGACGTAAAAACTCAGTGTCTCCTGATATGCCTGACGGTTGGATACCTTTTGTGTTCAATACGGCATTGATGTGCCGATCGAGGTGCTTCGTACTTGAGGAGACTTGTCGTGTCGGTGTGACTGTAACTTCAGCGCAATTCAGCGTTAAGAACGCGAGCGCAAACAGGATGAGTAAAGAATGTGTGGTTATTTCAAAAGACTTTTTCATGGCGGATGAACCTCCTTGGCGCACAATTTGGGTTTCTACAAACTTCTTAAGAGTCTAACCTATTTTTCCGTGTGTGTCAAGGGAAAGCGATGAAAGACGCATATTAATTCCACCGAACGCCTGTCGGAATAATGCCGACGTCTTCGTCGCGGTTCATCGCTTCAGCGGCATTGAGGATACTTGCCAAGTCGTGTTGGGGTTCATAATCCAAGAGCGTCTTGATTTTACGCAAATCGAATTCAAAGTATAATGGTTCCGGGAGTTTGACATCCACAGAATCCTTATGGTAGCGTTCACATAGGTATGGGATGACCTCTTCATGTTTGAAAATGCCATTTCCGCCGAGCGTGAATTCTTCACCGACAGCAGCATCCTTCTCTATCCCTAAAACCAATCCCTGCACGATATCTCGGACATCGGTAAAATGCTCCTTATAGGGTCGTCCGTCGAGGTTGCGTTTGAGGATGAACTTTTCTTGTCCGTCCCAGAGTCGTTTGACGGTCTCAGCGGTCTCTAATTCAATCGGATCGTCGCCTTTGTAGTTCTTATATCGGTTATAAATAGGACTAAAAACAAACTGCTTTGGTAATCCGTCTTCGTTGAGGAATTCGCTCGGTTCGATGACGGTTGTGAAACGGAAAACCGTGGAAGGCACGCCGTATTGGTGGTGGTAGGTCATACACAATTCCTCGCCGATCCACTTGGTAAGGAAATACGGCATGTGATGGTATTTAGCGACCCTATCTTCGGTGATGAGTTCATTGAAAAGCCTACCTTTTTCGGTGAGTTCCCAATAAATTGCCTCCGTACACGCATAGACGAGGCGATGAATGTTGGGATTGAACTCACGGATGCACTCCAAGATGTTGAGCGTTCCCATCCCGTTGATCGCCAAGTATTGACGGTTATCAAATGGACCGCCGAAGGCAGCGGCGATATGATAGATCGCATCCACACCTTCAACGGCTTTTTTGACGTCCTCGTATTCGCGGAGATCGCCGAGGACGGTTTCGACGCGTTTGGTGCCGTCCCATCTTCCGACACGATTAACATCGCCGGGATAGACGAAACTCCGGATATCGTGTCCTTTTTCCAGCAGTTTTTTGACAAGATTGGATCCGATGCGACCCGTACCACCTGTGACTAAAATTTTCATCAGAGTTTCTCCTAATTTTTCCCAGGGCCGGTAGGTTCGGTTTTGCGGCGTACACGCCCAGATGCGATCTGCATCGCAACCGAACCGGACTTCCCTAAAAATTACCGAATCAAAAAATAATCTTCATCAAACCTCGCCTGCGGTAGTGTGTGAAGATAGAAAAGCAGGGCTACACTTTCGGTAGGTGCAGCCCTGCTTTACGTTTATTTTCGTCGAACTGTAAACGATGTTGCGTCACTCACAACGCAACGATAGCGGTCTGTTATTGGGATTTTAGTTCTGCCCACCTAACGGCTAATTTGTGCTTTGGTTCCACAGAAAATGCGGTGCTGACGAGCTGAATATTATCTATTGCCCACCACCAATCATTCTGTGCCTCAATGACCCCGAAACTAATGACCATCTCTGCGGCGTTTGCCGGATTGTCAATCGGGATTTCTAAGGTCTCGTTTATCTGGTCTCCGTCCTTTATATCCTCCTCGTCCAGGTCGAGGGTAGGAATGGTGACAAGGGTATGTGCGCCTGCATCAATACCGACGCTCTCGAAGAATAGGATACGTTCTTCCGCGCCGCCATCGAAACTGACAGTTATTTCCGCGCTTTGTGTATCTTCGGGTCGCCAGCTCGAATCCAGTGTTAAGACGAGTGAGTTTCGGGCTGCACCTTTGATATTAATGGGTGGCGTAATTAAGTGACCGTTCCAACGGCTAATCGCATCAGGATCGCCATTTCCTTCCCAATCGTCCCACTCATCAGGATCAGAAACGGCTCCGTTACCAATGCCTTTGCCATCATTGTGTACGCCTGTGAACTCGCTACGCCGCTGGTCTCCCGCTGTTAGTGTCCACCACTCAAGGTCAACAATCGCCCAGGTTCTCCATTCAGGCATACCGAGGTCTTTGGGATTCTCGTTTTTAATTTCCCAACCTTCTGGTGGTGTACCCGACCAGACTTTGTCATCTTTAACCTGTTCCATTATGCTTCCCTCGAGGGTTACACCTTCAAAATCCTCTTCAAATAGAACAACATCATCAGCCCACACCAGTGATGTGGGGAGACAAAAGGTTGCTATAAGGAGCGCACGTGCGACCACTCCAATAAAGCTGCTATTCACGATAATCCTCCTATAGGGTGCCGATTAAGTTAGCGATGTTCTTCTCTTTTTCACATCCCTAACTGAAATGATCACCCGAAAGGTTTTGTTATTGCGGATAATTACACTCGTGCCGTCAATTATACCCGTAGAACAATATTAAAGACAATGTTTAAATTTAGATAACCCAAATCACTGTGTATAAGACTCGGAAAACAACAATTTAGATGAAATAAATGATAACAGCAAAATGTGATACGGAGTTGGCTTTCCTTTGACTTTTGTGTTGTAAAAGTTAGAGACTAAAAAGTGACGGCGTACCCGTCAGTTCTTGGGTCGGAGCCACCGATAAGTGCGCCGGATTCCGGGTGAACCATTATCATCTGCGCGCTCCCAGGACCACCCCAATCGCCTAAGATTTGGAGTTCGTGTCCTCTCTCTGCCAAACCCTCCTTGGTATCCGAAGGGAATCGATTTTCTAACTGAAGGTCATTCGAGCAGGTATGCGGAATCGTAGATTCCATCGGGTTCTGCAGGCTACGCCAGCGCGGTGCAGAGACCGCCTCCTGCGGGGTCATCCCGAAATCAAGCACATGCGTAACGAGTTGTAGATTCGTTTGTACCTGTGTATCAGCGCCGGGTGTTCCACACGCTAAGAACGGCTGTCCGTCTTTCGTAACGATGACAGGGTTCATGGTGTGCCGGACGCGTTTCCCCGGCATCAAGCAGTTCGGGTGTCCCTCTTCCAGATGCCAATAGGTCATCCGATTGTTCAAGAGGATCCCTGTATCTCCCGCGACTAAACTGGAACCGAATCCGGATTGGATACTCTGTAAGACGCAGACGAGATTTCCTGCCCGGTCTGCGGTACAGAAACAGGTGGTATCCTCATGTGCTTCTGGCCCCCCGGCAGGTATATCAAAGGCTGCCTTCTCTAAGTCGATACGTTCTGCTTGTTCAACCGCATAGGATTTCGATAACATACCATCTAAAGGAATATCAACCCAATTCGGGTCTGCCATATATTTCTCGCGGTCAGCGAAGGCGAGTTTTTTCGCTTCAACCATTAGGTGGACGCTCTCGGCGGTATTACATCCTAAACTTTGCAAATCAAATAACTCAACCACGTTCAACTCTTGAAGTAAGATATGTCCACTCGAATTAGGCGGCATCTCGTAGACTTCGTACCCTCGATAATTGACATGTATCGGATCAGCCCAATGTGCGTGGTAATTAGCGAGGTCTTCTGCAGTCAAAAGTCCGTCATAAGCGCGGCTGAATTCACCGATAGTTTTACCGATTTCACCTTTGTAGAATACGTCCCTGCCATCTTTTGCGATCTTTCGGAATGTGGCACCAAGATTAGGGTTCGCGATGAACTGACCGGCGGGGATCGGTTCACCGTCGTTCGTAAAGACAGCGCGCGAATCCGGTTCAGCAGCGAACCGAACATTTTCGCCTTTGAGACCGTTGGCGAGTCTATGACTCACGGGAAAACCGTCCTCGCAAAGCGAAATAACAGGCGCGAAAACATCCTCTAACTTCAGTGTACCGTAGCGTTCGTGTGCAAGGAGCCACCCGTCAAGAAGACCCGGTACCGAAACGCTCCGTATCCCTTTCATCGGGATACCGCCATCTTTGAGATAGACCTCGCGGGTTGCTGCACGCGGTGCAGGTCCAGTGGCATTCACAGCTGCGACTTGTCCTGTCTCTGCCCAATAAATGAGGATAAATCCATCGCCACCGATACCAGAACCAGCCGGTTCGACGACACCTAACGCAGCAGCAGTCGCGATGGCAGCATCAACAGCGTTGCCGCCTGCCATCATTGTCTGGATACCTGCCTGCGAGGCAAGTACGTGTCCTGATGTTACCATGCCGTTTCTGCCCATCACAGATGGACGAAATGCTGAGCCGTGTGGAGATTGCATATTTTTAATTTTCCTCGCGGTTCGGTTAGGTTGTTTTGACCATTGATGTCACTTTCCATACATCCGAAGAAACAGGAAGAAGACAAATTCGAGCGTTTGACTACGCGAGCATTTTCTTAGCGAACGCTTTGACATCAACACGTTCGTGTGTTCGCGCTGATTCGTTGCAGGCTTCCATCAGTATCCATGTACCGAGGGTTGTCTCTTGTATCCAATCTCGATCGGTGCCGTTGACGATCGCTTGTGCGAAGGCATCGAATTGGAGACGGTCATCCTCTATAAGTCCGGCGTGTAAATCTTGGAGGTTTAAATCTTCAACGGTTTCACCGAGTTGGAAGCGTTGTAGGTGTCCTGCGTCTCGTCGGATGTCGCCGTTTTCGCCGTGGAAGCTCCAGCTGCCACTCCAACCGAAGGCACCGCCGTGTCCTGCCCGCGTTCCGGCATAAGAGAACGGTGCGCCGTTTGCATATTCCATAAGCGCATTGCCACCCGCGGTCCCCCACGCGTCAATCTGTCCGAGTTCAGGATCACGCCGGTTATGGACGTGCGCCGTGACGTATTTCGGGAGTCCTTTCGCGGCGACGAGCTGATCGAGCTGATGGCTGCAGCCAGCATGAAAAAAGAGGCCATCTACATACGCGTCGGGTTGTCGAGAATCCGGACCGGTATAGAGGTTTTGGCGGATCCAGAACCGACACTCACCCGCGAGCATTTCACCGATACCGCCGTCTTCGCGGAGCCATTCCCGCATTTTCGCGGCGGCCGGGTTCCAGCGTTTGTTCTGACCTTGGACGAGTATTAAGCCTGGATTCGCTTTGTGGGCGCGAATAATATCGTGGAATTCTGCCTGTGTCGTCGCTATGGGTTTGACGCAGAGCGTGTGCATACCGAGGTTCAGGCTTTCGACGATTAACTTGGCGTGAACGGTCGTTGAGGCATAAATCAGGCATGCTTGTGCGTCGTGTTTCTCTTTCGCCTCGGCGATAGTCGTGTAGATACGTTCTGTTAAGCCTTCAGGCGCACCGTTTATGGATGACACGCCTTGCCGTGCAGCTTCAAGGTTGATGTCTACACACGCGACAGGCTCTAACCCGTGTGCGTTGACCTGTGCCTGTAAACGTCCGTGTGCGAAATGGGTACATCCCACATGAATCGTTGGGATCGGCATTCTGACTCTCCTTTGCTATGGCACGCAGTTCCCGTTATTAGTGGGCTGCTAACGGAGCAGCTAAGAACCGAGGCGTAATACCTCGGTTCCTCTCAACATCTCGGTTAATAGGGTGTAGGTTCCGAGGTTAGGAGACTGTAACGGTAGGGGGATTGATGAAATCGTGATATTTTTCTGCGACCTTTCCGACACTCGCATCGCCTGCATGAATCAATACCCGGAACCGGAAGTGCATCTCTTCACCCTGTTTGAGCGTGTAGGAACCGTCTTTCGAGGGATCCCCCTCAAAGGTACCGCTACCGAAAATGTTTGTTCCCATTAACCCGTAGTTACGGACGTGCCAATAGGTCGGATAGCGAGGGTTAACAATATGATCAAACACGGCGATCCCGACCGGTGTCCCGTCAACAACGCCGGAATAATCACACCAGTTCGCGCGTTTGCCCCAGGTTTCGTTCTCATTGATGCCGCCGAATGCGTTTTCGATTTTGCCACCATCAGAAGCGTTCATTGATGGATGGACGCGGATTGACATGATACCACCTTCTTTCGTATCTCCGAAATGTACATCTCCGGTTGAAGCGATAAAGGTGAGATCTAAATCAAGGAGTGTGGCATCCTCAGGTAGATTATAGATTCGGAAGTTCTGCGTGTCGGTCATCAAGACATCGCCGGCGCGCGTTTCCCAGTTATTTTCTGTATAAATCCTACCGACGACAGAACCTCCCTGTTTTTGTGTGAAACCTTGATGAACGACCTTCCCGGAATTGCTTCCTTCGCCCCAGAGATCCACATCGTTTACCTCGCCATAAGCGACGTAGAGCGAGCGGTGATGGACGTGGTCTTTGGAGATGTCGCTCGTTTCACCGCGCGTTACCTCGCGTCCATTCGGGCCGAGGACGGGAAAGAAATACGGACGGAACTGCCTCTTCGCGTAGCGGAACGTCGTAAACGGACGGTCATTGAGTGTGATAGCGATGGTTCCGGATTCCTCATTGAATTGAACGCCTGATTCACCAGCGACGCTGCCCTCTGAGAGGGTATAGGTACGTGATTCATCGGCGGCAAGACCGTCAAGTATCCAATTTAAGGTCGTCGTACCATCTTCATTGGCGTAGCACTGCGCAGCGACAACGTTGCCTGAAGCCGTATCTGTTAGTATGACAGCACAATCGTGAAGTCGGCGGACACTCGGATGCTCAACATTGACACTAACCGGGCAGCCGTCTCGATCATGGAAACCGGCGTTGACAGTAAACGTCGGTAGGTTCTGATTTTCCATAAATTTCCTTTGCTGTATTTTGTCTCCTTTGAAAAATTATCATCTGCGTGAGAAGCGCGATTTTTTGTTTTTTGGAGCCACTTAGTTTTGGTTACCTTGCGTTCAACAGAAAGCTAAATGGCTCTATTGAGCGCATTAACTTTCCTCAGAAGTGAGTGCAAGGATACCCTCTTCTTCGCTATTGTAACTTTCAAAGACAGTCATTAATCGTCCGAGAATTAGGAGGTTACGGATATGTGCACCGGCATTGACGAGCGCTGTCCGTCCACCTTTACGAGAGACAGTCACGTTTACGGAAACAAGCGTACCGAGTCCGCTACTATCCATACGCGTAACATTTTCGAGATTAAAGATGACCTTCGGAGATTCAAAATGCTCTTCGAGTTCCTCATTAATCTGCTCTCTGATTTCAGCGTTTGCCGCACCGATCATGCGTCCGGTAGGTCGGACAACAATGACACCTTCTCTTTGGCGTATTTCTGCTAACATCTATTTTCCTTTCATAATTATTGGTTGCGTAATTACGGATACAAATTTACTGATTTATGGATTAAACCTAACGAAAATATTCTCAATGCATTAAATATAGTTAATTTCGGAAATTTTGTCAAGAAATTCTGAAATTTTCCGAGTGGCATTCAGTTTTGAGGTTTTATGAGGATTTTCACACTTTTTAGCGGATTCGGTGCGGTTGGTAACCGCACCGACTGCTTTTGGAAATGCTATTTAACGCCCGACAGATGGTTGTGGGGGCCAGTGGAGTCCGCGTTGACCGGATAAGGCTCGGTTCGGAGACGGACGATATTCACGGTCTGGGAGACCGACCAACTTGCTGTCTTGGATCCACGCTTCATCATTCCCGTAGAGTTCACCGATGAGGATGTTCGTTAATTGTTCAAGGATTTCGGCGTGTGCAGGTGAACCGGCGAGATCGTTTAGTTCTCTCGGATCCTCTTCCAGATCGAAAAGTTGTCGGTAATTGCCGGTGGCGTAGTAGATCAACTTGAAACGTCCGTTGTGAATCATACGCGTCGCGCTGCCGCCTTCACCGCATTCGCCGTATAACCACTCCCGTTTTTCGTCGCCGACCATCGGGATCCCGTCTACGGTGTCCGGGATATCGATACCAGCAAGATGGAGAAGCGTCGGCATAACGTCCTGCCATCCGACGAGCCGGTCATCGACCCGATGATGCCCTACGCGTTCATCGCCTGCGGTGCCGACGAGGAGCATCGGGACATTCGCAGAATCTTCGTAATAGAGCCGTTTTGCCCACATCCCATGGTTCCCGAGCATATCACCGTGATCCGATGTGAACAGCAGGATTGTGTTGTTCAACAGACCTTCTTCTCGCAAAGTTCCGATAACGACACGCAATTGGTGGTCGATGTGCGTACAAAGCGCGTAAAAAGCTTGGCGCGCCGAACGGACGAGATCTTCATTAAAGTGTTCGTCCTTTTTCTGTCGTGATTTGAGTGGTAGGGGTAAGCTTTCAGTCTCTTTTGCCCATTCGCCACAATACGGCATATCCACATCAATATCGCGGTACATGTCCATATAACATTGGAGCGGTGCCAACGGCGGATGCGGGTGGCAGTAGGAGAGGTACCAGAATCCGGGACGGGTTGGGTCTCGTCGTTTAATCATCCGCACCATCTGCTGTGTGCTCCAGTTCGTAACGTGGCAATCTTCGGGAAGGTGCCAAGGTCTGTTGACGTAATCGTTGTTACACATCCCGTGTGCGAACTGTTGACCGGCATAGCCTCTGTCGCCGAGAAAGAGTTCATAGTCGTCAATCGCGCCGTATTGTAATCTGCCTTCTTCACCTAAGAGTACATCGTCGAATCCGATGCGGTCACGTTGCGGATAGACGTGCAGTTTACCGACGGCGTAAGCCTGATAGCCGGCGTTGCGAAACGTCTGCGCGATCGTCGGCAGTCCATCTATTCCCTTCCGATCGTTGAAAACCCTATCTTTGTGGGTGCGCGTTGTCGCACCAGTCATCAAGGTTTTCCGTGCCGGAACGCAGACCGGACATTCGCTGTACCCGCGCGTGAATCGAGTACCAGCACGCGCAAGCGTATCAAGTGTCGGTGTTTGTATCGCAGGATGTCCGCTGACACCGAGCAGTGAGTTGGGCCAATGGTCAGTAGAGATAAGCAGAACGTGTGGTTTGTCAGCCATAGCGATTCCTTTGTATGTTGGTCATTGCACAATTTGTATCATCTTATCAAATTTCGTGACAATTGGCAAGCGAAAAGTTTCAATAGCGGTGTGTGCCGTAAGGGCTGTGTTACCCAGCCCCAGAAGAGGGTTTTGAAGTACTCAATGTTTCCGCGTAGTATCCGGTTCGGTTGCAAACCGAACCTACCGGACCTGGGTCTGCGACGGTTGTTGTTTCTAAAATTGACACTTATGGAGCTGTGTTACCCAGCCCCTATGAGCTGATGGTTCTGTGCATAGTAAGGGATTATCGGCTATATCTGCATCACGGTGGTATTTGTGAGGTAGGGGGAATCAAATTCAGTCAAGCAGTCTGCGTCGCATCCCGGAACTGGAAATAGACGCACCGACAACGGTTTGCTCAACCGAATAGAGAGCGTGGAAACGTCCGTTAGAATAGCAGTGATTTGAGATATTGAAGCATTGCCGGGAATAGGGATTGTGTCCAACCCGGTCCCACAGACCGTCGAATACAGGAGCAGACTGTCGAGGTTAAAATAGCCTGCTTCACTTCGTGCACCGAGTCCGACATCTTCGAGTACAGGGAGCATTAATCCTGAATATCCACACAGCGGTAGATCGAGTGATTTGAGCGTCTGTGTCAATCCTGCAGCAACTGTTAGCGTGCCACGTTCACCGAAGTAACCCGGGAGTTGTTTTTCCATAGCGTAAGCGATGCTCTCGTCACCCATCGGTGCAGGCGATACATCTATACCGACGAACTTAATGCCCCACTCCTGTGCAAGTGATTCTGCAAGTGCGACAATCTTCTGTCCTTCAGCTTCCATGACGGTTTTTAATTTTTGCAGCGCGGTTTCCAAGTTCGGGGCATCCGTGAAAGCGTGTTGTACGAGGTCTGCTGCCTGCCATCCGATACCGAAGTTCGTCCGTGTGTCGTGCCAGAATGCCGCCGGGAAGAATGGCGTGTTTGGTGGGCAGTTCATCAGTGCTGCGAATCGGAGATTGCCGTAGCCGGCATCGGTCTGGTGTGCGATCTGTTGAATAATACGCGCTGCATTTTCAGCAATATCTGATGCTACCTCCCCGGATGGGGTCGTAAGGGTGACCGTAGCAAAGAGTGTTTCGCTCTGGACAATCACATCGGCGACACAAGATAGATGCGTTTCTGTGTGTCGTTTCTCCGGTAGGATTGTCCCCAAACTAAGGAATTCGATACCTAATGCCCGCGCCTCGGATGCCAACGCAAGGATTGTATCCACATCTCGTACCTTATCCCAGATTTGGGAGCTCACACGAGTCGTTTGTACCTCGTAACCCTTCGCTTCAAAATAGGCTTGACAGGCGGTATTAAACTTCGCAGCACGTTGAAGTTGATAGGGTGCGAACGGGAGCGGGATACCTGTCGTGATTGTTCGAATCTTCATATCGCGGCAGCCGTCTGTTAAGTGGCATCTTCACCGTAAAGTCCGATGTGCCGATAGCGTTCGGAACGTTGTTGGACGAGTTGTTCCGGGGTCATCTGCATCAACGCCGAAAGATGTTTGCGTATTGCGCGTCTGACGCTCCGTGCTGCTGCATCAGGGTTTCTATGCGCCCCTCCGAGCGGTTCACGGATGACCTGATCAATGATATCCAGTTTGAGGAGGTCCGGTGCGGTCGGTTTATAGCCTTCGGTCGCTTCCGGTGCATGTTCGCCTTTATCCTTCCATACGATCCCGCTGCAGGCTTCAGGCGGCGCGACACAGTAGACGGCGTACTCCATCATCAGGACACGGTTTCCGAGTGCGATTGCCAAGGCCCCGCCACTTCCACCTTCACCGATAATGATGACCAGAATCGGAACACGGAGCATCATCATCTCTGCCAGATTTTCGGCGATCGCCATCGCTTGCCCGTATTCTTCGGAACGGAGATCGAAGTGTGCGCCCGGTGTATCGACAAAACAGATGACAGGACGGTTGAATTTATTTGCTAACTGCATTAGCCGTCTCGCTTTACGATAGCCTTCCGGGTGCGTGTAGCCGAAATTCATCTCCTGCCGTTTTTCGAGGCTTGTCCCTTTCTGCTGGGCGAGATAGACGACCGGTTGCCCATCAAACCATGCGAAACCGCCGATCAGCGCGCGGTCATCCCCGTACAGTTTATCGCTGTGAAGTTCGGTCGGTTCCTCAAGGAGGGCGTTGATATAGAAAGGTGCTTGCGGACGTTGGGCATGACGCGCCAACCTCACTTTATCCCAGCGACTTATTTTTTGGAACGTCTGTTTTGTAAGCGTCCCCGCGTTCTGTTTGAGCGCATCAATCCCTGTTGTGAGGTCTAACTCTGGGTGTGCTTGCGCAAACGCCTCTAACTCTGTAAGATGACGTTCCAATTCAATGAGCGGTTTCTCAAATTCAAGTTCTGTTGCGTTCATATTTATTCGCTTTCAGTTTTTGGCTTCCGGCAGTTGGTCAAGAGAGACTCAATCCGATGATGACCTCTCAACCGACTGCCGAGAACCGACTGCCATTCTTTCAGCTGCCGATTGCTGGCAGCCGATAATTACTATTGAGATTCACGTGCTTCACGACTCAGCCCAATCCAGACACAAACCCCCATTCCCAGTAGGACAATAGCAAACGGGAAGCCTGTCGCGAGGGAAGCGGCTTGTAATGCCTTTAGTCCTCCGCCGAGTAAAAGTGCGATAGCGACTAAACCCTCCGCAGTACACCAAAACACACGTTGTGGTATCGGCGCGTCAACCTTGCCACCCGCGGCGATGATGTCGATGATCAGGGAACCGGAGTCTGAGGAGGTGACAAAAAAGATGATTGTTAGCGTCATACCGATACAAGAGAGCAATGTTGCCCACGGGAGACCTTCAAACATTTTAAACAGGGCAAGTTCGTAAGTATAGGTCTCAACTTCTTCGGTTACGCCGGTGTAGCCTTCAGTGAGGAACTGGTGGATAGCAGTGCCGCCAAAGGCACTGAACCAAATCAGACATAGCAACGTCGGTAGAAGCAGGACAAAGATTACAAATTCGCGAACCGTGCGTCCTTTTGAAATACGAGCAATAAATGTACCGATAAACGGTGCCCAAGCGATCCACCATGCCCAGTAGAACGTCGTCCAATCGTGGAAGAAACTGGTGTCCTCACGCCCGATCCAGTTGCTGAGCGGCACAATCTTCATGATATAAGCCCCAAGCCCAGTGAATAGGCTTTTGAAAATGTAACTCGTTGGACCGAGAAGAATAATAGCCGCCAATAATAAAAAGGCGAGAATTATGTTGAATTGACTGAGGCGCTTGATACCGACATTAATACCTGTCATCACTGAGATTAGCGCGATGGCGGTAATCCCGACAATCAAAAGTACCATTGTGACAGCGTTCGCTGGTATTCCAAATAGATGGTTGAGACCGGAGGTTACCTGTTGTACCCCTAAGCCGAGGGAGGTTGCAAGCCCAAAAATGCCTGCGAATATGGCGAAGGTGTCAATGATGTGTCCGGGCCAGCCCCAGATCCGGTCACCGAATATGGGATAGAAGGCGGATCGGATGAGGAGCGGCAAACCTCGGTTGTAGGCGAAAAAGGCGAGGGCGAGTCCGACAACACCGTAGATCGCCCACCCTTGTAGACCCCAGTGGAAGACTGTCGTCGCTATTCCCACGGAAGCCGCTGTTTGAACCTTGGGATCCCCAGCATCTGGGACATTTTCAGCGTTGTAGACCGTCTCTGGATCGTAAATCGTTTCTATCCCCAGCGGCGAATAACTACCTCCCTGAAAATAGGTAATCGGCTCCGACACGCCAAAGAAGAGAAGCCCAATACCGACACCTGCAGCAAAAAGCATGGCGAGCCAAGTTAAGTAGGAATATTCGGGCTTCGCATCTGCACCGCCGAGACGTACCTTACCGAGTGGGGAAAATGCGACGACCAGACAAAAAATAAAAACGAGGTTAGCTGTAATCATGAACAGCCAATCAAGATTCGTGGTGAGCCAGACTCGAAGACTCCCAAAGAGTTTGGTTGCACCTTCTTGGAAAATGAGAGAACCTATGATAAAAACGACGATGGCGATACTGGAAATAACGAATACAGGTGTGAGATAAATATCTAAACCGAATAACTTCTTATATTCCCTTTCGTGCATATATTGGGGTTGCTTTCCTTCTTCGCGCATTTCAAAATTCTCCTTATTAGAGTTGAATTAGCGGTTTTCAACCGCGCACGGAACGAAGTGCGCGCTTACAAAGCGCGCCTACGGTCAAAGGTCGCGTAGCCGATTAGAAATAGTAACCGAAGTTAAAATTAAGTCGCCAATGCCATCTGTTATTTCCGTTGGCACCGACGTGATTGACCCCTGTAAGGATGTTTCCGTAGTCATCTCCTGTGTTACCGACAAAGAAGTTGCCATCGGAGAGTGCTAAATCACTATACACATACAAGGCACCCAAGACCGTCCAACTTGCACCGACGGTTATAAGGGTACTCGCATTATAATCCTCCACAGTTTTGAGGATTGTGCTCCACTCTACATAAGGCGTAACGCTGTCAACCCACGAGATGCCTGAAGTATCTATCCCTCCATAACGGAGCGATAGTGCCGGTATTAATCCTGTGGATGCGATGGGCCATGCGAAGTCGTAAGCTCCCATGGGAATCAAGTCCCCGGTGCCCCAAGGTGTGTCGTCGGTGATGTTATGCGCGTAATAAGAGAATTGTGAAAAGAGCGTGAAATCCGCGAAGGTATTCTTCGCATGCGCGGAGAAGGCGTAGTGGTTACCGCTATCGTCTGCCCCGACATCTGTCCCTTTTAGCAAACCGTATTGTGCCGAGACACCGAAGTCACCGATATTCTCAAGTGCGTAGATGGCGCGGAAGTTAAATTGGTGCTGTTCATCAAATCCGTTTTCACCTGCACCCCATTCAACGTTTCCGTTTGCATCGGCTTTCTCTTCCCATTTGACGACATCATAACTGTAACGAGAACTCGCCAGACTGCCATACTGTATCAACTGAGGATCACTCATAGGGTAATAGCCGACATCAAGCGTCAGTTTATCAAAGGTATCATTCCATCTGATCCCTAAGTCCATGTCGTCGGCGAGCCCAACATAAAAATGCTGGTCAAAAAACCAACTCGTAGAAACGCCGTAGGCGGTTGGACCGAAGGGTACCCGCACAATACCTGCTTTAAGCGTACCGAAATCGCCGAGATTATACCCCAACCATGCAGTGTGTATCATACTGTAGCCATCATACCACCGGTATTCAAGCCGACTGATGATGTTATTATAGTCGAGATCAGCATTGAGGCGGAAAATCTCAAGGTCAACATCACCGATTTTTTCGCCCCGGGGATGTGGGTTATCCGCATCGCCGTAAGCCCCATAGGCGTAGTTCACACGCATCGCACCACCGACCTTAATCGGGCTTTTCTTCGGTTCTGCTGCCTCAGCTGCTTCCGCCACTTCTTCGGTTGTATCAGCAGCCATCGCAAACGGAGAAATGATTAGCAAAAATGCGATGCCGAAACTGAATATGAAATTTATTTTTTTCTTCATCAGTTCTTCCTCCTTAGATCCGTAACAATGTGAGTTCAATATAAGATGCCAGATGCGGATAGATTCCAAAAAATCTGTGGCAAACTCACACTGGAAAATACCCATTATAAGGCATTCACAAACTTCATATTTTCACAGAAGTTAGGAGGACATGTTATCAAAAATCTCATTTTTTGTCAAATTTTAAATTGCTATAAAGTCAATAGTCATCAAGGTTTAAGCGTCAGTTAGGCTTGGGCATATTTTTTACAGAAAAATAAAAATATATAAATATCCTGATAAGACTTTTTGTGGTTCGCCCCTAATTTCGGAAGACCTAATAGAAACCGCAAATTGACACCCTTGTAGCATGATGCATGTCACATCTGGGGTTTTTGCAAACGCTAAAATCCAATGCGAAGAAAGTGTTTCTTTCAGTACGCCGCAAATCTTTTAGATTGTGCCCATACGTGCGCAAACTGAAAGTTTACGCTACAAAATCTACGGATGCAGAAACGTAAAAGAAACTCGCCCACAATGAGTTTGTGGGCGAGTTAGAAGTCGGTTTATTACATTTATCCCATACCCTGCATCATCATTATCATTTGGATGACCTGCTTGAAGTCGCCGAGCGTGAGAAGCAGATTCACGCCGAAACTGTTCTCTTCTGCCTTCGCAGAAAAACCGATGCTGTAGTTTTCCGGCATATTCATAAACATCCCAGCAAACATTTGCATCGCTGCAGCAGCATTTGGATCTGCATTTGACACAATGGGTATCAGACTTTTCACCGCGGTTATCGGTGAAAGTGCGAAAAGGACGTTATTGTCGGTTCCGAGGGTCCCGATAAGTTTCTGGTAACTCGGATTGTCAGCGAGACCGTCCGCCATTCCAGATTTTCTGTCCAATGCTGCTTTAATCAGTTCGGCACTTCCGATACAGAAAAGGAGTTGGCCTTCGTGAAAGGCGTAGTACCAGTGCCACTCTTGCGGGAACATGCCAGCAGCTTCAGGCGGCACCTGTTCAAAAATCGAACCGAAATTAGGGAAGATATAACTTTTGATCTCAACATCGTTGTGCATCAAGGAATCGCCAATGTGCGCCCCATCGTATATATTTAATCCGGGTGAGTCCCCAATCGCATCGCGCATGACCCGCATCGTGGTGGCCATTTGCTCAAGGAACATGTCTTCCATATATGCCTGTGCCTGTTGTTTATCCTTCACCGTATAGAGGATTAAATAATCAGGGATAACGCTATCGCCAAAATTGATTGTGAAACCGGTCACATCACCGAGAGACTCATAAAATGTCGTTACCTGATGTGTAAGTGCTTCGAGTTTCACTCCCTGTTCGGACCCCTCTGCCGTTGCAAACATTTTTATCCACATCATGGACATATCGCCCATGAACTTTGGGTCCATCTGATAAGCACCATTCACAAAAGCGAGGTTCGGAAGATCGTTGAGAATCTCTAAATCTTCAGGGATCATCTTTTTCAAGGACTGCTGAATTTCGCTCCCATTCTTGAATTTTAAGGACGGTGAGAACTGAACATCGGTTCCTTTGACTTCAAGCGTGGCGCTTAGCGATTCTGATTGCTCAAGAAAGTCTATGGTTTTGTTGAATATACCTTCAAGAAACGGTGCCACCGCCATGGAGGCTGGATCGCTCTCTATGGTGTCTCTCATGGATTCCGATTCCCTCTCAAGCGAAGCCGTCATGAGGGGCGCGGCTGATTCGAGATTAAAGTGGAGTGCGACTTGAGCCTCTCCCTCCGCAACATCGGTAAGGAATTCGTTATAGCCGGGATTACTTACGACAGACGGCTTCGTCCCTTTATAGGCATCAATAGCACTTTCGCACACCTTAGCAGATTGTGAAAAAACGAGCGTATTCTCTAAAATCGCGAAATGACCATCGCCGCCGGTCGCGCTCCAATAGGTTACACCATTGTATTCGGTCGGCGTACTCCCTTCGCTTTCAGCATCAATCACCAGCTTCATCGCTTCAGGGTCTGTCAGATGGACAGTTGCGGAGATATGCGGGGGATCTAAAGTGGTGATGAAGATTGCAAAATCTTGGTCCAAATCAAGTCCAATTTCTTCTAATTCGGCGAGACTTTCAAACCCAGCACCGAAGGTATTTGCTAAGATTCTGGCGAGTACTTCCGGGTCTTGATCTGTCGGAATTAAGTCCGTCACCAATGTATTAATCCGATAATCCAATTCGAGCAGACTCGGACAATAGATGAGTCCGATCGTTTGCTCTGGAATCAGATGTAGCACACTACCTTCTGGGATTTCTGGGGTTGGAACTGCCGCTTCAGGTTTAGTTTCGGTGTGTGTTTCTTCTTCAGGCGAGTGCGGTTTCTCCGCCAGCTCCGCTTCAGGTGAGTGCGGTTTCTCCTTCAGTTCTGCTTCTGGGGAATGTGATTTGTCGTCAGCATCCGCTTCAGGGGAATCTGGTTTCTCTTTCAGTTCTGCTTCTGGGGATTGATCGCCATCCGCCAATTCTTCTTCAGCCGATTTGGGTTTATCTCTGAGTTCTGCTTCAGGTGCGTCTGAGCCATCAGTCATTTCTTGATCTGGCGGCGTTGATGTTTCTGCCATTGCAGGTGTCGATGTTTGCTCTTTTGCACTACAACTGATAAACACGGATGTTGTTAGTAATAAGAGCGCAATAAGCGGTAAAGCCAAATATTTTTTCATCGTTTTCTCCTTAATTGCAGTTTCTGTTGAAATTAGCAACGTTAATTTTGGGTTTTTGCGATTTTCTCTTGCAGTTCGTCGATTTCCTCGTTGGAAGTTAGCACACCGATTTCGACCTCGTAGTGTCTACGTCCACCGGGTTCAATATACCTTATAGAGCCGCGTTCACGTTCTTTTGCGCGACCTTCTACGCCGCAATTTGAGGGTTCTAATCCGAAAACATAGGTGCCTTCACCGCACATTTTCCATTGGACAAAGTTCGGAAACTGTGTCTTGTGATAGCGGACGGATACACCGATACCTTGTCCGTCATTAAAATTGCGGTTTACAAGGGCGACACGGATATGATTATCAACATCAGGTTCCATTTCGTGGTAGAAAGCCTGTTCTTGGAAGTCAACGGTGGGTGGTTCACAAAGGTTATAATTATTTAGGTTTGCGGCGGCGATGTCGTCGCGCGGGGTTACTTGCGAGGAGGGTGCGAGCAACTCGCTATCTTGCGTGAGAATCGGGAATCCGACATTAATATGGAAGAGGTACATGTGCGGTGAATCTTGGTATCCCAAATTTTCGACAATATCCTCAATATGCAACGTACGCGAACCGAGTTCTGTCCAGATTCTACGGGTACGCAAAAGGTTTTCACCTAAAGCCGCGGTCTCTTTAACTTTCCCTTGTGCCCATAGCATATAACGGTGTCCTTCCCACCGGCTATCGACCCAGATATTTTTTGCTGGGATGTGTGAGACCCTACCGTGTAATCCTAATGCTTCGCCGTCATCTTCGTTAGGCACACCGACTTGCCGCATACCACAGGTCGTCAATAGCCCGCCGTAAAAACTGCGGAGCCAACCGGTCCCTTCAGGTTCATAATGTGCCGGATTGACATCGCCTGTGCTTGAACGCCAGCAGAGCGGGATTCCCTGATACTCGGCATAAGAGATATCTAACCCACGGCTTGGTAGCACAGTGAAATTTAAGCCGCTACCGGTTCGGAAGTCAATCGCATCAACGCCTTTTTCATTGCCATCTGTCAGTTGATACATTTTGGCGTGGGCAATTTGCGATATATCTCCAACGTGGCGAAGCAGTTGTGTTCTGTCATACGTTGCTCCATATAGGTTTATCAATTCAAGGTTCTCCTTTTAGGTGCAGCTTGATGGTTCAATTTGAGAGTCGTCATTTTCGAGTCCATTTATAACATGCTTGGTACGAAAAAGAATTATAGCATGACGAAAAAAAAAAAGCAAACTTTTCATCTAAATCCAGGACCATCTATGGTGAATTATATAAATAAGTTTACATTATTGGAACTTACGCAGGCGTTTCAAAAGTCCCTGATAAGGCGGGTTTAGGGAGTTAAAAACGTCTGCATATCTATTTTGGACGCAGAATATATCTTTTTTTTTCTAAATTTGCCTAAGCCTCGATAAAAGTAGGAAACACTCGCGACGAGACGATTGGAAAAATTTTCGCAGGGTGTGCAAAAATTTCCATATTATTCGGCAAATTTTTCATAGTGTTAACAAAAGGGAATGGCAAGCAGATTTCCATATCCTTAGCAGGACATTTTTTTAATAAAAAGTTAGGGCAGTCCAATTTCGGGAAAACTCAGTCGGTGTCTCATTTTATGCGTATGCCAACATAAATATGCTTGGAATTTCTGGGGTTTGATACGATTATTGTATCTTTTTACATGAATTGGCACGAAATTTGCCTATTATACCTCTGTAGATGTCGCGAAGTTGTGTGTTGAGGGATATACTGCTCCTGAAATTTCAGAGCGGTTAAGCATCGCTGAAGGGACGGTGAGATCGAGGCTTCGGGAGATGTTGAAACCAGAATTGAATGGAGATTATTGAAATGTCAATAGAGATTTTTAATCTTAATAACTGCGGTCCGATCTATTTCAGTAGCAACCGCAGTGAACAGTCCTCAAAGATTTGTTAAAAACGAGGATATTCAAAGAAAGGAAGATTTTAGATGAAAAAAAGCGTTCTCACAAACGGAAGCAGTTCAATCACTATCATCATTAGTATGCTTTGTCTAATAAGTCTGCTTATAGCATCTTGTGATAATATGAGGACTTCAATGATACCAGAACCACCTGGATTTGATGAACCAGAACCACCTGGATTTGATGAACCAGAACCACCAGAACCACCTGGATTTGATGAACCAGAACCACCAGAACCACCTGGATTTGATGAACCAGAACCACCTGGATTTGATGAACCAGAACCACCATCCCCTATATTACAGGTTGGTGATAGGGTTATCGTTAAACAGACAGCAGGTCAGGGAATTCGTATCCGCGATGTTCCTGATGGTGATCGGATCGGCGGAATGTTTGACGGTGAAACAGGTATAGTTATTTCTGGTCCTAGAGAAGTCGGAGGTTTAAAGTGGGTTGAAATTGAATGGGATGCACCTGTCAAAAATCCCCAAAGTGGTTGCGGCATAGGTGCAAATGTTTGTATTGGTTGGAGTGCCGTGGTTGTTGAAAATGGAACGCAGGTCATTCACAAACAGGAATAGATATTCAAGTGAGCAAACTTTAATTACTGAGTTCATTGACAAGGAGAATACCATGATTACCCAATTGACTCATAGGTCTATAGCACTTGTGGGAATAACACTCGTAATGTTAATCGGGGCACTTGTGCTGCGGCAGCAGGTGTCGCTCGCTAGAACCCCTATACTAGACTTAAGTCAGGTAAGTGCCCAGGATATTCATTTGGCTAATTTACGCCCTTGGCACAACCCACCTCTCTGGTCATCTGACGGCCAATGGATGGCTTGGTCTAGTTTCACAGAGGGGCTATATATCCAAAAAGCTGGTGGGAGTACCGAACGAAAGCAGGTGGGTATGGCGCGAGTCTCTCGCCATGAACTTGCGTGGTCTTGGGATAGCAAAGTGCTATTTTACCAAGTAAACCAACCTATTGAGGATCCACCCTTCATCGAACGTTGGATTGAGAGTGTTGATATAGGGATAGGGAAAATAAGGGAACATCCTGAGTTGAGTATCTATGACGATCTTGATAGCGTTGCAAGAGCCCGCGACCCCAAAGATCCAATTTTATCTTTCAACTTCAAAGACAATGTCATTGAAGCCCGAACGAAGGATAGATCACGGCATTGGCAAGTGACGGATAGTTCCTTACAACATCTTTCTATTCTCTTGTCTCCTGACAAGGAAAAAGTGTTGGTAGATAACTACGTGTACGCCACCGATGGCAGTGGACTCTTGGCTGACTTGGGAGGCGGTTTTTTTGGAAGCTGGTCCCCTGATGGCACCAAAATCCTCTATACAATTGAAGATGATGATGGTTACACCATAACGGCCTCAGACATATACGTTATCAATACTGATGGGACCGGTAAAAAGCAGCTCACTGATACGCCAGACAGGTTGGAAAAGGATCCACGCTGGTCACCTGATGGAACAAAGATCGTGTTTTATTTTACCTTGTTGCCTTCTGGTTTTTCTGGCTCGTTGAATTCTGAGAGCGAGAGTACAGTATACATAGCTGATATTGTGGTGGAGACTGAATAGTCTGTTTATCTTTGAAAGGAAGGATTAGTTTGAAACGTTTAACGAGTAGTTTAATCATTTTAATTTTCTTCTGGCTTGCGCTTCCAGCCATTGCTTTTAAAATTTATATTGATCCCGGACACTATGTTGGGGACGATAGGTGTGATTTAGAAATTGAAACGAACCTCGCCGTTGGTTTGAAATTGCGGGCATTGCTTGAGAATGCTGATACTCTTCCCGGTGTTGACTGGGAAGTAAGGATGTCCAGAACAGATGGCAAGGGCATAGCAGGGCAGGGATCTTTGAGCCGGCGTGCGCGAGACGCGAATAACTTTGAAGCTGACCTCTTTATCAGTATTCATTGCAATGGTCAACAAAACGAAGATTGCGATGGAAATTTCCCAGGAAATGGTACAGAAACTTTTTGGTGTGACCTTAATGAAGCAGGGAATCTCGCTCTAAACCGTGATAAAAGTACGCGACTTGCAAAGTTGGTTCAGAAACACATGGTTCGTCGGGGTGAGTGGCGTGATAGACGTGTGGTGGAAGATCATTCCTATCTCGGACACCACCTTCTTATTCTTCTGCTCTCCGAGGCCCCCGGCTGTTTGAATGAGATTGGTTTTGTTGATAATGCTAATGATAGGAAAAAACTCCAGAGCGACCATTGGAGAAATAAGTTTGCTGAAGCATACCGGGATGCTATCTATGAGTACTTCGGTCTGCCGCTGCCAACTTACCTTGAGATGACTCTGGCTGCGGGTTGGAATGCTATCTCCATTCCCGGTACTCCGGTTAGCTCATACCCGTGGTCAACGATTATCCGATCTATTCCACAGTCCACGATACTCTACCGGCGGGATCCTGTTGACACGGAATGGGGACAATCCCAAAAAGTCAAGTTTGGTGAAGGTTACTTGATTCGTTCATACCGCGGTAGGAGAGAAGATATACACATCTCTTACTTTACCAGGGACGAATACACCATACATCTTGAAAAAGGATACAATATGGTTGGTAGTGTTTCTCATAATGCCGACTTCAGAGATGGAGTAAATAGATCAATTTGGGAAACACTGCAGACATGGGACCCGAGCAGTAATAAACTTCAGAGGGTCACCTCAGGCACCATCAGACCCGGAAAGGGTTATTTCGTTTTTGCCCACCGCCCCACAGAACTAACAATCAGGAGCGATGCTCAAGCAGCACCGACGCATACACATGAGAATATTCCGGGAGAAACACAAGTCTTCGTGAACTTCCCCAACCCCTTCAACCCAGAGACATGGATACCATACCAACTCTCCAAATCTGCGGAAGTCACAGTGACCATCTATACAGCAGATGGCCGCGTGGTTCGGACCTTGGTGTTGGGGCATCAACATGCAGGTGTGTATCAGGACAAAAACCGTGCGGCGTATTGGGATGGACGCAATACACTCGGTGAACCTGTCGCCAGCGGTGTCTATTTCTACACACTCACGGCAGGCGAGTTTTCTGCAACGCGTAAGATGTTAATACGCAAATAGTATCAAATGACCATAGATTAGCTGGGATGCTGATTTTTATTAGCCTCCCGGCTGTCGTTTCTGAATGAGGTAAGTTGGGTTCGCTGACATCTTCTTCAGGAAATGGTGCGCTTAGCGATCAACGGCTCTTCGGATTACACAAACTTTTGCCGAGAGCTTGCCTCCCGCAACCAGATTGATATGCGAACCTTGGATCGGGCACTATGGCAGTATTCAAAGGAAAACCAACCCGTATCATAGCTTTCACGAAATTGTTGGTTGAAACAGTGTCTCAAATTTCCGATGGCAATACCCGCTACCACAAAACCGCATCAATCTCCGCCATAACCACAAGTGTCTCCGCAATAGCCACCAGAATCGCACGGTACTGGCGCACGTCTTCATGACGCAATGTCTCTCTGCGCCGATCTTTTAGCCACTTCTCACACACCTGATATGCACCGATCTCGTATGCCCATACTTTCTCTGGGACATCCGTGAAGTATTGGGTGGGGTTGATCCAGATTTTACCGTCTGCATACTGAATCTTTGAGATAACACCCTCACCTTCACCTTCAAACCGATGCAACGCGGGAGTACCTCTTCTTGTAGGAGCGACTTGTAGTCGCGATCCATCTTTCAAGAGATGTGAGTTAATCAAACGCTGTCCGAATGCAGCGAGCGTGCGGAACTGGTCAATATCTTGTGGCATCGGGATCCGTGGGAAATCGTATCTCAGGAAGTCATAATACCGCTCACGATAGGTCGGACTATACAGAATCGCATAGATATAGGCGAGGATCTCCTCCGGTGAAACGCCGTCGGGTAGGTTAAACGGTTCGGTCTGTGGAAGTCCCAATGCTTCTGAGAGCGCGGTGAGAAAAGCCGGTTTGAAATTAAGCGAGCGTTCTGTCGAGATACCCAATTCCTCTGGATTTGGGTATAAGTAGAGAGGAAATACGTGTCCCGATTCGCTGGTAGTGTTTGAGATATAACACTTTTCGGTGATTTTGTCAGTTACCAAAGCATGCTGCCATGCTGGACTTTTTACAATGCGACAAACGCAGATAGCGAGATTTGTCGTGTGGTGCAGATGATGCATAATATCCTGACGTGCTTCTCTATGGAACCCGGCTGATTGTCCTGTGTAGTACGTCCATCGCGTATCAAAAGGACGATACTGAAGTTTTGCAAGATGCTGTTCTATGTCTGGATGATTACGGATATCCGCTTGGGCAAAACGGACCTTCCAATCTCGACTGTCTTTTCGCAAGTTGTACCTTTTCCTCGCCTCGTTTTCAGAAAGGGAAACAAAGTCGGTTACCGTTTCGCGCACCTCTTCAGCTGTCTGATGAATTGTTAGTTTATCGCGTCCAGTGACAATGGCAACCTGACCAGTTTGAAAGATGTCAGTAATTTGACATCCTTCTTCATATTCCGCACTATAGTCCGTTGCTTGCGGCACAAAAAGGTAGTAAGGTGATGTCGGTTGTAGCTCACACCACTCTGTGGATTGTATCTCGGTCTTTGAAAGGAGGTTGTATTTTTCCTCTCTTGATCCCCACATATCTGCGTAATAGACCTTTGCCTGTGTAGGATTATCGCGTTCTTTGACACACAAGAGGAGGCAAACGCCTTGTGAAATATCAAAGACATTTTCATCTCTCTGTGCTGTCGGAATAGCTTCCGGTCTTCTGTTGCTACCGTGTAGGTTGAGCAGATAGATGGCGTTAAAACTGTCTAATAGACTTTTGCGCATGCCGCGGAACATAGGACCATCAAGGAAACTATTGTTGACAATATATCCTATAACACCTTCACCATTTTTATTAATCCGCCACTCTGCCCACCGAGTAAACTTCACGTAATCCGCTTGTAGTGTTTTTGAGTTTCTGTCCCCAAGCGGTTCTCCATCTAAGCGTCTGTAATCCTCAATAAGTTCACCGATAAAGGTTAGATTTCCACCTATACGACTCGGATTGGCAGAACTTCGCTGATATGGTGGATTGCCGAGGATAACAAGCAGCGGTTCGTCTCGTTTTACGGACAGCGCTGCGTTTGCTTCGTCAGTGATGAATTCCGCGAAGGGTAACGATTCCTGCATCTCTTGCGGTTGCTCCAGTGTATTCGTGAGATAGATGCGGAGGCGTTCATCGGCACGCCAGCCTTGCGATTGTAAAAACAGACTCAACTTCAGATGCGCGATGGTATACGGCGCGACGAGCAATTCAAATCCGAAGAGCCGTTTGACGAGTTGGGCGTTGATGTATTGCATCCACTCCGCTGTGCCGTAGGTGTCGGTGACGGATGCTCGGATATGCTCAAGCACTGCCAACAAAAAGCCACCCGTCCCCGTCGCTGGATCGAGGATGAGCGTGTCGTCATTGGCGAGACCGTCCGGTCTGTTGAGTTCCGTTTTCAGCAGGCTATCCACGGATCTGACGATATAGGAGATAACCTGTGGTGGTGTATAGTAGACACCACGATCGACGCGGCGTTGTGGGTCGTATTCGGCAAGGAAGGTCTCGTAGAAGTGGATGACCGGATCTTCAAGACGGTTTCTCGCAGTAAACGCCGTGCGGAGCAGCTCCGTCGGGACGTTTCGGAGGAGGGTTGCGATGTCATCAAGGATGTAGGTGACATTTGTCTCTAACCTCGGTGATGCCACGTGATAAAAGAGTTGGGCAAGGAACGGGTTCGAGCGTGGGAGTGCTTCTGCTGCGGTATGGCGTGAGAAGTTCGTCGCGTTCGGGAGTGTGCAGCGTGCAGCGAACAATCCGTACGCCAGCGTTTGTGCGTACATATCCGCAAAATCATCGGGTGTCAACGTCGCGATGAGGAGTTCCTTGAATGCGGTGAACATCCCGTAGATTTGGCTGTTTTCGTCGGTGAGTGTCGTGGAAATCTGTGTCTGGAGTTCCCGTGTCCGTCTGGCGAGGTGTCTGGCGAGTACCTCTGGCGAAGTGATTGGAATATGTCCAGCGTTTAGGAACTGTTCCAGTAGCCGTTGGACATCTTCAGGCGTGTCTTGGATGTTTGCCGTGATGCGTTGTTGTCCGTCGCGCCACAACTGGAAATCAAGGAAATTGGTGAGGATAAAGTTATCCAAATTTTCGATGAACCGTCGGTTCTGTTCTCTGGCGTGTCCGGTGAGGGTGTCGAGGTCTCTGCCGTATCCTTCCGCTTCGATATAACCGATGGGTAGCAGCCCCTCTATAGCGATAAAATCGGGTCTCCCGATCTGGTTGCGTCCTCTCGGTTCTTGGGTTAGCCTTATTGTGTCTCTTTCAAAACAGTCAACGAATAGTTGTTCAAGAAACGTATGGAGATGTGGGAATAAGGAGAGTTCTGGGGTCGCTTCGGCTGTGTTTTGCGTGTGTTGGATGTTTTGTAGATAGCGGTCGCGGTGTGTTTGAAAACTCATATTTTTTAGTTTCCGATCAGCAAGCCTGCAAATTATTCAGATGGTATTTACGTCCATTCTATAGGGCATTATACACTTTCTACATTTTAAGTGCAAGCCTTTGTGTGCCAGTTTCGGGGTTTCAGGGACGCAATTTTCAGTTGTTCGGACTTCAGTTTTATGATATGCTTAATACTGTTGAAAACGAGTTGTGTTAACTGTGCAATTTCGCGTAACCCCTTTCAGGGAGGTTTCACCGATGCAAAAAGAACAGATTGTTTCGCGCAACCCAAAAGTGATGAATGGAGCCTTAGTTTTCACTGGTACCCGTGTACCCGTCGAGATTTTGATTCAACATCTAACGGCAGGCGACTCACTCAACAAGTTCCTTAATGATTTTCCGACAGTATCTCAAGAGCAGGCTGTCGCGTACCTTGAGATGACATTAGAGGTTGCCGATGCGCGTGTTGCTTGACGAAAATCTACCGCATCAGCTACGAGAATTATTTGGAAACAACATAGAAGTCGTTACAGTAAGATATCGCGGTTGGCATGGAAAAGAGAATAGTGAACTGTTGAGAATTGCAGCGAATGAATTTGACGCTTTTATTACAATGGATCAAGGTATTCCCCATCAACAAAACCTGAGTAAAATTAAGATTGGGATTATATTGTTGGAAGCTGAGAGTAACCGTTTTGAAGACCTCGCTCCGTTGATTTCCAAAGTCAACGCTGTGCTGAAAACACTCAAAAATGGACAAGTTGTGGATGTGAAATTCTAACAAATCGTTTTGCGATGATATCAGTATAAGTGAGAGGTGTGCATTATTCCAAGCGTTGGATACACGTACCTGTAGGGGCGAGGTTCCCTCGCCCGCTATCAAACTGTTATCCGTTCATTGTCGGGTTGGGAAACCCAACCCCTACGCGGAAATATTTATGCACACCCCTCAGTATAAGTTATATGTATGAAAACAATTAACGTATTCACTGACACCGAATGTGCAAATCCTATGACCGCTGACAAAGTTCACTGGTTTCTCGATCTCTTCGATGAGCTTGACATTAAAGTTTGGATTGATGGCGGTTGGGGTGTTGACGCGCTCTTAGGTGAATGCACTCGGGAACACCAGGATTTGGATATTATTATCTCATGGGAAGATTCCGCAGTCCTAACCGAAGCACTTTCGGCGCGTGGTTTCGTTGATGTCTATACCGATGATCGTAAGGATCGGAACTTCGTGATGGGGCATCGACTGCACGGGAAGATTGATTTCCACGTCATCGAACTTATCGAAGGCGGAGGTGCAGTCTACGGCCCCGGGGAGATCGATTGGGTCATCACTGAATCGGAGTTGAATGCTGTCGGCTCTATCGGTGGACGACAGGTTCGGTGTCTATCGGTGGATTACCAAGTGCGTTCACACACTGGATACACCTTGCAAGATACAGACTTTGCAGACTTGCGTGCATTGCAAGAGAAATACGGCGTTGCGTTGCTCTCTACGCAGATTAAGAAAAATCATGATTGTTGAAATCACGATAAAAGAACAAGCACCCCACTGCTGGGGATTTCGCGGTATAACAGGCGATGAAGCCAATGATCTAAAGTATAAAATCAAGGTTTAACAAGACAGTTATACCACATTGAGTTCTCACATGGAAAATATATGTCTGCAATAAACCAACATCGTTTTATTATCGGTGGTGTACCCCAATCTGGAAAGTCAAGTCTTGCCAAAAAATTAGGAGACCAGTTTAAAGCGTCAATTTTCCCTTTGGACGCAATCGTATCATCGATGCACGAGGCATTCCCTCAACTTGATATTACGCATTTTACGTCAAACCCGCGAATCGTTTGTGAAAAACTTTCGACATTTACCCAAGCATTGGCACGACATACAAAACATGAAGGTTTGAATTTTGTCATAGAAGGGTATCATATATCCCCCAAAACTGCCTCTGTTCTTCATAAAGAGGGCTTTAAGTGCGTGTTTTTGGGTTACGTGGATGTCAATGTTGAGGCAAAAATCACTGAAATACGGACATATACCCGAATGGATCATTGGACAACATCCGTCTCAGACTATGAATTAGGGAACCTGATTATCCGGTATCAGAAGGAAAGTCGTGATATCCAAGCAGAATGTTTTAAGTTAGGAATTCCGTTTGTGGAAACTAATCACGTCCCAGCAGCGATTAATCAGGCATGGACAGAACTTGTGGTGAATCAAGAATGCATATAGCAGCTGAGAAAACAAGAAAGCGAGACATTGAATGGTTAAATACGAATACAAAACCCTAACCCTCAAACAGAAAGGGTTAGGGTTTGTTTCCCGATCAATTCCGGACCTCGAAATAACGCTTAATCGCGAAGGAAGCGAAGGTTGGCGACTCTGCGAGATTGTTATACCATCTGCAGCTTTTGGAGATTCAACCAGCGCAATTGTGATTTTTGAGAGAAAAATAAAGCAAAATGAAGAGTGATTCCCTCTAAATATAACGTCCCAAACGAGAGACACGCAGTTTCTTTTAATCCTTCAAGAATAGGGTAACAATACCAGCAATCATCAGTGCAATAGACCACAACAAGTCCATATTAAACCACGCCTTACGGAGCAAGGCAAGTCCGACCACTTCATAAACGACAACCGCAACAATCCCCATCACCACGAAAAAACTGAGCGTATGCACGCCGACTGCGGATAACAACATCACAGCGTTATCTGTCATACTCGCGGTTGCGTGGTGTGTATGTGCCGAAGCCTCGGCAGCCGGCATTCGCAACAGAAATGGTACCAGCATTAAGCCTGCACCATGTGCTGAAGCCATCAAGAAGGACCAGATCGTTAAATCTTTAAAGTTAACACGCATGCCGACCCACCTCGGGTGCCGTGCGCTGAAAAACTTATACACGCCAAACCCAAATAGGACAACCGCACAGGCAATACGAAGCACATCTTCGGGCAGTTGCCGTTGTGCCAAAGCGACGATGAACACCACAACAGCGATGGATATCGCGTGTCCAAGTGCCATCGGGAAGAGCGCGCCGATAACAGCGCTCCTCCGTTTTTCCTGCATGCCCAAAGCAACAGCAAAAAGCCAACCCATCCCCGGATTAATACCGTGATATACACCCATGAGTGTGTAACTTAACCATGAGCCAGTATCCATAAAAACGCCTTTCTGAGTATGGAAACATTAAATATTTTTGTACTACAATAGGGGTTGGGGATTTAGTCTGTGGATAGACTAAATCCATTCCTTGTATTACATGCCCAACCCCTACGAAATTCCTACGGATAGCAAAAAGTATCCGAAGAACTGTCGCCACCTTGCAACCGAATTTGATGCGCGCGACTCTCACCGAAGTCCACAAAGAAATTAGGATCGAATTCGACACCACCATCGGGGTTTATATCCGCCTTCACCATCCATCCATTCGCGCCATCTGGATAGAACTGGTTATCCCAGGCGACGTAGAGGGAATTCGTGAAATAGAGGCGTTTACCGTCGCGGCTCAATTCAACCATCTGGGGACCACCACTGACGGGTCCAGCAGCCGGATGCGGATGCGATTTTGTAATACCGCCGATCTTCAAGGTGCCCGTATGCTTCGGGTTGAACGGATCGGAGACATCGTATTGCAATAATTCGCCGGTGCCCCAACAAGAGACATACAGGAACCGGTCATCCAATGAGAGGATATGGTCGGTGACGAGCGGTGGGATCATGCCGATATCCTTCAACGCCGGGGGCAGATCATCCGGATTTTCTGGTGCTTGTGCCGGAATATCAATAATCTTTTGGATGCCCCAGTCGTCTCCGTCTTTGTACCATGTCCAGATGGAACTGGAGAGGTCGTTCATATTCAGCACGGCATTGACGAACCCGTACGCCTTCGTCGGGTCGTGTGCGGGACGTAGCTCCAAGATCATCTGATAGTCGTCGCCTAAATCCAACGTCTGGATGTTCTTCCGGTGTCGGATATCCCAGATATGGATTTTGTGCCCGAACTTGCGTGCCCCCAAATCTTCGAGGCTCACGCCGTTCTCAATCATTCCGGGATAGCCCCATTCGCTGGTAACAGCGATGTCATAACCCAGGTGCCACCAGAAATCATAGGAGAGGGATTGAGAGCCACGTTCAACTTCCCATTGCCCCAGGATATTAAAGTTGTAGTGATCCATGAGGAAGATCCCGCCGGGACCCTCTTCGGAACCTGCTGATGCTAAGGCGCTGATATAGATACCTTCGGGACCGCAATGAACTGTATGCGGACGCGTATATCCAGAGCGCGACTCAACTTCTGCGGCATCCAGCGTTTTAATGAGTTTCGGTGCTTTCGGGTCTCCTTTCACATCAAGGATATAGATATGAGAGCCTCGGAGTGCTGGTACAACGAGGTAGCGGCGTTCTACGTAGGGGTGCGGTGCGTAAGGACAGAGCGCGGCACTACAGGCATTCCAACCGAAGTGGTGGATCTCGTCGCGAACACCGAGCTCCAATTTATTAATAATCTGCCCATAAGTATCAGACCCTTCGTTGAGGTCAACGACGCACATAGCATCAGGTTTGCCATCGTCCCGGGGGGCAGCGACATAAGCGAGTTCTTCAATAGGTGCATCAATCGCCATCTTCGGCGATGGGTAAAAGGTTGGATCGGGTTTCCACTGTTGTAACAAGTGTATTTCTCCTTTTTAATAGGTGTCGGTTGTCGGTTATCAACGTACTGGTTATCAGTTTTCAGTACGTTTTTTTTGCGAAAAACCTTTCAGTTTTCGGTTAGAGGAAATTAACGGCGGTCAGTTATTCTTCTGACGACTGGTTACTATTTTTCATCAATTTGTGCGCGGTCAAGCCAGCCAGGTAGCCTGATGTTTTCAGAGAGTTTCCACGCGGTTAAACAGAGCGAGGCAGTCCAACGCACCGACTCACGCGCCCGATCGTTTACAAAATCGGTTAAAGCGGGTGTCGGGTTTTTCAGGTCTTGCCACTCGTCTGCAAGTTCGTAAACATTATCTACCAAGGTGTGTCCGCTTTTAATCTGCGCAATGATTGCAGGCATCAAATCATTGACGGCTTCAATTTTTTGTGCTTTTGCCAGTTCCATCGGGTCCAGTTTCAACATCTCAATAGACGAATCGACCTTTTCGTGGATACCCCTATGTAGCCGTGTCCCGTCTTCTTGCTTAATCCCATCGAAATTAATGGTGAGGTGCAACGGTTGACACATATCTTGTGCGTAGTGTGCGAGGAAACCGGCATAGAGAAAGCACTTGTTCTGGATCATCGGATTATCGGGCCACTTACGGTATTCAGCGAAAGCGACTGCGAGTCGTTCCGTCCACTCCGCCAAAGCATACGGGAGTGTACCAACTTCTCGCGGTTTAAGTCCGAGTTCAGCACAGAGTTGGATATGCGCCTCACGTCCGTCTGGAATCGGATGTTCTCCGAAGAGTTCTATATCGATGTAGTGTTCTCCGTATTCAGACTGTCGTGCGTGCGGTGTGCCTCGTTCCTTAGATATATCCGGGTCGTAGGAACAGTGAGCGACCATTTTATCGGCGGTTCGGAAAAATTCGGGCACTTCATCGGGGAGTGATTTGACGGCTGCTTGGGTCAGGATATCGTGCCCGCCGCCCCACCATGCCCATGTCGGTGTCGTGAAGATGAGCGAACATAGGATTAATAGAATACAGAAACGTTTCATGATTCTCCTTTTATCAGTCAGCGGCGAGATAGTCCTCCGGATTCGCCTCTTGCCACTGGAACTGTAGTTCAGTTGTTTCATGCGGTTTAAAAGATGTTGCGACCGTTTCGACAGCGGGTCCAACGATGTCGATGTTACTTAAATCTGCGGTGCCGTATCCCATTTCGTCTGCATAATAGAAGAGTCCGATCTCCAACGGTTCAAATCCCATCGCTTTTGACGTAACTGCATCCGCTGCGAACACATCGCCACTGACGACCGCGATGCCGAGTGGAACAGAATCGGTGCCGCCGGGTCCGTTGCCCTGTAGTCCGACAGTGCCGTCAACGATAGCAATATCGGGTTTCAGATGCCGTGAAAGTCGGAGCAGGTTGATGTTCAGCGTTTGCGCCTCGCGGGGTAGCATCCGATCTGCGTGGCTGTGGTAGCCGTGCATTTTAATTCGGTCTGCTTTATGTATGGTGCCCATAATCATATTCTTCATCGCGAGTGTCACGACCCCGGCATCATGCGTTTTCGCGATGGCGACGGAGATGGTGCAGGGACAATCGAGAACGGTCTTCGGCATACGGACGGTCTCTTCGTCGCGTCCGGCGAGAAAGACTTTTGTCTCTATCCATTCGGTCTCTTGATGCAAATCGACAAGCCGGATCGGGACATCGTATTCGGCTTGAAGTGCCTCGTAACCGAAAATTTGGAACGCCTCACCAGAGAATTTCTCATTTGCCCCTTCGGCGATGATGACCTCTTTCGGTGGCTGTGGTGTGCTCAACAGAAAGTCCAGCGCGCCCCGCATTGCATCTACGTGCGATGAGGCGAGTTGATTTGTGCTGGAGAGGAAATTCGGCTTCAACAGCACCTGTTCACGGACTTTCGGTGTGAGGTCGGCACGTATATTGTCCAACGCCTGAAAAACGTTAGAGCGTCGCCTGCCGGTTTTGGCAAGCCCAACTTTCGTAGCCATTGACATCTCCTTTAGGTTGCGCGTTTGAAAAACGCGTTGACAAGGAACGTATAACGTCTATTCAAGAATGTGTCTCAGAAATCCAGAATGCTTTTCTAAGAGTGCGTTTGCGTCTGTTCGGTTCAATCCTTTTGCGAGCATTACAATCGCGAGTTTTGCGCGTCCGTCTGCCTGCGTTAGTGCTGCCTCGGCTGTCGCGCCATTTACGCCGGTAACGGCTTGAACGATCCGAATACTCCGCGCAAATAGTTTCGTGTTAGAGGCGTTCACATCTACCATCAAATTGTTGTAGACCTTGCCGAGTTTGATCATGGCGGCGGTTGTAAGCATATTCAGAACCAACTTTGTGGCAGTTCCGGCTTTCAAACGCGTTGAGCCGGTGATAATCTCCGGTCCGACAATTGGTGTAATGAAATGTGTTACGCATTCCTTCAGGTCTGCTGGTGGTGGCACGCAGCAGAGAAACATTGTTGTCGCACCGATGGCGTACGCTTCTTTCAATGCGCCTATGACGTATGGTGTCTGTCCACTGCTTGCGATGCCGATGAGTATATCTTGCGGTGTAAGTTCCCGTTCTCGAATCGCTTGCGCGCCGCGTTCCGGTTTATCCTCCTCGCCTTCCACTGAACGACGCAAAGCGACATTACCACCGGCAATAATCCCCTGTACCATCTCCGGTGACGTACTAAAGGTAGGCGGACATTCGGAGGCATCCAATACACCGAGCCTACCGCTTGTGCCTGCCCCGACATAAAACAATCTGCCACCCGATTGGAACGCGGTGACGCACAGATCAATTGCATGTGCAATCGCTTCGGACTCCGCCTCTACCGCTGCGATGGCTTTTTTGTCTTCTTCGTGAAAGATCCGAACGATTTCTGATGTCGATTTCAGGTCTATGTCGATAGAATTCGGGTTTCGTTGTTCCGTTGTTTTAATTATACCTTGCGGTTCGGTGAGGCAGGTTTAGATATTGACGCGCCTTTCCGTATGTCCGCCCTCCATTTCATTACGGGCTAACGGTTTTGATTTTTCTAAAAAACCAAAACCTACTGACTGATACAATGTCCACCTACAAACTATTTTGCGCTAACAACACGGCACCGTACGCAGGTTCATGTTTCGGAAGTTGCACTGATGCCTTTGGCTGAATCTTCTGAAACCGGCGGCAGAGTTTCTCTGCGAACATCGGTTGATGGACAAGGTTACCACCGCTGAGCACAATATCAAACATCCCACAGAATCCTAATTGCTTAATCACACTGCTTGCAGCGCAGACAAGTTCATCGGCGGCTTCATCAACAACCTGTTCCGCAATCGTGTCCGATGATCGAGCAGCGTCAAAGACGGTTTTAGAGAGTTGTGCAATGGTATCTCTACTGGCAGCGTGTGCCCATCGGATGAGATCGTCTGGCGCGTTCAGTTTGAGTTCATTCAGAATCCGGTTTGTCAAATCTGTAGATCTGCCTCTACCGTCGGCAGCACGGACGACCGCGCGGAGTCCTTTGATGGCGATGTCGTAACCGCTGCCTTCATCACCGAGTAGATACCCCCATCCACTTGCTCGTGCCTCTTTACCGTCAGTGTTGATGCCGTAGACGATAGCACCAGTTCCTGAGATCACAATCACACCGTGCTGTTTCTCAGTACCACCGACGAGTGCGATGTGTGCGTCGTGTGTGAGAATACGATTTTCACTGATGCCGAGTTCGTCACAGATTCTGCCGATTATTTTTTTATCCTCGGCACGTCCTAAACCTGCCATTCCGATACAGAAACGGATAGAAGCGGGGGACGGAATCCGCGCTTTTTCACGGAGTTCACCGATGACGTTTCCCAGCACAAATTGCGTCTCTTCCTCACCAACGACATGATAATTTGACGGACCCGATTCAAACTGTGCGAGGTGTTGTCCTGTTTCTGTCGTCAGGATACCGACAGTTCTTGTCCCGCCGCCATCAATGCCGATGATATACATAAGACCTCGAATCTGTATCAATCAAGACGCGTTTTCTGTCTGTAGACGGTAGACAACGAAAGACGCTGCCCTATTTTGTGCAGCTCGGAACTAAGGGATGACCGATTTTGTGCAGGACTTATGGCTATTCCGTAGAGCGTCCGTTCAGCACGGCGTTCTCCAAATTGGCACGAAACTTGCTGCATCCTTCCTATATCTGATAAGTACTTGACAATCCACAGTAAATTCCATACAATGTAGTTTATCATGAGCAAGAAATAGATGCAATATAAATTTTATTGGGGGCAAAATTTTGAAGAAAAACTACTTTGCACTTATCGTCTTATGTAGTATCTTTGGTTACCTCGGTTGTTCCGGGGACCCGGTCCAATTTGAGTGGCAACAGGTTGAAAGCGGCACAAGTGAACACCTATATGGGATACATTTTGCAGACGCGAAACACGGCTGGGCAGTCGGAACTGCTGGAACAATACTATCTACTGCGAATGGTGGAATGACTTGGCGTGCGACATCTGTATCGAAAGACACATTCACAGCGGTGAACTTCGCGACCCCGAATAACGGTTGGCTTACGAGCATCGGGAAGGTCTATTATACCGGTAGTGGTAGTACTTGGCGCATACAACACCAAGTCCGTGCGCCAGGTCCGAGACCGCCGGGTATCTTGGACATGCATTTCATCACTGCGGCTGAAGGGTGGGCAGTCGGCGGGTCAGGGACTGTTCTCCATACAACAGATGGTGGGAACCGTTGGGAAAATCAGAGCGGTCTTTCCAAGATGCATCTATGGGGTGTCCATTTTGTGGACTCTGACCACGGTTGGATCGTTGGCGGCGGCGGTGAAAACGAGGACGCTGAGATACTCCATACCCGAGATGCCGGACAACAGTGGGTTCGACAGAAAAGTAATACGTCTAAGGAATTCTTGTTTGCTGTCTATTTCGTGAACCCGACACACGGATGGATTGTTGGATCGGATGGACTCATCCTGCATACGAATGACAGCGGACGGACATGGGTTCGACAGAAATCCACTGTGAACCAAGCGTTGCGAGCCGTCGCTTTCCGAGATGCGGAACACGGCTGGGCAGTCGGCGAAAAAGGATTAATCCTTCACACAACAGATGGCGGCAGTATATGGAACCGCTATTCGATGTCGGTGCAACATAACTTACAGGACATATATCTCAATAAAAATGTCGGTTGGATCGTCGGCGCGAAGGGAACTATCCTGAAAGGGCATTAGAATTCAATATCTAATGAATTCTTATTAACCAGATAGATAAACAGAGGATGATCCCACTGATAACAATCAAATTCTGGGTTCCCGATGAACAGCGGTTCCATGTGTGTTTTAACCGAATCGGGAAGAATGCTGCTGCAATAGCCAACCCGACAACGAAAAAAGAGAAGGGATGGTAATACCAAGCAACACCGAATTTACCCTGAACTAAAGCAACGCATGCCCGAGTCATACCACACCCTGGACACGCCAACTCTGTAAACGAATGGAATATACACGGAATCAGCGAAATATCTTCAGATGGTATTTTAGACACTGCGGTGTAAACTCCTACCGCCCCTAAACCGATAAGAAATAGACGAGCGAGAAATGTATGGTTAAACATTAGGCGTTTGTCCATAGAGTCTGTTAATTTGGTGCTGCTGAACGGCAAGTGAAGCGACACCAAAACCAAAAATCGCTAATAGAACACAGATAATTGGTAGGCTTGAATCGAATACCAAATCATTATCAGCTTGTACCGTATTAATGCCGTTTGCCATTTTATACTCATAATAGATGCCGTAAATACCACAAGTGATAATCGAAAGAAGAAGCCAAGGCCAAAAAGAGTACTCATCTCTCTTCAGCCAAGCATTGAGCGCCGCCATCTGTTTGTATTGCCAATAAAGTCCATAGATACCACAGGTAAGCAGGGACACCAAAATTCCAATGACAATATTCCGTCTACCTTCGTACTCTGGATACGGGTATTCATTAAGCATGAAACCCTCCTTTTGTAAAGAATATACGAGACTTGCAACGAATTATTATTGACGTTATTCGCGTGGAAGCGAAACCGTGTCGGGAACGACAATCTCACCAGCAATGATTTTTGCTTTCAGCGATTCAACAGTCGCTATGATGTCCTCCGAAAGCAGCGGTCGGTTGTGTTCATCAACGGCGTAACTGACTTCCCCATCTGCGAGTCCGAAATATCGGATGCCTGCCGTAAAATTACCTTCAACGGTTTCACGGATGATACGTTCCACAGAAGCCGGAATCTCTTTAGTCATACTTGTCAAGACAAGCCCTGGGGCGAGATGATTGCCGTTGGCATCGACCCAGATGATGAATTTTTGTTCTGCTTGTGCTGCTTCGAGCACCCCTTGACCCGATCCACCGGCAGCGACGTAAATCACATCAATCCCGTTTGCATATTGTGAGAGTGCCAATTCTTTCGCTTTTTCAGGTTGATCGAAACCTGTCGCATCTTCGCTAATGTATTCTACAGTGATCTCCGTGTCTGGATTGACAGCCTGAATCCCAGCAATATACCCCGCTTCAAACTCGTGTAGCAGGGAGACATCTGCACCGCCGATATAGCCGATCTTGTTACTTTCCGATTTTAAACCCGCAATCGCACCGACCAAAAACGATCCTTCATTGGATTTATAGTTCACAGAAGCCACATTTGGAATATCAAGTACAACATCAAATATCGCAAAATTGACATCAGGGAATTCCGGTGCCACACGCGCAAGCGCGTCTCCCATCTGATAACCTGCTGTCAAAACAAGTTCTGAATTTTGCGCTGCTTCTCTCATGAGCATCTCTGTCGCTACAGGATCGTTTTGATCACCGTTGACTTCCGTTAGCGTAATCCCGAGTTCTTCCTCTGCGGTCCTTACACCGATATGGAAGGCATCGCAGTAAGCTGCAGAACCAACGCAATCGATGGGGTATATCATGGTTACGCGGAGTGGCGTGCTTGAGGATTCGGGACGGATTACGTCCTGAACCCTTCCGCAACCACAGATGACAAGTAAACCCAGTATTAAGAAAAAGTATTTGTTTGAGATGTTAAAACGTTTCATAATTCCTCTTTTAAAATTTTTTGGATGAATCATTGGAACCCTCACTCAGACTATACACCTATCGCATATCCATCGCGCCGTGGATCCGCACCGCCCATGAAACTGCCCTCTTCGGGATCGAAAGCGATACCATGACCGCCGCCGACGGTTGCTGTCCAGTCGGGCAACACCTCTACCTCATGCCCGCGTGCTTCTAACGCTGCACGGACGGCAACAGGAATACGTCCCTCCATACTGACGTGTTTACCGGGATTTACCAATCGGATACGAGGTGCCTCGATCGCCGCTTGAACGTTCATACCGTGTTCAATCAGATTCAACACCATCTGTAGCGTCGTCTGGAGAATACCGTGGCTGCCGGGGGTGCCGATGGCAGCAAACGGGCTATCACCCTTCCAGACCTGACACGGTGCCATGCACATCTCTATCCGCTTATGCGGTCCAACGGCATTCGGACTCTCTGGAATTCTATCGAACCAGTTCATGAAGTTGTTGAGGAACATCCCCGTTGAACCGAGGATTACGCCTGAACCGAAGGGCTGCCCAAGGCTCTGCGTCACAGCGACGATATTGCCCTCTGCATCAGCGGTATCAAAATGAGTGGTGCATTCGGTTGTCCAGTCGTTGGCGATAATCTCACCGGGAAGTTTATCCTTCGACCAGCGTTCACCACCACTGACTACAGCCTGCTCGCCGATGCGTTCGCGCTGTTCACGTGCATAGTCTTTCGATAGCAATCGTTCGATCGGTGGGTTCGGACGCGGTGCGTGTTCAGCTCTATCCGCACTCGCTAACTTAATCGCTTCAATGAGTAGATGTAGGTATTCCGGCGTATTGTGTCCGAGTTCACCAAGTGCGTCTTGCTCCAAGATATTTAGTGTCTCCAGATACTGAAACCCTGAACACGGCGGCGGCGGACAGTAGACCTCGTAATCTTTATAGGTAACAGAGATCGGATCCTGCCACTCCACCTCAAAGTCAGCCAAATCCTTATCGGTTATCAAACCACCAGTCTCTTCGGAAAAACGGACAATTTCTTTGGCAATCTCACCGCGATAGAACGCCTCTGCCCCGCCTTCCGCAACCGTGCGGAACGTTTGGGCAAGGTCCTTTTGCACCAAAACTTCACCGGGATGTGGGGTTCTCCCGCGCGAGGCGATAACCTCTGCAGCCCTTTCCGAAAAATAGTGGTACGCACCTGCCATGAATTCTGCATTCTTGACGGTGACAGCGTATCCATTTTCTCCCAATTCAATCGCCGGTGCGAAGACATCTGTATGATCCATGCTCCCGTAGCGATCTAAAAGTGCCAGCCATCCGCCGCATCCACCGGGCACCATCCCCGCGCGAATGCCGATCTGCTGACTTTCGAGTGTCGGATAGACATCCAGCGTCGCTGCGTAAGGCGCAGTGCCGAGATAATCTATCACGCGGTGCCTCTTTTCCTCCGCACTATAGAGCAACATATACCCATTGCCAGCGATACCTGACATATACGGTTCAACGACGTTGAGTGTTGAAGCGACTGCGACCGCTGCATCAAACGCGTTGCCCCCAGCGAGCAACATACGTGCGCCAGCAAGGCTTGCGAGTGGATGCGCGCTTGTCACCATTCCGCGTGTTCCTGTTACCGTAGACCGGTGCGTTGTACCATGAGATGGAAAAGCCATACTTGTCTCCTCGTTCTTTTTATAGCAAGTTTTAGTCCGCAAACTTCGCCAAAAACCTCCGAAACCTGTACCATCGTAGGTGCCACATCAGCTTTCTCCGAACAATACGATGCACAAAGAGCTGCTGCCCATCCAACGCAAGCACAGGAATCAGATGCTGATATTTCGTGAATAACCCAAGATTTTTTGTGATGTCAATTTCCTCTATTGCAACAAATGATGTTTTCGCTCTGACATGTTGCAGCACTGCCTTTGCCTCATCACAGAGCGGACAATCCGGTTTCGTGTAGAATTGAAGTAGTATCGGTTCGGTTGGTTTCCTGTACATCTTTCGTAGCATAGGCTATTAGCCTGTGGCAGTATAGGGCGCGACTTCACAGTTCGCGCGACCGTGCAAGTGTCCAAGTAATTGTGGAATCTACTATAACACAGGTCCCCAAAAATCGCACTCATTTTTTACATCAACTAATATAGATTCTATGATAAAATCGTGTCAGACCTTACCCAATTTTTTTGCCAATCATAAGTTTCAAACAGGAGAAAAAACATGAAGTTAAGACTTGCACAATACGGTATTTCGCACGACCACGCTTCAGGGAAAGCCCGCGTGATGAAAGAGAGTGACGAAATTGAGTTCGCCGGTGTTTTTGAGCCGTCATTAGAGGTCCGAGAGACGCTTGGTCAAAACTCGGTCTATGACGGTGTTCACTGGTTTACGTCGAAAGAGGAAATACTTGAAGATAAGACAATCGTCGGGATTGCAGCACAGGGGCGTGTGTCGCAGAACCTCACCTTTGCCCGAGAGATTCTTGAACACGGCAAGCATGTCTGGTTCGATAAGCCCGCGGGTGATGACTTGGATGCGTTTCGCGAGGTTTTGAACATCGCACGAGACAAAAAGCTGCTCGTTCAACTCGGTTATATGTTCCGATACAATGCAGGCTTCCAATTTATCCTTGATTGGGTGCACTCCGGCAAGTTCGGTGAAATTTTTTCTGTTCGGGGACGTATCTCATCAGGACGTTCAAACGATTCCCATTGGCAGCGTTGGGATTCACTCGGTGAACACTCCGGTGGCATTATGTTTATCCTCGCTTGTCATCTCACCGATATTATCGTCGCATTGTTGGGACGACCCACACGGGTAACACCCTTTTCAAGACATGATGGACACGATGTGCCGTGGTATCGGAACAACACCGCGGCTGTGTTTGAATATCCGAGAGCATTGGCGATGCTTGAGTCAACGGCGTTGGAAATTGATTCTGGCAAATCGAGGCGATTGGAAGTTTATGGCACACGCGGCAGCGCAATTCTTGAACCGCTTGAACCGCCAGTGTTGCGGCTGTGTCTTGACGAGAAACGGGACGGATATGCGAAAGGTTGGCAGACAGTGTCTGTTGAACCACGGCCGCGTTACGTCGAAAGCCTTCGAGCGTTTGTCGCTGATATTCGGGGCGAAAAATCGCCTGATCGTTCCCTCGACCACGAGCTCACGGTTCAGGAAACGGTGCTGCGGGCAGCAGGACTACGATAGTGGGTCCTTCCTGCAGGCATTAATCTTCAGCTTCAATGGCGATGATAGGAACAGTTGTAACAGGAAAGGCGGATGGTGTGTAATTTCCATCCGGTGCTTTGGTTGGGAATTTGTACTGTGAGTCTGTTAGCAGTTCATAGACTGCAGCATCCCCAGTTCTAACCCGTTCTCTGGTGTTCAATTCCCATTCGACTTTGAGTGCCTCGTGTCGCCCTGGAAAATCCTGCGTACCCAATATGGATGTCAAAGCCCAGTAGATATATTCCGTAACCATACAACCGTAATCACAGGTTTCATCTGTATAGTGATACCAAGCTTCTGCCGGATAGCCGCTTTTGGGTCCACCTTTTGGTACTTGCTCGAAATAGCCGCCACGGGCAGCGTCCATGCACTTCGCTAAAGCGGACCCCCGTTCCTCCCCGAACACGTCCGGGTAAGCGTTGGCATAACCGTGTTGTGTAATGGGATGCAGAATTTCCTCTAATGCACCGTCGTAGTAGTGGGCATCGGGCGCGTTAATTTTGCCATCAACAAGGAAATCTGGTTTGGTCTCTTCGCCATATAGGTCTTGACCGAACCGATAACCTGCGTCTGCTATTACATCCATTTCCAACACTTCCATCTCCGCCTCTGTTCCGGGCATAATGATGAAAACATTTCGGCTCACCAAGTGGCTGAGCACCAACGTGTTGTCAGGAACACCGTCTTCATCGTTATCAAGATATTGTGCCAAAACGCCTGCGGCGTGAGCGAGTTTATCTTCAGATGTTGTTGGACTTGCAAAGATGTGAACGCCGAAAACGTTGACATATCTGTCGCAACCGACTTGTCTGAAAACAGAAAATTCGTTGGGTATTTCAACAATCTTGATTTCCGGTGTTACTTCAATGCTTCCGATTGCGTTGCTGTTCATAATTTGAGAGGATGCCAAACTCATCAAAGCCAGCATAATTCCAGCAGTCATAGATTTTCTTTTCCTCAAACTTACTGTCTTGCCTCCAATGCCACAAACTTATTGGATCAGCAGTGTTGTAAACTGTCAAGTTGTTTTAAAAAATGTGCGTATTTGATATTAAAACTTGCTTAAATGCTCTTAAGATGCCCGTGAAAAATATTGACATTTTTCATAAATGCGGGTACAATACTTCTATGCCATATTATGATGAAATCTTCAAGCACGTTACCGCGGAGTTCCCGCTTCCGTTGGCAGTATTGGCACTGAAGACACCAGAAATAGAAGTCGGGGATCGTCTCGGAACCGAGCACGCTACGGTTCGGATGCATCACAGCGATCTGACGTTTCATATCCACCTGCCCGATGAAGAGGCGATCCTGCATATAGAGGCACAAACCGATGATAGCACCCATAAACCGATGCCCCTGCGGATGCTGGCATATTCGAGTTTTCTCGCCCTCGAGCATGAGAAGAACGTCTATTCAACGGTGTTGTATTTCCGGGCCCCTGCGGGGCAAAGAGACCCTGGTTTCTATAGATATGGCAATGCACAACGGGGCGGTGGATGGTTTCAGTATAATGTCATCCGGATCTATGAGTTAGCGGGTGAAGACTATTTGGATCCGGAGGCTGTTGGACTACTGCCTTTCACAGCTTTGATGAAACCGCCTGCGGATATGACCCCTCAAGCCTGGGTTGAGAAGTGTATAGAGACGACCCAGGCAGCAGATGTAGACAGAGAGATGCGGGCAACCCTTTTATTTGGGCTCTCGCTTTTCGGGAGCTTAGCACATCCGCCTGAACTCTTTCAGAACCCTCTATTGGAGGCAATCATGCAAGAATCTCCTTTTTATCAACATGTGATCCAACGCGGCATTGAACAAGGTATTGAACAAGGGGCGCGCCAAATGAGCATTGAAAATACATTGGCAACCCTTGAAGCACGTTTCCCGGAGGCTGATGTCGGCACCCTCAGACACAGACTTGAAACCATCACTGACATCGACCAGCTCAGGACGGTCAACCTTAACGCTTCACTCGCGGCTTCTTTTGACGATTTTCAAGATGCCCTAAAAAAATAAAGGTGAAATTCCCAAAATAGAGATTATGCGAATCGGACACCTAGCTTTACATTCTCCCCTGGGTGCGTTGCGATTTTTGGATACTCGACTAACAGATCGTCAAAATCGACAACAGGATAAATAACAGGCTCACACTTCAGACTGCCATCATAAAGGAGCCGCAAACTGATTTCAAAGAGTCTGCCTTCATTCCAATTCGGATATTCGGGGTTCGGTTCGCTACAGGCGCGTGAGAAGACAATCGTCGGTCGATTGAAGTGCGCTTCGGCACCGAGGTCTAATCCTGCAGGATAGATACCGGGCCACGCGCCAGCGACAACCGTCCCTAAATACGTCACGCCACGGATCGCCGCTTGTAGTGCTGTATGATGACCACTATATTCAATACAGACATCTGCGCCGCGTTTGTTCGTAGCCTTTTTAATTTCCAAGCCTGCGTCCTCTGTCGCCGGGTCAATAACCATATCTGCGCCGCATTCAAGTGCCACATTGCGCCGCAACTCAAGCGGATCGACACCAATAACGGGGTACGCACCTGCTAACTTTGCGAGCTGCAGTGCCATCAACCCGATGCCACCGAGTCCAAAGACTGCCACTGCGTCACCGATACGGACGTTACCGTCGCGCACCGCACCCAAGGCGAAATCTGTCGGGTCGAGACAGACGGCTGCCTGCCACGGCACGCCATCAGGCAATTTCCGGGTCCCCGCTGCATTCCAAACATTTTCCTCGCGGAAGGAGCTGTGCCGAAAAACTCGCTCTCCGAGTTCAAATTCGGTAACCTCTGCGCCAATCTCAGTTACTTCGCCGACACACATGTTTCCAAGTCCTGATGGATAGTGGACCATCCCGGAGTTGTCTGCCCGAAATATCTTATATTCACCGTCGTAGCCACCGCGTGGGCCTGCGTAGCCTTTATATGATGCCATCTCCGAACCGTGTTTGGCAGCTCCGAACCGGCTCTTGACACGGATTTGGTCGGCTTGCAAGGGTGGACTCTCATATTCTCGGAACGCGACCTGTTCTTGAGCAGGCGCAATGAGTTCTCTTGGCATATCGTTTAATTTCCTTTTTTTAAATTTTCTTTACGGTTCGGTTTCGATTTCAATCGGCGATCGCTTGATAGCTGAGGATGCGAATCCGCTCCGAGAGATCGCCAGCACCTGGATGCAATTGACACATGAAGATACCGAGCATCTGTTCTTGGGGGTCAATGAAGAAACTGGTATAGAAGAAACCGCCACCACCGTATACACCCACTGAACCGAGTGCCTTAAGGTTTGGTTTATCTCGGACGATACTGAAACCGAAACCGAAACCGTAGTCAACGCCGAGAGCATCAAGTTGATGCGTCGTCATCAATTCAACAGTTTTCCGACTCAGCAATCGGATACCCTCAAATTCTCCACGGTTAAGTATCATCTGTGCAAAACGGGCGTAATCGGAGGCAGTAGAGACTAACCCGGCACCACCAGAGAAATAGGTTTTTGAACCGTTGTATGGATAGTCCGTTGAGTAGATAAGCGAACCGGCAACTGTCGGTTCATCGGGTTTGCGTGTGATCGGACCGTCTCCGCTTCGTTCGTACACTGTCGCAAGTCGTTCGCGTTTCGCTTCGGGGATGAAAAAGTGTGTATCTGTCATACCGAGCGGTTGGAAAATACGTTCAGCAAAAAACTGATCAAGTGGCATGCCTGATACCACCTCGACAAGATAGCCGAGGACATCTATGGATAGACCGTACTCAACTCTTTCACCCGGTTGATGCAACAACGGGATCGTCGTCAACACTTTCATCTTCTCCGCAAGCGTGCTCTCATCTTGTAGAAGCCCGTGGGTGATACCTGCATCGTTGTACAGCGGACCGAGTCGATCGTTCCAGTGATACGTCAAACCAGATGTGTGAGTGAGCAGGTTCCAGATAGTAATCTGTCGTTTTGCCGGTACAGGGGCTGCCGAATCTTCGGCATCTTCTGGCGGCAGTACAAGCATCTCTTTGAAAGCAGGAATAAATTTTGAAACCGGCTCATGCAACAGAAAATGCCCTTCTTCATAAAGCATCATCACAGCGACACTTGTGATCTGTTTCGTCATTGACGCAATACGGAACATGGTGTTGGGCATCATCGGTTTTTCTGCCTCAACATCCATCATACCGTAAGCACCGAGATACGCGATCTTTCCGTGCCTCGCGATCAGTGTAACAGCGCCAGCGATTTTCTGCTCAGCGATGTGCTTGTCCATCACCTTATCGATTCTTGACAGCCTTTCGGTAGAAAGCCCAACTGCTTCAGGTTCCACCATCTGGAGGTCCTGGCTGAAGGCAGGAACCGTTAGAACCGATAGGAACAAGATGTAAACTAAAATCCGGTTCCTTTTTTTCAGATAAGCCACTCTGTAACCTCTATTTTTGGTTTTCGGAGACCCCGATGAAGTGCCTACTACTTTAAGCCAAAATGTTGTGGACGACGTGTCCGTGGACATCTGTGAGACGGAAATCTCGCCCTTGGAAACGGTAGACGAGTTTCTCGTGGTTAATCCCGAAGAGGTGGAGCATTGTGGCGTGGAAGTCGTGGACATGCACGATATTTTCAACGGCGTTGTATCCCAATTCGTCGGTGTTCCCGTAACTGATGCCGCCTTTGATACCGCCGCCTGCCATCCACATCGAGAACCCTTGAATATGGTGGTCGCGTCCGGTGCCTTGTGCCATCGGTGTTCGACCGAACTCGCCACCCCAGATCACTAACGTTTCGTCCAACATACCGCGCTGTTTCAGGTCGTTGACGAGTGCTGCGGTCGCCTTATCGACATAGCCAGCGGTCGTCTTAATCGCGTTCTCAATACCGCCGTGATGGTCCCAACCGCGATGGTAGAGTTGGATGAACCGTACACCGCGCTCTGCCAATCGACGCGCAAGGAGACAATTTGAGGCATAAGAACCGTCCCCCGGTTTCGCTCCGTACATATCGAGAATGTGCTGAGGCTCTTTAGATATGTCGGTTAATTCGGGGACACTCGTCTGCATTCGGAACGCCATTTCGTATTGACTGATACGTGTTGTGATCGCTGGATCGTCCACCGTCTCGTCGAGCATACCGTTCAACGCTTGCACGGCATCTATAACGTCGCGCTGTTGTTCTGTGTCCACACCCCCTGGATTCGCAACATAGTGAACGGGATCGCCTGTTGAGTGGAACTGCACGCCTTGAAACTGACCTGGAAGGAATCCGCTATGCCACTGCCGCGTTGCGATGGGTTGGTCCTGCCCGCCGCCAGAAGAGATCAGGACAACATAACCCGGTAGGTTCTCGTTCTCACTCCCAAGTCCGTAGAGCAGCCATGACCCCATGCTCGGTCTGCCAGCGATTGCAGTACCGGTGTTCATGAAGGTGTGTGCCGGATCGTGATTAATCTGCTCGGTTTTCAGGGAGCGGACGATACAGATATCATCGGCGAGGCTTCCGATGTGTGGGAACGCCGTGCTCATCTCTTGACCGGATTCCCCGAATTTCTGAAATTCGTGTGTGGGACCTAAGCATTTGAGTTCGTTCGCTCTGCCTTGGAGTTGTGCGATCGGTTGTCCCTCGGTGAAAGACTTCGGCATCGGCTGCCCGTGCAGTTCCGCCAGTTTCGGTTTGTGGTCCAAAGTCTCCAGATGTGAGGGACCGCCTGCCATACAAAGATGTATAATGGTTTTTGCCTTGGGTGGTACATGCGGTTGAGCGATAATACCCGGCCACTTTTCAATCTCCGGCGCCGCGTTGATAATTGATGGGGTCAGTAAAGACGCAAGCGCAAGCGACCCGACACTCCGCACTGTTTTCCCTAAAAATGTGCGTCTCGTAAGACGTAAGTTGGTTTCTTCATAAATATCCATAGCCATATTTAATACCTCCTATTCATCCATATCGTCCGTGTCCAATTAGACTTCTTAAAGTTTAGCATTATTTTTTACTCGTAAAACCTCTGATGACAAAACCTAAGGCGAAATAAATTACCCAAGTCAGCCCAAAAAATATGAAAAACCCCGCCAAAAAAACACCACTGGAATTAGAGACCTCCACCCCGGCCATTCCAGCAAAAACGCCAAATAGAATCGATAAAACAAGCGTTAGCCTGAAAATTCCCTTTTTCCAATTGACGGACTTAATTTCTGCTTGCATCTCATCGTCAGATTTAGCATCCTTACTCGTAAATCCTCGGATGAGAGAACCGAAAAGGGATGGACGCAGCGCAGCCATAACTACTACAAGGACACAAAACACAAGAGTCACAATTACAAATACACCTAAAACTGAAGAAAAAGCCATAATAGACACCTTCCCACAAACGCTCCTTCCATGATGTAGCGTGCCGTAACTTTATCGAGCAGGCAGCGCATTCGAGTGAACCTCTATTTCTTCCATGTCCTCAAGGGCAATTTCACCCCATTCATCAGATCAATACCGCGTGATTGTCTCATGCAGGTTCAGTACGACCCGTGCGACGGAAGTCCATGCGGCGAGTTCGTCGGGTTCAAGACCTTCTTTTACAGGGGTTTCACCGGTTGCGATCAACGCGCCCGCAGCATCAGGATTGCTCGTGTACTCGGTTTTGTGTTTCGCGTAGAGGTTGGTCATAACCTCCAATTCCTTCGGCTGCGGTAGACGAGACAATACCGATTGGTACGCCCAGTTGATACGGTCTGTGACAGATTCGCCGCCCTCACGGATAATCCGCGTCGCGAAGACACGTGCCGCTTCAACATAAGTCGGATCGTTGAGTAGCGTGAGTGCCTGCATCGGTGTATTAGAGGTTGCACGCTCAGCAGTGCATTCCTGACGGCTCGGCGCATCGAACGCCATCATACTCGGATGCAAAAAGGTCCGCTGCCAGTGTGTATAAAGCCCGCGGCGATACTGGTTCTCGTCCTTATCATGGATGTATGTACGCTTCGGGAAATTCAAGTTAGAGTAGTACCCCTTCGGTTGGTACGGTTTCACGCTCGGTCCACCGATTTTGGGAGCGAGGAGCCCACTCAAGAGTAGCATATTATCGCGGATCGTCTCGGCATCGAGCCGCCAGCGTGATTGCCGGGCAACCAAGCGGTTGTACGGGTCTTTTTCCCGCAGGACTTCCGACGGTTTCGAGGATTGACGATAAGCATTTGAGGTAACGATAAGTTTCACGATATGCTTGACGTTCCAACCGCTCTCCATAAATTCCACAGCGAGCCAGTCGAGTAACGCAGGATGTACGGGGGCTTCACCTTGTGCACCGAGGTCATCCAAGACGCGGGAGAGTCCTGTTCCGAAGTAGCGTGCCCAGAGTCGGTTCACAAAGGTACGCGCTGTCAGCGGATTCTCCTTTGAGACGACCCATCGGGCGAAATCCAATCGGGTTGGACGGCGGTTCTTTATATTCAGGTCACCAAGGAAAGCCGGTATCATCGGTTCGACGATCTCACCCGAATCGTCCATCCAGTTCCCTCGCGGTAGCACGCGTGTCGTACGCGGCTGTGTGGATACCGTGGTGAGTGAATATGGCACCTGTTGTTCGATCTCGGCTTTCTGTTTCCGTAAATCCGCCATCTGGTTTCGGATACCGTCGAGTGCCGGGGTGATACGGCGATACGCCGCAGCGATCAATTCGCGCTGGCTTGCCGTTCTGATGGAGCGGTCTATGTGGATTGCGTCAATTACCTGCGATGTATGCGTATGTTTCACTGCGGATGCACGCGTCGTTGCGATGCCGGCGACATCCCAGTAAGCCGTACCACCGAACTGAACGAACGCGATACCGTTCAGAACCGTTTCAGGTGACAAACCGACGACTGCGGGGTCCACTTCAAGCCGGACCCATTTCCCTGTCTCCGGTAGCGGTCCCATCGGTCTGTGATCCGGCGCGTCTGTCCCGATTTCACCGAAGTTAATTTTATCTTCACCCCAAAACGCGCGCTGGTCCCAATCGCCGTCGTTCCACTGGAGCATGACGGTTTCCGGTGGCGTTTCTGGGTCGAGCCAGACATAAGCGAACAGTTTATCACCTTCAGCGAGCGTGAAGGTACGCTGAGCAGCGTGGAAATAGTGCTGAACTGTTTTGCCAGGTTCTGCTATCTGTTGACGTGAGAACTGCTTACTGAAAACGGGTGCTTCATTTCTGCCGACGAATTTCCACGTGCCTTCGGTTCTACCACCGTTTGATTGTGCGTCGTCCACCCATGCAAAGTCGGTCGGTTCTGTTGATACAAGCTGCGAACGGATCTCATTTTCCCACGCCGTCTGTTCTGCTTCCAATCCGGGTGATGATGCCTTGAATACCTGATCCAACTGTGCCAATGCGTCGTCAATCTCTTGAAGTGCCGACTCCTGTGAGGCTGTCGGTAGCATGACGATAGGTTCCCACTTACTTCTGCCGGGGTAGACACCTGGTCCCTGAACATCGGCGAAAAATGCGGCGAAACTGTAGAAATCTTTCGCAGTATACGGATCAAATTTATGGTCGTGGCACTGTGCGCAGCCGACAGTCGCGCCTAACCAGACGGATGCGGTCGTTCGCACGCGATCTGCGGCATAAATCGCGAGATACTCTTTCGCTTGGGCGCCGCCCTCCGACGTCGTCTGATTCAGACGGTTATAACCGGAAGCGACCTTCTGTTCGAGTGTGGCGTTCGGCAGCAAATCACCCGCAAGGTTTTCGAGTGTGAACTGATCAAACGGCATATTGTCATTAAACGCTTTTATCACGTAATCACGATAGGGCCAGATGCTCACGTTTTCGTCAGCATGGTAACCGCTCGTATCCGCATAGCGCACGAGATCGAGCCAGTACATTGCCAACTGTTCGCCGTACTGCGGTGTAGAGAGCAGTCTGTTGACGAGTGCCTCGTAGGCATCGGGGTTCTCATCTCTCAAGAAGTGTTCCACTTCAGCAGGTGTCGGTAGGAGTCCGGTCAGGTCGAAGTTCAAACGTCTGATGAGCGTCCGTTTGTCCGCTTCCGGGGACGGCGTGAGACCTTCTGCTTGTAGGCTACCGAGTATAAACGTGTCAATCGGGTTTCGTACCCATGCTGTGTTTTCGACGGTAGGCGGTTCAACCCGTTTAGGGCGTTTATAGACCCAGTGTTCTTCCCATTCCGCACCCTCAGCGATCCACTGGATGAGCGTGTCAATCTGTTCTTGTGTCGGTTGCCGATTGGATATTTGTGGCGGCATCCGCTGATCAATATTTTCGTGTGTTATACGCAGTACCAGTTCGCTATTTTCGGGTTCTCCCGGAACGATGATCGGGTAACCGCTCGGTGCAGAGAACGCGCCCTCTTTGGTATCAAGGCGCAGCCCGGCTTGCCGGACCGCTGGATCGGGACCGTGGCACGCAAAACATTTATCCGACAAGATCGGTCGGATATCTCGATCAAACTGGAGTTTCTCGGCATCGGCGGGGTGCAACACCGTTGTCAGTCCGAAGAGGACGACTATGAGCCCCGTCCAACCGATGCGAATCCATACTGAGGCATCTAAACGTGATAGCTGAATCGGTAACATTACAGAATATTTCCTCCATTTATCGGCACAAGCAATACTATACGCCTTGCACATGGTCAGCCACTATAAGCAATTTCTGAAATTGTTTACAATACTATATCATTTACAATGGAATATGTGCAAGAAAAATTGCGGAATAGCAATCGGCAGTCAGCGAAATATTTCTACACCCAAAACCAAATAATGTTTTGACACTATTGGCTATATGTGTTAGAATTGCTTTAGTTCAAACACTTAAGGAGGGTATGAACATGCTTAAAGGTATATTTCTGTTCGGGCTGGTGGCGATTTGTGTTTTCGCTGTCACGCTCTCTTATGCAGTCGAGGCAGAGGATATCGTTGTCTATTATTCTTTCGATAAATTGAACGGCGATACATTCACAGATGATTCCGGAAACGGGAACGATGCGAAGTTGGTTGGGAAAGGTTCGCTCGTTGATGGCGCGTTCAAACAAGCCGTCCGTCTCAACGGCGGGATCGTGCAGATGGAAGCCAACGATTTCGTCGTCCCGATCGGCAAAAACGGCGAAATCACAATGGAAGCGTGGTTCTATCTTAACGAACACAACGCGTACGATGGCATCATCTCGATTGAGGCTGTTGACGCTGGCTGTTGTGAATTCCGGACGATGGTGAACCCGAACTTCAACCCGTTCTGGGATGCCGGTCATCACGCCGACAAGAGTCTCGGGAACTTCCAATTTGAATTAGATGAGTGGTACCACTATGTGTTAGTCGCCGATGGCAAGGACGGTAAGATTTATGTCAACGGCGAATTTATCGGTGAGCAGGTAGAGAATTTCGAGTGGCCCGAGTTCAAAGAGGCAGCGATTTATATCGGTGCAGGCGAGAACCCGAACGTCCACAGAGTCGAAGACGCGATTATCGATGAAGTCGTCATTTACGCCAAGGCGTTGACGGAAGAAGAAGTCCAAGAATCTATGGAACTGAGTGTCCCAGGCGTGCTGGCAGTCGAAGCGCGTGATAAATTGGCTCTGACATGGGGTGAACTGAAAACCGGTTTCTAACAATATAATGTGTTGGGTGAGATAGACATCTCACCCAATATCTATTCGAGGAGCTTATGCAATTTAAATTCATATCAAAAATTTTTGAAGGCGCGTTGAGCATCGAAAAAACATACAACCAATGCGATAAGGCACTCGGGCAATTGAAAGCCTATAACGAAAAACGTAAACAACCCGATTTTCGTATGTCAGATGAGGAACAGGCTGCGCTGGATGCCGTCGTCGATACTGCGCTTAGGAATGCTAACCGTATCATTGACAAAGAGGGTGAACGGAATTGGCCCGGCGTGTTCCGAGAAATGCATAAAAATTTGGCGAGCATCTATATGGAGCTTGACGAACACGATAAGGTTCGCGCAGCGTGTGAACGTCTCCAAGACTACGGTGAAGTCGGTAAGTTGGATGCCGAAGAGGTCCTGGAGAGCCTCAAGGAAAAAGAAGATTCTTAATGTTCCTTGCGGTTCGATAAGGTGGGCTGGAAACTTCACATCCTTTACGTAGACCCGCCTTCCACTACGTTTCAGGCTACGTACTTTGGAAGATGGGAAGAAAGGAGGGAGGCAAAAGCACTTCTTAACAGCAAGCTCTGGCAACCTGCAAGCTGCACCAAAACCGCGGAGAGGCGAAAATGCAGTTCCTGAATCCTGCCGCGTTTTACCTACTTGGAGTCATTCCGATTGTGGTGGCACTTCACTTTCTGAAGCTGCGCCGCCACAGGCACCTCGTTCCGAGTATCATGCTCTGGCTCACCATCGACGAGGACCGGCGAGCGAACGTCCCGTTCCAACGGCTTCGGAACCTACTACTCCCGATACTACAGGTACTGTTTCTCTTACTTGTGATCTTCAGTGCAGCGCGTCCCGCGCTGCGTAAACCCGGATTTATACCGGGACGCGCAATTCTTATCGTTGATAATTCCGCAAGTATGCTATCAACAGAGACCGGAAAAGAGCGGTTCGATTTGGCAAAGCAGGCGGCACGGAAGCACATAGAAGAGGTCTCCACCGGCGGTGGCATAATGCTCATGGTGACAAGTGCTACCGAATCTGATGCCTATATCCGAGAAGCCTTCACGACAGATACTGCGAAACTCCACACCGCAATAGAAAATATCCAGCAAAGCCATATCCCACGCAATCTCCGTCCCGTCTTTGACGCCGCAGCGCGCTATGTGGAATCCTCACAAGACAAAGTTTTCCTGATTAGCGATAGTTTTGAAAACTTGCCGGAGACCTCGCTTGCCATCCATAAAATCGGCGTCGGCGCGGATGCGGAGAACATCGGCATCGTCCGTTTCAACGTCGAAATTGTCGGAGATCGATATGAGGTGTTGGTCGGTGTTCAGAATTTCACGGAGACCGTTAGGGAAGTAGCGGTTGAATTGGCGGTTGAAAACGCCGCTTTCGATAGTAAAACGGTATCTATCCCTTCAAAGGAGACGAAGCCGGTCCTGTTTGAAGGTGAGCCGGAGGGTTTAGTGGATAAGGTTATTCGCGTCCATCTTCCGGTAGAAGATGATTTTATGCTGGATAATAGTGCCGCTGCTGTCTTGTCTGATGTGTCGCGACTTCGTATCCTGCTTGTGAGCGATAACGAAAATTCTTGGCTCCCCGCGCTTTTAGAGGCGTACGGGGAACATGTAGACCTCCATCGAGTTGTTCCCGCAGATTACATCGGGACCGGCGATTCCGCTATCGCCATTTTTAATGGTGGTACACCCGCCGGACGCGACGCTTTGGCGCGTGCTTCTAATGCCGCACCCGAAACACATCTGATTTTTATCAATCCGGGGAGTGACTTGCCGTTCATCGGAGAAGCGGAGGACGTCGTTAAAGAAGTTGACGCACCGGTGCAAGTTATTCAGACAGCTGAGACACATCCGCTCATGACAAACGTATCGTTACAAGGCGTGGGGGTACTTAAGTCGGCGTACCGAACGTTGCCGCTCTCAGGACGTGCGCTCGTTGAAACGGAGGAAGGTGTCCTGATATGGCTCGCGCAAGCCTCGGGTCGCCAGTTCCTCGTCTTTGAGTTCGATGCGTTCAATCCAGAGATCTCTAACTTCGCAATGACGATTCCGGATGCGCCGCTGTTTGTCTATCAGTCTTTAGCGCGATTTGAATCGGGAACGGCAACGTTTCGACCCCTCGAATTTGAAGATGGACGAACACGACATGCATTCCACACTGGCGAACCTGTGAGGATTACATCTATCGCTGAAGGAGCTGCTCTTCACGTTGAGAAACCAGATCCGGATAAAAAGCGGGTTAAAGTGGTGGATTCCGTATTCACCGAGACGGATCAGGTCGGGGTCTATACCCTCTATGCCGATGATAGCCCGATTGAGAGTTTCACGGTTAATTTGCTCGACGCGGACACGTCAGCACTTTCACATTCGGCAGCGACAACTGAAACAGATACGTCGGCATCCGTGGAGAATGGGTTACAGACGATGACACAAGAGGTATGGCGGTTCCCCGCACTGCTCGCTTATGTGCTGCTACTATTGGAATGGTGGTTTTATCATCGGGAGGGTGTGTCTGTTCGCGGAGGACTGTTGTCTAAAGGTGCTGCTATGGAAGAAACCCCCTAAATCCCCCTTATCAGGGGACTTGGCGGATTGTTGTTTAAAAAAGGTGCTGCTATGGAAGAAACCCCCTAAAGAATCAACGGTATGAATGCCTTATGGCATTCCCCGCCCTTGTCAGGGGGACTTGGCGGAGTTATTCAGTTTCTTCGATCCCTAAGATTCCGAGGATACGTTCGACCAAAACGTTACTCGGCAGTGCCCCTGAAAACGCACCCGCAATCTCTCCATCTCTGAATACGATATAGGTCGGTGTTCCGCGGATGTTATACTCGCGTGTTTTCTGGGGTTGGGTGTTGACATCCAGCTTGGCGAAGGTGAAGGTATCCCGATATTCTAATGCGACGGCTGTGACCACAGGCTTCATCAGTATACAGTATATTCAGAACTCGGATTTAAATTCTACAACGATGGGAAGTTCGGAACCGAGAACGATGTCGTCAAAAGTTGCGTCGGTAACTTCAAACGGGATACCGGATGTTTGTCCGAAATGGTTCGCTGCAAGCACCAGGTCTAAAATATTGACGGTGCCGTCCGTGTTGATGTCCGGGTTGGGGAATTGATCTTCGGGCGGCATCTCGCCAAAGTGTGAGGCGATGAATACGAGGTCAAGGATGTTCACGAAACCGTCGGTGTTGACATCGGCTGCACGCCGAGCATCGAAATCCTCGCCTTCGGTGTAACTTGTTGTCCAAAAACCCAGCATCAGACTAAGCGTGAGCAACGAACAGACTAATTTTTTCATGTGTTTTCTTTCCTCTACTGGGTTTGCGGAGGGCGGGGTTTCAAACCCCGCCTGCAAAGAAGGAGGACGGTTCATAGATTAGGTTTGGCAGGATTTCAAACCGTGCCTGCAAGGAGATTTGAATCGCTTAATTTATGGCATTGAGGACATTCTGGACGAATTCGTTTTTCGGTGTCTCGCCACCGAAACGTCCAACTTCCGCTCCATCTTTGAATATGATATAAATAGGTTGATATCTAATCCCAAACTTTTTGGATGTTTCGGGATTCTCTTCCCTGTCCAACTTTCCGACAACGAATGTATTCTTGTTCTCTAAAGCAATTTCGGCGACAACTGGCGCCATTCTTTGGCAGAACGGTCACCAGTCGGTATAGAACTCAACCACCACAGGCACCTTAGACGCAAGTACGATGGAGTCAAAGTTCGCATCGGTGACTTCAATGGGGATACCGTCATAAGCACTGGCGGTCGTAAAGCTAATATTGATGTCCGTTGGGTTGCCGGCAGCGTCTCTGACTTTTCCAGCAATGACGTACGTCGTTTCTGGATCGAGTTCTTTGCCTGCAACCGGTGTAAGCATCACTTTGTTGCCATCAAAAGTGGTGACCCATCCGACATTGTCGTCTGCTTCGGTTCGCAGTGTGACGAGACCGCGTACCTCTTCGCTGAACTCGATTTCAATCGTCGCGCTTGCGTTAACATCTGTATCGCCATCACTGACAGTTCCACCGGTGATTGAGGGTGCCTCGGTATCCGGTTTGGTGACCGTGTAAGTGAATGTTTCAGTTCCATCTTCCCAAGTAATCGTCAGTTCCAGGTCCCCGGATGTGAAGGGTCCCTCAATTGTGGCACTGTTTCCATCAGTGGTGGCAGTGCCTTCGCTGACAGTAACATTCTCTGGTGGGTTGTCGAATGTAACGATGATGCTGCTGTCTACCGTAATCTCGGTATTAATAGCTGGCGCAATGCTAACGAATTCAACCAAGGGTCTGATGGGATAAGAGAGAGTTTGAGTGCCATCTTCCCAAGTGATGGTCAACTCAAGGTCGCCGGGTGTGAAGGGTCCCGTGATTGTGACGAGGTTTCCATCAATAGTGGCGGTCCCTGTGCTGAGGGTAACATCCATTGGTGTGTTATCGAAAGTCAGTGTAATGCTATCGTTCGTGGTAATCTCTACGCCGCTTTCAGGTTCCGCGCTTACGAATGTGACCAAGGGTCTGACGGGATAAGAGAGAGTTTGAGTGCCATCTTCCCAAGTAATCGTCAGTTCCAGATCGCCGGGTGTGAAGGGTCCCGTGATTGTGACGAGGTTTCCATCAATAGTGGCGGTCCCTGTGCTGAGGGTAACATCTGTTGGCGGGTTGTCGAAAGTCAGTGTGATGCTATCGTTCGTGGTAATCTCTATGCCGCTTTCAGGCTCCGCGCTTACGAATGCGACAGGCGGTGGGACGGTTTGGCCAAGACGGTTCGCGACGAGTACCAAGTCAAGAATGTTGATATTACCATCACCGTTGACATCCGAGTTAAGGGGCTGCGCCTCGGTGACGATCTCGCCGAAATGTGAAGCGATCAGCACCAGATCGAGAACGTTTATCATCCCGTCGCTGTTGACATCAGCTGCCCGTAAGGTCTCAATATCCGTTGCTTCTTGCGCGTGGCTTGCTGTCAAAACGAGGAGTGCTAAACTGAGTATTAGCAACGAGCAAGTCAAGGTTTTCATGCGGTTTTCCTTGTTAGACATTATGAAAGTTATTTTGTTGCTGATTTTTCCAGCATCGCCTGATATATAGCACGCAGTGCGGAAATACTAATCTGTTCTTATTTTTTCGCTGTGCCAGCCGCGAACTGCTTCCGGGATGGCTTGGAGGTTTTCGATAGTCGTCTGGAGTGGGATAGCGCATTCCGGTCCTATCAGTGGCACTCCCGCCTCCAAGTTTTTTACGACCTCTGTTTTAACATCTTCCGGTTCCTTGGAGAATAGTGTTTCAGGGTTGTTAATATTTCCGACGAGTGCGATCCGTTTTTTCACGATGTCCATAGATTCTTTAGGTTCGTTTTTGGAGTCGTAGTGGAAGGCTGCCATCCCGGTCTGTGCGATGTATTCCATCCGGTCAACGGTGCGTCCACAGATATGGAGTATGAGCGGGATCGGGATACGTTCAACGAATTCGATGTGAAGGTCCCGGAGGTAGCGTTGGTAGTATTCGCCGCTGACAAGATCGCCTGTGGCGTGGTCAGGGAGCGTCAGCGCGTCTGCCCCTGCTTCAATCTGTGCAATGCCGAATTGCACGGTCGCTTCCTTCATCCGGTCGAGTGCAAGTTTCGTTTTGCCCGGATCGTCAAGCGACAGTAAAAGGAACGGTTCGACACCGAAGCAGTGGTAGCCGAGCGACCAGGGTCCCATCGTCTTTCCGACGATAGCGACTTCGTCGCCGTATTCTTTCTTCAAGATTTTAATCGCTTTGAGGACACATTGTGTATCTGGATGTGTTAAGAAGTCATTTGGGATAACGATGTCATCGACGTCCTCCCAGATCGGCTCTCGCATCTTGACGGTGGGCCAGTTATCTTTCTGTTCCCACTGGATTTTACATCCAAGCGCGCTGGATTCTTGGATAATCGTGAAGACCGGCATGATGGTATCAAATCCGAGTTCGGTATATCCGGTAGCAGCGAGACGCGCCATTAATTCCGGTTCTCGGTTGGCTTGTGGAAAAGGCGCGTCCACGAGATCCATCAGTTCGACAGTCGCGACGGAGGTCGGGTTACAGACAGGCGTGCGATCGGTCGGTTCGTTGCGGAGAGCGGCGAGTACACGTTCACGGCTTGTCATTGCGTTTGGCATCTTCTGTTTCCTTTATGTCTGTTGGCTCGGTGCGCTGAGTACACCGCGCCCGGCTCCCGTCTCTTCTTCACGGAGGACGATTCTGACGTTCGGTGCCCGCGTCAGCAAAAGTCCGACGAGTGCATCGTGCGACTGCGTACAGGCAAAAGTAACGGTGTCTCTGGTGTCGGTCGCGACGCTCTCCATCTCACCCAATTTCGCCAAGCCACCGGCAATCGCTGAGACGCGTCGCGCTGCGCCTCTCCCTTCACCTTCAGCGGTAACCCGATAAACACCTTTGCCTACCGAATCGACCTTAATCGTAAGTCCTGATTTCTTATCAAGGATATTTAGTGGACGCGGTTCAGCAGGTGTCTCTGGTGCGAGTTTACACGCTTCGAGAAAGACCCGTCGACACGCCGCCTCATGTGCGCTGTTACACGGAAAATGCAGCAGCCCATCGGCATTTTTCAGCATCCCGCCAAGTACTTGCATCGCTGCGACTACAGTTTCGATTCGCTCGGATACACCGGAGATACGACTGTAGGTGTGCACCAGAAAAACGGGCGTGTTGTTCCCGTGATTTGCACCCTGACGGTAGAGTCCAATACTGATGTCATTGAAGTGCGGGTCCATCGGGACGAGTTCGATGCGTCTACCGATGTCAACAACGCGTTGCATAAGTGTTCCTTAACTGATTAATTACGCCGTGTGAGCCTGCCGCCGTAATGATTTTCGTAGATGTACTTATAAGCCTTTTCGGAGAGCCTGCGTAAGATATTGGCACGCTGGGTCTTCCAGCTGTGAAAGGATTGCCACCGGTTCCTAGTGTTCGTTTTCGTTCTATCCTCCATCAGTCCGATGAAGATGTAGGGACGCGGCCGCCCCTGTGGGTCTTTTAGGACCAATACGCCACCGTCTCCTACCAATCCGTAGACGGTTCCGGTCTTGTTGTAAACCTCTACATAAGCGGGGATGTAGGTCTGTTTGAAGATATAGTCCCCGTTTTTGAGGTTGAAGTACCACTTCATTTTATCGGAATGCGGGAGTCTATTCTGCCACAATCGCAAGAAAAACTTACTCAGGTCGCGAGCGGAGGTCATATTTCTATAGGTTCGACCGCTGCGCGGAATCTTTTCCACAATCTTTGTCTGACTAAAGTACGGATAATTGGTTTTCAATATTCGGTTCACGCGTGCAGGGCCGCCGAGCAAGTTAATGAAATAGTTCGTAGACGGATTCGAGCTTCTCCATATCATCGCCCTCAGATGTCCCCTGTTATGATCGGTGTGTCGCTGCCGTCCATATTTGACTTCGTGGAAATACGCGAGCATAACAAAGTTCTTAATGATTGATGCCGCCATCATCTGCCGATCTTCGTTAATAGACACCAACTTTTTATTTTTTGAGATGTCGTAGACGACGAAACTGGTGCGGTCAGATGCCGAAAGACGTTTCCGCCTGCGTTGGTTTTTGATATAGTATTCAAAATCTGCTTCGAGTTGCGAATCTATCGTACTCTGGTACTTATTCGGGATATTACGATAGGTCGCCGCTGACGAACTATATACTGGCAGCGAGAGTGCGAGACTAAAACATATTAAGAATGTAAATAACTTTGCTGTGCCCCTTAACATCTTATCGTCCTTTCCGTTTCTGATTTTTAATTTCCAAGGATGCAGAGGGAATACCTATAAAATTGCGGAATGACTTCGGAAGGTCGGATCATTCCGTTCCAATATCGGTTTTTGTGTTGATTGTTGGCAGTTGATAGCATGCCGCTTCGCTACTATTTCGGACAAGTAAGTAATCACCGGCGAGTGCCGGGGTGTTCCATGTTTTGCCGGTTAATGCTTCAAAGCGGGCGTGTTCAATGTGGCGTTCTGGGTTCGGTTCGACGAGGACGACATCACCGGATTCGGTTGTCACCAGCAGGACATCCGAGATGAGCAATGTCTGACCGTGTCCGTATCTACCACGTTTCCATTGACGTGTCCCATCGTTTGGATTTATGCAGGCGAAGATCCCGTCGTCAAGTCCGTACAGATAGCCTTCGTAATAGATAATATTGGTAAATTTCGCTTTAAGGTTGATCGTTTCCCATATAATGGAAACGTCAAATTCACCCGTCGGGTTACGCGAGAGTTGATAAAGCTTAGCACCCGCACCGTAGCCGGTTGAGGTGAGGAGTGTATCATCAGAAATCGGGACTGGCTGTGCCACACATTCCGCGTAAGACTCTACCCACGGCTGTTTCCATAGAAGTTCACCGGTGAGCGGTTCGTGTGCAGTGATTAGCCCTTGATTAAAAAGAACAATCTGTTCGGTCCCTAACAGCGTTGTCACGAGTGGTGAACTATAACCGCTCTGTGTTCGGTGGCCCGTCCATACGATCTCGCCTGTTTCCTTGTGGTATGCGACTGCGCCACCGGCACTCACGATAACAAGTTCATCGAAAACGAGCGGCGAAACACTAATCCCCCAAGGCGGCGGTTCGGCTTCGTTCTGTTTGAAGGTGTCAGCCGTCCAGAGCGGCTCACCTGTTTCAAAGTCTAAACAGTTGAGGATCCCTGTGCCACCGACCGTATAGACCCTGTTCTCAGAGATCGTCGGTGTCGCGCGCGGTCCGAGTCCTGCTGGAGGTGAGTTGTACCGCGCGCTGTCTTTATGACTCCACTTAACTTCGCCGGTGTATAAGTCATAACAGACCACTTTCTCCCAGTCGCCTTCCTGTTCTTGTGTGATTGCGGAATCGCCGACGACTGCAAAACCGGACCAGCCTGCGCCAATAGGTTGCCGCCAGACGAGTTTCGGTGGATGTGTGTCCCAATCGCGGTTTAACTGGATACCCGTTACGACACCGTTCCGGTGTTGTCCGAGGAATTGCGAATAGTCGGTAGGTATAGATGTTTCACCGATATCTTGTCGGAAGGTGGTCGGTTCGCCGCGCCACCGCCATTCAAACATCGGGATCAGGTCGCCACTGAAGCCTTTGAACCGGAATGCGATACCACTGAGGAGAACCGCAAGGATGACTGTACCAAGTGTGATTAGTTTTAGCCGCCAAGCTAAACGTGAGAATACTAATAGCCACAAGACCCCCAGACCGGTTGTGATAATAACAACCAGGGTTGTCCAGAGTACCTTGTCTTGGCGATGACCCGCGTCCAAAATCTGAATGATGAAAAGACTTATGGTAGCAAGAGCAACGATAACGAACAGGAGCCACCAGCGAATCGGTTTTTGTATTCGCGCCACTATGCGAATTCCTTTTCCTTAAATGACCAAAGATAGGAGCTCATTAAATTACGAGCGTTTCACACCACCTTAATAACTATAATAGTCATTTTTATGGTAATTTGTCAAGTAAAAATTTCAATTTTTAATTCCGAGGCGTCCTATCTGAACGTAGGCATCGCAAGCATAGTTTGCTCCTGACAAATTAACTTGGGGGTACAATGAAGATTTTTTGGGCGAAATGTATCTAAAGAAATGTACGTATAATTCTGAAGTTGATATACTGAAACCTTGATAAATGATTGAACGTTATGGTAAAATAGTAACATCGAGAAAAAATAAAACGAAAATTAAATTGCGTAATCGGGAGGGAAGGATGCGTTTTGAGAGCCGAGTTGCCTTTGTAACAGGCGGCGGCGGACCGTTAGGTATCGGCAGAGCCGCATGTTTAGCGTTCGCGCGTGAAGGCGCATCCGTCGTCGTTGCGGGTGGTAGAAGTGCTGATGCTGTCGCCGCGGAAATACACGCCGAAGGTGGGAAAGCGATCGCTGTTCCGTTGGATGTTACGGCACCGCAACAGGTTCAAGCAGCAGTAGATATCGCCATGGATACTTTTGGACGCATTGATGTACTTTTCAATAACGCGGGTATCCTCGGTCCTCAGACGTTGTTTGAAATAACGCCGGAGCAGTTTGACGAGGTGATGGCGGTTAATGTCAAGGGGTGCCTACTCTGTGCGCAGGCAGTTGCGAAGGTTATGATTGAAGGCGGCATACACGGACGTATCATCAACAATTCGTCTATTTATGCCGAAGAATCGCATATCGGCGTGCTGAGTTATTGTGTCAGTAAAGCGGCGCTCAATAGGCTCACACGGAGCCTGGCACTCGAACTTCGACATCACGGCATCACAGTCAACGCTGTCGCACCGGGTGGCGGTGCCCCGACCGGTATGAACGCATCACAAAATATTCCTAAAGATAACACACTACCTGATTTGCCGGCTGCTCCGACAGATGCACCGCTACTTGAACGGCGCGCAACTGTATGGGACTATATCGGTGCAGTCTTGTTCCTCGCCTCTGACGATGCTGCCTATATAAGTGGTGATATTATAACTATTGACGGTGGGGCTGTCTCACGTCGATGAAGTTATAAAGGAGAACTTTCTTGTCGTTCGTTGACACTTTAAAAGCTTTCTGTTTTGTGATCCTTGGGTGGATTAAAACGCACGGTACACTGCTTGGTATTCTTTCCGTTGCAAGTTGGGTTGGCAGTATTCTCTTTTGCACACTGGCTATTATTTATCTACCTTTAGATTATTTTTCACTGCACAAACGAGAGTATCATATCCAACACCCTATTTTACGCGGGTTTCTGTTTTGCTTCAAAAACCTACTTGCACTGGTTCTCATTCTGATCGGAATCGCGATGCTACCGCTGCCCGGACAAGGGCTTTTGACAATACTCATAGGTATTGTTATCAGTGATCTTCCGGGAAAACGCAAGTTGCAGCGTTGGCTTATCGGTTTACCGGCGGTTTTACCGAGTATGAACCGTGTGCGTATCCGTTTCAGGCGACCGCCCATTGTGTTAGATGAGTAAGTAACGCCGCTCGCGCCCATTCCCTGCAGGTGAGGTTTGATGAAAAATAATTTTTTAATTCGGTAATTTTTAGGGAAGTCCGGTGCGGTTGCAAACCGCACCTACCGGGCCTAGGTAACCTCACCGTCTCCGTTCTATAGTCTTGCTGGGAGGTTAGTATCTTTAGCGCGAAAAGAGTTGCTTGTGGAGTTCCAATAGACGTTGGAGTTCTTCGATAGGTTTCTCGGCATCATCAACGCGTAGATCAATGTACCGGTCATTGAAGCCGCCGTAGCCGCGACCCTCTTGCACAACAAGTAGGGCAGCGGACTGTTGCCCGCGCGTATCGCCTCCGTTGTCTTGTCCTGCGAAGAGTGCCGCCATCAATTTATCTGCGAGTTCACCTTCCGTCCCTTCAAACGCTTGCCCCATCGCTTTAACAACGGTTTCACCCGCGAGGATATTGCCTTGCGCCGTGTAGTGTTTCCCTGAGACGGCACCCGCCCATTTGTTACATTCATCGCCTGTGTAGTTCGCGACGTTGCCTTTCGCATCGACGATACCGACCTGTCGTGTTGCGCGTCCCACATCGTCAGCGATGAGGCGTTCCAAGGTCTGTTCTGCGGAGAGTCCGCTTTTGAGCAGTTTTAAGCCGTTTGGTCCATAAGTCGTGTTCGCCCAAGATTGGGTTGCGATGGCACCGACACCGGCTTCAGCCCACGGAACAACCGCGCCAACAGCGAAGAATTTGGATTGCACGGCGATGCCGAGTTGACCGGTTGCCGCATCGTATCCGACAATCGAAAACGTCGCAACCGGTGGCACAGTAGAGGGGTTCGGATCAGAGAGGTGGAGTAAAAGGCTTAAGGGTATGACAAGCATCTGCTGTATCTCCTACGTTCTTAATCGTCCTCAAATCGGATTTTCATCGCGGCGGCGTGTCCTTCAAGTCCTTCGACTTCGGCGAGTTTAACGACTGCCGGTGTGACTTTCGCCAGAGCGGTTTTGGTATAAGAGATTAAACTCGTCTTCTTCAGGAAATCGTCAATGTTTAGGGGTGAGGCGTAACGTGGCGCGGTACCAGTTGGTAGAATTGCGTTGGGCCCAGCAATGTAATCTCCAACCACTTCTGGAGAATAAGGGCCGACGAAGATAGCTCCGGCATTTTCGACATCTCCAAGCCAGTCCATAGGATTCTCTACGTGTATTTCGAGGTGTTCGGGCGCGATTTCATTGGCAAGCGCGAACGCTTCTGTTAAGTCTGAAGTGATAAACGCTGCACCGTAGTTTTCAAAAGATTGTGTGAGCTCATCGTGCCGAGGTAGCGATTTACCTTGAACTTCAATGGATTTTTTGACCTGTTCAGCGAAACCCAATGAGGAGGTAACAAGGATCGCAGCACACTCGGGGCCATGTTCTGCTTGTGAGATGAGATCGGCAGAGACGTAATCCGGGTCCGCTGTGCTATCAGCGATAACAAGGATTTCGCTTGGACCTGCTAATTTGTCTATATCAACATGTCCATAAACCTCTTTTTTTGCAAATTGTACGTAGAGATTCCCGGGGCCAACAATTTTGTCGACGGGGGGAATAGTGTCGGTCCCATACGCCATCGCTGCTACGGCTTGTGCACCGCCACATTTGTAAATTTCTTGAATGCCGCATTCCGCTGCAGCAACGAGCATATAGGGATTAATACTCCGGTTGTGCATTGGGGCAGTACAGACAACTATCTCTTTAACGCCAGCGACTGTAGCTGGGAGCACTGCCATCAATAAAGAGGAGACCAAAAGCTGGCTAACAGATGGCACACAAACGCCAATGCGCTTTAAAGGACGAATCAACTGTCCGAGCACTACGCCATTTGCCTCAGTTGACAGCCATGAAGTCCGTAGCTGTTTCTGGTGGAATTTTTCGATATTTGTTTTCGCGAGCGTGATTGCGTCTATAAATTCGGATGGCACCTCCTGATACGCTTCCCCAATTTCTTCGCGTGATACCTTGAGTTCCTTCGCTGAGATGCCGGGTGCGTCGAGTTTGCGCGTATATCGGACGACCGCTTTATCTCCGCCTTCCTGTACATCGCTCAAGGTACGCCGGACGACTTTCAGGATACTTTCGTCTGTGAGTTTACCGCGCGCCTTCAACTTTGAGAGAAGATCGTCTGCCGCTGTTGTCCGCGTCTGAACAATTTGTAACATCCTTGAATAACCGGTCCTTTCTATTGTCGGTCGTAATTACACGCGCCGTCTTATTCCTTAACCCGTGTAATATTCGCTCCGACATCGTTGAGCTTCTTCTCGATGGATTCATAGCCTCTGTCGATGTGATAGACACGTGAGACGACGGTTTCGCCTGTCGCCGCCATCCCGGCTGCGACGAGGACTGCACCGGCACGCAGATCGGAAGCCATCACAGGCGCACCGCTGAGTTTAGGTGCCCCGTTAATAATAGCCTTGCTACCCTCAGGCACGATATTCGCACCCATCCGGTTGAGTTCCGCCGCGTGGATGAACCGATCTGTATGAACATTTTCGGTGATAACACTGGTTCCAGAAGCGAGGCAGAGGAGTCCCATAATTTGTGCCTGCATATCTGTCGGGAAGCCGGGGAACGGTGCTGTCGTGACATTAATCGGTCGAATCTCGTGTGGCGTTGTTACCCTGACACCGTTAGCATCCCAATCGAGTTTGACACCCGCTTCAACGAGTTTCTCTGAGATCGCAGGGATCTGTTGCGGTGTGATACCTTTAATGTAAACGTCGCCTCTGGTGATCGCACCGGCGACGATAAACGTCCCCGCTTCAATGTCGTCGGAGATAACGGTATGTTCGGTTCCGCGAAGCTGCTTGACACCACGAATCGTTAGCGTTGGTGTGCCGATGCCTTCGATATCTGCGCCCATCGCGTTGAGGAAATGCGCCAGATCGGAGATATGCGGTTCACGCGCTGCACCGTGGATAATCGTTGTACCTTGTGCCAAGGTGGCAGCCATCATCACATTTGCTGTCGCGCCGACGCTCGGACCGTGTTGCCCGATAAGATTCATCTCTGCACCGACTAAGCGTTTGGCTTGCGCGTAAATGTAGCCTTTTTCGACGTTCACTTCCGCACCTAATTGTTCTAAGCCTCGGATGTGCAAGTCGATCGGTCGTGGACCGATGGCGCAACCGCCGGGGAACGATACCTTCGCTTTACCGAGCTTCGCAACGAGCGGTCCCAAGACATAGATGGATGCCCGCATCTTCCGCACGAGATCGTAAGGTGCTTCATACTCCAAATGGTTTATCGGTTCAATATAGAGTGTTGAGTTTTTGAATTTGATTGTGGCACCGAGTCCCTCTAAGACAGCGCGGAGGGTTTTCACATCCGTGAGGTTCGGGACGTTATGGAGCACGCTGACCCCATCACCGAGGATCGAAGCAGCGACTGCGACCGGAAGCACAGCATTTTTGCAACCGCTAATAGGAATTGTCCCTTCGAGTCTGGTACCGCCTTTGACGATTAATTTTTCCATCTTTTTTCTCCTTGATATATTTTTTTTCGGCGTATGCTATTGACTCTCTATAGCATAAACGATGCCAATCGGGTACCTGTTACAAACTTCAGTAATATTAGGACTTACGCAATCCCTTCACTGCAAGTAAGGTTTAAAACTTCAGGGAACATTACTGACAACATGCCGTAAAACTGCAGTCGCCACTGCAGGCGGGGTTTGAAACCCTGAAGAAACCCCAAGCAAAAATCCTGCAGTGCGTCATACGTCCGTTATCATGGAAAAATGCGTAGGTCCTGAATATGTAGATTTAGACGATTTTTTGCTTGAAAGGTTGTGTCAAAAAAGACACATGTTATCTGTTTTTCGTGGAATTTCCTTTTTTCGAGCCAACGAGAGGGTAGTCGCTGTTTGTAACTGCGCCGTATTTGAAAACCGAATGCGCCTAATTTTTCGTGGAATTTCCTTGCATCGAGAAATATCCTTTGGTAGAATGTGGTTTCAGTTTCAAGTCTTGTAACTACATTTTCAAAACAATGAAAGGACGAACAGATGGCAGATAAAACATATCGTGTCGGCGTTATTGGATGCGGTGGTATGGGACGTTCCCATGCGAATAATTGGAAAAACACGGGGCGCGCTGAAGTCGTCACGGCTTCCGACATCAGTGAAGCGTCTGCGGCGAGATTCGCTGAAGAATTCGCGCTTCCGACGCACTATACCGATTTCACTGAAATGTGTGAGAAAGAGGATTTGGACATCGTTAGTATCACGACATGGCAGAGCGTCCGCGCTGAACCGACGATCGCCGCCGCTGAGAATGGGGTCTTAGGCGTTATTACCGAGAAACCGATGGCGGCTTGTGTCGGCGATGCGCAGGACATGATGGATGCCTGTGAGAAGCACAACGTGAAATTGGTTGTCGGACACCAACGACGGTTCAGTCCGCAGAACTGCGAAGCACGCCGACTCATCGAAGAGGGGGCGATCGGGAAACCGCAAGCCATGCTCCGTCGCGACGGACACGGATTGCTCAATCGTGGTACACACGAGATTGACGAAATGCGTTTTATCCTTGGGGACCCCGCACCGCAGTGGCTTATCGGTCAGGTTGCACGCAAGACTGACCGTTGGGAACGCCGCGTTCGGACGGAAGACCTCTGCATGGCGGAAATCTGTTTTGAAGGTGGTATCCGCGGTATCTATGAAAGCGATTTACCGGAACCTGGGCTACGAGGCGATGCGGTTTATGGGGATGATGGGCAGCTACGCCGGGGCAGCGACGGCACAATCGAACTCTTGAATAGCAAAGCCGCTGGGTGGCAGACCATCAAACCTCGCCAAAGCGAACCGAACCAGTTCACGGAGATGTTAGCATGGATTGAAGGCGAAGTTGACGAACACCGTAACGCCGGCAGACACGGGCTCTGCACCATAGAAATTCTGATGGCGTTTTACGAATCGTTGCGCCTCCAAGACGTTGTAACTTTCCCGTTAGAGACGCGTCCGAATCCGCTGGACCTTTTGGTTGAAGGTGGTAAACTACCCGTGTTTGTTGAGGGACGTTACGACATCCGGGCACCTTTCCCAGAACAGAACAAGTAGCGTAGTGGCAGTCAGCCATCAGCGATTAGCCGTCAGCAAAGAGGCATTGATTTAATCAGAAACCTCTTTTTCCTGAAAGTCAACAGTTTCCTATGGTTTCCGATAGCCATCTTGCTGATGGTTTCCGATTGCTGACGGCTGATAGCCAATCATCAGCAATCTACGTCTTTCCCTTCACTGCCGTAAACCGCCATCCGTTCTTGTGTGGTCAGTTCACCGCTGCTTACCGGCTTGTAATGGAGTTGGAGTGCCCGCCGTCGCTGCTCGGATTGGTTTGCCGGACTCCCGTGATGCGTCAATCCGTGCCAGAGGAGGCATCCGCCCGGTTTCAGCGGCACCATCGTATCGCGTCCAACGGGGACATCTGTATCGCAAATCTGCCAATCTCGCCGTTTGAAATGGATCATCGGTCCTTCGTCATGCGAACCCGGTATGACGTGCATGCATCCGTTTTCAGCCGTCGCTTCATCTAAGGCGACCCATACGCCGATGACCGTTGTCCCTTGCGGCACATTAAAATAGGCGCAGTCCTGATGCCACGGCTTCTCCGATCCGTGCAGCGGCGGTTTCACGAGTGCCATATCTTGGAAGAGTTGCGGCGTATCCGCCATGATCCGTTCGAGGACATCGAGAAGTCCCGGATGCGTCGCTATGGCATTCAGACGCGGTTCGTGGTTCACATAGTTGAATATCTTTCTGATGGCATCACGGCGTTCTCGACCTTCCATCTCGTCCTTCGCTTTCGCGAGCGACGGTTCAAATTGGATGGACCGGAAGTCGGGACACTTGCCGTCCATGAGATGGGTCATACCTGCCAGTGCGTCCGAGGTCTCGGTAGCACTGAAGGCGTCGTTGATAACCAGATAGCCGTATCGGTGGAAGTATTCGATGTTCGCTTCGGTCACAGCTGCGAAACCACCGGAAATCCCTTCAGCGGTCGTATCGAAACGATAGAGGTCCGGTGGATACGGGAGTTGGGTGATGCTACTATGTTCGGCTGTCGTTGCGTTGTTCATGGATAAGCTCCTTACAAATATCGCGAGCACAGCTCGCTCCTACCGAAGAAGGATCGCGAGCAAAACTCGCTCCTACCAAGGATTTTAGATTTCCCCTCGGCTTTCACGTGTCATTAGCGTCAGGAAATCGTCAACACGATCAATAGCGGCTTGTGCGCGGTCGCGTGCTGATGCGTCTTTCTCCTCCTCAGCCAGCCACGCTTTCCGCTGTGGCAGCCATTCATTTGTCAGGTGATCGAGTTGGTTCAAGAAGTGCGGGTCCTCATTCTCACTGACAAAATATTCGATGATACCGAGCAGCCCGTATTTCCGATTAATCTCCATATCGTCTAATTCATCTACCATTTGCAAGAAAAGCTGCTGATTCCTGTCCTGTCGTCCTTGGGCAAGTTCACGAGAGGATTCGGTTAGAAGTTTGTCAACGAATTCCTGTTTGGAGTTAATCCAGCGCGGCAGGTTCCGCACATAATCCTCTAAATCGAAACTGCCGCGTTGGAGTGCGAAATAGGAGTGAATGTGAATGTTTCGGAAAAAACCGGTATAGCCGACGTTCGGATCCATCGTGTCTGCATCGTAGAGGATCTGGTTTTCAATCCTGTTGTAGAGCAGTTTAAAATTCTCTTCTGTGAGGTTCGTAGGCTTTAGATGTGCGAAGACAACAGCCGTCGCAGCCTCTACGAAATCCTGTTCAAAGTCGTACATCGCCAAGATATTTTCCGTAATAACTGCCCCGGATTCGTGATGGACCTTACCGTGGAGGTTATGCTTGTTGTAGAGTTCGGTAACAACGTTCTGACCTGCGGGGGTGAGCGTCTCGTTTAACCAGAAACCTTCATCGTTGAAGACACGTTTTCCTTCCTCGTCGGTCTTAAAATCACCGTCATAGCGTTTCGTGATGTCGTGCAGCGTGCCAGCAACTTCGAGCAGTTTCACGTCGCCGCCTTCCCGTCTACCGAGTTCCATACTCGTTGCACGCACACGCATGGTGTGGTTCCATGTGTAATGCCGCCATTGGAAACCGACACGGTTGTGTTCCCAGAGTCCGAAGGTTTCGTTGACCAAAGTTTCCAGTTCGTTCAAGACTTGGCTGTAGTTCATGAAAAACTCCTTTTAATCTGAGTCGTTATATTTCACGGAGATGAGTGATAATCCATGTGCAGGGGCTGACATTCCTGCTATCGCTCTATCTCTGGCATCTAAAATACGGCGAAGTTCCGTCTCGGCATCCGTGCGTTTTATACATTTCAGGAGCGTTCCGACAATGGCGCGGACCATACCGCGTAGGAACGCGTCCGCCTCGATTTCAAAATAGATGTATGGACTGTTCTGCCACCAGTACGCCTCATAAATCTCACAGACGGGATTTATACGGTCGCTACCGGTCTTTTGGAAAGCGGAGAAATCCTGTTTTCCAATCAAGATGTGGCAGAGGTCATTTATGCTATCGACATCAATCGTTTCTCGGTAGAAGTAGTTTGTCTGCCGTGAAAGTGCGCTTGGGTGTTCTCTATTCAAGATCGTATAGCGATACCGACGGCGCGTCGCGCTGAACCGCGCATGGAACTCGGCAGACACCTCAGTTGCGGAGCAGACGACAATATCCCGTGGCAGCGTGGCGTTGAGTCCTTTCTGGAAAGCGACGAGCGGCATCTGTGCCGTCGTGTGGAAATTGGCGACCTGTCCTTCCGCGTGGACACCGCTATCGGTTCTGCCTGCTCCGATAATCTGTATCGGTGTTTTCGTTAGTTTCGCCAAGGCGTTCTCAACTGTCGCTTGGACGGTTGGCTGGTTCGGTTGGGTCTGCCAGCCGTTGTAGTTCGTGCCGTCATACTCAAGCACGAGTTTGATGTTTCGCATGATGTCACCATTGAAAGCCTAATGTATAAAGCGTATCACATTCTGTGTTAAGTGTCAAAGGAATTGTGGAAAAGTCGACAGCCATCTTGCTGATGGTTTCCGATTGTTGACGGCTGATAGCCAATCTTCTGACAACTGAAAACTATTTTTTCTAAAGACTTGATAATTCTGACGCAATATGATATTATATCTTCTAAATCAAGAACAGAGGCGAACACAGGTCTATTCCACTCGTGAGCGGAGACATTGTTATGATCAGTCGACAAGCAATTGAAGCCACTTGCAATGACATCGTGCGCGAATTTTCGCCACTACAAGTGATTCTCTTCGGTTCTTATGGATATGGCACGCCGACAGAGGACTCAGATGTCGATCTCCTCGTCGTTATGTCGATCCCCGAAGCAGAGACGCGTCAGCAAGCCATAGAAATCCGGAGACGGATTCCGCACCGTTTCCCTATGGACCTGCTTGTCCGGTCACCAGAAGAGATGGCTTATCGCCTTTCGCATAACGACTGGTTCCTTCGAGAGATAACCGAAAAAGGTCAGGTGCTTTATGGCACAGCAGATGCCTTACAAGGTGCACTTGCAAACTGCAGGACTCTAAAGGAAAAGGATAAGATGAATCCGTTAACACGGGAATGGGTACAGAAGGCGGAGGGCGATTATGCAATTATGCATCAGAGTTACGCCTCATCAAATCCGATACACGATGGCATCTGTTTCCATGCACAACAGTGTATCGAAAAATATCTCAAGGCGTGGCTCCAAGAGATGAATATTCCCTTTACGAGTACCCATGATTTAAAACGGCTCCTACGTTTGATTGTCTCCACAGTCCCCGATTGGAAAGCTTGGCAGACCGACTTTGAGGCACTTTCTGAACATGCGGTGGATTTCCGTTATCCGGGAAAAGCTGCCACTGCCGCTGATGCTGAGCGCGCAATAGCGACCTGTGCGCGGGTTCGCCAAGCGGTTCGAGAACAATTAGGGTTGCCGTCAACTGACGATTGACGAGCGATACCGGAATGAAGAACCAAACGAAGGTCTACCCCATCCAACAAGCGCATCACGGCAACCGTTTAGACCGGTTCCTGATGGACGCGACCGAGGAGATGTCGCGAACCCGTCTGCAGCGACTCATTCGCGACGGCGATGTCACCGTCAACGATAAATTAACGAAACAGGCGAGTTATCGACTCCGCACTGGTGACCGGGTGTGCTTGACGCTCCCACCGCCCCGTCCGCTCGACACCGCAGTACCTGAGAACATCCCGCTTGATATCCTTCACGAAGATAGCCATCTCATCGTTCTGAACAAACCTGCCGGTATGCTTGTTCATCCTGCGATCGGTGTGAACAGTGGCACGCTTGTCAACGCGCTGCTCTCGCACTGCACAGACCTATCCGGTATCGGTGGCGTAGAACGCCCGGGGATTGTGCATCGGTTGGATAAAGACACATCGGGTGTCCTCGTCGTTGCGAAGACCGATGTCGTGCATCGTGGGCTCTCGGCACAATTTGAGGCGCATCGTATCACACGGCAGTATATCGCAATTGTATGCGGTGTGCCATCGGAAGCGACCCGCACGATTGACGCACGTATCGCACGGAGCCGTCGCGATCGGCGGCGGATGACGACAGTCAAAACCGGTGGGCGACACGCCGTCACGCACTATGAGGTTTTGGAACGGTATCCGCAATTCGCATGCCTTCAACTCACATTAGAGACGGGTCGGCTCCATCAGATTCGCGTCCATCTGCAGCATATCGGGCATCCGGTGGTTGGCGATGCGGTTTACGGCGGCGAGCAACGGGCACGCAACGATGCAGAAACAGCGGCATTGAAACAGGCACTTGCACGCCTGAAACGTCAAGCGTTACATGCGCGGCATCTCGGCTTTACGCACCCAGTAACAGGCGAAGACGTATCCTTCTCAACACCGATACCCGAAGACATGCAACAGGTTGTTGATGCCTTAAGAGAGAAAGATGTGTGAAACTTGCCTATTTCTCACGCTATGTGTTATAATTAACGTGAGTTTGAAAATAAAATTGAAGCGTCCTGCAGCCTACGCTACAGTGCCACAGGAAACCAACGGTTTCCTATGCTACAAAAAAGGGTGTCCGATCAGAAGTATTTGCCTACTTTAAAATTGTCCAAAGTTCAGTATAATTAACCCAAGTTGCTACTAACAAATTTTGAACGTTTCAACGAAGGGGCTTAGGCATTTTTCTCACCCCGTAGGGGTGATATGTCTATAGAAACAGCGTGTTTAAGCGACCGCACTCCGTAGGAGTGCTATGTGTATAAATGGATGACTGAGGTTAGACCTAGCAAATTCTGGAGGCACACAAGAACTTATGGCGAATACCTATACGCAACTCTATGTCCATATCGTGTTTTCTGTAAAAGGGAGACATGCACTTATTCCCGAACGCCACAAAGCAGAACTTCATAAATATATCACTGGCATCGTTAGGAATAAGAAACAGAAATTGATTCAAATCAATTCGATGCCAGATCATATCCATATCTTAGTTGGTATGACTCCAGATGCCGCACTGTCTGGTTTGGTGAAAGATATTAAAGTCAATTCGACGCGCTTTATGAATCAGAAACGTTGGACTGTGGGGCAATTTGCGTGGCTAGAGGGATTTGGTGCGTTCAGTTATTCGCATTCTCAGATATCCGAGGTCGCCGCATATATTGAAAATCAGGAGAAACATCATTCACGACGGACGTTTCGTGAGGAATATCTTGCGTTTTTGGAGCATTTTGGGGTTGCGTATGATATGAAGTGCGTTTTTGATTCATTTGCCGATTTTCCATCTAAAGAATGATTTAGGGTTAGCGTGAGTAGACCACCTTTTTTACTTACATAGCACCCCTACGGGGTGCAGCTTCTTGAATATCCGCTTTTCTATAGACATAGCACCCCTACGGGGTGAAGAAATGACTTGAAAAAGGCTTTGGAAATCCGATGAGATACTGTTCTTGCTTGGGTGTTTCTTAAGCCAAAACACCAACATTTGTTAGTAGCAACTTATTAATAGAAAAGGTAATCTGTCTATGGAATACGTTAATTTTGGGAAAGCAGGGGTTAAAGTGAGTCCGATCGCTTTAGGGTTAGGACTCAGAGGACAGCGCGATGAAGCCGCTGCCGAACGGTTGATTGCACACGCCATCGATTCTGGTATCAACTTTATCGACTGTGCGAACGTCTATGGGCCTATGGACGACCGCGCCAACATCGGTCGCTCCGAAGTCGTGCTCGGCAGAGCCATCCGAGGCAAGCGCGACGATGTCGTGATTACATCTAAAGTCTGTAGTCGGATCGGACCCGGTCCGAACGACGACGGCTTATCCCGTTATCATATCATGCGTGAGGTAGAACGTTCCCTATCTCGACTCAACACCGATCATATTGATGTCTATCTTGTCCATGTATACGACGAAACGACCCCGCAGGAAGAGACGCTTCGCGCACTCGACGATCTGGTGCATTCCGGTAAGGTTCGCTATCTCGGCTGCTGTAATTATCAGGCGTGGCAGGTCTGTAAGGCACTCTGGATCGCCGACAGCATTAACGCAACGCCTCATACATGTGTCCAGAACATGTATAGCCTGCTGAATCGCGACTTAGAGACGGAGATGTTCGGTCTCGTGCGTGAAGAGGGGTTGGGTGTGATGTGTTATAGCCCGTTAGCGGTCGGATTATTAAGCGGTGTCTATTCGCCAGATGAACCGCCACCGGATGGTACGTTGTGGGCGACACGGTATCGTGAAGAATTTAACCGTCGAATGAGCGGCGCGACCGGAGCGGTCATCGCAACGCTTAAACGGCTCGCGGCGGCGTTAGGGAAAACGCCTGCACAACTCGCCGTGGCCTGGTTGCTATCGCATCCAGAGGTCACCGTCGCTATCAGCGGGAGCGACACGATTGAACAACTCGACGATACGCTTGGCGGTGTCGGTTGGGAACTCGATCCTGAAGTACGATCGGAATTGGACGAGGTCTCTCGTTCGTTCGTCCGTCTCGTCGCACCCCCATTTTAATCAGAAACTGCTTTAGTCCCCGCGAAGGTAGGTTCGGTTTGATGAAGTTTAAGAAAATATTTCAGTAATTCTATATTTTTCCCAGGGCCGGTAGGTTCGGTGTTTTTGCAAACGCTGAAATCCAATGCGAAGAAAGTGTTTCTTCTAGGAACCGAACCGGACTGCCAAAGAAAATACCGAATTAAAAAATTAATCTTCATCAACCGAACCGGATTTTACTGTTGTATCCCCGCGAAGGTAGATGTAAAACGCGGAAATGCACTTGACAAATCCGAATTAGCGGGTTAAAATATTTTTTCGTTGGGACTTCGGTCGCGTTGGATTTCAGTGTGATTGACGAAAAGGAGAAACCGTGCGAGATAAGTGCCTCATCTGCTTTTTAATTTTCCTCTCCGTTGTGCTTGTCGGATGGATAGGGGGCTGGACGCGGGCACTGAAAGCCGGAAACGACGCATACACGTCCGGCGATTATCACGCAGCACAAATCGCTTTTCGGGAGGCAGCACTGCAGAAACCTGACAATCCACTCGCGCATTATAACCTCGGCACCGCGTTCTATAGAAGCGAGCGGTTTAATGAGGCGATAGAAGCGTTCCGAGAATCGTTAGCAAAGCATAATGGCGACACCGAAGCGACGTTGCGTCTCTCGCACATCTATTACAACTTAGGGAACGCCGAATTTAAGATGGGCGATCTCAGACGCGCAATTGACGCTTATAGGCACTCGCTCCGCTTGGATCCAGATGACGCAGACGCACAACATAACCTCGCCTTAGCACTTCAACTTGCACAACAGCAAGAGGATTTAGCACGCCAGCAGAGAGCGGATAAGGACACCGAACCGCAAACGGAGCCGAACGACATCGGCGAAGCGGAGGCAGCGCAGCTCCTAAAACACCTAAAAAAGAATGAAAATACGCGACGGCAAAAATTATTACAGCAACAGCGCAAAAGCGGATACCGACGGAACAAAGATTGGTAAACTTCAGATCTTCCACGCTTCCACGCTTCCAACCAAGAGTCTTCTCATCTTTTTCGTGGGTATCGTTTTCACCTTTCTTGCACCAGAGGCGCAAAGCCGGGAGATTAATGTCGCTGCTGTTGTAAACCCTCGGTATATCCAACTCGGTGAGAAGGCGCGTTTGGACCTCACGATCTCCGGGAACACGTTCATCAAACATGTCGAGGCACCGAAATTCAACTTCCTCCCCGATTTCCTCGCGGTTCCACTCCACTCCGAAACGACACCGCAACTCAAAGCAGACAAGATCGCTGTCTCCATGGCGTGGGCTTATGAACTGATTCCGCAGGCTATCGGCGACTTTACGCTCCCAGATGTCCGATTCGCATACCAAGGCAGCACCTACTTCGCGAACCCCGGAACCGTCCGGGTCGGTCGTGCCGACACGTATCACGATACTTCCACAGGCAGTATCCACAAAGTCGAAGCCGAAGTCGGGACCACCGAACCCTATCTCAACGCGCCATTTACGTATACCTTCCGATACCTCTATACCGCAGTACTCCCGACTCGCGAATCGCCGACCCCACGGCTTCCCGAATTCCGTGGTTTTTTTGTTGAGAAGCTTCAAAAAGTTCCGACATACACACAGCAGATTCGCGGGCGCACATTTTGGGTCGAAGAGCATACACATAAGTTATATCCGACGATGAAAACCGGAGAGATTGTTCTCGCACCTGCTGAACTCCTACTACCGCTCCCGCGAGGACACAAAACCTTGAAAACCGAGCCTTTGACGCTGACCGTGCAACCGATTCCCGAAACAGGCAGGCCGCCCCACTTCGACGGTGCTATCGGTGCGTATCAAATCTCTGCTGAAGTTGAGCGCGGTTGGGTAGAAGTTGGAAGCGCACTAACGCTCACAGTCAGAATCTCTGGACACGGCAACATCCAGACGGTCACTGGTGCCAAGCTGCCGACGATCCCCGGGGTCATGGTGAGCGAGCCGCCTAATTCCACGGACTACACCAGCGCAACAAGTCGCGTCTACACCTACGTCCTAATTCCTAATCGAACGGGTGCCTTCCGTATCCCCGCGATTAAGTTTGCCTACTTCGATCCGAGCCGTGGCGTCTATGGGACCACGGAGACGCTCCCGATTCCTGTCTCTGTCCGTCCGAACCCGAACGATTTAGTAGGGATTGATGATACCGATCCACCACCGTGGCGGCTCTGGCTCATCCTATTCGGAATTCTGGTACTCGGACTGTTGGGCGCGGGGTTCCTCTGGTATCGTGCAGAATTCCAGCGGTCTACAGAGGCATCGGTAAACGCGACAACGGGAACGGGAACACCCGATAGCGGTGAAGGGAAACGTCGGAAACCACAACGTACGGACGCGGAACCTGTAACACCTGCTTCACAGGCGCGTCAAGCACTCACGGCACTGCATCAGCGCGGCACGGAGGATGCAGCGACGGCGTTCGCGAATACACTCGCGCAGGTGCTTTATGAATATCTTGAGAACACGTTCGGACTCGCACAACGGAATATTGACACGGCGCGTGAGGTCTGCACGCAGGCGGGTATCTCGGCATCTGTGCTTGACGAACTCGTCGATCTCCTAACGAAATGCGATTACCATCGGTTCGCACCTGTGCCACTCTACGCGGAAGAACGACAAGTGCTCATCGGGCGCGCCGAAACTGTTATCAGCAACATAGTCGTCAGCGATTAGCTTTCAGCAGTCAGGACTTAGCGACGACTTCACTCTAATTTGCAGGCGAGGTTTGCAACCTCGCCGAAACCGATAAGTGATCCCTTACTTGCAGGCGAGGTTTGGAACCTCGCCGTAATCGACCTGAAGGAACCCAAAACATGGATATATTTTCTCTCTTCATTCTCTGGATACACGTTATCGCTGCCGTCGTCTGGGTCGGTGGTAACCTCATCTTGGCGATGGTTATTGTCCCACATTTCAGACAAAGCCTGCCACCTGTTCAACGTATCAAACTCTTAATGCAGATCGGCAAACGGTTTGAACCGATCGTATGGGGTTGTATCGGTACCCTCTTTTTTACAGGTATCGTCAACATCTTCTTCGCCATAGACCTAACTTCCCCAACCGCGCTCTCCAATGCTTTTATGCGGACACTCCTCATCAAGATTTTGCTTTTCTTTGTGCTGATTATCTTAACAGCACTCCACAGCATGATCTTCGCACCGCGTCTGGCAGTAGCGATTGAAGAATTGGACCCGACACTTGAGGAGCTCCCACCGGAAGTCAAGCCGCTCCGTTCACAGATGTCGATGGTATCGAGCCTGATGGGTGTTGTATCGCTGTTAATCTTGCTTGCTGCAGTCGCTTTAAGGATGGGGATTTAGCGGTTAGTCGTCAGCCATCAGCACTTAGGTTGGTTGCGACTATGCCACCTGCAGGCTTCTGTTGCGTTACAGAAGGTATAGCCTCCCTTCTGGGGGTTTGCCTGTGTACCGTTTTCATGGTTAATCCTCCCGTCCTATTTGTTACGAAGTCTAATTCTGAGATTCGTCAGTGATTTGGTTTTTGTTGTGTGGGTTGTTTTCCTCGGTTTTATGTGTGATCGCTAACTGTTCTGGTAGGGGTTGTAGTGCGAGTGTTAATCTCTCTACGACTTCAACAATTAGGTTGGTATCATCGTTATGCGCGATTTGTTGGAATGCCTCAAGCGCGATTGTGAGTCGCTCGAGTAGAACGGCGAGTTGCGGCGTAGGGACATTCATGGATGCTTGTTGATCCGTCGGAGACAACTTCTCTAAGCTCTCCAGTGTTGTGGTTAATGACGTTGTTAAGGCTTGCAAGTCATTTACAGAATGCTGCTTGCTTTTCAAAGTATGGTTGACGCGTTCTGCATGGTTTGCTAAGAGTGCGATGCGTTCTGCTGGCGTTGAGAATGGCGTGTTGCTTATCTCTTGGATATACTGCTCGCGTTCCTCGCGCCAGACGGCACCATATTTCTTTTTGGGCCAGCGTGCTGTTCCCGGCTTCAGATATGAGAGTCGCGAAACCAGCAGCTCCTTAAGTTTTTTCTCGCCGATTGCATCGAGCTGTGCTAACCGTTTCATTATACTATTTTCAGCGATCAAGGTTTCGACTGCCTCGGCGGTAGAGAGCCCTCGTGCGTGATGGCGGACAATCACCTCGCGGTGTTCGTCGGAGATAAAACGGGCAATGACTTTGGTTAGTTCTTGACGGATCTCTATTCTCATGCCCTTTATTATGTCCATATCGACACCTTCTAAATTCGTGTCAGCAGTTCCGATCCATTGTTCAGCGATAAAATCTTGGGTGCTTCTGATAACTGCCTCAACAAGCTTATCACCCTGTAGAGTGGTGAACAGTTGATTTAGATCGACATAGAGATTATTAACAAGGAGTTCTGCGAATTCTTGCTCTACTACATCATCGTAGAGAAGTCCCTTTTGGAGTTGTGTTTTTTTGTTGTCTATATTGTGCATTGTTATCTCCATTTCTATGAGTGTTATGAAACAGGACTTACGCAATTTTTGACTGCAGCCTCTTCTGTTAGATGAGATTTCTCGGTAAACCGAGCGTTTTGGTGTCACAAACTGGGAAGTTTGTGCTACAAAAGTGCCGCATGCGTAAGTGCTAATGAAATTTCACAGTATTTCACGGTAATGCCCCGAAGGTGGTGTGTCGTTACCCGCAACGAAGCGTGGCGTGGCGTGGGTTTTGAAGGTGTTGTCAAGCCTCTTGATTTTTTTCGTAACCGTGAAATTGTGATTTTAATGTGCTGGTCGTTACGCCTGCGAACCCAGTCGTGGTATGGGTGGACGGGCGTTTCTGGTTTCGGTGTTTAAAATGCGTTACTATGAAATTTTTGTTGATTTGTCTAAGGTTATCGGAATGTGGTTGTCTCGCCTGTTGTTACCTCGGTTGGACGTGGTCCGGTACATCGGATGCAGGGTGTATCCTATTGTATACACAACTAAAATAAATTATATTTAGTTAAGTATATCACAAAAAAATAGTAAATGCAAATTGTTTTTTCTGAGTGGGGAAACCGATTGGGGGAGATATTTATTTGTTATTTATTAATTAACGTTTGTATGGAGACTTGGTACCCTCGTTGAACACGCCGAAAAACGCTTGCTAACTTTTTAAACTGTGCTCGTGTAGTTCCAAAGTCAGGTTGTTTTTTGGCATCGATTCAGTTTTGCTAAACACAGGGGAGGTCTCGGTTTCAAGATCAAGGCATTCACCCCGAGTTGGAAGCATATCTTCGGGGATCTGATTTGCTTCAAGGTGTTGAACTTGGGGCGAGGTAGGGTTGTTATAAGAAAACTTCGCTTGAAGTAAATGTCCATTCTCAGAATCGGCGAACGCATCGTGGAGGTCAATAGTGCCAGATCGGATGCGATTGAGGCGTTCAGCAGAGACTCTGACGTAAAGCCAAGTTTCATAGTGGTCGTTTTCATCCGCAGCAACGACAAGGTGAAGATGACCTGCAGCATTTTTACATGCAAAAAGGATAGGCTGGTCGTAGTAATCGTAGATTTCTATGATTTCAAGACTGCCTAAATCTGAGATATTGAGTATATCAACCATCTTTCGTGTCCTTGTCCTTTCTGAATTATTGTTCTTTTGATTCATCTATTACGTTAAAAACGGTCCAAGGTTCTGCTCTAACAGGTACCCACCAAGTATGATGGGATTCTTCCTTTGACGGTGTATTTTGAATCATGCCAAGCTTTGCATCAAGTTCACCTTCAGCTATTTTATGGTTACCGAATTTCCGCTTATATCTATTTTTGAGTTGTTTGATGTCCTGTAGATCTGTGTAGACAGAGATTCCACAGCCCTTACAAACCGTATTGGTTGGTTTATTCCTAAACCAAGGGGTATTTTCTTCAAAAAATGTTCTGAAATCCTCTGCCTGTGCTGGATCATTTCGCACGAGGCGGTAAATTTTACCGGAAGCGGGTTGGGCTTCCGTAGGTGGACAGTTCTCTGGATAAAAGTGTGGCCATTCCAATTTTCGGTATCCGTTTCATTTTGCCCGCTATGGGTGACAAGTGTTATGTTTTGTTTTTTAGACTTATGCAAATTATACTATATTTTTGATGGCAAAGCAAATAGATTTCAGGAGGTAGACAGTGGACTGCCATTGGAAATTTAGACCAGCGCGTTATTTTTTTTAGTTGGCAGTTATGGGATTTCGCGTCGCTTTACTCGACCTATAAAGCGTTCAGAAATTTCAAGGTAGCTGTAAAACAGAATCCAACCACTCAATAGCAGCTTGTTCATCCTGTTCAATTGCGATTTCGACGGCGCGTTTGGCATGTTCCAAAAGGTCTTTGGCGCGCGTGCGTAGATTAAAAGATTTAATAACTTTCTGTTCAATTTCAACTTGTTTCTCTTGGTGGAGAATAGGAATAACCGTTCCTGCCACTTGATCTGGTCGCCAATGGAGAATCACGGAACCGCCTACATCCCGATTGACTTGTTCTTGGGTTAGAACAGAATTAAGCACCAGCGTTAAGTATTCATTTCCAATTTTATCCGTTTTCGTTTTCAACCGGAGTATACCGCCAGCGGGGATTATTTTTTTAGCGGCTTCGCGTAGATAGTAGGCGATGCCGGGGGTTGCGTCCTTACTGAAAAGGATCTCGCCCTGCTTCGGTTGGTGTTCTGTGAGTTCTGCGTACAATTCTTCTGAGATGTATTTCTCTTGGGTCATTTCATAAGGACTGAGATTACTCACCCGAACAAAAGGAATGCCGGTCTCAATATATTCTTTACTACCTACCTCGACACATTTTTTAAGCGTGACCAGATTTCCCAACGTATCCCAACCGCCTGCGTAATTTTTGATAGCGTTAACGACTTCGTCATATTTTGGCTGGAAGTAGTCTGCGTCAATGCGTCCGGCACTTTCGGTGTCTGAAAAGTTTTTGACAAAGCTTAACTGGTGCTTCGGTTGCCAATCTGTGAGACCGAGTTCGGCGAGGAGGAGGGTTTGTGTCTCGTTGTATATTTGTTTTGAAGCCTTGAGAAATAAAAAAGAGTCTTGAATAGTATAAGTTATGTGATTTTGGATTTCTGATAATATTGGAATAGCCATATTTAGGACTGCTGGATATCCAACGTTTCTCTGTCTAATTCCTTTAGCCCATCTTTCGATATGTTCCCGGCAATATTTTGAAGAAAGAGCAGCGAATAGGTATTCGGCTGAGCTTATATTTTCCTGTTTCTTCAGTCTTAATAGAGCAACTCTTTGGTTCCATGATAGTTTATTTTTCGGCGGCTCATAGATTAGTTGCACTTTACCAACATCTGGAGGATCGCCAGTTAAAGTCATTAGAATATCGTTATGGACTAAATAATCTGCTCCAAGCGATTCAAAATGGTCAATTGATATTGATTCCCATTGTTGATAATCCCTTTTCTGAGTCACGTCTCCTATTTTGGCAATATGGATATCTCCACCCAACCTAAACTCACCTGAGTCAAACCCGCGTCCATTTGAAAAAGCAGCACAATCTTTAAGAAGTATAGTATTAAGTTTCAATAATTTTCGTTCTTGCTCTAAGTACTTTGGAAGGAAAAACTCAGGTTCGTATCGAAAATCAGGATTTCTTTTTACTTCTTGATAATGTTGGACTGAATACTCCATTTTGCACCTGTCCTTGAAGATATGACAACTCTTTACATATCGCTCCAAAAAGTCAATTTTTCGCTTTTTGCCCATGCAATAAAAGCCTCAGCGATCCCATCAGGGAGTTCACCGTTGTGGTTATGTAGGTCGTGGTCAACAATCAGATGACCGTTTTCGTCTAACTTGTGTTGCCCATTGCTATTCTCGAGAAAAATGTAATCGCCGGAATTGTCCTTACCGCCTTGTTCGGAGACAGCAAAAAAGATGGGGTAGTCCTCATCTTTAGGGAAATAGGGATCTATAGAGGGGTCATCGTTCCATTTTTGCAAAAAAAGAACACTCGTTTTGGTGCCGGTGTGAGGTTTGAAAGTATTGGTATGCAATCCGACGACTGCCAAGATACGGGCATGTTCCGCGATAAAATCACGAATGTATTTATCAGATGTGTTATTGAACCTACCTTGTGGAAGGACAATCGCCATGCGCCCACCGGGTTTGAGGAAGTCTAAATTGCGTTCAATAAACAGGATATCGCGTCCGACTTTGCTCTGGGGTTTACCATTCCCTTTAAAACCCAATTTGTATTGATGGAGGATGCGGCGTTCCTTGATGTCCCCTGCAAACGGTGGATTTGCCATCAGAATATCAAAGTTGAATACCCTATTTTGGTCATTTTCCGTTCTTAACGCTTTGAGCCGATCAAAACCTCTGCCGTAGGTCATGATCCATATTCTATCTCTTTCAGCTCTGTCACTCCAGCGTTCGTAATCAAGTGTGTTGAGATGTAAGACGTTGGACTCACCATCCCCTGCAATCAGGTTGAGTGTTCTGGCAACCCGTACCGTCTTTTCGTCAAAGTCAATACCGAATATATTATCGCGTACATACTGCCTGTCAGATGCGGATATTTCTGCGTTGGTAAAAGGTGAACCGGTAACCTGAAAAAAAGTATGTACTGGGAAACCGCAACTCCCCGCAGCCGTATCAATCATATACTCACCGCGTTTCGGGTTGAGCATCTTCACGCACATATCAATGACGTGTCGCGGTGTGAAGTATTGCCCTTTTTCGGCTTTGGCGGATTTGCTCACAAGATATTCAAATGCCTCGTCAACAATCTGTAAGTTGGAGTTAAAGAGTTTGACATCCTGCAAACTTGAGACACAAACCGATAGATGACTATCTGAAAGTTCAAACGTTGAATATTCCGGGAAAACGCCTTTCCACTGGTTTTTTGCATCATCAAAAAGCCTCTGAATTTTGGTCTTCAGTTCGCTATCGGTTTGTCCAGTGTTTCTAAACTCCATCAGCCGGAAATCGTCGTCCTGGATGGCTTCAACGGCTTTTTTGAGCATCTCGTAATCTGGATTTTCAATCTCGTAATCTTGATCTGTTTCCTGTATAACCGTGTTGATGCGCTGCCGTAGGAGACGGTTGATAAACATCTTGTCGTCTTGACTCTTGAATTCGTCATAAAGTTTGGTGAAAATGAGTTTGAAGACCTCTTCAAAAACATCAACGCCCGCATTGGCGAGGACCTCGTCCTCTAATTCCAAGATGATGTCCTTTAGAGATTTCCGCTCCGCTGCGAGTTTATCCTTAAGGATGAGATTTTTAAGCGTAAAACGCTCGTTGAGTATGTCAGCGAGCGTTTGATCTGCGTTAGGAATATCGGTAATCTCTTCAAAGTAATTCGGGTCCTTTCGGTGGTAGTGTGAGATCTGCTGTCCATTTGTCCATACGGCGATCGGCGCGCCAGTAGCGTTGCAGTAAGAACGGAGCTGCTCTTTACCGTCTTGGAGTTTCGGTTTCTTTACTTCAACGATGATATACGCGGTATCCTCTCTGTCTTTGTCAAGGATAACGATATCAGCGCGTTTCCGCTCTCTACCGAAATTGACGAGATGCTCGAACCGGACACGGTTAAGCGGGTAGCGATACTGGGTTAGAAGCCGTGCGGCGTAGAGTTGGCGGATGAGTTCTTCTGGTTTTAGCTGGATGGCTTTTCTGCGAATGGGACAGCGGATAAAGGCGGTTTCTTTGCCTTTGACTGTTTGGATGAGAATTTCTTTTCGCAGTGCCTGAATTTCGGGTTCGTTAAATAGGTCAAGGTGGTAATTGCTGTCTTTGAGGATGGTTTGGATGATGTCGGGTTGGGTCATAAATTTTCCGTTCTTTAAGTCCTTTCGATAAAAAATTGATTTAGACCACATTATACGATAGGTGATACTAAAATATCAAGTTAAAAAGTGCAACGATTAGAGCTATTTATAGGAACGTTTAGAATTAATAGGACGCTCTGTACCGGTTTGGTTGGAATGCAGGTCGCATTTGGGCGAGTACGCCGCAAAACCGAACCTACTGGGTCTGGCATAAAAGAAACAGATCAAAGAATGGAAAACTGAATGTCTCTGCGATTGCCCAAAAAATCAATTGGCATGTTCGATAGGAATCGGGTATAATGTGTTTAACCGTTTTCATGAAGTACTTTTAACACTCTCCAGTCAAACCCGCGTTCTTTAGCTTGTTGGATGTAGACAGGTAATAGGTTGTGTCAAGAAAAAACTTGACGTTGTAGAAAAAATATAGTACAATTATAGCACCAGATTGGCGGACATACACAGTGTAGCTGCAAGGTTACGTGTTCGCTTCCCGCTGTGTAGGGTTAAACGCCTGATACCTGATATACCATGAGAAAATCCTACAAGTTCAAACTTCAGTCTCAATCGAACACCCTCAAACTCGGCAATATGATTGACGATATGTGGGAAATCCATGTCCATATCATGTTGTTGCAACGCAGATACTATCGCATGTTCGGTAAAAATCTGTCTGCGTATCGCATCAATGCACATATTGCGAAACTCAAAAAGCGAACTAAACCGCATTGGAAAGACTTGCCGAGTCAAGTTGTTCAAGACGTTGTATTGCGTTACGGCAAATCTCAAGGCGCGTTTTTTCAAAACATAGAAGACCGCAAAGCAGGTAAAACAAGGCGTAAAGTCGGTAGACCGAAGATCAAATCACGCCAGAAATACAACTCTATGACGTTCACACAAGCCGGCTACACCCTTGAAGATCATCGTATTAAAATCAACTGTATGGAGACGTATTTCTCTTTTCACAAACACCGTGAAATCCAAGGTGTTATCAAAACTATCACAATCAAACGTGACAGGTGCGGAGATTATTGGATATGCTTTTCGTGCGAGAATGTTGAGGATTCCGAACCGAAACCCAAGACGGGTAAGAGCGCAGGGTTTGATTACGGAAATAAAACATTTCTAACAAGCGACGAAGGACACAAGATACATTCTCCGCAGTTTTTCAAACAATCACTGAAGATATTGCGATCCCTAAGCAAAGCCCTGAGTCGTAAAGTCAAAGGTTCTGGTAACTGGTACCGTGCGTGTCGTGCTTTGGCAAGACAACACAGAAAAATCGCCCGACAAAGAGCAGATTGGCAGTGGAAACTATCTGACGAACTTTGCAGAGAGTTTGACACACTCTACTTTGAAACGCTGAACCTTGACGGAATGAAACGGCTTTGGGGACGCAAAGTCTCTGACCATGCCTTCTACCAGTTTTTGCAGATACTCGAACAGAAGTGTACGAAACACGGCAAAAAACTGAAGAAAATCAGTCAGTGGACAGCGACGACCAAACCTTGCAGTGATTGTGGCTACCATAACAAAGCACTCTCTCTTTCAGATAGACAGTGGACATGTCCTGAATGTGGTTCGCACCACGATAGAGATGTCAACGCTGCGATCAACATCAAACGGGCAGGCTTGGCTGCCTAAAGTGGAGCGACCGTAAGACGGTGGACTCTCAGAGGAAACCGCAGTTGCGAGGAAGCACAAGCCCCACGCTTTAGCGTGTGGGTACCTATGACTCGAACCATTTTGGAATAGAAACAGAGATACGTTTCAGGATAATAGACATATCGCCCCTACGGGGCTTAGGACTGGGAGGGTATGCCGTTCCTATAGACATGTTGCCCCTACGGGGCTGTCTCTTGGTAAGGTTGCGTCTATTTTTCTCTGAGTTTCGTTTGTGTAAGGAACTCGCAGAAGAAATCGTACTGAGAACTGTTTCCCAATCGCACCCGTCTGGAATCCAAACGCATTCATGCCTACCTTTTATTTACCAGTTATCTGTTTCCTCATGGTAAATCCCGTAATCCCATAAATCACGGTTCAGACAGTAAGCAGATAGAGCAAAACCCAACAAACCGAGTGCTTTCAGAGGAGCATCGTCGGGTTTCTCTCGGTTTTCGGGAGTTTAGTGCATCCATCTGAGTTTTTCAGGACTCTTTATTGAATGTTCCACTGGTGTAACATTTTCAGGCATCCACACCAACAAAATGCATCGAGACAAACCGTCTCGGAAAAAAATACGAAATCACGGCACATTCCCGCGTCACACGTGGATTTTGCCCGTCACAGTGACGTTAATGAAGATTAATTTTTTAATTCGGTATTTTTTAAGGAAGTCCGGTTCGGTTGATGAAGTTTAAGAAAATAAATCGGTAATCAGGCGAGGTTACAAACCTTGAAGAAACACCCAAGCAAAAACCCTGCAGTGGAGGAGACCACCTCGTGCAGAATACGGAATTACCGAATTAATAAATTAATCTTCATCAAACCGAACCTACCTGGCCTGGGTCCGAGGCGGTTTTTTCTAAAATTGACACTTATGGGGACGTTACAAACGTCAGGGACACTGAGTGGCAGAAATCAGCGCGAACGGAAAAGGAAGAAGAGTAGGTAGGAAGCGACGAATAGGGTATTCACGATAATTAGACTCCACCGTGCGAGTCGGGTCTTTAGCCTTCGGAAAAGGTAGATAGAGGCGATGAGAAAGACGACGCGCTCTATCGCTGCGAAGATGCCAGCGTGGTGATCGCGATCCCAATATGAGATCGGACTCTCAAAGACGAAATCGGAGAGCGGAAAAAAGTGATGGTGTCCGTCGTCGTTATGCGTCAGGAAGTCGAAAGCGCAGTGGAGGAGCAGACTCCACGCCAAGACGGTTACACGCTCGGAATTCAGGAGGTAATACCCGATGCCTAACAGAATCAGGATAAAAGGAACGGAATTGAAAATATCAAAGAAGTTCTGCCACGGTTCTGTGAAGTATAGGGAACCCCAGAGTTCATTTTCTGGCGTTTTACGGATAATGCTCTCGATGATGAAGAAGACGAATATCGGTATATCTGGCAGCACCGCGCCGATGAAGGCGTAGACGTGAAGGAACGGTTTGTCCCGTTTTGAGAGGAGTGCCATGTTTAGGATGGCGTGCGAATGTGTTGTCATATCGGTGCTGAGCGCGTAAGAAACCCCCTAAATCCCCCTTATCAGGGGGACTTTTTGGTATTGTGTGTAAATTCCGCAATCATTCGGACATGTCGGTATCATTATAGCGTATAGGTGGTCGTTTGTCTATTAGAATCTTTTGAGGCGGCAGGGGCATTCAATTGTCCGTTTTTGGTGTTGTCCTTTCCGTAGGTGTTAATACTTTATATATGTTATGCTTTTTAAAAAACTGCAGAAAAATTCGCAGCCTGTCGCAGCCTGTCGCAGCATTCCGCACCGGATCCTCGAAAAAAAGATGTCCAATCCGATAAGTTCTTAAAATTGAATGGCTCTGTCTGACCCAATTTTTGGGATTGACAATCCCCGCGATGCATGTTACTATTTAACTCAGGATTATTTAGTTTTAGATAAATCACTGTATTTTTTAAATGTTTAGATTTTCTTTTTCAGTCCGGTTCGGTTGCAAACCGAACCTACCGGGCCTGGGGCAAAATTGGATGGAAAAACTGAAAACTAAACCGCCCTGTATTTAACTTGACAAGGCTTTTTTGATAGTGTATAATATATATGGATAATTGGTGGGTAACGTGCAATATGGTGGGATGGCTGAGTGGACGAAGGCGGCGGTCTTGAAAACCGTTGTGGCGAAAGCCACCGTGGGTTCGAATCCTACTCCCACCGCCACATTATGGAGAGGTGCAGGAGTGGTTGAACTGGACTGCCTGCTAAGCAGTTATGGCGAAAGCCATCGTGGGTTCGAATCCCACCCTCTCCGTTTTAATCGTCATCTGTTGTTGGTTAAAGTTTTCAGTAGTTCGTTGTGGCTGCTCCATTTTGCTTTCATGTCATAACCCTTCTTAACTGAAAACGATCACCATACGCGCCTGTAGCTCAGTGGATTAGAGCATCTGACTACGGATCAGAAGGCCGGGGGTTCGAATCCTCTCAGGCGCTTTTAATATGCATACATCATGGCTGGACAGAATGTGGATCGCGACCGTTTTTGGATGACACAGGCACTTACGTTAGCACAGAAAGCGTCTGACGAGGGTGAAGTGCCGGTCGGTGCGATTCTTGTTCGTGAAGATGTCCGTATCGCTGAAGCATATAACCTCCGTGAAGCGTCCGGCAGTCCGATCGCTCACGCGGAGATGCTTGCGATACAGGCGGCATCTAAAGAAATTGGGAACTGGCGGTTCACAGGGACGACGCTTTATGTGACGTTGGAGCCGTGTGCGATGTGTGCTGGTGCGATTGTGTTGGCGCGTATTCCGAAAGTCGTTTACGCAGCGAGCGACCCTAAAGCCGGGGCAGCTGGCACCCTCTACAATATCCTCGAAGATGAACGGTTGAATCATCGGGTCGAAGTGGTCCGTGGTGTGTTGGCAGACGAGAGTAGCGCGCTCCTGAAATCTTTTTTTCAGGAACGTCGCCGTAAACGTGATTAGTGAATCTTAAACGCGTACTGCATCGTTAGAGAATTTGTTGTACCCGCTTGCAGGCGGGGTTTGAAACCCCGCTACGGATCCCTATGCAGGCGGGGTTTCAAACCCCGCCTGCAGTGTGTCTTATATAATGTGGAGAGATGCAGGAGTGGTTGAACTGGACAGTCTCGAAAACTGTTGTGGCGCAAGTCACCGTGGGTTCGAATCCCACTCTCTCCGTTCAGACACGGGTCCCGTAGGTTCTGTTTGATGAAGTTTAAGAAAATATTTATTTCGGTAATTCTATATTTTCCCTAGGCCCGGTAGGTTCGGTTTGCAACCGAACCGGACTGCCAAGGAAATTACCAAATTAAAAAATTAAACTTCATCAACCGAACCGGACGCCACGCGGCGGTGTCAATGAAATTTTTTCTTGGGAGATATTTTTTTTGGGGCAGTAGCTCAGTTGGGAGAGTGCATCCCTCGCACGGATGAGGTCACGGGTTCAAATCCCGTCTGCTCCATACGTGATCATTAACAGTTTTCAGTACGATTTTTTCTGCGAAAAAATCTTTCAGTTAACAGTACTTGGTTAAGGATGTCTCTTGTGGCAGTCGCAGCAAGTGTTCCAGTCACAAGTTGTTAACTGATAACCGAAAGCGCAGCGTACCGAGTACTGACAACTAACAATTATAATCTGGAGAGATGCAGGAGCTGGTTGAACTGGCATGACTGGAAATCATGTGTGCTGTTTTGCAGTACCGTGGGTTCGAATCCCACTCTCTCCGCCAGTTTTTTTACATCAGGACTTACGCAAATTGAATCGAGAAACGGTATGTTTTGCTGATTTAACCCCCTAAATCCCCCTTATCAAGGGGACTTTAAGAGAAAATGCGTAAGTCCTATACATATAACTAAGCCTTGACTATGCTAGGTGGGGAGGTAGCGGTGCCCTGTATCTGCAATCCGCTAAAGCAGGACTGAACCCCCGGCATGCGGCCTGTTTCTGTGAGGTCTGTCCTGCGCACGTAGCGTTGAGGGTTGGGTCTTGAGCAACGAGCGCTTGTTGAACCCCGTCAGGTCCGGAAGGAAGCAGCGGTAGATGAGTTGCGCGTGTGACGCAAGGGCGCCTGACCTGAGCCAACGACGCGGGCAACGCTTGGAGGAATTTGTCAACTCTGGGTGCATAGTCATTTTTTAAGCGTATCAACACGGCTGTCCACGTCCGGTTCCCCGAGTTAACCATACAAGAGAGGATTCGCCATGTCTTACGAGGTTCTCGCCCAAAGATGGCGTCCGCAAAACTTCAGTGACGTTGTCGGACAGGAGCACGTTACCACAACGTTAAAAAATCAGATTCTGTCTGAACGCGTCGGGCACGCTTATCTTTTCTGGGGACCCCGTGGCACCGGCAAAACGACCGTTGCGCGTATCCTCGCGAAAGCTGTCAACTGCCCGAATCGTGTCCAAGATACCGGATTCGACACCAGCAAAACTGCAGAACCGTGTAACCAATGCGTCTTCTGTGAAGAAATTTCGCAAGGTAGGGCACTCGATGTATTTGAGATGGATGCCGCCTCCAATCGCGGTATCGATACCATCAGAGACCTTCGCGAAAACGTAAAACTCTCACCCGCCACCTGTACCTACAAAATCTATATCATTGATGAAGCGCACATGCTTTCAACGGAGGCGTTTAACGCACTGCTTAAGACGCTTGAGGAACCGCCGTCACACGTCATCTTCATTATGGCGACGACGGAACACGCTAAAATCCCGAAGACGATCAGTTCTCGCTGCCAAGACTTCGATTTCCGGCACCTCGAAAATGAGAAGATTATCGAACGGTTAGCGTTAATCGCTGAAGCGGAAGGCGTATCCGCCGATTTGGATGTACTGACGCTTATCACGCGTCAATCTGAAGGCTGTTTACGCGACGCTGAGAACCTACTGGAGCGTCTCGTCTCCTCTGCAGGGAAGGAATTAACCGTTGAGGCGGTCGAACAGGTCATCGGACTCGGTTCGAGTTCACTTCTCCGGGAACTCACAGCGGCGATGATAGGTCGGGACCTGGCGAAGAGCCTAAAGACGCTCAACAACCTCGCGAAACAGGGAACAGATCTGTCGCAGTGTCTCGATCAATTGGTCGCTTACTTTCGAGACCTACGACTTTTGGCAATCGACGACAGCTTAAGTGAATTGATTCAGAGTCCGAAGTCGGACTTGCCGGAACTCAAGCAGAAATCGGAACAGGTATCGGTGAACCGGCTCTCACGGATTATCAAGATTTTGATGCAGACCGACCGCGACATCAAAACGTACGGTTACCCGCAACTTCAATTAGAGGCTGCGTTTATTCAGATGAACTCGCTTGAAGAGGGGGTTCCGCTCCAAGAGATCGTCGATAAACTCTCCGAACTTGAGCAGAAGTTTGATACCGCTGGAATTTCAGCACGTAGGGGCGAGGTTACCTCGCCCCTACTCTCAAATTCTCAGTCCCCGGATGAACAGAGCGCATCGCCGCCGACATCCGTTCCGAAAGGTCAAGAACCGCTGTTATCAAGCCGACCCGATTTGGAAGATAACAGCGCAAGCAGAACACGTGAGGCGCGGTCCGCAACGCCGGTCTCACCGACGGCATCCGATCCCACCACTTCACCACCTCAGACAGCCACACGCGACCTTGCGGATTTACCGCTATTCTGGGAGGATGTCAAGTCAAAAGTCCCATCAATGAAAGTTAGAATCGGCTTGTTAGACAAATCTGTGCCGACTGTGAACGGTACAGATACGGTTACCATCGCTTGCTCACGCTCGTATCTATCTATGGTGGCGGAGGACGAGACGAAGATGATTGCCGATGCTATCAGACAGGAAGTCGGTCTGCCAGTGAATATCAAGTTGGTCGCGTTAGAGACGGCTACCGAATCGGAATCTTCACCAGACGTGGCAGAGAAAGAAGAACGAAAGACACCACTCCTACGGAAAATTGAAGCACAGGACGATCCGCAGCTCAAAACAGCACTCGAGCTTTTTGAGGCTGAGGTTCTCGAAACCCAATAACAACTTAACAGTAACCAGTTAACAGTTAACAGTGACCAGTTAAAGAGCATCTGGAAACTATAAACTATTCTGCTGGAAACTGGAAACTGGAAACTGGAGACTGGAGACTGAAAACTATGAAAATGAATGACCTGATGAAACAGGCGCAACAGATGCAGAAACGGATGCTTGAAATCCGTGAAGAACTCGCGAACCGGACCGTTGAAGCGACCGTCGGTGGTGGAATGGTAACCGCCGTCGTCAACGGTCAGCAAGAGGTTATTTCACTCCGGATTACACCGGAAGTGGTTGACCCAGAAGATACCGAAATGCTTGAAGATTTGATTGTCGCGGCAGTTAACGAAGCACTGCAACAATCCCAGGAATTGATGTCCGCAGAAATGAGCAAATTGACCGGTGGTCTAAAAATCCCGGGACTTCCCTAACCAAATAGTTTTCAGTTAGAGGAAGTTACCAGTTACCAGAAAAAGATGTTTTTTTACATAAACCCTCTTAACTGGCAACTGAAAACTGGCCACTGGTTACTGATAATTATGCAAGAATACCCGAAACCGCTGGCGCGGCTCATTACTGAGCTCCAAAAACTCCCAACCATCGGTCAGAAAACAGCACAGCGCTTAGCGTTTTTTATGCTGAAACTGCCTGACACGGAAACCGCACAAATTGCGGAGGCGATCGCACAGGTAAAACAGCAACTCTGTTATTGCGATGTGTGTAGTATGATTACCGATACGAATCCGTGCTATATCTGTACCAGTCCGCGCCGGAACCAGCAGGTCATCTGCGTTGTCGAAGAATCCGACGATCTCTGGGCAATTGAGAGGACGAACGGCTACACCGGACTCTATCACGTCCTCGGTGGTGTTCTATCCCCGTTAGACGGCACCGGACCCGAGGAGCTCGGAATTAATAGACTCTTTCAACGTATCAAGGAGTCCGCTGAAAATGCTGAGCCGGTGCAGGAGGTAATTCTCGCCACGAATTGGACAACAGAAGGACAGGCGACTGCGCTCTATCTCACGCAGCACTTGGAGATGTTTGATATTGCCGTCACGCGTATTGCTTACGGGATCCCTGTCGGCGGAGATTTGGAATATATTGACGAAGTAACCCTTGCGAAAGCATTGGAAGGCAGGCGAAAGGCTTAATGAAGGCGCGAACGTTTCTACTACTTTTAACCTATTTCTGTTGCAGTGTGTTGAGCATCGCATGCGCGGAACCGGATTCCGATAGCCGAACCATAGAACCGGGGAACGCAACGCATGCCAGGGTGGGGACCGCTCGCGAGGCGAACGCAACTTTCAGCGCGCAACGCGCCTTTGCTATATTAGAAAAGCAGTGTGAATTCGGACCGAGACCCCCCGGCTCCGCAGCGCACGAAAAAACACAGGACTATCTCTTTACGGAACTCCAGAAATATGCGGACAGCGCGGCACTGCAACCGCTTGAATACAAGGTCGGCACTGAAACGCTGCATTTGAACAATATTTTGGCGGAGTTCGGACAGCCGGACGGAGAGACACTCCTACTCGCTGCGCATTGGGATACGCGTCCCATCGCTGATCACGACCCGAAACCTGAGAATCGGGAAATACCAATCCTCGGTGCTAATGACGGTGCCTCCGGTGTCGCCGTGCTGCTCGAACTTGCGAGAGTCTTTAAGGCGCATCCACCGCCGCGTCGAGTTGTTATCGTCCTTTTCGATGGCGAAGATTACGGCGAAACCGTTGACGATATGTTTATCGGTTCCCGGTTCTTCGCACGAAACCTCGGTAAATGGAGACCCGACTACGGGATCCTGTTAGACATGGTGGGCGACAAGGATTTGACACTGCCGATAGAAGGGTACTCTTGGAATTCCAACCAAGCGTTTACCGCAGCGATATGGAATCGCGCAGCGACACTCGGTTTGGCACCGTTCCAACAACGTTTAGGACGCGCGATTATGGACGATCATGTACCACTCATCAAAGTCGGAATCCCGATGGTTAATATAATTGATTTCGATTACCCATATTGGCACACAATCGAAGATACTGTTGATAAATGTAGTCCGAAAAGTTTAGAAGTTGTCGCAACACTCGTTATTAGCATCGTTTATGATGGGCTTTAAGAAGGTTATTGGTCGCAGGACAAAAACATGAACACCTACAACAAACATTACGACGTTATCGTAGTCGGTGCCGGTCATGCCGGTTGTGAAGCCGCGCTCGCTGCTGCGCGAATCGGGTGTGAAACGCTTATCGTTACGATCAACCTCGACACAATCGCGAAGATGTCCTGTAACCCTGCTATCGGCGGGCTAGCCAAGGGACACCTCGTTAAAGAGATAGACGCGCTCGGCGGCGAGATGGCAAAAAATATTGATAAGACCGGCATCCAGTTTCGACGTTTGAATACCAAAAAGGGACCGGCAGTCCGCTCAAGCCGCGCACAAGCCGATAAAAAGGCGTATCAAGATGAGATGAAGCGCGTTCTTGAAGCGCAACCGAAACTCGATATTAAACAGGTCCTGGTCGAAGAACTTCTTGTCGAAGATGGACGGTGCATCGGCATCCTCAGCCAGACGAAGACGGCTTATTTTGGCGAGACCGTCATCCTGACGACTGGCACTTTCCTGAAAGGGACCATCCACATCGGTGATGTCTCCTATAGTGCCGGTAGAGCAGGCGAATCCTCCGCTGAGAAGCTATCCGAAAGCTTCCTAAACCTCGGTTTTGAGATCGGTAGACTCAAAACGGGGACCCCGCCGCGCGTCAATGCGCAAACGGTTGACTTCACCGAGATGGAGATTCAACCTGGAGATGACGATCCGCTTCCGTTCTCATTCGCCACCGAGAAGATCGCGCAGCCACAACTTCCATGCTACTTGACTTATACCAATGAGGGGACCCACGAGATTATTCGCGCGAATCTTCATCGTTCGGCGATGTACAGCGGACGTATTGTCGGCATCGGTCCCCGGTACTGTCCGTCGATTGAAGACAAAGTCGTCCGATTCTCAGAGAAAAAAGAGCATCAGGTCTTCGTGGAACCGGAGGGACGAGACACCGACGAAATCTATCTCAACGGCATCTCGGCAAGCCTCCCAGAAGATGTACAGGTAGAGATGGTGCATAGCATCAAAGGGTTAGAGAACGCTGAGATTATGCGGTTCGGATACGCCGTGGAATACGATTTCGCACCAGCGACACAACTACAACCGACACTTGAGACGAAAAAGGTGCCGGGTCTCTACTTCGCCGGACAACTCAACGGTACGACAGGGTATGAAGAAGCCGCTGCACAAGGACTCATGGCTGGCATCAACGCCGCGTTGAAGGTCAAAGGCGGAGAACCGCTTGTGCTCGATAGGGCACAGGCTTATATAGGCGTACTTATCGATGATCTCGTGACGTTGGACATCCGTGAACCTTATCGGATGTTCACATCGCGCGCCGAATACAGGTTGGCACTGCGGGAAGACAATGCCGATCTACGACTCACTGGAATCGGTAGACGCGTTGGACTCGTTGATGATGACAGATACCACCGGTTTGAAAGGAAAGCAGCCGACATCGAAACGGAATTGGCACGACTACAGGAGACACGTCTTAAACCGACAGCAGAGACGGTGCATAATTTGGAGGCTATCCTTAAGACGGGTGCATTAAAGCAACCCACATCGCTTGCAGACCTTTTGAAACGTCCCGAACTGCGCTACGAACATATCATAGAGATCGCGCCGCCTACCGAGAGGCTACCGTCAGTTGTGAAGGAGCAGGTAGAAATTCAGATTAAATACGACGGGTATATTCAACGCCAGCAGCGACAGATTCAACAGTTTAAGAAGTTAGAAAATTTCCGAATCCCTGATACTTTTGATTATACGAGCGTTCAGGGGTTAAAGACGGAAGCGAGGGAAAAGTTAGCGAGGATCCGTCCGGCTTCTATCGGTCAAGCGTCGCGTCTGCCGGGTGTCTCGCCTGCTGATATTTCGATTCTGACAGTCATCCTGCATCAACAGAGAGCGAGGTAACTTGGCAAATCACCGTTCGGTCTTAAAAGAGACATTCAATCAGCACGGATTCCCGCTAACGGCGCATCAGGCAGCGCAGTTCGAGTTGTATCGTGACGAGTTGCTGCGATGGAACGAACGGTTCAACCTGACTGCTATCACAGATAAGGTGGAGATTACGCATAAGCACTTTCTCGATTCGTTAGGTATTTTGAAACATATCGGACTCGAAAGCGGTAACACCGTGATTGACATCGGAACCGGTGGGGGGTTCCCCGGAATCGTTTTGAAAATCTATGTGCCCGACATCCGACTAACGCTCGTTGAAGCATCGAAGAAGAAAGGGAGTTTTCTAAGATTTCTCATCTCGAAACTGAATCTTGACCAGAAAGCAGACGTTGAAGTGCTGGCGGAACGGGCGGAGGTTTGCGTGCAGGATCCGAATCACACGGGTGCCTACGATTGGGTCTTCACCCGCTACGTTGCGACGCTCCAAAATTCAGCGGCGTATTGCATACCGTTCCTGAAACCGACAGGAAAATGGGTGGCTTACAAATCTGGGAAAGAGATAATAGACAGAGAAATTAGCGAAAGTGCGATGTCGCTTAAGGCACTTGGCGGAGATGTTGAAACCGTTTTCACAACCCGAATATTCAATCGGAGTTATGTTATAATACAAAAAACATAACCTGAAACGAAGTGGAAGGGTGTTTTTGCTTAAGAAATCCGCAGAAATACCCAAGCAAAAACACCCCCAGCAAAAACGGTATTTCTGCGTATTGCAAACGCTAAAATCCAATGTGAAGAAAGTGTTTCTTCGGATTTATGAGTGGCACTTCAAGTTTCAAACCACTTAATTTAACCGCAAGGAAAATTAAAAAAATATGAATTTTCAGACAACGATTGGAGAAAAAAATATCTCTATTCTCCATGTGGCAGGAAAGATTTTTGGGAATGCATCGGATGCATTTCGCAAGGCTATGGAATTGCAGCTCCAAATAGGGCACGATAAATTAGTGGTTGACCTAACGGAAGTTCCACTGATTGACAGTAGCGCCTTGGGGGCAATAGTGACGACTTTGAAGGGGTATCAGCGATCCGGCGGAAAACTGGTTCTGCTGAAACCGCAGAAGGCAGTCCAAGAGGTATTAGAGGTAACACAGCTCGCAACCGTTATTGAAATCTATGACACGGAGGAGGCTGCGCGCCACGCTTTCTAAATAGTTATAAGTTATAAGTTATAAGTTATAAGTTAAGAGAAGTGTGTAACGATCCAGCGTCCTCTTTAACTTATAACCAACAACCAACAACTATTAACCATTCCTATGAAAGACAAGTATCGTTCAGAGCGTTTTCGGTTCAAAGTCGGGCTACGAGGGCAACAGGTCGTACTGTTCCTGTTAGTGGCACTCATGCCGTTGTTTGCTGTTTCAATAGCGATCAAGGTGTTGGGTGAAAACGCTTTAAAAGACACCGTCGGTGAGAACCACGTACTTCTGGCACAAGAGAAGTTGGCGCGTATGGATAACGCGATCTCGGAGAAGATCGCAAAGATTCGAGGCGAGCTTCCGAACATCACAGAAGCTGTCATGAGTTCAAACACGGTTGATGGCGATGTCGTTGTCTATTTCAATGTCTGGATAAGTCTTTTCGACAGTATCCGATTGCTCGAAACTTATGCTGGAAACAGGAGACGTGGAAAAAGAAGAGATGTAACGATTACAAATGCATCTGGATACGTCCTCCGCTCGAACAATCCGATGTTGGACTACAATACGAAAGAAGAGATACCGGAGCGTGTAGATAATGAGATCTGGTGGAAAAATGCTTATAACAACGGCGTAGGGTACCCGTTTGCTGAAGATATCCGCTATGATACCGTCCGAGAGGTGCATCTGTTACCCATCGCACTGCCGATACGTGCAGGACGTAGAGATAGAGGGACAGCCGGTGAAAATAATACGATAGGTGTGCTGAGAATTGAACTGTTGTTACCTGAACTTAAGCGTATCGTTGAGTCGAGTGTAGAGTTGGAGCAGACGCACACGATTCTAACGGATGCATCGGGTAGAGTCATCGCCGCCTCAGTCGGAAGTGGGTACCAAGTCGACGACGATATAGAGATGAACAATGCATCGGTAGAGGCAATTATTGAGGCAAAAAAGGGGCGGCAAGGGAAATATTACGACTACGAACCGGTAGGTGAAAACGATGTTTTCAATGAATCACGTGTATACGGCTGGGCACGAACCCGACTCTCACCGAGACAACCTTGGAAGGTTCAACAGAACTTCAGCAACTGGATCGTCTTTGTTTCACGTCCGACTTCCTCGGCGTACGTTGGGGTTAGAAAATTAAACAATTATATTTTTTATGTTACCATCGCTTCAACTTGTATCGTTATATTTGTTGCATGGTGGGCTGCACAACGGATTGCGACACCGATATTGAGAGTGGCGGAAGCTGCACGGAGCATCGGACAAGGCGAATTTGATAGTGAAATCGTCGTTGATAGTGATGACGAAGTCGGGACGCTGGCTGAAGAATTCAACGTGATGCGCCGGAACCTGAAGACCGCAGTTGACCAACTCACGCAGGAGGAACGAAAACTTACCACTATCGTTGATAATCTCGGCGAAGGGTTGGTCGTCGTTGAGCCGACAGGATATGTACTCTACGTTAACCCTGTCGCTGAACGGCTGTTGAATCTCGGAGACACCTCCGGTTTTAACTATATTACGCTTGATACGGAGGCAGGTGAAATCCGATGGACGAACGCGTCAGGGGCGACGGACACCGACGAAATTATCGATACCAGAGCAGCGGATTTGAAAATACTCTCCGCTTCGCAACGTGAGGCGACACAGCATCGGACGATGATCGCGGAAATCAGCGTTGAGGGTGAACTACCAGAGAACAGTAAACATCGTATCCTCCGGATTATAGCAAGTCATTTTCCTGATGAGAGCGGCAACGTTGCCGGCACGGTTTATGTTTTTGATGACATCACCGATGAACACGAAATAGAGCAGATGAAGTCGGAGTTCGTCTCGCTCGTGTCACACGAATTACGGACACCGCTAACATCGATCAAAGGCTTTATTTCGTTGATCCTTGATGGCAAAACAGGTGTTATTAATGAGAAACAGCACGAAAGCCTAAGTCGGGCACTTCGACAATCAGAGCGACTCGCCGAACTTATCAACGACCTGCTTGATATTTCCCGCATTGAAGCTGGACGCATCGAAATGAAGCAGGAACAGGTACAGATAGACGCAATCGCGGAACGGCGGATTGAGGAGCTCCGTCCACAAGCAGATGAGAAAGCCATCTCACTGCTTTTAGAGACAGCATCCGTTTTACCCGCGATGGTCGGCGACGCAGACCGAATCGGACAGGTCTTTATTAACCTTATCGGGAACGCTATTAAATATACACCAGATAACGGGAACGTGACCGTCAGGATTTCAATGGATTCAAGAAACGGAGACCCTGAACCCAACGGCTTTCATGTTGAGGTCATTGATACGGGACCGGGGATCCCCGTTGAGGAGCGAGAAAAGGTTTTTGATAAATTCAGACAACTCGGAAGTGTACAGACCCGACAACAGGGCGGTAGCGGTTTAGGACTCTCAATCGCCTCTGGAATCGTGGAAGCACACGGCGGTAAATTATGGGTTGATACCGGAGATAACGGACAGGGAAGCAATTTCCAGTTTTTTATTCCTATTGACGGTAAGACTGAGCATCAGTAAGGATGAGATGACCTCGCCTTTACAAGCCGAACAACGTGAGGCTTGGATTCTGAAAAGCGGCTTTTTGCAAAACCTTCTTGAACGACCGCAAGGAACATTAAAAATATGCCTGAAACCATCTTAGTCGTTGATGACGATCTCGATATACTTGAACTGCTGAAGATGAATTTGGAGCCTGAAGGCTATACCGTCCGTACTGCGAGCGATGGCGATAGCGCAGTGCAAAGTGCCTTTACAGAGCCGCCAGATCTCATTCTCCTCGATGTTATGATGCCACATAAAAATGGCTTGCAAGTCATCGAAGAACTCAAAGGTATAGACGAGACAAAAAACATTCCTGTTATTCTGGTTACGGCGCGCGGGCAGACGGATGATAAAATCCTCGGACTCGAGACCGGTGCTGACGATTACATCACCAAGCCGTTTGATTTACGCGAGGTAACAGCACGCGTCGAAGCCGTCCTCGGCAGGACAAGACCGATCAAATATATCAATCCCCTGAAACGGGCGATGGGAGAAGGTTTCAGCGAAGAGGGGTTACAACAGCTCGCCGGACATCTCGAAGCCGCCGCCGCTATTCAGAAAAAATTATTACCTGATCAGGCACCGAGCTTGCCCGGATTCGACATCGCGAATTTGCTACAAAGCTCTACTTCCGTTTCCGGTGATTTCTACGATTTCATCGTGTTGAGCGAAACACAGATCGGGATCGTACTGGGTGATGTAAAGGGCAACGGGATTCCAGCAGCACTGCTCATGGTAATGATTCGGACAGCACTCCGATTGCTCTGCCACGATGAGGAGACACCGGCTGCAATTCTTAAACGGATCAATGACTTGGTGGCACAGGATACTGAGGCGGACCTGTTTGCAACGATGATTTACGGTATATTAGATACAGAGGCGAATACCTTCACTTATGCAAATGGCGGACACTGTTACCCGTTTCACTATAACAGTGGCACCGGTATAGATGTTCTAAAGACGGGAGGTATGTTGATAGGTGCCTTTGAAGAAGCGACATTCACTTATGGAACCTGCCACTTGGACCCGGGGGACATCATCGTTTTCTATACGGATGGCATCACGGAAACAGAAGCCGCGGAAGATACGACTTCTGATGCCTCTACGCACTGGGAACAGGATACGAGCGCTCTGTTTTACGGTGGTGAGCGGCTTGCTAACTGCCTTTCCGAAAATACCGACTTGGCAGCGTCGGCGTTGTGTGAAGCGATCCTTAGCGATTTAGCACAATTCAGTGGAAGCACACAGACGAACGACGATAGGGCTTTAATTGTTATAAAACGCTTAGAAGTTAACAGTTAACAGTTTAGGACTTACGCATTTTCTCTTAAAGTCCCCCTGATAAGGGGGATTTAGGGGGGTTAAAGAACAGAAATTATCACCTTTTGCGTCCAAATTTCCGATATTTGCTCAATTTGCGTAAGTCCTGCAGTTAACAGTTGTCAGTTAAGACTTTGTGGCTTTGGAGTTGCCAGTTTTAGAAGTTGCCAGTTTCCAGTTTTCAGTTAAGAGGGGTATGATACTTTCAAAGTCTCTTCTCTGGCCACTGGGTACTGGTAACTGTTACACTGATAACTGATAATTATTCAGGATGGGCACGTCGTATGGCATTGCCCGAAAACAGATAACAAAACATAAGACGGACTTATTTTCATACCGTCGTGTAGGCACACTTGGAAAATACCGGCGTGTGCAGAGAAGGAGCTTCAAACGTGGGCGAGAGAACTGAACAGGTTATTACGCTTTCTCTCCCAAGTTCAATGCAACATACTGACCTACTCAAGGCTGTCGTCGCTGAAATCTTGAAAGAGACAGATTCTGCTGGAGACAACCGAGAGCAGATTAATTTTGCTGACATTGAAGCGGGTACAAACGCGATAAAAAACGGCAATAGAGCGGGTCCGAGCGCACACACGACTTTCAAGTTGACGCTCACGGACGATGAACTGGCTATTAGCATCGTGGTGGATAACGAGGCATTTAAGCACAAACCGGCCGAAACTGAACGGGCTGTCGAGTTGTCGCTGCCAAGTTCAATGCAACATGTTTACCTACTCGATGTTGCCGTTACCGAGATTTTGAGAGATACGGATTTCCCTGAGGAGGTCCAAGAACAAATTAACCTTGCTGCTATTGAAGCAGGCACAAACGCAATTAAACATGGAAATAAAGAGGACCCACACAAAAGAGCCCTTATCTTGTTCTGTCTTGATGACGATAAGTTAACGATCATCATTGAAGACGAAGGCGATGGGTTCACACGCAAAGAAGTCGCTGATCCACTTGACCCAGAGAATTTACTCAAAAGCAGTGGGAGGGGCTTATTTCTAATGGAAGCCTGCATGGATTCTGTAAATTACGAAGCCGACGGCACGATTATCAAAATGGTCAAGTATAAAGAAACACCGCAAATCCTGTGATATTTAGAGGAAGTTAACAGTTTTCAGTACGATTTTTTTTGGGAAAAATCTTTCGGTTGTAATAGTTAACAGTTATCAGTACTCAGTTGTCGGTTAGACCTTGTGTCGGGAACATTTCTTGTTACTGCCACAAGACCCCTCTTTAACTGATAATCCTGTCCAACTTGCCTTGGGCATTCCCAAGCGTAGCGTACTGCGTACTGATAACTATTCTTGCGGGTACTTTTCATATTCCGACCACAAGATACCTCTTTAACTGAGTCCTGAGTACTGTTAACTGACAACCATTAAAAAGGAAGTAATATGCAAGTGAACGTCCGAAACAAAGGTAGCATTACAATCTTAGATATTGAAGGGAGAGTTATTGGGCCGGATGCGTTAGCTCTTAAAGCGGTCATTGATCAACAAATTAAGATGGCAGATAACGAAGCGAAAAATGGCGAAAGACTCAATTTAATTTTGAACTTAGAACGCGTTCAGATGATGGATAGTTCCGGTTTAGGCGTGCTTATCGCTGCTTATACCAATATTCAGCGGAATGACGGACGCGTGGCACTTCTTAAACTCGGTGGTAATGTGAGAAGCCTCATCGTTATGGCAAAACTTATGACAATTTTCGATTGTTACGATACCGAAGCAGAAGCTATAGGGCACTTCCTATAGTTTTTGGTTAGAGGAAGTTAACGGGAACTATTAAAAATATGGAAGCACGTCCCCCTATCGATGCAGCACAAAGCATTAATTTATGGTATAAATGCACCGGGTGCCAAGAAGTTGTTTTCAGAGGCGAACTCGAACGGAATCTCTATATCTGCTCGTACTGTGATGCCCTGTTTCCTTTACTTGCTGAAAAACGACTCGAATACCTACTCGATGAATCATCGGCAACGAATATCAGATTGACCGACGCTGCCGGGCTGACTGCCGAAGGGACAATTTCAGGATACCCGACTTGCCTTTTTATCGCTGATATAGATGTAATTCCTGTCGAGATTGACACCTCTCTTCTTCTATCGTCTATTGAGGATGCCTTAGAAAAACGCATCCCGCTGATTACGATTGCCGCCTGTCAACCGGAGGGATATAAAGAGACGCTGGCAGAAATGACCTACTTGACGATGCAAATAGAGCGATTGGTGGAGGCTTCTCTACCCCATATTACTGTTCTGACCGAGAGTGAAATATACCCGCTTGCTACGCATCTCCCGCTCGGCGAATTGGTCATCGTAGAAGGCACAGCGACACCCCGAAAACCGACACCGCCGAACCTACAACCCGCATTACACGCGCCTGAAGAACAACTTCTCACGCAAACACCCACAAAAGAGAGAGAAGAAGAACCTGACATCAGCGTTGACTGCTATATCCCGCGCGAAGCGTTACCTGAGATGTTAGGACGGTTTTTGAAGTTTTTTTCGAGCTAAGCAACCAACTTCCGGTATCCGCCTATTTGCGCATGCTTTTTGGTTTCGTACGGGTGAGGTGACCTTGAAGAAATCCGCAGAAATACTTTCTTCGCATTGGATTTTAGCGTTTGCAAAAACACCCGAAACAAAACTCCTACAAGAGACAAAGGACAACACATTTTGAGCGATGAACTGAGAACACAAAGCACCGACAGCAAAAATTCTGGGCGATTCTCTTCTGTCACAGAGATGTTTGAAGAGGTCTTCGGCGGCCCGCCGACATTTATCGCTTCAGCACCCGGTAGAGTGAATCTCATCGGGGAGCATACCGATTACAACGACGGCTACGTGTTTCCTGTCGCAATTGATAAATATATTAACATCGCTGCGCGTGAACGCACCGACCAGCGCGTCGTCATGCACGCGTTAGATGTAGACGAATCTTTGGTTGGAAGATTGGAGGATTGGAAGATTGGGGCCCCATCCTTCCTCCCTTCCTCTCTTCCACTCAAGTGGAGCCGTTACCTCATAGGTGTCGCTTCCCTACTACAAGCATCCGGGAGACAGATAGCAGGCATAGATGCCGTCATCACAGGCGATGTCCCGATCGGTGCAGGACTTAGCTCTTCAGCGGCGCTCTCTGTCGCTGCGACACTCGCCTTTCTGACGGCTGGTTCCGAAGCCGAAGTGCCTATCTCAGAGGACGATAAGACGGAACTTGCGGCGTTGTGCCAACGCGTCGAACACGAATTCGCAGGCGTTAAGTGTGGGATCATGGATCAGACGATCTCGTTGTTAGGACAGGAAAACTGTGGACTGTTCCTTGATTGTCGTTCGCTTGAATATGAGCAGGTTCCACTCAACCTTGAAGACCACGCTATCGCAATTTGCAACACGAAAGTTAAACGGGAACTCGCCACCTCAGAATACAACAAACGGCGAGCGGAGTGCGAAAGAGGTGTTGATATCCTGAGGCGATACCTGCCGGGTATCACGTCCCTTCGTGACATTACGTTAGCGGATTTGAAAAAATATGAAGAAGAACTACCGGCATTAACACAAAAGAGATGTCGGTATGTGATAGAGGAGAATGCACGCGTGGTAGCGTCAGTCTCTGCACTCAAGTGTAGGGACGAGGTCAATTTGAAGAAATCCGCAGAAATCCGCAGAAATACCCAAGCAAAACCCCGCAAGCAAAACCCCCAAACAGATGAATCGCTGATAGCATTTGGTAATTTCATGAACGCATCACACCACGGACTACGCGACGATTACCAAGTCAGCTGTCCGGAGTTGGACTTGCTTACCGACATCGCACGCGACATCACAGGTGTCGTTGGGAGCCGTATGACCGGGGCAGGTTTTGGCGGTTGCACAGTCAGTATTGTTCGCAACGACGCTTTAGAGACGTTCCAGACGCGCGTGACAACGGAATACCAGAAAGCGACCGGTATTGAACCCGAAATTTATCTCTGTTCTGTGAGTGGCGGCGCACAAGTTTTTTGGAGAGAGTAATCACTTTGACAAACTATGTAGATGAGACAAGATATAGCATCGGCGTTGACCTCGGCGGAACGGATATCAAGGCTGGATTGGTTTCATCAGCAGGCGATATCTCTTGTCGTGTGGTGCTGCCGACAGATGTGGAGGTAGGTGGACCGAAAGTAGTGGCGGTACGAATCGCAGAAGCGGTACGTCAAGTATTGGTGAACGCCGGAACTACCGATATTGACATAGTTTCAAAGAACCTTGAAAGTAGGGGCGAGGTCGCCTCGTCCCTACAGACCGATGACGATGTACACGAAATCGGTGTTGGACTCGGTGCACCCGGACTGATTATCGCTGAAACAGGTGTCGTACACTTTTCACCGAATTTTCCGGGATGGACTGACATCCCGCTCGTCGCTTATGTTAACGCGGAACTCGCAAAACTACATTCCACGAAACCTGATGTACAGACCGACGCACATCAAAAATACAAGCCGATATTACGCGGTATGGATAACGATGTGAACGCGATGACTTTAGGTGAACTTCATCACGGTGCCGGTGTCGGATACAAAAGCCTCGTCGCGCTGACGCTTGGCACAGGTGTCGGGGGTGGGGTCGTGATTGATGGCAAAGTCTATCACGGGAGTCGGAACACCGCTGGCGAATTAGGACACACCGTTGTCGAACCGAATGGACGTGTCTGTGGTTGCGGCAATCCGGGGTGTCTTGAGGCGTACGCTGGTGCTAAAAATATCGTCGAACGTGTCCGAGAGAAGATAGAAGATGGATGGCGTTCGAGTTTGGTTTCCGATCCCGTGGAGGACGGCGTGGCATTAACGCCGCGAATGATAGCCGAGGCAGCGGAAGCGGGCGACGAACTCGCAATCGAGATTTTCGCTGAGACGGGACGGTATATCGGTATTGCGTTGACTTCAATCGCGCATATCCTCAACCCGCAAATTGCGATCATCGGCGGCGGGATCGCGGAAGCCGGTGAAACATTGCTTTTTGAACCGATCCGAAAAGAACTCTCTAAACGTGCGATGGACATCCCCGCACAGATGAAAATTGTAAAGGCACACCTCGGAAACGACGCAGGGATCGTCGGTGCTGCGATGCTTGCTCTGGAGAACACAAACCAATGAACAAGGAAACCAATTTGCAAAACACGATAAACACTTCAGAAAGCCTTGAGAAAGAAAACCGAGCGGATCAGAGAATGCGTGCCACGCCTCGAATGTCTATTTTACAGATGTTGGCAGTCCTCTGTCTGTCTTTAATTCCGCTCAGTTGTTCAAAGGTGCCGGATTTCTTAAAAGACACTTTCCGCCCCGAACTGATCGTCCCGGTGTTCGATCCGGATGCCTACATTATGCCGCAAACGGGTGCGGTCGGTTACCTGAGAAACGGCATTAAGGCGATGGCAGTCCCGCTCAATGATGTGAAGGCGGTCGATGCGTTCGCTGTTTTTATTTACAACGGAACAGATCATTGGGTATCCTTTAAAAAGAAGGACTGTCAGATGCTTGACGGGACAGGGAACGTCACGAAAACGATCGACAAGTCACAAGAATCCTTCTATCTGAAAAGGAATTTCAAACCGACGCTGCCCCCCGAATTCGCAGCGGAAGTATTCCGATGGGATAAATCCATTAGGATACAGGGAGACCCGGCGGTCCTACCGAGGGAGGACATCGAAAGAACAACGGTAATGCCGAGGCAACACGCGCGGTTCTTCCTCTACTTCCGTAAACGGAGCATCAACTACAGCAGTTTGCGGATCATTGTCCCGAGAGTCACAAGTGAATTTAATGACCAACAGACGACGTTCGTCTTCAAATTCAGGGTACAACGTGGCTAAAATTGGGACTCCGCAGGCTGATGTCGCATAGGTGCTTAGCACGAGCATCCCAAAAACGTAAGCCGTAATGTAATGGAGGCGACTTACGGAATGAGACTTCAAGCGTCAAACCCACCTAACCGAACCGCAAGGAATTATAAAAAAATCTGCCTCCTTTGTTTTCTCTTCTGTTTAAGCTGTACCCTTCCAAAAAGTGAAATTACACAACCAGAGGCACCACCCGCTAACCGGAAGGGAGCCATCGGAATTCTGTGGTCTAATCGTGAACGCGAACCGTCTCCTATCGTTGGTATCACATATCTTAAAACGCTGGGTCGTGCCGGACAAGGTGTGGCAGAATTTCAGAGACCGTTGGGACTCGCAATAGATGAAGAGAACAGAATTTACGTCGCCGATGCCGGGAACAATCGGGTACAAGTTATCGACAATACCGGAGGCTTCATCGCTGAATTCGGTGGACGTGGCTGGCAGAGAGGCGAGTTCGATCGCCCCACAGATATAGCCTTAAGCTTCCAACGGAGCTACCGACACCTCTATGTCGCCGATACCGGGAACAGTCGGGTACAATACTGCAATTTTGTTGATCAGATTTTCTATGTGCTGACCGAGACTGTGGACGATACGCCGTTAGATCAACCCGAAGGCATCGGTATCGGACGGAACGGCGAAGTTTATGTTGTGGATACCAGAAACCATCGCTGGATCGAATTCAATGTCGCGGGTGTACCGGTTGTGGCACGCGGAAGTTTCGGGAGCGGAGCCGAACAGTTCTGGAATCCTACAGACCTCGCCGTTGATACCCAAGGGAACATCTATATCGTTGATGCAGGCAACCACCTCGTGAAAAAATACGACTTCAGTGGCAACCCTATCAGTACTTGGGGCGGTGAAGGCGACAAACTCGGTCAACTGCGAGAACCGAAGTGTGTCGCTTTAGACGATTGGAATTACCTCTATGTAACCGACACCGGCAACCGACGCATCCAAGTTTTTGCACCCGACGGCAAGAGCATTACCGAATTCAGTACCCCGACACTCTTAGAACCGGCAGGTATCGCAGTCTCGAAAACTGGACATGTCTTTGTGAGCGACGCGGAAGCGAACAATATAAAGGTGTTCCAAATTTTTCGGAAAAAATAGTTTAAATGCGTATTTCACTCTTCCTCCTTGCGCTCTGTTTATGCCTGCTCCCACGTCTCGGAAGTCTGGCACAAGAACCCGCGGATGACGAAACCGATGTCCTCGAACTTCCCACTTTTTCCGTTCTCCAGAAGACAGAAACCGTCGAACTGAAGGTCTCCGGTGAACAGGAATTCACTGTCAAGTACCCACCGATTCTCCGAAATACTGAACAACTAACGGAAGCGGACGGTAACACGCTTGTCCGAAATGTAGACTACCAAATCGATCTATATTCCGGCAAAATCACGATAGTACCACGAGGGACGACGACCTACCCGTATAGGTTGAAGATTACCTATCGGACGCTGCCCTTCGCTATTAAAGAGGTCTACAAACGCGATCTGTACGGCGAACAAAATCCGATTAGCCTTCAGCCGTCAGAAGACAGCGATCAGCCATCAGCCGTAGAGGTTGGGTTACCCAACCCGTTATCAACGGACGAGGAGACCGCGAAGAAACACCCAAGCAAAAACCCCCTACGTGGGGAGCCGGGATCTGAGAGCCAATTGGAGGTTTCTGGGAGCCAAACGTTCGGTATCTCGCTCGGCAGCGGACGCAGCGTGACACCGAACCAAGAACTCCGCGTTAACGTTGAGGGTAAAGCCTCCAAAGACATCACCGTTCTTGCGTTGCTATCCGACCAAGATTTGCCGATCCAACCGGAAGGTACGACAGAGAACATCCAAGACATTGACCAGAAGTTGATTCGCATCACGCATCCAAATATGAGTGGCACGTTGGGCGATTTTGAGGGATCGCTCGGTGCTTCGGAGTTTATCTTTTTTCCGCGGGCGTTGGAAGGTGTGCAGGTTGAAGGCGACTTCGAGTGGGGTCGATTCCATCTCATTCCAAGCGCTATTCCGAAAGGGCAATCTACGAGTTTAGTCCTCCGTGGTGAGGAGGGACGCAGCGAATATCGGCTCACTGTCGATGGGCAATACGTCATTGTGAAGGCAGGGAGCGAAATCGTCTGGCTGAACGGCGAAAGGATGCGACGCGGCGAAAACAACGACTATATTATCCGTGAATACGGTGACCCGATTGTCGAATTTAACAGCAAGCACCTGATAACGAGCAACGACACCATCCGAATCGATTTTGAATATATCTCCGAAGAACGCGCATATCAGCAGAACCTTTACGGACTTAGCAGTACTTTCACGCTACCGGGGGATCGGATAAGCATCGGTGCCTCTTACGCTGTTGAGACAGACCTGAAAGAACCCGATCAGGCACTCATCGCAATTACAGAGACGGATTTAGAGGCACTGCGCCAAAACATTATTGATCCAGAAGAAGGCGGATCGCCTCTCATCGCACCACAGCAACATACTGTGTGGGGCGTAGAGAGCCGACTCAATATCACCGAGAAAGCGTGGATTGAAGGCGAACTCGCCTATAGTAACCTCGACAGGAATACCTATTCCATGGTAGACCGCAAAGAGGTGAGTCAGGCGTGGAAACTGATCGGTGCCGCGGATTGGGATTTCGCAACATCGACAGATAAACGGAATCGGGGTTACAAACCGCTCCTACACACTAACCTTGATATACGTTCAATGGATGCCGATTTCGTGCCTGTCGGCGCGTCGAGTAGCAACCGGAACCGTTCTCGCTACGAGACGCAATACGCCAAAGAGGGGTTTGATGACGCGTTTCTGTCCAATGTAGGAGGGGTTTTTAACCCCGATTCTGTCAGCGCACAAGATGAGCGAACCGTAAATTTTGACATCCGATTGACACCGATGGATTGGTTGGCGTTTGATGCGGGTGTCGGCAGGAGCGAGGAACGAGAACCGCAACGCCCAGAAATTGTTACGACGGGAACTGCTCCGACGGGAACGGAGGCATTGTCCACGCGAAATGCGACGATCCGCAATAACTTCAATTGGGGTGTAAATTTCAATCAACTTGCGAGTAGGCGCGAGGTTACCTCGCCTCTGCCACGGACAAACAGTCAGGGAAGCAGTACATCGACACAAAGCGCGCGTCCGGAGACCCCGAAAACATCGCTCCTGAAAAAGTTGCCGAATCTCCGATGGGATGACTATCGGAGTAGTTCGCGTGTCGAGGGTGGCGATTCGACGCGGGCGCAGTCGCAGCAGAAGTCGCGGCAGGAAGGCAACCTGTCCTATCCGATCGGTCCGTTCAGATTCGTCGGGACATTGGGCAGATTGGAATCCACGGAGGCACTGAATGCGTCGCTCAACCGGAAACGGGATCGCTCGATTGGACGCATTGATCTCGTTGATTTCAGTTGGTTGTCTGTCAATACCAGTTACGAGCTTGAGGAGGCGTTCGCGAAGGAGCCGTTGCTCACTGTAGACGACGAGCCGATCGGTCTATCCGATTGGCAGCGCAGTACCACAGCGCGAACGTGGAAGGTCGGACTGTTTTCACAACAGAAATCTTTTCTCGGCGGTGGCGTGAATCTGCGTGCGAACCTTGCACGCCGGATGCTGGAGGCGCACACCGAATTCGGGTCAAATACGACGACACAACTCGCCGATATTAACCTGCAGTTGACACCCTTAAGCCGCGCCGTTGACATAGAACTCCGTTATGAGTTGGATAAAAAATTAACGAGCCAACGCCACGAAATCTATACCAACATCCACCCACATACCGGTGTTTTGCTCCAACCGGGTGAAGGGTATTACGTGAAATTGGACGATCTGCACTACGTAGAGGATCCTGAGGAAGGCACTTACATCAAAATCTACCAGAACGTTGGTGATAAACCGACCACGGCAGTAGATGCAGATTTCCGTGTCCGTTTCCAACCGCGTCAATATTTCGCACGGCGTGCCAGAGCGCGGCAACAGCAGCAACAGGACTTAATGCGAACACGTGATAGTTTACGTCCAGCACCAAATAGCAATCAGCCATCAACTGACAGCGATCAGCAAGAAAACGTAATTTCATCAGCAACCTCTTTGCTGAAGGCTAATAGCCGAAAGCCGAAAACCGAAAGCCATTTAGCATGGTTCCTGAGTGCCCTCCGAGGTCAAGCGCGGTTCTGGCTCACAGAGGAACAAGAGGTAGAGGATGCGGTGTCCCTGTATCTGCTCCAGAGCTTACAAGGTTCAGATACACTTTTCGGACGGTTGAACCAGCACCATCGTCTCGAATTTTCACCCTCACCGGCGTTCAGCCTTGAGTTCAACCTCCGTACCGGTGAGACGCTCAACAAGCGAATCAATAACCAAGAACGGCACAGACAGCATCGCACTTGGGATGCCGCTTTCTCTGTAAATCCGACGCAACGCCTCTCTGTCGGTGCCAACTATGAGCAGCGTCAGGAGACAGAAAGTTACAACCAATTCGATTTTGAAGACCTTGGACAAGCAACCGGTAGTGAAGAAGGTGTAATAGAGCGTTCCGCAACCCCTATCTCGGACCTACATCAACTGGAGCAGACGACCGAATTGAATCTCCGCTATCAACTGAGCAATGTACTGCGCTGGAGCGGTATCGGCGGTTATAGACAGACAACCGACGAGGAACAACTCGACGAGGAACCGGAAGCGAAGACCCGTACGTTCTCATATCAAAACCGGATTACATACAGTCTCATCGGCAAGGGACGGATTGATGTCAACTACAAACTCGGCTACGGTCAGAGCAGCGGCGGCATCCCTTTCGCACAGTACACTTTTTATGAGGGTATCAGCCACGAAGTCCGAACAACAGCGGATTATAGATTGCGGAGATTCACCGACCTGTTATTTCGCCTCAATTACCGTCTGCTCTCCACAAAGCATAGGAAACCGGAACACCGCTTGGAGATGACGGTCAGCGCGGAACTTTAACGTGATATGGGTACGGATGTTTAGAACCGTATCTCTGGTTCCCGAAATTTCCCTTTGAGCCATTCAAGAAATATCTCAGTATCCGTAAAGCTATCAAGTACCTCTCCCATCAAAGCCGGTTCCCGCAGCATAAGCCAGATGAACCCATCGTCACGTCCGCGTTCGTTACTTTGATCTGTAAGGATTTTGTTTATTTTGATGGTGTTCCGCAACTCAATATCTCGACTCAATCGTTGAAGATCCGCATCAAATGCCTCAAAGCCTTCTTCATTATCTCTGAAATGTTTGACAAGCCACCCCCAAAGGGGTTCTTCCTGCCCAGCCGGTATAATGATTTCATCCACTGCTGCGTCTTGATCTGTTCCGTGATAGACAGAAATCCGCGCTTTTTGGAAAATTTGGTGCAGACGATGGACCCTGACGATATCCGTCTGTGTCGGTTTTCCAAAGTGTTTATGCCAAACGACTTCGTACAGCTCAGCATCGGGCGGACTATTTTCAATAAACGTTTTAAGATCTTTATGCAGCACCTCTGGATAAACACTTCTGAGAAACGCGAGATAGGTAGAATCCGAACGCATTCGATGAAGTGTCTGAAACCGATCATCTAAAATCGGGGACAGGTACGCTTGCTGCAACGCTTTGTACGTCTGCGCGTACACATCTTCGCCCGTAACTGTTGTCTCCTCAGCTGCGTCCTCCGGTTCTAAGGTTACATCCATTTCACCGGAACAACTGAAAAACAACAAAATAGGACAGACACCCAAAACAACGAATAGATTATAAATCGTTTTCAAGAGAGCGGATATATTTCTCACGATGATGCTTCTGGCTCCTAATTGGGATATTCGTCGGTGTTGGTGGAACTGTGATAGCCTCATCCCAATCCCACAAAAAGATTGTGCCGTCTTGTGCCGTACTAACCAACATTTCACCGTCAGGCGAAAATTTCAACGTCTCTACTTGGTCCGTATGCCCATCAAGCGCAGCGATTCTGTCTCCAGTCTTGGCATCCCATAATTGGATTGTACCGCTGGCATGCCCACTGACGAGAATTGCACCATCGGGTGAAAACACCAACGGTTCTGGCGCATCATGTAGTACCCGTCTACCGCGTTGATGCGCAGTGCTAACGGATAAAATTTTATGACCGGTACGCACGTCCCATAAATGGAGTTGCCTCTGTGCACCCGCAGCGAGCAAGGCGCGGTCTGGTGAAAACGCCAATGCCGAAATCTGTCCCAGATTCTCTTGTCCCGTCGGTTCTGCAAAGACGACCAAAGTTTCACCCGTCGCAACATCCCACATTCGGAGGTGTCCATCTGTAGTTCCACTCACAAGCCATCTACCATCTGGCGAAAATGCCAAGGCCAAAATCACTGGCAGATTGCCCCGAAAGCCGGGTTTCAGGTCATCACGAAGAGGAATTACCAATGCATCGCCTGTTTCCGTATTCCACAAACGAATGTCAATATGAGCAATCGCTACAGTTTTGGTTCTATCGTCAGGGGAAAAGATGAGGTTTCCAGCACCTCGCTGGAACGTCGTAAGTTCGTCTCCAGTCCAGACATCCGTCAACCGAATTAGATTATCTGGCTTTGTAGTAGACATCGAACCGAAAACCGTAGTAGCGTCTGACGCTGCACTGACGAGTTTCGTGCCATCCGGCGAAAACGCTAAAGCTGAATACCAATCCCGATGTCCGCTATTTTGGACAGCGGACTTTTGCGCCGTGTCCACATCCCAAAAGGTAATTTCACCGTTAAACGCCGCACTTACCAGTAGGGGCGAGGTGACCTCGCCCCTACGACCCTGAAAGAAGGTTGCCGCTTTTATGGATTGTGTGTGTCCAGTGATACGGTTATCAAGTGGTGTCGCGGTCTCTATGTCCCAGAATCGGATTGTACCGTCCGTACTCCCGCTTACAAGTGTACGACCATCTGGAGAAAACGCTAATGCAGCAATACCGTTGATATGCCCAGTGAGCGTCGCGAGGGGTTCGCCTGTCGTGGTGTCCCACAATTGTACGGTTTTGTCGGTACTGCCACTGGCAAGCATTTTCCCGTCTGGAGAAAACGCCAGCACATTTATCCATCCGGTATGTTTCTGCAGTGTAATCGAATTCCTGTCACCAGTCATATCCCACAATCGTACTGTCTTATCTGCGCCACCACTTGCGAGACGCGTGCCATCGGGTGAAAATGCTACTGCTAAAACCCATTTTGCAAACGCCAGTCTTCGGGGCGCAGGTTTATCTAACAGCTGAAGCGGCAAATCTACATGTCCTCTGAGCGTGAATAACTTTTTACGGGTTACTATGTCCCATACTTGAATTATCCCGTTTCGTTTTCCAATTGCGATTTTGTCGCTTGTCATCCCATAAACACCTTGGAAATCCTCCGTACTCAGAAAACCGATGCCGAACAGTCCAGTTTTGAAGTGCTTTGTTTTTCCTTTACCGTTTTCAACACGCAACTTGGTAATTGCATTTCCTGAACCACTCAAACTGATAAGTGTTTCTCCATCAGATGAAAATTGTAGTGCCGAGGCAGATGCGTACCGATCAATAAGTGGCATTTCGCGCTCGGTAGCGATCTCCCACATTTGAATTTCTGTATCTCCGGAATAACCGCCGCTACTGGCAAGGAGACGACCATCTGGTGAAAAATCGAGGGTTTGACACCTTCCCGCAAACAGCGATTTCTCCTCACCTGTTTCTGTGTCGTACAGCCAGACCCCGATGTGGCTACCGACTGCGAGGAGAGTTCCATCGGGTGAAAACTGGATTGTGTTAATCCCACCTTTTCCGAAACGCGCTTTTGCCGCTTTGGGTAACTTCCAATGTGCGTGGTTTTTAGATGTCTCATCTGATTCTGTTTCTACAACCGATGCTGAAACATCGTCAGGCTGCTGGTTGGCAGTATCTCCCTCGCTCGGTGTGCTAACACTCCCAAGTTGCGTCCGAATATCGGGTTTAGCTTCAAGGTTTAGCACAATAGGTGCTTCAATGAGTTCGACTGTCATCTCTGATGGTGCGTTGAAACTATACGGTTTTTGGAAACGCGACAGGTATTGATGGTTTCCGATACCTAACATCAATAGAATGACTGCTAATGTGGAAACACCGACTGCCCACGGCACTAAGGGTTTACTGCCTGACGGTGTCATCGGTTTCAGACGCGAAATTTCACGCATGATGTTGTCTGTAAGGTTCGGTGTGATTTGATAATTTTCTAAAGCCTCTCGTATCATGGGTTCCTCCTTCTTTAAACGGCGACGCGCTCGGTAGAGACGATTCCGAATCGTCGCTTCCGACACACCCAGAAACTTGCTGATCTCGTCGTACGTCATTCCGCCGAGGTAATAGAGCGTGATGATCGTCCGGTCACTGTCTTGTAACTTCGCAAGCAATTTCTTGACGACTTCGCGTTGTGTCTCCGCTGCCATCCGCTTGTTCTCCTCAATGATATATCCAGAATACGCCCTTTGTTCTAACTGCATATTGCTGGTACTTTCTAACGGCTGCGTCCGCGTCCGTTTTTTACGGAGCCACGCTTTGCAGTGGTTTGCGGTTATGACATAGAGCCAACTCGCAAAGGACTGCGGTGCCTTCAAGGTTGACAGCCGCTGATAAACTTTTAGGAACGTATCCTGTGTAATCTCCTCGGCGATGTGGAAGTCGCCAATCTTGCGCCACGCGAGTGCGTGAACGGATCGCTGATACTTTTTCACAAGCGTGGAGAACGCCGTCTCATCGCCATCAAGAACGCGCTGGATGAGTTGAGCATCGTCATTTTTCATCGGACACCTCTAAAATAAAGAGTGTTCGTCATTTCACATTTGTACTTAGTGACGCGACAAGCGGAAAAATAATCTCACAATTCTGCAAATTTTTATTTTTCTAACGCTACAGGAGGATGCAGAATTATAGCATAAATCCGGCTAAAAGTGTTTAGATATGGAAAAGCGGACTTTCAGGAGAGATTCGCTATTGTGGTCAGTGCAGTAGACACCGTCCGTGTAGAACTTGAACACCGTCTGGAGATGAGGGTAAGTGCGGAGTTTTAATGTGAGTTGGGTGTGTTTAAATAGCGGTGAAAATGGGCGGCATTGTAGCACCGCCCAGACAAGATATACCGAATTTTTATCCCATAGGATCCTTATTCAACGATGGCAATTTCAAGTTGATTAAGCGTTCGGAAAACGCCTTCAGCGAATTCACGTAGATGATCCGATTCCAAGGTGCTTCCGTTAAGTTGAATATGAGTCGCATCGGCGATGGTCTGTCCCCATGTTGGATCCATCTGTACCCACCTACCGACGTAGACTTCAGCCCAGAGATGGTAGTAAAAGATGCCCTGTGCAAATGCGATACCTGAGCAGATGCGTGTCGGAATTCCAGCAGCTCGCGCTAAAGCAATAAAAAGCACAGTGTGTTCTGTGCAATCCCCGGAGAGCGCTTCCAGGGCAGTTAATGATGAGCCGAAACCGCTACTTATTTTTTTCTCCGTAATGGCTGTATAAACCCATTGGCATAATTTTTCTGCTGCACGCCATGAATTGACTTCACCATCTAATATTTCCTCAGCTTTCGCGCGAATCGCTGACGCGTCGGTTTGAATATAAGCACTCGCGCCAAGGAATTCACCTTCAGCATCTCGGATCGGTAAATCTGGACAATCCTCTGCTGAAACCGTTGGTACCTGAATCGAAAGTCTACCTGCTTGCTCACTGTTTGTTTTTAGTTGTTGACGGGAATTAGACATGATGGTATCAGCGATACTTCCTGATGTCAATTTTACGTCGGCTTCAAAGTTTCTTGCGTTTCGCGTAGGGTGTTTGCCAGAGGGAAGAATACGCGTTTTTAAAACGATATCAACCTCTGCCGTATTGCCAAGGGCGACCTCCCTATCGGTTTTTGTTGTTACCATAGAGAGACCCATCATCGGTGTCTGGGTTCGGTAACTTACGCCATTAGTATCAAGCCAGAGCTTCGTGGTGATCCCATTCATTATGTCTATCGTCTGACGTAAAACATAGACCTGTTTTTCCTCTGACTGATAGGTTAAGGTGTCTTCCGCTTCAACCTCAATCTCCATTTTCACCGGCTTTAAGAGGTCAACGCTAAAAATGTGGAAATTCCGCTTATCGCCTATTTTAAGACCCCGTTGAAAAAGCGATTCGATGCCTGTATATTCAGAAATTGTATCCGGTGGCACAGGAACTTCTGATTCAGTTGTTTCACCGTTGAGCGTTGTTTTAATGTGTGCAACGCCATCTACGATGCGTCCCTCCACCTGTTTTGAACCGGACTCATTGGAGGTTAAAAGAAAATGGCGCGGCATTAAATCGGAACCTATATACTCAACGCGGGTGGTTTCAATGGTTACATCGCTCCCGAGTACCTTAAGATTCATAACCACATTAATTTTGTTCCGATCTACCTCTTTCCCTTCATATTCGGTTTTTTCACTGGATATGTGCATGTAACCGATCTTGGTATTCATCAAGGTGAGGTCGTACCAGTGCTCTTTTGGATTTTGTGGCATGTTTTCAGGGACATCTTCTTCGTCCGCCTGCGCAGCAGCGAATAAGACATCATCAGGTTGCTGACCGGCACCGTCGTTTTTACTCGGCGCGTTGGCATTGCCAAACTGTGTCTGAATATCCGGTTTGACTTTGAGGTTTAGCACGACAGGTGCCTCAATAATATCAACTGTCATCTCCGAAATCGCATCGAAACTATACGGCTTTTGGAAATGTGATAAAAGTTGATGGTTTCCGATACCTAACATCAATAGAACGACTGCTAATGTGGAAATGCCGACTGCCCACGGCATTAACGGTTTGCTACCTGAGGGCGCAACCGGTTTCAGACGCGAAATTTCACGCATGATGTTCTCTGTAAGGTTTGGTGTGATTTGGAAGTTGCCTAAAGCCTCTCTAATCATCGGTTCCTCCTTCTTTAACCGCTGCCTTGCTCGGTGGAGCCGACTCTTAATCGCACCCACCGATACACCTAAAAAGCTGCTAATCTCTTCATACGTCATTCCCCCGAGGTAATAGAGCGTAATAACTGTCCGGTCGCTCTCCTGTAATTTCGCCAGGAGTTTCTTAACGACCTCTCGTTGTGTCTCCGCTGTCATCCGCTCATTTTCCGCAATGATATGTCCGGAATAGGTCGCTTTTTCTAACTGCGCGCTGCTTGTGTGTTCGAGCGACTGCATCCACGTTCGCTTTTTCCGGAGCCACGCTTTGCAATGATTGGCAGTTATCACATAGAGCCAACTCGCAAAGGACTGCGGTTCTTTCAGCGTAGAGAGTCTCTGATACGCTTTCAGGAAAGTATCTTGTGCAATATCCTCAGCGATATGGAAATCTCCGATCTTCCGCCACGCCAAGGCGTGAACGGATCGCTGATATTTCCTGACAAGCGTGGAGAACGCCGTCTCATCGCCATCAAGGACGCGTTGGATGAGTTGAACATCGTCATTTTTCATCGGACACCTCAAAAAAAGGAAGGTTCATTATTGTAATCAACCCTTAGTGACGCGACGAGGGATTAAAAAGTTTCACAATTCTGCAAATTTTTATTTAGCAGACTTCATAGGAAGATGAGGGTTCATGTAAAGAGAGATAAGGAGGATTTGTAGTTGCTTCATTGCTGGCTTCTTTTATTCGCTTTTCGCTGAACCGTTAAGCATTTCGTTCCAATCCCATAGGAGAATTGTACCGTCTTTGGCAGTGCTGACGAGCGTTGTGCCATCGGGTGAAAATACTAACGTCTCTACTTGCTGTGTATGCCCATCAAGCACAGCGATTTTATCTCCTGTTGTAACGTCCCATAGTTGGATTGAGCCTATATGGAGCCCATTAACAAGCACCGCGCCATCTGGTGAAAATACCAAGGGTTCGGCGGCACCCCCAAAAGGCTTATCGCCACGTCTGTGCTCCGTGTTCACCGATAACAGTTTATTCGCCGTATCGACCTCCCATAAATGGATGTGACCACGTATCCCGGCGGCGAGCAAGGTACCGTCTGGTGAAAATGCCAATGCCAAAATACGCCCCAGATCCTCTTGTTCCGTCGGCTCTGCAAAGACAGTCAAGGCACCACCGGTCACAACGTCCCACATTTGGATTTTCCCTTTATCAGATCCACTCACGAGCCATGTACCATGTGGTGAAAATGCCAATGCCAAAATTCTGGGCATATTGCGAGGAATACCTGCACTCAGATCAGCGAGAGGTATCGCTTGTTCATCGCCGGTTCTTGTATTCCACAAGCGGATTTCACCGAGACCTGTAAACGCCACCGTTTCACCATCAGGTGAAAAGGTCAGCTCTTTGACACCTCTTGCATAGGGGAACGTCGTCAGTTCACGCCTTGTCTTTACATCCGTCAGACGAATCAAACGATCTGGAGTCCAAAGAGAAAAACTGGCGGAGCCCCAAGAAACGCTATCCCCTTCTGCGCCTACACTGGCGAGTTTCGTGCCATCTGGTGAAAACGCTAAGGTTGGGAACCCATCCCGATGTTCTACATTTTTGATCGTGGATTTTTGCGATGTGTCTACATCCCAAAAGGTAATTTCACCATTAAACGCCACACTTGCAAGCGTAGAACTATCCTGAAAGAAAGTCGCTGCAGACATCGACTGCGTATGTCCAGTGATACGGTCAGGTAGCGGAGTTCCGGTTCCTGTCTGCCAGAACCGGAGTGTGCCGTCTGCACTGCCGCTTGCGAGCGTTCTGCTATCCGGTGAAAACGCTAATGCAGTAATAGCGTTAGTATGACCGGTGAGCGTAGCGAGAGATTTCCCTGTCACGGTATCCCACAGTTGCACCGCTTTATCTGTCCCGCCACTGGCGAGCATCTTTCCGTCCGGCGAAAATGCTAACACATTCGTCCAACCTGTCTGTCCTTCGAGTGTAATCCATTGGTCTGGACTGGTGAGATCCCATAAGTGCACTGTCTTATCTCTACCGGCACTGGCGAGCCGCGAGCCGTCGCGTGAAAACACTACTGCTAAAACATCATGTTTTTTCGGTATAAACGCTGGTTGGCTCGGCTGTTGAAGCGACAAATCTGTATGCCCGTTGAGAGTGGATAACACTTTGTAAGCCGCTATGTCCCATAATTCGATCTTCCCATCCGTTCTCCCAATCGCAACTTTATCGTCTGTAATTGCGTAGACACCTATTTCACCAGACATGTCAGATGGTTCACCACGCTTGAAAAACCTTGAAGTCATCTCTTTCGTTTCAATATTCAAACGGATGATAAACTGTCCGCCACTACCTACACTGACAACCGTTTTTCCATCAGAGGAAAACTGCAAGGCTGAAGCAGTATCATACACATCGGGAAATAAGATTTCACGTCCGGAGGCTATCTCCCACAATTGGACTTTCGATCCGTCAGAATCTCCGCCACTATTGGCAAGGAAACGACCATCCGGCGAAAAAGCAAGGAATCGGCACACACCTTTAAACAGGGATTTCTCTTCACCTGTCTCCACATCGTACAGCCATATACCGATGTTACTCCCGACTGCGAGTTGCGTGCCGTCCGGTGAAAACTCAATCGCATTAATACTGCCTTTTCCAAAGCGTGCCTTCGCTTCTTTGGGCAACTGCCATTGAGAGTAGTCTTTATTAACGGTATCATCTGATTGTGCTTCTGCAACCGATGCTGAAACATTGTTAGGCTGTTGGTTAGCAGTATCGTTTTTGCTCGGTGTGTTGACGTTTCCCAACTGCGTCCGAACATCTGGTTTAGCTTCAAGGTTCAGCACAACGGGTGCCTCAATGAGCTCAACTGTCATCTCTGAAGCAGCGTTGAAACTGTAAGGTTTCTGGAAACGGGATAAGTATTGCGTACCGACACCTAACATCAAAAGCATGACGACTAACGTTGAAACACCGATTGCCCACGGCACTAACGGTTTACTGTCTGATGGTGTAATCGGTTTCAGGCGCGAAACCTCGCGCATGATATTCTCTGTAAGATTTGGTGTGATTTGAAAATTTTCTAAAGCCTCTCTAATCATCGTTTCCTCCTTCTTCAAGCGACGACGTGCACGATAAAGACGATTTTTTATTGATGCTACCGACACCCCTAAAAACTCGCTGATCTCCTCATAAGTCATTCCACCGAGGTAGTAAAGCGTGATGACTGTTCGATCACTCTCTGGTAACTTCGCAAGCAGTTTCTTGACGACTTCGCGTTGTGTCTCCACTGCTACCCGTTCGTTTTCCGCAATGACATATTCAGAATACGTCGTTTTTTCTAATTCTGCGTTGTCTGTGTCTTCCAACGACTGTGTTGATAAACGTCTCTTACGCATCCACATCTTACAGTAGTTCGCCGCGATTACATAAAGCCAACCTGCAAACTTCTGCGGTTCCTTGAGCGTCGAAAGGTTCTGGTACGCTTTTAGAAAAGTATCTTGCGTAATCTCTTCGGCGACATGGAAATCTCCAATTTTCCGCCACGCGAGGGTGTGCACCGACTTTTGGTGTTTTTTTACAAGTGCGGAAAACGCAGTATCATCGCCGTCAAGGACGCGTTGGATGAGTTCAGCATCGTCATTTTTCATCGGATACCTCTAAAAAGGGAATGTTCATGATCTATACCTATAATTAATGATGCGATTTGAGATAAAAAAGTCTCACAATTCTGCCAACGCCTGATAGCAAACTTCGCCGATAGATAAGGGAACGTGCAAAGGAGGTCGAAATTCTATTTTCTCGATAATAAGAGGGAGACGGATTATACGAGTGTTGCTCAACTTGCACTCTTTCTGTGAGCAGGATTATACCATAAATCCAACTAATAGTATATGTGCTTGGAAGGGTATCAGAGTTATTCAGTTTTCGGTTTTTCAAGCATTTTGCCTGAAAGATCGCGAGCGCAGCTCGCTCCTACAGTAGGTCTTGGAACAATCAGGGATCTTTTCTAAAGGAGAGCTGAATGGCTTTGGAAGGGGTGTGGAGTTGTCCAGTATTCGTTTTAAGTGGCATCGCGACTGCAAGGTCCCTGCTACTGGCGGTCTACTTCAATCCAAAAAACGAAGGCGAGGCACAGAGACCTCGCCAAACAAATCATCACGTTTCTCGAATTTGGTGTTATTCCGTTATTCGCTTTTCGATGAATCCTTTAGGACTTCATCCCAATCCCACAAGAGAATTGTGCCGTCCATGGCAGTGCTGACGAGCGTTTTACCATCTGATGAAAATGCTAACGTCTCTATCTTTTGTGTATGCCCATCAAGAACAGTGATGCTGTCTCCAGTCTTGATGTTCCATAATTGGATTGTACCGCTGCTATGCCCACTGACGAGAGTTGTGCCGTCTGGCGAAAACACCAACGATTTTGGCGAATCATGCAATATCCGTGTACCTCGCTTATACACAGTGCTAACCGAAAAAACTTTATGACCGGTGCTCACATCCCATAAATGGAGTTGAGTGTGTGTACCAGCAGTGCCGGCAGCAAGCAAGGGGCCATCTGGTGCGAAACTAAGTGCGGAAATACGCCCCAAATTCTCATGTTCCGTCGGTTTCGCAAGGACTTCTAATGCTTTCCCTGTCGCGACGTTCCACGTTTGGATTTCACCTTGATTGGTACCACTGCCAACGATTGCGCCATCTGATGAAAATCCCAAGGCAGTAACGTGTGGCGCATTGTGAATATCGGTTTCCCAATCAACAAGAGGGATGTTCAGTTTATCTCCAGTTTCCGTATTCCACAAATGGATTTCTCCTAAACTACCAAACGCTACTGTCTTTCCATCAGGGGAAAACGTCAGTTGTTCGGTGCCTCTGCTGAACTGCAATGTTGTTAACTCACGTCCGGTGCTTACATCAGTTAAACGCACCAGATGATCTGGCCGCTCAAAGGAAGGAAAGTTTAAAGCTGCCCCGAAGAGCATCGTCTTACTCGCTCCTACGCTGGCAAGTTTCGTGCCATCTGGTGAAAACGCCAAAGTTGATAACCAATCTCGATGTGCTGCGGTATGGACAATCGGATTTGGCGGTGTCTCTACATCCCAAAAGGTAATTTCGCCATTAAATGCGACGCTCACAAGTGTGGAGCTATCCTTAAAGAAGGTCGCTGCTCTGATCCATTGCGTGTGTCCGGTGATACGGTCTGCACGTGGAGTACCAGTTGTTGTATCCCAGAACCGAATCGTGCCGTCTGCACTACCGCTTACCAGCGTGGTGCCATCTGGTGAAAACGCTAATGCTGTAATACCGGTAATATGGTCGGTAAATGTTGCAAGTGGTTTTCCGGTAGTGGTATCCCACAACTGTACTGTTTTATCGGTACTACCGCTGGCAAGCATTTTTCCGTCTGGCGAAAACGCCAAGGCATTTGTCCAACCCGTATGTTTTTGGAGTGTCATCCACTCATTCTGGTTGGTGAGATCCCATAATCGCACCGTTTTGTCCTTACTTCCGCTGGCGAGACGGGTGCCATCAGGCGAAAATGCCAACGCTAAAACCTGATTTTTTGAGATCGGCATAAACGATGGTCTACGGGGAGGGGATTTATCCGGCGGTCGAAGAGACAAATCTAAATGTCCTCTGAGGGTAGATAACACTTTGTGGTTTGTTGTGTCCCATAACTGAATTTTACCATCCATCTGCCCAATCGCGACTTGACCGCGTGTGATTGCGTGGACTTCATTTCCCGACTTAAACGGACCAAAGGGGTTAGTATTAAAAGGCCTTGCAAATGCTATTCCACTTTTGACATCCAAATTGATAATTGCATTCCCTGAACCACTTACACTGACAAGTGTCTTCCCATCTGAAGAGAACTGTAATACTGCAGCGGAATCAAACGCGTCAGCGAGTAACACTTCACGTCCGGTAGCTATCTCCCACAATTCGACTTTCGGCACGTCAGAATATCCACCGCCATTGGCAAGGAAACGACCATCCGGCGAAAAAGCAAGGGATCGACACCCACCCATAAACAGGGACTTCTCTTTACCTGTCTCCACATCGTACAGCCATATACCGATGTTACTCCCGACTGCGAGTTGCGTGCCGTCCGGCGAAAACTGAATCGTATTAATACCGCCTTTTCCAAAACGTGCCTTCGCTTCTTTTGGCAGCTGCCATTGAGAGTAGTCTTTATTAGCGGTATCATCTGATTGTGCGTCTGCAACCGATGCTGAAACATTGTTAGGCTGCTGATTGGCGGTATCGTTTTTGCTCGGTGTGTTGACATTTCCAATTTGCGTCCGAATATCCGGCTTGGTTTCAAGGTTCAGGACCACGGGTGCTTCAATGAGCTCAATTGTCATCTCTGAAGCAGCGTTGAAACTGTAAGGTTTTTGGAAACGCGATAAGTGTTGGTTTCCGATACCTAACATCAGAAATATGACGGCTATCGTAGATGCAGCGACTGCCCACGGTACTAACGGCTTGCTGTCTGATGGTGCAATCGGTTTCAGACGCGAAACCTCGCGCATGATGTTCTCTGTAAGATTTGGTGTAATTTGGAAGTGTTCAAGTGCCTCTCTAATCATCGGTTCCTCCTCTTTTAGACGTTTCCGGGCACGCCTCAAACGACTTTTAATCGTGCTCGTCGATACTCCTAAAAATCGGCTAATCTCTGCAACCGTCATTTCGCCAAGATAGTAAAGCGTCATCACTGTCCGTTCACTCTCTTTCAACTTCGCAAGCAGCTGTTTGACCACCTCGCGTTGGGATTCCGCTGCGGTCTTTCTCCGCTCTTCTACGACGTGTCGGGAATAAGCATCTCTTTGTAGCATCGTTGTCTCTGTGTCCTCCAACGGTTGCGTCTGTATCCGTTTTTTGCGGAGCCACGTGGCGCATAGGTTCGCCGTTATCACATAGAGCCAGCCAGAAAACTGGGTCGGATCTTTCAGGGTATGAAGTCTCTGATACACTTTCAGGAAGGTCTCCTGTGTGATGTCCTCAGCGATATGGAAATCCCCGATTTTTCGCCAAGCGAGTGTATGAACAGGCTTTTGATATTTTTTCACAAGTTCAGCAAAAGCGGTTTCATCGCCAGCGAGAATTCGTTGAATAAGTGTAACATCGTTATTTTTCATGAAGTGCCTCTGGAAAACGATAATTGATTAATGACATATTAACTATAGTGACGCAAGATAGCGCAAAATGGTTGCTTAATAGGAAAAAAAGAGGATTTTAAAGAAAAAGAGAGGGATGGGATAGGAAGGGCGGTATTGTAGCACCGCCCAAAAAAATATATCTATTTCTATTATTCGCCAAGATTGAAGTGTAGCATGCCGCTGCCCCGCGTGCCGACGTACAACACGTTCCTATCAACAGCAAACGAGATCACTTTTTCTGGCACCTCTGAAGCAACTTGTTTCCATGTGTCGTTTTCCAGTTGATAGACATCTGTCTTGGACACGCCATAAACTGTTGTGCCATCAACAGCCAACTGCTCCATAACGAGATTGTTGCCTTCTGCATCGGTGACGGTATGCCAATGTCTTCCATCATCTGATGTAATGATACCTGCGTCTGTTGCTACATAGACTGTGGAACCCGCAGACACGATAGTTTTGAAAGTTTTAACAGGAAACGGCATCGCTGGGGTGAGATCGATCCAATTATTTCCCTTATCAAACGAGACAACGAGGTGTCCGTCCCGTTTGCCAACGTAGACGGTGTTCCCTGAAACCGCAAGTTTGAGTTCTTTGAATGCTAAGTCCAGAGTCAGTTCAACGGTTTCTTCCTGTTCGGTGTCGTACCATTCAGTATCGCCCAGTTCCCATCGGAAGAGTTTATAGTTATATTCGATGTAAAACGTTTTGTCAGAGACAGCAAACGTTCCGCGCAACCCACCACGGATAAGTTGACTGGATCGCTGCGGATCCCCTTCTGCCAATCGTTTGAAGAACTGCGTCGCGCCAGAAGTGCCCTGTTGTAACTGTTCAAGAAATGGTTTACCTTGCAAGTCAAAGGAGACTCCTTGAGACAACTGATTCCTTAATGTTCGCGAATGGGAGACGGGGGCATCTTGAATCTGTATCAGTGTCTTGCTGTCCTGAGAAATCTGATATAGACAGGTTTCTTCGCCGGGTGCTTTACCTTTTGCATAAAGGACACCACCATATTTGACTATCTGCGTAATGATAGGTGGTTCATCTCTGTGAGGTGCTGTCATAGGTATATTTGTTTGAATCGTCTTCCATGAACGTCCTCTATTGGTCGTTTTAACAACCTTGTTTCCACTTCTTCCATAGAGTGCGTTTCCGAGGACAGTGAGGGTGTCCACTTGCCCTTGACCGACTGCATTAAATCGATGCCACGATGCACCACCATCAATAGAACGATAAATTCCGTCATTATTGGAAACATAAAAAGTGTTTTCATCCAATGCGACAGCAGCTGCTATATCAACCAAAGTTGGTGAAGTCTCTGGTGGTTGTGGGTTCATCCAAGTATCTCCGCTATTACTTGAATGCACCATGCCTTTTTCCATAGCCAACAGCGTCTCCCCAGCAGCAATAAGTTTGATGAGCGGAGGAAACCCTTTTACGTGCCAAGCATTTGTAGGTGTTATATCTTTCCACGAATCCCCTAAATCGGTTGATCGGAATATCCACCAAGAACGTTTCTCTCCACGAGACATTTGCCGGAGATCGTCCCCAGACATTTTCTCCCATGATAATTCTGCCACAACATAGATTTTTTCGTCAGTTACTGCAACTGAGCGAATCGTTTCGGCTTCTAATACTGGGAATTTCAAGTGTTCCCAAGCCCCATCTCTCATCCGATATAGCCCGTTATGTGTTCCAGCGAACAGCATGTCTTGCGTTTCATTCAGGGTGCGAATTTCCCCAGCGAGTCCATCCGCTGCGACATCCCATGTTTTTCCAATATCTTCAGAGCGAAAAAACCGATCTTCAAATGCGAGATAAAATATATCATCTATTACGAAAAAACCGACCGTAAATCCTGTAGGGTGTGACGCGTGGGTATGCCAAGTCCTACCACCATCGGTTGATGCAAGTATTTCATCATAGGCAGCAATATAGAGAGAACCATCGTGCTCTACCATGGGCATCGCGCCATTTGGCGGCGCGACTGCTTCGTTGATGCGTTGCCATGCGCTCCGATTTTCGACTAACTTATAGAGATCCCCATTAAAAGCATATACAGTTCCTTGGGATGTAAGAAAAAAAGAACTAACAAGGCCCGATACACTCGGAGCATCCGCCTGAATCCACTGCTGTTTGGGTATAGAAACATCGTCTCCCTCTGCTTGTGGGGCAGCGAATAAGACATCATCGGGTTGCTGACCGGCACCCTCGTTCTTACTCGGCGCGGCAGCACTCCCGATCTGTGTCCGCACATCCGGTTCGGATTCAAGATCCAGCACCATTGGTGCCTCAATAAGGTCTACCGTCATCTCCGAAGTCGCATCAAAACTGTAAGGCTTTTGGAAACGCGACAGGTATCGGTTGCCGACACCTAACATCAAAAATATTACGGCTACTGTGGAGACACCTATTGCCCATGGTGCCAACGGTTTACTGCCTGATGGTGTAACCGGTTTCAGGCGCGTTATCTCTTGCATAATGTTCTCTGTGAGATTCGGTGTGATTTGGAAGTTCTCTAAAGCCTCTCTTATCATGGGTTCCTCCTCCTTCAATCGATTTCGCGCTCGGTAGAGACGATTCTTAATCGCGGCTACCGATACCCCCAAAAACTTGCTGATCTCTTCATACGTCATTCCCCCGAGGTAGTAGAGCGTGATGACGGTACGTTCACTCTCCTGAAGTTTCGCAAGCAGTTTTTTAACGACTTCGCGTTGCGCTTCTGCCGTTGCTCGCTCATTTTCAGCAATAACATACCCCGAATAGGTCGCTTGTTCCAACTGCGCGCTGCTTGTGTCTTCCAACGACTGTGTCCGTAGCCGTTTTTTGCGCAGCCATGTGCTGCAGTGGTTCGCCGCTATAACATAGAGCCAACTCGCGAACCGCTGCGGTTTCTTCAGCGTTGAAAGTCTCCGATACGCCTTCAGGAATGTATCCTGTGTTATATCCTCGGCGATATGGAAATCTCCGATCTTTCGCCACGCCAATGCGTGAACGGATTTCTGATATTTTTTCACAAGTGTAGCGAACGCAGTCTCATCGCCATCAAGGACGCGTTGGATGAGTTGAGCATCGTTATTTTCCATCGGACACCTCTGCAAAGGGAATGTTCATCGTTTCACATCAACATTTAGTGACGCTACATGAGATAAAAAAGTCTCATAAATTCCAGAAAAAATCGGAATGGGTTCCTGAAAGGAGGTTAAAATTCTATTTTCTAAACAACGAGGGCAAGAAGTAATTGTAGTTGCCAGGCTTGTTTCCACTTTTTTTGTAAGTAGAATTATACCACAAATCTATCGACAGATGTGTATGATCTGGAAAGAAGGGAGTTGATTAAGAAATTGGAGGACGCAGCAGGGAAATAATAGAAATAGTCTGGGCAATACGGTGTGTTAACCAGCGCGAGGATTTCACTTTTGTGAATTTTCTGGATGAGATAATACATACGCATAATGTTCGCTTTCACTGACCGCCAGACTTATCGGGTGACTTGCCTGAAGAGGCGTGATAGATAAAAGCAGTGAGGCGGATGAAACCTCGCCTTTACCCCATTTACGCCATCTCTCTTTCATGAGCTCTATATCTCTCATGTTCTCTATTATATAAGAGTGGACAATAGGCATAATAGAAAAGAACCCGTTTGCGGTGACGATGTAAAGTCGATCCCCGGAAATTTGAAAATCTGTGACAGGTCCCATTAATTGTTTTAATCGTTTGTCTTCAACGTCCATCGTCTCGCTCGATGGCTCTGGGCGGATTTCCTGCATCTTTCCGTTTGCGACTGCATGCGCACGTGCGGGGATTCTGTGAGTGAGCGTCTTTTGCCCTGTCGCGGTGAGATACTCGCGAAACTGCCACCCCAGGTTATGGTAGGCTGTGTATGCCGCGACCTGACGATCATCAACGCGGTATGCACCGAAACTCAACAGGTCATAAGTTGGGTCTCTCAGCCACTCCACTACCAGAAAAGTAGACGAGGCACGAACTTTCTCCTGTTTGCTGCTGGGAAGTTGTAAAAACTGGCGTTGAGACACGAATGGGTCCCAGAGATCTCCGGGAAAGGTGTTTGAAGTCCACTGTGGGATCTGTTTCACTTCAGGACTGCCAGCTTTTAGACTTAGCAACCACCAGCGTTTCTCCAGTTCAACAGCCTTGACAAGGCGCGCCCGTCCGCGAGGCACGTAAAAAATATACAGATGGTCATTTTCTCCCATAACATAGAGGTGATCGTTGAGGACATCAAAACCTTTGATTGGGTGTCGCTGTGGTAAATGCCCAGTAAATTCAAGCACTGGATGCGACGGCTGTGAAACATTGACAAGATGAAAGTTTAGCGGTGTCGCGATAACGAGACGGTCTCCAGAGGCAAGGACTTTGCCGATTGCTTTAGGGAACTCAAGAGAGATCAGATAAGATGGGCGTTGCGGGATAGAAACATCAATGACGTGCAGATGCTTCTCGGTCGTGAGGTATGCGTATTTGCCTGAGAGAATAACAGTGTTGTTTGTACCGATGCGATAGGGGAGTTGAATAGAAGCCGCAAGAGTCGGATGCTCTAAATCTTCGAGCTCTATAACGGTGAAGATGCTCATCCCTTTCGGTTTTGCAGAGGGTCTTTTGATTTGACTTTGCCCTGTGGCGTTTTTTTTAGACTGCTCAAGACTGGACGCGGGAGCGGATTCTTCGTAGTAGCGTTCAACTGGATTCTGCTCAAGATGCCTCGAACTGCACCCGATATGAATAACAGAAAGTAGTAGCATCGTTGTCAGAAACGAAAAGATTGATTTCGCAAGAACTTTTAGCATTATTTTCTCCTATAGGGAAGCATCGGATTCGCAACACCAGGTGATTACTTCCCTAAAATCTGTCTCACTCTTCATTGACAGTGAAGTGAAGCATACCGCTGCTTTGTGTCCCGACGTACAACACGTTCCTGTCAACAGCAAGCGCGGTCACTCTATCTGGAACTTCCGGTGTGAGCTGTTGCCATGTGATACCATCACTCTTCAACCGATAGACACTCGTTTCCGAAGCACCATAGACATTGGTGCCGTCAACAGCCAATCGTTCCATGATAAGATGCGTTCCCGCTGCATCGGTGATAGCATGCCAACGTTTTCCGTCGCTTGACGTAGCAACACCTGCGTCTGTTGCCACATACACCGTGGAACCGGCAAACACGATCTCTTTGAAAACCTTAACAGGAAATGGCAAGATCGGAGTGAGGTCAATCCAATTATTTCCTCTATCAAATGAGACGAAGAGGTGCCCATCCCGTTTGCCGACGTAGATAGTGTTCCCTGAAACGGTAAGTTTAAATCCTTCCATTATCTTATGCCATACATCAACGTCAAGCTCAGCGGTTTCCTCGAGTTCGGTGTCGTACCATTCAGTATCCCCTGGCTCCCATCGGAAGAGTTTAAAGTTGTATTCCATGTAGAACGTGTCGTCGCTGACAGCAAAAGCGCCACGCAATCCACCAGAGACGAGTCGATCAGTTTGTGTCGGATCCGTTTCCAGTTGTTTGAAGAACTGGGTTGCCCCCGGAAAACTTTTTTGTAACTGTTCAGTTAACGACTTACCTTGTAAATCAAGACGGCCCATTCTTCTTAGTATATCATGATGGCCCATTCTTCTTAGAGACAACTCAGTCTTCAACATTCCCGAGTTAAAGAGCGGTATCTCTTGAACCGGCACAAGCCTATTGCCGTCCGCAGACACGCGATACAGGTCGATACTATCAGGCGAGCTACCTTTTGCATAAAGCACGCCACCCGATTTGGTTACATGTACGATGGGTGGATGTGGGTTTCTGACAGGCACTTTCATCGGTATCTCTGCATGAACAGCTTTCCAAGAGTGCCCAGCATCCGTCGTTTTCATTATCTCTTCTTTGACTCTTCCGTAGAGCGTCATGGGTGTATCGTCTCCTTTACCGATTCCTTTAAAGGCGACCAGGTCAAACACTTGTCCATGACGACCTATATTGACAAGGTTCCACGATTCACCGCTATTAGTGGTACGATAGAGGCCAGCATTTCCGGCAACATAAATGGTATTCTCAGCCACTGCGGCATCGGCGTATATAGGCGTGAAAGAAAAAGATGTCCCCGGTAATTGCGGAGCCAACCATGTATCTCCACCATCAGTAGAGCGCACCATACCGCCGCGCATCTCGTTCGCCAAAAGCGTTTTACCGACAGCAATGAGTTGGATCCAAGGTGGCCTCCCTTTTATGGGCCAAGCGTTGGTTGGCGTTATATCTTCCCAGGAATTCCCAAAGTCAGTCGATCGGAATATCCACCACGTCCGCTGCTGTTCACGGTCTGCTTTCTGAAGATCTATTTGATCCGAATCCAACTCCACCGAAACATAGAGTCGTTTTTCAGTCGCTGCGACTGCACGAATGACTTTAGCTGGCACAGGGAGTTCCAAGTGTTGCCAACCGTCAGCCTCGAGCCGGTAAAGTCCATTTTCTGTTCCAGCAAACACTGGTGATGAGCCCGAATCTCCTGTATTCCGGATCGCCACCAAGGATACTATTTTGCTGGTCAACCCCTCGTTTATCGCCTCCCAGGTCTTACCGCCATCTTCGGAACGAAAAATACCGTTCTTAAAAGCGAGATAAAACGCTTGATCCGTTAGCACCAATTCAACCGGATTCCAATACTTCTGTTCTTTCTGCCAGGAGTAGCGCAAATCCCATGTTACGCCACCATCTGTTGAAGCAAAAAGTTGGTCAGATGGAACAACATAGAAGGTATCGTTCCACTTTGCGACAAATGATCTTGGGGCCCAATGGGTATCCAATGACTGCATCTCGGCGGAAATATGTTGCCATTTCTCTCCATCGGCTGATAATTTGTGCATATTCAGGTCAGCATCAACCACATAAAGTTCGCCTTCAGGGGTCGCAAATACTGTAGTCAACCAGGTGCCCCTGGCGGGCTCGGTCTGAGCCCACTGTTGTTTCGAGACAGAAATGTCTTCTCCCTCCGTCTGCGCAGCAGCAAACAAAATCTCATCAGGTTGCTGGACAGCCCCGTTGTTCCTGCCCGGCGTGTTGGCATTTCCGAGTTGTGTCCGGACATCCGGTTCGGATTCAAGATTTAGTACAACGCTGGCATCAATCAGTTCAACCTTCATTTCCGAGGCAGCGTCAAAACTATACGGCTTCTGAAAACGCGATAAGTATTGGTTACCCACACCCAGCATCAAAAATATGACTACCAATGTAGAAGTGGCGATCGCCCACGGTACCAACGGTTTGCCACCAGACGGTGCCGCTTGTTTTAGGCGCGAGACCTCGCGCATGATGTTCTCTGTAAGGTTTGGTGTGATTTGGAAGTTTTCTAAAGCCTCTCTAATCATCGGTTCCTCCTTTTTTAGACGTTCTTGCGCTCGGCGTAAACGGCTTCGGACTGTATTTGCCGATACACCCAAAAACTCGCCGATCTCCGTACTCGACATCTCGGCGAAGTAGCGCAGCGTTACAACTGTACGTTCACTCTCCTGAAGTTTCGCAAGCAACTTTTTGACGGCTTCGCGTTGTGTCTCTACCGTTGTGCGCTCGTTTTCCTCAATAACGTAACCGGAATATGTCGCTTTTTCTAATACCATGCTATCTGTATTTTCCAATGACTGTGTGCGCAAACGCTTTTTACGGAGCCACGCTTTGCAGAGATTTGCCGCTATCACGTAAAGCCAACTCAAAAAACGTTGTGGCTCTTTTAGCGTTGACAATTTCTGGTATGCTTTCAGAAAGGTGTCCTGCGTAATCTCCTCGGCGATGTGGAAATCGCCAATCTTCCGCCACGCAAGGGCGTGCACCGGCTTCTGGTATTTCTTCACAAGTACGGAGAACGCCGTCTCATTGCCATCAAGGACGCGTTGAATGAGTTGAGCATCGTTGTTTTTCATTTCTGCCTTCAAAAAAAGAGAGTTTCGTTATTTCATATTAACACCTGTGACGCGACTTATAGGTCAAACTGGTGCATAATTGTAAAAAAATAGTACGTATGCGTCTAAAGAGATAGGACTTACCCAAATTTAGCAGAAACCGGATATTTTGTACGTAAAAAAATAGGACTTACGCGAGCAGGTAGCGAGAAGGAATTTACGTGATTCCCGGATACCTATATTCGCGTAAGTCCTAATTGTGTTAGAGATATGATATGCTTACTGCATCATTTGCCCCATCATTCCAATTATTTGCCCGAGCTGCTTGAAGTCGGCGAGGTTAATGAACAGATTCGCGTCAATGCCGTTGCCTCGCGCTTTGGCAGAGAGACCGACACTGTAATTATCAGGCATCGTCGTGAATAGTCCCGAAAACAGTTGTAGGACCGCGGCATTATTTTGATCTATGTCTTGCACGAATGGCAGTGCGGTCTTCGCCGCGATAATAGGGGAAATCGCCAAGAGTACATTGTGATTGGTCCCCAAACTATCAACGAGTTTCTGGTAACTCGGATGGTCCGCGAACTTCTCTTTGCTTCCGGCTCTTCTATCAAGGACAATTTGCATGGACTCCGGACTCGTCCCCGTTGTGAAAAGGAGTTGTCCTTCGGTAAATGCATAATACCAGTGCCATTCAGGAGCCTCTAAACCGGAAGGGTCAGCGGGTGCCTCTGGAATATCGGCTTTGAAGTTAGGGAAGGCATAACTTTTGATCTCAACGCGGTTGTGCATTATGGACTGCCCTGGATAAGCTTCTGTATGCCTAAGTTTTTCGAGAAACACTTCATCCATATAAGTTTTTGCACGTTGTTCATCTTTTAGTTCATAGATGAATACGGGTGAGGTGGTCTTCCCTAAATCGAGAGAGAAACTCCATCTGTCCGCCAGAGATTCATAAAAATCCTTCGTCTGTTCAAGGATTAGGTCTCGTTGTGCGCGTTCTTCTGGTGTTTTTTTGGGGAAGAAACTAAACCACAACTTGCTTGTTTCTCTCAAAAGGACCGGCGTTCCTTGGAAGGCAGCATTCATAAATGTACGATTGGGGAGTTCACCGAGAAAAGCCAATTCGTCGGAGGCTTCTTTTAGCAATTCAAGATATTCACTATCACTTCTGAATTTCAAGAACGGTTTGATATAGATGTCGGTTCCTTCGACCTGAAATCGGACGCTTGCAGATTGCACCTGCTCAATGAACGCAATATTTTCAGAAATAAGTTTAAGGAGTGGAACGACGGACTCGAACATTTCATCGTCCTCTTCAAGTTTCTCTATCAGCAATTCCAATTCCTCTTTAAGCGGTCTGTCAAGGGTAGCGATGGTGGTATCAACATCAAAATAAACAGCGAATTGATTAGCATCATCCGAAATATCGCTAAAGAGAGAGGCATAATCGGGGTTTTTCAGGGCAGCCGTCATTGTTCCGTTATGGGTATCAATAATATTTTCACAGACCCCACGCTGTTTTGAGACGACAAGCGTCTTTCCCAAAAGAACAAAGTTTCTGCCATTTTCGCTGTCGTTCCAATAGGTTACGTCTTTATACGTTACGAGATCGTCTCCCTTCATTTCAATCATCTGTCTTATCTGTTCAGGGTTAGTTAAATGTGCGAGGAGCGCGAGTTGGGGCGGCTTTAAACTGGTCAGAAGGATTGCAAAATCTTGGCGCAAATCAACCCCAGTTTCTTCCAACGCAGTTAGACTCTTAAAAAGAGACTCGAAACTATCTGATAAGATCTTTGTCGGTACATCGGGGGCACCGGTTTGCGGCAGGAGTTCTGTCTTCAATGTATTAATTCTGTCGTCTAATTCAAGCAGGTTAGGACAGTAAATGATGCCTAAAGTTTTCTCTGGAATTAGATGTAGTACACTGTTGTCTGGAAGCGTAAATGAGGTATGTTGGGATTTTTGTTGACTATCTGTTGCCCTATCAGCGGCTGTGACATTAAGGCACGCGAATAGAAAGATTGTTAAAATTGCGAACGCAGCAAGTCTTGAGGGTAAACATTCCCGTATCATCGTGATTTCTCCTTTGGGTTTCTGAAAAATCGGTAGTAGGGGCGAGGTGACCTTGCCTCTACAGCGTCATAAAACTATGGTAAAACCTACAATTAACGAGACATCTATAGAAGGCGAGGTTACAAACCTCGCCTGCAGTGGTGGTAGGTTTGTTTTTTCTAAAGTGTTGATTTGTTTTTCGGTTTTACTATAAACGAACACTTCAATCTTTAATGATGCACTTTGTCGGTGAAAAGGGTGCATAATTTTGGAAATTGCAAAAAAACAGAGCCTATCTCATAAGCATTCGTTCCGTTAAAAGATTCCTGAAACTTACTTATGGGATAGACTCTCAAGTTGTTGATAGCGTTAATCGACTGAGACGATTTTTCCTATATCCCAGATGAAAACTGTGCCGTCTGAACTGCCACTTGCAATTGCCTTGCCCTTAGCGAGTGTTATTTCTGTGAGTGCTTTGTCTTCCAAAAATGTCACCGCCCCGATTTCACTTGTGTGTCCTATAAGTATTTGGACGGTTTGCCCAGTTGCGAGATCCCATAACCGAACCGTTTTATCGGAGCTTCCACTGATAAGGCGTTTCGCGTCCACTGAGAAGTCTATGGCAGTAACACCTTCCGTATGCCCTATCAGCGTATAAAGCGGTTTATCGGTGTCTGCATTATTCCACACCTCAATGGTCCTGTCTATACTTCCAGTTGCGAGGGTTTTGCCATCTGGATAGAGCGTTAGAACATTCACTAAATCTTCATGTCCAGTTGTAATACGCCAGGTACCGAGCCTTGGAACTTCAACAAGGCACTGCTGTGGTACACTACTGAGCACCCTTGCCTTAACTCTACCTCTGTAGGAACACACGATTGTTATGAGATCTGCTTCCCTTGGAGACGATTCCGAACTCCAACGTCCGCCATCACCTACGTGCCAAGACCGAATTGTATTGTTTTCGCGACTTGCGCTCCAAAACCTTTTGCCGTTAGCAGAGAATGCAACACTGTTCACAGGTGCTGTGTGTTCCTCACGGGTGCGTATAAGTTTCCCTGTGCTGGTATTCCACAATCGCATTGTTTCATCTAAACTCCCGCTGACGAGGCGTTTACCGTTCGGAGAAAAAGCGACTGTAGACGCCAAATCCGTATGCCCGACAAGGACGATAAGTTCTTTATAGGTGTTCGCATCGTAGATATGGATGCTGTTCGCAGCGGCGACGGCGATCTGATTCGCAGAGCGTGAGTATGCGATAGCGTTTATAGGTCCCTCACCGACATCAATTCTGGCAATCGCATTTACGGGTAAATCTCCAGCAAACCCGTTTGTGAGAAATGCTGCAACGGTTAAGAGTAGAACAGAACTCGCTAATTTCATCATTTTCATTTTTTATTTCCTTTTCAGTTATGTATGGAGATCGTTGCGAGAAAGGAATTGACTTTGCCGTTCCCGCTGAACGCGTTGCCGGTGGCACCTAACTTAAAGTGTGTGCCTGCGTCAAAGCGGTGCGTGATCCGCCCCGATTTACCTGGAACGATTCCTGATGCCGAAGTGAGTATCACCTTAGGCATTCCGTCCGTAGTGAGTTCGGTGTCGCTTGCGAACAGAACAAACGCACCGGCAGCCTCCGCACTCCCAATCCAGAGATCAATCGTAAGCGTACCACCGTCCTTGAATGCTGTCGTATCAATCTCAATAACGGTATAATCTTGATAGTTCGCCTCTGGCGTTTGGAGAACGCTCAAGACATTCTGAGTAGGCTCCGTTTCGTTGAGTGTAACTTTCTTTGCCTGTGCGGTGAGGAAGCGCGGCACATATTCCGATGGGTCTACGCTTGTAGAGAATCCACTACCGGTATTGGGTATCGTAGACTTGCCGAGTCGGTTTCGGACATCCGGTTTTGATATGAGATGCAGAACAATCGGTGAATCGATGAGTTCTACTGTCATCTCCGACGTGGCATTGAAGTCGTAAGGCTGTTGAAAACGTTTCAGATACTGATTGCTTACGCCGAGTGCCATCACAACGAGAACAAGCGTTGATGCTGCGATCGCCCATGGCATGACCGGTTTACCGCCGGACGGAATTACCGGCTCAATGCGTGAGATCTCTTGCATGATATTCTCAGTGAGATTCGCCCTAATTTGGAAACCTTCGAGTGCTTCTCGGATCATGGGTTCTGCTTTTTTGAGGCGGAATCGTGCGCGACGGAGTCGGCTCTTAACCGTGCTTGCTGATACACCTAAAAATCGGCTAATCTCTTCACACGTCATCTCCCCGAAGTAGTGGAGCGTAACAACGGTGCGTTCGCTTTCCTGTAGCCGTTCGAGCAATTTGTGGACGATACTGCGCTGTGCATCTGTCGCGGCTTTTGCCTGCTCTCCGGCAATGTATTCGGAGTAGGTCATCTGGTCTATCAGAGTGCTGTCGGTTTCTTCCAAGGATTGTGTCTGCGTCCGTTTCTTTCTCAGCCAGGCATAGCATTGACGCGCGGCGATTCTATAAAGCCACCCTTCAAACCGATGCGGATCTCTCAGCGTCGCCAGTTTCTTATAGACCAGCAGGAAGGTATCTTGTGTGATTTCTTCAGCGACGTGGAAGTCACCGACCTTCCGCCATGCAAGCGCATGGACAGGTTTCTGGTACTTTTTCACCAGTTTCGCAAAGGCGTTTTCATCACCTGCAAGGGTTCGTTGAATCAGTCTGACATCGTCATTTTGCATCTGTTCCCTCCGGGCAGTCGGTTTCCATCAGTCATCCGATACTATTTTCGCACTTTTGCCCTCAATTTGAATCGTTTGGCATTATATCATAAATGCGCCAGATGCCTTCCACTTTTCGTATTTTAATAAGTAACTCCGGCGGCTGCCCCGTCGGTACTTTTGATCGGAAGTGGAATTCATCCCCCACATATTCGCTGCTCAAGACCTCCATAGAACTCAACATTTGACTTATTTGAGCACGCATATTCTCTGGCACATCTTCAAAATCGCTCCCAAGTGTTTCTCTGGCATCCTCGGTAAGCATTGCATCCATTGTCTCTGCGTCAAGATTCTTAAATGCTTCTACAAAAGTGTTCATTACATCTTCCGCAGATTGCCCCAAGGGTGCTGGTGGTACTTCTATCGGCACCGGTTCGACGGAGATTTTCGCAAGAAAACCGTTGATTTTTCCATTTTCACTGGAATTACCGATAGCCCCCAACTTAAAGGCTTGACCTTCCTCGAAAGGATACTTGACTGTTTCTCTTTGGTTCGTTGGAATACCCCGGACCGAGACGAGTGCGTTGGCAGGCACAAGTTCTGTAGCATCCTCAGCAAACAGATCAAATGAACCGGATACTTCGGCTTCGCCGACCCAGACATCAATGACAAGCACACCGCCATCTGTAAATGCAGTTGCATCAATCGCAATGAGCGTGTAATTTTGCGCGTCGGTATCGGATGTCCGAAAGACGCTGAGGACCTCCTTCTCGGGATGTTCATCAGTAAGCACAACCCTCAAGCCGTCATCTACCATCGCACCAGATTCGACAGCAGTTTCAAGGAGTGTATCCCAATGTATCGGGATATCCTCACGTAACCCAGGGAGTTTTCCGTCCAAGGATTCTTGGAGAAATAAACGGTATCCCTTTGCACCGTTGTAGGGTGGATGGCGTTCATTGACAGGGAGTCTGCCCATCAGTTCAAGTTTTGGCGAGATTACCAAAGAATCTGCGGGTGAGTGTTTCTTCCAGCCTTTCTCGATTGCCTGTGTTAACGGTCGTGTTTTGTCAAACGGTTTGAAGTCGTACTTGTGCCGCAGTGCTATAGCAGTTTTCGTATAAGGTGTGCGTTCTAATTGGCTGTTCAACACCCAAGCGTTGATAAAATTTTCGTTCATGAATCCAATATTTTCGTCGTCGGAGAGGACACCTGCCCTCAGGCTTTTGCCGCTCCCTCAGCACGACTCGTCGGTTAGAGGTCCATCTATAGAGATAACATGAATCGGTTTCTGTTGTGCTTGTGCCTTTTCCAAGACCTGCGCTAACGGTACCCAGTTAATTTGTTGTGATTTGTAGAAACGCAGTGTCAAGGCGCGTTCTGCTTCCTCTTGAGTAATGGATTCTGTGAATTCAATGCGTTCCAAAAGGTCTTGTGTCCCGGCACGGAGTTCCATTTTCGGGCAAAAACCGGTACTTGTAACATGATAGGATGCGTTCTTGTCCATTTTCCAGTTAACATCAAAGTTTATAACACTTTTAGGGACGTACATCTCAAAAAAAGCGACCTTCTCTTCGATCCGGTCAATCACCAGATGTCCGGTAAACTGGGACGGCGTAAACCATCCATCTTGCAGTTTGAATTCGGCATGAATCCGGAACACGATGTCTGCGTATTGGTCGTTGTAAGCACGCAGGCATGCCCACAAACCGAGCGAATCCCCCGCATTGATATGGAGAAAGAAATTAGGGTTCGGATGCAGTTGCTTGAGTAAAGTTAGGATACCTGTCATATCTAATACCCAGAGTTCGCCAACCGAAACTGAGGTTTTCGGAAGAAAAGACTGAAATACGGATGCCGAATAATGCTTTTCCGGATCAGCAACTCTTAGGTTTACCAGTGTATCCCACTCTCTAAAGGCATCAGATAGGCTCTCCTCAACAGGTGCGATGAAGCCTTTCACGGTCACTTCTGAAGTATCATCAAGTTTTAGTGTAATTTTGTTATTGGTTGCCGAGTGGTTATCGGCATTGAGTTGTCCACCCATTATTGTTAGAACGAGAAGGGCGATAGTTAAGATTTTCATTGTTAAAATCTCCTCTTTATGCGAAACGTTATAGGTCTGTTATTGTTGATGATAGCATAAACGCTAATCGGTTGAGATAATTTTACTCAGGTCCCAGATGAAAACGTTGCCGTCTGAACTGCCACTCGCAAGTACATCGTCTCTCGCGAATGCCAAAGCACTGATTTTGCTTGTATGATTCGAGAAGGTATGAAGGTGCTCTCCAGTTGTGAGATCCCACAATCGGACCCTTTGGTCAGCACTACCACTTGCAAGTATCTTGTCGCTTGGAGAAAACGCCACCGAAGTGACGGTTCCTGCGTGCCCTTTGAGGATCCACACCGGGTCTCCAAGGTTCACCGGTGTCAGTGGCTCCCTATCTGTGACTTTCCAGACCTCTATTGTCCAGTCGGAACTCCCAGTTGCGAGATATTCGCCGGAGGGAGAAAAGGTTAAAGCGGTGATTTTTTGTGTATGTTTTGTGAGGATATCAGGTGCGAAATCGTTACCAGTGTCGGTCTCAGACAAGAAAACAGTAAATTTACGCTTGTCTTTAATAGCCATTGTGAGTTCAGCTGCCTTTGCAAAAAATTCACCATACCGTGAAAATGCCACTGTCGTAGTCGACTTAATCATATCTGAAGTCCTTATTCTGGCTTTATAGCCCCCACCGTCAAGGGGGTTCCAGTACCGAATGGATCCATCTTCTATACTGGCACTATAAAACATTTCGCCATTTTCAGAGAACGCCAGTGTATTGATTGTCCCTTCGTGCGCTGTCATTTCTCCGCCGAGGATATGCATCAATTCTCCAGTACGCACATCCCACATACGCCCTTTCTTATCCTCGCCTCCACTCGCAAGGACTTCACTATTTGCAGAGAAAGTGAGGGTTAACACCGGGGCTGTATGCCCTATAAGTTCAGCGAGTTTTTCGGATGTCTTTCCATCATATAAGGAGATGCTTCCTGAATTGGCTATGGCGAGCCGATTCGCATCCGGCGCGTACACTATAGCATTAACAGGTCCCTCGCCGGTATCAATTCGCGTGACGGCATGTTTAGGCAAATCCTCGGTAAAACCGTTTACGAGAAACATAGCAAGGGTTAAAAGGAGCATAGGATTTATTAATTTGGTCATCTTCATTTTTGGTATCCTTTTCAGTTATTGAAAACTATACCTACCGGACTTATGGTATGGTTAATTTTCGGTGTTTTTTGCTGATGGAATTTCTACAGAAATTTTAGCTAGAAAGCCGTTGATTTTTCCTTTTTCGCTGGCATTACCGATAGCACTTAACTTAAAGACTTGACCACGATCAAAAGGATACTCGACCACTTCTCTTTGATTCGTTGGAATATCCCGTACGGAGGCAAGCGCGTTGTTAGGGACAAGTTCTGTAGTATCCCCAGCAAACAGATCAAACGATCCAGAAACTTCGGATTCCCCGACCCAGACATCAATAGTCAGCACACCACCGTCTTTAAAAGCAGTTGCATCAATTTCAATGACAGTATAATTTTGAGAATCGGTTTCAAATGTCCGAAAAACACTGAGAACTTCTTTCTCGGAATGTTCACGGGTGAGTACAACGCGCAAACCATCATCTTTAATAACACCGGATTCGACAGCGGTTTCGAGGACGGTATCCCAATCTTTTGGTTGAGATTCCGAGGATTCCTCGCGCAATCCCGGAAGTTTTCCGTCCAAGGATTCTTGAAGAAATAAGAGATAGCCTTTTGCGCCGTTGTAGGGTGCAGAACGGGCATTGACTGGTAATCTACCCATCAGTTCAAGTTTCGGTGAAATCACCAAAGAATCTGAGGGTGAGAGGTTCTTCCAACCTTTCATGATTGCTTGTGCTAACGGGCGCGTTTTGTCAAACGGTTTAAATCCTTGTTGTCGTCTGAGTCCCATGAATTTCTGCTTAAAAGGCGTGCGCTCTAATTCAACATTCGATACCCAAGCGTTAATGAAATTTTCGTTCATGAATTCGATATTTTTCTTATCGGAGAGGACACCTGCCCTCAGGCTTTTGCCGCTCGCTCAGCACGACTCGTCGGTTAAAGGTCCATCTATGGAGATAACATGAATCGGCTTCTGCTGCGCTTGTGCCATCTCCAATACTTGGTCGGGTGCTATCCAGTTAATTTGCTGCGATCTGTAGAAACGCAATATCAGTGCACGTTCCGCGGCTTTTTGCGTAATGGATGTTGTGAATTTAATATTTTTCAGCAAATCTTGCGTTCCAGTACGGAGTTCCATTTTCGAGCAATAACCCGCGCCTGCAATTGTACCTCCACGTATTACCCGATTGATGTCAAAGTTTACTGGACCTTCAGGGACGTACATCTCGAAAAACGAGACTTTTCCTTTTACACGATCAATCACAAGATGCCCGGTAAATTGAGAAGGCGTAAACCATCCATCTTTGAGTTTGAATTCAGCATGAATCCGGAACACGATGTCGACGTATTGCTCGTTGTAAGCGCGCAGGCATGTCCACAAACCGAGAGAATCCCCTGCATTGATATGCATAAGGAGATTAGGGTTCGGATGCAGTTGCTTGAGCAAGGTAATGATTCCTGTCATGTCTGGTACCCAGAGTTCGCCAACTGAAACCGGTTTGTTCGGAAGAAAAGATCGGAAAACGGAGGCAGGATACCATTTCTCTGGTTCCGCAACCCGTAGGTTTGTTAGGGCATCCCAATCCTTAAATTCATCGGACACAGTATCCCCAATTGGGGCGATGAAGCCTTTCACTAATGTTTCTGATGTATCGTCAAGTTTTAGTGTAATTTTGTTGTTGGTTGCCGAGTGGTTATCGGCGTTGAGCTGCCCACTCAGCGTTAGTAGAATGAGTAAGGCAATGGTTAAAATTTTCATTTTCAGCTCCTTTGTAATCGTTGCGGAACGTGGAATTTTCCTTGTTGCCACTCTCTATAGATTAGAAAGACACCGAGCAAAAATAAAGTGTTGGACAGAAAGAATTTTATATAAGAAATTGCCATTACGAATTCCCCCATATTCGTGTTTTGCGTTAACCAGTTACTCATTTCACCTGCTATCCATTGATCTATATATGGGTCAAAAAAGTGGTTGAAAATTGAATTGAAAATCCCACTCGTAAGAAATAGCATTGTGATAAATATCACGCCCTTTGATTTCATCCGAAAGCAACAAAATAGCAGCAGTCCTATAAGAGCCAAGTGGGTAACAATACTTAAACCGGCAATAATGTTAAACATCGCTTGAACCTCCTTTTATCAAACTCACGTTAATAGGTTTAGGTTGGAAGTGAACAGAAAGAACAATTTGACCGCTCGATATAGTGACGCGGGTAACAGACAAAACGGTTGCTTAATTCTGGAAAAGGAAATGCGATCAGCAGGTTTGGACTGAAATTTGTAGTTTTGAACCCGCGAGGATTCACCACTCTCTTTTCCTATTGAAAGAAGAGATTTCCTTCTTCTCTCCGCTGTTCGTTAAGAACATTCATATTGAATTGTTCTATGATGTTTCTGCATATCGTTCTTATGTTAGCCGCATCATCATTATACAATCCCATTACAGGTTCTTGATACAGATACTTCGTTTCTTCGTGGACTTTTTTCCGTAGTTCTGGCATGTCCTCTGGAATCAGACTGACAACACGACTATTATCGTATGCTGTTAGGATACTGCACACTACTGCAATATCGCCAGTTTTTTCCTGCCTGTCTTTAGTTTTAGTCTCAATGGCAATCACAGACAACTTGTAGGTGCTCCATGTCGGATCCACCACATTAATGTCTCCGATCTTCTGGAGTTCCTCTGTGAGGAGAGCCTTTACCTTCTCACCCACCTCGTTTTCATCGCTAAATACATGAATACCAACATCATATCGAACATCCTGAGCATTTCCAATGATTAATACTGCCATACTTAGGACTATTATTGCGAAGCACTTCATGGTTTATTCTCCTTATCTATATCTGTAGTCTATAATTATTGATACACCTTCGATCAATGTCCTTGGTATGGTTAGGAAACCGCGTCAACGACATATCGCTGCGAAAGAAGCCTACATATTTTCAGGCTTTAAATGTTAGCACGAACAGACTTGTACCGGCTGTTCAAAAGATCGCCTTGTTAATTTTTATCTCTTTCTTCCGACGCAGGCTCCACGGATATCGTAGCGAGGAAAGTATTGGTACTTTCGTTTTTACCAATCCAATTCCCGGTAGCTCCCAACCGAAAGGATTGACCTCTATCAAAGATGTATACGATGCTCTCTGTTCCACCAGGTGGAATATCCCACGCTGAAGCGAGGGCATTCTTAGGCACTCCCCCCGTTGGCAGTTTACTGACACCATCAAATAGGTCAAACGAACCAGCAGTTTCAGCATACCCGACAGAAATATCAATCGTGAGTATGCCACCGTCTTCAAACGCTGTCGCGTCAATCTCAACGACAGTATAATCCCGGAAACCCATCTCTGGTGTCCGAAAAATATTCAGGATCTCCTGTGAGGTCCGAACATCGTTGAGTACAACTTTCAAACTACTCAAAGCGGTATCCGAGTTGAGGGACTCTGTTTCTGAAGTATCTTCACCCAATCCTGGCTGTTTTCCAGCTATGGATTCTTGGAGGAACGTTAAGTAATGCCTTGCTGTGTCTCCTCCAATTCCGGCCAATGCGCCTTCTTGCCGTGCCATGTCTCTGGAGAATAAACCCATACCGCCATTGTTATTTCACCTACGACTTTCAACTTCTCCTGAGAAGGTATATTGATGCAATTCTCACTTTGCTTTGTAAGACGGATTGCATCTCCATATTTACCCTTGACAATCTCGGCATTCTCAAGTATTTCTGCGTCAAGACCATTGCCGGATTCATCAATAATTGTCTGATCTTTAATGGTATCAAACGTCAGATAAAAAACGAGGTCTTCATCCAAATCTGCGTTGGCAGAAACCGCCAACAACAGCATAACAATACTCAAAAATGCAGCAATAAATGCCTGTAACATGTTTTCTTTTTCTCCTATGGAGTCATTTAACTTTCTAAAACTCGTCACACAAATATTGTGTCGATATATAATGACGCGGGTAGCAGGCAAAACGGTTGCCTAATTCTGCAAGAAATCGGAGAAAACGGACAAATTTTGAGAAGTGTCTCTATCTTTTTATCGTACCATAGTTTTCATTTTCAAGTCTAAATCCTTGATTTGTAACAGAAAAGCAGATGCTACGCGTTTCATAGTTTTCATGGTAAATTGGAAGATGGAAGGAGGGAATTATTTAACCTTGTGAGTATCTACTAACACCGGTTCCCAAATATCTGAGTTGAGAGCATAGAGCCCATCACTTGTGCCAACAAACAGTGTGTTTTGAATCAGAGCGATTGTGTAAATGCGTTTGCCTATCAACTCTTTGTTAAGCGGGTGCCATTGTGTGCCAGCATCCGTAGATCGGAAAACGCCTTTATCTTGAAAGGCGAGATACATTGTAATATCTATCCGCGAACTGGTGGCTTGCGGTGCGTCGGTTACTATCAGTCCGATAGTCTGTCCCTCTGGGCGAGGACAAAAGGCGTTCCAAGTTTCACCATTATCTGTTGAGGCAAAGATTTTATCCTTAGAAACAATATAGAGGGTGTCGCCATGCTCTACCATTGACATGCGAGGGCTGTCGGTCGGTACGTTCGTGTTGAGGAGCCTCCCTTTAGTGGTATTCATCGACAACCTATGGATACCGATAGGTGTCACAGCATAAAGTGTCCCTTCAGATGTCCCAAAGATGTCAAAAACGGGGCTCCCTTGAGGTCCCGTTGCTTGGGGCCGTTGGGTCCTGGAAAGTATGAGAGCATCACCTTGTGTATTGGATGTTAGCGTCGCCTCAGAAGTTTGCTGATCCGTCTCACCTGCTTTACCGGTAGCCCCGGCACGTCCTGCTTGGTTTCGTGTATCTGGATTTGAATCGATATCCAGGACGATGGGAGCATCAATGATTTCAATAGTGGGTTCAGATGTTGCCTTGAAACTATACGGCTTCTGAAAACGGAGAAGGTATCGGTCGCTGATCCCTAACGCCAGCAATACTAAAACCGCAGCTGCGCCTAAAGCCTTCCATGGGAGGAACGGTTTCGCAGTCAGCGGCGGGGTTGGTTTCATGTCAGCGACTTGTTGTGTGATGTTCTGACTTAAACTCGCGGGTACCTGTACACCACCGAGAACTTCTTGAATCCTGAGTTCCTGATCTTCTTGTAAACGTTTTCGCGCCCGTCGCAGTCGACTTGTAATCGTGTTCACCGAGACCCCCAGGAATTGACCGATCTCTTTCGTTGTCATTTCACCGAGATAGTAGAGCGTTACGATCGTGCGTTCACTCTCCGGTAATTTTTCCAGAAGTTGTTTGACGAGTTCAGCCTGGTCCTCGGCAGCTTCTGTCTCGCGTTGTTCCGCCGCATAGTGGAGATAAGATGACTCCTCTATTTCTTGCGCGGGCGTGTTCTCCAGCGATTGTGTCTTCAGTTTTCTCTTTCGGAGCCAATCAACACAAAGTCGATCCGTAATTACGTAAAGCCATCCGGCGAACTGATGTGGATCCTTGAGGGACGGGAGGCGCTCATAGACTCGAAGAAAAACGTCTTGCGTAATTTCCTCAGCGAAGTGAAAATCCTTAACTTTCCGCCATGCAAGGGCGTGAACACCTTTTTGGTATTTTCGGACTAAAGCACTGAAGGCCTCGTTGTCCCCTAACAAAACTTTGCGAATCAGTTGAACATCGTCTCTCTCCATCGGGATCCTCCATGATACGCCAACATATTCGGTTTCGTCCTATCTTTCTTTCATCCGCGTCAACGCTTGAGTTCTCCCCATAGCGTTGTCTGCTTCCTTGCACTCGGGGATACGGAGAGAAACCCTTCCGGCACCCATTCGGGCTCCTCATCTTTCGCCTCATGCTTTGTGATTCGGCGAGGCTCACCGCCCTCAACGGAGACGAGGTAAATATTTACATCCACATTCGGATTGCCCCAAGGGTTGTCGATCTCTGCATCATAGGCAATCCACGCACCCTCTGGCGACCACGCCGGATTGTGGCTCCAAATATTATTCGGTGTCACGCGGCGCGAGTTTCGACCATCTACGCCCACGATGTAGATACCACTCCCCATAATACCGACATCATAAGCAATCTTCTTGCCATCTGGCGACCAGCTCGGAGATCCGCCTTTATCTTGTGGAGGCATCACGCTCCTGATACGCGTCCCATCGGTATTCATCACATAAAGGCTACTATTGCCACGCCGCATGGAATGGAAAACGATCTGTTTTCCATCCGGAGACCATGCCGGGGATGAATTGTATTCTCCATCGTCAGTGAGTCGTTGTAGATTCTCACCGTTGATATCTATTTTGTAAATATCCGAATTTGCGGGTCTGTGTCTCCGAGATCTGAAAGCGATCCAGTTGCTATCTGGCGACCATGCAGGGTGGCTATCCAATGCTGGATGGTTTGTCAATCGTCGGGGTACTGTCTCACCGCGTTCCATGACATAGATTTCGTAATTTCCATCCCGGTCAGACACAAAAGCGAGGGCGCGTCCGTTGGGTGCCCACGTCGCCTTAGTGTCATACGCAGGATGGTTCGTCAAGTTACGTAGATTCTCTCCATTTATATCCATGACATAGATGTCATAGTTTCCGGTTCGGTTGGAACTGAAGGAGATATATGGAGCCGCCCAAGCGTTTATGGTGAACAGAAATAGACATAGCAGGGATATCATCGCAAAAATTGTATAGGCACGTTTCACTTTCACCGTTAGATCCTCCTGATTGAAAGCAGCAAATTTGATAAGCGTTCGTTGTTAGTATTGCTCCATTAAGGAGCGTTAGCCGGTGGGGTGTTAATTTCTTCTCGGATGCGATGGACGATACCTACCCTAATTAAAGACGTGTTTTTTTCTCGAAAAAGTGCATAATGGGAAAAAAATGTAAAATCTGAACAAATTAAACGCTTTGACAATGCCGATTGCTGACAACCGAGTGGCTCTTAAAATAAAAAGGGTTCTTGACAAAATAAGAGATATACATAGAATAGCATGCATAACAGAGATAATCACGGATATTTCTTTGCAACCCTCGAAACGAAAAGGAAATAGTTAATGATTCAGACGGCTTATCAGGAAGCGTATCGTCCGCAGTTCCATTTTACACCGAAGACCAACTGGACCAATGATCCGAACGGATTGATCTATTACAAAGGGGAGTATCATCTCTTCTTTCAGCACAACCCATCGGGCATCAATTGGGGTAACATGACTTGGGGACACGCTGTCAGTACGGATCTGGTTCACTGGAAACAGCTACCGCACGCCCTCCATCCCGATGAACTCGGTACAATCTTCTCAGGTTCGGGAGTTGTCGATTGGAAGAATACCGGCGGTTTTCAGACCGGGGACGAGTTGGTGCTTGTCAACTTTTATACATCTGCCGGGAGTCATGCGCCGGAACCGGTGCCGTTCACACAAAGCATCGCCTATAGCAACGATCGCGGACGGACTTGGATAAAATACGAGGGGAATCCTGTCATTGAGCACATCGTCGGCAGCAACCGGGACCCGAAGGTGATATGGCACGAACCGACGCAAAAGTGGGTGATGGCACTCTATCTTGATAAGAATGATTATAGCTTGTTCGGTTCGACGAACCTCAAGGAATGGACAAAATTATCCGACCTGGAGATTCCCGATACAGAATGTCCCGATATCTTTGAACTTGCGGTTGACGGTGATCCCGAAAGGACGAAGTGGGTTTTCTGGGGCGCGGCGGGGAAATATTACGTCGGTAATTTTGATGGAACGACCTTTACGCCGGAAGATGAAGCACACCGCTCCGATTACGGTGCGAATTTCTATGCGGCACAGACGTGGAGCGATGTCCCAGAATCCGACGGCAGACGCATTCAAATTGCTTGGATGAGTGGCAGTAATCCACCCGATATGCCGTTCAATCAACAGATGAGTTTTCCGTGTAGCTTGACACTTCGGACGACTTCAGAGGGTATCCGTCTCCATCGCGAACCTGTCGTCGAAATTGAGAACATTCATACCTATACGCATGCATGGAGCGACCTGACGCTTAGACCGGAAGCGGATCCGCTTGCAGGGTTGACGGGTGAATTGTTCGATATCCGGGCAGAAATAGCACTCAACGATGCGGCTGCTGTCGGCTTCAAGATTCGTGGACAGGATGTGCGTTACAATGTCGCTGAGCAGCAACTGACCTTCCTTGAGAGGAGTGGTCCGCTTGCACCAAAGGATGGGAAAATCCGCTTGCAAATTCTGGTTGATCGCATCTCTATTGAGGCGTTCGGCAATGACGGTGCGTTGTCAATGACCTCGTATTTCCTTCCAGATTTAGAGAATGCGGACATCGGCGTTTACGCAGAAGGCAGCGCGGCGACGCTGGTATCGCTGAAGGTGCATGAATTGAAATCTTCGTGGGTGTGATTTGATTGTTGGAGACCGTCAGTAGTCAGTAGGCGGGGTTACAAACCCCGCCTGCGGGAACAAGAAAGAAGATTTAAACGCTAAGAGAAGACGGAATAGAGGCGTTAGACGTTAAAGGATTCGCCACAACCGCATGTGTTTTTAGCGTTCGGGTTGGTTATTTTAAAGCCTGAATCCATGAGTCCATCGTTATAGTCGAGCACGGAACCAGCGAGATAGAGCGTGCTGCGCGGGTCGATGAAAATCTTTAATCCGTGGAACTCAAAAACTCTGTCGGTGTCCTTTGACTCACCAAATTCGAGGTTATATTGGAAACCGGAGCATCCGCCACCGACGACTTGCATCCGCAAACCGAGATCGGATTCAGGCGATGTTTCACTGTTATTGATGAGTGTGATCGCTTTTTGTGCGGCAGATTCTGTGACAGTTAGCATGATGATTGCGCCTCCTTTTTCGACAAGAAATTAGCAATTGCGTTTTTTAGAACTTTTTCAGCAGTGTCGGCGTAACGTTGTTTATCTTCCGGGAGACCGCCTAACACCTCAGAGAGTTGGTCAGCGGTAATTTTTTTGGCTTCCGAGATATGTGTTCCGGTAACCAGTTCGGTGAGCACCGAAGCACTTGCGATAGCGGTAGGACATCCGAACGCTCGAAACTTCGCCGCAGCAATGACATTGCCCGTTATCTTGAGTGTCAATTTTACCATCTCGCCGCTGTCGGGAGAACCGACAATCGCTGTGCCATCAGCATCGGCGATAGTTCCAACATTGCGAGGGTTTTCGTAATGATCGTTCACCTGTGGCGTATACATCGGAAGTCAACCGGTTTTACAAGGTCTCCATCCCACCATTTCACGCGATAGGTTGTAATTTACAACCGCATTTGAAGAAGCCTTTTTGAAATTATACGATATTTCCATACGCTTGTCAAGTATTTCATGAAATCCAAACTAAAAACCCAATTTAACTTTAACTTTTTTAAATTGTTTCAAAACAACATTGAGGAGGATGAATGATGCTTCGGAAATGTCAATTAGTGCTTAGCTTAGCCGTCTGCTTGCTGCTGATGCAGCCGTTTATAGGCTTTGCCGTGGAAGAATTTAAGGTCTCTGAAAACGGGAAAGGTGAACAAATTTGGTTTGAGGCGGAAGCCTTTGATGAAAGGGATTCCGAGGATGTTTATAAATTAGGGAAAGGTGAAAAGGCGGTAGATCCCGCTGACGGTGCCTTCGGAGATATTGTCACGAATGCGGGTGGTGGCAAAAAAGGCTGGATACTCTATCGGTTCGACATCAGTCGTGCTGGTGGAAAAGCCGGGGAGTGGCGTTTCATTGGGCGGGTCATTAATCCAAGCAACCACTCAGATTGGTTGTGGGTTTTGGGGGACGATGGTAATAAGATTCCTGACGCGGAACCTGCTTTTGTCCGACCGGATCATATTATTTTTGAGGAAAACGTACCCGCATGGACATGGATGCGGACAGGTGATTTCGGACAGGATGCTGGCACAATTAACGAATTGCAAGATGGTGAAAACGTTATGATGATATGGACGCGGCAGAGTTCGCTTCAAGTTCAATATGACGTTTTCTGTTGGTCGAGTGATTTGGAATATGCACCCACCGATGAGGACTATGAAAAGGCGGAAGAAAAAACGTTGTCGGTGGATCCGGATGGATTGCTAACCACAACGTGGGGCAGGCTTAAGCAGTAGTTTTATCCTCTTCATCAGGTGTTTTTGGTTCTAACTCTGCTTGGCACTCAGCACAATAACCGATGATTTCATTACGGAAGCGCACGGCTTTAAAGTTGTGCGCTTCACAAACCGCCTTTTGTAAGGCATCAATCTCAGGTTCTTTAAACTCAACGATCTGATTACACCGCAGACAGATGAGGTGCGCGTGCTCTCGGAGCGAGTGGATGCTCTCATAACGAGTATTCTTCTGTGCGTCAATAAATTCCGTTAGGAGTCCACTCTGTACCAGCAAAGGCAGCGTTCGATAGATCGTCGGTCGCGACACCAAGTAGCCGTTCCGACGCATCTGAACCAGTAGGTCTTCCGTCTGAAAATGCCCCGGATACTCGAAGACCTGTTTTAAAACATCCAAGCGTGTCTGGGTCATACGGAGTCCACAACTTTTGAGATAGTCCTCAAACTGCTTTACCATCTTGGTAGCGTCAGTGGATTTTTCAGCGGTTTCCATTTCCCGTTCCCCTTTCAGTTAGAGAATAGTAAACGCTGCAGGCGGGGTTTGTAACCCCGTTTGCCAAGGGGTTGCATAAGTTCAGTTAGAAACAAAATTAAGAGAACGGCACGGCGGTGCGAGATTGTTTTTCACAGCGAACTTATAAAAAAGTTCTATACCAGCAATCGCGGATTCGTCGAGGTCATACTTGATATGATTTTGCAGATAATCGAGACAGAGCGTCTCTGGGAGTCCCAACTTTCGCGCTTCAGTCTGTGCGATTTCTGGAATCTGTGCGATTCCACGTTTTTTTGATTGCAGTAGTGTTTGCGGTAGATCGCCGAGGGACGTGTCGCCTCTTGCGACCCAACAGGCGTAAACAAACGGGAGTCCAGTTAATTTATACCACGCCTCCCCGAGGTCAACACTATATTGAGTTGTTCCGAGGTGCCTGAGTGCGGGGTCCCCAATTAGGAGGACCGCCTCAAACGGCGGATATTGTCGGTTTTGGAGTGCTGTGCTCGGCTTGACTGTCGGTGCGCACATCGTGAAGGCTGGTGAAATTCCGTATTTTTCAGCGAGCAAGATTTTTAGCAAGGCGACGGAGCTTCGAGAACTTGTATCAAGTGCGATGCGTCGGATCTCGTGAACCGGTACCCGACTGAACAGCTGAATACTTTGGACCCCGCCGTTCGATGCAATCGATATATCGGGTAGAATGCAATAATTCGTACCCGAAGGATTTGCTCGAAAATATTCGATAATCGGGATGAGTCCGACATCGATTCTGCTATCACTTAAACGTGCTGCGACGCGGCTTGGCACATCAAGGCTGAGTGCGATATCCGCCTGTATCTCTTTATCCAAAAGCGGATAAATGAGCGGTTTCGTATTCAAGAACGAGACCGCGCCGACCCTTAAGCGGCTTTTCTGTACCACCGGTTCCCCTCTCGAATGATTTCATTGTAGAGCGTATCTCGCTCAATTGGAACGAAACCGGCTTCTTCAATGAGGTGTATGAGTGCCGAAACGGAGACAGCCTCTGGCGTGTCCGCGCCTGCCATGTGTGTAATTTTCTCCTCGGTTACGGTGCCGTCAATATCATCTGCGCCGAAACGGAGAGCGACTTGTGCCGTTTTCAAACCGGTCATGATCCAATACACTTTGATATGGGGAACGTTATCGAGCATGAGACGCGCAACAGCGATGTTCCGAAGATCCGTTAAACCGGTTGTCGAAGGCAGATACGCCATACGGGTATTCGCGGGGTGAAAAGCGAGCGGGATGAATGTTACAAAACCGCCGGACTTATCTTGTTGTTCGCGGAGCCGAATGAGATGATCCACCCGATCCTCGTTCGTTTCGAGGTGTCCATAAAGCATAGTTGCATTCGTCGAGATGCCGAGACGGTGTGCGATGTGGTGGATCTCTAACCATCCGTCTGCGCTGAGTTTACCCGGGCAAATTTTCTCGCGCGTCTCCTCCGCGAAGATTTCAGCACCGCCACCGGGCAAGGAATCCAGTCCCGCCTCCCGTAGCTGCGTTAAAATTTCTTCTGTAGACATTTTAAAGATGCGTGAGAAGTGGTGGATTTCGACAGCCGTGAAGAATTTGAGGTGTACCTGGGGCATCCGTTCTTTGAGTCCACGGATAATATCGAGGTAGTAGTCAAACGGTAGTTTCGGGTGCAACCCACCGACACTGTGGATTTCCGTGCATCCGTGTTCTATAGAATACATCGCTTTATCTAAGAATTCATCGACACTCATCTCCCACGCGCCTTCGGTTTGCATATTTTTTCGGGCAAAGGCACAAAAATGGCACCGAGCATGGAGAATACAGACGTTTGAATAGTCGATGTGCTGGTTGATGTTATAATAGGCGACGTTTCCGTTTAAACGTTCACGGACATGATTGGCAATAAACCCAACGCCAGTAATATCTGAGCTTTCGTAAAGTGCAACCCCCTCCTCGAAGGAGAGTCGTTCTTCTGTCTTGACTTTCTCGTAGATGGAAGGTAATTTAGGGTCCGTAAAGCGACTATAGTTTTCCATTCTTAGTTCCTGATAGGTTATTAATTTTCCGACGAGGTTCACAGTTACAATTCGCGATCGTAACGAAAAAAATTGCTTGACGCTTGTCTCTTACTCAAGGTATTATAGCATAATAACGTTAAAAATGCAAACTATTTTCAGTTGTCAGCAGTCCGAAACCGTTAACAGTTAGGTGTCAGATGCAAGCAGCGAAAATGGTTTGTAAGCATCTTTATTGGAAGTTGGATATCGAAGAGGAGCAGATCGGACATGTCAAAATTTGGGCTTATCCATTACAACTACGCAAGCAAATCGCTTGACGATTTTCTGAGATTTACAAGTGAAACCGGTTTCAGTTATGTAGAACTTCAGATTAGCGATGTCTGGAATTCGGAAACTCCGGATCCTGAGAAGAATGCCGAAGCCGTGAGGGAGCAGGTTGAAGGTTACGGATTACAGGTCTCCGCGCTCGCGGCGGGGAACGATTTCGTTCTGTTAGAAGAAGAGGCGATCCGTGCGCAAGTTTCACGGATGGAACGTATTGCTGGACTTGCTAAACGGGTGGGGACTTCAGTGCTCCGTACAGAAGGGGGTGCCGCGAAAGACGCTGTCCCAGAAAGCCGATGGGTCGAAGCGATGGCGGGGTGTCTCACACGATGCATCGAATTCGCCGAACGCGAACAGGTCTATCTGGCTGTGGACAATCACGGGATCGTTACAAACGACGGCGATTTACAGGTAGAACTCTTCGAGCGTGTCGGTTCCAAGCATGTCGGCGCGAATATGGACACGATGAACTACCGATGGGCGGGGCACGATTTAGAGACAGTCGGCAGGTATTATGAAATCGTCGCACCTTATACGTTGCACACGCATCTGAAAGACGGGACGGGTTCACGTGGGAACTACCGCGGCGAGGCACTTGGCGAAGGCGAAATAGACCTTGCGAAAGCAATTCACTGCTTGAGAGAAGCCGGCTATGACGGTGTCTGGTGCTGTGAATATGAAGGTAGGGAAAACGACGGCACGGGTCAGCGGAAAAGTTTCGCGTGGATGCAGGCGAATCTATAGCCTAAAATGAACGACTTTCCTCGTATCATTACGCTAACAACCGATTTCGGCACGAACGATGCTTACGTCGGAACGATGAAGGGCGTTATTCTCGGTATCAACCCGAACGTGCGCTTGGTGGATCTCACGCACGCCGTTCCACCCCAGGATATCCACGAAGCGGCTTTCACGATCCGTGCTGCGTACCCCTATTTTCCGAAAGACACGATTCATACCGTTGTTGTCGATCCAGGAGTCGGGAGTGATAGACAGGCGATCGTTTGTAAAATAGATGGCGCATTCTTCGTCTGTCCCGACAATGGGGTACTGAGTTATCTGCTGCAAGATATTGATGGCAGTCCGGAACACCGAATGAAAGCCGTGGCGGTTCAAAATCCTGCTTACCATCTGCCAGAGGTCAGCAACACGTTCCATGGTAGAGATGTTTTCGCGCCAGTCGCCGCGCATCTATCGCGTGGTGTACCCCTTGCGAATATCGGTCCACCGGTGAAAAATCTCGTCCGATTTCCGATTCCGATGCCTGAGATGTCTGGAGACACGATAACCGGACAGATTGTCAAGATTGATAGGTTTGGGAACGCGATAACAAATATCTCAGAAAGCGCGATTGCGGGAGGCGTATCGGGGTATGAGATCAACGTCCAAGGGGTGCGGCTTACGCGCCTTAACCGCGCCTACGCTGGATCTGCAATTGGCGAACCTCTGGCAATTATCGGGAGTTTTGGGTTGTTAGAAATCGCTATAAACGGTGACAGCGCAGAAAGTCGTTTGGGATTAAAACGTGGAGATGTGGTTGAAGTTCATAGGTTCAATTGACATATCAGCGATAGCAGGTTATAATATTGTTAGGATTAAAAAGGAGGATGGAAGAAATTGGAAAAGATTGCTTTAACAGGACTTAAACCGACAGGTCCCCCGCACATCGGCAACTATCTCGGTATGCTTAAACCGTCGTTAGAACTTGCCGAAAAGTTTCAGGCACTCTATTTCATACCGGATTATCACGCTTTAACGACAGTCCGGGACGGAAAGGAATTGGAGAATCTTACCTATCAAGCGACAGCGACGTGGATAGCGTTGGGGTTAAATCCAGATGAGGTCATCATCTATCGCCAATCTGATATTCCAGAGGTGTTTGAATTAGCGTGGGTATTGTCCTGTTTCACAGCAAAAGGGCTGCTGAACCGGTCACACGCCTATAAGGCGATCGTTGACGATAATATTGCCGCCGGTCGCGAAGAAGATAAGAACATTAACATTGGGCTCTTTACGTATCCTGTTTTGATGGCGGCAGATATACTACTCTTCGGATCAGATGTTGTGCCGGTCGGACTTGACCAGCAGCAGCATCTCGAAATTACGCGCGATGTCGCGCTCACCTTTAATAACACCTATGGTGACGTTTTGACAATTCCTGAAGCGATGATTCGAGAGGAGGTTATGACGATTCCGGGTATTGACGGCAGAAAGATGAGTAAAAGTTATAATAACGTCATCCCGATTTTCGCGCCGCCGAACCAAGTGCTGAAACCGGTTAAACGTATTGTAACGGACTCCAAACGCCCGGAAGACCCGAAAGACCCAGAGGACTGCCACATTTTTGCGATCTACCGTCACTTTGCGGATGCGGATGCGGTTGCTGCGAAGCGGGAACTCTATCTTGAGGGTGGGCTCGCGTACGGTGCGATGAAACAGGAATTGTTTGAATTATTGGAAGCGACTTTTGCCGACAAACGGGACCGCTATAACGCCTTGATGAACAACACAGACGAGTTGGATAAAATCCTTGAAGAAGGGGCAGAAAAGGCGCGCGCCATCGCGGCACCGATTATGGCGAAGGTACGAAAAGCCGTCGGTGTGAGTGCTTGAACTCCGTTTTTTTAGGTCTCGTTACCTTCAAAGACGACAGGGTAACAAATAAGCCTCGATTTGGGATATATTAATAAAACATGTCCCGAACCGAGGCAAACTTGTTAACAGCAAAGATGTTACATCCTTTGCTGCGTTTTCTTTCCTACTTCAGAGATTCATGCAAGCGCAGTAGCACCGAAGCCGACAGGAAACAACCTACATTTCCATGTCGCTGTCTCTGTCATCGTACCGACGAGGCTCCCGGCGTTCTGTGCGAGGGCGCGCGGGGTTGACTTTCAGGGGACGTCCCATCATCTCTTGACCATCCAACGCTTCTATTGCTCGCTCGCCATCCTCTTGGTTTTCCATCTCAACGAATCCAAACCCTTTGGAGCGACCGTCATACCGGTCACGGATAATCGTAGCGGTAGCAACTGGCCCATATTCACCAAAAAGCGTTTCGAGGTCTTCTTCCGTGGCGGCGTAAGGCACGTTGCCAACGTAGATATTCATCTCGTTTCTCCTTTTAGAAATTATATGTACCCTAACCGACACCACAAAGACATACGGTACACCGAAAGGACACACAATGTATCCACGGGAACCAATTTTTCCCAGTACATCGGCATAGGGTAATGAAAATACGGGAAAATGAGAAAACTGAGCACTGTCAGCATTTTCAAAGGCAGAAATTTGGCAGCAAGCGTAGGAAAGATTGCAAAATTAGCGATCATCAATCTCTTGTCGGAAGCTTATCCCCTCTCAAAAAAGAGAGTGGTTTCGGTTCCAAACCGTAAAACTGTCAAAACACTACTCGTAACTTTGCCAGCGGACACTATCACATTTCCCTTAAACTTTATACTAAATTATATCACAAACCTTTATCATTTGTCAATAAAATTTTATTGATAGCAAAAATATTGCGTTTTTTCTCTTTAGCCATCAGCAGTCAGCAGTCAGTATTCGTGGAAAAGATTTACTTGGCAGTCATCCAATTATCGCCGATTCCTGCCTCTGTACGAAGGGGTACCAGAAGCGACATTGCGTTTTCCATCTCTTCACATACAATCTGAGCGTGCTGTTCAGCAAGCATTTCCGGTGTTTCGAGTACCAATTCATCATGAATCTGTAGGAGCATTTTTAACGGTAGGTTGTCTGTATCAATTCGGCGTTGTACATTCACCATTGCCGCCTTCATCAAGTCTGCGGCGGAGCCTTGTACGACGGTATTAATTGCGAGTCTTTCACCGAGACCGCGCCGACTTCGGTTGGTAGAATAGATTTCAGGGATTGCGCGTTGTCTGCCGGTGAGTGTACTCACATACCCGTGATCTGATGCGTGTTGGACACACTGCTGTAGGAAACGATCAATCCCTGGAAAACGCGTTTTGTAATCGTTAATGAGGGCTGCTGCCTCTTGGACGGTCATCCCTTTAATTCGACGCGAAAGACCGGTCGCAGAGACACCGTAGATGATGCCGAAATTGATTGTCTTCGCCTTATCTCGGAGATCCCGCGTAACCGAGTCCGCTGGAACATCGAACACCTGTGAAGCGACCGCTGTATGGATATCCAAATCTTGATTGAATGTCTCAATTAGGCTCTCGTCCTCACTAAAATGCGCGAGGATACGGAGTTCAATCTGTGAATAATCGGCACAAATCAGTTTGCTGCCTTCTGGTGCCCTGAACGCTCGGCGTAACTGCCTGCCGATTTCCGTCCGGATGGGAATGTTCTGCAGATTTGGACGGTCAGACTTCAAACGTCCCGTCGCTGTCGTTAATTGATAGAGATGTGTATGGATACGCTCTGTTCTCGTATCGATGGCACTCTGGAGTTGTGCAAGATAGGTGCTCTGCAATTTACGGTATTGCCGGTATTCAATAATTAGACGGGGTACACTCGTCTTTGGATCGTTGACATCTTCTCTTAGGGAGAGTGCCTCTAAAACAGTGACATCCGTGGAGATTTTGCCGCCGCGTGTGCGTTTTACCGGTTTGAAACCGAGTTCTTCAAACAGTACTTGCACAAGTTGGTTCGGCGAATCGATGTTAAACGGGTAGCCGACGATCTCGTGAATTTCATTTTGCCGGTCCGCAACGAGTTTTTCAATCGCCTTGCTCTGACGTTTAAGTTCCGTCTTATCGCAGACAATACCGTTGTATTCCATCTCAGCGAGGATCGGCGCGAGGGGTGATTCTATATCGTGGACGAGTTCCGTAATTCCGATTTCCGCGAGCTTCGGTGTAAGGAAGTGATAGAGTCGCAGGGCAACGTCGGCATCTTCTGCAGCGTAGATAGTGGCTTGTGCTAACGGTACCTCATCTATTGTCTTCTGTGGCACGTCTTCTTCACTGAAAAGTTCACCTTGGTGTGTGTCGTCGTCGGTGGATGCTGAACGGCTTGAAGTCATTGTCAGTTCGTCGAAAGAGATCATCTTATGCGCCAAATGGAGCAGTGCCAATGTATCTAAGTTATGGGACGGGGTTCGTGAATCGACCAATTGGCTTGCGAGTAGCGTATCGAAAGCTGCACCTTGGAGTTTAATACCGTTCCTGATAAGGATACTCGCGTCAAACTTGAGGTTATGTCCACATTTCGGTAGGTCGGGATTTTCCAGAACCGGCTTAAGGGCAGAAATCACGCTCTCTGTATCCAAATGCGTTTCTGGTTGTGGCGAACGGACGGGTACATAAACGCCTTGCTTCGGTTTCCACGAGAAACTTAATCCGCATAGTGTTGCTTCACGGTCTAAACCGTCTGTCTCGGTGTCAAAGCTGATAATCTCCTGTTCTGATAGCGTGCTGACGAGTTCTTCCAATTGATCGTTTGTCAGAACTGCCGAATAATCACCGACTTCGGCAGTGTCATACTCGCCTCTATCCAGAATAGCACCGGTTTTCTTTTCCAATTCCGCGACCCGTTCTTTACGCGTCGTTGGTGTCGCTAAGGACTGAGCATCTCCGCCTGCGAGTTTCCGGATGACTTCTTCATAACGCCTGAGTTCCAATTCTTGTAAAAGCGGGAGAATCTTCTGGAGGTCGAACGGTTTGACGCGTGCCTGCTCTATGGAAAAATCCAAATCAGCGTCTCGGATTAAAGTGACCAGCTGTTTTGAAAGTGGGAGTTGCGACTGTGCTTTTTCTAAATTCTCGCGACGTTTTCCCTTAATTTTGTCAATGTTGTCGAAAATGCCGTCAATGGAGCCGTATTGCTGAATGAGTTGCGCAGCTGTCTTCAAACCGACCTTTTCGACGCCAGGGACGTTGTCGGAAGTATCGCCCATCAATGCGAGGACATCAACGACCTGTGACGGTTTTATTCCTTTCGTCTCCCACAACTCTCGAACATCAAGCACCTTATTGTTATGGAGATCGAGCATTGTCACACGATCACTGAGAAGCTGCTCAAGGTCTTTGTCTCTGGAAATGATAGAGACATTGATTTCTTGTGCCTCTGGGTCGTCGAGTACGGCTTGTGTAACAGATGCGATGATGTCGTCCGCTTCTAAGTCAGGTTTACCGAGCGTTAGGATACCGAACGCGTCCAACAATTGCAGAATACGATGTATCTGCGTCACGAGGTCGTCGGGTGCGGGTGAACGGTTCGCCTTGTATTCCGAATAGAGTTCATTGCGGAACGTGTTTCCGGGTGTGTCAATCGCGGCGACGATATATTTTGCCTGAAGTTCCGACAAAATCCGAATAAGCGTTCCTGCGAATCCGAAGACAGCGTGCGTCGGTTCACCGGTGACGCTGCTTGTTAATCCGCCGCGAATTGCGTAGTACGCCCGAAATATTTCGGCGTGTGTATCAATGATATAGAGCGTGTCCTTTTGTTCGTCTTGCATTGTTCCGATAGGTGCCTCCTAATGTGGGAAATGCCAACGACGCAAGGAGTCCGACGCTGACAAGCCTGCCTCCTGTCCGAGTGCGAACGCTGTTGCGATGAGGTTTCGTTCACCGGAGACGATGTCCCCAGCGGCAAAAAGCCCTGGAATCGGTTCCGCGCTGCTATCGAGCATCTGCATATCCTCATTTGTGACAATCAATCCCTCCTCGTCTTTTTGGTAATCCCATCCTTCAAGGAACTTCGTGTTCGGAATGAGTCCTTCATCAACGAGGAAACCGTGGAAAAACAATTCACTGCCATCAACCATCTCGAATCCTAACAGGTCTGTTTTTTCTCCGATGTGCCGTTTAATTTCTGTTTCAATGATATTAATTTTACGTGCTTTCACCTGTTCGAGGACGGGTGGCGACATCCCGTGCGGTCTGCCGTTTGTTAGGATTGTGATTTTATCCGTGAAGTCTTGTGCACCGATCGCCGCTTCGTAGATGTAGTCGCCGACTCCGAGGAGTGCGAGATGTTCGTTGACGTGGAGGTGTCCATCGCAACGGATACAGACGTGCCACCCTTTTTTGTTGCCTGCGTAGCGGAAGACGGTTGCGTATTGCTTATAGAGTCGTTTTGCGCTGGTATCGAATTCGATATTGGGCCATTTGTCGTCAAATCCGGCGGCAACGACGACTGTCCGAGACTTAAAAGATGCCGTCTCTAAGGGTGTATTCTGTTTGAGTGTTTTTGTAGAGGCTTGGAGTTCAAAAAGTTCGCCGTTTCGTGTGAGTTTCGTCACCATGCCGTCACGTAGTTCGATGCCGGTTTTACGTTTTTCGGATCCGAGCATGAAATCCACAACCGGTCGGCTCTCCATCCATTTCATGAGTTCTTTCGCAAAATGGGGACCGATAATTCCGGGAAAGACGGGTGCGTCTTCGATTTCCACCGATTTTGACCAATACGCGCGCCCGCGACTAAAGCTGACCTTTCCAGAGTGTAGCACTAAAACGTGCCGCATCTGATGGCTTGCTGAGACTGCGGCTTGCGCGCCGGCAGGTCCCGCGCCTATGACTGTAACGTCGTAAATCGTTTCTGCCATCGTTTTTCTCCTAATTTTTAAATAGTTGTCAGTTAACAGTACTCAGTTAAAGAGGTCTCTTATGGCAGTCGCAGCAAATGTTTCGGGCACAAGTTGTTAACTGCTAACTGACACCCATCCTTAAAACCCATACTGTTTCCATTTCTCGTTGACCAACGCGATGACTTCATCGGACATCCGAATCTCTTCGGGCCACTCACGTTGATAGCCTTCCTCTGCCCATTTCGTTGTCGCATCAATCCCCATTTTAGACCCTGCACCCATCAGTGGGGAGGCGTGATCCAGCACATCAACCGGTCCCTCAACGATGGTCACATCCCGTTTCGGATCGACATTGCTTCCGACATAGAAAAGCACCTCTTCCACATTCTGGACGTTGACATCTTTATCGACAACAATGATGATTTTGCTGAACATCAGCTGCCCGAGTCCCCAAAAACTGTGCATCATCTTTTTTGCTTGGAACGGGTAGCGTTTGTCAATAGATATCAAGGCGAAATTGTGGAACACACCGAACAACGGTAGATTCATATCCACGAGTTCTGGAAGCTGCGTTTTAATCAGCGGCATAAAGATCCGTTCGGTCGCTTTCCCCATGTAACAGTCCTCCATTGGTGGTTTGCCGACAATGATTGTCTGATAGACAGGGTTCTTACGGTGCGTGATCGCGGTGATACGCATCAGCGGATACTCATCTGCCAAAGAATAGAATCCGGTATGATCCCCGAAGGGGCCTTCTATACAGGTCTCATCGGGTTCGATATACCCCTCAATCACGATGTCTGCATCGGCGGGGACAAGCATATCAATTGTCTGCGCAGGCACCATCTCGACATTCGATTTTCGGAGGAACCCTGCAAACAGGAGTTCATCAATACCGGAAGGTAGCGGTGCCGTGCCGATGTAAGACATTATGGGATCGCCGCCGATGGCGATTGCCACAGGCATCTGCTGCGAGGCTTGACGATACTCTCGATGATGCGCGGCACCGTCGTGGTGAATCTGCCAATGCATCGCTAATGCGTGTGGGTTTAACTTTTGCAAACGATAAGTGCCGACATTTCGTTGACCTGTTTTGAGACTATGCGTGAAAACTTGCGGTAAGGTAATGTATCTGTCAGCATCGAGGGGCCAGCATTTGATGAGTGGCAGGACATCTAAGGAGGCATCTTCACCGGTCAATACGACCTCTTGGCACGCGCCTTTTTTCACCGTTTTCGGTGGAAAGTTCGCCAGTTGAGACAGCATCCGGAGAATTTTCACTTTATCGAGGAGCGAATCGGGAGCATCCAATTTAATCATGCTCTCAATTTCGGATGCGATCTGTTCGAGGTCCTCAACACCGAGTGCCATCGCCATCCGCTTGTAAGAACCGTAGGTATTAATCAGGAGCGGCATTTCGCTGCCCTCAACATTTTCAAACAGGAGCGCGGGTCCCTCTGTTTTACTCACGCGATCGGTGATTTCGGCAATCTCGAGGTCTGGGGATACAGTTGTTTTGATGCGTTTAAGTTCGCCTGCACGTTCCAAGGCTTTCACAAACGCTGTGAGGCTGTCGTATGCCATGTAAGTCCTTCCATTTTTTAGGAGTTAGCGATTAGTAAATTGATTTTTCTTGTTCACGATCTCTTGCACTGCGTCAGCCTATTCGGTCCCATTGTGTTTTTATTTTAATCCAGGAATCCCACTTATAATTTTTTGCTATCTCTATGGCAAACGCTTTGGCATTGTCCTCAAGTTGTTTCGCATATTCTGGTTTTAAATCAACATCATGTCTAATACGCAATACAATGGTTTTTCCATCTTCTCCAGGGAGGTATGCATAATCAACATTATCATCATAATGTGAGTTGACGTATTGGGTAAGTGAATTTAGCATTACCACCAACCACTCTAAACGTGACGGTGTATAATCTTGGAATCCTGGTGCTTTTTCAAACATCGCTAATCTCCTTTTTAATTATAGGAATTTGACAATTACAGTAACGATGATACCCACAAAAGAAACGACAGCAGGAACAAGGATACCAGTGATGTTTTGTTGTGATGTTCAATCGGACAATTATGAGTATATCACAACAGACGAAAAACTGCAAGTCACGATGTGTCGTGCACCGTTATCCGATTTTCAGAATTTTCGGGATGTTTTCATTCGTCCGCCAATTTGGCAGAAATTTGTTTGAGTCCTTGTTGGTAGTTCCGATTGTTCGGTTTGAGTGCCAATGCCTTTCGGATCGCCTGCTCAGCTTGCCGATAATCACCTCGACGGAAGTTAATGAGCGCGAGCGTGTTATAATAACTGGCGACATTCGGGTCCAAGTCGATTGCCTGTTGTGCATACCGTCGCGCCGTTTCCAAGGTTGCACTGGGTTCAGTATCCGCTTTTTTAGCGTTGAGTTGTGCGAGTGCATGGTACGCCTTCGGCAACTTAGATGCCACGTACGCCTTCTCCGCCTCGCTGAAATTGTCTTTACCCGCTTGAAGTTCACCGATGAGGTAATAGGTCTCTGTCAAAAATGGGGGTTGAATTGAGGATTGTGATGAAAGATCAACTGCCTTTTCAAGTGCTATCAACGCTGCAGCGGTCAAATCTGGATCGAGTTGCTGACGGGTATCACCCGTTGCCCTCGCTTGATGCGCGTAACAGAGACCGAGGTTGTGATACGCCTCCGCATCGTCCGGTTTTAGTGCGATAATTGTCTGATACGTCTCCGCTGCCGCCGCATAAGTTCCTTGATTCAGTAGAATCAACGCGATTTTTTCGTGTGCCTCTAAAAATTGAGGATCCAGTGCAGCCGCTTGACGGTAATGTTTTAGGGCAGGTTCTGTATGATTCTGTTTGAGGTACACCAAGCCGAGACCTGCGTGCGCTTCTACAAGATTCGGTTGAAATGCTAACGCCTTCTGCTGCGCATCTACCGCTTCCGGGTATCTCTCAAGCACGGTATAAGCGATACCGATACCGTTATAAGCCGTTGCCAGTTGTGGGTTCATGCCGAGTGCCTTCTGGTATTCCCAGACGGCTTTTTCATAATTTCCGTCTTTGAGGTAGTGTCTACCGATATTGGCGAGGATCTGCGCTCGTTCGGTTGTGTCTTGTGCGCGCTGCAGTGCACCCCGCAATTGGTGAAGCGGATCAAGCACGGCTTTTCGGTCTTGAAAGCGTTTCATCTGTGCACGCGCCGCTGTGGTATCTCCGATGCGACGATAGGCTTGCGCGAGATTATAGAGTGCTTCAACGAGGGTCGGATCATACTGATATGCGGTGCGATACGCATTAATCGCTTCGTTCCACCGCTTTTCATGGGCATAGAGAAGCCCTAACTGATAATGCGCAGCCCCGAATTTCGGTGCGAGTGTGATTGCTTGTTGTTGATGCCGGATCGCTGCTGCGTGTTCGCCGCGTTTGCTATAGACGTTTCCGAGTTGGTGATGAATCATCTTATCATCGGGGTCCAACGCAACCGCTATTTTGTAAGCCTCAAGTGCTTCGGCGTAACGGTGTGTGTTGGCGTAGGCATTTCCCAAAGCTGCGTGGGTATACGCCGAATCGGGTGCTAACGCAATGGCGCGTTGGTATGCCGCAATAGCATCATCAAATTTTTCGAGTCCGGTATACGCCAACCCCAACCCGTAATAAGCCGCCGAGATATTTGGGTTGTGTGTATTTGCTGTGTTTTTCGGAACGTTGTGTGCTTCCAGAACCGTTAGGGTCTGTTGATACTCGTCAACGGCTTCGGTGTAAGCCTCAATTTGGAGGTATAATTTTGCGAGTTGCAGACGAATTGCGACCTGCGTACCGTCCGCAGCGAGTTGTGTGCGATAGGTACGGATCTGCGTTGTGATGTCCGCTGGTGTTTCGAGTTGCGAAAAGGCGAGTTGAACCTGATAGAGGGCAAAAAGGTGGCACCCTATAAGTGCCACCCCTATCATTGCGTTGTAAGCGATTTTCGGTCGCATGTGCCACCGTCCGTATTACCTAAAGAGAGATTATCTAAAACTGCTGTTTGATGCGTCCCCAAGTGGTCGTCAATTTAGCCTGTGGTTCCACGGGTGTGAGGCTCTCTATAGCGTCACCAGAAACCTTGACATCATCGAAACTCGCGGCGGTCTCCCATGCCCAGACACCGGCTTGACCCGCATCGTATCCAGCACCGGTCTCATCAGCAAGTTCACCTTGATCTTCACCGTTAATCCAGAGTTTCATTGAAGTGCCATCCACGGTGACTCGCATATCAAACCATTCGCCGTTCGCTATTGTGACATTAGTACCGGGGAGTTCCCCGATCTTGTCGCGTGCGTCCCACGCGCCTGTTTTATGTCGCCAGAGCTCCGTCTTGTTGTTTGGGACGTTGAGATAGTAGACGTAGTATTCCATTTCACTTTGCGCGCGAAAAACGACACCTGCCCAGTTTCCGTCATCAAGTCGCACTTTCGCTTCAACGGTGTAGTCTGCCCAACCAGCGTCACCGATGAGTGAGTGTTCGGCTCTACCACCTTTGGCGAGTTTATAAGCACCGTCTTCAACACTCCAAACACCGTTAGCGACTTCCCAGTCATCGGCATCGGAATCAAACGACCACATCTGCTCGCCTGCGAAAGCAACGGAGGCTATAAGTACGAGAAAACAGCAGCTTACGATAGTTGAAAACAGATATTTCATAATACAACTCCTTCGTAGAAATTTAACAGATTTTAGAATTGACGCATTTTTTGCGTTTCTATACAATAAGCGTTGGCGGGGTTCCAAACCCTGAAGAAATACCCAAGCAAAAACCCTGCAGTAAGGGTTGGTTGGGTTTCAAACCCGGACTACAGTGGGTTTGCGTCAGTTCTGTTAGTAAGTCCGTTTCAGACGCGCCCATGTCGTTGCGAGTTTGTTGTTAGGTTCAACCGCGAGGGTATCCTCTATATTATCGCCATAAACGGTGAAATCGTCAAAACTCGCGGCGGTCTCCCATGCCCAGACACCGACTTGACCGGTGTCGTAGACACCATCTGTATCTTCAGATTGAAATTCACCGTTGAGGTACAACTCAAAGGTATCACCTTCGACGACTATCTTCACATCTAACCATTCGTCGTTCGTTATCTTAACGCCTCCGACAGCAGGTGGTTGTGAGATATTGTCACGGGCATTCCAGGCACCAGCTTTGTGTCGCCAGAGTTCTGAGATGTTGCTCGGAACATTGAAGTAGTAAACGTAGTATTCCATCTCGCTTTGTGCGCGAAAAACGATCCCTGCCCAATTGTGCTCATCCAATCGCACTTTCGCTTCAATGGTGTAGTCATCCCAATCTTCTTCACCAACAAGGGAGTGTTCCGCTTGTCCACCCCTTTCAACATGGTAGACTCCTTTTGCGATTTCCCAATTCCCGTTGGCAACTTTCCAATCGTCGTGCTTTGTCTCAAAATCCCATAACTGGGTGCCAGCGTGCGTCGGTAGTGAAAGGACTATACCGAAAACTGCAATGAGACTCAGTATCGCTAATTTTCGTAATGTGATAACTATTCTCATAATTCGCCTCCGTTTTTGTCAGCGTAGTTTAGACCTTTAACGATTCATTTCTTGTGTAATAACAGAAAAACTGTAGATAGGATAACACTAAAAAATTAAAAAATCAATATTTTTCAGCAATTAGCCCAACACGATTTAAGGCTTGAATGTTTGTCTATTATGGTGTATGATTAAAGAGTGTCGAGGACATGCCAACCGCTTTAGAATCAATACCACTGCATGGAAAGGAAATCATTTTGCGTATAAGAATTTTGGTTGCACTTTTTACCACATTTTTCGCTGTAGCAGGGACAGCTGACTCAGCATTGAAAGTCGGTCTTATCTACGATGTGACGGGACGCGGCGATCTCTCATTTTGTGATGCTGCTTATGCTGGCGCGAAGAAAGCAGAAAACGAATGGGGGTTCAAACTCACAGAGGTCACCCCGAGCCAGAGTACGGATACCGAATTGACGCTCCGAAGGTTAGCCAAACTGAAATACGATCTTATCATCGGGGTCGGTTTCCTTTTTCAAGAACCGATGAAACGTGTCGCTGCCGACTTCCCAGATGTCAAGTTCGCGTTGATTGACGCAATTATCGAACAACCGAATGTCGCTTCACTTACCTATCGGGCCCACGAAGGGACATACTTAGCAGGTGTCATGGCGGCGTTGAAAACGGAGACGAAGCAGATCGGTTTTATCGGAGGGATGAAGGTCCCGCTCGTTGAAGCGTTTGAAATCGGTTTCAACGCAGGCATTAAGGCTGCAAACCCGGATGTCGAATTGGTAACGGATTATGTCGGTGTTACGCCGCAAGCCTTCAACGATCCCGCGAAAGCCAAGGAACTCGCGCTCGCGCAATACAACCGCGGGGTAGATATTATCCTTGCCGCAGCGGGTGCCAGTGGACTCGGTGTGCTTGAAGCCGCGAAAGCGAAAGGAAAATTGATTATATGGGTCGATTCCAACGGCAACCATCTCGCACCCGGCTTAGTACTCACAAGCGTCGTCAAGGGTGTGGAGATGTCAGTCTATGAAACGATAAAGCGTGTCCAGGAGGGTAACTTCTCCGGTGGTTTAAAAAATTATGGACTCGAAAAAGGCGGCGTAGAATATATCGTTGACGATGTGAACCGTGAACTCCTGTCGGACGAGATTTTGAGACAGGTCGAGGCGTTCAAAGCGAAAATTGTTGCGGGCGATATCGTCGTTCCGCATGAACGACAGTAGATATGACACAAGCACCCATTATTGAGATGCACGGTATCAGTAAACGGTTTGGACAGGTTCAAGCAAACGACTCAGTGGATTTTGTGCTTCAACGCGGCGAGATTCACGCTATCGTTGGTGAAAATGGTGCCGGTAAATCTACGTTGATGAAAATTCTCTACGGACTGTATCAAGCCGATGCAGGTGAGATTTTTGTTGATGGGAATCGCGCAGATATATCCTCTCCGCGACATGCGATGCGTCTCGGTTTAGGGATGGTTCAGCAGCACTTCACACTTATTCCGGTCTTCACTGCACTTCAGAACATTGTACTCGCTAAAGAACCCTGCAAACTCGGTGTGATACTTGATTACCATGAAGCAGAAGAGAGGATTACAGGACTCGCGGCGCAACTCGGATTTGATGTGCCGCTGAATATACCTATCGAATCACTCCCGATCGGCACACAGCAGCACACCGAAATCTTGAAAGTTCTCTATCACGGTGCGGACATCCTTATCATGGATGAGCCGACAGCAGTGCTTGCACCGCAAGAGGTCGAAGGGCTTTTCAACTGCATGCGGCGTCTCAAAAACGAAGGAAAGAGTCTCATTATTATTACGCATAAACTCGATGAAGTGATGGCGATCGCAGATACTGTCACGGTGATGCGCCGCGGCCAAACCGTCAGCACCTGTTCTATAACCGATACGCATCCAGCGATGTTAGCGGAAATGATGCTCGGTGAGCCTGTTATTGTAGGGGCGAGGTCACCTCGCCCCTACACACCGGAACAGACAGAACACACGACTCCGATGCTCTGTATCGAAGGCGTTACACTCTCCGGGAACGCAAATATGGAGAGGAGACACCGGTGGAGAAACGTTCTGTCAAACAGAGGGACCGGCAAACGACTCCTTAACGAAATCAGCCTTGATGTGTTTCCGGGTGAGATCGTCGGCATAGCAGGTGTGGAAGGGAATGGACAGACGGAACTGGTTGAGGTACTGACAGGTCTACGACAGATTGATAGCGGAACGCTTACACTAAACGGTGAGCGGGTTGCGCACATTCCAGCCGATAGACACCGACACGGGATAAGTTTGAATGACCGCGTTGACGATAACTTTATTGTCGGTCACCATAAAATGCGGCGGTATTGTCGGCGTGGTATGCTTCAACGAAAATCTATCCAACGATCTACGCTGAACGCTATGGACAAATACCAGATTCGGATCGGGAATGTCTCGGATCGGATTAGAGTGCTTTCTGGTGGTAATCAACAGAAGGTTGTTGTTGCGCGTGAGTTAGAGATGAGACCTGACTTTATTATTGCCGCGCATCCGACACGCGGGTTAGATATACACGCTGCGGAATTTGTCCATACGCGGCTTATTCATGCTCGGAACCGCGATAAAGCGGTTTTACTGGTTTCTTCGGAATTAGATGAACTGCTCCATCTCAGCGATAGAATCGCTGTGATGTACGACGGCAAGATTGTCGGTATCGTGAAACCGACCGAAACCGATAAACAGGAATTGGGTGCCTTGATGCTCGGCTTGCATAAAATAGAGATGGAAACCTCACCAGCGACAAGAACATTCTCAGGAGAAAAACAGTGATAATTGATTCACATACACACGCATGGCCCCGTTGGCCCTACCAACCGCCTGTCCCTGATGACGAGAGCCGCGGCAAAGTTGAGCAGCTCCTCCACGAAATGGATCTGCACAATGTTGATAAAGCGGTACTTATCTGCGCACGGATTGAGAGGAATCCGGACAATAACGATTACGTCGCAGCGTGCGTCGATCGCTACCCGGAACGGTTGATTCAATTCGCCGATGTGGATTGCTCATGGACGGATACGTATCATACGGATGGCGCAGCTGACCGGTTGAAAGCAGCTGCAGAGACCTATAATCTAAAAGGTTATACCCACTATCTCAGAGGTGATGATAACGGAAGTTGGTTCTTTTCCGAGGAGGGGGAACGCTTTTTTCACACAACAGCCGACATGGGACTTATTGCGAGTATCGCTATGGGCAGCCATCAGCACGAAGCACTCCGTAAAATCGCTGCAGAGTTTCCGAGTGTGCCGTTCTTATGCCATCACATGGGCGGTGCGCGGGCAGGTGAGGAACACCCGTATCCGCAGTTGAAGCAGGTACTCGCTTCCGCGAATGTACCGAACATCCACATCAAGATGTCAGGTTTCGCGTATGTCTCGCAGGTTTCGTGGGATTATCCGCATTCGGATACACACTGGATCGTGCGTGCCCTCTACGAGCATTTCGGTCCCGGTCGGCTCTGTTGGGGCTCGGATTATCCGGTTGTTCGGAGATTTATGACATATCAGCATTCCCTTGAGGCGTTTCGGACGCATTGCACCTTTATCCCAGAAGCCGACAAAGCGGAGGTTTTAGGTGGAACCCTCCAGCGCCTGTTAGCGGGTGCGGGGAAATAGGTGTATAGTAACCGATAGGTTATTCAGAAGGAGGATCAACCCGATGATGCATTTAAGGATAAGATTGCCCCTATAATCAACATAGAGTGCTGTAGTGGAATTGCGGAAAAAGTTGACATTTTTACACGAGTCACAGTATAATAACATTAAACGGTGTAGTATGTTGCCCGTAACCGGTAACGTGAAACCTATTTGTAACTGCACTGCCTAAAAGCATAGCGTAAGGAGGAACAATGAAAAGTATTTTTGTTTTGACCACACTCGTGCTGACATTCGTAGCGGGATTCGCCTTCGCAACCGAAACCGCAATTGTCCAAGGCGAATACATTGAGGCGCGATCCGCGAGTGTATATGTCGGTGCCTGCCACTTCGGTGCCGAATACGTCGAAGGTGGCAGAGAAGCGACAGCCGTCTGGAACATCCACGAAGGAAACTGGAAAGGTGTTTCGTTAGACGGGTTAACTGTCGTGGCTGTTATCAGTGCGAAAAGTAATTTGGCGAGCGATTCCGAAACGCGTAAGAGCGTGTTGTATGTAGATGTGAAGACGACATCAGAGCAACGCGCAGCACTTAAAGACCTACTCACAACGAAACGTGCTGACGTTTTAGGCGAAGTCGTCTCAACCCAAACCGCGCCTATTAAGTTTACCAAGAAAGGCACCAAATACGATGTAACAGTCGGTGAGGTACTCGCACTCTGTGCCAACCGCTATCCGTGTGCAAACTGCACGCAACCGCATCAGATTTGGTACAAACCGCTGACAACGATTCAGAATGCCATCGTCGGTAAATCTGAAGTCTATCGTTATAAAGACAGTCATCTCCCGGTGACGTGGCAGCAGAGCGGTACTGCGAATAACGTCTTTGTCGGCAATTTCTCAATGTAACAGGACCTACGCGCCCTCTCTTGCAGGCGGGGTTTGAAACCCCGCCTGCAAAGTGGTGGTGTAAGTCGTAAATTATATGGAAAAAGCAGAGTTGGAAACCTCGTCAGCAGATACGCGTAACTTAGCAGATATTCTGTCCTACCTTTTTTATTTTTAAAAGTTGAAGTCAACTCAATACTTTCTCAAAACACGTGAAAAACCAGATAGGCGGAGAATAAAGATTGAGTGGATTGAAGACACCATTAAGAATCCAGATCATACAGAAGTGCAGTCAGATGGCAGAATCAGGAAATGGAAAAAAATTGAAGAAGAACACAAGTTTCTCAGAGTTGTTTTGCTTGAGGATGAGGAAACAATTCACAATGCATTCTTTGACAGAAGTTTTAAAGGAGAAATTTAATGTAATGAAAGTAACATATTTTCATGACACTGATACTGCGTTAATTGAGTTTTCAACACATGATGTTGTTGAAACAAAGGAAATTAGCGAGAATATTTATATTGACATAGATATTTCGGGCAATTTGGTTTCCATGACTATTGAACACGCCAAGCAGAACACAGATCTGCCGAATTTGTCTTATGTGCCAATAGGTTATGCGGCACCTAACCAACTTTTGGAAAAGAAAGCAGGTACTCTCCCCTAAGTACATCCTTGAAAAGGAATTTCAGGTTCTAAGCAATATTGAAACAATACCATTTTATCAGTAGGAGCATACGTGAACACAAAGACGACATCCGAGGAACGGAAGTTTAGACTGACACCTGAGGAACGAATCTCTTGGGAAGTGAACGGATACTTTGTCCGTCACGGCATTTTTACCGAAGAAGAGAACGCCCTTTTAAGTCGAGTCGCTGATGCCATCGCGCTCGGGAGGATTCCCTTTCCAGACCATCGTATCTTCCAAAACGCGTTAGTGAGAGACGGCAAAGTTGAAGCGTCTGGTATCTATGCGATGCACAGTATCCACCAGATGAGTTGTTATTCGCCTGAATTCCTTGAACGTTCACGTGATCCGCGTCTCACTGACCCCATCGTTGACATCCTCGGTCCCGATCTTCTTGGTCTCAATAGCCTCTATATTTGGAAACCGCCGAAAATCGGTCTCGGTTTCCCGTGGCATCAAGATAGGTGGTATACTCGACCTCAGTTTATAACCGAAACGACAGTCGGCACGTGGACGGCGATTGATGTCGCAACTGTAGATAACGGGTGTCTCTACGTTATTCCGGGTAGTCATAAAATCGGCATTCTTGAGCATGTTGAACTTGAAGGTTCACAACAACAGGAGTTTAAACAGGCTGTGGGTGCGAAGGACGAAGACGGTGTCGCTGTTGAAATCCCACCCGGAAGTGTCATCTTCTTCGACAACCGGATCCTCCATAAAAGTACGGATAATAGCACGGAAGGCTTTCGTCGTAGTAACATCGCGCATTATATCAGTGCGAAGGCAGAACGGGTTCCGCATAAGAATTATTTGCGTCCGCTTATGTGGGTCCGGGGTAAAATATACGAAACGCTGTCTGAGGGGGTCTACCATGACCCTTTACCCATCTCAGAATCCGAGAAAATAAAGCACGGTCAATGACTGGATCGTGCCGTATAAAATTAGTCAATAGGAAAATACATGAACACAAATACAACATCTGAAGAACGGAAATTTAGCCTGACACCTGAAGAACGTGACTCTTGGGAAGAGAACGGATACTTTGTCCGTTACGACGTTTTTAGAAAAGAAGAAAACGATATCTTAGCACAAATCGCTGATGACATCGCCATCGGCAAACGTTCCTTCCCAGATTATCATATCTTCCAAAACGCTTTAGTCAGAGACGGTAAAATTGACGCGCAAGGTATCCACGCGATGCACAATATCCAATATGTGAGTTGTAATTGCCCAGAATTCCTTGCACGTACGCGCGATCCGCGTCTCACCGACCCCGCTGTTGACATCCTCGGTCCCGATCTCCTCGGTCTCAACAACCTCTATATTTGGAAACCGCCGAAAATCGGTCTCGGTTTCCCGTGGCATCAGGATAAATGGTATTTCAACCATCAATATAAAACAGGAACGACAGTCGCAACATGGACGGCTATCGATGCAGCAGACGAGGGAAATGGGTGTCTACACGTTATCCCCGGCAGCCATAAGCATGGCGTGCGTGAACATAAGGAACTTGAGGGTTCACAACAAGGAGAGTTTAAACAGGCAGAAGGTGCTCGCGATGAAGATGGTGTTGCGGTAGAAGTCCCGGCGGGCGCGGTCATCTGGTTCAACAGCCAAGTCCTGCATAAAAGCACCGATAACCACAGCGAACGGTTCCGACGTGCTAACATTGCACATTATATCAGTGCGCAAGCAGAATGGACGCGTCCTGAGGCAGTGAATAAAAAACGCCCTCCGATGTGGATTCGGGGGGAAACCTACCCCGGCATGGGAGATGAAGTTCAACATGACGTTATACCAATTTTATAGTCCGATTGACTCCTAACGAAAGGATTCTATCATGAAACTACGGCTTACGACCCTCTATGTCTTGCTTCTTTTGCTTCTGTCATCTTCCGATGCAAACGTTCCGTCCCGATATGCGAAGCAATCGGTTGAATGGTTCCAGAGCGAGGAAGGTCGCCGTATTGCTGACAATGTTCTCACTTGGCAGACACCGATTGGCGGTTGGCCCAAGGTTAGAGACACGGCATCTGAGCCATTTGATGGTAAAAGTGAGGATTTGCATGCAACGTTCGACAATAGTGCGACCATTGACGAACTCCGGTTTCTTGCCCGTGCGTTTCGAGCGACAAACGAATCACGCTACGAACAAGCATTTCTCAAAGGTCTTTCTCATATCCTTGAAGCGCAATACCCGAATGGCGGGTGGCCCCAGTATTATCCACCAAGTAAAGGTTATCATCGTCACATCACGTTCAATGACAATGTTATGAGTCGCATTCTCGGACTTCTCCGAGATGTCTCCGAATCTGCCGATTATCGGTTCCTGAAAACGGAGGACCGCACGAAGGCTGAAGTTGCTGTAACCAAGGGTATCGATTGCATCCTGCGTACGCAAATCAAGCAGAATGGCAAACTCACAGCCTGGTGCGCGCAGCATGACGAGAAAACGCTTGCGCCTGCGTGGGCACGTTCTTATGAGCCGCCGTCGCTCTCAGGTGCTGAAAGCGTCGGTGTCGTGCGATTCCTGATGTCACTTGAAGAACCCACGCCGGAGATCATCGCTGCTGTTGAAGGAGCCGTCGAGTGGTTCAGGAGCGTCACTATCCAGGGCATGCGTCTTGACGAATTCACCAACCGAGAGGGGCAGGAGGATAAGCGGATCGTAGCGGCCCCTGACGCGGGACCGCTCTGGGCGCGTTTCTACGAACTCGGTAGCAACCGTCCAATCTTTCTCGACCGCGACTCGGTCGTCCGTTACGCGTTTTCCGAGATCGGGCAGGAACGCCGCACCGGATACGCCTACTACGGTGGCTGGGCCGCCAGGCTCCTCACAGATGAGTACCCAGGGTGGCGAGAAAAGCACACGCTCCCACAGGAATGACCAATTATTGATAGGAGACCTAATGGATACAAACACAACTCCGGAAGAACGGAAATTTAGACTGACCGCAGAAGAACGGATCTCTTGGGAAGTGAACGGTTACTTTATCCGTTACGACGTTTTCACGAAAGCGGAGAACAATTTTTTAGCACAAATCGCGGATGACATCGCCACCGGCAAACGACGCTTCCGTGCGAAAAATATACACCAAAATGCGTTAGTCAGAGACGGAAAAACTGAAGCATCGGGTACCCACGCGATGCACTGTATTCATCATATAAATAATTATGCCCCTGAATTCCTTGAACGTACCCGCGATCCGCGTCTCACCGATCCGGTTGTTGACTTAATTGGTCCAAACATACTGGGTCTTAACAATCTGTATATCTGGAAACCGCCAAAGATCGGTCTCGGTTTCCCGTGGCATCAAGATAGATGGTATTTCAACAGGCAGTATAAGACGGATAAGACGGTTGGCACGTGGAGTGCCATTGACGCATCAGATGTAGATAATGGATGTCTCTACGTTATCCCGGGTAGCCACAAGGAGGGTGTTCTTGAGCATGAGGAACTTGAGGGATCGCAACAGAACGAGTTTAAGAGCGCGCGCGGCGCGAAGGATGAAGACGGGGTCGCTGTTGAAGTGCCACCTGGAAGTGTAATTTTTTTCGACAACCGACTCCTCCATAAAAGCACGGATAACCACAGTGGACGCTTTCGCAGATGTAGTGTCGCTCATTATATCAGTGCGGCTTCAGAACGTCTGCCGTATAAGAACATAAATCATATCAAACCGGTCATGTGGGTTCGGGGGGATACATACTCAGAAAAGATGGAGCCTGTCTATCGTGACGCTTTGCCGATCCCAGAAGAACAGGAGGATTAATGGACACAAATACAGCACAATCAGAACGGAAATTTGCGATAACACCTGAAGAACGAACTTCTTGGGAAGAAAACGGATATTTTGTCCGTTGTGGCGTTTTCACGGAAGCAGAAAATGACAGCTTGCGACACATCGCTGACGATATTGCTGTGGGAAAACGACTGTTCCCGAAAACGAATATCAATCAAAACGCATTGGTGAGAGACGGCAAAGTTGAGGCATCAGGTATCCGTGCGATGCACAAGATCCATCATGTGAGTTGTTACATCCCTGAATTCCTTGCCCGGGTCCGTGATGCGCGCCTAACGGATCCGATCGTTGACTTAATTGGTCCAAACGTCCTGGTCTCAACAATCTGTATATCTGGAAATCACCGCGGATTGGCTTAGGGTTCCCGTGGCATCAAGATAAATGGTATTTCAACCATCAGTACAAAACTGAAATGACTGTCGGCACGTGGACAGCTATTGATGCTGCCGACAAAGAGAACGGTTGTTTGTATGTTATCCCCGGTAGCCACAAATATGGCATTCTTAAGCATGAGGACCTTGAAGGCTCCCAACAAGCCGAGTTTAAGATCGCACGCGATGCCAAGGACGAAGATGGCGTTGCTGTTGAAGTGCCACCCGGAGCCGTCGTTTGGTTCAACAACCAACTTCTCCATAAAAGCACGGATAACCACAGTGGACGCTTTCGGCGGTGTAATGTGGCACATTATATCAGCGCAGATGCCGAACGGATACCTAAAAAGTATGTGAAAAATATCCGTCCTGTGATGTGGGTTCGGGGGGATACATACTCAGAAAAGATGGAACCGGTCTATCAAGACGTTTTACCGATACCAGAAGAATCCGAATAAAAGGATATGAAACCCATTTATAACCGGTCCTCAAAATTGACATCATCGTGTATCGCTGCAGCGGTACTCGCGCTCATGCTGACTTTTCATACCGGGTGCAGCAGCCCACTTGTCAAGGCGTTAAGTGATGTCAATATCTTTACCGACGCTGAGGAGCTGCAATTCGGTAAAGCGTACGTCGCACAACACGAAAAAGAGGTGAAACTCTACACGGATCCCATTGTGACCAATTACATCAATGCGCTCGGTCAGTCACTTGTGCGCCGTAGCAAGCGGAGCAATATCGCTTACACATTCAAAGTTGTCGATAAGAAAGGGGTCAACGCCTATGCCGTGCCGGGTGGCTTCATTTATATTCATCTTGATCTCATCCGAATGGCAAAAACGGAATCGGAATTGGCGTTTGTGTTGGGACACGAAATTGGGCATATTGTTGGTCGGCACTCTATGAAACGGCTTACCAAAGTCTACGGAATTGAGATTGTGAAACGGATAGTTTTAAACGAGGACTCCGGTGAGGCGGAAAAGTTAATCACAGAGATTATTGCAGCAGGATTGCTCTTTCGGTACAGTCGCGATAACGAGCGGGAGTCGGATTTTTATGGTGTGCAGAATATCTATGATGCCGGTATCTCGCCGGAAGGTGCTATTGGGTTCTTTGAAGCTTTACGAAACCTACAGAAAAGAGAACCGTCTACCTTAGAGAAATTGATCTCTACCCATCCGGTGCATAACGAACGGATCACAAACGTCCGGTCTCACATTGAGAGCTTGCCGCCGAAATCAGGACTTCGGCGTGACACATCCGATTTCCGCGCAGTAAAACGGAGGCTCGGACAATAGAAAAAGTGTCTATCATAAAACAAGCAATGTACGTATGGCTGTCTACAATCGTTTATATTTCCGATCCAGAGGAGACGCACACATAGATGTTTCGTATACATAAACAGAAAATTGCGAATTTCACTAAGATTGCGGCAGCGTTCGTCCTGTGTGTTGCTGTTACGATTCCAGCACCGGCACAAAGTCCGGAATTCCCGGAACGGATGCCGATCGTTGAACGTCCGTTCTCGGAAGACCCTGATAAGTTCAGTTTCGCTATCATCGGCGATAAAACCGGTGGTGGCTTGGACAAATGGCACGTGTTTGACCGCTCAATAGATGAAATCAATACACTAAAACCTGACTTTGCGATTATGGTTGGCGATTTAATACAAGGCAATACAACAGACCTCGAACAACTCGCAGCAGAATGGAAAGAATTCTGGCAACATGAATCCGATTTAATTGTGCCGTTTCTTCCACTCCCCGGCAACCACGACATTACCAACCCAGTGATGTACGACTATTGGAAAAAACACCTCGGTCGCACCTATTCGGCGTTCGTCTACAAAGATTGTCTATTTATAACACTGAATACCGAGGAGTGGCATGGCCCGACGCACGAAGAATGGGATTGGGAAAAAGAAGGGTGGTTCGGCGCGTCGCAGATTCAGTACGTCAAAGACGAATTGGCACGACATACGGTTGTCCGGCATACGTTTGTTATGATGCACAGACCTATATGGCTGTACGAAAGTTCAGGTTGGGAACAGATTGAAGAGGCACTTGGTGATCGGGCGTACACTGTTTTTGCTGGGCACTACCATAACTTGACGCTGCATACCCGGAATGATCGCCGCTACTTTGTCCTCAGCGCGACCGGCGGTGGGTTAACACCGCGAGACGTGCCGGAAGTGGGTGCCTTCGACCATTACAGTATCGTGACGGTGGATGGCGACGAGGTTAACGTCGCGATTATCAAACCGGGGAGCATCTATCCTGCGGACATCTCAACGGCGGTTTTCAAAGAAAGATTGGGGAATTTACTCACCTTTACACCTCACTTTAACATAGATAGAACTGAAGATGTGAACAGCGGTAACCTTGAAATAGCGATTGACAACGCCCTTGAGAAACAGGTTATCGTTGAGATCGCTTTTCACCACAACGAGCATTGGCAGATTTCACCGCACCAGTTAACCTTTGAAGTCAAACCTGGGCAATCGACAGAAGGGACAGTTGCCCTTCGCGTTCCGTCTGATGCTTTAACACCACTCCCTATCTATGATTACGCGGTCCTATATGGCGGCGAGCAGCTGCGAAGCGGTAGCAACCTGCTTCATCCTGTTGACAGAGCCGATATGCGTGTGCTTAAAAATTGGATGCTTCTGGGTCCCTTTGACCTCGGTGTGACGGAAGCACCTGCCGATCCGAAGGATGCTCCGCTGAATTTCCGGGCCGCACTTCTACCGGAATTCCGTGAAAATGCAACCTACGAGGGGCAAACCGGAGAAATCGTCTGGCAGGAACACATTTCTGAAACGGAACGGATTAACTTAGATGAAGTCTTCGGTAATCCGAATTGGGCATTCGGTTACGGCATGACGCATGTCAAAAGTCCCGATAAACGGTACGTGTTTGCACAGATTGGGTGGGGGTCTAACCTCGGAAGACTTTTCCTTAATGGTGTTGAGATCCCTGCAGCGTCTGCACGCGGTATACATCTATATCGTGGATGGGCACACTTTGAATTGCCCTTGAAAACAGGTTGGAATACGATCGTGATCCAGACTGGAGACTATACAGGTGGATGGGACTACCGGATGGAGGTTGCGGATCCAACGGACGCACTTCAGTTTGGTGTGAAAGGTGTTAATCTCCAAGATTAATAGAGATGGTCGGTTCGTAGCCGCCTGTCTGATCTCAAATTTGGCAGAATACGCCCGGTGTGCTATACTAACGCACAACTCAATTATGCACGAGGAAGCGTCGAAATATGCGAAAGACGGTTCTGACCGAGCCACACAAATTAGCAAAATCGCACATTTTCAAGGGAAAACTGTAAATCATGCAAAAATACGTTGATCGAAGCCTCGCAGAGGAGATGCGCAGCGCGACACCGGAACAGAAGGTTGACGCGTTGTTTGACTATATGGAGAAACGTGGGCAGTCTTTTTACGATGAAGTGGTGACGCAGTTGGAGCATGCCCTCCAGTGTGCTGCGCTCGCGCAACAAAACAATGCAAGTCCGACCCTCGTTACGAGTGCTTTACTGCACGATCTCGGACATATTATCTTAGATAAACACAATGTTGATAAAGCATTTCTTGATATAGACCTGAACCACGAAGAGATCGGTGCTGAGTATTTGGCCCCGTTTTTTCCAGAGGCGGTTACCACACCGATTCGGTTGCATGTGCCGGCGAAGCGGTATCTGTGTGCGACGGATGCCTCTTACCATGACGGGTTATCCGATGCTTCAAAAAGGAGCCTCATCGTCCAAGGGGGTGTCATGTCAGACGCTGAACGGGAGGCGTTTGAACAGATCCCACACTTCCAAGACGCACTCACGCTAAGGCGATGGGACGATCTGGCGAAGATAAGCGGGTTAGAAACTGCTAAGTTAGAAACCTATCGAGATGTTGTGCAACAGTGCTTGGTGTAATGACAGAATACATTCTCCTTGTAGGAGCGAGCTGCGCTCGCGATTTTTAAAAAATCACAGAGGTATCAAAAATGAGTTACGAGACAATTGAATCAAAGTTTATCGCGACACCCGAAAAAGGCGAAGTTTCCTCAATCCTGATGCGTCCTGATGGCGCGGAATGGATACTTGTACTCGGACACGGTGCAGGTACCAATATGCGACATTCCACACTCCAGACGATCGCTGAACGGTTAGCGGATATCGGCATCGCGACGTTCCGTTACCAGTTCCCCTATATGGAACGCGGTGGCGGTGGTAGGGAATCGGAGGCGGTGGCATTGCAGACTGTCCGATCTGCTGCGGCTGCTGCGCACGAGGCTGCAAGCGATTTATCCATCCTCGTCGGTGGACACTCCTATAGCGGACGCATGTCCTCAATGTCCGCAGCGAGGGAGCCGATTGAACGCGTCAAAGGTCTCGTATTTTTCGCGTTTCCGCTGCATCCTTCCGGCAGAGAAGGCACAGAACGCGCCGAACACCTCGCTGATGTCACAATTCCGATGCTGTTCCTCTCCGGTACCCGCGATAAGTTAGCGGTGCTTGACCTATTGGAACCCGTCTGCGAAAATTTGGGTGATAAGGTGACTTTACATCTGTTGGACACGGCGGATCACGGGTTCAAAGTACTCAAACGCCGTAAAACGGAAGAAGACGTTTTCGTTGAGATGGCGCGGGTTATTAGTGAATGGATTGAGACACTTAATTGATAACTTCTGTAGATATGACTTCCAAACCGGATAGGTTTTGCTTGGGTTTTCCTTCACACTCGCGATCTTCCTAACAGTTGATGCTGAAAACTAAAACATTCTAAAAACGCTTGACTTTGGTCAGAAATGCTGGTATAATAGGCGCATCTGCTTGACAAAAGTGACAACCTGACCCCTGATACCATATAGTAACAATAGTAACAAAATTTTCAGGAGGCTTATGATGTTAAAGCGAAGTTTGGCATTCAGTTTAGGACTCTTGTTTTTCGGGCTCAATGCGTTTGGCAATGTGTGGTACAGTGAGAATTTTGATAACTTCAAAGATGGTGACATCGCTGGGCAAGATGAATGGAAAACGGCAATGAACCAACAAACTTGCCAAATTGGAAGCGAAGTGAAGCGTGGTGACACAGGCAAAAGTATTCTGATCACAGAAAAAACGATGGTCACCAGAAGTTTTGAGGGTACGCATGACGGAATTCAGTATACCTCATTATTCACGCGGCGGGAAGAGGGCGCAGGCACAATGCTGTTCTATATCGGTGGAGATGCCATCAAGTGGGGCGGGGCTGCCGTATTTAATATTCAGCCGGATGCCACGATCCACGCGCTCGACGGCAATGTAGGAAAACAAGTAACGCAGGCGGAATTCGGTGAATGGCACCATTTCCGCATCGTGCTTGACTTTAAAAAGAAAACTTATGACTTTTACGTTGATGGCGAGCAAGTTGTTGATGATTTTGGTTTTAGAGGCGAGGGTGGCAAAGGCGGTGTGAACCCGAGTCTCAGTTGGATTTTCTTCGGTTGGGACCACCCAACTGCTTTGACCGCTTATATTGACGACATTGAAATGGGAAGCGGTGAAGGCGAAACGGCTGGCAAACCTCAAGCAGTTTCCGCCTCAGACAAACTCGCGACCACTTGGGGAAGAATCAAGCAGCGATTGTAATACAAGGACTGGATTTAGTCTATTCCCAGACTAAATCCAGTCTATTCCGAGACCAATGATCAGGCATCTAAAAAAATGGATGTAACCTCGTTCGAGAAGGCAGGAAACACTCGTGGTGAGGCAATTCTGAACAGGGTACCCGTGCTGCGGTGCCGAGACACACCGAAATCTCTAATGACCTTGCCAAGGAAATCTGTAAGGAATTAGGAATTCCTCGTCTGTAAATCGGGGAGAGGAAAATACTTGTAAAGTTTGATTTGAATGAAGAAAAAGAAGAATAAACAAACCTGCACAGCACAGATAAACCGAAAGGAGTCGCCCTATGCCCATACTCGAATTCAAAGGGAAACAACACATCTATGCCCACCATCTCACCGTTCCCTACCGCCCGCTTGAACTCGACGAAACCCGCTCCTGCAACCCGACCAATACCGACGATAACCTCATCATCCACGGCGACAACTTGCATGCCCTCAAAGCGTTACTCCCGCGCTACGCAAACCGTATCAAGTGCATCTATATTGACCCACCGTATAATACCGGCAACGAAAACTGGGTCTATAACGACAATGTAAACAGTCCACTGATGCAGCAATGGTTTACAGAGAATGCACCTGTTGACAACGAAGATTTGGAGAGACACGATAAATGGCTCTGTATGATGTGGCCGAGGTTGCAGTTGCTAAAAGAACTGCTTACCGACGACGGTGTAATTTTCATTTCTATTGATGATAATGAGCAACATCACCTACGAATGCTGATGGATGAGGTTTTTGGAGCGGAGAATTTTGTAACTAATATTATTTGGCAGAAAAAATTTAGTCCTCAAAATGATGCTAAGTATTTTTCCGACAACCACGATTTTGTGTTATGTTACGCAAAGGATAAGGAAATATGGAGACCGGTTCTTTTACCGCGAACTGAAAAACATAACGAACGATATTCTAATCCGGATAACGATCCACGAGGGCGTTGGAGTTCAAGCGGATTAGATGTTAAAACTTATCAAGAAGAGTATGATTACCCGATCATTACTCCATCAGGAAGAATCGTAAATCCTCCGCAAAGTAGATGTTGGAGGTGCAGTAAAGAGAAGTTTGATGAATTAGTCAATGACAATAGAATATGGTTTGGTGAAGATGGCAATAATGTGCCGCGTGTAAAACGATTTTTATCAGAGGTAAAACAAGGCATCACACCGCTAACTGTATGGTTACATGAAGATGTTGGACATACCCAAAGCGCAACGCAGGGACTCAATAAAATCGGTGTTGCTTTCTCAAATCCTAAGCCTCATACGCTACTAAAACGCATTTTACAAATTGGTACTGACTCTGATTGTATCATCCTTGACTCTTTCGCCGGATCTGCTACCACCGCTCATGCCGTTCTTGACCTTAACAGAGAAGATGGCGGGAATCGGAAGTTTATCCTCATTGAATGTGAAGATTATGCTGACACCATCACTGCCGAGCGTGTCCGTCGTGTTATCAACGGTGTTCCTGATGCTCGTGACGATGCCCTACGCGAAGGCTTAGGAGGTTCCTTTACCTACTGCACCTTGGGCGATCCAATTGAGGTGGAGACGATGCTCACTGGAGAAGCGTTGCCATCGTATTCAGCACTTGCTGCCAACTTGTTGTATACTACTTCTGGTGCTTCTGTTGGTGCTGATACGTTGGAAGCACAGAATGATGAAGGACTTTTCCACAGCGACGACAAAAACGATTACTATCTCCTCTACAAACCTGACCTTGAATATTTGCGCAGCAACGCCGCTATCCTCAATTTGGAACGCGCGGAACGCATCCGCGATGCCAGCCTTGAGAGTGGTAGGAAGGCGATCGTCTACGCAGCCGGTAATTACATCGGGCAACGTGAGCTCACAAATATGGGCATCATATTTTCCCAACTCCCTGATGCCCTGCACGAAAGGTAGTAGGCGCGCTCCGCCGTGCCGTAACAATAGAAAGTAAAGATATGCTGGAATTAAAGGAATATCAACGCGGTGCACTTGACGCTTTGGCGCGTTGGTTAGAAGCACTTGAGGAAGCACAACGTGCCTCTGAAACCATGATTGAGGCTTTTAGACAGACACCGGTTGATATGCCGATTCCCGATGAAATTCGCAATTATCCTAAAATCGCGTGGCAAAAATTGAAGGAAACTGGTGGCGTTGCGGCGACCGCAGGCGAATACGTTGACCGGACTGACGAGGCGAACCGTCCTATCCCGCATATCTGTTTCAAAGTACCGACAGGTGGCGGTAAAACCTTGCTCGCTGCCGCTGCGTTGGAACGCCTCCCTTGGCAGCGCGGTTTGGTCTTGTGGGTTGTGCCGAGCAAGGCGATCTACGCACAAACGAAAGCCGCCTTGTGGGATAAACGACATCCGTATCGTAAGATGTTGAACCGAGCGGGTGCGGGTCGCGTTAAAATGTTAGAAAAAGAGGACACCTTCAACAGAGACGACATCGCCAACTATCTCTGCGTTATGCTATTGATGCTTCCAGCAACGAACCGGCAAAAAGGCAGAGAGTTTCTCCGTATGTTCAAGGATAGTGGACGTTATCCGAGTTTTTTCCCAGACATTGATAATATCTTCGGCAATACCGAAATGCTAAACGAATACCCGGATCTCGAATGTCACACCGAACGCGGACTCATCAAACAGAGCCTGTTTAACGTATTCAAGTTGCTGCGTCCTATTGTTGTTCTCGACGAAGCACATAAGGCTTACGGTGCAAGAAATCAGACAGCAAACGAGGAATTCGCTAAATCTATTAACCGTCTTGACCCAAGGATGGTAATTGAACTCTCCGCAACACCCAACCGCGGGATTAGCAATCTCCTTGTCGATATTGGGGGACTTGATCTAAAAAGAGAAGAGATGATTAAGTTACCGGTGCAGGTAACATCGTTTCCAAATGCCGAGTGGCAATTAACACTCGGGCAAGCAGCAGATGAACTTGAGCGGCTTGATAACGAAGCGAGGTCATTTGAAAACAGCACAGGACGGTATATCCGCCCTATTGCCGTCGTGCGGGTTGAGCGAACCGGCAGAGATCAGCGAGATGGCGTGCGAATTCACGCCGAGGATGTACGAGAATATCTGACACAAAACTTGGGGATTCCTTCTGATGCAGTTCGCGTCAAATCCGCTGAAAACGATGAGCTTGGACGAGAGGATTTACTCTCTGAATTCTCACAGGTGCGTTGGATCATCACAAAATCCGCACTGATGGAAGGGTGGGACTGTCCGTTTGCTTATCTATTAGTGATGCTCGACAATACGCAAGCACAAAGGGCAATTACGCAACTCGTAGGGCGCGTCATGCGGCAACCACACGCGCAACGTACTGGTAGCGAAGTGCTTGATCAGTGTTACGTCTATTGCAATAACGTCGAGGTCGGAACCGTTGTCACACAAGTTAAGAATGGATTGGAATCGGAAGGGTTAACAGGCTTAAGCGATGAAGTGATGGGTGCATCGGATTCACAACAATCAAGTGAAGTACAAGAGGTCGAGAGACAGACGATAACACGTCGCGAGCAGTTCCAGAACCAACACATCTATCTGCCGATAGTACGCCATAGAGATGGAGATGAATGGGTTCAACTCAATTATCAAGCACATATTCTACCACAGGTAGACTGGGCAGCAATTGAAGCACCCCACCCGAGCGCGTCTGCACCGCAGAGCGTCCGACGGGAATCCGAAGCGGTTGACGTTGATGAAACGACACCTATTTCCCATACGGCACAAGAACTGCACATTGAGAGGCAGATAAGTATCGCCGATTTTGCGCGCCGACTCTCTGATATTATGCCTAATCTTTGGCAAGCGGCTCGGATTGCTCAGCAGATGCACGAACACCTTAGAGCAGATGGTGAAACCGAAGAGGCTATCTATGATCGGCGTTCTTACCTTGCACATATCCTACGCGAACATGTAAAAAGCGAAGTGGAGAAACAGGCGGAGCAGGTCTTTCGCAGAAAACTGGATCAGGGCGAAATTCGTTTCGACTTAGAGACACAACAGCCCAATTACCAAATGGTAGACAGTTATGAAATACAAGTCCGTTCTGATGATAGACCGCTATTAAGGAGGGATTATCAGCCTTTGCAGCTAACGCTGTTTGAACCCGTATTTGAGCAGCAATTTGATTCCGAATTGGAAAAGAAATTTGCGTATTATCTTGACGAAGAGTTGGCGCTACAATGGTGGCACCGGGTCGCGGCGCGTCAACGCGGTGAGTATTATTTGCAGGGTTGGAAACGCGGACGTATCTATCCTGATTTCGTTGCAATGGCGAACGAAATTGGAGGCGTGACACACGTCATGATTTTTGATACAAAAGGGGAACACCTTGCTGGTAACCTTGATACCGAGTACAAGCGAAAAGTGTTAGAAACCCTTGAAGGCGCATTCAATTCTGCGGGCAGGATGGTGGTGTCTGACGGACCGAGGCGAAAAGGCATCTTTCAATTGGTATTCAGCGAGCAGGATTTTCTTGAAATACCTCCACGATTGGATATTGAGACGTACTCTACGAGAAGGTAGCAAAGGTATCGGCATCATCTGAAATGAAAGCGGAACACTGAGGGGAAAGACACCGGTATATGAATTCTTTGACGCGGTATTACACTTGACAATTTTTCCAGCAAACTGCCACAGAAAATAAAGGAAAAATGAGAATGATGTCCACTCATCCTTTCAAAATCATCACTGTTGAAAGTGAACTCTACGAATGGGACAAGCCGCCTATCTGGAACGGCATGCACGTTTACGATAAAGGCAGACTCCATCTGGTAAAAGTGACTGCCAAAAGCGGCACAGAAGCGGTCGTCGGATACGGGTTCAATGGCGGTACCGCTGCGACCCGTCCGCTCTCGATATTCCCAAGGTTCGTAGACCTGTTCCGTCCCGCTTTGATTGGGCACGACGTGACAGATACAGCTTATGTCTCACAGTTAGCCGAGAACTACAAAATCTACGGACCGGGCGGGTATCACACTCAGGTTATCGCGGCGATCAATCAAGCTTGCTGGGATATTCGGGGGAAGTTAGAAGGGAAATCGGTTCATGCCTTACTTAATGGTACGCAGCAACGCATACGCACTTATATCGCCGGTGGCTACTACGGTAGAGGGAAAGGGTTTGACGAACTGCGCGAAGAGATGACACGCAACATAGACGAATTCAACGCCACCGCGGTCAAGATGAAGATCGGGGATCCAAACGCAGGACTTGAAACGGACATCAAACGGATCGAGGCGGTTCGTGAGACGGTCGGTGCTGAGGTTACCGTTATGGTGGATGCGAATTGTGCGTTGTCGATTGAAATGGCAGGTGCGTATCTCCCTGCACTTCAGGCAAACGACATCTTCTGGTTTGAAGAACCGATTCATAGCCACGATTACAGAGGACATAAGGCACTACGCGAGATGGCGAAGGATTACGGGATCCGAATCGCTACCGGTGAAAACGGCTACGGGTTACACTATTTCCAAACACTGATTGATTACGGCGGCGCGGATGTTTTCAATCTGGATGTCGCCATCCTTCCTGGATATGACCCGGCGATGCAGGTCGTCGAAGAAGCGTTGTCTGCGGAAAAGTTGATTGCCCCACACGGCGCGCAAGAACTCCAAATCCATGTCGCTGCAAGTCGAGATAACGGTCTGATGTTGGAATACTATCCACCGGCTGTCGATCCCCCGCGCGGTGAAATGTTCCTACCACCGATGATTTTGGATTCTGATGGATATGTAACGGTGCCGTCTCGTCCCGGCATCGGTTTCGCACCGAATTTGGAGTTGCTGAAGCACCACCGCGTTTAACCAAATAGAAAAAGTTTGTTGACTAATTTTGCGAATTCTGCTATACTTCCCTGCAAACTCACACCGATTTCAGGTCGAATAGAACTTACGCATTTTTTGAAAGTCTCTGCATACTAAACAACGCAGACGAGGTTACAAACCGTGAAGAAACGCCCAAGCAAAACCCTGCAAAAGGGTTGCGTAAGTTGGATTGAAACTATTCTCTATATGGAGGTAACAATTTGTGAGATACGCTTATTTCATTTTAATACTGAGTATATTTGTTGGCATGTCTGCATTCGCTAATCTTCCGGATGACGCGGACTTACTCTTATGGATTGGTGAGGGCAGTGGAAATTCAGTACCTGATGGCACAGGAAACGGAAACGACGGAACATTCGGAGGCACAGCGAAGTGGGTCGCTGGTCAAGGCAAATACAATGCCGGCATTGTCCTTAGAGGTAAGGAAACCTATCTCGAAGTTCCAAATGTTATTACGGAAGCAGGCAGTGTGCTGTTCTGGTTCAAGCCGGATTGGGATGGCAAAGATGGCGACGACTATCGGCTTTTCGATGCCAGTCTCGGCGCGATCTATTTCTTTTTAGGCAAAGGGTCGGCACACCCAGATATTACACCCGCGGAATTCGGATTTTATTTTGAAGCAGCCGACGACGGCGATTGGCAAGACGTTGAATTCGACCCGACAGGTATCATCAAAAAGGACACATGGTTCCACTGCGCTGTCACATGGGATTTCACGGGTGATGCCCCGTTTGTCTACATTGACGGTAAAGAGCAAGCGACAAGCCGGAGCATTACCGGTGGATTCCCTGCACTCCACGAAAAACCGAGATTCGGATGGGAAACTGTCCAGTACATCGCTCTCACCAACGGAGCAGAAGGCATCATCGATGAAATCTCATTCTGGGCCCGTGCCTTAGACGAAAACGAGGTTCAAGATGTGATGGATGTAAGTTTGGATGTCGAGGCGGCAGGCAAATTGGCTGTCACGTGGGGCGAATTGAAAACAGCCCGATAATCTCTGTTTCGGATTTTTCGGACCTCCAAAGATTGGCGGGGTTCCAAACCGTGCCTGCAAATGTCCGTATATTTCAGGACTTACGCAAATTGCGGAAATATCGGACGGTTAGACACCAAAAGTGGTAATTTCTGCCCTTTAAACCCCCTAAATCCCCCTTATCAGGGGGACTTTAATGTGGAATGCGTAAGTCCTATATTTATAATAATAACAAAAAGGCAAGTCGCGAGTAGATCGAGGCTTGCCTTTTTTCGTTAAAATACCCCCGACGAGATTTGAACTCGTGTCGCCGCCGTGAAAGGGCGGTGTCCTTGGCCAGGCTAGACGACGGGGGCAGAAAATGTGGTTTCAATACCACAATGAGCCGTACAGGAATCGAACCTGTGACCACCTGATTAAAAGTCAGATGCTCTACCTGCTGAGCTAACGGCTCAAACTAACAACATTTAATGATACCACACTTTATATGGGATGTCAAATTAAAGCGACAATTTTTTCCGAGTGATGGCGCATTAATCAGGACGTTTAAAGCAGGTCTATCAGCAGGACAATTTTACCAGAGTGGCTCTCCTAATTGTACGATCTGTTCTCTGTCGGGTCCGACGGAGATTATCGGGATAGGCACGTTCAGATAATCCGAAACATAAGCGATATAGTCTTTTGTGCGTTGTGGAATATCTGCCACGGTTCGCGCTTCAGTGAGCGGTTGCTGCCACCCCGGGAGCGTCTCGTAGACAGGTTCACATTCTTCCAAAACGCCGAGGCTACTTGGGAAACGGGTTGTCTCTTTTCCTTTATAGCGGTAAGCGACACAGACTTGTAAATCGGCGAGCGTGTCGAACACATCCAGTTTTGTCATGACGATGCCGGTGAGTCCATTAATTTGAGTTGCGTACCGGAGGGCGACCAGATCGAGCCATCCGCAGCGTCTCGGACGTTGCGTCGTCGCACCATACTCTTTACCGATTTCTCGAATCTTTTCGTCGAGGTCAGGTGCCATCTCTGTCGGGAAGGGCCCGCCACCGACGCGGGTTACATAGGCTTTGGAGACACCGAGTACCTGCTCAATCGCTTTTGGACCGATACCGAGGCCCGTACAGACGGCACCTGCGGTACAGTTAGAGGAGGTAACATAAGGGTACGTCCCAAAATCTATGTCGAGCATCGTTCCTTGCGCGCCTTCAAAAAGGATCCGTTTCTTAGCAGCAAGGGCATCGTGCATGAAAGCAACGGTGTCCGTTATGTAGGGAGTAAGTCGTTGGGCATAGCCATAATAGGTTTCAAGCAGGAGCTGCCGATCGGGTCCTCCTATTTGGAGTGCTTCCGCTTTGGTTTCGAGGTTGTAATCCAATTTCTTTTGGAAATAGTCGAACTCAAGTAGATCGCCGACGCGAATCCCAGCGTGTCGGTTCATCTTATCGGAGTAGGTGGGTCCGATGCCGCGCGAGGTGGTACCGATCTTCGTAGAACTGCCCATCTGTTCCCACTGCTCGACGGTTTTGTGGTATGGCAGAATCAAGTGTGCGCGATCGCTGATTTTTAGGTTATCACTGCTGACTTCGATACCTTGCGCCTGCAACCGGTCGATTTCACCAAAAAGCGTCTCCAGATTGATGACAACTCCGTTACCGATCACGTTCACGGTGTCAGGTCTAAGGATACCGGACGGGATGAGATGGAGGATAAACGTTTTTTCACCGAGCACGATGGTATGTCCTGCGTTATCGCCACCTTGATAGCGTGCGACGACATCCGCATCCCCGGCAAAGACATCGGTGAGTTTCCCTTTACTCTCATCGCCCCATTGGGCACCTAAGATGACAATATTAGACATACAAAACCTCTTTCTACCTACAAAGACCTATAGGCGCGGTTACCGCCGCGCAAACCATAATTTACACGAGTATTCGACACTAAAACGGTTTATCTCACAAAAGGTCAGCAAGACGGGTGCTATCACGACCGTATCTATGAGGATTAATTTTAGATGTGTGAGGAATGCTGTGATTCTAACGCTTCGAGAATTGGAAGCGTGCGCGTGCGCCTTTTTGTCCGTATTTTTTTCGTTCGACCATTCTCGGGTCGCGTGTCAAGAATCCGGCCTTTTTTAGGGAAGGCTTCAAAGATTCATCTGCTTTAACGAGTGCGCGTGCGAGCCCGTGTGAAATCGCGCCTGCCTGTCCGGTATGTCCACCGCCTTTGACATTGACATGGACAGCAAACTCGCCGCTTCTCTCAACATGCTCAATGGGGCGCTGTGCTGCCTGCCAATGGTCGGCACGTTGGAAGTATTCTTGGATCGGTTTCTTGTTGACAGTAATTCCCGCTTCGCCACTCGGGATAATACGGACCCGAGCAACCGAGGTTTTACGTCTACCGGTCCCCCAGAATTGTTCAATAGCCATATTGCTCATACTCTCCAAAGTTGTAGGAACGTTTTTGGATAAGGGTCCCCCAACTCAATTAAAACGTCAAGACTTCCGGTTCCTGTGCTTGGTGCGGGTGAGACGGTCCCGTGTAAACTTTGAGTCCTTTCATCAATTGTCTGCCGAGGTTATTCTTCGGGAGCATCCCTCTAACAGCGTTCATGAGAATCGTCTCTGGTTTCAGTTCCATCTGTTCATCGTAGGTTCGGTATTTATCACCGCCGGGATAACCGCTGTGCCTAAAATAGGTTTTCTGCTGACGTTTGTTCCCTGTGACGTGTACCTTTTCCGCATTAACAACAGCAACACGAAAACCTAAATCCGCGTGGGGTGTGAACCGGGGGTCATTTTTTCCGCGCAACACGTGTGCGATGCGGGAAGCTAAACGCCCGAGTATCTGTCCCTCCGCGTCTACGACATACCATTTAATTTCTTTTTCCGCTTTCGGAAAATAGGTTTTCTTTTTAAGTACCATCGTTTCGTGTTCCTTTAACCACATTAGCCGATAGGCAGCTGAATGTGTCGTCGATTAAAAAACTATTTGTCGTCCATTATTCGCGTGTGGTATGCTTAGAAAGTATTACCCACTGCGAACTTAACCGACTAATATTATACTATGTAAAGACACCGTTTGTCAAATTTTTATTGGTTCTCGGCGGTCAATTGTCGTTTGAAAACCTGTCCAATTGAAACGGGGCGATTGTCTCTGAAGTCTCACCTGTCAGAACCAGTTTGGATATCTCGTAAGCTGTGATGGGTGTGAGTAAGATGCCGTTGCGATAGTGTCCTGTTGCGTATATTAGATTCTTAACAGATGTTTTACCGAGTATGGGCGCATTGTCCGTGCTACCGGGACGTAAACCTGTCCAAGTTTCAATGAGTGGCAGATTATAGATACCTGGCACGGCTTCACACGCCCCGTGGAGGAGTTCATATATCCCGCCAACGGTCAGATCGGTGTCAAATCCGAGTTCCTCGGTTGTTGCCCCGACGATAAGTCTGCCGTCGGTTCTCGGCACTAAATATACCGGTATAGGATACCTCGCCTTGACGGTACGGATGACATTTTTGAGCATAACGCCCTCCTGCATTCGCAGTGCCAACATCTGTCCTTTCACGGGACGCACCGGAGGGATAATCGTATCTGGTAACCCGCGGATCTGCCCAGACCAGCAACCTGCGGCGAGAATACAGACATCTGCGCCATGAAAACCGTCTTGTGTTTGAATGCCCTTTACGGTTCCATTTTCTATGACAATTCTTTCAACACTGCTGTTTTGAAGCAACACGCCGCCGCGCCCCTGATATGCCCGTTGAAGTGCCTGTGCCATCAGTCGGTTATCGACTTGATGGTCAGTTTCACAACGAATCGCTGCAGTCACGTAGGGTGAGAGCGCGCCTTCGATTTCACGTGCTTCTTGTCCGCTCAACCACTCGGTTTTCAACCCTAAATCTTGTTGTAAGTCATAAGTATGCCGGAGTTGATATGCATCATCAGGTTCGATTCCTATAATGAGCGTACCTTCGGCTCGGTAACCGATTGGCATTTCTGTTTCTGTCTCTAACTCATTGACCCATTCTGGGTAGCGTGCTAAACTTTGATTGCTGAGTTTGAGAAGGTCGAGTTCGTCGCTATGTACTTCAGCGATTGGGCCGAGCATACCTGCGGCTGCCCAAGATGCCCCGCGTCCGGCTTGTCCGCTCTCATAAATGGTAACGTCGGAAACCCCCGCTTTCGCGAGCTGCCACCCGATCCCAAGTCCAATCACTCCGCCACCAATGATAAGAATCTTCTGATTTTTCATTTAATCTTCGGGCAGGAGACCCCATCCTCGTAGGTTGGGGCAGAATGCCCGCTCCTGTTTTTTTTATATTTATTAATCGACTGGCATGGCGTGTGGTGGGATTTTTACGCCTTGCTCACTCCAGAATTTGTGTGCACCAAGGTGTAGCGGAATCACAAACGCTTTCGCGCCGTTTTCTATCGTCATATCTGCTGCCGCTCGGTTTGTCAGGAGCATCGCCTGATGTCCTTCCTCTGAGTAGACATGCTTTAGCATCGCATAAATTGATGCCTCGCTCACATCCTTGTGTGCGATGAGAATGGTCGGCATCAAGATCGTATTCACGGGTTCGACTTTCCCTTCATACGCGCCTTCCGGTAGCGTGCCAGAGAGGTAAAATGGGTACTTTTCATAGAATCCATACTTCTTGGCAGGCGTGTCGAGGTCAAGCATACGGATGGCCTTAATCGCTGTCAGTTGGATGACAGCACTGTTCGGAACACTCACAAGCCACTGGAATCCGTCTACCTGTCCATCTTGGAGTGCCTCCGCAGCGGCGGTGCCGCCTTTGTAAATCGGTGTGAACTCGCCCCAGATACCCACCAGTTTTGACAACCGTTCCAACGTCTGTGCGGTACCGGAACCGCTTGCCCCGGCTGCGATTTTCCTACCAACGATGTCCTCAAATTGATGAACATCACTGTTCGCCAAGGTTGAGAACTGGTCATACGCGATAAAGAGGAGCGTTACCACTCGGATGTTGGTCTTGGCACCCTCTTCTGCGAAAATCTCTTCACCGTGGTAGCCGAGATAACTTTCGGAGGCAAAGACGACGCCGAGCGATTCTGGGTCTTCGTTCACACGACGTGTATTTTCGACGGAACCTGCAGAACCGTCAACAGATATTTTGATATGGGGTTCGTGTTTTGCGAGCACTTGACGGATGCCCCCGGCAAATTGCGAGAAACTGCCCCCTGCTGCACCGCCAAGAATTGAGAGCCATTCCCGCTCTTGAGAAGGTGTATCAGCGGTTTTCGGTTTTTCGGTTGACTGTTTGTCGCTACAACCGTAGAAAACAACGAATACTATCAGTGCGAAGGGTATGAATTTGCAATATATAGTTTTTGTAAACATAGGAATTCCTTTTTGCGTTTGTATATTGTATATCAGGTTATGATTTGCGGGTGGCTTCAGATGACTAAAAAGATGATAGCAGATATTTCGCTATATTTCAAATGTTTTCTCTAATAGTAGGAGCGAGTGTTTTGATTGGGGGTTCTTGTTGCTCGCGATCCCTAACTTCACCAGCAATAAATTTCTTGATAAATGTTAAAACAATTGCTAAACTATAACTTGTGAAAGGTTCGTAAGTGAAAAAAGGAGGCAAAATTCAGTGAAACGCTTCTTCTTATATATATTATTGGTAGGATTCAGTTTAGGTCTTATTCTCGGCAGTGTCGCCGTTAGTGAGGCAACATCGAAGAAACGGATTGCGGTGCTCTATTTTGAGGACAGCAGCCGCTTTGACTCGCCTACCGGATGTGGTTGTGTACCCGGTTTCATCGGCGCAATTTTTACGACAAAAAAACGGTGGGACTTGGAGGCAGGATTCGCCAAAATGCTTAACCGGAAGTTAGTCGAAACGAATGTATATGAGCCGGTACCGACAGATGAACTCTTAGACGCGATGGCAATGATGACGCTCTCGCGACATAGCTTGAAGAAATTAGATCAGTCGCAACGGGCGACGCTCGCGAAGCATCTGAATGCGGATGTAATTGTGATAGGCGATATCCGGTATTTCAATCAGGAACGCCTCCGAACCAACGCCTCGCGGACGTTACGGGAAGGTGGACGACAAGCACCACAAGGTACTGCTACTACAAGTTACACAGCACCTGTCATTCTACGCGGGTCGCTCCACCGTGTGACGATCAAACTGAACATGAAATTTTACAACGCGTCTGGCGAAACGGTCGCCGAGCCTCGAATCGCCACAACCCGCGATCACTCGTATGCCGGCACACGATTCGCATCGCTTGAAGCGAGTGTGACAGAAGAAGGGACGAACCTCACATTCGGTCAGACATCTGAGAAGCAGCGGAGAAATCCACGTCCTATCGTTAAACCGACTGAACTCAATGAAATCCAGTTTGCGAGTGCGGAATACGATAGAACACTCTTCGGCATTGTGACGAATGAGTCGTTGGTAAAAGTGGTTTTGGCACTCCGAGACAACGTTGGTCCTAACTTCATTACACCTTGGGAACCGAAACCTACAACCGCCGAGAAAGAAAAGACAAACCCTTCAGCTACAGCCGATGGACCCGTCAAAGGGAAGGTTCAGTATGTTGACAATGAAAATCCAGATAAGATCTACGTTAATATCGGTTCCGACAGAGGGATAGCCATCAACCAAGAGTTCGCTGTGTTTACGAAAGGCAAACCGATACGGGACATTGATACCGGTGAAATCCTAACGTACGTCCCGAAACCGATCGGGACCTTGGCGGTTTCCGAGATCCTGACTGGGAAGGTCTCTGTTTTCCGCGTCGTTGAGATAGCGGAACCCTTGAAAATCGGTGATGTTGTGAGCGAAGTTCCACCGGAAGTACTCACACCTGAAGAACAAGAGTAACGCTTGAAAGGAGGGTCCTATGAATTACACCCCGATTTTTAACACGAAGCGTACCCCTAAAAGCAGTGTTTATCTGAAATTGATCCCTTTTTTCTCCGCCCTGGTAGCGTGCGTCGCCATGCTCTTCGGATGCGCGGATCCGAGCACGCCAAAGCAGAGCGAACAGACGGATACAACTGCGGCTGCGAAGATTAAAATCGGTTTGTCTATGGATTCGCTGCGCGTGGAACGGTGGCAGAAAGATCGGGATATTTTCACGGCGGAAGCGGAAAAGTTGGGTGCCGAAGTTATCGTTCAATCTGCCGATGGCGATGAACGGCGACAAAATGAACAGGCAGAAAACATGATCACACAGGGCGTGGATGTCCTCGTCGTTATTCCGAAGGATAGCGTTGCGGCCGCTCAAATTGTTCAAGCGGCACACGCGGAGGGGATCAAAGTCATCGCCTACGACCGCTTGATTCGTGAGAGTGAACCGGATCTTTATATCTCTTTTGATAATGAAAAGGTTGGGTATTTGCAAGCCGAATATCTATACCGTCAAAAACCGAATGGAAACTATTTTTTGCTCGGTGGCGCGCCGACAGACAATAACGCGCAACTCCTCCGGCAAGGACAGATGCGTGCGCTACAACCGGCTATCGACAGTGGCGACATCCGATTGGTCGCAGATGGACAACATTGGGCGGTCAATTGGGACCCGCGCGACGCACTCAAGAAGGCAGAACAGGTGTTGACGCAGACGAATAACATGGTAGATGCTGTTGTTGCCTCCAATGATGGTACTGCGGGTGGCGTTATTCAGGCGCTTGAAGGTCAGAATTTGGCTGGGAAAGTACTCGTCTCCGGACAGGATGCTGAACTCGCTGCGTGTCAACGGATCGTCAAAGGCACGCAGACGATGACGGTCTATAAACCGATCCATCTTATTGCCACGAAGGCAGCGCAAGCCGCTGTCGCACTCGCGAAAGATGAAAAGATCGCTGAAGCCACGCAGACTGTTAACAACGGTAAAATTGATGTGCCGTCAGTCCTGCTCACACCTATCCAAGTCGACAAAGACAATCTGGACGAAGTCGTCATCAAGGATGGGTTCCATACACGTGAAGCCGTTTATCAGGAATAAATAGTTATAGGTTGTTGGTTATAAGTTATAAGTTAAGAGGTTCTGATTCACTGACATATCTTTGTTACCTTGTTCCTTCAATGTAGGTAGCGACGAGGAGAAAAGATGTCCAGCATCAGAAAACAGACTTATAACTTATAACTTATAACTTATAACTTATAACTGACATAACATGCCTATTTTTCTAATTGGTGTAGACACTGAAGGCATCGGAATCGGTGACCGACTGAGTTGGGTCTGGCGTTCCGATGCGTACCAGAATATTATCGTTATTGCATTACTTGTTGCTGCGGTGTGGCTCATCCGATACGCTGCGCGGCAGGAACATTGGCGAAACGCTGTGAGACAGATACGCGGGAACCGTCTCGCTATGGTCTGCCTCTTCATCCTTTTGGGGTATCTCCTTATCGGTGTGTTGGATAGCGTTATCTGGCGCGATCCGTTGTTCCGTCAAACCGACCAGACACTCACGCGAAACGAGGCAGGTGCTGTCGTCTATAGACCGAGAGGCTTGAGTCTACTCGACCGACTCTGCACACCACTTCGCGAACGGACTGAGAAAACCTATTCCGCGCCGTTAGCGACCCACCTGTATGCCAAAAGTACTGTTCAGATGCCTGATGGGCGGACGGTTCGGGAATACCCGCCACTTGAATATCCGAGGATACATCTTTTAGGCACTGATAAAGTCGGTAGCGATGTTTTCTATCGTGCTTTAAAAGGGGTCCGTACAGGACTCATTATCGGTGGATTTACCACGCTGATTGCTGTGCCGTTTGCCATCTTTTTTGGTGTTATGGCGGGATACTTCGGCGGATGGGTGGATGATGTCATTCAATACATTTACGCGACACTTGACTCTATTCCGTCTATTCTGCTCATTGTCGCCTTCATGCTTCTTTTTGGGCAGGGGTTATTCAATCTCTGTCTCATCATGGGGATCAGTAGTTGGACGGGATTGTGTCGTATCCTGCGCGGTGAGACCTTAAAACTCCGGGAATTGGAGTACATCCAAGCCGCTGAAGCCTTCGGTGTACGGCGCGGACTCATTATCCTCAAACATCTCATTCCGAATTTGATGCATATCGTGTTAATCACTGCTATCTTAGGGTTCAGCGGATTGGTGTTGACAGAGGCGTTGCTCAGTTACCTCCAGATCGGTGTTGAACCGACGACGGGGAGTTGGGGGAACATGATTAACACGGCGCGCTTGGAACTCGCCCGTGATCCGATTGTGTGGTGGAATCTCGCCGCAGCGTTTGTCTTTATGTTCGGATTGGTGTTGCCTGCGAATCTGTTCGGTGATGCTGTCCGCGATGCCTTGGATCCGAGGTTACGGACGGAGTAGGAAAAGATAACGGTTGAAAAGAAAATGGCAATACCACAAATCATTCGCGCAAAATATATAGGCAGTGTTCTTTGAAATAACGAAGTTTTTCCCCTAAAGGACGCCTAATAATACAAACCTATGTTGTTCGGGGGAAATGATCATGAAAAATCTTCTTCTACCACGCTTGCTTTTTGTTTCAATTCTGCTGTTGGTAATCGGTTGTGATAGGACCGAGGATGAAACGCAGCAGCGCATGGAAGATTTGGTTGGTAATTGGGAATTTGTGTCATTCGGGGAAAAGTCTGTTGATGAAACGATTAACGCCTTCTTTGATCATACCGGTGTGGAGGGTGTGAAGGTTGATGTCACAACAAATAGCCTTGTTTTTCAACAGAACGGTTCATGGTCGCGGGAAATTGAAGGCGAGTTCATCGGAAATTTAAGCAACCTAATTGAAGAAGTTACTTTGTCTAAGACGAGTGTGAATTTTTCTGAGCAAGGGACCCATTTTGTTTCTGCGTCATCATTGTCATTGGTACCACAAGGTGTCAGCGTGAGTGTTAAGCCTCAATACTTCTGGGAATTAGTTGGCACAACAGAGGAGGATTTCGCACGAGAGTTCCGAAGCGAAGTCTTTGGCAAAATCTATGAGTTTAGTTGGAGTAGACAGGACGATATGCTTATTCTCATAGAAGCAGAGAGTGGAGAAAAGACAGCTCTTAGAAAAAAATAGGTTTACCTCAATTTTGAAATTGGACTTGCTGTAGAACCCGCGCAAAAGTTACCGACGGTCTGGGCTGCTTTGAAGATGAGGTTGTAAAAATCGCGAGCGACAAGAAATCCGCAGAAATACCCAAGCAAAAACACTTTCTCCTACAAAGAGATAGCCATGAGGAAAATTGATGATCCTGAAACGTTTTTTGATCCCAGTCTTACTTGTTGGTATAGTGTTTTTAGGCGTGCTTGGCTGCGGTGAGGATTTGAAAACGCCTGAAGAGTTAAGAAAAGAGAGAGATGGAGAATCAGCAGTTGAATCGTCTGTTTCGGCGGTGGCAAATGAAGAATTGCACGGTTCTTGGACTGTCATTTCAATCTTCGGCGTGACTCCCGAAGAATACCTCGAATCTTTCACAGTCGGCGGCGAAGCAGACATCAAGATAGAGCAACTTAATTTTGTTTTTGCTGCTGATGATTCGTGGACTTGCAATATTGAGGAACAAACTGTCATTGATTTCCCAGATATACCGCCAGCCACTCTTGAGACGATTGGAACATGGTCGGGGACTTACGCTTTTGATGGTCTGACGCTCTCCTTATTTACCAAAGAATCAGAGATACACATAGCACCTGAACCCGAAGATTTTTTTCAGATAGCATTTGATCAGGCAATCGTAGAAGCAGAGCAAGATTATGACGAGGGCTTCAGGGCTGATTTCATCAACCGCTTTGCGCAATCCGCTTGTACGAAACAGGGCGATACACTTGTTCTGGTCATCCCTACTGGTGAAGAAATGGTGCTTGAGAAGCGGTAGGTTTCCTTTCCCGCAAATGAAATTTTCACTTTTACAGCGATTCCAAAAATGCAATGAGTGCATCGCGTTCGGCTTTTGACATCTGTTCGACGGCTTGTCGCGATGCGTCTGCTTCTCCTCCGTGCCAGAGGATTGCTTCCATCAGGTCTCGCGCTCTGCCGTCGTGGAGGAAGTTCGTATGCCCGTTAACCCTTTTTACTAAACCGATGCCCCACAAGGGGGGCGTCCGCCATTCACGCCCATCGGCATGAAAATCGGGACGATTATCTGCTAACCTGGGTCCCATGTCGTGTAACAATAGATCTGTGTAAGGGTGAATGGTCTGGTTGCTAACTGAGGGCACACCCGATAAAACGCCGGTTCTTAACGTCGGAATATGGCAACTGGCACACTGTGCTTCGGCAAAAAGTTGCTCGCCCTGCTTAACCTGCGGGTCGTCCACATTGCGTCGCGCTGGCACTGCCAGCGTCTGAACGTAAAACGTCACGACATCCAAAATCTCGTCGCTGACTTCTGGTTTTGCACTGTAGTGAGTGAGTTGGGGTTGTCCTGCGGAGTTTTCTGTTTGGAACAGTGAGGTCGTTATCCCCATATCGTCATGATACGCCCCTGCGACCTGCTGAAGCAGTGTCGGTTGGTTCGCTTTCCATCCGAAACGCCCAAGATTGTAGCGTTGTTCCACCACATCCCACACATAGTTGGGTTTACCCGATATACCGTCTCCGTTTGCGTCGGATTCATCTGCATAAGCGAGGATAACGTTTTCAGGAATCGCTTCCAATAAACCGAGTCCAAAGACAGCCGGGGCGACGCGGGGTGAAACTTCAACCTCCTCCGGCAGCGGTTGATAGGTTTCCGTAAACGTATAGTTCGGGTAGCGCAAATGCACGCGCGTGCCATCTGCGGTTGTCAACGTCTGCTCGGTGTATTCAATTTTAACTTTGCCCTCTGGGTCTGTTCCGACAATGGCGCGATTGTTAAGTTGTGTACCAAAGCCTGGGACAGGAATAGGCGGTTTCCCGTCCATCGTATCTTCTGTTTTTGGGAGACTCAGCCTGAAGAGTAAGGATACGAGACCTTCATCAGTATCCGGCGGTCGTCCGCGTCCATCACGGGAATGGCAGTTGATACATGAAACGTTGTTGTAGATGGGTCCGAGTCCGGGGTTTACGACCGCAGGTGCCGTGACAAATACAGCCTCAAATTCGACATCACCTTCCAGATGCTTTTCAAGTGCCGATGCAGAAAGATTCGGAGCAGGAATTGAGAAGGCGTGGCTTGACGCGTCAAAAACGGTCGTCTCGCCGCCGGATAGTTCGCTTGTTGAGAATATCGGGGTCGATTCTACCGCCACAGGTGACTCTGAAGTGCATGCTGTTAGTAGAATTGCCCCTAAAATTGTGAAGTACAGTAGATTCTGAAAATGTCTCATTTTTAGATTGTGGAACGGCACGGCGGTGCGTGCCTACGAATTTAATTAAACTCGCTTGATTGGACGAGCGGAAGTATATCTTGTTCGAGTGTCAGTTGAACCTTGCTGACGGCATCAATCGCAGCTTGGACAGCACCACGGTTCGCGGTAATCGAATCGCGGAACGGATCTGGGATCGCCCCGATAGCGTCAATTGCTGCCTGTACCTCTTGCTGGAAACGCGCGTCTAAATCTGCGTCCTTGCTGTTCACGAATTCGTTGAGTCCTTGTCCATCTGTCATAAACTTGCCCATGTAGACGTTCTGAATCCCACGGATATTGTCCTGGAAATCTGAGATCGAGTTGAAACTAAATTGAGATTCGACAAGGGTTGTATCAGATTCGTTGTAGGGGTCAGATATCTTACCATTTGCCACCTCGTCGGCGATGACAATCATACCGTTGATCATCTCCTGCACTGCGGCGCTCTGTGATGGATAGACAGCACTGCCCGCGCCTGCTTGCGCGACGATGTTACTAAAATTTTCGCCTTCTGGTGCCCATGCTAACCGTAGTTGAGCCGTACTCGCCTTGAGATTTTCTGTGGTTGAAACGAGATATTCCAATTCGCGTTGGGTTATATCCGATGCTTTGCGTTGGTCGCCATCACGGAACAGCAGAAATTCGATTGTGTGAAAGCCTTTCTGTGTATCTTCTAATCCACTGACGAAATCGACTGTTAATGTATCATTGCTGTCCAAAACAGATTGTAGATTGATATGATCAACGGGCCAGCTATCTAACGCCGGATCGAGTCCTTGTGTGTCAACGGGACCGAACAGAAACGCTTCACTCTGTTCCCAAGGTTTTCTCGTTGCCTTCCACGCCTGCTGCGCATTTTCGAGATTCGCTTGTGAGGTATCTGCCGCCAACGTTCTAACAGCTGTCAACAGTTCACCTGCCTTGTCATCAAGGTCTATGTAGGTGGCTAACACGACAGTATTCGCAAAATCGTTGAGCATCGTAGTTGCATCAAAGGTTTCAACCTGTGCGTCGTTTTGTTCATCGTCTTCATCACTTCCACATCCTACGACAAAGGCGGATGTGAGGAGTAGACAACACAGTAATGTCCAAACTTTATAGAGTTTCATAAACATCTCCATGGCATAGTTATTGGTTATTAATATTGAAAACCGAAACCGAGTGCAAAGGTATTTTCCCTGTTTTTATCTTTTGTTGCCAATCGTCGGAGGGAGTAATGGCTCTTGAAAACCATTGTTGGATGAACGTGGTAGTTGACCCCAAGGGTCCATGTGCTTCTTTCCCACCGCGGATTATCAAAGATAATACCTTCAACACTCGCCATTGTATCGTAATAATCGTAACGGGCAAATACGTCCAATATATGTGAGGATGTTTCTGCTTTTCTAAAAAATGACAGGACATCATAGCCTGCTTCAATGTAATAGCCTAAGGCTGAACTGCCGATCGGTGTCCGCTTTACATTGAGATTATTGGATAGGGTTCGATTCACTTTAGAGAGTTGATCGGCGTTTTCAAGCGTTCCCCACAGGAACAATCCTCGGACTTTTATGGCATTTATCTCGTAAAATCCGTGAAGGCTGACAATGCCGACATAAGCATCGAAATCCACATCAGGTTTTGGTCGGTTTGCCGCGGTGTCTCCATAGTACCCAGAGATACCGACAGTAGCATTCTCGTGAAACGCGTAATCGAGTCGTCCAACAAATGCCGGTGCTTCCGCGTTGATGGTTTCAAAGCGAAGTTGGTGTCCGCGAACAATCCAGTGCCGCGAACTGAAACCTGTTGAGTCCAATCCGTTAACAATCTGCGCTTGATAATTCATTGCACCGAGTGAACCGAACAGTTCAACACCGGTTTCGTGCCAGATAGTGGGAATGAGGTGCGTCTCTGCCTCCGGACGGGTTGTTGTGAAGTAGTGTTGGGGTCGATGTCGTTTCGCAATGAGACCTACCGGAACGATGATATGTCCAACGCGAAGGTTAAAAGCGGGTTGAAACGAGAAGACAGCCGCGAGTTTTTCGACAATCACCTCGCCGCCTTTTTCCACCTCCATCTCGAATTCACCGAATTCTTCAAATTTGTCGAATTCCATCGTGCTACCGGTACCGCCGTGCTCAAACTCCAATTCTGCTTCAAGTCGGATGGTATCGTTAATGCGATATTTCGGTGCGATGACGAAGCGTTCTACGTCAATAGCGGTGCGTCTGTCAGGATCAAGCTCCCAATCAAAATGAGAGTAGTGAATTACACCGTATCCAGAGACCGAGAACGGATTCGATTCAGCGATAGCACTCACACTTATTAGTAAAATAGACATTCCCCAGATGATGAGGAGAACCAATTGTTTCTTCATAGGTACACGTTTTACAAAATTGATATTGAGACTCATTATCAATTTAGGTTATTCGGGTAGTGTGAAATTCTGAACGTTTAGACCAGAGATTTCGTCTCTAAAAAATGATAACGAATCTCATTATCTTTTAATTATACCTACAATTTTTGTGAATGTCAAAAAAATCTGCAAAAAATGTCAAAATTTCTTAAAATCCGCATGAACTCACACCAAAAGGTATTAACGTTGAGACGAGTATAAATAGCGCAATCACGCTTTCACTAAAACCGGTCGGGCCACCAAACTTGCGAATGACCGAGTGGAAAGAGGGTTTCCAGTACAAGGATAATTCCTTCAGTTAGGGAAACATCGGGATCAACGGCAAGATCTCCGATACTTCGCCTCCCCATCATCAGTTGGATTAGCTTGTCTTGTGGTATTTCAAGATAGAAGGCATTCGCCCGGCTGTTGGTGTGTGCAACGCTGCCCCTATCAATTTTTAGGCAATCCTCTCCGAGATCCGTCGAAATAAGAATCTTCCCACTCCACTGTGAGAGATGGGTGGAGCGTTGTAGGCGTTTTTCCAATTCACTGTTAATTCCTTTTAAGGTGCTTGATTGGTTGATAATCCGCATCATACCCGCGCTGTTCTTCGGGTTATTGGTATGTGTTCGGCAGCCATAGCGTCGGCAGAAGATAGCGAATGGATGATCTGCGGGGATATGACACTGAATCTGTGCTGCGCCAATGTGTTTGGCACGATCCGCAAGAAAGCGGACAACTGTCTCAAAAATCGTTCTGTCCTGAAATCCGATGTCGCAGAGGATACAGTTTTCCTCCGTATCGTCACAGACGAAATAGCCGATTACTGCATCACTTTCGTCCATGACAACATAGGGATCAGCAGCAACCTGAAAGGTACTTCCCATCTTGAATTTTTCCCAACGGGTTTCGTCGCGTAAAGGTGTACCCGTTCGCTCGGCGTTGTTTACTGCGTAGAGTGACAATATCTTTGGTGCGTCGTCCTTCTCAAATTTTCGGATTTGATAGGTAGATACAGCTGCTTGCGCCTCCTCCGTTTCAAGATATATCCATGTTTCCGGTATCACTGTTGCGTAGCCAAATTTAGGGTAGAAGTTCGGGATACCAAACAGCATCGCGACATCGAATCCGTTCTCAGTCATGAATGCTGTGGAGTCCTCCATAACGCGCCGAGAATACCCTTTGTTACGATGCTCCTCATTCGTGCCAACCCCGGCGATGCCCCCCATCTTGAGTTTTGTAGACCCGAATCGCATCTGGTACTCAATGAGCAAAAGACGACTGACATCTTCTTCATCTTCAGTCGAGAGCGATATCCACCAAGCATTATCAGGTTGTGAGAACCGGTCGATTTTCATTCAACACCTCTGTTGTTGCAAATGTTATGTCTTAATCCTTTGTTTCTGGTAGCTTACGCATTACAGCGGCGTATAATGCTTTGTACTCATTCTCAAACGGTCCGGGGTTACCAGGATTTTCTGGAAAGTGCGAGAACAATTCCGCTTCACTGACTTCGTTCAGGTCGGTTGGGTTGCCTAACGTTTTGATTTCTCCGAAATAAGCGATCCCCCAGTAGTCGAGATTGTACATGAAGCAGTGTACGTAACACAGAATTTCGAGATTTTTCAGCGTCGCGCCTGTTTCCTCCAGCAGTTCACGGTGTGCTGCCTCTTCAGTCGTTTCTCCGGGGTCAACGCGTCCGCCGGGCAACACCCAGATGTCGGTATCGCGCCATTTGCAGAAGAGGATTTGGCTTTGTTGATGCGCGACGCAATTGACGAACTCAATTTTTCCTATATTCTCTGGTGGATCACCGAAATGGAGAAACATGTGTCCGTCTTGTTCCTCAATCTTTTGAACCAATGTGCGTTCTCCTTTAGCCGACTGTCTTATCTTTTCGTTGATGTATAATGATGCAATTGTTGTCCGGGTCTTTGATGATTGCCCAGAAACATACGGCGGATTCACCGAGCGGCGAATAGATCTGAACGCCTAATTGTTCTAATTCTTCCAAAGCAGCCCTCACGTCCTCAACGGCGAGCGCGACCGTTCCACCACCGGGTTGTATGAAATCGTAACCCTGTCCTAATACCAATGTGCCGGGATTTATCTCGAATTCTGCCCATGTCCCTTCATGCACCAAACATGCCAGTGGAATTCCGAGCAGGTCACGATAAAAGGTGAGCGATTTTTGCATATCGCTCACCGCAAAAAAAGTAAAGTCGATACCTAATACATTCATAGTTTACTATCTTTTTACTACAAATCTAAACAATAGCAAGACTTACGCAAAAAGTTGGAATTCCCGTTCTCTAAACCCCCTAAATCCCCCAACCCCCCATATCCCCCCTTATCAGGGGGGTAGGGGGACTTTAAGCGGAAATGCGTCAGTCCTAAATAGGTTAAACAGCGAGAGATTGGATCGGATACTCGTTTGACGATGCCTCGTGTTCGGGTGGTGTCCAGAACGGGTTCCAATCTGTGGCTCGATCTTCTCCGATGTAAAGCGTCTTTCCGATAACTGCCCACGCCGTTCCATCGGATGTAAACGCTATATAGCCTGTCCGAATTCGTTCGGTGGATTCTTTGAGTTGATCGTTGAGTTCTGTCCATGTCGCGCCACTGTTGTCTGAACGACAGAGCCAAGCACCACCGCCTCTCGGACCGTTTTGGACTGTGGCGATCATAAGGTCTGGGTCTGTTGGATGGACAGCGATACCGGTGCCGTAGCGACGTGGTAAACCTTCAAGCCGATGTTCCCATGAATTTCCACGATCCGGACTAATATAAACACCGTTGGCGGTGCTTGCGTAAACCTGATGATCGTCCACAGGACACGTCGCGACCTGATGGACATCTTTATTCAGATCTGGCGTGACGGGTTCCCACGAAATCCCTTCATCTTTGGAACGCATGATACTTCCGACATGGATATCTGCGTAACAAAAACCGTCTCCGGTTTTGGCAAGCGTCCGGACGGCGGGTGGACCGCCCCACGGTGTATACCAATCTTTTCGACACTCCAATTCGTCAAACGCTATGACGCGTTCAGCCGGTCCCTCTTCTCCAACGAGGCGATAGACGTAAGCACCTTCATCTGTTCCGATGAGCAGTGTTAACGGCTCTTCGCGCACGACGAGCAACGAAGCGATCGGATCCTCTATACCTGTTGGAATCCGTTTTTCGTTATCTCCTGATAAAAATAGTAGTGTGCCGTCCGATAAGGTAGACAGCACGGCTTGACCGTTTGACAATGAAACCATCGCCTCATGCCCTTGATGGTCTGTGCCGTTATAGATTTGGGTAGGTTCGCCGTTTCCGTTATCTTCAACGGTATAGATAGCGTTGTTCGTAGCGATAAACATTATGTTCCCTCCTTTTTAGTGTAGCATCGGAATAACTTTGGTCCATAGTGGAAGTCTGGCTCAAGCTTTGTAGCTTCTTTAACCGCCTCTTGTTCAGTATAGGTTGTCGTTGCGTAATCACGGCCATAATCACGCTCCCGTGTTATGAGATTATAGAAAAAGTTGACAGCAAAAACCAATCCTGAATGTGTATATTTAACCCTAATAGAAGTAAAATCTTCACGAATTAGGGAGGGAGGACAAGTTCAGAAGAACCTGAAATTCACAGTATGTCTTGTGGGAATAGTGAGAGCATTATAGTATTCGATGTACCATCCTTGAGAGGAGAATTATCGTTTATTCCTCTTTTCTCAGATGGGTTGAGTTTCTCAATGACTCGGGCACTGGCAACATTCTCAATTGAAGTCACCACATCAATACGTTTGAGTCGAAGCTGCTCAAATCCAAAGCGAGCAAGAAGCCTTGACGCATCCGTTGCAATGCCTTGTCTTGTTCGAGACGTTCTCACCCAATACCCAAGGTTCGCCGTTCGGTTAACCCAGTTGATCCCATCTAAACCACACCCGCCTAAAACGCTACCAGTTATCGCATCGGTAATGACAAAGTGGTATTCACTTCGTTGTTCCCAGAATCTCGGAATCATCTTTTCAATCCATTCCCGTGCTTCTGCAATTGAATAATCTTGATGACACCACGGTAAGTGACGTGATACTTCTGCAACCGACTCTCGCACAGCCTCAAAATATGGATGAACGTCACTGGGTTTGTGAGTGCGAATGGTGATTGTTCCATCGCTAAGTTCCGTTGGAATTTTAACAGAGACTTTCATTTCAGATTCTAATCAAAGTTTTCTTTTTTTTCTCAAAGCCGCTCCAACAAACAACACAATTCCCGTTCTAAGCATATAGCATTTTCATGAATGTATTGTAACTCGAAAAGTCTTCAACCCAAAATTCACATTTTCCCTTTAGTCGCGCGCCGACCCCTATAAAGTGCCATCCGAGTTCTTGGGTTGCTTGCCTATCCCATTCAGCATCGCCAATGTATACGATCCGGTCAAAGCGACTTCCTAACATGAGCGAACATTTCCTCATAATCGTTACGCGCTCATCACCATCGTCACTGGAAGTTAAGACTATATTCCTCAAGTCAAATCCTGCATGTTGAAGTTTCATTTCGGCAGTATGTCTCCAACCGCCTGTCGCGAATCCAACTTCATAGCCATCTGCAGTGGTAAGTTTATTAATCAGATGAATAGCTCCTTCTTTTGGACGGCATTTTCCACCGTTTTGAAGGTACTGCCGAATCAATTCGCCGAATTTCGTGCGAACCTCCTTAATTTGTTCTTTTTCCTGGATCTTATTCTCCTCCATGATTTGTTGCAAGCTACCTGTGTCGGTGACGTTTTTGTAGTTGCTCCAATCATTATGGATGTAAACTTCACCCAGGACTTCTCTGATTGCGGAGATGTAACAGGCATCATCAAAACCGAAACTTTCAACCAGTGTGCCATCTATATCAAATATTGTAGCGATCATTTATGTTTCCATTATTCGTCCGCGGTGGAAATTAGGAGCAGTTCTCGTCCATTTAAAGGTTGCACCGGACGGTTGTTGCCGTCAAAGATCGCTCTAAACGCTGCGATTTGCGATTGAGACATCTCAATCGGCGTTGTCATTACGAGCCACTTGACCCCTTCTGAACAGGGTGGCGTTGTCAACGAACCGTCATAGCGATAAGTCTGTTTTGTGTCTGGCAACAGATCAAAAGCGTTTAAGATGATACCGCTAACCTGTTGGGATTCGTCCGCAACGGACGGCATAAGGTGCCAAAAGGTGTCAAACGCTATGTTAGTGCTTCCGCTTTTAATGAGTACACCGATGACAGCCAACGTGCCATCTTCGCTTTCATGAACGAGGTGCATCTCCATATCGCACAGTTCCCCTGCCATCGTGTGCTCGCTGGGTGCGTGGAAATGGAATTGCAGAAGGTGGTATTTTATTCCGTCAATCTCAATCCAATTACCTTTATTCGGGTACGCGACTTCGATGGTGTTCCCTGTATTGCGGATATTTACGGGTACCGACTGGTAGTGAAAAATAATAGCCGAAAGTTCCACAGGCGTAGGGTTCACAAGGTCGATCGGTGATTGGTGTATGCCTGTATCACAGATCCGGTATTCTGGATTGAGTTGTCCCCAAACCTCCGGTCCGTTTTCTTTTTCGTATCCCCAACATACGCATACATTCTTGGTTTTTTGACTACAATTCATATTATGTTAATTCTGCTTTGTTATAGGTTTCTGTAGATGCTGAAGAAATCCGCAGAAACACCCAAGCAAATAGACGCTATGCGACTCAAGAGGGTTTTGAAATCTTCAAAGTTTCTGTGTAAAATCCGGTTCGGTTGCAACCGAACCTACCGGGCCTTGTGCCATGCTATCCATACGCCATTTCAGGATGTTTACCGAGAACACGGAGCAGGCGTTCGTCGGCACCCTCCAAAACGTAATCGGGCATACGGTAGTTTAGATAGGGCCAAAACCGTTGCGCGACAAAACGTTGTCCGTAGACTTGGTGGAACAGGTAACGCACTTGATCCGTCTGATTTGGTGCTCCCCGGTGCCACGTCTGACCGTTGAGTAGATAGAGGTCACCGGCTTTCATGAGCAGCGAAACAGGTTCTTTACCCTCAAATGTTGGATGCTCTGGATCATTAGGTTGTCTGCCAGAGTAGTGGCTACCCGGAACGAATTGAGAGGGACCATATTTGACTTCGTCTTGATCGCTCAACGCGATTTGCACGGACATACGCAGGACCGGCATCCGCAGCCTCGGATCGTGCCGATCCATCTCTGGTGTGATTGGGAATTCCACACCATCGTCAATGTGAAATCGATTGATACCGAGGTCTTTTCGGTTCAAGATACATCCTTGGGCGATACAGTGGCAGTGCTCACCAAGCACAGTTTCGGCGATGCTGATAATCGGTTCACGCACGAGCAGATCCCGAAACATAAGGTCGCATTCAAAAAGGCGGTGTACGACGATCGGATCTTTGCCATCTTGTCTGGAGCCTTTGACATTCCGCATCTGCATGAAGTAGGGTTCAGCGAAAATTTCATCAACACGTGCGACTATCTGTTCACACGTCTCGCGTGAGAGCACATTCCGGACGATCGTCACACCGTTTCGGTAGAAATCCTCCAAAATAGTGTTCAGCGTGTCCGGTGGCAGCGGTTCTGCAGGAAGCGTCTGTTCATTTGCCATATTTCTGCGTCCTATTTGTATGCCTTGACAATCAATGGAAGTGTCTCACGCTGTTTGCCGAGTTCCGCACGGACACTGTGAGGATTCAAAACTGTGACGGTTCCGGTGACATCGTGAAGTGGAAGATCGCTTTCTCGTTGTGTGAACTCGACTGCCGGACGGTCATGGTTGTCCTCAACAAAGCAGTCGATGAAGTCGATGCCGCCCATGGTTTGGACGATATTCGTTTGCGGCAGCGATAACGAAATCGGCGACCACTCGCCACCGAACTGCCGATCACTGGCGGTGTTGATGACGCTGCAATTCGTGAAGGTCACCCGCGCACCTTTTGCCGATTTTTCCTGCACCTTGATGCCGAAACCGATGGTGCTTTCGACGGTGCAATTATCGAATTCGATGCTACCACCGGGGCCATCGTCTCTAACCTTTGATACACGGATTCCTGTTCCGTGTTGACTGCTGATGTAGCAATTTTCAAAGCGCATCGTCACGTCGTCGGATTCGTTGGTGGTGTGTGCAAGAAAGATTTCGATGCCGTCGCCAGCGTTATCCGTAAACTTACAACCTGAGAAGACCACATTCTTTACGCGTTGTTCGCTTTTGTCGGGTTCAATGTCTACACCGGAACAAGGCGGTGTCCCCCACGTATTGGAAAACGAGCAGTTATCCACTTTCAGGTTTTCGGTACTGATGATACTAATGCCTTGGCGGTAGTGGTTATTGCAGACGATGTCGCGTAGGTGGACGTTTTCGGAGTACGAGCGTTCTTTGCTGCCATTGACGTAGATACCGTCTCCGCCGCTATCTTCGAGCGTTAAGCCTGCGACAGTTACGTTTTTAGAGCCTCGAATCGCAAGCGTCATCCGCCATTCTGCCTTCTCGTACGGTCCGTACCATCGGTTCCAGCCCATCTGTTCTAGCACAAGTCCGGTGATATAGTCCTGTTTCCACATACGGAGAGTCGCGCCGTATCCACGGATCGTGAGGTTCTCTACATCTTGCGCCGTGAACAGAGAGTCGCCTCTGCCTTGGTAGGCCCCGCGTTTTGCCGAGACAACCGTTCCGGGTTCAAAAATCAACTCCTGATTCCCGGCAAGTCTAATGGGTTGAACGATCCAATCGGTGCGCATATTCGGAACGACCAACCGCTTCGCACCGGAATCAATCGCTGCTTGTAGGGTCTCTGTTGCATCCTCTGGGTTGAAACCCCACCATGCGGCGTTGGCGACCGAGCTTTTCCCGGACTGAACATCCGCAATCGCTTCAAGATTTTTCACAGTGTCACCTCGTCTTTCCAAGTTCAAACGTTGGGTTTCGCTGCGCTCAACCCAACCTACGCGTTTCAATCGAATCAACCTATGATGCAAAGGTTTTCTCATCGTCGAGGAGCATTAACGCAAACCATGTATTGATGTCCGTACGTTCTGGAGCAATCTTATTAATCATGTTTGCCATTAACGCTTTATAGCGTTCATTTGTGGGTCCCATCTGTGTCATCTGCTCGTTATATGTTGCAATATCGGCATCGCTTTTCGGATGGTCAGCCTTCAACCACGCTTCCACCTCTGCATCGGTTGATAGCGTTTTAAGTTTCTCAGCGAATTCCGTAGCAGAGACACCGAGGAATGTAAGCGTCGCTCGATCAATCCCTGAATCTTCACCATAAAAATAGGCACCGAGTGTGTTGGTGTTAGACGCGCGTCCCTTGTCAATCAGGCGTGCGAGTTGAACCATCCCGTAGACATCGGTGTTGTATGGACTCCGCGGTGCGCGGCGGTTGAGGTCTATGATGCCGAAACTCAATTGATCATCAAAGTCTTGGAGTGCGACCCACGTCGTGATGTCGGTGCGGTTGGGATCGATTTCTTGTCGGCGTGCGTTGAACCGCTCCTGTGTCGCTTCATTGGGCGCGTAGTTTATCAACGTTTCGTTGAAAGTCTCAATGTCGTCCTCCGATTTATCACAGTTTTCACGCACCCATGCGCCGATTTCGAGATCATTCGGATTGTTCACGGCTGCCTCTTGAAAATCGGCTGCCGAAATACCGAGGAAGGTCAGAATACGGACATCTTGTCCGGAATCATCGCCATATATGTAATCCCCGATTTTCCCTGCGCGTGCGGCGCGTGCTTTATCTGCCATGCGTGCGACACCGCAGATACCGGCGACATCTTTCGCGCGTGCGCTGCGCGGTGGACCGACAGTGAGATCAGCCTGCCAGAAACTGCCCCAATCGTCGAGCTCCATCGATTGTAACACGGTTGTGATGTCAGTTCTATCGGGGGCGTAGCGAGCCAGCCGATCTTTCAAGCGTTGTTTGTGGTCTTCGGTGTCGGGCAGATGGCTCAGCTCGGTATCATTAAATTCAGCGATTTCTGCTGCGCTCTTTTCACTCGTTTTAAGTACCCAGTTTCCGAGCGTGGTATCGTCGTGTTCTCGAGCTGCCTCGGCATAAGCGTCGGCTGAGATTCCTAAGAACACTAAGACGCGCTGGTCCAGCCCGGAGTTTTCACCGTAGACATACTCGCCGAGGGTTTCGTTATTATAGGCGCGTGCCTTGTCTGTCATTCGTGCTGCCCCGACAATCCCGGCGACCGAGAGGTTTGTTGGACGACGAGGCGGTTGACGTGTCAAATCCATAGTTAAAATATCCTTCCAAATTCAAAAATCGTGTATCGGTCTTTTAAGAATATTCTATGTATATTTAGAGCCGGTGTCAACAAAAAAAGGGGCGAGCCGCTTTAATTTGACATTTTTCTGCGAAAATGCTATATTCATTTGAAAAGTGTTTGGAGGCACCTGATGGGATTCCCTGTTTACGATTACCGCACAGATATTCGCAATGTGCTGGTGACACCACAAATTCGCTCTCGGTTTCTAAGGATGGAGCCTGGACAGAGCGCCCAACGTCATAGCCACGACTTAGGACACGAGATTTTCCTTATTCTTGAAGGACGTGTCGAATTTGAGATTGATGGTGAAACTGAAGCGTTAGGACCAGGGCAGATGTGTATTGCTTTGGCGGATCAACCGCACTCGGTGCGTGTCCTTGGTGATGAACCGATGACAATGTATTTGTCTGTTACACCACATATCCATCCGACGCATACACCGCGTTCAGAAGATGGTGAACGACTGTCTCACAATTTTATGCCTGCTCGTGCTTATGATGTTGAGCCAGATACGCAGGTGTCGGTTGCGGAACTCGTTGCGCGGCAGGTACATGCGGCGCAACTGCTTGAAGAACTGGCGCGAGCGTGTGCAGCTGTCCAGCAAGAGATGGGCAATCAACTGAAGACTGCGATTACCGAAGGAGACACGGATGCCGCTGTCGCAGCGCGCAAGGCGATGTGGGAAGCACTCTATCCGGTTTACAAGGCGACTGCTGAATTAGGCGATGTCTGGAATGCGCTCGCGCCACGCATGGGTCAGTAGTTTTTATTTTAATTTGTTTTCTTTTTAGGTTTGTGCTATACTTAAAAAATAACCGCAAAGGTATGTTCATCTAATTGCCAAGGATTGTCCAATTTAAACTGAAACAGAATTTGGTTTGACAACGTTTTAACATTAGGATAGACTTACCTTTTGAAAGAGACCTCGTTTTAGCGAGTCCTCTCTGCACATTAGACAAATACCATTCTTGAGGATGACCTAATATTCGCTAACGGGGCTAATCTCTTACCACTAAGGTAGAGAAAACGTCACAATATTTAATGAATTATAAGGAGTGTCTTATGAAAGACCAGCTTTTTAACAGGAAAGTCCTATTTTCCTTATTAGCTGTTGTAATGTGTTTAGGGTTTACAGCCATGAGTTACGGTCAAGCCGTTGTCTCTGTGGACCCTGCTGAAGTCGAATCCCCAGCAGCTGGGGAAGAACTCGTGGTGAATATTAATATAACGGGTGGCGAAGGTGTCGCTGGCGGTCAAGTGACCGTTAACTTTGATTCGACTGCGCTCAGTTATGTTAGTGCTGCTAAGGGGGATTACCTTCAGGGAGACCCTGCTGCAGGAACATTCTTTCCACTGATAAAACCTGCTGATGATGGTAGTAGTGTTACAGTCGGAGGGACTAACATTGGTGTCCCGTCGTCTGATGGTGATGGCACGCTTGCCACGGTAACGTTTGAAGTTGTTGAGGCAAAAGCGTCCACTATCAGCCTGACTGATGTTGTCATCTCTAATGCCGCTTCCGAAGCATTAGAAGTCACAACTGTAGATGGCATGGTGACTGTCGCTGATGCCGATGCCGATGCTGATGCCGATGCTGACGCTGACGCTGATGCCGATGCCGATGCTGACGCTGATGCCGATGCTGATGCCGATGCTGACGCTGATGCTGACGCTGATGCCGACGCTGATGCTGATGCCGACGCTGATGCCGATGCTGATGCTGATGCCGACGCCGATGCCGATGCCGATGCTGATGCCGACGCTGATGCTGTTGAAATGCCGGTCAGCCAGATGTTCGAGATTACACTCACGAACCTCACTGAGGGCGAACACGGTGTGAGTGGGCAAACTTTCTCACCTGCGATCTTTGCAGCACACCCCGCCGGTGTTAAACTTGCTGAAGTCGGTCAACCCGCAAGTCCAGCGATTGTCGCAATGGCTGAGGGCGGAGATGTCTCAGGACTCGCCGCACTTGCAGAGGCTGCTGGCGCGAACGTCGCAATCGCTATGAATGAGGATGGGACGAACAGATATACCATGCCGGGTCAATCTACGACTGTTACCGTAACTGCTGACATGACGAACTCTTCGCTGTCTGTCGGCACAATGTTGGTCTCAACCAATGATGCGTTCATCGCCGCTATTGACGTGCCACTCTTTGATGAAGATGGCATGCCTGTTACTGCAACCATCGACTTGATGGCTTATGATGCGGGTAGTGAAGATAACACGGAGATGGCTTCCGATATTCCGGGTCCGCTCGGTTTAGACCCCGAAGTCGATCCTGCAGGTAGCAATGCTCGCGTTCCTACTGAAGGTGGCGTGATTGCGGCACACGAAGGTATCCAAGGTGGTGCTGATGTCAGTGATGCCTTTGCTTGGGAAGAACCGGTAGCGATGCTCATGATTACACCGGTCGAGGCACCTGCGGAACCGATGCCTGAAGAACCGATGCCTGAAGAACCGATGATCCCCGAAGGTCCTGGCTTTGATGTCACACTCGCCCCCGGCTTGAACATGATCTCCATTCCGTTGATGCCTGAAGAACCTTATACAGCAAAATCGTTGGCAGCGATGCTCGGCGCAACCGTTGTTATCCAACTTGATGCTGCAACCCAAAGTTTCGTCGGTTACACGATCGCTGACGAAGGTTATGGTTTCGGTATTGACGGTGGTATGGGTTATATCGTCAACACACCTGCTGGCGGTATGGTGAAGTTCACCGGTAGCGCGTGGGATAACCAACCTGAACCGGAACCGATGCCAGATGAGCCAACGGAACCGATCGTTGATGCTGATGCCGACGCTGATGCTGATGCTGATGCCGACGCTGATGCTGATGCTGATGCTGATGCCGATGCTGATGCCGATGCTGATGCCGACGCCGATGCTGATGCTGATGCCGACGCCGATGCTGATGCTGATGCTGATGCCGACGCTGATGCTGATGCCGATGCCGATGCTGATGCCGACGCCGATGCCGATGCTGATGCCGATGCTGATGCCGATGCCGATGCTGATGCCGACGCCGATGCCGACGCCGATGCTGATGCCGATGCTGATGCTGAAGAAGAAGTCGCCGCTGCCCCAGCACTTTCTACCTTCAAGAGTGCGTGGGCATTCGTGGTTACCAGCGATATTCACGGTATGCAGGCAGGCACGGGATACACACTCGTCGCTGAAAACCTCCGTACCGGTACCATCGCTACTGAGAATATTACCAGCAACGCGAAACGTTCCTCCGCTGTTTGGGCAGACCTGAATCGTAAAAGCGTCGTCGAAGCTGGCGATAAACTCGAAATCGCACTCTACGACGAACGCGGTACTGTCGTCTCCGGTCCCTTCCAACGCACCGTCACAACTGCTGACATCCGCAACGCTTTCTTGAGCCTGCAACTGAATGTTGGCGATGTGCAGCCGAAGGACACAATCCTCGCGCAAAACTATCCGAATCCGTTCAACCCGGAAACGTGGATTCCGTATCAGCTGAGTCAACCGACTGAAGTTACGATCAGCATCCACAACATTGCGGGTCAATTGGTTCGGACGTTAGACTTAGGCTTGCAGCCCGTGGGTTCCTACATGACCCCTGCGACTGCGGCGTATTGGGATGGTAAGAACGCTGTTGGTGAGCGCGTAGCAAGTGGTATCTACTTCTACACACTCCAGACGGCTGACTTTGCTGCAACGCGACGGATGGTTATCCTGAAGTAAGCTGTGCAGCGAAAACACTTTTTGGCGAGACTGACAAGCCGAAAAGTGCTATTCAAAAATTAAACGCCCCGACCTGCCGGTTCAGCTAACCGCGAATCAACGCCGATTAGCAGTCGGCGTTGGGGCGTTTTTTAATATATAATATACACAGGAGAAGATATTTGAATTACTTGAAAAATACCTTGCCCGTTTGTGCGGTGTTTCTGTTACTTTTCGCTGTAAGCACTGGCAGCGTGTTCGCTTTCTCTGGTGGTCCGCCGGACGAACTTACTGGAGCTCCCACAGAGAACAACTGCACACAATGCCACGGTGGTAATGACCTCAATGCCACAGGGGGTTCACTCATGTTGACAATCCCTGAAACCTACGAACCGAACGAAGTGTATACGATTGTTGTCAATCTGGAACGTGCTGGACAGAGTCGTTGGGGATTTGAGATGACTGCGTTGGATGCCGATGGCGCGCATGCTGGATCCTTTGCGGCTGACGAAGCAGGGAATACCAAACTATCAGAAGCAAAGCCATATATTAAGCAGACTGCAAGTGGAACCGGTCAGGGCACAAACGATGCGCACAGTTGGGAATTTCAGTGGACGGCACCGGATGCGGACATCGGTTCTATTACCTTCTACGCTGCAGGAAATGCCGCGAATAATGACTTTTTTACTACCGGCGACTATATCTATACTACAGAATCGGAATCGACACCCGCAGAACCGGTAGTTGCAGGCGTGTCGTTGGAAATTGTCGGAGAAGCAGCACTTTCTACAGTGGATGCCGTTGAAGGCGTGAGTTACACACTCAAAGTCACGAATACCGGTAATATGACGGACACGGTCGCCCTTGAAGCGTCAGCAGAGGTCGGCATTGGAGGTGCCGTGCTTGGCAGCTTCAGTGAACGTTCAGTTGAACTTGAAGCGGGTGCCTCCGAAGAAGTGACCTTGATGGTCGCTGGGGATCTACTTACAACGCCGGATGATTACGCTATCACTGTAACTGCGACTTCTGGCACGGATAGCGCGATGACGGCTAAAGTCACAACGACGACGACTATAGAGATGCCGCCACCGCCGCCGACACCGTGGGATGTTAACGACGATGGTACTGTGAACATTCAAGATTTGGTGCTTGTGGCAAACGAGTTCGGTGAGTCTGGCGAAGACCTTAAAGGTGATCTAAATGGGGATGGTACAGTGAATATCCAAGATTTAGTCATTGTTGCGTCCCATTTCGGTGAAGACACAAGCAATTAGTCAATAACCTTGATTGTCGGTTCTCTTTTATTGATACAGATGACCGGCAGCATACGCTACTAAGATGCCACAGGAAGCTAACGGTTTCCTATGCTCCGATGTGCCATTAAGTGTTGGTTTTGCTAAATGCATAGAGGCTACATGGGGTTCCCCCATTGTAGCCTCTATACAACGTAAAATGGAACGGGTTTCCAGAGGCAACCTGAAATTAGGAGTGTCTGGAAATTCTGAGGAGCACGTTAATCCAAACGACAGATAGAACAACCAAGAAGCTCATCTGTATTTTCCTCTCTTCGTTTTTATATTTTGATAATATATAAAATATGACTAAGCGCTTTGTAATACGCAATCTCTGGAGAGAGGTTACAAAAAATTGCGTTCACGGAAAATTTGAGGCGTATTACGCCGTTTATTTGGTAATTGTAGTTTCGTTTTATCGATTCATCGCCACTGGTATGAATTTATAGCGTGGCAGAAATATAGGAAGTAATGAACATGGGAACCTCTAAATATCGCGTCGGAATTATCGGATGTGGTGGTATCGCCAATGCCCACGCCCGCGGCTATCAAGGCGTTGAACAGACAGAGATCGTCGCACTTGCGGATCCGGTTCAAGTCGCCTTGGACAAATTCGCAGAGACTTATGATGTCGCTGCTGAAAATTGCTACTTGGATGCGCGTGAGATGTTGGATAACGAAGAGCTTGATATTATCAGCGTTGCGACCTGGCATAAACTCCACGCCCCTATGACGATCGCTGCGTGTGCGAGAAGTCCAAAAGCGATCCTCTGTGAAAAGCCGATGGGGGTAAGTTTAGGCGAATGCGATGAAATGTTGATCGCCGCCAGACGGAACGATGTGAAGATCGTCGTCGGGCACCAGCGCCGTTTTAATTCTGCATGGACAGATGCCCGCAATCTGATCGCTGAAGGTGCTATCGGTGAACCGAGACAGGTCATCTGTCATGGTGGGCAAGGGTTATTGAATGACTGTTCACACCTGTTTGATATGATGCGCTACGTCCTCGGCGATCCTGAACCGGAGTGGGTTATCGGAAACGTTGAGCGTAAAACCGAGCGTTATGAACGTGACATCCAGATTGAGGATAGAAGTGCTGGCATCGTCGGGTTCGCAGGTGGCTGTATCGGGATGCTTATGCAAGAGATCGGCAGACCGAATTATCAAGGTGGTATTGTCTATGGAACAGATGGTATTGCAGATGTAACGGAGGCGCGCGTCCGGCTTCTGAATAATAAGGCGAAGGATTGGAAGGAACGTCCGTCCGACGGTACAAACCAGCACGTCGCACAAGCCGCCGAACTCGTTTCGTGGATCGAAGGCGGTGCTGAACACCGTGGCGAAGCGAAGCACGGACGTGCCGCTGTTGAGATTATTATGGGAATCTATGAATCGGCGCGTATGCACGAGGTCGTTCAATTGCCACTACGGACACACGCGAATCCGCTTGATTTAATGATTGAGAATGGCGATCTGCCTATCGAACGTCCGGGGCGGTATGACATTCGAGCCTTCTTGTTGCGCGGCGAATCCATGAAACCGTAGGTAGGAGCGAGCTCTGCTCGCGATAGGGAATCTTAGGTAGCCATGCAGATTACACAAGGTATTAACGTCGGTTTAGCAGCACTCCTGCGTAATAAATTGCGTTCTGTGCTGACAACACTCGGTATTATCATCGGTATCGCCGCGGTTGTCGCCGTTGTTTCGGTCGGCGGCGGTGCCGAACACCTGATGCTCGCTGAATTAGAACGGATCGGCGGCGCGGGCATGATTGTCTGTTTCAGGAAAGATAAACTGCAAAGAGAGGACGGCGCGTATATTGAAAACAAACACCCCGAATTCATTGAATACGAGGACCTCGCCTTTATTATTGACAACTGTCCCTCTCTTAAACTCGCTGTAGCACAGTCCCAGATAAACCTTCCGGTCTCGCACAAACACGTTAATCAGTCGCTTGAGGTCTATGGTATCACACCGTTTTACCAAGAAGCCAACAACTGGTACGTCCAATTAGGGCGGTTTATCACGGATAACGATATTGAGCGGAGGGATCCTGTGTGTGTGATCGGTTCGGAAGTCCACAAAGACCTGTTCCAGATGCAGGATCCGATCGGACTCGAGCTCAGAATCGGACAAGAACGGTTCACCGTCATCGGCGTTATGGAGGAAAAGGGGAACAGCATGGCGAGTGAGGGGTGGGATAATCGCGTCATTATTCCGATTACGACATTGGGAATCCGTTTTATTGGGAAATATAAAGGTTGGATCTATTTATATTGCCAAGCCGAGAGTTATGAAAAAGTCGAGCAGGCTGTTGCAGAGATCAAAGTCTCTATGCGGCAGCTACACGGCGACGAAAAATATTTTGATTTTTTTACGGCGAAACAGATTATAAAACAGGTAGGGAATGTCAGTCGGATTGTTCAGATACTCCTCGGCGGTGTGGCGAGTGTCGCGCTGTTCGTCGGCGGTATCGGGATCATGAATATTATGTTGGTCTCTGTAACAGAGCGGACTCGCGAGATCGGGTTACGGAAGGCTATTGGCGCGAGACGCCAAGACATCCTAATCCAATTTCTGATTGAAGCGATTGTTTTAAGTGTTTGCGGGGGGCTCATCGGTATCTTTATCGGCAGTAGCCTCGCCTCTATTTCTGGTCTGGTCATTTCAAAACTTATGCAGGCGAGTTGGCCCGCTATCGTCTCTGTGCAAGCGGCATTAATCGCGTTCAGTGTTTCTGCATTCATCGGAATATTCTTCGGACTCTACCCGGCAAACAAAGCTGCCAGCCTCACGCCTACAGAGGCATTACGTCACGAATAAAAAAAATAAAACCTTCCTGCTAACAGCCAACGGCTAATAGCGAATAAATAAAGGAAAATCTATTATGGCAAATCAAAAAACAGAAGTCCGGACGGCAGTTGTCGGACTCGGTTGGCCCGGGATGCAACATCTCAAAGGTTATATCGCTGACTCTCGGTCAGAGGTTATCGCCGTCTGTGATTTAGACAAAACACACGCTGAAGAGGTCGCATCGGAATATAAAATACAACATATCTACACCAATCATTTAGAGATGTTAGAGAATAGTGATATCGATGCCGTGAGTGTTTGTCTGCCGAATTTCCTTCACGCGCCGATCTCGATTGACGCGTTGAACGCCGGTAAACATGTGCTTTGTGAGAAACCACCCGCTCGGAGCGCACAGGAGGCAAAGGCGATGGCGGATGCAGCCTCCGAAAACGGCAAGACGCTCATGTATGCACTCGTGCAGCGGTTCGGCGGAAATGCACAACGCCTGAAACAACTCGTCACAGCTGGTGAACTCGGCGACATCTATTTCGGTAAAGCGGCTTATGTCCGCCGTCGTGGTATTCCTATCGGTAAAGAGGGGTGGTTTGTGGATAAAGAGCGTTCCGGTGGCGGTGCACTCATTGACATCGGTGTACATGCCTTGGATTGTATTTGGTGGTTAATGAATTCCCCAAGACCTGTTGAAGTTATGGGTGCGGTCTATTCTCACTTTGGGCATCTCGTACCCGATGATGTTAAATACGATGTTGATGACGGAACCTTTGCACAGATCCATTTTGAAAACGGCGCAACCATTATTCTTGAGACGACCTGGGCACTGAACCTGCCTGGCGATAACTACATCAAAGTGGCAGGAACCAAGGCAGGGGCAACACTCAATCCGTTTACGCTTTACACCGAAGAAAACGGCAAAGAAGTGGACAAACCACTCAACGCACCACGGATAAATGGGTTCGACGAAGAGGTTAAACACTTCGTGGGGTGCATAGTAGACGGTGAGGAACCGATATCTTCAGCGCAACAAGGGATTATGTTGATGCAGATGCTCGACGGTATTTACGAATCCGCAGAGAAGGGACGGTCCATCCGTATCGACGATCTCAGCACACCTAACGGATGAGACCTCTCTACCTAACTTTCAATGTCTATTTTGCATTTGTGACGAAATCGTTTCAGAAGCGGATGCAATATCGGGTTGCTAACCTTGCTGGTTTGACGACCAATTTCTTTTTTCTGCTGGTGCATATTTTCGTTTATACGGCTTTTTATGCGGCAAGCAGCGAACCGCAACCGCTCAGTCTGAATGAAATTATTACCTATTTCGTTCTTTGTCAGGTCTCTTTCATGTTGATGCCGTTCTGGGGTGGACGTTCTGAAGTTACACAAGCGATTAAAGACGGTAGTGTCGCACTCCAATTAACGAAGCCTGTCGATTTTCACGCCTATTGGTTTGCGGATGAATGTGGTAGAGCCTGCTATTTCCTGCTCATGCGTGGGTGCCCGACCTTTCTGATTAGTATCCTCTTTTTTGAAGTGACAATTCCACAGCAATTTACTGTTTTTATAGCGTTTGCAGTTTCAATGGTGCTTGCCATTCTCATGAGTACTGCAATCACGATAACAATTTTTAGCAGTGCGTTCTGGACACTTGATACAGCTGGAATTTCTGGGATGTCCGGTTCCGTAATCATGCTATTTTCTGGGATGTTGGTTCCGATCGCACTCTGGCCCGAAGGTTTGGCACACATCGCGGAGTGGCTACCATTTGCTGGATTGATTGATGTCCCGTTTAGTATCTATTTAAGTAAGGTTACAGGGGTCGCCATCTGGACGGCTATAGGTAAACAGATGATGTGGTGCTTCATTTTTCTTGGACTGGGACGTTTTTTTTTGAGGCGTGGATTTTCTCGGCTCGTCATACAAGGCGGATAGAGGTACCTCTCAAATGCATCATCTCTCACTCTATCTCCATTTTGTCAAGCTTCGCATCCGATCGCAGATGGAATATCGGTTCTCATTTGTGTTCGACCTGTTTTCCCAAGCGAGTATCGCTGTTATCGACTTTTTCATGATTGCGCTGCTCTTTAACCGTTTCAAAGAATTAGCAGGATGGAGTCTATGGGAAGTCGGATTCCTTTATGGTATGATCGGGGTCTGTTTTGCTGTTGCTGAAATGGTTGGTAGGGGATTTGATGTCTTTCAGAATAGCGTGGTACGCGGCGATTTCGATACGATACTCATCCGTCCGCTCGGTACTTTCTTCCAAGTTTTTTCACACGATTTTCTACTTCGTCGCGTCGGCCGGTTTTCGCAAGCGTTTATCATCCTACTTATTGCTAATTCGCAATTGACGATCTCTTGGTCGTTGGTAAAAGTCGGGTATCTGCTGGTTTCACTGGTCAGTGGTACCTGTTTTTTTATCGGGTTGTTCGTGATTGGTGCGACAAGCTGCTTCTGGACAATTCAATCCATAGAGATCATCAATATTTTTACCAACGGCGGTGTTTTCATGGGGAGTTATCCGTTTTCGATTTATCGGCGTTGGTTTCGACATTTTTTTACTTTTATCGTTCCATTGGCGTGCGTCAACTATTTTCCTGCTCTTTTTTTAATGGAAAAGGTTACGTCTTCAGGCGTTTCGTCGTTTGGCGTGTACTTAGCACCCTTCGCGGGGTTCCTGTTTTTAGGTATCACGATGCTGTTCTGGCGATGGGGAGTACTGCATTATCAAAGCACGGGGCATTGACATGATTGAAGTTGAAAATCTCAGCAAGACCTTCAAAGTCTATCACCACCGCAAAGGTTTTTTCGGGAGTTTCGTGAACCTCTTCTCCCGCAAACACCGTATTGTCCAAGCAGTGGACAACGTTTCGTTCTCCATAAAACGCGGCGAAGTCGTCGGCTACTTGGGACCGAACGGTGCCGGAAAGTCTACCACCATTAAAATGCTGACCGGTATTTTGGTGCCGACATCTGGTCGTGTGGCTGTGAACGGTTATATCCCGCATCGCCAACGCAAGGAGAACGCCAAACACATTGGCGTGGTGTTCGGACAGCGTTCGCACCTCTGGTTTGATTTACCTGTGCAGGAGTCGTTTGAGCTGCTGCGGCGCATCTATCGGATTCCGCAGGTACAATATAATCAGAATGTAGAGATGTTCGATGCGTTGCTGAGTCTTGGTGAGTTTTTTCAGACCCCTGTTCGTCAATTGAGCCTCGGACAACGGATGCGTGCCGACATCGCTGCCGCACTGCTTCACAATCCGGAGGTACTGTTCCTTGATGAACCGACGATCGGGTTGGATGTGGTTGCTAAGGCACGTATCCGCGAGTTCATTCAGCAAATTAACGCCGAGCGACAGGTCACGGTCGTCTTAACAACACACGACTTAGACGATGTTGAAAAACTCTGCAAACGCGTTATTCTGATTGACAATGCGCGGCTCTGCTTTGATGGCGAACTCGCTGCACTCAGGCGGTTGCTTTCGACGGAACGGATTTTGAGCGTCGATTATGCCGAAACCTACTCTGATATCAGTATTCCTAACGCTCAAGTTATCTATCAAGAAGGGACGCGGGTGGAGTATCGGTTTTCGCCAGAGGCAATTAGCACGGCGGATCTCATCGGTGCGATACTCCAAAGATTCAAAATCGTAGATATATCGGTTCAGGAACCTGATATTGAGGAGTTAATCAAAACCGTCTATGAGGATAACCTTACACTTGCGCAGAAACTTGCCGAAGCGGATGCAATTGACTTGACAACCGAAAAAGCATAGGTTAAAATGTATGAACGGGTTTTGACGAACCGAATAGGCATGAATATGTCTAAAGTAATACTGTACGCTAATGATTAAAGTCGAGGGATTATCCCTCTATCTTTTAAAAAAATAACAGCGTAGTGGTCGTTCAATCGGGACCACTTGGAGGAAACACATGTTTTTGGCAATACGCTATCTGAATTACACACTCGTTGCAATTGCTGTCATCGCGCTTAGTTTCGCGATGGTAACTACAAGCGATGCGAATCTTGATGAAAAGACAATTGCGGGGATGTGGACGTTTGAAGAAGGAAAAGGTAAGGAAGTAACAGATCTCTCCGGTAACGGATCCGATGGTGAATTTGTCGGCGACCTGAAGTGGGTGGATGCCAAATTCGGTGGTGGATTAGAGTTTGACGGCGCGGATACTTGGGTCAAACTCGGCACCAAAGGTGAAGATAAAACGTTAGCTGCCTTGGATTTTAAGGAATCGGAGGGATTCTCTATACACGCTTGGGTCTATGCAGCAGAAGACCCGACCGGTAAATGCGTCATCTGGAAAGGACTCGGATGTTCGACTTGGTCGCAGTTCTTACTCGGAACTGGCGCACACGAGAATGGCGAAAATAGTACAAAAGCCGCGTTTCATATCCGAATCGCAAACGGTGGCGCGAAACTTGAAGTCCTCGGCGACGATGTTCCTGCAAAAGAGTGGGTACACCTCGTCGGTACATGGGACGGTTCGCAGCTGCATATCTACGTTAACGGCAAGTTGCAGAACAGTGAAGATGCTAAGGGACCGCCTTGGCCATCTCCAGAAGAGGTATACATCGGTGCGGACCCGGGTTGCGGCAAACGCTGTCAGTGGAACGGTATTATTGATGAAGTTGCAATCTTTAATGTGACGCTCAGCGATGCTGAAATCGCCAAACTTGGCGGGGGGCTTGAAAGTGCATTAGCTGTTGATGCCGCTGGAAAAGTAGCGACGACTTGGGGGCAACTCAAGTCCTCCCAATAGTTATTCCTCGGAATATGCACTAAAAATGAGATGTCCGTCAAGATTTGGCGGGCATCTTCGCTTAAGGGCAAATTTATGAAACCGATTCAAAAAGCGATTATTCCGATTGCAGGATATGGAACACGTCTCTTTCCAGCGACAAAAGCCGTACCGAAAGCACTCTTTCCGATCATCGCAGAGGACGGGATCGCGAAACCGGTCATTCAGTTGATTATTGAGGAGGCTTTATCAGCGGGTGTAGAAGAGGTGTGTATCGTTGCTCAACCGCAACAGGTCGATCCAATTACCGACTATTTTTCTGGCATCGTTCCCGACGCGATCCTCGAAAAACCAGAGTTGGCGACACAAGCAGAGCGATTGGCGGAAATTGGCGAACGGCTGCATTTCGCTATTCAGGAGAAACCGGAAGGGTTCGGACACGCCATCTACTGTGCAAAAGATTTCGCCGCAGGTGAGCCGGTCATGATCCTGCTCGGTGACCATCTCTATATCTCGGAATCAGGGACCTCGTGCGCGAAACAGTTAGTGGATGTCTATGCACAAGTCGGCCAGTCCGTGACGAGTTTGGATCTCTGTCATGAAAGCGAGCTTTCGCTCAACGGCATCGTTCACGGCAGCCCTTGCGTTGAATCCCCTCGACTCTATACACTACAACAAATCTCCGAAAAACCGATGGTCGAATTTGCACAAAAACACCTCCGCGTTGAAGGCGTACCCGCGCAGCAGTATCTCTGTAACTTTGGCATAGATCTTCTTACACCGCTTCTTTTTGATATACTCGATTACAACTACAAGCAGGGAATTGTAACACACGGTGAGATTCAATTGCGGGATGCGATGTCAGAGATGATCAAACAGGAAGGGATGTCCGGTTACCGCGTCGCGGGTCAGCGTTACGATACAGGTAACCCACAGGAATTACTCAGGACTGTGAACGCTTTTGGATTACAAGGTCCCTATCGGGGTGCCTTAATCTAAAGTTTCCCCGACTGCTAATGTGACAATTTCCACATCTTGAGAAGCTGTTAGTTGACGGAGTTCTTCTGGTGTTCCTGTTAGTAGTGGGAAGGTGCCGTAATGGATGGGTAGGATCGCCGGTACATTGAGCAATTGCGCGGCGTACGCGGCTTCACGCGGTCCCATTGTGAAATGATCGCCGATTGGGAGGAGTGCCAGATCGGGTTCGTAAATCTCACCGATAATCCGCATGTCTCCGAAAACATTCGTATCTCCGGCGTGGTAGATTTTGTAGCCGTTAGCAAATTCAATCACGTAACCTGCCGGTTCACCCAGATATACCGTTGTGCCGTCTTCTTCTGTGAAGCTGCTGCTATGGTTCGCTGAAACCATCGTCGCCTTTATGCCAGCGACAGTAACAGTGCCACCCTTGTTCATCCCGATTGCGTTGTCAACGCCTTGTTTATCGAGCCATCCGGCGATTTCGACGATAGATACGACTGTCGGCGAATGTTTTTTAGCGAGTGGTACAGCGTCACCAATGTGGTCGGCGTGCCCGTGTGTTATGAGAATTACGTCAAGTGCGTCAAAGGTTTTGAGTGCATCGGGACAGACAGGGTTGTTTGTTACCCATGGGTCGATGAGGAGTGTTTGTCTGTCCGCTACGATTTTGAAAGTCGAATGTCCGAGCCATGTCAGGCGAATACCGTTGTTAAGTCTCATTTTTTAATTATTCCTTGCGGTTCGTTCAGGTGTGTTGAACAACCAACGTTCCTCTCTGTAGGTTCGCCTCCATTTCATTACGGCTGCTGGAACCTATCAAGAAGTTTTCGTAATGTAATGGCGCGCATCCCCAAGTGCCCATAGTTAGAAAGCGGAGACTGTTCTTTAAAGCTTGCGCGAGTTTAAAATAATCTCCATTAGTCTTTGCGTGATAATTTCTATTTCTCCGGGCATCAGGGTTTGTCCATTAATGAGGACACCGTTCGTGCCTGCGCCTGCAATGTCGATTGGGGGTTCGCCTTCCGCGAGTTGTTGAAGGATTTCATTCCGTGTGATACCGAGTTGTTCCTCGTCAAATTTGATTTCGGTGCGTGGCATCGGCTGCCCAGCCTCGGAAGGGAAACTGCGATGGACTGTAACGCCTTGGATATCTGTGAAAACTTCGTTGTAATAGGTAACCTGATCTTCATAAGCCTGCTGTAATTCCTCGTGGTTTTGTCCCAAGTACCACTCTACAGCAGCGAGGAGTCCAATCAATTCTTCCTTACCCACTTTCATACCTCTGCCGATGAAAGGGTGCGGGGGTCCATTGAAAGTGATTGCCTCAATCAACGATTTATTTCCGACGATCAGTCCGCTGCTTTGGGGTCCACACAACCCTTTCCCACCGCTGAAGAGTGCTAAATCCGCGCCCATCTGCGTGAAACGCCAGAGGTTTTCAGGGGGTGGTAGCTGCGCAGCAGCATCAACGATGAGTGGGACACCGTGTCTTTTAGCGATTGCGATGGCTTCTTTGTATGGGACCCAGAGATGCTCTCTGCCGGGGTTGGCAAAATAGAAGATCGCAGCGGTTTTCTCAGTGATAGCGTCTTCTAATTCGTCAGGCATTGTTCCGTTTTTGTCGCCGATCTCCACGAATGTGACACCGACCTGACGTACGGCGAAATCGTATCCGACGCGACCGTGGCGATGGACAATGACTTCGCTTTTCATAGACGCGTCAAGATGCGGTAATTTCTCACGTTTGGTTGGATCCAGTCCGGTGATACACGCGGCAGTGCTGAGGGTTAGGGCAGCGGCGGCACCACAAGAGACATAAGCTGCTTCGTTGTGGGTGCGTTTTGCGATCTCTTCACCGACGCGTTTTTGGAGTTCGATGATGTCTACGAAGTGCTTAGAAGCATCAGCCATCGCAGCGACAACCTCGGATGGCATAATGGAGCCTCCGAGTCGTGTGAGCGTTGCATTGCCGTTAATCACTGTGCGGATGCCTAAGCGTTCATAGATATTCATCTTTTAATGGTTATAAGTTGTTGGTTATAAGTTATAAGTCTGGGCTGGGATTGCTGAACACTTTTTGGTAATCCTCCATACGCAAGTGGCTCACAACGGTTAGAAAGAAATCGTAAACCCTCGGCAGCCTCTTAACTAAAAACTTATAACTAAAACTAAAAACTATTTATCCTACCTCTTCGCCGTCTAATTTACCGACTTGTAGATCAATTTCATCGCGCGATTCGATTTTATCGACTTTACCGTCCTCCATGTGGAAGATACGGTCGGAAACATCTAACATCTTGTGGTCGTGTGTCGCCGTGATAATTGTCACACCATTTTCAGCGTTGAGACGACGGAGTAGATCAATAATTTCTAAACCTGTTTTGGTGTCAAGGTTTCCGGTGGGTTCATCGGCGAGGACAATCGCGGGGTCGTTTGCGAGGGAGCGTGCGATTGCGACGCGCTGCTGCTGTCCACCGGAGAGTTCCAACGGTTTATGCTGTACACGGTCTCCGAGTCCAACGAGCGTCAGGAGATCAACACCTTTTTCTCTGCTGTCGTCGGCACTCATACCGGCGAAAATCATCGGGAGTGAGACGTTTTCGAGTGCCGTCATAACTGGGATGAGGTTGAACGACTGAAAAATGTAGCCGATTTTTCGGCAGCGGAGCCATGCGAGTTCGTAAGCATCGAGTTGTGCGATGTCTACCTCGTCGATGTAGACTCTGCCTTCAGTCGGTTTGTCGAGGCCGCCAATCATATTGAAGAGCGTCGATTTTCCTGAACCGGAGGGACCCATGATAGAGATGTATTCACCGCGCTGGATTTGGAAATTGACACCGCGGAGGGCATCGACGGTCTGTGTCCCCATCTCGTAGCGTTTGATGAGGTTTCGGACACGGACTGTGTTCTCTTTGGGAAGTAGACGCTCGAAACGTTCCGGTGTTTCGGCGAAAGCTGCTTCAATATTCCCCATTTCTGTTTGTTCGTTCATTTTTTTCTCCTTGCTGATCGTCAATAAACCCCGCCTGCAGGGGGGTTGCGTAAATGCTATACTATCGCCGCTGTAGGAAGCCAAAGATTCCCGGTTTTTGAGGTTCGGATTCCGGTGTCGCGTGTGCGTTCTGTTCTGGGATAGCGAACTGGATGAAGTTCCTTTTTCCGAGTTGCTGCATAAACGTAAAAAGCGATGTTTCCGCCTCTTTGCGCGTCAACTGGTACTGGTTTTGTACACCTTTGACAATTTGCGAGATCGTATGTTTGCCGTCACACATCTTCCACACATAAGTTCCGATGGAATCTAAGACAATCACCCTTTTATCAGGCAGCATAAAAAACCTACCGGCGAGCCGTATCCAGAGTTTATCCTTCTGCGGAATGACCAGTGAGGCTTCGCCTTTGTCGTCTATTTCCCAATTTATGACCTGATTCCGAACCGGAAAAGACTTCATAACCTGCGTGCGATCCACATCAGGACGTTTCTTAAGTCTGAGAGTATATAAGAGTCTATTGATCATTTTTTACCAATCAGGAAAAGGTTATTGATCTTTAGTTATCAGTCTTAGGTTAAACAGAAATCTGATGCAATCAGTTTTCTTTATAGTAAAGCCCGTAATTAATTTTACAGTAGCGGGGTTACAAACTCCGCCTGCATTGGGGGATACTGTCTGTCAAAGTGTAAATATATTTTCAAACTCTATTATAACTGACAACTATTAATGGCATTCAATACTGTTAGCGACTTTTTCGACTGTCGGGTGCGCGTTGTTACTACCGATAGACTGGATGACATAGATACGATTGGAATGATGACAATGCCAGAGATGGAACACAAGTGCCGTCCGCTTGGATAGTTTATCGAACATCAGCACTGGGCTGAAGGGAACACTGTCATAGAGGCGTGTCTGTTCTCCGATAAGTGTCAGGCGTTCATCTTCTGTCTCTGTGTCAGTTGACACCTCAAACCCGTATCCGCGAATCGCTTTTGCGTATTTGACGCGAAACCATGCCTCCAGTGGATTCTGTGTGTCTTTATAGTCACCGAGCATGACTTCAGCTGGACCGTATCGCTCGACGCTCAGGCGTCCTCTGTCGGGTGGTGAGAAGTCTATTTTTCCCAGAGGACCGTCAGTTTTTCGTAGACGGTGCGCTGCCAATTTCGCTATTTTTATCGGTATCTGAAAGCGTGACGGTTTCGCGCCGAACGCGAACAGCAGGTAGCCGCTGAGAAGTTTCTGACGTTCCAATTTATATTCTTTTGGTACGCCCAACTTCAGACCGTAGGCACTCCACAATGTCAGCGGGTCATCACTGCGGTCTATAATAGATTGAAAGACCCGTAGTACTGTCGGTCTCCAGTTCTCTTTAAGGCGTCCCATCACCTGTACGATTGTAATCCGTTTTCCTGCGTGGAAGATCAACCCGTTGGCACGGATACTCCCCTTCCAGCTAAAACCGAGCACGGTGCGTCCCTCAAAAAACGCAGCGTCTTTGATCAGGTCAACATTCCGGCGGAAGGAGAGGTCGGTGCCTCTTTTATAGGTTTTGCGAATCAACTTGAAGTATTCGTCAAGCGTTGAGTGGAGATCCGGTTTTTTCTTTCGGGTAGGTGCCCATTTGAGTTCGAGGCGCGGCATCTCACCGTCATCAAGCCGGAGATACCCCGTCTTCTGATCACCACTGAGACCACTCAGTTCCCATGTCGTAGGGATTTCAAGTTGTATTCCCGCCCAGCCAAAAACAGTCCAATCCATTTTTTAATAGTTATAAGTTATAAGTTATAAGTTAAAGAGGTTTCTGATTAGAAGGATGCCTCTTGTAGTATAACCGGATTCTAGGTTTCGAGTCTTTTTAATAAGGTAATTAGCATCTTCTTCACGCTGATAATCATATCCTGTAACTGATCATATTGATCAGAATCGAGATATTTAAGATCATGCGCAAGAAAAAGGAGCTACTCTGTTTCACTCGTTGAACCTATTGCGATCTGAAGAAAACGCGCGAATTCAGCAGAACTCTTTCTTCCACATCCCTCGGCAATGTTCGTTGGAATTGAAGTAGACGCGCGCCGGATTTGGCTTGTAAGCCCATATATCTCTTCACGAGGGAATTGGGATGTTAAATTATATACTCTCATAGTTAAATCATGAGATTATATACTCTCATAGTTAAATCATGAGATTTTTTCCAAACCGTCAACTTCTTGAAATCTTGCATACCTCTTAACTACCAAATGGAGAGATGTTAGTTAAGAGGGTTTTTGTGGCAGCTACATTAAACGAGCCTGTCACAAAAAACCTCTTAAACCAACAACTTATAACCAACAACTTATAACTAATATCAAAACGGTTTAACAATGACAGCTTTCGAGACGAGCGCGATTGCGACGGTTCCCATACCGATGAGACCCACGCCACAAGCGAATCCTGCTGCGAGTACCGGGTTGAACATATACCAGCGTTTCATACCGAACCGCTTAATCATATAGAAGCGCCCGATGATTGCCCCGAGTAGTCGGGCAACCATACTACCGGGATCAGCTCCGATACCACCGACAATGCCGTAGAACCACATTGAGGGGAGTTTGAAGTACCACAACATCCCGTAGATGGCGAGACTTCCAGTAAACCCGGCGGCGACATAATCGCCGCGAATCGCTTGCAGCATCTGGCTATTTCCATCTCGCAGTGACGTTTTCCAGAGACACTCGTTTGTAGCGTTGATGGGCCACATCATCTGTGCATAAGGATACTGTGCACTCGGGATCGGTGCGATTTTCCAGATAAAGTGCATCACCACAATACCACTGACAATTAGAATCGGCATAATCAGTAGTGTGCCAGCAAGATTTGAGGTGAAAGTTGTACCTGTCAATTCAAGTACTCGCCAGCTCTGTGTGCCGCGTCCGTAATCTTCGTCAGGCAGCGGTGCGAACCAGATGTCTACCTCCTCGTATCGACTCAGGATAAAGGTAATTTCGTGGAGGTACGGTATATCAAATAGGTCTCGCCCTAAGACTCCGAAAGTCCGTGCGGTGATATACGAGTTGAGCGGTGTGTATAGGAACGCGAAGCCTAACAAGAAACTCAATGGGAAATTAGGCACCATCCAATGGATAAGCCAGACGAACCCACCCATACCGACGAGCCACAACAATCCCATCAACCATATCGGGAAATCGCCTCGATTTGGTGGTGGTGCGAAGGAGCCGCGTTCGCCTGCGGTTTTCTTGGATCTCCGCATTTTAAAGAGCATCGGAATCGAAGCCGCCATCCCGACGATTGCGAAACTGAAAGATTTCCCCATGCCAGCGGACATCCAGAAGTCGAGTCCGTTGTACAGACCGACGGCGCGAACGTCCAATCCAGGTTTCCACTGGTGGAGTATTTCAAATCGGTAGAGGATTTGTGGGTTCAAGACGAATTGCGTCGCCATTGCGGCGATGAACTCTGTCATTACGATCGGGAACGGCAGCACGAACCCGAAGAGCATTTGTCCGAAATCGGTTCGGAGTGCGAAAACACCTGTCGGTGCGAAGCCTTCAATGCTCTGCGTAAAATCTATCCACGGGATTTTCAGGATCTGAATTGGGGTGCTCATCATGACCCCGGTAAGCGATGGAACACCGATATAGAGGAACCCCCAGATGAGTCCTGCCATAGAACCGATAGAGAAGACCCGCCATCGCCAAGTCTCTTCTTTACCTGTTGTTTCTGCGAGTGCGGTTGCGCCCTGTGCGGTAATAGGTGCCATCGGATACGGCAGCCGTTCGAGGTCTGCTGTAAGTCGGAACAGGATATACTGTGCACTAACAGATCGCAAAGTGCCGAGGAGTTTTCCCGCGAGGTAGATACCGATAGGCAGCATCCAATCGGGGTGTAACAGGCTCCGGGTTAGCACACCGACAGAATCACCTGCGGGTACAACCCACGCCGGTATTTTATCTGCGATTTCGTAAGAAGCCGCCTGCGGGGTATTGATAAAGTAGGCGTACCAGATAAAACTCCGGTACTGCATCCCGCTCCCGACAGCTGCCCCGGTTAAACCGAGGAGCATATAGAGTTCTTGCCGCCGGGCGGTTGTAAAGGAGCGCCGCGCGAGTTCGGTGAATAGAATAACCGCAACCCAGGGTGCTGCGCCCGCACCGGATTCGCCGGATACATAACCGAGATAGATGGAGCCTGGCATCATCAACAAGCCGACGAAGAGTGCTCCGACGAACACTTTAACCGTCAACCCCGACTCAAAGGTACGGATACCGCCTTCAATGTCGTATCGCTGCGCCCAAGCTTGCCATTCATCTGCTTGTGATACTCTTTCTCTCGCCAAGTTGAATGTTCTCCTTTTCTTAGTTATCAGTTATCAGTAAGAGGTTATTTTTCTTCCGCCTAATAACTGATGCCTCTGGCAACTCACTCTTGTCCGTCGCTTGACTCTTCGCTGCTGTCAGTGTTTCGTAACTCTTCCCAGAAATGCGCACAGAAGATGCCAATTGTCAGCACAAGAGCCGAGAACATTTGCCATTGCCAACGTCCCTCAAAGACGATAACACTAAATAGCCATAACAAGGTGCCAAGGATGATAATAAAACCTGCTACTCTTTCCACGATTTCTGTCCTTTTTTAATTTGCAGTCAGCTACAAGAGACTTTAGAACACGCACAGACTGCTGATTGCTGACTGCTGATTGCTATGCTTCAATCCGCCGGTGTCAATGCTGGATCCATCTGTGCTGTCTCTGCTTCCGACGCTTCCGTGCTTTCTGTCCGACCGCGTTCATGGAACTCCGCCCGAACATCAACGCTGAACGTACGCCAGATGAGCAACTGTTTCCGTAGGAGGTTCAGGAACCGTCGGTTCACACGTTTCCAAGAAGCGATCTCACCGCTTTCACGATTGACATCCAATGTGATTTTGTAGAGGTCCTCCTCCTCGCCTCCGACCGGCGATGTAACGAACTGGATCGACTGACTCACGCCTAAATCATAAGGTGCCAACCATACCATCATACCGATCTGATAGGAATCTTCCGCTGCTTCGCTGAAGGCGACCTGATCGGTATAGAAATCGCTTGCGGATTCGTCCGCGTGCGCTTCAAAATAGTCACGCATAAAGACGTTCAAGCCGAGTGCCTCTTCCTCAAGGACTGTGAAAGGCAGGTTGAAATGCCAAACGTCGCCTTCCGGTTCCGGGAGCTTCCATTTACGCTCAATATCTGGGACAGCCATTCTTGAGGCTTTGATTGCAGGATAAAGCGTACTCAGAAGCACGACGATCATGACGATGATTGTCGCCACGACAGTTGACATCGATGAATAGTTGAGTGTCAACCCTGCGAGCCAACCGAAGTGGACAAGCGTTGTTGCTATTGCCTGTCCCATGAGGTATCCCAAGACAGCACCGACGATAGCATATACGCATGCCTCAGCAAGGAATAGGAACGCGATATGTACCGGTGCAAGACCGACTGAACTGTAAATGCTAATTTCTCGGACACGCTCATAGACTGCGCCGAGCATTGTATTAAGGACAATAAGTGCGGCAATCAAAATTGGGACAAACAGGTTCCCCATCCCGCTGAAACTCGTCATCCCGATACTGCTATACAGGTATGTGTCTTTATCACGTCCGACGAAGAAATCGAGTGCGATACGGTTCATGAGGGGTGCCATGATGAGATCCAACTTATCGATAGCACCGAGCATCTTCGGATCGTCTTCTCCCGGTTCCATGTTAACGGCGACACTTCGGAGTGTGCCACCTTGGTTCATAACTACCTCATAAGGCAGGATGGCTATGCTGTCTGGTGTGAGGTGTAGGTATTTCTGCAATTCGCCTTCCAGCGTCTCATCGCCAGTAGCACCCCGACTCCGCTGCTGTTGCATCAACTGATAATCGACCGGCGTGAGTTCTTCGCCGTCATTATCGGTGAGGTCTTTGAACCCGATACCGAGCACGCCGACGACGGTGAAATCTGCACCGTAAACAGAAACAGTCGCTTTACCCATATCGCTTTCGGTAATCTTCAGCAATTCTGCCATCCCTTTCGGGAGAACAATCGCGTAAGGCCACTCCGTGGGCCATTCGCTGGCATCAGCACGATCGAACCACTTTCCGTATTGCAGGTATCTATCAATACCCGTAACATCCGGTTCTGATTCGCCCATCCCGACGAGCATATTCGCAGCGAAGGTCAGTGCTTCACCTGTCAGTTGATGTGTTGGTGGTGATGTATCTATTTCGTTCGGTGTACGGGTCAACTGTACAAACGACTGATCACCTGTACCCGAAGACTGATACCACGCGCGCGGGGCAATCCTATTCCTGACAGTCACGATGGATTCTTCGTCTACCTGTTGGATAAAGCCTTCCTGCTCTAAATCTGTAATGGCTTCTGAGATATTGATCGGTTGTTGTCCGTCTTTGATAAGAATTTCGTTTTTACGTTCCAGGAGCCGTTCTAAGTCTGGGACTGTGATCTGCGTTTTCTGCATATCGTTGCGCACAGAGGTCAATACCGGTTCCTCAAGCGGACGCCAGTATTGGTCACGGATGAGAAGTCCTGTATAGCGCGGTGTTACTTGTGGGAGACTCGTTCTGTTCGGATGCATAAATGTCCGGACAGAGGTGAACGAAATGACAGTGAAGGTCAGAATGACCAGTGTACAACAGGTCAGGATCGTACGTCCTTTCCGTTTCCGCATGTTGGAGATTCCCAAGCTAAACGCTGCGGAACTTGCGCTCAATCGACCGACATCTGCCTTGTAAACCTTGTTCCCTTCTTGCCGAATTTTTTCGAGCTGCTCTTCAAATTTTCGGATAATAATGCTGATGACGATAACTGTCAATGCGAGTACAACAAACGCGATCAAGATAATTATCGGGGTTGTCGTAATCTGGAATGCAGGGTGAACCTGACTTAAGAAGAAGAACACAAGTAAAAAGATACCGAACGATCCGATAATCTGCTTGTGGATGTTGGGGAACCCGAAAACGAGACGTTCCATGAAGTAGGCGAACGGCATCAGCAGGGCGAGGTAGAACATCACGCCGTTGACGACATCGTTACCGGTCTGCTTGACATCAGGGTATGCGCGTGATTCGTACCCCCAGGCTGCGCGTGCAAGTTTGAGTGCCTGCTGATAGTCATTTTGGAGGAGGGCCGTTTCAGCGCGTGCAAGATATTCGCTGGCATACTGATGGAGTTGATCAAGCCGGTCGCTGGAGATACCGAAGCGTTTATAGAGGCGTGAGCGGTTCTCGTCAAGCCACCACATATCTCGGACAACGACGTAGGGAGTCATACGAATTCGCCCGTTTTCACGTACGACAAACCCTTCACCTGTATAGAGCGTCGGGTTCTTCATACCACTCTTCGTTGCTTTGATAAGCAAAAGGCGTTTACCTATTTGCCCATAAGCCATCCCGATTTTAATACGGGTGTTCGGTTCACTATAGACGAGTGCGATCGGTTCCGCTGCAGAGACACCCTCTTGTTGCCACGGTTTGGACATTCCGAATTTTTCCGGTGCACTATCGGTGAGGGCATCGTAAATTTCAAGTTCTCGCAAGGTTCGCAGGTATCGCTGGTCAACGAGATCATAGATAGTTGTGGACACACAAGGGAATGTAACGACACGGCAGCCGCGGCGACGCGTGTTAATAGGTACTTTATTCGGAAGTAGTTTCGCGCCGTAGTTCCCTAAATCTGGCGCGTAGACGATATCGCCTGAATCCTTGTCAAGGATATATGCCTCAACCTCTTGTGCACCACCGAGGCGACGTGTCGCTCTACCTTCCATAGCTAACCCAGGCACCTCAAAGTTGCCTTTGTTATCTCCCATAACAAACAGGTCGCCACGGACCCCCATCATGGTTTTATGCTTTCTGCGGAGGGTCAATATCGGGTAAGGCACCGGTTTATTCGGGAGGGCGGACTCGCGTGCATCAAATTCCACGACATCACCGAACAAGTTACAATAGAAATTACCGACCCGGGCGGCGGTCGGCATCTCTTCGTCGCGGAGTGCTTGGATGAGTATTGATGCGAGTGTCTGTGCCTGCTGATGCAGGTTACCACCTTCACGTAAATCGACGCGATCAATTGTATCAAGCGGTGTATCGGTTAAAACACGAGCATCTTCAATCGTTGCGAAAGCGATACCGGTTTTTCCGACAAGCGTCGCGACTTCACTATCAAAAGCGATTTTACCCGGGATGTATGTTTTCCATGTTTTTCCGCCGCTTGCCGAGATGGCGTTCACGAAATTCGACTGTCCGCCGAGTCCAGCAATCGAAATCAGCGTTTTGATGTCCTCAATTTCATCATCGGTAAAGGTATCTGGGTCTTCATGTCGGAGTCGTAGCATTGCGTCAAGCTGCTCGCGCGTCCGAATGCTGTTCTTCCGATTTTTCTTTGCGGTGCGTACATCGTTTCGGATGAAGCGTTCAACCTCTTTTCGGATATAGTCCATGTCCTTGAGCATATCCTCGGAAGGTTCGCCTTGATTGCGCCACTGCTCGAACTGCATCTTCATGAGACGGCTGACACCGCTGAGTCCAGTCAGTTTACCGAAATGCGAACTGAGCAAAGTTTCGAGGGTTTTCCCTTCGAGAGCAGCCTTATCAGAAATCCCGTTTGCGACTGTCCATTGACGCGCCATAACGGCTTGTCGAATTTGGTCATCTGTCCACTGCCAGAGTTTACGGATACGGACCCCGAAGTCGGCATCTTGTGCGTAGGTTGCAAGTTTATTACCGATACTTGCAAACTCACGCCGGAGCACAAATTCGGGTTCTTGATCGTAGAACCACCCTTTGTTGAATACACCGAACTGATCCGATTGGGAGGAGAGGTCAACACTAATAAAGAGCGAGGTGTAGTAACGGTTGAACAGGTCCTGGAGTGCGATCGCTGCTTCAATCTGTCCGAGTTTTCGATTGTATTCGTCGGTATCAATTCGCAACATCTTTTCAATACGACTCTGAATGTTGCGGAAGCGAGCATTCCGTAGCGTTAGCATGTTGTCGCGTAGGAGGTTTTTCGTCTCTTCATCAACATCCGTATTCAATGTTGGCAGACGTTTGAGCAGGTTGTCGAGTGCCACAAGATCCGTTTCTGCGCGTTTTTTAACTGTTGCTAACAGCTCTTTTTCATTGATATATGCCGCAACACGTGAACGGAGATCAAGTGCCTGTTCCACCTCACCCTCCGATAGATAGTGTTCCAGGATGAGTTGTTCTTCAGCGAGGTACTCACGTCCTAACGTTTGGGATGTGGCTAGCAAATTCTGGATACGGGTTCGCTCCAATCGCGCGTTTCGGAGGGCGATTTCAAAGATCCCCTGCTTATCTTTCAGTAAGTCTGCAACCAATACACCTGTGTCAACGGTATCATCGGATTCAGCGAAGCGTTGTCGGAGTTGCGTGTCAATTGTGTTGAGGCGTTCCACACCGGCTTTCGACAGGTATTCCCCGCCGTAAAGCAGCTTTCCATCATCAGCACCTTTCCACAATGCTGTCTCCTTAAGTTTGCGGATGCTTGCCTTAATTTCATCTTCTATAGGCTGGCTGTCAGAGATTTGTGAGAGCACTTTTTCGAGGAGTTGCTTCTCTTTTTCGACGGCATTTTCTTGTGTATCGGGAGCAGCATTTAGGACGCTACGTGCTTTCTTCGCTTTATTGAGGCTGTGGAGGTCGAGGTGTCGATCGAGTACTTTTTCGGGAGTCCACATCAGGGCAAATTTGCGTTTATCGCTCATCTCCCAATCTGCGAGGACTCTGTTAAGCGTCTCTATGTCAGGGGCGAGTTCTTCTGGAAGGTCTTCTGGTACGGGGATATACCAGTCTGAGCCTTGTTGTTCTGGAAGCAGATAGGCATCGTTGGGATGTTTCGCGTATTCATCTACCTCACCGGCTTCAACGGCGCGAATAATTTTGTTGACTGCCCACACATCAAGCCGTGCGGTCGGGAGCGCGATTGTCTCAATTAATTCGGTTTGAGCGGTTCGGCTTGTGTTGAGCGCGACTGTACGGACTTCAGCGAGTCTCCCGACGACATCTCGAAGGAAGTGTGTTGTTTGCAAAGCCTCTTTCTTTGAACGTGCGAGATTCGCTAACAAAAGGCTCTTCTCTTCGCCGGTAAATCCCTGTTTCTCTCGTTTCCGATTCCTGTCTGCTTGCTTCTTTTGACGCTCGGAAAAATCGCGCTGTTGATTCGTGAGGTGGTCGATTTCGGCGCGGGTCTCTGCTAAACCGTCGAGTGTTATTCCGAGTGATTCGATATCTGCTTTGACTTGGTGTATACCGTGGAAGAAATTGGAGGGTAGATCAACGAGGACACTCCGGTCAATTGAGAGCAAGAGTCTTCTACCGAGTTCCTCAAATTCAATAATATCTGTAGAGAGGCCGCGTCGGAGTCCGTGCATTGTCGGTGTACCGGGTGAGTCTGTATCAGCACCGACAATATCCTGCCCGATACCTTCCATGAATGCCCGCATACCAGCGAGTCCTTGGAAATGTCCATCAACTGCGACAAAAAGGACGGAATAGCCGGGACGATACTGGGGTTGACTAAAGAGGCGTGCGAGTTCCATGAGCGTTGCGATCCCACAGGTCGGATCCGCACCGGGTGCCATTGCGGGGACTACGGACATAGCATCGTAATAGGCTGTGATAACGACGAGTTCATCGCTGAGCGTTGGATCGCCGCCCTCTAAAAAACCTCGTATGTTCTGTCCGACACGGCGTTCCCAAGTCATTTTACCTCGGACGCGAACATTGACCTGATTACCTTGTGAGTGCTGTTCTTCAAGCAGAGCCGTGAGGACATCGGCATCTGTTTTAGAAATCCAAAAACGTGGGATATTAGCGGGGACGGTGCCAAATTTGTTTTCCGCTTCGCCTCGAATCGTCGTTTCAGGTTGGATGAAAATGACTGCGGTGCCGCCGAGCATTGCGGCGTTAATGTAGCGGGTACTGGAGTTGAAGTCGAGGAGGACAATCGCGCCTTTTGGGATAAAGACATTTGATTCACTTGCAGCAATGAATTCGCCTGTTTCATCAACTTGTCCATCGTTGTTATTATCAATACCATCGGTATCGTCGCCGGGGACTTCATCTGTCCAACCGTCAGCATCGTTATCGATACCGTCTGTCGCCCAGCCTCGAATCTCCGAGAGCAGCGGTATCTCGCCGTATTCATCAATGGTGCCGTCTTCATCGTTATCAATGCCATCGGACGCTTTTTGCAAGTGTTCATTGAGTATGTCGTCAGTAATGCTGGCTTCAGTGATACGGTAACGTCGTGCGAGCGTTGTGAGCGTATCACCATCTTGGAGTTCGTACCAGAATCCACCGATATTGGTGTCGTTAAAATCAGCGAGTTCAGCGTCATCACCGTAAAGAAGCGGACCCGATAACCCACCTGTCGGGATATAGACAGTACTCCCTTCAACCACAGGTGTCGCCAAAAATTGGTTGCGTTCGTCTGCAAGGATAGCGGCTTCATCAACTTGGAAGCTGTGAGCAATGTCTTCGAGGGATTCCCCTGCTAATACAGTGTGTTTAATTGCGTCTGCTAAAAGTGAAGTGCGTACAAGGTTCGGCCAAAGTGGGGTGAGTTCAAAGGTATGCAGTACGGACGCATCAGGCGAAAGCACCTCAACGACACTATTACCGTGATCAATCGGGACAGTGACCGGAAATTCACGACTCTCAACGTTTTGCAAACCGATTTCTACGAAGCGGTCAAAGATGTACTTACTCCCGCTTGCGGCTTGGGGATACCCTGTTACGCGGCTCTCAAGACTCGAAAGACGGGCAATATCCTTTCGGATGTTACCGATAGAGAGATCATCTCGAATCTGGATCGCAGCGGTTTTCATGCCGGTGCTTGAAACCGTCTGCGCATGCACCGTATTCGACAATCCGGTAAATAACAGCGCGGACACCAAAAACGTCAACACACTGATTACAGAAACAAAACATTGCGAGCGATATTCACATCTACTACGCATTCTCATATTGTAAAGTCCTCACCTTTCCTTATTTTTTCACTTCTTTCCAAGGTACATACGCGAGTGTTCTTTTAATTACCTACTAAGGCACACACCGCGAAGATAAGACACTGCTATGTATAATGGTACGCGGTTCACTTATTTTTTTCGATTTTGGTTTGTTTAAATGTCTGCGATACAAACTTTTTTGATACAATATTAGCAATAATGTGTATATTTTATCCTAATATTATAATTTTTGTCAAACTTAAATTAAAATTTGCATTTCGAGGCTTTTTGGGTTAAAATATATTTCACGTTTTTGCCTCGTTTCGTAGCAAAAACTTCTTGAAACTGCATCTCTGTAATTTTGCCATCTCTGTAATTTTATTGGGATGCTGAAAAATGAAATAATGGAAGATAGTCCAACGATGTCTTTCTGATCAAAAGGAGTCAAACGTGACCAAAGAATCGAAACAACCGAACGTAGACAAAGTCGTCTCACGTATAAAAGCACGTCGTCATGAATTGAAGTTGACACAGACCGAACTCGCGAAAGAGGCAAACCTAACGCCCGCCGCCATTTCGCAATTCGAGTCCGGGACCCGAAAACCTTCCTTTAAAACACTCTCAAGTCTCTCTGACGCCCTAAAAGTTACCACCGACTATCTGCTCGGAAAAACTGAAAAAAGTTACAGTGATCTGTTGGCGGATCCTAAAGTCAATGCTATGTTCAAAGGAATGATGGAATTTACAGAGAAAGACAAAGAAACGCTCTATGAGTTCTATGAGTTCCTGAAAACAAAAGCGGACACACAGGCGGTAGTTGAAGAGAACGCTTCCTGACGGAAGCGTTTTACGACTTAACGCCAAATTTTTTACCCAGCCCTAAGTTGTTTTTGCTTAGATCTGTGCATTCCTAATAGCGTCGTATTCACATATCGTTCTGAAAAACTTTCGCGGGATTTACGCCCTTTTGAAACGACATCGGAATGTGCCGTTCTAAGCATTGACCAAAACGATCTTACCGAAATTCTTACGATTCTCTAACAATAGGTGTGCCTCATTGGCACGCTCAAGTGGCAGCGTCCTATCGATGATGGGCTCCAATTTTCCCTGTCCGGCGAGAGTGACGAGTGTTCGGAGTTCTGGTGCGGTGCCGAGGGCGGACCCCATTATCGTTATCTGTTTCTGATACAATTTTCGGATATTAATTTCACCGATGTTGCCTGTTGTAACACCGCAGGAGACGAGCCTCCCGTTTTTCGCAAGGCTTGCGATGCTCTGCGCCCACGTCGCAGCACCGACATGCTCAAGGACTACGTCTACACCGCGTCTGTCTGTTGCATCAAGCACAACTTCTGAAAAGTCCGTATCTTTATAGTTAATCGTGACATCTGCTCCCATTTTCCGTGCGTGTGCGAGTTTCTCATCACTACTTGCTGTAGCAAAGATTCTCGCCCCGCTCAATTTAGCGATCTGCAGCCCCGCGCTTCCGACACCGCCGCCTACACCGAGAATTAAGACATCCTCTCCGGGACGAAGTTGGGCACGAGTCGCCAGCATGTGCCACGCCGTGAGATAGGCGATCGGCATCGCAGCGGCATTAACAAACGACAGGGATTCCGGTATCTGAATCGCGTTTACGGCGGGTGCTTTCACATATTCCGCGTATCCGCCGTCGGTTTGGAAACCGATCAGTACCTGTGTGTCGCACAAGTTTTCGTCGCCACGATGGCAATCACTACAAGTGCCGCACGGAATACAGGGTGCCAGGACAACCCGGTCGCCAACCGCAATGGAATCAACGGCTGCACCGATCTCGGCAATTGTTCCAGCGATGTCGGATCCGAGGATATGGGGTGTGTCGCCTCGACGGAGTTTCGCTTCAATTTCTGGTCGGTTCCGTCGGGCATGGAGGTCGAGATAGTTCACCGAACAGGCTTTGACGTTAATAAGAACCTCGTCAGCCCCCAGTACCGGTTTCGGGACATCTGTATAGTGAAGCACTTCTACACTGCCCTGTTCTGAAAAAACAATTGCTTTCATATTAATTATCGGTTATCAGTAAGTACAGAAATTAACCGTAAGCACCGTGATTGAGGAAGCCGAGTAATCGGCGCAAACGTGGACTCGCGTCTTTATAGACAGAATCGGGCATATTGTAGTTCATGAACGGATAATATTTATGTCCGACGAGTCTGCGCGCGTAGGTCACCTGCGTGATATATCGGGTGCGCTTGCTCCGATTGGGACCGCCACGATGCCACACCTGATTGTTGAACATGATAACACTTCCAGCGTTTCCAAGGTTATACTGGATCTTTTCCTCCCATTGCGTTCCTTCAATCGGGTTCGGTGGCGATGCCCCGAAAAGATGCGATCCGGGTATCACCTCCGTACCGCCGTGTTCAATCTCAGTAACGTCTGTAAGGTAGTAATTCGCGGTAAAGAGTAGCACTGGCAGCCGGACATTCTTCGGTGGTTCGCCGTCCGTTACGACATAGTGCAGTGCATCGTCTTGATGCCACGAGGTAATACCGCCGCCCGGGAACGTTTGAAACGAATTGTTGTGAATAACGTGGCAATTTTCGGCAACAAGTGCTTCAGCGAAGGAGACAATCGGTTCGAGCTCGAAAAGGCGACGGTTCGCTTCGCTGTGTTCAAACATCCTATGGCTTAAATGCATATTTGCGGTGGCGTTCCCGCTGTTTAAGCCGTTCGGGTTATTTTTTAGTGCCCACTCCAAATCTTGCCGAAGTTGCGCGCAATGATCAGGAGTCAGGACGTTTTGCAGAAACAGGCAGCCTTGTTGGTGGAAGGTTTCCACCCATTCTTGGATTTGCGCATCACTGACAACCTGACCCGCTAAATAGGTTGTTTCTGCCATTTTACTATCTCCTGTCGTTTTTCTTGCCCAAAATAGTTCTGCCAGTTATGGGAGCGGTTATAGTAAAATCCACGATTGCCTTTAAATTTGCGAGGTTCCAAACCTCGCCTGCAGGTCTGGTGGGGTTCCAAACCGCGCTTGTAGTGTTTTGCGAGGTTCCAAACCTCGCCTGCAGTGTCTGGTGTTTGGGGCAGTTACGAAAGGTTTCTATCCACCCATCGCAGCAGCGACAATGATACCGAGTGAAACGAGGACACCGGCGACAGCAATACCTGCAGCGACATTGTTATCTTCGGCAATCTGACGGTTTAAGTCATAAGGGGTTGCCAGGTCAAAGACTTTATAGCCGACCATCAGAATGATTAGACCGACGATGCTGAAGACCACGCCTTCAATGATAAAACCGCCCAAGATTTTAAAATTTACCATCGGAGCATCTGCCGCGGCTGCGCCATCTTGCGCATCTGCATTATGGGCGAACATAACGAGGGCAACAATTGCTACGGTAACCAGAACGAACGTGGTGAAAACGATCTTTTTAGCCATTTTATTCGTCTCCTTACTTTGGCGAGAATCTATGAAGAATCTGCGCCGGTATGTATTTACCTTAATGTGGCGAAACGGCACACGGCGTGTGCCTACGACTATCTCGAAAGTTCAAACTGCACATCCGTGGTCGGGTGCAGGTACTTTACCAATATTGCATCTTTCTCTTGAATATAGGTCCATCCAGATTCAACGTTTTCGAGCGTTTCCACGGCTGGTATCTCAGTTTCAGCGTATTTTTTTGGGGTGTTGGAAGACGCATCCTCTTCTGGAGCTTCCGCTGCGTCTGAGATTTCGAGTTCCTCCGGAGGTGATGCGAATTCGTAGCGCGCTTGAAGTTTTTGTGGTGAACATCCGTAACCCGTAATAAGGGTGTAACTGACTTCCCCTTCAACGTAACTGAGTTGATAGTTGAGTTGTCCAGCATCGGTTCGTGTAAACTTATCTATCTTTGCTCCCGAACTGAGATGAACGTCGTCAACAATAGCAGTTTTAATGCCGGGATCAAGACCTCGGAGTGTATAGACGTTTACCATAATATCTTCTGGGTTCAGATGTGGTCCTTTACCTTCGGTACAGAAACCGTAGAACCCATCTGGATAGGTGCCCTTCAGTTCGCCATCATCCCACTGTTGATACATCGCACTTACGGTAATCCCTTCAGCAATTTGATGCCAGTGTCCATCTCCGACGTGTTGGTTCAAGCGTTGGAGATAGTAGGCGAGGACTAATCCGTTCCACTGGACTGGCACACCAAACCAAGGGTGCGTATAGAAAGTTGTACCGAAAACTGGAATTGAGGCGAAATGCATGCCGGGGCGGTCCGGCAGATGCCAATGGTAAAGGAACGGTAGCGACGTTTTTGCCCAGTACGTTGCTTGTTTGAGGTGTGCTTTCTCACCGGTAAGTTCGTAAGCCTCAACATAACTCCCGATCGCATGTGCTGCCGCGAGGACATCGGGTTGATACATCGGGCATTCCCACATCTGCGCCCCGCGTGGGATTGAGAATTGCTTCATGAAGTCGAGTGCTTTCAAACCTGCCGCACGCGAAGCTTGGTTACCAGTGATACGCGCGTGTTTCAGGAGGAGGAGGGCAGCATCCGCACAGGTGCCGAGAACTGCTTCTCCAGCTTCTCCAAGCCTCGCAGTTTTCTCGTTTTTCGGATGCCACCGCCAACTTCCATCCGACTCTTGTGTTGTGATTCGTTGCTGTGCCTCTGCTTCCATATAAGTTAACGCTGCGGCGACGTTGCCGACATAGAATGGGAACTCCCATCGTAAGATATGGCAGGAGCCGCGGGCAGCTAAACCTTCCACTCCGGTGTCGGCTACAGTATTTTTCACAATTTCCTGCACCCGTTCCTTAACTTGTGCATCTTTTGTAGCAAGGTAATCGTACCAGAGAAGTGTGCCAAAACCGGGTTCATTGTGCGCAGCCCAATCCACACAGTGCTGCGATTTACCGGTATTTTCGTCCCATGTTGTATGCATGAATCCGTGCCGTGAAAGCAGTACCTCTTCCTCGTCGCTGCGCGGTGGTTGGAGCGGTTCGGGTGTGCCGTAGGCATCTGTCCAATGCTTCACAGCATCTACAATTGAGGCTCTGCCATCAACAATAATTTCGGCTTTGATAGAGAGCGGACGTGATGAAATCAGCGGGTACGGGATAGATGCCTCTGTGTGATTTTCCTGAACCCATTCGGGTATAGTGGGTAGGAATACACCGAGGGCATGATTTTTCTGATATTGATGCCAATTCGGTGAGGCGAATATCGCTGAGAGCGTCCGGTTTTCGCTGTCCCAAGTGTCAAGCGGATTCCAGATAATACCGACAACCGATTTCTGCATCTCAACTGCCATTACTGGCACCGTAATTTTATAGGGATGCGGTACAAGGCGGTTGTTGAGGGGTGGTGCTGCATCGCGCGGGCTTGAAGAAATCTCGTCGCTCTCTAAAAATTCGAGTCCGGGAAAGAGTGCTGCCGTTTTCTTCTCTTGATTTCGTCCTTGTCCAGCGTAAAGCATGGGACCGCGGAAAGCGAGGAGTTCTCTATCGCCATCGGTTTGCAGATGAGATTCTGTTTGTACTCGCGTTGCATCTTCAGCGAGTGTCCACTGCATCTCATAGTTCCATTTCACACCGTCGGTATCGGTATGTGCGCCGCTAAATCGAACGATAGATTCGCCGCGACTGTTTCCCGCAAGTTGATAGTCTGTGGGGGCAAGTCGGGTTGTTTGACGGTTCTGGGCAGCATCTAAATAAGTAACCTCAGAGAGCGCAGGACAGGATGCAACTTGTTGATAGTTGCCCCCCTTCGCGACAAATAATAGATAATAAGCGAAACCGCTGTCGGCCGGTGAGGCGTTGTTAGCTTTAGCGGGTGCATCAATAGCACGAACAAAAACGATCCGAAGATTTTTGTTTCCCATCACAACGCTACCGTCTTCCGCTGTGTAGGTGTAAAGTTCTTTCACAACTTTGGCGTTGAGTTTAGGGGGTGTTGGTCGGATCTCAATGTGTCCTTGTACCGTTTTCCGATCTTCACCGGCTGAGGTGAGACATTTCAGTGAAACACCGACTGTTGTTAGCGTCGGCTGTGAAAAGCGGCGCGCTACCCAAGAGATAGAGGACTCTTCACCCGGTTCGAGCCCTTTAATACTCTGTCGCGGGCGTCCGCGTCGTAATTTCACACCGTTAATAGAAACCCGGGCATCATCTGACCGTCCGAGCGGTGCTGTACCGACATTCCGGACAGTACATTGAACCTCAAAGTCTTCACCGGCAGCAACAATGGCTGTTGTCGCACCTATGTTCACAATTTCTAATTTAGGAACTGCCGTATATAGTCCTATTTTGACTGGCGACTTTTCGGATTTCGAGGATTCAAGACAAATACTTGTCAGTTCGGAGACCGCAGTTGATGTCGGCACGTTAAACGCAATGAACTCGGTCTTTTCATCACTGAAGTGTAGAAGTGCCACACCACAACGGATTTCCGGTTCTGGGTCTCGTCTCGCTTTTCGGAGGCGTGTCTGTCTGAATTTCCCTAACGCTGGTTTGCCCCACAATGCCCATGCGTAGTTACTGTTACCGGCTACATTGCATTCCGTCAAAAAAGATATGACGATCTCTTTGCCAGCGTAGGCTGTCAGGTCAATCCCATGTTCTGTCCAACAACACTCTGTAGCTGTCGATTCAAAACATCTATTTGGGGGGGCTTCCAAGTCTACATTATTGTGTAGGTCGAAAATTTCGATAGCGAACTTCACACCGCCGGGTTGTCGCGTCTCGTCGTCAAATACGACACCGTCGCGCAAACCGATGAAAAAGTGTAAACAGAGCCGTTCTTGGTCATCAGTATCGGGGAGTGAGACGGTATAATCAATCTTTGCGGTTTCTGTTGGGATTGGATGTTCAAAGATTGCAGGTTTGGTAACGCCGCCTGCACAATCCGTTCCATTTGCGGATGCTTGTTCTGTACCCGAAACGGTGCTTTGGTCAAACATCTCCACAAAATCATAAATCTCTTCAACAATACCGAGTTCCAATGCTGGAGGATCAGGTTCGGGTACGGGTACGGTTTGGGTATCTTCGTCTTTGTCTATTTCATCTGATTCTTGTGCTTCCGTTTCTATTGTTTCGTTGTCGGCAACCTGTGGACTGTCATCTGCAGTGTCTTCGGTTTCCTTTTCAGGCGAAGCGTCCGCAGGCTCTGACGTTGTATCGTCCTCTGTGACCGAATCAGCGTCTGCTAATGATTCATCAGGTTCGTCGTCAGCATCTGGAGGTGCTGTGTTAGAAACCTCGTCACCAGCTGCTTCTTCTACATCTGACTTATTAGAAACATCGTTATCATGTGACTCAGCGTCTTCATCCACGACGACCGGATCATCGTCGGCGTGTGTCTCCGTACTCTCGTCTACAGGATCAGATGAGGTATCATCCTCCGATACGGGCGACACTTCATCACCCTCTTCGGTTCCGTTCTGCTCTGGAGCCGGGGTGTCTGTCTGTTCAGTATTATCTACGGAATTATTATCGGTTGCGATTTCTAATTCCGCTTGGGATTCGTCGTCGTGCTGTGCATCGTCGGGTTGATCTGTATTTTCCTCTGTTTTCGCGATGCATGCAGCTAAAACTTGTTGAAAACCGGTGAACATGTTTTAATTATTCCTTGCGGTTCGATAAGCTGGGTTGAAAATTCGATGTGCCTTTCCGTATGCCCAAAAAACACCCAAGCAAAAACCCTTCCACTTCGTTTCAGGCTAAGTGCTTTGGCTTACAACTGGCTCCATTTCTGTTTCATCTTTTTCATTTCATCGTTGAGCACAGGTTCCGTTGAAGGGGGCAGTGCGGGCCATGCGCCGGATTCGTCTCTTAATACCGGCGTGCGTTGTGCGACCGGTAAAATCCCGAAGGGCGCGTGCGGTTCAATTTGGTACCAGTACGCCACGGAAGATGTTTCATTGCTAAGATGGTTGCCGTGTCCGTGTTCAATTGTAACCCGAATCTCCTTTTCAAAACGGATCGGGTTTTCGATGTGATAGACATAAGAGCTCTGGTAACCCTCGGTATTGCTTTCGTGGATAGCGGAACCGTTATGTGCAAAAGTGTTCTGTTGCATGCCCCAGGCTTGGTTGAGGTAATCCTCTGAACCTGTGCCGTGCAAATCGGGGGGCCATTTATAACCGTCTATCCAGATCATATCATCGCCTTCACCCCACCATGTACCTTGAAAATTGGTGACCGATAGGTTACAACCGATATAGTGCCCTCTGCCTTCAGCGGACAGGATTAGGTAATTGTTGTCCCAAGCGAGCCGTTCTGCATTGACGATATCGGCTTCGGGGGTATTTACAGTGATTTCGTGTCCCCATCCATCACACGGGTTTTCACGATGGAATTGCGCGTGAAAATAGGCAATATCCTCACCGTGCGGTTCGGGATATAGTTCATAATCGATGTAGAAATATTGACGATGGGTCGTATCGCCTTCGTTGACGAGTTCAATTCTTGCGCTGCGATTAAACGGCATCTGCAAATAGCAATTGAGCGCGCAGCCTGAATTAAACGTATTGTTTTGGTGCGTGGATGCTGAAAAGAGTATGGAATCGTAAGAGTTAACAATCTCGTTTCCGAGACCGAAGAAGTCGCCCAGTGGACAGAGAACGCTCGGATGTTCCTCGTCATCCCAAAACATTCGGATCAAGACGTTTCGGTAACCATTCGGTTGTGTCATCCAGATATGATTGATACATCCCGGACCTTGAATATCTGCAAGAACACGCGTTTCACCCGGAGCGATGTTCCATGCATCGTTATTTCTTCCTGTCGTGTCCCATGAAGACGCACGTAACGAACGCGCCTTTTTAACACGCGTCAACGATGACAATAATCCGTCAATATAAGTCATTCAAACTTTTCCTTTTAAAATTGCTCAGTCTCAAGAGTGAAAATATACATAATTTCTGCATTATTATACTACGCTTTGGACAATTTTGAGCGGGACGGGAAACGCCCTTACAAAAGACAGTACTCCATCAGAGGGCTGTCTTTCCTATGGGTTCGACCGATGGGCGAAACACGCAAGAAAATGAACGACCCCATGAAAACTGAACTTGCACGCAATCCTAATTGCCTACGGTGTAAAACTAAAAATCGTAGATGGAATTGGCTCGGTATTAATGATATGTTTAGAATAACTAATACCTATATCGAAACAAGATAAGAAATTTGCTCCTAATAATCCGTGTGCATAAGTCTCGACAGGCAAATAGCTAGCTGCAACTTCCATTTGTTCAAAAGTATGACCAATTACCGATAATCTGCTTATTGCAATAATTTCAGCCTTGGTAGTACCACTGGCTGTGATAAAATCGATCCTATGCAAATTTGGATCTGAAAGGTCGTATCCTAAATCTGATAAAATATCTGGATTAATAGTCGTAAACGAGGCACCAGTATCTAATATTAAATCTACAGTAACATGCTTGCTATAGTCCAATGCATGTATTGTAGCTTGGACCATAATTAATCTGTCAGGGCTTAACTCGAAACGTGTCTGAGGCATTATAGCAGGCACAATCTCCCTTTTGGAATCTCCCCAGTATAACGTATAACGGCACCCCCTTTAAGGGTGCTCAGTTCACGATAAACATCATCCCTTAAATCGCTACGGGCAGTAACTATGCCTGATATAAGTTCTGAAGTGTCACTACTGATTTCAGGATCAACAATAAACAGCCACTGATCAGGATACTTCTCTATCATTTCATTTAGTGTCAGACGTTCACTTGTCTCTATAGGCATTTCACATCTCCTTTAATTATTACTAACTCAACTTACTACCTATTATAACACATAAACGCAAAAAACAACAGACATATGCTTTTGTTCAGATATTCAGTTGTTTTTAAAAGGACCTTACTATTGGACAGATTCCTCTGTACGTAAAATCTTTTACAACCCTTCCTCCATCGCCTCCTCAAAAGCTATCGTGAGAGGCATAATCTTAGCGATTTCCGAGGATTTCTGCCCTGGTTTCTGACAATTCCAGCGTTCCAAAGCAAAAGAACGAATCTGCCGTGCTCTATCTGAAATAGAGACTTTATCCCATTTTCCTGTTTCATCGTTCTGGAAATCGATCAATTCGTTTTGTGCCATGAGCGGTGCTCTGCGGAAATACTTTTGATCTTTATATTCAAAGTTCTGATTCGATTTGCTGGCATTCGCTGAGACTGGATCAATCGTCAAATTTCCGATACTATGGAGATAGTTCTCCTTAAATTCTGGAGATTCAAAATCGGTGGTTGATAGGATTGAATCATCTTCAACAATCTTGCTCTCCTTAGGGTTTTGCGGAATGATGTGTTCCATTGAGAATTTTGACCGCGAGTTGTCATTGGTAAATTCGTCGTAGGACATCTCGGAGTAACCATCCATATCTCTGAGATAATTCTCATACTTCCAAAAGAGATATCGCTGATCGTTTGAATTCACATCAGAATAAAAGGAAGGTGATTGAAGAGCATGTTTGAAAACAAAATCGCCGCAGTAATCTGTAATAAAGTCTTGAAGAGCGCGGATAAGTCGATTGAAATTCCACTTGAAGAAATTGAAATCCTTCGCCAGTCCATACAGTTGACTAACGCCTTTATCTGATCGGGCACCAATAATACCGAACCGGAAACATATAATTTCTACTAATTGCGCAACCTTTTCAAAATCCTGTTTCCCATTTGACTTGTCGCGTTTGTAAGCTGTGATTAGAAGAGGATAAAACGCCGCTGGGCGATTGAGAGCAAATATGTCAAGGAGATAAGAGTCACGACTCAGAAGCAACTTGTTCATAATTTTGAAACTCTCCCTTAATTCCCGACTGTACTTGTTGATGAACTCTGCTGCATCTGCGGTTCTATTTGCTTTAATTAGACCGTTTATCTGTTGGTTAACCATCCGAACGGAATCTTGGTATTCCTTGCCTTTCCAGTTTTCAAAAGCAATGGAGTGGTACTGCAAAATCGAATCTTCATCAGTCTTGCTGAATTCACCTTTAGTTTTTCCAAAATCTTCAATTTCCTCGTAAACTCGGTAAATCTTACTGAATCGATTTTGGAGCCTTTTCAATCCAATTTCGGCAATTTCAGAACTATTCGATGCAAGGTAGGTCTTGTGCATCAAGAAACTTTTGACTTTCTCCAAGCTAGTCAGTGATTTGCCTCGGTTGTTGGTTGTCTCAAAAATTAGAGCCGCCTCGGAATCATCCTCCACTGAATAAGTTAAAACCTTCATGTTTCCAATTTTATCTATGAATTCCTTGACCCTATTAAGATGTGTTTCTATCCATTCAGCAAGGTATTCCTTAGCTTTGAGCAATCGGCGTTGGGATGGTGTTTCCACCTCATTATCGCCAGACCCGTTATCCTCCAAGATATAAGATTCAAAAAAGTCGTTATCAATGTCCAAAACGCGGAGTTTATATACATCATCCTTAATATAAGTACGCCTTAGCCTTCTAACATTGTTCCCCATATTTTCATGTTGTGCCAAAAGTAGTTTCATAAAGATAATAATCGTTGTAATCCGCTGTTGGCCATCAACAATGTCTATTATGTTAAATTCCCCTTCTGGTTCTTGTTTCTGAAGCAAAATTGTACCAAAGAAGTGATCTTTGTCGGAATCCTGATTTTCCATATCCTCAATAAAAGCATCAAGTTGTTCTTCTTCCCATGCATAAGCACGTTGATATTTGGGGATATTGAAAATTGTACTACTATCAAATAAAGTTTTAATTGTTTTCTGCCCGTCCTGCAATTGTTACCTCCTTATTACCTTTTCTAGTTGTCTAGGATAGCTTGCATCTTTTCCAAGCCGATGCGTGCGACTTCTGTGGGGTCTTGCGCCCAATAGTTCGGGTTGAACAGTTCTAACGAGATGACACCTTCATATCCTGCGTCTTTTAGAATAGTGATCATCCGTCCGAGGTCAAGAATGCCATCACCGGGGTACACTCTGTCTGCATCCGATTGTTCTGCACGTGCGGGTTCGGCAGGTGCGTCGTTGAAGTGGAAGACTGCGATCTTCTCGCCGGGGATGCCTTCCATATCTTCTATTTCGCCACCGCCGCGATAGATATGGAACGGATCGAGGACAATTGTACTATCGGGATGATCTGCGACCTCCATCACTTCCCACGCATGTTTGACTTGATTAACACCATCCACGAAACCGAGGAATTCCATGGCGGGTTTAACGCCGAATTCACGTCCGAGTTCGAGAAGTTCGCGATAGTTCTTGCCGCCTAATTGGAGGTCTGCCACGTCGCGCGGCGGACTTGAGATAATGTAGGTTGCACCGACAGCGGCGGCTTGCGCCATCCGTCGTTTTGCTTCTTCAATGGCTTCCTGATGTTCCGTGCCTGCCGTGTTGAGCCAACCGTGCAGCGCAATGACGGTGGGGACTGAAAGCCCGTGGTCGTCAAGTGCTTTTTTGACATCAGCGAGCGATCCGCCTTGTTCCTCGTGAGCCGTTAAATCGTCGTTCCATAATTCAATCGCTGAATAACCGGTTTCGGCAGCGATCCTAATTTTATCCATTAACCCAGCGGGACGTATTGTGCTGGTATTTAAGCCTAACTGAAATTGCGGCATTCTCTTTTTCCTTATTTTTCTAACTCAAGCGTTACATCGGGGTTACAAACCCCTCCTACAAGTGGATTCTGGCAAAGGTAATAGCTCGGGTTACTTCTCTAATAAACCTGTAATGAAACGGACATCTACACGCGCAAGGTCAATAACCGTATCTACGGGTTCTCCGCTGTATTCGCTGTGGAAGCTGATGGGGCCAGAGAAACCGATGGTCTGTAATGTCGCTACTGTCGTTTCCCAGTCAACGAAGCCTTTCCCCATTCGGACGACTCTGCCGCCGCGCGCGCCCGGTGTACGTGCCAAATCTTTGAAAGCGATGAGGGCGAGATGCGATCTGACGATGTCCAGTGCCATATTGATCGGTTCTCCGACAATGGAGAGATGCCCGGTATCGGCAAAGACACCGACGTGTTGTGGATTAAAATCTTTGACGAGATTCATCACAGCACACGAATTTAGTCCCATTGAGGTACCTGAATGGTTATGGATGCATGTCCGGGGTCCGTGTTGTTCGGAGAGTTTCGCGAAGCCTTCTAACTGCTTGCGGATAGCGTCAACTTGTGCCCAGTAGCCGCCGTCTTCGGCGTGCCAGTGCCAGTATCCTAATTTGATGTATTCGACACCGGCTTCACCTGCGGCAGCGTAGACACGCCGCGTATTTTCCTGTGTCGGGTCGAGGAAATCGCCGGGTGTTGTGACGAGTGGGATCGACAACCCAGCATCGGCAAACTGTTTCGCAGCAGCGGATAACGCCTCTGTTGCGTTTTCAGGGTTCACTGGGTAGCCGGGACGGACACATAAATCCGCGCCACTAACGCCTACCGATTGTAAGGCAGTGATAATCTCTGGAATTTCTAATCCTTCCAGATGCTTTGTAAACATTATAAATTTCATAAGTTTTTATAACTATTCCTTACCAATCAACAACGGAGCCGTCGTCGGGGTGATAGGACCTTGGATTCTGCCAATCGTGGTCAATCTTATCTTCGAGTGCGTCCTCATCGAGTTCGATACCGAGTCCGGGACCGGTCGGTAGTTCAACGAAACCGTCTTTGAAGACGAAGGGATTCTTGAGATAGCCTTCGCCGAGTGTTGTATGCTCTTGCATTACAAAGTTCGGGATAGAGGCATCTAATTGGATACATGCTGCTAAAGAGATGGGGCCGAGCGGATTGTGTGGGGCGATACCCCCGTAATAGGCTTCTGCCATACCTGCGATAATGCGGACTTCATTGATGCCCCCGGCGTGGCAGAGGTCAGGTTGGAGGACAGACGCTGCCTGTTTCTCCAAAATTTCACGGAACCCCCACTTCGTGAAAATCCGTTCACCTGTTGCGATCGGGAGATGTGTGCTTCGTGCGATTTCAGCGAGTGTATCAACATTTTGGCACTGGATCGGTTCCTCAACGAACATCGGTTGGTAGGGTTCCAACGCTTTAATCAGTACCTTTGCGGTCTGTGGACTGACTGCACCGTGAAAATCGATGGCTAAGTCAACTTCGGGACCCGCGGCTTCACGGAGTGCTGCGAAGTGATCCACGGCTCTATCGATGAAGGCTTTATTTTCGATGATACGTGCGGGTCTGCCGCCAGCGACACCTGTCTTGAAAGCGGTAAACCCTTTGTCAATCCACTCTTTGATTCCGTCTGGGTCACCGCCACCTTTGTAGAGTCTGATGCGGTCGCGCGTCGGTCCGCCGAAGAGTTGGTAGACAGGGACACCGAGCGATTTCCCAGCGAGGTCCCAGAGTGCCTGCTCTACGCCGCTGAGTGCGCTTGTCAGGATGGGACCCCCGCGATAGAATGCGTGGCGATACATCGCCTGCCAGTGGTGGACAACACGTCTCGGATCTTCACCGATGAGATAGGGGGCGAGTTCATCAACGGCTTGCGCGCACGTTTTCGCACGTCCCTCTAAAATGGGTTCACCGAGTCCTACAAGTCCTTCATCTGTATGGATTTTAAGGAAGAGCCAGCGCGGTTTCACCAGAAATGTTTCTAATTTTGTTATCTTCATGCAGATTCCCCAAGGTAACACGGTTTACAGGCAACAGCCTGCAATTCAGGATAGGTTTTCGTGAACTTTGGACGTTATGTTACCATTCGTCCTGAATTTTGTCAATACAATTAAACACAATGAACAGGATCATTCAATTTTAAGAAATTATTGGATTGGACATCTTTTTTCAGGATCCGGTGTGAAATGCTGCGAAATCTAGCGAAATCTAGCGAATTTTTCTGCGATTTTCTTAAAAGCATAACATATATTAAGTGTTAACACCTGCGAAAAGGACAACACGAAAAACGGACAATTGAATGACCTTGACGCAATAAATGATTAATATTGACGATAGCGAACACAAATGTTACAATTCGTTATAGTTGCAATTATATCTGATCCATTCAACCTTTCACCTCAAACACCCACAAAAGGAGACGTTCACTATGAAACGATCGGACGTGGCATCCGTTGTCGTTTTCGCCGCGAGTATAGCACTTTTGTTTGCGACTTCTTTGCCGAGCATAGCGGCAAATTTTTCAGGTAGAGTTGTTGACGAGGACGGACAACCTGTTGCAGGTCTCATTGTCGCCCTCCCGTCATTTCCGGGAAATACACCACCAGCCCGACACCAACGGATGCAAGTTGAGTTGCCCGAATGGTTTGAAGGTATGTTTCCACCCGCACCACCCAGCGAGACGGACGCAACAGGTGCGTTTTCGATTCGGAACATCGCTACACCTTCGGTGAGTCGATTAACGCTGTTCCCTGAACACAATTCAGATTATGAAATGCTCTCTGTCGAAATTGAGGGAATATCGGTCTACTTAGATCAACGCCAGCACTTTTTTGGCGGTCTTAATTTTTCTATTGCACCAGAGGCGGATATTGAAAACGTGGAGATAACCGTCCGGCTTCGGATGCGTATTCGCGGGCGCGTTCTTTCCGCGGATGGCACTCCCCTTCGTAACATAAGGGTTCAGCTGGGTGTAAGACGGCGCGACGTAGAGGGTAGAGGCAGAGGGAGCAGCAGTGGCTCAGCGATGCTTGACGAGGATGGCTACTTTGTGGAATATGTCAACGAAGCTGCTTACTACACTGTCACTGTTAGTTATCAAGGGCAGTTTGCAGAATCCGAAGAGATTTTGCTTGAAGATGGGCAGCGGCTTGATGGACTCGTTTTAACCTTTGCAGATAGACCGCCGGCCCCCAGACCGGAGAGAATCGTGGTGCGACCGCCTCAGGTCCACGACCCAGCACGCTTTGAAGCGGTGCGGAAGCGTGAACGCGAAGGTATGTGGGCAATCAATCCTGACAATAGACACGCCTACAAAATGATCCGTTGTGAAACGCGTGAGGAGGCACAGAAACGAGCGGCTGCGCAAGGCGCGCATCTCGTTGCTATCAACGACGAAGCAGAACAGGAATGGCTCCGTGAAGTTTTTGGAAAAGAAGAACACTTTTGGATTGGATTGGTCAACGGTTCAGAGGCAGGGGAACAGCAGTGGGATAATGGTGAATCCGTGACCTATACAAACTGGATGTTGCCACAGGCGGCTGCTGAGATATTAAAATCCGATCAAGGCAGCGATGCGAACGCAAAAAAATACATTGTCCTCGTTGGAACGACAGGAAAATGGCAGGTGGCGCGTCCCGGCAGCCCGCTGGTACGCATGACAGAGCGAGCGATTCTCGAAAAAGAGAACTTCATCATTGGTGCCCCTGAACCAGAGGGTGATGTCGAAAAGCCTTGAACGTATCAACAGTCACAAACTGGGAAGTTTGTGCTACAAAAGATCCGCATGCGTAAGTCCTAATGAAAATAAAAGGAGATATAGAGATGCGTCGTCCCTACACGACACAAACATTTGCAGTGTTAATGCTAACAGTTTTATTTACCGTAACGGGGGTTGTCGCGGCGCAGGTGCCTTTAGAACCACCGAGTGGAATATCAGGCGAAGTTATTGACCCTGAAGGAAACGCTATTGCCGGATTCATGTTCACTATTCAACCCATGCAGCTCCGCGAGGGGCATCTACAGCCTCACGGTATGTTCCTAAACCCTTTCCAACAACTGCCCGAAGGCATGGACGGACGAGGAATGCCGCGTGCGAGTGTCAGAGTAGAAACCGATTCAGATGGAACTTTCACTGCCGCCAATATCCAGCCCGGACTCGTCCAATTAAACGTGGTCCCGAGTGTTCTATTGGATGCATTTGAGAAAATTGGCCCGGAAAGAATACGTCAAGGCGAGGTCCCGCCCGAATTGATGAGACTTTGGACGCTTGAGCCGGATAAGCGGATTCTCTCCATTCAGGTCGGAAAAATCACCTTTTTTAATCATACCGAGATACGTGGCCCTGCTTTTTTGGATGGACTTACGTTCGCGTTGAAGCCCGGTGTAGTGCTTAAAAACGTCAAAATTACAGTCAAGTCTCGGATGCAGATTCATGGGCGGATTCTTTACGCTGACGGTACACCCCTCACCAACACCCAAGGACGGATTAGAGCGAGATGGCAGAATGAGGCGAACCTTCCGAACCATACATCGAACGAATCGGTGTCCTTTTTTTCGGATGTTGATGGTCATTTTACGGTGTACAGAGATGAACCGGGGTATTACACGCTCTCTTTTCAACATAACGGTCTCTCTGCAGGGGCAGGTCCTTTTTTACTCAAAGGTGGCGTGGCACCAGAGAATCTGATTTTAAGGCTTGACGGCAATCCACCTAACGTCGAACGACCCACCGATCAGAAAACTGGTGTCGATGCTCCGATTGAACAGGGTAGAGTCCCTGCTGGTGCTGACAATATTGTTGTTGAACAGGTTGAAATCCAACCTAAAGTCGTCGCTCGCGCGGTTGTACCACCGCAGCCCCCAAAACCCCCGAAGAGCGTGTGGGTCATTAACCCGACAAATGGGCATGCTTACAAAAAAATTCAGTGTCAGGATTGGCACGATGGACAACGACAGGCGATTGAGGAAGATGCACATCTCGTCTCTATTAACGATGAAGAGGAGCAGCACTGGCTTCAGGTCATTTTTAGGTCCCATTCCTCATGGATCGGACTTACCGACGTGGAAAAAGAGGGAGAATGGCAATGGGATAGCGGTGAACCTGTTACCTATACCAATTGGGCAACCCAACCGATTTTCCCTGACGGACAACCAGAGACCGAAAAAGATTACGTTGTGATTACTTTTAGAGATGGTGAATGGCAGTCTATCGGTCCCAAAAGCCATTTCTGGCGAGCCACGCGAGAGGCAATCATCGAAAAGGATGGATTGGTTTCCAAGGCACTTGCTGTGGAAGTACCTGATGAAGAGTAGGTGCGCTTTATCAATCTTCCTAACGTTTTTGACACACTACAGAAAAGAAAACTTCGTCGTTGGCACATCTGAGTAAATATATAAACGCCCTCTTTTTTTCTGATTATGCACCGATTTTACCCTTAACAAGCGTCACTATAGGGTAATCGGAGGTGATTTATGAAAAATATTGATGTTGAACTTATCCATCGTGTCCTTGATGGTGATGATACTGCTTTCAGTGAACTTGTGAAAAAGTACCAAAAGCCGGTTCACGCGCTTGTGTGGCGTAAGATTGGAGATTTCCACATCGCCGAGGAGATTACACAGGATACATTCCTAAAGGCATATCAGGGGTTGGCAACGCTGAAAAAACCGCAGAGTTTTGCGAGTTGGCTTTATGTGATTGCCGCGAATCACTGTAGCACGTGGCTGCGTAAAAAGCGTCTACGGACACAGTCCCTTGAAGAGACGAGCGGTGTGCAGTTAGAAAAGGCGACGTACTCGGGATATGTCATTGAAGAGAACGAACAGGCAGCCGTAGAAACCCGACGCGAAGCCGTCAAAAAGTTGCTTGCGAAACTCCAAGAGAGTGAACGTACCGTCATCACACTACATTACTTCGGTGAGATGTCCAGTGTAGAGATTGGTGCGTTTTTAGGTGTATCGGAAAATACGATTAGGAGTCGCCTCCGTCGTGCACAACAGCGTTTAAAGAAGGAGGAGCCGATGATTCGAGAGGTTTTAGACAATTATCAAATCACACCGGGGTTCACGGAGCACATCATGCGGGAGATCTCACATTTGAAACCTGCTGTCCCCGGCAGCAGTAAACCATTAGTGCCGTGGGTGATCGCTGCTTCTACAGTAGCACTGGTATTTATAATGTTAGGTGCCAGTAATCAATACCTATCGCGTTTCCAGAAACCGTACAGTTTCGATGCAGCGTCGGAAATGACGGTTGAGTTGATTGAGGCACCTGTTGTACTGAACCTTGAGTCAAAACCGGATGTGCAGAACCAATTTGGTCGGCGCGATGCAACGGGTAGGAACGAGGGTCCGAATCAGAAACCTGATGTAAAGTTATTTCCATCTGCCTCTGGTCGTATTCTTGATGAAAGAGGTGAACCGATATCTGGGATCAAGATAGCCGTTACACCTGTTGTAGATGGCAATGGGGCTTGGTTCCCAATTCGAGAACGCAACTCCGCGTCATCTCAAGCGGAAAGTGATGCAGAAGGGCATTTCAGCATCACCACTGCGATTGATGGGCCTGTGTTATTATCACTATTTCCATTCGGTCAATCTGCGGTGCGCATTTTAGACGTTCAAATTGAAGGACTGTCTCTCTACCCAAGCGGGATGATGGAACGCGGCGTTGTCTTTGCCACGAGCCCGGGGAGACACATTGAAAACATTCAAGTTACAGTACAACAACCACACATCCGCGGGAGGGTACAGCGCATAGATGGAACACCCATCGTCAATACACAAGTCAAACGCCGCTTGCGAACAGTGAGTTTATACGGAAATTCCTCCAGCGACGGGAGTGCTCATACAGATACCGAAGGGTATTTTACGTACTATGCGGGGAGGGATTTAGAGGGACCAACAGTTTACATGCTGTCTGTTACATATCAAGGACAAACAGTAAACGTAAAACCCATTATCCTTAGACCCGGAGATCAAACGCACGAGGTTGTTTTCACGTTTGACGATATGCCAGCCTCAGCTTTCCGTCCGCGACAAGGGAATTTTGCGAGTACGTCAGCCTCAACAAGCGGTTCCCGCCCGGTAGCGAGTGGTAGCCTACAAGACGTATGGGTAGTCCGTCCAGAAAATGGTCACGCTTACAAAAGGATTCAGTGTGCGGATTGGGAGGATGCTCAAGCGCAGGCTGCTGCCGAAGGTGGGTATCTTGTTACCATCAACGACGAAGCGGAACAGAAGTGGTTGCAAGCCGTTTTTGGCGGTCAACCGAGTTGGATTGGTCTTAACGACATTGCACAAGAGGGACAATGGATCTGGGACAACGGTGAACCGGTAACCTACACAAATTGGGGACTGCAAGAACCGGATGATACCAGTCTCGGAGAAGAGGATTATGTTATTTTAGGTCCTTCAGGGAAATGGGAGGACTTTGGCCTCGGACATGGCGGAATATCCCTAATCCGGACAGCACTGATTGAGAAAGAAAATTTGCCGGTGAAGCAGTAAGTTTTACGTCCGACGCAAAAGGAGAAAAATGATGAAACGTTCATCCTACACAAAAGGTTTGTTTTTGTTGATATTAGTTGTTTTGCTTTTCATCGGTTTAGGTTCGCGTAGTATTGCTGCGGAAGTGGAGACAGGAACTTTCTCTGGACGCGTTGTCGATGTAGAAGGGAATCCAGTCGCCGAGTTACCCGTTATGATTGGCCCCACGATGGCTATCGGACCCGGAATTCACCCCGCTTTTTCGCCAATGAGTTATCCAACTACGCGACGCGCACGCACAGATGCAGAGGGACGGTTTGCCATTACAGGTATTGCTGCAGGGATGTCCTGCTTTAGCGCACTCCCTCGTAATGTGGATGCACTGTTTCCAAAGGATCTTGAGACAAAAATTGCGAAGGCTATAGAAGAGAAGGATTTCGCTGCGGTATACACGAGTGGCGTTACAGAGATGGAAACGGACGATTTTGAACCCGACTTTGAGGTTTTATCTATTGACATCCGCGGTATAACCTTCTATCCGCGTAATGACTTTAGTCGGATTGGGTTTAGCGTTGAACCGGGATCCGATATTAAAAACGTGAAAGTTATTGTGCAACCTCGGATGCGGATTCGGGGACGCGTCCTCTTTACAGACGGGACACCGCTCCGCAACGCGCGGCTCCGCCTCGGTTTCAATTACACTCATGCAGATGGGCAGGGCCATGGAAGTTCAGGCGGAAATCCCCGCACAGATGCTGATGGCTACTTTCTCTTTTATTTAGACGAGAAAGATGACCCTGCAAACTACACATTTTCGGTGGCGTACCAAGAGCTTGAGGCGACGGCGGGACCTATGCTGCTTAAGCCGGGGGATCGACTTGATGGACTCACTTTCACTTTTGATAGTGAACCGATTGCGCCCAAACCGTCACCTCCGAGAATGCCATTCAATCCGTCCGGTACGCCACCGGCACCCAAACCGCTATCAGTTCCAGCATTTAACGCGGTTTGGATAGTGAACCCTGCAAATGGGCACGCCTATAAAAAGATTCCGTGTGAGTCTCGCGACGTTGCTGTTGCCCAAGCGACAGCCGAAAAAGCGCATCTCGTCACGATTAACGACGCTGAGGAGCAGGCGTGGCTCTCAGCGGTTTTTGGACATGAGTTCTATTGGATAGGACTTAGCGATGCTGAAAATGAGGGACAATGGCAATGGGATAACGGCGAACTCCGCACTTATGAAAACTGGTTACCCGATGATTTCTTTTCTGAAGTCTCGGATGCTGACGAAAGAGATTACGCCGTCACGACATTCACAGATGGGAAATGGTATGCTGTTGGTTCTAAAAGTATACTCTTGCGAATGACCGCGATGGCGATCTTGGAAAAGGAGATACCGCGAACTGGCGAAGCTGCCGAAGGCGAGTGAAGGCATGACCTCAAGGCTGAAGGCACCCGCAGTAGGCACAGGCATCTAACCGGACAGTTCCACCGAACGTTTCACGCTCTGGAGTTAAATAGGTCTCATAATTAGTGGCGCAATTTGCATTTTCACACGTATGTGTAGAAGCAGTGATGTCTCGCTCTGGGGGTTGTGTTAAGATGAGTTGTTCCAGTCCCATGAGACTGGCAATCAGTGCCATCCGAACTGGGACTGCGTTTGCGGATTGCTCGAAATAGGCGGCACGCGGATCGTCATCTAACTCATAAGCGAGTTCGTTGACGCGCGGGAGAGGGTGCATGATCATCGCATCGGATTTGGCATGTTTCATGACCGCTGCGTTCAGGAGATAACTTCCTCGGACAGTCGCCGCATCCATATTCGACGGGAGTCGCTCCTCTTGCAGTCGGTTGACGTAGATGACATCTAACTTGTCAATTACCTCTGTAACGCTTTCGACCTCAACGGGTGTTTGTCCATAGCAGTGTTCAAGTTGTGCGAGCACCCACGGTGGCATCTGTAACGGTTTCGGTGCGATATGAATCAGGTTTCCACCGAACCGCGCAACGGCAAGCGCGAAGGAGTGTGCTGCACGTCCGAACTGCAGATCCCCGCAGACGCCGACGGTTAACCCTTGTATCTGTGATTTCCGACGTATAATTGTATAGAGGTCCGCGAGTGCTTGTGTCGGGTGTGTGTGGCTGCCATCACCACCGTTGATGACAGGGATGTGTGCATGCTGTGCGATGACACGTGCCGAACCTGCCCAGTTGTGTCGAACAACAATAAGGTCGGCGTAATTCGTCACCATCCGTGCCGTGTCTGCAAGCGTTTCACCTTTGCTCGTGGAAGTCGCGCGAGGATCAGAAAAACCGAGGGTTCTACCGTTGAGCCGTTCCATAGCACTCTCAAAGGAGAGCCGCGTACGTGTGCTCGGTTCATAGAAAAGGGTTGCCAGCAGTTTACCGCGGCAGATCCCTGCCCAGGTCTCCTGCTGCGACTGCATGCCTGCTGCGAGTCGAAATATCTGTTCAATTTCAAAATTCGACAAATCGTCGAGGGTTACCAGATGCCGCATCTTCCTCCTCTGGGTATTTTGTAAGTATACCCGTTAATCGCTTATATTTCTCTACCGATTGAGAGATTGCATGAACGCTTCAAGGCTGTCAGATTTGTAGACTGCCAATCAGTTCTTTCATTGATTTCATATTTGCGTTTTTGATATAGGCGTGAATGCCTTTTACCACTTCCATTGATGCTTGCGGGTTAACGAAGTTCGCTGTCCCGACGGCTATAGCGGATGCACCGGCAATAAAAAATTCCACAGCATCCGTTGCTGTCATGATACCCCCCATTCCGACGATTGGGATAGAGACGCTTTTGTAGACCTCCCAAACCAATCGAAGTGCTACAGGCTTTATTGCAGGACCGGAGAGTCCGCCTGTAACGTTTGCGAGTTCCGGTCTCCGCGTTTCTGCGTTAATTGCCATCCCGAGGAGCGTATTGATAGCAGAGAGTCCGTCTGCTCCGGCATCCTCAACGGCGCGTGCGATGACAGTAATATCTGTGACATTCGGGGAGAGTTTTACCAGTAGCGGAAGGTCTGTTTGGGCACGGACTTCTTTGACGAGTTGATGCGCTAATGTCGCGTCAACACCGAAACTCATGCCGCCACAATCTAAGTTCGGACAAGAGATGTTGAGTTCTACACCAGCAACCCCTTCGGCAGTGTTTAGTTTCTCGACGACTGTTAGATATTCCTCCACCGTTTTACCGCAGACGTTGACGATTACGGGTACATCGAAATCGCGTAGGTAGGGCAGCTTTTCCGAAATAAAGCCGTCTACGCCGACGTTCTGGAGTCCGATTGCGTTGAGCATACCGGAAGGGGTTTCCATAATGCGTTGCATCGGGTTGCCGGGCCACGGCACGCTCGTAACGCCTTTAACGACCACCGCGCCGAGCCGGTTCAGGTCCACGAAATCTGCATATTCGGAGCCATAGCCAAACGTGCCGGATGCCGTCATGACGGGGTTCCGCATCTGGATCCCGCCGATATTCACACTGAGTGATAAATCTTTTGTGTCCATTTTATCAAAATGACGGTAATTTTGCCGCTTGACGGCAGATGGTTAACAACTACTTCAAACAAGAAAAGCAAAAACGAACTCAAACAAGAAGATACAAATTAAAACAACACACATCCAAAACGGTAATGTCCACTGAGACCATCTCGGTGAAAATTTGTCCTTAAAAAGGCTTGAAATGGCCATAGCAGATAACGCAGTGAAGTATATGAGTGCCTCAATGATATCTCCTGAGAGGGCACTGGGTATTGCAAAACCTATCGCACATATCCCAATGGAAATACCGACAATATTCATTGAGAATCTGTCCCTAAAAAAGCTTGAAATGGCCATAACAGATAACGCAGTGAAGTATATGAGTGCCTCAATAATATCTCCTGAGAGGGCATTGTGTATTGCAAAACCTATCGCACATATCCCCGCAAAAATACCTGCAATCTGGTGACGTTTCATAGAGTATGGCCCTATAAATGATATGTTTTTGATACGTATTAGAAATCTGCGCATCAATTAATTCTAACGCAAGTTGCCACCTATTTACTTACATGGCACTCCGCTGGAGTGCAAGACGTTGATATATCTTTTTCTATAGACATTTCACCCCTCTGGGGTGGGAAAAGGGTCTGAAAAACCATGTTGAAATGCTCAAAATCCGTTAGTAGCAACTTGGGTTAATTCTATAGAAAAATTTAGCATCGATATATCTTGAATGTCAAGCGATTTTTTTTTCACGCTATCGGTGTGAGACGTTACCAACTTAGATAGACAACCCGAAAATCAAAAATCAGCCCTAAGATGCTGATGATGGATGCAACGATTACATCGCCGATAACCAAACCGATGAAAAATGGGATTGAACGCCGATATAAGCGAACACCGCCAGTTGAGAGCAAAATCCGTTTGACTGTCCAACTGATGAGGAGCGGGAACCAGAGTCCCGTAAAGGTCCACCAGCTCGAAACGACGTACCCGACAGGATGTAGGGGCCACTGAATGAATCGCCACCGTAGAAGTAACAGACCGATGGCAAAAACGAACCCACCGGCAGTGTAGAGCATCCCAGCGATACTCGTTTCGCTCGGATTATAGAGCCATCCTGCAAGTCTATTGAAAGCGGCGCGGGCATACCATGAACGCGCTTGCTCTAAACCGACCTCGTAAGAGAGGTGCAGGTGTCCCCACGCTGCGGAGAGCGCGCCTACGAAGATAGCAATCGCTAATACCCAGAGGAGATGCGTCGGATTTAAACGGGTTTGATGCGCCAGTTTTAATCCCTCTAACTGGTGCGGCATCGGGTGTGCGCGGTAAGAGAGATGGTTCAGCCAGAAGAAGAGTGACATCACCGAGAGGTTTCGATTCCCGATTCGGCGCGTGCCGAGCGCGTCTGTTAAGAGAAGGTCAGGACCGGCGTTGTAAAGGTCGTGTGCGGGCGGTCCGAGTTCGGCACGGATACGCGTGATCGTCACCGACATCGCGAAATAGAGAGCGAAAAACAGGAAGGCGAACCAGAGGGACATTCCCGCCTTGAGACAGAATGCCAAAATCAGAATGAACCCGACGAGCGCGCCGATTGATGCCGTTCTATAGCGTAAAGCTTCACCCTCGTCTCTGAGGGTCGGTGTCTGCCGCCTGAAAACCGTTCGTAGCACGACCCTGACATGCGCACGTCCCATCCACAATGTCCAGAGGAATAGTGCCAGCCATACGCCCCGAATTTGTGCCATCTCCTTCGGGAATCCGATCGCGCCACGCCAACCGAAACTCTCACCGATAATCCTTTCAAAATGCCAAAATAGATGGAAAAACCAGCAGGAGAACCCTAAATCGAGCGGAATCAAGAAACCTACACCGACTGCAAACGGGAAGAAACTGATACGGAAACCCGGATTATTCATTGCGCTCCACGGTTTTTCAGCAAGCCGAAAGTTGTGATAGAGCGGAATTGTTGGAAAAACGGGATCAATTTGATGTAAACTATAGAGCAGGTTCAGAACGGCAGCGATGCTTAATCCGACAGCCATCATCCGGCGATTGAAAAATAGATGCGGGGCGGTTTTTAGGTTACCTATGTTTGATGCTGCCCGTGTAATTTCATACGGGAGTTGCGCAATCGGGTAGGTCAATCTTTCGTGTTCCTGCCACTGTTTGCGTAAAAGCACATTCAGGCAGAGCATCGTCACCCCGATGACGAGACAGAAACCGACCCACATAAGTGTCGGTAGGAGCCACGCACTTATATGTGCGTGTAGATAGAACGTGCTTTCGCCTTCATAAAAGCCGCGTAGGACTTCTTGCTTTCCGACGACAAGCCAATCGGGGAGATGCTGATGAAAGAGTTGTGCCCATTCGTTTTCAGTTGTTGCGTACCAAAAACCGTTCCCCATCAACGGCACCAGGACCTGCAGCATGTCGCGCCCGGCAAAAACGGAGGCTTGGCACAGCATCGCATAGATCGTTAACAGTTCTGCCTGCGTAAACGCCAATGCCGGACGTAAACGTCGCAGGATTGCACTCAACCCGATAAGCACAAGCAACGTAAACAGCACGTTGAATAAGAGTGCCAGACTTGTCGGGCGGTTGGAGTCCCAAATATAACTGAGATGCAGAATCCAGTAACTATTGAAAGGTATCAGTAGGATTCCGATCAGTGCTGCGCGGAGGGTGACGGGACTTTTTGATGGATGTCTCATATTAGGTTACATTCACGGGAGGAGATGACAAGAAATGTTGACGGTGGCGGTATTCGCTTTCATCGTAATAATCATGATATGTGGCGGTATGTTGCTCGCACAACTCTCAACGGTTAAGGAATCCAGAGGCTCGTGGATTTGGGGTTGCTTCATCCTCATTCTACTGATTTGCGTGCCGCTTTTTCTGTTGGGTCTCTGTGTATGGTTCCTTTTCTTTAGTGGTATATCGCCGGAGCGTTTCAGTCCGTTTGGTTAAGTCGGCGCATGCGGTGTACATCATAGGTTTTCTTCAGTAGGTGCTGGTTGAGCAGCTGGAGTGGGTTTACCGGCGAGGTAAAGAAACCATAACGTGAGAGCGATTGCGATGAGAATCCACAACACACCCCAAACCTCTGTCGAAATACCGGTCACCTCCGAGAGCATCCGGGCATCTGATCGGAGATGCGACCTGTCCAAGACATCGCTCTTGATATCGAGAATCGCATAAAGACAGCTCGTCACACCGATGACGCGTAGGATCCAGTCGTTAATAGCCTCCGAAAGATAAAGACCGATAGCGATGAGCACGACACCGAAACCGATACCGAACAGGTAGGTAAACGTGCTTTCACCGAAGCCGATAGAGATCGCCACCATCCCCAAACCGATCAAAATGCTAATCGCTTTGTCGAAATGTGTTCGTGCTGCGAGAAGTAGGATGAGTCCTCCCCAGAGAAGGCTGCCGAGATACCCAGCCGTCAGCGTCCAGAACCGAGAGCCTCCTTGTGTCAGGGCGTGTCCGCCTTGTTGTGGGTTAACCTGAATTTCGACGATTCTACCACCGGTTACGATTGCGGCAAGTCCGTGGCTCACCTCATGCATGAACACGACAAAAATCTTCAACGGATACACAAACAGCGTGTCCCACAGAAACACGATGACTATAAAGATCAGAAGCAGCGCAATATAGCGTTTAAAAAGCGATAGCATGGGATCCCTTCTTTCCTTCTTTAAAATGCTTGCATTTTACGAGCAAATCTGTTATAGTATATCACAAGATGCCTAAAATATACAATTCTAAAAGCAAAGGTGTGCACCTACAGGGTGCGACTGTGTAACGCAATGAATACGTTCGGTCACCTTTTTCGGATTACGACTTGGGGTGAATCACACGGAGGTGCTGTCGGCGTTGTCGTTGATGGATGTCCTCCGCAGATTGACCTCGATATATCCGCAATACAATTTGAACTTGATCGTCGGAAGCCGGGGCAGAGCCATCTCACGACGCCGCGTCAGGAAGGCGATGCCGTTGAAATACTCTCGGGTGTATTTGAGGGTAAAACGCTCGGAACGCCTATCTCTATGTTGGTATGGAATAAGGACGCGCGCCCCGCAGCTTACGACCATCTAAAAGACCTCTACCGTCCCTCGCATGCCGATTACACGTATCAACAGAAGTACGGTATCCGAAACTGGCAAGGCGGCGGCAGGGCGAGTGCGCGAGAAACCATCGGTCGTGTCGCAGCCGGCGCGATTGCAAAGCAAATTTTACGCGAGAACACTGGAACCGAGGTGCTTGCTTATGTCAAACAGATTCATACGCTAACAGCTGACGTGGACACAGATACGGTAACACTTGACGATATAGAGGCGAGTCCTGTGCGGTGCCCGGATCCGATTGTGAGTCCTAAAATGGCGGAACGCATTGATCAGGCACGGCGCGATCGGGATTCGCTCGGTGGTGTCATCGAGTCGGTAACCCGTAACGTTCCCATCGGACTCGGTGAACCGGTCTTTGACAAACTCAAAGCGGACTTGGCGAAAGCGATGATGTCGCTTCCGGCAACGATGGGTTTCCAAATCGGATCGGGGTTTGGTGGCATTACAATGACCGGGTCTGAACATAACGATGCCTTTTATGTCGAAAACGAGAGTGAAACCGGACGAATTCGTACCCGCACGAACAATTCCGGCGGTACCCAAGGCGGTATTTCAAACGGCGAGAACATCGTCTTCCAAGTTGCATTCAAACCGACAGCAACAATCGGTAAACCACAACAGACAGTCGATGTAGAGGGGAATGAAGTGACGTTGGAGGCGAGCGGACGACACGACCCGTGTGTGTTGGTACGGGCGCCCGCGATTGTGGAGGCGATGGCGGCTCTTGTCCTCACAGACCATCTACTCCGCCAACAGGCAAAATCTTGATGCAAGGTTGAACCCTTATAACCACACACGATGTTGACGGACGCTTTGTCTCAGAACTTACGGAAAATATGGGCATTTGATCTATTACACCATCAGAAGTTGTGGACATCTATGGTATCTATCAACTCTCCAGATTGCACAAACTAAATGAAGATTAATTTATTAATTCGGTAATTTCTTGGGCAGTCCGGTTCGGTTTATAGAAGAAACACCCTATCAAAAACACCGAACCTACCAGGCCTGGGGAAAATATAGAATTACCGAAATATTTTCTTAAACTTCATACAGTTTATGCTACAGTGCGTAAGTCCTATATCTATTTTTTGTGAGCGAAGATGTTCCTGTTTTAGGGCAAGCCAACAAGAGGTGTGGAGTTATGTCCATAAAAACGAAAATTGAAGGGATCGCACCTGATGAGACGTTGGAAACTTGGGCGCGGGAGATAATCGTGGACTATTTCCAGCAGATGATGTCCTATAAAGACGGAGCTAAGGAGGGTCGCGACATGGAATTTGTCCACGATATGCGCGTCACTTCGCGTCGTTTACGTGCAGCGATGGATAATTTCGCCGACTGTTTTCCGCAAAAATCGTTCCGAAAACACTATAAAAGGGTGAAAGCGATAACCCGAACGATGGGAGCCGTCCGGGACCTCGATGTTCTCATTGAGCGTTTCCAGAAATCGTTAGGCACTTTTTCCGAAATGGAGCAGGCGAATATCCGAGGACTCATCTCGCATCTACAACGCGAACGAGAAGCAGCCCGAAAGCCGATGCTAACCCTTTTCACGAAACTTGAAGAGACCAGTTTTGAGGAAAAATTTCTGAACTTCTTTTGTAAATAAACGTCTGATATGATTCACGGAAAACGACATGGCAAAAGCACACAAAATCAGCGGTGTTAAACCACTGGGCAGTTATCGCGAAAATGCGCGTATTATACTTCCGCAGAAGGTCGAAGAAGTCTACACGTGGGAGCCGTTCATTCGGGATGCAGCGAGGCGTGAAGAGCTCCATAACATGCGAATTTCGATCAAACGCCTCCGTTATACCATGGAGTTATTTCGCGTCGTTTACGAGTTGCCGAAAGCGTGTTCCAAAGATAGGATAGTGGCAGACGATAACCGTTTTGCTGAATACCTCGCGGTGATTGTCGATTTGCAGGAGATTCTCGGTGATGTCCACGACAGCGATGTCGTTTTACAGGTTTTAACCGATTATGCGCATCAATCAGCGTTAGGCACACTGGCAGCGGGGTCCCCACTTGTTGCTGGAAAAGGTGGTATCGCTAAACTCATTAATCAGACGAGAGGGACCCGAAAAGCGGATTATGAAAAATTTCTTGAAAAGTGGGAACAGTTATCCGCAGCAGATTTTAAACGGAAGCTGTTATTGTTTCTGGTAACATAACCAATTCAACGGGAGACTATTAGAGATGAGCACCAACGTTGTCGGTGTCGATATGGGTGGCACCAAGATTTTGTCCGCTGTCGTTGACGCGGAAGGTAATATCTTAGGGACAGCCAAAGTTTCAACGAAGGCGGACGAAGGGACATCGGTCGTGATTGATCGGATTGCTGACTCTATTCAAAAGGCTATAGACAAGTCAGGTGTTAACGAGGTGTCAATTGAGGCGATCGGTATCGGCGCGCCGGGGCCCCTTGATCCGGCAACAGGTGTTGTTATTTTCGCACCGAACCTCGGTTGGAGAGATGTGCCACTGAAGGCTGAACTTGAAGGACGAACAGGCATTCCAACGTTTGTAGATAATGATGTGAATGTCGGAACGCTCGGTGAGCATGCCTTCGGTGCCGCGCAAGGTGTCCAGAATGTTGTCGGAATTTTTGTTGGCACCGGCATCGGTGGTGGTATTATTTTAAATGGTGAGTTGTTCCACGGTGCGAGTAAAACTGCCGGTGAAATTGGGCATATCATCGTTAAAGCGGGTGGCCCGCGATGTGGGTGTGGCACACGGGGGTGTTTAGAGGCGATCGCAAGCCGTACCGCTATGGCAAAGCAGTTTCGGAAGGCGATCAAGAAAAAGGGAAAAAAGAGCGTGCTGACGAAGCTCACCGATGGTGATCTCGGTGTCATTCGGAGCGGCGTATTGGTGAAAGCGATTCGGGCGAACGATAAACTCACCCTGAAGGTTTTCAAGAAAGCGACCAAATATCTCGGTATCGGTGTCGGTTCCATAGTGAATTTTCTGAACCCGGACATGATTGTATTAGGCGGTGGTGTTGTTGAAGCGCTTGACGACACGTTCATAGACAATATACGAACGTACGCAGAGAAATACGCGCTCCCGAATACGTTAAACGGTGTCCAAATTGTACCTGCAAAACTCGGAGATAATTCGGGGATCCTCGGCGCAGCAGCACTGGCGCGCCAACGGTTTGAAATGAAATGAGGTAACCAAGACACGGCAGTATCGTTTTATGGTGCAACGGAGGGTATATCTATGTTAGTAGATGATAACAGGGAAGAACATCGGATGATGATTTTCGGCAACGATAGCCGGCTCGTCCAGGAGCGGTTAATCGTGGAAGGCGACGCGGAACCTGACCGTATTCTGGCACAGAAGGTCCACGCGGATTCTTATACTGTCACGTTGTACGTTTTGCTGAAAGATTATGGACTTGCTCCTGTCTTTCGCATCAAGCCGCGGATCCGCTTCCATCGCTCTAACTACGATAACCTCTCTTCAAGCGCGCCCCTTCAGTATAGTTGCGACGATATTATCCATTTTGCTGAACTCAAGCGCGGCGTTGATTTGACGGAAAAGATAGACGACGTGAAACTTGCCGAAATTCTCGGAGATGCACCTGCACTCAAGGATATAAAGGATGACGCGGCGTTACAACTCGTCTCACAACGCGATGTGTCGCTCGGAAATCCGCCTTTTAAAACCAAGACGAAGGTTTTTGGAAAAAGTGAAGACGAAGGTGTGGAAGAAGGCGGTATCCCTATCGGTACATTTCTTGATGCCTTGAATCAACCCCGGCGCACCGAGCAAATTTTTAAACGGTTTGCACGCGGAAGTGAATTCGCACGCGATCTACGGGAGGCTTTGGCACCCTACGAAGACTTTGAATTTCAATTCGGACTCTATTCGCGATATGAACGAAGAGATTGTGTCTTAGCGAGCGGAGATGCGGAAACCAGCGGAAACTATCGTGCGACCTTTGATCCGTGGACAGCACTCGGTTATATCCGAACGAGTGGCGATATGCAACAATTCCAAATCCTTGCACACGAGCGTGGTACCCGATGGGAACACAAGATTATGTTGGAAGAACTTGATACACCAACGCTTGAACGTCTTGCCACAGAAATCCCAACACTTCGTTGCCAGTATCTGATTGGACGGGTTCTATCGAAAAGCCAGACGGCACTCACGCGTTTAGCGGATCTTCGCCAATCACAACTGAATCTCACAACCGAGCTGCACACAGGTTACACACTCCGACTCGAAATACCGATCTCTAAAAAGCGGTTTTCTGTCATAGAACACCGTCGAAAGTTACGCGAGACATTTAATAACAGCGGTGCTTATCGCTTGCATCCATTGAACGGTGATTTTATTGAGAGACATCATAACTTGGCAAAAGGCATCCGAAACGGTGTTATCTGGACGCTCGATTCTGTTGACCTACTCGTAGGACAACCCGCTTCAGAGCAGGAGGATGAGGAGTTTCTGATCATCAAAACGCCGCATCAAAACAAATTCGTCGTCCGTTCCGCGGAAGAACTCCGTGAACGCCTACCTAACAATGGATTCGAGAAATGCTGGAATGAGGCGGTTGATACCGGCGGTTATACGGTCCGCAGCCATACAAGCGGTCGAGTTTATGCTGTGAACTATGGACGGCGTAGCACCGGTAGTATTGACGAAGGCGAGATTACCCAAGAGAAGGTTGCTCACTATTTTTCAATCGAATATTTGGGGACAGAACCGGCGCGTAGGGGTGTTTCGCAATTTGGGGTACCCGCACAAGCACAGCGCAATTTCTTTGACAGATTCCTTAACAGGCAACCTGTACCTCCTTTCTTTAATCAACTGATAAAAACTGAGGCACAGGTGACAGAAGAGATGAAGTTAATCGCGCGGCATTGTAAGGAGAAGTTGGAGATTGCATAGGCGTTCAGATTGTATGTTGAAACTTAATAGCTCTGTGAAAATAAAAAAAGAAGGAACACCCCAACATGCCAAACCGTAGAAAAGTCCTTATCACTGGAGCGTCTGGCTATATCGCTGGTCGGATACTCCCTGAATTTCGCGAACGCTATGAACTCGTTCTCTTAGATGTGAAAACCACGAATCGACAAGGTGAAGCGGTCGAAGGCATTGAGGTCGTTGAACTTACCAATCCTGACCGAGACGCATATCGACACTATTTTGCGGGTGTTGATGCCGTCGTTCATTGTGCTTTCAAAGGTGGGAGTTTTGAGAACGAACTCGCCAACGTCCAGATGGCATACAACGTCTATCAAACTTGTGTCGAAACCGATGTCCGACGCGTTGTTGTCTGTAGTTCTAACCATGCAGCGGATTATTATGAACGGCTTATTTGGGCAGGCAAATGGGATTTTGTATCGCCAGAGATGCGTCCGCTCTCCGATAACTTCTACGGGTGGGCAAAAGAGGCGTATGAACACCTCGGTTTTGTCTTTGCGACTGGACACGTTGACGGTAAGAAGTTAGAGAACGTCCAATTGCGTATCGGGGGGCCGCGGGAGACAGATATGGATAGAGCCTCAGCTGATGACCTGAAGGCGATGCACCGCGGACTTGGCGCGTATTTGAGTATCCGCGACCAGGTTCAACTTTTCGTCAAGAGCATTGAAACGGAGAATATAGAGGACGAAAACGGGGTCCCGTTCCAGATTTTCTACGGTATCAGCGATAATTCACATAAGTTTTGGAGTATTACCAACGCGCGGAAGGTGATCGGCTACGCACCGGAGGACGACAGCCAACGCCGTTTCGCTGACCGATTGGCAGAAGTGTTAAAACGTGCGAAAGAAACATAACACGCAATTTCTATCTTCTGTAGGGGAGACCCCTTGCGTTTCATATATCAAACTCCTTTGAAGTGTATAACTTTACTGAAAAAGGGGATTTTCCGCCTCGTGTGCGCGCAACATTGCGTCTATCTTAGCAGCCTTGTGAAACGCCTCATTTAATTTCCGCTGCATTTCCGGAGAATTATCGAACCGTTCCTGCTCCTCGTCGGTCGATGGCATTGCTGCTAAAATTTCGCGACCAGCTTGCACCGATTCCTCTCTGAGTTCCCTCACTTTTTCCGACCACTCGACCCAGGCTTTAGAAACCTCGGGATCCTTCAGTCTGCGTTCAGCTAACTCCAGTGTTGCCGCGTCGCTCTCTGTGTCTGCAGATTGCGGAACGACAGGGGCAGCCAGCACGTCCGCAGAAACTTCCGATTCGGAAACTTCTACTACCGGGGCATCGTGGGGTTCAGCGTGGAACGTTCCATCTTCGTGTAAGTGTCCCTGCTCGTTCTGCGAGGCAACAGATGAGACTGCCTTCGTCGGTGGTCTATTTTCTTGCTCAGTGAGCTGCTTCGGACGTTCTTCACGGGCTGAGTGCTGGTCAATGTGCTGCATGTAAAGTAGGCTCCCGCCAACACAGAAGATAAATATCGCTAACGCACCTATGAATAGACGGTTGGTGAAAATGTCTCGAAACATTAGGATTTCTCCTTATTTTTCCTACCGATACACGTCTGCATCGGGTTCTTATTTGTAGCATAACCTGTTAGGTTGTGCCTCTATCTGACGACTTCAGCACCAAAACCGGCTTTCGAGAGCGCAGCGATCTGTCGAGGTACCGTAATGTATAAAAAGGACAATAGCGAGAAACAATAGGAGAGACGATAAACGGAGAACAGACATCGAAATCACTCTTTTAATGGCAGGTGTGCTTGAAAAGCAACGAATCAACTGAAGTGTATCACCTTACTGAAAAAGGGGATTTTCCTTCTCGTGTGCGATCATCATTCCGTATATCTCGCCCATTTTGGCAAACGCCTCGCGAAATCTACGTTGCCATTCTGGGTCATTCTTATATCGTTCGACATCCTCATCTGTCTGTGGTCCCACGGCTATGACTTCTTTAGAAGCTTGCGAGTATTTTTCTGCGAGTTCGCTCCCCTTTTCCGACCACTCGACCCACGCTTTAGAAATCTCGGGATCCTTCAGTCTGCGTTCAGCTAACTCCAGTGTTGCTGCGTCGATCTCTGTGTCTGCTGGCTGTGCAACGACAGGGGCAGCCAGCACGTCTGCAGAAACTTCCGATTCGGAAACTTCTACAGGTGTCTCGTGCGGTTCAGCGTGGAACGTTCCATCTTCGTGTAAGTGTCCCTGCTCGTTCTGCGAGGCAATAGATGAGACCGCCTTCGTCGGTTGTCTATCTTCTGGTTCAGTGAGCTGCTTCGGACGTTCTTCACGGGCTGAGTGCTGGTCAATGTGCTGCATGTAAAGTAGGCTCCCACCAAGGCAGAAGATAAATATCGCTAACGCCCCTATGAATAGGCGGTTGGTAAAAATGTCTCGAAACATTAGGATTTCTCCTTATTTTTCGTACCGATACACGTCTGCATCGGGTTCTTATTTGACGACTTCAGCACCAAAGCCCGCACGCGAGAGTGCAGCGATTAGCACTGAAGTTTTAACGTTACTCTTGACAACGACTGTTCTGTCGGGGATCGAGACCGAGACAATTATCGATCCATCGTACGCATGATTCTGAAATATTCTATCAAAAAAAGACACATTTTGTCAAGCATTTAAAGTAGAATCACAGAGTGATTTAGTTTTAGCCAAATTATCGGATGTTCTACGCGGTTTGATTTTTCTTTTCCAGTCCGGGTGCGGTTCCAAACCGCACCTACCGGGCCTGGGGCGAAAATTGGACGAAAAAACCGAAAACTAAATCATCTTGGTAGAATCATATAGATTATTTTATACTTGTGTTTTACGACGCGGTTAGACGAGAAAGCCGTGACAGGGCGTTTGATGAAACGCTTTTGCAGGACAGATGTTCTTATAATCGGGTGGGCAGAAGTAGTAGGAATAGTTCGTACCATTACACGGTGGCTCTTGACAAAACACCTTATGCGTGGTCGTCGCTAAAACCTTCGTTGTAAACGCCGTTGAACACGGACCCGGACAGAGATACTTCGTTGCGGGGGACTGACTCGGCAGCTCGATTGAGACAAGATGGCCATGCAAATGAATGGGAGACCTGTTGTGTTGTTTTTCATCAGTTGCTATCCTCCTCTCTGGAAATATCGAGTGCTTCTGAGACACTATATCCTTCATCATGCACCAGTTCCCAAACGCGCTTATGGTTGACTTCTACGCCTTTAAAATCAAAATAACGCTGACGCAGCGCGTTTATTTCCTCACACTGTTCCGGTGTAAAGATACCGAACCAGGGCTTCGCGGCGTTGGCAATATTTGTCATCACTGCGTATGCAATGCGCACCTCACGGTTATTCTCAAAAACTTCAGGTTTATTTCCCCCTTGTTCCACGTAGAAGTTAAAGTGATCCTGATACGCTTTTTTCGTGGCTTCAAAGTCCCATAAATCTACAGGCACATTTTCAAACGGGTGTGGGTTGTTCGTCCGGTCGGGATATTTCTCACGCAACGCCTGATACGCTTCTTCAGGGGAAAAGTGACCTTCTAATGCTGTTTCAGGAAGTTGGCGGGGCTGCGAACGCGGGGTCTCATCGCCGTGCTTGTGTCCATTCGAGGCAGCCCCCGGCGGTGGTGGTTTCGCCTTCGGTGTCTCGATCTCGGTGGTTTTGTGGATTGTTATGGGGGGGTTATCTCTCGGCAGCAACAAAATCAAACTGCAGCTCATCAGCACGACTATAAAGATTGTGATCGGGACCCAGTAGTTTCGTAAAAACATGTTTTCACTCCTTATTACCGATATACGTCTACATCGGGTTCTTATTTGACGGCTTCAGCACCAAAACCGGCTTTCGAGAGCGCAGCGATCTGTCGAGGTACCGTAATGTATAAAAAGGACAATAGCGAGAAACAATAGGAGAGACGATAAACGGAGAACAGACATCGAAATCACTCTTTTAATGGCAGGTGTGCTTGAAAAGTAATGAATCAACTGAAGTGTATCGCCTTACTGAAAAAGGGGATTTTTCTTCTCGTGTTCTATCATGATTGTGTATGCCTTGGCAGTTTTGTGCAACGCCTCGTTCCGTCTGCGCTGCCACTCCGGATCATTATTGAACCGTTCCAGCTCCTCTTCTGTCCTTGGTAGTAGTGCTGTATCTTGGCGAGCAGCTTGGAAAAATTCATCAGAAAGTTCCTTATTTTTTTTCGACCACTTGACCCAGGCTTTAGAAATCTCGGGGTCCTTCAGTCTGCGTTCGGCTGTTTCCAGTGTTGCTGCGTCGATCTCTGTGTCTGCTTGCTCGGCAACGACAGGTGCAGCCAGCACGTCTGCAGAAACTTCCGATTCGGAAACTTCTACAGGTGTCTCGTGCGGTTCAGCGTGGAACGTTCCATCTTCGTGTAAGTGTCCTTGCTCGGTCTGTTCCGCAACAGATGAGACTGCCTTCGTCGGTGGTCTATTTTCTTCCTCAGTGAGCTGCTTCGGACGTTCTTCACGGGCTGAGTGCTGGTCAATGTGCTGCATGTAAAGTAGGCTCCCGCCAACGCAGAAGATGAATATCGCTAACGCACCTATGAATAGGCGGTTAGAAAAAATGTCTCGAAACATCAGGATTTCTCCTTATTTACTCCGATACACGTCTGCATCGGGTTCTTATTTGTAGCATAACCTGTTAGGTTGTGCCTCTATCTGACGACTTCAGCACCAAAACCGGCTTTCGAGAGCGCAGCGATCTGTCGAGGTACCGTAATGTATAAAAAGGACAATAGCGAGAAACAATAGGAGAGACGATAAACGGAGAACAGACATCGAAATCACTCTTTTAATGGCAGGTGTGCTTGAAAAGCAACGAATCAACTGAAGTGTATCACCTTACTGAAAAAGGGGATTTTCCTTCTCGTGTGCGATCATCATTCCGTATATCTCGCCCATTTTGGCAAACGCCTCGCGAAATCTACGTTGCCATTCTGGGTCATTCTTATATCGTTCGACATCCTCATCTGTCTGTGGTCCCACGGCTATGACTTCTTTAGAAGCTTGCGAGTATTTTTCTGCGAGTTCGCTCCCCTTTTCCGACCACTCGACCCACGCTTTAGAAATCTCGGGATCCTTCAGTCTGCGTTCAGCTAACTCCAGTGTTGCTGCGTCGATCTCTGTGTCTGCTGGCTGTGCAACGACAGGGGCAGCCAGCACGTCTGCAGAAACTTCCGATTCGGAAACTTCTACAGGTGTCTCGTGCGGTTCAGCGTGGAACGTTCCATCTTCGTGTAAGTGTCCCTGCTCGTTCTGCGAGGCAATAGATGAGACCGCCTTCGTCGGTTGTCTATCTTCTGGTTCAGTGAGCTGCTTCGGACGTTCTTCACGGGCTGAGTGCTGGTCAATGTGCTGCATGTAAAGTAGGCTCCCACCAAGGCAGAAGATAAATATCGCTAACGCCCCTATGAATAGGCGGTTGGTAAAAATGTCTCGAAACATTAGGATTTCTCCTTATTTTTCGTACCGATACACGTCTGCATCGGGTTCTTATTTGACGACTTCAGCACCAAAGCCCGCACGCGAGAGTGCAGCGATTAGCACTGAAGTTTTAACGTTACTCTTGACAACGACTGTTCTGTCGGGGATCGAGACCGAGACAATTATCGATCCATCGTACGCATGATTCTGAAATATTCTATCAAAAAAAGACACATTTTGTCAAGCATTTAAAGTAGAATCATATAGATTGTTTCATAGCTATGTTTTACGACGCTGTTAGACGAGAAAAACGGAACCAAGCGTTTGACTCAAAAACCACTCGGCAGATGCAGCGTGCGAGGCTGCCCGTTTGTCAATAAGGGCACCTGTTTGCTTTCGATCGAGACAACTTTCGTCGCTGCGTCAAGAGCATCACCGACAGAGACAAGAGAGGTCGTTTTGCCTGCGGTCGTCTCAATAATCGCAGTCGCGGGTGTGGTCGCGTCTCGTGGCAAGATCGTAGCAATGAGGCGGTAGGGTTCACGGGGGACAGGCGGAGACCAACCAAGCGGACGAAATAGGTTATACGCAAGGATCGGGCGGTAGTAAGACGCAGAATCAAAGTCTACCACAGGTGGTGATAGAACACGACTTGAGGTCTCGACAGGAACAACTTTGACTTTCAAAACCGCTTCCGAGCGAGCAACCGATGAATGATAGAGAAAGAAAACACCTATCAATAAGAACGCGCCAGCTATCAAAAAATAACCAGCGCGTCGAGTGAAAAGGGAGTGTTCGGGTATACACCGCATTAGTTATGCCGATTACCCCGTGAATGATTACCCAGACACGTCGCAGGATTATTACAATTCGAGTAGGTCGCACCGCACCGCTCGAAAGTATTACGCCAACGACCGTTGATACGCTTGCGCACACGGATCAGCGTCGAACACGTCTTCTCTTCATGAAACCAAGATGCCGGGTGGTTGCTATCACAACGATCACAGTCGTACCCAGACGTATCGCTATCGTCTGAACTGCTATCATCGGAACTGCTGTCGTCTGAACTACCGTCACAACTTGAACAACCATTCGTACAATACGAACAATTCGGCGTATTGTCCGTTGAACTGCTGCTACCACCATTGTTAGAACTGCCACCATTGTTAGAACTGCTGCTACTGCTCGATGCCTGCGGACATCTACCGTCAGAGCCGATGTAGTGTGCTTGCTTCTCCGTTGCATTACACTTCCGATACTTTTGACCACAACCTGTAACCGCATCATTCGATTCACAGGTGACCAAATGGTAACTATCGACGCGACGAGGGCCAACCATATCACCACAACCGCCTTTACACGCAACAACATGATCCGAACTACGAGGGCAGACATTCTTGCCATCACATTTCCACCACTGACCTGGGCAATCGAACTTATAGAAGAATTTCCAACCACTCCCCTCAATCTTATCCGGACAGTTGTAGACAAAATGCGCTTTCGGATTCGTATTGCCGTCATGCAGCTGGCAGTCCGCACCCCGTTCACACCAAATCGTCACAATCGACTGACCCGTACAATTCGCAAGCGCTTTTTGGGCTTCATCGCGCGCAGTCTTGGCAGAATCGTAATTCGATTGTGCTGCTGCCAAAGCTCGGACAATGTTAGCAAAGTTATTGAAGCTGTTAACATCGCTAATACCAGTCGGCAGTTTCGGTCCCATACCCTCGATCAATTTGTTGAAGGAATCGTCCTTATTGTTATCGTACTCGTCCTCATATTTCTTGTAGTCTGGCGGAACGTCCTCATTGACAGATTTTGCGCGTGCTACATGTGCCCGCGCCAATGTATCCCTTGCGTCCTCAAAAGCCCTCGTTTTCTCAAGAAAATCCGTCAGATAGGACGCACAGTGGCTGGAACTCTGATCTGCTGCACGCACATACACAAGCACTGCCGAAGAAAGCAATATCACCCCGACAAGAACGGTAAGCAGAAAAGTCGTTTTGCGTTTCATATTTCAAACTCCTTTGAAGTGCATCCCATTACTGAAAAAGGGGATTTTTCTTTTCGTGTTCGATCATAATTGTGTGTATCTCGCCCATTTTGGCAAACGCCTCGCGAAATCTACGTTGCCATTCTGGGTCATTCTTATATCGTTCGACATCCTCATCTGTCTGTGGTCCCACGGCTATGACTTCTTTAGAAGCTTGCGAGTATTTTTCTGCGAGTTCGCTCCCCTTTTCCGACCACTCGACCCACGCTTTAGAAATCTCGGGATCCTTCAGTCTGCGTTCAGCTAACTCCAGTGTTGCTGCGTCGATCTCTGTGTCTGCTGGCTGGGCAACGACAGGGGCAGCCAGCACGTCCGCTGAAACTTCGGAAACCTCCGAAACTTCTACAGGTGTCTCGTGCGGTTGAGCATGGAACGTCCCATCGTCGTGGAAGTGTCCCTGCTCGGTCTGCGACGCAACAGATGAGACCGCCTTCGTTGGTGGTCTATTTTCTGGCTCAGTGAGCTGCTTCATACGGTCTTCATGGGCTGCCATTTCACGGGCAGACTGCTGTTGGACGTGCTGCATATAAAGCAGACTCCCGCCAACGGAGAAAATAAATATCGCTAACGCACCTATAAATAGGCGGTTCGTTAAAATGTCTCGAAACATTATGTTTTTCCTTTATTTTTTGTACCGATACACGTCTGTATCGGGTGATTATTTGACAACTTCAGCACCAAAACCGGCTTTCGAGAGCGCAGCGATTAGCACTGAACTTTTAACTTTACTCTTGACGACGACCGTTCTATCGGGAATCGAGACCGAGACGATCTCAACTTCCCCTTCGACTTTACCGAGTGCGGACCGCACCTCTTGGGCACAACCGCCTCAATCCATCCCCGATACAGCCAACTTGATCTCCTCTGCCTGCGTAGCACAACCGATGAAGAACACAACGGTGAGCAACAACACGACAAACGAGAAACGGATAACAGACATAAAGATCACTCCTTTGCTATCGTCCAACGGCGCACATGATGTCAAGCGTGGACACCATCGCGATGGTTGAAAGTTTATCAAACGGAACATCTACAAAACACATCGGTTGCGGACTTCGGAGCGTGTCTGCGATGAGGGACTCCGGCCATGCATGCTCACACCGGCGCAGCAAATGAGACTATCTCATTTCTCTGATTTCTTGTTGAATTCAGAGAAATCCAGATCCAGGCCTTCGGCGTTTGCTTCTTCCCAAGCTGCCGCCCAGGGTCTCAACTTCTGCTTCGCTCGAGACAAATGATTTGCCACGATGGACACAGTGACTCCGCATATTTCAGCAATCTCTTCATAACTCTTGTTTTCGAGTTGCAGGCGAAATATCTTCTGATCTAATTCAGGCAGTTGCGCGATCGCCGCGAAGAGATTTGCCTGTCGCTCTTCGTACAATGCCTGCGTTTCCGCTAATTGATAGGCGTTGATGGCAGCAGTTCCCGTATCAGTCCCGGAAACGTCAGCTAAAGATACTATCTGGGGTTGTTTCCGGTTTTTTCTATGCCATATCGCAATCTCTTGGCGAGCAATGCTAAACATCCAATTCAAAACGTTCTCAGGTTCCCTCAAGGTTTGTAGATGTTGCTTCACTTTGAGGAACGTGTTCTGGGTCAGTTCCTCCGCATAGTGCCAGTCGCCTATTTTCCTCGCGATAAATTTGCAAATGCGCTGCTTGTATAGGGTATGGAGTTCTGCAAAAGCCTCTTCGTCTCCCGATAGGATTTGATGAACAAGTCTTGCATTTCGTTTTTGCTCATCGGTCACTTGATATAGAGCCCTCCAATTGAAAGCAGTATGGGGCGAACCTCAAAGTAAAAATGAGGATTTTGTGCTTTCATGAGATTTCGCAAGATTTAAAAAGATTTAGCAAGATGTCATAAGACATGAATGCAGATTTCGCCGGAAAATCTCATAACGGGCAAATTTTTTTACTATAGTAAAACCTACAATTAACGAGACATCTATAAAAGGCGGGGTTCCAAACCCCGCCTGCATTGAGGGGATATGTTGTTTGCTAAAGTGTTGCATTATTTTTTTGTTTTACTATAAATCTGAAAAATAAAGTCGTATTATAGAGATATTGGAGGTTTATGAAGTATTTGTATGTAAGAGCGCAATGAATTGCGCGACTACGAACCGGTTTTTCGTTAATGAGAATCGTTTATTTGGAAAGGGTATTATTTGTGCTTGACAACGCCGATGGGGGACTGTAAAATGGAAGGTGTTGCGATTTACCGATCGTTTATCCTGCAAAAGTGGAAGGATGGAAGGGTAACGCAACCACTTTCCAATGTTTTTGTGAGGTCGCGATAGAAGAAAATAGAATGCCTCTGACCGGTGAAGGGTCCGCTCAATGCCGAACTTTACAGCAGAAGAACTCGCCGCTATTTGCCGCAACGTTTTCCAAAAACTAAACATTCCAGCGTCCGAGGCGGAAATCGTAACCCGTTCTATGGTGGATGCCAACCGGGTCGGACACGACTCACACGGTGTTATCCATCTCCCGAAATATGTGCGTGAATTGGAAGCAGGATTAATCCAACCGGGTGCTACCATAGAGACGCGCCACGAATCAGCGTCCATGGCGGTGTTAGATGGGAATTGGGGTTTCGGTCCTGTGATAGCGACGCGCGCCGTTGAGTTGGCGATTCAGAAGGCAACACGGACGGACATCAGTTCTGTCGCGGTTTCAGGGTGCAATGAGGTGGGTCGGTTAGGTGGGTATGCGTGTCTCGCAGCGGATGCGGAGATGATTGGGGTGATCATGGCGAACGATCACGGCGGCGGTACGTGTGTCGCACCGCACGGTGGCGTTGAAGGCAGACTCTCTACCAACCCGATTGCGTGCGCAGTGCCGATTGACGGACACGATCCGATCGTATTGGATATGTCTACAAGTGTTGTTGCATCGGGGAAAGTTCGGGTTAAACAGCATCTGGACGAGGCAGTGCCGCGCGGTTGGTTGATTGATACAGAAGGTGCGTCAACGATAAATGCGGATGACTTCTACAGTACGCCTCCTGCTGCCCTATTGCCGTTCGGTGGGATTGCTGCCCACAAAGGATTTGGTTTGAGCATTATTGTGGACATTCTTGCAGGCGCGCTTACGGGTGCTGGGTGTAGTCAAGGCGGGGATGCGCGCGTCGGCAATGGACTGTTTGTCCTTGTTATCAATGTGGCGAGTTTTGGGGAGTTTCCGGGGTTCAGTGGGGAGATAGAACGGTTTATCGGGTATCTTAAATCGGCGAAGCGTGCTGCGGGTGTTGACGCGATTCGGATGCCTGGGGAACGCGGTTGGAAGGAACAGCGCAAAAGGGAGCGCGAAGGTATCCCGATAGATGCAGAGACGTGGGCACAAATTCAGGCTCTTTTCTAATTTTCCTGATGGCGTACGGGTGCTGTTAGCGATTCACCTGTTTCCGGGTGGAATAGGTGTGCTTTGTCCGTGTTAAAACTGACTCTTAACAACGCGTCATGTTGCGGCACGTTGAGAAGATCGGATTGTGCGACGAAATTGTTCTGCTCTGTCCGAAGGTACAAGAGCGCGTGATTTCCGAGCGGTTCAACCAGTTCCACCTGCGTTTCAACACTGTTTTGCCCGTTCAGATTGATGTGAATATCTTCTGGACGGATGCCGAGTGTCACTGAATCGCCTGAAACCCCGTTCAACGCGGATTGGAGACGGGTATCGAGTGCCATCTCGAATTGCTCAAACCTGAGCGTTGCGGTCCCTCCGCTATTCACAATGTGCGTCTCTATAAAGTTCATGGGTGGCGTGCCGATGAACCCACCGACGAACCGGTTTGCAGGTTTGTGGTACAGCGTTCCCGGATCGGCGATCTGCTGGATTTCGCCTTCATTGAGCACGACGATCTGGTCGCCCATTGTCATCGCCTCAACTTGGTCGTGTGTGACGTAGACGATCGTGGCGTTGAGACGGTCATGTAACCGACTAATCTCCATCCGCATTTGCACCCGCAGCTTCGCGTCGAGGTTACTCAACGGTTCGTCGAACAGGAACACCTTCGGGTGCCGAACGATTGCCCTACCGACAGCGACACGTTGACGTTCACCACCAGAGAGATGTTTCGGTTTACGATTTAATAGGTGCGAAATGCTCAGAATCTCTGCCGCTTCGTTGACGCGTTGGTCAATCTCTTTTTTCGGGTATTTGCGGAGTTTCAAGCCGAACGCCATGTTCTTATACACCGTCATGTGTGGATACAGTGCATAGTTCTGGAAGACCATGGCGATGTCCCGATCTTTAGGCGGGATGTCGTTGATACGTTGGTCGTCGATATAGATGTCGCCTTCGGTAATCTCTTCCAGTCCGGCAATCATCCGTAGGATCGTTGACTTCCCACACCCTGATGGACCGACGAGTACCGTAAAGGATTCGTCTGGGATCTGAAAATCTACCTGTTCGACTGCGAGAACATCGCCATCGTAAATTTTAGTAACATCTTTCAAAGTGACTTGTGCCATAATTTCTATGTTCAGGACTTATGCAATTTTGATTGCAGCCTATTTTGTTAGATGAGATTTCTCGGAAAACGCAGCGTTCTGGTAGCACAAACTAACAGTTTATGCTACAAAAGAGCCGCATGCGTAAGTCCTAATTTTGCGCACCATCGGGTGCCTCAGTGGGTGTATCTATCGGGGTATCGGCAGGACGAGCGAGATTTTCTTTCACCAATTCTTCAACAGCGTGCTCAAGGGCATGACCACGCAGGTTCGTCCTGCGGATAACACCTTCACCGTCGATTAGGAAGGTTGACGGAATTGCCTGAACTTCGTAAAGACGACTGACCTTTCGGGTGTTGTCCCAATAGTGAAGCCACGAGAGTGCCTCTTTCTCAATATACGCCTCAAGCGGTTCCTTTGATCTGTCAAGACTGATTCCGATAATCTGAAACTTCTGGTCTTTGTACGTTTCGTAGGTCTTTTTGACGTTCGGTATTTCAACGATGCACGGTCCACACCACGTCGCCCAGAAATCGAGCAGTACGACCTGTCCGCGGTATTTTTCTAAGGAGAGTTTTTCACCGTCTAAGCCGGTTACCTGAAAATCGGTCGCGGGTTTACCGATCCATTTACTCGGATTTGAGCCGGATGCCGATTGTGCGCCGGGTACTCTCGGTAATTCACCTTTCCGATCGGTTCTATCTTGTTCAAGAATTTTCTTTGCACGGGTCGCGTGTGATCCTGAACTGTACTTCGGGTGCTCTATTAATGTCTTATAGGCTATATTCGCTTCGTCGTGTTTACCGAGCCTGTCGTAGGCTAATCCTAATTCTAACAGGCAGTCTCTAACATAGCGGGCATTTGGCTGTTTCTCAACAAGTTCAGCAAAAACTTGAATCCCTTCCTCAACATGTTCCAATTGAACTAAGCCGTTGCCGAGGAGATAGTAGACCTCATCGACGCGTTTATATTCTGGATGAGATGCGATGAACGCTTTGGATTTCTCCACTAACTTTTCTAACGCTTCAGGTGTGTGTTCCTTCTTGAGACCCTTAGCGATCGCCTTAATTTCCTGATATTTGTAGGCGGTTTTTATTCCGTTTGCATCGGTAAGGTTTGCATAGAAACCGATGAGCAAAAGGCTTGTGAGTATAAAGATAAAAAAACGGCCAAAGCTTCTGTTGGCTTGATTTTGGACGAACATTTTTTTCTCCTCGGGTGTGTCAAATCAATTGCGTCGGACATATTTATGGTATGTTTTAATGGACATCTTACCAGTGAAGTTGCATCTAATTTCCGAGATTTTCCCGCACGAGTGCAGCGACAGCGTTTTCAAGGGCGGCACCCCGGAGATTCACTTCACGGATAACGCCTGAACCGTCAATCAGAAAAGTTGATGGAATTGCACGAACATTATACAGACTGCTAATTCTGCCACCGTTATCCCAATATTGTCTCCACGTGAGACCTTCGCTTGCGATGTACGCCTCAAGGGGGACTGGTGAATTATCTAAACTGATGCCAAGAATCTGAAACTTCTGATTCTTATATTTTGCGTAAGTCGCCTTAACGTTTGGCATCTCAGCGATACAGGGTCCACACCACGTCGCCCAGAAATCGAGTAGGACAACCTGTCCGCGATACTGCGTTAGCGAAAGTGTTTCACCCCTTAAATCCGTTACCTGAAAATCTAACGCGGGTCTGTTAATAAATTGGCTCGGACTTGCTGCTGGGTTTGCGCCGGCGGAATTGGTTAATTCGCCGATTCTTTCCGCCCTATCGAGTTCAAGAAGTTGCTGCGCAATCGCGGCGTACCTACCGGTACGGTACTTTGTGTGCATCACGAGTTTTTCGTAAAGCGGATCCGCTTTATCGTGTTCACCAATCTTGTCATAAGCCAGACCTAATAACAACAGACTCGGTTCAACATAATCTGCAGAGGGATAATACCTGATGAGTTCATCGAGTACCTCAATCGCCTCTTCAATACGGTCGAGCGTGATTAAGCCGTTTCCGAGGAGATAGTAGACCTCATCAACCCGCTTATCTTTCGGATATGTCTTGACAAAAACGTTTGATTTTTCAACCAACGCCTCATAAGCGCTCGGGTCACCACCCTCTGACAGTTTGTCAGAGATCGCTTTGATTTCGTTGTAAGCCTCGCTATCTTTAACTGAAGTCGAACCTGTGGTATCGAGTGTTAAACTCATACAAGAACTGAATACGATGCATCCGGTGAGGACGATAGCGAGATAGTACCACCCGTTCGCTCCAAGTGTTCCATTTCGGAGAAGCATTTCAGCCTCCTTCAGGTAAATCAGGGTATATTAAACGGCGTTCTGATAGGAATACGCCAGTAGCAACTTAATTTCTTCGGCTTGTACCTGTTGTAAAAAACGGGTTACATCATCTGTTCCGTTTTCGGTTGCCTGACACCAATCAATAAACTGATATGCGTCCCAATTCTCCGATGCCTCAATCGCCTCTGCAATGCGTCCGAGCGCGTCTGAAGGGTTCGGGGTCTCTTTCAATATTTCGATTGCGCGTTCGCGGAGCTGTGGAAAAATAGGGTGTGTGCCGACTCTACCGAACCAATACTTAGAATTGCTGTAGTCGGGCTCACGGCGGTGCATAATGCCGTGCCAGTAGCTGCCTGTCTGATTCTCAAGTCCCTGTGAGATGTTATGTGATTCATCCAAGGCATCGTTCCACAAAAGCAGGCCACTCTTGATTGCATTACCAAACGTTGTATTTTTCAGCGAGGCACCCTGAAAGAGTTCGTCAAGCGATGCTGATTCGAGAGTGGCCGTCAGTTCGAGACTCCACGCTTCCTGCGGGACGAGTGTCGGAAGTGGGTTACCTGTTTCTAATTTTTCGATCACTGCGGCGATTGCCGGTGCATACATTACTGCCATGAGAAAACTCCTTAATGTTTGAATTCGTGTAACTTCAAATAATTTACCATCTTTCCTGAAATAAATCAAGCATTTTCAAGTTTTTCTTGAGGAACCACGATAAGTCTTGTTATTGTTTCTCAAGTGTGTTAAAATTCTTAAAAAGAGGCTTGTGAGTTTGGAGAAGGTTACGTTAGAAATGGGAACAGCGTTTAAGAAAGCGATTATTGTTTTTATCGGTTTTATTGTAGTCTTGGTAGGCGTTTTGCTCGGTGTTATCCAAAGCTACTCCCAATACGGATCACTCCCGGAAACGATACAGATGGTAGACTTTTCGGGGATATTGCTTGCAGTTTTGGGGGCGTGTGTTCTGAGTTTGGTAAGTATTGCGTTAACTTTTTGGTTAGCACGTGCTTGGGCAGGCGAACAACCGGAACTCGGTGATCGGATCATCCGTCTCGCGCTGATCGTGAGCGTTACCTTCATCGTCGTTTGTGGCGGTTTAGCAGGCGGTTTAGTTATTCTGCGCACGTTATGGACAATCGGTTTTTTTTAGTAGGACCTACGCAGACCGCTCTGCAGTGCTTATGATGTAGAGATTTATGAAAAAACGCGCAAGCCCTATTTTAACTTGCATTTGTATTTTGTATATGGTATAATTAGGTAATTGTGGTTCGGACACGAGGTTTTAAACTGTTCCGTACAAACGTCCGAATTGATACAAAACGTTTTGTAGACAGAGTTCACCGGCAGATCGTAGCGGGGTACATGTGTGTCGCTCCCGTTTTAGAACGATCTTGTGAGCAGTACTTTGAGTTTATACAGGCGTGTAAGCGGCGCACGATAGCGCATTTACTTGGAGGTGTCGAAAATACACTATAGAGGCAGACGTTCTCAAAAGACGCAGGAAAGGCAGAGTCGTTCAAATTATCAGATTCGAGCCAAAGAGATTTTACTCATAGATCAAGACAACAAGCAGGTAGGGGTGATGTCGCCCCGAGAAGCGATGCAGCGTGCTGAAGATGTTGGATTGGATTTGGTCGAGGTTTCACCGAACGCCAAACCGCCCGTTTGTAAGATCATGGATTACGGGAAGTATCAGTATGAGAAGAACAAGCGTGCACGTGAGGCTCGAAAGAAACAGGCTAAGGTGGTTTTAAAGGGTATGCAGTTCCGACCGGATACTGCCGAACACGACTACCAGTTCAAGAAACGGCATGTTGAGGATTTCCTCAAAAATGGATGGAAGGTGCGGGCAACTGTTCGATTCCGTGGACGTGAGACGCTTCACACCGAACTCGGCAGCAATCTTCTGTCCCGATTGAGAGACGACCTTGGAGAAATTGCCGATGTTGAACAACCGCCACGCATGGAAACACGTATGATGTCCATGATCCTTGCTCCGAAGTCTTCGTAAGGTCTTGTCGTTGCACTCGTGTGTAAGGAGCGCGTTTGTTAATAGCACGCATTCGTCGTTTTGTCAGATGCTTTTTTTTAGGGCAAAATCGTAGGTGCACAGAGGCTATAATCTAAAGTTTGCTGTCCTATGGGACAGAAAGAGGAAATTCTGATGCCGAAGATGAAAACACATAAAGGCGCGGCGAAACGTTTCAAATTCACGGCGAAAGGTAAAATCCGTCGCAATCGGGCTTATGCTGGGCACCTGTTTATCTCTAAGTCAGCGAAGCAGAAACGCAGATTGCGCCAATCAACCCTTGTTGACCCGAGCAATGAGAAACGCTTGAAACGTCTAATTTATCAGTAGAAGATCGTCAGAAACGCGGACCGAGCAGTATGTCCGTAGACGAAATCGTAGATGCGATCTCGGGAGTCCCGTTGATCGCGAGTAGGAGTTCTAAATGGCACGAGTAAAAACAGGGAGTGTGCGTCGTAAACGCCGGAGTCGGATGCTCAAGCATTCCAAAGGCTATCGCGGTGGACGGAACAACCTTAAGCGTACCGCTATAGAAGCCGTTCAGAAAGGCTGGAACCACGCCTACAAACACCGTCGCGCACGCAAACGCGACTTTCGGCGACTCTGGATCGCTAGGATTAACGCTGCCGCCAGATTACACGGACTCTCCTATAGCCGGTTCATACACGGGCTGAAGACCGCTGGAATTGAGCTCGACAGGAAAGTTCTCGCTGATATTGCCGTTAATGACGAAGCCGGTTTCAGCCAGCTCGTCGCCCTCGCCAAAGGGTAAGAACACATTCACTGTAAATCCGTATATTGGAAGGCTATGAAGGGAGATAACGTAAGCAGTTGAGACCTCTCAAATAGAGAGACCGCGTCATCGGTTGGAAGCGCGGTTTTGAGAGCAACTGCCGAATTTCACCCCGGAGCCGTTTAAAAAGAAAACGAAGCGGGTAAATTTGTCCGAACGACCCCAGGACGCGACAATTTACCAAGCGGGGTGGTACCGCGGAAGTTAATGCCTATTGCTTTCGTCCCCAGAAGGGAATTAACCTTTATGGAGCGAAGTGATAGGCGTTTTTTGTTGGCTGTCAGTTATACGGATTTAGACGTTCTGCGCCCAACTTACTCGAACGAATCTTGACCGAAAACGCGTGCCACATTTTTTAAACATCGGAAATCGCGTTTTCGGTCAAAGGAAAAATTAAAAATATGAAAGCAGAATTACAGGCGATTCAGGCAGAAGCACTCGTTGCACTCAAAGATGTTAAAACGCCGGACATGCTTGAATCGCTCAGGATTACCTATTTCGGACGTAGAGGAAAATTGACAGATGTCATGAAAGGGATGGGGAAGCTCTCCAAAGAGGAGCGTCCAGAAATCGGAAAACTCGCCAATGAGGTCCGCACGACGCTAACGGCAGCGTTTGAAGAGACAACACGGACCCTGCATCGTCAACAACAGGAACAGCAACTTGAGGCGGAAGCGTTTGACATCACGCTGCCGGGACGGAAACCCGCTTACGGGAAAGCACATCCGGTGATGCAAACGTTGGAACGCATTGAAGCGATCTTCCGACAGATGGGATTTGAAGCAGTGACGGGACCGGAGGTTGAGACAGAGTATTACAATTTCGATGCGTTGAATACGCCCGCTGATCACCCTGCCCGCGATTTACACGATACCTTTTACCTGACAGATGGACATCTTCTGCGCACCCATAATTCGCCAGTACAAATCCGCGCGATGGAAAATCAGAGCCCCCCTGTCCGCATCATCGTGCCGGGGAAATGCTACCGCGTGGATTACGATGTCTCACACACACCGATGTTCCATCAGGTAGAAGGGTTACTCGTAGATAAGCACGCCACTTTTAGCGAGCTCAAGGGAATCTTGACATCCTTCGCGCAACAGATGTTCGGTGATCAGACGCAGATGCGTTTCCGTCCGCATTTCTTCCCGTTCACGGAACCGAGTGCGGAGATGGACATCTCCTGTGCTGTTTGTCAAGGCAACGGATGTCGGAGTTGTGGCGGCACCGGATGGGTCGAAATCTTAGGTGCCGGTGCGGTTGATCCAGCCGTATTTGAAGCGGTGAACTACGATCCCGACGAAGTTACCGGATTCGCCTTCGGTATCGGTGTCGAACGGATGGCGAACCTCCAATTCCGCATTCCAGACATCCGCACCCTCTATGAGAACGATCTGCGTTTTTTACGTCAGTTTTAAAAGAGAAGGCACTCTTGTAGAAGGGGTGTTTTTGCTTGGGTGTTTCCTTAAGTAACCCCGACTGCTCATGTGCCGTAATGAAGGAATCTATTCATGAACGTAACTTTAAATTGGCTTAAAAACTATATCGACTTTGAATTCTCGGCGAGTGAGCTTGCTGACAGGCTAACGATGTTGGGGGTTGAGGTTGAATCCGTTAAACAGCCCGGTGCCGAACTTGAAGGTGTCGTCGTGGGAAGTGTTAGCACTATCAAGCCGCATCCGAATGCCGATAAGCTCGTCCTTTGTCAAGTAGACATTGGCGAGCCTGAAGAACTCCAGATCGTCTGCGGGGCACCGAATGTTCGAGAAGGGATGCACGCACCTGTGGCGGTGATCGGTGCAACGCTGCCCATCGGTCTGACAATCAAACGTGCCAAACTACGCGGCGAAACTTCACTGGGTATGCTCTGCTCCGAAAAAGAGTTAGGCCTAGCGGCGCAGCTTGCAAGCGCATATAACAAGGCCGAAGATGCTGCAGGTCTGATGGAATTAGCGACAGATATACCTGTCGGTACACCGCTTTCAACGGCTTTGGGGTTAGATGATACTGTGTTTGAACTTGAGATCACACCGAACCGTCCAGATTGCCTTAGTTTTATCGGTGTCGCCCGCGAAATTCGAGCGGAGACAGGCAACCCTCTAAAACTCCCGAAAGTTGATTTCAACGAAGATGGAGCCGATGTTCGAGAGGCTACCTCTGTAACGATTGAGGCACCAGACCTCTGTCCGCGCTATGCTGCACGCGTCATCCGCGGCGTTAAAATCGGACAATCCCCTGCATGGTTACAGCAGCGGCTTGAGTCTGTCGGTATTGGTGTGATTAACAACATTGTCGATATTACGAACTTTGTGTTGATGGAATATGGGCAACCGCTCCACGCCTTCGACTATCACAAACTCGCCGAGAGTCGGATTGTCGTGCGGCGGGCGGGTATGGGTGAAACCCTAACGACGCTTGATGAAGTAGAGCGTGAACTCACTTCTGATATGCTTGTTATTGCGGATGCCGAAAAACCTGTCGCGCTCGCGGGCGTTATGGGGGGATACGATTCCGAGATTACTGAATCGACGTGTGATGTATTGCTGGAGAGTGCCTATTTCAATCCATCGAGTATTCGTGCGACTGCAAGGGCATTAGGGATGAGCACGGAGGCATCGTACAGATTTGAACGCGGTGCGGATCCCGACATCGTCCTCGCTGCGCTCGATCGCGCTGCAGAACTCATCACCGAGTTGGCAGGCGGTACGATCTGTAAAGGTATTGTCGATGTCTATCCGGGGGAACAACCGCTGACCGAGATTCGGCTCCGTCCCGAACGTGTCAACTTCGTCCTGGGAACCGAAATTGAACCAGTAACTATGGAAGAAATCTTAACGCGTCTCGGTTTTGACATTGAAGAATCGCGACCAGAGATCGCTCCTACAGCGGAGCGTACTTTTCAGGTGAACGTGCCGACGTTCAGGTCCGATGTTACCCGTGAGATCGACCTTATTGAGGAGATCGCGCGCGTCTACGGCTACGATAACATCCCGACGACACTCCCTAAAGGCGATATCCCTGTCCCCGCACCCGACCCGAAGGTGGAGGTCCGCAGGCGTATAAAACAATTTCTCCTCGCTGCCGGAATGATGGAAGCGGTCAACTACAGCTTCTCTGATCCGAACAGTTTCGATAAGATCCGTTTCGCTGCGGAGAATCCGCTTCGTGATGCTTTGCCGCTACAAAACCCACTGAGTCCCGAAATGTCTGTACTCCGCACCACGCTATTACCCGGATTACTCGAAAACGCGCAACATAACCGCAATCACCAGATAGATACCATCGCACTCTTTGAGATAGGGAGTGTCTTTATTCGCAACGGTGAACATAAGGAGCCTGAACGGGTGAGTGGTGTCCTCGCTGGACAGGTCGGGGATGGTGTATACAGCAATCCGTATCGACAACCAGATTTTTACGACATCAAGGGACTTGTAGAAGGTGTACTTGAGGTCTGCGGTATCTCTGATTATACGCTCCAGAAAACGGACGCACCGACCTTTCATCCCGGGCGCAACGCAGCCGTGCTCCTCGATGATAGACAAATCGGGATCTTCGGGGAGGTGCATCCAGAGGTCCTCGAAAATTACGACCTGCCCTATAAGGCGTACCTCTTCGATTTTGACATGGAGGGCTTAACGGATGCTGCGCTATTCGCCAAACGTTTTGAACCGATCTCTATCTATCCGAAGGTTGAGCGTGATCTCGCGATTGTCGTGGATAAAGAGATACTGTCAGATATGCCGACAGAACTCATCTATAAAACCGGTGGCGAATGGGTCGAATCCGTCCGTTTGTTCGATGTCTATGAAGGTGAACAGGTCCCGCAAGGCAAGAAGAGTCTTGCGTACGCCATCATATACCACTCCACATCCGAGACCTTGACAGACAAAGCGGTAAATGCACTTCACGATAAGATCGTCAAACGCCTCAATCAAGAACTGGGTGCTGAATTACGGATGTAGAGGCTATGCAGGCACATCGGATCAAAAATCTATTCTCTGCCATCGCGAGACACTACGACTTTCTCAACTCGTTGTTAAGCCTCAAGCGTGACAAAGTCTGGCGGCAGGAGACTGTCAAGGTGAGTGAAGTCGAACCGGCGAGCAAGGTGTTAGATGTCTGCACCGGCACCGGTGAACTCGCGCTTGCATACACCGATAAACTTGGAACAGACGGTTTCGTTATCGGTTCAGATTTCTGTTTCGAGATGCTCGTTATCGGTGATCGGAAACTTCAACAACCGGTAGGTGCGGTTTCTAACCGCACTACAAATTTCCTGGCAGCGGATACCCTCACCCTCCCGTTTTTAGACAATACTTTTGACGTGGTATCTGTCGGTTTCGGTATTCGGAACGTCTCAGACTTAGAGATGGGGATACGCGAGATGACACGTGTCGCTGCACCGGGTGGAAGAATCGCTATCTTAGAATTCACGCAACCCGTAAACCCACTGTTTCGGAGTCTCTATTACTTCTATTTCACGAAAGTTTTACCGTTTCTCGGCAACCTTATCTCTCGAAACAAAGATGACGCTTACGGGTATCTCCCGCGTTCTGTCATGAAATTTCCGGACTGCGATGCCTTGAAAACGGTCATGGAAGCGTGTGGATTGACGGATGTGCGGTATTATCGCAAAACATTTGGAATCGTCGCAATCCACGTAGGAAAAAAGCCGAAACAGAGACGGTGTTAGGTTTGACGCTTCGGAGTTATGTCATCCCTGTGTTACAAGAAGCTCCCTCGACACTTCACACCTAATGCGACAAGGCAATCAGAGCCGAAGCACTTACTCACACTTTAGCCAACCGCTCAACATGTGCCACGACGGATTCGGAGATACCTTCTAAACTATAGCCACCCTCTAACGCAGAAACAACACGACCCGATGTAGTCTCCTCGGCAAATGCAAGCATCAGGTCTGTGAGTGCGGCGAATCCGTCTGCTGTGACTTCGGTTCCAGCGAGCGGATCGAGATAGTGTGCGTCGAAACCGGCAGAGATTAACAGAAAATCGGGTGAGAAGTCTCGGAGTGCCGGTATAAGGATGTCCGTGAAGACCTTTCTGTATTCGGCATCGCCACTGCCAGCAGGCACTGGCACGTTTAGCGTCGTGCCGTGTGCTTCTCCACTACCGCGCTCGCGGCTTGAGCCGGTGCCTGGATAGAGCGGCGATTGGTGGATAGAGAAAAAGAAAACCGATTCGTCTTCATAAAAAATATCCTGCGTGCCGTTGCCGTGATGGACATCCCAATCGACAATCGCAACTTTCCCGATACCGTGCGCCTGCTGAAGGTAGCGCGCCGTTACAGCGATGTTGTTGAATAGACAGAATCCCATGCTCTGCCCGGGTGTCGCGTGGTGTCCTGGCGGACGGACCATCGCAAACGCGTTTTGGACGACACCCGTTGCGACAGCATCCGCTGCACGGAGAACACCGCCTGTCGAAAGTAGTGCAATCTCAAACGATTCATGACAAACAGTCGTATCGTAAGTGAGCGGGATCTCTCGTTCACAGTGTAGTCGGATGTGTTCGCTATAGGCGGGATTATGGGCATAAGCGATCTGCTCAAGGGTTGCCGGGATTGGTTCAATGTGGTTTAACTGCTCCCAGACATCGCTCTGCTGTAGTACTGCCAAACTCGCACGTAACCGATCCGGTCGTTCAGGGTGTCCTGGACCGGTATCGTGGTTAAGGTAATCTGAGTGATAGACGAATCCTGTTTTTTGTGTCATAATCGTGTTAGAATCCAAATTGCTCTTGCTGGACGTGTTCGTTATTTACCGGTTGAAGTCCGAAGAACGTACAGATGCGTAAGGCTGAGGGGTCTCATCGCCACCTACCGGGCCTGGGGAAAATATAGGATTACCGAAATATTTTATCAATCTTCATTTGGTTTGCGGCGTTTTCGGGCACAATCTAAAAGATTATGCTACAAGGTAGCAACTTGCGTTATTTAAACAAACAGAATGGCGACCGAATGTCGGTTCATAACTACGAATTCATTATAAATCAAAACGATTCAAATTTCAAGAAATTGTTGCAAAAACGGAGAATAACAGGTATCCTTTATAGTGGATCCCCTAATTCCTTATATATCTTCCGAAGCCCGAAATCCCTACGGCACAGGCTAACAGCCTATGCTACAAACTGACAGCTTGGATTATCCTTTAACGAAATGAAAGAACACATCGGACAGGTTTTTACGCCTTTAAAATGGGCAGAATGGCTCATCAATAGGTGGAACATCTTTGATGCATGGCTTGATGGCGCGCGTATCTGCGATCCGACTGCCGGACAGGGCGCGTTCCCGCTTGCAATGCTCCATATCGCACGGCAAAGAGGTGTCCCGATGACCGCTGAACGGCTCTCACGGTTGACGCTTATTGAGATCGTTCCGTCGCATTTGGCGCAGTTTCGGGTGAACGTCAAGCGTGAGTTCGGTGTTGACTTCCCCGCCTCTCAAATCTTCTGCCAAGATGTTATCACCGAGGCGCATACAGAGAAATACGACATTCTCGTAGGGAATCCGCCGTGGGCAAATTTCGGAAATTTACCGACAGCATATAAAGCACGTCTAAAACCCTTTTTCCTTGCAGAAGAACTTGTACCGAATAGGCAGAAGACGCTTTTGGGTTCCTCACGCACGGATATAGCAGCACTGGTGCTAAAAGTTGTTTTGGGAAGATTACTCAAAAAGAACGGCGTTGGATACTTCTACCTCCCGATTTCCCTTTTTTTCGGCGACGGTGCCCATAGTGGGTTTAGGAACTATCGTGCCAAAGCGGCACTAAACGGTGTTAATTCCTACCGAGACTTCGCCGTAGATATCGTCTATGAATTCACATCAACAAAGGTGTTTGAGGGTGTCGGTACATCGTATTGTTGTACAAGATTTCGAGGAGACACGCGGCAGGACTTCCCAATTTCATATTATAGAGAGATAGACGGGGAATGGGTTGAACATAAAGCATTACCCCTCAAAGAATCGACAGATCCGTGGCGGATTGTGAAAGACCTTGATGAATTAAATATAGGCACGAACCTTGAAGTCAGATTGTCACCAGAACAGAAACCGCGCCAAGGTGTGAATACATGCGGCGCGAACAGTGTTTTCATCTTCAATCACAAACCGGCACACCTTCCTGAACAGTTCCTGTACCCGCTCGCAACAAAAGAGATATGGCGACAGAATACACTTTTACCACATAAGTGGATACTTTTGCCGTACCATCAGGAAACAGGGAAACCACTTACGTGGGATGAAATTAAACAGTGGGATCCTTTAAAAGCGTATCTACAAAATGCACAAGAGGTGCTAAAGTCGCGGAAGGGAACACTTCTCCGATCTGTTATTAATAGAGACAATTGGTGGGCACTGCTCGGTGTCGGTCCTTATGCGTTTGCACCTTTCAAGGTGATCTGGCAGGCGTACGGGAAAAGCGATTTTACACCGATAGTGCTGAGCAATGTAGATGGACAGATGTGGCAAGGCAATCAGGCAATGCACGCATTCATTCCGTGTTGGCGGAAAACCGATGCACAACGAATTAAGACAGCGTTGGAGAGTCCAAAAATTCCGATTCTGCTAAAGCAACTCAACGGTGCAGGCAAGTGCAATTGGGCACAACCGGGTAAGATTAAGAAAGTTTTGGCGTTCAATGGAACAGGGCTTACACAAATTTAGCAGAAACGGGATGTTTCGCAGGTAAAAGCAAACATTCAGACGTTTTTAACCCCCTAAATCCCCCAACCCCCCATATCCCCCCTTGTCAGGGGGGTAGGGGACTTTAAGGAGCGGTGCGTAAGTCCTATGGAATGCGTAAGTCCTATGGAAGTTGAACGTAGGTGGAAAGAGACATTAAAAAAGCGGTGTGTAGGGACCGGACTTAAGCGCGTCCCCGCACACCGAAAAATGGGTTTGTTTCGTCAATGGGTTTACCGAGCAGCCTTCACTCGTCCCCACGTTGTTGCCAGTTTGTTTTCTGGTTCAACGGCGAAAGCCTCATCCCAACCGTTCAATAATTGCTGAATCTCGTCCTGCTCAAGCGCACGGCTGAGAATCACAATCTCGTCGATACCACCCGTAAACGACTCTGGACCGAACTTGAGTTGTAACACCTGACCCGCAGCGACCTTGCCATTCCATTCCGGTTTCCAATCCGCTTTGGCATCTGACAACGCACCTTTTTTGCTTTCAGGTTCACCATCAACATACATCTCAACATTTAAGCCGTCGTACGTTCCGGCGAGATGATACCAATTTCCCTGTTCTAACTCTGTTTTACCGTAGAACCCGGGAGTGATACCAGCATCTGTCCAGACCCTAAATGAGAAACCGTCAGGAATGGGTTCACCCGCCGATTGGTCTTCCAATAGGTAGGCACCGTTTTTCCGGACACCTGTATCTGAATCGGCATCCACTCGGAACCATGCAGCGACGGTCAGTTCATCGCTGACGCTCTGGAGGCTCTTTGAATCTTGGACATCAATGCTACCGCCGCCACCAGCGACGACTGCTTTACCGAATTTACCGTTCTCAAATTTAAAATTCCCGACAATTTTCCCATCATTGCCGTTTCCTGATGCGTCTTTTACATCGCCTTCAAAGAGCCAGACCCCAACAATCGCTGGATCGTCCTCTTCGAGTGCCCACGAAACGGCACAAAGACATAAAAGCAACATAATACTTACTGTTAGCAATCTCACCTTGATTCCTCCGTGCATAAAATTTTCTTGGAATTAATGCAGAACTTACAAAAACCTCTTTGCAGGCGGGGTTTGTAACCCCGTCTCACAGATCATACGTAGGAAATTCTGCAAGTCCTAACTATGTCAAAATAACAGGTTTCCCTATATTCCGCCCGTGTGAAATATCATATTACAATCTTTTTTCTTTTTTGTCAAAGACATTTTCCGTGCCATTGGAAATATTTTCTTGTGGATTCGTGTGAAATATGCTAAACTGTTAGGTATATTTGAAAACCATACCGCGAGGTCAGGCAAAAAGAGGGGAATCAGATGCTTCAACAGAACACGCCGCGCGCATTTCATGTGATGACAAAGCCGATTGGGCCGATATGTAACTTGGATTGCGAATACTGCTTCTATCTCGATAAAGAGAAACTCTATCCCGAAACGCGATCCTTCCGGATGAACGACGAGGTCCTGGAAAATTACGTTAAACAGTACATTGAAGCGCAGGAGATCAACGAAGTCACGTTCGCGTGGCAAGGTGGCGAGCCGACACTGATGGGTGTAGACTTCTTCCGACAAGCGATCCGATATCAGGAGAAATATCGTCGTCCCGGCATGCAGATACAGAACTCGTTTCAGACCAACGCCACGCTTCTTGACGATGAGTGGGGCGAATTCTTCAAGCGGAACAGGTTCTTGATCGGAGTCAGTATTGACGGACCACCGGAAATCCACGACAAATACCGCTATGACAAACGCGGGCGTCCATCGTCCGAGCAGGTCATTCGCGGGCTTCGTATCTTGCAAAAGCACAATGTCGATTATAATATACTGTGTGTGGTCAACAAGCACAACGCCGAGTATCCGAAAGAGATTTATAACTACTTCAAAGAACTCGGTGCGGAGTTTATGCAGTTCATCCCTGCAGTTGAAAATTTTGGTGGGAAAAATGTATCCCCGCGCTCTGTCACGGCACGGCAGTACGGCAAATTCCTCTGCGCCGTCTTTGATGAGTGGGTGGTCAACGACATCGGCAGAATCTTCGTCCAAATTTTCGATGTCGCGTTGGAGGCGTGGTTGGGTTACAACCCGAGCCTCTGTGTTTTCAATGAAACCTGCGGCGACGCGCTTGCGATTGAGCATAACGGCGACCTCTACTCCTGTGACCACTTCGTTACGCCCGATTATCACGTCGGAAACATCGCGGAGAACACCATTCAGGAGATGGTAGATTCGACGTTCCAACGCAAATTTGGGACAGATAAACGCGATACACTCCCCGAATACTGCCGAAGCTGCGAAGTGAAGTTCGTCTGCAACGGCGGTTGTCCGAAAAACCGGTTTATCAAAACGCCGACCGGTGAAGACGGTTTGAACTACCTCTGTGCTGGCTACAAACAGTTTTTCAATTACATCGACGAACCGATGAAGATGATGGCTGCTGCACTACAAGCCGGACGTCCCGCGAACAGTATCATACCTATGATGCGGCAACGCCAGCAGGAAAAGGCACCGGGCAACGTTGGGGCACCAGCTGTCTCACAGAAAGTCGGACGCAACTCGCCGTGTCCCTGCGGTAGTGGTCGAAAGTATAAGCAGTGCTGTCTGAACAAGCAGTAATCCAAGCAACACGGTAGGTGCGGTTTCTAACCGCACCGATTTTAAAAAGGTAATCCATTGTCAAAATTGGTATACTTATAGAAATTTGGTAGATGAGTGGCATCTGTACTACAATTCTACGGAACACTTTCAGGAAGTTGCTTCTGGTGAGGGTAATGAAGTGACGGTAGTAAATGAAATTGTCTTTGAAATATTTATGCGAGACATTCGCGATGGAGGTGTATAATGCGTCAAGACAAATTAAGCCTTGAAACTCATGAGTGGGCACGTGAGATGCTGCGGATTGCCAGTCAAGCTGCGAAAAGAGCACAGGAAGAAAATCGGAAAAAAGGGATTCCGAATGTCTATGACATTAACGGACATCTCTACTATGAACTCCCGAATGGTGAACTCACAAAAGAATATCCCTATCCGTTATCAAAAGAGACGGATTCAAGCGAGGAAAAATGTTAACTGTCTGTTACGATCCGTATAGTGGTACCTTAGGTAGATTCACGCGTGCCGAGATTTTTGATCTCGTCGCCGATGCCGGCTACGAGGGTATCAATATCCCAGTACATTCCGGTTTTCTCGGTGAACTCTCAACGGTGGAGATAGACGACGCTGTGAATCTCGCTGAGAAACATGGACTCGTCGCGCCGACAATCGGTTTCGGTAACCATATTCTGACGACACCTGCACGAAAAGATGAGGCGTTGCAGCATTTCGAGATTGTGCTTGAAGTTGCCCGCCGATTCGATGCTGAAGTTATCGGCGTGTGGGTGAACCCATCGGAGGGTGTCTCGCGAGAAGAATCTCTGGACGCACTTGCCGATAACCTGGCACAGATGATAGACCCGTGCCGTGAAAACGGTATGAAGATTGCCCTTGAGTTTGAAAAGGGGTGTCCGCTGGATAACTATCGCGAAGGTATTAAATTCATTGAGGACACGGGATTGCCCGTCTATCTGACCTGCGATACCTATCACCTTTTTAACGACAATGCGGAACCGCGCGCGGCAGTACAGGCAATGGAGACGTGTTTAGGGGATGTCCATATATCGGGCAGCAATCGCGGCGAACCGGGCGGTGGCGTTTTCGATTTTCAGACGTTTGCACGAGGTTTGAAAGAGATCGGTTTTTCCGGTCCGCTGGTCGTTCAATACAAAATGGAAGATGTGGCGAGCATCGCCCGCAGCTGCGAGTTCACCCAAAAGTTCCGAGCAATGGTCCAAGCGTAGAGAGGAGACTTCGGTATGCGGCAGGTTATCTTTTTGATTCTAATCCTTATTCTTATAAGTGGACACATTGATGCACACGTGCCAGAACACCCATCGGCAGATACGGAAGGTTTTCAGTTCATAGCGGACCACGAGACAGCTGAATCGGGGTTACAAACCCCTCCTACCAGTGGACAGGGCGCGCTTAGGTTCAAAGTCCTCTATACACGCGACCACTTCCCAGCAGAAGTCGTCGCCGCGATTGACAAAGCGCATGGCGGGTTTGGTGTGGATCGGCGCGAAGGAAAGGGTGAAACTTACTTTGCCCTCCCAGAAGTCGGTATCATCCAAATCAGTGCCGACCTGAAAACGACACGGTTGATTGAGACACCCGCAGCGTTGAAAAAAGCCAATGCGCACTACGTAACCGTTTGGACAACAAGCAGTGGCACGCCTTACCTCTCTTTCCCCGCAAACGATGTCGGTAAAATCTTCACAACGACACTCGACGGCGAACTCGTACATACACTACAAGCGCCGGATGCACTCACAGATTTCGAGCATCAAGAGGTTAACATCTATTTCAGTGAAGGCGGGAAGTTTGTCCCGACCGGTGTGACGCATATTGACGGTATGCTCTACGTTACGACGGGGTACTCCGAATTGGATTATATCTTAGGTGCGAAGCTCACGAATCTTGATCCGCTTGAGGCGAGTTGGTATCCGCTGGCATTCGGCGGGAAAGGCGATGAACCGGGACAGTTCGGCACAGGACACCACATTACAGTACCGGACGGCACAAATCGGTTGGATGCCTCCGATCGCGCAAATGCAGAAATTGAACGCTATTCGCCGGACGGCACCTATCTGGAGACGCTACCGCTTATCAAAGGATCATTCCCGTGCAGCATTGATTACGAGGCGGGATATGCTGTTGTGGCGTGTCTTTACGGACCCAATAAAGAGAGAGGCGCGCCGCTCTACATATTGGAGGGAAACAACCTTGTCTCAACCGTTATGCTGAAAGAAGAGTTGGGTTTGGAAACCTTTCAGCATCTGCACGGCGCAGTGATTCGTAAGATTGACGGCAAACTTTACATCATCGCGCAGTCCTGGAATCCTGGGGACATTGTTATTTTAGAGCAGGTAATGTAAAATATTTGGAAAAAACTTGAAAAATACTTACCTTAAGTTTAGAATTATACTAAAACTATTTTGAATAGGATTGTCATTATGGAACAGGAACGATTAACGAAAAAGGAAATGGACCTGAAGGATTCAGAGCAGTATTATTTATCGCTGATTGCGAAAGATAATGAGTCACGAGTAACCGATACCTCGCCTGCGGAGGATGAAAAATCGCGAGCGAGCGATGTCCTTGATCCGTACCTGCATAAAATATTTGAGGTAAGCGATAAGTATCTAAAGCGCGTGTTCAATAAAGAGCTTTTGAACGAATTTAGAACGAATTGCTTTCGTGATATTCGAGGCGACCGGAATTCGACTATAGAGCAGTTCGTCAAAGCCTACTACGATTTCGTAAAGAGAGAACATCAAAAACAATACACCGGTGCTGATTCAGATCTGAATCAATCCATTTTTTCTCAACCTCATATTCCGAAAGCATTGTGGGGAAACTGTCTGGATTTTTTGCGTCGCATGGACAGTGAAAGTGTGCAGTTAATGGTCACCTCTCCCCCATATTATAATGCAAGGGATTATTCCCAGTGGGAAACCCTGGATGATTATTTGGAGGATATGTCCTGCATTATTAAAGAATGCTATCGGGTTTTGGATAATCATCGTCCTTTTGTTTTTAATGTTGGCGACATATTTGACAACGACAATCGGCATACGAAATCGTCTTGGGGAAAACGTCGAATACCTTTAGGCGCGTATTTTACTAAAATATTTGAAGATCACGGTTTCCAATTTGTAGATGACTTTATCTGGGACAAAGGGGAGGTTCAGACCCAGCGACATAAAAACGGGAACAGACCCTATCCTTTGTATCAGTATCCGATTAATTGTTATGAACACATTTTTGTTTTCTACAAACATCGGTTAGACGAAACGCTTTATCCCTGTCCGGTATGTGGCTGTTTAAAAGTCAATGGAAACGCTTACTCTGGGATGGGTATTAAATCTTGGGAGTGCAAGAATTTAGACTGTTTTGAGCGATCAGCGAGCAATCGAGGCAAACGCTTTTCAGCCCGTACACAGTTAATGACTGGGTTGCAACAAGCCGATAATCATATTGATGAAGATTTGCTGCGTGTATGGCGGCGCGACGTAATCAAGATTCCACCAGTGATCAAGATAAACAGTAAGGGTGAAAACATACTTGGACACACAGCGCCCTTCCCAAAAGAAATTCCTGAATACGCAGTGCAAGTATTCACAGGCGTGAATGAGTCCGTCCTTGATCCTTTTGCAGGTTCGTTCACGACAACGATAGAATCATTTCTTCAAAAACGGAACAGCATCGGAATAGAATTGAATAGGACAATGTTTAGGGATGCCGTGCTAACACGGTTCTCCAATACCCTTGGTATGGTACCGAAAGAGGTGGAACGTGAATGGATCTGAGGATAGAGATAAACGCGTAATAGGTCTTTATGGTGAAATGCGTTTAGCAATGGAACTGCATAACCGAGGGTGGCAAGTTTACAGAGCATATATTGACGAGAAAATTGATTTTGTCATTCTGAAAAGTTATTGCGAAAACTGCAAGGATTTCACAAACGCATTGACGCGTGAACAATACTATAAAGGAAAGAACCGTAAAGCCGTAACTCCGCTTTGTGAAATATGTGAGCAAGACAGTCTGAAAATGCTTGTTCGATTTATTCAGGTGAAAACGTCAGACGGAAAATCTGAAACACCAACAAAATCAGGAGAAAAAAAGAAAAAGTATAGTTTCCACCCTAAAATCCGTTATCACTTGAAAGATGGTAGAGTGTTTTACGTGTGGATACAAGTTTGGGACGTGGATACGCACGATATTAACTACTTCATTTTCAAGACCGAGGACGTTGAATTTTTTGATAATTTGGAGTTGGATACCTATCAAATAACCGACAATCAAAAAACTGAATTACCGATAACTAAAGAGGGTAAAGTGATAAAAAGGGCAAAGACGCTACCAAATGGAAAGAGATACGATTACAGTGTATTTGAAAAATTTCTCAACAACTTTGAATGTTTGGAAGAAGTAATGACAGAAGGGGATTCTTGGAAGTAACAGTGTTAGTCCTGAATAGTTCAGAAGAATAGATTAAATTATTTAGAATATTTCAAGTCCAAACTAATTAATGCGTAAATTATTTGGTTTCATTGGGTAGAGGAGTCAGACTGTTCTCACCCGGTACATACAGGTACGCGCTTCTACCTGTGAAATATTGGGCGTACACAGTCTCCCAATCGCTGTTCGTGAGTTTCCAACGCGGGGCGGGACCGAGTTTAAAGTAGACGATGTCCGCCGCTTCGAGACTTTCAAACGGATAATCGCCAATTGGCGCGCCTCGGTGGCGAGACACGAAAATAACGGCATTGTGAATGTTTTGCTCCGCTACCATCGGTGGTAGCTTCTGGTAGACATGCCCCCAATTCTGATACCTTTCCCCAATACGGACGTAACTCCATACAATGTTAACGCTGAGCAATAGCAGACAGATGCCGACAGCAATAGCAAGCCTGCGCCGCTCACGCAGTTTGAACCGCTCATAACAGATAAACATCCCGCGCGCAACCAACGGGATGAAACCGAGAAATGTCGATTCGGTGTAATAGCGCGCATTTACCGGTGTGAACCCCCACGTCGAACCTTCAAAATAGAAAAAGGCGTACAGCAGTAGGTTCGCGACAAGCAGCGCAAGGCAGAATACATCGTATCTATTACGTGTCCGGTGGAAGAACGGAACAGAGAACAGACACCACGGTAGAATTAATGGCACAAAGGCGATGAGCCACGTTAATGACAACTCGGCATTCTTCAACAAATCGTGGTGATAACTGCCCCAACCGAGCGCGTTGAAGCTGATGCACGGAAGGATGTGTCGCCACGTCCTTTCGATTGCCCATGCGGGTGTGAAATTAAATGCACCTTCGAGATTCGGTACGTAACCCTCTGTTCGGGGACCGAACCCGATCTTATCATAAGGCTGCGCAACCGTGTGTGTAAACATGAACGGATCTTCTGTGAAATGTGCATTCCACGCCATGCATACACCGAGCATCACAACAAATGGAATGAAGAAGAAGCCGAAACGTTTCAACGTAGCGGATAACGTTTGCCACTGCTGCCGTTGCCTAAAGAGATGATAGAGTGTCAATCCCGCTCCGACGACACCGAAGACGACCGCCGAGAGTGGACGCGTGTTGAACGCATAGCCCAATCCAAATCCTGAGAGCAATGGATAGCCAATCCGTGCAAGAAGCGGCGCATCGCTTTGGCAGTTCAAGGTCTTGAGAAGCGTAAATAGATAGAGCGAAAGATAGAAACGACTCACCGGTTCACTGAACCATGTCGATCCCATACCGAGCGTCGCCGGTGAAATGAGACCAATCACAGCGGCAAGGAGCGCGATGCCGTTGTGGATCTCTCCGTATATTTCTTTCACAAAAAGGTAGAGAAATAGCAAGGCACCACCTGTCGCAAGCGCAGGAATCAACCACGGTGCGTTAATGAACACCCCGAACATCAGCATCAAGGCGTTTCCAAACGGATATTTTGAGTACCACTTGCCGTTGAGGATATTAATATGTGGCGAAGAGGAGAATCCGTGTTCTGGAGGCGCAGGGAACGAGAGTTTACCCTCAGCAAACAACTTCGCTTGGAACAGATAAGAGACCGTATCCGGTTCAAAGTAGGAGAATTGGAAATAGATACCGCACAGGAGGGCCGATAGCAGGACACCAAGTATCGCGATAATAAAAATAGGTTTATTAATTTCCATGGTATTGTTTTTCGTTTCCAAAAAAATTTGACATTTGCCGATCCATGCGGTATAATACCATTAAGTGTAAATTAAAGTCACTAACTTTTTAGTAGCGAGCTTTGGCTTGCAAACGATACCGGAAAATGCTTAACACCACTACATTCAATACCCATCACCATCATTCGGTCCACTTTTGAGTAGAGCGGATGAGGGTAATATAAAAAATATATTTGATACGAAGCAAGTTTAACTTGTTTGGACCCTGGTAAACGAGCCGCTCTCCTCCGTGCTGTGTTGTTGGCACGCGCGAGAAAAGAGCAAGCGTTTACTGGGTTTTTTTTTGATTTTTTAATTCTAAAGTTTCCGCACTGTTTTTCCGTAAAGTAGGTTTCTGCTATGATTGTGGCAGAATTGGAAACTTATACGTCCTTTACCTCAAAAATTGAAACAGAAGTTTCTAATAATACCATTTCTAAATAGTGTTATCACATTACTGATTTTTGTGGAATGTGTGGTTCTGCGCAACAAACTGTATGAAGATTAATTTTTTAATTTGGTAATTCCTTGGGCAGTCCGGTTCGGTTGCTAGAAGAAACACCCAAGCAAAAACACCGAACCTACCGGGCCTGGAAAAAATATAGAATTACCGAAATATTTTCTTAAACTTTATACAGTTTGTCCTACATAAAGAGAGATTTATTAACAGAAATGGTATAACAATAGATGGAGCATGTGTCCTCGGACACATGAACGAAAAATGGAGAAGTTTGATAAACCTGCTGGAACAAACGACTTTCTACCGGAGCAGATGGTTCAACGAAATTCCGTTGAAAGTGTCGTTCGTGAAACCTTTGAAACCTACGGATACGCACAGGTACAGACACCACTCTTTGAATCCTTTGCGCTATTATCCGCACAATCCGGTGAAGAGATCCGGCACAAGATGTTCACGTTCGTCGGATCGGATCGGGTGGACTACGCCTTGAGACCGGAACTGACTGCCCCTGTCTGCCGATTCATCGCTAACGGTGAACTGAAAGACCTTCCTTACCCCTATAAGTTATACTACATTGGGCAGTGCGTCCGGCAGGAACCGATTACCAACGGGACGGATGTCAAACGTGAATTCCGACAGGCAGGGGTTGAACTCGTTGGACCGGCTTCCGCTGCCGCAGACGCTGAAATCATCGCGATCCCGACCCGAATTCTTGAAAAACTCGGCATCTCAGGTACGAAATTGCGTATCGGCAATACCGGAATTTTCCGAGAGATTTTCAAACAGGTCGCACTTGATACCAAGGACCAGGGTGAAATCATCTGGGACATCAATTACCTCGCCCGCTTGCGTGCTGAAAGCCACCTCTGGGATGTCGGAATGCTCCGAGACGCACTCAATATGTTACGCCGATCACAAGGATCAGACTACCGCGGCATCCACAAAATTGATATTTCCTATGTTCAAGCATTGACCGAAAGTACGGCGGCTACTTATGCCGAGAAACTGCCGACAATCGCTGAAGAGACTTACAAAATAGGATGGCATCGCGACTTCGGCATCTCCCAAGAGATTGCGCAATGCTGTATAGATGTCTCGAAGATTTACGGTGACAAGGACACCGTAATGGCAGCATGGGAAACACGTCTCGGTAATACTGCACAGGCAGCGCGCCAAGAACTGCTCTCGCTCTGTGAGTGCTTGGAAAATTACGATATTACCGACTTTGAAATCAACCTTGGCATTACACGCGGGTTTGATTTCTATACCGGCACGGTTTTTCAGATTGAATTGACAGCGAAACGCTTACCCCTCTGTGGCGGTGGGAGATACGATGGACTTATCGCCTCCTTTGGAGGTCCGCCGACACCCGGTGCAGGATTCGCATTCCAATTCGATGCCCTTGTAGATGCATACATTGACACCGGAAAAGCGACCGGTAACGGCAGAAAAGACTATTTTATCGCAATGGATACGTCGGCACGGGTTTCGGAGGCGTACCGACTCGCCGAAAACCTACGACGAAACGGTAAGAATGTAGAAGTTGACCTGATGGAACGCGATCTGCAGGAGCAGCAGGACTACGCTAACCGATCACACTACGATTACCTACTCTGTTTAACTGCAGACGAACCGATCTGCCGGATTCAGTTGAAAACTGGCAACGCTGAGTCAGTCACGCTTGACGATCTCCTCTAAAAGAAGATTGTGTTTACAAACGCTATAGAAGAAGGAGCATTTACGATGCAAACGGAATCACAACGGACGCTGAACCTACTTTTACCGAAAGGGAGCCTCCAAGGAGAGACCCTTGAACTGTTTCAGCGTGCCGGCTACGAACTCAACGGTTATACCGAAACTGACAGATCTTATCGCGCGACCTTCCGTGATGATAACGAAGTTCAGATCAAAATTTCACGTCCACAAGAGATACCGGTCTATGTTGGCATGGACGACTTCTACGATTTAGGGATTACCGGGCAAGATTGGGTTGAAGAGACAGATTCAGAGGTTGAGGAGATCTTACCTCTCGAATACGGGCACATTGATATTATCCTCGCGGTTCGCGAAGAACGAGAAGATATCAATACTTTTGAGGATTTGATGACCCGAGCTGATGGAGACATCCTTATTTCTACCGAATACTTGAATCTCGCCGAGAAATATATCCTTGAGAAGTCGGGTAACAAGATCGCACCTGCTATTCTAACACCGTGGAAACGTCTCAACACCCGTGGTAGTTACCAATCGCCGGTCACGCTCATGCTATCGTTTGGTGCAACTGAAGGGAAACCGCCAGAAGAAGCCGACGCTATTATCGACAATTCGACATCTTCACGGCGTACAATCAAGGCGAATGCCCTCAAAGAGATTGAACTCTTACGCCAATCCGAATCTACGCTTATCGCCAACCCGAAAGCACTTAGAGACCCGTGGAAATCGGAAAAGATTGAAGAATTCAAGGAGACACTACAGAAAGGTCTGCGGAGGCGGCGGAGCCAAGCACTCCCCGGACACATATAATTACCAGACACATTTAATTGTTAAGGAGCAAATTCATGGCAGCCCCATTCATTAAACCGCGCGTCCCGCGCGGGACGCGAGATATTTTGCCAGAACAGATGATTCCCAGACAGTATGTCATAGATGTCATCCGTGAGGTGTTCGAGGAATTCGGATTTGAACCGTTACAAACGCCTGCTCTCGAACTCTCCGAAGTACTCACTGGTAAATACGGACCGGACGCAGAGAAACTCATCTATCAGGCAGGACACGCCGGTGGGAAAGAGGATATCTCACTCCGATACGACCTTACGGTACCGCTCTGTCGAGTGATCGCGATGTACCCGCAATTGCCGAAACCGTTTAAGCGATACCAGATTGACCCCGTGTGGCGAGCGGAACGTCCGCAGAAGGGACGCTACCGCCAATTCTTCCAGTGTGACGCGGATACCGTCGGCAGCGAAAGCATGCTTGCTGACGCTGAAAACGTCAATCTCGCTTATCAGGTGCTGACGCGACTCGGTTTCGAGCAGTTTGAGGTTAATATCAACGACCGGAAACTCATCACGGGCATCGGGCAATTCGCTGGCGTACCGACTGAACAACTCGGCGGACTTTATCGCTCCATCGATAAACTCGATAAAATCGGGTTAGCAGGAGTCAAAGCGGAATTAGCAGAGAACCAGATTCCCGAACCTGTTATCGAGAAACTCTTGACACTTCTTGAGGTTGAAGGCGATGCGGAGACGGTACTGAACGCACTCAGTGAACAGCTCGGCGATTTTGAAGTCGCGCGGGATGGTATAGCGGAATTGGAAGAACTGATCGGCTACCTCACAACGCTCGGTGTCCCAGAGGAATTCTACAAGGTGAACGTTGCGATGGTGCGCGGCTTAGAATACTACACCGGCCCGATCTACGAGACCCTTGTTGAAGAACCGAAGATCGGGAGTATCAGCGGCGGCGGTAGATACGATGAACTCATCGGAAGTTTCAGTAAGCAAGGGTACCCGGCAACCGGGACCAGTTTCGGTATTGAGCGGATTATTGGTGTGATGGAGGAATTTGATATGTTTCCGCGCACAGTCGGAAAAACGGTGACAGAGGTATTGGTCACTGTTTTTGATGCCGATCTTGCACCGGAATCACTGAAAATCGCCACGGTGCTGCGCCAAAATGGTATCCGAACAGAGGTCTATTCCCGTCCGACCCGTATCGGTACACAGATGAAGTACGCCGACACTAAAGGTATTCCGTACGCCGTCATCCTCGGTTCCGATGAAATCGAAGCGGGAACAGTCGTAGTCCGAAACCTCGCGAACAGGGAACAGCACATCGTTCCAAGGGAAGACCTGGTCGCGCAAATTAAAGAATTGTCGGCATCAGGTTAGGTTGCGTCCGCTATCTGATAAAAGTCGTCGTTTGTTGACTATAGGCATCTTCGATACGTTGCGCGTGGTTCAAGAGTAGATCCAATTCCTGTATCTCTTGGTAGGAAAAATATCCGTATTCGGTTGTTTCACAACTCAGTCGAAGTTCGCCGCCGACAACTTCTGCCTCAAAGCACAGAGCCACCAACTGGATTTCATTTCCGTCTTGATATACGATTAACTCGTGTGGGGTTGTGTAAATGCCGATTAAGCGTTTGATGGTAACTCGTAAACCTGTTTCTTCGTCAACTTCTCGGATACACGCCTCACTTGCACTCTCGCCCGGCTCCATCCCTCCACTTGGTAAACACCATTGGTTGTTATCTTCGCGTCTCGTTAATAGAATCTTTTCGCGATGCTGATCGAAAATAACAGCTGAACAACCGACACGAATGATGCCGTTCTTCCCAATGCGGTGCCCTGTAATGATTTTAGCCACTTCCTTTTCTCCTTATCAGGACTTACGCAAAAGGCGGTAATTTCTGTCCATTAAACGCCCTAAATCCCCCAATCCCCTAGAAGAAACACCCCAGCAAAAACACCCCTCTTATCAGGGGGGTAGGGGACTTTGAGAAGGAATGCGTAAGTTCTACTTATGTTATTAGATAGACGAAAACAGATCGTTTGGTTCAATGAGGAACACCTCTTCCTTTGCTGCCCGTTGTTGGAGTGCCTCCGTAAAACCGTTAGCGGAAAACAGGACGTATCTCGGATTCCGTTTCCACTGATTATTAACTTTCCCCGCGTTTTCAATGAGACGATTTAGGACATTCTCTCCAACCGAAGCATTCCACCATTTGCACTCTCCAAACCAGTGACTTCCATCAATGTTTTCTGTCAATACATCAATTTCAAGATCGGATCCCCAATGTGCACCAACCCGTATCGGAGCAACCTTTAGTCTCTCTTCCCAATAAAGTTCGACGTATTGGCGACAAATATCTTCAAAGATGTCTCCCATATAGTGTGGCAAGTTCGGTGCTATCATCTGTTGATACACCAGATCGGCGTTTCCTGATTCGATGAGACTCCGGTTCGGTAGCACGAACCGAAACCAGAACTTGACATAATTATCCGCAATTTTATAAAGTCCTTTTTTACTTTTCCGCGGGGCGTGTTCAGTTACCGGTATTTCACGCTTGATTAACCCTAATTCTCGGAGCACGCTCAAATATTTATTTGCGTTCGTCGGATCAAGTCCGACCCGTTGCGAAATCTCATTGAGTCGCGTCGCGCCACCAGCAATGGCGTGCAACAGGCTCGCATACGTTCTCGGTTCCCTGAGTTCCGAACGTAAAAGGAAGTTGACTTCATCGAACAGGTAGCTCTGGGGTGTGAGTAGTTTGTCCTTGATCTGTTGTTCAAGTGTCGTTTGTGGCGTATTGAATTGATTGAGATATGCCGGGATACCACCTGTGATGCCATAGCGGATTAACTTCTCTTTTGCCGATTGTCGTAAAAAGAAAGAGCCGCTATCACGATACGACAACGGCATCAATCGGAGCTGCCCAGTACGTCTTCCATATAGAGGGGATCGTTCTGCCAACACCTCCTGCTCCATAAAACTCACCTGTGAGCCGCACAGAATCAAGAAAAGATTACTGTTTTTTCCGTGTAGGTCCCAGAAACGTTGAATCACGGACGGGAGTGCAGGACTGTCTTCACAGAGATATTGGAATTCATCAAGTACTAAAACGAGCCGTTCTTCTCGCGCCTGTTGTGCAAAATAGATGAACGCTGACTCCCAATCATCGAAAACAAGGCTTTGCAACAAGGGATCGTTGATAACATGTCGTGAGGTTTCCGTTAGCTGCCGAAGTTGATCCGGTGTTTTTAATTGACTGGCGAGAAAGTAGATACTCCTTTTATTTCTACAAAACTGCGTGAGCAGCTCGGTTTTCCCAATCCGCCGTCTCCCATATAAGACGAAAAATTCCGATACACCTGATTGGAACATCTGTTCCAGAGCCGCTAATTCTTGCTGCCGATCAATAAACATGAATTGTCCCCCTAAATCCAGTTCAAAGTATTATACGCTAAAGTATTATACGCTAAAGTATAATTAATGTCTAATGAATTAGAAAGCGGATTGCTCTTGCGAATTCGCTCGTAAAATGTTACAATTAGGGTATGACATTTCTCGAAGCGATTCTTCTCGGAATTTTACAAGGTCTTACCGAATTTCTACCTGTCAGCAGCTCAGGACACCTCGTCTTGGCACAGATGTTCCTCGGACTGAACGAACCACTCGTCTTTTTCGATGTGATGCTCCACGTCGGAACATTAGCCGCCGTGCTTGTCGTTTATCGTGACGCAATCTGGAAACTAACAATAGGTGGATTATCTACCCTCACGGATATCCAATTCTGGCGGAAACCGAAGTCAACATTCAACGCATCAACAGACCTCAAGTTTGTATGGTTGATACTGCTCGGTTCCATTCCGACAGGTGTTATCGCTGTGCTATTCAAGACGGAATTGGAGTCCTTTTTCCATGAAGTACGCCTTGTGAGTGTCATGTTAATTCTCACAGGCGTTATTCTGCAACTGCCTCGCCTCCGTAAACAAGAAGTGGATAGTGCCGACAATTCGACTGGAAAACTGAGAGCATGGCACGCACCGCTCATCGGGATCGCGCAGGGATGCGCGATAACACCGGGTATCTCCCGTTCTGGCACGACAATCTCATTGGCACTGTTCTTAGGGATTCCGGCAAAAACGGCAGCAGAATACTCTTTCCTGCTCTCCATTCCTGCTATACTCGGTGCCGTTGTGCTGAAAATTCGAGACATCGGAGAAACCGCTATACCGTTTTACATCGTCGGTGCCGGTACACTCGCCGCATTCATCGTCGGTTACGTCGCGCTTCGGTTCCTATTGGTCGTACTCAACCGAGGCAAATTTTCGCTGTTTTCCTATTACTGCATCGCCTTAGGACTGGTATCACTTTTGATTGCCTTAATCCAATAAGTCGCGACGCATCCAAGGATCTTTTGATTGTAGTGTCGTACCTCTGGCACGACACCGATGCTGTTGAGGGTCGCGCAAATCTCCTCGTCGTTTTGAAGCGTATTCCGGATCCACTTTACGCCGATGTATTTGTAAATCAGAGTGGCGAGATACATCTGCAACGGTTTCAGCCTAAAACGCTTAAGGTAGCGGAGTGGAAACCCGAAACCGTGTCCGGAGATAGCGAGCGTACCCCCTGGTTTCAGGACGCGCGCGAGTTCCAACAAGGCGACACTATCATCAGGGACGTGCGGCATGACGAGGAGACAGGTGACGAGATCAAAGGTTTCGTCTGCGAACGGCAAAGTTGGCAGCGAGGCACGGAGCAATGTCGGTGGTACGGAAGAGTGTGCTAACGAGTTTTCGATTTGAGAACGTCCAAACAGCAAGAACACCTCATCTATATCCACCCCGATGAGGAGTTCCGGCGCATCGGCAGCGAGCGCGACAAGCAGATTCCCCGGTCCGCATCCGACATCCAGCACCTTTTTACCGGTGGCGTTAATGTTCAGCGTATCAAGTTGTTGTCGCGTTGTGCCGCGTTTGAGTTCCTGATAAGCGTTCTGAATATAGGCAGAATGCCACTTTGTCAATTTTAAAATTTCCTTGCAGTTCGATAAGGCGAGTTGTGTTAACACGCGCTTTGACGTATATCCAGAAGAAACACCCAGTCAAATAAACTCTGCGCGTTGCTTGGGACTACGTTTTTTTGCTGATGCCTATAGCGAGCCAAATCATTTAATTAATTGCTGATAAATCGCTTCCAGTCTTTGCATAGATTCCGTACTGTCGAATTTCTGTTGAATCGTTGTGCGTGCGTTTTGACCCAAGACTGTCGCGAAATCGGAATCCGTCAATACGCGCTGGAGTGCCGATGCCAGTGCCTCAGGATCCTCTGGTGGCGTGCCGAGACCGTTCTTCTCGTCTTCGATTAGATCGACGATGCCGCCTACATTCGACGCGACGCACGGCATCCCGACTGCCATCGCCTCAATTAATGCATTGGGTGAACTCTCATGGAGTGACGGCAGCACGAAAACATCTGCTGTCAGAAGCGCGGAAAAAACGTCCTCACAAAAACCCGGAAATGCTATCTGTTCCGAAAGTCCGTACGCTTCCACGAGCGAGTGGAGTTCTGCCGCAAGTTCACCTTCACCGAGAAACATACACCGCCACGCCATATCTTGCTGTTTTAGTAAGTTTAACGCCGTTATGAGATACCGATGTCCTTTTTCCGGTGCAAAGCGTCCGACACAGACGATTAACTTTTCATCAGCATTAGACTTTTGACGCTGCTGCCACGTTTCTGTCGGTAATTCCAATAGGTTGGGGATGCTATAAATTTTTTTGTCTGGGTACCGCTGACAGAGATAACGTTGAATCGGTTCCGCGTTTGTCAGCAAAATGTCGGCGGTATTGTAGATAAGTTTTTCGGTCAGCCAGAGCCGAAACTTACCGTATCGTGCGTGGTAATCGCCGCGTTGTGATGCGACAAAGGGGATGCGTCGCCAAAAGCCTAACGTTCGCGAGAGTCCGCAGAGGAAATTGGAATACCACAACCAACTGTGTACGATGTCGGGTTGAGTCGCCTTGACGATACCAGCGAGTGCGAACGCTTTTTCCAACACGTGTTTACGTCTATTTCGAGTTGCAAGTGTGATAACCTCTCGGACACAAGGCAGCGACTCGAGTTCCGATGCACGTTCACCTTCCGTACGACTTAACACGACAGATGCTTCGTACCGCTCTACTGGTAACCGTGCTAACGTTTTGAGCAGCTGTGATTCGGCACCGTCTTTTGTCATGGAATCGATGACGTAGAGGATCCGCATTTTTTAACTTTTCCTTGCGGTTCGGTAGGATGGTTTTGGGGAAGAACGTTCTTTTTCGTATTCCTGAAAAAACACCCAAGCAAAAACCCCTCCATTTCATTACGGGCTACAGACGCTTTCAAAACGAAAAAAAAAGAAGCGGTTACCAATACGTGTAGAGTAGGACTTCCCCAATAATGAGTTGTGCCACGAGGATACCGATGACCCAATAAAAGTCGGAGATCGGGCGCGCCGTGAGGTGTTTAGCAACCGGGATCACGAAAAACGGTACCATGAAAATCCAGATACGCTCAACTTCCATTGTAAACCAGGTCGATAATGTAAAATAGAGGAGTGTAATTAGGAAACCGATAACAAAAGTATCAGCGTTCTCGTACCGGAAAATCCACGGCGTGCGCCGCTCACCACTTTCCTGTTTAGGTGAAAGGGTCTCCTTCCGCCATTCTCTTATTGTTGAAACGAGCTGCCGGAGCCAGACAGTTGTTATCGGAAACCCTACGCCGATGAGGAAAGCAAATAGATTGGCAAAACTCAGATGGAAATAACGTTCAATACTCTCATAACCGCTTCCCATGCCTGCCTCGTCTTTTTTAATCGCTGCCCAGAGTGCCGCAATAGGGTCGAATCCGGTCAGGACAAAGAGCAACAGGTAGAATCCGATGAACCCCAAACTCGCGAAGAGTAGAACCTTAAGATATTGCACGAACCGTTGTCGCTCCAATAAGGCGATAACACATAAGAATACACCGACAACTACCGTCGAATACGTCATGAACATTCCCAACGCAAGTGAAAGTCCTGTTAATAGACTGTAAGGACGGAATTCGCGCCACTTCTGATCGGGTATCGTCTCACGCTCTCTCGCTATATAAAAGAGGTAGACGCTCAGGATTGGGAAAACGCTGAAGGGACCGTCCATCGACGTGCCGGTGAACATCACAAAGTTGGGGGTGACAAGGAAAAGAAAGAGTGCATAACGCGCGACCTTTTGACCGTGTAGCATCCCCGCAAGACGGTAAATCGGTATGACCGTTAGTGCCGTAAAGAAGATTGTGACCAACGATGCAGATATGAGATTATACCCGAAGAGTCCACTCACATGCCATAAGAAAAGCACACCCCCCGGCGGATGCGTGCGCGTATGTCCTGAAAGGGTATCAAATACTTCCGGTTTACTATAATCCCTGAGAAACCTGCGGATTCCGAGTTCATCAACCCGTGGCACATCGCCGTAATACTCCAACGAAGTGCGTGTATACGGTTCCAAAAGCGTTAAGATTCGCTCCTTCTCATCTTCCGCCCCAATTTCCCGGTATCCGTCAAGTTGGGCAACACTGATGTTAATCGCGATGAAACAGACGATCGCTATACCGATTAATCGGCTATCAGATATATCCGAAAGGAGATACCTGTGGCAGAGATACAGGAAACCGGCACACACGACTAAAGCAGGCAGTATCCATAAACTCAAGTCGAAACTCGGTTGGGCGTAAAGCGGTACGACATGGTTGTTATATCCGACTGCCCCCAAGTCGAGTCCTGTCTCGCGCATGATATATTTCAAAAGCAGATGATAAACACAGAAAAACAGTGCGATCAACCCGATTTGAACGGGGATCAATCGAATCGCTTTTTGGAAGTGCTGCTGAAAATTGTTCATCTTTAACCTTAAGAAGCGTTATCGGTTTGAGATGCTTGTAACTGCTGTGCTGCCGCTAATAGTGCGTTTGCCAAGAACTCTGGATTGACTTCGTCTCTCCCTCGGAAAGTACGGACGCGTTCACCTTTAACCTTTAAAACTGCGAGTTCTTTACCGCCTAAGTGGATACCGACTTCGGCGTTCCGCGTCTCACCGGGTCCATTGACTTCACACCCCATCACTGCCACCGGGATTCTGATGCCGTGTTTCTCCAGAAGTTCCTCGGCAACAGCGACAATGTTCTCGTAATCCGCATCGGGATCACCACGACCACAGAACGGACAGGAGACGACATCCAACATGTCCGCCGCCAGACCGAGGGCGCGCAGGAGCTCTTTTGCAGTCAAAACTTCCTCAACCGGGTCACCGGTGATTGAGATACGGATGGTATCACCGATACCCTCCATCAGGAGCGTACCGATGCCGAGCGTCGATTTGACGTGCGCACGCCGAGGCGTTCCAGCTTCCGTCACACCGAGATGTAAGGGATACGGTACTTTCGCTGAGAGTTGGCGGTTCGCTGCAATCATCCGCAGCGGGTCGCTCGACTTGACAGAGATAGCGATGTCCGTGAAATCGTGTTCTTCACAGATATTGACGTGCCGCATCGCGCTCTCTACCAGTGCCTCCGCTGTGGGTGATGGGTATTTCTCTAACAGGTCTTTTTCAAGGGAACCCTCGTTGACACCGATACGGATCGGGATATTCGCGGCTTTCGCTGCAGACAAGACCTCTTCAATCCGTTTCTCGTTGCCGATGTTTCCCGGATTGATGCGAACCTTTGCCACACCTGCGTCCACCGCAGCGAGCGCGTAGCGATAGTTGAAATGGATGTCAGATACGATCGGAACGGATGCGCGTTGAACAATCGAACGGAGTGCCTTCGCGTCCGGTTCCTCCGGAACAGCCACGCGAACGATCTGTGCACCCGCCTCTACACACCGTTCTATCTGTGCGAGCGTGGCATCAATATCATGCGTCAGCGTCGTTGTCATCGTCTGGATGGAGACAGGACTCCCACCGCCAATCGGAACATCGCCTACCATAATTTTCCGTGTAGGTCGTTTATTGCTGATCTGTATGAGTTCTTTCATATCTTTTTTCGTTATTAGTTTTCAGTTGTCGGTTGTCAGTTAAGGGATGAATTGCTACATGGGACTCTTAACGGATTGTTTTTAAAGCCTCAATGAATCTTTTGTTTTCTTGTTGTGTGCCGATTGTTACGCGGACTGCGTTTGGGTAGCCGTATCCTGCCATCGGACGCACGATGATGCCCTGTTTCAGAAGGGTGTCCGTGATTTCTGCTCCCGATGGCTCCACGTGCAACATGATAAAATTGCCTTCCGTTTGGATATAATACAGTCCTAAGTCATCAAACGCTTTATAGAGGAACGCTTTCCCTGCTGTGTTGCTTCTCTGGCTTTCTTTAACGTGATCGGTATCTTTCAGTGCTGCACGTGCTGCCGCTTGTCCAACCAGACTACAATTGAACGGTTGCCGTACCCGATTCAACGTCTCAACCAATGCCGGTGGTGCGATACCATATCCGATACGCAGTCCCGCCAACCCATAAATTTTAGAAAAAGTACGTGTGATGACAAGATTCCGTCCCGCCAGTACATAAGGCACGGTCTTCGGGTAGTCCGACCGGGCGACATATTCATAGTAAGCCTCATCGAAAACGACAAGCACATCCTCCGGTACCTGTTCCATAAATGCCGCGGTTTCGTCCGCTGTGACCATCGTACCGGTCGGGTTGTTCGGATTCGCGATGAAGATAACTTTTGTCTTGTCGGTGATTGCTGCTGCCATAGCCGTGAGATCGTGCGTGTCGTTCACCATCGGTACGACAACCGCTGTCGCACCGCACAACTTCGTTACAAGGCTATAGACGACAAAGGCACCCGCTGCGTAGATGACCTCATCACCCGGCGCGATGTACGCCTCAGCGATTAACTGCAGCACATCGTTGGAACCGTTTCCTAAAATCAGATGTTCGGGTGAAACGCCGATATGCGCTGCGAGTTCCCTTTTAAGATAGTAGGCGTTGCTGTCAGGATAGAGGTGGACCTGTGATGCACTCTCAGCAATCGCCTGCACCGCCAACGGCGACGGACCCAACGGGTTTTCGTTGGATGCCAATTTGATAATATCGGTGATGCCCAACTCGCGCTCGACTTCTTCGATCGGTTTACCGCCCTGATACGGCTGAATCGTATCAACACCGGGTTTCGGTTTTAGCATAGTATTTGTTGTATCTCAATTCTTCTATATCTTTTTAGGTAGGCATGTCTTGATATGCCCAAATGCAATTTTATTATAACACACCTCACCTTTTTTCAAAAAGGAAATTTTATGCCTACAGAGATTTTCAATTATCAGTTGCAGGACTTACGCAATTTTGACTGCAGCCCGTTCTGTTAGATGAGAATTTTCGGAAAACACAGCGGTCTCCTGCCACAAACTATGAAGTTTGTGCTACAAAAGAGCAGCATGCGTAAGTCCTAAATTGTTAATTGTTGGAATCTTTGTGAAAAAAGTGGTATTATCCGACAAATTGCTGTATACTAAAGGGCGTAACTTGGATAATAGAAGGTTAAGGAAGACAGATACGATGCTTTGGACGCTGATTCAACGAGAGATTTTAGCGAATTTGATGACATTCCGATTTCCCATTGCCGTGATTACGTGTGTCATCCTTGGGCTTACAATTACCGCCGCCTTAACGGACAATTACGAGCGGCGACTTGCCAGTTACAACGCAGCATTTCAGACGCATCAGGAAAAAAATTTCAGTGCCAAAACTTATTCAGGTCTGACCCTACAGTTGGATCGACGCCCCAACCCGTTGAGCCTTTTTAATCAAGGACTTGATAAGCGCGCGGCGAATTCTGTTCGACTTCGCCGCGACAAGGTGCCTTCCGTCTGGGAAGATAACTATTTCAGCACTGGCTTTGATAATCCATTCCGACACCTCCTCGCGTCGATTGATATTGTTACTGTCTTCCAAATCCTTCTCAGCCTGCTTGCCCTTGTTTTTGCCTACGATGCAATAGCCGGGGAACGTGAAAATAGGACACTCCATCTGATACTGGCAAATCCTGTAGGACGAGGGCTCATCGTGTTATCAAAATACCTGAGTGCCATGATCTGCCTTATTCTGCCAGTGCTTATCAGTTTTCTGTTGGCATTAATGTTGCAGCTTCAATCTGCTGTTATCGATTACAGCACTGCTGATTTCCTCCGAATCGGTGGTATTTTATTCACCACTATTGTTTATGTCTCCGCCTTCTACCTTATTGGTCTCCTTATTTCATGCATCAGTCGCCGCACAGCGACATCACTGATCGGTTCAATGTTCATTTGGGTGGTTTTGACGTTCATCTATCCAAACGCGAGTCTTTTCATGGTGAATCACTTCATTGAGACAGAAGAGAAGATAGAACAAGCCGATCGCGAAATCTCACAGATAATGGAAGGTTTTCAGCGAGAAAAGGCGAAACTCAGGGATCCGTTTGCGTTCCCCTTCCTGTTGAAAGGACGCTGGGGCGGAAGCGCAATTTCTAAGGATGTCATACGCGTCGAAGCGGAATCCGAATTGGAAATCCCGACCGTTAAAGCCTATTATCAAGAATTAGAGCCTCAGCGGCTTCGTGCCGTGGAGGCTGCGTGGTTGGTGCAAAAACAAGCCTATTCTGAAACCTTCGTTCACAGAGCAACAACCGCCCGCAACGCGCTCCGACTCTCACCTGCGGGGCTCTATTATCTGGCGACGGCTGCATACGCAGGCACCGATCTCGCTGCGATGGAGGCTTTCTTCAAAGCGGTTCGGCAGTATCGGCAAACGATATTGGACTATTTCTATGACAAAAAGGCGTTCAGTTCACGACAGTGGTTTGCCAGTGACAAGGGGGCAGTCCGGTGGGACGATCTGCCGAGGTTTTCTTATCAGGCTTTAAGCGGTTTAGCAGAGGATAGTTCCCGTGCCTCTGGAGAATTACTGCGGCTTCTCCTTCTAAATCTTGTGCTATTGATAGTAACTATCGTGGTTTTCAGTAGACAGGAGGTGTGAGATGCTTTGGCACATCGTCCAGCGCGAATTATTTCAACAGTTCAATAGCCTCCGTTTTATGTTCGCAATTCTCCTCATTGTTTTTCTGATGATTCTCAATGCTGTTGGACATGTTAAGCAATACAAAACGCGACAGATAGAATACGGTCAGCAGGTGTCTACCGCCTTGGAACGTTTGAAAAGAAACAGCGATAACCTCTACAATCTCGTTATGCGTGGCCCGGGCGGACTTAACAAACAGCCTTCAAAACTCGCTTTCTGTGCACAAGGCAGTGAAGATTATTTACCGACATCTGTATTCGGTTGGAGCGCGGGATGGGAAAGAAACGGGGTATCAGGATTATGGCGGCTCATGTATGATGTCTCGCCACCGATAACCGGCACAGATATTTTTCCAACATTCCTAAAAATTGACTGGATACTTATCGTTTCCATTGTGCTCAGTTTTCTGGCACTTGTTTTTACGTTCGATGCGATTTCTGGAGAGTTGGAACGCGGAACACTCCGTCTCACGTTGTCGAATTCTGTTGCGAGAGGCACCGTACTCGCTGGCAAGTTTTTAAGTATCCTGATGAGTCTCGGAGTCGTGTTACTGATCGGGACCTTGATGAACCTACTGCTGCTCTCTGGGAGCCTTCAATTAAACGGACAGGAATGGGGACGAATCGTAGGGGTTTTCGTGGTAAGCTTGATGTATCTTTCGATTTTTATCGCCCTGGGGCTTTTCGTCTCTTCACTGACGAACCGCTCCGCGACAAGTCTCGTTATTCTTTTACTTCTATGGGTGATTGGGGTGCTGCTGATACCTGCCACATTTGGGACGATTTTGAGTGGGTTAAACCAACCCTTAAGCACGCAAGATTACAAGGCACAACGTTCCATTCAGCGGAAAGATATCACAGAACGTTATGAAGTGCGTGGATTATACGATCATGCCCCTACTCGCGTCCGACCTCCAACAGACGCGACGTTGCTGTGGGCGGAGTTTTTGAACGAAGAGCGGCGAGCGGATGTCCGATTAAATAAAGAATTCCTGGCGACACGGATACACCAGATCCAGGTTGCAAGAGAGTTCAATCGTATTTCACCGACAGCAATTGTGCAGTACGCCGTTGAATCTTTGGCAGGAACGGGATTCCAGAGGCATTTGGATTTCCTGAAAAACGTTGAGCGTTATGCAGATACATTCAACGATTTCCTCATCTCTGCCGACCGTGCGGATCCAGAGAGTTTACATGTCCCTTTTGTTAGAGAAGGTATGTCTGATAAACCGGTCTCCTTTGCGAGTATCCCGAAATTTCAAGACAGCGTACGTTTAGAAGATGCATTCAAAGGCGCGATGTTAGACGTGACACTGTTGTTACTCTTCTTCGTTGTGCTGTTCGCGACAGCGCACGTCTCATTCCAACGTAAAGAGATATAATTCCAGAAATGGTATTAGATACTGTTTGATAGGAGGAACTATAGAGATGAACAGCAAGACACTAAAAGTGACAGGTGCCGTAATCCTCGCCTGTTTGGTGATGATCGTTATCGTCATCTATACGCCTAAACCAGCACCTCAACGCTCCAAAAGGGGACAGAACTTTGTAAGCCCGCAATATCTTAAGTTAGCAAACCATGCGCTTTCTAAATCAACCAAAGCAAACCGTATAGCAAATGAAAACTCCTCTCAACTCCTCAACGGAGAAAAAATAGACTTCAGCCCGTTAACTACAGCAAACACCTCAGCGATTGGTGCTATCGCGGAAGCGAACACGTCAATAAAACTATCTAACGAGGAATTTCAACGGCTTAATAAAGGTGATGCATCTCTCAAAAAACTGATTGAAGCAAACATCAAACTGATTGCATCCCTCAATCAGATAAATGAAAGGGTGGAAGTACTGAATACAGTGGTTCAACAGGTAAAAAAAGAAAATACCCAATTTCCACCACCGTCTATTAAGAAAATTATTGAGGCTAATACAGAGGTGACAACTGCTATTGAAAAAGGAGTCAAGACTCTTAGCGGAGTAATCAAAGCATACGGTGAATATTACCAACTCGGGAACGTAGTAGATCGGTAGCAATTGTAAAATAACAACCACAATGTTAGGGGTAAGAGAGTAAATGCCTAACCCAACTGATACAACACAAGCCAATGACAGCAGTATACCGACACTTCAACCGATGGGGTTTTCCGAGATTTTGGATACAATCTTTAGCCTTTATCGAGAATATTTTTTATTGTTTTTAGGGATTATAGGGGTTCACTTTTTTGGCAATTTAGCGGAATATACACTCAATGCTTTTTTTTCTGACCTTCCGCTAAAAAGCTTGATTGCGAGTCTCGCGAGTGTACCCTTTGAATTCGTAAGCATGGGTGGAATAATCGTCGCGAGTGCAATAACCTATTTAGGGAGGCGTATTGCAAGCGGTGCTGCATTGCGACACACGCTACGAAGGTTTTTTCCAATGTCAGGCGGGTATCTTATATGGTTATCGTTCTTCACAATTCCATTTATCAGTCTCAGCCGTTTGGGGAGTGGAATGTCTTCGGTATCGTTATCGGCAATGCTACTCACTTGCATACCACTTCCAACCTATTTTTTGGTTCGTTGGTTATTTATTGTTGAAGCAGTTTTGCTTGAGAAGTTATCCGTGGGATCCTCATTCAAACGGAGCGGTCAGCTGGTTCGCAGGGCATGGTGGCGGGTCTTTAGCACTTCTATCTCGTTTTTCATGCTTGGTGCTGCTATTAGCATTATACTTAAGGTGTCAGTTGTATGCCTTCTTGTTCTAACAAAAGTTGCAGATGAAACAGATTTCATGGGTATCATCCGATGGGCAACAGTGGAGAACACAATTGACAGCAGCAACTTACCGTTTTACGCAATTATGACGTGCACAGATTTAGTCGTCAGTACCCTTACTTTTCCAATTTGGATTATCGGTAACACCCTTCTATACTTCGACCTACGGATCCGAAAAGAGGGATTTGATCTTGAGATACGAGTAGACAGTAACACCGTACACAGACCAGAAACCACTACACCATAGGGTTGATGTAAGAATAACAACTTAACCAATTGAAAACCAATGCGAAACTTAGTTGATACAGTCCAAGCAGACGAGAATAATGCGCCAACACTCCAACCGATGGGGTTTGGCGAGATTCTGGATACAATCTTCAGTCTCTATCGGAAACATTTTTTGTTATTTTTGGGTGTTATCGCTGTTGATTTTTGTGGAAACTTAGTGACGTATCTGTTGGCACGTTTTCTCCCAAATTTTCCGCTAAAAGGCTTGGTAATGGATCTTGTTGGTATGTCTTTTGGCCTTGTTAGCATGGGTGGCATAATCGTCACGACAGCTACAGTCTATTTAGGCAAGCGTATCAGATACCTCGACGCATTGAGGCAAGCCGGACATCGGTTTTGGCAGACGTTGGTATGTCACCTGCCATGGAACTTAGTATCCGGGATACCACGACTCGGTATCATTGTCCTTCTTTTGCTGATTTTTAGGGCGAATATGGAATTAAGGTCAGCGATGTTTACTGTTGTCTTATTAGTTACTGTGCCTTTTTCATTTCATCTCCCTATAGATTTGGGGAGCATAATCAACGGTTTACTAATTTCGATGATACCCCTTGGACATATATGGATCCGTTTCATTCCTTTAATTCTTGCGCCGTTGGCGGTTTACTTTACTGTGCGTTGGCTGTTCGCTGTCGTCGTCGTTCTGCTTGAGAGACCGCTCATTCGACACGCTTTTTCAAGGAGTCATGCGCTCACACGCGGTAGTTGGTGGCGGATATGGGGAACGTTAATCTCCCTTTCCGTATTGAGTTTCGCGATTCAGCGTATCGTCGTGATAACGATTGGATACATCCTGATGTTAACAAAAGTGATGGGTGAAACGACCTCTACGGACATCCTCAAATGGATAGTAAGGTACGGCTTTGAGAACAGCAATCCGTTGTTTTACGCGATTATGGGGTGGATCAACTGGATCGTTGGCTCTTTCGTTTTCGCAATTTGGATCATCGGTGTTACGCTTCTATACTTCGATTTACGGATACGAAAAGATGGATTTGATCTTGAAATGCAGGTAAACAACGCGACTGCTATGCCTACGCGAATACACTAACACTACCTGCAAACCGTTGACACATAGCAATGTTTATAATACCATAAATCTATGGAGGTTCAAGACACAATGACATTTCAATTTCAGGATTCAATGGTAAATGCGTACCTCTCGCAAGGTTATCTGATTTTCCGCGGGATTGTGCCGCCGTCGTTGCTCACCGATTTGCGTCGTGAGGCAGAGAAGGCACGCGACCTTGCACACAAGCTTAACGGACCGCAGACGCAACGGATTCAACCGCTCTCCAATTACGACGATGAATTAGACCTGAAGCCTTTTTACGATTACACAGAGCTGCCCGAACTTCGAGACGCTATCGAAAAATTGCTCGGTCCTAACTATACACACGGACATGTTGACATCATGGGACTCCTCGTGGAACCGCTTGAGTATCCGTGGCATATCGGTTGGCATCGGGACGGCGTTGTTGAGGTGCCGCTGGAGGCACGTGATGAGATCGTCAACGCGAAGTTGGCAGAAGTCTGGCACGATTTGCGCCATTTCAATCAGGTCAACTGCGCAATTTATGCGGATTCCTGTACGTGGTTCGTACCGGGTAGCCATCTGCGTCAGTGGGATATGCCCGGTGAAGCGCAATCCACAAAGGATCCGAAACTGCGAAGACCCGCCGAGGGACAGTCTAATGCTGAAGCTGAAAGATACTGCTTAGAGCATTGCAGACAATTTCCCGGTGCCGTTCAGGTGCATCTGGGACCAGGGGATTTTATGGTTTATCGCAATCTTGCGTGGCATACGGGGAACTACATCACCTACCAACCGCGTGCGACTATCCACGATGTCGTGCGGTATGAAGGCAAAAAGGATTGGACGGACTGGCAACAGACAAAATTGGATGCTGTCAAACGCATGAAGGAGAAGCAAGCTGCAGCACAGCGTTAATTCAGTGCTGTTTGTCTGGAATCAGCACACCTGAAGTCGTGATTCCAATATTTTCTGAATTTAATTCAATAACGTGGATTGAATCTTCTCAGAATATCCGAGTTACGGAGGAATCATAAAATGCACACAAAACAGACACAGACAAATGAAATTCTAAAACACCCGTTCCCACAACAGCGACCGGATGTGAAAATTGTCGAAAGCGATGATCGTATCACCGAAGTTGACTGCCCAGAGCTGCAATGGTGGTTCGCCGTGCCAGAGATGGGTGAACCGCACCTTCGGGCTGAGTATGATGCCAATACACTGGAACTCGACGCAATCGTAGAGATTACGCCGACCGCACCTGCGACAATTCGGGGTATTGATTGTGTCGGACTTCAAGTTAGGGAATGGTTAGCACCGAGGGACTGGCCCGATGTAAATCCCCCGGTTATGATGTACGCAACACTTGATGATACCTATAGCAGATGGGTTTCGGTCGTTAATATAGTAGACGGGGAACAGGTCCCCTACACCATCGGGGATGAGTGGTTTGAAGATCAATGGGGTGGTCCCTTAAAACGACGGATTGTAGACGATGGGCGGTATGAACTTCAACCTGATGGTTCGTATAGAATCACCGACGGTCAAGGTTTCGGTGCTGGCACTTACGATGTGACTATCGGTGAAAACACTTTTCACTGTCTCCGTATTTTAGACGTTGATATTTCCGAGCCTCACGGTGGTGAACTCGCTGAAATATACATCGAAAGCGGTGGACGCACAGTCTTCTTCAGACGCTATGATGGTCGCTATTTGCGAGGACACGATTTAGTGGCTAAATATCCGAACAACCGTCGCATTGTCATCAACGATGTCGTCTATGTCCACAGCGATTGCAGCGGATGGGCACACGATCAATTGACATCCATATCCCTTATGTCTAATTGATTAACTCCACGTCAACAACGGGAGACCATGAATGGTTCCCTACTACAAACCGGGTCACCTATAAACTGAAACTTGACCGAGCAGTAGGTTGCCGCTTTATAAGCGATCCACTGTGTATGCTTCTAACAGGTCTTCGTCCAGGTCTACGCCGAAGCCGGGCGCGTCGTTGAGGGTGAAAAACCCGTCGCGAGGTTCGGGACGTAAACGGCGATAGAGTTCGTTTTCAACGCCGTTGCGGGAGGGGCCGAAGGTCTCTGCCATACACGGCATCGGGAGACACGCCGTGAGATGTAAACCCCACGGTGTTCCGGCTTGATGCAGCCATGTTGGGGTATCGAGTTCAGCGGCTTCGCGGGCGATGCGTAGGCATTCCGTGAAACCGCCCGCCCAGCTGATATCGGGTTGAATCATATCTGCTGCCTTCCAACGCAGCAACTCGCGAAACCCGTACCGCGTGAATTCATGTTCACCAGAGACAATCCAAGTCGGTTGGACCTCTTGGACGAGTTGCGCCATGCCAGCGTAGTCGTCAAGTGGGATAGGTTCCTCAATCCATTTGAGATTCACATCAGCAGCTGCCTCGGCGAAACGGAGTGTGTAATCCACATCCCAACGGAGATAGATGTCTGCCATCAACTCAACATCCGCACCGATAGCATCGCGTGCAGCGTGTATCATCTCTACGTTTTGTACGAACCCATCCTCTCCTTCGGCAAGTCCATTGCGGAGCGGTAGTTTGCAAGCGGTAAACCCGTTCTCAGCGTAGTATCCGACATCAGCACCGGTGGCGTAAGCCGGTATTTTAAGGAGCGGTGTATCTGTAACGAGACCGTAGACAGGTGCGTCTACAATCTTTCCACATAAGTCAACGAGTGCGAGCTCTATACCGCTCAGTGCGTAAATCACCAAGCCGCGTCGTCCGTAAATTGAGGTGATGTGATAGAGGTTATTCCATATCTCTTCAACATCAAGCGGATCGCGTCCGATGACGAAGTGCTGGAGATGTTTGTCAATAATCATGGCACCTGCAAGTCCGCCCCCGCCGAGGCCGTATCCTTTCAAGCCTTTATCGGTTGTTATCTCTACGATTAACGCTCCTGCTTGTGTTGCGAAGGGACCGCGCCAATCGACGTGTACGGTTTGGGTAGTAGGTTTCTGCCACTGTCCTTTAGCGAACCCTAAACCGGGCATTGCGCGAGGGTTCAGATTAACGTGCCACGTCCGGATTCCAACAACGGTATGCCGCGTTTTTGCCCGTGCTTTCCATGCCTCTGTGAAGTTGTTTTCATTGGCGTGCATAATGTAATTTCCTCTTATGGTGGCTCTTAGAATTACTCGGATACTCTCAAGGCAAAGTCAACCCCTAAATCCCCCTTATCAGGGGACTTTGAAGACTTTGATCAGGGTAGAGTTATTGATAAATGTCAACTTATACCATTTCTAAATGATGTTATCACATTATGGGTTTTCGTGAAATTCGTACCACTGTGCAACAAACTAACAGTTTGTTCTACGTAAAGATAGATTTATCAACTGTGCAACAAACTAACAGTTTGTTCTACATAAAGAGAGGTTTATTAACAGAAATGGTATTATTTCTATAATTCACCATAGTTTGAGTGTCTCGGTTTGCAATCATCTATAGGTCATGATGGTAGTGCGAAATAACCGATGCCTGTGAAGAATCCGACAATCATCCATAATCCGACCATTACGTACTCACCGAAAATCAAGCCGAACGCGATAGGTCGAATCTTCCGATATGTTGCGGCACCACCAAATTTAAGTGCCATGTATTTAATGAACCACCCGATTAGGATAGACGACCAGAGATGAAACGGCGGATACGTTGCGCCGAGGAGGTAGCCGATCGGATGTAACGACCACCAGACGAAGTTCTGCCGCATCCAGAGCATAAACCCTGTAAATCCGGCGCCGGCGATCATACTGTAGACTTCAGCCCATTTCGTCTCAACAGGAAATTGGATGAGATTGTTCATCCGTTGGAAATAATTTCTCGGGGCGGTAACAAAGGACCAACTCTGTAAAAAGAGTGCACCTTTGCCGTATATCAGCGTCAATGAGGCATAAACGGAGATGAGAATTGCGACAACAATTGCGATGCCCAGAATCGGTACGATGCGTCGTCGCGCGAGTTGGACTTCATCTGCTGCCTTGAAACTGTGCAGGAAGTTCGGCATCATTAATTCACCCCAGTCCCGCAGAAAGGTGCGTTGGAAACTCAGAACCGCCAAACTCTTATGTCCGACAGCGTTGGACCCCAAAGTAATGTCAATATATTCTGAAGGGAAAAAGGGAGCCTGCACCAGCAACAAACCGCCGTTGACGACCATCCAAGATAAGACGACAGATGTGATAAAGATAGAGAGAAGCGTCACGACTGCGACCCACGTCGTTATGCCTGCGATAACCAAGAATACGATTAAGGTAATAAACCCAAAAAGAAATCCGAGAAGTGCTATACGATACGAGACCGGCTCATTGGCATCGTCTATCGGTTGCCTCGCTGTAGTCGTGGCGGTTGTTCGTGCGTGCCCAAGTCCGAACGTCTTTCTAAAGACCGTTACAATGTGTTCACGACCTATCCAGAAGACCGCAGGGACAAAGACGAGATACCCTCCCATCACCTGACGGCTGCAGCTAACCCACGGACCGATGCCGAGTCCGATTGCATTCATGATGATATATTGGATTTTGAAAAAAATAAAGAAGAACCAGAGACTGAACGACACCTCCAGCGTCAGCAGAGCGGCGATCCCGATAACCGAGAAGTAGATGACGAAGCGCATCGCGGGCCACCATCCGAGCGTATGCCACGGTTTCTCGGTAAAAGCGCGGTGAATGTTATAAATGAGCGGAATTTCTGGAACATTCGGAAAATGGGCATGCAACCCGTTAATGAGATGTAACACCACCGGCAGCACCATCCCTGCCCAGAGGAGTTTATTTTTGAAAAAAGCGTTGAGAAGCGTACCAGATGCCGGTTCTGCGGCGAGTTGTACCGGAATCTGAATTAAGGGAAACGAGAACCGTTCACGTTCCACCCACTGTTTTCGGAGGATCGTCGATAGACAGAGCGTCGTAAAATAGAAGACAAGAACGAAAAGCCCCCAGATAAGTAGTGGCTTAATCCAAGGGATCCACGGGACACTTTCTCCCGGAGCAATACCCTCGTAAAAATCTGTCACAGCCCGCGCATCCGTGACAACAAGCCATTCAGGGATATGTGGATGTAGCGTTTCTGCCCAATCGTTTTCTGTCGTCGCGAAGTAGCGAACTGCGACGAGAGATGGCAGCAGAAACTGCAGCAATCCCATCGACGGAATGCCGACCGCCACGATGAGCATCATCCAGATAACGGTCAATTCAAGTGCGGAGAAGGCGAAACGCCCGCTCCGCATGAATTTACGTAACGGCACATTGACAAGAAATACCAGAAATAGGAGTCCGAAGATTGAACCGACAGGGAGGTGGTTGCCTGCAATCTTAGTATTTTGTAGGAAATAGTTATTGTAGGGTGTGATTGCACACATTGCACCTACTAAAAGCAGCCCTACAACGATAGCGGAAAACCGAATCCTTGTATTCGACCTGCCGGTTTCCCCAAAATTGTCCTTAAAAGTATTAGCAGCCAAGCGTGTATAGGTCTCCCATTGTTAGCATCGGTTCAACAAATGTTCCTCTCTAACTCTCAGCTCTCAGTGAGGGATTATAGAGGCAGGTCTCCGCGTCAACGATACGACCATCAGGGAGTGTATACTGATTCGGTGTCCCGCTACCCCAGGGTGCCTTGAAATCTTGGCTGCGTACTTTATCCGCTGCCATCTGTTCGGCGACAGGTTCCCATGAGAATCCATCCATGAGTTGTTCGTGTAAAGATGCTTCTAATTCTTTATGCTCTTCTTGTCCTGATAGGTTCTCAAATTCATCTGGGTCTGTCTCGAGATCGAAGAGGATGGATTCATCTTCAGGGAAGGCGACATATTTATAGCGAGGTGTTCGGAGCATACGCATCGGACCTGTCGTCTGTGGTGCCCAGTATTCCGTGATGGCAGTGTTACGCCAGCCGTCGGCGTTACCCGACATCAGATTCGTTAAATCTGCACCATCTAAATCTTCGGGGATAGGGATGCCTGCCCGCGTGCATAATGTCGGGAAAAGGTCGTTTAGCTCAACAGGTGCTGTCACTCTTGCGCCGTGGGATTGCTGGATTTGCTTATCCCAGACGATCAACGGTACACGTGCTGCAGCTTCGTAGTAACTCGATTTCCACCACTGCCCGTGTTCGCCTGCCATCTCACCGTGATCGGTTGTATAGACGATGATCGTGTTATCCAAGAAGCCGTCACGTTCCAAAAGTGTAAGTAGATCCCCGAGGGTTTCATCCAAGAATTCGCAACAGGCGTAGTAGGCGGCGCGCGCTTTTCTTGTTTCTTCAGGTGGGATGTCCTGCGTGTTGAAATTATCTCGTAAGCCTTTCGCGAAGCGGTGCGTCTGCTCTAAATGTCCCGGTGGTATATTCGGCATATCTACATTATCGGGCCAATATTTATCGAGGAGCCGTTTCGGTGCCGTGAGCGGAAAGTGCGGACGGCTGTAACTCGCAAGCAGGAACCACGGCTGATCTTCAGGTTGGGACCTTAGGTATTCAAGGGTCTCTCCATTAATAACGCGTTCTTGTAGAAGACTGCTTGGGATCTCTGTGACACCGGCAAGCCGGGTACGTCCTCGTATGCGAGATGGTGGATTTAGCGGATCGGTTTGGTGGCCAGCAGTGCCGCGTAAGTCACCGTACGGGCGAGACTGGAAGCCGTTGTGCTGTTCTTTTCCACCGAAGTGCATCTTACCGACAAGGGCGGTTGCATAACCGTGCTGCGCAAAATGGGCAGGCATTGTGAGATGTTCGGGGAAGAGAATGGATCCATTATTCCACGCCGAACATCGATGTGCATGCTTACCCGTTAGCATACACATCCGAGACGGTGTACAGAGCGGGACTTGACAATATGCACTCTCAAAATAGGTGCCGGAGGCTGCGAGTTGGTCGAGGTTTGGGGTCTGGACAATGGGATTACCTTCACACCCGATAGCGTGCGGACTGTGTTCATCACTCATCAAAAATAGAATATTCGGTTTTTGCGCCATTAATCAAAAATCTCCTTTAATTTTTTAGGGTGCGGAACTCCTATCATCTGGATTTAAAACATTTTAAATACGCGGCACAGCATCTACATGAAAATCTACACCGAAAGGCAGCGCACCGCTTGAGCCCTTCTGGGCGAAGTGCTCAGAAAAATCAATAAGCGTGAAACCTACCAACTGTTTCGTCTCTGGATGGAAGCGCAAGATAATATCTTCGGTGTACTCAACGTAGTCGGTATGCTCAGGGGTGCCTTTTGTCACGTAGAGGACATCTGCCTCTCGGTCATAGACAATCTTAAGTCTGTCCTTATTGATATCCATGGAATCTCCTTTTTCTTATAGGGTACGCGGTAATAATGAAGTTGTTCCGAATCAGTTTAACAATAACAACAATACGAGTGTAATTGTGGGGTAAATTGTCAAAATCCTTGTAATAGGTATATTTGTGGGGATCTATAGGAGACTGTTTTCTTCTGCCTGTCTGGACTGTTTCAAGAATCGTGTCACGGTGTTCTCTCAATTCCCAATGATTTTCGAGGATATGTTGCTATCTCTCATCAGTTAATTCAATACGGTTACCCCACTTATCAGTAACTTGCCACATAAATACGCCTTTGTCGTTTGATGTTGCTTGCGTGTCGGTTAAGAAAGAACGTTTATGGAAATCTTGTATTCAATTTAGTTTACACGATTTACTAAGGATATGCAAGTGAAATACGGAGTAAATATGAGAAAATTGGGATCCTATTTCGCGAGTATAGCGAGGTAGTTATGAAGGTATTTCACAATCCCGATACAATAACCAGAATCGGACAGGTTTATTGATGCGGTGGTTTTGCTTTGCGCTTTGAAATGCCGAGTGTGAGTGCTGGCAACAGGGTCTCAGAGATGTCAACGGAGTAGTCAAAAATTGTCCACCCTGAAGCACCTAAGTTGCGCGAAAGGTAAATCTGCTCGACGACGGCATCCGGTGTCAGTAGCGAATTGGAGGCAGTCGCACCGATACCGGGATAAATGGGTACACCTTTCGGTATAAGCGCGATTTGGTTGGTTAGCAACTCCGTAAAATAGCCAGCGTCTTCAGTATAATTCATCGGGCAGACAAAATCGACGTAACCGGATTTTGCCCAGGCAACCCAATCCTGCCCGATCGTCTGGATACATCCCGGATACCAACCGAAGACAGCAGCAGAAATCTTGATTTCAGGATCAACTTCGTTCGTTCGCTTGTGGATTAGGCGCACCAAACGTGTGATCTGTTGTACACGCCACTCGGTATACTGCTCGCCGTAGGCACCGGTTTTTGGTAAGACTTCAGCGGGCCATTCGTTAATCGGTTTTCGTATCGTCCGCGCAAATCTCTCACGGCAGCCATCACAGTAGCAGGCGTGGCTCCCCGGGTAGCGGATATAATCGAGGTGGATACCGTCTACGTCGTAATTTGTCACGATCTCAAGAATGCTATCCAATTCGAGAAGCACATTTTTCGGATGTGATGGGCATAGCCAATTGAGGGCTTCTCCGGTTGCAGAGACTTGGGTGCGTCCCTCCGCTCGTATTTTTTCGACGAATTCTTTTGGCGTGCCTTCCAAATTCCATGTAATCTTCCAGACATGGACTTCTAAACCGTGTGCGTGCGCTGCCTGAACGCACTGCGCAATCTGATCGCCGTATTGTGTGAAAGTTTTGCTGTGTGGTAAGATTTCACTCGGATAGTGCGCGACACCTGCCCACGCCATGTTCGGAAGAATTATGTTCACACCTGCGGCTGCTAATTCCTTGGCGGCGCGGTTCCAATCTCCAGGATATGCGCCGAGTCCAGAGTGGTTCCATACCGCGCGTCCTTCGGTTTCGACGCTGGTGTGCGATAGGAAATAGGCTTTGGAGAATTCGGCACGGCTTGCGCGGGCTGTCGTTATTGCTGCAGTGTAATCGCCAATATCATATTCGGCGCGCGCGCGGTTCATCAAATCTGCACCAGCATTTAGTACCTGATTCGCTTCGGGAACATCGCTCCGTTGAACAAATTGCGCCAACGCCGTAAAGTCTTTGGTGTGTCCAACAGTTGTTATCGTCGCGACTGTCTGTTTAGCAAACGTCTGGCGAAATTCTGGGACGAGATATCCAAAAAGGGCAGCGAGCATCTGCTTCTTACGTTCGGTGTCGTCTGCAAGGAAAACGTGGCTAAAGAAGACTCCGGCATTTCCGATAAAAAGTGCAGGCAATCCGGTTGATTCTCCGTTTTCACTATGCCAATACCCGATAATCTTTGTCTGTGGTGTCGTCGGTTCTGCCACCGTAATGTTCCACGAGCCTTGTCTGATAGACGCTGGCATATCGGGGATCTCTGGTGCGTCCAACTGAACTGATGCAAACTGACCCGGCACCTCCTGTTTTAGCCAGTCCGTTTGACGTAATCCCAGTAGCGATGCAACTGTATCCGATAAATTATAAGTAACGAAAAGTTTGCCGCCGGATACCACGAAATCCTTCAATAAATTCTCAGTTTGCGGTGCAATCCGGGGATTCAAGGGAAGCACAACCATACGGCGGGATTTGAGTGTTGCTTCAGAGAGCGCGTCTTCATCAAGTATATCGGCAGTTAATCCGATACTGTTGAGCAGTCGGTTGAATCTTTTGCCCATTGACTGAGCGTATTGAATATCTCCATCCGATACCCTCGATGCAGCTGTCGGTAAAACAATTGCGATCTCGGCAGTGTGTTGTGCTTCGCCATACATAAATCCACCGGTACACCAGAGGATGGTGAACACGAGAAGCACGATTGTGCGTAAGCGTGGTGCAAGTCGGTTCAAAGACATTACCTGTTCCTTTTAGTGCTTGTCGCGGCAAGTTTTGCGGTTTGCGCTGCAACAAACGGTGTTTCACCTATTTGTCCCAAAAACCGATCGACACCTTGCGCGATTGCAGTCGCAATTTTATGTTGATACGCCGAGGTCGCGAGTTTTTGTCCTTCTACTGCATTGGATACGAACCCTGTTTCAATGAGGATCGCAGGCACTTTTGTTCCAATCAGGACAACGAACCGTGCGTGCTTGACGCCGCGATCGACTGCGCCTGTGCTTTGCACCAACGCTTGTTGGACAGATTGTGCCAGACGTCTGCTGTCCTCGCTTTTACTTTGTCGTATCAATCCTTCCAAGAGTGTATCGAGTTCTTGGATACTATAACCGGAGTTTATATTTTCGCGTGCGGCGATTTTCTCCGATGCACTATCCGTACTCGTAACGTCCAGATAATAGGTTTCGATCCCGTTGGCTCTTGAATTTTCGCTGGCATTGGCGTGGATGCTGAGAAAAAGGTCCGCTTTATGTTGTGTTGCGAATTCGGTGCGTTTTTTCAGTGGAATAAAGCGGTCGGTATCACGCGTCATTAGCACAGTATAACCTTTTGCAGTTAATATATCACGAAGTTTCTCCGAAATGCTAAGAACAATTCCTTTCTCCCGCAGCGCACTGGTGCCTAATGCGCCTGGGTCTTTGCCGCCGTGTCCTGGGTCAATAATAATCGTTTTCGCTGTCAATCCAAATTCACGTGTCAGCGATTTAGGTGTTAAAGGTTTCGGTTTGGCAGTCGCGCTTGCAAGCTTTGGCTGCCGCGGCGGTTGTGATCGCTTTGGTTGTTGTACCTGTTTTGTCTGTTGTGGTTGTTGCATTCGTTGTTTGGTCGGTTGCCGTACGATTTGTTGCTTTTGCGTTGTATTTTGAGGGGGGGCTACAACCGGTTTTTTCGGGGTTTTGAGTGCCTCTAACTCTACGGATGCAGCGATACCGATCTCGCGATTTTCTGAACCGTTGATGAGACTTTCATAGAACGTCTCTGCGCGTTTGATGTATCCTTGCTTGGCGTACAGGCGTGCTAATTCCAATTTAGCGAACGCCGCCATCTGAGAAGCCGCGTAGCGGTTTCCGAGAAGTTGGTATTGGACGATCGCCTGATAGCGGTCGCCGATAGCGTCGTAGCAGCGTCCCAACCAGTAGTATGCGAACGGGACGTACTCGGAGTTCGGATAGGTATAAATCAGTTTTTTGAACGCCTCAATCGCGCGGTGTGGTGCTTCGGTGTTGCCTGCCTTGATACTCCACAGCCAACTTGAAGCGATTGCGTATTGTGCATCATCTGCTGATGCTCCCTTCGGATCGGCATCAATTACCCTCTGGAACTCTGAAATCAGGGCGCGCCATTCCTTAGCCGTCGCAGGTGTTGTACCGGTTGCATACGCGTGATGACGCAGTGAAGCCTCTTTATAACCCGACATGCTCATACACCCAGACACGACTGCCAAAGAGAATATCAGCAGACACGCATAGCACATTTTCATATTTTTATCCTCTTACACAATGTTTTTTGAATTTAGTTTTAATTACCTTAAAATAAAACGAAATATTTCGATCTTTCGTTACTAAATTACGCGATTGAAACAAAATTGCTTTCTATTTTACATAGGGCATTTCTCTATTGACCGATATTGCGATCCGTGATAAATTACCAAACTATAATTGATTCTGAATATGATGGGAGGGAACCGATGAAACTGACACCGCAGGAAATCCAATTGTTTCGCCACAACGGCTTCATCAAATTTCCGACGCAACTCTCCACTGAGCACGTTGAAGCGTTGAAAGCAGCGGCATTAAAAGACATGTCCGAAGCCGTAGAACCCGTCGTGCGTCAAAATGACAGGATCATCCGAATTTCTGCAGTATGGGAACGCGGCGGTATCTTCCGGGAAACGATTACTTGTGATGAAATTCTCAACCCTTTAGAATCGTTATTGGGACCGGATATAGAATTTGTACGCAATCGACATAATCATGTCTATCTCCGAGATGCGGGTTCGAGCCATTCGCTTGCGTTACACCGTGATGTCCGGCACTGGTCGCGGACCATTGCGACTGTCCTCGTCTATCTGGAGGACACAAACCTTGAGAACGGGTGCACACGGGTTGTGCCTGGCTCACATCATCTGCCTGCTTTTGCTGATCTTAAAGGCGATGCGGTTCAAGAAATCGCTGCGAGTCAAGCGATTCCGTTACCGATGCCTGCAGGCGGTTTGCTCGCGATTGATAGTATGATCGTCCATTCGGCTGGCATCAATTATACCGACAGCACACGGATGAGTATGACGCTCGGTTATCACAGTGCAGATGAATTGACATGGGAAGACAACCCGAGGCGGGTACTTGTCCGAGGGACGCGTCCGTACCGAGGCAACGACGCACCGGATAAATAATTTTCTTGTAACCTCTCCATTTTTCGTATTTTTTTGAAAAAAACAATTTTTTTCTTGACAAACAGCAAACGATGTGGTATACTTAATAAGTCCTTGAGATGAGATGCTATCAAAATCTCATTTTGGGCGGGTAGCTCAGGTGGCTAGAGCGACAGCCTTACAAGCTGTAGGTCACAGGTTCAAGTCCTGTCCCGCCTACCTGTTGGATATTTTTTATCTATGGGCTCGTGGCGCAGTTGGTTTAGCGCGCCTGCCTGTCACGCAGGAGGTCGCGGGTTCAAGTCCCGTCGGGCCCGTTTTATTTTATTGAATTAGCCACAGATTGTGCTCTACAATGCTGTGGTTTTTTCGTTACAGGACAACCTACCAAACTATTCTTATGGAGGAACGGAACTGCTGTGATTGATCTTAAATTTATTCGCGAAAACACCGAAGATGTCCGCCAGATGTTGGCAGATCGCCACACCGATGCTGATTTGGATCAGTTGATCGCATTGGATACGCGCTGGCGCGAGAATTTGACACATACCCAGACTCTTAAAGCACACCAGAATCAGGTCTCGCAACAAATTGCAGAACGCAAAAAGGCGAAATTGGACGCGTCAGAGACCATAGCGGAGATGCGGGAACTCTCACAAAAGATCAAGGAACTCACCGCAGAAAATAACAGTACAAAAGCCGAGATAGACGCGATTCTGTTGACCATTCCGAACATGCCTGAAGCAACCACACCTGTCGGCACGAGTGAAGGCGATAACATCGAAATCAAGACGTGGGGCGAGTTACCCAGCTTCGAGTTTGAACTGAAACCGCATTGGGACATCGCGGAGCAGTTGGATATCGTCGATTTTCAACGCGGCGCGAAGGTCGCCGGTAGCAACTTTGTGCTTTTCAAAGGCTTGGGAGCACGGCTGGAACGTGCACTGATTCAGTTCATGCTCGACCTGCACACGACGCAGCACGGTTATACCGAAGTCTCACCACCGTTTCTCGCTAACCGTCCGACGATGACAGGAACAGGGCAACTCCCAAAATTTGAGTCGGATATGTACCGATGCGATAGGGACGAAGAGAATCCTGAGAGCGATCTGTTTCTCATCCCGACGGCTGAAGTCCCCGTAACAAATCTTTTCGCAGGCGAGATACTCTCGGCAGAAGATTTGCCTATCTACTACACCGCTTATACACCGTGTTTCCGACGCGAAGCAGGTGCCTATGGTAAGGACACACGCGGCTTACAGCGTATCCATCAATTTGATAAGGTGGAGATGGTGAAGTTCACTACGCCTGAAACCTCTTACGCCGAACACGAATCGCTGTTGGCGAATGCTGAGAGCGTTTTGCAGGCACTCGGTTTGCCTTATCGTGTTGTGCAGCATTGTACAGTGGAGCTCGGTTTCGCTGCAGCGAAATGCTACGATATTGAGGTCTGGGCACCTGCAGGACAGCGGTTTTTAGAGATCTCTTCTTGTAGTAACTTCGAGGCGTTCCAAGCACGCCGTGCGAATATCCGTTATCGTCCGGAGGCGGGTGCGAAACCGGAGTTCATTCACACGCTCAATGGGTCTGGTACAGCATTACCGCGCGTCGTCATTGCGCTCCTTGAGACGTATCAGAACCCCGATGGCACAGTCCGTATACCTGCAGTATTACAACCCTATATGGGTGGTTTGACGCAAATTGGGTAATGTTTTAGGTGTTTGTTCGGAATTAAGTGTTGGGTTCCATGTGGGGTCGAAGCACTTTCAAATCTTTGAGAAGGACATCCTTTTTCGCCGCGTCTTTTGAGTTCAGTTGTGTCGCCGTGTCTTCGTTTGCTTTTACCGTGAAACCGGCATCTCGGATCATCTCAAGTGTCCGCGCTGCTGCCGAACCTTCAGCATTTAGGTAGCCATCAATAAACATTGAATTCGCTGGGTAGAGTGCCATCACCTCCATGCTCCGTAGATGGTGTTCCCTACCTGCTGCGACCCGTATCTCTGCACGCGGGTTCAGAAATCGAAACAGACACAACACGCGGAGACAATAATCCGGGGTTAAAGTCGTAGGCACACGCCGCTGTGCCGTAAAAGATTCTGACAATTGTGTGCCAGATATTGGCAAGAAAAAGTTGACAGGTAGCGATGCGACCCCAAGCTGACGGAGTGCCTTGGCAACTTTAATTAAATCATCCGTCCCTTCACCCATCCCGACGACGACTCCCGAACAACAGGCGAGTCCAACGGTTTGTGCGGCTTGCAATGTCTCCATCCGATCTTGATAAGTGTGCGTGCTACAGATATTTGGATAGTGTGCTTCGGAAGTATTCAGATTATGGTTTAACCTATCCAATCCGGCTGCTTTCAGGATATGCGCGGATTCTATGTCAATCAGCCCTGCGGAGAGACATACTTCGATCGGATAGTGCGTTTTTACGGTATGGATGAGTTCAGCGAGGTGTGCAACCCGTTTTGGTGAGGGACCCCTTCCGCTCATGACGATGCAGTAACGATACGCACCAGATTCATAAGCCCGTTTTGCTTCTTCCAGAATTTCGGCATCAGGTTTTAACGGATACGCTTCAATATCTGTTGTTGCGGTATTTGCTTGTGCACAATAGCCACAATCCTCCGGACAATAACCGTTCTGCGCATTGTTGAGGATATGGAGTTGGACCTCATTCTGGAAGTAGGTTTTGCGAACCTGATACGCTGCATCCAATAGTGGAAGTAATGCCACGTCCGACCCAGTGAGTATCTTTTCGGAACAGGCATCGGAGAGCAATTTGTCTTGAAGGCTGGTGGTTGTTAATTCGTTGTAAAATGTAGTCTTCATATTTTAATTTTTTTTATTTTTTATGATTTGACACAAACGCGTCTATTTTCTTTTTCAGCATCTCCTAAACGTCCCACACAATGTCAGTAGCATTAAAGACCGGTCCTTCGGTGCAAACACGTTGGTATTCTATGGTATCATCGCCTGTACGGACGGGACAGACACATCCGAGACATACCCCCATCGCGCACCCCATCCGATTCTCCATAGCAATTTGCGTCGGCACCTCATAGTTGGCTGCGATTTTTGCGACGGCGGAAAGCATTCCGTGTGGACCGCAGGCGTAAATTATCGGACGATGCGAATTCATTTCTTTGAGCATATCTATGAGAATATCAGTGACGTATCCGTGACGTCCGATGCTCCCATCATCTGTGGCTATATGGACTGTGATACCGATTGATTCTAAGTCCGCCACACTTAAGAGCCGTGCTTGGTGCTGTGCGCCTACCAATCCAAATGTTTGTATATCGTGTTTACGTAATGCTGTAGCGAGTAGCATAAGTGAAGCGATACCAGCACCGCCACCGACAAGGATAGCAGGGTCGGGGTGTGTGGTAAAATTGAACGTATTACCCAGAGGTCCTAAGACGTGGAGCGGTGCACCTGCAAGCATCTCTGACAACCGTTTCGTTCCTTCGCCGATGATCTGATAGAGCATTGTAATCTCGTGTCCATCCACTGTATAGATCGTAAATGGACGACGTAAGAGCATACCGGTCCCTTGTGAAACCATAACGTGAATGAACTGACCCGGTCGTGCGTGCTGAGCAATTTCAGTACACTCACAACGCAATAGATAGTGGCCGTCCGCCACTGCCTCGTTTGAGCGGATAACGGTGTGGCGATCATAGATATTCGATAAACGGTTATTTCGCATAGCACATATTTTAACACGAAAAATTGGATATAGCAAGGCTATTCTTGGGTCAATTTTGTAGGAGCGGTGTTTTTTTTTTTTCTATCTTTTTTTCTATGGATGTCTCTATAATATAGGCATTCATGAGTTGATGTTATAATGCGCCATCATACAATTCTGACAATTAAGAATTCGCTTGCAATTTTTGGGAATTATGCTATGATTTTGCCGGAAGGAGAAAAAATATAATGGAAAATATATTGAGATTTCGCAGCGATCAACGTTTCAAAATCGTGCAATTTACGGATATCCATTGGCAAAATGGGGAAGCACCGGATCAACAATCCGCGAAACTGATGACCCAAATCGCAAAGGCTGAATCCCCGGATTTAATTGTACTGACGGGTGATATTTTGTCGGGTGGCGGTTGTGAGGATGCTGCCGATTCCCTCCGACAGGTTATCAAAACTGTGGATGCATGTGGGGTGCCGTGGGCAGCGGTTTTCGGCAACCACGATGACGAAGGTAATGCTGATCGGCACGAGTTGATGGCAGTTATGCAAGAAAGCGGGTTGTGTCTCTCGCAACCGGGGCCCGAAGACGTACCTGGTGTCGGCAATTATACGCTACCGGTTCAGTACTCTGGGTCGGATGCATCTGCTGCCATGCTTTATTTTATAGACTCTGGTAGTTATGCATCGACCGACATCGGTGGCTACGATTGGATTAGGCGTGAACAGATAGCGTGGTATCTACAAGAATCTGCCAAGATCACAACTGAAGTCGGGCATCCCTTACCTGCCCTTGCTTTTTTCCACATCCCAATTCCCGAATATGATGAGGTGTGGGATTTTCATACCTGTTATGGTGTGAAATATGAGAATGTTTGCGCCCCGCGGATCAATACCGGTTTTTTCGCTGCGATGCATGAAGCTGGGGATGTGATGGGAACATTTGTCGGACATGAGCATGTCAACGATTTCTGGGGTGATTTACACGGTATCCGTCTCTGCTATGGTCGTGCAAGCGGTTATAACTCTTATGGGCGAGAAGGACTTCCGCGCGGTGCCCGCGTAATTCAGTTAAAAGAAGGCGAGCGTCAATTTGAGACTTGGTTACACCTTGACGACGGCACCGTAGTCCACTCCCAGCCAGAGCATACACCGCTTCAACGAACTTTTACCGAGGATTAATCGATCATATTACAACCAATACTAAGATTGACGGTATGTTTTATTTTTTATTTTTTTAGGAGGGTATTGTGAGGGCAAATTCTCAAATCTCTGTTCGACACCAAGACGAAGGAAAGATCGCGATATTTGATATTACCGGTTATCTTACCGATGCTTCTGAACCTATATTGAGCGACGCCTATGCAGACGCGGAGGTTCAAGATGCAGAGAAAGTTCTACTGAACTTTGAACGCCGCAGTTTCATCACCAGTAGTGGTTTCGGTGAGATTATCAGATTGCTCTGGAAGATGCGAGAGAAAGGACAGGTTTTACGGGTTGCGCATCCATCCACCCAAGTCAGAAATATTTTCAACACGATCGGATTGACGCAGAGCATAGGGGTCTTTGAATCCGAAGAAGATGCGCTCAAAGACTTCTAATTCGGTGTTGTGTTGTTCTGGAGTTGCTTTATGGGAAAAGCGTGTACATGTTTTTATTTAGTATCACCCCGAGCAAACTCCAGAAACTTCCGGCAAGGAACTGACCGAATACGAACCCCAAGAAAAGCGGCAACGCTTGACGATAGGCTCGCACCCCACCCCCTGTGAAAAGCAGCTGCTTGAAGAGCCATCCCAAAAATATTGAGAACCACATCCACCCGATTGCCCAACCGTTGCCGACGGCGTAGCCGACGGGATAAAAGGGCCACCACAAAAACTGGCGTTTCAAAAACGTCAGTACACCGGTGAATAGGAAACCGAACGCTATGTGTTGGACAGCTGCAAAATTCGGTGCCCGTGGCGAGATAATCCAATTTTGCAAGCGATTAAATTCACCGACACCCCATCGGGCGAACCGGTATTCATAATAGAGCGCGACGTGTCCGACAATCGAAACGATGGTCCCTACGATGGATGCCACAATAAGTGCTACAACCAATCGGTTCTCATGAAGGCGGAAGTGTCTACCGATTTTAAACGCTTCTAACTGGTGCGGCATCGGGTGGCAGCGGTAACCGTAGGCGAGCCATGAAAGGAGCGTTGTGTTCGTCAGGTTTTGTGCCCCTAACGGACGACTTCCACCGAACAATAACATAATCCGGTCAGGATGCATCCCGTGTAGTTCGTGTGTCGGCGGTCCAAGTTCGGCACGCATACGCGTCATTGCGATGCATAGTATTAAGTAGATGCTGAAATAACCGAGTGCGACCCACGGTGATAGCCCAGCGAAATACCAGAACACCAATACAATCGCCATACTGACGATTAACCCGAAAACGGCGAGCCTGTATAACCCGTCTTTAGATTTAAAGGAGAATACGTCGCGGAGTATCCCCCAAACGTGTTTCCGACTTGTGATGAGCGCAAGGATACCGATACCGAGCCATGCGCCACCGCGTTGTTCCGTCTGTAGACCGATAGCGGTTGTCCATCCGACCGCGCTGAAAAAGACGCGCTGTGCACCCCAAAATAGATAGAAAAACCAGAATGACAACGACAAGTCCAACGGCATGAGGTATCCGAACCCTATTGCGAACGGATAGACATAGATCGGCAGCCGTCCGACTGCGTTCCACGGTCGGTCAGAAAAGTAGAGTTGATATTTGATTTTGAGCGAAGGTATCACAGGGAAGAGGTAGTTCAAACCTGCCAGAATCTCTAATCCGAATGCGATGCCGAAACCGAGCCAGATCAGTTTATTCCGAAAAAGTGCGGATGTATTGCCGAGCAGTTCAATAGGGAGCGTCGTTAAAGGGTAGCTCAATTTCTCGTGGTCGATCCATTGCCTTCTAATGATGATATTGACACAAAGCATCATAAACAGGAGGACGATGACCAAGCCGCTCCACGCCAGAATCGGCCACAGCCACGCTTCCATATATCGTTGCTGCCAAAACGTATCGTCTCCCTCAAAGTATCCTTGTAGGATACCCCGGTCAGTGATCGTCAGCCATGTCGGCATGAATCGAAAAAAGATATCCGCCCATTCATTTTCGGGTGTTGCGAACCACCCAGCGTTGGCGATCATCGGTACTAACTGTCGAACGATGTCGTGTCCTGCGAGTGCAGTCGCTACGGATACCATTATGTATGTCATAGCAAGTTCACGGGATGTCGGTGCGAAACCTTTAAAAGCCTTTTTGAGAAGTGGCGTGATAACCGCCAACAGGAAGAAGGTGAAAAGTACCGTTGGAAAGATAGAAAAATCGGTAAGTTCCCAGACGACACGATTTTCTGCCGAGATAATCCAATAACAGGTGAGAATAATAAGGACTGAACCGAAGACCAACGTTCCGAACAGAAAACGGAGTGCTGAAGGCTTCTGGTCGCTTTCAGTTGTAAGTGATGCTCTGTGATGCATGTGTATAATTATACCACACCCATCAGCGTTGACGCAAATCGTTTTGGATTAAACATAAGGCTTGGAATTTGCCATTTCCGTGGGTTTGTGTTATAATAGACGACACTTTAACCCAGTTGGTAAGAGAATAACTATGCTATCCAAGGGTGAGACTTTCGCAACGCAAATTTCGGAGCGCGAACAGGACAACACGCTGCCTAACATCAATAAGATCCTCGTTATTCGGGTTGATGGCATCGGTGATTTGCTGAATTCCACACCGGCAATTGCGCTGTTAAGGGAGAGTTATCCGTCAGCGGAGATAACGGTATTGGCGCGCCCGCTCAACGCACCGGTGTTAATCGGTAATCCCGATGTGGATCGGATCCTCATTTTTGACCGTAACGGTAAGCATCGCGGTATTGCAGCACGACTCCAATTCTATCGTCAGTTGCGCCGTGAGCGGTTTCAACTCGTCGTTGCCATGCAGACAGCAATGTGGTCACACCTTGTTGCGTTTCTCTCCGGTGCTACGTACCGATTGGGACGGTATCAGAAACGTTTTAGATCCACCCTCACACATGCATGGCGGGGTCAATACCGAAAAGGCGAAACCCATGAAGTTGACAGGAATTTGGAACTGGTACGCTTAATTGGCAAAGGTGATGGTCAACGGAAACTCATATTTCACCTGTCGCCGGATGAGATTACCGCAGCCAAAGCACACCTCGCCTCCTGGGGTATCACGCCTGGGACGTTTCTCATCGGTATTCATCCAGGGGGGAGTTCGTTTGACAAACGCTGGCCAGAAAAGCAGTACGCTGAGCTCGCTGACAGACTCTCACATCAGTACAACGCAAGAATACTGCTCTTACGCGGTCCTGAAGAAGCGGAATTGGTGAGGAATATCCAAGCGGCGATGGAGTCTCCTGCTATTTCTTATGCCCCAGAGACGATTCGTGAGTTGGGTGTGTTCTTATCTTGTTGCGATTTGGTGGTCTGTAATGACTCCGGTCCGATGCATCTCGCTGCGGCGTTGGATGTGCCGATGGTGGCGATCTTCGGTCCTACAGATCATGTGGCGTGGCATCCGTTGAGCGAAAACGCATCTATCGTGCGCCGAGATATGCCGTGTTGGCCGTGTAGCGCGCATAAGTGCAAAATCGGATGGGAATGCACGAAAAAACTTCCTGTTGAACCCGTTTGGGAGGCAACAACGGAGAAAGTAAGATGAAAATCGTCGTCGTCTGTTGGGGATCAACCGGGGATGTCTATCCGGTTTTAGCACTCTCGGAACGTCTGCTTGAACGCGGACATCAAGTGCGTGTCTGTTCACCTGCACTCTATAGGGATAAGATTCTTGAGGTCGGCGCGGAATTCTACGAGATAGGTGTTGTTTTTGATTTGGCGGAGTTTCAAACGGCGATGGATGCTATTATCCCGAAGCGCGACCCGACCGCGATGCTGCGGCTCATTGTGGAAGAGGGAATTGTGCGTCGCGGTGGACAGTGGTATCAGAATTGTTTGACCGCTATGAAAGGGTTTGATATAGCGATCTGTCATTCAGTGGATATTCCCGGACAGGAGGCTGCGATCCGTAACGGGATCCCGTGGCTTACTGTGACGTATTGTCCCGGGTTCATCAAATCTTTAGACTTCGCGCCGTACCCGTTCCCGAACTGGGGACGTGCTTTTAATGCTGTTGTGTGGAAATTGGCGGAACTCCGTCTTGCCTCAAGTATAGATACACTCTTTAACCAATTTATTGTGTCTGTCGGTGGCGAGCCGAGGTTTTCCGTGGCGTTAGATGGCATGTACTCACCACACCTAAACCTCATTGCCGCATCGCCGGCACTTTGTCCACCGGCTGATTTTCCGACGAACCACAAACTTACCGGTGTCTGGCACCTCGCGTCACCTGCTTACGATCCACCGTCTGAACTTGTCGCTTTCTTGGAGGCGGGGCCGCCGCCAGTTATCATCACGTTTGGGTCTATGGGCGGCTCGAATGGGCGTGAAACGACCGAAATTTTAATAGACGCTGTTAGAAAAGCAAAGCAACGTGCGGTTATCCAATCGGGTTGGGGACAACTCGGTACACCGGAGGCGTTATCGGACATCTACTGTGCAGAATATATCCCGCATCAGTGGCTGTTTCCACAAGGGTGTTGCATCGTGCATCATGGTGGTGCGGGGACAACTGCCTCGGCCTGTCGTGCGAAAGTCCCATCTGTCGTCGTCGCGCATCACGCTGATCAACCGTATTGGGGGAAGCGGCTATCGGACTTAGGGGTTGCCCCACGGCATTTGCTTCGCCGAAACCTAACTGCTGAACGTTTGGCGAAACGGATTCAGCAAGTCTTGGAAACGCCTTCTATGACAGCGCAGGCACAGGTTTTGGGTGAAAAAATAGAAGCAGAGGACGGTCTAACGTCAGCGGTTGAAATGGTTGAGTCGTTTCAGTCGTCCGAAAAATGAAAAAAATAGTTGTTTTTAGTTTCAGTTTTATCGGCGATGCGGTGCTATCTACTGCTGTTATCCAACCGCTACGCGCACATTTTCCAGATGCACATATTACTTTTCTCGTCGGACCGCGAGCGTCCGATCTCCTTACCACCGAACCGAACATTGATGCCGTTATTGTCTATGATAACCGTGGCGAACACGCCGGTTGGCGTGGACGCTTAGGGCTTGTAAAAGCGTTGCGTCGTGACCCATTCGATCTCGTCGTGAATTTACGGGATAGTTTTACGGCGCGGTGTATCGGTGCGGAACATTGGGGTATGGTGCGCGGGGAGAGCAATCGGCACGCTGTTACCCGATATCTGGAGGTGCTCCAGAAGCGTGGCGTTGACACGGCAGGCGCGCATCCACATTTACAATTGACTGAAGATGAACAGACCGCTGCGCACGGTTTTCTGGCAGAAGCAGGTCGGACATCAGAACAGTTGTTAATCGGCATCCATCCGGGTGGGAATTGGGTATACAAGTTGTGGGATGCAGCGAACTACGCACGCGTCGCGAACGATTTAGTTAAGAAACGAGACGCAGCGATTTTACTCTTCGCCGGTCCAAATGAACGGGATATCCAATCACAAGTTGCACAGATGATGAATGTTCCACCGATTCTTGTCGAAACAGAGGATCTGCGTCACCTCGCGGCATTAATTTCCTTATGCGATGTGTATATTGGAAACGACACGGGACCGATGCATATCGCTGCGGCTGTGGATACGCCGGTAGTCGCGCTTTTCGGTTCGACGAACCCTATTCGGAGCGGTCCCTACGGTGAGAAACACACGATTGGGCAGAGTGGGATAGATTTAGGTTGCAATCCTTGCCATCCGGGAAGAAATCCGGGGGGATGCGGTGCTGGTAGTTGTGAAGTGATTGCGGGAATTACGGTGGAACAGGTATTGCAGGCAGTATGGGATTTGCTTTCTGCCATAGGTTTACCGTCCGATTCGGGATAGACGACTGTCTGGGCAGCTTTTATTTTTCCTGCATCTTGCTACCTCCAGTCTTTGCAATAGTGCCAACTTGTAAGCGATTATATTACAACAATTACAGGGTATCAAGAGGTTACCAATAGGTAAATACCAATTATTAGTAACGCCGTAAAGCAGAGAAAGAAAATAGTGGGTACAAAAGTTTCAACGACAGTCAGTCGCCAATAGGTTTTCTGCTGTCTGTCTTCAGCGAGTAGATCCCATTCCCGTTTGAAAAATGGATAGGCGAGTTTTTCTTCCAATTCATGCAACGCTTTAAATTTACCAGAATTCAATTGGCGATAAGAACGAATGACAATATACCACGCCGATGCCAAGAGCATACCAAATAGCCCAAAACCTACCATGAGCCATCCGAGCGGTACGCCATTTTCACGTTGTAGGAAAGCGGAAAAAAGCACTGCCAATCCAGACGATACTAACATGTAGAAACGGTTTGCGGTGCCCCGCTGCTTGCTGACACTGTCGGCAAGTTCCGCGTGGAGTTTGTAGATTTCTACCAATTCTTGTTTTTCGTCCATGTTATTCGCTTCCTCATGTGCTTGTTGCTGAAGTTCGCTTACTTGCTCTTCCATTGTAGCCTTAAACTGTTTAGTACGACAGACACACTGCTGAACGCCATTGCGAAGGCTGCGAGCATCGGGTGGAGTTCCCGAAACATCATCGGCACGAAAGGTAACGGATAGAGCGCGCCTGCTGCGATCGGGATTAAAAGGATGTTGTAGAAAAACGCCCAGAAAAGGTTCTGTTTAATCGTGCGCATCGTGGAACGGCTGAGCCGAATTGCATCGGGGAGTCCACGTAAGTCGCTGTGCATGAGCGTTACGTGCGCTGTTTCTCTGGCAATATCGGTGCCTGTGCCGAGCGAGATGCCGATGTCGGCTTGTGCTAATGCGGGGGTGTCGTTGATACCATCGCCGACCATTGCGACGAGTCCACCATTTTCTGTCTGTAACTTTTTAACGGCTGCTGCTTTATCTTCGGGTTTGAGTTCTGCCATGACATCGCTAATCCGTGAAGCCTTGGCGATCGCATCCGCCGTAACGCGGTTATCGCCTGTCATCATTGTTACCGTACATCCAAGTTCGTAGAGTTCTGCGACTGCGGCTTGCGCTTCCGGTTTTAAAGTATCCGCGACTGCCAAAAGTCCGAGAACCTCTCCATCAACGGCGACCCATAGGACGGTTTTCGCCTCGGTCTGTAGCCGCTCTGCTTCTGCTTCAAATATTCTTGTTGGAATGTCGTGCTGTTGCATTAAGGATAAATTGCCTATAACGACACCGCTTTCACCGACCTGTGCGGTGATACCGTGTCCAGTAACGGCTTTAAACTGGCTCGGTGTCGCGATGTTGAGTCCACGTTCCTGAGCGGCTTGGACAACCGCTTTTCCGATGGGATGTTCGCTGCCACGCTCCGCAGCAGCAGAGAGTTGTAGGAGTTCCGATTCGTCTTTATCCGTGAGAATATCGGTAAGTTTGAGTTTCCCTTCTGTCAGGGTGCCTGTTTTGTCAAGGACAATTGTAGTTAAGTTTCCTGCGCGTTCCAATGCTTCACCGTTTCGGAAGAGGATGCCGCGCTGCGCACCGATACCGGTGCCCATCATAACGGCTGTCGGTGTAGCAAGTCCTAATGCACACGGGCAGGCTGTGACGAGGATAGCAACGAGGCGGAGCATTGCTGGTGTGAATCCTGCTCCAAGGAGGAACCACCACGCGAGAAACGTCGCAACGGCAATCGCGGCGACGATAGGCACAAATACATTTGTGACTGCGTCGGCGACGCGTTGGATAGGGGGTTTGCTCTGTTGGGTCGTGTACACCAATTGGACAAGACGTGAAAGTGCCGTTTCGGTACCGACGTGTGTGGCTTTGATCGTGAGCATCCCGCTCTGGTTCATTGTTGCAGCGGTCACAGGGTCGCCTGGTCCCTTATCTACAGGTAGGCTTTCTCCGGTGAAAACGCTTTCATTGATGGCACTTTCACCGCTGCGCACGATGCCATCCACAGGAATACTTTCGCCGGGACGGACAACGAGGACATCTCCTACAGCGACCTGTTCAATCGGGATGTTTTGTTCTTCGCCGTCTTTTAAGCGACACGCTGTTTTGGGAGCGAGTTGCGGGAGTTTTTTCAGGGCTGCGTTTATTTTACTTTTCGCACGTGCTTCAAGCAGTTTTCCTAACTTGATCAACGTAACGATGACTGCGGCTGTCTCAAAATAGACGTGTGCGCCGAAGCGTTCTCCTGCGCTTGTTGTGAGTGCAATCGTTACGACGAGGCTATAGAGAAACGCGACGGATGAACCCATAGCAACGAGGACATCCATATTGGCGGATCGGTTGCGTAGTGCCTTAAAACCTCCGATGTAATAGTCCCACGCAACATAACCCTGCACCGGTAACGCTAAGCCGAACATGAGATAGTTAACCCAGTGTGCAGATGCCCAGGCCCCCAACAGGTTCATATCTCTGCCCATGCTGATGAGGAAAAGTGGCAACGTGCAGATTACCCCGACAGTAAATTGCAGCTTCTGCCGTCGGAATTCCGCCGCGCGAGCCTCTTCTTCTTTGTCTTCATCAACGACATCAAAACCGAGGTCTCGGATCTTATTGACGATGGTTTCCTCGCTGAGCGTAGATGTATCAAAGGTAACCGCGGCATATTCGGTCGCGAGACTGACTTCTACAGCAAGAACACCATCCATTTTTTTTAAGTTTTGTGTGATGATGCTTGTACAGCTTTCGCAGTTCATGCCGGTGATGGGGAGGTTAATTTGGTGTTCCATGGTACACATTCACCTCCTACGGAAAAAGTCTTTAATAAGAGGGGATATAAGTGCTACTACATAATAGGCGGGGTTCCAAACCCCGCCTGCAAGGTTTTGCGTAAGTTCTATGCTATGTTAGGTGAACAGGTAGACCTGTTTCGAGAGATTCATTGGCTGCGATTGACAAAATAGCGGTTTTCGCGGCATCGGCGTAAGGGGATCGGATTGCGCTGCCGTCTCCGGTACGCACTGCTTCAATAAAAGTCCGATCCATATCGATGGTGCAATTGTTTTCTGGATTCCATGTCGTTTTCTCATCGGCGGTAGAAAGCACAAGCGCGCGGCGGAGGTGATACTCAAGCGAACCGTCTTCACAGAAGATATCTAACCCGGAACGGCGCATCCCATTCGTTGTGAAACAGGCAGAGAACATAATACCAAAAACACCGCTCTCAAATTGCAAAGAGACCGCAGATGCTTCTTCAATATCATAATCGGTATCTGGAATGAGGTCGTAGCGCGCGACGGCGTAGACGGTCTTGACTTCACCGAAGAGGTATCGCGCCATATCAAATTCGTGTGTCGTCTGCTCCATGAGTTGTCCGCCGGATTTCGCCTTCTCGCGCCACCAGCCACCCGGCATACCGCCCATCCAGTAGCCCATGAAGAATCCGACACGTCGAGAAGCGAGGAGTTCCTGCGCTTTGTCGATAATATCGAGGTAGCGTTCCTGATACCCGGTAGCAGTGATGATGCCTTTGTCTTCTATCTCTGCTGCGATCTCTTTTGCGTCGTCGGCATCCATGTGTACCGGCTTTTCTACGAACATCGGCAGCCCAGCGGCGATAACAGCGCGTTCAGGCGCGCCGTGTGCGAAGGGTGGGATCGAGATATAGACGGCATCCAATTCTTCGCTTGCGAGCATCTGGTTATAATCCGCGTAGGCTTTACCACCGTATTGCGTGACAGCCTGCTCCGCTTTTTCGATAACAATATCACAAAAGGCGACGAACTTTGAGCCGCCGATCTCAGTCAATTCGCGTAAGTGGCGGTTCATGTTGCCACCCGTACCGATAAAGCCTAATCTAACATCTGACATTTTTTTAACTCTTATCCTTGCTTGTTTCTCTCCGTTGTCGAGAAACGGTTATTTTATTAACGCCAGTTTGAAAAAAAATATTAGAAATCTAAGCGGACGCAAATTGGGCAAAGAAGCAATATTATTTCCTGAAAAAGCAACTATTTTTACCAATACAACCCCCTAAATCCCCCTTATCAGGGGGACTTTAAGAGGACATGCGTCTGCCTTAAGTATTTATCAAACTCACGTTTTATTAATTCTTGGTCTCAAGATTATCGTAAAATCTAATATTACCTATACAGTAGTAAGGTTACATGAAGATCAAAAAATTAATTTGGCAATTTCTTGGGGCAGTCCGGTGCCCCTTCCCAGTAACGGGTGGGGACCCCGGTTGCAAACCGCACCTACCGGCCTGGGGAAAACCGGAATTACCGATTTTAATAATTAAACTTCATAAAACCATTAAAAGACAGAATTCTGTGCTGGTGTGAGCATAAGTGATGGCAAGATACCGATAAGGAACACGCCAATCACTGCGATGATTAACCCGATGACCAACGTTGAAGTGTATGGACTAAACTCCAATTCTTCCTCTGGTTCACGCATATACATTGTTACGACAACACGTAGGTAGTAGAACGCTGAGATTGCGGTATTGACAGCACCGATGATAACAAGCCAGATATGTCCTGCTCCAACTGCAGCCTTGAAGATATAGAATTTTCCGACAAATCCAGCAGTCGGTGGGAAACCGGCAAGCGATAAGAGCATTATGGACATAAACATAGCGAGTAACGGTTTTCGGGTACCGAGTCCTGCGTAATCTGAGATCATCACGCTCTCACCATCCTGCGTTTTTGCCAATATAACTGCCCCGAATGCACCGATATTCATCACACAATAGATCAGTAGGTATAGCATTGCACTCGAGATTCCGTCGTTATTTGCTGCTGCTAAGCCTATGAGTACATAACCGGCGTGTGCGATACTCGAATATGCGAGCATCCGTTTGATATTCGTCTGCGCGATGGCGATGACGTTCCCGACTGTCATCGTCAGCATTGCTAACAAGATGAGAACACCGCTCCATTCGCCTTGAAGGCTGGGTAACGCTTCCATAAAAATTCTGAGGAACGCTGCGAAACCAGCAGCCTTTGGACCCGCGGAGATAAACGCTGCTATGGTTGTTGGTGCCCCTTCGTAGACATCTGGTGCCCACTGATGGAACGGAACAATCGCGACCTTAAATCCGAACCCGACGACCAGGAGGAACATCCCTGCCAAGAGCAGCGGCGATTTATCGTCCGCCGTAATCGCTTCAGCAATTGCAGGGACACTCGTTGTGCCCGCGCCGCCATAAATCAGTGCAATTCCGTAAAGGAAGAATGCACTCGCGAATGCACCGAGCAATAGATATTTCATCCCGGCTTCGCTTGAAGCGGGGTTTTCTCTGAAATAGCCTGCCAAGACGTACAGCGATAACGACATCAGTTCCAGACCCAGGAAAACGATAATCAACTCATTGCCTGCAGCCATCAACATCATGCCGAGTGTTGCAAGCAGGATCAGTAGATAGTAGGGTCCTTGCTTCTTATCCCCTCTGTCCAGATAACTCATCGAAATCAAGGTAACCAGAATTGTCGAGACGAGGAAGATCATGTTGAAGAAGAGAGAGAAATTATCTACTTTGAACATGTCATTGAATTGCGTGCCGACAGTGCCTGCTTGGTGCATCTGGATGGAAACCCATAAAGCAATCGCGGCACCAACGACCGTCATCCATCCGAGAACCGTTTTTGAAATTGAATCAAAAAGGTCGAAGACGAGGACGATGAGCAACGTTAAAGCGATAACCAGTTCTGGCATCAGTAATTGCCAGTTAATCTCTATTGGCATTTTTTAACTTCCTTTTTTGTGGCTATCGGCTATCAGTAAAGAGCAATTAGGACAGTGAATTAATACGCAACTGCCGATGCCAAACACTGAAAGCAGACTGCTGACAGCCGGTCGCCAACTAACGGAGAAATACGAGTGTTACAACCACAAAGAGTGGGAATAAGATCACTACTGACCAGAGCATATACCCGAAGAAGCTCGGCATGCGGATACCGCTTTGTTCCGCGATTGCCTTGACCATGAAATTCGGTGCGTTGCCGATATAGGTATTCGCGCCCATAAAAACGGCACCGACGGAGATAGCAGTCAGCAATTTGATAAATTCAAGGTGCTGTGGTTCTACCAATTGACCTGACAGAATCTGGGGTACAGCTGTCTCAGTGAGGTGTAATTTTCCGAGTGCGGTATTGAAGAACGTCAAATATGTTGGCGCATTGTCCAAGAAGCTAGACAAAATACCGGTAATCCAGAAATAGTGGTACTGTTGTTGCATAGCACCGATTAAACCTGCCAGCGCGCCGTTCTCTCCTGCTTTCAGGATTGCCAATGCTGGAATAATTGTTATAAAAATTCCGGCGAAAACCTTTGCGACTTCTTCAATCGGCTCCCACGAAAATTCATTGGATTGACGTAATTCGCCACTGAAAGGTGTGTATCTCAGTGACAGTAGCCCCATTACAACAATCAATGCTTCACGCGCGATATTTTGCCAATACACATGAACGCCGAGGATGTTGACTTCTCCCCATTTGAAAGTTCCGCTCATTAAAACCGCACCAATAACACCGAGTAGAAAAACGAGGTTGAAAAGTCCCTCTATACGAATCGGTTCGTTGATACCGTCATCTGGTACGACACCGCCTTCGCGTTTAAACATGAAAGTGTCTATTACAAAGAATAGCACGATTAAGATAACGCTAATAAATAGCATGTGTGGTAACAACGCCGTAGTTGTCCAGAAGAATGGCACACCGCGGAGAAATCCGAGGAATAGCGGCGGGTCTCCTATCGGCGTTAAAGAACCACCGATGTTACTGACGAGAAAAATGAAAAAGACGATGAGATGAACCTTATTTTTTCGGTATGCATTTGCTCGGATTAAAGGGCGGATCAGGAGCATTGATGCCCCGGTAGTGCCAACCCATGATGCGATTATCGTACCAAATAGTAGTAGCAGTGTATTGACTATCGGGGTACCGCGCAATGTTCCGCGTACAAGAATGCCACCGGCGACTGTGAACAACCCCCACAGCAGAATGATGAATGGGATATAGTCTAACAGGTAAATGTGCAGTATATCGTAAAAAGCCTCCCCTTGGAAAGCGATGAGATATGGGACTGCAAAGATTAATCCCCACGCCAACGACATCTTCCCACCGTGGTGGACAAGAAAGTGGGAATCTAACGCAAGTGGAAAATAGCAATGGATAGCAGGATACCGACAAACGGTATGATCCACCAGAGCGGTAATTTCGCGCCATCTACACCGTGACCATGGTGTGCGTCCTCGCCGCCGTGTGGTTCATCGGCCCCGAAGACTTCCGGTGAGACCGTTAGCGTAAATGCGAGAATTAGACATAGAATTAGACAAGATGCAAATTTGAGCTTCATTTATTTCGTGTGTATCTCCTTTTCACTCTGTTCATGCTGCGTTTCGTGTCGTACGAGTTTTGTGCCTGCTGGCACACCGTTCTCCAGTTGACCCATAGCAGGTGCAGCCTGTACTTTTGTCACAACAAGACCTACCGATTTCTCCATTTTGTTCAGGAAAGGTTTCGGATAAACACCGATCCAGACGATGAAAAGCAGCAACGGTAGCATGACGACGATTTCACGTGCGTTCAGGTCAGGCAAATTTTCGTTTGTTTTATCGAGTGTTCCGAACATCACGCGTTGGAACATCCATAACATGTAGACAGCTGCGAGGATGACACCTGCGGTTGCAAAGACGACATAGACCTTAGAGAAAGCACCCTGAACAAAACTGCCGAAGAGTATCATAAACTCACCGACGAATCCATTTAGACCGGGTAGCCCGATTGATGAGAGCGTCACAATCATGAAGACTGTAGCGAAGATTGGCATCCGTTTGGACAAGCCTCCGAAATCGACGATCATCCGGCTGTGTCTGCGTTCATAAATCATCCCGACCAAGAGGAATAGTGCGCCCGTGCTTAAGCCGTGATTAATCATTTGCAACACACTTCCCTGAAGACCTGCCAGGTTTTTTGAGAAGAGTCCTAACACGACAAAACCGAGGTGACTGACACTGGAGTACGCCACGAGTTTTTTCAGATCGGGTTGCACCATCGCGACCAATGCACCGTAGATGATACCGATGACTGCGAGTGGAACGATCAGCGGTGTAAATTTTTCGGCTGCGTCTGGGAAGAGCGGCAGACAAAATCGGATAATCCCGTAAGTTCCCATTTTAAGTAGGACACCTGCGAGGATAACACTTCCCACCGTGGGTGCCTCAACGTGTGCATCGGGTAGCCAGGTATGGAACGGGAAGAGCGGCACCTTAATAGCAAACGCCACGAAAAACGCGAGGAACAGTAGATCGGAATGTTCAAATGGACCACTGAGGGTCGTGAGATCGAAACTGTTATCGTTTTGGAAATAGAGTGCTAAAATGCCGACGAGCATCAGGGCACTCCCTGCCATTGTGTAGAGGACGAACTTTATGGTGGCGTAAATGCGTCGTTCCCCGCCCCAGATGCCGATGAGAAAATACATCGGTATCAGCATTGACTCCCAAAAAACGAAAAAGAGGAACAGGTCTAAAGCGCAGAAGACACCCAACATCCCGGTTTCGAGTGCGAGGAGCGACATCATAAAACCGCTCAACCCTTTTTCGACCGAATTCCATGCGGCGAGAATACAGACCGGTGTTAAGAAAGTCGTTAGCAACACCAACCACAACGAAATCCCGTCAATGCCGATATGGTAACTGATCCCCAAAGCAGAAATCCAGTTTTCCTGTGTAACATATTGGAATGTCGCGGTATCGGCGTTAAACCCGGTGTAAAGCCCTAACGAGATAACGAATGTCAGAATCCCAATAACAAGGGCGATGCCTTTGATAGCAGACGCGCCCAAGCCTCTGAGCACTGCAATTGCTATCACACCGAGCAGTGGTAAAAAAATGACTATTGAAAGTAGCAAGGATACCTCCTTTAGGATAACTCAACTTTCATCAGTAGGAACGATCAATTAATCAATACCAAAACCAATCATTAATAGCGAATCCGTTTCAGACGATCCAGGTGATTCGCGGCGGGCCAACTCACGGCGACGCTTTGAATAAGTGTGAGAATAAGTGTCAGAAGGCATTTTGCTCTGCCACCATAGCTTCAACTTACGATTGAATGCCGATATTTCTTTAGACGATGACCGCTTGCAGTTGTCCAGCACCCACATCCCGAATCTGGTATCATTATCAATCCGCACGGCAGCTTCTTGAAACGCATCTGCTGAAATGCCGAGGAAAGATAGTATTCCAGTATCTTGTTTGGAATCAGCACCGTATTTATAACTTCCGATTTCACCGGTGTGCGCAGCCCGTGCCTTATCCGTCAACCTTGCTACACCACAAATGCCAGCAACCTCTTTGTTGAGCATATCCCTTGGCCGAAAAGTATTCTGTTTCATTTTCTTCCTCCATCAGCGTTTATCAACTCGACTTAAGCGAAAAACAGATAATATGCAAGGAATATCACAATTCCGAGAACCATAGAGACGATGTAGGCTTGGACGACTCCTGTTTGGAAACGGCGCAAGAGTCCGCCAATAAATCGGACAATTGCTGCGACACCGTTGACAATACCATCAATAATTCCGTTATCCACGAGTTTCCACAAGAGGAAATGGGAGCCGTTTTTTAACGGCTGCACGATAAGCGCGTTATAGATCTCATCAACATAATACTTATTTGCAAGCAGTCTGTGTATTCCACTGGTAGGTTCGTCAGACGGTACGCGCTTGCTATAACGCGTCCATGCGAACGCGATACCTGCCAAACCGATGACCGATGAAATTGCCATAAACAAGATGACATTGCCCGATGCGTCGTGGTGTGCTTCTGGGAAGACAGGCTTCGTGAAATGGTGGAACCAACTGTCATGTCCACCCCAGCCTAACAATAGACCGATTAAGGCAGAAGGGATTGCGAGAATCGCAAGCGGCACCCACATCACAGACGGCGATTCGTGCAGATGCGAAGCCACTTCGGGTTCAACACGAGACTCACCGTAAAACGTCACAAAGATGAGACGGAACATATAAAACGCTGTCAAGAATGCTGTGACTAACCCGATCCCATAAATCAGAGGTGAACTTCCCCACGCACTGTGTAGGATTTCATCTTTGCTCCAGAAACCGCTCAGGAAGGGGAAACCAGCGATAGCGAGTGCACCGACCAAGAAGGTCCAATGCGTAATCGGCATCTTCGATTTCAAGCCGCCCATCTTCCGCATATCCAGTTCATTCGCCATGGCGTGCATCACACTGCCGGCGGTAAGGAACATCAACCCTTTGAAAAAAGCGTGCGTTACCAAGTGGAAGATACCAGATGCGTAGGCACCGACACCGACACCGACGAACATATATCCGAGTTGGCTTACGGTGGAATAGGCGAGGATACGTTTGATGTCGTTCTGTGTGAGTGCGATCGTTGCAGCGAAGAACGCTGTTAAAACCCCAATCCATGCGACGACCTGTCCAGTATGTGCGATCTCATAAAGCACAGCAGAGCGTGCTATCATATACACGCCTGCGGTTACCATTGTGGCAGCGTGAATTAACGCGCTCACAGGTGTCGGACCCTCCATCGCGTCGGGTAGCCAGACATAGAGCGGAATCTGTGCGGATTTACCGATCGCGCCGACGAAAAGGAGTAACGTTGCAATCACGAGCGTACTGGCACCGAAGATCTTCTGAAAATTATCGGCTTCGGCGGCATCAAATATAGTTGTGAAATCAAGGGTTCCGAACGCAGCAAATAGCGTGAACATTCCGAGCAGGAATCCGAAGTCGCCAATCCGGTTCACGATAAACGCTTTTTTCCCGGCATCCGTCGCCGACTGTTTATCATACCAGAACCCGATTAGCAGGTAAGAACAGAGACCGACACCTTCCCATCCGACGAACATCATCAGATAGTTGTTGCCGAGCACGAGAATCAGCATCGCAAAGACAAATAGGTTCAGGTAGGCGAAATAGCGTGTATAGCCTTCATCTCCGTGCATGTAACCGATCGAATAGACATGGATGAGGAAACCGACACCGGTGATGACGAGCAGCATGACTGCTGTGAGTGCGTCCACGCGGAATCCGATATTGAAAGCGAAGGATTCGCCTGTAATCCATTCATAGAGTGTTTCATCGAGCGGGGCGGCGCCTCCGCTCAAGCTGGTAAAAGCGATAATCGAACAGACCAAGGAGACGAACACGGCAAGCGCGCCTATCCAGCCGCTGAGTTTCTCGTTTCCTTTCAGCCATTTTCCGAATAATCCGTTAATCAGGAACCCAACGAGCGGGGCAATTAATAAGACAACAATTAATTCTTTCGACATATTTTTAATTTTCCTTGCGGTTAATCAAATGGGTTTGTCGTTTCAAGGGACCATGCTTAAACCCGTCTTCCACTTCGTTTCAGACTACAGTTTTGTTCTTCGGTTAAGAAGTGGATTTAGGAAAATAATAGTTGTCAGTTAACAGTACTCAGTTTTCAGTTAAGACTCTGTGGTTGGGCTATCTCCTGTTACTGCCACAAGAACCCTCTTTAACTGAAGACCGATAACCGATGACTGATGACTATTTAAACCGATAACCAATTTTGCTTAACCTTTCAACGAATTGATTTCATCCACGTTAATCGTTTGCCGATGTTTGAAGACACTGACGATAATTGCAAGCCCGATCGCGACTTCAGCGGCGGCGACAGCCATTACGAAGAAAACGAACACCTGTCCGGTCGTTTCTCCGAGGTTACGACTGATTGCCACAAAGGCGAGGTTCGCAGCGTTCAGCATCAGTTCAATACACATAAAAATGATGATAGCGTTCCGACGAACGAGAACACCGATGACACCGATTGTGAATAAGAGGGCACTCAAAACGAGATAGTATTCTAATGCCATGTTTTAAATTTTCCTTGCGGTTCGGTCAGGTGGTTTTGGAACTTTGATTTTACGAACGTTAACCCGCCTTCCATTCCATTACAGGCTACATTTCCTATGCCACCAAGATAGATACTTTTGAATTTTCCTTGCGGTTCGGTCAGGTGGTTTTGGAACTTTGATTTTACGAACGTTAACCCGCCTTCCATTCCATTACAGGCTATATTTCCTATGCCACCAAGATAGATACTTTTGAATTTTCCTTGCGGTTCGGTCAGGTGGTTTTGGAACTTTGACTTTACCGACTGAGCTTAGTTTTCTTCTTGGCTTTCGCGTTTTACTAAGACGATAACGCCGATCAATGCCGCCAATAAAATAAACGAGGTGACTTCAAAAGGTAGCAGGTATTCACTGAACAGGAGTTTGCCGATGTCATAAGTCGTTGTAGTTCCGGTAGCCGATTCTGCTGCAGCGACTGCGGTGTCGCTGGCGGAATTCATAGCAATATAGGTTCCTTCGATAGCGAGGAGGATACCTAAGATGACAGCAAAACCTTTCAATTTTGGGCCGATAGCACCCTTCGCCGAAAGTGTTCCGAGGTTCAGGAGCATAATCACAAAGAGGAACAGCACCATAATCGCACCAGCGTAAACGATGACCTGCACTGCTGCGACGAAATGTGCGCCGAGTAGAATAAAAAGACCTGCTTGTGCAAAAAACGTCACAATTAGCGAAAGCGCGCTGTAAATCGGATGTCGAAACGAGATAACAGCAATCGCGCCAACCAGCGAAACTGCTCCAAAAAGGAAAAATAAAATTTGTTCTGGATTCATACACGCCTCCTACTCTATTGCATCGAGAGTGGTCGGTGCAAGTTGATTATCGCTATCCTGTATTGCTGGCTTCGGTGTCTGCATTACAAGTAATCCAGCCACGATTGACACAACGATAAACGCTGCAACCACGTTGCCAATACCAACCACCAGACGAGAGCCGGTTGTTATCCATAAGGTACCGGTTACGACGATTGAAGTCAAGGCAACCGGTAAAAGGAATTTCCAACCGAAGTTCATCAATTGATCGTATCGAAACCGCGGGAGCGTCCACCGGACCCAAATAAATACGAACAGGAAGATCGCTGTCTTGACGAAGAAGATAGCGAACGAGATGAGTCCGCTCCACACGGGACCGCCGACGTTTTCCAGACCGAAGAAGTGCCAGCCACCTAAGAAGAGCGTCACCGTTACGGCGGAACCGACAATCATGTTCATATATTCCGCCATGAAGAACATAGCGAATTTCATGCTACTGTATTCGGTGTGATACCCGGCGACGAGCTCCTGCTCTGCTTCGGCGAGATCAAACGGCAAGCGGTTGGTTTCTGCGAACATTGCTGTCGTAAATGCGAGGAATGCTGGGAAATGGATTAGGAAGTTCCATTGCCACGGATATGCGCCTTGTTCTATTGCTATCGTCCGGAGGCTGAGTGAACTCGTCAGCATCAGGATACCGATGATTCCCAATCCGAGCGTCAACTCGTAGCTAATCATCTGTGCCGATGAACGTAGACCGCCTAAAAGTGAATACTTGTTATTCGATGCCCATGCGCCGAGTACAACACCGTAGACACCGAGGGATGTTATCGCCAAAATATAGAGAATACCGATGTTGATGTCTGCGATCTGGAGCGGTATTTCATAGCCAAATAGCGTGATAGAACTCCCGAACGGGACGACTGCAACGATAACCAGTGCTGGTATCAGAAGCATTGCGGGCGCGAGTACGTAGAGCGGTTTATCTACATGATCCGGGATGATGTCCTCCTTAAACATAAATTTAAGCCCGTCTGCGACAGGTTGGAGTAACCCTTGGGGTCCGACGCGATTGGGTCCTAACCGATCCTGCATCCATCCGCTCACTCGGCGTTCTGCCCAGATCATTAGCATCACGCCGACAAGCAACAGGTGCACAATGATGACAATTTTGACGATTGCGCTGATAATTAAAACAAGAAGAGGCATATTTTCCATACTTTTAACTTTCCTTACTTGGTTGGAAGGTTGGAAGAGAGGAAGGTTGGTAACGATCCTCATATATTCCATCCTTCCATTCCTTCTGCTGATTGCTGCTTGTTATTCTGCTAACTTAATCCCTGCGTCTCCAATATTTTGATGCGTCGCGTCTACGTAGCCCGGTACATTCTCGGCAATAGCGATTGCGATTTCACCAGCAAAGCGATAGTTCATCTCACCATCCAACTGCTTGGCGAGCTGCTGCGTAATTTCCCAGTCAACGCGTGCTTCGCCGGGCGGGTCAATTGTCTTGCGAATCCGTTGTACCCATCCGGTTGAATTGGTAATCGTACCGTCTTTCTCAACGAAAGTTGTTCCTGGCAAGACCACATCCGCTAATTGCGTAACCGCTGATGGTAGAACGTCTTGCACGATGAGGAAGTCCACACTTTCTAATGCCGCTTTTTCAGCATCTTCAAGTGGACGCTCCGGTCCGCCGTTAACGAGATAGACGATTTTCGCACCTGAGACTTTTTCCCAGAGTGCGCCGCCTTCTAAAACGACGTTCCCGTTCGCAGAACCGAGTATCGTTCGTGCGCCTGCGGTGTTCGGATTTTTGTCTGCTTCGATTGTAAACTGTGGGAACTTGTGTTCTTCGCCGAGAGGGTGACCGAAGAGTCCTAACTGTGTTGTCTGTAGCACGTCGTGTGCGAACTGTTGTAAAACGTAGTTGTCTTCATTTGTGGTTTGTGCAGAACCGATAACAACGATGTCATCAGCCTCTACTTCCGACAACTGTTCCGTAATGACCGATAGCGCATCTGCCCAGTGTGTTGGCGTGAGTTCGTCATCAACGCGTTTCAGAGGCAGTTGGAGCCGGTCATCGCTGTTCACATAGTGGTAACCGAGGCGACCATCGTCACACATCCAATACTGATTAATATCGGCGTGGAAGCGCGGTTTGAGTCTGTATATGCCATCGGCTTTATACTCTACGGTGATATTGCAACCGACACTGCATCCGGTGCAGACACTGTTTGCTTTTTCTAAGAACCAAGGACGAGACTTGAACAAGAAATCCTTGCTAATCAGTGCACCGACCGGGCAAATATCGACGACATTCCCTGCGAGTTTGTTATCGAGCAACTGCAGTGGTATGCCATCGTGGCTTCTCGGAATATCAATTTCATCGTGCGAACCGCGGTTAATTAAACCCAATTCACCAGTCCCAGATACTTCTTCCGTAAATCGGATACACCGGGTGCAAACAACACATCTTGTCGAGTAGAGTAGCACATCCGGCCCGAGATCTTTTTTCGGTGGCACGTTTTTAACTTCGAGGTAGCGGCTCTTATCGTGTCCGTGTCGATAGCTATAATCTTGCAGGTCGCATTCGCCTGCCTGATCGCAGACGGGACAATCGAGCGGATGATGAACGAGCAGAAATTCGAGTATATCCTCTCGTGCCTTTTTGACACGTTCGCTATCCGTCCGGACGATAAAGTCGTACTTTCCGTCAAGTTTCCTATCAGGCGGAGCCGTTCGGACTGTAGTCGTGCAGCCCGTTGCCAATTGTCGGTCTGGCACGATTGCACCAGCAGGAGGAAAGAAGACGTAAGGTTCAACGAGGCACATTCGGCAATTCGCGGGTCGGCTCAATCCTGGGTGATAACAGTAATGAGGTACTTCAATCCCGTGTTCCCGTGCGGCTTCAACTATATTTGTTCCATCTTCAACCTCTATTTCGAGGTCATTCAGTTTAACAAGTGCCATATTTTAAATTTTCCTTGCGGTTAAACAACGTGGACTTTGGGCTCACGCTCTTTTCTCGAACCCGCTCTCCATTTCATTACGAGCTACGTCCTTTGTTACGAAGCAGCGAGCCTTACAGATCAGCGAATTCTTTCGGAATAAACCGTTGTTGATATGCGTAGTTCTCCTCTGGTGGTACTGTCGCCTCGGCAACGGGTAGCGTAACCAGTTTACCTTCTCGGATAGCGGCTTCAAATTCGGGTCGGAACTTGCGCATATAACTCACAGCGGGCCATGAGACAGCGATACCAAAGACACAAATTGTATTCCATGTCATCGTGTCTACATTTGCGATGTTATTGGCGACACTCTCCAGTAGGTCGAGATCTTCGTAGATTTCTTCTGTTTCACCGGTATCGCCCCATCTACCGCTTTCAGTGACACCGAATTTGGGGCGTGTGATGGTATCTGGTCTGCCCTCTCCATCGGCGATGCGCTGAACAATATCGCGCACCCACGGTGTTCCCCAGCGGCACGGCGTACACTGTCCGCACGATTCATGTGCATAGAACTTCATGATATTCAGCAAGCAGTCAACGATATTCCGGGTCTCGTTCATGACGATGATACCGCCGGAACCGAGCATAGATTTAGCGAGTGTCAGTGAGGTAAAATCGAGGCGTGTATCTAACTCGTAGTGCGTCAAGATCGGAGCGGAACTCCCACCGGGAATGACAGCTTTCACTTCTTCGCCGCGCAGCCCTCCTGCGACCTCAATGAGTTCTGAACAGGTCAAACCGAGATCGAGTTCATAGACCCCGGGTTCGTTGACATCGCCGCTGATACAGTAGAGTTTCGTGCCTGTGTTCGGATCCGGTGTCGGTGGATCATTCCGTGTATCGGCATACGTCGGTCCCATCTTGGTGTACCATTCAACACCGTTGCCGACGATGAACGGTAGATTACACAACGTCTCGACATTCTGGACGACTGTCGGTTTCATGAATACGCCTTCAACAGCAGGGAACGGTGGTTTGTTGCGCGGTTGCCCGCGTTTGCCTTCAAGCGACTCAATCAAGCCGGTCTCTTCACCGCAAATATAGGCACCGGCACCAGGGTGTGTATAGATGTCAATATTAAGCCCAGTGCCACGGACATCTTTGCCGAGGTAGCCTTTCTCGTAAGCCTCCTTGATGGCGGCATCTAACATCTTCTTGCCGAGCGTGAATTCGCCACGGATGTAGACGTAAGTTGTCTCAATACCCATTGCGTAGCAGCAAATTAGGATACCTTCAATCAATAGGTGTGGGTTCTTCTCCAAGACGTAACGGTTGCTGAACGTCCCCGGCTCACTTTCGTCAGCGTTGCAGCAGAGATAACACGGCTTTATATCTCTTGGCACGAAGCTCCATTTCAAGCCGGTAGAAAATCCTGCACCGCCTCTGCCTTTCAACCCGGAATCCATCACCATTTTGGCGATGTCATCTGGTTGATATTCCGCGATAGCCTTTTCAAAACGCGTATAGCCGTCATATTGCCGAAAGACATCGAACGTGTTAATATCAGGCACATCCAGATGCTCGTAGAGAATTCGTCTCTCTTGAACCATATTTTCTCCTCTACAAATTGTCTAAATTGTCTAAGATTTCATCAACCTTTTCCGGGGTTAAATTCTTATAGAGATCGTCATTGATCATGATAACAGGTGCGACATCACACGAGGCGAGGCATTCCACTTTCATAAGCGTGAATTTACCGTTGGCAGTTGTGCCTTTCGCAAGATTCGTTTCGGAAGCGATATCCGTGTCGAGTTTCGCTTTGAGATGTTCGAGAACCACTTTGCAGTCTTGCAGTGCACAAGGCAGCGTATGGCATACCCGAATGACGTACTCGCCTACCGGTTCTTCAAAGAACATCGGATAGAACGTAACGACATCCTTGACTTTCATCAGGGTGACTTCGAGCAGTTCCGCGACGTACTTCATGACAGCGGGTGTGATATAGCCTGCTTGTCGTTGTGCGAGATGGAGCGTCGGCAGCATTGCTGCCTCCTTAATCGGATACCGCCCTATCAACTCGTCGAATTCACGTTGGTTCTCTTCATTAAACGCGAAAGGCGTTTCAATTTGCATCAGTTCATCTGACATATTTTAAATTTTCCTTGCGGTTAAAGGACGTGGTTTGTGCTTTTCGCTCAAGAGTTAAAGAAATACCCAAGCAAAAACCCCTCCACTTCGTTTCGGGCTTGCGATCTTAGACTGCAAAGAGAGATTTTAGGATTATCAAAAACTTCTTCTATTAGACTGCCGCTCCGAATGCCTCTTGGACTTTGAGTTCAACAAAAATGAAATAAGATTTCGGATATAGGTAGTCCTCTTCGGATTCATCGACAACGCGGAGATAGCCTTCACGATCCGCTTCTTCATCGGGCAAAATTTGGTAGAATTTTCGCTTCTCTATGTCTTCACAACCATTGTTTTCGATGCAAAGCGCGAATTGGATTTTTAATGGTTTCTTTTTCTTCGTTTTACAGTAAGTTCTACTTAATGAAGATTAATTTTTTAATTCGGTATTTTCTTTGGCAGTCCGGTTCGGTTGAAAACCGAACCTACCGGCCCTGGGGAAAATATAGAATTACCGAAATATTTTCTTAAACTTCATCAAAGTAGAATTAATAGTTTCCATAAAACTGGATACGGTTGCCTTCTGGATCGCGGATATCGAAAATGGCATGCCCATCTTCGTTCTCAAGTTTCCGTAACCGTTTCCCTTTCGATTTTATGTGCTGATGAATGGCACTCACGCTTTCAACGTGAAACATCAGTTTTTGTCTCCCTTCGTTGGGTTTGCTGGCACTATGGAGACACAGCGTACAAGCACCAGCATTAAAACGGAAGAACCGGTGTTCTGGAAACGGCTGGTCTTCGTCTGGCACTAATCCGATAACGTCCCTATAAAAAGCGATCACAGTTTTCATATCTTTGACGAAAAGCATAATGCCTTTGAGTTCCATTGAATCCTCCGAAAACAGATATAGTAGATGCTGTAATTATTTCGACACTTAGCATCGGTGCGGTTGGATGAGGTTTGAAATATTAATTCGGTATTTTCTTTCGCAGTCCGGTTCGGTTGAAAACCGAACCTACCGGGCCTGGGGAAAATATAGAATTACCGAAATATTTTATCAATCTTCATGAAACCGCACCTACCGGGCCTGGGGGAAAGTTACCGATCCAACTCTCCCGCGATGACGTTCAGGCTTCCCAGGACAGCGACGGTATCGGAGACCATTCCACCTTCCAACATGTGTGGTAGTGCTTGGAAGTGGAAGAAACTCGGTGGACGGATACGGATACGATAGGCGGTGCCGCTGCCGTCACTGACAATATAAAATCCGAGTTCACCGTTTGGAGATTCGGTTGCACAATAGTGATCACCCTTTGGCGGCTGCACACCGTGTCCATCCATGACGACCTTAAAGTGATGGATTAAGCCCTCAATATGTCCATAAGCATCGGACTTGTTCGGCATCGTAATCTTGTTATCTTCAACATTGACGGGTCCGTCAGGCATGTTGTCTAAGACTTGGGTAATGATACCGCAGCTCTGAATCATCTCCTCCATGCGAACAAGATAGCGATCGTAGGCATCACCGTTGGTTCCCACTGGTACATCAAAGGTCACTTCATCGTAACTCGAATACGGTTCAGCCTTGCGGATGTCGTGCGCCACGCCAGTGGCTCGGAGACAGGGACCCGTTAACCCGTAATTAATAGCATCCTCCGCTGAAATGGGGCCAACGCCTTTTGTCCTGTCCATCCAGATCCGGTTCCGTGTAAGGAGCGTATGCGTCTCCTTGAGTGCCTTCGGGAAGTTGCTGACGAATTGTCGGACATCTTCTTCGCAACCGTCATAGAGGTCGCGGAGGACACCACCGACGCGTGTGTAGCTGGTTGTTAACCGTGCGCCTGTCGTTTTTTCAAAGATACTATACAATTTCTCACGTTCTCGGAAGCTATAGAGGAATACCGAAAACGCGCCTAAGTCGAGTGCAGCTGTCCCTAACCAAAGCAGATGATCCGCGACGCGTGAGAGTTCCGCCATTAAAATACGGATGTATTGACACCGTTTCGGTACTTCGATATCGAGCAATTGTTCGACAGCGAGGACATACCCGAAATTGTTTGACAGTGGTGAGAGATAGTTCATCCGGTCTGTAACGACAATATACTGGTTGTAATCCAAGTGTTCACCGAGTTTCTCGAACCCGGTGTGCAGGTAACCGGCGTGTGGTGTCGCCTTCAAAATGGATTCACCATCAAGTTCTAACACGATGCGAAGGGTGCCGTGTGTTGCCGGATGTTGCGGACCGAAGTTGAGCACCATCTTCTCGCCTGTGGCGCGTTCCACCCCACCTTGCATATTATAACTCCTTTTTTGTAGTTATCGGTTTTCGGTTCGGTTTTTCTACGAAAAACCTTTCAGTTTTCAGAAAGAGATTTTAGGACTATCCGACTCCTCTTTAACTGGTAACTCTCACTGCGAGGCAAACTGATAACTGACAACCATTCTTACGGATTCTGTTTGTCGAAATTAAAGCTTTCACGTTCGCCGCGCCCACGGAGCGGATAATCCTTTTGAAGCGGATGTCCCTCAAAATCGTCCGGCATCAGGATCCGACGGAGGTCCGGGTGTCCTTCAAAGTTGATACCGAACATATCATAGGTTTCGCGTTCCAACCAGTTCGCCCCTTGCCACAATCCGGTAACAGACGGGATATTCAGGTCGTTTTCATGGACAGGGACTTTCACGCGAAGGCGGCACTGTCCTTGATAGGAATAGAGCTGATAGACGACCATGTACCTTGCGTAGTCAAACTGCATCAATTCGGATTCGAGCTGCGAGTTATCAACCGCTGTAACATCGACAAGAAAGGTGTAGGCGAGTTCGGGATCCGTTTTTAGGTATTCCAGAACCGCGTAAGCCTGTTCTTTACGTACAACGACGACGATAGTACCGCGCGTTTCGTCCTGTGATAGGAGCGCGTCGGCGTGATGTTCCTCTAATTTTTCGATGACAAGAGGTATAGGTTGTTCTTCAACTTCTCTCTCTTCGTTCATAAAGTGCCTCTACTGTTCGTGTTTCTTTTTTTTTAAACTTACGCAATCTTCTATGTATTACCTGTGTTAGGCGGGGTTAATGAAGATTAGTTTTTTAATCCGGCAATTTTTTGGGAAGTCCGGTGCGGTTCCTAGAAGAAACACTTTCTTCGCATTGGATTTCAGCGTTTGCAAAAACACCGCACCTACCGGCCCTGGAGAAAATATAGAATTACCGAAATATTTTCTTAAACTTCATCAAACCCCGCCTGCAAGGGAGTTTGCGTAAGTCCTGTCTTTTTAGGTTTCGAGGAGATGTTCTACACCTTTAGGCGAAGCACCGCTGGCGATTTTTTGCTGTACCTGTAGTACCGCATCGATGAGGTCCTCGGGGCGCGGTGGGCATCCAGGGATGTAGACATCAACTGGAATAAATTGATCAACGCCTTGAATGAGCGTATAGGTATCAAACACACCGCCGCAGGAAGCGCAGGCGCCCATCGAAATGACCCACTTCGGGTCTGGCATCTGGTCATAGATACGTTTCAAGACAGGCATCATTTTGATAGAAATTCTGCCGGAAACGATAAGGAGATCGGATTGACGCGGCGAAAAACGGATCGCTTCAGAACCGAACCGAGAGAGGTCAAACTTGGAAGCCAAGGTTGCCATCATCTCAATTGCGCAGCACGCGGTACCGAACGGCATCGGCCAGAGTGAGTTCTTTCTCCCCCAGTTGATCACCTTATCAATAGTTGTCGTGATGATGTTTCCATCTGTCTGTTCTAAGCCTTGTGTGCTTTGGATATCAGTGTTGGTTAATCCCATGTTAAGCCTCCTTTCTTCCAAGCATAGATATAACCGAGAAGCAGAATGCCGATAAATACCAGCATTTCAATTAAAATAAACAGACCGCTTGTTTCGGAGAAATCCTTGAAGACCACCGCCCACGGATAGAGGAAAACAACCTCAATATCAAAGATGATAAAGAGCATCGCGATGAGATCGAAGCGGATGGTAAATCGTTGCCTTGCATCACCGACTGGGCGTACGCCGGATTCGTAAACGGAGAGTTTGACGCGATTGGGACGTTTGGGTCCAAGAATGTGGGTCAGGGCGAGGTTAGCCGCTGCAAAGAGCACCGCGAACAACCCTAACAATAAGATCGGAAGATAATCTATTAACATTGTTTTTAATCTATTTTGTCCTCACAGATTATGAATTGGCTTTCAAAATTCGCCAAGGTGAAGGTTAATTCAGATTTGCAAACAGATTCTCTTAGTATGCTTAATAGTTTCTCATATTTCAAAAACATTGTCAAGTTTTTTTTCAAAAAAAAGCAAAGTTGATGTATTTCCCAAAATCTGTTATCATACCTCCATGCTGAAACTCAATCTTAAGTCTAACCACAAAGCGGTCCGAAACTATTACAGCACGTTAAAGCAATACGAGACGCACGCGATCAAGCACGAGGGAGCGGTCAGTTCGCCTTTTGATACGCTCCTACAAACGTGTGCACAGCAAGTAAACGCCACGCTTGTTCCACAATATCCGATGCGTACTGTGGCAGGAAACCGCATCGTCATTGACGGTGTGGTCCTTGACGAATACGGACTCCCCTTCGCTTATTGGGAAGCAAAAGATACAGATGATAACCTCATCAGAGCCGTCCAGGAAAAACGCGATGCAGGTTACCCGCTTGATAATATCTTGTTCCAAAATCCGCAGCGCGCCATCTTATATCAGAATGGACAGGTCGCATTAGACACCGACATCACAGTGCCCGCGCATCTGATCGCAGCACTTCAATATCTTTTTAGTTATATCCCACCGGCACTTAACAACTGGCAGACCGCCGTCACGGATTTCAGGGAACATGTGCCAGACCTCGCAAACAAATTGAAGGAACTCATTGAACAACGCCACGAAACCGATCCGAGGTTTAAAGAGGCGTTCACCGATTTTTACGAAACCTGCCGGACCGCGATTAACCCAGAGCTCTCGCAAGATGCCGTTGAAGAGATGCTAATTCAACATATCCTCACCGAACGGATTTTCCGCACGGTTTTCAACCGCTCCGATTTCACCCGCCGAAATATCATTGCACGCGAAATTGAAAACGTCAGTGACGCGCTTATGGAGCATGCTGTGAGTCGTGATGCGTTTCTCGCGCCGTTGGATCGATTCTACCTCGCGATTGAGCAGGCAGCACTCCTCTGCAAAGACTTCTCGCAAAAACAGCACTTCCTCAACACGTTTTACGAGAAGTTTTTTCAAGGTTTCTCCGAAGATGTCGCAGATACACACGGCATCGTCTACACGCCACAACCGATTGTAGATTTCATGGTCAAAAGCGTTGAACATATCTTGAAAACCGAATTCAACCGCTCTTTATCCGACAGCGGCGTACATATCATAGATCCGTTTGTTGGGACGGGTAACTTCATCGTCCGGCTCATGCAAGACATCCAAGGTGCGGCGTTAGAAGAGAAATACTGCCATGCGTTGCACTGTAACGAGGTGATGCTGTTGCCGTACTACATCGCCAGTTTGAATATTGAGCAGGAGTACTTTCAACGAATGGGAACATACCTACCGTTTGAGGGAATAACACTTGCGGATACGTTTGAACTGCTTGAACAACAACAAGGGGAGCTCTTTACGCGCGAGAACACAGAGCGTGTGAAACGACAGAAAGCAGCGGATATGTTCGTCGTCATCGGCAACCCTCCGTACAATATGGGACAGATTAACGAGAACGACAACAACAAGAACCGGAAATATAAAACGATGGATGCACTGCTAAAAGAGACGTATTCTCAAGACTCAAAAGCGACAAATAAAAACGCGCTCTCCGATCCTTATGTAAAAGCGATTTTGTGGGCATCAAAACGGATTGGCGATGAAGGCGTTGTCGCGTTTGTAACGAACAACGGATTTCTCGACGGCATCGCGTTTGACGGGATGCGGAAACATCTCGGACAGGATTTCAGCAAGGTTTATCACATTGATCTCAAAGGGAACGCGCGTACCTCCGGTGAGCGCCGTCGAAAAGAGGGTGGTAACGTTTTTGATGACCAGATTCGGGTCGGTGTCGGAATCAGTTTCTTCATCAAAAAAGCGGAAACAACATCGGAGACAGCGGAGGTGTGTCTCTATTCCGTTGATGATTATCTGAAATCACGAGAGAAGCAGAAACTTTTGACCGACTTCGGAGACTATACAAACGTCCCGACGAAGAAGGTAGACATTGATGCAAAGCATACGTGGCTCACCGAAGGTCTCCACGCCGAGTTTGAAACGTTTATCCCGGTGGGCACAAAAGAGGCAAAGGCGAAAAAGGGTGCTGCGACAGATGTGGTTTTCAAAACCTATAGTGCGGGTGTAAAAACTAATCGTGATGCTTGGGTTCATAACTTCAACCGAGATGTCCTTATCAAGAACATTCTACAAATGCGTGATACGTACAACACGGAAGTGGACAGGTGGAAACGGCAGGAAAATCAGAAGGAGATTAACGTTGACGATTTTGTAACTTATGATGAAACGAAAATCAGTTGGAGCCGAGATTTAAAGTCAAAATTAAAACGAGGCATAATTGCTGAATACGCTGAACATAAGGTGAGAACATCACTCTATCGTCCGTTTACCAAATCAAATATTTACTTCGATCGAATAATAAATGATGTTGTATACGTATTTCCATCTATCCTCCCTACACCAGAGACAGAAACGGAAAATCGGGTAATTTGCTTGACAACTCTTGGAAGTAAAAAGTCCTTTCATTGCCTAATGACGCAGCAGCTACCAGATGTTCACCTTACTGGCGATTCCCAATGTTTTCCCTTCTACACCTACGACGAAGACGGCACGAACCGACAAGAGAACATCACCGATTGGACATTGACAAAATTCCGAACCCATTACAATGACAACGCCATCGCCAAATGGAACATCTTCCACTACACATACGGACTCTTGCACCATCCTGTCTATCGCGAGAAATATGAGATGAACCTCAAGCGCGATTTGCCACATATTCCGTTCGCCGAAGATTTCTGGGGATTCGCCAAGACAGGTAAGGCGTTAGCAGACCTCCACGTTAACTATGAATCCTCGCCGAAATATGATCAATTGAGACAGCACGAAACACCCGGCGTACCGGTCGATTGGCGCGTGGAAAAGATGAAATTCTCGAAAGATAAAACGCAGTTGATATACAACGATTTCTTGACACTCGATGGAATCCCTGTGGCGGTTTATGAGTATAAGTTAGGGACTCGGTCTGCGTTGGAGTGGGTGGTCGATCAATATCGCGTGAAGGTAGACAGACGGAGCGGGCTTAAAAACGACCCGAATCGTGTGGAGGCACCGCGGTATATTGTGGATTTGATTGGGCGGGTTATCACCGTGAGCCTAAAAACGGTCGAGATTGTTCGGAATTTGCCTAAACTTTGAATTAAATTCTTAAATTTCATACAGTTTATGCTACAAAATTATGGCTAAAACTGTTTCAAGTTTCCCCATGTTGTTGTGAGTTTTCCTGTAGGTTCCACTGCGAAATCACCACTGTTTGGGATATTATCACCGGTGACAGTGATGTTATCAAAAAGTGCGGTGTAGTTCCAGAGCCCAAAACCTACGCCGCCTGTCCGAAAATCGGGAAAATCAGCAAAGACTTCGATGTTTCTGAAGATCCGAAGTTCCGTAGGTTCCATAACCTGTTCCCCATTAATCCAAAAAGTGAAGATATTGCCTTCGACGCTTAACTTTAAGTGTGACCATCTATCTAATTTTAAAAGTGGATGCGGTTCAGAAACAAGAGGTGCTAATGGTCTAGGTCCTGGGCGTAAACTACCTGCGTAACAACCGATGCGTGCTTCGTGAATCGGGTCGTCATCATTAATGATAATCACGGGATCAAAAATATTACAGCGAACCAGCCAAGTTCCTTTAACGCGCACGGCGATGGAGATACCGCCAATACCGTGTTTTTTCAGCGGTTTAACATCTAATTCCATCGTATAGTCTTCCCACGTGCTATCTCCAGTTGTTAGTAAATGTGCATACGCTTCACGACTTTCCGCGCGTAGTTCATCACCAACGACCTCCCAAACAGCGGGGCCCTTATCTCCCCAAAGTTCCTGCCATCCTCCTAAGTCTCTGTCATCAAAGGTTTCGAGGAATGTTCCGGCCGAAGCAGAAAAAGATACGAGTAAAAGCAGTGTTACAATCAGTATAGACTTCATCTAATCTCCGTTTTTTTTTGAATACATAGGCACAGCCTAACAGGAAACCATGCTACAACAGAGGGTATTTGTAGTGTAAACTTTCAGTTTGCGAACACAAGCAGCCGCACAAACTAAAAGTTTGTGCTACGAGGAATATTAGTTTCATGGCGACAAGCGCGTCATTTCCCACGTTCCATTGGATTGTAACGTATAACAGAGCCGGTCATGGAGGCGGCTCGGGCAGCCTTGCCAGAATTCAAACAGGTTCGGCACGAGTCGGTATCCGCCCCAATGCGGCGGACGCGGAATGTTGTCGGATGGATATGTCTGTTCTGCCTGTCGGAAATTTTCCGTGAGATGTTCTCTACCTGGAATCACAAGACTTTGACGTTCTGTCCACACAGCGAGTTGACTACTCACAGGACGACTCGCGAAATAGGCGTCCGATTCTTCTGTACGCATCTTTTCAATAGTGCCAGTACTCCTGACTTGTCGATCCAGTTCACGCCAATAGAAGACTAAAGCAGCATGCGGGTTCTCCGCTATCTCTTGCCCTTTTTGGCTGTCATAATCGGTATAGAAACAGAACCCTTTTTTGTCAAAGCCTCTCAGGACGACCATCCGGGCGGAGGGGACACCATCTTTCGTCGCTGTTGCCAATGTCATCGCGTCCGGCAGATCCAGTTTAGCATCAACAGCCTCGGCGAACCATTGCTCAAATTGCCTGAACGGGTCGGGTGAAGCGTTTTCCTCAAGTAGGTTTCCATTATGTGCGGTGTATTCTCTACGGAGTTTTTCGGTTTTCATTGCCATAAGAATTTTTCTATCCCTTCCAAAAATTTGGTGAAAAGAGGATAAGTACGGTATAAAGTTCCAAGCGTCCGAGTAGCATACAGAAGGAGAGGACAAATTTTCCTGCGGTATGAATATGTGCGTAGTTGTCGGTCGGTCCTACGCTGCCGAGACCGGGCCCGATGTTCCCCATCGTGGCGATTGTCGCGCCTGCGGCACTAACGAGGTCAAGTCCTAAGGTCGTCATGATGCAGGTTACGATGGCAAAGATTCCGATAAAAAAGAAGAAGAAACCGAGGATGTTGGTCATCACTTCACGGGGAACGACCTGATCATTAACACGAATGGGGAGTACCGCGTGTGGAAAGATGAGTCGCTTAATTTCAGCACCACTCTGTTTGATAAGGAGGAGGAACCGAACCTGCTTCATGCCGCCACCGGTAGACCCGGCACATCCGCCGTAGAACATAAGCGTCACTAAAATGAATTGGGAGAGTGCGGGCCACTGCTCGAAATCAGCAGTCCCGTACCCGGTGGTTGTGATGATAGACAGTACCTGAAAAGTTGCGTAACGTAGCGAGGTCCACATTGAATCGTAAGGGATTTCGCCATTGACCTGAAATCTGATCGTATTCCACGAGATTAAGGTGATGCCGACAGCGATAACGGTGCAATAGAACTTGAATTCTGTATCTTGAAAATAGGCTTTAACGTTGCCTCGGAGTGCGCGATAGTGGAGTGCGAAATTAGTGCCTGCGAGGAACATGAAGACGCAGATGACCATGTCGATGTAGACGCTGTCGTAATGTGCGATACTTGCGTTTTTTGTTGAGAAACCGCCGGTCGCCATAGTGCCGAAGGTGTGGCAGAGCGCGTCAAAGAGCGGCATCTTTCCTAACATTAGGAGTATAACTTCGAGGATAGAGAGCAGGACATAAACGCCCCAGAGAAGTTTTGCGGTTTGTGCGATGCGTGGAGTGAGCCGATCGGTCTGCGGTCCGGGTGCTTCGGCGCGGAAGAGCTGCATACCGCCGATACCGAGCATCGGAAGAATCGCGACAGCAAGGACGACGATCCCCATTCCGCCGAGCCAGTGCGTGAAACTTCGCCAGAAGAGCATGGCGTGTGAAAGGTGTTCAATCTCTGTTAGGACTGTGGCACCGGTTGTTGAAAAACCAGCCATCGACTCAAAATAGCAGAAAGAGAATGCTGTCCACGCTGAACGTCCATCAATGTGAAATACGCCTGCTAACTGATACGGAAGTGCCCCGAAAAGTGCGACTATCACCCATGCCAAAGCGACAACAGCAAAACCTTCACGGATACCGAGCTCCTCTTGTCGTTCTCGCAGGCTGTAGCGAAGGATTAATCCGGTAATCAGTGTTATTGCTGCAGAGATAATGAACGCCACTAAATCATTGTGTGCCTCTCCAATGTTCATCCGATAATAGATAGCTACACCCAACGGAAATAGCATTGTACCCGCAAGACAGATCAGCAAATTACCGAGGGTGTAAATGATTAGTTTAAGACTCATATTTTGGAGTTGTCAGTTAGTTTCTCCGTTCTGCGAACAGGTCTTCGACAACTGGGATCGCTTCAGGCATACTAAAGACAATGACGCGATCAGCGGGTTGGATAACAGACTGTCCCGTGGGGATGATGAGTGTTTCACGCCGAAAAATCGCGCAGATAAAAGCGTTTTCTGGGAATTTTGTTTTGAAGTGTGAGAGTTCTTTATGAACAATTTTTGCGTTGATACCCGCGGCGATTTCAATAACTTCGGCATCTATACCGTGGAGTGAAGCGACAGAAATTATGTTTCCGTGCCTGATAAGCCGCAGGATATTACTAACGACCGTGAGATGCCGACTGACTGCGCTATCAAGCCGTGGGATGCGTGCTAACAACGGCAGGTAGCTCGGCTGTTGGACGAGTGCGAGTACCCGTTGTGCGCCGTGTTCTTTTGCTGTCATACACGCCATAATATCGTCTTCATCATCGCCCGTAACGGAAACGAATCCGTTGGCGTCAGTTATCCCTGCTTCTTCAAGGAGTCTAAATTTGAGATAATTACCGTGTAAGACGGTGGTTCGTCTGAGTCCTTGAGATGCGCGTTCGGCTTTGGTCTGGTCAGCTTCGATGAGTTTAACATTGGTGTCCATTTCTTCAAGTACGCGAGCGAGTTCAATACCGATAGGACTCGCGCCGAAGATGATTACACTATCGAGTCGCTCATTGAACCTGATGCCGCTAATTCGTAACAACTGTTCAACGGCAATCGCGCTGCCGATAACGAAAACATCGTCGCCCTGTTGTAGAACATCGTCCCCTCTTGGAATAATAATATGTCTATCACCGTTACTGGCGGATTTTCCGTTTATGGAGGGTCCACGTCGGCTAATCGCTGGAAAACGGGTATCGTTGAGCAGCCCGTTCGCATTTAATTCGGCGAGCGGTTTTCCGATGAGCGGGTTGGATTGCTTAACCCGGAAAGAGACGAGTTGTATCCTACCGTCCTCAAATTCGACGATCTCGCGGGCTTCAGGAACTTGTAAAAGCTTGATAAATTCCTCAACACAGAGCCGCTCTGGGTTAATCAGCAAGTCGATACCAAAATCCTCGGCGGTCAAGCCGCTTTCTGTAGAGAAATAGTCGGGATTTGAGACACGGGCAATCTTTGTTTCAACGTTGTACTTATCGGCAATTTGGCAGGCGAGTATATTAATTTCATCGCTATTTGTAACGGCGATGAGGAGTCCGGCTTCTTCAATGCCAGCGGTTTTCAGAAGCCGCGGCGACGCACCAGAGCCGCGTAAAGTCTGCAAATCCAACTGTTCATTCACCCGATCACACGCGGCTTCGGATTCGTCTATGAGTACAACATCGTTATGTTCAACTGTGAGAAGTTTAGCAGTATGAAACCCGACTTCTCCTGCACCTATTATTATTGCTTTCATGTTTTTATAGCTATCGGTTATTAGTTGTCAGTTTTATATTCGTCGAGCGGTGGACAGGCACACATAAGATTTCTGTCCCCGTAAACTTCGTTGATACGTGCGACGGCGGGCCAAAACTTCGTATCACGAACCCACGGCTTCGGAAACGCTGCTTTTTCGCGCGAGTAGGGGTGACACCAGTCGGATTGCGTGACGATCTCCACCGTGTGCGGTGCGTTTTTCAGGACATTGTTTTCCTGATCGGCAGTGCCGGTTTCAATCTCGGCGATCTCCTCACGAATCGAGATGAGGGCATCACAGAACCGGTCTAATTCCGCTTTCGACTCGCTTTCTGTCGGTTCAATCATCATTGTGCCGGGTACGGGCCAAGACACCGTCGGTGCGTGAAATCCGTAATCCATCAACCGTTTTGCGACATCTGTAACGTCTATGTCGGCACTCTTTTTGAAGGCACGCAAGTCAATAATACACTCGTGAGCAACTAAACCGTGTTTGCCTGTATACAGTACAGGGTAGTGATGCGCGAGTTTTTTTGCAATATAATTGGCATTGAGGATCGCAACTTCTGTCGCGGATGTGAGTCCCTCTGCTCCCATCATGGCGATATACGCCCAAGAGATCGGTAGAATTCCGGGACTTCCCCACGGTGCTGCGGATACGGCACCGATACCGTCTTTACCACCGACCGAGACAACCGGGTGTGTCGGCAAGAAATCTGTGAGATGCGCTTTGACACCGATGGGTCCCATGCCGGGGCCACCGCCGCCGTGAGGGATACAAAAAGTTTTATGAAGATTCAGGTGGCAAACGTCGGCTCCGATATCCGCTGGCTGTGCAATGCCGACAAGCGCGTTCAGGTTCGCACCGTCCATGTAGACCTGTCCATCGGCTTGATGGACAATATCGCAAATTTCTCGAATTTTCTCTTCAAAGACACCGTGTGTTGATGGATACGTAATCATTGCGGCGGCAAGTGTATCGCGGTGCACGTCTGCTTTGGTTCGAAGATCGTCAAGATCAATATTTCCGTCTGAATCGCAAGCGACGACAACGACTTTCATACCTGCCATGACAGCACTTGCAGGATTGGTGCCGTGTGCAGAGGTCGGAATCAGGCAAACATCGCGATGTGACTCGCCGCGGCTCTGATGGTATTTTCGGATGACTAACAACCCCGCGTATTCACCTTGTGAACCTGCGTTCGGCTGCAATGAGATGCCACTATAGCCTGTTATCTCGGCTAACCATGTTTCCAATTGTAGAAATAGATGGCGGTAGCCTTCTGCTTGTTCTTGTGGAACAAAGGGATGTAGTTCACCAAACTCACGCCATGTTACCGGAACCATTTCCGTTGTAGCATTGAGTTTCATAGTACAGGAACCGAGCGGTATCATCGCGTTCACAAGGGAGAGATCTTTGGTTTGGAGCCTGTGGATATAGCGGAGCATCTCGGTTTCAGAATGATAATTATTGAAAACCGGATGCGTCAAATATGAGCTTTCACGTTGCAATTCTATAGGGATGGAAGTGGAAGGCTCGACAGACGGAAGATTGGAAGGGTGCTTTGTGTTTCCGCTATTGTTTTCCGCGAAAATCTGCTGAATTTCTTCAACATCGTCTGATGTTACTGTTTCATCCAAAGAGATGCCGATGTGCGTTGCATCAATGGCTCCCAGGTTTATCTGCTTGGCACGTGCAGCAGCGAGTAATTTCTCAGTCATTTCTTCTGAGGAGAGCGTAATAGAAATCGTATCAAAACAGGGAGAATCTCCGGTGGTATAGCCGAGTGCTTCAAGTTCGGTTCGTAGTGTGCAGGTGTGCGCGTGTACACGCTCAGCGATTCGTTTGAGTCCGGTGGGTCCATGATAGACGGCGTACATCCCTGCCATAACAGCGAGCAGTACCTGTGCGGTGCAGATATTGCTTGTCGCTTTTTCACGTCGTATATGCTGCTCCCGCGTTTGGAGTGCCAAGCGGATGGCGGTTTTACCGTTTACATCGTGGGAAACACCAGCAATTCGTCCCGGGATACTACGTTTAAGCTCTTCATGTGTCGAAAGAAAAGCTGCGTGGGGACCGCCATATCCAAGCGGAACGCCAAATCGTTGTGAGTTACCGATAGCAATGTCTGCACCGAATTCTGCTGGAGGCTTTAATAGCGTGAGTGCTAACAAGTCTGTAGCGGTAATAAATAATCCACCAGCGGCATGTACCTGTTCAGCGAATTGATGGTAATCATGAATCGTGCCATCTGTGGCGGGATATTGCACGATTGCACCTAAGATCGGTGTGTCAAAACTGACATCACGATGGTCCCCGATTTGTATTTCAATGCCGAGCGGTTCAGCGCGTGTTTGTAGAACAGCGATTGTTTGTGGATAACAGGTTTCTGAGACAAAAAAGGTTCGACTGATCTTCTGCGGTACATTTGCAAAACACATTCCCATTGCTTCCGCAGCAGCTGTTGCCTCATCAAGGAGTGAAGCGTTCGCGACAGGTAAGCCGGTTAAGTCGATAACCATTGTTTGGAAATTTAGTAGTGCCTCTAAGCGTCCCTGAGAAATCTCAGCCTGATATGGTGTGTATTGTGTGTACCACCCCGGATCTTCCAAAATGTTACGTTGGATGACTGGTGGCACAAAGCAGTTATAGTAGCCCATCCCGATAAAGGAACGGAAGACCTGATTCTGGGAGGCGATCTCTTTCAGGGCAGCAAGCACTTCCGATTCCGACTTTGCAATATGCGCTTGCAAGTTGTGCCCTAAACCATCCGCACCATCATTTAAAACGAAATCTGACGATAAGCGAATATCGGCTGGGACTACGTTTTCAATGAAATCCACTATTGAAGAATAGCCGAGCGTTGTTAACATCCGTTCAATGTCTTCAGAACGGGGTCCGATGTGCCGATCTGCGAAGGTGGAAGTTTTGTTTTTTATTTCAAGCATGCTCCGCCTCAATATGTGCTTGATAACTATCGGCATCGAGAAGTGCGTCAAGTTCGCTTGGGTCTGTTATCCGAATCTTGAGAAACCATCCGTCATCGTAAGGCGATTCGTTAACCTGTTCCGGTGCATCAAGTAACGATTCATTGACCTCAATCACTTCGCCGCTGACGGGTGCATAGAGGTCGAACGCGGCTTTGACAGACTCAATTACGCCGAATTCGGTTTTTTGTGTGAGTTCAGTGCCGACTTCCGGCAATTCGACGTAGACAATATCCTGAATTTCGGATTGGGCATAGTCTGTGATGCCAATTGTGGCGATGTCGCCTTCTTGCTTTGCCCATTCATGGCTTTCGTTGTATTTTAAATTATCTGGAATCATTTAATTTTCCTTCACATTTATTTACTATATTAACACCTATAGTATTTACTATAGTTTGACAATTTTTAATTTTTAGACATAGCACTCCGCTGGAGTGCAAGACTGGCTGCTATTGGTCGCTATAGACATATCGCTCCGCTGAGCAAAGACCCACAACCTATCCGTGTGCCAGACGCAATGGTTAACATACAGTTCAGCGATGATCTGGTTTTCCATAAAGTGCTCCTCGTCTGCGCCAAGGGGCGGAGCTCTGCTACAGAGAATATCTACTGTGCGGATTCTAATTCCTTTGCCTTTTGAAAATCAATTTGCGCGGCTTCCTCTTGTCCCAGTGCTTGTTTTGAGTGTCCGCGAAGTTGGTAAGCCTTCGGATCATCCGGTTTGCGTTCAATGGCGTGCGTAAAATCTTCCATTGCTCCGGCATGATCACCAGAAGCTGCTTTTGCTATACCGCGGTTCTTATAAAAATAGGCACTCTTAGGGGTGAGTTGGATAGCTTTATCGTAATCTTTGATTGCGCCAGCATGATCCCCAAGTTCCGATTTCGACATCCCGCGGTGGTTATAAGCGACTGCATCATCAGGATCAAGTTTAATCACTTGATTATAGTCATCAACTGCGCCAGCGTGTTCGCCAAGTTCACGTCTCAGCCCTGCCCGATTTTTGTATCCGTAAGTATCATTCGGGTTAAGTCCGATAGCGTGCGTATAATCTTCCATCGCACCGGTGTGATCGCCTTGTTCTCGTTTTGCCCAACCGCGATTGTTGTATGCATAGTAAGCATCTTTAGGATCAAGTTTGATGGCGTGTGTATAATCTTCTATCGCACCCTTGTAGTCGCCAAGTTCCCTCTTCACGCCTGCCCGATTTTTGTACGCGTAAGTATCATCAGGTTTAAATTCGATAGCACGTGTGAAATCCTCCATTGCGCTGGTGTGATCCCCCTGCCCTCGTTTCGCCCAACCGCGACTGTTATAGACATAGTAAGCATAGGAATCGTCAGGCGTAATCGTAACTGTTCCCAAACCGTGCTCTTCATACGTTTGGTAGGTAAAGGAGCCGTCCTTAAGTTTTTCGAGAGCTTGATTGTAGTCTTCTATCGCACCACTATAGTCACCGAGTTTTTGTTTTATATCGGCGCGATCGTTATATGTAAATACATCCTGCGGGTGTAGCTTGAGAGCCTGACTATAGTCTTCTATTGCTCCCGCATCATCTCCGAGTTCGACCCTTGCTTTTCCGCGTTTCTTGTAGGCTTCGGCATCCTCAGGATTCAGCTTGATAGCTTGATTATAGTCTTCTATCGCCCCTGTATAGTCACCATCTTTGCGCTTTGCATCAGCACTCGCCCTATATGTAAATGCATCTGTCCTGTCATGATTACGCAATTTGCGTTTTGCCTCCGCCCGTTCCTTGTATGCGGATGCGTCATCAGGGTTTAATTTGATAACCTGATTATAGTCTTCTATGGCTGCTTGATAGTCTTGAAGTTTCACTTTCGATTTCGCTCTAAATTTGTAGATTTTAGCATCATTGGAGGTTAGTTCGATCGCTTGGTTGAAGTCTTCTATCGCCCCTTGAGCATCCCCATCATGATATTTCACTTTGCCTTGTTCGGTGTAGACATAGGCGCGGATATCATTTCGCTTTCGCCACTGCGTGAAAGATTCCGTTGAAGTGGCACCAGCAAGCAACGCCTTGATTGCGTTTACAGGACTATTGCCAGGGTCATGGCCGTAGTGAATTCCGATGACTTTCGCTTTACTGTTTAGCACTGGGCTGCCACTGTTTCCCGGATAAGCTTCAGCTGTTGTGTGAAACCGTTTATCGCTACTGCGTATATCCTGTACAATGCCTTCCGTGATCTTATAGCTTCCTTCTGGAGAAGGGAATCCGACGAGGAAAACGGGTTCGCCAATTTGAAGTGTATCACTGTCGCCCAAAGATAGTGGTGTGCCTTCACCGTTTACTTTTAGGATAGCGATGTCGTACGCAATATCATACGCTACAATACCTTCTACTAACCAGACTGTTTCTTTGTGACTTAATTTTGCAGTCACAAGTCCGGATACACCTGCGGCAACATGGCAATTTGTTGCAATCTTGTCCGGTGCTATAAAGAATCCCGTGCCACCGCCTAATCCGAGATCCGGTCCTCTTTTTGAAAATCCGACTAAGCGGACTGTAGACGCTTTTGCTTTATCGGATACTAAGTCAGTTTCCGTTAGCTGTTCGGTTTCTTCGGGAGTTTCCTGCGCGTAAAGCGCGATATTAGAGAATGAAAGAAATAACCCGACAATAAAAAAACATAACAAAAATCTTGTATTATGGCGCATTTTATTTCTCCAACGGGTTACGGGACACGGCGTGTGCCTACTACCTTTAATGGAACTATTGACGTTGAAGGTTCGCAAGTTGTGTCCGGAGTTTTTCTAATTCCGTCTGATTGTTGAAATTAGATAAAAGGGACAGTTACAATTTTAGCGGGATGTCTCCTACCCCGAATTTCTATGTCAATTTCATCATCTTCAGATATGGTTTGTGAGGTTACAATAGCGAAACCGATATTGCATTTCAAGCTTGGTGATGGCGCGCCGCTTGTCACATTGCCGATGCATTTACCGCCTTGGTAGATAGCATAACCCGTACGCGCCACAGCGCGGTCAAGCATCTGAAAACCTATCATCTGCTTCTCAATGCCCTTCTTTTTTTCTTTAAGGAGCGCGTTTTTCCCGATAAATTTGCGATTCTTGGATTTGACGAACTTACTGAGCCCAACTTCAAAAGGGGTTGTGTCGTCGTTCATATCTACACCGTAGAGTCGGAGTCCCGCTTCAAGGCGTAACGTGTCGCGTGCGCCGAGTCCTACCGGCTGTCCTTCTGCCTCTATCACGGCAGGATAGAGTGCATGCCATAAATTCTCCGCACTGTTTGCATCAACGTATAATTCAAAACCTGTCTCACCTGTGTATCCTGTTCGTGAAATTACGGTTCGGATGCCTGCAACCTCACCCATTACAAACCGGAAAAAGGAAATCTCAGAGACATCCAATTCTGGAACGAAAGGATTTAGAATGTCTATCGCCTTTGGACCTTGGAGTGCGATGAGAGCTGTATCTTCGCTTACATTTTCTATTTCTACACCTGTGTTGTTGTGAGTCTTTACCCATGCCAAGTCTTTTTCAATGTTCGCAGCATTGACGACCAACATATAACGGTTATCGGTGTATCGGTAAATAAGGAGGTCGTCAATGATTCCGCCTGTTTCATTACAGAAGAGGGTATACAACACGCGTCCATCGGTTAAACGTCCGACATCGTTGGTGCTGAGTTTTTGCGCCAACTCGTTCGCGCCTGGTCCGTGAATCTCGAATTCACCCATGTGCGACAGGTCAAACAGGCCGACAGTTGCTCGGACAGCGAGATGCTCCTTAACAATACTGCTGTATTGGAGTGGCATCTCCCAACCGCCGAATTCGGTGAATTTGGCGTTAAGGGTTTTATGGATTTGATAAAGGGGCGTTCTCTTCATTTTTGCATTAGAGTCCATAGATCCGTGCAAGATTTTCACCGAAAATCAGTGCTTCGGCATCATCTCCGAGTTCCAAGCGTTTAAGGGCATTAATTACCTGAATAGGACGGTATTCCGGTAAGTTGGAGCCGAAGACGATCTGTTCGGGTCCGAGTTCATCGACGGCTTTCTTTACCTCAGTTGGAACGACGGTGTCAGGGTCTGTCCCCCAACGGCGGTGAAAGCGGAGGATAGTGGTTCCGAGCGAGACATTCTTGTTCGCTTTTGCGACAGATATCCCCGCGTCCAAATCGTCTGGGAACCCCATGTGATCCATGATAACAGGCGTTTCGGGTACCCAACTTGCGACAGTGCCAATCCGATTCGGATGACAATTATTAGGACCGGAGTGGATTGAGACGATAAGTCCATAGTCGCGGGCGGCTTCAACGACGGGACGTACGATAGGGTCGTCCACATCGTAGTTATGAACAGCAGGCATCAGTTTGATTCCACGCATTCCCCAACTCTCAGCAGCCAACTTGACCTGCTCAACAGGTTCCGGTTCTGTCGGGTGTACAAGTGCACAACCGAGGGCGCGTGGATTCCCGCGAATTGCCTCAGCAAGTTCACTGTTTTCGGGTAGCGGTTGGGTGTTCGGCATGATAACAGCGACATCCATATCGGCTTCGTCCTCTAATGCCAACAACGCCGCCAAATCGAGTTTGCCGTTTTCGTCACGAAATGAATCGTTGAGATAGGCTTCAAAATCGCCTCGCATGAGAAAACTCCTCTATTTCACGGTATCGGGGTTAGAAACCCCTCCTACCGGGGAAGATTCGGGGTTAGAAACCCCTCCTACCGGGGAAGATTCGGGGTTAGAAACCCTCCTACTCGGAAGATTCGGGGTTAGAGACCCCTCCTACCGGGGATCGGGGTTAGAAACCCCTCCTACCGGGGATTGGGGTTAGAAACCCCTCCTACAGTAGAAAGTTCGTTGATAAGAATTGTGCCATCCATACTTGTTTCGATGTCAATAGCTTCGCGCATGTGTGTATCTACAGTGTTTCGGTAAGAGGCGTAGGTAGATGCTGCTGTGTCGATGTCTGAGAAACGGATAATAAAAACGATCTGTGCGTCTGCCAAATCCTTTGCGTCGGGATTGTTTTGATAGTGTGCGGAGATACCGACTGCTGCATCGGTCAATTGTGGTACATGAGCAGGTAGTGTGCTGTAGATTTGTCGTAATGCCCAATTTGACCGGAATAACTTCGTGCTTCCATATATCTTTTTGTTGTTAGGTAGGTGCGTGAGCATGCTCGGTTCCGGTGGTGGGTCTTGAATTTCTGCTGCTACGGCTTTAGCGAGTGCGATCATGCCTTCGCGGATACCTGTAGCGAATTCATAGCCTTCAATCTGAATAAAATACTTCCCTTTTGCGAAGCGGAGGTACCCGCCTGAGAGCATCGCCTTAGCACCGATCCATTCAAATTTCATGCGTGGATAGGTGTAGAAGCTGTAAATTCCGAAGGCGTTTTCCGGCGTTCCCATATCGAAGATTTCAAGTAAAATCAACGGCTTTGAACCGAATTGAGGGGCTTGGTATTCTACCTCTGCTTGTCGTTGAAAGCCGTAAGCGTAGTAAAGATCAGGTGAAGCAGCTGTGGAAGTCGCCCGATCTCGATAAAGCGTTTTTCCCTGATATGTTGAAGGGGCACGCGACTGGATCCAACCCAATAATTCCCCATTATCGGGTAAAAGATATTCTGGTGCTACTGTGGTCTTTAGGACATCTTCTGTCGCTGCTGGTGCCGAAGTATCTTTTATTTTTTTTGCGACTTCTAACATTAGCAGTTCTGTTTTTTTCGCTGTAGAACCGTGCCAGACACCGTAAATATATCTGTCTTCATGCTGAACTGCTGTCCAATCTCCTTGTTCAGGACCACATGAAGTTACTATCAAACTCAAGACAAGACAGATACTAAAGCATATCTCACACGGTAGGTGCGGTTTCAAACCGCACCTACCGGGGAAGTGCGTAAGTCCTAAAGGAGTTGTTGTTATATATTTCATTTGTGAGAAAGCTCCCGACAACGTTCTCTTACCACTGCTCCGCAAGTTGGTTGTAAAGATCATCTATCAGTTCATCTACAATACGCCTCTCAGCCTCTTCACGGGTTTCAGGTGGTTCAGCTCGACCTGAGACGATATAGAAATCGTGAACTTGGAGGTGGTTGTCCGCTCGAGCGATCATATTGTTACGAACGCGGTCAAAAAATTCATACTCAACTTGTAGCGTCATGCGTACCATTTCGACTTGTCCTTGGGGTCCGTAATCTTGTTCGCGTAGGTCAAAGTCTTGTATTCGTATTGTAAGTTCAGAATCGTTGCCGTCTCGCCATTTCCTATTGAAACGTTGCGTCAGTTTTTCATGAATAACCTCATCGTAAGGACGTTGGGAGGCATTATCGTAAGAGAAATCGGCATCCAAGATTTCAATAGGTGCGATACGGATCGTGCTGATATGCTCAAGGTACTCTGATTTGGAAACATAACCGCATCCGGAAAGTATGCTCAGCCATATTGATATTCCTAATACAAACACTGCTTTAGACATTTTGTTCTCCGAGTTTTTTTTGAAATATGTAATCCAGTCTGCATTAAATGAAGGACAATTCTCCCGTCTCGTGTTTAAAAGGTCAACCCGTTAGGTAGCGCAGGTTGTCGGAATTTTACGGGTGAAGCCTTCGGGCGCGGTGCTTTCTGTTTTTTACCGTAAAACACACTTTTGACGGTATCGACAACAAATTGTTTATAAGTAGGAGATAGTAAAACAACAAACACAAGGACGAGTAAGATAAAAACTATAGCTAAAAAGTATGTTAGCCATTTCTGATCGAGTAAATCGCCTTTGTCAATGGCGTGTTTAGTTGTATTGCGACGTGTTCTCATCGTTCTGACCTCTCCACATTATGATGTACTTATTTCGTGAGCGTTACTATGCCATTACTTTAAGAAATCGGATGAATCAAATTGTGGATATTATAGCATAAAAACAGTTGGCATGCAAAATTTTTAATTGCGTTTCTATAGGATCGAGTGTCTGAATTTTTAAATCATAGGCTTAGGGAATAAAAATAGGGCAAAGGAATTGTCCTTTGCCCTACTTGTTCCTATTTGTGTTCTTAATTAGGGTTGCGAAGATTCAACACGCTGCTATCGAGAACGTCCTTTCGGGAGGCGTGGTGAAGAACGTCGATCTCGGTAGTCACGAGAGTCGCGTTGGTCATAGCGGTTTCCACCACGTCGATCGCGCGAATCGTTCCCGCGTCGATCTCGGTAGTCTCGGTTGTCTCGGTTGTCTCGATTGTCTCGATAATTAGAACGACCTGAATCGCGAGAATCTCTGGGTGAGTATTCACGATCATCGCTCGATTCGATATTCAGTTCTTCAACCGGGACACCATTCGCAGCGACGAGTGCTAAATCAACCCGATCTTGCTCGTCAATCGTGAGGATTCGGACAGTGACTTCATCACCGACTTGCATGACATCTTCAGCACGACGGACGTATCCATCTCCCATCTGCGAGATGTGAACGAGTCCATCTTTACCGGGTAAGATCTCGACAAATGCGCCGAAAGATGCGGTTCGTACGACTTTACCGGTGTACTCTTTACCGATTTCAGGCATAGCCGTGATTGCTCGGATCTTCTCCTCTGCGCGTTTAACATCTTCTGCGCTTGTCGCGGCAATTTCCACAGTTCCATCGTCTTCGATATTGATGGTTGTGCTTGTCTCCTCTTGGATACCCTGTACAGTTTTACCGCGAGGACCGATGAGGTCTTTAATTTTCTGTTGTGCGATTTGGAGGGAGTGGATGCGTGGTGCGTAGGGCGAAAGTTCTGCCCGCGGTTGTGCGATAACGGCGTTCATCTGTTCGATAACAGCGAGGCGTGCCTCTTTTGCCTGATGAATTGCACGGCGCATCAGTTCAGGCGTAACGCCTTCAATTTTGATGTCCATTTGCACAGCAGTAACACCTTCATTTGTTCCTGCTACCTTAAAGTCCATATCGCCGAGAAAATCCTCGGTACCGAGCATATCGGTAAGTATCGCTTCCTGTTCATCTTCTTTAATAAGCCCGACACCTATTCCTGCGACAGGTCTTTTAATCGGTACACCTGCATCTAAGAGTGCGAGCGTCGCGCCACAGACAGTTGCCATAGAAGATGAAGCGTTGGATTCCAATATTTCCGAAACGATGCGGATGGTATAGTGGAAATCTTCCTTGTTTGGTATGACGGGTTCGAGTGCTTTTTCTGCGAGTGCGCCGTGTCCGATTTCACGGCGGCCGGGTCCCATCATCCGTTTGACTTCGCCGGTGCTAAAAGGCGGGAAATTGTAGTGTAAAAAGAAGGAACGTCTGGTTTCGCCGTCAAGTCCACGTTGAACATCTTCATCTCCGGATGTTCCGAGCGTCGTAACACAGAGAGCTTGTGTCTGTCCTCTGCTAAAGAGAGCGGAACCGTGGGTATGGGGAAGTAGAGAGACTTCACCAGAGATCGTACGAATATCTGTTACACCGCGTCCGTCTACACGTTTACCTTCTGTCAAAATTGCTTGTCGCATCTCTTCTTTTTCGATTTCACTTAAAATAGAGATGGTGTCTTTTGTTGCATTCGGGTCAACGTCTTCTGGTCCTTCTTCAAGGATTTCGGAGAGTACATCTTCTTGGACTTGCTCGAGGTAATCCTCGCGCGATTTCTTGTCAGCCATACCGATGGATTCCCGAATCCGTGAAGTTGCAAGATCCCGGACTCGTGTGCTGAGGTCTGATTCAACACTTTTGCTGGTATAATCACGTTTTGTATTACTACATCCTGCTGCGAGTCCCTCTTGAAGTTTGATGATTTCTTGTATTTGTCCGTGTGCTGTGATAATCGTATCAATGACTTCATCTTCAGGGATTTCGTGTCCACCACCCTCAACAGACATAACAGCGTCTGCTTTTCCGCTGACGAATAGCTCCATATCGGAGGCGTGTAATTCCTCATAAGTTGGGTTGATGATCAATCGGTCTTCAATTCTTCCGACGGTAACAGCGGCGACGGGTCCATTGAAAGGGATATCAGAAATAGATAATGCGGCGGAGGTGCCGATAAGTGCGGGGACATCCGCGGGATGGACACCATCCGATGAAAAGACGTTACATAATACTTGTACCTCAGCTTTAAAGTCCTTTGGAAAAAGTGGACGGATACAATGGTCTATGAGTCGCGCCACGAGTTGTTCTGAGGATCCGGGTCGTGGTTCTCGTCTACCATACACTGTCGGTATGCGTCCAGTGGCATAAGCCCTTTCACGGTAATCTACTGTTAATGGAAAGAAATCGAGGTCGTGTTCACTATCATCAGCCACGACTGTGACCAAGACAACTGTTCCACCGTATTGTACCCAGACAGCACCGTCTGCCTGTTTCGCAACTTTTCCGGTTTCAATGGATAACTTCTCGCTCCCAAGTTGCATTTCAACTTTCATTAGATATACTACTCCTATATTCCAATTTTCTGTTGTTCCACCATATATGGACAATAACCTAATTTACCTTAATCCGATGGTGTCACGAATTCCGAGTTCATTAATTAAACGATAATAGCGCGTAACGTCTTTCTTATATAGATACCGTAACAAGCGACGTTGTTTACCAACCAAGCGGTAGAGTCCATGGCGTGAATGATGATCCTTGCGATGTGTCCGAAAATGTTCAGTTAATTGTCGAATACGCGCAGTCAAAATTGCCACTTGTGCCTCTGGGGAACCTGTGTCCTGTTGATGTATCTGGTACTTTTGGATTAATTCTTTTTTCTCTGCTGCACCAATTGCCAATTACGTTCACCTCCTTCTTACAATTTTAGGCGTTTGCAGCTTGATCAATCTCATAAGGAGAGGCGTGCAAGGCACCGATGCCTGTCCTGTATTATATGAAATGGCGATTCAGCTGCGTTAGGGAAGTCGTTCCCATCACTATTTTTTTCGTACCTATATAATACCACAAATCTGTTGCAAATTCAAATTAAACTCATATCTCAAGCAGTCGGAATACCTAACTCAGGCTTTCAGGTTGGCGGTTAGTTTCTGTGAGAATCTGCTTTGCTGTGTTGATATCGCGTTGTATTTGTTGAATAAGTGCTTCAGGGTTGCGGAACTTCTGCTCAGGCCTAATTTTTTTTATCAAAAAGATTTCTACAGATTTCCCGTAGATTGTTTCATCGAAATCAAAAAAGTGGCATTCTATCTGAACAGTTGTGCCGTCAAACGTAGGACGAACGCCAATGTTCAACACGCCATTGAGGTGTTGTCCTTCCACTTGTGCTCGAATGGCGTAAACGCCATTTGGTGGGCAGACCTGTCCCTGTGTGTCTATATTGGCTGTTGGGAATCCGATCTGCCGCCCACGACCATCGCCGGGGATGACGTTCCCGATCAGAGAATAATAACGTCCCAATAGTTGTGCAGTGCCTTGCATATCTCCCCGCGTCAGTGCCTCTCGTATCCGGGTGCTATGGATAGGCGCGCCCTCTATCTCTGTTGCGGGAACAACAGTAACGTCAAACGGATAGACTTCGGCGAACTCGACCAGTTTTTCGGCGTTGCCGGCGCGATCTTTTCCGAACTGACAGGCGTACCCGACAACGATATGTCTGGCGCGACACTTTTTTAAGAGGACGTGTTCCACAAAGTATTCTGGCGACATCGCCGCTATCTGTGCGTCAAAGCTGAGCATAATAATTTTGTCAATTCCCAGTTGCTGAAGGAGTTCGACGCGCTTGGAGAGCGGGGTTAACAGAGGTGGGCAGCGTTCAGGTGCAAGGAATGCGAGCGGATGCGGATAGAAGCTAATCAAGACACTCATTAACTTATAATCTGTGGCGTGCTTGAGAAGTGTATCAATAACGGTTTGGTGTCCAATATGAATCCCATCAAACACACCAAAAGTGACGACTGTATTTCTCTCGAATTCGGCTATATCATTCAACCGACAAGTTGTAGGAGCACTTTTCGGATCGCTCCTATGACTGGCGTTTTCCACGTGGCTCAATCCTTCCAGAATCCGTATATTCCGAGGAATTTTGATCCATATAGCGTTGTGCGGTTTCAACAAGTGTTGTGAGTGCTGTGAGATAATGCGTGAGAAGCCTGCAGCCTGCGGCACGTGCGTGTCCGCCGCCTTCAAATTCAGCTGCAAGTTGACTAACATCAACGTGTCCTTTGCTTCTCAGACTAACTTTTGTGCTTCGATCCGTCATTTCAGAAACACAGAGCGCGACTTCAACACCGGCGATTGCCTGAATTTGATTCACAATACCTTCTACCGCATCAGTATTTGTTCCTGTTTTACGGAACATCTCTTGTGTTGCGTAAACTGAAGCGATCTTTCCGTTATCGGTCACTTGTAAGGTCCTGAGCACTTCGCTTAACACTCGAAGTTTAGCGACGGGGAGTTGTTCATAAACGTTCCGATAGACTTCATCTGGTGCGAATTCGCCGATCTCCATCAATTCCGCTGCGATCTGATGTGTTTCAGGGGTCGTATTGCTATAGCGAAAACAACCGGTATCAAACATAATCCCTGTATAAAGGCAGAGAGCACACGCTTTGCCTATGGGTGTTTGAGAGTGTTTAATAAGTTTATAGACAATTTCTGAGGTGGAAGAGGCAGAAGGCATAATGAGGTTTATGTCGCCGAACGCCTCTGCTGTGGCGTGATGGTCGATGTTAACGAGTTTGTGTATTGGCAGTAAGGTTTTAGAAAGGGTTTTTCCGATTCGCGCAAGTGTGCTTGCGTCTAAGACAACGAGGACTTCTGGGCAATATGAATCAACGGCATTAACCCCTTCAATAATATCCCAACCCGGAAGGAATTTGTAGTTTTTAGGGACGGCATCGGTATTAAATACTTTAACAGATTTTCCGATCTCCGTGAGAAAGGTGTATAGCGCGAGTTCGGACCCGATTGCATCGCCATCAGGGTTAATATGCGTTGAGAGTGCGAAGCTGTGATACCGGTCAAATATAGAGAGGAGTGTGCTGTAGTTTGGCATCCCAGTTGTCTGTAGCGTCTTCATGTAAGGTCTGCTGTCTGGTTATCGGAAGTCTCATCATCTGAATTAACGGACTTCAGGAGTCCATCTATTCTCAATAGATAGTCGGCGGATTCATCAATAGCGAATCGAAGTTCTGGCGAATAGCGGAGGGTGAGTCGTTTTCCGATTTCTCGGCGTAGGAATCCTGTTGCGCTTTTCAGGCCTGCGAGTGTTTTCTCCTTTTGTACGTCGTCTCCGATAACGCTCACTTTAACATCAACGTATTTTAGATCTGCTGACACTTCTGCCTGTGTGACGGTACAAAACGTGACGCGCGGATCTTTAACGGAGCGTTGGATGATCTCGCTGAGTTCCCGTTGGATGAGTGCTGCTACGCGATCTTGCCTTCTACTATCTGCCATGTGTGCTACCTCAATAGCAAGTTTTGTCTTGCGATTTATATTTTCTTAGAAAAAGAATTCTGTTTCATAATCCATTAATTCGGCATCGACATTTGCCTCAACAAAATTAACGACATGCGATATAAGTTTGTTGAGGTGTGCGCTATCGTTTGAAACGGATACCGCGGCTAACACTGCAAACTGATGGGTGTCTAACGCCTCAACCTCTGCGATAGCGATATTGAAACGGTTTTTAAGTTTCGCAATAAGACTTTTGACGACCCTGCGTTTCGCTTTCAACGATTGGCTGTCTGGGATACGGAGTCGGATTTTACAAACACCGATGTGCATAAATTTATACTATAGTGAAATCTACAATTAACGAGACATCTATAGAAGGCGGGGTTCCAAACCCCGCCTGCAATTAACGAGACATCTATAGAAAGCGGGTTGCAAACCTCGCCTGCAAGAGGAGGTTTGCTATTTTCTAAAATGTTGATTTATTTTTTGATTTTACTATAAAACCGAAAAATAACAGAAGCGGTTATGAAAGTGTACGTGCGATCTCTTCGTGGACGTAACACTCAAGGACATCGCCGACCTTTAGGTCATCAAATTCCTCGATGCCGATACCACATTCATAATTTGCTTGGACTTCGTTGACATTTTCCTTGAATCGACGAAGTGAGATAACTTTTCCCTCGTGAACCAAGCGATTGTCGCGAAGCACACGAAGCGGTTGATTGTAAGAGATGCGTCCCCAATTGACATAGCTGCCGGCGACTAAGCCGAGGCGTGGTACTTTAAACAATTCCCGAACCTCTGCGCGTCCGATAACGACCTCTCGAACTTCTGGGTCAAGTAAACCTTCCATAGCTGACCGGATATAGGAGATGAGGTTATAGATCACATTGTAAGTGCGTACATCAATCCCCTCCAATTCCTTAGCTTGTACTGCCTCAGTTGTCGGGTGAACGTTGAAACCGACAACAATAGCATCAGAAGCAGAAGCGAGCAGAATATCAGTTTCGGTGATTCCGCCGACGGCTTGGTGAATGATGTTAATTTTAACTTCATCGGTGCTCAAGTCAAGTAAGGATGAGGCAACGGCTTGTACGGAACCTTGTACATCGCCTTTAAGGACGACGTTCAATTCCTTAATTTCACCTTCTTGGATTTGTTGATATAGGTTTTCCAAGCTGACGTGGCTATTTGTCCCCAGTTTCTCGGTTCGGTATCGATCCAGGCGTGTTTCACTAATCGCGCGTGCGTCCTTTTCAGATTCAATCACGTAGAATTTATCACCTGCTTCAGGGACACCTGTAAATCCGAGGACTTCGACAGGTGTTGAGGGACCGGCTTTTTTCATCCGTTTGCCGAAATCGTCGATCATTGCTCTAACTTTTCCGGAATACCTACCGGAGACAAAAAAGTCTCCGACCGTTAGTGTGCCAGATTGTACCAGTACAGTTGCGACGGTGCCGCGTCCTTTATCGACTTCTGCTTCAATAACGACCCCGCGTGCAGGCTTATCTGGGTTTGCCTTGAGTTCAAGGAGTGCTGCCTCCAAAAGTAGCATTTCGAGGAGAAAATCGATGCCTGTTCCTTCTGTTGCGGAGGTCTCGACACAAATGGTTTGTCCACCCCATTCTTCAGGAATGAGTTCATGTTCTGATAATTGTTGTTTTATATAATCTGGACGTGCGCCGGGGACATCTATTTTGTTAATTGCGACGACGATAGGGACTTTAGCGGCTTTCGCGTGGTTAATAGCCTCAACCGTTTGAGGCATCACACCATCGTCGGCTGCAACGATAAGTACAACGATATCAGTTGCTTGTGCACCGCGTGCACGCATAGCGGTAAAAGCGGCATGTCCCGGTGTATCCAAGAAAACGACACTTCCACTTTCCAAGGTTACGTGATATGCCCCAATATGTTGCGTGATATTACCGGCTTCAGATTCACTGACGTTTGATTGACGGATAGCGTCTAAAAGGGAAGTTTTACCGTGGTCAACGTGTCCCATAATTGTAACAACTGGGGCACGGGATTGTAAAGATTCAGGTGGATCTGCTTCTTCAACTAACAGTTCTTCCTCAAGTGTTTTCGCTTTGATAGCTTCAAAGCCCAAGTGTTCTCCGAGCATAACAAGCGTATTATAGTCAAGTTTTTGGTTTATATTCGCTATCACTTTCAGTTTCATGAGTTGCATAATCAGTGCCGAGGGTTGCAAGTCAAGTGATGCGGCGAGGTTAGCAACGGTCGCGCCTTCTTCGATCTGCAAACCGTTGGAGGCACTTTTTGCGGATACTTCATTTGTAGATACGACTGCCGCTTCGGATTCGGTTGTTAATTCAGATTCGATCAACGCAACCGTATCCGGGTCAAGTGATGTCATGTCGTTTCTAACACGGACACCAAGGTTCTTCAAGAAGGCAATAAGTTCTTGGGGCGTTAGGTCGTATTGTTCTGCCAATTCATAAACCCGCGTGCCTTGTCTATGATTTTCTGCACGATTATCTTTCGTGGATCTTTGCCGCTGCCTTGGGGCTCTATTCATAGGAGTACCTCCTTTTTTCTTGTTGTACTATCGGATTCTTTTGTCCATCGCAGAAGTTTTTTTTCAAATTGTTCTGTAACCGCGTGTGTGAGCTGCGTACGTAATAGTGAATTGATACGTCTCGGCGACTTAAACGCTTTCAGGATGCAAGTTTCGGTGCGGCAGACATAAGCCCCGCGCCCGTTTAACTTTTTTTCGTTGTCAATTTGTAGTGTGCCGTCCTTTTGACCGACGAACCGAGTCAATATCCGTTGTGGAAATTTACCTTGACATCCAATACAAGTCCGAATAACATCCTTCAACAATTTCACCCGCTTTCAGATTCAACATCAAAATCGTCTTCAACGTCAAAATCGTCATCGCTGGTTGCCTCAAGCGGTTCAGCGTTTTCTTTTGCAGTTTCGGTTTCAAAAGTATCTGTATCTATTGTACTCTCGTCTATATTTTCAACATCTGCTGCATCGGTAGCCTCTGCAGCCGGTTGTTCTTGTTGATTTTCGTGAGCGTCTTCATCAAACGTGTCTACTGTCTGCTCTGTATCATCGGATCTGAAGAGTTCATTGATCGAAACGGTATCTTCGGATTCACCTTTTATATCGACCTTCCATCCGGTTAATTTTGCGGCGAGCCGGGCATTCTGTCCACGTTGTCCGATGGCTAAGGAGAGTTGGTTGTCTGGTACAATGACGCGTGCACTTTTAGTTTCGTCGTCGAGTTCGACCCTTTTGACGACGACACGTCCCAAAGCGTTCGCGATAAAAACGTTTGGGTCTTCGCTCCATTCGACGAGATCAATTTTTTCGTCATCGAGTTCACTGACGATGGCGCGTACACGAATCCCTTTGACCCCGACACAGGTCCCGACGGCATCTATACCTTCTTCTATGGCTCTGACTGCGACTTTTGCCCGATTGCCTGGATCCCGTGCGACTGCCATTATGCGGACTTGACCATCGTAGATTTCGGGGACCTCTTGTTCAAATAACATTGAGACGAGATCCCGGTGTGTTCGGGATACGACGATCGGAGGTCCACGTCTCTCACTATTGACGTTCAATATTAGGCATTGCAGGCGTTTACCGCGTTCGTACTTGTGTGAGCGCGGTGTCTCCCTCGGTGGTAAAAGGGCTTCTGTCTGTGTCTGTTCGAGGTCTAAGATAATATCGCCGCGGTCAAATCGCTGAACATAACCGGTGACGACTTCACCCTCGCGTCCAGAAAATTCCTGATAGATTTTTTCGCGTTCAGCCTGTTTGATTTTTTGAGAAAAGATTTGCTTCCCCAATTGTGCTTGAATCCGTCCAAATTCGCTGGGATCAATTTCGACGTTCAGTACCTGTCCGATTTCAACGTCCTCTTGGAGTTGCTTGGCGTGCTCTATTGGGATTTCCGTCGAGAAATCGCGCATAATATTAACGACTTTTTTGGGGACGTAGCAGCGTATAGTGCCGTCTTCTAAATTAATGTCAACAGAAACGTCGGCATCGGTGCCGTAAACTCGGCGCGCAGCAGCAAGGAGTGCTTCTTCTATCGCCTCAACAAAAACCTGTTCAGGTAAATCTGTTTGTGCTGTATTCTGACGAATAGCGTTCTGGAGATCCTTTAACATAAGTAACGTTCGCGGTCTTCTGTTTCACGTTTTATATAGGTCTGCAAATGACATCCTATACCGATTCAGACCGCATGCTCCTTTCCAAATTCTTTTACAATCTTCCTTTGTTACCATTGCAGATGTATATGTGCCGCGCGAATCTGTGAAATGTCAACAGAGATGTTCTTTCCACCGGTTTGTGCTAAGACAACCGTTTCGGGTTGGACTTCTACGACGACACCTTGCACATAGTGTTCTTGTCGGTTTTCCGATTCGACGTTGATTTCGATGCGGACGGTTCGCCCACAATTTCGCTGGAAGTCCCTGGCGGTTCGTAAAGGTCTATCTACGCCGGGTGAGGCAACTTCTAACTGTGTATAGCCTGCGAAAAACTCGTGAACTTCTAAAATCGGTTGCACGATATGATTCACGGCTTGGCAATCTTTCACCGAGAGTCCGTCTGGTTTGTAGATGAGGAGTCGCAGGGTCTGCCGGTGCGTCTCTACATCCACGAGTTCGATACCGTCGCTATCAAGTATCGGTGTTAACATCTCAATAATAGCGTTTTTCTCGGTTGTTGTCATATCCACCTATGAAAAAATCCTATATGAAATTATAAAAAAACGCGAATTATCCCAATAATAGAGGTCCCTCGCGGTTGGTTCTATGTTGTGCTGTGCAGTTGAGAGGAGTCGCACTGAGGTACAAGTGTCTCCATTTAGTTTTATGATGGCTGCTTAACACAACTTCTATCAATTGCCAAGTAACGGCGTATTAGGGGTCGTTGATCATTATCTCATCGCATAATACGCGTTTTTCCTTTTGGAGTCAAGCCAAAACTTTTGCTATGAGTCATATCCACTAAAGATTATGACATAATTGTATCATATCTTGTGCTATAAGTCAAATTAAAAAGATGTTTCTGCTACACTGCCTCTGGTACATGATCAAATTGTCAAAGGCATTCGTATAGTGAAAAGAAATTTTATTTCTTCAAAAAGTATGCTATAATACCTACTATGAGCATGTTTCGTGAACACTGGATCGGCGGGTTAGTGGCTTACAGCACCTTCTTCATCATCTCGCTTATTGTTACTATCGCTGTTCCAATCTTCTATGATACGGTACCAGAGACGTGGAATCCTACGATCCCACCGGTGTTGGATTTTCTACAGATCATCGGTTGTTTTGTTATCGCGGTGCTGTTCGGACTCTGGCCAGATGTTGATATTAAGAGCAAGAGTCAAAAGATATTTTACAGGGTACTGTTTCTACTAAACGTGGTATTAATTGTTTTTTTTCAGAAGTACTTGGAATCGGCGCTATTAGGACTGTTTGCGATGCTTCCGATAATGAGTAAACACCGCGGATGGACGCACGCTAAGGTGACGATGATTTTGCTTCCCGGTGTGTTCCTTTTAATCCCGATCTATACCGACTATGCAGAATGGGTATCGGGTGCTAATCTCGTATCAGATTTCTATGGATTACGAGATTGGGATGACCTGCCGGATGCGCTCCTTAGCGGTCTTCCTTTCTATGTCGCAAGTTTCATCGGTTATGCGTCGCATCTGTACCTGGACGGAATTCTTTTTTCTTCACGGAAAGCACAACGTCAGAAGGCACGGGCGAACCAATGAACCGAGTATCCCACACATTTCGAGAACTCTTTCACCATCCGGCTGTACAAGCACTCGGCAATTTCACCAAAAAGCGAGGCATAGAACTGTATCTCGTCGGTGGCAGCGTTAGGGATCTATTCCTCGGACGCCAAACGACGGATATCGATTTCGCCTTAGCATCGGATGCAATTGCGTTTGCGAAGGCGTTTGCAGTGAGTATCAAAGCGACATGCATCGTGCTTGAAGAAGTCCCAGCCACTGCGCGTGTGGTTGTTAAACAGTCTGATGTTTCAGGGGCATCATGGCTCAGCATGGATTTCGCACAATTCCGAGCTGCGTCGCTCACCGAGGACTTACGTCTACGCGATCTCACGATTAACGCGATGGCGGTTCCGTTTGAAAATGCCACGACGGTTGCAAAGCAGACCTGTGAGCAGAACGCCTTTCACGTCATTGACCCGTGTGGGGGTATGAAGGATTTAGCGGCAGGTTTACTCCGATTTCCGAGTGAAAAGGTCGTGCAAGAGGATCCGGTGCGTCTGCTACGGATTTATAGATTCGCAGCACAGTTGGATTTTGAGATTTCCGAGACTGCGATGGCTTCGGTTGTAAAGCATCGGTTGTTGCTGTCCAACGTGGCGATGGAAAGATGCCGTGATGAATTGGTCAAAATTTTTAAGGTTAAAAACGCATATCCATACCTAAGACAATTGGAGACAGTAGGGTTACTTAGACAAGTTGTGCCATCCATTAAAGCGGCAGATAGTGCTTGGCGTTCACTTCAGACCTTTGAAAAAAGTCCGGTTCCTACGATTTTTGATGCATATCGGGATGAGTTGAATGACTATCTCCAAGAGGCGTTAGGTGTGGAAGCGGATCGGTGTTCGTTCATCAAACTCAGTTTTCTCTGTGGAGACAATCCGAGCAGTATCGGCAAACACCTGCGGTTGAGCCGAAAAACGGTGCGGTTTATGGCAGATCTTATTTCAGGAAGTACAGAACTGAGACAAATAATTCCAGAACTAACGGAAAAACGGATAATAGACTTTCTCAGGACGTATATGTTCGATTGGTGGGGCGTGTTATTATATACGGCTGCGTCATATATCGTTGATTCGGCAGTCCTTGAACAGATTGTTGATACGTACAATGAACGTATCTTGCCAGTTCGCAAGCAGGGAAGGCTTATCACAGGGCGTGATCTGATTCGGACCTTCCAATTGAAAGAAGGGAAGCGGATTGGAAACCTGTTGAAAGAGATTGAGGATCGCCAATTTGCTGGTGAAATCCGTACGCGTGAAGAGGCATTCGCTGCAGTAGCGGTATTAATTCAACAGTCCCATCGTCTTCTATGAATTATAATTTGGTTTTGTCCTTCTGTAGGAACTTCGGGAGCAACGATAGCAACAACAGAAGTATGCCAGCGACTCCGAGGTATATAAGCGTTTTCCATATATTACCCTCGCCACTGACAAATGCCCCACCGAGTTGAACAAACACCGCCGTCCCGGGTAACATAAAGATAGCAGACACAAGAACATAGGTCGAAAACCGAACGCTGGTGAGTCCATAAGCATAATTTTGGAGGTTAAACGGAAAAATGGGGACTAAGCGCGTAAGCATCACGATCCGCCATCCCTGTTCTTCTACCTGTTCATCTATTCTTTGGAATTGTGCGTTCCCTTTGACCCAGTTTTCAACGAGGTCACGAGCCACATATCGGGCAATGAGAAAGGCAGTAGAGACCGAAATAATAGAAGCGATGGAAGCGTATAAGACACCCCACAGCGGACCGAACACGAAACCTGCTAACACGGTTACAGGGGTGCCGGGTAGAAAGAAGACGGTGGACACAAGGTAGAGTCCGATATAGACCAGCGGCGCGACTGCGCCAAAACTTGCCACCCACGTTTTGATCTTCGGAACATTTTCCAGCCGGATGTTGTCTGTCACGCCATAGGATTTCAATACGAAATAAACGACGACAACAATGCCTACAGCAATCGCTATTTTAATAATGCTTTTTTTCATTTTTTCTTAAAATTGCCTCCAAGTAGGCTGTAATCTGTGTTTGATACCGGACCGGGATGCGTTTATTGTCTATAGCCTCGGCGTAAGCACGCGACGCGCTGAGGACGGCATCGCTGAAAGGTAGATAAACAGGGATTCCGTCACGCACCTGTCCGGTAAAGACATCGGAGAAACCTTGGACATCGCCAGAATCAGTTGTTGTAAGCGTCAACTGTTCTCCATTAACTTGTAAAATCGGCGTTTCTTCACCAACGAGTGGAGACATCGCGTTTTCGCTATCTGTACGGTTTTCTATTGCGTCTGCTTCAGTTGTCTCGGATTCAGTCTGTGGATTGGAATCGGATATGCTTTCCGTTGTGCCTTGTACCTCAGTCGTACCAGCATCTTGCCCGGGCGCGCCATCGTTATTGGCAATACCGCCACTGGATGTTTCAGTTTCAATTGCTGCCAATGCTAATTCCTTCTGGCTCGCTGTGAGTTGCGCTTCCAATTGCGCCAGATCATCTGATGTATCCACCTTCTCAAGCGCAGCGATGATGTCCTGCAATGTTTCTGGTGTGACAGCCTTGCCTTGAACCTGATTCAACGCATTGCTGAGTGCCCCCTTCGGTAGATCTTCAGCCAAACGTGCAAAGAGTTCCTTAAGTTCGGATTGGAGTTCTGGTGGTATCTCAATCTGTTCTGTGAGACGCTCAAGTTCTGCAGCGAGTTGGTCGGCATTCATGCCGCGAAAATTTTGACTTGCTTCTGTGGCTTCGGCGATAGCAGAGGCTTGCTCGGATTGCTGTTTGCGTACCGCTTTCTTTAGGTCGCTGAGATGTTTCTGTGCTGTATCAAAATCGGTTGCGGTTTTCAATTTCTTTGCGGTGTCGCTGATGTGCTGCTGCAGGTCTGAATTTTTTACCTGTCTTTCATTAAGTTCGTGAATCGTTCTATCTAATATTTCCTGTTGTTGCAGGGTGAGCGGCTGCGGGACTTCATAGAAAAGCGGGATGGCGAAAGAGAGTCCAATGAATAAAAGTGGAATTGGAAACAGTTTTAGGAGTTTTGGCACACGATACGGACTTGTTTCTGTGATGTCTAAAGTGGATGCAGTCTCCGCTGCATCTTGGATCTGACGTTGCGCGAATTCGTTTTGCGGTCTCATCTGCATCAACTCGGCTGCCGTGCTGAGACGCTCCTTGAGTTCCATTTTTTCGTCAACGAAACGGGCGACAAACGACAAATCCTTGCGCTGTTTGAGATTGTGGTAGATGCCTATTGCTATTGCTATGAGTATGACAATTGGACTAATGAGCGACATTTGGATTGGTAGGAGAACGACTCGATTCAGGATAAATAGCGCACCAAGCAGGACAAGCCCACAAAACAACGCCGCTGTGATTGTCTGTAAGAGTGCTTGCCGATACATTCTGGAACGGATAGTGGTTAGACATTTATGTATGCGCTGGGCATCTAATCCGTTTGTCTGATTGTGTTCAGCGTTCATGGTATGCGTTTCTCCACTGTTGCCATAACTATATCTGGGGTAATCGTTTCAAGGTTCTCGCGAGCGCGATCTGGGTGTGCGTCCCACTCTTTAGACGATAACGTTTTCATCAACGGACAATCCTTGCGAGCGATAACGGCATGTTTTTCCCACGGCGGTGCCCACTGAATAAGGTTTGACGCGCCGAACAAGGCGATCGTCGGTGTTTTTACGGCGGTGCTGAGGTGCATCGGTCCCGTGTCGTTACTGATATAGAGGTTACACCGTTGTAGAAGTGCTGCGAGTTGCATCGGCGTTGCGTGATTAACGATAACAGGCGAATGCGACATCTGCGCTGCCACTTGAGCTGCTAATTTCCCCTCCCGCGGTCCGGTTGTGATGACAATGTGTGCGCGGTATGCTTCGTGAAGCAGGTCGCTGAGGACAGCAAAATTCGCTGCATCCCAACGCCGATAAGCGGTAGCAGCTCCGGGATTGATGCCGATAACAGGTTTGCCATCAGCAATCTTCTGAGTTTTAAGGAAATTGTCTGCCCACGCTTTACCTTTACTATCGACAAATACCTCCGGTTCATCGTCTGTGATTTCAACATCTAATGCCCGAACAACATCAAGATAGCGTTGCGTCTCGTGTTGTGCGGTGTTATTTGGGACTGCGACACTCAGCAACCTCTTCCCTCCAGTATTCGTTTCAAATCCGACGCGAAGCGGGATTCGAGAGAGAAATGTGTGAAGCACCAAGCGGAATGTCGGCTGTAATATAACCGCCATCTGAAATTTTTGCCGCGCGATTTGGTAGATAAGTTTCGGCACGGAAGCCTGATAGGTCAGCACTTCATTCAGATGCGGATTTGCGGATACCAAATCTGCTCGTGTCGGTGCTACCATGTAGGCGATATATGCGTCTCGAAAATGTTCACGCAAGGCACGGATGACAGGTGTTGTCAAAACTGTTTCGCCGAGCGGTGCGAGTCTGATGATTAAGATGCGGTTGATCTGTTCAGGTTTTAGCATGTTGGAGCTGCTGCTTTCGCGTTACAATTCTGCTAATCCAGAATGATATACCAATTGTTCCATTCTTTGTCCTGTTTGAGGTCTTCAAATCTTTTGACAGCCGCCCGATACTGATTTGAAAACCCGCCGTGATAACTATATCCACTGACACTTACAATGAACTTCGCGTAATACTTCAATGCATCTGCTTTGTGCTTTGCTGCATCCGCTTTATCTGTTTCTGGGTTCCCGCTCGTGAACCAGTGGTTATAGTTACTCTCTGGTGATTTTAACGCTTGCCAGAGATTATCGTTGACATGCGCAATATGGAGATAAGCCATATAGATTTCTGTCAGACCGCTCTTCGCGTATTTCTTGATGTAGGCGTAGTAGGTATTGAGAGATTTTTCGACGGGTTCACGCTCATTGTATCCATATTCAATAAGATAGTATTCGGCAGCCGGCCGCCAACTACTGTCTGGATATAGTGTAACAAGCCGTTCAAGGAAACCGTATGCATACTCTGCTCTGGCATTAAAGTGTTCGTATACAATCCTCGCGCCCCACTGGTTCAAGGTAATAACTTTACGCAATAAGTAGTTTCGGACATAAAAGATTGACAACATTTTAGAGTGCTATTCACTCACCTGCATGCTATCACGTAGAAACTTCGAAAATATAGTCTCACGGTGTCGGTTGTTATACTTGTAGCAGCCTTCAGCAACATAGAGAGGTGTATAGCCTGTAGTGTAGTGGTGATGCGTGCCATACCATGCCCGTTTGAGCAAAGACCAAAAGCCTTCAATGGTATTTGTGTGTGTATCACCGTCTACATACTGCTCCTGATGATTGATAACATGGTGCTTCATTTCTTTACCAAGAGCGTTATAGGCGTGGTATTCGTCTGTCATAAGTTCGGATTCTTTGGTATTGACGACTCTACGGATAAACTGAAAAATATCGCGTCCGGTAAGACCTTTTGCGACTTCAGCAACGACTTGCCCGCCTCGTTCTACAGCACCGATAACGGCAGTTTTGCTTGTGCCACGTCCACGCGGTGCGGGTTCGCGGTCTTCCTTCTTATTGGCATGGCGAGGGCTGCCACCGATATAAACTTCGTCGGCTTCTATAATGCCTTTCAAAAGGATACTCCCTTGTTTGGTAGCCATTTCAGCACGGATACGGACTTGCATAAACCATGCGGTCTTTTGATTCAGCGATAAATCTCGCTGGAGTTGATAACTCGATATGCTTTTCTTGGCATTGGCAATCAATGATATAGCAAGAAACCACTTTTGGAGCGGTATTTTTGTGCCATGAAACAATGTGCCGTGTAGCACACGAAAAGTAGCCTTACAATCTTGACAATTCCAGCGTCCGATACGTCCAGTTTCAGTTTCATGTTCGCGACGCGTCAGTTTTCGGCTTTCACAATGCGGGCATTTCGGATTACCTCGCCAACGGACATGTTCAAGAAAAGCGATACAAGCCTCTTGGTCGGGGAAACGTTGTATAACGTCTATCAGATTCATGACGAACTCCTGTGGTAAAAGAGTTGCACATTTCTGATAACTTCTGATAGAATAAAAATGTCAATTCAAATCAGAAAAAGCAACTCTGAGTTGTAAGAGTTGGGGCGGCGGCAACCGCCCCATTTCACTACAATCATTTTACCACATTCATATAACCCATGTCAAGCAAAAACGCACGTGACACGTGGGTTCAAAGCACTTTTTCTCTGTCCAAAACTACTTATTGCGTAACTTTATCCCACTGCATAAACCCGTTAGAATACTTAAGTTCAGGTTTGTTGTTTGCCTGCTTCTCTTCTTGCCACCTTTCGTCAAAATCGCTACTGTGAACCCACGTTCTGCAAAGCGCATTTGCGAGCCAGAGTGCTTCTTCTTGGTCAACACTTTTCTCATCTGTCGTTAGCAGTGGTTCCAGAGCGAAGAGTGCTTCGTAAAATTTTCCGTCCGCCATTAAAGTTTCGGCTTTATCAAGCGGGCTTTCAGTCTCTCCAAATGCTAAAACCACAAAGACAAGACACATAAAAACAGTAAGATATATTCGATACGCCATCTTATACCTCCACATTTCCTTACGGAACACAAGCACATTTCGCTTAAGAAATTATTGGATTGGACATCTTTTTTCCAGGATCTGCTGCGAAATCTAGCGAAATCTAGCGAAAATTTCTGCGAATTGTTTTAAAACATAACATATATTAAGTGTTAACGCCTGCGAAAAGGGCAACACCAGAAATGGACAATTGAATTCCGCTGCATTCCGCTGCAGGGTGATTTAGTTTTACATAAATTGTCGGATTGTCTGAATTTTTGAATTTTCTTTTTCAGTCCGGGTGCGGTTCCAAACCGCACCTACCGGTCCTGGAGTGCCAAAATTGGACGAAAAAACCGAAAACTAAATGGCCCTGATTCCGCTGTTCATCAATTGCAAATTTTCTCTACTCACGGTATAATAACGCAAGTTGCCACTTATTTATAGACATAGCACTCCTACGGAGTGCTATCGCTTCAATACGCCGTTTCTATAGATATACCACTCCTACGGAGTGAGGAAAGGATTTGAAAACACTTTGGAAATCCACAGAAATACCGGATTTAGTCTGGGAATAGACTAAATCCGTTCCTCGTATCCCATTGCCAAAACACCAATACCTATTAGTAGCAACTTGGGTTATAATACCGTAAAACCGTTAGGAAGTCAAGATGATCATCAAGATTCAAGCATTAAAAGAAAAGTATCTACGGGGTTGGGAGCGACAAGCGACTGTTATTTTGCTTGCCTCAGCGTTGTTGTTAACGCTGCACCGATATTATAGCCGTCGGAGTTTCTTCAGGCGGCACTTCACAGAATACTTTGACAACCTTCCCCTACCTGAGAGTCATCCCTATTTTTACTGGTTTTTAATCACGGCGTTTACATTGTTCCTTCTGCCCGCGCTCGTCGCAAAATTTGGGACAGCGGAACGTCTAAAAAATTACGGGGTTCAACTCGGAAACCAGAAACTGGGATGGTCCGTGACAGCGGTGGCGTGGGTTCTGATGATACCTGTGGTTGTCCTTGCTGTGATCCTGTATCCGCCTTTTGTAGAAAAATATCCGCTCAGCAAGGCAGTTACAAGTAGTTGGCAGGCGTTTCTACTCTATCAACTCGCGTACGGCGTTTATATGTTTTCGTGGGAATTCTTTTTTCGCGGGTTTATGCTTTTCGGATTGGAACGGAAGTTCGGGAATTATACTATTTTAATTCAGACGATTCCGTTTGCTATCCTGCATTATACCAAACCTCTGCCGGAGGCACTCGGTTCAATCATTGCGGGTGTATTGCTCGGTGTGTTAGCGTTTGAAACGCGTTCATTTATCTATGGCGCAGCAATCCATTGGCTCGTCGCGATGACGATGGATGTGGTGGCTGTCGCTTTTCGGCACTCCGTTCCTTAAAAAATCTATTGCAGACGCTCAACGATTGTGCTATAATTCGTAAAGTGTAAACGCATTTATCAGATAAAAGTTCTGGAGAAAAAACATGGATAACATTACAAAGGTTCTAAATGATTTTGGTGAAAGCATCGTTCGGGTAGATGGCGATATTCCTGTTGACTTACCAGCAAGGGACGGCGATAGGTTTCTATTCATCAGTCACGACCAAAGTTTCCTCACGCACGGTTTGCACAAGTACCCTGCCAAATTTTTCCCAGAGTTACCGCGTTGGCTTATCAAACGCTACTCTCAAGAAAACGACCAGGTCCTTGATCCGTTTGCGGGGAGCGGCACCACAAATGTTGAGGCACTTCTCTCAAGGCGAAACTCTGTCGGAATTGATGTGGACCCGTTTTCGCGTTTCATTTCAACAGTAAAAGTAACGCCCTTGATGGAAACAGAGCTCAAGTCCGCGCAAAAAGTGCTTTTAGAGGCGATTCTCCATTACCGCCCTTCACTTATAGAAGATTCTGACTTACCCGATTTCCCTTATAGAGATAATTGGTTCAACAAAGAAATCCTATTGGAATTAACCTATCTAAAAAAGCAGATTGAGTCCCTTGGCACCAAGGATGCTGTTAAAAATTTCTTTAAGGTTTGCCTCTCCTCTATCATCCGTGCTGTTTCCAACGCCGACGACAATTGTACGCGTACAGTGATTCGGAAGAAGTTAAACAAATTAGTTCGCCCTTCTGATGCCCTGAACCGATTTGTGAAGGCACTCCACGTCAAAGTTCCCAAAATGGTAGCATTCTCTCAAAACTATCCAAAAGGAATAACCACCGATTTTCCGGAGGATATGGACGCAAGGAACATCAAGTATAAGGCAAATTACTTTGATCTGGCGGTAACCTCGCCGCCTTACGTCAATGCCGTTGACTATCCGAGAACCCATCAATTGGAAATGTACTGGTTAGGTTTCGCACAAGACTCACTTACGCCTTTGAAAAAGCAGAATGTCGGCACCGAAAGCGTCTCAGCTGTCCATTACAAACTCCGTCACGAGATAGGGGTACCAGAGGCTGATAAGGTTATGGCGAACATTTTTGAAATTGATCCAAGGCGTGCCTACATCGCCTTTAAATATCTTGACGATATGCGAAAAAACATAACTGAAGTTTACAAAGTGCTGCGTGAGGGTGGTAGATATATTATTATTGTCGGTAATAATCGTATACGAGGACAGCTATTTGAAAATTGGAAATACTTGATGCCGATTGCCGAGGAGATTGGGTTTAAAATTGAAACCTACTTCGGATCGGAGATTATCAATCACTATGTTAAGATGCCCAGAAAAGAGCGAATCCATACGGATTGGATTTTAGTGTTAAAAAAATAAGGGAACGAGGCAAACAAGTTTCAATAGACGGAAAACTATGACACAACCCGACATCATTCAAACTGTCCTCAAAGACAGTAATTACCCACCTTGACCTATTCCACACATCTGAAATTCAGAGTTTACGTAAAAAAATAGAGGAAAAAAACACCCATCACCTACTGCTCTATTCGCGGGAAGGCAATCCAGCTAAAGCCTGAATAACTTATCCGTCAATTGTATGTCGAACGCCTCCTGAACCGGTATCATTATCCGCGAGAACGTGTGCGGTTTGAACACCTTTGAATAAGACGAACAAACTGCTATTGACTGGTTGGAATCTGTTTCGCAGAGGACAGATGCTGAGCGTGTGTATCTTCAATTACCTGACGATGTTTAAGCACGTTTAACAGAGAGGTGAACGTATCTAATAATTGTGTAACATCCTCATTAGCGAACATATTTAAAAGCGTTTCGGTATCAATACCGGTTCGTTTGCAAATTTCAACAACTCCACCTTGTGATGCTATAAAAGTCCGGAGGCACTTTAGAAAGAAGGGCAGATCGTCATCAGTAAGGTATTCTTCTAAGGTCAACTGCAGATAATCAATCGCTGCTTCGCGGTCGGTGACAAGGTATTCAATAAAGTACTCGTTCCAGTTTCCCATTTGCCTCACTGGTGTGTCTCCTCTCCTATTGACAATCGTTCTGTGCCCACTATACAATGAAAAATAAACAGTTCGTTAATTGGTGATTATACTCCATTTTTTATTAAAAACGCAAGGTGTATTTGCAATTTCGGAATTGCGCAGTGTCATTAAACTTACGTTCTCAAAAAAATCTTCTAATTGCAGTTGACATACTCACGGTTTTCCTATAGAATATATTCTATACAACTCGTAGAGACATTTTGAGAACTGGAAATTGATTTGTAGAGGAGATGAAAGTATAAGATGGCTAATAATGTATTTCCACCGGTAGAGACTGCTTATCCGATTGATAACGCACACGTCAACAGTTTTGAGGCGTATCAGACGCAATACGCCGAATCGATTCAAGACTCCGAAGCGTTTTGGGCAACGATTGCGGAACGGTTGACATGGTATCAGAAATGGGATACGGTTCGCAATTACGACTTTGTTAACGGCGATATTAAATGGTTTGAAGGCGGCACACTCAACGCTTGCTATAATTGCCTCGATCGACATGTGGAGGCAGGACACGGTGATGCAACCGCTATTATTTGGGAAGGAAACGATCCATCCGAAGATAAGACGTTCAGTTACAGCCAACTCCTCGCTGAGGTCAAAAAGTTTGCCAATGTTCTAAAATCGCAAGGCATTGAGAAAGGCGACCGCGTCTGTATCTATCTACAGATGGTGCCGGAACTGGCGATTGCGATGTTGGCGTGTGCAAGGATTGGTGCTATCCACTCCATCGTCTTCGGTGCGTTTTCAGCGGAATCCCTCCGAGATCGGATTAATGATTCCGCGTGTAAGATGCTCATAACACAGGATACCGCAATGCGGGGTCCCCGTAGCGATATACCGATGAAAGCAAATGCGGATGCTGCTGTGGCAGAATGCCCGTCTATTGAAAAAGTTGTGGTCGTGAAGCGTACAGGAGATGAAGTCGATTTTGACACTTCGCGCGATATCTGGTGGCACGAAGCGATGGCAGATGCTGACGCGGAATGTGAACCAGAGGTTATGGATGCCGAAGATCCGCTGTTTATTTTGTACACTTCCGGCTCAACAGGCAAACCGAAAGGCGTTTTACATACCACTGGCGGTTACCTCGTCTATACCTCTTACACACACCAACAGGTTTTTGACTATCACGAAGGTGATGTCTATTGGTGTACCGCTGACATCGGCTGGATTACGGGACACTCTTATATAATTTACGGTCCGCTTGCTAACCGTTCTATTAGTGTTATGTTTGAAGGGGTACCGAACTACCCGGACTTCGGACGTTTTTGGCAAGTCGTTGAGAAACACGGTATTAACATCTTTTACACCGCTCCGACAGCACTGCGTGCTTTGATGAAGGAAGGCAACAGATGGGTCGAAAAGTATGATAGATCGACACTCAGGTTGCTCGGTACAGTCGGTGAACCGATTAAAGAACCGGAATGGCTGTGGTATTACGACATCGTCGGCGAGAAACGGTGTCCGATTGTGGATACGTGGTGGCAGACGGAGACAGGTGGCATTCTGATGACACCGCTGCCTGCTGTAACGATACTGAAACCAGGTTCGGCAACGTTCCCCTTCTTCGGGGTTGAGCCGGTGATACTTGATGAAGCGGGGAACGAGGTTGAAGGGAATCCGGCGACAGGGTATCTCTGTATCAAAACGGCGTGGCCTGGCATCATGCGAACGGTTTATGGGGATCATGAACGGTTTTTAGACACCTATTTTCGGCGGTTCCCTGGTTACTATATGACGGGCGACGGGGTCCTGCGCGATGAAGATGGCTACTACTGGATTACCGGACGCGTGGACGATGTCCTAAATGTTTCAGGACACCGGTTAGGTACAGCAGAGGTAGAAGGCGCGATCGGGCAGCATGAAGCGGTCGCGGAGGCAGCGGTCGTCGGCTATCCGCACGATATTAAGGGACAAGGCATTTATGCTTATGTTACGCTCATGACAGGTGAATCCGCATCTGATGAAGTAGAAACCGGTATCAAGCAGGCGGTTCGACAACACATCGGGCCGATTGCGACACCTGATAAGGTTCAGTTTACGTCAGCGTTGCCGAAGACGAGATCCGGGAAGATCATGCGGCGTATCCTCCGCAAAATCGCGGAAGGCGACATCTCTGACCTCGGTGATACGTCAACGCTTGCCGATCCTACAGTTGTCGATGCATTGGTTGAAGGGAGACAGTAGAATAGTTTTCAGTTCACAGGCTATTAACTGAAAACTGATAGTTACTCCCTGAAGCGGTTCGGTTCCTGGTCAAGTAATTCATTGTGCATTAAATTTTCAAGAAGTAGGAGCACACATTGGCATCAGCAGAAAAGATTGTAAATGAATTAAAAAGGCATCAGATCACGCACGCCATAGGCGTGCCAGATAACGGTAGCGCGCGGATTTATGAACTTTTACGGGCGGAACCAGAAATTGAAGTTATTACAGTAACCCGTGAAGGTGAGGCGTTCGCCGTTGCTTCTGGTTTGTATGTCGGTGGTAAAAACCCTGTGATTATCATTCAAAACACAGGTTTTCTGGAATCTGGTGATGCGTTTCGAGGCACGGTTGTCAACATGCGGGTCCCGGTGGTCGTTTTTATTGGATACCGCGGATACCACAATCGAGATGCAGACGGACAATGGGTGGATTCGGTCGCGAGTTTTCTGGAGCCGACGCTCAAAGCGTGGAATCTACCTTATGAGATGTTAGAGACAGACAATGACATCCGATGTATCGGCGCAGCGTTTGAAAAAACGGAGGCGACTTCGTTACCGGCAGCGGTTTTACTGATTGGACATGCGACATAGTTCGGATTTTTCTTGCTATTGTTTGAAGAATTGTGTTAAAATGTCTTATTATATGGGTTTTTCTACGATTTTTCATTTTTTTTTAAACATTTTGCTTGACAAATCGTTTTAACATGATGTATCATTAAAGTTTGTATGATTTTTTATTAAATTCCGTAAAAGGAGAGGAGAACGATGGAAGCCGAATTTCTCGGTGAAACGACAAATATCGATAGTGTTGATTCTTATATGGATGCAGCATATTCAGAGGAAACAGAACCGCCAGAGAGTTACAGCGGGAGTGATCAGAGTGCACTAACGAGTTGGCTCCGGAGTGTGGCAGGTCATCGCCTGCTCACCCGTGAGGAAGAAGTTGCATTAGCAAAGCGAATTGAAGCTGGTAAGACAGAAGACGGTTATACAGCGGATGCAGAACTGGCAAGGGATCAACTTGTACAAGCGAATTTACGACTCGTTATCTCAATTGCAGTGAAATATCAAGGGCACAACGTCCCACTCGAAGATCTGATCCAAGAAGGAAATATCGGACTCATTAAAGCAGCGAGTAAATTTGATTATACGAAGGGCTTTAAATTCAGTACTTATGCGATTTGGTGGATTAAACAAGCGATTATGCGCACGCTTGACAATTTCTCCCGCTCGATTAGACTCCCTTCCTATGTAGTTGCGAAGATGAACAAGTTTGATGCTGTCTACGCAGCATTATGTCAGGAGCTGCAACGTGAACCGCGTCGCGAAGAGATAGCCGAGGCTTTAGACCTATCCGTAACGCAGGTGGAAGAAATTTTGACGTTCAACGCCGATGCCATTTCCATGGATTTACAACTCAGTGATGAACGCTCCGCCGCGACGTTAGGTGATTTAATTGAGGACCCCACAACAAACGGCGAAGAAAGTCCTATCGCAGAAATGATTAACGAGGACCTGATCGCCCAATTTCTTAAAAGGTTACCGGAACGAGAACAGAAGGTGCTGAAGATGCGCTTCGGTCTCGAAGACGGTGAACGCAAGACACTCCGTGAGATCGGTGTCGCTCTGAAAGTCACCCGCGAACGCGTCCGCCAACTCGAGATAGAGGCAATCAAGCGGCTCCGCGTGTTGTACGACGAAATGGGAGAATTTCAGTCAGATCAGTCCTGGGCAGGTAAAACTGCCGCATAAATCTCACGCACGGAAGGCAACTATGAAGAATTTCTTGAAGAAACTCACCGGCAACGAAGACCCTTTGCTGACAGTCACAGAAGCTGCAGAAGAGAAAATTCACGCCGTGATTGAAGCCGAGGAAGTTGAAGTTGAAGGGCTCCGTATTAGTATCCAAGGCAAGACGGCTACTGCATTCCAATACAGTCTCGGTTTAGCGACCGAAACACAAGCGGATGACATCGTTGTTGAATGTGAGAAATTTAATGTCCTTGTTGATGCCGAAAGTGCACCGGACCTCAAAGGCGCAGTTATTGATTATGTCGATGACCTGAATGCAAGCGGTTTTAATATTGAGAACCCGAACACGCCGGCGTGGGATAACCCGATGGCGCAGAAGATTCAGGAACTTATTGATGAACGGATTAACCCAGCAGTCGCTGCACACGGTGGACAGATAGAACTGTTGAACGTTGAGGACGATTCTATCTACATTCACATGGGCGGCGGGTGCCAAGGGTGTGGCATGGCGAATGTCACTCTTAAACACGGCATTGAAGCGATGATTCAGGAAGTTTTTCCTGAAATCAAACACGTGATTGATACGACGGATCACGCTTCAGGAACGAACCCCTATTACGCGCCAAGTAAAGGTTAACGATCATAAATAAAAAACGGGCGGGTGCCATCACCCGCCCGTTTTTGTTTTAACCTGACACGACACTTGCGCCAAAGTTATTCGCGTATGTAATAAAACTGGTGCCTCCGTTGGGAAGCGTTTTTAGGAAGGCATCGGCCTCCTGCTTAAGCCTATCAACATCTTCAGCTATCACGCAAATCGCAGGTCCCCAACTACTAACACCCGCACCGAAAGCCCGACTGTCTCGTAGAAAATTGAGAGTCGATTGAAGTTCCGCGCCTTGTGCGTCAATCTCTACTCGCTTCCATCCAAACGTCTGAATGTTGTTCAATGCTTTGCCGAGGTTGGACATATCGCCTTCGACTAAGGCAGGGAGTATCTGTAGCAACAGGATATGTGAAAGTTTCTGGGCGACCCATTCCGGTTGTGGACACAGTGTGCGAAAAAGTTCTATCTCCTTATCGCCGTATATTCTCGAACAATTCGGCATGACGATGAGCAGCGGTAATTCAGGAAACGGATAGCGGAATAAAATCGGAGGCGGCAAAATATCGCCGACAGCAGAGGAGGGTAGGAATGACGCTTTCTGTTCTGGGAATCGGTGTCCGCCATCCACGATAAACCCGCCCGTATCGAACGCCGCAACTCCAATACCTGAGGTGCCACCGCGTCCGACAGCCTGCGCGAGTTGTTGCGCGTTTAACCCGAATTCATATAACAGATTGACAGCTTGTGCGATACCGAGTGCAAGTTGTGTACCAGACCCGAAGCCGCTATGCGTTGGGATTTCAGATTCAAATGTTAATTTGATTCCGGGGAACGGGTAGGTCTGTTGGAGTCGCTGAAGAACTGTAATGGCACGTTCACGGTAGCCAGAAGTCGAGACATCAATATATGTCGATTTTTCAGCGATGATTTGAAAATTCGGATCCGTAATTGTAAGACCGAATCCGCCATCAATCCGCCCTAATGCACCATTCAGATCAAGTAAAGAAAAGTGTAACCGGGACGGTGTTGTGATTTTGACGTGGTGCATGGTGGTATTGGGCTGTGCCTATTTTTTGAGGATTTAGGTGTGGAAAAAGCCTGAAAAGTCTAATTATTCGGCATTTCTGTCTACAACAAGTTCAAGTGAACGGATACCGTAGATGACATAATTTGTTGCGTGCGTGTCGCGATGCAAAGCGGTCCCGAATGTGTAGCCACTTTCACCGACCTGTTTTGCGGAATTCATTACAGACATTACAGAGGTCGGCAGACCAGAGAATTCCTCACCTTGGATTGTCAATCCGGGTTCTGTTAACAAGAGTTGTAAGATAATATCTGTATGGGTCTCATGCTGCTGTAAAAGATTAACGAGTTGATTGATATTTTTTGGACGAAAGTTAAGTGGTGCCCGTGAACGTTGTCGTTGTGCGTCTGTTGTCACACTCATTGCGGATAAAGTGATAAGCCCATCGGGCGCATCGTCTGGGATTTTAATCGTGATATTTTCGGTTTTTAGATGTTCGAGGTAGGGGCGCAGTGTAATCATTATGTCAACTGTTTCGCCTGGGCGATAGCGTAGTTTATCAACCTGAAGCCTTTCAATCCATGCGCTTCTCCGTTTATCCTCTAATTTCAGGTTAAGTGCTATCTTCTCAAACTCCACCTGTGTATAGGGATTATGGCTTAACTGTAAAAGCGGATCCCGAAGGACTCTCGTAATGCCGCCTCCGGTCGATCCACCAGAAGTATAAACATTTTTGTAGACGAGTTCGCGAGAAACGAGTTCTGGTTGTGCTTTTAAGGTGATCGTGGCATCAATCGTCAACGTATGGTCGGCTGAGGAAAAGTCTAACGCCTGAACGAGTGACTCCGCTCCATTCTCAATATAGACGGGTGAAAAACTGCGATGGCGAACGACCTCATAAGACTTGTGATGCAATCTTCCATCAACGGTTTCCATATTAAGCGTCACTGGGATGTAAGATGGATGCTTACCAATGATGCCCGCAATAGCTGCTTGTCGATCTTGCACCAGGGTCCCAATGAGTTGTGTTGCAGAAGATACCCTCAATGATCTTGAAATGCTCGGTATGATAAAGTGAGCATACCCACCAGAGATCGGGAGGTTGATATTTCCTTCTCCATCTCTTGAGTGTCCATAAGCAATGAGTTGGTTTCCTTCAATATAGGTAATAGTTCCAGAGCGAAAAGCGGTATAATCACCCCGAGCATATGGAACACCGATTATCTGTCCCCGCTCAATAGGCGATTTTTTAACGGGACTTCCACCCCCTGGTGACTCAAGAGGTATCAGATTGAATTTGTCAAAAAGCGGTTTATAGAACCGCATCACATCAGAATTAACACCAGACATAGCAACCGGTAGCGGTAACTCTTCTGATAGATCATCTACCTGAAAGTCATCGAGAGGTTGTCGTGTGTATGTGGAATTGTGCCTTGGAAAGAGAGAAACGGTGGGATTAACGCCCTCTGCCACAATTGCTGAGTTGAAATCAAACAGCTGCGTCCCTTGATAACTGAGATTTGGTTCCATACCGAATTCGGTAACTTTCACCATAAATTCAATCGGTGTTATGCCGAAAAGGTTTGCATGTTCACGCTGGTTTCGATAACTTCTTGAGAGGGCGCCGATGAGTCTGCCGTTAATATACATCGGACTTCCACTCATTCCACCCGCAGAACCTGTCTTCTTAAAATTGTCGCTTACCCCTTTTGCCCACACGATATGTAGACCTGGGAAACGATCATAGTAGACGCTGACAACCTCAAAATCGAATTCCTCAACGGTTGTTCCAGAGAATACGGTATAACCTTTACCTTTCATCCCCGGTTTTACCTCGGAGAGCGGCATAAATTTTGCCGCGTCCCACTTAATCTGGGCGTGCACAGAGCAGACAGTAAGGCAGAAAATGGCAAAGAAAAAAAGGAAAGCTTTTCTCATCTAATTGCCGCCATTTTCTTCGTGTCCATTCTGTTTAATATCTCGTTCGATTAAACCGTCTCGGATGTGAAGGACGCGTTTCGCGTGCTCAGCGACTTCAGGCTCGTGTGTCACCATAATGATCGTGTTCCCTTCTTCGTTCAAGCGGTCAAAGATCGCCATAATTTCGTCGCCAGAGCGTGTATCTAAGTTTCCTGTCGGTTCGTCGGCGAAGATCATTGATGGATTATTGACCAAGGCACGCGCGATAGCGACGCGCTGAATTTGTCCACCAGACAACTCTGTCGATTTGTGGTCAACACGGTCTGCCAAGCCGACTGCTTCCAACGCTTCAAATGCGCGTCGTTTGCGTTCTTTTCTGCCCATACCGGCGTAAATAAGCGGTAGTTCAACGTTATTCAGCGCACTCGTTCGCGGTAGAAGGTTAAACGATTGAAATACAAAACCGATCTTCTTATTGCGAATATCTGCAAGCCGATTGTCGGAAAGTTTGCCGACCTCTTCACCTTCGAGGTAGTATTCACCCGACGTTGGTGTCGCGAGACATCCGAGAATATCCATCATGGTCGATTTACCGGAACCGGACGGTCCCATAATCGCGAGGAATTCACCTTCTGTTATGGTGAAGCTCACACCCCGCAAGGCATGGACTTGCACATCGCCCATCTCATAGACCTTCGTCAAATCTCTTACATCTATTAACACGGCATTTTCTCCTTATTTTTACTCTGGCGACTATAAAAACAGAACGAGAAACAAGCATTATCATATCTATTACTTGTCATCTCCATCCGTCCCCGTTTGTCCTTTCGTTAATTCTTGCATAGATGGCACAAAAACGCGATCGCCTTCTTTCAAACCGCCCGTGATTTGGAAGTGTGTGTTATTGCGCTGCCCGATTGTAATATGCGTTTTAACGCCCTTTTGTTCTCTGTTTTTCTTCGGTTCACCGGTATCTAACATAACAAAGTACTGTCGCTCACTACTAACTTCTGCCTCTATATCAGGAAGTATGTTTTGTTCGGAAATAACAATACTAATCTCTATCGGACCGGTGCGTAAACCTTTCTGGTCACCTTCAAGCAGGATTTCGAGGTTCCCGCGTGTCTTTTCTGGGTAAATTTTACCGACGCGTCCGTTAAAATTCTTCCCAACAAGGTTCCTAATTTTAAGTTCTTGACCTTCCTGAAATTGTGTTAGCCCTTCTGAATTAATATTGGCTTTAATCGTGAAAATCTCTGGGCTTAGGACAGATGGGATCGGTAGCTGCAGGATGTCCGATTCTTCAAATACAATAATATCAACATCTGCGGACATTCCGGGTAGCAATTCAGGGGGTGAACCGATGACCTCTACATCTACCTCAAAGGTAATGACAGAGCTCTGATTTCCGGGACCGCGCTGCGTTGCGCTCGGTGAAATCTCGCTCACGCGTCCGGGAAAAACGCGACCTGGATAGCTATCAACGGTGATTTCGGCGCGTTGATCGACAGTTATCTTTCCGATCTCTACCTGATTGATCTGTGTTCTGACAATCATCTGGTCGAGATCAGCGATACGCATGATCGCTTCACCCCGTGAAAATGCGGAACGTCCTGAGGTGATAATTTCCCCTTCTTCCACAATAAGGCGCGTAATCGTTCCTGCCATCGGTGCAGTGACGGTTGTCCATTCGTAGCGTTCTTGCTGAGAGTCGAGTTGACTTTGCGCTTGGAGGAGGCTCGCCTCTGCGCTCACCTTTGAATGTATCGTCAACTCCTTTTCTTCTTCCGTCGTCTCTTGTATCTGTTGAAGTCGGGTTTGTGAATCTTCGAGTTCCGCTTCGTATTGCTTCTGCTGTGCTTTTAGAGAATCTTTGAGTGCCCCAACATTCTTTTCATTTAGTGCAAGCGTCGCTTGTCGGTTCTCTATGGCTTTCTTCCGAGCGTTAAGGTTCTCCTCTTGGGATTTTATAGTTTCCTTTTGTGATTCTGCCTCTTTAAGAGCCGTATCGTACTGTGACTTCGCGACAACAAGTTGTCTCTGAGAGTCCTCCAACGCCTGTTTTGAAATGAGCTGCTTATCATAAAGTTCTTTGTTTCGCTCATGCTCGGACGCTGTCGTCTCATACGAGATTTTCGCGGATTCCACAGATGACTCTGCGCGTTCAAGGGTTAGGTTTGCTTGTCCCAATGCGATTTCTGCCTGCTTCAACGCGATATTATCTTGATCGAGGGAGTTCTTTGTGGTTGCGACCAACGTTTCAGCCTCTGTAATCCGTTGCTGCGTATTTGCGACGAACGAATCCAGAGTTGCTTGCGCCTTTAAAACAGAATTGTGAGCTTGGGCAAGGCTACTCTCCTGCTGTTTCTCAGTAATCGTAATCCGCAGTTGTGCGCGCTCAAGTTCTGCCTTTCGCGCGTTAAGGTTCGCCTCCGCTTGCTTCTTTTGCTCCAGAATTTGTTTTTCATCAATGCGGAGAAGCGGTTGGCCCATCTCAACCTTTTGCGCCTCATCAACGAGGATTTCAACGATCTCGCCTTCCACGTTTGAGCGGACATCTACCTCTATAAAGGAGCGTAAAGTGCCCGACTCACGCACGCGAACAAGGAATTCGCCACGTCGGACGACTTCCTGCTTCACTTCTGCTTCTTCCTTTTTCCCGCCGAAACTAAAATTCATACGGGTAGCGCCGATTGCCCCGAGCGCAATGACAACGACGGCAACTACCCCTATGATGAGCCATTTTTTACGATTTTTCATGGCTATTGTAGCACTCCCATTGCGTCTTGTAGACGGATTTGTGCAATTTTGTAGTCGTAGAATGCGTTGACCTCATTTGTCAATGCTTGTGCGTAACTCGTTTGCGCGTCGAGCAATTCGAGTAGGATAGCCTTTCCGACATCAAAACGTCCCTGAATGACCTCCAAACTGAGTTGAGCATTGTGTACCTGTTTTTTGGAGATGTCAACGGCGATCTCACTCCGTTCGAGTGTCAGATAGGCTTGCCGCACAGAAAGGGCGACGCTGCGTTCTAAGTCACTGACATTTTCACGCGACTGTTCTAACTGCATCTTTATCTCTTTAACACGATTTCCGAGGACCCCCGCGTCAAAGAGCGTGAAATTCAGAGACACACCAGCACTCCAAGACCGGAAATCAGAGAAATTCTCCCGCTCGCGGAGATAGTCATCAAGGTTAACGTTGTAGTCAACATCTGCGTTTAAACGGGGCCAGCGCTGTAACCGCGCCAAGGTCAGACTCCACTCTTGTGATCTGAGTTGCGCTTGCCGCTCTTCAAACTCAGGACGGCTGTTAAGAGCGATCTGAATTGCTTCTTCAATCGGCATCTCTATCCGTTCGATAGTCCCTCGGTCTTGGTATAGTTGATAGGATTCATCAACAGAGACCGTAAGCAACTGACCAGGATCCAATCCGAGGAGGCGTGGTAGCGTCGCTTGCGCGATTTGCAGTGAGTTGACATTGTTAATGAGTGATAATTCATCGTTTGCTTCTCGGACTTCGGCGGTAGCGACATCTGCAGGGATCAGTGTGCCTGCTTCCACGAAATCCTTTGTGCGTTGTGTGTTTTCTTGGGATCTTTCAAAGATCTGTTCGCTGACTTTGACGAGTTCCTGCCTTTTAAGAACATCGTAATAAGCCACCGTAATGTCAAGGATGATGTCTTGTTTTGTCCTTTCATTACGGCTAACAGTAGCGGTTAAGTTCTCTTTTGCTTGCGCAAAGCTGCCTTCTCGTTGCCCGTTATCCCAAAGTGTATAAATCCCACGGAGTCCTAAATTGTAGTTTTCAGGTTCAAAACCGAAGTCGAGGCGGTCAGAAAAATCGTAATTACCGGTTGAGAAAATTTGTGGGAAATACCCAGAACGTGCATTTTTCACTCGGAGTTCTTGAATCGCGAGATTCAAGCGCGCGTTCCGCATACTTGTCGATTTTTCCAAACCTATCTGGATACACTGTTCAAGCGTCAACGGTTGGGATAAGTCAACTTCGTTAGCAGGTTCTTGCGCACCGACGCTGAGAACCACAGCAAATTGAAGGATGATAATAACTGGTAGAAGCGCGTTTTGGAAATTTGCACGCCGCGCCCTTAAAAAAGTTGTGAGTTTCGATAAAACAGTAAGCTTAATTTTCCCGTGAATCATTAACGGCTCCTTGTCCATTCCGATGCTTATAGATACGCTTTCTAAGCGGATACGTTGTGGTAGTTCAAAATTGTCTAACAGTCGTTGTAAATTTCACTATGACCGTATTATTTTATAGATTAGCGCGTCAATGCAGCCTCTAATTCTCTCTGGCTGTTAGCACTGACTTCTAAAAACTCCTAAACGTGAGAATGCCTTTTACACGCTCTATTAAAAGTTATTTGAATTTTAAATGCAATACCAAAAGAACCTACCTATATACTTTGACGCAACACCTCTATAAAAGTTTAGACATTTTGACCTGCCAAGAGGTTCTTTTAATTGCAATTGTTACGGATTTCTGCTAAACTATTATAGAAATCAATCGGTATTTGGTTGTCAAAAAACCATCGTTCTTGATAAGCAGCAACAGACGTTTACACAACCGTAGTCGTCAAAGAATTTTGAAGCCACAATTCACGGGTAGAATCATGCCAAAAGGAAATCAAATTTTCAAATTGACTTTTATTTTTATTCTCGTTATTGTTTTCGTATCAACGTCAGCGTTCTCGGTGGATTCGGGCACATACTGGATGCTTGTTGACGCAACATTGGATTCACAGGCACGCAATGCGCTTAATTCACTTACTGAGCTCCTAACAACGCGAGGAAAAGTGCCGAGTGCCCAAATTTACCGCGTGGAAGGCGAGAACGCAACAGGTGCGGAAATCCACGCACAACTCCAAGACATCGGAAGCCAAGCGGATGCTCAAGACACACTGATCTTCTTGTATCACGGATTGGTTACGAAACCGAGAGGGACTGCTGCAATGCATCTGTTGCCGCAAGCCGACATAGACGTAATCGAAGATTCAACATTCAACGGCTGGCTCAGGGAGACTGGCATAGAACACACGGTTGTCATCGTTGACGGCTACACGGAAGATACAAATTTAAGTGCTTACTTCGGGAACCGGGAGATACTCGGTACTGCTGCGCTGAATGTGATTCAATCGGTAGCGAAGGCGGAGCGTACAACATTGTTGAAAAAACTTAACGATGCGCTCGCTGTGGATACAACGGATTTGGATGATAATCGGAGGTTGAGTATCTCTGAAGTTTACGATCTGCTGCGGGAAGCACCGGAGTTTCTGGAGGGGATCCTCGCACCGACCGGAAATGTTGAAGCTGCACTGCTCAAATTGAGTCCTGCGCTTAAGGTGACAACACTTCCCGAAGGCGCGCAGGTCTCTATCAACGATGTAGAAGTTGGGGATACACCGAAACTCATTACAGAGAATCTACAGCAAGGTACCACTAAAGTATCAGTAAAAAAAGCAGGGTACATCACACCACCGGCGAAACCTGCTGAATTGGCGTTAGTGCTTGGCGAGTCTGTCCACATCGGCTGGGTGCTTAAACCCATCGCTATCCACGGCACTGTTAAAGGCGTGGCGGGCGCGTCGCCTGCCGATACTATCGTTTGGATTGATGGCACGACACATCACCGTACCGTTGCATCAGATGGAATTTTCCGTTTTGATGAGTGGGAAGACTCCGGCTTATTGGTGCTTGGTGAAACTTACACACTCTACGCGAAACACGGGAGCCTGAATTACGGTTCGGCAACTTTCACGTTCGACGGCTATAGCGATATATCACAATCGCTCGAACTTGTTAAGAAAAGTTGGTTTGAAGTCTCCGAAATCGAATTTGCGCGCGACAACCATCAAGGTGCGGTCACGGCTTTTCAGAACGGGGTTGAGGAGACGACAGATTTTCCACAGATGTCCACAGATCTGACGGTTCTGCTCCTGAGTTCCTTTGCGGATGCGTTAGAAAAACAAGACGTTCAGGATGTCAATTATCTCGTCGTTACTGCGAAACTCGCCGAACAACTCAATCAATTGGACCTGGCGAGAAAATATTGGCAAGAGGTGAAAACGAAAGCGGAGAAAGGGACACCCGCCGCCAAATTGGCAGGTCAAAAGTTATGGCAACTCAATCGGAATCGCTATATTCTTAACATCGCTCTGATTGTGCTGTTAGTCGTTCTGCTTGTCTCTGGTGGATGGACGTTTTATAGGTATCGGAGAACTAAGACGATGATACAAGGCGATTAAAATCATTTGGGTGTCGGCAGGTCCGCCAAGAGTTCTTCTAAGACGACTGTTGCATAGCCGCCCGCAGGGAGCGTGAAACTCAGACGTATCCCTATATTTGTACCGATAGTCGCTACATCATGCAGTTGGATCGGCATCCGTAGCGGTCTACGGGTTCCTGGTAATCGAATGCCAGCGACCTTCCGAAACTTTTCAAAACGAATACCGTCATCTCTGAGAACCGATATTTCCGACTCACGTACATCGCCACTTGGCATTCGCATTTTGTAGCCGAAGATGGGACCTGATGGGCTAATCTCAAATGCGTCAGCGCGCGGTTGTTCGATGGTCGCGTTTTCGACAAGAAAAGGTGCGCCGTTGCTATGTTTCACTGCAATATCTCCGTCAAGAAGTTTGCCGAAATGTGGCATCCGCTTTTCAAGAACGCGGTTAAAGAGGTGCGCTTGATATGCCGACAGGTACAACCGCCGTAACCGATGTGGTATCGCCTTGACCACCGTTTCGGCAGGTTTCCGATCGAATTTTTGCTGTAGAACGTCGTCGTTTGCAGATATATAGCATTTCAACGTTTCCCAATCCGCTTTCACCAGTGCCTTCCCGATGAGGTGCGAATCGTTTTTATTTCCAAACCGTTGCACGCCAAACCGGTTCGGGACACCTTCGGTTACCAACCGATCTGTCGCCCTCTTGATTTGCGTCAGTGTATCGTGCGGTATATCGCGTAAAGTGAGTTCAAATCGGTTACCGCGAAGATGACCGACGCGCAATTTGTGTGCGTGCCGTTCTGCCCATAAAACCTCAATACCCGGTTGTTCAAGTCTCAACACCCGTTCCGGCGTTACGCCTTCGACAGATAATACCTGTGTCGTGACGGCGTTCTTATCCTTCAAGCCTGCGTAACCGATATTCCGTGTATGTACCTGAAGTTCCCGTGCGATTCGGTTGATAGCCTCCATAGTGCTGAGGTTCCGTTTCCGAATCGCGAAATAGGTATGTGTGCCTGTCCGAGAGGGTTCATAGAGCGGTAGTTCTTCAACGATAAAATCTTCTGGTGCTTTAAACATCTAATTTTCTTCCGAATTAATTTTAAAATTTTCATGAAACCGAACCATAAGTGTCAATTTAAGAAGCAACAACCGTCGCAAACCCAGGTCCGGTAGGTTCGGTTTGCAACCGAACCGGATTCCACGCGGAAACCTTGAAAACTTCAAAACCCTCTTCAGTCGTGTAGCGACGTTATGCTTATAGAATATTATAGGCTTTGTTCGTTGATTTGTCAAATAGTGAAAAAGCAGAAGGGTAAACCGTTTCTACAAGCGAACTTTATGCGAATTAAATCGCGCTAACAGACGAGAATATTTCCTTGCTATTAGCGTCTAATTGTGGTATACTTAAATAGTTAGATGTCAACAAAAAGGAGGGAAAAATGGCTTACATAATTTGTGAACCGTGTGTGGATGTCATGGACACTGCATGCGTTGATGTCTGTCCTGTAGATTGTATACACACCAGCGAAGGCGAGAAGCAACTCTACATTGATCCAGACGTGTGTATTGATTGTGCCGCGTGTGAACCTGTGTGTCCGGTGACCGCGATCTTTATGGAAAGTGACGTTCCAAGTGAGTGGGAATCGTATATTGAGATAAATAGTAAATTTTTTGAGACTTTCGTTAAACCGGAAACTTCGGATGGCGATGTTGATGAGTCGGGCAAACCGAAACAAGGTAAAACACAAGGGATCCCTGAAGAATTTGTGCAACTGCCGGAAGTGCCAGATACAAGGCTCCGCGCCCCGTTCAATATATTAGCGATGCTCGGTCAACCTATTCTCGGTGCGTTCTCAGCAAAGTTTAAAACGCAGCTTGAGGAGATGGCAGGAAACGCGCGTGTCTTTAGTTCTGCTGTGTCTACAGGTATTAACAGCCTCGTTAACCTGACCCTCTATCCGCTGATCCTTTTCTTTATCGGGTTCCGCGGTCAAGAAGCCGACCTTTTCTCAAGTCGAGGGAACTTGATGATCTTCCTTGGGATCGTCATTGCCGTCACCGAAGGGATTTACCGTTTTAAAGATGAGTTTGGTTCAACAGAAGCGCAACCGCGTTACGGCGCGTCGTTCTACGGCTGGCTGATGTCGCTCGTTGCGACACCACTTCTCATCGGTGCCCGGTCCGCGTTGGTTACCGAGTCGCCATCACAACGGACAACAGCACCCGGAGCGGTCGCTGTGGATGGCGCGATTTACACCGATGATATAAGGGAGCGATACCGACGGTACGGGATGATTAATCAGGTTTCAGAAATGGCGGACTACTATCGCATCGAAATTGAGTTCCCAAGATGGGTACCGCATTCCTCGATGAAAGAGACGTACGGTCTGCCTGACAGATTGCCAGACTATGACTACGAAGTTCATTTAAGTTCTCCATATTCGATAGAAGATACACCGGTATCAGAAACGACTGTGACGGTCCAGACGCAACTTCCTGTGAATCCGAAAACAGGGCAGATGGAAGACCCGCGGTTTGAGAATGTCGTTGGACGTGCCAGTTCCTTCCCAAACGGTTTTACAAGTATTTTTCCTATTCAAGCGCAACCGGTGGATTTCCATACGCACTATCGGAACAGGGTACTCGAAATTATCGTTCCGAAAGCAGGGACTTACGCTGACCTCGGTTTAGAACCACCTGTCCACTACGCGAAACTCAAAGGATAGGTTCAACAGTGCTGGCACGCGAAGGTCTGGTAGAGAGTCGCAGGCATTGTCCGGAAAACATAATGGGTAAGCACTATGTTGGATAAAGAGACGCTTGTCGCTTATGACAAGCGTTATCTCTGGCATCCGTTCACGCAGATGCAAGATTGGATGACAGAGGATGTTGTCGTCATCGAACGTGGTGAGGGGTGCTACCTTATAGATATTTCTGGGAATCGATATATTGACGGAATGGCATCTATGTGGACGAATGTCCACGGACACAATCACCCCAAAATAAATGCAGCACTCAAAACGCAGCTGGGTAAAGTCGCGCATACGACACTGCTCGGATACAGCAATATCCCCGCGATTCAACTGGCACAAAAACTGGTAGAAATTACGCCTGTCGGACTCAATAAGGTATTTTACTCCGATAACGGTTCAACCGCTGTCGAAATTGCCTTGAAGATGGCGTATCAGTACTGGCAGCACAACGGAGAATCGCAACGGGAACTGTTTATCCATTTCGATAATGCCTACCACGGGGATACGGTAGGTGCGATGAGTGTCGGTGGTATAAGCAGTTTCCACAACACCTTTGATTCCCTCCTTTTCAGAGGTGTCCGTGTGTCTGCCCCTGAAATCTATCGTCCTGACCGTGATAGAGACGCGTCAGGTGCTGCCTTGAAAACCCGTTGGCTTAATGCCGTGGAAGCTGCGCTCTCGGAAAACGCGGGTCGGATCGCTGGTATTATCTTAGAACCGCTTATTCAGGGTGCTGGCGGCATGCTGATTGCGCCGAAAGGGTTTTTGAAGGAGCTCGCCGTATTGGCAAAACGGTGGGAAGTGCTCTTCATTGTTGATGAGGTGATGACCGGACTCGGACGCACCGGTAAGATGTGGGCATGTGAGCATGAAAACGTTAGACCTGACATCTTATGCACGGCAAAAGGTCTCGCCGCGGGTTACCTCCCGCTCGCTGCGACACTTACCACAGACGACATCTATAACGCCTTCCTCGGCGACTACAAAGACCTCAAAACCTTCTTCCACGGTCACACCTTCACAGGTAACCCTTTGGCATGCGCTGTGGCGTTAGAGAATATCGCCATTTTCGAGCGTGAGAATCTCCTATCCGAACTTCAACCGAAAATTGAACACTTCAGAAATCGACTTCAAGATTTCTATACGCTGACGCACGTTGGGGATGTCCGAATGTGCGGACTTGCTGCCGGTGTAGAACTCATGAAAGACCGAGAGACGGACACACCCTATCCGTTTGAAGAAAAGGTAGGTATCCGGGTTTGCAAGGAGGCACTCAGCCGTGGGGCGATGCTCCGACCCCTTGTCAATACGATTGTCCTGATGCCACCGTTAGGAATATCCATTGCTGAATTAGATTCGCTGCTGGATATTATCTATAGTTCTGTTGAAACTGTTACAAACAGATAGGGAGGATTAGGTGTGGTTACATATCCGCTACCGTTCGGTATTCAACAACTGGCGCGACTTCTGGCATGACCGGCGGACGTGAACGTGCCCAGAGGACGATAACAATACCGATAACAAAGGCTACAATACTAAAAATTTGCGCTGCTGTCATCTAACCCAATACCCGCGGTGTGATACGCCAGAACTCCGCTATAAAACGCTCAACACCTAATAAAATCGGACTCATACCGAACAATAACCCTTGAAACGATTCCCACTTCAGCCGCTGCGACCAGAGGAGACCGAAAAATGTGAACGACATCAGCGTCTCATAGATCGGGGTTGGATGCACAGGAACGTCTGTCGGGACAGTGCCGTTCGGGAACGCCATTGCCCACGGTAGGTCCGACGGTGGACCGTAATCACCATCGCCGGCTAAGAGACAACCGATCCGACCGATCCCGTATCCGAGGAGTACCACCGGAGCGACAATATCAATCGTTGCGAGTGTCGGATTCGGTGAACGGACAATGACTAAGAGCACACCGAGACAGCCGCCGATAAAACCGCCATACCAGACCCATCCGCTGGTTGAGAAGAGTTCCGCAAATGTAATCTGACCGTCTAAAAGTACCGCATATATCTTCGCACCGATGAAGCCGCCGACAGCCGCAGCACCAATTAACATTCCTGCAACATCCGGTACGAATCCGCGCCGTTTCAACTCATGTTGTATGACAAATCCAGACGCAATAAATGCTGTCGCCATCATCAGCCCGAAGCTATGGACACTCACCAGACCAAAATCGACAATCGTCGGGTACATCGAAATTCGTTCTCCAGTTTTTCGGGTTCTCAGTTGTCAGTTAACAGTACGCAATTAATAAGGCGAGGTTTGTAACCCCGCCTTTTGTAAGGTGTATCGTTAAATTGTAGAGGTTGTTTAGAAGCCAGCACGGCCGACAGCCGTATTTTTCGCTCTATCCGTCACCTGAATCGTAATTGCGTGTGCGCCTTCTGGAAGTTCACCGGTTTCCAATAGGAGCTGCTCACTTTTGGAATCGAAGATACCGTCATCGGGGAAGATCGCCTTCCACTCCTGATCGCTGTCGATCTTATAGACGGCTTTCTCGATCGGTGTGCCCATATCCGTAACGTCACAGGTAATTTTGTAAGTGCCGTTGCCGTTCTTAGCGACCTGAATTTCGCCGATAGCGGGTTGGGTATTATCGACATCGAACGGTTTACTCACCTTCTCAGCAGATTTCGCCCAACCGACAGGATTACTCAGTTTGTCTGTCGCAACAACTTTCACCTTATAGCGCCCATCTGCGACGGTCGTAATATCCCACTCGTATTCGGCTTTGGTGAGTTCTTTTTTCAGGAGTCGCCAGCCGTCTTCGGTGGCTGCTTTGTAGTAGAGCGTATACTGGAGCGTATCCTCATTTGCGTCCTCAACATTCCAAGTGACCTTCCAAGTTTTGGAGGGCCCGTCACTATTGCCGGATCCACCGCTGCTGCTGCCTCTTGAACCGGGAGGCGGTAAGTTGCCACCGGATCGCCGTCCCTGTTGTTGATTGCCGCTGCCGCTGCCGTCATCTATTGTGATACCGGTGAATCGTGGTTCAACATTCGTCTGTACGGAAGCGAGGGTGGCTTTCTTCAAGACGGGTGTTTTTGCCGTGTCGGACGTTGTGAACTTCGCGCGCCACTGGATGTACTGCGCGTCTCCATTCGGGACTTGTGACCCTTCCGCGGTTGCGAGTTCATCCGACCAATCGCTCCATGTGTCATCCGGCTTTTTGGTATTACCGGTCCGGGTTGAGAAGGTAATCGTGCTACCTTCCTCCATAGCACCTTCCCAAGAGAGTTTCCCCCAACGGGAGAGGCTCTGTGCGTTGTGAACCTCTGACTCAAGCGTTCCCTCTTTCACGTAGTCAGTTGTAACAGTAAAGAGTTTGCCCGGGTTACCGGTTGCCAAGAGGGTCGTCGGTTTTCCGTCAACCTCTCTTTGATGGATCGCGACGATTTGGTCTGCTGAGCATTTACCGATCTCAGTGTAGTCGCCCGTCATCGGATTAACGCGATAGATTTTTCCTTCATTTCCTGTTCCGACAAGGATTTGGGAGTCGCTTTCCAAGACGATCGCCAAGATAAGCGGTTCTGGTGAATTCCAAACCGACACGGCGGTACCGTCTGGACGGATTTTGTAGAGATTAGACTTATTCTCTTGCGGCGGTCCACCGCCTGGGGGTGGCGGTCCAGTGGGGGTAGGCGGTCCTGCGCTGCTACCACCGCCGCGACGATTTCTTGAAGGTTCAGCGGGTTGAGACGTAACGGCTACGGCGTAGAGATTCCCTTTGCTGTCCATTTCAAGAACACGAATTTCTTTTTGTGTTGCTTGATAAATAACCTTTGCAGTCCCATCGTCCATAATATGGTAAATAATGCCGTTGTCACCACTTCCGGCGTAGAACCCGTTTTCGTGGGCAAGAAGTGTCATGATATTCTGTTCTTCGGCATCAAATAGCACATCAGATTCACCGTCGGGTGTGATTTTGTAAATTTTTCCATCGGTACCGGTTGCGGCATAGAGATTACCGGCATCGTCAAAGTGTAACGCCCAGACATACTTGTCACCTTCATTGAGGAGAGTCGTCGGTGGTGTCGTTGCATCAGTGATTTTGTAAATCAAGCCGTCGGGACCTGTACCGGCATAAAGCGCGCCATCGGGTCCGATGGCGAGGCTATAGATAGTGACTTCAGGTGAATTATAATAAAGTTCAGCGGAGTCGCCCCCCGCACTAATCTTGTATATTTTCCCTTCGTTGCCAGTACCCGCATAGAGATTGCCTTCGGAATCTTCAACGATTGCCCAGACTTGGGTCTCCTTTAATTTTGTAAAATCATCAATTTTCAGGGACAGCATCACGTCCCCAGTGCTTGTGAGCGAGAGGTTTTTAGGCTTACCAGACTCGAAATCCGAGTGGTTCTGCTGTTCCCACAACGAAGTTTTTACAGCGGATGCGACTCCGGCGAAAATAAAAATAGTTAGAACGATACTCCAAAAGGAGATGACACGGCGCATTGAAAATACCCTCCTATAGGGTTGTATAAGCGAATCTTGATCATAATCGGACAAGTCGCCAAATTTAAAGGTGTGTCCGTAGGTGCAATTCCAAAACGTACCTACAAGTTGAAAACGTTCGTAGACATAATACTATTCGGCGTTCCTGTCAACAACAAATCGGATGATGCCACTGCCAGAAATCACATAGTCCGTGGACACCTTATCAACGTGCAAGGCTGTCCCGGAAGTGTAACCACTGTTGCCGACGACCTGTTTAGCAGTATTCATCACAGACATAACTGAAGGCGGTAGATTCGAGAATTCTTCGCCTTGAACGGTAAGTCCCGGTTGCGGTACTGAGAGTTCCAAAATGATATTGGAATTGTTTTCTTCGCGTTTCAACAGTTCAACCAATTGGTTGATGTTTCGATATCGGAAATTATAAGGTGCACGCGAACGCTGCCACGACTCATAAAAATTTCCGTTAGAGGCGAGTAGCATAACGAGTCCGTCAGGCGTATCTTTTGGAATTGTGATTGTTCCTGTCAGGACAATAGGCATCTCAAGGTAGGGCTGCAAAGTTATTTCGACTGCAACCGTCTCACCCGGACGATAGCGCAGCTTATCGACGCGCAGACTCTGGATGCCTGCTGTCCGGCGTTTATCTTCTACCTTGATATCGAGATCAACTTTTTCGACGTGAACCTTTGTGTACGTGTTGCTATCTAACAGCATCATTGGGAGCATTAGGGTTTGCATGACACCAGACGAAGGCGACCCGCTCGAAGAATAAATATTCTTGTAGGTCAGTTCACGATTTTTCAGGTCCGGGTGGTCTTTCAAGGTGATCGTCGCACCCAAGTTGACCGTATGGTCGTGGAAATAGAATTCCAACGCGTCCAAGAGGTAGGAGGTGCCAATTGCAGTATAGAGACCCGATATACCACGGTCCCTTATCACTTCATAATACTTTGGGTGCAGTTTCCCGTCGGTTGTCTGTATATTGACGTTGACCGGAATATAACTCGGATGTTTGCCGATGATACCCGCGATAGAAGTTTCGCGGTCTTGCACTAAGGTGCCGATCGGTTGTGTCGGTGCGGCGACTTTAGAAGATCGGAAGGTACTCGGTAAAATAAAGTGGACATGCCCGCCTGAAAGGGGTAGGTTGACGTTGCCTTCCGACGATGCTCCGTGTCCATAAGCGAGTAATTCCTTTCCGTCCACATGCGTGATAGTGCCGTAACCAAAAAATGAGACATCGCCACGGACGAATTCGGTTCCGATAATCTGCCCTTCTTCAACGGGTGATTCTTTGATACGTCCGCCGCCACCTGCAGCTTGAACGGGTGTAAAGTTGAATTTGTTAAAAACCGGTTTAACGAACCGCATCAGCTCTGGATTCAGGGGTGGCATTGCGAGCGGTATGGATAGCTGCGCGGTCCGCGCTCGGGTCGGGACATTAGAAAGGTTCTCAAACCACATATCCTCAAAGGTGCGAGGTGTGTGTCTGACTTCACCGTTGCGAAGCAGGGAGGCACCCATATTTAAATCGGAGGTTTGCACGCCCGCGGCATCACCGAGATCAAAGAGTTGCATGCCTTGATAACTCAAATTAGGTTCCATGCCACGTTGTGCGACTTTAACCATCAATTCAATCGGTGTGACACCGAAGAGATTGGCATGTTCGCGCTGATTGTAATGTCCGAGTGAAAGTGCACCCATGAGGCGACCCTCAAGATACATTGGACTACCGCTCATGCCGCCTGCGACACCGGTACGTTTAAAGTTCTCGCTAAGACCTTTACACCACACCACGTGCCATCCGGGGTAACTGTCGTATTCGATACTCACAACTTCAAATTCAAATTCTTCAACCGTTATTCCAGAAAATACCGTGTAGCCTTTCCCTTTCATACCCGGTTTTACCTCGGACAACGGCATAAACTTCTCAGCATCCCACTTAATCTGTGCGTGGCTATAGTAGGTAGTCAAGCAGAACACTATCAGGGCGCAAACCCAAGTTTTTTTCACAGTGTTACTCCTCCCTAAACTGTTCAAAATCTGTTTTTTGTTCGTAACAAGAATCTCAATCAGATGTTGATTGAGCCGTAGAGCCTTCACGTCGTCTCACTTTTACAACCTAAGTGTCTTCAAAATTTGATTGTAGAAACGGCAATGGCTCTGAATCATGTCGTATTGTACAAAATATTCAAGACTATGATATAGTATATCAAAATAGCGAATCTGATGTCAACCGAATTGGTAAAAAAGTTGTTATATGAGTATGCGTGAGTGTGATTTCCAATTGCTATTTTTTTTTCCACGTGTTATGCTTTTGTAACTAAAACTTCAGCATCCGTCAGGAGATCTTTTTAGCGTATGCCCAACACCGCTTGTATTCTCTCTATCGATCAAGGGACAACTGGGACGACGACACTCCTTGTTGATGTGTGTGGCAACATCGTCGCGAAAGGGTACCGAGAATTCACACAGTATTACCCGCGTCCCGGTTGGGTAGAACACGATCCAGAGGAGATATGGACCGCCACTCTCGAAGCAATAGACGCGCTTTTTGAAGATAGAACACCGAATATCGTCGCGCTTGGCATTGCAAATCAACGCGAAACGACGCTCCTCTGGAATCGACAGACCGGTAAACCGATCCATCCTGCTATCGTATGGCAGTGTCGGCGTACGGCGGAGATGTGTGATACACTTGCGAAACAGGGGATTTCAGAAGAGGTGAAGAAAAAGACAGGTCTCGTGTTGGATGCTTATTTTTCTGCAACGAAGGTGGCATGGATTCTGGATAACGTTAGCGGTGCGAGGGAGCAAGCGGAACGTGGGGAACTCGCTTTTGGGACCGTAGATACTTGGCTCTTGTGGAAATTAACCGATGGGGCTGTCCATAAGACCGATTACACAAACGCATCGCGTACACTGCTCTTTAATATTAATACACTTTCGTGGGACGAGACGCTTTTGGAGATCTTCAACATCCCTAAAACGATACTACCGGAAGTTTCTCCGTCTGCTAACAACTTCGGCACGGCGAGTTTTTACCGCAATTTCTGGCTTGAAACCTTTGGTAAAAATATAGGCTTAGATGGTCTTCCAATTGCTGGAATAGCAGGGGATCAACAAGCCGCCCTTTTTGGACAATTATGTACAAGACCCGGTATGGCAAAAAACACTTATGGCACCGGTTGTTTCCTCATGCTCAATACAGATGATGAAAAGGTGGAAACAGATAACGGACTGCTAACAACGCTCGCTTGTAGTTTAGATGAAAAACCTGTCTACGCGCTTGAAGGGAGTGTATTCGTTGCTGGTGCTGCCGTTCAGTGGTTACGAGACGGCATCCAGATTATCGGCAACGCTTCGGAAACCGAAGATATCGCGTCCGGGGTATCTGACACGGGGGGTGTCTTTGTCGTCCCAGCCTTCACCGGTCTCGGTGCCCCTTATTGGGATGCTGAGGCACGCGGTGCTATCCTTGGTCTAACACGGGGGAGTACCCGCGCACATATTATCCGGGCGACTTTGGAATCCATCGCGTATCAATCGGCAGATGTTGTCACTGCGATGGTGGCAGATGCCCAGATGACGATTGACCGGTTACGCGTTGACGGTGGCGCGACTGCTAATGATTTCCTTATGCAGTTTCAGGCAGATATTCTCGGAATAGATGTGGAACGTCCGGCACAAATTGAATCGACAGGATTGGGTGCCGCGTATCTCGCCGGCATCACGATCGGATTTTGGAGCGACGTTGAAGAACTTGAGGCACACCGTTCTACGCAAACACCATCTGTTGATGATGTTTCTACGACTTGTGTCTTTTCACCGCAGATTGACACGGACCAACGGAACCGAAAACTTCAACAGTGGAAACGAGCCGTAGAACGTGTGATAGGTTAAAATGCGACTCCAATGGAAGTATTCCCTTGTTATTAACCTTTCTGTGATAGCCATTTTGGTGGCATTTTACTTTTTTGATAGTATCCGAGTCCGGCGCGAGATGAACGCGCTCCACGCTTTGGGAGCAGAACGCGGTGCTGAGCTGAGAAAAATCGCTGACAACACGATTCTTAATGCTGTTGTCAGCGAAATCGAAACGACAAAGGCGTTTGATGTACAGCGATTAAATCAAGTGCTGAACGCGCTGAAGCGGGAACATCCAGATATGCGAGATGTTCTGAACGTCCACATCTCCTTGAGTGATACCCGTATTCGTTCGAGCCTACTTGCCAGTGCAGATGCTGTTGTTATTAATCTGGATTCAGCGGATCTTGAGCAAATTGAGACCAAAGGCGCGACGATCCACGCCGTTGAAGGGCAGAATGCAACAGCTATAGTTATTAAATACATCGCCCCTCTGACGATGCCAGAGTCTGTTGCGTTAGAACCGAGTAGTTTAGCAGCGTACGAACAGATACTTGATGAAGGAATGCTGCCCTTAGATAAGGGTTGGTATGATGATGTTTGGTGGAAAGTCTTTACTGAAGAGGTCTATGTACCGGAAGAACCAGTAATATCTGAAGAAAAAAGTAGGCATTGGCGAGTTACTGACCAGGGAGAAAGCACTCTCTACAATCTATGGCAACAAGATGGAAGTTTATGGATTCAGAGATCGTTGACTGGCTACATACAGGTGCTTTTTGATGTGCCTTATATCGACAAATCAATCCGATACTCACTGTTGATGCACGCGATCCTGATCGTGATTGTCGGCGCGCTTCTCGTTATTCTGATCGATTTAACAACGAACCATCTAATTATGAGACCCTTAGAACGGATGACAGGCATTATTCAGAGTGCTGAAAGTGGCGATTTACCTGTCACACAGAACTATTCCTCGGATGAAATCGGTCGGGCAACCTATAATCTTGTGCGAATGTTGTGGCAATTGCGGGACTCGCACTCGAAGCGGATTGCTGCATTAGGACAGTTCGCTGCGGGGGTGGCACACGAAATTCGGAATCCGCTTAATTCGATCGGGATGACGGCGCAGCACCTGAAATCTGTTTTCTCACAACAAAAGGTGAGTAAAGATGATATCGAAGAGGCGAAAGAACTTTTAGAGATTGTTGACAACAAGATTCAGGAGCTAAAGCAGACTTCGGAGCAGTTCCTCACCCTGAATCGCCCCAGAAAATTGAACATAAAATTGGTGGACCTTAATACGCTTGTGGAGCAGGTACTATCAGAATTCGCGCTTATCGCTGAAGAAGCAAACGTTCAGCTGATTAGAAATTACGAAGGCAACTTACCGAATATTCCGATTGATGCTACTTTGATGCGGCAGACGCTCTTTAATTTCGTACAAAACAGTATCCAAGCGATGCCGAAGGGTGGGAGTATCTATATGAGTACTTCGGACGAGAAAACCGGTGAGGATATGGAATACGCGGTGATCGAAATTCGGGATACCGGTATCGGCATTGCCGAAGAAATTCAGGAACAGATTTACGATGCATATTTTACAACGAAGGACGCGACCGGCGGTATCGGACTTGGCCTCGCCATTTCACATCAGATTATTATTGCCCATGGCGGTAAGGTCGAAGTCCGAAGCAAAATGGGAATGGGAACGGCTTTTAAAATCAGTCTTCCGCTAAATAGGGAGCAACTTTGATAGATAAGGAGAACCAAACCATGGCATCCATACTGATTGTAGACGACGACCAAGCACAACTGACAATTCTACAGCGGATTTTGAAACGCGAAGGGTACGCCGTTGAGACTGTCGAAGACAGTAAAGCCGCACTTGAGGTCTTAGAAGATCGGATGTTTGACCTCGTGATTAGCGACATGTGGATGTCCGCACGGTTTGAGGGGCGCGATCTGTTACGGGAGATAAAACGGACGGACCCGGATCTGCCGGTGCTGATTATGACGGCTTATGCGGAGCTCAACGACGCTGTCAACCTTGTCGCACATGAGGGCGCGTTTTACTATCTTGAGAAACCGATTCAGATTGATGTGCTCAAACGCGAGGTTAAGCACGCACTACAGATGCGCGGCGCACTTTCGGAACCCGAAGAGGAGAGCGATGACTCCATCCCAGAAATTCAGATTGATGACATTGTCGGTGAAAGTGAGCAGATGCAGGAACTTTTCAAAAAGATGGCGCGGATCCTGCACCGTGGTGTCACGCAGGTTCTCATCACAGGCGAGACCGGTTCCGGAAAGAGTCTCATCGCACGCGCACTGCACAAACACGGACTTAGAAAGAATAAACCTTTCATCGCTGTCAACTGTGGCGCGATCCCTGATACATTGATTGAAAGTGAACTGTTTGGACACGAGAAAGGGGCTTTTACGGATGCCTCACATCAGAAGAAAGGGCTTTTTGAGGTCGCTAATGAGGGCATACTCTTCCTTGACGAAATCGGGGACCTGCCCATCCAGACGCAGAGTAAACTCCTGCACGTTCTTGAGGAGCGCGAGATACGTCGCGTCGGTGGTACGCAGAGTATTAAAGTAGATGTTTGTGTTATTGCTGCGACGAACAAGGATCTCATTCAGGCGGTCCGAGACAGTGCTTTCCGTGAAGACCTCTATTTCCGTTTGAATGTGATTCCGCTTCACGTTCCACCGCTGCGGGAACATCCGGGGGACATCCCGATGCTCGTGAATTTCCTCATACAGAAATTTAGCAGCGAATACGTTGAGGCAACGCCAAAGCAGGTTACGCCGCAAGCGATGTCTGCACTTCGACGCTATGAGTGGCCCGGTAATATCCGCCAATTAGAAAATTATCTCCGTCGGATCTTTGTGCTCTCGGAAAACGAGGTCATCGACAAAGACGAATTGCCGCCGGAAATTTTAGACACCTCGCTGCCGACAACAGACGTGGAATTCGATATTCCAGAAGAGGGGGTTTCACTTGATGAAATTATCAAGGAATATGTGTGCAGTGCGTTGACGAAAAGCAACGGGACACAGATTCAAGCGGCAAAACTGCTCGGTATCTCGCGTCGTAAACTCCAGCATCGGATGCAAAAATACGGACTGCAAAGTCAAGATTTCAAGGTAGAATCTTAGCGGAAGGCGTTTGGGTACCTAATGATCAACGCTTTAGCGGACGTTAATATCTGCGGAGCTGCGTATCAATTTCCTGTGCCCACTGATCTATGCCGCCGACAAGGCTCTTCACCGATTTAAAACCGAGTTGTTGCAAAAGAAACGCAGCATCCAGGCTCCGCATGCCCCAGTGGCAATATACCACTACCTCAATCCCATGTCTAATTTCTCGAAACCGTCTTGGTAACTCACCGAACGGGATCAGTGTCGCGCCTTCAATGTGAACGATCTCGTATTCCCATTGCTCACGGACATCCAACAAAATGAACCGTCTGTTTTCCACTATCATCCCTTTGAGTTGCTCTGATGTGATAGTATATGTGTCGGCATCCAGTGGAAGGATCGCCTCTGCTACGCTGGGTGCAGCCTTCGGCAATTTCCGTCTTTCCCGGCTTCTCAAATACTGACGCTGTATTTTTTTGAGTGCTTGTTTGATATGTTTTAACATCTTTTAGGAGTTTTCAGTTAACAGTTTCCAGTTAACAGTGGTTTCCGGTTCATAGTTATAGAACTCTCTTAACTGGTTACTGGTTACTGATTTAGAAACGCACCGTCACGCCTAAGGTCGGAAGGATGGGTAATTGGGGTTCTTCATCAACAGTGCAGTCGATAATAACACCTGTTTCTTCATCGCGGACTTCGCTAAAGGCGTATTGATCCAAATTCCGCTGGTTATATAAGTTCAAAATTTGGAAATACCAGGACAGTTCCCATCTCCGATAGGGACTCCGCTTTGTAATACGAAAATCAAGGCTATGATAAGCAGGCATCCGTTCTGAATGGGTTGCACCGAACTGTCGGTTGCAAAGGATACTCCCGTCGGCTTGCAGGACTTCTGGGTGCATAAGCGGTGTCCTCGGTTCACCGGTATGGAAACGCCAACTGACATAGAGATGCCAAGTCGGTGCAAACTGGTAGCTGCTGCTGACAGCAAAAGCGTGCCGCCTGTCGTATTGACGGAAGACCGTCTCATCACCCGCGACTTCCTCAGCAATTCCGTAAGCGTAACCGAGTGTCCACGACAAGCGGTTTGAAACAGCGTGTGTCATAAACACATCGAGACCTCTGGCATCTCCGGACTGCGGTGGAACGAAAATCTGGTTTTGCCGTCCGAACTCGCGTAACCGTCCGACAAGATTATCAAGTGTGTTGTAGTAGCCTTCGACACGGACTAAGAAATTATCGGTGGGTGTATATTCAGCACCGATCACATAATGTACAGCATTTTCGGCACGTCCGACAGTTTCAATACCGTCCTCCACAGGGACTCCCATGAGGCTCACCGGCTGATGGTAAATCCCCCAAGCACCGCGTAAAATAAAGTTGTTCGTCGGTTTTACTGCGAGTGCGACTCTCGGTCCAATTTCATAACGTTGGATACCTTCTTCTCGATACTGTTGATAGACATAGCGTCCGCCGACATTAAGGGCGAGTTTCGGGTGGAGCTGCCACTCATCTTGTAGGAAAGCGTTGAATTCACCGCCACTATCGTCAACATCCGCGAGGATCGGCTTGTAGACATCTATACCTGCTTGCCGTTCTTGGACGTTATATTCATACTGTGCTGTCAGCCATCGCCAAGTTACACCTGTACGAACGGTGTGATTCTCAAAAAGGTTTGCTGTAAGTTCCGCTTTTGTCCCGAAAAAACTAAAATTTCGATCATCAAAGTCCGCCTTTCCGCTCGTTCTGTCTTGATTAGAGATGCCCCCGAAAATGAATACATCTGTCCAGTGTGAATCCCGGAAGGTATGTCTCCATTTTGTCCAAACCGTTGAATTATTGTACAGGGAATCCAAGTTACTGTCTACATCATCCAAACGTTGATGATTCTTGTCCCAACCGTATAATCCATTAAGCGTGAGCGTATCTGATGGTGTCAGTTGATATGTGAATTTCCCATAGACATCAGCATACTGGGGATTATAGTCTTCATCGAGGTCGATGAGTGCGAGAATGAGGTCAATATATCCACGGCGTGCCGATAGGAGCCAACTGCCTTTCTCAGTGAGGGGTCCCTCCAGAGTGGCTGTTGCGTTAATCAGGTCGATCCCAAAATTTGCTGAAATTTGCTCTGTGTTTGGTGTTCTTGTGGTGATGTCATAAACGCCGGACATCTTCTCTCCGTATTCGGCGGGGAAGCCACCCATCAGCAGATGCGTGTTCTGGACGAGGTCGAGACCGATAAGTGAAACCGCACCGCCGAAGTCTTGAAGGTGATACGGATTATAGAGTTCCATGCCGTCTAACCTGACGGATATATCGCCTTTTTCACCGCCTCGGACGCTGAAGCGCGCACTATAATCGCTTGAGACGACCCCGGGAAAAACGTGTCCAGCTCGCATGACATCGTTATCAACTAACGGGAACTGTTCAATTTGTTTTTTGGAGATGGCTATTCGCGTTGATGTGCCGTCATAAATGGTAAAACGACCTGGGGTTACAACAATTTTCTCTAATTTGATAGGTGCGGCCTCGTCTTCTGCAAAAACTGGACATAGATGTGGACCGCCCAAAAACGCGATACAAAAAGCAATAGATATAAGCTTCTGGAAATTGGATATGAACATTCACCTGTCCCCAAGCAATCTAAATTGACTTGATTCTATATAGCAATTATAGCGTACTTTGGTGTTATTGTCAATCTGATGCGCTTGAGATATGCAGGGCCATTTAGTTCTCGGTTCCAATCTTGATTTTGGTTGACATAAGTTAACGTTTGGACACAATATCGCGAGCACAGCTCGCTCCTACAGAAGAGGTATATTCACAGAAATAAAGTGAATATTTAAAACTAAATGGCCCTGCTTGAGATATGCTAAAAACATTGACCGTCTTAATGCTTGCATGCTAAACTATACTCCAAAGTTTAAGGACAAATAAGGGGTATGAAATGTTCTCAGTAAAATGGAAACGCACATCTCTCATGTACTCAGTCCAAACTTGGACGCGCCACAGGCAGTGGCGTTCTCCGAATGGACACTGCCGACTTTCTGGGGGCATCTTAAACGGTAAGTAGTCAGGAAACCTTTCGGACTATAGAAACTCATTATGAATGAAGAAATCATATCTGCATTAACGCGTGGCACCGCTTTTCTACTCACACAACAGCAGGAAGTTGGAAATTTCGAGGGGCGACTCTCTTCAAGTACGTTCCCGACTTGTGCTTATGCTTGGATTCAACTTGTGCGGAACGAGATGCCGGATTCCGATCTAATTGAATGGTTCAAGGCGAACCGACACGAAGATGCCGGATGGGGATTGGATACGGCGAATATATCAAATGCTGAAGCGACCCGATTTGCCTACCTAATCCTATCGCAAGTTCATCAACGCGCCCCGGATCCATCTCTTGGAAAACTACTGACATCTATTCCGCAACCGCCGCCACATCTCGCTTTAGTTAAATTGGCGTATGCCGCTTTTGACCAATTTGACTGGAACGAACTTACCCTACCAGAACACGCATTGCCACTTATGAAATTAGTACGGCAATTGACAAAGATCCCATTGCTTGGAAAACGATTGAAACCACCGAGGCACCGGCTCCCACCTGTCGCACTGTTCAACACCAAGCTTTTTGATGCGCTGTTTATTGCCGAACAACATACACTCGTGCCTGTGTTCATTCTAATAGAATTAAACACCAAAAGGCGACCTGAAATGATTGCGGCACTCGTTGAATGGCTGAAAGGGCACGTTCTCAGCGATGGCAGCTGGTTTCGGGTGAACTATATCACTGCGCTTTCCGTCTTAGCACTTATTGAATTGCAAGCAAAATGGGAAACCGACGAAGATACCGCCGAATTTATTGAACGCGGCATTCAATGGCTCCGTAAGACCCGAAATCCTGATGGTGGATGCCGAGAAGCACTGAACCTGAATGTCTGGGATACAGCGTTGAGCATCATTGCACTCACAGAGGTGTATTCCACTAACGAAAGGAATGCACCACTCAGTGTGGAGGAGATGGAAAAAGTAAAATCTGCTGCAGGGTGGCTTGTCGAACATCAGAATGCAGATGGCGGGTGGGCATTTTCTGGTTTAAGCGATAGTTCGCTCCCCAGTGACGCGGACGATACCGCACTCGGCACCCTTGCGTTGATACGCTCACACGCTGTAGAGGCAAGATCACCTCGCTCCTACAGTGACGCAATTCGCCGCGGGATTGGCTGGTTGAGAACACAACAGGGGCGCGATGGGAGTTGGAGTACATATCAACCCGGACAAGGGGATGTCGGATGTGTCAGCATCACGGCACATGCGATTGAAGCACTGCTCGCTTTTAATAAACTTGACCTCCCAGATAAACAGGATATGACGCGTGAGATGCAGCGCGGTATCAAATGGCTTCTCCGCCAAGTTAATCCAGAAGGTTACTGGCGAGACCTCTGGTTGGCAAAAGATACCTACGGCACCGCTTGCGCTATAACCGCACTCGTGAAAGCGGGACTGAGAGACACGCCAGAAATCTATCGAGGTGTTGCGTGGTTAGAGCGCAGCCAAAATGCGGATGGGGGTTGGGGTGAAGATATGTTCGGGAATTCGATTGGAAGCACAGTAGAGCAGACGGCGTGGAGTACTTACGCGCTTCTACAAGTGGATCCTGAAAACCGGGCAGCACAAAACGGCATCCGGTTTCTGCTCAAACATCAACGCGAAAATGGTTCGTGGCAAGAGCAGTGTGTCGGTATCTATTGGGAAATTATAGGCGGATACGCGGACCCAATCTATGCGTCTGTTTTTCCGATACTCGCCTTGAACCAATTTCTGCAAGCACCCTCATAGTTTTACTCTATGGCAACATCACAAAGCATATCAGTCATTATTCCTATTCTGAACGAAGCGAAGATATTGGAGAAGACGCTTTCCGAACTCCAGTCTGAGGTAGGAGCGCACGAACTCATCGTTGTAGACGGTGGGAGTACGGACGGTTCTGTTCATATCGCTGATAAGTATGGGAAGGTGATTGCATCGAAACCGGGACGTGCGAAGCAGTTGAACACAGGCGCAGCGTCGGCAGCAGGCGATATCCTTGTTTTCCTGCATGCTGATATTTGGCTTGAACCGGGAGCATTGGAGGCGGTAGCGGCAGCCCTCGCTTCTGGGTATGTCGGGGGTGGGTTTCAGCAGAAGATTGATGGGACGCATCTCCTCTACCGCGCAATTGAGATAGCAGGGAACATGCGCGGGAAATACCTGAAAGTTTTTTATGGAGACAGCGGTATCTTTCTCAGGCGGGTTGATTTCGAGAAGATCGGAGGTTTTCCTGAAATCCCGATTCTGGAAGAGATGGAATTTTCAAAAAAACTGCGACGGCTCGGCAAAACGACACTGATTACACCGCATATCCATATCTCTGCGCGACGGTGGGAGACAAAAGGGATCGTCCGCACTACACTAAACAATTGGTTGATAACGCTCCTCTATTTTCTTAAATTCTCACCGGCGCAGCTTGCTAAACTTTACCGGCATATTCGATAAGAAAAAAATAAGCCCCGTAACAGCCTACAAGTTTCAATTGGAGGCTATTACGAGGCAAGTATAGGAGATCTATTCGTCTGTTTTTTCGTCAGAGCCGTCTAATTGCATCTTCATTTCGGAACTCCCGTTACTCTGCCAATTATCAGCCTTTTCCTTGAGTTTTTCAAGGTCCGCTTCGTTCTTAATATCGACGATGTGCGGTGTGATAATTATCACAATCTCAGTATCTTCAATGGCGGTTTCGGTGCTTTTGAAGAGCCTACCGAGCAACGGAATATCGCCTAAGATTGGAAGTTTGTTTTCGACTTGTTTCTGCTTTTGACGGATGATACCGCCGACAACAATCTGTTGCCCATCTTCAACATCAATATAGACGCTGATGGCGTTGTCATCTGTGATAGGCGCGTTGAAGTCGGTAAACTCAATGAAATTGCTGGCGCTGATATTTGTAATATCCAGGCCGATGGTGCGTTTACCGTCCTCGCCTGCTTGTGATTTGGCGATGTACGGGGTCAGATCAATATTGATACCGACAGGTGGATCAATAAAGTCATAGTTAAAGAGCGGTTGAGCGGTGGTTTCTCCTAAGATGCTGGTCGTATCAACACTTTGAAGGTACGGGATACGGCGACCACTGCTCCACGTTGCGGCTCTGGAGTCTCGTGTCAATAGGACCGGTGTCGAGAGGGTTTGGACTTTGTTTTCACGCATGAGTGTGTGGAGGAGTGCCATATATTCTTTCGTCGCTAAACCGAGGTTAAACCCGGAGATTTCCTGATCGAGTCCGAGTTGTGCATCGAGTTCACCGATGAGCGGGTTGCCCGGAACAGGAGATACACCGAAGATTTTATTCTCTTGTGCCGTGAGTTCAATACCGAGCTTCGTCGTTTCATCAAGCGTGACTTCAAGAATTTGGATATCTATCCAGACCTGTCCACGTACAAAATCTAACTTCTTTATCAGTGCCTCGACGTCGGGCAGGTATCGCTGTCGCGTCGTGATAATCAGAGAGTTGGTATCGGCATCAGCGAAAACAGTGACTTTTCCTCTCAAGGAGTTGATATCTTGCTGTTGTTGCCCGCCGCCGGACTGGATGAACCTTCTAAAACTGAACCCACCGTCTCCTTCACCTTCCCATACCTGTTGCAGCACGGTTTCAAGTTGCGTGGCATCTGCGTATTCGAGGCGAATTGTCGTTGTAATCTCTTTTTGTCCCTCCGGTGTGGGGGTATCCATTGACGTGATAAAGTCTTCAATGAGTTGGAAGTTACGCTGTGTCGCAGTTGAGATGATAACAGCGTTCAACGTAGGATACGCTTCAGCGGTGACATTACCTGCCAATGAACCTTGTGTCTGATTACGATTGCCTCGAGGGAGGAAGAAGAAGAAGTCATTATCTCCTGAGCCGCCCCCCTGATAGACGTTGTTGATGATAGCGGAGATATTTTCAGCATCTGCGTATTGGAGTTTATACATGCGGGTACCCCATTCTTGGTCCGGCATGTTGACATCCAGTTTGGCGATAAGTGCATCGATCGTTTCAAAGTTCTGTGAACTCGTTGAGATCATAATCGCGTTGAGGCGTATGTCAGCGACAAGGTGGACTTCACCTTGTACACCGAATCCACCACCACCTTCAGTCGGTTCGTCGCGTCTACGATCCCACCAAGGACGGTCTCTGTCGCGTCCGGCACTGCCGCCTTCAAAGAGGTCCTGCAGATTGGGAACAAGGGTCTCCGCATCCGCAAACTTCAAAAAATAGAGTTTAATCTCCTCTTGTGTCTCCGCTTGGTCAAGTTCTTGGATGACCTTTTCGATGATAGAGAAGTTGCGCGGATCGGAGGAGACGACGATAATATTAAGTCGATCGTTGTGAGAGACGTTGATCTCTCCGACGATACCTTGTTGTTCGATACCTTGTTCACGTTGCCAGTTCCTTAACCTTGCGCGATCCCAGGCATCCATCCTACGGCGGTTGTCTTGATTTTCACCCGTAAGGACTTCTTGGAGCGTTTCGGCGACATCCTCAGCAGCTGCGTACTGAAGCCGAAAAGTTTTGATTTCGGTCTGTGAGGTTGGTGCGACATCAAGCTCCTTGACGATTTCTTGTAAGAATACCAGGTTTGCTTCAGAGGCTTTGAGGATGAGTGAATTGGAGTTGGTTTCAGCGATAATTTGGATGGTGCCGTCGAGGACTTCGTAACCGGTACCTTCGGCTTTCATCTCTTCTGCAGCGGCTCTCGCCTCTTCCACAGTCATACGGGGACCATCTCCAGACTGTCCTTCGTCGCGCCTTTCTCTAAAAATGTTTGTCAATGCTTGTGCCACGCGATTCGCATCCGCATAAGCGAGCGGGACGACGAGAATTTTTAAGGGGGATCTTTCACCTTCGTCAGCCACTTGTAAAATTGTAACGATTCGGCGTATATTCGAGGCAACATCTGTTATGATAAGTGAGTTTGTTGTGGTATCCGCAAAAATATTTGCCTGTCTATTGAGTAGCGGTTTGAGACGGTCTACCTGTTCTGAAGCAACGACGTTTGTCAATTGAATAATATAGGTTTGAATCTCATCGGTCATATCAACGAGTTCGGGATCCGGTGTAATGCTTCTGACAACGCCTTTTGTGACCATCGCGCGCGTAAAGGTTGTGACCAGCAGCGTGCTATCGGTTTGGATAAGTGTGAGATCATATTGTGTGAGGACAGTTTTGATTTGTTCAATAACTTCTTCAATGGTCACATTTGTGAGGTTAATAAGCGAGAATCTTTTATCTTCAATATCTTCTTCACTTGCGATAATCGTCAGGTCTGTTTCGCGCGAAAGCCACTCCAGGACACCTTTGAGTTCCTGACTGGTAAAGTTGAAATCAAAGCGGATTGCACGACCTTGATCGTCGGTCTGTGCGACGCGCATCGTCGCTTGTTGTTGCGCTTGTGCCTCGACAAGCCCGAGAACAAGCAACCCGAAACAGAGCGAGAAAATAAAAAATGAGAGTTTTCGTCCTTGCATAACATCCGATCCTTTTGATTTAGTCCGTTTTTTTGCCGACCTCGTAAGGTTTAAGCAGTTTTTTTAGCCCCGAAACCGATGTGCCGATTTCGGTATCGTTAAAATATTTGAGCGATAAGAAATAGGTCAACATTTAAGTTTGTTGCGTTATCCCCACCCCGATTCCGACTGCGCTGTGCTCTGGCGTTCGATGATTGCTTATCAGCGGAGATTCGCATATCCCGAACGGTTAGCCATTTCGCGTTTGTCTCAATAAGGTGGTTCAAGTTAACGAGTTTCTCAAGGTCTGTTTTGAATTTCATTTCAACAGTATAAAGTTGGGTTTCGTAGGTTGGCGGTGCTAAAGCGAGTTGCTCCAAAAAGGATGCTCGCTGTTCCTGAATTTTCTCAATGTATTTGACAAGTGCCGATTGAAGTTCACTTGCTGTGGGTTGATCCTCGGCGTACGTGTCCGGCGTTTGCATGAGAATTTCTAATAGTGGGCTGTTTCTTCGCAATTGTACTTCAACCGCAGCCGATTTCGCACCGATGCCGAAAATACCGGGAGAGGCAGGGGTCTCAATTTTGAGGACTTGCGCCGAAAAGAACCCTTGTCTGAAATCTGTTGCCCCTCGAAGTTGTTGCGTTACCATGCTTTTGATATACGACGCGAGTTTGACACGAAGCGAAAGGGGGATCACTTCTGGCAGTGCAACGAATTCCGATGGATCTGTCTGCGTTTCTGGTTCCACTGATTCTGCGTTCTTTTTTGGATCCATATCTTCTGCGGATTCTGTGTCAGGCGACGCTTCATCGGCTTCACCTATCTTTTCATCCGTGTCGGATTCTGTTGTACCCGATAACCACGCATCCATCATCATGTCGAACGAATGATCCTCTGCCTCCTGTGCTGCGATCTCTGTCAGTTCTGTCTCTTCTGTCTCAATATGCTTCAGATAGAGGTAAAGAATAAGACGTTCTCGGTTTTGCAATGTCAACTTTAGGTGCTGCTTACCTGCAGCAGGCTTCGTTAGGAGTTGATAATTCTGTTCGATACCGGCGCGTCTGACCAATCCATCAACGCGCGCGCGAATGACAGTCTCAGGCGGTTGCGTATCAAAAAGTGATACGACCTTTTGATCACCAGCCTCTTGCTCCTCTGTGTTTGCCAATCCGGTTGCCCTATAAATCTCGGCTTCAACCGGTTTAAGCACCTCCGCAGCACGTACAAGATTTTCAGTTTTTAACAACTGCTCCTGTTTCGCTTTAGCCTCCTGATTCGCAAACAAGCGATAGAAAGCAGGGACAACTTGTATTGCTACCAAGACAAGAAGTACGGCACCCAAAATACCGAGCAGGATTCGGCTTCGTGGCGTTAATTGGAGATCCAGTTCCATCAATTTATCCTCTACAATAATCCGAATATTTATGGATTTATAGGACTACGCAATTTTCTACGTGTTATCTACGGTAGACGAGGTTACAAACCTCGCCTGCAAAGCGGATTGTGTCAGTCTACGGTAGACGAGGTTACAAACCTCGCCTGCAAAGCGGATTGCGTCAGTCTGTTTGGTTGAAAGCTGCTTGAGCAGATATATATTTTATCTATCGTCTCCGTTTTTTTCGTTTTCATTTTCAGATTCATCTTCATTTCCATTTTCAGGTTCATCGGTCTTCGGTGTTGGTGTCGGTGGCTCAATATTGGGTTCGTCGTCCGTCGCTACCGATTCATTTTCATCTACTGGGATTTCGGGCATCGGATACCGTTTTTTAGCGAATGTTTTCACAGCAGACGCGGTCAAGTTGCACCGCACCTGCACTTGAAAAATCTGTTTTCTATCTTGTGTGATTGTTGTAACCTCGCCCGGTCGAATATTTGTAAAGACCCCGGACCGGTTGAGTGCTCCTAAAAGGGTATTAATGGCATTATGGGAGGAACCCTCCAAATTGAAAGTAATGCGTGCCGTTTCAGGCGTATTGAGATTGGTAATATTAAAATTTGTCCATGCGACTTGTGTTCTATCGCGAAACATCTCACTGAGTGCGTGCAAGATATCGAGTGGCGAGATATTATGCGTCAACATCTCTGTGAGTGCCAATTCGCGTCCGAGTTGTGTTTGTGCGGCTGCCATCGGCTGTGCGTAGTTTGCGAGTCGCTGGTCTACCAATTCGGCTCTATGTTTCTGTGTGCGTTGAAGCGTATACCCCCCAAAAAGGGCACCACCGATTATCAAAATTCCCAACCCTGCGGTCGCAAAAATCTGACGTTGCCGTGCTGTTTGCGTGAGCGTCTCGGCTGTCTCCTTCGGCAACAGAGAGACATCGACCGCCGGGTTCAGCGCACTAAGCCCGACACCTAATGGAACTGCCAAGGTATCACCATATTCGTCGAGTAGAACGCCGACTTCCGGTCGGTTAGGTTCGATTTTAATATCTGTATGCTGTTCAATCGCGTGAATCGGGTTCCATAGCATCGTCGGGATATTGAGTTCCGTTTCCAAAACAGTGGCGAGATCCGGGACACGCGCACCACCACCGGATAACCAGATTTCAGTTTCAGGCGTAGAGAACGTTGGATTTTCAGAGCCAAGGGTGTCGTTTTCCGTATCGCTATTGTCCTGTTCGCGCTGTAAGTTCGCAGCGGCAATGGAGCGTTGGAGTTCAGAAATCAACTGCGTTGTCCACGCAGCTGTCGGTTCCGCCTCCGCGGATATGTGCCGTTTTTCTTCTGCTGCAGCATCTGCATCGATATTTAATGCGCTGCTGATCTGTTCAGACAGACTGTTGCCACCGAGTCGGAAACTACGCGAAAAGCGGAGGACCCCGTTCTCAATAAAACAAAAATCTGTGTGCATCGCGCCGATGTCAACAATGAAGGTCGGTTTTGTACATCTGCTGTTTGCTGCCATTTCAGTGATCGCTATCATCGAAGGTGTTACCCCCGATGCGACAACACCGTTTTGTTCGAGAAGATCGAGATAATCCGTAACCGATGACCGTCGGGTAGATATCAATTCTACCGAAGTCGCGTCTGATGTTTGACGTACATCGTGATAAGTAAAGATCGCTTCGTCAATCCGAAACGGGAGTTCCGCTTCTGCGGCAATCTCGACGATACTCGCGAGTTGATTATCAGTCGCGGCAGGTAAATTGGCTAAACGTTTTGTACTGACCAGATACCTCGGAAGCGCAAGCACGACTTCCGATTTATCTCGATTGAATAGGGCGCGTAAATTCGCTTGCTTTGGCGGTTTCCCTAACGGTCCCCAAAGCTGATCCAACGCTTGAGCAACCTGATGCCGGTCCTCTGCATCTTGGTATGTAACAAAATTTGCGTTGATGAGACGCACACCTGTAGATGACTGTTCAAGTTGAACCATTTTCGCTGTGTGCGTGCCGATATCAATCGCCACAACCTGTTTTTTCGCCATTTTTTTCTTAGCCGTCAGCCAGCTGAAAGCTACTCCTCTAATCTTGCCGCCAATATTGAACAACGACTTCGGCACCAGTGCGGTCAATGATACCGACACAGGTTGAGATGGCTCTACCTGTGGCATCAATCCCGCTTGCCTCAATACGGTAGCCGTGCGAACGATAAGTTACCCAGTCGGCGAGTTCTCGGAATGTATTAAAGTCGATCTCCTCCATCTCCGAAATTTCTGAGATATTCATGAACGGATTCCCTGTGATCTCTTCTTCGGTAAAACTGAGTACCGGGGAATCGTCCGGCGGATCTTGTTCTCGACGTGTGACGATCGCCTGCGCTTTCTCCGGGTCCATCCCCGGTAGGAGTGCTAAGACTTCAACCGGAGCCGTATTAACATTGATGAGACCGCTGCGTGTCTCTCCATCTTTCAGGGTTATTCTATCGATGATACCGATGAACTCTTGTTGCGTTAACATTCTGACATCTTTAATAGCGTCAATGTTCTGAAAAAATCCTTGTGCGTCGCGATGATCGACGATACGTTCGGCAATCCCTATGTCAATATCGTCTAAAGATTCCAAAGTTTCGACATCCGCGGTATTGATATTGATTTGTCCATCCTCGTTTTCTCCTTGTTCGGGTCCGTTGCGTTCTTCATCGTCTTCGTCGTCTTGGTTTTCTTGATTTTCGTTGGAATCCTCGGTTGTAATTCGGCTCTGGATGCTGTTGAAGATTTCGTCAGAGACTGCCCGTACATCCATGAGTGCGGCAAATCTGTCAAACTCACGCTGCTGAATCAGCGATTGCGCTTCCGCCTGTGAAAAGACCGGTTGTCCCCCACCTTGACCCGATTGCGTCTCGAGTTGTGTCAACTGCCCTTCGTCTGCTGTATTGAGGTTAACGAGTGCTTCTCCATTCGGGTCGGTACTCGCATCAAGTGAATAGATGGTTGCTAAGTCCACCAATCCGGGTTGTGCCTCCGTCGCTAGTGCTTGAGGGACACCAGTTTCCGTTGCGTTACTCGCGGCTCCGGCTTGTGAGTTAGCAGGCTGTGTCAACGCCGCTGCTTGTTGTGTCCCGTAAAGGAGTTGAGAGGTCATCCCTTCCACACGTGCGAGGTCCCGAACGGTTCGATAAGGTTGTCCTTCTACAATAGCGTTAGCGAGTTCCTGCGTTAGTGGATCCTCTTGCGAAGCACCGGCTTGCATAAGCAAATTCGTGATGAGTCCAACATCGGCAATATTAATATTAACTTTCGAGGCTTCATCGGTAACTGTTACCTGATAGTTCAAGAGGTTTCCTACCTGTACGCCGTCATCTATCTGTCCTTGAATCGGTTCAGCCCAATTTTCACCGAGCGAATCGAAAGGTGTCTGATCCGTTCGCATAACAGCGAGTGTCCACTCGAAGCCGGCTTTCGCTGCGTAGTGAAGTTTTGCTCTGTCCAAGAAGTTCCGTTGTGTACGCTGTTCTATATGGATTGAATAGAGGAGCTGCGCCGCCAAAACGGAGAGGATCGTGAGTATCCAGAGTGTTGACACGAGTGACAATCCGCGCTGGTCTTTATAGCCTTTGTAGAATGTATGGGAAAACCGTTTTGTGCGTGCTGTCATTAGGGTACTCCTTAAGGCGCGCCTTGTGTGCCGCCGCCAGCAGTCCCGCTCGCTCGGAGATGTACCATCGTTGATTGGGTCATGCTGTTTGACGGTACAGCCGGTTGGTTTTGCGTCGTAAACTGCGTCGCAGTATTTGTGCTTACGGCTCCCTCTACCTCACTTTGCACGGACATAAGGATTTGTATGGCGCTCGGCACACTTTCCGGATCTTCCCACGAGGTGTTCCATATCTCTGTCTCCGCGTCAAAATACTGTAAATCAAAATTAGTCAAACCGGTAATAAGGGTTGCGATGTCAACGTAAATCGGGTCGCCGTTTTCATCTGTTTCGGGTATCGTTCCGGTCTCTAAGATGGGACCGATAACGGTTTCTGGGTCAAGCGTTGTGGTTGTGACGCGGAAGAGTGCCGATGTGCCAGCCTCCTCAACAGTAGTGTCTTCTGTAAAACCGTCTTGAAAATTTCCTGAATCCAAGGCGGATTGTCCCGGTATCGGTTCTGCAGCGACAAAATACGCGACACGTTGAACGTCACTTAAAAGTGGCTGGGGAGCTTGTGAGACATTCGGGGATTGGAGGCTCGAAAGCTGCGCTGCAAACGGGTCAGGATCGGTCCTCACGAGTGTAACGAAGCTAATCATATCTCTATCACCCGATTGGCTCGGCCCGTCTTGTGCATACAATGCCAGTTCCGGTTCTTGGGTTGAGACTTGTATGTTTCCGAGGTCGGTCACAATCCGATCCATAGCGAATCGACATCTTTGGGCTGCTAATATTCTTGCCTCGGTCTGATGATAAGCGTCAACGGCTGTTTTGAAAGCGAAATACGCCGATCCGCCGATGATAACGAGGATGCTAACTGCCATGAGCATTTCAATGAGGGTCAGCCCACTTTCACCCATTGTGTCGGTGTATATCTTTTGCGTCTTCATGTCTACGGTGCCTCGTTGCAACGTTGAGGAGGTGGCTATCGTCCACCACCTTGTTGCTGCCCCTGCTGCGTTTGTGTTTCTGATTTTTGTCTATCAGCGATGAAAGTTGTCATAGACATTGAACGCTCTCTGCTTTTATGTATCCAGGTGACAGTTACTTGCACGCGTCGGACGTTCTCAATCTCTTCGGATTCTATGTCCTCAATAACAGAGTCCCAACGGTAGCGCGAGTTTTCGCCGAATTCGCCGGATGCCTCCCCGACATCTGGAAAACCTTCCATCTCAATCTGTGCCATCTGAAACTTCAGGAGATAGAGCGCAGTGGTACTGTTATCTGAGAGTGCTTGGTTGCGCGCAGCGGAAGCGAAGGCGTTCAAAAGCGCAGGAAGCACAGCCGCCAAAATCGCTAAAGTTACGAGTATCTCAACGAGTGTAAACCCGTCTTCTCTTGTTGGAACTGAGTGTTTAATTGGCAGTCTCATAAGTTTTGTAAGAACCCCCGAAATATGTAGCGCATACAGCAAAACTGCAGAATAGTAGCGGCGATGTTACTTCGCCCTAAAACCCTAACGTCTCAATTTCTTCAGCAGCGAGTTGTCGTACCGTAACCCGTCCACTCGCTGCCTCAACAGCGACGGACATGATTTGATTTCGTGAGTTCTGGAGGTAGATGAGTGCCTCTTGGGAGGTAGCGGTCGGCGAGAAATAGATATACCCGACCCCCGAATCCGATTCAGCCGTACGACCGTTCTGGTTGGTCATCATAGCCGCCAATACAACATCCTTCTCCATCGCGTAAGGCACGCCCAAGATTCCGCCAGCGCGTGTCAGTATCCCTGCCTGTTGCGCAGAATTTGTGGTTGCCAATGGATTTACGTTTGTATTCGTCCTGGGAGCGTTGACAGCCGTGGAATTCTGGGCAGTGAGTGCCGACGCGAGGGGGCTGCTCGGGTTAAACGTTTCACTCGAGGCGAGCCAGCACCGATCGTTATCGAAATCGAAAACCACCAAGTGTGCTGTTCGGTCAGTGACCGCCATATCCCGCGCGAACGTGAGGAGGCTGCGGATCGTATACGCCGATGACTTCAATCGACGCGTTACGGCAAACCCTTTCAAGGTCGGCATAGAGATAGCTGACAAAATGCCCATGAGCGTCAAAACGATCAGTAATTCTGTGATCGTAAAACCGCTTTGAGGTTGAGAAATAGACGAGTTCCGAAGCACTCGTCTATCTGTTGCTTGTTGCATCGCTTTAGTAGGCTGCCGTTGTTTCTTCAACCCAATTCGTGATGTCCGCGTCTAACTCGGTGCCTCCGACCTTGCCATCTTTTCCCATGGAATAGAGGTCATAGTCGTAACCGTAATGCGTACCCGGTTGACGGTAGACATACGGGTTCCCCCAGGGGTCTGCGAAATTTGGGCTATCGATGTAGGGACCGTCCCAATTCGGGGGCGCTGGACTCGGCGCACGCCACAAGGCGTTTAACCCTTGTTCAGTCGTCGGGTATTCACCTATTGCTATCGCGTACTGCTCCAAGGCAGTTTTGAGACCGCTAATTTCTGTTTGTGCCTTTGAGACTTTTGCTTGCTGCGGTGCATTGATGACCCGCGGCGCGATAAAGGCTGCCAAGATCCCAAGGATAACGATAACGATCGTCAGTTCAATGAGTGTTAATCCGGATTCATCGGATTTTAGTTGCGTGAACATTATAATTTTTCTCCTAAAATAGTTGTCAGTTAACAGGACGATTTTAAAGAATGCCCAAAGCAAGTTGGACAGGATGAAAAATCTTTCAGTTATCAGAAAGAGACGTTAGGATTATTAATTTTCTCTTTTAACTGAAAACTGCGTACTGACAACTGTTAACTTCCATTATTATTTTTCTAGGTACCTCTTGATACCTAAAGGACATGCTAACCCGTTAGTAATTGATTTGCTTTGAAGATCGGGAGAACTATCGCGACAGCGGAGGACCCGATAATCACTCCCACCAGCACGACAAAGAGACCAATGAAAACGGTTAAATGTTTTAGTGATAATTTTACTCTTAACCGATTGAACCAAGATTGATCGGTTTCAATCTGGAGGTATTGTCTTAATCCAAGCGCACCTATGATGCCGATAAGTAATCCCATCCACCAATAGGTTTGGAAGGCATCGGTTGCCCCGGCAAGAATTCGTGTTAGAAGCGGCAACTCAGCACCAAGTTCATGGAACATTGGGACGAATTTCGACATGATATAAGCCATAAAGACAGCCCAGACCGTCAAAGTCAAGATTCCTGAGATGCCGACGATAATAAACGCAAGTTCAATTGAGGTTAATCCATGTTCATTGGATTTTAGCCGCTTGGACATTTACTTATCCTATACGTCAGGTATTGTAAGGCACATTTTGACACCTAAAGAGATATTAGCCGCTTAGTAATTGGTTCGCCTCGAAGATCGGCAGAATCATCGCAACAGCGATAAACCCGATAATCACACCCATCAGTAGAATAACCAATGGACCGATAGAACTCGTTAAACGTTCGAGGCTCTTTTTTATTTCTAAATCGTAGTAATCAGAGAGTTTACTGAGCATGTGAACAGGTTCACCGGACTCTTCACCGACAGCCACCATGTGCGTGACGAACTCAGGAAAATCTTTACTTTTTCCGAGTTCACGAGAGAGTGTGGACCCCTGCTCGACTTCTACTTCTGCTGAGGCGACGACGTTGCTATAGACCTTATTACCGATGGTGTCCTTAACAACTGCAAGCGCGGGCAACATCCGTACACCGTTTTCCAAAAGTGTTGCCATCGTGCGGGTGAACCGGACAATAGCAAACGTGCTAAATATGGGACCAATGAGTGGAACTTTGAGTTTGAGTCGATCAAACCAGACTTGACCGACTTCAAGTTTTAGGTACTGTCTTATGCCGGCGACAGCTGCAATGATGATGACGAGTGCGACCCACCAATATGTCTGAAAAATATCTGTTGTGCCGATAAGGACGCGTGTCGGCATCGGCAATGCGACCCCGAGATCGTTGAACATTGCAGTGAATTTCGGTATGACGAGAATCATGAGGACAGTAACAGCGGATATGCTGAGCGTCAACAGGATAATTGGATAGAAAAGTGCTGAGACGACATCGTTTTTCAGGAGTCTTTGGCGCTCGGCAAATTCCGCGAGTCGTTCGAGGACGATACCGAGTACGCCACCACTCTCTCCCGCTTTTACCATGTTAATATAGAGGTCTGAGAAAACCTTCGGGTGCTGCGACAGCGCATCGTTAAAAGTTGCACCGTGTTCGACATCGTATTTGACTTGAGAGACGATACGATGGAGTGCGGGGTTCTGAATTTGTCCGAGTGTTACCTCTAAGGCGCGAGGAAGCGGAACGTGTGCGTTAACAAGTGTCGCCAACTGGTAGGTAAAGAACTCAACGTCCGCCGGTTTGATACCGCCTTGTCCGATTTTCAGCCATCTACGGATATCAGTCGGTGCCTCTTCCTGAGTCTCCTCAACGACAGTCGTGGGCCAATAGCCCATCTGTCGTAAACGGGAGATAAGTTCGGCTTTAGAGTCGGCTTCGAGCGTATTCTTGACGTTACCGCCGCCGTGTGTGATCGCTTCATATCGGAATAACGGCATCTTTCGCCTCCACAATTGATCTTACAAGACGCAATAGATCGGATACAGCAGAGCGTTTATACAACTTCCCCTAAATCAAATTCTTCTTCTTGTGTCAGTCGGAGTACTTCATCAACGGTTGTCATTCCGGCAGCGATTTTGCGCCAGCCATCTTCACGTAAACCTTTCATGCCCAATTGGACAGCGAGGCGGCGAATCTCACTTGTTGATGCGTGCTTGAGTGCCATTGAGCGGATTTCATCGTTCATGAATAAAACTTCAAATATGCCGATTCTTCCCTTGTAGCCTCTGCCTCGACACTCTTTACATCCGACAGGTTTCGGAATCTTTAGATCATACGGGATAGCAGGTCCGCTACCATTACTTCCAATAAGTGCTTCTAATTCGTGCATTTCAGGTGGATGCATCTCGCAACACGCTTTGCAAACACGACGCGCTAACCGTTGCGCGATGATGCCTTCCACTGTAGAGGCGACGAGATACGGTTCAATGTTCATATCAATCAGTCGTGTAATCGCACCCGGTGCGTCGTTTGTGTGAAGTGTACTGAAGACGAGGTGACCGGTGAGCGATGTATGAACCGCCATCTCCGCAGTCTCGAAGTCACGAATCTCACCGACCAATACTTTATCCGGGTCCTGACGCAGGATGTGCCGGAGCCCCGCAGCGAAGGTGAAATCGATATCGGGATTGACCTGGATCTGGTTGATACCCTCAAGTTCGTATTCGACCGGATCTTCGAGCGTGATGATTTTGACATCCGGCGAGTTAATCTCTTTCAAACAGGCATAGAGCGAGGTCGTCTTTCCACTACCGGTAGGACCTGTAGCAAGAATGATACCGTGGGGTTTGCGAATCATGCGTTGAAACAGTTCGAGATTGTCTTCGGTCAATCCGAGTTCTTGAAGCCCGAAGTCGATAGACTGCCGGTCAAGGATTCGGAGGACAACACTTTCACCGTGAAGCGTTGCGACAGTCGGAACAGTTGAAACGCGAAGGTCTATCTGTCTGTTGCCGACACTCGCGATTTGTCTGCTAATTTTTCCGTCTTGTGGGCGTCTCCGTTCTGCGACATCCATCCCCGCCATGATCTTGATACGAGAAGTAATCGCAGATTGCAAATAGGCAGGCGGTTGCGGTTGATCTTCTAACACACCGTCAACGCGGAATCGGATCTTAAGTTGGGTCGGATAAGGTTCAATGTGGATATCACTGGCACCCATACGAACGGCGTCAATGATCATCTGGTCAACGGCGTGTATAACAGTCGGATCTTGACTGAGGTCTTTCTCATCAATACCGAAGTCTTCAATAGTCTCGCGTTCGAGGGTCGTAGCCGCGCCGACAGGTCCCTTAATACCGGCACTCAGCAGGCTCTCCGCGGTACGTCCATAGAGGCGAACAATTGCCGCCTCAATGTCTGCTGTATTCGCAAGTACAGGGATCACACGACAATTTGTGATAAGCTCAATTTCGTCAATGAGGACAATATTAAGGACATCCACCATTGCGATGGTAAGTTCATCATCGTTTAATTCGATGGGGACAATTTTATTGCGGTAGGCGAACCCAGGTGAGACTTTTTCGAGTGTATCTGTGTCAGGTGTAACGCCTTCCAATTGGACAATCGGTGCCCCATATTCGGCACTCTTTGTCGCAAGTGCAAGGACATCAGACGGCACACCGTGTTTGGAAAGCACAGCGGCTTCCGATGCACCGGTCTCTTCTATTTCTGTAACAATGTCCGTATAGTCTTGCTCCGAGATGAGAGACGCTTGTCGCATCACCTCAACAATCGAAGCCGTATTTTGTGTCTGTTGCATAGCATAAACGCTCTACTATCGGCACGGATTTTACCGCGCGCGAGCGGTAGCCTTGTGTTATTTTTTTGCAATAAATTGGTTTTATTTTTTCTCTTTACTGCTGATTAAGACGCAATAGTTACAAATAAGTTTAAGGAACTATCAACAATTGCTATTCGCATTTGCCCCATTTCGTAGGCGCGGTTTGATGAAAATTAAATAAATATTTCGGTAGTTATCCATTGCAGGCGGGGTTTGATGAAGATTAATTTTTTAATTCGGTAATGTTAGAATGTGCGATGAATCGCACGATTACGAACCTGTCTGTTTGTAGTAGGGCAATTTATTGCCTGTCAATTACCGATTTATTTTCTTATAGTAGATCCCGTAATTATTTGCATACGCGGGGAACCGTAGGGGTGTTTTTGCTTGGGTGTTTCTTCAAGGTTACCCAACCCCTACGAGCCACGAGTGTAAACTTATTTTCCGATTTTACTATAAACTTCATTAACCGCGCCTGACGCACATACTATTTTAAACGCAAGTTTGAAAAAAAATATTAGAAATCTAAGCGGACGCAAATTGGGCAAAGAAGCAATATTATTTCCTGAAAAAGCAACTATTTTTACCAATATAACCCCCTAAATCCCCCTTATCAGGGGGACTTTAAGAGGACATGCGTCTGCCTTAAGTATTTATCAAACTCACGTTATTTTAAGAACATTTCGGGAGGGTTCTCAGATTATTTGGCTTTCTCAATACGTCGAATCGCTTTCTCTGCGGCACTACGAACAGTTTTAGAATTATCTTTGAGTGCCTGCGTTAATCCGATTATCGCCTCTGGTGACTTCGCTCGCATCTCACCTAATTCATCAGCGGCATTACGCCGTACATCTGCGTCGGTATCATGCAATGCTATGAGGAGTTGTTTGACAACTATTTCACCAGAATCTCCCTTTTTTGTCAGATCTTCACCGATTTCTCCAAGCACATCAACGACGCGTCCGCGGGCACCGACCGATTGGCTGTCTGTAAGGACGTCTGCCAGCAGCGGCGTAATCGTTACAGCGTGTCCTCTACCGAGTTTAATCAAGGCATCTTCAGCACGGTTCTGAACAGATTTGGAATTGTCCAATAACGCGCCTATCAACGCTGTGAACGTTTCAGTTGAAGCCGCTCGTATATCAGACAGCTCAGCGATCGCGTTTGTTCGGACTTTTGATGAACCGTCATTCAGACCAGCAATTAAAGCGTCTCGAATTGTGTCGGTAGACTCCCCATTTTTTGCGAGATCCTCTCCGATCTGCCCTAATACATCAAGCACATCGTCGCGTGCACTCGATGAACCTTTCGTTTGTGCAGCGATGAGGGCTGGCACGACGAAAGCAAGTGATTCCGCAGATGTCGGACGAACGTCCCCCAGTTCCGCAATTGCTTCACGGAAAACATCGTTAGAAGCGTCTGTAAGTGCGCCCGCTAAACCGATAGCGGCGGCATCATAATTCCTGCCCGCTTTCCTTTCGTGTTCACCGATTTCACCTAATGCTTCAACCGCTTCTTCGCGCACCCGTTTAGAGGGGTCTTGGAGCAGCGCAACAAGTGCAGCGGTCCCTGAAGTCCCGATTTCTTCAAGGAAATCCACGTATTGACGTTTCACCCTATTCGATTCGTCTGCTAAAGTTGGCACAATCTGGGCGAGGAGTTCGGTTCGCCATTTCGTCTGAATCTTTTTATGTTCGGCTTGAAGCGCGTCAAGGTCAGCAGCGAATTGAGAGAGGTCGCCGTCTTCTGCTTCCGCTGTTGCACTGTGAAACTGTGCTAACTGCCCAATTCCCAAACCGAGTAGTAGACTTGTAACAATTGTTAACATCCATAACCACTGTTTCGTGCTGGCATTCGGGATCAATTTTTCTTGTGTCATTGTTGTTTCCTCCATATCGTTCGGAACAAAGTGGCGTGTAATTCTAAAATTGATTTGACCTTCTTAATTCTGCATAGCCCAAACGAGAAATGGCACATGTTTCGCAAGGACTTCAAGCGGTATCTCTTCCGAGGATAGCACTATTTCAAACGAAGCGTCGCTATCTTCGATTGAAATCCACGCGAGGACTGGTGCGATTTCTTTAGAGTTGACAAGCACTTGGTCAGAAGGTGGCGCCCCTTTTTCGATTTCCAAAGCCCGCGCAACATTCACTTGTGCAAATGCGACGGGCGTTTTAGGTATACGCTTTAAATAAGACGGCTTTGTGTCTTCTTTAATTGAATCAACGAGTCTATAGATCCCTTCTTCTGAGAATCCGAGAAGGAACAGGTCTTTTACCTCGCCGTAATAGATGCTTGAATCGACACCTGACACCGTCGTACCGTTGTAATCCGTTTGAGAAATAGAGACGTTTTGTAGATTAGACAGACTATTACCAATTCGGTTCCATTTCATCCGATTCGTCGGGTTGAAAATGATGGCACCACCCGTCTCAACGTTGCCGGCATCAAAATAAAAATTGCCATCAAACTCGAGATTAATGTTCTCCAACGCTTGCGGATCAAATTTTGTGAAATTCGGTACCGATAGCGCGATCTCACCGGTCAAACCAGCCATAACATCTTCTTCGAGATTCAGGTTCAGCAGCCCCTCGAAAAAGGCTATCGCTGCATAAGTGTCATCGTTCGCGTTTTTATGCATTTCGGTTCGGAGCAGTTCCCAGACGCTTTCCAAAATGCTCGGTGCTGTCGCGACAAAGAGATCGTCGCCGGCAGACATTGCGTTTGGTGTTTTCAGTGTTTCCCCTTTTTTCATAAACATGCCGATCTCATTGTCCGGGAGATTCGGATTAAACTGGACATCTACTTGGAGGAGTGGACCTTTTTCAAGCAGATTGATCCGAGCAGAAAGCGACTCAAAAATAGCGAGACGTTTCCGATTTACATCATCTAAATCGCCTATTAAAGACAAAGCATGAGAGATGTCCGCAAACGCGCTGATGACACCGGACCCTAATTTCTTTGAGGCCTCACTGAATACTCGGTTTTCGCGGATAGAGGGAGCGTCTTTCCGGTAGGTGTCCATCAATTTTTCAAAAGCATCTTCGCCCGCGCCAAGTACGAGATAATCTCCTACGAATCCGTACTTGACAACATTCCCGTCCATTTCCATCATGTTATAGGAGACGCGCTGGTACTCCCCTGCATTCGGATGCCAGATATTTTCACCGGACATGCCTACCAATCCTTCAACAATCTTAGTAAAACGTTGGAGTTCGCTGAGGTTACCGCCGGAATGTATCACCAGTCCAATCTGCGGCGCGTTCGTCCCATCTAACCATACCGCCAGTCCGGTACGGTAGCCGACCGTCTCAAGGACACTCAACAGGTCTGTACTCAAGATCCCTTGTGTCATCGTGATACCTTGCTGCAGCTCTTGCCAATTTGGAACGACATTCGGTGCCATGGCGAAGATTTCTCCCCAATTTTCTGATGCCTCAATTTCACTGTAGACTTCATCTATATCTTCGATCTGCAGGTAGAGGACACTCTCTTTCGGCATGAAGTCTGCGACCTTTGCCGCATGTGCCGATGATGCTGTTAGGAGCAATAGAACAACACTGCAAAATTTGAGATGTCTGCGCAGGTAACAGCCAAAATTTGTTACTTTTGACTGAATAGCAGATTGACTGTTTTCTTGTGAAAATTTTACTCTCATCGTGGACCTCCGTATCTTAGGGCAGTCGAATATCCTCTACAAGTGCCTGGACTTCATCCGGTGGCGGTGGTGTTAAAGCTGCCACACCGATAGAGACAATGAAATTTAGGACCATGCCGAGCGTTCCGATCCCTTCAGGTGAAATGCCCCACCACCAGTGCTCTGATGTGTTCATTTCAGGGTTGATAAATTTGAAGTAGATAATATATGCTGCAGTAAAGGTGATGCCGACAATCATACCGCTAACGGCTCCGGCTTTGTTCATCCGTTTAGAGAAGATACCCATGACGATAGCAGGGAAGAACGAACTCGCTGCAAGTCCGAAGGCGAATGCCACGACTTGCCCTACAAATCCGGGTGGATGAATTCCAAAGTACCCGGCAATACAGACAGCCACCCCGGCTGCAATACGCGCAGCCAATAACTCCTGTTTCTCCGATAATTTGGGCGTGATGCTCCCTTTAAGTAAATCGTGCGCGATTGCTGTAGAAATCACCAATAACAGACCGGCAGCTGTTGACAATGCCGCAGCCAGCCCACCCGCAGCAACTAACCCCACAACCCAATTCGGGAGTTTCGCAATTTCAGGATTCGCCAGCACCATGATGTCTGGATCAATCGTAAGTTCATTCTCGACATCAGACTTTTCGCCTCGGTACTGGATGCGTCCATCGCCGTTTGTATCATTAAACTCAATCAATCCTGTCGCTTCCCAATTCTTGAACCACTCCGGTACATCTTCATATCTGACATCTGTGAGTTCGCCATTCTGTTCAAATCTGACGGTTTGAAGAAGATTTGTCCGGGCAAACACGGCAACTGCTGGTGCGGTCGTATAAAGAATCGCAATAAACAGCAGTGCCCAGCCTGCAGATATCCGTGCTTCGGAGACTTTGCGCACGGTATAGAATCGGATAATCACATGTGGAAGTCCTGCTGTTCCGAGCATTAACGCTGATGTGATGAAAAAGACATCAATCGTGCTTTTACTGCCATCCGTATATAAGTTAAATCCGAGCTCCTCGCTCAAGCCATTAAGTCGGTCCAGGAGATAGACCCCTGAGCCATCCGCCACTTTTCCCACCAATCCGAGTTGAGGGATAGCATTGCCGGTAATCAGGATAGAGATGAAAATAGCAGGCACGAGAAACGCAAAAATCAGCACACAATATTGTGCAACTTGCGTGTAGGTAATGCCTTTCATACCACCAAGTACGGCATAAAAGAACACGATCCCCATTCCGATCAGGACACCGGTTTCGACATTGACACTCAGAAATCGGGAAAACACGATCCCGACACCGCGCATCTGTCCCGCCACGTAGGTAAACGATACAAAAATTGCACACACCACTGCGACAATCCGAGCCAATTGTGAGTAATACCGATCGCCTACGAAATCGGGGACTGTGTACTTACCGAATTTTCGGAGATAGGGAGCCAATAATAACGCCAGCAGCACGTATCCGCCTGTCCATCCGAGTAGGTAGACGGAGCCGTCTCGCCCCATAAAAGAGATAAGTCCTGCCATTGATATGAAAGAGGCGGCACTCATCCAATCCGCTGCTGTCGCCATTCCGTTGACGAGTGGGTGCACGTTACTCCCGGCGACATAGAAATCACCTGTTGAGCGTGCCTTCGACCAGAGCGCGACACCGATATACAACGCGAAGGAGAGTGCCACCATTACAAATGTCCATGCTTGTACGTTCATGATTGCGCCTCGTCCTCCTCATTTTTTTGCTGTATATATTTTTTTTCCAGACGGTTCATCAGCCATGCATAGACAAAGATAAGCTCAACGAAAATCCAGATGGATGCCTGTTGCGCAAAATAGAAACCGAGTCGGTATCCACCGAATTGGATCTTGTCGAGCTGCTCCACGAATACGATTGAACAGAGATATGAGGTAACGAACCATATCCCCAATAAGATAGCGAGATATTGCAGATTTTTCCGCCAATACGCCTTATTTCGTTCTGATGTTTCCATAAACTGTCCTCCTTGGTGCAGCCGGGATCATAGATTGTTTACACAAATCGTTTTGTTCTTGGTCAGTGAAGACCATCAGATTTAGACTTTATTGTGACGACGGTTGTTCTTGAATGACAGGAATCACGTAACTCCGAATTGTTACGCCATCTAATTCTTCCGTCTCTACTCTCGGTGCTGGCGTGCTCCGATGATCGAAAACAACATAGTATCCCTGCGTAGTCCCTTCCAATTTAAGATATGCGGCGAGTTGCTTTTTGCCCATCTGATAACGTTTATCGCCGCGCCAAATCTTTGTCTCAACGATATACTTTTCTCTCTCTCGCGTGATGAGGAGGTCCATCCTGCCACGCCCTGTTTCGGTCTCAAAGGACAAGACTCCGCCGACGCTCCGAGCGAAGAGGTCGAGATATGTCAGGAGGAGATGTCGTCCGACAGATTCTTGCGGCGTATCCGGCACCTGTAGGATTTTGAAGCCGGCGCGTGCGATGAAGGCGCGGAAGTTATCAAGCAGCCGTTCCACGTCTATCTGTCCCGTGGCAGTCAGGTAACTTTGAAAACCGTCTATATTGTCTTCGTGGTGGTATTCCAGTTCAAGTCCGTTCATCGTCGGCTTGAACGCCTGCATGATGCAATAGAGATAAATCGGATTGGCAATTTGGCACATGCCATCTGCGTCTTCCGTGATGACACCGTACGTAGCGAGTTCATCAATATGCTCATCACGTAGATTGAAATCCAGCCCCTCCTCATAAGCCATGATATTCATCAGAAGCCTTTCAAACCGCCTATCCCTGCGGATATTGGTTGTGAGATGTTGAATGTTGACGTTCCGCCCGCGCACAAGTTGGGTATGTGCCTTTAAAAGGTGTGCCATCGTAATCGGCTCGGTTTTTGGGATATCCAAGTTCTCAGTAAGAATCCGAGCGAGACCGTTGACAAGGACAGGTTGCCCGGCAGTCTCCTTATGGATAGATTCAACAACCTCGGGTTCGAAGACTTGCCCAACTTCATCGGTATACTGTGATAGGAGCCCGCGTACTTGTTCAAGCGTGAAGTTTGGCAACCGAAATTCGTCTTGGATATTGAACGGCGAGACTGATCGGTCGTAGTCGAGCTGCGCAATACTCTTGACACCTACAATGCCTACGCTGTGGGGACAGTGTAACTGATCAGAGAGGTAAATCTGGCGGAGTGAATACAAAAAATCGCTTACGACGGTTCGCGGGATACCGTCAAACTCATCAATGAGGAGTACAACCTTCGTTGAAGCAAGCCCTTGATTACGAAAATCGTTGTCCAGAAAACTTTTAAGGTTTTCAAAAAAAGCTTCCATCGAAAAATGATCGGTTAGCGTTGTGTTCTCTAAAAATTGGATCAATGTTTCAGAAGGTGCCTCGCTTCGTTTGTGGAACACGCTCTTAATTTGCCTGTTAATCTGGTAGTAGAGTTGATCGTAAAAAGTGGCAGGTGCGGCGTTGCGCATCGTTTGGAAATCCAATTGAATCGGAAAATAGGTCGGGTCTTGCGCGACAAGTGCTTCGAGTCCCAATCGGAAGAAGGTGGTCTTCCCGGTCTGGCGCGGCGCGAAGAGGACGATGTACTTGCCATTTTTGACGCGGCTGATGAAATCGGCAACCTCATCGGTGCGTGGAACAATATAGTGCTGCTCAGGGCGGACGCGTCCCTCGGTTCCAAAACTTCTCATTGTCGCCTCCTCAAAAGGTCTTAACAATTTATCGTATCACATCGCTGCCTGAAAATCTACTGTTAATTTTCAATAGGGTGATTTGTAGTAAAACCTACAATTAACGAGACATCTATAGAAGGCGGGGTTCCAAACCCCGCCTGCAGTGAAGGGTATGTTGTTTTTTAGAGTGTTGCATTATTTCTTGGTTTTACTATAGTTTTAGACAAATTACCGGATTCTCTACGCTGTTTGAGTTTTCTTTTTTCTCCCGGTGCGGTTGCAAACCGCACCTACCGGTCCTGGGTATCTAAAATTGGACGAAAAACTGAAAACTAAATCGTCCTGAATTTGCGAGGACAGTGAAAGGCGGCTATCCGTAGTTCTCAGGAAACATCAACCGTTCAATATGTTCAATCAGGATGTGCAATACTTTGATATGGATTTCTTGGATACGGTCAGCCGTGTCGCCGGGTGCAATCAAGCAAACATCGCAATACTGTTTAAGGTGTCCACCATCACCGCCGAGCAGCCCGAAGACCCGCATCCCGCGCGATTTTGCCATTTCTGCTGCACGGACAATATTTTCGGAGTTTCCGCTGGTCGAGATCGCTACAAGCAGATCCCCCGGATGTCCGAGGGCAGATAATGGACGTGCGAAGACCTCTGCGAATCCGAAATCGTTTGCGGTGCAAGTAATGTGTCCAGCATCGCTGAGTGCGATCACCGGAAGCGGAGTTCGCGCATCTCGAAATTTTCCGGTGCATTCTTCGGCGAAATGGACAGCATCGCACAAGCTGCCGCCATTCCCGCACGTGAAAATCCTGCCTTGACGCTCAAACACGTCTCGCATTATCTCTGCTGTTTCGGCAATGGTTGCGATATTCTCAGGATTTTCGATAAACTGATTCAGTACGTCCTGCGCATCTAACAACGCATCGCGAATAGTATGCAAAATATCCATGATATTCTTCTCTTGACTTTACTTTCAAAATCTTCTTTAAGGTAATAGAGAGTTAAGTTATTGTCTAAATCCGGAAGATTTCGCCTAACTTTCCACCGAGTACACGTCCGGCACCGAGGAGACACGCAATCAGGATTAACATGCCTACCACACCCAACGCACTTGCTGTATAGGGTCCATGGTCAGGACGTTGTGAGAGCGCGTAAATCGCCTTTGTAATTGGATAGTACTTATCCTGCATTGCTAAGATGAGGCTATCACTGACCTCTAACATAGAGAACGAGAACACAAGGATCGCACCCGCGAGGATATTCGCGATGACTAACGGTAGCGTAATCTTATAGAGTGTTCTAAGCGGTGTCGCGCCCATGTTTTGTGATGCCTCTTCGTACGTCACGCTTGTCTGCTGGAGACCTGCGTAGATAGACCGTAACATATACGGCAGCCGACGTACCGCATAACTGATAATCAACAGAAACGTCGGGTTTTTCCGTGGGTCTATAACGGACACCAATCCATCAGGGAAATATCGCAGTAAAAGCGTCGTATCGGCGAAGCTGCCCATATACCCGAACGCGATTGCAACCCCCGGCAACGCTAACGGCAACATCGCAACAGCATCCAACAAATTTTGGAAAGGGAGACGTTTACGGGTTAATAAATAAGATACCACAACACCGATTAAGAGAGCTAATAAGGTGCTGAAAACGCTATATTTAAGGCTGTTGAAGATACTCGGTAGCGTATCGTCATGCGTGAATGTCTCAATATAGTGTGCGAAAGTCCACGATTTGGGTAAAACGCTCAACTGCCACTGGCTTGCATCCGGCGTTAAAGAGACGAGGATGACGCTGATGTGTGGTAACAGTGCCATAAACGTCAATCCACCGATGAAGAGGTAGATAACACACCGCATCGCCCATCTCGCATCCATCTCACGCGATGTGACATGCCCCCTGCCGAGCATCTCGTAGTGTTTACTCCCTGTCCACCGTTTAGAAACATAGAAGGCGAGTGCTGTCAGGACGATGATTAAGACAACGAGCGCGTATCCCATCGGGTTGGTGTTCGCCTCGGTTACCTGTCGGAAGATTCGCACGGCGACAACGTCATTATAATTAAACATCAGGGGTGTACCGAGGTCGGTAAACGCCCAGATAAAAACGAGAATCGCACCCGCGAAGTACCCCGGCATCATCAACGGGAGTGTTATCTGGCGGAAGACTTGGAAGCGCGATGCCCCCATATTTTCTGCGGCTTCCTCTAAACTCGGATCGACATTTGCGAGTGCCGCGACGATGTTCAGATACATGATCGGATACAGGTGCAGCGTTGAAAGCATCACCACACCCCAGAAACCGCCAGCGAACCAGTCAATCGTTCCGGTCATATCAATCAGTCCGAGTTTGACGAGAAACATGTTGATGCTTCCGTATAATCCGAACAATTTCTGCATACCGATCGCGCCGACAAACGGCGGCATAATCATCGGGATTAGGATGACAGAGCGTAACATATTGCGCCCCGGGTATCGGAAGCGCGTCAGGAAATACGCGAGCGGAAGGCTGATGATGCTCGTTACGATTGTGACCATTATACCGATATAGAAACTGTTAATAACCAGTTCGCGGATATTCGGATCGGTCACCATCAACTTAAAGTATGCAAGCGTAAATTTATTTTCTATCCAGAACGATTCTTTGAAAACATAGAGGAGGGGATATATAAGAAAGACGACAAAGAAAAGCACTGTCAATCCGAGAATAAGCGTGATTGACGGTGTTAAATCGTATCTTCTTTTAATTTTTTCCATAAAAGACAGATGTGTATACCGGTTCTCTTCTGTCTTCTGCTGATTCAGCATCGCTTTCTCCGACTGTCTATGTGCACGGGACGTTTTACATTCTACGCCAGTACTTTACAAGGGTGTAAGTCTGTAGATTATAATAATTATACCCTATACACTGCCGAATTGCATATATTTTTTTTCTTCCAAAGATATTTATAGTAAAGCCCATAATTAATGAAACACATCACATTGAAGCGATTCCGATCTTATTCCCCCTGATAAGGGGGGTTAGGGGGGTTATCTTCTTTCTTAAAGTGTTCATTTATTTTCAGATTTTACTATAGTTTTTAGTTAGGTTGTTCCTAAGAGTACGCAGACTAACAGTCTACGCTACAAAACTCCTGTGATGTGTGAATCCTTGTAGCCTAACCTGTTAGGTTGTTCCTAAGAGTACGCAGACTAACAGTCTACGCTACAAAACTCCTGTGATGCGTGAATCCTTGTAGCCTAACCTGTTAGGTTGTTCCTAAGAGTATGCAGACTAACAGTCTACGCTACAAAAGTAGCGACTTGGGTTATATTATCGAACTGGCGTTATACACATATAATTTAAAGTTACACGAGGTTGTAACTTTAAAACTTGACAATTACTAAAAATTGTCGTATCATAACTTATAAACTCTGGCTTACGCAGCACCGATTTTTAGCATACCAGATTTTAGCTGTTGATTGAGGTATTCAGACAGGTGTCCGTCAACATTGCGTAAGTCCTAATTTTTACCGATTAAAGCCCTACAAGGACTGTTCAAACTGTCCAAAAGTAACGACTATGCCAAGCGAACACATTAATATCAACATCGGCGAACCGATTTTACGGGGACATCGAGTCTATGGTGTAAGCGTTCAGACTGCGCGCCGTTCCTCTATCTGTTCGTTGATTTTGTGTGTTATTAACTCACAGTTAACAGTCCTGTCTTTAGGGTTAATCCCCCCCCCCCCGCTTAACAAAATATAAGTATAACACTTTACAAGATAGTATAACCTTCAGGGTCGTTCTATCCTTTGTCATGCCCGCGCGCTCCGCTTTGCACGGAACGTTTTGTCGCGGGCTGTTTTTTGTATGGAGGCGTTTATGAAACTATTAGTTGAAAACTGTAAATGGACTTTCACGATTTTTTTTGGACTTTTAATGTTTGTTGGAACACCTCTTTTCGGTGATGCGGTTGTTACGCCTGTGAGTGAGCGCACACCAGAGGTGCGGGATGCTATTGTTGCTACGGTCCCCGGCATCAACGCTGCTGCCGACGTGACCGAAGCACATCTCGCAGCGATCACCACGCTTAACCTGCGCGGAAAAAATATCGCAACCCTGAAAGCAGAGGATTTTGAGGGACTCACCGCACTGAGCGATCTGAACCTGTATAACAACCGACTCAGCCGTCTACCGGATGGTATCTTTGAGGGATTGACGGCGTTGAGAACGCTCCGCCTCGGTGGCAATGCGGTGGACCCGCTGCCGATACCTGTTGCCTTGGAAAAAGTTGCCGAAGGGCAATTCAAGGCGGTTGCCCCAATAGGTGCGACTTTTGATTATGTGGTGTCCATTACGACGACAAACGGCAGCATCGCAGGGGGTGCGACGACGGTCCGCATTCCTCGCGGGCGTGTGGCGAGTGAACCGGTCACTGTGAGACGCACACTTGACACAACGGGTGAAGTGACCGTTGCTATTGCGGCGTTGCCGCGGCTGCCGAGTGTGCATTACGGTTATACGCTTGTCATATCTGATACCGCATCCTTATCGATCATCACGGAACACAATACGACACCTGTGTTCATGGAGGATACAAGCACCGACGTAGCGGAAGTTATCAACACGGCACCCTCTTTCTATGAAGGCGACAGCACGACGCGTGTCGTTTTTGAGAATACCGCTGCCGGTCTGAATATCGGGACACCTGTGTTAGCAACCGATGCAACTGACGACTTTCTAACATATACCCTCAGCGGCGTTCATGCTGCGGCGTTTGCGATTGACACTGCCACGGGGCAGCTGCAGACAAAAGCACCCCTTGACTATGAAACCCAACGGATCTACACGGTGAACATCACCGTTGCCGATGCAGAGTTCTCAGATACAATCCGAGTGATTATCGGTGTGATGGATGTCAACGATACAGTCCCGAGTGCAGGGTTTGTCCCGGTGATAGAACGCACGCCGGAGGTGCGGGATGCGATTGTGGCTGCCGTTCCAAACGCCACAGATGCCGCCACGGTTACCGAAGCAGAAGTCGCTGCGATCAGAACCCTTAACCTGAGAAATAGCGGGATTTCATTCCTGAAACCGGGTGATTTCTCGGGTATGACTGCCCTGCGAAACCTGAACCTATATAACAACCACCTCGAGAGCCTGCCGACAGGTATTTTTACCGGATTGCCCTCCCTGATGTCGCTCCGCCTCGGTGGCAACCTGCTTGACCCGCTACCGCTGATGGTGTTTCTGCAACGTGTCGGTCCTGATGCGTTTAAGGCAGTGATGCCGACAGGTGCGCCGTTTAGCATCGTGCTGCCGATTGATGTTGCAAATGGCGGTACTACAAGTGTTATGATACCACAAGGGAGCATGGAAAGTGGGACCTTTACAGTCGTCGGGACCGGCACCGGAACGCCAAAAGTGGCCTTCCGTGGGTTCCCGAGATTGCCCCCTCATCACTACGGCTATACGCTTGCACAATCGACGGTCTGCCGCCGCACCGAACAGGTCGCTGCGGCGGTTGCGGACGCTGTCGGTGTCGAGAACTGTAGCCGCGTGACAGAACTGGATCTCGCGGCGATTACAAGCCTAAATCTCTCAAATGCTGGGATCACAGCCTTGAAGGCGGGTGATTTTGATGGTCTGCTATCGCTGACGACGCTCACTCTTGATGGCAACGGTCTCACCCATCTGCCCATGGGTATTTTTAGCGATTTAATATCACTGACACATCTTCATTTACAGGGTAATGATTTGCGTTCGCTCCCTGCCGGTGTGTTTGATGGACTTTCGGCTTTAGCGACGATTAATTTGCAGGAGAACGCACTCACAGATTTACCGAATGGTCTCTTTGATGGGACTCCGTCACTACAGAATCTGCTGTTATCTGATAACAATCTGACTTCACTGCCAGACGGTATTTTTGCGGGTTTGACAGCGCTTGAACAATTGCAGCTGCGTTGGAACCCGGACGCGGCTTCCCAATTGCCGTTGGTTGTCGGACTCGAAAAGGTTGGCGCGAACCGGTTCACGGCAGTTGTCCCGAGTGGCGCGCCGTTTGAAATAATGCTACCCATCACAGTTGCCAATGGTAGTCTGGTAGATGGCGCGATGGGTCTCCTAATACCGCAAGGCAGCGTGGAAAGTACCCCGGTGACGCTGACGCGCACACCGAACACAATTGACGCTGTTACGGTGGCGATTGAAACGCCACTGCCGATGCCTCCCGCCACGCATAACGGGTACGTGCTTGTTGCATCCGCTACCGGACCGTTAGAAGTTATCGAACAGATCAACGTCCCACCGATATTCGCAGAGGGTGCAGACACACGCCGCACGCTCGCCGAAAATGTGGCGATCGGCACTGACGTTGGGGACCCTGTAACAGCCACCGATGCGAATAAAGGCGCGATCTTGACCTATAGCCTTGAGGACGGCGCGTTTGATATCGATAGTGAGACGGGGCAGCTGAAAACTAAGGCACCCCTGGACTTTGAAACGCAAAAGACATATTCCGTCATGATCAGCGTTTCTGATGGCGAGCTCACGGGGACGATTGACGTTACCATCACCGTCTCTGATGTAAATGATGCACCCGTATTTGCGGCTGAGAGTCCCACAACACAGACTGTCGGAGAAAATACACCAACGGGTGAGAACATCGGGACACCTTACACTGCGACGGATGCGGACGGCGATACCTTGACCTATAGCCTTGATGACGGGACAGATGCAAACGCGTTTGACATCGATAGCGAGACCGGGCAGCTGAAAACAAAAACTGCTCTGGACTTTGAAACGCAAAAGACATACGCCGTCACGCTCACCGTCTCCGATGGCGAGCTCACGGATACGCTTGCTGTTACCATCAACATTTCCGATGTCAACGAGGCACCCGTATTTGCGGCTGAGAGTTTGACAACGCACACTATCGCAGAAAACACACCATCGGGTGAGAACATCGGTACGCCTTACACTGCCACAGATATAGACGGTGATGCCTTGACCTACAGCCTTGAGGGCGCAGATGCTAATGCATTTGACATTGACACCGAGACGGGTCAACTCAAAACGAAGGCATCTCTGGACTATGAAACCAAAAAGACATACGCCGTCACGCTCATTGTCTCCGATGGCGAGGCAACCGGAACGCTTGCTGTGACGATCCATATCTCCGATGTCAACGAGGTGCCCGTATTTGCGACGGAGAGTCTCACAACACAGACTGTCGCTGAAAATACACCAGCGGGTGCGAACATCGGGACGCCTTACAGTGTGACGGATGCAGACGGCGATACCGTGACCTATAGCCTTGAGGGCGCAGATGCTGACGCATTTGACATCGATACCGAGACGGGACAGATCAAAACGGAGGCGGTTCTCGACTATGAAACAGAGACATCCTATTCGGTTACGATCCGCGTCTCCGATGGCGAGTTCACAGATAGCATCGCCGTCAGAATCGATGTTACAGATGTCGAGGAAAACCGAGACCCCGTCTTTACAGAGGGCGACACCGCCACACGAACCGTTCAGGAAAATATCTATTGGCGTATCAATATCGGCAGTGCTATCGAGGCGACAGACCCCGACAACGATGCCTTGACCTACACCCTCAGTGGCACAGATGCGGATTCTTTTGAGATTGTCAGCACCTCTGGGCAGCTAAAAACCAAGGCAACCGCAACCTTTGACTATGAAACGAAGTCTTCCTATTCCGTGACGGTCTCTGTCTCTGATGGTAAGGGGGGCAGTGATAGTATTGACGTTACGATCCGTGTTATAGATGTCTACGAAGGCTCTACCAATCGCGCACCTGTCTTCACAGAAGGGGACAGCACCACCCGTGCCGTAAGAGAGAACACGGCAGTCGGCACACTCATCGGCACGCCGGTCTCTGCCACGGATGTCAACCGGAAGGATATACTCACCTACAGTCTGAGGGGTCCAGATGCGGCTTCGTTCAGTATTGACCCCACCACTGGGCAGCTGAGAACCCGTGCAATCCTTGACTATGAAACGAAGTCTTCCTATTCTGTGACGGTCTCTGTCTCTGATGGTAGGGGTAGGCGTGATAGTATTGACGTTACGATCACTCTTGGAGATGTGTTGGAATTTATAGAGGGCAGCACCACCACACGTTCCATTGCTGAGCATACGCCGCCGGGGGTCAATATCGGTGCGCCGGTCTCTGCCACGGATGCCGACACGGAGACCTTCACCTATACTCTCGGTGGTCCAGATGCCGATTCTTTTGATATTGATCCCGCCACTGGTCAGCTGAAAACCCGTGCCTTCCTTGACTATGAAACGAAAACATCTTACATTGTCACGGTCTCTGTTTCTGATGGTGCGGGTAAGAGTGGTAGTCTTACTGTTAGGATCAATATTATAAATGTGGCGGAAAACTATGCCCCCAGATTTATAGAGGTAGAGGGCAGCAGCACCACACGTTCTGTATTCGGGAGCAAGACAGCCCCTCGAAACGTCGGCGGTCCGGTCTCTGCCACAGATGCGGACGGGGATACTGTGACCTATAGTCTCGGTGGCACGGATGCGACTTTGTTCAGTATTGACAGCGCAACAGGGCAGCTCCAAACCAGTACCTCCCTTAACTATAATACGCAAACATCCCGTACAGTAGCGATCACTGCTTCAGATAATAAGGGTGGACGTCGTAGTATTACTGTCACTATCAATGTTCTAAAACCTGTCACTGACCGCCCATCACAAATGCGAAGTTTGATTGTTAGTAAAATATCGGGTGTTAGTGATGCTAATGATGTGACTGAAGCACACCTTCGGTCAATTACTCGGCTTCAGCTAGCTGGTCGATCGATTGGAGCTATAGCCCTTGGTGATTTTGATGGACTCACTGGGCTGACACAGCTCGACCTGAACTCAAATAATCTACCCTCGTTGCCGGCGGGGATCTTTGATCAACTCACCCAGCTGACACAGCTCGACCTGAGAACAAATGATCTAACCGAGTTGCTGCCGGGTATCTTTGACAGACTCACCCAGCTGACAACGCTCTATCTGCGCTACAACGGTCTAACCTCGTTGCCGCCGGGTATCTTTAACAGACTTACCCAGCTGACAACGCTCGATGTGGGCGAAAACGATCTAACCGCGTTGCCGGCGGGTATCTTTAACAGAAACACACAGCTGACAAGGCTCGATGTGGGCTACAACGATCTAACCTCGTTGCCGCCGGGTGTCTTTGACAGACTCACACAGCTGACACAGCTCGATGTGGGCAACAACGATCTAACCGCGTTGCCGGCGGGTGTCTTTGACAGACTCACACAGCTGACAAGGCTCTACCTGCTCACAAATGATCTAACCGCGTTGCCGGCGGGTGTCTTTAACAGACTCACGAAGCTGGAAAGGCTCTGGCTGACCAACAACAATATCACCGATATGTCCGCACTTCAAGGTGTGACTTCGCTGACGCATTTATATGTCAGGGGTAATCCGATTTCGGATTATACACCACTCCAGCCCCACGCGGCAGCAATCAATAATGTCTTCGCTGCTAACAGGATAAATTTGAATAACAACCCGCCTACGTTCACAGCCGGTGCCACCGCCACGCGCTCCATCCCGGAGAACACGGCTACCGGCACAAATTTCGGCGCGGCGATCGCCGCAACAGATCTGGATACCGGTGATACGCTGACCTATAGTCTCGGTGGCATGGATGCGGCTTCGTTCAGCTTTAACAGTCCCACTACGCAGCTCCAAACCAAGGCAGCACTGGATTATGAAACCAAGAACACCTATACGGTATTCGTGACGGTCAATGACGGGAACAGTGGCGGTGACAGAATTACTGTTACGATAAATGTCACAGATGTAAACCCTGGCGCACCGCCTGTTCAAACGCCGCCTGTGATTCCGGATGAGACCCTCTTGCTCACGAACTATCCCAACCCGTTCAACCCGGAGACGTGGATACCGTATCAGCTCGCCACGCCTGCGGAAGTCACATTGACGATCTACGATATACGCGGTGTTGTGGTGCGCGAACTGAAGCTGGGGCATCAAGCGGCGGGTTTCTATCAGAGCCGCGCTCGTGCGATCCATTGGGATGGCAGAAATAGACTCGGTGAGAAAGTTGCGACAGGTCTGTATTTCTACACGCTTCAGGCGGGTGATTACGCGGCGACACGCAAGCTGCTGATACGGAAATAGTATCATAAGACCTTATGATAGTTGAGGTGCTGATGTTTATTAGCTTGCCAGCGATCGTTTCTCAGTGGTTGAGTTGCGTTCGCTGGCATCTTCTTTAAGAACAGGACTTACGCAGGTCGCTCTTTTGTAGCATAGACTGTTAGTCTGTGCTACAAAAATGCGTGTGTTTTTTCAAGGCTATCCCTCTCAGAAAGCACGTTAGGGTCAAAAATGCGTAAGTCCGAAAGAAATGATACTCTTAGAAAATAGTCTTGTAGGTTGGGTTGAACGGCGTTGAGAAGTTGGATAGTAATATGCCAAACACACCTGAAAGTCAATAGACTGCCGTATGCATTCAAGAACATAGTGAAACCCAACTTTACACAGTCAGCGTTCCGGGAACTTCAGATCAAAAGCGTTGGGTTTCACTCAGTCTCTGGTGAATGCGGTGTCTCTGGAGAAGGTTGTATTTTTCTATAATTTTCAGGTTTTTGGTGTCGTCCGTTCAACCCAACCTACCGGCCTGGGGGCGCGATTTGAAAATTGTTGACGGCTAAACGCGATTATGCTATATTATCAGGACTTACGCAAATTGAATGGGGAAACGGTATATTTTGCTGATTTAACCCCCTAAATCCCCCAACCCCCCATATCCCCCCTTATCAGGGGGGTAGGGGGACTTTAAGAAAAAATGCGTAAGTCTTGCATTATAATAATACCTACAACAGAAAACAGTAGAATCAATATGGCGACAGTAAAACTCGAAAACATCACAAAACGCTTCGGCGACCTCATCGCACTTGACGATATTACGCTTGATGTCCAAGACCAAGAATTTTTTGTGCTGCTCGGACAGACCGGCGCGGGGAAAACGACGACGCTCCGTTGTATCGCCGGCTTGGACAAACCGGAGGAAGGGACAATTTATTTGGACGGTGTCAGCGTCAACGACAAAACACCCGCAGAACGTGATGTCGCTTTCGTCTTCCAATCGCATATTCTTTATCCACACCTGAGTGTCTACGAAAATATGGCGTTCCCGCTACATCCGAGACGCCTCTCCGCTGATGAAATTGATCGGCGCGTTAGAGATATTGCACAGATGCTCCATATCGAACACCTGCTCATGCGGAGCCCGAACCAGTTGAGCGGTGGTGAGACACAACGCGTCGGACTCGGTCGTGCAATGGTACGCCGTCCCCAAGTCTTCCTCATGGACGAACCGATATCGAATTTAGATGCGAAACTCCGCACGGAGATGCGCGCTGAAATCCGGTGGCGGCAACGCGAACTCGGTACAACCACCTTCTATGTAACACACGATCAGATTGAGGCGATGTCGATGGCGGATCGGATCGCTGTACTTGAGGCGGGGAGTATCCAGCAATTAGGGACACCTTCAGACATCTATAACCACCCCGCGAACCTATTTGTCGCAGGTTTCATCGGCAATCCGAGCATGAATTGCATCCCGTGCGACATCTCCAGCACCAACGGACACCTTCAGCTGACCTTGGCAAACGCCGCCGGAAATGACAACACAATAGCAATCGAAGATGAGCGGATCGCCAAAGCACTTAATGAAAGCAGTTCAGAGAGTGAGACTGTTTTCGGGACGCATGCTGAAGATGTTATTGTGAGTCAGCAGCCTATTCGGAACGCTTTTCAGGCTGAAGTCTACAGTGTTGAACCCCTTGGCGCGGAAACAATCGTCGAACTGACCCTCGGTACGGATGCAGCAGGCGCGCGGACGATTCTCAAAGCAGTCACCGCACCTAACTTTGCGACAGAGATCGGACAACACCTTCATGTCTCGTTTGTTTCGGAGCGGATGCACTTCTTCGATAAAATAACCGGCAACGCTATCTTGTAGGAGGGATTTGTAATCCGATTTCTTCACGCATTATGAATTGGCGACTTAAACTCTTTAATCTTATTCCAAATTATCTAAAACGTGTCGGCTGCCAACTCCTACGCAGATTCGGATACGATCCTGACGCGTGGTTAGAGAATTTTCTTAAAGAACACAAAGGAGAATAATACGTGAAAGGCGGAGATATTCTCATTGAATGCTTGAAGGCACAGGGAGTCTCAGCGGTTTTCGGGATGCCCGGCACCCAGAACATCCAGATTTACGATGCCTTGCTGCGGCGCGGCGGTGGCACGATTGATCACTACCTTGTTCGGCACGAGTACGCGGCGACACAGATGGCGGACGGTTTCGCTCGCGCAACAGGAGAGGTCGGAGTCGCCATCACTGTGCCTGGACCCGGTGCAAGTAACGCATCGACCGGTATTTTGGAAGCGTTCACCGATTGTGCACCTGTACTGCTCATCACCGGACAGAGCGATTCCAGTCTCTACAGTAAGCATCCGAGCAAGATGTTCCACGGGCTGGATCAGATGCGGTTCTTTGCGTCAATTACCAAATACTGTGCCATCGCACACACCGTCGCTGAGATTCCAATCGTTGTCGAAAACGCCTTCAAAGCGATGCGGAACGGGAGACCGGGCCCGACAGTACTGGAGTTCCCGATGGATGTCGTCACAGGTGAAGCGGAGGTACGAATCCCGCCGCGCGTAGAACGAGACGAATTGTCGCCACCCGACGATGCAGATATCAGCACTGCGGTTGAGACGATCGGCAATGCCAAGATGCCCCTTATCTTTGCCGGTTCTGCTGTCTATCATGCAAACGCACGAAACGAGTTACGTCTCCTCGCCGAAAAATTGAACGCACCGGTGATTGTCACCCGCAACGGGAAAGGTGTCTTATCAGAAGACCATCCGCTGGCGTTACAAATTTGCTACGGCTACCTCGGACGTGAAGCCCTCCAACGGAGCGACTGTTTAATCGGTATCGGACCGCGCTTTACCTCTATCGATACCCGAAATTGGAATCTGGAACTTCCGCAACCGTTCATCCAAATCGACGAAGACCCAGACGAGATCGGACTCGAATATCCGTGTGATGTCGGTGTGGTGGGTGACCTGAAACTGACCTTGCAAGCACTCATTGAAGATGTTGCTCCGGCTCAAAATGCATGGAACGAGACGCTGGCGGAACTCCGAAAACAGTTTGATGCGCAGCCGTCGTTGCCCGTCATTCATGAATTCCAAGACGTACTCCCGCGCGACACGATCTATGCGATTGATGTCCATTCGCTCGGTTACGCCGCTTTCGCTGAATTTCCTGTCTATGATCCCAGGACTTTTCTCTATCCAAATATCGGTGTAGCGTTAGGGCACGCGTATCCAGCGGCGATCGGTGCGAAAGTGGCATACCCTGACCGTCCGGTTATCTGCTTCAGTGGTGATGGCGGGTTTCTGATGGGTGCAGTAGAGATGGCAACCGCGATGAAATACGGCATCAACGTTGTGGCGGTTGTCGTTAACGACGGCGCACTCTCTGCGATTAAGGGGTCTCAATTGAAAGGGTGTGAGGGACGTACGATTGATACAGACCTGCTCAACCCTGATTTCGTCGAATTCGCAAAATCTTTCGGGGCATACACCAAGCGGGTCGAGGATTTGGGTGATTTTAAGGACGCGTTACGCGATGCGCTCGCTGCCGAACAACCGGCGCTCATTGAGGTGATGCTGCAGGAACGACAAGATGAAATTATCAACGTCATCGGATGGTTGATGTCCGAACCGCTCCGAAAAACTGGATTTTAACATCTTTCGCCCCGCAGTTTGAAGATTAACAGCGAAACCGCGGTATTGCTGCCGAAGAAGCCTGCCACCATAGTGCGTCTTGTTCCTACTGGAGAGTAGTTCCTAACGTTGACTGCGCACAACGAAAACCGTAATCGTAGATTGTATTTGTGGGTGAAAGCAGTAAGCGATGGGTGACGCAGATACCTTTTTCGGTGGCACTCCAACCCCCACCGCGTAACGCCCTTATTGGGATCGTTTCAATGTCTGTGAAATTGGCTGTCAACCAGCCTACCTCATTCGTTCCTGCGCGCGGATTCTTGCGAGGCGTGGCGAAGAAAAAATCATCGTCGTAAAGGTCAAGACACCACTCCCAAACGTTGCCAGTGATATCATACAAGCCGTAGCCGTTAGGTGAATACTTACCCACAGGGGTGGTATCTCCTACATTTCTATCATAGTTCGCTTTGGTATTATCGCTCACATCACCCCACGGATAGTTCTGATTCGCAAGCCCGCCGCGTGCAGCGTATTCCCATTCAGCTTCTGTAGGGAGTCGTTTCCCCGCCCACAAAGCGTAAGCCACCGCCGCAAACCAACTGACGTAGACAACAGGGTGATTCGCTTTTCCTTCCGGATAGGTATTGCCATCCCAATGCTTTAGGTAGTCCCCGTCGTGAAACGTATCCTTAATCTGCGATTTTTGCCACTGTGGATTTTCAACCAGAAACTGCTGGTATTCAAGATTTGTCACAGGGTACGTGTCAATATAAAAAGCGTTGACGCTTCCGATCTCAAGTGTGCCAGCGGGTATTAACGCCATGTTTTTCATGAAAAATAATCCTTATACCATTTCTGAAAGCAAATATTACATGCCCAACTTTTCGAGAAGCAAAAGTTGTTCGGCTCGTTCAGGCGGTTCCTCATGCAAGTGTTATCGTCAGTTCGTTTTATGAAAGGCACAAGTTTGCTTTTTATCCCTTGACACTTAATGGGCGGAATCATAACTTTCATGATATCCGATTTAATACTCTCCGAGGGCGTTCCAGCCGGGGTACTGCTCTTCTAATGCCTCAAGTGTTTGTGGCGTATAATACGGATGTCCGGCAGGGGGAAACCGAAAAACTTCACGCTCCGCTGCCGTTAACGTGCCGATGAATTTCGAGAAGGTTGGATTCCGCCCTTTATCTGTGTAGTGCCGGAAACCCTCCCAGTAGTGGTCTGCGCGTCCCAAACCGAACCCCCACGTGAAACGTTGTCCATCTTCCCGTAGATAGTCGCTCGCCGAATGCAATGTATAGTTGTTGAAAATACAGAGCGTTCCGCCTTTACAAACAAGCTGTTCGTATTTTGAGGTATCGCGTCCGTGTTCTTTAGCAAGGAGTCTAAGCGGTGCTTGGTCTTCGTCAACATCCTCAAGGTGTACCCAAAAGCCGAGTTGCCCGAATTCACGAGCACTCTCGGACTGTGGTAGCAGTGAGTTGTTACCGTTATCGATGTGCAAATTGCTCGGATCGCTACCGACACCGGGGCCTTTAAATCCGGGATAGCGCGCAATCATACATCCAGCGCGGAAATGAATATGCTCCGTTTTCAAAAATTTGCGTGCGAATTCCCAGGCATCGTGGTCCGCAATTGCACGTAATAAAGCCATTTCAGCAGGCGGAAATTCGGTCAAAATTGCTCTACCGGGGGGTGGGTCATCTTTAACTTCTTCCCATATCGGGAGTACACGGCGTTGGGCAGCTTGCATCTCCGCAAGTTGTTCACCCGAATAGTAGTCGGGTACAATCAAGTAGCCTTTCGCTAAGAGTTCATCGAGCTGGGCATCGGTAAATTTCTTAGGCATATTGACCTCCAGTGGAGAGATTGCGTGAGTTTGGACAAGAACAGATTAAAAAATTTTGCTGACGAACCTTGACAACCAAAGCCCGCCAGCAAAATTGAGAGCTCCCCCAGACGGACTCGAACCGCCGACACGATGGTTAACAGCCATCTGCTCTACCGACTGAGCTATGGGGGATTGTTAATGTTAATTATACCCTATCCTGTTTGCGATTGCAAATTAAATCTCACTTTTTTATAGAATCTTATCAAAAGGCGTATTCCTTCTGCAAACGAAACAGATTAAAGTCCCCCTGATAAGGCGAATTTAGGGGGTTTAAGACTACAAAATTTACCATTGCGTGCTAAATTTGCGTAAGTCCTGTTAGCATCCGCAGACAACTTCAGTCCCCGAAACGCCTTGTTTGCCTTTTGTTTCATAGCCGTCGCGTTTCCACCAATCCAAACCACCCATCAACTCCTTAACCTGAAACCCCAACTTTGCCATATTCAAAGCACCTTTGGTAGAAGCATTGCAGCCGATACCATCACAATAGGTGACATACACCTTAGATGTGTCGAGTTCACTCGTAGTCGCTTCAGACATTGTTCGATGTGGTATATTTATGGATGTCGGGATGTGTTCAAGTGCGTAAGCCTCTGGCGAACGCGCATCTATGACGATGATGGGTTCGCCGTTATTGAGTGCCTCATAGAGATCCCAAGAATCTGTTTCGTAATTGAGTTTCGCTTGATAAAATTCGATATGAGTGATACTCCCATGCCTAAAGTCATGGGCTTCTTGCTTCTTCATTTCGTGCCTCCCGCAAGTGGAGGACTTACTGAAACTCCACAAGCGTTTTAACTCTCCGCGTATCCCGCTGCGAGGTTCCTTAAGTTGATCGCCGCGTTTACATCTCTGTCAATAGATGCACCGCAAGCACTACAATGATACGTTCTATCTGAAAGCCTTAAATCTTCTTTCTTGTCCCCACAACTGCTGCACGTCTTGGAACTGGCGAAAAACCTGTCCGCTGGCACAAGTGGAATGCCAAGCGTTTCCGCTTTCGTTTTCAGTTTCTCAAGGAAGCCACCCAGTGCAGCATCTGACAAGGATTTTGATAACTTTCTATTTTTCAGCAGGTTCGTAACTGAAAGCGTCTCAATACCGATCTTGGAGGCGGACTTGACAATCTTTGTCGTCGCCTTATGGTGCGCGTCTCTTGAACTTCGGAAAACCGTTTTGCTTTTTCTGCCAACGACTCACTGCGTCCGATAGGTTTTTGACACCGTGCAGCGCAGCGCGTTGGTCTTGATCGCCTGCCCAGTCCAACTCCTTTTTGCGTTGATTCCAACGATTATTGAGGTCTATAAATGAACGGAAAACACCGTCTGATAAACCTGCTTTGAAGTCTGCGAGCGCAGAATTATAGGCGTATCGCGCATAGCCGCATTGTTGTTGAAACCACGCAACCTGTGCAGCTGTCGGACGCAAGGCGATTTTGTGTGCTTTTAACGCCATTTTGTGTGTTTACCAGTTACCAGTCTTTAACCCCTTATCAGTGGGTAGGCAAGCACATAACCATGCGGTTATGCTGATAATGCTTGCCAACTGGTAAGATAATTATACCACAAAATACACTGTTTCGTCAAATGTTTTTTGCCACAAACACACGAGTTCGCGGGGTTGGACCCAATGCTAAAGCAATGGGATTGTTAAGCAATTCCCTTCATAACTTTTTTATTACGTTTCCTTTTCTGCTACTAAGGCAGCGACTTGTATTAGGTATAAATTTTAATTTCTTCAGGATTCACAGCGACGACACGAGAAATACGCGCCAATTCGTCCTCGGATAGCACTTAGACAATATCTTCCCAGACCCGCTCCTCGCGTTCTGAGTATTTGTATTCATAGATGTCAAATTTACGACTAATGACAAGAATACGGATGTGTTCCTCGCCATCGTCGAAAACATCAACGAAATAGTCTGGATCAGGAAAAGAACCTGTTTTGAGGGTATCGTGAATTTTTTGCTTTAGTGTTTCGGATGCCATTGTGTCAATCCTTCGTTACCAGAGCTGCACCTCTTCCGGCGTTGCACCAATCAATAAGGAGACGTGTCCCCATTCTTCATCTGAAAGATGTTTTAAGAGTTCGTCCCAAATTATATCAATCCTGTCTCCCATAGTGTGTCCATTGAATTTTCTGCTAACAACCACAACATGGATAAAATCGGCAGCTCCATCCGAAACATCTATAAAATCTTTCGTATCACTAAAGTAATTACCTTTGAGCGAAGAGTGAATTTTTTGTTTTAACATTTTGCATGCCATTATCGTTTTCAATGTATGTAGTTTGACCCATGCGGTCCATTGGGTGCTCTATAAATGTCAATTTTACAAAAAAACCGCCTCGGACCCAGGTCCGGTAGGTTCGGTTTGCAACCGAACCGGGTTCTATGCGGAAACATTGAAGACTTCAAAAACCTCTTTAGTCCCGTAGGGTTTATTTGCTTGGGTGTTTCTTCATTATGTTTATAGCAGCGTTTTCAAGCAAAAACCAAGCCCTGTAAGGGCAGCATGTTTATATAATCTATGCCAAAATGTCGAAAAAACCCCTAAATTGACCCCTATGGATCTATAGTTACAGCACATCGGTTCATGCCAGCGATTATAGTTTAAAATGGAACGTCATTCACAACCTCAAGTCCATAAGTAGTTATCCGGTAATATCCTGTTCTGGTTCGTTCTATTAATCCTTCCTTCATCAGATGTTTCTCTACCTGTCCAGTTTTACTTATGTAACGCCTTTCATCATCATCCAGCGAGAAATGTTCAGTAAGTCGATTGATCATCTCCACTCGACGGTGTTCTTTTCTGTCCGCGAAAAGTTCAAGTGCGGGTTGCACCATTTCTTTTACGGCAGGCAAAGATGTTCTTTCATAAGAGGGTCGTATAGATTCCGTTAAGGCAGAAGATAGTTGTATGGATGGTCCTAAGGGTTCGTCATCTTCTTCTACCCATGCCTCAAAATCCTCTGGAGAGATTGTTATTTCCCAATAATCGTCGTCTACTTTCTCAACACTCCATCCCGCATCCCGCATCTCCTCTTTCCCTTCCGGTCCCAGTGAGTGCCAATAGTGCCAGAAACTTTGGGTAATAGCATCTCCTTTAACACAGTACTGATCGAAATGTTTTGTAAAGGTAGTGCCATAGAAAATGATAGAATCAGGTGTATTAGGATTTAGCGGTAGGGGTTCTGGTATTTCATCGATTAGTTCCTTTAATTGCTTCCGTGTACGATCAAGCTCCTCATTGCAGTCGTCCAACTCATCTTCCACTTCTTCCAATTGAGCCAACGTAGTCTCAAGACGTTTCTCCAGTTCAGCCTTCTCTACTTCCGCTTCTTCAAATCGATTTGATATATCTGATAAGCGTTCCTCAGCAACAGTTTTTCCTGCTTCAACTATTTTTAACTCGGTAGATAAGGTTTCAAGACGTTCATCACAAGCAATCCATTCTGCCTCTACTTCTGCCAGCCGATCTGATGTAGTCTTGACCTGTTTCTCCAATTCAGTCTTCTCTGCTTTTGCTGCCTCAAGCTGCTTCGTCATACCCGCAATGCGTTCATCAGTATCATCGGGAAAAAGTTCATCTAAAATAGTTTCAATTTCACGTTTTGCGTCTGGTCGATGAATCTGGCTAAGTACATCAGAAATTAAAAACAAATATGTCCAAGTATAATCTAAATCTAGATCTTCTGTATCTAAATGTGCACACTGATTTCTACCGTCCACTATTAAACTAATCACGCTTCGGACATTTGAATAGGGATTAAACTGTTGCTCAAAGACATCATCCCAACGATTTCTGATAATATGTGGAAAAGTATTAATGTGTATTGATGCTTCAATATTCCCTTTGTACAGGTGCAGGTCTTGCTCAAATTTATTTGCTGCCTTATTGTTCAAAGTGTCAACAATGAGCTCCTCAACACCTTTGGGATGAACCTTCTCCAAACAACAAACAATGAAAGAACGCATTGCAGATCTATATATGTTGAGTGCTTTATTGAGCCCTTCTTGATTAGGAAATTTTGTCATACTTACGCAATAAACCTCCGCGTAGATAAATTTCCAAAAGTGTATCACATCTTTCTATCTCTGTCAATCACAAATGAGGCTTAAATCAGGTTCGTTTAGTTTCTCTTTTGTAGCGTATCCTATTAGGTTGCGCTCCTTGATGCACCACCATAGGTGTCAATTTGGGGATTTTTTCACGACTTTTTAGAACGGTTATTGTAAACATGCCGCCCTTACAGGGCTTAGGTTTTTGCTTAAAAATGCTGCTATAAATATACCGTCCTTACAGGACTGAAGAGGTTTTGAAGTCTGCAAGGTTTCGGCGTAGGATCCGGTTCGGTTGATGAAGATTAATTTTTTAATTCGGTAATTTTTAGGGAAGTCCGGTGCGGTTCCAAACCGCACCTACCGGCCTTGGGGAAAATATAGAATTACCGATTTATTTTTTTACTCTTCATCAACCGAACCTACCGGACCTGGGTCTGAGACGGTTATTATTTCTAAAATTGATACTTATAGTTGCGCTCCTTGATGCACAGGAGACTAACGGTTTCCTATGCTACAAGGGGTTCCGTGCGTATCAATAGGTAGGATTTGCATTAAAAATAAGTGTCCAAACTATAAAACTAAATAGTCTTGAGGCTTAAATTACTCTACAGAAAACACTGCGATTTCACCTTTGCCGATCTGTCGGGCAACTACACTTCGTGCCGGAATGACTACATCCTTGTATTCAAACGCATCCGCCCCGAAGTTCGCGAATATCTCAACAGTATCGCCAAACTCGGTGCGTTGGACGAGTCTGTCATCGCTGAGCCATTCAAAATCGGTCATCGCCTGTCCGCCGATCTGCCGATGCAGCGGCGAAAAGAACGCATAGTACCGCGTGATCCACGCTTTATGCTTTGAAAATTCTTCTATATTCAGATGGTATAACGGTGGCACATTGTAGAGTTGCTCCAACAGTGCTAATGTTCCAATCGCGTTCTCAAACTTGAGACTCCCAGAACCCCAATGGTGCGTTGTTATCACCGAATCGTGGAATACAATCTGGTAGAGCGGTAACCGAAAACGCGGATCGTAATAGTGATAGAGATAGTTCGGCTTGAGCGGCACCTGCTTTATGTGGATCGCTGGACCCTCGGGGGGCCAGTATCCGCCAACGTAATACGGCGAGGTTTTAGACTTCATATCTGGATCGCCCCACCCGATGACCGGGACCGTCATGCCGTGTGCGAAGTGAAGCGTTGGTGCCGAATACGCAGCACCACCTTCGGAACCGACGACCATATTATGCGTATCCCGAATCCAAACCATCCGCGCCAAGCGTGCGTTCATATCATCCAATTTCGTTGCAGGGTGTGATACTGAATAGTCGTCGAAGAGTTCACCGTAAGCGTCACAATCGATAAACCACGTATTGAAGTCTGACAACATCTGCGTGACGATACCGTTGACGCGGTCTTCAACATAAGGCTGCGCGACCAACGGACTTAAATGATACCCTTTCTTTTTAAATCCCCGATTTTTCGTGCCGTCTGCATTGACGATTGCACCCATCTCATAAAGCGAGAGATCGAATTGTGCAGTCTCCCACGTATTTTTTTCGTCAGGATGATGGATGCTGTGGTAGGAGTCATAGGGTCCGACGAGATAACCGAGTTCTTTCGCCTTCGCGACGGCAGTCGGATGTCGAAATCCATCCTGCCATGAATCTACACCGAGCCAGAGTCGGTCTAATCCATTTTCAGCAAATTGCTCCAGAAGCTTCAATGAGAGACCGTCCCCCCACGCGTCCGGGTGTCGGAGCGTGTCGGAAAACGCAGCGTGGAACAACAGACAGTTGCGCCGATAAAGTTCAGGAACGGATAGCGTGGATGCATCGCGCGAGATTAACTTTTCCGTTTCTGATGTAAGCGGAATTTCTGTCCAAAGAGATGGCTCGTAAAAGTCTCGCTTTTCGAGCTGCTCACTTATCGCACGACTCACAACCCGTCGGATATATTTAGATGGATAATCCGTCTGAACAATCTCTTGTAAGGCTTCACGGGTTTCCGTATTCAGTTGTGTCCATATCCGCGTCGCAATTTTACTATTGCTCTTTAGTTTTGTTGCAAACGTTTTCCAATCCGTGACATCGTGTTCACTAAGGAGTTTGCCTCCCCACACGTAGGCATGTGCGGCACCGAGTAACTTCTCGGCTGCAGGCGTTTTCTCAATCTTTTCAGCAAAGGAGACGAATTCAGCGTTCTGTTGCAACCAACGTCGGTACTGTTTCGCAGGTACGATTGGCGATGCTGCACCGAGCGAGATATGCAATCCGTATCTTTTCTGCTTCCAATTCGGTGTGAAGGCGTGCGATACCTCCATATCTAATCCAGAGGATGATGTCTTATTGAACCGGATTTGGTTGTTAAACGGATTGGTTAAAATGTAGGTAAGCGTTCTGTCAGTGAGGTCTAATCCCCAGAACGGCATTGAAAGTCCCGCGGTTGTATTTATTGGTCCCCGTTGCGCTAAAAAGTCTTGCCATGTAATGTCATTTTTCGGTACATAACTCCCCTCAAAAAGCGGCAAAATATAGGCACGGAGAGAATCGGAATCTTCAATAACGGGCCACGTTAAACGGGGTGTGTCGGTTGTCTGCTTATCGTGAACGAATTCTACGGATAGCGAGTCGTCTATTAGTTTGAACCGCACGGTGAGAAACCGATCTGCGATCCGCCAACTGACGGTGTTGCCTTCTTGAGAGAATTCCGCGATATTGCCGAGTCCCGTCTGTCCCGATGAAATCGGCACGACTGTTTCTGCGTTTACAGGACGTGCCTCCACCGCAAGTGAGGACGGAACAATATCAATCCTCCACACAGCATTGTTAAGACGGACGGTTTCAGGTGCTGCACTTACACTAATAGTCGTCAAAAGAAGTATCCCTATAGATAAAATGTAAAATCGTGATCCGAGCAATGGTGTCTCTCCTTATTCAAAGAGTTGTGAGATTTTACACGAAAACCCTTCAATAATATCTTCGCCAGTAAGCGTATCTTCGCGTGTAAGCGTTTTGATATCTGTCTCTGAGCGATACGCCGTTACCGTTTTTGCTACAGGTTCAATCACCCAAACGAGTTGCGTTCCGCCACTCAGATAGGTGAGTGCCTTTTCAAAGACACGGAACAGAACATCTGTTGCGGAAACGATTTCAACAGCCAGATCCGGTGGGATAGAGAACGCCTTGCGCCTGTCATCTGGCAGTCTCGCTGCTGAAACGAACGCAATATCTGGTATCAGAAACCTATCGCCAATCTTAAAACCGGTATCCGATGTGTAGACCCGTCCCAGTTGATTTTCGCGGACATACGTGCCTAAAGGTAAGACAAGGTTCATACTAATATCACCGTGTTCTCCTGAGGTTGGTGGCATCGGTATTAATTCTTCTTTCACATATTCATATCCCTCTAAATCGCTTTCAAGAAATTCCTCAAGCGTCATATCGGTTTCTATCGGCGTGGGAGGGATTACAACCTGTTCCGGGTCAGCCTTTAGAATATTCATTTAGAACACCTCCTTATTATCTTGATAATTCTTCCCACAATGCCCGATAGAAATTCATCACGCGCACGGGATCAGAACTACCGGCAATCTCAGCGAGGGTGTACCCGGAATAGCCGGACTCCTTCAACAATGTAAAGAGTTGCCGCCATGGATACTCGCGTCGATGTAGTTCTGTGATATGCACCAAGCCGATTCTGCCTTTGACGAGATCAAAGTTCTTTTGAATTGAACCGTCTTCCACTTCACCGAAGTTGGAATTCCAACAGACATAGACGTTATCATGGTCAGCGACATCAATAATCGTGCGGATATGTCGGAGTTCGGAGGTGCCGCCGCCGTGCACTTCCAATCGGATTTGTACACCGAGGTCCGCGGCAAATTCGCCACACTCGCGCAACGCCAACCCGATCTGTTCGAGCGTTTTCTCGACAGGTACTTCACTCGGCAGCCCATTCGGACGCACCTTCACACCCGGGGCACCGACATCTGCCGCCAGTTGAGAATAGACCTTCGTGCCTTCTATATTCTGTCTAACCGCATCCTGATCTACAGAATGGTAGTCAAATGCTGAACCTAAGCCAGCGATCTCGATCGGTGAGTCGTCGAATTGTTGTTTTACCGCCGCGCGTTCGCTCGCGGAGAGTTCGACTTCAACGCCGTGGGCATGTGTCGTCCGCAGTTCCACACCCGCAAATCCCGTCTCTACACACCGTTCAATGATTGTTGGAACATCCCAATCTTTTGCCATATTATATGTAACTAAACCGAGTTTCATACTTTAGTTTTACGGGCTTGCAAGCTTCGCCCGCCTCCTCCTTATTCAAAAAGTTGTGCGACTTGACACGAAAAACCTTCGACAACATCTTCACCCGTGAGTGTATCTTCACATGTCAGTACCCTGATGTCTGTTTTAGAACGATAGACCATTACCGTCTCCGATACAGGCTTGAGCACCCAGACCATCCGGGTGCCTGCTTCCAGATAGGCAAATGCCTTTTCCTCAACACGATGCAATATATCTGTCCGAGAAACGACTTCCACGGCCAGGTCCGGCGGTATGGAGAACGCTTTTTGCCTGTCCTCAGGCAGCCTTTCTGTAGTAACAAACGCGATATCTGGCATCAACACCCGTTCACCAATCTGGAAACCGGTGTCGGCTATATACAGACGCCCCAGTTGATTCGCGCGAACGTGCGAGTATAGGTACCAGTGTATATTAGAACTAATTTCGCCATGCGCTCCTGAAGTCGGTGGCATCGGTATAAGTTCTCCTTTCACATATTCGTATCCTTCTAAATTACTCTCAAGAAATTCTTCCAACGTCATCTTCTTTGGAGGCGGAAGTATCTCTTGGGTAACTCCATGAGCGTCTTGTTGTTTCATTTTCATTCCTCCGCAATTCGTTTACCTTGTTTCGATATTCTCTATTCAAAAAGTTGTGCGACTTGACACGAAAACCCTTCAACGACATCTTCACCGGTCAATGTATCTTCATAAGTAAGCGTCTTGATGTCTGTTTGAGAACGATACACCATCACCGTTTTTGCTATAGGTTCAATCACCCAGACAAGACGGGTTCCCGCGTTCAGATAGGCGAAAGCCTTTTCAATCACATGATATTGAATATCAGTCGGTGAGACGACTTCAACGGCGAGGTCCGGGGCTACAGGGGATGCTTGACGTTTGTTCTCAGGCAACCTTGCTGTAGAAATAAACGCGACATCCGGTTAACCAATCGGTCTCCCAATTTAAAGTCTGTATCTGCTGGATACAAACGTCCCAACTGATTCTCACGAATGTGCAAACTCAAAAGAAAACTGAGATTCATGCTTATTTCACCGTGTTCCATTGTCGGCGGTGCCATCGGTATTAACTTTCCTTTCACGTATTCATATCCCTCTAAATCGCTTTGAAGGAAATCCTCTAACGTCATATCAGTTTCCAGCGGCGCGAGGGATATTGCCGCTTGTTCATATCCATTCTTGGGAATGCTCATCAGAACCCTCCTATCTTGATGTCCATTATTTTCAATTGTATTACACTGAATTATTTGCTATAATGCTTTTTAAACGCATAAAGTAAGGAGAACACTATCATGGCATACGCACTTGAAGACGAATTTGGTGACATTATCGGCAAAGCCCGACGCGGGCAAAACCTATCCGAAAGCGAAATCGCAACTGCTGCTGGTATCACAGAAGCAGAACTCGCGCGTATGGAACAGTATACCTTAAAACCGACAGAAACGCAAGTTTTTCGTCTCGCAGAAGTCCTGAATTTGGACGGTACCAAACTGCTTGATATTGCGACAGAGCAGTGGGAACCCGAACCACCTCAGCAGACGGACGACACCAACCTTGAGGTTATCACAATCAGCGCACCTGTCGGCGGCTGGCCCGTCAATGCTTACCTCTTAATATGTAAAGCGACCAATGACACCGCGATTATCGACACCGCCGCACACCCCGATCTCATCTTGGAACAACTCGATGCCCGCAATGTGAATCCGGCTGCTATTTTGCTGACGCATGCACACGGCGATCATACCAACGGGTTGCCGAAACTCCAAACCGAAATCGGATGCGACACTTATATCCATAAAGACGAACCGAAACCGCAGAGCAACAGCGCGTTACGTGAAGTCGTCCATGGTGATGTCCTCTCCGTCGGTGAACTGATGGTAACCGTTGTCGATACACCGGGACATACGACCGGCGGGTGTAGTTTCCTCACGCAGAACGTGGCATTTGTCGGCGATGCGATCTTCGCCGGTTCAGTCGGCGGTCCTAACATCTCCTATCAAGATGAAATCGAGAGTGTCCGGGACAATTTGCTTTCACTTCCAGATACGGTAAGGCTATTTCCGGGACATGGTCCCTCTACGACTGTCGGTGAAGAAAAATTACATAACCCATTTTTCTAAAGTTTTGATTCGCAGAAGGTTGACGCTTGCTTTCATATCTACTTCAACGTTTCCTTTCAATCGGTTTATCCCTTTTAGCGGTATCGCTCCTCGTTTTTCTGATGGTGCATCTCATCCCTGGCGATGCCGCTGTCGCTATTTTGGGTGAACGCGCGACCGAAGCCGCTTTGATAGAGCTCCGAAAAGAGATGGGTCTCGACAAACCGTTGTATCACCAATACGCCAAATTCTTGTGGGATGCCGCGCACCTCGACTTCGGACACTCCTTTAAAACGAAACAGCCTGTCGTTGATGAAATCAGACGCTATTTCCCCGCGACTGCTGAACTAACCCTCGCTGCTATGGCGTTTTCGATTTTCTTCGGCATCGCTGCGGGGGTCATCGCTGCTATCTTTCGCGGCACGTTTTTGGACTATTTCTCTATGTCGGTATCCCTTGCTGGTATCTCCATGCCGATCTTCTGGTTGGGGTTGATGTTAATTCTGCTTTTCTCCTACTTCCTTCCAATACTACCGAGTAGTGGTCGGTTGAATGTCATCTTAGATTTGGATATTCAGACACGCACCGGTTTTTACCTTATTGACACACTTCTTGTAGGAAACTTCGCCGCCTTCCGGAACGCCGTTGCGCATCTGATTCTACCAGCGATTACATTAGGCACCATCCCGTTAGCAATTATCGCCCGGATGACCCGTTCCAGCCTGCTTGAAGTGCTAAACCAGCCCTACATTACGACGGCTTATGCGAAAGGTTTACCACAGTGGAAAGTCGTCAGCAAACATGCGATGAAAAACAGTATGGTGCCGGTTTTGACGGTCATCGGTTTAGAATTTGGTTACCTATTAGGGGGTGCGATTTTAACCGAGCATATCTTCTCGTGGCCCGGACTCGGTTCATGGCTGCGTGCTGCCGTTGAGGCGCGCGATGTCCGGGCGGTACAAGGCGGCGTGCTTTTCGTCGCAACCGTCTTTATGCTTGTCAATCTTATCGTGGATGTCCTATATGCCTACTTTGATCCGCGTATCCGAGTCGGAGACGAAGCGAAATGAATGCGCCAACAACCGCCAGTAGCCAACAACACACGCTTCGGAAACTCTTACGGCACCGGTCCGCGACGATCGGGGCATCAATTATTATATTTTTTCTTCTCGTTGCGATCTTCGCGCCCCTCATTGCGACACACGATCCGAGGCAAGCAAATATCACTGAACGCCTTCAGGGCGGCTCCGCTTCGCACTACCTTGGAACCGATAAAGTAGGACGCGATATTTTCAGTAGAATTGTCTACGGCACCCGTATCTCTCTAAAAGTCGGATTAATCGCAATGACCTTTTCTGTCGGTTTTGGCACGTTCTTCGGGGCAATTGCCGGTTATTACGGCGGAAAACTCGACAATGTGATTATGCGAGTGATGGATATAATGCTCGCGATGCCGAGTATCCTCCTCGCGATGGTTATTGTGACGATTCTCGGTCAGAGCCTTACAAACGCGATTATTGCTGTGTCTATCGTCTACATCCCACAATATGCTCGTATTTTACGCGCTGCCGTTCTGAAAGTCCGAGAGTTAGATTATGTTACAGCGTCGAAGGTGATTGGGGCAAGCAACAGTCGCATCCTTTTTACCACTGTCCTCCCGAACTGTCTCGCGCCGTTAATTGTTCAAGCCACTTTAGGCATCGGTGCTGCGATCTTAGATGCCGCAGGACTCAGTTTCTTAGGGCTCGGTGCGGAGATCGGTGAACCCGAATGGGGCGCGATGCTTAACGAAAACCGAGACCTCATCCGACGCGCCCCCTTAGCTGTCACCGCCCCGGGCATCGCTATCTTCCTTATCGTTTTAGGTTTTAACCTCCTCGGTGATGCACTTCGGGATGCATTAGACCCACAGATAGACTAAGAAAAGAGGGTTCAAGAGGCAGGAAAATTGCATACACGTAAGATTTTTTTGACATCCGCAATTCTGTGTGGTATAATTGAAGTCAAATTTGACCTATTGAGGTTTAACACTTTGTGAGGCTCAATTTTTAAGGCGTAGTTTTTGAAAATGAGTCTCAATATCACAAACACGGAGTTGGCGAAGTAGTCGCAGATTACTTTCGTTTTTTTACTGAACATGGGAAATCCACGATTTGCGTTTTACGCGCTTCTGATATTCATCGGTGTGACATCGTCTCTCTCGACGATTTCCGCTGAGGCTGCAATTCGGGAATATTGGATCGCAGCTGAGAAAGTTGAATGGAACTACGCACCGAGCGGTAAAAACCTGATTAGACCCAATATGGGGTTAGACGTTTGGGGTAAAGCCCTCGTCTATGAAAAGTATCGCTATATTGAATATACCGATAGCACTTACACTAAACCTGTCGAGCAACCTGCTTGGATGGGTATCCTCGGTCCGCAGCTGCACGCTGTTGAGGGTGATAGCGTTCGGGTGCATTTTCTCAATCGCGCCGATAAACCGCTCAGCATCCACGTCCATGGATTGCAATACGATGAAGACAATGAGGGCGCAGATATGAAAGGCTCCGGTGCTTTCGTAAAACCGGGAAGCACATTCACCTACCATTGGGAAGCAGATAGCGATGCCGCGCCCGGTCCGAACGACCCCTCGTCTATCGTCTGGCTTTATCATTCACATGTCGATGCCGTTACGGAAGTCTACGACGGTTTAATCGGTACAATTGTTGTCACGAAAAAAGGGATGGAACGTGCATCAGACGATCCACGCCCTAAAGATATTGATAAATCGTTCACAACGCTGTTCCTAATTTTCAACGAAAATGACCGCAGAATCGTTGAAAGCGCACAAAGTGAGGCTTATGCGTCCGCTGAAGAAGCGGAAGAGGGAACCCTCAAGCACGCCATTAACGGATTTATCTTTGGCAACTTACAAGGTTTGGAGGTCGAACAACATGACAGGGTGCGTTGGCATCTCGTTGGATTGGGTACCGAAGTCGATATGCATACTGCACATTGGCACGGTCAGACTGTCCTGAATGCGGGGAAACGTACCGATGTCGTGGAACTCCTACCAGGATCTATGGTCACCGTGGATATGATAGCAAAAACACCTGGCAATTGGCTGTATCACTGCCACGTCGCTGACCATATCACGGCGGGAATGAATACACGCTGGCGAGTCGTTCCAAAACGTTGACAAAACAGCACACTTGGGTCTATGCAATAACCTTGAAATTTCGGCTGCCGTATCCGACAAAATTTACATCAATTTTCATACGGTCTGCAACTATTCCATTTATCAATTTATCAAAGGAGAGATTATGTTTACGAACCGAATCAGTCTGTTCAATTATATTTTGCTAATATTGCTCTTATTCACCGTCATTGGGGTAGTTCATGCTGATACACTAACTATCTACTCCGGACGTAGCAAAAGTCTCGTTGAGCCGATTATCAAACAGTTTGAACAAGAGACCGGTATACAAGTTAAGGTGAGTTATGCCAACACAACACAGTTAGCGGCTACACTTCTGACAGAAGGTGACAAAAGTCCGGCTGCGCTTTTCTGGGCACAAGATGCAGGGGCACTCGGTGCCGTTAGTAAAAAAGAGATGTTTGAAAAATTGCCGGAATCTATATTGGGCAAAGTGCCATCGAATTTTCGCGATGCGAACGGTCTCTGGGTGGCGACGAGTGGTCGAGCGCGTGTGCTTGCGTACTCGCCGGAACGCGTTAAAATGGAAGAGCTTCCGCAAAGCATTTTCGATTTAACACAACCGATGTGGAAAGATCGAGTCGGTTGGGCACCAGCAAACGCTTCATTTCAAGCGTTCGTGACTGCGCTACGGATGCAAGTGGGTGAAGAACGAACAGAGGAATGGCTGCGCGGTATGAAAGCGAACGGCGTGAAAAAGTACGCCAAGAATACGCCTATTATAGAGGCACTCGCCGCAGGCGAAATTGATCTCGGCCTGCCGAACCACTACTACCTTCTCCGTTTCAAGAAGGGGAATTCCAGTTATCCGGTAGCACAAACCTTTTTTAACGCAGGTGATCCCGGCAACCTTGTTAATGTTGCAGGTATTGGGGTGCTGAAGAGTAGCGATAACAAGGACACAGCGTTGAAGTTTGTCGAGTTTCTGTTATCTGCAAAAGCGCAGCAGTACTTTACAAGCGACGTATTTGAATATCCAGTCATTGATGGTGTCATCCCGAACGCGAATCTTTTACCGTTGTCCGATCTACTTGAACTCACACCCACATTTGACCTTAACCAGATCGACGACCTTGATGGCACACTCAATTTGCTACGACGCGTCGAAATCCTATAGATATTGTCTACTGTGTTGTGGTTGCAGGCGGGTTTGTACCCCCCGCTTGATGCACCTAAACTGTGTTTAGAAAAGTGACACTACGGGAACTGGATGCTAAATTTAAGGATAGTCAAGGCACACCGTTATTTCTCTATTCCTGCAGCCGTGGCAGGCGTACCCATCCTCGCGATTTGCATCGGTGGACTCATCCCGTTGGTCTACCTGTTAATCAAAGCACTCTCAGCGGAAGGCACTGCACTTATGCAGATTGTCTTCCGTTGGCGAAACGCAAGGCTCTTCCTTAACACGCTTCTATTGACGAGTGGTGTCCTCGTGCTCAATCTGCTGTTAGCAACCCCTGCGGCGTGGTTGACAAGCAGAATAGACTTAAAAGGTAGACATCTTTGGACGGTGCTGTGCGCGCTACCGCTCGCGATTCCGGGCTATGTAACGGCGTACGCCCTGTTGGCGCTCGGTGGCAATACAGGTATTGTCGCACAGTTCTTCGGTATGAGCATTCCGCGACTGAGCGGTTACTGGGGTTCGCTCCTCGCACTCAGTGCTTACACGAGTCCCTATCTCTTCCTGAACTTACGCACCGCCTTATTAGGACTCGACCCAAATCTTGAAGAATCCGCACGCAGCCTCGGATACAACCATTATGACGCTTTTTTCCGTGTCATCCTTCCGCAACTCCGTCCTGCCTTCTATGCAAGCGGACTCATCATTAGTCTACACGTACTCGGCGACTTCGGTGTTGTGTCGCTGATGCGTTATGAAACTTTCAGTTACGCGCTTTACACGGAATACACACTCTCATTTGATCACATTTATGCGGCATGGCTCGCGCTGATGCTCCTCATCTTTACCGGAGGTCTACTCTATCTTGAGACGAAGCTGCTAAATCAGGTGACGCTCCACCGTGCTGGACACGGCACCACCGGTCAACCGGCACTTATCCAGCCCGGCGCATGGGGAGTCCCTGCCTATTTCTATCTCAGCGCGCTGATATTTTTAGTCGTCATCGTACCTACCGGTGCAGTCTTTCTGTGGATATTTAGGGGTTTCGATGTGCGTGCATTCGGCGGACTGTTAGAAGCACTCATCGGTTCGTTGTCAGCGGCTATACCGACCGGAATTTTATGCGCCCTGCTCGCGGTCCCGTTCGCTTATATCAGTGTTCGCCACCCATCTGGTATCTCAAACGCTTTGGGACGCGTCGCCTATATTGTTTATGCGATACCGCCGCTCGCCTTCGCGCTGTCACTCATCTTTTTCGTTCTAAATGTTGTGCCTTTTATCTATAAAACACTTCTTGTACTCATTTCAGCCTGTGTGCTACATTTCTTAGCAGAAGCGATCGGCCCGGTACGAAGTTCGCTCTACCAAGTCTCTCCGAATTTAGAAGAAGCAGCCCGGTCTCTCGGCTATTCACGCGTACAGTCGTTCTTCAGAACCCTTTTTCCTGTCATGATACGCGGCATGCTCACTGCCACTGCACTGGTTTTCCTCGCAACGATGAAAGAGCTTCCGCTTACCTTCCTCTTATCTCCTGCTGGATATGAAACGCTCGCCCTCAACGTCTGGAGCTACACAACAGAAGCTATGTTCGCCGAAGCGGCACCTTACGCACTCGCGATTCTGATCTTTTCGGCGGTGTTTGTCGGTATACTGATATATCGTGACGAAAGACCGGAAAACAGATAAATATCTCTCCTTATTTTCCCATACCTAAGACTCCATTTGAAGCAGTATCTAACCGTAGCAACCCTTTTGTTACAGGCATATAGACAATTTTCCAACAATTTCTCCACATATTTGTCAAATTATGGTAGACTACGTACAAATTTTCAATTAGCAACTAGCAACGGCGAAGCAATTTGAATGAACACACTATTCGATTTTTTAACATTACCTCCATTTGTAACGCTTGGAGCTGATGCTCTTAGACTACTACTTTCGTTTGCGCTCGGTATTTTTATCGTTAACATCTACCAGTGGACGCACAGCGGTATCCCGCAAAAATCTTTTACCGATACGCTACTTATTCTATGCATGCTGATTTCAGTCGTGATGGTCATCATCGGAGATAGCATTGCGCGTGCGTTTAGTTTAGTTGGCGCGTTATCTATTATTCGGTTTCGTACCGCCATCCAAGACCCGCGCGACATCGGTTTCGTGTTTTATGCCTTGGCTGTCGGTATGGCAGTCGGTGCTGGCAACCCATCGGTCGCTATCTTGGCGACTTTTCTCATCGGGGTCATTATCCTTGTTATCTACCATTGGCATCAACGTTTCGGAAACAACAACGAGTTTAGTTTAGAATTTTGCCTTCCACCTGACCAGGATGTTGAAACCCTTTATCGTTCTGTTTTCAATAAACATCTCGTTTATGAACGCCTACTCGAACAACGGATCAAAAAATCACAGTTAGTTGAACTGACGTTCCGGGTCAAATTGGCGAATCCGCAGGAGTGGCTCACTTTTTTTAATGAACTTTCACGCATTGAAAATGTCACAGAAGTAAAGATAGATAAAAATTGAGCATAGTGAGTCCGGGAAATCCGAACTTCGCTATACGGGACATATCAAAAATTAACAGGAGAAAACAATGAAACACTTTAAAGTCATAACAGTCTTTACACTAATTATCACCACTTGGATAGTAATGCATGCCCATGCGCAAGACAACCAAAACAGTGAGAAATCGGCGAAACTTTCGGATGAACAGAAACGGTTTGATCTCAATAGCGACGGCACATTGAGTCCTGAAGAAGATGAACTCATGCTACGAGTTACAGGTTTAGAGGCGTTCACAGGCGACAAATTAAGCCAAGAAGAAATTGAGCGGATGGGGCGCAATATAGGATCTGATCAGAATTTTAGACCGCCGGATAGAGGACGCGGCGGGATGCCGCCAGGTGGTTTTGGTAGAGGTCGCGGGGGTCCGCGTCCGCCGGAAAAACTGGTCGAACAGTTCGACACAGACGAGGATGGAAAATTAACAGGTACTGAGCGACAAGCCGCCCTGGAGACTCGCGGGGGCGGAAATGTTACCCTGCTAAACGCAGAAACCTTGCGCGACGGTGTTCAGAACGATGTACAAGCAAGTCTCGCCGCTGTCCCCAAAGATTCACCTTCACTCTACGATCCACAAACACTCCGGACCCTCTACCTCCGATTCCACCATGAAGATTGGTCAGAACAGATGAACGCATTTTATCGCACTGATATTGAAGTTCCAGCGGACCTCATCGTCGATGGAGAGGTTTATCCCGGGGCTGGCGTCCATTTTCGAGGCACCTCTTCCTATTTTACAGTCAGATCAGAAAAGAAATCCTTCAACATTGCAGTCGATTATGGCGAAGATGGTCAACGTCTCTATGGTTACAAAACGCTTAATTTGCTCAACGGACATGTTGACGGCTCTTTTCTTCGTGAAGTCCTCTACAATCGAATCTCACGAGACTATATCCCGGCGATGAAAACGAATCTCGTTAAATTGGTTATCAACGGCGAAAATTGGGGCGTTTATATCAATTTACAGCAATACAACAAAGATTTCCTGGCGGAATGGTTTGACACAAAAGGTGGTATCCGTTGGAAAGTGGGACCTGGTAGAGGCGGGGCATTGACTTACGCGGGTGAGGACCCGACAGCGTACCAAGAAACCTACCAACTCAAAACGAAAAATGTTGAAGATCCTTGGACAGACCTCATCGCCCTCTTCAAAATGCTTGACGAAACGACCTCTCTGGGAGAACTTACGGAACGCCTCCCGTCCGTACTCAATATTGACCAAGTGCTCTGGCAGCTCGCCGTTTCAAACGTCTTTATGGATGATGACGGCTATATTCATAAAGGTGGTGATTATGCTATCTATCAAGATGTCAACGGCAGATTCCATCTCATACCCCATGATAATAATGAAAGTTTCAGATTTGGTCGAGAGGGTAGAGGCGGTCCCGGTGGCGGCGGTCCCGGGGGTTGGTCCTGGGGAGATTTAGAAAATGGAATGGCATCCCCTGTGACACATGAAGACAATGCAGCGCGCCCACTTATCCATCGCTTGCTTTCAAACCCGGACTGGCGTGCCCGCTACCTCGCACATGTCCGCACTGTCGCTGATGAATGGCTGGATTGGGAAGTGTTGGAACCTATTATCAAGGAATATCAAACGCTTATTGATGCGGAAGTCCAACAAGACGATAAGAAACTCTATAGTTATCAAGATTTTGCAACCAAAGTACCGGAAGACCTTAAGCGTTTCGTGACACAAAGACGTGAGTACCTGCGCAACCATCCAGAGCTCAACAAACCGACACCGAAAATTACGACCGTTAACATCAGACCTGCAGTCGCCAATCAACCTATCGTGGCTTCTGCCTTAACGCAACCTGCGAAAACGGTAGCCAATCAACCTATTGTGGTTTCTGTCTTAACGCAACCTGCGAAAATCGGTAACAACTCAATAAGTGCGCCTGATTCGGTTTTGTTGCATTATAGTCCTGACCCGCATGCCATTTTTAAGCAGATCACGATGACAAAGGAAAAGGAGAGTTTTGTTGGACGTATCCCAGCTTTTCCAGCAGGTACCACAGTCTACTATTATATTGAAGCAAATGCGGTGAAGACACACGGCACAACGACCTTTTTACCAGCACGTGCGGAGCAGGGGGCCGCACACTATCGAGTGGGTGTCCCCGTTGTGAAAGAGAGTCCTATTGTCATTAATGAACTCATGGCAGCCAATACAAAGAGTCTTACGGACCCACAAGGACAATACGAAGATTGGCTTGAACTGCACAACCTCACCGATAACACAGTGAATCTCACCGGCATGTACCTGACAGACAAGATTGATAATCTGAAAAAATGGGCATTTCCTGAGAACACCGAAATCCCCGCACACGGCTACCTCATTGTGTGGTTAGACGAAGATGGTGATGCGGAATCAGGACTTCATGCCAATTTCAAACTGTCTCGCAACGGTGAAACTGTTATGCTCGTTGATGCGGATACACACGGTAATCAGGTGCTTGATCAGGTGGTGTTTGAAAAACAGGAGAAGGACATCGCACTTGGCAGATGGCCGAATGGGAGCGGCACACTCAAACCTCTTCAAACTACACCGGGGAAAGAGAATATGAAAAAATAAAACAATACGAACCTTTCATTTTCTCGTGTGTCTAATTGAGCAAGAAAAGGGTTCACTTTCACTTATCTGTTACGAATCGTGTCTATATTCGCAACACCCCGAACGTCACAGTTCAGTGAGAATTAAACGGTTCTACATTTGAGAAGCACACCGTTTAACCACGCGGTTTGGAGAGTAAGTATGTCCGCTGCACCCGTCACAGGTACTATGCAAACTTATTCAGAGATCGACAACACACAAGAATTAAACAGCGCGCAGGAGCGTGAGATCGTTTTGCGCTGTCAAAAAGGCGACGCTGATGCGATGGGAACCCTTATTATTCAGTATCAACATTGGGTTTACAACATCGCTTACGGTATACTCGGTCATCACCAGGATGCCGAAGATGTCGCACAGGACGCTTTCCTCTCCGCATGGGAAAACATCGGGAAATTTCAGTTCCGATCCCGATTCTCTACATGGCTCTATCGTATTGTAAAAAACAAATGTCTTAATCATATTGACCAGTACCAACGTCGAAAAACTGAACCGACAGAAATTGATGATTCACAACCGTGGGTGCCGCTTGATACATTAACACCCGAAGATGAAGCACTACGAACGGAAGAAAAAGATATCGTTCATGCTGCGCTCGCGAAACTTAAAGAGAGTCACAAAGAGATTCTGGTGCTCAGGGAATTGCAAGAGCTCTCTTACGAAGAAATATCAGAAATTTTAGGGTGCACATTGGGACGCGTAAAATCTCGTTTACATGAGGCACGAAAAGCACTAAAAGAAGAACTGGAGCGAGTTGAGTGGTAACACATCTTACCGCGACTCTCGATAAAAATTATGAATCACAAACGCATTCAAAACGACTTGTCGGCTTACATAGATAACGAATTAGACCTGAACAGGCACAAACAGATTGAGGCGCATCTGCGTTCCTGTGACGCGTGTGCTAAAATGCTGTCGGCGTTCCAGAAGAACCGTCAAATGGTTGCTAACCTTTCGCGTCCCGCTCCGTCGTCGCTTAAGGATGCAGTGATGGCAAAGATACATGCAGAGTTTCAAGACGAGCTATCCGCTTATATTGATAACGAATTAGCACCGGCTATGCGCACTCGGATGGAAATGCATCTGCACGCCTGCACCGAATGCGCCGATATGGTATCAGCGTTCCGTGAGAATCGCTATCGCGTCAGACGGCTCGAACATCCAGCGCCAGCATCCATCAAAGATGCAGTGATGGCAAAAATACACGAGCAACAAGCAGCAGAAGCGGATGCGCAGAAATCCACGCCGACACCAGGATTTACAGATATTGGAAAATGGCTGCCAGATTTAGGGCGCTGGTTCTTCCGTCCTATAACGGCAGGCGCGACGGCTGTTCTGACGCTTGCATTGATTTTTGGAGCACTCTACTTCCAGCCGAACACACCAGAATACGATGAGACACTCGACTTCTATTTCGGGATCCATACAGAACAACTTACGGATAATCCGTTGAAATCAAACGTCGGTAGATCATTCGGTGAGGAATCCGCGTCTGTAGAACCTATCGACGATACTGAGGAACTGTTCCTCGAACTCTATCTGGAAAATGTAGAACCTTAAACATTCCAACAGGTAAATGATAGGTAAACCTATGCGAACACATAAATATCTAATACCCTATAGATGTTTGCAATTTAAAGACTTCCGCCTTTGGTTCACAGTTTTAGCCATCTTTCTGTGGGGTCCCCACATCCTTTTCGCTGACATCGTTGTTCTCGAACGCATCGTTGAAGCGGAACGTACAGTCCACTACATCGGTGCCAGTTTGAGGACATCCAGTTCGCCAAGAGGCACGAGAACTTTTGAAGAACACGTCATCCACGTACCGGGAGATGCTTCTTATAGGAAAGTCCTATCTGTCGTCGGTGAACGTAGACCGTCGAGTGACCAACAAAACAGAGATGAACACCAAAGGAACAATAGGCGCAGAGGACGCGACGAGAACGATAGGAATAACCGTTGGAGAGAACAGAGTAGATGGCGGGAGGTAAGAATCCCATTTTCCGAAGAAGCCATTAAACTGATTGGACAGAATTATAACTTAGAGCACCGTCCGTCAGACGAAAAGATAGTAAATCATGAAACGGATCTTTTAATTATTAGTCCCAAATTCGCCGGTAGACCTACAAAACACATCTTCTTCGCTCGTGAAAATGGCGTTATCCTACGCGTGGAAGATTACGATGCTGACGGTGTGCTACGCGAGATATTTGTCTATACCCGAATCAGTTTTAATGTGGACGCTGTCAATGCCAAGTGGAAAGCCATTGAAAAAAATGTTAGACCAGAACAGCGACGCAGTCGCCCGAGTTCGCTCGTCGAAGCCGAAAAAATTCTCAAGACAACGCCTGTTCAACCTGAATATGTACCTTCCGGATTCGAGTTGCAGGAAGTTCGCAGTATAAAAGGTAAAGAGAGCAATTCAATTCTTCTTGAATATACAGACGGTTTGGTAAATTTTACACTGATTGAAATAACCGGTAAACCGCCGCGAGGGCGCGGAGAAGAGACCCCTATTCAATTCAGTGGAATGACTGTATATAAACGCCGATTCGGATCAACGGATGCCTTCAGATGGTCAGGTGAGAAAATCCACTTTCTCCTCTTCGGCACTATGCCTACGACCGAAATGCAGAAGATAGTGGAATCCATTATAAATAAAGCAAATGTTAAATAAGGAGAAACTATGCAAATATTCAGTGCCGCTATGGCTGGTATCGTTGTTGTAGGTCTGTTTTTCGCCGTCGCTAACGTAGGTGCCGATGACGAAAAGGCTGAACTCGAAAAATCACCCCGCCACGGCGAATGGGTCAAAATCACAACCGCCGATTCGCGGGTCGTCAACGCGTTTATCGTTTACCCAGAAGTAAAGGAACCGGCTACCTCCATCGTTGTCATCCACGAAATTTTCGGGTTAACCGACTGGATCCGACTTGTCGGAGATAGACTTGCGGCTGAAGGGTTCGTCGCTATTTGCCCCGATCTGCTTTCCGGTATGGGACCCGAAGGCGGCGGCACAGAGAGTTTCGAGTCCGGCGATGATGTCCGACGCGCTATCCGAGAACTCCCCGCCGCGCAAGTCGCATCGGATCTGGATGCTGTTCAGAAGTATGTCCGAGAGTTGCCCTCGACCAACGAAAAGGTTGCGGTCTCAGGATTCTGCTGGGGTGGCGGACAAACGTTCAGTTACGCAGTCCATTCCGATACAATAGCCGCTGGTTTTGTGTTCTACGGTCGCGCCGCAGCACCGGAAGATATCCCAAAAATATCAGCACCCATATACGGATTTTATGGAGAGAGTGATAACCGTATCAATGCCACGATTGAAGCGACGAAAGCCGCAGCGGATGCCGCAAACGTCACCTATGAACCCGTTATCTACGACGGTGTCGGACACGCCTTCTTGCGACGCGGGATGGGAGCAGACGCTGACGAAGAAAATAAAACCGCCACAAAAGCCGCATGGGAACGGTGGGTATCCCTTCTACAAGGACTCTAAAGGCGAACGCATGGCAAACAGACTTAAAGATAAGATCGCTGTTATAACAGGTGCCGCGCGAGGTATCGGTGCGAAGAGTGCCGAACTGTTCGCACGAGAAGGCGCAGCTGTCGCTATATGGGATATCAACGCCGAACGCGGCGCACAAACCGCGCAACAGATCCAAAACGCCGGTGGTACCGTCATCTTCTGCCAGTGCGACGTAACCGATGCAGCACAGATCGAAACGGCAGTTCAGCGTGTCACGTCTGAACTGGGGCCGCCGAGCGTCCTCTTTAATAACGCCGGTATCGCTGTCGTTGGCGAATTAGAAGAAATTTCTGAAGCGGATTGGGATCGGCAATACGCCGTCAATGTGAAAAGTATCTATCTCGTTTCTCGTGCGATCATTCCGTTGATGCGTGCAGCGGGGGGCGGTTCGATTATCAACATGGCGAGTGAATCTGCGTATGTCGGGTTTCCGATGCACCCCGCTTACACCTCCTCGAAAGCCGCCGTCGTACACCTATCACGAAGTATGGCTGTCCGTTACGCGGAAGACAACATCCGCGTCAACAGTCTCTGTCCTGGTACGATTAACACCGAGCTCTACCAAGAATTCCTGTCAAAGCAGCCCGATCCGGAGGCGATAAACAGGGAGATCAAAGAGATGCACCCACTGGGTATCGGCGAACCTGAAGACATCGCTTGGGCAGCGGTCTATTTAGCCTCTGATGAATCGAAATACATGACCGGGGCACCGATGCTCGTTGAAGGCGGAATCCTATCCCTCTAAATTGAATCCGACAACTTTTCCAAAGCACGAGAGATCGATTGCCACACCTCATCTACCGCAATTCCCTTCATACAGATATTGTCCTTGCATGTATCGGTGAACTGCTTGCAGGGACTGCACGGCACGTCATAGCGGATGGTTTGATGCATCGCGCCGAGCGGTTGGAAGCGGATGTGATTACCGGGACCGAATAGAGAAACAGTCGGTGTCCCTACTGCTGCTGCGATATGCATCGGACCGGTATCGTTGGTGAGAAAAAGATCACACTGCTCAATATAGACAGCGAACTGTCGAATCTGAAGATTACCAGCAAACGGAATTGCAGGCGTGTCCATGAGATCCACAACGGTCTGCACGAGTTCTTTCTCCTTTTCTCCACCGAAAACCAACACGTTAGCGTTGAACTGCGACACGAGTCTATCGCCAATAGCAGCGAAACGTTCAGGCATCCACTCGCGTAACTTCCATCCTGCACCCGGAAAAAGTCCGACCTTTAAAGCCGTTTCACAGATGCCTCTGGTGTCAAGTTGTCTTGCTGCGTCTATCCGTTCAGATTCAGCAAAAAACAACTCCAACCGTTGATCTGATGCCGGTATCCCGACTGCATGTAACAGGTCGAAATAGTGTGCTGTCGCGTGTTTGTTACCCTGTTCTTGGACCCGGATGGTACAGAGTCTGCCTTTTCCCACACGTTCAGCAGCACCGCTGAAATACATGAGCAACTCCGTGCGAAACTTCCGCTGCAGATCAATAGCCGTTGTGAATTTCCGTTCTCGTAAGTGCCGGATAACCCGCAACATCTCACCGGCATCCTTGTCTTTCGCCAATCGGTCGAACGTAATTATTTCATTGAGATGTGGGTTTTCGCGAAGGACATCTGCTGACTGTTTCGCGACAAGCATCGCAATATAGGCGTCGGGGAAATGGGTACGGACAGCGCGAATCGCTGGCGTTGTGAGGACAACATCACCCAGGGAGCTGAGTCGAATGAGCAGTATATTTTTCATTGACTACCACTTTCTCAAGGTTATTCAGTGCATCTTCAACCAGTGCGTCTACATCTAAACTGGACTCTGCGTCCTCCAACTCAGCCAACGATGCGCGAGTCGCAGGATGTTTCGGCACAAAAAGCGAGCAACAGTCCTGATGCGGACGCGTGGAGACATCATAAGTCCCGATCCGTTGTGCCTTTTCAATAATTTCAATCTTGTCTTCACCAATCAATGGACGAAGGATAGGGATCTCAGCAATGGCTTCAATCGTTCGGAGGTTCGTGAGCGTCTGCGAGGCGACTTGTGCAAGACTCTCACCCGTAACGAGAGCTTCGGCATCGACCACCGCAGCGACGCTTTGTGCGATACGCGTCATCATCCGCCGATACAATAGAACCCGGAACGGTGCCGGGGTTTCGGCAACAATAATCTGCTGAAGATCGGCGAAGGGTACAAGATAGACAGTACTCCGATAGTTGGATACCGCTAAAATTTCAGCAATTTCAATAACCTTCTCCAGAGAAGCCTTATCTGTATACGGGTAACTATAGAAGTGGATAAAGACAGCTTTCGCACCCCGTTTGATCATTTGCCACGCAGCGACAGGGGAATCGATCCCACCGGACAACATAACAAGTACCTTACCACTCACACCGACCGGTAAGCCACCAATCCCCCGAATTTTCTCTGTGGAGATATACGCCGCGTTGTGCGTTATTTTTACCCAACAGGTCACGTCAGGGGTATGCATATCGGCGCGCGCACCGGTCTCTTGGATAAGATACCCACCAACCTCGGCACTCACCTGTGGAGAGGTTAACGGGAAGGTTTTGTCCGCGCGTCTTGTCTCAACTTTCAGAGATTCACAAGAGAGCCTTTGGATTTGTTGCAGTGCCGCTGTCTTAATCGCTGCGATATCTGGTTCAGTACGGCAGGAGATCTCGAAATGCGCGATACCCATGACCTGATGTAGACGTTTCTTAATCTCAGCGATATTGGCGTGCTGCCCAAGATGCACAAGAATCCTATCGTGCAACCTTTCAACTTCTGCGTACCCTGTACCGCGGAGGGCAAGTTTGATGTTGTTCGCGAGACGTTTCTCAAAAAAAATCCTATTTTTTCCTTTGAGTCCAACCTCAGCGTAATGAATACTGAACAATTCTTCCATAATTTTCTCGTGTTAGAATAAAGCGTTTAGCCAGCACATACAAGATCGGGACACCCGCTTTGAACTTTGGGTGGCGTTTACAAAGCACAAACAACGTCCGTTAAATTAAAATGGAGTTTCGCGACTTCTCCTAACGCTTTCCTGCCGTGCATCCTGAGAAATTCTTTACCTGCTTCTACAACTTGATACGCGCCTCTTGGTAACGTAATCCCGTATGTTTCGGATAGCGTATCCATTCCAGTCAGGAAAGCGTCGCGAGCAATGATAGAAGCGGCAGCGACAGCGATATCACGTTCTGCTTTTGTTACTTGTCTTATTTCTATTCCCAGCGGTGTAGGTGGAAAGCCACGCTGGTTGAGTTGTCGTGTGATAAGATAGTCTTTAGCAAATTTATCAACAAGGACATGTTTTGCGTCTACCCGATTTGCTAATGTGTGGATCGCTTCGGCATGGAGTGAGGCAAGCAGATGGTTGAGGTTTTGACCACGTCTCCGGAACTTATCGTAGAGCGAATTGTATTCTATCGGCATCTTTTTCACGACAACGATATGCTGCGCGTAATCGCTGCGCATTAATTCGGCGATGCTGCGGATACGACGATTTGACAAGGTTTTCCCATCAGCGATGCCTAAATCTGATAAATTGTCAAGGAGTTCTGCGTCCACGTAGACTGCTGCGACAACGAGTGGACCAAAATAATCACCTTTTCCTGCCTCGTCTGTGCCGATCCATGCGTTCCACTTGTGTATTGTGTTCATCTAATCTACCAGATTCTATCTGTTTTAGTGTGTCGGTTTTTTAAATTTATACCGAATTCTGGAGTGCGGCGAACTCTGCGACCTGTTTACCGACGGCTTTGACGCGTTCTGCTAACTCCGAGTCGTGCAGATTACCGTTCGCATCAAATGCCTGCGATGCATTCGGAATAGATGCATCTTTGGGTACGACCCAAGCGCGCAGGGCAGTGCCGACTGTGCGTAACATAGAGAGCGCGTTGACGGCTCCTTTCCGTCCACCAGAGACACCGACGAGTCCGATGACCTTATTCTCGAATTCATCAAATCCCATAAGATCCAGCGCACTTTTCAGGACACCACTGAAACCACCGTGATATTCTGGAGAACCGAGGATGATACCGTGTGCGCGTTTCACCTTTTCTCGTAATTTAAACACACCGGGCGGATAGTCGGCTTCGTTAGCGACGGAACCTTGAAAAACGAGCTCATATTCGTTCAACCGAAGCAATTCAACCTCAGTGCCGGCATCCTTGGCACCGGAGAGCGCGATCTGGAGCGCAGCGTGTGTTGAACTGCCTTCCCGGAGGCTACCACAGATAGCAACAACATAGATAGACTGGTCGCTCGGACTTTTCATTTACAGTATCCTTTTCAGAATATTCTACCACACAACTCGGCAAGAAATACAGATGGACGCATGTTCATCGAATCCTTCTAAATTGCTTCATAGCATAACACAGCAAGAACGGTATGTCAAAAGATTTTATTGCGACCCTTGTAGCACGAACTTTCCAGTTTGTGTATTTCTTTGTAGCACGAACTTTCCAGTTTGTGTGCTACAAGATGCTTTTATCAAACTCACGCTATTATAGCAGATATGAAGTCAGACATCATCTATTTTTTTATATCGGGATAAGAAAATGACCGGAATCAGATTTTTGTTGACATATTTAAGTCTTTTTTTTATGATAATCTCATGTGTTGAAACGCGGGCATTTTTTCTCCAATGGGTCGATTGTAAATACCTAAGGACATCAGATGCTTGCATGGCACTTTAATATGTTTTAGACACGAGGAGATTTACGTATGCGTTTAATGATGTATCTATTCGCCGTTGCCTTATTAATGTTAGGCAGCGCGATGATGACACACGCCCAAATTCAAGACGAAGGCTTAATCCTTTACTTCAGTTTTGATGAAGCATCGGGTAATACCGTTACAGATGAGACCGGTGGCGGAAATGATGGCTTAATCACTGGTGCCGATATCGCTACCGATGAGGTCGTCCACGGTGATGGATCGTTGTTATGCGACGAGGACGGTGATAGCGTCACTGTCGAATCCTTTCCAGCATTGGAAAATTATCAAGACAATTCCTACCTCTTCTGGCTCAATTTCACCGTGCCAGGCTCTGGCGGTTGGGATCAAATCATCGCGAAAAAGGCACCCGGTTCCGACCGGTCACCCGGTATCTGGACCTGTAATCGCACAACTTTGCACATCCACTACCGGTTCAATCCAGGGAACGCTGGAAGTCTGTGTGTCGGCCCCGAGGGAGAAGGTGACGAATTCGGAACCGGCGACTGGCATCACATCGCAGGCATCAAAGAGGGTACTAATTTCAAATTTTACATTGATGGCGAAGTGGTTGACGAACAGACCGTTCCGGAAAGTCACGTCCAAGGTGTAGAGAAACTCTATATCGGTCAGACGAATTATAGCTCTGCAAAGTTTTATCTTGATGAGCTGTTTCTCTACGATAGAGCCCTCAGTTCTGATGAGGTTTCGGATATTATGTCAGGTGTACTCACGCCTGTTGAACCAAAAGACAAACTTTCTACGACGTGGGGACAACTCAAAACGCGTCGTGATTAATTTCACACCACGAAATGTAGGGACGATGTCCATTTCGTCTCTACATTCGTTTTAGACATGAGGAGGTTTACTCATGCGTTCAATGATATATTCACTCGTTGTTGTTCTATTCATAGTAGGCAGCACCCTCACGGCACACGCCAAAGTTCAAGACGACGGCTTAATCCTCTACTTCAGTTTCGATTCAGAAAAAGGTGGAACGATTGAAGATGAAACCGGTGGTGGAAATGATGGTGACGTAGTTGATGGCGCGAAGATTGTCACCGATGAAGTCGTCCATGGTAGAGGTGCTATATTATTTGAAGCCGCAGGCGACAGTGTGACAGTTGATACCTTCAAGGCGTTAGAAGATTATCAGGACAACTCCTTTCTCTTCTGGCTCAACTTTACCGAGGCGAACTCCGGCGGTTGGGATCAAATCATCGCGAAAAAAGCACCAGGTTCTGACCGATCACCCGGTATCTGGACCTGTAACCGTGTACCCCTGCATATCCATTACCGGTTCAATCCAGGGAACCTGGGCAGCCATTGTGTCGGGCCTGGTGGAGAAGATGATACGTTTGACACTGGGAACTGGTACCACATTGCAGGAATCAAAGACGGCGGAGAACTCACATTTTATATTGATGGTGAGGAAATCGAAAAATATCCAGTCCCAAAGGAACACGTACAAGGCGCAGAGAAACTCTACATTGGTAAGACAGGGTATAACGCAGCGAAGTTTTACCTCGATGATCTCTATGTCTACGATAGAGCACTTGATGCCGGTGAGGTATCAGATGTTATGGACGGCAAACTCCTCCCTGTTGAACCGAATGATAAGCTCACCACAACGTGGGGACAAGTGAAAATACGTCGTGATTAATTTCACGCAGCGAGGTGTAGGGCAGACGTTCACATTGCCCTACATTCGTTTTCCTGTCTGTATTATGTGGAAACAGTTTAATTTTCTTGAGACCTGAGGAGGATACTTATGCGTTTAATGATATATTCACTCACCATCGCGTTACTCATCGTAGGCAGCGCGCTCACGACACACGCGCAGGTTCAAGACGATGGCTTGATCCTCTACTTCAGTTTCGATACAGAAAAAGGCGGCACCATTAAAGACCTAACCGGCGGTGGAAATGATGGGACCGTTGAAGAGGCGGAGATCGCCACCGATGAAGTCGTACACGGGACAGGGTCGATGTTATTCGACAATGTCAATGCCAGTGTGACGGTTGACTCCTTTCAAGCGTTAGAGGAGTATCAGGATAATTCCTATCTCTTTTGGCTCCAGTTTACCGAAGCGAATTCCGGGGCATGGCAACAAATCATCGCGAAAAAAGCACCCGGTACAGACCGTGTGCCCGGTATCTGGACCTGTAACCGTGTGCCGCTGCACATCCATTACAGGTTTGACCCAGGCAATGGCGGAAGTCTTTGCGTCGGTCCTAAGGGAGAAGGCGATCCATTTGAGATTGATAAGTGGTACCATGTCGCCGGGGTCAAAGAGGGTGCCAACTTCAAGTTTTACATGGATGGCGAAGTTGTTGATAATCAAGGTGTTCCCAAAGAGCATTTGCAGGGTGCTTCAAAACTTTACATCGGTAAAACGAATTACGGTTCCGCACTTTTCTATATTGACGATTTCTATCTCTATGATAGAGCCCTCAGTGCCGACGAAGTTTCAGATGTTATGAATGGTAAACTCCTTCCCGTTGAACCTAATGATAAACTCACTACCACATGGGGACATGTGAAAACACGTCGTGATTAATCTTACACCTCAAATATCGGGACAGTTATCATGCTGTCCCACACATCTTCTCATCTCCGCATGCCTATTCATCGACGCTGTCCGCACCTCATTTTGAAAAGCCTTATCCTTACTTCTCTACTGTTTGTCTTACCGACATCAATCCCAAGATGGTGTAGTGGTGAACAAGAAATTAACAACCGATTTGACCGCGGTGTCCGTTATCTTGAGATGGAGCAGTACGACTTAGCACTCGCAGAATTTCGATCCATTGAACAAGAATTTACCACTTCAGCAGAGATTCGCAGCCTCGCTCAATACTATATCGGTTTTGTTCATCAGGAGCTCAACGACCTGAGTCCAGCTGCAGCTGCCTATCAGGAAGCGTTGGCATTGAAAGGATCACAAGAAGTACACGGGAACGCGCACCTCCAATTAGGTATTGTCTATAAATCGCAAGGCAAATTGTCGCTTGCCGAAAATCACCTTAAACAATCCATCATACTGTTGCTTGTAGCTGGGAAAGCACATACACACCTCGGCGATGTGTACCTCCTCCAACGCAGATTTAATGAGGCGGAAAAGGCTTACCGAGACGGCATTCGCCTGAATCCAGAGCATACTGAGCCTTACTACGGACTCGGTAGGGTCGCTGAGATGCAAAATCGTCTCCAGCAGGCTATGGAATATTACGAGGCGGCACTCGTGCGGAACCCCTATCTATCACAGGTGCATTACCGTCGATCCCTTACCTATCAGAAACTTGGTGATAAGGAACAAGCCGCTGCTGCTATGGCACAGTTCCAACGTCTAAAGACTTATGAGGACGAGATGCACCGGTTTCGGGAAGCACTCTATACAAACCCGAACGTGCCGATACTATACATCAAATTAGGCGAACTCCACGAAACGCATGACAACTTAACAGAGGCCGCACAGGTCTATGAATCTGCTACGCGGGTGCACCCATCCTACGTGCTGGCGTACGTTCGTCTCGGTGAGGTATTTATTCGACAACGTGAACTTGCCAAAGCGGCTCGTGTGTATGAGCAGGCAGCGAAAATCGCAACCGATAATCCGAAAATTCAGACGAAATTAGGCGTTATCTATATAAATCAAGGCAAATTTGAGCAAGCGATTATAGCGTTTCAGGCAGCGATTGCCATCGATAGTACAGCAGCAGAGGCATATAACAACCTCGCGCGCCTCTATGCTGGACTCGAAAAAGAGATGCAGCAAGCAATTGATTTGGCACAGCGAGCAGTTGTTTTGGCACCGACTGCGAAACATTATGACACACTTGCCTACACTTACTACCGCAACGCACAATATCTGAAAGCTTTAGAAGCAATCAACGAAGCGATTGCGATAGCTCCGAATGTGGAGGCATATAATGAATTACGTTCAAAAATCCAAGAGGAGAAAAAATGAAAAAAGGGATATGTATCGGTTCATTACCCGGCAGTTCAACAGAAGCACGGTTTACACTCGCGAAAGAAGCCGGATTTGATGGCGTTGAAATCAACACCCTCGACAATGATAACGACCGGCAGAAGATAAAAGCGGTCGCCGAAGAGCACGATTTAGAAGTCATCAGCGTTATGAATAGCAAACATTGGGCGTGTCCGCTTTCCGACGCGGATGCTCAAATCCGTGCGGAATCGCGCGCCGGGATGCTCGACTCAATAGCGACTGCAAAGGCTGTCGGTGCAGAGACAGTACTGCTCGTACCTGCCGTTGTCAATGATAAGACCCGTTATGAGGATGCCTATCAACGTTCGCAAGCCGAAATTCGTAAGCTCATTCCTGCAGCGAAAGACAACGAGATTACCATCGCACTTGAAAACGTTTGGAATAAGTTCCTGCTCAGTCCAATAGAATTCTGCCGTTACGTTGACGAATTTGACAGTGAGACAGTAACCGCCTATTTCGATGTCGGCAACATCGTGCTGTACGGATATCCACAACAGTGGATCCGTTCACTCGGCAAGCGTATCGCGAAGGTACATGTCAAAGGGTTCAACGCGAATGAAAGTCGGTTCACATACCTAATTGAGGACTGCACAATCGACTGGAACGCAGTCATGTCGGCATTGGCAGATGTCGGGTATGACGATTACATGACCGCGGAACTGCCCGTCGATAGGGATGATCCAGAAAGCAGGGTACATAGTATCAGCGAGGATATGGATAGAATTATTGCTGGTACAGTGTAATGCCAACGAACTGTTTGAACAAAATGTGTCGGAACCGAAGCGGTCTCTCCTATCAGATGAAAAGAGACAGAGTCCGTAATGAAATGTAGGGGTTTTTGCAAACACTAAAATCCAATGCGAAGAAAGTGTTTCTTCAGATATACGGAAACGGACATCAATACCCCAACCCACCTGAACCAACCTTGACCGAAAACGCGCGCCACATTTTTTAAACATCGGAAATCGCTTTTCGGTCAAAGGAAAATTTAAAAAATGGAAATTGTTATTCAACCGACTTACGAGCGACTGACCGAGGTTGCGGCTGAAATCATCCGAGACGCGCTCGTAAAAAAGCCGAATCTCGTTTTAGGACTCGCTACTGGTAGCACACCCATCGGGGTCTATGAAGCCTTAGTCCAGATGCATAAAACAGGCGGACTCGATTTTTCAGGTGTAACAACCTTTAATTTGGACGAGTACGTCGGCATTCCGTCGGACCATTCCTATAGTTACCACACTTTCATGGAAACACACCTTTTTAATTTTATTAACATTCCATCTGAAAATTGTCATATCCCACAAAGTACAGCGGTCGGGCATGCAGAATTCTGTGAACGCTATGAGGCAGCGATCGTTGATGCGGGTGGGATCGACATCCAGGTTCTCGGAATCGGAAAGGATGGACACATCGGTTTTAATGAACCGAGCTCATCTCTTGGTTCCCGGACTCGGATTAAAACGCTGACGCGGCGTACGCGTGAGGCGAACGCACCCCATTTCGGCGGGACTGTTGACGCTGTTCCGAAGATGGCAATTACAATGGGTGTCGGGACAATCATGGAAGCGAAACAGTGTCTATTATTGGCAAGCGGAGAATCAAAAGCAGAAGCCGTAGCAAACGCAGCGGAGGGCCCGATTACTGCGGAGGTGCCAGCTTCGGCACTACAGATGCATCCACAAACAGTCGCCGTTGTTGACGAGGCGGCAGCTTCACAACTCAAGCGGATAGATTACTACAAAGAGGTGTACGCCAACAAACTGGAACTGTTGGCTCAGGAGGGTTGAGCGAAGACATTACAGATTTTGATCATCGGATAGACCGTATTCTTTCGATTTCCGTTGGACGGTTCGCCGACTCACCTTGAGTATTTCCGCGGCTTTTGCTTTGTTATTATCAACGGATTCAAGGGTGGCGCGGAGGGCTTCGCGGTTAATCTCCTCGAGAGACATGCCGACTTTCACGTTCAAGCGTTGTCTCTCGGGGATCATATTAACCGACTCTCGCACCTCAGGCACTGAAGGGAGGTTTGAAAACGCTATACCTGTCGCTTTAAGAATCCGTTCAGGTAAATCTATTTGTTGGATTGTCGGTTGTGTTGATGTCACAACAAGCCCTTCAATGCAGTTCTTCAACTCGCGGACGTTGCCTGGCCACTCATATTTCATCAGAGTTCTGACAGCCTCTGGTGCGATGCTCATCAGGGGTTTCGCGTTTTGACGGCAAAACTCCTCAAGAAAATCCTTCACAAGCAGCGGGACATCTTCAATCCGTTCTTTCAGTGTTGAAAGATGGATCGGTACGACATTGAGTCGGTCGTAAAGGTCTGGCAGGAACTCTCGTTTTTTGGCAGCGGTTTCCAAATCGTGGTTGGTGGCACATACGACACGGACATCGACCTGAATGGTTTTATTGCCACCGACCCGTTCAAATTCTCGCTCTTCGAGCACACGTAAAAGACGGGCTTGGTTAGAGAGACTGAGTTGTGAAACTTCATCAAGAAATAGGGTGCCGCCGTGGGCAAGTTCAAACCTCCCTTTACGTTGATAGTACGCGCCACTGAATGCCCCGCGTTCATGCCCGAAAAGTTCAGATTCCGCAAGGTTTTCATTCAGGGTGGCGCAATTAAAGGCGATGAGCGAACCGCGCCGCAAACTGCGATGATGAATCGCACGCGCAACCAGTTCCTTACCTGTCCCGCGTGCCCCATAAATCATGACAGTCGCCTTCGTGGGTGCAATCTGCGCAATCATATCACGAATCCCGACGATTTGCGGCGAGTTGCCTGTCAGACGGCGTAAACCTTCCTTCTCATCGATTTGGGACAGGAGCTGCCGATTTTCAAAGGCGAGGCGTTGGTTCTCAAGCGTTCTGTGGAGGAGTGCCGCCAGGTGAACAGGATTCACCGGTCTCGGAAGGAAATAGGTATCTTTGTAGGCAAGCATCGCTTTGATACCGATGTCGGTTTCTAAAATATTTGGCTCCGTAATAAAAACCACACCGATGTCTGGATGGTGCTGTGCTGCTGCTTCTAACAGTGAGAGTCCATCAATCCGCTCCGCCTTTAACTGTGCGATAAGAATATCAACTTTCAGGTGTTCGATTTGATGAAACGCCTGATACATATTGCCTGTGGTGATGAGCCGTAACCCTTTACCTGCGAGTGTTTCACAGACAAGTTCGCGTTCGACTCGGTCAGCATCAACAATAAGTACAGTTCCTTGATCATTCATAAAGCACCTTCAATTTATTTAAAACTAAATCACGTTGATCAGCAGATAAAAAAGTATTGTTTAAAATTAGAAAATCAAGTAAACTATATAATCATTGCCAGTTATATTGGTTAGGTATATCTATCGTATTTCTTCGGAGGAATGAATGGATAACAGACTCAGTTCGCTGTATAGACTTGGCGGGCTAACCGGCATTTTAAGCGGTGTTCTCATGCTCGCGTCCAGTATTTGGTTTCTTGTTGTTTCAGACCCATCAATTGTTTCAGACCTATCGCAAGCAGGTTTGGAAAAAATCGGAATTTTTCATGGAATCGGAGTTGTCACACTTATTTTAGTCGTGCCGACGCTGTTAGCAAGTTACGGTTTACTTTCTTCGGAAACCCCTACGCGCAGTGCTTTAGGTGCGAGCATCGCTGTTCTTTGGATTACGATAGAATTAATTGCCCACTGTTCACAAACCGCTCCGATAAATACGCTATCGGAATTAATAACAGACAAGAGTATCGATTCTTTGATAGGCGAAGCCTTTTATGCAATCTGGGCAGAATGGGGTGAAGCACTCTTTATGACCGGGGCGTTCTTGTGTGTACTGATGGCACTCTGTTACGGGTCAGCACTTTATGCATGGGGGAATCCCATCTCTGCATATCTGTTTTTTATTTCCATAGTAGCCTTTCCGGCAGGTCTCATTTTCGGCATTGATGTCCAATTACATGTACTCATCCGAGGGATAGCATTCCTATTTCTTGGCGGTGTGCTTATACAAGTGCCATACGAAGAAGACATCTAATGCGAGGAAGTAACCAGTTTCCAGTTTCCAAAAAAGTTCTCTTTAACTGGTTACTGGCCACTGGAAACTTTAAAAGTGTTATTCTTCGTCCTCGTTTAGTAATCTTTCCAGTTCTGCCAAAATATCTTCGTCCTCGTTTTCTGTATCGGTTGTGTTGGTGTCGAGCGTCTCCAGATCGGAGCGAAATTCTATCAGATTACTGAGATAGCGTTCACGCGTTATATTCTCGGTTTCCCCATGCTCCTCACGTAGACACTCCCCGCAGAATTCTCCAATCTGTTGAATACCGGCATCAATATCTTGTAAAGCCGCCTCGGCATCACCTTCCTGAAGACTCAACTCAGCGTTGGCGATGCAGTGCATCATAATCATATATCCTTTATACTGATAGCTCTGCCAAGCGATGTCGATTGGGGCATATTCACGTGCCAAATTCGTCACAGCGATATTCGTAGCCGTATCGCGTTTCACATCTTCCCACCGTTTAATACCAGCAAATAGAAGATACCGTGTATACCGATGGAAAGATTCCTCAAAGAGGATATCCCACTCGTCCGGCGTTAACTGGAATCCTTCACGTGTGCCGTGTTCTTCCTCATACGTCTGCAATTTAGCAAAGAAGTAATCGTAATAAGAGTCCACACCGTGCGGACGCATGCCATCAGGGCGACCTGTCGCATAGATACGGGAGATCGTGAAGGCGTTAGGCTGCACGACAATCACCTCCCTACCATCTTCAATTTGTAGGACACTTACCGGACGCTCCGCATCAAGATTGAGCATCTCAAGAATCCTGTCAAAGGTCTGAACCCATCGTGTGTTTCTCTGTATAGAATCGTTCGCCATTTTTATTTCCTTTGTAGGGGCTGGGTTACCCAGCCCCTACAGCATCTTAAAATAATCTTGGAGCGGTGTGACAGTAATATCTCCACGCTGCAAGGCATCAATAGCGTTCACAGCTGCCGCTGCGCCAGGTATCGTTGTAAAAATCGGGATGTCGTGTGCTATCGCCATCTCTCGAATTAAGAGTTCATTCGGGCGGTGCAAATCGCCGGTAGGCGTATTGATGATCAAATCAACCGCGTGGTTTTTGATGTAATCGTGAATCGTCGGTCTCCCCTTACCGATACTGAAGACGAGTTCTGACTGCATACCGTTTCGGAGGAGCACCTTCGCGGTTCCGTGCGTAGCGATAAGCTCGAAACCCATATCCGTCAGCCTCTTAGCGATGAAAATAATTGCGCGTTTGTCTTTATTTTTAACGCTAATGAACACTTTTCCACCGAGGGGTAATGTGTAGCCGCACGCCTTCTGTGCCTTCGCAAAAGCGCGGGAGACATCTGTATCAATTCCCATCACCTCGCCGGTCGATTTCATTTCGGGTCCCAAACGTGTATTTGAACCCGGGAAACGGTTGAACGGAAATACGGGTGCCTTGACGCTGAAATATGCCGGTTCAATTTCTTTGGTAAATCCGAGTTCATCAAGCGTTTTACCTGCCATAACGCGCGCAGCGAGTTTCGCAAGCGGCACACCGATCGCTTTACTGACAAATGGAATCGTTCGAGACGCTCGCGGGTTCACCTCAAGCACGTAAATATCGTCACTTCTAATCGCGTATTGCACGTTCATCAAACCGCGTACACGAAGTGCTTTCGCCAAATCGTAGGTAAACATTTTCAGTTTTTCAATTTGTTCATCTACGAGCGTATACGGCGGTAGCACACAGTCGCTGTCCCCAGAATGGATACCGGCTTCCTCAATATGCTCCATAATACCACCGATGACCGTTCGATTGCCATCCGAGATCGCATCAACATCAACTTCAATCGCCTCTTCAAGGTATTTGTCAATCAAGATAGGATGCTCAGGCGACGCTTCAACTGCAGTGTTCATATATTCTTGTAGGAGTGTTTCATCGTAAACGATCTGCATGGCACGTCCCCCCAAAACATAAGACGGACGCACAATGACAGGGTAACCGAGCGCAGCGGCGATAGGCGCAGCCGCCTCACTTGATGTCACCGTCCCGTTCGGCGGCTGTCTTAAACCGATGTCGTCTAACACGGCTTTAAAGAGGCGTCGATCCTCGGAACGCGCAATATCTTCAGGACTCGTGCCGATGATCGGCACCCCCGCTTCTTTGAGCGCAAGCGCAAGGTTCAACGGGGTCTGTCCACCGAACTGCACAATCACCCCAGACGGTTTCTCTTTATGATAGATGTTCAGCACGTGTTCAACCGTCAACGGTTCAAAATAGAGACGGTCAGAGGTATCGTAATCGGTACTGACGGTTTCGGGGTTGCTGTTTACCATGATGGTCTCATAACCGTCCTCTTTGAGGGCGATTGCAGCATGGACACAGCAGTAGTCAAATTCGATACCTTGTCCAATCCGGTTCGGACCCCCACCGAGAATCATGATTTTTTCTTTATCTGAAGGGCGCACCTCATCTTCGCTCGAAAGCGTGGAATAATAGTACGGTGTTTCTGCCTCGAACTCAGCAGCACAGGTATCAACCGTTTTGAACGTCGCTTCAAGACCTAGATCTTTCCGACATTCACGGATAGCACCTTCGGAGACATCGTATATCTCCGCTAACTGGTGATCGGAAAATCCGTATTGTTTTGCCTGTTGTAAGACTGTTTTCGCGACATCCGTATCCGCGCCACCGTTTTGGGATCCAGGACCTGTAACAATATTTTCTAAATGTTGTTTTATATGTTTTTGTGTGTTCGGTTCGCAGAGCATGTTTTCAAAGTCAACTATTTCCTTCAAATTATAAAGGAAAAACGGATCGATGTGGGTATAGGCATGTATCTCTTCAATACTCATCCCACGTGTGAGCGCAGCTTTGATATAAAAAATCCGCTTGACGTTGGGCACGCTTAATTTGCTTGGAATCTCAGACAACGGCAGGTCATCAAGCGGATGGTTATCTAACCCGTGCCATCCATTCTCCAGTGACCTCAACCCTTTCTGCAATGCCTCTTTAAAGGTTCTACCGATAGCCATAGCCTCGCCGACAGATTTCATTTGTGTTGTGAGTGTTTCATCAGTTCCTTGGAATTTTTCAAACGCCCAACGCGGAATCTTAACAACGACGTAATCAATTGTCGGTTCAAAGCAGGCAGGCGTTTCCGCAGTGATGTCGTTCGGAATTTCATCTAAATTGTAACCGACAGCAAGTTTGGCAGCGATTTTGGCGATCGGGAAACCTGTGGCTTTTGACGCAAGCGCGGAGCTACGCGAAACACGCGGATTCATCTCAATAACCACCTGCCTACCTGTCTTCGGATCAACAGCAAATTGGATATTGGAACCGCCTGTGTCAACACCTATTTCTCGGATGATCTTGATCGCTGAATTTCGCATCAACTGGTATTCTTTATCGGTCAAGGTCTGGATCGGGGCGACAGTCATACTATCCCCGGTGTGCACCCCCATCGCGTCAACATTTTCAATCGAGCAGATGATAACAACGTTGTCTGCACCATCTCGCATGACTTCTAACTCGAATTCTTTCCAGCCGATGACAGACTCTTCGATCAATAGTTCATTGATCGGACTGAGCGCAAGTCCTGTCGTGACCATCTTTTCGTATTCTTCGATGTTGTAAGCGATCCCGCCACCTGTACCCCCGAGTGTAAACGCTGGACGAATGATGGCTGGAAAACCGATCTCTTGGACAAGTTCAAGTGCTTCGTGTACGGTGTGTGCAATGCCGCTCTGGGGGACATCAAGTCCGATTTCTATCATCGCCTCTTTGAAGAGGGCACGATCTTCCGCTTTCTGGATAGCCGGTAACTTTGCGCCGATAAGTTCAACACCATACTTATCGAGTACACCCGACTCTGCAAGTTCGACAGACACGTTCAAAGCGGTTTGTCCACCGAGCGTCGGTAGCAGCGCATCTGGACGCTCCTTGGCGATGACAAGTTCAACCGTGTCAGCCGTGATCGGTTCGATGTAGGTCTGATCGGCGAAATCCGGGTCGGTCATGATCGTGGCAGGATTACTATTGACGAGGGTAATTTCGTAACCCTCCTCTTTGAGTGCCTTACACGCCTGCGTCCCTGAGTAGTCAAACTCGCACGCCTGTCCGATGATAATCGCACCGGATCCGATAATTAAGATCTTGTTTATATCTGTTCGCTTTGGCATTTAATAGTTACCAGTAATCAGTTAACAGTACTCAGTTAAGAGTCATTATGTTCACCTAATGTCTCTTTATAGTAAAACCAAGAAATAATGCAACACTCAAAAAAACAACATACCCTTCACTGCAGGCGGGGTTTGGAACCCCGCCTTCTATAGATGTCTCGGTAATTGTAGGTTTTACTATAACTGACAACTGAAAGATTTTTTTCGCAGAAAAAAATCGTACTGTTAACTGACCACTTCCTCCATCATCTCAGTAAAACGCGAAAATAGATAACTCGCATCGTGCGGACCGGGAGACGCTTCTGGATGATACTGCACAGAAAAGAGCGGATACTCCCGGTGTTGTATCCCTTCGAGTGTATCATCATTTAAATTGATATGTGTAATGTCAACGCTATTCGGCAGTGAATCGATATCAACACAGAATCCGTGGTTTTGGGATGTAATTTCGACTCGATCGCTTTCAAGGTGTTTGACGGGTTGGTTCGCCCCTCGGTGTCCGAACTTCAGTTTATAGGTCTTTCCGCCGAGTGCAAGCCCGAGAAGTTGGTGCCCCAGACAGATCCCAAAAAGCGGTTTTTTGCCTATCAACCCTTGGATTGTCTCGATGGCGTAACCTACCGGCATCGGATCCCCCGGACCATTTGACAGGAAAACACCGTCCGGTTCCGCTGCGAGAATATCTTCAGCAGTCGTCTGTGCCGGTACAACTTGTACCTCGCATCCATGTTCAGTGAGTTGGCGCAAGATGTTGTATTTAATCCCAAAATCGAGAGCGGTAACTTTGTAGTTTTTGGCTTTCGGAGACTTTCGGCTTTCGGCGGTCAGCAAAGAGGTTTCTGATGAAGGAACGTTCTCTTGCTGATGGCTGATCGCTGATGGCTGATCGCTATTACACCAGGCATACGGATTCGGACATGTCACGCGTTGAACTAAGTCCCAGCCGACCAACCCGTGCCACGCTTTGGCTTTCGCAACAAGGCTTTCTGGGTTCAAGTCGTCTGTAGAGAGACAACCGTTCATAACACCGTGAACCCGAAGACGGCGCGTTAGCGCGCGGGTATCAATCCCTTGAATGCCGATGATACCGTGTTCGGATAGATAAGTATCTAAACTCCATTTTGAACGCCAATTACTATGGTAAGTACTGTATTCACGAACAACAAACCCTTCTACTTGTGGACCGATAGATTCAACGTCTGCTTCGTTGCAACCGTAATTACCTATCAACGGATATGTCATCGTAACGATTTGTCCTTTGTAGGACGGGTCGGTTAGGACCTCTTGATAACCAGTCATACTGGTATTAAAGACGACTTCACCGATGGCTTCGCCTGTCGCTCCAAATTGTTGACCCTCGAAAACCGTTCCGTCCGCTAACGCCAGAATTGCTTTCATATTTTTAAATGGCTATCAGCCGTCAGGGCGGTTTTTTCTCCGAAAAAACCTTTCAGCCTTCAGCAAAGAAAAGAGTTTTTTATACGCTTGCCTCTTTGCTGTCTGCTGTCTGCTGTCTGCTGATGGCTACTCCTTTCCGAAGTGTAATCGTCTGCCAACCTTTAAGTTCCCATCCATCAAAAGGTGTATTTCGACTTTTTGAACGAGATTGTGTTATGTCAACCCGATTCAGTGTCTCCACATCAATGACAGTAACATCCGCAACCGCGCCAACAGAAAGCGTTCCTCGGTCAATACCGAGTATATTCGCCGGAACAACGGTCATCTTTGCGATTGCCTCTGATAGTGTGAGGTGCCCCGGTTGAACGAGATATGTAAACACGAGGGGCAGACACGTCTCTAAGCCGATAATACCGTTAGGCGCGTCAACCATGCCTTCTGCCTTTTCTGAAGGTGCGTGCGGCGCGTGGTCGGTCGCGATTGCGTCGATTGTCCCATCGCGTAATCCCTCAATAATTGCGTCAATATCCGTCTGTGTACGGAGCGGCGGATGCATCTTGGCATTCGTTCCCTGTTTCTCGACCTCCGCGTCGGTGAGGATCCAGTGGTGCGGACACGCCTCAGCAGTGACATGAACACCGCGCTTCTTTCCTTGACGTACCAATTCAACCGCACCGGCAGTGCTGACGTGTAGGACATGAAGATGTCCACCTGTCATCTCTGCTAACATTATATCGCGCGCGACGATGATGTCCTCTGCAGCGTTTGGACTCCCAATAAGACCTAATTTTCGAGATGTCTCTCCGAGATTCATGACGGCACCAGCGTTCAGATTATGCTCTTCACAATGAACCATGATCGGAAAACTGAGTTCTGCACTCATGATGAGCGCGTCGCGCATGAGAGCCGCGTTCATGACGGTAACGCCATCATCGGTGAAACCGACAGCACCTGCCGAATACATCCGGCGCATATCGGTCAGTTCCTCACCCGCAAGTCCTTTGGTAATACTACCGAACGGAAAGACGTTTGTCTTCGCTGTCTCATTTGCGATGTTATAAATCTGTTCAATTTTCTCAGGCGTGTCTATTACGGGTGACGTATTTGCCATACAGGCGACAGATGTGAATCCACCCGCTGCTGCCGCTGCTGTACCGGTCGCGATTGTCTCTTTATGCGCAAACCCGGGTTCACGTAGATGTACATGCATATCGATTAAACCCGGTGTAACAACTGACCCCGTTGCCTCGTATACATTACGGCTTTCGGCTTTCGGCTTTCGGAAACCATCAGCAAGAGGCGTAACTTCATCAGAAACCTCTTCGCTGACGGCTGACTGCTGACGGCTGACTGCTATTCCGCCGATTTTGCCATCTCTGATATGGAGGTTCCCGACTTGGTCAATATTATTTGCAGGATCGATAATATGTCCGTTAACGATAAACGCGTCGTTCATTCACCCTCCCTTTCGTAAATGGTCGCGGAGTCTACGCCACCCTCTTCAGCGAGGCGTACCCGAACGAACTCTTTTCGGGAGGTTGGGACATTTTTGCCCACGTAATCGGAGGCGATCGGCAATTCGCGATGGCCCCTGTCAATCAGAGTCGCCAATTGGATTGCAGCCGGTCTACCGAAGTCCATGAGTGCATCCATTGCAGCGCGAACGGTGCGTCCTGTATAGAGTACCTCGTCTACCAAGATCACCCGTTTGTCAGTAATATTGAAAGGTATATCGGTCGTATTAACCTGAATCTGTCTTTCATGAAGGTTAATGTCATCTCGATAAAGTGTGACATCAATCGCGCCAACATTGACCTCAATCTGTTCGATGCGTTCAAGGTTTTTGGCAATACGATGGGCAAGAATATCACCACGACTTTTAACGCCGACAAATACGAGGTCTTCAATATGCTTATGATTATGCTCTAAAATTTCGTGAGCAATTCTGAGCAAAGCGCGGCGAATTTCTTCGGCGTTCATCACTTGTGCTTTTTCACGCTCCGTGGAAACTGTTACTGTCATTATTTTTATCCTATAAGGTTTTTTAATAAGAAAAAAGCCTCTCCCGTCTGATGTGACGAGAAAGGCATCATCCAAACAATTCCGATGGACAGTCTACGTTTTGGATCCGATTCAAAGTGTAATCTTGCATCCTTTTTTCAACCTCTCTGGATTGGATTAAAAAGGTTTTTGATATGAACGTTTTATCGATTATTATATTATACCATATTTCCGCCACAATTGCAAAATTTTTTATTTTCATAGCGCGATATCAGGTTTCCGAGTATAGCCACCTCAGAAAGACTATGCTTTTTGCTCCACCATACTTGCGAGTATACCGAGTATCTTATCGCACTGACCAATAGAATAGACTGTCCTATCAATATAGAGTTTCTGCGCTTCCAGTTTGAGGAATTGCCACACTGTCCCTGTAGTAGCAGCTCCATAAATGCAAGGCAGATCATTTTCCCTTTCGGTGTTAAAGCGTTGTGCGGCGAGCATCTCTGCAACGCACTGCCCGAAACCGAGTACGGGATTATCTTTTTTTGCCTCAACGAGAACAATAATAGGGGCCTCTAAATGAAATTGCGTAGGTGAAAGGCTTATCAAGAAATCACAGACACCTGTCAATCCGCTTTCAGCATCAACACTGAAATCGATACCTGAAAAAAAACTAATGCGATGCTCAAATTTTTCACGGAGTTCAACAAGAATATCCGCGACAATCAATTCCGAACTTGCTTTTTCTGTGCCTATAGCGAGTGCTAACGGCACTTTACGCGCCAATGTTGTTGTGAGATATTCACTCGGTGCTATCGGTTCTATACCGGAAGAAATGTCTGCTGCTTCATCAGTCTCCAGTTGAAACTTTTTCCGAACTGTTTCAAAGGTAAAATTGCTATACGCCATTTGTTAGAACCTCCTGTCATCCTTATGCCTTTTGTTCTACCAGCCCAGGCTCGGTAGGTTCGGTTTTGCGGTGTACTCACCCAAATGCGATCTGCATTCCTAACCGAACCGGACTTACACAGAAACATTGAAGTCTTCAAAACCTTCTTTAGTCCCGTAGCGGACGGAATGTTTATAGCATTGAGGTTTTTGCTTGGGTGTTTCTGCGGATTTCTTCAGCATGTTTATATTATCTTTGCTAAAACGCGACAGAGAACCCTTAAATTGACACCTATGGTTTAATTTATCTGTGGAACCGCGAATGTTTCAGTTGTGATTCAGACAATAACTTGTTTAGGTCCCTGACCGGAATCGCCAATGCATTCATGTGCCTGTCACTTCGGGTGACAATGCCAATCAGTGTACCCTCCTTATTAAGCACCGGTCCGCCGCTGTTACCACCAAAGACATCGGATTGGATATGTAGAAAATCCCCATGATCCTTGAGAAATTCGCCAAGTGTCCACCGCCACAGCTCTTGTCCACTTGAACCTTTTCACTGAGATTTATTCCTGCCCAGTTGTGTCGGTTGTACTTAGGCGTTGCGTCCACTTTTGATTTTCCAGATTTGAGGTCCTGCTCGTGCTTATCTTTGTACTTCTTTTTTCGCTGCTCGTAGTCATGTTTAATCCTATGTCGTGTTCTTTAGGGATATCTTTACCTATTCCGAGGTTTCTTTTCATCTGATCGTATCTAGCTTCAGCAAGGTGATCCACGAACCTTTCAAAACGTTCATCTTTACGTACTTCATCGTTATTGATATACTTAATATCAAGGAAAATTTCATATATGGAACGCGCTGCCCCGATACCTCCATGTCCCCAGCCTTGGTTACAACTATGGTAAGCACCGTAGCCAAACTTTAAAGCCTCACTCATCTGAACACAGAGGAAAATTGAATATAGGCCCTCTTTGACAGGCACAGAAATTGATGGGAGGGAATCATGAAAAATGTCTGCAGCTTGATCCAATAGTTTTCGCGTCAAATCCAGCAATTCAGGTACTTTAGCATCCATATTAAAACTCCTTTTGGTTTATCCATAACGTGAGTTTGAAAATAAAAATTGAAGCGGCCCGTAGGTTGGGTTGAACGGAGATCCACTAAAAAATTGCACATAGCATAGAGTTTTCAAGCGAACAGAAACCTGAAATCACCCAAAACTGAGTGAAACCCAACATAAACCCATAATACCGACACGGTTTGGGATGTTGGGTTTCGCGACACCTATTTAACCCAACAGTTCATTGAAGAACGGAGCTATGTATAGCAAAATGAGTCTGTAACTTTACCGCTCACCCCAACCTACGTCTATATCTGTATTTTATTCTCCAACTCACGTTCATATTCAAGTTTTTCGCTTGGCAGAGCTGCAAACTTGTATTGCCCAGACTCCCGCATTTCGTTCTCCACTTCTTGGTAATACGCAACCAATCGGTTGAGATCGTGTCCAAACTCCGCGGAGATTTTACGCCGCATTTCGCGAACTTCTTCCATTATACTGCATGCCACAGTTTCTTTATTTTTCATGTCAATCAAGTGCCTCCAAAATAATCTAACGGGGTTGTTAAATCAGGTGTTTCGCTATCCTATAAAAACTATGTTAAGTATATCACTTAACATCTCTGTTGTCAACGTAAACGGAACACATGTTAACTTTCGTTATTCTCCCTGTACAGCACTGATCTCATCTTCCGAAATCTTGTGGACGCTCTTTGGATTAAAGGTCTGTGTTGTGTCTACGCGTAAGGCGACTTCAATCCTACCACCCGTTAGCACAAAGAACTGGATCAGGAAACCGCCACCCTGCATCGATTCGACCTGATACTCGTCTTCCTCAAGGTGTCCCAGCCATATCGGTAGAGATTCCTCAAACTTCGGATGTGAAAGGACGTTCTCCGGTAACGCGATAATTAGGGTGCCGGGAGCATCACCGATAGCATTGCCGATAACTTTCCGTCTCTCGACCATAAACGGTACAACACGGTTCGCGTATTCAAAATCATCGTCCCCAGCACGTTCGGGAGGGACAAGTCCCCACGTCAGATGGTGGATAAACGGATTTCCGTACCCTTGCTCAAGCATGTGTTGCAGTGCCAGTTTATCGACCGGATGCACAACAGCAACATAGTTGAACCACCCATCGCGGTGTGCTGGACTGTCCGCTGGCAATTGCGCGGAAACATTGATATAGTCGCAACCGTCAACAGGCGATGGATAACAGCGCGCATCCCATCCGTTGACGTAACCGAGTTGTTTCAAACCGTCTGCGACGAGGTGCGGCGGATCACAGAAAATCGCAGCGTGATCCATATTCGGGTAGATTTCTACACCTGCATCGATGACGCGTTCCGCAACATCGGTCGCTTCTGTAAAACGGAGATCGGCGTTTTCAATCGTCAGGTAATCGGCAAAATTTGTTGGCAATTTCATTAAGCTGTTCATGAGAAACCCCTATTTGTATTTTGAAGGAGAAGTATTTGGAAGAATCAATCAATCCGAATCAGATATTACAAGTTTAACAGAAACAGCGTCTATAAGCAAGCGTTTTTGGAGATCTGTTGTAAACCAAAAGTTGTTGAAAAAAGTGTAAATCTCTGCTAATGTTAATATAGGCTTGAATGCTATGTCCTATACTCAAAAACAGAGGAGCAATTTGATGAGAAAAAACACGTTTAGAGAACTACTCAACGCTGACAAACCGACAGTTGGCACACATATCCATACCACTTGGCCCTCCATTGTTGAAGCGATTGGTCACACAGGTCTGTATGATTACGTCGAATTCGTAGGCGAATACGGTCCGTTTGATTTGCACGATCTGGACAACCTGTGCCGTGCGGCTGAACTGCACAATATCTCCACAATGATTAAGGTAGACCAAGAACCACGAGGGTTTATTGCCCAACGCGCAATCGGTTCCGGTTTCCAGAGTGTGCTTTATGCGGACTGCCAAAATGTTGAAGATGTGAAGGAATGTGTGAAGATTACGCGGGCAGATACACCAGAAGATGGTGGCAGCTACGGGGTCGCAACCCGAAGGTTTTCCTATATGGGCTACGGCGGCGGGCCAGAATACGTCCAAGCACTCCGTGATGTCGTCAACGTTATTATGATTGAGAAGAAAGGCACCGTTGAGAACCTTGAGGAGGTACTCTCTGTTGAAGGTGTCGATATGATCCAGTGGGGCGGTTCAGATTATTCAATGAGTGTGGGGATGGTCGGTCAGCGCGGGGCACCTGAAATTCGAGAGGCGCACGACAAGGTGTTCAAGACTGCGGTAAAGATGGGTGTGCCGCCGCGCGCTGAGATCGGAAGTGCCGACGACGCGAAACGCTATCTGGACATAGGCGTGCGACATTTCTGTATCGGCACCGATATTTCCATCCTCTACAGTTGGTGGCGTGATCAAGGCGACGGATTACGCAAGGCATTGGAAGGACATTAGAACAGTTGTCAGTTGTCAGTACGCTGCGCTTTCGGTTATCAGTTAAAGAGGTATATTGTGGTAGTAGCAGGAAAGGTAAACACCACAATGTGTTAACTGAGTACTGAAAGATTTTTTCGCAGAAAAAATCGTACTGACAACTGTTAACTATTAAAGCATCGACTGCATTTTTTCCGCGACCCAATCCACAGCGACATCAATCATCGCTTGCCCGCTCTCTGCTGTGGCAAGTTTTGCCTGATGATGGTATTCGCGATCGGCTTTCGCCTGACCTTCATTGGAGATTGTGAGTTTCGCACTGTCGTAATCCACACCGTTCCAATCCACGTTTTCTGCGAAGGCGGCGAGCGCGAACGCCGTTTCAAACTCCGCTGCGTGCCCCGGACAGATACCGGACTCCATCTGTTCCTGCACTAACTCGCTGGTATATGCCTCCCAATACGAGTGAAACGCAATATTGATGCCGAGTTTCTCGCGGTAGCCGTCCAAGCGTTCATTCACCGGACCCGCATTGCCAGCATGACCGTTGACAATCAAAATATTGCTAACCCCGTGCCGACGCATGCTATCAGCGACATCATAAAGCACCTCACCGAAAACTTCGGCACGGAGTGTGAGCGTCCCTTTATGGTCCATCCAGTGTTCCGAGACACCGATGGCTAAAGGCGTTGTGACGATCACCTGCGGGAACAACTTTTCAGCTGCTAATTTGGAGACATACACAGCACTCTGCGTGTCGTGATACATCGCCAAGTGTTCGTTGTGTTGCTCAGTGCTACCTGTTGGAATAATTGCACCTTTGAGCGTACCGGCATCAATCGCCTCACGGACATAACGCCGTTGGTTTTCCCAGAGGAGTACAGATTTGATTTGAGACATCGTCTAACCTCCATTGTCTTTCGGTAGGAGATCATACCTACCGAGTATGTTTCGGACAACCGCAATCCCATCTTCCATTGACCTCCTATCAGGCGGAAGATAGTCTTGCAAACTTTCCCAATCGTATTCGTTCTGCTGTGCGTCTTTGTTTTTAAAGAGAATTTTAGTGCCGTAATCTCGGATTTCATTGATTGCCCATTCGTAGATATAGAACCCAAAAATATCGGCGTGTAGCTTAACCTTGTTTCGCCTTTCGGCAAGATAACTTTCCAAAACGACCTCAAACCGTTCACCTGTAAAAGAGACCAAATCTTTTTCAGCTGGACCTAAACAGACACCATCCCAATCAATTATGTGAAGTCGGTTTTCGGTATCCAGAATGAGGTTACCGGGCGTTGGATCGCCGTGTGTAATGACGAAAGGCGTTTGTGCCACTGCCCCCGAACGTCCGAGACTATCGTATCGCGCAACTGTCTGTAGCACCTCTGATCTGTGTTGCGCAATTGCCGCGAGTAGCTGCTTCTGGTATCGGTTCTGAGGCGATATCTGTTCTGGTGCCGCAAGCACTGTGTGCAGTTCATGCCGTTCAGGTAAATCATACTTTGCGACTGTGAGGTTATCAGATACGATTGCGTCTGTGGATTCGTGGATCGTCGCAAGTAACGCTCCGGTTTGTGACAGTTCAGTATCGGTGAAATCTTTTCCGACTTTCCATAAATCCCAACGGCTTTTGCCTTCAATGAACGGGAACAGTGCAACACGAAAATCCTGCCACGGAACGCTTAGTGTTCTCTCCTGCGTTTCCAGAGGCGCGACAACACCGGATACGTTGCACCGATTTCGCAAAAGCGATGCCACCTGCAAACGACTGTTCGGCACAGAAATTGAGGCTTTGGCAAAATACTTCTCGCCTGTTTCAGAAGCGACAACATAGCCATAACTATCTTCGCCTTCTGGGAAAAAGGTTATGTCCTTCAAAGGTAGTGTGTATGCATCCTTGAGACGTTTCAGTAATTCTGTTTTATCAAAGGTGTTGTCAACTTTCATGTCTGAATTTCTCGAAATAACTATCAATTTCAGGTCTTAACTCAATACCAACTTGTTCAAAGGCATTCAACAAATCTATGTAACTGCCTTCACCGCCTAAAAAATCCCAGAGTTCTTCTGCTATTAAAATATCATGCTGTAAATCTAACATTCCTTTCAGTGTCCATCGTTCATAACGTTTTGGTTCGTAAGGATTGTAAGGAATGCCAATCATTGTGTTTACAGCTGCCCCTGGATCTCGTGCTAATTCGGCGGCGGTCCACTCCAAAAGCGTTCGTTTGAACTCCTTAAAATTACCTTTGTTAGGTTTCACAGTTTTTAGGTCAAATAAAAACAACTCACCCTCATAGTTTTCCAACCAAATATCCACTCGCGTTAGTTTAACCTTTTCTAAAGTTCCAACTCGACATACTTCTCTGATTTCCTGGATTTCCAGAGGCTTATTTGGGTTTCTATCCGCGGTTCCCAATCCATCAATGATAGTTTGGATCCTTTGATGTGCTTGAGTGCTAATTTTGTCAGCAGGTTTAACTTGAGTTCTGACCACCCTAAACCTTTCACTTGCTAAAGCCATTGCTACCGGTTCGTAAAATGAGGTGCCAAATTTTGTATTCAAGGAGTGAATGAAAGAATATAAAGCCATTCGATCCTTACCAAGCAAACGATGGTGAAATGGCATGTAACTTGTTTCAGGACTATACGACTGAAACTTTTCGAGCATACACTCCTTAATCTTCTCTTTGATCATTAACTGCCGTTGTGAATCCATCCCTTCAATCCTTTTTCTTTTTTAGGTGAAATATCGTCTCAGAATATGCTGATTCCCGATTCTTTTCGGTTCTGTTTAGCACAGGACGCTTATGCTGATTGACGATCTGCATGCCCGCGATTTCAGCAATAGTCGGATACATATTAAATTTATCGTTTGCAACGACGAAGACGTCATAATCGTCAGCCAAAAACCGCTTACAGTTCTTGAAAACCGCTGCGACACCATGAACGTAAGACTCTCGCGCCTCGCGTCCTTTCCCTCTAAAGAGCGGACCAATCTCCAATTCATCCAACCTTCTGAACCCAAAGAGATCGTAAGCGTAAGCGTGTTGCTCATGGTAATTAATGAGTCCAACATAAGGCGGACTTGTGAAGATCCCCTTAATCCTTTGGTTTTGTACCTGATCTGAAAATTGCGGATTTACGCCTTTTAACATTGCGAAAATGTCAATCGTTCGCGAATCACCCGTTAAACAGTGTTGAAAAGTATCTGTTTTTAGCTTGCCGAATTCACCCCACCGTTGCACGCTATCCTTACAGTATCGGTCCCACCAACCGAGGATTGAAAAGAGTGGTTTACAGACTTTTCCGTGCTTTCGGCAATAATAGGTTGTCGTTACAGGTTTCCGTAACGTACCTAAATCTGCGTGTGTTGTGGCTCTACATGAACGGATCGTCCGACTCAAAATCAACATGAGGGCATTTTGGGTTGAGGAGTCCTCAACTTCTTGAATTAAGTTATGGACAAAATCTATCTCAGCTCTGACTCTGGGAAGATACCACTGCTTCATAAAGCGAGCAGAATCAGGGGGCATTTGTAGATCAATTTGGTGCTCCGCCACAAGTTCGCGGTACGTTTTAAGAAAAGCGATCTCCTTCTCGGCTCCGTACCGCTTCTGGTCGATTTCACCCAACCTGACTCGGCGTTTGAAAGAGACCGGAAAATATTGATTGTTGAATTCGGTCAGTTTCTTGGCAAGTTTAGCGTCAAATTCGAGTATGCCAGATGTCGCGACAAAATTTCTGAGAGATGCCGTGATTTTCTGGCTCTCCTCATACAAGCACGTCAAATTATATGTCGCCACCTTGGCATTGCTAATAAAAGCGTTAAACGCCGAAACGTCAATACCGACCGCGTGCATACCGAGTTCACTCGCTTGAACTAAGATTGTACCGCTTCCACAAAATGGATCAAGCACAATATCCCCGGATTTAAAATAGACATCCCTTTTAAAGTTATCGGTATGCGAATCCAAAAAATATTCAACCAATTGAGGGATGAATTTGCCTTTGTAGGGATGCAGTCTGTGGACGTGTTTTGTTGTCTCTGCTTCTTTGAATTTTTCAAAGGACAACGTCCAATTCAGATCATTGCCGAGTTCATCTTTCCATCGTGTTTCTCGACGATACAAACTGTAGTAAGCCTCAAGACTTTGCCTCGGTACCATCGTCAATCCATTATCAACGACAGATTCAATCCGACCATATTGGATTAAATAGGTGATATTTGCCGGTGTAACGTTTTTGTTTAGATGTTTTGAAGCCCATTCGCTCGCCTGTTTAAGTGTCAGGAGCATCTTCTATATTCATCCTCACGTAGTGCGTCTGATTGTTTCGGGAGTAAGTTTACATCTGCCAAGTGAAGCGTGTCTACCCATAATAGCAAACCTGTTCAGTCTGCCGGAGACGGTTCGACTTTCTGGAGAATGACCTTGCTCGGACTGCTCAACTCCAAAGTTTTAGCGATGTCGCCCATGTTAATCGCGATTTTAAACCGTTCTGTGGAAGTCGAAAACCGCCCCAAATAGTCTCCGACAGGCACATCCCCATAGTTTTCAACGAATTTTATCTGAATCTTCTGTCCTGTTTCAAATGTCGCTGTAAGCGTGTCGCCGAGTTTCCAACCGCGTTCAGTGAATGAATCAATTTCCAGATCGGTCACAGCATTGCCGTGGTCGTCGATTTCAACAATTTTACCAGTGAGCGATGCCATTTGAGGAGCCTCTGGTGTCCCTATCTTTTGACTGCACCCAATAAAAAGTATTGTTGTCACCAAAACAGATATGAGGACTGACCTCCAGTTGTATGAACAAGATTGATAACGGAATTCCACTGTGATATATACCTCCATGAGTCTTCTATAAACTGACTTAAGTATAGTAGAAAGGTAGACAAATGTCAAGCGAAAGTCTTTGAATAATTTCGGTTTGACATGTCGGTAGGTTTATGGTATTCTCTTTTTGGCACAGTTTTTTCATGTGCAATAGAAAATCAATATGGGTTGCGGTCAGGAGATCGCGCTTAGCAAAGTTCCCTCAATTTAAAACTAAAATATTGGAGATGAATATGGTAAAAAAATTGAATTTTTATAGCAAGTTTTCAAAAATGGCAAGTTCCATCAAAATTATGCTTCTGTTGTTTGGAATTTTATTCAGCTTTTCGGGTTGCGAGAGAATATCAGACCCGATACTACCGGATGACACCACATTAGAGGCAGAACCGCTTACGGTTATGACTTACAACGTTTACGTTGGAAGCAGTGCAGATCCACTTTTGGCTGTGGAGAATCTCTTGCAGGTCCCGCAAGAGGTCGCTAATATGTACAACAACGTGATTGCATCCGATTTTCCGAGACGCGCTACAGCGATTGCCAAATCCATAAAAACATATCAACCACATCTCATCGGATTACAGGAGATTTCCCTAATTCGCCGACAAAGCCCAGGCGACAGGATTACAGGCGGAACCGTTCCCGCTGAAGAGACCGTCTTGGATTTCCTCCAAATTTTGATGGACGCGCTTGCATCAGAAGGTTTAGATTACCAAGTCGCTGCCCAAGTTGAAAATCTGGATATTGAAATGCCAATGTTCACCGATACCGGTATTGATGATGTCCGTTTAAGCGATTATGATGTGATACTCTCCCGCAGTGATGTCGTGATATCACGTCCTGTGAATGCGAACTACATGAATGCGCTCACGATTGAGATGCTCGGCCTTGAAATCCAAAGAGGTTACACTGCCGTAGATGCCACTATTGATGGTGTCACCTATCGCTTTGTCAATACACACTTGGAAGCATTCGCCGAGGAAAATCGGGTGGCGCAAACCCAAGAACTGGTGGATATTCTCAGTGATGAAACCTTACCGATTATTCTGTTGGGCGATTTCAATACGCGGGCTCCCAACGGCACTGCCTATCAGATTTTACTCTCGGCGGGGTATATGGATGTCTGGCAGATGGATTCCGAAGGAACTGGCAACACTTGCTGCCAAGACGATGACATCTTAAATGAGGTGAGTGACCTCACTGGACGGATTGATCAAATTTTCGTCCGAAATCTGGAACTTCCAGCTTCCATCATGACCCATACAGTCGGCGATAAACCTTCAGAGCGATTAGCCTCTGGGTTGTGGCCCTCTGACCATGCCGGTGTCGTTGCACATCTCGCTTTTGAGTAGTGCAAAATCGGCTCTAAAAAAGTAAAGCGCGCTACAACGGTGTTTAAGAACCCGCTGCAGCGCGCTTTTTTATTTAACGCGTTTTAGACTTACTCGGTTCCGCTAATCTCTAATGCTGTTTCCGTCCCTACAACTTTATAAGGCTGTGTCTGCCCGTTAACAATTTGGAAGACACCAACGCTCTTGTCAGGATGGCGATTCTCGTCGAAACGAGAGATGCTTGTTGCTCCTTCATAGTCCGTGATTGAAGCGATTGCGTCTCGAATTGCCACAGGATCCGTAGATTGTGCTGCCTCAATTGCGATTGCCAAAATTTTCATGGCATCATAGCCAGAGGCAGCAATCCCATTGGCAGGATTGTTAAACATCGCCTGATATGCAGAAATAAATGTTGTAACCTCTGGATCGAAGTTGGTACAATAGTAAGAATTTTCGAGATGCGGGAGCGCATCCATATTTTCAAACATCAATGAATCGTCCCAACCATCGCTACCAATGAAGGTGGATTCAATGCCCATCTCTCGTGCTTGCTGCATCAACAACGGCACCTCTGGCGGAAAACTGGCAAGGAAAAGCACATCTGGATTTGCGTCTTTGATTGCCGAAAGTTGCATCTCAAACGTGGTATCGCCTGTTTCATAGGTTTCTTTGGCAACAACACCGGCAGTCGTACCAAGTTCTGCGCTTTGTTCCACAAGGTCCTGGATATTTACCACGCCATCACCATCTGCATCTTCGCTGCCTAACTGCTTAGCAGTCCCTTCAAGAACAAGCTGATTGAAATTTGCCTCAAAAGCTTCAACAAAACCGATGGAGTAGACATCATCCTTTTGCCAGATCATAGCGGCAGATTTCGCACCAAGTTCGTCCACAGCAAATTGTGCCATAAGTTTTGCCTGCAATGCATTAGAGCTCGCAACGAGGAAAAGGAAATCACCCGTCTCTGTCACGTTTGCTCCAGTTGCACCTAATAGGACTGGAACAGTCGCAACCGGTCCAACCTTCACAGCATGGCTCGAAAACAGAGGACCCAAGATCGCAACAACATTCTCGTCTTCAATTAGTTCTGTTGCGGATTGAACAACATCCTCCGTGAGTTCCTCTTTATAAACAAACTCGACCAGCATACCGAGGACTCCGCCTGCTTGGTTAATTTCAGCTAACGCGAGTTCGGCACCTTCACCAAAACTGAAGTAAAGTGGATGCGGACGGATCACGCCCACTTTGAGCGTGGGCATCGTCGTTTCATCGGAAGGAGTGACCATCTCATCGGTCATCCCCATGTCTTGCATCTGATCACATCCAGACAGCAACACGACTGAAAATGAAAGGAGGACGCATAGCATTAACCTAAAAATTTTAAGGCTCATAAATATCTCCTTTAATAAATAGAATAGATTTCAGTAGAAAATTAATTCCGTGCTTCAGGTGTAACTGTCAACTTCACCTGTTTTCCGTCCCGCAGGACAACGACTTCGACAGGTTCACCAATTTTTACGGCATCAAGCGCATACGTATAATCATAGATATTTGCGATTTGCTGACCGCCAAACTCGACGATGACATCGCCACCTTTTAGACCTGCTTTATCAGCAGGACCGCCTGCGCGGACACCGGATATCTTAACACCAGTGCCTTCCGTTGTATAATCAGGAATCGTGCCGAGATACGCACGCAGGGTATCACGACTTCCTTCCTCTGACTGACTCCGTTCAACGCGGACATATTCAGGACGTTCAGCAGCACCGACTAAGTCTAAAACAATACCGTGTGCCAAGTGCGAAATCCGTTCTATGCCTTCGTAATTGAGTGTGGCTGGGTCGTCCGTTGGGCGATTGTAATCCTCATGTCCACCTGTGAAGAAACTGAGTACCGGCACCTCTTTCGGATAGAAAGCAGTCACATCTGTTGGTAGATAGGGATCCTCTTGGAGTGTCAGATTGAAACCGATGGGAATATTCCGCTTTTCAATTAGTTTTGTCCATACGGACGATGAACCGACACCTTGCAAGATAAGCTTATTTTCTCGAAGCCGTCCGACCATATCAAAGTTGACGTACGCTGTCACCTTTTCTAACGGGACGACAGGGTGATTAACAAAATGTGTGGAGCCGATAAGTCCGATCTCCTCACCCGACCAGAGCGCGAAGATGATCCCCCTGCGGAACTTTTCTGGCTGTTTCTGGGACGCTTCGCTGAGTGTCGTCGCCAATTCCAGAACGACAGCGGTGCCTGAGGCGTTATCATCCGCACCGTTGTGAATCTGTCCCTCTTCACCCTTCCGAGCAAGTGAACCGATCTCACCATGACCGATATGGTCGTAATGTGCGCCGACAATAATGTACTCGGTTTCATCTGTGAGTTCCGAGGGGGGCAGAAGCGCGACGACGTTCTGATCGGTTTTCTTAACTTTCTCAACCGAGACAACAATCTTGACTTTGACATCGGGCAACGGAAATTGTCCAAGGAAGTGTGGATTTTCCACATCAAGCCCGGACTGAACATCTTTTAGATTTTTACCTGATAGTGCAAAGAGCGCGTTTGCTACAGTATCGCTTATTGAGGCAGCGACAATCCCGGAATCCGCGAGGCTGCTGTCAAAATCAAGCGGAATCAATTTGCCCGCGTTTGGCGAGTTTGGACCCGCAACAACGAGGAACGCCTTCGCGCCTTGTTCTCGCGCTTGCATCGCTTTGTAACGGAGACCCGCATACCGATTCAGTTGTTGGCGGCGTTCCGGTTCAACATCTTCCGGGACATAACGGAGTGCGACAACGATCTTATCCTTCACATCTAATCCGGCATAAGCATCATAACCCTCCCCTAACTCGCCAGGCACGGTCAACCCGTACCCCACAAACACCACTTCACCCTCAACGACACCGTTCCGCGAGAAAGAGAGCGGCTGAAAGTCCTGTTCCACGCTGAATTCCATCATCTGCTCGGAACCGTGCATCTGGCGTGTAATATGGAAGCGATTCTCCTCTGCTATAATCCGCCTCCCCGCGGTGAATTCAAATTCTTGAAAGTAACTCGCGTCATCGCCAACCGGTTTGAGCTTAAGGTGCGCGAATTGGGCAGCGATGTGCTTAGCTGCCAACGCCGCGCCTTTGGAGCCGGTCATTCTACCTTCCAATTCATCAGACGCGAGGATTTCTATGTGACGCTGAAGGCTAATTCCTGTTTGCCCTGGGTAGATATAAACCGCTGGGTCATTCTTGAACTGCAGGATAGGCGTATTAACGCTCGGTGCTGTGAATGCCTCTAACACTGCCTCCAGCGCAGCTTGGTGGTCCCAGTCCGCGATGTAAAGTTGTGAAACGCCTTGGCTGTTTCGATTTGAAGTCCAGCACAAGCGGTTGCCATCTGGGGAAAACACAGGAAGTCCATCAAACCCATCGGTTGAGGTGACCCGAACAGGTTCATGTCTACCCCTTGCATCAACGAGATATAACTCAAAATTAGAGAATCCGAGTTTATTAGAAGCGAAGATAACGTAAGCACCGCTCGGATGGAAGTAGGGTGCCCAAGACATACTCTTGAAATTGGTCAGGCGGCGCACATTTGAGCCATCTATCCGCATCGTATAGATGTCGCTCTGGCTGCCGTCGGATGTAAAATGCCGCCAGACGATGTGTTGCCCATCCGGTGTAAAGAACGGGCCGCCATCGTACCCCGGCGAATTTGTCAACCGCGTCTGACCAGAACCGTCGGCATTCATGATATAGATTTCGCCGAAATAGGACGGATCGACCTCCAGCTGCTTCAAATCCTTTGGAGAGAGTTGGTTTTTCGGATAGGCATCCCGCAGCGAACAGAAGACAATCATCTTGCCATCAGGTGAATACGAGGCTTCAGCATCATACCCCGGGGCATCTGTTAGCTGCTTGAGGTTATTTCCGTCTCGGTTCGCCGAGAAAATGTCCATCGTTTCATCGTAATCCCAGCTGTAGCGGCGTTCCTGTCCAGACGCTCGGAATTGCAGTTCCGCTTCCTGTTTTGGCTTCGCGAATGCGTCGTGGTGCGTTGAAGCGTAAAGCACCTCATCTGTTCCTGGACGAAAAAATGCACAGGTTGTCTTTCCGATACCCGTTGAGACACGATGTGTATCGCCTGTTAGTAGATTCAAAAGATAAATCTGATAGAACGGGTTATCCGGTTCACGTTCACTTTGGAAGATGAGCGCGTTGCCGTCTTCGGAGAAATAGCCCTCCCCAGCGCGTTTCCCATCATAAGTGAGTTGTCGAATATTGCTGAGGAATCGCGATTCTACAGCAGCATCTGTATCCATCTCTTCTGGCGTTGCGTCCTGCGCAAGGACATCGCCTATTAGAAAAACAGCAAAGAATATTGGGCAGAACAGCCCAATCAATGTGACAAAACGCATCTCAGTCCTCCAATTCTTAGCGTGGCTATATCTGTCAGCGGCTACAAACGAGCTGATACTATAGATATTCGGATGCCTTCTGTTTCAGGAACGCGAGACCGTCTATCGCGAGGCTCTCAGCACTCGGTGCGATGTCGCGCCAGATACACGTCGCAGCGGCGATTTCTTTCACTGCTGGCGTGAACGATTCAATCACGAGCCATCTGTCGTAGTTAACTTTTGACAGCGCACCAAAAACGCCATCCCAATCAACAAGTCCTGTGCCGGGCGTGCCACGGTCGTTTTCACAACAGTGCATGTGGTGCAAGTAATCGCCAGTATTAATAATCGCATCTGCTTGATTCTTTTCTTCAATGTTCATGTGGAATGTATCCAGATGTACTTTGAAATACGGACTATCCACTGCTTGACAAAGTTTTACGGCATCTTCGGCGATGTTAACGAAATAGGTTTCAAACCGGTTGAGCGGTTCGCTTGCGAGCGTGACACCGTGTTTTCCACTGAATTCGGCGACCTCTTGTAACCCTTCCACGCACCAACCCCATTCTTGTTCGTTTCTACCGCGTCCAACGAGTGTGCCGACGGCACTGTACATCGGTCCAACGAGCGTATCTGCCCCTAATTCGGCAATAATCTCAACCGTGCGTTTGAGATAAGTTTTCGCGTTTTCGCGGATAGTAGGATCCTCGTCAATTGGATTCCTATCTCCGCCCATGATGTTACATCCGATGGTTTCTAAACCGGTATCCTTCAGTAACGCTTGGGTGTAGGGAATATCCACCGTATCCGGGTCGAAGATAGGGATTTCGACACCATCAAAACCCATTTCAGCGACTTTCGGGATTAGGTCTGCGGTTTCTCTGTCAAACTTGTCTGCCCAGAGCAATAAATTGACACCAAATTTCGGCATTTTACATTGTTCTCCTTATAGCGTATGATATTTTTTAATTTAGCACAGATTGCAATCGGTTTCAAGTTTTTTACAGAAACATTCATTTTTTCGCACCGATATCAGGAACCTCCTGATCGAAAAAGATATTTCGGTGCCAACACCGTCAACGACACGCCTCGGGCAATGAGAAGTAGTGTTAGCGCGCCCCATAACCCGTGATTCCCAAAAGGCATCAGCAAGTAGAGAGCGGAAAAATAAAGTACAGTTGACAGCACGACAGAATCCCGCAGTGCCTTAGAAGCAGTCGCACCCAGAAAAATACCGTCCCAGATGTAGGCAGCGACATTTATAACAGGTGCCACGATTATCCATAAGAGATACGGTTTCGCTTGCGCAATAAGCGGCATCTGATCCGTGAAAAGACGTAGCAATTGTTCCCCAAATAAGATGAAAATTAGCATAATCACAATGCCAAAAAGAAACGACCAGAAGAAGATCTGACGTATCGTCCGTTTCAGGTTCGGCATATCGTTGGCACCTTTGTATTTACCGATCAGACTCTCGGCAGCAAAGGCGAGTCCATCAATCGCGTAGGACATGAGATTGATAAACTGAAGTAGGATTGTGTTAATAGCGAGGATCGTATCGCTTAAGGCAGCAGATTTCGCTGTGAAAACAGCATGGCTAAACACGAGACAACAGGTCCTGATAAAGATGTCACCACTGATGCTGAGAAAACGTTTCAGTTTTGAAAATACAAGGACCTCGCGCATCCGCAACGGTGTCAAGAGACCGCGATAGTGTCGCCAGAAGAGTAGAATTGCCAAGAACAGACCGATATATTGTGCAATAACAGTCGCTAAAGCGACCCCTTCTACCTTCATACCGAGCAGCTGCACAAATATGAGATTCAAAACCACATTGATGAGGTTCACCACAACCGTCAGAACCATCGGATAGTGTGCATTCTGTAACCCTAAAAAGACACCGTGAAATGCGTGGAGCCCCAAAGTCGCAGGTGCAGCATAGATACGGATATGGAAATAGACGCGGGCGAGGTGTTCTACGTCAGGGCTTGTCTCAATGAGCAGGAAACTGAGATCAATTAATTGCCATTGGAGAATAAAGAGTAGCAGACTTGAAATGATACCGATGCATGTTGCCCTGAGTAGTAAACGACCACATTCTCGGAGGTCTTTTTCTCCGAAGGCTTGCGCTGTCAACCCTGTCGTCGCCATTCTGAGGAACCCGAATCCCCAATAGATAAAACTGAAGATAATGCCACCGATACCGACAGCCCCAAGGTACGACTCGGACTCCAATCTACCCATTAAGGCAGTATCCACCGCACCTAAGAGCGGGATAGAAAAGTTGCTGACGATATTCGGCACCGCAAGTCGGTAGACCTGTTTGTTAATATTTTCGGGGTTGTGCATAGAGATGTCCGTTTCTGCTTCTGTTTTAGAGTCTACCGCAAATTATGCTGGAAGTCAAGGGATATTTCGCTGCAGGTTTGATGTTTTGACTTGATTTTTTCCATTGAAATCTGTTATTATTTACTCCGTTAACTGATAGCCGAAACAAGGAGGAAAGTATGGGTTTTAAATTTGGATATAGCACACTGCGTTGGCAACAGCCTGATTTTGAGGCACTGCTGACACAACTCAAGGATGCCGGCTGGGACGGTTGGGAGATGCGGCAATCCTTAGACTGGGTCGGAACACCGCAGCGGATTCGTCAAATCTGTGACAATGTAGATCTCCCAGTTGCTGCCGTAACAGCACGCGGACTACCGATCGACAAAAATCCTGAGCAGATGGAGCTCAATAAACGGCGTATCGACTTCGCCGCGGAAGTCGAGGCGGACTGTTTCATGTTCATGGGTGCAGGCAAACCGAAGGATCGACCCGTCGATAATGCTGATCTCGCAGCACTCGCCGATGTCTCCGAAGATTGGGCGGAATACGCCGCACAGTACGGGTTGGATATCTGCTACCATATCCACACGAACACCACTGTCGATTCTATTGACGACTGGGCAAAATATATGAGTCTACTCCGAAGGTGCAAGTTGTGCATAGACGTATCGCACTCAGCGCTCTGGGGATACGATCCGATTGCGTCTATCAGGCGTTATAGCGATGTCCTCGTCTATGTCCACCTTCAGGATTATTCCGGCTACACTGGCGGAGATGGTACATCTTATGATGTGGACTGGGTCGATGTCGGTTCTGGAAATGTCATGGATTTTCCGGGTATCATGTCCACACTTGAAGAACTCAACTATGACCGCTGGATTACTGCCTGCCCTGGCACGGTCGAAGATCGTTCGGATGAAGAACGGATGACAGTGAATCGGGAATATCTGAAACAATTAGGTTATTAATCCTTTGTAGGAGCGACTTTCAGTCGCGCTACCCTCTTTGTAGGAGCGACTTTCAGTCGCGATCTTAAACACTGGAGCGAAAGCGTATGAACAAACCGGCGGCGGAAATCCGCTCTATTCTTGCTACCGATTGTGGCAGCACAACGACGAAAGCGATTCTTATCGAAAAACGCGATGATGAATATCAACTCATCGTCCGTGGTGAAGCCCCTACGACCGTTGAAGCACCCGTTGAAGATGTAACGGCAGGTGTTATCAACGCCATCACTGAGGTCCAGGAATTGGCAGGACGCAAACTCCTTAACAATGGGGTCATCATAAAACCACAAAACGGCGACGAGGGTGTAGACATCTACATATCGACGAGTAGTGCAGGCGGTGGTCTCCAGATGATGGTGGCAGGTGTCGTCCGTAATCTTACAGGTGAAAGCGCGGAACGTGCTGCGCTCGGTGCCGGTGCGATTGTTATGGACCTCATCGCCTCTAACGACAAACGCCTCCCACACGAAAAAATTGAACGGATCCGACATCTCCGTCCTGATATGCTACTCCTCTCCGGTGGTGTTGATGGTGGCACGACTTCGCACGTCGTTGAATTAGCAGAGATTATCGCCGCTGCGCGTCCGAGACCCCGTTTGGGGATCGCTTATGAACTCCCGCTCATCTATGCCGGAAATGTAGACGCACGCGACGCGATTCGAGAACGCTTGCAAGATGTGATGGCACTGGAGATGGTAGACAACCTCCGTCCTGTCTTGGAACGCGAAAACTTGATGCCGACACGCCACAAGATTCAGGAACAATTCCTTGAGCATGTCATGGCGCATGCGCCCGGCTACAAGAAGCTCATTGACTGGACGGACGCGCCGATTATGCCGACCCCCGGTGCAGTCGGTGAAATCATTCAGACCGTCTCCGCACAACAGAATATCGAAGTCGTCGGTGTTGACATCGGCGGTGCCACGACGGATGTTTTTTCGGTCTTTAAGAATAGAGAGTCAGAACCGATCTTCAACCGAACGGTGAGTGCGAACCTCGGTATGAGTTACAGTGTCTCGAATGTCCTCGCTGAAGCCGGTTTAGAAAACGTTCTCCGATGGGTGCCGTTTGAGATTGAAGTCGGCGATCTCCGAAATCGTGTCAAAAACAAGATGATCCGACCGACGACGATCCCGCAAACCTTACAAGAGTTGATTCTGGAGCAGGCGATCGCACGTGAGGCACTCCGCCTCGCCTTTGAACAGCACAAACAACTCGCGGTGGAATTGCGGGGTGTCCAACAGCAACGCACAATCTCCGAAGCCTTCTCTCAGACGGAAAGCGGTCAGACACTTGTCGATATGGATGCTTTAGATATGATTGTCGGGAGCGGTGGCGTTTTATCGCACGCACCGCGCCGACAGCAATCGATGCTCATGATGATAGACGCATTCCAACCGGAAGGCATAACGCATCTCGCCGTTGACAGTATCTTCATGATGCCCCAACTCGGTGTACTCGCGCAGGTCAACCCGGAGGCTGCTACCCAAGTTTTTGAGCGCGATTGTCTCATCCATTTAGGCACAGCCGTCGCCCCTGTCGGTGCCGCGAATGACGGCGACGAATGCCTGACCGTGCAGATTACAGGCGGTGGCATGTCTCCGGTGGATGAAAACATCCCGTTTGGTGAACTTCGACGCTATCTGCTTCCGTCGGGTGAAAAGGCGGCACTGAAACTCCATCCGTCACGTCGCTTCGATCTCGGTGCTGGGAAAGGCACTGCAGTTGAAGCAGAAGTGACAGGGGGTATCGTCGGATTGGTGATTGATACCCGCGGGCGGCCGCTTGAAATCCCGACAGACGCCACACAACGCGTCGCACAACTCACAAAATGGCAGACTGCCTTAGATACCTATCCGATTTCATGAAAAAGCAATCATATTTTTTCGAGTGTATTGTGTTATAAAATATTTGACAAAATTTTGCAAAAAATGTATGATAAAAAATGTATGATATATACGTTTAAATGTTTTGGTAAATCCGAATGATATTCAGATTCTGTATTGCAAAGCACGCAGGTTCGCAAAGCCTGCAGTTCATTATCTATAAGGAGACAAATTTTTATGAGAACGACTTATCAATTGACATTCGTTGTAGTCGCAGTTTTTTTGATGGCGATGAGCGTTTCGCAGTTCGCTTATGCCCAAGGCAAAGTCAATATTGACGACGGTCCAATAAAAGAGGCAGACTGGTTCGTAAACCCGGCTGGCGAGTTGAACGAGAACCACGCGGGGCACAAAAACTGGATTACCAAATGGTATGGACCCGACGGGAACTTTGAGAATAATGGTGGGTTCGGTGCGACGGCGCGAAGAGACCTGATCGAAGAAGGCACCGATGGCAAACTTACACAGCTCACGCTTTCAACCCCCGAAGGTTTAAAGTTGACGCAGACCCTTGATATGGAGTGGCCCGGCGGCCACGGTGGAACTCGAGGGTGGGAAATTTTTGAATTTGACCCGGCGAACTCGCATCACATGGACAGAGATGGGCCCGGAGATAACATTGATACGTATGCGATCTGTGTTATTGACGCGCCAGCGGACAGGGAAGCCGTTATGTCCCCCGCACATGATGACCACGCACAGATCTGGATTAACGGCGAGAAATGGTATAACAACTCCGCATGGACAGGTGGCGCAGAGACAGTGGATTTCAACGTCCAAGTCCAACTCCAAAAAGGGGCAAACGTCGTACTTTACCGCTGTGGTGAATCTGGTGGTGATGCCTACATGAACTTGCACTTCGACGATGATACTCACGATGCTGTCGATATCTATCCTAATAAGGCGAACGATCAGAGAAGTTTCTTCAACGAAATCCAAGGGGTCTTAGCTGTTGATCCTGTCGGTAAACTCACAACGACGTGGGGCGATATTAAACGGAGTCGCTAAGCATATATTTGGGAGTTATCAGTATGATTTTTCGGAGAAAAATCATACTGATAACTAATCTCTTTCCGTTACATACTTGACAAACCCTCGTTAAGCGTGTATAATATTTATATAACAATAAATTTTCTGACAAAACACGCAGGTTCCCGAAGCCTGCCTTATTTATGACTTGGCTACAAGGAGGTAAATTTTAATGAAAAGTTTTTACCAAGTGATAGTCGCGATTGCGGCTGTTTTATTGCTCGTCATCGGAACCTCACACTCTGCATTCGCGCAAGCGAACGATATCGAAGACGGACCCTTGAAGGACAACGAACTCATGGCAAATCCGAATCCTAACGATGATGGCTTGAGAGAAAGTCACGCTGGAAACCCAAATTGGATTAAGAAGTGGTATGGCCCCGACGGCAACTATGAAAACAACGGCGGTTTCGCTGGGAGCGCGCCAAAAGACCTGATTGACGAGGGTACGAACGGTAAGATCACACAAGTGGAACTTTCAACGATCGCGGGACTGAACCGTACAAAATCATTTGACGTTGAATGGAAGGGTGGTAACGGTGGTACTCGGGAGTGGACGGTCTTTGAGCTCAATCCAGCAGACGGCAATAATATGAACAGAGGCGGCCCCGTGGATAATATCGATACTTACGGAATTGTCGTCATTAACTCACCTGTCGCGAGAGAAGCCATCATGTCACCCGCACACGACGATCACGCACAAATTTGGATCAACGGCGAAAAATGGTATAACAACTCCAGATGGACAGGTGCCGCAGAAACGGTTCTTCACAACGTAACAGTCCAACTAAAAAAGGGTGCGAATGTCGTTCTTTATCGGTGCGGTGAATCCGGCGGTTCGGCGTATATGAACCTACATTTTGATGACGACACCCACGATGCGGTTAAAATCTATCCAGATAAATCGAACGACCAGAATAGTTTCTTCAACGAAATTCAGGGTTTCCTTGATGTCGAACCGGTCGGAAAGTTGACGACGACTTGGGCAGACCTTAAGCGAAATTAATGAAACGCGTTCAAACGGAATAGCGTACACCTATAACATTTGACAAATATTTGTTAAAATGTTATGATAATCACCGAAATGTTGGATTTTTTCAGCATTTCAGAATCTATGAGAGAAGTATAGGTGGTATTTTGACACCGCCTCATATTCTGAACTCTTAATTCAGAAAAGGAATGGCTTATAAAAAATGAAAAAAATTAGTATATTTACACTCGCGATTGCTGTTGTATTTACACTTGCTATTAGTGGCGTGCAGTATGTATTTGCTCAGGCTAACCTCATTCAAGGTGGCCCCTTGGCGGAAGACGCACACTTAGACAATCCAGAACCCAACGACGACGCGCTGAGAGAAGCCCGCGCTGATGTCGAAACTTGGATTACCAAGTGGTACGGTCCCGATGGAAACTATGAAAACAGTGGTGGATTTGGCACAACTGCAGAAATCGATCTTATATCTGAAGGCACCGGTGGTCAAATTACCGACGCTTCGCTTTCAACGATGGCAGGCTTACTTCTGTCACAGGAAATTGAGGTGGAATGGGGAGACGACCACGGCGGTACACGCGGCTGGGAGGTCTTTGAAATTGATCCCGCAGACGGGAATAACATGAACAGAGGCGGACCCGTCGATAACATCGAAACCTATGCGGTTATCGTTATTGACGCACCGAGCGCGATGACCTCCATCATGTCACCCGCACACGACGACCATGCACACATCTGGATTAACGGTGAGAAATGGTACAACAACTCCAGATGGACAGGTGCCGCAACAACGATCCTTCACGATGTCGAAGTCGAATTGCAAAAAGGCGCGAACGTACTCCTTTACCGATGCGGTGAAGGCGGCGGTTCCGCATACTTCAACCTCCACTTTGACGATGCGACCAACGACGCTGTCACAATCTACCCGAAAGATGCGACGGATCAGCAGAGCTTCTTCGATGAAATCGCACCGTTGACACCTGTCGAACCTGTCGGGAAGTTGACGACCACTTGGGCAGACATCAAACAGAGATAGGCATCTATTGCCGTTTTCTGTAGGCGCGCTTTTCACAGGCTCCTACCCCAGGTCCGGTAGGTTCGGTTTGCAACCGAACCGGATTCTACACGGAAACCTCAAAAATAAAAAAGGCGGCTCCTTGGAGCCGCCTTTACATTTTTCGCGATTAGGAAGATGATAGCGTCTGGTAGCGTTCCCACTTATCGCCTGCCGCTGCGGCTTGACGCTCCAATTCGGTGCGCCATCCGGCGACTTCACCCGCCTTGATACGTTGGATGTCAAAGCCTGCGTAGCGGTCTTCGAGTCTATCGCCGAGTTTGTATCTCGCAGCCCAACGGTCCCAAGCGGTTTTCATCCATTCGTGCGGGAGTGCTTCTCGGACAGCCGGATCGAGCTGCCACGCGTACCGAGCATCTGCCACCGTCGGTTCCTCGTCAGAGGGCCCCCCCCACTTCGACCAACCGATGGATAGCGTGTTGCGTTCACGCTCAGGCACTGTCTGTCCGGTATGGATGGTTGCACCGTTTCGGATAAGTGCCTCGCCGGGTCTGAGCCGAATCGCGACCTGATCAGGCAGCGGGTCGGTGCCGTTCCAACTCGGTGTATAGGGTACGCCTTGATCCTTCATAGATTTTGGCAGGAGTACATCGTGCTCAAGCGGAGTCCGCCAACGCCTATGGCTCCCGACAACGAGTTCGTGGCATTCGTCGTCTGCGAGTGCCAAAAACATGCCGACACCGTTCCGTTCCGTGATTGACTTTTCGTTCCGTTCCTGAATCTCTTTCCAGCGGATCCGTTCGACCTCTTCGGAGTAAGCCTCCGGTCCGTCGCCGCGGACATCTTCTTGTGAGAAGTAGCCCTTCCCGGTGCCCCACCACGTCACGTCTCGGTGCCATCCGAGTCTATTCTCTTTTTTACGCGGATTGCACCAAAGAAGTATATTCGTCATCACGAGATCCTCAGGCTCCGCACCGCACCAAGATTTGACGAATCCTGTGAAATCTGGCGATCCGTAAAATTCGGCGAAGGTCGGTTCCTCGAAAGCCGGATGGATGAGACCTCGGATCGCCCAAGGTTCATTTTCACCTGCGCGGTGAACGTACCCTTTAGAGCAGTCGATGACATCGTAGCCATTTTCCGGTGCACACGCTTGCGTTAAACGTCGTCCCGCTTCCCGAAGGATCGGGATCCACGGATTGTCAACAAAATCGTTAATGATGACGAAACCGTGTTCCCGCAGATGTTCTAACCTTTCAGGTGTCGGCCCAGGTGCCGAGAGTTCCGGCTTGAAATCAGCAAAAGCCGGTGCGCGATAGACCTCTTTCTTCGGTGATTGATCGTTGCTCATTCGTTTGCCTCCTTTGGAAAATCTTGAGTGCTTATCGAAATTTGAGGATATACTATCACATACTTGCACAATTTTGTCAAGAACCCCGATATAGAGATTCAGGATCGTTGAGTTCCCCGTTTTGTAGCGCAAACTTTCCAGTTTGCGCCCTATACACGCACAGGAGACCAACAGTCTCCTATGCTACAATTGCGATGTAGAGATTCACGGTTCTTCAGTTTTCTCTTTTGTAGCGTATCCTGTTAGGTTGCGCCCTATACACGCACAGGAGACCAACAACCTATGCTACAAGGAGCCGCTTAATTCTCTTAACCGACAACTGATAACTGACAACCGACAACTATTAATGCATCTCAATTGAAAGCACGTAGCTCAGGATTGTCACCAAAAGCCAGGTCGCAACCAGCACGATCCCAAACGGACGTTTCAACTGGTTACCCGACACGAGGATACCGCACCGAAAAACGATCAAGATGAACACCATCGCCGGGAATAAGAACTGGAAGAACTGACCGTCTGCTTGCAGTCCGCCTTGCGTCGCAGCAGCGGAGACCCCCGCAACAAAAAGCACGTTCAGGATGTCTGCACCGATGATGTTTCCGACTGCCAACTCACCGTGTCCGCGTCTGACTGCCGTTATCGCCGTTACCAGTTCAGGGAGTGAGGTCCCGAATGCAACGAGTGTCGCCGAAATAATGTGCTTCGGCACGCCAATCCGCTCTGCCATGATACTCACAGTTGGAATCAGAATCTGCGCGGAGACGACAATGATAGCGATTGACCCGATGAGTTTAGCGAGTATCCCGAAGGCGTTCCCTGCTTCTGCCTCTGATTCTTCTGTGCTTTCTGTATCTGATGGCATCGCGCCTGCCCATCGGATGGACTGCCAGATATACAATCCGAGCAGGATAACGAAGACGACACCGACGAACTGTGGCAAAACGCCGCCGTCACTAAAAACTTGTGCTGGAGATGACCACGGGAAACACGCTGCGACCATAAGGATACCGGCACCGACCTGCACGTTTGACAACCGTGAAGCCAGTTGGCGATTGAGCGGTAACGGCGCGATAAGCGATGCTAAACCGAGGATAAGACCTGTATCACAAATAATCGAACCGACGGCGTTGCCGAGTGCGAGCCCCGGTTTTCCTTGTAGGGCGGAGAGTACCGAGACTGCTGCCTCTGGTGTTGTCGTGCCGATACTCACAATCGTCGCACCGATGACGGCTTTCCCTAAACCCCAGCGTGTTGAAAGGGCAACGGCTTCATCGACAAGCCAATCCGCACCTTTACCGAGTGTATAAAGCGTCACTGCGATGATGAGGAAAAGCACAAGGCTTGGTAACCCACCAATAATATTAGTAATCAATTCTTCCATTAACGACTCCTCTTGAGAAAAGATAAGATTTGTTCCTTAAGCATAGATTAACAGATACTTAGCACGAAGTCAAGAAAATCTGAATTCTCCGGTTCGGTTGAAAACCGAACCTACCTTCTTGGGGACCGCGCTGGTTGATGAAAGCGCAGCGTACTGACAACTGATGGCTGATAGCCAATGGCTATCAATAATAAAACGTATACGTCGGTCGATCAAGCACGATGCTTAAGATGTTCCAGAAGCTTCCCATGACGAAATCACCGAGTGCCAATCCGAGGAAAAGGGGGACGGTTTTGCGATAGAGACCGAGTCCACCGTATTTTAGGACGCTCCATTTCGCGAGTGCACTGATGGCAAACGCTGCCCAGAACAGGTGAAGGTGGAAGGAGACACCGTAACCGAGCGGATGGATCGGCCACCAGAAGAGTCGACTCCGAACGGCAGAAAGCAAGATTGTAACACAGAAACCGACACTTATCGCAGCGATATGACCGCTATTCGGGTCTTGTGGCGAAGTGAGCCATCCCTCAAGAAATCGGTACGCTCGTCCTCCAAAACTGTTGATCTGTCCGCCCACCTTTCCGGAATTAACGCCGAGTTCAAAGAACGTGTCCACCAACATGAAGATACACAACGGCATGGCGATAACCGTCAGAGTGAGCATCAGCCGAGAGAGTCCTTTCACGTCGAGGTTGCCGCGTTCGGCGAGTTTAAACGCTTCGAGTTGGTGTGGCATCGGATGGCTCCGATTGTCTCTATTGAACCAGAAAAAGAGTGAAAACCATGTCAGGTTTCGAGCACCTATCCGACGTGTACCGAGTATACTCACGAGGCTGTGGTGTGGTCCGATAAAGGTTGTCGAGTGGATAGGGAAACCGATCTGTGCGCGAATCCGCGTCAACGGGATCGCAATCGTCGCGAAATGTGCGACGAAAAATAGCACAGCGATCCACATCGCCATGCCGCCGCGCATCGCAAATCCAACGATGAATATACCGCCGAGAACGATTCCGAGAAACGCCGTTCGGTAGCGCATCGGTTCTTTCGCATCTGTTATCTCTCTTTGTCCAAATGCTGTGCGGAATGCTCGCCAAATCTGCCGACGCGTACCCCACAAAGCGACGGCACAGATACCGATGTAGGCACCGATGTTCTGCTCATAGGGGTACGGAAAACCGGGGATATTCTCTAATCCGGTGAGGATAGCGACGAAATACTGGGCTTTATAAAGAGCGAAGAAAAGCAGACACGATGTGAGCAGTTCCAGTGGCATCAGGAAACCGAGTCCGACAGCGAAAGGATAGACGATAATCGCGTTCCCGCCACGGAGCAGCGCAGTCCACGGTCTCTCAGTGAATAACCCATCGAGCGGTATGTGTTTGTTCGGAAAAGCCGGAATCGACGGGAAAAAGATGTTAAGTCCATTGACGATGCTGATGATCGCCGCGATGCCGAAGCCACACCACATCGCGCGACTCCGCAAAAATCGGTTTGTGTTGTAGGCGAGTTGGTAAGGGAGTTCGACGATCGGATACACGAGACGTTCCTGTTCCGTCCACCGTTTGCGGATGATGACGTTGATACACTGCATCACGAAGATGAGCGCGAAGGTGAATACGCACCACCAGAACGTCGGGATCAACCATTTCATGAGATAGTGTGTTTCAAAGAGAGGCGTATCGCCGAGATAGAAGCCGCGGAGCACGCTCGGATCGTTGATCGTCAACCAGTCCGGTAGATAACTCCAGAACAGTTCGCGCCACTCGTTTTCAGCTGTACCGAAATAGAAGGCGTGGACGATAATTGAGACCAGCGGAAGGAACATGTCGTAGGACATGAACAGCAGCGTTATCGACATCAGGACGTAGAGGCTGATGAGTTCGCCACCTGTCAGTGCGTGTCGCGCGGCGTATTTTTTTAGACCGACGTTGAACACTGCGATGACCAAGAGTGTCGAAACAACGCTGTAGAACGGTGCCATCAACGTCGGAAAGGTGTATCGGAGTGCCTCACATTCGATATGCCATTTATATATGAACGGCAAGAGCAGCAACGATATGAGGATCGTGCGGAAGGTGATTTTTTCGTGCATCGGCATAAAGCGTCAGGAAGTAGAGACTCGGTAGAAAAAGGGTTGATGTGGTATTGGAAAAAAGTGAACCGTCCGCTTATATTTTACGTTTATTCAGGTAAAAGTTCAAGGGGTAATAGTTGTCAGTTAACAGTACCCAGTTTTCAGTTAAGAGATGCTGTGATTAATCATAGGTTTCCTCTTTAACTGATAACTGAGAGCGTAGCGTACTGAGTCCTGATCATCTGTACGCTGATTGCTAATAGTCAACAGCCAATAGCCATAAGGACATATAACGATGAAAATAGTACAAGTTGAAGCGTTTGCACTCCGATATCAAACAGAGAAGTCCTCCGAACAACCGACCGAGAATTATTATTTACCAGCCGAGGGGTGGCGTTGCATCTATGCGCGGCACCACGAAACAATGGTCGTCCGGATTATGACATCAGACGGCATCGTCGGCTATGGCGAAGGACAGAGTCCGGTCTCGCCGCGGACATCAAAAACGGCAGTCGAAGACCTCTGTCGTCCGATATTGATGGGGCAAGACCCGTTTGACGTAGAATACCTCTGGCAACGCATGTTCACCGGGATGCGGGAACGCGGGCACTACACCGGTTTTTATATCGATGCACTCGCGGGATGCGACATCGCGCTTTGGGACATTATCGGTCAAGCGACAGGGAAACCGGTGCACAAGGTACTTGGCGGTCGATATCGGGACAGGATCCCCTTGTACGCCGGTGTTGGCGGCAGTTCACCGGAGGCGGCTGCGGAACAGGCGGCTGAGTCTGTTTCGGAGGGGTATGGCGCTCTGAAGATTCACTCGACGCATAGCCGCGCCGAGATTTTAGAGATCGTCGCAGCGGTTCGCGAACGGGTGGGTCCAAAGATTAAACTGATGGTCGATCTCCATACGCAATACAGCGTGCCAGAAGCAACTATGCTCGGACGCGGACTTGAGGCGTTGGACGTGATGTGGCTTGAATCGCCGACGGTACCGGAGGACATTCCGGGACAGGCAGCGTTGGCAGCAGCGTTGGATATGTCTGTCGCTATCGGGGAGTGGACACGCACGCGTTTTGAATTGCGTGAGGTCTTTGAACGCCGCGCCTGCGACATCACGATGCCAGATATTGCACGCACGGGGCTCACAGAAGGGAAACGCATCGCAAGCCTTGCTGATACTTATAACATCCCCGTGACACCACACATCGGTGGTGGTGGTATCCTGTCCATCGCCGCGACGATCCAATTCTCAGCGGCGATCCCGAACTTCCTCATCATGGAGCATTCCCCGGGTGCCTACGAGATGAAAGGGCAGATCACGAGCCGAAAACCGACGGTCCAAGACGGCGCATTTGTCCTTGACGATACCCCCGGCATCGGTGTCACCATTGATACAGAGGCGTTAGAGGCGTTTGTAATAGATGGTTAATACCCTTTCTCTTTATCGACAACGTTGATTAACGGTTCGCCGTTCACATATCTGTGCATGTTCTCGATAAAGAGTTCCATCGCACGTTTCGCTATGTTCTGTGATGCACCAGCCGTATGGGATGTTAGAATCACGTTTGGGAACGTCCAGAGCGGATTATCCGGTGGACACGGTTCGGTATACGTGACATCCAACCCGGCACCTGCCAACTTTCCGCTCTCCAGTGCAGCAACGAGTGCCTCTTCGTCAACCACCCGACCGCGACTGACGTTTACCAGATAACTCCCGTTCGGTAAAGCATCGAATTCGGCGTGTGAAAGCAGTTTGTGGGTCTCCGGTGTGATGGGGCAGCAGACCGTTAGGACATCGGAACGTGATAAAAACTCCGGTAGCCAATCGAGTTGTCCGAGTTCATCGACGGGGTCCGGTTTTTCCATCGGTTCAGGATCGACGGCAATCACGTTGAAGTCAAAGGCTTTCGCGCGTTGTGCGACGGCTCTACCGATGCCACCGAGTCCGAGAACACCCATCGTCATTCCCGAAACCTCGACACACGGCAGCCATTTCCACTCTTTCTCGCGCATCAAATTGAGTTGTGTATTGATGCCGCGTGTTAGTGCCAGCAGCAGTGCGAATGCGTGTTCGGCGAGTTGCGGTCCATACAACCGTTTGCTGTTCACGAGTGTGATGGCACTCTCCTTGAAAGCCGGATACATGGAGCCTTCGACACCGACGAAAGGCTGCATCACCCATTGCACGGATTCAGCAAACGGAAAGTCCGCTTCTGGAATTCGTCCGTAGAGAATCTCAACATCCGAAAAATGGTCGCGAAGCTGCGCCCCTTCCGGCAAAAAGGTGATTTCCATCTCCGGTGGTGCTTCCTGTAGCATATCGGCAACCTCTTGGCTGATGCCACTGGCGATTAGTACCTTGATTTTAGCCATTAATATTCTCCTTGATTTATCATTTTTGTTCTCTCTGTTTTATTTTCAGTTTATACAATTTATCACACAAAGCGGAAAAATGCAACGTAAATTGGTTTTTGTTCAGGGCCATTTAGTTCTCGGTTCCAATCTTGATTTTGGTTGACATAAGTTAACGTTTGGACACAATATCGCGAGCACAGCTCGCTCCTACAGAAGAGGTATATTCACAGAAATAAAGTGAATATTTAAAACTAAATGGCCCTGGTTTTTGTTCAATTAACTGGCGTGGCATTCGCACTTAAAAATGTGGTATAATTGCACGGAGCATAAGAACTGATAAAAGGGAAGATAACCGACAAATTTACCAAAAGAGGATTTCAACAATGCGGAGTCGAAGCGTTCCAGAAGCACAGAATAAAATCCAAGTGATAAAATACCTCGATGTCGGAGAGATGACAATCACCGGTTCCGATAAGGTGAGCGATGACGCTTTTTACACGGCACGAGAGATCATCTTAACAATCATCACCAAATGTCCAGAGATTCTTGACAAACTTTCAGGCTATGAGTTTATTCTTGTGGCACCGGGAGAGAGTCTCACGGAGGCTCTGGGATGGGATGACCGTAAGTCAAAAGTTAGAGGTCTTGCTTTAATACAGCGGGAATCTTTGGGATTCCCGGGTCGTTTTGCTGCACATATTGAACGGAAAAACAGACCGAGCATGGAAACGTTTGTCCACGAGTTCGGACATGCGATCCATTACGTCGTCGCAGGGATGGACCCAGAGTTTAACCCGTCCTTAAATCGTGCCTATAATCAGGCGATGAAACTCGGATTATGGGCAGATAAGTATTTTACGCCAGACAATTGGAAGTTGCAATACTCGGCAGTAGACGAGTATTGGGCGGAAGGTGTCCGAATGTGGTATTATCTCGGTAAGGATCATGAATTTAAAACGCGGGATGCGTTCAAAAAGTACGATCCAGAACTCACGAATCTGCTCGGTCTTTGGTTGTCCGAGGAAGACATCCCACGCCGATATTGACAATTCATCCAACAGAGGCGGTAGGTTTCTAACGATCTCCACTGTCTTCAGGCTGATGGTGATGACGCGGGCGATGAGATCTACAATTGGATAGTTGTTATGAAAAACGGCTTGAACCGAGTTATGACTCGGTTCAAGCCGATTCAGAAAATGTCCAATATACGCACTTATCGGGCGTTTTTGATGCGTCCCCAGGTCGTTGCGAGCTTGGATTTAGGCTCTACCGGGTAACTATCATCACCGAAGAACTCAATTTCGCCGATTTGGAAGTATGCCCCAGCCGGGTTCGATGCGGTGTCAAAAGTGACATGCCGAAAAAACGTATACCCGATTTTTTGCTCGTCGTAATCTTCGCCTGCCTCAAAAAGGACGACTTGCAGTCGCTGATCCCAGAAGCTATCGCCGTCGTGAGCAAAGATAGTGTCAAACTCCTCGCCGTCGTTCGAGCCTTGAACTTCCCACACTGTAGGGTCTCTTGCGGGAACATCGTTGGCTGAAGATACGGTGAAGTGTGTCAGTGCGTACGGCTCGTCGAACTCAGCCATTATCCATAACCCTTCATCTGGAATGCCGCCTCCCTTTCCGCAGCACCATTTGTCATTGATGGGACCCAGGCGGTTATCGAAGACGTTAAACGAAAATTCGCCGCCTCCGAATCCGGGTTCCTCGTTGGATGAGAAAGTGGCGTCATAACCTTCATCTTCGTCAGGTTCACCATCATCTTCTGGGTCGGTTAGGTCACCGCCGAGCAGTGAATCCGTTCCTGTTCCCAAGACTTCCTCTGCCTGTGCCATGTCGCTTGTGCTGATAATACAAAAGGCTGTCATCAACACAAATCCTGCTAATACCAATATAGTTTTCATGCTGTTCAATCTCCTAAAGAGAATGAATCTCACTTTTACGTGAGTTTCGCGTTAAGGGGATGCGTTTAATTAAACTGCCCCCATTTTACCATACCAATCTTTACTAACTTGTGTTCTTAGTAACATATTTAAGTATATTAAAATTATACACGATAGAAGGCGTTTTGTCCACTTTTTTTGCGTACGGCAGCAGGATCCTTCAATTTTAAGAAATTATTGGATTTTACGTCTTTCTTGTGAGATGCTGCGAAATGCGTTGGCTGAAAGCGTATAGTAGCGTCACTATGTTGTCGCATAACCTATTAGGTTGTGTCTTCTCGCCTAATCATAAGTGTCAATTTAAGAAACAACAACCGCCTCAGACCCCGGTCCGATAGTTTCGGTTTGATGAGGTTTAATAAAATATTTCGGTAATAACGTGCAATAATGCACTTCGCATTTGGGTGAGTACACCGCAGAATTTCCCTACTATAAACAGACAGGTTCGTAGTCGTGCGATTCATCGCACGTTCCGACATTACCGAATTAATAAATTAATCTTCATCAACCGAACCGGGTTCCACACGGAAACCTTGAAGACTGTCCCAGGTCTGGTAGGTTCGGTTTGCAACCGAACCGGGTTCTATGCGGAAACCTTGAAGACTGCAAAAACCTCTTCAGTCCCGTAAAGTTTATTTCCTTGGGTATTTCTCCAGTATATTTATAGAATTGGGAGTTTCTTCAGCATGTTTATATCGGTTATGCTAAACGATAGGATCAGCGAGAACGAAATCGCCCTGTTTCCATTCCCTTCAAACGGAAAAGCGCATACAAAGTAGAATAGGCTGTTAGCCTGTTCCCTCTTTCAAGACACCGTTTCCATTCCCTTCAAACGGAAAAGCGTATACAAAGAAAGAGGGTGTGTAAATATTTTGGCAGCATTCTGTTATAGAGAAGGTTTTACGCCGATAAATCTTGCGTCAACACACATAGCACTTTCTTCGGCTTGCGGGAACTTTGGCATCGGGTTTTCTATTCTCACTGCGAAGCAATATCACGCCTCTGGCGTGAAGAGGGTTTCTTTATTTCTAAAGAGACCTCTCTTTGCTCCAGCGGAGCAACATGTCTATAGAAAGAGATGGAGACCCTTCTCGCACTTTCTTCGGCTTGCTATGTAAACAAACCTGCCCTACCAAAAAATAATCGTGTGCCAAAAACTTTACACACCCAAGAAAGATTGGGGCTTGAAATTGGGTTTGGAATTCTCGTTTCCATTCCCTTCAAACGGGAAAGCGTATACAAAGTTGTATTTTTTCTTGATTTAATTCTGCAATCTGAGTGTTTCCATTCCCTTCAAACGGGAAAGCGTATCGAAAAAAAAAGCATTCGGTGTCAAGAGCATAGAGGTTGGAGAGCAGGACGATTTAGTTTTCGGTTTTTTGTCCAATTTTTAGATGCCCAGGCCCGGTAGGTGCGGTTTGCAACCGCACCATAGGTGTCAATTTAGTGAAAATAGATACGTTTTTGTAAGAAAAATGCGGTAAGTTGGAAATACCTCTTGTATAATGTAGAAAAAGATTAGAAGGTTATTTCTACAAAAAAGGTATTTCCAATGTCCATTTTACAACAAGTGGTAGATAAAATGCAAACGATCCTTGAAACCGTCCCAGATGAAGTCGCTGTCCATACAGGAGTCGTCAAAAGAAAGCGGAAACTTACCGGGAGCGCACTGACGCAAACCCTCGTCTTCGGGTGGTTGGAAAATCCAGAGGCGAGTTATCAGCAACTCACTGAAACCGCTGCGACACTCGGTATACAAGTCAGCCGACAAGCTCTTGAGCAACGCCTGACCCTTGAAACGACTGAAATGTTGAAACTTACACTTGACACCGCTATTACCGAAATGCTTGAAGTTGCCGGTCGGCGAGAAGCCCTCCCTTTACTTCAGCAGTTTAGGGGCGTTTATGTGCAAGATGCCACATGGGTAACACTCCCTGATGAACTTCACGAAACTTGGAAGGGACAACCGAAAAAGAATCATCCCCATAAAGCCGGATTGAAACTTCATCTCTGCTTTGATGTGCTTACGGGACGTTTTCAGGACTTCCAACTCACTAATGGCATGACGGCTGATTTGACGGCTGCAAAAGCAGCACCGCCATTGCCAAGAGGAAGTTTACGACTCGCAGACCTCGCCTATTTTTCGCTCGATGAACTTGAGAAACTCACCAAAAACAACGTCTACTGGATCTCGCGTTTGAAAGCCAACTCTTACCTCGCTGACGAAAACGGTGAACGCATTAATTTAGAAAAGACGCTGAAATCAGAGGCAGAAAACACCTATTTTCGTAAAGCCATACGGATCGGAAAAAGAAAGCAACTCTCGGTTTACCTCATCGCCGAGAGACTTTCCGAAGCTGAAACGAATAAACGCCGACGTTCCATCCGATATCGTGCCAAACGCAAAGCACAGACACCCTCAAAAGCACTCTTACGACTCGCAGGATGGAACCTTTATATCACCAACATTGAAGAACATCAACTCACACCGAAACAGATTGCTGCCCTTGTCGGCATCCGTTGGCAGGTTGAACTGATGTTTAAGTGTTTCAAAAGTATCGGAAAACTTCATGTTTCTCGAAGTCAGAAACCCTATCGTATACTATCGGAAATCTATGCCAAACTTATTGCGCTTCTGATTCAGCATGCGGTCATGTTAGTCGCCGGATACCGACATATCCAACAAGGTTTCATCAAAACAGCAAAGTATATCGTAGGTTATGCGAGGCTGCTAACCTTGAGTTTTCATCGCTCAAAAACAGCACTTCGCGAAACTTTGAAAATCATAAAGTGTGCCTTTGAAAATGACGACACTTTCCAGAGAACCATTGGAAAAAACACAACCTTTTGGAAACTCAAGGGGGCTACGGAAACTTCCTAAATTGACACCTATGGTGCGGTTTGCAACCGCACCGGGACTGAAAAAGAAAAATCAAACAGCGTAGAGAATCCAGTAATTTATCTAAAACTAAATGGCCCTGGTTTGGAGAGGTGTTTCCATTCCCTTCAAACGGGAAAGCGTATACAAAGTTGAAGATGGGCTTCAAGGATTCGATGTTGAGAAGGTGTTTCCATTCCCTTCAAACGGGAAAGTGTATACAAAGTAATTCCTGGGAAGAGGAGGGATGCAGCCCCTGCGGTAACGTTTCAATTCCCTTCAAACGGGAAAGCGTATACAAAGGCACCCATCCGCTGCATAACCAAAAAAGCAACAACGCAAAGTTTCAATTCCCTTCAAACGGGAAAGCGTATACAAAGGAGTCCAAAATTACCCAGAAAGGCGAGTACTCAACAGTGTTTCCATTCCCTTCAAACGGGAAAGCGTATACAAAGCGGCTTGCCATGAAGACTACTGCCGGGCCACATTACACTCGTTTCCATTCCCTTCAAACGGGAAAGCGTATACAAAGAGCAATGTGTCCGTAAAGGTCCTGCGTCAGATAACCGTTTCCATTCCCTTCAAACGGGAAAGCGTATACAAAGCCCGATTGCCGAGGACGAAATTGGAGTTGCAAAAAAATAGTTTCCATTCCCTTCAAACGGGAAAGCGTATACAAAGCAGATGACGATGACGATGAGGATTACATAGGTCGGGTTTCAATTCCCTTCAAACGGGAAAGCGTATCCAAAGCGGACTATACAAAGAATGGAAAGTGGTCACACACGAGTTTCAATTCCCTTCAAACGGGAAAGCGTATCCAAAGATTAATAGTTTTTTTCTACAACGACGTAGCGGTGAGTTTCCATTCCCTTCAAACGGGAAAGCGTATCCAAAGCCATTTTAACGGAATTGAATAAACTGACCAGTAGCGTTTCCATTCCCTTCAAACGGGAAAGCGTATCCAAAGCAAACATTACAGTTAGACAACCTATTCAGTATGTCGTTTCAATTCCCTTCAAACGGGAAAGCGTATCCAAAGAATCACCTTTACGGGACTTCGTGCTGAGTAGGCGCAACTGTGTTTCAATTCCCTTCAAACGGGAAAGCGTATCCAAAGTTTTTGAAGGCGCCGCAGACGAACCCCTTAGCGTGTTTCAATTCCCTTCAAACGGGAAAGCGTATCCAAAGGAAGACGGTATGTACAATGTCCTTCCGAAAAAGGTTTCCATTCCCTTCAAACGGGAAAGCGTATCCAAAGTAGTTCTGAAGAAAAAGTTGAAGATGTTCTTATTAAGTTTCAATTCCCTTCAAACGGGAAAGCGTATCCAAAGGGCAGATCAGCACGCACCAGAAAACATCATCTTAGACAGTTTCAATTCCCTTCAAACGGGAAAGCGTATCCAAAGGCTTGACTGTGACTAACCTGTTTGGAGATAAAAATTTTGTTTCAATTCCCTTCAAACGGGAAAGCGTATCCAAAGTAAGAGCGGTAATTTACAGGTTCAGGTTGCTAATCAGTTTCAATTCCCTTCAAACGGGAAAGCGTATCCAAAGTTACAATCGGCGTACATCGCGCACCAGAGGCATTAATTGGTGTTTCAATTCCCTTCAAACGGGAAAGCGTATCCAAAGTTTGGAGGTTACAATGTCTAATATCACTTTGCTGGGAGTTTCAATTCCCTTCAAACGGGAAAGCGTATCCAAAGTGAAATGTTTAATTACACGCATAGCAGGTATCCAAACATTGAGTTTCAATTCCCTTCAAACGGGAAAGCGTATCCAAAGACATCCACCTCAAAATCGCTATTCTCCGTCAGAACGTTTCAATTCCCTTCAAACGGGAAAGCGTATCCAAAGCAAAGACGGACGAATGGCAAGAGACGCTTGACAGTTTCAATTCCCTTCAAACGGGAAAGCGTATCCAAAGCCCAATTCGAGAAATAGTCCGTAGTCAACGTTTGTTCGTTTCAATTCCCTTCAAACGGGAAAGCGTATCCAAAGTCAACACCGAGATCGTTGAGTACGAATTCCAAGAGTTTCAATTCCCTTCAAACGGGAAAGCGTATCCAAAGGGTAAGGTCCTGGACGTTTTCATTGAAAACGGAATGGTTTCAATTCCCTTCAAACGGGAAAGCGTATCCAAAGGTTCTTGAAGAAGATGCAGTTATCGGGTTAGGTGTAAGTTTCAATTCCCTTCAAACGGGAAAGCGTATCCAAAGTTCACGAATTCTATTACTGGAATGGCTTATGTTGGTCAATGTTTCAATTCCCTTCAAACGGGAAAGCGTATCCAAAGTAGAGTCATTAAACGGATAATCAAGTAGATCAGGAAGTTTCAATTCCCTTCAAACGGGAAAGCGTATCCAAAGAGACCCTATTTTAAGCCCAGTGGGGCCGTGGCTCCAAAACGCCAAAACCAAACACGAGCTGCTCGAGGCTTTTTTGGCTTCAAAATTTACCCCAAAAATCCCGCAAACCCACGTGTGCATTGACCCAAACACGATTTTTTAGCGAAAATGGCTTCAAACATAGACACCACGTGCGTTCTTGGGCATTTTAAGCGGCATCGGCACCCGAGTACCGAATCGTGTAAGTTGCGTTCGGGCTGATACATTAATAAGTATACCCTAAATTCGCACAGAAGTCAAATTTTTTCGTTTTTTTTCAGAAGGGAAGACGGGTGGAAGGGGGGAAGAACTGCTCCTACATGGCAATGTTGAAAAATAAATGACCTACTTGCCAGCGGAAACGAATTGTGATAGAATGATGGCACGTCAACCGATTCAGAGAGGAGATACACGATGTCAATACGATTAGGGGCAATAGGATTGGGTGTTATCGGGATGAATCCGACGAATATGGGTTCGACAGCTTCGCTTCTGAAAGATGTCCCCGACTTGAAGTATGAACTTCGCGGTATATGCGCAAAACGGGCAGATGTGCTTGAGGATTACGCCAACCAGATCGGCGTGGACTTTTGGACGACAGACTATCAGGAATTAGTCCAACGTGACGATATTTCCGTCGTCGCCGTGTATTCTCCAGATCATTTACACGCGGAACACTGCGTCGCGGCAATTGAAGCCGGTAAACACGTCATCTGTACAAAACCGATGGTGACGACATTAGCCGACGCACAACGTTTAGTAGACTTGGTGCGTGAACATAAGGTCAAATTCCTTGTGGGGCAATCGATGCGGTTTGACCTCCAGTTTTTGACAATGAAACAGTTCCTTGACGATGGCGATTTAGGCGAGATTATGTTAGCAGATGCCTATTATGTCCACGACATGCGCGAGGTCTACGATTTCACACCGTGGCGGCTCCATGAACCACAAGATTTGATGTTCGGCGGTATTGTGCATCCTGTTGACCTATTGCGCTGTCTCCTCGGTGATGTAGATGAGGTGCACGCCTATGGGACGAAAGGCTTACTCACACCGGAATACCCTATAAAGAATAATTTCTTTCTCAACCTGAAGTTTAAGAGCGGGCAAATTGCGAGAGCGATGGGGCTTTACGATGTCGTCCATCCGCCGATGCCGATGCAGCAGATATCCGTTTACGGGAGTAAAGGGACGGTAATTGGGGACTTTACGGATAACAAAGCGGGACATGTGAAGTTGATGCTGGATAAATCGTCGGCGAGAGAACCTTTTGAAATGGTGTGTCCGCCTGAAATTGATACCAGCGTCTACGGACACGGACAGACGGTTATCCGATACATGCGGCATTTTCAGGAGTGTCTTGAGGAAGACTTGGAACCGTCTCCGAATGTCGTTGATGGCGCGAAGTCTATCGCTGTCGGTGTCGCCGCGTGGGAATCTATTGAGACGGGTCAACCTGTAAAGGTATTCAATGGGTTTTAATAGTTGTCAGTTAAAGGTTCCCAGGCCGGTAGGTTCGGTTTGGTGAAGTTTAAGAAAATATTTCGGTAATTCTATATTTTACCCAGGCCCGGTAGGTTCGGTTTTGCGGCGTACACGCCTGCCCCCCTGATAAGGGGGGATCAAGGGGGGTTGCGATCTGCATCGCAACCGAACCGGATTTTATACGGAAACCTTGAAGACTTCAAAACCTCTTGAGTCGCGTAGCGACGGCATGTCTATAGAAACACCATCTCCCACGCAGCTAAGCCCCGTAGGGGCGGCATGTCTATTCCGTAAAAAAATTGTCCAAACTCTAACCAAAAGATAGCAATTTGGATTAAGATAGATACCTGTTTCTTCAAGATTTTTCCTTGACAATTATTTTTTATCCGTATATAATTTAGGTATGCCTAAATTTATTTTTCAATTTTTCTAATAATTTTGGTAGACACTATCTAAAACTGTGTAGGTTTCAGACCTATACATAGACCGCATTGTGATGTCTATATGCGTTGCATATTTCACCTGCGGATGGGAAAGATCGATGCTTACACATGCAGCAGAGGATTATCTCAAGTCGATTTATAAGTTGCAAGAGAAGGTCGGCAAGGTTTCGACAGGTATTTTAGCGGACTATCTTGATGTAAAACCTGCATCCGCCACCGGAATGATCAAGAAACTGAAGACGATGAAACTGGTGCGCTATGAACGCTATCGGGGTGTGACGCTGACGGCTGCTGGGAAAGCCGTTGCGCTCGAAATTATCCGGCACCACCGCTTATTGGAACTTTACCTTTTCAAAGCGCTCGGCGTTCCGTGGGACGGTGTCCACGAAGAAGCCGAGAAATTGGAACACGTCATATCGGAAGATGTAGAGGCACGGATGGACGCGTTTCTCGGGTACCCGACTGCCGACCCGCACGGGGCACCGATACCGGATAAGAACGGTGTTGTCATACAAACGGCTTCCGTTCCGATGACAGACCTGAAGGACGGTCAATCTTGCGTCGTTGCGGAAGTGAGTGACAGCGATTCGGCACTGCTACGCCATATCGGGAGTTTTAATCTTTACCCGGGTACGGCGTTCCGAGTCATAGAAGTCGCACCGTTTGAGGGGCCATTTACCATCGACATTGCTGGACAGGAAGTCGTCATCGGGCGCGAAGTCGCGAAACACATCTTCGTTGAACAGGTTCAAGACCCAGATAATGTATAGACGCGCCTTGAAAGCGCGCGCTCACAACCGAAAGGAAACTATCATGGAACAACAGAAACAGAGTCCACCGGATACGAAAACAGTCAAGATTTGGAAAGACCATTTGCAAGATGAAATTGATGCGAGTTTCCTTTATGGTGCTTTTGCTGAACTTGAGTCGGACCCGAAGCGGAAGAAGATATTAAGCGATCTTGCCGAGGTAGAGGATCGACATGTTACGCGATGGCAGGAGATGCTCGAATCCTATAACATCCGGTTTAAGAAGTGTCGTCCAACGCTGAAGGCACGGTTGATGGCGTGGATCGCGCCTAAGTTTGGCGGTTCGTTCCTCCTTTCGCAGATGCTGAGTGAGGAGGCGAGCGAGGTCAAAGACTATCTAACGCTGCATAGGACCAGCACCCGGCAGGATGTGAAAGCGGCGGCGCTCGACTTAGCCAAAGAATCGGCACAGCACGCAGGAAATTTACAGGAACTTACGGGGACGAGTGATGAACCGTGGCACAGGACCGAGTCTGGCGGTATGGTCGGCAACATAGTTTACGGATTCAACGACGGCTTAACGGCGAATTTCGGCTTGGTCGCCGGGGTTATCGCTGCGACATCGGATGTCTCTACGATTCTTGTGACAGGTATCGTCGGAACGGTTGCGGACTCGCTCTCTATGGGGGCTTCGGGGTACCTTGCTGCGAAAAGTGAACAGGAGGTCTACGAACACGAAATCGAAGTCGAAAGAGAAGAAATTCGGCTCATGCCGGACGTAGAAGAAGATGAGTTGGCACTTATCTACGAGGCGCGGGGTATACCTGCAGAACAGGCACGGGAACTCGCACAAGAGGTGATGAGCGACCCGGAACAAGCATTGGAGGAGAAAATCCAAACTGAGCTTAAGATCGGCGAAACGCATACAACGCCACTTAACGAGGGATGGATTACAGGACTCGCAACGGCTATCGGTGCTTTCATCCCTGTCGCGCCGTTTCTCTTTACTCAAGGTATGCTCGCTATTTGGATATCGTTCACACTTGCGATGCTCTCACACTTCGCTGTCGGTGCGGCGCGCAGTTTCTTCACCGGGCGCGGTCTCTTTCGCAGCGGTTTCGATATGTTCGTTGTCGGGCTCGGGGTCGCAGGAGTCGGATACCTCGTCGGCAAACTTTTAGAACGTTTTTTCTTTTAAAATCTTGGGAACGAAAAAATTATGCAGAGAATATACATTTCAGTGTGTTTAATAGCGATACTGGTAGGGTCTGGGTGTGATCCGAAGCGACAGCCGGATGCTTCTACAGGCGATACGCTGCGCGTTGTTAGCACCATCGGTATGATTACCGATATTGTTAAAAACGTCGGCGGTAAGCGCGTTGAAGTAACGGGAATGATGGGACCCGGTGTGGACCCGCACCTCTACAAACCGACTCCGAAAGATGTTCAAAGACTCGGTTCGGCACACATTATCTTCTATAACGGGTTGCACCTTGAATCGAAGATGGGTGACATCCTTGCGAAGATGTCGGGTGATACGCTGGCGGTCGCTGTAACGGATGATGTCGAGCGGAGTCTACTGCTCACACCGCCAGAATACGAAGGACTCTACGACCCGCACTTATGGTTTGACGTGAAACTTTGGATGCAAGCGGTGGTAAAGGTTCGCGATGCGCTAAGCGAGTTCGATGCCGATAACACTGTTTTGTACTGGAGCAACGCCGAACGCTACCTCGCGAAACTCACAGAACTTGACGGGTATGTAAAATCGCAGGTGGCGCGCGTGCCGTCTCAGCAACGCGTCCTTGTAACGGCGCACGACGCTTTTAACTACTTCGGAAAGGCTTACGGGTTTGAGGTACGTGGCTTGCAAGGTATTAGCACCGCAACGGAGGCAGGGATCGCTGATGTACAGGAATTGGCAACGTTTATTGCCGAGCGGCGGATCCCTGCTATCTTTGTGGAGTCCTCCGTCTCTTCACGGAGTCTCGAAGCGGTGAGAGCGGCTGTGAAATCGAAAGGATTTGAGGTCCAGATTGGTGGTGAACTCTTCTCAGACGCTATGGGAACCGACGGGACACCTGAAGGTACCTACATCGGGATGGTCCGACATAATATTGATACGATTGTGCATGCTTTGATCAAGAAGTAAGGGAGTATTTTGGATGCAAGGGGCTGAGCAAAAAGCGATTCAGGTAACCGATTTAACCGTCGCCTACCAAGACAAACCGGTGCTGTGGGATATAGATTTGGATGTCCCCCCGGGGGTTCTATTGGCGATTGTCGGTCCCAACGGTGCCGGTAAAACAACATTAATCAAGGCGGTTTTAGGGCTGGTACGTCCCGCTGCTGGGAACGTCTTGATCTACGACAAACCTTATGAAGCACAGCGTCGGATTGTCGGTTACGTTCCACAACGCGGGAGCGTGGATTGGGATTTCCCAACAAACGTCTTGGATGTCGTTATGATGGGACGGTACGGTGCACTCGGTTGGATACGGCGACCGGGCAAAAAAGAACGTGAACTGGCGATGCAAGCGTTAGAGAAAGTCGGTATGGAGGCGTATACCACCCGGCAGATTAGTCAACTCTCCGGTGGGCAGCAGCAACGCGTTTTTCTTGCACGCGCACTCGTTCAGGATGCGACGGTCTATTTAATGGACGAGCCTTTTCAAGGTGTGGACGCTACCACGGAACGAGCAATTGTAACCCTGCTTCAGGAACTCCGAGCAAACGGAAAAACAGTCGTCGTGGTACACCACGACCTTCAGACAGTGACCGACTATTTCGATTGGGTAATGCTGTTGAATATTCGCCGTATCGCCAGCGGTCCTGTGGACGAAGCGTTCACATCTGACAACTTACGTGAGGCTTACGGCGGACGTTTAGCGTTTATGAAATAGTTATCAGTTTATGGAAAATTTAAGTACTCTAATCCATCTTGATTATACACTCATGATTGTTGCCATCGGTGCAGCTTTGCTCGGTGCTGTGAGCGGTGCGCTCGGGAGCTATGCTGTTTTGCGGCGTCAAAGTCTCCTCGGCGATGCGATCTCGCACGCGGCGTTACCCGGCATCGCGATAGCGTTTCTGCTGACAGGTAGCAAGACACCCCTTATTCTGGTGCTGGGTGCAGCAATCGCAGGATGGTTAGGCACGCTGCTTATCTTGAGCATCGTTCGGCTCACGCGTATCAAATACGACAGTGCGCTCGGCATCGTGCTATCAACCTTTTTCGGGTTCGGGTTGGTTCTACATACGCTGATTCAACGCACCGGGAACGCGAATCAGGCTGGGTTAGATACGTTCCTTTTCGGGCAAGCCGCGACGATGCTGGAGCGTGATGTCCTAACCATCGGCATACTCGGCGGGATTGCTCTCATTGTGATGCTAATTTTCTGGAAAGAGTTGAAGCTGCTCGTGTTTGATGAGGGTTTCGCTGCGTCTATCGGTTTTCCGATCCGCACACTCGATATTTTATTGACGAGTCTGCTTGTGGTAGCGATTGTGCTGGGTTTACAGGCGGTCGGTGCGGTGTTGATGAGTGCGATGCTCGTCGCACCGGTAGTCGCGGCGCGACAGTGGACGGATCGGTTACGTCTGATGGTGTTTCTCGCAGCATGTTTCGGCGCGCTTGCCGGTGTGAGTGGCACAATTATCAGTAGTATCGCGTCACGTATCCCGACCGGTCCGACGATTGTGTTGTGCGCAACGGTTGTCGTCGGACTCTCCATCGCTTTTGCACCAAATCGTGGACTTGTTTGGGGACGGATCCGACAGCAACGCAACAGACGGAATCTGAAGATGGAAACCAGTCGGTATTAAGACGATTGGATCGCGGAAGTGGATACAGCGTATGTTACAAGGTCATCTTGATATTCTATTGATTGCGATTGTCACAGCAGTCGCTTGCGCCTTACCGGGTGTGTTTTTGGTGCTACGGCGGATGACGTTGATGAGCGATGCGATTAGCCATGCGATTCTTCCAGGGATCGTTCTCGCTTTTTTTCTCACAGAGAGTCTATCGTCGCCGCTTCTGATTCTTGCTGCCGCTGGAACCGGGGTGCTGACCGTTGTTTTCGTTGAATTGCTACAACGGACGAAACTCGTCAAAGAGGATGCCGCAATCGGATTGACATTCCCCGCGCTTTTCAGTATCGGGGTGATTCTGATCTCTCGGTTCGCAGGCAACGTTCACTTGGATATGGATGCCGTGCTGCTCGGTGAACTCGCCTACGCGCCACTCAATCGACTCCAGAGTTTCGGATACGACCTGGGTCCCGTTTCCCTATATGTGATGGGTGGGATTCTTGGACTGAACTTCCTCTTTATCCTTCTATTTTACAAAGAATTAAAGCTGGTGACGTTTGATGCAAGTTTAGCTGCTGCGTTAGGTTTTGCCCCAACCCTTATTCACTACGGATTGATGACGTTGGTCTCTGTGACAACGGTCGGCGCGTTTGATGCTGTCGGTTCGATTTTAGTGGTTGCGCTCATCGCGGGACCGCCTGCGACTGCTTATCTCATGACAGACAGACTCTCACGGATGCTCATCCTGAGTGCGATTATCGGAAGCGTAAATGCTGTGAGTGGGTACTTGGTCTCATTTCTCTTTGATGTGTCAATTGCGGGTTCCATCGCAACCATGACGCTTATCATTTTCTGTTTCATTTTTCTCGTCGTTCCAAACCGCGGGCTTATTGCGATTGCCCGGAGACACGCACGCCAAAAATGGGAGTTTGCACAGACGATGCTCGTGATTCACCTGTTCAATCACGAAGGACTCCCGGAAGCCGAAGCGGAATCAGCGATTGATGGTCTTCATGGGCATCTCAGTTGGGATCCGGGGTTTACAAATCAGGTAGTAAAATATGCCTTGAATAACCGATGCGTCTCTCGAAAGGAGACGCAGTTGATCTTAACAGAACATGGACGCACCATCGCCCAGCAGGCACTTGTACAATAGTGATAGACAGCCCTCTTTTGATTCGTTGAAAAATAGATCTGACAAATATAGTTGTTTGTGGTATTCTGTACTCAGGGCGTTGGGCTCTTAACTTTTCAACACGTCTATCTCACGAACAAAACTTGACAACGCTAAAAGTTTGAGGTTTTTGTGAATAAACGGCATCAAAGAACGTTGCACGCCATTTTCAATACGCCGGTGCCTACCAATTTAGAATGGAGACGTATTGAGGCTCTTTTCATATCACTCGGTGCCAAAGTTAGTGAAAGAGGTGGGGCTCGGGTACGATTTGAATTGGCGGGTGTTATTACCACTTTTCACAGACCTCACCCTCAAAAGGAAGCAAAACCATACCAAGTAAGACGGGCGCGGCGTTTTCTACAAGAAGCAGGAGTGACACCATGATTACAATGACGTATAAAGAATACGTTGCTCAAATTGTCTATAGCGAAGAAGACAACTGTTTTATTGGGGATCTTGTCGGCATCCGCGATATAGTCAGTTTTCACGGGGATTCTCTTGAAGAGATACGAACAGCTTTTGAAGAATCCATTGACGATTATCTCCTCACCTGTCAAGAATTCAACCGATCGCCACAGAAACCGGTTTGTGGAAAAGATGCAGCGGCGGACTAATAGGAAACCCAAATGCTTCCAGTGACAATAAACAGTAAGCAATTCAGTTGGAAAAAAGTTTTAGGGTGTATCCTCCTGTTCAATCTTGTATGGATGGCAAGTGCGGATGAGGCAGCCCTTAAAAATCCAGACGGTTCATGGAAGTGGACGAATCGGCTCATCCATGAAACGAGTCCGTATCTACTTCTGCATGCGCATAACCCTGTCGATTGGTATCCGTGGGGGGATGAGGCGTTGGCACTCGCAAAGAGAGAGAACAAATTGATTTTTCTCTCTGTCGGTTATGCGACCTGCTATTGGTGCCATGTGATGGAGCGGGAAGTCTTCTCGAACCCGGAAATCGCCAAAATGATGAACGAGCACTTTATCAACATCAAGATTGATAGAGAAGAGCGTCCAGACCTCGACGAAATCTATATGACCGCGACGCAGCTGCTCATCCAGCGTGCCGGTTGGCCCAACTCTGTGTTCCTCACACCTGATTTAAAGCCGTTTTATGCGGGTACCTATTTTCCACCGATAGATACACCGAACAGACCCGGGTTTCCGACAATCCTTGACGCTGTACATGAAGCGTGGGTAGAACGGGAAGCAGAGGTTATCGAATCCGCAGAACAGATTTCAACTGCGATTGAGATGGCAACGAGTCGCGGGTTCACGGCACTCACCGGGAGAACATTGGATCCATCCGTCACAGCGGAGGCGTTGGACTACCTCCGAACGGCTTATGACGAGACGCACGGCGGCTTCGGTGCTGCGCCGAAATTTCCGAGTCCTTCTAATCTTGAATTTCTTCTGAGTGTATACAAGAGAGAATCGGATGAATCGTTATTGAAAATGGTGACACGGACGCTGGATATAATGGCTTACGGTGGGATATACGACCAGATCGGTGGCGGATTCCACCGATATTCCGTTGACGCGAAATGGCTCGTTCCACACTTCGAGAAGATGCTCTATGATAACGCACAACTGGCGAAAATCTATCTTAAAGTGTATCAGTTGACGAAACAACCGCAGTACCGACGCGTCGCTGAAGAAATCTTTGGCTTCATCTTCCGAGAGATGTCGGCACCTGAAGGCGGATTTTATTCGGCACTTGACGCTGAAACGGATGCTGAAGAAGGGAAGTATTACGTCTGGACTGCTGATGAGATTCAAAAAGTCCTCGGTAAAAAAGAGGCATCACGTTTTAATGTCGTTTACGGGGTGGATAAGGGTGCCAACTTTGAGGGCAAAAACGTTCTCTATGTGCCGGAAGGGAGAGCATCGGAAGATTTTCTAAAAGATTTAGTCGCTGCACGTGAGAAGTTGTTAGCCGCGCGCGCTGAACGCGAATACCCTTTGTTGGATACAAAAATTATTGTCAACTGGAACGGTCTGATGATAGACGCGCTCGCCTACGGTTATGATGTACTCGGTGAGGAACGTTATCTCAACGTAGCGTCGCGAGCAGCTCGGTTTATATTGGATACGATGCGGAAACCCGATGGTGAACTGTTGCATACCTATACCGCTGGTGTGGTCAAGCAGGATGCGTATCTTGATGACTACGCATTTCTTGCGCGTGGGCTGTTAGGTTTGTATCGGGCAACAGGCGATGAGGAGTGGTTGGATTCAGCAAAAACGCTCACGGATAAGATGATCCAGCTTTTCTGGGACGATAGAAACGGTGGGTTCTATTACACAAAGTCGGATGCGAAACACCTTATTGTGCGTTCCAAGAAACCTTACGACTCCGCAATCCCTTCTGGTAACGCCGTTGCCGTTGAAAACCTGTTAGCACTTGGCGATAACTATCGGGATTACGCTGAGAAGACGTTGCGCATTTTTGCGGAATCTATGGTGCAGAGTCCGTCGTCCTTCATGCACGCACACTTTGCGCTCAATACCTACCTAACACCGGAAGACGGTCAAGGAACCTCAGAACCATCAATAGTAACGGCAACTGCTACGGTTAAAAACCGGGACGGTGAAGTGTACAACGTGGAGTTGCAGTTGAAGATCGCTGCCGGTTGGCATATTAACGCCAACCCGCCAGGTCAAGATAACCTGATTCCGACGACCGTTACCTTGGATGCAGACGCACCGGTGGAGATTGTCGATATAGCATATCCTAAGGGTAAAACAACGCATTTTGAATTTAGCAATACACCCTTGAACGTCTACGAAGAGACGCTTACGCTCCCGCTGCAGTTAAAGCTGAAGCCGGATGTAACAGGTAAGAAAAACATCCGAATCATACTTAAACTCACTTACCAACCGTGTAATGATACGCAGTGTCTGTTGCCGGAAACAGTTGAGATTCCATTAGAATTACCGTTGCTACGCGACTGAAGAGGTTTTTGAAGCCTTCAAGGTTTCCGCGTAGGATCCGATTCGGTTGGGCGGGAAATTCGCAGAAATCCGCAAAAATCCCACATACGACCCGCCTTCTTAACCGCACCAACACCACCCTTCAATACCCCTTCAAAATCGGCTTTTTGATAAAAATTAGGACTTACGCATTCCCTCTTAAAGTCCCCCTGATAAGGGGGATTTAGGGGGTTTAAAGAACGAAAATTACCGCTTTTTGCGTCTAAATGTCCGATATTTGCTCAATTTGCGTAAGTCCTAAAAATTATTTTTTTTGTGTTATGCAAGCATTTCGCTCAAAAACGCGTCTTTAACGATCAAGGTTAATTTGCGCTGTATACGCCACAAACTAACAGTTTGTGCTACGGTTCACGGTAGACCCTGTGAGGCGGAAATAGAATCGGCAACACACCCGAAAAAGAGGCAGAGATGCTCCAGCATGCTGCTCTGGATTTGCTACCGCTCTGCTTCTTCACAGGCGGGTTTACGAGTGTGGCGTTCCTGAATTTTTTTAGATCGGATATTTGAAAGGAGAACGTTATGGAAAAAGAGGATGCACAACTCATTCGCCGTATTTTAGCAGGCGACGATACAGCATTCACGACCTTAGTTGAAAAATACTATAGAAACGTTCACGCCCTCGCGTGGCGGAAGATTGGGGATTTTCATCACGCGGAAGAAATCACACAAGATACCTTCCTCCAAGTTTACAAAAAACTCTCAACACTTGAAAACCCGGATCAGTTTGCCGGATGGCTCTACGTTATTGTTGACCGACTTTGCATCGGTTGGTTCCGGAAGCAAAAACCAGCCGCGCAATCGTTGGAGGATACAGAGGCAGGTATAATGGGAAAACTCTCTTATACCCGTTATATATCGGAACAGCACGAAACAGAAGCTGTTGAACGTCATCACGAAATCGTCAAAAATCTTTTGGAAAAACTTCCGGAGCATGAGCGCACCGTCGTGAAACTCCACTATCTCGATGAAATGACAGCCAAAGAGATTGGCAAACTCTTAAGTGTGCCTGTAAAGACGGTTCATAGTCGGCTCCATCGGGCACGAAAACGGTTACAAACAGAAGGATTACCCATGACAAAAGAAGATAGACAGGTACTTAAACAAGCGGCTGAGGAATTAAGCCTCACCGTAGAGAAAGAGATTCAGGCCGAACTTCAAGCACAACTCGGGAAGAGTATTCCCGACACAGAGATAAATAGGGAGATGCTTAAACAAGCGGCTGAAAAGATGATGGATGATATTAAGGAAAAAATACTGGCACAATTTCGAGAGCAATTCGGAAAAGACTTATAAAGCATGAAGTGTTTTTAACTTCGATTTTCGGGCAACCACCACAGGTTACAATTCATCAACGTATGTCCGAATTTTCTGGAATGTGTCCAAGATCAGTTGCATGTCGTCTGTGTCGCCTAAGAACATAGCGTGGTTGAAACTGCAAACCTCTTCGCGATAGACGCGCTCTGCGTTCGGACAGTTGAGCGTGCTGTAGTCAATCGCATGCTCTCCGAGATACCTGTGGGGTAAGCCTAACTGGTCGAACAACTCTGGATTGCCGAAGGGACCTTCGTTATAAATGGGTTCACCGTGTGCGCCGACACCACATGAGATTCCCTCTGCGCTGAGTGCTTCCATGAACCTTCCGCGTGAGATACCGCCGAACTCTTCGGAGACGAACCGGAAATCCCAATAGTAGAAACACCAGCGTGTGACACGTGCGTCTCGCGGGATCGGGTGGAGTCCGTCTATTGCTTCCATGCCTTTGGAAAGGTAGGCGATGTTTCGTTCGCGCGTCTCGATCTGTTCCTGAAACCGTTCGAGTTGGCACAACAGGAGCGTCGCTTGGAAGTTCGTCATCCGCATATTCAACTGTGCGAAGCTGCCTGCCTTTTCTGCGAGTTCCTCATCGTTTGTTATAACCATCCCACCTTCGCCACAAGTGAGTGTCTTCCCCATCTGGAAACTGAATGCGCCGAGGTGTCCTATGGAGCCCATCCCTTTTCCACGCCATTGCGAGCCGTGTGCGTGTGCACAATCTTCAATCACCTTGAGATTGTGTTTTTCGGCGATCTCCATAATCGCGTCCATATCGGCAGGGTAGCCGCCGTTGTGGACAGGGATAATCGCGCGTGTTCGTGGCGTAATGGCTTCCTCAATTGCCTCTGGCGCGATGTTATAGGTGAGCGGGTCGATGTCAACAATCACAGGTACGGCGTTGACGCATACCACTGATGTTCCGGTTGCCACAAAGGTGAGTGCGGGGACGATGACTTCATCACCCGCGGTGATACCAGCAGCCTTTAGCGCGCATTGTAGCGCTACGGTGCCGTTTGCGAGCGGAATCCCGTATTTAGCATCCTGAAACGCTGCGAATTTTTCGCCAACTTCATCTACTTTCTCGCGCCGGTTCCACGCACCGCTCCGTAAGGTTTCTACAAGTGCGTTCTCTTCAGTTTCATCAAAGATGGGCCAACGCTTACCTAAACCACCTTTAACAACTGGGTCGCCACCATTGAGTGCTAACTTTGACATGTCCGTGTCCTCCTTCTTTTTCGGCATTGTGGTTAGGGATCAATTTGAATATCAACATTCAAGTAAGGTATCTGTCTACGAAGTCTCTGTATCGGTGTTATATCCTCAATTGGGTTCTCATTGAGCCGTAAGTACAGAAGTTTTGTCAATCCTTCGAGAGGTTTAATATCACTGATTTCATTGTTTTCGAGAATTAAATGCTGAAGTTTTTTCATACTGGCCAAGGGTTTTATGTCTCTTATCTGATTATTACTGAGATCTAAGTAGTGGTCGAGTTTTTTCATACTGGCCAAGGGTTTTATGTCCCTTATCCGATTATTGCCGAGTTCTAGGAAGAAGAGTTTTTTTATTTTTGCTAAGGGTTTTATATCACTTATCTGATTATTACTGAGACGTAAGTATTCGAGTTTTTTCATATTGGCTAAGGGTTTTATATCGCTTATCTGATTATTCAGAATGACTAAAAGCCTAAGTTGCGTTAACCTAATCAGTGGTGTAATATCGCTAATTTGATTATCAAAAAGTGATAGCTCAATCAACTTTGTCAAATCTGCAATAGGGCTAATGTCACTGATTCCATTCTTGCTAAGCATTAAAGACTGAAGTTGTTTTAATCCGGTGAGTGGTGTAATATCTACAATTTGATTGGCGGCAAGATTTAAGTATCTTAAATTTGTTGCTTTTTCGAGTCCCGTTAAATTTGTGATACTGCTTGATGCAGCATCCAGGGATTTTAATTTTTTCAAATTCCTGTCCGTGATAGGTGCGTTTGGGCCTAAGCCTAATGCCACCCGTATGGCTGTGGATAAGTTCGGATCTGGTATCTCCACCTGTTCTGGCAGCCAACAACTAATGAAAACGGTGAAAAAGGCAAAAAGCACGCAAATATGTTTCATAATATGAACCTATTTTCAACAGGGATTACGCATTTTTTGACGAATCCCAACACAACAAGCACTGCAGACGGGGTTCCAAACCCCACCTGCAAGGGGAGTGCGTAACACTTTGATTAGCGATTGGATTCTATAATTTGCAAATTTGGAATCTGTTTGCGGAGTTCACGGATTGATTTCATATTCTGAATTGGATTCTCCTGAATATGTAAATGTGTGAGATTCTTGAGGTTTCCAAGGATGTTGATGTGGCGAATTTCATTCTTCCCCAATGAGAGTATCTTAATTGCTGTCAGTCCAGTAAGTGATGAAATATCACTGATTTGATTATCTCCAAGTGATAAGACTTCCAGTTTTGTCAATCCAGTAAGTGGTGAAATATCGCTGATTTGATTATTCTGGAGTAATAGCATTTCAAGTTTTTCCATTCCGGTAAGTGGTGAAATATCACTGATTTGATTCTCGCTGAGGTTCAAATAACTCAGCTGCTTTAGTTCACCGATAGGTTTTATATCGCTAATTTGACCATTGTTGAGTGATAGATACTCCAACTGCTTTAATTCGTTGCAAAATTTTATATCTTTGATTTGATGGTAACTGAAATATAGGAATTCCAACTGCGTCAATTTTGCGATTGGCGTAGTGTCGCGAATATCATTACTCGCGATTCCTAAAGTTTTAAGCTGCGTTAATTCAGCGATCGCGGTGATGTCGCTAATTTGATTATTCGCGAGCGATAATTTTGTGAGTTGCGGCATGTCAGCGATCGGGTTGAGGTTTGTAATTTGGCAGTTATGGAGCGACAAACCTGTGAGTTGCGGCATGTCAGTGAAGAGTGTGATATCCACAAGTTGGTTGCTATCAAGTAATAAATCGGTCAGTTGCGGCAATCTCGTGATTGGTGTAATGTCACTGCTTTGGTTTAGTTCAAGTTCTAACTCCGTAAGTTCGGGTAATTCTATGAGTACGTTAAAGATATGCGTTGCGTCGCTCATCTGATGCTGTTGAATTTCTAAGTCTGTGAGTTGCTTTAAGGCTGCAAGGGGTGTAATATCATCTATTTTGTTGTTAGAAATGCTTAACGCATTAAGTTCGGTCAACTCGGCGAGAGGTGTGATGTCTCGGATTTCGTTGGCACTGAGTTCTAAGTCTGTGAGTTGTTTTAAGGCTGCAAGGGGTGTAATATCATCTATTTTGTTGCCGGAAAGTCTTAACATGTTAAGTTCAGTTAAATCAGTAAGGGGCGCGATGTTCCGGATTTTATTGTTCCTAAGTCCTAAGTATGTGAGTTGTGTTAGGCTTGCGAGGGGAGCGATGTTCGCAATTTTGTTCCCTTCAATCCATAAACTCTGTAGATTTACTGCTTTTTCCAAGCCAGTTAGTTTTTTTATTTCTCCATATATGGCCATCAAACTTTTTAACGCTCTCAAATCTTTTTCTAAAATAGGTTCGTTGGGGTCTAAACCGAGTTCTGCTCGCACGACAGCGGCTAAATTCTTATCAGGTATCAGTTTCGGTGTCACAAGTGAACAGTTGAGGAAAACGGGAAGAATTAGGAAAAGCAGGTAAAAACGCTTCATAACGTTAACTCCCTATTTTTTTAATGTGAGTTGAATTATAGCATCTTGTGGTGAAAATTGTCAATATTGTCTGAAGCTGGGTTGTGTAACCATTTTGTCAGTAGTTTTTTGGATCACGATTTTTCACGGATTTGGCGGATTGGGAAATACGTCGCACAGGCTAACGGTTTCCTATGTTACAAGTGAAGTTGGTTTCACTTGCAGATTATACCAGAATCTGCTATAGTAACCTTTAAAAAATAACCATTGTGAAATTTTTATGGTATCAATGAACCAGACAATCACAGCGATAGATGGAATCAGGGTTGGGCATGCCACTGATGCAATTGCCCGGACGGGATGTACCGCTATCCTCTGTCCGGCAGGGGCAACTGCAGGTGTTGATGTGCGCGGTGCTGCACCTGGGACACGCGAGACGGAAGCACTCCGTCCCGGACGCTTAGTCCAAAAAGCACACGCCGTGCTACTGACCGGCGGAAGTGCCTTCGGATTGGATGCCGCGAGCGGTGTCGTCCAGTATCTTGAAGAACAGAACGTAGGTTTTCCTGCGGGTCCCGTCCGCGTGCCGATTGTTCCCGCGGCTGTCATTTTTGACCTGGCGGTCGGTGATTCAAAAGTCCGTCCTGACCGTGAGATGGGGTATCAGGCATGTCTGAACGCCACGGACGAACCTGTTGGGATGGGTGCTGTTGGCGCAGGCACGGGTGCCACGGTGGGTAAGGCTCCGGGTGTTACGCCTTCGCAAGGCGGTGTCGGTTCGGTGTGTAAATACCTCGATTCGGGTCTGATCGTCGCTGCGATTGCGGTTGTGAATGCGCTTGGGAACGTTGTGGATCCAGAGACAGGCGAAATTGTTGCAGGTCGAAAAGTAAACGGTGGTTTTGTGGACATCACGGAACGGCTTTTAGATGCGAATTTGGTTGCGGGGACAAATACAACGATCGGTGTTGTCGCTACAAATGCTGCGCTCTCCTCAGCGGAAGCGACGCGCGTTGCGGAGATGGCACACGATGGGATGGCACGAGCGATACGACCGTCACATACCATGTTCGATGGCGATACGCTTTTTTCTCTCGCTACAGGGGCACACACTGGAAGTAGTGTGAATACCGTCGGCATCCTCGCCGCAGAAGTTGTTGGGGAGGCGATTGTGAGAGCGGTAACCGTTTAACCCCCTAAATCCCCCTTATCAGGGGGACTTTAAGATGGAACGCGTAAGTCTCACGTTTAAATCGGTTGTCCCTGCATTTCTGCTGGAATGTCAATACCGAATTCATTCAACACCGTCGGTGCGATATCGTATATACTTTTGGCGATATGTCGCGACCGGGAGGTCGCTCCTACAGCGGAATAGGACGCAGATTTGAGAATGAAAATGCCCATCTCTGCGTGGTTACAATCATCCGGTCCGGTGTCGTTTTCGTAGGTGTAGATGCTGTTGTACCCGACACTTCCGACAGAACGCCAAAACAGGTTACCGAAATAGACGATCAGATCGGGTGCGATATTTCGGCATTCTCGGTAGACCTCTTCAGGTTTGAACACCTGTGTGTTGATGTTATTGCCGTTTTCGTCTACGATTGCTTCGAGCTGCGCCTTCAATTCGTCACGGATTGTTTCATAGTCCACCGCTTTAACAATCCCCTCGGGTTCTCTGCCCGCAACGTTTATAAAGATGCGTCCGTAATACCCGCCTTCACCCCACGCCTTCGTTATCTTCCAATCCACCATATCCGGTGTCCAGCGTGTAATGCCTTGTGGTTCGGTTTTAAGCGTCAAGTAGCCGTGCCTTTGGAGCCATTCGTTGACGCAGATGCCACCGTCCATCCGTTTCGCGCCGTGATCTGAGACAATCATAACCGTTGTGTCTTCATCAATGCACGTTAACATCTCTCCGAGTTCTGCATCGAGTGTGCGATAATAGTTCCGCATCGTCTCTGAGAACGGTGAATCTGGCTCATATTTCGGGTGCGTTTTATCCCAGAACCGCCAGAAGGCGTGATGGAGTCGATCTGAACCCATCTCAACCATCGTGAAGAGATCCCAATCCTTCGTTTTAATCAGATGGCGTGCGAGTTTGAAACGTTCGGTGGTCATCTTGAGGAGTTGCTGTTCCAACTCGGCGCGCCGATCCGTCCGGAAGTTTGGAATATCAATCATGTAGTCTCTTGCGACCTGCGTGATTTCGCGTGAGAGCCGTCTCGGAAACGTCCACTGTGAATTGCGGTCAGGCGTGAGGAAACTGGTGACCATCCATCCGGGAAACGGTTTTGCAGGATAGGTGAGCGGGACACCGAGGACGACAGATTTTTTTCTGGCTTGTCCTAAAATGTCCCAGAGTGTCGGTACTTTCACCGCGTGTGCGTTGGCGATGGTCAAGGCATCGTAGGAATAGTCTTTGCGGTTGCGGAATCCGTATATACCGAGTTCACCGGGGTCGCGGCTGGTCATCATACACATCCAAGCGGGCACAGTGATAGGTGGAACGGTACTCTCCAGTTCTCCGTAGATTCCCTGTGCCATTAAGTGCTGTGTGTTGGGCATATCGTCTTTAAACGCATCAAAGACAAGTTCCGGTGCGGCACAATCCCAACCGATAATGAGTACTCGCTTTTTCATTTTATTTCACGGTTTGTGGTCGGTATTAACGGGTGGTTCTTCGTTGTTAAGGAACCGCTCAATTGTGTTTCGCGTTGCCGGACGCGTACGGAAATCGGCAACCCACGGTTCACGGAAGTACGCCTGCTTTTCACGCGGTAAAGCGGACAGCACAGCAGGCGGAATCCGTAGCCGGTGCCAATGCGTTGCGAGATGTGCATACGCGTTTAGCACTGCTACACGCGGGGTCTCCCGTTGCCAGATCGGACCGGCGTGACACAGGTTTTCCGTGAAGAAGATCGCACTGCCAGCCGGGCATTCGTAGGACATCAGGAACGGACTCCGTTTCCCGTCTTCTAACGACATGTGATCGGGGTGCATGGGGAAGTTGGATTTGTGGCTGCCAGCGATGAAATGCGTCGCACCGTCATTTTTGGAAATATCTGTCAGTTCAAAGACGACACGGACCATGCCAGCGTGAATCCGTCCGTTGTTGACGCGATACCCGAAGATCGGGTCTGCCTGTCTCGGTCCGCCACCGTGGAGTTCACCGTGTCTGCGTCCTTTTTCCCGCCAGACCGAGAAACAGCTCTCCAACCGGACCTCGGGTCCGATGATTTCGTGTAGTACCTCAAGGACTTTGGGATGATCAATCAGGACGCTCGCGGGACCGCCGGGGACGGCGCGGTGTTCCGGCGGTAAAGATTCTTTGTCGTGATGTATCCGGTCAATCTGCTCAACGATTGCCTCGATTTCGTCGCGTTCAAGGATCGCGGGACGAACGAGGAATCCGGTTAAATCAAACCGAAATTTTTCTTCATCAGTCATGGGGTGGTACCTCATAAGTTTTTGTTGGGTTTCGCTATATCCGCTTATATCGACGATTCATAGCAAAATGCAACTTCCTCTATAAATACAGTCGGTCTCTAACTCAACCCAACCTAAGTAACTCTTGCTGATGTTATTGGCGGGGTTTGAAACCCCGCCTGCAATAGGGTGCGTAAGTTTTGAATCGGAGCATTAAGCCCAGCGCGGTTTTCCGCCGCCGAACCGCTGCTCACTGATGTTCCAGAGTTCAGATAGACCGAGTTGTCGGATGTGTTCAATCCCCGGGAGGAACGGATCGTTTACGCGGGTTAGCCACGCTTGAAGTTCTGCCTCTAATTCTGCCCGAAGTTCCTGTGAATCTGCATCGTCTATGAGGTTGTTCAATTGATATGGGTCGTTGTCGTTGTCGTACAGGAGCCAACCTGATCCGTCGAAATGGCGTGCATAAGTGTGGCGATGCGTTCGGACACCGCGCCACTCACGGATACCGAAGTGGAAACCTTCACTGCCGTGTAACGGTACGCCAAGGAAAACAGATTGCGGTTCCTCAATTGCCTTGCCGAGCATCGCCTCTGAAAGGTCTGTGCCTTCGACACCGTCCGGGATGGGTAGGTCGCACAAAGATAGCATTGACGGCATAAAATCGACGAGGCTTAGCAAAGTGTTACGGGTAACGCCTGCCGGTATCTTACGGGGCCAACGAATCATGAACGGGATACGACTCGATTCTTCCCACGGACGCTCTTTTCGGACATGTCCGTGGCTGCCGAGCATATCGCCATGGTCGGATGTGTAGACGAGGATCGTATCGTCAGCGATACCGAGTTCGTCAAGTGCAGCCATCAAGCGTCCGAGGTTCTCGTCTAAAGCCGTGATGTGCGCGTAGTAACCGGAGAGGTCCTTCCGTGTTGCCGGTGTATCTACGGCGTTGGGACGCAACTGAATCTCTTCTGGTGGATACATATCCTTGTAGCGTTCAGGGACATGTTCATAAGGATTGTGTGGGGGACCCCAACTCATATAGAGACAGAAAGGTTCATCAACGTGATCTCGGCAGTATTGGATCGCTTGATCGGTCTGGAAATCTGGTTCATAACCTTCGATTTGCTTATGGTTGCCATCGGAATCGTGGTAGGGAGCATTAAAATAGTTATGATGACAGTTCCATCCGATCCAGTGGTCAAACCCGAAACGCATCTCATGCGTGATGAATTTATCTCTCGGCATGCCGCCGAGGTGCCATTTGCCGATGTAGCCGGTCTCGTAGCCGTCCGTTTTGAAAACCTCCGCAACCCCCGTTTCGGACAACGGAAGCGGTAGATCGTTGGAAACAGCCTTATGGTTCAACGGGTATTTGCCTGTCATCAGGCATCCGCGTGCAGGCACACATATCGGAACATTCGTGAAGGTATTCGGAAAAAACATCCCCTCTTGTGCGAGTTGATCCATGTACGGTGTTTGTACCTGCGGGTTACCTGCGCAACCGACATCACACTGACGGTGCTGGTCGCCGAAAACAAAGATTAAATTGGGTTTACGGATAGTCTCCATTGTTGTTCCTTTATAGCGTAAGATGGGCTGTTCTGTTTTACTGCATCCAGGTATAAATCTGACGGAGTGCCCCTTCACTCTGGGTCCACAGTGCCCTTTTCAGGGGTGAAACGACCTTTGTGTAACTGGCGAAATCTGTCCGAATTGCTTTATACTGCTCTTTATGTGCGATGAGTCCGGGGTTCTCCGGTGGTGAGGCTCCGAAATCCACCCGCTGGTACCCTTCACGACACGCCTCCGTAATGATATAGTGAAAGATGGCATTGTTTGGACGGTACTTCAGGAACGCAGGGACAGATGCCTCACACCACAGCGTGACAGTTCGATTGAAACACAGATAGAGGAGTCCTGCGATGATGGTTCCATCATATCTTGCGATGGCGAGTTTCGCTATTTTTCGCTGTAGGAGCGTCCGCATGAGCGATCGCGGTTTCGGTGTGCCTCCGAGTCGTTTTACCGTCATACGATACATGTCGTAGAACACGGACAACGCTTCTTCGCTGTCTGTATCCGTAACTTCGACACCCGATTTTTCTGCTTTCCGCACCGCGCCTCGTACCCGTTTGTTATAGGCGTGCCAGAGGACATCAACGTCTCCATCGGTTTTTAGGAGGTGAGTGAAGTGATCTGTTCGCTCGTAGCTGTTTTCAGCGAAACAATCGCCGTCCGTCGCCGTGTGTTCTGGCATCAGCGTCCAGCGAATTTCGCACCACCCGTTCTCCGCTGCTGCGGTTTCAATAGATGTTATGAGTGCTTCGCGGTTTAACCTCACATTCTCTATCAGGTGTATGCCGCCGAATAGGTTCCACGGCATAGAGTGCCATAAACGGATACCTGGTATCGGCTGAAAGACGAAGGCAGGCAGCCCACCTACGACGGCACTTTGCTGCTTGATGAGCATATAGACCGGGTTGAGTTGTCTGAACGCACCGGCTAAAGCGTCTCGCCACGCAAGGCTTTGGAAAGCGGTTGTGTGCGGACAGCGTTGAATGACAGCATCCCACTGCTCTTGGTTCTGAGAGGTAAGAGGTTCTACCGTATACACGAGCAGATATGCGGTTATGCAACGAGTGCCGCAAAGAGTGCTTTGATGTAGCCGACGGAGTAGGCTAATCCGACATTGCCTTCCAATCTCGGAATGTGGTCGGCGTTAATACATCCGTCGAATCCGACTTTTTGTAATTCCTTGATGATTTTAAAGACGTTCATATCACCGTCGTCGAGGAGGACCTCTTCAAACGCGCCCGCCGTCGCAAGACTGCCCCGCACATTGCGGAGATGAACCATAAAGATGCGTCCTTTGCGTCCGTAGTTATTGATTTCGTCGAGAACGATGGTGCTGCCCCCGGCTTCAGCACGGGTGCCGCAGCAGTAGAGGTAACCGACGTTCTTGCTCGGAAATGCATCGATGACGCGATGAAAACCGAGGCTACCGAGCGGCGTATCTGGGTTCGGAACATCTGACGGATGGATAGCGAGTTTGATGCCGTATTCATCGGCGATCGGGACGAGGGCACCGTAGACCTCAGTGAAACGTTTCCACCATTCGTCGAGTGCTTCCATCGTGGGTGTGTCTGGTGGATTCTTGGTCGCAGCACGGCTTTCACCGCGTGAGATATAACCGCCTCTGTGAACAGCGGAATAACGCGTCATGAGGTAATCAAACGTATCGCCCCAGAACCGTTGACGTGCAATCGGGACACCGGCTTCAGCGAAAACACGGAGCGCGGTGCAAGTGTTCTCAAGCTCTGTTTCACCGTCGGGTTGTCCGGTCATGAACTTCTCAGTGATGTTCGGAAGTGTTACACGGTTGATGTCGAGTCCCCAAGAACGGATACGTTTTTTGATTTTCAGGAGTTCGTCTAAGTCGGGGTACCCCTGCTCGTTAACGCCGGGGAAAGAGGCACCGTTCCCGAAGTCGATGCAATCGGCACCGAGTTGTGTGACCTGTTTAAGATAGCTATCTGATAGTCCACCATCCCAGACTGAAATTTTCATGTTTTTAATGTTCCTTGCGGTTTGTTGGGCGTACTTAGGGAATAGACTTTTTTCCTTAGTGTTGAAGAAACACCCCAAGCAACACCCCTCCATTACATTTCGGGCTACGATTTAGTGGGTATGAAAAACACCACATAAGTGTCAATTTTAAAAGAAAAACCGCTTCGGACCCAGGCCCGGTAGGTTCGGTTTGCAACCGAACCGGATTCTACGCGCAAATCTTGAAGACTTCAAAACCTCTTCAGTCCTGTAAGGGTGGCATGTTTATCCGCTATGCTAAAACACCCTCCAAAATCCCTAAATTGGCACCTATGGTGGTTATGAAAAAACACTACTATTCTTATGGATATTTCCACCTTCGGAAGATGGTTCCTACAATTATAGGGGTAATAGCACAGGTTGCTTACTCTCAACAGACTGATATGCGGCAAGTGCGATTTCGACGGCTGCGCGTCCGTCTATCCCGGTGATTAGAGGAGCTGTATCGTTTCGGATTGCATCCACAAAGACGCGGATCTCCTCTTGCACCGGCGGTGGCACTTTAATGTCCGAAATTCTGATCTGTCGTCCATCACCCTCAAACGGTTTAATCTGGATAGTTGCGTTTCCGCCCCACGTCTGTGGGAAATAGATGGTACCGCCTTCACAATCAACACGTCCGCCGTAGCCGCCGACAGCAGAGATATGACTGGAGTGGAGCAGACCGACAGCACCGTTGGCAAACTGTAGCGAGGCGAGCACGACATCTGGATAGTCGCTCTCTTTTTGGACGTACTGACCACCAGCAGCATAAACAGAAGCGACATCGCCGCAGGTCCAACGCATGAAGTCGATTTCGTGCGCGTTAATTTCCATGAGGCTTCCACCCGACTTTGCGCGCTCCAGTCGCCACGGTCTATAACTTCCGCTGCTGCGCCACGGGCCACCGATACGATGCACCATCATACAGGCAGGCGCGCCGAGTTCGCCGCTCTGCACGATTTCACGGACTTTGGCGTGTGTCGCATGGTATCGACAGACCAGACCGATCGTGAGTTTGACACCGTTTTCTTCAGCAGCGGTAATCATTGCATCGCAATCCTCAAGTGTCGGTGCCATCGGTTTTTCAGAGAAGATGTGTTTACCCGCTTTCGCTGCATCAACAGCTATCGGCGCGTGCATAAAAGGTGGTGCCGCGATTAACACTGCCTGAATCCGATCATCGGTGAGGAGTTCACGGTGGTCCAATACGTAGGACGCATTGAGGTCTGTCGCCAGTTTTTCTGCCAGTGCTTCTTGCAAGTCGCTGACGCAGATGACATCTATCCCTTCGACGGCGTGCGCACTATTTGCAAGGCTTCTGCCCATACCGCCACATCCGATAACGCCAATCCCAATATTTTCCATTTTTTAATTTTCCTTGCGGTTCGTTTATGTGCGTTTGATGAAAAGGATACATCTATAGAGGGCGGGGTTTCAAACCCTGAAGAAAACGATACGTCTATAGAGGGCGGGGTTTCAAACCCCGCCTGCAATGTAGTGAGAGGGTCACTGTAATATGATGCGACAGTCGCTGCAATGTGATGCGAGGGTCGCGTAAGTCTCATCTTCGTCTCGCTTTGATGTGTCCCCATGTCGTGCTTAAGTGGTTTGCTGAAGGGCTGACATCAAGTCCTGTGGCATCCATGTTCTTCTGAACTTCTGCTGCACTTAGAACTCGGTCATAAATTCGGAATTCGTCAATATATCCCTGAATTGTATCGCAATTACATCCATCAGAGCGGTCCCCGATACCGAGGAGAAGTCCGCCTTTCGAGATTTTCCCGCCGTTCATAGCGTACCTTTTCTCCTGCTTGCCGTTCACATAATAGTGAACCGTTGAGCCATCGTAAGTGCCGGCGAGGTGTAGCCACTCTTCAATCGGGATGTCTTCAAGGACATTGTCTTTCGCAGCCTGCGTTGACTGTCCACCCGCTCGTATGAAAAAGCCGTGCTGATTATCATCATCGTCGTAGTAGAGGCTTGCGACTGCGGTGTTTGCGGGCATATCGTCAAGCGAGATAATCCGATTCCAACTGTCGTCTAATGCGTTGATATAGACCCAGCATTCCAGCGTAATTTCATCCCAGTCACGATCTATTTTCGGCGGATCCGAATCTTCAACGAGGAAGTAGTCAACGTCGCCATCAAAAAGGATGCACTCGCCAACTTTACAGTCGGAGGCGGGTGCGAGTTCTGGATCACCGTGAACCTCAGCAACGAGCCCTGACAAGACATCCGCTGCTTCTGTTTTAATTTTTACGGTATCTTTGTTGAAGGACCAGTAGGCGATTAAACCGTCTTCAACGGCACCGGTGATTGCGTTGACAGATTGCGCATTCCAAGCATGGAATACGAGTAAGGAAAGAATGATTGTCGCGATTAACAAATTGTTCACAGCGGATCTGTGATGGTGATGGGTGTTGTCTTTTGCGCGCATAATATTCTCCTTGTATCTGATGAAACGGGTGTAGGGAAACCGAAGCTAAAACATATCGCGCATCGCGCGTTCACGCCTGTCTGCCACTTGACGTTCGCGTTCCTCATCAGAGACCTGACCGATCTGTTCGGCGATGAAAGGACGGTACTCAGCAACTTCGCTCCTCCGCTTGAACACCCGGAAATAGTCGAATCGTGTTAAAGTCGGTGGGATATTCCCTGGGCAGAGTGCATGTAAACCGACATCGACGGCTTCTCCCATCCCGACGTTTGTCTGTCCACAGCTCCGCCACCGAATGCCGTCCTCACTCGCGAAAGAAGAGAATTGGTTCCCGCGGCGTTCTATCCGTAGGAAAAGTTCTCTCGCGTTCCTGAGTCCTGCGGCGCGTCCGCGTAGATTAAATATCCGTCCGACATGACGTTCAAATCGGACATCCCCCCTGAAGGCGTGTGGACCTGATGTCTTCTCAAGTCTGAGGAAGCGGTTGGCGTTTTTCCAGATCAATAAACCGCCGTGTTCTCTGAGTTGTGGTGTGACACGGACACGCGTCTCAATTGCGAAGTCGCCGGGTACTCTCATGAGGAGTCTCGGCGCACTCATATCGCCGTCTCTGCCGTTGGGACCGTGCCAGAGGTCTTGTCCCGGTTCTGTTCGCATCTCTAAGTAGCCTTGGCGTTCTGCCCAGGCACCGCCGCCTTGTGGGTCTTCCCATCGCCATTCTGGACGCATACGGTTTCCGATAAATTCGTCTTCAAACACGAGTTCGGTGAATTCACCAGAGGATGCCCATCCTTCAATCTTGATAGCGGAGATAGTGTCTCCAAAGTTTACGGGAAGCAGATGGAGGTTCGGCAATTCTTTTTTATATTCACTCGGCTCCATGCGGATCGGGATGCCGATACCTTCAAATTCGGGGTGCTCATAAAAGACGACCTCCGCGCCATCTGGTGGGAAATCCGGTCCTTTAAAAATACGGATCGATGAAATCCTGTCTTCAAACCAAGTGCCACCTTGGGGATCGCGTAGGTTGATAATATCACGCAAGATAGTGATTTTTCTGCCACGGAATTCGACGTGTTCGTAACAGTCAACAATCAACGGAATCGTTCCCCACTCAGGTCCAGGGACATCTAACGATGAACCGAAGTTGATTGATGAGATTCTGTCGGCGAAGTTGTAAGCGGTGTCATGGAGGTTCGGGTAAAATCCGGGACCGAGTGCCAATCTTTTACCGCGATAGTCACGATGCTGATGCAGGATGACCTTATAATTCGGATTCGATGAGAAACTGGATCCCTTATAGACCCGAAGTGAAGAAATATTGTCTTGAAATCCGATGTGCCCTGTAAAAGGAACCGGTTCTACGACATATCCCATTCTACCGCGGTAGTTTGTATGTTGGAACACCTCAACAATGAGGCGCGGAACGACAACTGGCATTTTTTTCTCCTTTTTTACAGTTAACAGTCACCAGAAGGGAAGTTTCTTCACTGGTTACTGGTGACTTCTTTGCTGTAAGAAGTCGTAATTTGAAGGTGGTTCTTACGTATCGTTTATATTTTTGATTTGATGTTGTCCACTTAGGGGTGCGATGTCCCTATTTGTCTTTATATGTTCCCGAATGGTCTATCTTTGAGCGTCCTTATCTAAAGGGTGGCGGGGATGGCACCCCGCCGGAACAGTGTTTAAATTTCCTATTCCTCGAATGCGGCATCAAATGCTACCGCGGACGGTTCAAAATCGTAACCTTTGACTGCAGCACAAGACTCACGAGCACCGTGTTCACGATCCATACCGCTGTCTTCCCATTCAATTGAGAGCGGGCCGTCGTATTCCATGTTATTCAAGGCGCGTATGATCGCCTCAAAATTGATGCTGCCGCGACCGATAGAGCGGAAATCCCAATATCTCTGTGCGTCCCCGAAGTTCAGGTGTCCACCGAATACACCAGATAATCTCGGTGTGTCTGACCACCAGACATCCTTCATGTGAACGTGGTAAATCCGATCGCTCAACCGTTCGAGGAAAGCCACATAATCAACGCCTTGGTAACCGAGATGGCTCGGATCGTAATTAAAGCCGAACGTTTCTCTACCGTTGACGGCTTCGATGGCGCGTTCTGCAGTAACGATGTCGAACGCGATTTCGGTCGGGTGGACTTCGAGTCCAAACTTGACACCGACTTCATCAAAAACATCAAAAATCGGATTCCAACGGTTCGCGAAGTCTTCAAAACCGGCATCAATTTGTCCCGGATCGTTTGGCGGGAAAGAGTAAAGGAGGTGCCATATTGAGCTACCGGTGAAACCGTTGACGACGTTGACCCCGAGTTTTGCGGCGGCGCGTGCGGTGTTTTTCATCTCTTCTGCGGCACGTTCTTGAACGCCTATAGGATCGCCATCACCCCAGATCGCTTCTGAAAGAATCGCCTGATGCCGGTCGTCGATATTGTCGCAGACTGCCTGTCCGACGAGGTGGTTGCTAATCGACCAGACCTTGAGTCCGTATTTAGCGAGTAGATCGTGTCTGCCTTGGCAGTAGTTATCGTCTGCGAGTGCCTTATCGACTTCAAAGTGGTCACCCCAGCAGGCGAGCTCTAAACCGTCATACCCCCATCCGCTTGCTTTTTCTGCTAATTCTTCTAACGTTAAATCTGCCCATTGGCCTGTAAAGAGTGTTACAGGTCTTGCCATAATATAAGCTCCTTTTAATTACCTGTCAGCCGTTAGCCGTCAGCCATCAGCAAAAGACGCAAACGTTATGAAACGCCTCTTTTTTCTCCTGAAGGCTGTCAGCCGAGAGCCGAAAGCCGGTACAAAATTACGCGGGAGGCGTGTAACTTGCGTCAATCCAGGCGCGCTTTTTGCCGCTCTCTACGGCTGCGTTGATGAAATGTACGCCGCGTGCACCGTCTTGGACAGTCGGGAAATCTGTATCGAATTCGGACGGCGTTTCGCCTGCGATTTTCGCAGCGATTGTCCGACCGGCGTTGACATAGATATTCGCGAATGCCTCAATAAATGCCTCCGGATGCCCGAAAGGTATCCGTGAGTTGTGCTGGACGATTTCCGAGAGATAGTCGTTTCCGCGTTTGTAAACCTGTTCGGGACCGTCAGGGAACCGGACGTAGAGATAATTCGGGTTCTCTTGGTGCCATTCTAACGAAGCATCCGTGCCGTAGACGCGGATGCGTAGGTTGTTCTCCTCACCCACTGAAATCTGTGAAGCGTAGAGGACACCGCGGACTCCGTTTTCATAATGGACGAGTAGGTTTCCGTCATCTTCTAACAAGCGTCCTTCTACGAAGGTCGTCATGTCTGCGCAGATTTCTTCGATGTCGAGTCCGGTGATATAGTGCGCTAAGTTTTCAGCGTGTGAACCGATGTCCCCGATACAAGAGGAGGCACCTGCTTGTTTGGGGTCGGTGCGCCAGACGGCTTGTTTCGCGCCTTCGTCTTCCAGAAACGTTGCGAGCCAACCCTGTGGATATTCCACAACGATTTTACGGAGCACGCCGAGTTTACCGGCTTTTACGAGTTCGCGTGCCTGCTTCACCATTGGGTAGCCTGTGTAATTATGTGTGAGCGCGAAGACGACATCGTGCTGTTTGACGAGTTCACACAACGCCTCGGCATCGGCAACTGTCGTCGTCATCGGCTTATCGCAGACGACGTGGAACCCCGCTTCAATGAAGGTTTTGGCGACATCGAAATGGATGTGATTCGGCGTTACGATCGAGACAAAGTCGATGCGTTCACCTTCAGAGAGCTGGCTCTCTTTTTCGGCCATCTCTTGGTAAGAACCGTAGACACGGTTTGCGTCGAGGAAGAGTTCTGTCCCTTGTTGACGTGATTTTTCGGGTGATGATGAGAACGCGCCTGCGACGAGTTCGATTTCGCCATCGAGTGCGGCTGCTTTACGATGGACAGCACCGATGAACGCGTCCGGGCCGCCCCCCACCATACCGTAACGTATTTTCCTTCCCAGTGGCATCTTGCGTATTTTCTCCTTTGATATGTAATATGGGCTGCAAATGCGCCCTATACGTATATGTTGATTCCATTATACATTATCTCATATTTGACAATTTTTTTCAAGGTTTTTGTCGCAACCATTTAATCTTCCAGAGTACTTCCATCGAAAGAAAACTTGAAAATAAAATGGTCGTTCTGTGTAAAGGGAAAAAAAAGATGCATGAAAAAGCAGTATATGTTACACTAATTTAATGGTATCGTAATATGGATTCTACGTCAGAATTCGTCTCAATTCACTAAATTGATTTTTATATTTCACGACAGTTAAGAGAAGTGTAATTGGAGGAAACGGAATTTGTCAGCCGAACTCCTTAATGGTAACCGTCTTGCGCAGCGTGTCCGGAGCCAGATCCGGCGCAGGATAAAAAAACTAAAGTTTATCCCCGGTCTTGCTGTGGTTCAAGTCGGCAATGACCCCGCATCAACGCTCTATATTAAACATAAACAACGCGATTGTGAGAAGGTCCATTTCCACTCCGAAGTCCATCGCCTCCCTGCAGACATCAGCCAAGAAACCCTTATAGCGCGTATCGAAACCTTGAATGCGCGACCGGATATCCACGGGATGTTGGTCCAAATGCCGCTGCCGGATGGGATTGATAAAGAGACCGTTATTGATAGAATCGCGCCCCACAAAGATGCTGACGGACTCAATCCTGTCAATTTAGGGAACCTCCTTATTAACCGAGAGGGTGTGACACCGTGTACGCCGACCGGCATTATTCGTCTTGTTGAATTGAGTGGCGAAAAAATTGAAGGGAAGCATGCAGTTTGTGTCGGTAGAAGTCCGCTTGTCGGGAAACCGGTCGGCCTGATGCTGCTGAACCGGAACGCGACTGTTACGTATTGTCATTCCCGCACAGCAGACCTGAAAGCAGAAACACTGAAAGCGGACATCCTTGTTGTCGCTATCGGTAAAACTGAGTTCATTACTGCGGATATGGTGAAACCGGGAGCGATCGTGATTGATGTCGGTATTAATCATGTAAACGGACGGGCTATCGGGGACGTTCAATTTGAGGCGGTTAAAGAAGTGGCTGGGTTTATCACGCCGGTTCCGGGAGGTGTGGGACCTATGACGCGTGCGATGTTGTTAGAAAATACGCTGAAATTAGCAATTGGAGGCTAAAATATGGCATTTCCAGGATTTGAGTTGAAAGATAAGGTGATGTTAATCACCGGTTCCGGCAAAGGTATCGGTAGAGGGATCGCACTTGCCGCCGCTCAGATGGGAGCGAAGGTTATTTTGAATAGCCGTACGCCATCTGACCTTGAAGAGGTCGCAAACGAAATTCGTGTAAACGGTGGTGAAGCGGAACCCGTTGTATTTGATGTTAGTGATATAGCGCAGATCACCAAAGGCGCGCAAGAAGCAATGGATGTCTGGGGACGAGTAGACGTTCTCGTGAACAACGCGGGAACCAACCGCCCGAAACCGGCACTTGAGTTAACAGAAGAGGATTGGGACGCAATCTACGACCTGAACCTCAAAGGTCTGTTCTTTTTAACACAGACGCTTGTGAAACCGATGATTGAACGTGAAAGTGGTAAGATCATCAACATCTCATCAACGATGGGGTTGGTAGGCGGTCCGTTGCGGACTGCGTATTCGGGGAGCAAGGGTGGCGTTGTGTTGTTAACCAAAGGACTCGCAGTTGAATGGGCACCACACAATGTCACGGTGAATGCTGTCGCGCCAGCGTTTACTCGGACCCCGCTTGCGGATGTCCTTTTACAACGCAAAGAATTTTATGAAGATGTTGTCCGCCGTATTCCGATGGGGCGTGTCGGTGAGGTGGAGGAAGTCGTCGGCGCGGTGCTGTTTTTAGCATCAGATGCCGCGAACTGGGTGACGGGCCAAACGATCGCAGTTGATGGAGGCTGGGTCGCGTGGTAACGCATGCGATTCGGCGCACGCATCTTAATGCGACGCAAGTTTGCACCTAAAAATATAAACAGCGTCCTTAAGGTAGGACGCTCTCTTTTGAAAGGAATAAATATGAAAAACTTTTTTCTTCTGGCAAGCATCGCCATAATGGTTCTCAGTCTGTTTGCTTGTTCTTCTGATGAAGAGCAGACAGAAATTGAAAATCCTGCGGTCATTGATGAAGCGTCCGCATTTAGTGGCGCGCCGCTCTTAGGCGATGTTGTCCTCGAAAATATGTATGAGGATGAAGCGCGAAAACTGACGGATAAAACACCCGTCCAAATCGTCACAGTACTTGAAGGAACAAACAGAGTTACCCTTGAAGCGCAGTTTCGTGGCGTTCGGGATTTCGGATTCGGATACCCTCTCTACGAATTTGAATTGACAGATGAATTGGCTGAGGCGATGGGCGGTATTGCCCAAGGTATGTCGGGAAGTCCGGTCGGGCCTCCCGGACGCATTATGGGTGCGCTCGCTTATGGTGATGCTTTTGCCACGGCACCAAGGCGCTTCTGGGTGACATCCATCGACGCTATGGAGAACGCAATTACGCACCAAACATTTGGAGAGATGTTTGACGCAGAACGTGCCGGAGCTGCACCGGGCGGTATCCAGGCAGCATATCGCCCCGTGAAAACGCCTCTCACGATTTCCGGTATACAAGTGAACAGATTAGAGCAACTTTCAGCACATCTGGAAGGTTCGCACTTTGACTTCGTTCAATTGATCGCCGATATTAATGACGCACCGGCAGCCCCACCGACCGTGACAACCAGACTCGCAGCTGGCGATATGATCGGTGTCGCAGTATCAACAGGTGATGTTGTTAATTCTATCGGTTTCGGAACGGTAACACAGGTCTACGACGATGGTACATTTACAGCGTTCGGACATCCAATGGTTTATGGCGGTCAATCGTCATTACCGGTCTATAGAGCCGTCACCAATGGTATCGTTAGCAACCTACAGATACCGTACAAATCTTCATCAGCCTACGGGAATCCGATCGGCACAATCACCAAAGACCTCCTACCAGGGATCGTCGGTGAACTCGGTACGGTGCCGTCAATGATTCCGCTGAAGGTTACTTATCAAGCAGGCAACGGTCCTATAGTGGAAAAGAATCACAAGGTCGCGTACGGTCAGGAATCGTTTCTACCAATCGTTGCAGCCATTACAATGGATTCCATCCGGCAGGAGATAAGTTCTGCTACAGTGGATGGGACTGTCACGCTTCGTTTCAAAGAGACAGAAACTGTCTATACGGAATCGTTTCGGAGTGCATCTTCGGCTACGTTTATTGATGTGCTGATAAATACTGAACGGATTATCCGAGCTTTCACAGATACGCTCTCAAACAGTGCTGGGGAAGCGACATTGGCAGATGTGTCAATTGCTATCCACGATAAACCTCAAATTATGTTGGCGGATCTGCATGAGGTTATCGTTCCTGAAGAGGGGATCACGCCAGGTGAAGACCTTATAGTTTCTGTCGTGCTACTTCCACACTGGAGTGCTGCAGGGGACAAACGGACAATTGAGAGAGAGGTTACACTTCAGGTTCCGGAGGATTTCCCGGCTGGCGATGCGCTTCTCACGGTAGCCTCTGAGAATCCTTTCGGTCCCCCTGATCCGTTCTTTGGACCCGATTTCTTTTTCTTTGGACCGGAAGAAGAACCTAAACCGCTGCCTGAGAATCTGGACGAACTTATCAAAAAGATGGAAGAAGAACAGATTAATCCAAGCTTAATCACAATAACGCTTGAGTCGTTAGGATCTCCGCCAGGCGGATTACCACCAGGTTTCTTGCCTCCAGATCTTTTGCCTCCAGATTTTTTACCACCAGACCTGTTGCCACCAGAAGGGCTACCGTTACCTGAAGATGGTGAAATGCCTGAAGACGGTGAAGCACCCGAAGGTGATGAGATGCCTGAAGACGGTGAAGCACCTGAAGGTGATGAGATGCCTGAAGATGGTGAAGCACCCGAAGGTGATGAGATGCCTGAAGATGGTGAAGCACCCGAAGACGGTGAAATGCCTGAAGACGGTGAAGCACCTGGAGATGGTGAAATGCCACCAGATTTACTACTTCCTGAAGGGTTCCCGCCATTAGACGGATTCCCATTCCCAACGGATTTTGAACCGCCACCGTCTGTCGAAATCACAATTAATATCGACGGGTTTATTGTGATTGGTCTCAAAGAGGCATTCGTCACAATAGAAGGTGAAGAGATGGGAGATGGCATGATTCCTGGCGAAATCCTTGATGGCATAATTCCTGAAGAAATTGGAGAACCCGTGGAACCGGTAGAACCCGCGGAGCCTGAGGAACCCGCTGAAGAGGAATAATTCCGAAACCGATTGTAGGAGCAGTTCCATATTACTGTTCTACGCCAATTTGTGTGGGCAGGCCCTTACGGGGCTGCCCATATTTTTATACCAAATCTGAATGGATATCCGATATGCACAAACTGCAGTTTTACGGCGTACTTGAAGAAACGTTTTCTTCGCGTTGGATTTTAGCGTTTGTAAAACACCGCAGATGCTACATGCGGACAGCCTTACGTTCCACGTAGCACTTCACAATATCAATAATCAGTGCTATATCGTTTCGGGCAGATTCCAGTGTAGTATAACACGTTTCGCCTTCAGTGATGCATGCGTGGAAGTGGCGCAGCTCCCGAACAAAAGCACTTTCCCACGCAATCGCAGGGGTCTTGCTATAGGTCGTACCATCGGCATCTATCCCTTGTATCGTTACCTCTGACAGGATACCGCGTGAAAAACCGGTCGGATATGAGACGATAACCCGTTTGTTATCGCCGTAGATTTCTAAGGTCTCTTTAAAGTCCCACAAATCTGGTAGGTCTACCCATGTCGCGACACAACGTGCACCGTTCGGGTAGCCGAATACGATACTCACGCCGCGTCCTTCAGCCCAAACTTCTGCGCTGATGACTTCGCTTGGTGAACCGAGCATCACCCGTAAACTATAAATATCGTGGATCATGCTGCCAGAAAGTAGATAGAACACGCGTTGCGCCTTGTTTCGGATGTCGGTTTCGATTCCTGTTTGTGATAACAGGTCACCGATGGCTTCTGCCTGCGCTTTTTCACGCGCTGCGCCTGCAGGTTTTAACGCATCCGGTGGTACATCGTTAAACCGCTCAACATCAAATTGGCTCAGGTGTAGACTGTTATTCGGATGGAGATGGTTAATCTGGACGAACTTGTAACCTTCCATTGTGTCTACTTCACGTTTAGCGCATTGGAAAGCCGGATCATGCACCTTCATGTAACCGGCTTGCGCGACTGTACCGGCTCTCCTTTGTGCCGTTAGCATCGCATCCATTTCTTGAAGTGAGAAGCAGACCGGTTTCTCAATAAAGACGTGTTTCCCCGCTTCAAACGCGGCAAGTGCGACTTCCGTTTTCGGATCGCCGTGGCACAATAGGACAGCATCTATATCTGTCTTTAACAATTCGTTGTAATCTGTTACGAATTGCGGAACATGGAAACGCTTCGCGACGGCTTCTGCAGCACCGTGGGAGAGATCACAGACAATTGGTACTTCAAATTCTCGATGGAGTGTCTTAAGATTGGGGAGATGGTGTACCTGCGCAATCGCGCCACACCCGATAACACCTATCCGTACACGGTTCATAAGTTCTTACCTCCGATAGATAATGCTTTCTGTATACGCTTATCGTATCATATACGCGAAATAGATACAATGTGTAGTTATCAGTAGCTCCGTAGCGGATTTTTGCTTCGGTGTTTCTTCGGTATGTCTATTCCCTAAAAAAATTGTCCGAACTTTAGTATGACAAAAGTAAACGGATTAAAGCGATTTGCGTTGTTAAGGTCAATTGCGTTATTATATAATAGCAGCGCAAGATGAACGAAAACAGAGACAGAAACAGAATTAAGTTTTGATAGAAAACAGGAGTTACAACGCAGTGTACTTTTTTATCCGCAAAACCTTTATGCTACTTTTACTACTTATTATTTCGCTTCCGGTTCCGGTGCTTGCAGGGCCTGGACGGACAGGCGCGCAGATATTGAACCTCGGGGGCGGGGCACGCGCAAGAGCTCTCGGGGACGCGTTTTATGCGGTGTCGGGTGATGTGACAACGTCGCTCTGGAATCCGAGCGGTCTCGCAGACATGCCCGAAAGCAGGCTCCGTTCCGGTCAGAAAGCAGCACAAGCTTCAATGTTCTACGCCGATTACAGCGCACCTTTCGGTGAAGCAGGTGAGGGGTTATACTATACCTTCCTCTCTGGTGCAACACCCCTTGGCGATTTCGGAACCGTCGGCGCGACGCTCCAGATGCAAGGACAAGGCACAATCGCTGTAACAACTGATTCCCCCGATGTTCTGCGAGAAGAGAGTCTCGGCACTAACTTCGCACTCACGCTCTCTTACGCAGACCGGATTACAGATTCTTTATCGGCAGGCATCAACGGGAAAATCATTCGGATGGTACTCGGACGTGAAAACGGAAGTTCTTATGCTGTCGATTTGGGAGCGCAATATCTCCTCCCATTTGAACCTATCCCGACGACCATCGGTGTCGCAATTCAGAACGTCGGACCCGGTATATCATTTATTGATGAAAACCAAGCCGATCCGTTACCCCGACTCCTTCGTGTCGGTACGTCTATAAGCCTTTACCGTGATAGATATAGCCACCTCCGCTTCGTCAGTGGCATTACTGCTTATGTTGATAAGTTGACAGAAGATGAAGACGAACTGGCGGTTGACTTGGAACGGCTCAACGCTGAGCGCGAGGAAGAACTGACGCGAGCGCAGCTGCTTTCGGATCGCGGGGTCGGTATCCGAGCGTTTGAATGGCGGCATCTCCAAAAGAATGTCGGTTTGGAATATTGGCTCGGAAATATTCTGGCACTTCGGGTCGGTTATAAGGTCGAACCCGGTATCAATCTACCGAATTTGATGGACCATTTTACCGGTGGTATCGGCGTGAAGATATACCTGTTCAATCTTGATCTAAGTTACGGTCCGAGCTTCGGTCCCAATAATCAACGGCTCATTGAAGCAACCGGAATCATCTTCTTCTAAGAGGGACACCAAACGTGAGATTTAACACTAAAATTCTGATATTTGTGCTACTATTAAGTGTGTCGTCTGGTGTCTGCTTGGCATCTGACGTTTTCCAAGCGGAACCGTTCACGACTTTTTATCTCGAGTCCACTCTCGGTAACCGTACATTGACGAATGAATCCCTAACGGCTGCCCAAGTGCTACAACCCCGGAAGTCTCCAAACGAGGCGTTCCTCTATTCGCTTGTGATCCCCGGCATGGGACAACTCTATACGGGTGCTAAGTACGGTTATCTTTATACGGCTGCAGAGGTCGGTTTTCTGGCAACCTTCTTTATCTTAAGAAATTCTGCCGCAAACATACGCGACGACTATCGTGATATTGTCAGAGAGAATGTCATCTTTATCGGTGCAGGTTCCTTTGAAGATTGGGACCCTATAGAGGATTTTGAACACGCCACACAATATGAGACATGGAATCACGTCTATGATTCAGAGGCGACACGCACTCGCACCGGTAAGTGGTACTGGAACGATATTGATCCGAACCTAAAAAACGAGAAACACGGCGATATTGAGAATAAAGGTATCAGTTCAAAACACCGATTGGAGGCTTTTGATTTCAGGCAACAAGCCAACGATACCTTCGAGCGCGCAAGATTCTTTTTAGGCTTGGCGATTCTCAATCACGTTGTGAGTGCCGTAGAGGCGCGTATCACGACAAAACGTATCAACGCACGTTTAGAAAGCACACCCGCGCAAGCACAAACCCGAATGTTTGATATAGATATTCAAACCGATATGTTGACAGGCACGACCTCCGGTGCTATTGTTCTACGGAAACGGTTTTAGTTCATTAAAAGGAGCCACTATGCCATTAGAGATACCACAACTTCTGGATGCGCTTAATTCGGTTACCGCAATTCCGATAATCCCTTTCAAAGACGGTAAAGTTGACGATACTGGACACGCCAAAAATATCGACTATTTGATGCAGAACAATTACCTCGATGCGGGACGAAAACGCGTCATCGCTATCGCGGGAACGAGCCTGATTCATCATATCAGTGAAACCGAGCAGCTACGCCTTATCGACAAAACCACACAACAGATCGGTGATGACGGTATCTTCATCTCAGGTATCGTACCCAACCCCATCCCCCAAGCAGGTCAACTCATCGAAGCACAGTCCGAACTCCAAAGACCCCCGGACGCGTATCTACTTATGCCACTGACTGGTGTCTCGAATCCTGAAGGTGTCTACCAACAGTACATGGAATTTGGCGAGAGATACGGCACGGCTTGCGGCGCACGATTCCTCTACTATTTCCGTCAGAAACGCGACCTGTCAGCGGTTATCCGTCTCTTGAAAGACTCACCACATTTCATCGGTGTGAAGATCGGAACAGGTGAAGAGGATGTCGAACCGCTTGTTGAGGGTGTCGGCGACAGCGGTATCGTGATGTGGGGGATCGGGGATAGATGTACGCGTCCGGCACAGTTAGGCGCGATAGGGCACACCTCCGGCATCGCAGTCGCTTTCGCGCGTGCCTCAGATGAGATTAACAACGCACAACGGCGTGGCGATTACGAGACCTCTGCCCAAGTTGAAGCGGACATCGCGCCTCTTGAAGAAATCCGTTTCATGAACGAGCGGATCTATAACTATTCCGCAGTCGTTGAAGCGATGATCCTAAGCGGTTTCGACGACATCGCTGCAGGGACAGGCGGCCCGTTTAACCCACGCGTGCCAGCAGACATTCAGGAACAACTGCGCGGGATAACACAAGACTTGAAGCGATACCATTAAGGAAGATTGTTGGACATGTCTTACGATAGTTTAGCATTACGCGTTATTGTCACAGAGCTTAGCGAAACACTTTTAGGCAGCACGATACGGCACATTGAACAGGTGAACGCACACACCTTTTCGTTCAAGGTCGGTCATGCTGCCGAAACGCATTGGCTGACACTATCCGCACATTCAGTGCATGCCCGCGCACATCTCATCGAAAAACCACCGCCAGCGCAAAAACAGTCCTATCTGGCAGATTTTCTCACGACACACCTCAGACGGGGCAAGATTACCGAGATTGAGCAGATCGGTTGGGATCGGATCCTTAAAATCACTGTCCAACCTGTCTCTGATGAACCTATACAGCCGTCTCCGAAAGCCATCATCGCTGAGTTAATGGGCAAACATAGCAACATTATCCTCATTGATGCCTCCGACGATAGGATTCTCGAAAGTCTCAAACGCATTGATGAAACGGTGAACCGACACCGAGAAATTTTACCCGGTGAGACCTATACTTTACCGCCAGAACAAGGGAAAGTCGCACCGTTGATACCGGATAAGGAGACGTTTACTCAACTGTTTGATGGACAAGCGGAAATAGGATGGCGAGAACTCTTTAACAAGGTAGATGGGTTCAGTCCGACACTCGCGAAGGAGGTCATCGCACGGGCAGCCGAAGCGGATCTCTGGGACGCTTATCAGCAAGTGATTCCCTATTTCGATCCAGTGAACGCAGCACCGCAACTGCTCATCGACAGCGGCGGACCGCTCGCTGCATCCGCACTACCGCTACAGCAATTTCCGAACGCCACTGTCCAAACCTTCGACACGATGAACGATGCTGTCGCTGCTTACTACGATGCAATCACGTTAAGGGAGCGTATCATCTCTGAACAGAATGTGCTGAAACAGGCGTTGAAGAAACAGAAGAATCTACTCCGTCGGAAAGCGAAGGCACTGCAAAAAGATTTGGAACGTGCAGAAAAATCGGAAGACTACCGTATCCAAGGCGAATTGATCCTCGCGAACTTACATACGATGACCCGCGGACAAGAGCAGGTCGAATTACAAAACTACTACAGTCCTGAACTCGAAAAGTTGACGATCCCACTCAACCCTGAACAGACTCCCTCCGAGAATGCGCAAGCCTATTTCAAGAAATACACGAAAGCGAAACGCGGGTATGCGCGTATCCAGCAGCTCATCTCAGATGTGGATGCAGATCAGGAGACATTGCAGCTTTATGTATCCGAGTTGGAATCGGCGAAGACCTTAGCGGATCTTCAACGCCTCCGTGCCGAGTTTACAGAGAACGGCTATCTCAAGAGCCAGCAGGGCAGAAAGCAGAAACAACCGGCGAGCGAAGGTCCCTTCCGCAGGTATACCTCTACCAACGGTTTCCAGATGTATGTTGGCAAAAACAGTCAATCGAACGATCTGCTCCTACGTCAGATTGCCAAGCCGAGCGACATGTGGCTCCACGCGAAACAGATTCACGGTTCGCACGTCATCATCCGTAACCCAGAGAACCGTCCGGACATCCCAATGCCGACGTTATTACAAGCCGCGCAACTCGCCGCCTACTACAGCAAAGCGCACCACGCCAGCAATGTACCTGTTGATTATACATGGGCGCGCTACGTCGTGAAACGGAAGGGCAACGTTGCAGGCTACGTGCATTATACCCGTGAAAAAACGTTGTATGTTGAACCTGCAGTTCCGTCATCAGATGTTAAATAAAGGAAAATTCGCCGAATGACTGATTTGAGAAACACTATTGCACATATCCTTGAACACAAGCAACACTTAACAGAAGCAAACGAAGCGACTCTCCAACAATATGTTGTCTTACCAATTCTGCGTGCTTTGGAATGGGATGATACCAGTTTAGCATCGATGGAAATTATACCTGAATATAAGGTTGAGAGTAGAAGAGCCGATTACGCTTTGCATATTAAACAAAAGCAGAACCCTGTGGTGTTAATTGAATGTAAACGATGGAATCAACCAATCGGAAGAAACGAAGAACAAATTTGCTTTTATGCATATAGTGGGAACGTACCACTTGCGATAATTACAAACGGTAAACTCTGGCGATTTTACCTTTCTCGATGGGAAGCCTCCAGTTTAAGCGACAGGATTTTTTGTGAAATTGATATTGAAGATCGAAAAGCTGCCATTTCCGATTTAGAGAAATATCTTTTGAAGTCTAATGTAGCATCAGGTGAGGCAGAGCTGAACGCTGAAATCGCATTGGAAGAAAAAGGGAAAACGATCCCGCCCGAAATTAGCCCGCCCCTTCTAAATCCTAATCCTGTTGACGACACCCCTGATAATTCTTCGGAAAAAAGACCAGTTAGGGTTCTTCCTGAATCGGATGTTGAGTGGACAATAGACATGGTTAGAAATTCATTATCCGAAGAGCTTAGAGATTTCTTTAAAAAAGGATACACTGAAGAAAATCTCAAATTGTTTTACGGAGGAGTTGCCTATGTACAGAATTTGATAAATAAAGAAGGATGGAGGCTAAATTCTGCAAAATTTTCAAAGATGCTGTGTGGTTTTTGGCTAACGGATAAAGGGATCATAGGAAACATAAAAAGGATATTTGGAATTCTGCCTGAAGGTCTCTTTCCAGTTGACAAGCCTATTCGTAAGGATGGTGAGTTAAGTAAGAAAAACCCTAAAGCATCTATGCTACCAAGACTCTTTGTCCTGATAGATGAGGCAGAAGCAAAGCAATTGGAGCGTGAACACAATGGATGTGAATTCTACGCGATTAGCAAAGGTGAAAAAGTAGATTATATCTATTACGATATCCCTGAAAACATGTCAATCCTTTTCTCTGTTCTTGAATTTGCTTATAAAAAACATACCGGTACCGACCTATCAGACAACACGTAACAAAGTATTTACACACCTTAGGAGTCCTGTAAAGATTCATCAAAACGCTTGAAAAGTGCTTCTCCATTTTTAGTGGAAACAATTGTGGTGTCCGAATTTTTTGAAAAAATAGACGTAAATTCCTCGCCTGCTAACAAATCATCAATTGTTTCACAGATCGTCTGTTCTGTAAGTTTTTGGACGATGATCATGTTAGATGCCCAGAAGTACGAACCGGCAGTGCATTCGCCGGTCTTTGTATAGCGTTGCATCAAGGTGTCAATGTTTTGCAGCGTAAAAAAGGTGGCAGAGAAATTGTCACCGTTCGGAAAAGTAACCTGAACATCAACGTTATCGTTACCCGGGTCCAGAGGGGCAACTCCGCCATAGATTGTTAGTCTATAACCGTTACGTTGTAAAGTTATATAAGATTTATCCATTTTTATTCATCTCCAATGGGTATTATATCTTATTTGCGTTCTGGTGTCAAGTTCCAGATTCTGAGCAGCGTTCGGCAATCATAAAAAATTGACTTTACAAGGTGTGTATGCTATAATTATGAAAGCGAACAGAAGTCGCAACACTTTTTAAGTCTTAATATAACAACACTAAAATTCATAGAGGAGGAATTCAATGCCAGCAAAGCAAATTATCTTTGACGAGGAAGCACGGGTAGCACTCAAGCGCGGTGCAGATACACTCGCCGATGCTGTGAAGGTTACCCTCGGACCACGCGGAAGAAATGTAGTCATCCAAAAATCTTTCGGTGCCCCGCTGGTAACATGCGACGGTGTCACAGTCGCAAAAGAAATTGAACTCCCGGACCCGTACGAAAATATGGGTGCCCAACTACTCGAATCCATCGCAACAAAAACAAATGACATCGCTGGAGACGGGACGACAACGGCAACGCTATTGGGACAAGAAATTCTTCACGAAGGGTTGAAGAACGTTACGGCTGGTGCCGACCCGATGCAGTTGAAAATCGGTATAGATAAGGCTGTCGGGGCTGCTGTCGATGCGATCACCGCACAGAGCCGTGCTGTGAATACACACGAAGAAATCCTACAAGTCGCCGCCATCGCAGCCAACGATCCCGCAAACGATAGCGACATCGGTACAATCGTGGCTGAAGCGATCGATAAGGTCGGAAACGACGGTGCCATCACTATTGAAGAAGGCAGAACCTCAGAGATTACGGTAGACATCGTTGAAGGGATGCAGTTCGATCGCGGTTTCCTATCACCGAATTTCGTAACGGATATCAAGGAACAGATCGTCGAATTTGAGAATCCGTATATTCTCATTAACACCGAGAAGATTACGACAGTAGCAGACCTTGTGCCGATTATGGAAAAGGCGATGCAGCTCGGACGACCGCTGTTTATTATCGCTGAAGATATTGAGGGTGAAGCACTTTCGACTTTAGTGGTGAACAAGCTCCGCGGAACGCTTCAGGTCGCTGCAGTGAAGGCACCCGGCTTCGGGGATCGGCGCAAAGAGATGTTGGAAGATATTGCCATCCTGACAGGCGGTCAGGTGATCTCCGAAGAGAGCGGTATCCGTTTGGAAAATGTTGTCATCGGTATGTTAGGCGCAGCTCGACGCGTCATCGTTGACAAAGATAACACCACGATTATCGGCGGTAGCGGCGAAAAAGAGGCTATTGACGGTAGAGTTACACAAATTCGTAGGCAGATAGAGGAGACGACCTCGGATTATGATCGTGAGAAGTTGGAAGAACGGCTTGCGAAACTTGCTGGTGGTGTCGCCGTTATCAACGTCGGTGCTGCAACTGAAGTCGAGATGAAAGAAAAGAAAGCCCGGTTTGAAGATGCACTCGCTGCAACACGCGCCGCTATTGAGGAAGGGATTGTCCCCGGTGGCGGCATCGCACTTCTACGCGCTGCAGCCACACTCAACGACTTGGCATTAGAAGACGACCAAGAGACAGGACTCAATATTATTCGCCGGAGTTTACTCTCACCGGTACGTGCCATCGCAGAGAACGCGGGAATGGAAGGTTCGGTGGTCGTTGCTAAAGTCCAAGAGGGTGAAGGCAACTACGGTTTCAATGCCGCCACTGCGGAATACGGTGATATGTTAGAAGACGGTGTTGTTGACCCGACGAAGGTCGTCCGCTCCGCACTTCAGAACGCTTCAAGCATCGCAGGGCTGCTCTTAACGACAGAAACGCTTATCACTGAGATTGAGGAACCACCAGAGCCTATGGAGATGGATCCGCACGCCGGACATTTCCATTAAAACGGTAAAGGCGCGCTTAGAAAGCGCGCCTACCTATAATATCCGTCAACGAGACACTACGTTTGCGATCTATCCCCCCGTATTTGATACCGCGCTTCCATCCCGCTATCCCAATCGCAATCGAGACAAAACATCACGTCTGCTCCCAAATACTGGATATGTTCGCCTTCGCACTCTGGACACACCTTGACCGGTTTCTCCTTCTCGCCAACTGTCCCGTCTTGAAAAATGCTTAAATAGTATACCTTCAGTTCACCAGGGTAGCGGTGCCCCATCGGGCAGCGCGCTTGGCTGGCATTATCGCTCTCAAAACGGTCAATTGTTTCGCGGAGGAACGTCAACCGACGATGGCAGACAGGACACGGGTTCGGCATTAATTCCTTCAGAACAATGAGGTCCGTGTTTTCGTGCTGGATCGTGACCGTCAACGCCAGATGATGTGCAAGTTGCAAATGTGATACGCCTTCACGACCGAGGATATCAGCAAGCTCTGAGACGATCTTCGCATAACTTTGCGGGGTCAGCACAATTTCCGTCGGTATCATTGTGCCACCTTTTAAACTTGAGAGGAGTCGATAGATACGTTCCAGAATGGGAACCACCCCCTCTGTTCTTCCTGCTATAGTAAAACCGAAAAATAAATCAACACTTTACAAAACAACAAACCTAACGCTAATGCAGGCGGGGTTTGGAACCCCGCCTTCTATAGTGGATCATTAATTGTAGGTTTTACTATAAAAAGTAACTAAACTGTGCTCTCTTCGGGCGGGTCAGGTATCAATCCTGAGCGTTCACTACCACTCCGCGCAAGTGGTGATTTGGAGACACCTCTTTGTGAGCGGTACGCATCCGCAGGTTTATTCCTGAACACAATTAAATCTTCACCGTCGCGCTCGATACTATCACCTTGCATGAGGACAACTTCAAACTTCCGCATACTCGTCATAAAGTTAATCGTAACCCGTGCAGAGGCTTCTAATTGGACACGCCAACCGTTTGCTGTTTTTGAGTGTGTGAACCGTTCGCTAATATCAATCGACTGCATCTGTGAAGCATTAATGATGATACCGCTTGCCGCCTCAGTCTGATTTTCCGTTTCAACTGCGTTTTCGTTATTATTTTGTTCCGACATGTTTTGCCTTACCTCTGTAGAAATGTAATTTACTCACATTCTAACATAGAAATTCACCGATTGTCAAACCTATTTTTCTGAAAATCTGTTTGACATCAACGCGGTCATTAGACTATAATATATCATAAAACGGTTTGGGATGGATATGCGATTCACCTATTTTTTACCCAGTTGGGCAATTGTACTCGGTATCGGCGTTGTGATTGGTATAACGCTGCTGGTCTACCTACGGATGGCACACTCGATGCGTCCGGGGTACCGATTTTTACTCATCGCGATGCGGATCTGTGCAGCGTCTATCTTGCTCTGTTGCCTCTTGGCACCCGTCGTCATTGAAAAGAGAGACATCACGCCACCGACGCACCTCTCTATTTTAGTGGACACATCACGGAGCATGCAACTTATTGACGCACCCGCCGATGAAACACAGGTGTCTCGACTGGATCAAGTGAATTCACTCCTTTTTAATGCCGAAGGACAATTTCTACAAAGTCTACGCGATCGCTTTGAAATCCATCTCTACCCGTTTGATACAGGTCTACATCAAAATAGAGTCGTACCGGAAGATTTTGATAGTGAAACCGTGACGCGATTTGAACCGAATGGGACACTTACCAATATTAGTGCCTCAATTCGAGCAGTCGCCTCAGCATGGAAGGGTCAACAGACGGCTGGTATCTTACTTATCACGGACGGTGGACACAACTCTGGAGAGTTTCCCTTGGACGATATGACTGCCTTGGAGGTGCCTATCTATACAGTCGGTGTCGGTTCTGTAGAGCCACCGAAAGATATTCAGATTCAACGGATTGACGCTACACCCATCGCCTATACAGACCACGAAAGTGTCATTCGTGTGACGGTTCTGCAGACAGGATACACCGGTAAAACGACACAACTGTCGCTACGTGAACTTAACGGCAATACCGTTGTAGATGCTGCGACCCTAACATTCGAGCCACAACAGCGCACAACCTCAGTAAACACGACGACAAAACAGGAAGTAGAATTAAAATTCACGCCACAGGTTGAAGGGAGTTTCCAATACACTATTGAACTTCCCGTGCTTGACAATGAACTGACGGACGCTAACAATCAGAAGACGTTTTCAATGAAAGTTGTGAAGGCGAAACTCAACGTTTTTTATCTCGAAGGTAGACCGAGATGGGAGTACACGTTCCTGAAACGCGCACTCGAACGCGATCCTGATATTCAGGCGACCTGTGCAATCTTATTGCGAAATAAATCTAAACGATTGCCACCGACGGGTAGCCTGCTCAGTCGTTTAGATGGGTATTACCCACAAACGACACCGGCATCAGAAACCGCACAGTTTCCCGAAACACTTACCGAACTCTCGAAATACGACGTTCTGATTTTAGGTGATTTAGGAGAAGAACATCTCACGACAGCGCAACAACGCGCAATTGTCGATTTCGTTGAGGTACAAGGAAAGTCTGTAATCTTTCTTCCATCTCGTAGAATGCTCGGAATCAACGGGATCCGAAATACAGAATTAGCGGAACTTTTACCAGTAAATATCCCAGAAAATGGCTGTCGCAGACACGATACGGAATCCGGAATCCAACTCACCCGATCCGGTGAATTCCACCCGATGATGCAATTAGTGGACACGTCCGTTTTAGGGGCGAGCAGTGCTACGATCTGGCGGAATATGCCAGCGTTATCCCGAACCTTTAGCGGATTCCGTCTTAGAGGCGGCGCGACTATCCTTATGGAAACTGGCGAAGGGCGTCCGATATTGATGTTTCAGAGGATAGGTTTAGGCAAAAGCCTGCTCATTGCAGCGGAGGGTCTCTGGAATTGGGATTTCGGCGCGAACACCTTTAAGGACACCCGTTACCACGACCTCTATTCGCGATTTTGGGCACAAGCATTAAGATGGATGGCAACGGATACCGATGACGAAAAATTACATCTCACGACGGATGCAACCACATACTCGATAGGAGACACCGCGACAGTTACAGCGTCCCTTTACTCTGAAGTCTACCGCACGACGCAGGCAGATGCCACGGTCCAATTTGAGGTGGTGCCACCTGAAGGTACCCCGTTCCAACTACAGATTCGCAGTATCAGTGAAAGCGTGGATGAATCGTCTCCGTCAACTGATACAAGCAATCTCTATACAACCCAATTTACGCTGCTACAGAACAGAACTTACCGCATTCGCGCAACCGCAAAGTCAGGCAGCCAAATATTAGGTGAAGATCAGGTCGATATTTTCGTCCATCCGCAACTTGCCGAATTAGAGACACCCCAACTCAATGAAGACTTGTTGAAGCGTCTCGCATCGGAAACTGGTGGAACCTATTTCAGCATTGCCGACGCAGAATCGGTGCCGAAAAATATCGCTGATGTTCAAAACCCTGTGTTTGTGGATGCAGAACGCGATCTCTGGACACATCCGCTGATTCTGCTTACGGTTGTCGGATTGTTAGGCACAGAATGGTTTTTACGCAAACGGATCGGTTTAACCTAAAAGAGCGAAACGCTATGATACAATCAATAAAATGGAAAACGTTTTTAATCTTCAGTCTCCTTTTTTGCACGACAGTGGGACTGTCTATTGGAAGAGGGGTGCTGGCTTCTCGAACCCCGATGACAATCGCTCAGGTTCACTATGGCGGCGGCGGGGATTGGTACGGAGACGCAACCGTTATCAAGAATTGGCTCCAACTCCTACGGACGCGGACGGATATTGAAACGGCTGAGGATCGGGTCATCATAAAACTAACGGATCACACACTTTACCAGTACCCGATGCTCTACCTCGTCGGACACGGAAATATCCGGTTCACCGAAAGCGAGGTTGAGGCACTACGAGACTACCTCATGAACGGCGGATTTCTGTTCGCAAACGATGACTACGGACTCGACGAGAGTTTTAGACGTGAAATTCATAGAGTGTTTCCAGGACAAGAACTTCAACCGATACCGAACACACATCTGATTTATCGCTGTTTTTATGAATTAAGAGGTTTACCGAAAATTCACGAACACGATGGGGAACCGGCACAAGGGTTTGGTCTCTTTCACGATGGACGTATGGTCGTTTATTATGCTTATAGTGCTGACATCGGTGACGGACTTGAGGATGCCGATGTACATCCAGAGGATACACCACAGGTCCGCGAACTCGCTGCGAAGATGGCGGTTAATATCGCTGTGTATGCATTGACACACTAAAGGATGGGACTTAAGCAACCCCATTTGCAGGCGGGGTTTCAAACCCCGCCTGCAGTGATCATTAGGTAGGCATTATCATAAATGCGTAGGTTCTAAAGGGATAGAATAAAATGAACACAGAAAATGTAAATCAGGCTTATGAAAACCTCATCGCTCGGTTACGCGCAGTTCGGCGGCAGTGGTGGTGGCTCACTTTCTCCGAAGGCTTGCTGAAGTGTATCGGTATTTTAGCACTCATCACAGTGGTGATGCTCGCTCTTTTCACAGTGAGTTTCCAAGTTTCACAGTCCGTCTTCTTGTTTTGGATGCGTATTGGCGTACTCCTCTTAGCGATATGTATCGCTATCTATACACTGATCCGGACGCTTATCTTCCCGCTTTTTCGGAAACACTCTGATGCTGCCGTTGCATCGCGACTTGAATCTACACAGACGACGAGTGAACTGGCATCCGAAAACCGGATTCTCAGTGCTGTCCAACTCTGGAAAAATCTGACAGATAACCGACTCGGTTACGCACCGGAATTTATTGAACACCTGATCCTTCAGACAGATCAGGATATAAGAAACATTCAACATAGACAGGTTTTTCAAAATGAGTTTCAAAAAATCAAGCGGAACGCAGGGATCGCTGTCGCAGGGATCGCGCTCCTGATTATCACAAATTTCCTCCTACCGAACGCGTTCAACGGTTTCGCCTATACTTTTCAGACATTGCCAAAGACGCTACCGAATAGTCAAGCAGGTTTAAAAGATGCCATCCACATCACAGACATAAAACCCGGCAATACACAGATTGAGCGAGGAACCGATGTTAACGTCACCGCAGAAGTCAGTGGGCACATCGGCGCGCCTGTTACGCTGCGCTACCGCGTCGGAGACGGTAACGATAGTGAGAACGCATCAGCAGCTGAATGGCAGTCAATGTCGATGCAGTCCGTAAACGGTTCGGAGGTCCCGGCTTATCGTGGGACGCTTGAAAATGTAAATCGTCCACTTCAATATTATATCGCTGTTAAAGATGTGGAATCCGCGCAGTATCACATAACAATCAGCGATGAACCGATTGTCACGGAGTTCCAGTATCGTCTCAATTTCCCTACTTACACGCAACTACAACCGCAGACGCTACCCGTGAACACCGGTAACATCCAGACGCTCTTCGGAACAGAGATCTCTTTTACCGGACGTGGTAACAAACCGCTTGCGGAGGCGCACCTTGCGTTTGAAGAATCTGGTGATGTGCCATTAGAAATCACGGCGACGCAGCCTGCGACAGAAGCACAAGCACCCGATGCAGCTCCGACATCTCATACGATACGCGGTATCTATATCGCGAGGCAGACTGAAAACTACCATATCGGTATTACTGATGCTGAAGGTTTTGAAAATCGGGACCCGATTAATTACACGTTGACTGTCTTCAAAGACACACCCCCTGAAATCAATATTATTTCACCGGCGCGGGACACCGTTTTGGATAACGCGATGTTGATAGAATTAGAGGTCGAGGCTTCGGACGATTATGGCGTACAAGCACTTGAACTCGTATACAGCGTTGAAGCTGAGGGGGCTGAGAAGATGAATATTCCGTTGAAGCGGTGGGACGGGCAGAACGCACCGGTCCGTAGATCCGCCTCCGTACTGTACACGTGGGATGTAGATCCGATCGGTATCTTTCCGGGTGAAGTGCTCGCTTATTACGTTCAAGGTTTGGATAACGACAATGTTTCAGGACCGAATATCGGTAAATCACCGACCTACACGCTCCGTTTCCCATCGCTCTCCGAATTATACGAATCCGTCGCTACCGAACAGGAGACGGAACAGCGTGGACTTGAAGAACTCGTCGATGAGCAGGCGGACACAACAGGTCTCATCGATACGCTCCTCGGTAAAGTCAGGAAGCGTCAGGAGCTCACTTTCACCGATGAAAACTTGATGCAGCAGGTACTTGAAGACCAGAAACGGATTGAGCAGACAGCAAAGCAGTTGATCGATGATATGAAGGAGACTGCAAAAGAGATGGAACAGAACCAACTCTTTGATACAGAGACGATACAAAAGTATCAGGAGCTGCAAAACCTGATGGAGCAAGCACTTTCCGAGGAACACAAAGAGATTTTACGGAAACTGTCAGAGGCGTTATCAAAGCAACAGATGCAGGATCAGGAACGGGCGATGACGGAAGCGAATCTCAGCCAAGAACAATTTTTACAGCAGCTGGAACGCGCGAAATCGCTCTATGAACAGATTCTTCTTCAACAGGAATTAGAGGCAGCCGCTAAGCAGGCGCAAGCACTCGCCGAACAGCAGAAAACGTTGATGGATACGTTGGAGGCATCACTGGATTCTGCACCCGCGAATGAGCTTGCGAAAAAAGAAGACCGAATCGGTGACGAATTTGGGAAACTTAGCGAGAAATTGGATAAACTCGGCACTGAGATGACGGAACTCGCAGAGAATAAGGAGAACGCACCCCCACAGATAGGGCGCATTGCAGATGAAATCAAACGTCTCAACCAGTTTACGCAAGACTATCAGCTGCCTGAAACGCTTGAGGCGACCAGCGAAAATCTCCGAAGTGGACAGAACAAAAATGCGCTTGAATCAGGGCGTGAGGCGGAACAGACGCTGACAGAACTTGCACAAGGTTTGGATAACGCTTTGGAATTTATGGAGGGTGCCAACGCCAACGAAACCTTGACGGCTATGCGTGAGGCTGTTCAAAGCGCGCTTCACCTCTCGCATCTCCACGAGGAAGTGCTTTCCAAAACGAGCAATCTCCTCGTTAGCGGTCAGGCAGATGCTTATGTCCAAAGTGAGATTTTGCAATTGCAGCAGCTGGCGGCGGATGAAATTAGCACAGCGGAAGGGGTTTCAAAACTCTCCAGCAAGCTGTGGGCGTTAGGTAACCGACAGATGGAAGTTCCGCCTGAGGTTGTGTGGCATTTGAATGCTTCAAACGACGCACTTTCTCGTGCTGCTCGCGCCTTAGAGGATAGACAACCGACACTCGCGATGCCGATTCAGAGGGCAGCACTCGCTGATCTCAATCAAGCGGTGTTTGAACTCCTTGACGCAATGGCGCAGATGAACCAGCAGATGGGTGCCAGCGGAATGGAAAACCTAATGGAGCAGCTCCAACAACTTGCCGAAAGTCAAGAGCAGTTGAACCAGATGGCGCAGAACCTGAACCAACAGAGGCGAGAACAGGGACAGACCCCAGGGTTTGAACAGATGATGCGTCAACTCGCTGCACAGCAGCAACTCATTCGGGAAGCAACCCAGCGGCTTGCTGAGCGCGCGGAACAGATGGCACAGATGCTCGGAAGCCTCGAAGAGGTCGCTGAAGATATGACGGAAGTTGAACGGGCACTCCAGCAAGGTGAACTCGACGAACCGGTGCTTAAGAGGCAGGAACAAATCTTAACACGGATGCTTGATAGCCTAAAATCGCTACAGAAACGGGATGTCGGTAAACAACGGAAAGGTGAAGTCGCGAAAAGACCCGAAACATCTGCCCAAGAGGTACCACCCTTGCATCCCGAACTCCTCGAAATCGTACGGAAGTTGGAAACTACACCGAATGCAAAAGAACTTGAAGACCTCCCGTTCCAGTATCGCGAGCAGCTGCGACGGTATTTTAAAGCACTTTCGCAGAAGACACAGTAACTTGGAGACACTTTATGAACAGGTTTTTTATATCCATCTCATTTGTAATTTATATTTTTGCATGCGGACCCGTCGCAGCAGATAATACGGACATCCATGAGAACGCAGGCACCCGCGCCATGACATTCCTTAAAATCGGTGTCGGTGCGGAGGCTATCGGGATGGGCGAATCACAAGTCGCGGCGACCGATGATCTGTATGCTTCTTACTGGAACCCGGCAGGTCTCGCGAGAATTCAAAAACCGCAGCTTGCACTCATGCACAACGAATGGTTCGCTGGTATTAATCACGAGTTTGTTGGGTTCGCGCTGCCAGCCGGAAATATCGGTACTGTCGGTCTGAGTTCAAGTTTCTTGTCTTTCGGGGATTTACAGGGACGCGACAGTGAAGGGAACGAAACAACGATTTTCCGTCCTTACGATCTCGCTGTGATCCTCTCTTATGCACGTAACGTTAGCAGTGCTATCGCCTTCGGCGCGAACGCAAAATTCTTACGAGAACAGATCGCCGATGAAACTGGAACCGGCATCGCCTTCGATCTCGGTGTGTTATACACTTTTTCTCAGATGCCACTTGCCCTCGGTTTCAACGCGCAGCACCTCGGCCCGCGTGTGACATTTATTCAGGAAGCGTTCGGTTTACCTGTCACCTTCAGACTTGGCGCAGCCTATAGACTCTTTGGCGACGCGCTCGTTCTAACGAGCGACATCATCCGTCCGTCCGACAACGACAGTGCTATCGCTGTCGGAGCAGGCTACACAATCGCGAATATCTTACATCTCCGTACCGGCTATAACTACCAGATCGGCGGCAACGATTTAGGCGCGGCTTCAGGACTCACAAGCGGTTTTGGACTCACACTTCGGCAGTTCCAAGTTGATTACGCACTCGTACCCTTCGGCGTGCTCGGATTAACACACCGTTTCTCCTTAGTCGCCAATTTTTAGCATTAGGCACCTCTTGTAGGAGCGAGTGTTTTTGCTTAAGAAATCCGCAGAAACACCCAAGCAATACGCAGAAATACCCAAGCAAAAACACCCCAAGCAAAAACGGTGCTTCTTGTCGCTCGCGATGCTTATCATAACGACGCGGCTTCAATAAATGCCTCAAATAATTTACGTCTATGTTCGCGAAATTCAGGCGTTTTCGTCATCCGTTCAGGGTGATATTGCACCCCAAGTACAAACTTCTTTGACCGGTTTTCCATCGCCTCAATGGTACCGTCTGCCCTGCAACGTGCTGTCACAACAAATCCAGCACCTCTATCCTTCACGGCTTGGTGATGTGAAGAATTAACTTCATCTCTCCCTTTCCCGACAATCTCCATTAACCGACTCTCTCCTATCTCAATTTCATGCTGTGAATCCTCATTGTCTACCTGTGTATGTATAAGGGCATCTTGTCGGTATTCCTCGTGGATATCTTGGTACAGGCTACCACCCATTGCGACGCTCATCACCTGAATCCCGCGGCAGATGCCGAAAACCGGAAGATCGTCTTCTATCGCTTTTTGACAGAGCGGTATTTCCAGTTTATCGCGGTCTTCTCTAACATATTTAAGGGTTGGATGGTACGGTTCACCGAAATTATCAGGATGGATGTCGCCACCACCCGTCAACAAAAGTCCATCAATGCCATCAAAAGCGTCTTCCGATATACCCGGATACAGTGTCCGCGGTATTCCACCGAATTGATTGATAGCGTTAATATAGTTGTTGGTTGGATCCTCTCCAATATCCTCTGAAAATGTGACAGCAATAATAGGTTTCATATATAGCCGTTTCCTTTTATGTTATTTGTTCAAATTATACCGCATTTCGACAGCAAATAACAACCCTTAACAATCCTTCGTGAAACAGAATGTGATTCATCAAAGCATCTCTTAACTGAGTACTGATAACTGAAAGGTTTTCGTAGAAAAACGTACTTATAACCTTTAAATCACATTTGCATTACAACGAGATGCGTGGTATAATTAGCATTAACGATTATGCTACAACACGAAACCACCGAAACAACATTATCTATTACAGAAGACGGCGAGCCGATACTCACTTGTTATTATGGCGATGTCGCAAATTCACCGTCCTTGCATCCGGTCTATACACCGGACGGACAAGTCGTAACAGTTGACGAGACCTTCGGACAGGCGTATCCGCCAGGAATATGTTTCTCGCTCGGAACCGTCAGCGGTGGGCAGTATAATAAACACGTGTTATCCCGAAAATGGGTGGCATCTTCAGAGTGGTTTTCTATTGACTCGACGTGGGAGGATGCCAGCGGACCGTTCCTCATAGAGACGTATCGGGTAGAAGTTCACCCTCAACAGGACGAAGTGCAGATCATAGATATAAAAATCTCACTACGCGCACCGAAGCGTTCGCTTGAATTGACGGGTAGTGTCGGACTCGGCTACCACGCTGTCGAGATGGAACACCGAAAGGCTGTGGATGCAGACACACGGATGGGTAAATTAGAAATGAGCGGAAAAGTGTCAGCGTGGGGAACGCTCTCCGGTCTCACCACTGCTGAGAACGCACCCGTCGGTGTCGCTATCTTACCGCATCCGGAAAACGGCAAGACGACCTTCTTTGCTGAGGACGTATCGTTCGGATACCTTTTCGCACAGGCAGTCCCTCTCGTCGTAAGCACCCTCATGATGCGCACCTTAAAATATCGTATACTCGTGTATGCTGGGGATCTTTTCACTGTGGATGTATCGGAATACTACAAAGACTACACGGATACCGCGGAATAGTAATCAGCAGTCAGCCGTCAGCAAAGAGACTTCTCATCAATTGAACTCCTCTTTACTGAAAGCCGATAGCCGACAGCCATTAAAAACTATGAAAAACCAAACGCTTCTCCCTCTCTACAATAAAAGCGGGATTCGAGAGACACCGAAAAAGGCGGGTGACACAACGCAACAGACACATCCGCGCCGTGTCTACATTGAGACCTACGGCTGCCAGATGAACGTCAGTGACAGTGAACTGATGGCAGGCATCTTGACGCAGAGCGGACATCAGACAGTGACACACATTGACGACGCGGATGTTGTCCTCGTCAACACATGTGCTATACGGGAAAACGCCGAAACCAAGGTTATCAACCGCCTCCAGCACCTCAACCACCGCAAACGTAGGCAACCTGAACTTATCATCGGAGTCTGCGGCTGCATGGCACAGCATCTCCGGGACCGGCTCTTGGAAGCAGCACCGTACGTTGATCTCGTCATGGGACCCGACGCATACCGAAATCTACCGATCGCTCTTGACTCTCTTACACGCGACGAAGAAGCACATATCTCCCTAAAAGACCGAGATCCATTCCTCGGTTTAAGATTGGACAAAACCGAAGACTATGCCGACATCGCGCCCATCCGAAAAGACGGGATTCGCGCATGGCTCACGATCCAACGCGGTTGTGATAAGATGTGCACCTTCTGCATTGTACCGTTCGTCCGCGGTAGAGAACGCAGCATACCGCTAAAACTTCTCGTCGAAGATGTTCAGAAATTGGTGGATCAGGGATTTAAAGAGGTCGTCCTGCTCGGTCAGACCGTCAACTCCTATCACGACAACGGTTCCGATTTCGGAGACCTGCTCTCTGCCGTCGGTGAAGTGAACGGGTTAGAACGTGTACGATTTACCTCACCACACCCCGCAGACGCAACCGATAGTATGATTGATGTCATGGCGAGCTGCCCAACTGTCTGTAAACACTTACACCTCCCTTTACAATCCGGTTCAACAGCGGTACTGGAGCGGATGCGCCGCACCTACACGGCTGAGGAATATCGCACGCTCGTCGCAAAACTCCGAGAACGGATCCCTAATATCACACTCTCTACAGATATTATCGTCGGTTTCTGTGGTGAAACCGACCAAGAATTTCAGCAGACATATCAGATGATGAAAGACATCCGATACGATTCCGCTTTCATGTTCAAGTATTCCGAACGCGAAGGCACCCTCGCACATAAGGCGTTACCCGACGATGTACCGGAAACAGTGAAGGGACAACGCTTGAAACAGATTATTGAACTTCAAGAGCAGATCTCTGCTGACATCAACACCACTGCAATCGGTGAGACAGTCAATGTGCTCGTCGAAGGCGAATCGAGACGCGAAGCAGATAAATATCACGGAAAAACAGACGGCTTCAAAACAACCGTGTTCCCGAAAGCGGACAGCAGAATTGGCGAGATCGTCAACGTCCGTGTGGAGAACACCACAGCACATACCCTGATTGGACAGATCGTCTAATGGACAAACTTAGAATCAAAAGTAAGGTCGAAATTGAGAAGATGAAGCGGAGCGGTGAGGCGGCAGCGACCGTATTGAAGCGGATTGGAGAAGCAATCGCCCCGGGTGTATCGACTGCCGAATTGGAACGCATCTCACGCGATGCCATCGCCGAACGCAACGCCACCTCCTCCTTTTTAGGCTACCAGCTCCCAGACCACGAACCGTATCTCGCAACGATATGTACCTCGATTAACGATGTCGTGATTCACGGAATCCCAGACAAAAGACATGTGCTGAAAGACGGCGACATCATCGGGATTGATACAGCAGTCAGTATTGACGGCTACCACGGCGATAATGCATACACGTTTCCTGTCGGTAACATCGCACCGGAAACCGAACGTTTGCTTAAAGTGACACGAAGCTCTCTCTACGACGCAATCACCGAAGCGAAACCGGGGAACCGCATCGGCGACATCTCCTTTAAATTGCAAGACGGGGCAGAGTCCAACGGCTTCTCTGTACTCCAGAGTTTTTCGGGACACGGCATCGGACGAAGTCTCCATGAGGCACCAGAGATACCCTGCCTCGGTGTACCTGGACGCGGGCTACGTTTACGCCCCGGTATGGTCCTCGCTATTGAAACGATGGTGAATGTCGGACTACCAGATGTACAGATTTTACCTGATGGTTGGACGATTACGACGGTGGATGGCTCTCTCTCCGCTCTCTTTGAACATACAGTGGCAATCCTATCTGACGGTCCCGAAATCTTGACTGGGAGTTCATTGTGGGAAACCTAAAAACAAAAATTATCGGTGTTATCACCGCAGTCCTCATCTTTATCTCTCTCTATCTCGTCTTCGGATACGCACGCGTTGAAGGGACAATGCTGGAAGTCCAAAAAATCTTCTACTACCACGTCTCGGCGGCACTGACTGTTTTTGTCGCCTTTGGTGTCAACTGTGTCTTTAGTATCAAATACCTCATCCAACGCAGACCGAACGACGATCTACTGGCGGTTGCGGCGGCGGAACTCGGTATCATATTTTGCACGATCGCGCTCCTATCGGGTCCCATCTGGGCGCGATATGCATGGAATACATGGTGGAATTGGGAGGCACGCCTCACAAGCACACTCGTGCTATGGCTCATGTACATCGGCTATTTTATCCTCCGCTCCGCGTTAGAATCCGATAAACGCCGGACATATTCCGCAGTACTTGCAATCATCGCTTACTTGGATGTTCCGATCGTCTATTACGCCGTCGATATCTGGCAGGGTGGGTTACATCCAGATCGCGGCACGAAGTGGAGTCTCGAAACAACAATGCAACATACATGGATGGTAGCACTCCTTGCACTCATTATGCTTTTTGTATACCTGCTTATCGTCCGCTATAGAATGAAGAAGGCACAGATGCGTTATGAAATGATACAGGAAAAATATCTTCGGGAGGCAGCTTGATGCGTAAATTCGTTTTGGCAAGTTTTATAGTGGTTTTGGGGTTATTTCTGTTCGCAACGCAGGTACCGATCAGCATTACGTCGGACAAAGTTGCGCAGGCTGTTTCGGGCGCGATTTCAAAATCCGAAGTCCCTGTAGATGAAGAAGTCGTAGAGCGTGCCGTGATAGATTCTCTGGAAATACTCGAAAAAGGGCAAAGGACACGCCTGACCTATCTTTTTGCCGCATACATCGTTATTTGGTTGGTATTTATGCTTTACGTCTTGCGTTTAGAACAGCAACAGCAGCAATTAGATCAACGCCTCGCACAACTTGAACAAGCATCTAACAGTTAACAGTAACCAGTCTCCAGTGGCCAGTTAAGAGATATTGTGTTAACTTAACGTCTCTTTAACTGGTAACTGGCCACTTTAAAAATGAAAACATTCCATTTCAAAACAGAACAGACGCTGGATCAACCGATCTCAGAGGTTTTTGAATTTTTCTCTGATGCGCATAACCTCGCTTTGATAACGCCGCCATGGCTCCGTTTTGAGGTACTAACCCCAGCACCGATTCAGATGTCTCCCGGAACGCGCATCGACTATCGACTCAGACTCCGCGGTATTCCACTCCGTTGGCAAAGCGAGATTACCGAGTGGAATCCACCGTACGCTTTTGCGGATGAGCAGCGCCGCGGTCCCTACAGACTCTGGCGGCATACACACACCTTCGATGAAACCGAAAGCGGTGTGGTTATACGTGATTCGGTGGAGTATGCTATCTGGGGAGGTGGACTCGTTAACAAGTTTTTCGTGCATCCGGACATAGAAAAGATTTTCGCCTACCGCGCGACGCAATTGGATGAGATATTCCGTCAAAGAAAGAACAGCACATCGCTATAGAAACGGATCCGTCCATAGTAATGCATCACGCGCGCGACATAGTCCAACGTTTCATCAGACCCCTCAAAATAACCGTGCGGAGGCACGTCACTTCCCCACACCTCGCGATGCATATCGGCATGCTGCCGCGTCAATTGACGCAGCGCACCACGCACAGGTTCCCATAGGAGCGGATCAGCGTTTTTTCGGTGCCGGACGAGTGCTTGTGCGTCGCGGACACGTCCGATGCCGCCGTTGTAACTCGCTAACACCAAGCGATGCTGATGTGCCTCTTCACTTTCTGAAAACGCACGGTATAGGATATGTAGATAACGCGCAGCACCCGCGATATTTTGCTCTGCATCCAACGGATCCTCGACACCGAGCTCCTTCGCTGTTGTCGGCATCAGTTGGGTCAAACCTTGCGCACCAGCGGAACTTTCTGCCTTTTCGTTGAAACCTGATTCCTGCACGATCAGCGCCGTTATGAGCCGAGCGTCTAAATTCTCTTTAACGGCATATTTCTGGATCAACTGCCTATATTTAAAAATCTTCGGGGTGAGCGCGAGGAGTCGCAGATCCAAGTGGATATTGATGACACCACTAAACACAAGGATTAAGGCGAGTCCTATGAGAAAAAAGAAGAACGTACGCTTACGGAACATTTGAATTAGTTACCAGTTGTCAGTACGCTACGCTTTCAGTTATCAGTTAAAGAAGAACTCTATGATTAATCCCGGTATCTCTTAACTGAAAACTGGGTACTGTTAACTTTGACCAACAACTCGTCTACAGATACTTTTGCTAAGGCGCGAGTTGTTGGTCAAAATTACTAAAAAAGATACCCCATCTGAAACGTGAGCCGTTGCCCGCGACGCGTCTCCCCACTATGATGCTCACTATTGTGTGTCTGGTATAATGCGTATGAGAGCAGGAGGTTCCATCCGTCCAACGGACGGTACGAGAACCTTCCACCGATCTCCAGCGTGCGTGCGACGGTTCCGGTAGGAAAGGGCAGTGCTTCAAAATCTTCACCGTAAAATCGATCCGCAATTGTACCCTCACCGTGACGTGTCAGCATCGCGTGTACCGTCGCCTCAGCAGAAACAGTAAACTGATAAGATGTCGATAACCGAACAGTATCCGCATCCGGACCAATAGGATGCCCAATCACATACCCGAAATGCGTAAACTGGTTGTCCGGTACAAGATGCGTATATGCCCATCGGTTGACGCGTGCGTACTCGCTATGAACTTCAAGGTGTCGGTCAAACTGTTTAGGATACCACGTCAATCCCAAGAGCCATGCAACCGCGTGCGGATCGTCGGAATCAGATTCATATTGGATGTCATCAATGATCCACTCACCGTAGAGTCGTAAACCGTCAACCGGACGGATCGCTGCGTCAAAGGCGAACATAACGTTATCGTCAGCCTTCGCGTTATATTGTAGCGCATAATAAAAGGTAAACGGATTCGCGTACTTCCAATCCAATGTTTGCGCATCGCCACCATAAAGCACCCATTCAGCAACACCAATCTCCAAACGGTCGTTGTGTTGATAATCGAGCCGGTGTCCGCTCATATACCGTTTCGCCAAATAACGTTTTTCGCCGTCGTCGTACCATGTTGAATCCAGTTGTGTCGTGAAAGCCGTCGCTTTGAACCTTTTCCCAAGTTTCGTCGTGAGCCGAATTTGATCAAACGGCGGCGAATTATCCGAAATCCCGACCGTTTTGTGCCGACTTGCACCCCAGAAAGTCCAATCTCTCCCGACAAGTAGGTTGAGATATGAACCGTTGACCTGCAAGTAACTCCTCTTAAAATCGAAAGTGTACCCGCCGCGCCACCGCTCAAGTCGCTGCTCCGCTGTCTTTCCGTCAAGTGGACGACTCTCAAAGTTATGCGTTTCAAGTTCCGAGTAAAGCGTTAGACGCGGGGCGAGCCGATCTTCAAGATTCCCTGCTGTATAGTGGAAGGCTGCTTCAAGTGCCGGTGCGATCTTCTGCTCGGTTGCTCGGAGTTGTGGAAGGAAACGCATTGCTTGGCCCGTGGTTCCTGAAAGTTCTCTCCTGAACGCACGTTTCAACTTTTCGAGGAGTTTCCGGTCAATCTCAGAGACGGAAACCACAGCTCCTGTCTGTATTCGCGATTCAGCCTGTCGGATGATTGCTGCGACTTCTGTCCGTGAGAGGGGCGCGGTCTGCCGATGGAACCCGCCAGTGATGCCTCCCGTTTCTAACTTCGCGAGGGCATCGGTAACCCATCCATCAAAGTTCAACGGGACATCCGGAGCACCATGCGCAGCAGTGAAAATGAACATCAATGCAAAAAGAATCGTTTTTAGGATAAAAGAAAACATAGCACGAAATGAAATGGAGTGCGGATTAGATAAAAGAACCCCTCTTCGCTTAACCCATCTGATTTTCCGCAAGGTAAATTTAAAATTTCTAAATGCATTACGCCTCCGCTTCCAATTCCTTAACATAGGCATCAATACGGCGGAACTGCCACGTCCAGCGTGTGTTATAGAGGAACTGACGCAGGTCAAATCGGTTGTCGTCCGGTGAATAAGATTCGGCGTGATAAGAAGGTGTTAACGTCGTCATTTTGTGCCGGTTGATTGCGTAACATCTGAAGAAATGTTTTACCTTTTCAGCGACCTCGCGCGGTGGGATATGGTCCCACTCCTGGACCAATATCTCAAAGGTACTCACTGGACCGCACTGCTCCATTTTACGGAGCCGTCCGAACCGGCTTAACTCGGCGTAGGTCATTCCCATATCGTCTTCATCGGTTTGGGTATAGGTTTCGGTGATCGGTTCCAACTCCGCTGTCGGCGGTGCCTCGACAATCTCACCAAGCGCAGTGTAACCGAGATGCTGTTCCGCCCACTTCAGAAAACGGCGTAGGTCAAGTTTACTGATACCACCGATCGGGTTGATGTCGCCGCTACTACAATCGTATTTTGTGAGGTAACCCCGCAACGCCTCGTCAACATTGCCGGTGCCTAACACAAGGAGCGTGCCTTCACGGTTTCGTACCCACGGCAGCATCTGCGCAAACAGATAACTCAACACCATGCGGAGTCGCGCCTGTATATTTTGAAGTGCCTGATTCTCTTGGTAACTACCGCCTTCAACCTTGAATCTCGGCGTTCTGTGCGTAATCCGAGTAAAGAGCGATTGCAAAGCGTTCACAAGTCCATCCATATTGATGTCGAGATGGTGCGATCCGATCTGTTCAGCGAGCAATTTCGCTCGTTTCCGGGTCTCACGTGAACTGTTCGCACTGCCCATATAGCAGGTGTACAACAGACGGTTCGCGAGGACACACGGATCAGAAAAAACATCAGGTGTTTCGTTGTCCGCAAGCCATCGATTGACATCACGGGTGACCGACGCATCCTTTTCGCGTATCGCCTTTGCGACCAATTGGCACATCGAACCGACCAACGTCGCAACCGCGCCGCTGTCCGCACCCCCTGAAAGCGGGATGAAGTACCCGGCCGCCTCCGATCTACGCAGATAGTCCCACAGCCAGCAGGCAGGACCGTAGGCGATCTCTTCTTCAGGGATGTGCGTATGTGGCTCAATTGGAAAAGAAGATCGGAAACTTGAAAGATTGGAAGGATCTTGGTTGGAAGATTGGAAGATTGGAGGATTGGGTTCCATCTTTCCCTTCTTCCCTCCTTCTTCCGTCCTCTCTCTATCCTTCCCTCCTTCTATTCCTACATCAAAATCGATGTCTATCTGCGGAAGCCGTTCCGTTTGACTCGCCTGTACAGCACGACTCGCTTTCGCACCCCGGTAACTCCGAACAGCATGAAGGTCCACCGTCGCAGTCACCACTTCTACATCTTTAAGTGAAAATTGGGAACCTTGTGCCAAGATGTCGCCATTCTGCGCAATCAGCGCGCAGCCATCGAAATAGAGCCGACCGCCGTCACATCCCTGCTGGTTCGCGTAGAGATAGACACCACCGTTTTTCGCACTCGCATTCCGAATCAGGGCAATCCGTGTATCTAATTTGCGTAACTCATGATGAGAACCTGATCCGTTGCCGATGATTTCGACACCGGCATTTCCGAACTCGATATGTGGACTCATCGGCACAAAGAGTTCCTCACACGTTTCCGCTGCCAAAAGTGTATCCGCAGTCGCGATCCCCGCAATACCGATCGGAACCTTATTTTTTTCAGTTAGTTCACGAATTTCACGCGGGAGTGTGTACGGTTCAGTTCTCCACCCGTGCGTCCACGCCGTGAACCAGCGATGCTCCCGATAGTTACCGTCGCTCGCAAGGATCATCTTCGGACGGATTAACAGAATCTCGCCATCTAACACAAAAACTCGACAGTTATAACGGATATTTTTGTGCATGACAGGCATACCGATGTCGCACAAAATACCGTCAGTATGACCACCTTTTAAGATAAGTGCCAGCGATTCCCAACTGTGCTGCAACGTATCCAGCTCCAGAAAATGGTCTTCACAAGAATAGCCGCTGATCTCCAATTCAGGTCCCAAACGATACCGCGCACCGCGCCCCTTCGCGATCTCAATAGATTCGATGATACGCGCAGTGTTACCCTCAAAATCGAGACTCCACTGATTCAAATTGCACGTCGCAAGGACTACTTTCATAGATCGGTCCTTTAATAGTTATCAGTTAACAGTTATCACTTTTCAGTTATAAGAGATTTGGATAGTTCGAGAGTCTCTTTCTTTGACCAAGTTCTCGACTCCGAAATATTTGACGAATGAACGAGAACTTGGTCAAAACTGAAAGATTTTTTCGTAGAAAAAATCGTACTGACAACTGATAACCACTCACGTTTTCTGCGGTTTCTTACGAGCCGCTGGAAACAGGATATTGTTCAGGATTAACCTATACCCGGGTGAATGCTTATGTAAATCGAGGTTCGTCGGAATCGTTCCCTCACCGACAAGGTGACGATAGTCTTCTGGATCGTGTCCGCCGAGAAATGTAAAAGTACCTTTGCCTAATTTGCCGTGGATATATTTCGCGTAGTTCGTGCCTTCCACCTGTCCCAAAATCGTAATAGAGCCCCGAATTTTGTCCATATTGAACGATGTCGTCTGACCGAGGTACCCGGGAACAACACTAACATGGTTTTGCGTGAGCATCGTTGGAATCGGATCGTGTTTTGCAGCAAATTCAAACAGTTTAAAATCTTCAACACCGCTCTGGGCATCTCTATCTGGGTTCGGATTATCTATATCAGAAAACTCATATCTGTAGGGACTCGTATGAAGGCTAAAGTTCTCGAATGCCAAAGTACGCTGAAAGTCGAGCCGCGCGTCGGCATCCGCTGCAATCGGTGTTCCATCGAGTTCGGGGGCGACGATGTCAACGGCTCCGCCCCGCGTCGCCAACGCAATGTCCAGGGTCTCCGGTGCGGAGCACATCGCAAAGATAAACCCGCCGTTAGCGATATAGTCGGCTATCATCTGTGCGGTCTCTCCTTTGTGCTGTGCAACCCTTTGAAAACCTGCTTCCGAAGCGGCTTCCTCAAACATCAGCATCCGTTGTTGATACCAGACCTGTGTCGAAAAAGAGGCATGAAACTTACCGTGCTGACCGGTGAAGTCTTCGTGGTGCAGATGGAGCCAGTCATAACCGGCTGCCTCTAAGATACCGCTCTGCACCTCTTTATCCCAGATTTCGTCATAAGGGATCTCGGCATAGTCGAGCGCGATTTTAACAGCGTCGTCCCACGGATCACGATACGCCGATGCCTCTGGCGGCGCATAGACCGCGATCTTCGGTGCCTTCTCCAGCAGAATCTCGTCCATATTGCTACCTTCGAGGACAGATGTCTTGATTTCACTATATGCCGCGTTACTCATTGGTTCAAAATGGACACCCATCAACGCAGCACGGACACGAACGTCTTGTGAATCCGGTAAAACGAACGCACCGCCGCGATAATTCAACCACCAGTAACACCGATACTCACGGGGAACTTCTAACGCCCAGTAAGTGAGTCCGTAAGCCTTCAGGTGATTCGTCTGTTTCCCGTGCTCCATAGGGATTAAAAGCCACTGTGCACTAACAGGGTTCGCAGCAATAAACGCTGTCAGAAATGTAGCAACTCGAACAATACAGGTGAGGTGCCTATAAAATTTTTTCATCAATTACCACCGTTAAAATCTGTTGGGATACTGTTACCTGATACAATCACAGGTTTATGTCCAAATACGACCTGACCGTTATGCATCAACGGTGTTTCGGACGTTTCAGGGTTTAGCGTGTTAATTTTCCAGAGTTGTCCGTTGTTCTCGTACAGGATCCAGCGTCCATCAGGTGGGATCCAAGCCGGATGTGTCCCACCTCTTTGCGTTAATTGGCGTTCTCGCGGCACACCCGTATCCGAGTAGGTAACGATCCAAATCTGGGAGACCTGATTATCCGCTGTACGTGTAAACGCTAATTGGTTCGGATTCGCAGGCGACCACGCCGGTTCTGTATCATCTGCGGATGAGACAACAATCGGCTCTACACTTGTCCCCTGATGATCGAAAGCATAGATGTTTCGTTTCACTGTTCCTGCATCCGGGTTCTCGACCGTTCCCGCTGTGACATACGCCAGCATCGAACTGTCGCGATTCCACGCCGGTGTGAAACTCTGCAACGCCGTTGACGGGATAACGTATTCGGAACCGCTCGAAATGTGCTGCATGACAACCCGGCTCCGATGGTTTCCGAACTCCGAACGTACGTAGGCAATATATTCCGCATCCGGTGAAATTGACACATCACGGACCAAGGCGCGACCATCAAGTAGGACAGCACCATCTGGGGTCTCATGCCCCCGAATGATAACATTCCCATCTGTGTCTTGATACACAAGTGTGCCGTCGTTTGCAACAGCTGGCGTATGTCCAACACCGAACGGTATGCCGCTGCCATCGGGTGCCATCCCCCAAATAATATCGTCATAACCGAAGTAGATAAATCCGGGCAACGCATCAGGCAGTGCTGCACCGTTTTGTTCCGGAACAGTAGCGGATTCAAATCCAGAGGTTTTAGCGTCGTTATTCGTTTCGGCGATATTCTGTTTTGGAACGAATTGTTCCGCATCTCCGAGTTCCCATCCGGCACCGTTCGCTTTCCAGAGGAAACCGATCCCTTGACTCCAATATTTCCACTCTTCATTTAGGCGACCGTTGCGGGTAACGCTGAAGACATCTTCAGGTTCACCGAAACGCCTTTTAATTTCCCAACGTCCGCCGTCATCGATCTCCGCCATGTTACCGTCTTCATCAATATAACTGGCGAGGATTTCGATGTTGATGTGCGGTGTCGTCTCTCCAGTAAAAACGCTAATCGCCGCAGGCGTGCCACGTGCCGGGTAGCGTGTGCCATAGATCCCGACACCATCGGTTATCCCTGTTTTCCCGTCATCATTCGCATCCATAACTGCCATAACGTAGTAAATACCCGGAAGTACATTGACCTGATAATGACCATTCTCGTCAACGGAGACTGGCATCGCAATCGGCTCACTGAATTCTGGCGTATATGAAAGCGTTAAAATACCGCGTTGAAGCTTATGGTTTCCGTCCCAAGTGATGCGCCCGCTGATACTTCCTTGATCTATATGGGTCTCAATCCCCGGAGGCGTGGCGTGGAGGTGTCCGTTGGCATCGTAGCGTGCACTTAAAAGGAGTTCAATATTCAGATTTTCGCCAGCATTCAGTGTGATTGGCGTGGGCGGTGTTGTCGTTATGTCTAACGTTCCGTAGCCGCCTAAACTGTCTCCCTCGCTATACTTACCGTTGTTGTCAGCATCTAAGTTAACGATGACATAATATTCACCAGGCGGAAGGGCAATATTGAATGTACCATCCGTGGCAGTTTCACCACTCGCTATCGGGTTCACTAAAGAAGCATCGGCATACACCTCTACACGTGCCGGGGTACGCCCGGGTAGGGAAACTTTACCTGTTAATAGGCTCGAATTGTCTTCGTTCAGCCGGTCTGATTGTTGATATGCAGCGGTAATCGTTATGCCGATGTTTCCCGTGAATTTGTTCGATGAGACCAGGACAGGTTCCGGGAATTCGCCGCGTTTTCGCATGTTTTCGACACCATAGAACCCGAAACCGTCTCCAGCATCCAGTCTATTTGTGCCGTTTTTGTCAACAATCGCCATGAGATAGTATTTCCCCGGTGGCAAATTGAGCATCCACGCACCCGATTCTGATACCTCCGTAATGCCAGCCCGATATTTCCAAGATAAATCTGTATAGGCGAGAACTAAGGTTTTTTGACCGGCTGAAGCGGGCAGTTTTCGGTTCGCGCTGTCCGCCGCCAACACAACCGTGCCGCTACAACCGGATGTCACCGTGCGTAAATCGGCTTGGAATTGTTGGAGCGTGCTCGGTCGATATTCGGCTTCCGGAATGAGATTAAACTTTCCACCTGTATCTGTTGCACGTGCTGTTATTGGAATCTCTATGTCCCGAACCGTCTCTCTGCTATCTATTTCGATGATTTGATATTTTTGTGTTTTGTCGTTCCATGACGTGATCCCGAATACACCGAACCCGTCCCCCACGTTGAAATTCCCAGATTTATCGACATCAATATACGCGACGAGGTAATATTGACCCGGTTCAACACGGAGTGTGAATCTACCATCACCAAGTTGTGGAATCCCACTAATATACAACTCTCGTAGTGACGCATCTCGGTAAGCAGAGATATTCGCGTGTGACAGATCGTGTCCATCCCACAGAATCCATCCGGATATCGTCGCTGTCATCCATCTTGTGTCCACACTCTCTTGCGCCGAAAGGTCTTGGCAGAATCCATAATTGACAAGTCCAACACCCATGACGAAAAATAGCAGCATCAACCGTTGCATGTTTTGTTCCTTTGTCCGTATCGCTTTCGTTTTGATATTAATGTACATGCTATTAATAGTAACACATACACCGAATAATTTGCAAGTGGAGAATTGCTGATTTAATAGTTATCAGAGGGAATAGTTATCAGCACTCAGTACGCTGCGCTTTCAGTTAAAGAGGAAACCTATGATTAACCACAGCATATCTTAACTGAAAACTGACAACTGTTAACTGATAACTATTAAATCATAAAACATTTGACTTTCACGCCAAAGATATGATATAATATTTAAAATTTTTTCCCTAATATTTTAAGGATCAGCAGAGCGTTACACTTTCTGAAAAATTACTCACTACAGGGAATTATAAAAATAGTCTATAAATCCTCACAGTTATTGGGTTTCGTACCGATAACTTGTGCAACCCAATGTTACACCTAATTGTAGCATTTTTAAGTCGAAACTTTCATTGTCTAAACACGCTTTTCAGGCGTACATAGGAGAATTTTAATGGCAGATGTAGGAAGTGCTGCACCAGAATTCACTTTAACAGGTGCAGTCAACGAAGAAGATGTTGAAGTTTCCTTGAGCGACTACGCGGGTAAAAACTTGGTCGTGCTTTTCTACCCACTCGATTTTTCACCCGTCTGTTCTGAGCAGGTCCCAGATTTCAATGAGCAACTCAGCGCGATTCAGGCAAAAGGTGCCGATGTCATCGCTATCAGTCGCGACTCAGCCTTCGCGCACAAGGCTTGGAGTAAAGACCTCGGCGGCGTTGGTTTCCCACTGCTCGCAGATATGAATCTCGCGGTGTCTAAAGAATTCGGCATGGCACTCGAAGAGGTCGGTATCACCACACGCGGTGTATTTATCGTTGACAAATCAGGAAAAATCGCCTTTAAACACGTCGAAGAAGCACCACCAGACAATACACTGACTGCAGAACAGGTCCTGGCTGAATTAGATAAACTGTAGTAGTTAAGGTCCACATGGTCCACTAAATCGAAAAGCAGGCATCAGGCGAAACTTCCATCTCATAACTTACGCGCACCCATCTGCAGGCGGGGTTTGTAACCCCGTTTCACGCGCTCCTGCAGGCGGGATTTGTAATCCCGTTTCTGATGCCTGCTTCTTATTTTAACTTTACTTTTTACTTTACATTGACAACAGCTATATCGGTACGGTACAATAATATAAATGCGGGTGTAGCTCAGCGGTAGAGCGTCAGCTTCCCAAGCTGAGGGTCACGGGTTCAATTCCCGTCACCCGCTTGTGAAAAGAATTACCAATCGTGTGAAACTGAGGAACAACATGGCACGGAACCAACGGCTAACGAAAGAAGAAATCCAAGAAGATAAATTTATTGAAGCGGTGATGCACACCTACGCATTTTTGAAGGATAATCTCCGAACGATTATCATCGTCGTAGGCATCGTTCTTGTCGCCGTTGCAGGGTACGCAGCGTATTATCAGAATCAGGAGACGCGTCGCACAAATGCATCCCTCGCGCTCCGGCAAGCGACGGAGGCATACCAGAACGCGGAAAACAGTCTCTTTGATGCTGAAAAATTAGCAGAAAGTGAAGAGCTCCTTAAAACAGCGCAGACCGAACTTAAAGCGGTCTTTGAGACGTACCCGAATACAACTTTCGCTGATAAAGCACGGTATCAGTACGCGAGTACGCTCTATTATCAGGGCAACTATGCAGAAGCGCGCACACAATTTCAACAGATCATTGAGGAACATCAACCCGAAAATCAGATAGAAAGTTTGTATGCACAGAAAGCGATTGGTAATACTTATGAACAGGAAGGCGATTATGAAAAAGCGATAGAAGCCTATCAGGCGAAATCCTTCCCCGCAACGCCGCAACTCTCACCAGAAATTCGCAAGTTCGTACTCACAGAAGCCAAATCTAATCAAGCGTTGGTTTATGAAAAATCTGGTGATACCGGTGCCGCCCGTGACACATATAAAGAGATCGTAGACGAATTCCGAAGCACGCTTGAAACAGGACTTGAACGGAAAAGTCTTGAGCTGCTTGAAGAAGCGAAAGTGGTTATCATTGCTATTGGCGAACCTATAGATGTCTCAAACGCGGAAAAACTCGAAAACGAGAAGAAATACTTTGAGGCGTATGTTGCTTATACCGATGCTATTCGTATGTATAAAGTCAACAAAGACATTCACGGTGGACTTTCTGCGGAACTCCGTAAACAGGTCGGCAGTTTTGAAAAAGTCGCGACGACTGTCATAAGTAACGTCCAAAATGCTCGGCGCGCCGATACCGAGGGGAGAGAAAGTTCCGCACTCTACAATTACAATGTGGCCGTTGAATTTGAAACTTTAGGACTCAGTCGCCGACTCTATGAGAACGCGCTGTTCCATTACAAAAGGCTTGCGTCGGTACAGTAAACCTCAGAACTTGCGCAAACACCTCACCGGTGGTATATAATACGTAGGCTCTCACGGAAAAATTGCGTAAGTCCTAAAAATTTTTATTTTTTAAGGAGCCGTAATGATACATAAATCCAATATTAGACCACTCCATACCCTAAAAGTCCGAGCGAGCATTTTGTTTACACTGTTGATCTTGACAGTTTTTTCGCTGCCTTCAATCGGTGAAGCTGTACCGACTGGACACCTCGCTTATGCCGTCAACGGGTTCGACGAAAATTTAGGACGCTTTGACTGGAACCTCTACACCAGTGCTATTAGGGGAACAAATGAATTAAAGGCAACCCCTCTCAACCACAAAGGTATGTACCCCGCGTGGGGACCGGAAGGTGAATTGCTCTATTTCATACAGTGGCATGGCGGAAAAGCCGATGTCTACTCCATTCATCCTGAGAGTCCAAAAAATAAAACACGGGTCACATCGATTTCCGGGACATATCGCTTTCTCGCAGTTTCGCCAAACGGTAGGAAACTCGCTTTCAACGGTTGGACAGTCGAACAACTGCCACAAGACAATCAGATCTGGATTTTAGATGTCGAAAGTGGTGAGATGGAAGCGGTGACACAAATCCCACATTTCGGATGGCCCTATTCGTTCTGGGGACTTACCTGGTCACCGAGCGGAAAACAACTCGCCTTCTCACTCTCCAGGCCCGGATGGTTGGAGCACCTCTACATTTTAGATGTTGAAACATTAGAGATAGAAATCTTAACGGAACTCAATAAAGATTTCTACCCCGTATGGTCACCCGATGGGCGGCGCATTCTATTTATGAGGTGGAATAGAGAATTTGATACCTTCTGCACCATTGATGTTGAAACCCGTGTTATCGACACCCTGTTTGATGTTGATAAGGCAACCGGCTATTGGGGTGATTGGTCCCCTGAAGGCGACTATATAATCTATTCGCGATGGGGCACCGTCTATCTATACGAATTCGAGAGCGGAGAAACCGAGGAACTCGTCGAAATCGATGGAAGCATCTTCGTTATTGCATGGCTACGCGAGGGTGAAATCCTGCCTGTCGAACCGCGCAAAAAATTAGTCACAACATGGGGCGATATTAAGCGGGATACCAATCAACCGTAACTTCTATGCAGGCGGGGTTTGTAACCTCGCCTTCTATAAATATTAAGGGAAATACGGATCAACCCTAACACTGCTATATTCTCGTTTCAACCGCATTTCTATGGAACGCTATCACATCTGAGGGAACGAACCCGTGTTATCAAGTGTTGAAAAAGCGTTAGAATACGATAAGATCAAAGCACTTTTGAAAAAGTATACCGCTTCTCAACTTGGGACTGCCCGGGTCGATAGCCTTACACCGTCCTCTGACCTTGATCAGGTGCGTTATCTACAGGTGCTATGTAGTGAAACGAAATTCTTTCATCAACTCTACGGCGGCATTCCGTTAGATGGATTAAGGGACATCCGAGCATCGCTAAGTCGGGCTGATAAGTCCGGTTCAATCTTAGATACCGAGGAACTTCTTGACATCCGAAAAGTCTCACAGATTCCAGGGACAATTCACCGTGTCTTTGAGAAACGCGATCGAGAGGAATTTCCGAATCTTTTTGCTATCGTTGATACACTGCCGGTGTTTCCTGAATTAGTTGAGGCAATCGACTATTGCATCAACCCAGATGGGCTCATACTTGACCGAGCCAGTCCAGAATTGCGTGCCATCCGTCGTAAATTGGCGCGGCTCCGTGAAAATATACAACAAAAACTTGAAGCCACATTGCGCGCACCTGAACACCGCAAAGCGATTCAGGAACCGGTCATTACCTCTCGAAACAATCGGTATGTCATCCCAATCAAACAAGAGGCGCGGGCATCTTTCAAAGGTATAATTCAAGGGCAATCCACAAGCGGCGCGACGTTTTTTGTTGAACCCTTGGGCATTGTGCAAATGAACAACGATTTAAACGATGCCACAGAGACTGAACAGCGCGAAATTCGACGCATCCTTCTTGAACTTACAGACACTGTCCGAGAACATCTATACGAACTTGGCGTGACACTCGATATATTAGCAGACCTCGATTTCTTGAATGCGAAAGCACGTTTCAGTCTGCACTTGAATGCTGTTGAACCAAAATTAAACACACGCGGGAGGGTTAAACTGATTCAGGCGCGGCACCCATTACTCGAATTCCATCTTCAAAATGCCCGTAAAATCGACACCGATGCCGAACAGAGCGCGATGCTCCCGGAACGTATCATCCCGACGAATGTTCATATCGGTAAAACATTTAAAACATTGGTCATCACAGGTCCGAATACTGGCGGTAAAACCGTTGTCCTTAAAACAGTCGGGTTGGCAGTCCTAATGGCGCAGTCCGGTTTACATATCCCGGCAGAACACGGAAGCGAAGTCGCTATCTTTGACCATATATTTGCTGACATCGGCGATGATCAAGGGATTGAACAGAGCCTAAGCACTTTTTCCTCTCATATTACGAAGATCGCTGGGATGCTTGAAACTGTTAAAACTGCCGACTATTCGCTCGTACTCTTAGATGAGATCGGTGCCGGAACAGACCCTACCGAAGGGGCCGCGTTGGGTATGGCGATCCTCGATTGGCTCGGCGAGAGAGATGTCAATACTATCGTTACGACGCACTACGGCGCACTGAAAGCCTACGCACATACGCAGCAAACGATGGAAAATGCTTCAATGGAATTTGACGCAACAACGCTGCGACCGACATACCGGCTACAGATCGGGATACCGGGGAGTAGCAATGCGATAAGCATCGCATCGCAGCTAGGCATTCCATCCGAGATACTTGATGAAGCGCAGAACTTTATGGGCAAGAACATCGTCGCCGTTGAAGACCTCCTCGTGGAACTACAGGAGCGGAGAGAGAAAATAGAAGCCGATGAACGCGCTCTGCAAAACAGATTACGGGGTGCCGATGCCAGATACGAGAAATATGCCGGACTCCTTCAGACCCTCGAAGCCGAGCGGGAAACGCTGAAGCAGCAAGCGGAAAATGAGGCGCGCCAGATCGTCGCTAATTCACGCCGCACAGTTGAAGACCTGATTGCTGAGATACGCAGGGAACAAGCCTCTAAAAATAGTGTTAAAAAAGCGATCGCAAAAACAGAAACCGCAAAAAAACAGCCGAAGCAACTCAAAAAACAGCCGAAGCAACCGAAAGTTAAAGTCGATGCCGGTGATAAGGTCCGGATCAAGCAACTCAACAAATTCGCCGAGGTCATCTCCGTTAAATCGCGTGGCAGAAAACCCGTCCAAATATTGATGGGTACGATGCGAATGAACGTCGATTACCACGAAATTGACTCCGTTCACCCGAAACAGAAGAACGCGAACCTCTCGACTTCTGTGCTTGATATTCAGTATAGTAAAGCCAATACCGTTTCCGGTGAACTCGACATACATGGAATGCGGGCAGCGGAGGCAGCAGACGAAGTAAGGAAGTACCTTGATAACGCTGTCCTTGCAGGGCTACCGTCGGTTCGTATCCTGCACGGCAGAGGCACTGGCGTATTGCGTCAAATCGTACGTGAAGCGTTGCAAGAATATCCTTATATAGCTAACTATCAATATGCACCCTTTGACGAAGGCGGTGAAGGCGTAACCGTCGCCACCTTCAAAGAATAACACAATTGTAAGGAGTGGACCCACCGTGAACCGTGCTTCTACAAGGAACTACGTTCCACGTGAAACGATTGACGAAATCTTGCGTCGAAGCGATATCGCTGAAGTGATCTCCGAATGCGGGGTCTCGCTGCGCGCTGCCGGACGCGATTTTAAAGCGCTCTGTCCGTTTCACACGGAGAAAACGCCGTCGTTCTCTGTCTCAGTCCAGAAACAGATTTTCTACTGTTTCGGATGCCAAACGGGTGGTAATGTCATCTCCTTCATCGAAAAGCATCAAGGTAAATCATTTATAGAAACGGTCGAGTGGTTAGCAGATCGATTGAATATAGAACTCCCGAATCAGGACCCCCGAGCAATTGCCGAGCGTAAACGCTATACAACATTGGAAGACCTCAACCGTTTCGCTGTGGAGTATTATCACCATCAACTTCTCAATGACCCGGCAGGTGTCCCCGCGAAACGGTATCTCCATAACCGTGGTGTCCAAGCATCAAGCGTCCGATCATTCCAGCTCGGATTCGCGAAATCCGCACGCCGAGACCTTGTGAAGACTGCGACAGACAAAGGTTTTACGATCCAGCAGCTCGTTGATGCCGGTCTCATTAAGGATGAGGACCATGGACCGCAAGATCGGTTTTGGAACAGAGTACTCTTTCCGATCCAGAACGAGCGCGGTGTACCGGTCGGGTTCGGCGGACGTTCGCTCTCTGAGGAGCATCAACCGAAGTACTTAAATTCGCCAGCAACGGTTCTCTACGATAAAAGCAATATCCTTTACAATCTCGATAAAGCGCGCCAATCTATCCATAAAGAGCAGCGCCTGCTCCTTGTAGAAGGTTACATGGATGTTATAATGCTTTGTCAGTCTGGAATCGGGAACGTTGTCGCATCGTCTGGAACATCTCTGAGCGAAAATCACGCACGCCTCATAAAACGGTTTGTCCCAGAAGTCGTTATCGTCTATGACGGAGATGCCTCCGGTTTTCAAGCCGCACAGCGCGGGCTACTTCGACTCCTCGCTGAAGGGCTACGCGTACGCATCGCACTGCTACCAACAGGTGAAGATCCAGACTCATTTACACGACAACACGGTGTTGAAGCGTTCACACAACTTATAGATAAGGCAATAAACCTCATCGAATTTCAGATTCAAGTCGCTATTCAGAGTCAGGATATTCATCGGATTGATGTGAAAACGCAAATCGTTGCAGAACTTACCGAAACGCTCATCAACGTCGAGAACCGCGTTGAATTGAGTGAATACGTCAAATATGCCGTCCGGGAACTCCAAATAGATGAAAGTGTACTGTGGCAGGAATTGCGAGACGCAGGTCTGAAAGAAGGAACTTCAGCACCGCGTCGTAAAAGGCAAGGCAAGGTCGCACCGCAGAAATTATCTGTCCGCGCCCAAATTGAGCATCAACTTATTGAAGCATTACTTCAAAATCCGACGTTAATTCCGTATGTCAAATCTCGATTCGACTGCCAAGATTTTACGGAACCGCGTTACGTCCGGATAGCGCAACTGCTCTGGCAAGCGGATACAGAGGACGCACCTATAGATATCCAAGTGCTTATCAACAATAGTTCTGACGAGGGCTTAAGTGCATTCGTTTCAGGTATCTTGCTACGGAAGACAGTACCCCCCAATTTACAAGCAAGGGTAGATGGATGCCTCAAGAAATTGCGCACTTTTCTCATGAGCGACCTTGAACAACGCGTCCGATCAAGCGCACGCGCCGAAGGCGCAGACGAAAGAGAAACCCTTGAGCAGTTGGTCAAACTTTCAAACGAGAGGCGCGCCTTAAGCGATCGCGGCCTTGAGGACGCACCCCGTGAAAATGTTAATGATGGAAGGAGCTGATGATGGATTATAAAGAACATCCCACCCTTGATTACCTTGATACCGAGGTAAACGACGATTTTGAATATGACGAGGAAATCGTTGAAATCGCCGCAGCTAACGGCGGGTACACCGACGATTCTGTAAAAGTCTATATGCGCGAGATGGGGAAATTTCAACTGCTTGATAAAGCACAAGAGGTTGAACTCGCGAAACGGATTGAGGCAGGACACCGCACCGTCCATGAAGCGACCTTCAGCACTGTACTCGCGATTACCGAAATTCGGAAACTGTTGTACAAAATCGCCACTGCTAAAAAACGGGCTTCCGATATTATTGATATGCACGTCTCGAGTACCTCCACGCAGAATAAGGAGAAAAAATTACGAGATCAAGTCATGAAGGTACTCAATGTGCTTGAAGCCGTTGAGATGGAACGGCTCACTGCGTCTGCCGGAAACGGGAAAAAGCCGAAGCGGGTCTCGAAGAACCGGAAGAATCTCATTAAAACGCTTGAGGCGTTGAAGATTGATCGCGAAGAGATTAGTAAAATCTCTGATCTTGTTAAACAGGCGGAATCTCAGATTAGCACCTGGGAAGACGAGATTCAGCAGCTTCAGCGGAAGTATAGAATCCCTGACAAATGGCTTAACGGGAATGACGGTGCTGAACGGAAATTTAAAACCGACGCAATCAGAACGGCTTATGTCGCTATCGTCCGTTTGCAGCGTAGTATCCGGCAGCTGATGAACGAAATCGGTCTCCCGCGCGAGCAACTCAAGGCACTCACACAGCAGATCGATAAAGGAGAATCGGAAGCGCAAGACGCAAAAATGGCTATCGTTGAAGCGAATCTCCGACTCGTTGTCAGTATCGCTAAGCGGCACAAACACCGCGCTTCAGGACTCGAATTCCTTGACCTCATTCAGGAAGGCAATATCGGGTTAATGCGAGCCGTTGACAAGTTCGATTACCAGCGCGGCTACAAGTTTAGCACTTATGCAACATGGTGGATACGACAAGGTATTACACGGGCAATCGCTGACCAAGGACGGACCATCCGTATCCCCGTCCACATGCACGAACGCATTAACAAGATTCGGCGTGTCCAGCGTTCCCTATTACAGGAATTAGGATGTGAACCCTCTGCTGATCAGATCGCTGAGGACCTCAATATCTCGACGAACAAAGTCATGGAGGCTCTCGCAGTCGCTCCAGAAACCGCATCCCTTGATACACCGATCGGTGAAGAAGACGACAATCCGCTCGGTGCTTTCGTTATGGACGTTGACTCACAGACACCCGTTGAAGAGGCAGAATTGAATATTCTCAAGGAGCAGATTCAAGATGTCCTCGCTGAGTTGAGCGACCGAGAAAGGAATGTCATCTCTCTCCGTTTCGGGATTAGCGACGGTTACCCCAGAACGCTTGAAGAAGTCGGTAATATCTTCAATGTAACCCGCGAACGGATCCGACAAATCGAAGCGAAAGCGCTCCGAAAATTACGGCACCCCAGACGAAGCCGTAAACTCCGAGATTTCGTCCGCTAATTTGCTACGACTTACGCATTTCATCTTAAAGTCCCCCTGATAAGGGGGATTTAGGGGGTTTAAAGGATGGAAATTTTCACTTTTTGCATCTAAATGCCCAATATTCACTCAATCTGCGTAAGTCCTGTTTGCTATAAAAATTTGATTTTAAATGCAGAATATAGTATAATTTTTAGAGTCCAATAGCGATTAAGGGCCCATAGCTCAGTGGTCAGAGCCACCGGCTCATAACCGGTTGGTCCTAGGTTCGAGTCCTAGTGGGCCCATACATATCTTGACGTGGGGCGTTAGCTCAGGGGTACGAGCGCTACCTTCACACGGTAGAAGTCACTGGTTCAAATCCAGTACGCCCCATCGTTTGTCGAATCGAGGAGAAGCGGATGGGAAGTTGGGAAACCCCGAATTTTGTAGCGGCAGGGGCGAAAGCAATTGACGCTGATATCCATAACGAAGTCCCAACCTTGCAGGCACTCTACCCTTACATGTCTGATTTCTGGTGCGACTATTGTCAAAACTCCGGATTTAGGGGAGCCGATGCAAACGATTACCCCCGCAACGCACCCCTAACGACACACCCTGACGCACCCTCTCCATGGGATATGGATCTCGAACATGTCCAACAGCGGCTACTCGATGGTTGGAATCTCGAATACGGTATCCTCAATTGTGGCTACCGTGTACAAAGCATTCATAACCCCGATCTCGCCGCAGCGATCGCACACGCAATAAATGACTGGCAGATAGAACACTGGCTCGATCCAGAACCTCGACTTCGCGCTTCGCTTGTCATCCCAAGCCAAATCCCAGAACTCGCCGCACAGGAAATTGAGCGCGTCGGTGAGCACCCAGGGTTCGTTCAGGCAATACTGCCGGTTCGTTCTCGGATCCCTTACGGGAACCGACGCTACCATCCGATTTATGAGGCAGCAGTCCGGCATAATCTCGCTATAGGTATCAATTACGGCGGCGCACCCGGCACCCAACCTTCACCGACAGGATGGCCATCGACCTTTTTAGAGGAATACGCTGGAATGACGCAGGTCTTCCAAGCGCAAGTGATTAGCCTCGTTGCAGAAGGCGTTTTCAACCAGTTTCCAGATTTACGGGTTGTATTCATTGAGAGCGGTTTCACATGGCTCCCCGCAATGATGTGGCGGATTGACAAAGAGTGGCGCGGACTCCGAAACAATACACCGTGGGTTAAACGTCCACCCTCGGCGTACATGCAAGAGCATATACGGTTTACGTTGCAACCGGTTGACGCACCCCCCACACCGGAGCAGCTCCTTCAGATCATCGGTCAATTGGAGTCCGATGAAATGTTGATGTTTTCAACAGATTACCCGCACTGGCAGTTCAATACACCGGATGAGGCATTACCCTCAAAATTGCCTAATTCGCTTGCACGAAAGATTTTATATGAGAACGCAAGTAACTTCTATCAACTATTTTAAAAGTTTTAGGACCAGCCCCGGTAGGTTCGGTTTGTAACCGAACGGACTTCGCTAAGAAATTACCGAATTAATTTTTTACTCTTCATACAGCCGACAGTTGATAGCTGTAAAACGGAGATAAACGCAATGGAAAACACAACAACGAAACGTTTAAAATATCCAGTTATTGATTGCGATATCCACAACTCTGTGCCACCCGGTGGATTGTCTCCCTACCTCTCTCAACGGTGGCAGGATCACCACAAAACATTCGGCCTTCGCGGTCAAATCGGCGGATACTATCCCCGGGCACTCCTAAACGCTGCACGGCACGACGCATGGCCACCCTCAGGACTCTCACCGGGTGCCGATTTGGGATTCATGCAGGAGCAACTCCTTGACGCATGGGATATTCAATACGGTGTACTGAATCCATTGATCCCTGTCGGTGAGCAGCTGAACCTCGAATACAGTGCTGCACTCGCAAGTGCAGTCAACGATTGGCAAGTCAACGATTGGGTGGAACCTGAACCCCGTCTACGCGCCTCTATCGTCCTTCCGTACGAAAACGGAGACCTCGCCGCTGCGGAAGTCCATCGATGTGGTCCAAATCCGGCATTCGTTCAGATCTTGCTCCTCGCGCGAACCCGGGAACCGCTCGGCAACCGAAAATACTGGAAAATCTACGAAGCAGCCGTTGAACACGATTTACCGATCGGTATCCACTTCGGCGGCAATCAGGGACCCATCACTGGCGCAGGTTGGCCCTCCTATTACATAGAAGACCACGGCGGCATGCCACAAGCTTTTCACACCCAAGTCATCAGTTATGTCTGTGAGGGCGTGTTTGACCGGTTCCCAACGCTCAAGGTCGTACTCATTGAAGGCGGATTCGCGTGGCTCCCACCCCTGATATGGAGACTCGATGCCACGTGGGAAAAACTTCGGAGTGAAGTGCCAGACCTCAAACGCAGACCCTCGGAATACATCCGTGACCACTTCTGGCTCAGTACACAACCGATGGAAGAACCACCGAAACGTGAATATTTCGAGCAGATGCTCGAGCAGATGGACATGAACGACAAACTCATGTTCGCCACAGATTACCCACACTGGGATTTCGACGCACCAGACCTCGCACTCCCCAGTTTCCTGAAACCAGAGTTACGCCAGAAAATCCTATCAGACAACGCCCGCAACCTTTACGCTTTTGAAAAGTTGACTTAATCGTCTCGGCCCGAGGCCCGGTAGGTTCGGTTTTCTAACCGAACCGGATTTTACACAGTGGTACTTATAACTCACAAACTTAACTGTAGGTTGGGTTTCGCTACGCTCAACCCAACGTGAATTACTGAAGGCTGACAGCTATCTCTCTGACAACTGAAAGATTTTTTCGCAGAAAAAATCGTACTGACAACTGACAACTGACAACCCTATATGCCTAAATACGTTGTAGCAACACCAGACGAAATACGCCCCGGTGAACGCAAAATCGTCGAAATCGGCGGGCGTTCCATCGGTATCTTTAACATTGACGGCGAATTCTTCGCCATCCGTAATAGCTGCCCACACCAAGGCGGACCGCTTTGCAAGGGGATAGTCACCGGTTTCTTAGAATCCTCCGTACCGGGAAACTATCACTACACCCGCAAAGGCGAGATTCTCCGATGCCCGTGGCACAGTTGGGAATTCGACATCAAAACCGGACAATCTTGGTGGAGTCCTGCCCAACGCCGTGTCAGGAAATACGAAGTCCACGTCGAAAGCGGCGAGGACATTGACGCAGCCACTACCGAGCGTGAAAAAGGCCCCTACATCGCCGATACCTTCCCCGTCACCGTCGAACAGCAGTACGTCGTCATCGAAGTCGATTAGACCCACCCTCTCTTCCTGTAGGAGCGAGTTGCGCTCGCGATCTTTCCATTTCTCTTTCCCAGTCTTCCTGTAGGAGCGAGTTGCGCTCGCGATCCTTTAACGACTCCGTTGGTTTGTAGGAGCGAGCTGTATCCGCTATCCTCCGGACTTCCAATCTTCCACCGTTCTTAATCTTCCGCTTCCCCACTGATTAACTTCTCCTGATCCCCCGGAGAATAGAAATACGAACCCGGTTTCCAATCTCCGATATCCCCAATCAATCGCCGTTGCCGCGGCGTGCAACGTTCCATCAATTCAGGCGTTGCTTTTTCGTAATCAAACGGTCGAAAACACTGGTGGCTATAACAATAAATGAGCGTCTTCCGAGACTGTTCCGAACGATTACCCACAACACCGTGCCACAGCGCATGCGGAAAAACCGCAGCATCTCCTGCCTTCACGCATAGTTGTACCGCTTCAGGGATATAGGGACCGTCCTTCACACCCATCTCTGGAAAAGTCCGATTATGGCTCCCCGGCACAACCGTAAAGTTTCCGCTATCTGGACACACAAGATCCGTCAAGAAATAATGGATTTTCACCTGCAGCGGCGAACTCGATCTGCTGACCCGAATCGTCCGCATCGCCTGTCCGCCGTCCGTATGCAGATACCCTTTATCCTTCGGATTCGGTGGACGGACGATAACCTGAGACATACTCAACTGAATGAAATCTCCCATCAGTTCACGCACAATCGGAAACGTCACAGGATGATCCATCAGATCAACGAAAACACCATAATCCTCCATCACATTCCGTTTATCCAAAACAGAATCCGCAGTAACATTCTCACCTTTCCGAAACGCTGCATCCATTTCATCCACTGTCGCTAACAGTGCCTGCACCTCGTCAGGAGAGAGCACCCCTTTCAGCACAAGGTACCCCTCAGTCTTCCACTGCTTACGCTGATCTCGTGTTAAAATCGCCATCTATATAGAACCTCCATCCTCCAGTTTGACAACAATTAACTGACAACTGAAAACTAACTTCTGATGCGTATTGTAGCACTTTTCTGCAAAACTGGCGATAATTATAAAACGTATCCTAAAAAATATTTCTATTATTTCCAAATCCAAACAAAACAAATTTTTAACTTGACAATTTTTTTTTATTCCATATAATTAGCAGTAATTGGTCATTGGAAACGCTAATTTTAACGGAAGTTTGATTCTATAACCCAAAGGCATTTTCTGATGAACATCAGAACACTTTTCTGCGAAATAGACGACTTTTTTCTTAGGGTGTGCAAAATTGTTGACGCACAATAAATAGAAATGCGGCCCTGTAGCATAGACTGTTAGTCTGTGACACGTATTTCCTGTAGCATAGACTGTTAGTCTGTGGCAAAGATTTCCTAATCCAAGAAATGCGTGATTTGCGGCGTACACGCCCAAATGCAACCTGCACTCAGGCGACAATAACAAAAAATTTAGCCAGAATAGGAAAAGTATATGACACGAAATTGGAAGACAAGTGAACAGATCACAGAATTAGATGATCAAGTACGTTCCCGGTGGTCAGACCTGATTCTTGATGATGAATTTGGCATCACAAAGGAGGATTGGAACACTGTAATTAAAAAAACCGTGGAACATGTTCATAGTTGGGGTGAACAAAATATCGCGCGCCGTGTCTCTTGCATAATTAAATTGCTTCTTCCACAACTTGATGTATTATGGCGAGGAAAGGTTGAACCAAACGATGAACTGTCGTTCCGATCATTCCGGTGGTTGCCGTGCAAATCACTACAAGGTGCAACAGTTGCCGATCATGCCCTAACAGCATCAGCAATTGCCTACTGCCTAGGTTATGACATTGACCCCCACCCTGATATTGAAACTTTGGATAAACTCCGCCTCTCCGCCCTAACAGCAACATGGAAAGATGATGGACTTGAAGACGTTTACGATGCCCTATGGGACGAAGACCCTCCCATTGAACCCAAACCGGACGGAACTGAACTTGAGCAGATTGTATTCATGGCAAAAGCGGCTGCTTCTGAGCGCACAAAAATCAATGATGCATCCGAATTCAATACGCATTCCCTCAATCAAAACAAACAGATTGGACTTGTGTTAGGCGGCGCGACGAAGATTAAAGGCTACTTTCTGGAATCGGCGAAGCTGCCTGAGATTCGCGGCGCAAGTGCCTTGCTTGACCGTATCAATCTTGAAGATGTTCCTGCACTTTTCGGACGTGAAATCCAAGACAAGCAGCGATACGAACGTATCCGAAAAGGTTTCTGCAAACGGACAGGGCACACGCTATCTGCGCCAGAATGCATCATCTACGCAGCAGGCGGCAGCACGTTGGCGTTTACCCCTACTTCTGTAGTTCACCAAATCGCTGACGAAATTGAGAGGATTTACACAAAGGAAACACTTGTCGCAAACAGCGTGGCAGCAGGTGATACATTCGATCTACTGGCACTGCAGTATGGACTCAACCCTACGAATTTTTGGATTGAAGACTTTCATGAAGCGTGTGTAGATTCAGAAGAACTGATGGTAAGCCTCTATAGTGGTACGGATGACAACGATTTTATTAAAAGGAAATGTTTCGGTGAACTCACAACAAAGTTAGCGCAAGCACAGATGCACCGCCGTGAAGGAAATCCAACATCAGACCGAATGACGCAGCGCAATTTTCCGACACATGTTGAAGTCGGGCCATATCAGGTACGCTGCGAAAGTTGCGAGCGACGACCTATCATCATTAACGAACCAAAACAGCTTTGCGAGGCTTGCACGCGCAAATATGTTGTTGGACGAATTACCAAAAAGGAGACCAATATACCAAAGGAACAACGCGGTATTGATCACTATTTGGGTAAATTTTCTGGATGGGAACCGGCGACCCGTAACGAACAAGGTAAATGGGATCTCAAAGATTGGGGATCACTATTCAAAGACTATTTGTTGGCTACTGGAAAAGGAGAAAAATATCACCCATCAGACCCCGATTTAGAGAGTGTTGATGGTCCTCAAGACTTGGAAGATATTGGCAATGCAAGCGGGGGGTTTATCGCATTCATCTATGCCGATGGCAACAATATGGGAGGGTATTTGGAAGATATAAAAACACCCGCGCAATATCGGCAGTTTTCAGAGCGAGTTTTTATCGCAATGCAGCAGGCGGCATTTGACGCGCTTTCTAAACATGCCAAACCCACCGAAAAAGGTATTTTACCATTTGAAATCATCAGTATTGGTGGCGATGATCTCATTCTAATTGTCCCGGGCGATAAGGCACTCGAAATCGCTCACGAAATCGGTGTCAACTTTGATAAGGCGTTTATGAGTCAATCCGTGTACGGAAAAGCCGAAAGTCCTGAAAAAGCACAACGTTACCAAAGCCCCCAGTGGAAAAGCACGGCAAATAGCAAATTACCACAATTTAGCATGTCTCTTGGTTTTGTTATTGCAAATGAGCATACACCGATTGCATTCATGGAAGACCTGGCAGGTAAATTGCTCAAGTCAGCGAAAAGCAGAGCAAAAAAACTGAAAACGGAGGTTGGTTATTCTGGGGGGACAGTTGATTTCATTTCCCTTAAATCACTCTCAATGATTTCAAGTGAACTTGGTGATTTCCGCAAAAAGTTTTACAAAACAGATAAAAACAATGTGCTAACGATGCGTCCCTTCACTTTGCCTGAACTTGATGGGTTCATCAAGAGCGTTCAAGCTTTTAAAAAAGGTGGTTTCCCGCGTTCACAACTCTATCAACTGCGGCAGTCACTTCCTCACGGTAGGCACACATCTACGCTTGAATATCTCTACTTCCGAAGTCGCATGGACGATAAACCCAGTGCATTACTACGGCAGGAGATTGAACAGAACTGGCAAGGAGCAACAGATGTCGTAGACGGTCAAGGACCTTGGTATGCGATGCATCAGGAAAACGATGAAAAACGATACGAGACACTGCTGTTAGATATCATTGAGGCTTACGACTTTATACCCAAACCTGACGAGCAGAATGAGGAGGATTCATAGTGGGGAAAAAACAGTGGAAAATCACAGCGAGGGTTGATACTGCGATTTGTATAGGTGATAGCGGTTCCAGCGATACCGGTATTGACAGAGCAACGGTCAAAACCAGTGATGGCAAACTTTATATCCCCGCCTCAACGCTCAAGGGTATTTGGCGGCATGCCTGCGAAGCGATTGCTAAGGGGCGAGGGGACTTTGTGTGTGAAAGTCCGCGCGCCGAAAATATGTGCGAAGTGAACCACTGTATCATCTGTCAGATGTTTGGTTCTCCTACATTGGTTTCAAGAATATTTATTACCGATCTGAATGCGGACACAGATTTGCCGGCAAAATCAACCGAAATTCGTAACAGTGTTACGATCAATCGGGAACGCCGAGTTGCAGAAGACCAACGTCTTTTTTTTACCGAAACCAGCCTACCCAACGCCGGGATTGAGTTTGCTGGGAACGTAACAATTGGCGGTGAAGTCACTGACAACCAAATTGAACTATTGCAAGCCGGACTTAAATACATCCATGCGATAGGGAGCGGAAAAACACACGGACTTGGTTGGTTAAAACTAACGCAAAAAGAACTGACACCTGAAACACAACAAAGTGTATCAATTACACCAGACCCATCTGCAAATTTCACTGAACTAATAATCAAAGTTACGTTAATGTCTCCGATGCTTCCGGGAGGGCGCAAACAGAGGGGTAAGGCGATTGACGCTGTTCAGCACATTCGCGGTGGTTTACTGCGGGGTGCTGTGGCGGACGCATGGCTGCTGGATGCTGATGGCAATGAGACAGATGACGATTTCAATGCGTTGTTTCTCAGTGAGGATGCAGGTATCTTCCGCAACTGTTACCCCGGCACACATGTATTGCCAGCAACGGCTGTCGGCTGCAAAGATTTTCGCGGTTTTATCAAAGCAGATGACAATAACACGGATACACACGGCATCTTTGACACGCTTATCGAACGACTTATCGCGGAAAAAACAGATTGGATATATCATCCGAGCTGCCCTTACTGCGAAAAGGGACGTGTTGAATCACAAAGTGGGTTTTATACAAAATCCAATGGCGGGTACGAGGAAAAGAAGGTTAACACACGATTGCTCACGCGCGTTGCTATTAATCGGAAACGCAGAGTGTCTGCTGACGAACTGCTGTATAGCCTGAGTGCTATTGATCCATTAACAGTGAATGGTAAAAATATAATTTTCTACGGGTCAGCACGGGTGCCTTCAAGTCTTGTGAATAAGGTAGCGGATACTTTACAAAACGATATTCAACGACTCGGTGGTGGAACCTCACGTGGACTCGGACAGGTTCGTATAAAAGTAGAAAACCGCGACAACACAGATACACTCACAAAACGGATTAGTAATTTCAACGACTACCTGCAAGCGGTGTCGGACATTTATTGCAGCCTACCGAATGTTGAGAAAGATGCCTACGAAGGCACTTACTTCAGTATCGCTTTACAATCGGATGCGATTCTGACGGAGAACTGGCAAAGAAGCATGACCCTGACTGCAGAGATGCTGCAGGAGATGGCGGGTTGTCATGTAGATGTGGAACTCATCCGAAGTTTCGCAAGTTACGATTATGTTAGCGGCTGGAATGTGAAGTGGGGTTTACCGAAAGAGATAGACCTTGTCACGTGTGTCAGCAGTGTGTTTGTATTTCGAACGCCAAATATTGAAACATGGATGCCTGCTTTGAATACGCTTGAGAAAAACGGAATTGGCAGCCGCCGTGAAGAAGGATTCGGTCAGATTTTGATTTGTGATCCGTTCCATCTTCAAACATAAGAATGGGTTAAATCAATAGCATTTAGCTAAAAACTAAGGAGGATCCAGAATGAGTCAAACAGAACAAGTTACCACTGAAAAACAGAAAAATCTGATGATTGAGCGGAAAATCAGTTTGCAGATGGAAGAACTTATTCCAAAGATGCAGAAATTAGCGAAAAGTTACAATCTTCGCAACGAACGTTCACCGTTTCGGAATGTCTTAAACGTTGCAACAGACCCTGGAAGTGGTATTGAAGTCACCAAGAACTATATCCGTTATCAACTCGGCCGGAGCGGCGCGAATCGGATGTGGAGCGACACTGCAGATGGAAACATAAGTTTCGCTGTTGCCTTAGTTAAAGAGATCGAGGCATTAGGTAAAGATGCTGAGGGCATTGTTCAATCAATCGGTGAAGATACAGATACAGATATAGGTAAAGATTGGATTCAACAGGTACACCGCCGGCTCATGCAACTTTACTTGGGCAACCTTGCTCGGTATCAAGTTTTTCTGGCAAATGAAAGGGGTAACAACTAATGTTCGATAAATTCCAATCCCGGCTCATTTTGGAGGGCGAGGTTGAAACGTTAACTGCAATTCGCATCGGTGCGGGGCGTTCCACATCACCTATCAGTTCCGATCTTCCTGTCGTGCGGGATGCAGCAAACCGCCCTTACATCCCTGGATCAAGTTTCAAAGGCGTTCTCCGGTCTTACATTGAAAGTGTAATGCGGAGCTTTAAAGACGACAAGCATATCGTTTGTAACCCTGTTGATGAGGACGGGCAGTGTATCAACCGAAGTGATATGCAAAGTTTGCGAGAATCACGAGAGGCAGAACTTAGAAATCCTCGGGAACGACACAAATGGACAGACCAAGAATTTAGCGAAAAAATTCTGAGGGATACTTGTTGGGTCTGCCAACTCTTTGGATCGTTGTGGTATGCTTCTAAGTTGCAAATCCGTGATTTGCATGTGCAACAGAAACTCTGGTTCGATCAATATCAGCAACGGGACGGTGTGGCAATTGATCGGGACACAGAAACAGCCTCGGATGGTAAACTCTACGATTTTGAAGTCGTGCCAGCAGGAGTTTTGTTCGATTTTCATGCTATCGTTGATAACGCAGCGGAATGGCAACTCGGCATGCTTTATCTCGGTCTCTCTGCTTTTGAGAAAGGTGAATTGACCATCGGAGGCGGGAGTAGCCGCGGGTTAGGGGCAATTGAGTTGTCGCTCAACCCCCCATCCTACATTGATAAACATCACATCGTCCAATACCTGACCGATGATGACTATGAAGGCGAAGATGCCGACTGGCAACTCTGGGTAGATGCATTCCAAGCCAAAATCAAACAGCAATTGGGAGCAAGTTAATGCACAAAAAGACTGTCAACCAAGCAATTATTAAATTAGCCATCTCTCCCGTTGGCCCCCTGCTCATCAAGGCGAGCGACCAAGGGGCAGACCCGACCAAGCCGGATATGGAGTTCGTTGAAACCTACCATGCAGGCGGACGGAGTGTTTATCTGCCAGGCTCCTCGCTCAAAGGCGCGATCCGAGCACACTGCGAGCGCATTGTGCGGACACTCGGTGGTGAAAAGTCCAATGATGGGAATGTTTGGGCCTGCGATCCGTTAGATAGAAAATCGCCTTGTCAAGAGTTGGGAAAACGACATAAGGAAAATACAGCCGCGATATACAAAGATTCATGCACAATCTGCCAAATTTTCGGCAGCCTTGAAATGGGGTCGCATCTCCGGATTGCCGATGCCTATCCTGTGGATTTAGAGGAAGTCAAAAGAGAGGAACGGAATGGCGTTGCGATTGACCGAGTCTACGGCTCGGTCGCTGTTGGTCCGTTTAACTTTGAGGTACTCACGGTAGGCGAATTTACGACGACAATCTCCCTGAAAAACTTTACAACTGCGCAGCTCGCACTCATCGCACTCGCTATCCGTGATTTCGACGAACAGCGCGTCAGTATCGGTTTCGCGAAATCCCGTGGACTGGGACAGGTGAACATGGAATTCAAGCACGTAGCGATTCATTACCCGACAGCGGTTGTTGAAGACAATCAGATAGAACTCTTAGGGCAGCTATCTAAGAAACTTACCAACAACAATTTTGTTGCCGGTGCTGGCGAACTTGTGAATGCTGATAACCGACAGGCTTACGGATTCCCTGAATCAGATGTCGTCAATGCCGATGTTCCTATACACGAAGGTGAATACGGCTTAGGCGCGACACTGAATTTTGAAACATCAGATGATATCACTGCCCTCTGGAGCGGTTGCGTGAATTCATGGCAGCAGGCTTTCCGAGGAGAATAGACGAATGGGAACACCGATTGTCGCAACCACCAAAGTAGCTGACGTATCAGCACTTACAGCCCAATTGAAAAACCGACAACTCGTCGGGGATCCATCGTATTACCGGCTCCAACGTTCCGACTGTATTACCAATTGGAAAGATGGGACTCCAGATATAGCGAAAATTGAAGCGTATACACACGGCAGATTGTTTGGAAAAAGCGGAGAGATCCGCTGGGAAGATACTACGGATGGCTATTCATTGCTTTGGCTCTCCGAAAGAGATGAAGAAGGCGATTTACCGGAAACCTTCACCGCACTCGGTGGTAAATGGGAAGCAAGCGCGCCGCAGAACGTCTTTCTGCTCGGTGGTGGTGATACCGAACCGTGGCGAGACACGCGGATCCCTCGAAAACTTGACTATCCCATAGAATGGTGTGAGTTTCCACAAGTCCGAGTGATTCAATACAAGGACCTGCGTTCACAGACGATCCGGTTCACACGTTACACTGAATTCATTAAATAGGGGGATGTCAATATGGGACAATACCAACGTAGCGGACAAGGCAACAGACAGCACCAGCAACCCGCACAAAAACCGTTTGCATTCGTACCGCTTCCCAGACGCGTCAATAGAAAACCGCCAACCGGACATGAACGCTATCACACGGCACACTTTACAGGACAGATTCACGGAACGATTGAAGCACTATCACCAATCCATATCGGTAGCGGCGTTATAGACCTCGGTCGGGATGTTGAGCTCATCAAAACGGCGGTGCGGACAAAGGGTAATGTCGTGATTCCGGGTAGTTCACTCAAAGGCGCAATTCGGAGCGTCGCTGAGGCGATTTCGGAGAGTTGCGTCTGCAAAGTCTCCAATCGCATTCGCCGAGCAGTCCCGAGAGACTTTGCGGAATGTCGGCAAAAAGGACGCTTGTGTGTCGCGTGCCGAATGTTCGGGGCAATGGGATTTCAAGCGAACATTGCGATACAGGACGCGCCGCAAACCGAAGGACAAATTGTTACCAAATCTGTTCCGGAACTTTTCGCTCCTGGACGTTATCAACGCGGTATACAAAGTATTCCGGGACGCAAGTTCTACATGCACGGTCAAGTTGCTTCCGGTGATACCCCTGTCGAAGCATGTGAGGTCGGCTCTAAATTCCGATTCGTCGCACAGGTCGATAATCTGACCCAAGCAGAATGGGGTTTACTTCTCACAGCGTTCGGGCATCATTACGAACACCCGTTTAAGCTTAAAATCGGTGGCGCGAAGCCGGTTTGCTTCGGTTCAATTGACTTCCATATTGAGGAAATCCAAGTTGAAGAACAGACTCGTGACCGATACCTGGATTGGAATGTTCAGTCGGAATCGGCGAAGACCGGTGAGCAATTGGAAACATGGAAGCGCGAATGCACCAATCAGGCAACAGATTCGCTCATTAAGCAGAATTTATTGACAGAACTTGCTGAAATTCTTCGCTATCCCAATGATCACAACTGCCCCTCCGGGTTTTACTAATGGAGGTATCCTATGGATAAAAAACAGTGGATAATCGCTCACGATATCGCCTTTGACTTAGTTGACTGGGGCACCGATCCAAATGAGCTCGGCAAAGTGGTTGCTTTTATGAGACGCTACAAAGGTGAAAGCGACGCGAAAAATCGGCTTATGTCTCTCATTCAGCGGTTGGCAAATACGCGAAACGCCCTCATCCGAAGCCGTCAGACGCAGCGGTTTTATCGGAATATCCAAGAAGCTTGTGAAACACACCTCCATGATGTCAGCGATACGAGTGAAATCCTGACTATCCTCGGTTGGAGTCTGCGATTGATGCGTTACTATCGCGTCGAGCCCGAACGTGCCGTCGAGGAACAACGTCGTCCCCAAGCACCACAGCAAACACCAAAACCACGTCCCGCGCAAACGCCTCAACTCCCAAAAGAACCAGAGAAGCCGAAAATCGAAGTCCATGATAGAGTCAATGCAACAATACAGAAAAAGGAATGGATTAAGGTAACGGTTCAATTGGATACCGATAACAAAGAAATTCTTATCTTTGAACATCCATACTATCCCAAGCAAGTTGGGGATCAGATCAAAGTGAGAGTGCAAGGTGTCAATAATGAAGGTCAAGTAACCAAAGTTTTACCTGCCAATTAGATCAAAATATTACCAATTTGGGGATTTATGGTTCTTTTACTTAATTCCGCAGTCATGCCCGATGAGGGTGTGTATACACTAAAACAGATTACTGAAACAACATTTACAAAAAAACTCCAGGATGCCGCTGCATTGGATAATCTCAGAAGTTACATCGGCTATCCCGAAACTGCACAACTGATAGAACAGATAACAGGCATTGCGGTTGAGGTGTCGCGTGAACAGGCAAACTTGACCCCCGGGGACACCATGCTAATTGTGAAGTTGCGTCAACGAGTGGTAAATCCTGCTGGTAAGGAAATTCTTCAACTTTCAGTTGATGAATTTGAGTTTTTTCGGTGCGATTGGAAACCCTTGGATTAAGGGGATATACGATGAAAACATTGGTGACATTTCTCGGCAGAGGCAGAGAAAATAAGGAAACTGGGTACCGGAAAACAACTTATGAATTTCCAAATGGTACACAAAAAACGACTGCATTCTTTGGACCTGCATTGGCAGACTACATCAAAGCGGAACGTATCGTTATTTTAGGCACTAACAGCAGTCAATGGGGGGTATTGGTGGAAAATCACGCAGCGGAGGGTGAAGAAGAAGAGGCACGAATTGAATTAATGGATGCTGAACCCAAAGGGAGGGTTACCGAGGAGCAATTGCAAAAAGTTGTGGCTTTGATTGAAAAAACTGTCGGACACGAAGTTGTTCCATGCTTGATTCCATTTGGGAAAGATGAGAGTCAACAGTACGAGATATTAAGTGTTATTGCTGATAATATTCCTGAAGGGGCAGTCGATTTTGATTTGACACATGGGTTTCGACATTTTGGGATGATCGGCTTTCTTTCGACGTTCATGCTTGCCCATGTTCGAGATCTCAACGTCAATAATCTATGGTACGGTGCGCTTGACATGACTCAGAATAACATCACGCCTGTGCTTAAGTTAGATGGACTTGACCGTGTCCGACAATGGGTAGACGCTCTTAACCGCTTTGATGCTACTGGAAATTATAGGGTATTTGGATCACTGCTCACTAAAGATGGTGTAGATGCAAACATGGCACGACATCTTGAAAATGCTGCTTTTTATGAACGAAATCTCAATCTGACCGATGCCGCCAAAGAAATTTGCGAATTCAGAACTGTCCTTGAATCTAAACTTCCAGGAGCATCAGGTCTATTTCAGCAAAGATTAGTTGAACGTTTGACGTGGGTTGATCTTGATAAACTTTCAAAACAACAGGCTGAATTAGCTCGTCGTTATTTGCAACGACGTGACTATGTCCGCGCAGCACTATTCGGTTGGGAATCACTTGTCACACAGGAATGTGAGAAAAAGGGACTTGATCCAAACGACTACCAAAATCGTGAAGATCGACACGTACACGAGGCAGTTCAGAGGTGGCCGTTAAGAAATGGACAAATGCCTGGTGACAATCGCGAAGCATGTGAATATCTTAAGGAAATCCGTAACACCTTGGCACACGGGACTCCACCTACTCTTGCAGCAGTAAAAAAAATGCTCAAGGACGAAGGACAGTTGAATGAAGGACTAAAGAAAATTTTTGATTGCTTATTGCCGAATTAGAGTCTTGTAGGTTGGGTTTCGCTATCTCTATCCAACAGCCAACAATCAACATAACACCATGCTCCAAAACTTCAGATTCGCACGCTACCGCTCCACCTATATCGTCCAAAAGCCTCTGAAAATATCACGACACACGCACAACATTTTCAGCAACCGGTAAAATCTGTAGGAAAACGGAGGAAACTGCCCTCATGGGAACACTCCTCATGCTAACAGTTGGCACCAATCCACTACCTATTTGGGTGGCACTACATCATTTGAAAGATAACCTGCCACCCCCAATCCATGTACGATTTGTGCATACGAAAGAAACAAAACCCGAACGGGACCGACTGCTGAAATATAGTCGCGACGTATCCGCTATTGATACGGTCGAAACAGTATCGGGAAATCCAGCTACTGTACGCAATGACATAACCCAGAACCTCATACATAATTTACCAGACAATACCACTCGCATTCACGTGCATTATACCGGTGGGACGAAGGTGATGTGCGTTGAAACCGTCGCTGCGGCAGAAAATATTAAGGTTTCTCTTCCATCGCAAAATGTGGATATAGAGACCTCCTATCTCGATCCACGTGCCGATGCAGGCGCGACCCTCATAGACCGGAATGGAAATATCTTAGTCTCAGATACTCGCAAGGGAGTCGAGCCTTGGCTGCAGCGCATTGCTGAACTCAACGGCTTTGAGCTCGGTCCATTTCTTTATGAGTACTGGGATGAATTGGGTAACAATCAAACGAGAAATTGTTCTGCTCCCAAAATTCTCAGCGAAGAACAATTGGCGAAAGGGCGTGCAGCATTCAATAGTGGTAGGCGTTTTACACCTGAACTGCTTGAGTACGGGGCGTATGCCGCCTTTCAGGATACCTTGGCAGACATCTCTCGGCAATGCTCGGATCGGAGCAACTATAGACTTTTCCACAAGGTGTATGTCCGGCGAGCCAATGTATCAGACGCAAGTGTGAAGCCTTTTGAACTTGACGTGGTTGCAGTACTGGGTTACCAAATAGTTGTTGTTTCGTGTACCCTTGCTTATGAACATGCCCGGGTCAAGCAAAAAGGGATGGAGGCTATTTTACGAATGCGGCAACTCGGCGGTGTTGAGGCGCGTGCCATCGTGTTGTGTGGGGCTTCACAAGAGGCACAGCAGCTTATCCAAGCCGAATTGAAAGAAGAAACAGGGCATTCAAGTCTGTCTTTAGAAATCTGGGGAAAAGATACGTGGTATCGCCTCCAGCAAACATTTCATCAATACATACGCACTGCCTTTGGTTGGTCGTAAACACACCATGCTCCAAAACTTTCGATTCGCACGCTATCGATTCACCTATACTGTTCAAGAACCGCTGCGGATGCCACAACACAAAGGCAACGTCTTCCGTGGGAGGTTCGGATACATCCTGCGCTATATCGCTTGTATCGGTAGTGAACAGCAGTGTGAAAAACAGTGTCAGTTCCCAGAACGGTGCGTCTACTCCATAAGCTTTGAAACACCAGTACCAGACGATAGCCCGATGCTACGCGGTCAACCGTATGCACCACACCCTTTTGTCCTCGAACCGCCACGCACCAGACAATTGGACTATGCACCGGGAGATACCTTTGCTTGTAATATAACACTTATCGGTGAGGCAATCAACCTGTTACCGTGGATTGTTCTGACCTTTCTGGAGATAGGCAAACGACGCATCGGACTCCGAGACAAACGCGGGCAGTGCCAACTCAATAAAGTCGAAAGTTTACCCGTGAATAGCAGCCATCAGCCCCAGACGATTTACACCGCAGAAACCGAGATGCTCACAGACGACGGATTGATCCTCCGACTTGACGATGTGATGCAAGCCGCACCGCACACCACCGATGCGATTGAACTGGAATTTATCACACCCACCAGTATCAAAGTTGATGGAAAATGGACGGGTCAGTTGACATTTGAACACCTCATCCGAAATCTGCTCCGCCGTATCCGGTTCCTGAGTTATTTCCATTGTGGTGAAGATTTGGATGTAGATGCACCTGCGATAATCAAAGCTGCCGGTTCTGTTACACATCACCTATATCTCAATTGGCTCAGAAAAGACCGGTACTCCTACCGCACGGAGAAATCCGTGCCGATGGGTGGATTTATGGGTAAGGCGCGCTATAAGGGTGTGTTAGAACCGTTCCTGCCGTTCATCTATCTCGGCGAGTATTTGCACATCGGACACCACACTGCATTTGGATTTGGGCAGTATCGCATCAATTACGATAAATCGTAGCACCGACACCTATCCAACCATTTCACGGAGATTCTCAAACCACTGCAGTACCTCGGATTGTTTCACGATCCCCAGACCTAAGAGAATCACAAAGACAATCGCAACCCAGATGACAAAGCGGAACGCGTGCTTGATAATCCCTATTATGAGAAATATGGCGAATATCGCGGCAATTATCAAAAATATTGGAGAACTAATAAATTCAGGCATATCACACCCATAGGACTTACACACCCTTGCAGGCGGGGTTTGATGAAGTTTAAGAAAATATTTCGGTAATTCTATATTTTCCCCAGGGCCGGTAGGTTCGGTTTTCAACCGAACCGGACTGCCAAAGAAATTACCGAATTAATAAATTAATCTTCATTAACCCCGCCTGATTCAGGTATTCTGTAGAATTTATTGTAGATTTTATTATAACGGACATCATACTACATCCCGAACCTATTTTCAAATATTTTTTTCTTGACAAGCCAACGACAGGGTTGGTATCCTAACCTGAGTTCGGTATACAAACTATAGGTTGCGTTGAACAAAACGAAACCCAAAAAAGCAAGGGAGGTCCATTCGGTGTTCTATGTCATCTCTTACGATATCCCAGACAACCAGAGACGCAACCGGCTCGCGAAAGTCCTCAAAGGGTTCGGGAGCCGCGTCCAGTATAGCGTCTTTGAAGCGCATCTCACCCGATCCCAATTCGAGCAGATGAAACAAGCCATTAACAGCGTCATCAATTCCGACGAGGATGCCGTTCGGTACTACGCTTTGTGCAGTGCCTGTGTCGAACGGATTGAGGTGCCCGCTGTCGGAGACGTAACCGTAACGCCCGAAACAATTGTGGTTTGATATGCAATATCCTGACCTGACCGAAGACCAGATTAAAGACCGATGCACAAAGCAGGTCTTTTCGCGCGGTGAGGACTATTTCTACAATGAAGCCATCGAAAACCCGATGTTTCACGGCTGGACGCTCTCGGCAAATTGCCACGGGTCAGAATACGAACCATATAACGTCTCTGTCGAGTTAACACCCACAGGGATCGCTGATACGGCGTGCTCCTGTCCGTACGATTGGGGAGGCGACTGTAAACACACCGTTGCACTGCTACTCACCTACGTTCATGAACCGGAGGAGATCCAGTCCGTAGAACCGGTACTGACCGCGATTGCTGAGAAACCGAGAGCCACCCTTTTGCACATTATCTCCGAACTCCTCAAACGCGAACCGTCATTCGTTCCCATCGTGAAAGGCTATGCAGACGACGTAGCGGAGTCCGAATGCCGAGACACGCCGACAGCATCCGCATCCGCTGTCATCGCATCTGCGACAACTACAGTCTACCGCGAACAGATTGACCGCCTTTTCGGGGATGGATTTCTCGAACAGCATCAACTCCAGGAGGTCATAGCGCAGCTAACAGAACTTGTCCGACACGCTGAATCGCTGGCACAAGCAGGTGCGACGGAATTCGCCTTGTCAATTCTCTATGCCTTGATACACCAATCTATACTCCGTTACGAAGACACACTTCAAAGTGCTGAATTGCCACGATTTGTCGGTAGATGCACGACGCAGTTCGGTCAGATCGCCGACGCGTTACAGGAACCGACGACACTTCATGAATACCGCCGACCGCTATTGGCACTCAGCTTCGAGGCAGAAGTCGCTTTCACACCGCATCTCATCGACCTTCTCAAGCAGCTCGGTGCTGCACAAGACACAACCGAACTCCAAACGGCAATTGAACAACGGCTCGATGAAAGTCGCGATCGGCAGACACACGTTCAACTCTTACTGGACCTCTACCTTAACAGTGAACAGATCGCAGCGTCCTTCCGACTCGCTCGACGCGAAGAAGCTGCCGCTGCTTTTATTAATCTTCTTCTGGAATGTCAGGATGAGGATACGGTGTGGGAGGCACTCGAAGAATTCCCACTAACGATTGAGGAATACTGGCATATCCTAAAAAATCCACTTACGAACCGCATTCCGAATTTCACTGCGCAAATGCTCACGTTAGTAGAAGGACACCGCCCGGAAACCGCTATCATGCTCTATCAAGGACTGATTGAACAGGTGCTGACTTCACCGAAACGCACGGATTATAAAACAGTTCAGTACTACCTGACCGAAGCACATAGACTCTATCGGCACCTCGACCAAGACAGTCAGTGGAAGGCCTATCTGGAAGTACTCCGGGACCGATACCGCCGCAAACCGACGCTCCTCGAAATGCTCGAATCACCTTTTGGACACCAAGGCCCGGTAGGTGCGATTTCCAACCGCACTCGGACTGAAACCCTATAGCACAACTGCTATTTTCCCGCGACCTGGGCACGCGCTTCTAACACCTTAGCAACAACGCTCTCTACATCCGTTTCATCCACAAACGGGGATAGGATATACGATTTCAGTGCGACAATCGGTTCTCCGTACGTTGTCTGCCGGTAGCATTCCGTTGTGGAGATAACGACACCCCTACCCTCCATCGCCTCCGAATGCACGTAGTCAAAGATTTTGCGGTTGTATTCGTTATGCACAAGTAAACTCTCGCGATAGGCAGCATCTTCAAATTCCTGCCGCTTGATTGAGAAGGTGTCCACACCTTCTGGATAAACACGGAAAAGGGTAACAGTTCCAAAGTTGTCTCGGTTCAGTACAGTGGTGCTTTCGTGCCCTTCGAGATGTTCCCGTAGGAGTTGTGTCATTTCAACGATGTGCCCGATGATGACTCGTAAGCCTTGTTCTCCGAATAATCGGAGATTCGCAAGGGCTGCAAGGGGACCCGTTCCAGCTCTTGATGTCTCAAGTGTATACATACCGGGGCGATGTTCCCCGAAATGGTAGAGATACGGCATCTGTTCTGGATGACGCTTCACTAAATTGAGGTCCTCTCGGTCTTTAACAAGGACGAGACTGGAGATATAAGGCGTAAAACCTGTCTTATGAAAGTCGATACCGACAGAATCTGCTAAGGATAAATGCCGTATCCGTCGGCACGCACCTGCCAAAGCTCGAACGGTACGCGGGCGAAATCCTAACGGATTGCCCTCAAGGTCATAGTCGTTAAAGACCGACCATGCCCATCCGATCACCGCGTCGGCATGAACGTGCGGTCGGTAGTCGAGTTCAAATTCATCAACGAGTGTATCGCGTAACGCCACAATACTTTTGAGATCGTCCAATCCAAACGCATCCGTGGTCCCTAATGTTGCAATGATTGCAGCAATCTTTTTGCCGTTTGTGAGTGCATCCCGAGCGGCTGCTTCCAATTGCGCGAGATCAATCTCGTTTTCGTAAGTTGTGGGAATCGTAACCAGATTGTTCGTTCCCATGCCGAGCCAACCGACAATGTTCGTTGCACAATAGTGTCCCGCGTCTGACACAAAGACAACTGCATTTTCAGGTGTCCCGTTTTGCATCGTCCCCGGGCACGCCTTTTCTAAACCGAGTTTCACCCCGTAGAGTGTCGTTCCAGTACCACCAAAGGTAAAAACGCCACTTGCCTGTTCCGCGTCATATCCGATCATTGTTGAGGTCATCGCGACGACTTCAACTTCAGCCAACGCCACAAGGCGACTATACTCATCCCAACTGATATTCGGGTTGTATAACGAAGCGATCAGGACACCAATCACACTCGGAATTGTCGTCGGCGGGATAACGTTCTGTTGGGTCCGAGGATGCCCGAAGATGGTCATCCCTCGAAGATAACCGATAAGTTCAGCCGTGACATCTTCAACGGAGGACATAGCGTCCGGTAACGCTGTCTGGCGTGCTTTTTCAAAGTCCCCAGAGACGAGACTCCCAAGCATCGGCAGATGCGTTTTGAGCGCGTCCACTTGATCCAGCGCACGCATGATGGAATGCACGAAATACGAATCATGTATCGGGTCAGATGTAGGTTGTGGGAAGGCGAGTCTAATGTTTTCTAAAATATCGCGATAGTTCACAGTTTTTCGGTCTCCATTCTGAGTATTTAAAGATTGCGTTCACACGACTACATTATACCTCACTTCCCCGCATAAATCAAGTTCATAAAATTTTTTACTCTCCTTTTCACCCGTTGCAGACTCTATACAATTGTTTGACCAACACCTTGTCATTTTCCCAATTAACCCGTTGCAATTCCTCGTTTTCTTTGTAGAATAAGCTGTTAGCCTGTTCCCTTTACGCGACATATCTACAAACAAAAAGGAGATTACATGCTCGATTATACTCTAAATAATTCACTCGCGACACAACTCTGTCACCCTGACACATTACACGCCGCATGGCGAAAAGTCCGTGCCAACAAAGGAGGCCCCGGCAGCGATGGCGTTACCATCCAACACTTTGAAACAGACCTTACGAAGCATCTCCGCCAACTCTCGCGTGAGATTGCTGAAGAACGTTATTACCCGCTTCCGGTTCAGAAGTTCACGATGAAAAAATCAAACGGCAGCACGAGGGAACTCTCTGTGCTGGCACTCAAAGATCGAATTGTTCAACGCGCCGTTTGCGATCTCATCTCACCGATCTATGAAGCCAAATTCCTTGATTGCAGCTTCGGCTATCGCCCAAATCGCGGAGTCCCACACGCTGTTGCGCAGGTCATGGCTATCCGTGCAGAAGGTTACGAATGGTGCGATACGCCGACGATCTGCTCCTCCTCTGTCGAAGTGAAGGCAGAGCACGACACGCCCTTCAACATGCCCAGAGACAACTCGCGACGCTCAAATTAGAATTGAATCCCAAAAAGACGCAAATCACAGATTTCAACACAGGGATTGAATTCCTCGGACACATCTTTGACGCGGATGGGTGTTACCAACCCATCCCGGACTCCCGAACAAAAATCTTGAAGGATCAGATACATGGCACCCTCAAGAAGGGAACAACCCAAGTCGCACGCACCGGACAACACGTAACCCAACAGACGAAAAACATTGCCGCACAACTCGGCAAACGTTTAAAACAACGCAGCACACAGCAAAAGCGAAATGTAGCATAGACTGTTAGTCTGTGCGAAACAACTTAAGGAGACAACAAATGGCAATTCTATACATCACCCAACAAGGCGCAGCACTCCATAAATCTGGCAACCAAGTTATCGTAAAAAAAGGACGAGACGTGCTTCAAGAAATCCCGATTGTGCAACTCGATGAGGTTGTCATCTTCGGCAATGGACACATCACAACACCAACCATGGGATACCTACTTAACAAAAACATTCCCGTCTCTTTCCTCTCTTCACACGGGAAATACAAAGGGAAACTCCAACCACCTTACGCCAAGGATACACTAATTCGCCGCCATCAATACGCCGTTGCCGCAGATCCGCAACGGTGCCTCGAATTAGCGAAATGCTTCGTCCGAGGCAAAATAACGAACGCCATCCGGTTTTCGCAACGGCAACGCACCCAAAATGCGGAGGTGAAATCGGCAATGCACAGTGCGCGTCAAACTTTAGAAAAACTTGAACGCGCCAAGAATCTGGAATCGCTACTCGGATACGAAGGCACGGGAGCCGCCGCGCATTATCAGGCGTTCCGACAATTTCTGCTACACGATTGGGGTTTCACAACGCGGCAGTTCCGACCACCGCCGGACCCGATCAACGCAATGCTCTCACTCGGCTACACACTCTTGCATAACCATGTTTACGCATTCACCAATGTCGTCGGCTTAGACCCATACTGCGGATACTTTCACCAACCCAAACACGGGCATGCCGCATTAGCATCCGATCTAATGGAGGAGTTCCGACAGATTATTGTTGATGGCTATATCCTTTCTATCATCAACAACAATCGCGTCCGTCCCGAGGATTTCAAGCAGACGAACAAGGGCATCCGTTTCACCAAAGCAGCGTTAGATAAATTCCTAACTGGCTACTATGGACGCATGCAACAAACCTTCCAGCACCCGACGCGCAACGAGAAAACGACTTACCTCCGTGCTATTGAGTTACAAGTCAGGCATCTCACACGTGTGGTTACCGGTGAAGAACGGATATATGAACCGTTCCTCATCCGCGCATAAGACATGCTACAGCAGTATGGATGGGCATCCCCGCCCATCCATCCTCTTTTCCAGTCTTTGACACGCGATAAATAAAAATACGGCCCTGTACCATAGGAAACTGTTAGCCTGTGGGCAGGAATTTCCGAATCCGTGAAACCCGCGAAGATCCTCAATTTGCGGCGTACGCCCCCATAAGCAACCTACACTCAGAAAACTATCGGCAAAATATTTGCACAAAAAACGAAAAAAATTTGACTTATGTGCGAATTTAGGGTATACTTATTAATGTATCAGCCCGAACGCAACTTACGCGATTCGGTAACCGAGTGCCGATGCCACTTAAAATGCCCAAGAACGCACGTGGTGTCTGGATTTGAAGCCATTTTTGTTAAAAAATCGCGTTTGGGTCAATGCACACGTGGGTTTGCGGGATTTTTGGGGTAAATTTTGAAGCAAAAAAAGCCTCGAGCAGCTCGCGTTTGGTTTTGGCGTTTTGGAGCCACGGCCCCACTGGGCTTAAAATGGGGTCTCTTTGTATACGCTTTCCCGTTTGAAGGGAATTGAAACCAACTTTTGAAGCCAAAGGGATTGAATATGTCGCATGGGCCTTTGTATACGCTTTCCCGTTTGAAGGGAATTGAAACTTTTCTCCACCAGCACCGCTCTGCAATTCTGAATTCCAAACTTTGTATACGCTTTCCCGTTTGAAGGGAATTGAAACGCTTATGTGTTCATTGCCTGTAATTGTGAATGTACTTTGTATACGCTTTCCCGTTTGAAGGGAATTGAAACAAGATGACGGCTGGGAAAATAGATTTTATAGTAGTACCCTTTGTATACGCTTTCCCGTTTGAAGGGAATTGAAACTTCGGAAACCGCCTGCAGATCAGAAAACACCCGCTCTTTTCTTTGTATACGCTTTCCCGTTTGAAGGGAATTGAAACATGCTGACCCTCACCCTGAATTGCCAGACCCTGACCTTTGTATACGCTTTCCCGTTTGAAGGGAATTGAAACTTTTGACGGTTTTGACTGTGTAGACATTGCTATTCCTTCTTTGTATACGCTTTCCCGTTTGAAGGGAATTGAAACTTGCTTGAACATATCGCCTCCGATATTGAATCTGATTTCCCTTTGTATACGCTTTCCCGTTTGAAGGGAATTGAAACTCTGAAATCCATATTAGTATCGCCGCTGGTCGCTGGGTGTCTTTGTATACGCTTTCCCGTTTGAAGGGAATTGAAACTTACGAATAACCTGGTGGAATTCGTCAAGCTTAACTTTGTATACGCTTTCCCGTTTGAAGGGAATTGAAACTAAAAATCATAATCAATTTCGTAAGTCATTTTATTTTTGTATACGCTTTCCCGTTTGAAGGGAATTGAAACGTGGTCGTGGTCACGCTGGGTTCTGGGACATTGGTGACTTTGGATACGCTTTCCCGTTTGAAGGGAATTGAAACTAAAACATTTTTCATTTCAAAACTCCTTTTGTTTTTTACTTTGGATACACTTTCCCGTTTGAAGGGAATTGAAACCTGGTTCCCGACTGGAAATCCGTTAATGTTACTTTGTATACGCTTTCCCGTTTGAAGGGAATTGAAACATTTACGATTTGAGCGGTCTAAAAGAAAAGCATCAACTTTGTATACGCTTTCCCGTTTGAAGGGAATTGAAACTAAAAATCATAATCAATTTCGTAAGTCATTTTATCTTTGTATACGCTTTCCCGTTTGAAGGGAATTGAAACGTGGTCGTGGTCACGCTGGGTTCTGGGACATTGGTGACTTTGTATACGCTTTCCCGTTTGAAGGGAATTGAAACTAAAACATTTTTCATTTCAAAACTCCTTTTGTTTTTTACTTTGTATACGCTTTCCCGTTTGAAGGGAATTGAAACATTGTGTACATCGTTCTCGATTAGAGGCAGATTCTTTGTATACGCTTTCCCGTTTGAAGGGAATTGAAACACATGCGACTGTCCTTACCACAAAAGCCTTTCTGTGTACTTTGGATACGCTTTCCCGTTTGAAGGGAATTGAAACCATCTAACACTCCGGCAGAAACACCGGCTGTCGTCAACAAACTTTGGATACGCTTTCCCGTTTGAAGGGAATTGAAACCCCTTTCTTGAACAAAAAAGGAAGTGTGGGTCAACAGCAACTTTGGATACGCTTTCCCGTTTGAAGGGAATTGAAACATATGTCTTCAACGAGTGAAACAGGGTCTTCCAAAAGCTTTGGATACGCTTTCCCGTTTGAAGGGAATTGAAACACGATCAACCTTAGAGAGATCAACTTTTTCCATGATGCCGCTTTGGATACGCTTTCCCGTTTGAAGGGAATTGAAACGGAAACTTGCATCTGCGAAGTCAACTGCAACGAAAGCAACTTTGGATACGCTTTCCCGTTTGAAGGGAATTGAAACCTTCAGATGCTGTTGGCACCGGTGGATATGGACTTTGCTTTGGATACGCTTTCCCGTTTGAAGGGAATTGAAACGAAACTCATCGAGTTTGAGATTCAAGGCGGCTCGCTTTGGATACGCTTTCCCGTTTGAAGGGAATTGAAACTATTGGATACTCCAGTTGATGTTCCGCTATAATCTCTTTGGATACGCTTTCCCGTTTGAAGGGAATTGGGGAATGGCAGTCGGCTTTCAGCGGTCAGCAAAGACAGGGCCATTTAGTTTTAGATAAATTGTCGGATTGTCTCAATTTTTGAGTTTTCTTTTTTAAGTCCGGTGCGGTTCCAAACCGCACCTACCGGGCCTGGGTGTCAAAAATTGGGGAAAAAAACGGAGAACTAAATCGCCCTGCAGCAAAGAAGACTTCAAACTGGTAACTCCTCACCCGCGCTTTCCCGTTTGGAGGAAATAGAGACCCTCTGATAAAATAACGATGGGAAAGTTGAATGAAATGTGTTCACATCTGCCTTCCGAGTTGAACGGAGTGGAAACTTTACGGCAAGCAACTTTTTTATTTTTATTGATGAGTGAGTTCCACTTACCAAACACCACCCACTACCGCTATGAAGGATGATTTGACATCAAGTCAAAAATCCGCGAAATCCGTGAAATCCGCGATAATCCGCGATTCAAAGAAAAAAATCCTAAACCCCTCGGACAACTCCATCCACGCTTCCATCCTTCTTCCGTTCCACCCTGCCCCAAAAATTGAAATCTAAAAATTGACAAATAAATTCGCGTCGGGTAAAATAAGGGCAGCTTTATCTTGAAAAGGGGAGATTTTATCATGCAAGCGAATTCACGTTTAAGCGACGAGTGTAAACTCACCGACGCACAGATGCGAGATTTTATCGTTAACGGTTATCTCACCATCAAAACCGATCTGCCGCGTAGCGTTCACGAGACGATCTACCGCAAAACACAGGAATACACGGAAAAAGAAGGGAATTTAGGGAACAACATCTTACCGCGTGTCCCTGAACTACAAGCCGTCTTTGAGGAGCCCGTTGTCCGTGGTGCCTTCACGAGCATTCTCGGCGAGAATTACGTCATGCACTCACACCGGCATCCGCACCAGAACCGTCCACACAGTGACGGACAAGGATTCCACAAAGATAGCTACTGGGGGTATCAGAAGGTCCGACATCACCGACCGCGCTGGGCAATGGCGTTCTATTATCCACAAGACGCACCCCTCGAAATGGGTCCCTCGTCCGTCTTACCGGGCACACAATATTACAGCACCCGAATCACTGATGACAATGACGGCGAATTAGCACTCAGTGGTGAAGCCGGCACGATAGCAGTTATCCACTTTGATCTCTGGCACCGCGCAATGGCAAACCAGACAGACAAAACACGCTATATGATGAAGTTCCAGTTCATTCGGATGGACGCACCAGAAACTCCTGAATGGAACGTGACGAATCCGCACTGGCAACCGGAAGGCATCCGTCCAGAAACGCCAGCACATCAAGGCACATGGCGACACGTCTGGAACTGGGTCGCAGGAGAATCCAACGGACGCAACGCAGAACAGGGCAACGGAAACCTATCAGATCACATCACAGCGTTAGGCAGCGATGACGGTGACGTTCGCGCCAACGCAGCGGATCAACTCGGTCTCTTGGGACAATCCGCAGCCGACACAATTCCGCAACTCATCGAAGCGTTGCGTGATAACTACGAGCCTGTCCGATTGAACGCCGCTTATGCACTCGGCACCATCGGCGAACCGGCAGTACCACAACTCATTGAGACCCTTGGAGACGAGAACGGACCCACACGACGCATGGCAGCGTATGCACTCGCTGCAGTCGGTGCACCAGCCGTCCCCGCCTTGAGCGACGCGTTGCAGCGTCCCGAGGATGCCGTTCGCATTGAAGCCACTTATGCTTTGGCACAAATAGGCGATGCTGCACAAGACGCTATTCCGGTATTGATAGAACGCACGAAGGATCCAGCAGATGAAGTGCGCCGTTATCTCGCTGATGCGCTCGGTGGTATCGGTCCGGCTGCCGCCCCGGCTGTACCTATTCTCATTGATATGCTCGAGAACGATGAAGATAAACAGGCACGCTTTGAAGCCGCACTGGCGTTGGCACAGATCGGACCCGCCTCGAACGATGCTGTTCCGGCACTGTCGAAAGCACTTAGGGATCCTGATCGTTATGTCCGCGACAACGCTATCCACGCCTTGAAGCGCATTGGTACCGCCGAAGCAGAATCTGAACTCTTCGACTATCTGCTCATGGCAAGATGGTGCCCGATCACAAATCGCCAAAGCACACATTAGCAAATTCGTGCCTCCGTTGCAGGCAATGCCCCCGTTGCAGGCGGGGTTTGATGAAGATTAATTTATTAATTCGGTAATTTTTAGGGAAGTCCGGTGCGGTTCCTATGGGAAACACCCAAGCAAAAACACCGCACCTACCGGCCCTGGAGAAAATATAGAATTACCGAAATATTTTCTTAAACTTCATCAACCCCGCCTATATCAATATTTCACAATAATATTAGGACCCCAATATGACCTACCAACTCCTCATCAAAAACGGAACCGTAATCGATCCAGCACAGCGAATCCACGCACGTAAAGACGTAGCGTTCACCAACGGACGCGTCTCGGCTATCAGCGATGACATCCCGACATCCGAAGCGCGGGAAATACTTGACGCATCAGGATGCTTCGTTACGCCCGGGCTTATCGACCTACATGTTCATGTCTTCTACGGTGTAAGCCATTTCGGGATTGAACCCGATCCGACGTGTCTCGCACGCGGAGCGACAACAGTCGTCGATGCCGGTTCCGCTGGCGCAGACACGTTTCCCGGGTTCCGTAAATATGTCATTGATGTCAGTGATACGCGTATCCTCGCGCAACTGAACATCTCATCACAAGGGATGCTCACACAGGAGATCGGAGAGTTAGAGAACCCTGATTACGCCGATGTCGGCAAAGCCTGTCGGATGATAGAACAGCATCGCGACATCATCTTAGGGGTCAAGGTCCGGTTAACACGCGAGAGTATCGTCGGTAAAAGGGCAGGTATGCTGCCGTTGGAAAGGGCGCGCGAAGCCGCCGATGCTGCTGGACTCCCCATCATGGTTCACCCACAAGACGCTTGGTGCGAGTCCATTGACGATATACTCGCACTGATGGGAGAACGCGATATCCTGACGCACTGTTTCCACGATATGCCGTGCGGTATCTTAGACCAAAACGGCAAAGTCCGAGATGCTGTCCACGCAGCGATCGAACGCGGCGTTATCTTCGATGTCGGACACGGCGCAGGCTCCTTCAGCTGGGATGTCGTACAGACAGCGATGGCACAAGGCGTTGAACCGACAACAATCTCATCCGACTTGCACATCTATAACGTCAACGGTCCCGTTTATGACCTCGTGAATGTCGTCAACAAATTCTTACATCTCGGCATGTCGCTCGACGCTGCATTGGCGAAGGTCACAAGTATACCTGCCGAAACCATCTTGATGCCCGGACAAGTCGGCACCTTGGCTGTTGATGCTTGGGGGGATGCAGTCGTATTTGAACTGCGCGAGGGTGAATTCCCGTTAGTAGACGCGCGCGGTCAAGTGAGGAACGGCAAACGGAAGTTAGAACCGATTGTTGTTGTTAAAGGTGGACAAGTCTATCGACAGAGACAATTGGACAGGTAGGACGATAGAGGCATCACTGCCGTGAGAATTCGCAGTTATTGCGTAATTTCTATCGTCCGATCCGTGTAAGAATGGAGAGAATGAGCGATAAGACAGCAACCCCGCACGAAACAAGGAATTTGTAATCCCGACCTTTCTCGTTACGGATGCCGTTCTCCTGCCTGAGGTCTCTCCTTCGGCGCGTTGGAATCCGGGCCGAAACGGATGTGCAACCCGGCACCCGGTGCATGCGTCTTCCCATAAAGTCCGTGCTTCATACACCCAAAAATAACTGTCGTCCCGACCAGCACTACGATTCCCCAGATGGATGTCTGTAGAACCCAATTATTGAACGAGAAAAGGCTACCCGTCTGCTCCGTTATTGCCTGTGGACCGAGTGCTACCAGCACGGTGCAGATTATTGCATTGAGTATAATTACACCTTCTGTCACCATCCGATGCGGACTGAAGTTGACCAAAGCGCGCTCAAAGTTGAATATCACCATCCACCACAGCAAAACGAGATAGAGGAGCTGCCCTTTTCCTAACCAGTTCGTCGGAATAAAGGCGAGCGGCTCCCGGAAATGCGTTGACAACAGCCAGACACAAGCGATGCCGATCCCGATATAGAACAGTTCAAACCATCCGATCCAACCCCTTGAACGCCGAAACCAACCGACAACGGGGAGCTTGAAAAATCGTTCCGGTAAACTCTCGACCGACTCCACCCACGTTCCTGCTGCTTTCCGATAATTCACGTACGTCAATGCAACCAGCACACAGAAGACGGCGAAAATCTCTATCCACTGTGGGAAACTCGTACCGACCTCTAACAGCGGGGCGCGGGTGAGGATGAATCCGAATGTCACCGCAAGTCCGATTCCAAAGAGGAAACCTTGCGTCTGCTCCATCACACTGTGCCAGTTCGTTTGGAGTCCTGTTCGGATGTAGAGCAGTTTAATTAGCTGCCCAAGTGAGAACGCGACGCCACCGGCGAAACCGGTCATCAAAGTCGCGAAAATGACACCGCTGAGTTCATAACGCCAGCAGTATCCCAAGACACCGATGACGAGACCGACGCAACCTGCCCAATTATCACCGCGCGGTGGGGTCATACGAAGCCGAAACACATTGACCAGTATCAAGAACGCACCGAACCAACAGATACCCATATAGAGGACAAACGTGGTACCCATATCCAAACCGCCGCGGAAAACGGCAACAACAAGAGCTGAAGCGATCGCTACGAGTGCAGCCACCCAGTCGGTGTCGTACCAATACAACGGACTTTCATGCCGTTGCATCCGTCCTGCTGTAAAAATCCAGTCGATGATGACAGCCTGAAGCGACCAACCGATGAAAACAGCCGCGATCGGCACGAAGAAAAGCGACAGCTGCGCATGCGTCAGAAACGCTGGTAACGCCGTACCGGCGCCACCCAAAGCCGCCCATAGAAAACCTATCGCGAATAAGTTCGCGAACCCATAAAACACCGTCAACGGGTGTGGCGAATGACTATACCCCACCACCATCATATACGACATACTTCCGCCGAACGACCAACCGATCGCACCGAACAGCGCGAAGTAGTGGACGTGTCGCCACCAATCCTCGCGTCCGGATAGCAGCACGAGTGCCATCGCTGCGAGCGCACCGGGGAGTGCCGCACCATATTCATGTCCGAAGTTACCACGTATACCCCAACCAACACAGAGAGACAATCCACAAAGAAATACCATCTGCCACGGAAGAACTGCTGCATCCATATCTATATCCTCCATCTTACAACTGAACTTTGTTGCTTTATTATGTAGGTTTTCGCGTTTATTGTCAATCTCCTAACGAACCGAATGCAGGGCCATTTAGTTTTAAATATTCACTTTATTTCTGTGAATATACCTCTTCTGTAGGAGCGAGCTGTGCTCGCGATATTGTGTCCAAACGTTAACTTATGTCAACCAAAATCAAGATTGGAACCGAGAACTAAATGGCCCTGGAACCGAATGTCTCTAATATTGACAGAAAAAGACGTTTCGTCTAAAATTGTAACAATGTTAATACAAAACCGAATAGGAGAGGAGGTACAGAGACATAAACAGATGCGATCTATTATAACACAGTGCAGGAACCTATGTGTCTTTAGTGTAGTGGTGCCCCTCATTTTCTGCCTCTGGACGCTCGATGTGTTAGGCGTAGAGACGGATAACGAATCTTCTGAAACGCGCGCGCGCCGAAAAATTGAAGCAATCCGGGCAGAAACACCACCAACAATTGATGGAAAATTAGATGACGCGTGCTGGCAAAATAGTGCGAAAACCGGTGAACTCATCCAATTTGAACCACAGAACGGCGAACCCGCAACACAACCAACGACTATCTATCTCGTTTACGATGCCAATAAACTCTATGTCGCTTTTGAATGCTTCAAAACAGATATGGACAACCTCGCTGCGAATCAGACGCGACGCGATTCGTTCTTCTTCTCCGATGACCATGTTGAAGTACTAATTGATACCTTTCTTGACGGTAGGAACTGTTATACGTTCGCATTAAACCCGCTCGGCACACAGACCGACCGACGGTTGACAAACGAAGGCGCGAATAGACGTACCGGTTCCTCAAGCATCGGAACGGCTATCTCATGGGACTGCGATTGGGAAGGGAAAGCAGCAAAAGAAACCGATCGATGGGTCGCAGAATTCGCGATCCCATTTGCTGAACTCCGATTTTCAAAACCGAGTGAAACGGTAACTTGGGGGATCAACTTCTGGCGAAATGACGAGGCTTTGGCAGAAGAACAGACGTGGGCTGATCTCGGTGAACGTCAATACGCCGTTTCGAGATTCGGGAGACTAACAAATTTGCCAATTTCAGACCTCGTGACGAAGCGACCTGTTAAATTTAAGCCGTACGCCACACTAAAACCGCAGGTGGTACAACCGAAAGACGCTGAAACAGAGACTGCGGTGAAAGCAGATGCTGGATTAGACCTACGCTACCCGATTAAAGATTTCACTGTTGACCTAACGTTGAACCCCGATTTCGCGCAAATTGAAGCAGACCCAGATCTCGTGAACCTCAGCGATATACCGCTCCGTTTCCCTGAGAAACGCCCTTTTTTCCTTGAAGGGAACGAACTTTTTCAGATGCCGCTCGATCTGTTCTATAGCCGACGCGTTGAAGATTTGATCGGTGGCGGAAAGGTTATCGGAAAATTCAGCAAGTATAATCTGGCTTTTATGGGAGCCCTCGCCGGTCCCGAAGATGCGGATAAAGAGCTGGAAGCAGGCGAGCTACCCCTTGCGAACTATAACTACTCAGTTTTTAGATTACAGCGGGAAGTCGGCAGGACATCATCTATCGGTGTTTTAGGTGTCAATAAACAACGTGGGAGTGCTTATGACCGCGCCGGGGGTGTCGATGCACGCGTCCAATTACCAGCAGAGGTCAATCTTAACCTCGAATACGCAAGAGAGTGGAAGGCAGGCGGACTCGAAATGGTAGAGAGCACAGCAGACGACCTAATTTTTCTACAACTCGTTCGCCAGAGCAACGTGTTCTCGGTGGATGCCGTTTACGCCGATATCGGGGAACACTTTAACCCAGAAACCGGTTTCGTGCCACGCGTCGATAGACGCGGCTTTGTCCTCAGCAGTCGCTATAATAAACAGTATAAAGGCGCGTTAGAGAGGCTCCGCGGTGAAGTCGAATATGAACGACTCGCCAACCATACCGGTGAACTGACAAACCATAGGGCAGGTTTTAGCGGACTCCTGGGTGTTAAGAATTTCTTTTTTCTCCTCGGACCCGAGTGGTACTATCACGTTAACGAAGACGACATCCCCTTCACTGATAGAACTGTCAGATTCTTCGCTGGATGGTTCCCGCCAAAATATGTACAGATCCGAAACATAGGCACCGTCGGTATCCGTGACGATAAAAATATCTTCTTTATCCGTCCAGAAATTACCATCCGTCCGACTTCTAAACTCAGTTTTGAGTTCATCTTACAACGGCTCCATGAGAGAGGACCAGAGGCGACAGAGTGGCAGCTTTCGGAATGGACACGCCGTTTCATCGTGAACTATCAGTTCGCGCAGCGGATGTATGCAAGAGCCAGCGCAGAATTCACGGTAGAGAGAGAACGCCGAGTCTTTGCCCTTTTCGCCTATGAATATCGTCCAGAAAGCACTTTCTTTGTCGTCTACAACGACAACCGAGATGTAGAAGGCGATACCGAACGAATTGTGTTCATTAAGATATCGCACCTATTGAAATCGAATCTTTGAAGAATTTGGAGGATATTGCCACGGAAAATTTTCTGAACCGCTATCAACACTATCTACTTGCTATACTTTCGGCGTTCTTGCTGTTTCTCAGTTTCCCGACGCTAAACCTATTTCCGCTCGCTTGGATCGCGCTGGTGCCATTTTTCATTGCACTCACGCGGACAACGCACTGGAAATCCGCTTTCTGGACCGGCTATCTAACAGGATTCCTATTCTTCGCAGGACTGCTCCCTGCGATTGCGCTCCTCTACCCTTACGCGAATATCTTCGCTACGATGGTCGGCTATCTGCTACTTGTCGGCTATACGGGCATCTATTTCGCAGTTTTCGCGGCACTGATGAAGTTTGTCCGCGTGAATTCCGGTATATTTTTCCCGATCGCTTGTGCCTGTATCTGGACGGCACTCGAATGGGTGCGGAGTTGGCTGATAACTGGATTTCCGTGGGGGAGTATCGGCTACTCGCAGTGGAACAATCTGATCGGTATACAGGTCGCTTCTGTTATTGGTGTACACGGTATCAGTTTCGTGATTGTCCTTTTCAACGCCGGTATCGCAACCCTGATTTGTAACCTGCATGCGTGGCGACAGGAGAGCCGCGCCGTCGTACTCCCCCTTATTCTGATAATCTTCTGTCTCGGTTATGGAGCCTTACAGCTTCGGCATGCCGAACCGATAAACAGAGAGACTGATATGGACACGGAAACCCTCAGCGTCGCACTCATTCCCGGTAACATTCCGCAACTTGAAAAATGGGATATAAACCAGTTTCCGAAAATCTTACAGCGCTATATCAATTTGACATATAAGGCGAATCAAGAGAACCCGGATCTAATCGTCTGGCCCGAAACGGTCATCCGAAGTGAGGCGTTGACAGGCAGATGGCCGACCTACTACGGTAGATTCGCTCAGATGTTGAGCGATACAGCCACGCCTATACTCCTCGGCACAGCGAATAGAGGGAAAACAGACGGCGCTATCGGCAAATTTTCCAAAAATAACGATAAAACAGGTGAACCCATATACAACCGTGTGCTTTCAGTATCTCCAGACGGAAAGATACACGCTGATTACGCGAAGATGCATCTTGTACCCTTTGGTGAGTACGTACCGCTGGAACACCTTCTCCCCGATTTTATTCCCGACTTTATCATGTTTGAACCCTTCGCACATGGAAAATCAGTAAACCTTTTACCTGTGTTGATCGTTAAAAATAGAGTAGGTACTAAGGATCGGGTTCACACAAACGTAACAGAGGATACAGAACTATTTAAACCGCCTAAAACCCCTTTAACAGCGGGGGGTATGAACCCACCAAGCCCGTCCTACGAACAGATAGATGTCGGCGCGTCCATCTGCTTTGAATCGGTGTTCCCAGATGAATTTCGTAGATCCGTCCAAAAAGGGGCAGCAGTGATGGGAATCTTCACAAACGATGCTTGGTTCGATGGCACTGCCTTTCCCGAATTGCATCTATCTATGGCACCGTTCCGCGCAGTCGAGAACCGAATAGCGGTGTTCCGATGTGCCAACGGCGGATTTACCTGTGTTGTAGATAAATTCGGTCGGATAACGACACCTTTGGTTACACCAGATACGACGCAGGAGACGCTTGTCGCATCGGTGCCACTTCGATCACCGACGGAACAGAGACAGACCCTCTATACCCGCTACGGTGATTGGTTCCCGATGCTTTGCGCGATTATCTGTGTCGGATGGTTCGGTAGCCTCATCGTAATACGGAGACAGCGTCAAGGCTCTTAACGATTTGAATTAGGTTTATATACAGGCGGAGTTTGATGAAGTTTAAGAAAATATTTCGGTAATTCTATATTTTTTTCAGGGTCAGTAGGTGCGGTGTTTTTGCAAACGCTGAAATCCAATGCGAAGAAAGTGTTTCTTCTAGGAACCGCACCGGACTTCCCAAAAAATTACCGAATTAAAAAATTAATCTTCATCAACCGAACCGGACTGCCCAAGAAAATACCGAATTAAAAAATTAATCTTCATGAAACCCCGCTAAGGAGAAATATGCTCATACATTTAAAAAACCAGGCCGAAGAGATGCAGACCCGTCTCTTAGAACTGAGAGGTTATCTTTGACCTGGATGAAAAACGGAAAGAATTAGCAGAACTTGAAAAAGCGACAATTGCACCAGACTTTTGGCGTAACACACAGCGCGTTCAAGAGATCAATCAGCGAATCTCCACCCTCCGTGATGAGGTTACGACCTACGAAGAACTCTACCTGAAAATTGAGGATATTCAGACGCTCGTCACGCTCGCAGACGAAGAGAACGACACCAGCCTACAAACCGAAATCGTTGACGGATTGGACAACGTCGAAGATCGGCTTGAGCAGATGGAACTCCGGTTGATGCTGAGAGGCGAATTCGATGAAAACAACGCTATTATCAGTATCCACTCCGGGGCAGGCGGCGTTGACGCACAAGATTGGGCTGGCATGTTGATGCGGATGTACCTCCGATGGTGCGATGCGCGCGGCTACCAGACCGAAATCGTTGACATCACCGCCGGAGACGAAGCAGGCATCAAAAACACAACGATCCTTGTCACAGGGAAACTCGCTTACGGTTACCTTCACGCTGAGACCGGCGTACATAGGCTCGTCCGTTTGTCACCTTACGATTTTAACAAGCGACGGCATACCTCCTTCGCTGCAGTTGACATCACACCCGAAATTGACGACACCGTGGAAGTGGACATTCAACCGGAAGATTTACGTATAGATACCTACAGGGCAAGCGGGGCCGGTGGACAGCACGTCAATGTCACAGATTCCGCAATCCGGATTACACATAAACCGACCGGGATTATTGTCCAGTGTCAGAATGAGCGTTCACAGCATAAGAACCGGGACATCGCTATGAAGCTGCTCCGGTCACGCCTGCACGAGAAATATCGTTCCGAACGGGAAGAAGAACTCGCCAAACAGCGCAGTGAACGTTTAGAGATTAACTTCGGCAGCCAAATCCGTTCCTATGTGTTGCACCCTTACCAGCGAGTCAAAGATTTGCGCACGAATGTCGAAACCGGGAACGTTAACGCTGTATTAGACGGCGCGTTGGACCCATTTATTGAAAGTTACCTCAAAATGAAAGCGCAAGAGAAGTAATACCAATGCCCAAAAGGACGGGTTGTAGCACAAACTGTATGAAGATTAAGAAAATATTTCGGTAATTCTATATTTTCCCCAGGCCCGGTAGGTTCGGTGTTTTTGCAAACGCTGAAATCCAATGCGAAGAAAGTGTTTCCTATAGCAACCGAACCGGACTGCCCAAGAAATTACCGAATTAATATTTCAAACCTCATTTAAGCAATATTAAATAATAATCTTCCGATTTTTTCGGAAGGTGACGATGCCAAACTCGTAGGGGCTGGGTTTCCCAGTCCGTCATTGACATACAATGTACGTATTTAATACTTAAACCTGCTTAGTTTGTGTTTTTATTAATCAATTGCCGATGGTAGGAAACCAATAATCGACCATCCGTATATTTTAGTTTGCTTTACGTGTGCAACTAAAGTATAATTATTAACAACTTCAAAGCATTAGAGAAACGAATCGTGTAAATAAAAAACAATACGAAAAAGGAGGCGTTATCCGTGGAAGAGACAAAGGACTTAATTCAGCAACGTCGCGAGAAATTGGACGAAATTCGCCAATTTGGTGTAGAACCGTACCCGCATAAGTACGAACCGACACACACGACATCCACAATTCACCGAGATTTTGCCGACGTCCAAGAGGCATCCGACGACGCGCAAACCGTTCGCATCGCTGGAAGGATCATGACCAAACGCGACCACGGCAAGAGCAGCTTCGCACATCTTCAGGACAGCGAAGGGCAAATTCAGATCTACGTCCGACGCGACAAAGTCGGTGCTGACCCCTATAAAATCTATCGACGGTTTGATAGCGGTGATATTGTCGGTGCTGAAGGCACAGTTTTCCGGACACGAACCGGCGAATTGACCGTCCTTGTTGATACCATAGAACTCCTCTCGAAATCTATCCGACCGCTCCCAGAAAAATGGCACGGTCTTCAAGATAAACAGACACGCTATAGGCAGCGATACGCTGACCTTATCATGAATCCTGAAGTAAAGGACGTTTTTGTGAAGAGGACACAGATTGTTCAAGCGATTCGCAATATGCTCAACGCTCAAAATTTCATTGAAGTTGAGACCCCAGTCTTGCAACCAATCTACGGGGGGGCGAACGCGCGTCCATTCACAACGTATCACAACACTCTGGAGCAGTCGCTCTATCTACGCATCGCGAATGAACTCTATCTCAAACGCTTGATCGTCGGCGGGTTTGATCGGGTTTATGAATTCTCGCGCGACTTCCGAAATGAAGGTATGGATAGAGACCATAACCCTGAGTTTACCATGCTTGAACTCTATCAGGCTTATGCCGACTATATCGAAATAATGGAACTCACCGAAACCCTAATCGCTGAAACTGCGAAAACTGTTCACGGGACAGCAAAGATTACCTATCAGGAGCATGAACTCGATCTCACACCACCGTGGGAAAGATTGAGCATGATTGATGCAGTCCGGAAGTACAGCAGTATAGACCCCGTGCCGTTGTCAGCAGATGAGTTGTATCAGGCAGCGGTTGAGGTAGGTGTTGACTTGGCCGGTGATGAAACAAAAGGGAAAATTATCGCAGAACTTTTCGACGAATTTGTGGAATCGAAACTCATTCAGCCGACATTCATAACGGACTATCCGATTGAGGTGTCACCCTTCGCGAAAAAGAAACCCGATGATCCGGAGTTCGTTGAACGCTTTGAATTCTTCATCTGTGGGATGGAGGTCGGAAACGCTTTTAGTGAACTCAACGATCCAGTCGATCAACGGCAACGTTTTCTTGAACAGGCAAGCAGTTTAGAGGCAGGCGACGATGAAGCTTTCATGGTAGACGAAGATTACCTACGTGCGTTAGAATACGGCATGCCACCGACAGGCGGTCTCGGGATCGGGATCGACCGATTGACAATGCTACTGACGAACCAGTATTCCATTCGCGATGTCATCCTGTTTCCGCAGATGCGACCGGAGAATTAAGATGAGAACCGCGCCGCCGCTGCTTACAGAAAGATTGCTACTCCGATCGCTGACATTTGAGGACACGCAAGATATTCAACGCCTTGCGGGTGAATACGATGTCGCGGCAACGCTATGTTATATGCCGCACCCTTATGAAGACGGTATGGCGGAGGAGTGGATTCGCGCCTGTTCCGAAAAGTTTGAGAAAGACAAAGCACTAAACTTCGCGATTACACTGAGAACAGACCAAAATTTTATTGGTGCGATAGAGATTAGACTCGACCCAGAGATGGAAGATGGCGAACTCGGGTTCTGGATAGGGAAACCTTACTGGAGATGCGGGTATTGCACCGAGGCAGCAGAGGCAGTCGTCGCTTATGGTTTCAAAGTGTTGAAACTGGGTCGGATCTGCGCCTACCACTTTGAGAACAATCTCGCATCCGGACGAGTGCTACAGAAAATCGGGATGCGCTATGAAGGTCGTCTCGAAAAATTTGTACAAAAACGGAACCGATGTGAGGATTCAATAGGATACGCAATGCGAAAAGCAGACTATGACGCACTTACGCAACCGTCATTGTAGGAGGGGTTTGTAACCCTGATTATACGCGCTACATATCCAAAACGAGGTCTCAATTAATCAGCACCATCGTAGAACGATGCAAAGGATCCCATAGTTAAAAATATGAAATTTGAATGGTTTGTAGCCTCCCGCTACCTGCGTTCTCGGCGAAAACAGTCCTTTATCTCAATCATTAGCATCATCTCAATCGGTGGTGTCGCCCTCGGTGTCGCAACGGTAATCCTCGTAATCGCTGTCTTAGACGGTGTCGAACACGGGCTAAAGGACCGGTTTCTCTCGAATGAGGCACACGTTGCCCTGAGTATATTTGATCACAGCTTTTTCAAAGGCTACCAAGAACGGATTGAACGGATTGAGGCAATCGATAACGTCGTCGCTGCGTCGCCTGTCATCTTCGCACAGATCGGTGTTTTCCGGGAACATAGTAATACCATTCAGGATGTCATCTATATTAAGGGAATTGATCCGGCACAGGAAGATGAAGTCACCGGTTTCTCAACATTCGTTATCGGGTCAACGGACTTCCAAAGCTCAGAACTAATTGAAGAAGCCGCACTTATCAAAGAAGGTGAAACGATTACCGGTGGTATCATCCTCGGCGGACGCTTGGCAACGCGCCTCGGTGTTATGAAAGGTGATGTTTTACGGTTACTGATTAAACTTGTGGATCTAGGAACCGGAACACTCGTACCCGACTTAGCGAACTTTGTTGTCATCGGGTTCTATGAATCTGAGATGGAGGCTTATGATAACAATTTCGGGTTCATCCACATAGACACGGCGCAAAAATTGTATAACCAAAAGAATCGTGTTAACTTCATTTTTGTCCGGTTAACCGATGCCGAATTGGCTCCACAGATCGCCACAAAAATTGAAGATGCCGCTAACTTTACTGTGTTAGAGGGGATGCCGAATGCAAGAACGTGGATGGAGGCGCAAGCAGCACTCTTCTCAGCACTGCAATTAGAAAAAATCGCAACCGTCATCATTGAAGCACTTATTATTCTCGTCGCCTCTTTTAACATCGCAAGCACACTCATTATGACAGTGATGGAGAAAACTAAGGATGTGGGGACACTGCGAACGCTCGGCTCTTCACGCGGGAACATCATGCGAATCTTTATGATTCAGGGGAGCGTTATCGGCACGCTTGGGACAATGATCGGGACGGCATTAGGACTATCGCTCTGTTGGCTGCTGAGTACCAACGCCGAGAGACCCTCTTACTGGTATGTACTTGCACTCGTTGTGCCAATTGTTCTACAATTTCTAATAGCATCACAACACGCACTAAGGAACAGAGGCGGATGGAAATTTGCTGTAGGGGTCCTATGGCTCATCGGAATAGGTTTCGCACTCTATTGCGCAGTCAGACCGATCTCACTGGTAGATCTTGGGCTGAGCCAAATCTACCAGATGCATCAGTTACCGATAAAGATTAATTGGTTGTTCGTTATCTTTATTAATCTGCTTTCATTCGCTATCTGCTGGTTTGCGACGCTTTATCCAGCATGGCAAGCAGCAAACCTGAAGCCAGTTGAAGCACTGCAACATGAATAAAAAAGAGGAACTCTGTGTCGAATCCGTCAGAAACACTCATCCGTATTGTAGACTTACACAAATCCTATTATGACGGCGAATCGGAACTTCCGGTGCTTCGAGGTATCGACTTTGAGGTAAAGACATCAGAATTACTCGCAGTCGTTGGGGCATCCGGTGTCGGAAAAAGCACACTGCTCCATATCATGGGGACGCTGGATCGACCGACAGCCGGACAGGTCATATACGGCGATCAAGATGTTTTTACCTTGCAGGATACCGAACTTGCTCGGTTTCGGAACAAGGAAGTCGGGTTCGTGTTTCAATTTCATCATCTGCTACCGGAGTTCAACGCACTTGAAAACGTCGCTATGGCCGCGCTAATTACAACACCAGGCAATAAAGCGATTTACGAGGAAGCAGCATCACTACTTGAATATGTCGGGCTTGCTGAAAGGCTTTCGCACTATCCGAGCCAACTCTCCGGTGGTGAACGACAACGCGTCGCAATCGCACGCGCATTAATTAACAAACCGAAAGTTGTTCTCGCCGACGAACCGACAGGAAACCTCGACCGGCGGAGCAGCGAAGCCGTCCATGAACTTTTATGGGATTTGAACGCTAAATCTCGACAGACCTTTGTTATCGTAACCCACAACTCCGAACTTGCTGAACAGGTGGACAGAGTTGTTCAACTCGTTGACGGCAAAGTCGTTTTATAGGTGTCAGTTTCCAGTTATCAGCTAAGGGGCCCTGATAACGATAATATTCTATTGACATTCTTTTTCTCGGAAACTTCTGCTGTCACAAAGTGCCTCTTAACTGACGACTGATAACTGATAACCACGCAAAGGAAACGTTTATGTTGATTTATATCGACGGAGAATTTTTACCAAAAGCAGAGGCTAAAATTTCAGTGTTCGATCACGGGTTGCTTTATGGTGATGGTGTTTTTGAAGGCATCCGCTCCTATAATGGACGCGTCTTTAAACTCGATGAACACCTCGAACGACTTTACGACTCTGCAAAATCGATAATGTTACAGATTCCGATCTCGATCGAAACAATGAAAGAGACAGTCTTGGAGACACTCCGTCGAAATCGTCTGACAGAAGCCTATATCCGATTAATCGTAACTCGTGGGGTCGGGGACCTGGGGCTGGACCCAGATAAATGTCCAAAAGCGACCGTCATAATTATTGCAGATAAAATCGTCTTATATCCACAAAAATTCTACGAAAACGGTTTGGAGATCGTAACTTCTGCTGTACGACGGAATTACACCGAAGCCATCAATCCGCGCATTAAATCTTTGAACTATCTTAACAACATTTTAGCGAAAATCGAAGGGAAACAGGCAGGAACGGAAGAAGTACTGATGCTTAACGCGGATGGCTATGTCGTTGAATGTAGCGGCGACAATATTTTCTGGGTAAAGAACAATGTACTTGTCACACCACCCGTACATATCGGGATTTTGGAAGGCGTAACGCGAAACAGTGTCATTGACCTCGCACGCGACGCACGGATACCAGTGGAAGAACGCGTCTTTACGCGCCACGACCTCTATATCGCAGATGAATGTTTTCTAACAGGCACCGCCGCCGAGGTTATCCCTGTTGTAAAAATCGACCGACGGGCTATCGGAGACGGGCAACCCGGTAAACTTACACAGCAACTTATCGCTGCATTCCGAAACTACGCGAATAGCTGCGGCACCGAAATCTATGCAAAGAATCGTAAACTGTCCTGATAGAACGCGGAGCCGCCGAGACATATAGGAGAGATTACAATATTATGAACGCAATCAAAAACATCCTGATTTTTATGAGCCTAATTATCGGATTCGCAGTAATTGGCGTTCTGGCTGAAGAGCAACCAGATGTCGTCTATGGACCCCACGAGGCGACAGCAGAAAAACAGGCAGAGCCAGCTGCTGAAACTCAGGCGGCACCTGATACCGAAAGTGAGAAGGTTGACCAACAGAAAACACCTGATGCCACGACACCAACTGTCAACCCGATGTTCGTTGTGAAAAAAATATCCTTTGAAGGCGTAAAAACTGTCTCCGAAGACATGTTGCGTACGCTTCTGCAGACACAAATTGGCACTGAAGTATCGCAAGAGTTTCTTACCCAAGATCTCAAAAGTCTTTACAAAGACACAGGTTTCTTCTCCGAGGCTAAGGTGGACACGCAACCTGTTGAAGGCGGCGGACTTGAGATAATATATAAAGTCGTCGAAAGTCCAAAAATCTCTGCTATCAATATTATCGGAAATGAGAACTTAGACACAGGGAGACTGAAGAACGAAATTACACTGCGTCCGGATGAAATTTATAGTGATCGGCGACGATGGGAGAGCGAACGGGCTATTAAAAAACGCTATCACGACAAAGGCTACTATCTCGTCGGTATCCAAACGCACCTTGATAACAGTGAGGACGAGACGCATACTGTCCAGGTCACCTTTGAAATAAACGAAGGTCCGAGGGTGCGAATTGAGGAGATCAACTTTATCGGGAACGAACTGCTATCGGCAAACACATTGCTGAAGAAACTCAAAACTCGGACCGGTAAACCTTTCGACCAGATACTCTTTGAGGAAGAAGACCTCGCACTGAACCTCCGCAATTACTATCAAGATCGAGGGTTCGCACAAGTGAAAGTCATCGGATACGAGAAACGTTTCACAGAAGACAAAACCGGGTTGATACTCGACATCACCGTTGACGAAGGTCCCGGATATGTTGTCGGCACCTATACACTTGAAGTTGAAGCCGGCGCGAAATCTCTGTTCTCGAATAGGAAAATACGCGGAATGCTTGACCCCGCAGAGGGTGAAGTTTTCAACCGCGGAAACTTTGACGAATCCATCTCGAAATTACAGCAGGCTTATCTTGATAAAGGCTATCTGCTCTCTGAAGTCGTACCGATCCCAACCTTTGATGAAGCAGACGGCTTGGTTAACATTACCCTGAAAATTAACGAAGGCGATGTCATCATCATCGGTAAGGTGATTATCAGCGGACTTGAGAAGACAATGGAGCATGTCGTCAAACGCGAATTGGACTTTTTGGATATTGAAACGGATGAGTTATTAGATATCAAATCCTTGCGGAAGGCACGGCAACGTCTGTTCCAGATGGGCTCTTTTATTCGTGCTGTCGATTTTGTGCCAAGCGACACCGACGAAGAAAACCGAAAAGATCTGAGGGTCAATATCGCAGAAACACCGAGAACCGGAATGCTGAGTCTCGGCGGCGGTTACGGGAGTGAAGGCGGGATTTTTGGGACAGCAGAGGTCGGACAAAACAACCTGCTCGGACGTGCCTACAGGGTACATCTTAAAGGTGAAATAGGCACGCGGGACCATCACACAGCCGAACTGAGTTTTGGCACACCTTGGATACTTGGGACACCGACACGCCTAAACGCTCGGATTTATGATAACCGTCGTTTCCGGCGCTACTACGGAACAGTCGGCGCACTCCTTAACCGAGCGAATACCAACTATCTATATGATAGATATGTTTGGGGACGCCGCGGCGCATCTGTCACGATCGGCAGACCAATCATCTATGACATCGATCTGTCCGTCAGGTTACGAAACGAACATGTCGAAGCACACAACCCCGATCAGACATTGATTAATCGCTCCACCCGCAGTATCCTGTTTGCTGTTGGACGCGATACCCGAGACTACCGAACCTCTCTGTATGATCCAACCGGTGGCTCCTCACATTCGCTCTCTTATGAATATTCCGGTGGAATCTTAGGGGCTGACAATGAATTCCAGAAATACTACGCAGATACCAGTTGGTTCTACAACGGTTGGTGGAATCATGTCATCGCTTTTCACGCACGGGCGGGGTTTATGCAAAGCAAAAGTGCAGATCGGGAATACCTATTTTATGAACGCTTCTTCCTCGGTGGTGTAGATACCATTCGTGGCTACGAAGACTATGAAATATACCCGGACCCTGACGAATCCGGATTTATCAACCCCTTCGGCGGAGACAAAGTACTCTTCGCGAATATTGAGTATCGTATCCCTGTTTCCCCGCAGCTCACGGCAGCCCTGTTTTTCGATATCGGACAAGTATGGGATGAAAGCGTTAAAAACCCGTTTACGCAGATTAACCCTAAACGTGGACTCGGGGCTGAAGCACGGCTCAATATGTTCGGTATGCTCGCACGCTTAGGTTGGGGATACGGATTGGATCGCATCACGGGGGAACCCGCAGGTAGATTCCATTTCACAATTGGACCGGGATTCTAAAAGGTTAGGACTTACGCATGGTTGCTCTTTTGTATCACAAACTGTATGAAGATTAAGAAAATATTTCGGTAATTCTATATTTTCCCCAGGCCCGGTAGGTTCGGTTTGCAACCGAACCGGACTACCAAAGAAATTACCGAATTAATATTTCAAACCTCATTTAGTTTGTGTCAGGAGACCGCTGTGTTTTTCCGAAAATCTCATCTAACAGAACGGGCTACGGTCAAAATTGCGTAAGTCCTGAAGGTTTTAAGAACGAATCAATGATCAGTCTACTAATTTCTTTCTAAGAAAAAGGATTCAAATATGAAATCACTTCGATGGGGTGCTCGCGAAGCACACCTAACTCTATTATTTATTAGTATATTCGCTTTCAACTTCAGTACAGGAAGTATCGGGCAGGAAGCCTTCAAAATCGGGGTCGTCAACACTGAAGAAGTCCTAAAAGGTTCAGAAGAAGCGACAAAAGCCACTGAAACGCTCAGAGCAGCAGGTGAACGACTGCAGAAACAATTGCAAGAGAAAGCAGATGCAGTCCGCACGCTACAAGAGCAGAAAGCGAAAACTCAACTTTTCGTTGAAGACGCGCAAACCGCAGATTTAGACAACCAGATCCTCCGACTTCAGCAGGAATACCAGCGTGATCGTGAAATCGGGCAACAAGCACTCCTTGACAAAGAGAGAGAATTACTCGAACCGATTTACAAATCTCTTGAAGAATTAATCATTAACGTCGGTAAAACCGAAAACTATGATATTATCCTCGAAAAACGGCTCATCACGCTCTATGTAAACGAAAAGTACGATTTAACAAAGCAGTTTATCGACTTGATGAACGAAAACAACGAAAACGGCGAGAACCCTGAATAACGCTACACCCCTAAACTCCGAAATGTGGAGACTTTCACAGCTACGGAGAAAGGATTTGGGTTAGACCCTTATGAAACTCAAGGAAATTTGTGAACACCTTGATGGAGAACTCTCCGGAGATGGTGATATTGAAATTACAGGAGTTTCTGGAATTAAAGAAGCACTGCCGACTCAGATTACCTTTGTTGCTAACCCGAAGTACATCGCTGCTTTAGCTACAACGAAAGCGGGAGCAATTATCATCGGACACGGGGTCTCCGGGAACGGGAAACCGACAATCCGTGTTAAAGATCCGTATTGGGCTTTTCTTCAAGTCTTGCAGATGTTCGCATCCGACAAAAACCGTCAAGTACTTCCAGGAATCGACGAAACCGCGATTCTCGGAGAAAACGTCAAGCTCGGCGAACGGGTCTCGATCCAAGCGTTCACCTATATCGCTGACAATGTTGAAATCGGGGACGACACTGTCATACAACCCTATGTCTACATCGGAGAAGGCACTAAGATCGGTGCCGATGGACTCATCTATCCGCACGTCAGTATTCGGGAAGATATCACTATCGGAGATCGTGTGATTGTTCACTGCGGGGCGGTTATCGGGAGCGACGGTTTCGGATTTGCACCCGTCAACAACCGACACCACAAAATTCCGCAGATCGGAACTGTCGTCATTGAGGACGATGTTGAAATTGGTGCGAACACAACTATTGATAGAGCCACGCTCTCCGAAACGCGCGTCAAACGCGGTAGCAAATTGGATAACCTCGTCCAGATCGCACACAATGTTATCATCGGAGAGGATTGTTGCCTCGCTGCAGGGGTCGGGATTGCTGGGAGCACGACGCTCGGCGACCGCGTAAATATCGCCGGACACGGGGGCGCAGCGGGGCATTTAACGCTCGGTGAGGACAGCGTCGTTTACGCAAAATCCGCTGTAACTAAGGATATGCCTGCCGGAAGCCACCTTTCTGGATTCCCCGCACGTCCCCATAAACAAGAACTCCGAATTCACGCCGCGACTCGAAAACTGCCAGAACTGCTCCCCGAATTTACGAAACTCCAAAAACGCGTCGCGGAACTCGAAGAAAAACTTCAAAAACTCGAGGACGCATCCTAATACCATTTCTGTTAATAAACGACTTGTGCTAATTGTTTGACGGAGGCATTATTCACACGGATTTCGTAGCGTAGACTGTGAGTCTGCGCCATAAGAAGCACAATCTAACAGATTATGCTACGAAGTCAACGATAGCACACCCTTGAGGAATCTGAAACAAAATTAACTGGCACAAGGCGTTAATAAATGTTCTATAGTAAAGTTTAGAATCAAAAGACATTTCGCAAAGATGGGAGCCGGGGACCCCCAATCTTCCGACCTTCTATCCTTCCACTTGCACAAGCAAAACGGATAATGAAGACTCTGTTCGCATATCTTGAATTGGCGCGTCCGCTTAACGGAACCATCGCCTTTATCTCAGCATGGATGGGCGGAATGTTCGCGAGCCAAGGGCGGATGGAAGACCTCGTGAACATCCAATTGTTGCTGGTTTCAACAGCGGCGTTCGTCTTGCTTTCCGCGGGAAACGCCATAAACGACTATTGTGATTATGAGATTGATCGGATTAACCGTCCACAGCGACCCTTACCATCGGGACGGATCCGACGCAGAGATGCGCTGATATTCGCAACGCTTCTCGCCGTTACCGGTATCTGGTTCGGGACATTAATCAATAGGAACGCGACCGGTATCGCAATTCTTGTGTTTATCGCGCTTGCGAGTTACGCCTTCTGGTTAAAACGGACACCTTTTGTCGGCAACTTAGCCGTGAGCGGTCTTACCGGTTTAACCTTCATCTCGGGTGGAGTTGCAATAGATTCGGTACGCGGAACGTTGATTCCAGCAATCTTTGCGTTCCTCTTTACAACAGCGAGAGAAATCGTCAAAGACCTCGAAGACAGGGAAGGTGATCTGAAAAACGACGTGAAAACACTCGCCATTCTGAACCCGAAACTCGCCGTCCAGATAGCCATCGGTTTCATGGTATCAGTCGTGCTGTTCAGTCCTATCCCGTATTTATTTGCTTGGTATTCCTGGCACTATCTGTTGGTTGTTGTGCTCGGTGTTGACCTTGTACTTATCGGTCTCGCGATGCGTCTCTGGCGAGATGCCTCTGAGAAAAATTGCGCACGCATCCAACGCTGGATGAAGTGGGACATATTCGTAGGACTCGGTGCCATCTACCTCGGAACTTTTTTATGATAAACTATGATGAAGTTATCGCTTTTTTAGAGAAACAGGGTGCGGACGCAGATGTGGTTGTCCGTTTTAAACAGGCGTATCAAAACTTTTGTAATACAAGCAAATGGCAGCCTGCATACGAAGTATTTGTCGCCGGGTGGCAACAACTCGACGGCGTTATGTTGTTAGAACCGGCGAATACACTCAAAAATGACTATCACGTGTATATCACAGCCGTAGACGAACGCAGTTTACGGGAGCTGCTATTGGCATTTCCGAGACGACATATAGGACTGTTTCATCTCACTGACAAATTGATAGAAGATAGGGTCGCAGATGTTTTAGAGGGAGAGCATGTTCAGACAGATACGGGGACTGTTTATCGAGGTGTCAAACGTGGGAGTCGTACGAAAGCAGAACAGCGCACTGTCTCGAAACGAAAAGATGCTATTGTTTCGCATATCCGTAAACTCAACTCACTAAAAGGGAAACTCGAACACTCACAATTTATTGCCGAAGGCCCCTTGATCGTTGAGAGAGCGGTAGCAGACGGACTTCCGATTGAATCGCTGCTTTATACGCCTGAATGTGTTTCGACTGCTGATGGAAAGGCTTTTCTCGGACGCGCAGCAGCAGAGAATCTATCTATTTACCAAGTTAGCTCGGGGGTCATGGGGTCCATCACGACAACGCGACCCGTCCCCTCAATAATGGCTTCGGTTCACCTGAGTTACCCGAACCTCCTTTCAGCATCCGGACATCTCAATTTCCACTTCGGTCCAAGGTGTATGTTACTCATTGCAGAAGACATCGCGAATCCAGATAATCTTGGGATGACCTTGCGGACGGCGGACGCTGCGGGAGTCTCTGCCGTCCTATTAAGCCATGCAGGCGCACATCCGTTTCATAAAAACGCTGTCCGCGCCTCACGTGGTGCCGTCGGGCGGCTGCCCTTATTTCACACACCGAGTATCACCGAAGCGATTTCGGCACTTCGATCTTCAGGGTGGTGTATATTGGGCGCTACAGCCGGTGCCAAAAACGAATTAGACACAACGGCGTTTTCACACCCTATTGCTATTGTTGTCGGAAATGAGAACACAGGACTTTCCGCTGAGGCACGCGAAAACTGTACAGCCTTAGTACGTATCCCGATGGCATCCGGGCAATCGTCGCTCAACGTAGGGGTCGCTGCTGGTGTCCTACTCTATGCGTTTCTATAACGCCACAGAATTTGACAAACCGCATAAAATGTGATACAATTCTACGCGGGGAAAGTGTAATTGGTACGCCGACATCTACCTAATATCGGTAAAGAGAGGAAAATCGAATTTGAGATCAAATTGGGTTCTTAACCATTTCTACGAGACACTTAAAAAGCATAATGCTGGCTATCTCGTCCTAATTGATCCGGAGCAGTGTGAGGTTGAAAAATGTGCTAAACTCGCTCGCGAAGTTGAACGTTCAGGCGCAGATGCCATTTTACTCGGGGGCAGTTTTTTAACGAACGACTTAGGTCCGATTGCAAAAACACTCAAGCAGGAAACACGACTCCCGATCGTCCTATTTCCAGGGGACTCGATGCACCTTACGCCTTATGCAGATGCTATTCTCTACATCAGCCTCATCAGCGGACGCAACCCAAATTATCTCATCGGTGAACAGGTCAAAGCAGCACCCTGGATACAGCGTCACGCCCTGAAACCGATCCCGACAGGGTATATGCTTATTGAGGGAGGCAGCAGGACTGCAGTTGAATTCATGAGTGGAACGATACCGATCCCGCGAGACAAACCAGATATCGCAGGACCCCACGCATTAGCCGCAGAATACCTCGGCATGCAGATGGTCTATTTAGAGGCAGGAAGCGGCGCAGCGCATCCCGTCCCAGACGATATGATCGCCACAGTCAAAAATCAAATTAGCATACCTTTAATCGTTGGCGGCGGCATTCGGACACCGAAAATCGCAGCTGAAAAGGTGGCAGCTGGCGCGGATTTTATCGTCACAGGAAACGTTCTTGAAGAAAATGGATCCTTTGAACTGATGCAGGATTTCGCAAATGCCGTCCACGGATAAAAAAATATAAATACGCGAAAGACCTTTTTAAACATATCTCCAAAAATATAAGAGGATTTACCATGGCCGAAGTGAAAGAGATACCCATTGAAACAGAGACGGAAACACAGACATCGCCAAAAAACGGAAATATAGATGGTGAAAGCAGCCCTGAAAAGACACTCGTGACCCGTATGCGGGAAGTCGCGGAGTCGGCGCTTGATACGATCAAATCGGAAGTAAAGAAAGAAATTGAAGAACGGATCTCTACGGTTGAAGAAACCGCTACCAACGTTACCTCGGAGGCTAAGAAAGAGGTAGAGGCGATTATCCAACGGGTTCGAGACCAGTTTGAAATAGAAAGAGAAGAACTCCTGCGCGAAGAAATCGAAAAAGAGGTCGCCGCTGCCGTAGAAAAAGTACATGAAGAATACAAGGGTGAACGGGACCTGCTACTCCGCACAGCAGCGGAAGCCGAGAATACCAAAAAACGCTTACAGGCAGATTATCAACGACAACTCAAATTCGCCAACGAGGGGATTCTTGAAGGGATGATACCTGTATTAGACAGTTTAGAAGCCGCAATTAAAAGTATAAACGAGCAGACAGAAACGAATGACGCCCCGGCTGAATTCACAAGTTTCAACGATGGTGTACAACTCGTCCATAAACAGTTGTTGGATGCCCTTAAAATCCATGGAGTACAGCCGATTGAAGCCGTCGGTGAGACATTTGACCCGAACCAGCACGAAGCACTCTTGATTACCCCATCAGATGATGTACCTGAAGGAAAAGTGATTGAGGAATTCCGGCGCGGCTATATGTTGCACACCCGTGTTTTACGCGCATCACAAGTTGTTGTTTCACAAGGACCCGCGGAAAATGACGAAACCGACACAGCAGACGGCACTGATGAAACCGCCACCACCGAAGAGGCATAGGAAGGTAGAATATGACGCAAAAACGTGATTACTATGAAGTGTTGAACGTGGATCGTGATGCCGATGAGAATGAGATTAAAAAGGCTTATCGCAAACTTGCTATCCAATTTCATCCTGATAAGAACCCAAATAATAAAGAAGCCGAAGACAAATTTAAGGAAGCAACGGAGGCTTATGAAGTACTGCGCGACCCAGAGAAGCGACAGACCTACAACAGATTCGGGCACGCTGGACTTGAGGGGATGACAACCGATTTCAGTGGGTTTGGTGTCAATCTTGACGACCTCTTCGGTGATGTCTTTGGCGACCTCTTAGGTGGATTCGGCGGCAGGGGGCGTACCCCGAAAAGCGGACGGAGCCTACAATACAACCTTGAAGTGACACTCGAAGATGTTATCCACGGCAAGGAGGTATCAATTCAAGTGCCACGCATCGAAACCTGCTCAACATGTAACGGCAGTGGCGCAAAAGCTGGCACTGATGCCGTAACCTGTCCACAGTGCCACGGCAGAGGTCAAATTAGTCAATCACAAGGCTTCTTCACGATGTCGAGAACCTGTCCAAGATGCCATGGGGAGGGTAAAATCATACAAGACCCGTGTCCACCTTGTAGGGGAAAGGGCCTCGTCCGAAATACGCGCGAAATCAAACTCAATATTGATAAAGGGGTCGATTCCGGGTTTAAGTACCAATTACGCGGTGAAGGTGAAGCCGGTCTAAATGGCGCGCCCCCCGGCGATTTATACGTCGTTATTAACGTCGCGCCTCACGAACGGTTCAGAAGAAATCAAAATGATCTCATCACATCCGCCAAAATTTCGTTTGTCCAAGCGACGCTCGGCGCAAAAATCAGTATACAAGGAATTGATGAACAAGAGGAATTACGTATTCCACCCGGCACACAATACGGCGCACAACTCCGTATTCCGAATAAAGGTGTGCCGGTTTACAAACGCTCTTACGCAGGAGACCTTATCGTCGAAATAGAAATCGAGACCCCGACGCATCTCAACGCGGAACAGCGAAAAGTGTTAGAAAATTTCGCGAAACTACGTGGTGAATCCCCGAACCAGGAACACGAAGGTTTCTGGGAAAAACTGCTCGGTCGTCATGAAGAGGATGACCCCGAATGAACGGAACCTCTCAGCATCTATCGTTCCGTGAATGGATAGATACCACAAATGGATTGGGCAAGAATCACAGTGACTACCTCACACAAGGCATCAGAGGCGGTTGCGAACTGTCTCTTTGAAATGAAGGCAACGGGTGTTGAATTCAGAGCGATTGATGACAAAAGAGTGGACCTTATCGCTTATTACCCATTAGATGATCGTGTCAACACACGGATGCAGAAACTCCGAGCCTTCCTCGCGGAACTCCCAAAATGGGGCATCCAACCCGGTCCGGCAACGATTAACTTAAAACACGTCAAATCTGAAAAATGGGCGGAAGCTTGGAAAGCAGCGTTCCCACCGCAGCGCATCGGAAAACGGACGCTTATCGTACCTACATGGCACGAGACATCTCACAACGAAACCGATGTCTTGATCCGTCTTGATCCGGGTATGGCATTCGGCACAGGATACCATCCGACAACCCGACTCTCCCTTGAATTGTTAGAAAATACCGTTAAAATTGATGACCGTGTCGCAGATATCGGAACCGGCTCCGGAATCTTATCAATTGCCGCTGTCAAACTCGGCGCTAAACAGGTGGACGCAATTGAGATTGATCCCACAGCGATTCCCGTCGCAGCTGAAAACTTCCAAACCAACGACGTAACACCGCAAGTATCCCTGTCACAAGGTGACGGACTTAAGCATATACAGGACAAATACCATCTCATCATCGGAAACATTTTAACGAAAACCATCCTCCCGATCATCCCGAATTGCCCGTCGCGACTGCATCCGGGAGGGTCCGTCATATTTTCTGGTATCTTGGAGACCGAGCTTGAACAGGTCCAATCGGCTTTAGAGGCGAACCGATTTGAAAACCTTCAGGTCATCAGCGAAGCAGAAGACAAAATCACATGGGTAGGAATCAAAGCTGCACTCCAATGTTAAACCGAAGAATAACCTCACTGCAGGCGGGGTTTGTAACCCCGCTCTATAGATGTCTCGTTAATCGTAATTTTTACTATAAATCAGAGGATACCAGTCAAACACTTACTCTTGTTTCTTTTCCTTAGATAATCCGTGGCAGAGATTACAATTACCGAGATTAAGATGTGGCATCGTCGGCGACTCTTTATCACCGATCAAGTGACATTTCAGACACTCCGCCACTTCGTCTGTCTGATGCACCTCAATATTAGAACGCGCGGGCGCAGCGTTGAAGAAGAGAATAACCATAACAATGGCATAAATGAGACCAATAACGCAGACAATATACATCAGCGTCCTGGCACTGGCTTGTTCTGTTGGCATCGACTTAAAACGGGACTCCTTATTTGAAAAATGGGAAGAGATTGGGAATATTTTCTGTTGTAAGCGATGAACCGTACTCGCATCCTTCAAACGCCTCTGCGTATTGGATTTGCGAGCCCGTTTCTTCACCATAAAGGGCTGTCAATTGATCACGGTACTTTTCAGCTGTTACACGAAACCGGTTACGTAACCGTTCAGCAAGCCATGCACGCCTCGCCGATGTATCCGTGGGAACCGTCCCCAACGTGCCACCGTTATAAGGAAGCCACTCGTAGAACTGCGATACATGACAGTGGAGCATATCAATCTTTTGCTCAATCACGGCATCAATACCGATGACGACATCCGGCGTGAAAGGATACGGTTTCATGAAACCGTCACTCAAGTAGACGATAACAGGATTCTTCTCAAGGTGTGGCGTGAGTGCGCAGATGTTTGGGACAGTCACCATATACGCGGCATCCTGAACCAACGTTGACGTGTACCGATGATCCGGATGATAATCGTTCGGACGGTGCGTCATAATTAAGTCTGGCTGGAACTCACGAATCGTACGGATAATCTTGTAGCGATTCTCTAACGTCGGCATGAGTTCGCCATCGTGATTGTCCAGTAAGTCATATTCAATACCGATAATCTCTGCAGCGGCTTGCGCTTCTGCATAACGTCGCTGCGCCAAGGGGCCACCACTCATTTCATGGTGTCCCGCGTCACCGTTCGTAACGGAGACAAACTTAACACGGTGCCCCTGTTGCACATACAATGCAGCAACACCACCTGCTTTGATATCACAGTCATCCGGATGCGCACCGAAGACCAATATATTCATCTGTTTTGACATGTTTTCGTCTTCCGATCAAAAATTTAAAGTTACACTGAAAGAACATTGCCTCCCTCATAGAGGCAGCAACTCTGAAACAACCTTATGAAAAACTGGAAAGTTGAAGTCTACTATAAGCCTGAAGTCCCTGATACTGTTGGAGACGGGATTCTTGAAGACATCGCCGATCTCGGTATTCGCGGCATCGCTGCTGTCCGTACTGCCACCGTCTACTGGATTGAAGGCACACTTAATACGCAAACCGTTGACAGAATTAGTGCGGAACTCCTCACAGACCCGATCACACAAACTTATACCTCTGCGAACCGAGATAACGGTTCAAAAGACTGGACGTTAGAAGTCCAATTCAAACCCGGTGTTACCGACGCAGTTGGTGATAGCACAGTCAAAGGTATCCAAGATTTAGGGATCACAGGTGTCACCACCGTCCGCACCGGACATAAGTACTGGCTGACTGGCGATCTAAATGCCGAAGTCGTTGAAACCATCGCACAACGGCTCCTTATGAACGATGTCATCCAGACGTTCTCATATCAAGAACCTGTATCCTAATCGTACAACTAACTCGCATACACCCGGATCACAGTGCCTAAGTGAGATCTTACCAACATAGCAGTTGCCGCTTGGCGTAGCATAAAACGGAGTCCTGTCGTCGGACTCACGCGTTTCGGTTTACCCAATGTAATGTCCCGAAACCCGTGTTTCTCCAACAGTGTCGGCAGAGAGTGAGCAGAGAAATAATAGAGATGGTCACGCGGGTGGACATAGGGCCAATCCGCTTTCTGCAAACGACTCTGTAGACTCTCGCCATTCGGTACTTCAATGACCAAAGTACCGCTTTGCGGGTTCAAAACACGACGCAACTCACTAAGAAACGGATTTAATTCAGAGATATGCTCTAACACGTGGTAAAGTGTAATCGCGTCGAAATAGGCAGACGGAAAATTTGCGTCAAAGATATACCCACACTGCACATTGAGTTTATATTGCTCCTTGGCAAAGGTGCTTCCACTTTTGGACGGATCAATACCGTGTGATTCCCATCCACGTTCGCGCGCCAGATGTAAAAACGTACCGATACCACATCCGACATCCAACAGCCTGCCTTTGCTCGGATGCCGCGCCTCCAACTCTGTAAGACGCTCTCTCATCTGCAACCATTCCATACTACCTGTGTGGATACGTTCTACTTTATCCGGTGGATAGTACGTCTCAGTGTACGTCGTCTCAAGCATCTGGCGGTTGACCCTCGGATTTACATACCGTAACCGGCAGTGCTGACAGATAACTACGGATAGCGAATCTTTATCAAAAAGCTGTGCCGCGTCGTCCTTTTCACAAATTGGGCAGTTAATATGTTCTAACGAACTCATCGGTTTTACCGCTCCACAGAGAAATTAAAACAGTGGAACCCCTTGTGCCTCAACATATACCGAATAGAGCGACTGACTGCCTGCCATAAACAGCCTGTTTCGTTTTACACCGCCGAAGCAGAGGTTTCCACAGATTTCTGGCAGATGGATCTGTCCGATACGTGTACCGTCTGGCGCAAAGACGTGTACACCGTCGTATCCGTCGCCGGCCCATCCGGCACTTGCCCATAGATTCCCATCAACATCGCATCGGATTCCATCAGCGATGCCGGGTGCCATATCGCAGAACACCTCTTGCTTGCCGAGACGTTCACCATCTATGACATCATAGACATAGATATACCGCGGTGTTCCCTCTGTATGTGTAACACCCGTATCTACAATATAAAGTTTATCATAATCGGGCGAGAAACAGATACCGTTGGGTTTTTCGAGCGCATCCGTTGCAACGGTTGCCTCACCGGTGTCTGGGTTGAGTCGATACACACAGGTCGGCAGTTCAAAATCAGCGATATGTCCCTCGTAGTTGAGCATAATGCCGTACCCGGGATCAGTGAACCAGATATGTCCATCAGGGTGGACGGCAACGTCGTTCGGTGCATTTAGCGGTTTGCCATCAAAGGTGTCGAGCAGCACAGTAATCGTTCCATCATGCTCTGTTCGTGTGACGCGGCGTGCACCGTGTTCGCAACTGATGAGTCGTCCTTGGCGATCACGGGTGTGTCCATTGCTGTAGTTCGACGGTTTTCTATAGACACTGACCTGTCCGTTGGATTCCTCCCATTTCAGAATCCGATTGTTCGGAATATCACTCCAGAGTAGATACCCGCCATCGCCGAACCAGACAGGTCCCTCCGACCAACGCGCACCTGTCCACAACCGCTCAACAACAGAGTTACCAATCTTGTATTTTCCAAAACGCGGGTCCAGAACCTCAATCGCCGGATCAGGATAGCAGACAATGGATCCATCCCATTTTCTTTCTGACGGTGTATTCATGCAGCTTCCTCCAAGTTCCCAATAAATAGTAGAATGCTTTCTAAATAGTATATCATAAATTGAGATGTTTTTTACAAGAAAATCTCAGCGGACACGCATTATTAGTTTCGCTTGTAGGTTGGGTTGAACAGTTGACAGCGAAAGATCGCAGACAGATAATCAACTTTAGGGGCATCGGAACCACTGAAATTCCCAAAGCCCGAGTGAAACCCAACGCTTTTTGCATTTTCATAAATGGCTCTGACCCGCAAATAAGTTGACCTATTCTGAGGTTTGTGATATTCTCTAAGTAACTTAGGGTATTCATAGGATTTACGCCATTTACGTGAACGTAAAGAATGGGAGAGAAAAGATGATTCATGTAGGTATCGGACATTCACACGACCTCTCCACTGCTGGCGCAGCAGAAGAAGCAACACGTACGGCAATGGGAAACGCTGGTATCGCTAAAGCAGATATTGCTATCGTATTTGCAACTATTAACTATCAGACAGAATATGAGCAGTTATATCAAGCGGTTCACGCCTACTCAAGTTGTGACGAACTCATCGGATGTAGCGGCATGAGCGTCTTGACTTCAGTCGGGGAGTTTGAAGATGAACCTACGCTTGCTGTAATGGTCCTCCGAAGCGAACAAATTTCTGCAGTATCGTTTATTGCACAGGGCACAGCGTCCGAGATAGGGGAGCAGATACAGCAAAACGTTCAATCTCAACGCCAAGATAATTCGTTACTCATGATCTTTCCAGACATTCGCTCTGTAGAACCCGCCGAACTTGTGAATCAGATCGGTACCGACGGTGCGACGCTTCCTGTCGTCGGGGCTGCCGTTTCCGGCGACGCGACCGGCGCACAGATGTATCACTGGAAAGGAAAACAAGCGACGGAAGGTGGCGTTACTGGGCTCCTGCTAACCGGAAATTTCAGGACGGAGATCGGTGTGGCACAGGGATGTCAACCGATTGGGAAACCGCGTGAAGTCACAAAAGCCGACGGTCGCGTTATCTTTGAACTGGACGGTGAACCGGCACTGGAGAATTTTAAAAACGTCCTGAAACTCCTTACACAGGACGACATTCGCCGATCCGGCGGCACAGTCTTTATTGGGATCGCCATGGATAACGAAAACAGCAACCCAACGCGTGGCGATTTTCTGATACGTAACCTTATCGGTATCAATGAGGAACACGCAGCGATCGCAATATCCGAAGAGGTAAAAAACGGGCAACTCGTGCAGTTTCACCTTCGCAATCCGCGTGCCGCCGCCGAGGAGATCCAAACGATTATTTCAAAATTAGCTGAGAAAACCGAGCAGCATCCCCCCGATTTCGGACTCTATTTTAATTGTTTAGGACGCGGTAAAGGGCTCTACGGTGCGGCAAACCACGACATCAGTGTTATTCAACAACAGTTCCCCGGACTGCCTGTCATCGGGTTCTTCGGCAACTCCGAATTCGCACCTATCGGCGGACGGAACTTCGCACACGCTTATACCGGTGTTTTTGTGCTCTGTTCGGTAAATTGATGTCTGCTTTAGAAAAGAATAGCATTATGTATCAGTGCCGTTCCCAATTATGCCGAATCTATACATTACATTAATTTTAAGGAGCAAAAATGAACGAAGAACTTTTTGTCGCCCAAGAATTTACACCTCTCAACGGATGGACATCCGGGATTGAAGGACCCGCTTGTGATGCCGATGGCAATCTATATGCTGTCAACTACGAGAGACAACACACCATCGGTAAGGTAACGCCTGAGGGTGCTGAAAGCGTATTCGTCGAACTGCCGACCGGTAGTATCGGCAACGGTATCCGCTTCAACAGCGAAGGATTCATGTTCATCGCTGACTACACCAATCACAATGTCCTCAAGGTAGATATGGAGACACGGGAAATCAGCGTCCACGCACACGAACCGACAATGAATCAACCCAATGATCTCGCTATCGGAGCGAACGATACCCTCTACGCCAGCGATCCGAATTGGGGGGCTTCTACCGGACAAATTTGGAGAATAGACACGGACGGTCAGGTGTCGCTGCTGGAAGCGGATATGGGGACGACTAACGGGATCGAGGTGAGTCCAGATGAAAAGATGTTATATGTCAACGAATCCGCACAACGCAACGTCTGGGCTTACGATCTGTCACCCGACGGTGAGATTAGCAATAAACGGTTACTGATCCAGTTCCCTGATTTCAATATGGACGGAATGCGCTGCGATATTGAAGGGAATCTCTATATCACTCGGCACGGCAAAGGTACAGTCGCGAAACTCTCATCTGAAGGCGAAGTCCTATTGGAAGTCGAACTAACAGGTAAGCTCTGCTCGAACATCGCTTTCGGTGGTCCCGATGGATGTACCTGCTACGTCACAATGGCGGACCGCGGGAATATAGAGGTGTTTCGTGCCGATCTACCGGGCAGGAGTTGGCAATTGTTTCAATAGGTTTACGTGGTTTCCTTAAAGTCAAATTTTTAAAATTAACGATGTTTACTTGGTATCGGGCGAGGAGACCTCGCCCCTACAATTACTGAAAATCCCAGGCCCGGTAGGTTCGGTGTTTTTGCAAACGCTGAAATCCAATGCGAAGAAAGTGTTTCTTCTACAAACCGAACCGGGACTGAAAAAAATCAAACATCTATGAAATCCAGTAATTTGTCTAAAACTAAATAACCCCGGGCACACTGCGGAACACCCTTGACAACACCGCTAATTTGTGATAGCATTATACATATTATAGCATTTCTAACGAATTTGCGTGAGTCCTGTTAAAACTGACAGCACGTCTAATACTATGCAACAATACGAATCCGTTTTAAAACGGCTCGAAAAAACAGCGACAGAATATACTAACATCGCACCCGAAAACGGGCAGTTTCTCGCTATCCTGATCCGTTCTATTCAGGCACAAAATGTACTTGAAATCGGAACGAGTAACGGATACTCCGCAATCTATCTCGCTGCAGCCCTGAAAGAGACAGGCGGTAGACTCATCACACTGGAGTTTGACCCGACGCGTGCAGCCGAAGCTGAGGCACACCTTCAGGAAGTCGGGTTAGACGATATTGTTGATGTCCGCGTCGGAAACGCCCTCGACGAGATACCGAAATGTGACGCGATCTTTGATCTCGTGTTCCTTGACGCAGAGAAAAACGAATACCGACGCTATCTGGAATTGGCGTTGCCAAACATCCGTACCGGCGGTTTAATTGTCGCCGATGATACCGTTACGATGCGCGACGAGATGCCCGACTATATCCAATTCGTCTTTAACACGCCACAACTACATTCCGTCGATATCCCTTTAGACGATGGTATCACTTTAAGTTACAAAATCGGAATGTAGTGTGTTCATTTATACACCGACACCAAAAAGGACACCCAAAATTACCGTTCAATCTAAACTCTCAGACAAATCGACCCGCTTTAGCGAATCCGTCATCCGTGGTATGACGCAGCTCTGCTTGCGCCACGATGCGATTAATCTATCGCAAGGGACACCGGCGTACCAGCCGCCCCCCGAAGTCAAAGCCGCCGCGATTGCGGCAATCCAAGAGGGATACAATCAGTACAGCATCACATGGGGGGCACCACCGTTTCGAGAGGCAATCGCGCAGAAGATGATTGCGTTTAACGGTATTCCTACAGACCCGGACAGAAACGTTACGGTTACCTGTGGTTCAACAGAAGGGATGCTCTCCGCACTCCTCGCAATTATCAATCCCGGCGACGAGATTATCATCTTTGAACCCTTTTATGAAAACTACGGACCCGATACGATTATCTCTGGCGCAGAACCTGTCTATGTAGCGTTGCAAGAGACCGAAACATCCGATGGCACTATCCGTTTTACTTATGATCCTACCGAACTACGAGACGCATTTTCCGCCAACACAAAGGCGATTGTTATAAACACCCCGAATAACCCGCTCGGTAAAGTCTTTACGCGCGACGAACTTCAAGAAATTGCCGATCTCTGTTGTGAATACGACTGTCTCGCGATTACCGATGAAATCTACGAGCACATGATCTACGACGATAAATCGCATATTAGCATCGGTTCTCTACCACAGATGCAGGATCGAACAATCACTGTTTCTGGCTTGAGCAAAGCTTATTCGATGACAGGATGGCGGTTAGGCTACGTCATTGCACCGGAGGTTTTAACCAACGCCATCCGCAAGATGCACGACTTCCTCACCGTCGGTGCCCCGCACCCGCTGCAACGCGCCGGGATCGTTGCCCTCAACTTGCCATCGAGTTACCATAAATCACTGGTGGCAAAGTATGATAAGAACCGCAAGTTTCTCGTGAATAACCTGACAGAAGCCGGGTTCCGTTGTCAGCAACCAGAGGGTGCATATTATATTATGACGGACATCACCGATTTCGGATTCCCTGACGATACAGCCTTTGCACATTGGCTTGTCAAGGAAATCGGGGTCGGTGGTGTCCCCGGTTCGAGTTTCTACAGCCGTTCGCAGCTCGGTAGAACGAAGTTCAGATTTATGTTTAGTATGGCGGATGACATCCTCGCCGAAGCCTGTGAACGCTTGATGAATATTAAAGTCAAAATTTGAACGGAGCAACACAGATATGGACATCTCCCTTGAAAATGAGACACGAAACATCTATAAAAGAGAGATCGAAGCACTTCTTCAGCGTGATGAAAAGTATAAAGACTTGGGTATTGCTGAACTTGAGGCGATTGTGCGCGCGTTTGAATTCACCCTAAAAAACGGACGTGAGAAGGTTAGGGCACAGATGATTTACGATCTGATTCATGAGAAAAAGGACAGCTGATATGTTGTTAGAACGGATCCGTCTTAGGACTTTCGGTTGTTTCCAAGAGCAGGATTTTGATCTCCATGAGGGTATCAATCTAATTTTCGGTCCCAATTTCAGTGGGAAAAGCACGCTTGTCAACGCTATCTTCTTCACGCTAACAGGGAAACCGATTGTGCCGCGTGTGGATGCCTCCGCTATGAAAAATGCTAACGCTTATAAAGGGACAGCTGGTGTTCAATTTATCGAGAATAGCGAACGCTACATGCTCTATCGGGGCACGGGAAGACAGGTTCAACTCCGTTCCGAGAAAAATGGTCAATGGCACATCCTTTTTGATGATACGCGTATCAGGGCAACGGAAGAGATGTTGCAGGATCAATTTGGAATCATGCACGAACAACTCGCGCTCACGACGTTCCTCCGAGAAGGTGAGATCTTTGAATTCCTTGCACGCCAATCCGCAACGCGACGCGATATCCTCCATACGCTTCTCGGCATTGATAGATTGATAGAGGTACGACAGCGATTCATTGACACCCGTCGTATTGCCAAACGTGAGCAGAGCAGAATCCGAGCACATCAGAATAGTTTGCGCTATAGCGCACAGAACGTCAACGAGACAGAGATCGCACAGATTGAAGCAAAACTAAAAGACTTGGAAACTGCTTACGGTGCCGAGACCGGGGATTCTGCGCTTATTGCAGAGTGGGTACAGCATAAAAACCGTTTGCAAAAACAGTTAGACACACTGACGCGTCAACTGGATGAAACCTTGAGCGGTTTTGACGATGTCGCGCATCTACGACAAATGATTGCGACGATTGAGAACGCGATTCAAGAGTCCTCCGGATTAGAAACGAAACGCGAGCAACTGATACAACAGATCGGACGACTTGAATCTGAAATTGAAGCATTGACAACCGTCTGTAACACCCTCCGTACACTGCTTGAGAGCGGCGAACAACACTGTCCGACGTGTTATCAGACGGTGGAGCGAGAAGTCATACAACGGATTGTTGATGAAAAAGCGGAAGAGAAGTCACAGCGCAGCACGGAATTGGAAAAACATAAGCAGTCGTTAGAAACAGAAACCAAGAATTTAGAAAGCCGACGTGAACTTGAACAACGACTCCAAACGCTACAAACACGTTTAACACAATACAAACAATGTACGCAGAACATTGATAAAATTCGGATGGAGCTTAACGCGCTTTCATCCCGATTAAGCGAGACCGGCACCCAACAGAACGGACAAAGCCTCTCTGATACCCTAACAACCGTTGACAAACAGCAATTAAAATCTCAAATTGATAGTGAACGTAAACGACTCGATAAACTCAAGCAAGAAGAAGCCGTCCGTTTAGATAGACTCGGCGCACTCAAACGCGCAAATCTTGATGCTGCTAAAGTTGAAAAGACGCTCCTGAGTTTAGAACTCGCCTGCACTGGAATCGATAAAACCATCGAAACACTCCAACAACAGATCCTTAAACCCGCCGAAGATGAATTGCATCACTGGATTAGCAAAATGCAGCTTTTTGGGGAAACCCGTGTTGACTTACAACGCGAACATCTCCTCCCTTCCCTCAGCATAGATGGTGCAGATCGGAGTCTGATGTTGCTCAGCGGTAGTGAGAAGATGTTCCTCTACCTCTGCTTCAAAGTCGCACTCGCCAGAGTCTTAGGAAATCCAGGATTCTTCGTATTAGACGACCCAACGCTCCATTTAGATGGCGAACGGAAAACCCTCATGGTAGACTTCATTCGTCAACTCGCTGAAGAATATCAAGTCGTTGTAACGAGTTATGATGAGGATGTCCGTTCAGGATTAGAAGGTGCACATCTAATTGAGATGACCAGAGAAATATAGGAAAACGGGAAATGAAAACATTTGGAACCGAAGGCCCCGTGTCCCCAGAGAAAAACTATGTCGTTAGTCGGCGTGCTGAACTCACCGACTTTATTGATCGTATCAAACAGGGAAAATACCTTGTTATCTTCGCACCGCGCCAAACCGGCAAAACCACATTCTTCCAATTCGCACTTGATATGCTTGTCGCCGAGGATCCAACTTATTTCCCTATCGAACTTAACTTTGAAGCGTATGTAGATATAGACACAGTCGATTTTTATAGAAGCCTCGTTGAGGATATTCGTGAAGGGATGACGCACAATTTCCAAAAACGTGGAAGCACGCCAAATAAAGCCTTAATGCCTTTCTTGGATACCGCAGAGATAACCGATCATCTGTCAATGCTAAGGTTTTTCCGACATCTATCGAACTTGCTTGGTAACCAAAAATTTGTGGTTGTCATTGACGAGTTTGACGGCATTCCCAAAAATGCTGTGAGAGGCTTCCTTCATTCGCTACGCCGCATCTACCTCACCCGTAGTGCTTCGCAGTGTCCATATAGCATCGGTATCGTCGGAATCAAGAGCATCGCCCAACTGGACTACGACCGCTCAGTATCTCCATTCAATATTCATGACGAGTTTGCAGTGTCCAATTTCACCCTTGAACAGGTACATGAACTCCTTGGGCAATATACAGACGAAGTTGGCCAAGCCTTCGCACCTGAAGTCATCGAAAACCTTCACAAACAGACAGGTGGACAACCCTTTCTCGTCAACCGATTCGCCCAAATTCTCACTGTAGAACTGGAGATTCCAAAGACCGAGCGGATCACAATGGCGCATTTCTCAAACGCGCACACGCGGCTCCTTCGTGAACAGAATCGCAATATTCAACACCTACTAACAAATATCCGAAGAGACCCGCGCTTTGAAAAGATCCTGATGGAGATCACATCTTACGATAAAGGTGTGGCTTTCAACTTGGATAATGAAATTATCAGCGACCTCGTTACGTATGGCGTTATTGAGGAAGATACCGATGGGTTGTGTAAAATTGTGAATCCGATCTATCAATTCCGCGTCATGCGAGCATTCAAGCATCCTGTTAACGGTTTAGAGCGGGAATACCTCCCGGAAGACACCCGCGCCGGTTTTCGAGATTACCTGACACCCGATGGACACATTCACATGCAAGCCCTCTTGGACAACTTCAAGGATTTCATCGCCCGAGCAGGTTTCAGGATACTACAAATTCCAGACACACCACACGAGTATGTCGGACAATATCTCCTTTTCGCCTATCTCGCCCAGTTTGTTCATCTCGTCGGTGGGCACATGTACCTTGAAGTCCAAACTGGGCGCGGCAGGATGGATCTCCTCATTCTCCATAACACCCGCAAGTATATTGTTGAAACAAAAATTTGGGAAGGCGATCTGCTCTATGAAACAGGCAAACAACAACTCGCGCAGTACCTCATTATAGAAAACGTGAACGAAGGCTATTACGTCGTCTTCGATCATCGCAAAAGTCCCGAACCTCAGGTAGAAACCCAAACGTTGCATGATTTAAAGATTCGGAGTTATGTCATCCCTGTCGTACAAGAACGTCCCTCCACGCCTGTTGTCTAAACTATTCCACTTCCGCTGTGCTTGGACAGCGATGTATGGTAACGTTCTAAAACCGCTCAAGATAAATATCACCGTTGTCTTCTTTTGTATTACTCCAGACAACCACCCACTTTCCGCCTCCAACAGAGACCACAAACGGCGGGTAATGTTCCCCACTGCTCGTAGAGATAGCCACGCCGTCCTTGTCCCACAACGGTTTACCTTCTAAATCAATACGCTGTCCATAGATAGCATCGCGGCTCTCCTCACCGAAGTCTTCTCGATAATCTAACCACGCCACGAAAAACCCTCCGTCCTCAGTCATTACGAGCGACGGTTTGTCCTGATGTCCACCTGCCGTGCAAAGCGGAATACCATCTTTCTCCCAGACCGGTGTGCCATCTGCCAGGACTCGCTGCATATACAAGTCAGAATAGATGTCGCGTTCATCCCGCCAGACCGCGATGAACCCACCGCTCCCATCACCGACGACCGAAGCGTGTTTCTGGATACCTTCGGCAGTACAGATTGGTACACCTGTCTCCTGCCACAGTCTATCACCGTCAGCAGAAACCCGCTGCGCATAGAGTTGATCGTTGATGAAGTTTTCGTAGACCTGCCACAAAACGATAAGACCGCCTTCACCATCAGGAATCACACGCGGTTCACCTTGCATGCCGTCTGCGGGTGAGATAAGAAGCGGTGCGTCCCACAACGGTTTCGCATCTAAACGCAACCGATACGCCATGATATGCCACGCATCGTAGCCGATAACATCCCACCACACCACATAGAATCCACCTATCCCATCCGCAACCAAAATAGGGTCGCTCTGTAGAGATTCCGATGGGAACACCGGAATACCGTTAGGTTCCCACATCGGTTCGCCTGTGGCACGAATCCTTTGGATGTAAAGGTCTTGAAATTCAGAATTTCGGCGTTCATCTTCCCAAACACAGATCGCACCGCCTTCACCATCGCTCAGAATCGCCTGTGTCGATTGATCCGCCGTATTTATACAGATAGGAACCCCGTCTGTCTGCCACAGAATCTCGCCATCGAGTGTTACCGCTTGCGCATAGATGTCCCAGTTGCTCCGATCGCGTCTGTCGTTCCAGACGACAATTGTGTGTCTGTCGTGCCGGATCATCCGTAAACGGCGTTGATTCCTGTCTGCTGTAGATATGGCTATACCGTTGTGTTCCCAAACCGTTTTTCCGGTACCATCAACGCGCTGCGCATAGACATCCCAATCCTTCCCAGTCCGATAATCTTCCCACATCACGACCACACCGCCCTCGCCATCATCTACAACCCACGGGAGGAATTGACCATCTACCGCTGTTGATACAGGAATCTCCGCCGATACTGTATTGAGTAGGACGAAGGTACCGAGAAACAGGATAGATGTTAGTCTGATGAAGATGAATCGGAAAAAAGCGTTTTGGGAGTCCATAAGTTCACTAAAGTCCCTTTTGTGTGTCCGTCGAGTGCTTCCCAATGTTGGATAGGGAGTTCAATATGCGCAATTGCCGCTGTCGGCATCCGTTTTCTGTGTCCTGTCAAAAGGTACACCAATTGTTCCAGCGTCGGATTGTGTCCAATAGCCATAACGCTTTGATATTTATCTGGCAGTGTTTGTAATGTTTCAAAATAGACCCCTGGGACAGTAGCATATAGTGAATCTAATTTTTTGACTTTTCGCTTGTAACCGCACGATTTCGCGACTCGACTCGCCGTCTTTCGCGCGCGTTTTGCCGATGAAGTCAGAATCCGATCCGGTACCAAACCTGTCCGATGTAAGTGGTCACCCATTCGCGGGGCATCACGTTTACCACGCTTATTGAGTGGACGTTCATAGTCGGAAAGTTCTGGATAATTCCAACTCGATTTCGCATGTCGCATGATAAGAAGGGTTTTCATCGTATCCCCCTATGTGGTTTTGCGGGAGTTGCCATGATTTCCTCCGGTAATGTTAGACTGAACAATTTGCAGTATAGCGTAACACTGAGAAGATGTCAAGGAGGTCATTCCTGAATTTTTCTCTTGCATTCACGCAGTTATTGTGATAATATTTTAATGATGCGTATGTCAACATTTTCATCGCTCCATCCGTTACAGTGTTTAAATTACAATTAAACACTGGAGGCTATAAACACATGTTGTCCAAAATGAATAAAACACTCACAATCCTGCTGATTACCTTACTATTTGGTGGCATTACGGGTTGTTACATTGACGCTAATGACGATAGAGATCGTGAACCGCCCGCCGTGCCGCGCGGCGTCAGAACAACCACTGGCGATGAGGAAGTTATCATCGAATGGTACCCTAACGGCGAGTATGATCTGGCAGGCTATCAGGTGTGGCGCGGACGAAACGGCATCGATTTTGATAATCTTGCAGAAGTTTCAGAACACACAACCCATTATATAGATACAAGTGTACGAAACGGCGAAACCTACTACTACGCCGTCTCCGCTTATGACACCGACGGAAATGAAAGTGAACTCAGTCCTGAAGACGCTTGGGATACACCCCGTCCAGAAGGGCGAAATATAACGCTTGATGACTACAATATTTTTCCGGGCAGAAGCGGCTTCGACTTTTCACGACCCGAAAAGGGAAGTATCCCGTGGGATACCCCGGCAACCGATATATACTTCGGATTTGATACCGAAGTTCATGTTACCTATCTCTATTCGGATAATGAAACACTCATGCAAGATTTAGGGTATCACGAGAACTTTGAATCGGTTGACCTTGTACCAGAAATCGGATATACTTCGCTATTTGTTGAACTCATTGAAGGACACGTCTACGCACTTTTCACACCCGATGGAAATTTCGCAAAAATTCATGTCCTCGAACTTTATGAAGATGGGTTCGTTTTCGATTGGGCATACCAGACGGATCCCGAAAACGTCCAATTGGCACCTTCTCTCAACCGTCCTTGATAAGGAGTGAAATTGATGAAAAAAAGCAGAGAGGCGGCATTGATGTCGCCTCTGTTCCGCATACTACTTACTTTCGCGCTTCTTTTGAGTACCAGTTTCACCGGCGTAATCGCGCAAACCGAAACACCTGAAACGGATACCGGCATAAACACGGAATCCGCAACTGCTACCTCGAAACCGTTGCCGTTTGTTCCCGGATATCTTGAAGAACCTAAAACAGAACCGGATTATTCACTGTTTCGACGACATTCAGATCGGTACTATCCGGAACTTGATGCCCAGAAAGCACAGCAGCTCTCGACTTATATGCCCGGACTCGGACAGGCGTACGCCGGTAATTACACAAAAGCGACAATATTCCTCACCGCTGAACTGACTACCTTTGCCCTCGCCGGGTATAATATCGCCCGCGCCCTACATTATAACGAACAGAGCGTGTTTCGGACAGGATTCCAAGATGGGCGGACAGGTGAATTCTTGAGCTATGAGCAAGGGCAGACGCGTATGCGAAATCATACGTTTTTCAGCGGTATCTTCCTCGCAGCCGGGATCGGAATCCATGTCTGGAATATCCTTGACGCTCCGAAAACTGCCGAAGCGTATAATAATCAAAGATTTTCCCTGCAAATGCAACAAACTGATAACGGTTATCAGTCTCTCGTTTTCACACATAGATTCTAATACCTGAAGCAGATAGCGTTGTCGGCTTCAGGATTAATCGTGAGGACTCAAAAGTGCATTATGCCAAGGTACTAATCTTTACGCTGTTTTTAATAGCCGGTATTGTCCTGAGTGCCAACGAGACATCCCTTGTTGAAACGAAGGACGTTTTGCCTAACCCATTAAAAATCGGTGAAAAACTAACCTATAGTATTACTTGGAAAAAAGTGCCAGCCGGAAAACGGACAGACTGGATCGTTAAACAAGACGCAATTGATGGAAAGGATGTTTACCATATTCAGTCTCAGATGCAGACGCGCGCCCTATTCAGAGTCTACAGTTTCCAGAATCAACAAGAGACGTTTTTTAATCCAGCGACGCTCTCACCGGTGCGTTTTCAGAATCGATTAAAAGATCGCGGCTATCGAGCGACAGTGACGGCTGACTTCCAAGACGGTCAAGCCGAATACGAAAAAATCTCTCGTCCGAAGCCGAAATCCCCTCAAAAACGTGAGGCAAAAAATATAGAAATACCGCCCGGCACACAAGATGAATTGTCAATCATCTACTTTTTGCGTTCTAAACAACTCGCACTCGGTAAAATCTATTTCTTTCCGCTACTCGCTAAAGGAAAAGTACATAAGGCGACGCTGACCGTTGAACGTAGGGAGTTCATTAAAAGTAAGGTTTTAGGGCATGTGAGAACCCTCGTCTTGCGGACCTCTGAAGGGGATCGCTTCTGGATTACAGACGATGAAAGACGTTTGCCTGTCAAAATTCAGGTAAATAAATTAGGCGGACTCATAGCGACACTAACAGAAATGGAGTTCTCAAATTAAAACGATAACTATTTTGTCGTCATAAGGATCAGGATTTACACACACCCATTGCAGGGTATTTGCTTGGGTGTTTCTGCAGATTTCTTCAAGGGTTTGAAACCCCTCGTAGTGTCCCGTCCATTGCAGGCGGGGTTTGTAACCCCGCTCATAGGTAGTGAATAATTTACACACCCCTCATTGCAGGCGGGGTTTGTAACCCCGCTCGTAGGTAGTGGATAATTTACACACCCCTCATTGCAGGCGGGGTTTGTAACCCCGCTCGTAGGTAGTGGATAATTTACACACCCCTCATTGCAGGCGGGGTTTGTAACCCCGCTCGTAGTGCGTATTGTATACAGAAAAAAATGCGTAGTCCTAAAGACTACCAGAGGCTCATCAAGGAACTTGTAGTGATAGAAATTTTACGCGAAACAGACAATTATCAGACACTCGTAGCACGTCTCAAAGACGGTAAAAAACTTCCGTGGATACGGGGGCTGCCGAATGCATCAACGGCACTTTTTTTAGCGACACTGATAGATGATTTCCCCAAAAAGTCTTTTTTGATACTACTCCCATCTCAACGTGAAGCCGAACTGATGATGGAAGAAATTTGTACCTACCGAGCATACCCGGTTTTGGATACGACACCTACTGTCGCCTCGCAACCTGAAATCAATTTATTTCCCGCTTGGCAACGCAAAATTTTTAACGGTATGCCGCCTGCTAAAAATACTATCATTGACCGGATGAAGTGTCTCGAACGCTTATTAGAGGGAAAGCGGAGTATCATCGTAACCACAGCGCAAGCGATGCTTTACAAACTGCCGCCGCGACAACGTTTCGCAGAAGCATGCGTTATGCTTAAACTCGGAGACGAAGTGGACCCCGACGAGGTCGCTATGACACTTATACGCAGTGGATACCAAAACGTTGATTTAGTAGAAGTTAAAGGTGAGTTCGCACGAAGAGGCGACATCCTTGATGTCTATCCACTCACAACTGATACACCCGTCCGCATTGAATTCTTCGGGGATGAAATTGATGCCGTTCGCGCCTTCGACGTAGTATCACAGCGGTCAACAGAATCACTGGAATCCGCTACACTGACACCGCTTAGAGAAGTCCTCTCCGATGACATCTCCATCGACCATTGGCAGGCACAGATAGAGGTACTCATACAAGAACGCGCAACACCGGAATTTGTGAAAACAGCACGCGAAATAACAGAAAGTCTCACCGATGCCGCAAACGCACCATATCCGCTGCAAGACTGTCAGATTAGTGACACCGTAGAGGCGTTTCTGCCGATGCTTATCCCTGAAACAGCACTGCTTACCGACTATCTACCCGATGACGTAATTGTATGCTTAATAGAACCGCAGTGGCAAAAACGAGAAGTATCGCAGATGTCCGAACAGATACAGGAATTGTATGCGCAGAAACTTGAAGAATCAAGCCTTATGGTGCCACCGGAACACCTTTTAGCCACCTTTGAACCCCTAAGCACCGAATTAGAGCGGTATCCTGTCATTTCAGCATCTTTGGCACCGCCACATGAAGTTACAGAGAGCAAATTGACACCGCTGCATTTTGAGATGAAACCGCTGGCACTGCCCGCTGGGAACTATCAGGCAATTATTAACGAGATTAAGAGATTGGCAAAAGCAGGGAAACAGATTCATCTTTTCTGCGAAACACCGAAGCAGTCGAAACGGGTGACTGAGATTTTAGCTGAACGCGAGTTATTTACGTCGGATATTGACATCAGCGTCGGCGCGATCGGTGCAGGGTTCCTCAATGAGCAGTTAAATCTCATCGTTATTTCGGAAGATGAACTTTTCGGAAATCGTCAACACCGTCCCGTCCGTCGCCGACCGACGACAGACGGTTCCCCAATTCTGAGCCTCATCGATCTGAAAGTTGGCGATTATGTCGTCCACGTTTCACACGGGATTGCTGTTTATGACGGTATACGACGATTGGCAATTGACGGAAAATCACAAGACTACCTAATCCTTAAATATAAAAATCACGATACGCTCTATGTACCGACTTATCAGGTCGACCTCGTTCAGAAATATGTTGGTGGCAAAGACAGAGGATATAGACCGCGTGTTGACAGGCTCGGTGGGATTTCATGGAACCAGCGCAAAGGACGTGTGAAAGCATCAATTCAGCAGATGGCGGATGAACTTCTCAAATTGTACGCCACTCGGCAGGCACGGAAAGGCTACGGTTTCCCGGAAGAAGTACCCTGGCAAACCGAATTTGAGGCACTCTTTCCGTATCAAGAAACCGATGATCAACTCCAAGCGATCGAAGACGTTAAAGCCGATATGGAATCTGAACGTCCCATGGACAGACTCATCTGTGGGGATGTCGGATACGGAAAAACGGAAGTCGCATTACGTGCCGCTTTCAAAGCCGTAATGTCCGAAAAGCAGGTCGCTGTCCTGGTCCCTACAACGATCCTCGCATTACAGCACTACGATACTTTTGAGAAACGTTTTCAGTCGCTACCGGTTCGTATTGAGATGTTGAACCGCTTCCGAACCCCCAAAGAGATAAAACAGGTTAAGGAGGGACTCGCGAACGGGACTGTCGATGTTGTTATCGGTACGCATAGCCTCCTCTCTAAAACCGTCGTATTTAACGATCTTGGGCTTTTGATTGTTGATGAGGAGCATCGATTCGGTGTTAAACACAAAGAAAAAATCAAACAGTTCAAAGAGACGATTGATGTCCTTACACTGACGGCTACGCCGATCCCGCGCACCCTCCACATGTCAATTGTCGGTATCCGAGATTTCAGTGTTATCAACACACCACCTGCTGACCGCTTACCTATTCAGACGTATGTCATGCCGTATAACAGTGATATTATTAAAGAAGCGATTACAGCGGAATTAGCACGTGATGGACAAGTCTTTTTCGTCCACAATCGCGTTGAAAACATCCATAATATCGCACTAACGCTTCAGCAGCTCTTACCGGATGCACGGATTGCTATCGCGCATGGGCAGATGCCAGAACGCGAATTGGAGACAGTTATGCTTGAGTTCGTTCGACACAAGCATGACATCCTTGTCTGTACAATGATTATTGAATCAGGTTTGGATATACCAAATGTTAACACGATTCTGATTAATCGCGCAGACGCACTCGGTTTAGCACAACTTTATCAACTACGCGGACGCGTCGGGCGCGCAACCACCCAGGCTTACGGTTACCTGTTCTATCCACCAGACCGTGCGATTACGGAAGGCGCGCAAAAACGGCTTCGCGTTATTGAGGAATTCACCGATCTCGGTTCAGGTTTCAAAATAGCACTCAGAGATTTAGAGATTCGAGGCACCGGGAATATACTCGGTCCCGAACAGCACGGGCATATCGTTACCGTCGGTTATGAACTTTATTGTCAACTCCTTGAAGAAGCAGTACTCGCATTAAAGGGTGAAAAGGTTGAAGAAACACTCGAAACGCGTATTAGTGTGCCTGTTGAAGCATATCTTCCCGACGATTATGTGCCGGATAGCCGTCAGAAGGTCGCTATCTACAAAAAAATCGCCGGTTTAAAGGACAGCAGCGCACTGAACGAACTCCGAGAAGAACTTCGAGACAGATACGGCGCGATACCGGAACCCACTGAAATGTTACTTGAGATAGCGAGTATCAAGCAGCTCAGCCAAAACCTTGGCATCGCCGCTATCGTCGCTGGAAAAGAGCAAATCAAGGTGACTTTCAACGAACAGAAATCAAAAATTAATGTGAAGAAACTCGTTGATATAATCCACAAAAATGATGACCTTCAGTTGCAACCGCCGGCACAACTCATCATCCGGATACAGCGGATGACTGGAGCAAATATGTTAGCCGAACTTCAGCAAACACTCAAGTTGTTTGTTGCGTAATTGTAAAGTCGAAAAGTCAAAAAAAGACGTGCTACGCGCAGTGTGCAAAGCGCGTAAGCCTAACTGGACCCCCACCCGTTAACAGGAAGGGGCGGACAGGCTGGACATGCGGAAAACACCTTATTTCCCAAACCAACCTGACCCAACTACAAGGAACAGTAAAAATATGAAAAAAACGACTACTATTTTTATGATTGTCGCCGTGATCTGTCTACTAACCTGGACGTTCAGACAATCTGATAGCCATGAGCAGCACGAAGCTGCTATTGATGAGAGCCAGATGATTTTGGTGGAGTATAAATGGAACGGCGAACCGTACCAAATCTCGTTGGCGGACTTGAACGCCGCGATCGCGGAGCTACCTGTTTACCGCCAGCAAAATTATAAGACCCAAGCGGACAAAGCCGAATACCTCGAAGAATTGATAGAGGAACGGCTCAAAATTCACCGCGCGATTGACGACGGGTTTGATAAACTGCCTGAACATCTCAAGAAACTCGAAGATTACACAAATCAACTCATGGTTGAGAAACTCACCGAGATGGAAGTTGATGCAAAGGTGAACTACAACGATGACGACCTCATGGCACACTATCAGGCGAATCTTAGCGAGTACATTGAAGATGAGAAGGTACGCGCAACGTGTATAACGCTCGATGATGAAGACCTCGCAAACGAGACGCTTGACGCAATCTTAGCAGGAAAAGACATCGCTGAGATGGCGAAGGAGCTTTCGGAGGCGGATAAACTCGCTAACGGTCCGGGAACGAACCCGGATGATCCGGGCAATACCTACTACTTCACGAAATCTGCCTCACCACGCTGGGCGGAATTCATTGAAGCCGTCTTTCAACAAGAGGTCGGCGATATGACGGACATCGTCTTTGAAATTGATGTCAGTGAGGAAACCTTCTACCTCATCTTCCGTAAAGAGGAGCATCAGCCCGAACGCCAGAAAGAGTTTGAGGAAGTCAGGCGCGATGTCGAAAGAACGGTCGAGCGGACAAAGAAACGCGAGCGCATCAATGCATGGGTTACTGAAATCTCTGACAGAGGTAAGTTGAAAACTTATCCCGAAAATATCCCTGAGCCACCGCAACCAGAGGAATCAGAGAGCGAAGAATCAGAACAGTAACGCATTTCCATACCCGGAAGCAGTATCCCTAACCACGGTGTTAGGTCGAAAAAAAGGAGTCAGAATTGAAAATGTTCACAGGTATTATCCGATTCATAGGCAAAGTAAATTCGGTTATCCCCTTACTTTTAATCGGGATTCTCGCGATACACCCTGTTTTTTACAGTTGCAGCGATAAGGCGATCGGTGCAGATGGCACAGTTATCGCTGAATATGAATGGAACGGCAAACATCGCATCACACTTGAAGAGATGATGCAAGAGATCAGCGAACTCCCCGAATATAAGCAGCGCCAATATCAGGACAAAGAAGGATTGGAAACCTATATGCTGCTGATGGCGGAGAGCCGTCTCATCCTTGCCCTCGCAAGCGATGAAAAACTTAACGAAGACCCCGAAATCCTCAAGAAGGTTCAAGACTACCTTCATGAGTTGATGGTTAAGAGAATTACCACTCAGGAAGTCGATGATAAACTCACTATGTCTGATGCCGACTATATGGCGTACTACGAAGCGCACAAAGAGGAGTACATCCGTCCGGCGCAAGTTCGACTTTTGTGTATTACACTGTTAAATAAAGAGCGCGCAGATGAAGTTTTCGCGCAGATCAAAGAGGGTAAAGACATAACTGAACTCGCGCAGGAACTCTCTGATCGTGGTGAACTCGTCGGACCTGGTGCGAATCCTGCTTCCCCAGGCGACACCGACTACTTTAGTCGCGACTCCTATCCACCAGGAACCGAACCTTTCTTAGATGCAGCATTCGCAGCAGAGATCGGAGATACCCACGACGGTGTTATTGAAGTCGAAGTCCAGGGACAGAAATACTACATGATCTTCCGGAAGGACGAGGCACGGGACGCTTACCAAAAACCTTTCGAGGATGAGGATGTCCATAAGAGTGTGATCCGGAAGGCTGATCGCGAGAAGCGAGACGCACTCATGCAGGAGTGGATCAACCAACTCCGTGAACGCGCCGAAGTCAAAACCTATATTGATCGGATTCCAGAAGCGCCGCCCGAAGAACCCGAACCCGAAACGGAACCTGAAGAATAACTTTATTTTATAAGTGTGTGCGCGATCTTTTGATCGCGCACCACCTATACAGGAGTATCAAACACAATGGTTTACAAAAAAGGCATCTACTTCATCCTGACCGTCTTGTTCATCGGCACCGGAATCTCAGGTATCCATGCCCGAACCTTTGATAGAATCATCGCTTATGTCAACGACGACGTTGTGACCAAACGAGAACTCGATGTCTTGGTAAACCAACGCGCTATGGAGCTCCAACAGGTCTATCGTTTCAGTGAACGCGAGGCGCTTAACGAGGCAGAACGGCAACGCAGCGAACTATTGGATAGGCTTATTCGGCAAATGCTACTCTTGGAAGCAGCACTAACGCTAAAAATCACCGTCAGTGATACTGAGGTTGAACAGTACATAAAAGATTTTAAAGATAGATACCAAATTGAAACTGACGAAGAATTTAAGAGACAGTTGAACAAAGAAGGGATGACACTCGTCGCATTTCGTGAACAGTCCGAGCGGAACCTAAAAACTGAGAAACTTGTTATGGGAAGAATCGTTCCGAGATTGCAGATACGTGATAGAGAAATCCAGGAATTTTATGAAGAAAATCGAGATCAATTATCTACGAAAGTTGATAAAGTGAATCTACGACATATCTTTGTTGCTTTTAAGCCGAACGAAGCAGATCGTGATGCTGCTTATAAAAACGTCGCAAAAGCGCGCAACGAAATTGAGAACGGCGGAGCGAAGTTTGAAACAGAAGCACAGCGTTATGATACCTCTCAACAGGCTGGAGCCCTCATAACAGCGACAACCGAAGAACTCAGCCAGTTTCCAGATATCTTTCAGAAGTCATTGACAAATTTGGAATTAGGCACTATTAGTGAACCGATTGTTGGCGATAAAGGACTCTACGTCTTCACTGTTGAAGAGCGAACCGATGCGTCAATCGGATTTCGGTATTTCATTGTTCCGTTAACAGTCAGCCCAGAGGCGATACAAGAGGCACGTGAAGACGCAAACGAAATCTACGCACAGTTGGAAGCCGGTGAAGATTTCAATAAACTGGCACTGACACGCTCTGACGATCATGAAACGCGGGAAAACGGAGGCGACCTCGGTGTCCGCTCCTTATCCGAACTCAACCCTAAAACGCGAGCCGTCGTAGAACCTCTGGAAACAGGGGCCTACAGTCAACCTTATGAAACCGAGTTAGGACTCCATATCTTTAAAGTTGATCAACGAAATAGTCCAGAACTTACCGAAGTGGAAAAGGCACAAATTACCTCACTCCTCCGCCAACAGCGATTTCAGGAGGAATGGGACGCATACACCAATAAACTACTTGAAAACGCTTACATTAAAATCACATTGAAAGAATAACAAATCTGTGAAAAAATGCGAATCCTATTTGCCTATCTATCATCGGCATCCATACAATAACACAGTGTATCCTCACCAAACAGCTCTTTTTACACGAACGCGTAAGTCGCTCCTGGCAATGTCTAAGATCACAGGCACAGTGATTGCGCTATTCGTATTTGTCTGTTTCCTCTGTCCATTGCAGATGGTTATGGCGCAAGACGCGCAACCGGTTGAACCGCCTGCAACTGAGGCAACACCCGCCGAATCCACAGACGAGACACAAGAGGCACAACCATCTGAATCACCTCCTGCTGAGGCGACACCTACCGAATCTACAGACGAAACACAAGAGACGGAATCAGGTTCCGAACGCTTGAACCCTGAGACAGACACACCAGAAGAAGGTATGGTCATCGGTGATGGCGACGATATGTCTATGGTTGACAATTTCGTTCAGATACACGGAAACGCGCTCATCAAATTTGAAGATGTCATATTACGAGCAGATCACGTCTGGGCTGATTTCGATGATAACCTCATGCGCGCATCCGGCAACGTCCATCTCACTGTCGGAGACGAAGAAACCTACTCCGATGAACTCATCTTTAACCTCGATAACAAAAAAGGGATCGCACGGAACGGTTTTACATACAGCGATCCGTGGTATTTCGGCGGTAGTGAAATCTTTAAAATTGAGGACGACCGCTCCTATGTCCGAGGTGGAACCTTAACGACCTGCTCATTGAAATATCCACATTACTATTTCAGTGTTTCCGAAGTCATCGTCCGGATAAATCAGGAGATGATCGCTAAGAATATCGTTTTGCATATCGGTGGGTTTCCGCTCTTCTACTTTCCAGCGATCCGGCGCGACCTCCGTAAAGGAAAAGTCGCGAAAATTATCGTTAAACTCGGAACGGATAGTTATCAAGGTCCCTACATCACCATCATCCAACCTATCGCTCGTAAACGCCGATATGACGGGGCATTGCTTTATGATAGAAGTGCCAGACGAGGACAAGGCTACGGTTTTGAAGGGAAGTACCGATTCTTGGATACCAAGTTCCAAGAAATCTATATTCCTATCCCATCGGACGCAACGCCGAACCAACGCACAAAACTACAAGAGAAGGCACAGGAATTACAAGATCGACTCGACGGTGAATATGACCGTTACTGGTTAAAGCAGATTTTTATTGAATATAAAATCACTGAGGACGATATTAACCGAGCGAAAGAGAGTGCCGATGCACTCCTCAAGGACCTACAAGAAGAAAACGCTGATTTTGCGGAAATCGCGCAGCGGAGTTCTGACCATTCGGAAACCCGTTATGATGGCGGCGACCTCGGATTCCTTGCTCGTGGTGAAACCGATGCTGACGGAAACCCGATACTTGATCCCGCTTTGGAAACGGCTGCCTTTGCTTTACAAGAGGGCGAAATGAGTCCCATCATTCAAACCGAATCCGCATTTCACATACTCAAGGCGGAACAGGTTATTGATGTCTACGGCGAGCGCGAAATTAGGCTCCGACGAATCGATGTCGCTATTACCGCAAGCGATGAAACAAAGGACGCACTCCGTGTTTTAGCAGACGATATGCTCAAACGGGCACAGGAAGGTGAAACCTTTGAACAACTTGTGCAAGTATCCGCAGACATACTGGAAGAATTTTCGGACGAATTCGCCAATGTCGCACAACCGACGTTATCCGAAGTCAATGAAGGCGAAGGTTTGCCACTAAATGAGATGGAATCCTCTTGGCAATCATCTGTTAGACGCTTAGAGAAACCCGGAGACATCACCGAACGTAGACCTATCACGATGCCTGAAGGACTTTACATCTTCCAACTCGTGAAAAAAGAAGATACGCCGAGTTTTGAAGATATTGCGGTGCAATTTGAAGCAGAATGGGAGACGTTTTATGAAGATGTAATGACCGCCGAACCGGAAGAAACAGAGACAGAAGGTGTAATAACCCCCGAACCGGAAGATGCCGAAACAGAAACCGATACGCCTGCTGAAGAGATAACACAAGACACACAAGCTGAAGAAACCGAGACTGCCCCTGAAGTAGAAGAACCTATTCGAGAACCGGATACCTCTGTCCAACAAGAACCGGATACGGCTGATGTTGAGGACACACAGGACCCTGAACAAAACCCAATGGAGGAAAGCGCACAGAACGGCACCGATCGAGATCAAAGCGAAAACTCTGATGATATCGTATCTGACGATGAGGACTTAGAAGCCGAAGAAGAACTGGAAATCTATCGGAAACACGGATTTCGCGGTCGGTGGGAAGACCCAAGCCCAGTGGCATCAGAAGCACAGAATCTGTATGCTGGTGAGATAAGCAGGCGACCCATACGCACCGAAAAATCGGTTCGCCTTATCAAAGTTGATAGGAAGCGTACCTTCCGAGGCGAGCTCTACTTCTATGGTAAAGACCTTTATACTGCGCAGCGCCAGAGTGCTATCCGCACCGGCAACAACTATATAATGCGGTGGGGACACACACACTCTATTTATACACCCTGGGATAACCGGCAAGCAGGAAGAAGACCGATCAGTTTCACTGGTAGAACCGAACTTCGCGCTAAAAACTTCAAGGAGGAGTATCAGCTACCCAACGAAGCCACACTCAACTCTTTCGCCCTACTCACCTATGGAACAGGATTATCAACGCTCGATCTTGAGGATCGTGATCCAAATGGGAACCTGAAGTTTTCACGAGAGACTATCGGAGACATCGCAAGCCGACTTGAAATCCGCCATATCCACGATTTTACCGGAGAAGGCACAAGATCGCTACAGAAGCTGCCACGATTAACCTTGAACTTTTCACGGATGCGTCTCAGCGCACTCCCGCTTTTTGCGATCCTCAATGACGGGATGACAACGATTTCTGAAAGATTCCAAACAGACAAACCGTTCCTCTCAATGCTCGCATTTCCAACGCTCGAAAGTGCCAGTTTCGACCTTGATATCGAACTCGGAAACTTCTATAGAGACACCTTTCGCAACAAAGAAGGCGTTGAGGAGCGAAACGTCTCGCTGAAAACTATGGACCTCGGTTTCGATATCCGTAAACAATCGACGCTCCTTATTACACCCTTGCGCGAGCTACAACTTAACCTTAACCTCAATACAAACATGATTTGGCACGACCGAGACCAAGATCAGAACAAGAACATTTTTAGAGACGTTTTCAGTTTCAACGGCTCTGCTTCAAATACACTTTTCCGTATCTACGATGTTAGTTTTATTCCAGGGTTACGGAGATTGCGCCACGAAATGCAATCCACGCTCCGATATGATTACCAGCCTGCTGTTGATAGGGACGATAACCTCTATCCTTTCGGTCCCAGCACGTATTTCTATGAACGGAAACGGCTTAGCTACAACTTTAACACAGCGATTGAAATCAAAACGCGACGGAGCCAATCCCCGCACCGCGTTTTCTATCTGAATACACGCCTGACTGCCGATTTCACGGAATTTGATCCGTTATATGAGCGTCAGTTTGAACCCATTGAAAGCGATTTCACAATCGTCCCGCTACCGAGTCGGAACCTGAATATGACAATCCGTACCACACACGACCCGAATCCGCACCCCGTTGATGGACAACAGTTCAAGATGGTCGGGTTCCGTACCAACATCCGCTACACGCGGCAGACGTGGAATGTTAGTCTCGGAAGTTCTTTTAGTAAACGGCACACAGCGAGACGCGCGTCCCGTTCCGTGACCGCTACTGGACGCTACCGTGTTAACCGAAACCTGTCGTTCGATGCCAGTGTTATCTATTATCCGATTGATGGGCAATTCTATCAGCAGCGTTTAAGTATGACGAGGAACCTACACGATTGGAATCTCCGACTCTCTTGGAGCCGTATCGGTATCAAACGCGAACCACCTTACGATAACGTCCGTCAAGACTTCACGTTCCAAGTGAATCTCATCCAAGAACCCGCAGTCTCAATGGGTATCGGCTATGATGCAACCACTGAAACGTGGGGGATCCGTACCGTACCAGCAGGCGTGCCGTATAACGCATTCGGTGCCGGTAATTCGCTCGGCAGGTCTTATTTTTAATACAAGGAAGGCTTTGATGGTACTTAAAGATCGTGTTTGCATTGTAACCGGTGGGAGTTCAGGCATCGGGCGTGGTATTGCACTCGAATTTGCCCGTGAAGGCGCGCGTGTCGCTGTCGTAGATAAACAGGAGGCTCCCCTTCGCGGTAAGTATCACGAAACCGATGTCACAACGCCAACCCTCACAGAGATCGAAAAACTCGGCACACAAGGGATATTTCTCCAAACCGATGTCGCCAACGAAACACAAATCGCTGACGCAATCCAGCAGACGGTTGAATATTTCGGTGGACTCGATATTCTCGTCAACAATGCCGGTATCCACATCCCTGGTGGCACGCAAGACATCTCTATCACCGATTGGGATAGCGTTGTCGGCGTTAACCTCCGTGGCGTTTTCATATCCACGAAACTCGCGATCCCGCATCTAAAACAGTCGAAATTCGGGCGGATTATCCAGATCGCCTCCGTTCACGCCTATAGTGGTGGCGCAGGACCCGCCTATGCACCCGCGAAAGCCGCTGTCGTCAATATGGTGCGAGATACCGCATTAGAGATCGGACAATACGGTATAACCGTTAACGCCGTATGCCCCGGTTATATTGAAACAGCCATCCAAGACTACCTTACACCAGAACAGATAGCCGAGGCACTCGAAAAGACCGCCTTACCGCGTTTCGGATTACCGAGAGACATCGGACGTGCCTGTGTCTTCCTCGCCTCCGACGATGCCGAATGGATCACCGGTGCATCTCTGCTCGTTGATGGCGGATTCGCCGCAGGCGTTTAAAAAAGGACTAATGATACATGCAAACGAACCCATGGGGAACAATCCGCTTTACGGATAAAATCGCATTAATAACAGGTGGTGCCTCCGGCATCGGCAGAGCAACAGCGAACCGACTCGCCGCCGAAGGCGCGCACGTTATTATCGCTGACAACAACGCCGATATGGCGAACAAAGCAGTCTCCGAAATCCAAGAAACCGGTGGTAAAGCTACCTACATAGTGGTCGATCTTGCCGATGATGAAAGCGTTCGTAACGCCGCACAGACTGTCGCAGAAACGTTTTCCGCGCTCCATCTGCTTGTTAACAATGCCGCTATTTTGAGAACCGGCAAGATTGAAGACGGTGCATGGCTGCCGAATTGGGAACCCGAAACAGCGATCGGTCTCCGAGGCTGGGTGCTGATTACACAACATCTACTACCGCTTTTGAAACAGGAAGGTGCCGCTATCGTCAACATCTCATCGGAAGGTGGATTCCTTGGTAGACCGGGAAAGTGGATCTATGATGCGATTAAGGCAGGATTAGTCTCTGTGACCAAGACAATGGCTTATGAGTTTGTCGAATACGGTATCCGCGTTAATGCTGTCGCACCGGGCTGGATCGTTACAGAGATGCATTTCGGTGGTGCGTCGGATCCCGCTTCTCAGAAAAAGGCGTTAGAGGAATTAACGATCTCCTCATGTATCATGAAACGGCTTGCCAAACCGGAAGAGGTCGCCTCCGCGATTACTTTCCTCCTCAGTGACGATGCTTCCTATATCACAGGACAGACGATGCACGTCGATGGCGGCCGTTGGGGCATGTCCGTCGGTTAATTTTTTTTCAACCCTTGCAGGCGAGGTTTATAACCTCGTTATGTCTTTGCAGGCGCGGTTTGTAACCTCGCCCTTTCACAATATGCTTAATAAAACTCACACCACAGCAGTCGTCCTCATTCCATCAGAGACCGTGCAGCCATCTATCCAAGCCATCCGCCGAGTCCATGACCGGAACTTCGTACGATGGATGCCTCACATAACGCTCCTCTATCCATTCGCAGAACGTCAAGATTTCGCGACGATTACCCCCGCACTCGCAAAAGCAGCGCAACAGGTATCTCCCTTTTCTGTCCAGTTTGCGCTTTTCGACGCGTTCAAACACCGTAAATCATGTACGATGTTCCTCGTTCCAGAACCGGAAGACGAAATCGTTCGATTGCATAGCACCCTATTGCAACATCTTCCCGACTACGATGATACAGCACGCTTTGCTGGTGGATTTCATCCGCATCTCTCCGTCGGGCAATTCCAGCACCGTTCTCTACATACCGAACAACAACGTCTCCAAGCCGAGTGGCAGCCGATACAGTGTGAAATTACAACCCTTAGCCTCATCTACCGTTCACCTGAAACAGATGACCGATTCATTGTCGCCGAACAATTCCCATTTCAAAAAGGGAGTCAACAATGAACACAAAAACCGTTCTAACTTTAGTCGCAATCTTATTTTTAACTTTTTCAGGTTGTGATCGAACCAAGCAAGTCCTAACTCCTGATGTCTCCACACCAGATACTGTATCCGTCGTTAAGATCGGCGTGATTCAACCATCAGGATACTACACCAGTTTCCATCAAGGCGCGGAACTCGCACGCGTTGAAATCAATAACACCGGCGGCACACTCGGAAAACAGGTTGAATTTATCGTTATGGATAATCAAGGAGAACGTCCCGCACCGGACGCTGCGGAAAGTGTTCAGATTGCCAAAACTTTGATTGAACAAGAAGGGGTCGTCGCAATACTGGGTCCCATCTTCTCGAACAATTCCATGCAGGTCGGACCCGTCGTCCAGCAACTTGAACGTCCCATTATTCCCGGTTCAGCGGGTGGATTCGTGACCGCTGCTGGGGATTTTGTCTTTCTCGTCGTCCCATCAACTTCAGTGCAAGGTTTGGTAATGGCACAATTCGCGACTGACATGATCGGACTCGCTGCGACAACTGCTGCAACAATTCGTCAATCTAACAGTGCTTATACGGAAGGTCTCACTACGGCGTTTGAAGAGAATTTTGAAAAACTCGGCGGAGAAATCGTTAGCAGTGAAGTCTATCAGTTTGGAAATGAAACCTTTAACGTACAGTTGAGCAACATCAAAGCCACTGAACCAGATGTCCTGTATATTGCCGGTGTTATTCCAGATATCCATTTCGTGATGGCAGAAGCCAGAGACATCGGTATTGAGGCAACTTTTCTAGGGATGGATAGTTGGGACGAACCCGAAAAACTTTTCAGCACTTTGAGTAACAATAGACCATTGGAAGATGCTTATTTCACCGTAAATTTTAATGTGGAACTACCTGGCGCAGAAAATTTCGTCAGCGATTATACAGCATTGTCTCTGATGCCTCCAGATAGTATGGCAGCCGCTGGCTATGATGCCATGTCACTATTGGATCTTGCAATCGAAAATGCTCAGACGCTAAACCCATCTGATGTTCGGGACGCGCTATCAAATATCACCGACTACCAAGGCGCGACATTTATCTCTCACTATGATGTCAACCGGCATCCGGTTAAGGACGTTGTGATTAACACAATTCGCAACGGACACATAGAACGCCATATAATTGTTAGTCCACGGCAATAACCTTGTCCTAAAACTGGTAGATGCGGTTTTCCAACCGAACTATAAATATCGATTTAGAGCGATGAAATAAAAAACGTTAATCTCTGCCAAACTCGTGACCCCCTCCTCCTCAAACTCATCTCCGGTGAGATTGACGTATCCGAACTTGACATCGACACGGTTCCCAAGGGCATTCAATTGTAAGTTTTTGGTGTTGTCCTTTTCGCAGGTGCTAATACTTTATATATGTTATGTTTTTTAAAAAACCGCTGAAAAATTCGCAGCCTATCGCAGCCTGTCGCAGCATTTCGCACCGGATCCTGAAAAAAAGGCATAAAACCCAATAATTTCCTAAAATTGAATAGCACTGACCCTGTTCCTAAAAGCAATTGACAAGGACAATGCAATGGTGTATAATTTGCTACAAGGCAATTGAGGAAAACTTTAACAGCGAATCTAAACTTATCACGAACACAGGATCCCAAAGTGAACGCTCCTGACCAAAAACTTGTCCTGCCCAAACAGTTTGATAACGTCACAAAACGTGGAATCCGTAGAGATCCCAAAGGGTTCGTCACGACGCTCCTCGGTATAGAAGCAGACGAGTTTGAAGTCATCGAAACCGAGCAACTTTCAATGAAGACGCACTTGGCTGATAGTTTTATACGCATTACTATCGGCAGTGAGCAAGCCATTGTGCATTGTGAGTTTCAGACCCACGACAGTCGGGACACACCGATGCCCTTCCGAATGGCAGGTTATATCGGTAGTGCTATAGAGTTTTACAGACTCCCAATCTATTCTCATGTCGTTTACTTGCATCCAAACGCTGGACGTACCGACCCCGGACTGTACGTCCAAGAGGTGCCGGGGTATAATATCGGCATCCAGTACCGTGTGCTAAGACTCACTGAAATGGATGGGCAAACCTTTCTCGAAGTGAACCGCGCTGGACTGCTCCCATTTGCCGCTTTGATGAAACCACCTGATTCTCTCGAGGCACCGGAATGGATAGCACATTGTGCGCGTACAATTGACACAAATACAGAAGACGAATCGCAAAAGAGAGAGACACTCGCGGACTTAGCGATTCTTGGGGGATTGGTTTATGATTCTCAAACCATCCGCGAGGCAATATCGGAGGGCATCGTGCAAGAATCTTCTATAATTCAATACTTTACTGAGAAAGGCATTGAGCAAGGCATCGAACAAGGCATTGAGCAAGGCATTGAGCAAGGCATCGAACAAGGCAAAAAACAGTATGCCGTTGAGGCGATACTTGCAGTGTTGGAGGTCCGATTTCAGACCGATGTCGCAGAGAAACTAAAGCCGTTTCTTAGAGCCGTTGACGATCTACAACGTCTGGATCAGTTACACCGGGTCGCCGCACGCGCATCAAACATTGATGAGTTTACGCAGGCACTCTTGAACCTTGAAAACTAACCTGGACCGAAGTTGAAAATGAGCGTAAATGGCTTCGGGAAGAATGGGATAGAACCGTAGCACACTTCCATAATGCCTTTGCAAACACACCAGAGGAAGAGGCGATACGCGATTTAGAAGAGGCACTTGCAGAGGTGAGGCGTGAACGAGCTGGAGCTGCGGATGTTAACAAATAGTATTCAAAAGGAGTAGGTCGCAATGATTCAAATTTCCGAGCCTATAACGCTTGAAAAACTATTGCCATTAATACAAAAGTTGCCCAAAGTCGAACGTGAGCAGCTGCGTAAAATCCTTAAAGAGGAATCACAGTTGGATGCTGCGATTTTGCTATATCAAGAGGGGGAAGTGACGCTTGGTAGAGCCGCTGAGTTGGCAGGAATTCACCGTTTTGAGTTTGAAGAGGCTTTGGCAGCGAGAGGTATCTGGAAAATCGTCGAAGTTGATTCAGCAGAAGCATTGAAAGAGGGAGTCTCTCTAATAAAAAGCCTTCACAAATCTAATCCGAACAAATGAATCCATACAGCGAAGACCAACTCATTGAGCAACCCACAATCCATTTACTTGAAGATATAGGATGAGAAACGCTAAATTGGGAAAGGCGCAGTTTCAAACCGCGCCTTGTTAGTTTATAGAAGCTCTGTCGTAATTATCCAATCTCACTTATTTCAATCCGACGATCATCAAGAGACCGATCTGGGCGTGGTAAATCACCGAACAGCGGACGGAAATATCCAACACCTTCTGGAGAAATCTGATACCGTTCCGCATCATAGAACCGCAGGTCGAGACTCCTTCGAATGACATGACCAGTTGCATCCCGTTTCAGCACCTGTTCCAACGGCAACAGCGTCGGTTCAATGCCAGTGGGGGTCCGTGTAATCGTTGCAACACCGTTGAACATACCGTCTGAGAGTGCTTGTACGGCGAGCGCGCCTGCTTTAATCGCCGTATCCCTATCCATAGGTATCGGACTCCCACAACGTTGGAGATATCCAAGGATCAACGCACGGAAAGCGGATTCTGAAATATCCGGAAGCCGTTTCTTCATCGCCTCAACGATAATCTCGGAGCAGCCCCCCGGTTTCGTATGTCCGAAAGCATCGAGCTCCGCTTGTGAAGTAATCATCAGTTCGCCATCATCATTCCGAATCCCTTCCGAAACGACAACGATGACGTTTCCTCGTTCTGCGTGTTTTTCACGAATCGCTTCCGCCAATTTCTCCGGTTGATACGGCACTTCTGGAACAACGATAAGATCCGCCTGCCCATAAGCGGCGGATAAGGTCAACCAACCCGCATCTCTCCCCATCGCTTCAACGATAATCACACGGTCATGGGAGTAGGTCGTTGTCCGTAAGTCTCGGACGTAATTAATAACGCTATTTGCGGATGAAGGGAAGCCGGGACAGAAATAGTTCACCATCTTAGAGTAGTCAACAGCGTCCCCCTCTGGCGGATTAACACCGACATCGTTATCAATGGTTTTTGTCACGAATGTGGTTGTAAATTGATCAGACAGTGCTGTGCCAACCGTTAGGGTATCATCTCCACCAATTGGAATGAGTCCGCTAATGTCGAGTTTTTTAAGATTATCTACTGCTTCATCTAACTTATTATCTTTAATCAGGTTCGTACGTGAACTCTTTAGAAGCGTTCCGCCTCTATTTTCATCAATCAAGTCGGGCGTTAGCGTAAAGTAGCGTCCACCTTTCAGGACACCGCGCCAACCTTCCATAAATCCGACCAGTTCAAAACCGAGTTCCTCAGCTTTCAACGCGATGCCTTTAAGGGTAGCGTTGAGCGCGCTCGTATCGCCACCCCCTGTTAAAACACCAATCTTTTTTTTCATCTAAAACTCCTTATGATATAAAATAATACCTACTTAACAACTTCAAGAAGAACCGGCTTATCCAACGCGAGCGCCTTCTCAAACATCGGTTTGAAATCGTTTAGATCCTCAACGCGTAACCCGACTGCACCAAACGATTCAGCGAATTGCACAAAGTCTGGATTCACCAACTCGACACCGATACGTTTACCGAACCGTCGCAGCTGCCCTCGCTCAATTGAGGTGTACTGATTGTCGTTCATCACGAGCGTTACAATCGGTAGGTTATACATAACTGCCGTTGCGAGATCCGGACACGTCATTAAAAACCCGCCATCACCGCTCAGTGCGACGACTTTCCGCTCTGGATAAGCGACTTGTGCGCCGATAGCACCTGTCAATCCGATTCCCATCGCCACAGAGACACCGGAGAAGATGTAAGTCCCTGGATGATAACACGGAAAATTTGCCAAGGCACCATAGCCGGTGATATTGACATCAACAGACAAGATGGCATCGCGAGGCATTACATCGCGCATCTCTTTCAGAATCCGAGGACGTTCAATCGACATAAATTGGCGACGTAATTCTTGTAAACCTTCACCCCAACCACCGGTCCGTTTCTCGTCACGGAGCGCGGCATTCAACTGGCGCAACACCAATTTCGGATTCGCACCGATGCCAACAGTGGCGGGATATTCCTTGTGAATTTCGTCCGAATCGGCTTCAATATGTAAAAGCGGTTGTGGGATCTTGAGGCTCCAATTGCCGGTATCGCGGTAGTTGAATCGGGTACCAACAGCAACGATTAGATCGGCTGCATGCATCGCTGCTTGCGCGACACTGTCTCGGAAGACACCGATGGAATACGGTGAATCTTCTGGCACTGAACCTTTTCCGAAACCTGTCATCACGATTGGCGCGTCGAGTCGCTGCGCGAACGCGAGTATTTCCGCGGTCGCGCGCGTATGGTTGATACCGCCACCCGCGATAATCAGTGGACGCTCCGATTTACTGAGCAGTTCTATCGCAGCATCAATATCTTGTGGTGCTGCGGTTGTCTGTATACCGTTATTGTATACTGGGATAGGGAGGTCTGCTTCTGCATCGAGTGCATCTTTTGCAAGTTCCATCAGCACAGGTCCAGGTCTACCTGAACGCAGCGCGCTAAAACTTCTATTCACAGCATCCGGAATCTGATCGACGCGGTGCACGATCTCCAGATGCTTCGTCATCGGCGTAAAGGCAGCCCGCTGATCCAACCCATGGAAACTTTTCTTCGGATCCCGTGATGCCAAGTATGACGGATTCTGTCCAGTAATCCAGAGCACGGGTGAGGATGCTGTATTCGCTTCACCGATACCAACAGAGGCGTTGTTGGAACCTGGCCCCGGGACCGTCATGCAAACACCGACATCGCCTGTCGCACGCGCATAGCCATCCGCCATAAACGCGGTACCACCTTCATGTCGTGTGACATAGTGCCGGATGCTATCTTGGTTGTTGTATAACGCTTCGTAGACAGTGTCTAAATGGTTCCCCGGTAAACCAAAAATGACCTTAATACCTTGTGCTTTTAAGCATTCAACAAAAATATCGCCACCAGTCATATCTGCTCCTTTCAGTTTATACCGTTTTAGGACGGACACATGCAGGCGAGGTTTCAGTCCTGCCTGAATGACGGTTGCGTCAGTCTTACTGTTTTAGGAAATAACAAAGAGTCGTCCCTGTTTCGGTGTAAACGGACAATTTAGATACGTCTTGCCATCGGCGTGCCAAAATTCGACGTGCTCCTTCGTCGCTTTTAACAGGTCCCACTCCGACACACGCGATACATTCCGACACATCTCAATCAAAGTATCAATCGGTTCACTGCTTGTGTTAAATAGATAAAAAATTTCGGATGCCTCCGCTTCCCTGTGAAGCACTTGAACGGTGTCTGTCTCTGTATTATCAGGTTTCACATATACCGATACGCTACGAGTCACCCATTTTCGGAGACATTTTGCAAGTTTCGCGATCTTCTCGTCAGGCGGACCCCGCAGGATAGTTACACGCCGTCCGTAGATGAGTTGTTCGAGCGGATACGGCTCAAGTCCAATACTCCCGTTTAGTAGATACGGAACAGGTTCGTCTATGATCAATCTCCCCTTCGCTTTCGTAAATGCCTTCAGACACTGGACAGTCTCTTTTTGAAGCGAGATACAACTCGGAATCAGGATAACGCTATAAGGCGTTGTAGTATCCGATTGACGACGCGGAAGACGCAGGACGCCGCGTTTACTGCCGAGTTTTTTCGCGAGGGCGGTACCCATAATTTCTGCTGAAGCCAGTTCCTGCTCCGAAACAATCCTGAAGTCGTACCCTAATTCCCACAAACTCTGACACAACCAACCCCACGCTTTCGTCACAGCATTCCACGATTTCTCATCAGGTTTCGTCCAGAGGCTCTGCGTCGGCGCTACGACCAAAAGCGACCTTTTCGGATAACCGATTGACAGCTGTCCCGTGATGCCATTAAAGGCACTATCTCGGTTCATCCATGCGTTAAAACCGAAACTCGCATCTTCAAAGTACCGCGACATCAGAATATCGTTGTTCTTTTTTCGATTGATACCGGCGACCCGCGTATCACTACAGACCCATTTCGCAACGACGAACCGTCTGGACGTATCAATTTCAGAGACGTGTAGGATAGGCAAATCTACTTCTGCCTGCAAGGCGCCTAACTCGAATTCCAGTGCCTTAGCACTTCCCGGTAGACGCAAAGCAAATTGAAGTCCCTCCTGTTGACAAAAATCGTGGACACCACGAAGGAAGTAGGTCGCAAATCGGTTGGTTAACGCTTTCCAAAACGTGTTCCTGACCGCGGCGGAGTTATAAGTTTCATAGAACACCAGCGGCAGATACATTGCAAACGATTCTTCCGCCGCTTTGAGTGGCATAGAGATCCACGGCACCGACGATGTTCCAGCACCTAAAACACTCGCTAAAGACAGAAACTTCGGCAGCTCACACGTGAAACCGACAAGGTGCTGTTTACCGTAGGTTTTCAAATAATTTATTAGCACACGCGCGATAAACTTGGAAACCCCGGCACTACTAAACAGATCGTCCGCTGCCGTTTCCGTTTGATAGAGATTAATGACTGTCCGTCCGAGAAGCCGTTCTGCAATTGCGAGGTCACCTGCCACGCATTTCTGGATATAGTCGCTGATGTTATAGCACGGGGCATCGGCATGCGGTTCCGCAATTAAGTAGTGTTGATTGTATTCTGTTGGAATTGATTGAACGGATTCTCGGAGTACGCTCTGGATCCTTTCCAACTTTTCCGTATCACCGAAGGACAAATCTAACGCATTCAACTGGTAACGGGTCTGTAATAAATCAGATGGCAACGTGATCCATACACGTTGTGGTCTCCGTCGTAACTCCGTACGATGTGCTGTTGACGTTTGCGTGCTATGCCACGATAGTACGCGCCCTGTGTAAAGAGGATCCGTCTGCACAACTCTCATCTCCTATCGAAAAAATTTGCAACTGTTAAATACTTTGTGTTATACTTTTAACGTTATTGCGGAAGTGTATAGATTTATACGCCACCCTTTTCCATTAAAAAGTTTAGCACACCCTAAGAATTCGTGCAATCAAAAGTTTTGTCGCATACGTCCGTATACAAGTCTTGAACAGGTTTTGCGCCCCTCGAAACTACACCCAAAGGATTCGGCATGAAACTCCTTGAAAATCTAATCTCAGCATTTTCTGTGCTTCGCGCGAGTAAACTCCGTACAATTCTCACCCTCTTAGGCATTACGATCGGGATCGCGGGTATTATCGCGATGATGTCTTTCGGCGCAGGTGCCGAAAAACTTATCATGGCAGAATTTGAAAAGATCGGCGGTCCGAGTATGTTCGGCGTTTACCGACCCGGACATATCCGTAAAAATGGACGGTGGCAACGCAATACCAGCCCACATCATCTTGAGATGAAAGACCTTCGCGATATTCTCGCAGAATGCCCATCCGTTGAAGTTGCCACTGTCGAAGGCAGCTACTACATCAACCTCGGCATTGATGGAAAGTTCCAACCAACTTATCTCCGCGCAACGACAAATGAATACCAAGCTGTCCGCGAATGGCGCACAGAGTACGGAAGATTCCTCGCCGATACCGATATGGACCTATGGACAAAGGTCTGTGTTATCGGTTCAAAGATATGGAAAGAGCAGTTTAAAGGTGAAGACCCGATCGGCAAAGAGGTCATCATCAATAATTTTGGGAACAACAAACGGTTTACTGTTATCGGGATCATGGAGAGCCGAGGCGACGGTTTAGAGAGAGGGAAAAGCGATGACAATATGATCTTTATCCCTATCACGACCGCACAAAAACGGTTTTGGGGACACGATCACGTCGGCCACATCATGGTGCGTGCGAAAAGTCCGTTTCACGTCGATCAGGCACTCAAAGAGGTAAAAACCATTATCATGCGCAATCACGGCGGCGATGATACCTTCTTCCGAACATGGTCTGCCAAGGAGGGAATCGCAAACGCCAAGAGAATGATTTTTATCATAGAAACGGTGTTGGTCGTCATCGCATCTGTCTCCTTAATTGTTGCTGGCATCGGTATTCTTAATATTATGCTCGTCTCGGTAACAGAACGGATACCAGAGATCGGACTCCGGAAAGCCGTCGGGGCAAAGGCTTTTAACATCCGAATGCAGTTCCTTACAGAATCTGTCCTCTTATGTCTAATGGGCAGCCTGCTCGGTATCGCTTCCGGGTCAATCCTTGGAAAAGGATTTGCTTGGGTCGTCGGCAAGTTTTTGGATGGGATGTCATGGCCCTCAGTGATTACACCCGAAGCCGTACTGATCTCCGTTGCTGCGGGTGCAGCCGTCGGTATCTTCTTCGGTTTCTACCCCGCCAGCCAAGCCGCAAAAATGAGCCCAATTGATGCCATCCGACATACGTAAGGAAAACGAGCATGCACGTGTTAGAAAATCTAATCTCAGCGTTTTCTGTGCTTCGCGGGAGCAAACTCCGCACGATTCTCACCCTCTTGGGCATTACGATCGGAATCGCGGGTGTCATTGCGATGATGTCTTTCGGTGCCGGTGCTGAAAAACTCATGATGTCGGAATTCGAGAATATCGGCGGTCCGAGCATGTTCGGCGTTTACCGCCCCGGATATATCCGTAAAAACAACCGTTGGCAGCGCAACACCAGCCCACATTATTTGGAGATGCAAGATCTTTACAACATTCTCGCAGAATGCCCATCTGTTGAAGTCGCGACCGTTGAACGAAGTCATCCGATTAACTTTAAAGTTGACGGACGGCACCGAGAGACCTATCTCCGCGCAACGACAAATGAATACCAAGCCGTCCGCAGATGGAAAACGGAATACGGCAGGTTTCTCGCCGATACCGATATGGATTTCTGGAATAAGGTCTGCGTTATCGGTGCAAAGGTCTGGAAAGAGCAATTTAAAGGGCAGGACCCCATCGGCAAGGAAGTCGGGATCAACAACAGACGTTTTACCGTTATCGGTATCATGGAGAGCCGTGGCGATGGATTGGAGCGCGGCAGAAGTGATGACAATATGATCTTTATCCCTATCACGACCGCACAAACCCGTTTTGGCGGACGGAATCGCGTCGGTGCTATTATGGCACGCGCCAAAAGCATTGATGTCGTCGATCAGGCACTCAAAGAGGTAAAAACTGTTATTTCACGAAACCACGGTGGCGATGACACCTTTTTCCGAACATGGAACGCAAAAAAAGGGATTGAAAGCGGAAAAAGGATGATCTTTATTATAGAATCTGTTTTGGTTGTCATTGCGTCTGTCTCTCTGATTGTTGCTGGTATCGGGATTCTCAATATCATGCTCGTCTCGGTAACAGAACGGATACCAGAGATCGGACTCCGGAAAGCCGTCGGTGCCAAAAGTCTTGATATCCGTATCCAATTCCTGACAGAATCCGTGTTATTATGTCTCATCGGGAGTCTGCTCGGTATCACGTTGGGTGCCGCGGTCGGGAAAGGTTTTGCGTGGATAGTCGGCAGATTTTTAGATGAAATGTTGTGGCCCACTGTGATTACGCCAGAAGCTGTCCTAATTGCTGTCGGTGCGGGTGCAGCCGTCGGCATCTTTTTCGGTTACTACCCCGCCAGCCAAGCCGCAAAAATGAGTCCAATTGATGCCATCCGTCATACATAGGGACAACCGCAGCACTTAATATCCATAGGGCTTACGCAACCTATTGCAGGGTTTTTGCTGAAGAAACACCCCAGCAAAAACGGTGTTTCTTCAGGGTTTGGAACCCCGCCTTCTATAGACATATCACGCCTCTGGCGTGAGGAGACATCTGAACGTCGGTGTCGTTAATTCCATATTGATCGCGTCTGAGGCAGGGATAGGTTGTGTTTCTTTGCTCCAGCGGAGCAATATGTCTATAGAAACCGGTGGTTTAGCGGCTCTTGCACTCCAGCGGAGTGCTATGTCTAAAAATTGTCCAAACCATAGTTTAGTATAAGTTAAAAGGAGGAAACTGATGCCTCACCCACAAACGAACCCCGAATCTATTCAAGACATATCGGTACCCGACACGATGACACTGGAAGAATTTCTTGAAAACGACTTAGAGGGTTATGAATATGTAAAAGGCGAATTAGTCCCGATGCCTCCCACATCAATGGAACACGGTAAAATAAGTATCAATATTATCCGCTACTTGGATATGCATGTTTATAAGCATCAATTAGGACGTTTGTACACTGCCGAAACGACTTTTCAATTGGATGACACGTTAGTGAAGCCAGATGTGGCGTTTGTTTTGACGGAACGGTTGCCGGAAAACAGACGTAAAGGCTCGCCTGTTCCACCAGACCTTGCTATTGAGATAGTCTCCCCGACAGATAAACAGTACGATGTTACCGAAAAAGCATTAGCCTATTTGAAAGCGGGGACGCGCCTTGTTTGGGTGATTGAACCCATCGCGAAAACAGTAATGGTCTACCGATCCGAGACCGATTCCACTGTGCTGAACTATGAGGACACATTGACAGGTGAGGATGTCGTACCTGGGTTTGCCTGTCCTGTCATTCAATTTTTTGAATAAATTTTAAGGAGAAACAAATGGACTACGTTATCTGCACAACACCCCGCACACGAAGTACCGTTTTATGTGACTTGTTGGTTTCGTCCGGTGTAGCAGGATATCCGAGAGAATACCACGAAGAACACGAATCGCTAAAAGGTTTGGATATAACTGATCCAAAAGTATATCAAAAATACGTATCCGTTAGCACTTCACCGAATGGTATTTGCGGAATACAAGTGATGTACAAACAAAAACATATAGTTGAAAAGCTTATAGATTTTAAAAACGTAAAATGCATCTGGCTCCGCAGAGAAAATAAAATTAAACAAGCCATCTCCCTTTTGAAGGCTGCCAAACGTAATTGCTTTCATGAGACAAATAAAACTCGGAGGAATGACGATCTCGATCAAATCAAAATTACAAATGATGAGATCATATATAGCACGTTTGAACTGACAGCACAAGATATGTCGTGGGGATATTACTTCCAAGAAAATCGGATTAGTCCTCTCACAATTTGGTATAAAGAGTTAGAAACAGAAACACAACAAAAGGATATTCTCAAGAAAGTTTTGGCTTTCCTTGGCATTCACGATACACCGCTTGATCCTAAAATTTGGGGTGTCCGTCAGGATACTGAATGGGATAAGGACTTATACAACCAGATCATAGGAACTTATTTGCAGTGAAGCAAATGGAAGTTGGGTTGAGCGAAATGTGAAAAATAAACGTACGTGACGTAGAAAGCTTAGAATTTCCAAGAGCCTTGAACACTCTAAAATCCAGCGAAACCCAACATGTTACTGCATTCAGACGAAACCATCAACATAAACCTATGCTACAAAAGCTTCCGCATTTCTGTACACCTTCCACCCAAGGCATCAAATACATCGGTTCCAAACTAAAACTCATTCCACAAGTCGTTGAGCTCATCAAGAAAGTCGACGCCAAGACAATCCTCGATGGCTTTGCAGGCACGACTCGTGTCTCGCAGGCACTCGCCAAACTCGGCTATACCGTTATCTGCAACGATGTTGCGCCGTGGTCAAAAATCTTCGGCACCTGCTACCTCCGCAACACAAAACCGAAAGAAGCCTATCAGCCGCTCATTGACCACCTCAACGCTGTACCACCTGTTGACGGTTGGTTCACAGAACACTACGGTGGACACGCCAACGGCGGATGCGCCATCCAAGCCGACGGACTCAAAAAACCGTGGCAACTCCACAATACCCGCAAATTAGATGCCGTCCGACAAGAGATCGAAACGCTCAACCTTGACCCTGTCAATAAAGCCGTAGCACTCACAAGCCTCATCCTCGCGCTTGACCGTGTTGACAACAGCCTCGGGCATTTTTCGGCGTATCTCAAGGATTGGGCACCGCGCGCCTATAAAGAATTAGTGCTTGAAGTCCCCGAAGTGTTTACGTCAGACGGCGCGCATCAGGTTTACCAAAGCGACATCTTTGAACTCGTGCCGCGTGTCTCTGTAGACCTCGCATATTTCGATCCACCGTACGGTTCAAACAACGAGAAGATGCCTCCGTCTCGTGTTAGGTACGCCGCTTACTACCACCTCTGGAAAAGCGTCATCCTTTTCGACAAACCCGACCTTTTCGGGAAAGCGAAACGGCGAAAGGATACATCAGATCCGTTCGCCGCTTCTGTATTTGAAGAATTCCGCCGTAACGATGCCGGACGGTTCATTGCCGTTGACGCTATCGCAAGACTCATCCGAGAGACGCAAGCACGTTGGATTCTATTGTCCTATAGTTCAGGCGGTCGCGCGACTGCCCAACAACTGAACGATGTCATGCAAAACAACGGTGAACTTATCGCTACCGTTGAACTCGATTACAAAAAGAACGTCATGGCAGGTATGAGGTGGACAGATGAGTGGATCAATGCCACCGAAAAACCGAACCGAGAATTTCTGTTTCTTCTTGAAAAAAATTGATTGTGTGAACTTCGTTTTGTGTGCCTAACTTTCATCGCTTTTCGGTTTTGCACCGAGTCGCCAATGTCGGCTACAGACCAGTGGCCAATCGGTACAGATACCGTCTATTCTATTGGCGCGAGCTTCGTCCCAGATATCAGGTCGATTTTCGCCGATGTGCAAGGCGAGCCAGACTTGTTTACCGAGCTTACGAGCCTGTCCCATCGCTTTCGCACTCGGAATGAAACGCACCCACAGGCAGTCAGCGAGCGGATCACTCAGAGCCGCGGTGAACTGATCGGCTTCACTGTCATTTAGATACACCGTCGTTCGCAGTTTTGGGTTGGCTTGTTTGAAGTGACGGCTCGAATCGATGGACTGACCGAAAACGAAGAGTTGATCGAACAGTTCGTATTTTTCGACGAGCCGCACGATGTTTTTCTCAATCCGTGGTGAGATGACCTTCATATTCAGTGCAACGGTCACCGGCGTTCGTTGATGCTCGCGAATGAGTTTGAATACTTCTTCCAATGTCGGGACCTTCTCGCCAGTAAAACGCGGATCGAACCAGTTCCCGGCATCCAGTTTCCGGATTTCTGCCAATGTCATTTCGGTCACTTCGCCGGTGCCGTTGGTCGTTCGGTCAACAGTCCTATCGTGAATGACCACCAAATGTTCGTCGCGTGTCTGATAGACATCCAACTCGATTGACAAACCCAACTCGATAGCGGCAGCAAAACTTGGCAAGGTGTTCTCAGGCGCGTGCTGTACCAAGCCACGGTGAGCGAGCAAGATTGGATCCGCTGGCGACTCATTCATCTCTGGTTCCGGCAGCGCGGCAATTACACACACAAGCATCGGCATGTTAAATGACATAATTTGCTCCTGATTGCAAACGAACTCTATCTGGCAGTACGAGATAACAATTTTCCAAAACTAAGTGTTTATAAATGCCTTAACCCTCGGATGTTCCAGCACTTCTGGATTTAGAATATGTGCTGGGGCACGACCCTGAATCGCATCTGTAACCTGTCCAATGGTCCGAAGATCCAGTCGAATAGCAGATTCAATCGTCATGCCAGCGTTGTGATTGGTACAGATGATGCGCGGGTGATCCTTGTGAATCTCCCGCGGTCCGTTAACTGGATCGTCTACCACATAATACCATAGCCGGTTTTCGCTGATGGCGCGGTTCGCTGCTGCATCGTCAACAAGGTTTCCACGCGACGGATTGATGAGAGATGCATGCGGTTTCATCGCGCAGAATTCTTCATAACCAACGACAGTATCCGCGCCTGATAGGTGTAGTGAGATAGTATCGCTTTCTTTGAAAAGAGTCAACGGCGAATCAACAGCCTCCGCACCCAATTCCGCTGCAAGTTCAGCGATGTCTGGACGCACATCATAAACAAGGAGCCTCCCTTGCTCACCGAGAAGCGGACGCGCACGCCGTGCAACTTCCTGTCCGATCCGACCAAACCCATATAAGCCGAGCGTGGAACCCATCGCCTCATACGTCTTAATAAGCCCAAAATCGCCGTTATGGGAGGCTCTGTTTAGCGTGTAGACACGTTTCAAGGTCGCAAGCCACTGTGCAATCGCGTATTCCGCAACAGTCACCATGTGTTCAGGGGCAATCGTAACAATGACACCGTATTCGGTCGCCAAATCCACGTTAACGGTTTCGTATCCGACACCCCACCGTGCGATGATTCGGAGCGATGTCGCGGCTCGGTAGAAACTTTCATGAAAAGGCACGGAGCTCGCGATGACACCGATAACACCATCTGCGTGTTCTTCAGTGAGCTCCCGTGGATGGATACTCAGTGCACCGAATTGCTGCAAATCTGCCAACGCTGCTCTGCGTTCCGCAGAATCAAATTCATCATTTTCAAAAATTTGAGAGAGAAGAATCTTGTTCATATTTTTATCTTATCGGCTAATACGCACGCCACCGGCTTGCATCGCTTTTTCTGCCTCTTCTGCTGTTGCCCAGTTGAAATCACCGGGGAATGTGTGCGCCAAGGCGGAATATCCACCCGCGAAATCGACTGCCTCTTGCGGCGATTTACCGTTCAGTAGACAATAGATTAACGCCGACGAGAAACTATCACCACCACCGACACGGTCAACCAATTCCAAGTTCTCATAGATACGGGACAGGTAGAATTCTTCACCGTCGAAGAGGAGTGTCCGCCAGTCGTTGAGCCAACCGGTTTTCGCATCTCGGAGCGTCGTGCCGATCATCTCGATGTTCGGAAATGTGTCTTTGACACGCTGCGCGACCGCCTTGTAACTTTCGGGTTCAAGTTTACTATAGGATTCGGTCGTCCCTTCCGCTGCGAAACCGAGAGATTTCTCGAAATCTTCCTCGTTACCGATGAGAACGGAGACATGCTCCATCATCGGTCGGTTCGCGGCTTGTGCTTCCTCAGCACTCCATAATTTTGATCGGAAATTCAGATCGTAACTGGTTTTGACACCCGCTGCGCGTGCCGCTTGCAGTGCTTCTGCTGAAACGGCAGCTGCAGACTCCGATAAAGCCGGTGTAATACCACTCAGGTGGAACCATCGTGCGTCGCTAAAGATGGATGCCCAATCAATTTCACCGGGTTGAACTTTGGAAATCGCGGAATATCCACGGTCATAGGTTACACTACTTGCCCGTGGCCCGGCACCCATTTCGACGTGATAGAACCCGTTCCGCTCAAAACCGACACCGTCGAAATCCACCCAGACGATGTTCGACATATCCACGCCGAGTTCACGTCCTTTGTTACGGATATAGCGACCCGACCAGTTATCGACAAGCCGTGAGACCCATGCCGTCTTTAGTCCGAGTTGTGCGGCGTTGACAGCGACGTTCATCTCCGCGCCACCCGCCGTAATTGATAGGGTGGTTGTGTTCTCAAGACGCATAAATTCTGGGGAGGTGAGACGAATCATCGCTTCTCCAAATGTGACCAAATCATACATATAACTTATTCTCCTGTTTTCGTGTCTGTTGGGTTCTGATATTCCTGATAAAGGTTTTCGATACATTGTCCACAGAAACAGTAAATTCTGCCGTATTCACCTACCTCTTTTTCGAGCAGTTGGGTCATCGGAAACTCCTCTTGGCAGATCGCGCAGACCTCTATCGGCTCTGTGGGTCCGTCTGACTCATTATCATTTTCCCGCCGAGACATGAGATGTAGGATCAACCAAATGGTGGCAGGCATAAGAATTACAAAAATCGCAAATAACATTGCAGGTATCCTTCCCAACGATGTATAGGAACTCGAATACCTGTTACTATAACTTACAACACCGAAGATGTCAACGGAATTGTTTTGCTTAAGACGCGGTAGTTGTGCTAAAATACGGCAGAAAATTTTCCACTGGAAAATAATAACGGGACTGTATTGGAAAAAAACAAAGTCGTAAGCCCGTAATGAAATGGAGGGGTGTTTTTGCTTAAGAAACGCCCCAGCAAAAACGGTATTTCTGCGTATTGCTTGGGTGTTTCTTCGACTCCATACAAAACACATTAATCAATCTATAGTAAAGCCCATAATTAACGAAACACATCAAATCGAAGCGATTCGCATCTTATTCCCCCCTGATAAGGGGGGTTAGGGGGGTTATCTTCTTTCTTAAAGTGTTCATTTATTTTTCGATTTTACTATAAAAGCACCACTTAACCGCAAGGAAAGTTAAAATACATGCGTAAAATAGCACAAGTAGACGTTTATCCAACGGCTGTCGGGATGAAGGATGTTTTTAATATCGGTACCGGTTTTGTTGGGGATACCGGCACCGCAGGTGATCACGTCTTTGTCAAAATCACAACAGACGACGGATACATCGGTTGGGGCGAACAGCGCGCGCTCCCTTCGTGGAGTTACGAGACGACCGAATCTATCACAACGACAATCCGACACCACATCGCGCCGCTGCTCCTCGGAAAAAATCCGCTCAATCTCAATATAATCCACGATGCCCTCTATAACGCGTTGAAACCGGCAGTCAGCAACGGACATCCGTTCGCTAAAGCAGCGGTGGACATCGCGTTGCACGATCTGCGCGGACGTATCCTTGATCTTCCACTCCATACGCTTTTCGGTGGCAAACGTCACGACACACTCCCGCTCAGTTATGCTTTGAGTATTGACACACCAGAGATAATGGCACTCAAAGCGAAAGCCTTGGCTCCGTGCACCTGTTTTAAGGTGAAAGTTGCTGGCACGCCCGGGGCAGATGAAGAACGTCTCCGCGCCGTGAACGAAGCGGCACCAGATGCAAAACTCTGGATTGACGCGAATCAGTCCTATACACCGTCTAACGCTCTTGAATTACTACAACGGGTTACAGACATCCGAGCGGTCTACTGTATGGAACAACCAGTGGCAAGCCAAGATTGGTTCGGTATGCAGCGGGTTCGGCGCGACGCCCCGGTTCCAATCGCTATCGACGAAGGCTGTTTCACCTACTACGATCTGGCAAAAATCGCTCGCTTGGAATGTGCCGATGCCGTTGTCTTGAAAGTCTGTAAATCGGGTGGCTTAGCGGAATGTCTAAAGAGTGTCCACGTCGCGGATGCCAATTCATTAGAACTTCTCGGTAGCGGCTTGACGGAAGCTGGTATCGGGTTCATCGCCAGTGTCCATCTTTTCTCGACTTTGGGTCTCGTACTTCCCGCTGAACTCAACGCACCCGCTTTTTTGGAAACGATGGCAGTCCGCGGCGTCGAAATACATGACCATGTCGTAACAGTCCCAGACGGACCAGGACTTGGCGTTACACCTGATAAAGACTATATCATGGCGAATCTCCTGTAGACGGCCTGCTTTTGGATAAAATACAGACCTCTATTAGAATAGCGATTGCGACGGCGACAGCGCAGAGCAGATAGGGACTTTGCGGACCGAACTGAGAATCCGCTAAAACGCCTCCTAATAGCGGACCCAACAGAATTCCTAAACCCAATATCCCCTCGTGCCATCCGCTTTTATTCCCCTTGTCTGTGTGTCGATCTAACCCGTAATAGAGACTACTGAAGTAGGTGAAAGCGGCAGACACCCCGATCAACCCAAACAGAAAAGTCCACAGCGGCGTGTTTTGGATGCTCCATATTCCGAGGAAGCTGAGGATCGTTAAGAGCTGAACGATAAACATCGGGGCGAAACGGTAGTGCCATCGCGTTGAGTAACCACTACCGAGGACGAGAAACGCCAAAGTTTGAATACCGCCGAGGGTCAGCATCAGGTTCCCGAATGTTGACGTAGGCATCCCCATCTCTTTCGTGAGTTTCGGCGCGAGACGACGTAATACACCCAACACAAACCACGACGCAAAATTCGCGCAACGCGCCAAGTTGAGATAGGTTGTCCGCACTGACAACGGCGGATAAAGCACTTCGGAGGGTTCTGTTGGCACTGTTTTGGTGATAGCAGGGGCATGCAAGCTGTTCGCTACAATTGTTACCAAGGTGAGTAAACTAAAAATTGCTGCAAGATAGAACGATCTGAACGGATTTGTATCACCATAGAGATAACTTGAGAGCGCAGGACCTAAGGTGACCCCAATGCTCCAGAAAATGTTAAAGAGCATTACCCGATGGATTAATTTCCCTTCACCTTCGCGCTCCGCGAGCCACGCCTCATAAGCGGGCCAGAAGAGCGCCATACTGATACCAATGCCGGGAAAGATAAGCATCAGGTGTGTACTATTTCGGCAGTACGGAAGCCCGATACTGACAGCACCGAGCACGAGGCACGCCGCGTAAAGCACGTAGCGTCGTTCTATCCGATCCGACAACCGCCCAAACGGAATGGCAAGAACCACAAAAAAGGCAGTCATAACTGCCTTCAGCACACCTAAAAAGGTCGAGGAAAGGTCTAAGTAACTGGTATAAAAAGAGGTGTTGGTTATGATGCCGCTAAAAGCGAGGTCTATTAACAAGACAGGGAGGTAAACTGTAATCAGCTGGAGCGTCTTAGTGGCATTCGCTATCCAAAACTTGCTTGACCAGAGTTGGCGCATATTATGTCGTTCCGCATCCGATGTTATGCGACTACAATAGGACTTACGCACACCCTATGCAAGCGGGGTTTCGAACCCCGCCTGACGCACGTATTATGTAAAAAATCTCATAAAAAAATGCGTCCGTCCTATACAATCGAGGCATCAATCATGTGGTAGCCGGTTGCACCAACCGGATCCGCTTCGATACCGATTTCGTCCTGTGTGAGACCGCTATGCGCTGTTGCTCTTGCATAGATTTCGACCGGTTCCGCCTTTTCAGGAACCTGCCACTCCCATTTCCAGAGTACCCATGCAAGTGGCGTGTCTTTTGCCCAGATTTCTGCCTCTTCCCACGTCTCTCCGTAGTCGATACTGACTTCAACTTTCTTGATACCGCCGTGGTTTCCGGCATCGAACGCCGCGCCGCTCACCGTGTAGACCTTGCCGCCCGGAATCTTTTCATCCGCACTCGGTGTGCCGATCATTGTGGCAAGTTTCACATTCGCAATCGGATCCCAGCCACGTTTTTCCCAGTAACTTTCGTGTGCTTCCGCTAATTGGATACTCATTATCCATTTCGGATTCTTTGTGCCGTAGTGACCGGGATTAAGCAGTCGGACAGGGAAACCGTGTTCCGTAGGAAGCGGTACACCGTTCATCTCATAAGCGAGAATCGTCTCCTCCCGCATCGCCTTTTCCAACGGAATCGCCGTATGATAACCGTCTGCACAGACAAAGACGACCACTTTCGCTTCCGGTTTAGGTCCGACTTTCTCAAGCAGATCGCGCAGTCGAGCACCTTTCCACTCCGCATTGCTCATCTGCTCTGTACCGATCGGGTCGCCGATACACTTTAGCGTTCGCGTCACCGTAACGGGTTCCATCGTCTTGATGTCCTTAAGCTGCAAGGGTGGTATCCGTTTTTCTATTAAGGTAGGGAGAATTGCCATTCGCCATGTGTTACCATCAAGTTTAGCCGGATCACCGATTTGTAGGACATAAAAATCGGCATTGGGTGTTAAAAAAGTACTCGGCTTAAGCAGCGGCTCGGCATCCGCTTGTCCTTCCAACTTTATGAAAGGAGCGGAACATCCCACTTGAACAGGCAGAACCAGACCCCCAGCACTCATCGCGCTCAACTTTATGAACTTTCGTCTTTTCATATTTTTAATTTTCCTTGCGGCTTTTTCTACTTCGCATCCGCATCGTAATTTTGACAACGCCTCTCACCATAATTGCTGTCCCAGTGCATAGCGTTAAAGGTAATCCCCATTTCCATTGAAAGAAAAAATAGGCGATAAAACTAACGCACATCAAAGCAATAAACGTATTCAGGAGTTTTCTGTTTTCATACCACTTTTGCATCTGTTATATTTTCCCAAAAGGACTTAGAGAGGCGGTTTCTATTATACCGTGCTAACAAGTAGAAATGATACCATATAGACGAGCAAGTGTCAACAGAAAACGCGTAGAAGTACTCAACCAAAAACTACTAAAAAACATTGGTTGCATTCTACCTGAAAAAGTGCTATGCTATCCGTATATTTCAGAGACAATCCAAGACACACTCTTTATGAAAGGACCGGAACACCCCATGGCAAAACAGCCCAATATCCTTTTTCTCATGACCGATCAACAACGTTTTGATACGATCGGTGCACTCGGAAATCCTATTATCCAGACACCGGCGTTAGACCGCATTGTGCGAGACGGAACGAGTTTCACTTCGGCGTATTGCCCGTCCCCGGTGTGTGTTGCATCACGGTGTAGTTTTCTGCTCGGACAGTGGGCACATCGGACGGGGTCCACCAGTAACGCCGGCATGCCGCAAGATCGAACCTCTGTAATGGAACTGCTAAACGAGGCAGGCTATCAAACACACGGTATCGGTAAGATGCATTTCACACCACAAGGACGCAAAATGTGGGGATTTGAGACGCGAGACTATTCCGAAGAGGGGGCCGGTCCTGACGATTTCACGGCGTTTCTCGCGGAAAACGGATACGACCACGTCGTCGCGCCACACGGTGAACGGAGTGAATACTACTATATCCCGCAACCGTCGCAACTCCCGGAACGTCTACACCATACACAGTGGGTAGGGGACAGAACGCTCCAATTCCTCTCCGAACGCGATACCGAGCGTCCGTTCTTGTGTTGGAGCAGTTTCATTAAACCGCACCCACCTTTTGAGTCACCTGTTCCGTGGAGTCGGCTCTACCGCACCGTCGAAATGCCGCTCCCGTTTCTACCCTCCGATTATGAGCATCTGCACACCTATTGGAACCGACACCAGAATCGCTACAAATACCGTGATCAAGGGCGAGATATGAATCTCCTTCGGACAATGCGTGCCGCTTATTATGCAACGATCTCCTTCATCGACTATCAGGTGGGTCGTGTCCTTGACTATCTCGAATCTGTGGGTGAATTGGATAACACGTTGATCGTCTACACGTCTGACCACGGTGAACTGCTCGGTGACTATGACTGCTACGGCAAACGCTCTTTCCTCGATCCGGCTGCACGGATCCCGTTGCTCGTCCGATATCCGGAACGATTTGAAGCAGGCACACAATGCAATACACCGACGAGTCTCGTCGATGTGCTACCAACAAGCCTCGCTGCCGCCGGTTTACCACGACAAGAAGACCGAGACGGTGTTGACCTTGCAGGTATCGCCAACGGAGATACCCATCGTGATGCTATCGTTGGTCAATTAGGGCAGGAAGGCACAGGGCTGTATATGCTCCTGACAGACGAATACAAATACATCTACTCTGCCGCTGATCGGCAAGAATGGCTCTTTAGCCGTTTAACCGGTAGGCTCGATGAACGGAGTCTCGCAGGAAATCCGGCGTATGGCAGGATCCTCACCGACTACCGAAAACGCTTGATTGAATGGTTCCGTAACGACGGTTATGAACTTCCGATTGACGGCAACAGATGGCGAGACTTCCCGCCACCGACAGAATCTGAGAATCCTGATGCGGGTCAACTTTTCCAAGATGGACGCTCTGTAAGCGACCGGTTCCCGGAAGGATATTCGCCGAAGGTTGATACCCTCAGACGATTTTCAAATTAAACAAACTTGTCTACACGTCTGCAGGCGGGGTTTTAAACCTCGCCTGCAGTGTGCGTCATATCTTCCTTTCTTCCAACTCTCTAAACAGACGACCCATATCCGAACATTATGTCAATCCGTTACTCTATCAAGCGATCGCTTTCAAAAGTGGCGTGGCGAGCTTACAATACTTATCGAAAAGGCTTGGACTACAACAGCCAATTTTCCCGAACCGCAGAGATTTTGAATGCGCCGCGTGAAACTATTGAGGCGTTTCAGACAGAACGTTTGAAACAGCTTCTTCAGCACGCCTATCAGACAACACCCTACTATAGCGAATTTCTAAAGGGAACACATTTAGATATGTCAAGGATTCCGCCGCTTGAGAAGCAGTCTATCCGAAAACAGTCGGATAGACTCTATTCTACAGCTTACACACAAAAACAGCGAATCAGGAATGCCACCGGCGGTTCAACTGGCACCCCACTTACGTTCTATCAAGACAGAGGCTATTGGAATCAACGCAATTTGAGCGTCTACTATTTCGATCAGTGGGCAGGTTGGGATTTCGGCGAACCACAACTGATCATTTGGGGGTCCCTTGCAGATTTAGGAGAAGATGAACGCTGGAAACATCGGCTTAACAATTTCTGGCGGAATCAGCACTGGTTAAACGGATTTCGTTTGACCGACACGGCAATGTGGGCAGCCTTTGCGAAGATGAACAAGCACCAGCCAGAAACTATTCTCGCCTATCCGTCCTCGCTTTACCAGTTTGCTAAATTCATCTGTGAAAATAAATTGACACCGCTTTGCAAATTGAAGGGTATCATAACATCCGCCGAGATGCTACATCCACATTACCGCACTTTAGCAGAGACTGTTTTCAAAACAAAAGTCTACAATCGCTACGGCAGCAGGGAAGTCGGATTAATCACAATGGAATGTGCGGAGGGGAGGATGCATATCAACTCTCACGACCTTTACCTTGAAATAGAGAGTCCGGATCCTTATGCTGAACCCGGAGAGATCCTCATCACCCAGCTCAATAACTACGTCATGCCGTTTATACGGTATCGGATTGGAGATGTCGGTCTGCTTTCCGACGAGATGTGTCCCTGCGGTAATGCGTTACCTGTCTTAGCAGAATTGCTCGGACGCACTACCGCCACCTTCCGCACGCAAAGCGGCGCGTTAATACACGGCGGTTATTTCACACAACAGTTCTACGACATTGATGGCGTAACACAGTTCCAAATTATCCAAGAATCACTCAAGCAGTGTGTCTTAAAAGTGGTTATCAATGAAAAATGGACAGAAGCGACACACTGTTATCTCGTTCAGCGTATCCAAGATGCGCTCGGCGCGACTGTCGTTGTGACAGTGGAACTTGTTGACGAGATCCCATTGCCACCATCAGGCAAACGGGAATACACCATCTCAAAAGTAGACACGGATGTTAACGATTTACAGATTATTCCCCCCTGATAAGGGGGGTAGGGGGGTTATCTTCGTAAAAGTGTTCATTTATTTTTGGATTTTACTATAAACGAACGACTAACGTCCTACCTCCCATGCCAGATGTTGCAATTCGGGTCCGATCAATTTCTCCCAGGCGAGTCGCACAGCCGCCGTCGATCCGGGTGTAGAGATAACCACCTTTCCACGATAAACGCCTGCCGTTGCGCGCGACAGCATCGCCGCTGCGCCGACCTGATCATAACTGAACATCCGAAAAAGTTCACCGAATCCGGGCAACGTCTTTTCCAATTTTCTGTTGAGAATATCGAACGTGGTGTCGCGGGGTGCAATACCCGTGCCACCGTTGAATAGGATAACCTGTGCGTCGCTTTCCGCCATCTTATCTAACACTGCTGCGACTTGGTCAGGTTCGTCTTTTATAATTTGATAGGCAGCCACGCTGTTTCCTTCTGCCGCGAGTTGTTCGCGTAGAAATACCGCGTTTTTGTCTGTTTCCGGCGTGCGGGTGTCGCTCACGGTGACAATCGCGACAGCGACAGGCCCCTCTTCAGTCGCCATTTCTCTGTGTTGTTGTGTACTTGTAGATGTTGTTGACATTCGACTGTCATCTCCTTTCGATTGTTAACTTTTCGCGCGGTTTCAATTCTCTGATATTGAATCTTTGTCCAAGGAAAACCTGAGTGTTGCATGGGGTCGCTTATCAATGTAATTATGAGAAACCACATCATCTGATACAGCTGGATCTATAAGTTCAACATAATAATCTGTTATTTTTGGTTCGCCAAGATTGATCCATTCCTCTATGTTTTTAATGAAGCAATCTACAAGTTGTAGCTTGCCGTACACATCCATACGCTTTCCAACCTTAGTAGAATATACTTGTTGAGGGACATATAAGGCAGGCAATTCTTTATCCAGCAGGACAGGAAACATTCCCCGTTGTCCTTTGTATTCTCCCAGCATTTGCATCGGTACTCCATTTAGGCGGAGCCAGAAGGCACAGTCGCTTCCAAAAACAGCCGGAAATGGAACGGGTGTCGGTCCCTCCTGCAATAACGCTTCTATCACCGGATCCCACGGCGGTTCCAGAACATCCTCAGCGGAATATCTGAAATCTCCTTGCAAGTTCATGAAACCAGCCCAGCGTGTGAATTTTCCTATCAATTTTCCGTCTCGCTTGTGCAGTTGAAGGATTGGATCTCCCACACCGCCTGTCTTAAGCGGCATAACCAAAATCCCGTCTTCTGCCAATGATTCAGTCCAGGTTGGCGGAATATCAGGAGAACCTACTGTAACGATGATCCTATCAAAAGTTTCGCCATCCCATCCAAAACCACCATCACCCGCTCTCAAATTGACATGGTTAAATCCAACGGAATGCAGGTGTCTTCGTGCTTTCTCTATCAGGTCCTTTTGGAGATCAATAGAGTAAACAAGGCTGTCATCCGCCACGGCAAAAGCGATCAGACCAGCGTTCCATCCACTCCCCGTTCCAACTTCCAAGACCTTAAGTCCATGAGTCAGTTTGAGGTCGTCCAACATCTCAAAGATAAGCGCGGGTTGAGACGCTGCACTGTGTGGGGCCTCTCGAATCATCAAGCCTCTATCAGAGTAGATTGTTTCCAGCTGTTCCGATGTCGGATTTACGGAATTGACGTGAACAATCCCACCGTGTGCCTCGTGGTTATAATACTGTTCAATAAAGAAGTGACGAGGCACATTAAAAAGAGCATGTTTCATCCAATCCACGTTGGATTGAAGGTCGGTTCTCTTCGCTAACACCTTGAATAGGTGTTCTATGTGAGATTGAATCGTTGCGTCCATAATAATTCCGATGTTTAACTGTTTATTGGAATCGTTTAGTCGCTAGGAATCGCGAGCACAGCTCGCTCCTACTCTACTGATTCGGATAGGTTTTGTTTAGATGCTTCGGCATTGTGAAAAAGATGCCGCCCGTCTGTTCCACGAGCGTCTTCTGAAAGTCATCTTGCCTGGGATGACCGATAATGTATGCACGGACACCCAACGACTGACACACGCTGAGGGCACGTTCAGGCGGATATTTTCCTGTCGTCGGCTCGTCTGTCAGGATTAACAGGAATCGGCTTGCAAACGGACTGAATTTCACTTTCGGAAGTCCCTCTACAATCGCATCAATAAGATGTTCATCGCCACCGAACGGGTCTTCCATATAACTTTTCAACATCGATTCGTTCAACGGCATCTGCGTGACGACCGCACCGTTGATGACCTTGATGGCATCTTTTGCTTCTGCGAAACGGATCAGACCGATCCGATACTTGATCGGTAGAATGTCTAACCGACCGATGAGTGTGCTTAAACCGAGCATGATGGCTTCGGATTTTCCACCCATGCTCCGGCTGTAATCGAGCATCACCACGATGTCCACAACAGTGCCGAATCCTTTTTCAGGTGATGCTCCCGGCGTTCCACCGGCGTAGACGTTCAACCGATCTTTTTCGTTGCGGACGGTGTACATCCGATTACCGCCACGGTCATTGATAAGCCATCTGTTCCCGCGTTGTTGCGTCAGTGCCGTGAGATTCTCAGAGAGATTCCAACTTTCAGGATAGATACCGGCGTAAACATTCAGCTTGTCACCTGCTTTACGGATTGTGTAGGTGTGATTGCTGGCGTAGTCAGTAATCACCCACAGATCGCCTTCCTCTTTTTCCCAGACTTTGGCATTATTAAACAGGCTTCCACCCATAGACAGGGAGACACCGTTCCGTTTGAATTCGCGTTCCAATTTCTGTGCCGGTATATCACCATCTTCAAGTTCAACTTCAAATTTCGACTCCATACTGAATAGCAGTTGACCACCACTACGACGGATATCGGTGACGATGTCCCGAAAGACTTTGATAAATGCGCTGTTGCCGGCGCGCGTGCTCGGTAGCGAAGTCGCGCCTCGGAAGTCTCCCGGAATCTGCTGCCACAACCCGCCTGTCGTTTCCGCTAATTGTTGCTGGAACTGTTCAGGGTAGCCGAGAACGTTAACACGGATATCCTGTAGTTGGTATTCCTTAATGACCTTCTCTCGCATCCGTTTATAAACGTCTGTTATATCCTTAATGCTGCTCTTATCCTTACCAAAAGCGGTTGTTGCAGGTTCGTCGGTTACGAGGATGATAAACCTATCCGCGTCGGCGTGAAAATCGATCCGGTGAAGCGTGTCTAATAAAGCGTCAAGTGCGCGTTCATTGCCGCTAAGCGTCACTTGTTGCATCCGTCTGCGTAGCATAGCGACATCCGGTAACAAGCTGCGAACTTCGAGGTTCTGTCCTTCGTGTCGGACACTGAATTCGGACATGCCGAGGTGGTATTCGATATTAACGAGATCAAAGGCATCGGTGAGGCTATAGAGGTTCGCCGCGACTTCTTGGATATTATCGCGCATACTTGCACTCGTATCCACGACAAAGACGACATTCACCTTGTCCAATTCACGTGTGGCAATGATATGGCTGGCGATGTTCTCAAGTGCATCGGCAAAGGGGTTGGTGCCATCTCCTTTACCGGTTCCCTCACCGTCGCCGTCGCCTTTGCCGTCACCGATAGGTCCGATTTCGGCAGCACCTGTCGAGTCAAGTTTGTGGAATCCGGTTTTGCCGTCGCCCTTCACACGTTGACGGACACTCTCGACACCTTCGCCTGCAGTGGCTTGAAAAGGGCTCGCTACCGATTCATGGATCGGTGTGGTGCGACTATTGAATGGACGCTGTGCATCTGTCGTCACGTCTGGAAGCGTGGTCTCCGTATCCGATACAGATTTCGTTGCATTCTGTAGAAGTTCCACCTCCGATTGCCGAATAGTCTCATTGATTAAATTCGCCGAGGCTTCCAAGTCCAAGTACCGCTGATTCGACGCAGTAGACGGATCTGTCTGTTGTGGTACCCGTAACCGTTTAGGTGGCGGCGGTTTGAGTCTACGCGGACGTTGCGGCGCATCCTTCGGGGTTATCAAATCCACTTCAATAACATCTTCGACACCCACAGGTTTTTGGATATAAAACGAAAATGTAAAGGCAATAATAAAGCAGAGATGCACAACACCTGAGAAGAGGAGTGCGCGCATTGAACGGTGTCGTCTATAAGAACGGTTCACAGTTTTCTCCATTTTAGCGTCCAAATTATTATATCAAGGCAGGTTCAGTATAAGTCGCAGTATGCATAGAGAAGAGACGACACTCGGACCCCATACTCCCCATATTTGAATGAGGGGCAACTGATAACTGGCTCTCTCTTATTGTATCATGAAAATCGGTATTGTTCAAATTAAACTTGACAAATTTGTTTCTTTCTGATACATTTTTATCAATTCTGTGGACACTACACTTTTTTCTTGAAATTTATACCTAAAAAGTGTTATAATTTACAAAAGTGTATCTCTTATTGCCTCGCGGTGCCGTATACAACACTGCGAAGGACTACGGAATCACACTGCTGACAGAAACCGACATCGGTTTACCGGTGGAACGTTAGCATCTAAATACGTGATTTGCATTGCAGTACTGCTATCACTGGAAATAAATTTTACAAGGTCTTAGGGTTTTGGGAAGCGCGCTTCTTGCTCAAAAGCCTGGTGCCTTGTGTCTATTATTGAAATGAAAAGTATATTGAAGAAGGAGATTTCATAGCTATGAAAAAATTCGCAATCTTTATCACACTTGCCTTTGTGGTCATGATTTCGCCAGCGGCATTCGCGCAAAACTGGCAAGAGGCTGGTGAGAACTGGATTGAAAAATGGTGGGGACTCGACCTCGTAACAGAGACGGGTGGTTTCGGTACCTCCGCGGAGATTGACTACCTCTCCGAAGGCACCAACGGTGCAATTACAAACGCTTCCGTTTCCACACGCGAGGGAGCAGGGCAAACAGCTAATCTCGTCGTCAAATCAATTACGAACGGCGCGCTCCTTGGCTGGTCAGTCGTTACGATTGATACCGAGGATGGCACTAACATCTCTACAAGCCACGGCCTCACGGATCAAACTAACGTGACTTGGCACGGCATTATCGCCATCGTCTCACCGGATGACAGAACAACCACGATGCACCCGGCACACGATGATCACGCACAAATCTGGCTCAACGGTGATATGGTGTACGATAACTCCGCATGGACAGGCGGCGTACGCACAGTAACAACACCTACGGAAATCGAACTCCAAAAAGGTGAAAATTACTTGCACTACAAATGCGGTGAATCCGGTGGTTCGGATTACCTGAACCTTCACTTTGAACCGACGGACACCGATCTGCTCATCGCACCGACGCAGGATAATCTCTTCTTGGATGTCCTGACACCGGTTGAACCGAAAGGTAAACTCGCAACACAGTGGGCTGACCTCAAGCGACAGTAGTTATGAGTGTTAATCAAAAAACCCGTATCCGAAACCGGATACGGGTTTTTTGTTGTCTATCGTTGCTGAAGTTCTCTACTCTTCTGATTCTACAATCGTCAAATACTGATTGATAGCTACATCTTTCAATTCTTGCGTCGCACCGCCATGCCACACAATCGTAATCTGTTCGATACGCGAGTTCCCTCCTAAACCGAACAGCAACCGCGTATCGCTCCCTGACGCATAACTTGACCCACTCTTCACTGCTCTTACCTGCGTCATTTCACCTGCTACAACTGTAACTTTCGCACCTATTCCGTCTCGGTTACTTCGTTTACCGACGAGTTTAATGCCGATCCAATTCTGCGTGTTGCCCGCGTCGTTCCGAAGCAAAACGGCACGCTGATTGGAATTCATGACGACAATATCGGTATCACCGTCGTTGTCGTAATCAGCGGTCGCAGCGGCTCTGCCGACGAGTGCTTTTGTGAAATAATCTCCGGCGGTTTCTGATACATCTGTGTAGGTAGCGTCGCCACGGTTTTGAAATAGCTGGTCTCGCTGCGCGTAGGTCTCATGGTCCATCAGGATTTCGATAACATCTTGCGGATGTCCGTTTGCACAGAAGAGGTCGAGATCACCGTCGTTATCATAATCGAGAAAGAGCGGACTAAAGCCGACGAACGGTAAAGTCGGTTGTCGCAATCCGCTGTCCACCGTCGCATCAACAAAAAGGAGTCCTTCTTCATTTTTATAGAGGGTCGCTTTCTCAGAATTTGCAACAATCAGGTCGAACCACCCGTCGCCGTTATAATCACCGCAGTCTACTCCCATGGAGCCTTCTGCGACACCCGCTTCATCGTATCCGACACCGATGAACAGGCTTTCGTCGGTAAAAGTGCCGTCGCCGTTGTTCCGATACAAGAAATTACGGTTGGTATCGTTGGGGACGTAAATATCTGGGAACCCGTCGTTGTCGTAGTCACAAACGACAGCAGCCATTCCTCTCCCCTCAGTTGGATTTATGACACCTGCTGTCTCTGCGATATTGGTAAAGGTGCCGTCGCCGTTGTTTTGATAAAGCACATCCGGTGTTCCTTCGTAGCTGCGCGGATGTCCGTAACCGACAATACCTTTAAAAGTCGTGACCGGCATCGACAGTTCATACACCAGATAATTGACGACAAAGATATCCAGATCACCATCCACATCGAAATCGAGATAGACGGCTGCGATCCCCCAAAGAGCGTTATCAATGCCAGCGGCTTCGGTAATATCGGTAAAAGTGCCGTCGCCGTTATTACGGTAAAGCACATCGTTTCCGAAGTTTGCGACATAGAGATCGGCATCCCCGTCATTGTCGATATCGCCTGCGGAGGCTGCCATCCCGTATCCGGTATCTCCTGTGCCTGATGCCGCTGTCACATCTGTGAACCGTCCCTCGCCATCATTACGGTAGAGGACATTTCCGTGTGCTGCCTGCCCGTCGTTTTGATTCTCTTGCGGAATATTCCCGCTGTTCACGAAATAGAGGTCTGCATCGCCATCACTGTCGTAATCGAAAAAGACAACGCCGGAACCCATCGTCTCAATGATGTGCTTATGGTCGGTTTTACCGTTGCTGTGTTTGAAGTGGATTCCTGCCTCTTCGGTAACGTCCACGAAGGTAGGCGATTGTGCGGCACTACTCCCAATAAGTATGAGAGAAAAAAGCAGGTAGAATTGTAGGAAAGACTTAGGAAGCATCGTATAGGGTTATTTTTCTGCGGTTTTTGCCAGTCGAAATCCGACAAATGAGGTTTTCAGATTAGGATAAAAATAGAACCGGAACGTCGTGCTGCATCGAGCGATTTTGTCGATCCAAGAGCCGCCGCGGATGACACGCCAACTCCCGACATCCGGTCCTGTCGGATTCATCTTCGGGCGTTTCGCCGCCGCTTGTGAACTGTGCGCGTAATAGACATCGCTATACCAATCCGCTGTCCACTCCCAAACGTTCCCTGCCATATCCATCACGCCATAGTAGCTTTTACCTTTCGGGAAGCTGCCGACAGGGGCAAGCCGATTCTGGTAGCCGTCATCATCGGCATCGGTATTCGCATAAGGTTCGACTGCGTTCCCCCAGGGCCATACTCTATCGGTGTAACCGCGCGCTGCTTTTTCCCACTCCGCTTCGGTCGGGAGTCGCATCCCTTTCCATGCCGCATACGCGTTCGCATCGTGCCATGAAACACCGACAACCGGATGGTTCGGAAACTGTTCGGCGCGTGCGGGCCAGTCGCCGATCTGTGGGAGGTGCGTAAAGTTTTCAGGCATCCGTGCAGCGTCGGTTTGCTGTTTCCAAAATTCGTAGTACTCGGCGTTTGTTACCTCGTATTTGCCGATATAATAGGCATCAAGGTAGACTTTATGCTTCGGTTTCTCATCGGCGGCGCGGTTGTCGCTCCCCATCGTAAACGTGCCAGCAGGGATTAGGATCATCTCCTCCGCAGCTGCTACATACGCACAGAGCACAAGTCCAAAAAGCAAAATAGAGAGGGAGCGTGCCATAAGACTGAGAGGACTATTTCCGAAGCACCATCGCTGGCGGGGTTTGAAACCCCTCTCTGACGTAATGTCTACATTAATAGAACTATTTCTGTTTCGATTTCTGTTCCGACAAAAAGTGCTCATAAGCGCGGTAGTGCTCCTGCGCGAGTTTCTGGTTACCGAGACTCTGATATAATTTTGAAAGGTTAAGATGATAGTACGGTTGCTCACCGTCGAGTTCAACCGCTTTTTGGAAGGCGACAAGTGCGTTCTGTTGGTCCCCTTGCATCGCGTACGCACTGCCGAGGGTGTTGTAAAGAATCGCTTCATTCGGACGCAGCTGGACGGCTCTTCTGGCGGCTTGTGCAGCGTGTTTAGGATAATTTAGGTTCATAAACGCTCGACTGAGACCGTGATGAAAAGTAGCATCGTTGGGTGCGAGTTCAATACACCTCTGAAACGCTTGGATGGCTTGACCATAGTTTTTTTGGTTCATCAATGCTGTGGCTAAACCTGTCCACGCTTTGAGGTTGTTCGGTTCTGCACGTGTGAGCCGGGTAAGGCGTTCGTATTCGGCGTATTCCTTTTGTAACTGCTGATAAATTTGCATCTCGGCTCTGCTCCTCTCACGGTCGCCTAAGCGGAGGTACGCCGTCCCGAGTCCGTAGTGTGGTTCTGCGTAACGCGCAGGTCCGAATGTGAGTGCCTGTTTGAAATCTTCAATCGCTGCGGTGTATTCTTTTAAATTAAGACGTGCTGTGCCGAGTTCATAATACGTTCCCGCCGCCTGCGGTTTCAATTCAAGTGCTTTTGTTAAATTCGGTACTGCCTCTGCATACTGACGGAGTTTTACAAGCGACTTGCCGAGGACTTCGTAGCCGCGCGCGTGTTGCGGTGAAAGTTCCACGACCCGTTGTAATACCGGCACCGCATCCGCCCATTTATCGAGCCTGAAATAGACAACACCGAGCGAATAGAGTGCCTCAATATTGTCTGGCATTAACGTTAAAGAGCGTTGGTAGCTTTCCGCAGCTTGGTTCCAGAATTGTTCTTGGGCATACGCCATGCCGAGGTAGTGGAGTACTTCGGCGTGATCGGGTTCAAGCACCAGCGCGGCTTCAAATTCGGAGATAGCCTTTTGGTTATCTCCTTGGAACATGAAATCAAACCCCTGTTCTACGTGCTGGACATATCTGCTATGGTCATTACCTTCGTCAGCAATAACAGTGAAGAACGGCATGCAGAACCAGAGAACGATGACAATTGTTAGCAAATTTCGCATGTTTTAAATTATTGGCCTCTGTCTGCGCTCCATTACATTTCGCGCAGGTTTCTGTTAAAGTCGAGTTTTATCTTTGGTAATTCTATATTTTTCCCAGGGCCGGTAGGTTCGGTTTGATGAAGTTTAAGAAAATATTTCGGTAATTCTATATTCTCCGCAGGCCCGGTAGGTTCGGTTTGAAACCGAACCGGACTGACCAAGAAATTACCAAATTAAAAAAAATAATCTTCATCAACCGAACCGGACTGACCAAGAAATTACCGAATTAATAAATTAATCTTCATCAACCCCATCTGCTGTAGATGTATCATTAATTGTAGGTTTCACTATAAATGTTAACAGTACTTCTGAAAAAAGTCAAGTTTTTCATAGAAAGAAAGAGAGGTTGATGTTATACTGTGCAGAAATCACCTAACCAGAAACGGGGAATCGAAACAAAAATGCGACAAGTTACAATTTATCGTGAGCCGGGCAGATATGCTGGCTGGCCAGCGAATTACGGGATTTGGGCGTGGGGCAACGAGATCATTGTTGGGTTTACTGTCGGGTATCACAAATCGGATGCGGGGTTCCACCGCCGCGACCGAGATAGACCCTTTGTAGGGATGCAAGGACGCAGCTTGGATGGCGGCGAGACGTGGCAGGTCTCCGAAACACCGTGTCGTCTACCAGCGAGAGGCACACTCTCCGCCGATGAGCATGTCGAAGAACGGCATCGCTTGGAAGCGGAGGCATCTTTCAAGACACCGAGTCGTGTCGATTTCACGCATCCCGACTTCGCGATGATGTGCAGCAGATCGGGACTGAGATCCGGTGCCTACTCCTGGTTTTATACCTCTACAGATCGCTGCAATCGTTGGGACGGACCCTTTAAACTTCCGATGTTCGGATACACCGGCATCGCAGCAAGAACGGACTACTTGGTCTCAAATTCAGACGAATGCTTGGTGTTCCTGACCGCATCAAAATCAGACGGTGAAGAAGGTTTGATATTCTGTGCGAACACAACTGACGGTGGCGAATCGTTCTCATTGCTTTCACAGATCGGACCGGAACCTGAAGGGTTCGCGATTATGCCTGCAAGCGTTCGGCTATCGGAATCGCAAATTTTAGTCGCAGTCCGGTGCCGCGGACACGGGAACGCTTCAGGCTCGGACTGGGAAGAACGGAAAAACTGGATTGATCTCTACGGTTCAGATGATAACGGACAGACGTGGAATTATAAGAACCGACCGGTAGAAGATACCGGACGTGGCGGAAATCCACCAACGCTGACCCTCCTGCACGACGGTAGGCTCTGTCTTATCTATGGGTATCGGGATGCACCGCATCGGATCTGCGCGAAGTTGAGCAGCGACGCTGGGGAGACTTGGGGTGAGGAGATCGTCTTACGCGATAACGGTGGCGACCACGACATCGGCTACCCGCGCACCGTCCAACGTCCTGATGGAACTGTGGTAACGGCTTATTACTTCGATGAAGAACCGGACGGCGAACGGTTTATTGAGGCAACATTGTGGAAACCGTAGTGTTCTTTTAATTTGACCGCAAGTCAAAGCAGACGAGGCGGTCTTTGCCACGGATGTAGAGATAACCCTCTGCCAATACGGGTGCTGCCCAAGCGGGATATTTCACTAACTGCTTACCGTTTTTGTCTCTCAGCGAGGAGACCTGCGAAATTACCTCCAATTTCTCTGGCGTGCATTTGAGTAGCATCAAACGTCCGTACTCGCCGAGATAGATAAAATAGTTGTTCACCCAGAGCAGCGAGGCGCGCTCGTCAACGCGCTGCGACCACGCGATTTTACCGGTGTTGAGTTCTACACAACGGAGTTCGGCACCGTTCGGGTGTTGTCCACTACAGGCGTAGAGGTACCCGTCATGATGGACGGCAGTGTTCCAGTGCAACGCCATCGACTTATTCCGACGTAAATCACGGTCTTTCCAGACAATCTTGTAGCCACCGGGAAATACTTTGAGGACTGAACTCCCAATGCCGTACGACTCGCTGATAAAGACTTTATCGCCAGCGATTACCGGACTCGATGCGTTGACGGATTCGATTTTAGAATGTCGCCACGGGTAGTGGAAGTCTATCTTACCGGTCTCGGGCTCAAATCCGACGAGTCCGCCGCGGAGAAACGCGAATCCCCAACGCCGTCCGTCGATCATGCTAAAAACCGGACTTGCATAACTCGCGAGTTCATCGGCGATTTGGTAAACGACCTCACCGGTGTATTTGTTAAAAGCGACGATGCCGCTCCCGTTCGGGGCAGGTCTGCCGTTTGCAGCCCAAATATCTTTCGGACTGCCGGGTGGCGAGCCGCCTATCTGTACAATAAGCAGATCGCCTTCGACGGCAGGCGTGGAAGCGACACCGAAAAAGTTTTGCACAACGTTAAACTGCCCCGTGGTGTCAACCTCCCACAAGCCTTTACCGTCTGAAACGCGGACGCAGTGTAGCACGCCTTCAGCACCGAAGATATAGACGCGGTCATCGTCAACAACCGGACAGCACCGCGGTCCGTTGTTGTAGCCGTACATATCTTCGTAGTCTGTCAGGTATTCAAACCGCCAGAGTTCATCGCCGGTCGCGCTTTCCATGCAGGTGAGCCGTGCCGTATTGCCGTGACGTGCGAAGATAAACACCCGTCCGTTGGCAACGGTAGGCGCGCCGTAACTCGTCCCAATCTGTTTCTGCCAGACGATCGGTGGACCGGTTTTATCCCATGGATGGATGTCTATCTTTTCCAACGATTTGCCGTTCCGTTCTGGACCGAGGAAGTCGTTCCAATCGGCAGCATCAGCTCCTGCCATCCCAACGGATAAGAAGATCAAGAGCAGCAAGAAAACGCGCGCGAATGTTCTCACGCAGCGACCTCCTCATTGGCACGTTTTACAAGCGCGTTCATGTAGGCAATCGTATACGCCGTCCCGACGCGATGGTCACCCGCCATGCTCGGAATGTGATCCGGGATTAGCACGCCGTTGAAGTCCACTTCACGGAGTGCTTTCGCCACGTGGTACATATCCTGATAGCCGTTATCGACGAAGGTCTCGACGAAATGCGGTAGCGGTTGATCGACATTTCGGAAATGGACTTTGAAAATCTTGTCCCGTTCACCGAAATAGCGGATGGATTCGATGACATCTTTACCCATCAGGTCGCCGCCTTCTAACCAGCAACCGACACAGAAACACATCCCGACGTTGGGGCTATCGGCGATTTCAAGGGCGCGTTTGTAACCTTCAAAACTGCTGAAGATACATCTCGGAATTCCGGCGAGATTCAGTGCAGGTGGATCGTCGGGATGGATACCGATCATTACGCCTGCCTCCTCAGCGACGGGTGCCGCCTGCTTGATGAAGTAGGTGTAATTGTCCCAGAGCTCCTCTTCGGCGTATTCGCGACCGTGTGAGAACGGCATCTTATACTGATTGCCACCCCAGTGTCCCTCTTCGGCGGTTTCAAGATTGAATGCCCGCGCACTCGCACCACCACGCGTCGTCTCGCGTTCGGTGCTCCAGATACCGTTCCCCATGTGTGCGTAGGTCGTATACGGAATCCCTGCTCTGCCGAGATCACGGATGTACTGTTTGTATTGTTCGACCTTCGCGTCGCGGTTCTCCAAGTTCAGCACGATTGCGTCCTGATTGTGGACATCGCTGTTGCCGAACCCGTAGATTTTGAGTCCTGCGTTCTCGAAGATCTCGCGACGGCTCATGAAATAGTCGTAATTCGCATTCTCACCGTTCGTCCAGAGAACAACATAATCAACGTCCATCTGTTTAGCGAACTGTAAGTCTGCCTCACTCGGTTCCGGCGACATCTGTGCCGTAACTTTCATACCAGGTTCAATATCGCGGAGTGGACTCTGACATGCCATTGTGTGCCTCCATTTTTTGTCGTCCGTAGGGGTTGCGGAACCCAGCCCCTATGATTATTCGTCATCGCCCGCTTCTGCTTTGAGGCGATATAACTCTTCTGTCAATTCGGTGACGATATCTGCGTAAACCGGATCGTCGTAGACGCTGCACATCTCGTTAGGGTCTTTCGCCAGATCAAAGAGTTCCCATTCCGGTTCTTTCGACTCGTCAATGGAACCGGTTGTGCCGAGTGCCTCACCGTAATAGTAGATCAGTTTATAGCGATCCGTCCGTATCCCGTAGTGTGCGGCGACATAGTGGTGTGCGAGATGCATCCAATAACGGTAATACATGGATGTGCGCCAGTCATCAGGTGTCTCGCCATTGAGGATTGGACGTAGACTCGTGCCTTGCATATCATCAGGAATCGGTAATCCGGCGTAGTCGAGCCAAGTCTCTGCGAAGTCGATATTGAGTGCCATTGCATCGGATGAACTGCCGGGTTGAATCTCACGTGGATAGCGGATAAGGAATGGCATCCGTAAAGATTCTTCATACATGAACCGTTTGTCATACCAGCCGTGATCCCCTAAGAAGAAGCCTTGATCAGAGGTGTAGATGATAATTGTGTCGTCTGCAATACCGTCTTCATCAAGGTAATCGAGCATCCGTCCGACATTGTCATCAATTGAAGCGACGCAGCGGAGATATTCCTTGATATATCGCTGATAGTTCCAGTTTGCCCGCTCCGCATCGGACATCCCTTCTGGTGGCGGACCGAGTTTATCAATCTTAAGGTCGCTCTCAGTCATGTGACCGAAGACGCGCATCTGCGCTTCCTTCGCGGCGTTTGAACGGTTCGCGTAGTCGTCAAAGAAGTTGTCTGGCATCGGTACATCGCCGTCCTCGAACATCTGTGCGTGCTTCTCATCGGAATCCCATGGACGGTGCGGTGCCTTGTGGTGGCACATCATGAAGAACGGACGTTCTCTGTCTCGGTTCTGCAGCCAATCCAACGAGAAATCGGTGATGATGTCGGTGGCGTAGCCTTTATGTGTCGTTCTTCCGTGTGGTTCAAGCATCACAGGGTCGTGATAGAGTCCTTGTCCGGGCAGCACGTTCCAGTAGTCGAAACCTGTCGGATCGGCGTTTCCGCCGTGTCCGAGGTGCCATTTCCCAACCATAGCGGTTTGGTAGCCATCTGCTTGTAGCATCTTCGCGACGCTCGGTCTCCTGCCATCAAAATTGTCGCCTAATGTCTTAACACCGTTGAGGTGGCTGTGTTTGCCGGTCAGAATGTTCGCACGGCTCGGCGTACAGATGGAGTTGACACAGAAACAGTTTTGGAGAACCATACCGCCATCTGCGATACGATCGAGGTGCGGTGTTTGATTAATCCGACTCCCGTAGCTGCTGATAGCGTGTGATGCGTGGTCGTCGGACATGATAAATAGGATATTTGGTCTGCTCAATTGTGGCTCCTTTGAATTTACAATTTGCTCTATCATATCCTATTCTCTCTGAGAAGTCAACTTTTTTTCAGAAGTATTCAGTTGTTGTACCATTTCTGTTAATAAATGTTTCTTTACGTAGAACAAACTGTTAGTTTGTTGCCCGTCACCACACATTTCACGAAAGCCGGTAATCTGATAACATCATTTAGAAATGGTATTACTTTTACATTCCCATTCCCCGGTAGGTGCGGTTTTGCGGCGTACGCGAAGAAACACCTTCTTCGCATTGGATTTTAGCGTTTGCAAATACCCCAGATGCGACCTGCATTCTAACCGCACCCGATGCAAAGTGTGAAATTAATTCTGAAATTCACTATAATGATGGTGGTGCTTCGTCAAATGGAAGACCTTGTTCTCTTGCTTTTTGTTGTCGGTTATACCATTCTGTCCACATTTTTTGTCTTTTGGCTACCCCTTTCACAATGCCTCTCGACTCTTGGTAACTGGAAATGAGACCGAATATCACAGCCAATATCGCGAGAAAAGCTATTGTTGAGGGGAAGTAATAAAAGAAACGTTCTGCTGTCCGAACAATATCCGCAAGATCAGGGAATTCTGTCATGAGGATAAGGAAAAAATAGACAGGAATCCAACACAGGAAGTGAATAAGGAGTAGTTTCGGATTCCGAATCAAAAACAAAATTGTTTTTTGTGCTTTTCTGAAATAGGAATTGGCTCGTATGTTTTCTGGTAGTGGCATGGACTCCTCAGAAGCGTCTCCTTCTGCCGCCGTTCCGTGTTGCCGGTTATACCATTCTATCCATACCTGATGCGCTTTGGCTCTACCTTTTAGGTTCCCGACTGCTTCTCGGTAACTGATGATGAAAGGTGGTATAACAACAAGCATCCAAAACCCATTTCTCGTTAAATCCTTCAGAATTTCATCCCAAATAATTGCGGCAGCTTTTAGAAAATCCCCGATAGATGCAGGAGGTGCCACAATAACTTTGATGTAGGGCCACGTCCCTTCTATGAATGGATCATCTGCCACAACTCCCCAAACAGCGAACAAAAACCAACACGTTAAATGAACGATGAGTGGGATTGGATTCCGAAGGATAAATAACAACGTTTCTAAGACCTTCATGATATACCCTCTCTTGTATACGATATCTTTCTCCATGAAACCTTATTGCTATTATTGTCAGAAAATGTCTAATGATGGGGGTGGTGCGGCGAGGGTGTACCCTTGTGCTGTCGCGGTAATTTGGCGTTGATACCATTTTGTCCAGACTTGTGTCTCTTTGGCAACGCCTTTTATCGTACCTCTCGTCTCTTGGTAACTGGAGATTAAAGCAGGTATAAGGGTAAATGTAAGGAGGGAAGGAACAATTTTTGCTAAATCTTCGGTTGTCGGAATAGTATGTGACCGACCTATTAAGAGTCCTATTAAGAATAGGAAAAAAAACGGCGAAAACCAGCATGTGAAATGAAGAACAAATGGCATCGGATTGCGAACCATAGAAAACACCGTTCTTTGTGCTTTCCTGAAATACGAGTTGGCTTGTGTATCTTCCAATGCTGATGGCGGCTCATCAAGGGTGTCTTCTTGCTTTATCACTTCCTGCTGTTCATCGTACCACTGCATCCACGTCTGTCGTTCTTTGGCAATACCTTTTAAGTTCCCTCTCGCTTCTCGATAACCAATAATGAGTGCGAAGACAGCAATAAAAACCCAACCGCCATCCGTCAGTACTTCCATGATAACTTCATCGAAAACGATTGAAACGATTATGGCAAAATTTTCAAGGGACCCAGGGAGGGTGTCAAACGAGGTTTTGGCTAACCGGACGATACCTGGCAATGCTCTATCTGTGAAAGCAACCTCACCTGACAAGGATTCATCTGTGGAAGGAGCCGTTGATACAACCAGTAGAACGGCATAAAGAAACCAGCATATCAACTGAACGATGAAAGGAATCGGGTTCCGAACCATAAATGAAAGCGTTTTTTGGGCTTTCACAGTATCACCTGCTCACATACGAATTTTCTATTTCAAACTTTAAGAGTGTTGAAAGGGATTATGTTCTTTAGTTGCAACCACTTCGGTTTGCTTCAAAAAAGCATGGTTGCAACCATATATTACATCTTCGATTCAGATGTTGGTTGGGTCGCTTGGAATGATGGGAAAAGATGTCAATTAAGAAACCATTAGTCTCCTGTTCACGCTTCTGTAGAAACGGTGGTTTTTCTAAAATCGACACTTACGGCTACGGATACTACTCTTGCTCCGAAGTAATTTCTACCTGCTTGTTTGTATTTTCGTCTGAATTAAGAATACGCCAACCGCGGCAACAACAAATCCGAGAACTGTTCCCCATAAACCAAATTCGAATGTGTTCGCACTGACACCTATACCTATTTCCTGCACGTTATTTAGCGTATTGAAATAATTGACGTAGTGCGATAAAAGGACACCGATGCCGATGCCGATACTCACAAAAACCGGGACTCTGGCTTTCCAGAGTGTTCCCTGGGCAAACATGTATAGACTCACACCGACAATCACGACATTGGAAATTAAAGCGATTGTGATGAGCGGATTCCACTTCGCAAGGTCAATGCCTGAGAAGTTAATGCTGTCACCGATGCTATCCCACGGTATAAAGAAACAGATGAGCGCGAAAAATCCGCCTATATGTACGATAGACCATAACTGTTCTTCTTCTACAGAAACTATGAATTGCTCTTCCACTTTCGTCCTTGTTAAAAATACGCCGACAACGGCGACCATAAATCCGACAGCTACACCCCAGAAACCTAAACTGACAGCAAGATGAACTTTTTCAGCCATTTTCATGAAATTGAGATATTCCGGTAAAAGCACCGCGAGACCGATACCTGTACCCACAAGAATCGGGACCCTGGCTTTCCAAGGGGTGCGCCGGATTATTGTGTAAAGACTTACACAGGTAATTACCAGGCTCGAAATGAAGGCAATCGCAAGGAGCACTCTGTGCTGAGCAAGCCCAAGCCCTGAAGCGGTTTCGTCACCCTGCTCGCCTATTTGCAACCACGGCATAGAAAAACTGGTAGCGGCAACAATTCCACCGAGAGGTATCATAAATTGTGTGTATCGGTTCACTTTATTCATGTTTATTCTCCGAAGGCAGAAATATACATAAAAAATAAAATATAGTAAAATTTACCATTATCTTATACGCAAACAGACAGATGGGGTTACAAATCTCGCAGCGCAGGTATCATCTGGCGGCTTTGCACGGTAAAATTTCAGCGTGTTTGTTAGGAGGGAAAAATATGATATAAAATAGGCGGGGTCACATGAAGTTTAATAAAATATTTCGGTAATTCTATATTTTCCCCAAGGCCGGTAGGTTCGGTTTGCAACCGAACCGGACTGCCAAAGAAAGGACCGAATTAAAAAATTAATCTTCATCAAACCCCGCCATTGAAGAGGAAGAGATCAGATCCGATGCGCTTTAGTCTTTTGCCTTTTCGAGAAACGGTTTGAGTAGGTCTATCGGAATAGGGAAAATAACGGTCGAGTTTTTCTCGGCACTTACCTCTACAAGTGCTTGAAGGAACCGGAGTTGTACCGATGTCGGTGTTTTACTAAGGATTTCCGCAGCATCAGTTAGCACCTGCGCAGATTCAAATTCACCCTCAGCGTGCGTAACTTTGGCGCGACGTTCACGTTCGGCTTCCGCCTGCTTCGCCATTGCGCGTTGCATCTCAACGGGTAAATCAACGTGTTTTATCTCCATTGCCATCACCTCGACACCCCAGGGTTCACAATGCTTTTTGATAATATCTTCTAAATCCTGATTCAGTTTTTCACGTTCGGAGAGGAGATCGTCGAGTTCAGCACGCCCGAGCACACTCCGAAGCGTTGTCTGTGCAATCTGACCAATCGCAAATCCGAAGTCTTCGACCTCAATGACGGCTCTATCAGGTTCGGTTACCTTGAAGGTAAGCACGGCGTTGACGCTCACGGAGACGTTATCCTTTGTAATCACATCCTGTGGTGTAACGTCGTTGACGACAACACGGAGACTCACACGCTGCATCCGCTCAATCCAGAACGGTATCATAAAGACGAGACCAGGACCGCGGGTTCCGACGAATCGACCGAGACGGAAGATAACGGCACGTTCGTACTCTTTGAGGATCCTCATACTCGTCGTGAGAATGATGATACCAACAACGGCAAGCGTAAAATAGATCGGATCAATTTGTGGCATATTTTTAATTTTTCCTTTGCTATCTCGGAGAGACACCAGTAATGTCACGAACCTTCTGAAAAAAGGCGCGTTTGCGCGGTGTGTTGAGCTGCCATTGCACAGGTACAGATTGGTAGCCGTGGTGGTAATCGTTTTCACCCGGATCAAAGTATCCCCACGAGGCGTATTGGCTGACAGCAGCGACAAAGTTGTTCAACGGTTTATCAAAATCGAAATGGTCGTCCTCGTTGAATAAGATCGGCATCGGACGGTAGCCGGGTACCTCGCGCGTCTGCTGTACCATCTCAATAATGCGATTCGGGTCCTTGACACCGTTGCCGTGAACAAGCAGGAAATCGGAAGAGCGGACAACGTTTTCGAGAGGCACCGCGCCACCGCCGTAACTCGTTCCCACAAGGAATCTATTCCCGTTGTGGGTTGTCGCTTTTACGCGTTCAATTAACTCGTGTACCCGTGGGGGTTTTAGGATTTCATGGGTATATACTCTGACATTGCATTCGTTGTTTATCTCAATGATAACATTGGTATATCCTTTGTCGAAGAGCCAACCGGTTGCATTGTCAACAGCATTTTTGACGGCGTTTTCGTCTTTAACCCGCCGATCCTGGGCAAAATAGAAATAGCCGAGGATAACGACCATACCGAGCGCATCCGCGAAGTCGATAATCCGTTCGAGACGTGAGAGATAATCCGCGTTGAGGCTACCGTCGGATTCTATACCAGAGTTGTGCCACGGTTGCCCTTTCGAGTAGCCTTCGGGACTCCCACCTTGGAGATTGATTGTGAACGCCAATACGCCGTGCGCACGCCACACCGGCATAGCGGATAGAAACTCGCGGGTATTCCGTTCAGGATCCCATACACCTGTATCAGGATACTTCCAGAGATGTACGGTCTCCGGGTTCCGGTCATCAAAAATACCTTGCACCATCCGGGTGTTGATGAGCAATCCCTCAACCTTGTTGCCTTCATAAGAGCGTCCGGGATAGGTGATTTCACCGTTAATGTAAAAAGCATCGTCAACGATACTAACTGCTGTCTTCATCTGCGTGTTCCTTTCGTTTGTATGTTTATCGGTATAAGTTTCGTGGGAGTCCGCATGCAACTGCTGTTGACCATTACCAAGAAGCAGCCCTGCCAATGCGGTACTTCCGCTGATTAAAAAGTTTCTACGGTTCATGGATTTCCCTGCACTGCTATTTTAATTGCGGGTGTTCATATCCGGCAGCTCCTCAACGATTTTGACTGTTTCAAGGCTAACTGTAATCACCTTTCCGATGAGTTTGACGATGTATTGTGGGTCGTCTGCTCGGTTCGGGTCGTTGCGTATGCCGCTGCGCTTATCTATTTTAACACAATACTGATTAATTATCCACTCCAACGCGGAACGGTTCCCGAGTCGGTAATCAAACGCTTTTTCTGGGATACCGTCGAGTGTAAGGAAATCGTTGTAGACAATCTGTGTTTTGTCTTTGGAGAGTTTCATCTTCTCCACACGCCAATTGAGCGGTGTGTCCGGGTTCTGAACGAACTTGAGTTTATCGTATTCGGATTGCGATTCGTAGTTGACGTGAATATCTGCTAACCGCGCGCCTGCATTTGCGAATCCCAAAAAGTCGTCGGCAAACGGGATGTGTGGTAGATCGCGCTTGAGGTTCGCTTCGTATTTTTCGCGATAGGCGGGGTGATGCAGGAGTCCGTAGCTGTAGTGGAAGATGTCCCACTTAGTGATGGTGTCGTCCTTGTAGCGGGATCGGAATTCGATCAATGCCCAGTCGGTGATGTTTTCGCGTCGGTTTGTGCCATCTTCGTCATAGGTGTAAAATGGGAAGCACTGCGTTTTTTCAAATGCCAAATCTACGCTTGGGATCATAATTGTTGTAAGACAACCAAAGCCTTTTCTATCACCAATACCAGCAACACAGATCACTAAATTCTCTTTTTCTGTCTCCGGTACAGGAAAAATGGACGGAAATTCTCGGACTCTTTCATTCATGATTCGGTCAATGTATAGATAGGATCCTGTAAAAGGACGATAAAGTGATGATCTTATATTTTTCTCCGAAAAGTTAACTATTCGTCCCCTCTGCAAATTTCGTTTAAGTGCTTCACTCCACTTGATTTTCCTATCATCAGAAATTACAAAATCATCAACATTTGCATTCCGATTCCTCCGATGTTTCCAGCGATTAACTTCCGAATTGTAAGTTTCAATTATCTGATTCATTTGTTCATTAAGTGTGTTCAGATTGAAATTGCAAGTCCATGTATCACGATTTGTGGTGACACCGAGGCTGTAGGTTTTGAAAATCACACCTACCGCTTTACCTTTTGTTGCTTTCGCTTCTTTAGTCCCGATTGGAATGAAGGTATCAAACTCGGTGTGGAGTCCTTCGGTAAGCCATGTGTGTCGTTCATCCGGTTGAATCGTTTGCCACTCAATACCTCCAACGTTTTCACATTCGCTCAGAAAACTGAATTTCTGTTTTTTGTCCCATAAATCGTCGGTGCGGTAGTAGAAGATACGGGGTGATTCTGACGAGTTCCCATTTTTCTTCACAAATAGGTTAATACTCACACCGACACGAATCCCGAACACATTTGCATCGGAGACTTTTAACCCTTTTCGTGCATTTCCACCCAAGTCCAAAATATAAATCGTGTCGCAATCGTCAGCAAGGTTTTTCCGCATGCCGTCAAACGCTACACCGTCGAGGAAACTGTTGTTTGTAACAAAGGCGACAATACCTTCGTCCTCAACCCGATCTAATGCCCATCGAATTGCTTTAACATACGGATCTGAGAGCGCATTTTTGTTTGTCGCCTTTGAATCATGTGAGTATGTTTCCCGCACTCGTTCATCCATCGTTTTATACTTCCGATTTTTGTTGTTATCGTTCTCATTGACCTGTCCAACATTGTAAGGTGGGTTGCCGATGACAACGAACATATCGGTCTCTTTCTGTTTTTCGACGCGTGCGGTGTTCGCTTGGGTGAGGAGCTGCAGCTGCCGGTCCTCTACTATCTCAAATGTATCTACCAAAGAGATGCCTTCGTAAGGGACATAGCGTTTCGTTGCCGTGTAAAATCCGTGTTCGATGTTGAGGCTGGCGATGTAGTACGGTAGGAGCATCACCTCGTTGCATTGGAGTTCTGGTGGGTCGGCAGTGTATTTGCGTTCTAATGCGATGGGTTCGAGTTCTTGCATGATGCGGACGATGAAATTCCCCGTCCCGACGAACGGGTCAATGATATTCACACCGGTATCGGAAAGGGAACGATTGAACTCGGTCTGTAGGAGCTGCTCAACGCTTTTGACCATGAAATTGACGATCGGCTGCGGTGTGTAGACGATGCCGTGCGTGTCTGCGACCTTGACAGAGAAGCCTTGAAAGAATTGTTCGTAGACAGTGTTGAGGAATCCCTGTTTCTGCGAGAAGTCGGTGATGGTTGCGGAGGTCTGCTCAATGGCGACGTAGAACGGGTCCAAACTCTGGAGGAACTGGTTGCGGTCGAATGCTTGTGAGGTGAGTGCATCGATGACGTTCTCAATTTCGCGTGCGATGATATTACGGCGTGTGAAGTCGCGATTGTTGAAAACCGTGCGGAAGATGCGTTCGGTTAAGAGGTGCTGGATGAGCATCTCCTCAACAGCTGCGATAGAGAGGTTCGGATTGATGGAGGTCTGGCACTGCTGATGAAAACTCGCAAACGCTTTCTGGAATTGTGAGTTGTTCTGCCGTTCGGTTTCGATGAGTGTCGCTAATTTCTCGCCGAGTTCTGGGACGGTCTCTCTGAATTCGGAGACGGCGGTATGCCACGCGGAGATGTTCTCTTCCTGATAGGCGAAGAAGGTCTGTAGCACATTGACGAGGTTTCTCGGTTCGGTGATGTCTAAATCAAGTTGGAGTTGACCGTGCTGATAGAGGAGCGCGTGCGTCGGCGATTGGATGACGATGTTTTTGGAGGGGTAGCCTGCGGCGAATTTCTTGTCGGCTTCGACGTGGAGATCGTCGCGTGTATCTTTTGCTTCCCAGTAGCCGTAGGGCAATCCGAAGGTATCAACGACTTCACCGTCAGGTTTTATCCGTTTGTTTTCTGGTGTGTAATGTGTTTTTTCGCAGACGAGGATGAGGTCTGCTTGTCGGCAGTAGTGTTGTAGAAGGTTCTGGAATGCGGTTCGGACGGCACCTTCATGTTCCGCGCCGATGCTGTCATATTCTTTGAGTTCGGCGTAGTAGTTTTTGATGGATTTGTGGGTCGGTTTAATATTGGGATGTGGCATAGCGAGGACCAATCTGGGGAATGACGGCGGTACAAACCGCGCCTGCAGTGGTTGTTATGTAGGGTTCGTTGAAAAAGATGTAAATTCTGATGTCAACATCTATGACGCGTCTTCGGGTTGTTCCTCAACTTTGAACTCATATAAACCGTGTCGGTATACGATTACCATCTTCTCGCCGATTCGCATGTACAACACATATTTGTCAAATTGCTGGATCCAACCGTTCAAGACGTATCCGGCGCGGGTAACGATGTTCACGTCGGATTTGTTGTCCCTCGCTTGTTCAAGAAGTTCGTCATCAACATGGTACCGCTCTGCTACGGTTTCAAGCGGTTGAAGGTTCTCGGCTTTCAACGGTGCCCTAACTTTTATATAGGGTTTCAGGTCAGGCATTTTCTCCTTCGGAAATGCAAACAAAACGTGTAGTTTCGCCATTTTCCACATCTTACCGTTGGCATCTTTTCCCCATATTGTATACGGTTTTGTTCTGGATACAGACAGGTCCTTTAGACCAGTATAAGTGACGAAACGGACAGGTTGCTCGAAATGTTGGCTTAGCATCTCGTTAGTATTCCAATTACCGCTTTTTTTCTTGGGTTGCTGCGATGCTTCTGCTTGTGGTTCCGGTGTCTCAACGTTTGGTTCGGATTGTTGTTCCTCTAAACCTAATTCAGTCCGCATATTTATATTCCCCTGTCTACTGCAATATTTGGAGTATAACACTCACACCGCTGATGATGATGACGGTGAAAGTACTGATAAGCCCCCAATTGACCTGAAACTTTTTCTTAATCTCTAAAATATCGCCTGGATAGAGTAAAACGTGTTGCCGTGTTGCCCCTTCAGCAGGATTGAATGTGAACGGCACCTCTATGGTTGTACCATCTTGACGGTGAATGATGACCTCTTCTCGATTCGCTGCGGCATCGAACCCCCCACCGAGTGCGACGGCTTGCAAGAGATTCAACGGTCCACGAACGCGTTGGGGACCGGGGTTTCGGACATAACCGGTTACATAGATAGGTTCTGTTTTAAAAACGTTTGGGACAAACAGTACATCGCCGTCCGATAGTGTGGGTGGCGGTTGATCGTCGGATGGCGATTTCCAAAACTGTTCGGAGAGATTGAATTCGGAGCGTTTGCCGTTTTTTTCCACCTTCACAACAACTGTTAGGTTGGCTTCTGGTGTGGGACCGCCTGCGCGGGCAAGCGCGTTCGCAATGCCGATATCGCCACGAATAAAAATTTTTCCGGGGGTCTGTACCTGTCCTTGAACCTCAACGACGCTGAGCGGCATGACGAAAACGAGATCGTTGATGTTGACGCGGATATCGCGGTAAGGACTATGGGTCGAAAGATCGTAGATTTCGACCTGTTGCGTGGTATCTTTGCGAATTAATTGGACACCTTGTCGGTCAGCGTTCTCACTCATACCGCCTGCGAGTGCGATCGCACGGTATAAGTCGATGTCGGTCTCTGGTGATATGCCGTAATGTCCGGGCGTTTTCACTGCGCCGCCGACAAAAACACCGTACTCTTGCTGCACAAGCGACACCATAACGACAGGATTAGTAATCTGGTTATCGGTTACGAGAAAATCACGAATCAGGTGATTAACAGTTGTCACTGTTGCACCGGCGACATCAAATTCACCGCCGAAATAGTTGATTCTTCCGTCCTCACGGACTTGGACAGAATGCGTATATTCCGGTTGCCCGACGACAGCGATGAGGAGGGTATCCCCCTTTTTGATACGGTAAACATCACCAAAAAGCGTAGGACTCGCAATGAAGAATAATAAGAAAATGAGACACGCTTGCAAGCGGCAAGGCATCGTTCGGTGAACTTGCAAGCTTCGGAAAAAACTCGTCATAGTATTTTTCTGAGAAGATAGTGCTGGGTATAATTTCTTCTCACGTCTACCTTTCGATTTATGTCAACTTTAGGTATCGTCATTTTCAAAGAGACCGAGTTGTTCCACGGCTGACTCAAATTGTCGCTGGGTCCTGAACCGTTTGTTCGGAGGTCTCCGCCAATGTTCTTTGACGTGGCTGCCGTTGCGTCTGCGGTGCGCCCGGACATAAATCTTTCCATTCATGCGAACGTGAGCTCTGGCTTCTTTAATGAGATAGAGTTGCTTGGCTTCCATAGCGACCTGCTTCTGTGTATATGTCACTCTTCTTTTAGTGAATCGAAATAGGCTTTGAGACATTCCCGCGCTTGTGGCACTAAATTCGTTGGTACAAGTATATCGCCCCATTCGGATTGCCCAGCGTTCCCCTTCACACCGCCGTAATTAGGCACCTCATGGCAGCGTACATAGACCGGAATATTGCTATCCTCTAAGACACTTCGGAGGATATTTGCGGCTAATTCGTTCGGGACAGACTCGATGGCGTACCAGTCCCCATATTCCGAAATCTCGGTTTGCGCCGCTTGCGGCACGAGGTCTATCTGACAATCCGGACATATCGAGATAGCTTCTTTATACGTAACGTTGCATTCTGGACAAAACGGCATGGTGTTCCTCCTTGTGGATAGGCGAGGTGGGAACCTTGACAGCAGAAGAATATCGGTTCTTATGCTGCGCCACGCCAAGGTGCATTCAACTTTAAGGAGTTGCGCTGATACGTTTATTGAATTATGGTAACACAGTTACACAAATTTGTCAAATAAATAGTTTTCGATTTTCAGTCCGCAGTTAAAAATCGTGATATAAAGGTTGATCCGATTCGGTAGAAACGAAATGTCGATCTTAGAATTTCCAGAGGCGTAGTGCCGTTTTGCCTAACACCCATTCCTTGTCCTCTGGCGTGAAGAAATCCATCTCATCTCGGACGACAGCTAAGGTTTCAGCATAACTGGCGCGTGTGAGACAGACGGGCCAATCGGTGCCCCACATAAGCCGGGACCCACCGAATGCTTGATACACTCTCTTGACCTGCTCAAATGTGTCCGCCCATGGATACCCTGTTTGCGAGATTGACCACGTATGGCTTATCTTGACATAGACGCGCGGGAACCGGGCAAGATTGAGAAGCAGTTGGAGTTTGTCAGGTGCGTCAGGTGAACAGTCCGCCATGTGATCTATGACGACATCGAGATCCGGATACTTTTCGAGAAGTGGTACGAGATCCACGAGTCGCTCAGCACCGGTGAGAATCAGCATCGGCACACCGAGCGTTTCGGCGCGTTGAAAGATAGGTAGCATCAACGGTCCCGTAAACCAATCGCCTGCAGCCCCGATGGACGGACTCAGTCGCACACCGTGAAATCCGTGATCTTCAGTCCAGTAGCTGAGATGGTCTGGTGCATCAGGGTCTTCAGGGTTAATCCGACACACACCCATGAATTTATCAGGGTACCGCTTCATCGCGTCTGCAGCGTAACTGTTATCCCATCGGTAGTGGATGACTTGAACGAGAACGGTTTTTTCAACACCGTTTGCTGCCATTAATTCTAAAAGCATCTCCGCCGTTGCATCTTCCTCCGGCGGACTCGTTGTTTCTGGTGCCCACGGAAACTGCGGATCGCTTTTCCAAACGTGAACATGTGGATCAATAATTTGCATATCTATTGCTCCTTTGGTTTATTCAAGAACCCGTACATGCCTAAAGGTAGACAGTAAATTAAAATCAGGATGTGTAGACTGAAGCCTGTGACAGTTGCTACCTCTACTGATGTTCCGAAATGTGTTAGCAGCCAGACGAATGGGAATTCTGTTGTGCCAAAGTTACCGATCGTCTGAATAGGTAGCAGGTTGAAGACGTTGGTAAAGGCGAGTGCGAACAGTACCTCGGTTATCGGCACGTCAACCCCCATTTCAACGACGAGATAGCACTGGAAACCGAAACGGATGCCGAGACACAGCAGAGAATATATCCAGACTTCCAGAAACCGGTGGTTTGAGCGGAACGCTGTGAGTTCTTGCAGTACTCGCAATCCGTTGTTAACAACCCATGACACAGGTCGTTTCTCAAGACGTAATAGTGGACATGCACATAGATCGGCGAACCGCATACAGACGTTTGGCGCGACAGAGACAAAAACGATAACAGTGATTAAACCGCTGCCAATCAAGAGCGGCATAAGATAGAGGACGGTGCCTGAGAAAGTATCACGTAATGCGTCGCGTAAGAACCATGCCGTCGCGATTACCAAGCCTATTAGCAGTATTAGGTCTATCAGACTTGCGACCAGAAGCGAGGCGATCCCTTGTGTCGCGTCGACTTTCTGACGGCGTTGCATGAGGTAGACATAAGAGACATCTCCTGTCCGCATCGGCAGGATGTTACCCCAAAAGGTGTGCAACGCAAGGATTGGAAAGATCCGATAGACACTGCTATCAAGGTTAAGGAGCGCGCGAAAACGCGATGCTTTCGCCAGCACTAACACACAGTAACAGGTGAATCCGATAAGGAGTGCCTTTATGGATAATCGACCGAGGGTTTGCGGTATCTTTTGGAGATCAATCTCTTTTAAGAGGAAATATGTTATGATGACTGCCAGTACCGTTGGTAAGCCGATCTTGGTAACCCGCTGAAGTTGTTCTCTGTTCAAAGGCACGCTCGCTATATGTTATGTTGAGTTATCTGCACTAAGGGATTCGTATTATGATATATGTTGCCGGTTTAATTGTCAAGCGAAAGTATTTTTTTAAAGACTTGCTTTTTTATTTACACACCCCCTGGTAGGTGCGGTTTGAAGGTACGCCCCCTACCGAGGTGTAAAGGTAACTACCAAGTCCACTATAAAAGACTTGCTTTTTTGTTTGTAGCATTCTATAATATGTATCTTACAATCAATTGTCTGACTTTTATAGAAATGTGGTATCACTTCGCCTCATGAATAACAACCAAGATTCCTCAAAATCCTCTATGCGGAAACAGTTCTATTTTCTGACGTTTTTGCATACCGTTCTCGATTCCTACGCAACGCTTCTATCACACCTTCAACCGCTCCTGCTGACGAAGTTAGCGACAGCTGCGACACGGAACAGTTTAGCGGGAAACTTCGTTTCAATTTACAGTGTATTTAGCTCATTCGGACAGATACTCTTTGGCTGGTTGTCAGATCGGTTGCGGACAGTGCATTTTCTGACGATCGGCGTGGCGTTTAGTGCGATCGGTTTAAGTCTGTTGTGGCTTGCGCCCTCCGCTAACATTGTATACCTGCTGTTGGCTATTGGTGGTATTGGGGTCGCTGCGTTCCATCCGCAGGCGACGACTTATGCTGGCGCGCTCGCTTCCGAGCAGCGGGGGATGGGTATCTCCGTTTTTCTGACAGGTGGCAACATCGGACGCGCACTCGGTCCGGTGGTACTCCTATTCATTCCGTACCGTTTCGGTATGGAATACCTCGTTTGGGAGATGATCCCCGGTTTAGTTGTGGCGTTGTTGGTGCCGAAAGTACTAAAATTTGAGAAAACACTCGATTTAACTGTCAGCACGAGAGGAACGCCAAGCGACGCACCGGTCCCGCAAGAACCGTTTTGGCGTGTTGCTTCACCGCGTATGCTGCCTCTCATCGTGTTATTCATAATCGCAGCGATGCGAACCGTTACACTCACCGGCATAGAAACCTTTCTTTCTGTCCATTTAGCCGATCAAGGCTACTCAGATCAAGGACGTTCTCTGGTTCTCGCACTCTTTATCTTTGCGGGGTCTATGGGTATTTTATCGAGCGGGTGGCTTATGAGTCGCGTCAACACTTATGTGCTGTTATTGGTATCCCTTCTCGGTGCGCCCCCACTTTTTTACTGGTCGTTGCATACTGGCGGGTTCAGTTTCCTTGTGTTCCTCTTTTTAGGCAACGTCATTCTCACGAGTTCCATAACTGTTAACATTATTCTGGCGCAGATAATGTTGAGCGGACACGAAAGCATCGCTTCCGGTTTGATGATGGGTGCCGCCTGGGGTGTCGGAGGGTTTTTGAATAAGATCGTCGGTGTTTTAGGAGATAAATTCGGTTTGCCGATTGTGTTAGACGGTTTGGTGATGCTTCCGCTGGTCCTCGCCCCGCTCCTCATCCTATTACGCGATCAGCCGGACTTGTCGAAACCGAGCGTGTGAAGTCGTTCCTTAAAAATTCCACAACAGACTCAAGAAATGTGTGCTAATGAGGTCGCCGAAAAGGAGTGCGTAATCGAGACGAAATTGGCGTACATGGATTCCGATACCGCTCGTCAAACGGTTGTCTCGGTAACCGATGCGTAAAGCCAAGGGTGTACTTATCTGATATTCTACGCCGAGATGTGCCTGTCCACCATAACGTTGCTGCCACTGGTAAGAGAGGATCAGTTTCCGATTGAAAACGCGATCGTGAGCGTACGCGACTCCGATGTTCCAATTCGCTGGAATGGATTCCTTTGGCGCGGATAACGTGTTCCATGTTAAGGTTGTCTTTGAGATGTCTTGGAGGTTTATGCCGAAGGACATACTCCCGAAGTTCTCAAGACCGAAAAGCGCGTTAAAGTCTGGCAGCCGAATAAGCAGACCGGCATCGAACCCGTATCCCCAGCTGCTGTAGTTGTAAAGGTCAAGATCGCCGCCGTTCAGGCTTTGTGATATCCATTTGGCGTTCAGACCGAACATAAACTCTGGTGGTAGCGAATCCCTGCCGAAGTTATCCCACCACGATTGACTAACGACCCAACCGGTAGCGAGGGTCAGAATATACGCGTTTTCACTGTCGTTGAGGTAGCCAGCAGGCGTGAAGTCGGATTCCCTCGGACGGTTTTTGGCGACGTTCCTTCGTTCATCGGCACTAATGTTGGGATCAAAAGCCGGTATGAGCGGGTAGATCGGAATATCGTCTATGCCTGCTCGAATCCAAGAGAGTCCGAGGTTGAGTTTCGGTAGAATTTGCTTCGTGCCGCTGATATAGTTGAACGCGCCTAATCCTGAACGCCGCGCGGCATGCATAAGACAGAACTGGTAATTATCAGAGACACCGGCAATACCGGCGGGGTTCCAGTAGGTGGCGGTGGCATCATCGGCGATACTGACATAAGCACCCCCTAATCCGAGGGCGCGACCGCCGACACCGTTTGTTAAGAAATCGCCGGTGTAGTTCTCAGCGATAGCCGGTGAAATAGTGAGACCGCTGTATCCGATAAGTAGGAGTATAAAAAGCGTGAGAAGATTGGGTTTTCGTTGTCGCAACTGAGTCAATTGATTTTTCTTCCTTTAAAAATATGGACAGCACACAGGGTGTGTCTACGACTTCTTTAGACTCTATTTAGATCGAAGGCGTTCCAGTAGTATTGGTACTGCGTCGATTTCCAGTCGGTATAGATTTCGTCCCAAGGCATTCGATTGAAATGCGGCAATAGCGAACCTTCCGTTACGGGTTTCGAGCACCCTTGATAGCGATAATCCACGGAGAGTCGGATCCGATCTGGGCTCTGATTCGGTAGTGCTTTGTGAACGGCGTGGCTGTGAAAAAAGAGTGCGTCGCCTAACTCGAAATCCGCTGTGACCCAGTAGAGACCATCAGCCTCCAACGGCTCTGTATCAATACCGAGTCCACCGGCACCGAATGCAGGTTTAACGGGATATATCCCGCCACGATGCGATCCTGCGAGGACTGTCAATCCGCCCAATTTCTTCGGACATGCGCCGAGCGGTATCCAGGCGGTATAAGTCTCCTCAGTCCCTCGGATATGGATGAAATCTTGGTGTGCAGGTGTCGTGTATTTAGTGTTTTCCGGGAACATAATTCTTCCAATATTCCGCGGATGTACGAGTGTCTTCTCACCGAAAAGTTTGTCGAGCATATCCAAGATCGCTGGATGATGCGCGAAGGCGTGGAAGGACTCCAAGCATTGGAATTCGTCTAATACGGGCCAATACCCGTCATCGCCTTCCATGAACGGACCCCCAATTCGGATGCCCTCCATGAGTGCGTCGCCCCCTTTCGCCCATCCGTGCCGATAACAGATTTCCAAGAAATCGCGGCGTAAGTTACAGATAGCATCTGCATCAATTAAGCCGCGGAAAAAGAGGTAACCGTCTTGCCGTGCCTGCTCCTGAAGTTTATCAGGTTGGTCTAATAGGTGGTTTGAAACATTAAAGGGTTCAATTTTTGCCATAATGCGCTCCTTGCTGACAAAAGTGTGGTTTGCATTGTAGATATATTATAGCAACAAAACGGGTGGTGTGTCAAATGTGAATAGTTTTCAGTACGGTTTTCTGCGAAAACCTTTCAGTTGTCAGTTATAGTAGATCCCGTAATTATTTGCATACGCGTGGAACCGTAGGGGTGTTTTTGCTTGGGTGTTTCTTCAAGGTTACCCAACCCCTACCAGCCACAAGTGTAAACTTATTTTCCGATTTTACTATAAGAGGTACTTTTATGAATCATATAATCTTTTATGAATCATATAATTATGAACCGGACTGCAAACCGCACCTGCTGCGTCTCTATGGCAAGGTTTTGACTTTTTAGTGGTAGACTGCGAAAGTTTGCTTCAAAGAATCGGCTTTATCGGGCAGCAATATTTTTTCGTGGTATTTGTTGGAGATATGATATAATAGCGCGATTGTATCTTTAAATTTTGGAGGACCTCATGCTTAGCATCAAACATCTCGAAGCGATTTCGTTGAACGTGCCATTTTATCATGAACGGGTCAGTCGGCACATGCACCGTGCCTCGACACATGGTGAACGGGTTTACGTCTACCGCGTTGAACTCAGCAACGGTATTATCGGATACGGTGAAAATTTGGGTGATGAATCGGGGAATATTGAGCGATTGATCGGACAGAACGCGTTTGTCTGTCTGAACGACGACGGTGTCGGTTTCGGTATCCAGATGTCGCTTTTCGACGCGGTCGGTAAATCGGTGGGTGTTCCTGCCTACCAACTGATTGGACCTAAGGTTCGCGAGAGGTGTCCTATCTCGTGGTGGGACATTGATATGCCACCGGAGGATTGGGTGGCAGAAGTCCAAGAATCTGTCAAACGGGGTTATACGTCTGCGAAATTGAAAGCGCGTCCGTGGCGCGACATCTTTGCGCAGGTGGACGCTGTCGGTGATGCGGTGCCAGCGGATTACCGACTCGACATCGACTTCAACGGCTTCTTACGGACAGCAGACAACGCGATCCCTGTCTTACAACAGTTAGATGAACACCCGAATGTCGCGATCTATGAGAGTCCGTATTATCTCGGTACGGATGTAGAAGGTGCAGGGCGGTTGCAAGCGGCTGTCAAGAAACGGATTGTTGAGCATTTCAACGAATCCTGTTTGCATGCACGGTGTTGTGGCGGTTTTGTTGTCGGTGGTGGTGTGAACACGCTACGTCGTACGAACGCGCTCTGTTCTTCGTTTGATCAACCGTTCTGGCTCCAGATGGTCGGCACCGGTATCACAACGGCGTACTCGGTACATCTCGGTGCTGTGCTATCGCAAGCGGAATTGCCTGCGATTACGTGTCATGAGTTATGGGAATCGGACTTGCTTGAGACGCGGTTGCCGGTGGTTGAGGGGACAATTCAAGTTTCAGAGTCGCCCGGATTGGGGGTTACGGTTGATGAGGGAGCGTTGGCGGAATATCGTGTGGATCGGTCTACACCGACACCGCAGCAGCTGTTCCGTCAGAGTGAGTATACCTGTAGGGTGCATATTCCAGATGGCAGCGGTGGAGAGACGGTTCACGATTTCAGCGGCGAGGATGTCTATTATCCAGCGTTCAGTGAAGGTGAGTATCCGGGGTTCGTACCTGGGGTTTGGATGGAAGTGGTTTGATGCAATAGTTGTGTGGATCTCGGATTTTTAGGATTCACACAACCTTCACACCGTAATGCTTTATATCACTCAGCGTTTTCAGCAAAATAGTCGGAATCTACGCGCTTGATTTCGTATATTTTCTCAATCGAAACACCAACATTGTGTTTTATCATATAATCTGCAAGTTGGTTTCCGTTAATGAGAATGATCTTAAAACCAGCAGCAACGAACTCCTTAGCAGCCTTCGTAAAATCTGATGTTGTGATAAAAATACCTTTATTGGCACTTTTCCCAGCCAATGCCCCGGCAAATCCAGCAATTTCAGGTGCTCCTACATTTCCTTCCCATCGTTTCGCTTGAACATAGATCACGTCAAGTCCGAGTCTGTCTTCGTTAATAATACCGTCAATTCCACCGTCCCCACTGCGTCCTACGGCTTGGGCATCTTCGCGTGAACCACCATATCCCATTGCAACGAGCAAATCAATAACCAATTCTTCAAAAAAAGCAGGGGAGTTCTTCTTAATCTGTTGCAGTAATTCTTCTGCTAATTCTTTTTTGATTTGCTGATAATTTTCTTCAATAGATTCTTCAACGGTATTCCCACCATCACCAGAATTTTGTTGTACCCCTCTATCTTCTTGGCTTATCTGTTCCCGATTAATATCTGAGTACCAAGCATTTTCTGTGTTCATCATCTTTCCTGATTTTATTAGGCCACCAATCACATTACCTACATAAAAATTAAAAACCCGAACACCGTTCTTACCTCCTTTAAATTTTGCATTCCGCTGTTCCGCAGTTAGCGAAAAATGCTCCGCCAATATCTCTGTTATTTTTTCCCTATGGAGTCCACCCCGTGGATAATCAATTTGAAGAAGAACTTTTTCCATAATTTGACGTGCAGGCACTTCTACCTCGTAGTTTTCCTTTCTATCTGAATCCCAAGCCATTTTTGTTACAGTTTCCATAAGCATTCCTTTCCAGGATTTAGAAATATGTTAAAAGCATAACACACTCAACGTATTTGTCAAGGAATTTCAACTGAACCTACCGGACCCGGGGTCTAAGATTGGACAAAAAATCGAAAACTAAATCGTCCTGTACTTTACCGACGAAAATATGGTAAATTTTCAAGGGAATGTGTTATACTATGCCTCAAGAAACTATCGACAGATCTATAGTGAGAAGACAAATGTCTCTCAATATTGTTCAAAATAGGGGGTATCTGGATGAAATCGATTTTGACAATAGGGATTATGTGGAGTTTGTTGACAACGGTTGTTGTGGCACAGGAACAAGTCATACCAGCAATAAGATTGGAAGAAGCCATCGTTCTCACGCCTGAGCAGCATGAAGAAAATATTGAGATATGCACCCAAAATTTGATTAAACTCGGTAAATCTATCGAAATCTACTTAGAAGAGAATGGTAACTATCCAGAATGGCTATCAGATCTTTATCACCCGAAATACTTACCAGATCCAGACGTGTTGATTTGTCCTGCGGATAGATCTGGCGGTATGGCACTTTTTTCAGCGAATATAGATCCGAAGATGCCCGTGAGTTACGGGTACCAATTTCATCCAGCATACCAAGCACGGAAAACCGAGGCGCGCTTGATGTATGGAGATGTTGTTCCGCTTATCCGGTGTCGGCACCATGCAGGGCAAGATGCCTCTTGCTTAAACTTGAGCTTTTCCTATAAGATTACACAATCCGTAAGTCGTTGGGAAGATGCCCCAGAACAATTGTACGAAACGCCTGAACAAGCCGTGACCGCTTTGGAGACAGGACTTGAACGACACCCCTATCATGAACGGTTCTCCTATTATGTATACCCTGCACTTGCGCGCCTTTACATCGAATCCGGACAACCGAAAAAGGTGGATGGCCTTATTAAACTTTTCAGATCAAAAATGAACCCCAATAATCCGCGAGACAACTTTACGCTTGGCACGATGCTTGGGCAAATGAATCGGAATGAGGAAGCACTCCAACTTTTTAAGAAACTTGAGGCACAGACACCAAATGATCACAATGTGCATCAGCAGCCAGTGTTTATTAAAGAACCTGAACCAGTAATGGAATTAATTGGAAATGTTGTGCCGGACTTTGCTGCGATAGACCTTGATGGCAAACCGATTTCGCTTGAACAATACCGTGGCAAAGTTGTGCTACTCGACTTCTGGGCTGTGTGGTGCGTCCCGGGCACCGCGGAGATGCCGAATGTCAAAAAGGTCTATGATACCTATAAGGACGAAGGGTTTGACATTATTGGGATTAACCTCGATTTTGATGAAAAAAGGCTGCGAGATTACATTAAAGAGAACGATATTCCTTGGCGACAGGTGTTTAGTGGGAAGATTATGGATAACCCTATAGTTCTACATTACGACATCCGTTCCATTCCGACACAGTGGCTTATCGACAAAGATGGAAGACTCATCTCACATCGAGCCAGAGGTGAAACTTTGAAAAACATGGTTATAGAAGCCTTGAAGGAATAAAATGCGACTGATTTCTCTGATGCTGTGTGCTATTTTTACTTTATTTGGCTGCGGTTCCGATGAAACGCCTGCGCCGGTAGAGCAGATGCCGAGTTATTTTCCTGACGCTGTCGGAAGCAGCTGGGTCTATCGGAACCCTGATGGGTATGAGTGGACACGGGAGATTGCTGACGGCTACACGACAGAGGAACGGGATTATCAACGCTTCACTTACACAACACTGGATGCTGAAGATGAACTCGACTACCTGAAACCGAATGCTTTTCGGGTTTCAGAAAACCGAGTCTTTTTTGCTATCGGTGAAAAGGTGGACCGGTATATTCAAGACGATCTCCCTACTCTGGTTCAAGATGAATTCGCTGGCTTGGAAATCGACATTGCGTTAGAGGCGACCTCGTATCCGGATTTTGTCTTCTTCCAGTTTCCATTAAGTCCGAACGTTGAATGGGAGGCTTTCAATACAAAAGTCAACGGGAGCCTTGTTTTGCAGAACCTCGTGCTGCTTCAGATACCGATTGAAGCGCACGTGAGTATTAAGGGAAAGATTGTTGCCGAAAGCCCGATTGAAACGCCTGCCGGAAGGTTCGATTCGGCGTTTCAGGTTGAGTATGAGATGGAATTTACGCACACGCTTTTCCCGGAAGCTGAAGTCTTGCGGCAGCGGCAGACGGTATGGTTTGTTCCACACATCGGTATTGTTAAGATTGAAAGTGAAAACGGCATTACGGAGTTGATTGCCTATACCTTCCCGCGGACAATCGAAGCGTAACAGTTCCGGCATACGGCGTATGCCTACTACTTTGGGTTACGGCACACGGAGTGTGCCTACTACTTTTAATGAGAGTTGTTATTTTAAGCGACAACAAACCGGGACACTATAAACAGTCCTTGGGCATTGTGGAGAGATTGCCTAACTGTGAGATGGAGTGGGTTGCAGTAGAATTTCGTCATAAGTGGCGTGATAATCTGCTGCGTGTGTTTATGTGTGTCTTCGGGGGTACGTCGCTATCTGGGACGTTTATCCACGCGCTTCTCCGCTGGAGCCTCACCGTTGAGACTTACAATACGTTAGCCACGCTCCAGACTGCTGACGTTATCCTTTCAACGGGTTCATCTGTCGCAGCGGTTAACTTACTGCTCGGTCAGAGCCTCAAGGCAAAAACTGTCACGTGTCGTAGACCTTCGCCGTTAGGGGCTCGCCATTTTGACCTTGCGATCCTCCCGATGTTTTCATGGCACGGTAAGAGATCTACAGATAATGTGTGCAAAACAGTCGGTGTCCCGAACCCTATCTCACCCGACACACTCAACACCGAAAAGAGACAGTTGACACAAGCACTGAATCTATCCGACTGCCCACGTATCGGTATCCTGATCGGTGGGACAGACCGACACGAAACGATCACAATTGCAGACGCTGTAGATCTAAGCAAAGTGTGCGAGGCGATCGCAACAGAATTGAACGCACAGATACTGGTGACGACTTCGCGCCGGACACCGACAGATGTTGTGGAACGCTTAGCACCAACGCTGAAACGTGCCGACTGGTGTCCACTCTTCATTCAACCGGACACGCCTTCAACGCTAACAGACCCGTATCAATCCATCCTCGCCTTAAGCGATCTCCTTATCGTTACCGCAGATAGTTTCTCTATGGTCTGTGAAGCGGCGAGCAGTGGTCGTCCGGTTATCGTTTTAACACTGTCAAAAGAAGCGGTCAGACTGCCGAAACGATATAAGGTCTACGCGTATATGGAACAACACGCGGATGTGCGTCAATGTAGGCTTGATAGTTTAAAACAGTGTATCGTTGATGGACTTACTTCGCGTGGAGCGAACCCGCCGCTCCGAGATACCGAAACAGCTGCGGCGGCAATCCATCGTTTAGTGGTTAGCAGTTAATTCAAACCTGAATTCATGTTTTAAGGCGAGGTCCAAGGACCTCGCCTTTTTTGTAAGAGTATTTAGCACAGTTTCAATATTCGCTATATCTTGGGCTAATTTCCTGCTGGCATAGAACCTTCCACAGCTGGTGTGGAATTTTCCGCGGTTGGCATAGCATCTTCGGCTGTAGGTTTATAATATCCAGAAGCGAAGAGGTATCCGTCATGTCGGATTGCCCATGTGCGCTTCATTTCATCCGCGCCACTTTCAGGATTTGGCCACAAGTACTCGATCCAACGCCCCGTCTCAGTCGCCTCGGCGATCTCCACTCCCAGCATCCTTGATCCATCAAGACCGAGCACATCCTTAAGATCTGTTCCGATCAAATCGGGACTTGGTGCATGCGCGACGAACGTATCGTTTGCATCCGTGATGAACACATACCACTGCCCATCAACATTCATCGGATCGTTGTAGTATGCCGCTGTAGCGTCAACACCCTCAGATTCATAACGCGCGACCGCTGCTAAGACAAAAGCGTGCGTAAATGCTACCGGATCATCCTTTGAATCTATAAGAACCGTCGCGGGATCCGGACTCCACGGCGCATAGTACCCAGAAGCGAAAAGGTAACCGTCGTGACGGATTGACCATGTGCGTTTTAGTTCTAATTTGTTATTTTCAGGATTCGGCCACAAGTATTCAGTCCAATGTCCGCCCTCTGGTGGCATGGCGATCTCTATACCTACTAATGATCCGTCAAGTCCAGGTTCCTTATTTATATCTTTACCGATGAAACTCGGTGCCGCTGGCTGTGCCACAAACATATCGTTTGTATCCAAGATAAACACATACCACGGCCCTACAATATTTGTTGGATCATTGTAGTAAGTTATGGCAGCATCACGACCTTCCGATATGTATAGATCAATTGCATCCTGTACAAGAGCAACCGCAAACGCCTCCGGATCATCCATCGTAGACATATCCGTTGGTGTGACGGCATCCATTACTGGCTCCGTCATGCGTCTATCGCAACCGGTAATGCTAACCGTTGCGAATCCTATTACAAGTAAAATCAACAAAAAAAATCTCAAATTTTTGACTCCTTTTTTAGTCAATAGAATTTAGTTCTTTTTAATTTTAACCATTTATTTCGCAATTGTCAAATGTATCAGTTTTGATTGAAAAATCGTGAGCATAGTTCGTTCCTATCGTGGTATATGGTCAAGTGAGAAATCGCGAGCACAGCTCACTCCTACCGTAGTGTATGGTCAGGTCAATTAAAGATCGCGAGCACAGCTCGCTCCTACCGCGGTATGCCAGGATTTGGAAATCCCATGTGTAAAAGAACTAAATGCCTCCGCTTTTTGCTTGACAGTTTCTGGATAGCATAGTACACTTAACAAGGTAGTTGAATACCCAAGGCTTACGAAATATTCCTCAGAAATACGGGAAATACACCACGTAAGGAGAAAATCCATGAGAAACATTGCACTAACGCTGCTGCTCTTGCTCGTTTTTGGAGCCACTTTCGCTGGATGTGGTACTATATTGGACACCGAGATGAGAAGAGGGTCGGATCCCGAAACACTTATAGAACAGTATCTTGGACCTCAAACGGTTGAAGCCCTCATGACAGCGTTTGATGAGAGATACACTGCTCGGGCATCAAACGCAAAGTGGGCTGCTGCTAAAACAACATCCGATAACAAAAAACATCATATCGAATTTACTTTGACAGATATGGATACCAAATATCCACGTGAAGAATGGTTGCAGATGCTCCTCAATAAAGGTATTATGATAGAGAATTTCAAGAATTACGATGGATACTTCAATATTCGTTCATCTCTGATTTTGAAAGAATTTTATACTGAAGACGATTGGGAAACCGTAAAAGCAGACTATATTGACACCGAGATCCAGAAGTATCAACGCAAGTATCAACTCACCGCTGAGGCAAAGCAAGCCGTCCCAGAAATGAAGACTGGATAGTAATAGGTGAAAACGCGTTACCCAATATTCCAGGAAGAATATACTTACAAAAGAACGAATCAGGATATCAGATCCATTGGACAAGCACTACAATTAGATCGGAAAATGGTGAGATAATATCGGCTAAGGGGCCAAAACTCTCTAAACAACAGGAGTCTGACCTCGTGCATAAAGGTATAGAACCAGACGGTTGGGAAATTGTTTATCTGGATGAAAAAGGAAACCCACTTCGTCTTGATAGATAAGGAATAAAAAGTATTGAGGTTAACAGTCGTAAGTCGTTCGATTTCGTACAACAGTTTCATTTTAAATGCTTGCAGGATATAAATTATAGTAGAGTTTGAAAATATATTTACACTTTGACGGACAGTATCCCCCAATGCAGGCGGGGTTTGTAACCCCGCTACTGTAAAATTAATTACGGGCTTTACTATAATAGAGAAAACTGGAGATTCGTATGTCCAACCAATTAGCAATTTCAGGCGGCGCACCTGTCCGCAATATAGAAAGCGAACCGTGGTCACCATGGCCCCTCACGACGACCGAGGAGTGGGAATCGAAAGTCGAACCGCTGCTCCGAGAAGTCTATCTGAGCGGCAGCGAAGGTTCCGGCGGAACGATGATTAACCGTTTCGGTGAGCAGTATGCCCAGTATACCGGAACAAACTACGCGCTCTTTATGCCACATGGCACGGATTCGATAAGTGCTGCGTTAGCCGGTGCGCTTGACCTTGACGGGTTTAGCGATGGTGGCGAAGTAATCGTGCCGAACTATACGTTTGTGGCGACCGCGAGCGCGGTATTGGAACGGCGATGCACCGTCGTGTTCGTCGATATTTCACCGGAGACGTTCACGATTGATCCAGAGGCTGTGGAAACCGCTATTACCTCAGAAACCCGCGCGATCTTGCCTGTCCACCTCGGCGGTCATCCGGCAGATATGGGTGCCTTACGAGAGATCGCCCAACGGCATCAACTTGCGATTGTTGAAGATTGTGCGCAGGCACACGGGGCAGAATACCAGACAAAAAGGGTCGGTTCGCTCAGCGATGTCGGTGCGTTTAGCTTCCAAGCCTCGAAAAACCTAACATCCGGCGAAGGTGGCATGGTCACAACGAACGACAAAGACATCCATGACCGGGTTTGCGCTTTCATGAATGTCGGACGCGCCCCGGGCGGTGCGAGATGGGAATATCCGCGTCTTGGATGGAACTATCGACCATCGGAATATCTCGCGGCGATACTGCTGGTGCGTTTGGAACTTTTGGAGATGCAAACTGATCGCCGTAACCGTAATGCTGCGTATCTTTCGAGTGCTTTAGAGGCGATTGATGGCATCACACCACCGCAACTTGCACCGTGGGCTACGAAACACGGGTATCACCTTTATTGTTTGAAATATGACGCTGAAAGTTTTAGTGGTAAGTCGCGACAGGCGTTCGTCGATGCGCTTTCTGCTGAAGGGATTCCGTGTTCCATCGGCTATCGGTCTCCGCTTTCAGAGGAACCCGGTATGGCACACGTGGGAGAGAAATACCCGCATCTTATCCGAACCTTACCTTGTCCAAACGCCGCATTAGTCTGTGAACAGAGCGTCTGGCTCTTCCAAAATCTTTTCCTCGGTTCGGAAACCGATATGGATCAGATTGCGGAGGCTATTGCGAAGATTCACAAAGCGTGGAATTGAGTCCCGCTATTCAGTACGAAGGTTAGAAACGTTGCGGACATATCGCTAAATAATTCCGATGCACTCACACAGCAGCAAACCGCTCCTTGTCTACGATAACGACTGCGATTTTTGTCGGTACTGGATTGCACAGTGGCAACATATCACAGGAGACCGTATCGACTACGCGCCTTACCAAGAAGTAGCATCGCAATTCCCAGATATCCCGCTTTCAGCATATCAAAGTTCGGTGCAGTTGATTTTGGAAAATGGAACGGTTTTCAGTGGTGCTGAGGCTGTTTTTCGCGCCTTGGACAATGGGCTGCTCCTTTGGTGCTACAACCGTCTACCGGGATTCGGAATCATCTCGGAAAGTGTCTATCGTTTGGTCGCACAGCATCGTCCGTTTTTTTCCCTTTTGACGCGTTGGCTTTGCGGGACACACACTGAGAAAACAACGCTCTACTTTTCGCGTTGGCTGTTTCTCCGGGCACTCGGATGTATCTACCTCATCGCCTTTCTGTCGTTATGGGTTCAGATTCATGGACTCATCGGTAGCAACGGCATTTTACCGGTAGATCAATTTTTGACAGCTGTTCGTCAACAAGTCGGTACATCAGGCTACCATGCTGTTCCGACGCTTCTCTGGCTGAACTCGTCAGATGTCAGTCTCCATTTCTTGTGCGCCGGTGGCGTTGTTCTGTCTCTATTTTTAATCGCAGGTTTCCTTCCCACTTTCGCCTTAGCCGGTTTATGGGTGTTGTATCTGTCGCTTGTGTCCGCCGGTCAGGCTTTTCTGAGTTTCCAGTGGGATGTCCTGCTCTTAGAGACAGGGTTTTTAGCAATCTTTTTCGCGCCGCTGCGAATCCGTGATACACTTTCACACGCGTCCCAACTCTCCGCTGCGTTCTTATGGCTTCTACGATGGCTGCTGTTCCGGTTGATGTTTGCTTCGGGGTTCGTCAAACTTGTGAACGATGCAGTATGGCGTGACTTGACTGCCCTTAACTTCCACTATGAGACACAACCATTGCCGACATGGATCGGGTGGTACGCGCACCAGCTGCCTGAATGGTTCCAGAAAATCTCTGTCATCGGTATGTTCGGTGTTGAATTGGTCGTCCCGTTTCTGATTTTCGCGCCGCGCCGTCTACGCCCTGCCGGATGTATCGGACTCGTCGGGCTGCAAGTACTCATTATCCTGACCGGAAATTACTGCTTTTTCAACCTACTGACGATTATGCTATGTCTGCTTCTGATTGATGATGTGACGTGGAAAGGTCTGTCACCTAAACGATTGGTACGCCGTTTTGAAGTTGTCGGACAGTCTCCTCACCGATATTGGCGTGTCTGTGTAGTGGTAGTGGCGACGCTTCTCTTCGTCCCGAGCAGCATCCGCTTCGGTGGACAACTCTTTAGAGAGGCGAGGCTACCCGACCTCGGTTGGATAAGACCCTTTCGGAGTGTGAACACCTACGGACTCTTTGCAGATATGACGGAATCGCGTCCCGAAATTGTTGTTGAAGGTAGCAACGACATGATAACCTGGCAAACTTACGAATTTCGCTGGAAACCGGGAGAACTAACAGATGCTCCGAAATGGGTTGCCCCGCATCAACCGCGACTGGATTGGCAGATGTGGTTCGCCGCGCTCCAAGGCAGCTATCAAAACACATACTGGTTTCCCAATTTTATGGTTGCACTCTTACAAAACAGCCCTGAAGTTTTACAGTTGCTTGCGGAGAACCCATTTCCTGATACGCCGCCGCGCTATGTCCGCGCCACGCTTTACGATTATCATTTTACCGATATTGAAACCAAACGTTCCGAAGGAACGTGGTGGTCCCGTGAGCGGAAGGGGATTTATTGCCCTGCGATTTTGCTCCGTTAGAACGCAGCTGGTGCGTTCCACTGTCCCTTTTATTTCTTTCTACCCGATAGGAGAATTTATGCCGAGTCAATTTTTAAAGGTTGCGTTGGAAGCAGCCAAAAACGCTGAAGAAATTATCACCGCTTACTACTCAGGTGATGCCATGAAGGTCGAATTGAAGGATGACGAAACGCCGGTCACACTCGCCGATAGAGGTGCTGAAAAAGTTATCCGAGAAACTATTAAACAAGCATTTCCAGATCACGGGTTTTTAGGGGAGGAATACGGAACAGAAGAGGGTGATTCACCTTACGTCTGGATCATCGATCCGATTGATGCGACGAAGAATTACATCCGAAAAATCCCGATCTTCGGCACACAGATTGCGTTGATGAAAGGCAATGACCTGATTCTCGGTGTCTCCAATGCGCCCCTTTTGAATGAACTGCTTTATGCAGAGGCGGGGAGTGGTGCTTTCTTAAACGGCGAACCGATAGCCGTTTCGAGCGTGACGCAACCTGAAGCGGCAATGATCTGCCACGGGGGTCTGAGATGGTTCACAGAAAAAGGCACCTTTCCCGGTGTCTATAACCTAATCAACGACGCTGCGCGTTCCAGAGGGTTTGGCGATTTCTACATGTATCACCTCGTGGCTTCTGCAAGAGCAGATATTGTTGTCGAGGCAGCGATTAGTGTTTGGGACATCGCCGCCATCACGGTTATCGTACGGGAAGCCGGCGGGAAAGTAACGGATATACAGGGACAACCCATTACGAAAGATACTGACTCGTTAGTCGCAACCAATGGCGTGTTGCACGATACTGTATTGGACTACTTTAAAGATGCCTAACGGTAGGTTTTGATAAATTCAGGTGCTTATCTGTAACGCTTGGCAATCAACTACCAAAAAGGACGCGTCCGTGTAAGTCCACTCCAATCAATTTCGGGACCAAAGGACAATAGCATCTCTACCTTCTCTGTCGATTGGAGTATGCATCCGAGGGAACGGAGCGAATTTTCATATCTACTTCCGTCAGCAGTTTTCCATGCCCGCGGGGCGGAAATCGCTGCTTGCACGGATGCAATAACTGCCGTCGGGTCTTCATCTGGCACCATCGGGTCGCGAACCAAGCCTTGTGGACGGTGTTTTGAGGGTTCATCCCATTTCGCATAACCGACGATGCTTTTGTCGCGACGCAAGACACGATATTGCTTCATATTGAACTGATGTACTTCTGGATATTCAGGATTCCAATGCACAGGAAAATTCTGGTCTGCCCATCTCTTTTTAACGTCATGTAGGACATCAAAATCTTCAGGGTTTACCTGCGTCCATTTGAGTTCGGAAGCATCGGAATGTGGCGAGAGTTGCGTGTGTGCCTCCCTTGTAACCTCTCGACATCCGACCTTCCGATATAATTGATACGCTTCCCTTGTGTCTGTGTCAAGAATACATCCTCGATAACCCTTTCGCTCAAGGTATGGGTTCAGTTCTTGCATCAATCGGGTTGCGATACCTTGACGGCGCATGTCAGGGGTAACATACATAACCGTTACCATCCCAAAATCTTGGGGTTTCCCTTCAAGATACATGTAAGTCTCTGAACCGAACACATGTCCAACAACTCTTTCATTGACGAGTGCCAAACGAACGCCTTCCGGTTCAAGGTATCCGTCGTTAAATTTCTTTTGATAATAGTCTCTACTGATATTGAAGGGTCCCGTTGACAACAACTCCCATACTGCGTCATCGTCACCGGGCTGCCAGTGTCTGTAAATAATCGGACTATGCATTATATCTCCTCTAATTTTTAAACTATCTATCATTTTTTTACCACCAAGCGGTTCGGTGGTATCCCGTCAAATCAATTTCCTGACCGAAGGATGAAAGCATTATAACGGTTGTTGTGGGTTCAAATGTATAACCGCATGACCGAAGTGGTGCTTCATACCTTCCGCCTTGCGCTGTTTGCCAAGTGCGGATTGTCGGTATTGCCGATTGGATTGATGCAATAACCGCCACCGGATCCACATCTGGTGCAATAGGGTCGCGGATTAATCCATATGGATAATATTCTGAGGGTTCATCCCATCTTGCATAACCGACAATGTTTTGACCCTGACGCAAAACGCGGTACCCACCCATATTGTATTGATGTACTCTTAGACTTTCTCGATCGTAGCGCATTGGAAAATTGTGGCTTGCCCATCTTTCATCCAGTTGAGGGAGGACACTTAAATCCTTTAGACTTGTTTCTACCCATTCGAGATGCGATGCACTCGGATTCGGTGTGAGTTGTGTTCTGAGTTCCTGCGTCAATATCTGGTAGCCAACTTTCTGATACAGTCGAATAGCTGCCTCTTCGTCTGCATCAAGAATGCTGCCACGATACCCCTTTCTTTCAAAGTGTGCGTGCAAATCCTGCATTAAGCGGGCAGCTATCCCTTGGCGACGCATATCTGGCGCAACAAAGACAGCACCTACGCTTACAAACCTCTGGCACTTGTCTTCAATGAAAAATGAACAGGGGTCACCCCACACATGACCTACGACTCTTTCATTGACAAGTGCTAAACGTATCCCTTCTGCTTCAATGTCCTTATTTCTATAGATGTTCTCACTAACTTGCTCAGCAGGTAACAACAACTCTAAAACTGCATCATCATCACCAGGCTGCCAATGTCTGTAAACGATATTATGAGGCATAGTCTCCCTTTCGGAGGAAATAGTTTTTGTTTATAACATTAAAACGGATGCACTTTATAGCAATTAGCCATTATCTATTAGAACTTGAACTGTGATTGATGTTTTTTTTCGGATTTTTATGATGGAATTTCTAATCAAAGATAACTGAGTACTGAAAGCTGAAAACTGAACACCTTTTATTTGAATAATTCAAGGCAGTATGTTATACTACATATCAAGCCTTGTAAAGGCGACATGTTTGCTGGAAGGAGAAATACAACAAAATGAACCTTGAGTTTCAGGACGTACTGGATCTGTCTTACGTGGTCGATGAAAAGAGTCCGTGCGAACTACCGATTGATCCCGCTAAAATTTATGACCAAGCGACGTTGGAAAAAGATGGCTACTTTGAAAGTCGTATTGACACGTCTGGACACTACTCTACGCACATGGATGCCCCCTGTTTAATGTATCCGGGCGGTGCAACGATTGCCGAGATTCCAAAGGAGAAACTGACAGGACACGCAATCCTAATGGACTTTTCCGCAATCAAGAAACCGAACGATGCTGTGACCGCCGACGATATTAAAGCGTGGATCGCCGAAAACGGTGAGATTCCAAAAGATAGTATCGTCTTCATGCGGACAGGAATGGATAGATTCGTCTACCAAGATAATTTTAATCGGGAGTGGATCGGTTTCAGTGAGGATGCAGCGGAACTGCTCGTAGAAAAAGGCATAAAAGTCATCGGCACTGATGCCTGTAGTATCGACTCGGTCGCCGGACATCCGCCGTTGCACGACGGTTTACCGCCTGCCCATCTCGTTTTTCTGGGTGCTGGCATCCCGCACGTCGAAGATCTCTGCAATTTGAGTCAATTACCGACACATTTCTACGTAGTCATTGCACCGTTAAAACTGGCGCGGAGTTCCGGCGCACCGACACGTGTGTTCGCTTTCGTATAATCTCGCTTATTTTAAGATAGCGGAGCCGCTTTGCGACCTTATCCGAAAAAAATGAGATGCAATATCCCCGAACCGATCTTAGGTCTCTTACACGAAATCGGCGAAGTTTCTGGAACAGGTTCCTACCTTGTCGGCGGGTTCGTCCGAGACCTCCTTCTCAAACGACCAAGCCTTGACATCGACATCGTTGTAGAAGGAGACGCAATCCGAGTCGCAAAAGCGATGTGTGAGCGTTGGAACGGGACATTGGAGGTGCATACGCAGTTCGGGACGGCGACCCTCACCCCTGGGAATACCGATCTCCCTAAAGTGGATTTCGTCACCGCACGTCGTGAAACTTATCAAGGTTCAGGGACGTTACCTATAGTGCAAAGCGGAAGCATCAGGGACGACTTGCGTCGGCGCGATTTTTCCATTAATGCACTCGCAATGCGTTTAGAGCAAACGGCTTTCGGTACTATCGTCGATGAGACGGATGGATTGGCGGACCTTGAGGCGGGCATTGTTCGGGTGCTCCATAATCGGAGTTTTATTGATGACCCGACGCGTATTTTCCGGGCATGTCGGTACGCTGGACGCTACGGTTTCCAAATCGCTGAAAACGATGAAATGCTTATCCGAGAGGCACTTCCGGTACTGGCACAACTGAGCGGTGAACGGATACGGAACGAAATTGATAGGATACTCCTTGAAAAGAATGCCCCAGAGATTGCAAAACGACTCACAGAACTTTATGTATGGGAAACTATTTGTTCGGGATGGCGGATTTCATCGGACTTCGCGTCCGACTTTCAATCTGCACAAAGTGCAATCGCTTGGGCATCTGCGCATCTCACGGATGAAGCATTCAATCCTGAACTCGTCCGTTGGATGGCACTCTTCGGCACAGAGATACCGATATATCAAATTGAGGCACTCAGTTTCAGGTTTATATTGAAGCATCAACTCCAGAGATTGGTAAGTCCGGCGCAAGCGGAGAACCGACAGGTTTCGCTTGAAAAAGTGACGCACACTGTCTTTGAGAAACTTGGATACCCGCTGTCACAAAACGCCGTCATTGAACATCAAAACGGCAAATGGTGTATCGTTGATGTGGATGTTTCAACGGGTAGTGGAATAACTTACGTTTGTGCGGAAGGGAGTCTCTTTCGGGTAGAGACACCGCTCATTGCCTACAGACGCTTAAAAGAGACACTTGCACTATTAAAGGTATCCATGAAACCGAGCGAAATCTATCGTTTGTTTGAACCGTATCCGATCGAGGCGTTGGTCTTGGCATCTGAAGGGACAACAGTCACAGAATGGCAGCGAAAAAAAATAAAAGACTACCTTCTCGTCCTTCGCAAGGTTCAGCCGTTTATTACTGGTAAAGATTTGATTGCGTTTGGCGAGAAACCTGGAGAAACGTTTAAAATACAACTCTGGCAACTATTCGCTGCGCAGTTAGATGGTGAAATTGTAACAAAATCAGAAGCATTTTGTCGATTGGCGGACTTCAAAGATACATAGATATAACAATAGCTTAAGCCAGATGAAATAGAATGGAAATAAGATAAAATATGTTCAGCCCAGTACAAATATACACTGCGATTCTTGTGGTTACACAGTTCATTATCCTGTTGACCTTCCATGAGTGGGGCCACGCCAAATCAGCAGATATGTTAGGTGATCCGACGGCTCGCGATTTAGGAAGGATGACCCTAAACCCCGGTGTACATATTGATATGATCGGGACGATTATACTACCGTTGATCGCTTCGTTTTTCGGAGGTGCATTTTTTGGTTGGGCAAAACCGGTACCGGTGAATCCTTACAATTTGAAGAATCCGAGGCGGGACCTGATGCTGATCGCAGCCGCAGGTCCTTTCATGAATATCGTCCTAACTTTCGTAATTTTAGGCGTAGTTAAGCTGCTTATAACATTGACTTCGTTTGATCCAACCGAATCCACACTTCATTTTGAGATTAACAGGCAACTAATTAAGATGGGCCTTATTAGTATTTTTCTCGCGGCGTTTAACATGCTCCCTCTCTTCCCATTAGATGGTTTCAGCGTGGTGAGAGGTCTACTACCGGAAGATTTAGCACGTGGATTTGAAAAATTGATGCCTTATGGTATGCCGATTTTGATGTGCCTTATTTTTCTCCCAAGCCTTTTAGGCATACCGAACTATATATTCGGGTTCTTGAGTGGTATTAGTTACACAGTATTCAATTTAATAGCGGCAATCGTAGGTTTACGATAAAAATTTCGGTTTTCATCGCAAATCTCAACGCATACGCTTTAGACATTTACAACGCTTATGTTGATCGAAACAATCGAAACTCTCGGAAATCAAGATCCAGAAACGGTATCAACTGCTATAGAATCGCCCTACTCGGTTAAGTTAGAAGGCTTTGAGGGACCGCTCGATCTGCTTCTCCATCTGATTCAGAAAGAGGAGATGGATATCCACGATATTCAGATTGCGGAAATTACGGACCGGTATCTCGAATACGTCAATCTAATGGAGCAGTTAGATTTAGACGTGGCATCCGAATTTTTGGTGATGGCAGCGACACTCCTACATATAAAATCGCAGAGCATTCTCCCACAACTCACGCCAAGCGAGGAACTCCCGATCGGTGACGAAGAGCAACTTGTCAAACAACTATTAGAGTACAAACGGTTCAAAGAGGCAGCGCAGGTTTTAGATATTTACGCCGAACGACAGACATGGGTCTACAACCGAAGTCCTAAGCTGCACGCCGATTTAGATGGCTCGCGTGCTTTCGAGATTCGGGCAACACTGTTTGATTTACTGTCTGCCTTTAAGCATATCAATGACCGAGCGGCTGAAGTAGACACCGAGGAATTGTACGAAGCAGTCGAAGAAGAGACGATTACGGTTGAAGATAAAATTGCTTTCATTGAGCGACATTTGGAGATTGCCGATCAATTGCTATTTGAGGAACTGTTCCCGCTATCTGCAAGTAAGACGGATTGGATCGTTACATTCCTCGCTATTTTAGAACTTATTCGGATTGGAAGAATTGTCACCGTCCAGACAGGGCATTTCGAGAGCATCTATATTGTTAAACAAGAGCAACAGGCGCCTGATCGTGAAATCGATCCGCCTCCGATTGTAGAAACCACCCGTTCGGAAGAACGAGACTATTAGGAACTTTGATTATGGACTCTGAATACGTCACCCCTGTTAACCCGACAGAAGAGATAGATATGATGTCGGACGAAAAACTCAAATCGATTTTGGAAGCGATTCTCTTTGCCGCGAGCGAACCGATTACGTTGGATCAATTCCAAAGTGCGCTGCCGGGGATAGGTAAACGCACGATTCGTAAAGGACTTACCGCGCTCTACGACGATTACGAAGAGATGGGTCGCAGCTTCCGCCTCGTCGAAATAGCGAATGGGTACCAAATCTCCTCACGTCCGGAGTACTCAGAATGGATAGAAAAATTTTATACGCGACAGGTCCGCGTTACCTTGTCTCCGTCTGCGCTTGAGACGCTCGCCATCGTGGCGTACAAGCAGCCAATCACGCGTAGTGATGTTGCGACAATTCGTGGTGTAAACAGCGACAGCGTTCTCAACTCACTGCTCGAAAAAGGACTTGTCCGCATCACCGGCAGAAAAGACGGTCGCGCACTGCTCTTTTCAACCACAGACGATTTTCTTCAACAATTCGGATTGAAGGACGCTTCTGAATTGCCTTCACTCGATGAAATTGACGAACTCCTTAGCATACCGAAGGGAAGCGAGCCGTCCCAACCCGTCCTTCCTGTTGTCATGGAGGAAACCACAGCGTAATGAACTACAATGCATGGTTCCAGTGTAGCGAAGGATGTGCTGAAACCTACCAACTCTCAGACGTTATCTATCGGTGCAAAAAATGCGGTGGGCTTTTAGAGGTACGGCACGACATAGAGGCACTCAAAGAAAGGAGCGCAGCTGAATGGAAAACTCTTTTCGAGCAGCGCTACATGCGCACGCAATACCCCTATGGTAGTGGTGTCTGGGGCAAAAAGGAGCTGGTCTGCCCGAACATTGACGATAATAACATTATCTCTATGTATGAAGGCGGCACCAATCTGTTCTGGGCTGACCGCTTCGGTGCGCAGCTCGGCTTGGGTGATCTGTGGATTAAGCAGTGCGGTATCAGTCATACTGGCTCTTTTAAAGACCTCGGAATGACTGTTTTGGTCTCAATGGTGAACCAAATTATCAACGAATCTGGAAACATCCGTGCAGTTATGTGTGCGTCTACCGGTGATACTTCTGCTGCTTTGGCAGCGTACGCATCTGCGGCAGGGATACCGGCAATCATCCTGTTACCAAAAGAAAAAGTTACACGTGAGCAGCTCATCCAACCCATCGCGAACGGTGCGCTGACGCTCTCACTTGAAACGGACTTTGACGGCTGCATGGCAATCGTTCAACAACTTGCTGCGCGACCGGACTTTTATCTCGCTAACTCGATTAACTCTCTCCGCATCGAAGGGCAGAAAACGATCAGCATGGAAATCGTGCAGCAGTTTAATTGGGAAGTCCCAGATTGGATTATCATTCCGGGAGGTAACCTCGGCAACGTCTCGGCACTCGGACTCGGTTTTCTAATGATGTATGATCTGGGTATAATTGATAAATTGCCGCGTATCGCTTGTGCACAAGCCGAACGCGCGAATCCGCTCTACCGAAGTTATCAAACTGGGTTCACAGAGTTCAGTGCTATCACTGCACAAGCGACACAGGCGACAGCGATTCAGATCGGAAATCCGGTTTCAGTGCATCGCGCGATACGGACGCTCCGCCGGTTTGATGGCATCGTTGACCAAGCGACAGAGACAGAATTGGCTGATGCCGCAGCGAGGGCAGATAGAACAGGTTTATTCAATTGTCCGCATACCGGTGTTGCACTCGCTGTCCTGATAAAAATGGTCGAGCGCAAACAGATCGTCCCGTCTGACAGGGTTATTGTCATCTCCACAGCAACAGGGCTGAAATTCCCGGATTTCAAGGTAGCCTATCACAATGTTGAGGGTGGTGAACCACCGCCTCGTTACCTAAATGCGCCGATTGAATTGGAAGCAGATTATGAACGGGTCTTGAAACAGATTAGCACGCATCTTGATACATAGTCCGTCAAATCTCTCCAGTAACGGTATTTGTGAAAGTCCTGTTTATAGTAAAACCTACAATTAACGAGACATCTATAGAAGACGGGGTTCCAAACCCCGCCTGCAGTAGAGGACATGTTCCTTTCTAAAGCAACGGTATTTGTGAAAATCCTGTTTAGATTCCCCCTGATATCAGGTTGCGATAAACATTTGCAACAAATCTGCAAAATATGTTATAATTCTAAGTGTTAATCCCCGAATATCCCAAAATAAAAAATAACAGGAGTGATTGAATGTCAGAACAGTATCAGCCTAAGCCTGAGCACAAGTTTACCTTTGGATTGTGGACTGTGGGTAACCCGGGACGCGACCCGTTTGGTGATGTTGTCAGGCCTCCCCTTAAACCTACCTACACCGTCGAAAAACTGAGTGCGTTGGGTGCGTACGGTGTTAATTTACACGATAACGACCTTGTTCCTTTTGATGCTTCAGCTGCCGAACGCGATAACATCGTTAGTGAATTCAAGCAGGTACTTGCCGACCATGATATGAAAGTGCCAATGGCTACAACGAACCTATTTTACCATCCGATTTTCAAAGACGGTGCCTTTACTTCCAACGATCCAAAAGTCCGAGCCTTCGCGATTCAGAAGACGTTGAACGCTATCGACTTAGGTGTGGAACTCGGTGCAACGGTTTATGTCTTTTGGGGTGGACGTGAAGGTGCAGAAGTAGATGCTGCGAAAAACGGTCCAGATACCGTCAAGTGGAACCGTGAAGCGATGAACTATTTCACGCACTACGTCAAAGACCAAGGCTATGACCTTCGATTCGCACTTGAGGCGAAGCCGAATGAGCCGCGCGGGGACATCTATCTACCGACGACCGGGCACATGCTTCACTTTATCGAAACACTTGATCATCCTGAGATGGTCGGCGTTAACCCGGAATTCGCACACGAAACGATGGCAGGGTTAAGCTTTATCCACGGCGTTGCTCAAGCGTTTGAATCGGGTAAACTTTTCCACATCGATCTGAATGACCAGAAGATGAGCCGGTTCGACCAAGACCTGCGCTTTGCCTCCGAAAACATCAAGAGTGCGTTCTTCCTCGTCAAGTTCCTGGAAGATGTCAATTGGGATGGATGCCGACACTTTGATGCACACGCCTACCGAACTGAAGATGAAGAAGGTGTCTGGGACTTCGCTGCGGGGTGCATGCGGAGTTACCTAATCTTAAAAGAGAAAGCACAGCGTTTCAACGAAGATGCGGAAATACAAGGGATTCTGGCGGAATTGCGAGCCGGGGATGCTGAACTTGAAGCACTCATGGCAAATTACAACGCCGAGAGCGTCGGAAGACTGAGAAAGATAGATTTTGAGCCCGAAACCATTGCCAAAAAAGGACTCGGATACGAAAAATTGGATCAACTTACATTCGAGGTATTAATGGGAGTCAGGTAAGCTAAACTTTTACCGAACCGTAAGGAGTCGTTGGCATTCCATTGCCAGTGAAGAGGTTTTGTCTCACATTGGTTACGACTAAAGATAGCCTCAAACCCTGTAGCTCGCAATGAAATCGAGAGCGGATTTAAGGAATGCATCCGGTAAGTCTATAACGTCCGTCGTTCCTCCGCAAGGAAAAATTAAAAAATGAATACGCTTATTATCGCCGTCTTGAGTTTCATCGGCTTCATCGTCGCTTACCATACGTATGGTAAATGGTTAGCGCGAAAAATCTTCGGATTAGACCCTGAAGCGACGGTTCCGAGCCAAGAACTGAAAGATGATGTCGATTACGTGCCGACGAAAAAAGAGGTGATTTTTGGGCATCATTTCACAAGTATTGCCGGTACAGGTCCGATCGTCGGACCTGCGATCGCTGTCTTTTGGGGGTGGTTACCGGCACTGTTGTGGGTTGTTCTGGGATCAATTTTTATCGGTGCGGTTCACGACTTTGGTGCACTCGTCGTCTCCTTGCGTAATCGTGGGCAGAGCGTTGGCGAAGTCGCGGGGAGAATGATTGGACCCCGCGCGAAATTCCTTTTCCTTTTCGTTCTCTTTATGGGGCTGACGATCGTCCTTGCCATCTTCGGCTTAGTCATTGCCCTGATTTTCTCTTATTATCCTGAATCTGTGCTATCAGTTTGGGTGGAGATTCCGCTCGCCATCGCCATCGGCATCTGGATACACCGTCGGGGACGTAACATCCTTGTCCCGTCTATCATCGCGCTCGGTGTGATGTATATCGCGATGGGTGTCGGTGCTTATCTGCTACCGATTGATTTAGGCACGTGGCTCGGCATCCCGTTACTTGGACAAACCTATCTGAACGTTGTAGTGATCTGGACGCTGGTGCTTTTTGTCTATTGCTTTATCGCCTCCGTGTTACCGGTATGGACGCTCCTCCAACCCCGCGATTTCATCAACAGTCACGAACTCGTACTGGCACTGCTCCTATTGATTCTCGGACTCGCTGTAGCGGGTTTTACAGGTAGAGCAGATTTGGTAGCCGCCGCACCGGCGGTCGCCTCAGACATCCCACCCGATGCGCCACCGATTTGGCCCTTCTTATTTATTACGATTGCCTGCGGTGCTGTCAGCGGTTTCCACTGTATGGTGAGTTCCGGGACTTCCAGCAAACAGGTCGAATCCGAAAGCGATGCGCAATACGTCGGATACGGTGCGATGCTGCTTGAGGGTGGACTCGCTGTCATCGTTATTCTCGCCTGCTGCGCGGGTATCGGTATGGGGATTTTCAATCGGACAGGGACGGGTGCGAACTACACTTTTGAACCTATCGTCAAGGCGGAAAGTGCTGTCCCTGTGACCAATCAGGATGCATGGCGGACGCGTTATGCAACGAGTACAACGACGACGAATGCCGACGGTACGACAACGGTTGTCGGAGGTTGGGCAAGCCACAATCTCAAAGCAAAGGTGAGCGCGTTTGTTGATGGAGGTGGAAATTTCCTCGCTTCTCTCGGTATCCCACTGAAGATGGGTATCGCAATTATGGCGGTGCTTGTTGCGAGTTTCGCCGCGACGACACTCGACACAGCGACACGCCTTCAACGCTATGTTATCCAGGAACTTGCACAAACTGCCAACATCAAGCCGCTGATGAATCGCTACGTTGCCACAGCCTTTGCGTTGGTACTCGCTGCAGCTGTCGCCTTGCTGCAGGGACCGAGTGGTCCGGGAAGCGGTGGATTAACGCTCTGGCCCCTTTTCGGTGCGACGAACCAACTGCTTGCTGGATTAGCGTTCATGGTGATCGTCTTCTATCTCGTGCGTCGAAACAGACCAATCTGGTTCGCGTTCCTACCGATGATTGTCATGCTCATCATGCCTGCGTGGGCAATGCTGCATCAGATGTTTGATCCACAGACCGGATGGCTTTTCACTGGCAAATATTTGCTTTTTGGATTCGGTGTCGTTGTAGAAGCGTTGCAGATTTGGATGGTTGCTGAAGGTGTCATCGCATGGCGAAACGCGCGTGGGAATTACCCAGAACTTCCGCCGTTAGAAAGCGTTCCTGCAGATTAAAAGGCATCGGATATAGACGTTGGAAGCCTAATTAGTCCTCAGCTGCCAAACCACAGGAGAACAGCACAATGAAAGGCACAAATAGACAGCATAGATTAGAACAACTGCGACTCCGAGAGACAGAAGGAACTTTAACAAAAGAAGAGCACGCAGAACTTCTGTCTATCTTTTCTGAGTTAGATGTTGAGGAAGCAGAAGCATTGAAACCAGCGAAAGAGAGGAGTCAAAAGCTGCAGGAAGAGAAAGCCACGCTTGCAAAAACTGTTTTGCAATTACAAGATATTGTTAATGAACATAAGCAATTGCTAACCGATGCTCGCGCATATCTGATGCAACTCCAATCCAAACGAGCCTCACTTGCCGATAAGTATTACCGCCTCACTGGTCAAAACCTCTCACAAGGATAATTAAAAAGAAGTGACAAAATGAATGCATCACAGCGCGAGAGGACCCGCCAGCGTTATGCATACAGTTGCGGATATTGTGGTGTTCACGAATCAGATGTCGGTGCAACATTAACAGTGGATCACCACCATCCGGCAGCCCACGGAGGTACAAACGATGATGAAAACCTCGTTTATTGTTGTCCTCGATGCAACGAACATAAAGCCGCATATTGGCACGAAGTCCAAATTCCACACATTCGTTTACTGCATCCGCTTCATGATGACCTAACCCTGCATCTTCGTGAACAACAGAACAGTGAACTCGTTGGTGAAACCTCCGAGGGAACATTTTACATTCAGCGACTACGTTTGAATCGTCCTCAGCTGATTGAACACCGCCGTCGTAAACGCGCAGATCAAAAAACGCAGGATGAAGTTAAGGCACTGCGTCAACAGATACACGATTTACAACAAGAGTTAAATCAGTTAAATCTATCTATCCAAGAAACGTTAACTGAAATTGATCAAGAAACCACATAAACACTGTCATCAATGCTAGTAGTCTGTCACAATTATTTTGATAGTTAATCTGAAATCTGGTATCCTTAGACTCAAGTCAATACATCTTATACCTTGGAGTCTATTATGCCAGCGAAACAATATCCCGTTATACTTGACCAGAGCCAACGCGATTATCTTCTTGATCTGATCGCCTCTGGCACCGAATCAGCCCGAAAACTCACTCGGGGCAGGATCTTATTGAAAGCCGATGAAGGCGAGTTGGGTCCCGCCTACGCTGATAAGGAGATAAAAGAAGCTGTTGAAGTCTCCATACCTACTATTGAGAGAACTCGTAAAACCTTCGCACTTGAAGGACTTGGAGCCGCACTGACCCCTAAAAAGCGTTCAAAGCCATCAAGACCGAAAAAGTTTGATGGCGAAAAAGAAGCACATCTGATCGCTTTAGTTTGTTCACCACCGCCGGAGGGTTTCTCAAGATGGACGCTGCGTTTATTAGCTGATAAAATGGTGGAACTCCACCATTTTTCAAGCGTTTCTCATGAAACGATAAGACGCACGCTAAAAAAAACGAACTTAGACCTTGGCTAAAACAGCAATGGTGTATTCCACCGAAAGCCTCGGCAGAGTTCGTCGCTGCGATGGAAAACGTCTTAGACCTTTATCAGCGTCCCGAAACTATCGCATATCCTTTGGTTTGTGTCGATGAAACGAGTAAACAACACATTCAAGAAGTTCGGCAGCCCCTGGGCATCGTTGAAGGTTCACCGCGTCGATATGATGCTGAATACAAACGCAATGGTGTTAGCAATCTATTCATGATTTTCGCACCTCTTTTGGGGTTTCGACATGTTGAAGTCACCGACCAACGAACAAGTATAGATTTCGCTCATATCTGTAGAGATTTAGTAGATGTACATTTCCGAGATGCGGCAAAGATTATGCTTGTTTGCGACAATCTGAATACGCATAAGCCGTCTTCGTTGTATAAAGCTTTTCCGCCTGATGAAGCTCGGCGTATTGCTGAAAAGATTACGTTTCACTATACACCCAAGCATGGGAGTTGGCTGAACATGGCGGAGATTGAACTCTCCGTGCTGTCTCGGCAATGTCTTTCAAGAAGGATAGCCGACCAAGACGCTCTAAAACATGAGATCCAGACATGGCAAACTCAAAGAAATGAGCAATCTGTGACTGTGAAGTGGCAATTTACCACGGATGACGCACGTATCAAACTCAACAAATTATATCCATCACTTTAGATGTGACAGACTACTAGCATGAGATGAAACGTTGATAAGGATCCCATATTACCATCCATACGGCTTCAAGACTTCAGTTTCGTTTAGTGGGGAGCACAGAAATGTCAATGATTTCAGAAACACAGACAAAAACTGAGGACATACAAAACTATTCGTTTGATGCGGACATCTTCCAACGGACATTCAACAGATACGTTCGGAGATTCAATACCGCCTTTATAATTGCAGCCATTCTGATTGGCGCACCTTTCATTGCCCGAGTGATTGCATGGTATTTAGAGCAGACGAAAGTTGACATCACAGGCTTTTTAAATCTCTGGTACGCTGGTGAAACTCTACTGATGGATATCGGGTTTCCTTATGTAAGTTTCGGGGTGATTTCATCAGGAATCATTTCAGTGAGTCACTTCGCTTTTGGGATTATCTCAGTCGGTAATTTCTCTTTCGGTGTGATTTCAATCGGGATGTTTTGCTCTTGCGGCATCATATCTATAGGTGGTGTGTCCTCTGTTGGTGTCCTCGCCATTGGATATTCACACGTTTATGGGGTCATAGCTACCGCTATAGGTAGGAAAAATATACACCAAAGATACCCGGGCGGACAGGCTTTTGGGTTGATTGCAATCGGGCGGCGGGCATGCGGGGTTTACTCGCTGTCTTACGGAGAGCACGGTGAAGGCACCTATCAGTTTTCACCGGAACGTCAGGATCCAGAGGCTGTCGCACTCTTTACACGTTGGTTCAAGAAATTCAAAAACGCATTCGTTGTGGCTTCTTAAGGCAATCCTTTCATTACAAAATTGCGTCTACGGTTTCCGCGGTGGCTTCTCATCTACGGGTGCCGGTTCTTTGTTCAATATTTCCACAAGTCGATACTCATATTTTCCAACATCTTGGATGTCTCCTTTGTATTCGTGGAGACTCACTTCCAACGTCCAGATGAACCCCGGCTCAAAGTCAAACCCTTTTATGCCGTCATAAAAAAAGAACCACCGCTGGTTTTCCTCGTTATATTCAAGATAGCAATCTGACCCAGAGAAACTTGGACACTCCGTTCTGTAGGGTCCAATTATCAGAATCTCTGTATTTGTACCACACCGTGAAATCCAAGACCCGGCACACGGGTTTTTGAATTCCGAGTCCCCACATCCGATCATGGAAACAGCAAGGAAAGTGAATATGATTGGGATTATCTGTTTTGCTTGAAATGGCATTTTTCTCCTATAGTATAAACCGTGAATGATTTGCCCAGATGCTCACCAAAGCACTCCTTCTGATTTATAGTAGATCCGGTAATTACCTATACACCTATCCATTCACAGAAGGCAACCGTAGGGGCGAGGTCCCCTCGCCCGCCTGAAAAAAGTGTAAAAGTATTTTCAAAATCTACTATATAATGTATCAAGCCACCCTTCTTAAATGATAATATCTTTGACGAATAGATATCAACGGCACTTTATAAATTACAGACCTAATCTTATTATCGGTCTGCTCTGGATACGCTGTGAGAGGCATTCTTAATCTCACCCCACCGAACAGTCAACTTTCCTTGTGAATCTACATCCCGTGCGAGCCGCAAAGCCTCTTCCAATCCTTCTTCTGCAGCCGTCTTCACATCTTCAGGTTCAATCGCGGCGTTGCCGACATACACCTCATCAATCAACCCCTTAAACGGCGGACGACTGATAATCACGGGAACTTGTGGCGTTCCGGGATCAATATCCAACGGTGCTTCCATGTCAAGTTCACCATCAATATAGGTGCGTCGGACCTTCTTATCGTAAGTGAAAGCGACATGGTGCCACGTTCCATCAACGATTAATCCTTTGCTATTAAAGTTGCCGCGATCTCGCAAAACAGGAGTGCCGAAGGCGCAATGTAGCCGTCCGTTGTTCTGATGGACAAACATGGCGTAGTTGCGATCGGGCCAGGCATCTTTACCAACAATCATCCGCCAACCGGTGGCAAGGTCTTCAACGTTGACCCACGCCATCAGCGTAAACGTCGGTGTTGTGAACACATCATCGTGCGGAATCTCAATTTTATCTCCCGCGCCGCTGAACGAGAGTGCTTTGCCAAACTTCCCATCAACGACTTTGGGGTTGCCAAAGACTTGCCCATCGTAGCCGTTACCTGAAGCGTCACTAACAGTATTCTTAACATCCTCATCAAAGAGCCAGATACCTAAAATCGTTTCTTCATCAATTTTCGCGTCTACAGAAATAGTAAAGCCGAAGCAGAAAAGCGCGATTGAAAGTTGTATAAAAACTCTAACCATTTTTTGCCTCCCATTGATAAAGATTAAGCGCGCCTCGTAAGCGCGCTTGTTGACAGAATTTGGTAAGCTGATTAGGTGGACAAGAAATTCCGAATGACGTAGTCCAGAATCCCACCGTGTTTGTAGTATTCTACCTCTACGGGTGAATCAATTCTGATTAATAACTCCGTTGTGCGTGTGTCACCGTTGGTGCGGACGATCTTCATGGTCGCTGTCTGTCCGGGTTGGAGGTCATCGGCGAATCCTGTGATACTGATCGTCTCACTACCGTCGAGATTGAGCGTTTGGACATTCTCACCGGTTTTGAATTGCAACGGCAAGACTCCCATACCGATGAGATTGCTGCGGTGGATGCGCTCGTAACTCTCCACAACAACAGCCTTGACCCCCAAGAGTTTCGGTCCTTTTGCTGCCCAATCTCGAGAACTCCCCATCCCGTAGTCCTGTCCGGCGAAGATGACGGTTGGGACGCTGTTTTCATGATAGCGGAGTGCTGCTTCGTAGATCGTTGTCTGCGTGCCTTCTGGATACTGAAGCGTGAAGCCGCCTTCCACATCGGGTGTCATCAAGTTACGAACACGGCGATTGGCGAAGGTGCCGCGTGTCATCACACGGTCATTGCCGCGTCTGGAACCGTAGGTATTAAAATCTCGTGTTTCGACACCGTGCGCTTGGAGGTATTCTCCCGCTGGACTCGCAGCTGCGATTGCTCCTGCTGGCGAGATATGATCTGTCGTGACAGAATCTCCGAAGATACCGAGGACTCGCGCATCTACGATGTCCGAGATCGGAGCGGGTTTCCTTGAAAAGCCTTCAAAGAACGGTGGATGCTGCACATAAGTACTACGATCGTTCCACGGATAGAGGACACCCGTCGCACCGGCGAGTTCTTCCCATTCCGGTGCTTGGTTACCGATTGCCTCGTACATCTCTTTGAACGTCCGACGATTCACTGCTTCGGCAATCATTTCAGCAATCTCTTGACGGCTGGGCCAGATGTCTCGGAGATAGATCGCTTCACCGGCATCGCTATGTCCAAGCGGTTCCATAGCGAGGTCGATATCAATACGACCTGCGATTCCATAGGCGACAACGAGTGGCGGCGACATCAGGAAGTTCGCTTTGATCTCTGGATGCACGCGCGCTTCAAAGTTTCGGTTACCACTCAAGACACTCGCTGTGACAAGATTGCTTTCATCTATCGCCGTTTGAACCACGTCATTTAGGGGTCCGCTGTTACCGATGCAAGTTGTGCAACCGTAACCGACGACGTTATAACCGAGTTGTTCGAGATAAGGCAATAAACCGGTATTCTGCAAATATTCGGTTACAACACGCGAGCCCGGAGCCAAACTCGTTTTGACGTAATTGGGGACCCGGAGTCCCTTCTCGACGGCTTTTTTGGCAAGCAGTCCGGCACCAATCATAACGGACGGGTTACTTGTGTTCGTGCAGCTCGTAATTGCAGAGATAACAACGGAACCATGGGTTATATCGTTGCCATCGCGAGAGGCTTCCGTTACGCCAAACCCATCTTCTGCGACAGGACGCGTGAGGAGTTCATTGAAGGTCTGTTTGACATCCGATAAAGCAATCCGGTCTTGTGGTCGTTTGGGTCCTGCGATACTCGGTTCGATGTCTCCGAGATCAATTTCAAGCACATCCGAGTACTCGACTTCTCCAAAACGTGGGATACCGAACATATCTTGGGCTTTAAGATACGCTTCCACCATGTCAACGTGTGTTTCATCGCGTCCTGTGAGGCGTAGGTATTGCATCGTCTCAGCATCAGATGGGAAGAAACCGATCGTCGCGCCGTATTCAGGACACATGTTGGAGATCGTTGCCCGGTCGGGTAGCGAGAGTGCTTCTACACCTTCACCAAAGAATTCGACGAACTTACCGACAACTGCAGCGGCTCTGAGGCGTTGGGTTACGGTTAGCACGAGATCCGTTGCGGTAACACCTTCTTGTAGCTCGCCTTTGAGGTGGACACCAAGCACTTCTGGTGTGAGGATATAGACAGGTTGGCCTAACATTGCGGCTTCCGCTTCAATACCGCCGACACCCCATCCGACGATGCCTAAACCGTTAATCATCGTCGTGTGTGAATCGGTACCGACAACGGTATCAGGATAAGCGAGGGAATCCTCTTCCATAACTACCTTTGCGAGATATTCCAAGTTCACCTGATGGACAATACCGATAGAAGGCGGAATGATGTTGAATTTTTCAAATGCCTGTTGTCCCCATTTCAGAAATTCATAACGTTCTTTGTTGCGTTCAAACTCGCGCTGGGTGTTAAATTGAAATGCGTTCTCCGAACCGTAAGCATCGACTTGAATAGAGTGATCAATGACCAAGTCAACGGGGACAAGCGGTTCTATCATGCTTGCGTCGCCACCGAGTTCAGCGACAGCGGAGCGCATCGCCGCAATATCAACAACGAGTGGGACACCTGTGAAATCTTGCGCGACCACACGTGCGGGTTTGAATGGGATCTCAGCGGCTTTCGGGGAATCTGCGTTCCAATTCGCCAAATTCACAATATCGTCTTCTGTGATTTGATGTCCGTCGTAATTTCGCAGTAGCGATTCGAGTAAAATGCGAAGGCTGACAGGCAACGTTTTAATAGACCCGATGCCAGCTTCGGTTAAGGCAGGCAGTGAATAGTAGTTACACGCAAACCCTTCGCCTTTAAGGGTCCGGTGCGTATCAAACAAATTGTGAGCAGGATGGGGCATTCTGCTGACTCCTTTTTAATAGTTTAGGACTTACGCATGATGCTCTTTTGTACCACAATCTTCCAGATTGTGTCAGGAGAACACTATGTTTTACGGAAATTTTCATCTCACAGAACGGGCAACAGTCAAAATTGCGTAAGTCCTGTAGTTATCAGTACGATTTTTTCTCCGAAAAGAATCTTTCAGTTGTCAGTAGTTTTCAGTTACAAGGGTCATCTTAACTGAAAACTACGAACCGTGTGCTATCTCTTTTGCTGAAGTTTCGTAATTTCGTCAAGTTGCTGCCGCGCGTGGACAACAATCACATTTTCAGGGTAATCCACGATAAGCGTCGTGTAGGTAGCGGCGGCATTTGCGAGGTCAGATTTTTGTCGATAAACTTCGGCGATGTTTACCAGTGCTTTCGTAGCAATCGGACTCTCCTTAGCGACTACCTGCCGGTATGCCTTGATTGCCTCGTCATATCTCGCTTCTCTGCGATAGATATTACCCGTAAGTAGCCAGACTTCATCTACGATAACTGCTTGCGGATAGACATCAAGTACGCGTTGGCACTGTTGCAATGCCGCCTCTGTTTCGCCTCTTAGATAGTGTTGGACAGCGGTGGCGTAGTCGGTAAGCGGAACCTTGAAATAATCTGGATGATTCTGGATGAGGACAATCCGTTCAAGCGCGTCATTCGTGAGTTGGTCGGATTTTGAGATTTGGATCACAAGTTTGTATTCGTTGATGGCTTGTTCAAAGTCTGAGGCAAAGAAATAGGAGTCGCCGATGAGTTTTCGAGCGGTTGCCCGGGAGCTGCCGCTCCGGTTGGCAATTGGCTCAAGGACTTCTCTCGCGAGCGTGTAGCGTTTTAGTAGCACATGGCATTCGCCTAAAACTAATTGCGCCGCTGATAATTGACTGTTAACCAAGCGCTGGGCGAGCAAGGGTTCGAGAGTCATCTGCGCTGCTTTTGGATTACGGAGTCCATGCAACTGTAAGCGTCCAAGCAACAACATGTCATTGACGGATGCCTCACCTGTCTCAATCTGTTCTTTCAAGAGTGCAACCGCTGCGTCCCAGTGTTCCATCTTTTTATAAAGTTCAGCGAGTTTGGTTCGGATGTTCCTAACGCGCCGCCCATCTGTTGAACCTGTTATTAAGGCTTTATAGAAATTCGCGGACACTTGTAGGTTCTCGTTCCGTGCCAACACATGTGCGTATTTCTCAAGGGTTAGGTCCGTATGCGAGGGGTAATATTGGCGGAGCTGCGTAAAAGTTTCGAGGGCTTGTGTTGCTTTACCTCCATAAAAATAGAGTTCGCCTAAAGTCATAACGGCGTTGGGATCATGCCGAGGTTGTGGACGACGTTTTTCGAGTTCAGCGATGAGTTTCTCTTGCAGCGGTTGGTGTTGCGCGCCTTCATAAATATCGAGCATCGCGCTCCAGATCGTTTCCCGCGTGTTCCGATCAAGTCCGATGCGTAGTAAAGCATCAATGTATACGGCAGCAGCGTCCTCAATTTTTCCCTGAATTTTGTATGCCGATGCCAATTGTGTATAGAGGTAACTACTCTGAGGATTAAGCCGAATCGCTTGCCGATACGCAGCAATCGCTTCTGGATACATCTTATGTGAGAGATAGATTGCCCCGAGTTGCTGATGTTGGTCGGGCCGATTGGATGGTCCAGTTACCAATTTCTCCCATTCGGAGACGGCTTGATCGGTTTGACCCATCTCAGCATAGAGCGCGCCTAACTTCTTACGCAGGTTTGTATTCTCTGGGTTCTGTTTAATCGCTTTTTGGTAAAGTTCGAGTGCTTTCGGATAGTCATCCTGTTGCTGATAAAGTTCTGCCAATTGCTCCAGCAAGTTTATGTCATCGGGATACTGTTGTATCCGCGTTTGAATCATATCCTCAGCCTCGACATAGCGGCGATTCGTGATGTAGAGTTGAATGAGCCTATTAACTGCGGTCGTTTGATACGGTGAGGCTGGGAAATTGTCAAGAAAATACTTGTAACTCTTCATCGCCTCTTCAGGATTGCCTTCTGCTTCTTGATACTGCCCGACGAGATAAGCAGCTGTCGAAGCGACAGTGGTGTCTGGGTGCTGGTTGAGGAGCTGCTTGCACTCCCTAATTGCTTCCTGAAACTGGTAACGTACCCAATACAGATTCACTAACCGATGTACCGCGCGTGTCGCATAAGAACCGTTCGGATTTTCGTTTACAATTTCTCTGAAAACGCGTTGTGCTGCCGCATCCTCACCGATTTTGGCATAACTCTGACCCATCATCAAGCGGATCGAATCCTTTTGGTCCTGGCGCAGCGGTGTGTGTGAACCGTCGCTGTTGGCTACCCGATCTTCAAGCAACGCTTGGTATGCCTTAATTGCTTCGGTATACCGCTGTTCATGGTAGTAATCATGTGCTGCGTCAATACGTTCCAATAACTTAAGTGCTGCCGATGTCGTCGAGTTGGGTTGAACCTGTGCGAAAACATAATGCGTGACTGTAGTCAGAAGGAATAGAGATAAAATCGAGAGAAAGACGACGCGTCGGTGCTTTGTGGGTTGCGTTCTTCTGTGATGTCGTCGTGAAATAAGCGTTGGCATAGAATTGTCTCTTTTCAAGTCCGATAGGTAATAGTGTAACAATACGAAACAAAATAACTGTTTTAAAGTGTCACAAGGCTGACGAACAACGCCATGCCGTAAATCATGCAGGTTTCATCGATGTCAAATTGCGGGTGATGACACATGTTCACAATCCCTTTTTCCTCGTTCCCTGCACCTACCATCACAAAGCAGGCGGGAATTTCTTGTGAATAGTAGCCGAAGTCCTCGCCGCCGAGCACTGGTGGCACCGGAAATATGAGGTTGTCTTCTTCAACAAGTTTTCCTGCTGCAGATAATGCAGTTTTAACACACGGTTCATGGTTATATGTCACCGGATAGCCGTCTTGATAGTCAAACGTATACGTTGCATCGTTGGCATTCGCAAATCCGGCGATGAGACGTTCAATCTGCTCTCGTACCCGTTCCTGAACGGATTTTTGGAGCGTACGCACTGTGCCACCGATCAAGACATTCGGCGGGATAACGTTGAGTGCTGCACCGGAGAGTCCTTCCTGCAAATTAGCATCTCCACCGTGTAACTGTGTGACACTGACGACGGCTGAATCTAAAGGATCCACATTTCTGGAAATAATCGACTGCAGTGTCGTTACAAATTGTGCGCCGATAACGATTGGATCAACAGTAAGATGCGGGAAGGCAGCGTGTCCGCCTCTGCCGGTGAGTGTAATCTGAAAAGTATCCGATTGCGCGAGCATCGGCCCCGTGCAAGTGGCGTATTCACCAACAGCATACAGCGGAAAGACATGTATCCCATATATTTCGTCTACATCTTCCAACGCGCCGTCTCCTATCATCGCTGGTGCGCCACCCGGTGCTGCTTCTTCGCTCGGTTGAAAAATAAACCGGACATGCGTTTTAAGGTTGCTTCGGAGTTCCGAAAGGATCCGCGCTGTTCCAATCAGCATAGCGGTGTGTGCATCGTGTCCGCAGAGATGTGCTTTACCGTCAATCTTTGATTTGTACGGTACATCCGTCATCTCCTGAATCGGGAGTGCGTCCATATCCGCTCGCAATGCAATACGTTTCGATGCGCCGGGAACCTCTAAATCGCCGACAACGCCTGTCCTACCGATACCGGTTTTGACAGGGATATTGAGTGCTTGAAGTGCGTCAGCAGCGATACCTGCTGTGCGATGCACATCAAATCCCAATTCAGGGTACTGATGAATATCACGACGGATCGCGATAATATCGTTAAAATGATAGCGGCACTGTTCAAAAATCAGATCTTTCATCGTGGGGACCGACCTTCCATAAATCTCTGTGTGGATTAGAACGTCAACGTACGGCGTAATATACTCCGATGTCCGTGCTCATTTTCAAGGCGATAGATAATTGTATAATCGCCCTGCATTCCCTGAAAGATTTCGGTATTAATGACAGGCGTTAATTTTACGTGCGTTGAACCGTCATCAGGGATCGTCTTTGTCTCTTTAAAGGGTCCGTAGCATCTCTCTCCTAAAGGGTTGAGTACCTTCCATGTTAAGGTGAGTTGCTTCGGCCGCGGCGGATTATTAATGTAGACGGTAATTTTATCATCAACACGTCCGTCTGCCAATCTGAGTGTCCCTAACTTCGAGAAAAGTTTCACAGTCAATGTTAATGGCGGTATATATTCGAGGTATCCCCTACCGGGGATTGCACGCCACGTTCCGCCGGTTGCTAAGGCAATTTGTCGGATCGGCAGATAATCTATACCGATGACATCGACACGCACGCGTTCTTTTTGTAATGTTTCAATCACCTCGTCAAGGCTATAGGGGGACCTGCCGTCGTAATCAGCATCATGGAATGCGCCGTCGCTTGCGAGCACAATGAAGCGTTGCGCGCCTCTGCGGAATTTAGTCTCCTGGACTGCGGTCATGAGTCCATCTAATCCGGCTTCAGCGATGTCACCGCCGCCATCAACACCGATTTTGAAGAGCCAGTTTTTAAAGGTTCCGAGGTCGTCCGTGCGTCCATACTTTTTTGTTTTATCTCTGAATGTCACTAACCCGAAAGTTACATCACGTCCCTCTCGTTCCATAGTTTCAAAGAGAAAATCGACATAAGCACGGATACCACGGATATTATCAACCATGCTTGCGGTTTCGTCAAGCACGAAGATAATATCAACTTTCTTCGCTGTAGTGGCTTCTGCGAGTGTATTCGCGATGTCCTTCATCATGTAGACAAAAACGCCGCCAACACCACCGCCACCGGAGGTGCTTCCGCCGCCCCAAGAATTGCCCATGCTTGTTGCTCGGAGGGCATCACCGCGCTTACTTCCGTAGTGAATACCCGGCGCATCAACTGCTGGCGAGGCATCGGAATTGTTCAAACTCGCGTCTGACCCTAAAGCGATCTGTCTCGTTTCTCCCTGTGGTGCTACATAGTCTGCTTTTGATGACTTTGAAGGTACGGCTACCTGTTGTGTCATCGAATGCGTTCTCAAACGGTTCTCAACATTATAATCTACAGGTTTTCCAACGGTCGTACGCAACTGTGATACGCCATCTCCGGTTTTCGGTGTTGGATTAGTGTTTTCTTGTCTGTGCGTTTTCGGTCTGGAGGCTACTATTGGTGTCTCCTGATCTACTATCTGCCAAGTTGCATTCAAACCGGCTTTCGGTTTTGGTGGCATCGGCGGTTTTGATTCTTCAACGATTTCAGGTTCAGCAGGCACGATAGGCGGGGTAGGTTCCACAAAAACGGGTGGTTTAGCGGGAGGTGGCAACGGTTTAACCACTGTTATCCAAGTTTCTATTTTTTCCTGAAACGATGGTAATAGTGTCTCATTAGGGACCAACAACCATATCACCAATAACAGTGGGAAATGGATAAGGAATGAAAATATGAAATATGGGGAGTTCCTTTTCCTTCTCAACATTTATCCGTTCCTCTTTCATCAGGACCTACGCGATCCTGTTATAAATCACTATTATCAGATGCGAGGTTTAAACCTCGCCTGCAAGGATGACTGCTTAAATAGTTACAAATGAAACTCAACGACATCCCCATCGTAAACAACATCATTGCGACTGACAGACTGTCCATCGTGCCATTGGGGTCCCCATATCCGTGCGAACTTGAACTCTTCAAAATCCTTATGTAAACCGATAGCGGCATCAAGGACAGTCGAACCAACAGGTAGGACGATTGGATCGTCGCGTTCTATTGCTTTACCGGGTGCTTTCGGATAAACCCGCAAGATTTCCAATGCCTTGTAGAGTCCTTGCAGTAAAGCCTCTTTACCATCTTCAGTCTCAGTGGAGATCGGATAGATTTGTAACGTCTCTCCATAAAATTCTTTCAGGATTTCCAATCTCTCGTCTGCACCAACAGCATCGAGTTGGTTCGCTACAATAAGATATTCATCTTCCGATATACCATCGTCTACTTCGTTAAGGAGTTGCATCACTGTGTCCAGATCGTCTAATAAATTATCGCTGGCGAGACTGATGACAGGAAGTACAAGATCGGCATTTCGGATAAGCGTCATTACAGTCGGCAAAACATAGTCCGGCATAATAGACGGTGTATCAATGAGTTGGAATTGGATGTTCTCATAACGGAGCATTCCGACCATAGGTGTTGTGGTCGTGTAAGGTGTTGCTGAGACCTCGGCGTTGGCGTTCGTAAATTTTGCGAGTATCTGAGATTTTCCACCATTCGGCGGTCCAAAGAGGACAATCTGACCGGCTCCCTGTTTTGGGATATGCTCGCTATAACTTCTTTTACCGGACCCTTTTGCTTTCTCTGTTGGTGCTCTTTTATGTGCAGCGATACGGCGGCGCAGATCCGAAACCACCTTTTCTGAACCCTTGTGCTTCGGGATGATGCGTAGCATCTCCTCTAAGATTCGCAATCGTTCCGCGTCTGTCTTAGCGGCTTCATGTTCGTGCTTGAGTTTGTAATAGGTTGGTGGTAAATTTGCTGGCATTTTCTTGTCTACTTCCGTCGTCCTGTGCGTGGCTTATTAAACGTTGGTTTCAGGAAATGCGCACAATCACTATTTACAATGATAACAGAATTTGTTATAGTGATACCTACAATTAACGAGACTCTATAGAAGGCGAGAATACAAACCCCGCCTGCAATCGGGCTGCGTAAACTCTTTTAAAATAGGATACAAGATTTTCGTGCTTATGTCAAGAGAATTAAAACACCTCTTTCGAGCTAATGTCAAAAAACATACGGTTCTTCTTGCTTTCTTATGTCTCCCGTTATCTGTTATGGCACAAGAAAGCAGTCATGTCTCGCAGCGCGGTGATTCGCTTCTCACGCTGGTGCAATCGGATACACTCGAAGCGCGAGTCGTCGCATTACAAGAGAACGTCGTGGCGGGTCTCAGTCTCCAAGCACTTCGGACCCGTAGTGCACATCATCGCGAGGCGACAGAGAATGCTGTCCGCTACATCACGAGTCAATTTCGTCGTTCCCCGCGACTACAGGTAAGCGAACAGGTCTTCGGAGGGATAAGAAACGTCGTTGCCACCCTACCGCCGCGGTCGAATTCGGCGAGTAAGCGTATTTTTATTATTTGTGCGCATTACGACACACAGGCAACTCGTGATCCGAATTGGAACCCGCTGTCATCAATGGCACCGGGGGCAAATAATAACGGAACAGGTGTCGCTGCAATGCTGGAAATAGCGTCTCTCTTAAGTCGCTATGAATACGATCACGAGTTACGGTTTGTTGCCTTAGGGGGTGAGGAACTCGGTTTTCTCGGCAGTCGGCAGTATGTTCGGAACGCGTCCGCGCTTAAGATAAACGGTGATACCGACACCGGCTTATCCCGCGAGAAAATCGTTGCTGTTTTTAACTTGGATATGTTCGGTTTCAACTGGAAAAGCGATCTCGTTGAAATCGTTACGAACAACGATTCGTCATGGATAAGCCGCGCACTCATTATTGGGAACACATGGTACGATATCGGTTTAAAGATTCGTCGATCGCAAGACGAATTCGTGGATATCTCTTCCCATAAACCGTTCTGGGATGGTGGTTATAACGCCGTAACACTCACCGAGAGTTCAACGCCGTGGCGTGCCTCCCAAGGTTACGATGCTAACCCTTTCTATCATACGGCTGCCGATACTGTGGATAAGGTGAACTTCCGTTTGGTGAGAAAAGTGACGCAGCTGGTGTTGGTTACGGTAGACAGTCTCCTCACTGACATGTTTCATCCCATGCGGCAAGTACCACAAGTGACATTAGAACTCCCTTCAACTACCGAAGAGAGTAAATTAGAAATTACAGGAACATTCCAATCGGATTTTCCGATTGACATCATCGTTCATCCGAGCCAAACAGAGGCGGTTATGGATCGAGATACCCAGACCTATACGGCACATGTACCGTTGAAGCCGGGGGAGAATGTTCTTAACGTCGTCGCGCGGTATCCACTTGGTGCAGTTTCGGTCGTCAAGTCCACTATCTTGACGCAAGCATTCGCGTGGCGGGATGTGGTGGTGTTTCCGAACCCGGCACACTCAGACGGATTGACTGAATTCCGCGTTGAGGCAAATGCGGATATAACCGAAATGCGGATAGACATCTATGACGCAAATGCGAACTTGATCAAGCGGATTGAAGGGGTCGCGGATCGGCTAAATCAAAGGCTCTGGCGCACGTGGTGGAATCAGCAGACATCTTACGGCTTGGCTGTCTCGCCGGGAGTCTATATGTGTCATATTTCGGTTGTTTCAAAGGGTGAGACGTATACTTATCTGGAGAAGTTGGCGATTTTGCGGTGAAGGTTGGAATTGCCTATAAAAGGTTAGGGTATCATACGCGCAATCAAAAGGCAAGTTTTTAGGGGTGAACAGAAAATTGATATAGACTTTTAGACCGCGATGTAGTAGAATAAATAAGAGAAAATACGAACGCCAAAGAAAAAAACATGCGACGTTTCGGAACATACGGGCGCGGGAGCCCTGAGCAATACTATGTCGTTTTCAATCACCGTCAGCATCCAGAAGCTCAAGCAGAAACAAAAGAGATAGATGACGTGAAGATTCGGAGCTACGTCATTCCTGTCGGGCAGAAACCACCTTCAGCAGTTTAAGCGATGAAACGCGCGGACTGTCCTCAAGAAAATAGAGCCATAACATGATCGAAAATGCTTTGACATGCTTTTAAAATTATGTTAAAATATACTATACAGAGATAGACTATAGAAACTTGGAAAATAGCTGATATTCAGAAGGAAATATCCATCCTAAAGGGAGATATAATGAAAAAAAGTATTTTTGTCTGCCCGAGTCTGCTCCTCCTTTTCGTTGGTGTAAGCATTCTTACATCATGTGGAGGGATAGCACAGCAACCGACAGATGTTGAACTGTTGGGTTCGATCGAAAACGCTTTTGTAAATGTCGCGAAACGCAGTACACCTGCGATTGTCGGTATAATTTCAGACCGCCGAACAGAAGAACCTCAATCTCGTAGACAAGAGGGGTCAGGGTTCATCTTTCGGGAGGATGGGTACATCCTCACAAATGAACATGTCATCCGAAATTCAGTACAAATTAACGTGCGACTGATTGATGAAAGCATATTTGAAGCAAAATTAGTCGGAACAGACCCAAATACGGATGTTGCGGTTTTAAAAATCGACGCGCCCGAAAAACTTCCAGTACTTCCATTGGCAAACTCAGAAACCGTACAGGTCGGACAGTTTGCTATCGCTATCGGCAATCCATTTCAATTGAATCACACAGTAACGATCGGTACCGTGAGTGGCAAAGGACGTTCATTACTCCCTGACCGTGGTATTGTGCGGTATCAGGATTTCATCCAGACGGATGCATGGATCAACGTCGGAAACAGTGGAGGTCCGTTACTGAATATCCACGGTGAAGTTATCGGGATCAACTCATTAATCCGTCGTCCAGACAATACACCTGCTACAAGTGCGGTTAGAGCTGGTGCTGGCTTTGCTATCTCAAGCAATCTGGTGGAAAAGATCGGGACGCAGCTGATTGCAAATGGACGTATCATCCGAGGGTTCCTTGGAATTAGCATGAGAGAGGTATCAGAAGGGATAAGGATACGCAGTGTTGTTAAAGATATGCCAGCATATCTCGGCGGTCTCCAGCGCGGTGATGTCATCGTTGCATACAACGGACAAAAAATCAGAGACATCAATGAATTCAAAATGTGGATTGCAGACTCACAAGTCGGTGGTAAATCGAAAATTACGGTACTCCGGAATGGACATGAACGGATATTTGATGTAACCGTAGCGGAAATGCCAGCACTGCAAGCTGGAAGACCCATTGAAACCGACTCTGTGGCGTTGGATGCACTCGGCATAAGGGTTCGGAAGTTAGAAAAAGGCGACGCTGAAAGGTACACCTATCTGACTGAGAACGATCGTGGCGTTATCGTGCTTGATGCGGTTCAAGTCAATAACCGGATTCCGAGAGGCACACTTATTACTGCTATCAATGGGCAAAGTATCACTAGTACACAAGAATTGGAAGCCTTTCTCCAAAAAGAGCGAGAACTTAACGAAATTATCCTCGATATCAAGAGCATGCACGGTACAGAAAAGATAACCGTGCCGTTAAAACGTTAGGAATCGATCAAAAGAGACATAGGAGCCGAAGCAGGTTTTTTCACGCGACCGATTTTACCACCCTATGCGAAATGCTGCTCCGTGAGATACAAATATATGGAAACATCGACCCCCGTGACGCTCAGAGAAATCTTTAGTACAGGTGGACTCCTCGCGCAACATCTTGATGGGTACGAGTTCCGCGAAGAGCAATTACACATGGCACATGAGGTATCTCGAGCACTAACCTCCTCTGAACATTTAATTGTTGAAGCCGGAACAGGCGTGGGTAAAAGTTTCGCTTATCTGATTCCGGCGATTTCTCACGCGCTTAGATCTGAACAAAAGGTTGTCATTTCTACAAATACCATCAGCCTACAGGAACAGCTCGTCACAAAAGACATCCCGTTCCTACAGCGCGTTCTCCCGCGCGATTTCAATATCCTGCTCGCGAAAGGACGGCGCAACTACCTTTCACGGCGACGACTCAAAAATCTCCTCAACTATGAACGTGGACTGTTTGACACTTACGAAGAGGTCGAACAGGTCGCTGCCATTCAAGAATGGGCAGACCAGAGCGTAGACGGCAGTAGAGCAGACCTGCCGTTACAGCCTTACGCGCAGGTGTGGGATAAGGTTGCATCTGACAGGGACAATTGCCTCGGTCGAAGCTGCGAGACCTACGACACCTGCTTCTATTTCAAAGTCCGACGTGAGATGCACAACGCGGATCTGCTCATTGTTAACCATCATCTGCTCTTCAGCGATCTTGCAATCCGCAAAGCCAGCGAATCGGCTGCCGGTATCCTACCTGATTACGACTACCTCATCATTGATGAAGCACATCATCTGGAAGCGACAGCAACCAGCCATGCGAGTATCAACTTCAATAACACTCGCGTTAAATGGCTACTCGACTCTCTCTATAATGATCGGAACGACGATGGGTTGGCGAAACATTTCAATTCGCCACAACTTAAAGATCAGACCGTAGAAGCACGCGAACAGACAAATAAGTTGTTCAACAGCATTGTTGAAGAGATAAAAGAACTCGACGAAGACAAACACGGCACCACTGTCACACACCGGATTCACAAGCCTAATTTTGTTGAAAATGTCTTGGACGCTCCGCTCGCGGAAATTGAGAAAACGCTGAAAGTCCTTCATGACGAGGCGACAACAGAAGACGAAGAACAGGAAATTATCGCACATCAACGTCACTGCGAACGCCTTCGGGACGAATTGGATATGCTCATTCGGCAAAACGATCCCAATTACGTGTATTGGATAGAAGTATCGACACGAAATTATTCGCCTCGTGTTGTACTAAACGCGACCCCGGCAAACGTAAACCAGATGCTGCAGGAGCAGCTATTTATGGAGAAAAATAGCGTCGTCATGACGAGTGCTACACTCTCCACAAATCGCAATTTTGCTTACTTCAAAGCTCGGATCGGGATAGATGGGTGTCGCGAACTCCTTGCCCACTCACCGTTCAACTTTAAAAAACAGGTCCAGCTCCACATTCCGAAAGATATGCCGGATCCGAAGAGTCATAAATTCACGGCTTCAGTGATTGATAAAATTGGACATTATCTTAAACTGACACACGGTAAAGCGTTTGTTTTATTTACGAGTTACAGGATGATGGACGAAGTCTATGACGCTGTCGCACCCGATTTAGAAGAGATAGGGATTACTTCTTTCAAACAAGGCGGTGACCTCTCACGGACAGACATGCTTGAAGCGTTTCGTGAGGATACCGACTCGGTCTTATTTGGGACTGCCAGTTTCTGGGAAGGTGTTGATGTACGCGGCGAGGCGTTGAGTAATGTTATCATAACACGACTCCCGTTTGAGGTACCGACACACCCGGTGATGGAGGCGCGCGTGAAACAGATTAAGGAGAGCGGCGGCGATGAGTTTTCGGAGTTTAGTTTACCGGAAGCAATACTTCGACTTAAGCAGGGGTTCGGACGGCTCATCCGCACAAAGAACGACAAGGGGATTGTCGTGATTCTTGATCCGCGGATCAAAACCCGTAGTTATGGGAAGGCGTTCCTGCGATCACTGCCGGACTGCGAGATTGTAGAAAAATAAAAAAGATGCTCGCGTGTGTCCACAGCGAGCATCTAACGAAAATTGGACAAGATTCTTGATGACTGTCAGCGCATCTGAGTAAGCATACACATCGATTTAATAGCGCTTCGGCGAAGGTTGCGCGATGCGAATCCCTCTATCGTGTGTGAACGGGAACACAAATTCTATCGTTTGATAGCGTTGTGCGGCCCCCGGCGGCGGTGCCTTTTCGACAGGCAGGACGACCTGTAATTCCACAGCATTCAACTTAATTTGTACAAATGGTAAGAACCCTTCCATGCTTTCGCCCGGTGGAATCCCTGTCCGACGTGTGCCGACCTGTTGTTCAACAATAGGCATCCGCTTTTCGATCAAGATTCGGCGTGCGACTTCCAGTCCATTTTTAACATAAAGTCCTGTGGCACGTGCCATATAGGTAAAGCGCTCTTCTAAATCATCGTAATCCAACCCGCCATAGATGTTATCACCTTGGTCAATGATCGCACAGTCTTTGACATTAAAAATGATATTTTCGCTCCGATTATTGGTAATCTTCACGTAAAATACATCTGTTTTGTCCCCTTGGTGAAGTGCTTCGGTTTCATAGAATGGAGAGAATGCGTTCCCGCGGTTGTACTTGCGGTCTAAGTCTGGTCGTCTCCAATAAGCGATAGAAACGGTGATCCCATCTTTTGTCTTTGTCAAAATCGGTTGTCTTGACGGTACGTCAAATAACTGTGGGTAATCGGACATCATGATGACATCGACCATTTTTCGATCTTCACCGGTTCCTATTTCAATCTGGGTTTGGGCATCTGCCCAATCGTTAAGAAATTCACCCCACTTGTCATTAGCGTGCGCGTATTCATTGAACGCGAAGATATAAGTCAGTTCTTCCATATTGGCATCGCGTGCTTTTCCGATCCGGAATCCGACAGGATCCATACTGTGTTTGTCGAGCACCGGCTGAGCGAGTGTCTCAGCCGGTAGTGCTGGGACAATTATATTCTCTTCCGGTTTGTCAGTCTGTTCCATCTTCGCGTTCGCTATATTACTTATAGGTTGAATCGGTGACATATTACTGAGTGAGGTACCGCAACCTACGACATAGACAGCGAGTGCAAATAACAAGACAAAATTGAGTGCTGTGAATTTATTCAACCATTTCATTGATAATATTGCCTCCTTGGTTACCATTCTACAAATGGAATTTCGTTTTCGATTTGCATTCCGGGCTACTCAACGGAGCAGCGTGCTAACGCTATAACTGATTTTGAGAACGCCGATATCGAATCCAATTTGCGCGCCTACAACTGTTCTCTATTCTATAAAATTAGCATAACTCCAATTTTTAGTCAAGAAATATGTTGGAAGAAATCTATAATCTTTATTTTAAAATAGCCAATCTACCTATTTCCTGAACGAGGTGTCCGGACTGCTTCGCGGAGATGCGATAGATATAGATCCCAGATGCGACTGGTGCATCGCTAAGATTTGTGCCATGCCACTCGAATTTTCCTTGCGAAAGGACGTTTTGATGTGTGTCCGTATAGACAAGTACGCCTGCTGGTGTGAATATTTCAAGGTTAACGTTATCTGCGATTTGGGAGGCAGAGAGTCGATAGGCAAACGTCATAGTTCCATCTGAGAAGCGTAGTGGATTCGGATACACTCGCGTCTCCTCAAGTACAAATTCCACAGACTGAAGTTGCTCTACGCGCAACCGGTAAGAGTCAACACTGCTGAACCCACTTTCCGATTTTACAACAAGATAGAGTGTTTCAGTTGTATTGGGTTGAAAAATAAGTTTCAATCCAGCGATCTCTGTCGCGTTTTCGCCAGTTGCATAAGTTTCCCCGGCTGCTCCATGAAGAGAGAGCCGATAATTTTGTTCTGGCGGGATGTCAGCCAATGTTGCCAAAATAGTAATACCGTGTACGACTTCTAATTCGTAAACATCGCGAACATCCGTCGAGTCGAAAATGAAAGACTCGTAGGTTTCACCGTATTGTATAGGAAACGCTGTCAGAATCGTATCATTCGGTTCATAAGTATCACCGAAGGATACAAGAATCGGGATCGTTAGACCTTCCGCGCCGATGTTCGTAATTGAGATGCCTGTAACGGTGCCATCATTTGCGTTGCTATTCGGTAGCGTGCCGGGCGTAAAGGCGGTGTGTCCATCATCTAAAGAATACGCAGCACCGTCGGTTATCATAAACACATCTATAAAGTCAGCATCTTCTCGCTGATAAATGCCAAGATGTTCGGGATCCGTTGGGTCCTCAAGCCAAACTTGATGTGAGGCATCATAAGTGCCGATCGGATACGGATTCGTTTCATCAATGTGCCAAATCAGGATACCGGATTCCGGTAAATAGGTATCAAAGGTCGCACCGGACGTTTTGTTTCGGTTTTCAATAAGGAAAAATTCTGTTGTTTCCCCGTTAGCCAGTTTCCTTGAAGGATGAACATCAATTTTGAAAAGTATATTGTCTTTGGGACCGAGTTGAAAACTGGGAACATCGATTTCTTGGTTTTGTGTTATCTGGACAGGTTGAATCCAACCGAGACGCCCGTTTTGAGGTCTTGCGTCAAAATCCCACTTAAGATACCCCATAATATGGCTCGGTTCCAACCCATTTCCGATACCAAATTCCATGGGTCCTTGATAAGGTCCGAAAGCCCCCATAAGTCCCCACTTATGGTCGTGCGGTCCTCTAAAAAAGCCGTAAATATCGGGTGCCCCGAAATCGTGAAAGAATTCGTGGAAATAGATACCGAGGTGTGGATGCTCAAAATCGGGTTCTTCAGCGACAACTGCGGCGGTATCAACGCGAACAGCATCGTAAATAGCGTTGACACCTGGAATGAGTAGAGATTGGATGTCGTAATCGATGATTCCTGTAGATGCTTGGTCGTTGCCGGCATGGATAAGAAAAATATGGTCTACGACCCCGTCTTTATCTCGGTCATATTGCGAGAAATCAACAGTTGCATCCGCTGCCTCACACGCCTCACGAACCAGTTCGCGATAGCGTTCCAAGATTCTCACGCCTTCGCCGTAATATGTCATCGGCTTCTTCGCGCGGAACCACTGATTTCCGGCAGGGACAACGCCGCCCATTGGACCGGGTTGGATATCCATCTGTCCATAGGAATTTTCGAGATAATAGGTTTTCAGGGAGACACCTTCTGTTGCGAATAGATATTTGTCAAATGCCGCCCCTTCACGCCGTCCAGGCATGTCAGAGAAATCTATTTTCAGGGCGAGGACATATTCGATACCGTCTGACTGCAAGACCCCTTGTTCTCTGACGAGGCAGCAACCGTCGAGTGCCTCAAGAAATTCAGCTTTACTCTGAGGGGCTTTAGGTACGAATTCACCGGTGGTGGGATCTTGATTAAAAAAGAGAGATGGATTTGGAGGCGCAGCAACACATAAGGTCGAAAAAAGAAGGAAACCGAAGAGTCCAATCGTTAATGCCTGTCCGGTTTTTCGCTGTATCAAACGAGGGAGACCCCCCAGACTTGAAAGACGTTTAATCAAATTCACCGCCGCACTTCCTACATAAAATATAGAACTGAATATCATCGGATTGCGCATGTTGTATAATGAGATCAACTGCTTGCTGAGGCAGGTCTGCCGCGCATTTAGGACATTTGTAGAGTGAGCCTTCCGTTTCGGGAAACTTGGTAATATCACCCCACATATCTTGTATCCAATATTTGAATTCCCAGGGTATTTCAGTTTCAACGACTGTGGCAATCTGAGTGGCGTGTCGGATCAGTTTTCGGCATTCGTTAACTGAGGCGGGTTCATAAAGATGTGGTGAATATCTAAGTGGCAGTGGTTTCCCCTCTGTCTCAGTTTGTACGTTGAAATCACGAGCGCGAGTGAGGAGTACCTGATCTAAGCGTGAGCCGGATTCTCTTGCTTTAGACCAGATCCGGTAGTAGCCAGTTCGTTTGATGTGGAAAAAAGCGGGATGATTCCCCGGTTTGTTGCCTTCTCTATCGCTTGGTGCGGTATCCCAGAGCCAACGTCCCCACTTAGTCGTATCATTAGGTTCCGACCAGATCTTTATTGCTCCGGGGCCGCCTTCGCGATCCCAAGGGTGTGGGGCTGCGTCATCGACGCCGATCCAATAAGAATCTTTCCCTCTTTCAAAGAAGACGCGAGCCCAGAGATACCATCTTCCCGTTTTAGGGATGTAAATTTCGTGTATGGCACGCGCGCCTCTTACACCCTCAACAGCTTTCCCGCGAGAAGCCTCTTCATGATCAATAATATTCACGCCTCTATCAAGATGAATGGCATTATCGGCTTCAATCACAAGTGTATCTTTGGGGATCCGAACAACTTCTTCAGGTTCATTAGGGTCGTGCAGTTCAACAGGCTCACTGAGGTTATAGCTCTTCGCTATTCTTTGTGAAACTTGCTCAAATTCTTTTTCCGAAAGGTTCGCGTCAAAGAAACAGTCGCGGATGCCTTTTTTCCACATATCAAGTAAGAGAAACATCGCTTTCAGGTTGCCGTCCGGACGTTTTCGAGTGCCGACCACAATCAGCATCCCTGCATCTTTAGAACGACTGATTAAACATCGATGGATCGGAAAATCTGATGATGATTTTCTACGGGTTCTGCTTGACACAACGAGCGGGGCATAATAGCGACATTTGGCATCACAGCCAGGTATCTTAGCGCGCTTCGCCCTACAGCATTCCGGGCAGATTAATATACCACTGAGTGCTGGACAGATACGTTTGCCGTTATTAGAACGACAGGTCCGACAACGTTGGCTTGTGCGCCGTCTTACTGATGTTTGCCGTCTCTCACGTCGCATGTTTTCTCCTACAAAGAGCCGAGCGTTAAAAAACCATATACAATTCACACGGTTGGCACATCAAGCAGATTAACTCGGTCGATTGACGAGATCCGCCAAGTATTCCGCGATCTTGTCTGTAACTTGTTGGGCATCTACATCGGCGAAGTTGAAAAGTTCCTTAAGCATGGGAGAAATAGCGCCCGTATCAAGCAGCGCGTTCGCGAGTCTGCCCATGCTGCTGCGGTTGATACCCCCTTGTCCGTCGTTGTTGCCCATATCCAGAATCCTGATGCTATCAATCTTCTCAACCGGTTTCATAAGTTGTTCAATAATATCATCTGCATCATTAATAAGTTCTAAGATCGCCTCTTGGACAAGGACACGTTGTTCAGCAACATTTCGTGCTTCGTATTCTGCCATCTCACCTTGTGCTTTGGCGCGGGCTTCAGCAAGGATTGCGTCAGCGAGTCGTTCAATCGGTTGTGCCTGTGCTTCGGCACTGATGACTGCGACTTCACGCTGCCACTCCGCTTCCATGACCTGCTCGGTGGCAGTCACATTCACTTCTGCACCCATACGTTCGGCTTCCGCAACTAATTTCTCTTTCTCGGCAAGTGCGGTAACCTGTTGTTTACTAGCGACATCGATCTTTCGATCTTCATCGGTTAGGGCAACACGCAATTCCTGTCCGATACGTGACTGCTCAACCGACAACATCTTAGCGATTTCAGCAAGTTCTACGAGCCTCATCTGATCAATCTGCGCGGTTTCGACGACGAGATTCTTCTCAATCTCACGTTCTTGAACCTGTTGCTCTTGTGCAAACCTTTCCGTCTGTACCAACAGTTCACGTTCAATGTCTCGCAGAGACACACCCTCTTCTTGTGCGATCTGTGCCTTCTCTACCATGAGCTGCTTTTCTATCTCCCGCATCTCTACCTGCTGTTCCTGTCCTATCCGTGCAAGTTCTACAGTCAACATCTTAGCGATTTCAGCGAGTTCTACCTGTCGTAATTGGTCGATCTGCGCGGTTTCGACGACGAGATTCTTCTCAATCTCACGTTCTTGGACCTGCTGTTCTTGTGCGAAGCGTTCCGTCTGTACCAACAGTTCACGTTCAATGTCTCGCAGAGACACACCCTCTTCTTGTGCGATCTGTGCCTTCTCCACCATGAGCTGCTTTTCTATATCTCGAACAGCGATTGCTTGTTCCTGCTCAATTTTCTGGAGTTGAACAACGAGGAATTGCTCAATTTCAGCGAGTTGGACGACCTTGGACTGGGCAATCTGTTGCGTTTCGACAATAAGGTTTTTCTCGATTTCACGCTCTGCGACGACCTGCTCCTGCTGGACGCGAGCAACTTCAACATCGCGTACCATCTCAATTTCCCGTTCTTGAACGACCTGTTCTTGTGTGATACGTGCGCGTTCAACTTCCTGCTTCATTTCGTATTCGCGCTCTTGCACACTCTGTTCCATTTCAAATTGGAATTTGAGAGTTTCCGCTTCTCGTTCAGCGGCATAGATAGCAATATTTTTCTGCTGGTCAGATTCTGCCCACGCCTGCTCCTGTTCCGCTGCGAGTTTCTCAATCCGAGCATTGACCTCAATCTGAACGATAGCAACCTCTTTCTGCTGTACAATGTTCACTTTTTCTCGTTCTTGATCAGCCGTAATTTCAGTAATTTCGCGAATACCGACAGCATCAAATCGGTTTTCTGCGTCAAGTGTTGCAACGGGTGTTTGGTCTACTCGTATAATTGAGACGGTTTCAAGCATCAATCCGTTTTGTGTTTGTAAATCTTCACCGCAGGCTTCTTGGACTCTATCTGCAAATTCTTGGCGTTTCTGTAAGAGCTCTTGGATCTCACTTTCGGCAGCGACACTTCGCAAGGCACCTTCAAGTTTAGGTTCAATGAGTTCTCGCACAGTCTCGGGTGTCATGGATTTATCGCCGAGCGCTTGTGCAGCCCGTAGGACATCATCTTCATTCGCTTCAACTTTAAGATAGAAGACGACTTCAACATCAGCGCGGTTAAAGTCGAAAGTAATTAAAGCCTCTTGCCCCTCTCGGATGGCCTCAATCCGCATGGTATTGAGAGAGATCTCTTTGATCTCATGGATGATGGTGTTAACCCAGAGTCCTTTGTTGATATTAATTTTCTCTTTTGAACCACCGGTTCGGACGAGTGCGACATCGGCTTTCGGTATTCTGTAGCGGATGATTGCGACACAGGTAGCCGCTAACAGAGCAAGTAGGCCGATGAGAAGCCCCGTCAACCATCGCATCACCCCGGTCTGTCCAAAACCGTCAAGGTTTTGGTAGACGAACCAAGCGACTGCGACTGCGACAACAATTAGAAAGACGATAACAGCAATGAAACGCATTCAATTCTCCTATAGGCAATAATCTGGATGCACGGAGGTATATATTTGATGTTCCCTAAATATTTTTTATCGGAAGATTTCTTCATCGCTGAGGTGCGTCCGATATCGCCCCTTGAGCGGTTGACGTGGAGAGGTCTGCCATGCAAGGTTCGCTAAGTAACAGAGCGCATTCTCAATAAGAGGTTTCGCTATTGTGGTACGATGTGGGTCGCGGGTATCGACAGCAAAAGCGACATAATACCCCTCACCCCATTGGAGCTGTATACTAACAGCATCGCCGTTATCCTCTCTGACAGCCAATTTTCGGTAACTCCGATCGTCAGTAACCCAGTGATCATCGGTTATCAAGGTATCTACATTAACTTTGTGGGGCCAGGTAAACATTCCGGTTTTTTGCCCATCATCGGTAACTCGGACGTTGCCATCGTTAGAATTAATGACTTTAATGGGATGTCTGTTAACTGGCAACCAGTCGCCCCTCCACTGGGGTTCAGAGTTATGCACACCGTCGGGGGCGACGATGTTATTGTCCATAGCAGAAGCCCAGACAACTCCGCCCTTTCGGACAAAATCCTGAACCTCTCCATCAGCATCCTCAATGAAGTATTCACCATCATGCCCTGGAGCGTTCCACGTGAACCAGATGATGTCGTAGTTTGAGAGTGCGATACTTGAGAGTTTGACTGCATTGTTAGGGTCACCGCGATTTTCTGGATTGTCATTGACATGCACAGTTGTGAATTGGAATTCCAAGCCTTCAATTGTCGTCAACGACTCCAACACTGCCGGTTCATGTGTCATATTATCCCCGATGACAACCAAAACCCGGAATACACCTAATGGTACAATCTTTATGGAAGAGATAATATCCGAAAAGGATTGTGAATGTGGCAGCGACCTGAGATTCCGAAGTCCTAATTGAAATTCCCGAGAGTTCAGGCTAAGGTTTAACCGTCGCCCTTCAAAATTGACGTGTTCATAGAAGATAACGTGGCATCCACTAAATGGGAAACTGGGACCGCGTCGGATGCGAATCGAAGAGATTGTGTCATTCATGCCGATCTCGAAGACTGAACTGACATCACGCATAATGACACTCCGCTGCCCACTATAGTCTATATCTCGAAATACTTCGATGATAACCGGAACGGCACCGTACTCCGGTGGTGTCGGGTGTGCTGATGGACTGAAACTGATAGCGGTAATGGCGTCCCCGAAGTTATACGGAATGTCATGGATATTCGGATAGAACCCAGGTGCAAGGACCAACCGTCTTCCTCTATAGTTCTCATGCTCATGAAAAATAGCCTTGTAGTTTGGCGACGCGTTGAATCCTGGGCCTTTGTAAATTTTGATCGAAGATATAATATCTTGTGCCCCGATGTCTGAGGTGTTCAGCACCGATTCGATCAATGTTAATTTCCGTCCACGAAAATTGACGTGTTCAAAGACTTCAACGACGAGCCTCGGCATGTTCGTCATACACTGCTCCTTGTTCTGAGGCATAATCTCTATACAGAAATTACGAGTTAAAATATAATAGCATCAGTCGTGACGGTTTGTCAAGGAAAACATAAAAATTTTCTGCAGATAATTTCTACTAAACAGTCAACATGAGATTAAATGCTTCTGTTTTTACTTGCTTCAGGCAAGCAAATATGATAAAGTATAGATAGTGCCACACAAGCCTTTAGGATAAAATATGGTGAACCTGATGTCCTACAAAAAAGTGCTTCTCTTTATTTTAATCATCGGAACCAGCGGGATCCTTGTCTATTTTTTGGTGCGGATGGAGCAGTCTGAAACACAGCAGACGGCGGAATCGCGCCCGATAGACCTACCTTATAATTGGATCGGCGATATTACAAAAGAACACATCGCGGAGCCCTCCGGCATTACATATCACCCCGCTCGGAAGAGCCTCTTTATTGCAGATGATTCAGGCATCGTCTATGAAATGAAGCCTGATGGAACACGTACCCAAGCCAAGGGGATAAACGAACTTGACATCGAAGGAATCACGGTGGATCCGACGACAGGTTTATTGTATATCGCGATTGAGGGTGCTGAAGCGATTATAGAAATTGACCCAGAAACACTCACGGTTCAAAGAGAATTCAAAATCGTCAGAGATTTTAAAGGCGAACAACTTCTTAAGAAAGGCGGTATGGGGATCGAGGCGATCGCTTTTGTGCCAGATGCCTCACACCCTGAAGGCGGGACTTTTTGGGTCGGAAACCAATCCTTCAGCCTTAAAGAAAAGGATGAACCGTCAGTTGTCTGTGAAGTCGTTGTGCCGCTTCGTAGCGCGAGAGTTCGGAAAGCAGAAGGCACTATTATTAACGCTCACAAAATGGATTTTATTGACATTTCGGGACTCGCCTACGACACGCAAGACGATATCTTGATCCTAATCAGTGATACAACAAATCTTTTTGTCGAGATGAATCGGGAAGGTACCATTTTAAGTAGATATCTCTTGCCCGGTAACGAGCAAGAGGGTGTAGCCTTAGACGGTCTCGGCTATATGTATGTCGCTCAGGAAAGCGGAGAAATTATCAAATTAGGAGATCGGAGACTCCGTTAGAAACGCTGCGCCTTCGATTTGAGGCGCGCCCCCGGCAAGCTGCCGTTTCTATGTTTCCGTTTTCTGCTGACGCTCGGTGGTATTTTCAAGTCGCAAGACGGTAATCCCCGGTATCAGGTCTAATACAAGGCTAACGGAGGCATACTGTTCTGCTGTATAACCGCGGTCTATTCGCCACAATACTTGTACGTTTCCCTCATCGTATAAGATCCCGTTTGCGAGTTTCTTACCCTCAGCGTCTTCTAAATGGAAAAATCTACGGCGTTTCGTATCCATAGTTCCCGACCTCAAAGCGAAATATAGCACCTCGGTTTATCGGAACAAACGCAACGGATTATTCGAGCGTAACGAAATCAGCATCAACACGATGTGGGATTATGCCTGCCTCGTTGCCACGACGGAGCAATTCTTGGACCCCTGCTCTCCCTTTATCACCATAATCGAGTGTATAGTCATTGACGTACATCCCGACAAATTTGTCTGCGAGTGCAGTCTCCATATCGCGAGCGTAGGTCATTGCGTATTCTAATCCGCGTGAGCGATGGTCGAGTGAATATTGAATGCTCTCCTTCAGGAGTGCGGTTATCTTGCGTATTTTCTCGGAACCGAGGTTGCGACGAATGACATTGGCTCCGAGAGGCAGCGGAAGTTGAGTTTCCTCGTACCACCATTCACCCAAATCAATGACTTTTTCAAGTCCTTCGCGTGCATAAGTTAATTGCCCTTCGTGAATAATGAGCCCGGCATCCACCTCATCTCGTTGAACAGCGTCCAATATTTTGTCAAAGGGACGGGTTTCATCTTCAAAATTCGGTTGGAAGAGACTGAGCGTCAGATAAGCGGTTGTCATTTTGCCGGGGATGGCAATTCGCTTACCCTCAAGGTTCTCAATTGGTGCTTTTGAGACGACAAGGGGTCCATAACGATCACCGATACTTGCGCCGCAAGGCATGAGCGCGTAATCTTTCGCGACATACGCGTAAGCGTGAACCGAGATCGCTGTGACCTCAAGTTCTGCTGCGAGTGCTCGCTGGTTTAAAGTCTCAATATCTTCAATCACGTGAACGATTTCAAACGGGTCAGTCGGAATCAACCCTTTCGCGAGCGCGTAGAACATAAACGCGTCATCGGAGTCCGGGCTGTGCCCAATCCGTATTTTTTCTGTCTGTGTCATAATACTCCTTTTTCAGAGGTACTTAGTTGTCAGTACGCAGTTATCTGATTGCAGTTTTTTTTCTGATAGTGTTATAATGCGTTATATGAACAAGTTTTTACTCAATTTAGATTGGTATTGGAGTAAAATCGATTGATGGCGTTGCGAGCAAAACCTACATATTTTTATCTGACGGCAATTCCAGAACGGCTCGGCGAATTGGTCGCTGCCGAGAGTCTTACATTGACAGGATCTGCCCCGAATATTTACGGGATCACGTTTTCAGAACAGTGTGTTGACGTGCGCTGCAGCGCGTATCTGAAAAGCTGCAGTGAACTCCTTTTTGAAGCATCGAACCTCACCGAACTTTGTGCGGATATTCGTTCCGCCGGTTTGCACGCCGATGAATTTCGGGTGTCTGTCGTGAAAAAGCCGCGCAGTTTAAAGGTCAATTCTATGGAACTTGCGCGGGATATCGGCGGTGCTGTCGGTGGCAGTGCGAATCTCAGCGATCCCAAAGTTACCTTTTTAGCGGTTGTCACGACTGAACAGATATGGTTTGGACGGCTTCTCTCCGAATCCGATAACATGTGGCTTGCACACGACCAGCGTCCATACATGACTTCAAGCTCTCTACCCTCGCGCCTGGCGCGTGTGCTGGTCAACCTAATGGCGCGTCCGGGTGATCGCCTCCTCGATCCGTGTTGCGGAACAGGGACAATCGTGATGTCGGCAGCACATAGAGGCATCCGAGTCGTCGGTTACGACAATAACCCGCGGATGGTAGGGGCAACAACGAAAAACCTACAGCACTTTGGACTTACAGCAGATGTCGCGTTAGGTGATGCCAGAGAAGTTAGCGGAGCGTTCGACGCAGTTGCCACAGACCTACCTTACGGCATCAACCTTAACAAAGATGAATTACAAGACATAGAGATTTTAGCGAATTTACGGACCTGTGCGCGAAAAGTAGCACTCATAGACCTCCGTGATCTCACTAAGCCGTTAAATGACTTGGGTTACCAGATAGAGACTGTCATCCCGGTCCCGAAACTGAGCATCGTGAGGCGTATCTTCATCGCTTCTGTGATGGAAACGTAGCCTTTTAGGATGCTCGTCTGAATATATCCATTAAGTGATTAGGCGGGGTTACAAACCCCGCCTGCAAAGGGTGCTATCCCACCCGCAAAGGGTTTTGTTGAAGTTGCATCAATAATCCTCAATATTCTCATAAAAGTCAGTTTCTGGTAAGTATTCCTCCTCGTTAAGTTCGTCTTCCTCATGTGCCTCGTATTCGCGTAGGCTGAGGAGCGAATCTATCTCGCTCGGATTTTCCATGTAAAACCTACATATCCACCCATCCCCTTCCGGAAACCGGTTAAGAAGCTCAATATCATCTTCAAGTGCAGTATTAATGTCATAAACTTCACCACTTATAGGTGCGTGGATGTAGTGGTTCTGCCCATCCGATGTCTCAATACGTCCGATTATCTCTCCTTGTTCGTATTCATCAAGCTGCGGTAAATCCACAAAAACGATGTCGCCATAGACCTCCTGAATCCGTTCGGTGATTCCGACACTACACTCCCCTAAATCTAAGTCGAGAATTTCAATCCACTCGTGCGTTATCGTATATTTTATCTCCAAATTTTTCACCACGAATAGTCCTCCGTAAAACATGATGAATTCGGTCAAGTTAGGATTCCATAGCTTTGAAGTTGTGAGTGGAAGGTGTCAATCGTGCTTTGTCGGATCTGCATCTCTACAACAGGATCCGGATCGTATGTAATATCGACGACCTTCCCTCCTAAACGTTTGCAAAGGTTAACAACATTTCCGATATCTGTGTAATCGACTCTTAGACGCAATTTTTTATAAAAAGTCCTGGTTTCAATTGTTGCATTGTTGAGGCAGTCTCTCGCACATTGTCCGTAAGCGCGAATTAATCCGCCGACACCGAGGTTAATACCGCCATAATATCGTGCAACAACACAGACAATATTAGATAGATCGTAAGCGCGAATAGCGGAAAGGATAGGGGGTCCCGCTGAATGCTTAGGCTCCCCTGCATCGGTTGCGTATTCACGTCGCGTGTTACCGCTCCCGATACTGTAAGCATAACAATAGTGAGAGGCGCGTAGGTTCCGTTTTTCGACTTCGACGAGCATTTCTTTCACTGCGGTCTGTGTCTGGACAGACGTCGCCTCTCCAAAAAAGCGAGATTTCTTTACAACGTGATGCGAGAGAGCAATTCCCGCCACCGTTCTATATTGGTCAAGATGTGCCACAATTCAACCTCTTTAGCGTCGTCCTACTTTTAGAAGGTTTGCCCAATTGAAAAGGTATAGATGTTTTCGCCTTGAACGGTATTGATACGTTCCTCGGTCGTCGTGGTGGGTATGAACTGCGGTGTATACGCAGTGTCAAATGTTATGTTCCGAAATCGGAAACCGAGTCCAAAGCAGAAGCCTTCAGCCTTCCAGAGGCGTTCCTCCGTTTCAAACGCAGCGTCTTCCAAAAGCAACACAGAAGCATAGCGCGTTTTGGTGTGTCGGAGGTAACCGATTCTGGCACCGATTCGGTGTCGGTACCAGACCTCTGTCCCGATATTTGTGCGGATACCGTCTTGGAACGGTGGATGTACATCAAAACCGAACCGTAAAGTGACATCCGCTATTTCACGCCGATAGGCGACACCTACAGCAATTGTCCGCGTTATCATATCAGGGATAGAGACATCCGAAAAGGAGAGTCCGTTACTGAGATTTCTCGCGACGACACCGACGTGAATAGCATCGTTTACTTGTTGAATAACTCCGATATTGTAAGCGTAGCCGTGTCCCAAGTGCTCTACGCCATCTGTATCCGTCACCTTAGAACGTAGCCACTTCGTATCAATGCCGATAAACGTGTTCTCTAATACATGCAATCCGTAACTGAGCCCGAGTGCAATGTTATTTTCAGGGAAACTGTTAATAGCCTTACCGAGATGGTTAACGCGTCGAAACCGTCCTTCTTGTAGGATTGAGAATGCCGCTCCGAACGTACCGAACCGTCCGATTGGAAATGCACAGTTTAGCGTTTGAATACCGGAAGCGCGTTGTTCATATTGGCTATACTCTTCATAATTTGCGTTGTGGTTCGATTTAGATAACCGTGTGATGGTCCGCGGAAATCGGGTTGTATGGATAGCAAACTGGTTTACTTCTGCGGTGGCGATCCCAGCCGGATTGCTGCTGATAGCGTTTGCGCCGCGGGTTGTGCTGACAAAACTGCCGCCCATTCCGTAATGTTCAGCACCGAGTAGTTGTTTAAGGAACCCGTCGGCAGCAGCGACTGTATTCTCTGCTGAAACGTTGCTGCTAAAAATAATGAGATAGACGACGAGATAAAATAGAACGGTTAAAGCACACTTGTGGATGTATTTCACGTGTTACCTCAGGCAAAAAGATACTGGCGACCGGCCGCCTTTTTAAGAGTTACGAAAGTCTGGTGAAAACTGTGGTTCAACTTATACAAGTGCAGAGGGTCACCTGCGCGATAGCATACACATTTGTATGGGACATTGAGACGAATACTGAACTGATATTGCGTTCGTCCGCGCAACGGCGCACTTCACCATATAGAACGATTTCAGGTTTTCCGGAGACATCGGTTTGAATTTCGACATCTTGCCACCGCATACCGGTGGTTAGTCCGGTTCCGAGTGCCTTCAGTGTTGCTTCTTTAGCAGCAAAACGGGCGGCAAGCCGCCAGTATCGAGAAGGTCCGTCTCCACAATATGTGAGTTCCTGATGTGTGTAGATGCGCTGCTCAAATCGTGTGCGCCATCGACGCGACGCTTCCTGAATCCGTTTAACCTCAACAATATCAATACCGATTCCGTATATTTTTTCTTGGTGCATCGATTTATCTGTAAAGTGCATCGGTCATCAGTGCTGCACGGACATTCGCCTTGACATCGTGAACGCGGACGATGTCTACACCGTGTGCGATTGCCCAGCATACGGTTGCGACAGTGCCTTCAATGCGTTCCGTTACCGGTAGGTCTAAGATATTCCCGATAAACGATTTACGTGAGGTACCGATGAGCAGTGGTTTGTTCAATGATCGGAATTCCGAGAGGCGTTTTAAGAGTTCGATATTATGTTCGATTGTTTTACCAAATCCGATGCCTGGATCAATGATAATTCGCTCAGCATTGATGCCGTGTGCTTCAGCATATTGGACGCTTTCGCTGAGTGCTGCGCAGACATCACGCACGACATCTTCATATTGCGGTGCTTTTTGCATGGTGCGCGGTGTACCTTTCATGTGCATCAAGATAAGTCCGGCATCCATTTCAGCGACAACAGAAACCATATCGGTATCACCACGTAATGCGGTGATGTCGTTGACAATATGCGCGCCAGCCTCCAACGCTTTCCGAGCGACTTCCGCTTTAGATGTATCAATAGAGATGACAACATCAAGCGCGTCTGTAACGGCACAGATAACAGGCAGGACCCTCTCCAATTCCTCAGTCGTTGATACTGGGGCTGCCCCGGGACGCGATGACTCACCGCCTATATCGAGGAGCGTCGCGCCATCTGCTACCATCAACTGTGCGTGATCCAGGGCTTCTTGGACATCAAGATATTTACCGCCATCGGAGAAGGAATCGGGTGTGACGTTCACTATCCCCATGACATGCGTGCGTTCACCTAATGTGAGTGTTTTGCCGCGGCAGTTCATACAATTGGAGTTGAAGGCAGTTGTGGTCGGGGTCCAAGAATTTCATCAATCTCTTCTGTAACAAGCGTTTCGCGTTCTAACAACGCATCGGCTAACAACTTTAATCCTTCAAGATTCGTCTCCAAAATATTACGTGCCTTTTTGTAGCAATCCATGACGATGTCGTGAACTGCCTTATCAATAGCGATTGCGGTCTCTTCGCTATAATCTTGATGGACCCCTAATTCCTTACCGAGGAAAACCTGTTCATCACGTCTGCCGAAAGTGAGGGGTCCGAGATGACTCATCCCCCACTGGGTGACCATCCGTCGCGCGAGGCTTGTCGCCTGCTCAAAATCGTTCTGTGCGCCGGTTGTCTGTTCACCAAAGATAATTTCTTCGGCAACGCGTCCACCAAGGGCGAAGATAATATGCGCCAGTAGCCGTTTTCTACTCATGTTATGCCGTTCTTCAAGGGGTAACATTGCGGTGACACCGAGAGCTCTGCCGCGTGGAACAATGGTGCATTTATAGTTCGGGTCGCTCTCTGGTACGAAGTGTAACATGAGTGCGTGTCCGGCTTCATGATAAGCGGTGATTCGTCTCTCTTCATCGCTAATAACGAGGCTCCGTCGTTCGGGTCCCATAATCACGCGGTCTTTTGCTTCATCAAAGCACATCATGTCGATTTCTGGTTTGTCGGATCTGGCGGCAAGGAGTGCAGCTTCATTTGTCATATTTTCGAGGTCTGCCCCAGAGAATCCGGGAGTTGCCTTCGCCAAGATTTCTAAATCAACATTTTCGGCGAGTTTATAGGGTGACTTTGTGTGTACTTTGAGGATCGCTTCCCTTCCGCGTACATCTGGGAGATCGACGACGATTTGTCGGTCAAATCTTCCCGGTCTCAGGAGTGCGGGGTCTAAAACATCGGGGCGGTTTGTTGCTGCGATGAGAATCACGCCGGGGACATCTTCAAAACCTTGCATTTCAACGAGAAGTTGATTTAAGGTCTGTTCCCGTTCATCATGTCCGCCGCCGATTCCTGCGCCTCGGTGTCTACCGACGGCATCTAATTCATCGATAAAGATGATACAAGGCGCGTTCTTTTTCCCGAGTTCAAATAGGTCGCGTACCCGTGATGCGCCGACACCGACGAACATCTCGACGAAATCGGAGCCGCTGATACTATAGAACGGGACATCTGCTTCACCTGCGACAGCTTTTGCGAGCATCGTCTTACCGGTTCCTGGGGGGCCCATGAGCAGGACACCCTTGGGTATCCTCCCGCCGAGTCGCTCAAATTTTTTCGGTGTCTTCAGAAATTGGATAACTTCCTCAAGTGCTTCTTTCGCTTCATCAACACCGGCGACATCTTCAAACGTTATTTTCGTTTGGGTCTCAGAATGGAGTCTTGCTCGGCTTTTTCCGAAAGAGAGTGCTCTATTGCCGCTCCCCTGCATCTGACGGGACAGGAAAATCATTAACCCTAAGAAGATAAGGAGCGGTACGATAGTTGTCCCAAAAATGAGCAGTCCCTGTGGAAATTTAGAGGGCGGCTCAACATTATATTCCGGATAAGATGCATCAAGTTTCTCTTGAATGTTATAGTCATCAATTGGGTCCCGGCTTGCTCTAAATTCACCTTTCCAATTCGGTGGAAAATGTGTTTCCCATTCCTGACGCGGCACGTTCCGCAAAATTTCGGGCTTGACATCCTCGATGTCATTCTCGTGAAATCGTCCTTCAATCCATTCCTCATCTAACGTTAGTTGTCCGTCAAAGACCGGTGGATCGCTCGTTATATATTTATGAAAGTCAGAGGTCGCCAGTTGATAGACTGGGTCTCTGCGGTTGAATAGTTGATAGATACCGAGTACAACGATACCCGCGATAACTACCCACCATATCACCATACTTCTTGTACTTTTATTCACAACCAATTGCCTCTCTATTAGGATCTGCGCTCAGACCAAAAATGCCAATTTTAAAACCTGTTTAAAAGTATAACAAATTTTTTTTATAATTTCAACTGATTTTTCAAAAAAGGCTCTCTTGCAAGCCTTAGACTCGAAATTGTTAATTTTTAATTGGATAAAAGAATCGGTTTTAATGTATACTTTATAAAGTGAAGTAATTATGGATAGAAACAACAAAATTTTGATAACGTTACATACTTGTCTGCCGTTATCCTATGAATAAGGAGAATAAGATCGAGAGACTCCAGCGCGCCTCTTTCAGGAATAGGTGTAGAAAAAGGAGGAATTCATGTACCTTAACAGACAAATAATAACACTAATTGGTTTTCTACTTATGACGACCCCCTATGCATTAGGACATGTTACAGGTGGAGATCTTCAAAATTTTCAATACAATGCGGAACTCGCGTCAGTCGCGCCTATCGTTGACGGCTATCTTGATGACCCCGTTTGGGAGACAGCCATCCCTGGAAAACTGGACAAGGATATAACAGTAGGTCAACATTGGGGTGAATCGATCGATTTTACAGGCTCTTTCGCGGCGGTTTGGCGCAACGGTTTCCTTTATATTGCGATAAAACTGACTGACGATCAACTCGAAACAGATCAAACAAAGCTGCTGCTCAAGGACCATCTTATCATCTATCTGGATCCGCACCATTCAGGACGAAAAGATGATTTTTATCGCTTTGAAATCCCAATTCGGAATGAATCGAGAGTGCTTAACTATCCGCTAACACGCGTCGAATGGGGAAACAACGGACAAACGTGTGAACTCAGTTTCCGACTTGATGATATCGCTAAAAAAGGCAAGACTGTCGGATTTTCGATTGCCTATAACGATGTTGATGATGGACACCAACAGCACAAAATCGCTTGGGCACCAGATGGTTACACAGAGGAAAACGAGTTTATTGCTGATCTGGTTTTCACTGCGAGAATTGAACCGAATAAACAACAAAAATTAATTCAGTGGGGACGCATTAAAAGCCTCTACTAATCGATTGTTGTAGGGCAGAGTATGTAAAAACTCGCCCTACAGCCACATAACAATGGAGAATCGGTGTATTATATCGGAAAAACGCTGGAACTGATGGGGATCGCCTGTTTAGGTGCAGGACTCTACTTGGGTTGTGTCAATCCTTTTGATTATAGTGAATCGAAAGCTATGGGTGTCGAGATGGGTTTTCTAACGCTCGGCATTTTAGTTTTTTTCGTCGGAAGACTCATAGAGAAACGTTCTTAGCAACCAACGCTACTGAAAAAATGCAATATATACCTGAAAATACTCAGAATGTTGAGAACTCTCTCCCCATGGACCAAATTATATGTGGAGATAATCTTGAACTTATCCAGCAGTTGCCCGACTGCAGCATCCAATTGGTGATTACATCCCCGCCATATTTTCAACAGCGCGATTATGGCGGCGGCATGGGAAACGAAACGGATGTCAATGAATACATCAATACACTCCTTTGCCTTTTTCGTGAATGTATCCGAGTTGTGAGAAATGATGGCAGTATTGTATTCAATATAGGTGACAAGTATATGGACAGCAATCTGTTACTTGTTCCGTACCGTTTCGCACTCGCTGCTACCGAAACAGGCTTAGTCACACTCGTCAACGAAGTTACATGGGTTAAAAGAAACCCAACGCCTCGCCAATTCCGTCGCCGCCTTGTCAGTAGCACCGAACCTTTCTTCCATTTTGTTAAATCAAACAATTACCACTACGACCTCAATGCTTTCTTAGCACAGGAACGGTCCCCAAAACAAGCCAGGAAAAAAGACAGTACTAAACTTGGACAGCGATATTTTGAACTCATTGAAGAATCTGAGTTATCTAAAGCCGAGAAGACTGTTGCGCGGAAAGAGCTTACAGAAGTTATCCAAGAAGTCCTCCAAGGAGAGATACACGATTTTCGGATGAAAATTCGAGGCATTCACGCAGAGCCATTCGGTGGACAAATAGGTGGACGTACGCTGCAATTAAGGAATAAAGGATTCACAATTATTCGGATGCACGGCAATAAACTTAAACGGGACGTGATCGAAACCCCTGTAGCTGCTGTCAAAGGTAATAAACATCCAGCAATCTATCCCGTTGAAGTTGTGGAAGAATTTTTACATCTCCTTACGCCTCCCGGCTCATTAGTGCTTGATCCGTTTATGGGTTCCGGATCAACCGCAGTCGCTTGTAAAAAATTGGGTAGACATTATATCGGTTACGACATTAATGCTGAATACTGTCAAGATGCCCAACAACGCGTCTCGGAAATACCAAGTGCCTCGCTACGTCTATTTGAGGATAAATCATGAACAAGGCACGCTCAATTTTGGAAGATGCTTACCAGTTTGCCGAGGCACAGGATAACACCGATTCTGAACTTTCAGAAACCCAAAAAAATTGGATTAAGATTATCACTGAGAAAGCAGAATCCCAAAAAGCAGTTCTTGCAGTCCTGATTACTTCCCTCACAAAGAAGATTGAAACTCCCACCCAAGATGTCCGCTATCATAAGAGGGAACTTCCAAATGGTTACTCAGGAAGAAGTTTCGATACCTCGTACGTGACGCCTTTCATCGCTGAGAAATTTCAAAGATTTGCTATGAAAAGCGGAAGCGGATGGTTAACTCGTTCGCTTGAACAGGCTCATCCTTATACTCTGGAATACCCTGGCAGAATTCTTGATAGAGGCGTAAGGGAGGCTTTTCTTTACATTCTCAACGATATTGAGGAAAACCAAGCGGATCCAAAAAAATACCTCTACGCTATATTTGCCTATTTGATTCATGTGATGAAGAGGTCGCAAGTTAGTCTCAGTTTATTTGAAGAGGCCAACAGAGACCCCAATCAATTCCGACAATCAGATACAGTAACTATTGAAAATATAATGACTCTCCTTAATTATCACTTCTCGTACAATTATCGTGTTTCAGGTGCTTCACGTCTACCTGTATTAGCAGTCTATTCCGTTTATGAGATGCTCATGTCAATTGAGCGATATAGAGGTAAAACGCTCTCGCCCCTAAAAAGTCATACGACATCAGATATTAAATCTGGCGGAATTGGAGATATTGAAGTGGTAGACGATAATGGTAATTTTTTTGAAGCAGTAGAAATCAAGCACGACATCCTGATCTCATCGACACTTGTTCGAGATGCCTATCAAAAATTCTCTGAAACCCCTGTCTCTCGTTATTATCTACTCACTACAGCAGAACCAAATGTTGATAATGCAGAGGCAGTAGACCTATTAGTTCGCCAGATCCGTACGCAGCACGGTTGTGAAGTGATTGTTAACGGCATCCTTCCTTCATTAAAATACTATCTACGTTTGCTCAGTGACCCAAGACTTTTTTTAGATTACTACTCAAGAAATCTGCAGTTAGATTTTAATCAGAATACAGACATTAAGGAAGTCCACTTACGGTTTTGGAATGAATTATTAGATTCCGTATTGTGAAACCTCTCTTCTGAATAACAGCATTAGTTAATCAGTTAGCTGCATAATCGCAATCCCCTGTTCGCCTGCCACAGAATAGAGTAGCCACTTCTCTCCATTCTCACAATAGATCGCTGGATCACGGAGTTCATGCACGCGCTCGCGATCTAACCCACCTGTTGACGGTCTAATTGGCAGATCTACACCTTCAAAATCGTATTTCGGAGCGATGACCTCTATCGGTTCAGACGGCTGCCAGTCGTTCCAATCGTCTGTTAACTGTACAGTGCTTTTTCGGATACGCTCGGGTCTGTCCGCATAAAGCGAATAATAGACGGTCAAAGTATCACCTTCAAGAAGGTTCGCTGTGTGCCGTGGTGAACCGGCACGGTTTTTCTCCGATTTATGATAGAAGAGTGACGTATCTCGTGGAATGAACGCTGTTGTCCATTCAGGAGTTTGCCCACGACTGATCCAGCCGTGATTCGTTGCATACGGGTAACCGTTCCACCAGAAGACACGATAATAAGGTCCCATCTGCCTATTCCGTATATCTGAGGCGGTGTAGTTTATGCCGTCAGGTGAGGTTGCCCAACAGGTTGACTGCCCCTGATAACTCCCATGAAAATACATAATGAAACGACGGTTCTCTTCATCTATATGTACATCTGGTGAGGCGATGTGGTCGCCCTCTCGGAACACAGTATTGTCACGATGGAGCACACCGGGACGGTAGACAGTGTAAGGTCCTTCAATCGCATCGGCGAACGCCATGCGGATATACGCGCCTCGATGGTGCGCGAAGTAGAGATAGTATTTGCCTAACGGATTCTCCACCCAGTCAGGCACGCGAACGAGTGAGGGACCGTTGATATTCGAGAACCCGTGCTCTCTATCAAGTTCAGGCATTTCTGGATGTATTAGGAGTGTACGTTTCATATTTCCTCTCTTAGGGTTTACACAATTTTTTAAGCGTAACGACGCCCACACGCCGCTAGCGAGGTTCCAAATCTCACCAGCAATGCAAGTCCTGGGCTTCTCAATCGTGTGCTTGGAACCGATATACCTCTTGTGCTGCTTCAGACATGTTGTTCCATATACCTTCTGGGACGCGTGCGCGGAAGATTCCGGGGGCATCTGGAGCATGATGTAGTCGTCGAAAATAGACGAGTGCAAGCATGTGTCGAACTGTAGATTTTGTCCGATTCGGCATTGCCCGATGCCAACACCGCATATCCCGTACAACAACAGAACCCGCAGGCATCTCCAACTGAAATGAGGGGTAATTTGCGGCGCGATCTTCCTCACAGACATTGTAAGGCGTATTGCGCACTGCCTCGTCATCCACAATGAGATGTGAGCCGGGCCATACCTCCGTTGCACCGTTTTCTACTGTGAAATCGACGAGTGGAATGTTAACGACGATTGTCGTAACAGGGAGTGCGAACGGCAGTTCCGGGAAAAGTTGCCCTGAGTCTCGGTGAATCCATTGTATTTCATTTCCGGGGCGAGTGCTATTGCACCCGTAAGGCAGATATGCGAAGATTTTTTCACCCATCGCTGCTTTCAGAATCGGCATCGCGAATGGGTTATCAATAATACGCGGGTCCATAAACGGCATTTTGAGCATCGGGTGTTCGCCGTTCTGGTTCTCCTCTTCGTTCTGAAGTACAGTTTCCATGGCGATGTTGAGTTCTGCTATCCAATCATGTGGGAGGACGCTTTCGATGACCACTAATCCTGCCTCGCGTAGGAGGCGTACCCCTGCATCGACGCTTTCCGGCGTAGGTTTGCCATCCGTCCGTTCCTGCTCGGAGATTTCTAATTTTGGAATGTTTAGTGTTGCTGCGGTCATACTTTAAACCGGCCTTTCTGATAGGTTTCAAGGAAGTTTTAGTTCGGATCGGATGACTTGCCGAACCTCGCCACAGGTATGTATTGCTTGCGAGGCATCCTTAGCAGTTGCATATTTTCCTGGATAGAGGAAGTCGATTGCATCTTCGGAGAATACTGAAAAATTAGCTTCCCAAACACGCCAATCAGGGATACTTGGCACAATCAAACCGAGCAACCTCTCTAAATCGTGCGTCTTTGTAAAGGGGACATTGTTTTCTTGGAGCCACGCCTTCAGGTATCTCTCTATACACTGCTGACTCAAGAAACAGATAACATCATACACAGACTTCTGTGCTTGATGCAAGTACTGTACCGATGTATAATCGCCCTCTGCCATCTGTATCCACTCGAGTGCCAGTGGATTCATGTAGGATTTCTTCTTTTTCACAGATTTCTTGCAGATGCTATCACATCCATAAAGCACTTCGCCTTTTTCAAGAATTTCGCGGAGAAACCAGTCGTTGTAGGAAATGCGATAAGCAATTTCTTTGGGTGAACGCACAAGCAAGTCCATAGAGAAACGGCGGGAAATACGTTGCCGAATCTCTATAGCTTGGCGACGCGTCTCAGATTCAGGGATGTCCATGACAACGAGCAGATCAACATCTGAATCTTCTGTCGGCGTGCCATAAGCGTAGGATCCAAAAAGGATAACCTGCAGTGGCGAAAATTCGCGGACAATATCGTCACAGGTTGCTTGGATGTCTTCTCGGGTAACCATCTGTCTGTCTCCGCTGCGATAATCAAGCGCAAACATTACCTATCCACGCAGAAATTCCGGTTGTTGTCCAGCGAAATGCCGTTCGGATTTCTGGCTCGGACGGATCCTCCACTCACTTGGCAGCTGGACAATCTTGTTAATAATATCGGGGTTCTCAAAATAGGCATCGTCTATCTGCCAGAATTGCAGGCGCGGGTAGGTCTGACGGTTGTGTTCAAAACGGCCCATAGTTTCCGCCTCTTGTCGCATACCAGCACTAACAGGCTCAAGCGTGATAAAGATGCCGACTTCCGCGTTGTTTTTATCCATCACACGTGAGAAAGCGCGCACTTGTGCGATAGTAGGTCTGCCGGTCTTCACTTCGGCGAGAATGCGCGCATCTGTCTCTTTCATCAGTTGCGGATTCCATAACATCACATGCCCGACACCATCAAGTCCACCATCGCCGATATCTCTTGTAGGTTTTAATCCGAGTCGTGTCACCGCCCAATTTGAAAAGTCGTGATATTTGCGTTTGTCCCCTTCTTTCAAAAATTTGTGGACTTCTTGCATGTTGGTCGGATAGCCTTCGATCTGGTAATCTATTGAGGGTTCTAAACCGTGCCGGTCTTTCAATCGTTGTCGCATCGGGTCTAAGGCGAGAATCGTTATGTCTATACCCATCCACTGCCGATGTAGAGTATGCGCGGCATCAATCGTCGTACCACAGCCGCAGAACGGATCCAGAACAATATCCCCTTCGTTACTGGAGGCTTTTATCATGCGTTCGTATAATACCCGTGGTTTCTGTGTCGGGTAACCGAGGCGTTCCACGGAGGTTGCATTTTGCTGGAAAGACATTATATCCGACCAGACATCTGTTAACGCAACTCCCTTTGTCTGGTCAAGATATTGGCGTGCCTTTCCCGGTCTATCATCGCGATAATGTCTACCTTGTTCATCAACTTTCCTAAATCGTCTAATATATTCGGGTTTATGAGGTTGAAAAATCTTGTTGAACACGAAAGCATCTGTATTCTTCACGTAATAAAGGATGACATCATGGCCGCGTATAAAGCCATTCACTTGGCTCTTATAGCCTGAAGCAGTATTCAGATTCCAGATGATTTCTCGCCTAAAATTATCTACACCGAAAATTGCATCCATAATGCCTTTGAGATAATGACTTGCAGTCGGATCACAATGTAAATACAGACTTCCGTTTTTAGTAAGCACGCGGTGCATCTCAGCAAGACGGGCTCCCATGAAAGCGAGATACGCGCGCATTTGACCTTGACTGCCAGATACAGCATTTTGTAGAACTAAGTCATAACCTTTAAGACAGGCATCAAGTGCTTTGTAGTTACCACAGGTATAGGCGCGCCGTTCGATGTCAGCACGAGTGTCTTGTGCCACAGTGTCCCACGTCCATGTATCGGTAAATGCTTTCTTCTGTGCAAGGGAGTCGTCGATGAAGGCGTTGTAATCGCGACCGCTATTGAAAGGAGGATCGGTACAAATGAGATTTACTTGTTCGTCCTCCATCTCACGTAGGATTTCAAGATTATCACCGAAGTAGAGTTTATTCATTTTTAATGTCTCCTACAGTTCGGGAGTCAATTTCGTAAACGAGATCATCAATGCGTTTCATGAGATCGGTATCATTAGTCTTTTCAGCCAGTTGCTTTGCTGTTTGGATATCCGCCTTCGCTTCAGCCAAGTGCCCGCGCGAAGAATTTGCCTCTGCTCGGTGGTAATATGCTTCTGCGTGATTACGGTCTCGATGGATTGTCTCGTCATAATCGTCAATCGCAGCGGCATACTGTTCCAACGCGTATTTTGATATCCCACGCTGGAGATAATCGTGTGCATTGTCAGGATTTTGGCGAAGAGCTTCATCAAAATCATCAATTGCAGATGTGTGCTGCTCCAATGCAGCTTTCGCAAATCCACGCCAGCGGTAGGTATATGATACCTCATCAGAATCTATACGGATTGCCTCGTCATAATCGTCAATCGCAGCGGCATACTGTTCCAACATGTATTTCGATACCCCACGTAGGAAGTAAGTGTACGCATCATCATCGCCCCGGTAGATTGCCTCATTAAAATCATTAATCGCTGCCTGATATTGACCGCGTTGATACTTAACCATCCCTCGATTGAAGTAAGCAACTACGTCATTTTGATCTAACTCAATTGCTCTGTTATAATTAGAAATAGCTTCTTCATATTCACCTTTTTGGAATGCTTCGTCGGCACGTTCGCGATACTGTATAATACTAGCAGGTTGTATATACTCCACATTCTGACCATATTGCCTGGCGAAACCGTCAAAATCAGGAAACAACATATCGTCAGTAATACCATATATTCGTTTCAGGGATTCCCGAATGTTTTTCTTACTATTCCGGTCAATGATGCATTCTTCATTGGGATTAATTTCGATCTCAAGAACTCCAAATAAGAAAATAGATTGCTGCGCGATAATACGCTCGTTTTGCTGCTGTCGAGGTTGCCATTGATAAAGTTTTCTATTGTCTAAGGAAAAATCATCAATCTTTTTTTCTAACAAATCAAGTGTAATGATTTTAAACTCTTGTGTGCCTTGTATAAATTTCGGATCATTCGGGTTTACCGCGACGACCTTACCATCTTTTGAATGACCGTTTGAACCTTCCTTGCAAGCAAACCAGAGTGCGACTAAGGCATTGTAAGTGAAATCCATTAGGAAGGTGGCTGCTCCATAGTGCTGAAATTCAGCAAGTACTTCCAAATCCTCCAATTTGCGTCCGTTCTTCCGATCATGACCACGAAAACGCGCTTCGCTGATCAGATTTTTATTAAGTTGAAGGAATATTTCAAAATCTCCATCTTGTTCTTCGGCACTGTCCCGTCCCTTTTTTACACGTCGGTAAGCGGAAGCGTCAATTTTGTAATCTGCACTTGATACACCCCGAAATAGATATCGCTTGATATTTTCTCCAGAATCAAATTGAGCTGCCCATTCCATAAATTCATTCAGGGTTTTGACGTAGTGTGCTATGTGCCAAACACCATGTTCCGGATTTGCCGCTATCCCGGATTCCTTCATATTCTTTAGTGCCGATTGAATAACACTCAGGCGAACTCCTGAATTCGTTCCACCACGTTCATGATGCTGTTCAAAGACAGCAGTCACGATTTCACGCCTGCGAATGGTCTGACCTTTAAATAGTTCTTGTATGAGTTTTTGAGCACAATCTGTTGTTAGGTCTCTACCAAAACACTGATACTGGTTATTCATAATCTCTCTTTAAGTGTAGGGCCGGCAAACGTTGAAACCTCAGCGGATTCTATTTTATTTTGCCTCAACCTTTTGGCCGTTACTGTCCTGCTAAACGCTATCAAACGGCATATAGGTTAGTTGGACGTAGTGAAACTAATGACTGGAGACCGATGGTTTTCATTATATCATATTTATCATAAGTTTTCAACAGAAACGTTGGTCAGGTGTGTAAATATTTTGTCAATTGTTGTCTGTGCTTCTATGAAAGTTATGAAATTTCACGGTATTTCACAGTAAGGTTCCGAAGATAATGTTTCGGGACCGCTATGAAGCGAGGTGTGACAAGGGGTTTGAAGGTGTTGTTAAGCTTTGCAATTTTTTCATAACTGTGAAATTATGATTTTAAGGTTCGGGTTGTTTAGCTTACAAATCCAGTCGTGGTATGGGTTTACAAGCGTTTTTGGTTTTGGCACTTAAAATGCATAACTGTGAAATTTCTGCTGATTGGTCTAAAGTTGTCCGACCGTTGTTGTTCTGCTTGTTGTTACCTATATCGGATATGGTCCACTGAACGTCAGATGCTTGGTATACGCTATTTTATACACAATAAATATAAACTGTAATTAGTTAAGTAAATTATAAGAAAGAGAGGGTACAAGTTATTTTTCTCGGGCTGGAGGGATCGTTCGGAGGGAGATATTTATACTACGCGCACCATAATTATTGATGCTTGGCGTGCCGGGCACACAACAAAGAATCACAAGAAGGACTATTGCCCCAATAGGGAAAATCATGCCAAACAATAAACACCAGCCTGACATATTAATATCTTGCAAGCGTTTTGTCGATACAATGCAACTGACACAAAGCCAGATAAGGAGAAAGGACAGAGACACAACGATCCAAACATCTATAGGCAAACCAATATAAAGGACAACTTCACTGACGAAAAAAAGAAGAGCAAGGAAGAGCAAAGACATCAGGAGGTAGCAACAATATTGTAAACGGTTAATTCGACCTTTAAAGGAAAACAGAAATTCAGATAAAGGCATTGTGTCCTCCTTTAGTTTGCGCCCTTCGGGTTTCACTTCCCATCAAACGGGAAGGCATATCTGAATAGCGTTTGTGTGTATGTAGTAAGTATACCCTAAATACGCACATAAGTCAATTTTTTTCTTCTTTTTTTTAGGCAATGTTTTTGCTAATTATAACGCAAGTTGCTACCTATTTATAGACATAGCACTCCTACGGAGTGCGGTCGCTAAGATACACCGTTTTCTATAGACATAGCACTCCTACGGAGTGAGGAAAAGACTTGAAAACGCTTTGGAAATACGCAGAAAAGTGGCAAAAATTTGTTGTTTTTCTCTATGAATTGATATAGAATAGCGGAAACTTGCGTACAGTAGGCTACTGAAAAGATCAACTTCTATAGGTAAAGGAGTAAGCGATGACACCTGAAGTGGCGTTACAGAAACGGGAACAGATGATTGAAGACGGGTTCTGCGTGGTTGACGATGTTTTGACCGACGAGTTCTTGCAGGAACTTCGAGATGAATCGGAACGGCTTATCGCAGGACATGTGGAACCTGAAGATCTGATCTATCAAGGTCAGCACGTCAACGTCCACGGTAATGATAATCCATATATCAAAAGACTGCTGGAATGGCAGCCTTCACGCGAGGCGTTAGAACAACTTGGCTTTGGAGATTTCCAAGCCTCTGGCGGGATCATTATTCTGACGAAGGAAGCCGGGGGACCGCCACTCTACTGGCATCAAGATTGGATGCGCTGGAACGATCCGCTGAGCTGTGCGCCGTGGCCCCAGACGATCTTCCTCAACTATTATCTCACCGATACGGATCGAGAAAACGGCTGTCTAAAGGTTATCCCGGGTACGCATCGAAAGCGCATTGATTTACACGATATATTGGTGCCGGCACATGAACAAGGCGCACGGTTTATTGAAGCGGATCACCCTATCATGTTCAGTGATCATCCGGATCAGGTAGACATCTGTGCAAAAGCGGGTTCGTTGGTGATGGCAGATGCTCGACTTCTACACGCTGCGCATAACAACCTGACGGATGTTCGGCGCACACTGATTTTGGCATGGCATAACCGCCCTAATACTGTACCGGACTACTGGGACCGCGAAATCCCAGAAGTCGTTGCTAATCGCGACGAAAATGGGAACTATCCGATGTCTCGTATCCCCGGTGATTTCCTATCTGGCTAACAACGTGGCGAATATGTTGGGTTTCACTACATTCAACCCAACCTACAATCTAACGAGACAACAATACTGAGGCGAACATGATTCCAATTGATTTGAGGAAGAAAATAGCCGTAATTACAGGCGGCTCCGGTGCACTTGGACGCGTCATGGTTAGGACTTTGGCAGAAGCGGGTGCGGACATCGCAATTTGTTATTACCGAGACGAAGAGAGTGCGCAAAGTCTGCAAGATGAAATCAGTGCGAAAGGTGTCCGAGCGATTGCTGTACAAGCAGATGTCACGGACCAAAACTCAATAAACACGATGCGTGATGTTGTCTCGGAGGAACTCGGTGCAGCGGATATCATTGTTAACAACGCTGTCATTCAGTATAGCTGGACATCCGTTTTAGAACAGTCACCTGAAGACTATGAAAGTCAGTTCCAATCCTGCGTCTTGCACAACGTGTATATGGCGCAAGCGTTCGTTCCCGCGATGGTTGAAGCAGGTTGGGGACGCGTCATCGGAATTAATACGGAATGTTCGATGCAAAACTTTGCGAGTCAGAGTGCCTATACATCGGGTAAACGGGGGATGGATGGTGTTTTGCGGGTACTCGCCAAAGAGGTCGGTGAACATGGCGTAACGGTCAACCAAGTTGCCCCGGGTTGGACAATCAGTGAAAAGAGTGCGTCAAGAGAATCGGATGAACACTATTGGAGTAAGGTACCGATGCAACGTCGAGGGACTGCTCAAGAGATTGCTAATACCGTCCTCTTCCTTGCTTCGGACCTTGCGAGTTATATCACAGGTGTGTATATCCCGGTATGTGGTGGGAATGTCATGCCTGCTATCTAACAAAGAATCGAGGGAGATATGGAAGGACATAAACTTCAGTATGAAGTGTTGAATCGGCACAATCCAAATTCGGAGACCGGACAACTCTGGGAGATCGAAGTGCATGCGACTTCTGAGGAGCTGGAAACGTTTGCTGATACCGGTTATCTCGTTCGGGAAGGACTCTTTGAAGGCGAGGCACTCGAAAAATTGAGGGATGCCCTGGATCGTTTGGAAGAACGCGAATGGGAAAAACGGGACAAGGCTATCACTGGTAAACGCGGTTGGGGGTTTATTCCACGGCACTTGATGGACAAAGATGAAGTATTTCTTGAACTCTTGAGATTTCAACCGACGTTGTCGATTGCGCGCGCGATGATGGGACCGCTTGTACGGCTCCGTGGTTTAAGCGCTCGTATTACTTATCCAGGGGATGATCGGGAACATCAAACACCGTGGCATCAACATCTGCGGGTGGTCTCTAAACCTTTGCCACCGTGGTTTTCACGTCCGCACTGCATGGACTGTCTCATCTATCTCGACGATCTGAACGAAGATACTGGTGCGGTCGCTGTTGTCCCAGGGTCACATAATTGGTTAGATAGGGCAACCCCAAATACGCACGGACCGGTAAAAGATGAAACTGAGTTGCGGGTGAAAGCCGGTGGTGCCGTACTCATTCACGGTAATCTCTGGCACCGGGGTCTTCCGACACTAAAAGCCAAGCGACGCATGTTGATTTTAAGTTATACGCCGACGTGGCTACGGAAATCGCCACACGGCGGTCCTCAGCCGGAAGATGGGTTAACGCACGATTTCCTTAAAGAGGCAGACATAGAAGAACGGATGCTGTTAGGTGTCGGTGGATATTCTTGATGGCACCTATACTCAATCCGAAAATGGAGATTATCTTACGGAAGAATGTAAAATAGTGATTGCTTTTTTTTTAGAATTTTTATACTATATTGTAATAATGGATTGTGCATTGCTTCCATTCTCAACGCCTTAGTTAAATCCATGAGATACCCCTTTTTAGTATTTGGTCTGTGGCAGGATAAAAACACTATAAGGGAGCTCTCATGGATTGCCAAGCAATCTCGAAGTGCTTATACCTTAGTTTTAAGGTAGCAACTTGCGTTAAGGTAGCAACTTGCGTTATTGGAACCGCAATACGGATAAATTCCGCAAGAGCCGTTCCTATTTGCTTTCACTTGTTAGTCAAATGTATTCACGAAAAGTTCATTTTTTTTTTCTAAAATTTTTACCGAAATGCCAGCAAACATGACGCTCATTAATGATAAAAGGAGGTTCCGATGAAAACTACTTTTATATTCAGATTTCTGATTTTAAGCCTGATGTTAACCGGTGCCGTGGTATCAAGCCACGCGCAGGGTATCAGTGCTGATGAACTGATCATCTACTATAGTTTTAATGAGGATACACTGAAAGGCGATGATATTTTAGATGTATCTGGCAACGGGAATGACGGTTTCCTAAAGGGTGGAAATTTGGATATTGTAAAGGGTAAAGTCAAAGAGTGCATGGAGTTTCCGGGGAGTGCTGCAGAATATATTTCAGTGCGGAACCACATGTATGACGGTCCGGTTGAGGAAATGACCCTTGTCGCTTGGGTAAAAACGGACGTAAGGGGGATGATTGCCTCATGGGACCGGAGCGAATTCTTCCGTTTTGCTGTTGGCGATGATGTCGGTGGAAATGCTGCTACAACTTTTGTTGCCTTTGACCACTGTTGTCCAATACACGATTGGTTCGGTAAAACGGATGTCGCAGATGACGACTGGCATCACCTCGTCGCAAGGTTCGATGGCAACGAGAAGCAGATATACGTTGATGGCAAATTAGATGCGAAAATTGCCTCAACGACAAAAGTCATCGGTGCGGGGGCTGATCGATTTGGATTTATTGGGATCGGTTCAGAAGCCGCAGCGTTTGACGCAGCGACTGGACCCAATTGGGCTTTTAACGGACTGATGGATGAGTTCATGCTGTTCCACAGGGCACTCACAGAGAAGGAGATTGAGCGGCTCGCTGCCGGACCTGCTAACCCGCTCGCCATTGAACCGACTGACAAACTCACCACGACGTGGGGTTATATTAAGGATACAAGGTAATCTGATAGATTGTGAAACTGACGATTCTGAAGGGAACGCATCTAAGAGATGCTCACTATAAAAGGAGATTTTCTATGAAAGCTAATTTTATGTTCGGATTATCGGTTTTAAGTCTGATACTGTTAGGCCCGGTTTTGGCAGCCAATGCGCAAGCAGTCAGCGAGGATGATTTAGTCATTTACTACAGTTTCAATCAAGACACGCTCCAAACTGAGGATATTCTTGATGTGTCTGGTAACGGAAATGATGGTTTCTTACACGGTAGTAACCTAAATATTGTTGATGGCATCGTTGGGGAATGTATGGAGTTTCCAGGGAGTGCAGCTGAATATATTTCAGTGCGCCAGCACCAATATGTCGAGCCATTTCCAGCATTGACCCTCGCAGCATGGGTAAAAACGAGCGTAAGGGGGATGATCTCTTCCTGGGATCGGAGCGAATTTTTCCGTTTTGCTGTTGGTGATGATGTCGGTGGTAACAACGGTACAACTTTTGTCGCTTTTGACCACTGCTGTCCGATACACGATTGGTTCGGTGCTACGGATGTCGCAGATGATGAGTGGCATCATATCGTCGCCGTCTTTGATGGCAAAGAGAAGCGGATCTATGTCGATGGAGAGTTAGATGCGAGTATAGAATCGACAACTGAAGTCATCGGTGCAGGTGCCGCACGGTATGGATTTATAGGCATCGGTTCAGAAGCTGCTGATTTCAATGCGAATGTAGGACCTACTTGGGCGTTCAATGGACTGATGGATGAGTACCTGATGTTCCATCGGGCACTCTCTGACGCAGAAATTGAACACCTTGCTACCGGTCCCTCTGACCCGTTTGCTGATGTTACTGCAATTGATCCGAATGGAAAACTCAGTACGACTTGGGGAGACATTAAGGCATCAAAATAAGATCAGTAAAAATAAATTAAAAAAGACGGGGGACCAGCGTATCCACCCGTCTTTTTTAATTCCAAATTAAGCTTCCGTTGGTTCAATTATTTCTTGGATACCGGGCCACTCTTTCCATATATCCGTATAGGCATCGTAACCGTTCTCTGTGCAGTCTATGTGGCGTAAACGGAAAATTGCGGCGTATCGGACATCAGCTGCAGCGTTTGGTGCTGCAGAGTGGACGATCTGGTGATGTGTCAGCACAACATCCCCGGCTTTACCGACGATTTGGTGTGGTCCCTCAGGTAGCTCCGGTCTCGGCATGCCATTTGCCAATATCTCATGCCCTTCCTTTTTGAAGTAGTCCGCGAAGAAACGATGCGATTTCGGCCAGACGGTGAAGTTTCCGCTGTAGGGTTCTGGTACATCCGCGAGATAGATGACAGCGAGTGCAGTAAACCCGCGTCGATACACACCTTTTGCCATGCCGTTCGTGCCGCTCCCTAAGCCGTCAAGATGTCCACGCGGTTCGTTCGGATCGGTGTGTAAAGGACCTGGGAACCGGAGTGCTATCTGTGCGGAACCTGGAACCTGGACATTCCCTTCACCCATCAACGATTCAGCAATTTGCTGGACAGGTGTTTTGCTGAACAGGTTCACGATCTCAGGTTTATTCCGCACATCGTTGCAATACGATTGCGCCCGAAACTTTTCTAAGTCGCCTTCGTGCATTCCGACTGCACCGATAGAGTGATTAATTGCTTTCCGCGCGGCATCTACCATCAGTCTCGGCACGACACCCGGAACCACAACATAACCGTTTTCATGAAAATCTAACTTCTGTTTACGTGTGAGCATATCTCCTCAATACCCCACTGTGCTTTTCGTCAGCGGAGTCCCCATCATCTAAGTGTTCCGTTAGGTTTGAGGACGAATTTCGCAGTCCGTCCTAAATCTTTTGATTTTAGACTCTAATTGATGTGAAAAGTTTAACGGAATTAGTGCGTAAGTGCGTAAATGACCGCATTGATCCCCATTTGTAGTGCCGTATTAGAATACTTTCGCGGGTAGTAGTCTTCAGCGGCATGCTCCCATGCGTCGCCGAGGTCAGAGTTGAAGTTAATCATCATCATCAACCGTCCATAGTCATCATACACGCCGCGACAATATGCCGGATACCCGTCAATTCGTTCGTAGGTTCGATCCCTAAAGAGTGAGCGGAGTCCGGGGATTTGGATTAGTTTGTCAATCTTAAAGAAGCATTGGAAGATTGGATGTGAAATAGGGATGTCTACAGGTTCACGGTCAGGAAAAATTTTCTTGAATTCAGTATAAAACCATCGCCACTCCCGTTCTCCGTGAAAATCATCAATGAAGATAAATCCGCCGCGTAAGAGGTACTCCCTTAGGTTCTCCGCCTCCTGTTTGCTGAGTCTGAGGCTACCGACTTCAAGCATATAAGCGAAAGGATACTCGAATAACTCGCGTGCGCCGACATCAATGATTTTTTCACGGGGTGCGACGACAATATTTGTCTGTTTACTGAGTTGCCAGATGAAGTTTCGATCCGATGCGGGCCAATCTACACGCCAACTACTAAGCCGCGTAAACTGTCCGCTGTATCTTAGACGGACAAATGTGAATAGATCGCTTTCACTCTCCAGGAGCGTAGTAGGGACAGACATCATAACAAGAATAATGAGGATTAAAATAATTCGCATATATTTAATTCCGTTATTTCAGGTTAAAAATTGTGATACCAAGCAATCGTCATCTGAATACCGTGACCGGATTCGAGTGCTTTTGCGATGTTAACCCTAAAGACGGAAGCGTCTTCTCCAGAATGTAAACCGTTAATGTTCACGACAGTAACAGTATCGTTTTCGCCGATCTGAAAACCGATGCCGATATTCGCTTTTGGATCGAAGGTATACGCGGCACCAGATGCATTCCAGGCCTGTCCTTCGTCAAGGAAAGCGACAAGAAAAAATTTTTCAAAGAAACGCGGACTGAACAGATTGGATAAACGATAGTGATATTCAAGATTGAGCAGAAAACCGCGGTCGCCTGTAAATGCATAAGGAGAAGATGTGTACCCATTGTCATAGGTTATTATACCTTCAGATGCAGTTTCTTGTCTACGCCAAGGATACCCTCTGAGTCCTCCCATTCCGTCGATTACAAATTGGCGTTGAATCGGAAGCGTTGCATTGGAGAATCCAAACAAAAAACGGGTGCGGATTCGGTTATTCGCCAACGGAAATGCATATCGCAGGTGCAATTGTAGACGTGTGAAATCAAAATCGGAACCGACAGCCGGACTGCTATGTTCAACAAGGAGCGTATTATGCCAGCCGAGCGTTTTTATTCTGTTATTAAAATCGTACTGGAAAATCAGACTCCGCATTTTCCCCAGAGTTATTGGCGGATTTTCGCGTAGACTGAGTTTAGAACCCCAATTGGTAATAAACCAATCTGTGCTTTTTTGTAGGTTCGCATGCGATTCATTAATCGCTGTCAAATTGAACGAATGGATCGATAGCGTTGGAAACCATCGTAAAGAGACTGCGGCACCTTGCTGTAGATAGTAATTTTGCAGATCCGGCGCGCCAAGGATGCGTTCAAAAATCGACCATGCACCGTTATATCCAGGAAAAAGTTCGGGAGCTACCGCGACCGTTGTTCGGTAAACTTGTGCCATCATCCCGATGTTCCAAGTGTACGGTCTTCCCCAATTTGCGACACCTCCGATGCGGTAGTGGATATGCGGGTTACCGAATGCATAACTGACCCTTCCAAACAGCCTTGAGGTCTGATCGGATTGTGCCTCTCTGATGTGCCACATCCAAAGCGGTCCTACCTCTTTCCGTTTCCCAACTTTAAAGCCTGTTCCGATCTCCCACCCAGTTACGCGGTTAAAACCGAGACGCATCAGTGGGCTGAAACCGAGGTAAGCATCCGTAGAAATCGGTTTTTCAGTTACGGTGATTGTCGCGATATATCTTTTCGCTTCCTCATCGACCTGTAGGTTTAGTTCTTGAAAATAAGGCATTGCCTTGAATAGCGTTTGGAGTGCCTTATCAATATCTTTTGAGGCGTTTTCAAGCGTCTGCCGGATACGTGCTTCTGGAATTTTTTGATTGCCTTGGATGTGCAGTTCGTGAATAGGTACATCTTTTGCCATAAATCGTGTTGTTGCTGGCGGTATCTCCGCGTCATATCCTTGTGAAACAAAGAAGGTGTTCACCTTTACTTGGCTGCGGCTGCCATTATTTGTGTCTGAAATTCGTATAGATTTCAGGATTGATATTTCTTCTGCGAGTATCAAACTAATTACAGCGATGCGCTTTTCGCCTTCTTCCATAATACGCCAAGATAAGGTTGTGGGATGATCAACATCAACGTGTGCCCTCGCCAGCACCGGTATGACCTCTTCAAATTCACCAGAGCCTTCTTGTAGTACTTCCTTTATCTTCTTTATCTCGATTGCTATGCTATTTTCTGTTAATTCTGGATCTTCAGCCTCACCGGTCGTCGTTAGATTTTCGATGCGTACTTCATGAATCGGTTTGCCATCAACTTGCCATTTCAGAGATTTTGTAGGTTCAAGATTCTTAGGCGAAGGCGGTTCTGTGGACGCATCTTCCATTACCGGAGCCGCGGATGGATCCGGTTTGACAGGTTCCGGGATCGGAGCGAGTCGTAAATCACGATCTCTCAGGGATATCAACCTTGGAATTTCAATACCGAGTTCGTTGAGATTCCGCAGCAATGGACCGAGCTGCACAAGCGGAATCTTACCGACAATGTTTATGAGGTAAATACCGTTCCCATTTTTGACGATGACGAAAACGCCTCTAACAATCTCATCTCGGTGGAGAATGGAGAGATAGAGGTTGTCTTTGTCGGGATCAACTCGCGATTTGGGTCCTAAGACGCGCCATCCGCGCGCTTTTAGTGCTTCACTGTAATATTGAAGTAACTTTTTAAAATTGTCAGACCGGTCCCTGTAGTTCCTGAGATATAAATTGTTCACGCTCTTAAATACAGGGGCAATATCGGAGGTCGGATCTTCCATAACGAGTGCTATAACATCCCTGTCTAAATCGAACTGGAACCTGGAGGACGATACATCCGGACAATCGAAGGGTACAGTCCCGCCATCCGGTTGGGAATAGACCCACTGACACATCAAAAACAGAAGCAGTATTAAAATATTTACAATGCTAAATTTCATCTAATCTCCGTTACTGATCTTCGATATTTGTGATCTTCTTCAGTTGGATGTTTTTCAAGCGTTGCTGTAACTTTCTCAAGGCATCTGGAACCTGCGGTTTACCGGGATGATAGATAACACTCGGCGGCACAATTTGCATGTATCCATGCGGCGGTTGATACAACCACTGTAGTGCAATCGCGTGCCGAGGGCCTTGGAAATAGTGGATCTTAACCGGATGCATGCCTGTCCCTAACCGCACACTTCCCTGCCTACCGATTGTTGCGTGAATTCCGTCGTTATCAACGATAAGTCTGTCGTTGATATAGAGTTGTGAACCGTCGTCTGAGTAGAGTTCAAAGGTGTATATACCGGGTATATCAACCCGCAATTCTGCGCGGAATCGAATAGCGAAATCCTCAACGACAGATTGCATTTCGGGAGTCGGAAATCCTTCAGTGTAGTTTCGTGTCGGGACATCCAAGTTTGCTGTGACGAAGGTATAGATAGGGGTCAAACGTTGAAAATCAGGCATTCGGAAGAGTGGCGTTCCGGGGACGAAGACCTGTCCAATTAATCCGTGTCCCGGCATCACCTCTGTCCCGAAGATACCGAGTCCTGTCCCAACGGTATTGCGTATTTCGAGTCCGATGTCGGATACACCGGTTTCGTGTATAAATCGTGTTCCGACGGTACTGCTGCCCCGCTCCGGTCCGTCAAATCCGATATCCGCACTGTCGCCCCTTTTTCCCGTGTGCCTTTTAATGACCATAGGACCGTCGACCCTCCTATCCTCACCAAAATTGGGAACAGAGTTCGGTTGGTCTGTTTGTGGCAGATCAGCGTGCGTGACGACTTCTGGAACGACATCGGCGTGAACCGGTGCTTTCGGCGCGCGCACACGCGGCGCATAAGTTGATGTAGGAACGAAATCAGACGATGCCTCAGCACTCGCCACTCGCGGCAATAGAGGTACCCGCGGCGGCAAAACCCGTCGTTTTATTTGCTTTTCAGGATCTGCTGTCAATATCTCCGCAGATATGATTTCTTTCTCGGCATCGAAATGATTGACGAGAAGCGGGGAAATCGCCAACACCAAACCTATGTGGATCGCACAAGATAGTAATATGGCACGATTCGTTTGTCCGCGCATTTTACTTCATTCTCTCAATTTGCTCAAGACCTTGTTGTGGTTTCTGCAATATATCTGAAATGTGTGAATTACTGCGGTGATAGATAACTTCAGGTGGCACAATTTGTCTATCGGCATTCGGCAGTTGATAGAACCATTGAAGTGCGACTTCATGACGAGGACCTTGGAAATAGCGGATCTCAACATTATACACCCCCTTGCCAAGTTTTATACTGCCTTGTTCACCCATCGTTGAATGAACGCCACCGTTATCTACAACCAGAGTTCCATTGATATAGAGCTGCGAACCGTCATCTGAAAAAAGTTCAAATATATATTTCCCTGGTGTATCAATTTTTAATTTTGCGCGGAAGCGAATCGCAAAATTCTCAACAACGGACTGTATTTCGGGAGTCGGGAATCCTTGGGTATAACTTCGTGTTGGGACATCTAAGTTTGGTGTAACAAAAGTATAGACAGGTGTCAAAAGATCGAAATCTGGCATCCGCTTAATTTTACCACCGGGTACATAAACCTGTCCAATTAAGCCATGTCCGGGCATTACATCTGTTCCGAAGATGCCGATCCCTGGCCGACCACCAAAGGTACCGAACCCAGATCCACCAACACCGGTTCCCCACTCCCCTTCAATGACAACCGGGCCCGCTGCCTTGCTATCCTCACCAAAACTGGTATTGGACACAGGACTCGGACCATCCGCTTGCGAAAGGTCAGTGTACGTGACGACATCAGGAACGACATCGGCGTGAACCGGTGCTTTCGGCGCGCGCACACGCGGCGCATAAGTTGACGTAGGAGCAGAATCGGTAGCTGCCTCAGCGTTCGCCACTCGCGGCATTAGCGGTATTCGCGGCGGTAAGACCCGCCGTCTTATCTGTTTTTCAGGATCCGCCGCTAATATCTCCGCCGATATACCCTCTTTTGCAGCATCAAAGTCATTAATGAAAAATGGAGAAAGCACTAATATTAATATGATATGGAAAGCGAGCGATAGTAACAAAGCACGATTGGTACGTCCACGCATCTTCTGATACTCCAGATGCTTATGCCTATGTAAGCAGTGACAGGTTGTACGATGTGGGAAACTTATGTTATTTTAACAGGTCAAGGGGTAATTGTCAAGTCTAATCTCAGAAGTTTTGGAACGTGGTCTTGCCTCTCACTGATCAGAAAATAAAAAAGGCGTGCTTTGAAACACGCCTTTTGAAATTCTTATTCTGTCGAATATCACGACTATTCATCAAGTGCGAAACGGAGTACACCGCGACTGGCAGTTCCGACATAGAGTGTGTTACCATCAATTGCAAGCGAGAAGGCGGTGTCTGGAATCTCAGGTGTTACTTGTTCCCACGGGTCCGAATTTTCTTTTAACCGATACACGTGTTGTCCGGCTATGCCATATGCCGTCGCTTCTTTTACGATAAGCCTATTAATGACAAGTTGCTCACCGTCAGCATCGGTTGCTGCTTGCCAAATAGTGCCATCCTCTGAATAGGCGACCCCTCTGTTCGTTGCGACATAAACGGTTGATCCAGCGAAGACGATTGCATTGAAATCGACGGAAGCAAAGGGCAGTTTTAGCGTGAGATCGTTCCAAGTGTCGCCTTCATCAAACGATTGAAAGAGGTGCCCATCCCGTTTCCCAACGTAAACGGTTTTCCCAGACACTGCGAGTTTGACCCCGAGAGAATGAATAAGATCCGTCGCCTCAACGTAATCACCAGAATAGAGGTTAGAAAGATTGGGGGGTTCGGCCTCATCTTTTAATCCGGTGTCGAACCATTCAGTCATACCGGGTTTCCATCTGAAAAGCCGCTGCTGGTATTCGACATAGTAAATATCATCGCTAACGGCAAAGTCACCATAAAACGACATCATACCAGATGATGCTTGTTCTTGGAGAGCCTTATTGAATGCTTCATTTTTTTGTCGCTGAAAATCGATGTTCCTCTTAAGTGCCTCATTTAACTGATCAGGATCGATATCCTTGAGTGCCATAATTAACTGGTTATAATCAAGATCTTCAATCTCTTGCTTACTCTTATCCGTAACTGCTGCCAGGATGGTCTTGAGCATTTTTTCGTCCGGCGTTATTTTAACTGATGTCCGGACCGTATAACCTGGACCGACTTTCCGGAAAGCAGGCATGCCGGGTATAAACTTGGGGATATGGTCCTCGGTAGGTAGTCGAAGCAGCGGTGAAGGTGAATTCATATTATTTCCGCTCTTTAGATAGAGAACGTCGTCAAATGCATTAATAAAAACACCGGCATCAATACCGCCGGGAAGCGGTGCCCACGACTCACCACCGTCTACTGAAGTGACAAATCCAGTCATTGAATTTGCGTAGAGCCTCCCCTTAACAGCAATCAATGTGGTAACGGTAGTATCCACGAATCCGGTGCTAAACGGATGCCACGATTCGCCGCCGTCGGTTGTGCGCTGAACGCCAGATGGGACACCTCTGTAGAAGGTGTTCTTATCTAACATCAGCACAGGTGGGACAATATCGTAATCTGATCCGAGCTTTAAATCTAAGGCATTCCACGTCTCTCCGGTGTTTATGGAATGGAAAAGTTCTCCATTTGCATCTACGACCATCACCCTTTCTTCCGCTGCGACTATCTTGATTTTCGAGAGCTTCTCCATCAAAGAGGTGCCATCTTCGTTCTGTATATCTATGAACCCAAACGGAAACCCACGCTTCCTCTTCTCTTTTGTTTCACTCTCTAATCTTTCCCAGGGATCTATAGAATACCAAGAATCGCCTGAATCTGTTGAACGGTAAAGCGACCACCACGCGTTATTTGTCATTTCTGATTTAGATTGCATCTCTAATCTATTTGTAAATGCATCCCCAGCCGCAGCATAAAGCCGGTGCTCTGCGGCTACTAACGCATAGATAGTCGGTTTTTCTTCACTGACCCCTTCTGGACGGATGGATACTTTTTTCCATGTCTCAGCGTTGAGGCGATAGAGTCCGTTATCGGTGCCGGTAAATACGGTGTTTTCAACAGCAGCGAGTGCGTGAATTCTATTAGCCCCCAATCCATTTTTCAGAGGCACCCACGATGCGCCCCTATCTTCGGAATGATAAATTCCGTCAGCAAGCGCAATATAAAGCCCTGCGTCGGTTATTCCCAAGCCTGCCGGCACGCCTTTGGGATGGCTACCGAGCGAATTCCATGTGCTACCACTATCTGTAGAAGTCAATATTTTCGTACCAGTAGCGACGTAGAGGGTATCGTTGTGTTCTACCATTTGTCCGCCGCTTATCAACCACTCTTGCACGCTGCGTGAGGTCTCGGTTTCGGCATTGACAAGTATCCACGCACGCTGATCGTCGGATAATTTGTAAAGACTGATGGGTGTTCCGGCGTAAATGTCACCGCTTGTTGTCGCGAAAAGGGTGTTGACTGCGGCACCCTGAGGTCCTTTTGTCTGTATCCACTGCGGTTTCGGCGTTGAAACTTCGGTTTCGTCAACGCGTGCTGCAGCGAAGCGTTGTGCATCGGGTTTCTGACCGGCACCAGGGTTGTTACCAGGCGTAATTGAACTCCCTGCCTGATTCCGAACAGCAGGTTTCGCTGGCGAATCATAAACAAAAACTGCCTCAATAATCTCAACCGTCGGTTCTGATGTAGCGTTTAGATTGTATGGTTTCTGGAAACGGGACAGATATTGTGTACCGACCCCCATCAATAGGAAAATCAAAACAGCGGAAGCAGCCGAGAGTGCCCACGGCAACACAGGTTTATTCGCAGCCGGAGTCGCAGGAACAATACGAGAGACCTCCCGCATAATGTTGGTTGTTAGATCGGTAGGCAGCTGGAAGCTGCCGAGATTTTGTTGAATCATGTCTTCCTCCTTCTTCAAACGGTTGCGCGCACGACTGAGACGACTCTTTACGGTGTTCGGAGATACGCCGAGAAACTCACCGATGGCGTTGATGGTCATCTCACCGAGGTAAAAAAGCGTTATGACGGTCCGTTCACTTTCCGGCAGTTTTTGGAGTAGTCTTTTGACGATCTCGCGGCGCGTCTCATCGGCTTCGGCAGCCTGTTTTTCTGCCGTGTATCGAGAATATGACACTTGATCCACCTCACTTGCATTAATATTATCCAAGGATGCTACGGGTGTAGCATTCTTTTGGCGCCAGTCATAACACAAGCGTGCCGCGATAACATAAAGCCATCCAGCAAACAAGTTATGGTTTTTCAAGTCGCCAAGGTTCTTATATGCCTTAAGAAACGCATCTTGCGTGATTTCTTGTGCGATGTGGAAATCACCGATTTTACGCCACGCCAGTGCGTGAACGCCTTTCTGATATTTTTTTACGAGGCGACCAAATGCGTCCTGGTCCCCTTGTAAACTATGTTGAATGAGTTCAGCATCGTTTTGGGTCATCGCAAGCATCCCTCCGGAATTGGACTCTCTTTTAACTTAAATGACTGGTTCCAGATATCGAAAAGTTGCATTATTTCTAAAAAAGAACTAAAAACTATAGAAAAACATTAAATTGAATTGAAGGTCCTGCTCAGCGTCAAACGCCTTCGCAACGTTGAACCGAAAAAAATCAATATCTGTCGCAAATTGTAAACCGAGACCGATGCTCCCTTTGGGATCAAAACGTCGTTGAGTTTCAAAGAAATCCCAGACTTGTCCCCCATCAAGCAGGAGTGCAATGGATAAATTATTCCTCCCAAAACTAAACACGCTGTAGAGAAATTCTGTGTTAAGGAGATAGCCGGTATCTCCCGCAAATGCATAGAGCGGATAGCCGTTAAGAGTCCCGATACCGCCCATTACAAATTGCCGTTGTATAGGCATCGGCCCTGTAGCGGAACCGACAACCGCTCTGACACGAATTTGATTTTTTCCGAGAGGATACGCATACCGTATATGCGTTTGAAAACGGGTCCACTGGAAATCGGACCCGAATGTTGGGCTGCTACGCTCAAGAAAAAAGGTATTGTGCCAACCGAGATAATTGCGCCGGGTATTAAAATCGTATTTAAACATAGCACTCCGCATTTGACCGGGTGCTATCAACGGGTTCTCACGGACATCTGATTTTGATCGCCAGTTAAAGAAGTGCCAATCCGTGCTTTTTTCTATGCTATCGTGCGACTCGGCGAGCAGTACCAGTTTGAATGAATGCCTTTGCCGAATGGGTCTCCATTGCAATGCGACCTCAACCCCTTCTCTCAAATAGTAATTTTGATGGTCCGGCACCCCTAAAATTCGGAGAAAAATTGTCCTTGTATGGTCATAAAAGGGAAAAAGATCCGGGGCGATGATATTTGTGGTGCGATGGAATTGCGTCGTTAATCCGAGGTGCCATAACTCAGGTTCACCCCAAACTGCCCTGCCGCCAACTCGGTAGTAGAATTGCTTATTGCCAAATCCGTAACCGACCCGTCCGAAAAATTTTGAGAGTTCATCACCACGGAATTCAGCGGGCGTACCAATGCTGAAGGATTTACGGACGGGTTTCCCTTTCCGAAAACCGGAATCAATACCCACGTCTAACTCCCAACCCGTGACGCGATTGAAACCGATCTGTGGTCCTGGATCAAGATAGAAACGCGAGGGAAGCGGTTTTTCGACTATGGTAACGATCGCGGCACGATGCGCACCTTTCTCCTCAATCTGGAGACGGACCTCTTCTATATCTGATACCTCGCTTGGCAGCTTTTTGATCGCTTTTTCGATTTCTGCTGGTCCCTTTTCAAGCACCTTTCTAACATCGTACGGATGGGCGGATTGATGCCCTCGAATCTGAATTTCGTGGACAGGTTTGCCGTCCTCAGTTTGAAACCGCTTTGCAAGCATAAAAGATTCATTTTTATGATCGGGTATGTTGCCAACGCTAATTGTAGCACTGCGTTCCCAGGTACGTACAACAAGTTTCTGTTTATATTTTGGTGTGTTTTGTGATAGAAGGTTATTCAGCACCTCCTCAACGTCAGCGGGTCCCTTTTGAAGTGCCTCACTGATTTGGGCAATAAGATCTTTGTTATCAGAATAAATATGGATATGTTCAATTGGATGGCCATAATAACTCCAATCTCCGTGAAGGTCTGTATTGTGGCTTCTTGAGAACTTCAAGCCGAACTTTGACGATTCATTTTTCATTGACCACCCTACGGTAAAAAAATTCGGACGATCATCGGAAGTGCGAAACAGTGTTGGAACCGACATCGCTTTGGCTGACGCTTCAATTTTCCGAAATGTATCAGTTGTTCTGGCGTGCATGAACCCAGATGTCGTCAGCAATAGAAATAAAATAAAAATAGGCGTTTTCATAATTATTTTTTCTTTGTAAACCTCATCAGCAATTAGACTCTCTTTTAACTTAAGTGACTGATTTTAGATGTTGAAAAGTTGCAATTATTTAACGATACAGGACTTACGCATGCTGCTCTTTTGTAACATAAACTGTTAGTTTGTGATACAAAAACGCTGTGTTTTCCAAAAAAATTCATCTAACAGAACGGGCTGCAGTCAAATTTGCGTAAGTCCTGACGATACTTTCAGAAAGAGCGTTTATGAAAAAAAAGGCGCGCTTGGAAGCGCGCCTATAGCAATTTAATTATGTTAAATCTAAATGTAAACACAGTTTACTTCGTTATTCATCAAGGACGAAACGTAGCACACCACTGCTGAAAGTTCCAACATAGAGTGCGTTGCCATCAACGGCAAATGAGAGAACAGAATCTGGAATTTCGGGCGTAACTCGTTTCCACGTGTCAGAATTTTCTTTCAACTGATACACGTGTTGCCCAACTATGCCATATACTGTCGTTCCCGCTACTGTGAGTTTTTCTGTGACAATCTGTTCACCTTCAACATCAGTTGCCGTGTGCCAGGTAGCACCGTCGCTTGAATAAGCAACACCTTTGTCCGTTGCCACATAGACCGTTGGTCCTGCGAAGGCAATCGCGTTAAACTCCGCAAAAGAGAACGGAAGATTTCGCGTGACATCGTTCCACGTCTCTCCCTCATCAAACGATTGAGAGAGGTGTCCATCCCGCTTCGCGACATAAACGGTGTTACCTGAGACAGCGATTTTGAACCCCATAGAATCCATCATATTCGTTATCGTAGAAATTCCACCGGAATAGTCAAAAGGAGTAGAAAACATAGTCGCAAAAACATTTTCGGCACTATCTACCAATCCAGTGTCATGCCACTCGGTCATTCCGGGTTTCCATCTGAAAAGTTTTTGCCCATATTCCATATAGTAGGTATCACCACTAACAGCAAAGTTTCCAAAAGCTGGCATCATGAAAGTTGCAACGTTCTCTTGCATCACCTCACCCATTTTTTCGTTCAACTGGTTTAACTGCTCCAAATCGATATCTTCAAGGTTTGGTACTTTACCGTTTTCTGGGTCCAGCTCGCCTGCATCTTTCAGTGCCTCGGACAGAATCTTATTGCTCTCTTGTTCCATCAGGGCTGTGAGGTCAACTGGATCTCCCTTTTGAAACAAAACAGGCATACCAGAGATATGGGTGAACTTACCGTCCGGTATTGAAAGCCGGAGAATTTGAGGACTCATGTCATTTATGTCCTTTGCATAGAGATTACCGCCAAATTCGGCCACCTTAATTGCGTTATCGCCAATACCTTTGGGAAGCGGTACCCACGATTCGCCGCCATCCGTTGAGGTAACAAATCCATCCATCGTGCCCGCATGCAGTTTACCACTAAGAACAAATAAATGCATAACAGTTGTCCCAGCGAGTCCTGTATTAAACTCACGCCACGACTCGCCCGCATCAGTCGTGCGAAGGAGTCCAGATTGTGTGCCTCTGTAGAAGGTCTTTGCGTCGAGCATCACAATAGGCGGTGCGATTTTGTCAGTTGCGAACCTATTTTTTAAATCTACGGCGGTCCATGTCTCACCCGCATTCACTGAGTAAAAGAGTTCCCTTGAATCCGCTAACATAACCCTTCCTTCCGCCGTAATTATTTTGATGTTCGAGTAAGTAAAATCTATTGGTTCCGAATCTTTACTACGTACCGGGAATTGCATCGAAAATCCACCTTTTGGTTTCCTCTCGTTCTCGGTCCTTTCTCTCGGATCTATATCATACCACGTCTCCCCCAAATCCGTCGAACGGTAAAGGGACCACCAGTCCTCGCCTGTTATTATTGATTTGAATTGGGCACCGAACCCCGTTGTAACTTCTCTTCCGGCTGCAACATAGAGTCTATGCGCTTCAGCAGCCAAAGCGTGGATAGTGAGTTTCTGTTCAGGTTTATCTGCCGGACCAACGGTTAACAGTTCCCATTTCTCGCCATTGAGCCGATAGAGTCCACTATCGGTGCCAGCAAACACGGTGTTCTCAACGGCTGCGAGTGCCCGAACTTTCTCGACTTCCATGCCATCCTTCAACATTACCCACGATGTCTTGCCATCTTTCGAGTGGTAAACACCGTTTATAAGTGCAAGATAAAACCCGGCATCGGTCACTGCAAAACCTCTGGGCGGCCCTTCTGGATGGGCACCCAACGAATGCCACGTCTCGCCGTTATCTACAGATGCTAAGACTTCGGTATCGGTAGCGAGATAGAGCGTATCACCGTGCCCTGCCATCTGTATCGCACCCACCATCCAGTCTTGGAGGTTAAGAGAACTGGCACTTCTTGAGTTGACGTGTTTCCATGCGCGAGTATCCGCTGTGAGTTTATAGAGACTGGTGGGTGTTCCTGCGTAAATATCACCAGAGTTCGTCGTGAAGAGCCCATTGACGATACCACCTTCTGGTCCCTTGGTTTGTGTCCACTGCGGTTTCGGCGTTGGAACTTCGGTGTCATCAATCAGTGCTGCGGCGAAGCGTCGCGCATCAGGCTGCTGCCCCGCCCCCAGATTTCTTCCGGGTGTCGTAGAACTCCCCGCTTGATTCCGAACAGCCGGTTTCGCTGGAGAATCATAAACGAAAACTGCCTCAATAAGATCTACTGTCGGTTCTGATGTGGCATTTAGATTGTATGGTTTCTGGAAACGGGAGAGGTATTGGGTGCCAACCCCCATGAGCAAAAAAATCAAAACAGCAGAGGCAGCCGAGAGTGCCCACGGCAACATCGGCTTATTCGCAGCAGGAGCAGTCGGAGCAATACGAGAAACCTCTCGCATGATGTTTTTTGTCAAGTTCGCAGGCAGTTGGAAGCTGCCGAGATTTTGCTGAATCATGTCTTCTTCCTTCCTTAAACGGTTCCGAGCGCGGCTGAGGCGACTCTTTACTGTATTTTGGGATACACCGAGAAACTCAGCGACGGCTTTGACGGTCATCTCCCCGAGATAATGAAGTGTCACAACCGTCCGTTCACTTTCAGGTAGTTTTTTCAGGAGTTCTTTGACGATCTCGCGGCGCGTCTCATCGGCTTCGGCAGCTTGTTTTTCTGCCGTATATCGAGAATATGACACTTGATCCACCTCACTTACATCCGTCGTATCTAACGGGTCCATCGGTAAACGGTTTTTTCGGAGCCAGTCTCGTGATAGATGTGCCACGATAACATAGACCCACCCAGAAAAGGCGTGATGGTTTTTTAAAGTTCCGAGTTTCTGGTACGCTTTGAGAAACGCGTCCTGTGTAATCTCTTGGGCGACGTGAAAATCACCGATCTTCCGCCACGCCAGCGCGTGAACACCTTTCTGATACTTTTTCACGAGTAATCCGAATGCGTCTTGATCACCCGCTAATGTTCGTTGAATGAGTTCAGCGTCGTTCTGTATCATCGAGAATCTCCCTCGGTGGTGTAACGTCGTTTGACTTAAGTGACGTAACTTAGGTGTCAAAAGGTTGCATTTTTTTCTTTTTAACTATAATTACCCAAGCTGCTACCAACGGATTTTGAATATTGTAACACGGTTTTTCGGACATTTTCTTCACCCCGTAGGGGTGTTATGTCTATAGAAATGGCGTATTTAATCGACTGCACTCCGTAGGAGTGCCATGTCTATAAATAGGTGGCAACTTGCGTTATAATTGCAAAAAAAATGGGATGGTAAAAACCACCCCATTTGAAACTATACAGTATTTAGAGTTTTAGGCAGATAGTGCTGAAACCGCATCAGCCTCGCTGTCGAAATGTTCAAAGAGACTCACGAGTCGGCTAAGAACAATCAAGTTTTTGATCTGCTTACTGACATTGATGACGGCAACACGACCTTTCTTTCGTGCGATTGCAGCACGTGCACCCATGAGGGCACCGAGTCCTGAACTGTCAACTCTGTTGACGTGTTCAAAATTAATCAGAATGCGTGGTGTGTCATAAGCTTCTATCTGCGGTGAGATGGCCTCCCTTAATTCTGATACGGAGGGTCCCATTATTTTTCCATTGGGTTCCAAGATGACGATGCCATTTTGCTGGCGAATGTTAGTTGTCATGATTTACCTCTTTTTTTATTCAGTTTTTTGAAAAGTCAATTTATCTTTTTTCAACGTTTGTGTGATAGACTAAATTCAACGAATACTATCTCTGAAAGTTTATATTGTATCCGCCTCTGATTTAAGTGACGCGGCTGGGGCATGAAAAGGGTGCATTTTTTTCACGCACCCCAATTCGGTCATTAATACCTGCATCAAATATCGGAACGGAAGAATTTCAGAAACGCCATCGCCGTAAACGCCAAAGCGAAAATGCAGAGTAAGGATACATCCACCACAGAGTAACGCAACGCTTCTCCGAAAGAAGCTTCTAACAGAACAGGTGGCGGCGGAATTTTTTCGGATTCTGATTCGGGAGAATTATTCATCTGACTCATCACTTGCATAATCTGTGCCAGTGCGTCGTCCGAAATTTCGCTGAAATAGGTGTCATCAAGCTGGCTGTAGTACCTTTCACCCGTTTGAAAATAGAGTTCTCTCTTCAACTTGCCGGTTTGTGTTAGGTTCATCGCAGCATAAGTGAGCGAGGATGTTGGGGCGATTCGGGAAAGGGTCTCGCCAGCTTGCTCTTGACGATCTTTTTCGCGCTGATAGTCTCTGTCAATTTTGCCTGCTTGATTCTGGAACGCCAGTCGAAACTCCTCTTCGATCGGTCCCTTGATTTCATCCATCCTTTTTTGATACGCTGTGTCGTTTAGCGAAATATTAAAAGCAACCGCGCCACCACCACCGTCCGCTGTCCTGGGTTCAGCCATGGTTTCAATCATTTTTTTCAAGATTTCTTCATCTTTATCTTTCTTCAGATTATTGCGAAGTACGTTTTTTTCCATATAAACGGACTGCTGTGTGCGAGTCGGCGCGACGAGTTTAGCGATCACAAACGCGCCCCGTGGTGCAACCAGCACAGCAAACACCCAAAACGTAAAAGCGACAATCAGGGCGGTCTTCGCGTTGTCGAGATAGGTTGAAATGAAGACACCTATCGCAAAAAACACCGCAATATAAAGCAATGAGATAAGTGTGAGTCCTAACACAGGGAGTGCAATCTTAAGCTCGCCTAACGGAAACCCCTGCCAAGTGATTAGGAGTAACCCGAAAAGGAAAGACACCAAAAACGGAACAACAAACACAATGTAGCCACCGATTAACTTGCTCCACAAGAACATATCTCGCGGCAGAGGGTTTGATAGGCTTATCCGAAGGGTGCCTGCCTCTTTCTCGCCCGCGACAGCATCAAAGGTAAACAGAAGTGCCAACAGACTGAAAACAGTCCCCGCAATGAATAGGAAATCGAGATTTCCTAATACATAAGCGACAGATGCCTGCGCAAGTCCCGTCGAACTCTGCCGAACGCCGTTCCGCGTCATTCCAAGATAGGTCGGCAGGGCATCCTCTAAACCGTTTACGAAGACGCTCAAAGGCGTAGGTTTGAGGAAAAGTTTGGAAACTTCTGTGTTTGGGTCCTGTGCATTCGGCGGATTTTCTTTTGCTTCTGTCTGTGCGCGTTTAACGGATTCTTGATAATCTATCAGGTTCTGGTCATACTTACGGTAATTGATAGAAAGCGTAAGTGGAATAAGTAAAACACACATCAGCAGGAGCGCGACAAACCGAACGCTCAGAATATGATGCATAATCTCTTTTTGAATCAGTGTCATTAACATGGTTATTTCTCCTTTATGTTTTCATTTGATTAGCCATCTCGTCTTTCGGAGCAGGTTCGGTTAGGAAACCGAACCTACCGGGGATAAAGTAAATCAGCGTCCGTCGAGCGAGAAAGCATCAATCAGTGCCGATAATTGTTCGTTTATGTCCTGTCCCTCTTCTGTGTTGAGAAATTCTTCTCCGAGTCGCGCTTCAAGCTGCGATTGTAGGTTTTCCTTAATTTGATCCCTCACCTGCACGGTTGCTTGTTTGAGTATATCCATACCCATTGCGGTGTTAAGAATACTTTTTCCCAGCTGCGCCTCAAGTTGCGTGTAAATCTCCTTCTCAAAGGCACTCAACACTTTCGGCACGAATTTTTTCAAAACGAATTCTTCAGTTGCCTGTTTTAGTTTCTCTCTGCCGCCTTGGGTCTTGAGAAACGCTTCTCCGTGCTGCGCGCGCAGGTCTTGCATAAAATCATCGAGCATTGAGAACCCTGTCTTGTTGCTCGTATAAATACCTCTTTGCGGTCCGTTACGATAGAGTTTCCCGCCAACACTTAGATTGAGAAGATGGTGTTCACACCGAACAATAGGCAGCATATCACCTTCACGTAATTGTAGCATCTCTAATAACGATTTCTCAGAAGGACGAAACTCATAGAGATAACTGCACGGCAGTGTCGGATCCGATGCACCTTCAGCTAGGACACCGGGGACACCTGCTGTTGCATCCGCCGGACAGAGGAGCATTTTCTTTGCCAGATATTCTGGAGAAAGATCGGAAAGCCATTGCGGATCTGCATCAGCATTAGCAATTCGATATTCTTGAAGTGCCAGTTTTATGTGCCTTAAGTTTTCTCTGCATGCCTCAATGCCCTTAAGAGGCGTAAGCGTCTGTTGCTCTGAAAGCGATGCGAGTTCAAACGGGAAAACATCCGATAAGAGAAAACGGTTTAGGCGAACCAAGGCATCTCCACTTTTCGGGTTTTGAGCAATAAGTGCCTGTGTCGGTTCGCTGAGTTCAATATCGGCAAAAATTTGGGCATCATAGAGAGACCCCGCTTGAATGCGTCGGTTTAAATCTGTCAGCAGTACTTCCCGCAGATCAGCAGATGGTTCGCTTGACCCATCGTATTCTCCTAAGAGGCGTTGCGTATCAGCAGACAACTGCTTGGCGATAACGTTAGACACTGCAGCACGCGTGTCTTGAAGTTTTACTGCCAAACTACCGGTGTCTTTAAGGGCACCCATATCGTATAGTAACTGATCTGCTTCTGTATAGGTCGGCAATAACAATCCTATAACCACCAATAAAGTTGCGTATAGAATCGTTATCGCTTTGAACCGTCCAATCATCTTTAACATTTTTGAAATCTCCTTGAATTTTGTTGTTTTAACGTGAGTTTGATAAATGTTGGAGTTATGTAACGTATACTGTTAATTTGCGTCTTATACCACACAAACTAACAGTTTGTGCTACAATTTATTTTCTTATTCTGATGGGATTGCGTATCGGAACACGCCGTGCCCGGTCGTTCCGACATAAAGCGCATTCCCGCCAACAGCGAAAGAGATGACAGGGCTTGGAATCTCTGGTGTAACGGGTTCCCATGTACGTGAGTTCTCTTTTAATTGATATATCTGTTTCTGTTGCTGAGGTGCACCGTATACGGTTGTGCCGTCCACTGCCATCTTTTCTATGACGATCAGCGTGCCTTCCGCATCGGTGGTCGCTGTCCGCCAGTTAATGCCATCGCTTGAATGTGCCACACCTTTATCGGTTGCCACATAGAGGGTTGCTCCAGCGAAGGCGATAGACTTGAATTGGGGAACAGCAAATGGAAAATTTGAAGTAACATCGTTCCAAGTATCGCCTTCATCAAAGGATTGAAAAAGGTGTCCATCCCGTTTGCCAACGTAAACAGTTTCACCTGAGACCGCTATTTTGAAATCAATGGGACCCTGATCTTCAAGGTCAACAATAGAATGCATAGGTTCCACAGTACCTGCTAAGCCAGTATTGAACCATTCAGTCATACCGGGCTTCCATCGGAAGAGTTGCTGGTCATATTCGATATAGTAAGTGCTACCGCTGACAGCAAAACTCCCGGAATATGTCTGAGAGATTTTAAAGATACCGCCCTCTATAACCTCAATCATAACTGTGCCGAGCGTATCCATATCGAAATCTTCAGGTTTTAATTCCGGACCTCCGTCAATGTTTTCCTGAAGTTCATCTTGTGCGGGTTCCGGTAGGGCGTTTTTGAATGTTTCAAAGATCAGTTTTTCAAGGTCTATCCCTTCTAAACTTGGCATTCCGGGGACAGGTGTTAACCCGTTATCCTCAGCGGATACGCCGAAAATTTGAAGCGATGTTCCGTTGACACCTTTCACATAGAGCACATCGTTAAATTTCATTATATGCGTGAGGATTTCAGGACAACGTAAAAGAGGGGCCCACGATTCACCACTATCAAACGAGCCAACAATTTCTCCGCCTATTTTTGCGTAAAGCACATTATTGGCATAGACCAAATTATCTACACTCGTTCTCACCAACCCTGTGTTAAACGGCTGCCATGTTTTGCCTGCATCGGTCGTGCGCTGAATCCCAAATGGACCACTTTTGTAAAAGGTGTTCGGATCCGATATGACAGCAGTGAAAGTACCGCCTATAGCTGCCGCTATGGCAGGGGTGGTAGTACTTCTTATCGCTGCGGCACCTGGACCTAAAGATATCCATGTTTCCCCCGCATCACTTGAGTAATAACTTTTATCGCCATCTACGACTAAAAGTCTCTCTTGTGCTGCCACCATTTTGATGCTGGCAGGCTTCTCCTTGGCAGGCTTTTCCATTTCTGAGGTGTCATCCATTTTGGGAGTGTTAAATTTAGTGGTAAGACGAAATTCAACTTCCTCGGAATCGGAAACTGTTTTTCTGAAATCTACTGTCTGCCAGGAATCTCCGAGGTCTGTTGACCGGTAAAGCGACAGCGAGGTATTAATTGTCGATGTCGTTGTGGTCATCGAAAAATCATGCGTCCTAACTTCCTGTCCGACGGCAACATAGAGTCGGTGTTCAGCACTTGCCAATGCGTTAATATTCTCGGCTTCACCTACAGGTAATTGCTCCCAGCCTTCCGAACTGTGGCGATAGAGTCCCTTATCTGTTCCTACAAAAACAGTGTTTTCAATAGTGGCGATTGCCTGGATTTTCCTATCGGTGAGTTCTCCATCGGTAAGAGATGTCCACGATTTACCGGCATCCACAGATCGGAATACGCCATCAACAAGCCCCAAGTATATTGTAATGTTGGCTTGCGCCCCAGGGGCCGCATCCGTTATAATCGTGTCAATTAATTGCCCTTCTGGACGCGTTCCCAATGAATTCCATGTCCCCCCTCTATCTGCGGAAGCCAGTACTTCGGTAGCAGAAACGACATAAAGGGCCCCCTCATGTTCTATCATTTGCCACGATCCATTAATGGGCATATTCGTATTAGCAGATATCCACGCGCTTCTATCGTCTGTTAATCTATAGAGATCCGCGCCTGCTCTGGCATAAACGTCGCCGTTAGCTGCCACAAAGAGGTTGTTGACGATGCCTCCTTCGGGACCTTTCGTTTGAACCCATTGCTGTTTCGGTGTTGAAACTTCTGTCGTGTCGATGGGTAGCGTGGAAAAAAGAGATTCTTCGGGTTTCTGACCTGCTCCTGGACTTTTACCTGGCGTATCTGAACCGCCGGGCTGGTTCCGAACCGCAGGTTTTGCCGGAGAATCCACAACAAAAACCGCGTCAATCAGCTCAACCGTCGGTTCGGAAGTGGCATCCAGATTGTACGGCTTCTGAAAACGAGAGAGGTATTGCGCGCCGACACCTATCAAGAGGAAAATCAAAACAGCGGAGGCTGCTGAAAGTGCTAAGGGAATCATCGGTTTACTCACAGGCGGTTGAACAGGTGTCATACGCCAGACTTCCCGCATGATGTTCTCTGCGAATTGATTCGGCAGTTGGAAGCTGCCAAGATTCTCCCGGACCACGTCTTCATCTTTCCGTAGACGGTTCCGAGCGCGGCTGAGACGGCTCTTGACCGTATTTTGCGACACACCGAGAAACTCACTGATCGTCTTAATCGTCATTTCACCGAGGTAATGCAGCGTCATTACCGTCCGTTCACTTTCAGGCAGCTTTTTCAAGAGTTCCTTGACGACTTCACGACGGTTTTCATCTGCTTCAGATTCCCGTTTTTCTACTGTATATTGTGAGTATGACACTTTGTCCACCTCATTTGTATCCTCAACATCTAAAGATTCCATCGGTAAACGATTCCTTCGGAGCCAATCAAGAGACAAGTTCGACGCGATAACATACAGCCATCCCGCGAACAAATTATGGTTTTTCAAGGTACCAAGTTTCTGATAGGCATTGAGAAAGGCATCTTGTGTAATCTCTTGTGCGATGTGAAAGTCACCGATCTTCCGCCATACAAGCGCGTGGACACCTTTCTGGTATTTTTTTACCAAGGGACCGAATGCGTCTGGATCCCCTTGGAGTACCTGCTGAATCAGCTTAGCATCACTCTGTTGCATTGTAAGTCTCCTTCAGAATTAACTCGTCCGTTGATGAATTGACGTAACTTGGGTGTCAAAAGGTTGCATTTTTTGAAAAAAGTCCGAAAAATAACAGATAATCGTGATAGAAATCACGACTTAATTGCGATTTTCTTTTGTACATCTTAAAATATATGCTATACTTTGTATACAGACTTTTATTCCAGCTTGCAGGTTACCAAAACTTGCTATATAAAAGTTGAAATCACGACCCACTCAACTCGGAGGCACAGCATGGAACACCATATAACAGATGAACAGTGGGAGCATTTTTGGGAAAACGGTTATGTTCGCATCGGGCAGGTTGCGACGGATGCTGAATTTGAGAAACTCCAACAGCAGATGGACGACATCATGCTCGGTAAGGCATCGTTGGATTATGACAAGATTATGATGCAACTTGACCGAGAACCCGGTAAAAACTCGCCCGGGCCGCAGTCGCGAGGACATAAAGGAGCGACGCTGCTCTATCGGAAAATCCAGAACCTCGAACTTGATCCCTACTTTTTGGCGTATCTGCAGAAATCGATCTTTCAAGAGGTTTGCACAAAAATTTACGGGGAAGGCACGCCTGTCAACTGTTTCCGGGCGATGTTCATGAATAAGCCTGCTAAAGAGGGGACATACCTCGTTTGGCACCAAGACAGATGGACGGATTTGGATCAAGACCCGAAGATTACGATCTACACGGCTTTGGACCCGGCAACGATTGCGAACGGGTGCGTCCATATTATTCCTGGCTCACATAGTGACCTCATCAACCCATCGCACGGTTCGGGATTTCTGACACAAGAACAGATTGACGACATTGTCGCGAATTCGACACCGGAGCCTCTGGAATTGAAAGCAGGAGAGGTCGTGCTGCTTCACAATTGGTTACTGCACAGCTCCGGCACGAACGAGACCGATATTCCGCGGCGTGCGTTTAGTGTCTGCTATATGCACGGCGAGACCAAATCTCGGCACGGTTCAACCTTTACACGTGTGTTCGGCGACGGCGCAATCAGTGTTGCCGATTTACAATAATTAGTTGTCAGCCATCAACCATCAACTATCAGTTAATCTCTTGTGGTCGTTAGTTTTTTTCTTACTACCACGATCAACCTCTTTACTGAAGGTTTCTGACTGCTGACAGCCGATAGCCTTAAAAAAACAAGGAGAAAAATATGGCGAAAATTCGACTCGCTATGATTGGATGTGGTGGAAATTCCTCGGGGCACGCCAGACGAATGAATGCGAACCCTGATGTACAAATCGTCGGCACTTGCGATGTAAATACAGAAATTGCCGATCGCTATATTGATCGGAACATATCCGATCTCAGCCCGCGTCCGGGTGCTTATGATGACATCGGTAAAATGCTCAAAGAGACGACACCAGACGCTGTCGTTATCTCTACACCGCATACGCTCCATTTCGAGCAGGGCATGCAGGCACTCGAAGCCGGATGCCATGTGTTGATGGAAAAACCGATGGTTACGTCCTCTAAAGATGCATATACGCTTGCAGAAAAAGTCAAAGAGACCGGACTCACGCTTACCATCGGCTATAACACGCCTTGCACACCGAATTTCTACTACACACGAGAGGCTATCCGAAGCGGAGAACTCGGTAAGTTGGAATTGGTGATCGGTTATATTACACAAGGCTGGAAAGGCGGCACAACAGGGACCTGGCGGCAGAACCCGAAACTCTCCGGCGGTGGACAGGCGTACGATAGTGGCGCACACCTTCTGAACAGTCTCTGTTGGGCAGTCGAGTCGAAAGTCGCCGAAGTCTATGCTTATACCGATAATCAGGACCGCGATGTAGACATCAATTCGTCGATTAACGTCAAGTTTGAAAGCGGCGTTCTCGCTGCGATGGCGGTGAGTGGCAACTGTCCGAGTCCGGGCGGCACGCACATGGCGTTGGTATTTGATAACGGTCGCATCGAAGTTGACGGTTGGGGTGGCGGTTGGATCCGCGTCTGGAAAGGTGGCGAAGCGTTAGACCCGCCGCCGATTACAGATGATATGTCCGCTGGCTCGCCTGATGATAACTTCATTGATGCAGTCTTGGGCAGAGCGGAGCCGCGGACAAGTCCCTTGAACGGGATCATCCAATCCGAATTGATGGATCTCATTTACGAATCTGCAGAGACTGGTACTCCGGCACGTCCGGAACGTTAAGACGATAGGCGCGGTTTTCTAACCGCGCTTACCACACAATCAAAAGGAAGAATTAAAATGGAATTTACCGTTAATTTAACAACAGAACAAATTATTGATTTTATTCAGCAGATTCCACCTGAAGAGAAAATTGCGGTACTTACCACGCTTGCGGAACAAGCGCACGCCGAACATGCTGAACAGATACAATACGGTGAAGCAAAGGTCCGTAAGGTATGCGAAGCGCGAGGATTGGATTGGAACGCTATGACCGAAGAGGAACGAATAGATTTTATTGATGATCTCGTTCATGAGGACAGAGAATGCGACCAATAGTCGTTTATGATACAAATATTTTGATATTTGGTATGGTTTGGGGTGGAGTTCCTTATGAAGGTAACGCTTCCAGTGTAGCACCTTCGGGACGCGGGGCTACAGGTCGGATCGGCAGCTTCTCGTAAGAGCGATACGCCAGTTCCGCCAAATGCGGTGTTTCAAGGCGAATATGTCCCTCCGCTCGCGAATGCATCAACGCATCAAGCACCCCCGTCACAAGCAACGTCCGTTCTACCGGATATTGCGGTTCCCCTGTCACGAACATCTCCTCGATATTGAGACTCAGATAACTGAAATGCCCATGCGGTGGACCATTTTGTAGGTAAACTTCCGTAGCATACCGCGTGTCCTCTGCTTTTGCGGCATACGCGAAGTCTGAGACGTAACCGTTGAGCATCAGCACTGCGGACCGGAATCCATCGCTATGTTCAAGTAGAAACGCAGCCGGATTCGGACACCCCTCCACAATTGTACTATCGGGGCGATTTTCAATTTGTGCACACGCCGCCTCGGCTAACTCCAGAGACCATTGTCCTGCTTCACCGGCTTCCCAGACCGATCCACCTTCGAGACATTGGACTGCCACAATACCTGACTCACCACCGTTTCGGCGTTCAATCATACACTGCAACGTCTCAAGTGCGTGAAAGCCATAGGACTCAACACCACCGTAGCCGATCCCGATCGCCGAGTCGAGTTTGATGTGAAGGGGGTGTTCTATAAACGGTTTGCGCCAACCGAGCGGTAACGACGAACCTGCCATGAACGGTACATCCAGTGCGTTCGCGCGTTTGTACATCCAGATCGCATCGTCCCAAGTGTAAGCAAGATGTTTATCGTTGAAGACTGGCACGGATTTTCCGCTCGATGCGAAGACACCACAAATCTGCTCGAACATATATCGCCGCGGGTACATGTGCTGTTCAAACTCGTTATACGGATAATCGCCGTGTTCACCAATAAGTAGCACGCCATCTACGGCTAACTCGTTGCCACCGAGCGTCAAAGCCTGCCGGATACTCGGATAGATCGGGACGTTATGTTCAGCTGCCAAACCGATGCCGATGTCTCGCGAGTCAACCTGATCGAGATAGATGGACACTAATTTGACGCGTGGCATTTGCAGTCCGGTATCGGTTGGGAAACCTTTCATGTATTTGGTGGCAATCACATCTGCGTGGGAGTATGGAAAATAGGTGGTGATGATTGCGGCAATGTTTTTAGTATTGTCCATCTTCTTTCCTCGCGTTTATCTATGTCACAGGCGCGGGGTTACAAACCCCGCCTGCAAGTGAGGTTTATCTAACGATTTCGGTTCCGACACCACCCTCTGTGAAGACCTCAAGTAGTAGAGAGTGCGGAATCCTTCCGTCAATAATATGCGTCTTATAGACACCACTCATGAGTGCTGTCGTGCAGGCTTCCACCTTCGGAAGCATTCCACCGGCGATGCATCCATCTTTAACCAATGCATCTACTTCTCGCATACGGATTGTCGAAATGAGTGATGTATTATCTGAGAGGTCTCTGAGGATGCCGCGCGTATCGGTGAGCATGATGAGTTTCTCCGCTTGGAATGCGGAGGCGACTTCGCCTGCCATCGTATCGGCGTTAATGTTATAGGTCTGACCATCAACACCGACACCGATCGGTGCGATGACGGGGATATACCCGCTTCTATCGAGTGCGGTGACCGACTCGGTATTGACCCCAATAATTTTTCCGACCAACCCTAAATCAACGTCAATCTGCTGTCCATTTTCATCTGTAATTTGCGTCTGTTGTTTTTCAGCGAGAATTAGATTTGCGTCTTTTCCTGAGAGTCCGATCGCTTTTCCGCCGTGCAGATTGATACGTGATACAATCTCTTTGTTGATGGATCCGAGTACCATCTCGGCGATCTCAACCGTTTCAGCGTCGGTTACACGGAGCCCTTGCACGAATTTTGGGACTTTCCCAACTCTATCCATCCATGCAGTGATGCGGGGGCCGCCCCCGTGGACGATGATCGGTCGGATACCGACATATTTCATCAAGACGATGTCCTGCATAACGGATTGGATTAGCGTCTTATCCTCCATCGCGGCTCCCCCGTACTTGATGACGATCTGTCGGTCATAAAAGTGGCGGATGTAAGGTAACGCTTCAATAAGAACTTCAGCCGTTCTGTTCATTTTATTTTCTGTTGCCCTCTATTTTCAGTAAAATATGTATACTATAATGATACGAAATCCTTACGGCTTTGTCAAATTAAAAGTCGTCGGGTTTTTAACTATCAGTACTCAGTTTTCAGTACGCAACGAAATTGTGTTGACAGAACACATCAAAAGCGGCATACTTGAAAAGACTATAATAAAACCTACAATTAACGAAACATCTATAGAAGGCAAGGTTACAACCCCGCCTGCAATAGGAAGATTCACTGATACTTCAAGGAAAACCGTTTTATGCAAATATCAGCCCAAATTTCTCGATTTCACGGAACAGAAATCCCCTTTGAAATCTGCGAAGTTCCTGTAATCGCGACATCAGAGGATACGCTCGTCCGCGTCTCTCTTGCGACGATCTGTGGGTCAGACCTACACACGGTATCTGGTCGTCGGGACGCGCCTACGCCGTGCGTGCTTGGACATGAAGCTGTCGGTACGATCGCAGCACCAACACAGTGCCGCTCAGCCACGGGTGAACCGCTCCGTGAGGGAGACCGCGTCACATGGAGTCTTATGGCATCGTGTGGCACATGCGACTATTGTACCCACAGAAATCTCCCACAGAAATGCGATAGGCTTTTCAAATATGGACACGCGCGGAGCGAAGGTTCTACAACGCTATCTGGCGGATTCGCTACACATATCCTGCTCCGTCAAGGAACAGCCATCTATCACATTCCCGACGGTATAACCGACAAAGAAGTTGTGCCAATCAACTGCGCGCTTGCCACTGTTGTAAATGGCTTGAAGACTATCGAGACACACCCTAACGAGGCAGCGGTCATCCACGGTGCCGGAATGTTAGGCATCTATGCAGCGTGTTATCTGCGGGAACGAGGTTACGAGACAATTGCAGTTGTAGATATTAACGACGGACGGTTGGAAATCGCCAAACGTTTTGGTGTAACGCATACCTTCAACGCAGATAAACACTCCACTACAGAGATTGATACTGCGCTAAAAAATCTGACAAATGGAAGGGGTGCTGATCTCGGTGTAGAGGTTAGCGGTGTGACAAGTGGATTGCCGAACCTCATTGGATGGTCAGCCGTCGGTGGACGGTGTTTGACGCTCGGATACGTCTATCCGAACGCGCATATCTCTGTCGATGCGGATAACCTCGTTAGGAAATGTGTGACAGTCCGAGGCGTTCACAATTACCACTACACTGCACTCGGTGACTCGCTCCGCTTCATAGAAGAGACCCGGAGACGCTACCCGTTTGCTGAACTCATTGGAGAGACCTATCCGTTGGCAGGTATCAATTCTGCTTTTGAAGCGTCAAAACGTCGGGACGCGCTTCGTATTGCAATCGCGCCGAGGAGAGAATAGTCATCGGTTATCAATGTTAGAAAGTATGCTAACGTTGCAAAGTTGATAACTTTAATGACTTTACGGACTTTTTCGACTGATAACTACTTCAACCCATCGATCCAACACCGTTTTCCGTCGGTGCGGAGTGTAATTGCTGCGACTTCATCCGTGCGGAGCAGGATACACCTGCGTTCTTGATATCGCGCGACGACATCTGAATGCGGAAATTGATACAGGCTATTTTGTCCGAGTGAGAAGATCGCATAGCGTGGTTGAACCGCATCTATAAACGGCGCGGTGCTTGATGTGCGACTCCCGTGATGTGGCACCTTTAAAACCTCCGAACGGAGATCCGCCCCAGAGGTAATGAGTCGAGTCTCCGCCTTCTTACCGATGTCACCTGTGAACAAGATGTCCACCTCGCGATATGTCAACTTTAGCACGAGGGAATCGTCGTTCCTGTCCTGATCCATCAGATTGGTTGACGTGGTATCTACAGGATGTAAGAGGCGCAGTGTAGCGGTGGGTGTGAATTCGATTTCTCCAGCGTAGGGAAACGAGTATGGGATGCCGTCCGCTTTCACAATTGCGTGTAGCCGCCGATGCGTCTGCGAATCAATCGGTAGGTTAGAGATACCGAGGACGCGTCCGATCTGAAAATTCTGTAAGATATACGCGAGTCCGCCGCCGTGGTCGATGTCCGGATGCGTCAGCACCACCATATCGAGTTTGCGAATCCCGCGAAAATCGAGGTAGGGTTCAATAATGCGTTCGCCGACATCATAGTCAATTTGTCTCTGTTTTTTCTCGTCGTAATAACTCCGTTGAACACCGCCATCGACGAGCATCGTCCGATTATCTGGAAACTTGACGAATGTGGCATCGCCTTGTCCGACATCGAGTGTGACCACTTCAAGCAGCCTTCCTTTTTCATGAAAGGCGGTGTCCCAGACCCAGATAGCGATAACGGATAGTCCAAGGAGGCTCGCGATTCGCCAGTATTTACGGACATAGCACCAATTCGCGAGTGCTAAAAAAATCGTGACGTAGAAGACACAGATCCCAAACGTCGGTGGTGCTAACTTCACGACACTTGATGTTTGTCCAAACAGATCAATCAATGCCAAGAAGATTGAGATAATCGCGTGATTGAGGAGTGCGATCAGCTTCGTAAATGGTAGATAGATAAAACCGACACATACGGATACCATCCCGACGGCGACAATCAACGATACGAGACCGACAGCAAACGGTCCCACGACGATCCCAAGCGGATAGGTTCGGAAGAAGTGGTAAGCTATTAAGGGTGTTGTCCCGATTTGTGCCGCGAGCGTTACGAGATAAGAGAGTACCAACCATTTAACAGCGGCGTTTCTGCACTTTGTCAGGATAGAGATAGGCTGCTGTGAAGCTGCGTCGTCCCCATTTTCCCATAACCGACACAGTGGTTTCTCCATCTTCGGAACGAAATAGACGATAGCAGTAACAGCAAGAAAAGAAAGTTGGAAACCGACATCCCATAGCTGGAGTGGGTTCAATAGAAGCAGCACGAGTGCCGCGAACCCCAATAAATTAAAGAGGTCAGCATCTCGGTCGATGACAGTTGCGAACAGAAACAGGATCGCCATCAACGAGGCACGGAAGACAGACGGACGGAAACCGATCAGACAGGCGTAAATCAACACGGCAGCAATCGTTAGCAGACAGAGCACCTTCTGTGGCAACCGGAAGCATCGGAATCCGAAGTAGCAAAACATGGCAATAAGCCCGACGTGTAAGCCCGAGACGGCGAGTACATGGAAGGTACCGCTGTTTCGGAAGATGTCCAACGTCTCTGTCGGGAGATCACTACGTTTGCCGAGCAAAATGCCTTTGAGGAGCTGCGCGTGTAACGACGGTTCGGTTGTCGAAGTGCCTGTATAGATTAAGTCGATCATCTGTTCCGTTCGGATCCGGAGTGCCTCTATCCAGCGTAAGGGCAAAAATCCGCGCTGTTCACCAATCTGTAGAAATCCTTTCGCGTCAATGATACCGTCAACACCTTGCCGTGTGAGGTAGGCGCGGTAATCAAAACCGCCGGGATTTCGTTTGTCTTGTGCCTGTTCCAGTACTCCGGTAAGGGTTACCTGTTTACCGTAGCGGAGCGGCACGGTTTTTTGGAACCGAACGAGGAATTTCGATGAGACACGTTGTGTAGGGTCCGATAGCAGTTGGAGTTCGCCTGTGGCGTAGCAGGTATCCCACATCTCGCCGCGATCGGGTTGATATGTTGTGGTGCCAGAAAAACTGACCGGTTCGTTGTAAAAGTGCGGTGGGATTGGTGAATGTGAGACGGTTTCCAAACGGAGCATACCACCGGCAAAAATAGCCAGATGGAGCAGCCCGTAACAGAGATAGCGCATTCGGTGTCGTGTCGCGATGCTACCGATTAGACAGAAAAGTGAGGAGAGCCATAGCCATAACGATGGAACAGATAGCCATCTACCTACGATGACACCGAGTAGATACGGAAAAAGAAAATAGAGTGCGGGACGCGGTTTGAACTTCATTTGAATCTAATACAGGATTTTGGTTAGAATGTCCCATTATTATACCAAGATTATCTAAAATATCCACATTTTAAAGCACTATAGTAAAATCGGTAATTATTTATGCACCGATATTTGACTTTTTTGAATTTTTGCGATAAAATCTCTTATGCGCTTTTATCTTCATACCATCGTATAGGAAAAACAGATGTCAAAAAACACAATTCTTTCGCGAATGCCGATAGACCTCGGCGATAACCTAAATCTCCGATTCGCTACCCTCGATGATACAGATACGCTCTCGGAATTCAACGCCAGACTCCACGAAGCCGAGAGCATCGGTGTAACTATTCGAGACCTAATGTCAGGGGATCATCCTACCTGCAAAGCAAGCGATTTCACTGTCGTCGAAGATACCAAAACCGGGAAAATTGTGTCGTCTGCCTGCCTGATTTCACAGACATGGACCTATAGCGGCATCCGTTTCAAGTTCGGACAACCCGAATTTGTCGCTACTGAACCCGAATACCGCAGGAAAGGACTCGTCCGAAAGCAGTTTGAAGTGATTCACGCACTCAGCGCAGCACGCGGCGAACTAATGCTCGGTATCACAGGCATACCGTGGTATTACCGACTCTTCGGATACGAAATGGCACTCGACATAGAAGCAGGGAAGGTGATTGACGGGATACATATCCGAAAATTAAAAGATGGCGCAACCGAAACCTGTCAACTCCGACCCAGAACGGATGCGGATAACGCGTTTATTCAAACACTTTACGCAAACGCGATTAAATCTCAGGTTTTTGCATGCCCGCGCACACCGACACTCTGGAAATACGAATTCAACGGACATTCACCAGGAAGCGATGCACAAGATGAATGGATGATCATTGAAAATATGGAAGGCACACAACTTGGATACGTACAACATCTTCAGTGGTGTGTTGAGGGTTTTTGTGAATCCGGAGCACCGGGCACTAATTTCCTCGTCACGCGAATGGAACTGAAACCGGGTGTCGGGTATCTGCACTTGATGCCATCGCTGTTAAGAGCACTCTGGAAAAAGGCGAAGGCAACGCCAGCAACACCTGAGACTAAAAACCCAGATACCGTGGGGATCCAATTTATATTGGGACGTGAGCATCCGGGCTATCAGGTGTTGCCTAAACACATTGTCCGTTCAGAACCGCCGTATGCATGGTATATCCGAGTGCCAGATTTAGTGGTGTTTTTGCAGCATATCCGACCAGCACTTGAAAAACACCTCATTGACACAGTGGCAGAAGGTTACACGGGTGAACTCAAACTCAGCTTCTATCGGAGTGGGATACATCTAAAATTTTGCCAGGGCAGCCTCATAGAGATAACGGATTGGACCCCAGAGGACATCGAGGACGGCGATGCCCAGTTTCCGGAGTTAACTTTTTTGCAGCTGCTCTGCGGACGGCACCGGACGGAGGAATTAACAGCCAATTTCGCAGACTGCTGGGCAAACGATACCGCGACAGTGCTTCTCAACTGCCTATTTCCCGAATTCACGGGTGAGGTGTGGCATCTTTAGGAGTGGGTCTCTCCATTCCATTCCAGTGGAGCATTTTGTAGGTATGGAAGTAGCATACCTTGAAGTTGTCGGTGCGCATGGTGCAAGTGCGCTTTAATGGTGCCTTCCGATCTATTTAGCAGCACAGCAATATCTTTGATCGCGAGTTCATTCCGGTGTCGCAGATTAAACACACGACGCTGACCGGGCGGGAGTTTCTTCACCGCCTTTCGGATGATACGTCCGAGCTCTTTTTCCTCAAGGGCTTTATCAGGAGATGGATGCGGGTCTGCGATGTTTAGCACATTTTCGTCTTCAGCGGATAATTCTTCAAACGGTAAAACCTTGCCTCGTTTACGCTGACGTTGAAAATCAATGCTGCAATTGATGGCGATCCGATATATCCAACTATAAAACGCCGATCCGCCTTTGAACTTCGGGAGTGCTTTGAACGCCTTTAGAAAAGCCTCTTGGCAAAGGTCTTTTGCTGTCTCTTGGTCGCGGACCCGTTGGTACAGGAGGTTATAAATTTTCTGTTGATATTTGAGAACGAGAGGATTGAAAGCCTCCGTGTCGCCGCCCTGAAACCGATTGACAAGTTCGACCTCATCAATCTGCTCAAGTTCTAAATCGGTGTATGTAGCGGTCGGTTTTGGGTTATATTTCATATCTTTTTCTCCATATTTTTTCTCGTTGGTACGCTTTTTTACTTTGCTGATTAACGATGTGTCGTTCAGTGTGAAATTTACCCTTATTTTGTACACACTGCTGGTTCATAAAAGTTCCAAATTTTTTATATATAGGACGTTTTGACTGCGGATCGGTTTGCTTAAATTTCGATTAAGAAAACAGGAACGGTTCATAATAGATTGTGAAAGCGTTCGATCATAGTTGACACGCCAATCACTTTAGGTTATACTAACAAAAATTTAAGCTTTTCATGTTAAGGGATAAAAAATATTTTTTGGCTTCAACTATTAATGACGCGATTTGTAGACAAAAAGGGTGCATAATTTTAGAAAGATTGTATTTTATGAGGAATTCCGATGGGTCGGTATAGCATTCAAACCAAAATTGTTCTCCCGTTTTTGCTTCTTTTTGCTGTAGTTGCTGTTGTATTGTCTTTGGTATCCATTGAAATTTTCGCTTGGAAATACAGTGAACAGTTTATACGTGAAACAGAAGGATGGGTTGATACCATCATAGAAGCAGGCTACTTTAATGAGGAAGACCTTGAGAAACTCAAGCGTGCCTATAGTGCTGAGATTATGGTTTTTGGTTCTGATTACACGCTGAACGCGACCACGTTAGACGCACTCTCTAATGTTGAGTCCGATTGGACGCACCTGGCGGATAAGATGCGGCTTCGTGAAGTCAAGCCCTACTTAGAAAATCCAGACGAAACCTCTATTACACGCGATGTTACAATTAATGGGAAACCCTATAAAGTTTTTTATTTGCCACTTGAACTTGGACGATTTTTCTGTTTTCTACGCCCGATGGACGCGATTTCTGAAGCGAAACGGACGTTGACGTGGTATATGCTCAGCACAGCGGTGCTCGTTACAGGATTGGTTGCTCTTATCAGCCATCTTATTGGGAGAAACTTAACAAACCCAATCAAGGTTTTGGTTGATTCGACTACCCGCGTCGCGACAGGTAACCTCGATGAGGAATGTAAAATTAAAACGCACGATGAAATCGGTGACCTCGCTGCTGCTTTTAACCAGATGACAAGGGATCTCAAACAATCACGGGACAAGTTAATTCAAGCCGAACGCTTAGCGACAGCCGGAAAGATGTCTGCCTCCTTCGCGCACGAAATCCGAAACCCGTTGTCATCTATGCGGATGTTGACACAGATGTTGATGCAGAAACCGGAAATGTCGGTTGAAAAACATCGGCAATCGCTCCGTTATATCCTCGAAGAGATTGAGCGGATAGATGTCATCGTTAAAGGGTTAATGGACTTTGCGCGTCCGACGGCACTTAACCTTGTCAAACAACCGATCGCGCCTGCTTTGCAAACCGTTTTAGCATTGATGGAAGCCAACTTGGCACACCATCAAATCAAGTTAGTGTTAGACTTGTCACCTGAAACTCCCGAAATCGAATTTGATTCAGATAAATTGAAGCAGGCGTTTATGAATGTCGTCCTGAACGCGATGGAGGCGATGCCGCAAGGTGGCGTATTGACGGTCTCTACAATCATAGATGAAGATAAAAGCGTCGGTATCAAGGTCGCGGATACCGGTGTCGGGATACGAGAAGAAGATTTAACGAACCTTTTTGAACCGTTCTTTACCCGTAAAACGAAAGGCACAGGGCTCGGTTTGGCGAATGTGAAACGGATTCTTGAGGAGCACAGCGGTCGCGTTGAGATTGAGAGTTCTGTCGGTGAAGGAACGGCGGTATCGTTGTGGTTGCCGGTTGTTATCTCCGAATGAGCATCTTCCGTGTGGCAGAGAAGTCCCCTGCTTTGAGGGTGTAGAAATAGATGCCGCTTGCAACGGGTTCGCCTTGTCCGTTCTTACCGTCCCAATAGATAGCGCGAGATTTGTCGTAGTAGATACCTGCCCGTTTAGGTCCTAACGCAAGCGTTCTAACCAACTTCCCATCTGCAGAATAGATGGACACGCTAACATCTGCCGATTTTGCCAATTGATACGGTATCCACGTTTCTGGGTTGAAAGGATTCGGATAATTCGGCAAAACTGAGGTATTTGCGAGTTGTAGAGATGGTGCTTTAGCGGCGCTTCTCTCTGCAAGTAAATCAACATCGTTGAAGTAGAAAGTCCGAACGATGACCCACAATCTACCGCGTAAGAACCAACCGTCTTCAATTTCACCCCAGACGCTAATTGAACGGTTATTTAGGCGTTGCCACCCCTTTACATTTGCTGTGCCTGTGGAAGTCAACAGTTTAATATCCGAGATTTGCACAATGCTAAACGGATTCTCGAATGTAAGCGTCTCTTCCCATTCGCGCGTGTTACCTCGAAACATCGTCTCTCCGTAGATTTCAATCGCCTGCATATCCGACCAGTAATCGAGGTAGTTTGTCTCAAAGGATGGTGCCTCCGTGGGAACGATTGCCGTATTCGGGTTGAGATGAAACCGATTAAAAAGTCCTGCATCGATTTGGAATTCGTACCATTCGCCATCCGCTATCTCAAATTCCGGCAGCCATTCGAGGGTCCAATTAGCGTTAAGTTGTTCGGCATCCCACCACTGAAATCGTCCGTTCGGATCAGCAATCAGGATTTCGTTCTGGCGAGTATCATAACCTACGGCGACAACCCAATGATAACCTGTATTTGAAAGTCGCAAGAGCAGAATGGGTGGGCGATTATTTCTGATGTAGCGTCGTACATCTTCAAGGGTCTTGTTGACATACCAATGTGCGCTGACCCCTAATCCATTGAGTGCTTTTCGGAGTTCGATGGGTGATGTACCGAACGCGACGCTTCGGATGTCAGCGGCTTTCCAGATATCCTTGAGTCTTCGATGTTTCCTATGATAGTAGAGGAGCATCTGAACGCTGTTGGGACCGCAATTTTTATCGAACTGCTCCATGATGATGAAATCGTTTCCGCCATTATGTGGAATGTACCGGCTTGCCTTCGGATCAAATGACGATGAATCGAGGCGAAGTCCTTTAATCGTAACGATCTGGTCGCCGTTGTTGTAGGTATAGGTCTCCGCTTCGCTGCATATCGGGATGCATGCGAACATAATCAAGAGAAGCGCGACGAAATATTTATTGTTTGCGGAACGGAGGCGTGGCATATCTCTGTCCTTTTAATGAAGATTGCTGGAATATTTTAGGACTTATGCGAACGGTTTTAAAGAGTATACCAAATTTTCCGCAAAATATCAGGGAAAAAGTACAGAGAAGTGTGCAATTCAGGACTTACGCAGCGTGCTCTTTTGTAGCATAGGCTGTTAGCCTGTGGCCTCTAAATTCCCGTGTTTTTTTCCGCATCTGCCTCTAAAATCAAGTGTTACGGTCAAAATTGCGTAAGTCCTACAATTGTTATATGAAAAATACGAGGACTATGCTATAGTATGGATTACCCGAGGACACTCTATAGAAACCCATTCTAAAAGGCGATGCATTGATTCAGCGACAGGTACGAGATAGTCTCACATGGCGTGCGGTGCTGATCGGTTTGGCGTGTGCCACTACCGAATGTCTTCTCGCGCCTTATAACGATTACGTTATCCGTAACATCTTCCTTGCAGGCGGACACTTTCCGGTTGCTCCTTTCTTTGTTCTGACAATATTTGTGTTGGGTATCAATATCCTCTTGAAGCGGTTTTATCCTGCCTCGGCGTTTTCAGCAGGGGAGCTTGTCACGATTTGGTGTATTATGCTCGCGCCAGCAGGCATCCCGTCATCAGGAATGATGCGCTACGCGCTCAGTCCGATGGTGGCTTATCGCTACCTCGCCACGCCGGAAAACGACTGGGAATCTCTATTTCACCACTATATCCCCTACTGGCGCGTGGTACAAGATCACAGTGCTGCGAGTTCATTCTTTGAGGGGATTTTTGCAGATGAACCGGTGCCGTGGGATGCTTGGATAGTTCCGATCCTGACATGGAGTGCTTATGTGCTGGTCGTCTATTTCGTGATGATATGTCTCTCTGTCCTGCTTCGTAAACAGTGGGTGGAGCATGAGCGTTGCGCCTTCCCGCTCGTTAAACTACCAGCAGAAATGGCGGCGCAAGGTAGTGGTAGCCTCGGCCCGCTCTTTAAGAATAGCGCGCTCTGGTTCGGATTTGCGTTTCCGGTCCTCTGGCACACGATGAACGGTTTGCACACATTTTTTCCTGCTGCGCCACATATTCCACGCGATTTTTGGTTAGATCCGCATCTCGTTGAACGTCCTTGGAATGCGCTGCGTCCATTTCAGATTGTTATCTTCTGGTCAATGGTGGGGTTTAGTTATCTGCTGACCTTGGAGGTGTCGTTTAGTATATGGTTCTTCTTCCTCTTTTACAAACTGCAGTGCCTCTTAGGCGTGATGTTCGGTTTCCAACTGACCTCAGGTCCGGGTGTACAGTGGACAGGTAAATCGTTTAGCGCGGCGCAAGAGGCAGGCGCGTGCCTGATGTTTGTCGGCATCGCGCTCTGGAAATCGAGGCACCACATTAAAAGCATGCTCCAGTTCCGTTCTTCCGACGAAGCACTTCCGCATAGCGTTACGATCTTCGGTCTCATCGGTGGTATCTGTGTTCTGGTGTTTTTCAACCATTTGATGGGGATGTCGCTCTTATTCGCGCTCGGTTTTGTCCTATTCCTGCTGGCGATGTATATCCTACTAACATGGCAGGTAATCAACGGCGGTATCCCGTTCATCAATCCATCTTTTTCCCCGCAGAGCTTTTTCTTAACAACGCTTGGCACCTCAAAAATCCATCCATCCACGTTGACATCAATGATGATGCATCCGGTATGCCTGACGTTAGATCTCCGTGAGTTCATGATGCCGAACGTTATGAACGGTTTGAAAGCGGCAGACGAGGTCCGTATCAAACGGCGGCAGCTTCTGATCGCTATGGCGGCGGCGATGGTTATCGGACTTGCCGTGTCCTACTACTCCGCAATCAAGGTGAGTTACGCGCACGGCGCACCTTATACCGGCGGCAGTTGGTTTATGCGGCAACTTGAGGGATTACTAACGAGTCCAAAAACAAACACAAATTGGACAAATACTGGGTTTATGGTCGTCGGAGGCACTTTCACTGCTTTCTTAATATGGATGCGTCAGACCTTTGTGTGGTGGCCTCTGCATCCACTCGGTTATACAATGCTGAGTTCTTGGGCGACGTTTAAGCTCTGGTTCTCCATATTCTTGGGATGGGGTCTGAAGTTTAGTATCGTGAAATATGGTGGTTTGAAAGCGTATCGGAGCGCGAGACCTGTGTTCCTCGGACTCGTGATCGGAGAGATGACGTGCGCTGGACTCTGGGCGATTATCGGTATGATTACTGGGGTTAGCACGGGGTATCGGATTTTGCCGGATTGAAGAACAACTGGACGGGAACGTTTTACCTTGACATTCAAATAAATACCGCGTATTATAAAAAAGACAATTCGCAATAGAAGATTTTAAATTACAACAAAATTAGGAAATTATGAAAAAATATTCCCTTATCTTACTATCTCTATATCTGTTAGGCATCGGGTTGCCCTCCGCATTTTCAGTCGATTTTATCCAATTAGAGCGTGAATTCGGTGGCAAAGGTTCAACCGAAGGACGATTCAGCAAAGACATTCATCTCGCTTTTGATCGCGAGCACATCTACGTCAGTGATACCGAAAACCGGCTTATTCAGAAACTGTCGGCAACCGGAGAATTTCTGTTTCAAATTCCAGAAGCACCCGAATCTCCGGATAATATCTTACGGAAACCGGGACACCTCGCCGTTGATAGTGTTGGAAACATCTATGTCGCCGATGTTACCGCGCATCACATCCCCGAAAATACCGATCCGAAAGTTTATATGTTCGCACCGTGCGTCCACAAATTCAGTCCGGCCGGTGAACGCTTGGATACCTACTTTGTTGACGTGGTAGATGTCTATCCGAAAGTTGTTTTGACAGCAGGTCTTATCCTTGATGAAGATGGGAAAGCGGCTTTCGCGATTCAACCGAAAGGGTATAATAGAGCCCTCCGCGTTGCACTCAATACCGAAAATGAGCTCTACGTTTTAGATGCCGAACGCGGACGCGTCCATAAATTCGGTGCGGACGGAGAAAAGATGGTCACTTTCGGTAGATACGGCGCAGGCGATGGCGAATTTGATACGGATGCGGCGGACATCGCAATCGATGCCCGCGGGAACGTCCTCATCGCGGATACCGGCAATCACCGAATTGTTAGGTTTGATGCAGCGGGTAAACCGCTCGGCAGCTTCGGTCGAAAGGGGCGCGGGAACGGTGAATTTACGAAACCGATGGCACTCGCTACGCTACCTACCGGCGAAACCCTTGTTAAAGATGCCAGTCAATTCCGTAGAAAGATTGGTGGGTTGCCAGAGATTGTTGTCCTTTCACCGACCCTAACGCAGCTGACAGAAAGCGCGCCTAGTCAAGCCGAACTTGCCGATACAATTAACAACGCAACGCGTTCACAATACGGACCGTTTGCCCAAAGTCCAGCAGTCGCTGCCGATACCGCTGCGCTAAATAGACGCGTGCGCTTGCTGGAAGAGGCAGAATACAGTCGCTATTACGCTGGTGAAACCGATGAAGAAGACGACGCGGAACTCGCTGAAGAACTGAAACGGAAAGACCTCCGTCTGACACTCTTGCACAACGTAATTTCAAGGATACAAAAATTTGACGGTAACGGTCAGTACATCGGACGTATCGTCTATGAGACGGATCAACTCAGCGAGGAGAAACACGATCAGACCTTCTTGGATCTCGATGCTTCGGGACACCTCTACCTACGAGACGACAGCGATTTTACCATCGCACAATATTCTATCACAGGGTTTACTGTGAAACCGTCCCACATGAACGGTTTTTATAGCCTACGTGCTGCCAACCTTTATAACGAATACTACGAGGATTATGAGGACATCGATGCTTTAACAGATGTCCAAGATGAACTCAACCAGTTGGAGTTTAAGAATCTATTGGGATGGACGTATAGCCTCTCCGAACGGTGGCACTTGACGTTCCTTGACGAGTTGACTTACGCAGAGCAAGATGAACGGTATATCACGCCTGCGAAAGTGGAAGACAGTTACGACTTCGGGACACAGGCATTAGAGAACGCTTTCGCGGCGAACCTGAAGTTCATTATGAACCCGAACCCGTATCGCTATAAGGAGTTGAATCTATCGGTTGGACGTGTTGACGGGACATCCGATTTGACACAGGACGCGCTTTACGTCGATCTCAACAAACAGCGTAGAGTTGACACCGGTGATGCAAGTTCTACGGTTATTGAACTCAATTGGGATATCTGGTCGCGGACGAATCTATGGCTCCGTTATGCTGACCTGAATCCTGCAGAGACGAGCCGCAATTTTATCCGCCGGTTCTATGACGTTTCCGGCGATCTCTACGAGGTCTTTGGCAGTCGTAACCAGGCGCGCCAGTTCCTTGGTGAGTTGACTATAAAGTTTTAAAAGTAGTAGGCACAGTCCTTGTGCCGTTCACGAAAAGTGAGAGTACCTATAAATATGGAGTTTCGAGCACTTAATGCTGAAGAATTAGAGACGTGGTTAGACCACGTCACGAGTGTGTTTTCTGGGGGCCGTCGTTATTTTTCTAATCATTGGCACAACGATCCGTGGCGGGACCCAGAGGGTATCCGTATCGCAATCGATAACGGTACAATCGTTAGCACGGTACGCGTCTTTATCCGTAAGATGTTCTTACACGGCGAACCGGTAACTGTCGGTGGTATCGGTGAAGTCAGCACACGCTCGGAATACCGTCGGCGCGGACTTGCGACGCAGCTTCTTAAGGATGCGATCGGGTTTATGGAGTCCCGCGACATCGTCACCTCCTCACTTCATGGAAGTCAACGTATCTATTCGATTGAAGGATGGGAGAAGGTGCCGCGCTACTATGCGAAACAACCTATCGCTGCGAAAAAGCAGGTGGCATGGGATGTGCGTCCGGCAAATTTCGATGATCACGCCGAAGTTGAACGGATCGCTGCACTTTATGATGCTTATGCCCGCAAATTCAACGGAACTTTTGTTAGAGATGATATGGATTACTGGACAAAATGGGTGCGGACGGAGTCTCCGAGTGCCTGGATCGCTGAACGTGATGGGGATATTGAGGGTTACGTCTCTGTCATCCATCGCGAGGACCGATTAAACGTTGAGGAATTCTTCGTTTCAGATGCCGTCTTTGCTGAGGATCGCGGGCAGCGGCTTTTTGGAGATCTGCTCTCTAATGTTATAGCGCAAATAGATACCGAGTCGCTTGAAGTTACCTATCCTGCTCCGATTGCAGACGGTTTCAATGCACCAGTGATTGAAGAACGCGGCAGTGCGATGTATCGTATTAATCAGCCCGAAGCGCTTTCCAGTTCTTATGATTCAATCTCGGACATGTTGCACAATCAACCGCAACCTCTATCACAAGGTATCAGATCACATCATATCTTTTGGTATACGGATGGGTATTAGCGGCATAATTTAGAACTGACAACACGCGACGGATTGAAGAAGCCTTACATAAAGATAGAGTTTAAAATCCTTGATTTTGAGATAATGAAGTGCTGTTGTTTGACCATGGTTTTCTATAAGTACTTAGCTTTGGACAATTTTCAGCGGGGCAGGCAACGAAAAAGAAACACCCAGCAAAACTCCGGACGCAAGATACATAGCACTCCTACGGAGTGCGGGAGTTTGGATAGACCGATTTCTATAGACATAGCACTCCTACGGAGTGAGGGTTTTTCTACGGGTTTCTTGCGTGTGCGAAACTTTCGGAAAAATATACACGCCATTGAAACATAACGCCCACGAAACAAGGACTGTCCAAACTTTAGTATAGTATAGAATTAGAATTTCAATATAATTACGGGACATCATCAGCATTTTCCCATGATATACATAAATGCCCGTTGAGCGGGACCGATAAATGCTATCAATATAAAAAACAAGTAAAATATGCAACATAAGTGAAAGTTAAGAGTTGTAGAAAAGGTTATCTGTTTATGGAAGCACCAATTCCTGTGAACTGTTTGTATGATCCAGCGGAGTTGTTGACAGTGCAGCAAAACGAGTCTGTACTTTTCACACGCCCAATGGACATCTATAAAAAATTAACGGAGTTTGATAACGATCCAACGTGGTGGTTTGAGTATCTTGGATTTCTAAATCTAAGTTTCCAGCCCGGTTATGATAATGTGGCGACTTATGAAGGTGATGGTTTCTTATTAGCACCTATGTTGTTATGGGGTAATGATTTAAGGCTTACTGTGATAGGTGAACCTGATGATAAGAGATACAATAATGTTATTGATATGATGAGACAAGGGTTACCCCGTTCATCATGGGCTTTTTCAAGTCAAGATAAAATGGAACCTTTTGATACACTTATCATGATGAATTATTTGGGATACCATGACGATGCGGAAGACGAATTTTTTGAACTCATAAACCGCCACCACATCAAACTGAAACAAATCTACGTCAACTTTCCATTTGCGCTGTATAAGAATCCGACGCGGTATCGGGGACGGCGTGTGAATCCGTATACGTACGAGATGCTGGAGCGGTTGCTTAATCGGTTTGCACGGCATGGGTATCATCTTGTCGGTGATATGGATTTCGAGAATGTGGATTTGCTCGATCCTCGGAACTTGCCGGATGCGTCGGTGGCTGTGACGCGGGGGCGTACCGTATTAACGAAATCTCGCGATTCTTCGCTTTACCTTTAGGAATGATAATTGTCTCGGTTAGTATTAACCGGTCTGTCTTCTCCACCAATTTGCAATGTGAGCGGTTTCTCTACCTCCAGCAAAGTATCCATTAAGTATGGAATATCCATCGTCCATTTAAGTTGCTCTTGTATCGTTCCTCGGTGTCCGGCAATCCAACTGAGCACTTGGCTAATATCGTAGGCATTTCGCACTGGAGCGAATGCCCCAGGAACCTCATCTGTGCTGCTCACTTCACGCTCGTGAGGAGTGCCATCTTTTTGAGGTGGAGCAACATCCTCATCATACCCAGTTTTGGCGATATGGTATACTCTGGCGGCTGCATTGGTATTCCATTTTTTTGCGACAACTTCATCAATCCAATATTCAATTTGAGACGGGCTAGGTCTCTCTAAGGAATCTTTTTCCGAAGGTCACCAATAGGTCCTTCAAAAACTCTTACTTTCCTGCTATACCATGTAAATTCTATAAGCTACTCCTTTCATTTCATTTTATGGCATCCGAAACACCTTATCTTAATTAGCAATTAAAGAGCGGCAAGTTTATCTGTTTCGTCTAAAGTCTGCGTATTCTCAAGCGTCCGGATTGGTAAACGGCGATCATCGGGGGTGTCCAATCCACCTGCATTTCGAGCAGCTCTTGTAAGTCTGCAATAACTTCAGCCGCCGGACGACCACCGGGCCGCAGATGGATAATTCCAGTAACAGGATGCTTGAGATAGATGGCTAGCCTCCCGAAACCGGAATCATGTGTTAAAACAAATCGACGCATGGCATGCGCATTAGCGAGAATGTCCTCGTCCTCGTAGTGGTGCCACCCCTCTTCACGAGCGGATACCACATCAACCCCTTGCAACCGCAGGAACCGAACAATAGCAATAGCGATATTTGCATCAGCAAAGAGGGGAGGCAGCATTGTTAAGAAACTCCATCACGGGAAGAGACAACATCAATGATTATTTCGTTCTCAAGTGCACGTGCAGCATAAGCAAGCACTGCCCGGATGCTTTCTTCACTTAGTTCCGGATAGTCCGCGATGATCTCTTCATGTGACATACCACTTGCCAATAACCCCAATATATGCTCAACGCTCAAGCGTGTGCCTTCGACAATCGGTTTTCCGCCCAGGATTCCCGGATTCGCAACGATTCTTGCCATAATTTTTTACCTCTCTATCAAAAATTTGTTAACTATAGTTTACCAAAATTTGCGGCTTATATCAAACCATTTTGCTGAATTCTCTCCTATTTCCTGACAAAAAGTTTGACTTCTAATCTGGCACAGTATATAATCGTTTCTATCCAAAATAGTGAATCTTGTAACCATCTCATTTTTTGAAACTATGGGACAGTGGAGGATATGGACATGTCGAAACTACGTGTAGGCGTTATCGGATGTAGCGGTATCGGCACGACACATGCATCGGGGATCGTCGGTCTGCCGAATGTTGAATTAGCCGCTGGCTGCGATTTTGTTCAGGGAACATTAGACGCTTTCAAAGAGAAATATCAGGATAACTGGGATAATATTGCCTTGTATACCAACCATCAGGAGATGCTCGCTGAAGCAAATTTAGACATCGTGACGGTGGCGACTTCTGATCATCGGCACGCCGACCTCGTCGTTGACGCTGCGAATGCCGGTGTGAAGGGTATCTTCTGCGAAAAGCCGATGGCAACAAGCGTTGCGGATGCCGACAGGATGATGGAGGCAACTGAGCGAAACGGCACGATTCTGTCGATTGATCACACCCGGCGGTGGCAACCGTTGTGGCGACATACGCATGATGTTGTTGTCGGTGGTGGCAGTATCGGGGATGTCCAATACGTTATCGGGACGCTGAGCGGCGGCCGCGCAATGCTGTTCCGCAACGGCACACATCTTGTCGATGCGATCTGCTATTTCGCCGACTCGGAACCGGAATGGGTCTCGGCAGAATTAGAAGAGGGTTATGAAGACTACAACGAGTATAAAGGCGATGGCGGACATGTGCCAGCGACCGAACCCTCAGCGCACGGGTATATCCATTTTGCAAACGGCGTACGCGGCTACTATGCCGGTGGACCGAAGACGACGCTCTCCGGGTTCCGAGCGGAGATTGTTGGGACCAACGGTTATATCCTTATCAGTGACCGAGGTGCGACACTCCATCAAAATGATGTCGTTGAGGCGATCGAGGCACCGTCATGGGATATGACCGGTATCCCTGCGGGAGTCCGAGAATTGGTCAGTCTTGTCGCAGATGGCGGCGAACCGGTTTCACCGGGGAGTGAAGGGTACAAAGTCGTCCAGATCATCATCGGCTTCTTGACTTCACAGCAAAATGATAACGGCAAGGTTAGACTTCCGTTGTCTGGTGGTTAGTATTACTCCTTTATTTTACTATTCTAATAGGAAAAATACTATGAAAGGAACTTTCAACTCTGAAACATTCAAAAAGGCTCTTCTGTCCTATTTGATAATGTTAAGTGTCGCTTGGGGAGTTTTAGTCCTCTCAGGATTTGGACTCCCCTTGGTATTAAAGACAATACCGCATTCCCGTCTGGCTATTGGCGAAATTGTATCAGGTATTACCGCAATCGGTTTGGTTGCAATGGGCCTCCTGTCTATAGGTATTGTTTCTATCGGGCTTATCTCGGTGGGCGTTTTTGCTTGCGGTGCCACGGCTTGTGGTATTATCGCTTTCGGGTCAGGAGCAGTCGGCGTTATTGCAATTGGCATAAATGCTGTAGGAGTCGTTGCAATTGGATACAACGCTACGGGTATCTATACATTATCCTATAGAGTCAAAAACAGGGGCAGATATGTATTATCGCCAGAACGCCAAGATGCTAAAGCCGTAATATTGTTTACACGCTGGATGCCAAAATTGAAGAATGCGTTTACAACAGAAGGTTAACGGGTTTTTAAAACAATTGCGTTTTCTGGTGTCCACTGCAGATAGACGGTATCGCCTGGTTGAAAGCGGTGTGTGTCTTTTGCTCCTGTGTTCTGTTGGTGTGCAATGAGCGGGATCGGATAGCCTGTCTGCACGGTGTATTGCAGCGTCGTGCCGAGGTAACTTCCATCTTGGATCACGCCGCGTAAGAAATTAGAGGCATTGGAGGTCAGGGCAGTCCGCAAGTCAAAACGTTCTGGACGAATCGCTATAGTGACAGGTGTGTTCAATGGCACATCTCTATTCGGCGCGCAGACAACCTTAAGCGGTGGTTCTGTTGTCAGCGTAATTTCATTCTCGCTGATGAGTGTTCCTTCAAGGAAGTTGGAGGTGCCGATAAAATCTGCGACGAAACGATTCTGCGGCGAATCGTAGATTTCGGACGGCGTTCCTACTTGAAGGATTTTCCCGTCGTTCATTACCGCAATCCGATCCGAGAGTGCCAACGCCTCGCCTTGGTCATGCGTAACGTAAACAAACGTAATACCGACTTTGCGTTGCAACGCTTTGAGTTCGGATTGCATCTGTTTTCGGAGTTTTAGATCGAGGGCGGAAAGCGGTTCATCTAACAGCAGGATCGTCGGTTCGTTAATCAACGCACGCGCGAGTGCCACGCGTTGTTTCTCGCCACCGGAAAGCTCGCTCGGTTTCCGGTCGCCATATCCGGGCAGCTGAATTAAATCTAATGAACGTTCAACAGCGTCCGAGATTTCTGATTTCGATGCCTTTTTCATTTTTAACCCGAATGCGATGTTTTCTGCGACGGTCTTATGTGGGAACAAGGCGTAATTTTGGAAAACGGTGTTGACAGGACGGCGATAGGGTGGCGTTTCTACCATTAATGTGTCGTTGATGTAGACCTCTCCTGCAGTAGGGTATTCAAACCCTCCGATAATGCGGAGCGTCGTCGTTTTTCCGCATCCGCTCGGTCCGAGCAGCGAAAAAAACTCACCGCCTTCTATCTGTAGCGATACGTCATCTACTGCTACGGTGTCACCGAACTGCTTTGTTACAGATGTGAGTGTAATCTGTCCTATTAGCATGTATACGTTGTTCTCTGGCAGATGACGATGTTTTCTTCGTGCATCGTTGTAGAGGTTTTACCTGCAATATTGGAAGGGCTGTTCTTCTTTGGCATTCGCTTGTTTGGTATGTTTCTGACGATGGTCGTCTTATGCGTAAAACCGTGCTGGTGAAAGGCATCAACGATAAATTCATCCGTCGGCAGCATAACCTCTTTAACTCGGCGATTGCCTACCACATAGCAAACTATAGCACGTGGCGAAAGCACTTGGGCTATTGAACTGATGCTACGTCTGAGGTCAATGTAAAACGCCGACACCTCCCGCGCTCGCTTTTCATCAACCAAACGGATTTTGTCAATAGCAAGTGATATTGGAGAATCCTTCAATATTTCTTTTGAATGCCGTCCACCCATTGCGAGTTTGTCAATTTTGCGAGCATTCGGCAAGCCTATCCATTCCGCTGCAAGCCGCGAATATTGTCCGTACGCCACTGTGGTCTGTGAATCTCCATACGGCGGAGATGTAATCACGACATCATAGCCTCCGAGTGGTCGAGGCATTGGCAGCTCGTCCTTGACGGTGTTAGCATTAGACACAGATACCTCAACATTTTTCCGTTTTTCAAGGAACACCGCCAACCCGTGCCGGTTCCTACTGAGTTTTTTGCTGAAGATGCCGAACACGTCAGGTTTGAATCCGTCAATTTTTTCGCCAGGCATGCGATATAATTTAAACTCTCCGTTCCGCGTATACGATACCTCTCGAACCGTTTCTGAAAAAGCGACCAGTATAAAGTTTCGGACGGTTTCATCTTCTATCTTGTTAACCCAGCCCCGTAGATAAGCGAGGCATTTTATCGCTTCCTCGGAGAACCAATACGCCAGATTGAGAATGTCAGGGATCGGCGCGTCAGGAATTTTGCCTTCTCGGAATTCAACCTGAAAAAGATGATCATTCAACCTGTTTAGCGTTTCATCTAAAGTCTGAAGGCAAATCGGTGTTGACTTCGCAGTTGCTATCAGGCGTACAAGCGGATTAATATCACATCCGACACTGTGCATGCCAAATAGCGATGCTTCAACCAGAGAGGTGCCGGTGCCACAATATGGATCAAGAAGCCACCCATTTTCTACGCCGTACGTCTTAAGAAGCTTCCGGGCAATTTGCGGAATCATCATTGCCGGATAGGTGTGGAAACAATGGGTGTATTCTTTGGTATCAGCTTCTCGGAAGTCCCACGATTCATCTTTGTATTTCAGGTTGACAACACTCATATCAGTTTTTCCCGATTGCCGAAGCACAAATTTAGGAATTTTTCGTCAATTCTAAAACCTGTACCATGATTTCTGACGACCCTATTTTCTCGCAAATGCATTCTCACATCAACGATTATAATGTCTTTTTTAATCAGATCTAAAAAATTATCTTCATCTGGTTCGGTTAGCAGATATGCCTCCTTATACCAAAACTCTTCCTTTCGGTCTGAGTTAATACGGCTGTCCGCATTAACGACAATTAGAGCAGGCATCTTGCTCCTAAATCTATCAATCAAACGTTCGCCTGACCATTCGGCTACAAGGGTTCCATCTACATAATAAAGCCTAACACTTTCTCTTTCAACTTTCACGAAAAGCCCTTGATTATTCGGTTTACTATTAGCAGTACAGTATAGAGATGGCCGTCCATTCGTATCTATATAACCATATTTCTCAATCAATTCCCTCGTTTTTATTTTCCAAACACCACGATTAAAAGTAAACATGGTCACTGGACTACTAACTCCATTTCTTTGAGATTTTAGTTCTATATCTCCGAAATCAGGGGTCTTAAGATTGTTTTCCTCCAATCCGAGTAAAGTCTCCAACGTATAGCCTATGCCGGTATTGCTTCTCCGCAATGAAACGACAAAACCCATCTGTCTAATCTCGGATAGTCTATCTTTTAACTCGACAATATCCATTGGAGAGCCTCAATCTGTTGACAAAACCCGCGTCAAAATTTGGTTTACTAATTGTGGGTTTGCCTTTCCGCGGGTGGCGCGCATGACTTGACCTACGAGGAATCCGATCGCCTTCTTCGTACCGTCTCGGTAATCTTGCGCAGGCCCCGGGTTCTCCTCTACAACCTGTAAAACGATGGCTTCTATCTCTGAGGTATCCGTAATCTGCGCTAAACCTTTTTCTTCAACAATTTCTTTCGGCATTTTGCCGGTTTCAAAGGCATCGTCAAGCACAGATTTTGCGATCTTGCCGCTGATGGTTGCGTTGTCAATCAACTGGATAAGTTCACTGAGATGTGCCGGTGTGACTTTTGCGTCTTGGATCTCGATTTCTGCAGTGTTGAGGAGTCGCGTTAAATCGCCCATAATCCAATTAGCAGAGGTAGCGGGTTCGCCGCTGAGTTGTGCAGCTTCATCGAAGAATTCAGCGAGGTGTCGGGTTGTCGTCAGGAGTTCAGCATTCTCGGCGGAGATGCCGTAGTCCGCTATGAAACGTTTCCGCCGCGCTGCAGGGAGTTCGGGAAGCGTTGGTCGGACTTCATCTATCCATCCATCGCCTATCTGGACGTGAACGAGATCGGGTTCCGGGAAATAACGATAGTCATCTGCTTCTTCCTTGCCGCGCATCGCGACGGTCTTACCGGTGCTGGCATCGAATAGGAGTGTCTCTTGGACGACCTCTTCACCGGCATCTAAAATCCGTGCCTGCCTTTTGACCTCGTATTCCATTGCATCAATGAGCTCCTGAAACGAGTTTTTGTTTTTAATTTCTGTGCGTGTTCCCAATTCTTTGCTGCCTTTAGGACGGAGGGAGAGGTTCGGTTCGCATCGTAAGCTCCCCTCTTCCATGTTACAGTCGCTGACTTCGATATATTCCAAAATCTCCTTAACGGCGCGACAGTAGGCGATGGCTTCTTCAGGGGAGTGTATTTCAGGTTCGCTCACGATTTCGAGGAGCGGCACACCTGCGCGGTTGAAATCCATAAAACTACGGGTCGGATCGCCAGTAACTTCGGCATGGATAGATTTTCCTGCGTCCTCTTCAAGATGGATTCTGCGGAGCGCGACGGTCCGCAGTTCGCCATTAAATTCAAAGGTTACCTGTCCATTTTGGCACAACGGGATGTCATACTGCGAGATTTGGTAGTTCTTGGGTAGATCCGGGTAGAAGTAGTTCTTCCGATCGAATTTGCTAGACGTGGTGATTTCGCAGTCCATTGCCAACCCAGCGCGTACCGCGAACTCAACAGCACGCCTGTTAATGACGGGTAGTGTGCCCGGCATCCCTAAACAGATTGGACAGGTGCAATCGTTCGCCGAGGCACCAAATGTATAGGCACAGTTGCAGAAGAGTTTGCTTTCTGTACATAATTCGGCGTGGATTTCTAAGCCGATAACAATTTCATATTTGTCCATGTATTCTCTCACGTTTTTACAGTGCGCGAGCTGCCTACCATTCACGATATAAAATAGCGGCATCTCGCGCTAACATAGAATAAATAGCGTCTATAGACCTTTCTCCGATAGTTCGTTGACGACGGCGACATTCGCTTCGACTTCGCTTTCCGAAGTCATACCGATCGTCATTGCGTGGACACAAGGAAGGCTCATTACGAATTCGATTGCTGCGCGTTGGTCCTCCGCATCCTTCGCCAATTTGCCCATGCCCAAGACTTTCATGCCGTAAATGCCTTTTCCTGCAAATGCCATCTGTTCCATCGTTCGGATCACATCTGCTGGCGACGCGTCCATGCTAACGCCGGCGTGATTAATTCGAGCCAAAACGACCTCAACCCATTCCGTCATAGCAGATGTTTGGAACGCACCATAGTCATGGCAAGAGACACCGTGTGCGCGGATCAATCCCTGCTCCTTACATCGGACGAGTGCCTCCATCGCGTCCGGATAGCGTTGTGGCCAATCAACTTGTGTCAGGCAGTGGAGTAACACAATATCGACATAATCAGAACCGATCTCTTTGAGGAACCGCTTCACATCGGCTTCCACCGTCTCCCTTGTACGGGATGTCGTCTTTGTGGTGATCGTAACGCTTTCTCTCGGTAAGATTTCAAGTGCCGCTTTGACATGTGGATGACTTCCGTACTGATCGGCAGAATCCCAGAATGTTACGCCTCTCTCGTGTGCGAACAGGAGTAAGTCACGCAGTTCATTAAACCCCAAATCGGTCTGGTTTGAACGACCGTTCCAACCGTTTGATCCTGTCCCCATCGACAACCGTGAAACATTTAAGCCGGTTTTTCCGAATGCTACAATTTCCATCAGATTTTCTCCCTACTTTTGAAAATATGCTCTCAATCTAAATCTACAAGTTTATTACACCTGTATTAAGTGTAACACAAGGTCTCGAAATTTGGCAAGCAGTTTCTGTGTTTTGCGATTCCCAAGTATAAAGGTTCAATTTTTTGTTGCTTTTTACCGGTTCGTAACGTTACAATTAAAAGTTAAAATAGCAACTTTATCATCGTTTTTATTCTATCCACACGAATGAATATCAGGAGGACACCGAAAAGGTTTGAAATGAAACATCTAAATTTTTTGGATAGAGATCCAATTCACTTGGGTAAAAAAGCGGATCCACACATATCAAATATTGTTATAAGGTGCCTATTTTTGTGGGGATTGCTTATATTGGTTTGTGTCTGCTTCGCATTAGAAACGCCGGTTTCTGCCGACGAAGTGCATAGCGAGGCGTGGCAAGAAGCCTTCGCGCTTATCGATAAAGGCGATCGCAGACGCGCAGTTTCCAAGCTTGAAGGTTTATTGCAGACCGATTTGCCGGAGGCGGAAAAACTGAAAATCCACCATACGCTCGGTTATAACTACGAAAAACAGCGGAATCGCCCACAAGCGGTTCGACACTATGCGCGTGTCATCTCTTTTAGCTATCCATTGGCGGATTGTGCCATCTATCGACTCGCTCAACTTTACGAAGATATGAACAACAAAGAGCGCGCGATAAAATGGTATACGCAGCTCGTCAAGGAATATCCATCAAGTTTCTATCTGTTAGACGCGAAATGGGCGTTAGCACAACTCCATACGGAAAAGAAAGCGTACGAGACAGCGAAGTCATACCTAACCGATCTCGCCGATCAGCCGCGATACGCGAGAGAGGCATCTTTCACTTTCGCACGCTGCGAGGAAGCATTAGGTAATGTTTCTGCTGCGTTTGATGTCTACCGCGAACTGATTAAAGAAAAGCAATCGCTGAGTGTCGCGAGAGATTCACTTGGCAGATTAAAACAGCTCGTAAGAACACATCGATCCCTGAAATTGAATGCTACGGACCGGCTTAATTGCGGTATGGTGTTTTATTCTAACAGACAGTGGAAATCTGCTGTGAACGAATTAGCACTCATCCCTAAAACCGTTGATTTGGAACTTCGGGCGCAAGCCCTGTATCTGACTGGACGGAGCAATCAGGGACGCAAATGGCCAAATACGTCGATTAAGAACTTTGATGCTGTGATCGCGCTCGGTGGCAAAAACAGTTATATCCCGCGTGCGACTTATCAGATTGCACAGAGTTACCGCCAGAAGGGACATCTAAAAACAGCGGTCAGTCGTCTTGAGAACTTTGTAAAAACCTATCCGACAGATGAATTAGTGGACAACGCTCTCTACGATATTGCAAAGATTCGCGAAGCGCAGGAAAAATCAGAGTTGGCACTCGATGCCTATTCTCGCTTAATCAAAGTGGCACCGAAGAGTCCTTATGCAGATGTTGCAGCGTGGCGAACAGGTTGGCAACGTTTTGATGAACGCCGCTATGAAGAGAGTTACAACGCTTTCAAAGGATTGAAGGAACACTTTCCCGGAAACCGTTACGCGATGGGTGCACATTTCTGGATGGCGAAGATACGTGAACGTCAGAACAAACCTGCGCTTGCGCGAAAGATTTATCAGGAGGTCGCAGAAGCGCGTTATTGGTACTACTCGGCAAGGGCAAAGGCGATCTTGGGAATTTCTGGGTCCGAATTGGAACCGAAAGCGATTCAAGATGCGGAATTACCGGTTCGACAACAGTGTCCACCACAGGCTCGGATGCTCATGGAACTTAGACTTTACGAAGATGCTGTTACCCAATTGGATAGGCATATTAACACGACTGCCCTTTCAGAACAGAACTGTTTTTATGACCTAATTACATGCTATGAACGCCTCGCGATGTATGACAAAGCGCGGGAGGTAACGGAACAGTCGCTTGAGAATCCTGCCTTCGCAAATGCCACACGAGCGGATTTGGAAAAACTCCAGGGGAAACTTTATCCACGCTATTACGCCAATGCAGTTGATAAATACGCAAAATTGTACAACGTTGATACTTTTTTAGTTGCTGCGATGATCCTCGAAGAGAGCCGATACAATGCGACTGCTGTGAGTTGGGCGGGGGCGATTGGACTTATGCAGATTATGCCTGCAACTGGCAGAGAACTGGCACAACAACTCAAAATTCGACGGTTCCGCACCTCAATGCTCAAGCAGCCTGATATTAATATCCGGATGGGGACAAAGTATATCGCCGACCTTAATTCGTGGTTTGATAACGACCCGATGCTGGTCATCGGTGCATATAACGGCGGTCCTGGACGGATGAAACGGTGGGTGTCAACGAAAGGTATTAAGGATATTGACCTATTCGTAGAGAAAATTACGATTCGTGAGACGCGGCTCCATATTAAGAAGGTTATCGATAGTTACGATAACTATGTGCAACTTTACGGGAAATCGGACGAACCGCCCGCGGTGAACTCGGCAACGGAGATAGGACAAAAACGGCTACAAGGCTTTTAGATACTGATAGGTTCCATGCCGAATAATTGTTGTTTTATGGAAAACCTGAAAATAGGTTCCTTCGCAGGCGGGGTTTGTAACCCCGCCTTCTTTATGCAGTCGGTTTAACACTATAAAGGAACTATTTCTGGTGGGTTATCGCGTGTAATGAGGATGCGGCGGGGTTTCCATGTAGCGTCATCTTGTGTAGGGAAATCGGAACGGTAATGCGCCCCGCGACTCTCTGTTCGAGCGAGGGCAGATTGCGTTATCATCAAGGCCACGTTGAGCATATTCGCTGTTTCAATTGTTGATACATCTTTGGTATCAGAACAGGTTAGCACGTCGCCTAAACTTTCTTTTATGTCTTGCAGCACAGCCAGGGTGTTTTGTAGACCTTCCCCGTTTCGTTCAATACTCACATTTTCCCAGACCGTCTCTCGGATTGCGTCTTTGATCTGCTCTATCTCTAACTCTCCTGTCATATCAGTAGATCGTAAAGCGGGTTTTCCCGCGTCGTTCGCTATCGGTAAATTAGGTGGATGTGCTCGTTGGGTGCTCGCGAAAGTTGCAGCGTTTCTGCCTGCACGTGCGCCATAGACAAGGCATTCAAGCAGAGAGTTACTTGCCAAACGATTCGCACCGTGGACACCGGTACATGCGACCTCTCCACAGGCGTAAAGTCCCTCAATATTCGTCTGTGTATCGGTATTCGTGCGGATACCCCCCATCATAAAATGCGCACCGGGACGGACAGGGATTAAGTCAATGCTAATATCGAGTCCATAACGTTCTGTTGTTGCGGAGATCGTAGGGAATCGTTCATGGATAAAGTCTGTGGTTTTATGCGTAATATCGAGATAGACGCAGGGGAATTGTGTCAGGTACATCTCGTTTTGAATTGCACGGCTCACGACATCTCGTGGCGCGAGTTCAGCTTTCTCGTGATATTTCCCCATAAAACGTTCACCACGGATATTTAAGAGTGTCCCACCTTCACCACGAACGGCTTCGGAGATCAAGAAGTTGGGAGCACCGTCGAGGAAAAGCGTTGTCGGATGGAACTGGACGAACTCCATGTCTATCATTTCGCATCCGGCGCGCCATGCTGCAGCGAAGCCATCGCCAGTTGCGATCTGTGGATTAGAAGTACATGGATAGACGCGTCCGAGTCCACCGGTTGCGAGGATTGTGGATTTTGCGTGAATACAGACGATCTGTTCTTCTACAATTGCAATAACACCGTAGCATTTAACTGTTTCTTCACGGCTTTTTCGTGCGTCTGCATCGGTTAATAAGTCGATAGCAAAAGCATTTTGAAGTATGCGGATACGTTCCGTATTGCGTACGCGTTGAATAAGGACATCGGTTGTTTCGCGTCCGGTTGCGTCGCCTTTATGTACAATCCGGCGGCGACTGTGTGCGGCTTCTTGGGTGAAGCGCGGCAGTGTTCCTTCCCAATCGAAGTTCGCTCCCCAATCGAGGAGTTCTCCGACTCGTGGAATCCCTTCAGATACCATCATTTCAACGGCTGCGACATCGCAGAGCCCGGCACCAGCGAGACAAGTATCTTTTATATGTAAGGCAATCGTGTCATCAAGATTCATAGCAACAGCGATCCCACCTTGTGCGTAGTGCGTGTTACTCTCAGTCAGCGTGGTTTTGGTAATCAGCGTTACATTTGCCTGCTCACTCGCAGCAAGCGCAGCGCGAAGCCCAGCAGCACCGCTACCAATGATTAAGACATCGGTGTCCCAATTCAAACGCACCTCTGGATTCATCATGGTCTTCGGATTTTCCATATATTTTTCAGAAAATAGGACCCCTTTTTGGTCTTTGAGAACGAACGTGGTTTCAAGCGACAAGCGCACGCGTAGATTCTTCTCACTGTGTCGGCACCTTAGGTGCAAAATTCTCACCGACAGGCATCACTTTGCCGGTGGCAGTGGCAATGACAGTACCGTCAGTGAGTCTAACTTCAGCTTTTGCTTCAACTAACCTTTTAGAAACCTTAATACGTTCTGCGTGGACAAAGAGTTTCACTCCTGTTGGTGCGGGGTTCCGAAAACGTACCTCAAGTTGCGCCGTAACAGCGTGTTGTTCAAAGGTGCTGATACCGACGTAGGTAATCGCTTCATCTAACAATGTACTGAGGATACCGCCGTGAAGAACATCTGCCCAACCTTGCAAATGTTCAGGCGGCGTGCATTCAATGCGAACGGATGCTTCTGCGTTATTAATTTCGGGATGGACTTGCAAGCCGAATGGATTGTTCATACCGCAAACAAAACATTTGTCATTGTTTAGAGTATAATTTGCCGGTCTTTCAGATTGTTGCCTATCCATAGCGATTTAACCTCCCGATTCCGTCAGCATTGCGAGGCTACGTGCTAATTTTTCTTCCTCTGTGCGCAGCCGTTCGAGTAATTCCCGCTTTTGAGCGACGACTTGTTCCGGGGCACGTTGAATGAAATTTGGATTATCTAATGTCTTCTGCGCTGCTGCCACGTCTTTTGTCGCCTGTTGATGTCGTTTGCTAAGTCTTGCGTGTTCGGCATCTAAATCTATGATATCGGCAAGCGGGATATAGATCGCGAGGTCTCCGATAACGGCTTCAGCAGATGCAGGCGGTTTCTGTAAAGATTCGGCGATCGTGATACTTGCCACGCGTGTGAAAGCCGGTAAGTACTGTCCAAGATAAGTTTCGAGTCGCTCACGGACTTCACTGTTCGCCGCCTGAATATGGACTTCCACAGACGCGCCGATCGGGACGTTCAATTCACCTCGGATGCTGCGAATGCTCTCAATAACTTCCATGACAGTTGCCATCGTGGTTTCTGCTGTGGGATTTTCGCCCCTCGGTTCGGGCCAGGGCGCGATTGTTACCGACGTTTCATCTTCGGTGATGTCCGTTCGATTCAGCAGCAGTTGCTGCCAAATTTCTTCAGTTAAGAAGGGCATAAACGGATGCAGGAGTCGCATCGTCTGTTCTAAAGTATCCAGAGCTGCCCAGAGCGCCGCGGGTTCATCTTGTGCAATCCGCTGTTTGGTGAATTCGAGATACCAATCGCAGAATTCGTGCCAAAGGAAGGCGTAGAGCGTTTGTGCCGCTTCATAGAAACGGAAATTCTCAAGTGCCTCGGTCGTTGTTTTAATCGTATTGCTCAGACGGCTCCGTATCCACGTTATCTCAAGCGTTTCCTGTTTGGTCTCCACGGTGTCCGATCTATCCGGGACTGGATATTTCTCTACATTCATGAGAACGAAACGGGCAGCGTTCCAAATTTTATTGGCGAAGCGTCTACCGGACTCAATCTGAGATTCCAATAGTGGAACGTAAGGGTGCGGGGTGCTTGCGTTTGCGAGAGCGAAGCGGAAAGCATCCGTTCCGTAAGTGTCAATAGTCTCTAACGGATCGATAGTGTTACCTTTCGATTTGCTCATCTTTTGACCCTTCTCATCAGCAATAAGTCCGTGCAGATAAACAGTTCGGAACGGCACTTCGTCCATACATCCGAGTCCTAACATAATCATTCTTGCGACCCAGAAGAAGAGGATATCCCAGCCTGTAACAAGTACAGAGGTAGGATAAAACGTTTTCAATTCTTCCGTCTCATCCGGCCATCCCATAGTGGCGAATGGCCACAGTCCGGAACTGAACCATGTATCAAGGACATCTTCATCTTGATGGAAATTAGTTGCGCCACACTCACACTGTTTGGGCGTTTCCATTGAGGCGGTGATTAACTCACATTCACTACAGTACCATATCGGCAAACGATGTCCCCACCACCGTTGGCGTGAGATCGGCCACGGTTCGATATTTTCCATCCAATGATAGAAACGAGCGGTTTCGCGTTCTGGGACAAATTTGACTTCACCTTTTTGGGTGGCCTCTATTGCGCGTTGTGCAAGCGGTCGGACATTCATAAACCACTGCGGCGATACGGTAGGTTCGACAACGGTGCCACACCGATCATGATGCCCTACGGCGTGGCGATGTGGTACAATTTTGACGAGATAACCTAAGTTTTCTAAATCTTCCACAACCCGTTTCCGACACTCCCACCGCGATAAACCGATGTATTTTTCCGGTGCTGCTTCGCTTATATGTCCGTCTTGTGTGAAGATCGTCCTTTGTTCGAGTTTGTGACGTAAACCGATTTCATAGTCATTGGTATCGTGCGCCGGTGTAACTTTTAAAGCACCAGTGCCGAACTCAGTATCTACATAGGCATCGGCGATTATCGGAATCTCCCTGTCACAGAGTGGTAGAATTGCTGTCTTACCGATCAGATGTTGGTAGCGTTCATCATCAGGATGGACTGCCACGGCGGTGTCCCCCAACATCGTTTCTGGGCGTGTTGTAGCAATTTCCAGCACAATCTCGCTGTCTTTGACAGGATAGCGGATGTGATAAAAGTTTCCGTCTACCTCAATAGGTTCAACCTCCAAGTTGCTTAAGACAGTGTTGCAATGTGGACACCAGTTCCCCATATAGGTATCGCGATAGATAAGTCCTTGATTGTAGAGGTGAAGAAAGGCAGTATTTACTGCTGTAACGAACCCTTCATCATAAGTGAACCGCTCCCGCGCCCAATCGCAGGAGCATCCGAGCAGTTGAAGTTGGGAGATGATATAGTCGCTGGTTTCCGCTTTCCATTCCCACATCTGCTCGACAAATTTTTCTCTGCCGAGCGTAATTCGGCTAACGCCTTCATCAGCAAGCTTTCTCTCCATAATCAGCTCGGTCATGATTCCAGCATGATCTGTCCCTGGCATCCAGAGCGTGTTATAACCTTGCATGCGTCGCCATCGGATAAGGCAGTCTTGGAGTGTGTTATCAAGCGCGTGTCCGATGTGTAGGCTGCCGGTGATATTTGGGGGCGGAATTACAATCGCGTAAGGCGGTTTCTCAGAAGTCGCCGCGGCGTGAAAATAGTTATTTTTTTGCCAGAATTTGTACCATTTCCCCTCAATTTCCTGAGGGGCATAGATTTTCGGAAGATTTGTCATTTTTTAGGTGTCAGTTATCAGTTATCGGTTAAGAGACTTTCGTTTAAGAACAGTTTCCTCTTGTAACTGATAATCGATAACCATTCCTCATGTTTACAGTTGTTAGTTTGCCTCGCAGTGAGAGTTGCCGGTTAAGAGTGGCCTGTAACAATGGATCAATTCTCTGAAATATTCCAAGTAGGCGGAGATGGTTACAAAGAACCTCTTAACTGAAAACCGATAACCGATAACCATTAGGCAAAGAGCGGTTCCACCCACCCATAAGTCCTCTGTGTCATTCTATAAAGCAGATTTACTTGTCGAGTTTCGGCGTTCAGAAACAGCAGAAACGCTGCATTTGAGGCTTGGAGTTCTATTGAGGCTTCTGTAACAGTCATCGGTTTTGACGCAAATTTCTCTTGTCTTGCGACAATGGTAGGTGCCTCGCTGGTGTCAACATCCGTGAGTGATTCTGCATTCGCTGGATTAAGTTGTGCGACGACTTCACGATGTGGGGCATTATGCCGACGATCTTTTACTCTGTCCTTATACCGACGCACCTGACTGAGCATCTTATCCGTTGCGGTGTCTAATGCGGATAAAATCTCATCGGTTTCGCTTTTCGCATAAAAGGATACGCCGGGGGCAATCACTCTCATCTCAGCATCAAACCGGTGCTTCTCAGATTTCAGAACAACATTGAGTTCCTGCATATCTCCAAAACGCGCCTCAATTTTATCGGCACGGTTCAGGATATGTGCATGAATATCATCCGTAATTTTTAAATTATGTCCGGAATACGTTACTTTCATCAAATTCTCCCCTCTTTTTTTCTAATCAGCCAATAGCCATCTTGCTGGGAACCGATCAATTCTCGCGAGTATTGGCATGAGCAGCGGATCTCTCACGGGATGTGGGAATGCCTAATTCGTCGCGATATTTCTGAACTGTTCGCCTTGCTAATATAACGCCTTTAACCTTCAAAGCGTTACTAATTGCCTGATCGCTCAGCGGTTTGGTCGGTGTTTCAGCATTGACCATCTCCTGAATAAGATTTTTTACCTGCTTTGCAGAGACCCCTTCGCCTTGTGTTGTCGCTAACTCATTACTAAAGAAGAATCGGAGCGGATACATTCCGTGTGGTGTTTGCACGTATTTGTTGCTGGTCACTCGGCTAACAGTTGATTCATGTACACCTACCTGTTCAGCGATTGTTTTCAGTGTTAACGGTTTTATACTTTTAACGCCTTCCGTCAGGAAATCTGTCTGTACTTCAAAGATGGCTTCGGTGACACGTGCGATCGTGCTGCCGCGTTGGACAAGGCTCTTGATCAAATTGAGTGCGTCACGATACCGTTTTTCTATCCATTCCTTGGCTTCAGTATCTATAGTGCTTGGCTCATTGCGCATCAGATTCAGGTAGTATGGATTTATATGTAATCGCGGAACGTAATTGTCTACAGATACAGCTTGACACTTACCATTGAGAAATTGTATCTCCACATCGGGTGTAACGCTGTCCATACGTGTAGCACTCTTGAGAAATCGGGTCGTCGGATCAGCGAAGTAGCGTCCAGGATAAGGGGATAGTGTCCCTATCCATTTGACGACCGTATCAATAACTGTGATGTCAAGTTTCAGAACTTCTGTCAGATGTTGCCACTGCTGATTGAGAAAAGCGTCAAAATGTTTCTCAATGATCTCTTGTGCAACCGACTGAACAGACAGATTTTTGTTGGAAAAATCGTGACACTCGCGCTGCGCTATATTTTCTCCTATCTCCCGTATATTTTCTGGTTTCTGATTCCTGATCTGGATAAGTAGTGCTTCTCTGGTATCTCGGTGTGCGATGCCCAAGGGTTCAAAATTATCTTGTATCTCACGAAGTACTGTTTCAACGAGGGCAGTTTCACACCCAACAGTTTCGGCAATATCTTCCAAAGTAAGTTGATAGAAATTCAGGGCAGGTTTACAACTACAAGGGGTCTGTTCATATTTAATAGTATAGGTTTTGCCATTATCTATATCGTTAATTTTCCATGCACTTTTTACAATAGAAGTGATTTCGGTTGAGGCGTGTGTTACTTTTTTTCTTGAAATGGTGGCGATTTTTGAGAATTTGGCCTGCGCATCGCCTGTTGTCGTTTGTAGACCTTTCTGGATAGTGGTATGTAGCTGGGTTGAAATTTTTTCTGCTTCAAGGGTCGTTAAAAACTCACAAGGAATCTGAAACAGTTTGAGTTCTAATTTTCCATCCTCGTTTAGATTTCCGAGAATATATTCAGCGATAGTGCGTTCTGTACTTGTGTTTATAATGTTGGAAGGGACGAGGTCTAACTGTTCAATAAGGTAATCGTGGAGTGAACATTCATACGCCGTATCTGGCGGCGTTTCCTCAGCATCCATAACTCTGGAATTCGTACGCTCGCTGAGTGATACACGATCTTCAAAGGCAGTTTCCCAATCGATATCAACAGCCGTATCTTCGCGATCCAGATCGGGTCCAGGTTCGTCCCATTCATCGTTTAAGTTTAATTCTTCAGCGTCGGATTCGCTATCTTCTTCGAGTTCAAGGAGCGGGTTTTGCTCAAGTTGTTGAGTAATGAAATGTGTTAACTCTTGCAGCGGCATATTTAGCACTTTAAGTGCCTGCTGTAGCCTGGGTGTAATAGATGTCTTCTGCGACAGTTGAGGTGCCTGGGTGAGCTGCGCTTTGTACATTTCATTCGTCTCCGTCGCTGTATCATAAACGTTGCGACTCTACCCGATAGGAGAAGTTTTGCCCGAAATAGAGGTCTCTCGCTGTTTGGTTGTTCACGAGTTCTATCGGTGTGCCAGCGAGCGTAATTTTCCCATCAACGATGATGTATGCCCTATCGACGATGTCAAGCGTTTCAGCAGCGTTGTGATCTGTGATGAGTACGCCTAAATTTCGATCTCTTAAATGCGCTATGAGTTGCTTAATATCTGCAACAGCGATGGGGTCTATCCCGGAAAGCGGTTCATCAAGCAGGATAAAATCGGGTTCAGCTGCGAGTGCACGTGCTATCTCTGCTCGACGACACTCACCACCAGATAGTGTATATGCCTTGCGTGATAGTAGGTTTGTGATGCCGAGTTCGTCTGTCAATTCACGGATCCGGGGTTCGCGTTCTGTTTTCGGTATCCGTTTTGCCTCAAGGATCGCCTCAATATTCTGCTGAACAGTCAATTTACGAAAGATTGATGTCTCCTGTGCTAAATAACCGATGCCGAGCCTTGCGCGTTTATACATCGGATAGGCAGTAATGTCTGTATCGGCGTAGGTAATTTTACCTGAATTCGGACGAATTAGCCCGACCATTATGTAGAAAGTCGTCGATTTGCCAGCACCGTTAGGGCCTAACAGTCCGACAACTTCTCCTTGTTGCACCGACAGGCTTACTTGGTTAACAACAATCGGTCCCTTGCGTGTATAACGTTTTACGAGTCTGTGTGCTTGTAATTCTTTTGCCACGATTTTTAACTATAATACTCCTCTTTTGTAGCACAAACTGTTAGTTTGTGTCAGGAGACCGCTGTGTTTTCCGAAAATTCTCAACGAACAGAACAAGCTGCAATCAAAATTGCGTAAGTCCTGATACTGTTGGATTAATCGGTCCCAGTTTCCTCTGTTTCGGTATCCGTAGCAGGTTCATCGTCTGAATCGGATGGCGTTTCTGGGGCCGCGTCCCCTGTTTCCGATTGCTCATTCGTATCGGCTTCATTCGGGGTTTCGGTGTCCGTAGCAGGTTCACCGTCTGAATCTGCCGGCGTTTCAGGGGTCCCAGCGTCTGCTTCCGATTTCTCATCCGTGCCGGTTTCAGTATTCTCATCTTTTTCTACTGGGTCTTCCGTTTTCTTTGGATCGGATGTGGACGTATCCGATCCATCGGTATTCGTACCGGTTTCGCTGTTCTCGTCCCCTTCGGTGCTGATTGGTGCAGCTTGTGTAACGGTTACTTTGAATTTAACGCCACCCTCACCGGTCTGTTTACCTGTCGTCCGATTGAAAGTGAAAAGCTTGGTTTCAAGTCTATCCTTGTTTTGTAAGACGACAACGTTTTCCTTGAGCGTAATGATATTCGTCAGGTTGTTCATGATGGCGTGGTCGCAGGTGGCAAAAATATCTTGATCACGGATTTCGACGTTACCTTCAGCAACGATCTCCGATGTCTGGTCGGTTTCCTTATCAGTTTTAAGGGTAATTTTATCGGCATTGAGAAACCCGACTTCGACACCTTGCTCGTTATACCGGACTGTCTTGGCATCCCCAATAAGGATCGTTACCCCTTCCTGCTCATATCTCTCCATTCTGTTTGAGGTACCGGTGATCTGTTCCTTACTTGTTTCTGTTGTCGCGACGCTTTTTTCAGCGATATCAGCGTTTTGTACAGCGTTTTCTGTTGTTTGTGTTTCTACAGCACCCATAACTGAAGAGGGTTCTTCCGTTTTTGGTTCTTCAGCGACAACAGTTAGGGAAATAAGAAAGACCAGGAGCGTGAGAAATCCGACAGACGCATAGAATTGGGAGCGTTGAAACCTGCGCTCACGCTTACTCTGGTTCAATTGGGTTTTTATGATATTCATGGGTTCTCTCATCTTTTGGGTAAAGTGTGAATCGATTGTTTTTCATTTTTACGGTTTCAAGTGTTGGGTTTGCGAACATTTCTGTTCCGATCCATGTAGAATCACCGCGTACGACTGTGGCTTCCTCTGGCGCATACAACCTACCTGCGAGGTTCTGCCAATGGAGAATCTCAGTAAATAATTTACCTTCTTGACTAACACCAACAACATTTCCAGTGAGATGCAGGTTGTCCTTCTGCGTGCCATTGAGGAATTGTTTCCCTTTCTGACTATTGATGGTGATAGCCACAACACCATCCTCAAAAATCTGAACGGTCGGATTTTCCACTTCAATGTAGCTTCCATGAAATGTTGACGTATCGCCGATAAGTGTCCATTTGACGATACCTGCTTCAGTGTGTTGTGTGGAAAACCCATCCAGTTTCTGTTTTGGAACGGGTTCTACAGCTTCATCTGGGGCACCGACCGGCGTTTCTGAATTTCTACAACATGTTATGCAAAGCAGGAGACACAAGGATATTCCTATAGAAATGTAATTAATTTTGTGTCTTCCAGCGTCGATGCATCCATATCCATTGCGCCGGATATTTCCGGATGTAGGATTCAATGATCTTTGTGAATCTCTGTGTGTTAATAACAAGGTCTTTCTCTTTCACGTATGTGCGTTTCAACAGCAAAGGTGGTTCAATGATTGCACGGTGTGAACCATCGGGTTGCCGGATAATAAACGACGGTAGTATGGCTGCGCCTGTTTTCAGGGCAATAGCGACGGGACTATACGGTGTATAGGCACGTCTGCCAAAAAAATCTACAAAAACGCCGCTCACAGTTGTGTCCACATCGGCGACGATGCCGAGCAATTCATTACGTTTGAGGCACCGAAGCGCGTGGCGTATCCCTGTGTCTCGGTCAATGGTGGCATATCCTGCTTTCTCACGGTATCTGGAAACCAAGGCGTTTAAACGCGGGGATCGCAATTCACGAACAATCGGGGTTAGTGGGGCAACTGTGGCAGAGATGCTCGCAGCGAGGAGTTCCCAATTCCCGAAATGTCCTGTTAAAATAATCGCGCCTTTCCCCTGTGCTAACGCACGCGTTACATGCTCAACGCCTTCAAGTTTAACGTATCGCCGGATGTGCTGCTTATCCAGACGCGGAAACTGCATGAATTCTACAACGGTTTTGCCGAGGTTTTGGAAACACTGTTTGACAATTGTTCTGACGCTCTGTTCATCTGCAAGCGACAGACTACAACGGAGATGTTCAGATGCCAATTTCCGCTGCTGCGATGCAAACCAAAAGACGAGTGTTCCCAACCCTGCGCCGATAACGAGACTCATCCGACGCGGCAGTCGAGATACGCAGAATCCAATCACTGTGGCAACAAAAGCATAGCACCGATCTTTCATCGTAATAATAGTATACTCAATTTCCTGCAAAATTACAAAGAAAAATGTAAAGCAACGCGAATTCTACAGGATATAGATAGAATCTATCCTTTCGTTGTATTGACGGATGATTCCCTTTATTTTTTGTTTATGGGATGGATGGCAGTACACCTGATACAAAAACATTCATGAAAAAATGTGGGTAAGCGAGGAAATAAATTGCTTGCTATATAATGGCAGATTTTGCTAAACTATAGCAGGAAAACTTAGGGATTTAGAAATACCCATTTTTAAGGAGACAATATGGATACAGTGAAACTCGGTTTTATTGGAACCGGTGGTATGGCTGGCGCGCACATGCGTAACCTTAAGGAAAATTTTGAGGACGTTGAATTTTGTGCGATGTGCGATATTTCGGAAGACCGCGCGAAAGCGCGTGCCGAAGAATACGGCGGCAACGCTTACACCGACTATCGGCTCATGTACGACAAAGAGGATCTGGATGCAGTTTACATCTGTACACCACCGTTTGCACACGGCGAACAGGAACGTATCGCTTGCGAACAAGGGATCGCGATGTTCATTGAAAAACCGATCCATTCCGAATTAGAACCCGCAATCATCATCAACGAATACGTTCAACAGAGCGGTGTCGTCACGAGCGTCGGCTACCATTGGCGCTACGGTGGTAATGCCCAGAACGCGAAGGCGATGCTTGACGAGCAACCGCAGATTCTCGGTGCCCTCGGTTATTGGATCGGCGGCATGCCCGGTACACCGTGGTGGCGGGTTCGCGCACAATCCGGCGGACAGCACGTCGAACAGACAACACATATCTTTGATCTCGCACGGTTCCTCGTCGGCAGCGACGGTAAAACCGTACACGGTGTCGCAGCGAGCGGTAGCATGACCGATATCGAGAACTACGATGTTGACGACATCAGTATGGTGAACATCGAGTTCCAGAACGGGGCAGTCGCTAACATCGTCTCAAGTTGTGCAATGCAAGGGTTCGGACGCGTACATCTCGAAGTATTCACGCGTGGGTTGGTGGTCACTGTCGGCGGACCGAACAATGTGAACCGAGGCGGAGAGACAGAACCGCTTTCAGGTGATGGTGGACAAGATCGGGATCGTGTATTTATTGACGCTGTTAAGAGCGGTGATACCTCTGAGATTCTATCGCCTTACAGCGATGCTTTAGAGACGCTCCGCATTATGCTCGCAGCAAGCACATCCTTCCGTACCGGTAAAGCAGTAGATCTGTAAAAATAACAGCCCATAGGATTTACGCATTCCTCTTAAAGTCCCCCTGATAAGGGGGATTTAGGGGGCTAAAAATACTCTGCAGGCGGGGTTTGAAACCTCGCTGGTAGTGCTAATTATGTCAAACCTCACAGAAAAATGCGTAAGTCTTAAAAAAGAAAAAGAAAGAGAGAATTATGCCAATTAATCAATCCATCTGTTTTGGTGGGTTCAGCCGTGGCAGGGACCCAATAGATGTTATCAAGAAAGCCGCTGACATCGGTTACAAATCGGTTGAGATGCTTTCCCCAGAACTCTGGCCCGTTGTCAAGGATCACGGGATGCGCGTTGCGATTATCAGCGGACACTCGTCCCTACCATCTGGCTTGAACGACCCAAATAACCACGACCGGATTGAGGACGAACTCCTCAAGAATATCGACATCGCCGCTGAAAACGACATCCCCGGACTGATATGTTTCTCCGGTAACCGAGAAGGGAGATCAGAGGAAGAGGGACGTGATAACACGATAGCCGGACTGTCGCGCGTCACTAAATACGCCGAAGAGAAAGAGATTAATCTCTGTATCGAACTGCTCAACAGTAAGGTCAACCACCCCGACTATCAGTGCGATAAGACGGAATGGGGTGTTGAAGTCTGTAAAGGTGTCGGTTCACCGCGGGCGCAGCTCCTCTACGACATCTACCACATGCAGATTATGGAAGGCGACCTCATCCGTAATATCACCGATTACAGCGATTACATCGGTCATTATCACACCGCAGGTAACCCAGGTCGTCATGACCTTGATGACGAGCAGGAGATCTACTATCCTGCCGTGATGCGCGCCATCGTCAACACCGGATACGAACTCTATGTCGGTCATGAATTCAGTCCCAAAGGCGATGCGTTTGATGCAATGCAGCACGCTTTTGATGTCTGTAATGTTTAAAGACGCTTATACAAGGCTATAGGGGCAGGTTTCTCTATACCTGTCCCTTTTCTTTCTAACCCGAAATCCATAGACTCAGTAGGCGCTGTTTCTAACTGCGCCCGTAGACTCAGTAGGCACTGTTTCTAACTGCGCCGGGTCTATACCGAAAACGCCACAGTTATACCGATTCTTTCTAACCCGAAATCCGTAGACTCGGTAGGCGCTGTTTCTAACTGCGCCGAGTCTATACTGAGAACGCCACAGTTATAACCCTGCCAATTAACCAAAACTCATAGGAGGAAACCAAAATGAGAACCCGAAATTGGCTCATACTCACAACACTCATAGTGACTGTTTACCTGACATCAGTCGCAAGTGCCAGTCTCAATGACGGTTTACTGATCTATCTGCCTTTTGATGAACGTTCAGGGAAAACCGCTACTGATAAGAGTGGAAATAGCAACGACGCTAAACTTATTGATGGTGCCGAATGGAAACCGAATGGTGGTAAGATCGGCGGGGCAGTGGCACTTGATGGTGCAGGTGGTGTTGTTGAAGACGAGAACGGCGGAGATTATATCAACGGACTTGAGGCTTTTACCATCTCTGTTTGGGTAAAATCTGATTCAGCTGGACACGACAGAGGTATTATCTTTGGTACAGAACCGGATGGTGGAGACCACACCTTCGGGTTACGCTACGATGCCGCAAGTTGGGCAACGCCAGGGGGTACGAATCTTATCAAGGGCGGAATTAGCACAACGGGTGGTGGTCAAGCGTATGAGGGTAAAAGCGATGTGCAAACGACTGACTGGCAACACCTCGTTTTTACTTGGAAAAGTGGTGAAAAACTTACCCTCTATATTGATGGCGAGCTGGATGATGATCCTACACACAATGACGATGGTAAAGTGGGAGCAATCTCAGGTGCCGACAAATTACTCGTTGGTAAAGGCGCGAAGGATAATAATGGCACATCGTGGCCTGGACTCCTTGACGATGTTCGCATCTATGACAGAGTGCTCAGCGAAGCAGAGATTGCGGATTTAGCAAGCGGTGTCCTCGCCGTCGAAGCAGGCGGCAAGTTAGCAACAACTTGGGCAACCTCAAGCAGAGATAAACCGATAAAATATTTACAGAACTTATGCAGACCGAATTGCAGGCGGGGTTACATGAAGTTTGATAAAATATTTCGGTAATTCTATATTTTTTCCAGGGCCGGTAAGTGCGGTGTTTTTGCTTGGGTGTTTCTTCTAGGAACCGCACCGGACTTCCGAAAAAAATACCGAATTAAAAATCAATCTTCATCAAACCCCGCCTTCCATAATATAAGTCTTGCTATTCGATAAACTGTCGGTTCACATCCACCGGAATCCGGATTATGACCCCTGAAAACAGAGCCAGACGCAATATAGATAAAATGCTGGAAGCAGCAGGATGGTACCTCCAAAATTATGCTGAACGCGATACAGATGCTGCGTTGGGTGTCGCCGTGCGTGAATATCGGTTGAGAACTGATCAGAGAGCGGATTATCTCCTCTTTATCGGCGGCGTTGCAATCGGGGTGATTGAAGCCAAACCTGAAGGAACAACCCTCAGCGGAGCCCTCCAACAAGCAGAACGGTATCACGCAAGTTTGCCAGATGACTTACCCAATCGCACCAGATTCTTCTTTTCCTTCGCCTCAACGGGGATTGAGACATATTTTCGGGATATCCGAGACCCTAATTCTCGTTCTCGACCAGTCTTTACATTTCACACGCCTGAAGCACTTTCTAACGCCTTTCATCAACCCAGAACCTTGCGTGAGAGACTTCAAACTGACATTCCAACCTTAGAAAAAGGCATTCTTTGGAATTGTCAGTTTAAGGCAATTATTGAGCTTGAAAAATCTTTGGCAGCAGCGCGCCCGCGCGCCTTAATACAGATGGCGACTGGCAGCGGAAAAACGTATCTCGCTGTAAGCAGTACATACCGACTTATCAAATTCGCCCAAGCCAAACGCGTTCTTTTTCTCGTAGACCGGAATAATCTCGGCAGACAGACGCTCCGAGAATTTCAGACTTACACAACACCCGATGACAGTAGTAAATTCTGGGAACTCTATAACGTTCAACACCTTTCCAGTAACATTATCGACGAAGCAAGCTCAGTCTGCATTACAACTATCCAACGTCTCTATTCTATGCTAAAAGGTGAAACCGACTATGAAAATGACGATGAGGAACGTTCCAATTTTGAGCAGGAAACAGAAGGCACAGCACCACAAAAAGTTACCTATAACCGAAACATTCCTATTGACACCTTTGACCTTATCATAGTTGATGAATGCCACCGCTCCATCTATGGCAAGTGGCGACATGTATTAGAATACTTCGACGCGTTCATCATCGGACTCACCGCAACCCCATATCCACAAACGCGCAATTTTTTCCATCAGAACCTTGTCTATGAATACCGCCATGAACAGGCTGTTGAGGACGACGTAAACGTCGGTTACTACGTCTATAAGATTGAAACCGAAATCACACAAAGCGGCAGCCATATTGAAGCAGGACATTATATAGCAAGACGAGATAGGGAAACCCGACGACTCCAGTGGGACGAGTTAGACGATGATGTTGAATATACGGAAAATCAGTTGGATCGGGATGTTGTTGCCACAGACCAGATTCGGACAGTGATTCAGACTTTCAAGGATGTTCTCTTTACAGAACTCTTTCCAAGTAGAAAAACTGTCCCCAAAACACTCATCTTTGCGAAAGATGATTCACACGCCGAGGATATTGTCCGTATTGTCCGAGATGTATTCGGCAGAGGTGATGATTTCTGTCAGAAGATTACCTATCGGAGTGATAAACCGGAAGATCTCATCAGAAGGTTTCGTACGCAATTAAACCCACGAATTGCAGTAAGTGTTGATATGATCTCTACAGGCACAGATATAAAGCCGCTTGAGTGCTTGGTTTTTATGCGTGCAGTTCGGTCGAGTGGCTATTTTGAGCAGATGATCGGGCGCGGTGTGCGTACTATCAACTCTGAAGATCTGCGAGCTGTCACGGGTGATGCGGAGGCAAAGACCCACTTCATCATTGTCGATGCTGTCGGGGTCTATGAATCCGTCAAAACCGATTCACAAGCACTTCCGGGGGATCCGTCCACGCCTCCTGAGCCAAACGGCACACCACCAAGAAACCCTAATCAGATAATTGATGATGTCAGCGAAGATAGCGTTATTGAAACCGGTTTTGACGCTCGAAGTTTCACACAAGTAACTACAGTCATTCACGCCTTTAAACATTTTATTAACCAAAACGTGGACGAATTGCCAGCATTGCAAATGCTTTGTCAGGTGCCAGAAGTGCAGAACGCATTGACTGAAGACTACTTGAAGACGTTAGAAGAAGCCTTGCGACAGCATTCACGCAGCCTAAGCCGCGAGTCGTTATGGCTGGCTTACAAAAGACGGTCACCAGAGAGCGTCCGCGGAGAGACGGAACAACGGACAGACCTCATACCGCTCGTCCGATTTGCGATGGGGCATCATCTTTTTCTGGAGCCGTTCAGTGCAACTGTCAACCGAAATTTTGAAGAATGGTTAGAGGGTAGAGACTTTAACGCAGAACAACATAAATGGCTTGAGATGGTCCGAGACCATATCGCTACCTCGCTTGATATTCAGATGTCCGATTTTGAGTTAGCTCCGTTTGCTGAACTCGGAAACGGCGCGAAAGCCTATCAACTCTTCGGCGATGATTTAGACAACATCCTAACAGACCTCACAAAAAAATTGGTTTCTTAATCTTCCGATGCTCCCTATAAAAATTTTCGCTGGTCGTGAGAAAAGTGCCTTGCATCCAAGTGAAACCTATAGTCCACTTATTGAGTAAGAAGATATTCAATGAAAAAACAGACATAAAGGAGACTCCCACAATTGCTAAATTCGTTTTCCAACGACCTTCCAAAAGGATGGATATGGACGACATTAGAGGAAATTAGTGAAATCATATTGGGGCAATCGCCTCCATCTTCTACCTACAATACAGATGGCAAAGGACTTCCTTTTTATCAGGGAAAACTTGAATTTGGAAAACGTTATCCTACGCCTCGAAAATGGTGTACCGTTCCAAAAAAAATCGCTGAGAAAGGAGACATTTTCATTTCTATTCGCGCCCCTGTCGGACCGACAAATATTTGTCCAGAAACATCCGCTGTGGGAAGAGGACTGGCAGCAATTCGTGGGTTAGGCGGGATTGAGTCGTTTTTCATTCTTTATTTACTGCGTACCTATGCAAATGAAATTGCAAGCAGAGGAACAGGAACAACGTTTGATGCAATCACGGGAAACCAACTCAAAACATTTGAAATCCCACTTCCACCGCTGGCAGAACAACACCGCATCGTCGCAAAACTGGAGACGCTGTTTGCCCAATTAGACGCAGCGGTTGATAACCTCAAAAAAGCACAAGCGCAGTTGCAACGTTACCGCAGATCAATCCTCAAAGCCGCGTTTGAAGGGGAGTTGACAAGGGAATGGCGCGAAAGGCGCTCCGATGAACTTGAATCAATGTCGGTTTCAGAAATTTCTACACCGAACAGTTTACCTGAGCCTCCTGACAGTTGGGTGTGCACGACATTAACAAATTGTGCAGATATTTTAGATAGTCAACGAGTCCCGATAAACGCAAAAGAGCGGGAAACAAGGATAAGCGGCAAGCCTGAATCTCAACTTTATCCATACTATGGTGCAACTAGACAAGTTGGTTGGATTGATGACTACTTGTTTGATGAAGAACTCGTTTTATTAGGGGAAGATGGTGCTCCTTTTTTCGACGTTTTAAAAGATACGGCATATCTTGTTAATGGCAAAAGTTGGGTAAACAACCATGCCCACGTCTTGAGAGCAAAAACCGGTGTTACGTCAAATCAATTTTTATGTCATTATCTAAACACATTCGATTACCACGGTTACTTAACTGGAACAACAAGGTTAAAACTCAATCAGTCAACAATGCGAAAAATACCTATTCCGCTTCCGTCCCTTCCTGAGCAGAAACAGATTGTCTCTGAACTTGAGCGACACCTTTCAGTCGCTGATGAAATAGAAGTAACCCTTGATGCCGAACTTAAACGCGCGGAACGTTTGCGGCAGTCTATCCTCAAGCAGGCGTTCTCTGGTAAACTTGTCCAGCAAGACCCAAATGATGAACCAGCAGATGTCTTATTGGAAAAAATCCGAGCCGAGAAAGAACATCAGCAACCAAAGCGAAAAAAGAGAACAACAAAAGTAAAAACCACACCTTCGGAGAAGCAATTGTCCTTACCTTTCGATTGAAATGCATCTTTCTCAAAATCGGAGCATTACCATTGCATTTGAGGCGGACTTATGTTAAAATAAAGGAACATAATCTCCCTTTACCGCCTGCAGATAAAGTGCTGTTTCTGAAACAGGTGCAACACGAATTAGACGAAACCCGACAAGAAGCCGAGGAAGCTTATGCCTTGGATAATGAGATTGACCCAATCCCGGATTCAGCGTACAATGATACACTTGTTTTGTTAAAGATGCTTTGTAATTACAAGCTGCCCATGCCGGAAGTCAGTTGGGCAGAGGATGGCAGCTTTAGCATCAGATGGCATTTGGATGAAGGTATTATAACGATGGGTATTTATGGAGACGATCTTGTTATCTATAATGCCTTCTTTAAAGAAAAACGTCAATTTGAAGGCATCTGTGCATTATCGGATACGCCAATGTTGTCGGGTTTCCTCACAATGTTGATCCTAATCCTTAACCGAATTGAGGTAGTTAATGTCAAACGAATCCGCAACCATTGTTCAGAAACTCTGGAATTTCTGTAATGTGCTCCGAGATGACGGAGTCAGTTACGGAGATTATGTTGAGCAACTTACCTATCTCCTGTTCCTCAAACTCGCTGACGAACAAACAAAGCCGCCGTTTAACAAACCCTCAACAATCCCCACAAATTTGGACTGGGAAAGCCTACGCAAAGAGAGTGGTCGCGCGTTAGAAGATCAATACGTCAAAATCCTCCGAGAATTGAGTAACGCAGAAGGTTTGCTCGGTGTCATCTTCCGAAAATCGCAGAATCGTATTCAGACTCCCGCGAACCTGCAACGGCTGATCCATCTTATCAACGCCGAGAACTGGAGCGGGATGACTGGCGACATCAAAGGCACGATCTACGAAGGACTTCTACAGAAAAACGCCGAAGATACCAAGAGCGGCGCAGGTCAATACTTTACACCACGGCCACTCATCAAGGCGATGGTTACTGTGATGCGTCCTGAACCGATGCAAACGATCTGTGATCCTGCATGTGGTACGGGCGGCTTCTTTCTCGCAGCACACGACTATATCTCTGAAAATTACAGCAGTACAATGACTCGCGAACAGAAGGAATTCCTTAGATTTAACACCTTCGCTGGCACAGACATCGTTGATAACGTCGTTCGCCTCTGTGTGATGAATCTATACCTGCACGGTATCGGTGGAACCGAGAGCCCTATTACAACCGATGATAGTCTGAGTCGCGACACTGGTGACCGATACGATATGGTTTTAACCAACCCACCCTTCGGGAACAGGAGTAGTATTACAATCGCCACCGATGGTGGTAAACGCAGCAACACATCGCTGACTTATGAACGCGACGATTTCTGGGCAACCACCTCCAATAAACAGTTCAACTTCCTCCAACACATCAAGACGATTTTGAAAACAGATGGACGCGCTGCTGTCGTTCTACCAGATAACGTCCTTTTTGAGCGCGGCGCAGGAGAGAAGATTCGTCAGCAGCTCCTCAATCAATTTGATGTCCATACGCTTTTAAGGCTACCTACTGGAATTTTCTATGCACAAGGTGTCAAAGCAAATGTGCTCTTTTTCGATAAGAGACCGGCGCGTGAAAAACCATGGACCCAGAAACTTTGGATCTACGACTTACGCACAAACAAAAACTTTACACTTAAAACAAACCCGCTGAATGACGCAGAATTGCAAGATTTTATCAACGTCTACAATCCCGACAATCGCGAGGCGAGAGTTGAAACTGAGCGATTCCGCGCCTTCGGTTACGAAGAACTTATTGAACGGGAGCATGTCAACCTTGACATCTTTTGGCTAAAAGATGGATCGCTTGAGGATGCAGCAGACCTGCCTACCCCAGATGTATTAGTCGCAGAAATCACAGAAAATTTAGAGACTGCATTGGCACAGTTTCAGAACATCCAAACAGAATTAGACAGTAAGGACTAAATGAAAACACACCACCTCATTAGACAGTAAGGACTAAATGAAAACACACCACCTCGAAAACCTACTCGGTCACGATTTAGAAGAGACGCTCATAGCGATCTCCGCAGATGCAGACACTTATGAAACTTTCCTCGCTACACTCCCGACGGATGCTGTCGAAAACTATCTCACACCGCAGTGGGTGGTACTTGCTGCTGGTAAAGGCACACGGATTGACCCCACGGGACGTTTAAGCAAAACGTTGGACATCGTGATCGGAGAGGAGAACATGCTCCAACACTCACGACGCTATCTGCCCGGCAACCGTCCGCATATTATCGTTATCAATCCGCAGATGGCACGGCGTATAGAAAAAAGCGAATCTGCGGCGCAACTACTCGGTCCCAACGCGATCCCTTGTATCCAAGAGGAGATGAACGGCACCGGCGGCGCGTTACAGGCAGCACTGCCAGCACTCCAAGACTCCGACGCAAAATGGATCGGCGTAGCCTTCGGTGATGAACCGTTCCTTGAACGCGCCATCTTCGCACAGACGCTGCTTGCACATTTCCTCTCCGGTGCGGACGTTACCTTGTGCGGTAAAATCCCTGAAACCGTTGTCGACAAAGGGGGGCTGTTCTTTGATGCCGATGGGAGACTCACAGGAACAAAAGAGTGGTACGATATGACGGAAACAGAGAAACAGGAGATGTGGGACCGATGGCATAACGGCGAGGCGTATACCAACACAGGGATTACACTGATCCGGAAAAGCGCGCTGTTAGAACGGATACACCGGCTGCAACCGCATCCAAATCGCAACGATGAACTCCATCACGTCGATCTCATCCGCCACTGCTATGAAGACGGGTTGAAAACAAACGCCTTTATCTATCGCGGAGAAGTCCTGTCCGGTGTGAACCGCTGGTCAAACGTGCTATCCGGTGAAGCGGAACTGTTTGCGCAGACGCGGGAATCTCTGGTAAGGAAGGGAGTTCGCGTCGATCCAAACGCACAGATTACACTGGCATCCGAAGATATTGACATCGGTACGGCGTGTTACCTCGTCGGACGGGTACATATCGGCGAACAGGTTCGGATTGGGGACTACTGTAGGCTTGAAAACGTTACGCTGCGCGGCGCGACGACGGTAGGCGATGCAGTCGGGTTAGAAGATCTTTCAGCAAACGATACGACGTTTGAACCGAATCCGATCCCAGAAAATTTGGCGGCACCGGTGCGTGGACTTGCAACCGGAAGCACGATCAAGAATTGCACGTTTGATGCTGTGAGCATCGGGAGCGGTGTCCAGCTTACATCGGTTGTGGCGCGCGGGACAGTGATTCCTGCCGGTATTACACTCGAAAATCGCACCCTCGGTGTTCCACCGGCGCGAGTGCCACCATCGGTACCGAAACCGATTTTCGATCAGATTGTGCCAACCGGCTATCGTCCAGGGGTCTTTGCATTTGGTGAGAAGAAGGAATTACCGGATTGGGAAAACCTGCGCCAGCATATCCTATCCCACAGCTCCGCGGAGTTGATTCCGCGTGCGACCGGTGTGCTGCACTTACAAGAAACCGTCTCCGAGGCAGTAAGAACGCTTTTGGATATACGTCGCGCAAACGGTGACTACCTCATCGAATCTCTCACCTCTGAAGAGATATGGGGCAGCGTTTTTGAGATGGTAACCCTCCATACCGGAAACCTGAACCCTTACGATTCCGATAAACGCAAAGCCCGACAGACCGCCTTAGACCTGCTACCGGAATTCTGGGATGACGACTGGTTGAAGCGTTTGAAGTTGGTCGTCACAGGGAATATCGTCGATTACAACAGCGAACGCGTGATGAGAAGGCTGAAAGCGAATCCGAACTATTTCACTGAAGTCCTACGCGCTGCGGTTGAAGCACCTTTCGCTATCGACTGCTACGAACAATTTAGTGAGCAGATTATCAACGGAAACCCACCACAGGAGATTCTCTGGCTCGCTGATAACGACGGTGAAGTCGTTTTCGACATCGCTTTTATCCAAGACCTCGTTGGATGCGGACACCGTATCACGGTTGTCGGAAAAGCCGATAACGCCAGCAACGACGCAACGGTCGCTGATTTGTGTGAGATCGTGAGTTATCCGCAATTCCGAGCACTGGCGGCAGCCCTTCAGAACGGAACCGTTAGATTAATCTCATCAGGTGCGCGGACGATTGGGACGAACCTCTATCACGGAACCCCGGAATTCTTCAACGCACTCTCAGAAGCAGACATCGTTATCTCAAAAGGGCAAGGGAATTTCTTTACAACACCCGGTTGGAAAAAGGATACATACTATCTGCTGCTTTCAAAAGGCGTGACCGCGGAGCAGAGCACAGGCGTTGTGGCGGATCGGAGGCTGCCGATTGATGGACTGATTCTGGCGTATCTCCCCAGCGGAACGGAGCGGACCGCTTCACTCCACGATCTTTGTAAAAAATAGGACTTACACGACCTTCATTGCAGGCGGGGTTTGTAACCCTGCCTACCGCGGCTAATATTATCCTCACAAAACCTCGCGAGTGAACGTATACACATCCCGCAACCACGACGCGTAATAAATACCGTTCGCATAAAAAAAGTAGAGCAATTTCAGCCCAACAATACCGATTAAACAGGCACCTAATACCGCGAGCAGACTAAAATCCCATCGCCCCATCTTCAGTGTCCGGAGTGAGGTGCGTTGTGCTGCCGTTTCTGGTGAGAACCCACGGCTCTCAACCGATTCACCGAGATGCGTCGCATGTCGTATATTCCCCGCCAAGATAGGACGAAAACTATTGAGAACACCGCGACAGGTCGCGAAGAGATTGAGTCGGAGATACCGAAAACCGCGCAATCGCTGTGACCGGAACACAGCGGATGCCTCTTTCGCAATCACTGGAACGAAATGCAGTGCCGTCGTCACCATGAAAGCGAGCGTCGCAGGCACGCGTAGCTGCGATAATGCAAGGAGCAGGTCCCTTGGCTGCGTCGTCCAGACGATATAACACCCAATCACGAGCGTCGTATTGAAACGGAGCGATTGGATAATCCCGTGAAACAGTCCTTCCCGATAGACGCGGACGCCTCCTGTCATCTTTCCAATAAGTGGAAACTCCGACGGTACGAGTGTGAACAGCACAGTGCGCGGAAATTCGTTATAGAAGATCGCTTGGCTGTAAATGAGTCCCCACGTCGTGAAAAAGAGGAACGCGCAGAGCAAACCGATCTGTCGCCACGTCGGTCCCGATAGCGCGACCAGTGTGAGGCTACCCAGGAAACAGACGAGTAACGCCGTCGGACTGTCCAATAAAATGACGAGACAGCCAGCGATGAGCATCGTCAGGATTTTTGTACGGGGTTCAAATTTTGTATTGTGCATTGTTTCTGATTCTTCCGCTCAGCAAATTTTTACACACGCATCTATTTTGCAACATCCGAGTCAAGTTCTTTCGCCTTTTTGAAATCCGCCTTCGCTGCGCCTCTTTTTCCAAGCGACACTTTTACAAGCGCACGATTGTAGTAGGCTTTGGCAAAATCAGGTTTGAGACTGACAGTTTTATCAAAATCTTCAATCGCGCTCCCATAGTCATCAAGTGCTGCATTCGCAATACCACGTATATGGTAGCCATAAACGGTATGAAAGTCTGAAGCAATTGCGGAATCACCATCCTTTATTGCGGACTTGTATAGTTTTCGGGCATCCGCTATATCCCCATTATCAGATTCATAATCCCCCAAGAGAATTTTAGCATAGCCTCGAATAATATAAGCATAAGTATCATTCCGGTTGATACTGGTCGCCTCATCGAAGTCGGCAATTGCGGTGTAATAGTGCCGTTCTGCTGCTTTTAGCTGCCCTTGGTTAGTTGTGGAAATGCCCAAAGAGACTTTCGCCGTGCCGCGCTCAGTATACACGAGAAATCCCGGATCGGAATTGATAGCTTTATCATAGTCTTCAATCGCTGCATGATAATACCGTTGTGCCTCTGCTGCGTGTCCGCTTATCATTTTAGCGTGTCCAAATACGGTTTTCGCAAACCCGCGATTGACATACGCCGCAACGTTCTCCGAGTTGAGACTAATGGCTTTATCAAGATCCTGAATCGCTGCGCGATAATCCTCTTGCGCTGCCTCTGGAGCATCTTTCTCCAATTTAGAGTGCCCAAGGAGGGTTCTGGCGTGCCCACGATTGCTATATTTTCCATCCATGTTAGCATACGTAGGGATTAACGCAATAAATTGATCAATCGCATCTACCGCACCCGCATAATCGGCATCATAGAAGGCACTGGATGCCTTAACGAGGTAGGTATAGGCGCGTATGGGGTCTCTCTTCTGCCATTCTGCTAAAGGTTCTACGGGACCGGACTGCTTGAGTAGCTCTTTGAGAACGTTTGATCCGATGGCATACCCGATCGTACTACCGCTACCGGCAGCATTAATACCGATGACTTTACCCTCAGCATCTATCACAGGACCGCCACTATTCCCCGGGAGAGTAGTCGGTGTTACCCGAAGCCAACCCCCGCTAAGCCTTTCCGGAAGAACAGTGTTTTCCATAGCATTGAACTTATCAACAGGATAACCTATATAGCCGATGCAGAAAACAGTCTCACCACTGCTAACCGCGTCGCTATCGCCGAGGGCAAGTGGTACGCCTTCACCCGTTATCTCCAAAATGACGAGGTCGTTATTGGCATCATACGCCGTGACACCTCGAATTGCATGCTCCGCGTTATCGGTTCTTACGTGTAACAAAGCAAGATCCGCATCTGCAAGGATGTGAATGTTTGTTGCGATTTTGTTATTTGCTACGAAAAAGCCGCTACCGATCATCGTTGAATCGCCTTCTCCATAAACCACACGGACCGTAGACACTTTGACTTTTTCGGCATCAAAACCTTCAGCGACACTAAAAGGTATCCCCTTACCCATTGACGCAACGCGTGGCATCGTGTATATTGGGTGCAATTCAGGGCGTTGGGGGGTTCGCGCACATGAAAAAATTAATCCAAAAATGAGAAAACTGAGCGATAATTTACTGATGTATTTCACGAATGTCTCCCTTTCAAACGTTAAAATTTTAGTTTCTAATTTAGAGATCGCCGATTGTCTTCTAATATCATATTAGTTGCTCATCCCTCCAATTTTCTTGAGAAAATATTATTTGAAAGACTTCCATTTCTGATAAACAATTTGACTGACACACACTAATACAGTATAATAAAAATAGCACATATAACAGATCGCCTGAATGTACAATCTACACCTTGAAGGGAACGCGGATGACCCAAGCCGAAACGAATGACGCTGTTAGCTATGAATCCTTGCAGCGATCCGAATTAGAAAAAATATACAGGTGGATCTTTGAATTCGGTGCAGCCGCTCTCGTGCTATTTTATCTCTACAGTGCCGGTTTCGGCAGTGCCAGTGAGCAGTACCACCTCGGTTTTTACCTCCTCCTAACCTCCGCACTGATCGGTCTCGCCTACCGGTGTCGTAAAAACTCTCCTAAATCCCGACCTTCTGTGCTGGATTCGCTACTCATCGCAGGCAGCGTCTTCACCATCGGCTACTGGATTCTGGAGTATCCGAACCTCGCAGATCGCGCAGGCAATTACAATCGACTCGATATTATCGTAGGTGCAATTGCGATTGTCATCAGTTTTGAAGTGAGTCGGCGGACAGTCGGCTTGGCACTCCCGATTATCGCCATTGTCGGTATCCTATACGCGCTCTTTGGGCGGTCTATGCCGGATGCCATCGCGCACAAAGGCTTCCCACTCCGTCGAATTATTGAATACGCCTTTTTCAGTCAAGCCGGGGTCTTCGGCATCATGGCAAACGTGATGGCGACCTACGTAATCCTGTTTATCTTCTTCGGTGCGTTTTTGGAGAAATCCGGGGTCGGACAATTCTTTATTAACCTACCGATGTCTATCGCAGGACGTACGACAGGCGGTGCCGCAAAAGTCTCGGTGATGACATCCGGGTTTTTCGGGTCAGTTGCCGGCAGTGCTATCGCGAATACCGTCGCTACAGGGACATTCACCATCCCGCTGATGAAACGGACAGGTTTCCGTCCACACGTCGCCGGGGCAGTCGAGGCTTCTGCTTCCGTAGGTGGACAATTCTTGCCACCCATCATGGGCGCAGGCGCGTTCCTAATGGCGGAACGGACAGGCTTGCCGTACAGCCAAATCGCACTCCTATCCATCGTGCCAGCAATTCTCTATTTTCTCTCTGTCTGGGTGATGGTACATTTTGAAGCAAAAAAGCAGGGGCTTGAACGGCTACCGGAATCAGAAACTCCGAAACTCGGCGCACTCCTCAAAAGTGGTTGGTACTACTTACTGCCGCTCTTAACTCTCATCGGAATCTTGACCGCTGGTTACACCGCCTATAAAGCAGCATTTTTCGCAATCCTTGTCACAATCGGTGTGAGTTACTTCCGTCAAGAGACGCGCTTAACACCAAAACGGATATGGGAAGCGGTGGTAACCGGTGCGAAGAACTCACTCGCGATTGGCGGCGCTGTCGGGACCATCGGCATCATCGTCGCTGTCATAGACTTGACCGGGTTGGGACGGATATTCCCCGATTTAGTCCTGTCGGTCGCAGGTGATAACAGAGCGATCGCGGTGTTACTCCTCGCTGCTGCCTCTCTCATCTTGGGGATGGGAATCCCTGTCACCGCGGCGTATCTGATTACCTCCGAACTCGCCGTGCCGATCCTCACCTCCCCGGAGATGGGGATCCCGATTATCGCTGCGCATCTGATTATCTTCTGGCTCAGTCAAGACTCGAATATCACACCGCCGGTGGCATTGGGTGCGTACGCCGGTGCTGCAATCGCACGTGCAGATCCGTGGAAAACGGGGTGGGCATGCTTCAAGTTCGCAAAACTGCTCTATATTATGCCGCTGTTGTTTGCGTACACACACATCCTGTTCACAGAAGGCACACCGGAGCAATACGTCTTATCTGTTATAACGGCTGTCGTCGGTACAATCATCTTCTCAATCGTCACGATGGGCTACTTTGTCCGCAAGACGCACTGGTATGAGTGGATACTGCTCGCGCTCGCGGCGTTTCTGGCGTACATCTATAATATCTGGACGTTTGTTCTCGCACTGATACTTGTTGCAGTGGTGTACATCCTACAGAAACGATCAGAAGTGTAGCAGCGTTCTTTTTAGGGGATATTAACAATCTCTTGGAGTCGCTGTAAAAGTGCTTCAGCGGCTTGGCGGGACTTCTGTAGATTAAGCTGTTCTACTGCTGCTTTAGCGCGGAAGGTATTCCCTCTGTAATAACGCAAGAGAACGAGACCGCCCCATAACGCAGCGTCTGTATAATGTCCATCTAAAACCGCATCGACGGTGAGGAAACCGAATGCGCCGTTTAGGAGGAGCGCGTTTAATCCGTTCCGCCAATCGCCTATGTAGATATGTCCGAGACCGGGGAGAACTTTTGATAAGACGCTTGCAACGTTGGCGGATTTTTGTGGCGTGTTAACTGCCGCATCAAAGAGTGCTTCGAGTCGTTCATCAGTCGTATATTCACGTCCGACACCACGCGCTTCTTCCCATCGGAATTGGTAGATATACAAAACGGCTTGCAGGAAAAGCATACGTCGGTGCAGTTGGGCAGATGGGTTTCTCAGCATCACTTTAATCAATTCTAACTCGGCGAGATCGTAGCTCTTTGTGGCAATCAACGTCACCGCAAGCGTCAATTGATATTCCGATTTTGCGTCTCGGTCCTCAGCATAATGTGTTGCGGTGCGTAGCGCAGCAATCGCTTCTGTCCATAAACCTTCTGCTCTATAGGCGAGACCTATATCGTGATACACTTCACTGACGCGCGGATCATCTGGATGGAAAAATAGGAAACGTTTATACTCAGTAATCGCAGCATCGTAATTGCCCACCTCGGCGAGATGTCTACCGAGAGACAGCGGAAGTTTTTCCGCACTTGCCGTGAAACTACAGAAGATTAAAACCGTGCTGATTAGGAAAAGTGGGATAAAATTGTTCAAGATTTTATACACTCGGAATTTTGTAGCGTAGACTGTTAGTCTGCGTGATATGAACGTATTTTGTAGCGTAGACTGTTAGCCTGCGTGATATGAACGTATTTTGTAGCGTAGACTGTTAGTCTGCGTGATATGAACGTATTTTGTAGCGTAGACTGTTAGTCTGCGTGATATGAACACAATCTATAGTGGAAACTCGCGCTTTTATAGCATAAACCTTCACCATCAATTTGTCAAACGTATTTTATCGAATAACTATCCACGAACATTTTTCTAATTTAGATGTCTAAAATATAACAAACCCGAACACGCAACGCCCATTTTAAGTGTGCGTGCTTCCTCCCTAAAAGAAAGGGAACTTGACCATGAAAACAGACATAACTAAACAATCGGGAGACTTCGTTAACAAAAGCATGAAATCACTCTTCGTCGCGCAAGACCAAAAACCATCAACATTAAAAGAAATCAATTTCGCTCGTCTCACACCTTTCCAACGCGGCTTGATCGTTACCGATGGAACCGTCACTCGGTTCATTGAAGCGTACACATTCGCACCGGTAGAGGTTGTGTTGCTCGATCAAAAGCGAATGACTTTATCCAGCGCAAACAACTATCTCCAACTCCGTGCCGGGGAAGAAGTCATCTCACGACAAGTCACACTCCAAACGCATCAAGAGACGGAATCCTCCACGATAATTCATACCTATGCAGACTCGCTAATTGCGTTGAAACGTCTACCGAAACCTGTTTTGGAGGGTTTAGAATCGAATAAACAAGGATTGGGGAAGCTTTTGCAGCGGAGTGGTTTAGAGACTCGGCGCGAGTTACTCTGGTGTGGTATTGAGACGCTAAAGGAGCTGCCGCCAGCCATCGTACATCTTGAAGGCAAGACTTTTATCAGTCGTGCATACTTGGTACTCGCGAATCAAGAACCGCTTATGCTGATTAATGAAAAGTTCCCACTATGATTCCACAGAACAATAACCTTCAGGAACAGAAATACACGCTGATCCTGAAAAACAATAATATTATCAATCGGAAAAATGGAAGAACAGAAGGACGGAAGAATGAAACAATCTTCCTGCCTTCCATCCTTCCAGTCTTTTCTTCCAATTCTTCAAGGAGGAAATTTCTAATGAAATTCCGGATTCCGATCATGACACTCGGAATACTACTCTTAGCCGTATCATTCTGCTTCGGGCACGGCGACAGAGAGGTCGCGGAGGACCAAGTAACCGTGAACTCGACGGGTTACTGGCTCTACAACGACCTTGATAAAGGGTATGCCCAAGCAGAAGAGACAGGACAACCCATGCTCGTCGTTTTTCGCTGAGTACCGTGAGAGTCCTGCCAAGGCTTCGACGAACAGGTTGTTCGTCACGACCAAGAAATTAAAGACTTGATGGAGCAGTTCGTACGCGTCCGTGTTGTCCAAGGCAACGGTATGGACCTGTCGCTCTTCCAATTCGATTACGATCTCACCTTCGCAGTGTTCTTCATGAACGCAGACAAAACGATCTACGGTCGTTTCGGCACACGCGCTGATTTTGAAGACGCAGCGAAAGACATCTCAATTGAGAGTTTCAAGGGGGCACTTGAAGCCGCGCTTGAATTACACAAAGGATACCCCGAAAACAAGGCAGCTTTAGCGGCGAAAACCGGACCCGAACCGATAAAGAAAACACCAGAGGCGTTCCCGGCACTGTTACGCTATGCATCGAACTTGAACCTTGATGGACGGATCGGCGATCAATGTATCCACTGCCACCAAATTGGCGAGGCACAGCGGGAAATCCATTGGTACGACCGGAAACCTGTACCCGATGCGGTGCTGTACCCGTTCCCGATGCCAGATGTTTTGGGACTGCATTTTTCACCGAAACACCGTGCGAAGGTCAGTAAAATTGAACCCGGCTCCGCTGCGGAGAAAGACGGGTTCCGACGCGCAGATGAAATCCTAACACTTGACGGACAACCGATGATCTCTATTGCGGACGTACAATGGGTGTTACACCGCGCACCAGAAAACGCGGACCTGCCTGCGACAGTAGATCGTCATGGTGAAGAAATTGAGCTCACGTTGACACTCAGACCGGGATGGCGGAAAGGGAGTAACATCTCTTGGCGCACAACGACAGGCGAACTCCGTCTCGTCGCACTCGGTGGAATGGTACTCGAAGATCTCTCCGATGCCGAGCGTCAACGCAACGGTATCGCTGAAACCGACATGGCACTCCGAGTTGAGAACTTCAGACGCGGAGATCGACGTTCAGGTGGACAAACCCATGCCCAAAGAGCAGGCATCCGACGCGGTGATATTGTCGTCGTCTACGGCAACCGCACCGACAGATTATCGGAAAGTGGTGTCATCGGTTATGTGCTACAAGACAAACCGCAAGCAAAGTCTTTGCCGCTTAAACTCCTCCGAAACGGAGAACAAGTCGAAGTGGAACTTTCACTTGAATAACTCAGAACAGACGCAAATATCTTATTGGGAATACTTTCATGTTACGTAAAATTTTAATCATTTTCATTGTGATGTTAATGGCATTTATTATAGCAGCTACCATCACTCTCCTTGATGCTCAGAGCGTTGAAACAGAGAACGCAACAGAAGGAATTGCCGAGATCTCTACAAAACCCACTATTATCGCTTTGGCAAGTGCGATGAAAAGTTTTCGGACATCGTTAAGCAGTGAACTCCTTGAGACAGCCTCTTTCCCACTCGGACATAAAGAATCTTATTCATGGACGAATACACCGGCAGGGAGGAACGATGATCGCGGTGGTATTCGCTTCGATGCCTTATCCATAGACCAGTTGACGCGCTTCTATGAAGTTTTGGGCGTATTCTTGAGTGACGATGGCTATACCAAAGTTTCCCTCATTACAAAAGAGACCGAAGCACATGTCAGCAACATCAGCCGCAGTTTCTGGGCATCAAACCGTTATTACATCGCTCTGTTCGGAAACCCAGAGACTGACGGTTCATGGGGTTTCCAGTTGGACGGACATCACTTGGCACTCAATTTTCTGGTCCACGGCGATGCCGTCTTTATTGTCCCTGCCTTCATCGGCACTCGACCGGCAACTATCAACGGTACCGAGGTGCTCGGAAATGAAAGAGGAAACGCCTTCGCTTTACTCAACAGTCTCGACGAGAACCAGAGAGCGAAAGCAATCCAAACGGGGCGTAGAGGACTCCAAGTCGGTCCTGGCAGATCAACCGATCCATTCCTGAATCACGATTATTCCGAATTTGTGGGGGTCGGATTGAAGGCATCAGAGATGAACGCGCCCCAAAAAGAGCACCTTCGGAATCTTATCAAGACGTACGTCTACAATCTTGAAACCGAGTTTGCAGACATCTGGATGGCGGATATTGATGCCAGACTCGACAATACCTATTTCGTCTGGATCGGCGGTACCACCATCAACGATCCGATCTACTACCGTGTTTTTAATGCTGCTGTCTGGATTGAATTTAACCATGAGGGCAGTTTAGACCATATCCATACGATTACCCGTGCCCCTAATGGGAACGACTACGGCATTTTCGCTTTGAACCGTGTCCCTAAGATGCTTAGGGAACATTACACCTCCACCGATCATCATAATGTGATTAATGGATTGTTTGATTAGGAAAATAAAAATGGAGACCTATAATGTTTGACCAAATACCGACACTGCAGGCGGGGTTTGTAACCCCGCCTGTGAAGCGTTGTCGCGTAAACCTTAATAAGGAGACCCCATAATGTTTGACCAAGTTTTAGCGGAAGTTGAGGAACAGTGCCGCGCAGAACGCGTGCCGATGCTCGGACCTGACAAGGCAAAATTGCTCGCCAGTTGCGTCGAAAAAGCAAAACCGTCTCTGATTGTAGAGTGCGGAACTGCCATCGGCTATTCCGGGTTATGGATTCTACGGGTCCTGAAGACCTTAGGCAGCGGACGTTTAATCACTGTGGAAATAGAGGCAGCGAACGCAGAGCGTGCACGCGCAAACTTTGAGAGGGTAGGGGTCGCAGACCTCGTCGATTCACGCATCGGCGATGCCGCTGAAGTCCTCAAGGATATCCAAGATCCCGTCGATTTCCTGTTCCTTGATAACAACAAAGATGGCTACTACGCCTGTTTTCGAGCCATTGAATCGCAACTGACCAACCTCGCAACAATCGTCGCTGATAACGTCGGTCGGGCAGACCAGATGGCGGATTATCTCGAACACGTCCGTACGAACTACGACTCCGAAACACACTGGTTTGAAAGTCGGCGGAGACCCGGACGACGCGACGGAATGGAAGTCAGCATCTATCGTCGTTAATTTGAGAAGAAATATTGGTATAATTCCGGGATTGTGCTATTATTACCGCATACGGACGTATAGACAAACTGCGAAATAATATCGTTCCTGTGCGATTTTAGATTTAATCGTCACCTTCAGACAACAACGCCTGTCATACAAAACCTGCCCAAAAGGAGGTACTCCGCTATAATGTTAAACTTCACTATTAACGTTCAATTTCGGCGACCTCGGCGATGGACAACAGTTTTAATCCTGCTCTGCATCGCTCCGCTATTCGTTCCTATCATTGCCGAAGCACAGACTGAGCGCGAGCCGCCACGTATGTCAGCACAACGTATCTCCGAAGAAATCAAGGTTGACGGCGTGCTTGACGAACCTGCGTGGCAAAATGTTGAACCAATCCGGGAACTATACCAAATCCAACCCGACGAAGGCGAACCCGTAACTGAACCCTCTGAAATCCGGATTATGTATGATGATAAGAAACTGTACTTCGGATTTATATTCTACGATTCTGAAATGGATAAGATTGTCGCGAACGATATGCGTCGAGACTCTCCAGGTTTGCGTTCCAACGACTACGGATTCCTCCTATTGGATACCTATAACGACAGACGAAACGCCGTTTTCTTCCGATTTACGCCGATGGGCGGAATGGAAGATTCAGCCGTTTCAGACAGCGGTAGCACCCGAAACGGAAGTTGGGATATCGTCTGGGAATGCCGTTGTGAAATCAACGCAGACAACTGGACAGTAGAAATCGCGATTCCATTCAGCCAACTCCGTTTTGAACGCAGCGATCCCATGGACTGGGGCATAAATTTCGGGCGCGAAATCGCGCGGAAAAATGAGATCGGTGCCTGGCACGCTGCACCAAAGACTTACGGACCGCTTGGAAAATACCGCACGGAATACTTCGGAACGCTTGAAGGGTTAGAGGGGATATCACCCTCAAGAAATCTTGAGTTACTACCATACCTGTTGCCGGGAGCAAGCTACACACAAGAAATTGAGGGAATCAAAGATAGTTTGGAAACGGATATTAAGTACGGCGAAATTCAGATCCAGCGTAACAAGACGTTCGGGTTTCTGAAAGGAGGCTTGGACCTTAAATATGGCGTAACGCCGAACCTAACTGCTGATTTAACCTTTAATACCGACTTCGCACAAGTTGAAGCGGACCAAGAACAGGTGAATCTCACACGTTTCAGTCTCTTTTTCCCGGAGCAGCGTCCGTTCTTTTTGGAGGGCGCCAGTATCTTTGATGTCGGGATCCCACGACCGAGTTTCAACAGACCACCACCGCTCCTGCTCTTTTATACCCGTCGGATTGGGCTGGCGGCAGGACGTGCTATCCCGATTCTCGGTGGCGGTAAGATGACCGGAAAAATCGGACCTTATGGGATAGGGATTCTCAACGTCTTGACAAACAGATTTGAAGATGACGAGACTGGAGCACCCGAGGCGGATATGTTTAACGAACCAATAACGAACTATTCTGTGGTCCGGGTGAACCGAGATATCTTAGCCGGATCAACCGTCGGTGGCATCTTTGTCAATAAACAAGATGCTGATGCCTATAACCGAACTACAGGACTCGACTTTTCATATCGTCCGACGCGAGAGATTGATGTTAAGGGACTCTGGTCGCGGACCTTTGAAGCGGATGTTTCAGGAAACAGCAACGCTTTCTACTTCGGCGGAAATTGGCGGACAAACCTCTTTCAGCTTGACGGTTCATATACAGACATCGGTGAGGATTTCGACCCAGAAGTCGGGTTCGTTCTACGGAAAGGTGTCCGACGACTCCAAGGTTTTGCACAATACACGCCCTGGCCACGAAAATTTAGCATTCGCGAGATTCAAATCGGACCGGAGGCAGACCTCGTCCTGACACGAGAAAACAAATTGGAAACCCTAGACCTAACCTTTGACACGGAATTCTCACTTGAAGCGGGTGATAGTATCGGTTTCCAACTCAGGAATACAACCGAAAATCTCCGAAGCGCATTCATACTTGAGGATGAGGAAATCCCAAGCGGCGAGTATAGCTTTACTGCGTTTCAAGCCTCCATTCGGAGCAGCAGCAGTCGGATGATTTTCGGGGAAGTCCGCTTGGAATTCGGAGAATTTTATCACGGCAATAGAAGCGGATTGCTGTTAGACGCAACCTTCAGACCGAACGCAAAATTCAGTGTAGAGCCGTTCATCGAATTTAACCGCATTGCGTTCCCAGAGACAGAATTCAATGCCAACGTTGTCGGTGGACGTATCGGTTATTCGTTCTCAACAACGCTATTCACAAAACTGTTTGCGCAATGGAGCACCGATAGAGACATACTCGCTGCGAACCTGCTTGTCAATTACATCTACCGTCCCGGTAGCGACTTCTACCTCGTATTCAACCAGAATTACGATACCCGAGACGGCGGTGCTGAACTGCTTGACTGGACTATCCTCGGAAAAATCACCTACTGGTGGAACCCTTAACTTAATACTTTCTAAACTGAAATGGAGACTATTAGTGAAAAGAAAATTTACAATAAAATCAAACAAATCTTTGTTTTTGAATTCGGGCTGGCTATTCGCCATCTCACTCACTTTCCTCTTAATACATAACGCGACAGCTGAAAACTGGACACAAAGAGCAGACATGCCAATTCCGAGACTTTTTTTCTCCGTGTCCACTGTTGACAACCAACTTTACACGATCGGCGGAATGCTCGCTGAACCTGTTGACTTTGTTGATGCCTATGATCCAGCGACAGACAAATGGGTTCAGAAAGCGAGTCTACCATCAGCACGTGCCGGTGTTGTAACCTCCGTAGTCGGCGGGAAAATATACGCTATCGGCGGTTGGAGCGGACAAGCCCCGGCACTCGGAACCGTTGAGGAATATGACCCGAAAACGGATTCATGGACCCAAAAAGCTGATATGCCGACACCGCGCTCCTTTTTTGCGACGACTGTTGTAGATGGTAAAATTTACGCCATTGGCGGCGTTGCGCAAAATGTTGGTCCCATATTACCAGCCGTTGAAGAATATGATCCCGCGACCGATACGTGGACGAAAAAGACAGATATGCCAGAAGCACGTTCAGGCATGGCCGCTACAAGCATTGACGGAAAAATATATCTTATTGGTGGGACACCTACGGTGCAAGGCCCCGTACTCGAAACGGTTCAACAATATGACCCAATCTCAGATACATGGACAGAAAAATCAGATATGCCGACACCGCGAACGGCTCTGGCGTTGGGCGTTGTAGGTGGCAAAATTTACGCCGTTGGCGGGACATCTGTCGTGCAAGGCCCTGGGCTAACGAACGTTGAAGTATACGATCCTGATAGCAACACATGGACAGAGGCACCCGAGATGCCAACGGGGAGAGTTTTCTTAGGGGTTGGCACTATTGGAAATAATATCTACGCTGTTGGCGGTGTTGCGGAAGGATTGGGGCCCGCGATTCTTCCAACCGTTGAGCAATTTGCACTAAGCGGTCTGAGCGTAACACCCGTGGATAGATTGCTGGCATGCTGGGGTGACCTTAAGAAAACGCATTAGCATTACTATACACACTTGGCACCGATGACGAGGTTCTGAAACTCGAGAATCGGATTTTTGATTGACAATTTTTACTAAATTTGTCATCATTAATAGCCACTGAAATATTTGGAACGCTTTCAGTCAAACAGGGTCAAAGGAGGCAATTTGTAGCACAAACTTTTAGTTTGTGGTTTTCAGAAACTGTAGTATATTGTTAATGTTCACATCACTATTGTGTTGCAGTTAGTATTTTTTTTCACGAACCCCGAATAAGGAGCCGAAAATGCGAATCTTAATTTATTCACTTCTAATGTTAGCAGTATTTATCGGAAGTGCCTACGCGGAACTTTCGGAAGATATTGTGTTCCTCGCGACATTTGACGACGGAAACGGTGACACACTCACCGATCTCTCAGGCAACGGAAACGATGGTAGTGTTGACGGAAAGGCATCTTGGATTGATGGTGAGTTTGACAAAGCGTTTGAGTTTGATGGTAGCACATTTATTACAGTCGAAAACGCTGGACCCTTGAAAGAACTCACCGACCCGATGAGCGTAGGCGCGTGGGTCAACCCAGATGGCATAACCGGTTGGCAGAATATCGTAGAGATGGACGGCGGATCAGGTTGGAAATTCGGATTCCACGGCTCAAAGAAACTCGTCTGGACAACCTATCACGTCAAAGACTTTATCGGTCAAACGACAATCGCTGAAGGTGAATGGAGCCACGTCGCCGCAACATGGGACGGCAACGAGGCGATTATCTATGTCAACGGTGAAGAAGACGACGGCGGTCCCATCGCAGGAGGCGGGGTCATCGACGTTTCAGGAGAACCCAGCCTCGATATCGGATACCGAAGGACATCTAACTCGTCTCACTTCGTTGGCGGTATGGACGAACTCTGGGTCTCTAACGAGGTAAAATCTCAAGCGGAGATTCAAGAGTTTATGAACTCCGGCTTTGATGCAATCCTCGCTGTAGACCCAGCAGATAAACTCACGGTAACATGGGGAAAACTCAAAACCGATTAATATACGTGTTGCCAAACCGACACCTAAAACCAAAACATGCGCGCTTCAAAGCGCGCATGCCACTTTTAACACCCCCCTATTATAGGAGCGAGTGTTTTTGCTTAAGAAACGCCCCAGCAAAAACGGTATTTCTGCGGATTGCTTGTGCTCGCAAATCCTATACTATGTCACTGTCCCCACGGTCTCGCCTGTTTAATTGAGAGTCTACCGTCACTTGTAATCTTGAACTCAATCTCCATAGCGAGATTTTTCGTCTGTCCAATAGAAGCATAGAGTTGATTGAACCTGTAGTGGATTATGGCAAGATAACTATTGAGTTGACGCAGGTAGGCATCCGACAAAATCCGTCCGCCATCCGTCGTCCGGTTAGACATCGTCACCACCCGATAATTGTTGCTATCTGACCAATTCAACAAAATCTCCTCTGGAATAGATTGCTCTTCAGGATTCGTCACGAGGTCCTCACCGACCTGCGTGTTGAGATAGTAATTGCCGATTGTCTGATAGACGACATCATCGGTTACAGCAACGCCGTTCGCCAATTCATCTGCAAAATTAGGATGAACAAGCACTGCCATGGCTGTCGTGAGGTGGTCAATACGGTAGAAATCGCGGGCTTCAAACGCTCGGTAATTCCAGAGGCTTGCGAATACCTGTTTAATAGACTTTGATAAGTGCCCTTCGTCTGGCTGGTGTGTGTAGGAATCGTATAAACCTGCGCCACTGAAACCGGGGAGGTCTTCGTTGTTCGTGCTGGAACGGCACCGGAGAGAAGTACCCTCTGGAAATGCGTTTTGCAATTCCGAAAGTGCGTCCATCATCCACGCCGGCATTTCACCTTCCTTAATTGTCGCTCTAAATTTTTTGAGTTCAGCTGCCCGTATATCATAGTCACTCTGGAACGCTGGATCATTGAGTAACGCCTCAACCTTCGCATAGAACCCGTTGTGTTTCATGAACTCGTCGTAAAAATAGAACGGGATAGCAAACCCATCCGGCACCGTGCCTTCAGGGAACCCGAACGTGCGCAGCGTTGCGACATTGGTTGTCTTCACACCGAAACGTGACGCATCCGCAAACCGGATGTCGTCGAGTGGTAGAATTTTCGTAACAGAGAGGTCTCGCTTAGGTTTCTGTGTTTCTGATGGACGCAGATCCGAAAAGTGTGTCTCCACCTCTTTAAGTGTCGCTTCCCTAATCTCAAAGCCGTCGGCGTTGACCGCATAGTAGACGTATTTCCCGATGAGCGGTGCAATTGATGCGTTTTCCCAGGCTTTGGCGATAAAAGCGTTCGGGACTTTGTCTTGAATAGCACGGAGATTGACGTGCGAGAGCGGTGTCTGTCGAACACCGGTAATAACGCCTGCGACCCGTGGCATCTCGTTGGGTAAGATCTTACAGATAACGATGTCGCGTGGCGTCGGACGCTCATCCAACTCCAACACACGTAGCAGACCGAACGACGCTGCCTGATTCAGCGGAAGGTAACCAACATTCGCATAAAGATCGTCCTCAAAATAGACGGGGAATTCCGCTGCCTCATAGAGTGCTTTTTCTTGGTTATAAATCCCGATCGCGCCCCACAACGGGCAATAGCCGAGCCTGTTTTTCAGTATCGGCATCTTCGATACGAGCAGATCGTGCGCGAGTTTGATCTCTTCAAACGGAAAAGCGTCGTTCGGATTAAACTCGAAAGTATAAACACCCGGTTCGCCATTCGGTGCCATGAAAAGCGGACGATAACTCAGGACACCGCGCATCTGTCCTTGCCCACGTCCTAAACCCGCAGCGTCCATGAAACTGCCGTGAGAACGGTGCGTCTCCGTGTTCATAAAATAAAGTTGCGGGCTCTCTGTATGCGTATTCTCAATCTGAAATTTTACAAATTCGATGCCAATAAGCTGTGTATCAATACGGACTTCTGTACCTTGATAGGATAACTTCTCAAAGGTCTCGCGGTCAGGGATCGTGGCAGCACCGTCTCTGAATGCGACTTGCTCAGGGTTCAATCTCGGTCCTGAAGGTGCTCTGGAACCGCGTCCGCCTCTACCGAATCCGCCTCTACCGCGAGATCTGCCTCGCTCTCCATCACGCATTTGCCGAATTTCGCCTGTGCTGAACTTGTTACCTCTCTCCGCTTCAAGCCGCGTCACTCTAAACATAAGCCTCTGTTCTTCGACGCTGAGTTCACCATCCAGATCGAAATCAAACCGTCTCTCGTCTACTGTAAGCTTGCCTTGTGTCCAAGTGTTTAGCACGACTATCGTCGAAAACGCCAACACGCAAGCAAAAAATGCCCCGATAAGATATTTCCGTTTCATCTGTTTCCTCACCAACAGTTTGCAAGCGGGGTTTGCAACCCCGTCCATGAAAAAATGTATTCATCCTATTAGAATATATGTCCATTTGCAGGCGGGGTTTGCAACCCCGTCCGTGAAAATGTATTCATCCTATTAGAATATATGCGTCTCTATTAAGGGATACTGCAGGTTGGGTTGACCGGTAAATGCCGATTGTCAATAATATGTTCATGTAAACGGACATAGCGAAACCCAACAATCTGACGAACGCTTATATCAAACGCACGTCTCTGTTAAGTTAGGCAGACAAGCCGTGAATTTGTTCAGAAAAGATGAAATCTCTTTGAAGAAGGTTCAAACTTCCGACTCAATCACGAGGTAACTAACGCTTTTCGGTGCCATCTTAACCGGAATCTCAACGTTGTAATTCCGGTCGATTTCGTAACGCTTAGGGTCTCCTTCACCTTCACGAATGTTAACAACCTCAGACAATCCGGTATAATAGAGCGGCAGTTTTAGGGTCATCTCTTGCAGCGTGCGTGTCGGATTATAGAGCATCGCGAGTCCGCACGGATTGATTTGTGCGTTGGCGTGGAGCATACAATCGATGGAACGACCATCTGGACGGCGCACGTGGATTATGTCGGACTCCAATATTGGACGATATTTTGTGAAGAAGTCAACCCATTTCTTAACAACTGCTTTCGTCTCTTCAGTATCAAAAAGTCGGGGACCGCGATAGGTCGCATTCACACCACTGCCGAAGTTCTGCGCGAGGTGTGCTTCGTAATCCTCAAGGTGTTCGCAAAGCGGCTCAAACGTTGCGGCTTGTCCACCCCCGTGATACTCCACCAACGGAACGAACATCCACCCCATACTTGGGGTTTTTTCATAAGTGCCGTCGTAGATATTCTGCCGCGCAATCAGAATTTGCCGCTCGCGAGGCAAGCTGAAATTTGTTTCGCGATACCCCATACCACATTTGTTTGAACCGTTGAGGTAATACTGATCCGGCGAGTTGATCTGGATACCGCGCGATCGGCATTCATAGTAAAACTGCACACACGCTTCCCACTGGCGCAGCTGCGAATCTTCCAAGCCGTTATGGTATTCATGCGTCGTTGATGCACAGACATCGCCGTGATAAGGACCGTCCGTCACTATGACATCCATTCCGGTTTTATCCATGAAATTCAGCACCCGTTGGCAATAACCATCTCCCCACGCGCTTGCCAGACAAGCACTCTGCCCGAACCGGCTTCCGGGTTCCCCGGTCTCTGGATCAATACAGTTGAATTCGTCACCTGCACTCCGCGAAGCACACATCAAGGTATAACCTCCGATCCGAATATTTTTGCGATGCGCATAATCTGCCAATTCCTTCATTCCGGCGATGTATTCGGGGTCCTCGCTCTCAATATTGAAGCCGCTCCCGAAGGTCATAATCACCATCTCAAATCCGACTTCGGCAGACTGATCAATCGCCAAACGGACAGCGTCCGGCTCGGACCTCCGAACGTGCAAATGAATTGGATTCTCCGTCACCTGTGGCGCGACCCCGCGGTACATCTTGCGGCGTGCAAGTCCTTGTCGCTCACGTTCATCACTGTCATGCAGAATCTCAAAGGTCCGAAAACTCTGGAAACTTTCATCCGGTTGGAGAGTGACCCCAGGACCGAGCGGATAGTGGCTCGTCATCAACAACGGCATCTGATAGTGATAATCGACTTGCGTCAGGTAATCGGCATCTGGTCCCCACTGTGTCGTCTCCATTCTACTGAAAGCATAATCGCTCTCGACATGTAACCGGTGCTTTTCTTGCTCGTTGACCGCGAGGATTTCACAACTTAAGCTATCCAATTGAACCGGTTTTTGACTTCCATTGTGAACAGTGACCCATTTCGACAGTACCGGAATGCCTCGGTAGAGTTCATAATGCAGGCAAACCTGAACGGAATCAACGGATGGCGGCGGTGAGAACACGACCGTCAGTTTCACACCCTCTGGCGGATATACCGATGAGGTAGCAGAACGCCTTTTTACCCACGGGTAACGGATTTCAGGTTCGTCGATTCGGTATTCGCGAAATTGGAATGCGTTCGCGTCATTGGTTAAGTCTGCGATCCAATCTGAATCGAGATAGGCGTAGTCGGGCTGCCCTTTCAAGCCCCCTACCTCAAATTCGTCTCCGTTAATCGTAAGTATCGCTTCTGGTTTGACACCGCGGAGCAGGCTGCTATCGGTAATTTGGTTGGTAAAATCAACGGTTGCGAAATTAGGTGAAGTGACGAATGTCCGTTGGATGAGACCGTTATCGAGAACGATTCTATTGTCCATCTCTGTCACCGAAGCGGGCTGACAAAATGGATGAACCAACCAATCATTTTCCTGTGATATGTGTTGCATCTTAAATCCTTATTTTAACTGTACCATAGGCTGTTAGCCTGTGGAGAACCCGTATCGGCTGTAGCATAGATGTAAATCGTCCAAACTTTAGATGGCATTAGTATAACGGTAAAAAAAAATAACACAAGAACAATTTGGTAAGGAAGTACGCAGTTGTCAGTACGGTTTTCTACGAAAACCTTTCAGTTGTCAGTTAACACCTTGTGGCAGTTATATTTCCTGTGACTGCCACAACAAACCTCTTTAACTGAGTACTGAGTCCTGTTAACTATTAACGCATTGAACATTACACCCATCTATGATAAAATACTAATAATGAAAGACAGAAAGATCGAAAACCAGCTTTCTGACCCCCGATAACTGCGTCCGAATAAAAAGGAGATATTTACCATGAGAAATGTTATATTCGCAACGTGCTGCATAGCACTGACTGTTTTGTTGGCATCTGGAGGTGGATTACATAGTTTCGCACAGGATGAACATACCGTCGCGCTCTACACATTCGAGACGGGTAACGGAGATACTGTTAAAGACCTCTCTGAGTACGGAAATGATGGCAAACTCATGGGACCGAAATGGGGTGAAGGCAACCCGGGTGGCGGGCTCGTCTTCGGTGGAAATGCTCCCAGAGATTTTGTTGAAATCCCCGACAGCGACAGTTTAGACCTCGTTGAAGGACTTACAGTGGAAATGTGGCTCTACTTGGAGGCGTGGTCAACAGCAGGTGGAACAGGTGCCACGAAAGAGACAACCTATAAAGTGGGACCTCGGAGCGACAAAAAAGTCCTTATCCGAATGACCACAGATGCACTCGCATGGGGTGGCGCAGTCCTTGCCAGTAAAGCGGACATGCCGTTAAAAAAATGGACACACATGGCTGGCACTTACGATGGAAAATCCGGTGAAGCCAAAATTTACATCGACGGTGTCTTAGATGCGGAAGGCAAAATCGGCGGCAACATCACACCGAATAACGATGTTTTATGGCTCGGACGCGGTGCCGGACCGTTTCTACAAGGACGGATGGATGAAGTCCGAATCTCCAACATCGCACGCTCCGAAGCAGAAATCAAAGAACTCATGAACAAAGGCATCGAAGGCGTGTTAGCAGTCCAACCACAAGATAAATTGACGACAACGTGGGGAAAACTGAAGGCAGACTTTGCGCAATAGGAAGAGATACCGCAATGCTAAAAACAATTACAATTCAATTAACTAAAGGCAGGAAACTCGAAAATCAGTCCTCTGAGCACCGATAACTGAGGACCAAAAAAGGAGAGCTCTACCGTGAAAAATGTTGTATGCACAACGTTTTACTTAACACTAATTATTTTGTTAGCATCTGGAGACGGATTGTTCGGTTTTGCGCAAGATGAACACACCGTCCTTCTCTACACATTCGAGACGGGCACTGGGAAAACTGTTAAAGACCTCTCTGGCAAGGGAAATGATGGCGAACTCATGGGACCGAAATGGGGAGAGGGCAAACTCGGTGGCGGGCTCGTCTTCGGTGGAAACGATCCCAGAGATTTTGTTGAGATACCCGACAGCGAGAATTTAGATATGGTTGAAGGACTTACCGTGGAGATGTGGATTTATCTTGAGGCGTGGTCAACGGCTGGTGGAACAGGTGCCACTAAGGAAAAGGCCTACAAGATGGGGCCTCGAAGTAATAAGAAAGCTTCGATTCGAATGACTACCGATGAGGAGGCTTGGGCCCCAGCTGTTCTTGACGGTAAGACAGACGTGTCGTTGAGAAAGTGGACGCACATTGCTGGCACTTACGATGGAAAGTCCGGTGAAGCCAAGGTTTACATTAACGGTGTCTTAGATGGGGAACGCAAGATCGGCGGCAATATCACACCGAATGACGATGTCCTGTGGCTCGGACGCGGTGCTGCCCCGTTCTTAGAGGGACGGATGGACGAAGTCCGAATCTCTAATATCGCACGCTCCGAAGAAGATATCAAGAAGCTGATGAACAAAGGCATCGAGGGCGTGTTAGCAGTCCAACCACAGGATAAATTGACGACAACGTGGGGAAAACTGAAGGCAGACTTCGTCCGATAGAAAAGGGGTCAATAGTAGTGAAAATCATTACAATTCAATCTTTGATGCTTTTTCTGATTTTCGGTGTCATCAAGGCAAGCGTCGCGGATGATAGACGGAGTTATCCTTCTATCTTTCAGGCATGGAACGGCATTGAAAATAGGCCTGCTATAGATGAACTTCATCGTCTCGCGCAGCACGATCTCGCTTTTGCGCACCCATACACACTGCTCAGAGTCACTTGGGATATATCAGAAGCGCAGCCCTATTCAGGATTAGCAACGGCACTGAATCCGAGTCAACTGGATACAGCACACCAAAGGAAACAAGAACTGCTATCTTTAAACCCCAACCTTTTACTGCTTGTCGAAATCCGATACCGGGACGCGAGGTATGTGTCGCGCCAAAACGAAAAAGATGTCGAAAAGTGGTGGGAGGTCGGTTATTTCCCGCCAGATTCTCCGTATTGGCTTAGAGATAGTAACGGCAAACCGGTTATCGGATGGGGTGAAGATACCAACGGCGATGGAAAGATTGACAAAAACGATAAAGTGCTCGGCTATCTCATAGACTTCACGAACCCAGAGATGCAGAACTTGATCATCAAACAAGCCGTCGCATTGGACACATCCGGTCTCTTTGACGGTATCCTGCTCGATTGGTGGAATGAGGATTACGCCACCAGTCCCGTCGCTGTTGATGACTGGTCAGACACTATTCTCACACGTGAGGCTGAATTAGAGGCGAGGCTGGCGATCTTACGCAAAATTCGGGATCAGGTGGAGGACGATTTCTTAATCCTTGTCAACGCGAATATGCGTCAGATTCCGAAATCGGCACCGGACGTGAACGGGCTCTTCATGGAGTGTTATAAACCGGAATACCACAAAGGATATAACCTCGATCAGATTCTACAGATGGAAAAGACGCTCCTCTGGGCAGAACAGCATCTCCGGGAACCACGCATCAACTGCTTAGAAGGGTGGCGCGTCGTGACGGATTACATGGCAGATTTAAACACACGCGTCGCAGAGCGGAATAGCACAGAAAACTTACAGTGGATGCGCATGATGACCACGCTGAGCCTAACGCATTCCGACGGTTATGTGTTGTTCGGCGACGACAACGCTATACCTGTCCCTGACCATCTACACAACTGGTACAACTTCTATGATGCCGAGCTCGGGCTGCCAACCCAAAACAAAGCCGTTCAATATGGAGACATAGCCGGACTTTTTATCCGAGCGTTTGAAAAGGGTTGGGCAGTCTATAATCGCAGCGGCACTGAGAGAACCGTCACTTTCGATGAACCTGTCATAGCGGTCAACACCGGTAAACGTCATTCACGCCACGAGATTCCGGATTTTGACGGCGAGATATTCCTGAAAACCGATAAAAATTAGTTTTTGCAGGCGGGGTTTGAAACCCCGTCCTCTATAGATGTCTTGCTAATTGTAGGTTTTACTATAGTTTGCGAAATTCAAAATCGCCTCTTAACTGCGTACTAACAACTATCTTAATACGGCAACTCTATAAACAAGGTTGCCAAGAACTCATCTGTAACATGCCGATTGTAAACACGGGCGGAAATCACGGAACCGTAAATATTCCCCACATAGAAGACACCACAAAGCGTGCCGAGCGTCCAACCCTTCGCCGATGAGAGTCCGTCTCTACGGAAACCGTCGTAAGCCTGCCATCCTGTGAAGCCAACAGTAAACAGCGTGTTCAGTGCATCAGCGAGGCGACCGGTATAGAGCCGTCCAACACCCGGTACAACTGTAGAAAGCACACCCGCTAAAAAAGGACTCCGCGTCGGTAGTTTCTCTCCGCTCTCGGCATAGATGTTATACACCGCTGCCTTCTCTCTAATCCGTATTATATCTGACCCTTGCAACCCTCTAAACACCTCACCTGCCTCAGACCACCGTTTTTGCATTAGATACGAGAGTCCGATCAGCTGCTCCGCTTCGACGTGCTGTTGCCTATCCGTTATACGAGGGAGCGTGTCACTGAGAAACTGGGCAGACCGATCAAACCGATCCATCAGGAAATAGGTCGCACCGATCTGGTAATAGATTTGGCTTGTGTATTGACTTTCGGGGTACGTCCGTAAAAGCGTCTCAAAACTCTGGATCGCTTGTGCCGACTTACCCCCGAAGCGATAACAGACGGCGATCCTATAATTAATCGCCTCGCTCTCTTGGGGTCGGTAAAAAAGATAGCGTTGGTACTCACCGACAGCACGGAGATAATCACCCTGTTCATATAGGAAGTCAGCGAACTTACGTACGTTTTCGGGAGTATAGTATTCAATAGATTCTTCAGCAGCGGCGAACGGTAGAATCAACATAAAAGCAAGACAAGTGATAAAAAGAAATTTGTACATTTGTATAGTATCAACAGAACTTGTAGGTTGGGTTGAACGTAGTGAAACCCAACGTCTTTATTTTAGCACCGCATAGTCTGAAACCAGATCAATATATTTACCTGTCACGCCATCTCTATGATAATGGTTCGATTGCGAACCGTTGCATCGGATGAGCCTGTCAGCCGTGAGCATGACACCGCGGAGAAAGCCGTATTCTTGTATACACTGCATCCCGAAATGTGAACAACTCGGTAAAAACTGACATGAGGGACCGTCTTGACTTGAGATGAACTTCTGATACAGGCGGATCAGTCCAGTCGCAACAAGTTTCAGTTCCGAGGTCTCTTGGGGGTTGAAACGGACAGATTGCTTCGGTTTCGGTGTTGTCATTGGGTTGGCTTCACGAATAAACGCGAGATCAGCAGCCTCGTCCGTAAATATAGGTGAAACGAAGATAACAAGAAATAAACAGGACACACAGAACAGGACAAGTGAATGATGGACGGAATGATTTACCATTTGACCTCTTTAATCTTCACAGATTTCGGAATTGTAAAATTTAGAATTGGGTTTCGGGGTTCTATATTTACCTGTGGATTGCTATAAACGATCTCCTCATTTTGCAGGACTTCGGATTTCTCGCTGTATGTACTGGAAGTAACTGTCATAGGGATATAGTTAATACCGATTTTTTTGTGATGCTGATAGCGAGATCTACCGATGATGTATCCAGCTGGATTCTTGATCTCTGCTGAAATGAGTTGATCGTCGCGCATGCCGAGGATAACGATGCCGAGTGTCTCTTTCGCATTTTCCGGCGGTTTCCAATACGTATAAAGTACTTTGTCAATAACATCGTGTTTATCCAAGGAATACCCGATAGCGGTTAATCCGTATTCGGCTTGTGTGGATTGGATGATGGATTCAACAAACGGCAATGGAACCCTGCCCTCAGAGATAAAACGGAACGCCTGTTGTTGCTCAGGATAATAAATCTCCAGTACTTTATCCTTCACAATCATTATCTGTTTGAGCGGTTTCGTGACCTCAATAACGACACGTGATGATTTCATGTCATAGTGAAGCGTGCCTGCGATGTGTTCCGTTGTGCCCTTTTCGGTCAATTCACGCGTAAAATCTAAAGAGAGCGTCTGCAACGGCGCAGCATGAACCGTTTGGAGTAGAAGCATTACGGGTAGCAGTGCAATAATGAATCGGTGTTTTTTACGCATCTGTTTTTTATAGTGACGTGATGATCAACATGTGCCAAGCTTGCGGCAAAAGTCTAACTTTAGTATATAACAGGAAAAGTTTCGTTTTCAGTATTAATTTACAGGCTCTGCAAGTTTCAGCTGCGCGCGAACAACTTGACGCACCTCTTCGCAGATATGCATGGCGTGTCGTGTATTGTCAGCTGTCGCCGAATCTCCGGGATAACGGGGATCCACTGCATACGCAGTAATTATTTTAAGATCAGGTTGCCAATCGGACCAATCCGGTAGCGTAGGGACAATTAACGCCAACAATTCCTCGAGGTTATGCGTCCGTGGCATAGGAATATTCGTCTCCTGTAACCACGCTTTAAGATATTTTTCGATACACTGTTGAGCATGAAAACAGATAGCATCATGCCCGGGATCCGGGGCTTGCTGAAGCCACTTTGCTGCTTTATAATCGCCTTCAGCCTTCTCTATCCATTCCAGTGTTAGTGGATTCATGCGGTTCTTCCCTTTTCTGAGAACGTTCGCCCCGTAAGGCGGATCTTGTACGTTTTTAATATTGCAGTTTGCCTCGGATCCGTGAAGCAACTCCCCTTTTTCGGTGATCTCGCGAAGAAACCAGTCGTTATAGGAAACCCGATAAGCGATCTCTTCCGGTGAACGCACCAACAGGTCCAGACCAAAAGGGTATGAGATACGTTGTCGGATCTCTATCGCCTTGTTAAGAAATTCCGACTTCGGAATATCCATCACAACAAGCAGGTCTACATCCGAGTCTTCCGTCGGCGTACCGTAGGCATAGGAGCCAAAAAGAATCACTTGCAGCGGTGCGAATTTGCGCACAATGTCGTCACATGTCGCTTGAATCTCTGCTCGGGTAACCATTATGAGACCTCCTTATATCAATCAAGTATAACATATCTCCTAACAATTATCAAACACAGTTCAAAATTCTGGAACTATATACCGATAGGACTTACGGATGCTGCTCTTTTGTAGCATAGGCTGTTAGCCTGTGCCCCGAGACTGTCTGCGTGTTTTCCAAGCACCCACTTAACAGTGTGTTTAAAATCAAAATTGCGTGAGTCCTATCGAAAGAAAAAGGCTTGCACCTAAAATAAAAAAAATGTATAATGCCTTATATGAGTTTCCACACACACCGCGACCGCTATCTACAAAACATCCAACACACGCAAAACACAGCCGAAGCGACACCAGAACTCTCCTTATTCCCACATCTCCATACGTTTCTTGAACAACTATTCGTTGACTGTTTTGAAAGAGACACAATAAGGCTAACCCAAGAACCGAGAGGACGCAACCAGATCGGGAGACCCGATTTTATCGCTATAGAGGGGCTGCTACCCATCGGTTATATCGAAGCGGAAGGATACGGCAGAGACCTCGACACCCTCACCGGACACACCAGAGAACAGAACCGGCGGTTCATCGAAAATTTGGATAACTTTATCCTCACCAATTTCCTCGATTTCCAGTTGTGGCGCGACGGACAACAACGCATCACGGCAAACATCCAAGACACCCCTGAAGATGTCCAACGGCTACTGGAACAGTTCCTAAACGCTGGACATATCCCGATCACTTCGCCAGAGGTACTCGCCAAACACCTCGCCAGACGGACACGGGAACTCCAGACACAGATTTCCACGACACTCACCGACGAAAACAGCCAAATCTACGGGATGTTCACCGCATTCAAGGAACTCCTCTATCGGTGAACTTATTGAGGATTACAGACGCTTAGATGGAGAACCGCTTGGGGACAGAAACTCAAAAACACTACAAGCGGATTACGTGAAGTTTACTCGGTGGGCACAGTGGCGGATTAATAAAAATGGTGAAGGTGTTATAGGATATATTGTCAACAATAGCTTCCTTGATGGTCCTATGTTCCGCGGCATGCGTAAAAGTCTATTAGACAGTTTTAACGCCATCTATCTGCTCAACCTACACGGGAGCAACAGAAGACCGGAAGCTATCCCGACAGCACAGAGAGATGAAAATGTCTTTGACATTAACCCACTTTGTTTCGCTTTCTGAAAACGAGGCGAGGAAGTTGAACGATGAAAGTCAAAAAACCTACAATTAAGCAATAAGCCTCTGCTTTCAATGCCGCATCCAAATAGATAATCATAGCGAAACCTAACAATCCAAACGCTGACAACGTGAGGGCACGTTGGGTTTCACTCGGTTTCTTTTCGATTCTTAGGTTTTCTGTGAATTTGGAAGTTATCTCCAATCCCAGTTTTCATATCGGAATGATGCTGGCAGTAAGAAAAGATAGGTTGCTGTTAAGGCAGCTGTTCCGAGACAACAACCCGAGAACGATGCTTCTGCATCACTACGTTTTTTTGTTTTTATGTAAGCATCCGCATACACATCCACATATTCTGGGGATTTTCCGAGGAGTTTATGGACAGGTGGTGTCGCCGGAACCGCTTGTGATAGTGCTACCACCGTTAAGCCGCCACAGCATCCGAGTGTAAATCCGCCGAGGAATCCCCCAACAAACCATTCAAACGAGGCATCACTTTTGGCATCCCGCTCAGCATCAACAATCACTTGTGAGACTTCATCATCCGTCAATGTCTGAGCCACTGTTATCGTTGGCACAACGAGCATTGCAATTATTGTAATGATTGCGATTGTTTTCATAACTATTTCCCCTTGTTGGTTGCTTTGATTATTAGGTGATTTGTTACATAAAAACGTGAATTCGATAATAAGGTTTACACTACCATTTATTTATGGTTGAGGACTTACGGAATTTAGGCTAGTCTGAATCCGATAAATCACAGTTCAGAATCCAAAGGAAACAGCGGTCTTCGGACATCGTGATATTCAAAATGCAACGGATTCACCGCGGTCAACCCCGGTGTATCCACCTCAATAATCTGTCCCGCGATCGGTTCGTAGGCGGCGCGGAAGGCGACTGCCGCTTTGACAACGATCATCCGCATCTCCGTCGGATTGATGCCGAGACTCAATAATTGATGGAGACTAAACGGGGTCTGCCGTCTACTCGTCAACACGACCAGAGAATCACCCACAGCGATGACGGTTGTTAACCCCTGATTGTGGTGTCTCTGTCCGCCGTGTCGTGGCTCCGTCTCCTCGTAGCGTCCATCGTGGATGCGTCGAACTTTCCCTTGGATTGAAACAGGTGCCCCGTGCAAATTATCCGCTTTCGCACCGACATCTAAAGTAACCTCAGCACCGACACCCGCCTGAATACAGGTCTGTACACCGTCCGGATCACAGAGGATAACCACAAATCCAGATGCCCCCTGTTGTTGGAGCTCGGCTAACACGAAAGTGCTATCCCCCGGCGAACCGCCACCGATGTTGTCCCCCATCTCAACAAGGATAACCGGATGTTTATCAGATGCAACGGCTTGTTCAACTGCCTGTGCCGCATCGGGTAGATCAAGCGTCAGTTCTTCGCGGACACCCCACAACATATCGGACAACCGATCGGCTTCCGTCTGTGCGAGTTTCGGATCGTCGTCAGTCGCGACAACGAAAGCGGGACCGGCTTCATAGACATCCGCATACGGATACCCGACTGCGACACTTGCCGCAAGGACATCAGGGCGCATTTCGAGCTGCTTGGCTGCCGTGAGGATAGGTGCCATCGGTGGCACACTGGTGTTGTGATACAGGATATTCAGGAGCATCGGCGGTTTCGCGAGTGCCTGCGTCGGTGTAACCCCGTCTCGCAGGATCCGCATCATCAGTTCCGCTGCTTGTAGTCCACGTTGACGCTGATCAATATGCGGTGTCGTCTTGTAGATGACAAGTGCCGTCGATTCGGCGGCCATCTGTTCAGAGACATTGGCGTGCTGATCCAGCGTGACAACGATCGGAAGGTCGCGACCGAGCTCCACACGAAGTCGGCGTAAGATTTCACCGTCTCCGTCCGGGAAGCTTTCAGCGACCAGTGCACCGTGGAGCGCGAGCAGGAGTCCATCGTATTTCGGTATAGATTTGAGATGCTGGATGAGCATATCGGTGAGTCGGTCAAATGCGTCATCTGTTACAGGACCTGCGGGTGTCGCAGAAGCCATAAGCGTCGGATACGCGGTATAGTCGTACTCGGATGCGCCCTGAATAAATCCTGCCATTTCGTGGTGCGTCTCAGACCAAGCGTTAATCAGGTACCTCGCGAAGGTTTGAGAAAACGCACCGTAGTCGGTACGGGTATCGCTGAACGTATTGGACTCATGCATAATCCCGCCGATAGCAATCGTGGTCATAATATCTTCCTTATTAAAGGGGTCAGAGGACTGGTTATTAGTCCTCAGTTAGCAGTTATCCACTTGTGGCGGCTACTTCTCGTTCACTGCCACAATACACCTCTTAACTGAAAACTGAAAGATTTTTTCGCAGAAAAAATCGTACTGAAAACTGACAACTATTAAAAAATCTCTTGACGGTTACACAGAAAATAGTGTATCATTTAACAAAGTTTAAGTCTCCTAATTTCTAAGAAGCGTTGATCCGCAGCATATAGAAGCATGACAGAGAACGACACTCGGAAAAATCAGATTGAAGAGGCGATAGAAATCGCCGCTGAAGCACATCACGGACAATACCGGAAAGGCACCCACACGCCTTATATCACACACCCCTACGCCGTCGGACTCATCTTAATGGAAGCCGGATGCACCGAAGTCGTCATTATAGCAGGCCTCTTACACGATACCGTCGAGGACACCGATCTGACGTTAGATTTCATTCGAGAACGTTTTGGAGACGCTGTTGCGAACATCGTTGACGGTTGCTCGGAGGATAAAGCGCTGCGCTGGCGCGCCCGTAAAACCGAACGGATTGAAGCCCTCAGAACCGCAAGTCCGGAAGTCTGCACTGTGACATGCGCCGATAAACTTCACAATCTACGGACGATCATCTCAGAATATGATGCCATCGGCGACTCGGTGTGGGATCGGTTTCACGGTGGTGTCGAAGACCAAGCATGGTACTATCGCAGTATTCTTAGTGCCATTGCAGAGCGAGAAGCCGCTTTACAGAGAACCAGCGGACATGCTAAAGTATCTACACACGCGAAAGGTGCAGCAGAGCATCCAGCAGACGATCAGAAGACACCAGCACCTATAGACACTATAAACCCTCAACTTTTCCGACAGTTCGAGCAGGCTGTAACCTATCTATTTGAAGGAGAGTATTGATGAAGATTGCGTACGCTTTTAGGCGATGTGCGTCGTATCCGTACAACGGCACCGGGTTCCCTACGAATCCTGCGGATCGGCAACGGTTTTTGAAACATGCGAAAGAGATTGGATTCGACGGTATCGAGTTACCAGCAATGAGTTTATCCGACGCGGATGTCGCAACACTCCGCTCCGAGCTTGAAGATGCCGGTATGCCGTGCGTTGCTATCCGTGGCGGTGGCGGTGCCGCACATCCGCGTGTCGCCGCAGCAAACAAACAACGGATGATAGATGCCGCACACTTCGCATCGAAGATCGGTGCCGGTGTCCTTAACTCGACAGTCACAACACCGCCTCGCGATCCAAATGGCAAAGGCACATATCGTGGCGAATCTGTATCGCAAGGCTCAAGTCGTCTCGCGAGCACGATAGACTACGAACGGACTGCAAGTGCTGTGAGTGAAGCCGCAACCGTCGCCGCGGATCTCGGTGTAGAAATCTCCATAGAAATCCATCAGAACTCAATTGCCGACAACAGTTGGTCGGCACTGCACCTCTTAGAATTAATCGACGCACCGAATGTCGGCGTGAATCCTGAATTAGGTAACATCTACTGGACTTACGATATTCCCGAAGAGTCCTGTGAGGATGCGATCGTCGCACTTGCACCGTATGCGAACTATTGGCACTGCAAGAGTCTCTACCGGGTGCATATCCCCGATCTGGAGACGGCGATCTATGTCCAAGTCCCGTTACCTGACGGTGAAATCGACTACCGATTTGCGATCGCGGCGATGCTGGAAGCCGATTACGGCGGCTACTTAGCGATTGAAGGGATTCGAGACGGCGACCAGTTCCATCAAGACGGTCGGAGCGTGGCGTACGTAAAATCTGTCTTGGAGGATCTGCAGTAATTGCGCGGTCTTTACACGAAAGATAGCAGCACTGCAACAACGGCGCAGTGCGGGTTACGTCGTCAGCGTTCGATGTCTAAACCATACTGACCGAACCCGTTAGGGAATAGTTAAAAATATGACACACCAGAAAATCCGTTTAACGGCAACAGTGAAATGCGCCGGGTGAGCGTCAAAACTTGCTCCGGGTGAGCTTGCACACATTTTAGATAACATCCCGAAATCCACGGATCCGAACCTACTCGTCGGCACCGAGACATCAGACGATGCAGGTATCTATCGCATCTCCGACGACCTCGCGCTTGTTAATACAGTTGACTATTTCACACCGATCGTCGATGATCCGTACACATTCGGTGCGATCGCGGCGACGAACTCGCTGAGCGATGTCTATAGCATGGGTGGTGTCCCGAAAACCGCTTTGAACATCACGTGCTGGCCGAAGGCTGATTTGGACTTATCTATCCTTGGCGATATTGTCAGAGGCGGCACTGAAAAAGCGATTGAAGCCGGTGCCGCACTCGTCGGCGGACATACGGTGGACGCACCAGAACTTATGTACGGACTTGCCGTAACTGGGATCGTTCACCCTGAGGAATTCGTTAAGAATTACGGCGCGCGTCCCGGAGAGGTACTCATTCTAACCAAAAACCTGGGAATCGGGATCCTCACCACAGGACTCAAATTCGATAAGATCAGCGATGCGGTGCTACCACAACTCGTTGAATCGATGACCCGACTCAACGCCTCTGCCTCGCAGGTGATGCTTAAACACGGCGCGAGTGCTTGCACGGATGTCACAGGTTACGGTCTGTTAGGACACGCCTCAGAGATGGCGGCAGGCAACAGTGTCCGACTAAAGATTGAGAGTCGTGCCGTCCCGCACTTCGCGGATGCACCAGCACTCGTTGCACAAGACACCTACACGCAGGCGTATCTTGCAAATATGACGTTCCTTGCCGACAAAGTCACGTTCCACACAGATAGCGAAGCGATGCACCATATCCTGATGGAAGCAGAAACATCTGGCGGTTTGCTGTTCTCGCTGCCCGCGGAGAACGCCGATGCAGCGGTATCGGAACTCCGCGCCGCTGATTGTCCCGAAGCCGCTATTATCGGAGAAGTCATAGCAGCAGACACCGCACATATTGAGGTATTTTAATAGTTGTCAGTTACCAGTTGTCAGTTATCAGTTAAGAGGGTTCTTGTGGCGTTCACATTTTCTGTCCCTGCTACAAGATACTTCTTTAACTGAGTACTGTTAACTTCAAAATCTGAAAGCGTAGCGTCCTGAGTACTGAAAACTATTCCCTCTGATAACCGAAAGGTTTCCGTAGAAAACCGTACTAACAACTGATAACTATACACAATGACCAAAACAGAACTCGCAAAACAGATTCGTGAGGCTTCGTATCTCACAGGTGAATTTAAACTCCGCTCGGGGAATATCAGCAATTTCTACTGGGATAAATACCGGTTTGAGAGTGATCCTGTCCTGCTCACAGCCATCGCTAAAGAGATGGCGAAGCTGCTTCCGTCAACCTGTGATGGGTTGGCAGGCTTAGAATTAGGCGGCATTCCGCTTGCAACGGCACTCTCCATGCAGACGGGGCTCCCCTGTTTCTACGTCCGTAAGGAAGCGAAAACCTACGGTACATGTAATCTCATAGAGGGGGGTGCCACGGAAGGTAGCACCCTTGTCGTCATAGAGGACGTGATTACGACAGCGGGACAGGTGTGTACGTCCATTGAACAGATCCGTGCGGAAGGGTACAACGTGTCGCACGTCGTAGCAGCGATTGATCGGCAGGCTGGCGGCGGTGGGAAAATAGAGGCACTCGGCTGCTCGTTCGCACCGGTGTTCACACTCACAGAATTAGAAGCATAAATGGCTTTCGGCTGACAAAGGTTTTTCGCAGAAAAACCGCCCTGACGGCTGATAGCCATTCATACGAAAGTGATAGAGGAAAATGAAAATATTGTTTATCGGAGACATCGTCGGAAATCCGGGTAGAACAGCAACGACGAATTTTTTGGAAGCGCATCGACATGAATACGACTTTATTGTCGCGAACGGTGAGAACGCAGCCGGTGGAAAAGGTTTGACGTTTGACATCGTTGATCAACTCTTAGCGTCAGGTGTCTCCGCTATCACGACTGGCAACCACGTCTGGGACAACAAAGACATCTTCGGGTTTATCGAGACAACGCCACAACTGATACGTCCTGCGAACTATCCGACCGAAGTCGTCGGGAACGGTGTGACGATTGTAACATCCGCCGACGGACAGACAAAACTCGGTGTCATCAATCTCGCTGGGCAGATTTTCATGAGTCCGTATAGCAACCCATTCCACGTGCTCGACACCATTTTACCGGAGATCAAAGCCGAGACTCCGTATATCCTGCTCGACTTTCATGCAGAGGCGACCTCCGAGAAAATCGCAATGGGGTGGCACGCCGATGGTCGTGTCGGCGCAGTCATCGGAACCCATACACACGTCCCGACAGCGGACGCACGCATCCTCCCGCAAGGTACCGCTTACATTACGGATGTCGGTATGACGGGACCCTACGACTCGGTTATCGGTACCCGGATAGACTTAGTACTTGAACGGTTCCTGACGATGATGCCGATCCGTTTCGCTGTCGCTAAGGACAACGTCAAGCTCTGCGGTGCAGAGATAGAACTCGACGAGAATACAGGACTGGCACACAGCATCGTGCCACTACAATATCAATATTAAGGAGCCGACGGCTGTCAGCCGTCGACAAGAGGGCTGCCGTTTTACTTTTCGTTATCAATGTAGGAGCGAGCTGTGCTCGCGATATTTTATATGAACATAAATCTCTATAGGAGCGAGTTGTGCTCGCGATATTTACTGACGGTTTCCGATAGCTAATGGCTGATGGTTGACAGCCGTTAGCTGAGTACCAATATGCAATTAGAATTTTCGATACCAACAAAAACTGTCCGTAGTGTCAGTGAGATAACAAACCTACTGAAAAGGTTGATAGACAAACAACCGGAATTCCAGAACGTGTGGGTACAGGGAGAGGTCTCTAATTACAGTCGGTCTGGTGCTGGACACGTCTATTTCACGCTGAAAGAAGATAACTATCAGATCTCTGTTGCCATTTTTCGGAGTCATGCGACACGCCTGAAATTTTTACCGAAGGACGGCGAAGAGATTATTGTCCAAGGGCAGCTGAATCTCTATTCGGCGAGGGGACAGTATCAGATTGTTGGTCGAAACGTGGAACCGGTCGGCATCGGTGCGTTGCAAAGAGCCTTTGAAGAATTGAAACAGCGACTCGCAGACGAAAGATTGTTTGACGATATCTACAAAAAGCCGTTACCGAGGTTCCCGCGAACAATCGGCGTTGTTACGTCGCCAACAGGCGCAGCAATTCAGGACATCCTTCAACAACTCCGTAAACGCTACCCGTTAGCCGCGGTGTTGTTACATCCGACGCCCGTCCAAGGTGACGGCGCAGTACAAGGGATCGCCTCTGCAATACAAGTACTGAATCAGCGGGAGGATATAGATGTACTCATTGTCGGTCGCGGCGGCGGCTCTATCGAGGACCTCTGGGCATTCAACGAAGAACGCGTCGCACGTGCTATTTTCGATTCCAGAATCCCGATCGTGTCCGCAGTCGGACACGAGACAGATTTCACCATCGCCGATTGGGTGGCGGATCACCGAGCACCGACCCCCTCAGCTGCTGTAGAACATATCGTCCCAGATCAGGACGAACTTTCCGCACAACTTAACGGTTTCGATGCGTGGCTGCGCACAACAATCCAGAACCGATTGAATGGAGATAAAATACGACTCCAAGAACTGGAGACACGGCTTGCACCGACACAACGTAGAGATGCTATCTATCAACTGTATCAAACATTGGATAATTTAGACGTTGCATGTCGGAGTGCTGTAGGCCGGAAACTCGCTGATAGCGAAAATAGACTCCACGCGCTCGCGCAACACCTAAACGCGCTCAGTCCGTTAGCCACGTTGAAGCGCGGGTATAGCATCACCCGAAAAACAGACGGTGAAGTACTCACCGAGGCGGAACAGGTATCCGTCGGCGATAAAATTGAGGTTCAACTCTCACGTGGACATCTCACGTGTCAAATTGAAGAACTCTTGGACGAAAACCGACATAAGTAAGAAACAACTGTCTGCGTAAACCTTGAGATACTCGGGCAGGTTCTGAAAGATAGACGAGGAGACCGCACCCCTACAAGCCGTCTTCTGTCAATACGGAGATAAGGCATGACTTTTGAAGAAAAACTTACAAAACTCTCACAAATTGTTGAACAACTGGAATCCGGAAACGAGCTACCACTCGAAGAATCGCTCAAGCTTTTCGAGGAAGGTGTCGGTTTAGTCTCATCTTGTCGGAAAATGCTCGAGAAAGCAGAACAGCGGGTTGAAAACGTTCTCGAAACAGATAACTCTTAAATTACAGTTGGACTCATTAAAGTCCCCCTGATAAGGGGGATTTAGGGGGTTTAGAGACACAAAGATTTCTGCATAACCTGCAGTCGAGATCTAAAACCTCGCTACATAATAGGACAAATAATATGATCTTAGAAAAAATTAATACCCCATCTGATCTAAAAAAACTCGAAATAAATGAGCTTAAAGACCTCGCCCAAGAGATGCGCGACTATCTCCTGACGGTCCTCTCAGAGCATGCGGGTCACTTCGCGCCCAACTTCGGCACCATCGAATTGGCGATAGCCTTGCATGCCGTCTTTGATACACCGCGCGATAAAGTTATCTGGGACATCGGGCATCAGGCGTATCCGCATAAACTGCTGACCGGCAGGAGAGACGAGTTCCCAACGCTCAGACAGAGCGGCGGCATCAGCGGTTTTCTCAGCAGAGACGAGAGCGAATATGATGTTTTCGGTGCCGGTCATTCCAGTACCTCTATCGCAGCGGCGTTAGGTATCGCCACCGCGCGAGACTTGACCAACGAAACTTACAAAGTCGTCGCTGTTATTGGGGACGGCGGGTTAACAGGCGGGATGGCGTTTGAAGCGTTGAACGCCGCAGGCGACTTCAAGAACGATATGGTTGTTATCCTCAACGATAACAACATGTCCATTTCAGCGACTGTCGGCGCGTTCTCAAAACATTTCCACAAACTCACAAGTTCACCACACTATAACTTCCTCCGGTCCGGTGTCAAAGAGTTCCTGAACTTAATTCCGGCGGATGCAACGCAGATTGCACGTAAAATCGAGGCTTCCTTGAAAGCCGGTACGCTATTTGAGGAATTCGGGTTCCGATACTTCGGACCGCTCGATGGAAACGACTTGGATGCGCTGATTCCGGTGCTAACGGGTATCCGGAAACTTACAGGCCCCATCCTACTGCACGTCGTAACCGAAAAAGGACGCGGCTACGCACCCGCAGAAGCCGATCCCGTCGGGTTCTATAGCGTCAGCGGTCCCTTCAACCTCAAGACAGGTAAAACATTGAAACCGAAACCGCCGACCCCGACCTACACAGAAGTATTCAGTCGGACACTCATTGAACTGGCGAAACGCGACGCACGCGTCATCGGTGTGACCGCAGCAATGCCGGGCGGCACCGGATTGGATAAATTCGGTGAGGCGTTTCCGAGCCGATGTTTCGACCTTGGATTGGCGGAGCAGTGCGCCGTCACGTTTTCCGCAGGGCTCGCAGCACAAGGAATGCGTCCTGTCACCGCGATCTATTCGACCTTCCTCCAACGGAGTTATGATCAAGTCCTACACGATGTCTGCATCCAAAAACTTCCTGTCATCTTCGCATTAGACAGAGGCGGACTCGTCGGGGCAGACGGTCCAACGCACCACGGGGTCTTCGATCTGGCATACCTCCGCTCGATCCCGAACATGGTCGTGATGGCACCGAAAGATGAGAACGAATTACAGTCTATGGTCAAGACGGCACTCGTGTATGAAGACGGACCGATTGCGTTCCGCTATCCACGTGGCACCGGTGTCGGAGTAAAAATCGCGCCAGAGCCGCGCCCCTTACCTATCGGAAAAAGCGAAATTATTAGAGAGGGTAACGATATACTGATTATCGCTATCGGCAGCCGCGTCTACCCTGCACTTGATGCAGCGCAGATATTAGCCGATACCGGAATTTCCGCAACGGTTGTAAACGCACGGTTTGTAAAACCGTTAGACACTGCAACAATTCTGCCACTCGCAGAACAGATCGGTAAAGTGATTACGATTGAAGACGGCGTGGTGATGGGCGGTTTCGGGAGCGCCGTTTTGGAGGCCCTCGCAGCAGCCGACATCACAGACGTTCAGATCACGAATCTCGGCATTCCTGACGAGTTCATCGAGCACGGTGATCTACAGCATCTCTATGCCTTGTGCCGGTGCGATGCTGACGCTGTTGTTCGCGTGGCAGAGAAAATGATCTAATAGCGTCAAAGGGTTAGCACGCTATGCAACGGATTGACACTTTTCTGGTAGAACATAATTTAGTGGAGAGTCGCGAACAGGCGAAACGGCTCATCCTCGCAGGCGCAGTCACCGTTAACGGAAACGCCAGCATTAAGCCGGGACATCGGATTCCCGACGATGCAGAGGTCATCGTTAAGGAGCGGGAAAAATATGTCAGCCGCGGCGGGGTCAAGTTGGAAAAAGCGTTAAGCACCTTCAATATAGATGTCCAAAATCGGGTAGCACTTGATGTCGGTGCATCTACTGGCGGATTCACAGACTGTCTCCTCCAACACGGTGCCAAATTCGTCTATGCCGTCGATGTCGGCTACGGGCAACTCGCGTGGAAACTCCGAACACACCCACAAGTCAAGTCGATTGAAAAGACGAATATCCGACATCTAACGTCGACGCTCTTAAATAAGGGCGAGGTTACCTTGAAGAAATCCGCAGAAATTCCCGAAGCAAAAACATCCTCAAGCAAAAACCCCGTACACGACAGCAACGATTTTATCACCCTCGCTGTGATTGATGTCTCCTTTATCTCACTGAGGACAGTGCTACCGAGTGTCATCAAACTTCTGAAACAGCAAAATAGTTGTCAGTTAAGAGGGGAACCTTATCAAAACGATAACCTCTTAACTGAAAACCGAAAGGTTTTTCGCAGAAAAACCGAACTGACCACTGATAACCATCCCTATGATATTATCGCACTGCTCAAACCGCAATTTGAAGCAGGAAAAGCACACGTCAAAAAAGGCGGAGTTGTGTCCGATAAACAGGTACATATCGAAACGATAGACAACCTCAGCACTTTCGTTCGGGAGAAACTCGGTGCGACCGTTCACGGGTTAACCTATTCACCGATCCACAAGGACATCGGTAATATTGAGTACCTGCTCTGGTTGAGCATCAACCCGAATCCGGACGTAAACAGACAGGAAAATAGCCTTCAGCAATCAGCAGTCAGCAGTCAGCAAGAAGAAGAAACACCCTATCAAAAATACTCTAATTTATCAGAGAACCTCTTTGCTGAAGGTTTCCGATCGCTGATGGTTTCCGATCGCCGACAGCAGACAACAGCCGAGATCGTCGCTGCTGCTCACGAATCATTTGGAAAATAAAGATGCGAAAAAGAATCCAAAAAATTTCCATTTTCCTCGGAATATCCTTTATTATTCTGCTATGCGGTGCGCTGGTGTTTGTTCAGTCCGAGACCTTCCTCAATTGGGTCGAAAAAAGGCTTGAGACGGAATTGAAAAACCGGCTAACAGCTGACTACACGATCAGCGTCGAGGACATAGAGGGCAGCATCTTCGGGAATGTTACCGTCAAAAACGTTAAAATAGCCGAAATCTCCGAAGCAGATGAACCCGTAATTTCGACGCGCAGCGTCGTCCTCAAATACAATCTGCTGCGGTTGCTATCGCGTAAATTTGAGGTTACGGAACTGATTGTTGATACCCCCGAAATCCGTGCAAAACCTGATCGCAATGGTGAACTCAATCTGTCCAATATTTTTTTGGAAGATTCGTCAAGTGAGGACGCTCCACAATTCAGCTTCGCCGTTGAAAAGGTTCATCTTAAGGACGGAAAAATTGATTATACAGATACGCAAAGGGACCTCGAAATAAGTCTTGAAGGAATTACCGTTGATGTTAAAGGGCCCCTTGATACATGGGACCATGACGGCGAATTTAAAATAGAGGCTGGCAGTTTCACGTTCAACGGTTACAAAATGCCGATTGATACGTTTGAAGCCTATTTTCAAATTTTAGCCACGCGAAACCGATTCGATATATTCCGCTTAGACTTTGGCAACTCAAGATTGGTAGCTGCAGGGCAATTTCCGCACAAAACAACAGGGAAATGGAAATCTTGGGGGATTAACCTTGATTTACAGCGATTAGATGTTGCAGATGTAGGGCAATTTCTTGACGAAGATATCAAACTTGAAGGCATTGTAAAAGGTTCTATAACAGCGAATGGAAACCTCGATACCAGCTTCGCTGCTGCGCTCACTGTGGAAACCCCGACTTTTTCTCTAACACAAATCGAGAAGAACAGACAAATCGCGTTAACAGACCTGAAAATTGAGGTAGGTTTCAATTTACACCCAACCCCTACGCTCACACTAAAAACCTTCAACGCACAGATCGCCAACGGCACTTTGAATGGAAACGGGAGTATCGGACTCCAAAGCCCGTCGGAAGGCGATGTCATTACACAGCTTCGGCAACTAACAACGCACCCGCTCGCCTATACAGGAGAGTTAGCGGCAACGGACATCCAACTTATACCGTTGCTCGCGATGTTCGTTGCGCCTCCCGAATTCCTTGTAGACAGTACCGGGAGTCTCTCAGGGAGTGCCGCGTTCACCGGAAGTAGTGACGACATTTCAACGCTCAATCTCGATAGCACATTAGCGTTAACTGATACCGTCCTCAATACGGTGGAACTTCAGGATTCTGCCATCAATTGTAAAGTCGAGGATAGCGTATTAAGAGCCGATGGACATCTTGACGAAAGCGTGATTGCCGTCGCTGGCTCCTTGCCGTTAACTGAACAAAACCTTCTCGACATCCGTATATCCGACATCAACTTCGACGATCTCATGAAAATTGTCAATAGCGCGGATTTCGGCGGAACGGGTGAATACATAGCGCAATTGTCATCGGACGGCAAACTAAACGGACACATCAAAATCCCGAACGCGAATTTCTTCGACATCCCGATCGGCATATTGACAGGCGATCTCAACTATCAAGATGGACAGGTGTTCGTCGAAAATGGACGACTCACCCAAAATGATACCGTGACAGAAAAGATAAGTCAAACCACAATCACCGGTGTTGTGGATGTTGAGGGTGAGTTCCCGGCACAGTTCAGCGTCATCGCTCATCCGGTCTATGTTCAACACTATCCAAAGTTATTGTTAGGTGCGGAATATCCGGTAACCGGTGAAATCAGCGGTGAACTCATATTGGATGGGACACTCATCAACCTTGATGGGCGCGCCGACTTTAACGTCACAGAAGGCATCGCATGGGGTCTCCATTTGGACCCACTAACGCTTCCGTTGCGCATTGAGGATTACTACCTCACACTCCCCAATTTCAAGGTAACCACCCGCGGCCAGAGCGTTACGCTCAATGTAGCGGTCACACCGAACGCCGACTTCGATTTCCGACTCGAAAGCGACGCACCTGTGAATTTTCAGGAACTTTCCAAGGCAGCACAAATTTCCAACTTCCCTTTCGATGGACAATTTGATGTTTCAGTCGTCGGCATATTAAAGAAACCGGAACCCCTCGATTTTCAGATTGAACTCGACTTCGCAGATATAACCTATTTAGACTTTGAAGACAACGGGCTCGTTGAGAGGTTTCCACTCGGGGACGCAGTCTTACACGGTCAACTCGTAGAACTGAAAAAGACCACCGGTGAAGCGGATCGATTTGACTTCACAGGGAACGGGTTCAATGGTCAGATTCAAGGCTATGTGAGCATGGCACTGGACAACCCTTACAAATTCACGGTGGAAACAAGCGGACTTGAAGTTAGACCGATTTTGCGTATCCTGCACCCTGCTTTTGAAACGGTCACAGGTGTCACCGATGGACGCGCACAAATAGAGGGAACGGTGACAGACCTTGTAGGCGGGGTTTCCGAAAATACATCTCCTAATTCTCAGGAACAACGCATCTTCCCCTATAAAGTCGATGTTGAAGTAGACACGGGTTCCCGACTTCAATACAGTGAACCGACAGGACAAACGATCCCATTCACAAACGCCGAACAGATCCAAATACGTCTCAGAGATGATATATGGATGATCGATGCGCTCTCTTGTAGGACATTAGAGGATACACTCCCTTTTATTGAACTTACAGGCACCTTTGACGCAAAAAGCAACACGATGGATCTTCACGCGAGTGCCGACGGATTCGCTTTATCCGCTTTTGCACCAGTAGTCGGACTTCTTCCTGAAGATATAACGGCTGGCACCGGTCGCTACACAGCGGAGATAGGTGGAATCTCTCAACACCCGATAGTCGTCGCAGACTGGGTAATTCCGAAATTGGATTTGAAAACCGAAAACAGTGTTATCCATATCACTGAAGCCAGTGGAACAATCGACTATTGGAACGATGTCGTCCATCTTGAAAAGACAAGATTGAAACTTTTAGAAAACACGGTAGATATAGCAGGCGACATAAATGTTGACCTCGACGATCTTAACAATTCGCAGCTGCACCTCACCGTCAACGCACCTACTTTGGAAGTGACAACGTTTGAGGAGTGGCTACCAGTTGAAGAGGGATCTTATGGCAGGAACAATCCAAGCCCCCAACACAATACCTTAACCGAAAACCGAGAACCGAAGACCGAGAACCATTTCCCTCGCGGCGTGTTAGATGCCTCAATCGACATCACAGGCACCATCACCGAAACTTTAATTGCCGTCCAAGCACAAACAGTACCACAGCAACCAATTCACCTCGCACCTTATGCAAATCCCATTACAGTGGCAAATCTAAACGCATACGCGACACTTCGTTCGGATTTTATAGACCTCCAATCTGTAAAAGCGAAAGGACAGATAGGCGGCGGCACCTACGCAGTGCAAGGAGACGCTTCGTTCTCAACGCAAGACACCGAAAAGATGCAGTTCACAATAGATATGTCAGCATCCGAACTGGAAGTCTCTGATTTTCTGAACCTGCTATTAGACGAAACCTCACCCGTACACGGCACCGTTTCTGGTCAAGCGGAACTTAACGGCACAGGTACAGACCTACATCAAATCTCTATAACCGGCAGCATCGCCGAACTTAACCTCCACGGATACGACACAGACTTCACAAACAGGTCTGAAATCCAGTTCCAATCCGAACGCGGCGATCTCACTGTCCGTCTTCCCTTAGAATTGAAGTCGTCTGAAATAACCGCAACGACAGACATCCATATAACAGGAACTTTCGAGGCACCGGAAATCATAGCAGATTGGAACGGAAACATCAGCGAAATGGAGTGGAATGGGGATGCTGAATACCGTGATGAACGGATAACAGTTAAGAGTCTTGAATTGAAGAACCGTCGGGGCACGTCAACAATTACCGGCGTTGTTCCGTTTAACTTGGCATTTACGGCGATGGACATCTCTAACCGATTTACAGAAAAACCGATGCATCTACGATTACGCGGTAACGAATTGCCACTTGAATTCTTTCCCGGCATTGATACACTCTTTTCGGAATCAGATGGCACCGTTGACATAGATTTAACCGTCCAAGGGACGAGTCGCAACCCCTACATAACAGGAGGCATGTCGCTGGAGGCGTTGCGACTCCAACTGAAAAATTTCCACGCGCCGATCCAGAATGTGAAGGTGGAACTAACTGCAAGCGAAAACATAATTGATCTCAAAGAGCTTCAATTTGAAATCGACCCCGGCTACTGCACATTTGAACAAGCGAAATTGGTATTAGACGGGTTAACACCTAAAGAATTCACATTAACGGGGTTGAGATTTGAAAGGTTCCCACTCGGTTCGACAGTGCAGCACGCGATGCCACCGGAGGTACTTGAAGACGTTGAGGGACACGTATCCGCGACGCTCACTGGATTGAGAATCCCATTTGATCGTTTCCTGAGAAAAATAGCGGGGACACCCCTGCCACAAATTCGCGAGGCACCTTCACTCAGCGATATTATGGCGGTTTCAAGCGCGGACATCTCTATTAATAGTGTCCGTCTCGCCTTTAAGGTGATGGCATGGGATCGACATTACGACTTTCAGGACCCGCAACCGGTTCAAATGTCTCTAAACGCCGGAGCGCTCACCTTACCGGAAGCGTTTATCCTAGAAAATAAGCACACGTTCTCTGTCAAGCAAACTTTCACCAGCGAGGACGAAAAGCCGGAGGACATCCGCGGCGATGTGCACACAATAGAAGACGCAAAGACGACCCTCAGTATTGACGGCGGGAGTCAGTGGTCAGTAAACGGCGAATTTGATACGGCACTGCGATTTAAGAATTTCGATGTTTCAGCGATAACGCACACTTGGTACGCACCCTATCGGGTTAACGGCGCAGTATCGGGGACCCTACAGATAAAAGGCACCAGCGAAAATCCGAAGATAACTTTTCGACGACACGAATCCGAACCCGCCGAACTCTACTTGGATGACATCCCGATCGACTTACGGTGGAGAGTCCGATATCAGGACGGAAAATGGGAAATCTCAGAAAAACGGTTCGCCTATATCAGTTTCGGCGGGAATGATCTAAGGTTTTCCGGGACACTCCCGTATCAAATTGAGTTGATTCCTTTTCTGATGCAGCTCCAACAAGCACCAGATATAGTATGGGAAAAGTTCCGAAAGACAGACATAGATGGCACTTTGGACCTGACTATAGAATATCTCGACATTCTACAATCCATCATTCCAGATCTAACATCACCAACTGGAACAAGTTCTGTCCGTGTTGAACTTACCGGCACAGTGGAAACCCCGAAAGCCTTAGGTGCTGTGGTTTTCAATAACATCGGATTTAATCTTCCAGCAGCAAATATGTCTGTCGGAGAAGTAACAGGCAATGTTGAGTTAACCGAGCAAGGTGCGACTGTCAAGCAGCTCAGCGGCAGGTTGAACGATGGGACCTTTTCAGTAACCGGTAGTGTTAAGACCCCACCAGACGGACGCGTATGGGAAAACCCACCGATATTGGATGTCCAAGCCAGTATCTCATCCACGACTTTTGAACAATCCCGGCAGTATCGGATCGAACTTGCGGATAATCCGAGCCAATTTTACTTACAAGGTGGATTTGATGCCCCTAAGCTCACAGGCAACCTAAACATTAGTGGCGGTTATTACGAACAAAACTGGGAAACCGTCCTGGATTGGCTTGTGGGTGCTTCCGTTAGTGAAATGGATGTTATGTTAGATTATCCGATCTTGGAAAATTTAGAATTGGAGGTAGACATCGATATCGCCGATAACTTTGAGGTGCTTTCATCTATTGCTGGACCCATCAATATTAAGATCTCCTGTGTGGGGAAACTCGTCGGTCCCATTCAGGAACCGATTTACAACGGAAACGTCTCGGTACTCAGTGGGATAGTCGCATCGCATCTCATTCCGCAAACCTTTGAATTCATCGAAGACTCAGGTTCAAGCATTACGAACCGTAGTCTTGACGTTTTTAATCCGGAACTCAACCTTTCTCTCCGTACACCGAAACGTATTCGTGGTGTACTCCCAAGAGATGGAAGCACAGTTGATCTTCAGATTGCCGCAGAACTTACTGGTACTTTAAACAACCCTCACTTCACCTTGAGTACACCGGATGCCACTGAGGTACTCACACATGAAGATATTTGGGTGTTCTTGGTGCGCAATATCTCGTTCTCACAGGCTCTCGGTCCATTTACGTTCAATTTTCACCGTCCAAATGACGCAGACGCACGTTCTATCAGCGCGGAATACCAACTCCGAGAAAATATGTCCATTAAAATTGAGAGCAACGAAAATGGTGAATACGGTGCTGACTTTGAGATCAAAGGACGCTTCTGATACCTCAAGCAAGCGAACAATGAGAATGCATACATCATTCTTACATTACATATCAATAACACGCTCCGTCTCTATTCTATTATTCTGTTTTTTGGCGGGATGGTCTGCAGGGGCAGCGGAAGAACCTTCAGCGACTCTGGAGGCAAAAAACCTACCGATACGTGAGGCGGCTGACGCGACGTATATCACAAAGATTGTGTATTACATTGACGGTCTACTGGTCTCTGAGACAACAACACAACTTAAACCCATCAGCAATCGAGCATCGGTACGTGTCGGTGCCAGATTATCTCTGCACGCTATCCAACAGAGCATTAAGGCACTCTACAAAACACAGCAATATTCCCAAATTCAGGTGTATGCACAAGAGACCGCAGATAGCGCGATATTAACTTATCAACTCACAGCTTTTGAGCGTATCAATGCGCTGAAGATCATCGGTATCCCCAAGAATGAAGAACTCAGACGCGATATTAAAGATGTAATGAAATCGAAAGTCGGCGGAAAATATGTTCCTGTAATAGCGAAATCCGATATTAATCGTATCAAACGGATATGTCAAGATTATGGATATTTTGCCCCCCAAATTACGGTCTCTGACGCACTGACCGAGGACGGGACGTTAACCTACCAAATAGACATAGGCGTACCGTCTGTTATTCGTGAATTCCAAATTGAAGGGAATCGCGCTTTTTCAGCGGGCCAGCTTAAAGCCGCGTGCAGCTTTAGTCGCCAGCGTTCTCCTATCTATAGCAAATCCGGTGTAGATACAGATGTCGCAGCTATGCTGAAACTCTATCGCGAAATTAGATATCCCACCGCTAGCATCAAATCAAACTTTATACATGAAACCGGCATCCTCCAATTTCACATTGATGAAGGCAAAGAGGTAACTTTCAATTTCGTCGGTAACCTCTCCTTATCCCAAGAAGATACATTCATAGAAGATATCACCGAGCTAATAAACAGAACAACCCAGGCAGTGTGGGAAGGAAGGATAAAATCTTATTTTCAAGACTTAGGGTATCAAGACACAACTGTTGAGATTCTGTATGAAACCGGCGTTCGACTTACGATTGATCCCGGCACGCAATACAGAGTGGCAAACGTCACTTTTTCCGGGAATCGCGTATTTTCAGACGCAGAACTTCTACGAGAGATGACTGTAAAACCGACAATCGGAATTAGGTGGAACTTACAAGTTTCCAATATTCTCGCGCAGCTGTTGCAAAGAGGGACACAGCAACCTTTTTTTCATGAACAGGATCTTGATACAGATAAACATCGACTCAGAATTTTATACGAAAAAGCAGGCTATCCGTACCGTACCATACAGACGAATGTTGAGAAACAACCACTAAACAGACAAAGCATCGGTGAAGTCGTAATACACATCTCAATTAACGAGGACCGTAAAGAGGTAATTCACCGATGCAACATCACCGGTAATCAATCAATAGATACAGCCACGCTCCTAAAACGGTTGAAAAATGAACTTCCGTTTCCGCAACCGAATGCACGGTTTGAAAAGACCGTCTATCAAAATGCAGTCCTGAACGTATATCGGGAACACGGCTATATCGATACAGAGGTTAAGGGAACTTATATATCTCAATCGGAAACGCCGATCTTTCAAGTAGTGGGAAATTTTTCGGAACCGCTTACCGACGGACAACTCCCTTCGGAAATTCAAAACGAGTTCGAAAGACACAAGCACCCTCTTACGGGACTTTTCATCGCGAATAATATTGATAACCTTTGGAGCATCCAAGATACTGCAGGCAATCCGCGTTATAGACTGATACAAGAAACGACAGAACTGCAGGTCTTTGAACACGGTATCCTCCAACTTACCGTGGAGAAGGAAGGTGAGCAGGTATCATTCGGTAAATTCTCTTTTCAAGGGGACACCGACATTGTGAAGCCACACGTCCTTGAACGGGAGGTTGCACACCTAAAAGGCAACCTCTGGACACCAGAGGCACTAAGCCGGGCACTACGAAATCTTTACAGTTTGGGCATCTTTCGTAAGGTTGTAGCCGTGCCAGTTGAAACCGATGCAAACAGTGTACTCACCGACAACCCACATCCGACACCCAAAACCAAAGACGTTGTCATAACGGTCGAAAAGCAGAAACCGAGGACACACAGTGAAAGTTTAGGATATAGTTTTGCGGAAGGGTGGCGCGGTACCTTGGAATTAACGCATAGCAACTTCCTCTTTAAACGGAACATCCGGGGAAGCGTTCGCGGTAGATTGGGATGGCGAGATGAACTGGGATACCTCCTTGAAGCGAAACTTACCCAACCGTGGTTGATTTGGCGGATACGCAGTAGCCTACAAGCATCCGCTAAAAAATTAGAAGTGGACGATAATGTACGCGCCCTTGAAGGGAGTTTCATCCTCAATAGGCGATTAGGGGAAGCAAACCATTTAGATTTCCGATACAGTTACCGGGACTTGAACCAACCGGTACTACCGACACTGCCAGACTTCTCACCAGAAATCGGCGTTTCTGAAGAACAGAGCCCGTTCGCCACAACAGTGAGCAGTCTACGTCTCTCCTGGACCTACAATAACCTTGTCCGCCCTTTAAATCCGGTAGGTGGCATGTTGAACGAGATTACACTGGAATACGCTGGTGGTTTCCTACAAGGCGAGACCAGTTTTATTAAAACAACAACGGATACCCGGTATTACCAAAGACTCGTCGGAGATTTCGTATTAGCGACCGTGCTACGACTGGGCGTTACCACCGGATTGCGCTCAAATCGTCGAGCGGAGCTGATCTCCTTTGAACGGTTCTGGGCTGGCGGCGGCACAACGGTTCGCGGATATGCCGAACGGTCCCTCGGCCCCGAAGACATCGCCGGAACTTACCGTGGCGATGTCCAATTCATTTTTAATACAGAGTTACGCTTCCCGATCTATTGGTTACTTCGCGGTGCACTCTTTTTCGATGCAGGCAACGTCTGGAATTCATTGGAAGACCTCAGAACAATAACGCAGTTACCCTCCGCAGTCGGTGCCGGACTCTATTTGGACTTCGGGCCACTCACCGTCGGTGTTGACTATGCTTTCCCGCTCGTCCACGTTCCGAGTTCACCGGATACAAGCCGTGCCCACTTTCGCCTCGGCAGTACCTTTTAATAGTTTTCAGTTAGAGGAAGTTAACAGCGGTCAGTTAAAGAGGTGTCTTGTGGCAGGAACAGAAAATGTCCCAGACACAATGTCTTAACCGTTAACTGTTAACTATTTTGGAAATATCGAAAACCTCTTGTAACTGGTAACTGATAACTATTCCCCGTAAGGTTTCCCCAATGCAAGCGGTGCCTCAGCACGTCCGACAAATCCCGCCAATACCGCCAAACAGAGCAGATACGGCAACATCAACCACAACTGGTACGGGATGCCCCAACCCAACGCTTGGAACCGCGCATCGAGTGCCGAACCGAGTCCGAAGAGGAGCGCAGCACCGCACGCCTTCACAGGATGCCATTTCCCAAAGATGACGATCGCCAGAGCGATGAACCCGCGTCCGACGGTCATACCGGGTGTAAAATACGGGACATCCGCAAGTGAGAGATAACCGCCTGCCATACCTGCCATCGTACCTGCGAACAACAGGCAAAGCGTCCGTAAACGGAGGACATTAGAACCGACAGTCGCAATCGCTTTCGGATGCTCACCACAAGCACGTATCCGCAGACCGAGTTGTGTATGGTAAAGGAAAAAATAGACACAGGGCAGCAACAGGAATGTGATAAAGACGAGGATATTGTGTGAAAACAGCGCGCGTCCGAGAAACGGGATTTTAGAGAGGAGTGGGATGTCAATCTGCTGAAACGCCGAAACACCCTGTGCGATGCCTGTTACACCGAAAAGCCGTTGATAGATAACCTCTGTCAACCCCAACGCTAAAAGTGTTAGTGCTGTGCCGACGATAACTTGGTCGCCACGCAGTCGGATGGCAAATAACGCAAAAAGTGCGGCAGCGATCAGTCCACTCAGTCCTGCCATCAGCAGCCCGAACCACGGTGCCATCATAGCGAGCTCTGGCATGTAGATCATCGCGATTTTTTCCGTGTAGAACGAACCTACCATCCCAAAGAACGCACCGATGAGCATCATCCCCTCAATGCCGATGTTCAGCACACCTGCCCGTTGGGAGATCACTTCGCCTAATGCTGCAAGCAGGAGCGGTGTCGCCCCACGAATCGTTGCCGAAAGAATCTCTTCAAACATAATTGTAAATAGTTGTCAGTACGATTTTTTTCTGCGAAAAAAATCTTTCAGTTTTGACCAAGTTCTCGTTCATTCGTCAAATATTTCGGAGTCGAGAACTTGGTGAAAGAAAGAGGCGTTCGGATTTTGACCAAGAACTCGCGCCTTAGCAAAAGTTTCTGTAGACGAGTTCTTGGTCAAAAAAACCTCTTTTAACTGAAAACTATTCCCCCTCGGAATGTGCAGATGCACGTTTTCGGAAAATCTGGATAGAACCGTAGCCGATAACAAATAGGAGGATCGTCGCTTGTATCACAAACGTGACTCTGTCAGAGATACCGACCCCGCGTTGCATACTATAGGATCCGGTCGTCAACGCGCCGAACAGCAGCGCAGCAGCAACCGTTACCAATGGGTTCAGTTTTGCTAACAAAGCGACTGCAATCGCTGTATAGCCGTATCCGGGTGAGAAGTTAAGAAATAATCGACGGGTCAATGCCGTCAGTTCAATTGCGCCACCGAGCCCCGCGAGTGCACCACTAATAAAAAAGACACGGAGCGTGTTATGCACAATCGAGATCCCCGCAGCCTCCGCTGCAGCTGCACCCTCTCCAACTGCCCGGAGTTGGTAGCCGAACGCCGTCCGAAAAAGGATAAATGTAAGGACAATCGCTAATACCACAGCGATAACGATGCCGAGGTGAATCCGATGCGGCGGGAAAAGCCGAGGTAGGAATACCCATTCCACAATCCGGTCGCTCTGCGGACCGCGCTGAGATGCCTCTTGTAGCGGTCCACCATCTATCATCATACTGACGAGATGGATAGCGACGTAGTTCAGCATAATCGTACTGATAACCTCGTTGACACCGCGTGTCACCTTAAGAACGGCAGGGATCAGTCCCCAGATCCCACCCGCGAGCATCGAAAGAACGAGGCACATCGGCACTGCAATCCATGTGTTCTCAGGAAACAGCGTGGCGAGTCTGGTGCCAAACCATGTTGCTGCCAATGCACCCATCAGAAACTGTCCCTCGGCACCGATGTTCCAAATCCCACACCGAAACGCCATGGCAACGGAAAGTCCAGCCATCAGAAAGGGTGTGCTTTTCACCAATGTTTCACCGAATTTCCGACTGTTCCCGAAGGCACCATTCAGTGCCGCTTGATAGGCTTCTAAAGGGTTATAGTTGCATAGCAACATGACAACGGCATTAACGACAAAAGCACTCGCCAGGATGATAACGGGTGCCGCCAGCCATTGAATAATGTTGATCCTTTTTAATATGTTGCCTAATTTCGATACCATCAGTCCCTACACAAATCCCTTTGAAACGGGAGTTACAACCCCTTTGTTACTTAGTATTCAGATTTTCAAGTTTCAATTTCTCCGGTCATTAACAACCCAATTGCTTCAATGTCATTGCGCTGTGCAGTCGCCTCAATCAACTTACCTCTTGACATTACAAAGAGCCGATCACTTAAAAGCAAAACCTCATCTAACTCTGTTGAGATGAGCAGCACAGATTTTTCGCTGTCGCGTTGTGTCAACAAATTTTCGTGTACGTAACGCGCCGCGTTGACATCTAAACCGCGTGTCGGATTAACGGCGATAAGCAGATCAGGTTGGAGCGAGATTTCGCGGGCGAGGACAACTTTCTGTTGATTGCCACCAGAGAGCGCAGCAGCGGGAGTGCCAGCAACAGGCGGACGGATGTCGTAATCTGTGATGAGCTGTTCTGCTATATCCTGTTTCCTCGTTTCGTTGAGGATATTCCAGCGTGCTGTCCTCTCCAAATGCGTCACATTCAGCAAGAGGTTCTCTGTAACCGAGAACGATGCAATGATGCCTGTCGTCTGTCTATCCTCTGGGATGTACCCGACCCCACACTGCCGCACCGCCTTTGTTTCTTTCGGATTAGCCCCTAAGATACTGATTGTTCCAGATGCATGATGCCGTAGACCCATGATCGCCTCAGCGAGTTCGCGCTGTCCATTGCCATCAACGCCAGCGATGCCGACGATTTCACCGCGACAGGTTTCCATCGAGACATCTGAGACCGCGATTTCATCTCGGCTACCGAGCACCGTTAAATTTTTGAGCTGCAGCACACGACCTGCCGGATCGTTTTCGTCCCGGTTGGGTAACTCATCCCCTACAGAACGCTCAACCTCGTTGACCTCTTCCCCGATCATCTCTCGCGCGAGTTCGCGTGCCGTCAGTTCACCTGTCTGACCGAGATAGACCTTTTTGCCACGTCTCAACACGGTTATCCTATCACTGATACTTAGGACCTCTTTCATTTTGTGGCTAATGAAGATAATCGCGCGACCATCGGCTTGTAGGTTGCGTAAAATCGTAAAGAAGCCCTCTACCTCTTGTGGACTCAGGACAGCCGTCGGTTCATCAAGGATGAGAATCCGAGCATCAACCGCCAATGCTTTTAAAATTTCAACCCGCTGTTTCAATCCAACCGACAGGGTACGCACGAGAGCAGTCGGATCGACAGTTAAACCGAACTGCTCGGAGAGTGCTTGCGTGATACGAATCGCTTCCTCTTTCTTGAACCAAAAAGCATCCATCCTTCCGTTCTTCCATCCTTCCATCCGATCTTTCTGCTCTCCTCTTAATTGCCCGATACTCAACGCGATGTTCTCAGCGACAGTGAGATTCTCAATCAGCATAAAGTGCTGATGCACCATGCCGATGCCGTTAACAATCGCGTCACGTGGCGATTTCGCACGCAGTCTACGCCGCCACCCTTCACGATCTGTAACATAGATGCGTCCGTCTGAGGGTTGGTAGAGTCCATAGATCAGATTCATCAGTGTGGACTTACCCGCGCCGTTCTCACCTAAAATCGCGTGGATTTCACCGGCTTGCAGATCAAAATCGACGCTATCAACAGCGACGAATTCCCCGAAGGTCTTTGTGACGTTCCGAAGTTCAAGGATGTTTTCTGCCATAGTTGTCTGAATCAGGATTTACAAGATTATAGAATTTTTAAAATAAAAAGGTATTCGCTTCCATAAAGGGTTCCCGTTATTGTGTCCATTGTGCTGCTCTTTCTGTTGTCAGTTCGCTATCGTAAGCGATGACCCGAAGCGAGACTGTCCAACTTTCACCTTCGGGTGTTGATACGGATTCTGTCCAAGTCGGGTTATAGAGTGCCATCCCGTAATCTCGAATAAACCACGGACCGCGAACGCCTTCATCAAGGATTGACATAAAGACCCCAAACGCCCCATGTCCGGTTAACGTATTCTGATAGGCAACGAAATCCGATTCGCCCTCGTGGACGACCGCAACGCCTCCACTGCGTCCGTTATCCCCCGACACAATACCTCCCATGACAGGCAGAAGTCTCGGTTCAACACGGATACCGATGCTCCCAAATTTCGTCTGTGGATAGACCGCATCACCGTAAGCGGCAATCTTTTTACTCGTCATATCGCAGACTGTAGCATCCGAAAGCGCGTAAAGATTGACCGTCCGAATTTCGTCAATCAATGGATCTTCGTTTTCATCGCGCCAGACAACGTTCTGAACGAATTGGACACCATCGGCGTGTGGCGTAATGTCAATATCTTTTTCTGTGTCCATCCGCCCTAATTTCTCGAAGACTTTGTCCGTCCAAGAGCGGCGCGGTGGCGATGCCCAAAAACCTGCCTCCCTATCGCCAACCTGAACCGGACCTTGACCGACGAAAATACCGTTGTGGAACGGATGATCGAAAGCGAACTCCTGAACGACGGTGTGCCCGGCTGGCGTGTAGAACGGAAACACAAACGGACGATAAAAATTCGCACCCACGCCGCCTAAACACCTGTTCGTAGTGCTATCAACAACGAGATGCGTTCTCGCATTTACTTTAACTTCAAACTTGCTCATTAGCTTTTACTCTCTTCGGCAGGCGCGATCTGTGATTGCAATTCCTTTATAGACGAAGGCACTTCTTGCACGACAGGAATTACATAACTCCGAATCGCCACACCCGCCACTTTTTCTCTCTCCACGCGAGGCTGCGGTGGAGTCTTCGTACTCCTCAAAGTTCAGTTGAATTGGGAAATATGTTAAATCCTCAGTTGTAAGTGCGTCAAGTGCCAATCGGAAGAAGGTGGTTTTACCGGTCTGGCGCGGCGCAAAAAGGACGATATATTTGCCCAGCTTGATGCGGTCTATGAAATCGGCAGTTTCTTTTGTGCGTGGGACGATGTAGTTATCTTCAGGATACAAGCGCCCTTCGGTTCCAAAACGTTTCATTACACCCTTTTTTCCACTGTGAAGCACGTTAAATTGTGGCTTGATTGCGCGACGTGATAGAGTATTGATTTTCGGTTAAGTGTATCACATCATCGCTTAGCAGTCAATATGAAATTCCCACTTTACATTTTCGGGGCAAACATGCTATAATATCCGCATATCTTACAATGCAATCAAGGAAAATACGCAGATGAAAAAATTTTGTTGGACGCTCTTATGCCTTTTCGCAATTGGATTCATACTCGTTTCGAGCATCGACCTCGACGCGAAAGGACATGAGAAATTCAAGGTTGCCATGCTACTGCCCGGCTCAATTAGTGATGCCGGATGGAACGCTTTGGCTTATGAAGGTCTCGTAGCCATCGAAAAAGAACTCGGGGCAGAAGTCAGCCACGCCGAAACCCGAACCCCATCGGATCAAGAAGAACAATTCCGCTCCTACGCACTTGACGGTTACAACTTGGTTTTCGGACACGGATATGAGTTTCAAGACCCCGCGAAAGCCGTCGCTGCGGACTTCCCAGAGACGATTTTCGTCACCTCCTCCGGTGGTACCATCACCGACAATATTTCGCCAGTTAACTTCCGTGTTGAAGAGCCTGCCTACCTTTTAGGGATAATCGCAGGGATGATGACGAAGACACATAAAATCGGTGTTATGGGGGGACAGAATATCCCGTCTGTCAATAGCACCTTCATGGCATTTGAAGGCGGCGCGAAAAGTGTCAACCCTGAAGTAGAGGTGTCCTATGTATACGTCGGAAATTGGGAAGACATCGGTAAAGGCAAGGAACTCGCACTCGCACAAATCAACGAAGGTGTTGACTTTATCTTCCCGAATGCAGATGCCGCCGGGCTCGGTGCCTATGAGGCAGCTGAACTTGCCCAAAAAGAGGGAAAGTTGGTGTATACCTTCGGGGCAAATCGCGACAAGAGCGACATATCTCCAACTGTGGTTGCGAATGCCGTGATCACACCGAACGCTTTTGTACAGATTGCCAAACTCATCAAGGACGGCAAGTTCAAACCGCAGGTTTATACTTTCAACATGTTGACAGACGAAGCGATCACGCTCACATACAGTCCCGAATTGAAGGATAAGGTCCCGGAAAATGTCCAAAAAGCCGTTGAAGAAGCGAAAGCCAAAATCCTTGCAGGTGAGTTGAAAGTACCACAAATTGATTTTACCGAAAAGGAAGACGAGGCAGATTGACAGACTCCCCTACGCTATACATCAGAGGAACATTTACGTGAAATGGATAACTTGGCGATCACGTTATAGCATTGCAACCTGGGTCCTATACGTGGGTCTTTTCGCAACCGGATTTATGTTAGGTTGTGAAAGACTTCAGGATAGCAGCGAAATTATCTATACGCCGGAACCTGAAATATTCAAAGTAGGTATGCTTCTCCCTGGCTCCATTAGCGATCAAGGCTGGAATGCCCTCGCGCACGATGGATTAAAAGCCATTGAAACAGAACTGCGGGCGGAAATAGATTATGTTGAGAGTTTAACGCCAGCTGAGTGGGAAGCAGATTTTCGCGCTTACGCTATGGATGGCTACCGCCTCATCTTCGGGCACGGCTACGAATATCAAGAAGCAGCAATAGCCGTCGCACAAGATTATCCTGAAATCGTCTTTATTACCTCTGCTGGCGCGAGTGGTGCCATTCGTGAGAATGTCTCCCCGATCGTCTTTCGGCTTGAACAAGCCACCTACCTTTTAGGTATAATAGCCGGTATGATGACCGAAACAGACAAAATCGGTATTGTCGGCGGACAGGACCTCCCATCTGGTAGGAGTACGTTTATAGCGTTTGAAGGCGGCGTGAAAAGCGTCAATTCAGATGCCGTCGTTCAACGCGTTTATGTCGGCGACTGGGAAAACATCGATAAAGCGAGGGAACTCGCGCTCGCACAGATACAAGAAGGCGTTGATTTCATTTTTCATAACGCGAATGAAGCCGGACTCGGTGTGTTTGAAGCAGTCGTCATAGCACAGGATGCTGGCAAAACTGTCTACACCTTTGGTGCTAACCGCGATCAGAGTTCGATATCGCCACGCGCTGTTCTCGCGAATGCCGTGATTACACCGAATGCCTATGTGCAATTGGCAACGGCTGTCAAAGCAGGAACGTTTGAATCCAGACTCTATGTCTTCACGATGACGACTGACGGCGCAATCGCTTTGACTTATAATCCAGCCCTAAAAGATCAAGTGCCTGAAGACGTGCAGCAAAAGGTTGAAGAAGCGAGACAGCAAATTCTGGCTGGTACATTAGCGGTACCACAAATCGATTTTAGTACGGCGGAATAACCCGTTTAGTAGAAGCGGCCTCGGTCGCGACATTTTGAGGTCTATCGCGATGAGAGATAAAATAGAAATTGATGGTGTTGAAGTTGTCTTTTCCGAAGATGAAACGATTCTTGAGGTCGCGCAACGACATCAAAAGGAAATTCCGACGCTCTGCTATGATCCGAGGCTTGAACCTTTTGGCGGGTGTCGTCTCTGCATCGTTGAATTAGAGGGTGCGCGGAATCCTGTCGCATCCTGTACAACGAAAGCGACACCTGGGATGGTTGTACGGACAACAACCGATACAATAGAGGCGTACCGGAAAATACTACTGGAGATGGTTGTAAGCGAAAACCGTGAAGTTGACGTGTCCCGACTGCGCGGCTATGCTTCAGATGAACTCGCGAATCTCCGAGATAGGTACAAGGTTGACGCTGGAAAAATAACAGGAGCGAAATCCGGCATAAGTAAAATGGATGATGACAACCCGTTCATCCTCAGAGATTACGAACTTTGTATCTCGTGCTACCGATGTGTCCGTGTCTGCGCTGAACAAGAGGGTGACCATGCCATCAACATCATGAACCGCGGTTTCCATACACAGATTACAACCGAATTCGACGGACTTCTCAAGGATTCCGCTTGTACTTTCTGTGGACAGTGTATCCAGACGTGTCCGACCGGTGCACTCGGCGATAAAAAAGCGCTCCGCACCGCGAATGAAGTGACGGATACTATGCCTGACAAAACCCGCACCATCTGTCCGTATTGCGGTGTTGGTTGCTCGGTTGATATATTGACGAAGAACGACAAGATTGTCGGTATCCATCCTGCGATGGACGGACCTGCGAATCAGGGAGCACTCTGCGTTAAAGGTCAATTCGCTTACGACTTCGTGCAGCATCCTGATCGTTTGAAAACGCCGCTCATCCGCGGTACCGATGGCGAACTCCACGAAGCGACATGGGAGGACGCGCTGAACAAAGCTGCTGACGGATTTCGGAAGGTCAATGCCGAACACGGGCGGCATAGTATCTACGGCATCGCCTCCGGGCGCGCACCGAGTGAAGCCGCATATCTCATGCAAAAATTTATCCGTGTGGGGTTCGGTACCAACTATATCGACAACTGCAGCCGTGCCTGACACGCGCCGACCGTTGCCGGTCTGGCAGCGACAATCGGACGTGGCGCGATGTCTAACCCGCTCGTCGATATGCAGAAACCGGATGTCATTTTCTGTATAGGCACAAATATGACCGAATGCCACCCTGTCGCAGCAACAGGACTTAAGAAGGCAATCGCTCGCGGTGCGAAACTCATCGTCGCAGATCCGAGACGTATCGGGTTGGCAGAGATGTCGCATCTCTACTTACCGCTTCGTGTCGGTTCGGATACCGCCCTGCTCCTCGGCATGGCACACGTCATCGCACGTGAAGGCTTGATTGACGAGGACTTTATCGAAAAACGTACGACTGGGTTTGACGAGTTCTTTGAACACATCAGTCAGTGGACACCGGAATGGGCGGAAACGATTACGGGTGTCCCTGCAAAGGACATTGAAACCGCTGCGATGTGGTACGGGAGTGCGAACAAAGGTGCTATCTACTATACACTCGGAATCACAGAGCATATCTGTGGCGTTGAGAACGTGCAGAGTCTATGTAACATCGCCTTAATGACAGGGAACCTCGGGCGCGAGGGCACCGGTATTAACCCGATGCGCGGGCAGAACAACATCCAAGGCGCAGGAGACAGCGGCGCACTGCCGAACAACTACCCCGGTTTCCAATCTGTCACGGATCCAAAGTATCAAGCTAAGTTCAAAGCAGAATACGATGGAGAGATCGACTTAGAGAAGGGGATTACCAAAGTAACTGCCTTAGAACTTTGCGGTGAAAGCATCCATGCAATGCTGATTGACGGTGAAAACACGTTGCTCTCCGACCCAGACCGAGAGCATTGTGAACACGCGCTCCGCTCACTGGATCACCTCGTTGTTGTTGATATCTTCCTCACGGAGACGGCTGAACTTGCCGATGTCGTGCTGCCAGCGACTGCATGGGGTGAAACAGATGGTGTATGCACGAATACAGAACGTCGTGTCCAACGCGTCCGCGCTGCAGTGCCACCACCGGGTGTCGCAAAACCAGACTGGTGGATTATCTGCCAAATCGCACAACGACTCGGTTTTAAAGGTTTTGATTTCAACGAACCGAAACCGATTTTCAATGAACTCTGTCGGGTCTCACCGATTTACGCGGGTTTAGATTGGGATCGTATCGAGAAAGGCGAGTACCAGTGGCCCGTCCCCTACAAAGGGCATCCGGGGACCCCGATGCTCCATGAAGAAGAATTTGTTAACGGGCGCGGTATCTTTTCAAATGTCCATTACCGAGACCCGGCGGAGACAATCAGCGATGCGTTCCCCGTATGGCTCACAACAGGCAGACGCTTAGCGTCCTATCATACACGGACACAGACAGGTAGAGCAGAAGGGATTGATTACCTCTTGCCAGAAGAATCACTGGAAGTCAATCCTGCGGACCTTGAGAGATGGGAATTGACAGATGGCGAATGGTGTAAAATGAGCAGTGCGCGTGGCAGTATTAACATCAAGGTAAGAGCGACGAACCGCTCGCCTCGCGGCACCGTCTTCGCCAGTTTCAGCTTTGCAGATGTTCCAGTTAATCTATTGACCGGTTCCGGCTACGATCCGGTTACGCATACAGCTGAGCTCAAAGTGTGCCCCGTCCGGTTAGAACCACTTTAGTTAGTTGTCAGTTTTCGGTTATCGGTAAGAGCCGTTTGGAACACAGAAATCTATTGCCAATAATCGAAGCGAGGAGATACATCATGGGTTGGAAATCACGCTGGTCGGACCAGCATACAGATACCGACACTTTAAAGCATCAACTGCAATCCGAAGGCTTCGATGCATATCAATGGACAGGTCGTCCGGGGGGTGCCTATCTCGACTATATCCATACGCAAGATGAGGTTGTATGCGTGCTATCCGGCACAGCAGATGTCAAGGTCGCTGACGCGCGGGGAACCGTCGAAAGCGGCGACCGGATTGATGTCCCTGCGAACACCTACCATTCAATTACCGTCACGAGCAAAGAACCGTTGGTCGTCTTGACCGGAATGCGGAAAGCATAATCAGGATTTGGATAAAAAATGAAAAGGAGAACTTATGAACATTACTGTCAAAACCGGTGGATTCAATCAAGAACAGGCGGATGTCGTCGCCATCGGTGTGTTGGAGAACCCAGATTTCTATAGCGCGCCCCTTCAAACCATAGACCAAGCACTCGATGGACGCATTCGAGAAGTGATGAACCTTGGCGATTTCACAGGTAAGTTGAAAACCACCGCTTGGCTTTACACAAACGGTTCCATCACCGCGCCGCGCGTGCTATTGGTCGGTCTCGGTGAATATCATGACCTCACACCTGAGAAAGTACGTCAGGCAGCCGGACACGCTGCACGGACAATCCGGGATATGGGCTTAAGAAATGCAGCGATCCCGATCCCGATCGAAGCGACACCTGAGATGATACAAGCCGCAACGGAAGCCTGTATCCTATCGCTCTATCAGTTCAACGAACATAAAACAGATAACGACGATGACGAGAAAAAGAAAAAACTGGAATCGCTGGCGTTCTTAGCTGAAAACGATCACAGTCAGACAACAGTAGAACAGGCAGTACAGCGCGGAGAACTGATAGCCAACGGTACACTCCTCGCTCGCGATTTGAGCAATCAACCGAGTAACCATCTTACACCGACACAGTTGGCTGAAAAAGCAGAAGCCATCGCAGAAGTGGCAGGACTCCGCTGCGAAATCTTCGATAAAGCGACGCTCGAGGAGAAAGGTTTCCGGACGCTCCTTGCTGTCGCACAAGGCAGCGCCGAAGAACCGCGGTTCATCATCTTGGAATATACGCCGGACGGCGAAGGGCAGGATACGGTCGTACTCGCCGGGAAAGGGATCACTTTCGATACAGGCGGGATCTCGCTCAAAGGTGGAAGCGGTATGCACGAGATGAAACACGATATGTCCGGTGCCGCCGCAGTCATCGGCGCGATGCAAGTGATCGGTCATCTCAAACCGAACGTCCGAGTCATCGGTATCGTTGCCGCCACCGAAAATATGCCGAGCGGCACTGCTATTAAACCCGGTGATGTCGTCACCTCTTACGGTGGCAAAACGATCGAAATTCTCAACACCGATGCCGAAGGACGGTTGGTATTGGCAGATGCGCTCGGATGGGCTGCACAATATAACCCGAAAGGCGTTATCGACTTAGCCACGCTCACGGGTGCCGTGATTACCTGCTTAGGACATATCGCAGCCGGCGCGATGGGGACAGATCCGGAACTCATGGCGAAAGTTAAATCAGCAGCCGTAAAGACGCACGAACGCGTCTGGGAATTACCGCTCTGGGACGATTATGATGAAGGCGTTAAAAGCAAGGTTGCGGATGTCCAGAACATCGGAGATGGTGGTGCCGGCACAATCGCAGGGGCTGCGTTCTTGAAGAAATTCGCTGAAGGCTACCCGTGGGTTCATCTCGACATCGCTGGTACGGCTTGGGGGATGAAAGGCTCCACGTATATCCCTGAAGGCGCGTCAGGTTACGGTGTACGGTTGCTGGTGCAATTAGTTGAAGACTGGTAGGTTTCTTTAAAACGTGTGAATATCAAGTCCTGTCGGATTCTCTAATAGGACTGCAGGCGGGGTTTGTAACCCCGCCACTGTAAAAGTAATTACGGGTTTCACTATAAAGCAGATTTAGCCGCTACTCATTCCACAAGTTCTGGTTGGTGAAGTATCCCTTTTTCCTCTGAAACAATAAACTCCGCTTGAATATCCCATATACTGTGTTGATCAATTTTAATTTCGTAAATTCTACACTTGAACCTATATTTCTCATTCGGTAAAATTTCTACTTCTTCACCATTCTCATCTATACTATGAATATCAGCACGATGCGTGGTAATGGTGATAGCACCCACAACCTAAAGGTTGGGGCTTCGGTTTCATAGACAGTGCGGTTTCCTTGAAAAGTCAACCGTCTTATTCCGTCTCCACCAGCGGGCGTTTCCCTGTAGTCTCCCGCACTACAGGCATATCGTTAGATAACGGCTATCCCTGCCCGTAAAATATTTATCGCAGCGTTGATGTCTCGGTCGTGGTCCGAACCACATTCAGGACATGTCCACTCTCTATCATTCAATGTTAGGTTTTCGTTATGGTATCCGCAATCAGAGCAAGGTTTCGTTGTAGCAGTCCATTGACCGACCTGGAGCAACTTACGATCATGTTTTTCACACTTATAGATCAATATCTCAACAAACTGGTAGAACGCAAGATCGGAGATTTTCCGTCCCCACAAGCGTTTCATGCCGTCAAGGTTCAAGGTTTCAATGGCAATCGTATCATACTTCTTGCACAATTCGCTTGCCAACTGCCACTGAAAATCTTTACGTTGATTGCTAATTTTGCGATAGAGGCGTGATAGTTGTCTGACGCACCGCCACCAGCCATTAGAACCTTTTTGTTTTCGAGAAAGCGACTTGTTGATAGACCGAAGTTTCTTCAAGTTAGATTTCAGCGGTTCTGGGTGTTGGATTTTTTCACCCGTGCTAAGTGTCAAATACGCGTCTTTCATACCGAAGTCTGCCCCGACACTTTTACCCGTCGTTGGCAGTGGTTTCGTTTCTACGAAATCCGTGAGTATGTAGAGCCAATAATCACCGCAGTTATCGCGTTTTATCGTGATACGGCGGATATTTCCTTCAAACTCACGGTGTTTGTGGAACGTATAACCGACTTTATCATGTCGCCATTTACCGTTATCCCATTTTCTGAAATTGAGGGTGAGGCGATTGTCTTCCAAAGACCAGCCAGCCTGTTTGAGCGTGAAGGACTTGAATTTATGGCGTTTCTTAATCTTGGGTCTACCCCCAAGTTTCTTGAAAAAACGCTCGTAGGCAAGGTGTATCCGTTTCAACTCCTCTTGGATCGCTTGACTCGGCAAGGCATTCCAATGCGGATGTGTCGTCCGTTTCAACTCGGTTGCGTGTGCACACATTGCCTCATAACCCGCGTAGGGCAGCCCGTCTTTATAGCGTTGACGTTGCCACTTGTGGAAATACTCGTGGACTTGCCACATATCATCAAGCAGGTTACCAAGCCGAATACAATTCGATTGATCATAAAACGGATATTTGTAGGTTTTCATGGATTATCAGGTATCAGGCGTTTATCCGCGAAACAGTCGGAGGCAAGCACATTGCCAAGTGGCAACGCTGTTTCTGCTTGCCAACCTGATACTCTAATTATACCACAATTTTACTACAATTGTCAAGTTTTTTCTTGACACAAACCCTTGGATCCCGTCTTACATCCCCAAGCTAAAGCATGGGGCTTTAGACGGCGGAGCGGTAAATTGTCTAAGCTTCCTGTTGGTATATAATTCTACACTATCCCTCGAACGTGTGCGCTTTACAACTGCCTCAAAGGTTAGTACCTTATCTATGTATGCTTCGGGATCATCCAATACCTCTGCAAAAGACAAAGCAACATTTGGATCACTTGTTTCTCGTTTAGATAAACCACATCCTGCTGCAATGAGAGTCATGATGACTAATGTGTATAAGAACAGTGTTCTCAACATTGGATTTTTTCCCATAAAAACGTAGGTCAAGATAGACTATCGTTGACAGAATTTATCCTGCTTTCAAAAAATCTCTCCATGATCTCTTACAGGTTACGCGCCACTGGCGAGGTTTGTAGGGGAAATACCCAAGCAAAAACACCTCGCCAGCAAGACATTTGCGTGAATTCTGATTTCCTACTTACCCCTCGGATCGGATCTGAATCAACTTATTAACGGCGTGAATATATGCTCGGGCACTCGCCTCAATGATGTCTGTACTCGCGCCGTGCCCCGTGATGATATGTCCGTTGTCCTGGACCTTCAATGAGACTTCACCGATAGCGTCTTCGCCCTCGGTTACCGAACGGATCTGATAATCAACGAGGTTCAGCTGAATGTCAACAATCTGACCAATCGCCTTAAACGCCGCATCGACGGGCCCGTCGCCAGTAGACGCTTTTTCAACTACGCCGTCTTCCGTCCGAATACCGACTGTGGTTGTCGGCGAAATTTTCGTTCCACTGACGACTTGGATATAGTCGAGTTCAAAGATCGCGGGAATCGCGCGAATCTCGTCGCTCATGATCGCTTCAAGATCAGCATCCTGTATCGACTTCTTCTTATCCGCGACCTTCAGGAACCGTTCATAAACTTTGTCTAACTGTTCGCCTTCTACTTCATAACCGAGTTCACTGAGCCGATGTCTGAGTGCGTTGCGTCCCGAACGTGGGCTGAGGATGAGTTGACTCTCTTTCCAACCGATCTCTTGCGGATCAATGATTTCAAACGTCACACGCGATTTAATGATACCGTCCTGATGGATGCCGGAACTGTGAGCGAAGGCGTTCGCGCCGACAATCGCTTTGTTCGGTTGTACGGCGATCCCCATCGTTCGGCTGACACGTCGGCTAATCGGGACAATCTCTTTGGCATTAATCTCGGTGTAATAGTCTTTGAAATAGTCACGTCGGGTTCGGATCGCCATAACGACCTCTTCAAGCGAGGTATTTCCGGCGCGTTCTCCGAGTCCATTGATGGTGCATTCCACCTGCCGCGCGCCTTGCTCAACAGCAATAAGACTATTCGCTACCGCTAATCCGAGATCGTTATGACAGTGGACACTAATGATAGCATCGTTAACATTCGGGACATTCTCCATGATGCTTTTGATGAGATTCCCAAATTCCGTCGGGACTGTCCACCCGACGGTCTCAGGAATATTAACCACGGTCGCGCCTGCAGCGATTGTCGCTTCAACGACTTCGTAAAGAAACGCTAATTCCGTTCGCCCCGCGTCCATCGGTGAAAATTCTACATTCGCATCTGGGTGCCCCTCACAGAGACTCTTTGCATAAGCAACAGCATCAGTTGCCATCCGGAGCGTATCTTCCGGTGTCGTGCGTGTGATGCGTCCCATGTGAATCGGTGAAGTCCCGACGAATGTGTGGATTCGTGCCCGCGGCGCATCTTCAATGGCTTTCCATGCTGCAGTGATGTCTTTTTCGACAACGCGAGAGAGTGCGCAAATTTCCGGTCCTTCGACTTCGTTTGCTATCTGTTTAACAGCCTCAAAATCGCCCGGTGACGAAATCGGGAATCCGGCTTCAATGACATCAACATTTAACCTGGCGAGGTGTTTGGCAATTTCGAGTTTCTCCCCGATACCGAGCGCAGCACCGGGGGTCTGCTCAGCATCCCGGAGTGTTGTATCAAAAATATAGATTCTTTGTTGATCGGTTTCAAAATCGTCCACGGGGGTGTTCCTCCAAATTTTGTTGTGTATATTTTTTCCTGTCATCTGAACTTGGATTCATGAGATTTTAAGATTTACCGCGATTCCACAACCGTACACCTAATCACGGTAAATCCGATAAATCTCATCAATCATGGTCAGATTTCACGACCGACAGCGATAGCAATCGGTTTCAATTCCTGCATCAGTGTATCGAATTGATCTGGGAACAGCGACTGAGCGCCGTCTCCTGTCATGGAGTGATCCGGATCGTGGTGTACTTCAAGTAGGAGCCCATCCGCGCCAGCGGCGACAGACGCTTTCGCCATATCGCACACGAGGCTTCGGATACCGGTGCCGTGGCTCGGATCCACGATGATCGGAAGGTGGCTTAACTCGTGTACAACGGGGACCGCGTTCAAATCGAGTGTGTTGCGCGTGTGCGGTTCAAAAGTACGAATGCCGCGTTCACAAAGAATAACATCAGGATTCCCTTCGGCGAGGATATACTCCGCAGCGAGCAGCCACTCTTCAATCGTCGAGGACATCCCACGCTTGAGGATGACAGGTTTTTTTGCGCGTCCGACTTCGCGTAGTAGGTAAAAATTCGTCATGTTCCGAGTACCGAGTTGGAACATATCTGTATATTCACCCACAAGCTCGACTTCGTTAGGTGTCATAACCTCCGTAACAATGCCGAGTCCAGTCTCTTCTTTCGCCGCTTTTAGCATTTTAAGGGCACGCTTACCATAGCCTTGGAAACTATAGGGCCCTGTTCTGGGTTTAAAGGCACCCCCTCTGATGAAACTTGCACCGCTTTTTTCAACGAGGCGGGCAATGGTTACAATCTGCTCTGTACTCTCTACTGCACACGGTCCGGCGATAACAGGCAACTGCTTTCCACCAATTTTTGTGCCATTCACAACAACAATTGTCGGTCCACCCCGGAATTCACGGCACGCTAACTTGAAGGGTGCTGTAATATGCATTGTCCGTTCAACACCGGACATCGACTCTATCGGAATATCACCAAGCAACGTTTTATCTCCTATAACACCGATGACAGTGTGCCGTTCGCCAGTCGAGAGCTGTGTTTTGAGCCCGACACCCTCGACGCGTTTGATGACAGCATCAATATCTGCCTGTGTCGCATCGGTCTTGGTAACGATTACCATACTTTTCAACTACCTCCGCCTTTTCAATAACAAGTTTAGTCCCTTCCCAGTAATAGGTGGGGACCCCGGTGTTGCAAGCCACACCGCCTTTTTCATAGCAAGTTTTCGGTTTGCAAGCTACACCAAAAAAAATCTATCTATCCCAAATCAAACTCGGTTAAAAAAAATTACCCAACATCGAAACTATTTTCAACGCTGGGTGGTGATTATGAGGTCAGTTCGTCATACACGCTGAGGCATCGCCTTTGAATTTTCACCACCTATCGTTGCCGTACACATATAAGTACAGGTAAAGATAATACACAAACACACCTTTTAACAGCAAACTGCTGCTTGGAAGCTGCGTGCTTTTCAATAGCAAGTTTTTGCTTGCAAGCTGCGCAAAAAGATGCCATACGTAGAGAGAGAAATTGCAGACGGTCTCTACACCGGTTATTTGTGTTGTGATGGTATTGCGTTCAAGCGTTTGCATCATTAAACTCTCAAAATTAGATCCGTAAGAAACTTACCCACACGTCTCGAAAGCAACTTATGCTATTAAGACGTTATTTGGAAAAAAACGTTTACACGTTGTTGTCTGTACCCAAATTTAATATATGATAACACATTTTTTTATACAAGTCAAATTTCTTTTTTTATAAGCCATCAGCAGTCAGTTGTCAGCAATCAGCCTGTCGCGCCCCAGACATCTAAAATAGATTTGACACGCAAATCGAAGTATGCTAATATACAAAACCTAAATTCGACGACAGAATATAGACGGAGAACCCATGCAAGAAGATAAACATTTCACCCCTATCACTGTCGGGATTATGGGGGGTTCCGCTTCAGGGAAAACGACATTTGCTAAAGCATTGGCGGAAGAACTCTCAGATTTGTCACCTGTTGTACTCAATCAAGATTCCTATTTCCGAGATTGGTCAGAATACTCAGAAGCAGAGCGCGAACGTGTGATTACTGCGAATCATCCTGATGCTGTTCTGTGGGATTCCCTCATCACAGACATCAAGAAACTACGTTCGCGAAACGCCATTCATGTTCCGACTCCCGGCACCCGTGGCGCCCAACGCGGCGACGAAAAGACGAGTGTCCAACCCAGCGATGTCCTCATTGTGGAAGGACACCTCATCTTCTGGAGTGAAGACCTCCGTGATTTGATGGACATCAAACTGTTCCTCGATGTCGATGCCCATGAGAGGGTACTACGACGGATGCTCCGTGATGTTGCCCAACGCGGCGGCGATCTGGAGTGGGCGATCAACTGGTACCGACGTGATGTCTTACCGAACTTCCCCGTCTATACCGAACCTTGCAAACAGTACGCGGACCTCGTTATTCCATTTCAAGATGAAAACCCGGTTGCCTTACAGACGCTTATCGCTGGAATCCGCGCTCGCCTTCAAGAAGGCACCTCTTCGCCTTAAGACATCCGAAATTTATTGTCTCTTCATAGAGAACGAGAGGGTTAGAATTGATAACTGATGCCAGCCTGTATGTTTCTCGGATTCCCCGGCGTAAAGTGAATCTCTGATACCGGTTCCCCTTCGCCGAATAGGCGAGATTCGGTGTCGAACTGTGCTTCGTTCCAATCAACATCAAAGAGATTTTCAACGGTTGCGAAATACTTGAATGGACCAAATGCGTAGGAAAGTCCGAGATTCACGAGCGTGTGTCCTTCTGCTGTTACACTATTATCCTCGTTGGCAGGTCGGTCACCGATATAACGATAACGCAAATTGGCACTTAATCCAGAGGGATGGATAGCCGTCAAGCCGCCTGTTGAAGTCATACGCGGCGCAAGTGGGATCTCGTTAGCATCAGAGGGTTCATCAACAAATTTACCGCTCGAAAGGTTCACATCTGTATCCGCCCATAACCACGAAAGTATCTGGGCGCGTGCTTCAATGTCAATGCCGATCCGGCGAGATTTACCACTGATTTCGGTCTCACCTGCATCACCGACAAAAACCAGTTCCTCGTCTAAATCCAGCAGCCACCCAGCAATTCCGATATTGAATCGGTTCCAGAATTGCTGCCGTGCGCCAATTTCAGCACCGATCGCGCGCGGTAACGTACGAATGCCAGACTGCGCTGGGTCAAAATTTAACTGCGTGAGGCGTTCGTTAATTTGTGTAGCATTTAACCCTTGGTGCCTAAATGTTCGTGCTAAATCGGAAATAGTTCGTTCGATCACCACATCACGGGCATCATTGGAATGGAACCCGGTGCCGAAATTCAAGAAAACATCGGTCAAATGAAGTGGACTATAAACAAGGTTGAATTTAGGATTGAGCATTGCTTCCTGCGCATATCCCGAAGCGTGCGGCAAATTTGTTGTTGCGTCAGAAAGCGTGTCAAGATGGTCTTCGACGTTAAAGGTGAAGTAATCACCGCGCAGACCGAGTTGCAATCGGAGTTGCGAATTAATAATTAATTCTTCCTGCACCCAGAGAAACAGATTTCGTTCAATAATACCCGAATTTACTTTTTCTGTTAGACGTCTGCGATTTGGACTGTGCCAAAGGCTGACAGCGATATCGTCGGAGCGAAATCCGCCACCGAATGTAGTCGTTGACTGCATTGAATAGATCAATTGCTCGAATTCATATTCGGTGTTCAACCCAAGAATGGTGCGGTCATCCGTTTGCTCAATCATGTCCCCGTTTTCTGGATCGTCCAGGAAGAAGGTAAAGTTCGAGAACAGTTTAAAGTTATAGCGAGTAAAATAAGGCTGCACCAAAAATCGGCTGTTGTTTTCACCCGTCGCAGTGTAAACCAGATTGAGATTCTGTCTACCGGTTTGTCCGCCTTCAAGATCGTCAATTGTTCCGTATCGGGTAATCAGCCCACTGTCAACGGCGCGTTGCGGAATCTGCCCGGAAGCATCCCATGCGGAACTAAAAGAACTCACCGAGAAGGCAAGTTTGTTCGTTTCATTTAAGTATGTATGGAATTTTCCAAACAGGTTGGATCTTTGGAAATTCTGATCACTTTCAACAGAGCCATCCGTGTTATAAAACTGTGCCCCAAAATAAGTATTTTGCTGCTCACTGCCACCTGGCACCTGAAACAACCCAGTAACCTTTTGTGTATTAAACTCGCCACCTTCGATTTTCACGATGTTCGCGTCAATATAATCTTTTGTCCGAAACAGGACAGAACCGGCAGTCGATAAATTACCGTGTCTGGCAAAATAGGGACCTTTGAACAGGTCAATTGACTCCACTAATTCAGGTATAACATAGTGGAGATCAGCATATCCTTGACCGTGTCCGTGTGAAACCATATTCACAGGGATACCATCAGTTGAAATAGCGACATCCGTGCCGTGATCGGCATCGAATCCACGTAGGAAAATCTGTTCAGCTTTGCCGCCACCAGCATGTTGTGTGACAACAAGGCCCGGTGCCAGTTGTAGCATATCTTGCGCCGTTTTCATCGGACGAATGTTCAAATCAAACTCTCGGATAGATTTTGAAGACGCTGTCGAATAGGCGCGGTCACCGGTAACCAAAATTTTTTCGAGTTGAACTACATCAGTGGAAGTCTCAGAGCTGTTTTTGTTATCTATGTTTTCCGTTTGCGTTGTTTCTTCTATCGCTTCGGAGGTTTCAAAAAGAGGAAGGAACCATATAACAGATACAAACATCGTCAATAAATAGAGAGACGATTGTGAGATTTTTTTCATACAATACTCCTTTATTACAACGAATTCTTAATAGGGATTTATCTAAAAAGTCGCGAGACTGCAAGACTTTAGAAAACCTTTAAATACGCTGTCCCGCGGTAATAAAAAATTATAACATCTTTAAAAAGAGATGTCAAAAAAAAGCGGATATTTGAATAGGGTAAGCGCGATATAAAAATCATATATGTTGCATAAGAAGACACTCAAATTCTCGTTGACGATCTAAAGCCATTTTGACCTACCCGAAGTGCCACAGTGGCAAGGGTCGTGCCAATTTGGCGAATCTGTTTTTCTACCTGTATCTTCGCGAATTCTATATAAACAGTGCCTCAACAGATCTCAGCCGCCATTAGCCAATATCCCTGCACCTTACGAACACTGTTTATACGGTATACCCACGAACGGTTGAACCATCCCATTTCGGTTAGCCAACCTATGAAAGTTTATTTGGCACGCAATTTGCTTATATACAAGCAGAGGCAACATCTTGAAGTTGCTTCAGAAAAGATTGGCACGGAACTTGCACTAACATTTACACAAACAAAATTCAAAAGGAGAAAAAAATGAATTATCTAACGACACGCAGACCGATGAGAAATCTGTTCGGACTCCACAACGAAATGGGACGAGTTTTTGGAGACCTCTTGGGATCAACTGACAACGGCACGGATATGGATGATACCCCTTGGATTCCCATGGCAGATATTTGTGAAACGGAAAACGGGTTTGAAATTTATGCTGAACTCCCGGGGGTTTCAGAAAGTGATGTCAATATTTCTGTAACCGATAACCTTCTGACTATTAAAGGCGAGAAACATCAAGAAGCAGAAACCGAAGGTAAAAACTATCACCGCGTTGAAAGACGATACGGCAGCTTCCAGCGGAGTTTTACCTTACCGAGACACATTGAAACCGACGGGATCAAGGCAAAATTCATAGATGGCGTTTTGACGCTTGAAATCCCGAAGGCAGAAGTCGCAAAACCGACCGAAATCTCGATCACGACAAACGCATAACCTAACGATTCGGATATGCCCCGTCCACTGAATAACAGATACACGGGGCATACCACCAATAACATAACTATACTTACACACCAAAGGAGAAGAAAAATGACTTATTTGACCTTACGCAAATCGACAAGAAACCCATTTAAGTTTTACAGCCCCTTCTTCGCACCGCTGCGTGCAAAAACCGATGCAAGTGCGTATAGTTGGGCACCCTCGGTCGATATTTCCGAAACAGACAACGGTTTTGAAGTTCGCGCTGAACTCCCCGGAGTCGCAAAGGATGATCTCTCTGTCTCCATCAAAGATAATTTCTTGACCCTCAGCGGCGAAAAACGGCAGGAAAACAGTGAAGATACGCAAAACTACCGTCGCGTTGAACGCCGGTATGGAAGTTTCCAACGGAGATTTACACTCCCACCAGATGTAACGGCAGACGACATCAAGGCAGATTATACTGACGGTGTGTTGACGCTGTCCATTCCGAAACCGGAAGTCGCAAAACCGACTGAAGTCCCGATTACAACGACATCTTAAGACGGAATCTTTAAACGAGTCTCTGTGCAGGCGGGGTTTCAAACCCCGCCTGCAGAGGTTTTATAGCACAGTTTCAAACCCTGAAGAAACACTTTCTTTGCCTTGGATTTTAGCGTTTGCAAAAACCCTGCAGTGTGTATTCTATGGGAAAAGGCCGGCGCGTGAATGTGCCAGCCTTTTTTGTTTTGGTTGTAATAAGTGGACTATGCTTCTTCTTTCTCTTTCAACACACCGATGTAGAGAAGCGCGGCGAGGATTGCCCCGACGAACGGTCCCACGAAATAGAGCCAGAGATCCGCATAATTTCCACTGACGATAGCGGGTCCCAATGTCCGAGCGGGGTTGAGAGAAGCCCGCGTCAAGGGACCCCCCATTAGAATAGCAAGTACCAATGTGAGCCCAATAGCAAGTCCAGCGAAGTTCCCCGCTTTCCCACTCACAGCGGTGTTGAAAATAGTATTGACAAGGAAAAAGGTGAGCACGATTTCGATAACAAGTCCTTGAACAGGTGTAACACCTTCAGCCAAAATTGTTACACCCAGATCGCCTGGCTCTGGCAGTAAAACATTAAGTAGAACCGCACCGAGAATTCCGCCAAGGAATTGTACAATCCAGTACCCGAGTGCTGTCACGAATTCAATCTCGCCTGCTATCAGCAAGCCGAGCGTCACAGCCGGATTAATATGTGTACCAGAGAGGTGCCCATAAGCATAGATAAACACCACAATGACTAAACCGTGAGCGAGTGCAACCCCTAATAAGTTCGCTGAACCGATCGCCAAAGCACCTGCTCCGATAAAAATTAGCGCGAAAGTACCGATAAATTCGGCGACTAAATTCTTCGTATTCATAAAAATTCCGCCTTAAGTTTAAAATTGAACAATCCGATAAATTTTACTTGACTGAGGACGGTAATTTGCAAACTCTAACGGAAAGCAGTATAGCAAAATCTTAATTCTCAATCAATGATACTGCAATTCGATAGTAGTGTCATTCAGTTCTCCATTTGTTTTTCGATAAAACATTCTATCGAGAATCCTATGGATTTACAAATGGGAACTTGGGTTATCATAGGTCAATTTTGACTATTCGTCAAGTTTTAAATAATTAAACCTATATAACCACACACTATACGATATTTTAAGGTAAAAAGCAAATTCTATCCCTCTGATTTGCAGATTGACAATTCTTGAAGTAGATGCTACATTATAGTGAATTCTAAAAATATTTATACATGTACAACATCCCAAATTCCCCCTGATAAGGGGGGTGTTTTTGATGGGGTGTTTCTTATAGGGGGGTTAGTTCGCGACAAAGAATGTATAAGTAAATACAAAATTTACTATAATACCTAAATTGTTAGCGCAATACTGTTTCGCAAGCAATATCAAAAGGAGATATTCTTATGGAAAAAGAGATTAGAAACGATATTAAAGGCATTGATCGCTTTATCTTTCAAGCAGGGGCAGATAGAGAGCAACTCCATCTTCACATCTCGGAAGTCGGTCCAGGACAACGCGCACACCCGCCGCACACACACGACGGACAGGAAATTTTTTACGTGTTTTCTGGGGAAGGGGAAGTTCTGTTTGGTGAAGAGAAGCACCATGTCAGCGACAACGAAGCCGTCCATGTCGATTGTCAAGTGTTGCACGGGATACGCAACATCGGTGAGACACCGCTCCGCTATGCTGTAATTATCGCGAAATGATCGGTTCCTTGAGGGCAGATTTCACAGACGAAACGTTCAGGGCGTCTCTTATTCCAATGGTTCCTCCGATAATTGAAGGGCACATAGATGGTAGATGCCGTAAATTCCTGCTGCCATTAGGACGATCCCGATGCCTGCTAAGCCGCGCCGCACCCAAATCGGTTGTAAAAAGACTGGCAGACCAATTGCGAACCACCGCGGCTGTAGTAAATTCGACATCGCAATGCTAAAATAGAGGACACCGTAAGCGATGAGACCAATATCACTCGCGAATTCCTGCTTCAGCGGCGTGACCGGCAGCTTGAACGGGTTGAGGAGGTAGTCCCCAGAAAAAATTAGGGTGATCCCTACAGCAAGAAAACAGATCAGGATGATACTCGAATGGCCTGAATGCCGTAGCATTACCAATAAGATGACACTAATACATCCCAACAGGAGACTCATCACGCCTTGCATAATTTGATAACTTCTATTTTCTGAAATCATATTTTTGCTTTCTTATCCGAACCGGATGCGCGGATCGACGAGAGTATAACTAATATCGGTTAACAACAGACCGACAATATACAGAACAGAACCGAGGTAGACCATGCTCCGCACAATGGCGAAATCTTGTGCCTGAATTGCTTCGATGGTGAAACTCCCTAACCCCGGAATGGCGAAAAACGCCTCCATCACCAAGCTGCCGAGAAAGAGTAACGGGATTGCCAATACAACATTCGTCAAGATCGGGATCATTGCGTTCTTGAGTGCGTGTTTAAAGAGAACGCCGGCTTCGCTTACGCCTTTCGCACGTGCCGTCCGCACATAATCCCGGTTTACCTCCTCAAGGAATATCGTCCGATAGAAACGGATACCGCTACCGATGCCACTGATGATACCGATAACCACCGGTAGGATTACGAATTTTAACATGTTTACTCCGGAATCATAACCTGAGATCGGAAACAGACGCAACATTTTTCCAAACAACCACTGCCCACCAATGATATAAAAGAGAGCGGAGACGGACATAACAGTCACCGCAACGATTGTGCTCCAAAAATCGACGTAAGTTGCCCGATAGTAAGCCACGATCATTGAAATGGTAATATTCACCAGAAGTCCGAGTATAAACGTCGGCAAAGCGATCGCGAGACTTGCCCACATTCGTTGCGAAATCTGCGCCGTTATGTCAATATTATTTGTATCAGATGTCCCGAAATCAAAGACGAAAAGTTTCGCTGCTTTCTGAAAGAAGATCGTCTCCGTAAAATGCCCACCGCCAGATGCTTCAGTATTGAAAAAGAGCGGTAAGTGGTATCCGTTCTGTTTTTTCCAATTGTCAACATCTTCTTGTGTAATATTCTTTTCACCGAGGATCTTCCGTGCCATCTGGTCAGGCGAGTTAACGACAAAAAAGAGGAAAAAGACGATGAGGTTCACGCCTATCAGGATAGGGATCGCGTAGAGAATTCGGCGGACGATATAGGTAACCATTTCTGTCTATTGTGTCCCTCTTTCTCGTTTCCAAATTGTGATCGCAGCGGGAATCGTCCCTAAAATTAGCAGTCCGAGACACAGCCAAAGGGGCCAGACGATAGGTTTATTCCACGCTTGACGGCTCTTTGAACGCTGGTCAGCATCAATGCGAAGATACTTGAAGTTGCCGCCGCCTAAAGAGCTCGGTTTGCTGTTCTTCAGCCACTGGTGCGACAGCCCAAAATTGACAGGGTGATAAACGAAGACCCAAGGTGCGTCACGCTGTAACAGTCGGTTCATCTCACGGATACGTGCTAACCGTTCGGGTGAGTTCTCCATATTTTTCATCTCTTCAAAGAGGCGATTGTATTCAGGATTGTCGTAGTTCGCAGCGTTTTCGCCATCGTGTAAGGTTTTACTATTCGGACCGTAGAGGAGGAACAAGAAATTTTCCGCGTCGGGGTAGTCGGCATGCCATCCCCAATAGATGATCTGGAAGTTCCCGTTTTTCACTTTGTCGCGAAACCGATTGTAATCTGTGGTTCGGCTCTCCATCGTGATACCGATCTGCTCTAATTTATTTCGCATCCATGTCAATTGGGACGTGGCACCCGCCGAAGTCCATGTATTGTCAAAAGAGACAATAAGCGGATTTCCATTATGATCTTGTCCGCCCGGGTAACCGGCTTCAGCGAGCAGCTGACGTGCCTCTTCAATGGATTTACGAACCGGACGATTCGCGCTTGTATCCCAGTTATAAAGATAAGGGTTAATTCCGGGTTCACCCGCTTCATAACCAAATATACCGGGTGGAAGCGGACTGTGTGATACAACCCCACGTCCGTTGCGGAAAATCTCAATAAATTCTTCGTAATCCAAAGCAATCGAAATCGCCTGACGGAGTTTCCGTTTTTCGGGTGTGTACCCGCCAACGGTATCATCTAACATATTGAAAGCGAGATAAATAGTCGTCGGCTCCACGCTGGTGCGCAAGACGATATGTTTCGCTTTCAATTCCTCACTTGTGCTCGGATCCCCCGTTTCGCCAAAAGCGATTGCACTATCAAACGTATCCGATGAGATACCCGAATTATCGTAATACCCTTGCAAGAACTTATTCCATCGCGGAATATATTCCTTTTCTAATTTGTAAACGACCTTCGGTATAAACGGGACGATCTCCCACGCGTCGTCCAGAAGTCCGGCTTCCCTATCTCCCAATTCACCACTTGACGGATAGCGTTCCACCCGAAAATTCTCGTTCTTGACGAGAACGATCTCTTTGTATGAAAGGAGTGTCTCTATACGATAGGCACCTGTCCCAACGGGAAACCGATCAATTGTGATGTTCCGCTCTTTCATAACGGATTGATTGTAAAAATCGATTGCCTCTTTAGGCATCGGTGAAAAGAACGGCATTGCTAACCAATAAACAAATTGCGGATATTTCGCTTTGAGAATAACCCTATAGGTATACCGGTCCACGACTTCTACACCCAAAAACGGAGCGTCGGTTTGGCCATCCGCAACCGCAGCTGAATACGCCTCCATACCGAGAATATAATCCGTCAACGTACTGAGAATCGGGCAGGAGAGACGCGGATCAGCCATCCGTTTAATCTGGTGGACGTAATCATCGGCGATGAGTTCACGCGTCCCCGTCATCGGAAAATCCTTGATCTCGGCAAACCCAGACACATCGGCTTTTTCTAAGTTGTGGTATCGCAATGCACCGCTTTCAGTTTTGGCAAAGCACGGGTGCGGTTGATACATGATACCTGGACGTATCCGAATTTCATACACAGCACGCGCCACAGACGCTGCTGGCGCGTCTGATAGCAGCTGCCTTCCGCGAGCGTCGTAATAACGCGGTTGCGGGATCGCTTCCGCTGTTAATGGAACCAATGTATACGGTCGCTTCAAGTAGTGGTATCGCAAAGGTGGCTCATAAATCTGTTGAATAAACCTATATTCATCCGAACTGTAGGAGATCGCTGGATCAAAGTGTTTAGGCTCTTCGTCAAACGTACTGTAGTAGATTTCCTCGTTACGTTCGGACTTCGGATACGGATTATTCGGCACACCACAACTCACTAAAAAAGCGACTGCCACTATCGCTATGCAATATCTGAGCGCATACTGGGTCATAAACTTAATTCCTTGTGTTGTTGAGGCGTGTTTTGAGAGTTTCATCGTTTTTTGATAACGAAAAGGGTGTCCTAAAACCCATACAGAACTGTTAAAGATATCAAAGGTCCGAATTCAAACGCGTCGCTCTCCTCGTATAGACCATCCAATAAGGAGTCGGTATCGTCATAGAGTGTCTCTTGGTGCAAAGGGAGCATGACGGATAGAGACAAAGGGAGCTCATAAGGCGTTAAGACGGATGCTCCAAAAGATGCCATGCTGAACCGGAGTCCGGTATTGATATCGCGTTCGCCTGACCATTGCGCGTAAGATTGATAAAAACCGAGGTATCCAGCTTGGAATGTAAGCCAATCACTGACCCGATAACTTAAACCCGCTGTATAACTAACCTCTCTGGATCCGCGATAGGTCTTGCTATTTTCATAGAACGGCAATTTACCACGGAGACTGGCACTCGCGTTTAGCCCTTTGTAGATGGGCAGACTATAATACACGTCAGCAAGCGGATTGAACGTACCGGTACCGAATTGGATATGGAGATGCTCAAGTCCGGCATCACCGAGTTTCCAAGGGTCCTCTTCGGTTTTACCCAACGGCATCGTTGTTCCAACGCGCGCCTTGAAAAAATCGTTCTCTCTAAGGAATCCTTGCGTCTGATAGCCTAAGAATAGATCCGCATCGGCAAATCCGATGTAAGTCTCATTGCGATGGTGATTGTCGCGACTCCGTATAATCGCCTCCCACTCCGCGGGCGTGACCGGATCAATCTCTTCAAGGGTCGCCTCTTGGGTTTTGGTCTCGTAGGGTATATTGGCTTCCAGTACCCATTCGGAAGTGAGTTGATACCTCAACTCGACATCAATCCGAAAGATGTTCAAGTTAACGTAATGTCGGTGCAAGGGGACATCTATCACGTTCCCTTCTGGCGAAATCCCTTGTGTCTCTAAGTGTCCGCCTTGTGCGTCAAACCAGCGCATCATACTAAAAGTGCTCTGAAATTTAGGTATTTCTCCTGAAGTCAAACTGACTTCACTGATCCCGCCGCGTGGAATCGCGGGATTGCTTCAGGCACCTCAGCTCATTTGGGCAAAACCGAGGGGCAGAAAGATAAACTGAAAGCAGAGCAGAAGAAAAAGGATTTTAAGTCTCATAGCGGGTTACCGTCCGTTTCTAAGTTGAGCCAAGCCACCTCATCCTTGGAGAGTTCAAGCGTCCTCGCACCGAGGGAGGAATCCAATTCGTCTAAAGTTACAGGTCCGATAACTGGGAACACTGGGAACGGAATATTCAAGCAATATGCGAGGGAGACCTGAATCGCGGAATATCCATATTTCTCGCCTAACTGCTTGGCGCGTTCAAGTCTTTCAAAGTTTTCATCATTGTAATAGACACGCACCATATCTCTGTTTTCACGGTTTTCCTGTGTAAAGGCACCGCTAAAGAAACCGCGTGCTTGAGATGACCACGGCATCAACGGAAATTGGCTCTCTTTATGCCATGCGCGTGCGGCATCGTCCACACAGACACAGCCACCCCACATGGGTTCCATCGGCACAGCGAGACTAATATTGTTGCTGCAAGAGACAAACCCTGCCAATCCGTTTTCCTCAGCATACGTGTTCGCCTCAATAATACGCTGCGGTTGCCAGTTAGACGCACCGATGGCTTTGATACGTCCTGCACCAATTTCCGTGTTCAGGTAATCAATAATAGTGCTGACCGGAATTATAGGGTCATCGCGATGGAGCATATAGAGGTCAATATAGTCGGTACGAAGTCGTATCATGCTTTCATCAAGATCGGCTTTTAGTTCTTCAGGGGAAAGCCGTGGGCGTGGCACGCTACCTTGTGGGTGTCCGCCTTTATCAATCAGGTACACCTCGTTCCGATTTCCACGGTGTCGCATCCAGAGACCGATTAACATCTCACTATCACCGCCACCGTAGATGTGTGCAGTGTCGAGAGCATTTCCACCCGCCTCGAAAAATGTGTCGAGCATCTTAGTGCTATCATCGAATTTTACAGGTGAAAGCAACATAGTGCCTAAAATTAACTGCGAGATATCTTTACTAACTCCCGGAATCTTTATGTGCTTCATTTACAGACAATATCCTTTTCTTTTTGTAGCGGAATCCGTAATTACTTTTAAACCTCGGTAGGTTCGGTTTCAAACCGAAACTACAAGAAATTATAGCAGATTCCAGACTTTAAAATCCACAGGAAAATGTTTTAGAGATAGAGACGTTCAGTTCTCCTATAGCAAAAATGTTTAAACTCAGCGATACCTACTATAGAAGCGATCTTCTGATCTCAACTTTTTCTGGGTGTGTAAAATTTTTGTCACAGGATCATTTTTTTGGATAGGACAGGTTTGTTGACATAGCACTCCGCTGGAGTGCAAGAGAGGGCACTTCTTTTTCTATAGACATATTGCTCCGCTGGAGCAAAGAGCTCCGTTTACAGACAAAGACTTCTTCACGCCAGCGGCATGGTATGTCTATAGAAACCGGGATGCCAAAGTCCCGCACTCCAGCGGAGTGCTATGTGTGTTGCCGCAGAATTTATCGGTGTAAAACCCTCTCTATAGCGGAATGCTGCCAAAATATTTACACACCCATTCAACAGGGCCATTTAGTTTTAAATATTCACTTTATCTTTGTGAATATACCTCTTCTGTAGGAGCGAGCTGTGCTCGCGATATTGTGTCCAAACGTTAACTTATGTCAACCAAAATCAAGATTGGAACCGAGAACTAAATGGCCCTGCCCATTCAATGAAATGCATTGCGAATATGTCAAAAATATGATAGAATAGGTATTGATATTTTGGCAAGATAGACAAACAAGTTAAGCTTTATAATTTCAGCAATCAAGCGACTGAGGTTAGAACAGAAAACAACATTATTATGAGCACTTCCTATTTACGTTACCTACGGACAGCACAAGACATTCTGAAACAGATCGAAGCGACACAAACCGATGCGATTGCGCAAGCCTCCGATATTTGCGCCGAGACGATAGCGGAAGACGGTCTCGTTTATCTATTCGGCTCCGGGCATTCCCGAATGCCAGTTGAAGAGATGTTTCCGCGTTACGGAAGTTTCCCCGGTTTCTTTCCGATCGTGGAATTAGCGGTCACATATCACAATCAAGTTGTCGGTTGTAATGGACAGCGGCAGGCACTTTTTTTGGAAAACATCTCAGGGTACGCAGAAGTTATTTTACGTAATTTCACCTTCGGTTCCCATGACTGTATGATTGTATTCTCTAATTCCGGGACCAACATCCTGCCTATAGAGATGGCAATGGGTGCGAAAGCGCAAGGACTGCCCGTCATCGCAGTCAGTTCCATCGCACACAGTCGTTCATCTTCCTCAAAACACAATTCTGGCAAACGGCTTTTTGAGATCGCTGACTTAACAATTGACAACTGTAATCCGCCGGGTGATGCCGTCGTAGACATCCCGAATTTGGCATATCCTGTAGGACCTACGTCCAGCATCGGTACACTGTCGATTGTCAATGCGATTAAATGCCGTGTTGCCGAACTGCTGACAGAACGCGGGAAACCGCCTGTCGTGTTGACAGGTTCACATTTTCTCGGTTCCGAAGAATCAGCGAAGCAGATAGAGCGAAGCTATGACGACTACAAGACACGCGTCCACGGACGTTAGCATATCCCGATTTTTCTGTTGACTTTTCTCGTGTAAACCCGTATACTTTAAACTGCACGGGCGGACACGAGGTTTCACTATCAAGTTTGCATCCACGGGACACTCCGAAATTCTGATGCTACAAACAACCCAAAGAATTGCTGTGATGGGCGGAACATTCAACCCGATCCACTACGCACACCTCCTGAGTGCTGAACAGGTCCGCGTCGGATTAGGTTACGATAAAATATTGTTTATCCCTTCCGCCAGACCGCCACATAAAGTCGCGGATACCGATATTATTGAACCGGAACATCGGTATCAGATGGCACTCTCAGCGATTACCGGGAATCCATATTTTGAGGTATCTCGGATAGAATTGGAGCGTGCTGGACCGTCTTATACCGCTGAGACGCTAAAAGCATTGCAGAAACTTTATGGAGAAACAACCGAACTGGCATGGATCATAGGGGCGGATTCACTCATCGAGTATAAAGTCTGGAGGGATTTCGATGAGGTCTTAGCACGGTGTATTATGATCGCGACAACACGTCCGAATTACGCGCTAAACCGAGTACCGCTGGAAGTCCGAAAACGGGTCACGACCTTCCCGGTAACCGGTGTGGATATATCTGCGACAGCGATTCGTGAACGTGTTCGGAACCGTCTCTCAATTCGGTATCTCGTTCCAGAAACTGTGGAAAATTATATTCATCGGCACCGGTTGTATCAATAATTGAAAAAAACTCGTTTAAGAATTGAGATGCCAAAATCCGAAAATGAGGACATGAAAATCGTGAAACATACATGCAGTATATGTGGAACAATTTATGATTTTGTATGGGAAGAAGGGACCCCTCTACCGAAAAATTTCCCGTTCTGCAGCGCGCGGTGCAAAGCGACAGACCTTTCAAAATGGATCAATGAGGAATACGCTATTCGTGCGGCGTTACCGGACACGATTTTGTCTGAAACCGAACGGGAACTCCTCGCAGAATTGGCAAAATTAAGCGTTGACATTGACGATGAGAGAAACTAACGAAAATAGACGAAAACCCGATGGACACTACACTCACAAAAATCCGGGCACACCCGAAGTCGATTGAAATCCAGCAATATCTTTCAGATAAGTTGAGTCCGAAACGTCTGCAGCATGTGCTCTCCGTGCAGGAGATGGCGGTCGATTTGGCTTCTACGCACAAAGCAGACACTTGGCAGACAAGTCTCGCTGCACTTCTACATGACAGCGCGAAATGGATGAACGCTAAAGAGTTATACGACGCAGTTCGCTCCTATGAAATCCGCTTGGACCCGATTGAAAAGGTGAATCCATCTCTTCTGCATCCACTCGTCGGTGTCCAATTGGCTGTTGAGAAGTTCGCGGTAACCGAGCTGGAGATACTCGAAGCAGTTCGGAACCATACAACCGGGCATCCATCTATGGGTGTTATTTCACAAATCTTATATATAGCAGACTTTGCAGAACCGGGACGGACCCATAAGGCAGTCGATTTAGTACGGAAATTCGCATACACCGATTTAGGGCGCGCGGTACATCATGTTGCTCATGCGAAAATTGAGCATCTCCTGAAAAAAGGTGTGATGATCCATCCAAATACACTTCATACCTACAACAGTACGTTGGCGTATGTTGAGACTTAAAGGAACTTTATAATGGGAACAGAAAAGAATACATTAGATATGGTGAAAGCAGCAGCCTCGGCAGCAATAGGTCGCCGCGCCCAAGATGGCGTTATTCTCGATTTACGTGAACTTGACGGTTTCACAGACTTTTTTGCTATCTTCAGCGGCACATCCGATATTCAGGTAGAAGGTATTTCACAAGCCGTTCTTGAAGAGCTCGAAAACAACTGGTCTCAGAAACCGTGGCATCAGGAGGGTGAACGTAAGGCGGATTGGATACTGTTAGACTACGTCGATTTTGTCGTCCACATCTTTCTTTCGGAAAGACGCGCGTATTACAACCTTGAACGCCTATGGGCTGAAGCCGAACAGGTTGAACTGCCAGAACTCACAATGCCGGCACATGTAGAAGCACTCGAAGAGGAATTAGACCCAGATAGTACCTTGGTCTTTGGAGAACAGACGGAGAGCGAGTCGGATATGTAGTGTGTATCGGGGAGTATCGATCCGGGGAGGACAATTGATAAGTTCGCGACGGAGAAATAGGCGGAGGTAGATTAGTCAACAGCAACAAGCAAGGCAGTAACGTTATCGGTGCCACCATAATCGAGTGCTTTGTTCACGAGATTCTCAGACGCTTCTTCGAGGTCGGAAGCTGCCAATATAATGTCAGCAATCTCGTTATCGTCAATAATTAGGTCGTGCAAACCGTCGGTACAAGCGAGGACAATGTCTCCGGGAACAAGTGGGTACGCATCCGCACTAACAGTGACGGTCGATTTCAAGCCGAGTGCCTGTGTGATGATGTTCCGTTTCTCATGGACGCGTCCCTCTTCAGGCGTTATTTCACCTTTTTCGACCATTTCTTGAACGATGGAGTCGTCTGTTGTTATCTGTGTCAGTCTCTCATCGCGTAGCACATAGAGCCTGCTATCACCCACATGAACGTAGGTGAGGTAACTAAAGGTAATAAAACCGGCTGTGAGGGTGGTCCCCATTCTGCGACCTTTATTTCGGCTCTTGACAGAGGCATAGATCCGCTGATTCGCTTCCATCGCGAGATCGCGTAGAACGTTAAGCCTTTTCATAGGTCCCAAATCAATCTGTGGAGATGCATCCGTTTCTACCCACTCTTGAATAACTTCAAGAGCAATGCGACTCGCGACATCACCGTGTTCGTGTCCGCTCATACCATCAGCGATCGCAAACAACTGGAGCTGCGCATCGAAATAGTATAGGTCCTCGTTCCTATCGCGGATCTTACCTGTATCCGTTTTGACTGCAAATTGCATTTTTTTGTATCGTCCGAGCTGCTTGTCGTTAAAAAAATAAGAAGGCTTGTCGCGCGCTATATTCTGGGAGGTGTCAAATTTCATTCAGGAGAACCACTCACTTTTCTTGGAATGCTAACTATATCAGAAAACGATATAAATTAAGTTTAGGTTTCAAAATTCGCTGAAAAAAACACATCATAATAAGTCTCCAACTTCATATAGACGACGCTCGGTACATTCGGCTGGAATAATATACATGGACATACAAAAATTGTCAACACTTCCAAAGCATCATTTTTTTCGGTACTACGGCATTAATCCGTGGGATCGGACGGTGCGTTATCACTTTGCATTAGAGACGGATTTCCACACACACCGTCCATTACCGGAGGATGTCGCAAAGGTATGAGGACTCTGATGTTGTTAGATGACTGCCATGAGAAAGAAATTGGACGATTGCCGCGTATTGTAAGATGTTCCGTCGCCGACATCAAAGCACGGCACGATGCAATCGTTTTGACAACAGAACCTGCATGGCAGGTCGTGAAAAATATGGGTATAAATCCACATCAACTTATTTATGTTGAAGGGAACACAGAGGCGGCTATGGCTACGCTTGCCGAAACGTGTAAAGGTGAGGTGGTTTACGGAATTGGTGGCGGTTTAGCAATTGATACCGCTAAGTACGTCGCATCGGCAAATCGGTTGCCGTTAATCGCACTGCCGACTATCCTGTCAACAGACGCTTTTCTCACGGATGCAACAGGTGTTAGAGAAAATGGATGTGTCCGCTATCTTCCTACGAAAACACCAGACACTGTTATCGTAGATATGGATATGTTGGGCAACGCACCCGCTCGGATGCGAGCGAGTGGTGCAGCAGATGTTCTCTCTATTGCAACAGCACTTTGGGATTGGCAAAAAGCGGAGGAGATGGGCGCAAATCCCCCTGGACAACAGGTTACACCGCAGACAATAGCCATAGGGCAGACCCTTCTCCAAACGCTCCTGGAAAACGCAGACGAGATTGGCAACGGCACACCTACAGGATTGAAAATTCTACTCGACTTACTCTGTATGGAGGTACAACTCTGCAATCTATGCGGACATAGTCGCGTGGAAGAAGGAAGTGAACACCATTTTGTCTATGCTATTGAAAATCATTTACCACAAGCAAGCATTGGAAAGGTTTTACACGGTGAACTGGTTGGACTCGGTATTTTACTGATGGCTGCGTTGCAATCACAACCGTGGAGCCAGTACCGTCACGCGTTGGAGTGTTTGCAGATTAACTATCGTCCGACGGCTGTTGACCGCGAGACAATTGCTGAAACGCTTGTCAATTTATCCGATTACGTCGCGCAACATGAGTTGCCGTACACTGTTGCGATGACGCTGCGGGTTACACCTGATATAGCGCAACGAACGATACAAACCATAATGGATTAAAACTTGAGGACTATGGAACAGAAAAACACAGAGAGACAAACAGATGAGCGCGTCTTAGAGCTGCATAAGCAGGCACTCGTGATTGATTCCCACAACGATGCTATCGTGGCACATATCCGTCGCGGGAACGTGAGCCTCGCAGATGAAAATGTTCAAAACCCGATGGATCCTGTTGGCACTATCGCCTATCTCCGGGGTCGTGTATCACCTGAAGAGAAAGCGATTGGCATCCAACTTAACATCCCGAAGATGCGACAAGGCGGAATCGACGCTGCGTTTTTTGCTGTCGATGTGACGCGTGCCTGGAAGAACCACCTCGCTTATGCATTGGACGCTTTTGGTTGGTTTAACGAAGAGGTTATAGCAAACGCTGACGATTTATGCATCGCTCGCAAGGCGAGTGATATCCTTGAAGCGAAAGCGTCTGGTAAACTCGCAGCAATCCTCGTTATCGAAAATAGTGAAGCCGTTGAACGGAGCTTGAATATTTTACGCTCGCTCTATTTGCTCGGTGTCCGATCCATCGGCTTGACGCATAACCTGAACACGTGGGCATCAACAGGGAACGATGAAGAGGATATGGGCGGCGGCTTGACACGGTTCGGTATGGCGTTAGTCAAAGAGATGAACCGGCTCGGAATGTTGGTGGATGTTTCACATATTAGTGAGCGTGGGTTTTGGGATGTTCTGGAGATCTCGGACAGTCCAGTCATCGCGTCCCACAGCAATTGCAAGACTTTGTGTCGTCACTCACGGAACTTAAGTAATGAACAACTGAAAGCCTTATCGGTTAACGGGGGCGTTGTCGGCATCACTTTCGTTCCGGGGTTTCTCACCATAGACGGTTGGCAGAAAATGCCGCCGTTGGCGCAGTTGCTTAACCACATCGCTTACGCCATTGACATCGCCGGCATCAACCATGTCGGTATCGGTTCAGACTTTGATGGCGGCGGCGATTTACTTAAAGATGCCAGTGAGTTTATCAAAATAGCAGAAGGTTTAAGCGAACGCGGTTATTCCGATGACGATATACGAAAGGTGCTCGGTGAGAACCATCTACGCGTCTTCGAGGCAGCATGCGGGTAAAGTATCTGTTTGAATATGATTACCTCCCGTGGATGGAGCGCAGATCTAATCTCGCCTCAACATTGTCCGAAACGGCGTTTGTCCAATCCACATCGTCAATACTTTGCAAACTCATCAGCGCGACATTTACCATGGGATTTGAGAGCGAGTAGTTCAGCAGAAAGCTATCTATATCAACGTCCGCCATTTCATTCGGAAAACAGTGCTTCATAAGGTTCTGGAAGGCGTTGCTGGTCGTAGAACGCATCAGCACGATACCCATCTCTTGCGCGACTGCGTCAGGGATAATGCCGCGTCTACCGAAAGCGTCGCAGGTGCTCTGATACATCAAGTTATAGTGGGTCTGTATCATATCAAACGTCCCTGTTGCAATGAGTTGCTCCGCACCGCCAGAGGGACCGTCGGCAGAAAATCCGATATACCGAACCGTGCCATCCGCCTTGAGTCTTAGATACGTCTCTAATCCACCCTGATTCAGGATCTGATCTGTTTCTTCGGTATAGAACCATCCACCGTGGAATTGCAAGACATCGATGTAGTCAGTGCCGAGGCGTTGGAGGCTGCCTTCTACATCTGCACGGATACCGTCTGGATCGTACGCTTCCGTCTTCGTCGCGACGATGCAGGATTCTCTGCGGTCAGCGATTGCTTTACCGATGACGGTTTCGCTATAACCCCCGCCGTAATTTGGAGCCGTATCAAGAAAGTTAAGTCCGCAGTCCATTGCGTAGTGCAGCATCTTGACAAGCGATGCTGCGTCGTGTTCTGGACGGACCCGACCACCGCCGTATCCGACTTCTGACACGCTGAGCCCTGTTTTACCGAGTGTCCGGTACTGCATAGTAAGTGAGTCTCCTTCTTTACGAAATAGTGAGTTGTTGACGAAGCGTATCTGCCGAATTCTATACAAAACTTATCTGTGAGGCGTTTCTGTTATTCGAGCGTATGGTGCGGTTGCTCGGTTTGACAGAATTTTCACCAAACAATTTCTCGACCTGCTCAATAACCGCGGGTTGGTGTGCGACACTATATTTCTGTGCACACTTCGCGATAACCTCACCGTAACGAGGACTCATGAGTCGTAAAATTAGGTCCAGTTCACCTTTGTTCGCTCGCGCTATCTTCTGGAGTGCCTCTAATTTTTCGGTGTTCTCAAGATCAGATTCTGGGATTATCACTTCAAGAGAAGTCGTCTGATCTTTGCTAACAGTCGCGATATCTACGATCTGTTCCGCTTGGATTTGGCGCTCTTCTTGCTGAGGCTCGTCATCAGATCTCCGACTTCTGCTGTTCTGTTTGATATTAACTTTCCCACGAATCCAAACAGCCTTACCCTCAATGAGTTCACACGCTTTTTTGTATGCGTCAGGGAAAACGACGACCTCTATTGTGCCTTCCAGATCCTCGAACGCAATGACTGCCATAGCATCCCCTTTTTTCGTGGTAATATTCTTGACTTCCGTTATCATCCCTGCCACGAAAACCTCGGAATCCATACGATGTGCTGCCAAGGTTTGGGTGCTTGCGGTCGTGTAGTTTTCGATGATGTCATTGTATTCTTCAAGGGGGTGCCCAGAAATATAGAAGCCGAGTTGCTCTTTTTCCTGCATAAGTCGCGCTAACGGGTCAAATTCCGGTGCGTCAGGAAGTGTTATCGTCATAGCGGGTGCTTCTTCGGCATCACCAAAGAGACTCATCTGTCCGCGATCTCGATCTGCCTGTGCACTTTGTGCAACTTTCATGACACTATCTAAACTCGCGAGGTACTGTGCTCGGTGTCCGTCAAGTGCGTCAAAAGCGCCGCTCATAATTAGGCTCTCAATCGCGCGCTTATTCACCTGCTTGGTGTCTACACGTTCACAAAAATCTTGTAAAGATGTGAACGAACCGCCTTGCTCGCGTGCTTCAATGATTGCATCTATTGCCCCGTCGCCGACACCCTTTACGGCAACCAATCCGAAGCAGATATTATTACCATCTACTGTGAATTCTCTCCGACTGCTATTGACATCTGGTGGTAAAAGATTAATTTTCTCATTCAGAAAGTCAGCAAGTTTTTTGCATTCGGATCGGTAGCGCGTAATTTTCTCTGAATTGCTTGCTTCGCCGGTCATCATCGCCGCCATAAATTCGTGCGGATAATGCGTTTTCAGATATGCCATACGATAAGCCAACATAGAATAGGCAACGGTGTGGGACTTGTTGAAAGCGTACCCTGCGAAAGGCTCCAACTGCGTAAATACATCCTCTGCTTCCTGTTTAGCGATGCCTTTTTTCACTGCGCCCTCGACGAATTTCTCGCGCTGTGCTTTGAGCAATTCGGGGTTCTTCTTTCCCATAGCGGAGCGGAGAATATCGGCTTCACCAAGCGTAAAGCCTGCCATATCCCGCGCAATCTGCATCACCTGTTCTTGATAAACACAGACACCGTAGGTGTTTTTGAGCGCATCCTCAAGTGACGGATGGATATACGTCACCGGTTTCAACTTATTCTTCCGATCAATGAAGTCTTGCATCGTACCGCTTTCAAGAGGTCCGGGACGATAGAGTGCCGGTATCGTAGAGAATTCCTCAAAGGTATCCGGCTTCATCTGTGTAACGACGCGGTACATACCCGGCGAAGTTTCGAGTTGGAATAAGCCAGCAATCAACCCTTTACTCAGCAATGCATAAGTCTGTTCGTCATCAAACGGAATATCTTCTAACTTGATCTCCTCCCCCTTCGTTTTCTTAATGATCTGAAGACAGTCGTAAGTTTCTGTCAAACTCCGAACACCGAGGGAATCAAATTTAACGATACCGACATCCTCAACGATCTTACCCTCAAACTGCGTCGCAACCTGGTCGTGTTTATCTTTGAAGAGGGGGACGTAATCGGTCAGAGGTCCATTTGAAATAACAAGGGCAGATGCGTGACACGAGACGTGCCGTTTCATACCTTCTACAGCTTTGCTGAGGTCTATTAATTCTCGGTTTTCGGGGCGTTCGGCAAGCGCTTGGAATTCGGATACCTGTTCGAGGGCATCGTCAATTGTGGTTCCAGGTTTCGTCGGAATCAACTGCGTCAATTTCTCGACATTATCAAGCGGCATCTCAAGTGCGCGTCCGACATCTTTGATAGCAGCTTTTGCACCTAACGTTGCAAAGGTGGCAACTTTACCGACGGAGTCTGCGCCATATTTTTTCACGAGATACTCAGTAACATGTTCACGGGCGCGATCGGCAAAGTCAATATCAATATCCGGTGGACTGATACGTTCAAGGTTTAAAAACCGTTCAAAGAGGCAGTCGTAATCCATCGGATTGAAAGTAATCACATCAAGTGCGTAAAGCACGAGACTACTCGCAGCGGAGCCGCGGGCAGAAAGTGGATACCCCTGTTTGAGAGCATATTGAACGTAATCCCACACAATGAGAAAATAACCGGAGTAGCCGGTTTCGCTGATGATATCGAGTTCGTAGTCGAGACGTTTCCGAATTTCATCGGACAAATCGCCATACTTTTCGCGCAAACCTTGATAGCACAACTCCTTGAGATAACTATCGTTTGTGTACCCCTCAGGTACTTCATATTTCGGCATCACGCTCTCGCCGTAATCGAGCTCAAGGTTACACCGATTGGCTATCTCAAGTGTATTGCTGATGGCTTCCGGTGGGAAGTCTTTTAGTGCCTCACGCATCTCGTCAACGTTTTTAAAGTAGAAGTGGTTGTCAAACCGCATCCGCTGTGGATCGTTGACAGTTTTCTTCATCTGGATACACAGCAGGACATCGTGCATGTTATGGTCGGATTTTCGGAGGTAGTGGCAGTCGTTGGTACCGACAATTGGAAGGTTAAACTCTTTCGCCAGTTCTACCATTATCGGATACGCCTGAAGCTCCTTGTCAATATAATGGTTCTGGACTTCAACGTATAGGTTCCGTTCTCCCATGATCTCCATGAGCGTTTTGAAGTTTTGGACCCCTTCCTCTCGTTGACTTGAGCAGAGGAGTTGCGGCACCTGTCCTTGGATACATCCTGTGAGTGCGATGATGCCGTGATGGTGTTCGCGTAGGATTTCCATGTCTATGCGCGGTTTACTATAGAAACCTTCTGTATATCCGAGCGATACCAACTTAAGGAGATTCTGGTAACCGGTTGCATCCTCCGCGAGCAGCGTCAGGTGATAGGGACCTCCCTGCTCCTTGCCGCGTTTTCTCCGGTCGCCGGGTGCGACATACACTTCACAACCGACAATAGGGTTGACCCCCGCCTTTTTCGCTTTATCGTAAAGTTCCCACGCGCCGAACATGTTTCCATGGTCGGTGAGTGCGACAGCAGGCACACTGTTCTCAACCGCCCAATTGACCATATCTTCAATACGACACGCGCCGTCAAGCATGCTGTACTCGCTGTGATTGTGTAGATGCACAAATCCGGTTGACATCTTTCCTCCAATATATAAGTTCAATCGTTAAATGCATTAAGAGTTATGATACCGTTTTTATAATACCAAAAATCTGCGAAAATTTCCATAATAATTTTTCCAAAGAGAAAACCAAATGATCCTGATGTGAATCCCATTTTAAAGTTGATACACTTCCCTCAAATCTGATATAATAAACAATATTATACTCATAGCATCGCTCCGAGATCTCACCAATAACGGACAATCTACTCGGAGCGGAAAAGGTACGGACGCATTATCGCGGGTTTCCGCGTTCATTTTAGATGGAAAAATCAAAACTTCTCCTGCTGTTTTTAACCCTATTTTTCGTGATGCTTGGGTTTGGCATCATCATTCCGAACCTCGCCTATTACGCCAAAGATATTGGGGCAACCACCACCGAAATCGCGATATTGATGTCTATCTATTCCGGGATGCAACTGTTATTTGCACCGATCTGGGGTAGACTATCAGACAAATACGGCAGAAAACCGGCAATTCTGCTCGGATTGCTCGGTAACGCCGCCGCCTTAATCGGTTTTGGATTCGCCAAAGATTACCTGTGGCTTTTTACTGCACGCAGTGCTGCCGGTATCGCCTCGGCTGCAGTCCTACCGAGTGTTATGGCTTATGTCGCGGACATCACAACAGCAGAAGAACGCGGCAGAGGTATGGGATTAATGGGGGCAGCCATGGGACTCGGTTTCATCCTCGGTCCCGCGATTGGCGGGATTATGGGTAGCCACAATATGCCGTTCTTTGTCGCGGGGGGTCTGTCGCTACTCACCTTTCTCTTCGCGCTTATTTTATTGCCAGAGTCACTCCAGAAAGGTCTCACAAACGAGGCACTCGAAGACCGACACGAATGGGTCTCTCCGCGTGAAATGTTTCGTCAAACGACCTTGAAATCGCCGCTTACGCCCCTCTTTCTTGTCGCATTTTTCTCAACGTTCAGCTTCTCAGGCTTGGAGATGACCTTCCCACTGTTCATTGAGAAAGGGTGGAACTATGGGGAGCGGGAGATGGGATGGATGTTTATGGTTATGGGTGCGATTGTCGTACCCCTGCAGGGTGGGATACTTGGCACATTAATCAATAAATTTGGGGAACGCCGCATTGTTCTCACAGGGATGTTGCTCAACGCGCTCGGCATGGCACTATTGCTCACAGCTTACTCCTTTGCCTCGCTTACCTTATATCTCGCCATTGCTGGTATCGGTAATCAGTTGATCCGTCCAACAAACACATCGTGGATTTCTAAGCAGACGCGGATCGGTCAAGGTGCTGCTATCGGTATTATGGACGCATTTTTAAGCTTAGGACGGATATTGGGACCCTTACTCGGTGGTTGGCTCTACGCAAAAGATGCTTATCCGTACATCGTTCTGGCAGGTATCTTGGTCATCGCGATGCTCTGTCTGTATGTCCCATTACGTCGAATCAGAGATGAAACCGTGCCTGCATCATAAAAACCGCACAAGCACCCTACTTTACCGTGTTCCCATCAGGACTTAGGCATTTTCCATAATAACGGACGTATAACGTAGTGCAGGCGGGGTTTGAAACCCCGCCTGCAGTGGGGCTGCGTAAGTCCTAATCATGTAAAGGTGGTAGACGGTGTTCCACGCGCCTTGTGTTGTATTCAAGCCGATACTGGCGATGTACTTCACTATCTGGATAATGCTCGGTATCCGGATACGGATAGGCAGACATCCCGTGAAACGGAAGCGGTTCAACTGTCTGTGATGTGAGCGTATTGATGTCGCCGTCTTTGTCCCATCCGTCGCTATAGAGGATAAAATCGCGCACCCACCCAGGTTTTAGGGGCGGCAAGTGTGAAGCATCAAATTCCACCGTGATTTCATCTCCAGCATTAAGAATCACATACATATCATCAACTTCTTGCAATAGCGGATTAACATCACCGTAGCGCGTGTAATAACCTGAGAGATCGCGCCATTGCGCATCTGTCGTTACTTTTTGATAATCGAACAGGTGCGGTGCGTGCGCATTCGGACGATACATCTCGGAGAAACCTCGGTAATGCAAATCCGCACTATCCGGGTTCAACGTCGTCATCTCTATCGGTACGTCTTGTGTACCGACAGTGAAAAACGCCGCATCCCAATAAATCTGCATATCGGTTTCAATCCGAACATGCCGGTCATCTGACAGAAATTTGCCCGTTAGATCGACAGCAATCGTCTTATTTTTCCCAGCCGGTACTCCAATCATATCAATAACGGTCTTCCATGCTCCGGTTGTATCCTTCACAGCAACCGACGGAAAACTCGGACTAATTTCGGGGTTTTGGAATAGCGCGACGTTGATACTCGTATCCGTCGGGAAGATCCATCCGGTGAAAAACAGCGTCACAGGTGCGTCATTCGGGACATCACCGAGATCGAGAACAATGGCGTGCGGTTCAACGACCCCTTGGTAAGGACCGGGTGTGTGTTCAACGGCGTAGTGGTAATCATAAGCCTTCAACGCATCAGATACATCTTTACCACGGTGATCCGTCGCAGATTTGGGTTGCAGTTTTTTCTTCACACCGTAAACCTTAAATTCAGCAAACGGGGGCGGAACATACTGCTCATTTACGAAGATGTCGGTGCCTGCTGGGTGGTCTACCGCGATTAGTTTCACCTCGTCAAAATAAGCAGTTTCCCACAGTTCTTCCGTAATCTGAATGGAATACTTTCCATCTTTAGGTTGTATCTGTGTCCCCGAAATTTTCACGAAGTCGCGTGTCTCATCAGGTGCGACGAATCCCATCGAAGTGACAAGTCCCAAAGGTGCGCGCCAGAGCAGATCGGTAACGAATTCGTATTTCTCACCGTCATAGACGTATAGGAACGGACAGGAGCCTTTGAGTATCTGTTTCTCCAGAATCCGTTGTTTCGCCTGTGGTTCAATAACGTTCTGCGGCACGCCGTTCGTCCAGACAACACGCACAACATCTGCAGCGTCAAACGCGCCCAATCCAAAATGGGAGACCTGTTCGGATACATACTGTAGTTGATACAGATCACCGACTTTCATCTCCAGTTTCGAGCCGATGCCGTCTCTATTAACCTTATTATTTCCGGTAGTGATACCCTCCAATCGGACCTGTATCCAGTTATTTTGGTTTCCGCCGTTGTTCTGTAATGCCCGAAGCTCTCCTCTCGCATTAATAAAAAACAGGTCGAGATCGCCATCATTGTCGTAATCTCCTACGGTCCCGGCAATTGCGTTGTGGAGGATCGCCCCTTCTGTTGGTGTAACGGTTTCTATGAGCGGATACGGTTCCATAAACTGCCCAGTACCATCATTACGGAACAGGAACATCCCATCTTCACCACTCACCCAGAGGTCAAGAAATCCGTCGTTATCGTAGTCTATATTTTTCAACAGTGACGGAGACAGATCACGCACGCCTGCCTCTAAGCGTGGGTCGTCTACAAAACTTCCGTCTCCTCTATTCAGGTAGAGGTGCATACGCGCTGCTGTTGATAGGAAGATATCCATGTCTCTGTCGTTGTCGTAATCACCGATAGCCGCTGCGGTGTAATGCACATCCTGCGGGACCCCTGTCTCGTCGGAGACCGCGCGAAGTTTCCCTTGACGGAGGTTATCGTAGAGGGTGCATCCTGCTTCGCGGTGTATCGTAAAAATATCTATATCGCCATCGTCATCGAAATCGGCAGAAAGTGCTTGGGCAGGAGCAGATTGTTGCGCGAGATTTACAAAGGTCTGTTCTGTGACATCGGTGAACGTCTCATCACCGTTATTTCGGTACATCCTGATGTCATTTCGTCCTGAAAAAAGATCCAGATCGCCGTCGTGGTCATAATCAACGGAAAAGAGTAGACCGATTTCTTCTTGTATCTGTTCATGCTGGACGATAGGGGACACCGACCAATTTTCAGTCTCGTCTACACGGAGGCGTATTATCCCATTGAGGGTTTGTAGCAAGAAATCTTGCGTACCGTTTTTGTCGATATCTGCATAAGCAGCAATGTGTGGAAATTGCGATTCTTGTCCTAACATTGCCTGAACCTGCGGAACTGCGACGAATGTACTACCGGTATCTTTTAAAAGAAAGTTAATCGTCGTATAGAGGTCAAAGTTTCCGTCGCCGTCGTAGTCAAGTAATGAAATGTCGGCGGCTTCGACAGGCCTACTCTCCATATTTGCAAAGCCGAGTTGTTCCGTAACGTCCACAAATTCCACATCAATCGGTGGGCTCTCTTTAGCGATGATTCGCGCGCGAAACCCTGCACTGAATGTCTCTATCGGATGCCCCAGGATGTCGGTTACCAATTCGCCGATACCTTGTTGATAGCGTGGACTCGCGCGGTGTAAGTTCTCAAAGATACGGATATTTCGGCTGGCGAGTCTTAAATCCGTCTGTGCTATCGCCGTGATTCCTTGTGTGAGGTATTGGAGTTTTTCTGTGTCCGTATCGCCTAAGAGGATCATCAACTCCTGACAAAGTTCCGCCGCAGCTTCGAGTTGTTCTTGTTCGATCAAACCTTGTGTCAGCTTCAATAAAACGACAACATTCACCGGTGATCGCGAGTGGAGTTCCTGCAGATGTTGAACGGCTTCCCGTTGTGCTTCAGGATCGTTCCGTTGACCGAGATAGTGACGCACCAGTTTGTAGCGGAATTCTAATTCATCGGGGTCCAACCGAACGGCTTCCTTCATCGCTTCTATGGCTAAATCAGTTTTTCCGTTTTGCAGCTGGTAGACTTCGGACAAGATGAAATGTAACTGGCTGTCCATCGGTGCGACAGCGATACCGCGTTTCACCCATTCTTCAGCGGCATCTGCCTGTTGTAGACGTAAGTGTGCGACGGCGAGGTTCCCGTAACCGATCGCTTCGTCCGGAAGCAGTTCAATAAGGGCAGTAAACGCCTCAACTGCTTTTGAGGGCTGTGACTCCTCAAGGTATGCCAACCCTAAATTCTGGTGTCGGATTGCCGTTTCAATAATTCCTGTGTTGTCTGTCTCTTGCGTCCACCCCGACGATACAGCGAAGCACCACACTAATAGCAGTGTATACATCAAACATTTTTTTATGTAGTGGAATCTATAATTACCTTTAGACATCGGTAGGGGGCGTACCTTCAAACCGCACCTACCAGGGAGTGTGCCTATATTTTCTGATTTTACTATAATTGGAGGCGCGAATCTCAATATCATGCATTTTCCTCTTTCTGAAAATCTTCTGCGGTATCCACAACTGCCTGTCGTATGGTCCGCCGTCTAAGTGCGAGTGAATCTTCGAGTTGTTTGAGGTGAAGCAGCCATGACTCCTTAGAGTCGCCTTCCTCTGTGCCGAACCCGTCCGTTATAGAGAGCCGAATATATTTCAGGCGTTCCGACTGTAGGACCTTCATTTGCGAGTCATAGTCTTCAATGCCGGATTCTAATAAGGTAATCAGTTCGCGTATTTTTTCCAATGTGTATCTCCTTTTAGGTCGCGATTTGTGTAATTGGTATATCAAGGCAAGGTGTAAAAATAGTGTATCTTATTTTCCATTTGTAATCAAATAAAAATAAGGTAGGTTCCAGAGCCATCCAATTTTAAGAAATTATTGGATTGGACATCTTTTTTCAGGATCCGGTAGGAAATCTAGCGAAATCTAGCGAAATCTAGCGAATTTTTCTGCGGTTTTTTAAAAAGCATAACATATATTAAGTATTAACACCCTTGAAAAATCCAACACAAAAAATCTACATGTGAATGCCCCTGAGGTAGGTTCCGTGAAATTAAATTTGACAGTGGTGTTTTTCTTTGCTACACTATTGTGTATATTCAGGTGCTGCTATTTCAATAACATCTCACGCCCCGGCAAGGGAGAACACAGATGAATACCTCTACAAACAAACACAATATGCCTTACGCACCCACAGAAACGACAGATCTCTACCCCGAATCGGATGGTAAACCTATGGCTGATACGGACCTTCACCTTTATTGGATAAAGCGTATACAAGATATGATCGAAACCTATTTTTCGCAGAACCCAGAAGTCTATATCTCTGGGAATATTATGATGTATGACATAGAGGGACCGATGCGTACGGCTGTTTCTCCCGATATTCTTGTGGCTTTCGGGCTCGGACAGAAGTTCCGCCGCACCTATAAGGTGTGGGAAGAGGGAAAACCCCCAGACTTCGTCATGGAGTTTTCCAGTAAAAGGACCTATCGGAACGATTTAGATGAGAAGATGGCACTCTACGCACGTATGAATATCCCAGACTATTTTCTCTACGATCCGGATAGAAGGTACCTCCCCTCACCCTTGATGGGGTTTCGGCTTGTTGCAGGGACGTATGTTGAGATCGCTCCAGACAGTGATGGCGGGACCCGTTCGGAGATATTGGATATGAACTTCCATCTAACGGAAGATGGCCTCGCGATTTACGATCCACGGGCACAGAAGTGGCTGCAAACCAGAGCAGAGAAGGCTGAAGCCGAAGTCGAGCGACTCCAAGCAGAACTCGCACGCTTGAAAGCACAGATGTAAACTAAAGAGAGGAAAATTTGGACCTCTGTCTTGACATCAGAGAAGGTCTCATCTATAATCCTGCCCATGACGATGAATGGATTGAAGACCAACTCTAACATATACAACCCACTGGACCCCTTGGAGGACAGCAATGGCTCAATATAAAATAAAAAGGGGGCAACAAGTTTTAGATTCGGATTACTCTGAATTTAGCGCGACAGACCCGTTTAATCCTCAAAACCACGTTGAGGGGCAGATCAATTTCAGTAGAGACAAATCCTACGGTTCGGTAAAAATAAAAAAGATCAATGGCGAATCCGCCGACCAACCTCAAATCTTTGGCACACCGAAAATTGCTTACCCCTTCGGATTAGGACATAATTACCGGTTTCCGAGTGCAGAGCGGATTTATCGTTTCCGTAAATACGACGGTACGAACATCTTTATGTACCGTTATAGAAACAACGGGATGGCATACATCACGTTTAAAGTGCGCCTGTTTCCGTTTTTGCGGGGTCGCTACATAACAATGTGGCAGTATATCCTCCGTAAATACCAGCAGATCCCGGAATTGTTCAAAATGAATCCCAATGTCACAGGTTTCAGTTTCGAGCTCTATGGGTCGGATAACCCGCATACGATCCAATACGAAGATGTCAAGTTGGATATCGTGTTGTTGTTTGGACTGCGCGAGCGACAGAGTCAAATTGTACTGAATACCGAACTTGAGACAGGCGATATCCCGAAAGCAGAACAACTCGGCACTGTTGAAAAAGACTATGTATGGCACTATGAACAAGAGCAGCAAGACCTTGATAGGCGACTGGAGTTCATCGGCTTGGATGAGAAACAAGCTCCCATATTTAGAGGCGAGGAAGGCAGTATCTGGTATGTAAAAATTAAAGATACTCATGAAATCCGTCCGTATAAGTGCAAACCCCACCGAATTGAGCAAGTACATTGGACACAAACCCAGACGCAGCTAAGTGCTACTGTGATTTGGTCTACTATTCTGAAAGCCTTTGAAAATTGGGAGAATCCTGAACTTGACGAGATTATCGCGATATTGAACGAAGATTACCCGATCCATCAAATCACGATCTCAATGGGACAGATCAAACAGATGCTTAACGCCGCTAAAAACGCTGCGGATACCGAAAAGAAAATCTGGGAGCTCATGGTGATACAGGGGTTTGACGGTAACACCGACACAGCAACAGTGTTTAATAAAATCGCAAACAAACTTGATCAAGACAAGAGACTCGTCTATAAAGCGATTAAGAACGTCCAAAAAATGATGAAGATAGAAATGAACGAATATGCGTCGTAATTATCAACTCTATGTACTCCTCTTTCCGATTGTTTTTTGGCTGCTCTGTTTCTTTGTGCTGCCGTTGGTGTCGGTGTTTATCTACAGTTTCTTAGAGCGCGGAACTTACGGCGGTGTGCGCTGGATCTTTACACTCGAAAACTATGGACGCTTGTTTGATGGACTCTATCTGGGTATCCTCTGGCGTTCGGTGTCTACGGCGTTGGTCTGTACTGCGGTCTGCTTGCTGCTCGGCTATCCGTTTGCTTACTATCTGGCACGCTACAGACCGAAACATCGGAATATTTTACTTCTGCTCGTCGTTGTCCCGTTCTGGACGAACTTCCTTATCCGGACGTATGCGTGGATCCTGATTTTACGGACAGAAGGCTTGCTGAACAGTCTTTTAGGCACTGTGCTCCCGAATTGGAGTCCGTTAGAGTTATTGAACACACCGCTCGCGGTGCAGATAGGTCTCGTCTACGGATACCTACCCTTCATGATACTCCCGCTCTATGCAGCATTGGAGCAATTGGATATGTCGCTGTTGGAAGCAGCACAGGATTTAGGTGCGTCGCCACGGCGTGCATTTTGGCACGTGACGGTGCCGCTGAGTCTGCCCGGTATCCTTGCGGGGTCAATGTTGGTTTTTATCCCGACGGTCGGTGCGTTTTTGACACCCGACCTGCTCGGTGGTGGGAAGGTGAGTTATATCGGTAATGTGATTGAACGACAATTCAAGACTGCACGGGATTGGCCCTTCGGTTCCGCACTCTCGTTTATGCTGATGGGTATCGTTTTGGTTGGAACCGTGCTGTATTTCCGCGCTTTACAACAAGATGAGGCTCAAACAACCTGACCACTTCCGTTAGGAAAAAATTAAAGTAAAGTTTAGAATTAATAGGACACTCCGCACCGGTTCGGTTAGGAATGCAGATCGCATGAATCAACGGTATGAATGCCTTATGGGCATTCACCGGGGTGAGTACACCGCAAAACCGAACCTACCGGGATGTGAAAGTGTCTCTTTATTTTTAGGATTCACTATAAAATCAAAAATGAAACGGGTTCTTGAAGCCAACTTATGGTTGGTATTCCTCTTTCTCTACGTTCCGATTTTAACTGTTGTGGTGTTCTCATTCAACAGTGGTGAGCAGATCTCTGTCTGGGAAGGCTTCACGCTCGGTTGGTATGCGAAACTGTTTGAGGATGCGGCGTTGTGGCGTGCTTGTCGAAATAGTCTGATTGTGGCAGGTGTTGCGACGGCTGTCTCTACGTTTATCGGAACGACGGCTGCGCTGGCGATTGAACGGTATCGATTCCGTTTCCGAACCGCGCTTACCCGATGCCTCTATCTACCGGTCATCATCCCTGACATCGTGTTGGCGATAGCGTTGTTGACCTTCTACGTGCAAACACCGATCCCTCTCGGTTTAGTCTCAGTGATTATTGCACACTGCGTTTTTAATGTCGCATACATCACGATTGTCGTCCGTGCGCGTCTACAAGGCTACGATAACACTTTAGAGGAGGCAGCCCGCGACCTCGGTGCCAACGAATGGCAGACATTTTGGCGGATAACCTTTCCATTGATCGCACCCGGAATTATCGGCGGTGCCTTGCTCGCCTTCACGCTCTCTATAGACGACTTTGTGGTCACCTTCTTCACTGCCGGTGTCGGTTATACGACGCTTTCTGTCCACATCTATTCACAATTGAAGTTCGGAATTACACCGAAACTCAACGCTATCTCAACAATGTTGTTAGCGAATTCTATCGTGTTTATTCTGCTGTTTCTGTGGTTCCAAGGGGGCACTGCTACCTCACGAAGGTAGGATGCACAATAGTATATCCATCCATGAGCGAGTTCGTTTGTAGTAGGGCGATTCATCGCACATTCTAAAGGTATACCTAAAGTTACAGCAAAAACTACAATTAACGAGACATCTATAGAAGGCGGGGTTCCAAACCCCGCCTGCAAGGGTAAAGTGTCTATTTATTTTTTCGTTTTACTATAAAATTCATGCTGCCTCGTCAAAACGCGAAACCCCTCGCAAATTCAGGGGAGTTGTGCTATAATGTTTTTGAACGACATGGATAATGACCGAACACACATAGAAATTGATCTCAGTGCAATCCGACGGAACGCTGAGGCGATCAAAACGTTCACTGGAAAACGCTTGATCGCTGTCGTGAAAGCGGATGCCTACGGACACGGCGTGACATCTGTAACACAAACGTTGCGAGGTGTCGCCGATATATTCGCCGTTGCAACGGTTGAAGAAGGTGTGAAACTTCGTAAGGCAGGTGTTCGCGAACCGATCCTCGTGCTTTTTAGTGCTCTTCCTAATCAGGCATTACAAGTCATTGAACACAGGTTAGCTCCGACGATAAGCGATTGGGGATTTGCGAATCGGTTGAACACTATCGCATCAGACACAATAAAGGTCCATGTCAATATCAACACAGGCATGAACCGGAGCGGCGTTCACTGGACAGCAGCAGCACAGTTTCTGCACAGACTCGAAACGCTGGATCGACTCACAGTAGAGGGGGTATTCACACACCTTGCGACAGCGGACGAACCGGACAAAAGTTACGTTTCCGTTCAAATAGAACGGTTCGCGTCCGTGCTTGAAGAAATACCTAACAGTCGAAGATTGGTTCACGCGGCGAACAGTGCAGCGACACTCGCAATACCAGAGGCACATTTTGATGCTGTGCGACCGGGTTTGGGTCTTTATGGTGTCTATCCAGCAGCCGAAAGACCGATAACGTTAGCACCGGCACTCACGTGGAAAGCGCGCATCGGTTGGATCGGTTCCCTTTCGGAAGGTGAAGGTGTGAGTTACGGACTGACCTACAAAGCACCGCATCAGACCCGCGTAGCGATGGTCCAGGTCGGCTACGGCGACGGTTATCCGCGTGCGCTCTCTCATGTCGGTGAGGTGTTAATCGGTGGGGTGCGTCGTCCGATTATCGGACGGGTGTGTATGGATGTGAGCGTTGTCCGTTTAGAATCGACCGATAATGTATCTATCGGCGATGAAGTGGTGTTGATAGGCGAACAAGGTGGCACAGAAATCACGGTCGATGAACTTGCACACCGTGCTGGCACTATCTCTTATGAAATCCTCACGCAGATAGGTGCACGCGTGCCAAGAATTTTCAAACCTTAGCCTCCGAATAACAAAATCCGATCGAGGTATCATAGTTAAAGATGCTAATAGAACTCAAAAATGTATCGCTCTTTTATGGTGCAACTGCTGCGTTAGATAACATTTCAATGGAAGTGCAAGGTGGTGCGGTCGGTCTCCTCGGACCGAACGGTGCGGGGAAAAGCACCTTACTCAAGACCCTGCTCGGTTTTGTCGAACCCAGTCAAGGCACAGCCTCCGTATTTGGGTTAGACGTGAAGACAGACCCGTTGGGTATCCGTAGGCAGGTCGGGTACATGCCGGAAGACGAGTGTTTAATACTGGGTATGAACGCTGTCCAACTCGTCTCTTATGCCGGGGAACTTTGTGGGATGCCGAGACGGGACGCTATGCAACGCTCACACGAAGTGCTCTATTACGTCGGATTGGATGAAGAACGATACCGACCTATAGATGGATACTCAGTCGGCATGAAACAGCGGGTGAAGTTAGCGCAGGCACTGATACACGATCCGAAGTTGCTGCTTCTCGATGAACCGACAAACGGAATGGATACAAGTGGTCGAGATGAGATGCTCGAACTCGTCAAAGACATCGCGGTGGACAAAGGCATCAACGTGATTTTGTCCTCACACCTGCTCCCCGATGTAGAGTTTGCGTGCAGCGAGATCATCGCCTTATCGCACGGTAGCGTCCTTATTCAAGGACAGATAGAAACCCTGAAAGAGAATAGAGGACAGGCGTTTGATTTGCGGGTTGTCGGTGACAACGCGGCATACATCGCCGCTTTGGAGCGGCATAACTATCGGATTGAAGTCCGTCCTGACAAACACCTTCGGGTTACGTCCGGCAGTCAAGAACAGACAGGGACAAAGTTCTTTTTTCAGCTCGCTTACGATACCGGCGTACAACTCCGGCAGCTGCGTGAAGTGAGATACTCGTTAGAGGACGTTTTTGCTGAAGTGATGAGTATAGATGTATGATAGCCTCGGATACCGGTACCTGATTACCTTTTTTTATTCGGTTTGATGGATCTATAGTACAACCTACAATCAACGAGACATCTATAGAAGGCGGGGTTACAAACCCCGCCTGCAATGGATGGTATGTTGTTTTTTCAAATGTTGCATTATTTTTCGGTTTGACCGATCTAAATTTACGGAGGGACTCACATGGCAGAAAATAATGGTATTATTCAGGTTGGGGTTGCGGAAGTCGATATTACGCCGGATTACCCGATTCGGCTCAGCGGTTATGGCAGCCGTCGGACGGAATCTGACGGTATTATCCAGCGGATATGGGCAAAAGCACTCGCGATTGGCAGCGATGCAGATGGTCCCGTTGTCCTCGTCGCCGTCGAAAACTGTGGCTTGCCAGACGAGTTAACGGAAGAGGTATCGCGTCGCGTCAGAGAAAAAACAGGCGTTTCACGTGCAAATTTTGTGGCGTGTTTTACGCATACACACAGTGCACCTTGTCTCACAAACGCTGCACCGTTCCTGTTTAGTTCAGATATACCACCCGACCAACAGGAGACGATAGACCGATACACACGTCAATTTAAGGACTGGATGGAAGCCGTCGCACTGGAGGCACTCGCGAATCGAGAACCGTCAAGGTTAACATGGAGTATCGGTGAACTCGGTTTCGCTAAGAATCGAAGGACAGAAGGTGGTCCCGTAGATCACTCACTGCCGTGTCTGCAAGTCAGGGATTTAGAGGGGCATTTGCGTGCCGTCTGGGCAAGTTACGCCTGCCATTGCACGACGTTGGCAGGTACCGATAACCATATCTGTGGCGACTGGGCAGGCTATGCACAAGAGGCAATTCAGAATACCCTCCCCGGTGTAACGGCTTTAATCACTATCGGATGCGGTGCCGATGCGAATCCTGAATCTCGGATGATGCCGATGCCTGATGGACAAGAGGAGGTTTTCAATACGCGTCTTGCGTATGCGAAAGCGCACGGTGAAGCACTTTCAGAGGAGGTCCAGCGTCTACTGATAAGCGATACAACACCGCTTTCGCGTGTTCCAACAGGTGCATTTGAACGGGTTAATCTGCCATTCGATACACTACCGACGCGTGAGGAGTGGGAGGCACGTGTCGCTGAAGGCGGTTCCGCAGCCTATCACGCTGGCAAACATCTTGAAATCCTGCAGCGCGGAGAGACGATACAAACGGAACTCTCCTATCCTGTCCAGGCATGGACATTCGGCGATGAATTGGCAGTGGTTTTCCTTGCAAGTGAAGTTGTCGTCGATTATTCGCTGCGCCTGAAGAGAGAGTTAGATGTGGAACGGTTGTGGGTGGGTGCATACGCAAACGCGTTTCCGTGCTATATTCCGTCGGAGCGGGTGTTAGCGGAGGGCGGCTATGAAGGGGGTGGCGCAATGCTCTACTTCGGACCGCCGACTCGATTCGCTCCAGGTGTCGAGCAGTTGGTGATTGATACCGTGCATAAGTTATTGCCAAAAGGATTTTCAGCAGATTCGCAGTAATCGCCAGCACAGCGGATAAACTTATCGTCAATCCGAACCTTCAAACCATCTACTCCATAAAGTTTGTTTCAAGGATCGCCATGCTCCAAATCTTCCATTCGCCATCTTCTTTTTTAAAAACATGAAATGTATCAAGGACGTTATCATTAAACTCAGGTCCAGCAACCTTTTCTGAGGAAAACTTAAACCTGGCGATCGCGTACGGGCCATCCTGTCCAACATAACGGAATAGTTGTATCTGATATTTTAGGTCATAGGTTTCAGACAAAGAAATAAGAAGTTTTTTCGTATTTGAATAGGCGGGAGATTGTGTATGCATTGTATCCAATACTGCTTCCAGTTCCTCAGCCTCTGTTGCTCTTAGGTTTTCCACGATTAACGCCTCGATTTGTGTTGCTATATCCTCGGCGGTATCCGCTGCAACATCCTCGCTTTTAGGAGAGAGTACCACCAAGCACAAACAAAGAACCAGCGTAATTGATATAGCGGCGTAAAACATTTTCATAGTTGTCCACCCCTCTAATCTTAGTAGGATTCACGCGTTTTTGCATAAGCCTCTATATAATGCAGGCGGGGTTTGTAACCCCGCCTATATTCTCAAGTAGTTTTGTAAGAAAAAGGTTGAATTAAATCAATCCCGATTCTGTAACGATGTTGCGTAAGGTCTCAAGGTTCGCTGCTTCCATCGGTGCGAGAGGTAACCGCAATTTGCCGTTGAGTTTTCCCATGAGTTGAAGTGCGGTTTTCGCCGGTATCGGGTTCGTTTCGATAAAGAGGTTCACCGCTAAAGGTAGCGTTTTATAGTGGAGTTTCCGTGCGAGTTCAAAGTTCCCCGCGTGGAAAGCGTTGCACATCTCAGCGACATCCGTCGGTGCGACGTTCGCGACGACCGAGATAACGCCTTTACCGCCTACAGCGAGGATCGGTAGCGTGTTAACATCGTCTCCGGAGAGGACAACGAAATCGTCAGGACAAAGACTAACGACTTCACTGGCGCGCTTGAGTTCACCCGTCGCTTCTTTAAGTGCGACGATATTTGGGTGTTCCGCAAGCCGCGCGATGGTTGGTGAAAGGATGTCCGTACCGCAACGTCCCGGAACGTTGTAGACGACGATCGGGATGTCCACAGTGTCGGCGATTTTCATGTAGTGCGCGTACAACCCCTCTTGCGTCGGTTTGTTGTAGTAAGGCGTGACGATCAGTGCAGCGTCTGCACCGGCGGCTTTGGCGTGTTGCGTTGCACGCAACGTTCGCGTCGTTGAGTTGGAACCGGTACCCGCGATAACAGGCACCTTTCCATCCACGGTCTCAACGGTGATTTCTATGACGCTATCGTGTTCAGCCTCGGACAGCGCGGGGGATTCGCCGGTTGTGCCGCACGGAACGATGCCGTGCGTACCGCCGTCGAGCTGAAATTGAATCAGTTCCTTGAGCTTTGCTTCATCAAGCGATTCATCGTCCTTAAACGGTGTGACAAGTGCTACATAAGAACCTTGAAACATGTAACCCTCCATGATGGTTACGGAAACCCAACGGCGTGGGTTCTCCTCCTCTGTTACGGCACGGCGGAGCGTGCCTACGACTTTTAATAATTCCACGCGTCCGTTGTGAGTTCACCGACATAAATAACACGGGCATCGCCTTCAAGATAGACGTTTTTTGGCTCACCGTTTTCCACATCGAAATGGATCTTCAAGACGACACCACTCGCTGTTTTGACAGAGACAGGCGATGCGACTTTGCCCAATGATGCTGCGACGATCGCAGAAGCGATCGAACCCGTACCACACGCGAGCGTCTCATCTTCAACACCGCGTTCGTACGTCCGAATATCAATTAACCCTTGCGACTGCACACGAATAAAGTTAGCGTTGGTGCCTGCAGGTTTGAAATCATCGTGGTAGCGTGTCTGCTGTCCGAGGTCAAAGACATCTGTGCCTTCCAAATCGTCTACGAAAAAAACGACATGGGGTACGCCGCTATTTGCGAAACCGACGGTATGCATGCCATCATCCAACTGGAGTGGAACACTCAACCGAATATCTGTCGGATCACTCATACGGACTTTAACGTTCTCACCGACGATTTCGGATTCATAAATTCCGGCATTCGTTAGGAACTGCATCTGTTTAGACGCGATGCCGTTCAGATAAGCGAATTTTGAGATACAGCGTGCACCGTTACCACAGGTCTCTACCTCTCCGCCATCGGCATTGAAATAGCGCATTCGAAAATCAACGTCGTCTGCTTTTTCGACGAGGAGAACGCCGTCCGCACCAACGGACATCCGACGTTCACAGAGTTTTTTCACAAAGTTTGTATCGGTCCCGTCAACAATTTCCGCCAAGTTATTGATGATGACGAAATCGTTACCTGCACCGCTGAGTTTCATAAAAGGTATTTTGTCCATTGTGTGTCCTTTATTGCAGAAATACGATTTTGTAATATTAGAACTTACGCAGCCCCCACTGCAGACGGGGTTTCAAACCCCGCCTGCAGTGCGTTATATGTCCGTTATGATAAAAAAAATGCGTAAGTCCTAAATATGATAGAATTGTTTGGCTTTCAAGTCAAGAATTTTTTATGCGGCGTAGGTGGATTCCGAAGAAACGTACGTCAGCGCGTGTATGCGGAGTTCATCCACGATCGCTAATACACCGTCGTAGCTATCGCATGTAACGAGACGATAGCGGAAGGGTTTGACGTGTGGGATTTCCTTGAAATAGTTGCTATAGTGCCGCCGCATCTCCAGAAGTCCGCGCCTTAAGCCTTTCCACTTAATGGAGAAATCAAGATGCTTTCTGAAGACAGCAATACGCTCGTCTATTGAGGGCAGCGGCAGCAGTTCACCTGTCGCAAAATAGTGTTTTATTTCATTAAAAATCCAAGGGTAGCCGATTGCGGCGCGCCCGATCATAATGCCATCAACACCGTATTGCTGACGCATCTGGAGTGCTTTCTGAGGACTATCGACATCGCCATTACCGAAGACAGGAATCCGCATGCGTGGGTTGTCTTTAATCTGACCGATGAGCGTCCAATCCGCCTCGCCTTTATACATCTGGCGCCGCGTCCTACCGTGAATGGCGATGGCTTGGATACCGATATCCTGTAGCCGTTCAGCGACTTCAACGATGTACTTCGTCCTATCATCCCAACCGAGCCGAGTCTTGACGGTTACAGGTAGGTCAGTGGCTTTCACCATTTCGTCAGTCATCTTTACCATTTTGGGGATGTCTTTCAGGATACCGGCACCCGCACCCTTGCACGTGACCTTCTTGACTGGACAGCCGTAGTTGATGTCGATGATGTCGGGTTTAACCTTCTCAGTGATTTCGACAGCGGCGCGCATGGAATTGATGTTGTGTCCGAAAATCTGGATACCGATAGGTCTCTCCATCTCAAAGATGTCTAACTTGGCGACGCTGGGTGCAGCATCACGAATCAGTGCCTCCGAGGAGATGAATTCCGTATACATAATATCCGCACCGTTCTCTTTACAGACGACACGGAACGGCGGATCGCTGACATCTTCCATCGGTGCAAGCAATAGTGGAAAATTTGGAATGTTGAGGTTACCGATTGTTATCATAATATGTTATTTAATAATACTCCCAAAAATCTGGGGTCGTTTTATAGGTCCTTGCACCTACCTGCTCGCAAGTCCTCAAGAGCTTCCTCGCGAAGTGGCTCAAGCCGCCCGGCTTTTATATCTTCTTCAATTTGCTTATCCCAAGCATCTGCACGCGCTATTAGGACCTCATGAAGTTTGTTTTTGAGGACCTTCAATAGTGCGTCTGGCGTACTTTCTTCGCATTTTACTTCGGGGACTTCTTGTATCTGTCCTAACCACCCAGCACCGTTTTTTTCGATGTGAGCAGTATAGGTGTCTCCGTACTCTGGATTCTGTATTTTGACGGTCTGAATTTTTTCCATCTGTGTCTCCGTGTATTAAAGTCTATCAGATTTTAAAAGTTATTATACCTTGCAAACGCCCCATTGTCAAGAACATCAAAAAATGAAAAATTGAAATAGGTATTTGACTTTTTTCCGATTTCGTGATAGATATAAGACAGGCTCTGGTAAGTTGCCTATTTTACCCATTCAATAGCGAGGTTTTTCATGAGATGTATCTTTGTCGGCATTGAATATGCAGGAAAATCGACATTAGTCAACCTATTAACGAACTATTACCAACATCGGAAATTGCGGGTTCACGTGGATGATCACTTTACGATCCCAGATTCAACGCTGAGCCCAGAATCGAGAGCTGCTTATGTGAACTTCCCGGACGACGTGAAGGAACGGATGCAACGGATGCAACTTCAGTATCACGTTGAGGTCATCAAAAACTATCCGAATACGATGATCGCCGGTTGGCACATTGAGGAACTCGTTTATTCGTCCTTCTACGGCGACGATCCTGAGAGTCCGTATTACGCAAAGTATCATATCAACGCGCAGCGGGGTTATGAAACACAAGTGATTGAAGCACGGTTGCCAGATGTGGTGATGATCCATCTCACCGCCAGTGATGCAGCGATTGAGGAACGGATGGAGACAGACCCACACGAATACCAAATTATCAAAAAAGCCGATATCCCGACGCTCAAACGTCTTTTTCAAGAGGAGATTGATAGGTCTCTGTTTACACACAAGGGACGAAAGATTGTGTTGGATACAACAGACAAAACACCGACCGAATCGCTTGATGAGCTGCTACTGCTCTCCGAACCGCTCATCACATTCGGGGAACTCGCTGTGCGTGCGATGGACGTGCCAGAGAACGACTATCAGGTACGCTATGAAAATGGTGTGCGGAAGATGGTAGCAGTTTAGAACGTGTGAGCAGATTGGCGGAGTTTGTAACCCTGTCAGCGAAACTGCACTATCCAGTGAATGCAGGCGGGGTTTGGAACCCCGCCACCGTAAAAAATGCTGACTTTACTCTATCAAAGATGTCGGAATCATCTGCTCAATGGGTGTTCGCGGTTCGGAATGGGGAAGGGGACGCGCTGTCCAGAGAGTTGCGATTCGTACGCGCCGAGAATCATCTCAAGTGCAGCAACAGCGTCTTCGGCAGCAGAAATCGGTTTCCGATCGTTTTCGATAGCATCAATCAGATCGAGAATCGCGAGTTCATTGCCTTGCGAGAAAGGCGTTTGATCTAAGTCCATCGCTTCCCACGCTTGGTCCGAATTTGAAGGCACGAGCACCGGATACGGGTAGACCATGAGCCGATTTGCGACATCACCGCGGAGCGAGAAAATGCCATCGCTGCCGACGATTTCCATGCCGTATCTGCCTGTGCCAGCCTGAGCTCTCCGAGACTCAAAGAAACCTGAGACCCCGCTCTTAAAAGCGAAATAACTGTTGATACAGTCGCCAGCGACAGGTCCCACAGGTTCTGTCGGTTCATGATCATCACCGTAGGCGATCTCTTTGCCGTTTGTGGTTACATGGGACTGCATCCACGCGACATCACCGACAAAGAAGCGCATCATATTGAAGAGGTGCGTCCCAAGCACAATCATATCCTCGCCACCGCCACGGTGATCCTGCTTACCACTGGCATAGATGGCTTGAACGGTACCGATTTTCCCATCGTTGAGCATCTGTCTAATCGCATGCGTCGCTGGAAGATAGACTGCCTGATGCGCGACGGCGATCTTTAAACCGCGTGCTTTCGCAGTTTCAACAATCTTATCACCGTCAGCGAGTGATGCTGTCATCGGTTTCTCAGTATAGACGTGGCAACCTGCTTCGAGACAGGTGGTTATCATGTCGAGGTGCTCCACTGTCCACCGCGGACAGACACTCACGATGTCAAGCGTCTCTTTTTTCAGCATGTCACGATAATCGGCGTAGCTGCGCGATGCTCCCGCCTCTGTTGCTGCCTTTTCTCTACCGGCTTCGTCAGGGTCAGAAACAGCGATGAATTCGACGTTTTCTATATCTTTATATGGCGTATGCAGCCCGTGTCCGAAATTACCAGCACCGGTATGTCCGATCGCTGCCGCACGATACATTTTTTGACTCATTTCTCCTCCATCTTGCGTTTTGATTTAATACCCTTTCTCTTTATCGACGAGATTGACTAACGGTTCACCGGCTACATAGCGGTGTAAATTATCAATGAAGAGTTGCATGGCGCGTCTCCGGATGTGTTGCGAGGCACCTGCGCTGTGTGAAGTTAAGATCACATTCGGCTGTTCCCACAATGGACTCTCTGGCAGACACGGCTCTGTGTAGGTTACATCTAACCCCGCGCCTGCTAACTTCCCGCTCCGAAGCGCGGCGAGTAGCGCCTCTTCATCAATGACCTTACCGCGACTGATATTCACGACGTAACTCGCATCCGGCATCTGATTGAACTGTGCGTGCGACAGGAGTTTGTGCGTTTCGGGCGTAATCGGACAGCAGACGACCAGGATATGTGTTCTCGCCAGAAAATCCATCAATCCATCTAAACCGAAGAGTTCAGATACGGTGTCCGGTTTATCTATCGGTTCTACATCAGCGGCGATAACATCAAATTCAAAGGCACGTGCCCGGGTCGCAATCGCTTTCCCGATGCCACCAAGTCCGAGGATCCCCATCGTCATTCCTGCAAGTTCTATACACGGTAGACGTTCCCAATGCTTCGTCTTCATAAACTCCAATTGTGCGGGGATCTGCCGAGTGAGTGCCAAAAGAAGCGCGAAGGCGTGTTCTGCGATTTGTCTGCCATATAGCCCGCGGCAATTCGTTAGCATAACATCGCTATCTTTGAAGGTAGGATACATGAACCCTTCCACACCGGCGTGGGGTTGATGTGCCCAACGGAGTGCTGTCGCTGCCTGCATTGCATCTTCACCGATATGCCCGAACAGAATCTCAATATCAGCGATATGATCGCGTAACGGCTCACCGTGTGGTAGAAAATTCACCTCAACACCGCTTGGAACCTCCGAGAGCATCGCTTCAATATCTGGTGCCTGTCGGCTGCCTATTAGGACTTTAGGGTTATCCATGTGTCTCTCCACTTCTATTGAACACTTATAGAAAGCGGGGTTACAAACCCCGCCTGCATTAGGACTTTATAGAAGACGGGGTTACAAACCCCGCCTGCATTAGGACTTTATAGAAGACAGGGTTACAAACCCCGCCTGCATTAGGACTTTATAGAAGACGGGGTTGCAAACCCCGCCTGCATTAGGACTTTATAGAAGACGGGGTTGCAAACCCCGCCTGCATTAGGACTTTAGGGTTATCTATGTGTCTCTCCGCATCTATCAATTGAGATTGATTTAACCACTAATTGCATCTGCCTGTTTTGCCCACTGGAAGTCCAGATCACTGATGCCACCGGCATCGTGGGTTGTGAGATCAATTGTCACCCGGTTATAGACGTTGAACCATTCGGGGTGGTGGTTCAATGATTCAGCGACTAAAGCGAGTTGCGTCATGAAACCGAACGCCGAGACGAAGTTATCGAACTGGAATTCTTTGTGAAGTTTACCGTTTTCAATCGTCCAACCGTCAACCTGTGCAAGGTTTTCTTGGATTTGTGCCTCTGTTAGTTTTTTTGTTGCCATTAAAATTTCTCCTCAAGGTGTTGTCAGAATTGCACAGAAGCCATTTCGGATACCGTCGTAAAACCGCTTTAAGGTGCCTATATTCTACATTAGGGACACCTAAATGGAATTGCGCAAAATTGTAGTGGAAATTTTAAATAAATGCAAGTTAAAATAGTAACAGTGAGACCGATGACAACCCTTATGATTTACCGTTGTGCATTTCGGTAAAGATGGAATTTTATTTTAAAGATTTTTTCTTATATAGGAGGAATAAATGGCAGGTGCAACAACGCTTTATTTTCCAGAGGTAGGTCCCCAGTGGGAGGATTGGGTTCAAGTTATTAACGTCGGAACCGAGGAGACACGAGTTAATATAATTGCCCGACACGCACGCAACGGACAGCCGACGTGGTCGGATGAGAAAGAGATAAGTCCTTTTGAATGCTGGACACCTAATGTTGAAGCGATTAAAGAGAACTCTTCGATGCAGTTTTCCGCGGATCAGCCGATTGTGGCGGAACGTCACATGCACAAGGACTCGAACATTCTTGATTTCGTCGGTGCTGCAGAGGAATACGAGACCGTCGGACTGCGGCTCTTCTTTCCAGAATTGGTTCCGGGTGCCCATGACTGGTTCCGGTTTCTAAACGTCGGCGAAGCGAACGCGCTCGTCAACATAATTGTTCGGAACAGACGCGGCGATATTATAAGACAACACCATCACCGGATTAGACCACAGTGCTGCTGGGATATTAACGAAGGGATCATGGGAAACGTTAGAGGCACGCTCGAAGTCCAAAGTACACAGCCGATTGTCGGTGAACGGCACCTCCATTATCAAGGTGGCAAAACATGCGTCGGGCAATATGGTCAGGTGATCTCGGATGCACCGCGCACGCTCTATTTTCCAGAAACAGGCCCGGCATGGCGCGACTGGGCAATCATTGTCAATGTCGGTAGAGAAAGAGGCGAGGTTACGTTGATCGCCCATGAAGATGGCACCGGTAAACCTGTAAATACGATGCAGCGCGAATTAGACCCGTTTGAATGTTGGATGCCGAAAATGGAGGACATTAAGATCAAATCCTCTGTCAAAATTACGAGTGAACAGCCGATCGTTGCGGAGCGGCACATGCACAGCGGAACCGCTATCGTTGACTTACCCGGTGCCTCGGAGGAAGGCGGACATGTCGGGATACGACTCTTTTTCCCAGAAATCGCAAGTGGCGCGAGAGATTGGTTCCGATTCCTCAATGTCGGTGAGACCAACGCACTCGTCAACATCATCGTCCGGAACAAACGGGGTGATATTCGTCGGCAGTTACATCGTAATATTAGACCGAACTGTTGTGCCGATGTAGACGAAGGCGCGATGGGGAATGTGCGCGGGTCCGTTGAAGCACAAAGCACGCAACCCATCGTCGGTGAACGGCACCTTCACTATCAGAAAGGACATAAGGGCGCCGTGGTTGGAGAATATGGCGTTGTGATCGGAGAGTAGAAGATGGCACGGATCCAGACAGTAGACGAATCTGAAGCAACCGGCATCGTCAAAGAAGAATACGATGCCGCGATCGCGCGGGCTGGGCAACTCTACAATATCGTCAGACTCTTCAGCGTCAGACCGAAAAGCATGCGTGTCTTTGTTGAACTTTACAAAGTAGTGATGCATGATGAAGACTGCCCACTGAGTCGAATGCAGCGCGAAATGATTGCCACCGTTGTCTCGAAAGTGAACGAATGCGACTACTGAATTATCGCACACGCCGATGAGTTGCGGGTACAATTCACAGACACACAAATTGCACAGATAATGACAGATTTCCAGACGGCTGATATTGACGAAACCACGAAAGCGATTCTCGAATTTGCCGTTAAGGTGACAAAAGCAGCACCGACTGTCACACAAGCAGACTTAGACCACCTCCGCAGTTACGGACTGACTGACGAGGCACTCTTCGCTATTGTAGAGGTCGTCGGCTTTTTCTGCTACGTCAATCGGATAGCGGATGCTTTCGGCGTTGAATTAGACGATTTTTTGGAACTGAGGAGGGATTTTGATGAATCTAACGGATAGAATCGCGATTGTGACAGGAGCGGGACAAGGTATCGGTAAAGCGATCGCCTTGAGACTCGCGAATGCGGGAGCAGATGTTGCTATCATGGATTTAAACATGGCAGCAGCTGAAACAGTGGCAGAGGAGATCAAAGCCATCGGGCGCAACGCGCTGCCCGTTCAGGCAGATGTTTCGGAGGCTGCGTCGGTTAATGCTGCTGTCGAGAAGGTTATCTCGACTCTCGGTCGCGTTGATATCCTCGTCAACAACGCCGGAATCGCGGGACGTACACTTCCGCTTACGGACCTCGAAGCGGCAGACTGGGATGCCGTGATTGGTGTGAACCTGACTGGCGTTTTTCTGTGCTGTAAAGCCGTGATTGCACCGATGATCGCACAAGACTACGGCAGGATTGTGAACATCGCCTCAATCGCTGGAAAAGAAGGGAACCCCACGCTGATTCCGTATTCGGTATCTAAGGCGGGGGTTATCTGCCTGACGAAAGCACTCGCGAAAGAGGTAACCGACTATAACATCCGTGTGAACGCCGTGTCGCCTGCCGTGATTCAAACACCGATATTGGAAGGCATGGCACAATCAACGATTGATTATATGGTCGGCAAAATTCCGTTGGGGCGGGTTGGGAAACCGGAGGAGGTCGCGGCTGTCGTGAACTTCTTGGCATCAGATGAGGCGAGCTTTGTAACCGGACAGTGCTACGATGTCAGCGGCGGAAGAGCGACGTATTAGGTAATAAATTGCAGGGACTGGATAACCCAGCCCCTACAAACCGTTAACCGTTAACTGATAACTATCTATTCTGCGATGCAGTAGAGGTGCTGTCCCCCGCGGAGGTACAACTCTGAACCTACGATTGCAGGCGAGGCATTGAAGCTGTCGTCGAGTTTGTTTTCCGCTAAGACCTTAAATTCGGGTCCGTGTTGGATGACGTTAATGACACCGTTTCTGCCAGCGATGTAGACGCGGTCTGACGCACCGACGATCGAAGCATATACACCGGACACGCCTTTCAGCCGTTGCGGCCCGTAATACGCCGCCCCTGTTGCGACATTAAAAGCCGTCAAGATACCATTGTTGCTCTTCAAAAAATAGATGATACCCTTATAGAGAAGCGGGGACGGTACGTAGGGTGTATCCCGATTGTATTGCCAGACGACAGCATCAGAACCCGTAATATCGCCTGTTGCCTGTGCAAGGTGAATCGCCCGTAGGTCGCTACCACGGAATCCGCTCATGAGATAAACATACCCATCAGCAGCAACGGGTGAAGGGATACTGTTAGCCGTCAAGCCCTCACCATCCCATAACAGTTCGCCGGTTGCCAGATCGTAGCTACGGACGCGATTTGTGCCTGTGGTAATCACCTGAGGTTTCCCATTAGATTCAACGACGATAGGGGAAGACCAAGTTGTTCTTTCATCGCGGTCGGTCTTCCAGAGGACATCCCCTGTCCGTTTGTCGAGCGCGGTGATGAAAGAATCCCTCTCATGATCCTGCAGAATAACGAGCGTATCACCGTAGAGTGCGGGGGAACTCCCTTCACCGAAGGTGTTTCTTTTATACATCATTCCGACATCTTTTTCCCACTTCACATTTCCCATCATATCCACGCAGTAGAGTCCACGCGACCCGAAATAAGCATAAACGTGTTCACCATCGGTTACTGGGGAATTAGACGCAAAAGTGGCATCACCGTGCGTCCCCTCGTGTGGCGCGCTCTTTCGGAGTGTTTTTTGCCAGAGGATGTCTCCAGTCTTCCGGTCAATGGCGATGAGATCAAACTTGAACCAACCTTCTGCCCCACCGCGCCCCTCTCCAAAGAAGCCGCTGAAAGGGTTATCATCGTCTGTTTTATCTTCTTCCATCTCAGGTGCTTCGCCTTTGACAGCGGTCTGTATAAAAATTTTATCTTCCCAGACGATGGGTGCAGCGTGTCCGGTCCCGGGTATAGCTACTTTCCAGCGGATATTTTCAGTTTCGCTCCATGTTGTGGGCGGGTTTGCCTCGGCGGCAGCGGTACCGGTTGCGTAAGGTCCGCGCCAGGAGTGCCAATTTTCCTCAAAACCGTCTGGTTGCGAGGCGATCGCCACAACCGCTGCTAAAGCAAAAACAGAGAGGGTTAAAACGCTAATTCTTTTCATTTTTTATCCTTTCACTTTTTATGTTAATCGTGGTGCGGTTTGAATACGGATTACGTTTGGACGCGTACACCGCGAAACCGCACCAACTGTAGAAAGGCGGACGCGCCTAACAAGGTTATGTCAAAATGTCTTCAATGACAAGCGGTTGTGCTAACTCAAGGTTCGCTGCTTCAAGTTTCTCACGACTGGAAACGGCACAGACTGAGGCTTTATCTCGGTTTCCTTCTAAGAGTTGAAGGAGTGCGCGTTTGACTTCAGCCGGAGTTGCACGACGGAGCTGTGCGTAGTGTTCCTCACGAATCTCACGCGTCTGTCCAGCAAGGTGCTGACTGAGTGCGCTGCTTGCAGCGTGACTCGGACGTATCGGTCTCTCGCCCTCCTTCGCCGTAGCGATAATCGCGCGATCTATGTCGGTCTGTGTCCATTCCACGGCTTTCACATAATCGACAGTCTGTTCAAAGACGTTGATCGTTCGGGCAACGTGTGGGTCCCGGAACGAGGACTGGCAGAGCATCGCATCGTAGGGGCTATAGGAGAATCTCGCGCCGTAAGCGTTGCCTTTAAAGCGGATTTCACTGAGTATGTAATCAAGCCGAACAAGGTGTGCGCCGATTGTCAACAGTGTTGAATCTGGATGCGAAAAATGTGGTGCTGGCATCACGTGTGCGCAGTGCGCAATCTGAATCGGTCCGGCTAACCCTTCCCTCGGTGGTGTCTCAAATTGTTCAAACGCAATCGGGTCCGAGGTTATCGGTTCATTCCGCATCGCGTCGAGCCACTGACCGAGCGTGCTTCGCGTCACTTCAAAGGCGGCATCAGAACCGGTGAAACTGGCAGCCACACGTCCACGTGTTAGCAGGAAATCACGAATCTCTTCTATATGACCCATAAGCTCAGTATTAAGTTCGTCATAATTGTTGAGAAGTGTTTCGCTGGTCCGGAGTTGTGGCAGCCCGTAGATGATTTCAATGAGATGCGCGTTCGGCGAGAGTCCACGTGAAGCGTGGTGGACTGCGGTACTTGAACCGTCGTGGATCATCTCTGTCTGATATTCTGCTACGGCTTGAATAAGGACATCCCGCAGGCGTTCGGTATCGCGCGGGTTCACTGCGAAAAGTAGGTCGTGCAGTACATCCAGTGCAGCGTCCATTTTACCGTCAAGTGTTTTCAGATGGAAGGTCATGCTCTGCAGCGAACGGTCGGGATCAAGCGTGTGTGTCGTAAGCCCCGGCGAACACCCAACTCCGCCAGTGACCGCGGATTTTCGTAGTGCCATCTCCTCATAGTTCATATCCGCTGCACCGAGTTTGCCAATAGCATCGGCGTATCTCGGAAGATAACGCCAAAGGTGTTTTGGAAACCCCTGGAGATTAAATTTCAGGACGAGATAGTTAACGCCGTTGGCAAAGACATCGCTCCGTAGCAGGTCCTGACCACCGACCTTTTCAATCGTTGTCGGGATATGCTTCGGTTTTTCGGGGAGGTCACTGACTTGGAGTTGCGGCAATTTCGCGAGTGCTTCTGGCGGATTCGGCACGCCGTTGAGGCGTTCGAGTTCTGCTGCATCAGCGGCGATTTTCTGTACCTCTTCATCGGTCAGTTGTGCCCGCGTCTCCTTCATTCGTTCAGCGATCTTGGCATCCATTTTCGCCTGCATATCGCGATTAGGGGACAGGACATTTGTCAAGCGATGCGGATTTTCGATCAGTGCTTCCCGAATGCATTCGTTGAAAATTGCTGGATTTTCCTGCCAGCGTTGGCGGATATTGTTGAGAGCTTCGCCCATCTTTAGGAAAGTATCGGGGTCTTTCTCATATATCCAACCTTCGATGACGCGGTAGAGCATCCGGAGTGGGAACATTGAAGCGACTTCTTGATAGTAGTAGGTCGCTTGTTGGAATGCCGCTTCGACCTTTTCGGTTTCAATTTTTGAATCCGCGATCTGCGTTAGAGTATCAATGACGAGTTGCGTGAAGGCTTCGACACGCTCCGTTTCACTGCCCTTGAGGGAGACGTGGAAAGTGGCTGCGGGTCCGATAGAGCTGGCACCGGAATAGATAAGGTCAGCACCGAGTTTGGAATCGATGATCGCTTTACGGAGCGGTGCGGCTTCGTTTCCGAGCAGTATGAGGCTTAAAATACGTCCTAAAGCGACTGCTTCCGGGTCGGTCGCGTCTCCGATGCACCAACTGAGCATCATATACGTTTTCTCTGTCATCGGTTCATCTGCCCCGACAGGATAGGTGTCCGCCATGGTGCGCGGTGCGTCCCATTTCGGTTGGTGTGTGGCTTCCGGGTTTAGCGGACGTAGCGCAGCACTCGCCTCGTTTTTCGGTATTCTATCTAACTTATCGGCGAGGAATCCGAGGTAGTCGCGCGTCGGAATATCGCCGTAGAGGACGAAATAGCCGTTGCTCGGGTGATAATAGGTCTCATGGAACCGTTTGAGCTGCGCATAAGTTAAGTCCGGTATGGCATCAGGATCGCCGCCGGATTCGCAGGCGTAAAGCGTATCAGGGAGAAGTTGGCTGGACATGGATCGGTATAATCGAGCCTCCGGATCCGAGAACGCGCCTTTCATCTCGTTATAGACAATACCTGTGATTTTCAGATCACCCGTCGGGTCATCAGGATCAGCGGGCGCGAGATGATGCCCTTCACGTTTGAAAGTATCTTCGGTCAGCAGCGGATGGAAGACTGCATCAAAGTAGACTTCTGCTAAGTTGAAGAGGTCTTTTTTGACGTTGCTTGAGACGGGATAACAAGTAAAATCGGCACTGGTCATGGCGTTGATGAACGTCGCCATGCTCATTTTAATCATCTCAAAAAACGGTTCTCTGACCGGAAATTTTTCTGAACCTGCTAAAACAGCATGTTCAAGGATATGCGGTACACCGGTATCGTCCGAGGGTGGTGTCGGAAAATTGATAGAAAAGAGGTTTTCCGTATCCTCTGTGCAGAGATGTAGGAGTCTGGCACCGCTGTGTTGATGCGCCAGTTCGATCGTCACAGCGCGGAGTTCATCAATAGGTGTGACGGCTTTGACTTCAAAACCGTGGAGTTGATCGCCGGGATTTAAATCTACTTCCGGCATCCGGATCGTTTCCAATATTTTTGCCTCCATAGTTGGGTTCTATTCTTCGCTTTTTACTAAACTTGCACAAATGAGTTCTTTATCGTTTCTGGCAAAGACGTGTTTATAGGCGAATGCTGGATGTGCCCATGTAACGCCGCCTCTCCGGTTCAATTGGTCGCGCGTCGGTTCGATGAGTTTGGCGCGACTGATAATATTAAGTCCATCTGGTGAGAGTTCCGTGATAAGCAGTTCGCCACGTTCGTTGAACATCCAGACCCTATTTTCTGATGGGACGGGATGTTTGATGAGATGCATGGTGCTCCAGCGCGCAGTCGGGACAGCAGAGAGGTCTTCCCAGACGCGCTCACCGTTTCGGGCATCAATACAACGGAGTTCGCCATGGCTGTCCACCCCGTAAATGTAATCTCCGAAGCGCACAGGTGTCGTCATCGTGGTCTGAAGGGCTTCGGTATTCCGCTCATCTTTACCGACACGGTGCCATCCAAGTTCGACTGTCGATATGTCCGATGGCAACTTCAACAGGAGCGAGCCTTCATAAAAATTCGTGAAGAACAATTCATCCTCATAAAAAATCGGGGTTGCAATTCCGATCTCCCAACGGGTAGAAGGAAATGGGTGAATCCAGTGCACCGTTCCTGTTTTCGGGTCAAGTGCGGCAATGTTATTCCCTGTCCAACAGATTAGAATCCGTTGCCCGGCGTGCGTAATGACAATCGGTGCAGAATAAGAGGCGTTATCGTCTACTGCTTTCCATTTTTCTTCACCGGTTTTTGGATCAAATGCGACGAGACAAGCGTTGGGTTTCCCGCCAACTTGGACGATGAGGTTTCCTGCCTCGACAATAGGCGCGCTTGCGAACCCCCAGATCGGTATACTAATATCGTACTCGGCAGTGAGTACCTTTTTCCATACGACATCACCCGTGACAGCATCCAAACAGTGCAGATGTCCCATCGCACCTAAAACATAGGCGAGTCCATCGTGGATAGTGACAGTTGCGCGCGGACCCGCACTATAGTCGATCTTGTAAACAGAATCGTAGGTATAAGACCAGAGCTGCTCACCTGTCTCCCACTCAAAACAGTGGACGCGTTCGACCTGTTTCGGTTTTGTGAGCCGATCGCTGACGTATACACGTCCGTCTGCCACAATCGGTCCGCTATAACCGCTGCTGATAGGCACTCGCCAGCGAATAGGGACCTGTTCTTCTTCAAATTTTTCGATGATACCGGTCTCTTTCCAGATGCCATCTCTGTTTTCACCACGCCATTGCGCCCATTCATCTGCGTTCGCGAATCCCGCAATGACAAGTAGGGCAACAAGTAGATATGTAAGTCGTTTCATAAGTTTTGTGTATAACTCCTCAGCCAGAGAACCATCCGTTGATAGACCTCTGTCGTGTCTTTGTGTTCAGTTTTTAATCTATTTAATGCTGCGTGCGGTCCAGAGGAAATCTTGTGCAAGCCATGCGCTGACGATAGCGTCTAAATCTGGATTTGTGTGTGAGAATTCGTTTCAAGGCACTGTTTCTAATTAACCATTATATTGAATCTGTAGAACACTGTCAAGCGCGTCAACCAAATTTTATTATCCAAAACAGTATAGCACAGTATACAGATAGATGTCAAACAATCAGTTGACAGTTCTTCGTAACAAAAAACCGCTCTTATATCCGTACCGGAATGGTAAGAACATAAGAGCGGAAAATTTCGGTTTTGCGGTTCAGCTACTGTAAGGCTTTGAGGTCGCCCCATGTGACAGCAACTTTCCCTTTCGCTTCAACAGCTGTTCCGACGGGCTGAACATCCGCTTGTTGCGAGATGAAATCAATCATTTCGATCAGTACCGGTCCGCGCGGGAGACCGCCGTTGCTCGGTTCTTGCATGCAGATACCGACACGTCCGCTACTATCGTTCAATTTGATAATACCTGGATCGAAGAAAGTGTCACCGTTATCACCGAAAATGACTTCAACGCTCCAGGGATCAACGATCTGTTCACTTTTGAAGGGTCTTTCAGAGGTGAATGCCTCAAGGGATGGTGTATATCTTTCGCCATCGGCTGTCGGGGTAATAGCTGTGCCGCCGCCCCACATATCAGCATTGATATTAATGATGGTTTTTAGACCGTTTTCACCATTGGCACCGCCACCTTCAGTAACATAGAAGGCATAATCGGCACAGTTAAGGATAATATTTCCACCGTAAAGGAACCGTTCTGCGATAGAGTCATCGACCTGTACGTTTCCGGGGGTATAGAGGGTCGTCGGGAACCAACCGAAGATGACGAGGATATCTGCCTTGCCATCGTCGATGCGTTCTTCTGCCCAGGGACCGATTTCTGCGTCGGTTGCGTAGACAACATCACCAACAGCAGGGACATCGTTTTTGAGGTTATCAAAGACGATTGCGCGTTGGATATCTGCGTCTGCTTTTGAAATCCAACCGGTGTTTTCGCTGAAAATAGCGACATCACCTAATTCTGCCCAGCTCGAAACGGTGCATGTAACCATCAATAAAACAACAAACAGTGTGAATACGTTGCGTACCATTAATCTTTCCTCTCTTTTTATTTTCCGCTGATGATATCCATCATAGCATCAGCGGAATAGATGTTACTAAAAATTTTGGACGATGTTCCGTTAAAAACTTGACTTAAGATGTCCCCAAGTCGTGGAAATTTTCTCACCCGGATCAACTGCGAGTACCTCACCGAGGTAGTTATCAATCATTTCTGCCATGACTTCACCGCGGGGAAGCCCACCGTTATTCGGTTCTTGAAAGGCGATCCCGATGCGACCACCGGTCTCGGTATCGTAAACAAAGCAGGGATCCAAGAAACCTGCGCTATTATCACCGAAAACGATTTCAACTTCCCAAGGATCCACAATTTGTCCTTCCTTGAAGGTACGTTCTGAAGTGAAAGCATCAAGGCTCGGTGTAATCTTCTTACCGTCATCAGTCGGTTTAATAGCCGTGCCACCTGACCACATATCGGCGTTGATATCCATCATATTCTTCAACCCTTGTTCACCGTTAGCACCGCCGCCTTGTGTGACGTAGAAGATATAATCCGCTGTGTTTAGGAAAATATTTCCGCCTTCAAGGAACTCTTCAGCGACAGAACCGTCAGGATCAACGTTACCGGGTTTGTAGAGCGATGTCGGGAACCAGCCGAAGGTTACAATAATATCAACAACCCCGTTATCAGTGCGTTCTTCTGCCCATTTGCCAACCTCTTTATCCGTTAATATCACAACATCTTTAGGTGACTTGAGAAGGTCTTTAAGTTCTTCACCTTCTGCTGCCGCTGTGCCTTGTGCAATCCATCCTGAGAACTCAGTGAATATCGCCACTTCGCCCATGGATGCGGCAACGCCGATGCTCGGCAATGCGACGATTGCGGCAAAATATGCCGTTATAGTGACTGCAAGAATTATCAGTTTTCGCATATAAAATTTCCTTTTGTTATTAACCGTTGAAGTGAATGCCCCTATTGTTGGAGCATTTATGTCGGGAACCCTTCTGTAAAACGCAGAAAGGCTGACCTATCTAACGTAAAGTATTATATACAATTTTCGCGTTTTTGTCAAATTACTTTTTTAGTTTTAGTGGCAATAAATATTTCATCAGAGGTAAATCCGGTTTTGCCCTATTCCTCAAATCGGGAACGGACTTCTATGGCAGATCAGGTTTGGTTAACAGATGCGCGGGTGGCAACTCCCCTGTCAATGTCTTTAAAAATTCAACCAAATCAGTTTTCTCCTGTTCACTGAGTCGAAGCGGTTCGAGTGTCCGCTCGCGTTGACCGACGAAATTGCCACCTGTACCACCGACGTTATTAAATTCAATCACGGATTCGAGTGTCGGAAATTCGCCGGTGTGAAAATAGGGTGCCGTTAGTGCTACATTACGGAGCGTCGGTGTTTTGAACTCACCTTGATGTCGCGGTATCGGTTCCAAAAAATTTAGAATCCGTGTCGCAACGGCGGTATCGTCGCTATAGACACCACCACCGTTAAAGGGGTCTGACAGGAGCAGCGAGATTCCCGCGTAACGTCCGGTGTCTTCCGGCAACATGCCTTGCGGAACCCCTAAGTTATGGAACTCATTATCTGTAAAAGTTGGCGTATCGTGGCAGAGGATACAGACGCCTTTACCGATGAACGTTTTCAATCCGCGTTTTGCTTCAGGTGATATTGCTTCCGTATCGCCTGCGACGAATCGGTCAAACGGTGCGTTCCGACTTAGTAAAAGCCGTTCATACGCCTCAATCGCCTTACCGATATTTGCGAAGACGATGTTAACGGCGTGCTGGTCAGCCTCGTCCATACTGTCAAACGCTGAATCCCCCGGTTTACCATCAGCAGGGAAGCGTGTTGTATCTGCAAGGTCCGGGAGTTCCCCGAATACCGTTTCATACACCGCTGCATAGTGTCGATGGACGAGATGCGCATATTGGAGTCGCGTTCCCGCCTGTTCAACCTCACCTTCGAGTGCGACCAACGCTTGCGACCAGAGCGTATCTGATCGACCGTCCCAAAACTGCCATTCGTTATAGGCGACATTGAGCAGCGTCGGTGCGTTTCTCGTACCTCTACCGGCACCTAATGAGGTCGCTTCAACATCTGCGAACCCGTGAAACGGTGAGTGGCACGTTGCACAAGCGACCGTTCCATCCTTTGAGAAGCGTGTATCAAAGAAAAATTTATGTCCTAACTGCGCAGCTTCTGGATTATCGGCGACACGGTTGGTCGGATTCGGTGGCGGTGTTTCAGGCAGTGGCGATAGCCGTTGAATTACACTCCATTCGCGATCTGTGAATATATCATCCGCTTGCTCCGGCACCGCTACCATTTCTGGTGCTTTCTCTTCGCCGCACCCGTAGAGAAACAACATGAAACTGGGTATTATAGAGAGGATTAGAAGACGCACGGTTTTACTCCATCTCCGGTGCATCCATCGCGCATCGGAATCCGAGTATCTGTCCACTCGCCACGATGTCGTCGTACTCGCGAAACGCGCACCGCATCTGTTCGGAACCGGCGAACCAACTCGCACCGCGCCACGATTTTTTTCCCATGCCGCTCGTCGGCGGTCCTTTCGGGTTCTCCGCAGGACTGACGAAGTAGTACTCGGCATCGAACCAATCGGCGACCCACTCTGCGACATTTCCCACCATGTTGAGCGCACCGTAAGGACTCTCGCCTTGCTCGAAACTCTTCACAGGTGCCGCCATAGCGAAGCCGTCAAGGTGTCCATCGAACTTTCCTTCATCATCGAAGTTACATTTCGTCGGATCAAATTCGTTTCCCCAGGGCCAGATACGTCCATCGGTGCCACGCGCCGCCTTTTCCCACTCCGCTTCAGTCGGCAGACGTTTTCCGACCCATTCGGCATAAGCGGTGGCATCACCCCACGTCACACCTACGACCGGTTGATCCGGATGATTAAACTTTGGATTGTCCCAAAAGATTGAGTTTCGGTGTCCCGTGGCTTCAACAAATTTGGTGTAATCGGCGTTGGAGACTTCATATTTATCAATAAAATAGGCATCTAAGAATACCTTATGCTGCGGAAGTTCATCGAGCGCATCCGTCATCGGATCGACATCAGGATCACTGCCCATAATGAACGCACCCGCAGGGACGTATACCATGCCTTCCGGGACTTGCACCACTACCGGTGTCGGTTCGGGGGCAACTTCTACGACCGGCACTTCGTCGATTTGAATATTTTCTTCTTCTTCTTCGACCAGCATCTGTTCGTCGCTGCCACAACCGAGTAGGCTCACCGTTAATAGCATTACGTAACAGATGATGTATTTTATAGTAAAACCTACAATTAACGAGACATCTATAAAAGGCGGGGTTCCAAACCCCGCCTGCATTGAGGGGATATGTTGTTTGCTAAAGTGTTGCATTATTTTTTTGTTTTACTATGGTATGTTTGACATAGTTGCATTAAGGGTTCTTTGCACAGCGGAATCCAACGGAACTGCTGTGGTCGCTGCATTGTGCTGGGTAGATATAAGCGACTGTGGTGCGTGTATCTCCTGCCCCATTCGTCCACGATCCGCCTCGGATTGCGTATATTTTTTTATCCGTCGTTTCCGAGTGTTCTGCTACCCATTCCCAAACATTTCCTGCCATATCGTGTAGTCCGTAAGGACTCAGACCGTCTATAAAATGTCCGACCGGTGCTGCGGTCATCGCGTAGCCGTCGGTGCTGCCGTCCATGCTGCCGCCATCGTCGAAATTGCCACGTGCCGCATCGTAATCATTTCCCCACGGGTAGTGTCTACCGTCCGTACCGCGCGCTGCCTTCTCCCATTCGCTTGCTGTAGGTAGTCTTTTACCAGCCCATGTTGCGTAGGTTTCAGCGTCTTCCCAATTGACACCAACAACCGGCTGATCTGGCGCGTTGAACCTCAGATCCGCCCAGAACTTCGGCTTTCGATGCCCGGTTTCCACGAGGAATTTTGCGTACTGCTTATTTGTAACCTCATATTTATCGATATAGAACGCCGCGACAAAAACCGTCCGCGTGTCGGCTTCCGTCCCGAACGTTAAATCGGTCTTGCTATCCGTACCAAGTCTAACCTCTCCTGCAGGAATCAAGACCATATCTTCAACGTCAATCGGAGTGTCGAGTGCCGCCAGTGGTGTCTGTTCACGCGCAGAATCTTCTGATGCCTCATCACTGCGACATGCGATGAGGCTAATACTCAAGCCTATCATGAAATATAAGATGACGCAACGTTTCACTGGAGTCTCCTTGTAGGTTCGGTTTGAAACCGAACCGGACCGCCAAAGAAATTACCGAATTAATAAATTAATCTTCATTCAGTCTATGGCACGCATTTTCCAATAGTACAAATTGATTGTAGCCTCAATACGCGTATTGAGGCTACCAGTTCAAAACAGTTCCAATAACAAAGTGCTACTGTAGAGATTTTTTGATCTTGCCCCAGACAACGCTCACTTTACCACTCGGATCCACCGCTTGCGATGTCGCAAAACGGTTTGAAATGAGTTCGGCGTATTCCGTAGCGATCTGAGGGTTTGGTGGTATCGCTGTTCCGCAACATGAGGTATGGAAGTTGATGAACCATCCCTCCATATCATCTGTTCGATAAGCAATGGGGTCCGCGTTTGAGCCATCGTCGGCATAACTTTCATACTCAAAATCGTTCGCCTTCAAAACGGCGAGACCTGACGCGCGATTTGAAGACCATTTTTTGAGCGAAGGTATGTACTCCTTACCGAGATCCGTCGGACTGACTTGCGAAACCGTGCCATTTGTGACTGTGACACCAAACACACTTTGCTGTCCGGCACCGGCAGCGGTAACACGTGCGCCTTTATCCCAATAATAGTAGAACGGGTAATCGCCGATGAATCCGCCGATGCCACCTTCTCTTAGCCATGTATAGACAAGGTCTTTCTTGCCATCTTTCTTAAAGATTGTGCCGGGTGTATTCCCCTGCGTGATGATATAGATCCCCTTCGGATTCGCGTTCATATATTCCACTAACTCGTCAGCGTCCACAATTTCGGCAGTTAGTTTTTTCGCCTCCAGCTCCTCGACCATCATTTCAGCCAACTGCGACGGGTTCGGTACAGCCAAACCACCGCCGTTTTCAATAGCCGAATCATAGACAACGGCGACATCCTGCGCATGGACGTAGCCCACGAAAATTAGCATCAAGATTGATGCGAAACAAAATAACCTTTGCATTTTCTGTGCCTCCTAATTTGAGGGTTCAAGTTGATCCTTCACCATTAGGTTTATCCTAACACAGTTAAATAGAAATTGTCAAGAAAAATGTAACGGCTGTCGGTTATCAGTTTTCAGTTGTCAAAATTAGGATTTTCAAGGTTGTAGATACTTCAAAATTGTTATAGCAAAAAATTGACTTTTCTTTTCAGAGATATGATATAATTATCTTGTGAGATAACAGTTAACCTTTGAAGACCCTTTACATCAAACGCTATCTAAGCATATTAAGAAAAAGATGTCCAACAATATCCTTCAAAAATATGTCGAAAAGATGAAACGCCTGCGAATAGACAGGGCGCGTGGGGCAGCGCCTAATAAGCCTGCTCTCTTGTTAGCAATCATTGAACTGATTGAGCAAGGACAAATTCGCGAGAATAAAATCTCACCTTCTCCGGATCTGTTTGAGATTTTTATGAAATATTGGTCAATAGTGACTGACCGCAGACCTAATCTTGCCTTACCATTTTTCCACTTAAAGAGCGAGGGATTTTGGCATCTTCATGCAAACGCAGGATATGAAACAGCACTAAGCGTTATCACCCAAATTAAAACAGTTTCTCGTCTCCGAGAAGTTATCGCGCACGCTGGTTTTGATGACGATCTCTTCGTTTTATTCACGAATGCCTCTGACCGAGAAGTCCTCCGCGCAACACTTATTGATACCTATTTCTCGGATTTTAAGCAGGAGATTGAAAATCTCATAACTGAAGAACAACAGGTTAACAGTTACAGCCAGCAGCTGATTCAACAAGTTGATTACGTATTTACATCCGAACATCCAGCAGTATCAGATGAAAGAGAAAATGAAGTTCGTACTCAAGGGTTTCGTAAAGCAATCATGAGGATTTACGATTACACCTGCGTGGTTTGTCAATTACACGTTCTGACATTGGATGGAGCAAGTGCAACTGAGGCTGCCCACATCATCCCGTTTAATAAGTCACATAATAATGATGTCAGGAATGGAATTTCTCTTTGCCGACTACATCACTGGTCTTTTGATAGCGGCTTAATTTCCGTGGATAGAACTTATAAAGTGATTGTTTCGGATTTTATGTTGGAGCGTGGACCCACAGAATGGCTGCTGACTACCTTGCGAGGTAAGTCGATATTATTGCCTGATCACAGTGAACTTTATCCAGCTCAAGAAGCATTGGCATGGCATCGTGAGGAAGTGCTAAAAAAATAATTTACAAAGTCTGATGTTATTTTGTTTACGGAAGGGCCCTTACCGACAACAAAAATCAGTGGTAAAAAGGCGATACGGATTTCGGTGTACTATTACGGGATCGCGCCTACAACTGGTATATCGGGAATCAAAGTTTTTTCAATCCGTTTTTAATATTATTCGGGGTTCCATCTCCAATTTTCATCTCTGTTTGCTCTGATTGCTTTGACCTCTCCACGTTTAACAGACTCACGATAAATTTCTCTGAGTTCCCATTCTGTTCTTTCAGGATAAGTATATTGAAGACAGAGGTATGCAATAAGGATAGGTCGATGACCAACTTGCATACCAATGGTATCCTGTCCAAACTTCTCTCTATATTCATGCCGATAAATTCCGCTCAATGTGTTTAGCAGTTCATTAGAAATTCCGAGATATTTCGTCTGCATTCTATCACGTGCGTCCAAATTATCCAGTTGCCCCTGCTCTTTTGCTGTTCTTAAAGCGTCGATATAGGCGCGGAAGTCAAGTTCAGCTTTCTGTAGAGGGGTCATATCTGCAGTTTTTTGTAGAGGTGTCGTATCAATAGCACCTTTACTGCACCCTGATAACACCATCAAAACCATTAATATTGTAAAACCATATTTTCTAAACATGATCAATCCTCCTCAGATAAACCGGTAATTTTATAAACACGTGAGTGATAGGTTTTGTTGCTCGTGTGTCCTTGAGATATTGCCCCACTGCCCCAATCTCTAATTTTACATGCCTCCTCACACACCATATTCCGAGTATCAGGAAACTATGTCAAACATTATCGCGTAAATCCTAACAATATTATGATATAATAGAACATAAGCAGTCAAGGAAATTTAAAAAAATTAATTCCCTTGCATTGCAAACCGATTTCGTCTAAACTTTTAGGGCAATTCCATTTTTCTTACGAGGAGGGACGCGTATGACGATTCGAGTCGGTATTGTGGGTACAGGCGGTATTTCACGCGCACACCATAGATCCTATACGGCTGTGGGCGGTTTTGAGATCGTCGCGGTCTGCGACATCATCAAGAGTAAGGCAAACGAGGCTGCTGATCGATGGGGTGTCCCACGGAAACACGTCTTCACAAGCTACAATAAGATGCTTGAGATGGATGAGATCGATACGGTCAGCGTTTGTACTTATAACCAAGGGCATCGCCGTCCGACGGTGGCAGCGTTGAACGCCGGTAAACACGTCTTTTGTGAGAAACCGATGGCGGCGACGCTGCCTGACGCGACGGCAATGGTACGCGCTGCGAAAGCGTCGGGTAAAATCTTGCAAATCGGTGTCAAAAGCGCCTTTGATCCGAAGCTGCAATTCGCTAAAAAAATGATTGATGAAGGACTGCTCGGTGACATCTACTACTCCGAATCTGTCGGCTGCAGACGCCGCGGGAACCCCGGACGGACGTTCATCTATAAAAAGACTGCAGGTGCGGGTGCGATCGTAGACATCGGGGTCTACAACATGCACAATTCGCTATATGCAATGGGGTATCCTAAGCCGGTTCGGGTCTCCGCTATCACTCAAGATTACATCTCACAACAGGATCCGAGATTTAAGGGGATCATGGATGTTGAAGAGTTCGGTGTCGCATGGGTACGGTTTGAGAATGGTGGTGTGATGGTATTCAAAATCTCCTGGGCAGTGCATCAGGACTCGCTGGGTACCAGTTTCTGTCTCGGTAAAGAGATGGGTATCTCTCTGAATGGACCGGTTATTTACGCCGATGCGTATACAGATGAGCTGAAGAGACTCGTCACATCTGAGGGACTCACAGCGGAGGCGAACCCACCGGAGGGTATGACGACGATTAAGTTCTCAGGGTTCCCAGAGGTGAACGTCTGGGAGGCACAGATGACAGCGTTCCGAGAATCCGTCAAAGCGGATGCACCGCCCCTGCTACTGCCGGAGGGTGTCCTGCTTACCAATGTGATAATGGACGGTATTTTCCGCTCCCACGCAGCCGGTAAAGAGGTCGCGGTGAACGTGCCGGAGATATAGAAATCGGCAATCAGTAATCAGTTATGAGGAGAAAACATTATGACAGTCCGAGTTGGTATTATTGGTACAGGTGGTATTTCACGAGCACACCGGAGTACCTATGAGAAAGTCGGTGGTTTCGAGATTGTTGCGGTCTGCGACATCATTAAAAGTAAAGCGAACCGAGCCGCTGATGAGTGGGGTGTTCCGAGAAAGAACGCTTTTTCGAGTTACAACAAAATGCTCGAAATGGACGGACTCGATGCGGTGAGTGTCTGCACTTACAATCAGGGACATCGACGACCGACAGTGGCAGCGTTGAAAGCTGGTAAACACGTCCTCTGCGAAAAACCGATGGCAGCAACGCTGTCTGATGCAACCGCAATGGTGCGGGCAGCAAAGGCATCAGGCAAAATCTTACAAATCGGTCTGAATCCCACGTTTGATCCGAGACTCCAATTCATAAGGAAGGCGTATGACGCGGGAATATTCGGTGATATCTACTACTCCGAATCCGCAGGCTGCAGACGCCGCGGGAATCCCGGACATACATTCATCTACAAGAAGACCGCAGGTGCCGGTGCAACCGTCGATATCGGTGTCTATAACATGCACGCGTCGCTGTATGCGATGGGGTATCCGAAACCGGTACGGGTCTCCGCGATCACTCAGGATTACATCTCACAGCAGGATCCGAGATTTAAGGGGATCATGGATGTCGAGGAATTCGGTGCGGCGTGGATACGGTTTGAGAATGGTGGCGTGATGGTCTTCAAAATCTCTTGGGCAGTGCATCAGGACTCACTCGGCGGTAACTTCCATCTGGGGACGAAAGCCGGTTTCTCGTTGGGTGGACCGGTTATTTATGCCGATGCATACAACGGTGAACTCAAGACGTTTGTCGAATCGGAGGGATTAACAGCGGAACCGAATCCACCGGAAGGGATGACGACCATCCAGTTCTCAGGATTCCCGGCATCTGATAATTGGGCGGCACAGATGATCGCGTTCCGAGAAGGCGTGAAAGCGAATGGACCGTCCCCGATACCGCCAGAGGGTGTCCTGCTCACAAACGTAATTATGGACGGTATCTTCCGTTCGCACGCAGCGGGTAAAGAGGTCGCGGTGAGAGTGCCGGAGATTTCCGCGTAGAATCCGGTTCGGTTGCAAACCGAACCTACCGGATTGGGTTTAGGAAACGTTTTAGGCGAAGCGGATGACGTATATCCACGCCTTTTTTCCGCGGACATCTACCGTCAACCTTTGACGGACATCAAGAAAGTGTAACCGTTCCAATTCGTCGTCGAGGGTCGTACGCTGTGAAGTCAAGAGTACCATCCGCCCTCTCGGTTTCAGGACGCGGGCATATTCCCTCAGCGTGTAGCGGTATAGATTCGTCAGTTGCGGCAGATTTCCGATAGTCTCACCAAACGGAAGATTAGAGACGATCTTATCGACTGTCCTTCGCTGCAGCGGCAATTTGCGTGCGTCCCAATGAAAAAATTGGCGCGGTTGATGTTTCCTACCGAAGTTCGCGAGGGTCGCATCCAACGCGTCTGTGGAGACATCGCCGCCGATTAAGTAATCATAACGCCCCATCAGGGCACGCTCTAAGAGGATAGTGCCGGCACCACACATCGCATCTAAGAAGACATCGGTCGGGTGTGGACGTGAGAGGCGCGCCATGCTGTACGCCACCGTCGGTTTCAGGGATGCCGGGATATGTGCCTGTTTGTACGGACGCTGTGCCATATCGTTCCCAGAGAGTTTGACGCTGATATAGCCGTCGTCTCCGTGTACTTCTGCCCAGACATCCAACGCTGAGCGTCCAGAAGTTAGATACCACCCACGCGCTAACAGTGCCTGTTCAATAACACGTTGTAGGTCTATGCGTCGGAAGTTCCGTTTCCCTGAGAGTCGGCTCGTCACACGGAACGGCATCCGCTTTCGGAGATTGATACCGACCTGCCGACAGCATTCGGACATCTCTCTGAAATTGAAGCGTGTGAGTGAACCACTCAGCACTGCCAATGAACTGCGTGAACGTGTCATTTTCGGCAGCTGCTTCAGGATGAGGAAGAGGTGTTCGGCTGTTCGGAGAGATAGTAATTCACGCGGGTTCCCCGTGTATTGAAAAATGAGGCGCTGCGGTTTGCGTTCGATGTTCTTCAGATGTCCGGTGTTCCCGAAGCGTTCTGATAGTTCCTCGCGCGCCATATTTTCTAAGCCCGCGCTTACAATAATTGAATAAAGCATATTTTTTAGTAGTTTTCAGTTGTCAGTAGGCATCCGGTTACGAGGGTTCGGGCCAGTTTAGGTGGCGGTGTAAGAACTTAAAGGTGCTGTCGGAATTGATTTGGTGTCCACCATCGAAGAACTCTATCTCCGTTCTATCAGCGATTCCTAACCGAACGTAGAGTCTCCGGACGACGGCGTATTCATGTGCGACCCATTCATCCGGGGCGACACCGTCGTCGTGCCCGCGTTCAACCATAAATGGACGCGGCGCGATTAATCCTGCCATCTCACCGTAGTTAAACGTGTTCCCCAGATCGAACTCCGGCATCTCATATTCACCCGTGAACATATAACTATAGCGTGCGTCAACAGTTGCGTTTTTGACGATCCATTCGTTGAAATCAGCGGAACAGATTGAGCAAGCGTAGCGATCAAGCAGTGCCGGAACGCGCATCGCTGTCTTACCACCATAAGATAACCCGTAAAACCCGATTCGATCGGCATCGACAAACGGCTGCGCTGCTAACCAGTCGAGTGTCCGTTCATGTTGACGAACAATCAATGAAAAGAGCGACCATTTTATCGGGTTCGCTTTACGTTGGATGACGCGGAAGGCATCTTGACCGATATATGGGTTCTGCGGTGCATAAGTGATAAACCCTCTATCTGCCAACTGCGCTGCGTAAGCGTAATAGACGGATTCTATCCCCGGATCGGCAGTGTCTTGCGGTCTCCCCTCTAAACCGTGCTGACAGACGACAACCGGACGCTGTTCGCCGGGTTGGAGATCGCTGGGAAGCAGGAGAATACCGTAAGCGAAAACGTCTTTCCAGACATCAAGGACGACCTCGTAGCCTTTCCAAAGCGGTTCGTCATAGATCAATCGGGTTCTCGGATTGGTAGGAACATCCGGGGATGGACATCTGCCGATAACTTCGTCAGAGAAATAGATTTTGGCATCTGCAGCCGTCTCTTGCCAACGTGTTAGCGAACTCGTGTCGGTTTTATCCCAGAAGAACTGTTTCCGTCGTGATGCTGCTTCCCGCAAAAAGCGTTGCGTCAGATTAACGAGTTGCGTAAACTGCCGTTCCTGCCGCGCCTCGGCATCGAAATTACCAACAGCAGGGACAGAAGATAGGTATCCATCAATGTGTGCCTTTTCGATACCGAGTCCAGCGAGTAAAGTCGTGAGTGTCTCCTGGGAACCCGGTGCCCCGTCTTCAGTAGAGACAAGTCGTAAAGCATCTTCACTGCTGAGGCGTTGATAAAAATCGATGGCACGGTTAAATTCTGATTCGACGGAATCAATCGGTGGGGACACGAGTTGCCCCGGCGCGGCACCGCCGCGTCCCGGTTGTGGTGTCGGCGGTCCAGCGATTTCAGGTCCACGACTCGCCTCAATAATCAATGGACGCGGCGCGATGAGGCTCGCGATTTCGGCATCACCGAATTCGTGTAGCAACCCCCACACATTCCGGTAAATCGGTTCTCGCCATACCGATTGCCGAGATTGGAAATACCCACTGACAGCAGTCGCCTGAATACGTGTATCAACAGCAGCACTGTAGAAAGCGATCAGTCCGCCTTCACCGTAGCCGATGACACCGATGGGTAATTCGGTAAGAGACATCCAATCGACGACTGATAAAACCTTCTGAACTTCATATCCGATAATATGCCTGCCGAGTTGGTACGCCATCCGATAGATAAATTCTCGGTGCGGTTGGTTGGTCATCGCTTCGAGGGTCGGGTTCCCGGAATAGGTGTCATCCCGGTTAATGAGGAGCGGAACGACAACACGGCACCCCGCCTTTGCCAAACGTCTCGCAAACTGGGTATTCGGTGGCAATTCGTCTGTTACGCCTGCAATCGCCTCTGGTGTGCAATCGGCATCAGGGAGCGCAACGATTTGCGCAGTAATCGGGACGTTGTGCCTCGGTTCTAAGAGGAGTCCTTCACCCCCAACCTCATCATCAAAGACCTGCCATCGGACGCGGGATACGGTATAATGCTCATCTTCTACGATCTGCGCGGGGTCGCTTGTCGTAGCGATGTAGTGGAGTTCTTGAATCGGCAGCCGCTCATCAATACACCCGATCTGTTTTTTGAACCGTTCTCGGTTAGGTTCGACAGATTCAGTATACGCCTCGTGAGAACTATAGTCGCGATGCCACAACGCCTCGCGTTTTTCAACGGAACTCGCCACAGCATCAGTAACATAACCATCAAGTCCCTCGACCATCTCTGCTGCGAGGTCACCTTCAAACGTCAACGGGTTCGTTCCGTGTAGTGCTTGTGAAGTTTTACTTGACATACGAGCTCCTTTTTTCGGATAGCTATTAGCCGTCGGCTATCAGCAGTCAGCAGTCGGTATTCCATTGTCAAAAGTTTTTCTATCGATAAAGATAAACGGTTTGACGATATTTACACAACCCCGTCCTGTTTTAATTTTTCTACTTCGTCTGGCGACATTTTCAGGACATCGGTTAGGATTTCGGTTGTGTGTTCACCGAGACTGGGTGCGGGTGTGTCCACGTCTCCGGGTGTTTCTGAGAGTTTTATCGGCACTCCCGGCACTTCCACTTCGCCAGTGATTTGGTGTGTGATGCGAGAAATCATCTCACGCGCTTGTATCTGTGGATGATTGACGACTTTGTCCATCGCGTTGATCGGACCACACGGCACACCGATTTTTCCGAGCGCATCCATCCAGTCATCCGTCGTGCGTTGAGACATAATTTCCGAGAGGATCGGAAACAATTCACTGTGATTTTCCGTCCGATCGGCATTTGTCTGAAAGCGTTTGTCCGAGATGAGGTCTGCCCGATTGACATGTTCACAGAATTTTGCCCAGAGTGTATCGTTGCCGAGTGCGATGATAACGTGTCCATCTTCGGACGCGAAGGCTTCAAAAGGTGTAATCGCGGGATGTCTTGCGCCAAGCGGCTTCGGCGGTTCACCTGTTGCGAAATAACGGACAACAGCGTTCTCCAAAACAGCGACGAGACTATCTAACATCGCAACATCAACGAGCTGACCTCTCCCGGTCCGGTTGCGGTGGTGTAGTGCTGAGAGGATACCGATTGTCGTGAAGAGCGCAGCGGTGATGTCGCTAATAGATGTCCCGACACGCACCGGCGGTCCGTCGGGTTCACCCGTGATACTGATGATACCGCCCATGCCTTGGATAATCATATCATACGCGCCGTGTTTTGCGTAGGGACCGGTCTGTCCGAAACCGGAACACGCTGCATAGATAAGCGACGGATGGGATGCTTTCAGTGTATCGTAGTCCAACCCGAGTTTCTTCATCGTTCCGGGTCGAAAGTTCTCTACGAGAACATCGGTATGCGCCAACAGCTGCTTGAATACGGCTTGTCCATCTTCGGATTTAAGGTTGAGCGTCACACTCCGTTTTCCACGGTTCACGCTCATGAAGTAGAGGCTGAACCCGTTTTTGAAGGGACCGAAGTTGCGAGATTCGTCGCCTGTCCCGGGCTGCTCAATTTTAATCACGTCCGCGCCGAGATCACCAAGAAGCATCGTCGCATACGGACCCGCAAGGACACGTGTCAAATCTAAGACCTTTATTCCGTTGAGTGGACCTGGCATATTTCATTTTTCCTGATGTTACAAGTCTTCGCCGACAATGAGACGGTACGCCTCGCGGTATTTCTCGCTCGTTTTTGAGATCACGTCTTCCGGTAATTCAGGTGCAGGCGGCTGTTTGTTCCAACCGATCTCAGTGAGGTAGTCGCGAACGAACTGCTTATCAAAACTCTGTTGTGGCTTACCCGGTTCATAGAGATCAGCGGGCCAGAACCGAGAGGAGTCCGGTGTGAAGACTTCATCAATGACAATCAACTTGCCATCACGCTGTCCGAACTCAAACTTCGTATCACAGAGGATAATACCGGCACTTTCGGCGTGTTCGCTCGCAGCTCTGAAGAGTGCAAAACTGGCTTCAATCAGCTGATCTGTCAACTCGCTACCCACCTGATGACGCATCTCTTCAATAGAGATCGGTTCATCGTGTTCGCCTTGCTCTGCCTTTGTTGTCGGTGTGAACAGGAGTTCTGGAAGCCGTTCGGATTCGCGCAGTCCTGCCGGGAGTTTCTGTCCACAGATTTCACCTGTCTTCTGGTAGGAGGACCAACCGGAACCGGCGAGGTACCCGCGTACAACGCATTCAACGTCAACCCGATCGGCTTTTTGGACAAGCATGGAGCGTCCTTTTAAGAGCTCAGCGTCCGGCTGCAGGACATCCGGATAGTCTTCAATTTCAGTCGCAATGACGTGATTGTCAGCAATGGATTCGGTGTATTTGAACCAGAATTTGGACAGACCGGTTAAGACGCTCCCCTTGTCCGGAATACCGTTCGGTAAGACGACATCAAAGGCGGATATACGATCCGTGGATATAATTAGGAGTTCATCGCCGAGGTCATAGAGATCCCGGACTTTACCGCGATGGAGCGGTGTTAAGTTGGTTAATTCTGTAGATGTAATAACGTTTTGAGACATATTTCCTCCGTTAGTAGCTATTAGTTTTCAATCTGCTATCTTCCTCTATTTTTTCAATAGGCTTTGTAGCGCAATAGCAGTTTTATTCGCTGTATCAATTTGAAGTGCCTTATCTATCTCCGCAGTTGCGGGTTGGTGTTCACCGAGATAATAGTAACACGCTGCCTTCAACGCATAGAGATCGGCTTTGGATTGATAATCGTGCCGATAGAGGTATTCCGCATCGCCTTGCAGTGCGTTGTCAATCGCACGGATCGCAGCTACGAAATCGTTGGTCTCCTTGTTCCGTAAGTAGAGTACAGTCGCCAATCCGACCCACGCATCGGCGTTCGCGTTGTCAAGTTGAATGGCGTTCTGAAACGCTTCTTGTGCTAACGGCGCATTCAACGAAAGACTGAGATGGCTCCATCCGATCCCGTTGTGTGCGTCTGCGAGTGTCTCGTCAAAGTTGACCGCACGCTCAAAACTTAGGAGTGCCTGTGCATAGTCACCCGACGCGTAGAAACGCCATCCCTGTTCCGCGTAATTGACGGCACCTGATGTATCTGGTTCGGAATCACTGGAACAACCATTCAACACCAGCACACAGATAGCGACCAAGGTCGCGTAGACAATGGAACGTATCGTTTTGAAATTAGCAAGACGCATCGGGTATTTTCCTATTCGGGATTTACGCCAATTTAGCACAAGGTAGCCTAAACCCTATTTTATTCAGATTTGAGCGTTGTTAAGAGTGGACTTCGGAGTGCAACTGCAACTGCAACTGCATTTGCAATTATACCAAAACCGAAGATCAAAAGCAAGGTAATTGTGAGAGATAGCCACGGAAAAGAGGGGAGGTGTCCTTGAGAACCGAGAATCGCCACAAGTCCGGCAACAATTCCGATAAGCATACCGACAGCGAGTAGAAAACAACTTTCGAGGAACAGCATCCGCGAGAGCAGCTGCCTTCGGAAACCGAAAGCGCGTAAGGTCGCTAACTCACCACGACGTTCGATAATATTTCTAAACAATACCAATGCCAACCCGAACGTGCCGAGGAGTACACCTAAACCGCCGAGACTCTGGAAAGTAGAGATATAGGTATTCTCGACTGCCCGATAGCTTGCCAACCGATCGGATGCCGATGTGAGATCGAAACCGTAGTCAACCAATGTCTTCTCAAGCACTTGTGCCGCCTCTTCTCGTAGGTCGGATGGTGTTTTGATGAGGAAAAACTGATACCCACTTTGGCTCGGAAAGTATTTGGTAAAATTGGATTCCGAGATAATCAATTGACTCTGGAAGAGACTGTCCGAAACTGTTTCAAGCGCAAGGCTGATCGGTTTTCCGAACTCATCTTGAACGATAAAATCGTCTTCGGGATTGTGGTGTAGAATCCAACGGAGCGAGTTCTCATCGCCGATAGCGGGTGCTCTACCCTCTTGAGGTTGCACCAGTCTTAATCGACGCCAAGGGGGTTTATCTAACACGGCATCTGGTGCGCCCAAAATTTTCGGTTTCTGCGGTTGGTAGAGGTTCAGGCAACTGACATCTTCACCCGGTAGCACCCGAAACGGAAATATCTCCGAGGCATCCAGAAGTTCAGAATCCTTGTCGGAAAAACCGAGTTCAAATCTGCCATCGGATGTGTTTAGGCTGTGGTGCAGCGGCAGCGCGGATTCAGCAACAAAGGCGTACTCCGTCTCAGGCGGTGCATCGTGTCGATTCGCACCGACTGCGACGATGATACAACACGCCAAACTGATTGTTGTAACACAAGTTTTACTCCGCCCCGGCTGCCGCGCAGCGTTTTTAAGGGCAAACCGTATCCGATTCAACCGCTTTGGAATCCGCTGCGATTTTAACCATCGATCAAAAGCAGCCCATCCGACACCAATAATACTCAACGTAAGTACTAAGAAATCAATCATCGGTTCTTCTACCCAGATACCAAAGGTGTCAGAAAGCCATTCATCAAAGATAACAAAGACCGCAAATAGAACAGCTATAATCGCAGCAGTCACGTTTTTGGTAATGGACCACAAGGTAGTTGATTTCGCTTTTTTGGTTTGACGTTTGAGGGTTATCTCAACAAAATCGGTTTCACCTGCGAGGAGCGCAGTCGTAGGTATCTGTCCTAATTCTTGGACGATGAAACGAATAGAGACCATCACGACAGCCAACGCGATGAGAACGCCGGTGATTAGACTTGACAGGTTGACGTGGAGTTCCATAAACGGCGTACCGATAGCAGGCAGCCACCATGTTTGCAAGCCGAATATCATGAGTTGCGCGTAGCCGACAGCGAACAGACACCCTAACAGACTACCGATGCCAGCGACAGTCGCGCCCTCATAAAGGAAACGGCGACGAATCTTGGCAAGCGGATAACCCACAGCCTGTAGCAGACCGATCTCCCGCGATCGCTGCTCGACACCGACACGGAAAAGCATGGCAATCAACACAGCAACAGCGATAATGATAAAACCGCTGAGGCTGCCAAACAGCATCCCGAAATCCGTAGCACCGCTGGAGGCTTGAACGCCATCCGCTTGCGGCGATAGAAACTGAAAACCGACCTGTTCCGGCTGAATCCTTTTCAGGAATTCGGTCTCAAAAAGCGTCCGTGTCGCTTGGATATCGCTGTCGGGGGCAGTGCCGAGTCGAATCGTGGTCAGATCTCCGAACCGATTTTGCCAGAGCCGTTTGCCGATTTCCAACGGAATAAATGCTTTCGGTGTCGCTCTGTACTCATCCCAATACGCTTCGTCTTCCGCACGTATTACCGTGTAATCGATCGGGAAAGGCGATTCCCACTCGGACATATCGTTGGTATCGTGAATCCCCGGAAATTCGGGTATAAGGTCCCTATCTGCTGTGATACCCTCGATCGGTAGAATCCCTTTCAGTCGGAATAGTCCGATTTCAGTCACGTATGCTTCCTCAGGAGTGACGCTGTAATAGGTAATTGTAATTTTATCGCCAATTTTGACACCGAGATCTGCTGCAGCCCAAGTGTTAAGGAACATTTCACCACCACGGTAGACTAACGCATCCGTTGCGTTTTCATCCATCCGTAACCGCTGCTTTTGTGCTTCTTGATATGCAAGTCGTTGGGCATCCGTCGTGTGCACATTCAGAAGTTCTGCAACTTCACCGCCATCTGTCGGGAGTGCAACAATCGTAGAATAGGGTATCGTTTTATCGTTTGCAGTAATCGTATTCGCGAGATAGGTGAGCGTCGGGAGTGCGGGGATACGGTTTTCGGATGCAACCGTTCGCGCAGTTTCGGAGAGTATCGGTTTGAGAAGGTACTGATCGCTCTGAATGTCGAGATGGTTCTCATCTGTTTTAATATTCAGGTCGAGCGCGGCTAACGTTAGCGTAAGATCGTCCGCCGAGAGCGCGTCCGCGTCTGCTGTAAAGACAACGTTCACTTTTTCATCTTGTCCGAGCGCATTCTGTAAAACGGAGAGTGATATGAAGGCGTTGAACGGAAGGCTCTGATTCGCTTGCAGACTGAACCTCCCAAAATTTTCGGTCGGAATTATATCGCTGATAACCAATCGGAGGCTCTGGATAGCCTTGGCTGCGTCGCGTTCACCAAGCAGGAATTCTGGGTGGATGTCGGTTGTTTGGGACATGTTCACGAGAAGCGTGTCGCCGACTTGGACGTTCAATTCATTCTGGAGTGCTGTGTTGATGACGATTGCGTTGAAAGGCTGTCCTTCGGGTTTGTTGAGGTTCGGTGCTTCTCTTTCCCAGAATGTAAAGAAATTATCCGTTACGCCGAGAATATTCACTTTCGATGCCCGCGCTTGCGTTTGCGGGACAACAATGGTGCCGTTCAACAAAATGGTGGGCACTTTGTTCTCACGGTTCAGCAAATCTGGTTGAAAAAAATGATCGGCGAGGAGTGCATGCTGGATTGTACCGAGTCGTTCCGCGGTGAGATTTAGCAGGCTGCCACGGACAGAATCGCCAACGACCAAAGCACCGGCGAGAACACCCGTCGCTACGGCAGTGCAAAGCGCGACAATAACATGTATCTGCCAAAAGTGTTTAAGTGAGTTCCAAGAGAATCTGGGCATAATCTTTCTTCGCGTCTGTTGCGGGTGTTAAGTATCTCTTTCGACGGTGCAAGTGCCATCCACCAATTGCAGATGTCGGTCAAAGCGGGAAGTGAGTGCGAGGTTATGTGTCACCACAATCAATATAGTTTTCTCAGCACGATGCAGCTCAAAAAGCAAATTGGCGACGGTATCGGTCGTAGCGGTGTCCAGGTTGCCTGTCGGTTCATCACAGAGGAGGATGTCCGGTTGATTGATAAGCGCACGCGCAATCGCGACGCGTTGCCGTTCGCCCCCTGAAAGTTCGGCAGGTCGATGGGATTGACGATCCGTGAGTCCAACCCGTTTTAGGAGCTGAGCGGCGCGCTCGGTCGCATCGGATCCCTGTTTGAAAGCGAGCGTCGGAATCAGGACATTCTCAAGCACGGAATATTGCGGAAGCAGGTGGTGTTCTTGAAACACAAATCCGATCACGGAATTGCGGTACTGTGCCAGTTCAGGTTCAGAGAGCGCAAATGGATTTATATTGTTAATTTCCACAATTCCATTCGAGGGTTCTTCTAATGTGCCGATGATGTGTAAGAGTGTACTCTTACCGGAACCGGAGGGACCCGTGATAACGGTGGATGTGCCACCGGTGAGACTCAACGAAATGTTCTGCAGGACCTTGACGGCTCCGAAGTCTTTGAATAAGTGAGATATTTTTAGCGAAGATGTCGCAGCGCGCGGTTGTTGCATGTTTTTTGTAGCCTAATTTAGGGTGGGCAGCATATCTGATCTGCAATAAAATCAGGGATCGGAATCGCACGTAGTTTCTCACCTGGGTTCGTTATACAACAGACCGTTGTGACCTCGCCGCGTGCGATATCTGCTCCCTGAAGTGTAAAGTGGAATTGGTATGTGAGCGATTTCGTCCCTTTCCTTGAGACCCAGAGATGGATGTCCACCTCATCTTCAAATCGGAGCGGACTTAAATACTGACAAGAAACCGAGAGCCTGGGCCAACCGATTTTATGACCGTTCCATTCGGTCGCGACACTTGTGCCTAAACTGCGTAGGAATTCGTGTTCCGCGGTCTCCATAAAGACAAAAAATCGTGTGAAATGGACGATTCCTGCCATATCGGTATCTGCAAATTCGATTTTACGTCTGGTTCGGTACTCGGTACGCATATTTCCTAAGCGTCATCAATTATCATGCTTCGCAGTGAAAACAGTTATCAGTTAAGGGGATCTGGATTGCATCAGCGGTCTCTTTAACTGATGCCTGATAACTGGTAACTGATAACCATTCTCCTACATCTTCGGATACTCGGGGACATCTTCATAACGGCTCCATGTCTCCGCATAGATCCGCCAGTGTCCATCGGTCGGGTCTATCATCATATTCAGTCTTTTCGTCCCATAATCTGAATAAGCGGGACGCGTGCCGCTGGCGGGTGTGCCGGTAAACTTTTGTAAGAACGTGACATCGGCGACCGCGCGATCCCCATTGATTTGTAAATTAGAGATGTCAACCTGGATGTCGCTATACATACTGTTCAACCTTTTCATACTGGCACGAAGCTGCTTTTTGTTCAGGTAGACGGGTGTCTCTACACCGCCACGGACAGTGACGCGGGTAATCAAGGCTTCGTCAGAATAGATGGACATATAGGTATTTAGATCCTTCCCTTCCCAAGCTGCCTGCCATTTCCCCAAGATTTGTCTCGCTTTGAGTTGCGTATCAAGCGGGGCATTCCCGTCAAAGCTGCCGCCAGATTCATCGCCAGACACCGTGTTCACACCGGACGGTTGTTGTGTCTGTTCAAGTACGATAGCGCCCGATATTTCACCAACTTGATCGTTAATAAGTTTCCATTGCCGTCTGAAAAATCCTTTCTTCTCAATTGTGAGTGTGCGGTTATGCGTTTCAATAATGTCGCCGTTATTCTGCAGCGTTACACGAATGCCGTCAACGATATGACGGTTGCGCCGCGTGGGTACTGGGCTGTAAGTTGCATCTTGTAGGTCAATGATATGTGCTTGTGACATCAATCCGAGGGCACGCCGAAAGCTCGATGTCCGCTTCTTTCGGGCAGATTTATCCCAGAGGTTCGTGTATGCTGTCGAATCCTGCCTTTCCAACGCGCTCTGCCAAGCGAGAACAAGTGGGGCGACAGGACTGTTAGACGGGTTGGGACGACTCTCCTGTTGGATCATCGTATCAGGAGAAACCGTAGCAATATAATCTTCACCGACGATCTCGTCTTGTGCGATTTTCCACCGCTGTTGGACGATCCCTTTCTTCTCAATCACAAGGTTTCGTAACTGCTGTTGGGGACCATCGGGCAGATGAACCGTCACAGGTATCCCCTCAATCCGATAACGGTTCGGATATCGAGGAATTTGATAAGGTGGGCTACCGCCTTCAAGGTTGACCTCAAGGCGGATATTATCTCTTAGGAGTTTCGCTGTATTCGGATAACCTCTATCGGGACGCAAGCGTTCGCTTTTTACCCAAAGTGCGTCATACCGTTTAAGATCGCTGGATTCAAGCGCACTCTTCCACTTCGCTAAAAAAGCGGTAGGTCTTTCACTCGAACTCATGAAAATGAGTAAGAATACAACAAACGCGATAACGATTGCCGCGATAGCACCGCCCCATATCAGGTTCCGGGGTATCGTCAATTTCTTAGGAGTGTTTTTCTGCCAATTTTGTGCGTCGTTCACAATATAACCTCCGCGCATAGTTGATAGGACTCACGTTTTTTGATGAATCTTTATAGTAGGTGGGGTTACAAACCCCACCTGCAGTGTTGCGCATAGTTGATAGGACTCACGTTTTTTAGTGAATCCCTATCCATCGGTGAGATCGGAAAATCTCACCAGCAGGCGTTTGTATAAGTCCTTATAGGTTGGGCACCCTCTCAAAAATCTTCCAGATTTCGTGGTGGACCTTCCAACTGCTCCCGACTTGATGCATCCAGATTTCGCGAATCCAGACATCATAGAGGGCGGTATCGTTCTCATCAGCCGCGGGATGTACCAATCGACTCAGTTGCAGGACACCGATGACACTTTCGCTTTCGACTTCGGTGTCAAATTTCGCTTTCGTCCACGTGTGCGCGCGCATCTGGCGAAGATCCGATTCCAGTTGCTGTCTGTCTATTTTACTCCGATTCTCCTTGCTTTCAAGAATCACGACTTTATCGGCAACAATATTCGGAGCGTAATAGGCGAGATGCGTATTTAAGTTTCCGCTCTGCCATGTATCACTCCAACTATTAAGCGCAGCTTTGCCGGCTGCAATCTGTTGCGTAGAGAGCGATGTTCGTCCGGTTTTCGGGGGCGAAAGGGCGGGTTGGCTGGCTACGTATGCCCTCGACTTTTCTGCTTGCTTCGCGGTAAATTCAGCATGTTTCGCTGCGACATCTTGCTTATTCGCCTGTGCGAGTTTCTGTGTATAAATCTCTGCCTGTTCGCGCATCTGTTTTCTGAGAGATTCCGCCTCAGCAACCGCTGCCCGCTTCTGATATCCCTCTTCTTTTGCGATCTTGTCAGCGACTTCCAATTTGCGACGAAGTTTAGAAAGTTCGGTACCGTAGTTACGGATTTCTTCTTCTGCACGGCGTGCACGCATTTGCGTATCTTCTAAGGTCTTCGAGAGATCACTTATCTGTTTTCCGAAGGCTTTCCTCGTATCGCCTAACTCGCTATTTTGTATCTGAAGTTCTTGAATTCGCTCTCGTAACTGTTCAGACGCACGTTGAGCTTCTTGAACCTCAGATTCCTTTTGTGAGACCCTCTCTTCTACTGCCTTGAGTCTTTGGTGAAGTTCTTTCGCACTTAATTCCTTCTGAAGTATCGCTGCGTTGAGCTCCGAACTTTTGGCGACATTGATGGCGTGCCGATGTGCGATTTTAGCGTCGGCACTCGCTTGATGCGCGAGGCGAAGTGCGTCAACGCCTCTCTTTTCTGTCAATGCCTCCCTCGCGGCTTCAAGATTCGCGTTAGCGGTTTGAAACGCTTCCGGGGCAAGTGATGCTGCATCAACATCTTGCGCCGCTGCGATGGCTGCTTCCGCTTCCGCGATCGCCGTGTCAACGACAGGCGGTTCAATCTTTCCAAGTTGACCACCACAACCCACAAAAGCGAGGGGAATGAGAAGTAACCAGGCCATCAGGGTTCTATCTAATGTAAGGTTAGACCTCCATGGTAAAGCGGTAAGTCGTTTCATTTTTTTTCTCCTAATCTTAAGTTCAAATTCTATTTTTCTTTTTTAGTTTATCAGTGTCCGAATCTTCAAGAACAGTTGTACGGATTGTACCTGTGTCCGTACAAGTATAGTTTGGTTCGCACCAGACAACAAGACCGGACGGTCTCGAAAGATATAACGCTGGTTTTTGAGATATAGGGTGAGAGTGTTCCGGCTCTGCGACACAGAAAGTATGATATGTTCCATCTGCTTAGCAAATTTGTCTTCTGACCGATGGCGGTGTCCCGTTTCGTTAGAAGGGATAGATGGGTCTATCCGCAATGTTCCATTAGCACGGACGACACGTTAACATTGCCATCAGTTCACGCGTCTTCTGATTCTCCATCGAGACGTTCCGCACTGCAACCACCCCCTAATTATTAGGATACCATGTCTAAAACCGGTATGTCAAGGTTAGGTTCAGTTTTCAGTTACCAACGGCTGAAAACTAAAAGCCGATACCCTCTCTTCCGAATTTGTTTGACTTCACCGACAAATCGGTGTATAATACTGTACTGACACCCGTGAAAAAACGCTTGTATGTAGAAGCCTTCTGACATAACAAGACAGGACGCTACTTATAATCTAACGAATTCTGCGTAAACAGTCGCGCATAGAAACACAAAAAAGGAACTCGTGAAACTTCCCTGTTTTCACACGCAAATTATGCAATTAAGCTTATTAGGTGCGTTTTTAGTAACAATTGTTTCATGCAACAGTGAACAATTGCCTAATGTAACGATAGAAACCCAAAAAGGCAACATTATTATAGAACTTTACCCTGAAGCTGCCCCTGCGACAGTCGCAAATTTTGCGAAGTTAATAGAGGCTGGATTTTACGATAGTGTGGCTTTCCATCGCTATGTTCCCGGTTTTGTCATCCAAGGCGGGGACCCGAAAGGGACCGGCAGAGGTGGCCCTGGATGGACAATCCCAGGTGAATTTCAAGACCCCACGCTCCGTGAGAAGATGCCTCCGCATGAAAAAGGGGTTGTTGCTATGGCACGAACACAGAACCCAAACTCAGCTGGAAGCCAGTTTTACATCTGTCTTACCTCGGATCCAAGAAGTGTTGGACACCTGAACGGCAGCTATACCACATTCGGCAAAGTCATTGAAGGGATGGATGTTGTAGAAGCACTCCGCGAACGTGATGTTATGACAAAAGTGACGATTAAGAACTACACGCCGTCAGAATAATATTTAAAAAGGAGGGTCATAATAGATGGAAGAATGGAAACGTCTTGTCAGAGACACTGTCAATACCCCCGAAAAACTCGCTGCCGCATTCGATGTTGACCTCGAAGAGATGCGGCGCATCCACAAAGAATTTCCGATCCGTATCAACCCGTATTATCTCAGTCTCATAGAGGAACCCGGCGATCCGATCTGGAAGCAGGTCGTTCCAGATCCGAAGGAATTGGTTAGCTCCGGTGTAGAGGACCCACTTCACGAGGAGGACGATAGCGAGGTACCGAACGTCACACATCGCTACCCAGACCGCGCCCTCTTTTATGTCAACTACATGTGTCCCATCTACTGCCGTTTTTGCACTCGCAAACGGAAAGTCGGTGACCCGCACTCAATCTCTGAGGACAATGTTGAAAGAGGACTCGCCTATATTCAAGCACACCCGGAAATCCGTGATGTTATTATCTCCGGCGGCGATCCGCTCATGCTGACAGATAAAAAGCTTGATATGATTGTCGGTGGCTTACGAGCCATTGAACACTTGGAGATCATCCGAATCGGTTCGCGTGTCCCCGTGACACTCCCGCAACGTATTACGCCTGAGTTGTGCGCTATCTTGAAGCAGTATCACCCATTTTACATCAATACGCATTTCAACCACCCGCGCGAGATCACGCCTGAGACGGAAAAAGCGTGCGGCATGCTCGCTGATGCCGGAATACCGCTCGGGAACCAGGCGGTACTTCTCAAAGGCGTGAACGATGATCCTGATGTCATGGTAGAACTGATGAAGGGATTACTACGGATCCGTGTCAAGCCGTACTATATCTATCAAGCGGATCTCGTGGTCGGAACCGATCATTTCCGGACAGCAGTGAAGACCGGTTTAGAAATCGTTTCGGCGTTGCGTGGCCATATATCCGGACTCGGTGTGCCGCACTACGTCGTTGATGCACCCGGTGGCGGTGGCAAGATCGCGTTGATCCCCGACCCCATCGTCGCTTTCGACGATGACGAAATCCAACTTCGCAACTATGAAGGCAACATCTACAGTTATCCGAGCACGCCGTTTTTTGATGAGGATTGGTAGTCGGTTTTTTCTATAGCACTATTGCGCGTATATCAACGCTGGATAAGAATAACTATTTCGCCTTGACTTCCTCCCACGCGCGATCGTAGTGCCTCGTAAAATCTCCTGGATCTCTCAACCATTCAAGGGACTCCAACACCTCTTGCGGCGGATAGATAAATTTATGTTCCCGTAGGTTTTCAGGTAAGAACGCTTTCGCTGTCGGTACACAAGTGCCGTATTTCGTGAAGGCGGTAATCTTGGCGTTGACTTCGGGACGGAGAAGGTAGTTAATGAACTGCTCCGCGAGTGCCTTATGCGGTGCGGATTTCGGTATACAGACAGCATCAATAAACTGGCTCGACCCTTCCTTCGGAATAACGTACCGAATCGTCGGACGTGTCTCCGTCGCACGGAACGCATCGCCACTCCAGCAGTGCGCCATAACGACATCACCTGCGATGAGAAGTTCTTCCGCTTCACTCTTATACTGTTTCACAAGCGGTTTCTGCTCAATGAGTTTCTCTTTCGCCGCCCTGATCTCCTCCGGATCGGTACTATTGAGGCTGTATCCGAGCAATTTAAGTGCAGCACCAACCGTCTCGCGCTGGTCGTCTAACATACTGAACCGGTTCTTGTATTGTTCGTCCCATAGCACTGCCCAACTATCCGGTGCTGGTGAAATAACAGCCGAGTCATAAGCGATACCTGCTGTCCCGAACGTATACGGAATAGAATATCGGTTTTCAGGATCAAAGTATTTACCGAGGAACAGCGGACTGATATTCTCGAAATTCGGGATGTTGTCGCGATCCAGATCTTCTAACAGGTTCTGCTTGATTAAAATTGATACCATGTAGTCAGACGGCATGATGATGTCGTACCCTGTCGCGCCTGCCATCAACTTCGTGAGGAGATCTTCGTTGCTTGCAAAGGTATCAACGAGGACGGTAACCCCGAACTCCTTTTCAAACCCCTCACGGATGTCATCGCTGACGTAACCCGCCCATGTGAAGACGTTTAACTGTTTCTTCTGTCCAATGCCATCAGTAATAAAAAATGCAAAAAATATAAGTATTAAGAGGATATATCTGTTGCGCATGTTTTCTCCGTTGGGATCCGTGTTGGAACGGTTTCGTCGTAGAAACCGAAATCGTCCCGACTGCCGTTAAGATATTGACAAGGTCTGCCATCCGTGCTAATCTAATGTTGTTACTTATGCGTCAGATTTTTCGGTGGGTAATCCTTCGGCTTTCCACCCTCGGAAACCGCCGGTTAGGACCGAAACGTTTTCATAACCCATATTTTTCAGGGTGTGAGCGGAAAGTGTCGCACGGGTACCGCCACCGCAATAGGTAACGATGTGTGTGTCCGCATCAGGTGCAACCTCGTCGATATCAAGTTCAATGTAGCCGCGCGGTAGTGAAACGGCATTCGGTAGATGTTCTTCGTCGTAGTCCGGTTCATCCCGAACATCCAAGAGGATAATTGTCTCTGTAGCCTCTGTGAGTTCATCAGGAGCTATCTGTCCAACGTTCGCTCTCGCTTCGCTAAGCAGTTGTTCAAGGGTTTTCAATGGCATAGTTTTCCTCCAATTTTTTTAAACTATTGGCTATCTGGGCGAATTTTGAACGATGTTCAAAATTCGGCTTCTGGCACACCTGTGGATTAGATAAGATTTTTTAGAACTATAGCACAAGACGAGTCGATATGTCAACTCTTTTTTATTCACCGAAGTATGATGATAACGAAATTGATTCTATAGGAAGAGGAAAAATGGAACTACTAAAACAGTCGGTTCAATCCATGCTTGAGAAAGGTCGGATTGGGAGTCCAGTGTTCCTGCGCTGTGTTCTACATGTAACGGACGACAGTGCGGATTTGCTATCGTCAATCGGAGTGGTGACGGCACTTACAAATGAATGGATTCCCTCGTCACCGGAGCGTGTTTACGCGCAAGGACACGCAGACAGCACACAGATGACGGTGATGGTTCACTATGTCGCAGGACAGATGGCACTCTTGAGCGTTGACAGAGCAGATATTGAAACAGCAATTGACATTATGTTGGTCGGGAACAGAGGTGTCATCTACCACGAAACGCCAATCGGTAGACACCATCAGAACGCGATTCTACCCGAATTAGACGGGACTGGCGAATTGACAGCAGCTATCGCGCAATCGCTTGAAAGCGGTCAACCTGTTGTGTTGGAGGTTTAAACATGCGGCAAAACGGAAAATACGGTGTGCTTCTGCTCGGCGGATACCGCACACATCAGGAGAATTACGCCTCGCTTTTTGAACAAGACGAACGCTGCCGATTGATCGCGTTTGCCGATGAACTCGATGCACCACCAGAACGGGTGGCACTGGCACGTTCGCTCGCAGAATCGTTAAATCTACCTTTCATCCGTGATCTCGACGACGCTTTGGCACGTGAGGATGTTCATATCGTCAGCCTCTGCACGGAGGTGGAACGTCGTGGACGTGTCGGTGCAAAATGTGCGGAAGCGGGAAAACACGTCTATCTCGATAAACCGATGGCACTCAACCCTGACGATGCGAACAGGATTGTTGAAGCGGTCTCAAAAAGCGGCGTGCGAACCCAGATGTTCAGTAATATCCATAGTACGTGGGCACGCACGGTTCAGCGCGCATTGACCAGTGGACGTATCGGTGAACTTCAAGCGATCCATTGCGATGTGCTTTTCTCCAAGGGACATCCCGGCACCGCACCCGTTGGAGAGAAAAGAATCCAAAAACCTACACTGGAGCGCTATAGTTTCGTTGAAGCGAAGCCTGAGATGTTCGATGTCGGGGTCTATGCGGTGTCTATGGTGAATTGGCTGACACAGAAACGGGTGCAGCGCGTGTTTGGTGGAACAGCGAACTATTTCTTCAAAGAGCATCTCGACTGTGATCTCGAAGATTTCGGTGCATTGGTGCTGACGTTAGAAGATGGTACGACAGCGACAATTACCAGCGGACGCTACGGTTGGCAGAGTCACGCACAAGGCGGTGTTCGGAAGGTACACCTCATCGGCACCGAAGGGAGCTTGACGTTTGATGCTTCAGCGAACCGTCTGGAAGTGTTTGCTGCTGAACCGGCGTTTGAACCGCCGACCCCGCATCCGCTCGATCCGATGGGGATGTGGAGTAGTACACAAGCGGAGAGCGGTATGCGCCCGAAACAGCAGTGGATAGATGTCGGCAGCGGAGACGATGGGCCACGAGAGTTCAGTGCGTTTGTGGATTGTATTGAGAACGGCATAGAGAGCGAGATGAACGCCGAATTTGCTGTGCATTCCGTCGAAATCATCTGCGCGGGGTATCGCTCTGCAGCAACTGGAGAGATTATTAACCTCAGTTGACGCGAGGTTCTCATAGGTTCCACGCTTACCGATTTTTACTCTTTGAGGCTACACAATGTTTTCTCAATGTGGGTTATCAGGTCCGCATCGCCTTTCTTTTTCGCGAGTCTCAAAGCCGTGCGAAGATCCTGTTTCGCCTCCTGAGCTCTCTCTAATTCTAATTTCGCTCCTGCCTTTAGGAGAGGGAGTTGGGGGTCATTCGGATTGAGACGTGCCGCCGTGTCAAAGTCCTGTATAGCGTCCGGGTATTGGCCGAGTTTTGCTTTGGCATGTCCGCGGTAGAGGTAAACAAAGTCAATTTCGAGGTTATACTGAAGTGCGATGTCAAAGTCTTCTACGGCTTCAGTATATTGACCACAGGCAGCCCTTGCAGTACCGCGAGCGACGTAAATTTTGACATCATCAGGGTTGTATTGTAGGGCAGTGTCAAAGTTCTGTATAGCCTCGGCATATTGACCGAGGGCCGACTTTAGACTCCCGCGCATGAGATAGGTTTGTGCATCCTCAGGTTTCCGCTGTATCACGATGTCAAAGTCTTGTATTGCCTCGGTATATTGACAAAGATTCCCCTTAGCAAATCCGCGATTGTAATAGGCCTCGATAAGGTCAGGATTGCGTTGTATGGCTTCATCAAAATCCGCGATAGCGGCTACGGGTTCGCCCTGGGTGACCTTCACAGCCCCGCGATTGTAATACGGGGCAGCATTATTCGGATTGAGATGTATTGCTGTGTCTAAATCTGCAATAGCGGCATCGTGGTGACCGAGTTTCGTCTTCGCAGCCGCACGATTACAATAGGCTTCCGCATAATCGGGGTCACATCGGATGGCGATGTCATAATCAGCGACAGCAGCGGCATATTCACCGAGTTCCCGTTTCGCGACCCCCCGATTGTTATAAGCTTTGATATAATCAGGCTTGAGTTGTATCGCTTTGTCATAGTCTTCAAGAGCCGCTGCGTATTGACCGAGTTCCTGTTTCGCGACCCCTCGATTGTTATAGGTTTCGGCAGAGTGGGGTTGGCATCGTATCGCCACGTCATAATCTTTGATAGCTTCAGTATACTCGCCAAGGGCGGCTTTTGTCACGCCTCGGCTATCATAGGCTTCAGCATAGTCGGGCTTGAGTTGTATCGCTTTGTCATAGTCTTCAAGAGCCGCTGCGTGTTGACCGAGTCTACTCTTTGCAACTCCGCGCTTGTAGTACGTATCAGCTCTATCCGGATTGCGTTGTATCGCTTTGTCATAGTCTTGGACAGCTAGGGCATATTGATGGCAGTTAAACTTCGCAGTTCCCCGGTCGATGTAAACCTCAGTGTCATTCGGATTGCGTTGTATGGCTTCATCAAAATCCGCGATAGCGGCTGCGTATTGTCCGAGTTCAGCTTTGATCAATCCGCGATTATAGTATGCTATGACTTCATTGGGGCTGTGTTGTATAACGAAGTCATAGTCTTTTAGGGCCTCAGCATGCTGACCGAGGAAAAGTTTCGCAGCACCCCGGTCCATGTAAGCTTCGACGTAATTGGGTTTGTATCGTATTGCCTTATCGTATTCAGTGACGGCTTGGCGGTGTTGTTTAAGGTTGGCGTTAGCGTTTCCGCGACTGTAGTAGGCTTCAGCAAAATCGGGTTTCCGGCGTATGGCGATGTCAAAGTCTTTTATAGCGTCGGCATATCGTCCGAGTTTCGCCTTGGCGAGGCCTCGGTTGTAGAAGACGGTAATAGTATCCGGATTAGACCGGATTGCGCTGGTATAGGCATCAATAGCTTCCTCGTAGAGCTCCATCTCGTAGAGCGAATTGCCTTGTCGGAAGTAGGCATCCACGGATGCTGGGTTGTGGTGATGTGCCATTAACAAACTCCCCTTAAAGTGCTATTGTTCAGCACCTCCGATGTTTACGACTTGTGCTAATTAATCTTGTATTCATAGATTTTACTTTACGCGAGAACTCGGCATCTGGGCAGTTGAGATTAGACCCCGGAGGGCGTGCTTCGGCATTGGGAAATCGGTTGCTCTATCTTGCACAGAACTGACCCGTCATATCCGCGAAAATTTATAGGAGGTTCATGAACGAGATGTAATCCCTCCCTATCCCCATTTCTCGCGAATCCATGTTATCATCCGCTGCTCTCGTTCTTTAATCTGATCTGCTCCCCAACCATACTCATCAATCGTTCGCGCGACATCGGCAGCACTGAAAAGTCCGGTCTGCCTATAGCAAGGTGCCTTATCTTCCGGATCCTTATTCCCCAGCTTTGAATTGAGGCCTGGTGGTAAGAGCAAAAGGTTTCCAAGTCTATGAACGTAAATACCTTCTTGACTATCTCTTAAGGGCTCCTGGCTACCTTTCGACTGTGGAAAAATGTGTTCAACAGAGCGTGAAGGTGAATCTTCCCACATACGCCGCCACTGCTCGTTATCAAACTTTTGTCCCAGCTGTTTAGCCAGATGCTCCTCGTAACGGAACAACAAATATCGAAGTTCTGTCTCCCAACCTTCGTACCAATTCGTGCCTTCCGGTTGATTGAGTAAATCGTCAATGTGATACAACGTTCCAATTTCCTGTATCTTATCTAAAATGTCATCGGCACTTAACTCAGGATTCTTCCAGATATCGCGAGCCAATCTCACATAATTTCCAACCCCTGTGCGAGCATCCTTATCAAGGAGTCCGAAAATCCTGAACGTTGTTTTCTCCCATTCATTAAGAAGCTTTGTCTTATCATTCAAACAAAAATCTGATAAGATAATTGCTACCGCCAGCAACCGCGCATGGGCAATTTCGGTTACGGCTTCTCTGGAACCCCGCATATCTCCCAGAAACTTATCGACTGCTTTTGTAACTTTTAGCAGCCACTTTGAAACCTTAAGAGCTTCGGACGTGTTTGCCCCAACTTGTTCGGTGAAATTTGTAACAGCCATTTCCTCGCCAAGGGGCTTACTGAGTGGAGTAGGTGATATGAGTGTTGCACCAAATCTTAGAGCCTCGGTACTTAGTCCTTGTTGGAGACCAACGGTCTGATAAATATCACCCCAAATCCCATGAAGTTCATCGATATGTTCGTCCGTATTACCCTGATTATCCTCAAAAGCGATAGTACTTCCATCTCTTTTTGACGCTGTTCAAACCTTGCGTAGCGTTCGTCTGACGGCATACAGTCAAGTTCGCGTTGCATAGCAAACATAACATTTAGTTTTCATCTTCCACTGGTTTCAAGAAAACGAAGTGTAAGCTCGGCAAGATCCTTGGTATCTGTATCACCTGTCCGTTCAGCAATTTTCAACCCTATTTGGATATCCCGTTTTGCCTCCCAAGTTTGTCCCAGTTTGTGCTTTGAAATGCCTCTACTGACGTATACTTTGGCAAAATCAGGTTTTAATTCTATAGCCTTGTCAAAGTCAGAGATGGCACCAAAGTATTGCTTCAGAAATCCTTTCACGGATCCCCGACTATAGTATATTTCAGCATCATCAGGTTTTAATTCTATGGCTTTGTTGAAATCAGAGATGGCAGCACGAGGTTGACCGAGAACGATCTTTATCTCCCCCGCTTGTGATATGCTTCGGCAAAGTCAGGTTTTAGTTTTATGGCCTTGTCAAAATCGGAGATAGCAGCAAAATATTGTTTCAAAGTTTCTTTTGCCATACCACGAAAATGGTACACAAAGGCATCATCAGGTGTTATTTGAATTGCCCTATCATAATCGGCAATCGCGGCAGAATTTTGGTCTAGAATTGTCTTCACAGTTCCACGATGTGTATATGCATCTGCATAATCGGGTTTGAGTTGTATTGCCTGGTCAAAATCAGCAATAGCGGCGAAATATTGTCCTAGCATAATTTTGGCAACGCCCCGTTCGTTATATGCTTCAACATAATCTGGTTTTAGACGTATTGCTTGGTCATAAGCTGCAATTGCTTCCTCATATAGTTCCATCTCCCTCATCGCCTCGCCTCGTAGGAAATACGTCTCCGCGGAGATGGATTGTTCGTTCTCTGACAGGGGTTTTACTGTTCCAGATTGAAGGAGTAGTGTTTTAAGGTAGTTTGAGGGAATCGCAAAATTAAGATTCTGTCCGCCTTCAATAGTCATAAAGGCGATTCCAATTACTTCACCTTTATTATTTAGGACAGGCCCACCGCTGCTCCCCGGGGAAACTGGAGCTGTCATCTGTAGGCGTTCCTCAGTGAGCCTCCTGCGACGACTGCTGATAATGCCACTTGAGAATGTACCTTCTAAGCCTTTTGGATTTCCCACAACGTATACCAGTGTCCCAGTTTTGACTTCGGCGCTGTTACCAATAGACAGAGGTTGGATAGGGAATAGTTGCCTATAAATTTTCAATAAATCTGGATCCTTGATACGTGTCGATACCTCTAAGAGTACAAGATCGTTTGTTTCGTCAGTAGCAGTAGACCCTTCGATAGTGTATGTCTCGTATTTATTAATGAAATTAATGTGGGCTTTATTCAACTCAGGGTTAAGCTTGGGCGTATTTCGAGTGTTTTGCACTAATCGTGCAGTACCAGTTGCTGCACCTTCTATGACGTGATAGTTCGTAGCGATCAGATTTTCCGTCACGAAGAAACCACTACCAAATCCGATGGTTTTGCCGGTGCTGTCCTTCATCTCCAAGTAGACCGTAGCCGCTAATGCTTTTTCAGCAATTTGCTCAACAGTTTGGGCGGGAACTACGGTTGTTATGCAGAATAGAAGAAAAGCAAAAGTTGCGATATGCCACATTGTGATTGAAAGTTGTTTGAATATGGATCTGTTTTGAGATTTTACTGAAACACCTTTCGCTTTTATTGATAATGGAAAACCACGGTTAAGGTTTCCAACCGTAAGATCTAAAACCGAGTTTATAGATAGGTACGAAGCCAATGCGTAAACCATAAGTAACAGCGTCGGGATTCTTCGCAAAGAGACAGGCTGTAGCTTCTAAATCCTCATCATCAATTTCATAGTTCCCTGTTTCAATGTCAACTACAAAAATTTTGCCTTTGTATTGAGATTCAAGCTCATCCTTCAAGGACTGATAGATTTCTTCACCGCGGGCAGCGATGGCTTCGGAGGTCTCATCAGAATATAGCATAGTGATTCTCCCTATCGCAGCGGAGCAATCGTTACGTCGCCATCTGGCACAACATCAAGTGTTACACGACTTCCGCGAAGCAACGACATACCGATTAACGGTTGCTTGTCTGTTTGCAGAACTTCTATATCGCGTTCTTTGCCGTGCCAAATCACTTTGGCAAGATACAGGTCAAGGATTACTGCTCTTCCATGAGCAATAATTGTGTGCCGAGTACCAATCTATGGAAGCCTTAAGTAGTCAACTAAAAACTCTGGTAGTGTCAGATAGCCCGTAAATCCGGTATCAAGAGTTGCCTCAATTTTCGCGCGTTGATTTAAGCCGATCACTTCCACTTCAATGATAGCTACACGTTCGTCTCTAATTTTCCCTGTTATCATTATAGTATTCCACATTCCATTCTACGAAGCTGAAGCCGATACCGTGGGTGGCCGGGTATCCGATTCGCACCCCGTAAGTCATAGCCTTGGGATTCTTAGCAAGCAGACGTTTTGTCGCTTCCAAATCCTCATCGGCGATTTCATAGTTTTCCGTTTCAATGTCAACTACAAAAAACTGACCTTTGTGTTGAGCTTCGAGTTCTTCGCGGTACTGCTGATAGATTTCTTCGCCGCGGGCGGCGATGGTTTCAGAGGTAGCATCAGAATATGACATGGTACTTCTCCTTCTGAAATGTTGTTATAAAACACCACACTGTGTTCGTTACACATTACCATTATAGCACAAAATTGCGTCGCGTACTAATGCAGCATTTTTCTTACTATCCCCTAACACCCAATGCTTCGAGTTGGGCAATCTGTTTCGCCCACGATTCACGGATTTCTGGGGAATAGTCCACGGGGAGTAAAGATTTTCGTGTGCAATTGAGGAGTGCTTGCAAGGTTTGATACTGTCTTATGGGTCCGATATTCGGTAGGATCCGATCTTCGGCGACAGCGATGATTTCATCGATTGTAAGCTCACCGGTTGTTTCTGAGCTCGCTTTGATAAGACTGGCGGCTTCAAGGTCGGAACGTAGCGAGGCGAAACTCGCGGCAGAATAGTCCTCGGTTACTTTCAGGAGTCGTTGAATATCTTCCTCAGAAAACGGACTGGAGGAGACCTTCGCAATCGTCCAGCGTAGGAAATCCTCACGGTCTTCACCGCGCGGATCCAATACCGGAACCACCATATCCCCGACTCTGCCTTCGCGTCGTAAATCAGGTGAGAGGTTATAGATTCGGGCAGTCATCAGAAGCCATGTGATATTGCCACGCAGCTGCGGGTCCGACATCATCGCCTGTATTTTTCCCGTCAAACGCCGTTCTGTGCTGTGTGCCTCCCTCCCGACACCTCCAAATTGCGTATCCGCTTCGTCAACAAAGATTAACACCTTCACCAGTGCCATCAGTAACCGTCGGAGTCGTTCAAAGATGACATCTGTCTGTCCGAACCACATACTCCGGATGTTCTTGAGGACGAGGACCGGGATATCGAGTTGACCGGCGAGTCCCTCAAAAATAAAGGTTTTTCCGCTGCCGATGGGACCGCAGACGCTCATTCCCGGAATCGCGTCGGGACCCGTTGAGGTGATACGCGGAATCAACTGCGTTTTTAGGAAATCCACTAACTTTCGGTTACCGACGATGTCTTTTAGGCTGTGTGCAGGCTTTTTAAACTCGACAACATCTTCACCCAACTGGGTCTGGATGAATTCAGAAACCTTCTCAATAACATCTTCGGGTTGAAGTTTCTCACCGGAATAACAGGCGTAGAGCAGCATTTGGCGGAGTGCCTGTATGGATAATCCGGCTGTCAGCATTGCGAGTTGCGCTTGTGTACCCCATAGGTTTAACGGTTTCGCGATCAATTGCGGCGTGTTATTAAACCACGAAATGAAGTGCTGACGCTCCGACATCCCCGGTGCCGGGATTTCAACGTTGACAACCTGTGGCAACCTAATAATCCGAGAGTTTAGAAGACTGGCAGATTCTGTAACGAAGATGACAGTATCGTTACCGTTCATGAAATTGGAATCGGAAATCCAGTCTTGAACGATACTGACCCGATGCCTATCCTGAAGTGACAAACCGCGTATTTCGCCTTCTGGCAGCAGCATATCGGCTGCTTCTATGAGGATAATCAGTTTTTCAGAGAGAAATTTTTCGCCATCTCTGTTTGTGCTACGCGAAAGTAGACAAAACTGGCGGAGGAGTTCGAGCGCAAGCGTCGGGCTGCCGATCGCATCCGTCATGTACTGTGAGAAAGAGACATTAGAGGGTTCTATAGCGGTGTCAAGTGATCCAACGATAGACTCGCGGCGGCGCGAGGTGCTGGGTGGGGCATCTATATCAGTGTCAGATTCGGCTGTCCCTCGCCATCGGTTGAAGGCATGTTTCACCTTTTCGCGGTCCGACTCCTGCGCGAAACGTATGGGCCCGTTGAGTTCATAAACGATCAGGATGAATCCAGGTATATCCCAACTGTGTGTTAAAAAGGGGACGAGTGGAATATAATCCGTACTATCTTCTTCTTTAAAAAAAAAGAGATCGTGGATATTTCCAGACAGGACGAGACTCCGAGATGTCCCAGAGTTAATGAGCATTCCGGCTTCTGAGCGGAAGGCGTAGGTCGGGCTTTTAACAGGTATGAGTTATCGCCCCCTTCAGTTTTAGATAGCAAACTCGCGTCGCTGCGAGACACTTGTAAGTGGCACGTTAGAGCGGCAGTTCAGAATCGGAATCCTCTGCCTTCTTAGCGGACTCTGTTTCTGTTCCGGTCTGTGTATCTGTCTGCTGTGCCCCGAAAATCAGAGCGTCAAATTCGTCAGAGGTTGAAGACGACCGCGCAGCGGCGAGGAATTCCTCCTCTTCGGAGCGTGAATCGGTACCAGCCAATTCCTGTGCGACGACTGAACGTCCTTTCGCCTTTTCGCGGATTTCGCGCATCCGGGTCAGTTCAGCAGAGGTCCCATCCATACTAATCCCCGAAAGCATATCGGCGATCTCCTCTTGCTCTCGCGCAGTAATCAGATCAGCAACCGCTTCAGACTGTTCATCCTTAATCTGTTCTAAATCGCGATGTAGACTGGTAATCTGGATTTTATGGTTGTCAATACCGGCTTGCGCCTCTTGAATATCATTTTCCAACTCGGAAATTTGTCTGGTTTTGTCTTCCAGATTGGTATTGAATTCTTGGTAAGCCGTAACGCAGCGTACATATTCAGCATGCTGTTTGACTTCTTCGGGTGCCATTCCTTGTGCTTGCAGGTCCGCAGCGGTCTGCTGTGCCTTAGCGATTGCCCCAGATTTCAATTCTTCCAACTTTTCGACTTCGTCGGTAAGGTTCTTTACCGTGGATTTCTTGCGTTCCACGAGTGCGATAAGCTGGCCGATCGCCTGTTTATAGCGCTGAATATTCCCTTTCTTATCGCTGATGATGTCTTCGTAAGCCCCTCTAACGGCTTCGGGGTTTTCCATCATTCGATCCGCTGCCTCATGGGCGCGGCCTGTTAACGTATACCATATCGACTTAAAAAATCGTGAAATTCCATTTGCCATTTCAGTTCCTCCTGTTGCGTATTCCAAAAGCGCAACCTCGCTGTAGTGTTTTACGCGTTGTGTCAATATTGTTTCGCACAACTTTGCACCGCCGTGTGAAACTTATCACATCGTATTTTAACACATTTTACCTTAAACTGCAAGAAAATTCTGCATAGAGTTTCATAGGTATCTACGACCAATAAATCGGGGTAGGCAGTTTTAGACATCTATAAACGGTTTCATATCCCAGAGTAGAACGGTACCGTCAAAACTCCCACTCGCTAAGAGCGAACCGTCTGGTGAAAAAGCGAGATCCTGAATATCTGTCGGATGACTCCAGATGGTATGAACGTTTTCCCCAGTGGCAACCTCCCATACGCGGATGGAGACTTTGTCCGTTTCGTTCCACCAAGAACCGGAGGCGAGATATTGACCACATGGCGAAAATACCACGACACCGACACGGGAGCAACTCTCAGGGAGAATTATCCCCATACACGGTTCCAAAGTTGCTGCATCCCACAAACGGATCTCACCCCATAATCTACCCGCGATGAGATTACCGCAAGGTGAAAACGTGACAGTACGGATCCCCAGCACCTTTGCTCTTCGTTTCAAACGGCGCTGGATTTCCCGTGAATCCCCTTTATAAAGGGAAGCATCCGCTAATGTGAACTCCACAGAAGGCGATCCGAACTGTTCTCCACTCTCAATATCCCAGACGCGCGCTGTGTGATCGCGGGATGCCGTGACAACTTGCGAACCATTCGGATGAAATGCCACTGCTGTAATCCCATTGGTATGTCCGATGAGTTCGCGCGATTCTTGCCAAGACTCAACAGTCCACACGGACAAGTTTCCCTCGGCATCCCCGCTAACAAGGTGTTCACCGTTAGGCGAGAACGCAAGCGCAGTTACATAACTTTGATGTTTGGTGAGTGTTGCAATCGCGGTACCCGAAGTAACATTCAAGACTTCAATCGTTTCGTTGTTTTCTCCAACGGTGGTAGCCAACATCTCTTCACACGGGGATAAAGCGCACTGTCCAGCATAAGTACTAAATGTTTGCCGCGCTCGCTTCTGAACAATGTCCCAGAACACGATTCCGCTTTCGCCGTTGTATCCGATCACCAATGTCTTGCTATTTTGCATAAAGAACAGTGTCCGAACCATGCGCGTATGCCTCAGATCAGACACTAATGTGAGCGGTGCATCCGCGCGCCATACGCGCACCTCACGTTCCGTGGCGATTGCGAATTGCTGCCCATCAGATGAAAACCTAAAAGTCTTTTTGGCACTTCTTCCGTATTCAAAAGTATCAAGTTTCTCTCGCCGGAATGCGTCCCACAGTACCACTTTGTCCTTATACACGTCGGCAACCCGAAAGGTTCCATCAGACGAGTAGGCAGGTATCAACCTATCGCCACCATAGCCCGAATCCTTCATTTCAAGGGTCTCTTTATCAATATTCCATACCTGCAGCTCAGTGTTCTGACGATGGGTAGACGTATTTTGACCACCAACAGCGAGAAACCGTCCGCACGGTGAAAAAGCAAGACCGTGTATGTGTTTTCGAGAGAAATGGTTCAGGAGCGCGATGTGTTCCTTCGTCTCTATATGGCGGACAGCGAGAGTGATCCGACCAGAAACATAAGCGAGATACTGCCCGTCTGGTGAAAAGCAGAGCGGAAAACGGGCGGGTAGCCGTTCGCCTTTTTTCGGAGTCCCTGCGACTCTGAAACTTGCGACGTGCATGCCGGTCGTTGTATTCCATACATAAACGTCACCGTAACCTTTGCCGGATGCAGCAAGGTATTGGCTATCCGGTGAGAAGGCAAGTTGGGAGGTACGAAGGTGCCATCCTTGTATATGAAGGGACCATCCTTGTATTTTGGCAGTGCACTGTTGCGTCTCTGCTTCCCATACCCTAATGATACCGTCCCAGTTGCTGGTGGCAATCCATTGTCCATTGGGAGAAAAGGCGACAGTAGAAACCAGGCCCCGTTCGGTTTCCCACAATGCGATGGGTTGCATGGTAGGGAGTTCATAGAGCCAGCACCCCATAGTCGTTGCAGCTACAAGGGATTCGCCACTTGGCGAAAGTGCCAAATCCGCTATGATTCCCCTACCTAATCGTGCAATCGCACCATCGGGAAGTTCCCAAGTTGTTACATCTGTGTTGTCAGGTGATCTGAGCGCGGGGATAGCGGTGCGCCTGTTTTCCATAAAAATGTCTCCTGTTATTGTCGGAAGGCTTTTGAAATTTAGGTGCCCTCAAGGCAAAATTCGCGTGTGTCGTGTTGAAAGTCGTTAAGGTAGAAAGATCACTTAAAGGGGGATAATCATACGGTAATTGACAAAGAAAGGACGCGAAAATTTTAATGATTCGCGAAATCAACGGTTTTAATTATAACGCCAGTTTGAAAAAACATTAGAGGTTTCCGAGGCAGACGCAAATTGGGCAAAAAGCAATATATTCCGTGAAAAAAGCGGCAATTTTTAGAAATACAACCCCCTAAATCCCCCTTATCAGGGGGACTTTAAGAGGAAATGCGTCTGTCTTAAGTATTTATCAAACTTACGTTAATTATACATTGTATATCAGGTTTTTGTCAATGCTTTTATTCAAAGTTATGTTACATCCGGTAAATCATTTTGGCTGGAAAATCGCGAGCACAGCTCGCTCCTACAGTGGAAAACTAAATGCCCTTAATGCCTGCTTAATTCTGCTTGACACAAAGCGGATATCTGAATAGAATAGAGAATAAATACAACTTTCGATATCCAAAAGATGCGCATACAACCGACAATACACAAGACATTTTCATATTGGCTATGGTTTACCACATTCGGTGTGTTGGGACTCATACTCGCTAACTTGCCGCTGTTTAACATCCTCGCTTTTGAGTTTTGCGCGGTGTTAGCACTCAGCATCTCTTTGGTTGGGGCACATATAACGCTCACTGTCGTCCGTCAGATGAAACGGCACCCCGAAGTGCTATCCGGTTCATCGGGACAAATCATCAGCCGGTGCTTCTGGAGTGCATTGACCTTTAACTTGAGTCTACTTGTGTTACCGCTCGGTATTATCCTGCTGAACGCGCTTCGTGTTAAAAATTGCAACTTTGCGGAAGGATTTCTCTTTTTTTTTCTATTACCGTTAATTAGCTGCCTATACGCGACGGCAGCAGGCGTATTCTTCGGGTTCTGGATTAAGAGACGATGGTTGGCATACTTGGCGTATCTCGGATTTCTCGTGGTCTCTTGTGTGCCAATGGTCATCAATCTGGTATTTCATCCGCCGGTGTTTGCGTATCACGCGACATTTGGATATTTTCCTGGACCGATTTACGATTTCGTCATTCCGATAACAAGCACACTGCTCATCGCTCGTGCTGAAACACTACTGTGGGCAGCCCTATTTTTGGGACTGACTGTCAGTATGTGTGAAATCAGTCGAGACACCGAATTGATGCCGCAATTAAGGTGGCGCAAACTCCTGAATCCATTGGCGAAACATGTAGGTTTATACCTGCTAATTGTCTGCCTCACCGGTTTCCAATTCTATGCCGGAGCATTGGGAATTCGTCCGACCCGCAATGATATTGCCGAAGCACTCGGGGGCTTTCGTGAAACCGCACATTTTGAAATCTTTTATGCCCGCGAACTCCAAACGCAGATTGATCGGATTGCCGAGGATTGCGAATTTCAGTATGCGCAATTAGTCGACTATCTCATGCCCGAAGGTGGAAAGCTCTCGCAAAAAGTCCGAGCGTATATCTATGCATCGACCGATCAAAAAAAGAAGTTAACCGGTGCAGGCGACACGTCTGTGGAAGATCCATTCGGACACGGGTTCCACATTCACGCGCAAGGTTTTCCGCATCCCGTTCTCAAGCACGAATTGGCACACGTCTTTACTGTTCCGTGGTCCCCACTGAAGGTCAGTCTGAAGATAGGAATCCACGAAGGGATCGCAGTTGCGGCGGACTGGGATGAAGGCAAGCTTACAGCACACCAGTGGGCAAAAGCGATGCGCCAGATGGAGATCGCACCGCCATTGTCAGCCATTATGGGTATCGGGTTCTGGGGACATGCCGGTTCTCGGAGTTATTTGTTGGCGGGCTCCTTCGTCCGGTTCCTTGTTGACACCTACGGCATAGAAAAATTTAAAAGCGTCTTTCCTACCGGTAATTTTCTGCGTCACTATGCAAAGGATTTGTCTTCACTTGAACAGGAATGGCTCACTTTTTTGGACAGTGTCCGGCTCCGAGACGAGGATGTAGCCTACGCGAATTACCGCCTAAAACAACGTAGTGTTTTTGAACGGGTCTGTGCCCATGAAATGGCGGTGTTAAGAAATACCGCATGGCAGGCTTTTTATCGGAAAGACTTTCTCACTGCCGTGGAAACCTTTAAGACAATGCTATCGGATGAACCCGATAACTTAAGCACACTACGCGGCTTAATGTACAGTCTGTATCGGATGCAGGATTATGACACGGCGTTATCCTTAGCAGACCGTATCGCAAGCAAAAAAGACCCACTATTCAGTCCGGAAGCGATACTGTTGAAAGGCGATATTCACTGGTTAAGGAATGAACACAAAAAAGCAATCTACACTTACGCTTCTATTAAAACTGAATACGGAACGATGGCGCGTAGACGCACCAAACGGATCGCAGCACTCTCTTACCAAGGCAGCACCCAGGGGCAAGCGAACGCGACACATCAAGCGGAAATATCTGTTCGTGAGTTGTTCCGTTCAGTCCTCGTTGAGCCTAAAGACGCAGCAGAGAAGATGGCTGCCTTATCAATATGCCTTCAAGCAGAACAGGGGACATGGTTAGCAGCCCTCTTAGCCGGCGAACTGCTGCATAGAGAAGAAGCGTGGCAGCTCAGCAATCAATATCTTCATGGCGCAGTGACGCAATTAGAAAAATTAGCCGTTTCCGATGAGACAGCATCGCCACTGCCGCTGACGAAACAACAATACAAGGACCTTGCCTTAGAAGGACGAAGATTAATAGGCATTAATGCATATCATCAGCAAGATTACGAGACTGCGATAAACGCATTCTCTGTGATTGCAAAAAATGAAGCGTTACCACTCGGAACCCTACTAAAAGCAGAAGAATGGCAGCAGCGGTGTCAGTGGGCACAACTGCAAGAATAGTTTTGACCAACAACTCGCGCCTTAGCAAAAGTATCTACAAACGAGTTGTTGATCAAAGTTACCAGTAAAGGAGGTATTCGGTGAATCCAACGTCTCTTAACTGGTTACTGGCTACTGGTTATTGGTAACTTCCTCCAGAGGAGTCTCTATGAAACTTTTTGTACCGGGAAGAATTTGTCTGTTCGGAGAACATAGCGATTGGGCAGCAAGGTACCGGTTGAATAACTCAGAACTTGAAAAAGGTTATACCTTAATAGCGAGTACGAACCAAGGCGTTTACGCCGAGGTTAAACCGCATCCGACGCGTCTAATTCTGAAAACAACCCTCAGCGATGGTACCCGTCACGGTCCCTACAGCCTACCTATGGAAGGGGACGCGCTTCTTACCGAAGCTGAGAAGGGTGGATTTTTTAGTTATGCCGCCGGCGTCGCATATCAGATCCTAACGAACTACCAGGTACAAGGACTCGAAATAGATAATTATCTTACGGATCTCCCTGTAAAAAAAGGTCTATCTTCAAGTGCTGCGATCAGTGTCTTGGTCGCACGCGCTTTCAACCGCACTTATGATCTTAAAATGACAACGCGCGGAGAGATGGAATATGCCTACCGCGGCGAGATAACAACGCCTTCACGCTGTGGACGGATGGACCAAGGCTGTGCGTACCAACGTCCTATCCTCATGACATTTGATGGCGATCGTGTCGATGTTACAGAACTCAGTGTGCCAGAAAACATGTACTTTGTCATCGTTGACCTCGGTGCTGGTAAAGATACACTCCTGATATTGAATCAATTAAATCACTGCTATCCATTCGCAGAGAGCGAATTAGAGAAGAACGTCCAACACTACCTCGGTCCGCTGAGCGCGCAAATCACACAAGAGGCACACCAAGCACTCCGAGACGGGAATGCGGAAGCAGTCGGTAATTTAATGACCCGTGCGCAGACGGAGTTCGACAAACACCTCATACCTGCTTGCCCATCGCAACTGACAGCACCGGTGCTTCATCAAGTCCTCAACTACCAACCGATTCAACCCTATATCTGGGGGGGCAAAGGTGTCGGATCACAAGGAGACGGGTCGGCACAATTCATTGTGAAAGACGAAGAGAGCCAGCAGCGGGTTATAGAGATTATCGAGCAGGATTTGCAGATGTCGTGCCTGAAACTCGTCATTGAGGCGAGCAGACATGTCCGCAAGGCAGTTATTCCGGCAGCTGGGTTCGGCACTCGGCTATTCCCCGCCTCAAAAGCGATGAAGAAAGAACTCTTCCCCGTCGTTGATAAATCCGGACGCGCGAAACCGGCAATCATGGCGATTGTTGAGGAAGCGATTGACGCTGGCATTGAAGAAGTATGCCTCATCATTCAGAGCAGCGATACGGAACTCTTTGAATCGTTTTTCAAGACACCGCCCCAAATTGAGCATTACAATAAACTTAGCAAAGAAAATAAAACATATTGCGACTATATACTGGCGTTAGGGAACAAGGTGACATTCGTCACACAAGATGTGCAAGAGGGGTTCGGACATGCTGTTTATTGTGCGAAGGCGTGGGTCGGCAATGAACCTTTTCTGCTGATGCTCGGAGATCATCTTTACGGTTCAGATGAAGAGTCGTGCTGTGCCCGCCAGGTTGTAGAGGCTTATGAACAGGTAGGTCACAGTGTTGTCGGGCTTAAAGTGACACCGATTGAACAGTTATCCAACTTCGGTTGTGTCACGGGTGCATGGAAAGAAGAAGATTCACTACTTTCGGTAACAGAATTCTATGAAAAACCGGACCCAGAGTACGCAATGGAGCATTTACACGTAGATGGCATGGACATAGATCAGTTCTTGACAGTATTCGGTATTTATGTCATTCAACCGCAGATTTTCGAGTTCCTTGAGCAGAACATCTCCCATAATCTGCGCGAGCGAGGCGAATTTCAACTCACCTCTTGCCTGGACGAATTGCGGAAGGTAGAAGGTTTCTCAGGCTATGTTGTTAAGGGGCGACGGTTCGATATCGGTCTCCCTGAAGAATATAGGCAAACGGTTATTGATTTTCGAAACGCGTAGGAACCGAGCCTATACATCGGAACGTAGCCTGATAACAACAATCGTAAGATCGTCATACTGCTCAGCGTCACCGACAAATTCATGAACGTCGTCCACAATGTGCTGGATAATATCTTCGGCACTGAAATCATCAGACATCTGAGAGACCGATTGCTTAAAACGCTCCGTCCCATACATCTCTCCCTCTGCGTTGAGTGCCTCGATAAGGCCATCGGTATGGAAGATTAATGTATCGCCATCGCTTAACTCAATCGTACTGGACTCATAGACCACCCTTTTCATACTACCGAGTGGCAGATCACTGTTTTCAATCTCAATGACCTCCTCGCCGCGTTTGAGAATAGGATACGGTTGTCCACCGTTCGCGTAGTTGATCCGTTTATTCGTTTCATCGAGGATAGCTAAGTTAAGTGCGATGAAACTGGGACCGTACATCCGCGGTGCTAACCCGGCGTTGAGATCACTCAGAATAACCGCAGCTTCGGATTTGTAGCGCGAGACTTCATACAACATCCCGTTTGTCAGCACGGCGTTCATCGCACCGCGTAAGCCTTTCCCCGCAGCGTCCGCCACCGCGATTGCGGTCTGCCCGTTCTCTACAGTTAGGTAATCGTAGAAATCACCACCGACCTGTGTTGCAGGAACCGACATGCCAGCGACTTCAAACCCTTTCATGTCCGGTGCCTCTGGCGGCAATAGACCCATTTGAATATTCTGTGCTTCGCTTAACTCCGCGCGGATACGCTGCATTTCGGCTTCTTCTTTCTCTCGCATCTCATTCCGCAACTGGAGTGTGTGTCGCCGGTTGAGTATCAAACGACCCACCAGTGCAAATACAACAGTTATGAAGATGAAGGTCGGTAAGTACGTTCGCCAACGTGTCCAGATCGGCGGCGGGATATTAAAATCCACAATTGCAGGCGGTGCCGTGTAGTGCCAACCTTTGCGGAACGCCTTGATGAGGAAAGTATAATGTCCTGCCTTAAGCCCGGCGTATCGAATCCGCAAAATACCGTTTTGGTTCTGGATCTCCTGCGTAACACCGATATTATTGAGGCTCTGTTGCTCCGTCGCAATGGATCCGGCAAATGGGGTCCATTCGTCTGCTCGCGCGGTGGAGACGACAGGAAGATTCGCGAAGTCCTCCGCGGAGACGTTCATCCAGGTTGGTGTGTCCAACCCAATCAATTTAAATTGATAAGAAAGACCTTCTCGAAGTGAGCTGAGTCCGCGAACATTGAAAGTTTTAGCACCGCGCGTCGGTAAAACTAAACTCGACGAGAAATCGCTGTAAGACTTATCCGCCTCCAAGCTGATTATTCTGCACTCTGGTAACCCGCCCCGCGCGGGTGTATACTGTGTAACACCGCCTTCAGTCGCAAACCAGATGTCTTTCTCAGAAGATTCAAGGATTTTTGAGATGTTATTGTGTGCCCACCCGTTTTTCGTCGTTCGACTGTGGAAAGTTTCACCATCATATCGGACGGCACCGCCACCTCTTGTCGCGAACCATATATTTCCGCGACTGTCTTCTACAACATCGCGGACATTATCCACAAGAAAACCATCTTCCTTCCTCGTATATGTCCTGAGTCTTTCTCCATCGTATCGGACGGCACCGTGGGATGTCGCTAACCAGAGAACGCCATCTCTCGTAATCAGAGAAGCGTTTACAGTATCGATTGGACCGATAGGATCAACAGTTCTTAGCATTTTACCGTGGTAGGTCCTAAGCGCATCAGAAAAGACGAAAGTGATTCTATCGATCTGACTGGCAGGTTCTTGCCAGACTGCGAGTGGTGCGGCACTTGATTCACCATCAAGGATAATTGGTTTGCCAGATTCGATGTCGCTCCAGCGTATCAACTTTCCTGTCATTGCGTTGAAATACCATTTATCTTCCGGTGTCGATTTTACAAGGTGAGTTGCTTTGAGCCGCAGCAGGTCCGGCGGGATAGAACTCATTGTAGGCGACGCAAGATTGATATCCTTGGGATAGCGTTTTACGCTCCCGTTGGCGAAATGCACCCATAACCTATCCGCTGAATCTCTATATAAATCTGTTATCGGAACGGGTCCTGGGTCTATCTGAAGCGTAGGGGTCGCACTATCTATTTCAGAGGATTTTTGAAATAGGATTCTTTGTGTACTTCTATCTGTGATCCACAAAAGCCCCATGGTGTCTGCTTTGAAAAGATGTCCGCCAAAAGCCATCCAAACATATTCGCCTCCGCTAAGAAGTACACTCGGGTCGCTATCTGACCTGTCACCGCCAGGACCGATTTTTGTGCGGACAGAAATAGAGATTTGGGGCCCGTAGCTCCCATTTGCGTAGCGGAAGAATGTATATCGCGTTGAAGTGCTCCGGGATACCGGTTCATTAATAAACCAGACATCCCTGCCGACTTCAAATATTTTCACGATTTCAGCCTGAGAGCGCCGGTTCATATTTGGTTCAGTCCCAGCCTCATTTCGCTCATCACTTAGCCTGAATGATGCTGTTGTGATCTCATCTATCTTGGCATCATAACGCGCGACAGCACCTGGAACGCTGAACCAGAGGTAACCGCGACTGTCCTCATACATCGTGCGGACCCGACTGGTCCCCAGTTTCGCATGTGTAATCACTGCAGGTGTCGGATCAAGGATTGTTACACCGTTGTTGTGTCCGAACCACAATTTACCGTCAACGGCTTCAAATATTGTTCGGATTTCATCGTTTTCGAGTCTACTATTCGCGTTATCTAAAAGGAGCTCAAAGTCGGAATTATATTGACGGACACCACGGCCTTCGCTGATGAACCATAGGTTGTTCCATTTATCTTCAATTTCAAGAAACCCGTGTACATCTCTGGGTGTACGGAGGTTAGAGCCGTCCCACCGTCTTGCGGGTCGCTCATCGCTAAACCACACATCTCCTTTTGCATCAATCTTAATTGAAGCCGGTCTTCTCAATGGCGTTTCATCTGAAGATTTGCGTCCGGTGTAAGACCATGTAGGAAGAATCTGTTGAAAATCTATACCATCAAAGCGGAGAAGGAGATTATCGCCGCCGAACCAAAGATTGCCGATAGAATCTTCAGCGATCGCCTCGACCGGGCTAACCACATTAAGGCTGGACACATCGTGTCGTGTAAAACCGGCGTTTGGATGAATACGCGGCGTGCCGACCTCCGTTTCAGCCTCGTCGCTCCCGTTACCTTCATCAGGTACCACACGTCTCCAACGGTTCCCACGAAAACTTAGGATGACACCATTTATTGCCGCTTCACCTTCACTCCCGCCGAGCCAGAGCGTTCCATCTTCACTTTCAAAAACGACATTTATCGTCAAAGTTGTCGATTTGATTAGATCTTCACCTATGATTTCATGAGGTTGAGGCTGCGGTAATCTTTCGACCCCCGGTGTCACGTACTGCGTTAGCACATGATTTTCACCGACCCATATATCACCGTGTTGATCTGTGATAATGGAGTTCCCGGTGCCGACATAACTGACCGACTTACCGTCAAACCGGCTAACTCTACCCGATTTTTCTGACGGAACACGTGTGAGAAACCAGATGTGTCCCCATTTATCCTCAACGATTTGCCGCGTCTGTCCGAGCAGTGCACCTGCTTCAACATCCTCATAAGTGTTCAAGGATCCGACATACGATTTAAAAGTGTTGTCGTAAAACCGGCTTACGCCACCGCGATCGGAACCGAACCAAAGCGCGCCCCGACTGTCTTGGAAAATAACAGGGACAATAGGACCCACCAAGCCATCAGCAACGGTATACGTCTGAACCTGATCAGCCCTTACACCACCACAAACGAGAACCGCACCAAAGACGATACTAACCACTAATAGAAGCAGGTTTTTAGCCCGCGTTTGTAGATGTCTGAAACTTTCTAAACGGAAGTTAGTTTGTAATATCATAAGCATTATCAACCAGAGAGGATTAGTTAACAGTTATCAGTGTCCAGTTACCAGAACTCTCTTTTCCTGTTAACTTTTAACTGGAAACCACTGGACACTTTTTAACTCTCACTGCGAGGCAAACTGAAAGATTTTTTCGCGGAAAAAATCGTACTGACGACTGACAACTATTTAATGTGCAAAATCACGGAGACGTGAAATCGCTTCACTGATGACTTCATCAGGATAAGTGAGTGAGATTCGGTAGTACCCTTCGCTCCACTGCCCGTATCCGAGTCCGGGTGTCACGACAACGCCGACTTCTTCAAGGAGTGCTGTTGCAAAAGCGCGACTCGAACCGTCGAAACGCGGTGGGACTGGTGCCCACACATATATTGTCGCCTTCGGTTTTTCTATCTCCCATCCGCTCTCTGCCAAAGCATCTACAACAACATCCCGCCGTTTTTCGTAAACAGCATTTATTGCGGGTGTGATCTCCTCTGCCATCGACAGTGCCTGCGCCCCGGCAAACTGAAGTGCGCGGAGTGAACCGTTATCAATGTTGTCTTTAACCGTCTTGACGGCACTCACGGCAGCCGGATGCCCAACGACAAACCCTAATCGCCATCCGGTCATATTAAACGCTTTACTCAATGAGAAGAATTCGACAGCAACCTCAGCAGCACCATCGACCTGCAAGATGCTCGGAGAATGGTAGCCATCGTACGTATTTTCACTATAAGCGTTGTCGTGCGCAATCAGGATGTCATTCTGCCTTCCAAATTCCACAGCACGCTCGAAAAAATCAAGATCAGCAGTCGCCGTCGTCGGGTTGTTCGGATAATTGATCCAGAGGACTTTGGCAAGACGTTTGATTTCATCAGGAATCGCATCAAAGTCAACATAAAAATCGTTTTCTCGCAGAATCGGTGCGTAGTACGTCGTCGCACTCGCAAAAACGTGTCCGATGTTATATGTCGGGTACCCCGGACTTGCTGCAATGCCGATATCCCCAGGATTGAGGATGCCGAGTGCCAATTTAACGATCGCATCCTTGCTACCGAGCGTCGTAGCGACTTGATCTTCGGCAAGCGTAACGCCGTAACGCCGTTGATAAAAGTCGAGCACTGCTTGCGGGAAATCCTCAACAGGGATGTCGCATCCATAGCGATGCCGGTTTGGATCTTCAGGATTCTGGATCGCCTGCACGAGTGCCCCAACGACTGGATCCGGTGTCGGGAAATCGGGATCGCCGATGCCGAGGCTAATGACATCAACGCCTCGCGCTTTCGCTGCCTGCATCCTTTGACGCAAATCTACAAAGAGATAGGGTGGAAGTTTTTGTAACCGTTCCGAAAATGAAATCATATTTTAAATTTACCTTTTTAGTAGTTCTCAGTTGTTAGAGGGAATAGTTATTAGTTATCAGTACGCTACGCTTTCAGTTATCAATTTTAATAGTTATCGGTTGTCGGTTATCAGTATTCGGTTAACATCTTGTGATTGTTAGTTTTCTTTTGGATTCCACAACATACCCTAAAACCACAACAGGGTAACTGACAACTGAAAGATTTTTTTCGGAGAAAAAATCGTACTGACAACTATTTAAGATGAAGGATTGACTGCTGAACTTCAGTGAGGCTTGCCATGACGTTCGGGCTGAAATGCAAACCTTGACCACCCCAATCCGGCATATAACCGATACTGTAACAGTAATAAAGCGTCCGACGCGGTTTGCCAGAAACATTGATGACAGACCCGTGTGTGAGTGCCTCCGTAAAGATAATGGCATCCCCTGCTTTCGCTGGAATCGGGCTTAACACAGGGTTCTCATCAGGGTGGTTTCCCCAAGGTTTGGGAAAATTACTTTTGTGTGCCCCCGGTATAGCAGCGAAACAACCATCTTCCACGTCGCAATCCAGCATCGGAAAAACTGCCTTCGTTAAGGTTGAAACCATCTCTCCGTTTTTGCAGTGGTATTGGCATTTCGGGATAATGGGTGTTCCATGCATGTGCAGTCCGGTATAGCCGCCGCCCCACCTATAAATCGTATAGGTGTGATTGAGCCGGTAGGGACCGCCGGTTACGCCTTGAATTACGTCCAGTACCTCTGGAATGTCAATAAGCGCGTTAAAGACCCTGTCTGCCTCCAGAATATTGGAGATATAGAGTTCCTTCTCCGTTCGCTGTGTACCGAGGCACAGTGGAGGCGGATAATCTTCAGGCGGCATATTCTCATATTGATCTAACACAGCACTACACGCAGCAATCACTGACTGCGGGATAACTCCCTCTAACACGATGAAACCTTGTAAGTCAAATAGGTATTTTTGTTCGTCTGTCATTTCCCTTTTCCTCATGGTATAGGATGTTTACGGAACAGCCTCATATTTGAGAATCGTTCCATTTTGACCAACGATCCATCCACTATCTGCACGACTCACGTAGATCGCTTTCAGATCCGTTTGGGTATCTGTCCATTGACGTCTCCAATTTTGCCCACCATCTTTCGTATGCAGGACTAACCCGCCTTTTCCGACGATCCAACCTTCCATTTCAGAGACAAAAAATACGTCGTCAAGAAAATTTTGTGTATAACTCTCTTGACGGGTCCAACTGTTTCCACGATCATCTGTGTGATATATCTGTCCATCAATACCGACAATCCATCCGAGGTTTGGTGAAACAAAGTAGACAGCGTCAAGCCAGAGGTCGCTACTGGCCTCCGACTTCAAGAGTTGCCGACTCAGTTTCGACGATTTCCATGTTTCGCCACCATCCATTGTCTGTAGTACCGTTCCGAAGAGACCGACTGCCCAACCTTCCCTCTTCGAGGTAAAATGGACATCAAAGAGATGCCAAGTTGTTCCGCTTTTCTGCTGTTGCCATGTCTTTCCGCCGTCCCTTGTGTGGATGATCTCACCGCCGGTTCCGACACACCATCCTGTTTTCTCATCGACAAAGAAAAGACCGAGCAGGTCTTGCTGCGTTCTTGAGTTCTGACGTTCCCACACAGCACCAGCATTTAGGGTGTGCAAAACGACACCGGCTTCAGCGACTGCCCACCCTTTTTCTTTCGATATAAAGTGTGTGGCACCGAAACACTCCGTCGTCCGACTGTCCTGTGCCTGCCACTGGGTCCCGCCATCTTTAGTTCGTAGGATAGCACCGCGATCCCCGACGACGTACCCCTCTTCCGGCGAAACAGCACAGACACCTACCAACAGATGACTCGGACTCGATTGTGACTCCCATGTCACGCCGCCGTTACGGGTGTGTAGAATCGTGCCGTTTTCACCAACGACCCAACCGAGCCGTTTAGAGACAAAATCAACACCGAGCAGGACGGCATCCGCACTGTTGTGAAAGCGCGGTCCGCCGCGTTGATGTTTCCATTTTCCTTTCCCGCCGGACGACGTATGGAGAATCACCCCCAAATCGCCAACAATCCAGCCGTTCTGGTCATCCGTAAACTCAATATCATAGAGTGTAAAGGTGTGCAACGGCTCATTGCCGAGATATTCCGGTTGTCCGTAACTGGTTTTATGGCGTTGGTTGCTTCCGTCTGTGATGAATTGCCATGTCTCACCCGCATCAGATGTTGCAAAGACATTTCGCTTATCTCCTACAACCCAGCCTGTCTGATTGTCAATGAAATGAATGCTGAAGAGTGCGGCTTCTGTGGTGAATTGTTCCGTCCATGTAATACCGCCATCGGTCGTTTGATAGATATAACCAGCGTTTTCGTGTGCTGTTGATGTCGGTGTGTTATAGGTAACGATCCATCCGTGGGTTTCATTTACAAAATATATACTTTTCAGAGACTTACGACCAAATATGTCGTCATCAATCTCGATAAATGTCTGTCCACCATCGGTTGTTTTAAGCAGTGTCCCCCAATCTCCGACGACCCAACCTATTTCATCCCGGATAAAAAGGGCGTTGAGGTTATTCCTTGTAGACGTTTCAATCGACCCCCACGTTTTTCCGCCATCGGAAGTGTGAATGAGTACGCCTTCCTCACCGATAGACCAACCTTCCAATGCTGATCGGAAATAGACTTTTCGCAGCGGTTTACCGAAAACGCCGCTGTTCTGTCGGTGCCAAGTGTTACCGCCATCTTTTGTGTGGATGACGAGACTCTCTCCGCCTTCTGCAGAATCCAGTCCTGGTGTCACCTCAACCGAATTACCGACTGCCCAACCGTGTGTCTCAGAGATGAAATGTACATCATAAAGGTGAGAACTCCAATCGCCTTTCATGACAGTCTTCCACTCGTAACGTGTCTGTTTTTTAGACGTTGTTTCCTCGCAACCGACTGTAATAAATAAGAATGTGACAGACACAACAATTGCTATAAGGCTGCCCCGCACCAGATAATTAGGGCTGCTCTGGGAAAAGGACTTCGCTGACATCGTGTAATCCTTTAGGGGCATCAACGACCCATCTCGCGGCACGAATCGCACCTTTCGCGAATGCTTCGGGACTGTGCGCGCGGTGGACGACACTTAATTGTTCACCTTCTGCCGCAAACAGTACCGTATGATCACCGGCAATATCACCACCGCGCACGGCATGAATGCCGATCTGTTTCTTCGGTCTCGCACCGACAATACCGTGTCTACCGTAAATGCCTACCTCGTCTAAATCTCGTTCGAGTGCTGTGGTGAGTGTCTCTGTTAATCGGAATGCTGTCCCACTTGGTGAATCTGCTTTATGATTATGATGCGCTTCTATGACTTCAATATTATAATCATCTCCAAGGGCTTTGGCAATTAAATCGAGTGCCTGAATCATCACATTGACACCGAGACTCATATTCGGTGCCATCACGCAGCGAGTCTGTGCGGCGAGTTCTTTGACAGTTGCGAGTTCATCGCCGGTAAATCCAGTTGTGCCAATAACGATAGCTTTATCTGTATTGACAATCTGTCGGAGGTATCCGAGTGTCGCTTTAGGTTTTGAAAACTCAATAACGACATCCGCGTTTTCAAGCACATCCCCAAGTTCACCTGCGATAGCTACACCGATGTCACCAATACCTGCGACGACACCGGCATCACTGCCTATGCGTGGATGCGATGGATATTGGATAGCACCAACGAGCCGCATATCGGTTTGTTGAGTAATGCAGCGCGTGAGACACTGTCCCATACGACCACAAATACCAATAATAACAACACGGATCATCAGAGATTCCTTTGAACCTATAGTTAGTTCCTACGACTTCTGAAAAAGGACTTCGCTGACATCGTGCAGTCCTTTAGGGGCATCAATAACCCATCTCGCTGCACGGATCGCCCCCTTGGCAAAAGCTTCAGGACTGTGGGCACGGTGGACAACACTTAATTGTTCACCTTCGGTTGCAAACAGTACCGTATGATCGCCTGCAATATCGCCACCGCGCACGGCATGGATACCGATCTGTTTCTTCGGTCTCGCACCGACAATACCGTGGCGCCCGTAAACCCCGACCTCATCTAAGTCGCGTTCTAATGCCGCAGCGACGGTCTCTGCCAGACGGAGTGCGGTTCCACTCGGTGAATCTGCTTTGTGATTGTGATGTGCCTCTATAACCTCAATATCGTAGTCATCCCCGAGGGCTTTAGCAATGAGCTCAAGTGCCTGAATCATCACGTTAACACCGAGGCTCATGTTCGGTGCCATCACACAGCGAATTTGAGAGGCAAGTTGCTTAACTGTCGTGAGTTCGTCAGCGTTGAATCCAGTTGTTGCGATGATCATCGCTTTGTCAGTATCAACAACCTGTCTGAGGTGCTGCACGGTTACTTCGGGCTTTGAAAACTCGATGATGACATCTGCATCTTCAAGTACATCTTCAAGCGCGCCTGTAATAGCGATACCAATCTCGCCAATACCTGCGACGACACCGGCATCACTACCGATTTGTGGGTGTTCGGGGTATTCAATCGCGCCAACAATTTCCATGTCCGTCTGTTGCGTCACACCTTGAATGATGAGCCGTCCCATACGACCACATGCCCCATTAATAATTACACGGATCATTCACTTTCCTCAGCTGCTATAAATATAACGTCGCGACGCGACTGAAGAGGCTCTTGAAGTCTTCAATATTTCCGCGTAGAATCCGGTTCGGTTGCAAACCGAACCTACCAGACCTGGGTCTGCGACGGTTGTTATTTCTAAAATTGACACTTAATAGTACGGTTTGCAACTGCATCGGCTTCGTCAATAAATTACCGAATTAATTTTTTAATCTTCATGAAACCTCGCCTGCAAACAGAGTGCATCCAACTCCTAAGTAGTTTAGCAAAAATCAGGTTTTATGTAAATACCGAAAATTTTCGATCAGAAATCGTAGTTCTAAATGGTGTCTAAATACTGAAATGGACACGCCTGTTAGCACTGCCCTATTCGCGCTTGCTCGCCTGCGTGGTAAGAACTCCGAACGAGCGGTCCCGACTCTACATGTCGGAACCCCATTTCCATACCGGCTTCCTTGAGTTCATTAAACTCTTCAGGCGTATAGTAGCGTTGGATCGGCAGGTGCCGTGGAGATGGTGAGAGATATTGCCCTATCGTAAGAATATCGCAATCGGTACGACGAATGTCTTGCATTGTCTCCAAGAGCTCAGTCACAGTTTCGCCTAAACCGACCATGAGCCCGGATTTTGTGAGCATCTCGGTATCAAGCCGCTTACTGATTCGTAGGAGCGTTAGCGTCTGCTGGTAATTTGCATACGGACGGACACGACGATAGAGACGTGGTACGGTCTCAGTATTGTGGTTCAGCACTTCGGGTCTGGCTTTCACGATAACGCCGAGTGCATCCCAATTCCCTTCAAGGTCTGGGATAAGAACCTCTACAGTGCATCCGGGGCGATGTTTCCGCGCTTCGGCGATACATTCAGCGAAAACACTCGCGCCCCCATCGCTAAGATCATCACGGTTGACGGACGTAATCACAACATGGTTCAGTTTTAGATAACCGACCGCTTCCCCGAGCCGTCGCGGTTCATCGGTATCAACATTTCCATCAGGATTCCCTTTTTTCACAGCGCAAAACATACATCGCCGCGTGCAAACATCTCCCAATATCATGAAGGTTGCGGTGCGACTGTTCCAACATTCGCCTATATTCGGGCATCGCGCCTCTTCACAGACGGTATGAAGTTGTAGATCCCGCATGAGTTTCTTCAGTTCAGCGTAACTACCGCCGCCGGGAATTCGCGCCTTTATCCATGCCGGATGTCGGTTTTGCGCTGCTTTTGTGCGAATCATGGGGGTATCAACTATGGGGAGCGTTTTCAGCATTTTTTAATTTCGCCCTAACGGGAACTGTCAGGAAGATCTCGGTAAGGCACGAACCTTTCAAAAATGGGCTATTTCTCAGCCGATGGCGGGAGAGGGTGGGAGTCGAACCCACCAATCCACGTGTATGGACTATCCGGTTTTGAAGACCGGTAGGGCCACCGGACCCTATCCTCCCCCATAATTTTTTAAACTCCCAAATCATGTTTCCAAATGCCGTGGATGTAACCTTCGGATGTTCCCATCGCGCACCGTAAGATTCTGCGTATCGCAGTACTCTAAAAAAGGTACGGCATACTTCCGCGAAGTCCCGGCGGTTTCTCGGAACTCCGCAACAGTTATCGTCCCATTTTCACGTAGATATGTCGTTAATGTGTCGCTGATTTCCTCAAATCTTGTTTTATGGATGAAAAAGTTTTCTGCTATTTTAAGAAACCGTCCCAAGTTTAAAAGCGCGTAAAATGTAGACTCAAGAACTTTCGGTGTATATTCTGGCAGCAGTGTGCTGAGTTCATTTAGCGTCGGCGTATTCATACCGGCTTCCAAAAACAGTTGTTCTAATTTCTCTTTCGCAGTCTCCTCTTCTTGAGAGAACTGGATTTCGTGAGAGGCTAACCGGAGTAAATTCCCATCTTTAACGAGTTGGTGCTCCTTAATGAGTCGGTTCGCGAGTCTTTCAAAACTCTGTTCATCGAGGCTTAGTTTTCGGCGAAGTTGTGAGGCATTTTGCCCTGCAAGGAGCGGCTGCGCCTCGTGAAACGCGCTAAGCGCGTCTACCATTTGTGCCTTAACTGTTTCCGTCCGTTCTGCATCCGAGACGATGGGTTGCCTCCCAGATTCCACCCAACGGACAATTTTCCCTTCTGCCTTGAGCATGTCTAAAATGGCTTTCACATCCGTTTGCGAGTGCGGCAGATAGTAATAGAGAAACGATTCCGGAACGCAGAGAGTTTCGCTATTCGCCAGTACGATATTGACGATCTGCGCGTCATCGGCTTCTTCCCACGCTGCTAAAGTCGCAATGGTCTCTGGCGTGAATCGTTTATGCTTCGGCGCAAACGGATTGATCACCTCGCCGCCACCGACTGTATGTTGTGCCGAGAAATCGCGTATGATAATTCGGTCGCCCCTAAACGTCAAAATCGGTTGTTCTAAACGGAGTTGTACCTGTACTTTATCTCCGGGGAGAATCGCCTCATCCACCAGCAGGATTAACCGACAAAATATCTCACGGGTACCGAGATACGCGCGGAAACGGCTCCAATGCTCAATGATTCGCGGAAACGAAGACAACACTTGTAAAGACACGTCTATGTTGTCGGTCACTTGTGAATAGTCGATAGGACAGAGGACATCGCCGCGCTGGATGTCCTGAGCAGACATCCCTGAGAGGTTTAAGGCTGTCCTCTGACCCGCGTAAGCGACCGACGCAGGTTCATTGTGTACCTGTATCCCGCGAACCCGAACGACATCACCTTGCGGTAGCAGTACCATCCGCTGCTCTCGATTAATGGAGCCACCGATAAGTGTCCCCGTTACAACAACGCCGAAGCCTTGAACAGTAAACACGCGATCAACATATAATCTCGGAATACCGTCATTCTCTTCCGATTTCGTTGCGAGTGTCACCTGCTCAACAATTGTCTGCTTCAACGTTTCAATGCCAGCACCGGTTATTGCAGAAACACTGACAGTCGGTATATCTTCGAGGCTTGTACCGACGAGCATCTCTTGTGTCATTTCAGCGGCTTCAGCCAATTCATCAGCGGTTGCCAAGTCAGATTTTGTCATGACGAGGATACCGTTCGAGATTCCGAGCAGGTCCAGAATTGCCAAATGTTCGAGCGTCTGTTCCTGTACGCCTTCCTTCGCATCGACAACAAAGAGAACAATATCCATACCGTAGGCACCGGAGAGCATACTGCGGATGAATTTTTCGTGTCCGGGTACATCAACGATACCGGCACGTGAGTTATCCGGTAAATCGAAATAAGCGAAACCCAACTCAATAGACATGCCGCGCTCGCGTTCTTCCTTGAGTCGGTCTGTCTCCATACCGGTGAGCGCGCCAACGAGTGCTGTTTTCCCGTGGTCAACATGTCCTGCGGTTCCGATGATAACGTGGCGTTGATCTTGATGCATGGATTCATCCAGTCATGTCGTAGGCATAAGAGGCATTAACGATGCGCGTGAATGAGTTTACCAATCCGATTGAACCGGACATTCCCAACCAGTTTCCAGACTTCCCATATCTTTATCGGACGCATATTAGATGACCAATACACCATAAACGCTTGCCCCTTAATGTCGCTGACATCTACGGGTCCCCAGGAGCGGCTATCGCTACTCTGGTCGCGGTTGTCTCCCATCGCGAAAACCTTACCTTTCGGGACTGTAAACGACTTGCCGTCAGGAAACTTGCGTCTAAACTGACTCGAGGTTAAGGTATAATCGGAGAATTCCTCAGTATCCGGCAGATACTCGGGTTGACGGAACGGCGGAAAATCTTTCTTAAAGTGGCTGAAAGCAACATATTTTGCATAGTGTCCATCATCAACGGCTTCACCGTTCACGTAGAGTGTATTGCCGCGTGTTTCAATCGTATCCCCTTCGACCGCTACGATGCGTTTGATGAAGTTTCGTTCTCGGTCATGCGGTGGCAGGAAAACGAAAACGTCGCCACGGGCAGGCTTATGGAAATCGAGAACCTTGATGTCTGTGCCCGGGATTTTAATGCCGTAGATAAATTTACAGACCAGAATTCTATCCCCGATAAGGAGCGTGTCTTCCATTGAACCGGAGGGAATCTTGAACGCCTCAACGACGAAAGGACGTATGAACCCGAAAACGAGAATGAGTGCCACAACGATTACTTGTGTATATTCCCATGTAACGGTTTTCCGAAATTTTTGCCATTTAGATAATTGGATGTCGTTATCACTCATGATATTGTATCGCCTTTACGAATAAAGTATGCTCTCCTCTTCCGGTTTAGTTTGCTTTGAACGATTCCGGTTCAGAACGGATCAGCTTGCCGATTCGATTAAACCGTATATTGCTCACCAATTTCCAAACCTCCCAGAACTTTACGGGACGATCCGCAACCGACCACCAAATCATGAAAGCCTGTCCCTTGATGTCATCTACGGATACCGGTCCCCAAGCTCGACTATCGCTGCTCAGATCGCGATTATCACCCATCGCAAAAACCATCCCTTTCGGCACAACAAACGACTTACCATCGGGAAACTCACGTCGGAATTGACTTGCGGTTAAAGTATAATCGTCGAAATTCTCACCTGCCGGTATATATTCTGGACTTCGGAATGGCGGAAAATCTCTTTTAAAGTGGCTAAATTTCATATATTTCGTGTAGTGGCTATCATCAACTGGTTCACCGTTTACATAAAGCGTATCACCACGCGTCTCAACGGTATCGCCTTCAATGGCTATCATACGCTTGATAAAATGTCGCTCGTCATGTGATGGAATAAAGACGAAGACATCGCCGCGCGCAGGTTGATGGACATCAAAGATTTTTATCTCTGTGCCGGGGATTTTAACGCCATAGATAAACTTACACACGAAAATATGGTCACCAACAAGCAGTGTATCCTCCATCGAGCCAGAAGGGATTCTATACGCCTCAACAACAAAAGGACGGACAAAACCGAACATGAGAATCAATAAAACGACAAAAGGCAGTGCCTGCTCTCGCAACCATTTTTTTATTTTTTCCTGTTTAGATAGTATTGTTTTGTTCATTTGCGGGCACATCCATTATATTGTTATTTAGATTTGGTATTATTCATCAGTTGCGAGCATCGCTGTGAACGCTTCTTGCGGTACGTCAACCCTACCGATCTGCTTGAGCCGCTTTTTACCCTCTTTCTGCTTCTCTAACAATTTCCGTTTTCGCGATACATCACCCCCGTAGCATTTCGCTGTAACATTTTTTCGGAGGGCGCGTACAGTTTCACGTGCGACAATTTTGTTACCAATCGCCGCTTGAACCGGTACCTCAAACATCTGACGCGGTATTACCTCTTTTAATTTCGTCACCAACGCCTTTCCACGTGTTTCCGCTGTGTCGCGTGGTAAAATCGTAGAGAGCGCGTCCACCGGATTGCCGTTAAGCAGCACATCAAGTTTCACTAACTTTTCAGGTTTATACGCGCCAATGTCGTATTCCAATGATCCGTATCCACGCGTCAAGGACTTCAGTTTCGGGTAAAAATCAGTCAACATTTCGCTGAGCGGAAGTTCATAGAGCAATTGTACACGACTTGCGTCCAATTGGTTCATCCGTTTATATACACCCCGCCGCTTCTGACAAAGTTCCATCGCATTGCCGATGTACTCGCGCGGCACGATAATGTCAATATTGACATACGGCTCCTCAATATGTTCAATATTATTCGGCTCTGGGAGGTGTGCAGGGTTATCAACAGATATGTACTCACCGGTTTTTAAATAGACACGGTACATCACACTCGGTGCTGTCCGGACGAGTTCAAGTCCAAATTCACGTTCAAGACGTTCATGGATGATCTCCATGTGGAGCAATCCGAGAAAACCGCACCGAAAACCGAAGCCGAGTGCGACAGAAGTTTCGGGTTCAAAATTGAAGGAGGAATCGTTGAGACGCAGTTTCTCGAGTGCCTCTCGCAACGCCGGAAATTGGTTCGTATCTGCCGGATACAGACCGCTGAACACAAGCGGTTTCATTTCACGATAGCCGGGCAGCGGCGCAGCCGTCGGTTTCTTATGGTGCGTGATTGTATCGCCAATTTTCGCATTGTCTATATCCCGGATGCCTGCGATGAGATAACCGACTGCACCGGTGTCCAAACCCGTCGCTGGGTGCATCTCTGGTGTGAAGATACCGACCTCTTCAACCTCATAAGCACGTCTCGTCTTCATGAGCTGGATCTTATCACCCGGTTTGACGCTGCCATCGAAAATTCGGGTGTACATGATGACACCGCGATAGTTATCGTACACAGAATCGAGCACAAGTGCTTTCAACGGTGCTTCTGTTTCACCGGTAGGTGCGGGGATACGATTGACGACTGCTTCCAATATAGCAGGGATACCGATCCCCATTTTCGCACTCACGAGGAGTGCGTCGTCTGCGGGGATGCCGATAACCTCTTCTATCTGTCGTCTGGCTTCATCAGGGCGCGCCGTCGGTAAATCTATTTTATTGACGACCGGGATAATTTCGAGGTCGTTGTCGATGGCAAGATAGGCGTTTGCCAAAGTTTGTGCTTCAACGCCTTGGGCGGCATCAACAATTAAAATCGCGCCTTCGCACGCCGCAAGGCTACGTGAGACCTCGTAGGTAAAATCGACGTGTCCCGGCGTATCAATCAAGTTAAGCTCGTAACGGTTTCCGTCGGTAGCAGGATAGTGGAGTTTAACAGCGGTCGCTTTAATAGTGATACCGCGTTCACGCTCCAGGTCCATCAGGTCAAGCACCTGTGCCCGCATCTCGCGCTCGGCGAGCGTGTTCGTATGCTCAATAAACCGGTCACTGAGTGTGCTTTTCCCGTGGTCGATGTGTCCTAAAATACAGAAATTCCGTATGTTTTCAAGATTCGTTGACATAGTGTATATAGTATACCACAACGCTTGTTGAATTGTCCATAGAATTTAGTTGGCAGCCGTCAGCGATCAGCAACCAGCCATCAGTTTCAATGGTTGTCATTGTCAGTTATCAGCCAACTGAAAACTGATGGCTGACGGCTAAAAACCTATAGCGGTTTGACTTTAATGTTTTTGCACCAGATCTTACCGCCGTGGTCTTGGATGCCGATGTGTCCATTTCGCGGAAAATCTTTGAGCGCGATGCCGAACTTATTCCTGCTGCCATCCGGGTTTCGGTGCGGTGTATCCCATTCATCCAAATCCGCTCGGACAATTTCTTCGTCGTTGAGGGTCACGGCAACGATACTACCGTCGCATGTGATGACCATCGTATTCCATTCACCGGCGGGTTTACAAGTATTCCGGGTCGGTCCTAAGGCATCGTAAAGCGCACCGCAGTCGTGGTTCGTCGTCGGTTCTTTGCCGGGTGTGTCCAAAATCTGGATTTCGAGTCCGGTCTGAACAGGGTTATTCAGGTCTGCCCAACGGATGAAAATCCCACTGTTAACCTTCGGCTCGGTTTTGTAATCGAGTGATAGGACAAAGTTGTCGTACTGTGCCTCTGTATAGAGGTATTTGCCGCCTTGAACGGTGCATAGGATACTGCCATCGTCAATGACCCATCCTTCATCCTTTCCAGTGGCTCCCCAACCGTTGAGCGTTTCACCATCGAAAAGGGAAATCCAGCCTTCGTTTTTCTCTTTTTCTGATAACATATTTTTCTCCTTATTGTATAACGTGAGTTCTGTATTGGTAGCGCAACCTGTTCGTTGCGCGTTGTGAAACACCTAAATTATGAAAACAGACACGATGCGTTTTCTACAACTTATCTATGGAACTTAGGTTAATCCAACCAATTTGTAGCTTAGATCGACCAATTTCTTTCCAGTATCCATATTTCTGGCATTCGGATTTGGAGATGTCATGGGCCAACCGCCATCTCTACATTCTTTGTCTCTATAGAGCACACTGCTTTGGCTAACGTAAACTCTCTAAAAAGCGTCTGCCGACATCAAGATTGTATTCAAAATCTGTCGCCTCCCAAGGACTGTTGTACCCGATAATCGGTACATAACTTTCGTGCCGTGAGCCGTGTGACCGCACATCTGTCGGTTCCACTGTAGTTTCCAGTTCTCCGAAGACAGTCGTCTCATCTGCTAACACGAAAATATCTCCGATCCGTTCAGGGTGGAGTCGAAACGTCTGTGCCGCCTCTTCTGCAGAATACGCCTCTTCAATACCCGGTGTGTTTAGCAACCGTTGAACTGCTTCCGATATATCCGCTCTGTTCTTGAGGAACACATAAGCAGCCCCGCCTAAGTTGCCGTGGTGTGCGACGTACCGATCCTTAATAATCGGGATCGAACTGGCAAGTATACCGCATTCCGTCAGCACACGTCCCGGATCAAGTGCACTGGTCTTCGCTAACATACCGTGGTCTGCCGTGATATAGATTTCGCGTTCCGGATTATCATCAACGATTTCACCGATGATTGCATCAAGTGTGGCGAGATGCTGTTGGGAATGTTCGTCATCAGGTGCGTATTTGTGCTGCACCCAATCCGTTGTCGAGCAGTAGACGAGTTCGGGGTCATCCCGACGCAATGTTTCTCGTACCGCTCGGAGCAACCACCAATTAATCTCTGCCGAATAAATCTGTTCAACCGGTCCTGCCATCTGAATGTATTCATCCGGTGGTGCCTCGGCTGCAACAGCGATGTCGGTACCCGATGCCAACATCCGCAGCAATTTTTCCTTTGTAACGAATAGTGCGGCTTTCTCTGCGAATTTAGACGCTTTTGCCGTTTCAAAAAGCGTCGGTACAAGCAGGAAACGGTCATCTTCAATAAATTCGCCTTTACCAGTTGTCCGATCTACATGGTAATTCGTCGTGATGCCGTGCGTCTCAGGAAATGTTCCGGTGGCGATACTCACATTATTGACATTTGTAACGGACGGGATAACGGCATGGGCATGCCGATAAAAGCCGGACTCCGCCAATTTCTGAAGGTTTGGGAGGTCGCTCGCTGCCAAGTAGTCGTGGCTACCGGCATCGATGCAGAGGATGAGAATCTTTCGTCTTTTCACGTTTTATGTGCTGCTCCACTCTCTAATGTTTTAAATCGAAACACTCCGGATCTACTCAGAAAATTGTAGCAGCTATTTATGCAAATTGCAAACTTTTTACTGGACATCAATGTTTTAGATTGTTATTGTGGTAGAAACCTGTTATAATTACTGTAAGCAATAGGAATCAGTAAAATAGCGAGGTCCGACGATGTATAGGAGAAACGGAGCTTCCGAATTAGCAAAACTGATGTTCAAGAATTCAGGGGACGATGAAAAATTGAAGCGACTTCTGATGGATAACTACTCAGAAGACGGTTTGGCAGCCTATCTTCATAGCGAGGACCCGTTAAGTGGACGTGCCGCGGGGTTCGCACTTCGGCTCATCGGCACGTCAAGAGTGATTCCTGCGCTGGTGGAGGCACTGAAAAACAGAGATCGCGGCATACGCTACAATGCTGAGTACGCGCTCTGGGCAATCTGGTCCCACTCCGGCGACGATGCCGTTGACGCAATGCTTGAAGATGGGAAGAATTTACTCAAGAACGAGGCATACCAAGAAGCCGTCGAACAATTCGCTTCGGTCATTGAAGCAGCTCCGAACTTCGCTGAAGGCTATAACCAACGCGCGATTGCATACTTTATGCTCGAGGAATGGAGTAAAGCGGTTCGGGATTGTAAGCAGACGGTCTCGCTAAATCCGGATCACTTCGGGGCATTCGCGGGAATGGGACACGCCTATCTCAGGCTCGGTAAAATCGACGACGCAATAGAGGCTTACAAGCAAGCGTTGGTCATTAATCCGAATCTTATCTCTATCGCTGAGGCGATTTTGCGGCTGCGCGACCGAACAAAAAACGAATAAAAATCGGTGATAGACATGATAAACATTCAAAGCCGTATCCTAAAAGTGTCGCTGACTTGCGGGATTGCGAGTTTTCTGTTATGGGTAGCCTATCGCTTATTGCGGCATTTGGAACTCGGTTCACCGGAAGAATGCTTTTTTATGGCGCAAGTTTGTGTTGTACTTCTAACAGCAACCTACCTTGCAGCCTATACCGTTCATAGCGATTTTTTTCGTGCGCTTTTCAACGCGTCGGTCGCGCCTTCTACTGCACACTTGCTCACACTCAGCCGTATATCTCTTGGACGATGGTTGCTACGGCAGCTTGTATTGAGTCAAATCCCAGTGCTGTGTTGGCTGTTTTTATCAACTGGTGTTGCGCTATTTATCACCGATCTCCAATTCACGGCAGCGTTAGCGGCATTCGCTATCTTGGTAATTTATAGTCTCGCAGCCGGAGCCGTTGGCATATTGTGTGCACAGGTTTTTCGGGATCCCCTCTTCGGAACAGAGGTCGCAACGCTCTTATGGTGTATTTTGATAGGTGGTGCACTTCTACTCAACCCGTTACAACGTTACGTAGACGATCCACAACCGTTCATTCCGATCGTTTTGCACCTCAACCCATTAATCGCTGTGCACGGCATCTTTGAAGGGTTGGACATTTTTAGGAACCCCGTGCTTTATGAACTCACACCGGTTACTTCATACATCTACAAATACCCAAATCCGTGGTACCTTGTCGGTGTATGGCAGTTAGTGATTGGCGGATGCTGTTTTTTGGGGGCATGGTGGATGTGTAGGTCTGGTGGTTACAACAGATGAGGATTAGATGAACAAACCGGAAAAACCGATTATTAGTGTTTCAGGCGTTCGTGGCAAGGTTGGCATTTCGCTTGATGTTCGAGTCATTACACAATTCGCGATGGCGTTCGGGACCTTCGTTGGCGGTAGAACAGTCGTCGTCGGTAGCGATTCTCGCACCTCAAGTCCAACGGTTCGACATGCGGTACTCGCCGGGCTCTTCGCTACCGGTTGTCACGTCATCGATGTCGGTCTCTGCCCGACACCGACGATACTCTTGATGGCAAAGGCACTCCACGCGCACGGGAGCATCACAATCACAGCCAGCCATAATCCTGCCGAATGGAACGGGATCGAATTTGCCGCTGCATCTGGGAATCTCTTGACACAAGCGGAACGCGATGAATTGATGCGCATCTACCAAACGGAGGATTTCGCACTCGCACCATGGAACGAACAGGGGATGCTTGAAGTCTACGAAGATGCAACGACACATCATCTTGATCAAATTCTACGTGCCTCGTGGTTTGAACCGAAAACGATTCGAGAAGCGGATATGAAAGTTGTCATTGATGCCGGTAACGGTGCCGGAAGCGTCATAAGTCCATCTCTTTTACGGGAACTCGGATGCCGGGTCGTTGAACTTAATTGTGTCGCAGACGGGCACTTCCGTCGTCCTGCCGAACCGACACCTGATGCGTTAGGTGAACTTTGTGAAACTGTCCGTGCATCCGGAGCAGATATCGGCTTTGCGCACGATGGCGATGCGGATCGGCTTGTGGTCGTCACGGAACGCGGTGTCCCATTAAGCGGTGAGTGGACACTCGCCTTCGTTGTCGATTTCATCCTCAGTCAAACGAAAGGCGACATCGTCGCGACGGTATCAACCAGTAGAATGTTAGACGATATTGCCATAAACCACGACGTTACGCTTCATCGCACGAAAGTTGGTGTCGGTTGGGTCGTTGAGAAGATGCGGGAAGTCGGTGCCGTCATTGGCGGTGAAGGGACTGGCGGCGTTATCTATCCTGATGTGCACTACACGACAGACGGCATCGCCTCGCTCGCAGCGATTACGCAATACTTGGCTGAATTTGGTGGCACTGTAACGCAGCTTGTGGAAAACATGCCGCACTATGAGATGTGTCGGAAGAAACTGGAGGTCCCCTCACAAGAAGTCGCGACGCGGCTTGTCGAACTAACTTTACAACTTTATAAAGAGACGTGTGGTGCTGAATCGGAGCCATCTCTTGAACTAACGGATGGCATTAAACGCGTCTGGCACGATCGGTGGGTAAATATCCGAAAATCTGGAACGGAACCGGTAATTCGCGTCTTTAGTGAGGCACCGACTTCCGAGGAAGCAGAGCAGCTATGCGATGAGACGCTCGAAACACTGAGGAAGTTAATGAAACAAATCTCGTGTTGATTACGTTACCTACTATGTTGCGTTGTCCAGCCTTTTTTCTTACTATTAACTTTGGGCACCGTTTCTTTTTAGTACACTGCGGTTTTAGTTGATTTCCATTGCCGTTAGCGTATCACCTGAAATTAACCAGAAACCATCGTGAAACGAAGTGGAACGATGAGCAGCGTCGATAGTTTAAAAAATTTGGAGAAATTATGGCTTTGAAACTTGCCTGCATCGGAGGCGGCAGCGGTTTATCCGCCTTACTTAGCGGAATTAAGCATTACGCCGATCTGGAGAAGGGTAAAGATAATATTATTGATTTGGATAGCTTAGCGGCAATCGTTACCGTCTCTGACGACGGCGGGAGCTCCGGACGCCTTATTGAAGAGTTTGATATGCTGCCCCCCGGTGATATTCGCAGGCTTCTATTCACCTTATCCGATGCTGATGAACTTGCAGGTCTTTTTGAATATCGTTTTTCGGGCAATGGTGAACTCGGTGGGCATACTGTCGGGAATCTTTTTTTAACAGCACTGACAGAGAAATTTGAGGGGAACTTCCCGAAAGCGATTCAAGCCGCATCAAGGCTACTTTCAGTCCGAGGACAGATTATCCCTGTTACATTGGATTATACCGTTTTGTGCGCGGAACTCGCGGATGGCGAAATTGTCCGAGGTGAATCCACGATACCGATCCGAGAGAACCGTGAACCGATCAAGCGCGTCTTTTTTGAACACCGCGAGAATGGAAAAACACACCACGATCCCGATAAAACCTATGAGTGCCAAGCACATGAAGGTGCTATAGAAGCACTGATGAACGCCGACGTGATTATCATCGGTCCGGGCAGCCTTTACACCAGTATCATGCCAAACCTCGTTATTAAAGGGGTCGTCGAAACGATTCAACGTTCGGACGCTATTAAAATCTATGTCTGTAACGTCATGACACAACCCGGCGAAACCGATGGCTATGCTGTTACGGATCATGTTAACGCTATTTGGGACCATGCCAAAATTCCGTTAGATTATGTCGTCGTTAACAATCAACCTGCGCCGACGGAGATCATGCAAGAATATGTTCGCAAAGAATTAGTGTCGCAGTTGACTCGAATTCGTTCGATTGCTGAGGAAGGACTTTCGATGCTCTACGAAGACACCCAACACCTTATGGATGTCCTGAACCTCGCGAAAGATATTTCGTTGTTATCGGTTGAGACGATGCAGCTTGCAGACGCTTCAAAAGTACAAGTTTCCTATAACCGTGAGCAAGAGTGTCTTGAGGATGAAGGCATCCGTGTTGTTGAAGCGGACCTCATTCGGGATATGGTTGTTACTGAATTTGGAACTTGGTTGGGCGGCGTTCAAATGAACGTTATCCGCCACGATCCCGAAAAATTAGCCCGCTCCCTGATTAAAATATTTAAAGATCATCCAAAACTCCAAGAATCACTCTAATCGCAGGCAGAAACTATCTTTTATCTGACCGCTGAGAAGGGGTGGTGTCTTCAGAAGCAATTTGGTGGGCAAATGTATCGCAGATCTGGGACAAATTGTCAATAAAACGTTCCCAGCGGAATTCGTCTTGACGCGCTTTGGCAATCGCAAGACACAAAGCGGTCTCATACAAAGATGGACGATTCTTGCGCAACTCTTTGGCTCTCATGGTTTTACCCCTTTCTGGAAAAGAATTAAAAGAATGAATATATTTATCAACACAACGTAACAAACGAATATTTTAGAAAAAAGTTACACTTTTTTTAGCATCTCAACAATCAGATGAAATCTTTGACTTTAGCGTATTTTGCAGGTATAATATACACAATTGTAATTTCCTACCTCAACAGACCTACCGCTCTTCGTGAACGGAGGTATCCGTTATATATCCAAAATAGGACCCAGTTTAAAATATGAAACATTCAGATCCTAATTTAAAAGAAAACGTTAACACCGCCTCTGACACAAATTTTATCCGTCAAGAGGTTGAAAAGGACCTTAAGACGAACAGATATGACGGTAGAGTCCATACCCGATTCCCGCCGGAACCGAGCGGTTACCTCCATATCGGACACGCCAAAGCTATCTGCATCAGTTACGGCATCGCTGAAGATTATGAGGGTCTCTACAATCTAAGATTTGATGATAGCAACCCTATCACAGAAGAGAGTGAGTACGTAGAGGCGATCAAACGGGATGTTCACTGGCTCGGATTCGATTGGCAAGAGCGCGAATACCACGCTTCCGACTATTTCGAGACGCTCTATGGATACGCGATCAAACTCATAGAAAAAGGGAAGGCGTACGTCTGTGATCTGACACCAGACGAAATGCGTGCGTATCGTGGCACCTTGGTTGAACCCGGAACAGATAGCCCTTATCGTGATCGATCCATTGAGGAAAACCTAACGCTGTTCCAAGGAATGCGCAACGGCGAGTTTCCAGACGGTTCACGTACACTTCGCGCAAAGATTGATATGTCAAGTCCGAACCTGAATATGCGGGACCCGGTGATGTATCGCATCTTGCGCGCACACCACCATCGCCACAGCGACAGATGGTGCATTTACCCGACATACGACTTTACACACGGGCAGTCCGATTCGATCGAAGGTATAACACATTCGTTGTGTGATGTCCAGTTTGAAGACCACCGTCCACTTTACGACTGGTTTTTAGAAGAACTCGAAATCTATCAACCTCGGCAAATTGAATTCGCACGTCTGAACCTCACTTATACCATACTCGGTAAACGGAAACTGCGATTGTTGGTACAAGGCGGACACGTTAGCGATTGGGACGATCCGAGAATGCCGACACTCGCAGGAATGCGTCGGCGCGGTTATACGCCTGAAGCGATCCGAGATTTCTGCAACCGTATCGGGGTCTCAAAGGCAGATAACCTTATTGAGATAGGACAACTTGAGTATTCTATTCGAGATGACTTGAATCGCCGTGCACCGCGCGTCATGGCAGTCCTGAATCCTGTGAAGGTCGTCATTGACAACTACCCAGAAGGTCAAGTTGAGATGTTGGACGCTGAAAATAATCCAGAAGACGAGAATGCTGGTACACGGAAGCTGCCGTTTTCGCGCGAAATTTATATTGAGCGTGAAGATTTCATGGAGGACCCGCCTCGAAAGTTCTTCAGATTAGCACCCGGACAAGAAGTGCGGCTTAAACACGCCTACTATATCCAGTGTAAATCGGTTGTTAAAGATGAAGACACCGGCGAAATCGCTGAGATACACTGCACCTACGACACAGAAACACGCGGCGGCTGGTCCGACGATGGACGCAGAGTGAGAGGGACATTGCATTGGGTCTCCGCTGAACACGCGGTTGATGCGGAAGTCCGTCTCTACGATTCGCTCTTTACAGAACGCGAACCGGAGAGTGCCGCAGACGGCGAAGACTGGATACAATTCCTCAATCCGGACTCTTTAGAGGTGATAAATAATTGCAAAGTTGAACCGAGCCTCGTTGACGCACCGCCCGAAAGCCGCTATCAATTCCTACGGATGGGTTATTTCTGCGTTGACCCAGATACAACAGTAGAGAAATTAGTTTTCAATCGCACAGTACCGTTAAGAGATTCCTGGGCAAAGATCCAGAAGGGGCAGAAATGAACGAAACACCACACAGTTTAACGGACACAGAGACAGATGAAATACGGGTTCGGATGGCACCTTCGCCGACCGGTTTCTTGCATATCGGTGGCGCGCGTACGGCTCTGTTTAATTGGCTGTTCGCCAAACACCACGATGGTAAATTTATTCTCCGAATTGATGATACGGACACAGCGCGTTCCACGGATGAATCCATGCACGAGATTTATGACGCGTTGAAGTGGTTGGGCATCCATTGGGACGAGCAGTATGTCCAATCGGAGCGGAGAAATATCTATGACAAGTACGTTGTGCAATTGCTTGAAAGCGGCAATGCATACCACTGCTATTGCACACCTGAAGAACTTGAAGATATCCGTACACAGGCTCGTGCCAATAAACAGACCCGTTCTTACGATAGAAGATGCCGATACTTGACTCCTGAAGCTGTAGAACGCTTTGTCGCTGAAGGGAGAAAGCCGACCGTTCGAATAAAAATGCCCGACACACCGATCCGTGTTGAGGACACTGTGCTCGGTTCACGCAATATTGATCCCGAAACCTTAGAGGACGAAGTGATTGTCCGTTCAAACGGGATGCCGAACTACAATCTCACTTCGATTATAGACGACGCGGAGTTACAGATAACGCACGTGATTCGCGGAACGGAGCATCTCAATAACACACCGAAACAGATTGCCATTGCGAATGCACTCGGTTTAGAGGTTCCGCAGTTTGCGCACATTCCATTGGTGCTGGATAGCAGTGGCAGAAAGATGAGCAAACGTCATCACGGCGACCTTGTCGCTGTGAACCGCTATCGTGAGCAGGGGTATCTATCTAAAGCGGTGCTGAACTTCGTTGTCCGGCTCGGGTGGTCCTACGATGACAAACAGGAAATCTTTTCCGTTGATGAACTCATCGATAAATTTGATCTTGGACGGGTTGGTAAGAGTGGCAGTGTCTTTGATATTAAGAAACTGGAATGGCTCAATTCTCACTACATAAACCAACTTGACGTATCAGTACGGACAGATGCAGTAATCCCATTCTGGCAAGCGGCAGGTCTACTCAATGAGACCGAGGATCGTGATTGGCTGATAAACATCGTTGAAGCTGTCGGTGAACGCCTCACAACACTTCAGGACATCGTTCCACAGACGCGTTATTTCTTCACAGACGACTTTGAATATGAAACGAAAGCGGTCAAGAAGTGGTGGGGTGGCTCAGAAGAAAAGCGAGAGAAAACCGCTGAGATTTTGACCAACTTATTACAGATTTTGGAAGAAGTACCTTCGTTTGACGTAGAAACGGTTGAAACAGCAATTTGGAAATATACGGATGAGAACGATATCAAACGCGTCGCGGCGATGCAAGCATTGCGGATCGCACTGACAGGGACATCTTTCGGACCGAGTCTCTTTGATATTGTTACACTGCTCGGCAGAGACAAGGTTTTAAAGCGGATTCCAAAGGCAATAGCATATCTATGAGGCACAGTAGAATTCTTGATGGAAATTGTTAGGCGAGATCGCCTTATTGAATTTGCTCAGAAACATCCAAATGCGCGCTCATCACTTAACCGTTGGTATAATCTGATGCAGGAAAGGAATTTTGGCTCGTTTGCTGAGTTGCGTTCTCTATTTCCTCACGTTTCACGCGTAGGAAAACTGACAATTTTCAATATTGCTGGTAACAACGTACGCCTCATCGTTTCTATGAGATATGATGAAAAGAGAGTCTACATTCGACATGTGCTAACACATGCAGAGTATGACAAAGGAAAGTGGAAGGAGTAAACTATGGTCCCCAAAACAGAAGATACGCTGGACGTATCTACACTTGATGCCCCTATCACCTTTCATCCGCGCAGCAAAAGTAAATTGCAACCCTCCATCAAAGCGTTATGTGATTTAATCGACAGTGTAAGCCAAAGCGAAACGCATATACCTATTCTATTGACAAAAATCGAATATGAGGAACTTGCAGCACGGTTAGACGATTTGCTTGATATAGTAGGGGAGGAAAATCATCTCTTGGCACCCTTGCTGCATTTCGTTGGTACGCTTATTAAAAATTATGAGGATGAGCATGTTCCAAGACTAACAGAACTCTAAACATTTTTCACGGTAAATTCTTAATCTCCCCAGCAAAAGTCTACGGAAAGGAGACCGCTCATGGCAGCAAAACTCGCTATACACGGTGGTAAACCGACTGTCCCCAACGGTATAATCAAACCCTGGCCACAAGTTACGGATGCCGATAGAGACGCAATCGCTGAGGTCATCGCTTCCGAAAGAATTACCGAACAACAGCGGATTCAATCGCAAGGTCTCGCGAGCGAATGGGCGGAATACATGGGGGTACAGTATTGTATTCCCGTTAACAGCGGCACTGCTGCGCTGCACCTCTGCGTCGCGGGTGTCGGTATTGAACCGGGTGACGAAGTTATTATTCCTGCCTTTACCTTCTGGGCAACTGCGGCAGCTGTCCTCCATCACAACGCTATCCCTGTTTTTGTTGATATTGATCCGGTGACCTATTGTATTGACCCCAACGCCATTGAAGCAAAGATCACTGAACGGACGCGCGCGATTATGCCGGTACATATTCATGGTATGCCTGCCGATATGGACCCAATCCTTGCGATAGCGAAAAAACATGATTTGAAAGTCATTGAGGATGTCGCACAGGCGCACGGCGCACGCTATAAAGGTAAGCTTTGTGGTGCTTTCGGTGATGCAGCAGGCTACAGCACACAAGCATCAAAAACCCTCAGCAGTGGTTGCCAAGGCGGTTTGTTCACAACGGACGATGCAGAAATTCACAAACGCGCGGCGCTGCTACAATATTTCGGCGAGATCGTCGTCCCCGGACGTGAGCGTGAGGAACAAGAATATAACGCTTACGGACTCGGATGGATGTATCGTGGCGATATGTTCAGTCAGGCGTTCATTCGTAGTCAACTCAAACGGCTCGACGCGAACAACGCATTGCGCATCGAAAATTGTAACTATCTCACGAGGCATCTCAGCCAGATTGATGGCATCGAAACACCTTTTACGCCAGAAGCGTGTGAACCGGTCTATTACAACTACGTCGTCGGTTTTGATCCAGAGGCGTTGGGATTAGATATTCCTGCCCGCACCTTACGAGAAAAAGTCCAAGCAGCACTCCGCGCCGAGGGTGTCCCGACGGGACAGTGGCAGCGGCTCCCTGTACCGTCGCAAGAGATTTTCCAGAACCGCATCGGTTACGGCACAGGCTGCCCGTGGCGATGCAATAATTCGACGGTTGAATACAAAACTGAGGACTATCCCAAAGCCGTTGAATTCATTGACTCTCACTGTTATGTCTTTGATGTGAATCCTCCCAACGATCGCGAGTTGATGTCCTATTATGTCGAAGCGTTTCACAAGGTGATGGATCAATTGGATGCCGTACTTGATGCGCCAGAGACCGCCTAAATTGTATCAATTATTTCTTTGAAACCGATAACATTTCATGATACACTGGCGACCATCTGCACATCTGCCGCACTAATTGAGAAATTTCAGATGAAAGAAGATCCTAAAAAATACACGGAGCCCGTGATTGACTACACAGATCCCATGCTTGAAGAGTGCTATCGAATGAAAGAGGAGTTCGCCGCCAAATTCAATTCTCTTGAAGAGCTCTCCGCGCATTTGCGACAGGTTCAAGAAGAATGCCGCCGGAAAGGCATGAAGGTTGTTTCGTATTATATGCCACCCGAAAAACGCGAACAAAAAAAAAAGAAACCAACAGCGATACCAAACTGCCAAAGTCCTCAATGAAAAATAGTTCAAAAAACAAGGTTAATAATTAGAAGAAGCCTGATGCTTCACTCATTAGAATTAGAGAATTTCAAAGCGTTTGGAAAGCGTGAACGTATTCCATTTGCCCCGATAACACTCATTCGGTTTTCAGATAGTATCAAAATTTCTGGAATCCAACATTGTTCACCTATCTATAAAATGGTCTAATAGTTTCTGTTATATCCAAAAAAGGAAAAGGTATATTCTATGGTGAAGAAATTCAACGTAATCATTAGAAAAATTATAGTCTTATTGTTTGTATTGGCTATTGTTGTGCTAATCGGGAGTTTGATCGGTTGTGAACGGGTCCAGCAGATTGTTCAACCTACCGCGCCACAGATGGAAGCGGTTGACGGAGAAATTTTAGTCGGTGCTGTCTACCCTATTACGGGACCATCCAGTTTGGCAGGCCCTCCGGTAGAATACGGTATTGAACTCGCTGTTTCAGAAATTAACAACTCACAACACAGCAATGTGAAGATCAGACTCATCACGGAGGACGGTCAGAGTACCGTAGAGGGCGCGGTTGAAGCCTTCAACAAATTGATTCATCAAGACAAAGTTTCTATTCTTCTAGGTCCGGGATCCTCAAGTCAGGCACAAGAGGCTTTTCCGATCGCGCACCAGAATCAGGTCGTGGCGATTAGTCCCTCTTCAGCCGCCTCTGGATTAAGTGCAGTTAGCGACTTTGTTTTCCGCACCAACCTCACCACAGATGTACTTATTCCGAACGGGGTCAGAGTGACACAAGAGAAGCTCGGGTACCAAAAAGCGGCTACGTTATTTGATGAGATTGATCTCTTTTCCCGGACCAGCGATGCAGAGTTACGGAAAGCACTTACCGATAACGGTGTCGAGATTCTCATAGCAGAAAGTTTTCAAACCGCGGAGACGGACTCGTCTGCCCAATTTACTCGCATCAAGGCGTCAAATCCGGATGTTATCTTTATCTCATCTACAGTCGCCGACATTTCCGATATCCTGATTCAAGGACGTGCACTCGGTGTGCCTTCAGATATTCCGTTCATTGTGAACCTCACGCTGTCCAGAGATTTAGTGGCAGCTGCCGAAGATGCCGCCGAAGGAACGATCACTTTTACGAGTTGGAATAGCACAGCAGATACACCCGGCAATCAAGCCTTTGTGCAGAACTATAGCACGAAATATGGAATGGAACCCAATATTTGGGCAGCGCAATTTTACGCCGCTGTTCATATTGTCGCTAAAGGGATAGCAGATGCCCAATCAACCGATCCAAAGGCGATTGCTGCTGCGCTTGCAGAGATTCAAAATTTTGACACGATCCTCGGCTCATTCTCTTTCAACGATGTTGGGGATGCAGTCTACGACCCAATTGTATTGATCGTCAAAGATGGTGAATTTGAGATTTTTGAGTAGGCACGCGTCTCAATGAAGCCAACCCTCGTTATACGCAAAGAGGCTTTCGGTTGACTTTACCGAAAGCCTCTTTTTTCTTTCAACTGACCGTCCTATTCATCATCCTCTTCAGGATAATCAATCGACCATTTGCCCTTACCGTCGCCGGACGGTTCTTCTTTCCAAAGATCAAGGAAATTCTCAGGGGCGTTATGCGCCTCGAGATGCGACATAAACAGTTCATGCAACTCTTTGACCAGTTCCATGTTGTCCGCAGCGATGTCGTTTTCGGCTATCGGGTCTGCGGGTAGATCAAAGAGTTCCGGTCTACCGTATTCACCGACAGGTGCGTATCCCCACCGTTCAGTTACGAGGAACGGCGTTGTCGCTCGGCGTGGCACACTGTCCCCCTGTGCCCGGATATGGCAACCGGTTACAGCGTATTCCCTGTGTTGCGCTTCGCCATTCAGGAGCGCGTTTGCGAAAGAGCGTCCCTCAAACGGTTTCGGTGGATCCAAATTAACACCTGCCAATTCACAGAGCGTCGGCATAATATCCATCGGTTGCGCGATGAGGTCAAGACGTTGCCCTTGGGGAACATCGCCACCAGCAACCAAGAACATCTCGTGGTTGATTTCGGGGTATGTGGGCCAATAGCGTTCATCTTTCGGGTCGATGTTAGATTTACCTGTCCGGCTGTGTTCACCGATAGACATCCCGTGGTCGGATAACACAACAACCAGCGTATCGTCCCACAACTCTAAATCTTCCACCTTCTGCAGAATCCGTCCGATATGTCGATCAACGAGTTCAGCCTCACCGGCGTAGTGTGCCCAGAGGTTGTGCAGCTCCGCATCCGTAAAGAGAGACGATAGACCGTAGTTCGGATGTAACATCGGTGGACCGGTATAATCCGGATCGTAGCGTTTAACGAGGTATTCGGGTGGATCCCACGGTTCGTGCGGATCGAAGAAATCTACCCAGAGGAAAAAGGGGCCCGAACGGTGATTCTCTTCCAACCATCGGATTGTCGTCTCAGAGGTCCTACCGGAGAACGTCTCCGACTCATACTGGTAGTAGCGGTTCGTCCAGCGGTGTGTGTTCGGCAGTGTATGCCCACGGAACGACGGATGCGGTCGCGTCTTCTCATTCGGCATAACGACTTTTATCTCGTCATTGAGGTGTAGAAGCGGTTTGTCTCCCTCCTGCCCACGATGCTGGAAAGCGGCATCGAAACAGTGCTGGAAGCGGACGTTGAACAGGTGTGGCGTATCACAAATCAGCTGTGTCGCGTATCCTTGATCGCTCAGGAGTTTAGAGATGACACTCCGTCCACTCAGATCAATGGGCTGCCACGGGTAGTGGGGCCACCCGACTGTTGCAGTCAAAATATCTGTACGGTGCGGGACAGTGGGAAAACTGCTCATATAAAATTTGTCGATAGCCGTTGCGCGCTCTGCCTCAAATTTATCGAGCATCGGGGTGCGAATCGGTCGTCTCGCGCGTTCGCCTAAATTATCATACCGAAAGGTATCGGTAATAAGCAAAACAATGTTTTTCATTTTTTATAATTTCCCTCCTTAATCTGTCTTATATAAAATCGGATTTTATACTTCTTGATGCGTCGTTTTTAACAGAAAGAGTGTTACCAACAATAACGGCACCATGACCGCTGCAGAAACCGCAATAGACATCTGTGTACCGATAAGACACGGAAAAAAGAAAATCGAACCGATCATTGATCCTTTGAGCGCAAAATAGCCGTTCTTTTCATCTGGTTGCACATAGAGCGGGATACGCGTAACGATGGTGGCAACGATACCTAACATAACCCAAACAACATAAGTCCTCTGCAGTTCCGGCTCCAACCAGTAGGGTAAAAAAGCAACGACAAAAGCAGCGACTGTTGCAATCGCTGAAAGTAACAATGCCGGACCGACACCGATCTGAAGCGGTGTCGTTAGGATACCGAGCTGTCTGTCGCGTGAAATGTCTTTGAAGGTCGTCGTGATATGTGTGCCTAAATCGTAAAGCGTTGTCGCAGCGAAGGCGTACCACACCAGACGCGGGACCGTGCCACTCACAGCTAATGCTCCGAAAACACTCAGGAGCCCAATTCCTAAAGGCAATGTGAGACTTCCTAAGATACCCTTCGCTTTGAAAATTGCGTTGTAGAGGTGCGAAATGGCGACTAAACCCATCACCAACAAACCGGCTTTGATGCTGAGCAAAAAACCACCGATAACACATAACCCGTAGATAACGCTTGCTGGGACAATTGCCTGCTTCGGTGTCAATCGCTCGGATGGCAGCGGACGTTCCGGGTTCGTCTGCTTGTCCGTTTCGTGGTGGAAGTAATCGTTTTTTATCATACCAGCGAAATAACCGAACAGCGCAATGACAAGTGCCATAGCGACGCGCCCTGTAAACTGCCCTTGACTCGCGATGAGCGCGCCCGGAAGTGTCGCGACAATCGGAATCGCAAAGAGCGGGTAACGGATTAGGTCAAGATAGGCTTTGAGGCGGCTCATATATCAATTTCCTATAGAATCGGAAGAAACCCCTAAATCCCCCTTATCAGGGGACTTGCGAACAGGTTTAGAAGCTTTCGCATAGAATCGGAAGAAACCCCCTAAATCCCCTTATCAAGGGGACTTGCGAACAGGTTTAGAAGCTTTCGCATAGAATCGGAAGAAACCCCCTAAATCCCCCTTATCAAGGGGACTTGCGAACAGGTTTTAGAAGTTTTCGCGCGGCACGCCTGCTTCCGCTACCGGAGAATTCCTCGGTTCAAACGTTTCCTCTACACCATAAAACTGCTCGCTCTGTGTCCCGACACCGAGTTCTGTTATATTACCGCCGACCTGTTTATTCCCTTGAATAAAATTATCTCGGAGCCGTCCGCCATCGTAGACTGCCCAACCGACGTTATTTGTAATGTTATTAGAGACAATTTCTGGGGAGGCGGTGGAATAACAGACAATAGCGTTTTCGTAATTCGCACGGAGGATATTATACTGAATACGCGGACGCGAGTCATCTTCGCATACGATCCCGTATTGATTGGCGGTAAACTCGCTGTATTCTACATCTGGTGCGGCACTGCCTTGGAATTTGGAACCTATGCCGTTCCTATTAAATTCGCTACTGCTAACCGTCGGATTCGTGTTTTCGCAAATGATTCCGGTTCTATTCTCGCCGAAAAGGCACCTCTCAATCTGGACTGCGTCCGTCCGGATCCTGATGCCGACATTCGCGTGTTGGATACGCGTGTATGTGAGACGACTATTCGGACTTGTGGTTTCAATCTGAATACCTGCCCAGTCGCCCGCGCGCGGTGGTTCCGCTTTTACGGTACTCTCAACCGTCTGACCGAGGCCCCCTTGTTGCCTTCTTAGAGACGTATCCGTACCAAACGCCGAGCCGGTTGTCTCTGCCGTCGGTTCTTGTGCTTGTGTCTGTTGCTTCCCCAAGGATCCGAAGACGATCATCCGGTCTGGCGATCCTTCTGCATAGAGTTCGCCCTTTACAATAAGCAGGCTCAGTGTATCCATCGGTTCAAAACCGACGATAGTCCCGGCACGGATCGTCAACGTGATACCCTCTGGTACAGTGACAGTGTCCGTAATATAGACCCGTCCGTCCCAGATTTCATCTTCCGTCAGTTCACCCGATTTCTCTACGATTTCAAAATTGGTGCCGCCTACATTCAAATTGAAAGTTTCGCCTTGGCATCCGCAGTAAAAAACTGTTAGAACATTGATGAGGCAGATGAGCGCGGTATAAAGCGTGAATTTCTGATGTTGTCGAGTGCGTCTTGTTTTCATTCTTATATTTTTACCATAGATACTTATCTGTGTCAAGCAGGAAAAAGCATGATTCTGAACCATTGAATTGTGTCCTCCATTATTTGTACCGATAACCGATAACTGAAAGGTTTTCATAGAAAACCGTACCCAAAACTGAAAACCGACCCATTGATAACTAACGACTATTCGAAAAAAAGTTTGACATCGGTCGTAAAATTTGCTATAATTCTATAATTAGGGATTGGTATATCTATCGATTTCGCCTATTGTCATAGCATTTCTTTCTAAGCAGTAAAAGATATGAGAGCGTCCACATTATTTTAGCACCAAGCGTGGCTTGAGGCGATAGTTCGCGCCACTAAAAAAGGATACAGAGCCCATGTTTGAAAGTTTAAGCGATAGGTTACAAAGCACTTTCAAGAAATTGAAAGGGCAAGGAAAACTCACAGAAAATAACATCTCTGATACCTTACGTGAGGTCCGGCGCGCTTTCCTGGAAGCCGACGTTAACTATAAAGTCACACGTGAATTTACAGATCGGATCAAAGAACGCGCCCTCGGTCAAGAGGTGCTCGGCAGCCTTACGCCTGAACTACAGATCGCCCGAATTATCGGCGAAGAACTGACGCAATTGATGGGCAACGAGGCGGAAAAGATTCGTATCGCCCCCAGCGGTCCCACGATCGTCATGCTTGCCGGTTTACAAGGTGCTGGTAAGACCACCGTAGCGGCAAAATTGGCACTGAGATTTCGCAAAGACGGACGGAAACCGCTTCTCGTTGCTGCTGACGTCTATCGCCCCGCTGCTATTAAGCAGCTACAAATTCTCGGTGAGCAGACAGAAACACCGGTCTTCTCAATGGGGACAGACGTTTCACCTGTCAAGATCGCAGAGGCTTCCGTCAAAGAGGCTTTAGCACACGGACATAACTGCGTTATCATTGATACCGCAGGACGTTTGCATGTTAACGAGGAATTAATGGGTGAACTTCGAGAGATTCGAGCGAGCGTTGACCCGACTGAAATTCTGCTCATCGTTGATGCAATGACAGGGCAAGACGCTGTAAACGTCGCTGAAAATTTCAACAACGCCTTAGACATTGACGGCGTTATCCTCACGAAGATGGATGGCGACGCTCGCGGCGGTGCAGCGCTCTCGATTCGTCATATCACACAGAAACCGATCAAATTCATCGGTGTCGGTGAAAAGATTGAGGCAGCCTCGCTTGAAGAATTCCATCCAGAACGAATGTCTTCGCGTATCCTCGGACAAGGCGATGTGCAAACACTCATTGAGAAAGCGGAAGAGGTATTCAGCGAAGATCAGGCAAAGGAACTTGAACGTAAACTTATAGAGAACAAAGGTCTCGATTTTGACGATTTTTTGACACAGTTAGAGCAGCTGAAAAATATGGGGCCGTTAGATCAATTGATGGATCTCATGCCGTTTAAGAACCAGTTGCCGACGAAAGACCTTACACCCGATGAGAGCCATTTGCGCAGTGCAAAGGCGATCATTCAATCCATGACGCTTGAGGAGCGTAAGAACCCTCGATTGTTAGATAGAAGTCGAAAACTCCGTATTTCTGAAGGTAGTGGTACGACAGTCAATCAGATTAACATGCTGGTTTCGCAGCTCCAGATGATGAATCGGATGTTAAATCAGCAGGCGGCGATGGCAATGCCGGGGATGGGCGCACCTTTCAACAAGAAAATCGGGCAGAAAATGCGTGCAACGCCTCGTCCAAAACGGAAGGCAAGAAAACCTCGAAAACGAAAACGCCGCAGATAGTAATTCGGTGAACCCAGCAACGGGATCACCCGCTTAAAATTTAGATGAAGTGGCACAGATGCCACGGGAGGTATTTTTTGGCAGTTAGAATTAGATTACAACGACATGGTCGTAAAAAACGTCCGTTCTATCGGCTCGTCGCGGCTGATGCTCGCGCACAGAGAGACGGTGCATTCTTAGAACGCCTCGGTCATTACAACCCACTCACGGATCCAGCAGATGTCGTCATCGATGAGGAGAAAGCCTTAAAATGGTTACGACGCGGCGCGCAGCCCTCGGATACAGCAAAGCGTTTACTCTCAAAAAGCGGGATTCTGATGAAATTTGAATACGAAAAATTAGGGAGACCGATGCCAGAAGAGGAAACCCCTGAAACAGCCGAGGACGCAGAGGATACGGAACAGACAGAAGCACAAGAAACAGAATCCGAAACTGGCGCATTGCTGACTGAAGCAACACCAGACGAATCCACTGAGGAAGAAGAATAACACCGACGAAAACACAAAGGGCGGACGCATCTACTGAAATCCAAAAGTGAACCATGTTCAAAGATTTGATTGAATACATCGTAAAATCTCTCGTTGATTATCCCGATGAGGTAGTGGTTCGAGAAGTAACTGGCGAAACAGTCGTTATTATTGAATTGACTGTCACAGAGGAGGATTTGGGGAAAATCATCGGTAGATACGGACGGACGCTGAAAGCCATTAGAAGCGTCCTCTATACCGCTGGATTGTGCGCGAATAAAAAGGTAATTCTTGAGCTAATTGATGAACCGAGGCAGGATGTGTAGATTGAAAAATAGCAATGAAAATTGATGTTATTGCCCTGTTTCCAGAAATCATCGCACCAGCGTTAAAGACGGGGATACTCAAACGCGCGCACGACGCTAATATACTCGCGGTTCATCTCCATAACCTGCGAGATTGGACGACCGATAAACACAAGTCGGTTGACGATTACCCCTACGGCGGCGGTGCCGGGATGATCCTTAAACCGGAACCTATTTTCGCAGCCGTCAAAGCGTTGAACCCAGAGGAAACCGCAAACGTCGTCTATCTGACACCTCAAGGGATACCACTGACCCAAGGATTCGCAGAATCGCTTTCATTGGAGTCGCATCTTATACTTTTGTGCGGACGCTACAAAGGCGTGGATGAACGTGTACGTCAGAAATTGGTAACAACCGAGGTTTCAATCGGTGACTACATCTTGAGTGGCGGTGAAATCGCAGCCCTCGTTTTGATTGATGCTATCGGGCGCGTACTTCCGGGTGCACTCGGTGATTACGAATCCGCGCACATCGATTCGTTTAGTCAGGAATTGCTTGATCATCCGCACTATACACGTCCTGCGCAGTTCGCCGAAATGCAGATCCCTGAAGTCCTATTGAGTGGACATCATGAGAATATCGAAAAGTGGCGATATGCTGAGGCACTCAAACGCACAGCAAAACGTCGTCCCGATCTGCTCCAAAGATTGGAACTCAGCGAAGAGGACATTGCAATCCTCAAAGGAGCGGGATTAAAGGTATAGCAAAAAAGTTTTTAGTTCATAAGGAATATTAACATCATACAGCGAACCAAGCATTACGCGAGGGGAGGAGAAAGACATGAATTTACTTGAATCCGTCGAAAGTCAATATATGAAGAGCGATATCCCGGATTTCGGTCCAGGGGATGTTGTCAAGGTGAATACGCGTATCCGTGAAGGACAAAAGGAACGTATTCAAGCGTACGAGGGAACTGTTATTCGTCGTGCACACGGTGGATTACGCGAAACCTTTACAGTCCGACGCGTCGCATTCGGTGCCGGAAGTGAGCGGACGTTCCCACTGCATTCACCGAACATTGAAAGCATTCAGGTCGTCCGTTACGGGGCGGTTCGGCGTGCAAAGCTGTATTACTTGCGCGATCGTACGGGAAGAGCCGCACGCGTCAAAGAACGTAGAACCTAACCCGATACTGATGGACGCTTTTGAGCTCGTTTGCCAACGCAACGGCTACAAACAGATTGCAGGCATTGACGAGGCAGGCCGAGGTGCCTTGGCGGGTCCCGTCATTGCTGCTGCAGTCATCTTACCTCTCAATTGCAACATTGACGGTTTGAGAGATTCAAAGCAGTTGACACCGAAACAACGCGACCGGTTAGCAGATGAAATCCATAACGTCGCCTTGTCCGTAGGTATCGGTTCCGCGGATAACCGAACTGTTGACCGTTTGAATGTTCTCAAAGCGACCTTATTGGCGATGCAGCATGCAATTGAAAAACTCACACCACACCCCGATTATCTCCTCGTTGACGGTATAAATTTTCCGGCAACAGACATCCCAGGCGAAGCAATCCCGAAAGGCGATAGCCGCAGTTACTCTATCGCAGCTGCCTCTATTATCGCCAAAACTACCCGCGATCGGATCATGATAGAATTGGATCGCACCTATCCGCACTACGGATTCCAAAGACACAAAGGCTACCCGACATCCCAACATCGAAAAGCGATCGCTCAGTTCGGTGCATCGGATGTTCACCGTCAGACCTTCAAACTACTTTCCGATGATTGATATGACGCACACAATTCCATGCAGGTGGGGTTTGCAACCCCGTCTGGCAATACAGTACGAGAAAAAATAGGAAACACAGATGGATCGTTCACGGTTGAATATCGCAGAAATGGGTGAGTCGTTTGCGGCTGGGCACCTCAAGGCACATGGGTATAAAATCCTTGCACAGAACTACCGATCGGGACGCGGTGAAATCGACATAGTTGCACAAGATGGCGACTGTATCGTCTTTGTAGAAGTGAAAACGCGACGCAGCCTCAAATTCGGGACCCCGCAAGCAGCGGTAACTACGCAGAAACAGCGACAGATTTCTAAAGTCGCCATGGGATACCTACACGCGCACAACCGATTCGAGGCACCTTGCCGTTTCGATGTTATCGCGATCCATCTGTCCCCGAAGCTTGAGTTACTAAAACTTGAACAGATTCAGAACGCGTTTGAATTCCAAGCCGGAAGCGGATTCTGAACGGCTCCCCTTTAGAGATCAGGAAACCTTAAAATCCGTTTCGCATTCCCACCCATAATATCTGCTAATTCTGCTTCGGATAGATTCGGTAATAATTCTTCTATAACTGTGGTCAGTTTACCATAACCGGGTTCCTCCAAAATCCATGGAAAATCGGTTGCCCACATCAATCGTTTCGTCCCAAAGCCGCTTAGAAGACCGCGGTGCCATCCTGCCAGATCTTTATACGGGAATTCTTCTCTGCTAAAAGCGTACTGACCGGAGAGATGGACATTAACATTTTCAAATCTCGCGAGCCGATAGGTGGTATGCATAAACAAGTTGTAACCTGTCACCTGTATCTGAGGTCTACCGAATTCGTCCCAAGTGAATTTGCCTTTTCCTGGGCAGGCGGCGAGATGATTTAGCACGACCCGGACCTGTGGGAATTCTTGAATCAGGTACGGCAGGAGATGCGCGTTGATCGCATTCGGATAGAGCCACAGCACATAATCGCGCTCGGCAGCACTCTCCCAGATGGGATACGCTGCAAACTCGCGGACATCCATCTTCGCAAAAATATCACGCGGTCCCCCAAATGTAGAAAATCGGAACCCGATAATCCCTGTGTTATCCGTGAGTTCCGCCATGTGTTCAGCAGGATTCGGATGTCCCTCTGGAACCAATCCAATCCCTAAAAATCGGTTCGGATATTCTTTCAGGCAATGCAGCAGATAACGGTGATGCGCTATGCTTGCGCCTCCCATCTGGACGAGGACCGCCTGATCAATCTGATGTTCCGCCATCACGCCTAACAGTTTTTCGGCAGACTCTTCGCGTTCGGCCGGACAAACGGCGGTCGTTTCTCGCGGAAATTCCGGTGATACCTTTGTGAATACATGCAGATGCGAATCAATTCGTGGCATTATGACGAACCTCCCTTGACTAACCGTCTAAACTAAACAGGGCGCGACGTTCCGGGGTTTGACAATACGCTGAAATCGCGGCAAACTGTTCCGGTTTGACGCGTCCGGGTGTACGCTTTTCATAGATTAGGATAATCGACTTACGGGGTGTATCGGAATGATTGTCCATCGAAACGTGCCATCCGCAGGAGTTGAACATAATCGCTGTGCCTGCTTTACCCGGGAACGTCTTATGTCCGGTCATACTCTCTTGTCGCATCGGACGCGTGTATGGCCCTGAATCCGGTTTATGACTGCCCGGTACAAAACCGAACTCCCCACCCCCGGGCTCGACATCGTTGACGTAGATTTGTACCTTGATATGGAGCGGATTGTCATATCCGACATCAGGGTGCCATCCCGTGTAACTCACGGGCCACGGTGCCACAGTCCGAACCTGCGGTCCCAGTAGGATGAGCTCGTGATCTGTGAACGCCATTAGGGCACCGTAGTAACTCGGATAGTCGATAATATCAATAAAGATCGGATCCTTCTCAAGCGGATTCGGGATGTCATAGAAGGTTGCGGCGGCGTCTCCGGCTTCGACTCTGTCCAGCCATTCGGCTTTGCAAGCGTCCGCCCAATAGTCGAAAGCATTTTGGAGCCGCTTAAGGTCTGCCCCTTGAATAGCATTTTCAAAAACGAGATAGCCTTTTTCTTCCCATTGCGCTTTCTGTGCGGGTGTGGGTTGAATCATGGTTTTCCTCCTTGAGACATAAAAACAATATGAATAAACAACAAGGAAAATCTATGGATATTAAAAGACTTTCCCTCTACCTGCGATTTCCCAAATCACCTCGACTTTATCGCCGCGAACGCCTACCAGTATGTCGTGAAGATTGCTCGTCATTCCTTGATGTAGCGGGATAACCGAGAGCTGCTCACCCACCTTAAATTGGTGTGAACATTCACTGACATTGACGTGTCCATGTTCAACGGACATGCCATAAATCTTAGCGTCCGGGTGTTCAACGATATGTCCATAAGGCGTTGGCGGGTAGCTGGCAAACGTCTTTTGACCGCCATCAATGATAATCCGGTCAGGCGTTGGCGTGCTGACAACAGTTACGATAACTCGCAAGACACACCGTTCAGGTGTTAGCATCTCCGAGCCGCCGATACGAGTTATGCCCTCATAGGCATAAGAACCGCTTCGGGTTTCTGTGCAGCCGATCTCTTTTGATGCTGCTTCCGAACCGGTGCCGCCACCACTGATGATGTTCACAGGAATCCCGTCGCTTGAAAGACGGTCAAGCGTCTCTTCGATAAACGGCTTCGCGCGCACGTTGCTCGGATACGTCATGATACCTTGGAAGTCGATGCCTTGCATTTTCATAATCTGTTGTGCAAGGCGTTGTGCTGCTCGCGGTGATTGCACGCCACAGCGTCCACTTCCGGTATCGAGTTCCACGATAACAGGCGCAACACAGCCATCAGCAATCGCTTGTTGAGAGATGCCAGTTGCGGTCTCTTCTGAATCGAGTGCGACGGTAATGCGGGCGCGTTGGACGAGGGCAGTCAACCGTTTCAGTTTCGGTTTCCCGACGATATTATACGGAATCAGGATGTCGTCGATTCCGGCATCTACCATCACTTCTGCTTCGCCTAACTTCTGGCAGGTAATACCTCGCGAACCGGCAGCGATTTGCAGTTTCGCGATTTCTGGTACTTTATGCGTTTTGGTATGGACGCGCAGCGGGATACCGAGTTGATGGCAGTGCGTTGCCATGCCGTCGATATTCCGTTCAAGTACATCGAGATCCGCGACGAGCGTTGGTGTGTCTAAGGCATCAATATTCATCAGTTTCCTCGTAATCAGAAGTTCCTCAAAATGCATTCTTAATATGCTCAAGAAATTCCTCTGTAAGAAATTGAATGATTTTCTGAGATTGAGGATCAGCAAGTAACTCCAATACATACGATTTGAATTTGGTTTCCCATTGTTTGATTTGTTGTCTGTTCGCTTCTAAACCGGCCGATTTAAGTTCGCTATATTCCTCAAGGAGCTCAACTAAGGTTTTGAATTCCTCTATTTCGAGTTGGAGGGAGTTTATGCTTCCATCCACTTTGGGGACACCACATTTTTGAATGAATTCCTCTGCGCCATCTAATTGCAAAAACGCTTCAAGAATTTTCAGAGGTTTTTTCCATTTTTCGGCATCCACGAAATCCTGAAAACTAACGCGACACCGCTTAGATAAAATTCTAATCTGCTGACTGCTTTTTTGCGCATTTAGTGCATCCTCAAGGGACTGCACCGACATTTGAAATTGCCTCGCCTCATCCGAATTATCAAAAGACTCATACTCCCTCATGAATTGATCGGCAACTTCTTTCAAATCTAATGATCGAAGGATTGTTTTCACTGCGGGATTTTGAGAAGGGTTTCCTTCTTGACTGGAGCGTTTTTGATGGCTTTCCCAACCGAGCATTTCTTCCAAAACCTTGATTGCATTAGATACGGCTTCCTCTATACTTTCATCAACATCTATAGCATCAAGCAGGTTTCTATCAATGTTAATGAACCTCTCCAAATCAGATTCGGAAAAGGAGAACGCAACGCCAATGTGAAGAAACCGATCCCATCTTTCAATGCGAGCGTCACAGTCCCGCTGAATGGTACCAAGTACATCTGCCCGCAATTCACGATCACCATTTTTTAAGTGGGCGAGATAGTCAATATAGGTGCTGCGAAAATTCTTCAACATATCAACTTTATTCTTTTTCGGCAATATTAGAGATAAACTTTTGCCGCGAGCGCGGTGATGCTCAAGTATTTCCGCAATCACATCCAAAGAAGCGATGTTAACATCTAGCTTGATAGGGGTAAGAGAGTTGGCAATCAATTCTCCAAGTTCCGCCTCTTCAAAATCAACACAATCCTCAATAACCATTGTTATCTCAGTGATATTTGAATTCCGATCAAGATTCTTGTGCAAACATCGCATAAGTTCCTCTGTAGGTGAAGAAAAACCTCCAATACAGACTATAAGGACACGCTGGGGATCTAGCGTCGTGAATTTTTGTTTTTGAAATTCAAAGTATTCTGAAAATTCGTTGAAGTAACTAATCCAACGGGAATCTCCCATGGGCAGGAGTGGCAAGGCACGTTGTCGCAGGTGTTGCGTCCGGATAATAATTTTGATAAGATCCTCAACATCTTCGGAGAACGTCTTCCAGTGAACGCGCGGGGCGTTTTCCCAAACGCTGTCAGGGAGTTGAGGATGGAAGTGACTGTCAGTGTGGCGTGCCTCCATCATGAGGTCTGAGGCACCAGCATAGGCCCGCCCAGTTTCTGGGTTAATCTTATAAAGCGAAAAATCCTTTCTGTCTGCTGGCCAGGGCACCCAAAGTCGGAGCTCTAGGGAATAATTGTCCAATGGTACATCAGGGGGTAGTAAGCCAGTTTCAACAAATGCTTTTAACATATCCGGATTTTGAAGTTCCACACCAGGGACCCCTAACCGCAATAGTGTTTTGTAGTATTGTGCAGAAGAATTTGTCTCTCCATCACTAGGCTTACCGAGTACAACCTTTTCTACTGCGCGTTTAACTTGGCTTTTGGTGAGTTTTCCTCGTTTCGGCGTATCTTTGATAATTCTTTCCCTTGCCATTTTAAGTCCCTCCGTCAAACATGTTACGATAAGTGGTTTGCCTTAGTTCCCAACCATCGCGTAACCATCAAAGTATAATCATTAAAAATCAAGTCTTCAACTGTTAACTGATACTCTCGCGCTGTTTGGGGCAAATCCCTTCTAAAATCCCGGTAACGTCTCCAAATGATGCTTCCGCCCGGAATTGTCTCACGTCTTGAGGCATTACGCAGCCAATTCCGGACGTGTGTTATAACTTCTCTGGAACTATCGTTATGTGCCTGAATATCTTGCCCAGCAATATCAGAAATAAATTGTTGATACCTATACGGCTCAGTATCCAGTATCAGGCACTTTTTTCTTTCTTGTTCCTTTATACCAAATTTCTTGGCTCCGAGGAAAACACCCAATTCCAGCGGCATATTAAACCGAGGAAGTCCCGAACCTTCATCTAATTCCGTTCTGGATATGTCGTGAATTCCATAACGGCAATCTGCAATAATGCTATAAATTTTATCTATCCGAACTTGGCTCGCGTCTTCTTCTTCAAGCGCACAACGCGGGATAAAACCGCAATCGTGTATTGTGAATACCATTGCGTCAAACAACGGTTTGTAAACTGAATCAAATGGACAATTGATAAACACATTGTCGTTATAATGGATTGATTGCATGAATTCCTACATCAATTTCATTCGTGCTACAGATCTTCCAAACCGAGCAAATTTTCTGGGTTAGTAGAAAACACAAAGGGATTGTCTATTCGGGGTAACCTCACGCTTTTAGTATAACATAGACATAACCAGAAATCCAGTATTTTTTACAAAACTAAGAAGCATCCAACTTAACCCTTGACTTCTTCCCACCGTGAATACTCGGCTCTTGGGATAGCATCTTCCGAAGCAACGCAAGTCCTTCATGCACATCCGGACACCCCGATTCCGTGATACCCAAGACCTCAGATAACAGTAGCCGATCCAGTTCGTGACGCGTCGGATCCGCGTCCATCTGATTAAACGGTAGCATATCCTCACATTTCAGTGTGTTGAAAATTTGATCTGCGTTTGCTAATGCTTCAGTAGAGAGTTGACGAACATCCAGCGTAGGCATCGCGTTAAAGGTGGCCCTACTCATGACCCTTCACTTTTATTTGACAGTCATAAGGGAAATGTAGTAGAATAGAAATATCTATTGAGCAGGAGAAGTGGAGCGGAGGCAGCAAACACTTATTACTGATAGCACGGAAGGCGGAAAACATTATGCAAGGTCAGCTCCCTCGAACATTAGCAGAACGGATCATCTGTGACAAGAATATCCTCACAGGAAAACCTGTGATAAAAGGCACACGATTAGCCGTTGAATTCATCGTCGGTTTACTCGGACACGGTTGGACTGAGGCAGAGATTCTTGAGAATTATCCCCACATCGTGCAAGCGGATATTCACGCCTGTCTTGCGTACGCGAGCGCGGTATTACGGACGCAAAAAGACTATCAACATCCACTGAAATTAACCGATGCGTCTATTAGCAGATGAAAATATCCCGCGTTTAGTTGTGGAATTTATTTGTTCTCGCGGACACGACGCTATCTGGGTAGGAGAAGTGGCACCCGGCATCAGAGACCGAGAGGTACTTTCTCTTGCTACAATCCAGAAGCGGACCCTCATCACATTTGACACTGATTTTGGGGAATTAGTTTTCCGGTTAGGGCTTGACGCCCCTTTCGGGATAATTCTATTTCGACTTCCGCCAGACTCACCGTTAGGAATTGCACAAAGTATAGTTCGGGCTCTGGAAAGTCAAAGAGATTGGGTGAACCATTTTTCCGTTGTTGACGAAAACCGTATCCGCATGAGGTCTCTGTCGAATTCTTAACCTTTGAGTGAAGCACCAGACCCTGTACCCAACGGCTCCTAATATTATTTCTAAGTGTTATGTTGTATCAATAGCTATAAGGATAACATTCGTGTTCTACGCATCACCTACAGAAGTCAGGACTTACGCAATTTTGACGATATGACGCTCTGTTAGTGGGTAAACTCTCAAAAAACAGAGACGTTCTCGGCCCACAGGCTAACAGCCTATGGTACAAAAGAGCAACCTGCCTAAGTCTTAACTAAATAGCCCTGGGGATTTTTTTAAGCTCGACTCCCCTACACTTTTATACTCAAAAGGTTACTGCAACCCGGAGAATAAGTCTATAAATTCGGATAGTCGTTGCCAAATTTCCTCAATCCTAACTCCCCATTCGTAAAGACGTTCGCCCCACTGGATCATTTCATCGCGCGTTAGTTTGGGTTGTGTGGGACTATAATTTTCTATAAATTGCTTCAAATTTTTCACATCCTCGGACCCTAAAAAAGCTTTTACTTCATGGATAGATCGCTTAATTTTTTCTATCTCCAAGCCATTTTTAAGTGTACTATGTAGGGTGAGACGTGCCTCAAGTGCTTCTTCTGAAAAGTCTAGACAATATTCAAGAAAGGGTTTGTTCCTGTCCTCCCACTCATCTGAGTCTATAAGAGGTACGGCCGCGTCTAGATATTCTTTTACTACACCTGAACCTAGGTAATCCTCTGTTAACTTAATATAAGCCTCTGCATTTTCCACAGCAGATTCTAACCCATCTATGGCCTTCTTCAACCCGTTTTTTAGGGCTTGGTTCAAACATTCTCTGCCTGCCTTACAATATTGTTTCGACAAGGCGGACTTCGCGAGTGCCTCTGATGCTTTTAAGTATTGACCTAACCTGTCTAAGGTTATACTGTCTTCTAAAGACAAGCCTGACTGATTCATTTTTTTTATCTCCTTTGCATAAGGTAAACATCAAATCGGTTACTTATGCATATAGACTCTGTAAGAAATAAAAAGGATAGTAAAATTTTCACGATAAAAGACCAAAAGGCTTTAGTTTGTGATAGATCTGCTGTGCCCAAACATCCCGTATCGACAGAATTATTCCGCATCCAACTTAACCTTAGACTTCTTCCCACCGTGAATACTCGATTCTTGGGATAGCATTTTCCGAAGCAACGCAAGTCCCTCATGCACATCCGCAGGCCCACGCTCGGTAGGGCGATTTACAACCGCACCGGATTTTACACGGAAACATGGAAAAAGCACATCAATAATGGAAGTGTGTCTCTTGTGGGAGGGGTTTTCAACCCCGATTTGCTGCTTTAAATCGGTTGGACAAAACCCGCCTCCAAGACCTTTATCTTAAATTGATACTTATGGTGCGGTTTTGCGGTGTACTCGCCCAAATGCGATCTGAATCCCTAACCGCACATCAATAGTGTATAGGTAATTCTAAAATCTACCATAGTTTTCACACTGCAAGTCCATTAGTTCGTAGTAGGGCAATTTATTGCCCGTTAGTCCACCTTTAGAACGTGCGATGAATCGCACTACTACAAACTTATTCGCTCATAGTAGAAAAACCACATATTACCGGTATTCGCTTAACAGAAGCATTGGTTCTTGGTTTATGTTGCGATGAGAAAATAGGTGTTCTGCTATTCAGAAGAAGGCTGTTGATCTGAAGGCGGTTGGCGGGTTTTAACAAACTCCTTGAGAATTTCTACAATTACGCCAAAGTTGGTAAAATCGTCAGCATCTTTCCGATCTTCACAAATCCATTTGCAAAATTCTAGTTTCTTAAACTCTGGAATTACCTTAGATTTGCCGTGAATCCCTTTATGAGTTTTCTCATAATAGAAACAAGTCTTGAAAAGGTATTGAGGAAAAAGATTTTCGATTCCCTCCTTGTCCTTGGTGTCGTCAGCGTTCTTTGGAATTGATCTTATCCAAAGCTTCTCAATTTGGTCTGGTTTCTTTCTTGTATCCCAATCATAAAGAAGTAATATTGGTTGATGAAAAAGGGAGGATTTCACTGAATAAAAATCTCGGAATTTATCCAATCCTGGCTCTCCTCCACCCCGGTCCCCATCGTCTTCTTCATCACCAACAGGTCTAATCTCCAAAGAATTCAAGAGTTCTTGCTCCTCAAGCAGTTCCAGTGCTGTTTGAATGTACTTTGCATCAGTCTTGCCTTCTGTCAGGACTACAGGTTTCGTCATATTCGCAAAACGTTGTTTTATCTCTTCTTCAAAACGTCCTGTTGCTTGGTAATATTCAAAAGTACTTCTGAATTCAGGATACTCTTCACTATTTATTTTATCTCCATCCGGTAACTTTCGAATGTCAAGCCCGTCTGTTCCGAACTCCTTTTCCATCCCGAGTAAAAACAGTGGCGAGTGAGAGGATATGATGAATTGGACCTTGGGAAATAATTTTATGAGTTTTGGAACGACACTATGCTGGAGTGTCGGATGTAGATGAACATCAATTTCATCTATGACAACAAGACCTGTAATATCGCGAAGACGAATACTTTTGTTGATATCAGTGTCTTCACCATATCTAATAATTGTAGTAAATAGGTGGAACAACTGTGATTGTCCTTGTGATAATGACTGTAAGTTAGGTATTACCCGCCCATTACTCAACTGTATAGCAAGTCTCAGTTCTCGACTATTCCGAAGTCTTCGTATCAATTTAACCCGTTTATCTTGCAGTACCCCTTGCAAGATCTGTTCAATATTATGTCGAGATTGTTGAAGGGGAGGCAAGTTGTTCCAGTTTGTTATCTCCTCATCACTTAGAACTTCCTCTTCTTGAAGTTTCCGTATTATATCATAATCAACTGATGCATCAAACAACACATCTAATATCCAACCAATATTTTCATCAGCACAGGTTTCCACTTGAAGAGGTTTACCAAGATCGGTATTAGACCGGCGATTCACAGAAGCAGCCGTATTAACTTTTAAAATTCTCGGGTTAAGCCAGACAGGATCCTCATGTCGGCTCGCAGGAAAAAAGGCGTACGCGCCCTCTTGTAATTCAGTTTGTATGATCTTTCCAATAGGTGATGCGTTCACGTCAATTTCGCCCGTTTCAAACTGCTCCCTTATAAAGTCGTGCTCTTTACCAGTTAATACCTGTTTGTGGCTCCCCTCTATTGGCCAGTTCCATACAGGAGCAAATAAAGATTTCAAATTAGAAGTATAGGTCATTGGATCAAGTAACCCAGATTTCTCGCAGTAATATAGGTTATCATCATTAACTCTGAAATGAAGGAGGCTTAAGCTAAACGGCTCGCCGCTTCTTATTCCGCTTGGGTAAACTACTCGGAAATATGGTGCCTCTAAGCTGTCTGGAAGCACAATGTCTCTGAAAGCTTGCTTCCCGAACTCTATCAGGGCATCAATAATGTAAGAGAGAAAAATACTTTTGCCAGATCCGTTGGGACCGACAATCACGACAGGTAAAGGATCCCTGTTGTCAGCAAAAGGCATCTCAACGTGGCATTTTGAGATGGGACCGGTGTTTTCGAGATAGAGATCGGCGAGATACATAGACTTCCTTTCACAAATCAATGATTTCAATTATAATATCCATTTCGTTTAACATTATTGTAGGGCATTTGGCGGACAGATGTCAACCGCATCAGCGAAATTCATGAACATGCCGCCCCACTGAGGTTTTGCGGAGAGGCAGGAATACTTTTCTACACATGCCATCCCGACTGAGTTAAAAAGCGAAAAAGACCCTTTACGATTGGTATTGCGCAAGGATAAAATATAAGGAAAATAAGACGAGGTCGGAAACCTCGTCAACGGAAATAAGTTAAAATCGGGTTTCCGATAGTGATTCGGGCAGTAAGGTAAAGTTAAGAAATATTACGGCAATTTCACAAAAGCAGTTTTCAGTCAAGAAAGATGTCCAATTCTGAAAATCTGAAAATCCCTGATTCTGACAGACACCAAATGCTACGCGTCCAACTTAACTTTCTACTTCTTCCCGCCGTGAATACTCGGCTCTTGTGATAGCATCTTCCGAAGCAACGCAAGACCTTCATGTACATCCGGACGCTCCGCCTCCGTAATGCCAAGTACCGCTGACAACAACAACCGATCCAACTTATGACGTGTCGGATCTGTATCCACCTGATGAAAAGCTCGCAGCTCTCTGTCCTTCAACGCGTTAAAAATCTGTTCCGCATTTACTAATCCATCAGCGGAGAGCCTGCGGACATCCAAAGTCGGCATTGCATCAAAGGCAGCACGACTCATTTTCCCGCGGCCTTGCTGCTGCGTACCGCTATGCATCCAATGCATAAGCAAGCCAAAAGTTGAGTTGCACCACAGTGTCCACGCATACTCGTATTTTTCGTCCGTGAAGCAAACGTTAGGGATTAAGGCGATGCCGAGTGCCTTTTCTTCCCTGAACATCACTGCTAGCGAATTTGCATTAAACTGCAATTCCATATTATAATGCGTTCGACTATTCAATTTCAAAATTCGCTGAACCTTTTCGTCCGAATTTGGGCGCGGGCGTGCGTGAGAATCTGGGGCGACAAGCATCATCCGTTGCGAATCCGAATGCACATGCCATAAGGCAGGATACTGTGCTGTGTCGAGACAACCCTTTTCTACATCAAACGCCCCTCTACCGCCGCCACCGTATATGTCTTTTGGACCTGTCCCGAGGGTGCCAATTTCTGACGCGGGACAATATGAAAATTCAATAGCGTCTCTCTGACGTGGAAGCCGTATGTATCCGTTCGCGAGATGGTATGCAGCTTGAACGGCAACCATGTCTTTCACACGGGAAACAGCCCAACCCGCATGGCTCAGGACAAGCGGTGCAGAGATAACATGCCCTATACTCGCATCGCCTATCATGAGTGGATCACCCCCGGACAGGCTGTCTCCAAGATGGCGGATGGCCTTGGGTTTCTCACGAATCTGCTTTGCGACTTCCAATGCCTCCAATTCACCCTCAGGAGAGCGCGTCAGACAGACGAACGTTCCCTGCCCTGTGTTATTACCTACGCCTTTTGTTGCTACAACGAGACACTCTGCCATCCCCGTATCCGCTGAAAACGCGCTTTTCTCGATGTTTGCATCCGCGATCGTGACCACAAGCACATCGCGATATTCCTCTGCCCACAACTTTCGCACCTTGTACCAACTACTGCCAGTGATAGCCGTTGCAGGTAGCACAAATGCTATTTTGCCGTTTCGCTTCAACATCCTGTCGGCAAGGTCAACGAAATGTGCCCCCAATCCTGTGTTATTGCCTATGAGTTGGCATTTCTGTGCTCTGAGCGAATCTCGCATTGCTGCCGCTGCCTTCTTGTCACCAAAAATACTCTTTGGTACATTTGCGTTATTATCACCTGTGCGCGTATAGGGTGGATTTTGAATAACAATGTCAAATTCGCCATGTTGGAATGCGTCCCGAAGGTCTGTGGTTTCAGATCCGTGTCCTGTGGTAGTTTCTGTTGTATCTAATATTAGCGGGAGCGTCCCTGCCGGGTCGCTAAGCAAATTGAGGGCACCGATGGCATAAAGACCATCCGCACGCTGTGTACCATACGGCATTGTGTGGATGCGCGTGCCGCCGATACGGACATCAGGATAGGTACTGGCAATGATGGATGCAGTCAAGTGTGCAGCGTTCGGCAGAATATCACATCCGACGAGATTTTTTTCCATCATATATTGATGGATAGTCTCGCCTTTACCACCGGTTTGTTCATAAAGCATCAGAACCCGTTGATAAACACCGTTAAGCAGCGAACCGGTCCCGCAGGCAAAATCTGCGATTTTCAATTTTTTCGGATCCTTTTTGAGTTCTGGTAACGCGAGGGCACAGAGCAGCGCTGAGGATTCAGGACGGGTATAGTTCGCCTTGAGAATTTTCCGATTGTCAATGAGTTTCTGAAACACAATACCGGCGAGTTCATGCTCTTGTGCAAGTCCCATCTTCTCCAACTCGCGTGCGGTATCGCGTAGCACGCTTAAGATCTCACCGACCAGTTTATCATCGGCAGAAAGCGTTTCGACAAGGTTATAGGCAACCTTGAAAATCGGGGCGTAGTTAACCTTTTGGATTTCTCGCCATGCGCTGAGGACTTCGTCTGAATCGAGCTGCCCATAATCCGCAGTGAGTTCACTAAGAGATGGGACAGCTTCCAAATCTGGCTTACGCGCGAGGGAACTCTGAAACACCAAAGCGTTACTGATAATCAGCATCGCCATCTGTGTTGTCTGCTCACCAGGTTCCTGTACGAGGAGTTCGCCGATCCTTTTACCGATATAGGGTCGGTCTTGGATCGCAGTATTGACGATATTGGCAGCATCAGAGATGCCCTGTTCAAGCACCTCGGCAGCCCTCTCAATCGTGGTAATAGGTGTTGCTCCGATACGGATAGCGGTTGCGATGTCGGAAATGCTGCCGTAAAGCCAGCCTTTTTTCGGGAATCTCTGGGGTTCGTCAATGTTGAGGAGTGTGTATGCGAAATCATTCGATCCCTCTAAATTTTCGCGGATTTCGTCGCGAGGCATCGTGCGGAACCTGTGGGGAAGGCGAATCGCTATTGCGCTGGCAATTGTTTCCAACGTTGTGCGGAGGGTTTTGCCCAAGTAACGTTCGCGTGCCTGCTCTTCGCCGGTTTCATTAGGACTGCGCTTGTAGTCGATTTTCACTTCAACTGCTATCGGGTATCGTTCAACTGTGCGGATGATGACATCGGGTCTTCTTTGATTTTCGACGAGTGGTTTTGTTGTCTGCTCGAGGATATTCCACGTCGCACTCATCGGCATCAAGATTTCAACAAATAAGGTGGTGATAGTGTCTTCGCTGTTGGTGTGTTGGTGATTCATGCGTTTTCCTTTGGGCGAGATAGACAGGCCCCTATTCGGATGTCGGAGAGTGACGGAATTCAACAAACTCTTTAAGAATTTTCACGACTTCTTTAAATCCCTCAAAATCGGCGGGATTCCGTCGATCTTCACAAATCCATCGGCAAAATCTTGGCTTATCAAGTTCATTATCTATGCTTTTTCCACCGTCATTTCTTACCTTAATCTTTTCATGGTAAAAACAATCCTGAAAAAGTTCTTCTGGAAAGAGATTTTCAATTCCGCCTTTTACTTTGGTATTTCCCCGATTCTCTGGAATCAAACGCACCCAAAGCCTCTCAGAGTCCTCTTCTTGCTTATTCGTATCACAATCGTAAAGAAGCAATATCGGTTGATGAAAAAGCCACGAATTTGCTACGTAAACATTTCGGATTTTATCTAATCCCGCCTTTCCTCCATCCTGAGTCCCTTTGTTAACCTTGAGGCCTACAGATCTAATCTCCAAGGAGTTTAAAAGTTTTACCTCACCCAATAAAGTTAGAGCTGTTTGAATGTACTGCTCATCCAACAACCCTTCCGTTAGGACAACAGGTTTAGTTATATCCCGAAGATGCCGTTCTCTCTTTATGAGAAGCTGCACCAAAAAGATGTTAGCATAGGCACTATTATGATGTGGGTTCAGTTTAAATGCATTCGAGTATGTCTCTAGGGCTTCATTAAATTGTCCTAGCATCATCAGAGTATGTCCGCGTTGGAACATTTTTTCCGCCCGTATATTTTCTGGAAGTATACCGGACGAAAGATCAGCCTGAGCCTGCATTATGTCAACAACTCTCCGTATACCATATATCACGTTTTGCCACCCTTCACTCTCAGATTGCCACTTGCTAATAGGCTTGCCTTTATCCGGAAGCACTTCAAAATCACTGAGTGGGTGATTGGGCCAATCGCAATCTTCAAGGATAATCGGGATGACCCTTGTGTCTCTGTCCAATGACCGGACTAATTCCATATAGCACATTTCAGAACCAAGGCTAGAAGCAGAAACAAGGTAGAGCAGAATATCTGAATCCGCAAGATTACTGAAAATGGTATCACGCCACGCGTCCCCAGGCCTAAGGTTGTTGTCATGCCAAATATCAATCAGGCCATTTTGCTTCAGGACATCCAAATGCGCTATTAATCTGTCCTTTGCTTTCGTATCTGCATGTGAATAGGTAATGAATATCTTTAGTGGTCTTCTCATTGTTTTTCCTCCTACACGATGTAGTTTTTCTTTAGAGTAATAATACCATTTCCAGCGAATAAATACCAACCGAATTTCAAAAAACACAAACATATCGTCATGTCGGAGCTTTGATAGAAAAGATAACGCTTCTTTAAACACACACCCCTTATAGGACTAAAGAGCGTGAAGATACGCTTTTCTATAAACATATTGGAAAATACCCAAGCAAATAAATTCTACAGGACTAAAGAAGTACCGTATTGGGTTTCAATACATAGGTATTAATTTAGCATATAAGTTTGGGGAATGGCAAGTCAAAAAAATCCGCGAAATCCGTGTCATCCGCGATAATCCGCGATTTGCGGCGTACTCGCCCAAACGCGACCTGCATTCAGACAATGAAAAACCGAAGCCACATTATTACACTATTCAGACGAGTTAGTTTTCGTCAGTAATAGGAGTTACTAGCACAGTTCGCTCCTACAGAAGATAAACGATCAGAACTATAGCGGTTTTTCCTTGAAATTTTCTCGTAACCGGATATAATAGCGATGCTTTACGAACGCGCACACTTTTGAGGGTCGAGCATACTTCACACAAAGGAGAATGTAATCATTGAAACGGTTGATTGTTGGAATAACAGGTGCGAGCGCGGGGGTCTACGGTATCCGCCTGCTTGAGGTCCTCACGAAACATGAGGATATAGAGGTACATTTGACGATCTCGGCATCCGGTGCGCGCGCCTTGTCAGAGGAACTTCAGATTGAGATAGACCTCAATAACTTTGAATTGGAGTCGCTGATTGGTGTCTCTTCGTCGCGGGTTATCTACCATCACGAATCGGACATCGCTGCACCGATTGCCAGCGGCTCTTTCCGGACAGAGGGGATGATCGTTGTCCCCTGTAGTATGGGAAGCATCGCTTGTATCGCGGCGGGGATGTCGCGCAACCTGATCCAACGCGCTGCGGATGTATGCATCAAAGAAAGGCGGAAACTCGTACTCGTGCCGCGCGAGACACCCCTGAGCCCTATCCATCTCGAAAATATGCTCAAATTAGCACAGATCGGGGTGTGCGTGTTACCTGCAATGCCGGGGTTCTATCATTTCCCAAAAGATGTGGATGATTTGCTAAACTTCGTTGTGACCAAAATCCTTGATCAGTTCGGCATAGATACAAAACTCATCCAGCGATGGAAAGAGTAAATCCACATTTTTGAAATTTGACACGACTGTATCTCTGGACTATTTCTGTGATTCTATGCGGCTAAAATACCGCTGCCATAACCACCACAGTACCGCTGGAATAAGTGGTAGGACTGTCATCCCCCAAAGAATTGTGCGCACATGCAACCGATCTAACAGTGCACCGACAATCGCTGTACCGATACCGCCCATGAGCGTGAAAAAGGCAAACTCGGTCCCGAAGATGCGTCCTCGAATCTCGTTTGGGGCGCGTTGTAAGAGGAGTTGCGTCGAAAATACCCATGCAATTCCGCCGCCGATGCTACGGAAGAACCCGCCGATAAGCACTTCAACCAAACCCAATAGTGGCGCAGTAACCACAAGCCCGAAGGCACCAATCAGATAGCCGATGCTAATACTAATACGGAGCGGTTTATCGCGGTCACCAGTCCAATGTCGCGCCAGAATAGGTCCAATCCCACTACCGACACCGTTTATACAATACATCAACCCCAAACTAATCGCACCGCCAACACCAATCACGAAATGGCTCTTGGCAATCTCTACTTGCACGACTTGGAAACCGGATGAGAGTAGGAGTGCTATCGCTGCTTTATGCATCGCGATGAAGAAGATGTCCGGGTGCTGACGCATATAGCGCAATGCTGACGGTTTTGGGCGTGCGGTCGTCCCCTGCGCTTCAGATGCGGAACCGGGCAGTTTGATCCCAAACAGAAATACGGCTGAAAGCGCGAAGGTTAAGCCATCAATAAAGAAAGCCGTCTGGCTACCAAAGAGACCGGTTGTTATCCCACCGATCGCAGCACCGAGCGCAAGCATTACCGACCAAGTAGCAGCGCCGAGCGCATTCGCAGTCCCGAGTTCGCGGGGAGAGGTAACGTCCGGTAGAATAGCACTCCGAGCAGGACTGAAGAAACCGCTGACGGCGAACAGGAGCGTCGTGAGTGTATAGAGCAACCAGATATCGCTCTCGTCCCGGACAAAAAGAAATCCGAAGACGATAAAAACACGCACAAAGTCGGTAATGATTAAGAGGTATTTTCGGTTGTAACGGTCCGCACATATCCCGGCGAGCGGTGCAACAAAAAACGGCGCGAACATCCGAATCGTAAATAGAACACCGATGGCGAGTCCTGAGTCCGTTAAATCCGTCATCAATATCATAGAAGCGATGAGGTTAAACCAGTCTCCGAGCAGACTGACAAGCTGCCCGCACCACAACCAACGGAAGTTAGAATTCTGACGAATCAGGGCTATATACCCGATCGGTTTTTGCGGATCGTTGCTCTCACGCTGGCGATCTATCGTGGACTTTATTGGCGTGTGTTCCTGTTTAGACAATTAAAGGCTCCAGCGTTCATTGATCGGTTTCTGGTAGACTTCAATGTTTCCTGCCACTACCTCCTCATAGTCTACTGCCTGTCCGCATGCGTTGGATTCGTAAATCGCTTCGCAGATCGATTTTGCCCGGAGTCCTACCTCAGCATCAAGTTCCGGTGGACGGTCGTTCTCTATTGCATCCACGAAATCGTAACACTCCAATACAACCCCATCTGTGAAATTGTGTGGGAAAAGCCTCGCCTTTTCTTCATCCGAAAGGCTTGCCATGTAAGCATCCATGAGGTCTTTCATACTATGACGAGTGCCGTTTTTGAGGATAACCTCTGCACCGTCAAAGGGACCGTGGAAGATATCGCCGTTGTCGAGCAAGCAGCCTTCGCTACCGTAGTAGACAACGTGATGGAAATCGTGTCCGACCGCTGCCCACGTACACGTCCAAAGCCCGATGACTCCGCTCTTGAAGTTGATCGTCGCCACCCAGGTGTCCTCTTGTTCGTTCTTCACGATCGCGCCATTTTTGGTAACCCGCAAATCTTCAAACTGACAGACGCGTGCGTACACCGTACTCGGATCACCGAAAAGATACCGTAGCGTATCGCAATAGTGAGCCCCGGAATCCATGACCATCCCACCGCCGCCGAGCGTCAAATCCAGCCGCCAGTGCCAATTGCTTTCCGGGTTCGGGGCACGATAACTGGCGTGCTGCGCCGAAAACATCCGTAAATCGCCGAGCATCTGTTTCTCGTTCATCAACCATTCCGCTGTGCGTCGGCTCGGCATCCTGCGTATATTCTCAGCTGTTGCCGCGATTTTATGATTCGCTTGCGCAGCGCTAATAATTGCATGACTCGCCTTGACGGTAACCCCCACCGGTTTCTCTATCATGACGTTGACACCGTTGTTGAGACACTTGATCGCGTTGATATGGTGATGTGCATGCGATGTACAAATATCCGCCCCGTCCAAGTCCGCTTGTGCGAGCATTGTATCGGTATTGTCAAACACCGCCGGTTTTTTACCGGTAACCGCTTTAACGCGTTCCGCAAATTGATCCGCTCGTTCTTTGACTTCATCGCACATCGCGACGAGTTCCACTTTCCCAGGCTCTGTTTTATGTATTGTAAGATAGGCGTTGAGATGCCCATTTGCCATCCCGCCACATCCGATAATTGCAACCTGAACCGCCATATTTTTCCCCTTTGTCGGTAAGTGTGTTAATCTGATGTGTTACAATATCACAGATTCGTTTTTTTAGCAAGTTGCAGATAGACATTTGTGTGAAATTAATGGCTTATAATTGGAAAATCTGATATGATTTTAACAATCAATTGCAGCGGGTTTGCTATGAACCCATCTTGAAGGGATGTGGTAAACATTACAAAAGAAGAATTCATAAAATACTACGATTCAGCAACCTATTCGGCAAAGTTACGGGTTCCCAGGTCGGGCCCCAACTTGGCTGTCATAAATACTGCACGTATCAATGACGCTGTTCCTTATGGTCAGAACGTTTATTCCATTGCGCTTGACCTTTTGGTTGACAGAAACGCTGCCAATTTGGTGCGGCATGAAGTGTTTTGTCGCGCAATCACACAGACTTATAATTTCTCTGTAGCCGATGTTTGGAAAGGTAACGCACGTTGGGAAGGACTTCAAAATTTAACGATAGCTGTTGCACTTGATATTTTGTGCCTACCTGAAGTGGACAACCCACTCTCGCGTCCTTTGATTGGGGGTATGCAGTTGATTGACGAAATAAACTGTAGATGGTGGGGGATGCTGGCACTTACCTTGCGTCTCAGAGATCTGTTTGAACTTCAAGTAGGGTGTTTTACTGTTTTAAAAACACCTATCCAAGAGATAGCGAAACGACTCTCCAAGCCGGAGTCCGAAATTGAACCGCTGTACCAAACAACTATTACGGAAATAAATGATGCCATTGACCAATGGATTCAAACGGAGAGCGCAGTAGCAAACGCACGTCTTGCGGAGGTAAAGGATCTGAAAGAACATTACGATTACAGAGGAGTATTATGAGAATAGGTGTTGTTTACTCTGGAGAACAGTTACAACCATGGCTTTTTAGAGGTTTGTACCCTGTTCAATTGCGTGTGAGCTGTGTTGCGGATTCCAGTGTTGTCCCTGAAAACCGTACCCGTGTTGAGGCGTTTGCGTCGTTTTTTGAGTGTGATTTCTTTGCGGATCCCGAAGAGATGTTTAACACTGCGAACCCGAAATTAGACGGTGTGATCATCGTCTCAGAGGAAACAGCAAGTGTTCCGCGCGTTCAACTCATCGAATCAGCACTTGCAGCTGGTATCAATGTCTTGTCTCCATCACCCCTGAATTCTTTGGAAGATGGAATCCATCTCGCTGCGGTTTCTGAAAAATATAAAAGACTCGTTATGACAGGTACGCGGTTCCTATTTGGCAGATGTGTTCAGGAGATCTTACGTATTATCAGTACCCCAGTGTTCGGTGGCATCCGAGACATGCGATTCTTATTAGGCATCGGACGTATTCCTTATTTAAATGACTTATTGAAATTTGGGGACTCCCATTTTCAAATTGCTTTTGAGATTGTCCGACGGCTTTTTGCAGAATATGCGATACTCCCTGAGGAAATAACAGCAATAGCGTCTAAAAACGGGGCACCAAATGTGACCTGTGCCGTAAGATTCCCGCAAGGGGCCATTTGTACGTTTTGTCAGACTTCCAATCGACAGTGGGGCAATGATGCGTATCACAAAATCGAGATTACTGGAGAAGCGTATTATGTCTGGAGCGATCTACAGACCTGGAAGCGTTTCTCCAATGAGAATACTTTCAAGATGGGCGGAGGCGATGAGGAGATCTCGGCGAATGTACAGGGCTCCTCCGGTCAGCTTCAAGAATTCCATGCAGCCATTCAGGGGGATCGTGAATCTTATGCAGGCACGCTCCGCAGTGTTTTGCCAACGTTATGGCTTCGAGAAAGACTCCAAGACTGTATTGAACAGGGGAAGCTGAGTTTGAAAATGAGCGAGATGTATGCGGATTTAGATAAGAAAATTCAACAACTAAAACCGAAAGGCAACGACAGTTCAGAAGACCGTAAACGCTGTCGTGAGAAGGCACTGCTCTTAGGTAAAAGAGGCGATTTCCCACAGGCTCTTCGCGCGTACCGCGAAACTTTGTAACGCCATCTATTATTTCTCAAACAATAGGACTTACGCATACTGCTCTTTCGTAGCACAAACTTTCCAGTTTGTCGCACGAGAAACCGAAGTCAAAATTGCGTAAGTCCTGAATAAGTGATTTCTACAACCAGTAATGCTTACGGCAGTGATTACGCATCAAAAATGGAACCAAAAAGAAATGATTAAGAAACCCACAACTCAGCGACATAATGTTTTTCAGGACATCGTCTCCCAATCCGCTCAGATGCAAGCAGTCTTACGCTATGTTAAGCGAGTTGCGCCTACAAAAGCGACTGTCCTCATCACAGGTGAAACGGGGGTCGGCAAAGAAATCGTCGCGCAAGCAATTCATGAAAGTAGTCCACGCAAAAATGCACCTTTCAAAATTATAAACTGTAGTGCAATTCCGCCAGAACTCACGCAAAGCGAACTCTTCGGGCACGAAAAAGGAGCCTTTACCACTGCTATTAGGCAGCATCGCGGTGTATTTGAACAAGCGAATCGAGGCACGTTGTTCTTGGATGAAGTGGGCGAACTGCCGCTTGAAGCCCAGGCGAATTTTCTCCGGGTATTGGAGGGGCGAGAATTCTCACCCGTCGGCGGGGAAGAAACAATCAAGGTGGATGTCCGAGTGATCGCGGCGACAAATGTTAACCTCAAAACCGCAGTCCATGAAAAAAAATTTAGAGAAGACCTCTATTATCGGTTGAACCTCTTTCGCATTCACATTCCACCGCTTCGCAATCGACGTTCAGACATAGGGCCTTTAGCTGTTAATTTCCTCTCACAGTTAAACCAAGAGCATAATAAATCAATTCTCGGCATAACGCCTGAGGCAATTAACTATCTCCAAAATGTCGATTGGTACGGCAACGCTCGCGAACTCAGAAACGTAATAGAAACCGCAATTATCTTGACCGAAGGTGAAAAGTTGAAAAGAGAAGACGTGGAGATGGCTTTCGTAAATTTAAATGTGTATGATGAAGATATAGACACAAACTCAGCAAAGGTGTCGAGTTCAATCCCTATCGAAACAGAAAATTCAAAACAATTTAATGGGAATTCGCACACAATATCTGAAGACGATAGAAACAGACTCTGGGAATTAATCCAGACCGGAACAATATCCGAAATAACCTCTCATATTACCCTTATGAGATACCGGGCAGAAAACCCACACCGTTCAAAACAAGATATTGCAAAAGGTCTCCGAATCTCTGTGCCCACCTTGCACAAGCATTGCGCTTTAGCCGGGGAAAACACTGAAGAAAGATAATCAAAGATTCCGTTATCTCTTATCCTCCCTTTAAGGCAATTCAACAATCCAATCTTTTCTAAACATACCGACATTTTGAAAAAAATTTTAAAAAATTAGCAAGAGACATAAAATATTTTGAGGTTTTTCCAAAAATGAAAAATAGGAAATCCATCGGATTTAGCATCGGTTTGCCATTAGAAACCCTAACGGTACAAGGGAATACAGTATGTAAAACGCAAAACACCCAATAATGATTCAAATAATTTAGGAGATTGGCACACTTCTTGCTCAAGTATTAGAGTATACACCAATCCTATAGGAGAAAAAATGAGCAATAACGAAGAAAAAAACAATGGCTTGGGCACAATCCTTGTCTTTTTTACAGGTTTTATAGCAGGTGCGGCGATTGGTCTGCTCTCTGCCCCTAATTCAGGTGCCAAAACGCGAGCGCAAATTCGCAAAACCTCGACTGATGTGAAAAATCAGACCGTAGAATTTGCACAACAGACGATTGGTGCTGTTAAGGAAAATGTACAGACGCTTGGCAATCGCCAAGGCGACACAGATGAGGCACAGTAGCATGACTAATCTTAGCACACATACTATCTATAAAATAACAAAAGGACACAGTCCCGTCGCAGCAGCAGCGATTCATGATGGACATCGCGTCCGTGACGAAGTGTCAAGAATTCTTGCTTTAACCGAAGCAGAAAGACTCCGAGAAGAGGACCCATTTACTGGCATCTGGACGGAGGTGGTAGAAACACGAATTATAGGTTCACACTCCCGCTTTGAGGTAGATTTGAACCGTCCTCGTGAAAAAGCTGTTTATATTGAACCCGAGGATGCCTGGGGACTGCATGTTTGGAAAGAGCGACCTGATGAACAACTGATTAGCAGGTCCTTAGCAGCGTACGATGCCTTCTACTCGGAGGTCCGAGACCTATTGACAGATATGACACAGCACTTCCTACATTTCGTCGTTTTTGATATACATTCCTATAATCATCGGCGCGAGGGGCCTAATGCGCTGCCAGCAGACGCCGAGGGTAATCCAGAGGTGAATATCGGCACCGGAAACATGAACCTTCAAAAGTGGGGGACCCTCGTTGAACGTTTCATAACGGATCTACAGAACTTCGACTTTCTGGGTAGACACCTTGATGTCAGGCAGAACGTCAAATTCCGAGGCGGTCAGTTCTCACGTTGGATTCATGAATCCTTTCCCAATTCCGGTTGTGCGATTGCTATTGAGTTCAAAAAATTTTTTATGGATGAGTGGACCGGTGAGCCGGATATGGCGCAAATCAACACGATTCAAAATGTGCTACAGTCCACACTGCCAAGTATATTAAAAGAACTTGGCACGTTGAATGAACTGCCCTAAAATTGAGAGCATCACTTGAGGAAAGATTTGCAAAATGAACGATCAACCAAAAGCCATTAGCAAAGTTATCAACCAACGGTTCATCAAGACAATTTGTGAGCGACTTGGAGAAAATAAGCAGGTTCGCCGCACCCTCCCCGATGGTGGACGGTTACATATTGATCGGCAACTGCCATTTTTGTGTGTTTATCGCTACCCGCCAAACCGTGAAGATACTGCTACAGAACGCCTCGTGATGGGGCAGCCTTCTTATTTGATCGCTTCAGGTAACAAGCAAATGCGCGAGCGCCTATCTGAACTCATTGAGAATATAGTCGAGACACTCTCACGCGAGTTCGGGGCGTTCCTGATTTTGGAAATTTGGAGCACGGACGAAAGCAAAAACGACGATGATGATGACCCACTCATGCCAGCACCAGAATTTCGGATCGTGACACAGTCAAATCTGAGTCCGTTTAGAACCGTTGAGACGCTCGCCGAAGCACTTCGCGCCATCCGCATCCATAAAATGGCATCAACAGTCGAAATTGCACGGCATCGAAAAATAACACCTCCAGATTTACCTACACTTTTACCGCCTCAATTGCTTAACGAAATTGGATGTGCTGTCATAGGTCTTGAGGTTCGGCCTATTTATCGATCACCTGAAACGGATGAATTATTTCCACTAATTCGACGGGCACTCACCCGTGAACTTACGCGCGCCCTCCAGAAAACTTTCTTTCAATTCTCGCGTTCACAAACGACACATCGTCCCGCACATTTTCACGTTTTGGGACGCCGTGCTGTCGTTAAAGCTGTTTGGGAAGTGGACAGACAACTCGCCGAAATCAGCAACGAATTTGACTTCCTACTACAGGTAACACCGACCAATACAGAATCCGCGTACACATCATTTAAACGTCGGCACTTTGAACGGACACCGGTTTTTTACTATCGTCCGCGTGCTTTTGATCCAGCCATGCTCAAACGTAAACTCTGGGGTATCCGGCTTGAACGCATAGAAGACCCGACGCTCGCACACCTTTTCCGAGAAAAGCGAGTTGAACTTGACATACAATTGACGATGCTCAGTAATATTGACACACCAAGATTTTTGTACGGCAGCTCACAACTTTTTGGCAACGTAAGCGATGACCTATTGAAACTCGCCGAAGAAATAGTGGAGCACACATCAAGTCGGAGTCGTGAGAAGACACCAAGCGCAAGGCTTGATGCTGCAGCTTTTTCGCAACGGGCTGAAGAAGAACTTGAATACTACCGGCAACAGTGCCCCGAATTTTCTGCAAATGCCGAAATACGCGATGACATGTACGCAGGACTCATGGTCTCTAAAGGCACCTTACTCATCGGAGAAAAAACAAACATCCCGACTTCGCGTGCGGATGCATTGATCCAGCACGAAGTCGGCACCCATATACTTACCTATTTCAATGGGCAAACGCAACCCTTTCGAATGCTCTATACCGGACTCGCAGGTTATGAAGAGATGCAGGAAGGCATCGCTGTCCTTTCGGAATATCTCGTCGGAGGACTGAGTTTATCGCGATTGCGGCTCCTTGCTGCCCGTGTTATTGCCGCGCGATGTTTAACGGAGGGTGCTTCGTTTATTGACACATTTCGAGAACTCAACGAGACACATCTCTTCACGCAACGGACAGCGTTCACGATCACAATGAGAATCTATCGCAGTGGCGGTTTAACCAAAGATGCGGTTTATCTCAGGGGGCTTGTCGGTCTCTTGGATTACCTCAAAGCGGGCGGGGCACTTGAGCCACTTTTTGTCGGGAAAATTGCAGCCGAGCACATTCCTATTATTCAAGAATTAGAGTGGCGCAAAGTCCTAAAACCTGCGCCCTTACGCCCAAGATATATGGAAAATCCAAACGTAGAAGAGAAATTCAACGCACTCCGTCAAGGGCTATCTGTCCTTGACTTCATAAAACAGGAGAAAAAATGAAAATCGGATTCCTCGTCAATGATCTGCAAACCGAACAAGCAGGGTACACCACGACACGGTTAGCTATGCAAGCTATTAACATGGGCTATGAAGCATGGATAATAGCCGTCGGAGACCTCGCTTACGACCCAGATGAATACATCCGCGCCACCGCACGCATGGCACCCCGAACCAATTATAAATCCCACGAGACCTATTTTAATGACTTGCAGAGCAAACGGGCAACAGTAGAACGTATTACTGTTGAAGAACTTGATATTTTGCTGCTACGCAACAACCCAGCAGATGACGCCATTGCCAGACCTTGGGCACAAAACGCCGGACTTGTTTTCGGGAGAGTCGCAATGCGACACGGTGTCATTGTGCTCAATGACCCAAATGGACTCGCCAAAGCACTCAACAAAATGTATTTCCAGCATTTTCCTGAAGAAGTCCGACCCAGAACCTTAATTACCAGAAGTCAGGACGAAATTAAAGCCTTCGCTCAAGAACAAGGCGGGACTATCGTCCTAAAACCGCTTCAGGGATCCGGTGGACAAAGCGTCTTTCTCGTTAGACCCGACGACCTCCCAAATATCAATCAGATGATTGATGCGGTTGCCAGAGATGGCTACGTCATCGCACAGGAATATCTACCCGCTGCAGCAGAAGGGGACACGCGCCTGTTTGTCCTCAATGGACAGCCATTGCGCTACCGTGGCAGATACGCTGCTTTCCGACGCGTCCGTATGGGCGGCGATATGAGAAGTAACATTCACGCAGGTGGAAAACTTCGGCAGGCAGAAATTACGGATACCGCCTTAGAACTCGTTGAAATGGTGCGTCCTAAATTAGTTCAGGATGGCATGTTCTTGGTAGGCTTGGACATTGTCGGAGACAAACTTATGGAGATTAATGTGTTCAGCCCAGGCGGGTTAGGAAGTGCACAACGGTTTGAAAAAGTGAATTTTAACGTCGCTGTTATTGAGGCACTTCAAAAAAAGGTGCAATATATGCAATACTACCGGCGAAACTTTGACAACGTGGAAATGGCAGTCTTGTAAAATTCACAAAACGGAATTCAGTCGGCTACGATAGGAGAAATTCCTGGGTCCAGGTTTCTTCATAGGACGCGACAGCACAGGAAAACACGGTTCGGCATCTCTGATTTAATTTGACAAATCACCCACCTATTGTATATTATATACCTACGCAAGTTGCCACCTTGTAGCATAACCTGTTAGGTTGTGCATAAGAGGACGCAGACGAACAGTCTACGCTACAAAAATCCTGTGATGCGTGAACCCTTTTCTCTGCTTGCTTCTGGCATCAGAATGTAAACACAACTTATTGGACGGTGCTGCGTTGAATTTTTCATTGTTACATCCATTCAAAAGATATTCTCAAAAGGTCGGGCAGCCTCCCGGAACCCTTATTTACCTCGGTGAAGAACGAGCAGAACCGATTCGGATTAACATCATTGACTATGATGAAACATACCTGCATGAGCAAGAGGTACAAACAGTTGAAGAATGCTTACCTTTCATAGATACCGAGAGTGTAACATGGATCCAGATTGAAGGGATTCATGACACAACTGTGGTGGAAACGTTGGGAGAGTACTTTGGCATTGACGATCTCCTACTTGAGGATTTGATGAATCCAAGTCAACTCCCAAAGGTAGAAGTTTACGAAGATTACGCCTTTATCATTCTTAAAAGCCTCGATTATAATGCCACATCCGCACAAGTTTCCAGAGAACAAATCAGTCTTATCATCGGTCTTAATTTTGTTGTATCTGTCCAAGAAAACCGAAGCGGAATTTTTACATCTATCCGAAATAGACTCCGAAACGCCCAAGGCAGGATTCGGAAGATGTCATCCGGGTACCTCGCTTATGCATTGATAGATGTTATTGTTGACCATTATTTCATCGCTTTGGACAAGATTGATGAACGCATTCAAACATTGGAAGGAGAGATTATGACGAATCCGTCGTCAGATGTTCTCGCGAAAATCAATGTTTTGAGAGCGGAACTTCTGCTGCTACGCAGACCCATTTTACCGCTACGTGATGTTCTCGCTGATATTTTGCACGGCGACACGCCGCTACTTGATGAAAGCATAAACCCTTACTTTCACGATGTATACGACCATTTAATTGAGGTCGTCCAAATGTTAGAGATGCTGCGTTTAACCGTTTCAGGACTGTTCGACATCTATACCTCGGCAGTGAGTCATAGAATGAACGAAGTCATGAAGGTACTGACGATCGTAGCGACCTTCTTTATTCCACTAACGTTCATCGCTGGTATTTATGGAATGAATTTTAAGTTCATGCCTGAACTTGAATCGCAGTGGGGGTATCCCGTTGTTCTGTTAGCGATGTTAGGCATTAGCATCGGTATGTTTACCTTTTTCAAATTAAAAAAATGGCTCTAAATTTTTTGATAGCACGGGACTGCCCGGCACACATTAAATTGTTAAAATCAATCGTTAGATAAGGAGTTACACTGTGAAAATTTTAAATCCTACGTTCTTTGCTATGAAACTGGCTGTGGTCCTATTGTTAACCTGCCAGTTGCTAATATTCAGTAGTTGCGATGAATATGAAAGATTGACGAACGATCCACCTGAGATCAATACTTTCACCGTCCCAAAAGAGGTACGTTACGGCGAAAGTGCCACTCTGAAAGTCGGGGCTTTCGACCCAGAGAATGACGAGTTAAGTTACACGTGGGATATATCCGCCGGAACATTAGACACTGAACAAGGCGCGGAGATTCAGTGGACGGCTCCTGAACTTCCCGCTTCTGAGATTGCGCCTGACCAAACGGTTACGGTTCATGTGTCCATCAGGGACCAAGGTGAGGAAATGGCCTCAAAGTCCGCTGTGATTACCGTCTTTTCAAAGTCATATAGAGTCGCTGAAGCACTCAGTGGGGTTTATGAACTTGTCCGAACCCAATTAGCCGGTGAAACGACGGAGGCATTCGGATCTATGCGGCTGACAACAGCAACATTTACAAGAGAATATCAGAGTAACGGCGCATTCTTCTTCGGTGCCTATAAATTGATTGAACCGTTTGACGCACAAAAAGGAACAATCTATTGGTTCTCTGACGGAAGCACTGAACCGATTGTAAGTACGTATACTTGGGATGGTGAATTATTAGTCCTCTTTTGGACGGCAACTTCTACCGGACACGTCTATCAGAAATTAAATTAAAACTGTATTTTTTGCACTTAAAAGGAAAATAAAGTCTATTGATGGCACGCACATTTAAGGGAGAACAACAGTGAAAATAACTCTACATTTCATCTTATACGGACTTCTAATAATTACCTTCATCTCTGGGCCAGCGTTTTGTCAAGAAAGTGAGCGGATCACTGCAGAAGTCGAGGGTCGTCCGAAAAAATACGACGTTATTGAAACAAAACGCTATGAGATTATTGAGGTTGAGGACTCACCCGTTACAGCGGCTGATCTGAAATCTGTTGCGGAGCAGGCAGTAGCCGATGCTGAAAAAGATGCGGCAGCGCATCTCAACAAAACATTGTGGTTCAGTACCGGCTGTTTTTTTCCACTGGTTGGTCCCATTTTTTCCCAGCGCTACCAACCTTTTATGCCGACTGCCCGAGTCCTCGGTAAGTCCCCGCAATATGTCGCTTTTTATTACGATGCCTATAAAGTCAAAACAAAGAAAATTCAGTTTACGTGGTCATTGGTGGGTTGTCTCGTCGGTGCGCCCATAGAGGCGTATTTAATCACGGTTCTGTACAGAGCGACACGAGATTAAACGTTCCCAATTAAGGAGGAAAATGGAATCTCTATTAGAGATGCTGTCAATCTATACCGGCAGCACACGATTAAGACGATCACTTCTGCTTCTTGTGGGAGTCATCTGTTTAATTTTTCAGACGATACCAGTGTATTCCCAGTTTGCCGATTTACCGCGCGATGCCAAAACTGTAGATGTTGGCATAAACGGTGACGGTGCTTCACAGACGGTCAGTCTAACGGCTGTCGTCCCGGTCCGAAAAGTTAATGGTTGGGTAGGCATCTTCGGTTCGCGCGCTTCCGGTGAAGAAGACCTGCTTTCTGAAATTGTTAAAGCACACGCTCAGGGCGGTTTCCGGATTCGGACTTTTGGGATTGAGGTGTTTACAGACTTAGAACGTAACATCGCTCAAGGCTCCGCATTGACATCCCAAATCGGCAGTTACATCCGTCCAGCGATCTATGAGGGCGGTGAACTCCGCATATCCGGCGGCATTGGGGCGTTCATCGAAAATATCCAACCGCTTCAAGATATTGATTTAAAACAATTTGATCCGACGACGTTTCGGTGGCTGGCGTTTTCATCTGTAGGCTGGCAAAAACTCAATACTGTGTTAAAATTCACGCCCCAAATTGGGTTCAGCAACTTCCAGTTTTCAGCAGAACCTGCGATCACGTTCAACCTATCCACCCGATTAGGCTTGCGTTTAAGCGGTGCTGTGACTTATAATAGTGAACCACTGACAGAAAACTGGCATTACAAGTATTTATCAATATTACGATTTACGTTGTAGCAGCTTCAGAAAACTTATTATAGTAAAGCCCATAATTATTTTTACAGCGGCGGGGTTGCAAACCCCGCCTGCAGTCGGATATACGGTGTCAACGTTCTTATCTATCTATCTGACTTCTACCTTATGAAAGGAAACTGGCATGTCTTCAACCCCTCCGCAACAACTCGGGTATGAAAGTGGCGGTGATCAGGATATCCAACAGGGGCACGGCTTCGGAACCGCGCCTGTATTCCTCGCCTCAATCAGTACGATTCTCGGTGCGATTCTTTTCCTACGGTTCGGATATGCTGTCGCTCACGTCGGGCTCTGGGGTGCCTTGATGGTTGTCATGCTTGGTCACCTTGTGACGATCCCGACAGTCTTGGCAGTCTCCGAGATTGCGACGAACCGTCGTGTCGCCGGTGGTGGCGCGTATTATATCGTCAGCCGCTCCTTCGGTGCGAGTATCGGTGGCACCATCGGAATCGCATTGTACATATCGCAAGCGATCTCAGTCGCTTTTTATATTGTCGCATTCGCAGAAGCCTTTCAACCTGTCTATGAATGGCTTGCGATCAACCGTGCTATAGAGTTGGATCCGCGTTGGATCTCTCTCCCTTGTACCGTCCTGATCATTATCCTTATGCTCACAAAAGGTGCCGGTATGGGGGTGCAAGTCCTGTGGGGTGTATGCATGATTCTTGCTGTCTCAATCGTTGCGTTCCTGTTTGGTGAAAGTCCAGCAGAGATGCGCCCCAGCGGGTTGAACCTCACCTCCAGCATTAGCGATCCGGACGGTTTCTGGACAGTCTTTGCCACGTGTTTCCCCGCTTTCACCGGTATGATCGCAGGTTTAGGGCTGTCAGGGGATCTAAAGGACCCACGAAAAAGTATACCACTGGGGACAATTGGTGCGACCCTTGCCGGTATGGTGGTCTATGTTCTTGTTGCCATTAAATTAGCCGGGAGTGCCACGCCTGAGGCACTCGCTGCGGATAACTTAATCATGGAAAAGATTGCACTCTGGGGACCCATCATCTTCATCGGGTTAGGTGCAGCCGCGCTCTCCTCTACGCTCGGTTCAATTATGGTAGCACCGAGAACGCTACAGATGCTTGCACGGGATAATGTACTCCCGATTCCTAAGTTGAACCGCCTCATGGAAAAAGGTGTAGGCGATTCACATGAACCGATATACGCAACATGCTTATCCGGTATCATCGCGATTGTGTTCGTTGCTATTGGCGAATTGGATTTTATCGCACAGATTCTAACAATGTTCTTCATGGTGACCTACGGCGCGCTCTGCGCGGTCTCCTTCTTAGAACATTTCGCGAGTAACCCGTCTTACCGCCCAACATTCCATTCCCGTTGGTATGTCTCGTTGGTAGGAACGGTGATGTGTGGCGTATTTATGATGCAGATCAGTCCGTTCTATGCTTTACTCTCGATTGTACTTATGACAATAACCTACCTCGGTCTCCGTCGTGGACACAGTGGACAACGCGACCTCGCAGCAATCTTCCAAGGGACGATGTTCCAACTCACGCGATGGCTACAGACAACCTTACAAAAAAGTCGGGTCATGGCATCCGAAGGCGGTTGGCGCCCATCAATCGTTGCAGTGACTCGGTTCGGAGAACGCCGCCTCGGCCATTTCGATCTGCTCCGTTGGATCTGTCACCGGCACGGGTTCGGTCACTTCATCCGACTCTTTAGCGGAGATTACTCCTTTTCCAGTGAAATTCAAGCACGTATCAAAGTTGACGGATTGATTAAACGTACCGAGGTCAGTCGAGCAGGTATCTTTGTCGATTCAATGATCTCTCCAACATTCCAACTCGCCTTATCACAGATACTACAAATGCCCGGTATCTCTGGATTGCCGAATAACTGTATCTTACTTGAGTTTGATCGCGAAAATACCGATGAGATTGAAGAAGTTGTGGAAGGCGCAAGGCTTGCCGCGAATTCGCTGTTCAATGTTTTAATCTTACGATCCACCGGCTACCGTTTCGGTTATAGGTCTTCCATACATGTCTGGGTAACAGAGGACAACTTGAGCAATGCGCCGATGATGCTTTTGCTGGCGTACATCATCGTCGGGCACCCAGATTGGAAACGCGCTGAAATTCGGCTCTTTGTGTGCTCTGATTCAACGGATGCAGAGCAAGAGGCGAATAAACTCTCAGCCCTCATGCAAGAAGGCAGATTGCCCATCTCAATGCAAAATGTCACCTCCGTCTCATACAAAGGTAAAGCGTCCTTGGAAGATGAGGTGTCCCTGCGCTCCAACCAAGCCGATTTGACGATCGTCGGATTAACTTCTGAAAACCTCGATGCCAACGGCTTGGAGCAAACATTACGTTCCTTTGAGGGATCAAACGATGTCCTGTTCGTCCATTCAATCGAACAAATACTAATCGATTAGCAACTATTTGATGCTACAGATAGCAAGAAAGGGTACAAAATGTTCCTTGATTTCATCGAGTGGTTGGGATCTACACTCAACGCTATTGTGAATTCACCTTTTAAGGGAATTCTCTTAGCCATTATCACAATAGCAACTTTACTCATTCTCAAAGCGATTTTAGGATATTTCGTCAAGCGATATGTCTACCAGCGCGCCCTCTTGGAAACGAATGCCCAAAATTTCATGGCGGTGTGGGGCTATGTATGGACGGCTATCATCGCTATTTTTGGCATTATTAGTCTCGGCGGCTCTCTGAAAACGCTCGGTATCTCTGCAGGATTCCTCGGCATGGTCCTTGGCTGGTCCTTACAAGCACCTGTCACCGGGATCGCAGCATGGCTGATGCTCATCTTGAAACGTCCCTTTAAAATCGGGGATCGCGTCATCATCGCCGGCATCACAGGCGATGTCATGGACATCACCCTGACCCATGTTATCCTCAACCAAGTCGGCGGAACAGTGTCCAGTGAGGAACGTTCCGGTCGCGGCATCCTCATTCCAAATGCCATTCTGTTCGGACAGACGATTACGAACTACACCCTTGAAGAGCAATACATCCTTGTTGAAGTGCCTGTTCGGATTACCTTTGAATCCGATTGGGAAGAAGCAGAGCAGATACTGGTAAGTGCAGCGCAGGAAGTTACAGCAGATGTTATTAAAGAACTTGGCGAAGAACCATTTATCCGCGCGGAATTGTTTGACGCAGGCGTGATGATGCGGCTCCGCTACAAAACCCGTCCTGTAGATAGAGCGAAAAGTCTCAGCGATATTGTTAAAATCGTCTTCCACAAGTTTTCCGAGAGCGATAATGTCGAATTCTGCTACGCACATTCAGAGGTTATCTATTCTTGGAAAGACCCGTCAATGTTACCACAAAACGCTTCGGTATTGCCCGTAAACACCGCAATACGCAGTGGAGACTAATTATGTTTTTAGAAGTTTGGAACGCAATTCAGAACTTCAAATACATCTCTGTGGTCTCAATGGTTCTGGTTGTAATCGGGACAGTTATCGTCTATTTCCGCTTGACATCGCAGATGCGGAAGTTTACTGACGCACGCGCCTATAAGCCAGAGAATGCCGACCGATTCTTTTTTATTTGGCGTTATGTGTTCATGTTTTCGATAGGTCCCGTTATCATTTTTCTTTTTTCCGACACCTTTGGATTGCTCGGGATATCGCTCGCGTTCATTGTGACGCTACTTGGATGGGGGCTCCGAAATCCGATCACAAACTTAGCGGCATGGCTCTTGGTTATTCTTAAAAAACCTTACAAGATTGGGGACCGTGTGATCTTAGGTGAAATGATTGGTGATGTGCGGAACATATCGGTTATGTACACACAGTTGGATCAGGTCGGTGGCACTATCGGTGGCGAAGAAAAATCTGGACGCAGCGTCTTGATTCCGAACCAGCATCTCTTTCGGTGGAACGTGATTAATTATACACGCGACGAGAAATATATTCTTGATGAAATCATCATTCGATTGACATATCGTTCCGATATAACGCGTGCTGAGCAGATTATGTGCGAACAAGCAGCCGAAATCACAGCGGATATATGCGCCGAAACAGGTGAATCGCCTTACGTGCGATTTGAGTTTATCCCATCCGGAGTGGTTGCCAAATTAAGATACCGGGTCCTTGCTGTTAAGCGACAAGAAACTTCTACCTTGATCGTGGAACGGATTTTTGACCGATTTAACCGTGAAGGCACCATTGAATTCGCGTATATAAAAGGTGAATCGCAATTGATACCCAAAGATGGACAAATACCACCGCCGCAATATTTGCAGATGAACAATGCACAGTAATATCTAAAAGTGAGTGAGATAATACCTAATGGATGAATTGATTCAACAGATTAATAATTTACTTGACAATTCTCTAACCATCTTTGGTGAAGATATAACAGTCAAACAAATTATTATCTTCATCCTAATACTGGCAGCCGTGCTAATAGGTGCTGGGTCCTTGCACCGTTGGTTCCGTCGCCTCTTCAATAGACTCAGGCTGCCACATAATCTTGAGAATAGGTTACTCGCGCTGCTGCTCCTGATTATTATGATCGTTGGTGTTGGTCTAGCCTTCAGGATTGCAAACATTGATACAGGTTTCCTCGGAAAACTCTTCCATTATCCGCTCTCGGAGCTGTTTCAACCCACTAAAAAATCTGTTGAGACACCCAGCACTGAAGAAGAGGGATTGATTGAAGCCCTTGAGAATGATGATCATTTAACCGTGGCAAGGATCTTTTATGCCTTCGTGATCGTCTTCGGAATATTTATCTTTTCTAAGTATCTCCAATGGGTGATAAGACGGCAGGTACTACAAGCGTTTCAAATTGAGAGACACACGCAATTTATCTTACTCCGCTTTATTCATTTTACACTTATCATTATTGGGGTCCTTATCGCCCTCAGTGCCGTCGGGGTGAGTTTCACGAGTCTGGCAATAATTTTTGGTGGGTTGAGTATCGGTATCGGTTTCGGTTTGCAGAATATCGCTTCAAACCTGATTTCAGGCTTTATTCTAATATTTGAGCGTCCTATCAAAATTGGGGATTTAGTGGAGATTATGGACGTTAATATATTCGGCAGAGTCAGCAGCATCAACCTACGTTCAACTGTGATTGCCTCGCTTGATGAAAAGGAAATTATCGTTCCTAACTCTCAATTGGTTACCGAAGCGGTTCACAACCTCACGCACGATAACCATATGTTCCGCCTTCATGTTGCTGTAGGGGTGTCCTATAGTTCAGATGTACAACTCGTGAAAAGAGCACTTATTGAAGCAGCACATGAGCATCCAGAAGTGATTAAAGACCCAGCCCCTACAATGGAAAATATCACCGCACCGTTTGTACGCTTTGTCAGTTTCGGCGATTCCTCTCTGGACTTTGAATTGCTTGCATGGATCCCTGACTCCTTTAAGCGTTTTGATGTCGCCAGCGATCTTCACTTTGCGATCTGGGATAAATTCGCAGACTACGGCATAAAAATCCCGTTCCCGCAACGCGATGTTCACCATTTTTATCCAGAGGAAAACTAATATAGTGGAACCCGTAATTACTTTTACACCTCGGTAGGTTCGGTTACAAACCGAACCTACCAGGGGGTGCGCCGAACCAATCAGGCGATAGGACAGATGCTTAGAGGTCGGTCCCCGAATGGCGGATAACATCGCCTTTGACGAGGTAATAGACCTCCTCACTGATATTCGCAGCGAGGTCCCCTACACGCTCGAAATGTCGGAAAAGGAGTAATAGACTGATACCGGGTTGGATAAGTTTCGGATGCTCATCTAAGATAGTCAAAAGTTCTTGGAGCATTCTATCATAAATCTGATCAATCTCATTATCACGCTCCCGAATCTCTAAGGCGAGTTCAGCGTTCCGATTGACGAAAGCATCTAAAACATCCTTCACCATGGTCTGAATCACTTGCGCAGCGTACGGTAGGTCAACGAAAGGTTTGACAGGCGGATATTGCAGCAGCTCAAGACTCCGTTTCGCGATCGCAACGCTTTTATCAGCGAGTCTCTCAATATTTCGAGAGATTTTCAGTGCCATCGTCAAAAATCGGAGTTCAAACGCGACAGGTTGATGGAGCGCGATGAGTTGGATACACAAGGTTTCAATCTCGTTTTCAAATTCGTCAATCTTGTCATCCGTATCAATGACGATACGCGCTAACGTCTCATCTCGTGTTAGCACAGATTCAACCGCTTGGCGTAGCATCTGTTCAGCGAGACCGCCCATTTCCAAGAGTTTATACTGAAGGGTTTTAATTTCGGCTTGTAACATATTAGCCTAATCTGCCTGTTACGTACTGTTCCGTTCTGTTGTCCTGCGGATTTGTAAAAATTTTTTCTGTTGCCCCAAACTCCACTAACTCACCACAATAAAGGAATCCAGCGACATCAGAGACACGAGCGGCTTGTCGTCTCTTGTTCGTCGCGAAAATAAGTGTGTAATCGTTTGTCAGTTCACGCACAAGGGTCTCAATCTTAACAGTCTCTATAGGGTCAAGTTCGCCACACGGTTCATCAAATATCAAGATTTCAGGGTCAACGGCTAAAGCACGTGCGATACAGAGAAGCTGCTGCTGTCCGATAGAGAGTTGTTCCGGTGTTTCATCTAAAATGTTCTCGACTTCACTCCAGAGTCCAGTCTTTCTGAGATTTTCTTCAACGATTGTATCAAGGTGTGTAGATTCGTTGACTCCTGAAACCTGAGCACCATAAGCGACATTTTCATAGATTGAACCGCGAAAGGGTATCGGTTTTCGGAAGACCATTCCAATCTGTTTGCGAAGCGCGGTTACGTCCGATGCTGCACCCATGGCGACACCCCTAAATAAAATATCACCGGTGGACCTGAAACTTGGCGTAAAGTCGTTTAATCGGTTGATACACCGCACAAGGGTACTTTTACCACTATTTGTAGGCCCAATGAATGCAGTTACCTGCCTCTGTTTAACCTCGAAAGAGAGGTCCCTTAGGACATGTTTGTCGCCATACCAAATACTTAGATTTTGAACACTCAATATAGACTGCACGTTTTCAGTTTGCATCTCTGTGTCGCGAGGCAATTGGAACTCGCGTCTCCACTTATCTGGTCGGGCTCGTTGGATCAGCGGATGTGGAAGCGTACAACTTTATAAGGACACTGGAAAAGATGCTAAGAAACAGTGCGCTACTTAGAAATAGTATGAATCTATTGACCATCTCTCCGGGACCGTTTGTGTATTGCCATACGTAAATACCGAAAATTAATGCCACAGTTGCGAGTGCGCTCGACATTGCCCGGCATCCGGTTGCCAGTATCCGCGTGAATACGATCGGTATGACCTGCTTCTTGAGTACTTGCCAGTGGCTTGCCCCGAGTGCGTAAGCAGCCTCACGGATCGGTGTTGCCACTGAGCGAAGTGCGGCTTGCGTCGTTTTGATTGTTAGCGGCGTTACCATCAATAGAAACGTTAACACCAGAATATAAAATACCGGCGCATCCTGCTGAAAAGACAACGGTTCCAACGCCGACACGTCCGCTGTATCCTGAGGTACGCGGACAACGCCAACAGTTTTCAGTGTGCCAGCATAACTAAAGAAAACGCCAGTTGCCAAGATCCCATAGAAAATGGAAGGGACACCACCCAAAATAGCGACGACACTTTCAATAAAACGCCGGATCCAATTGGTCTGTGGAAGCCATTCTTGTAGGTAGAATGCACACGCAATTCCGAACAGAATTGCCACAAAACTTATCGAGAGCACAGTATAGAGATCGTCAAGCAGCGGGGAGAACGTGTTTAGAGGCGTTGCTGACGCTGCCTCGGTGTCGGCAGCATGCGTTTTCTGAAGCACATTCCAAATAGGAATGCCCACGATTCCAAGGATAATAAAAGTGATACACTGCGAAACGAGTTTCTGTTTTCGCAGCGCGCAAGTCATTATGGCATTCATAGCGTGAAGAATTTTTGCAAGAGTTCATTCTATCATTTAACGGGACTAACGACGTTTCTAATGCTACGCGTCGGTCTTACGCCAAAACGCCCTTAAAAATTCCACCTATCCATATCGCATGTGGACATAATCAGAAGTTTTTTCGTGTTGCGGGTCTGTAAAGAGTGCCTGTGTCTCTCTATGTTCGATAAGTTCGCCGAGGAACATGAAGATACACTCTTTACTAACACGTCGGGCTTGTGCCATGTTATGTGTCACAATGATGAATGTATATGTCCCCGTAAGCACTTCCATCAGTTCTTCGACTGCCCGCGTGCCTTTCGCATCCAAAGCGGAGCAAGGTTCGTCCATCAGGATGATCTTCGGCTTAAGCGGTAACAGTCGTGCGATACACAACTTTTGTTGTTGTTCGAGCTGCAGCGATGTCGCCCGTGTCTTCAATCTATCCTTCAGATCTTGCCAGAGAAAGACAGATGTGAGTGCCTCTTCAACAATCTCGTCTGCATCTGTTCTCGTGATACTCCGCATCGGCGAATGGATCCGTAATCCGAACAAGACATTTTCGTAAACCGAAATCGGCAACGGATTCGGTCTCTGGAACACCATACCGACCGCTTTTCTCAGTTCCGGCAAGGAGACATCCGAATCATAGATATTTTTTCCTAAGACCTCTATCTTCCCTTCTGTCGTAACGTTGCCGTAGCGTTCATTAACACGATTAAAACAGCGAAGCAGCGTCGATTTCCCGCAGCCAGAAGGACCAATAAGCGAGGTGACCTGACCGTGCGGTATTTTAACGTTCACATCAATAAGTGCCTGAAAATCACCATACCAGAGGTTAAGATTCTCAGCTTCAATACTATAATTCATTTTCTATCCAAAAGTGCCATTGACGTAATCATAAGTGGCTTGTTGTGTTGGTGTATCCGAAAAAATTACATCTGTTGAATCAATCTCAATAAGATCACCGTTGAGAAAAAACGCGGTGCGGGTCGCCAATCGTTTCGCCTGCTGCACCAAATTTGTGACGAGTAGGATTGTCATCTCTTTCTGTAAAGTTTTGAGCACTTCCTCAATCCGCATCGTCGTAACCGGATCAATCGCAATCGAAAATTCGTCAAGACAGAGAATTTCTGGTTCATGTGAAAGGGCACGCGCAATCGTTAAACGCTGTTGTTGACCACCCGATAACTTCGTACCGAGGGTGTCCAAACGGTCTTCCACTTCATCCCACAGTGCGGCTTGCTGTAGGCAGCGTTCAACGAGTTCATCCAATTGAGATTTTGAACGTAGACCGGCTGCCCGGGGTGCAAAAGCGACGTTGTCATATATAGAAAGCGGTAGACCTACCGGTAAGGGTAAAACCATGCCGATACGCCGTCGTAAACCGTAAACATCACCGATCGTACTAATGTCTACTCCGTCCAATTTGACGGTGCCAGCCATTGATGCCTCCGGTACGAACTCCAGGGTTCTGTTAATAACCTTCAGGAGCGTTGTTTTACCGGACTGTGCCGGACCGATGATACCGAGAATTTCATTCTCATGAATATCGAAAGAGACCCTGTTCAGCGCAGGTTTATCTCCGTAGCGCACCTCTAATCCAGAAATTTCAATTTTATTTTTCATTTTCTGCCTCATCTGCTTCTATTTGCTCGCTTTCAACACGCGCTTCTGTCAAAGCCGATGCTAATAACCCAGATGGAATGGCTATTAATCCTACGCCAATAAGCGTAACAAATGCTGTAAAAACTTTTCCACCTGCTGTTACCGGAAAGGCATCCCCATAACCGACTGTGGTTAATGTGACAACCGCCCACCACATGGAGTCAAGGATAGAGCCGAATTTTTCAGGCTGGACATTTCTTTCAAAAAAGTGAATCCCACATGCAGAGAGATAGACCAGCATCAACGATAAAATCACGAGTGCTACGATCTCTTGATAGATTTGACGGAGTGCCGCTGTCATCCGATCCACCGCCAAGATAAACCGCGTCGCCTTGAAGAGCCTGAAGACCCGCAAGAACCGGAGCACCCGAAGCACGCGAAACCCCGGTACGATAAACAGAGACGGTACAATAGCGACGAAATCAACGATGCCGTAGAAACTAAAAATGAAATCACGTTTCCTCGGTTCGATATAAACCCGCAAGATGTATTCAATCGAAAATAGTACCAGAAAGACTATATCTAATACAACAAAGTGCGTTTTGTAAGGGTCGGCTTCCAATTGTTCTCTATCCGATTCAATGAGAAAAACGATCGCAGAAACAAGAATCAGAAACTGGATGATCCCCGTAAATACACTGCCTTCAACAATTGTACGTAATTTTTCTTTCCTATCCATGAACGCTCCTTCCTATAGCGTGCAGCGATTGGTGGATCAGGTCAACGCTATAGGGAGTCGCGATCAAAAATTTTGTTCCTACCACTTCTTCCGGGTTCGGAGGTAGACCCGAAGTACAATCGCTGCTGCGTTGACGAGTAACACACTGCCTACAAGCACTACCGCGGTCCCGTGGGGTGTACCCTCTGTAACATCTGGAACCTGTGTCGAAATCGTAAACAAGTGTAGAGAGAGTGCCATACACTGTTCTGTTATATTATAGGCAAAAAGGTTACCTTCTGCAATAGTTTTGTAAAAAACTGCGCCGGTAAACATAATTGGTGCTGTTTCGCCTGCTGCGCGCGACACTTGTAAAATCACACCCGTCAAAATACCGCTGATTGAGTTCGGGATAACGATCCGGCGGATCGTCTGCCATCGCGTGGCACCGAGATTCCAACACGCCTCACGGAACGACATCGGTACCGCCTTCAATGCCTCTGTCGTACTGGCAATGATAACCGGAAGCGTCATGATCGCCAATGTAAGCGATGCCGCTAAAATCGATTCGCCTAAGCCAGCGAAAAGCACAAACGCGCCGACACCGAACAACGCGTGGACGATACTCGGGACACCAGCAAGATTGACCACCGCCAAGTTTGTAATCCGTGTAAACCAATTCTCACGCGCATATTCGTTGAGATATACCGCCGCGAAAACACCTATCGGCGCAGATACTAACAGTGAGACGACTACCAAATAAATTGTACCTAAAAATGGTGCCCAAATGCCACCCGCGCGCATGTTGTCTCTCGGATTTGAAAACAAGAACTCAAATGAGAGTACAGGGATCGCTTTGTAAAGTAGATAGCCGATAATGAAGAGCAGCGGGATAATCATCACACTCGTTACAACAAGGAGAAAAATCCGCATCACGTTTTCTGTTAACCGTTTTCGTCGATCAATCGGTGTTTCCGTAAACATTTTTTAATTTTTCCTTGTTGTTATTCTTGGCGGATCCCTTTGATGACCAAATCAGCGATGAGGTTCACTACAAATGTGATGGTAAAGAGTAAGATACCGATGACAAAGAGTACTTGATAGTGTTCGTCGCCTCTTGCGACTTCACCCAATTCCGCAGCAATTGTCGCTGTCAATGTGCGGATCCAAGACAGCGGTCCTGATGGAATGTTAACCGAGTGTCCTGTCGCCATAAGGACAGCCATCGTTTCACCGATGGAACGTGCGGCACCGAGTAGCACAGCCGCTAAGAGTCCGTTTTTTGCAGCGGGTAGAAGGACACGGTAGATCACCTGCCACCGAGTTGCGCCGAGCGCCTCCGCCGCTTCACGGTAGGAATCAGGCACAGCCTTCAGCGCATCCTCAGCAATAGATACAATGATAGGCACACTCATCAACGCTAACATAATTCCGCCGTTAAGCATCGTTAAACCGATGGGGGCGTTGAACACCTGAATGATCAACTGATTCATCAGAGTCAAGCCGATGAATCCCCAGACAACGGAGGGGATGGCGGCGAGCAGTTCGATGACGATTTTAAATGTTTCTCTGAGTTTCGGACTGCAAAACTCCGAAACGAAGATCGCTGCGCCGAGTCCAAACGGAACAGCAATACACATCGCTAAGGCAGTTACGCTAAAGGTCCCCAAAATCAAGGCGAAGGTGCCATATCTTTTATTTTTCAGCGAGGTCGGATACCACTCAGGACTTGTCAGGAACTGTCCTATATCTAAGCCGTTAAAAAGGAAACCTGCCCCCTCCCGAAACACAAAAAAGAAGATACCGAAGACAAAGATGATACAACTAAAACCGCAGAGGCGGATGAATAGTTCTATTACGGTTTCGGAAAACGGCAGATTCGCAGTACTTTTTTTTCGTAGGATATTCATACTTTTAGTTGCTTTCTAACGGGACGAAACCGAGTTGCTCAACAATTTTTTGACCTTCTGCGGACAGAATCCAGTCGAGGTACGCTTTGATTTTGCCAGTCGGTTCACCGAGGGAATACATATACAACGGACGCGCGATGGGATAGGTTTTGGCGAGAACATTCTCGAGATTCGGCGCGTAATACGGTTCGCCGGGTGCGGTTGCCACTTCTAACATTTTCACATGTGAAGTCGCATATCCCATACCACTATAACCGATAGCACACGGGGTTCGCTCAATAACTTCTACCACGTCTTTAGAACCGTGTAAATCCAAAGAACCGAGTTCAAAGTCGCGCGTTTTGCCGAGCAGCGCTTCGCGAAAATAGAAGTAAGTACCGGAATTAGATTGCCGACTGATACGGATAATTCTATCGCTCGGACACGCACTATTTTCGATGCCGAGGTGGCTCCACTGCGTTATTGTGCCGTCCTCGCCATAAATCTCCGCGAGTTGCGGGATCGTGATTTTATCTATCGGTGTAGCGGGATGAACGTAAACCGCAAGCGCATCATATCCGACAATAAACTCTTGCGGTGCTTTACCGGTGTTCTGTGTCGCTTGTTCTAACTCTTTCGGTTTGATTTGACGGCTACAGTTCGCAATATCTACGGTGCCGTTGATAAGCGCAGCAACGCCTGTCCCCGAACCACCCCCTGATACTTCGACCGATACAGTACTGCTAACATCGGTGTACTTTTCTGCCCACGCCTGTGCCAAATTCACTATCGTATCAGACCCTTTATTTTTTATGGTGACGTGTACCCTGTCTTTGTTCGGAACGTTAGTGCTGTTATTACTGTCTGTCGGCGAGCAACCTATAATAACACAGACGCATACCAAAACTTCTAAAAAACATAGAATAGCGATTTTTTTCATTAATCTACCCTGTTTGCCGGATTATGCCCTAAATTATAACACGCAATTGTTACGAAAATAAGACAAATTCGATTTTTTTTCTAACTTACGCTTAGGCAGTATATGATGTTAGAAAGTACCATCTTCATATAAGTAGAACTTACGCATTTTTTATCAAATTCTAACAATATGCACTGCAGGCGGGGTTTGAAACCCCGCCTGCAAGGGGTTGCGTAAGCCCTAAGCTGGTGCAATGCCAAAATTGATTTGATTTTTAAGCCCAAATGTAATAAATTAGAAAGGACCAATATCGTATGGTAAGCATACAAAAATAGATTTTACGCACGACTTCTTAAAGTCCCCTGATAAGGGGGATTTAGGGGGTTTTAAATATGGAAAATACCGTTTGTTTGCGTCCAATTGTCCGATATTTGCTCAGTTTGCGTAAGTCCTAAACAACTGCAACACGAGTGAACATTCCGTTAACCATGAGGAGTAAGATTGTGGAAACCAAGTTTCAAGAACTCAAAACCCGTCTGCTTGAAGTGAATGATATATGGTCCGCCGCTGGACTGCTTCACTGGGATCAGTCCACTTACATGCCCCCCGGCGGTGCCGCTGCCCGGGCGCGCCAAATGGCGACGCTCGGACGATTGTCACACGAGAAATTTACAGATCCCGCCATCGGCAAATTGCTCGATGCGCTCGAACCCTACCAAAAGAGCCTCCCCTACGACTCCGATGAAGCCAGCCTGCTTCGTCTCACACGGCGGAGATATGAACGTGCTATTAAAGTACCCGCAGAATTCACCGCAGAAGTCACCAACCACACTTCCGAATCGTATCAGGTGTGGACTGAGGCACGTCCCGCCAACGACTTTGAACGGGTCCGTCCGTATTTAGAAAAAACATTGGAATATAGCCGACAGTCCGCGAACTTCTTTCCGGGATATGACCATATCGCGGATCCGCTTATTGAACCGAGGGATTACGGGATGAAAGCAGCCGACGTTAAACGCGTCTTCGCTGAACTTCGCGCAGAACTTGTGCCGCTCGTTTCCGCTATCACATCACAGGAACCAGCCGACGACTCATGTTTGCACCAATACTTTCCAGAGGAGAAACAACTCGCGTTCGGTTTAGAAGTCTCTCAGCAATTCGGATACGATCTGAACCGGGGACGACAGGATAAGACACACCACCCGTTTATGACGAAATTCTCACTCGGTGATGTCCGGATCACAACTCGGACAAAAGAAAATTTCCTCGGCGATGCATTGTTCAGCACACTACACGAGACCGGACACGCACTCTATGAACAAGGCATCCGCATGGAGTTTGAAGGCACACCTCTCGCTCGCGGCACGTCCTCCGGTGTCCACGAAAGTCAATCAAGACTCTGGGAAAATATTGTCGGTAGAAGTCGAAGGTTTTGGAATCACTATTATCCACAGCTCCAAAGTGTATTCCCCGAACAACTCGGCGATGTCCCGATAGACACATTTTACCGAGCGATAAATAAAGTTGAACGTTCCCTCATCCGTACAAACGCTGATGAGGTGACATACAACCTACACGTTATGTTGCGTTTCGACTTTGAACTCGCACTCTTAGAAGGCGAATTAGAGATTAAAGACCTTCCGAATGCGTGGCGTGAGAGGTTTGAAGCCGATTTCGGGATCGTGCCACCTGACGACAAAGACGGTGTCCTACAAGATGTACACTGGTATTTTGGGTTGATTGGCGGCTCGTTTCAAGGATACACCTTAGGCAACATCTTAGGCGCGCAATTCTTCGCAGCTGCCACCGATGCGCACCCCGAAGTTCCCTCCGAAATCGAAAACGGTGAATTCCAAACACTCCACAATTGGTTAAGGGAAAACCTTTATCAGCACGGGTCGAAATATACGGCACCCGAAATTGTTGAACGCGCAACCGGTACCCCGTTGTCTATTCAGCCATACATGACATACCTACGCACAAAGTACGGTGAATTATACGACCTAACAGGTTAACCAATTAGTAAACCGACAAGGAGACTTATCATGGGAAACATGCGGACGCTACTCATTCTAACCCTCTGTGGCTTCCTACAGGCTTGCGGTGGACTCAAGCTGATTGATGTTTCCAAAAGTTCCGAGGCATTGCAGCTCACGCCTGCACAGCAGCAGACGATTCACCCGAAGTTGAAACTTATCCGCGATATTGTAGAGGATTACGATTTCGAGAAAAAACAGTTAGAGGCAGACTATCAAGTGTACCGGGCAGGCATCACACAACGTGCTTACAGTCGATACGAAGACAGGTTTAGGGACACGCGATCGCGGCGCGAACTCTATGTATTTCGTGAGGAGGCACGAAAATTTCTCAGACAACGCGAGATCTTCCTCAACGAAATTAAGGACATCATTGAGGAGGTCGCAGCAGAACTGACCCCCGATCAACGCGTTAAATTGGTAGAACTGAAGCTACCGAAGTTAGAGGTACCGATGATGCTTCAGCGCGATCCTTACAATGACCTCCGCTATATCCCGAATCACCCGCTCGGTGGGATAGATATATTTTAATCGATCTGATCAGCACTGCAGGCGAGGTTTCAAACCTCGCCTGCACAGAGGTTACATGAATTATTATGTCAGTCTACTCGGTGACGATTCAAACAGCGGTTTATCTGAAAAACAGCCTTGGCGAAGCATCGAACAGGTGAACAAGACGCAGCTGCTACCGGGTGATTCGGTCTGGTTTAAAGCCGATCATACCTTCGTCGGAAATCTCTGCTTGGCGAAGGTTAAACAGAATCAGACAGACGAAGCACGTGTTGTAAAAATTGGGTCTTATGGATCGGGTAAAGCGACGATTGACGCGGGTTCTGGCACCGGTTTCATAGGAAAAAACAGGGGTGGCGTTCATCTCGTTAATCTCAATTTTGTCGGTGCTGGCGCATCAAAGAATACCGGTTCCGGTATCTCGTTCATTAATACCTTACCCGGAGATACCAAGTTATCAGATATTCGGATTCATCGGGTGGATGTCAGCGGATTCAAGGATGCCGGCGTCAATTTCACAGCACAACCGATTGATAACAGTTGGAGCGGGTTTCGTCATGTCAGGATTACGAACACGACAAGCCACGGCAACGGTGATGCCGGTATCCGTTGTATAGGAGCTTGGAATCCAGAACGAAACGGTTACGCACACGCCGATTTCTACATCGGCAACTGTAGTGCTTATAGGAACGCCGGTATCGCTGGTAAGGGCAGTCATTCAGGGAACGGTATTGTCCTTGCACAAGTAGATGGCGCACTAATTGCGCATTGTCGTGCTTATGAAAACGGCAAATTGAACGATTACGAAGGCGGCGGTCCCGTCGGGATATGGACGTGGGACTCTAACCGTGTTGTGATCCAGTTCAACGAGTCACACCACAATTGCACAGGGAGCAGTAAAGACGGCGGCGGGTTCGATCTGGACGGCGGTGTAACGAATTCAGTTGTTCAGTACAACTATTCCCACAATAATGATGGTGCTGGATACCTATTGGCACAATTCGAGGGTGCGCGCCCGTTTTACGGCAATGTCATCCGTAATAATCTGAGCGTGAATGACGGTAGACGAAATAGGTATGGCGGCATCCATCTCTGGTCTACCGGCGCGAGCGACGGTATCACAGGGACAACGTTTTATGGAAATACGGTCTATATGACACAATCCGCAGATGGAAATCCTGCTGCTGTTGACTGTTCAAGTGATGGAGTTCGTAACATCCGCTTCTGTAACAATCGTTTCTATACCGACGGGAAAGCAGTGTCCATCCGCGGTCAGGCGAATCGAAACGTCGTATTTGAAAACAACACCTTCGCGTCGAACTACAAATTTCCGAGAGCACCCATTGAGGCGTGAGTTCAGTGGAGTCGGTGAAAAAAATGATCCAAAAACGCTTCAGCGGCTACTTTTATACATACCTGTGCGTTCAGGTTCGGAGGACGACGTTCAGGACGTAGATCGGCAACAGTCATGCCATTTGTCAAAGTGCCGACGGTTTCGACCTGTACGTAAGCGTCAACACTCTGAAAGTGTTCAGGATGTGTCAGCACACCGATCGGGAGTGCGTCGTGGATATGGAACCCCCAAAAACCGACGTATTGACGATAGAATTCCATGCATAATTTTGTTGCGTCCATGAGAAAACTGGAGATATTATCCTCTCGTTTACCAATTTCGGCATGTAACCGCTCGCCTGTTAGGATAACTTGATGGGTTGCATCGAGCGGTGCAATATGGATCGGCACACCGAAATCGAAAACTTCTTGTGCTGCATGTGGATCGACGAAGATGTTGAATTCTGCAGTTGTTGTGACGTTACCGTATTCTTCAAACACGCCACCCATCACGACGATCTTCTGAAGTCGTCGCATTTTTGAGGCATCCTTGCGGATCGCCTTTGCGATATTCGTCAATGGACCGAGGGTTACAATTATGAGTTCATCTGGATAACGCGCTGCCATCTCAAGAATGAGATCAACGCCTGAGAGGGACGACATCTCTATATTCGCGGGTGTGTATAGCAGCTGACCGTCAGCAGAACGTAGTTGGCTGGTATTCCCCAATCCATCTTCACCGTGGACGTGCACTGCCGTTACGAGCGGTTTGACAAGCGGTTCCGCCTCGCCTTGCGCGAGCGTGGGACATTCGGCCAAATCCAGCACGCCAAGAATTGTGAGTAGGTTTTGTGTTGCCTGCGCGACCCGGACATTCCCACAGACGGTCGTTATCGCCTCTATCTGTAATTCAGGCGACCGCATTGCGAGGAATATAGCAAAAGCGTCATCTACACCCGGATCAGTGTCTATCAGGATTCTTTGCATTGTTAGCCTTTCTATCGGATGGGTTGTTATGTTTTATCTCTCTTTTGGGGATTTTACCATCACAAAACAATTTTGTTCAATACCTTTTCCAGCAAGCCATCCAGATCGGTACAGATACGGACAAATTGCGGTGATTTGCCTGGCCCTACTTTTTGGCTTTTGTCTTCCGCTCGCGGCACAGGTGAATATCTTCACCGGTGAGACGCTGAAACAGATGCAATTAGATCCCGGCTGGTATAACAGTATCGCCTTAGATTTAACGTACCGCACGGGCAACACAGACCTGCTGACAACACGCGGACGCTTCCGATCTGACTATCTCTCAACAAGGTATCACGGTTTCGTTTTCGGAAGCCTCCAATACGGTCGAAGGAGTGGTGCATTCTTTATCAACAAAGGCATGGCGCATGCGCGTATCATCAGACGTTTAACCTCACACCTTCTGCTCGAATCCTTCACGCAAAAACAGTTCAATGAATCTATCCGTCTAAGCGACCGGAATTTAGCAGGCGGTGGGATTCGCTTCGATTTATATCCGTCAAGTCCAAAATTTAATATCTATCTCGGTATCGGTGCGATGTGGGAACATGAACGTATCAATGACAAAACGGAAGGCGTGATGACCAGCCATATCATTCGCTCGACGAACTACATCAACTGGACAGGTCGGTTGGCGGAACACATCACAACCAGCGCGACCGGCTACTATCAGGTTCATCTACGACGTTTCCAAGATTACCGTATCCTTTTTGAAGGCAGCCTCACATTCCAGTTGACAACGAAGTTAGCGTTTCCGCTACGGGTGAATTTCCGATACGATAACGAACCGCCAACTGGCATACGCAAACATGATGTGGAAATATTTAACGGATTGCGGTATACTTTTTAAGAGTTATAGGCTATCAGTTAAGAGACGCTTGTGGCAGTTGCGAATTCTGCCCATTCCACAAATATCATAAATACAAAAAAGGAGTTATCTGATGAAAAAAGTAAAAATCAACGTTTGGCAAATAGGAATGATAATCTGTATCGGTGTGTTTCTCATAGCATTGTCAAATATTGGATGGGCAGACGGACACCTTCAAGTCGAAGAGAAGGCGCAAAAACTCGTCCTAAAGGGTAAAATATCTGAAGCGCTCGGTGAATACGATGAACACCTAAAGGGTGCCGTTGAGTACCTTGTTTGTGGACGCAATGGGAAAGAATACGAGAGTATTATCGTCGTCGAGGCGACCGCAAAAGAAATTTACGACGCGCTTGATAAACTCGGTGTTAAGACTGGAACACCTCCGGGTTACGACGAAGAGAAAGATGAACCGACCCCACCCACAGGGACAGAGTTCCTTATTTATGCTGAATGGAAAGACGGCGACGAAACAAAAAAAGTTCGTGCCGAAGAACTCGTTTTCAATGTAAAAACCAAAAAAAACATGTCGCACGTCGCTTGGATCTATTCCGGCTCAAGGATCGTAGCAGATTTGGACAGCGATGATGAAGATGCCATGATGCCACAGGCATTTATGAGTAATGACCTTGTCGCTTTGCGGCGATTTGATGCAAGTGCTCTTTTTCAAAACCCGCTTCCTGAATCAGAGCAGGAAAACATCTATAAAAAGAACGATGCCTTGATGCCAAAACTTGGGACACCTGTCACACTTACAATTGAGGTTAACCGAAAAATGCAACTGTTTGTGCTAATTAGTGGAAAAGTACAAGGTGTAGGATTCCGCAATTTCACACAGATGAATGCTAAGCAGCTTGGCATTAATGGATATGCTAAGAATCTACCAAATGGGCAGGTCGAAGTCGTCGCTGAGGGTGACAAATCGCAGTTGGATGCGTTAGTGGCTTTTTTGAAGAAGGGACCGCGCTTTGCGAGAGTAGATTTTCTTAACGTTGAAGAGCGCCCTTTCACCGGGGAATATAAGACTTTCGGCATTCGGTATTAAACCATGTGTAGCACGCCACTTGCCAGTGCATATCCAAAAAGCATATCGGGGATACTCCTCGCAGCCGGACTCTCCACTCGGATGGGGGAACCGAAGCAGCTTCTTCCTTTTGGGGATAACACTATTGTTGAAACCGCAGTGGACAATATGCTCGATGCCAAATTCGATGAGGTCATCGTTGTCGTCGGGCACCGCGCAGCGGAAATTGAAAAGCAATTGGGCACGCGTCCACTCAAAACCGTCTTTAACCCGGATTACCATGAAGGTATGTTGACCTCCGCACAGACAGGTATCCGTGCATGCAAAGAGAGCGACGCGTTTGCACTGATGCTCGTGGATCAGCCGTTCATTACACCCAACCTAATCAATCAGGTTATAGAGGCATACCAGCAGACAGAAAAACGGATTGCCGTACCGAGTTATAATTACAAGCGCGGTCATCCGGTTATCTTCGATCAAAAATATGCATCGGATATACTTGCTCTGGATACTGAGAGCGACGGTGTTCGGACCCTCTTAAAAAAATATAGTGACGATATTCATTACGTTACAGTCGATACAGACCGAGTGCTTAGGGATATTGATTACCGTGAAGACTATGAACGCGCGCTAAAGGAGACATAAAATGAAAGAGCCTCGCAAAGACGCACCAGAAATTCCCGAATCAATACCGCCCCCCCTGACGTTGGAAGAATTTCTTGAGAACGATGTCCCCGGATATGAATTTATTGAGGGCAAATTAGTCCTGAAGTCACCACCAGAAAGGCAACTGCCGATTCCGACGACGATGACACCGGAAGAATTTCTTGAGAACGATGTCCCCGGATATGAATACGCGAAAGGAGAATTAATACCGATGTCACCAGCGACGAGAAGACACGGTAAGATCAGTGCAAAGGTTATATGGCATCTGTCCTCACATGTCTACGAAAACGGGTTGGGGGAATTGTACACCGCAGAAACGATATTTCAGGTTGGCGACCGCATGATGAAGCCGGATGTAGCTTTCGTTTTAACCGATCACTTGGATGTTGACGAAGATAAGACGTTCCCGATACCGCCCGATCTGGCGATTGAAGTGGTCTCTCCGACAGATGCCCATTTGCGTGTTACCCGGAAGGCGTTGGATTATCTGGAGGCAGGGACCCGCCTCGTCTGGGTACTTGATCCTGTCGCCAAAGCGGTGACAGTGTATCGTTCCGAAAACAACATTGAGACCCTTACACGCGAAGCCACATTAACAGGTGAAGATGTTGTGCCAGGGTTTACCTGTCACGTGGAAAACTTGTTTGAATAATATCAACGACTCAAAATGTGAGCGCAGCGTATGGCAGTTTTTTAACCTTACATACAAACTTCTAATGCGTTGGAACGGATCGGAAACCTGCCCGAAACGAAGTGGAGGGGTTTTTGATTGGGTGTTTCTTTGAAGCAAAGGCCAATTATTTAAAATGTTCAAATCTATTGAAAATGTTCAATCTGTATGTGAAAAGCACACGTATATCGCAGATAAAGGGTTAGCGACAACCCTCTATCTTGCACATCACCTCAAAAAACCGATCTTCCTTGAAGGTGAACCCGGTGTCGGAAAAACTGAAGTTGCTAAAGTGCTCGCGGATGCCACAGGCGCGAAACTCATCCGGTTACAGTGCTATGAAGGGTTGGATGCAAACAGCGCACTCTATGAGTGGAACTACACACGTCAAATCTTGCAACTCCGTATTGATGAGGCGCGTGGACGCGATAAAGAAGACATCGGCACGGACCTCTTTAGTGAGACATTCCTACTGAAACGTCCGTTATTAGAAGCTATCCAGAGCGACGGTGATGTGCCGCCCGTTTTACTCATTGACGAGGTTGACCGTAGCGATAGCGAATTCGAGGCGTTTCTGCTCGAAATTTTATCCGATTTCCAGATTACCATCCCTGAAATCGGCACAATCCGAGCGAAACATATCCCGTATGTCGTGCTGACCTCCAACCGAACACGAGAAGTACATGAAGCACTTAAACGGCGTTGTCTCTATCAGTGGATCGATTACCCGACGATCGAAAAGGAGTTGGCAATCGTTCAAACGAAATTGCCGCAGATTGATGAACACCTCGCACAGCAGTTATGTCAGATTATGCAGCTCTGGCGGCAAGGCGACTACTATAAGAAACCGGGAGTCGCAGAAACGTTGGATTGGGCACTGGCACTCATCGCGCTCGGTAAGGGGCAACTCGATGCGGATGTCGTCGCTGAAACCCTCGGATGTGTCTTCAAATATCAGGATGACATCCAACGCGCACGCGCAGTGGAATTGTCTGAATTAGGATTATAGCAATGAATCAGAGTCGTAAAGGCCAACCTGTTAAAACAAAAATCTTTAGAAGTACCGGGTACCTTCTCTTAGTCGCCGCAGCCTTCTGTACAATGATACCTCTGTTGTGGTTGTTGACTTCCTCTTTTAAAACCGCGAACGAGATTTTCGCTGTCCCGATTCGCTGGCTTCCGAGTCTTCCACCGCGCGTCACAGCGTCACCTTATGTTGTCAAAGATGCATACCCGAAAATTGAAAAGCCTGCAACGGTAGATGAAACGGTGTGGACAGCACTACAACCTGAACTCACGCAGGCAATCTGGACGAAAGCGGAAGCACACATCGCAGCAAACGCACAACTTTCCAATTATGTCTCCTCCGAAGAATTACAGGCGGAAATAATAGAGGGATTGTGGCAACAATTAGCAGCAAGTTTACCAGAGGAAATATGGCGTGAAACAACGGCATCTATCGTTAATCAAGTACAAAACGCTGTCATTCCAGAGATGGTCGATACCATCTGGAGTTCGGTGTATCGAGAAGTTGCAATTGGAACGCTGCAGATTGAAGACCTCGATTTCAACCGTACACCAATTGAAGACGTACCGTGGAAGGTCACATCGGATACAGGAGCGCGCATTCGTCCATCTACGGATATACAGACCGTTGCGAGTCTGTCCTACGATTTCCGCGGCAGCAATACCCGCTACATAACCGCCACAATTCCGACACCTATTCCGATTGATCGGATTCGACGGATTACGCTACCTATCCGCGGCGATGCTTCCTATCACCGACTCTCTTTAAACGTATCCATCCTTCAAATGGCAGAGATTGGCAACGACACCCATAGTGGCATTACGTACCAACCGACACGACCTTTTGTCTTAGAGAACGCATTATGGAAAGATGCTGTCTGGCGATTGCACGGAATTCCCGGTGAATTGGAATCTTCACACATTACGATGCACCAAGTGGAAACAGATACTGCAGTCGAATCTACATCAGACACACAAAATGGAAATCAACTGTTACTGCAATTATCGATACATCAACCGCCTTATCTGTCAATTGTATGGGATAAATTGACCGCTAATTACCGGAACCTGTGGAAGACAGTCCCATACAATCGTTACTTTATCAACAGTGTCTTTATCGCCACTGCGTCAACGTTGCTCACGCTGTTTTTCTGCTCGCTCGGCGGTTATGCATTTGCGAAATATCGGTTCCGTGGACAGAAGGTACTCTTCGGCATACTCCTCGCTTCGATGATGGTGCCTTTTCAGGTGCTGTTGGTCCCACTATTTGGGCTGATGTACGATATCGGGTGGCTCAATAGTTACAAAGCGATTGTCATCCCATTTTCGGTCGGCGCATTTGGCGTATTTCTGATGCGTCAATTCATTGTGACGATTCCGTCGGAGCTGCTTGATGCCGCTCGTATTGACGGTTGTTCCGAGTTCGGTATCTATTACCGGATTGTGCTGCCTATTATTAAACCGGCGCTGGGGGCGTTGACAATCTATTCTTTTTTGGGTTCGTGGAACGGCTATCTCTGGCCCCTCATCATTTTACGGGATGAGGCGAAATATACGCTGCCGATCGGATTAGCGAATCTCGTCGGCATCTACCGTCAAGACTACGGCATGCTGATGGCAGGCACACTGCTATCGCTGATGCCGATTGTGATTCTGTTTCTCGCGATGCAACGTGAGTTTGTACAAGGGATTACTTTAGGAGGCGTCAAGGAGTGAAAAATGTCTAATTATACAACGGTCACGAAAACGTCAGCGATACGAGAAGGTCGCGGAAAAGCATTCACTGTCAACGGAAGGCGGATCGCTATCTTCAATGAGAACGGCACATTCTGTGCTGTGGACAATACCTGTCCACACGCCATGGGTTCACTCGGCAGAGGCAGGATACGGAACGGTATCGCAGTGTGTCCAGTCCACGGCTACGCCTACGATACGAAAACGGGGGACTGCCAAACCGATCCACGGCTACGCATCAGGACCTATCCGTTGATTGTTGAGGACGAGGAGATCAAAGTTGAGGTAGAACCGTGAAATCCAATTGTGCACACATAATCCTTTTAGGTATTGTGTTCTGCTTATGTCCGGTTCTTTTGAACAAATCGTTTTGCGAACCGCAAAAATCCGAAAATAAAATGATGAAAAGCGATACCGGAGAGGTCTGGGATGTGTTCTCGGATTTGCACCACAATGACAGGAGCAAATTGCAAACTTACTGGGCGAGCATGCCTGAGTTTCAAGCAGCTTTGGCTGTCTATTTTAAGGCAAGAATTGATGCAGGCGTTGTTAATGGAGAAACGTCACTCCCACCTAACCTTGTTTGGTACGAGTTCATCTGGAGTTTTTCTGAGGCGTTGCGTGAAGACCTGTATAAGCATGCCCGAGGGGTCTTGGAAAGCAACCCCGACAATGGAGCAGCCGCAAAATTTGCGGCTATAGTACTCGCCGAAATCCCGTGGGCACCAGCACGTGATGGTTTCTGGGATGTTGTCGAAAAGGCGATGGTCCTGCTGCCAAACGACGTTGAAGTCTGCTACTTGGCTTTTGAAAAGGCTGGCTTCGATTATCTCCACGAAGAAGCCGTTACTGCACTCGAAAGACTCTTTGAGCGGCATCAAGCACACCAAATCCCTACTGCGACATCTCCCTACCAACGGAACGTGCAGGAAAATGGGAAGCCTGCTCTATCACAATGGGTATACCGGTTTTGTTATGATTACGAGTATGTAACATCAACACCTAACGATTTTTATCAGCGGCTTGAGGACGACCACCCGCTCAGGGAACGATGGACTGCCGTACTCGGAAAGATTCAACACGTTTTTGAAGAACAGTTAAAACTGACACCCGACGATTGGAATAACACAAAGATGCTCGTTGAAATTCATGAGGTCTTAGGGAATACCGCGGAAGTTCAAGCCGTTTTTCAGAGGTTACAGTTAGTGTTGAAAGATCGGTTAAAGCAGGATCCAGATGACCGAAATGCGTGGAGAGGCTTAGCTGATGTCCACGAAAAGTTAGGCAACTCCGAACTTGCACACGCATATCGGGTGAACGCCGATCCCACTCTGGCATGGGTCGGTAAAATCCTGCCGGATTTCTCGTCTGCTGTTGATTTGGATGGCAAACCGATTTCACTCGCCGACTACCGTGGTAAAGTTGTTTTGCTTGACTTCTGGACGACGGAGTATACCGATAAGATACAGACACTCGAAACTGTATACGCGCAGTATCACCACAAAGGCTTTGACATTATTGGGATAAATCTTGACGTAGATGAGACGGTGTTGCGCGAATTTATTGCGGAAAATCCGTTGCCGTGGCGACAGATTTTTGATGGCAAGCGATATGAGGGTCCCTTGGCACAACAGTATGGTGTTCATAGTACTTGGAGAATGTTTCTGCTGGATCGAGAAGGTAAGGTTATTTCAGTTAATGTAAGAGATAGGATCCTTAACAAATTTGTTGCCGAGGAGATAGCACGTGAGATGGATTGATGCCTTCCGCTTTGCTGGAGGTAGCACTAAAAATCTGCACGCACACCTACCATAAACGAGGTTTTATGAATCGGTTCAAACTGGCTGATCCCTTCCGCTGTCTCTACACGGCGGAATCTATACTCACGGGTGACAATTGTTACAACTGGCGGAAAGACTTCATAACTAACTTCTACAACAAACGCCGACTTTTCATTTAAGTTGAACAGATCTACAAAGAAGTTTCTATCCTCTGCCTCCCCAATATCACGTTTCGTATAGAGTGCCCGAAACCCGAAACGTGGGATTAACTCAGATGCCGCGACCGCCATATAGAGTTTCGGATTGCTAATATTATAATCCTCAAACGTGCCTAAGAATTGTATGTTTCGTGAGGGACGTAAAAAGAGTTGCGTATAAAAACCGCGTCTCTCTTCTACGTCTGTTTCGAGTCCTAAAAATTCAGGCGCATCCGGGTCCGGCTGTAGGGGTTGGGTAACCCAGCCCCTACTGTGGTATGTATAATCAAAGATAGAGGGAATATATCCGTCTCCCAAGATACGGTATTCGATTTTGAAGATAGCTTTTGGTAAAGCAAAACCGATCCCAATAGCGTTGCCCGATACAAACCCCATCGCATCTTCCGTTGCGGTATCTCCGCCAATGGGTTCGCTCTCTAACCGTGTCACAGATGTAGGCGTAACCGGCTCAAGTGCTAACGGTTCTTCAGGCATAACTTCGTCAGTATCCACTAAAGTATGAAGCAGGGCAAAATCATTATATAAGTCAAGCCGAAACGTGCTTCTCTCAATAATTGGGAATCCTACATCCACACCCAAGGCAGTTAACGGGTCTTCGCCTTCTTCCTGCAAATTCGGGTTGATGTCGGCAAGATAAGTAGCTCCGATTTCAAGTCGTGTGAAGAAATTGTTATTTTCCGGTTCCGAACGCAGCAAAGGTCGATGAAACACACGTCCACCGAAAATTGTAGGATTACCGAAGTCATTAAGCATCGTTTCGACACCCGTCCGATTGTTGACTCTCCTAAAGTTGAGACTTAATCCGCGCCGGTCATAGTTAGAATAACCGGACATAATCGAGCCGTGTCCGATCGTCAAATAATCCAGCTCCCCAAAACGAAAATAGAAAGGATCATAAAACTCCCCGTAACTCACATAGCGGATAAGCCTTAGCCACGTACTCGGACTATCCCACGATTCGCCGTCTTCGGCGAGAAATTGAGAGTCGGCATCCGTTGCGTAAGGATTATAGAGGAGAACAAGGTCTAATCCAATATTGAATTTTCCGAGTGGAATATCCGGCTGTGCCTGAAGTTGAATGTAAGGAGATGTACCAATGAAGGTTAAACCACCACCGTACAACCCGCTTGTCAGGAACCCCGGCTGTTCTATTGCGCTTAAGGCTCTGTCTTCGGCAGTCGTAAGTGGCGGCAAGATGAAGGACAAAATGAGAACGCTAATTGTTGCAGCAAAGCTGCCACGCCTATAACGAAAAAAAAGGTTGAGACTATTCATGCCGTAACGATTCTCCCATCTTTCATCTGGATGACGCGATCGGCATTCGCTTGTAACCCCTCGTGGTGCGTTACAATGGCGATAGTGGTTTGGTGTTCCTGACGGAGTTCTTGGATCAAGTTCATCAAGTTGTCGCTCTGACGACTATCAAGGTTAGCCGTCGGCTCATCGGCAAAGATGATCTTAGGACGATTCGCGAGAGCACGCGCAAAAGAGACGCGCTGTTTTTCGCCACCGGACAGTTGGGCGGGACGGTGATGAAGACGGTCACTTAAACCTACCTGTGCAAGGAGTTCTGTCGCACGGTTTTCGGCTTCAAGCGTCTTCGTTCCTGCTATATCCATAGCAACCATCACGTTTTCAAGCGCGGTGAGGTAAGGCAAAAGGTGAAACAACTGAAAAACAAACCCAATCTTTTCATGACGAATTACGCTCAAATCTTCATTCACCAAATCAATCGGTTCACCGTCAATTCGGAGTTCCCCGGCATCCGGCGTTAAAATACAACCCAGAAGACTAATCAGTGTTGTTTTCCCACACCCACTGTCCCCCATAATCATGACCAGTTCACCCGCTTCGATTCGGATATCGACAGCGTCAACAGCAACGACGGCTGCATCGCCTGCCCCAAATCGTTTCGTTAAACCGGTTCCCTCTACGACTGCTGCCATCTATATTTCTCCTCGGAAAGCGATCATTGGATCGACTTCAATTGCCTTCCGTGCTGCCAAATACCCGCTACCGCAACACACAATAAAACTGATACACGCAACGATGATGGATTCAATGAAATTAATCGCAACGAAGATCGGTGCCGCTACAGCAAACACATAAGACAGTATCAGACCAAGCACTACACCGACAGCAGAGATTAAAACAACCTGTTTCAAGAGCAATCCCATCACATAGTAATCCGAAGCACCGACGGCTTTTAAGACCCCGATCTCCTGCGTCTTTTCAAGCATCGTCACATAAGTAATCATCCCAACGAGGATACCTGCAGCCACCCAGAGCATCACCCGTAAGAATTGCACCGCCTTCATCGGTTCGTCAACGTAATAGGCAATGATGTCGTCAAGTGTCTGTTTTAAGGTACGTGCTTCAATCGTTTCCAAACTATCTAAACCGGTAGCGACCTGTACAGGTTGTTGGTTCACACCAGCTTTTGCGATCATCATATTAACGTGTGGCGTATTGCCAAACAGAATTTTCTGAGCGATGCGGACATCCATAAACAGGAGTGGTGTATCCAAAACAAACATTCGACTCTCTGCCTTGCCAACGACCTTGACTTTCTCATTCCCCAAGGTAATCTGTTCCCCGATTTCCAATCCCATCTTTTCATCAATAACGACCTCGTAAGGGACCGGGTCCTCGGGTCTATAGTCCTCAAAGTTGCTCGGCGTAAACATCCTGCCTTCAATGGTGTGCTTAGGTCCACCGAGTTTTCCCAATTTATATCCAACGACGATTGCCTTGGTAGACTTCCCACGGACAGTTGGACGCGCTTGAGCAAAAACCAACGGGGACGCTGAATCAGGTGTCAACCCTTGTGCTGAATTCAGAAACGCCATATATTCCTCAACAACCATCGAAAATCCGATGAATGCCCCCCCGGAACCTTCCGCAGAGATCCAGACATCCGCACCGGTCGATTCAATATATTGCCGTGCTTGGATGCGCATACCGTTCATGATGCCGCCTAACAGCAGAATCAACGAGATTAGCACGGTGATACCGAGTGCTGTTAGCACAACTCGTGCCTGGCGATAGCGCATGTCTTTAAGGAATAAGGTTTTCATTTTTCAGTTCACCCTTCGCAAGGTATCCATCTGGTCAAGCTCTGTATATCATTCCGATTCGGTTTCGCGTGAATGTTTGACTGCCGAATACATGAAATTCCGCACCGCGATCATTAACACCAACACGACAATGTTTTCCCAAAACGTTGCATGGAGCGTCTGATTCAAACGTTCTATAGTGGGGAGGGTCGCATCTGTTGTCCGCCAAGCCGTGAGATTGAAATAGATGAAAAATCCTATCGGAATCAGGCAGATCCAGACACCACATATAAATTCTACTAAGATTAGCATCAAGCTGGAAGCGTGTGCCATCAACCTCAGCAGTTTATTAAATTTGTTCACATCAACCCTTAAATAACGTTTTGCCTTTGATTGCTTTCCGCGAAAAGATTGAGCCTCTCAGGCATTGTCATACGTTTACGACGATGTAAGTGGACGTGCGCCTGATACGCACCTTCGTCTGCTTCAATCTCGGTGTCGCGTTCGAGGAAGAGCGGAAAATCTGACGCTGGCGGTTTGGCGTTGTGATACGCATTGCTGTAACTCCGCATGATAATACGCTGTTCGCGGTTAAGCGTCTCTAACCACTCAGGACTCGAATGGAAACGGTCAGCAGGTGTGACCCACGACGGGCAGTAGGCAACAAAGATATTATAACGCACCATATCGCTCTCGTTCGGTTCCACGCGATGCCAGATGCTCGAATGCATCACCGTCATCGTACCTTTACGCGGACAGACGACCATTTCACCCGGTATGCTCTCGTGTGTATCATAGCCGTCCATGTATTGCTCACGATGGCTCCCAGGTAAGACGACGAGGTTCCCCATCTTCTCTCTCGGTAAATCTGTCAGCCAATAGCCGACCTTGATTTGCAACGGTAACTTCGGCGAAAACACACCATAAGGGAGGGCACGCGCCCCATCCGGGTGCCACTGATTATACTGCTTACCACCGGGTGGACGCAGGAAAAACTGGCTTATGTGGAGCTTCAGGAGCTCACCGAACAAGTCATAAGCATAACCGACATGGCGTTCATGGTCAATAAGCCCCGCGAACACCGGATCGCGTTCGACGATGTTCTGCATACCGAGGTAGCCTCCGGGCTTATATTTCGGGTTGCTCGCAGCGACACGGTCTATCGCGTCAATATAGGTCTGAATGTCTTCATCGGAGATCGCATCCTCAATAAAGATGATGCCGTCTTCGTTAAATGTTTCCCACTGTTCTGCAGTGAATCCGGGTGGCGCAACACGATATTTCTGTTTTGTTTCCACTGGAAAACTCCTTTCGACTGACGTTAGACGTTTAATATAAGCAAATTCCGTGCCAGTCTACCACCACAACACTGATAGGATTTTTTGTGCATCCTCCAGAACAGACTGCACATAAAGGGGCAGACTTTATACTTGATTGCACGGAATAGGGCAGGTTGTTAAACTTATGATGAAGATAACAATTTCAGATACAGCTCCTGGAATCTCAATTACACACCAACGGATGCTGTCGATACCCCGTTCTGGAGTATCCATACCGAAACCGCCTGAACAATAATTTGGTTTGCCCGTTCCACAACCGGATTTAACGACGGGATATGGATAAACATTTTTCGGGCGCGCTGTTTCAGGTTCTCAATTGAAGGCAACTCAAGGATTTCCATCTCTTTGAGAAAATCTTCAACCGCTGACGGACCGATACGGGTACGACTTCGGAGTTCAGCTAATCTCGGTGTATCCTTCCACGCCTTCAAAACAGTTTTACCGATATGTTCAACGGAAAAACTGGCGGCGAGCTGCTCCGCTGCTTTTTCTATCATAGGTACCGATAATTTAGGTGTTCCTTCAATTACATGTGCCGGCGGTAAGCGGAGATCCCAAACGACCCGAAAAATGGACAAGGCTTTCAAAATATAATACGTAACATCAATTTGCCACCAATGAAACCCTTGCGGTGTAGCACTCGGAAAGTGATGATGGTTGTTGTGCCAGCCTTCGCCCAACGTAATGATCGCCAAGAACAGATTATTACGAGAACTATCGCCGGTGTTGTATGGTTGTTTACCGAACACGTGTGAAAGCGAATTAATCGTAAATGTGCCATGAAAAAGAAGCACTGTGCTCAGGAAGAATCCCACGACCAATCCTGACCAACCGAAAACCGCCCAAACAAGGACACCTAACACGAATGGCGGCAGTCTCTCCCATTTATCTAACCAGACGAGTTCCGGGTATTTCCGAAAATCCTTAATCAAACTGTAATCCGGTGTCCGTCCCTGCTTAGAGAAGATCCACAGCACATGAGAATACCAGAATCCATGTTGCACAGGGGAGTGTACGTCTTGTTCCGTGTCAGAGTACTTATGATGATGGCGGTGTTTCGATGCCCACCAGAGTACACCACGTTGTGCAGAACTCTGTCCCAGAAATGCTAAAAAGAATTGGAATCCACGACTTGTTTTGAATGAACGGTGCGAAAAGTAACGATGAAAACCCGCCGTGATTCCAAACATACGGATAACGTACAATGCGCCACATATAATCCAGTCGATCGGTTGAACATCCACCCAGAAAATAGCGAGACATGCGAGGTGCATCCCTATGAAAGGTAGCACGCGCGGGTGGATAATATCCGACGCATCGGCCGGATTTACTGAACATGGTTCTTTTGACAATTATTTATTTCTCCTTATTTTTTCCTATTGAGGAAGTATTCGATGAGTACTTTGGAATGTTCAAGCAATAGGTATTTTGTGCTAATATCATAGTGTGCCATATAAGCATTATACCCAATTTGGCACTGTGATGTCTACTTTTTTATTGATGCCTTATATAAATAAACGGCATCCTACGAAGACAGTGCCCTACAATGCGTCCAGACGCAACCCCTTAAGCCCTACTTCAAAATCACCATTTTGCGCAAGGGTGAAATATCCTCCGTTAGAAGTTGATAGAAGTAAACACCGCTCGCTACTTTTTCGCCTAAACCGTTACGACCGTCCCAATACGCTGCACGGTTTCTGCCCGTGTAATAACCTGCAACTTGATGTCCAAGCATTAAGCTGCGAACCACGGTACCTTTCGTATCATAAATTGTAATCTGCACATCACTGGCGGATGCTAATTGATACGGTATCCATGTCTCCGGGTTAAACGGATTCGGATAGTTCGCCAACAATACAGTCGTTTCTGGCAGAACGGTGCGTAGAAGTGCCTCTAACACGCTAATAGCTTGGCGAAAATCTGGGCTGCCATCGTCGGATGCTTTGACGTGTGCTAACCAAGTTTTAACCTGTTTAGCAGTCGGGCTGTGAATCGCCGGGGCAGCTGCTGATCCCTCCGCGATAGCATTAGCGACCTGTACTAAGTCTATAATGTCAACAACACCATCAGTATTGATGTCCGCGTTGAGTTCGCCATCCCCCGCACCCAGATGCCCGATTGCGTTCGCAACGATCACTAAATCTTGAATGTTAACCGTTCCGTCTTGATTTACATCCGATCTGGCATAAATAGGGACATCATTCACTTCAAAACGAACGGTTTCGGTAAAATCTGTCCGAAGAGTGTTGCCTGCTTTATCAAATACAATCATCTCAGCTAAACCCCATGTGCCTGGAGCACTGCCTACAGGTAAAACTATTGTCTGTCGGTATTTCTTAAAAAGCGTCGGGTCACCAATAAAATACATTCCTCCATATCCCTTCGGATAATGATAAAAATGGTGCATAACGCCCTGAGGATCTCTTAAACGCATACTACTTATTTCATAGCCGCTGATGTTGTCTTTAATCCTAAAAGTAATATCAACTATCGTTTCACCATTTGGTGCCTCTGGTATGGTGGGTTCGGCTTTGATTGTGATGTTGTTAACATCCAAAACCGGTGGCTCGATGTCCGGGGTACTTGTTTTTATCTCAATAGTTTTTGGCGGTTCGTCTGTAGTTTCATCTGTAAAATAAACGCTTGAACCATTTAAGGCAATATCTAACATTGAAATACGATTGAGACTATAAATACCACTTGGCATATATTCAGGAAAATTAAAGTTTACAACTACCCTATCTGATTCACTATCATAACTACCGTATTCAAATTGTCTATATATTGAATGTGTCTCCCTCAAATCATCATTTAAAGCAGCAGAAACGTGTTTTATACCCGATTCTTCTATTACTTGCCAACTTGCAGTAACAACCTGATAAGACTTACCATCAGATGTAGTCGCTTTCGACAATGCAAGCGTCATTGAGCTTGGAACATATTCCGGAGGTTCGCAATCCGCAAGTGGGTTATGAATATAAAGTTTCCAACCATAATCAGTTTGAGATTCGTGACGCTCATTACCATTAGCATCCCAGATTCGGATAGCGTCAGGTTGCCAATAACCGTTCGCTGCATAGCGTGAGAGTTTTGCATATCCGCGCAAAATGTGTCCCGAATCAACGCGCGTTCCATTCGCATCAACCGGTTCCATCCACGCCAGATCAAAAAATGTGCCTTTTTCACTGAAAACTCTAATATACGCTGATTGGGCGGAATCCAAGTGGCTTTCGCCATGGATTTCAATTTCTACTGTTATGAGTTTATCTTCCTCAGGTTCCCCTTCAACCTGTATATCAATCCGTGTGATCCGTCCTGGATAAACATAATCAGGATAGAGGTTATAGACTTCAAATGTCAAATCTTCACGGATTTTTGAGATATAGCGTGTGCCGTGCATCACTCTATTTTGGATGAATTCATACTTGGCAGGAGATCGCGATCGAAGTTTATCAGGGTTCACGATATAGAAACTGATACTCTCAGCCATATCTTCATTCGGATTGACACCGTGGGCATAAGCAGAAACAAACTCGGTTTGTTTGGTTGTTGACCAACCGTCTTTATCGTCGGGATTTTCGTACCAACCACCGAGTTCAATCCAATCCTGTCTGAGTTGCTCATCAAATAGGTGTTCCCATAAAAAATGCGCCTTTTCATGAAGAATCAAGCGGTGGATATAGTCAAGTCCTTGTCCCTTAAACGCAGACTCCATGAACTCTATATAGTCTGACTGTGGCCACGCGACAGCAGGCGCGCTCGGATAAAGCGGATGAGGGGTTCCATCCAAACGCCGTACAAGATATTTCAGTCCGGGTGTTTTGAGCATGCCTGAGGGAAATTCCTCAAGCATAGAGACGAGTGCTATCAGTTCCTCGTTTTTGAAGTCAGAAAAGCGTCCAGCGTGTTCACCGGTTGTGTGCCGTGTGAGCTCGGCATAATCCGGGATATTTATACTGACTGCATAGCGGTCTCGCAATATCCGTTCCAGTGCGTACCTGTCCACGCCATCGTCGGTTACAAATCGGACGACTGCATGATGGAGGCGTTTAGAAAAATACCGACCGCGCACACCTTCAATTTCCGCCAATAGTGGTTCCGCATGCACAAATGCTGCCTCAGCAATAGTGACAATGCGCTGTCCGTCTCGATATTCCACCGAAATGTCATCTTGGATATGACGGTCACTTAACCGCCAAATGGAGGATGCCACCCCAGGAGTATCCGCGTATAAGTTGTTTGTTTCTTGAGGTATGGATTCAAAGGTATGAAGCAACCTATAGGCATATCCCGGATCCCATTCAGGCCCCAGATGCACAGAATACTTCCGCAGCAACGCCAAAGACGCACTGTGAGACGGAACTTGTATCTGCTCGTCGAGCAGCGTCACTTCTATAGGCTCAACAATAGTCGCACTTTCGCTACCTTCCGGCGTTTCATCTATTTCCCAGTGGTAGGTAAAAGCGGTACTTTGGGAAATGACTGTCCCGAAAAGGACAACCACTATTAGCGCAAATCTAAAAATCCTCATGATAAAAAAAATCTCTTGTTTTTCTTTGCAAAAATAGTTGGTGCGATGTACACTTCTATCTCCCTATTTCCCCTACTGCTAACGCAAGCAGCCACCTTTTTATGCACATAGCACTCCGCTGGAGTGCTATCGCGTAAATACATCATTTTCTATAGATATACCACCCCTCTGGGGTGTAGAAAGAGACTGAAAAACTTTCTGGAATGTGCGAAATCTGTTAGTAGCAACTTGGGTTACTGCTAAAAGGAGAACAAAGTCAAACTTCTCCTACAATTGGTTTTATTAATTTTCTCGTAAGCGGGCTTCTAATGCCGCTAATTCATCGAAAATTAAAGTTGATCTAACAATTTTTCATATTCACCATGCGGGCCGATCCAGAACCAATACATTGCATTATCTTCTCGCAAACCCAAAACACGCCAACCTATTCCAACTCGGACTGCATAAATCGGTTCTCTGGTATGTACCCGCTTGAATTGCAAACTTGGGTGATTAGGGTTTTGTTTCCAAAAACGATAACTCTTGCGAGCTTTTTCTTTCACATCCTGCGGCAGCTGACGGAAGCACTCAAGAAAATCCTCTGTTAAATATGAGTTCACAACGCATCAATTCCCATCTTTTTGACGCGACCGGCTTTAATATCAGCCCGGACTTTACGCGCAAGTTGGGCAAGTCCATCTTGTGATTCAGCAAACGCCTGATCCCATAACCGTTCATCTTCAAGTTCTTCAAGAATCACAGCAGCAATAGTGTCCTGTTTTTCTGGCGGTAATTTATAAACTTCGGTAAGCACTTTTTCCAGAAGCCGCGTCATAATTGTTCCTTCCTTTATGAAATCCCTATTGCTCACAGGTATAGACTTAGATATTTATGAACCATCCTCGTGAAGGACACGGGCGAAAGCTTCGGGAATTTCCGTTTCAACAGCAGCAGGAAGTAATCCCTCAAGTCGTTCTACTGAGAAAAAAGAAGCGTTGAAAGACTTAGATATTAAGATGCGGGTCTATCTAAAATAGGGTCGAATTTTCCTTCAGCAATCAATCGTTCCCTCTCTTTTCTCAAACGGTTTCGTTCTTTAACAATTGCCAATGTTGGTCCTTGTGTTGCCTGCCACTCTTGGCGTGATTTTTCGTGGTATTGTCTCACCCGTTGTAGGTAAGCGTCTATTTCCACCTTGTTTACCTCGTAGTAAAGGAGCGTTGCATAGATTTTCTCTAAGGGTAAATTTTTGAAGCAATATAAGATCTCTTCAGGTGCTTTGCCCTTTAAATGCTCTTCCAATACCTCATCAATATAAACGCGGTGCCCCTTAATGCGGATGCTGGTGTCATCAATAAAATCGAAATAGTCTCGCAAATCCATGTTTTGCCTCTTTGGTTCGGGAAATGCTTTCCAGATGTGCCTTTATATTAGCAACGTTAAAACGGGACTGCTGGCAGATTGCCGATTCTACAACGGAAGATACTCTATCTTATTGCGATATTCTTCGGCCTCCGAAGCCGCCCAAATCATTTCTAACATTTCCAGGATTGGACGAATCGCGTACTTTTTCCGAAAGATGAGGATTCCCGGTACATATCCTCCGGTTTTCAGGTGATTTCTAAAGTGTCCAGGCATTGTTCTGCGGTTGTTTGTGACGAGAATGTAGTTATTGCGTGCAATCCATTCTAAGATAATAGGATCCGGCGTTGACTTCGGTGGTACTCCCGGATCTCCGATTACCACTACCTCTATCTCTGGGTGCTTTTTCTGGAGTTGGACCCGAACCTCGGGATCCATGTCTTCATCAAGTAGAAACCGTGGTCGCATCCGGTCCCCTTGCCTCCGAAGGTGATGCTTTTCCTTCGGTAGTCCATTTTTCACGCGCTTTTAGAAGGCGTTCACGCCGTTCAATATATTCTGGGTCTGACGCTACAGTTTGTAGCCATTCCTGATATCTTTCTTCTCTACCTTTTTCCACACGAGCCATGTATGCATCCACTTCCGTCTTATTCGCCAAGTAGTAGAGAATAGTCGCGTAGATTTTCTCCATTGACATCTGTGGATAGCGCTGCTGGAGTTCATCAGGTCCTTCACCCCAAAGATAATTGCTCAACACATTGTCTACATAAACACGGTGTCCGTGAATACGGATGTTTTCGTCATCTATAAAGTCAAAATAGTCTCGCAAATCCATGTTTTGCCTCCTTTACAAATCGGGCATGTAGACAGTATACCCGAAACCACAAGAAACGTCAATTTACAGCCGCCAATAGTCCTCACGGGTATAGATTCGATATTATAAACCACCGTCAGGTTAAAATATAGGGCGAGGTTGGAACCTCACCCTATAATGTTAGTCAATTCAATTCTACTGCTTCTCTTGCAGACGTGCTTCTAAAGCATCCAATTCATCAGAGAGTACCTTCGGCAGTCTTTCCCCGAAACGTTCATAATGCTCACGAATCAATGCGATCTCGTTAAGCCACTCCTCGGTATCAACATTCGAGAGTTCTTCCATCTGCTCGTCGGTTACATCCAATCCGCTGATATCAACCGCACCGGGTGCTGGAACATAACCGATCGGCGTTTCAACCGCTTCGCCTTCTCCTGAGACACGTTCCACGATCCACTTCAGGACACGGCTATTTTCACCGAAGCCGGGCCAGAGCCATCCGCCATCGGCATCCTTACGGAACCAATTGACGTAGAAAATTTTCGGGAGTTTGCTGGCATCCGTGCGTTTACCCATCTCCAACCAGTGTGCGAAGTAGTCACCCATGTTATAACCACAGAAGGGGAGCATCGCCATCGGATCGCGCCGGAGTTCACCGACTGTTCCAGCAGCAGCCGCTGTGCGTTCGGAAGAAGCGATAGAACCGATAAAGGTCCCGTGTTCCCAGTTGAAAGACTCAAACACCAGCGGTACTGTTGTGGCACGTCGTCCACCGAAAAGGATCGCTGAAATCGGTACGCCGTTCGGGTTCTCCCAGTTCGGATCGATAATCGGGCATTGCGAAGCTGGTGTTGTATAGCGCGAGTTCGGGTGTGCAGCTGTCTTCTCGTCCCCCGGGTGCCACGCTTCACCGAGCCAACTTGTGACTGTTTCAGGGACATCTTCGCTCTTCTCTTCCCACCAGACATCGTTATCTTCTGTGAGTCCGGCATTCGTGAAGATTGAATTAGAGGCGAGGGTGTGCATCGCGTTCGGATTCGTATCCATTGAGGTGCCGGGTGCGACCCCGAAGAATCCCGCTTCTGGGTTAATCGCGTAGAGCCGTCCATCTTCGCCAAACTTCATCCATGCGATGTCGTCACCGATCGTCTCTGCTTTCCATCCGGGGATCGTTGGCGTGAGCATCGCGAGGTTCGTTTTCCCACAAGCACTCGGGAACGCTGCGGCGATATAGGTTTTCTCGCCTTCGGGACTCGTTAATCCCAAAATGAGCATGTGTTCTGCCATCCATCCATCATTCTTTGCCATGATGGAAGCGATCCGGAGCGCATAACATTTTTTACCGAGTAGCGCGTTCCCACCATAGCCACTACCGAAGGACCAGATGGAACGTTCTTCAGGAAAATGGACGATGTATTTATTATCCGGATTGCAGGGCCACGAGACATCTTCCTGTCCCGGTTCCAGCGGCATACCGACAGAGTGCAGACACGGCACGAAATCGCCATCTTCACCCAAGATGTCCAACACATCGCTACCCATACGGGTCATAATCCGCATATTAACAACAACATAAGGGGAGTCGCTGATTTCAACGCCGATATGTGAGATAGGTGAACCGAGCGGACCCATGCTGAACGGTACAACGTACATCGTTCTACCTTTCATACAACCTTTGAACAGTCCTTTGAGGGTCTCCTTCATATCGTCGGGGTCGTGCCAATTGTTTGTCGGTCCTGCTTCAAGGGGTGTCTTTGAACAGATAAATGTTCTGTCTTCAACGCGTGCGACATCGGCAGGATCGGACCGAGCGACGTAGCTGCCCGGACGCTTTTCTGGATCTAAGCGGAAAAATGTTCCACCCTGGACTAATTCTTCACACAACCGATCATTTTCTTCTTGTGAACCGTCACACCAATAGATAGAATCGGGTTGGCAAAGTTCAGCCGCTTCCTTGACCCAATTCTGTAACTTCTTGTTTTTCGTCATCAAAATCTCCTGTTGCTGATAGTGTTACTAAATATCCATATTATCACTTGTATATATTTTACAACAAATTTTCACACTTGGCAAATTAAACAGAAGATGTAAACATTTTGTCATAAACTGGGTTGAAAGTGTTATACTTCTGCCATTTCGCTGAGACTATGGTCGATATGATGTTAGAACGACGCACCTAAATTAACGTGTATCTTACCACGCAGCAGTGAATCGCCAGCGGCGAGTCCGTAATCAATCCGCAAGATACCACTGTTAGACTCAAGTCGTGCGCCAAATCCGTATCCGACGCGGAGCCTATCAAAATTGGATGGTGATTCAATCGCGGTGACGGAACCCAAATCGGTAAAAACAAAAACTTGGGATTCGGGACCGACGAGAAAGCGATATTCGAGATTGGCATACACACGACGCGGTCCAGAGAACCAATCTTCATCATATCCGCGTAGCGTGGTCGCGCCGCCGAGGTAGAAAAGTTCTGTCGGTGGGATCACTATGTCAGATTCATTTGCGAGCTGCGTCGCAAATCCCCACACTGCTGCCCCGTGGAGTTCAACAGCGATCGTCTGTTTCCGCCATGTCGGGAAGTATTGTTGTAATGAGAGCCAAGCTTTCCGTAGTTGAAAATCGCTCCGCGATACCTCAAAGGCGATGCTATCACGGCGTCCACGCGTCGGGTTGAGAAAATAATCACGCGTATCGCGCGTTAACCGGAATGTGACGCTGTACTTTGTTCCGCTATACGGCACCGATTCGTCCAACGGAGTCAAATTCGGATTAGGCAAAATCGGCGTTTGGCTATCAAAGGGTGTCGTTTGCCGGATTGGTAAACCGGTGCTTGCTACATTAATCCGTTTATAGCCAAATGTCATAACACCCTCAAAAACGCGACCAAACTGCGTCGTAGCACTCAAACTGCCTGATCGTTCTTCAGCAGCTGCTTCGGTATCATCGCCTGGGAGGCTTAACAGTTGCGTACTATTCGGATTTTGCTGTCTGAACTGCCCGTATTCTATACCGAGGGTTAACGGTTTTCCGAATATCCACGGCTCGGCGTAACCGATCCGTAAAATCCTGAGCAGCCCGGATTTCCAATAGAAGTTAAGCTGCCTACCTGTCCCCAACAGGTTGGTTTCACGGGCTTCCAGCACACCTGTGAGTTGTGGCGTTGCGTCCACTTCGGATTCCGGTGGCGCATATCCGATGATGCCGCTTAATCGTCCTGTCTTTGCCTCGGTTACGCGCGCATGGAAATTAATCTTGCCTTCTGTCTCCGACCGTTCTAATACATTCGGATTAACCTGATAAAAATAACCAGAATTGCGCAACTGGCGATAACTCGCGTCTACATCGCGCTGATCAAATCGGCGGTTCGGTTTTACCGGGATTTCGCGTAGGACAACCTCGGGCTTTGTCTTCTTCAATCCACTAACCCTGACCTCACCAATCTCTACCTGTGTCCCCTCTCGGATATCCAACCGCAAGTCAACTGTTCCATTCTCCATCGAAAATTGGAAATCCTCGGGAACGATCTCAACTTTCGGATACCCGCGTTCACTGTACAAGGCTTGGAGGCGTTCTATTCCTTGTTCTAACCCTCCTGATGTAAAGAGTCCGCCCTCTCGCAAACCGAGTTGATCCCGAATATCCATATCTGAAAAGACTTCATTTCCTGTGAAAGTCAAAGTACCTGTCCGGATCTGTTCCCCCTCTACAATGTTTAAAGTAATTGCCACACGCGTACCGCCCTTAAAACTGGGATTTTCTGACACTTCTACGATATCAGGTGCTGTTTCTGCGAACACGAAACCTGCTTCTTGATACGCAGCGATGATGCGTTCAAGTCCGTCTATAATTTCTGTGCGAGAATACGCCTTCGCTTCTTCCCACCCGAACAGTTCCATCAACGTTTTCTCGTCGAAATGATCATTTCCATTGAAATGGAGTTCATGGATCTGATAGTGCGGTTGTGTTTCATCCGCTGCCTCCGCTTCAGTTATCGACTTTTCTGGAGGCGGTATATCTTTCGTTGCGTCAGCACTGTCCGCTGTTTCAAAAATTGCCATTAACCAGAAGAGCAAACCAGTAAAAAAGAGGATCGGTAAAAGTCGGTATCTGAACATCTATGTGCCCCATTTACAATCGGTGAGTCTGTTAATTACGTCTACGGTGTTGTCGTATTTTAGCATATTCACTGCGTTAGACGCAAACAAACGCTAAACACCCGATACTACAATAAGAAAAAAATTTGATAAAATTCTCAAATTGTGGTATTATATTAAGCAATACTACAATACTTTGGAGTCATAACATCAATAGTTTATTCAAAAATTTTGGCAATCAATACACTATAGAAAATCACCGCTAAGGAGTTAGACCTAAATCATGCCAAATGCACTATTTGTTTATCCCAAGTTCCCCCCATCATATTGGGGCTTTAAGTACGCCTTAGAATTTCTCGGAAAAAAGTCATCAATGCCCCCGCTCGGACTATTGACTATTGCCGGAATGTTCCCAGACAATTATGCCATGAAAGTCGTTGATCTGAACATTGAACCGCTGACAGATGAACATCTTCAGTGGGCAGATGTCGCTTTGACTTCAACAATGATTGTTCAAAAAGCCTCGCTCTATGAAGTCGCTGAACGTTGTAATCGAGAAGGAATTCCGATTATTGCCGGCGGTCCACATCCGACCTCCTACTACGATAATATCAAAGCAGAAACGGATGCCAAGATTGACCATTTCCTCATGGGCGAGGTTGAAGAGATCTTTGAGGATTTCCTAACCGATTTCGAGAACGGTTGCGCGAAAGAGATCTATCGTGAGCAGCGGAAACCGGACATCACAAAGACACCACCGCCACGCTATGACCTTATTGATGTTAACACCTACGGCTCAATGGCACTCCAATTTTCACGGGGGTGCCCTTTCAATTGCGAATTTTGCGATATTACCAAATTATTTGGTCGCGTCCCCCGCACGAAAAGCAATGAGCAGATGCTTAATGAATTTGAACTCCTCTATAAACTCGGTTGGAAGGGTCCAATGTTCGTTGTTGATGACAACTTTATCGGCAACAAGCGCGACGCGATGCGTCTACTACCGGCTGTGAAGCAGTGGCAAGAAGAACGCGATTTCCCGTTTTCGCTCTATACAGAAGCGAGTGTAAATCTCGTTGAGATCCCTGAAATGCTCGACGCTATGAATGAATCCGGATTTAATATGGTTTTCCTCGGCATTGAGTCCCCCAATGACGAGGCACTTCTCAGCACGTCCAAAGGACAGAATACCAGTAAAGAAGAGGATGCCGGTAGTTACCTCATGCGCGCAATCAGAAAAATACAGAACAAAGGCATAGAAGTAACAGGTGGCTTTATCATCGGGCTTGATGGCGATACCGAGTTTGATTCACACATCAACTTTATTCAGGAAGCAGGCATCCCGATGGCGATGGCGGGTCTACTGACGGCGTTGAAGGAGACCGACCTCTGGCACCGATTGAAACAGGAAGATCGGTTGCTTGGGGAGTCCAGCGGCAATCAGACCGACATGACCCTTAATTTTGTACCGGAAATGCCGCGCAATGAACTTCTTGCGGAATATCGACGGGTTGTTTCAACCCTCTACGATCCGACACTGAAAAACTATTTTGCAAGATGTTTGAAATTGCTTGAGCACATGCCTCGTACGCATCACAATGTCAGAGCCATCCGCAAAGACGAAGTGCGTGCTTTTTCCCAGTCGATCCGGAAGCAACTTTTCTCAAGACAAGGGTTGGAGTATACCAAATTTCTCATAAAGGCACTCAAAAACCACGCTGGAATGTTTCCCGAAGCAGTGCGGTTAGCGGTTATGGGTTATCATCTTGAGAAGATAACCCGTCATACCATTGCTGTTGAGGATTTCAGAACCCTCTTATCGCAAGAGATGGATACGTTTAAAGCGAATATCTCCAAACTTGTAGGGAATCAAGGCGATCGGATGAGTGAAATCCACAGTTATTCGAGGCAACTTTTCACACGTATTAAGGCAGAATACAATACGATTCATACGGATTTCCGATACGCAGCACACACCGCGCTGATGGGTTTTCAGCAAACGATGTTCAAGGAATACTTAGCTGCAGAATTCGACGCTTTCAAAGCCATCGTCGGCGATTTCGCGAAAGCACAGACTGAACGCCTCGGTGAGTTACAAGCCTATATCCATAGCCTATTCGCCCGCGTTCACGCCCAACGCGCACAACTCCATAACGTTTTCAAGCACCACACGGACGATTTCAAGCAGAACGTCCAAGAAACTTTTGACGCTTTCCAAGAGTCCGTCACCGGACATTTAGAGAATCTCTTCGGTTCTGTTCCTGTCCAAATTGAAGGGCTGAGTTAACTGGGGCATGGCGTGTATCGAAATAGAAAACCTCCGATTTACATACCCGAGCCGAGAGATACCTACACTTCGCGGTATCACGACCCGTGTATCTTCGGGGGCGTTCCTGCTGTTGACGGGACCAACCGGCTGTGGTAAATCTACTTTATTGCGGACATTAAACGGATTGATCCCACACGCCTCTGCTGGTGTCCTCAATGGAACGGTGCGTCTTAATGGTGAAAACATAGCGACGCAACCGCTCGCTATCACGTGTCAACAGGTTTCACTCCTCTTCCAGAACCCCGACGATCAACTCTTTTGCACACGGGTCGAAGATGAAATCGCCTTTGGACTCGAAAACCTCGGTTTCCCACCAAAAAAAATACAAGAACGGATAACTTCCGCCTTGAGACAGGTCGGTTTACAAGGATTTGAGGGACGTGAGATTTCATCGCTCTCTGGCGGTCAAAAACAGCGTGTCGCACTCGCTGCCGTCTGCGCGATGCAGCCGCAAGTCCTACTCTTAGATGAACCCACCAGCCACCTTGATCCTAAAGGCACGCGTGACATCCTCAATATCGTGAAGAAGCTCAATCACGACCTCGGAATAACGGTTGTTTTAGCAACACACCGCACGAGAGAAGTTGCACCGTTATGCGATCACGTCTGGCTGATGGACGATGGTCAACTCCATCTGGATTTGCCAAAAACCGAGGCGTTTCAAGATTTCACGCCGTATAGACGTTTAGGGGTCCAGGTTCCAGAACCGGTCCGTGTGTCAGAAAATGTCGAATCAAAAACGCCGACTCCGGCACTTAAGCGCGCATCGGAAACAGGACACGATGCGGAACTCCTCACTATCAAAAACCTCTATTTCCGTTACCCCAAAACCGACAACGATGCCGTCCGTGAAGTTTCTTGTGTGGTACCACGGGGTGAGGTATTAGCAATTATGGGAGCAAACGGATCCGGTAAAACAACGCTGATACACCTTATCGCTGGTTTGCTACGTCCATCATCGGGTGAGGTCACTATTGACGGTAAGTCATGTAGCGGTTTGAAACGCCACCAGTTGGCAGGCAAAGTCGGCATCGTTTTTCAGAACCCAGACCTATTGTTACAGGCAGAAACTGTACGCGATGAAGTTGCGTTCGGGCCCAAAAACCTTAAATTCGCCACGCAGATTCTTGAAGACCGAGTCAATAAGACACTAAGACAGTTTGACTTGGGCAATTTTGCTGCAGAAGCACCGTATGCGTTATCACGCGGGCAACGTCAGCGGGTCGCTGTCGCTGCGACTTTTTCGTTACACCCTGACCTTTTCCTTCTCGATGAACCGACCACAGGTCAAGACGCACAGCATCTTCATCAACTGATGGACGAACTCTGCGATGAAATCCAGCAGAAAAATAAAACCCTCATTTTCGCAACGCACGACACAGAACTCACCTTGAAATATGCCACCCGCGTTCTCTTATTACACAACGGCGAATTGGTCTTTGATGGCGCCCCCTATACCGCCTTCGCGAACCCTGAATTCCCACAGCAAGCATCATTATGATGGCACGCTCAGTAACAACAAAATCGCTTGACAATCAAAGAAAGGGGCGGTATCCTGATTAAAAAAACTATAAGAATCTTAGTGGTACGGTTTGAGGAGAAACATGAGACGCTTTGGAACGCAAGGTCCCGTTCATCCAGAGAAAAACTATGTCGTCAGTCGCGCTGCCGAACTTTCAGATTTTGTCAAGCGCGTCAAAGAAGGACGTTACATCGTTATTTTCGCGCCGCGACAGACCGGCAAAACAACCTTCTTCCAGCGCGCCTTAGACCTATTCGCTAAAGAAGAATTAGCCTACTTTCCGATCTCATTAAATTTTGAGAAGTATGAGGACTGCATACCATCGGTTTTTTACAGTGGACTCTACGAGGATATTCGCGAGGCGATAGAAAATGTTTTTCTACAACGCGAAGAGGCATTCCCGAAAGCACTGATAGAATTTTTGGACAACGCAGAGATAACCGATCATATCTCAATGAGAAGATTCTTTAGACACTTTTCTAATGTTCTTGGAGACCAACGCATCATCCTTATCATAGACGAATTTGACGGTATACCCAAGGAAGCCGTGAAAGGTTTCCTGCATTCACTTCGCCGTATCTACGTCTCAAACACCATCTCTCGATGTCCCCATAGTGTCAGCATTGTTGGCGTGAAGAGTCTCACGCAGTTGAACTACGACAGAACCATCTCCCCATTTAATATCCAAGATGAATTCAATTTGCCAAATTTCACACTTGAACAGGTACAAGAACTCTTTGGACAATATACGGATGAAGTCGGTCAGATGTTTGTTCCAAAGGTTATTGAATCTATTCATAAACAGACCGCTGGACAACCTGTTCTCGTCAACCGACTTGCACAGATTCTTACTGAGGAGTTGGATATTCCTAAAACTGAGTTGATTGCGATGCCCCACTTTACAACGGCACTCGCGCAACTGCTTGAAGAGAATAATGTCAATCTTACCCATCTGGTTACCAATATCCGCAAAGACCCGCGTTTTGAAAGATTACTCATGAAAATTGTCTCTTACGACATCGGCATACGCTTCACACCTCAAAACGAGGTCATTAGTGTACTCGCTACGTATGGGGTCATTGTAAAAGGGGCTGATGGTCTATGTGAGATTCTTAACCCCATTTACCACTATTGTATCATGCAGGCATTCAAGCCGCTTGTAAATGGACTTGAAGGCGAATATCTCCCAGCAGAAAACATCATCGGTTTTCGGGATTATCTTACATCAACCGACGAGATTAACATGACACTGCTGCTTAATAATTTCCAAGATTTCATCGCGCGCGCTGGCTTCCGTGTTTTGCAAGTACCAGATACCCCGCAAGAATTTATTGGACAGCATCTGCTGCTCGCGTATCTCGATCAGTTTGTGCAGCTCGTCGGTGGCGTGATGTACCTTGAAGTCCCTACTGGACGCGGACGGATGGATCTACTTATTTACTATGATCAAAAAAAATATGTCGTTGAAACGAAGATTTGGGAAGGCGATAGTCGTTATCAAGCAGGCAAGAAACAGCTCGCAGCATACTTGAAGCTAGAAGGGACAACAGACGGATACTATGTTGTATTTGACCATCGTCAGGATCCTGAATCGCGCGTTGAGACTGAAATCATCGACAATGTAAAAATCTGGTGTTACGTGATTCCTGTTGTGCAGGAACGTCCCTCAAGCAAACACCTCTTGGACGCTTAACATTTAAGGAACATAACTTTCGCAAGGTTCATCAAAATCCGCAAGTACCTGCTGACCGACCTGCAGAAACCGTCCGTTCAGCATAATGCATTGAGACACCGATCCAGAAGCATCTCGCCGTAAAAAGAGGTACTCCCCAACGAACCTAATATCTGCCGCTGACATCTCTGCTAAACCGTCATCAGAGATAAGGAACGTGTCTGTGGTGTCGGGCAATTCAAGGGTGAAACCTGTCGCGAGCACATCTGCATCCGTCTCAACAGCGATAGCGGAGATAGTAGGATGTAGCGTAACGCCAGGTCGCATCGGAAATAGCAAGGTGTTCAGCGCGATGGGTGGTTCATCGGTACACCGATAGATGGCAGTGTCTCTATCTAATGCCACCGAGAGATCTGTCGTTCCGAGCGCACCGATGAAGAGATTACTACGGTGTGCGTCTTGTGTCCATATTTGTCCTGCCTCAACGTTAACATCTCCATCGAAACCGAAAACCTGTTCCACCGACTGCGCTTCTCCACCGAGGTGGAGATCGTGCAAGATGAAGTATTCACCTTTGAGATAAAAAATAACGCGTTTGTAGTGTACCGACGGATCCTGATACCACGTTTCAACGAAATCGAAGGCAGGTGTCGTTATCCACCGCGGATTAAGCACATCAGATACCGATAATTCGGCATCAGCTACACGGACTGAACCTGTCGTGAGTTGCCGTCCGTGCGCGTGTAGGACGAGACGTGATGTATCTGGACTGTTCGGTTCTGTCAGGGGCTGCGCGTCTAAAAACAGATATTGAGCCTCCGATTCCCAGTGATCTCTCATCACGTAGCAACCGGTCTGTGGGAGCGCGTAGGATGTGGTATCAGGGTACGGAAAATCCTCGCGCTTAAAGTCGCTATCAACAATCTTGCAGAGTTCGATGACATCGAAATTGGGGGCAGGAAGCCGACCGAGTGGCGGAAACGTGTCATCCGGTTTGCTCAAATGGATGCACGTCGCCACCAACTTCTCAAAAAACGTTTGTATCTCTCCAAAATCATCGCCACGCGCCGCCGCTGCCTCGTGAACCGATAGGAACCTTGCGAAATGGGTGATCGCCTCAACTTGGGCACGTAACGTCCGATCCTTATGGAAACCGTCGGTCTGGAAGAAGGCATCGGCTATCCATTGATAGCGGTGCAGTACCAGTTTATGGAAATGCTCGCTCCATCGGAATTCTGGAAACAGACACGCAGCGATACCGATTTTCGTCGTCGCTATAATAGCTGGGGTTGGATGGATAGACAACCGAAGTAGACATTCGAGATAGGTTTTAACAGTGGTGTAATTGGACACAGTAGCATCAGGGATACGAACCGTTCCAACAAAGTCGGTGTACGCGGATTTTGCGGTGTCTATATCGCCTGATAAGACAGCGGTTTTCACGGCTTCGAGTCCCGGAAAATCTAAGTTGAGTGTGAGAAAAAAATCGTTATCGCTTAAGGGTAAACGCAATTCATTTTCTGGTGTAAAATCTCGTTTGAGAACGGCGTTATAGGACTCAACCACAGATGCCAGTACGGGTACGTGTCGTTCATTCGCGAGCGAGAAAGCGGCATCGATCGGCAAGATGAGATGCGAATCCATTGGTGTCGGTGCGACCTCCGCAAGTACTGCTGAGATTCTACCAAATCCGGCGAGTCGCCAGAGTCCGGACGCTGGAAGTGATGCACAGATGCAACCTGCAAGTGCCAAAGCACCTCCAGCTTCCAATCTCAGACGCGGATCACCATCAGGATAGGCATAGAGGTAGACAGTATGCTCTAATAGGATGCGTGCAAGTTCGCGATACCCGAATTCGTTGAGCGGTTCACGCGCAGCGATCGCGACAGCCTCAACGACCCGCGACGCGACGGACTCTAACCGCCATGCTGGATGTTGCGGCATAAATACCGTCGGAGTCGGATTCGCCTCGGCGAACGTGAGGAGTTCTTCAATATCGGCAATCGGCTCAAAATGCGCAATGCCCGGTACATTTCGTGCCGCAAGTTCTTCGGCAAGTAAGTGGACATGTTCAGTTCGGAGTGTCGTCCATTTTTCTAAGTACATGTCATATCTCGGTTATTGTTACTGAATCATGCAGACGGGGTTTGGCCCCCAATCTTTGGGTGTCCAATTAATTGTGGGCTTTACTGTAATAAAAAGCGGGATGGTAAGGACCACCCCGCTTGGAACTTCATTGAACCGTGAATTTTAGGCTGCTAATGCTGAAACCGCCGCGTCTTCACTGTCGAAATGTTCAAAGTGTCTGACAAGTCGGTTAAGAACAATCAGATTTTTGATCTGTTTACCGACGTTGACGACCCCGATACGTCCTTTCTTACGTGCGACAGCGGCACGTGCTCCCATGAGTGCACCGAGTCCGGAACTGTCAACCCTACTGACATTCTGGAAATTGATGAGAATACGAGGGACTTCGGATGCCTCTATCTGCGGTGAGAGGACTTCCCATAATTCTGACGACGCGGTCCCCATAATTTTTCCGTTGGGTTCCAAAATTGCGATGCCGTTTTCTTTGCGAATTTTCGTAGTCATGATTTTTCTCCTGATCTCATTTTACAAGTGTATTTTTTGATTTGCTTTTTACTTTTCAATACTATTTGTAATTTAAACGTTTAATTTTTCTATTCGTTTACCTTAGACCGATATAATCAGAAAAAGTTCGTTTATTGTGTGGTTTCGAGCCGCCAGTTTTCAGGAATGCCGGTTGAAAATAGAGGGAAAGTTTTAACGATCCCTCTTGATATTTCACCGAATTGTGGGCCTTAGGTGGACAATTCTGAAACCGCTTCATCTACACTGTCAAAGCGCTCGAACTGGTTGACGATTCGGGTAACGACAATCAGGCTACTAATCTGTTGAGCGACGTTGACGACCCCGATACGCCCTTTCTTGCTATTCACAAGCGCGCGCGCCTGAAGCAGGGAACCGAGCCCCGAACTGTCCATCATATTGACGTTCTCAAGGTTGATGAGAATACGCGGGATATCGGATGCCTCTATCTCTGCTGTCAGTACTTCGCGGAGCTCCGATGCTGCAGCTCCCATCATTCTTCCACTCGGTTCCACAATTGTAACACCATTTTGCTGGCGAATTTCTATCGACATATTTTTCCTCCTTAGTCACTTCCAAGAACATTAGAGAATCAATTTAACTTTGTTTTCATTATACACAATTTGAAAGTTAATTACCAATCTTATTAATTAAACGTGCATTGTTTAGCAAAGGTTCAATTTTAGCCCATTTTTAGAATTCGCTAATTCTTAGAAATTGTTCCAAATGTTTACGCGAAGGTTAAACATACTTCTCAATATTTTCTTCGATTTTTCTGCACATTTTGTAGAAACGACCTATAACCCCTACTTTGTACCCGAATCGGAAAAAAACAATTTGACACAATCAAAAGATTATGAGATAATTTCTTTATCTTTAGATTATCTTTTAATGTGCGCGTTGTTATAACGCACTTTTTCAAAGCTCAAAGAAAGGAATTTTGATAATGGCAGTTACATTTCACCATGTTCACCTCCGTTGCGAAGACCTTGAAGGCGCGATCCGCTATTACGAAGAGATGTTTGATGGAAAAGTTATTGAAGTCGGTGAGGCGCGCGGCTTAAAAATCGTACGGATGGAAATCGGCGGAGAACGGATCTTCCTTTCACCAAAACTCGGTGACATGGAAGTCGAGGACACGACCGGCAATCCACGTTGGGGGGTCTATCAACTCGCCTTCACTGTAGAGGATCTGGACGCAGAAGTCGCAAAACTTCAAGCAAAAGGCGCGGAACTCGAAGACCTGAAACCCGAAGGGCTGATGATGGCATTCTTCAAGGGACCCGACAACGTTCAGATCGAACTTATCGAGGCTTAGCGTCGGCGAAGTCCAATCACGCAGGTGCTTCCTATGAAATTCAGCGAACTCTTCCATACCATTCAAGGCGAAGGGCAACTCATCGGGGTCCCCTCCGTTTTTTTTCGGACGAGTTATTGTAACCTCAGATGTGTTTGGTGTGATACACCTTACACATCTTGGCACCCTGAAGATCGAGACATCACCGTCGCCGAAAGCGTCGCCGCAATCACGCGATACCGATGCAAACACGTCGTTATTACCGGCGGCGAACCGTTTATTCAGTCGGAAGCGTTGATAGAACTTTGCCGCGAACTCGATGCACGGGGACACCACATTACAATTGAGACGAACGCCACACGATTCGCTAACGTCGCTGCGCATCTCATCTCAATGAGCCCGAAACTCCGAAACTCTAATCCACCGATAGATGACCGATTTTTCAAACGGCACGAGCGAGAACGCATCCGTCCGGACGTTATCCGTAAATTCCTTGACACGTATTCGTGCCAAGTTAAGTTTGTCGTTGATACACCTGAAGATTTAGCTGAAATCCGAGCCTTGCAGATGGATATCGGTATCCCTGCTGAGGCGATTTTACTAATGCCCCAAGGAACGACAACGACTGTGCTACAACGCAAACAGGAATGGCTGGTCGATCTCTGCAAAGAGAACGGATACCGTTATTCCCCGCGCGTACATGTCGATATTTGGGGGGATAAACGCGGGGTCTGAGTTTATAGGTTCGCAAATTACACCGAAAACCGAGTGCGGAGACAGAAATGAAGTACGATGTTTTACTGAAAGGTGGCACTGTCATTGATGCCGCTCAGGGATTGAATTCGGTGAACGATGTCGCTATTACTAACGGTGTTATCGCAGCGATTGCCACAGATATCCCCAAGGATACAGCACGGCATACCATCTCTGTTAAAGATAAGTATGTGACACCAGGACTCGTGGATATCCATACCCACGTCTATTACGGTGTAACAACGTGGGGGATCAGACCCGATGCCGTCTGCATGACAGCAGGAACGACCACGGTTGTGGATGCCGGAAGCCCGAGCTGGGCGACATTCCCGGGTTTCCGTGAGTTTATCGTTGAACCCGCTCGAACAAACGTTCTTACCTATATCCATATCTCCGGGATCGGGCTTGTCTATGGACCCGTTGGTGAAATGTTCGATATGGCTTATGCGAATCCGGCTCGCGTCGCGGCGACGTTAGAAAAAAACCGCGATATTACCGTCGGAGTCAAGGTACGTCAAGGGAAGGGCCAAGTCGGTGATAATGGTGTCGAACCGCTGAAATGCGCGATTGAAGCCGCCGAACGCGCCGGGACATCTGTCATGTGCCATATCGGCGCGGGGGTACCGCTCCCCGACATTTTGAGGCTACTGCGTCCCGGTGATGTGATTACGCACTGCTTCCAAGGTAACGGTGACAACATCGTTGACGAAAAGGGACAGATCATCCCAGAGGCGTGGAAGGCGCGTGAAGACGGTATTATCTTTGATGTCGGACACGGTGCCGGCAGCTTCCATTACGAAATCGCACAACGCGCAATGGAACAAGGGTTCATATCCGATGTTATCAGCACCGATTTACATACCGGAAACATCAACGGACCCGTCTACGATCTACCGACAACGTTGTCTAAGTTGATGCATTTAGGTTTATCGCTTGAAGACGTGATTGATAAAGCGACCTTCAATGCAGCAAAGGCTATCGGACGTGAGGAACAACTCGGCAATTTGCGAGTCGGCACCGTTGCCGATGTTGCAGTCTTTGAAGTCCTCGAAGGTGAATTCGAGTTCTTTGATGCACACGGAACAAAATTTATCGGAAATCAGAAGTTGAAGGCAACATTAACAATACGCGAGGGAAAAATCTAAACAGTGTCCACTGCAAACTCTTTGGAGAATAGGAAACCGTTGGTCTCCTGTTCAATACTTTTGGAAAACAAAAAACACAAATCTATGGACATCACGGTAGTCCAAGACAAAAAACAACATGGCGAATAGAATAAATAAAAAACTGAGTGGCTGCTACAGAAGATTTTTAACTTTTTTGTTGGTAATCATAGCAGGAGGCTTACTTGTCGCGGCACTGATTTATTGGCAAGTCGGTGGACCTGATGGTGCCCGCTATTGGATGGCAAAACACGCCCTCGGCAATATAGAAAAGCGTCTTAATTCAGCAGAACGAAGACCCGACGGTATCGCGGAGAAGCAGATCGTTGACAGTTTTCAGAGCGTCCGTGAAGCGATCGAGAACCGACAGGTTAATCTCATGTCGCTTTATACAGTCATGAAAGACTATCAGACCGAGTTTAATAGGAAAAAACCGTCAACGCCGGAAACTCAGGAATTCCTCCGTAAACTTGAAGGCACAATTCTGAAGGACGCTGGTGTCGAAAAACGATAACGTTAAGCGGCGGCGTTAATGCGACAGCAATTGAGGCACTTTAGCTAGACAGATCGGTTATTATCTCCCGAATCCGGTTCGTGTAAACGTCATCGCTTAAATGCGTGTCAGTAATATGTGCCATAGCACTTCGGAATCTTTCTTCTGGATCGCCCCATGCCTTAAATAGCATCCTATTTTCGGGGGAATCGGGGCGCGCAACGGCTTTCAACAATTGATCAACAACTGATAAATAAAATAACAGGTGATGACCATCAACACGCGCAGTGAGTTCATTAGCCGGACAGGTCTCACGATGGGTACTTACCCATTCGGCATACGTTTTGACAAGCTCCCTGTCTAAAAGAGAGATAAAATTACCTGTTTCAGACGGTGAGACGAGGAAAGCACCGATACTATTGAATAGCTGCACAAGACGCATCTCTTGCCAATGCCAACCGATACTCGCGAAGTCGATAAAGAACACAGATTCCTCGCGAATAACGATGTTGCGGGCATTGTTGTCCAGGCTACCGAGTGTTCTCGGAGCATCCTGTAGACGGTTCGTCAGCACCTCCCACGCCTCCGCGAACGTCCCTTCTTCAATCGACGACATCGGTCTATTACGCAAATGAGAGATATAACCGACGACTTTTTTACCACGCGACAGTAAGTCCTGCAGAATCGCTTGGGCATTAAAACGGAAAACGTAAGAGGCGAGTTGTGCCCCGTGCGTCGCAAAACAGGTCTCAATCTTGCACACTTCATGGAGAATCGTGAACAAGAGCGGTGTCAAATTTTGTGCCGACTCATCCCGGTGCTGTGCAAGCGCATCAAGCGTGGACTCACCACACGACTCTAAGAGGAGCGCGTGGTGCCGTTCTGACTTCCAGAGGAGCTCTGGGACTCGGCAACCCTTATCATACAAAAGTCCAAGAACGGTTGCCTCAATCTGGAGCGGTGTCCATCCTGCCGCAACGACCGGCGCGGTAATGTCGTGCTGTTTCAGGATATAGTCTTTGCCGCCGAATCGCAGGCGGCAGACGTTGTGCCGCTGTCGAGTCCCGTGCTGAATCGGCGCAACCGCAAGTGCGTCAATCTCCGTTTTGAAATGCGTAGCGATGTACTTTATAAGATGTTCCACTGTTTCCCCCTTGCTCAATTATACCCTATATAGCCGATCAAAATCCTATAATTTTCCGAGATGAAATTTCCTTGACAATTACCAAAAATCCGTGTTATAACATTAAACTTGAAATATGACCTTTTCTGTGGTAAAATATTTGTAACACTTTTGATGAACACGGGTTCATCAGAATTTTGAACTTTAATACGGAAGACGACACACCTCTCGATTTGCACAGCGGGTTCTCTCGTGTTGGGAGTCTGATGCAAATATGAAGGAGGTGGATGCGAAAACCCAGTAGAAGCAGTCTCGCTTCTGCAAACTTAGGAGGTTTTTTTTGGCAGTTACAATGAAAGAACTCCTCGAATGCGGAGTTCATTTTGGACATCAAACCCGTCGTTGGAATCCAAAGATGGCAGAATACATCTTTGCTGAGCGTAACGGGATCTATATTATCGATCTGCAGAAGACGTTACGGATGCTGCAGAACGCGGCAGACTTCGTGCGCGACATCGCTGCGAAGAACGGCGGCGTGCTATTTGTCGGTACAAAACGGCAATCACAAGAAGCCGTACAAGATGAAGCGGAACGCTGTAGTATGTATCACGTGAATCATCGCTGGCTTGGTGGTATGCTTACCAATTTTCAGACGATCCGGCGTAGTATTAACCGGCTGGATAAATTGGATGCCGATGAAGAGAGTGGACTCTTTGAAAGGATACCGAAAAAAGAGGTGATGAACCTCCGGCGCGAGAAAGGTAAACTGAGTAATAACCTCAGCGGCATCAGAGAGATGAAAAGACTTCCGGAAGTTGTCATCGTAACAGATACGCGTAAAGAGCACACGGCTATCGCTGAAGCAAATAAATTGGGGATCCCCATCATCGCAATCGTTGACACGAATTGCGACCCGGATCCGATTGATTTGCCGGTACCGGGTAACGACGATGCCATCCGTTCAATCCGTCTTATGTGTACAGTTTTAGCTGAAGCAGTGATTGAAGGACGAGGCGAAGCATCAGAAGGTGCGGAGGGCGAGCAGGAATCAGCGCAACCCGAATCTGCCCGGCAAGTCAGTGATCCACAAGAAGCGGAGCGGCACGAAGAAGAGGGTGCCACTTTACTTGAAGAAGAGGAATTGTCATCGGAACCCGAAGCGATCGGTGACAGCGAACAGCGTCAGACACGCGCACCGAGACAACGCCGGCGAGGGCGCCCACCGCGACGACAATCGTAATAAAAGTATTTGTGCGCGACCGCCTTTTCATATAGGGTGTCGCGCCATAAATATTGAACACATCAGGTGCGGTGAGAACTCGCAAGGTATGAAATAGATTATCACCGCACCTATCGAAAAAATAATACATTCAGTGGAGGATAGATGGCTATCACAGCAAAGATGGTTAGCGAGCTCCGTTCGCGTACAGGTGCAGGGATCATGGACTGCAAAAAGGTGCTCGCAGAAACCGACGGAAACATTGACGAAGCAATTCAGAGACTCCGGGAGAAAGGTCTAAAAGCTTCTGAAGTCAAGGCTGGTAGAGCGACAGAAGAAGGCTTAATTATTTCCTACATCCACCCGGGTAGCCGTGTCGGCACGTTAGTTGAACTGAATTGTGAAACCGATTTCGTCGCGCGGACGGAGCAATTCCAAGAACTCGGTAAAGAGATCGCTATGCAAGTGGCAGCGGCAAAACCGAAATATGTCAAGCCGGAAGATGTCCCCGCCGAAGCACTTGAAGCGGAAAAAGCGATCCTGAAAGCACAAGCCGAACAAGAGGGTAAACCTGCACATATCGCGGAACGTATCGTTGAAGGACGCATCTCTAAATTTTATTCGGAGACCTGTCTCCTGCAACAACCGTATATTCGTGATACCGACAAAACTATCGAAACGCTTGTCAAAGACGCTATCGCCCAATTGGGTGAAAATATCGTCGTCAAACGCTTCGTCCTTTATGTTCTCGGACAGTCATAAACCAGTTAACAGTTATCAGTACGGGAACGAGTACGTTCCCTTTCAGTTTTCAGTTAAGAGCGTTTTGGTTAATCAAAAACCTCTTGTAACTGTTAACTCTAAAATAGGAAACAATCAGATGCAACAGATACTTCAACAGGCTGAATCCCGGATGAAGAAGACAGTTGAAGTAACGGCTGAGAAATTGTCGCATGTGCAAACGGGGCGCGCGACACCAGCACTTTTGGACCAGGTTACTGTTACCTACTACGGCACCAAAAGCCCGCTGAGCCAAGTCGGTACGATTACGACTCCCGAACCGCGTCTCCTTGTGATTCAACCGTGGGATAAAGCCCTAATTACAGAAATTGAGAAAGCCATCGCGCATTCGGATTTGGGGTTCTCTACGAACAACGACGGAAACGTTATCCGAATCCTGGTGCCTGAACTGACAACTGAACGTCGGACAGAACTAACGAAGGTTGTCCGTAAACTTGCCGAAGAGGGTAAGGTCGCAATTCGGAATATTCGCCGTGATGCCAACGATGCCGTGAAAAAACTCGACGGTGGAGATACTGGCGGCGGCGGCAGAAGTAAAGGCAGAGGTGGCGATAAGAAGAGAGGCAGTGTAGACCCCGTACAGCAGCTGACGGATACGTATGTCAATAAGATTGATGAATTGACGGAGGCAAAAGAAACTGAATTATTAGAAACTTAATTCAAGCAGGACACAGAAACTATGTTTTGGCGGAGAGCCTTGAGTGTAGTTGTGTTGGCACCGTTAGTCCTACTCATTATCTATTGGGGGGATTGGCTCTATGTACTCGTTGTATTGGTTGCTATGTCAATGATGCAAGTTGAGTACTGTCGGCTTGCACAACACTTCACTGAAAAATTAAATCCGGTGATGCCAGCACTCTTGACAGGTGCGTTCTGTCTGTTAGCATATTTTTTGCCTACTTCGACAAAGCCCCTACCTGTCTCAACCGTAACGTTTAGTTTCTTTACTTTCGTCTTCATTTATGTCTTCGCCGAAAGTATCTTTAGAGCCAAAGTTGACGGTGAGTTAATCAGGGTCACACTAAAATTAACCGGTATTTTAACCATCGGCTGGGTATTGGGCTATCATCTTATCTTGCTCCGAAACGCCGAACCCGTTGGTCGGAATCTCATCTTCTTACTGATCGGCACAGTTTGGTGTAGCGACACTGGCGCGTACCTTGTCGGTGTCGCCTTCGGCAAACACAAGCTCGGTACGCCCGTCAGTCCTCGGAAAACAGTTGAGGGCACTATCGGTGGATTGCTCATAGGTACCCTTATCGGCTTTTTACTCGGTATGCTCCTTTTAAAAGACACACTGTCTTGGGGGAACGCTGCTTTCATTGGACTCTTTTTGAGTGCCCTCGGACAACTCGGTGACCTCAGTGCATCTCTTATGAAACGGACAGCCGGTGTCAAGGATTCTGGTGATGTGATTCCCGGACACGGCGGTTTTATTGATCGATGCGACAGTCTAATTTTCTCTACGCCTGCCCTCTACTACTACTGGGAATTGATAAGATATTTAGCATAATGGCTTTCGGCTTTTGGCTATCAACAAACAGCAGTCGGTACAGAAAACTCTGATTAAATCAAATGTCTCTTAACTGACAGCCGATAGCTGATTGCTGACGGCTGTTCCACTGACAACTATAAACATTACACATGAAGCAGATCGCCATACTCGGTAGCACGGGCTCCATCGGAAAAAACGCCCTCAGCGTTGTTGAAACACATCCTGACCAGTTTAAAGTCGTTGGACTCGCGGCGAACCGGGACGTTGATACCCTTGAACACCAGATCCGAAGGTATCGACCTCTGCTGGTCGCATTGAACGATCCATCTGCAGCAGAGAGACTCCGTACACGCATCCGAGACATCAATGGGACAGAAGTACTCACCGGCACAAAAGGACTTCAAGCCGTCGCAACAATGCCGCAAGCGATACAGGTCTTAGATGGAATGGGGGGGAGTGCTGGACTTTTACCGACATTGGCTGCGATTAATGCTGGTAAAGACATCGCTTTTGTGAATAAAGAAGTTATGGTGATGGCAGGTGCGCTTGTGAATGCAGCGGTCGAAGCAAACGGCGTTACTTTAATACCCATAGATGGCGAAATGAGTGCTATCTTCCAATGTTTGGAAGGCGCACGCGACCGACAAGCAGAGATTCATCAACTCCTGATTACCGCATCCGGCGGACCGTTCCGGAAAGTACCGAAAGCGGAACTCTATTCTGTGACACCCGAACAGGCATTGCAACACCCGAATTGGAAAATGGGACAGAAAATCACCATCGATTCCGCAACGATGATGAACAAAGGGCTTGAAGTCATTGAAGCGAAGTGGTTATTTAATATAGAACTCTCAAAAATAGATATCGTTGTCCATCCGGAGAGCATCGTCCACTCTATGGTAGAATGGACCGACGGTTCCACGCTTGCACAATTAGGACCCACAGATATGCGTATTATGATTCAATACGCTTTAACGTATCCGCGTAGACTCTCCGCACCGGTACCACGGTTAGATTTACAGGAGGTGCGTACATTAAACTTTGAACCTGTTGACTTTGACAAATTCCCGTGCCTCTCGCTCGCATATACCGCTGCAGATGTCGGGGGTACGCTCCCTGTAGTCCTGAGCAGTGCTGATGAAGTCGTCGTCGCAGCGTTCCTTAACGCTGATATCGGGTTCATGGATATACCGGCGATTCTCGGACGTGTAATGGATCAGCATGTGGTGACAGCAGAACCGACACTCTCAGACATCCTTGAAGCCGATCAGTGGGCAAAAATGACGGCACGTTTATTGATAAAAAATCACGCAAATCCAAATAAAACACAATAAGCTGAGGTATTAAAACCTCACTCCTAAAAACGAAGGAGTCACACACATGGAATTCTTCATTGACCTCATCGGATCGGTTTTTCCGTACATCAAAGCGATAATTATCGCGATTATTCCGCTCGGTTTTCTAATTTTTATCCATGAACTCGGACACTTTTGGGCTGCGAAACGGTGCGGTATTAAAGTAAATACCTTTTCAATCGGTTTCGGCCCCAAACTTTTCGGAATCAAACGCGGAGAGACAGACTATAAAATCTCGCTCCTGCCATTCGGTGGATACGTTCAAATGGAAGGCGAGAACCCGAGCGAACAGACCGGGGCACCGGGAGAGTTCGCGAGTGCGTCAATCGGCAATCGCGCTTATGTTGTCGCCGCAGGTCCTGTTGTTAATCTTTTGTTTGGTATTCTGGTGTACTGGCTCGTTTTCGCTACAGGGCTTCACACAAACGCTGACCGGCTCATCGGCGGTTTAACAGGCATGCCACTCGGCGAGAAAGAGGATATCCAGATCGGTTGGATCGCCGATGATGGACCAGGGGCTGTTAGTGGGCTGATGCCGGGCGATACCCTCATCTCAGTCAACGGTGACCCGGTCCGACATTGGTCTATCTTTCAGACACGCGTGCTTACGAGTGCAGGTAAGGATTTGGAACTCATTGTCGAACGCGACGGTGCACCCTTAACGCTCTCTATTACACCGGATGCCGTACCGAGCGTCAGAGGTGATATGGGTGAAATCCGAGTCAGCAGTGGAAGCGAGACAATCGTGCATCAGGTCAGAGCTGGGAGTCCCGCCGCTGAAGCAGGGATTCAGCCCGGCGACCTAATCGTGAGTATCAACGGTGAGAATATCCATAACGTCCCATACTTCGGTCACTTGGTCTGGCACCCTTCAGCAGACTGGATTGACGAAAAATATAGAACACTGTATAAACAGATTAACAAAAATCAAGAAGCGTTGATGCTCGGGGTTCGCCGCGCCGATGAGACACGAACGCTCGAAATACCAGTAGAGTGGCGCGTGATCGCAAGCGTCCAAGAAGAAAGTACCGCTGAAGCAGCTGGAATACAGAGCGGAGATGTCCTGGTTAGCATTAACGGAGAACCGATAGACACAACAACACTCTACACACAACTTAACACAACAGAAACCAACCGACCCATCGAAATCGACTTGATGCGGGATGGCGAACCGAAAACAGTCCCCCTTTCAAATGAGATGGAAAGTTCAGAAACAGATACAGAGGCTGTCGCGTTCGGATTGATGTGGCAGACAACTCTCAGTGGGATGCAGCTCGCACCGAAAACGGCACCGCTACCGGAATATGATTTCATCACCGGGTTTGGGAAAGGACTTGAAGCGACGTGGTTGACCTTTACAGCCGTCGGTAGAACGTTACAACAACTGATCGGCGGAGAGGTATCACCGAAACACCTCGCAGGTCCAATTGGCATTGGGCAGGCAACGAGCAATATGTTTAATCGCCTCGGACTGAGCAGCTTAGTCTTTTTCATCGGGTTTATCAGCATCAATCTCTGCATCGTCAACCTCTTGCCGATCCCGATCGCTGATGGTGGGCAACTGCTGTTCTTCGCCGTTGAGAAAATCCGTGGTAAACCGATGCCACGCAGAGCACAAGAAATCGTACAACAGGTTACCATCGTCTTTCTCATCGCGTTTTTCTTATATGTTACTTGGTTCGACGGCATGTCCTTGATTTACGACCTGCGAAACTAATTTTGGGTAAATCTCGGTGCGGTTCCAAACCACACCTATCGAACCTGGGGATTGCTGCCAATGGATACTGACGACCTCAGAAAATCGTACATAGAAATTGTTGCAAGTGTGAGGGAATACATGGAAGAACAACTTCAACTCGGCTTCTTAGAAACAGAACTCCGTGAACCAGAAAAAAAATTACCTTACGCGGACTTTGACCTACCGAGCCTAACCGCAGATGCTCAGGGTTGCACCAAATGTCCGCTGCATGAGACTCGGAATAGTGTCGTCTTCGGTGTCGGAAACACGAGTGCTGACCTCATGTTCATCGGTGAAGCTCCCGGTGCTGATGAAGATAGACAAGGAGAACCTTTTGTCGGTAGAGCCGGTCAATTGCTAACACAGATCATTGAGGCAGGGATGAAACTTAAACGTTCGGAGGTCTACATCGCGAATGTACTCAAGTGCCGTCCACCCGGTAACAGGAACCCGGTACCGGACGAAGTTGAAACTTGTAGTCCTTATTTGATCCGTCAAATAGAACTGATTCAACCGAAGGTAATTGTCGCACTCGGAAGTTTTGCAGCGCAGATGATGCTCGATAGCAAGACAGGGATAACGAGGCTTCGCGGTGAGTTCCATGAATGCCGTATCGCTGGGTTAAGATTCCCGCAGCACAAGAAGCCGCCAGTTGTTATGCCGACCTTTCATCCGGCGTACCTCCTCAGAAATCCCAATGCCAAGCGCGATGTATGGGAAGACATACAACAGGTCATGGCTTTTTTAGAAAATCAATAAAATAAGGATAAAAATAGTTATCAGTTGTCAGTACGGATTTTTTCAAAAATCCTTTCAGTTTTCAGTGTCTTAACTGACAACTGACAACTGACAACTGACAACTGAGTACTGATAATTATGCTTTATGCAAACGTCGCTTTTCCGCTATCAGTGAATCAGGTGTTTACCTACAGCGTACCGTCGCAGTTGGAGGCGGTTTTGCAACCGGGTGTCCGGGTATTAGCACCGTTTCGCAGGACGAAGCAGGAAGGCGTTGTCGTTGAACGGATTAACGAAACCGACCTCGCACCTGAACTCATCAAAAATATCTCCGTATGCCTTGATGAGACTCCCATATTCTCACCTGAGATGCTTGCCTTAACAAAATGGATGGCGGACTACTACGTCTGTCCGTGGGGGATCTCACTATTTTGTGCTGTCCCTGCTGCCGTGCGAACCCAAAAAAAAGAGCAGGTACGACTCCTACCCGAAGCCCCATCTCCGATCGGAAAAATTCAGAAAAAAATCGTCGCACTTTTGGAGACGGAAGGTGACCTGTCTGTAAACCAACTTGCCAGACGTGCCGGTATGAGTCCAAAGGATATCCGTCCGAGGATCACAGCACTCCTTGGGAAAAAGATCGTTACACTCGACGTTACCCATAAACCGAAAGCCACCACACAAGTAACCACAGTCGCATCCCTGGCTTTACCGACGACTGATATTGAGGCGGAAATTGCAAAACTCAAAGGGAACGCATCGGATCCATCTAACCGTCGGCATGCTGCCGATGTCAAACGTGCAGAGGCACTACAACTCCTGCTTGAAGAGGGTTCACCTTTGACAACAGCCGGTTTAGCAAAACGGGTGAGTGCAAGTATTTCGATCTTACGGACCCTTGAAAGACGCGGCGTTATTCATATAACACGGGCACAGGCAGTACGTAATCCGATGAGTTCCGAATCGGTTGCCCCGACACAACCGTTCCCTTTAAATCCGGAACAATCCGCAGCGTTGGCAGAAATTCGGGAAACACTCTCATCGCGAGCTATGAAGCCTGCTGCAAACGGGAACAGTCCACTCACTTTTCTACTACACGGTGTAACAGGGAGCGGAAAAACTGAGGTGTATATGCAGGCGATGGCAGAAGTACTTGAAAAAGGGAAATCTGTCATTGTGTTGGTCCCAGAGATTTCGCTCACGCCACAAACCGCGTCTCGATTTGTTGGACGGTTCGGAGAACGGGTTGCGTTGCTACATAGTCGGTTGAGTGACGGTGAACGCTATGATCAATGGCACCGTATCCAAAACGGAGAAGCCGATATTGTTATCGGACCCCGCTCGGCAATCTTTGCCCCCGTCCAGAAACTTGGAATGTTAATTATAGACGAAGAGCACTCAGATTCCTATAAATCGGACACTGCGCCCCGCTACCATGCACGCGAAGTGGCACATAAACGGAGCGAACTCGCGAACTGCCCTGTCATATTGGGGAGCGCAACACCCTCGCTTGAGAGTTTCCATCAAGCAGAGAATCGAAGTTATCAGTTGCTAAACCTCCCCAATCGGGTATTTGATAGAAAAATGCCGGATGTTTACATCGTCGATATGCGCAAGGAACTAAAAAAGGGGAACCGAACGATCTTTTCAGACCTGCTCCGAAATGCTATTGAAACAAGCCTCGTCCGACAGGAACAAATCATCCTATTTCTGAATCGACGCGGACATTCAACTTACGTCTTCTGTCGAAACTGTGGTTATGTCGAACAGTGTGATAACTGCTCAATCTCGTTGACCTATCACCGTCAAACGGAGCAGTTGACGTGTCATCACTGCGGCAATACACGTTCTCCGCATCAGGTGTGTCCACAGTGTAGCAGTGAGGCGATCCGTTTTTTTGGTGCTGGCACTGAAGCGGTCGAACAAGAGGTACGCAAAGCGTTTCCGAATGCCAGTGTGATGCGATTTGACGCGGATTCAACCGCCCGAAAAAACGCGCATCAACAGATTCTGGAGTCATTCAGACAACAGAAAATTGACATTCTCATCGGGACACAGATGGTGTCAAAGGGATTGGACTTCCCGAACGTTACACTTGTCGGAGTTATCGCGGCGGATACCGCTTTGAACCTACCCGATTTCCGAGCGAGTGAGCAGACGTTCAGCCTCCTGACACAGGTTGCCGGACGTTCTGGACGTGCCGATCTTGAAGGTCAGGTTATCCTGCAAACCTATATGCCTGAACACTACTGCATCAAATCAGCACAGCAGCACGATTATATCGGTTTCTATACACAGGAGGTAGAAGCGCGAGGTGCGCTGCGCTATCCGCCGTTCTCACAAGTCGCAACGCTTTTACTGCGCGGTACAGACGAGAAAGAGGTTATTGAGGGTGCACACACGGCGCGAGAACAACTTGAGATTTGGCAGGCGGATCAAGCGGAAACCTCTGATACCGAACCAGCAACTGTAGAGATCCTCGGCCCCGCCCCGGCACCCCTGACAAAAATCGAAGGTAAATTTCGGTGGCACCTTTTGCTCCGAAGTGCTAACTCTGAAAAAATGAGTCAACTCCTTAAACGTTTCACAGACGAACCACCGTCCACAATATCAAAGGCTATCGAATTTATAGTAGATATCGATCCAACCAATATATTATAGTGGCTTTCGGCTGACGGCTGACGGCTGACGGCTGACGGCTAATTACAAGGAATTAACAATAGATGGGTAACCAGATATTTGAAAAGCTTGACGATACAGACTTACTTGCCCAACGTCCGATCTTGGTTTTTGCGGCGGACCCCCTCGCGTCCGCTGGCATTAAAGGACTCGGACAGGTGCAACACCCAAAACCACACTACCGTACACATGCAGAGTTTTTGCAGTTGCAACGCGATCTCGTCGCCGATGGGCAGCTCGACGGTCTACTGATGACACCCGCCGACGCAGAAACACTTGCACTTGAAGAAAACCTATTTGAGGAGACACCGATCACGCCGATCGTCCGGATGAACTCGGAAACCGCTATCTGGAACCCACGGTTCGGGGTCTACACCTCACGACCCTCAATGCCGTTTCAAACGGTGTTTCCTGAAGACATGCAACGGTATTGTGAGGCACTCATCGGTCCCGCGCTGGAATGCAAAGTGAACCTTGGGCTGTATTCTATCACACTCAACAACGACCCAATCGCCGATGAGAAGATGTTGCAATCGTACGTGCAATTCGCGCATGTTGTCGGTGAAATTGAAGGATTTGATCACCTCTTAGAGGTCTTTTTACCGAACGTTAAACTGCCGGGAATGGACGATGAGAAACGCGGTATGTACGTCGCTGATTCTATTGTCCGGACGATGAGTTACCTCCGTAAACACCAACGTCCGCGCTTTATCAAAACAGCCTATACGACCGCCGATGTCTGGAACGAGTTGTGTCAATTTGATACAACGCTGGTTATCGGTGCGTTGGGGGGTCCGCGTCAGAATGCGCGTAGCACATTCGCTTTGGCACACAATGTTGTCAGCAACGGCGGACGCGCGATCCTGTTCGGACGCACTATCTTCGGCGAAGATGACCCGATCGGTTTCGTGCAATGTCTGCGTCGCGTCCTTGACGGTGAGGAAGACGCACAGAGCGCACACGCATCGTATCAGAAGATACTACGCGGTTCTCGCGTAGCGTAGGGGTCGGGTAACCCAACCCAGACAGCAGGAGAATCCCGAATGCAACAACAAACACCAAAAAAACCTCGTATTCTCCTGCTCCTTCCGACACGTACGTACCGCGCGACCGACTTTCTTGAAGCCGCTCTGAACCTCGATGTTGAAGTGGTCGTCGCATCTGAAGAGCCAGCGACAACAGCAGACCTCTCACCCCGGCACACGCTTGTACTCGACTTCAGCACGCCAACCGTCGCGACTGCAAACATTCTTGAATTTAACCGGACATATCCGCTCACAGCCATTGTCGGTGTTGATGACGATACAACGCTCCTCGCGACAACTGCATCAGAAGCGTTAGGACTCCCACACAATCCTGTCGCTTCAGCAAAAGCGACACGCGATAAATATCTTTTGCGACAGACCTTGGCACAGAACGGCGTATCGGTGCCTGCTTATCAACGCGTCTCTATCTATGACGATCCCGCCCAAATCGTAGGCGTTGAGTCACCCAATCCCTACAGTACGGGAATGCAGGTCGGCTTTCCCTGTATTATCAAACCTCTGTCCCTCTCCGCCAGCCGAGGGGTTATCCGCGCGGATACACCGACTGAATTTATTGAGGCTTTCCAACGGACAACAAAACTCCTACACACGCTGAACGAAAACACCAGCGTAGGAGAGGCTTGTAACCCCGATTCATTGACAGATTCGCCCGCCAATGTAGGAGAGGCTTGTAACCCCGATTCATTGACAGATTCGCCCGCCAATGTAGGAGGGGTTTGTAACTCCGATTCATTGACACACCCACCTGCCAATGTAGGAGGGGTTTGTAACCCCGATTCATTGACACACCCACCTGCCAATGTAGGAGGGGTTTGTAACCCCGATTCATTGACACAATATTTGCTTGTTGAGGACTATATCCCGGGAATAGAGGTGGCACTGGAAGGCATCCTATTAGACGGTGAACTTAAGACCCTGACGATCTTTGATAAACCCGATCCACTTGAGGGACCTTTTTTTGAAGAGACACTCTACGTTACACCGTCCCGTCTGCCTGAAAATATTCAAACGGCACTACACCACGCAACAACAGAAGCTGCCGATGCATTAGGACTGCGACACGGTCCCGTCCACGCAGAACTACGCTATAACGACACGGGTGCACATCTCATTGAAATCGCTGCGCGAACAATCGGTGGACTCTGTGCCAGAACGTTACGGTTCGGAACGGGTATGTCGCTGGAGGAACTCGTCATCAGGCACGCTATCGGGGAACCGGTGGAGACGTTCCAGCGTGAACAACGAGCAGCAGGTGTGATGATGATTCCGGTACCGAAAGCCGGTATCTTAGGTGAGGTACGCGGTAAGACAGCGGCGCATCGTGTAGACGGAATCGTTGAAGTGAACATCACAATTCCAATCGGCGGCGAAGTTATTCCGTTACCGGAAGGGGCGCGCTATCTCGGTTTCATCTTTGCCCGCGCTGAAACACCAGAGGTTGTAGAGGCAGCACTGCGTGAAGCACATCAACGACTGGAGTTTGTAATTTTGCCGTAGGGGAGGCAATTAGCGAATGTCGGGTAACGATCTTTTTACTAAACTATGCACTGCAACGCTCACTGTCGTTACGATTCTCTTGTGGACAGCGCACGCCGAAGCAAATGAACCCCTATTTTCGGAAGTGACTTCCGCACTCGGCTTTTCGGAAACAGCGACACCTTTGCCACCCGGCACGTATGCGCTACTGGAGATCGTTGGGAGCGGTGTCGCACTTTTAGACTACGACAACGATGGCGATCTCGATGTTCTACACATCCGATTTCCACCACCCGGAAAGGAAAATTCACCCGCACCGAACCGTCTTTTTCAGCAACAACCCGATGGAACGTTTGTTGACGTGACGGAACCATCCGGTATCGGACACACCGGATACGGACAAGGTGTCGCTGTCGGTGATGTGGATAACGATGGTGATGTGGATGTCTATGTAACGAACTACGGACCCGATGCTTTCTATCAGAACAACGGCAATGGGACATTCACTTTAGAAGACGTAGGTCTCTCAAACAATGCGTGGGGAACGTCCGCAACTTTTGGCGACTATGACAGGGATGGCGATCTCGACCTATATGTAACAAATTACGTTCAGTTTGATCCAGAGACAACCTGTCGGGGGAAACATAGCGCGCCGGACTACTGTCATCCGAGCGTTTTTGAGCCGACGACAGATCGACTGTTCCGAAACACCGGCGACGGCACTTTCACAGATGTAACACAACAGGCAGGCATCGCAACACTACCCGGCAGAGGTCTCGGTGTGGTCTGTCTCGATCTCACAGGTGACGGTTGGGCGGATTTTTATGTCGCCAATGATGGTGAGGCGAATCATCTCTGGGTGAATCAGACCGACGGCACTTTCGTCGAGGAAGCCATAGTACACGGGCTTGCATTTAACGCCTACGGACAACCAGAAGCGAGTATGGGTATTGCTGTCGGTGATGTTAACAACGATGCACAACCAGACCTATTTGTAACGCACCTGTTTAGTGAGACGAATACGCTCTATATCGCCGCTAACGATTCTATGTTTATTGACATGACTGAGATCGCAGGCTTCGCCGGAATCGATCTACCTTTTACAGGTTTCGGATGCGGTTTTCTCGATTTCGATAACGATGCCGATCTCGACATCGCGCTTGTCAATGGACGCGTCAAGCGCGGCGAAATCTTGGACGGAGCAGCACTCGGAAAATTCTGGAACTTTTACGCCGAACCGAACCTCCTCTTCCAAAACAGCAAACAGCAAACAGCAAACAGCAAACAGCAAAGAGACGTTAGGTTAACACAATCTTCTCTTTCTGCTGAAAGCCGAAAGCCGTTGGCTGATAGCGATCTTGCTGATGGTTTTCGACAGTTTTCGACTGCCCATTTCCGCGATGTAAGCGCACGTGCCCCCGATTTTACAGGACGCGTCGAAGTGAGCCGCGGAATGGCTTTTGGCGATATTGACAAGGACGGCGATATCGATATGGTCGTGAGCAGTCACGATAATCGACTCCGTTTTTTCCGAAACGACGCACCACCGCCGGAACATCACTATCTTTTTGTACGAGCAATCACTGAAAACCGAGACGCGTACGGCGCAGAAGTAACACTCCGAACAGAATCGCGCACATTGACAGGTTACGTGCTGCCCGGAACGAGCTATCTCAGTAGCAGTGACCCGATTGTACATTTCGGATTAGGGGCAATCGACAAAATCGAAGAAATTGAGGTGCGATGGCAAAACGGAGACCGTGAAAAATTTCCCGGAACGCCTCCTAACCGACGTATAACGCTTTATCAGGGGGAAGGAGTGTCGTTTTGAAGAAATTATCTCTCTTGCTTCTTCTACTGCTAATCAACGGTCTTACATCTGCAAAAGGTGAGGTCGATATTCCGCAGCCTGCTGATCTCGACTTGGTCGAGGAGAGACAGCTCTTGAAAGCGGTTGAAACAGCACAAAAAGCCGTTCGGAACTCTCCGGAAGATGCCGAGGTCTGGGGACAATTGGGACATGTCTATCTTAGCCATCGTTGGGAGGTACCGGCGATAGCGTGTTATCGTCAAGCGAACACACGCGCCCCTGATGATTTCAGATGGCTCTATTTCCTCGGACGTTTGACGACGCGGCGCGAACCGGAGAAAGCAGTGAAATACCTCAACCGTGCACTCGCCTTAAACGATGCCTACGCACCAGCACATCTCTATCTCGCCGCCGCACTCCGTATTTTGGGAAAACTTGACGATGCACAGCAACATTTAAAAAATGCCAAAGACCTCCAACCGGACAACCCGTTTTCAGAACTCTGGCTCGCTGAAATCGCATTCTCGCAACGACAGGTGGAACTCGCCAGGGCACATCTTGAGAACGCACTCCGTCTGAATCCCAAGCAAAGCGAAGCGCACGCACTCATGGCACAAGTCGCAACCGTACTCGGTGATAAGGAGACGGCGAAGAAACACGCACAAGCGGCGCGGCAACCGACCAGACACAGTAAACTATCCGATCCACTATGGTGGGATGTGCTTCAAGCGGGTGTCACAGCACCACTCCACATCGAGCGCGGTAGACGCTATATGGCGGAAGGGAATTATATAGATGCTGTCGCCGAATTTGAAGTCCTGATTTCACCGACCCAAATGGATATAGACGTATGGCTCGACTACAGCATTTCACTCTTTCATATCGAAAAATATGCACAAGCACACGCAGCACTGGAACACGTACAGACACTACTCCGCAGCGACGAAGAGGTTCGGAAACAGAAAAAACCGCATGAGATCGCCTATCTACAGGCGCAGACCTACAACCGTATCGCGCAAATCTACTATGAAACCGGACAAACCGATGCAGCAATCCTAACAAGTCAAAAGGCGATTCAACGCTTCCACAACAGCGTCGGAAACACACAACCCTCTTCGGCGGATACCACATTTTTGGCGAATGTCCACGCGAACCTCGCGATGGCTTATGAAGACATCGGACAACTCGAGCAGGCAATAGCACAGTACCAAAAATCACTTGAACTGGTACCAACAAAAAGTGCGTTGCATCGCGATCTCGCTGGTGTTTATTGGAAAATGCGGCGTTATACTGAAGCGGAACCACATTACAAGAGAGTTGCCGCCGATGAACCGAGCGACGTCCAAGCGGTTTATAGACTTGGACTCATCTTTCTGGCGAAAGGAGATTACGAGACGGCGATTGCACGATTTGAGAAGGTTACTGAACTTGATAGGACGCACGTCCGCGCCTATGAGGCGATGGGTATCGCGTATCAGGAAATTGGGGATATTTCGGAGGCGATTGACGCATTTGAGAAGGTTTTACAGTTGGAACCGGATAACAAAAATGCCTCAAAAATACTCAAGACGCTTCGTGAAAAGAAATAGGTCACAGATAATAATTTTTATCGCGTAAATTTGCAAGCAAAAACCTGATTTAGAAAAAGTTTCGCTATACACACAACGAAGCATTTCCAAATCAGGTTTAACATTCTACCCCTTGCAGGCGGGGTTTGAAACCCCGTCAATCTTTGGGTGTTCAATTAATTGTAGGCTTTACTATAATCTCTAATAACTATCTTTAAGATGTCCCCAGATCGTTGGGAGTTTGTTAGCAGGCTCAACAGCGGTTGCCAACGGCGTAAGGAGTCTCGCATCACCAATTGCGGAGTGATCGCAGCCAGCACCATCACCGCCATTACCCATGACGATTGTTAGTTCTTGCGCACCAGCGGGAATCTCAAATTCGACTTTAAGCGCATCCACATTTTCACCATCTACGGTTCCCTGAAGCGTCTCAGATGCGAAGATCTCTGTGCCATCAATGGAAAAAATGAAATCGCCGCTACCGCCGTGACCGCAGTCTGCTGGGTCTTTTTCATCGGACATACCGACATACCCCTCAAATTTGACATAATCGTCACCCGTCAGATCGTAAACAAGCGTACTGACAGAGTGTGCACCGAGACCGCGCTCGAAATAGATACCACCAATCACGATATGGTTACGCGTTCCAGCACCTTCACCGATAGTGACATTGTCTGTATCAAGGGGACCACCCCAACCTGTCCATTCGGCTATAGGATTTTTCGGGATCAGTCCACAAGCATTCGGTACAGTTTGGCTCCCACCGATTAAAGCGAGATAGACAACACCGTCCCGCGTGTCATCTTCAACGACCTCATGGTAATCGTTTTGAACGGTGGGGTCTTCTGCGGATACCTCTTGAATAGGTTTCGCTCCTTCGCCATCAAGGTTCGTACAATCGCTTTTGGCAGCGTGAACGCTTAAGGCGAGTCCGATGATGAGTAACACACTTAAAGCAAATAGGATGTTATGTTTCAATTTTCTGAGCCTCCATTTTTTATAGTAAGCCGAAAAATAAATAGACACATTCGTAGCATAAACTTTTAGTTTGGGTTTCCAGTCTGAATGTCTGTTATAGGCATTCAGACTGTTTGAGAGTGCCCAAGTAATTCTAAACTTCACTATAATAAAAAGCATTCAGTAATCAACCCAGCATCGCGACCAGAGATCGCTCCTACCGTGACAAACTGAATAACTTTGGTTTTTGATAAAGACACCAACAACAAATACAGCGTCCAACATTAGTTATCTTAAAATATACCGTATAAAATTGCAAGCAAAAACCTGATTGAGAAAAAGTTTCGCTATGCACATACAACGAAGCATTTCCAAATCAGGTTTAACATTCTACACCTATTTCAAACACAGGTGATCTTTTGATCTCTAATAACTCTCTTTGAGATGTCCCCAGATCGTTGGGAGTTTGTTGGCGGGTTCAACTGCGAGTGCTTGTGCGTTGAGAAGTTTGGCATCACCGATTGCGGAGTGATCACAGCCGGCACCGTCGCCACCGTCACCCATGATGATTTCGAGTTCCTTCGCGTTGGCGGGGATATCGAACTCCACTTTCACAGCATCAACGTTATTCCCGCCATCAGTGCCTTGAAGCGTGTCAGATTTGAACATCTGTTTCCCGTCAACAGAAAACACAAAATCACCGCTACCGCCGTGTCCGCACTCAGCCGGATCTTTTTCGTCGGACATACCGACATAACCTTCAAACTTAAGGTAGTTATCACCAGTCAGATCGTAAACAACTGTGGCAATAGAGTGGCTTCCGATCCCACGTTCAAAGTAGATACCACCGATAACGATATGGTTACGGGTTCCGCCGCCTTCACCGATAGTGGCGTTATCTGTATCTATGGGTCCACCCCAACCCGTCCATTCGGCTTCCGGATTCTTCGGAGAAAGTCCACAAGCGTTCGGTTTCGGTTGGCTACCACCGATAAAGGAGAGATAGGTGACACCTTTCCGGTCATCTTCTTCAACGACTTCGTCATAGTCGTTCTGAGTCGCATCGGCTTCTTTTCCGACCTCTTTAATCGGTTTCGCGCCGTCGCCATCTATGTTCTCACAATCGTCTTTGCCTGCGTAAACACTGAAAGCCAGGCCAACCATAAGCATAACAATTAGGCAAATATTAGCAAATTTCAATTTATTGACCTCCACCTGTTTTACATTTTGGCGAAAATTCTCAAATGAGATTCTCGACAGTTATATCTTCCAAATAGAACACAGTTTGCTGTGTCCAAGTTACACCGCTTTAACATGAAGGGTATCTTCATCCGCACGGTTGTATTCGTAAAGTTCGTCGGCTGCGAACACAATATCTAATTCGCGCTGAGCGTTCCTATGTGAATCCGATGCATGCACAACGTTATGCGTTATATCCACAGAGAAATCGCCTCGGATGCTTCCGGGTTGAGATTTCTTTGGATCGGTCTCTCCGTTAAGGATACGCACCAGCTCTATCGCGTTCCGTCCTTCAATAGCCAAGGCAATAATAGGTGCCGATGTCATGAATTCGATGAGGACATCGTAAAATGATTTCCCGTGATGGACAGCATAGAGTGCTTCTGCTGTGACGCGCGGAAGCTGCAGCAGCTTCATCGCGGCAATCTTGAGTCCTCTGCGTTCGTAGCGAGCAATAATTTCACCAACCAGCCCACGTTGAACACCATCCGGTTTGATCAAAACCAGTGTCTGCTCTATTTCCATGGTCCCTCCATATCAACTTTGCACGCGCTGCTACAGCACAATCAGCGGTACAAGCATTCAAGGCTTGACAGCAAGCCTGTTTAAGTATACCATAAATTCACGGTTTTTTCCAATTTATTTTTTTTCAACCAATCTAATGGAGATGGCTATGTACAATAAACTCGGTGGAGCGGTACTCAAGACAAATGAACACATGGAAGTCGGTGTGATTACGGCACCCGATGAACGTCATGCCGAAGAGGTGAAACAGTTTCTTGGGCACAAGGGCGGAAACTGGGAGTGGCATATTGAGCGGTGCGTCATAGAATCGCTTGACGCCTTGGAGACCCGTTTCTACGTCGGTAAAGTCGATGGCAACATCATTACCAATATCATGACAGTCGAGCATCAAGGCATCGGTATTTTAGGACACGTCTTCACGATGCCGGATCAGCGTAGAAAAGGTGCGTGCAAAGGCGTGATGGCGTATCAGATGGCGGATTTTCGGCAGCGAAACGGGCGCGCACTCTATCTCGGCACCGGATACAACAGTCATCCCTATTACATTTACCATAGCTTTGGGTTTGAGAGCGTGTTTCCAGAGTCCGGGTTCATGAAGTATTACGTGGACGCGAATTTTGAAGAAGGTTACTTCGCACCTGCCCCTACACAACCAAAATCCGTTGAGTGGCACGACTGGCCGAAAGTCACGGTGTTATCAGGGATTATCGGTGGCGAAGCACTGCGGAGTCTGATATGGAACGTCTACGGTCCAACGAATATGGAAGGTGGTTTTCTCAATTTCAAGCACGACTTAGAAACAGAGAATGTCTACGAAGATGCAAAATTACTGATAACATCGGACGGTGCAATCGTCGGATGGGCAACTGTAAGTCGTGATACACGCTGGCGCCCCGTGACTGCCGTGTTGGACCTCTTCTTCCATCCGAATTTTGCAGACGAAGTTCCCACCTTACTTACGTCGGTAGCATTCCCTGACGCGAAGGTGCAGTGTTATGTTGACAGCAGTGCAAAAAAGAAGGCTACGATTTTAGAAGAAGCCGGATTCACCTGCGAAGGTCAGCTCAAGAACCAGTTTGCTTACGGCGGACAGGATTACGATGTTTTAGTCTTTGCACGGTAGTGATAGAAGTTGTAATCCCCAGGCCGGTAGGTTCGGTTTGCAACCGAACCGGACTGCCCCAAAAATTACCGAACCGAATTAATTTTTTAAATCTTCATGCAACCGAACCGGATACGACGCGGAAACATTGAAAACTTCAAAAACCTCTTCTTGCAGGCGGGGTTTGCAACCCCGCCAATCTTTGGCGTAATTACTGTGGGCTTTACTATAATGCATTTTTCAGTTGCTCTACTGCTTCAATAGCATCCTCAAGTTCTTTTCTATAGATATTCACAAAGGTCGCATGACTGAGTTCGTTTAGGATAAATTTTCGCGCCCGTTCAATCGCGTCAACAATTCTTAAATCTAAAACAAGTACCTCCGCTGTGTCCTTCTCCATTTTTACGGGACCCCAAAAATCCTCGCTTTTCAGATCTCTCGGATTTTCGCGATACTTAATAGCAAGATCCTTTTTCTCACAATACTGCTTGATTGTCGCTTCAAAAGCGGTGCGAACATAGATTGCACAGGCTTTGTAGTCATTGGCATCAAGATATTCCCTCGCCTTTTCAAGGTATGCCTTATCTTCTGCATAGACCGGAATTTCGTACGCATCGGTCTGTCCGAAATAGAATTCAACAGCTTTCCACTTTCCGCCACGCGATGTACGCTGTTTGACAATCTCATACCACACTTTATCGTAAGTCGTCAAAAAGATTTGATAGTCTGGGAAATATTCGTCTAAGATATCAAGCACCGGGAGCCGGTTTGACATATCCAAACCTATCAGAACATCGTCAAGTGCAAGAATTTTCATGCCTTCTTTTGGTTCCGGCAAGCACAAGATTGACGAAAGATAGATAGCAATTGCAATTGCTGACAACTTTGCCTCGTTCAGGAAGAGATGATGTGAAGATATATCTGTATCAAAAAATTCAACTTTTAAGAGAATCTTTTGGTTGTCAAGTGTTTTCTCATCTCGACTATAGGCAACTCTCTGAAAATCTAAGTCAAGCTCGACCTTATATCCAAACTTGCTAAGAATTTCAGATGCCTTTGGACGTAGCTCTGCTAATCTGTTTGTTAGTTCATCGTTAAAAACGTTTATCCGCTCCTCAAGAGCTGCTATTTGGGTTTTCGCGCCTCTGCGGGGAAATGGAGGCTGAATAACGTTCCAATCCTCGGCAAGGGTTCTTTCCGTCACAGGGTTGATGGTATTTGCTAACAACGTCTTAACCAATAAATCAAACAGATTTACTGTCTCGTTTTCACGATGGAGGTAGTGTGTTTCCAACAGCGACTTGTAGTCCAGAAAACCCTTCGCTTTTGACGTTTCACTAATCAGTTCGTCAGTTATTTCTCTAACATCTCTTGACCACTCGTAGGTATTTTTTTCTTGTTGAGGTTCTGAAAGGAAACGTAGTTTGATATGACCAGGATCCCCGGTAAAGATGTTCTGATGGGTTTCAAACGCCAGGTTCCTGTTATCCTCGCTATTTTCAGGCACACTGGATTCAAGAAAATATTTTAGGGCGAGATATAGTGACGATTTTCCGCTCCCATTTTCTCCATAAACAAGTAAGTTTTTCCCTGCATTATGAAGATCGATGTGATAGGTTTGCGGAAAGGCTCTAAAGTTTTTGATCTCAATATCGGTTATTTTCACAGTTTCCCTTGAATGATGCGGACAGGTTTTATACTATCCAAATAATAAAGGTGGCGTCGGACAAGATGCATCCTGTTATATAACAACTCAAAGATGTCCCGGAAAGCGGACATTCTATCACCCTGAATCTCTTCAATCGATGGCAACCCTTCGTCCAATAACGGTTGCAAGAAAACTTTATCGCTTTTATGAAGTTCCGCAGGTAGGTAAGCTTCATAAACCAACCCATCAATAACACGCTCAAAGTATCCGAGCATTATACGGTCGCGGGCATACTTCAAATCCTTGCTGTTTATCTCCGGTTGTTGCTGGAGATAGATCAGATAATCAACGATTTTAGCGATAAGCGCTTTGTGAACTGGCGTGATGTCGGGAATCGGAATCTGTTGGATATACCCACTCCGCGCCCGAAGTGGATCAATCGTCAATTGGTTTGACACCTGCGAGTAAAACCACTCCACAGTGCGAGAATTGAGGAGACCGCAGAGCCACGTTTCCTCAGTTGGGATAAAATAAGAGGTCTTGCCGTAATAATAACCGGCAGTATCAACAGCGAAAGTCTGGTGGTTATAGGTATCTGGACAGACAAGTTTCGGTTGCGCAAAACGTTCCATATCACTAAGCGATACCGGCAGCTCATACCACTTCTGTTTGCCTTTTCGTCTGCTCAGAGTCTCCTGATATTTTTCCAAGTGTTTTAGGATTGCCGGATAGTCGTTTATCGCAATGCCGCGGTGCGTAAAGATGAGCCATTGGTGCGGCGTATCAACGTGCCACCGTCTTAGGTCTTGTCCGTGTAAAAACGGTTTCAATATATCGGCAGATGAAGGGGTTGCCGCAACGAATTTATCCCGTGTTGCCCTGTCTATGACGAACGCCTCGGTAGGTGCCGTGTTGATGCCGAAAGAGGGTTTTGATTTGACGTACTCACGCAGAGGTATGCCTGCATCGCGAAGTTGGGCGCGTAAATTGACGACGTTTGGTGATTCAATGGGGTTACCTTCAGCATCTAATATTTTTTGTGTCTTCGGATAGCGATCTCGCCGACGTTGTGTCAGCAGAAGTGCAAGGTCTTCCGGTAATTTGACGAGCCGATTCTTCTGATACGTCTCAACATCTTTGTATGAGTTATGAAAGGCAGCAATAATATCCATACCAATACGTTTTGCGGTCATTAGGTCTACTTTGGCTTTTGCCCATTCTCTCTGATGCAACCACACCACGCCTCGGTTGTAATAGGCTAAGTCAAGCTGAGGATTCAATTCTATTGCAGTGTTATAGTTTCTAATTGCAAGATCAAATTCGCCTTTTCGGGAGTAAACACTGCCGCTATTGTTATAGGCATTGGCATGGTATGGATCAATACGTATTGTCCTAGCATAGTCTGCGATGGCCTCGTCAAATTCGCGCTTGTTAAAGTAAGCATTGCCTCGATTATAATAGGTGCTGACATGGTATGGGTTGATACGTAGTGCCGCGGTATAGTCCGTGATAGCGTTATTAAACTCACCCTTGTTGAAATAAGCAATGCCCCGATTATAATAAGGAGCATCAGCGTCGGGTCTTAGTTTTATTGCTATGGTATAGTCTGCAATGGCGTTGTCAAAATCGTTTTTGTTGGCGTAAGCAATACCCCGATTGTAATAGGCTTCGGTACGGCACGGATTAATTTGTATCGCCATATTGAAGTCTTGTATAGCGTTGTCCAGCTTATTCTTTTTCCCGTAAGCAATGCCTCGATTATTATAAGCTTCGGCATGGTGTGGATTAAGTTTTATAGCCGCGTCATAGTCTATGATAGCCTTGTCAACCTCATCTTTGGCATCATAAGCAATGCCTCGATTGTAATAGGCTTCGGTATAGTGTGAATCGAGTTGTATCGCCATGTTGTAATTTTGTATACCATTGTCAAAATCCTTTTGGTCAACATAGGTCGCTCCGCGATTATTATAGAGACCAGCTTGGCATGGATCAAGTTTTATTGAAGTGTTATGGTCTTTTATGGCATTATCAAAATCGCCCTTGCTTGCGTAAGCCACCGCTCGATTGTTATAAGCATCAGCATTATCCGAGTTGAGTTCGATAGCATGTGAGTAAACTTCTATTGCTATGTCTGCTTGTCCAAGCATTAGAAAAACGTTCGCCTGCTGGAACACCATCTCAGCGCGTAACTCTTTCTCGGATGTCCCCCCCCCTATTTTGTTAAGTGCTTCTCGGATCCCATCCACCACATTTTGCCAGCCTTCGCTCTCATCTTCCCATTTGGTAAGAGGTTTACCTTTGTCTGGAAGAACTTCAAAGTTGCTGAGTTGATGATGCAACCAATCGCAATGCTCAAGAATAATCGGGATAACCCTTTTATTTTCCCTTATTGCTTCTGCTAATTCCTTGTTGCAATTTTTAGAGGCAAGGCTCGCAGCAGAGACGAGGTAAAGCAGCAGGTCAGAATCCACAACTTTTTTGAGAATATCTTCCTGCAGTGCTTTGTCACCCGGAGTGAGCTGTCCATCATCCCAAGTCACTAATTCGTTTTGCTGCTCCATCACTGCAAGGCGTTTTCGTAACTCGTCCTTTGCTTCTGTATCTTCGTGCGAATAGGTAATGAATCCCTTTAACATTTTGCTCATTGACTTTTCTCCACAGTCACATTTTTTTGGTGGAAACCCCGCCACTGTCTGAATCAGGGGTTTCACGAATTACACGAATTTCGCGGATTTTTTTGGGAACCGCGTTAGTCGCCTTATCCACAATGGAAACAGCCGCGATTGAATTACCTTTGTAGAAATCGCTTTAATAAGGATGGAGTTCAATAGTCCCAGTTGAAAAGGAAATGTTAAGTTCAAAATGCTTCAGGAAATTTAAACCCAATAATCCTTTTATTCCGGAATTTCCAGGGAGATCGTGACATAAAATATCAACGTCTTCAATCGTTTCTCCGGCCGCAGTTAGTTTCCGTACCGTAATGAGTTTTGGAGCGGTAGTGCCGCTTGCGGTGAGAAGTTGCATCTGTCTATTTGAGTTCGCGGGCTCGTAACCCAAAGCAACAGCAATCTCTGTCGGAATGATGGTGATTGTGGCCCCTGTATCTAAAGCAACAATCACGTCCCGGAAGATATCAGCATTGATGTCAGAGATTGTAATAGGTAGAACAATTAATGGAAGTGCTGGTTCAAAGGAAATACGCGCCATTAGAATAAATACCCTACATCCTTCCGTATCTCACCTGTATACCGTATCGCAGCACTGCCTTTATAGCGCATTGATGCTTCGTGGATATCAGCCTCCGACCTACTATGAACAGCAACAACACCAGATAATAGTTCTGTGTTTTCGCTGTGTTCGCAATCAACGATGAACAACCATTCATCGGGATACTTCTCTATCATCTCTTTAAGGGTGAGACGTTCGTTTGTCATTTTTAGCACTCCTTTTCTTTTTGCATCAATAATGAACTGATTCATATTCAGTATAACACAGTGACTCTGTTTTCGCAAAGGGTTTCAAAACGTTTGATGAGAAGAAATAGGAAGGCATTTGTAAGCCAGTGGAGATTAGTTTTCTGAATCGCGGATTTTCACAGATGACACGGATTTCGCGGATTTTTTGGGAACCGCGTCAGCTGCCTCATCCACAATGGAAACAACTATGGTTGGTTAATTCACATTTATGCCTACGTAGGTGTCAGCAGGGCGGCGATGTCTGTGGGCAACTGAACACCTGTTTTCTGCTTAAAGTTCGCAACGCTTTCGTATTTCTTATGAAACATACTGATGATATCCACGCCGAGGGTTCTGGCGAGCATCAAATTTAACTTGGCTTCTGACCAATTGCCAACCTGCATGTAAACCTCCGCTAAAAAGTAATGTGCCTCTTTAATCAACGGTTGCAGTCCTATGACTTTGGTATAGTCGGCAATCGCCTTATCTGCCTCACCTTTTTTATTGTAAGTTCCAGCTCGGTTGCAATAAGCAAGAGGGTGGTCGGGCTCCAGTTCAATGGCTTTATTATAGTATTGGATGGCGCGATCCAGATCGCTCTTTTTGTCAAAAGCATTGCCGAGTCCTAAATAAGCTGCACCGTGACTGGGTTCCAATTCGGCAGCTTTGTTATAGTCTTCAATAGCGAGTTCAAGATCGCCCTGAAGGCAGTAAGCGTTGCCACGACTCACATAGGCATTTGCATCTTCGGGGGTTAGTGCTATGATTTTGGTGTAGTTTTCAATCGCTGTGGAATGCTCGCCTCTGACTGCATAAACGTTGCCCAGTGCCTGATAGGGGTCAGTAAAGTCAGGCTTCAGGCGTATTGCTTCGCGAAAATCTTGAATAGCAGTCTCAAAATCGTGTTGCCTAAAGTAAGCTTGCCCACGGCTGTAGTAGGCTTCAGCGAAATTAGGTTCGAGGCTTATCGCCCCATTATAATCATCAATAGCAAATTCAGAGTCGCCTTTGATCGCATGGGTTTCACCGCGATTGTGATACGCCTCAGCAAACTTGGGTCTCAGTTCTATCGCTTTGCTAAAGTCTTTGATCGCATGATAAACTTCGCCTTTATCGCGATGAGCGAGGCCTCGCCTGTTATAAGCATCAGCAAAATTATAGTGATGTTTAATAGCAGTACTATAATCTTCAATGGCTTTATCGACTTCACCGCTATCGTGGTAAATGATGCCGCGTTGGTAATAGGCACGAGAAAGCGTGGGGTTAAGGTCTATTGAGGTGTTATAGTCCGCCATAGCCTTTTCGATCTGTGCCTTATGATAGTAAGCGAGACCGCGGTTATAATAGGCTCCGGCTAAATCAGGCTTGCGGTCTATTGTCGTGTTAAAGTCCTCAATAGCTTTATCAACTTCGCCTTTTTTTCGATAAGCAACACCTCGAAAGTGATAAGCATCCAAAAGATCAGGTTTTAGTCTAAGAGCCTCGTTGAAATCTTGAATGGCTGGGTCGTAGAACCCTTTCCCCAATCTAACGCTGCCGCGCATCATATAGTCAAGGTAGAGATTTTCCTCGCCCTTCAGTAACCGGTCTTTCATAGTAGGTTTCCTCCAGAATCAGATCCTGTACTGCACGCGGTTTTTTAGACCACTCCCTAAAGGAAGATTGTGCTATAATGACAATCTCAATTGAAAGGAGTATCTCATGGCCAAACGCAGAAGATTCACCCCTGAGTTTAAAGCGGAACTTGTCTTTGAAGTCCTCAGCGGTGTCAGTTCGCAAGCAGAAGTGTGTCGCCGACACAATCTCAACGAAAATCAACTCTCAGAGTGGAAGCGACACCTCCTTGAAAATGCCGCCTCCCTATTTGAGTCTACTGATAAGCAGTCCAGCGATGCTGAGAAACGTATCGCCCATCTTGAGCAGCTCGTTGGTAGAATGGCAGTTGCCTTAGACATCGAAAAAAAACTATTGACGGAGCTGGACTTACATTAGCTGAGAAGCGATGCCACATTTTGGCATTGCGACAGGAGCATTCCGTGCGCGATATTTGTCAAATCCTCGAAGTCAACCGGAGCAGTTTCTATTATCAACCCAGCGAGTCGCCCTCCGAAGCGGTTTTACTCGCTGAAATAGAGAAACTCGCGGGTGCGTATCCGAGATACGGGTATAGGCGTATCACCGAGATGCTACAGCGTCAAGGATACACTGTTGGCACCCGGCGTGTCGCTCGGTTGATGAAAGAGAACCATCTCTTGGTCTCTGTCAAGCGTGCGTGTCGAACAACACAGTCGCTTCAAGGCGAGAAACCTTGGCGCAACCTGATCGAAAACGTTGAGGTCTCTCGTGAAGATCAGGTCTGGGTGGCAGATATGACTTATGTCCGTCTCAAGGGACGCTTCATCTACCTCGCAGTGCTGATGGATGTTTTCACCCGAATGATCAAAGCTTGGCAACTCGGTCCACACTTGAGTCAATCTCTGACGCTCAAACCGCTTGAAGAAGCGTTCTGCCACAGCGTCTGTAAGATACATCATTCCGATCAAGGCGTGCAGTATCTTTCAAAAACTTATGTTGCCATGCTCCAAGCACATGGCGTTGAGATTTCCGTTGCCCGGCGCGGACGGCCTTGGGAGAACGGATATGCTGAAAGACTCATCCGCACCCTCAAAGAGGAAGAAGTTGACATCAATGAGTATCAAACCATCACCGAGGCGAGAGATCGCATCGGACATTTTATCACACAGGTGTATCATCAGAAACGCCCACATTCGGCGTTAGGGTATTTGACACCTATGGAATTTCAACGACAAACCTTATCTTAACTTTGCGAAATTGTGGTCTAAATAAGCGTATGCACTACATCCAATTAGAACAGCGCGTAAGGGTGCTGAGCCGTGTTCCTGTCAAAAAAGCCGATCAGATCAGCAAATAAAGTTTGTTCCGAGATACCTATTCTTGCTAATTCTGTTCTCAATTGTCTTTTGTGATCATAAGGGATTACGATTTCGCCTGTAACCATCTCACTTGCTACTTCCGGTAAACCGAATAGGAATACAGAGTGTTGCCGAGTTATACGTTGCGTATCAACGAATTGGCTGTCCAACGCAGGGTACCAAAGGTGCCATTTCGCCTCATCGACATCAAAAAATGTTTCCAAGTCACTTTCAAGTTTCTCTGGCGTTCCTATTTCTTCTATCACTTCACGATCATTTTTCAGAACAATCACCTTGCCGTTTGTAGCCTTCTTTTGATCTGCACAGGCAAACTAAAGCGCGACAAGCGGATTGAAGGTGAAATCGATGAGACCGGTAGCAACCCCGTTATGTTGCAAATGTGCCAGACATTCCAACGGGAACAAGTTTCTGTAAGTAGATGGATAATTGAGTTTGACTTCATAGATAATCTTTAAAAGATACTCTAAATACACATAAGGAAACTCATCATCAGAGGCAGTGTATTCTTCTTCCAGTTCCAAGTGCCGAAGAGCACTGCTCGTCACTTGCCATTCGGCATCTTCTTGCCCACGATAGAGATGACTCTTTTCTTCTGACGCAATATCGCCTATGTAACCGATGTAATCTTCTAAATCAGCAATCTCAATTGGTGAATTCATATTCAAATCTGTGACGGAGTCAATAGGGCTGCAATGTCTGCGGGCAGTTGAATGCCTGTCTTCTGCTCAAAGTCTTCAACGCTTGCGTATTCGTTATGGAATGAAGCGATGATATCCAGTCCCATACCTTCAGCAGTTGTCAGATCTGATTTAGTTCTTTCCATTCTTCTAACAACTGCAACCGCGCTGCGCTTCGGTTGGAATAAATTGTAGTATCATCAGGATTAAGTTGTATTGCCTTATCAAAGTCTTCAATAGCATTGCCAAACTCACCTTTTCGAGCGTAAGCAATTCCGCGACCGTTATAGGAGTTAGCATCATTAGGATTGACTTGTATTGCCTTATCAAAATCCTTGATGGCATTGCTAAAATCGCCTTTTCGGGAGTAAGTATTGCCCCGATTGTAATAGGCGTTGGCATCATCAGGGTCAAGTTGTATTGCTTTATCAAAATCCCTGATGGCACTGTTAAAGTCGCCCTTCCTACCATAAATAATTCCGCGACTGTAATAGGAGTTAGCATCATCAGGGTCAAGTTGTATTGCCTTATCAAAATCCCTGATAGCATTGCTAAAATCGCCTTTTCGGGAGTAAGTACTGCCCCGACTGTAATAGGCGTTGGCATCATCAGGATCAAGTTGTATTAGAGTGTTACAGTCCTTGATGGCTTTGTCAAAATCTCCCTTCTCACTATAAGCAGTACTCCGATCATTATAGGCACCAGCATGAGCGGGATTGAGTCGGATTGTCTCATCAAAATCTCTGATGGCGTTATCAATCTCGCCTTTGTTACCGTAAATGGTACCCCGACTATAATAGGCATCAGCATTATCGGGATCAAGACGGATTACGGCGTTATAGTCCTCAATGGCTTTGTCAAAATTCGCCTTCTTACTATAAGCAGTACCACGATTGTTATAAGCACCAACGTGAGAGGGATTGAGTCGGATTGCCTCATCAAAGTCTTCAATAGCGTTATCAATCTCGCCTTTGTTACCATAAATGGTACCCCGACTGTAATAAACATCAGCATTATCGGGATTGAGTCCTATTGCGGTGTTATAGTCCTCAATAGCTTTGTCAAAATCATCTCTATTGAAGTAAACAAGCCCGCGGATATAATAGGCATCAGCATCATCGGGATTGAGTCTTATTGCGGTGTTATAGTCCTCAATGGCTTTGTCAAAATCATCTTTAATAGCGTAAGCATTACCTCGATTTTTATAGGCTGCAGCCATATTAGGATTGAGTCCTATTGTGGTGTTATAGTCCCTAATTGCGTTATCAAAGTCCTCTCTGTTAAAATAAAAGAGACCACGATTGTAATGGGCACCGGCATAATTGGGATTAAGTTGTATAGCCCTGTCAAAATTTTTGATGGCATTATCAAAATCATCTTTGCTGCCGTAAGCAACGCCGCGATTGTTATAGGCATTCGCGTTACATGGATTGAGGTCGATAGCACTAGAGTACGCTTCAATTGCCATATCTAGTTGCTCAAGCATCATCATGATGTTTCCATGTTGAAATACCAATTCCGAACGTAACTCTTCTTTAGAAATCTCGGATGAGGGATCCATCTGAGATTGTAGTTTGTCAATGGTTTTTCGGATGCCATCCACTACATTTTGCCAACCATCGCTGTCAGGTTTCCATTTGTTAATCGGATTGCCTTTGTCTGGAAGAGCTTGGAAATCACTCAATTCATGATTTAACCAATCGCACGGCTCAAGAATGATCGGAATAACCCTTATCTCTGCCTTTAATGCCGCTGCCAATTCTTTATTGCAGTTTTCAGATGCAAGGCTATGAGCGGAGGTGAGATAGAGCAAAAGGTCGGAATCCGCGAGATTGCTGAAGATAGTATCACGCCACTTGTCCCCTGGTAGAATTTCGTTATCATGCCAGATGCTTATTATACCTTCACGTTTCAGAAGGGCAAGACGTGTTATCAATTCGTCTTTTTCTGCTGTGTTTTTATGTGAGTAGGTAATAAAAACTTTTAACTGTTGGCTCACAAATTTCTCTCCTCCACAACGCGCGTTACTTGAGGTTAATAATAACATGTAAAACGAGCAGATATCAACCGAATTCGGGGGTTTGAGACCCAATTCATTTCAAGCGGCATATACCGATCCGCTGGAGCGGAGGACTGGAAATACCACGTGTGCTATAGACATATCGCTTCGCTGGAGTGTAATCCGTGCAATCTGTGTAATCCGAGATAATCCGAGATTCAGACAACCTATCCTTTCCCCTTCAAACCCTGTACCTTCCGCAACTGAGATTCCACAAGATTCACAGCGGTCTCATACACCCTATCCTATTCACCTCATGTGAGATTGAGGACCATCAAAGGGAGGATGTTGAAGATCTGGCAATTGAGTATCTTTGTGATGCTGTTCGAGGAATTTGTTTGTCTGAGGTTTTATCTTTTCAAAAAACTCGCTTTCATCATTTCGAACGTATCGCCATGACTGAGGGACTACGAAGTTCGGAAACTGGCTTCTCAATGTGTTTAAATCAACAGGGTTTGGGGCTTCCCAAACCTCTGTGATCTCAAATGCATAAGCAATAGTCTGTCCTTCAAAATAGGCATCAAAATCTTGTTTATCAACATACGCGATTTGGGACACTCGGTCCCAAATCTTTTCGGGAGTATCATGCCAGAAATCTCCAACACGAAACCCACCGCGTAGGGCCATAATAGGACTGGAAACGTAGACGAATACATCGCGATCTTCTATATGTGATACAATACGACGTCGAAGTTCAACCTTTTTGAGACCGTCAAAGATCCGGTCTGCATAACACGGTTTTAAAGACAGAAGTAAAGGACGCATTGTCGCATTCATAGTTGGGGACAAAGGTTGCATTGTCGCGTTCATAGTTAGTTTAGATATCCTTTCTGGAATAATTCATAGAATATTTCTGGCAGTAATTTTGATGGACCTTGCAGTGAAGGTACAGCGTCATTCTCCGCGTAAACGCTTCTTACATTATCCAATGAAATGGGGTTTTGAAAGAGAAACGTGTTTGAAAATTTTAACACCATGAGATCTTTTGACGGATCACGTCCACACATTTCATAAATATCCCTCCATTCCAGGACCCCGAATCTTCTGAATTTCCTGAACAGTTCTTTAGTCATATCAATTGTAACTTCGTCAAGAGAAGAAACAGCTATGATTTGTTTTCTGTTCCTGCTCGCGTACCACAGAATCCGACCGGGTGCTTTAAGCATGTTGTGGTGACTGACTTTTCGATAATACACGTTATCCCAGCGCAACAGAACGTTGGGATCTCCTCCAAAAAGCTCTTGAGATGATTGGTGTCTGTCAATAAGTCCTGTTGCATAGCCTGGAATAATTGGTATCAAAAAATAATTTTGGTCAGTTGAATCTAAAACAAGAGGGGAACAACCCTGCTCCAATTTAAGGTCTGACATATCCTGATAGACACTTTCGACTTCAGGGCATAATTTAGAGATCATAAATAACACTTCTTTGCGGCTAAGGCAACGCGTGAAACAAAATCTCACAAAACCGTTGTTGCACTCTACAAATCCCATCTCCAAAAGCTCTTGTATCAAACTCGGTGTAAGAGCAGAATCTTCAAACTTGACCATGTTTAGATTCCTTTCCACCGATTTGGAGAGAGTATCAGCAATTAAAAAGCGTCCAAACAGTGAGGAATTAACAGAAAATGCCACTCTCGCCATGGGGGAGATGAGCATTTGATTGGAACTATTCGTGAGAACCCGGAGGGCAATAATATCATCCCCTGACCGAAGAAGTTCACATTCATACAGATTGGGTTGAACGATTAAGGATTCCAATTTTTCTCTGAATTTACCTTTTCTCTCACCGTGAAGTAGAAATTCAAAGGGAAAATTCGCCAAATCGCTATAAGTTAAGCGTTCCCAGCGAAGGTTAAAACCAGCAATTCGATCCGGGGCAAAGGGTTGGCCTTGAGATAATTCATGAAGTCGTATGATTAACTCAGTAGGATTTACTACCTCAAGCCCTGTAATATCAAATATCCTCGTTGAGTTCTTCAAGAGTTCACCATCTCTGGTAACAAAAGTCTTTACGCTGGAAGCGGCAGCTTTTGCTAATTGTCTAATATCAGAACTCTGGCTTGGTCTACGGTTAGGGAGAAGTGCCTTCAAAGGTTTGGCAAAACCTTCAATTAAATCTGGATCGGATTCCACTGTAGGAAAATTCTGAGCCCTATTTTGGGATTTTTTGCGTTTTTTGGGATCGTCCTGCCGGTTAATTTCATTTAACAACTCATCAGTAATCCAAAGGTCAAGAGAATCCACTAAAAAGTCAGAGAGCAGGGCTTTAGATGGCATTGTTTTGTCAATGTCCGGCTCATCAAAATCGAAGAAGATATGAGCATCAATTATGATATCAAGAACCCCTGATGATGTTTTTGCCTGAAAAAGTTCCAACTGACTAACTGAAGCGAAAGTAAGCTGCCAGATCACCAAAGATCGTCCATTCCCAGATCGGCTAGGTTTTTCACCTAACGCTACAAATCCTAATTTGGGCCACAGAGCATTTGCTGGAAAATCACGACGACAATTGAGTTTTATTATTTTCTGGGTATCAGCAGATTCCTTTAAATTATCAACAAACCGCTTTGCGAGACCTTGTCTTCGGTACTCTTCTAACACACAGAGATGAGTAATCCTGAAATAGTTCGGATTAGCAGAGTAGAGAAGATAACCAACAAGCTGACCTGCATCGGTCTTAGCACCTAATACTCCGCCTTTTTCTCCTTTAAGATAACTTTGAAGAGCTCCTTTGGGAAGAAAACCCAGCGTCCGCCCGTAGCGTTTCATTAAACCGTCTACCGCCTCAAGATCAACGGGGGTCAGTTGCTTTATAGTTGTTTGCATACCTTTTCTCCGAAGGCTTCCTGAAAGAATAATGTCACCCAAATAAGGCGGAAAAAACTTCAAAACATGCCTTTGGGTTGACTTAAGTTTATCCTATCGTCAAAAAAGAAGCAAGAGAAAAGTCAAACTCTCAGTCAAATTTATTTTTTTGAGGTTGCAGCGGAGATGGCATCCTTTGAAAACTAATATTTCCCTATCAAAAAACTGCAATGACCCAACAGGTGTAAAAATACGCGAAATCTATGATTCAGACATTTTATTTTCCCACTCCCTCTACTATGGAATTATTTTAAAGAAAATTATAACATGTTTAGTAAATATATATCAATTAAATTTAGAAATTTTATATCAAACCCGCTATTTTCCCTTTATTTTCTCTTGAAGCTTCTCGCCTTTCGCAGCCGAGATTCCACAAGACCCACAACCGCTTCATACACACCATCCCGCTCGCCTTGCGTGAGACTGAGGACATCAAAGATGATTGCGTCAAGTGCGCGGCGGTTTGGATGCTCAACATCCTCTTGAATAGTATCGACTTCTCTTTGGATAAGAGCGTTTACTAAATCTTTGTCAAACCTCACCAATTCGGGTTGTATAATTTGGAAGTCCTTGACCTCATACACAGCCGTTTTCAATCCACCGCCGCCAAGCGAATGAAAGCCCGAAAGAAGTTTGAAAAGCATTACAGGAGTTGAATTGAGCAAAACCGTTAAAGTGTCAATGTTACCTTGATATTTTATCCCATAAAACTTGTCACTTTCGTAGATAGCTGGTGCGTTCCGATGCACTTTGAATGATTCAGACATTGTTTCAATCCAAAGCAAATCAGCAAAATCCCATTTCCCCAAATCCCACCACCTTTTCCGTCCCTTGCAACTCGGCCTCTGATGATATTCTTTCGACTCTCCCGATTCAATATACGCCAACGCTGCAGTGCCAACCAACGCAGATTTGTCGGTATGGCACATAAACAACTTGAACTGCAACTGACTTGGGTCTACACGGATGCTTTTACACTCCCTCGGACTCTTGATGACAGGTTTCAGAAATTCCGACTCAATATCCCATTCACGAATCCTTTCATCGTCAAGATAGAAAAACTCATTGGCACCGGTTGTGAAGCCACGCCGCACGTCCGCAACGTCTCCGAGGCGCACCAGTTTGTCTTTTCCTTTTTTTAAAAGCGTCCAATAGATGTCAGGGGCGCGGAGGTATTTCCCACCCCACTTGTCGCCTGCGTACTTGTTCTCACGCGTGCCTGTCTGTTTGAGTTCGGTATACGTGCGCTTTCGCTCGCGACGGTTCGCTATATCTGGGTCGCCGATGAAGGTTTTGAAGGTGAGGAAACGGATATGAGAATCTGCATCAGGGGTGCCGTTGTGGAGAATACTTACAATCGTGTTGATGTCGGCACTCTCAAACTCACGTTCCGCTTCACTGTGACAGATAACCGCACCTGCGGTGTTGTCTAACAGATATTTCTGTAACGGTGCGCCGTAGTTGACATCCAGCCAACTGTTGGAACAGATAAACGTATGGATGCCGTTTGGACTCAGCAGTTGCAGCCCGCGTTCATAAAAATAGACGTAGAGGTCCGCGGCACCGGTGTAACAGGTATAGCGTTTTTTCAACGTGGGTTTGAGCTCCTTGATTTTCTCTTGACGGACATACGGTGGATTGCCAATCACAACATCGAACCCGTCTGTGATACCGAACATCCACTCGGCATCAAAGAAATCGGCAACTGCATTTTGGTTGTACGGATCCCAGTTGGCGATTTTTTCAGTTGTTTCGCCGGGGAACCACCACTCTTGAGCAATTCGCCGATTTCGGCACGGATTTGCTTATCAAGGTCTCTATATTTCTCTTTTGTTCTTGGGGTGCGGGCGGTGAAATGTTTCCTGCGGACCTCGCTTAATTCCGTTTCCTTGCGGTCTATTTCTGGGTTGCGCAGTGTTTGTTGCACCGGTTTCTCCACACTGATGAGCGCATTTCCCGCCACAAACTTGGTTTCCAAATTCGGCAATGGACGCACGCCTCTATTCTCTTGTGCATCGTCAATTCGTTGATCTACAACAAGCGAAATAAAGAACCGGAGTTTGGCGATCTGTACAGCAATCGGTTGGATATCCACACCGTAGATGCAATTCTCTATGAGATAGAGTTTCCTACCGTAATCAAGTTCGTTCCGTTCAAACGCTTCATTGATATTATCAATTTCTGTTTCAAGATCGCGGATCGTGTTTTCACGAACCGTGCTGTCATCAATTTCTTCTGCCATGTTGATGAGGTTTTCGACTTTGGCGATTTGCCGTTGCCTCCACTGGTCGTTGCGCGGGTCCAATTTTCCGAGAATAAAAACCAATTTGTGTAAAATACCCATCGGGAAGGCACCGGAACCGCAGGCGGGGTCAAGTATCTTGAGCGTATCAATCGCTTTTATCAACTGTTCAGTTCCGTCTGCATCAAATTGGTGTGGTTCCTCCTTGTAGGCAATGAGATGGCGGAGTTTCTTTTCGATGTCAGACTTCTGTTCATCAGTCAACGTTGTTACTTGCGGGTCAAGTTGGGTTTGCACCGGACCTGATTGCCCTTTGAGATCCAGTTGTGAAGGAGGACTTGTAGCGGCAAAGGTGCTTTCAGATTCGTAATAGGTAACCAGTTCGCTTTTCAGATGTGCAATGAGTGACTCGTCAACCATGTAGTTAACGATCTCGCGAGGGGTATAGAAAGAACCGGTCTGTTTACGCGCAGTGGCACCGGTTTCGGGGTTGTAGGCAGCGAGTAGGTTTTCAAAGACCTTTCCGAGCAGCTCTGGATCAAGCGCGACTTCTTCCTCAATAGGTGTGTTCTCAGTAATCGTAAACTTGTAGCGGCGGAGAATCTCAATTAGCCCACGGACCTTGTAACGCTTCCCTTTTGTGTCATAGATTTTGTTGAGATCAACGTCCCTTTCCTCGGCAAAGAATAGAAAATTGGGAACGGATAACTGGTTATCCGCACGGTCAGAAAAACCGTCAATCCGTAGAATCTTCTTCGGATCGTCCTTGTCTCCTTTATCCAAACACTCAAAGAGACCCCCATTCAAAAACGGGATTGTTTCAAAGTGTCGCAGCACCTCATCTGAATTCGTGAAATACGCTTCATAGCGATAGAGTGACGTGATATTGTAGTGCTGTCGTCCCTTACCGCGAAATTTACGGGAAACCCCCCTGCCCCCCTTATCAGGGGGGAAACTATTGCCCCTGCTTTCCTTATCAGCGCGATGTTTTTCGGGAGCGTTCATCTCCTGATTGAGGGTGGCAAAAAAGAGGTTTTGGAGAATCGCCTTGTAGTAGGTGCTTTCCTGCGGGTCGGTGCTAACAAGGATATTTTCTATCTCTCTCGGATTAAAGAAGGTATCTGGGACTAATTTTTTCTCCTTGATGAACCAGACAAAGATTAACCGCGTAATTAAACGGATGATACTGGTAGCGTTGCGGATATCTACGTTTTCGCCTGCGTCCTCTGGAAACGTTACATTACCCACTGCCCAGAAGTACCAGTTGGAGAGTTCGCGGTAGAATTGCTTGTTAAGCTCTTGGATATCCAGCGTTTTCGCCCATGCGCGATGGAGTTCAACAAAGTTGCTAAAGCCGTGTACTCTGAACAACTCATTACGCGACAGGTCAAACAGGATTTTAATGTGGGCAGGGTGCGGATCGTGGGAATCGATGTCTTTAATCAGCGTCACCTTTTCAAGCACGTCTTTTGACTCGTCCCGCTTGTGTAACCGCCGATTGATGACCGCAAGGGTCAAGGTTTGACCGTGTTGAAAGAGTATCATCGCGGGCATCGGCATTAGTTTGTTGATTTCCCGGGTAATATTGGACAGTTGCGTACGGGTGTAACTGCTTTCTCGTAGCTTCAGGGCAAAGAAAACATACGATTCAATAATAGTATTGTCAAGTTGCTTATTATTAAAAGCGATTCGCATCTGACCGCTGCCAGAGATTTCTTCTTCCGTGAGTTGAAACAGGAAATCAATTGACTCCCATTCGTCTACCATTGCTCGTTCCGGGTTCAGTTTTCCAAACTCGTCGAAATACTCAATAAACTCCTCGGCAAGACTGGATGCAAAATCCATCGTAATTTCGCTCTCGTAGCCGAGTGTGTTAAGCAGGTTTTCGGCGTTCATTGCCAAGACACCGCTCTGAAAATCCTTCAGTGCCTGTTCTATATTTTTTTGTGTGCGTAGTTCGTTCATTGAATCACCAACCATGTAATCAGTTCAAAATCGGTTACACTGCGTACCTGTTTTTCGGGCTTCACCAGAGTGCCTCCACGACCAGCTAAGAGTTTGCTGACAGCGCGTTTCCGATAGGTGTGAGTGAGAGAATTCACCGCTTTCTGAAGCAGATCGTTATACTGTGTCATATTTGTGCCGTTGTCTGTCTGCTCGTCGAATAAGTTGCAGAGTTCATCATAAGGTCTTTTGACTCCTGCACATAACAGACGGTACATCTCAAGTATCTGCTTGGGTTGTTCAAAAGTAAATCGGACCTCGCCATCTTCTCGAATGTAGACAAGGAAATAAGGTTGCAGCGGGTTTATCTCCTCATTGCCAGTCGAATCACCTTTTTGTCGCAGACAGAAGACAACCCCTTTAGCCATCACCTGATACTTCGGATCCCGGGGAACAACGGCATAGAGTCCGAGCGGGGCATCTTCAAGGGTTTTCCGTTCACTCTCAATATAGTTCATTAAATCGATACGGAAATCGTCAAGCGTGAACTCGTTGAGCGCGACACTTTCATTGAAATCCTCAAGGTCAAGGACTTCATCTCTCAGCCTTAGCAGCTGCTGATCGCGGTATTTGAGATCGTCCGCAAGGACATCTTGAATTTCCTCGGGTTCTAAGAGATTATCTCCCTGTGTTGCTGTTATATCCACGAGTGCCATTCGTGCCTCGACCCGATTTTTCAGTTTGATGTAACGGTTCAGGTCAGGTGTCGGCCAGAAATTGACGAGCTGGACGCTGTCATTGATATTACCGATGCGGTCAATCCGTCCAAAGCGTTGAATGATACGCACCGGATTCCAGTGGATATCGTAGTTAATGAGATAATCACAGTCTTGGAGGTTTTGTCCTTCTGATATACAATCCGTGCCGATGAGCAGGTCTATCTCTGCATCCTGCGGCATGGATTCCATCAGGTGACGCTTTTTGGAATTCGGCGAAAAATTTGTTAAGATATTGCTGAATTCAGTCTTGCCGAAGCTTGTCTTATTGCCACTTGTGCCTCCCGATACCATCGCGATGTGAATACCGAGTTTTTTAGTTGCCCATTGTTCTAATCCTTTGTAAAGGTAGGCAGCTGTATCTGCAAAGGCGGTAAATATCAGTACCTTACGATTTGGTCGCCCCCTTTTGTCTTTTGTAGGTTGTTTCACCTTTTTAGCAATAAGTTTCTTGAGTTTTGCGAGCTTGGCATCACGGTCAACGGTAACATCCTTTGCATAGAGGCGCGGTAACTCAAGTTGTTCGCGATCGCGTTGTAAATCTTCCAACCACCTTCCCGTATCAAGGTGTGCCATTTTGAAAATTAATTTTTTTCCGACCTGCATCGCCTCTTGTAACTCTTCATCTTCAAATGCCTCAATATCGACCTCTTCCAAATCCATATCGGGGTTTTCGTCTCGAAACGCCTGGAACCGCTTAATCCGTTTTTCCAATCGTTCAATTTTTTCAATCGTCCGGTCCATCGTAATTCCGAAGGAGTGGACAGAACTTTCCAACCGTTTAAGAAAATTCACCTTCATCATGCCGATCAGATAGTGTTCCCGGTCGCTTTGCGTAAATTGTCCAATCTGTCGTCCTACATCATATTTGGAGACATACTCAGGTAAAACATACTTTGACGGATTAAACAGCGAAAGTTGATATTCGGAGATTTCCCCGTTGAGTTCGTCGTAGGACATAAATTGACCCTTCAGGTCAATGTCGGTATAGATAGGAATCGGCTTTTTCCGTTCCGGGAATCCCCCGAGTTTTTTCAGTGAGGTTGGATAATATTTTTCGATGTGTTTTCGCGAACGGGCGATCGTCACCTCATCAAGGAGTTTGAAAAAGGCGGAGCTGAGCCGTTCAAGTAGGTCGCGCGTCTGGCGGTTGTCCTGCTTCGCCCAATCGGTAAAAGTGCGTTGTGCATCCGCAAGCGTCTTTTTCAGGCTATTGATACCAAACGGTTCGCCAGCGAAAGCATCATCTCTCCCTTCGGTAAGGAAATAGATTTGATTCCGTAGATCCTTCAGATTGTTGTTAACAGGCGTAGCAGAGAGTAACAGGACTTTGGTTTTGATGCCACTCTGGATAATATCTTCCATTAAGCGTTGATAGCGACTCTTGCGAATTAAGTTGCCCTCTTCGTCTTTCTTGCCCGGCGTGTTATTGCGGAAATTATGTGATTCATCAATGACAACCAGATCGTAGTTGCCCCAGTTGATAGTTTCAAGATCAAGGTCGCCTGATTTCCCGCTATCGCGACTCAAATCGGTGTGTGACAAGACTGTGTATGCAAAACGATCTTTGAGGAATAGATTCAGTTCACTGTTGTTCTCTGCGCGGTAAACTGTCCAATTATCACGCAATTTTTTCGGGCATAACACAAGCACACTGTTATTTCGCAATTCAAAGTATTTGATTACTGCCAGTGCTTCAAAGGTTTTACCCAAACCTACACTATCGGCAATGATGCACCCGTTGTGTTGCTGAATTTTGTTTATTGCTCCTTTTACTGCGTCCCTCTGAAATTCAAAGAGAATGTTCCAGATATCTGTATCAACGAGTTGTACATCTTCAGCGAGCAGTCCACTTTTTTCCTGTTCGCCTAAGAATCGCTCAAAGATGTGATACAGCGTTTTGTAGTAGATAAACTCTGGGGTGTTGTTCTGATAGAGTTGCTCAAGGTATAACAGCACATCGTCTCTGACATCTTCGACCAATTCTTTGTCGTCCCACATTTCATCAAACCACGTCTTTAGGTCGGTGCGATCTCGGTTGCTATCCACCTCCAGATTAAGTTCAATGTTATTCTCTGTTGAACTCATTCCAAGTCCGCGCACGGTAAAATTGGAACTCCCGACGATAGCATCTTCCACCCCATTATTAGCGATGTGATACATTTTTGCATGCATCAAATTAGATTTCCGAATCGACCGGATTTGTACTTTTTCGCGAATCCATGCAGCACACGCCTTGGCAACCCAATTTTGTTTCAGGCGGTCATCAAATTTCAAACCTTCGTCTTCACCCTCAATTTTGTAGGCTTTCTTATCTGTTTTTTCTGGATCAAGACTTTTTATAAAACGGGGTTCACCAAACAGAAATCGGAGTTCTTCGATTTCGGTGAGTGAGTCTTTGAGTGCCTGAAAGGCGTGGATGGTGAAATAGGCAGAAACAATTGAGAGGGATGAACCTTCTTCGATTTTGGATTTTAGGAAATCGCCAACACTTCCGTGTTTATGATTGTCTCGGATGCTGGATTTGAGATTTGACATAGTTAACTTGATTCTCAACGTTTTTCTGTTATGATTCAAGATTTGCGAGTTTCACCTAACTAAAGGTGGTTCTTAAATCATCGTGTCTGCAAGCGTAGGAGATACGACTGCGTATAAGGTAATCTTTGGTCTTATGTTACTGAACCAAGGTTAATTATACGCTATTCACAGAAATTGTCAAGACTTAAGTTAACATAGCCCCAGGCATCAGGACTATTTATAGTAAAACCTACAATTAACGAGACCTCTATAAAAGGCGGGGTTACAAACCCCGCCTGCATTAGGGGCAGGTTTGTTGTTTGCTGAAGTGTTGCATTATTTTCCGGTTTTACTATAGTTTTCGGTTTGCTTTTGGTTTCCATTTAGGGACGCTAACGTTTTTTAAGATGGCGAGCGACAAGAAATCCGCAGAAATACCCTATCAAATACCCCAAGCAAAAACACTCGCTCCTACCGGGGAAGTATGTTCACAGCTGATGTAGGGGATGGATAACCCAATCCCTACTTGCGGACAGCTATTTTTCCGACCTTCTGTTTGCGGATTGTGTTGCCTTCGGTGTTGGTGAATGTGGCGGTGAATTTGTAGAGATAGACACCGTTGGCAAGCGGTTCGCCGTCGGCATCGTAACCGTCAAAATAGAATTCGTTGAAAGAGACAGACGGATCAAGCGTGTCAACGGTGAGGATGAGACGACCTGTGATTGTGTAGATTTTCAAGCTGACCTCGTCCGCCGGCTTGGTGAGGTAGTACGCAAAATGGGTGCCGTCCCCCGGTACAAACGGGTTCGGGAAATTCGCGATGTTCTTGATCTCAAACTCGCCTGCGACGGTGGCTGTTCGCGTCGTGTCCGATGTATTGCCGTTCGCGTCCTGCGCCTGTAACCGAATCCGATATTCACCGGGGTCTAAAACCGGACTATAGGTTACGAGGATGAGGTTGCTGCTCGTCGGTGACGCGGCGATTACATATTCGTCTTCCGGCACACGCTGCCCGTTCTGGGTGAGAATGATCCGCTCCGGATGTGAATCAATCCCGTTCGCGTCCTCAAGGCGTGCGGATATAGTCGGCGTATCGGAGATATAATCACCATCAACAAAGCCTTGATGTTCAATGGTTAGTGTCAGGGCGGGTGGACTCGTATCGTTGTGGGATAGCAAGGCGAAGGTACCGGGCAGTTTAACCACCGCCGAAACCGTCTCTGCGTCCACACTCTCGTTGCCAATCAATATCCAATTGCCGATGTCGTCGCGCCGATAGATATGCGGTTCTCCACTTCCTTCTCCATCCTTCAAGAAAGTAGCCGTCGCCGTTAATTCTGTCTGCTCATTTAAATCGAGCTGATAGGCAAAAGCGGACGACGGAATTGCACCTACAATATCGGGCTGATTGGTGATCGTAAGCGGCTCCTCAATATAGGTCAATACCGTGCTGGTGTGCAGGTCTTCAGGCGGAACAGCGATTCGGAATCTGCCGTCCTCACTCTGAAAAGGTTGGTCAAGCACTTCAGGACTGAGAACGATACGGTTCGCAGTAAATTCCCGATACCCTCTATTATTACTTTCCCGTCTCTCAATGAAATTTCCCTTTGGCAGCTCGGCGGTAGGCATATCCACATAGACAGTGATAAGATACCTACCAAGCGGTGGTTGCCAAGGCACACTGACGACGACTTGGCTATCAGGAAGAATTTCTGGGATTATCTGAACACCTCCAATAGGCGTGGCGTTCTGTAGTTCCGACAATGCTGGTCTTGATGCAGTACTTATCGTACCGTCTTCGGTCTCAGTCTCCACAGTTTTTTCAAAAAAGTAGACGGGTACATTCTGAGCGGACTTGCTCCCGATATTTCGGATCTGCGCCGAGAGTTGGAGCGGTGGTTCGGTATCCCAAGCGATCGTCGGTTCCAAAAGCACAAAATCGACTTCAGGCTCAACGTATCCGACATCATAAGTGACAGTCTCCGTTTTCAATGTCCTGCCGCCTTCTACCTGTACCTCTAAGTAATAGTCGATGAGTTCAAATTCGGGGTATCCGGGGATGGGGCGTTCACTTCTATAGGCGTTCCCGTTGTATGGAACGACAGGGATCTCGAAAAATTCAAAAGCATCGAGACTCCAAAAAAGCGTTAATTTTTCAATGGCGCTTTCGTTCACCACCTCCGTATAAAGATAGACAGGTTGATCGGGTTCAACAGGAAACGGGACAATACGGACGTTGCTAACATGCCGATCGAGGCTGTTGTAGCTAGCGTGTCCGATCGCTTCCTCGTCTGCGCTCCACGCATAAGCCTGAATGCTGGCGGCATCGAATTCGGGACCCGTTGGGAGTTGTATTTCTGTTTTGAATCGTCCGTTAACGACAGGTATCGTCTCCCTTTCGGGTGGGTCAGCGTCATCAACATCAGTTATCGGTACAACAATAATTTCGGCATCCCCGTTAAAACTGCGGTTCGGCAGTGTTCCTGAGACAGTAGCGGTGTCCTGCTGTCCGAAATCGGTTTCAGTAGAAGTACTTCCGAAGGTTACTTCCAATTCCATCTGCTTGTTCGGTATTTTCAACCGCGCCGCTGGATCACCGAGGAGGCTGAAGACTTCAGCCAAATCAAGGAATCCGGGTGAGTTTATGAGAAACTGCGTTTTGGCTTGTGCGAAGATAGCACCGATGTTCTGCGTCCGTCCTCTGAAAATAACGTCCAGCAGTTCAACGTTGAGATTGTAATCTCCATCCAAGAGTCCGATGCTGGTTGCGCCGATGACAGCGATAGCGCCACCGTTTGCTGATCGGAGGAGTTCTTCAGCGAGACTGTTTTTTGTTCCATCAAAGGCAGCGGTGTAGCAGGTCATACTCATGACCAAAGGGAGTTGTGAGATATTGGTGAGGTTCTGTTCCGGGTCTTCAAAGTCGAGCATGCGGCTGTCTGACCAGATGCCGCCACCGCCGTGTCCAATGTAATTGATGAGACTCGCACCGTTGTTGAAACCGTCAATCACACGTCTCGCGATTGGCGTTGTAATGCCTTCAGGGGTACTCAAATCAGGTGTGTCCGCATAAGGCGCGCGGATACGTTTGGTCTCATATTTACTGGTAATTTGATAGTGTGAAATAAGCTGGTCAATCTGAGAATGGAAAATACGGTCCGAGCCAGCGAGCATTAAGAGTCGTTTGTGCCACGGGCCGACAAGTGAAGATGTTTCATGCGCAATTGTCCGTTCAACGAATATCCGGGCATCAACGCGATTATTGGCAGGCATCCTTCCGATTAACATATCCGGGAAACTATCCTCACCTCGGAATGTGACGAACTGGTGATCGCTTGCGCTCGATCCATAGCCAGGAATTTGTACCCGTATTGTCGGTACGAAATTAGGTTTATTTTTTATGTCGATATGCGTATCGCCTACAAGAAGGACATAAGTTGGGGCAGGCGGTTGCCAATTGTGGTAGGCATACGCCAGGAACCTACGGATGGCGTGTGGGTCAAGGATACCGTGATTAAATTCGTCGTAAATATTTTGGACATCAACGACCTTGGTGCGCATGCCTTGTTCTCCGCGAAAGGCTGCCAGCGGTTGAACATCGTCAATAAATTTTGCGTGTGTGATGATGATGTAATCCGCGCCGTGGTGTGTATTCCGTAAATCAGAGGGTGCGTCAACAGAAATTTTTGGTTTTCGGAATTTGTCTCGGCTCAGTGCAATGTATTGGATAGCGGGATCGTCTATGTCCTTAGGGCGAATCTGTGTGGATCGAAAAATGACTCTATACGTGCCGGGAAGTTTATCGTCCACAAGTGTAGACAGACCGACATATCGGGTGCCGTCAATGCCGTAAATCTCGACATCTCGGGTCGAGAAGTTCTGTAAAGTCACTTTGAAATTCGGATTTACAGTGCCTGCCTCATCTGGTGCCGGTGTGATCCCAAAAGGCAGCACATCCGCCTCGGCGTAGAAACTTCGCCAATAGTCAACCTGAATCCAATTTAACAAAATAATATCAATATTTTCCTCTTGGCTTCCCGGATTCATGATTTGCAGCACATTCTTACCATCTTCAAGGAAAGACTGAGAGAGTTGTTGATTCTGAAGCTGATACTCGGTTTCACCGCTCCATTGCGCTTCTTCCAACTCAATTTTATTGTTTAACCATATATTGCAATCGTGTGCTGTGTTAGACCTCCCGTGGAGGCTGACCCTTATGGTTGCCAATCGGGCGGTGTCTGCAAGTCCATCGAGATGAAAGTCAAACGCTTTTGCCTGCGGGGCTGTCAACTGTGACCAGAACCAACTATCGTCCGGGAGCGGGGGCAGTTCAGTGAGTGAGAAGAAACGGGTCTGTAGCCCCTCGCTGAATGACGAATATCCCTGATTTTGTCCGAGATTTACGTCACGGAACCGTCTAAAATCCAGGTCTTTCTCGAAATGGGCGCGTGCTAAAAAAGAGCTGTGCGCCTCCACAGGACTTGTATCTGGCAGGACTGTTTCTGTGATCATACGACTTCCGGGGCCCGCATTCCATGACAACCAGTAGATATTCTCATCACTGAAAGGATCGATATAACTATTTTCGCCCTGCAGGCGTTCAGCGTAGAAAACGATCTCGTCCGTTAGGTCAAATATATCATCGTCTTCACCGCGTACAAAAATCGGTACCTGTCTTCCTCTGTTTGTCAGTTTCAATGTGCGTGGCATAATTGCCGCAATATCGGCACCCGCTGCAGCGAGTTCTGATGCCGTAATGCTGTGCATCCCAGATTCGGTGACACTGATTTTATAGCGTGGTGCCGCAACCCCCGCACTCGGTGCTAAAGGGGCGCGCCTGATCGGTGAGCGCCACTGATCCGCGTTTTGCGGATTAATGAGTAAGTCGTTAAAGATCGCATTATAAGCATCCGATTCGGCGTGCAAACCGTGCGGAATTGCAGACGGTGCCGCCGTCACACCCGGTGAAACCGTTCCAACGAAACGCACCTCAACCACGATCTGATGATAGAGCCGCACTTCACGACGGACAGGATTATACTGGACAGGATTGAACTGAATCGGGAGGACACGGTTCTCTCGAATCCACCCCGCCTTCAGAATCACAGCGAGGGCCTCCGGAGAGAAGCGATTGACTTCAAGTAACGCGCGGCCTTGCGGTGCTGACGTAGCCGCAATCGCCTTTACAGGATGCGTCGTGAACCGCTTTTCGATAACCTGGAGTTGAAAACCCACACCGGCAGGAACTGCAATGAGTGCGGTTTGGATCGGGAGCCGCGGCAGCATCGGCACCGTTGTGAACCGGCATCCAGAGAAAGAGATCGTCTGGCTTTCCGGCATTCTTGTGCCGATCTCTGTTGGACTATTACGAATCTGAAAATCGGATTCGGGGATCGTCAGTTGTATTGTTACGCCTTCTGCGGTCGCCTTGACCAATTCAGCCTCTCTCGGAATGCCGGTGTTCTCTCGTCCGTTGGCGCGGACACGTGTGTCTCTTGATGGCATCGGTGCCGCGATTGCTGCTCTGTCGAAGGAACGCCAGTTAAGAAGAGGCAAAGACCCCGTTTCCAGACACAAGAAAAACACTATGAATAGGATCGGAAGCCGTCCGAACGCGGTGGTGTGTATTTTGGCAGAACGTATTTGCATTAAAGGATTGACTCCGAATTTCAAAATTTGTTAAAGCAGGCAATCAAAAATTTTTATAGTGTTTGTTGATTCTCAGGTCGTTTTGCTTTAGAAAAATGTGGTGTTTAGAGATACGAGGACTTTATAGAGGCTTGAAGCATCCAAAATTTCTGATTAAGTCCGGTGCGGTTGCAAACCGCACCTACTTTTTGGGGCTACAAACGATCTACTTTTCAGCGAGGTGATAGACTTCAATTTCTCGGATTTGCGCCACTGAGGGCTCGATGACGCGGAAGTGTGGATAGTAATGACCGGCAAGCGTTGTCCGCTGGTTAACGACTTTGTCGCCGGGCTCTGCAATTATTTTGTTCACCACTGCATCGTCAACGGTTCGCGTAACGACGACGCGGATCATCTTTGTGCGGAAGTTCAACCGATCAAAGATGAATTCTGCCTGCGCTCTTTCGTCGCCGACGTTGCGTCGCTGGATGACCGTATCGAAAGTTTCCCATTCACCGCTCTCCTCGTTGAGATAGTCCATCTCGAATCGGAAGAGGTTTCCGTTGTGGATAACGATTTTCCGGACGGGATGTACTTCGGCGAATCGGATGATAAAATTCCGATCATTTTCCGCTGGCAGTGTCGCGAGCGTTTCGAGGTTTCCATCGTTCATACCGGGGTGGTTCGCTTCGGTGCCGTAAGCAGCACTCGCTATGTTGGCACTGTACTGCGTGGACAACAATTGCGCGACGTTACACGCATTGAGGTGTAAGCACAAAAATAGAAGACAAGAAATAGATAAAACGATGCGTCTCATGTTTGTTCCTCCTGTAAGGTCATATCGACGCGGTCTACGATACCCATGACGAGTTCACGGATCGGAGCGTCTTCAATACCGAAGACCTCTTGTGCGACACCGGGTCCAGCACCGACGATGACTGTATCCCCTTCGCCTGCCCCGACATAATCGACAGCGATTGTAGGGGTGCGAACGAGTTCGGATCTGACGCTTAAGGGCTGGACAAGGAGCAGTGTCCGGTTTTCGTACGCCGGATGTTTAAGCACGGAAACGACTTTGCCGATGACTTTAGCGATGTACATTTTTACGTCTCCGTTTCAGGTGTTGCGTCTGCTGACACGTTCGGTGTATCGGTCAAAGAGAGAGAATCGACAAGTCCAACGATAGCGACATCAACGGGCATCCGTTTTCCGGGGACGACGCTGACGGCATCCCCGCCGGTGACGATATAGACGATTTCTCCGACCCCTGCATCGTGCAGCGTATCAACTGCAACAATCGGTTCAGAGATAGGGTTCTGTTTTTCGTCTAAAGGTTGGACGATAAGGAGGCGCGTGCCTTCCATACTCGGGTCTTTTCGGGTCGCGACGACGGTGCCAATTATTTTTGCTAAATCCATTCGTTTATTTCCGTTAGTATTATTGTCTATTATCTATAACGCAAGTTGCCACCTTGTAGCATAACCTGTTAGGTTGTGCATAAGAGGACGCAGACTAACAGTCTACGCTACAAAAATCCTGTGATGCGTGAACCTTTTTCAATGAAAAAAGGCACTATCTGCTTAAAACCTCGTCAGTAGCAACTTGGGTTATCCATAGAAAGCGGGGTTACAAACCCCGCCTGCAATTGGGATTGTTTACGTGCGTTCTGATCATTTTGGAATGAGTTTATATTCAACAAGTTTTGTATGGAGCGTGTTTCGGTTGATGCCGAGGATCTCTGCCGCTTTACTCCGGTTTCCGTTGGTGTGCGCAAGCACGATTTTAAAGAGCGGTTTCTCAAAGGTTTCTCGGATTTCGGTATAGAGTTCGCCGGGCGGTGTGTCGGATTCCATACACTGTTCAACGTGTACTTGGAGCAGCGCGTGGATTTTCGCGTCGAGGTTCCCGGGTTCGCTTATCGGTGCCGTTTTCTCAAAGATCGTATCAAAGTCTTCAGGTAACAGCATCTGACCCGAACACATGACGAGGGCGCGTTTGATGGCGTTTTCTAACTCTCGGACATTGCCGGGCCAATCGTAAGACGTGAGTTGCTTGATGACTTCTGTTGAGATACCGATCTTAGTCAATTGGTATTCTTCGACGAACTGCCGTGTAAACAGGTCTATGAGTTCGGGTATATCCTCTTTTCGCTCCCGTAGCGGTGGGAGTGAAATCGGGATGACGTTCAAACGGTAATAGAGGTCTTCTCTGAACGTTTTTTGCGTGATTGCGGTTTCGAGGCGACGGTTGGTCGCAGCGATAATGCGGACATCAACGGCGTGTGTCTCTGTGCCGCCCATAGGCTCTACTTCGCGTTCTTGTAGCACGCGAAGCAGTTTTGTTTGTACCTCAATCGGTAGCTCGCCGATTTCGTCGAGGAAGATTGTGCCGCTATCAGCCTGTTCAAATTTCCCTTTTCTGGCACTATGTGCATCGGTATACGCGCCTTTGACGTGTCCGAAAAGCGCGCTCTCAATGAGACTTGAAGGCATGGCACCGCAATCGACAACAACGAACGGGTTTTGTGCACGGCGGCTGTTTTGATGAATCAGTTCAGCGACGAGTTCTTTACCTGTCCCACTTTCACCTAAGACGAGGACGGTTTCGTCGCTGACAGCAGCGCGCCCGATCTTGAGGTACACCTCTTGCATCACTGCGCTCTGCCCTACCATCTTTCCGTGTCTATCGAATTCCGGTGATGTTGATGTTTTGAGGTTTTTCGTCTGGTTCGTTGCGTCGGCGGCGCGGGACACGAGGCTTATTAATTCCTTCTGGTCAATCGGTTTCGTGAGGTATCCGTAGGCGCGTCGTTTTGCCGCGTCAATGGCAGTCTGGGTTGTGCCGTGCGCCGTGATGATAATAATCGAAGTGGCACTGTTATGCTGTTGGATGTCCTCGATTAATTCGAGTCCGTTTGCATCGCCTAACCAAATATCAAGGAGGATGACATCAATATCTTCCGCTTTAACGCGCGCGAGGGTTTCCGCTCCGTTTCTGGCTTTAACGGTTCTGTAGCCTGCCTTTTCGAGCGTGGCAGCGAGAATTTGTCGTAAACTGTCGTCATCGTCAGCAATAAGCACAAGATTTGACATTTTTTAAATTTTCCTTGCGGTTCGTTAGGTGTTCTCTTAAACGCATTATACGCCAGACGGGTTTACAGACCGCGCCTGCAATAAACCTGCAATAAGCCTGCACTAACGTACAGGTAGAGACATAATAAACGTCGTGCCGACCTCGGCACTTGGATCCATCTCGATGTTCCCGCCATGTTCGGCAACAATCTTCTGGCTGATATAAAGTCCGAGTCCTGTTCCCTTCTGTTTAGTGGTATAAAATGGATCAAACAATTTCGGAATATCGTCCAACGGGATGCCAGGCCCGTCATCCTGAACCCGGACATGGACGGTTTTCGCTTCCGGCGTATATTTTGTCTGGATTGTCAACGTTCCGTCTGCGTCCATCGCCTCAATTGCGTTATAAAATAGATTCAGGAGCACTTGCGTTATACCGTCTTGGTTTATATTGACTTGTGGACAACTACAGTCGTATTGTGTGACAACCTCAATTGCATGCTGCTCAAATTCGGGACGGCAGATCGCGAGGCTATTATCAAGCAGCTCGTTTATGTCGGTCTCTTTGGCAAGTTGCATTGCCGGCTTACTGAAAGCGAGCAACTGTTCAACAAACCGGTTGAGTCTGTCCACCTCTTTGATAATAATCGCAGTGTATTCTTGAATCTCTTTTTGCGAGAGTTGTACTTTGTTCGGATCGGCATCGACCTGTATGCCCGCCTCCATATCTGTATATTGGAGGAGTTGTGTACCGAGCCGGATACTCCCCAACGGGTTGCGGACTTCATGTGCGATGGTTCGGACTAACCTTCCGAGGGTCGCCATCCGTTCTGATTCGACGAGTGCGTCGATTGTCTGCTGGATTTTGACACGTTGCGCGATGGTCGAAGCGATAATCGTTAAGAGCCGTCGGTCGTCCTCTGCAGAAAATTCGTCCGATGCCTTGTCAATCGTCAACGTTCCGATGACATGTTCTTCAACAATGATCGGGATACACCAGAAAGCGATTATATCTTTAGATTCGACGCGTTCTGGCTCAAAGAATTTAATAGTGCTGCGCGGTTGCCGCGTCTGCGGGACACCGATCGCTTTTCCCGATGCGAGTACCTCTTTCTGGATGTCTTCCATCTGATCATCCGTGCCACGTTTCATCTCGGCGGGTGTAAGTCCTAAGACGGTTTCCACCGAAGTAACAACCTTGCCATTCTCATAAAGGTGTAAAGCACCGCGGTAGATCCCGAGTCTTTCGGAGAGAATCTCTATGATGCGCTGAAAGAGTCCTTTTAATTCGAGGTTCGCGTTCGCGGCTTGGCTGACTTCAAAAAGTGTCGAGATGTCTCGGACCTGTTTTTCTAAATTCGCGTTGACGCTGTGAATCTCCTCAATCTCTTCGGCACCGCTGCGTCGCTGGATCTGGAGTTGCCGGATAATACGGATGATGCCGTACACAAGGAACGGGTAGAGCAGTGCGATGATGATGTTCGCTGTACGTGTCGGATAGTGAACGACGTAGATCCAATTGGCTGCGGCTGTAATCCCGAACAGGATGTTTTGCTCGCGCGGACGCGTATAGATAACTGAAAGAATCATCACGCCATAGTAGCAGTGACTCAGTGCCGGGTAGTACGCCTGCATCTGGAACAGATGGACACCAATATTAATAAGAAATACAAGCAGTGCTAAAAAAAACGTTAGCATGTTTTTTAGCCGTCAGCCATCAGAGGTTCAAAAAATTGTTGAGCATTTTTAATCCGACGCGTCCACTTTTTTCGAGGTGGAACTGTGTCGCGATGAGGTTATCGTGTGCAATGGCACTGCAGAATTCGAGTCCATACGCCGTTTTTCCGATCACGATGTCCGGTGTCTCTGGAACCGGATAATAGGAGTTGACAAAATAGAAGTGCGCTGGATTCGGGACATCGGCGAAGATGGGGTGCGATTGCGTCTGATACACTTCATTCCACCCGATTTGTGGGACCTTTAACGTTTCGGTTCCCGTCTCTATATCAGCTGCTGGATATTTTTTCACCTGTCCGGGGAGTAGACCGAGGCACTCGGCATCCTCTTCTTCGCTGTGTTCAAAGAGGATCTGGATACCGATACAGATACCGAGCATCGGTTTTCCAGAGCGGTAGCAGTCTGTGAGTACTTGATTGAGCCCGCGTTTCTGTAGCGTTTGCATCGTGGCTTTTGCGGCGCCGACACCCGGAAAAATGACACGTTCCGCTGCGAGGATCGTTTCAGCGTCGCAGGTGATTTGGCTCGGAGAGCCGAGGTATGTCAACGCACGTGCAACGCTTGTGAGGTTTCCTGCATCGTAATCTATAATTGCAATCATATTTTTCTCTATTGTGAAACGTCTGGTCTCAAGTTCCTGTTTACATATATTCTTGACATGTATTATGTCTCTCTGACAGGATGTTGATATTAGCGTGTTCGTGTAACTTCAACACGGCCATTTCGGTCTTAAAGATATATCGTTCTCCTACTTTAGCAAAGGTAAAACACTATTATTTTTTCAATGTTGAGTTTATGAGTAGATTAGGTTCGTAGTAGGAAAACCATTCATGGTTCTCCCGCTATTGACTTGTGGGCGTGCGATAAATCGCCCTACTACGAACCTGACCTCAAGTTCAAAGTTGAAAGACTACTAGAATCGTCTGCACCGCCCGATGCGGGTGGCCTTACCGGACTTTGAGGGGAACTGTTTTGCGAAGGTCGAAATTCCTGCTGCGGGGCATTATTCGGTGCCGCTGGAGACACATCATAGTCCCGCTTATGATGTGTCATGTAGCTCGTCCATTGCTGGTATTCGGGCCACATATAGCAGGCTTGGGAATTATCGACAGGACAGTGATTAAGGTTAACGCTATGCCCCAGTTCATGCGCAAGCACATCTTGAATCTGCGTGAAAATCTCAATCTTCGTCCCTGTAATATTGCTGAGATAGAGGTTCACCCTTGAAGCAGAATTTGGCACACCTACAACCGCGTCTCCGAGAGCGTTGAGGTGTTGCGGGTTTCTATCCGCTGGATTCGGTTTTTCATGGATTAGTACTGCGTAGATTCTTTGGGAGCCTGTGCTTGTCCATGTTGGATCTAAGAACCTATTATTCGCAAATAGATTGCTGCGCCTGACGAGTTGTGCGGTGAGGTTTCCAGGGAGGTGCGTGGTATCACCTACGCCCACATTTTTATAGGTAGCGTTCCCCGCCCAGGAGACAAAGAACTCTTGTTTTTTGGAATCCAGACGTTTGAACTCGCCCGTGTTTGTGTTCCCCTGCTGCAGGATAAACCCGCGGTATTCGTCAAAGACCGAGATACCGTCTCCGACAAGATTCGGATTCGGACCGGGGTCGGTGTCCTTTCGCATGAATGCTTGAGCATCACTAGTGTTGCTGGTATAGATGGTGCGGACGTTTTCCCATGAGTCGGCGATTTTATTACTGTTATCGTCCTTTGGGAGTTTGAGGATTTTCGTTTGCGTCGTAGAACCACAAGTGACAGAGATGGTAATCTCGGCATAAGCAGCGTAATCATAGCAGTTGATAACGATAGGATAGTAGATGTCGCTTTGATTGACAGTGCGTGTGATGGAATCAGGACTGTTCTCTGTCCAACCTGAATTTGAGGATGCCCTTAGACGCATGTCACTCTGTTTGCCTCGGACATTTGAATTTCCACATTCTCCGTTGTAGTTTGTAACGTTGGAAAGGAAGGCGGTAACAGTTGCACCAGAGCAGTTAGCTTCGCTCCGTATTTTGAATTCCACAGTAACTGTCGTGTAGGGAAGCGGAAGCCAAGACTCGTTTTTGTATCGGACCTCCATGAGTTCAGAGCTTTGAGCGCGCGCTAATGAGAAACTCCAGCAGAAACAATAAACGCTGCAGAGAGTCATTATCAAAAGTATTCGTATGCATTTCATAAAATCGGTTTCCTTTTTATTTACAGTAATCCGTAACCCTTTATCGGGAAAGATTTTCTATTTTCTCTGTTATTCATCTTTTTTATCACGAGACAGCGGTGGATTGCGTCGGATGTGTTCAGCAATCTCGGGGTCGTCTTGTTCCAAACGTTTGAGTCCTTCTTCGGGCCCGTATCTTTCAAGCGTTTCCTGGGCGCGAATGATCCGTTCAGGGGCAAAGTGTGCGGCGTTTGTTCCCCTTTCCGGTCTAAGGAAAGCCTTCATCTGTTGGGAGAGGAAGTCTTGTGCGTTGGGAGCATCGTTGATGTCGTGTTCCAACCAGTCGAGGAACTCCTCAAACTCTTGTTGCGACTGATGCTGAAGTTTCTGAAACTCTTGCGCGGCTTTTTTAGCGGCTTCGGCTTTGACGTTGGAAGCAGCTTCCGCCGGGTCCGCTTCCTGCGGTGTCAGTTGCCAATCCGCGGTGTCCGGGGATAACTGTCTATCGGTTGCCATGTCCACGTATATGTCTGATTGGGAATCAAATGCTCCGCGTGCCGGTGGCAATGTTTGTGCCTTACGCTGTATCGGTTCAATGCGTGGTTCGCCCCTCAAAATCGCCCCCATGTGCATCAGCGGCACCTGCCCATCGGGCTGAATCGTTAAGGACTTATAGTAGTGGGTCCAGGCGGTTTTGTAGTCGCCAAGCCGTTCGTAAGCCCAACCGAGCTGCATATTGGCAGCTTTGGAGCCGAGGTCTCGTGATTTTTGCAGCAGCGGTATCACTTCCTCCGGGGCATCATAATACCGCATAGCTCCGATGGCATCCATAGCAAAATAGTAATTCGGATCCATGTCAAGAATAGCATAGTAATCCTCTATTGTTTCGGCGACCCTGAAGCGGGCATTAATATTGTTCGGGTTCACTGACAAGGCACGCTCGGCGTAGGTATCAAGCATGTCGGTTTCCACGGTACGAACGGTATCGGTTTTCCACCAATTAAATAGAGTTTGAAAAGCGTGTTCGGACTCAATACGCTTCATGAGGAAGTCCGGGGCGAATTCATACGTTTCCATACCTTGGATAAGACCATCGGCATCGTCAATGTCTACGTTCCAAAAATCTGAAAGGATTGCTGCTGCTTTTTGATCGTATTCTTCCTGGGTGAGTATGTCGTCACTGGAGCGAATATCCTCAAGCATCTCGTTATACTGCTCTTCGGACAACTCTCGACCAAGATGATCTTCAGCCAACGCTCTATCTCCTCGCAGCAGTTCTCCTCGCTTTACTGCCGAACTAAGGGCATCTATTTCCGAAAGAACTTCAATCGGGATTTCAGGAGGACGTGGTCTTTTCGGATGGACACCGAGTCCGGGTATGTCTGGTGGCCACATCACGATCCATTTGTCGGTATCCTGGGTACGTTGTGTGCCGTTTGCGGAAGGGGTAGCAGGCGCGTGTGGATGTGTGTGTCCACCTGCGTGTGTGTGCGTGATACGTGTGTTCGAGTATGTCCGTGGCACAGTACTAACAGGGGGCTTGTCAGCACTTTGATCACCCTGCGCGATGGATGTGCTGTCCGCCGTCTGAGTGTCTGTTTGTGTGTCCTGGGGTGGTGCTATCGGCAACGCTGCTTCAAAGCGTGCTTTGTCCCACTGTGCGTAGAAGTAGATACCTGCTATGAAGAGGAGGCATCCGAGTCCCCCAATTTGAAAGATACGGCTACTGAGAATCTCAATCAAGATGTTTTTCATTATTACTTGCCCTCTCCGTTTTAACTTGAACATTGGCAATTAATCACATAAAATTTTCTCAATCGCTTTGTAGAGATTGACGGTCTCAATTCCGGCGGTGGCGGCTTCAGAACCTTTGTTCCCTGCTTTGATACCGGCGCGTTCGAGTGCCTGCTCTATAGTGTCTGTGGTGATCACGCCGTAGATGACTGGAATCCCCGTGCTACTGGATAGATGTGCAATTCCCTTCGCACTTTCGGCGGCGACGTAATCAAAATGTGGTGTCGCACCCCGGATGACCGCACCGAGGCAGAGGACAGCATCATACTTTTCACTTTCGGCGAGACGTTTGGCGACCCCCGGAATCTCAAAGGCACCGGGTGTCCAAAAGACATCGACTGTATCTAAGTCAACACCGTGCCGTTTTAGGGCATCTAACGCACCGGCGAGGAGTTTTTCGGTTACAAAACTGTTGAACCGGCTCACAACAATACCGAATGTGAGACCTTCACCGAGAAGGTGCCCTTCATAGACGTTTGGCATAGTTTTTTTTCTGGCTATCAGCCTTCAGCCTTCAGCCGTCAGAGATTGTGGTATATAAGATTTTTATCCCCCCCACAGTTGCTTCTGATTGCTGACTGCTGACTGCTGACTGCTATCCTCTCATTCTTTATTCCTCATGTAAGAGGAGATGCCCGAGTTTAGAACGTTTCGTTTCTAAATATCGGCGGTTAAAGGCATTCGGCTTGGTTTGCAAGGGGACACGCTCTACGATTTCAAGTCCGTGTCCGGACAATCCTGTGACCTTCTGCGGGTTGTTTGTCATCAGACGCATCTTTCGGACCCCCAGATCGGCTAATATCTGCGCGCCGATGCCGTAATCGCGTAAATCTGCGGGGTATCCGAGATGTTCGTTCGCTTCGACGGTATCCAGTCCATCGCTGTCCTGTAATTGATAAGCGCGGAGTTTCCCTTTAAGACCCATCCCTCTACCTTCCTGTCGCATATAGAGGAGTACGCCTCTGCCTTCCTTCTCGATGGTCTGCAAGGCGATTTCGAGTTGTTCGCCACAATCGCATCTGAGAGAACCGAAGACATCCCCGGTCAGGCATTGTGAATGTACACGCACCAAAACTGGGGAGGCTTCAGTAATATCACCTTTTGTAAGTGCGACGTGCGTCTTACCTGTTTCGACGCTCTCACCGTCTGTGTCTGTGCTTTCGTAGGCGTAAAGCTTGAATTCGCCATGTGCAGTCGGTATATCAGCGGTTGCGACGCGCCGGATAAGGGTCTCCGTCTGACGGCGGTATGCGATGAGATCGGAGATGGTGATAATTTTCAGGTCGTGCTTGGCGGCGAATTCCATGAGCTCCGGGACACGTGCCATGCTGCCGTCGTCGTTGAGTATTTCGCAGAGGACACCTGCCGGATATAACCCCGCCATACGTGCCAGATCGACTGTGGCTTCGGTATGTCCGGCGCGTCGGAGAACGCCCCCCGGTTTCGCATCTAACGGGAAGATGTGTCCGGGTCGGACAAAGTCTCCGGGGACGGCATCCGCGTCAACAAATTTCTGGATCGTGTAGGCGCGCTCTTGCGCGGAGATACCGGTCGTTACCTCTTTGGCGTCAATCGTGACAGTGAACGCCGTCTGCATTTGTGCCGTGTTAGATGCGACCATCGGTTGGAGTTCGAGTTCGGCAAGACGCTCCGAACAGGTCGGTAGGCATATCAAACCCTTGCCGTAGGTCGCCATGAAGTTGATGGCTTCCGCAGTTACTTTTTCCGCCGCCATGATCAGATCGCCTTCGTTCTCGCGATCGGGTTCATCAACGACGATAATCAATTCCCCGTCTTTGATGGCAGTGAGTGCTTCAGGAATGGTATTAAATGTGTTTGACATAATGGCTATCGGCAAATTGACTATCAGCAGTCGGCTATCGGCTTTCAGCAAGATGGCTATCGGAAACCTTCGGCTGACAGCTATCAGCATTAAGAGGTTTCCGATTAATCAACATCTCTTTGCTGACGGCTGTCAGCTATTCTGCTGTTGGCTGTTTGCTGATGGCTGTCCGCTGTCGGCTATTCGATATAGCCGTGTTTCGCTAAAAAATTGAGGTTAAGTGTCTCAGAACCGGGTTCTTCAGCCCAATCCTCCTCCGAGTTTCTGTGAGTGAAAAGCGTTTCAATATAACGGGCAACGATGTCCACTTCAAGATTGACGTTGGCACCGCTCCGTTTCGCGCCTAAAGTTGTGACCTGTTTTGTGTGCGGAATCAAGGCGACTTCAAAAGTGTCTGCGTGTACGCCTGATACAGTTAAGCTGATGCCGTCAACGGTGACAGAACCTTTGTATGCGATGTAGCGTCTGATGTTGCGGCTCATCGTTACCCGCATCAAGGAGGCATCACCTTCTTCTTTCCATTCGGCAATCCTCGCGACTTCGTCTACGTGCCCGAGTACGAGATGTCCACCTAATCTGTCGCTCAACCGGAGTGAGCGTTCGAGATTAACCTGTTCGCCGACCTTGCGTTCACCTAACGTCGTGCGACGCAACGTTTCAGCGGATATATCGGCGGCGAAGGTCTCCGGTGTCAACGTCCGGATCGTCAGACAGGCACCATCAACGGCAATACTGTCCCCAACTTCGGCATCCGTGAGAACGTCACTCGCCTGAATTTCGAGGGTGGCACCTTCGGATAGATACCGTATATTTCTGATAGTGCCGAGTGCTTCGACGATTCCGGTAAACATGTTGTTACAAATACCCTTCAATAAGGAAATCGGCATCAGGCATCGGCGTGATACGGACCCGTCGCAAGTGCGGCACCGCACTCAGATTGGGAACCCCTTCGCCACCGATGGGGCCTGGGGCATTCTGTCCACCGATGATTTTCGGCGCAATGAAGCACATCACCTTATCAACAACTCCGGCAGTGATAGCGGATGCGTTGATTTCGCCGCCGCCTTCTATGAGTACGCTTGTTATCTCGCGGTTGCCCAATATTTCCATTAAACGTTTAAAACAGACTCGGTTCCCGTCCGTTGCTGGCACGGTTATGACTTCTGCGCCTGCCTTTTGGAGTGCCGTGACGTTCCCGGCGGGTGCGTCGGATGTTACAGCGATGATAACGCCCGCGTCGCTTTCAGCGTTGAAAATACGTGCGTCCGTAGCGGTTCTCGCGTGTGAATCGAGTACAATCCGGATCGCGTCTTGTCCGTGCCTATCTTGCAGCCGTGTCGTTAGTGCAGGGTTATCGCGTTCGACAGTGCCTCTGCCGACGAGGATTGCATCCACTAAATCCCGGATCCGATGTCCGTGTTGACGTGATGTTTCGGACGTAATCCACTGCGATTCACCGGAAACGGTTGCTATCTTTCCGTCAAGGCTCATGGCAGCCTTGAGGATAACAAACGGCATGCCGGTTTGGATGTATTTTTTATAAATCTCGTTTAAGTCGGCTGCCGCCTGCTCACACAAACCTACATAGACACGGATACCTGCTTCCGTAAGTTGACGAACACCTTTGCCTGCGACCTTCGGATTCGGATCGACTTCTGCGATGTAGACTTCAGCGATACCGGCGTTAATGAGTGCTTCTGTGCAAGGCGGTGTACGTCCCCAGTGGCAACACGGCTCAAGTGTTACGTAAATTGTGGCACCCCTGGCGTTCTCGCCTGCGGCGATGAGTGCGTGGACTTCAGCGTGCGGGGTTCCCGCCTTTTGGTGATAACCTTCACCGACCACCTGACCGTCTTTGACGACAACGGCACCGACGAGAGGGTTGGGACTCGTGCGTCCCGTTGCCCGCCTCGCTAAATCGAGGGCGCGTTGCATAAAGGCTATATGTGCTTCGTCCATAGCGATATGTTACTCACACCGAATGTCTGTTTCTACATAGTATATCATATTTGCGTTAGAAATCAAAAGCATTTCTTTACAGTTCCGCCACGGCCTTCAAAGATTCAAGGATTTCTGACTGTTTGACGAGATCGAATTGGTGTGAACCGATGTACATATACCTGATAATTCCTGCTTTATCTATGATAAACGTCGCTGGACGTGCGATGTTGTATGCCTCTAAACTCAGCCAATGATAGACACCATAACTTTTGATGACATCCCGTGTTTTGTCTACCAGTAGCGGGAATGTGATCCCGTTTTTTTCGACAAAGCCTCGGAATTCACGAGGCCACTGTCCGGCGATAGCGAGCGGCGTGGCGGTGTAGGCTTCATAAGCCTCGATATTCTCCTGCACTGCCGACAACTGGCGGCGGCTGTTCGGTCACCAGGTGCCCCGGAAGAAGGTGAGGACGACGTGTTGCGTGTCCCGATACGTTTCAAGCGAGACCTCTCTCCGCTGATGCGACGCGAGCGTGAATAGCGGTGCAGTATCATCAATGTTGAGAATCTTGTTCTTGTGTGGCATGTGCCTATTGTATCAGAAATCGTGGCGGATGTCAAATTTTTAGCGGTTGGCTGTTGGAAATCGTCAGCCGTCAGCGAAATTTTACGATCACGGATGGAAGGAATAGAAGGGTGGAAGAAACGTGGTACGGAAAGACTTAACGGATACGACTTATGTCTTTTGAGATGGCGCGCTTGAGGGAGTTTCCTGTATCACAGGGATAACATAACTCCGGATTGCTACACCGTCCAATGTCTCCGTCTCTACCCGAGGATCAGGGGTTTGCCGATGATCAAACACGACGTAGTATCCATCGGTTACGCCTTCTAACTTGAGATACGCTGCAAGCTGCTTCTTGCCTAATTGATAGCGACTTTCACCTCTCCAAATCTTTGTCTCAACAATATATTTTCGCTGATTGTGGGTGATAAGGAGGTCCATTCTGCCACGTCCGGTTTGCACTTCAATGTGCATCACCCCGCCGACGCGTCTCACAAACTCATCGAGATAAGCGAGCAGGAGGTGTCGTCCTACCGACTCTTGCGGCGTGTCTGGTACCTGTAGAATCTTGAACCCCGCCCGCGCGATGAAATCTCGGAAATTATCAAGTAAAGACACCATATCAATCCTACCGACCGGTGTGAGATATTCACGCCCGTCATCGTCCGTGTCTTCAGGGAAATACTCCTGTTCCAGTCCATTTACGAGTGGCTTGAATACCTGCATAATGCAGTAGAGGTAAATTGGATTGAGGATCTCACACATACCGTCAGTCCCCTCTTTGATAACACCATAGGTGGCGAGTTCACTGATGATGTCATTACGTAAGTTGAAGTCTACGCCTTCATCACGATCCATAATACGCATCAGGAAACTTTCAAAGCGTGGATCTTTCCGGATATTAGTTGTTAGATGCTCAATGTTGGTATTCTGTTCTCGGAGAAGCTGCGCATGTGCTGTCGAACAGTGTTCCATCGTAATCGTCTCGGTTTTTGGGATGTCCATCTCCTCCGTGAGAATCTGCGCGAATCGGTTGACGAGTACAGGTTGTCCTGCGGTTTGCTTATGAATGGACGCGATAACTTCTGGTGCGAAGGCTTGCCCGACTTCGTCCGTATATTGTCCGAGTAACTCTTGCACCTGTTCAAGCGTGAAGTTCGGCAAATGGAATTCATCTTGGATATTGAATGGGGAAATAGACCGGTCATAGCTGAGTTGTGGGATACCTTTAACACCAACGATCCCAACACTGTGTGGACACCGGATTTGGTCGGAAAGGTAGATATAGCGAAGTGAACGCAGAAACCCTTTAAAAGCAGCACGAGGGATAGCATCAAACTCGTCAACGGTAAGGACAACCCGCTGCCAATGCGTGCCGTGAAAAAGGCACTTCGCAAATTCTTCAAAGAACTCCCGCATCGAAACATGATCGGTTATCTCTGCGTTCACCAAAAAGCGCGTCAATTCAACAGAGGGATCCGTTTCGCGCTTTTGAAAAACCCTCTCGATTTCCTTGCAAATCTCCTTACGAAGGGAGGCATAAAAACTGGCAGGGTCGTAGTCCTCATACTCCTCAAAATTCAGTTGAATCGGGAAATAGGTTGAATCCTGAATAGCGAGTGCCTCAAGTGCCAATCGAAAGAAGGTCGTCTTGCCGGTCTGCCGGGGCGCGAACAAAACAATATACCGCCCGTCTTTGATGCGGTCAATGAAATCGGCGGTCTCCTCGGCGCGGGCGACTACATAATGTTTGTCAGGGTACACACGCCCCTGGGTTCCAAAACGTCTCATTTTTTCTTTCCCTTGCTAAATAGGATGGACGCAATGTTTTTATTTCCACTCTGTCTATCTATTTTAACACAATATTGATTAATTATCCACTCCAACATTGAACAGGTACAAGGTCATTCAATTTTAAGAAATTATTGGATTGGACATCTTTTTTTTCAGGATCCGGTGCCAAATCTAGCGAAATCTAGCGAAATCTAGCGAAATTTTCAGCGTTTTTTCTTAAAACATAACATATATAAAGTATTAATACCTACGAAAAGGCCAACACCAAAAGCGGACAATTGAATACCCCTGAGAACGGATCAGGGCTATTTATAGTAAAACCTAAAAATAAATAGACATTTACAAGTAAAGAGATTCCATTACCAAAACAGATAGTTCCCCTCTGATAAGGGGGGTTAGGGGGTTAACGGGTATTTGTAGTGTCTAATTAATTCTAAACTTTACTATAGTTTTCAGTTTCCAAGTCCAATTTTGGATTCCCCCGGGGCCCCACCCGTTACTGGCAAGGGACCCGGTAGGTTCGGTTTGCAACCGAACCGGATTCTACGCGGAAACCTTGAAGACTTCAAAAACCTCTTCAGTCGCGTAGCGACAACATGTTTATAGAAATGAATAAAAAAAGATTTGGTTTCCTTGTAAGGGCGGCATGTACATAACTTTCGCCTTGAATGCTCTCATCAGATATGCTACAATTTTAAGAAGTAAAGGCAACAGTGTCCTTGAACATTTAAGACCCATTTTGAGGATAAAGAATGAACAAGAAATCATATAGACGATACCGAAAATCAAGACGTTGGCAAACCAAACGCCGGACGATTTTGAAACGCGCTGGGTATAAATGCCGGAAGTGTGGAAGGAAACATGCAACACAAGTGCATCACGAAACTTATAGACGCATCGGCAGAGAACGCCTCAGCGATTTGACTGCGGTGTGTGGCGGCTGCCATAAACGGATTCATGGGAAGTAGCAGTTCTTCTGTAGGAGCGAGCTGTGCTCGCGATCTTGTATACCAAACCAATCTTCTGTAGGAGTGAGCTGTGCTCGCGATCTTGTATACCAAATCACTTTTCCGTAGGAGCGAGCTGTGCTCGCGATATTTTACATCAAACATCTCTTCTGTAGGAGCGAGCTGCGCTCGCGATACCGTAGATAAAAACTTATAGGAATATGAAATGAAACAAACACCAACCCGCGGACACCGCCAACTCCGCAAAGGTAGACACTCAATACCCGGCACCTACTATTATCTCACACTCACCACACTTAACAAAAAACTGATCCTCACAACTCCCAAAATCTCGGACATCATTTTTCAGTCATTTGACTGGCTCGAAACCAACGAGCGACTCAGATGGTTTTGTATCGTCGTGATGCCAGATCATATCCACACCGTTATTCAACTCGGTCGTAAACAGACATTATCAAGACTCATACAGTCCTTCAAAAGCCATACAGCGAAACAAATGAATGCGTGTTTGGGTCGTAGCGGTTCGATTTGGCAACCTGCTTACCACGATCACGGTATTCGGCGAGATGAATCATTGAACGCTATTATTGAATATTGTTATCATAACCCAGTAAGAGCAGGATTGGTAAAGGCTGCGCGGGATTATCCATTTTGGCGGTGTAAATTCGAGATGGAATGAGGGAGATCCCGGGTGAACAAAGATCGCGAGCACAGCTCGCTCCTACAGAAGAGGGGTTTGAATTATGGTATGCACCTAAGAAAATCGCGAGCACAGCTCGCTCCTACGGGGGAAGAGTGTTCCCTATAGCGAGGGTAGTCCCTTAACGATCTCAACGGTCTTTAGGCTGACGGTGATGATGCTGGCGATGAGGTCTACGATATACCGCGGTTCATCTACACGGTTCGGGTCGTTGACGATGCCGCTCCGCCTGTCTATTTTGACACGATACTGATCTACAATCCACTCCAACGCAGAACGCGTGCCTAACCGATAATCATAGACCTCCAGAGGGATGCCCCCTATCGTCAGGAAATCGTTGTATTTCAGTTGCGTCTTGTCTTTGGCGAGTTTCATCTTCTCCACACGCCAATCGATCTGCATATCGGGTGTCTCGATGTATTTGAGTCTGTCATATTTGGATACGGATTCGTAGTTAACGTGGAGGTCTGCAAGTTGCGATCCGGCATTAGCGAACCCATAGAAGTCTTCTGCGAGAGGGATATGCGGGAGATCGCGCTTGAGGTTCATCTCGTATTTCTCACGATAGGCAGGGTGATGCAAAAGGGCATAGTTGTAATGGAAGATGTCCCATTTGGTGATGATGTCGTCGTTATAGTGCGTTCGGAATTCCGCCAATGCCCAATCGGTGATGTTCTCTTGTCGGTTTGTACCATCTTCGTCGTAGGTATAGAACGGAAAACATTGAGTTCCGCCATTTGAAGAATTTGAAAATTTGCTCTCAGGGATTTGATTAGCGATATGGCATCTAAAAATTTCGTGTCCTGGTCCACTGACACAAATAACTCGATTTTCATTTTCTGTATCAGACGTAGGGAAGGTCTTTGGAAACACAGAGGTCCGATGGTTTAAAACACTGTCAAAAAACAGATTCATTTTCGTAAACGGACGATAGAGAGATGTTCGGAGTTTTGATTCCGCAAACTCGACAAGTTGTCCTTGCTCCAGTTTCTGCTTTAAGCCTGAACTCCACTTAATTTCAGTGTCATCGTATTCAATAAAGTCATCAATATTTCTCAAGTTTTGTGGTATTCCCTTCCATTTCATTACTTGCGTGTTGTAAAGATCACTCATTCGCTTTACATTTTGGATCAAAGTGTTTTCGTTGAAATTATAAACCCATGCATCTCTACTGGTTTGCAAACCAATACCAAATGTGTGGTAAATCGTATTGAAACCCATTACTTCTTTTTTCTTAGCACTCTTATTACCCATTGGGGTAAAGTTATCAAACTCAGGGTGAAGCCCTTCTGTTAGCCATGTATAACGACCATCAGGTGTTATCCGCTGCCATTCAACATTTTGGTAGTGCTGTTTTGAATCAAGATAATTATATTTTTCTTTCTTCCGCCAAAATTCATCAATACGTGCGTAGAAAATATCATTAGTTTTCGGATCTGTTTCTGTAACATCTCTCTTAATAAAAAGATTAATGCTCACACCGACTTGAATCCCAAAAACGTTGTGTGTTGTTCCTGATAACTTCGGATTCTTACGGATATTCCCACCCAGATCCAGAATATAAATCGCGTCGAAATCATCTGCAAGATGTTTCCGCATGCCATCAAACGCTAAACCATCAAGAAAGCCGTTGTTGGTAACAAAGGCAACAATGCCCTCTTCACCTATTCGATTCGATGCCCACAACATCGCCTTCACATACGGGTCCGAGAGGGCATTTTTGTTTGTTGCTTTTGAGTCTTTTGAATATGTTTCTCGCAATAGTTTATCCATCGTCTCATACGTCCGGTTTTTGTTATTGTCGTTTTCGTTGACTTGTCTCGTGTTGTACGGTGGATTGCCGATGACGACGAACATATCCGTTGCCTTCTGTTTCCTTACGCGTTCTGTGTTTTCACGGGTAAAGAGTTCGCCTTGCTCCTGCTCCAGCAACTCAAACGTATCCGCCAACGCGATACCTTCAAAGGGTAGATACGTCCCTGTTCGTTGGAAGTATTCCTGCTCGATGTTGAGACTGGCGATGTAGTAGGGCAACAGCATCACCTCGTTGCAATGGAGTTCGTGCCGATATTTTTCCTCCAACGCCGTGCCTCGGATGTCCTGCATGAGTCGGACGATGAAGTTCCCTGTCCCGACAAACGGATCAATGATATGCACCCCAGTATCCGACAACGACCGATCAAACTCAGTTTCGAGGATATGTGCTACACTGTTCACCATGAAATCGACGATGGGTTGCGGTGTGTAGACAATGCCGTGTGTGTCCGCCATGTCCGCAGAGAACCCTTGAAAAAACTTCTCGTAAAACGTATTGAGGAAATGCTGTTTTTGGGTGAAGTCTCTGCAGAGCATCGCGGCTTGCTCAATTGCGACGTAGAACCGGTCTAAAGGTTTGAGGAATTCCTCGCGACTGAACGCTTGCCGGATGAGTGCGTCAACGACGTTCTCAATCTCGCGTGCGATGATGTTTCTACGGGTGAAGGCAGAGTTATTAAAGACAGTCCGGAAAATGCGTTCGGTGAGGATGTGTTGGATGAGCATCTCCTCGACGGCATCCTGTGAGAGTTCAGGGTTGATAGCGGTGCGGCAAGTCTCATAGAAATCGGTGAACGCTTTTTTGAAGGCTGCGTCCGTTTCGTACCGTTGCTCGATGAGTCCTTTTAACCTATTTGCGAGGTCCGGCACGTGTTCCCTAAAATCCGAGACGGCGGTGTGCCAGTTGTCCAGTGCAGGCGGGACGTAAGCGAACAGGTATTGAAGTGCAGCAATCAGGTTTGCCGGTTCGGTAATGTCGGTATCAAGGACTTCCGCGCCGTTTTGGTACAAGATGACGCGCTGAGGTGTTTGGAAAAGCGTGTTATCGAGTGGGTAGCCTGCATCTCGTTTCTCTCGGATGGCTTTAGCGAGGTCGTCGTCTATATCTTTCGCTTCCCAATAGGCGAAAGGGAAATCGTGTTCATGTCGGACTACGCCATCAATGACGATACGGCTGCCCGATGCGGTGCGCATCGCGTGTTGCGGGGCGAAAGTAGCATTTATCTGTTTCGCACAGACGTGCAGAAGCGTATCAAACGGTGAACTGACGGCACCTTCATGTTTGATGCCTTGTTGTGCGTATTGCTGCAGCGTAGTGTAGTAGTCGCGAATGACTTTGTGACTGGGTTTAAGATTGAGTGTCGGCATGGAGATATGATAGCAGGTTTCGAGGGATAGATCAAGTTGAAGGTGGAAGCGCATACACACTTCTACGGACCTTCACAATTTCACCGGTATCGACAAGCCGTTTGAGTTCATTTTTTATGGAGCCTGGATGTCCATCAATAGTATCAATAAGTTCGGCTGTTTTTTTCTCGCCTCCGGCGAGCTGAGAGAAAATCTGATCCCGGAGACGGACTCGGAGCGGTTTCCCGCCTCTAAACTTCATCAATATTCGGTTCGCTTGGCTTGTGGAGACACCCAAGACCTGTTCTACTCTTTCTCTATCGGATTCGGCAGTGAGGCTGTCGCGTTCTGCCTCAAACCGCTCGCGTGTGGCGATGGTTTCAGGGAGTTTGTCTAATCCACCGGCGACCTCAAAATCTTCCCAATCAAAAAGCGAAGTTTCAGGTCGATCGGTGACGTTGGGCAGTGGTAGACTCGTGAGCAGGATTATTGTTTTGTTGGGTAAGCGGTTCAATCCGGCTCGACCTATAATCTGTGAAAGTAAACCTACAGCGTTCTGTTCATACACATGTTGGATACGCTCGTCTTTGTAGATGCCGAATTCCGCTTCTCCATCATAACAGAGCGGTTTTTCGTCGTTTCCGAACAGAATCTGTGTCTTTCGCCAAGTGATGCCGGGTTGCCAGTACGGTGCACCGACGACCCAAATGATATTTGCTGCTTCAAAATCGGCATCTTTTAACGCTTCGATCCGTTTGAAACCCTCCACGAAACAGACATTCTCTTTTGCTGCAATGTGCTCCAGATGTCGTATTGTTGGTGCGTTGGTGACAATTGCGTGCTGAACGCTCGGATCCTTTTCGATTTCGGCTTGGATACCGAGAAAAAAACGTCGTCCTATTTCAGACATGCCGAGTGCCCGCCAGTCGGTATCGTAGTTTAAAATTGATTGTCGCGGATAGATGCCTGTGCGAATCTGAAAGATCCGATTCCCGGGGACCCACACTGTCGGTTTGATATGGTGGACTTCAATCTCCTCATCCGGGAATGCTCGGCGTAAATCCCGTTCAGAGAGCATTGACGACATAAATAGGAGTTGCTTGACACTTGGATGCAACACCGGCAGTACCCAGAACCGCATCTCTTTGCCGGTCCATAATATCGGTGCGTCGGCATCCCGCGTGTAATAATCAAAAAAACACTTAAGTTGATGCCAAAGTGTCCAGTCCGGATCCGGATAGACTGTTGGAAACGCTCGAAGCTTCGGTAAAGTTGACGTATCCAAGATACCTAATTCAATAGCTTGTGTCATTGACATCGCGATTTTCATGTTTTCGTTCGCTTCAAAAGCCTCAAGTTCAAAAACAGGCACCCCTTTTGCTGTGAGCCTATCAGCGGCATCAGTATCTATGGGAATGTAGGCAGCGGCACCGCCCTCAAACGCAATAGCGAAATGTGCCAATACCTTTTCGGTTTCATCATCTACAAACTCGCGCGGTACCACGCTACCCGTTATATTGACTTGACACATTTGCTCGATAAGCGTTGCTTCTTGCCCGTGAAATGCTTGCACAACGGCTCGGATCCGTCTGATAGGATTATCATCAACACCGCCTTTGGTTTCTAATGCGTATAGTAAAGCGTTGGCAAAATTACCTAACGGACTTTGGTGCCAGTTCACGCGCCATTCTTCTAAGGTGTCTTTTGATACCTTACACTCTACAAACAGTTCATCTGCGTCTGCGCCATCAACGATACAAAGTCGCTCTGTACCGTCCACGGATTCAAGTGCTTCTGCTGCCACTTTTGAGCGTCGTGGATCCAAAAACAGTCTAATAGGATTCAATATTTGTGCTGCGACACTTCTTAAGGCGGTAGGTTGCGACAGATATCCTCGCTGCTGACATTCCGTATAGACAGGACACTGCGGACAAATACTTTCATTCGGATTTCCACCCTTTTTTTCAAGCGTCTCACACCGTTTCGGATCCTCACAGACATTACCGTGTTGAAAGGGGTTCGCCATCCGCATCTCGACCGGTATCTCTTTCACCTGTTCCCACAAGTAACTTCGAGGTTTCCTGTGTGCAACAGATGACACGTTTCGATCTTGAAAGCGTTGTTCTGCTTCTTTAGATAAAGAGGATGTCGCGGATAAACTGATTACGCCGTCGTTGAGGACATAGGATTCTGCTGCATAACGCTTTCCGCCACCCGCTTCCGCAATAAGCCCGAGAATTCGCACATCCCGATTGAAAACTTGCTGCATGTGAACAGCATTTTCTTCAAGTGTTCTGTAACCCCTGTTTCCGCCTTCCTGTTTGCGTAGCACAGGAGATGGACGTTTTATTCCCAATGGACTCAGTTTTGTTTCCCGCACGGCAAGGATCTCATCTGTTACAGGCAATCCAGTGGTTGGTACCGGAGGCAAAATACCGGTATCGTCCCAGATATCTGTTATACGTGTCGCTTCCATGGGGAGCCCAGTATCAGGTATAGCAGTGCGGACCCAGACATCACCGTCTTGCTCCCATAGCAAAATGTGCCCATCGTCAATACTGCTGTCGGGTTGACGCCAATGGTAAACGCCATCTTTTTCTTCCACATAGGAAAACCCGCGCTTCAAGAATGCCACTCTTGCGAGATTAAGGTTGGTTGAACCAAAGGGTGCCACAATAGGCGTAGTTTGCGTGGCGGGTTCCAAGTCCGTTTCTTCCGACGGTGCGGGTTGGTGAAGTGCAGCACGAAGCGGGTCAATAGAGGCAAAGAGGACTTCTTTGCAAATGATAGGCGGGTTGACCAGATTCCCGATCAAAATTTCATAGCGCGCATCCCAGCGACTGTATCCTTGGTCGCCCAAGATTTCGAGATACACATCGCGATGGTGTGGATTTTCAGAAGTCGGTATATGTTTATAGATATACTGCTTCGTTTCATTCGTATTCGGATGAAGATAATCCTGTACTCTGCAAGAAAAACGCAATCCACCCGACTTTGTCAGTGTCAATATCGGGTTGGCGACAGCGTTAACGAGTGCGTCGATACAAGTTAGAACGGCATCGGGGGCGTTACAAATAGCCGCATACTTAAAATGGATGTCATGCCATTGTGCGCCCTCACGCGCTGACGGGACACCTGTATACACCTGAATTCCCCAGGATCTGTGCCATACACCACTCTCCCAGTCTCCTCTGCTTTGGCGTTTCAAAAACCGTTCTCCGCCAAAATCCTCCGGACCGTGGTCGTGATAAGGGGCACTTCCTATCGGCATGAAGGAGATGTCCGCCTGCTCAAGCTCATAAAGCCTTATAGGATATCTCCACGCGCAATAGACTGAGAAATTATAAGGGAGACCTTTGTAAAGCGCGGGTGTTACTCTTGTCTTCCGCTGTCGAAGCGGCTTTTCGTGTCGTTGATGACAACGCTGAATAATATCTTTTAATGAATTCATCGTGTATGCTTTGTCCGTGGGTCGCTATTATTCTAAGATTTCCTCTGAGTAGTATAGTATCACGAATTTTCTTTTTCGTCAAGTTTTAAATGATGGCGGCTCATTACTTTCACACCAATTCGACGAAGACTTCGTTTGCAAGGAGGAGCCCGCGGTGAGTGAGTCGGAGATGTGTAGCGGTTCGTTCAAGTAATTGAAGGTCTATCCATTTTTTTAGGGACTCTCCAAACGCGCCTTCGATGTCTTCACCGAAGCGTTTTTTGTAACTTTCAAAAGAGATGCCTTCGCGTTTGCGGAGCGCAAGCATGAGGGTTTCCGCCTTTTCAGCGTGTCCCGTCAGGCTTTCCGTGTCAGCGATGGGTTTGTTGCGTTTGGAGAGTTTATTAATGTACGGCGCGATGCCTCGAATGTTGGAATAGCGCACGCCGTTGACGTACCCCCACGCACCCGCACCGAGTCCAATACACGGTTGGTTGTTCCAATAGACGAGGTTGTGACGCGCTTCTCGGTTCAGTTTAGCGAAGTTACAGATTTCGTAATGTTCATATCCGTGTGCGGTGAGTGTATCAATCGTGTATTGGAACATATCGGCTTCGGTGTCTTCGGTAGGAAGATCAAGTTCACCAGCTTGCCACCATTCATAAAATGGCGTTGCTTCCTCCATAACGAGATTATAGGCTGAGATGTGATCGGGGTCCAAAGAAATCACTTCGTTTAGGGTGTGGTGCCATGCTTCCATCGTCTGCTCAGGGAGTGCGAAGATGAGGTCGATGTTGATGTTCTCAAAACCACCTTCGCGGGCGAGATGGTAACTTTGGCGGAATTCAGCGACGGTGTGGATTCTGCCCAACTGTTTCAAGGTTTCGTCCTGCATCGCTTGCAAACCGAAGCTCAGCCGATTCACGCCGTTGTCTCGCATGACGCGAAGTTTTTCAGCGTCAACGGTGCCCGGGTTGCATTCTACGGTGATTTCGGCATCGGTTGTTATTCGGAAATGCTGGTGGACATCGGTGAACAACTGTGTCAGCGCCTTGGCAGAGAGGATAGAAGGCGTGCCACCGCCGATGAAGATTGTCTGTAAGGGTTCGGTTTCTGGCGCGTAGAGTTCCATCTCTGTGCGGAGTGCGTGTAGATATGCCTTCGCCTGTTCCTTGTGGAAAGTGTACGTATTGAAGGCGCAGTAATAGCACTTCGTCGCGCAGAATGGGATGTGAATGTAAACGGAAGATGCCATTTTATTCTCTAAATTCCAATCCGATGCGGATGGCTGACCCTGTGTCTGCGTAAGAGAACGCTTCGTTAATCTCATCGAATGGGAACGTATCGGAGATGATTTTGTGGAACGGATACCTGTTGCGTGTACGCATCAGAAAATCGAGGGCACGTGGGATGACCCACGGTTCGTAGACGATGACCCCGCGGATCGCTTTGCTACAACGCACGATGTTCCCCGGATCAATCTCTGTCGGGAATCCGAGGTTGATGTTTCCGATCCAGAGGTAGCGTCCGCCCCATCGGAGCATCTCTACACCTTCAGCGAGAACGCGTGGCGAACCGACAAACTCCGCAACAAGGTCCGCACCGATGCCACCCGTCTGATCGAGGACGTATTCCACCCGTGATTTCATGTCGATTTCGTCAACGTTGAGCGTCTCATCTGCACCGAATTCCTTCGCGAGCGCGAGGCGTGCAGGTAACCGGTCAAGGACGATGATTTTTCCAGCACCCATCTCCCGTGCGACCGCGGTTGCATAGAGACCGAGTCCGCCTGCGCCTTGAATGACCACCGTATCACCAAGCGTGATACCGATCTGGTTTAATCCATAAATGACTTCGGACAAAGCACAGTTGATCGGCGATACAAGCGCATCTGAAAGTTCATCGGGGACCTTGAACACCCAGTGTCCCGGTTTCATGTAATAGTATTCACCGTAAGCACCGTGAAAATGCGGGGGCTGCTCACTGGAGACACCGAGCCAATCTCGGTAGCGGTTCGGACATCCCGGTTTTCCGTTGAGACACATCCAGCAGTGTTGGCACGGCTTGAAATAGGAATAAGCAATCCGATCACCTTCGGTAAGCCGTTGTCCCGTGCTATCGGTTGTGATATTGCGTCCCATCGCTTCGATAGTGCCGATCATTTCGTGTCCGAGCACTTGCGGGATACCGCTCTCGATTTTGGGACCGTGTCCGCGCCAGAAGTGGAGATCGGAGCCGCAGATGTTCGCCATTCGGATACGCACGAGCATATCGTCGGGTGTAACGAACGGGATCGGGTATTCTCGGAACTCCATCGGTGTTTGTGCTTGTGTGAAGATGGCGACTTTTCCGGTGTTCATTTTTAAACTTTCCTTGCGGTTCAATCTTAATATTCATCAAAATTGACGACTTTCCAACGTCCGTTGATCTGTTCGGTCTGGATGACGACTTTTCGGGTATGCGTTGTCGTGTCACTAATTTTGATGGTGAGTTGGTAGTTGAATAGGACGTGCGCCTCGTCTTCCTCTGTTCCGAGCGGTTCATAAGTCATGTTCGGTACTTCATCGAATTGTTGTCCGGGTTCCCGGACTTCGCTGACACGTGCGATTTCATCCTCAAGTTTCTGTGCAGCGAGTCCGTGGCTGAGTAAGAGTGCTGCGGCTTGGTCTGCGCGCTGGTAGTAGTTATAGATAAAGTCTTCACTGACTGCGTGTGGAGAGTTCCTGTTTGAACAAGCGAACACTAACAGCGTTAACAGTAGCAGGTATCGGGGTTTCATGTTCACCTCTTTTTTGCACGGATCATTGCGACGTTGAAGATACGGCGTTCATAGCCGTGGGCGGGACTGTTCACGACTTTTCCGAACGCCCAGAGCGCTGAGGAGCTGCCACCGTCGAAATTGATGGCGTGTTTGATGCCGAGCTCGCTGAAAAATTTTCCCATATCGTAGAGCGTCATCCCCATACTGTATCCGGGCTGTCTACCGTCAATGGCGATGAGGAAGAGTTTATCGTCATTAAATCCTAAAGCACTGCGCGGGTGGCGTGAGGCACCGTTGCGATGTTCATAAGCAGTTCGTCCATAAGAAGCAGCGAAGGCGAGCAGTTCAGGTTCGATTTTGCCATCTCGGACGAGCCGTAGGTTTCCGCCGATTCCCTGCTGTACCTGCTGCCATTTTTTGGGGGTCAGCGCGATTTCCAATGTACCAGTTGTAGATTCATTAATTTTTCCAAGCCAATCGCGTCCTGCACGCGGTTCGATGGCGAGAACGACACCGTCGGACGGTATGACGCTGTCCCCGCGACGGTTAACCTGGGTGACGACGAATCTGCTGGTGTATTTTCCTGTTACCGGCAACTTGAGTTTTTTAAGCGTGAATTCATAGGCTCGGCGTGTGAGTGTCCTGTGTCCAAAACGTGGGGTATACAGGACCACAGGCGCATACGAATCACAGATCTGGTTGATGGCGTTAATTGGAAGCGTGTCGCGGCTGCCGTTGTCGATGTGGAGTTCTCCGTTGAGCTGGACGCTGTCCATAAGGAATTCGCCGTCAGGCGTAACACCGAAACTCGTTTCACCCCACGGTGAGGGTGGCGAATACCCCCATCTATTGCGTGCTATCGGAATGCTGACGAGCTCCCCGTTTTGGATGTGCAGGTTAAAAGTCATGCCGCCGCGCCCGTAGGAGTCGCCTCGGATACCGAAACTCCCGTTGACACCCGCAAGGGGGAGAATATCTCTTTTCATGAGTCGCCGTGTCGCACCGGTAATAGTTTCACGTCCTAAGATCTGATCGTTGGCGAGTTCGATGTCGAATCGGAGGTTTGTCGCGGTGCGATCCATCTCCGCGACGTAGACAGCAGCCCCACCGACCCACCAGTAACGGTACAGCCGAAACCCTGGGAGCCAGCGTTTACGTTCGAGTTCATCGCGTTGCCTGACGGTATCCGGTAACTTCTCCGAATACTTATCTGTGGCAGCGATGCTGCGGAAAAAGAAATGGTCAATACCCCGAAGCGCACTCAGCACCACAACAAGGAGCAGAATGAGTAAGCAGACCGTAATGAGTCGCGTGAGGTGAGTTCTGTTTTCTTTTTGCATTTTGTTTTTAGCCGATTGGCAGTCATCAGTTGGCGGGGTTACAAACCCCGCCTGCGGGGTTTGTTAGGCACTGCTGGCTTTTAGACCGATACCGGTGAGGATTGATACGACTTGATCCCCTAATGTTATGATACCTGCGTCTCGGAACTTCTGATATGCTTCGACAACTACGGCGGAAGTCGGTTCAACATAGATGCCTTTTGCTGCGAGCGTCGTCAGTCCTGTTTTGATGTCTTCGTCATTGACGGTTGTAAATGCGCCGTTTGTGGTTGTGAGTGCCTCCAAAATCAGCTGCCCTCGGATGGGGAGTTCCGCTGTAATGCCTTCAGCGAGTGTCTGACCGGTTTGCGCCATTCTTGCGACAGATGTTGTCTTATCAACGTCCGCATTGTAAATCGGGCAACAGACATCGGGTTGAACGCCGAGGAGGCGCGGGATATTTTTAATGAGTCCTTGCGCTTGTAGTTCGCGGAAACCGATATAAAGTCCTAAGTAGATACTCCCAAAACCGACAGGACAGATAACGTGTGTCGGGGGCTGCCATCCGAGCTGCTCAACGATTTCATAAGCAAGCGTTTTGGTGCCTTCTAAAAAGAACGGATGCCAATTGTGGGAGGCGTAACAAACGTGCTCCGCTGCGTGTTTAACTGCCTCCGTCGTTGCCATGCGGTTCCCCGGCACCAATTTTAACTCGGCACCATAAGCGGAAATCTGTTTTAATTTTCCCTGCGAGGTGGATTCCGGGCAGTAGATAGTGCAGTGGATACCCGCCCTTGCGCTATAGGCAGCGATCGCTGCGCCCGCGTTGCCTGATGAATCCTCGACGACCGCCTCAACCCCAAGTGCCTTGAGATGCGTAAGCAGAACGGACGCGCCCCTGTCCTTATAGGAACCGGTTGGACAGAGGTAGTCCAGTTTGACGAAATGTTCTGGCGCGTTGACATCCAGCGGAACGAGGGGTGTCATACCTTCGCCGAGGGTGACAATCTCTGTGTCCGCGTCAATCGGTAGTGCTTCCCGATACCGCCAGAGCGACATCGCCGCTGGGACCTGTGGATTCGGACATATCCGCGAATCTTTGGCTAAGGTTAAAGCGTTCCCGCAGTCACATTGATACCGTAACGGCGATATTTCGTAGGTTTTATGGCATTTGGTGCAGAGGTAGTTCATTATCGGTTTTCAGTTGTCAGGACTCAGTTATCAGTGGAACAGCTGTCAGTCGTCAGAAACCTTCAATTGTCAGTTAGCGGAGTTACATGAAGATTAAAAAATTAATTCGATAATTTCTTGGGAAGTCCGGTTCGGTTCCAAACCGAACCTACCGGCCCGGGTAAATCGGGATTACCGATTTAAATAATTAAACTTCATCAAACCCCGCCTACATACGGCGACCTTATTTACTATCGGTTTTGAGTTGACCCCAAATTGTTGCTAATTTCGCTGCCGGATCGACGGCTTGCGGGATGCCGAACGGACTATCGGGATCGAAATCCTCTGGCGGTTCAATCGTGCTGAACCAGACCCGATTAATCCAGATGGCACCTCGACCGTGAGAGGAGAACCGGAAATCTGAGCCGTTTGCGCGGTTCTCAAACCGTCCATCTTTGATTTCCCAGATGTGAACGAGCCATTCATCTGTTCCATCAAGTTTTACAGGGAGGAACGCGCCATCGCCTGCACCACGGAAAGCACCGCCAACGGGACCGGCACCGTTGCTGTCGTATTGGCAGTCAATCTCCGGGGCTTCATTGGAGTCGAAATACTCCATCACAATCCACGCCTTATGATCGCCACCAAACAGAAATGTGTCATCAATCTTGAAGTACATGTGATTGTGTCCGGGACCGTTGTAGGGCCACGGGTTCTCTAAACAATCAACACCGTCTTGCTCAGCAGGTTCCGTTACGCCATCGCCTTGTTCACTCTGCGTTAATAAAACACCGTTGCTCTCTTCGCCGAGGTCTACCCAGATGTAGTTTACACCTTCTTCGGGTTCCTCCGCTGCGAATGTACAGACTGTGATCAGTAAGCACTGAATTAATATCAGTGTTGTCGTCCATTGGATACGTTTTAACATCATTGCCTCCTTAACTTTTGCGTTGAAGTTAACACGGTTTACGACCTTGACCCGAAAAGATAAAGTCTTTACGTGTGGCTATTTGTTACCTTCGATATCTGAGAGGATGATATGTTCGCAGTAAGCCAATAGTTTTTGAATTTTCTGTCAGATTTATAGAAGGCGGGGTTACAAACCCCGCTTGCCTACAGGTTATTTCAAAATGAGCATCCGTTTCGTCTGCTCAAAAGATGGGGTCGCCAATTGATAGAAATAGATACCGCTCGCAACAGGTTCGCCTAACGCATTCCGCCCATCCCAATACGCCGCACGTGACCGACTGTTATAAAAGCCTGCGGATTGATAACCGAGCGAAAGTGTCCGAACCAATTGACCCGTGGCATCATAAATGGAGACCGAGACCAGACTATCTTCCGCGAGATGATACGGAATCCATGTTTCAGGGTTAAACGGGTTCGGGTAATTCTGTAACAGGAGGCTCTGCTTCGGTGCGCCGATGTTGGTAAGCGTCACGGTCATAACTGCGTTTTCAAGATGTGCTGCGTCCACCGTGAAGTTGAATCTTTCTGAGGCGATATTTCCGCTCGTATCAGTGACGATGAGTTCGAGTATATCACCGGCTTCCACAACGCTGCGGTAGCTAAAGTCGGCAGTGGCAGCGGCGAAGTAGTTACCACGAACTTGAGAGGTCATGACGGTATTTGTTCGGAGGTTTAGGACTTGGACGGTATAACCGTTAAAGTGCTGCAGGCCTTTTAAGTGCCCGCTAACAACGAACGCCCACGCTTCCTGGACAACCCCCCTGTCCCCCCTTATCAAGGGGGTAATGGCAGGTGATGCTGCGGCAGCAGCCTCGGTTTGATTTGTCCACTCTGTTCCGGTGAAGACAATAGCGCGCGCCTGGGGTAGGTTGACGATGTACCCTTTTGCCCCTGCAATGGGGAACCCGTCGTCGGGTGCGTTTGCGGTCCATGCCAAAAACGTCTGGTTCGCGGCATCCAGTGTAATAACCGTTGTCGCCCCTGTCTTGACTGCAAGTGAACGTGCTGTCATCTCGACAGTCGGTTTCAACGGCACAGACAACATGTTCAAACCTTTAGAGAGGTGCATAGAGAAAATATTGCCGAAATCTTCTCCGTTTGCCTGTGTTTGAGGTCTACCGACGAAACCGAGCCTACGTCCATCTGCTGAGTCATAATAACCGATAATACTCCCATCCTGATTAACATTTCGGACGACAGTGCTAACACTGCCGGGGAGTCGCACTTCATAGAGGGTGCCGCTGGGCAGAAGGATGTAGGACCGCAGAATATCGTTTGCAGCTTTGGCTCTGAAGCCGATAACACCGACATCGGTGATAGTGTTCACAAACAAGAATTCGAGGTCCGGCATTGTCGGGAGATCAATAGTGGTAAAACTGCCATCGGGGTTACGTATAAACCCGTGAAACATTCCATCGGCATCCACGTAGCTGCCGACGACAGCCCCTGCGGCGTTGACAAAGTCCCCATAAGTGTTGACTGCGCCGGGGAATGTAATTATCAGCTCCCCTGAGAAAGCGTGGGTGACTCCCGCCGCATCGACGATGTTACCACTCAGTGCCCCTGTTTCATCGCTAATCCCGTAGATGTGGGTTTCGGCTGCACCGGGGAAATCGTATTGTCGCAGTTCACCATTTTCTAAAATGACACCGTGATACACCCCCTCGCTATCCTTGTAGTGTCCTGCAGCGTTTCCGTTATTACCGAGCGCATAGAAATAAGTGCTCTGCGAGTCGGGGAAATCATACGTGCTGAAAACACCATCTATCAACGTGAAGCCGACGGTTTTCTCGCCATCAGTGCTCCGGGTATTCCCTGCGTAATCCCCGAAGTCGTTGCTTGCAGCCACCTCCAGAAAATCGACACCCAGAACTTCAATGGTTTCAAAGATATAGTCTGCAATCGGTGTTTCGCTTTCAACTTGTGCCTCGGTGTACCCTATAAAACAAGAAGTCAAACAGGTAAATAAGATAAATGCCGTTTTTATGTAATGATCCATAGTTATCCTTTTTTTAATATATGTTTGGAAATCGTGAGTAAACGGTTCTTGCTCAAACCGATACCAAAAGGAACTCTCTATGGATATTATAGCACTTTTTTCTGATATTGACTACTTTTTATTTCTCAAAGATACACGGATTGTCGTTGACAGCAAGGGAGGCAATTTGGCGGGTTCGGATTTGTAACCTATAGATCGGTATTTGCGGGGGTTATAGAAGGCGGGGTTTCAAACCCCGCCTGCATAAGGACTCTATGAATACTATTTCAAAATGAGCATCCGTTTCGTCTGCTGGAAGGATCCGGTCGTCAACTGGTAGAAATAGACACCACTCGCAACGCGCTCACCGACGGCATTCCGACCATCCCAATACGCAGCACGCTCCCGACTGTTATAGAAACCCGCGGATTGATAACCGAGCGAGAGTGTCCGAACCAGCCGACCCGTTGTATCATAAATGGAGACCGAGACCACACTGTCTTCCGAAAGTTGATACGGAATCCACGTCTCTGGGTTAAACGGATTCGGATAGTTCTGCAACAGGAGATTCTGCGTCGGTTGACCGATGCCATCAAGATTGACAGACAAAACGGCATCCGCTAAGTGTTCAGGGGTCACTTTCAGACTGACGGTTTGTGATTCAAAATTACCATCCGGACCAACAACGCGTACTTCAATCACGTCTCCAACTTCGACCACGCTCCGCCGCGTCAAGTCGGCAGTCGCAGCGGCGAAGTAATCCCCTCGCACTGGCGCAGTGATCACGTTGTTGGTCCTGAGGTTCTGGACGGTGACCCGATACCCGTCAAACGCGGCGGTACCTTCCAGATGTCCGCTAACAACGAATGCCCACGCTTCCTGGACAACCCCCCTGTCCCCCCTTATCAAGGGGGTAGTGGCAGATGGTGCTGCGGGAGCATCTTCCTCCATTTGATCCGTCCAAGGTGCGCCGACGAAAGCGAAGTTGCGCGTCTGTGGAACATTGACGATATAGCCGTGTCCACCTTCGATTGGGAAACCATCATCGGGTGCACTTGGTGTCCAGGCGACGAACTGCTGGGTTGCTGCATCAAGCGTGATGATAGTTGTCGCGCCTGTCAGCCCGACAAGACGCTTAGCAGTCATCGGTGTTGACGGTGCCAACGGCACAGAAAGCATGTTCAGACCTTTAGACAGCGTGACGGTGTAGACGTTGCCAAAATAGTCGCTCTCTTCCTCGGTACCGAGTCTGGCAATAAATCCGTGTCTACGTCCATCGGCGGAGTCATAGTGTCCGACGACAGAACCGTCCTGATTGATATTCCAGCCCTCTGTGCTAACGCTACCCGGAAACTTCAATTCCTGTAACCCTTCAACGAGTGAGCCGACATAAGTGCGCGGGGCATCATCCACCACTTTGCCTCGTGCAATGGATATTTTTGTATCAGTGAAACCGTGTAGAAAAAAGTATTCATACTTTTCTTTCGTTGGAAACTCGAAAGAGGCATACCAGCCATCTATGGAGCGGCGGTATGAATGAAATACACCATTAGTATCTATGTAACTGCCAACCACAATACCTTCCGAATTAACAAAATCGGCATAAGTTTCCAACGCCCCGGGGACCTCAATTATTATGTCTCCTGTGAATCCCCGACGAACACCATCGGCATCAATAAAATTACCCGTTAGGGCACCTGTCGCATCACTGATACCGAATATCTGCGTTTCGACGGCACCCGGGAAATCGTATTGTCGGAGCTCGCCGTTTTCCAAGATAACACCGTGGTAGAGACCATCGCTGTCTTGGTAGTGTCCGGCGGCTACCCCATTATTACCGAGCGCATAGAAATGCGTTTTCTGCGAACCCGGGAAATCGTGGGTCGTAAAAATGCCATCAATGAGCATAAAGCCGACTTCTTTTTTCCCATCGGGGTTCAGTGTGTAACCCGCGTAATCAAAAAAGTCGCTACTCGCAGTTACGGCTAAAAAATCTACACCCGGAACATCAATACTCTCAAACGTATAATTGAAGCCGCTGATGTCAAAAACGGGTTTATCACTGACGTTAATAGGTCTGGCGATAAACCCGTGTCTACGTCCATCGGCTGTGTCGTAGTGTCCGACGATAGAGCCGTCCTGATTAATATTCCAGCCTTCTGTGCTAACGCTGCCCGGAAACTTCAATTCACGTAACCCACTGGTGAATGTACCGACATAAGTGCGCGTCACATCACCTACCACTTTGCCTCGGGAAACGGTAATCCTTGCATCGTTGAAACCGTGCACATAAAAGAATTCGAGATTTTCTGCGTTTGGAAGGTCAAAAGATACATACCTGCCATCCCCGGAACGTATGTACGGATGAAGTATACCATCAGCATCAATGTAGCTGCCAACCGCAGTGTCTACCGAGTTGACAAAATCAGCATAAGTTGCCAATGCCCCGGGGTACTCAATGATTGTTCCCCTTGAGAACGCACGACGAACACCATCAGCATCAATAAAATTACCCGTCAATACGCCCGTCGCGTCCGAAATACCGTATATCTCTGTTTGCACAGCATCGGGGAAATCGTATTGCCGCAACTCACCATCTTCTAAGACCACACCGTGGTGCAAACCGTCGCTATCCTCGTAGTAGCCGGCAGCAACCCCATTATTACCGAGCGCATAGAAATAGGTGTTCTGCGAGTCGGGGAAATCATAGGTCGTAAAAACGCCATCAATGAGGGTAAAACCGACCATCTTTTCTCCATCAGCACTCGGCGTATAACCCGCGTAATTCTCAAAATCGCTACTCGCCGTCAACGCTAAAAAATCTACATCGGGAACGTCAACCGTCTCAAAGGTATAGTTCTCACTGGCGGATCCGATAGCGGGTCCATCGCCGATTTGTGCAGCACTGTTTCTGAGAAAAAAGGAATTGAGGCATACGAACAACGTGAACGTGTAAAACAAAAAACTATTTTTAATCTGAGTATACAAAATGGAACCTCACTTAAAGTATGTTATTCAAAAATGAAAATAGTGTGTCAGATACCCGCCCTAACAGATGATGTTCATAGTTGAAATTTCGTAAGTTTGCGTTCAACAATCCCCTAAAAGCGAGGACAGGGTATCTTGGTACATTTACGTGAGTTCAACCTAAAAACCCAAATGTAGATTGGGTTAAGCAGTAAAAACAGGCGAAATCACAATCAATTAATCATATAAATCTATAAAACTATTTTATAGAATATATGTTAAATAATGCGTCAATACGATTAATAATTGTACAAATTATAGACCCATAAGTCAAATTAAATTGAAAAGCAGACGAGAGGCAAACCGTCTGCTTCATCAGATCAACATAGATTCAAAATTGGATATCTAAATTTTGAAGGATCAGCGGGTTGTGGCTTAGAGGAAGAAAGGGAATTCGGCGGGTTGGAATTTATACGTCTGCAAGCCCAAAAAAGTAGGTGCGGTTTGAAACCGCACCTACAAGAGAAGTGCCCAAATTTATACAATTGCCCTTACTTTACAATGACGAGTCGCCGTGTCTGCTGGAAAGATGACGTTGTCAACTGGTAAAAATAGATACCACTCGCAACGCGTTCACCAACCGCATTGCGTCCATCCCAATACGCAGCACGGTCACGACTGTTATAGAAGCCTGCTGATTGGAAACCCAGCGAAAGCGTCCGAACCAACTGACCCGTTGTATCATAAATGGAGACCGATACAGAAGTATCTTCCGCGAGTTGATACGGAATCCACGTCTCTGGGTTAAACGGATTCGGATAGTTCTGCAACAGGAGATTCTGCGTCGGTTGACCGATGTCATCAAGATTGACAGACAAAACCGCGTTTGCGAGATGCTCAGGGGTCACTTTAAAACTGACGGTTTGTGATTCAAAGTTTCCATCCGGACCGATGACGCGCACTTCAATTATATCTCCAACTTGAACAACACTCCGTCGATCCAAATCGGCAGTCGCAGCGGCGAAGTAATCGCCTTGCACCGAGGCGGTTAGCACGCTGTCTGTTCTCAGGTTCCGGGCAATGACCTTATAACCCTCAAATGTCGGTCTGCCTTTTAGATGCCCACTGACAACAAATGCCCATGCTTCCTGGACAACCCCCCTGTCCCCCCTTATCAAGGGGGTAATGGCAGGTGGTGATGCGGGAGTGCTTTCCTCCATTTGATCCGTCCAAGGTGCACCGACGAAGGCGAAGTTGCGGGTTTCTGGCACATTGACTATATAACCTTTTCCACCTTCAATTGGGAAACCATCATCGGGTGCGCTCGGTGTCCACGCCACGAACTGCTGGGTTGCTGCATCAAGCGTAATAACCGTTGTTGCGCCTGTCATAGCGACGAGACTCTTGGCAGTCATCGGTGTTGATGGTGCCAACGGCACAGAAAGCATGTTCAACCCTTTAGACAGCGTAACGGTGTAGGTGTTGCTAAAATGATCGCCCTCTGCTTTGGGAACGAGTCTGGCGATGAATCCGTGTCTGCGCCCATCTGCTGAGTCATAGTGCCCGACGACGGAACCGTCCTCATTGATATTCCAACCCTCTGTGCTAACAGCACCCGGAACCCGCAATTCTTGTAGGTTGAGAGGGCTGCCGACATAAGTGCGCGGGACATCACCCACCGCTTTCGCTCTGCCAACGACAGTTCTTGTCCTGTTGAGACCGTGGAGAAAAAAGTAGTCCAGATTTAGTGCGTTTGGAAGGTCGATAGATAAAAATCTGCCCACCGAACTACGCATGTATGCATGATATACACCATCAGCATCCACGTAGCTGCCCACGATATGGCCTGTCCAACTCACAAAATCGGCATAAGTTGCAGATGCCCCGGGCGCCTCGACGATTGTATCTCCTGAGAAGCCGCGGCGCACACCAGAAGTATCTACAAAACTACCCGTCAGTGCGCCCGTCGAATCACTATACCCGTAGATCTCTGTTTCGACGGAATCCGGGAAATCGTATTGCCGCAACTCACCATTTTCTAAGATAACACCGTGAAAAAGACCATTGCTATCCTTGTAGTGTCCGGCAGCGACCCCATTATTACCGAGCGCGTAGAAATAGGTGCCTTGCGAGTCTGGAAAATCGTATGTCGTAAAAACGCCATCTATGAGTGTAAAGGCGACATCTTTTTCACCATCAGGACGCCGCATGTTGCCAGCGTAATCAAAAAAGTCGCTACTCGCCGTTACCGCTAAAAAATCTACACCGGGAACATCAATACTCTCAAACGTATAGCTGAGGTCAGGAGGAGGTCGCACAGGAGTCGGCTGTAAGGGTCTTGCGATAAATCCGTGTCTACGTCCATCTGCTGAGTCATAATGTCCGACGACAGAGCCGTCCTGATTGACATTCCAGCCCTCTGTGCTAACGGCACCCGGAACCTTAAATTCTTGTAGGGCGACGGGGTTGCCGACAAAGGTGCGCGGAACACCATCCACCGCTTTTGCTCTGCCAACGGCAACCAGTGCATCGTTGATACCGTGGAGAAAAAAGTATTCCATATTTGGTATTTCTGGAATATCCAGAGTTGCAAAACTACCTCCAGGTCCACGCAGGTATGCATGAAATGTACCTTCAGCATCTACGTAGCTGCCCACGATATTGCCTAACCCGCTTACAAAATCGGCATAAGTTTCCGATGCCCCCGGGAACTCAACGATCGTCTCTCCCGAGAATCCGCGACGCACACCGGACGCATCTGTCCAATTACCCGTCAGTACGCCGGTTGAATCACTATACCCATAAATCTCCGTTTCGACAGCACCCGGGAAATCGTATTGCCGCAACTCGCCATCTTCTAAGATGACCCCATGGAACAGCCCCTCGCTATCTTCGTAGTGCCCCGCAGCGAGTCCATTATTACCGAGTGCGTAGAAATAGGTGTTTTTCGAGCCGGGGAAATCGTGGGTCTCAAAAACACCATCAATGAGCGTAAAGCCGACCATTTTCTCGCCATCAGCACTCGGCGTGTTGCCGGCGTAGTCCTCAAAGTCGCTACTTGCTGTCACCGCTAAGAAGTCTACACCCGGAACGTCTATCGTCTCAAAGGAATAGTTCGCATTGGCGGGTGCGACAACCGGTTGAGTGTTGTCTTGGGCAATGGCGTTCCTTAGAAAAAAGGAATTCAGGCATAGGAACAATGTAAACGTGTAAAACAGAAAACTATTTTTAATGTGAGTGTGCATAACAAAAATCTTCTTTCTTCGGTTTAACAGCGTGTCACAGGTACACCGATCGCATACCTGTGACACTTGTCTATTCTATACAGATTGATCTACTTTACAATGACGAGTCGCCGTGTTTGCTCAAAAGATGGGGTCGTCAACTGGTAAAAATAGATGCCACTCGCAACGCGTTCGCCGAGGGCATTGCGTCCATCCCAATACGCCGCACGCTCGCGACTATTATAGAAACCCTCGGCTTGAAAACCGAGTGGCAGTGTACGAATCAACTGACCGGTTGTATCGTAAATGGAGACCGATACCACACTGTCTTCGGCGAGTTGATACGGAATCCACGTCTCCGGGTTAAACGGATTCGGATAGTTCTGCAACAGGAGATTCTGCGTCGGTTGACCGATGCTATCAAACCTGACAGACAAGACGGCGTTTGCCAGGTCCGTAGGGGTCACTTTAAAACTCAGCGTCTGTGATTCAAAGTTTCCATCCGGCCCGATGACGCGTGCTTCAACTATGTCTCCAACTCGGACGACGCTCCGTCGATCCAAATCGGCAGTCGCAGCCGCGAAGTAATCGCCTTGCACCGAGGCGGCTATGATGCTGTCTGTTCTCAGGTTCCGGACGATGACCTTATACCCCTCAAACGTCGGTTTACCTTCCAAGTGTCCACTGACAACAAACGCCCACGCTTCCTGAACAACCCCCCTGTCCCCCCTTATCAAGGGGGTAATGGCAGATGGTGCTGCGGCAGCCGCCTCAGTTTGATCTATCCAAGGTGCACCGACGAATGCAAAGTTACGTATCTCTGGGACATTGACGATATAACCTTTGCCACCTTCAATTGAAAAACCGTCGTCGGGCGCGCCGGGTGTCCATGCGACGAACCGCTGATTTGCCGCATCCAGCGTAATAACCGTTGTTGCCCCTGTCATACCGACAAGTGACTTGGCAGTCATCGGTGTTGATGGTGCCAACGGCACAGAAATCATGTTCAACCCTTTCGACAGTGTCATGTTGAAGACGTTGTCAAAATAATCGCTATCTGCCTCGGGAACAGGTCTGGCGATGAACCCGTGTCTGCGTCCATCGGCGGAGTCATAGTGTCCGACGACAGAGCCGTCCTGATTGATATTCCAACCCTCCGTGCTAACGCTCCCCGGATACTGGACTGGATGTAGCCCGTGCTGGAGGGAGCCGACATGAGTTCGCGGGATATCGCCCACCCGTTTGGATCTACCAACGAGAACCCCTACATCGTTGATACCGTGGACAAAAAAGTATTCAAATTGTGCTGCGTTTGGAAGTTCGAGAGATATAAACCTGCCATTTGCTTGACGCATGTATGGATGATATAGCCCATCAGCATCTATGTAGCTGCCGACCATACGACCACTCGCGTTTATAAAATCAGCATAAGTTGCCGATGCCTCGGGAGCTTCAACGATTGTATCACCTGAGAATCCGCGGCGCACGCCGGAAGCGTCTATAAAATTACCGGTGAGTGCACCGGTCGCATCACTTATACCGTATATCTCGGTTTCGACGGCATCCGGGAAATTATATTCGCGTAGTTCGCCATTTTCTAAGACGATCCCGTGAAACAGACCGTCGCTGTCTTGGTAGTGGCCTGCGGCTTGTCCACTGTTACCGAGTGCATAGAAATGCGTTTTCTGTGAACCCGGGAAATCGTAGGTCATAAAAACGCCGTCAATGAGCGTGAAAGCGACTTCTTTTTCACCATCAGCACCCCGTGTGTAACCCGCATAATCCTCAAAGTCGGAACTCGCCGTCACCGCTAAAAAATCTACACCTGGGACATTAATGCTCTCGAAAGTATAGTTGAAGACGGAAGGGGTAGCAACGGTTTCCATATCAGTTTCTGTCGCGAGTCTTGCGATAAACCCGTGTCTGCGTCCATCGGCGGAGTCATAGTGCCCGACGATAGAGCCGTCCTGATTAATATTGTAGCCCTCTGTGCTAACGCTGCCCGGTACTTCAAATCTCCGTAACCCCTCCTGAAATGTGCCGACAAGTGTTCCTGGAACACCATCCACCCGTTTAGTTCTGGCAACGACAGTTCTTGCATCGTTAATACCGTGGACAAAAAAGTATTCCAGATTTGGTGCGTCTGGCAGGTCGAGAGATACAAATCTGCCATTCGGGGTGCGTATGTATGGATGATATAACCCGTCAGCATCTACGAAGCTGCCCACCATACCACCGCTCGAGTTGACAAAATCGGCATAAGTCTCCGTTGCGCCAGGGGCCTCAATGATTTCATCCGCTGAGAATCCGCGGCGCACGCCGGAAGCGTCTATAAAATTACCGGTGAGCGCGCCCGTTGCATCACTTATACCGTATATCTCGGTTTGGACAGAACCCGGGAAATCGTATTGTCGGAGTTCGCCATTTTCCAAGACGATACCGTGGAACAGACCATCACTGTCTTGGTAATGCCCTGCAGCATTCCCGTTATTACCGAGCGCGAAGAAATACGTGTTCTTTGAATCCGGGAAATCGTAGGTCGTAAAAACACCATCAATGAGTGTAAAGGCGACCTCTTTTTCGCCATCATCACTTTTTGTGTAGCCCGCGTAATCTTCAAAGTCAGAACTCGCCGTCAACGCTAAGAAATCTACACCCGGAACGTCTATCGTCTCGAACGTATAGTTATCGCTAACAGATTCGACAACTTGGGCAGGTGTATTAATAAGGAAAAAGGAATGGAAACACATCAACAACGTGAATGTGTAGAACAAAAAATTATTTCTAACATGAGTATGCATAATAAAAACCTTTCTATAGACATACCGCCCCGAAATCAACGGTATGAATGCCTTATGGCATTCCCTGGGGGCTTGCTTGTTTTGTATTTAAAATTACGTGAGTCTGCGTTAAAAAGTAGGTTGGGTTGAACGAAAAATTATAAGAAGATACGGCTGAGATGTCTGCTTTCAAGCCCGTTATAGCACGCAAAACTCCGAAACCCGAGTGAAACCCAACGAATTTTTGCGAAGACCAACTCATGTAAGTATAGAACAATTTCCCAAAAAAGGCAAGGAAAATCTCATCTATTTTGATCCCCGGAGCTGGTAGGTGCGGTTTGCAACCGCATCGGCTACTGGTCAGAAACCTCCGCCTCTCTTAAAACCCTCTTGAGTCCTGTCCGGTTTATTCATCCCACGGCAACAGGACCCCTAACCGCTCACTGACCCCACGTGCGGATTCCTGTTCCATCTCACCGTAACGGATACCGTCACGGCGATGCTGCTCTGTGCGTTCCGTCTCAATCGCTCCCGGTAGCAGTGCCTGATCGGTCCCCGGCAGCGGTTCGTAGGTTTCGCGGACATCGTGTACCATCCGATCGACCTCGGCGTGGAAGACATCCGTCGGCACAACGGATTCGATGTCTATTGCGAGCACCATGCCACCATGGCGCGCACCCTTCCATTTTGCGGTATCCTCAGACGGCGGTTCCGTGAAACCGGTTAACGCGCCACCAAGTAGACACGCCACAGCGGTATAACCGATGCTTTTGAAGAAAGCCGCTGGGATCACTGACAGGAGCGCGTCGAATTCGGGACCGCGCTGATAGTCCGCCATGATACAGGTCGCTGCATCAAGCACAACCGGCGGTTCGTCTCCAGATGGGATCGCGAAACAGATCGGCGGATTGCCGTAATAGCCGAGTTGCGGTTTCGGGTCTTGACCCCCAGCATTGCCGTGGTTCTGATAGCCTTGGACGGAGAAACCGATACAACCGGCTTCGTTACAGATACGTGCATAGTGTCCTGCGGATCCGTAGTGTCCTATATATCGGACAAGTCCCATCCCGATACCGACTTCTTTCGCTTTCGCAATTGCACGCTCCGTAGCACGTACCATCGGGAGGTAACCGAGTGTGCCGTTGCCGTCAAGTACGACAGCGGTCGGTGTTTCATGGATAACACGGATATCCGGGTTCGGGTTGAGACTGCCGTTTTCAAAGCCGCCGCAATAGCCGTTGACGGTTCGGGTGCCGTGACTGCGGACACCTCGGAGGTCAGAATTAACAAGCAGACGGCTGATGAGTGCGGCGTGTTCATGTGTGATACCGGCTCTCTCAAAACAGGCGGTGCTAAAATTAAGAAGCCTTTCTTCATCTACATAGACAAAATCTTCTGGCGGTCGATTCATATTTTCCTCCTTCTGTAATTCCCAAAATGATCAGAGTTTGTTTATTCGCACCAACTCATATTTCAATAACTATACCACAAAACTTGTAGGATGTCACATTTTTTCTGAAAACTGGTGGCAATTCATTTGCTTTTCCTGATTAGCACAGTGCCATCTTGACTCACCTGTGCAGTAGTCGTACCATCGGAAGAATGCAACAATCTTTTGGAGCCACCATTTGGAATGTCAGCAAGCGTTGGGGTCAGCTCCTTCCCTGTTCTTGCACTCCACACTCGTACCTCATTTTTCCAATCACCAGTCGCGATGATTCTTTTCCCATCCTTTGAAAATACCACAGTCCGAACAGCACCTGGTCCTTTAAATATGACCCTTTTGCGTATGCCTGTCCATGCATCCCACAAATATACCGTTCCTTTTTCGATAGTGTAATAGTCTCCACCGGTAACAATCGTATTCCCATCAGGAGAATAAGCGATGGGACCTATATCGTACTCACGATTTTGAAGAAATAAAAAGATGGTGTCAATCAAACCAAAATGTGCGAGTGTTGCTTTATGTTTGCCCGTTTTGGCATCCCGTAACAGCACTCGATCATTGTTTGAACTCACCACAGCAATCGTTTTGCCATCGGGAGAATATGTGATGTTAAAGATGATACCGTCTTTATCTCCAGTAAAAGTGTTTTTAAGTGCTGCTGTGGACACACCCCAAAAGTGAACCATTCCGTCTTGATTTCCGGTGACAATTGTTTTACCATCAGGAGAATATGCGGCGGCGTTGATACGCATATATCCTGTGAGTGTCGCCTCGGATTTACCTGTCGCGACATCCCACAATCGCACTGTTCCATCTGAACTGGCGGTAGCGATCGTGTGTCCGTCTGGCGTGTATGCGATAGATTTGACAGGTTCTGTATGTCCAACGAGCGTAGATTTAAGTTTCATCGCTTGTGTATCCCATAATTGCACATTCCCATTCCCGTTACCGCAGACGATAGTGTTACCGTCTGGAGAATATGCCAAGGACCTCACACTTCCTGATTTAGAGGCGAGTGTGCTTTGATGCGTTCCTGTGGTAGCATCCCACAACCGAATTGTCCCATCGTAGCTGCCTGTCGCGATAGTCTCACTATCCGGAGAATATGTGACACAAGAGACCTGTTTTGTATGTCCAGTAAGCGTGATTTTGTGATTGCCAGTTTTTCCGTCCCACAAGTATGCTGCGTTGTCGTAACCTATAGTGGCGAAGGTAGGTCCATCCAAAGCGGGCACAACTAAATTAACACCTTTTGGATGCATTCTTCTGATAGGTATATTTTTTCCGGTTTGTGCATTCCATAGGCGGGCAGGGTCGTTAAACCCACCAGCGGAGGCAATATAATTTCCGTCAGGGGAAAAGGCGATGGATTTAACTCTGTGTAAGTGTCCAAGACGCATTTCCTTTTCTTCGCCAGTCGTGGCATTCCACACCGCTACTGAAAACCTGAAATTTCCACTTGTGTTTTTCTTTATACCTCTAATACTAATACCGATTGTATTGCCATCGGGTGAGAAAGCAAAAGCGGGTGGTTGTGTTAGGTTCGGACGTTGTAGCAATTCCAGTGCTTTTCCTGTTTGTGGGTCGTGGAACCAGATACCAATAGACGTTGAAATCGCCAGTTGACTACCGTCTGGAGAAAAGTGGACTTCACCGAGGGCACCTTTGCCGATACGCGCCATTACATCTTCGAGTAAGCCGATTTGTGGGTTATCTTGTGCGGTTGAAGGGAGGGAGCAGACTGAAACAATAATTGCTGTGAATAGGAAAAGAAAGGAAGTTTTCATGGTAAAGTCTCCATTTTGTAATCGCAAACAGTTCGTTTTCAAAAAGCCCGTTGGTTCGCTTTCTAACGTTATCTTTGTTGTAAAATGTTTCGGTTTCTTTTGGAAAAATCAAGTTTGCTAAATACCGGAAACTATAGTAAAACCTACAATTAACGAGACATCTATAGAAGGCGGGGTTCCAAACCCCGCCTGCAGTGAAGGGTATGTTGTTTTTTAGAGTGTTGCATTATTTCTTGGTTTTACTATAAACACACATGAAAACTTCCTATACAGTCGATTTAGGGAGCCCGTAGGTTGGGTTGAGCGGAACCGAAAGAGGACACGGACACCCCGAATAGGCGTGAAATCTCAATTGTCGTTGTATCCACTCAAGCACGTAGCGAAACCCAACTTCATACTATGAAACTGTGCTACTGTGGAATAGGAAACCGTCAGCCTGTTCACTTTGTAGCCTATGAAACCGTTGGTTCCTGGTGCCCACATTTCTGCCTGTCAACAATCCTTGCATTAAAAGAATCACAGCCTAACAGGCTATGGTACAGAAGAATCACAACCTAACAGGCTAAGGATCAATTTGCTTAAAGAACTGCTTTTCTCCATCCTTGATAGTGAAAATGACTGCGCTTTTGGTTGGATGGCGGTTTTCGTTATAGGTGGCGATGGTCGTCGCGCCGATATAGTTTTCTGTGGCGGCGAGTTGCTTGCGGATTTCATCTGGCTCAAGACTCCCTGCCCGTTCGACTGCTGCAAAGAACAGTTTTACCGCGTCATAACTGACAGCAACACCACCGGTAGGTGTGGAATCGTAGATGGCTTCGTAAGCATCAACAAACGCCCGAGCCGTCGGTTCATCTGTGTCTGGCGAGAAATGTCCACTGAAAAAACTGCCTTCTATTTCGGCATCTTCATTATTGAACAGAAGTTCGCTATCCCACGAGTCGGCTCCGAGGAAAATCGTGGGTTCACCCGCTCCGTTTTGCAGTGACATCGCTCGTGCTTGCTGCGTTATGAGCGCGATGTCTTGAACGAAACCGGCTGCAAAGAGCGCATCGGGTTTTGCAGCTGCGATGCTTGTTAGTTGCGCTGTGAAGTCTGACGGATCGCCTTCGTAAAATTCATTGGCAATGATTTCGCCACCGAGTTCGCTGAAATTGCGTGCGAAGAATTCAGCGATACCTTCCGTATAGAGATCCCCGCTTCGCGTAATAACCGCTGCAGTAGAAAGGTCAAGCTCCGATTTTGCAAACTGTGCCATGACCGCACCTTGGAAACTATCCGTAAACGATGCCATGAAGACGAAGTTACCCGCATTTGTTACATTCGGGTTGGTCGCCGTTGTCGTGATCATCGGGATTCCGTAACGTTGTGCGACCGGACCGACTTCAACAGCATGTGAGGAACGGTTGGGTCCTATGAGCGCGATAATTTCGTCTTCAACGATGAGCGTTTCAGCGATCTGGACAGAGACTCCTGGTCCCGCCTCTTGGTTAATGTGCCCGATCAATTCGACAGGCATCCCAAGAAGTCCACCCCGCTGGTTAATCTCAGCGACAGCCATCTCCGCACCGTTTGGATAGGTGACGCGTTCACCAGCAACAACAAAACCGATCTTGAGCGTCTCCTCTTGTTGAGGGACAATAACTTTTTGGATGTTATCGCAGCCGATGTATATCACCAGTAGGACACTAAAACCGATAAGAGCCAAGAATTTTTGCATTATAGCAGATTCCTTTTAAAAAATGATTTCTTTTCTTTTAGATATTTGATACAATGTTGTAAATAGCGTGGAAGATCTGATAAATCGTTTGGATACATACGCTGGTTTCCATTCGATATTATCCTTTAACATTTGAAAATACGCAAGTGTTTTCTACCAAGGTATCAGCGTCATCTCAATTTTAAAAGCTATGGAAAATTTAATTACAGTGATTGGCCGTGGTCACTCTGGGACGCGTGCCATCTCTCATACGCTATATGCCAGCGGTGTTTTCATGGGGAGCCAACTGAACCCCTCTGGTGATAAGATTCCACCACAAGATATGTATTCTGCCTGCCGGATCCTGGCGCAGTACATCAAATGGGAAGGCGGACTCTCTTGGGATTTCAGTGCACTTTTTACGATGCCGATCAATCCAGAGTTTGAATGGCGCATTAACGCGTACTTAGCAGATGTGCTACGGAACCCGGATCCGCATAAAGGTTGGAAAATTCCAGAAACGACGCTTGTCTATCCCTGGATCGTCCGGATGTTCCCTGATATAAAGTACATACATTGGATTCGGGACCCGCGGGACTGTATTCGATCAGGGCATAAAACAGATGACCTGCGTGATTTCGGGGTTGACTATCCCGCGACAGACGACATCTACGAAAAACGCGCAATCTCCTGGCTCTATCAATATCAACTGATGAAAGCGACACCGATGCCTAAAAATGTTATCCAGATCCGTTTTGAGGACTTCGTTTTAAATCAGGAACGGACACTCAAGTTGCTTGAGGATTTTTTAGGTATCCCGTTAGGACGGATCATTGTCCGTGAAGAAGCCGTGGCGCGCTGGCAGCGAGATGTCGCAGCACTCGAACCGGGCGCATCGTTACCGCAATACGAATTTGAGTTCCTGAAAGAAGCGATTGTTGAAAACGATTATCCCTTATAGTAAAGCCCATAATTATTGGAACACATCAAGCCGGAGCATTGCCTATTTTATTCCCCTGATAAGTGGGGTGTTTCTTATAGGAGCGTTATTTTCGTAAAAGTGTTCATTTATTTTCGGATTTTACTATAACGCCAGTTTGAAAAAAATATTAGAGGTTTCCGAGGTGGACGCAAATTGCGCAAAAAACAATATATTCTCTAAAAAAGCAACTATTTTTAGGAATACAACCCCCTAAATCCCCCAACCCCCCATATCCCCCCTTATCAGGGGAGTAGGGGGACTTTAAGAGCAAATGTGTCTGCCTCAAGTATTTATCAAACTCACGTTACTATAAATGCAACGTAAACAGAGAAAGGAGCGATTATGTCAACGAACACGCCTTACCGGGTTGGACTTGTCGGAACAGGTGGCATTGCGAATGCACACGGCGGCGCCTGTCAAGAGGCACCGAGCGCTGAGTTGGCAGCTATCTGTGACGTGTCAGAAGATGCATTAGCCAGTTTCGGTGAACGGTTTAACGTGAAACCGGAAAATCGCTATCTCTCTTTAGCGGAGATGCTGGACACCGCGGACTTGGATATCGCTATTATCTGTACGTGGGGCGCATACCACGCTGAAGTCGGTATCCAGATCGCTGAATCCCAGCAGGTCAAGGCGATTTTGTGTGAAAAACCGTTCACGTCAACGGCGGCGGAAGCGGAAGCGTTTGTCGGCGCAGCACAAGAGAACAGCGTTCTGGTAGCAGAAGCGTTTAAGTTCCGGCACCATCCGATGCATCTCAAGGCGAAAGAACTGATCGATGCCGGCGCAATCGGTGAGTTTATGACGCTCCGCAGCACATTCTGTACCGGCGGTGGCGGCGGTGGACCGGAGACACGTCTCCCTGAAGCGAATTGGCGGTTTAATAAAGCAAAAGGCGGCGGCAGTATCTACGATTTGGCGTGTTACAATATCCATCATGCAAGATTTATGTTCGGCACTGAACCGATTCGGGTCTCCGGGGCATCTCAAGCCGGGATGGAAGTCGATGACGCTTCCTATCTACTGTTAGTATTTCCGAATGAAAAAACCGCTCAAATTTCTACCGGTTTCAATTGTGCGGGTGGACAATATGCGGAAATGGCGGGATGGGGTGGGATGCTCAGAATTGATAGGGCATGGAACAATGAGAATTCCGCTGTGGATATCGTTTTGCAGAACCGAGAGGGGCATCAGGTCATCGATTTTGAACCCTGTTTCCAATTTGCGTTGCAATTGGAGCATCTATGTGAATGTTTGGCAACAGGAAAACCGCACCGTATTTCACCGGAAAGTTGCGTGAATCAGATGCGTGTCATTGATGCCGCCTTTGAAGCAATGGCGACGGGACGGACAGTTGAATTATGACAAATTTTTTAGAGACGAAGGCACTGACCTTCGATTTGTTTGGTACAATCTTGGATTTAGGCGGTAGCCTAACACCATTTATCAGTGAATCACTCGACGCGCACGCTGCAGCGGATGTGTCTGCGGATGAATTCTGGGAGCAGTGGCGTTACAGACAGCGGATTGAGCAATATCAGGACACGATTATGATGCTTGGGCATAGCGGCTACCTGGAAACGGTGCGCCGCGCGTTGCACTACACACTGAGACGTAATAGCATCGATGTCTTGCCGGATACCATAAAAGAGTTTATGCGCGGCTGGCAGCAGCTTTCACCGTTCCCAGAAGTCTTGGCTGCGCTCTCGCGTCTGCAATCGCGATACCGATTGGTGATCTTGTCAAACGGAGATCCATCATTTTTAGATTACCTTGTCAGAGAACGCGTCGGGTGGGATTTTGATGATGTGATTTCGGTTACATCGGTAGGCGCGTTCAAACCGCATCCGGCGGTCTATCGCGCGGCTGCGAGAGAATTAGGACTCGAAGTCAACGAGTGTCTGATGGTGTCAGCGAATTCGTTTGACATCGTAGGTGCGCGAGCGTGCGGCTATAGAGGTGCGTTTGTCAATCGGTATCTGCTACCTTATGAAGAGACATCGTACCAACCCGATGTAACGGTGGGCGATTTTACGGCGTTAGCAGACGCGTTACTGTAGGAGCGAGTGTTTTGCTTGGGATTTCTGCGGATTTCTTGTCGCTATCAATCTTGGATTTTTATCGCTCCCCACGATGTCGTTACGTGCGATGCTGAAGGCGAAACGGGGAGCTGTTTCGGGTCGAACCAATTGCCAGAACGGTTGCTGCCTTTGTCTGTCAGCTGCGTCATCTTATGTGTTGTTAGGTTGACCTTGAATATCTGTGAGTCGCTACCGACGACACCCTCGGTATAAATAAGTTCATCGCCAGAAGGCGACCAAGCCGGGGCATCTGCGACAAACGATGCAATTCGCCTGAGATGGCTGCCGTCTCGATTAACGACAAATACGGATTGTTGTTTCTCTTTAGGTTTGAACCAGACGAAGGCGATTCTGTTACCGACAGGTGCCCATGCCGGTTGAGACATCCGCGGATGGTCATCGGGGAAAAGGGTCTCCTGTTTGCGGGTTACGACATCAATGAACCGGACTTGTCGGCTTGCCCAATGCACTTCATCAGCCGCCACAAAAGCGATTTCCGATCCGTCCGCTGACCAAGCGGGGTATCCGCTGTGTGCGCTATTTAGATGCGCAATAAGTTCCACCGATGTCCCATCTGTTCTCGCCGTGTGAATACTGATACCGTCCAAAACGCGATAAGCATAAGCGATCCGCTCACCATTCGGGGACCATGTCGGTTGCGTCCTATATGCCGCATCGAATCCGAATATTGAATGGATGTTCCTGCCGTCTATGTCCATAAGATAGAGGTCACGCGTCCCGCCGCGGTTGGAGGTGAAGAGTATCCGGTCGCCTGCTGGCGAGATGACAGGTTCCCAATCGACAGCGCGATCGTAAGTCAACCGCTCCTGCCGAGTGCCATCGGGGTTCATCATGTAGATCTCCCAATTCCCATCGCGATTTGATGAAAATACAATCTTTTCACTATTGATCCGTTTTGCTGAAAGCGGACATAACAAAACGAAGATTAGATAGCAATAGATGAAAATGTTTCGCAATTTCACGAGAGACCTCCGATGTGGCGAGTTCATCTAAAAAACACAGAGGCGGATTCGATTGCAATTGCGAACATCATAACATTTTTGTGAAGAAAAAGTCAAATTTTAGTTAACAGTACTCAGTTTTCAGAGGATTATAGTAAAACCCACAATTAACGAGACATGTATAAAAGGCGGGGATACAATCCCTGAAAAAACACCCAAGCAAAAACCCTGCATTGGCGGTAAGTTTGCTATTTGCTAAAGTGTTGCATTATTTTCCGGTTTTACTATAGTTAACAGTTACCAATGTCCAGTTACCAGAACTCTCTTTTACTGTTAACTGGTTACTGGACACTCTTTAACTCTCACTGCGAGGCAAACTGAAAGATTTTTTTCGCAGAAAAAAATCGCACTGAAAACTGTTAACTGCGTACCCGCCTACATCCGAATGACCATTTTTCCGGTTGCCGTGAAATCGTCTGCTGTTAGCGTATAGAGATACACGCCACTCGCGACCGGTTCTCCCATCTCATTTCTGCCATCCCAGTATACAGCGCGCCCCCTGTCTTCGTAGATACCAGCAGCCTGATGCCCAATCGCAAGCGTCCGGACCCTCACGCCGCTGGCTGTATAGATACGCACTGTGACTTCTGCAGGATTTGCCAACTGATACGGTATCCACGTCTCCGGGTTGAACGGGTTCGGATAGTTCGCAAGGAGTCCCGTCTTTTTGGGTATCGGTTCCACAAAAAGGGGGACTGGATTCACAACACCATTAAGATTCGTATCCTTCGCCAGTTGTGATGCTTCCCATCCACTTTTTATTAATAGTGGAAAATCCCACAGCAGCACAGTTGCATCATCACTCGCGCTCGCGAGTATTTGTCCATCCAGAGTGAACGCAACATCATTGATACGTCCGGTGTGTGCAGTGAGGACAGTTCTCTGAGTCGCGGTCTCGACATCCCACAACCGAACGGTGCTATCCCTACCACCGCTAACAAGTATACGTCCATCTGGGCTAAACGCCAGGCTGCGAATGTCCGCAGTATGTCCACTGAGTGTGGTTTTAACCACGCCGCCATTAACATCCCACAGTGATATATCTTGCCATCCGGATCCGGTTGCCAACGTCTGACCATCAGGACTGAACGCCAGCGCATTAGAACGCTCGCGGATCTCCGCTTTATGCATCCTATTCGCAACATCCCATAGTTGAACAAGGAGCCCGTTTCGCCCATTAGCAGTCGCGAGCGTTTGTCCATCCGGACTGAAGGCGATATTTGAGACATCACCAACGAATGTGGCTCGATGATAGCCGGTGGTAGCGTCCCATAAGCACGTTCTTCCATCGTTCCCGGCACTCGCGATCAAGCGGTTATCAGGACTAAAAGCGATGTCACTAATACCACCCCACCCATGTGCGACGAGTATCGCTTTAAGCTTGCCACCGTTTGGATCCCATAAACGTATCTTCGGATCGTCGTAGCCACCAGTGCTTGCGAGTGTGAATCCATCGCCGCTAAACGCGACCGCCCTGACCTCATCTGTATGTCCAATAAAAGAGTCCTTTAATTTTGCCCTCGCAACATCCCACAGATGCACGCTTTTGTCCCAACCGCCACTCGCAAGTGTCTGCCCATCCGGCGCAAAATCGATACTGGCAAATTCTTGTATATGTCCGTTAAGCGTTGCAACGCAGTCGTGACTGGCAACATCCCAGAAACAGACTGTGCCATCGGAGCTACTACTTGCGATTGTATTGCCATCCGGGCTGAACGCGATACTGTTGACCCAATCGTTGTGCCCGATGAGCGTTGTTTGATATGTGGCAGTTTCAATGTCCCAGAGACAGACCGTTCCATCGGAGCTACCACTGGCAAGCGTCCGACCATCAGGACTGAACGCAACACTCTGTACGTGTGCTGTATGTCCTTTGAGTGTTGCTGTTAATTCACCCGTGGCGACATGCCAGAGAGACACCGTGTCGTCCCAATTTGCAGTGGCGAGGGTGTCGCCACTCGGACTGAACGCGACGAAATTGATATCTCCGTGATCTCCATCCCTTGTGAAAGTCATTACGATTTCACAATCAGCAGTATCCCAGAGATATACACTACTTTCGCTTACACTTGCGAGTGTGCGTCCGTCAGGGCTGAAGGCGAGATGCTGAATATAATATTCGTGTTTGGGGAGTATTTTAAGCCGATTTGTGGCGACATCCCAGAGTCGTACCGTTTCGTCCCGTCCACCGCCACCACTTGCGAGTGTCCTGCCATCGGGGCTGAAGGCGACACTGCTCACCCAAGAGGTATGTCCTGTAAGTATTGCGCTTTGCGTGCCGGTGTTAACATCCCAGAGGCGGACGGTAGTGTCATCGCTGCTACTCACGAGGTGGTTGCCATCAGGACTAAAAGCGATCCCCGTAACAATATCCGTGTGTCCGGTGAGGAGTGCCAGTTCTTCGGTCGTGTGAGCGTCGTATATCCAGATGCCGATGGAAGTTCCGATTGCGAGCAGATTGCCATCTGAACTGAAGGCGACATTTCCCGACATCCACCCTTTCCCGATACGCGCCTTCGCACCGCCAGGTAAATGCCACTGCGTGTAATCCTCGGCGGAGGTATAAGATAAAAATAGGATTGAAATCAGAAATAGGATTACAATCAAAAATTGCCGCGTTTCCATCGGTTCGATCTCCTTTATGGGTTGTCGGTTAACAGTTATTTCCGTATGACCATCCGTCGCGTCGCTGCGTACCTGCCTGCAGATAACGTGTAGAAATAGACACCGCTGGCGACAGATTCACCCGTCTCATTTTTTCCATCCCAATACAAGGCGCGGCTTCGGTTTTGGTAGATACCGGCAGCTTGGTACCCGAGTTTGAATGTACGAACCAATACACCATCGGCAGCATAAATATGCAGTGTCACATCTGCCGGTTCTGATAGTTTGTAGGGTATCCAAGTCTCTGGGTTGAATGGGTTTGGATAATTTGGCAGCAGTGCCGTCTCTTTGGGGACCAACATCGTCAAAAGGTATTCAAGGGTTGCGATGCCGCGCTTGATAGCGGGTGTTGCGTTGTCAATTTGCTGAGCAGTAGATAACCACAATCGGATATCTGCCGCGGTGAGTGTCTCTATAGATTGGCGACGCATGATCCGAGGTGCACTGTCTCCTGTACCGAGTGCCCCGGCGACCAAAATGAGGTCCTTGATATTGACGACACCATCGGCGTTAATGTCTGCCTCATTTGATCCGTGCTGCCCAAAGCGTGAAGCAACAAAACGCAGGTCTTGGAGGTCCACGATACCGTCGCGGTTTACATCCTCAACGATGTGCTGCGCTGCAGGTTCTGGTGTGATATTCCAGAGAAGGACAGTGCCATCCGAACTTCCAGTGGCGAGTGTGTGACCATCCGGACTGAACGCAACACTTATGACACTGTCAGTGTGTCCTGTAAGCGTCATTTTATGTGTGCCGGTGTCCACATCCCACAACCGTACAGTTCTATCATCATAACCACCGCCACTTGCAAGTGTGCGTCCGTCTGGACTGAAGGCGACACTTTCAACACTATGAATGTGTCCCATCAGTGTCGCTTTATGTGCACCCATGGCGACATCCCAGAGACAGATGGTCGTGTCTCGACTCCCGCTTGCAAGCGTCCGACCATCCGGACTGAACGCAACCGCGTTAACCCAGTCCGTGTGCCCAGTGAGTGTGATGATATGTGTCTCACTGATAATATCCCATAAGCGCACCGTGTGATCCCAACTCCCGCTGGCAAGTGTCCGACTGTCCGGATTGAAAGCGATAGACGTGATTGCGTCCTTATGTCCCGTGAATGTCGCTTTGTGTGTGCGTCCACCATACCAGACCTGTATTTTCATATCTCTGTGTCCACTGCCAGTTGCGAGGAAACGACCATCCGGACTGAAAGCAATTGACCGGATTCCACCGCCAGAGACACCGCTCCCGGTAAATCCTTTAACGACCGCTTCGAGATGTCTATCTTCAACATCCCATAGCCATATATGCCAACCGCTTCCGCCTGCAAGGGTGCTGCCATCCGGACTGAAGGCGATGCTGGAGACCCAATCATCAATCCTCGCGCCCATTAACGTCGCTTTATGTTGTCCATTAGCGACATCCCATAGATGCACGGTAGGTCTAGTACCGACACTTGCAAGCGTCCTGCCATCAGGCGTGAATGCGATACGCCAACCATTCGACAGGTGCCCAGTAATTTCGTCTGTTTGGGCACCCGTCCCTGCATTCCATACCAGCAGCTGCGAACCGCCTCCGCTTACGACGGTTTTACCGTCCGGACTAAAGGCGATAGTATGGATACGCGACGCGTGTCCACTCAAAACTGTTTTGCGTTCACCGCTGGTAACATCCCATAGCTGTAATAGGCGATTCCCACCACCGGTGGCGAGTATTTTACCATCTGGACTGAAGGTCAGGCTCGAAATACGCCCTGTATCAAGAATTGTTTTCGCTGCTCCGGTGTCAGCATCCCAGAGACGAACGACATTGTCGTTAAAAGCTGCACTTGCCAATGTCCGTCCATCGGCACTGAAAGCGACCTGAGAGATGCCGGACATGTTTTCGCCGAAGAAGGTATGTCCGGTGAGGACGGCTTTCTGTGTCCCTGTGGCAATATCCCAGAGGCGCGCTGTATTATCCCAAGCACCGCTTGCAAGCGTTTTACCGTCCGGACTAAAGGCGACCGTAGTGACTCTCCGTGTGTGTCCAGTGAGCATCGCTTTCTGTTCTCCGCTCACGGGGTCCCAAAGATGCACTGTATCATCCGCGACGCCACCCGCAAGGATCGTCCCATCAGGACTAAAGGCGATGCTGCCAACTCCCCTCGTATGACCGGCGAGCGTTGATTTGTGCCTGCCTGTTGCAACATCCCACAACCGGACTGTTTCGTCGTAGCCGCTGCTTGCAAGCGCTCGACCATCAGGGCTGAACGCAATGCTTCTGACTCCCTCTCCGTGTCCAGTGAGCAGATCAAGTTCCACAAAGCTGCGTGCGTCGTAAATCCAAATTCCGATGGCATTGGCGACTGCTAAGAGACTCCCATCTGGGGAATACCTAACCTCGCCGACACCGCCTTTACCCAAACGTGCTCTGGCACCCTCAGGTAAACGTATCTGCGTCCAATCCTGAGCGAAAACGTCTGGCAAGGTACAGGTTAAAACGATAAGTAGCGTAAAGATTGAGAAACGTATCCTCTTCATCGGTGTAGGCTCCCGTGATCGAAATTCGGTTATGTCAAACACATAGCAATTATGATGCCAACACGACAAGAAGTAGCCCCTATTGGTAATAGAGGCAGCAGAAACGCACGAATATGGACAGAAATTGGGTAAGTCGTGAGATTTCAGGAAAGAGAAGTGTCGCTTGAAATCGTGAGATGTTCTTCACAAATGCCCCTAATCGTGCAGAGACTGCACAAAAATGTTCATAATTTGAACATTAGTTGCAAGTGAAGGCGAACAGGTGGAGAGAGCAGATGGGTGAAAATTTTTAAAATTAAAGCAGGGTTATAAACCCCGCCTGCATACGTTGGACGTTTGTATATTAAGGCGGGGTTGCCTACCACTTATAACTTATAACACTTTGACCAAGTTCTCGTTCTTATGTCAAATATTTCGGAGTCGAGAACTTGGTCAAAACTGAAAGATTTTTTTCGCAGAAAAAAATCGCACTGAAAACTGTTAACTGCGTACCCGCCTACATCCGAATGACCATTTTCCGGGTTGCAGTGAAATCGCCTGCTGTTAACGTATAAAAATATATGCCACTCGCGACCGGTTCTCCCATCTCATTTCTGCCATCCCAGTATACAGCGCGCCCCCTGTCTTCGTAGATACCAGCAGCCTGATGCCCAATCGCAAGCGTCCGGACCCTCACGCCGCTGGCTGTATAGATACGCACTGTGACTTCTGCAGGGTTTGCCAACTGATACGGTATCCACGTCTCCGGGTTGAACGGGTTCGGATAGTTCGCAAGGAGTGCTGTCTCTTGTGGTGTCAACGCTGCGAGGAGTTGTTCCAGGACGAAGATGCCGCGGAGGAAAGTCGGATCGGTTAATGCCAGTCCTCGCGCTTCACGGATCCACTGCTCGACATCTGCCCTTGTGAAGCCGATTTCCACATCTCGGCTCCATACTGTGGGTGCAGCAGCAGCGTCCGCTATTGCAGCTGCTACGAGCGTGAGATCGGCAATATTAACGACACCATCTCTGTTGACATCGGCTAAATTTTCACCTGTCTGCTTAAAGTTTGCGGCGACGAGTGCCAAATCTTGGACGTTCACGACAGCATCACCGTTGACATCACCAATTACGAGCATCGGTGCCGTTACGTGTCCAGTTATAACCCGCGCGTATGAAGTCCTACCAGTACCATCAGTGAGAAGTACATCGGATAAACTCAGCGGTGATGCTTTAGGCGCGACAACCTCAAACGTAATGTTGGCAAGCGTCCCGGAGCCGGTAACATTACCTGCAAGAGACGTCGCTGCAAGCACCACACGACTCTCTGTAACGAGAGCGGGGACGGCATACGCACCGGATGGCAGATAGTCCCCGTTCGTGCTTTCGAGATAGCGGATAGCGGAAGGATCAAAACGGATGGTCGCCTGATAACCCGCCACATCAATTCCGTCTGTAATACGCAGTGCCAACGTGATCTGTTCACCGATTGCAGGTGATTCGACAGCGGAAGGCGAAAAACTGACCGTCGGGTATGTTTTGGAGGACGGCGTGAACCGCCACAGAAGTGTCGTGCCATCAGCACTCCCACTCGCCAGCGTATCGCTATTCGGGCTGAATGTGACAGTTAGGACACCACCGACATGTCCTGTAAGCGTCTGTTCAAGTTGATTGGAGATCGTGTCCCATAGCCGGACAGTGTTATCCAAGCTTCCACTTGCAAGCGTCCTGCCATCCGGACTGTATGCAAGGCTAAAGATGTAGTCCGTATGTCCCGTAAGCGTCTGTTTGTGTTCAGCGAAAGCGGGGTCCCATAAGCGAATAGTGTTGTCGTCGCCTGCGCTTGCGAGCGTCGTCCCATCTGGACTGAAAACGACATGCCGGACGTAATCCGTATGTCCGGTCAGTGTATGCGTGTGTTCACCGGAGACGACATCCCATAGGAAAATATCGTCCGCAGTGCCGCCACTTGCGAGGCGCGTCCCGTCCGGGTTGAATGCGACACTCAGGATGGGGGCTCCGTACCCGGTCAGGGTTTGTCTCTGTTCCCCGGAGATAGCGTCCCATAAGATAATAGTCCCGTCTAAACTGCAGCTTGCGAGCATCGTACCATCTCTACTGAACACAACCTTCCTAACAGCCTCTGCGTGTCCAGTAAGTGTGCGTATGTGTGCACCGGTAGCGGCGTTCCATAATCGGATCATGCCATCGTCAGCACCACTTACGAGCGTCGCTCCGTTTGGACTGAACGCGACGCTATTGACCCAGTCGTTATGTCCAGTAAGTGTCAGGGTTTGTGTATTAGAGGTAGCGTCCCAGAGATAGATATTGCCATTTGCACCACCCGTTACGATAGTTCCGCCGCTTGGACTAAAGGCGACGGCACTGACATAATCGGTATATCCGGTGAGTGTCTGTCGGACACCACCGAAGACGGCATCCGATACGAGGATTGCGCCTTCCGTGCCGGCACTCACAATTGTTCCGCCGGTCGAATTGAACGCGACACTGAGAGCGACACCGGTATGACCGGTGAGCGTCAGTGTATGTTGACCGGAGGTCGTGTTCCATAAGCGGACGGTAGTGTCTGCACTCGCACTTGCAATCAAATTGCCATCAGGTGAGAATGCGATACTCAAAACTGAACCGACATGTCCAGTGAGTGTACGTTGTACGACACCAAAGGTGGTATTCCAGAAACGGATTGTGCCGTCAGCCCCCGCACTGGCGAAGTTTCCACCGGTTGGGCTGAAAGCGAGCGCATAGACAGCATCGGTATGCCCGTTAAGCGTGCGTTGTTCTTCGCCGGTGGTAGTGTTCCAGAGTCGAACCGTAGTATCCGCGCTACCACTTGCGACAGTTCCACCATCGCTAAATGCGACAGCAAAAACGGCATCCGTGTGTCCGGTGAAGGTCTGCTGCTCTTCACCGGTGGTAACACTCCATAAGCGGACAGTGCCATCAGCCCCTCCACTTACGAGAGTCAACCCATTCGGTGCAAAGTCAACCCCATAAACAACATCTGCATGCCCAGTTAACGTTCGCAGTTGGACGCCTGTAGCGGCATTCCACAACCGAATGTCCCCATCTCTGCCGCCGCTTGCGAGCATCGCACTATCCGCACTGAAAGCGATGCTGCTGACACCTTGTATATGTCCTGTCAGCAGCGACACTTCTTGGAAAGTCTGCGCATTATAGAGCCAGACACCGATAGATGTTGCGACTGCTAAGCGCGTGCCGTCCGGTGAATACTTTAACTCGCCTATCCATCCTTTACCCAGCCGCGCCTTTGCACTGCCCGGTAAATTGAGCGATGTAGACTGTTGCGCAAAACAGATCGGTAGGTACGCGTTTAAGAAGACAAACAGCGTTAACAGGATTGAAAATCGTATTTTTTTCATTATAATTTGTGGTGATCCTTTTTGAGTCCCCAGTTACGACCAGACGTACACCTCGTTATCGTCCGGAGAATATCCGATAAAAACAGCCAAGACGATTCGGGCGCGCGTGCCTTGGACGGGGGGTACTTCATGGATGCAGCGGGTATTGAAAAAATAGAGATCGCCCTGCTGCAGATCGACTTGATAGTTCTCTATACCGTTGTCAGCGGCGTATCGGTCAAAGGTCTCTTCGGCGATATAGGGTTGAATCTCCTCCGACCAGAGACAACGATGCAGGATAGCTTGGGTGCCCTTTCCGTTTTCGTCGGCATTTTGGACGCATAGCACGCCAGCGAACTGGTGCTCAAAGCGGTAGACAGCATAATCTGTACGCTGCTCACGGTATTTGACGTGATCGATGTGCGGTTTATAACTGTGTGTCTCGTAGTGGACACGGAAAATCGCGGGTCCATATCGAGCACCATCGGATTCGCGTGCGACCTTCACCTCTTTTCCGGGCGAAAGTGCGGTGAGCGATTCGTAGATGAGAGCAACAGGATCATTAAACCCGTTAAATAGGAAACTAAAGAGGTGTTCAGTCGCTTTCGCGTGTGCCAAAAATTTCGCTTTATCGCCGCCGCGGTTTCCGAGGCTCGTACCGATGTCGATGCGTGTGCGTCTGTCAGCAGAGTTGATGTCCGCTTCATCGCGCATCAATCCCATATTCGTGAACCGTTCTATGAGTCCTTGACACTGAGAAGGCGAGTAGGCGTTCCGAAGGATAATAGCAGGCATCTCCGCTTGAGAGAGCGCGTAGATCGGGTCGCTGTACGTTTTACAAACCGTCTCAAGGTCAGGCTCAGCTGGGAGCCAATTATTTATACCGTTCATGTTAACCTCCGTCCTGAACTCAGAGCGGTCCTTGACACCGCATGCACACATTTAGAATCTCGGATTGAAGAGATAGTGGTAATCATCTATTTTTTTATCAACGAAGTCAATAAATTCAGCGTTATGATCGAGATCGCTGTTCTCAAAAGCGACTTCGCACCCAGTTTTATACTTCAGTCGGCGGTTGGATTTGAGCCAAGAGACCCGGTGAATCATCGCGATCATGTGGCGCGGTTCATCGGATGGGTTCGGAACACCGCGATGCCACAACCGCATATCACGGATCAGCGCGCTCCCTTTCTTCGCGTTCCCACGAACAGGCGGCGCGATTTTATGACGTTCCGCTTCACGTTCTTCACTTATCCGTCGTTCACCAATATCCAGGTGTGAACCGGGCCAGATTTCGACGCTGCCGTTCTCCTCACTCGTATCTTGTGGGGAGATGTTGACGACGACCTCTGCAGTCGGGTGTGCGACTTCTTGAACTGACCAGAGGTGATCGCCATCCCGATGCAGCGGTTGCGTCGTGCTACCCGGGCAGTTCGTATTGCCGTTGTAAAAGTTATTGTAGAGACCGGGACCGAGCAGCGCCTTCGTGACTTGAATCACATAAGGGTTCGCGACGATGTCTCTGAAAATATACGGAGCATAAGGCGGCGGACCCTGCTGCAGATGTCCCTTAAGACCCCCTGCACCACCCCACTTCTCGGCTTTAATGAGGATCTGCGAATCGGCATCCATCCGTTCACGGAGGATGTCCAAGTGATCATGGTTGATGATGTTCTCTAAAACGACATAACCATCAACACGGATCGCTCGAACGGCTTCATCTACATGCAAGTCAGTGAGTTTCTCTGACGCTAATTCTCGCGGTTGAACAGTTATGACCATAAGGCGTTCCTCAATCAAAAAAATTCGGTATAAAGTGCTTGGACAGCCGTCTCCATATCTTTGGATTTTATACCGAACATCATACTGACTTCGTTTGAACCTTGATTAATCATCTCGATATTCACACCGGCACCGGATAAGGCACCCGTTGCGCGAGCAGCGATACCGACTGTATGTCGCATGCCCTCGCCGACGACCATCACTAACGAAAGCCCGCGCTCTACGAAAATATCTTCAGGGGCGAGTGTCTGCCGAATCTGCTCAATAACGCGTTTCTCTTTCCCCGCTGTGAGACTCTCCTCGCGGATAATGACAGACATGTTATCTATCCCAGACGGAACGTGTTCAAAAGAGATGTCTTCGGCTTCCAATATCTGTAGCAACCGGCGCCCGAACCCGATTTCACGGTTCATAAGGTATTTGCTGAGATAAACACAGCAGACGCTGTCCATGGCGGCAATCCCGACAACCGGAATCTCGGTTGACGTTCGGTTCGGAACGATTAAAGTTCCCTCTGCTTTCGGGTTGTTCGTGTTTTTGATGTTCACAGGCACTTGTGCCCGATAGACCGGTTCGAGTGCTTCATCGTGGAATACAGAGAATCCGGCATAAGAGAGTTCACGCATCTCGCGATAGGTGAGTTCAGCAATAGGTGCGGGATTTTTAACAATAGACGGGTTCGCTGCGAACACGGAATCGACATCGGTAAAGTTTTCATAGACCCCTGCGCGAACAGCCCCTGCAAGGATAGCACCGGTAATATCTGATCCACCGCGCGAGAAGGTGACGATGTTCCCCTGTTTCGAATATCCGAAGAATCCGGGAAAAATAGTGATGCCGGGGCGCTCTTGTAGGCTGCGTAATCTACCGTATGCCTCTGGCAGTACTTGTGCGTTGCCGGGTTCGTCAGACAGAAGTAACCCTGCGTCCTTCGGATCCACATAGTGTGCTTCTACACCGCGCGCCTGTAGCACTTCTGCGACGAGGCGTGCACAATTATCTTCACCGCCTGCCTTCATTGTATCCATATAGAGATCAGCATCAGTGGTATCACTTTCGAGGCGTTCCATAAGATTGCTGGCGATAGGTTCCGCGCTCTCCGCAGGAAGTCCTAATTCAGCAATGATACTTCGGTAGCGTTCAATGGCTTCCGCACATTCCGATGCTCCGAGTTTGCCAGCGAGGCGTTCTGAGGCAGCGGCAATCAGTAGGTCGGTCACTTTAATGTCTTGGCTGTAGCGTTTTCCAGGTGCCGAAACGACGATGAGGCGGCGTTCTGGGTCAGCAGTGATAATGTCACAAACTCGGCGTACTTGCTCCGCTGTCGCGAGCGAACTCCCGCCAAACTTAGATACTTTTAGCAATCTTGTCCTCCGATTTTTTATTTTTTAGTTTTAGGATTTACACATTCATCTATTAATTTTATGGCAATTTCGGATATTTGTCAAAGGTTTTTTCCGGAGCGATTCAATTGTCACGCATCACACTTGCCGATAGCAGGACATAACCATTTCCAATAACGTCCAAAAAACCGCCAACTGAACAATCTGGTTTAGTCCCAGGGCCATTTAGTTTTAGATAAATTGTCGGATTGTCTCAATTTTTGAGTTTTCTTTTTCAAGTCCGGTGCGGTTCCAAACCGCACCATAGGTGTCAATTTAGGAAGTTTCCGTAGCCCCCTTGAGTTTCCAAAAGGTTGTGTTTTTTCCAATGGTTCTCTGGAAAGTGTCGTCATTTTCAAAGGCACACTTTATGATTTTCAAAGTTTCGCGAAGTGCTGTTTTTGAGCGATGAAAACTCAAGGTTAGCAGCCTCGCATAACCTACGATATACTTTGCTGTTTTGATGAAACCTTGTTGGATATGTCGGTATCCGGCGACTAACATGACCGCATGCTGAATCAGAAGCGCAATAAGTTTGGCATAGATTTCCGATAGTATACGATAGGGTTTCTGACTTCGAGAAACATGAAGTTTTCCGATACTTTTGAAACACTTAAACATCAGTTCAACCTGCCAACGGATGCCGACAAGGGCAGCAATCTGTTTCGGTGTGAGTTGATGTTCTTCAATGTTGGTGATATAAAGGTTCCATCCTGCGAGTCGTAAGAGTGCTTTTGAGGGTGTCTGTGCTTTGCGTTTGGCACGATATCGGATGGAACGTCGGCGTTTATTCGTTTCAGCTTCGGAAAGTCTCTCGGCGATGAGGTAAACCGAGAGTTGCTTTCTTTTTCCGATCCGTATGGCTTTACGAAAATAGGTGTTTTCTGCCTCTGATTTCAGCGTCTTTTCTAAATTAATGCGTTCACCGTTTTCGTCAGCGAGGTAAGAGTTGGCTTTCAAACGCGAGATCCAGTAGACGTTGTTTTTGGTGAGTTTCTCAAGTTCATCGAGCGAAAAATAGGCGAGGTCTGCGAGTCGTAAACTTCCTTTTGGCAATGGCGGTGCTGCTTTTGCAGCCGTCAAATCAGCCGTCATGCCATTAGTGAGTTGGAAGTCCTGAAAACGTCCCGTAAGCACATCAAAGCAGAGATGAAGTTTCAATCCGGCTTTATGGGGATGATTCTTTTTCGGTTGTCCCTTCCAAGTTTCGTGAAGTTCATCAGGGAGTGTTACCCATGTGGCATCTTGCACATAAACGCCCCTAAACTGCTGAAGTAAAGGGAGGGCTTCTCGCCGACCGGCAACTTCAAGCATTTCGGTAATAGCGGTGTCAAGTGTAAGTTTCAACATTTCAGTCGTTTCAAGGGTCAGGCGTTGCTCAAGAGCTTGTCGGCTGACTTGTATACCGAGTGTCGCAGCGGTTTCAGTGAGTTGCTGATAACTCGCCTCTGGATTTTCCAACCACCCGAAGACGAGGGTTTGCGTCAGTGCGCTCCCGGTAAGTTTCCGCTTTCTTTTGACGACTCCTGTATGGACAGCGACTTCATCTGGGACGGTTTCAAGGATCGTTTGCATTTTATCTACCACTTGTTGTAAAATGGACATTGGAAATACCTTTTTTGTAGAAATAACCTTCTAATCTTTTTCTACATTATACAAGAGGTATTTCCAACTTACCGCATTTTTCTTACAAAAACGTATCTATTTTCACTAAATTGACACCTATGGTGCGGTTCCAAACCGCACCTACAGGTCCTGGGTGTCAAAAATTGGGCGAAAAAACGGAGAACTAAATCACCCTGGGTTTAGTCCCGATAAATGTGGACTAAAAACGGTAGATAATGATATAATCCCTGACGTGGGTGAGTATCCTTTTTAACATTAAGGTTTTCGCTCATGTAAAGAGTATGTGCGGACGAAAGGGGTGCCGAGATCGTAAAAATTAGATAGGATAGACAAGCAACATGGAAAACGAGAACCATACAGACGATGCCCAGACGCTGGATGAAAAATCCCTCTTAATGACAGAACTTGGACCCGTCGTCTTGATATACACCTATAAAGGGGAGCAACGCGTCCTCGTCGAAGCTGTCAAAAAGTATGACATCCTCACAAACGCAGGAGTCGTCTCAAAGCGGGATCTCATGTTCGTCATCAAGGCGGATACCTTGGAAGCCGTCAAGACAAGCATCACTTTCGATGCAAACGTCAAAAAACGAAATCTCCGAACTGCGATCAAGCCCAAAGATCGCCCGAAAGTCTTCACGAAGCAGAACCTTGCAAAAGCAGCCAACAAAACCGTGCGGCTCGTCATGAGAAGTGGGCATATCCTACGCGGGCGGCTCGTGAGAAACTCACGCTATAATCTCATCATGGAAATCAATCAGCAAACCGTGCTGGTCTATAAGCACGGCGTTCTCGAATTTGAAAGCCGCTGAGAACACCAGCACAGATTCAAGGTGACTTTTTCAAAAATATCTGCTATACTAATGCAAAATCTTATTTTATAGATGGAGTTAAATTTTGATGAAAAATGAATGGGTTGTTTACGAAGGAAACGAGGGTCCCGGCAACGGCAAGCATATTGTTCTCGTCAGTGGCGATGAAGAGTATCGCTCTGAAGAGGCGTTACCTATGTTGGGGAAAGTGTTAGCCACGCACCACGGATTTAAATGCACGGTTCTATTCGCTATTAATCCAGAGACAGGCGAAATTGATCCGGAGGTACAGACCAACATCCCCGGACTTCACAACTTAGAATCCGCGGATATGCTGGTGCTGTTCACGCGTTTTCGTGAACTGCCCGATGAACAGATGAAGTATATCATTGACTACACGAACGCTGGTAAACCTGTGATGGGACTCCGAACAGCGACACACGCCTTTAATTACAGTCGGAATCTCGATAGTCCGTACGCCAAATACAGTTTTAACAATAAAGGCTTTGAAGGCGGCTACGGTAGGCAGGTGCTCGGAGAAACATGGGTTAACCATCATGGACATCACGGGAAAGAGAGTGCACGCGGTGTTATTGATGAAGCCATGAAAGATCATCCGATCCTCAAAGGCGTTGACGACGTTTGGGGACCCTCCGATGTCTACGGCATCAATTCTTTGACAGGCGACTCTCAAGTGCTTGTCCACGGTCAGGTATTGGTCGGCATGGAGCCGACAGATGCGCCGAAACCGGATACCGTCACGATGCCGATGGCGTGGATCAAAACTTATACGGGGGACGCAGGCAACACTTCGCGGGTTTTCAATACAACAATGGGTGCCTCCGTCGATTTGGAGAGCGAAGGACTCCGCCGTCTCCTCGTCAACGGGTGTTACTGGTGTATGGGGATGGAAGACGAGATTCCAGATAAGAGTGTTGTCGATTACGTCGGCGCTTACGAACCGATTTTCTTCGGTTTTGGCACGTTTGCAAAAGGTGTCCGTCCCGAAGACCACGCGCTATAGAAAACAGACGACACACATACAGAAGGCGGGGTTACAAACCCCGCCTGCAAATGAAATGGAGGATTCACAGTGAATACATCATTTGAGAGACCCTATAGACCTGTAGACCTAAATACATCATTGACGAAAGCGTTTCCGTTTACAGAAATGGCTGAAAAACTCATGGAAGAAGCCGAAGTCGCTACATCAGGTCGGTCTTCCCTAACATTGGCGCGTGGAGATGAACTGACAGTTGTCCTGGTTGCGCTGAAAGCCGAGAAGGTGTTAGAAGAACACCCTGCACCCGCCGCTGCAACCGTGATTATGCTTAAGGGAAGCATCATATTTACAACGAACAATGATAAGATAACAATGGAACAAGGTGAAGGCGTTAGCTTCGCTGGCGATGTCCTTCATAGCGTCTATGCCAAAGAAGATAGTGCATTCCTCGTTGTGATTGGCGGAAAAAACGAAGGATAAAATGGCATCTTTAAAATTTCAAGACATCATTGCTGCGAGACAGGTCGTGGCGCGGTTTTTAAAATCTACACCGCTCATTCATTACCCAGAATTGTCCGAACAACTCGGATTCCAAGCGTACATCAAACACGAAAACCATAACCCAACCGGCAGTTTCAAGGTGCGCGGTGGCCTGAATTTCATGCATCATCTGCCACAAGCACAACGTGAAAAAGGTGTTATCACGGCGACACGCGGGAATCACGGACAGTCTATCGCCTACGCTGCAGCACAGTTCGGTGTCAAGGCGACCATCGTTGTGCCATACGGGAATAACCCCGAAAAGAACAGCGCGATGCAAGCGTTCGGTGCAGAACTCATCGAACACGGCACCGATTTTGATGAAGCACGCGCGTTGTGTGAAACACTTGAAACCGAACGCGGACTTTACTACGTCCATCCCTGTATGGAAGCGGCACTCTTCCACGGTGTCGGCACCTATTCACTTGAGGTTTTTGAAAGCCTTCCGACTGTAGACGCGATTATTGTGCCTATCGGCGGCGGAAGCGGCTCCTGTGGTGCTATTACCGTAGCGAAGGCGATCAACCCCGATGTGAAGGTCATCGGCGTACAAGCGGAGAACGCACCCGCTATCTATCGCTCATGGAAAGAAGGAAAGCACGTGGAGACCGATTCTTGTGATACCGTCGCTGATGGACTCGCGACGCGTGTACCCTTCCCACTACCGCTCTCTATTATCAGAAACGGTATCCATGATATTGTGCTGTTGAGCGAAGCTGAACTCGTAGAGGGTATCCGTCTGGCATTGCGATGGACACACAACTTAGCGGAAGGCGCAGGCGCAGCACCGATCGCGGCCGCACATAAACTCACGGATAAATTGGCAGGGAAAAACGTGGTGATGGTGATGACCGGCGCGAACCTGGACACCGAAACGCTCACAGCAGCACTCGCTTACCAGTTGTGAATCACATAGACAGGTGATGATCCGTCAACCAATCGGAGAGTTGCCCATCCTGCACCCTCTATGAACTCGTTGCGGAGCGCGTTCGTTAGGTCGGGGTGGATCTGTAGCGATGCCAAATCCCACCGTAGGTTTTCACTCTGTTCCACAATAACATTCTCGGCATCCGCAATAAGGGAGACGCGTTGCAACCGGTCTCCCTTTCGCGTTAAGTGTACGTCCGATAGCACGTAATGAATCGTCTGTTTCGGGTCCCGCATTTCGGCACGGTAGCGTTTATCGGCAGATACGCGATAATGCCCGAAACGCATCAGTTTAAGGTTACCGAGGAAGTGGTCTGTCTGGTATGCCGCAGGACGCGGTAAACCGCCATAAATAACGATGTGCCGGCATCCGTATTCTTGGAGCGCATAATCGACAGCAAGTTGACCATCGGTCCAATCCTTATCTGTCTGCCCAACCCATTCCTGAACGATATGCTTCGCTTCTGTTTCTGCTTTAGCAACTGAATCCATGTCCCCAATGAGAACATCAGGAATAAGCCGTGTCTCTCCACACCGATTTAACGTATCAAATATCCGAACGCCACCATCCGCACAGATAGTCGGAAAACGGTTCGCCATTGCGTCTTCAATTTCTTGACGGTAGAAATCGAGATACCTTGTATCGTAATAGCCGTTGAGGAAAACAAGCGCCGCTCTCATATTTTTGATTTTCCTTGCGGTAGCGTTATCGTAGGGGGTTTTTGCTGGGGTGTTTCTTCGCGGTTTCCACGTCCGAAATCAAAGTAGACAGAACAATATTGTATGATGGAATCAATTGGCAAGGGTGATAGGAACGTTTGACGCGTTTTAGATTCTCTAACCCAGAATCGTCCATAGCGTTGACCCATTTATAGGTATCCGCCAATTCCTTGCAGAATTCTCGGTAGATGAACTGTGCCAATCCGGTTATACTGAGGTCCGTAATCTCAAACAGGATACAGAAGGTATCGGTATTTAATGGATAGCCGAAGGTATACCCCTTGATGTCCCCGTTGATACGGACAACTCTACCAACGAGACCGAGTGCCTCCGCGTCCGAAACCCCGATTCGGTGTGCCGACTGTGAATCGTCGAGCATCGCGTTGTAGAGCGGATTGTCATATTTTTCCGATCGCGCCTCGCGCCATCTTTCGTAAAGTATAAGGCATTCGTCCTGATCCGCGGGACAATACGGATGCAATTTCGCTGACGGATACTGAGCGACGTAAACGTTATAGGCGTGCCGTTGCTGCTTGTAACGATCGCCACGCAGTTCTGCAAGTGCTGTCGTTTCGTAAAGGTATTCCGTCTCCTTCAAACTCACGCAAAACCCCTCCGTTTCAAAGAAAGAGATCATCTCCTGTGGCACATTTTCTATTCTGGCAATGTGCGGGTTCCGACTGGCAGTCAACATGAATTGATGTGCCTCCTTAACCACTTTCAGATACCTGGGATCTTCCATCTCTATCGGTATCGGCAGGATCGGCATGAAATAGTCGTCTGCCTGCCTTGCGAAAACGCAGAGATAATCCGAAAATAGTGTCCAATAAAACTCGAAGTGTTCGCGCCAGACGTAGATCGGTGCGAAAGCGTAATGAGACAAGCGCGTGCGTGTCCGGTGCGCGTATCTGTCAAAAATCGGTTTGTCGTTAAGTGTGAGTGGCTGAAGTCGCATTTCTTAATTGCGTCAAAGTGTGAACAATTATCACAGTATCTTGGTAGTCACCGATGAGGCTCCAGTTTGCGGCGATCTGTTCCGTAACCGCTTCCGATTCAACGTAAGCAATGACTTCTCGGATATGCTGCTGAAATGTTTCCGTCTCAAAGTGTTCCTCACCGAATGGACAGAGCGTATCTATGCCGAGTACGACCTCGTTACCGTCTTCGCTGAACATAATCGCGAACGGATAGAGTTGGCAGTCGAGCGGACGGATCGGATAGATGGTACAACGGCTCGTCTCCGATTCAAAAAAGGGACAGATATAGAAATCTTTGTACGGTTTTAGGTGGATCTGTGTGCTTTGACCATCTGCCTGTGGACGAAACAGCGTTGAATCTGCACCTACTGCTACGACTCGCGCTTTTTCTGGTTCGGTGAAAATAGGTGCAAGCGGACTGTCCACCTCTAAAAACCGGCAACAGACATCACACGAGAAGCAGACTTCGGAGGGGATGATTTGGTAGAGTTTGGGAGTCGGGGGTGTAGGTGTCTCCATCGTCCATCCAATAAGCCTGTTGAATTTTAGAACAGCAACGGGTTCCGCTGCGCAATTACGACGCTAAAATTTTACCGATGGTATTAATCACAATGTGGACATCATCTTCGGTTAATCCGGGGTGGAGCGGGAGACTCACAACGCGTTCAAACGCCGCCTCAGCACACGGAAAATCGCCGATACGGTAACCATAACGCTCCTGATAGAAATCGAAGAGATGCAAAGGAATATAGTGGACACTGCATTCGATGTTCGCCTCACGTAAGGCTTCCACGAATGCGTCTCGGTTGCCGGTGTTGAGTTGGATAATGTAGAGATGCCAAGCGTGTTCGCGTGGGTTATCAGGTGCCACAGGCGTGTCAATCTGTGGAAATTTCGCCAGTTCCGTCTGATAGATATGCGCAAAATTCCGGCGGCGTTCGTGCTGTTTGTTGAGCTTCATGAGTTGACACACTCCCATCGCCGCTTGGATATCGGTCATGTTGTATTTATAGCCTTCGGTCGCGATGTCGTAGTGCCAGATATTGCGTTGCGATTGACGTGACCAAGCGTCTTTATTGATCCCGTGGAGTCGCATCGTACGGAGCGGTTCAGCGAATGCGTCGCTGTTCGTCGTAATCATGCCGCCTTCGCCTGTCGTGAGGTTCTTGTTCGCGTAGAAACTAAAAGCGGACAGGTCGCCGAGATTCCCGATATATTGTCCCTTATATTCCGTCGGGATGGCGTGCGCAGCGTCGTCAATGAGCGTCAGGTTGTGCGTATGGCATATCTCTTGAAGCGTCGTCATATCGCACGGGATACCGGCGATGTGAACAGGGAGTATCGCCTTCGTCCGATCGGTTATCGCCGCTTCAATTTTGCCGGTGTCGATATTCAACGTATCGGGTTGGATGTCCACGAAAACCGGTTTCGCACCGACGTATCGGATCGCTTCGGCTGTCGCAGTGAAGGTATAAGGCGTTGTGATGACTTCGTCGTCGGTGCCGATACCGGCAACAACCAGACTCAGATGGAGCGCAGCGGTACAGGAACTGACAGCGATGGCGTGTTTGACCCCGAGATATTCGGCGAAGGCGCGTTCAAATTCACGGACCCTCGTGCCGGTGCTGATCCATTTGGATGCAAGCACTTGGCTAACTGCTTCGATTTCGGTGTCATCAATCCAAGGACGACTAAACGGTATAAATCGGTTTTTTTCCATTTTTTAAATTTTCCTTGCGGTTCGATAAGGTTCGTCAGGGGTTTCAGGACCACCTCCGTACCCCGCCTTCCACTTCGTTTCAGGCTGCGCGTTTTTTAATTTTCTTCAGTTTGTCGTAAGATATGGATCATTGCCTCAAGAGCAAGTTTATAGCTATGGGACCCGAAACCGCCGATAACGCCAACTGCAATCGCCGATATGTATGAATGATGCCGGAATTCTTCACGGGCATAGATGTTAGAGAGATGAATCTCAATGACAGGCACTGCGACGGTAGCGAGTGCATCTCGGATAGCGACGCTGGTATGTGTATACGCTGCAGGATTAATCAAGATACCATCTGCCCAGTCAATATGATCTCCGATGATAGTAACGAGTTCGCCTTCATGGTTCGATTGAAAGATTTTAAGAACGACAGGGTGTTGCGATGCTGCGGCGTGCTGATCGAGCGTCGTGTTGATGTCCGCTAAAGTTTCGTGTCCGTAGATCTCCGGTTGACGTTTTCCCAAGAGATGTAAATTCGGTCCGTGTAGAACGAGGATATTCATCAAGTGTTCCTTTTTCGTCAAGTATTGTTTCTGCCATAAGCAGTATACAATCAATTAGAAAAACTTGCAAGGATTTTGTGACGGAACAAGACCAGTTAGTTATCACACGTGCAACAGATGTTATTTAAATCTCTGACTATGAATATTTTCATATACTGCGATATACATCTCCACGTCTTCTGTCACTCGTTTTGCTCGGTGGCCGGTGCTGTTGGAATTCCCTGTCCTATGAACGCTTTGAATTTTGATGGGTTACCATCCTCATCTCCAAGTAGAAGCCAATATACCATTCCAGCATCAGAAATATCTGCTACGCCACCCCTATGTGCTCTCATTCTCTCGTACAACCAATTCAGATTCGGATCACTATGATCTCGCAGCCAATACCACGGCGAGTAATCTTTTTTTGAATTCCAAAGGATATGCGGATCCGATGCTCCATTCTGATCTTTGATTTTCTTGTAGTTCAACATGTTATTACTGTACTCGATGGCTTGTTTAATGGTGTGATGCGTTTGACGGCGTAAGTGATTGTTGTTATATCCACTGTGAGACACGATGTACACGTGCGCCAAAGCCGCGCCCTTCCCTTCGTCAACGACTTCCTTTACTGTTTGATAGAAAAATTCTGCTGGACCCATGTGAATATAGTAAAGTGGATCTGCAGCGGTTGACTTTGCCAATTCGGTTTTCAAATGATTTTTGGCACCAGCAAGGTCTTTTGTCACATCAAAGAAAAGATGTGGATCGAAATTCCAGCGTTGAATGGCACCGTCTACGCTGATTTTCATCTGGTTCTTTTCATCGGGTCCTGCCGGAGCCTCGATAAAGTTATTATACGAATAATGTACGAGTTTATCCTGAAACCTCAGTTTGGCAAGTATCGCCAAAGCAGCAGGCGTTGCTGCCCAATCATCGGGATCCGCAGTTCGTCCCCTCTGCCTCTGCATATCAGGTGCACTGTTGCCATCTGCACTGATGGCAATCCGGTTCTCGCTATATCCCCACGACTCTCCAAACAGGACGCGAGGCGATACGAATAGTGCTATTAACAAAATTAAGAGTAACCTTTTTTGTGTCATTTCTTTTTTCTTCGATGGAAAACACGAATTCTATATTTGTGCCTGTCTGTTACTGAACAACGCCTACCTCTTCACGCCAAGCGTCAAGGAGTTGCATGTTGCCGAGTGTGTCTGCCCAAGACATCGCCGGTGCTTGTCGGTCTGCGGTATGCGCTGCAACCGTATCGGCTTCGTAGGTGAATAGGTCCCTATCAGCCGTGACCGTCACTTCGGTGGCTTCTCGACTTCCAGGCGATTGAACAATCAGCTGCGTTGCAGGGAAGGTTGTATCGGGTGGCAACGGTGTCCTTGCACCGCGACATGGAGACGACGGCAACCACGGGTTCGGAATCGTTAGCGTTCCCTCCGTGCCATAGATAATAACATTACTGCCGTAAGCGCATTCGACTGCACAAACAATCTCAGCGATAATATCGTTCTCAAATTTTAGCGTCGCCGCTGCGATGTGATCCACACCTGTCGGACCGATTTTTCCATTCCCTTTAACGGAGACCGGATCCAGGAACAGTTTATTCGCCGCTGCACCTGCGATTTTCCGTGCCATTGAGGCGGTATAACACCCGATGTCGAGGATACCACCACCGCCCATTTCACGGTTGTAGAGACGGCTCTGTGGATTGAAACTTGAGCGATAACCGAACGTCGCACGAATCGATAGAACATCACCGATTGCACCCTCTTGTATCAGTTCGACCATTTTTGCGATCTGCGGGTGGCACCGGTACATAAAGGCTTCCATAAGAAAGACATCGTTTTCCCGTGCGGCGTTTACCATCGTCTCGGTTTCGGTATGGTTCATGCTGATCGGTTTTTCGACCAGTAGGTGTTTCCCCGCTTCGGCACATTTGACCGCCCACTCCGCATGTAACGGGTGGATTGTCGCAATATAGACGGCATCAATATCATCATCTGTCAAGAGGTCCGCGTAGTCATCGTATTGCCGAGAGATACCGAAATCGGTGGCGAGTCTATCCCTACGTTCCTGCGTCCGACTTGCCACAGCGAGTATCTGTCCAGTATCTGTGAAACGCATGCCGTTGCAGAACACATAAGCGATACCGCCTGCTCCCATAACGCCCCAGTTTAACATCTGTCGTCTCCTTTTCCAATGCAGACGAGGTTACAAACCCCGCCTGCAAACGGGTTCGATTAAGACTTAACCCTTTGATTTCTTTGCGGCTTCGCGCTTGCTTGCAAGCGGGTGCATAATGCCTGCACCTGCTGGCCAGATGCCCGGCTCCGCCTTGATCCATTCACACAATTTCTGAGCGTACGGTGTCAATGTCTCCCAGACTTCGTGTGGCATAATCCTACTGAACATTTGCGGTGTCCACCACGGTGCGGCGTACTCAACGTTCGGAAGGGCGCGGATCTCCTTCGACAGATTCGGTGTTGCGCCGTGCCATGCTCGGTTATCCCGGAACACACCAGACCCAGCAGTGGCACCGACGAGCGTCGAATGCTTCATCCAATCGGGTTCTTCAGCCGGACCCGGCGGATACTGTTGCAAGGTATGTGTTCCCGGAATCTGGCGGATCGGTCCGTTCTCCCAAGTGAGATCACACATGACGAAATTAATGGTAACCATCGGTGGTGTCATCTCCATAATCAGTTTTTGGGACGGCACATCAAGGTTCCCCTTATCGTCTCTCTGGAGTTGAACACCGAGTCGTTCCGCTTGGGCGATGCGTTCTTCAGAAAGGTGTTGTGGGTCCCTACCATCGGAATGCAGATGCTGATACTCAACCGCACCGGGAAGACAGAGATCGCCGCCTGAACCCCATACTCGATAATCTGAAGACCCGAAAATCTCCGTGACGAGCGGTGTCGTTGTCGGTAGGTCCACCATACTTGCCCACGCAGGGTGATGCAGCATCTGTCTTGACGCGGAAGAGGTGCCGTAGCTATAGCGGTGTGGTAGCCGTCCTGTTTCGGCTACATATTTTCTACCGTCCTGTCCCGGTATAGAGAGGATATCGCGAAGTGCTTCGGCGCAGCCGTCTCGCCAACGTGCTAACTGTTCCGGCGTGAGGAGGTCGCGCACCACAACGAACCCGTCCCGATGGAAGATACGAGCGGCTCTCTTGAGTTCATGCGGATCGCAGATTTCGAGTCCACGTATCCCGTTCTGTTCACGGAGCTTTTCGCGGAGTGCTTCGACTTCTGGATCATCGTAGACCCGGCGTTTCGGCGAGTTCGGATCCGCGACACCGAAGCCTCTACCGCTAGACGGAACGTTTCCATCCGCATCAACGGTTTCATTGACCGGTACGTTTGCATCCCATCCGACGCGTGTCTCTCCATAGACTTGCATCTCTTTGAGTTCTGCGGTTAAGGTTCGTCCATTATCTTTCATAGGGCTAACTCCTTATTTTCCGCTGTGTTGCAATCGCTAAATCATCGGTTTTAACCTATCATGTACCATCTTTTTTCGCAACGAATTAATTTGCTTGAAAAGAGGTCCTTCTATCTGCTATGATAGTACATATTAGATTCTTACAACAATTTTTGAAGGGATGGTAACCGGATAAAAATATGAGAATACTGCACACCGCCGATTGGCATATCGGTCAACGGTTACATGAACGTCAACGCACGGATGAACACGAACAGTTTCTGGATTGGCTCCTTGAGAAGATCCAAGAACATCAGGTCGAACTCCTCCTCGTTTCAGGCGACATCTTCGATACGGCACTTCCCTCCTCCGAATCAACGAATCTCTACTACCGATTTCTCTACCGTCTTTTTAGTGAAACGGACGCATACACGGTGATTACCGCTGGTAATCACGACTCGCCGCGCCATCTGGAGGCACCGCGCGAGTTCCTTGAGATGGGCAGGATTTATGTCGTCGGAACAGCGGATGAACCGACGAAATGTGTCGTCTCTTTACCGCCTGACGATCCACGGGTTGCAGTCGCAGCTGTCCCGTTCCTCTCCGAAAGCGATCTCCGTCATCTCTCGTATGAAACAGAGGTAGAGCGGAACGAACGATATCGGGAACGGTTCAAGGCACTCTATGCAGACTGCGTTTCTCTGATGCCAGCAGAACTCCCGAAAATTTTGATGGGACACCTCTTCGTCGAAGGCGGACAAGTAGGCGATTCGGAACGGAATGTACAGATCGGAGGCGCAACGGCTACCCACGTCAGCGATTTTCCTAAAGATGTCAGTTATGTCGCTCTCGGACACCTCCACAGACCGCAGACGATCAAAGGCGCGGATTATCCGGTTCGGTATTCGGGTTCACCGATGCCCTTGAGATTCAACGAAACCGGTTATCGCAAGGTTGTCTACCTGCTGGAACTCTCTGAAGATGGCACGCTTATCCGAGATGAGAAAATCAAGATTCCCGTTTTCAAAGAATTGTGTACCGTCGAGGGTGACGAAGCATCGGTAACATCAGACGCGATGACTGGAGACTGGGACGGAAAATATATCCAAGTGAAATTGGAATTAACCGCACCGAGAGTCGGCATCAGCGATGAAATTCGGCAGACGTTTGGCAACCGGGGCGGTACTGTTTTAAGCGTTGAACTCGAACTGCCGGAGGCGACAGAAGGACCGAAAATCTCTGTTGAAGACATGAAGCGTCCTGAAGAAATTTTCGATCAGTTTCATAGAACAAAATTCGATGGTGAACCCCCCGACGATACTTTGATGCAAACATTTAATGAATTAGTTGAGATGGTTGAGGAGTCCGAATGAAGATATGTAAACTGAAACTTAAGAACCTAAATAGTTTCCGTGACCCAGTTGAGATTGATTTTGAGAAATCACCGTTGGATGATGCCTCGCTTGTGGCGATCACCGGTCCGACGGGTGCTGGAAAAACAACGCTGTTGGATGCGATCTGCGTCGCACTCTACGGAAAAACACCTCGCTTGAGTGGGAGTGGGAACCAAAATCCGAATCATCTCATCAGTCATGGCGAAAAAAACGGATTCACCGAAGTGATCTTTATGGCGAACGGCACCCGGTACCTCGCGACTTGGTCGGCTAAGCATAATGGTTCGCCAAAGGTGGAATTACGCTATGCAGATGATGCAAAGTTAATCACAGATAGGTTATCAACACGTGGCAAATCTCTCGGTTCCAGCCAAAACACGGTCAGCGAAGAGGTGGAATCCATTTTAGGGCTGGATTTCGATGCCTTCAGACGATCAGTGATGTTAGCACAGGGCGAATTCGCTGCGTTTTTGAAAGCGAGCAACGAAGAGAGACGCACAATTTTGGAGGCGACTGCAGGGGTCAGTATCTACGATGTCCTGAAACAAGCGTTAAATGACAAAGTTAGTGAGGTTGAGGCTGCGAACGCCGAAGTCTACGATAAATTAAATAAAATTCCAGAAGCTTCTCGTGAACAGGTCACAGATGCTGAAACAGAACTCAATAGACTACAAAAAGATGCGGAACGATTAGGTGAAGAAATCCAGCAGACACAAGAGGAAAAAGCACGTGAGGCAAAACGGACTGAGGACTTCAAGCAACTACAGTCCTCGAAGAAACGACGAGAGGAACTTTTAGCACAACAGTCAGAAATTGATGTGTTTCAGGCAGAACTCGAAGGCGCAAATCGCGCCCAGCGTCTACACACAGAAAAACGGGAATTTAATAATGCACAATCGGAGTTTGAAGAATCTAAGAAAACACTCCGTGTCGCGAAAGATGAGGAAACTGACGCAGAAGCACAAGTTGGAGATGATCAAATTATCTATGACGAGAAGGAAGCCGCATATCAAACTGCGTCTGAAGAACGAAACGAAAAAATGCCCCTCTACACTGCGGCAAAGGCTGATGTAGAACGAGCAGCCGAACAATTTGCTGAAGCGGATAAGCGGACACCAAAATTGGTAACTGTAAACAAGCAGATTGATGCTTTGGAAAACCAATTAACGGATAAACAGACGGAGCAGACCGATTTACAAGGACAGATTGATGATGCCCAACATTTTTTGGAAGATAATCCGCTTCCGTCGGATCGGCAGCAACGTCTCACTCGAACTACCCGTCTTTTGGACCAACTCGAATCTCAAGAAAAGCAGTTGAAAACAGAGCAGACAAACAAAACGAATGCTGAAAAGACAGTATCCTCGTTAAGAACGGAAATTGAGAAATTATCTAAAACTCAGGAAGAGCATCTCTCGGAAAAAGCAGCAGCAGAGACGACGTTAGCAGATGCTACGACGCAATTGAACGAACTACTGACTACCGGGACCCGCGAGGAATGGACAGATCGAAAACAGCAAGCAGCCCGGGCATATCCGATCATGCAGAGTTGTGCAGAGACATTGGAGGATTTGGAGAACATCTCAGATCAGGCGAGCGACTTAAGTGACACCGTATCAACACGGGGTGCAGAACTTATGCAAATTGAAGCAGAGCTGCAAGAACAAACAGAGGTGTGTCAGCATGCTGCAAAGGCAGTTGAACGTTGTGAAGAGGCACTAAGGTTCGAGATGTTGACATATCCGATTAATCAACTCCGGCAACATCTTCACACCGGAGAACCGTGCTTGGTATGTGGAGCTATAGAGCATCCGTATGCTGGTGTTGTGGAACCTGAAAATGAGGAACGGCTCCAGGATGCTAAAAACGCCTTAGAAAATGCGAAAGCCGAGATGAAAACAGAGCAAAATCAGATACAGGCTTTGAAAATGAGGCAGATACAAATGCAACAGGATCAAGAGAACGCTGTCAACCAAGGTTCAGAGATTGTTTCAGAAGCAAAAGTTCTCCAAGACAAAGCGAAATCGCTTGACAAACAATGGGAGCAGATCTCTTCAGACTTCAATAGGGCATTCGACTCGATAGTCGATCAGGACTTTAAAATCAAGACGATGTCTAAACAGACAGATTCCGAATCTATAGTTATACAGGACTATAAAGCATTCTCCAATTGGATAATAGACCAGATTGAGAACGCTGATACTGCTATTGCAGCCCTCGGAGAGGCCGAGCAGGAACGAACGAAGGCATCACACGCTTACGAAATGGTATCACAGCAACTCGAAACTTGTGAGAAGGACATCAAACGCGAGACGAAAGCCTTGAGTGAAACCGAAACGCAGCTCGAAAGCCTCAACAATACAATTGCGGATTTGCAAGCGGATATTAAAGCGACAGAGGAACGTTTTTGGGAATCCATGCCCGATACCTTTCACGGTGTTACACCTAAAAAGGCTGTTAAGCAATTTGAAGATAAAATTGAAGCGGTCGAGGTGCGTGAAGATGAACGCGACACAGCTGAGACACAACTTCAGGTGCTTAACGCCAATATTGAATCAGACGAAGGGACACTTCAGAGCTTGAAAACCAACCATGAAACGTTGAAAAACGAAAAAGATGAATATCTGCGTGAAAAGGAAGGATTTCTATCTACTGCTCGTGAGAAAACCGGTGGACTTGACACCGAAGATGATATTAATGCCGCTATTGAAGCATTACAAGCCGATCTACAGGCAAAAGAGAGCGCGCGCGATAGTGCTGAACAGCAATTACAGAACAGTCAAAATTTGCTGACGCAAAAACAGACAGCTCATGACATTGGCAAGAAACAGTTTAATACGTCTGCTGAAAAGTTGGATGCATCACGCGAAGTTTACTTCAATAAACTAAAAAAAGAAGGGTTTGACGCGCCAGAAGCACACAATGACGCCTTCCGAGATGATGACCAGATACAAGACTTAACTGACCGAATTGATAGGCACGAGGATGAAATGCAACGGCTCGCGTTAGAGATTACTGAGTTACAGACTCGGTTTGAGGAAACGCCTTATGACCCAGAGACATTAGGTCGAATTGAGATGCAACTCGAAGGAATCGAAGCGCAACTTCAAGAAGCACAGCAAGAGATTGGCGCGCAACAGCAGAAAATCAACGACTTGAAAGATGCGCTTGAAAAACGTGAGGCTCTCGGTGATGAACTCGGCGCAGCGCAGCAAGAATTAGAACGCTGGCAGCGGTTACAAGAGACAATTCCCGCCAATGCCTTACGCGATTTCGCACTGGAGATTATGTTCAGGCAAATGGGGACTTTAGCAAACGAGCAGCTCCGATACCTCACTTCAGATCGCTACGAACTTAAAGTTGAGAGCATCGGCAACTTGACCGTCATCGATCGCTGGAACGCGAATGAAGAACGACCTGTTCAGACACTCTCCGGTGGTGAATCGTTCTTGACGAGTCTCGCATTGGCACTCGCGCTCTCCGAACTCAGTAGCGGACGCGCACAACTCAACTCGCTGTTCCTCGACGAAGGGTTCGGAACCCTTGATAGCGAAACGCTTGACACCGCTATCGCAGCACTCGAAGGACTCCGCATGCAGGGACGGAGCATCTTCCTCATCAGCCATATCAAAGAATTAACAAGACGTTTACCCGTCAAAATTGAAGTTAGTAAAAAAGGAAACGGCAGTTCATCTGTTAAAATCACAGATTAACCCATAAAGCTGGAGGCTTTACATGCAATTTGGATTTATGTCGTCCGTCTGTCCGCCACTAACGTTAGCGGAACTGATTGACAAAGCGAAACAGTATGATTACAAACACTTGGAACTCCGTGTCGAGTGGGATCACGGACACGGTGTGGAATTGGATTCTACGCCGCAACAACTCCGCGACGCGCGCTCCCAATTCGTTGATAGCGGGATTGACCTCTCCTGCATCGCAACGGGTGTCCGATTTATCGATCCGGATGCCAACAAACGCGCCGAACAGGTCGAACTCCTCAAGCGTTACATTGATCTCGCGGCGACTATGGGCGCGGCGAATATCCGTATCTTTGGGGATAGGGTGCCGGACACGCCGGTTGAAGTCTCCGAAACTTTGGATTGGGAAGCCGACGGGATCCGTGAATGCGATGGGTTGGCAGGTGACGCAGGCGTTGCACTCTGTTTAGAGACACACGGCAACCTCATCGGCAGTTACGTTGCAGAGACACTGCACCGCACTGAAGCGCAAAATACCTATGTCAATTGGCACGCTGCGCATCATGTCCGACACGGAGAGCCGGTCAATGTGGCTTATGTTCATCTACGCGGCAAAGTCCGACACGCACACGTTAATTTCGGAGACAGCGGTCCGATGCCAGACACGGAACGCGATTCACTCACACTTCTCGCGGAAGACGGATATAACGGGTTTGTCTCCATAGAGGTCATCAATCCACCAGATTCAGAGGCGGTGCTGAAACGACACGCCGAACTCTATAGCGAATTATAGTTTTTTGGCAGTGGGCGAGGCAACCTCGCCCTACGGTTTGGGTGAACACTAAGAATAGAGCGTCGCGAGTACTTTTCGTCTGCCTCCCTGATTTCGGAATTCGCAAAGATAAATCCCCTGCCATATTCCCAAATTGAGGTGATGGTTGGTAATCGGGATAGAGACAGCGAAACCGACGAGCGACGCTTTAATATGTGCAGGCATATCATCGTCGCCTTCTATTGTGTGTTTATAGAACGGTTCACGCTCTTTGACAAGTCGGTCAAAACTGTTAGCGAAGTCTTCGCGAACCGTCGGATCGTCGTTTTCGTTGATCGTCAATCCTGCTGAGGTGTGCTTGATAAATAGGTGCAGGATACCCTCTTTAGGCAATTCGTCAATTGCGTTCATAATTTCATCTGTGACGAGATGAAAACCGCGCGCATATTCAGGTAAAACTATCTCGATTTGTCGAATCACTGTTTGTGTACTCCAAGTCTACGGATTATACTGTTTATTATACTCTTTCTACTCAATTTTTCAAGGGAATTGTTTGACAATTGGTCTTTTTAGAAGATATAATGGATATATCTGATCTATTACATCAAAGGAGTTAGACATGGGCCATCTTCATACAATTGAAATTCACGAACAAGGGTTTGATGAAACCTATACAGTTCATACCGAGCAGAACGGTGCTGGATGGATTGGGTGGATACAAGAACTTCCAGAGGTAAATTGTGAAAGAAAAACGAAAGATGAATTGTTAAAAGTGTTGGAAATTGAGCTGCACAAACGTTTAGAGGCATATAAAACTGAAGCAGAAATGTGGGATAAACAGTTTGAGGCAGACGTTAAGGCAGGAAAACTTGAACGATTCGCGAAAGAGGCACTCGCTGATTTTCGAGCAGGTAAATGCGAAGAGATATAAAACACGTAAAAACGCAGCGTTTTCGGAAACATTACGAAGACCTCCCTCGTCATGTTCAACAACTTGCTGACAAAAACTTTGAACTACTAAAACAGAATCCATGGCATCCGTCTTTAACGTTAAAAAAAGTTGGTATCTATTGGTCGGCACGGGTTGGTCCTAAGTATCGTACCGTCGCTTATGAAAGAGAAGGCACTTTCTTCTGGTTTTGGATCGGAATACACGACGCATACATGCGACTAATAAACGATTGATTAAACTGTATAGTTCCTTGATATTTTCTGAGGAAATAGAAAGAGGATTTTATGGACATTATTTGTGCTTCTATCTGTTACCGAGGTTACGCTGAAGATGAAGTCGCTGCAACTTTGGAATACGCGCCGCAGATCGGCTACCGTCTCATGGAAATCCACGGACCCCTTATATGGAGTGTCGATGCTGCGCTCGCATTTGATATAGACACGATGAAGGCGAAGGTTGACGCATCTGGAATGAAGTGTGCTGGACTCTATCCGCCGGGATGGGGCGGACACGACAACACCGATGTTGACGCACGCGCAAACGCAATCGCGAGGTGTGTCGAAATCGCTGGGGGACTCGGTGCAACACACCTGACCACAAGCGGTGCACAGCGGAGAACAGAATCCGGTGCCTTAGATCGGGTGATCGCCTGTGTTCGCGAGGTATTGGAACGTATACCGGCAGAAAGCGAAATCAAACTAACGCTCGAACCGCATCACGGCAACGTACTTGAACAAGCAGAAGACTTCCAAAAGATTTTAGACGCTATTCCAGACGAACGGGTCGGTGTCTGCATCGATACCGGGCATTTCCATACGTCCGGCGTAGACACACTCGCCGCAATCCGTCAATTCGGTTCCCGTATCTATGCCGTACATCTCAAGGACCATATCGGTGCCGTATCCGTCGGTATCGGGCGCGGCGAACTCAATCTCAAGCAGATTATCGAGACCCTCCAAACAGAAGGTTACCAAGGCGATCTGACGTTGGAATTAGAAGTTGAAGACCCGGAAAACCTGCCGCGTTATACCGAAGAGGCATATCTCTATCTCAGCGGGATGCTCGGTTTACGGCTTTAATCCCCACGTCTCAATGAAATCGGCAACACCGAAGTTTGCTGGCATCTCATTAAAATAGTAGTGCATCGGACCCGATTGGAAACCGGGGAGATACAACTCTTCGTCGGTCTTGAGAAGCGCGTCAACCGGTTTAAAACGCTCCCATAGGGTTACCGCCTCTTCCTTCGTGAACCGTTTAGCGAACGGGGGTCCCCAATTAAGCGTAATTGCGTGGAAACCTTTGCCGCGATTCTTAAGGTCATCAGGAATGTCTGCGAGTTCACAACCGTGTTCTAAAACGATAAAACAGGCGGCTTTGCAGAGAAAGACCGTCGAGAGCATTTTCCCCTTTTCGCCTCTTCCCGGATGCAGATTCTCAAGTGCTGCAGAGTAGGCAGTCGGATTTTTTTTCATGACGGCTCGTAGCGCGTCTTCTGTCCACGCTTGCATCTGATGACTTCGTTCGTTCCAGCGATAGAACCTATCTTGTACTTTCGGGGACAAGTAGTCTATGTAATCAAATGCTTGATAGTGGGTATGGTTTGAGAAACCACCGTGAATCGTGCGCCGCATCTTCCGACTGTAGTTGCTTCCCCAGTGTAAAATCGGCAGAATATAGACGACACCATCACCTGCGTTAAGATGTGTCTGAACGGCATTCGGTAACGGGACTTTTGGATCCGCTAACAACTGTCGGTTTTCCGCTTCAGTATTCACCCGTAAATGGCTACCGGGCAGCACCCACAATACATTGTCATCATAGAGTGAGAGGTTCCACTGCACATAGCGCGGTCCCGTCTCCACGATGTCGTCAATATAACCTTGTAGGGGTGCGGTATCAATAGGGTGGTGATCTCGGTGCCAAGTCGCGGGTCCGCAGTCTCGGACCGGATTACACATGAGCATCATCTCTGTGACACCGGCATCTTCCTCGCCGAGCAATGCAGTGCTGGCACCTTGCATATTTTCGTGCGCCCAAATTTCGACTGCGCTCGCTGTCTTTTCATCAACGTGTTTTGCAAGCGGATCGCGTCCGAGCAGGAGGCGCGGTTGCGGCGAAGTCTCCCATACGCCACCCAGCGGATCATTTGGGGCGCGTTCTTTTGACCAGATTTCTCGCTGACGCGATACCATCAGCTCATAACTCTCACGAAGCGCGTTCAGCTCTTCTGGTGGCACGACTTCCCGTAGCACGAGATAGCCATCTTCTATGAATTGATCCCGATTCATTTTCATGGGTTCTCTCCAGTTACGCGTTAGCCGCGTCCAACATAGAGTTGACCGACAGGCAGAACGGTCGCGTCTAACATATTGATATTCGGTGGTAGGGTCGCCATCAGGACAGCGGCTTGTGCGAGAGCGTCAACGTCCATCATCGGTTCGATGGGTGCCTCCGAACGGTTCTGGATGCGTTCCACATAGGTGTTACCGGGTTTCAAACAACTCGCCGTAATCCCGTGTGGTCTCCCTTCAAGTGCCGTTACCTGTGTCAGTCCCCAGATACCGAATTTAGTCGCACTATAGGGCGCGGTACGCGGACGCACCCGATGCGACGAGATACTGCCGACGTTGATGATACGTCCACCTTCACCTTGTGCTTTCATAATACCGAATGCCTCACGCGTGCAGAGAAACGGCGCGCGAAGGTTCACACCGACAACCCAATCCCAATCCGCTGTTGAGAGCTCATCTATAGGACCGGCATTGAACGCACCAGCATTATTTACGAGGATGTCCAAACGTCCATGTTCCGACATCGACTTTTCAAAGAGTGCCTTGATCTGTGCCTCGTCCGTTACATCAGTCGGAACATCCAACACCTTTGTGCCGGTTTCGCGTAATTCGTTAGCGGTCTGTTCGAGAAGTTCGGCATTCCTTGCGGCGATCGTCAGGCTCGCGCCTTCAGCAGCAAGCCCTCTCGCGATCCCCTTACCGATACCTCGGTTCCCACCCGTTACAATCGCAACCTTTCCATCTAATTGTCCCATTACCAAGCCTCCTTTTCCTTCAATTTAAGTAGGGTTTACACAACGGTTCATAAGTCCCCCTGATAAGGGGGATTTAGGGGGTTTAAAAAGTAAAGTCTACTACCGCGTGCTAAATTTACATAAACTCTTTTTGTGAAAAAAGTTCTGCCAATATAGATTCTGTTCTAACGGCTTGCACCGTATCGCCTGCAAGTCGCTGTGCCGATATATGTGCATGTAGAAATGCCAAATCTTCAGCGTTATCAATATCATACCATGGTGGTAGGAGTCCAAGCGTCGCCGCTGCTGATTGGACACGTGTTATTGTCTGTTGAAGGACATCCGCTGTGCTCCAGGCAACCTCTGAAAATACGAGTGGCACTATCGTTGTTAAATTCTCCACGGCGAAACCGATGAGGTAATACCCACCATCTACACTCGGTCCGATAACGACATCTTGTGTGTTAAGCCGTGTGATGGCTTCGGAGACATACAAAATCGGTAGCGTCGGACTGTCGGATCCGACGATCAGAATTTTTGTGTATCCATGTTCCGCTGCCCACTGCGTTGCTGAAGTGAGCCGTTCTCCGAGATCGTCGCCTATTTGCGGGATATAAGTGGCATCGTCTCCGATTAATGCCTGTAGATCGGGTTGTGCTTCGGGTGGTGTGTATGCAATCACGATGTCCACGTCCACGAGTTCTGCAAGTGCCTCACACCAGTCTATAAGGAATGCGGTATAGAGTGTCGCCGCCTGTTCTGGTGAAAGCGGCGGTATAAGTCGCGTCTTGACCCGATTCGGTATTGGTTGTTTCGCGAAAACAGTGAGACATGTTTTCATCGGAATAAACGCTCTATTGCTATAGATGGAGTGCTTGACGCAGGCGAGATAGCAATCTCCCCGCGATGTGTTTTTGCGGTGGATTTTCCGGTTCCTGCAATGCTTCAATATAGAGATCAACAACCCCTTCAAAGGCAACGCGTAGTTCTTCATCGGTATCCCCGTGAAAACCAACAATATCATCGCCAGGGTCAACAACATGCCCAACAAAACACGCATCTTCGTCACTATAGATAATTTCCGCGGTATAGCCTCTGTAAGTCATTGTTTTCATGTGTTATCCCTACTTTTTCTTACGCTTCTTGGTTGTTAACTTTACCACATACCTATTGAGGTGTCAACTGAAAATTTTCTGTTCACTACGTCTTCTGCATAAAAAATCTTGCCTTTTACAACAGAGATGAAACGCCGCTATCGTATATCAGCCGAGGTCGTTATACAAAAAATTTTGACTTTGCGGACAATGCGTTGTATATTATATAGGACTTACGCATGATGCTCCTTTGTACCACAATCTTCCAGATTGTGTCAGGAGAACACTCCGTTTTACGGAAATTTTCATCTAACAGAACGGGCGACAGTCAAAATTGCGTAAGTCCTGAGAAAATGAAAATCGCTCCCTATCAGGAGGATGAATCTATGACACGTATCGCAACCGAACAGATCGCAGCCGATAGTGTGCCAGAACAAGAAGATAAGAACACACGATTTCAGTCTGTCGAGATAATGGATCAAGTTTTTGAGGAGCCCTATACTGCACATCAAATAAAAAAGTCTGTTGGATGGCGCGGATGGATTCCTGATATTCCCGAGGTAGTATGTGAGGCGAAGACAAAAACAGAACTCTTAAAGACCCTCGCAGTCAAACTCCGCGAAGCCTTGGAGGCACGTGAGGACGCTTGGGATAAACAGCTCGAAGAAAATATAAAAGCAGGCAAACTCGATTATCTACGCGATGAAGCACTTGAAGAGATAAAGGCTGGAAGGGTTATTGATTTATAAATTGGAAAATATGGCGGGTATGATAGACGGATCTGATAAGTGGACCGCACGATCTCCATTTCCATTAAAGCTGGACGTAGGGCTTTTGCCGAGGGTTCTCCGGTGCCTCGCGGGTTCTAATATAAAGGTCTACCATGTCCTCAAACGCAACACGCAGCTCATCATCGGTATCACCGTGGAAACCGGATATAGCATCAATATTGACAATACGACCAACAAAACATCCATCTTCGCCACTATAGTGGATTTCCGCTGTATAGCCTTTATACGTCATTGTTTTCATGGTGCTATCCCTACCTGCTACCGATCCTCAATCATTTCACGAACGGGCGGGGTTTCCGGCTGTTCCACAGGTTCCGGACGCTGTTCCAACCACCACGCAAACATAACGACAAGACACGCAAGCACAATCGCACTCAGTGCCATCGGAATACCGACATATCTCCCTTCACTCGCATCAATCTGATATTTCGCGACAACTGCCGATACAACTGCTATAAACGCGAACACAAGATTGACAACCCACGGGACCTGGAAAAGCACGGCAATCAGCGAAACCACGGCGACTGTGAGACTCAGTTGCGCAAGCGGATGGTACGGTGTTGTATCCACCAATTCTTCAGCGTCGGCACTGTGCCGATGCGTCGCGGGTGTCGGTGCGCCCTCTTGGTACGTCATCTCAATAAGACGGATAAATTCGGCGAGAAGTTTCTCCTCTTGAATCCATTTTAAAAGGTCGGGATACTCGTGTCGGAGGAGAATGACGAACTCTTGGCGTTGCGCGCTAAAGTCTGTGAACTCCTCCCAATCCTTCTCGGCAACAACGGCGTACGGTTCGGGACCGACGCGGATTTCATAGCCGTGTCCGGCGATATAGACGACACTGCCGATGCCTTCGCGTTCCGACATTATGAGTTCCGATGAATCCTCTGGCGCAGATTGTCGGCTTGTGTCCTCCTGAACGACGGTCATGTCGCGCTGTTTGAGTGCCTCTGCGACCTCTTCGGATTGCGTCGTCATTTCGCTATCCGCGACAGCGACACCGATACGACTGACGAGTTCCATCGCTTCCACCTCATGCTCCGGTTCCACGAGTAGTACGGTCTGACCTTCCGCTTTTAATTCGACGGGTCGGCATCGGATTTTTTGCGCGTTCAAGGTGGTTTGAATCAGGTTCACTTCCCACTCATCGCCGGTTCGGTGGATCTCTATCCATTCGTTGGTATCGCCGATGGCTTCACCAAACAGTTTCGATACCTGTCGGACTTGCCCATCGCCTACTTGTGCTCCCTCCGGCGGAGTGACTGTTTTTCCTCTCATAATAGTTCCTCAATTTTATACCAATTCTGATTAAGGGTTATGCTCAATGCGGTAAAATCCGGCGCAGTTCCAAACAGCACCTACCTTTTGGAGGACCGCGGTAAAATCCGGCGCAGTTCTAAACAGCACCTACCTTTCCTTTTGGAGGACCGCGGTAAAATCCGGCGCAGTTCCAAACAGTGAAGAAACACCGTTTTTGCTGGGGTGTTTCTTAAGCAAAAACCCTACCTTTCTTGGGGACCCCGAAACTTACGATGCCACCTTCAATTAATAGTTAAGAGTTCGGTATAGACAGCCTCTGTCAAAATGGTATTCTTTTCGCTGCTAAATAGTTCCACGGCACGACTTCGCGAGGCTCTGCCCATTTCTTTTAATCGTTCCCGATCTGATACGAGTGTTGCAATCGCCTCAGCAACAGCTGAGGCATCTTCGGGTGGCACTAAAAGACCAGTTTCAGGTGTGACGAGTTCTTTGCTGCCGCCGAGCGGTGTTGCGATAACCGGTTTACCGACTGCCATCGCTTCGATGATGGTCCGTGGACACGCCTCCGGAATAATTGACGGCACCAACACGATGTCAAGTAGACTCGTTACGATACGTGTATCCGACAAGAAGCCGGTGAAGATGACCGAATCTTCAACACCTAACTCTGCGACTTCCTGTTTGAGCGTCCCCATATATTCAACATCTTTTTGGAAATAGGGACCCCCGACAATCAGCAACCGGACATCTACTTTTCCCTTGAGTTCGTGCATCGCCCGGACCAAGAAGTGGATACCTTTCTCTGGTGTAATCCGCGTTACGACTCCGACGAGCGCATCAGGTTGCGTTCCATCCGGAAAGCGTTCATTCCGAAACGTTTCGATCTCTTCCTGCGATGCCTGAAATGCGTCCAAATCCACGCCGTTGTAAATTAACGTCTGTTTCGCTGCGGGTGCGAAACGCCAACGGGTTGCTTCCGAGACGAGAATTACACGATGGAGAAGCCTTTCGCAGATTCTGTCGAGAACGCCATAAGAGGTGGCGTAACGTTTGTGCATCAGGATCGGAATCCGATGAAGCCTCGCAACAACTCCGCCGAGGAGTGCCACCGAAAGCGAGTTGGCATGAATCAGATCAATCGCATGCCGCTTGACTGCCTGATGCAGTTGAAAAATTACACGGAGCTGTCGAAAATCCTCAAGCAGATCGCTGATGGTGAATCGCTTCACCTTATCGGTTTTATTGTGTGCAGCGGGCAGAGAGAGCGGGACGACGCTTGCGCCCGTCTTCTCAACCTCCACTGCGAAGTCACTGTCACCGAGACACCCGACAAAAGGTCTGAAACGCGCCTTGTCCAACAACTTTAGCAGAAGTAGAAGGCTCCGTTGTCCGCCGCCGATGCCTGAACCGCTATCGAGATATAGGATATTGGATTTCGATGTGTCGGATGTTTTCATCTTCAGAACTTTGTAGCGTCTGTGCAAGCATCTCGTTATTGCTAACTTCCGTCAACGTTATACGGATTTTGATAGCGGTGTCAGGCAGTGCCTCCGCCATCCGTTCTGCCCACTCGATGATGCAAATCCCGTCGCTTTCAATATATTCGCTGAGCCCGAGTTCGGCAATCTCGGCACTGTCCTCAAGCCGATACAGGTCGATGTGGTAGATCGGGATTCTGCCCCTGTATTCGTTAATCAGGATGTAGGAAGGACTGTTGACAACTTCATCCGATGCGATGCCGACACCGCGAGCGATGCCTTGGGTCAAACAGGTTTTACCGGTTCCGAGGTCACCGATAAGTGCGATGACATCGCCTTGCTTGAGGGTTTTACCAACCTTCTCCCCGAGTGCTTGCGTCTCTTTTGGACTCTCTGTTTTAAAGTTATTGCTTCTGTTTTCCATCGGTCTCTCATCAAATTCGGGCTGAGCGGATTTCACGCCCCAGCTGCGCACCTTAGAATCTCCTCTTGTGTCAGGTTATGGTTGATAAATTCACCTGTGACGCTGCCTTCATGTAGCACCAAGATGCGGTCGCTCATGCCCAAGATCTCTGGCAGTTCGGACGATACAAAGACGATAGCGACCCCTTCGTGTGCAAGTTGCGCCATCAGTGCGTGTATCTCTGCTTTGGCACCGACATCAATGCCGCGCGTCGGTTCGTCAAGGAACAGTACTTTCGGGTGCGTCATCAACCATTTGCCCAAAACGACCTTCTGTTGATTCCCACCGCTGAGGTGGTTCACAGGCACCCCAAGCGAGGTTGTTTTAATCTGAAGCCTCTCGACATAGTGTGCACTTTTATCCGACGCGGCGTTGTGGTTAATTATACCATAAGATACGAGGTCCGCCGATAAACCGAGACTCGCCAGCGTCATATTATGGACAACATCGACATCCATCAGCAGCCCGTAGCGTTTCCGATCCTCGCTGACAAGACCCATACCGTGTTGTATCGACGCGTGCGGTGTCTGAATCTGGACAGGTTCATCTTCTATGAAGACCTCACCATCCCACTTGCCAGCGTAAGCACCAAAGATCGTACCGATCAGTTCCGTCCTACCGGCACCCATGAGACCTGCGATACCGAGGATCTCACCGCGCCGCACTTCAAAGCTGACATTTTCGAGCCGTGGCGGTTCTGATGGATAGGTACTTAGATTCTCGACCCGTAGCGCGATCTCCTTACGATCAGAACTGTATTCAGTTTGCCTTTCGGGGAAAAGCGTCGTCAATTCCCTGCCGACCATCTGTGAAATTAGCACATCTTCAGTACATCCATCGGATTTAACGGATTGCGTCGCGACCGTTTTACCGTCGCGTAGCACGGTTACACGGTCAGCGATTTGAAAAATCTCCTTGAGCTTATGCGTGATATAGATACAAGCGACACCGTTTTCGCGAAGCCGATTAAGAATCTCGCGGAGGATGTCCACCTCGCTTTCGGTCAACGCGGCTGTCGGCTCGTCAAGTACAAGGAGCAGCGCATTGCCAGACCCGTCGGCATCAGTTTGTAAACTGCGCCGCTGATCAATATGGGCTTGCAAGCTGCGCCCTAAAGCCTTTGCGATCTCCACGAGTTGTTGCTGTCCGATGCCGAGTTCGTAGATCGGTTTCTCTAAAGGGAGTGTCAACCCAAACTGTGAGAGCAGTTCGCCTGCCTCGTGGTAGAGGCGATGCCTATCAATGATGCCGAACCGTCGCGGTTCCCTACCGAGATAGATGTTCTCTGCGACGGTCATCTCAGGGATGAGTGCCAATTCTTGGTGGATAATGGCGATTCCGGCGCGTTCTGCGTCGCGAACAGAATGGAACTGCTGCTCAATCCCGTTGATACGCATTTCGCCGCTGTAGGTATCGAACGGATAAACGCCGCCGAGAATTTTAATGAGCGTCGATTTACCGGCACCGTTTTCACCACAGAGCGCATGAATCTCACCCGGACGTACCTCGAAGGAGGCGTTGTCCAAAGCGCGCACGCCTGGGAAATCTTTCGTTATCGCCTGCATCTGAAGTAGTGAGGTCGCCATCGTTCACCAACACACCAACCGAAATTTCCTGTTATTGTAGCAGCATTAGCGTTGTAAATCAAGTTTTTCGTGTCGAGAAATAAATTTGCATTTTTTGATTAAATATGTTATCATATATAATGTAAATTTGGATTAGGCGCGTCAGTTGGGGTGAACGCAAATGTTTCGGATATTTCAGTTGACAAATTGGCTATAAAATCGTATCATAAAGCAAACCGTTCCTGCACAACATGCATCTGAATCGGGAACAAATTATCAATTTCGGAGAATATCATGGCTGAAGAAAAAAAGGACGAAATAGTCCCTGTTACCGCTGAATATGATGTCGTTGATCAAGTTGACGACCAAGCAATTGTTGAACTCATGACAGGTCAAACGATTCAGGATTACGTCTATTCCTTTAAACAGGGCGGACGCACCGTTGAAGGTCTGACTTTGGCAGGTATCAACGAAGCTGCGAATCGTCGCGGCGGTATCCAGGTTGAAGAGGTTAATTACGAAGAACGCGACAACTCTTGGATTGCGACGGCTAAGGCAATCGATACAATCACCGGTTCATCGCGCTTTGGTGCTTATGAACAGCCGAAAATGAACGGTAGTCGTCCAGATCCGTTCGCATTTACGAAGGCGATCCACAAAGCACAGCGGAACGCCATTAAACAGTTGATTCCTGTGCCGGTCATCCGTGAGGTACTCAACTTCTATCTGAATCGGAAAGCCGGAAGCGGTAATTCAGCAGCACAACCCCAAGCACAACTCGGTAGTGGTAATATCGTGCAAGCCCAAAAAGCTGCCTTCGCCATTGCGAATAATCTCGAAGAACCCCTCTCGAAAAAAGGGGTTACCAAGGCAGACCTCTGGAATTACATTAAACGCAAATACAGTGTGGAATCCCGAAACGATATGAGCGAGATGCAATGGACACAACTTTCAGCAGAACTCAAGGCAGCGGAAACCACACCGCAGTTACTTAACGACCTCTGTGAACGGATCAAGCAGCTCACCACAGCTGCTCAGGAGAGCGAAGTCCCGGTTACCGCAGCGGAAGAATCTGAAGATAAAGCACCCACACCGCCCGAAGAACCGAAAACAGAAGCCGAACAATCAAGCGAGCCATCCTTTTAGGGCGAGAAATTGCAGAAACCGAAGTTGCCCCAAGAATGCTTGAAAGCACACCTGTGACAAGGTTAAGACAGACGCTCAAACAAAAGAAGATATTCCCGACTCCGCAGGGCATCACGCAAAGAATGTGAAGTCGGTGTGTTCTCAAGGAGCAGGTCGCCGGTATAGTTTCCTGTTTTTAGGTGTTCCGCAATCGCACGAAAATTGACATAACCGTCGCCGACTTCTGAGAGAACACCATCTCCGTTTTTCTGTTTGAAATGTACCGACGTGAGATCCGTCATTCTGACAGTTGCCCAGAATTCGTCGGGATCGTTCAGTGTTGTACCATCGGCGCGATAGGTGTTTGTTTCGTCATAAGTAAGTTTCGCACCACCCGCGACTGCTAATTCCAAGGTGAGTGTAGCGGTCTGGCGAGCGTTCTCTACAGCGAAGACCATCGGAGAGTCCGGTAGCAGCGCAGCGTAGTGTTTGAGGTTAGCGATCGCCGCGGGTTCGTCAATATCGCCTTCGGTGTCGAGGTCTACGAGTCGGAGTCTCGGTCTTTGCGGACAGAACAGGTATGCTAACTTTTTTGCCTTGATGATTTGCTGTGTATCTGCTTCACGATCGACTGGCGATGAAAGCCAAGGGTGCGACATGGCATAACTTAAGGTGAGCCCCTCCGCTTTCCGGGCAAAATCGGCGAACGCCTCGAAAAGTGTACGATGTTCCGTTTGGAACGGCTTTTCAGTCCAGACAGCGTCAGAGATGACTCTGAATTCGGTATCGGTGTACGCGGGCATCGTGGATTCAATCCCTTGGATGAGTTCCCCGAATTCGGAGTTCCGGAGATAGTCGCCTTCACGGACTTCCATATCTCTGAATCCGTTCGCACCGAATTCCACCATCAGGTCATCAAAGCGTGCACCGTTTGCCATCTCTTCAGCCCAGATATTGGTTACGATTCCGAGTTTTTCAAACATTTTGACATCCTTGTTCCGTTAGGGTATGATATACAGCAAAACATTATAGCATACTTTAGGGGAGTTTGATAATACGTATGACACAAAACAAGCAATTTACCGATGAACTTAGACGCGTCGCTGCACATATTTGGGAAGCGGATCTTAAACATCCGTTCGTCCGTGGCATCGCTGACGGCAGTCTCCCTACAGAGAAGTTTAAGTTCTACCTGATTCAAGATTACCTTTTTTTGCTTGACTATAGCCGCGTGTTCGCGCACGGTGTCATCAAGGCACACGATGAACCGACGATGGCGATGTTTTCGCAGCTGCTCAACGAGACGTTGAACACAGAGATGGACTTGCACCGTGGATACTGCGAAAAGTTTGGTATCTCCGCTGCGGAAATGGAAGCCGCGTCAATGGCACCGACAACGCACGCGTATACGCGGCATCTGCTGAACGTCGCGGAAATCGGTACTTTGGCGGAACTCATCGCCGGTGTGCTACCCTGCCAGTGGGGTTACGCGGAAATCGGCACAACGCTCGCCAAAGCCGGAGGTTCACCTGAACCGCTCTATCAGGAGTGGATCGATATGTACGCCTCCGCTGAATTTCTGTCGTTAGGCGCGTCGCTGAGGGGTCTACTCAACAACCTGACGCAAGAATATAGTGTTGCACAAAAAACGCGGATTAAAGGCTATTTTTTGACGAGCAGCCGTTATGAGTATCTCTTCTGGGAGATGGCGTACACACAAGAGACGTGGAAAATTTAATCCGTAAAGGTCAATCTATAACGGAATCGCCACGTGGAATGCCGTATGCAGTGCAGGCGGGGTTTGAAACCCCGCCTGCAGTGGGTGCTGCGTCAGTCCTGTCTATAACGGAATCGCTACGTGGAATGTACTCCCACGTCCCAAAGTGCTGTCCAACCAGATCCGTCCGTTATGACGTAGCACAATGTGTTTCGTGATCGCCAAACCCAATCCTGTTCCTCCCATCTCTCTTGCGCGTCCTTTATCCACACGATAGAACCGCTCAAACACACGGGATTGGGATTCCATCGGGATACCGATGCCGGTATCTTGGACATGCATGACAATCTCTCCTGAATTTATATCGGATTCTTCAGCCGTTTCATCGGGACGCGTCTCTGCTGAAACCGTAATTTCGCCGCCATCCGGCGTGTATTTGATGGCGTTGTCTATCAGATTCACAAGCACTTGCATGAAAAGCTGCTGATCTACACGCACCTGTGGCAGCCCTTCCGGGATATCCCATCTTAAAACCAATTCGGACGCTTCCAAGATAGGTTCAAATACATCTAAAATCGGCGCATAGAAGGTGTTCAGGTGGCACAGTGTGCGTCTCAATTCGACATCGCCAGACTCAAGCCTTGAGAGCTCGAGGAGCTCCGAGACCAATCTTGAAAGCCGAGACGCGTGGTTAAGAATTTTCACAACGAACTGCTCTTGTACCTTCGTTCGTGTCGCATCCTCATTAAGCAACGTTTCGGCGTAACCTCGGATCGTTGTGAGCGGCGTACGGAGTTCGTGTGAGACGTTTGCAACAAAATCGGCGCGTATCCGCTCTAACTGTCGCTCTTTGGTTACATCGTGAATGACGATAACATACTCTTCACCCGCAGCAACAGGGACAACCGTTACCTCTGCTTCCGGTTCCGTTATGTTGCCAAGACGGATTTCTGCGAACGCTACAGTCTCGGTCTGTTCTGCCATCTGGAGGAGCGTCTGTAACCTCGGGATGCGATTGATTTCAATCAACGCTTTTCCGATATGTGCTTCCGGGAGGGACAACATAGAGATCGCAGTCGGGTTGGCGTAGGTAATTTCAAAAGCACCGTTCACGAGGAGTACGCCTTCACCCATAGTTGTGAGAATGGTTTCCAAGCGTCGGTGTTCTTCAGAGATCTGGTCAATCTGTTCCTGGACCCGGTCTGCCATAAGGTTGAAATTGCGTGAGAGTCGTCCGAGCTCATTTTTAGAATCGACAGGTACACGCGAGTCAATCCGACCAGCCGCGAGAGATTGCGTCATCTGTGTTAATTTCTCAATCGGTTTTATAATCGCACCCGTCGAAAAAATACTGAACACAATCACAAGGATTAATCCGGCGATACTTGCGAACAGAACGATCTGCCGGAGGGTGTCGATTGCCGTGTTGACGGTTTTCATCGGGAGTGCGACGCGGAAAATACCTATTAAGTCGGCCTCTTCAGCGGATGCGGTTTGCTGGTATATCGGCATCGCATAGTAACGGAATTCTGTCTGCGTTGTGTCGCTGTATCTGTCGCGAATCCCGCTACCGAACTGGAGTGCGTCCTGCACCTCCGGTCGTGTCAGGTGATTGTCCATCGCACGGAGTGCTGCGCCATCCCGTTCGGTGTCGCCCCAAACAGTACCCTCCATGTCGATGAACGTCAACCGAGCACCGCTGGTTTCTCCGAGCCTGTCAATGAGCGGGTCTATCGCGTTGTATGTAAAGTTATCTTTAGCGGGTAATTTTTCGATGAGAATTTCGCGCGTCAATATCGCGTGAACTTCCAAATCTGCGGTAATCCGAGTGCTAAGGAAGCCTTTGAGTGCCGTGCCGAGATAGAGGTACATCGCAAATAACACCAAAAGGACGATGATGATGTACCTGAACGTCAATTGTGCGCGGATATTCATTCGGCGATGTGTCCCTATTTATAACCCAAGTTGCTATTTACAAGATATTAGACCTGCAGACCTCATTTTTCACTGAAAAACGTCCTTTATTCAAGCATTTTGTAGCGCGAACTTTTAGTTTGCGGAGAACCTTTTCAGGCACAATCTAAAAGATTATGCTACAAGGTGGCAACTCGTGTTAATAATAGCACGATCTGGGTGTAATTTGCAAACCCAAAACTGCGTACTTCTTCGCTTGACATCTAAATCGGATTCTGTTAGACTAAAAACCTAATTCTCAATGGATTATTTTATCGGAACGTCTTTTATACTCAAGCCCATAATTATTGAAACACATCAAGTTGAAGCGATTCCCATCTTATTCCCCCCTGATAAGGGGGGTTAGGGGGGTTATCTTCGTAAAAGTGTTCATTTATTTTCGGATTTTACTATAAGGCATGAAATCTGGCACAGTTACAAACAGTGCCTACCGGTTTTGGAATACGAAAAAAATAATGATTACCCTCACTGGAGAAACTCATGGCTACCCGATTTGAAGGTATTTTTTCACCGACAGTAACACCGATCGACGAGAAAGAGCGTGTTGATGAGCGCGGGTTCGTTAATCAACTCAACCGCCTGATTAACAACGGCATTCACGGTATCTATCTACTCGGGAGTTCCGGTGAATTTACGACGTTAACAAATAGAGAACGCGAACGGGCATTGGACATCGCGACGAAGGCGGTCGGCGGCCGCGTCCCGGTTATCTGTTGTGTGATGGATACAAGCGCGCAACGTGTTATCCAGAACATTGAAATCGCTGAACAGTTCGGCGTTGACGCAGTCGCTGCGACACCCGGCTATTATTACCCGTCCACCGATGACGCGGACCTCATCGAATTCTATCAGACAGTCGCTGCGAGTACTGACCTCCCTGTTTTCATCTATAATATCCCTTCGACTGTTAAAACCTTCATCAAACCGCACGTCATCGTTGAACTCGCAGATACCTGTAAAAATATCGTCGGGACGAAGGACAGTACCGGCGATTGGACGAACTGTCTGAATCTCTTAGCACTGCTCGGAGATCGGACAGATTTCTCTATCTTCCTCGGTTCGCATGTCGCACTCGGTGCCGCCTTGCTGTTCGGTGCGGACGGTGGTGTTGTCTCAATTTCAAACGTCGCGCCGAAAGAATCGGTCGCCCTCTACAACGCTGCGAAGGCGCGCGACATCGATGAAGTCCACCGTTTACAAAAGTGGATGCTACGGCTAAGCCAAATGTATACCTACGGACAAGGTGTCAGCGGTATGAAGGCGTGTCTGGAAATTCTGGGGATCTGCAGTGCGCGGACGACGAGTCCGTTGCTACCGCTTAAAGATTCCGATAAAGCGGAACTCCGTGAATTGTTGGCAGAATTAGGACTTACCGAATGATTGAAATTCAACCGATTGCCAAACCGCTTGATGCAACGATACGAGTGCCGGGTTCTAAGAGTTATACCAACCGCGCGCTGTTAGTTGCGGCGCTGGCAAACGGTGCCTCGACGTTGACGGGTGCCCTCTTTAGTGATGATACACGCTATATGTCGGCATCACTCCGGAAACTCGGCGTCGAAATCGACGCGGATGAGAAGCGAGCAACGTTTGCTGTGCATGGAAACGGTGGCGAGATTCCGGTGCCCGGTGCGGAACTGTATATCGGGAACTCAGGTACGACTTCACGCTCCCTTACTGCCTATGTTTCGCTCGGACACGGCAGATTCGTTATTGATGGCGACGAACCGATGCGCCACGGGCGTCCGATCGCCGACTTACTTGACGCACTCCGACAAATCGGTGTCTCCGCGCGTACGCAATTTGAGAACGGACATCTCCCTGTTATTATCAAAGCGGATGGACTCACCGGCGGAAAAACCCGACTTGACGTGCGTAAGAGCAGTCAGTTTTTAACCGCGCTACTTCTCATTGCACCCTATGCGAAAACGGGTATCGAGATTGAGGTGATCGGCAACCGCGAGATGCCTTATATTGACATCACGTTGGCTGTGATGGCGGCTTTCGGTGCACACGTCACCAACAACGGCTATAAACATTTCAGGATTGAAGGTGGACAGCAGTACCAGCCGCGTGTCTATAACATTGAACCAGATGCCTCTAACGCCTCCTACTTTTTCGCCGCTGCTGCAATCACAGGTGGACGTGTCACTGTTCAACACCTGAACATGGATTCCGCACAAGGCGATGTCCAGTTCGTTCGACTCTTAGAAAAGATGGGGTGTCACGTCGCTGTCTCTGAGGCAGGTATCACAGTCATCGGTCCAGAGCAGTTGAAAGGGATCGATGTGGATATGCGGACGATTTCGGATACGTCCTTGACGCTCGCAGCGATCGCACCCTTCGCAGACAACAAAGTGAGTATCCGAAACATTGAGCATACACGCTGGCAAGAGACTGATCGGATTCATGCGATGGTGACAGAACTCAGGAAATTAGGCGTGCCTGTTGTTGAACACCGAGACGGACTCGAAATCTCCCCAGCAACGATTATCCCTGCTGCGATTGATACCTACGAAGACCACCGCGTGGCAATGGCGTTTTCACTCGTCGGTTTAAAAGTCAGTGGGATTCGGATTAACAATCCTGAGTGTGTCAGCAAGACGTTTCCTGATTATTTTCAAGTGCTGCGGGAGTTATATTAGCGTTGCCATTTTTTAGAGGATTTTCCGTCTGTCAGTCGTACACAAGCCATGCAAGCTTTGGAATTGGCAAAGGAGATACTGCTCACACAAGCCTATGCGCATTTTGAACTGTGATTTATATGATTTGCCCGATAAGAGGCGCGACCATAGATAATTGATGTGAGATCTCCTTAAGAAATAGGGCTTACGTACTACTTCTTAAAGTCCCCCTGATAAGGAGTTTATAGTAAAATCCAAAGCTATATGGACACTTTAGAAAACACAAAACCAACTCCTTACCGGCGGGGTTTGTAACCCCGTTGATCTTTGGGTGTCCAATTAATTGTGGGCTTTACTATAAAATTGACTTTGTAAACTTTCATTTGATTTGCTGGATAACATGGAGTTACATGTCGAGGAAAGGAAATGACAGATATTGACCAACTTATTGAAGAAATCCGCGAATTAATCACTCTCTCTCCGAAACAATACACTTTATTACAAGATGATGCTAGTAGTCTGTCACATCTAAAGTGATGGATATAATTTGTTGAGTTTGATACGTGCGTCATCCGTGGTAAATTGCCACTTCACAGTCACAGATTGCTCATTTCTTTGAGTTTGCCATGTCTGGATCTCATGTTTTAGAGCGTCTTGGTCGGCTATCCTTCTTGAAAGACATTGCCGAGACAGCACGGAGAGTTCAATCTCCGCCATGTTCAGCCAACTCCCATGCTTGGGTGTATAGTGAAACGTAATCTTTTCAGCAATACGCCGAGCTTCATCAGGCGGAAAAGCTTTATACAACGAAGACGGCTTATGCGTATTCAGATTGTCGCAAACAAGCATAATCTTTGCCGCATCTCGGAAATGTACATCTACTAAATCTCTACAGATATGAGCGAAATCTATACTTGTTCGTTGGTCGGTGACTTCAACATGTCGAAACCCCAAAAGAGGTGCGAAAATCATGAATAGATTGCTAACACCATTGCGTTTGTATTCAGCATCATATCGACGCGGTGAACCTTCAACGATGCCCAGGGGCTGCCGAACTTCTTGAATGTGTTGTTTACTCGTTTCATCGACACAAACCAAAGGATATGCGATAGTTTCGGGACGCTGATAAAGGTCTAAGACGTTTTCCATCGCAGCGACGAACTCTGCCGAGGCTTTCGGTGGAATACACCATTGCTGTTTTAGCCAAGGTCTAAGTTCGTTTTTTTTAGCGTGCGTCTTATCGTTTCATGAGAAACGCTTGAAAAATGGTGGAGTTCCACCATTTTATCAGCTAATAAACGCAGCGTCCATCTTGAGAAACCCTCCGGCGGTGGTGAACAAACTAAAGCGATCAGATGTGCTTCTTTTTCGCCATCAAACTTTTTCGGTCTTGATGGCTTTGAACGCTTTTTAGGTGTCAGTGCAGCTGTGAGTCCCTCAAGCACGAAGGTTTTACGAGTTCTTTGAATAGTAGGTAGGGAGACTTCAACAGCTTCTTTTATGTCTTTATCAGGATAGGCGGGCCCAAACTCGCCTTCATCGGCTTTCAATAAGATACGGCTCCGGGTCAGTTTTCGTGCCGACTCAGTGCCAGAAGTGATCAACTCAAGGAGATAATCGCGTTGGCTCTGGTCAAGTATAACGGGATATTGTTTCGCTGGCATAAGAGACTCCAAGTTATCAGGTTTATGGACTTGAGTCTAAGGATACCAGATTTTAGATTAACTATCAAACTAATTATGACAGACTACTAGACTGCCATATCTATTCAAGAACGGAGTGAAACTCAACTTTACACTCAGCATCGCGGAAGTTTCAAATCAAAGCGTTGGGTTTCACTCGGTCTCTTGTGAATGCGGCGCACCTGAAGGAAGTTGTGTTTTTCTGTGATTTTCACGTTTTTGGTGGCATCCGTTCAACCCAACCTACAATGCCACCGCACCTGATCCCGAGGATGTGTTTTTCTAAAATTGATACTTATGGGGGCGGTTGCCATCCCCAGATTACCAAAACCAATTGAGGTGTTATGATGCATATCGGTGTTTGGCGTTTGTATTTTAACAGAGTTCTCCGGTATGTGTCAACCTCTAATTTTGAAGAAAGGAAAAATAATGATCTATGAAACTATAGGCGTAGACAAAGAGAGATTTGAATGCGATGTGGAAATATTTCACAATGTCGTGATCGTGACAGAAACTCCTAAGTCCCGTGTTGGGATTATCCTAAATGCTGAAATACTTGCTAACGAAATTTGTAATAAATTTCAAGTTCCTACTAATTTATTAGTCTGGCTTGAGGTAATCCCGGAGGAAGTACAAGGTGAAGGTACTGGATATTTTCTTGTTATGTTCACAGTCAAAGATTGGCATTGTAGTTCGCCTCGCAGGATACCAATCAATGCTGAAATTGTTGAAGTTTTTAAAAAGTATGGAGACGAATGGGCTAAGTTAATATCTCAAACGTAGCGGATATTTTCAAGTCTGTCCCACTTTTGCCGATATTCCGCATAGAAGGCGCGCAGCTCTTTCACTTTCGCTTTTAATTCGGCTTCCAGCGCGAGCATCTCTTTCTCAAAGGAGAAGATGATAAAGGAGGATAAGCAATGAGATTATTTTTAGGTTCGGGTTATATAGACACTCGTTATATTGAGTCCGCTATTCAATTAGGAGATACTGTGGATATACGTATGGCATCCGGTGAAAAACATTTAGTTTATTGTAATACAACAGTGCAGAGGGTTGCCCCCGGAACTCTTTGCAGTGAAAAAAGTGCGGAAGAATTGATAGGTATCCTTTTCAATTCCGAGAATGATACCTAAGCATCAACACGCTTCAACTCACTAATGTACTGCCATTCTCTCTTTGGAGGATTTTTATTATGGTTGACGTTCTACTGGTTAGAATCCAGCTTACAGATCGAAGAACACCGGAAGATTTTGAGTATTTTGGCAAAGAAACCAAAGATTTCAAAATCCCTGTTTTGAATGGAGACCTTCTCGAGTTTAAGTTCTCAAAAGAGCATTATTTTTGTCCTAATGTTCACCGCGAATATAAATCCATTTTTGACGAAAAAGCCCGAGAGATTAATGAAGAACTGAATGTGAATTTTGGCGGGCATGTCATTGCAATTGACAAATACCCATACTATCAATTCGAGAATGGTGTCGAAATAGATGAACAACGGGAATCTACAATTCATCGTTATGAAATAGAGTGTCAGTCTGAGGATTTTGATTATAGGACTATCATCTTACTTATCCCAGGTCTCGAACCGATTGTCCTTTCTAACTTAAACTTAAAATTTGCTTTTTCCGAAAAACGCGGATTTTATTCCCCGTTTATTTTCTTTAAAAAGGAGACTGTCCTTTCTGTAAAATCACTTTTTGGAGAGGTCATTGGAATAAATTTAGAACATTGTAGCAACGAAAGTGCATTACAGCCGGATCGTTCGGATTTATGCTATGCTATGAGTTTTGAAAAGGTTTCACTACCGGCGGTTGTCCTACAAAAACTTCTTGACACCAAACCGCAATCGGAAAGCGAACCCCACGAGGAAACTAACGAATAGTTTTGCTCTCATTCATCAGAAAAGAACGCAATAAGCGGTTTTGGGCTTGATAAATGTTCACGACAATTTTTATTTAGGAGTAAAATGAACACTGAAAATCAAATACAGCACAATGCACATATTGTTCACCTTCTAATTGGGGCAAAGGTCCCCGGGCGGATGTTGAAAGGTTACTTAGAAACACTGCAGCTCACATATTCCGGTTGTTTAGAAAACCTTTTGATGTAGATATTCGTGTTATACCAGGACCTATAGATGAGGATCCTATTTGTCTTTATCGCTCACCAACTGAAACACGATATACTATAAAACTTTCTGCTCGAGACACATGTTGGGATCAATATGCCTACCAGTTTGCACATGAATTCTGTCATGTTATCTCTAAACATGATAATCTGAGAGAAAATCCTAACAATTGGTTTCATGAGGCAATCTGTGAACTTGCATCTGCGTTCACACTGCACTGCATGGGAGAAAGTTGGCGCACAGATCCACCATATCCCCATTGGGCTGATTATGCAGACAAATTTGTTGAATATGCACACCGACAGCAATCTCGACTTAAAGGTAAATTACCAGATGGAGTATCCCTTCATTCATGGCTCTTAGATAACGAGGATATGCTACGCGAAGACGAATACCAAAGAGAAAAAAACGCTGTGGTAGCATACCAATTTTTACCAATCTTTGAGGACACACCTACTGGATGGAATGCCGTTCGCAATTTTCCCACTTCTAAAGGCTATCTCAAAGAGTATTTGAGGGATTGGTACTTGTCAGTTGAATCGGAAGATAAACTATTTGTAGTGCGTCTATCAAACGCTTTTGGATATACCCTTGATGTGGACGAAAGGTAGCCAATTCTGGGAGGTGTTATTATGGATTTGATTTTGCAGTTTTCGGAAACGGAAATTGGATACTGGGCAAGTGTATATAGGGGTGTTCAGACGCTCCGGGGGCGTGAAAGAGAAGACCATCTTATTGGGCTTGCCGATGAGATTCAAAAGTGTGGCGAGATGACGAGGAAAGAATTAATTGATGTACAGGAGTGGAAGTCTGGGCGTAGGATTACGCTTATAGAAAAAAACACGGATTCGGAGATTCGTGCGATTACCAGAGGCGCGTTTGATGCTAAGGACGATTGGAAGAAAATATCGATCCTTATGGATAATCTTAGCGGGATGCGTGTGCCGCGTGCGTCTGTTGTGTTGCATTTATATGATAAAAAGCCGTTTCCGATGGCAGATCGGTACGCCAAGAAATCTATCGGTTTTTCCGGGAGTTATACAAAATTCTTTTGGCAGTCGTATTGCGAATTTACGCGTGATATTGCCAATAGGAACGGCTTTAATATGCGTACTTTGGATAGAGCATTGTGGGCTTGGGGCTGGTATCACAGTTAATCTTTTATTGTTTCTGTGTGCAAATTTGAAACAACAAGTCCTATAGTTAAATTTCGGACTTGCTATCTCAGTACGCTTTGTTCTTTGAGTCTTTCAATAAGCTGTGATTGTGTGCCTGTGCCTTTCGTTGAATTGCACGTAGCGTAAAGCAGTTGTAGATTCTTTATATGGTCAGTGCCACCGTCAATCTGCGGTCGAATGTGATCAACGGTGAGGTTCCGGATTTCAAAATGCCTTCGACAACCGTTGCAGTAACCCTCTTGGATGCCGTAAAGCGTATTCTTGTGGACTCGGTAGTTCGGTAGCCGTAGTTTTTGTTGCTCTGCGGCTGCGTCTGTATCCGTTCTTATGGGTGCTTCGCTCGTCACGATAACATCTGACATCTGAATAGATGAGAACAAAGAGCCTTGTTGGCTGGCTTCGTCAAGCCGAATTTTCGTGATAACTTCTGCGGATGGCGATACATCAATACCGCTCCAGTGTCGGTTGAGTTGCTCGGCTGCGACGCAGGCAGTTGCACAACCGCAGAAGGGGTCTAATACCATATCACCTTCATTTGTTGAGGCTTTGATGATCCGATGAAGGAGTGCGAGTGGTTTTTGCGTTGGCCACCCGGTGCGTTCTTTCGATTGGCTGATGAGAGCTCTCGTCTCTGGGTCGTCGTCCCAGACATCGCGCACATATACATCGGCATAGTGGTTACCGTCTTCATCTATTTTGGTGTGGCGAAACGGTTTCTGGTAGTAGATTCTTTGCATTTGCGGATGAAATGTCGGTTTCAAACCGCCACTGTAATGCAAGAGCACCTCATGTTTCTTAGGCCAACTTGACTTGCTAACGCCCTGTGTCCGATAACCCCAGATTACTTCGCTTTGGAAGTTATTTTTCCCGAAAATCGAATCCATCACGAGTTTCAGGTAATGACTCGCAGTCGGATCGCAGTGTAGGTAAATGCACCCGGCGGGTTTCAATATCCGTTTCATCTCAATGAGACGGATCCCCATCGCCATGAGATAAATCATCATAGAGTGATCATAGGTATGCTCAGCTGCCAATATGATCTGATGAATATGTGGATAGTTTTCAGCGATCTCGCTATACCAGCCATCTTTGACATCTTCATCCGTCCAGATGTCTTTGAATGTAGCACCTTCGGCGGGCGAACCGATCGGGGCTTTCCACTGCTTTTTAGAGTTAAAAGGTGGATCAAGATAAATCAAATCTATGCAATCGGTGTCTATCCCGCGCATAATGTCAAGATTGTCAGAAATAAAAAGCGTTCGGTTCTCAACGTTCATCGTGTACTCCACTTATCGCGGTTTGCCATAATCTAATACAACATATCACAATCCATCAAGTCCAAAACTACTTATTGCGTTCATTTAGCATTTGCGCGAACGTCTCAATGTTTGGGACCTTCGCAGCTGCGAGATGTAATTGCTTAAGTTTTTGCAAATCGTTGACACGCTGAAGCGCAGGTGTTAAAGCGTTTACAGCCTCTGCCTGAAATTGATCTGCCAACAAAGCTAAAGTGTTTTCGATCGTAGTCTCTTTAAGAATTTTCTCACATAGGTATTGGTAGGTTTTAGATTCACGCATAAGTTCCTCCGGTATGCGTTTTTTGAAAAGTGCCATAAATATAGAATACCTTAAACCGTTGAAAATATCAATATCAACTTAACCTTGACAACTGAACCTTTCTTTCGTATAGTAACCGAAAACGAAAAAGGAGCCGCACCCTATTATGCCCAACACAGTCGGAATTTTAAGCCCCGGTGATATGGGGCACACTGTCGGGAACGTCCTTCGTGAAAACGGTTTGCGCGTTATAACCTGCCTACAAGGAAGAAGCCAACGGACGCGTGAACTTGCAGAGAAAGCAGGTATTGAAGATGTACCCACGTACCCACAATTTGTTATGGAAGCCGACCTTATCCTCTCAATCATGGTGCCTGCGCAGGCGAAATCCGCTGTACAACTCATCGCAGAAACACTAAAACAGACAGACACAACGCTGACATACACCGACTGCAACGCCATCGCACCACAGACAGTTCGAGAATTAGGGGGCATTATCACCGCAGCAGGCGGCACTTTCGTCGATGCATCCATCATCGGTCCGCCACCCCGCACGCCGGGCGCGACGCGTTTCTATGCATCAGGACCAAACCTCGAAACATTCTCCGAACTCAACAACCACGGTTTAGATGTCCGCACGCTCGGTGATGAGATAGGACTCGCCTCTGCGATTAAGATGTGTTATGCGTCTTTGACAAAAGGACTCACCGCGCTCTGCACGGAATTGCTTACGGCTGCATCTCTTTTAGGTGTCTCGGAGGCACTCACTGCGGAGTTTCAGTTGAGTCAATCGGCACTTTTTGAGCGGATGGAGAGAGGTCTGCCGGGTATGCCACCGAAGGCGAAACGTTGGATAGGTGAGATGGAAGAGATCGCCGCGACTTTTGAACACGTCGGATTGACACCGAATATCTTAACAGGCGCGGCAGATATATACCGATTTGTTGGCGACACACACCTCGCCGATCTCCCACCAGAGGCGCGCGACGAATTCCCGACTTTAGCCGAACTGATTGAAATCTTGGCGAAAAATCTTAAATCGGAGTAGAGAACGGTATCTATCTTGTAAGATAACGCCTATTAGTAGTGCCTTTCAGGTTTAGTCCGTCGATTTATCCCGCACCGCTTCCGCCACGAGTCTCTCCAAATCTGCCCCTCTTGCGTTATGTGAGATGAGTCTGCCTTCGCGGTCAATGAGCAACGGTGCCGGAATCGAACGAATGTTATACTGTCGTGAAACTGGACTGTCCCAACCTTTCCCACTAACAATCTGCCGCCAACGAATGTTATTCGCTTTGATATAATCCCGAACTTTGTCTTTATGATGATCAAGGCTGATACCGATGACCTCAAATCCTGCATTCTTATAGGTATCGTAAACCTTTTTGATATTTGGAATTTCGTCAATACACGGTGAACACCATACTGCCCAAAAATCGAGCAAAACGACTTTTCCGCGGTAATCGCGAAGTGAGATCGGTTTACCATCAAAGTCAGTCGCAGAAAAATCAGGAACAGATTTCCCTATCAACGCTAACACTGGATCAAACTTGATGTGATACGCCTTCGCTATCTCTACATTGCCGAGTTTTTCATGAACTTGGGCAAGTTTCTGGAAAATATATCGGTTTTTCGATCCCTGTTTTTCCAATCCCTCATAGACCTGAAGCGCATCCCTATGCCGACCCACCATCTCAAGCATATCACCGAGGGTGAAGTTGTCTTTAATGTGTTCGGAGTCCATGACTGCCTTGAAATTGTTGATAAGAATATCGACTTTTTGTTCTTGCCCGGTTTTGACGTAGAGACGGACGAGTGCAGGATACAACTCGAAGATCCGTTTATCATCTGGAGTGTTCTGCAGTTTGACTTCAAGCGTCGCAATTGCTTTTTCAAAACCTCCATACATCGCCTCTGGTTCGTATATTGCCCAAGCAGCGGTTGACCGATAAATGTCAGCAGAGAGATTTAAGTTTAAACACGTAAAATCTTCATTCGCGTGATGCCCGCAACGGACTATCGGTATGACATCACCATAAATATAGTGTTTCTCGGCTGTCAATTCCTGAAAACCGGCATCGAACTGTGCGTAGTCGTAACTTACGGGCAATTCCGGATCAGTCCTACGGTAATAACTTGGCTTACCACCATTTTCATCTGCGGGACAGAGAAGATTGTTTTCGTCCGCCAGGTATTTACCATGCATAGTTGAAAGCCACAGTGGAAGTTTCCCGTGCTCTTTTCGGTAGGTTTGAAGTGCTTTGCCAATCGTAACTAAATTTTGCGTGCAAAGTTCTATGTTTTTCTTGTTTTGTTTGGTAGGAGAGTCTTCATTCGACTTTTCTGTGGGTGTATCTGCATAAGCAGAAGTTAATAGAATACTTAGCACTATTGCCACTGTCAGGACTGCTTTCATTTGTGTATCCTTTCCTCTGTTTCCAGAGCATTTGTCAAACAATAATATTTCCGTTATTTTCCCTCATATAAGTTGAAAATAGTGGAATGTCCACACCAAAATTACGGTTTGTAGGTGTTTTTGCTTAGAAGAAATCCGCAGAAATCCGCAGAGATCCACAGAAATCCGCAGGAATACCCTATCAAATACCCCGAGCAAATACCCCGAGCAAAAACGGTGTTCCCCAGGTTGAGCGAAGAGAAGCCCAACAAGTTCGTGAGAGTAAAGGTAGACCAACTCGACGTACCTACGGCTTTAAACTGGACAGAATATTAATCTCTGGATTTCCGACGCTCGGTATAGTATCTTATCAACTCATCAATATAGACGGTTTTATAGGCTTCCCATGCCTTTGTCAATGACACACTCTCGGTTTTATAGGCTTCCCATGCTTTTGTCAATGAGACATCCTGAATTTCGGTTTCCCAGAGATACGGATTGTCCTCCAAAAATGCCAACTGATACCGGTGTGCCATAATAAAAAAATAATCCGCGAGGTTTTCTATAATGATGCTTCTCTCTAAAAGGCGTTGAAGCCATGTATTTCGGGGATATCGTGCATCTATCTCTGTAAGCGTGAATTGACTGGAGATACCTTTCTTTGAAAGCAATTCCTGCCACGCGTGTAACCCCCACACCTCGTGCGGATTGATTTCAGCGATACTTTCCCTTGAAAATACAGTCACTGTCGTGTCTGAGTGCTTAAGGTCGTAAATTTCATCGAATACGTTCATCAGTTCTGGTATTGTTTGGGGACCGGCGTATTCTTTTGAGCTGTATGTGATTCCACCGTTGAATTCTGTCCGGACTATTGCCATTGAGGGGTCCCATTTATCGCCTCCATGCACCCATGTCATCGACTTCCCGATTGTTATTGGATCCGTTTGCCTTCGAAAAAAAGCGAAATTTTGTTCTATAGCGGTCCCCAAAAGCGTCTTAGAAGTCTGCGATCCGTCAGTACCACCTTCACCAGCGATAGCAGCCGCCCCAACCTGATTTCGCACATCAGGCTTTGATGTGATATCAAGGACAATAGCGGTGTCAATAATCTCGACTGTCATTTCAGATGTGGCATCAAAACTGTAGGGCTGCTGGAAACGTGCTAAGTATTGGTTGCTGATGCCGAGCATCATCACAACGAGAATAACAGTTGAAGTCGCGATTGCCCATGGAATGACCGGTGGGTTGCTGCCGGTAGGTGGTAAGGGTTTGATACGCGGAATTTCGCGCATAATGTTCTCTGTTAAAGTCGGAGACAGTTGGAAACTGCCGAGTGCCTCTTGAATCAGGGGTTCGTACTGCTTTAAGCGTTCTCGGGCACGGTGAACACGCGTCGCGACGGTATTGACGGATACGCCTAAAAACTCACTTATCTCCGCGTAGGTCATTTCACCGAAGTAGTAGAGCGTCAGAACGGTGCGATCGCTTTCCTTCAACTTCGCCAATAAGTTTTTAACCAGTTCACGTTTAGTTTCGGTTGCATTTTCTGACTGCTCTGCAGCGACGTGTCTGGAGTATGAAGTACTCTCAGTCATTGTTATATCCACTTCCTCCAATTGTTCCGTCTGGATCCGTTTCTTTCGGAGCCACGCGAGGCAGCGGCGATTGGCGATGACATAAAGCCACCCCGGAAACTGATTCGGATCTTTCAGCGTCGCTAATTTCCGATAGACTTGTAGAAACGTCTCCTGCGTAATATCTTCAGCGATATGGAAATCCCCTATCTTCCGCCATGCAAGTGCGTGAACCCGCTTCTGGTACTTCTTAACCAAGCATGCAAAAGCAGCATCATCGCCTTCAAGGGTACGTTGAATCAGTTCAGCATTGTTATTTCTCATCAAACGCCTCGAAAAAGAGAGTGCCTTATTTGGTATATAGTGACGCGACTTGAGAATAAAAACTTACACAATTCCACAAAAAATCGTATAAAAAGAAAATATCTTCAAATCTTGACAATCGTTCCGTTATCAATTACAACGATTCAATCGCAAGTGTGCACCGAGGAGAGACGGTGTGAGATTAACACCGAGGGAGGTACGTCCGGCACTCCGTTCAATAAACGGTATGAAGTCTTCGGTATCATTCTGTTCTCAATGCCTCAATTGGCGAAATTTGGGACGCTCTTACCGCTGGATAGAGTCCGAAGAGGATACCGATACAAGTGGAAATGCCAACAGAAACTGCCATCCACTGTGGTGAGATAACAACTGGCCATTGCGGAACAACCTTAACGATTTTGACGGCGATGTTTGAACAGGCATATCCAATCCCGATGCCAAGTCCAATACCCAATAAACCCCCGATACCGCACATCACAGCCGCTTCAATCAGAAACTGTAAGAGAATATCACGTCGTTTGGCTCCAATGGCGCGACGGATACCAATTTCTCGTGTACGCTGGTTCACTGAAACCAGCATCATGTTCATAATGCCAATACTTCCAACAAACAATGAAAATCCAGCAATACTGCTCAGCATAATTTTAATAATGCGACTGATTTTATTGAGTTCCTTTACAGCTGCGGTATGAAAATTAATATCAAGAAAATTGTCTTGATTCCGATGACGTTTTCTTAAAACGGCTCTTACTTCCTCAGCAGCTTTTTCGATGGAATCGGCATCTATTGCTCTGACGCTAATATAATTGATACGGTGTGTCCCTTTAAATCTGTCTTGCGCGGTTGTCAAAGGTATGAACACAATATCGTCCCAACTGAATCCGTATTGAAGGCTTGTGCCGCGTTTCGCCATAACGCCTAAGACGATAAAACGGTCAGGTCTTCCGCCTTGTAGTGAAAGTTTAATTTCCTTGCCGATCGGGTTCTGATTTCCAAACAGTTCTGTTGCGACCTCCGTGCCGAGTATACAGACTTTTCGTCGATGATTGAATTCCCCCTCGGAAAAGAAACGTCCGTGTTGAATCTGCCACTGCATTCCTATAGGAAAATAAGAATTGACACCATCATACTCCGTCCATTTTGTTGCGCCATCTTCAGACTGCGCCAGCACTTCATCAGCGATACTTGGTATCACAGATTCAACAGCAGGGCATTCGGCTTCAATCGCCAAAACATCTTCGTATTTCAGGTGTTCACCGCTACGGTTTGGAAAAACTCGGTCGCCGCGCCAGATCCAGGGATTCCGAGAGACCGTAAAATGACTGCCGTACTTTTCAAACTCTTGCATGACGATGCGTTTCGCACCATCACCAATAGCGAGCATTGCCAGCACAGCAGCGATACCAATGACGATACCGAGCATTGTGAGTGCCGATCGCAATTTTTCTTGGAGAATAACCGCAAGTCCGGTTGAAAATCCTTCGTATAATTTCAATTCTCCGCTCCTCCTTGCAATGCATGTTGAGTTTAAAGTATCAGGTTGGATGAATAGGGACAAGTTGTTTTGGTATAAAATTGTCTTGATAGTTTTGTAAAAAAAATATCCTCAAACATACCACTGTGCTTGTGCTCTGAAGAACTGCGCATAGAGTCCATCATTTGCCAATAAGGTTTCATGGTCCCCGTCTTCAACAATTGTGCCGTTATCAAGGACAAGGATGCGATCACAGGTGCGGACTGAAGACAAACGATGCGAAATTATAAGTGATGTGCGTCCGCTGCTTCGTCGAATAAATCGTTCATAGATCGCTTGTTCGGCTAACGGGTCGAGTGCTGCAGTCGGTTCATCGAGGACAACCAACCATGGTGTTTCGCGCATAAAACCCCGCGCCGTTGCGATGCGCTGCCACTCGCCGCCAGAGAGATCGCGTCCTCCAAAAGTGGGACCGAGTATCGTTTCGTAACCTGCGCCAAGCCCATTAATAACCGACGCTGCCCCACCCGCGGTTGATGCCGTTTCCATACGTTCAGGATGTTCTAAGTCTCCAAAGATAATATTCTCGCGTGCCGTCAAGTGATAGCACGTGAAATCTTGAAACACCGCACTACAATGTGTTAGCCACTGCTGACGCTCTTCTTCGTTTAAAGGTATATCTCCGACATGAATTACGCCTGTGTGGGGTCGGTAAAGCCCAAGCAGCAGGCGTGCCAATGTAGATTTCCCCGCACCGTTGGGTCCAACGAGTGCCACTCGCTCCCCCTTATTCAACGTTAGATTTACCTGACGAAGCACCGGTTCTTGCGCATTTGGATAGAAAAACGAAACATCTTCTACCTTTAACCAAGAACTCGTGCCTTTCAAAAAACTGTCCGAGTCGAGTTCTTGGTTAAGATGTGAAGGTTCTTGTGAGGCTGTCAGATTGGGTGTTTTCTGAGGTGTTGAAGGCACTTTACTTACTATTTTGGTATCACGATCCAAAAACGCATACAAATCTCCTGACAAACGGCGCATATCGTCCGCAATCAATAGGAAGTAACCGGCGACGCTGTCCCAGATGCCATCTAAGTTGACGATGGCGTTGATTGCAGCGATATACCTACCGACAGTAAGTCCTCCACGAAAGACCGCAAGCAGTAAAAGTATAAGCGAACACGCGTACAACAAGGCGCGTGAGATACCAATCGCAAGATGCGCCCAAAATTTACGCCGTTCAATTGTCTGTTGTTCTTGTATAAGTTCTCTCCATAACTTCCGCCAGCGTCTTATCCAGAGGTCCTGTGCTTGGTATAACCGTATTTCCTTACCTGCGCCGCGATCCGTTAGAATACCTTCTAACGCATCTCGCTCCCGTCGCTGTGGGGTCTGTTCGACATCAAGGCTGTAAACATCAACGGCAAAGCGTGAACCACTCCACCAAGACGCTATACCGGTCACCATAGGCAACAGTGCTAATAACGGATGGAGGCTCCACAGCACGATACCGAGCGCGGTGACGCTGATTAATTGTTGGATGCTGTCAACAATCCACCAGACAATTTCTTCAAGTTCGTCACCGGACATCGTGCGCGCGCGGGCAAGCGCGTTTTGGAATTCTGGCGTTTGGAACTCGACCAACTCTATTGTATTGGATTTCCGTGCGATACCCTCACTAATCCAAATTTCGATGTTTTCTCGGACGTTGAGACGTAAGGGTTCTCGCAATTGGTCTGCAAGCGTACTATAGATGTGTAGACCGAGCAGACCAAGCAACCAGGGAACAACCTGCTGCCACCAGTTAGCATCGCCTATAGCAGCGGTGATTGCATTGACCAGGTATTCCGTCACGAAAAACTCACCTACAGGTAGAACGCCGAGGGAGAGTGTGAAAAACATCATCCCTAAAAGTGAGAGCGCGCCACTCCGCCAGACAATCACAAAAGTCCGGAAGTATGCGATGATACTCTCTTTCGCAGCCGATCTCCATGTCTTCCATTTTCCATTAACGTTTCGCATTTTTTAATTATTCCTTGCGGTTCGGTCAAGTCGAATTGGTATTTGCTATCCACTTCCGTAGAGCCGTTCTCCATTCCATTCCGAACTCGGTTTTTGGAATTATCCTGATTAATTATTCCTTGCGGTTCGGTCAAGACAGGCGGTTCCATTTTTGTGAGCGATTCCTATTGATACCAGTGTGCTTGTGCTTGAAAAAATCTGGCGTAGAGTCCATTTTGGGCAAGTAATGCCTCGTGTGTGCCGTCTTCAACAATACGTCCTTCATCTAACACCAAGATCCGATCAGCGAGACGCGCGGAGCCGATTCGGTGTGAAATCAGGAATGTCATCCGTCCCGCCGCAAGTTCAACAAAACGTTGATAGAGTTCGACTTCGGCTTGTGGGTCCAACGCTGCAGTCGGTTCGTCAAGGACGAGAACTTGCGGATTCCTGACCAAAGCCCGCGCAAGTGCGACTTTTTGCCATTCACCACCAGATAACTCTGCACCTTCACCTTCTTCGCCGAGTGAAGGGTCCAAGAATGTATCCAAGCCGCGCGGCAAGGTTTGAAAACGTTCCTCGATGCCAACCGCATTGATGACGCGCCTGAGTGCCGCGTCGTCAATGTGGAGGTTCGGGGGCCCTGGCACCAATTCCTCACGCACAGGTCTGCGGAATCTCGCAAAGTCTTGGAAAACGGCGGCACAGTTAAGGGCTATCTGTTCCGGGGCAATTGCGGCGATATTTTTCTCATCATAGCGGATTGTGCCATCATTGGGCTGGTATAATCCGAGCAGTAGTTTAATAAGTGTCGATTTGCCGGCACCGTTAACCCCTACGATGCTAATGATCTCGCCGGGATGCACATGAAAGTTTATGTCTTGTAACACATCGTTGGTCGCTCCCGGATAGTTGAAGCGTAAATTGCGGACCTCTACGCCATGCTGTAGGGGCTGCGGGAATATCTCGGTTCCTGACTGCGTACGCGCGGTTTTTCCGCGTTCTAAGAGGAGATGCAAATCACGCAACAAGGGTACGTCTTCAAGTATTTTTTGTATTTGTCTAAGCAATCCCTCCAAATCTCCCTGGAAGAACGCAGCGGCACCGGTAAGAACCACATAATCTCCAAGCGTGAGGTTGCCGTCCACAATACGTGCAGCGAGGATGCCAATCGCGACTGCATAAGCAATCATTTCAGCGATAGTTGTACCGATAGAGGCTCTCGCTTCCGTCCAGATCTTTGCAAGCGATTCTTCCTTCCATTTTTGGTGGTTCGTTCGCCAGCGTCCGAAAAGCAGATTGAAAAGACCGTAGAGTCGCACTTCCTGTCCGGAGGAAGTGCCGAGCAATAAACTCAGCATATAATCCATCATACGCCGTACAGGTGTCGCTGCGTAATCGTGGCTGTATCTTTCTTCGGCTGCTCTAACTTTAATCCAAGCGGAGGGTAGCGCGGGTAACACGACTACGAGTACCAGCAGTGGATCCGCTATCCATAGGAGGACCCCGTACCCTGCCAATGTCACGCAGAGTTGCCCAATCTCCGTTATAAATCGCAGCAGGTTCGTGAGCCGATGCCCCAGTGCCTGTCGCGCGCGTTGTATCAGATCGTACGTCTGCGGTTGATCAAAAACGGCAAAGTCGATATGCGTTATTGCCTCAAGTAAGGCACCCTGCTGGTGGAGTCCGATAAGGTTTTTCATCTTCCATTGCAGATAGCCATCACAAGTGCCTGCTATATTTCTGAACATTGCCAAAAGCACAAGTGCTGCCACCCATGGTGCTGCGGTTTCTAAGCTTAAATCTGCTTCCTGATCGAGAAAAGCGGCGATGAGGTTCACCAGTTCCCGGCTTGCCCAGAGGATCCCTATCGGAATACACCCGTGTACAAGTGTTAGGAGTGCTTGCGCGATTGCGCCGAATCGGCTGGCGCGCCACGCGACAAAGAAAAAATGGCGCAGCGTCTTTAGCGCAGACGGGCGAGATTCTGATGCTGTGTTGGGGGAATGTGTGTTGTTGGTATCCATTTCTTTGCTCCAATAAAAATAGCCTACAGGATTTATTTAATCTGAAGGCTATGAAAAAAATCAATTAAAATCAAAATTCAAGCGTCAATCCAAAATACGGCAGCAACGGAAGTTGACTGCCTTCCCCAACTTCCCGCTCTTCAATTTCAAGTTCCTCACCCTGAACCTCAAATGTCCCTTCTTCAAGTATAAACTTGATCGTATTTTTACGATTGTAGACATTCAGCACTTCGATAAATCCTCCGATCTTCACACCCCGAATGTTCCATTTATGGCTGATGCGTAAATCTAATTTGTGATAGGGTGTCAGTTCGGCACTCAAAGCCCGGTCGAGACCTGCGAAGAGTGGATTTAACCCGCGCGTCACAGGGTCTTGAATAAGAATCAATGTACTAATTGGTGCCTCGGATGTTCCGCTTAGGTACTGCCACTTCGCACCAATCTCGAAATCGGGATTGAAGTTATAGTTTGCCACAATGCTAACGATATGTGTGTTATCAAAAAGATACGGTTGGTACACAACATCAGGATTTTCTCGTCGCTCTGCGTGCGTGTAGGCATAGGAAATCCAGCCAAAGAACTTATCTGGAATCCGATGCCGTAGAAACGCCTCTATCCCACCGACAATAGCAGTCCCTTGATTGAGGAAATTGGATACGTCATCCTCGGTTATCAAGTTTCGGGTATCTTTGTAATAAGTAGCGAACCTAAATTCTGTTTGAGAGGAGAGTTCATGTTCCAACTCCATGATATAGTGACGTGCAAGACTCGATTTCAAAGCAGGATTCCCATCCTCTGATAGGAGCTGAGAAAGTTGCGGACTCTGCTCGTAGTGCCCGTAAGCAAACCGGAGGTTAGAACCGATCGGGAGTTTGATACTAATACTCCCACGCGGTTGAACCGAAAGCTGCTCTATCACATCTAAGTAATCAAGCCGAACCCCTAAAGCAACTGAAAGCATTGGCAGCGGGTCGTATCGTGTTTGGAGATAACCTTCAGCACGTTGTAAATCGTGTCCGAATTCGTAATCTCTTGTTTTCGTACTGCGTATCCGGGCATTTCCATCATCATCAAATCTTACTTTTGTTGGATCTGTTTCAAGCAGTTCGCTCACCGTCTCGTCATCTGGCACTTCTTCTTCAAATGCCGGAAAACTGGCATGCTCCGTACTGTTTGCCGGACTGAACGCCAGGAGAAACCCGGGTTCAAGTTGGAGTGTAGGCGTTAGTTTGTAGGACACGTCTTCGCGGAGGGTATAGACGGGGACGTTAACCTTTACGTTATACTTAATGAAATCTTTAGATTCAGCGATGAGTTCACCCTGTTCATCTGTAACGATAGTCTCTGAGGAAATGATATCTGCGTCTATATCAAGATAATTGAATGAGCGGGTAAAGGACAAATAGGATGTGAGATCGTCGGTGAAGTTTGAACGGAGATGGATACCCTGTCCGTTGAAACCGTTATTAAAAAAGGTAGTAAAGTCAATTGGGGCAATGTCTACTTCATCGTCTGGTTCTTCTGCTTCAAAATGAAAATGGTCGGTCGCAGCGAAGGCATTAATTGTTAGATAGTGACGTTCGGTGATCGGATAAGCAAATTTGAATTGATAATCAGAAGAGAAAGGAAACTGTTGTGTGTTACCTGTCTGGCTTTCATAAAGCGGTCCGGCGATGAGATCATAGTAACTCCGCCGTCCTGAGACAGAAATATACCCATTTTTGCCTATTTTCCCTTCAAGCAATCCCTCAGAATAAAATATATTGAGATTAAATTTTCCATTCAACCGTTCGTCAAGACTATCCCGTGCTCGGATGTCAAGCACAGATTGCGAATCCAACCCGAATTCCGCGCCGTATCCGCCTGGGTAGATGCCAATTGTTTCAATCGTTTCTGAGCTGATCGTTGACAGTAAGCCGCCCCAGTGGAACGGATAGCCGAGTGGTGTTCGGTCGAGATAATACAAATTTGATCCCGGCTCACTGCCACGGATATACAGGACCCCGAAGTAATCATTTGGAATACCGATGCTCGGAAGCGTCGTCAGACCCTTGAGCGCATCGTTGGCAGCACCGGGAATACGTAGCAGTTCACTCCCACGAATCTCCGTGCGACTGATCGTGGGGGGTAGGCGTTTCCCTTCTACAACAATTGTTTCTAATTTAACTGCCTCGCCTAAGTATATTTTGATTTCGGTGGTATCACCGCTGCTGATCGTAACGGAGATTTCTGTAGGTTGCGGTTCAAACGAGTGAGTAACAATAAAAGTGTAGGTGCCTTCGGCGAGTTCTGTGAATTGAAAGACACCGTTTTCATCAGTTTTTTGCGTCTGTCCTGTTTCGGTAATATGCACGTCAGCACTTGCCAAAGGAGTCTCCGTGCTTCGTTGATAGACAGTCCCTTGAATGTCACCTGTTTGCGAGAGGACGGAAAGAGGCACCATGAACGCAAACAGAAAAGGGATTAATTTTAATTTCATAATTGTTTTGACCTCGGTTGATTAAAGTTTGGACAATTTTCTTTTTTTAGTGAACTCAATCAGAAAAGGGGCACCCCTTTCAGAAAGACTCTTAATAATCAGACGTAGGCAGTGAAACTCACGATGGGGGACAACCTCTGTTGAAAAGCCGTATCCCTTCCATCCTTAATTCTCCTGCTCCGCTTGTATGAAGCGTTCAAAGTGTTTCCCAACCTCTGGGTCTGATGCTTTAAGTCTACGAAGTCCATCTTTGAGTCCGTAACGATTCAAGGTTTGCATTGCGGCGTTAAATCGATTTGGCGAAAAACTTTCACGAAGACGCTTTTCAAATTCAACCGAAGTGGGCAATTTCGGTGCTTCCGAGAGCGTTGATTCGATCAGTTCTCGGAATTCTGCGTCAATGTCGGTGCCACTTTCGGTAAGTACATCGCCTGCCTCAAGAACAGGTGGCTCTGTGCTTGGAATAGGGCGTTGTTCTGAGGAGGTCGCGCCAATATCGTCCAATGAACGCGCATTAGAAGATCCGCCCTCCGTAGGTAAAATATTTGGCACTGTTTCTACGATAACAGGCTCGGCTGCGGTTGACTGGTGATTATTTAGAACCCCCATTACCCAATTAGAGTAGGCAACGCTATCAGTTTCAAAATGCAAGCTGCCCCAAGCGCTATGCTTTTCGTCCACGATAAAATCCATCACCACGTACAAATCGTCATCTGTATCGCTTGCGCTGAGGCGATTAATCAACTTTTGTCGCAGCTTCGGTTCAACAGATGCTGGGGTCTCACCCGGAAAGTTCTCTTTAAAAATCCTGTCAAATAACACATGGTAAGCGTTTTTGTCAACCTCTATTCCGTGGGACGCATAAAAGTCAAGCAGATCATACAAACTACCCGATTTCTTTTCTAAAAAAGCTGCATACTCGGGGGTCTTCTCAAGTGCTGCTATTTTTTTATCCCGATCCGTCATTTCTGGTTCTGATGTGCTATCGGGATCCAACGGTTGGCTGAGTTCTTGAGTTTTTTGAACATCGGTCTCTATCTTTTTAGTACGGATTTCCGGACTATCACCTATTGTACGTTCTTCAACAGTAGCGGAACCCGGCACGACCTGCTGCATATTCTGTTCGCGATGGCTTGCCCAAAAGAGGTACCCGGCTACCACTGTGAGGAGTAATCCAAGAATTAGAAAACCTTTCCACATAAGATGTCACCCCTTACTTTGTATAATCTAAGCTTAACAGTTTGAAAATAAACGTTTGTTCAACCCAAGTTAAAAATAGTTCTGTCCGCGGCGGCGGAAAATTTGCGATAATTTCTCCGATGAGAATTGGGTTTTCAACGGCAATCCATAATAACCCTTCATTTTGTCCATAGGTTTCAAATTTCGCTTGTATCCAATCCGTGTCTGCCTTCTCAGTTTCTAACGCAAATTGCATTCTAAAATCTATGAACCTCCTCTGTTCTGTTCCATCTGCTTCTCGAAACCGCGACTCCCACAAAAGTCTTGCGTGGTCTCGCTTGAGACGGAATGACCAAATAGTGGTAGGATCAATTGTTTCAAGTTTTCGCCTTAAATGGTCCGGCAGAAGCTTGAATGCCGATAGTTGCGACGATGCGCGACGGTACTTGGCATTCCCTGTCTCATGTGAAGCCAGCAACATCATATTTGCACGCCGTTCAAGCAGCGTCAACTGATGAATACCTAAAAAATCCGCCTCAGTTACGTTTTCAAAGTGTTTATTTAAAAAATCTCGGTATTTTTCGACAGGAGGCGGTGCGACATTAATAAACGCCTCAAGTGTCTCAAATGGTTCATCTGTAGGGAATTCAGACTTCAGATAATCCAAATAGACTTTAGAACGGGTCACCTGTTTTAGGGTTTTGAAGTCCTCATCTAAGATTGGGTTTGGGAACATTCGACGCAGTTCCGCGAACACTTCTGAACGCCTTATTAATTGACGTGCAGCTTCTTCAGCGTCTTTACTGCTCGCCTGATCGTCAGAGATAGCTGAGGAGCCAAGTATAAAAAAAACGGAAAGTGTGAAAAACGTTACACGTAAAATTGTTGACATGTTTATTTCCTGTATAAAGTCGAGCGAACTTTCGGGTGGAAACCAGATACTTAATTGCTTCGGAACACGAAAATTAACATCATCACGTCTACGCCGAGTCCCATTTCCTACTCTCCTTTCTCAAAAGAGATGTGGAACATCCCTCGATGTTCAGTGGTGATATAAAGTCTATCGTTATTAGCCACGAGAGCGGTAACACTATCTGGCACTTCTGGCGTGATCTTTTCCCATTTGTTGCGATGATTCAAGCGATAGGCTGTTTCGTCACTTGCACCATAAACGACCCTGTTATCTACAGTTATTTGGTTGATGATCGTACGTGTTCCCTCCGTATCCGTGATTATGTGCCAACGTTCACCGGCTTCTGATGTCAACACCCCCGCGTCAGTAGCGACGTACACTGTTGAACCCGCGAAGGTTATATCGTTGAAACGCTCAAAACGTAAGGGTAGGTTTGGTGTCACGTTTTTCCATGTATCACCCCTGTCGAGCGATTGAAAAAGGTGACCATCACGTTTTCCTGCATAGACGGTTTCATCAGAAACAGCAAGTTTAAGCTCCCTCGGACCGTCACCCTTATTGTTTAAGGATTCGTCTGTATCTATGAGTCCAGTATTAAACCATTCCGACTCTCCGCGTTTCCACCGGAGCAGCTGCCGCATGTATTCCGCATAGAACGTCTCACCACTGACTGCAAACGCGCTTGGATAGTTTTCGCGAAGGGTCGTTTTATCTGCCCAATCTACTATATTCATGGCGGAAGGCGCGGCTGCAAGAGCGGGGACCCCTTGGATAGAGACGAACCCGTTTCGATTCACCGAGAGACGGTAAATATGCAATTTATGCGCAGGGACTAAAGTCGCTGCAGATCCATAAAGTACACCATCAGCGATTGCTAATTTGTGGAAAATCAGACTGTCAGGTTTCTCTGCTGGTTTCAGGGTGAGTTCACCGGAATTCACGTCAAGATTTTTCCAAGACGCACCGCCATCAGCCGATTTTGCAATACCCTTGGATGTACTTGTGTAAAACTCATTTTTCAGTCCTACTAAGTTGCGTATTGAAGTGCTGATTATCCCATTCGTCAATGAATGCCACGATTTGCCGCCATCGGTTGAGCGTATCAGCCCAGGGACATCGGCCTTGAGGAAGGTTTTTTCATTCACTGCTACTGCAGGAATTCGACCCGCCAACGTCATTGCATCCCGCCCCAATTCTGTCCACGTTTTTCCACCGTCGGTTGAGTGGAAACTTGCCATTCCTAATATCAGAATACTCTGTCCGGCTGCCAAAACTTTAACACCCGACGAGATTTTCATCATGTTTGATTCGCTTGTTGGCGTTATATCGGTCCATGAATCACCCAAATCGGTTGAGTAGAAAACCTCCCACCTCCGGACATCGGAATTGATGCTGTTCATAAGCTCTTCCAATTGCGCCCGCTTTCCTTCAGGGGTGTCTAATTGAGAAAGGTCGCGTCCTGTCCCGACATAGAGATTATTTCCGGAGACAGATAAAGAGTGAACCATTTTCGTGGTAACCGGTAATTTTACCCACGTCTCTGAATGCAAACGATAGAGTCCCTTGTTTGTCCCGATAAACACTCTGTTTTCAACGGCAGCTATTGCACCAATACGGCTGTCTTCTATTTCGTAGTTAAGGGGTGTCCACTGTTTACCAGCATCTGTGGACCGGAAAATGCCTTCATCTCGAAGTGCGAGGTATAATGCATCATCTGTTACCACCATGCCAACAGCAACTCCCTTCGGACGCTCGCCAAGTTTTATCCAGGTCTCGCCTCTATCTTTTGAAGCGAACACGCCATTCGGAAAAACAAGATAGAAGGTATCGTTTCCTTCTGCCATCCGTATTCCGTGGTTATCTACAGATGCTTCTGGTGGAGTTGGGCTCACGGGTGTCCACGCCGGAGCATCGGGTGCTAATCTGTAGATACCGATTTTTGAAGTCGCATAGACATCTCCCGAAGAACTTACCAATAAATCTGATACTGAACGCTCTTCTTCTGGACCACTCGCTTGTATCCATTGCTGCTTTGCTGATGGCCGCGTCTCCTTTTCTATCTGCGCTGCCGCAAGCAGAACAGGTTCTGAAACTTGCGGACCGGCACCGGGGTTTTTACCCATTGCATCGAAACGTCCCGCTTGGTTCCGTAAATCCCGTTTCGCTTGTGTGTCAATAACTATAGGTGCCTCAACGATTTCAACCGTGGGTTCAGATTGTGCTTCAAAACTATAGGGCTGCTGAAAGCGTGCCAGATACTGATAACTCGTCCCTAACATCAACAGCACCAAAACTGTCGCTGTACCCAAAGCTGCCCACGGTAACAATGGCTTTCCAGCCGGAGGCACTATCGGATTAATATCGGCGACTTGTCGCATAATGCGTTCTGTCAGATCGGCGGGTAATTGTACCCTGCCGAGTACTTCATGGACTAAGGATTCTGCCTCTTGTAGACGCTCCCGTCCACGGCGAAGCCGACTCTTAACTGTGTTTATGGATACACCTAAGAAGTTGCCAATCTCTTTCGCTGTCATCTCGCCGAGATAATAGAGCGTTACCACCGTTCGCTCACTCTCTGGCAGTTTTTTAAGAATGTTCTTGACGGTTTCAGAGCGTTGCTCCGCAGCTCCTGTCTCGCGTTGATTAAACATATAATGTTTATAAGAGGATTCCTCAACCTTTTGGACCGGAGTGGCCTCTAACGATTGCATCGTCCGTTTCTGCCTTCGGATCCAATTAATGGAAAGCCGATTGGCGATGACATAGAGCCACCCAGAAAAATGGTTGTGATCCTTCAATGTCCCGAGTTTTTTGTACGCTTGCAGGAAAGTATCTTGGGTAAGTTCTTCAGCATAATGAAAATCCCCAATTTTCCGCCAGATAAGCGCGTGAACACCCTTTTGGTGCTTCTGGACTAAGGGGCCAAATGCAGATTCATCACCTGATAAAGTTCTGCGAATCAATTGGACATCATCTTGTAACATAAGATACCTCCATGATGGACAAATAAATTGGGATGCCTTTAAATTCTCCGTTGTTCGGTAGCCAGAGATGTAAAATATCGAAGATTCCGGAGTATTGGATTGCTAATTTCATCGTCTCAAGCTTGGGTATAACTATTTTGCTTCCTCGTGCTTCTTTCCAAAGAGAATACGAAATTGAAGTTTCCTAACTTGAAACATTATTTTATATTATTCCTTTATATTATGTGACACATTTTTAGATTGGAAAGGGTGCATAATCGAAAAAAATGAATTTTAATGAAAAATTAGCACATTAACCCCCAATAAAAAACGTTCCCACCGCGGGAACAGTGGGAACGCGAACAATGAGCTATATATATGTTGCCTGAATCCGAGTCTTAACACTTCTCTTTTAGAGGGAGTAGGAGCCGCAATGAACATCCGAACGCTCTGTACGGTGTTCAGAACGTCTGTCAACATCTATATCGGTTATTCTTCGGCAAGCGAGATGTGAAATATCCCTTGATCTTTGATAGCACTATAGAGTTTATCGTTAATGACGGCGAGCGCGACAGTTTCACCGAGTGCTTCTGAAGAAATTTGTTTCCATTGCTTACCGGTATCCAAGCGATAGACTCCAACATTGCCAGCACCATAAACTGTAGGACCCTCCACAGCAAATCTGTCTATAATCGGACGTGTACCCGTACTATCGGTTAGCACGCGCCAGTGTTCACCGGTTTCGGAACTCAAGACACCTCCGTCAGTTGCGACATAAACTGTTGAACCGACAAAGGTTATCTCTTTGAAACGGGCAAAGTGAAGCGGTAGACTCGGCGTAACATCTCTCCAGCTGCTCCCTTCATCAAGCGACTGAAACAGTTTACCATCGCGTTTGCCGACATAGACGGTTTCTCTCGAAACCGCTAATTTGATATCCTGGCTGTCGTTGTCATAAGACTCTTGGCTCATGTCTGTTAATCCTGTGTTTGTCCATTTCGATTCGCCAAGTCTCCATTTAAAAAGCGTCCGTCTGTGCTCAGCGTAGAATACATCGTTACGGACTACGATCAGTCTGGTTCTCGCTTCCTCTCCACGTATAGGCGGTGGAACGATTGGGACGATTGCGTGATGCTCTGTTTCAGAACCCTCAGATGAGTCAATCCCTCTTGCTGCCTCGCTATCTGCTCGTAAATTACGAGATAATGCTTTATTATCAGAAACGGGTATGCTTTGAACGGGAATGCGTATATTGCCATCTGTAGATACGCGGAAAATTTGCAAGTTGTCATCTTCAGGTGAAATAAGATAAAGATTATTGCCATCAACTACCAATTTTGAATTGAAGGAGTGGGAGATACGCGCGCTTTCCGGTTTTGATAATTCAGGTGTAATTGTATGTGTAATCGTAATCACTTTCCCAAAAGTCGCCTCGGAAATTGAGAGTTTTTTCCAAGACACACCTTCGTCAGTTGATTGATACACCGCATAACCATTATGTGCGTATAATTTGTTGTTGAACGCAACCAAATCCTTTAGCCTGGTTCCCACCATCCCATCTATCAGTAGGGGCCACGATTTCCCGCCATCAGTTGAGCGATAGATACCGAATGGTCCAGCTTTGTAAAATGTGTTCTCGTTCACCGTTACAGTTGGAAGCCTATTGGTCATAAGTAGGTCGGAATCTCCTATAGATTCTGTCCAGGTTTGTCCATGATCTGTTGAACAATATTGATGCTCAGCACTCGATACAAAGAGCGTTTCACCAGCCGCCCATATATTTATACCAGATGGTATCACCGAATCGTCAGATTTATAACTCGGTGTTATTTGTGTCCACGACGCTCCGAAGTCAGCCGAATGGAAAATTTTGAGGGTATGCGACTCATTCTTTGGCACTTCTTGTTCTATCGTTATTGGCGTGAATCCCAATAGCTCGGGCCCCGTCCCAATATAGAGATTATTCTCAGACACCGCCAAGGCGTAAATGGCTCTTGATGTCTCCACCGGTAATTTTTGCCAAGTGCCTGAACTGAGACGATAGAGCCCGCGCGCTGTGCCAGCAAATACTGTTTTTCCAACAGCAGCGACTGTGGAAATCGTTTTGTTTGCCAATCCGTCATTAAATAAGTTCCATTGTGTCCCACCGTCAGTAGATCGATAAATCCCTTCATCTCTAAAGGCAAGATACATCGTGTAGGAACGAGGTGACCTCGCCCCTACTTCATCCATGATGATGAAACCAACAGCGTGTCCCTTGGGCCTGGGACCCATTGTCCGCCACGTTTCACCGCTATCACCTGAAGCAAATATTTCATCGGTAGATACTATGTAAAGAATACCACCATGTTCTGCCATCGGCATTAGTGATTTGCCGATTGGAATATCCGTGTTGATACGTGTCCACGCGGTCGCGTCTGTTCTTAATCTGTATATGCCTATCGGGGCGACGGCATAGACGGTCCCTTCGGATGTAGCGAAGATGTCAAGGACGTGCCCCCCTGGCGGCGCGCTGCCGTGTGTCCACTGCGAAGTCGAAAACTTAGCCGAATCTTCCAGTGTAACAGATGCTGTCGTCGTTGTAGAGACTTGTGTGCCGGTACCGCTGTTTTTACCGACGGAGGCAGCGCGACCCACTTGATTTCGCACCGCTGGTTTCGCCACAATATCAAGAACAATAGGCGTGTCAATAATTTCAATAGTCGGTTCAGATTGTGCTTCAAAACTGTACGGCTTCTGAAAACGCGCAAGGTATTGGTTGCTTGCACCGAGCAGCAATATGACAAGGACAGCAGCAGTTCCAAGAGCCGCCCACGGTAGCAAAGGTTTGCCGACCGGAGGCGGTATCGGTTTCATATCGGCGACTTCTTGCATGATACGCTCAGTTACTTGGGCAGGGAAGGCGATACTTCCGAGTGTTTCGCTAACCAACAGTTCTTCTTGCCGTTCCTGTAAACGCTCGCGGCCCCGGCGAAGTCGACTTTTAACTGTGTTGACCGACACCCCTAAGAATTTCCCGATTTCCTGCGCGGTCATCTCTCCAAGATAAAAGAGCGTCACCACCGTGCGTTCACTTTCCGGCAGCTTTGATAGCAGTTTTTTGACGAGTTCGTGACGATCCTCGGCAACCTCTGTTTGCCGTTGCTCAGATACATAGTCCGTATAAGCGATTTCCTCGATTTCTTCTATAGGTGTGTCGTCTAATGATTGCATCGCCAATTTATTTTTTTCCAGCCATTTAAGGCAAAGCCGATTGGCAATCACATAAATCCATCCCGCGAACTGGTTCGGATTCTTTAACTGCGCGAGTTTCTTGTATACCTGAAGGAAAGTGTCTTGTGTAATCTCTTCAGCGATGTGAAAATCACCGACCTTTCGCCACGCCAGCGCGTGAATACTCTTTTGGTGCTTTCGGACTAAAACACTAAACGCCTCATCATTGCCTGATAAAATTCTACGAATTAGTTGAACATCGTTTTCTCTTTCCATCAGAATACTCCATGATTATATTCCGCCGAGCTTAGACAGACCGGGCGGTAAATAGACGAGCTCTCTCAATATTGAGTCACTTTCCTATTTGAAAGTATACCAAACACGACAGTAAAATAAAACCCTTAAATTTGAAACGTTATTTCGCCCTTTTATAATTAAAGATACGATGTTGAGGCAGAAAGGGTGCATAGATCGTACTGCGCCTCAAATATCTGACCGGAAGAATTTCAGAAACGCCACGGTTGTCAATATGACTGCAAAGAAGCAGAGCAGCATCACATCTATCGCTGATTGACGGAGCGTTTCTCCTAAAGTCGTTATCTCCAAAGATGGTGGTTGTGTAATTTGGACGGGTCTGTTTTGCCTACTATGCGTATAATCTATAATTTTACTGAATAAATCTGTATAGAGCATCTCATAATAGCGATTACCCGTTTTAAAATAGGTGTTTCTTTTTCCCTTTCCGGTCTGTGTCAGGTTTGTAGTGATATAAATTAAGGAAGATGTCGGCGTGATTCGAGAGAGCATCTGCCCTAACTGTTCTTGCCGTTCGATTTCACGTTTATAATTTCGATCCAATTCGTTCGCATAGTTCTGGAATTTCGCTCTGTATTCCGCTTCAAAGGGTTTCATACGTTCAGTAATTTTTTTAGACATCTCGCCGCTTATGTGTATGTGTCCTCTCTCATTGCGGGGCATTTCCATGACCATTTTATGTTGTTCCTTATCGAGTGCTGCCTTAAAATCATCGCGCATGGCTGTTTTTTCCATATAGACGCTCTGTGAAGTTTGCGTTGGTGCGATAAATTTGGCAGCGAGGAACCCGACGCGGGGCGTAATCAAAACCGCGAACACCCAGATAGTAAAGGCAACGATGAGTGCCGTTTTAGAATTGTCTAAGTAAGTGGAAATCACTGTGCCGATTGCGAAAAATACACCGATGTAGAGCAGCGAGATGATAGATAAACCGAGAACCCTCGGAAAAATTTCAGGTTCTCCGAGCGGAAATCCTTGCCAGACAAGCACCAATAAGCCGAACAGCAATGATACCAAGAACGGAACGATAAACACCACGTATCCGCCAATCAATTTGCTCCATAAAAATAGGTCGCGCGGCAAGGAATTGGCTAACGTAATCCGAAGGGTACCCGCTTCTCGTTCCCCCGCAACCGCATCGAATGTAAACAGCAACGCGAGGAGACTGAAGACGGTACCGACGACGAACAGAAAATCGAGATGCCCTAACATATAGGAGAGAGAGGACACAAAGGCGGGTGCCCCTTGTGTAACCCCATTGCGAGTTATACCGAGATAGCTCGGCAGTGCATCTGCTAATCCATTTGCGAAGACACTCAAAGGGGACGGTTTGAGGATGAGTTTGGAAACTTCGAGTTCTGGATCCAGTGGCATCCCCGGGTTCATCTTAGTTTCTTCAATGTTTGCGAGTTTAACGGCTTCTTGGTAATCCACTAAATTCTGGCGATAATTTCGGTAATTGGTAGTAAGTGTCAGCGGAACGAGTAGGAGACACATCACAAGCAGCGCGACGAATCGGACGCTGAGAATATGATGCATAACCTCTTTTTGAATCATAGTCATTAACATATCAAACTCCATTTTGTTCTTTTTTGATAGTTAACCGTTTAATGTTTAATTCTATGTGGGTGCTCTTTCAATCACTTTCCAGAGATCAGGTTTTTGTGTGACCAATTTTCGTGAAGTGATATGTTCTACCCTTTTATAATTAATGATCCGATTTGGGATCGAAAAAGGTGCATAAATCGAGAAATCTCGGTTTGATTGAGATTTTAACTGGTAAGGAGAGAAAAGATTGGTGATTCTTTGAGAGAAAGATATGGGATTTTAAGAACGGTTTAAGAACGGAAGGAAAACGTGCTTTGCAAACAAACTGGCACCTGATGAGCGTTTTTCTACGACTCATCCGGTGCCAATTGCTTAAGGAGTTTCATTTTCAATTCCTAATTTTCAGGTTCAGGACGTGTAAGTATCCATGTTTGGAATGCGTTCATATCCGCAAAAAACGAACGCATGAGCGCGAATTCACTCGGCGATGCAACGGCACACCGCAGCAATCCTTCCTGTTCCCCGTGCGTCTCTAAGCGTCCACGCCAAACATCTTGAAAGACTTTGTTATCATCGGTCATAAACATAGAAGACATCCCAATCTGTAGGATTTTAGAGGACAAATCCTCTGGGTTATGCGCCATAAGGGGTTCTATGAGGTGTGTCTGCTGGAGTTTGTTGAGTTCTTTCATGTTATCAAGCGGATCCTGCACCGTTGTCCCCCACTCTCGCACAACGAAATAGTAGTTCTGCCAAATCTGTAATTCTTCATCGTTTTTATCTGTGCCGAGAACGGCTTCAATTCTGGAGAGGGCAACGGCTTTCATGCCTTCTGTCGGCATCGCGTCAATGTACGCCTGAAAATCTGTGTAATCCTGCCCAACTTGCGTTTTTAGATAGGTGAGATACGGTTCACTCGACAAGACCGTTTCCAAATCGTTTGCATTTTGAGATGTTTCCATCTCTTGTGAAACTTCAAGCAGTTGTGCCAGCAGTTTTTCTTGTTCTTCGTTCAACGGTTCGTTTGCGGACGCTCTTAATTCGCGTTTATGCTCCGCTTGCTGCGCATGGAACTGATCCATCTCCTCCATCATTCGACCGAACCACGGCACCACAAAGGCGACACCGACAACAAGCAACACAACGCCAATACCGATAAGAATCAGAAATATAGGCTTTTTCACTTGGAACGCTCCTTTTAAGTTGAGGTTGTGTTCTTATCGTAACATGTTTCAAATCCGATTGCAACCTTTTCTGAAATGCCTCAGTTTACTTTTTCGATAGAAGCGAAGGGTATTTCCATAAAAAACGCGTCCACAAAATACTCGTGGTCGTGGACGCGTTAGAAGACAGTCTATCGCTTTCACTACATTATCTATTTTTTTCTCCTTCAGATTCCTCTTCTGTTTCCAAAGAGGGCTGAATCCATTTTTCAAATGCTGCTGTGTCCTCAAAAAATGAACGCACGAGGGCGAATTCAGCAGGCGTTGTAATTGCAGACCGCAGCAACCCTTCTGATGAACCGTCCTTTTCTGAATGCTCCTGCCACACATCGTGAAAGACCTCAGTGTGCATCAGTCCTTCTAAATTCGTGACCATTGCTATCTGTGTCAATTCTGACATGTGCGCAAACAACTCTGTTGCCGGATAGACCGCCATCAACGGTTCCATCAAGTGTTTGGTTTGGAATTGGATAAGCGTATTCGTTTCAGTAAGAATATCCGGTTCCTTCACCGATAGTGAACGAAATTTGAAGTAGTAGTCTGTGCTAATAGAGAGTGCCTCTGCTTTTGTTTTCGGTGGTAACATTTTCTTCAAAGAGAACAGCATCTCGGTTTTCTGTTTCGGTGTCGGCATCGCTTCCACATAAGTTGGAAAATCTTTATACGCCTTTCCAACTTCCGTTTTCAGGTAAGCCAAGTACGGCGCGCTGGATAATATTTCGTCCAGCGTCCCGGGCTGCTGAAGGAGTTGGCGCAGCAATTTCTCTTGCGTCTCGGTCAACGGTTTTCTGACCAATTCCTCCAGTGCCTTTCTGCGCTTTTTGCTTTCTGTCATTACATCTTCTATGCCTTTTAGCATGTCACCAACGGCTTCGTTTTCAGTCTTCGCTTCAGATCCATTTTCTTCTGCCGACACGAGGACATCATTGAAGCAGATGGAGAGAAAGATGAACGATAAAAGCAGAACAACATGTTTCAGAGCAGTGGTATTCGTCCATTGTTTCACGGTTGTACCTCCGGTGGTAAAGGTTGCGGACGGATTTCGCGTGGATTGGATTTTGATGGTGGTACCTCTGTCGCTTGTTTAGAAAGCCATTCTTCTATCTCAGTAGATGAGCTAAAACGTTCCAAAAGATAGTTTGCTGCGTCCGTATCGGTTTCAAGGAGTTTCAACAGTCCCGCATCCGTCCCATTTTGAGATAAGATGTCTCTGATAGAATTTATCCGATCTGCCGACATCGGTGGCGTTGAAACCGTTTCAGATGTCTCTGTGGCAACCGTGCCGTTTTCGTCTGAACGGACGGGTGGTGGCTCCGTTGATTCCGTAGCGGATGTTGTGGTTTCGGATTTTGGTGTCGGTGTTATTGAAGCTTCCGTTTCAGCTTCCGTAAACGTCGGTAAAAATGTAGACATGTCTTCCGGGACAGTGTACTGGATGTTTTCCAATTCACCTGCCACGAGAATCTGATCTGTCATCCATTTCATCTGTTGACCTATCTCGCCTTTAAAGTTAGCAAGTGCCCAGTATTGGAAATCTTGTTCTCTGGCGAGACCCATCGTAACAGCGTTCATTACCTTGTGAAAGTCGCCGGGTGTATCGGAAACGATTTTATGGATGCGTTCCGCCATTTCCGCTTCATAATCCGCAGGCTCGCCTTCGGGAAAATGCTCTCGGAAAGCCTTTTGTGAAATTTCCGCCAAGTCAATCTTGGGACCGTTTTCACCCGCAAAGATATTCATAAGTTCTTGGACATTGAAATCGGGAAATTCGCCCTCCTCTAAACCCTCCATCTTTTCCATCATGTACGCCATACCGGCTGCGATCTCTGGACCCATAGCCTCTTCAATAACCTCTTTCACACGTTCAGGGTCTTTTGAACGGAGTGCTTCTTTGAGTTTGTCCATATCTATGTCTGACCCAAATGTTTCGGAGAGTTCCGCTTCGAGTTTATCTATATCTACATCTGACTCAAATGCTCGGGAGAACGCATCCGTTTCGGTAAGGGGGTTTGCCGAACTCTTTTCGGGTATATCGGTTGATTCGACGCTTTCCTGAACCGGTTCCGGTTTAACGATTGAATCGTTTTGTGGATGTGTTGCCTGTGGAGATACCAAACCTCTGAGCGGAACAAAGCGTAGTCCTATAATGCCTATGATGATTAGCGCGATGCCAAAGATGATGTAAAATAGTTTGTTCATTCTGTTGTTTCTCCTTATTGATGAAATTTTTCAGTCATCCACTTTAGGAAGGGTACTTCCATAGAGGAAACTTCTTTTTCATCTAATTGGTTCTGTCTGTACCGCGAAACGTTTCTCAACAATTTCGGCAATTTCAGGGTCTGATTCTCTGAGTCTACGAACACCTTCTTCGGGTCCATATTGGTTAAGGGTTTGCATTGCCTGATTGAGTCGTTGTGGTGAAAATCTCTCAGGATTGAGTTGTTCGCGGAGTTGTGACTCAATGTTTTCTTCTGTTGGGAGTTCTAGGGATTCCAATGCTTCAAGTGTCTCCACTGTGATGGTTTCAGGATCTTTTTGGAGTATATCATCAAATGGAAACGAGTCCTCAGAAATATCAGAAGATTCAACATCAATGAATGTGTTGGCATCTGGAGGGAGTGTCTCTTGTAGCAACCCGTTACTTTCACCTTGCGAGAATCCATGACTTTCACTTGGTATGGCAAATTCTACTGGATCGGAATCGTGGATTGTTTCATCATTTGAGGCATTCCCGTGAATAAGTTGCTGACGAATACCTGAAGTCCAGGCAGTGAGAGTTTCCTCTTTACCTATCCCTTCTCTATTAAAATACCCTTTAATCCATGCCTGATTGCGCGAATCCGTAATAAATTTAGCAGCATTAGCGAAAACCATATCTGTTTCATTCTCTGCAGTGATACCTTCAAAAAGTGCTGCATATTCCGCTCGCATTTCGGGTTCGTAGTCCTCAGGTTCCCCGTTTGGGAAATATTCTCGAAACGCTTTTTCGAAACGCTCTGGATCGTAAAAGAAACCGCGTTCCGCCCACCACCTATCGAATTCTTTGGTTGTGGGTTTTGTGGCGAAAAAGTCGAAAAATTCCCCAGAGGCGATGATTTCATAAGCCTTTTTTGCATCAGCATCCATGGCCGCCCGATCTTCGTCCGTGAACATTGAATGGAAGGCAGCTACAAGTGGGGCATCCGGATAGAGTTTATCGAGTTCTTCAAAACTCAGCACGTTCGATAAGTTTTTGAAAATAAAGGGGTCGTCTTCCGCCTGCTTTTGGGAAGGATTGACAATTGCTGTATCCGCTTCTATGTTGGAGGTGCTGCTGACAGTAGGGGTTTCTTTTATTGTGGGTGTCCACAACAAAAGAAATATTCCAACGAGGCAGAACGTGACTGCACATAGGGTGAGGTGGTACCATCTAATCTTCATTGGGTTTTCCTCCTTTTTGTCCATGTTAAAAAAACATCGGTGTCATTAAAACTTGAGAGAATTCTTGCAAATAAGAGGGGTTTTTGGATAGCGAGCATTATGAGTCCATCGTTTTGCCCGTGTATTTCCAAAAGTGTTTTGGTGCCTTCTATGTCTTTGATGACGATATCAAGATTAAAAACCATTAGGTTTAATAAGAATTGTCCAATTTGGGGTCCTGCATTTTCTTGTGTGACAATTTTGCGTTGAACCATCCATTCCTGAACATCTTTATTCATGATGCTCTTCATTAGAAAAGGCATCATAGCCCCTGGAGTCATCTCCTGACCCTGAAGTTGTTGGACATCCATTTTCCAGAGTTGCTCAGACAGTTGATGGAAAATGGCATGCTCTCTTTCTGTAATTTCATCAACGTTTTTGACGTTGAGGTGTTCCTGAAAGTATTTGAGATATCGTTCTTTCGGAGGCAGCACGTTTTTTGCAAATTGCTCAAACTTCTTAAAAGGGCTCTCAACAGCGTAGGTTTCCGAGAGGTAATTCAGATACCTTGTGTGTTCAGAGAGTTTCCGGAGCGTTTTGAACTCGTTACCAAGCAGTTCTCCCGGAAATTCTGCTTTCAAGAGGGTGAAGATTCCTTGTTCGCTTGCAGAGAGTTTATTTTTCTGGATATTCGGCGTTCCCACAGGTTCTTCAGCGTTTACTACTGTGAGAAGCGCGAGGGGGCCTAAGAAAATAATCAGCCAGAGGCATATAGAAAAAGATCGAAAAAAGAGAGTGGGTTTCATAATAAGAATTCTCCTTCCTAAATAACTAAGGTTATTTCAGGCTGTAATTAAATCCGTGTTTCACATGTATCGCGGGAGTCTTCCGTAATAACGCATAAATTGTCCAAACTTTTAGAAAGCGTATAATAATCAGAAACAGACGATTTTTCATGAGAAACCTCCTGTGTTTTCAATGTTATCGTACATCAGTTATTTTCGTTTTCAAGCGGGATATGAAACATCCCGCGCTGTTCAGTCGCAATATAAAGCCTGTTACCCTTTACAACAAGCGCGGTAACTGTATCAGGAACTTCCGGTGAAATCTGTTCCCATCTATTTCGGTTATCTAATTGATAGACCCCTTTGTCACCGGCACCATAAATCGTCGTCCCTGACACAGCTATTCGGTCTATGACGATGTGCGTGCCATCATTATCGGTTATTGCCTGCCAATGCTCACCATCCATCGATGTCAAGACACCTGTGTCCGTTGCGACGTATACCGTTGAACCTGCAAAGACGATCTCGTTGATCTGCCCAAAGCGGAGTGGCAAATTTGGTGTTAAGTCTTTCCATGTGTTTCCAGCATCAGGGGATCGTAAGAGATGTCCATCTCGTTTTCCGACGTAGACGGTTTCCTCTGAAACGGCGATTCGGAGTCCGTTGTCAAATGGATTGTCAACCGGTTGCGCGGTATCTATCAACCCGGTGTCTGTCCATTCGGGATCTCCGCGTGTCCACCGGAAAAGCCGTTGCTTGTATTCCACATAGAATGTATTGCCGCTGACTGTGAACCCATTCTGCGATAGTTCAAATGGGTTCTCAACATCTGTCTGCTGCGCTACATTTACGGAATCATCAGTTGTGTCTTGCTGTGAGGCTATCGGCGATTCGGTGCCTTGTGTCTGCGTCTGGATATCGTTCGCAAAAATCGGGATGCCTTGGATCGGGACAAGCATATTATCATCTGTAGAAAAACGGAGAATCTGCAATTTGTTTTCTGTAACTGAGTCTGTTGCGGCACCGTAAAGCACATTGCCAGAAACCGATAACTTTGGAAAGAATAACAAATTGAACTGATTGGCGTTCTCTTCGGATTTCGGTGTGAGTCCACTGGTATGGAGACGAAGGGGTTCCCAAGAATTCCCACCATCAATAGATTTAGCGACCCCTGTGAAGGTGCTCGTGTAAATCGCGTTCTTGTCTGTGACTAAGTTAAATATCCAGGTCCCGACCATACCTTTTGTAAATGGATGCCACGATTCACCACCATCCGTTGAGCGTGTAAGGTCAGGAATCCCTGCTCTGATGAGTGTATTTTCGTTTACTGTTACGGCAGGAAATACACCCATCACTATTGAATTCATCATTGCTTTCATGTCGAATGTTTCTGTCTCAAGAGTATCAAAACTGAAACTGAGGTCTGTCCATGTTTTTCCACCATCCGTTGAGCGGAAATTCGTCATCATGCCTAACGCCAAGAGCGTCTCCCCGGCTGTCATCACTTTGATGCCTGGTGTGATTTTCATCAAAGCTTTCATAAAAGGCGAATCACTTGTAGGCGTTATATCAGTCCATGAATCTCCAAAGTTAGTGGAGTGAAAAATTTCCCACGCTCTTGAATTCTCGTCTCCCATAAGTTCCGCTGTACGCGCTGCCCTAGCTTCAGGAGTTTCCAATTTCTTAAAGTCTGGACCTGTGCCTACATAGAGATTTCTTTTAGAAACAGCCAAGGAGTGGATGGCTTTAGTGGTCTCTATCGATAATTTTTCCCATGTACCCGCATGTATCCGATAAAGTCCTCGGTTTGTGCCAACGAACACTGTATTTTCAATAACCGTGCTTGCAAGGTTGACCCTGTCTTCGACTGTATCACCGAATGGAATCCACTGTTCACCAGCATCCGTGGATCGGAAAACCTGAGTTTCGAGAACAAGATAGAGTCCATTTTCGATTGCTACAAGTCCGACAGCATCTCCTTTCGGACGTTCACCAAGCGACTGCCAGTTCTTGCCGTTGTCTGTTGAAGCAAATACTTCACCGGTAGCGGCAAGATAGAGGGTATCATCTCGTTCAGCCATCGGTGTCTTGCGACGGAGGAGACCATTTTGTTCCACCATCGGTGTTCCACCACGCATCGCTATGGATGTGTTGATGAGTGTCCATGCGGATGCGTTGGGTGCCAATCTATAGATGCCAACTGTTGAAGGCGCGTATATGTCCCCAGTGCTGCTTGCATACAAATCTAACACGTCAGTGCCCCCTGGACCGCTGGCTTGTGTCCAGTGCTGCTGTATTGACGGGCGCGCCTCCTTTTCTATCTGCGCTGCACCGAGTGTAACAGGCTCCGAAAGCTGCGGGCCGGAAGCACTGCTCTTACCGGGTGTCTCAAAACGTCCGGCTTGGTTGCGTAAATCCCGTTTTGCCTGTGTGTCAAGAACGATCGGTGCCTCAATAATTTCAACGGTCGCTTCGGATTGCGCGTCTATGTTATAGGGTCTCTGGAAGCGGACAAGGTATTGAGAACCGACACCCATTATGAGAAAAATAAGGAGTGCTGTTGCGGCAGAAACTACCACCGGTACTAACGGCTTACTGCCGGAGGGTGCAACCGGTTTCAGGCGCGAAACTTCTCGCATAATGTTTTCCGTGAGATGCGGCGTGATTTGAAAATGCTCCAAAGCCTCTCGGACCATCGGTTCTTCTTGTTTCAATCGCTGCTGCGCCCGGCGGAGCCGACTCTTAATCGTATTCACGGAGACACCCAGAAACGCACCGATATCTGCAGCCGACATATCGCCGAAATAATGCAACGTGATAACTGTGCGATCACTCTCTTGAAGTTTCGCAAGCAGCCGTTTCACGACCTCTCGCTTCGCTTCAGCCGTTGTCTGCTCGTTCTCTTCAATCACATATCGAGAATATGTCGCTTTTTCTAAGCGTTCGCTATCCGTTTCCTCAATAGACTCTGTCTGTAGACGCTTTTTACGCAGCCACATCTTACAGTTGTTTGCGGCTATGACATAAAGCCAACTCGTAAAGCGTTGCGGTTTCTTCAATGTGGAGAGTTTCTGGTACGCCTTCAGAAACGTATCTTGTGTAATCTCCTCGGCAATGTGGAAATCACCTATTTTCCGCCACACGAGTGCGTGAACCGGCTTTTGATATTTTTTTACGAGTTCACTGAAAGCACTATCATCACCATCAAGAATGCGGTGAACGAGTTCAACATCACTATTTTTCATGATATTACCTCCTATCACTTTATAATGATGCCTATTATATCTGAAATGGGTGCATAATTCTGCAAAAACGCGTCCACAAAGTGCTTATGGACGCGTTAGAAGCCAGCCTATCCTATCTATTACATGCCGAGTATCATTCCGAAGGTTTGAATGAGCGGCTTGAAGTCACCGAGGGTGAGAAGCAATTTCGCGTCAATTCCGCTCTCCCGTGCTTTGGCGGAAAAACCGATACTATAATTCTCTGGTAGGTTCGCGAACATATTCGCGTACATCGGTATAATCATGGAATTCCCCAGTTCCGTCTGTTCTAACACTGGCAACATGCTTTTAAACGCTATAATTGGCGAAACTGCCAGCAGAATGTTGTTATCGGCACCTAATTTTCCTATGAGACCCTGATAATTTAGATGTTCAGAAAATTTATCGCCGTTTCCGGATCTCCTGTCAAGTGCCGTTTGAAGTAATTGTGGATTCGTTCCCGTTGTAAGAAGGAGCTGCCCATCGGTAAAAGCGTAATACCAGTGCCATTCGGATGGTATCAAATCAAAACCGAGGGTTTGACCAAGGGTTTGGAGTTCTGTCTCTTCAAAAGCCTCTTTGAGGTTCGGAAAGATATAACTTTTGATTTCAACACCGTTGTGTATTGTAGACGGACCCGCATAAGCCGTTTTAAAATTGAGTTTTTCCAGAAATATCTCGTCTATGTAGGTTTTTGCGCGCTGTTCATCTTTCAATTCATAAATGAACAGATGGTTCGGTAAAACGCCATCTCCATAATTGGTCGAAATACTCCATCGGTCCGCCAGAGATTCATAAAACCCCTTCACCTGTTCAAGGAATCGATCCCCTTTTTCTTTTTTGTTTCGGATGTCTTGTGGCGTAAAGTCTAACCAAGATGTGCTTATCTCAGTGAGCAGCTTTGAACTCCCTTGAAACGCAGCGTTCAAACTGGCACGCTTTGGTAGGTGTCCGAGGTGCGTTAATTCGTCGGAGACTTCTTGAAGGACGTTCCTAAACTCGCTATCCTTTTTGAATTCCATGGATGGCGTAATTAGTATGTCAGTCCCCTCCACTTGAAGTTTGGCATTTACGGACTGCAGCTGCGCAAGAAACGCCATCTGTTCTCCCGATATATTTTTCAGGGAAGATTCCATTAGCATGGATAGTTGATTATCGTCTGGGAGGTTGTCTATCAGTGATTTCCATTCTTCTTCAATGGGTCCATTGGAAGCAGCCGTAATGCCTTCAATGTCAAAGCAGATACCTAATTGATCCGTACCTTCTAAAATATCGGCGAGAAAAGTCTTGAAATTCAGATTTTCTGTGATAGCCTGCATCGCGTCGTTATGGGTATCAATAACGTTTTCACAGGTTTTGCTATGTTCTGAGACGATGAGCGTATCGTCCAAGATAGTGAAACTTTTGCCCTCTCCATTGGTGTTCCAATAGGTTACGCCTTTATATTCTATCGGTGCGCTTTCGCCAACTTCTGTTTCAATCACCTGCTGTATTGCTTGCGTGTCTGCCAGGTGGATTGCCACGGCGAGGCGCAGCGGTTTCAAACTGGTGAAGAAGATAGCGAGATCTTGATTCAAATCCAATCCGATGGCTTCAAAATCGGCTAAACTCTCATAATCAGCATCAAATGTGTTCGCTAATATTTGCGGAAGAATCTTTGACATGCCTAATTGCGGTGAGAGTTCGGCAGCCAGGGTGTTAATCCTGTTATCTAATTCAAGCAGGTTGGGACAGTAGATAAGTCCCAATGTTTTTTGCGGAATAAATCGTAGGACGCTATCGTTTGAAACGGCAACAGCTGAAGGCGTATCTGTCGTTTGATCCGGTTCAGCGATGCTGGAATGTGCGAATGTTGTCAGAAAGACGAATGCTATAAGCGGTAAGGGTAAAAATTTCTTTATCATTTTTTCTCCTCAGGACTGGATACTTATGGAGATATCCAGGCCAGATTTACAGATATAGTGAATTCTAAAAATATCTATACATCGACAACGGCCCAAGTTCCCCACTGATAAGGGGGGTTAGGGGGGTTAGTTCGGGATAAAGAATGTATAAGTAATTACAAAATTTACTATATGATGTTAATTTCGGATACATATCGTATTGTATCAACCGACCTCGTTTTTGAGCAAGATATGAAATATTCCGCGCTGATTGGTGATAATATAAAGCTTATCGTTGGCGAAAACAAGTTCTCGGATACCGTCCGGCACTTCTGGGGAAACCTTCTTCCATTTTCCACTATTATCCAAACGATAAGCACCGGCGTTACAAACACCGTAAACTGTCGTGTTGTCAACAGCGAGACCTGCAACGATAAGACGTTCGCCTTCAGTGTCAGTTATCACGCGCCAGTGTTCTCCAGTCTGTGAAGTTAAGACCCCTTTGTTTGTCGAAATGTAGATTGCTGAATCCGCAAAGATGATCTCTCTGAAACGGTTAAAAGAGAGCGGTAGGTTTGGTGTAATATCTTTCCAATTGTCGCCACCATCAAGCGATTGAAAGAGTTTACCGTCCCGCTTACCGACATAGAGCGTTTCTCCTGAAACAGCCAACCTGACACCTTTGCGACTGTTATCCGGTTGTTCTCCGCTATCTATGAGTCCTGTGCTGCTCCATTTTCGTGTACCCGATTTACACTTGAAGAGTTCTCGTTGATACTCAATATAGAACGTCTCGTCACTGACAGCAAGTCTTCCGAGCGTTACTTCGCCTGCTAATAGATCTTCTGTGTAGCGCGCGTCATCAAATTCAAGAGACGGAACACCTTTGACGGGTCTTAAGGTATTACCGTTGCCGGATAGGCGAAAGATGCGAAGTTTACTTTTTCTTGTAACGGCTGAACCGAAAATACCGGACTCTCTTTCACGGAAAATTCCGTAGAGAACACCATCAGCAACAACCAACCTCTGGTTAGGGAAATCAGGATCCTGCGCAACACCGACACCTTTTCTGAAGTTAAGGGGTGTCCACGATTCACCACCATCTGTTGATTTGACGATTTTGCCATCGTTGTGGACGTAAAGCGCGTTTTTGAATGCGACCAAGTTCCGCATTTTGGTGCCTACCATTCCGCGCATGAAAGGTTCCCACGATTCACCGCCGTCGGTTGTACGATGGATCCTATATTTGCCCGCATAAAAAGTATTTCCGTTGACCGCCGTATCCGGTACGTAACCAGGGGTATAAGGGATTTCTCTGAGGTTGGTCCATGTTTGACCACGATCTCTTGAACGGATGCCGCTCCTCGCGCCTCCCAATGCTAAAACGGTTTCACCAGCAGCCATGAGTTTGATACCTGTTGCTATACGCATAGAGATGGGAATGTAATCCGGTGTTATGCCAGACCATGAATTGCCTAAGTCGGTTGAATGAAAAATTTCCCAATTAATTTTACGACCTGTGATGAGTTCTAAGGCCGCTTTCCCCGCCTCGTTTTCATGTGCCTCTGTGAGCTCCGTCTTCATCTTTAATAAGTCTCGGTTCACTACAACATAAAGGTCGCTTTCAGAGACTGCTAAGGAATTGTAGTTATTAATGGGAGCGGGTATCTCTGTCGGCACTTTTAATTTTTCCCACCCCTCTGCATCAAGGCGGTAGAGTCCTCGATTCGTAAGTGCGAATACGGTGTCTCCAATAGATACCAGTGTGGAAATTGTTTCGTCTTCGGATTCCTCGTCAAAGTTAAAACCGTTGTTAAAGGGTGTCCACTGTTTGCCTGTATCCGTAGAGCGGAAAACGCCTTTTTTTCTCATAGCAAGATAGAAGGCTTGTTCCGTTATGATCAACCCAATGGCAGTGCCTTTTGGACGGCTACCGAGGGCATTCCACGTCTCGCCGCGATCCGTTGAAGCGAGCAATTCTTTAACAGTGACAGTATAGAGCGTATTACCGCGTTCTGCCAGAGGCATCGGATAGAGTTGTCCATTCGTTGCAGTGGCATTGACGAGTGTCCATGCCGCTGTATTTGGTGCCAACTTGTAGATACCGATGGGTGAAGTGGCGTAGATATCTCCGTTGGCACTTGCGAATAGACCTAAGATAGAAACCCCTGCCGGACCACTCGATTGCCGCCACTGCGGTTTCATTGCTACATTTTCTTCGCTTTCCACCTCCGCTGCGGCGAATAGGACCGGTTCCGAAACTTGCGGACTGGCACCGATGGTTTTACCAACGGCATCGAAACGTCCGACTTGGTTTCGTAAATCTCGTTTCGCCTGTGTGTCAAGAACGATGGGCGCATCAATGAGTTCAACTGTGGTTTCCGATTGCGCGTTCAAACTGTAGGGTTCCTGAAAACGCGCGAGGTATTGAGAACCGGCACCCATTATGAGGAAGATAAGGATCGCTGTCGCTGCAGAAACTGCCCAGGGTACGATCGGTTTGCTACTTGACGGGACAATCGGTTTGATGTCAGCAACTTGCCGTAGGATGCTGTCAGTGAAGTTGGCAGGTAATTGGACGCTGCCGAGGGTTTCTCGAATCATATTTTCTTGCTCCTTTAGACGGTTGCGTGCGCGTTGGAGACGACTCTTGACTGTATTTGGGGATACACCTAAGAATTCGCCGATCGCTTTACACGTCATTTCGCCGAGATAGTGAAGTGTCATAACCGTGCGTTCGCTCTCCGGTAGTGTTTCAAGGAGGTTTTTGACGATTTCACGGTGATGTTCAGTAGATTCGGCTTCACGCTGTTCCGATTCATAATTAGCATAAGACGATTTTTCGATTTCTTCCAGCGGTGTCGCTTCTATTGATTGTTGATGGATTGCCGGTTTGTTTCTTTGGATCCAATTGAGACATAGGCGATTCGCAATCACATAAAGCCACCCATCAAATAGTTTCGGGTTCTTTAGGGTTGATAGTTTTTTATAGACCTGGAGGAAAGCGTCTTGGGTAATTTCTTCAGCGATGTGAAAATCGCCAACTTTCCGCCAGATCAAGGCATGAACACGTCTTTGATACTTTCGGACTAAGACGCTGAATGCATCATCGTCGCCTGATAGGGTCCTGTGAATCAATTCGACATTATCTTTTACCATTGGAATTCTCCGTAGTTTCAAGAGGATTGCTAATATGAATTTATAATATTCTTCTGCTCTTTAAAGTTAAAGACACAATTATAGACCCAAACGGTTGCATAACAGAAAAAAAAAAATGAATTTTTAGTTTTCGTATGGTTAAATTAGACGTTCTGGTTGACTAAAGTTTAAATTTTCCAGCAAAACGCGAAAACAGCCAAACCTATGAAGGAACTTCAATTCCGACAACGGTTTGACTGTAATCGCGAAATAGAATTTGGTTTTCGCTTGTTTTATTTTTCTTTTACTCTTGTTTCATTAACCCATTTAAGGAAAAGGTCTGTTGAAGAAAAGTTCTGTAGAATCTCACCGATGAGTGCTGGCTTGTAGAGCGCACTCCGTAAGAGACCGAAATCAACGCCATGTTCTTTAATCTGTTCATGTAACCAAACAGCGTCCATCTGCTCCGTTTCTAAAACAAACTCATCAACAACTATTGCAAATTCAACGAATGGGATTTTGTAACGTCGTATGAACTCTTCTACCTTTAAGCTTGATATAATTTCTATCCGTTTTTTTAGCGGAGCGCTATCGAAAACACGCTGTTCTTCCTCATGATGTGTTTTAAAAAACGTGAAATCGACTCCTCGGTAAGCAATAATTATTTCATGAGTGAGTGCTATATCTTCCTCAATTGGTTTACGTATCCATTTATTCAAAAAAAACGTGTATTTTTTCTTATCAGGCGGTGCGACCTGAAAGTATTCTTCAAGCGATTTAACGTGGACCTTTGTTGGATAGGCGCGTGATAGAAAATTGAGGTATATCTCGGAGGTGGTAGCGTCTCTGAGTCCTGTGAAATCTCCTTGGTTGTTTAAACGTCCAGCAAATTCGTTTTGTAATTGATCAAATGTCATTTCCGGGGTCGGCCTAACTGCTATCGTCTCTAGTTCAAGTGTTTCCATCAGAACACTGTCCGTTTCTCCGGTTATATCAATTTCGGTATCTTCCGAACATCCAAACAACTGAAAAATCATAAGGCAGAATATAAGACTTATGGAACATAGAAAGTGTCTCATTATTTGTATCCTCCAGATTTTCGGCAGGTTGTGTGATTTCTCATTCGTGAAATCAAAGCAGGCAAGGCAGACAAAGTGCCAGAAGGGTCAGAAAACCCAAAGGTTAGTTTACCGTAAAATGTTTGTAAAACCAAGTAAAAACGAGGCTTTGCAACCAATTCCTTACGATTAACATTACCAAGGTTCATTGACTCTAGTAGTCGTTTTCTTGTATTCTTGTTACATCTATCCATTTGAGAAAAATATCTGTTGAGGAGAAATTTTTTAGAATTTCGCCGATGAGAGCGGGTTTTCGTATGGCACTCCATAAGAGCCCATTATCAATACCATGTGCTTCTATCTGCTCGTGTAGCCAAATTGCATCCTCTGTCTCGGTTTCACTAACGAATTTTTCGACAGTTTCAATGAATTCAACCAATGGAATCTGGTAGTGCTTTATAAACGCTTTCGTTCGCGAGTCGCTCATAACACCTATCCTTTTTTCAAAGAATAAGCGCATGCTTAGAGCACCTTGTTGTTTAGATTGGTTAATAGCATTGAAGACCGATAGATTTGCTTCTCGATAGGTAACATTTATTCGGTGCATGAGGGCTATATCTTCTTCTGTAGGGTTATCAACCCATCCTTTCAAAAAAGGGATATATCTCTCAGCATTAGGTGGTGCTATTTGGAAATATTCTTCAAGTGTTTGCACTGGTTCTTCTGTTGGATATCTTTCTACTAAAAAATCCAAATAGGTCTGAGAAATCGTAATGTTCCTAAGTCCTGTGAAGTCTCCATGATTGTCTAAGCTGCCATCAAACTCGTTCCGCAATTTCTCAAATATTATTATTTCTGGCGGAGTTGCGTCTATGTCCTCAATGATTGTAGCGATGTCTGTGTCTTCTATGCATCCCAAAAATTGAAAAAGTATCAGGCAGATGACGAAACTTGTAAAATTCGGTAAATATCGCACTCATGTGTCCTCAAATTATTTAGGAGTTACGCAAACCTCTTCGCTGGCGAAGTTTGAAACCTCGCCACTTGCCCGTGGTGTGTAGGACTCCAGAGAAAATTGTGTAAGTCCTATTATTTATTTGTAAACGCCACTTTCGGTTGAAGATACGTAGATAATGACCTTTTCCATACGGCTATTGTTCCTGCTCAAGCGAAGCGTAGAACAACCCACGTTCTTTTGTCGCCGTATAAAGCCTATTTCCGTTGATGCTAATAGCAATAATATCATTCGGAACAACTGGCAAGACCTGTTCCCATTTGTTTTTGTTAAATCGATAGGCACCGTTTTCACCGACACCGTAAACAGTCGTGTCAGCCACAACCATTCGATCTATAATAGTACATGTGCCTGACGTATCTGTTATTATACGCCAACGTCCATCACCTTTTGATGCTAATACCCCTCTGTCAGTCGCGATATACACTGTTGAACCGTTAAACATTATCTCGTTGAAACGTTCAAAACGAAGCGGAAGGTTCACAGTGATGTCCTTCCACGTATCCCCCGCATCAGTAGATTGGAAGAGGCGGCCATCGCTTTTCCCGACATAGACGATTTCCCTTGAAACAGCGAGTGTGAAACCTTTGATCTTTTTGTGATTAGAAGATTCACTCGTATCAATTAATCCTGTGTTAAACCATTCCTGTTCGCCTGGCCTCCATCGGAAAAGTCGCCGTCTGTATTCGATATAGAATGCCTCGCTGCTGACCGCAAATGCGCTAACGACACGAGCATCATTTGTTATCTTTTCTTCTCCCATTTTCTGAGAGGCAGTTTTTGGATTTTCTATAGGCCGATGACCTACGAAAGATGGGATTTGTTGAATCGGAACTAAGGTGTTTCCATCCGCTGCGAGACGGAAAATGCGTAGCGGGTCTTCTGTTTTTAAGGTCAATCCGATGCAATAGAGGGCATTGCCAGAAAGCGCGAGTTTTGGAGAAAATAACAGATCATTTGGAACAGCTTTTTCTGTAGAGGTTCGTATAGATTCATTAAAATCCATACGAAGATTTTGCCACGACTCACCACTGTCAATGGATTTTGCGATACCGAAACCAGTATTCGTGTAGAGTGTGTTCTTGAATACGACTACGTTAAGTATGCTAGTACCTATCATTCCCTTCATGAACGGTTGCCAAGTCTCTCCAGCATCAGTTGAATGGGTCATTCCGAGGGCACCAGTTTGAAGGAACGTGTTTGCGTTGATTGCCACAGCAGGGAATATACCCAGCATCATTGAATTCAGCATTGACTTTATGTCAAATGTGTCAACACCCAACTCTATCCATGTTTTTCCACTGTCAGTTGAACGGAATCGGAATCCAGTTCCCCCTAACGCCAAAACGGTCTTTCCGGATGCCAATACTTTTATGCTTGGTGATATTTTCATTAGAAATGAGCTGCTGGTAGGGGTTATTTCGGTCCAGGAATTGCCCAAGTCGGTTGAGTGAAAAATCTCCCATGAACTTGAATTGTCATTACTCATGAGTTGTCTCGCATAAGCTGCTTTGCCTTCAGGTGTTTCTAAATGAGAAGAAATGAGGCCTGTCCCTACATAGATATTGTTTTCAGAGACCGCCAACGAGTGGATAGCTTTAGTGGTATCCACCGACAATTTTTTCAAGGTGCCTGAGTTGATACGATAGAGACCTTCGGTTGTCCCAACAAATACCGTGTTTTCAATGGTGGCAACAGCAAGGGTTCTTATTCCAGCTGCTTCATTATTCAGTAAATCCCACTGCTTACTGCTATCCGTAGATCGGAAAATGCCTTCATCTTCAAGGGCGAGATAAAGGGCATCATCCGTTATTGCCAATCCGATAGCACGCCCCTTTGGGTGCTCCCCCAATGATTTCCATGTCTCGCCTCTATCGCTTGAAGCAAATACTTCGTGAGCAGATGCAAGGTAGAGAGTGCTGTTTTTTTCTGCCATTGGCACCCAATTGTATTCATTGAGACCTTCCAAAGAGGTTGCCAGCACGGAGGTATTAACGAGCGTCCACATAGATGCGTTTGGTTCTAACCTGTAGATACCTTCTGATGTGGCTGAATAAACTTCTCCTTCGGGAGTTCTCAGTAAGCCTAATATTTTTCCGCCTTTTGGACCGTTCGCTTCCAGCCACTGCTGTTTTAATGCTATGTTTTGTCCTCTGTCAACCTGCGTTATAGCAGCAGGCGCGACAGCCTCTGAAGCTTGCAGACTCGTGGTGCTGCCATTTGCAGTATTGAAACGTCCACTTTGATTCCGTAAATCTCGTTTTGCCTGTGTATCAAGGACGATTGGGGCATCAATGATTTCAACAGTTGTTTCAGATTGCGCGTCTATGTTGTACGGTTGCTGGAAACGGGCAAGGTACTGAGAACCAGTGCCTATTATAAGAAAAATAAGGATCCCTGTTGCGGCAGCGGCTGCCCACGGCACGATAGGTTCGCTACTTACTGGTGTTAACGGTTTGATCTCAGCAACTTGCTGCATGATATTTTCAGTAAAATTGACGGGTAATTGAACACCTCCGAGGATTTCACGAATTATATCTTCTTGCTCCTTTAGACGATTCCGGGCGCGCTGAAGACGACTCTTTACTGTATTGACAGAGATACCTAAAAATTCGCCGATCGCTTTACATTTCATTTCTCCGAGATAGTGGAGTGTTACAACCGTGCGTTCGCTCTCCGGTAATTCCTCCAAGAGATTTTTGATAACGCTACGGCGGAATTCAACAGATGCCTCTTTAAGTTGTTCATCCTCGAAGGACCGATAGGATAATTCCTCAATTTCTTTCATACTCGTAGTCTCCAAAGACTCCATCTGCGGTCTCTGTTTTCGATGCCATGCAATGCAAAGCCGATCGGTAATGACATAGAGCCATCCGGCAAACTGACTCGGATTTTTTAGCGTCGCGAGCTTCTCATAAGCCTTTAGGAAGGCATCTTGTGTCAGTTCCTCAGCGATATGAAAATCGTCAACCTTACGCCAAGCGAGCGCGTGGATACCCTTCTGGTATTTTCTTACCAGTATGGTGAAAGCACTTTCATCACCATCTAAGAAACGGTTAATGAGTTGAACATCTTCGTTTTTGTCTTTCATCAAATCCTTTCATCTCAATGTATAGATAGATACGTAGTGTTTTGTCCACATAAAATGATAAATAAAAAGGTGGAGTGCAGCGTTCTATTATTATAATCCAAGTTGCTACCAATGGATTTTGAGCATTGTAACACGATTTTTTTCGGCACTTTCTTCACCATGTAAGGGTGTTATGTCTATAGAACGCTCCGTATGAAATTTAATAAAATATTTGGGTAATTCTATGCTCCTCCAAACCCGGTAGGTGTGGTTTGCAACCGCACCATAGGTGTCAATTTAGTGAAAATAGATACGTTTTTGTAAGAAAAATGCGGTAAGTTGGAAATACCTCTTGTATAATGTAGAAAAAGATTAGAAGGTTATTTCTACAAAAAAGGTATTTCCAATGTCCATTTTACAACAAGTGGTAGATAAAATGCAAACGATCCTTGAAACCGTCCCAGATGAAGTCGCTGTCCATACAGGAGTCGTCAAAAGAAAGCGGAAACTTACCGGGAGCGCACTGACGCAAACCCTCGTCTTCGGGTGGTTGGAAAATCCAGAGGCGAGTTATCAGCAACTCACTGAAACCGCTGCGACACTCGGTATACAAGTCAGCCGACAAGCTCTTGAGCAACGCCTGACCCTTGAAACGACTGAAATGTTGAAACTTACACTTGACACCGCTATTACCGAAATGCTTGAAGTTGCCGGTCGGCGAGAAGCCCTCCCTTTACTTCAGCAGTTTAGGGGCGTTTATGTGCAAGATGCCACATGGGTAACACTCCCTGATGAACTTCACGAAACTTGGAAGGGACAACCGAAAAAGAATCATCCCCATAAAGCCGGATTGAAACTTCATCTCTGCTTTGATGTGCTTACGGGACGTTTTCAGGACTTCCAACTCACTAATGGCATGACGGCTGATTTGACGGCTGCAAAAGCAGCACCGCCATTGCCAAAAGGAAGTTTACGACTCGCAGACCTCGCCTATTTTTCGCTCGATGAACTTGAGAAACTCACCAAAAACAACGTCTACTGGATCTCGCGTTTGAAAGCCAACTCTTACCTCGCTGACGAAAACGGTGAACGCATTAATTTAGAAAAGACGCTGAAATCAGAGGCAGAAAACACCTATTTTCGTAAAGCCATACGGATCGGAAAAAGAAAGCAACTCTCGGTTTACCTCATCGCCGAGAGACTTTCCGAAGCTGAAACGAATAAACGCCGACGTTCCATCCGATATCGTGCCAAACGCAAAGCACAGACACCCTCAAAAGCACTCTTACGACTCGCAGGATGGAACCTTTATATCACCAACATTGAAGAACATCAACTCACACCGAAACAGATTGCTGCCCTTGTCGGCATCCGTTGGCAGGTTGAACTGATGTTTAAGTGTTTCAAAAGTATCGGAAAACTTCATGTTTCTCGAAGTCAGAAACCCTATCGTATACTATCGGAAATCTATGCCAAACTTATTGCGCTTCTGATTCAGCATGCGGTCATGTTAGTCGCCGGATACCGACATATCCAACAAGGTTTCATCAAAACAGCAAAGTATATCGTAGGTTATGCGAGGCTGCTAACCTTGAGTTTTCATCGCTCAAAAACAGCACTTCGCGAAACTTTGAAAATCATAAAGTGTGCCTTTGAAAATGACGACACTTTCCAGAGAACCATTGGAAAAAACACAACCTTTTGGAAACTCAAGGGGGCTACGGAAACTTCCTAAATTGACACCTATGGTGTGGTTTGCAACCGCACCGGATTTCCACAAGAAATTACCCGATTAAATTCTTAATCTTCATTAGGAGTGCTATATCTATAAACAACAAGTGGCAACTCGCGTTATTATAGTTGCCTGAGCAATACCTGCAATTTGAAACTGAATAAACATTATGGTAGTTGTGCTTGTTGTCTCTCCAATCTACGTTTGCGCGCTGCTTCAATCTTCTTTGCCAACCGTGTTTTTCGCTCGGCACAGCATTGACACGGTTTCTTTTTTATTGCAGTTTCATCCGTGGTCGTTTCAGCTGCCATCTCAATAGCAGTAGAAGTGTTTACAGATGTTAACTCAGTTATTTCTACCGGACGCGGACCAGTTGCATACCCAATCACAACTGCCAGGACTCCAGCGATAACGACCCCTATAATACCATATAAAAACTGTTTTTTGTTCATTTATAGTAAAGCCCGCAAATAATTTGACATATTCTGATATTTATGGTATCCTCTAAGTCTTATGAGTTATTCCTCAGATTTCCGCAAATGCGTGCTTGACTTCGTTAAGAATGGCGGTAGTAAAGCCGAAGCTTCACGACGATTTGGCATCTCTCGAACTATCATCTATGACTGGTTGGCTGCTCAAGACCCGTTGACCTGTAAAAAACCGGGGCCTCAAGGCCCTCGAACCCTTGATTATCAAGCCCTCAAGCAACACGTCGCTGATTTCCCAGATGCCACCCAACAGGAGCGTGCTGACCATTTTGGTGTCTCGAAACATGGTATTTGGTATGCGTTGAAAAAACTCAATATCACGCGAAAAAAAAGACCACGACCTACAAAGAACAGTGTCCAGTGAAACGCCAAGAGTATCTCTCAGCACTTCAGCAAGAGACAGAAAAGGGCAAAAAACTGGTTTATCTTGACGAGAGTGGTTTCAGTGAAACCGATTTCCGTCGGTATGCTTATGCCCCGAAAGGGATGCGTGTTGAAGATAAAGTGTCAAGCCATAGGTATACCACCACGACTTTGATTGCAGCACGTCTTGATGGCTGTTTCACGGTGCCTCTGCTTTTCGAGGGCAGTTGTGATAAGATTGCTTTCAACACGTGGCTTTCGCAGATGTTATGTCCATTGCTTGATGATACCCACGTTGTGATTATGGATAATGCTTCTTTCCATAAAGGTTTAGAGACAGCGGCCTTGATCCGGGCTTCGGGTGCGAGTTTGTTGTTTTTACCGCCCTATTCCCCGGAGTTGAACCCGATTGAGAAGGATTTCGCCATCATCAAACGGAGACGTCAATACAATGCTGAGGCATCTATTGATGATATTATAAAAGTGTATAATTAATTATGGGCTTTACTATAATATTCTCCTGTTTTTCTTGGATGAGAAGTTCAAGTTGTTTCGCCACCGCTGGATCCGAATCCTTGAGACGCCGAAGTCCTTCTTCAGTGCCGTATTGATTCAAAGTTTGCATGGCGCGGTTGAGTCTCTCCGGTGCGAATTGTTCACGGAGCACGTTTTCAAGGTGCTCATCGGAGAGCGGTAATTCACGCGCCTCCGATGAGACGACTGCTTTGATGTCGCCTTCTACACCGGATTCGCTCACTTCAACAGCAGGCGGTATTGAAGTTGGCGACGATTCCGCGTCGGTTTGCGGTGCTATGAGATGCTCCGGTGTGATGTCAGAGTGTTCTTGTTGAACGGGTTGCCGGAGTCCATCTGTTACGCCGCTATCAAGTGGTTCTGCTGATGAAACTATCGGATTTTGAAGGGTATCTCTTGCCCAACGCGCTGCTGCGAAGAAGTCTCCTTCAAAATACGTCATCATCCACGGGACGTTTTGTTCTTCAATTAGAAACTTTACCAAGACATCTTCAAAAAATTCTTCTTCGGAGGACCCACTTTCTAATGATTCTCTGGCAAGTATTGCGAGTCTTTCGCGCATGTATGGTTCAAGTACAGCTGCAGATTCACCCGGAGACTGGTCATGAAACACGTTGGTAAAGAGAGTAAGGAATGCATCATGATGGAGTTCAATTCCTTGTGATTTGAAGAATCTGGAAAACTCGCTCATACTGTTCGGTTGGGTTGCTACAAAGTCTTTAAACTCCTGACTTTCGCGCACCTCGCGCAATTTTTGTTCGCGCATCTTTCGCAATTTTTGACTGTCTGTGGTAACGGATTTATCTACAATAATTGGCGTTTCCGACGGTGCTTCGGAAACCTTCTCACTTTTCAGAATCTCAGCAAATGAAGTGTGAGGGGCAGGTTGTTCACGGAAAATTACCCACAAAACACCGACACCGATTACCGTGCCTATCAGTACAATACTCAGAATACGATTTAACTTTTCAATCATGAGAAGCCTCCTAATTGTCCATGTCCGGCTCTAATTTTGTTTTGTCAATCCATAACAAAAAATCGTCTGTCAAAGAGAAATTCTGTAGTATTTCACCGACAAGAGACGGTTTTTGTATGGCACTCCACAAGAGCCCGTTATCTGTTCTGTGTTCTTCAAGCTGTTCGTGTAGCCAAAGAGCATCTATTTTTTCAGTTTGAACAACAAAGTCGTGAAGAGAAGCGGCGAAACCTTTTTTTTCTTCAAGTTGGTAGCGACGCATGAATTCTTCTACTGCCGGTTCTGCAAAGACACCCATCTTTTTTTCAAAGATTTTCCAAACGTTTACACCGATTTCTTCTCTTTTCGGCAGGTGTAATGTTTTGAAAAGTATAAAGTCGGCTTCTCGGAAGGCAACAGTTATCCGATGCATAATAATTATATCTTCATCGGTCGGGTTATCAATCCATTTTTTCAGAAAAGGCGTATATCTCTCCATATCGGGGGGGGCTACCTGAAAGTATTCTTCCAATGTCTGAACAGGTTTCTCTGTTGGATACGCTTCCGCCAGAAAATCAAGATAGGTTTGAGAGGTCGTCACATTTCGGATACCCGTGAAGTTTCCCTTATTGTCTAAACGTCCGGCAAACTGATTTTGTAGTCTCTCAAATATTGTTTCGGGTGTTGATGTTGTTACTATAGGTTCAGGGTTCGTCGTTTCAGGTATCACTACGTCCACTTCTTCCGGTATGTCGGTGTCCGTGTTTTCTGAACATCCAAACAATTGGAGGACCGTGGCACATAGCATGAGAATTGTAAAACGAAGCAGATGTTGCATTTTTGGGGTACTCCAAAGATCATGAACGAGTGGTGGTGATTCATCGACAAAATCACCACCCTCGTGTACAAAGGAATTAAAATAATTCGCAGGTCATGGGTTGCATACGTCATTAGCATGATTACAGACAATATCTCTGAAGATGTTTGCTAAATCACACCAGAACTGAGCAAAATTGTCACAGACCCACTCTGCTCCTAACGTAGCAATTAGGCAGGCGAGCTGTGCATCGGTACAAGCATCTGCCTCGGCCTGTTGTGGAATAAGCACAACTGCAAACATAAGAATGACCACGAGCGAAATACCCTTCAGTATAATTGGTTTCATATCACATTTCTCCTTTTGTCGCCCTATAACGAGTCGGGATTCGAGTCGGGATTTTATAACAGCATAAGCGATAAATCAGTTTTAAACATGAATTCATCGTCCTTAGGATGATAGAATCATCAAACTCAGGAATAACAGAATTATGAAAAATCGTGCGACTCAAAATAAAATTAGTTAGACACAAATTGTTGCACTTTTCTATTACATAATCTTTCTGAAGACACTAAATCTTGCCTGAATAGATTAAGGATGCACGTTTTTCGTTTTTTATTCTAATCAGTCACATTGCTGTTACTAATTAAGACGCGATTTAAAAGGCAAAAGGTTGCATAGTGGAAAATTTAAATCATACTGACCTTTATCAGAGTTGTTGTCAGACTACTAACGTCGTTACCTAAGGGCATATAGAGGTATGAAAATGCGTTTTGTTTTGAGAAAGTTGTTTGATTTTTAGCGCATGAAACGGCATCCTAAGAGTTCATAGAACGCAATATCAGTTGAACCAGGCCGTCTCATGTGAGATCATCTTATCAAATCTATCACCTTTTCTCAACACATTTAGATACCCGTTATCAAAGGTTCTTTACCGGTCTTGCCAAACGTCCACCAAAGTTTCGTTCTTGGTGAAAACCGTATCCGATATTGCGCCTCATGTGTTCCATCTAAAGTTGCAGCACCAAGCAAAAAACACGGCAAAGCACTCTGCTGCTTTAACTACGGGAGTATGTCAATTAAGCACGATTAGGCTGAAATGTTTCTCTTGACATAACTTCAGAAAATCGATATACTCTGGCGTATATGAAACTTTTATCTATAAACGTATCAAAACCGAAACCTATTCAATACGGTGGAAAGACTATCCGAACCGGCATTTTCAAAGAACCGGTGTCCGGTACTGTCATGCTTCGAGAAAAAAACATTGACGGCGATGGACAGGGCGATCTGCGGGTGCATGGCGGAACCTATAAAGCCATCTACGGGTATCCGTTCGAGCATTACGCCTATTGGCAGCAAGAATTGCGTCGCGACGACTTGGGTTATGGACAGTTTGGCGAGAATCTTACCGTTGAAGGGCTGCTGGAAGCGGAAGTTCACATCGGTGATGTCTTTCAGATCGGTTCAACTGTAAAGCTACAGATTACGCAACCGCGCGTGCCGTGTTTCAAGTTGGCATACAAGATGGGACTACCCGAATTCCCGAAACAGTTCTTAGAGAGCCGACGCGTCGGGTTCTATTTCCGGGTGCTTGAAGAGGGTGAAATCACTGGAGGCGATGCGATTGCGCGCATTGAGATTGCCCCAGAGCCGATGAGCATCACAGAGATACTCAATCTCCGCTATTTTGATACGGACAACCACGAGAAGATCGCACAAGCGCGAAAAGTGCCTGCCCTCTCACCGAGTTGGAAACGGGCTTTCACAAAGATGCTAAACAAATGAATATTTTTACAGCGACAACCAAACGAGAAACGAGTGAAGCGGCGGCACACGTCGCCAGCACAAAACTGCGCGACGCGCTCAATACCGACGGACACGCCAGTTTCATCGTTGCGACAGGCGCATCACAATTCGATTTCCTTGCAACACTAACTGCAGATGAGACAATCGACTGGGACAACACCACGATGTTCCATCTCGACGAATACATCGGGATTCCTGAGACGCATCCCGCCAGTTTCCGAAAATACCTGCGGGAACGTCTTGTGGACGTTGTGCAACCCGGAACGGTGTATTTTCTCGACGGCGAAGCGGATGATCCGCAAGCCGAGTGTGATCGACTCAATCGGATTATCTCGCAACATGAGGTTAATGTGGCGTTCGTCGGCATCGGTGAGAATGGACACCTCGCGTTCAACGATCCACCGGCAGACTTTGAGACAGAGGACCCGTATATCCTCGTCGAATTAGATGAGGCATGTCGTCTTCAGCAGGTCGGTGAGGGGTGGTTTTCAGGGATTGACGCTGTACCGACGCAAGCCATTTCGATGTCTATCCGTCAGATTATGAAGGCGAAGACGATCGTTTGCACGGTGCCAGATGAACGGAAGGCAGAGGCGGTGCGGAACTGCTTACACGGTGAGATAACACCGATGCACCCCGCCTCTATCTTACAGACGCATCCAGACTGTACAGTATTTCTCGACGCAGGCTCCGCTTCCCTGTTATAAGCAGAACTTACGCACTTTTTCCATAATAACTGACGTATAACGCACTGCAGGCGGGGTTTGAAACCCCGCCTGCAGTAGGGACTGCGTAAGTCCTGATAAGGTCAAAATTAGAATTCCGCGATCGTTATCTAACGTGCTGTTTTGATCTGTCCCCAAGTAACAGCGAGTTTCTCTTGAGGGTTGACATCGAAGGGAATCTGACCCAAACCGTAGAGGATTGAGCGGTGGACGAGTTCCCATCCGTCCTCTGTTACCTGTGCCCAACCGGTGGAGTGGGGCCAGATGTTCACGTGTATCGCTTTCGTCGTGCCTTGCATCGTTTTCTCGCCTTTTTCATAGACGGAAATGGCGACTAAATTGTCGTTGTCGGCGCGAACGGCTAAGACATCGATATCGCCTTCAAAGCCTTCACACGTCATCAATTGTGCCGCGGGTTTGCTGACTGTAATATCGCCTTTAAACCCCTCGGTTATCGGATGCTCGGTGTCAACGATGGTCAGTTTATCGCCTGCATCGGAGTTGAACGTACCATCTGCGGCAAACCCCATGTCGTCATAAGTCCATGTCTCGGCATTGACAACAGGGACAGCCGAATTTTTGTAAGCGTCCAGAATGTTGGCACTCGACGTTGACTCCGAGATAAAGACAAGGTCCACATCCGCAAGATTGACGGGATGTTTCGCCAAGTGTTCATGCGGTTCGGCGACGTATCCCCAATTCTCAAGGTATTCTATAAGGAGATCGTCCTTGGGATCCGGCGCACCGGAGCCAACAAGTGCCAGTTTTTCGCCTGCAGCCATGGCAGTACCTGTTAACAGTAGTAATATGGAAATCAGTAAGAAAAGGTGACGATACATAGTCAGAATTTCCTCCTTCTGGGTTGTATTTCTGTGATGTGGGGAACCTGAAAGTAACCTTTGAAGTGGATTGATTGCGGGTACGATCCAATTACAGTGTTATAAACGGATTTTATCAGGTTTGCAGATATTCTATAAAAATGAGCAAAATATGTCAATCTTTTTTCAAAAGCGTTTAATTGTCGGTTAGATGGAGAAGTCTTGATGAAAAAACAAGCAGTCAGGGTCGGAATCATCGGTGTCGGCGGAACAATCAGCAGTACGACTGTAATTCTCAATGGCGAACCGAATGTCCAACTTGTCGCTCTGGCAGATATGGATCCGGCGCGTCGGAAAAGAGTCTTAGGCGATATTAAAGGTGTTCGCGTTTTCGACGATTATCGGCAGATGTTCGACGCGTGCGATCTGGACGCTGTCTGCATCGGACTCCCGACGTGGATGCATGCCCCCGTCTCAAAAGAGGCGTTGGAACTCGGGATGCACGTACTCTGCGAAAAACCACCCTCAAACGATGCCGCAGAGTTAATACCTGTCACGCAACTTGCCGAAAGCAAGGGGTTAACCTATATGTTCGTCCGACAGTCACGGTTCAACCCGCGATTGATGGAAGGGCGGAGGCTCGTGCAAGCCGGTGAACTCGGTGATGTATACTACGCCGAAACGCGATGGATACGCACGCGGTGGTGTTCCGGTCGCGGTTGGCGACACGACAAAGCGAAAGGTGGCGGTGTCCTACTCGACCTCGGTATCCATGCGATTGATAATGTCTGGTTCATGATGGGGTGTCCGCGTCCTACAGAGGCGATGGCGGGATTATATTGCAATTTCGCGCACCTCGCACCCCCTGAACAGACCTATACCGCAGATGATGCCGCGTGCGGATTTGTACGCTTTGAGAACGGATGCACCCTACACTTTGCTGTCGCATTTTCGCTGAATACGACAAACCGACACACACCAGCCGCCGGAAACGATCTCGTCAAAAGTGAGACGCAGGAGTTTCACCTCTACGGCACGAAGGCAGGTCTCGAAAACGGGAAACTGCTGGTAGGAACGCCGGACGGTGTTAAGGTTACACCTATGAAGGTACCGCCACAAAAGGCAGATGATATAACGCTTCAGGCACGAGAATTTATCCGAGCCATACGCGAGAAGGATACACCCCTCAATTCGGGGACAGAGGCGGTCATGCTGATGCAGATGCTCGATGCTGCGATGAAATCGAGTAAAATCGGCAGTGCCGTCCAAATTCAGCCTATCTCATAGGTTCAAAACGGAGAACCGTGATGTCTACACAACACAATCAGAACAGACTCACAGCAGAACAGAAGCAGCAATTTCACGAAGACGGCTTCCTGTTTGTCCGAAACCTACTCCTAAATGAAGCACTTCAACCCTTGATTGATGAGTTGGCGCAACGCGTTGATGATGGCGCGCGTGCGGCAGTCAAGCGTGGAATCCTTGACCCGTCGGATACATACAATGACGAGCCTTTTGAGACGAGGTTGGGGAGGGTATCAAGTGCTTGTTCCGATCCGAACTGGATTTGGAGCAACTATTTCCGGGACCAGAAGATTCGCACTGCTGGGATGTTCACCCTCCGAACTGCCCCCGCGCTCCTTGATGTCGTTGAATCCCTGATCGGTTCGGAGATTTTGGCGCATCCGCAGTTTAATTACCGTGCCAAACTGCCGAACCAAGATGTTACCGTCATCCCGTGGCATCAGGATTTGGCGTATCTCATACCCGAAGAGGCAGGCGAAACACTGGTCGTGAATGTCTGGCTTCCGCTTGTTCAAGCGACTGAAGAGAACGGGTGCATGCAGGTCATCCGAGGCTCACACCGCTTCAATCTGATTGATCACAACTACCAAGATCCGACACCCGGTCATACGGGTGGTAAAGGAATCAGTGACGCGGAATTGCCACCCGGCGACATCATCACTGCCGAACTGGATGGTGGCGATGTCCTCCTAACGAGTGAACGGGTTGTCCACCGTGGACTTCCAAACCGTTCTGATACTGTCCGATGGAGTGTTGATACGCGTTATAGCCAAATCGGTTTACCGACAGGTCGTGCATCCGTTCCGGGTTTTATAGCGCGGAGTCGGGAGAATCCTGAGAGTGTCGCCAAATCGCATCACGATTGGAATCGTTTACTCGCGTCAAGTTGATGCCGGATTAAAAAAATCTTGACCTTTCCGAATTTTTGTGTTAGTCTGAAGGGGTGTGAAATTAGTTAGAGAAAGCGTAAAAAATCAAAGAAGGAGTTTATCATGATGTATCGAATATTACTGTCCGCTTTTGTCCTCGCTGGATTGGTGCTAATGCCTTTCAGTGCCACGGCGTTGGACATGAAAGATAAAGAGTTGTTACTCTATTTTTCTTTAAATGAAGGCAAAGGTGATGCGATAGAGGATCTGTCGCCTAACGGAAACGATGGGGAACTCGTCGGAGATGCCGATTGGGTTGATGGTAAATTTGACAAAGCGTTAGAATTCGGTCAAGCCGGAGAGGTGAAAGCACCACATATTGAGTTGAACGAAAAGAGTTTTACCGTGACAATGTGGGTCAACCCAGCGTTAAGTGGCGGAGACCAACAGTGTGTTTTCTCACAGACGCAGGTCAATGCACAGAACACGAGCCTACACTACCGTATCTACAACAGCGGCACTGTCCGCATGGGTTTCTATTCCAACGACCTTGATGCACCGGCTGCTGTTGACGCTGATGAGTGGGCACATATTTACATCAACGGCGAATCAGTTGTAGAAGACGCTGGCAAAGCTGGAATTGAATATCTCGGGACCGCAGGAGATACAATGGTCGGTTCATGGGGTGCGACAGGTCAGAAGTTCAACGGTATCATTGACGAAGTTATGGTTTGGGATCGCGCTTTGTCGGAAGACGATATCCAACGGAGCATGGAAGACCTAAGTACTTTCCCTGTAGACCCCGCGGATAAAGTCGCAACCACTTGGGGAAGTGTTAAAGCGCAGCGTTAGCTCTTAATTTTCACCGATCTATTTGTCGTATTTCCACGCATGTTAGAATGATGTCCATAATTATTTGGCCACGCGATGGGGGCCGTAGGGGCTGGGTAACCCAGCCCCTACGACTCCGTCCCAGGTAAGCATTCGCAACCACACCTACCATCTCAGAATCTCTATATTGAACCGTTTCCGAACTTCTTCTGGAATAGTGAAACAGTATCGTGGTCTGGATGGTTTGGTAATTCAGCAGGTGCCGTCCACGCTTCGGCAACATCTGCTAACCGGACAGGTTTGCCATCGCTCTCCAGAATTGATTTCCAACCTGCAAGGAAAACGTTCGTCTTGTGTAGGAGCTGCTCAAAAGTTTGTGGCATCTCGTTATGCAGTGCCATGTTCTGAAACGCCCAAATCGTCGGGAGCCAGATTTCCGTTTTGTCAAACGGATAACCGGTGCCGGTGTGAATCCTAAAATTCTCGCCGCCGTAAGCCTGTTGCGTGTGGATTTGCACTGTTCCCCAAGAACCGCTCACTTGATGGAGTGTGCCGTAAAATTGTCGTCCATCGCCGTCAATATGCTCAAGTGTAATGACACCTGGTGGACTGTGCCAACTGTCCGCTCGGTATGCCACGGACACGACAGGATTTCCTGCTTCCGCGATCGCCTTACAGACCATATAAACCCCGTGAATCCCGTGTGTCGGATAGTCGTCAAACGAGTTCGTCGCTGTATAACAGACAATCTGCTTATCGCTTGCCCATGCCTTCGCGCGTGCGATAGCGTCGTTATGTTCATGGCTCGATGGCGCGAGGATCGTCGCACCGTGCTTTTGAGCGAGGTCAATCATCTGCTGCGCTTTGGCAAGTGAATTCGCGAACGGACGGTTGATTAGATTCGGCAGTCCGGCTTCGAGATACGGTTCGTGTAGGATGTGGTTCCAGGGATGGTTATAATAGCCACCGGAGATTACGCCGTCTACCTTTCCCAACATATCGTCGAAATTCTTGACGGCTGTGCAGCCGTAAGTCGCAGCGATCTCTTGTGCCTTCTCATATTCAATATCCCAGCAGTGCGTAATCCGCATGCCTGTAAATGGTGTGTCCTTCTCACCTGCACGTGGATTAATGTGCGGTGCCCACAACGGCATGTGTGAATAGGAGGCAACGTTGAGAAATCCGACGCGGAACGGTTCAAAATCGTGAGCGCGTGTTTCGTTGGATGCTGGCATATTCCTCTCCTTTACTGATTCGTAAAAAAGATTGTCAAATGAACCCTAATTTTGGGTATACTATATAATGGATTTGCAAATCGGTCAACCCATTTGGCTTTTATTTTTTCAGGACTTACGCAAATTTAGCAGAAATGGGATATTTCGCAGGTAAAAGCAAACATTCAGACATTTTTAACCCCCTAAATCCCCCTTATCAGGGGGACTTTAAGGAGCAGTGCGTGAGTCCTATTTTTAACATTTTATCGATAAGGTGAGCAGGGGTGCTACACCTTAGAGTGGAGGAATCACAGCGTTGGAAAACCTCATCCACGGTTTGGCTGTCCGCGGGGTAACGAAACATTTCCACCGAACCAAGCGGACAAAGAAAAAATTACGTTTCCATGAAAAGATTCACAGCCTTTTCAAACGCGAAAAAGAGATAATCAAGGCAGTTGACGACATTACCCTCGAGGTTAACATCGGTGAAATCTATGGGATACTCGGGGCAAACGGTTCCGGGAAATCGACCTTGATCCGCCTAATTTCGACATTACTGCTGCCAGATTCAGGGAGTATTCACGTCTTCGGAGACGATGTTGTAACGCATAGCCTGAAGGTGAGACAGGTGATGAACCGTGTCTCTGTTGAAGCCTCCTTTTTTAAACGGCTCTCTTCGGCAGAAAATCTGATTTACGCTGCCCGACTCTACGGTATCCCCGCGCCGCAAGCCGAGCGGAAAGCAGAACAGATTTTGGAAAGACTCGGTTTCAATCCGGATCGGATGGACGAAGAGATGGAGCAGCTCTCGCGCGGGATGCAACAGAAAGTCGCTATCGCACGCGCACTGCTAACGACACCGATGCTGCTTTTACTTGATGAACCCACAACAGGGCTCGATCCGAAATCGAAGCGCGATGTACAAGCCTTTATTGAAGAAATCCGCCAAGAACGGAACGCCGTTATTCTCCTAACAACACACGATATGGTCGAGGCGGAAAAATTGTGCGATAGAATCGCAATTATTGATAACGGACGGTTTATCGCTGAGGGAACCGTTAAAGAACTCATCGCTAATACGCCATCAGAGAACGGCGCGTCGGCAACACTTGAAGAGGTCTTTATCGCATTGACCGGCAAGCAGATTGAGGATGAGGAGTAACCGATGTTGAGCCTTATACGTGAAACTGTCGTCTCTTACGCGTTTATTGAACGCAACTTTAATCTGTTGAAGCGATACCTGAGTTGGGAGATACTCTTTTTTAGTTATTCCATTGTCAACGCGCTCACCATCGGCTTGATTATGGTAGGGCGCGGCACCAGCGAGGATGTACTTTACCTTGTCATTGGTGCCTTAATCTGGGGATTTCTCTCGATTATGATGCGTGAGGTCAGTGATGCAATTACGTGGGAACGCTGGGAAGGCACGATCGAATATACCTTCATGGCACCGATCTACCGTATTACTCATCTTGTCGGGTCCTGCTTTTTCGCTATCCTCTATGGTCTCTTACGAACCGGTTTAGTTTTAGCGATAATGCCTCTCTTTTTCGGTGAGCATATCGACCTCGGAAACGCAAATTGGCTAACAATGGCGGTTACGGTTACAGTTTCGAGCCTCTCTTTCATCGGTATCGGTCTGATGGCAGCGATTTTTCCGCTACTTTCGCCGGAAAAAGGACAAGCTGCAACAGGTATCATCGAATCGGGGTTACTATTGGTCTCCGGTATCTATTATGAAATTGAAGTGCTACCGGTATGGCTTCAACCGCTTTCTAAAATTTCGCCTGCCACGTATACGATCAGGTCAATTCGTGCAGCAATACTTGAGAACGCCTCGATTGAGAGCCAATTATGGAATCTGTCTTTACTGTTTATCATAGGAATTCTACTCATTCCGATCGGGTTTTGGGTCTTTCATCTCGGTGAACGGTATGCCAAACGTGTCGGTCGCTTAAAAAGGAGCGGATAGTTCCAAAACTTACGCACGACCTTACCAACCTTTATTTTTTTGTTTCAGGACTTACGCAAATTGAGGAAATATCGGACGTTTAGACGCAAAAAGTGGTAATTTCTGTCCTTTAAACCCCCTAAATCCCCCTTATCAGGGGGACTTTAAGGTGGAATGCGTAAGTCCTATGTTTTTGATTTTATTTCTCTAACACCTAACACGGAGGGGTTAATGTCAGGATATTATAGAGCACCAACAATTTGTCAAGATACCATTGTTTTTGTATGTGAAGACGATTTATGGACAGTACCCGTAGAAGGCGGGATCGCCCGAAGACTCACGTCAAATCTCGGAACAGTCGGCTCACCCCGGTTATCGCCCGATGGCGAACAACTCGCTTTTTCGGGACGTGAAGAGGGGCCTTCAGAGGTCTACATCATGCCTGCCCTTGGGGGTGAAGCGAAACGGCTCACCTATCAAGGCAGCAACGCATCTATCGTCGATTGGGATGCTGACGGAAAACATATTCTCTATTCAAGTAACGCAGGTTTAGCGTTTGATCCGTGGCTATGGAAAATTAACGCGGAAGGCGGAGAACCACAACGCCTATCGTACGGTCCCGCGAACCATATCGACTTCGGTGATGCTGGTGGTGTTGTGCTCGGTAGACTGACGCGGGAGCCCGCACGTTGGAAACGCTACCGCGGCGGCACAGCAGGTCAACTCTGGGTAGACATCGAAGGGGACGGGCAATTTCAGCCCGTCAACCCTGTAGATAGCAATTACACGACACCGATGTGGCTCGGCGAACGTATCTACTTCATCTCTGACCACGAAGGGGTCGGTAATATCTACTCCTGTCTGCCTACAGGTGAAGACATTCAACGCCACACGCATCAGGATACCTATTACTGTCGCACGGCGCAAACAGATGGAAAACGGATCGTCTACCACGCTGGCGCGGATCTGTTCGTTTACGATATTGAGAACGACGCTGAAAACCGCGTCGATATTGATTTCAGAAGCCCACGCATCCAGCGACAGCGAAAATTCGTCAATGCATCGGCATACCTGCAAGGGTTTGCACTCACACCAGATGGGCACGCTTTGGCATTGGCGGTTCGCGGTAAACTCTTTACGATGGCGAATTGGGAGGGTGCCGTCCTCCAGCACGGTGAACGGGATGGGATACGCTACCGCTTAACGCAGTGGCTCAATGACGGTAAACGCCTCGTTACGATTTCAGACGCTGCCGGTGAAGAGGCACTCGAAATCCATACCCGCGATGGAAGTACCGATGTTGTCCGTCTCGATGATCTCGACATTGGGCACGTCCGTCAACTTGCGCTCTCTCCAAAAACTGGAGACGATGAAAACGATCGACTGCTCCTTGTCAATCACCGTCTTGAACTCCTACACATCGATCTGGAGACGCGCGAACACCGAGTACTTGACAAAGGTCATTATCGTGGCATCCGAGATGTCGCATGGTCGCCTGACGGTAAATGGTGTGCCTATAGTTTTTCACCCACCGAAACGACCCGATCTATCAAACTCTGTAATATCGAAACAGGTGAGACCTGCCTCGTGACCGAACCTGAATTCAACGATTTCGCCCCTGCGTGGGATCCAGATGGAAAATATCTCTATTTTCTCTCTTATCGAGAATTCAATCCGGTGTATGATGCGCTTCACTTCGATCTCGGCTTCCCGACAGCGATGCGTCCGTTACTGGTAACCTTGCAAAAGACGTTAGGAAATCCGTTCGTCCCGGAACCGCACCCGCTTGAGGAGGAGAAGGAAGATAAGGATAAAGAGGAAGAGAAGCAGCAGGATGGAGAGGATAAAGCGTCTGATGAGAAGTCTGAGAAGAAGGATAAACCGGAACCGATTACCATAGACTTGGACGGCATTTCACAACGCGTCGTCGCCTTTCCGTATCCACGCGGACGTTACGGGCAGATTGCCGGTATTGAAGGCAAAGTGATTTTCACTTCCTTCCCGGGAGAAGACGCAGTACCGAGTGACGATAGTCGAGATAGACCGCGAGGCACACTCCACGTCTATGATTTCAAGGAACAGAAAAAAGATACACTTGTTTCTGGTATTGAGGGGTTTCGACTTTCCGGTGACGGCAAGACGCTCGTTTATGTGACCAGAAACCGCTTGCGTGTTATCAAGGCTGGCAAGAAGGTGGAAGGCGAAAAGTCTGAGAGCAGAGGCGGTTCAAATCGACAAACCGGTTGGATCAATCTCAATCGTATTAAAGCCTCCATTGTGCCGACCGCCGAATGGCACCAGATGTATCGCGAGGCGTGGCGACTTCAGCGCGATTTCTTCTGGACAGAGGATATGTCCGGCGTAGATTGGGAACACGTCTATCAGCGTTATCTGCCGCTCCTCGATCGGATCGCAACGCGCGGCGAGTTTTCCGACCTGATGTGGGAGATGCAGGGCGAACTCGGTACCTCACATGCCTATGAGATGGGTGGTGATTATCGGAGTTCACCGAATTATGCGCAAGGGTTTCTTGGTGCAGATTTTGTTTACGATGCGGAGAATAACGGGTATCGTATCACGCACATTCCGCAAGGAGATGCGTGGGAAGCCTCGAAAGATTCACCGCTTAACGCACCCGGGGTTAACGTCACGGAAGGCGATATTCTGCTCGCTATCGGTGGACAATCTGTCAGTGAGACCGTCTCACCCGGTGAATGCCTCGTGAACCTCGCGAATCAAGAGGTACAGGCAACGTTCCAGAATGCAAGCGATGGTGAAAAACGGGATGTAACACTCAAGATCCTCGGGAGCGAGAGAGAACTCCGGTATCGTGAATGGGTATCCAACAACAGACGCTATGTCCACGAAAAGACGGATGGTAAAGTTGGGTACGTCCATATTCCTGACATGAGCAGGCGCGGGTATGCTGAATTTCACCGAGGCTTTCTTGCAGAGGTGAGTTATCCCGGTCTGTTGGTTGATGTACGCTACAACGGTGGTGGACATGTCTCACAACTGCTTTTAGAGAAGTTATCTCGTCGGCGCATCGGATATGACGTGCCGCGTTGGGGGACACCACATTCGTATCCGGACGCTTCCGTTTTGGGACCGATAGTCGCCGTAACAAACGAGAACGCAGGTTCCGATGGCGATATCTTCTCGCACTGTTTCAAACTCATGGAACTCGGTCTGCTGATCGGTAAGCGTACCTGGGGTGGTGTTATCGGTATCTCGCCGCATCATCCGTTTGTAGACGGTGGTGGCACGACGCAACCGGAGTATTCGTTCTGGTTCGTTGATGTCGGTTGGAGTGTCGAGAACTACGGCACGGACCCGGATATTGAAGTGGACTACCGTCCGCAGGATTACGATACGGAAGCCGATCCGCAGCTCGACCGTGCGATAGCCGAACTTCTCCAACAGATGGAGGAGAACCCGCCGCAACTCCCCGATTTCGGTGAACGTCCACGTTTAACATTGCCTACGTTACCGAAAGCGTGATATGATATATGTAATGGACAATTTTCTGTGGGTGCACTTTCTAAACGTTCTTCTCGCGTTGTTCAGTTGGAAAGTACACCTACACGAAAACAAGGTTAAAGCTTAGGTGAAAGGTTTCTGCCAACTGCACATCAACTTTAGAAAATTTGCCATACATACAATTCTGGGAGGTAGATGCAGATGAATATATTAGAGATGTCTGACTCTAAGATTTATAAACTGGGGATCGCAACGCTCGTGGAACACCTTGGACGTGATGAAACAACACGGTTTCTCAACATCTGTAAACCGCGTGAGTCACCTGTCGAAGTGAGTGGACAGACACTTTCCCATACTGAAATGAAAAAGATTAAGAAAAAAATCTATAAGGCTTATAGAGCGAAACCGTCTGTATCTCATAGAGATCTCAGTCAAATGTCTGACATAGATTTTTACGAGTTGGCACTTAACATTATCTTGGAGCAGCTGGGGCCGGTCGTAATGATGCGCTTTATCAGAATACGCAGACCGGGGACCGGTGATTATACAGTTGAACGCCATCAGTGGCTGGATAAACTTGACCGGAAAACAATCCTTGAAGGAATTCAGGAAGTAGAAAGAGAAATCAAGGCGACACAGATAAGACATCCGGAATAGGAAAACAGATGCAAATTTTTAGGCTATGAAAATTTATCTGGATACATGCTGCTTAAATCGTTTTTCTGATCGCCAGATTCAGGAGCGGATTCGCCAGGAAACAGAGGCTGTAAATATAATGTTATCGAATTTTCGCACAAAACGCTGGCATTGGGTTTCTAGCAGCATTCTGCAATTTGAAATTAACCAGAACCCTGATTTAGATCAACGTGTTTCTTTAACTACCTTGCTACAATTGGGACATCAAATCATCTTCGTTGGTGGCGAAGAAATATTGAGAGGCGAAGAACTTGAAGGCCTAGGATTCAAGGAATTGGATGCCTTGCATATTGCATGTGCCGAAAGCGGCAACGCAGATATCCTTCTCACAACTGATGACCGGATGTTAAGACGCGCGAAACGCTACCAAGCAAAACTCCGAGTTCGCGTCGAAAATCCATATACATGGTTACAGGAGATAAATTGATAGATGTTTTAGACATTTACCTCTACTGAAAGTGGAGTAGGATACGTATGATAATTCTTGGCAGCCCCTGAATATTACACGCGCATTTCGGGCTTTACGTGCTGTATTTGGCGAAAATCCCAATCGGGAAACTTGACATTAATCAATGAGCGTGCTCCTATAAAGGTGATCCGAGGCTCGACCACGCAATCGAGGAACTCCTCAGCCAGATGGAGGAGAACCCGCCGCAACTCCCCGATTTCGGTGAACGTCCACGTTTGACATTGCCGACACTACCGAAAGCGGAATAGGAAATATTTCGGCAGTATTTGATAGGCGCGCTTTTTAAGCGCGCCTTTTCTTCTGAATGCTGTAGTCATTTGACATTAATCAATGAGTATGCTACTATATTGGAGGTAATCGTAGGAATTTTACCATATTGATTGAAAACTGATATATCTTACCTCAACTCAGGAGTGGTACTGGAAACTACTCGCTTTATGGAAACGGAATACATGAATGACCAACTATTTTTTCCCTTTATAGTAGATGCTGCGTTTAAAGATGCTAGCAAGCGCGTCTTAGAAAATATTTTGACCCAATTTGATGACTTGTCTGAAGAAGGTCTTGAAAAGTTAGTTAGTACGAACATTGAATTTCTAGGAAACGATCACATTAGGAATATTATTGGCACTTCTTATGACAAAGATATAGAATCCTTTCAATATACTATTGGGCGGTCGAACTTTGATAAAAATATCCTATCGGAAGTATGTACTAAAATGGAAGGAAAATGGATCATTTCGGTAGATGAGTCTATTGTTGATGAAGAGAGTTTTGTAGGTGAAGTCGCATACAGGCATAGCTGTGCATTCGGATACCGGATCCCGCAGTCACAAGAACCGCCAGAGGAAAAGGTCCTTGCTGTCTCATCAATTCTGCGTCTTCAAGATGAGGAAGATTTTGATAGGAAAATGGCTCTCTTAACGTACATACTCAACCTATATGTCGCTTTCTATACCGCAAAGATTCTTCAGTTCTTGAATCAGCCCATACATGCTGTCATTTTGCATGGACCGCTAATTCGGCAAATTGCTCCATTTTTGAACCTTCTTTTTCGGAAAGAGGATATCAAAAAGGTTGTTACAGCTGATATAGCCCCACTAATACATACCACTGATGAAATAGATGCTATTGCTAGTGGTGGATTGTTAGATTCGATAGTGAATGAGACAGCCTATCAAGACAGCTTGAATCAGTTTATTGGACTGTTTTCTAGGGAAAGAGTGAATAATATCAAAGTGAGGATTGGGGCAGGGGAAATATCGGGAATCGGATTTTATTTTTCTCTTCTTAAGAAATTATCTGACTTAGCCAAGCAAGAGGGTTTTCATCTGATAGGTTGTGTGGAAAATCCTCGATCAACGGAACGTTCAAAGTTATATGTCCAGTATCAAGTTGAACGTTTTGGACAAAATTCTGGAAATCAGGCAATCCTCCGCCAATTATTTGGGGTTTACGATGTGAAATTCAATGGGCGGTACATCAAGGAGAGATTTCGCGAATTCATTACCAAATCTGGGTGGGACGATGAAATGATTCATGCTTTTTCACTCAAATTTGATGATGAGTATTCAATTAAGTCTGAATTTACCTTACCTGTGCCAATCCGACGATATTTCACATGTGGCAGGAATGAGGATGTCTTTGAGTTTAGGTTTGGATCTTCATTTATATCTGAAGATCCGTCCCGTGAAATCTTGATCGATCAAATTGTAGATATTTTATATCCGTTTGAAAACTATAGAATGTTAATGAGTTTTGTTCGAACCAGTCCACTCAAGACTCCTATTCGAGTGGAATTCCTAGAGCAAGGAGGAGAAGATAATTGGAAAGAGGTATTGGCTTCAATCTATATTTCAAGCCTTCCATACAACAGTTATGGGTTACCAATATTCTTGTATTATGCTGATAAAATGGCGCGGATGCCAAAACAGGTTATATCAATGGTTACTGAATCATACCTTGTTGAACAAGCAACAAGGGCTTTACATCGACTCGGATTAAGCGATATTAGGTTAAGGGATGTTCTATTAGATGTCACCCAAAAGTTTCGAAGAGATTTTCATGAACGTGGGTGAAGGGAGGAAAAGTAATGGCTTTGGGAGTTATTTTTGGCGAAACATCAACGAGGGAATTTTCCTTTTTGTTTGGTGATGCAGATGGACAACGTCAAAATCAATTAAAGTTTGCCTATGTTGAATTTGATTTGCAGGAAGATGGCAGCAGAATTGTTGCTCGTGTCGTTGATGTGAATACAGAAAACCCACTTTTAGCAAAAGATACAGCTAAATTTTACTCAGAAGGGGATGGAAGTGGGATTAGATTTCCTGACATGATGTCACGTCGATTTACACTTTATCAAGCTAAGTGTGAAGTTGTTGGTCGGTATAATGGTGAATTAAAAAAGATAGAACTCTTAACACACCCGATAAAACCCGGTCAGCAAGTTAAACTACTATCCGATGAAGTACTTAGCCAACTTTACTCAGCGGATGAGGCATGGCATGTTCATCTAGGGTATGTAGAAATCCCCGGTAGGAAAACTCAGGCGCAGGTGTCTTTAAATGCAGACTCAATCATTACAATGCACGCCTGTGTTTTCGGTATGACAGGCATGGGAAAGACAACCACTACAGCCGTCCTTTTAGAAGATCTGATGTTTCGGGGTGCGAAGACGATTGTGTTTGATCCACACTCTGATTATAGTAATCTTAATCGGATACGTCAAGATGCCTACTATGATTCCTCAGAAATATCACAACTAATCGAAGATGATAAGGATTTGATTGATAAAATATCGAAGTATAGGGAACAAATAAAAAGCGATGTCCAACCAGATCCAATTGCACCTTGGAATAATTTTGATCCATCTTTCAATGATCTTTCGGATATAACTGTCAACGAGGAATTAGAGACACCAAACCTTTTTTATCGCTTACTGAATTTTTGCTCAATTAAAGATCGCAGTTTGATGATTGATGATCTGACGAAGACAACTGAAGAGTTGATGCCCCAATTGAACAAATTGATTAAAAAAATTAAGCAACTTAATTTTCAAGATGAGTTACCCGAAGGACTCATTAGTCGGAAACTTACTATCAAATTTAATGCTTTTCCAACCGTCCGATTATATGCTGGTAAAAGTCCTTATTTCACCATGAGATTAATCGAAGCTATAGCAGGAGAAGGGTTTTCGGTGGCACAGGAGGGTTATGTAATTAGGTGGTTGTCCGGTTCAACGAGACCGAATCAATCAGATACAGACCTTCTTAACTTCCTCAGACGATGTATTAGTGAAAATCTGGGGGCAGATAACCCTTCCAGGGTTCCACTAGTACGAATCATCAATAGGGCAAGTCGGACTATTGAATCTTTGGTAGAACGAGGCTGTAAATCTTTGGATGTTAGCAGTTTTATCAGTGCTTTTTGCTCAAAGACAGGGGCATTATCTGAAGTAGCAACAGCAATATTTGATTTGTCAGATTTGGAAAACGATCACGCAAGGCGAGCTTTAATTTATGCTGTTATGGAATTTGCTTTTGATGAATATAAATCGAAACGTTTTGTTATGGGTGACAATGCTCATCCGGTGCTGTTTGCCCTTGAAGAAGCAAGAACCTTAATCCCACGTCAAGATGAAAGTAGTACTACCGGTGAAATGCACCCCGCGACAAGAGCTGCTCGACTTGCAGCTAGGCAAATTGCAACCGAAGGACGGAAAATGGGGCTTGGCATGCTTGTTATCTCGCAAAAGCCTGCTTCTGTAGATCAACTGACTGTTTCCCAAGCCAATACTTTGGTTTTGCACCGAGTCATTAACCCAGATGATCAAACTTACATCCGCAATGTTGGAGAGTCTTTGTCCAATGAAGATTTGGAGGCATTAAAGACAGTTGAAGCAGGAGTTGCTATAGTCACGGGGGATGCTTTGAAAATTAGGATGTCTACATTGGTCAAGGTTAGAGATAGATACAGTGAACCCGGAACTCCTAAGCCTAACCCAATAGAAACATTTTGGAAGGAGAGGTCTTGAGCGTTCACAGTGGTATGAATTTGGACTTGAGTGAAAATACTGCATGGGATAAAAATAATCATTATGCCAGAATGTTTACAATCTAACCCGCAACAATCTGCCGGAGGTTATTTGTTGATTTTAGGGTGTTCCAAAACAAAGTGTGAGGACTACGGACGCGCCCCGGCACTTGAAATCTACAATGGTCCAGATTTTCAATCTATCCGGAAATACCTTAGAGAAAATGGGTGGCCTCCTGGTCTCATCATAAAAATTATCTCTGCTAAGTATAAAATCATTGACGCTACAACACTTATTGAACCCTATGATGAGCGATTAAAAAAAGAAGCTGCGAAAGAAATGAGGCGGCGAGTAAGGTATCATTTAAAAAAAATCGAGTGTCCAGAATCTGTTTTCGTCAATATGGGTAAAGATTACCTACCTGCAGTTTCCATGCTTGAGACGTTATTTGATCCTGACAGAATTGAGTATGCGGATGGTCGTGGAAATGGTGAAAAACGCCAAAAGATGATACAGTGGCTTCACAATTTACCAAATAGCACTACCTCAATCAGTTCTCAAGAACAATCAAATCGGACACCTCTTTACTTTTTTCCAGATTGGGATGACTATGTTTACGAACCTTTTCATGCCGAGGAGACAGATGAAATTAGGAAATCAGAGAAGGTAGAAAGAAAGTATGCCCACGAGATTTTTGAGGATGATCCTCCTTATGACGGTTTATTGGTTAGCCTTGCCCAATTAAGAATTCGGAATGGGCGACTTAGCCATCTTGGAAAAAAAGACTCGCCCAATTTTCGAGACGAGATGCGGGTCCCTGAAAGACTTTTATTGTTAGGAGATTGCGGAGCTTTTTCATATATTGATGCTTCGGAACCTCCTCTTTCCTGTGAAAAAGCAGCCTCCTTATACGATCAATTTGGTTTTGATTTGGGAACGTCTGTTGATCATATCCCAATTTCGTCCACATCGGAAAAAAAACAAAGGTGTCGGATGAACTTAACGGCGGAATATGCAAAAGAGTTTTTAGAAATTCATCGCAAATACAACTATCGATTTGATCCAATTGGCAGTATCCAAGGCATCACTGCTAAACATTATGCTAAATTTGCCAGTGAATACGTTGAGTGGGGATATAAACATATTGCTTTGGGCGGATTAGTACGGAGAAAAGATTCAGATATTTTGGAGATAGTCGCGGCAGTTCGAGAAGCCTTACAGAGACAGACCCGTGGTAAAGATGGGAATATTTGGATTCATCTTTTTGGAATTTTGAGACCGAATCTTCAACTGATCTTTAGACATCTTGGCGTTTCTAGTTTCGACAGCGCATCTTACTTGAGAAAGGCGTGGGCATGTCCAAGTAGGAATTACCTTACAGACGATGGAGAATATGGAAAATGGTATAGTAGTATCCGGATCCCCTTTAGTACATCAAAGCCGATGCGTGAAGTTGCGGCATCTAATCCTGAGTATTCAAATGGTGCTATGCAGAAATTGGAGAAAGAATGTCTCACGAACCTTAAACTTTTTGATAAAAAGAAAATATCAGAGAAAGAAGTTCTTGAGAGCGTTAATGAATACAGTGATTTGCTTCAACGGAAGAAAGCATATAATCACTTTTCTGAAAGACATCAAGAATTACTAAGTGAACGTCCTTGGAAAAAATGTAGATGTAAGGTATGTAAAGATGCTGGGATCAATATTGTAGTCTTCAGAGGGGCAAATCGTAACAGGAGAAGAGGCTTCCACAATACTTGGGTGTTTTATCGTAAGATTTTGAGTAGAGTGCGAAAATAAAAGTCTTCAAAGAAGTAGAGGTATAATTTTCACATGTAAATGGGGTAATCTCTATGGCAAAGACAGAAGTAGAGGTCCAATTCAAATTCACACTTCCGATTGACGAGAGTTTCTTACAACACAAAAGTGATGCAGAACGTAAGGCAAAAGAGGCTTTTGTGCTTGAACTGCTTCGGCACGGGGATATTAGTGCAGGTAGAGCTGCAAAACTCCTTGATATTTCACAGTGGGATCTCTCAGACTTGATGTCTGAGGCTGGAATTTCTCCTTTTGCCGAAGTTACCGCTGAAGAATTAGATGCCGAAGTTGAGACTGCCTTGAAGGTTTTGGATGGTCAAGATAATGAAGGTTGTCACGAATAGTACGCCGTTAATTGAACTCCCAAAGACCAATTAGTTGGATCTTCCACGAGAGATGTGCGGTGCAATCTTCATTAAAAAGAAAATTCACACGCTTTTAACTGGAATATAGTTGGGTTCCCTTGGATTACAGCATTTTTTATTGAAAACTCATTAAAAATATAGTATTATATATGTATAGTTTGATAGGGTTTAACTTGATAGTGAACTATACTGCTTAAACTGCAAAGCAATATATGTATATTGTGTAGCTAGGAGAAGTTTGTGCGAAATAATTCTTTTTATGATAAACCTACCGAACAGTCACAAGTTAAAGCAAGAATTATTGAAAAATATTTCTGGTCTTGGGCGAAAGTTGTAATTCCATGGGCTAAAAGAGGAAAAAACAAGATCGGTTATGTAGATCTCTTCGCTGGTCCAGGTAGTTACAAGGATGGGACGAAATCTACCCCGCTTCTTATACTTGAGAGGGCAGCTCGAGATGAAGATATACGTAGCATGCTTGTTAGCGTCTTTAACGATGTTAATCCGGATCATGCTCAGAGCCTTCAAGATGCTATTGATTCAAGCCCCGTGATAGGCACCCTGAATAGGAAACCTATCGTTAGAAGTATGGAGGTTGGGGCGGAAATAACTCAGGTTTTAGAACATGTGAGAACAATACCAACTCTGTTTTTTGTGGACCCGTGGGGGTACAAAGGTCTTTCCCTTCAACTTATCAGCTCCACTGTTAAGAATTGGGGATGTGACTGCATATTTTTCTTCAACTATAACCGCATTAATATTGATATTAATAATCCATATGTCATAGAGCATATGAATGCACTTTTTGGTGGAGAACAAGCAGAAGAACTCCGAATTAAACTGCAGGCTATGCGTCCATTTGAGCGAGAGATAACTATTGTTGAGGCAATCAGCCAATCGCTGAAAAGAAGGGCGGGTCAGTATGTTTTGCCGTTCTGCTTCAAATCTACGAGCCGCAGGCGTTCAAGTCACCATTTAATTTTTGTATCCAAGAATGTAAGAGGTTATCAGATTATGAAGGAAATTATGGCTGAAGAGAGTACAGATTCAGAACAAGGTGTGCCTTCGTTTGAGTATAATCCGTGGGCAACGGATCAACAGCCTCTCTTATTTGAATACTCGCGCCCGCTTGACGACTTAGCTGGAATGTTATTGGCAGATTTTGCAGGTAAGACATTGACAATGAAACAGATTTTTGATCAACATAACATTGGAACACCATACATTTCAAGGAATTATAAAGATATTCTTATCAAACTTGAGACTGAAGGGAAAATCCATACTAACCCCCCGGCAAGTAAGCGTCCAAAGAGAAAAGGAGAAGTTACATTTGCTGACAGAGTTAAAGTAACCTTCCCTCACAAGACCGAGTAACGTTTCCATCCAAGGAGGTACCCAAAGTGGCAACTAAATCCAAAATTGAATGGACGCAATCGACTTGGAATCCAGTTCGAGGTTGCACCCGTGTTTCCGAAGGGTGTCGGTTCTGTTACGCCGAACGAATCGCTGCTCGGTTTTCAAAAAAGGGTTTGGCTTATGAGGGTCTTGCGAAAATGACTAAGGCGGGGCCAAGGTGGTCAAATGAGGTGAGGCTTGTCACAGAGTTGCTTGATACCCCCTTGAAATGGAAAAAACCTCAATTGATTTTTGTTAATTCTATGAGTGATTTATTCCATGAAGACGTTCCATTAGAGTATATTCTGAAAGTCTTTAACACGATGAACAAAGCAGAACAGCATTATTTTCAAGTGCTAACGAAGCGATCAGAGCGTTTGGTTAAACTTAGCAGTGAAATACAATGGCCCGAAAATGTGTGGATGGGAGTCAGTGTTGAAAACCAAGATTATACATTCCGTATTGATGATTTACGACAAACGGGTGCTCATGTCAAATTTCTCTCTCTGGAACCATTAATAGGAGCACTTAAAAATCTTGATTTAGCTCACATAGATTGGGTCATTGTTGGTGGAGAATCTGGTCCCTATGCGCGCCCTATGCAAGAGAAATGGGTAATTGACATTCGGGACCAATGTCAGCAAGTAGGTGTTCCCTTCTTTTTCAAACAGTGGGGAGGTCGAAATAAAAAGCAAGCGGGTAGAATTTTAGAGGGAGAGGAATGGAATGATTTGCCTCTTTCTTATAATGGTAACGGTGTATAACCTCGACATGTATGTTTATGTCCATTGTCTATACTTCAAAAGAGGATAACCCTTATGATATCTACTATAACGGAACTAATCATAAAAGTTGAGCAGCTTGAGTGGGATTTGGCGGAGATAAAAAAACAGTTAGTCAAACTTCAAGCCCCACTCATGAAATCGCTCACACCCGAGGAGCGTAAGGCAGTAAGATTAGCTCGTTCCCGAGCACAAAAGGAAAGATTGCGTCCATCAATTGAAAATGCACTCGGAAAACCGGATCCCGATGTTGAAATCCCTACGGCAGAAGAACTTCAACAACTTCTATTGGAAGAAGGGGTAAGACCAGAGGATAATCTGGGGAGTCGTGCAATTATCGAAGAACGGGAGAGGCGGAGCAAGTGAATTGTTTCTGGTTAGATGCAAGCGCATGTGTCAAACGGTACGTTGTAGAGGAGGGAACATCTCTCATCAATCATCTTTTTGATAATGTTCCATTAGACGATATGTTTTGCTTGCTTGAAGGAGTCGGTGAAATTATTTCTGTCCTCGTACGAAATAAAAATAGAGGAGAAATTACGACAAGAGTTTTCAATCAGGCAAAACGATTATTAGATGATGAGATTATCTATCGCGCGGAAATAGAACTCTTGTTACCAACCGAGAACCAGGTAACCGCCTCATGGAAATTTATTGAAAAACACTCCCTCAACAGCACAGATGCTATTCTACTTCAATGCGCCCTTGATGTTGTTATTGAGTTGAAGACAAGTGGGGATAATCTGGTTCTGATAAGTTCCGATAAACGTCTTCTGAGGGCATCACGAGACGAAGGATTGGTCACATTTGATCCAGAAACTGATAATCAAACCACTCTGGATTTCCTTATCAATTCGTCTTAGGTAATTACTATGCCTATACTCTATGTTCAAGTACCAAATTCTTGATACAGAAACCACAACTTTTCTCGTCAAGGAAACTCTAAACGGCACCGAAAATCAGCATGCTCCGTATAAACAGACGAATTCTTGTCCTTTTGCCGCTCAATCCAACCTACGGAACACTCGAATTCTAATATTCAATTCACGTTAGCATGTTTTTGTTTGGGGAGAAAAACGAAAATACTATGAATATACTCTGTGCCAATGTAGGTAGCACCTCGTTCAAATACCAAATTATTGATATGGAAACCACGACTTCTTTGGTCAAGGGCGGCGTGGAACGTATCGGTAACTCGCCGTCTGCCTTCACACACGCCGTGCCGGGGAAACCTGCACGTGAAGGTGAGATTGATGCACCGACACATACCGCCGCGATTGCACACGCTATGGCGTTGATTACCGATCCGGAAGTCGGCTGCTTTGAAGATTTAGGACAACTCGACGGTATCGGATTCAAAACCATTCTTGCCAGAGGCTATTGGCGTTCTGCACGGATTACCGAGGATGTCATCGCTGCATTGGAGACATCTACACCGCTTGCCCCGATGCACAATCCGGCGTATATCGCCTCTATCCGTGCCTTTCAAGAACTCCTGCCAACGACACCCCTCGTTGCAGTCTTTGAGACGTGGTTCCATCAGACGATCCCGGATTACGCTGCCGAATTCGGTGTTCCTCGCTTCTGGGTCGAACAGCACGACATCCGTCGCTACGGCTATCACGGTGCCTCTCATCGGTATATCTCTGAACGCGTGCCGCAACTCCTCGGACGCGACTCAGGGGAAGGGTTGCGCATTATCTCGTGTCATCTCGGTGGCAGCTCATCTCTCTGCGCTATCAAAGACGGTGAATCCATTGACACCTCCATGGGAACATCAACGCAATACGGGATGATCCAGTCCACCCGTTGCGGTGAGTTGGACGCATTCGCAGTGCTGTATATGCTCGACAAAGAGGGGTTCTCTACCGACGAAATTCGTCGTCAGTTGATTGAGGATTCAGGGTTAAAAGGCATCTCTGGCACAAGTGGTGACATGCGCGATATTGAGGCAGCGATCGCAGCGGGCAACGATAACGCACGTTTGGCACTGGATACTTATGTCTACGGCGTGAAGAAATATATCGGCGCGTACATCGCCGCACTCGGTGGCGTGGATGTGATCGCTTTTGCGGGTGGTATCGGTGAGAAAAGTGCCACGACACGCGCAAAGATTTGCGACGGACTTGAGTGGTGCGGCATTCGTTTAGATAATAAGAAAAATGAGCACGCGACCGGCGAAGTTGACCTTTCCGCTGATAACAGTCGCGCCAAAATTCTCGTCGTCGCTACGAATGAGGAACTCATCGTGTCGCGTGAAACCGCACGCGTTCTGAGTTTGTAGCACAAACTGTATGAGGTTTGAAATATTAATTCGGTAATTTCTTGGGCAGTCCGGTTCGGTTTCAAACCGAACCTACCGGGCCTGGGGAAAATATGGAATTACCGAAATATTTTATCAATCTTCATTTAGTTTGTGTAGAATTTTTGTATTTTGGTATGAGTTAAGAATCGCGAGCGATAAGAAACACCCCAGCAAAAACACTCGCTCCTACAATACAAGAAGAATAAACCTACCTTACATCAGGTACTCTCGTTCTCGGAAGATTCGGATCGCAAGCCACAGCAACCCTACCGTTATAAAGAAGAGGACAAGGAGTGCTATTGGTATAGAAGGTGGCGAATTCCCTAAGAAGTCGGAGATTTGGCTTCGCGGCAGCCTATAGTCGGGGAACACGGTGAGGAGATAATGTGATATAGAGAGCCGCTTGATACCCATCGGCATGAACTCACTTGCCGTAATACCTTCCCACCCCATTATAAACAATAATCCCCATAAAACAGGATGTTTGAACCTCGCTGCCAGTGCCGCAGCAAGTGCACCGTAGGTTAACAGCGATAACGCCATTGATGCGGTATAACGCAGACTCATACCTAAATGGAATAGGATGTTTTTATCTAATTTGGGATGTGTCGCGACAATAACGGTTAAGATCAGGTGGGACACACCTATGATGACAAAGGTGCCTACGAAGTAGGCAGCGAACTTACTCAGCAGAATCGTTGATTTACGAAGCGGACGCATCTGAAGGTAGGTTAAACCTTTACCATCTATCTCATCGGAGATAATAGCCGTACCATAGAAAATCGCGGAGAGGTTCACTAAGAGTCCGTACAGAGTGAGTGTTAGCATCGGTATGAACCGATTGACGATACCGCTGCTCCCTACTGTGAACCGGAATATAAGCGCAATGAGAAGCGATAAACCGCATCCAAGCAGAATCAGAGCGGTTCGGCGGCTCCAGAACATTTGACGCAGCGTCACCTTGAAAAGTGCAAGATAGGTAGGAAGTATGTTTGCGTTAATGGGCATCTATAACCTTTAAACAATATGAACTTTAAATAATATTAACATTAATCTGCGGATTTAGCAAGTTTTTAACTTGATTCAGACATCGGATTGCAAAATTAAAAGTGAATATGCTATGATAACGTACCAATAGTGAGACTTTCAGACGTTAAACGAACCGAATACAGGTTCCATTGTATCACTTGGAGGATGTAGAAATGAATCAGCACGATTTCACGGTTACCGATTCAGAGATCAACTTTTTCAAGACGTTCGGTTATCTCAGTTTCCCACAACTTATGGCAGACCGCGTCACCGCGATCCAAGACGCTTTTGAAGCCGTCTGGGAGGAGAGAGGCGGCGGACACAACGGTAAACCTCATGAAGGCACTGCGCGCTCCTGCATCGTCCCGTTTATTGATCAGAGCGAAGAATTGTCGTCCTTGCTGGATGATCCGAGGGTTTTAGCGATTGCCAAAGCACTCCTCGGTGACGATTTCAATTACATGGGAAGCGACGGCAATTTCTATGTCGGTGATACCGGATGGCACTCGGACGGTGGACATAAACTCGAAGACCCGATGCACATCAAGATTGCGTTCTATCTGGACCCATTGACGCGCGACACCGGCGCGCTCCGCGTCATACCGGGGAGCCATCTCTTCGGCGATAACTATGCGGATGCCCTCTCTCAGCGAGTCGGTAAGAGCCAAGAGTTATGGGAGATACACGGAAAGGATGTGCCAGCAACAGTTTTTGAAACAAACCCCGGCGATCTGGTGTTGTTTAATCATAACACGAAGCACGCCGCTTTCGGGGGTAGCGCACGCCGACGGATGTTCACGATGAACCTCTGCCAACGGTACCCTGATGACAAATTGGACGCTCTGCAGGCATATATCGCTGGGTCCGCACGCTTCTGGATTGACCGGAAGTATGGAGAAAAAATGATACGGACAGCCACACCAGAGCGGTGGATACACCTCGAACAGGTGAGGGCAAACGATGGACATCTCGCGGAACTCTCGCGCCAAGCACAAGAGCGAATGAGTGAACCTTCACGCGGGTGATGGTACAAAGATCACAGGCTAACGGTTTCATATGCTATGGAGGATGCACAGGCTAACAGCCTATGCTACAAAGAACACAAGAGACCAACGGTTTCATATCCTACAAGGTGTTGCGTGTTCCCAAGTGTTTTGAACATAAGCGATTGCCTGCTCAAAGCCTGCCTGTCCTGAACGACTGGCTTCTTCAATGCTCAGCCAACCGTCGTAACCGGATTGTCTGATACGCGAGAAGATTTGCGGGATCGGTGAGGCACCCGTACCGACGCGCACAGGCGCAAACACGCCGACTTCACGGAGGTCGAAGATATGCACGACAACGATGCGATGGATAACCGCTTCCAGAAGTGTGAGGACATTTTCACCGAGGACGAGTGGGTTCGCTGTATCGAAACAGACACCGAGTGGCGTATCGGAAAGTGCATCTAAAATCTCTAAGAAAATTTCTGTCGGTTGTGAGAAGTCCCAATAATCCCACGGTGCACCTTTGGTATGATTCTCATAAGCGAGTGTGATCCCGTGTTTTTCCGCTGCGTCGATAGCGTGTCGGAAGCCGTCTGTCACCCACTGAACGCCTGCTGTACGTTCGGTACCGGGATGGTTTTGCCCTGCTGTCACACGAATAAATTTTACCCCCAACGCTTTCCCCAATTCTATATCCGCCTTTAGGTCTGTTAATTCTTGTTCGCGTTGTCCCGGATCGGGATGCGTGAAGTCAGAATAGCAGGCGATCATACACGGGGTTATATTGTGCTTTTCGAGGGCAGTACGCACCTGTGTTATCGTTTTTGCGTCACGCGCTGTAAAAAACTTGATGCTGAAATCGACTGCATCTAAACCCAATTCTGCACCAAATTGAATCCAGTCGGCGACGCTGATTTGTCCGCTGAAGATGTCGTCGTAAAGAGAGACAGGGAGACAACTAAGTTTCATTGTTGTTTTCCTTTGAAGACTGGTAACTGATAACTGATAACTGAATACCACTAAAACATGAACCGATACATCGGACGTTCTAAGGTGATGCCGATCAAGGTCCAGATTGCACCAACGAAGAACTCACCGATGACCAAACCGATGAAGAACGGCATTGCGCGTCGGTAGGTCCGCAAACCGCCTGCCTGAAAGAGGATCGCTTTTATCCCCCAGGACAAAAAGATTGAGAACCAGTACCAACTCGTATTCCAGAAACTAAGCGAGAGCGCGTAACCCGCCGGATGGAAGGGCCACCAGATAAACCGGCGACGTAACACCATCAGGAGCGTTGTCAAGGCGACCGCACCACCGGAGGCAGAGACCGCACCAACGTCTATGGATTGTGGATTGATGAGCCACTGCTTCAACTGTTCGTAAGTCCAGCGGCACTGTGCTTGTTCACCGTAGACTGCGCCGCCGTAGTGATAGCCTTGCGCGTAGTATGCCCACGCCGACGAAATCGTCCCGATGATAATCACCAGAACAACAGCAACGATAAAACGGTTGTGCGACAGTCCCCGGACCTGTGCGACCTTAAAACCTTCCAACATAATCGGCATCGGATGCGAACGGTAGGAGCGATTGAAACCGTGAAACATGCTGAACGTTGTTAGCCCCTCCGCTCCGATCCGTCGTGTTCCGAAGAATGAGACGAGCACCTTGTCCGGTCGCCACGGCACGTCATGTGCTGGGGGTCCCACTTCGGCACGGATACGCGTGATTGCAACAGCCAACGCGAAGAACAGGACGAAATAGCCGAGAATACCGAAGATCGGTGTGCCTGTGCTTTTGAAGAAGAAAACGATGAAGACACTACCGACGATCAAACCGATGACGGCGTATCGGATATGTGCTGACGGCGTGCCATCTATAGGGTGTTTGGTGGAAACACCAAACGCATTTTTCACTTGTTGTGCAATGAATTTCCGAGTGAGCCATATCGCCGAGATGCCTAAGCAGAACCATGCGCCGAAAGATTGTGCATCGAGGAACGGGAATCCGGGCAGATGTCCGATGCCTGCCATTGTTCCCCAGACGCGCGTTATTTTATGAAAGAGATAGAAGAACCAGATAGAGAACGAGAGCTCCAACGGTATAAAAAAACTCATTCCGATCGCAAACGGATAGACGGCAATCGGTAGCCTACCGATAGCGTTCAACGGCTTCGTCTGGAAATGCTGACCTAAGTTGTAGAGACTTCCACCTAAACCCGGCACCACCGGAAATAGGAAATGCAGTCCGTTCAGAAGATTCATTCCGCCTGCAAGGATGGCTGCCAGCAGAAAGAGTCGGTTGCTCAAGAGAGTCCGGCCGCCGTTTTCTGTCAGATGCAGGGGAATCTGAATGACGGGGTAGCTCAATTTTTCGTGGTTTACCCACTGGTGTCGGATAAGGAGCGTGATGCAAAGCATCATACCCAATAGGACGATGATCAGCACAGACCACCAGAGGACAGGTGTTATCCACAGTTGTAGATGTTGGAGGGTGTGAAGTGAGGCATCGCCTTGATAGAAAGCCGCTAAGGCATTCCGGTCTTTAATCGTGAGCCAATCTGGCATGTGCCGGTGGAACAGTTCTCCCCATTCGTTTTCTGGGCTGGCGAACCAGATAGGGTAGGTGAGTAGGGGCCACAGTATCTGGAGTGTGTCGTGTCCGGCGATAGAGGAGGCGATGGACACGAGTAGATAGACCACCATCAATTCACCATCGGTAAGGCTTGCGCTTTTTCGGATTACTCGGAGCAACGGGTTTAACGCCATAAGAACCAGCACGATAAAGATGACGTTGAAATAGATGGTTGAGACGGTAGGGAAACTCTGACCTGTGCTATAACCGCTGGGACCCCAGTTAATCATGAGCCAATAGGAGTTCGGTATAGTAATGAGGAGTGAGAGGATCACAGCACGGAGGCTGACTTTTGGTGTCGCTTGCAAGCCAGAATTTGCTCTACAAAAATTGTTTGGCATCTTTTCAACTCCTCAGTTTATTGCAGGACTTATGCATTTTCCATGATAACGGACGTATAACACACTGCAGGCGGGGTTTGAAACCCCGCCTGCAGTAGGGAGCTGCGTAAGTTCGATATTATATAGACCGTGCCGGAAATTGTCAACGGCGAAAAAAAGAAAGCCCATGCTAATGGCATATTGACCTAACTCGGAAGCCAATATCACAAGCATGGACGTTTCTATCTAAAATGGTCTCGTTATCTATTTCGACAGCGCCTTTAGATCGCCCCAAGTCGTCGCTAATTTACCGCTCGGTTCGACTGCGAAAAAGGCAGAATTTTCGCCGAGGTAATTCAGTACATTCGCTGTGAGGTTTCTCAGGTTCTGACCCTCTTCCGATTTCGCATCGGTATAGACGCCGTTGTGGTGTCCAAGCGTAATAATTACGCCGTCGCCTACCTCATATTCAACAAACGGACGTTCACCAGCACCCGCACCACCGCCGCGTGTCTTCGTGCCGAGGATCGTACCCGTCGGGTCTCCGCCGAAGTTATGAAAATCGGACGTAAATCCATCTTGTGCCATACTGGTAAGGAAGACCGGTTTGCTGGTATCAAATCCTTCAAAGACCGGATGTTTTTCACCGTCAGCAGTCGGGATCACGCCGATTTCGGGCGGTTCCTTGCCGAGCGGTTGAAAGATGCGTGGGTCTCCGCCATCTTCAACACCGAGTTCAACGACATAACGGAGTGCTAACGCTGAGAGGAACATACCTCCGCCTGCTTCCACGTAGTCAAGGATTGCCTTCTTCGTCGCATCGGCGAGAAATGCATCTGGCAATGTATTTGTCTCTGTGTAGAACATCCATAGCACAGCGAAAGCCTCCGGTTGCATCGCGGTGCCGCCGCTCTTGAAGTTCCCACTCTTGTCTACGAGGAGTGTTTTCGTTTGGAAATTATCGTCCGCCCACTCATAAGCGGCTTCTTCTACTTCGCCGAGATTGTTACTGCCTGCAAGCAGCCCGACGGTTACATCTACTGAATACGCCGGCATAATTGCGCATGCGGAAATTAGCAGTGTTAGGCACAGACAGCGAGGAAATAATAAGTGTTTCATCGTGTTTAACTCCTTTGGTATGGATCTATTTGTTTGGTAGATCAGACGCGTTGATTATATATTAACATACGTTGAAGCTGTTTGTCTATGGTGATTCACATTTTTAAAAAATTGTTTGATTTTAAATGTTTTCATGCTATAATACATAGTAAGTACAGCGCATATATTTGCGTAAACTGCAGCATACACTAAAATATTGATTCAACAAAGGAGTACAGAATGTTCTACCAGTTATCACGTCTATATGTCAGGAAACTACAAATGGTCTTTGTTGTTGCGATGGTCATTGCCTTTTCAATTTCAACATACGCCGATCTCAGCGACCCGACGTTGTCTGTCTATTATAGTTTCGACGAGGATGGTGCTACCGTCAAAGACGGTTCCATCTACGGCAACGACGGAACGATTGAAGGAAAATCTCAGCGAGAAGATGGTGTTATCGGCAAAGCGGTCGTCTTAGAGCCAAGTACATGGGTGGATTTGAACGGACCGGAATTTGAAAACGCACCGGTTGAAGGTTTCACCCTCGCTGTCTGGGTCAATCATAACGACTCACCCGAACCGCAGAGCATCTTTGATGCGATTGGTACCGATCATGCGAGTGGTCTCTTCCACGTGGAAATCCGTCCTGCCGGATTCAGATGGTTCCATCGCGATGGTGCCCAGGCAGAAGTTTTCAATATCAACCCTGGGCCCGTTATCGACGGTGGGGAGTGGGTCCATTTCACCGGCACTTATGACAGTGGTAGCAAAGATGTGAAAACCTACGTTGACGGAAAGGTGACGCACGAAGCGAAAGGGAACGGTGAACTGTCAGACAACTGGGGTGTCTCAGCTGCGATTGGACACCATAAGCAAGGTCGCTGGTTCGATGGGCTGATGGACGAGTTCTATATTTTCGGCCGCGCACTGTCCGAAGATGAGATTAAAGAGGTGATGGACGGCGAATTTTTGGCGGTTGAACCGGAAGGTAAACTCGCTACAACTTGGGGTGGCATTAAAGCAGGACGCTAATATTACCTATTGAATCGCGAACTATAGTGAAACCTAAATTAATGAGACATCTATAGAAGGCGGGGTTCCAAACCCCGCCTGCAACATTGAATCGCGAACTAAGCGGCTCGAACACAGTGTTTTCCTGTGTCTGAGCCGTTTTTTGTGCCGATTTATCGATGCGGTGCATATTCCCAATCGAAACGTTGTCGTCCGTAAAGTGTGCCATCAATTTCGGTCTGATGGCAGATAAGGCATTTATGCGCCTCGGTAACACCGTGGAGTTCATGCGCTAACTGAATCTCTTCTGTGTTATGTACGTGGCATTTCAGACACGTGTAACTCCGGTAATCATTATCGGCGTAGATGGCGATTTGGTCTGCGACCTTCCTGAGATGATAGGTATGTCCATCTTCGGGATCGGTGATTGTCCACGCATTTCCGGGTTCCTTGGTAGCGATAGGCGCAGTTGTCGGGACCCTGTTTTCATTTTGTAAGAACCACCAGTGCAGGTCTTCAGGAATCGTGTCTGAGGTATCCAAATCTTGTGGAAAGGTTGTGCTGACATGGAAAAGTAGGCGTTCAGGCGTATGACATCTTGCACACGGCACATCATGGACATCGGTGAGCGGGAAGAATTCGTCGTGTTCCAGTTTCTGTTGCCCGTGAAGTACGATACTCACAAGCAGAATCGGTGCAAGGATGAGGTGGCATCGGAGCAGAATCTGACGCGTCTTACGGGCAGTTAGACTCACACCGACACCGGTCCCTAAATTCAACAAGGCGAGTAGGAACGTGAGCCATGAGTGCCACACGAGCGGTTGGAACGCGGAATGGTATAGCACCAAGCATAGACCCATGGATGCGAGGCGTTGATGGTATTTCAGCCATGTCTGGCGACTGCCCCACCGAATCCATCGACTCCGCAGAATATAGAGGCTGGCAATGACGATAACGATAGCACCGATGATGCTAATCGTATGCCTCGCTTCACCGAAGCTACCTGCCTGCCATATACATAACCCTGAAATAACAGCAGCACCGACAATACCGTGTCCGATTTGGATAAAAACTCTCATGTCATCAGTTTAGCATAGGGGCGAGATGGGGTCAAGGAGAAAGTTTCGTCGCTCATCCATTTTTCAAGAAATTATGGGAGAATCCGTACCATTAGTGCAAAGTGTCTCGAAAAAGTTTGAAGCGCAATATTGAGACGTTGAAAGATGTTTCCGAGTTGTGGAATCTGACCGTTTGCTCTGAATGTGACGGTTCTGCTGTCTTCGGAAAATTCGAGCCATGTTTGGGAGTGATAGGTTCGCCAATTTTCTTGATCATAGTCGGCAATCGCCTCAAACACGGTTTTTCCCTGTATTTGCGAGTCGTATGCTGCTGTGTTTTCGGTGATGATAAGCAAGCATAGGAAACTAAGAATCAGAATCGTTTTCATGTGTTACCTCTTTTGTGTTTTGGGTGTTAGAAATATCGGTCTACAGACTGCATTGACAGCACGGATCCCGCGAATGAAAAAGAAACCTACAGTGTGGATAGCGAGCGAACAATTCGCGTCTTTCAAAACTGGGATGTCAAAAATGGCCGTACTCGCGAGACAGATATCTGAAGTCTTGTTGCGTTTTCGGGCGATGCTGCTATCAACTGCATCAAGCATAAATATGAGAAAAATAGTGAAGATCAATGCAACTCCTCAGCCAATATGTTGGCGAAAAAGTGTGATAACACCGAAGCTCAAGAGTATGCGCGTCAGTGTGATAATGTTTGCTAACATGTTTATTTTACGTTTAAACGTGAATCTATTTCATGGAAACCTGTTTTGAGATATTTCACATCGGTTTTGATGTCCTCGGGGTACGTAATCGCCCATATCTTTACAGTGGTATCTGTAAAATTTTTTTGGGGATAGATAGGTACAAATGCCTTGCTCAATTTACCACGCAGAAGTGAATCTTTTGGGTCCTTTCTGGTAAGCATAAGATGTGTTGCGTCGTGTGTTTTTAGGAATGCCAATGCCTCGCCTTCGGACGGGGCGTTGTGGATATGTTGGTTATAGAGAAGTATCCAATTTTGGAGATAGGTATCTTGGTCTATGATGGTTTTGACACCCCCAAGCACGTTGAGTTGACTGCCATAACTCCAATGTGCAGCGACGATAGCGGTTCGTGGGAGTTTTGTTTTCATCCAAAACATCGCTTGCGCGACCTTCTCTGGAGGCGTTACGCTACGCATATTTTCTGCGGTCGTATAGGCGCGATAGGTATGTGTGTATTTCACAGGCAGCCCCAGCAGAAGTATCAAGAGGATCACAGCAGCCCCTGTTTTGAATTGGAGAGGCGTGAAGCCTTGTCGAGACGTATCTGGGACATACCAACGATGGAGCTTCTCACTCAGATAGACTGTGATAGTTTCTATCAACGTTGCGGTACCGAATGCAAGGGGAACACCGATAAAGAAATCGTAGCGTTTTGCGTCACGAGCAAGAGCGATCCAAAAGATAAACCAGACAGTGAAGGCGATCACCGATTCATCTTTTTTCACGTGTGTCTGCTGTTGATAGGCAAGCCACAGGAAACCTACGGCACACCCTGCAAGCGTGAGACCAAAAAGCACATTGCCAGCAGCTTCACCCCAAACGCCATCCCCTTGTTCTCGGAAAAATGTGAACACCGTAAAACTTGTGAATGCGATTGTCAAGAGAAACCGCGCTTGATGTTCCCAGTAGGAAAATGTGAGGACGACGAACCCGATACTCCCAAGAATAAAGACCAAGCCGTAGCGATAAACCCAATACATGTACGTCGGATTCCAGAGTTCTGTCATCGCTTGCATCACAGGGGTTTGACTCAACGGTACGGTGGTATTCGCAAAGGTGCTGTGTTGCATCAAGACGTAGCCGAGTGCAAGGCTGATACTTCCAAGTGTTAATCCAAGTGACAGGGTGCGAGCATGAGATCGGAGTGTTGCCACTTTGGTAAGGAGCAGATACCGAATGCCGCGGGTGGCGATCAGTACGATGGGCGGCAGCAAGACAAACGCTGCGAGATGTTCTGCAAAACCGTATCCGTTCCGATAGGCAGGTGACGCGAGGTAGAGCGTTGGGATAAAGCAACACACCCAAAACAGATAATAATGCAGTCTCTCGTCTGTTTCGGATGTGAGAAATAGCCAGAGCTCCACAACTATGATGACACTCAAGAACACGCCGAAACCTTCCCAAGACAGGCCACCGAGAAAGACAGCAAAACCGCTGGCAAGGGTCCACAAAAGGTGGTTGTGCAGACGTTTTGCTTGTATGGACATCAGATAGGTAACGATGGCAAGGATACCGATCATCAAACAAAATGCATCTCGGTCGCCGAAGCCTGCAGTGGAGCGTTCGATACTACCGGGCAGCGTCGCCAATATCAAGCCAGCGGTGAGTGAAAATATCAGTCCATAGGTGTGATAAAAAAACAGACAGAGCGCGCCAAGACCTATACAAAAGCAGACAACGGGCATGTAGATGGACACCTGATAAAGCGTAACGTTGCGAAACACAGCAGAAACGGCTTTATGTGTGTAAGCGAGTACATAGCCGTAAAGGTTCAGTGTCTGACCTAAATCTCTACCCAATGGCAGCCATCTATTCATATCGCGTAGTGGAAGGTGCCCGTGTTCGGAAATCAGCGATGCCTGATAATAGTAGAAATAGCCATCTGTTTCCGTGAACTGCCCAGCAGGTAGTCCTTCTCCACCTGGGATGCGTAGCCAGAAGGCGATCATCACAACGATACAAAACAACACAGCACAACTTATGTTCTTTATCATTTTTCGTTATTCCTCAGTGTCGGTGAGTTGCTTTCTTTGTTCAATGATGCGGCATACCAACCATAACTTGTTTTCTTGGGAGCATTCTAAAATCCTCCGTTTTCGGAGATGCTTCAATTTCTTGCAGTGGTAAAAGAAAATGTGATATAATATGGTATGATAGGTTTGGTCAGGATAGATAAGAGTATAACCTTTATCTATCCTGATTCAATTCAATATATGGAGATCAGATGCCTACAATGTGGAGGCGACCTTTAGGCTTTTGGTTCTTTTTTTGACGACCCGCCGCGGAAAAATAGAAGCACCAAGAAAAGAATTATAATCGCAAGGTTAATAAGTATCCCTAACCCTTCATAGGTTACCCAGTTGGGAAGGTTCGCGGCAATAATGCCACAAGCCACCGAGATCGCAAAAAAGAGTAGAAAGTAGAAAATCTCCTGTATAATATGGAGAGGCTTCTCAGGGGTATTGCGGTATGCTAACCACGACATACCGTACCACACCAATAGCATCACGCCTAAGAAAAATAAATCTTCAGTTTCGACCCCGTTATACACAAGCATACCACCGATAAAGAATAGAATTGTCCCCGCAAGTCTGGCTCTTTCATGTTTCTGTGTATCTCGAGAGAGAAATCTCAATCGCATATATCACCTTCCTAAACGATTTGGAGAGTCAAGAAATGGAAAAGAAAAAAAAGAAATCAAAGCTGATCGCGTGGCTTACAAGTATCTTGGAACTGATTTGGGAACTAATCGCTTTCAAATAAAAACCGCCAAAAAACAACGTATAATAGAGCGGTTGTTTTTTGACGGAGTTACTATTGGCTAAAGGTCAGTTACTACAACCACCAGAACAGATGTGAATGCCTGTCATAGAGCAGATAACGCACATCGGGTTGACCTCTTTGAGGTCATTGATACCGTCCTCAATACTCTCTTTGATGTCACTAGCGGTATCTTTTATCCAATCCCAAGCTTTCTCTACTTTTTCGTCTACCCCTGGTTTTTGGACAATGTCACGCATCTTTTCTTGTCCTTTAGGTGAATTAACCCATCGTCCTGCTTCGTCAATCAGGCGACGAACTACCTCTTTCCATTGATTCGCGTCTGCCTGCTGTGGAATACACATAAAGAGAAACACTGCAAGCGAAATGTAGGCTACTGTTTTCGTAAGCATTTTTCTCACCTTTCGGCTGGTGTTGGTGAAAGGTGAGGAGGTCAGGTTACCAGCCTGTTTAAAACAAGGACCTCCTCATAATCACGGCTGGTAACCATTTTTTATTCCGTTTAGGTCTTTCCATTCTTGGCAATACTTTCTGCAAGGTGCTAACCTAAAAGATTGACAGTTAGATGGACATTATTGTCCAAAGTTTGGCAAGAATTAATTGTCAAGAAAATAGATTTTTGACCTTCAGGTACAACTTCTATCCAAACTATGAAGTTTGGGGTGAACTCACAACAGTTGCGAAGTTCCTTAATGGATTGCCAACATTAATTCAACAGAAGTCAATCTGTGTCGGCGTTGGGTTGAAAGTTATTTCTCCTTCTTAACCATTGCGGAGACGGGATCCATGGGATTGTCCTCAGCAGCTTTCCTCCACTGCCTTATCACACGTTTTACCGTTTCCTCAACTTTAGAACGAGAGGTCGGAATTGCTTTCGCAATTTTCGATAGCGGCTGTTCATCCAAGTACCGTTCCATAACCCGTCTGTCTGTCTCTTCGGGAAGGCAGCCCACTAACGCGTCTAAGTTAAGAGCGATGGGTATCAACCATTTAAGCATCCGTTCCCATCTTTTCTGAACTGCTTCGACGTTTGGACCTACCGTCTCTGCTATCTCTTCCATATCAGCTCCCGCATGCTTAAGTTCTGCGACTTTTCGGTCCTTGCCTTGGAGGAGACAGAGCACTTGCTTCATCAGATACCGTTCTAACTCGGTTTGTTTCGCATCGGTTTCGGCGAGAGATGTTGCGTAGGGTAATTCCGCTTCTTTGACAGAGAGACCTTCAAGCGACTCAACGAATGTGTATCCTATTTGCCTCCGCCGCTCCGCATTTCTAATCTCATTCAGCGTTAAGTTTGTTGCAATCGTGAGCAACCACCCTCGCAACTTTTCCGGTTCTCGGACTTCGAGCCTCTTTTGCCATGCTCTGATAAAGGTTTCCTGCGTGATGTCCTCGGCATCTACACCGGGATCGATATGATTCCGCAGCATTCTGTCAATTTTGGCAAACACTTCACCGTAATACGTTTTGACAAGTAGGGCGCATGCCTCCTCTTCGTCGTCAGTTTCTAAGAATTGCCGGTTTATAAGGACATTATCTTCCACCTTTATCTGTCATAACCTCCTATGTAGGGAAATATATTTGTAAGTAATCGTCATTATCTGTAGTTAATCTATAGATAATCGCCCTCATATATACATGACACCACATCAGGGTGGATTCCGACATATTGGGTTATTTTTTTTAAAGTGCGTGTATTGATAACAGGACTTGCGCAATTTTGACGATATGAGGCTCTGTTATCGGGTAAACTCTCAAAAATGCAGGGCGCAAGAAACACCCCAGCAAAACACCCCCTTGATTCCCCAACCCCCCTTGATCCCCCCTTATCAGGGGAGCAGGGGCAGGCGAGCACGCCGCAAAACAGAGACGTTCTCAAGGCACAGGAAACCAACGGTTTCCTATGCTACAAAAGATGCTATATGTTGACACAAACTGTGGGAGAAAAAAGGGTGTCCGATCAGAAATTTTTGGCTATCTTAAAATTGCCCAAAGTTTAGGATAATATTAGTAAAACATAGCGAAAGGTAAGGGGATGTAAACTTTTTTTGAAGTTTTCTCGTATAATATGTTATAATTGACCAAGATTCACGGATAGGAGGAGAACTGATGAAGCTGCAATCTATTTTCCTGCTGTTGCTGCTTCTCGCAGTGGTAGCATTTGCTGGGTGTTATACGCAACTCGGTTACCATGCGTCTTCAAACTTGGAACATGGACACCACTATAGAGGTGTGAGAGATACTGACACGGCGCACACTTCCGAAATGGAATCAGAAGATGCCGAGCATGCATATACCACCGAGGCAGAATCAGAAGATATTGAACGAGAGGATAAAGATACTGAGGCATCGGAAGGTTATTACGGACGACGGAAACGTACTTCGCGTACTGTCTATGTTTATCCTGATGGATACCATACCCATTGGGTGCCTTATACATACGCATATCCATCTTTTTTTTATTATCCCTACCACCCGTTTTACGGATACCGGTATTATTCTGGGTACCGCGCGCCGTATTATCGCTACTATAGCGGCTATTATCCGTACAGAAACGTCTATCGTCGATATCACAGTGGAAGTCGGTACACACCACTTTCACGGCGGACGTATAAAAAAGGCGATTTGCGGCTCAACAATCGACGTTCTCGCAGTTCACGCGGTGTAACTTCACCAAGATCGAGAACAGAGCGGCTGCGGGCAAGAGAACAAAAGTAAAAATAGGTCCGGATTGTCCAATAAGGGCTCTGCTTCTTGGTGCGTCTTGGAACAACCCCCTAAATCCCCCTTATCAGGGGGACTTTGAGTATATCCGTATCATGAGTTAAGCAACACCGTCAAAATAGCAATGGAGGAATCAGAACGATGAAACGAGTAATATATGCAAGCCTAATCTGTTTATTTGGTGTGGCGTTCTTTGTACCTGTCAGTTCGGCACAAGTAGAAGAGATGGCGGTTGGGAATACGTTCGGTGTCGGGGCGCGGACAATGGGGATGGGGGGTGCCTCTCTTGCACTCGCTGATGATTTTACTGCCCTCTATTGGAACCCAGCAGGGATGGCGCAGATCCAAAAATTTGAGTTTTTTAGTAGTTTCTCACACAATAGAGCGAATGCAAATACATATTTCACCGGTGACGACACAACGACGACGAGCCGATCACAGATGCGTCCGAATGCTATCGGGTTTGTTTATCCGCTGATGGCGAAACAAGGCGGTTTGGCAATCGGTTTCGGCTACAATCGTCCACAGAACTTTGACTACCAGACTGCCATTATCGGTATTGATCCGAGTTCTGGAACCGATTTCAGCGGGCTCTCTGTCGATGAAATAGATGCAAACAGCGGTGGGATTGGGATATGGAGTTTTGGTGCAAGTGTGTACGTCACAAGACGCGTTCTCGTTGGCGGTTCGTTGGATTTCTGGAGCGGTAATAGCCTAAATCAATTGGATACAACGGCTACTGACATCGTAAACATAGACGGTGAGCTATCGCGTTTCAGATACGATGACGAGGTTGATCGCGAGTATTCAGGCATAGGCGGACGGATTGGGCTTCTTGCGCATCTGACAGATAATATCAACTTCGGTCTAACACTCGTCGCACCTACGGAGTTAGGCGTTGACGAATTCTGGTATCAATCGACTGTAGAGGTCTATGATGACGGAGAGGAGTGGTCGGATTCCGCAAGTGGGTCTCAAATCTACGACATTGAGCGTCCTTTTGAAGTGGGTGCAGGTGTCGCTGTGAAGTTACTAAACAAGCGGCTGATTTTGGCAGGTGATGTACAACTCACAGACTGGACACAGACCCGCTACGACCCGGCACCCGCTGAGAACATTTCAGATGACAACTTTGAAGAATACTATGCGACGACGTTTCAGGTGCGAATCGGCGCGGAATATCAGATACCTGTTGTTGACACACACATCCGTGTCGGTTATTTCCGGGATACGGTGCCGTTTACAGATGCCGAAATTGAGAACGCTCGCGATTTCTTGACAGTCGGCATCGGCAAAATTTTTGAGGATTCCATAAAGTTTGATGTCGGTTATATGCTCGGTACATCCCAGCGGAGCAGAAATGAATTAACGACAGAGCGACGGACACATCGTGTTTTCGCTTCTGCCGCGTATCGATATTAGATGTGATTTACGCGGTAATTTTTAGGGAAGTCCGGTGCGGTTGATGAAGATTAATTTATCAATTCGGTAATTTTTAGGGAAGTCCGGTGCGGTTGCGATGCAGATCGCATCTGGGCGTGTACGCCGCAAAACCGCACCTACCGGCCTTGGGGAAAGAAAATGAAAAGACACGGGCGGATTGGAAACTCCGCCCGTGTCTCTATTTTTGCGCTGCTAACGAAAATACCATCAAACGAGTTGAATGTAACCCATCTGTGTGCCGTCTCCTTTTCGGAGTTCACCTCTGATGATGCGCGTGTAGCCGCCGTTCCGGTCTTGGTATCGTGGCCCGATGTCATCAAAGAGTTTACGTAGCACAAAATGCTTGTCGAGCGAGGCAGCTTCCTCGCCTCTTCCCGGTTTGTAATGCAAATATGTCCCATAGAGCATTTTTGCGGCTTGTCGGCGTGCGTGCAAATCCCCCCGTTTTGCAAGTGTAATCAACTTTTCTGCGACGCGACGCAGTTCTTTACACTTAGGGAGTGTTGTCCGGATCTGTTCATGTTCAAATAGTGCGGTGGCTTGGTTGCGGAAGAGTGCCTTTCGATGGCTTGATGTTCTTCCCAATTTCCTGCCGCGTTTTCTATGACGCATCGTCTTCCTCCGTGTAATCGTTCTCGTGAAGCGTTATATCGGCGGCTGCAAGGGAACTTGCGCCATATCGTCTTCACCGGTGTCTATACCGTCCATATCGTCTAAATCCATTCCGAGGGTAAGTCCCATGTTGGCGAGTTGTTCTTTGATTTCGTTTAACGAAGTACGTCCGAAATTCTTATATTCCAACATATCCTTTTCCTCTTTTACAACGAGTTCCCGTATCGTTTTAATATTTGCGGTTTCGAGGCAGTTACTTGCTCGGACTGAAAGTTCGAGTTCAGAAACAGGTTTCGCTAAGTAGCGGTTTCGCCGTAGTTTCTCTTCATCGATTTCCGGTTCCGGTTCTTCATAGTATTCATCGAATTCTGTAAAGAGGTCAAGTTGTTGGAGCAAAATAGTCGCTGCGCGTGTGACAGCCTCTTTTGCGGTGATCGTTGCGTCTGTCCAGATTTCGAGGTTAAGTTTATCAAAGTTTGTCATATCGCCGACCCGCGTCTCTTCGACCCAGAAATTCACTTTCTGAACTGGCGAGAATTTCGCGTCAACCGGAATTAACCCGATATCCTGTTCTGAGTACCTGTGTTCTTCGGCAAAAGAGTAGCCTCTGCCGGTTTGGGCGCGAATCTCTATATCTAAACCCTCACATTCGTCGAGCGTTGCGATATGCTGGTCGGGGTTGATGATTTCAACACGGGCATCTGTCCGGATATCGGCGGCAGTGACTTGCCCGGAACCTTCCGCTTTCAAGGTCATCTCTACCTGATCATCTGTATCTATCTTAAGTCGGATCTCTTTGAGATTAAGAATAAGTTGTACAACGTCTTCTACGACTCCTGGAATTGTGGCGTATTCGTGTCTTACCTGTTCAATTCGGACTGCCGTAATCGCCGCGCCTTTGATTGAGGAAAGCAGGACTCGACGGAGTGAATTGCCGAGCGTCGTTCCAAATCCGCGCTCGAAAGGTTCTGCCGTATATTTCGCGTAGTCGGGACGTAAGGTGAGTAGATCAGTTTTTAGACGCTCAGGCATTTCTAACTTGGATCTTATCATCGATTTCCTCCTATAGGGTTAAACTGAGTATGAGAACACACACGAATAAGCAGCAATCTGGATGCACATTCAACATCTGCTACTTGATTCTGTGACGGTACCGTATGTTTGGACATCCCTTAATTCCCTGGAGCATCTTAATATACGCATTTCACAGTATAGTCTTTTGTATATTCCTAAGATACTCAGGCTTTGGTAATGCACTAAATATAGAGATGTGCCTATCGGGAGTAAAGTTCAATGATGAGTTGCGTTTCAAGGTCCACAGCGATCTGCTCTACGACAGGTGCACCTTGAACACGTCCTTCCACTTTATCGGTGTCGATTTCGAGCCATTCTGGTGCACCGCGATGTTGCGCGTATTCCAATGCCTCCTGAATAGTCGCAAGATTTCGACTGCGCTCACGTGGTGTGATGATGTCACCAATTTGCACGATATAGGAAGGGATATTCACACGCTTACCGTTCACGGTGAAGTGGTTATGCTTCACCAATTGGCGCGCTTGGTTACGAGAAGTAGCGAAGCCGAGACGGTAAACGACATTGTCTAAGCGACGTTCAAGAAAACTAATCAAATTCTCGCCAGCAATACCGGATTGCCGTGCAGCTTTGAAATAGTAATTCCGAAATTGCTTTTCAAAGACACCGTAGGTGCGCTTGACTTTCTGTTTCGCGCGTAACTGCCGACGATAGTTGTCCCTGCCGCGACGCGGCGGTGTCTGTCCGTGTTGACCTGGCGGATAGCTCCGACGTTCAAACGAACATTTCGGACCATTACAGCGCCGACCCTTCAAAAATAGTTTTTCGCCTTCGCGTCGGCACAACTTACAAACTGAATCTAAATATCTGCTCATTCGATTTCCTCAGAATCCTCAAACCCGTCGTCTCTTCGGGGGACGACATCCATTGTGGGGAATAGGAGTCACGTCTTTCATCAAACTAATTTCAAGTCCTGCAGCGGCAAGTGCTCGTATAGATGACTCGCGCCCGGACCCTGGTCCTTTGACTCTGACTTCCACCCGTTTCATGCCGTGATCCATTGCCCGACGCGCGCACGCCTCTGCTGTCTGCTGTGCGGCAAACGGCGTTGACTTCCGCGAACCCGTGAAAGTCATACCTGCATTCGCCCAAGCAACGGTGTTTCCATTTAAATCTGTGATCGTTATAATTGTGTTGTTGAAGGTCGCTTGAATATGGGCTATACCTTCTGGAACGTTCTTGCGTTCTCGTCTTCTACCGCGCAAAACAGTTCTCCTTTTGGTTAAGAGTTATCAGTTGTTTAAGAGTTGTCAGTATTCAGTTGTCAGTACTCAGTTAAGAGACTCTGGAACTATCGAAGACCTCTTGTAACTGTTAACTGACAACTGTTAACTCTTAACACTAACCACTCTTACGTGCTGTCTCTTTGGCTTTTCTGCCGACAGAGATCGTTTTCGCTTTTCCTTTACGGGTCCGCGCATTCGTATTCGTACGCTGACCCCGAACCGGTAACTGACGACGGTGGCGCAACCCCCGATAACTGTTAATGTCCATCAGGCGTTTGATATTCTGATCGATTTCCCGTCGAAGGTCACCCTCAATTTTGTAGTCTTGAATCTTATCCCGGAGTAGACTAATCTCGTTTTCAGCGAGGCTATCAACTTTCTTCCCCGGATCAATATTAAGGTCGTGGACGATTTCGGAAGCTGTGTAACGACCGATACCGTAAATTGCTGTCAGCGCGATATCTATCCGTTTGTTTCGGGGTAAATCGACCCCAGCTATCCTTGCCATGTGTCTCCTCCATTTTCTGGGTTCCTCTGGGTTCTCCAACCTGCGCTCGGAAATCACAGTTCCCAAAAATTAAGTCAGAATGGAGTCTCTACCAGAGTTGTAAACAGGTTATCCTTGTCGTTGTTTGTGCTTCGGGTTTGAAGGACAAATAACGCGGACAACGCCTTTTCGCTTGATAATTTTACATTGGGCACACATCTTTTTAACAGAAGGTCTGACTTTCATGGGAACCTCTTTTAGATAAACGCGTTTAACGCCGTCTACCTTTGAGTTTGCGATCTTTTAGGAATCCTTCATAATGCCGGACGGTCAAGTAGGATTCGATTTGTGACATTGTATCCAGAACGACACCGACAACGATCAAAATAGAAGCACCGTCCACCATGGTTGCTCCGATATTGAGACGTGCTGTGATAATCATTGGGATCACGGCGATAGCGGCGAGAAAGACTGCGCCGGGCAGCGTGATCCGTGTGAGTGTCGTATTGATATAATCTGCTGTCTGTTTGCCTGCCCGGATACCCGGGATAAAACCGCCATATTTTTGCAAGTCCTCAGCCATTTGGACCGGGTTGATTTGCACTGCTGTGTAAAAATAGGTAAAACCGATAATTAATAACGCATAAAAGGTAAGCCACAACGGTGTCCCTGTCTGAACCAGAGCTAATGCCCCTGCTCGCCACTCCCAATCTGCTGGCAGGAAACTCAGTGCCGTCTCAGGAAACTGAATAAGTGTAATCGCGAAGATGATTGGAATCATGCCCGCTGCGTTAACGCGGAGTGGCAGATGTGTTGATTGTCCACCAATCACCCTACGGCCGCGTATCTGTCTACCGTATTGGACTGGAATCTTCCGAACAGATAGCGTGATAAAGACGGTTCCTGCGATCGCTACAATGATGAGTATAACGAGAACCGCGAGGTGTGCGATCCCAAATTCCGGTCTCGTAAAAAGACTGCTTATGACTGTGGTAACACCACCCGGTAGACCTGCGATAATTCCGACGGTAATAATTAGCGAGATACCTTGTCCAATCCCACGTTCCGTGATCTGCTCACCGAGCCACATAACGAAGGACGTTCCGGCTGTAAGCGTCAGCACAACCAGAAAATGCCACCATAAGCTCGGGTTCCGAACGATTTCGCCTGCTTGACCGGTAATGGTTTCTGGATTCCGCAGGACGATACTAATGGTTATCCCTTGAATAATGCTGAGAAGAACCGTACCGTATCGTGTGTACTGCGTCATTTTCTTTCTGCCATCGGGTTCTTTGGAGAGTTTCTCCAGCGAAGGGACGATGACACCGAGGAGCTGCATAATGATTGAGGCACTAATATACGGCTGTATACCGAGTGCGAAAATTGTCATCTGACTAAACGCGCCACCAGAAAACAGGTCTATGAACCCAATGACATTGCCCCCACGCTCCATGAGTTGTTGAAAAAACGCTTCAAGTGCCACATCGTCAATACCCGGCAATGTAATATGTGCGCCGAGGCGGTAGACAATCAAGAGCAGCGCTGTAAAAATGATACGTTTCCGCAATTCCGGAATTTTAAAAGCGTTTTGGAATGCCTTAATCACTTATTTATTGTCCTCCACGTTTGCAGGCTCTCAAGCAGTGCTATCTGTATTGCCATGTAAGCCGAGCACCTCAGCCGTGCCACCTTTGGATTCAATCTTCTCAATCGCTGATTTTGAGAAACGGTGTGCTTGTACTTTTAATTCTTTTTCGAGTTCACCATCCCCGAGGATCTTTATCAGGGCATCTTTGCGTTTGATTAAGCCTGCTTCGCGAAGAGATTCAGGCGTTACCACTGCGGTATCAGCGAAAAGATTCAGTGTCTCTACATTGATAATATCATATTCGAGGCGTTTGTGTCCGGTACGCCGGGGTCCGCGCTTCGGAAGACGCCGCACCAAGGGCATCTGTCCACCTTCAAACCAAGCTGGGATCGAACCCCCCGACCTCGACTTTTGTCCCTTATGACCGCGACCACAGGTCTTACCCCACCCTGAGCCAGGACCTCTGCCGACGCGTTTTCGCTGGCGTTTCGACCCAGGTGCAGGTTTAAGTTCATTCAATTTCATCTCAAATACTCCGTTCCTTCATGGTTATCGTGTCAGTAAAAGAGGTTTCCCTCTTTGCTGTCTGCTTGATTGCTGATTGCTGAAAACTAATCCGCTGACTGCTGATTACCAATCTTTAGCGTTTCTGGCGTAATTCTTCAACGGTTAAATCGCGCAAACGTGCGACTTCGTTGATATCCTTGAGGCTCTTCAATCCGAGCATCGTCGCTTCGGCAATATTTTTGACGTTCCGAGAGGATAAGCATTTTGTCAACGCGTCTCGGACACCGGCAAATTCGAGGATCGCACGCGTTGCGTGGCCAGCAATAATCCCTGTTCCGGGACTCGCTGGTTTCAACAAAACTTTCGCGGATTTAAATTCGCAGGTAATTTCATGCGGGAGCGTACCATTGATAATAGGTACCCGAATTAGGTTTTTTCGCGCATCGGCAAAACTTTTTCGGAGTGCGCCTGCAACTTCACTTGCACTGCCGAAGCCTATACCGACAATACCGTCCCGATTACCGACAACCGTGAGAGAGTTAAAACTCGGCGTGCGGCGCCCCTTACCGACCCGCATCACACGGTTAATCGTAATCATACGTTCCTCAAATTCAGATTCAAATTCGTCAGGGTTGATTTTTTCTTTAAGCAAAAAACTCTCCTATCCGATTCAGTTCTGCTCCGCCGATATATCGGGATACGGTACAGGAATCGGTTTGCGGCGCGTTTAGAACTTCAAGCCAGCCGCTCTCGCCGCTTCAGCAAGGGCTTTAATACGTCCGTGGTAAAGATGTCCGCCACGGTCAAAGACGACCGCCTCAATTCCTTGTTGCTTCGCTCTTTGCGCAATTAGCGCGCCGACACTCTCCGCAGCCGCTATATTTCCACCGTTTGATAAGTTTTCTTTCAGTTCTGGTGACAAACTGGAGGCTTCGGCAATCGTCACGCCAAGCTCATCATTAATGAGTTGGACGTAGATATGTTTTAAACTTCTGAAAACGGCGAGCCTCGGTCTCGCGCCCGTCCCGCTAATTTTTAATCGGACGCGACCGCGACGACGTTGGTGATTCAACCGCTTCTTTTTGATAAGTCTCAAGGGATCTCCTTATTACCGTAGACGCGCGTGCTATGTCATCTGGCATTCAACATTTGCTGCCCCGCGCGCGAGATATAACACCACTAACCAACAGCAGCTTTCCCCTCTTTTTCTGGGACTCGCTCGCCATCGTAACGGATACCTTTACACGGTTTATAAGTGTCAGGTTTCCGAATCTGACGAATCGTAGCTGCAACCTGTCCAACAAGTTGTTTATCAATGCCGCTGACAATGATAGGTGTATGCGCTTGACCATCTATCGTCTCTGAGCCTTCGACACTTAGGGTTATACCCTCTGGTGGCGTGTAAGTAACGGAGTGTGAATAACCGACATCAAGCACCAAATCGTTGTCACGGTTGACTTCAGCACGGTAGCCTGTACCGACGACTTGCAGTTTCTTCTCAAAACCGTCTGAGACACCGGTAACCATGTTTGCGATCAGACTACGCGCCAACCCGTGCAAGGCTTTGGACTGTTTAAGTTCACTTGCTCTTTGGATGGTTAAAACGTTGTTTTCAAGCGTCACATCGATCCCGTCAGGGAGCTCCCAATTCAGGGTTCCTTTGGGGCCCTCCACGCGCACATCACTCTCATTTAAAGCGACCTGCACTTTGTCGGGCAACGAAATCGGTTTTAGTCCAATACGTGACATTCTATTTCTCCAAGTTCGTTGAGAGACATCTGCAAACACAAAAACTTACCAGACGTAACAGAGTACCTCACCGCCGATCTTCTCTTGCCGACACTGGGGTGTGGTCTTTATGCCATTCGAGGTCGATAAAATAGCGACACCAAGACCGCCATAAACACTCGGAAGACTATCAGATTTTGCGTAAATCCGTCTCCCAGGTTTACTGATACGCCTGAGGTTTGTGATGACCTTCTCTTTTTTCGTATTTCCGTATTTCAAATAGATTCTTAAAACCCCCTGTTTACCATCATCAAGCAGGCGATAGTTTCGTACGAAACCTTCTTCAGTCAAGATACGTGCAATTTCCGATTTGACTTTTGAAGCGGGGATCTCAACGCGTTCATGTCCTGCCATATTGGCATTGCGGATACGTGTCAGCATATCTGCAATCGGATCGGTCATCGACATGAAAGATTCTCCTTATTTCATTTTCTGTTGTGGATAGCCATTCCAAGTTGTGTGCATCTGCCGTCAGGCTGCACAGGGTTCTTTTTCCTACCAACTCGCCTTTCGGACGCCCGGAATTCTACCGGCGCGAGCGAAGAGACGGAAACAGATACGACACAGCTCAAACTTGCGTAGGTACCCGCGCGCCCTTCCACAATGTTTGCAACGGCTATATTGTCGAGTTCGGAACCGCGGGGTTCGCTTCTGTTTGGCAATCCATGCTTTGCTTGCCACAGTTTAATGCTCCTTTGCTTGTTTATCCAGGGTTTTGTCATTGAAGTCCCTGGATCTTAGAAGTTAGCCGCGTGTCAAGTTGAGAGGTATTGGGCATCCGTTTTCTGGTACCTTCTACAGCAATATCGTCCTATTTTCGGAACGGCATCCCCAATAATCTTAGTAATTCGCGACCTTCTTCATCTGTTGGGGCAGTGGTAACAACCGTTACATTCAACCCGCGGATATCATTAACGTCATCGTAATCGATTTCGGGGAAAATTAACTGCTCTGTCAGACCGAGGGAATAATTACCTCGACCGTCGAACGCATCCGGTGAAACGCCCCGAAAATCTCGAATTTGGGGGAGAACGATGTTCACCAGTCTGTTGAAAAACTCATACATCCGCTGCTGTCTTAGCGTAACTTTGCATCCGATAGCAAAACCTTCTCTGATTTTAAAAGCAGAAACAGCTTTCTTCGCATGTGTAATAATTGCACGTTGACCAGCAATGCGTGTTAATTCCTCAACCGCATCTTCCAATGCTTTCGGGTTCTGCAGTGCTTCCCCGACACCAATATTGAGTGTAATCTTCTCCAACTGCGGAATCTGCATCACATTGTCGTAATTAAAATGTGTGAGCAATGCTGGCATGACTTCCGTTTGGTAAAATTCTTTGAATGGGCTCATGAGCCGTGTATCCTATAAAAGTAGCTTATGCAGTCAGGTCTGTTTTGGTAACACCTTCTGTATTCGTATGCGTACCTACTCAACCTTTTTCAAATTGGAAATATGAATAGTCCCTTCGCGTTCAACGACACCGCCTTCTCCCATTTGGCTGGGACGGAGATGGTGTGTAACAATGTTAATGCCTTCAACGATGGCGCGTTGTTTTTTCGGGTACACTTCCAAAACAACACCTTGCCTTCCTCGGTCTTTTCCACTAAGGACTACAACCGTGTCATCTCTCTTGATATGTAGTTTCGCTTTTGACATTATTGTTCTCCTAAATGACCTCCGGTGCAAGTGAGACAATTCGCGTGAACGCTTTTTCTCTTAACTCACGCGCGACTGGACCGAAAATGCGCGTCCCACGTGGTTGATTCTGCGGATCAATGAGAACAGCAGCGTTTTGATCGAATTTAATATAAGACCCATCTGCCCGACGGTACTCTTTGGTTGTGCGGACGACAACTGCACGGACAACTTCGCCAGCTTTGACCTGTGTGTTTGGTGCTGCTTCTTTGATACTTGCTACAATCACGTCGCCGACGCGCGCGTAGCGACGCCGCGTACCGCCAAGCACACTGATGCACATTAACTTCCTTGCACCAGTATTATCTGCACAGGTTAATCGAGTATATGATTGAACCATTTTTGTATCCTCTTCTACCGTTTTCAAAACGCTCCGCTTTGGAAACGTCAGAGTCTGGATGAAAACCTTCCTTCTCAAGTGCCATACAGGCATTATCTATTGTTCCTTCCTCTGCAAAGTGAGGAAGGCCGTCGGTGCTTCTGCGCTTTAAGCGTTACCGGTTTCTACAGCACTGATAACCGTTTGGACACGCCAACGCTTACGGCGACTCAGCGGACGTGTTTCAATAACTTGAACCACATCACCGACGTTACAATTATTCGTTTCATCGTGAGCCAGGATCTTCTTCGTTTTTCGGACAACCTTCTTGTAAAGAGGATGTTGATACCGACGGACAACCGAAACGGTAACAGTTTTGTCCATGCCGTTACTCGTTACAAGACCTGTCTGAACCTTACGATGTCTTTGTCTTTCTTCGTTCAAATTGAGTCTCCAAATCCAGTCAAAACCTATGAGTGTACACACTTTAGAGGTAGACAGTTTAAAAAATCAGTGAATTGAATAGCAGGGGTTAGGTTTAACCTGCGACTTCTCCGTGCTGCGCACGCGTTCTGAGAACGGTCTTTATACGCGCAATATCTTTGCGAAGTTTACCGACGCTGGTCGTGTCTTCTTGCTGCCCTAAGATGCCTCTGAATCTTTGGTTAAACAAATTTTCCTTCAGCACTTGCAGCTCACTTTCCAATTCTTCGGTTGTTCTTCCTCGGAGTTCATCCGCTTTCATGTTTTGTGTCTCCTTAGGTGTCCTCAAAACTACGTTACACGTTTAGGTATAGGTAATTTTCATACCATCCGAACTGCAGACGAAATTAGGTATCCCGTGTAACGAACTTAGTTTTGATTGGTAACTTGTGGGCGGCTCGTTCCATCGCCCCTTTAGCATCTTCAAGTGAAACGCCACTTAATTCAAAAAGTACCCTACCGGGTTTAACAACAGCGACCCAGTGTTCTGGTGGTCCCTTCTTGCCTTTCCCCATACGCGTTTCAGCAGGTTGTTTACTCAGTGGTTTGTGCGGAAAAATTTTTATCCAAAGTTTACCGCCACGGCGTACATATCGCGTGATAGCAACACGGGATGATTCGATCTGGTTACTGGTAATCCAACCGGCTTCCATAGCTTGCAGACCGAATTCACCGAAGTTAATTTGTGAACCGCGAATCGGTTTTCCGCGACGTCTTCCGCGATGCACATAACGGCGCATCACGCGTTTTGGCATTAACACCTTGATGCCTCCTTAGAATCTGTTAATTCGATGATGAGTTGTTGGAAGTACCGCGACCACTCTGACGCCGTCTCCGGCGACTTCTACCACCAGACTGTCGAGAACGTCCATCTTGAGAGCCAGAACGTCTGTCTTGAGAACCGGAACGTCTGTTATTACTACGACGGCGATCAGAACGTTGTGTTCCTGTGTCCTCGCGCCGACCGGATTGACGACGCTCCGTAGTGCCTCCCTTTAACTCGTCCGGGACCCCTATAATTTCACCTTTGAAAATCCATGTTTTAACACCGATTTTACCGTAAGTTGTATTCGCTTCGGTGAAGCCGTAGTCAACATCTGCTCTCAGCGTATGTAGCGGAACCCGTCCTTCAATACTGGATTCCGTACGCGCGATCTCCTTACCGTCTAATCTTCCACTTACCATGACCTTTACACCCAAAGCACCGGCTTGTATTGAGCTGGTAATATTGCGGCGCATTGCCTGTTTAAAACCGGCGCGTCGTTCTATTTGGCTCGCAACCGCCTCTGATACAAGTTGGGCATCAAGTTCAGGTGTTTTGATTTCGGAAACATTGATACGGACAGGGCAGCCTACCTCTTTTTCGAGTAAGGCTTGCAACTTTTCAGCTTCCGCTCCACGACGACCGATAACGATTCCGGGGCGTGCGGTATGGATATTAATGCTACAACGATCCGCGACACGCTCCACTTCAACGCGCGAAATACCTGCACGCGCAAGCTGCTCTTTGACAAACTCCTGAATCTTGAAATCTTCATGGAGCCACTTGGCGTAATCCCGTTCGCTGTACCATTTTGAATCCCACGTCTTAATGATACCTAAGCGTAATCCACGGGGGTGAGTTTTTTGTCCCACGCAAACCTCCTGTTAAACTATTATCTGCCCCAGCGTGACGTGGAGGTAAGGTGGTTCTATCAGTGGTGCCATAGAAGCGTATACACCTTTACTCACCATCTTCTGTACTCTCCTCGTCAACGACGACGGTAATATGACTGCTCCGTTTTAAAATTCTATTTGCCATACCCCGTGCCCGGGGGCGTATCCATTTCCGCGTAACACCTTCATCAACACGGATCTCTTTGACATATAAATCTGCGATGTCAATGTTAGGATCCTTGTATTGCGCGTTCGCAGCCGCTGACTGAATCAGTTTGTAAATGATAGGTGACGCAGCTTTATGCGTAAAACGTAATTGACTTAACGCATCTTCAACGTATTGATTACGAACCAGATCGGCTACCAAACGTGCTTTACGCGGTGCAACCGATGCGTTCCTAATTTTAGATCGGGCTTCCATCAGTATCTCCCAATAAAAGCAAGTTTCTATTCTCACTGCGAAGCAATATCACCCCTTCCCTTTCCAGTAACGGGTGGGACCCCGGGGTGAGGAATAGACCAAAAGTTATCTTGGACCCCCCGCCGCGTGAGAACGGAAGGTACGAGTCGGCGAGAACTCTCCAAGTTTATGTCCTACCATGTTTTCTGTGATATACACCGGAAAAAACTTTTTACCGTTGTAAATTGCCAAGGTATGCCCCACCAGTTCAGGTGTAATCATTGAGCGGCGGGACCACGTCCGGATCACCCGTTTCGTACCAGAGTTTTCCATAGCAGCTACCTTCTTGGCGAGCTTCGGGTCTATATAAGGACCTTTTTTGATAGAACGTGCCATGCTTTTTCTCCTCTATCCTTGTAAAGTGTACACTTCACTTAATCAAGTCAAACCTATTTTCGTTTACCGAAAATATAACGACTCGATTTCTTTTTCGGGTTTCGCGTTTTATACCCTTTCGTGGGAACACCCCAAGGCGTAACCGGATGTCTTCCACCCGAGCTCTTACCTTCACCACCACCGTGTGGATGATCAATCGGGTTCATCGCGACACCTCTCACCTTGGGTCGTTTACCGAGCCATCTTGAGCGTCCGGCTTTACCGATCACTATCTGACTCACATTGCCGACTTGACCGAGCGTTGCCATTGATTTTACAGGAACAAGCCGGATTTCTCCAGACGGTAACCGGATACGTGCATATTTCCCCTCGCGGTCAACCAATTGTGCAGCAGCACCGGCACTCCGGACAAGTTGTCCCCCTTTACCCGGCTTCATCTCAATATTGTGGATTGAAGAACCGAGTGGGATATTTGCCAGGGGTAACGCATTCCCGACCCGAATTTCAGCATCGGCACCCGAATTAAGCATATCACCGGCTTGAATACCGACGGGGGCAAGAATATAACGTTTCTCCCCATCAACGTAATGCAGCAAGGCGATGTGTGCTGAACGGTTCGGATCATATTCGATCGCGGCAACTTTCGCAGGAATCCCAAATTTATCGCGCTTAAAGTCGATGACTCGATAGCGGCGTTTGTGTCCGCCACCGCGCCGCCTGACCGTCAAACGCCCAGTCGAATTGCGACCAGCTTTCTGTTTGCTACCTTTGACAAGAGATTTTTCCGGTTTACTCCGTGTAATCTCTTCAAAGGTATAACCCGTCATAAAACGACGGCTCGGGGTTACAGGTGAATATGTTTTAGGCACTTTGATTTCCTTTTTTTCTAGCCATCAGGGGTTAGCCATCAGCAGTCAGGGCGGTTTTTCTACGAAAAACCTGTCAGTTCTTAGAGAAGAGATGTTAGGTTTATCTAAACTCTTTTAACTGACTGCTGATCGCTGATTGCTATGCTTGCTGACTGCTGATTGCTATATAGTGTCAAACGCTTGGATGCTTGCCCCTTCTCTTAAGGTAATGATCGCTTTTTTCCAATGCGGCTTCCTGCCGCGCTGGTAACGCAACATTTTACCTTTCGGTTTTCCACGGACGTGCATCGTACGAACCTTAAGAATATCGCCTTGGATATCAAACAGCTCTTCGGCTGCGCGTCGAATCTCTGGTTTCGTTGCCTTACGATCCACTACAAACGCGTACTTGTTCTCTTCACGAAGGATCGTGCTCTTCTCTGTAATTAGCGGTTGCAGTATAACCTGATATGCATCTCTCATCAGTCTTGTCCTTCCGCTTCTGAATCAGTGTTCACAAACTTGGCTTCGAGTTTCTCCGCGGCGTTCTCTGTGATAATCAGTGTATCATGCCACATAATCTGATAGACGTTAAGCGTATTCCACGCGCAGCTATGAACTTTTGGGATATTGCGTACAGAAAGATGGATATTAGAGCTGTGTTCATCAAGGACGAATAGCGCCTTTCCATCAACGTTCAATGCCTTTAGCATGTTGATTATATCTTTCGTTCGAGGACGCTCAAGCGTGAAATCTTCAATGAGAATACACTGTTGATTCTGGAATCTATCGGCCAGGGCACTATGTATCCCGAGTCGTCTGACTTTTTTCGGTGTGTGCTGCCGATAACTACGCGGTTTGGGTCCGAACGCGACACCACCATGAACGCGATGCGGTGCCTTGGCATCTCCAACACGTGCTCTACCTGTTCCCTTCTGACGGTAGAGTTTTTTTCCGCTTCCTTTCACTTCGCTACGGGTCTTTGTAGAGGCATCCCCTTGCCGCTGATTTGCAAGGTAAGCAACGACACATTGGTGAATCACCGGAGCATTCACTTCAACATCGGTGAACGCCTCCGCTAACGCCTTTTGGTGAAGAACCTCTCCTGACTTGTTGTGTACGTCTAAAGTTGACATATTTGTATGCTCATATTGTTTTGGCATCCATTGAATAACGATTGCCTGTCTATGATTTCGATGACTTCGTCGTTTTTCTGATCAAAAGCAGACCGTTCGGTGGTCCAGGCACTGCCCCTTTTACGACCAGCAAATTACGTTCGGGATCGGCTTGGATCACGGATAAGTTTTGGATGGTGTGCCGTTTGGCACCGTGGCGTCCTGCCATCTTTTTGCCTTTAAAGACGCGTGAGGGTGTCGCACTTGCGCCGATGGAACCTGGACGACGGAGGTCTTGTTCACCACCGTGGCTCTTCTTACCACCGGCGAAATTCCAACGTCTTACAACGCCAGAGAAACCGCGACCCTTTGAGGTACCCGTCACATCAACGCGTTCACCTTCCGAAAAAACACTGGCATCTACAACATTGCCGACGGATAGATCATCAAGACTCTGGACACGAAACTCGCGAAGCACATACGTCGAATCAACACCCGCCTTCGCTAAATGCCCACGTTTCGGTTTATTTATGCGATTCTCTTTTTGTTCGCCGAAACCTAACTGAACAGCCTGATACCCATCTTTCTCTTGGGTCTTGAGTTGGACAATTGAACACGGCCCCGCTTCAATAACGGTAACAGGCACCGCTTCTCCTGAATCTTCAAAGATTTGTGTCATGCCGACTTTGCGGCCAATAATTCCATTAACCATTTTTTCGCTCTCCTCCTTTACGATTCAGAACCAGTGGACGGTTTAGATGCACACGACTCCCCTGGGTTCCAAACCACCGGAGTGGAGAACAATCATCTCTCCGACTACAATAGCGTAATTTTGACATCAACACCGGCAGGCAGATCCAAACGCATCAACGCATCCACCGTTTTAGGTGTTGTCTCTAAAATATCCAACAGCCGTTTATGAATTCGCATTTCAAATTGTTCACGCGATTTCTTGTCGGTAAATGTTGAACGTTGAACGGTATAGATGTGTTTCTTCGTCGGCAACGGAATTGGGCCGGAGACAACTGCTCCTGTCCCTTTCGCTGTGTCTGCTATCTGCTTCGACGAATGGTCTAACAACCGATAGTCAAAAGCCTTGAGTCGAATGCGAATTTTTTGATTGTCCATCTTTTCATATCGCCTTCACCAAACTGCAACGTCGTTGATTGACATCTTCAGAGAATGCCGAAACGCCTCTGTTTTGGTGTACTTATAAAGGCGGAGCGTAACTCCGCCTAATCTCTTATTCGAGGATTTTGGAAACAACGCCGGCGCCGATGGTTTGTCCACCTTCTCGGATAGCGAATCGGAGTTGCTCTTCCATTGCAATCGGTTTCGACAGTTCAACGGTAATCTGTGCATTGTCGCCGGGCATAATCATTTCGATGCCTTCGGGGAGATCCATCTTACCGGTTACATCGGTTGTCCGGAAGTAGAACTGCGGTCTATATCCAGTAAAGAAAGGGTTCCAACGTCCACCTTCCTCTTTCGTGAGAATATAGGCTTCAGCCTCAAATTTCGTATGCGGCGTAACACTACCGGGGACAGCCAAGACCTGTCCACGTTCAACATCATCACGTTCAATACCGCGAAGCAATGCACCGAGGTTATCGCCTGCTCGCCCTTCGTCAAGGTTCTTGTTGAACATCTCGACTCCGGTGATAACAGTCTCTTGTGTTTCACGAAGACCGACGATCTCAACAGGATTTCCGACATTGATGACACCGCGTTCAACGCGACCCGTAACAACTGTACCACGACCGCTGATTGTGAAGGTATCTTCGATAGACATAAGGAAGGGTCTATCGGTGTCACGGATAGGTTCCGGGATGTAGCTGTCAACGGCTTCCATCAACTCAAGGATCGGTTGGCAGGCATCGTTCCCCGGATCTCCTTCAGCTTCCATCGCTTCAAGCGCAGAACCTATAACAATCGGAATATCGTCACCCGGGAACTCATAATCGCTCAATAACTCGCGGACTTCGAGTTCAACGAGTTCAAGCAATTCTTCATCATCGACCATGTCTGCTTTGTTGAGGAAGACAACGAGAGATGGCACGTTCACCTGTCGAGCGAGGAGTACGTGCTCACGCGTCTGCGGCATCGGACCGTCAGCAGCGGATACGACGAGAATCGCACCGTCCATCTGCGCTGCACCGGTAATCATATTCTTGATATAGTCAGCGTGTCCTGGACAATCCACGTGTGCATAGTGCCGATTTTCGGTTTCATACTCTACGTGTGCAGTATTGATCGTAATGCCACGCTCTTTTTCTTCGGGTGCCTTGTCAATGTCTTCGTAGTTCTGGACGTAATCTGCATCGGCAAGTTTAGAGAGTACCATGGTAATCGCTGCTGTGAGCGTTGTCTTACCGTGGTCAACGTGCCCGATCGTCCCGATATTAACGTGTGGCTTAGTCCTTTCAAACGTTTGCTTAGCCATTTTTATCCGAACTCCACTAAAAGTTTATTGTTTCCGGGTTATAAGCACGGTTATAGAAAACTGTGCCTTCCGGTTTTTGTAGGGTGCCCCGACGGTTTCGCGTAGGGGTTCGCCGTTTAACTAAATCTTATGTCCGCTTATGAGAAATGCTGAGCTCCCACAGTTCGGACACTTCACAACTATTTAACAATTACGAGTTATGATTCGCTGATGAAACGATGTCCTCCATTACGCTCGTGGGGACTTCGTTGTAGTGTGCAAACTCCATAGAGTAGTTTGCTCTACCTTGTGTCAGTGACCTAAGGGTTTTGACGTACCCAAACATTTCTGATAGGGGGACATCGACCCGAATAACCTGAATGCGGGATTTCGCCTGCATTTCTGTTTCACGTATCTGTGCGCGACGCGCATTCAGATCACCAATAACTTTACCGAGGTACTCGTCAGGGACGATCACCTCAACCTTCATAATCGGCTCAAGAAGTGTTGGCTTAGCACGTTTCAACGCATCTTTAAACGCCATTGAACCTGCAATCGAGAACGCCATTTCCGATGAATCCACGGCGTGGTGTGAACCATCAATCAGCTTCACCGCGACATCAACAACTGGATAACCGGCAAGAACACCAACATTCATTGCGTTTTGAATACCTTTTTCCACGGCAGGGATGAATTCTTGAGGAATTGCACCGCCTTTGATTTCGTTGATGAATTCAAAACCGTCGCCTTTTTCGAGCGGCTCAACTTCAATTACCACGTGACCGAATTGGCCTCTACCACCTGATTGACGCACAAATCTCGCTTCTGCCTTGACAGAATTACGGACAGTTTCCCGATAGGCAACTTCTGGGTTACCTACATTCGCTGAGACGTTAAACTCGCGCACGAGTCTATCAACGATGATCTCAAGGTGAAGTTCGCCCATACCTGACAACAAAGTTTGACCGGTTTCGGGATCTTGATGCACTTTAAAGGTTGGGTCTTCTTCGGCGAGTTTAGAGAGGGCGAGGTTAAGTTTGTCAATATCGGACTGGGTACGCGGTTCGACTGCGATGGACATGACTGGAAGGGGGAACACCATAGTCTCCAAAGTGATGTGCGCCTTTGGATCACACAATGTGTCTCCTGTTGAGAGATTTTTTAAACCGATTACAGCAGCAATATCGCCGGCGTAAACGGCTTGTATCTCTTCCCGTTTGTTTGCATGCATCTGCATCAACCGTCCAATCCGTTCGTGTTGTCTCGTTTGGGTGTTATAGACCGTATCGCCTTTTTTGAGGACACCGGAATAGACGCGTAGATAGGTGAGTTTACCAACGTGTGGGTCCGTCATAAGCTTGAATGCCAACGCACAGAATGGCTCGTTCTCATTGGGGTGCCGTGTTATCTCTTCTTCGGTTTTCGGGTCCGTACCAGCAACGGGTGGAACATCTGTCGGTGCGGGCAGGTAAGAGACAATTGCATCTAAGAGCGGTTGCACGCCTTTGTTCTTTAGAGCAGTACCGCAGAGAACAGGAACAATTTTACCTGCGACTGCAGCGTTACGGATACCTGTCTTAATTTCTTCAGGTGAGATTTCGACACCGTCTAAATATTTAAGGAGGAGACCTTCATCACAATCGGCGATTGCTTCTAACATCTGCTCGTGATATTCGAGTGCCATATCCTGCATCTCTTCTGGAATATCTGTCTCTTGGATAACGGTTCCGTCACCACCAGCATCTTTACCGACGTTCCAGATTTGACCTTTCATGGAGATGAGGTCTACGATCCCTGTGAATTGCTCTGCTGAACCGATGGGAAGTTGCACGGGAACGGCGTTAGCGCCGAGGCGTTCTTCCATCATTTCGACGGTACGGAAGAAATCAGCACCGGTTCTGTCCATCTTGTTAACGAAGGCGATCCGAGGAATGTTGTATTTATCAGCTTGTCGCCAAACGGTTTCAGATTGCGGTTCAACGCCGCCGACTGCGCAGAAAACAGCGACCGCGCCATCCAGCACGCGTAGTGAGCGTTCAACCTCGACGGTGAAATCAATATGCCCCGGTGTATCAATGATATTTATATGGTGTTTTTTCCAGTGACATGTGGTTGCGGCACTTGTAATCGTGATACCGCGCTCCTGCTCTTGGACCATCCAGTCCATAGCAGTCGTACCGTCGTCAACGTCACCGATTCGATAGAGCCTACCGGTATAATACAAAATACGTTCAGTAACAGTAGTTTTGCCGGCATCAATGTGTGCCATGATACCGATATTGCGCATGTGGGGCAGTTCTAAGCGTTGTGGGATGCTATTTTTCGTATCTGCCACGGGTGAACGACTCCTTTTTTAATGTGTGTCTATTTCGGTAGTAACCGCGTCTATACGCTTACCATCTATAATGCGCAAAAGCACGGTTAGCTTCTGCCATTCGATGTTGGTCCTGTTTCCTACGGATTGCACCACCCTCGTTCCGCGACGCTTCGAGTATTTCACCGGCAAGGCGTTCTGCCATGCGTCTTTCGCCACGTGCGCGAGCGGCTTGAATAATCCAGGTGAAAGCCAAACGTTGTTTCCGTTCCGCTTTGACATCAACCGGAACCTGGTAGGTCTGGCTACCTACACGTCGAGGGCGAATTTCCAGCACCGGTTTCACATTGTTAATCGCTTGACGGAACACGGAAAAACCGTCTTCACTCGTCCGATCTTCAATGATCTTTAAACTCTCGTAGAGAATGGCTTGTGCAGTACTTTTCTTTCCATCCAACATGAGATTGTTGATAAACTTTGATACCAATTTACTATTGTAAGTTGCATCAGGATTAACATCCCGTTTATTGATATTTCCACGTCTCGGCATCCGAGAGCCCTCCGTAATTAGTCAGGTTTACGCGCACCATACTTGGAACGACCTTGACGGCGGTTCTCAACACCAGCCGTATCCAACTGGCCACGAACAATGTGATAACGCACGTTCGAGAGATCCTTCACTCTACCACCGCGAACCAAAACGACCGAGTGTTCCTGCAGATTGTGATCGATGCCCGGAATGTAGCACGTCGCTTCGTAACCTGAAGTGAAACGGACACGTGCAACTTTACGTAACGCCGAATTCGGTTTTTTCGGTGTAATTGTTTTCACTTGTAGACAGATACCACGCCGTTGCGGACACTGTTCGAGAACCGGTGATTTCGTCTTCTTTCGTGATCTCTTGCGAGGCTTTTTAATTAACTGATTAATCGTTGGCATTCCATACCTCCGGGGTAAAATTTCTATCTTCTCTATCTTAAGGGTTTCCGCCATAAAAAAAAGCCCGCGCGGGGCTTCACAACTTCAGCAAACACATTAAACGTGAGATGTCAATACAACGTTAGAATGTTTTCCGATAGTCGCCCCTCTCTCCCGAAAAGATTTAATAGGGTTTCCAAAGTAAATATTATACACTGTGAAAACCCGATTGTCAAATTTTTTTCAGAAAAAATGTAAAAAACACCGAAATCGTGCTAATTTCTTAGTTTTTTAACAATCTTCCACGTAAAATAACCGTTTTAACCCCCAATTTTCGATCAACAATTACAATATCTGCCAGTTTACCAACTGTAATTGACCCAACGGCTGCAGCAACGCCTAAATTTTCAGCAGGTGTTAACGTCGCCATTGTTAACGCATCACTCAGAGAATGCCCCCAATTAACCACGTTTCGGACACCGTCCATGAGTGTGATCGTTGCGCCTGCAAGACGTTCCGTCGGTTTGCCGACATCGAGCCACATTGCGCCCTTGCGGACGTACTTCTCGGTGGTACCGGCTTCAAAAGCGGTATCACTCTCGGAAATCGCATCTTCGTTGAGCTTGTAAGCGTCAAGTTCTGGAACATAAGTCGCCGATGCCTGCCAGTCTTCGGTCGGAACACCTGCCAGTTCTGTACAGTCTGTAATTAAACCGACCGACTGAACCCCTTTCTGCGCAATGAGGTGGGTACCCCAAAATGGATGGACATGATGTTCGTCAACAATGAGTTCGGCATGAATATTTGGGTGGGAAAGCACCGCTTCGGCTGCACCGAGTTCGCGATGATGCATCCCGCTCATACCGTTGTAAGTATGTGTCGCGCGTGTGATACCTGCATCAATCGCCGCCATTGCTTCCTGATATGTGGCGTTGGTGTGCCCCATTGCGATGACAATATCGTTGTACGCGTCTGTTTTATAGGCTGCGAGGTGCTTGATAAACTGAAAATTTTCATCGTTTTCGGGGGCGACAGAGATCACTTTCAAGGTCCCGTCAGCGGCTGCCCACATGGCGTGGAATTCTTCAAAGTTCGGTGGCGTAATATACTTCGCGTTCTGTGCGCCATTTTTCGCGAGACTCCCGAATTTCCCTTCAACATAGGAGCCTAAAATCCGTGAACCGTCTGCTACGGGTTCATCAACGACGTGGGCGATAGCCGTTAAAGCGCTGTTAATTTGCGCCATGCTCCCTGAAGATATGCCTAACACCAACGAAGTAACACCGCTGCGCGCATGCGCGCGCGCAATTGTCGCGATGTCTTCGACCTCACCTGTCATGGTATCACAGCCACCGCCGCCGTGTATCAATCCATCAATCAATCCCGGAATTACGAGGCAATCAGAGGCGTCGATAACCTGTCCTGACGGTTGACCTGTCTCTGCTGTTATTTCTGAAATTGTGTCGTCTTGAATAACGATGCTCCCCTGTCCGAAGTGTGTCGGGGTATAGATATCGCCATTCACTATCGTAAGTGTTTCCATAACGCAAGCGTGCCTTAGTTTCGCTAAATCTCCTCTGATACCCACAAAATACTTCGCGCCAGAAACCGAAGAAAGGGTTCTACTTCAAAATCTCTCTGATGTCCTAATGAAGTATAACAGACGCGACCGCCGTTATGCAAGCGTGTCCATGCTACCGGTTCTGAATGTTCATCTGTATGTCCTGTTAAAAGTAGGGATGTATCATCACGAAGCGATGGATTCTTGTAAAGGCTTCCGTAACAGTCAAACTCGGGAATCCCGTTGAGAATAGGATGTTCCGTCTCCACTATTTCTACGCGAGTCATCGGTCCGTGGCCGTAATGTCCTTGATAGTCGCCGCCGAGAACATCTTTGTCAAATGCGAGCCAATTTTGATACGCGTGGCTGGCTGTCCTGACCCCGACAAGCGGTCTGCCTTGTTCACAATAGTCTCGAAATCGCTTGAGGGATGTCCCTTCGGTGTTAAGACGGCGCGTGAAAACCAACAAGGCATCTGCGTCATCTAACGCTGATAGAGAAGGATCATCGTCCTCTGAACTGTAGATAATTAGATCGGTTTTGATTGGATAGCGTTTTTCAACAAATGCTCTGAACGCCTTTAAAGATGTTTCAGAGTCGTATTCAAAGGAACCAGAGAGCATACACAAGTTAATCACAGGCTTTTTCCTCTTCTTTCAAAAAACAGGAAACTGTACGGATACGGGTTTTTCTTGTCAGGTTCGTTATCAATGCGTTTTACTTCGTGCCACGCTGCAGGGTCAAATTCTGGGAAATGGACATCCCCTTCAAACGTGGCATGGATTTGCGTGATATAGAGCCTGTCGGCGTGCGGTAAAAAGGCTTGGTATATCGGTGCGCCGCCGCATATCATGAGTTCTTCTGTTTCTAATTCCTTACAGTGTTTAATAATATCGTCTACTGTGTGTGCGACGATACAGCCTTCTGGTGCCTTGTAATCTGTATTTCGCGTAAGAATAATGTTGAGCCGCTTTGGTAGAGGATTTTTGAGGGTCTCAAAAGTCTTACGTCCCATAACGACAGGTTTGCCGAGCGTCATATCGCGAAAATGTCGCTGGTCGGCAGGCATCTGCCACGGGATGTCGGGTCCGTTGCCGATCAGCCTATTTTTGTCCATCGCAGCGATCATTGAGATCAACATTTTACTACTGTTCCTTTGATTTCCTTTTAGACGATCATGGGGGCGCGAATCGCGTCGTGGTGTTGATAGTCCTCTAACTGAATGTGCTGCATCTTGAAAGTGTCAATAGACTTAATCTCTGGATTCAAAACGAGTTGCGGGAGCGGATAGGGTTCGCGTTTCAATTGCATTTCGACGGCTTCAAAGTGGGCGTGATAGATGTGCGCATCGCCTAACGTATGAATAAATTCATGCGGCACTAAATCTGTTACTTGCGCCACCATGTGCAGGAGCAGTGCATAAGAGGCGATATTAAAAGGGACACCCAAGAACATATCACAACTCGGTTGATACATCTGCAGCGACAGCTTACCATCTGCGATAAAGAATTGGAAGCACATGTGACAGGGTGTCAACGCCATCTCCTCTAATTCCGCCGGATTCCACGCTGTAACAATGTGTTTACGGCTATGTGGGTTTGTTTGGAGTTGTTCGATGACTTTGGCGAGTTGGTCAATTGTCCCTTCTTCTGTTTTCCACTTTCGCCATTGGACACCATATATCCGTCCAAGGTAGCCATCACGTCCCCAGGCATCGGCGTTTGCGTTCCATATCTGTGTCCCGAGTTTCTCAAACTGCTCGGCGTGATCATAGCCGCGCAGGAAACCTAAGAGTTCTGCTTTAACGGATCGGAAGGCGAGTTTCTTGGTGGTTACAGCCGGAAATCCGTCTTCCATGTTATATCGCATCTGCATACCGAAGATCGCACGAGTCTTCCCGTTTCTGCCCATTCGGTCAACGCCGATGTCTAATATTTGCTGAAGTCCTTCGAGGTACTGTTTCATTTGATGCTTACTGATTGCCAACGTTTGCTATTGGCACACCTCCTATATGTAACGCAAATTTTATCTATTCGGGTTGAAAACCCCTCCTACAAGGGTGTTTATATGTTGATAGCATAAGGTTACCGATCTGTGCTGCCAAACCCGCCTCTTGAAGCGGCAGACATCTGTTCAACCTCGTTCCATTCTGCTGTCCCTACACGAACAAAGATCCCTTGTGCAATCCGACTACCTCTTTCGACATTCACGACTTCATCCGTGAAATTATAGACCTGAATTTTCAATTCGTCTTCCTCGCCGCAATAATCGTTATCAACGATACCGACCCCTTGCGGCATCATCAACCCCAATTTGCGCGGTGTACTGCTCCGCAAACAGATCATCAGCATGTAACCTGGGGGCGTTTCGACGATAACATTTGCAGGGATGAGGACAATAGATTGGGGCGGAATCTCCGCGGACTCTCGACAGATAAGGTCAAATCCTACGGAACCTGTGGTCTCATATTTCGGTAACGGAAGCGTTTTATCGATGCGCTTGATTTTAATATGCATTGGCATTATGGTACGGCGACCCCTACTGTTTTACAAGGTACACGATAGACGGAGGTGCTTGCCGTGATGAACAGTGTTTTCCAATCATCGCCGCCCCATGCCAAGTTCGCCGCACGCTCTGGAACGAGAATAACGCCGAGGTGCGTGCCATCAGGTGCAAAGACCCAAATTCCACCAGGACCGGTTAGATAAACGTTCCCTTGGACATCGACTTTCATGCCGTCCGGTTTTCCGCCATCTCCCTCTTCTTCACCGAAGACACGATCGTTGGTAATTGTGCCATCAGGTTGGACATCGAAGGCACGGATATGCATCCGTTCGGTATCGTTGATATAGAGGATGGATTCATCGGGTGAGAAACAGATGCCGTTGGGTCTGTCAAAATCATCAACGAGGAGGGTCAGCGTCTCATAGTCGGGTGATAGGCGATAGACCCCTTGGAAATCGAGTTCTTTTTCCGATTCCGCTCCGTAGGCTGCGCTGAGTCCGTAGGGCGGATCTGTAAAGTAGATGCTCCCATCCGATTTCACGACGATATCGTTCGGACTGTTCAGGCGTTTTTCCTGATAGTGTGAAGCGATTGTGAGGATTTCTCCATCTGCCGTTGTCAGTGATACGCGCCGGTTAGCGTGTTCACAAGCGATGAGATGTCCACCTTTATCGTAAGTCAATCCGTTTGATTTGCCAGACGGATCGCGGAAGACCGTCATCCCGGCTTCCGCGTCCCACCTCCGCATTTTATTTGCTGGAATATCGCTAAAGAGGAGAAACTGTCCGGTTGCGTGCCAGAGGGGACCTTCCGTGAATTGGCACCCCGTTGCGATTTGTTCAATGTCTGCCGCTGCGTCAACTAAATCTAATAATCGTGCGTCGCGTACGTCAAGTGGCATATTTTTTCCTCAAAATGTTACACCTGTGTAACATTGCATATTAAGAAGCATCGCGTGTAAACCTATACGGTGCCTTGCTTCTCAAGAGTTTTCGTTAAAAAATGCTGTTGCGAAAATTAATTAAAAGTGTAACATTTTCTGTTAGATGTTACCGCTGAAGGAAGCGTTAAGTTTACTATCAAGTCAAGATGCATAGAGTAGGGAAACTCAGGGCCATTTAGTTTTACAAATTCACTTTATATATGCGTATATTTTCCTCTGTAGGAGCGAGCTGCGCTCGCGATCTTGTGAAGAAACGTTAACTTATGTAAACGAAAACCAAAGTCAAAACCGAAAACTAAATGGCCCTGTAGGGAAACTTAAAAAACCTTGACAGCTATCCTTTTTAATGTTAGCATACTCTAAAGTATAAGTATGGAATTTTACGTAGTGATGATGTGTCTTGCACACTATCCATTTAAAGAAAAGAAAGTGCCTGGGGCGATTCGAACGCCCGACCTTCAGCTCCGGAGGCTGACGCTCTATCCAGCTGAGCTACAGGCACATAAAGGTTTCATAAGCGAGATCGGTGCTAACGTTTGAGTTCCTAAATATTTTAACAGATTCAATATCTTTTGTCAAGTTTTTCAGAAAAAATCCAAGGAGGCGTAGGGTGAAACGCAAATTAAAGCAGCTTTCAGTTCTTACCGTTTTAGTCGTCTTTTTATTCAGTTTCGCGCCGGATATAGTAGAGAGCCGACGCTATGGTGGCGGACGCAGTTTCAGTCGGAGTCGGAGTTATAGTCGTAGCACAACTCGTCGGAGTGCTACACCGAAACGCTCCTATAGTAGTACGCAGAGTCGAAGTAGCACGAGTCGCTCTTATACGAGTCCACGCTCTACGACGCGGACGAACCGCAGCACGGGTAGCACCTACAGCAGAAGTAGTTCAACGAGAACTACGGGTACACGTGCCAGCACGACAGCACGGCAGCGACAGACGGCTACAAGCAGAGCGAAAGCGACAACGCCGAGCTCGACCCGAAACACAACGGCTACGCGGAACGCATCCCGCACGCAACAACGCGCAACGACTGCACAAAATCGGAAACAGGTCCGGCAGCTTAAGTCGGAAAACCGCACTTTGAAACGCCAGGTCAGAACAGCCGATCGTCGAACCGCGCGCGCCCGTCGAGAACAGCGTTCTACGATTAATATCAACAACTACGGTGGTTATTACCCGGTCATGGGGTACTCGATGTACAGTATGACAGCCTCCATGGCGTTTAACAACCTGATGTTCGGTATCTACTTCCATGACTACTACAACCATGCGATTCGGCGTAGTTACCTCTGGCACTATCACCATCCGAGTTATGATCGCTCACACTGGGGTGCTGAAAAGCAGGCGGAATACGAGTTCTATCGGGATTACTACGAAAGCCAAGGTGTTGAACCGAACTCGAATTACGTCGATCCGGGAACAAATCGCGATGAGGACTATGTCGCGAGTTATGTTGAGGAGAACCCTGATGAATTTTATGGGGATAACGCCGAGGTCTTCACGGTTGATGAACTCCCCGATGAGGCAGCAATCAAACAGGAACTCCTGGCATCTGCTTCAGAGACACCGACGGTAACAGCAACCGGTGCGACGACAACGCAAACGCGTGCACCACCGGAACCACAGGTCATTGTTGTAGAAAAAAAGACCTCCGGGGCAACTTGGTTCCTCCTTATTTTTGGAAGTCTCCTTGTTGTGGGTGTTGTTATGTTAGTGATGTATAACAAGGGCTACTTTTAGGTGATAATATGGCACTATTTAGTAGAGGCAAAAAAGACGGAAGATCTCTGTTCGGTAGACGCAAGGATGATGAACCTAAAAAGCCGGTACGGCATGAATTGGTCGATATTCCGATAGACAGCATGATTGAACTCTCCGACATCATCACTTATGAGGAGACTGGAGATACTTCGCATGTCTTCAAACTTGTCACGCGAAAGAAGTATGAGGGGGACAGTCTTCGTCGCTATATGTATCACATTCGTGATGCAGAAGAAGAGGTCGTCCTCGGTGTTGACCATATTGCAGGGACAAAAGAGGAATACGAGGTTTCTCGATGGATCGTCGATGACGAGTGCGAACTCGGCGATCCACTGCCGGATCATATAACCCTCTATTTTCCGGATCCGGAGAACGAAAACGAGGACATTGCCGTTGAGTACACGCGACAGGATGTTGTGCCAGCGACCCTTACTGTTACCGATGCGGAGGGTGAAGGGAAATTTGACGTTGAGTTACACGAATACGCCAACGGTGATGACCAGTTTATGTCTATTGAACTCTGCGGGGATTGGCTAACCTTCTACACCGGTGTACTCATCACACGTTCTGATATAGAAATCTATCCAGCGATGGAGCCCGCGTCTGAAAGCAAATAGGTTTTGTGCTTGATTTATTCATAAGGCGGGGCTCGTGCCTCGCCTTGTGTTGTATGGACTTATAGGTGGTGATATAAATGAATGTAATGGACATGACTGATGCAGAGATTTATGAATTAGCTCTTGAGATTCTTTTCGACAAGCTAGGCCACGCTGGCCTCATCCAGTTTCTGCGCCATTGTAAACCGTGCACCGGTAATTACACGGTTGAACGTCAGAAGCGGATAAGTGATGATACAACGGATGAACGTGATCTGAAGGCAATAATAGAGCCAGAAACTGAGAGTACTTACGACAGGCAAATGCGAGCGCGTATGCCAAACGGCTAACGCCGCATGTTTACGAGATAAATCCCGCCTGCTACGAGAACCGCCCCTACGAGCAGGTTAATTGTGAGTTCGTCACCTAAGACCAGATAACTGAACAAAACACCTGATAGCGGCGTTGCAAAGAAAAGCACCACCAGTTTACTTGCACTGTATCTTTCAAGTATTGAAGTCCACGCCAAAAAACAGTAACCAGCGATAACACCCCCTTGATAAAGGAGTGCAGCAGCACTTGCAAGTGTCAACTGCATCGGCTCGCCTCGTTCCAATGTTAAATTCATGACAGCATAACACGGGAGACTCAAACTTAAATACCAGACGAGAAGTCGGTAGGGGTGTATTGCTTGGACGAGGAGTTTTGTCACGACAACACGTAACCCTAAGAAACACCCGCTAATGAGGACAAGAATATCGCCAAGGATATTTGTTTCGCCTTCTCCGAGGTTCGGAGCGACGGTTATGAAAACACCGCTGAAGGCGACGACGATCCCCAATGTCTTTGGAATAGAGAGACGTTCACCCGGAATCCAGAAATGTGCGAAGAGGGCGGTGAAAAAAGGATAGACGTTAATAAAAATGGTTGAACGTGATGCTGTTGTGTATTTTGTCCCGATGTTCAAGCAGATGATTTGGAGTATGAAAATCGCCGTGAGTAGCATCAATCGGGGAAGTTCACCACGGCGTAAACCGAGTGAGACTCGGCGGTAAAGGGACCAACTCCCGACAACGATGAGGCCGATCACAAATCGGAAAAACGCCAGTGCCATCGGCGGGAAATCGTTTAAACCGACTTTTATGGACGGTGAATTGCCACCCCAGAGAAAAGCAAGGAGTAGACTGAGCCCGATAATTTTTCCGTGCGGCTCCTCACTGATAACATTTGGTTTTGGTGGTGTTTCGGTACGCTCGTTTCTATGCAAAGGGAAGGGTTATCCTCATTGAAGGTTGGCGTTCTTTCGGGGACTGCGCTATCAATCGTAGGCTCCCGGTCGATGGTTCCCCATCAGGCGTTGTTGGCGTTCTGTCGCCTGTTCCAAGATCGCTGCATCGAACTGAAACCGGTTCAGGTAAGGCGGGAATTTTTGCGTTATCATACGGTTTGCATAATGCACTTGTAATAAGTAGCGCGTCTGATCACTTCGGTTTGCTGTGCCGCGGTGCCAGACCTCACTTCTGAAAAGCACGACATCACCGGCGTTACAGAGGATACTCTGTTCTTTAGCACCTTTCCATTCCGTTTCACCGTCGGGTCGCCGTCCGGACAGATGGCTTCCGGGAACGAACTTCGTCGGACCGAGGTCTTCGTAGAGGTTGTCAAGATAATAGTGTGCGGTTGTGATAAAAATCGGCACTTTAACACGTGGGTCTTCTAAAATATCTGTGGGCAGCGGAATCGGCAGCCAATCTGTGTGCAGCCCTTGATCAGGACGACCTGGACCCGTCATCCAAGCTGTCATACCGATGACATGGCAATCGGCACCGTGAACCGCCTCTGCCAATTCGATGACAGGAGACTTATCTAAGTATCGCAGAAAGACCGGATCACGGTTGAAGGCGTTATTGATGTGCTTATTCAGAAAGCCGCTTCCGTTTTCGGGGACACTGTGCCGGTCAAAGCTCTCAGGTATCGCCGTTAACCGATCCATCGCCGCGCGAAGTTCAGCAAGTTCTCCGGTGTCAATGACTTTCGGGAGATAGGCATACCCATCTTCTTCCATCGCCTTGACTCGGTTTTCGAGATCAGGATAGGCAACGAGAGGTAAGGCTTGGTGCATTATCTTTTTTCTCCTTCGTTTATAGAAAAGCGGAAATAGAAAATCCCACAGATGTATTTTACAACTTTCGACATATCGTGTCAACTTTTTTCCGAACAAAACGTTAATTAAGTACATCCAAAATAGTGTAGCGTAAATAACAAAAAATAAAAAAGGAGAAAATCAGATGAAAAAAGAAAGAACAGCCCCAGAAACTCATGAATCTGTTAATAAAGACACTGCTATCCGCGTTTTGGGGGTCGTCATGGAATCCTTACCGGGAAACTTGTTTCATGTTAAATTAGAAGAGAACGACCACAAAGTCGTAGCGTACCTTGCAGGTAAACTGATGCAGCACAAAATCTGGGTGCTTCCCGGCGATCATGTTACCGTCGAACTTTCTCCGTATGACTTAACGCGCGGACGTATCGTCTGGCGGAATCCGGGGGCGTAAGGAACGTCTTAAAGATGCACGGTTGTGTGCAATAACGAGACATCTATAGAAGGCGGGGTTCCAAACCCCGCCTGCAGTGCAAAATGTTTCCACAGGTGAACCTAATTATGGAAGGAATTGTTATAAAATCGAGAGGTGGCACTTACGAAGTACAGGTTGGCAACCGGTGCTATACCTGTACTGTACGGCATCATCTGATTGAAGAAGAGAAGCGTCGTCTCGATGAAACCAAAGAGATGCCTTATGTCGAGCTCATCGCAGTCGGCGACCGCGTCCATATTTCGACATCGACACCGGTTGAGGATAACGGTTACATTGAGGCGTGTCTCCCACGCGAAACGCAATTTGGACGTATCCGCATGGACGGTTGGCGACAGGTGATCGTTGCGAACTTAGAGATGCTGCTTATCATCTTTGCGGCCCGACACCCTACCCTCAAGCTGCGGATGCTCGATAGATTCCTCGTCACTGCCGAGGCTTCTGATGTAGAACCGGTCATCTGTATCAACAAAATCGATCTGGCAAAATTGGAGAATGTACAGCGCGAACTAAAATTATATGAAGAATTAGGCTATAAGGTAGTTTATACAAGTATTGTAACCGGAAACGGTGTTGATGAGTTAAGAGAGACAATGAAAGATAAGATTTCTGCGATTGTCGGTTCATCGGGGGTCGGGAAGTCCTCTCTCCTTAACGCATTACAACCTGGACTCCAATTACGTACCGGTGAGGTAGATGCGCGTATCCAAAAAGGACGGCATACAACAACGGAAGTGATGCTGCTACCCCTTGAATTTGGTGGCTTTGTTGCAGATACTCCGGGCATCCGGACACTCGGATTGCTTGAAGTCGATGATGAACAGGGGTTAGATATCCACTTCCCTGAGATGCGCCCATATATCCCGGAGTGTAAATTTGCAGCCTGCACGCACCAACACGAACCGGAATGTGCCGTGAAAAGTGCAGTTGAAACGGGGATTATTAATCCACTACGCTATCAGAGTTATCTCCGGATCTCTGGATTCAAGGAGGGGAGATATGAACGAAACTCAGATAAGAGAAGATCGGATCGAAACACCAGAAGACGCAAACGCTGACCTGCAGAAGTGGGAAGATGCTATTAACAACTTGCTACGTATTATTGAGAGAAGTGAACGGAAACTCGGATACTTTCAGAATAGAGTGAAACAGGCGAAATTCATGGATCGTCCGAACCAACGTAGGATTCGCACGGCTGGTGCGCAAGTTGGGGTGCACTCGGCACAGTTGGAAGGACTCCGCAGTGAATTGCGGCAACTGGAACGTCTCTACAGCGGCGGCATCCATCTCCGCGAGACCACGGAGAACGAACTTCGCCAAATTTGGGGGTGGATCAACCGACCCGGCATCAGGAACCTTCTTTATACCGAACGCGTATCATTTGAAACATTTCTCGATGATTGGCACCGTTGGGCAGCCGACGCGGGGACACACCCGCTTGCGATTGAAATCCGAACGACCGGTTTCCTCATCGGGTTTATCCTTCTTAAGCGCGACACAGACACCGTTAAGATTCGGTTCGTTATTATTCGACCGGACTATCGCGCTCGCGGCTACGGGACTGATGCACTCGTTGAGACTGTCCGTTACGCCTTTGAGGTGCTCGATGCTGAGCATGTGACCTTAGAAGTATTGGCAGACAATGGACCCGCACTCACCTGTTTTGAGAACGCAGGGTTTCAATATCTCAGTTACACCGAGACTTCAGGACAGGTATTCACGATGGGAATTGGGCGCAGCGAGTGGATCGGCGATAGAGTCGTAGATGAACAGAATGTTACGCCACAGTTGAGCGCACCGCTCGGATTGTTCTTTGATTCGGAAGAGTGATTTTCTCGCAAAAACTGAATGTATATCGGATACCCAGCGCATCACTCCAATTGAAAGGGGCAGAGATGATAATTCTCTGTCCCTAATTTTTTTGTGGAATAACTTACACATTCCGATTCCAAATAACGCACTGCAGGCGGGGTTTCAAACCCCGCCTGCAGTAAGGGCTGCGTAAGTCCTAAAATATTTTTTTTATTTTTTTCAAAAAAATATGCAAAAGTGCATCCGAAAATGTGTTTAAGTGAATCATTGTCATTTTTTAATGGCGATGGTATCCTAATACCGCTTTATCGCGGTAGAGAGAAAAAGGAGGAAATTGTTATGTTAGCAAACCAGAGGAGGTGTGACACTTAGTGTTACACCCTTGTGGTGTGGCACTAAGTGTCGCACTCTTTGGAAAGGGACGGAGGGTTTATACCCCTCTGTCCCCTATTTTGAACTATCTTTGGATCGCGTAGGCAATCCGGATGTCAGATTTTTTATGGCATATTTTTGTCTCTTTTGATATAATGCAATTTACAAGCGGGTGTCTTTACTTCTCTTACCCCGTACAAATCCATAAACAGAAATAAAGGAGGAGGTACCTATCATGTTAAGACTAAGTTTCAGCCACGCTATATTTCATCCGAACCTATCCGGTTCGAGGCGATGGTGCCTCTGTTCATTCTCAACAGTTTGATTGAAAATGGCATAGGCGCGATTGCCCTATATCTCAGGGAGTTGCTTTATCTATGCCCAAATTTAATGCAGATTTTTGGGAGATTCCGGTACCACCAGAATTTTTTGACCAGCTCACTACCGAAGACTACTTCTGGTATCGAGCACCTGATGACGAATATACAGAAGCACGGCGTGCCAAGCGGCAGGCAGTCTTGGAACAGGTTCGTCAGATTATCGCGAAGGAATTAACAGAGCGTCAAACCGAGTGTATTCAACTTTACTTTTATAAAGGCAAAACGCAAGAAGAAATTGGGAATATCCTCGGTATTTCTCGCCGTGTTGTGAGTCAACACCTCTTTGGTGTCACCCGAAACGGGAAACAGATCGGCGGCGCGATAAACAAAATCCGAAAGGTATGTCGAAAATTAGGAATAGAATTTCCGTAGGTGTCGGAACGGCATCTATATGTAGATGCTACAAGTGCAATTCAACGCGAGGGGTACCCTTTGAGGCGACCTCTCGCTTGGAAGCACTTCATCAACCGTTAGCAGTCCGTAAGCCGATCCGTCTTACACGAGGATTGGATGCCTCTGGTATATCATCTTCAACCGATTTCCTTGAACCGATAGCCGACCCCGTGTACCGTCTCAATATGCTTACCGAATTCGCCGAGTTTGCGACGCAGGCGGCTCACATGTGTATCCACCGTCCGATCAATCCCGTAATACTCTTGCCCCCATATCACATCCATTAGGATATCGCGTGTAAAGACGCGTCCGGGTGACCGCGCGAATAGCGTGATTAATTTAAACTCGGTGGCTGTCAAATCTATTGGACCGTTCTCTGTGAGTACCTGATGTTTGTCGAGATCAATGATGAGACCGTGTGTTTCAATCCGTTCTGTGCTTTCTGTCTCTTTACCGGCTTGGATACGACGTAGTACGGCAGACACGCGTAACACCACTTCTCTTGGACTGAACGGTTTTGTGATATAATCATCAGCACCGAGTTCTAACCCAGCGACTCTATCCTTTTCTTCCGTTTTCGCAGTTACCATCACGATAGGAATATTTTTAGTCCTTGGATCGTTTTTTAATAAACGGCAGACGATCATGCCATCTACTTCTGGGAGCATCAGATCAAGTATAATGAGATCCGGCGGCTTCTCAACAGAGCGGTGTATCGCATCCGCGCCGTTACGGACATAATCCGTTTCAAAACCGGCTTCTTGTAAATTGTATCGTAGTAGCTCCGCGATATCACGTTCATCTTCAACAATTAGAATCTTTGCGTCCATTTAAATAAAACTTCCTTGCGGTCAGTTTTTGTTATCAGGTATTATTTTAACATAATGATGCGGATAGTGTCAATTTTTTGACACTATTGGGCAGGACTATTTCGTTTTCGGTCAGATGAAAAGAAAAAGATAGTGAAAACAATCTGAGAATGTGCTATTATTTATATGTAGTGTTCGATTCTTGGGTTAACTTTTTGAACCAATTCCAATAAGCGCGGTTTTCAAGGGAACCCTATCGAGAAAAATGCGCGAACCCGATATTTTTTTATGTTTGTAAAGGAAAAGAGGTGAAGATCTATTAAATTGGTAAAAAATATGTCTACGCTATTGACGTGGACTTGGAGATTAGGCTTCAGTTTCATCTGTCTGTTTACAGGACTGACTTGGACCTCTCACGAGGTTTTTGCTATGCGTGGGTTCACAGCAGAGAATGCGATGACGCAAAAACGGTATGAGACTGAATTTAAAGAACGTCTCTCAGTCGAGAGGAGTCGTCGTAAGTTACGTTATCTAACGGAAGAACCGCATCTCGCTGGAACCGAAAATAGCCGTAAAGTTGTAGAATACCTGCGTTCCGAATTTGAGAGTTACGGATTACAGGTTCAGGTCTATGAATATCACGTCTATCTACCCTATCCGCTTGAGGTACATGTAGAACTCGTTTCACCGACACAACATCTTGCTGTTAGTAAAGAATCGGGTTGGGAATGGGACAAAGATTCTTACGAGACGGAGATTGTCCCTGGATACAACGCCTACTCACCCGATGGAGATGTGACGGCGGAACTCGTCTATGTCAACAGAGGGTTGCCCGAAGATTACGAAATCCTCAATGCGCGCGGTGTTTCAGTGGAAGGGAAAATTTGTATTGCCCGGTATGGCGGCAGCTATCGTGGTGTGAAGGCGAAAGTTGCAGACGATAACGGTGCCATTGGGTTGATCCTCTACTCTGATCCGAAAGATGACGGTTATATCCGCGGCGATGTCTATCCGCGGGGTCCCTGGCGTTCAGCGGATGCGATCCAACGCGGAACGGTGAAATATATTTTTCAACACGCCGGTGATCCGCTAACCCCAGGCTGGGCGGCCACCAAAGATGCTCAGAGGATACCGATCGCTGAAGCCACCGATTTACCGCAAATTCCTGTCGTTCCGATCGGTTATGGAGATGCCGAACCTTTTCTTAAAGCGCTTGCAGGCTCTAATGTGCCATCGGAGTGGCAAGGCGGTTTACCTTTCGCGTATCACATCGGACCGGGACCTGCGAAAGTGCACATTAAAGTACGTTGTGAACACAGCACGCGTCCGATTCACAACGTCATCGCAAAATTAGAGGGGACAGAATATCCTGACGAATGGGTCATCTTAGGGAACCATCACGATGCTTGGGTCTACGGCGCAGCGGATCCGGGAAGCGGTACAACGGCTCTGTTAGAGGTCGCCGAATCTTTAGGTGAACTCGCCGAAGAAGGTGTCCGTCCAAAGCGGACAATCGTTTTCGCGTCGTGGGACGCTGAAGAATTCGGGATCCTCGGTTCCACAGAGTGGGTCGAGGAACTCAAAACGGAACTCCAACAGAAAACCGTCGCTTATCTTAACGTAGATATTGCGGCAACCGGTGGACGATTCTATGTCAGCGCGACGCCGTCACTACGCGAGTTGATACGCGATGTGACCGAGAACGTCATTGACCCGAAAACATTGAAGCCGGTCTATGAGAATTGGAAGACGAGACAAGAACGGGAAATACCACAGATCGGGAACCTCGGAAGCGGTTCAGACCATTCACCTTTTGTCGGACATGCTGGGATTCCGTCTGTGAGTATGGGGTTCGGTGGTGCTTACGGGGTCTACCACGCGATGCAGGATAACTTCTACTGGATGGAGCATTTCGGGGATCCGACCTTTCAGTATCAGGTGGCGATGTCGAAAATTTGGGGGACGCTCGCCTTACAACTCGCCAATGCCGACATTCTACCCTTTGATTATGAAACTTATGCAACAGACCTCATGGTCCCTGTGAAGTTGTTGCAAAATTCCGGTTCCGAAATCAAAATCGCCAAAGAGGTTAAAGCGTTAGATGCGTTACTTACCGAGTGGCAGCAGGCTGCATCTCTATTGAACCGAGAGCTTACGCGTTATCTTGATTCTCATAGTTTTTCTGAAATCTCGGAGATAAACCGCCGCCTGTATCAATTAGAGCGGAAGTTAATCGATGAGGACGGCTTGCCGTTGCGTCCATGGTTTAAGCATCTTATCTATGCCCCCGGACTTAATACAGGCTATGCAGCGGTCGTTTTTCCCGGCGTTTTGGACGCTATTGCGCAAGGCGACAGTGCGCAAGTCCGTGCAGAAATCGATAGACTCACCGCAGCGTTCAAACGAATGATTCAAGGAATTGACGCGATCCGAGCGATGCTGTGAATAGTTGTCAGTTGTCAGTTACAAGAGGTGTTAGATTAACATAGTATCTCTTAACTGAAAACTGAAAGGAACGTACTCGTTCCGTACTGATAACTGATAACTATTCCACCGACACCGCTGCTACCGCTATCAACACAACAGCGTCGCCAACTTGGAAGGGGCAGTTATAGTCGGTCTGGACGAAGTAGTGCTGTCCTTCCACTTCGACGCGATGTGTGTAATCGTGTCCTTTGAACGCCTGTCCGACGATACGTCCCGTTTTTGCCCCACTACTCCAGGAATCGGATGCCAGCATTTTGAGACATTCCGGGCGGATTGACAGGAGTGCATCGCCAGCAGCGTCACCGTCCACCTTTACGCGTCCGAAGGGTGTCTGTGCGAACCCGTTTTGTACGTGCGCCTCAATGAAGTTCGTCTGTCCGAGGAAATCCGCGACATAAGCCGTTTTCGGTTGCTGATATACTGCTTCCGGCGTACCGACCTGTTCAAGCGTCCCCTCTTTCATAACGCCCAATCGTTCCGCGAAACTCAGCGCCTCTTCTTGTGCATGTGTGACGAGTACAGCACTAATACCCTCTGTCTTTAGAAGGGTGCGGACTTCTTCGCGCGTCGTCTGTCGTAACCCTTGGTCCAGGCTTGAGAACGGTTCATCTAAGAGGAGCAGTTTAGGACGTGCAATGATGGCGCGTGCTAACGCAACGCGCTGCTGTTCGCCGCCCGAAAGGTGATGCGGCAAGCCGGATTGAAGGTCTATCAAGTCAACCATCCGCAGGACTTCTAATGTTCTCTCGCGGCGTTCCTTTTTGGTTACTTTTCGTAGACCGAAGGCGACGTTCTCAAAGACATTTTTGTGTGGGAAAAGGGCATAGTCCTGAAACACGAAACCGATACCGCGTGATTCAGGCGGAACATAAATGTCGTCCCCAGTGAGTATCCGCTTATCCATGACGACTGTTCCTGCGTCTGCGTGTTCAAAACCGGCGATGATCCGTAAGGTGGTCGTCTTTCCGCAGCCGCTCGGGCCCAGGAGTGCGAAGATTTCACCCGGATATACACTGAAGCTGACGTTTTTAACGGTTGGCAGTTGATTACCGCTAAACCCTTTTGTGAGTGCGCTGACTGTAAGTAGTGGTGTAGGCATTCGTACATTGTCCTGTTTAGAGCGAGTGTCCTGCACCGGACGATGGCATATAGAGGTGCAATGCGAAACTAATGAGACTTAGAATACTACGCGGGATATAATCCCCTAAAACGAGTCCAAGGAAAAAAGGGATCGCTTTTCGATACGTCTGCCATCCCCAAAATCGAAGGATAAGAAACTTGATGAACCAACTCACCATCACTGGGAACCAGAAATAGATCAACCCGCCCCAGGATGCGCCTGAAAGCACGTAGCCCGACGGATGGAGTGTCCACCACAGCAAGCGGGTCCGTAAGAAGTGGAGGAGGAACACGAAACCGAATCCGCCACACATAAAAGCGATCGCGCTGACATCTGATTCTTTCGGATGCTGGAGCCAACTCTGAAGCGGGTTAAAGCTCTCCCATCCGAATCGTCCGACAACGCCTTGGCACTGCGCAAGTACGCCGTATTGGTACGCCACCTGTAAGTATGTCCAGAACGTCGCTAATGCGCCGACCGCAATAGCGAGTGCCATCCCCAAGATTAAGGTTTTGCCCGGCATCCCTGAACGCTCTCCGATCCGTAGCGATTCAATCTGGTTCGGCATCGGGTGTGAACGGTTGCAGCGGTTAAACGCGTAGAGGAAGGTCATGATTGTAAGATTGGCGGACCCCAACCGCCGTGTTCCGAACATACTGACCATCATCTGCCGCGGGTTGATACCGATAACTTCATGGTATGGCGGACCGAGTTCGGCACGTACGCGTCCTATGGCTATCGCGAACGCGATGAACAGCGCGTAAAAGACACCGATTGCCCATAACGACATCCCGGCTGCGTAACAGAACGCAAACACGAGACCGATACTCAGTAGTGTCAGAACTGCGACTGTCCGGTAAGAGAGCGGTTCGCCGCTATCGTCGCGTCGCTGGCGACCGATGACTTGTTGAAAGAAGTTGGTGAAGTGGCGGCGTGCCATCCATAGCGTCAACACAGCGATACCCACCCATGCACCGGACGCTCGATCGTTGAGATGTAAAACGCTGATATTGGTGATACCGACAGTGCTTGCGATGACACGTTCCGCCCGCGTCAGCCAAAAGAAAAACCACGTTGAGAATGCCAGATCAAGCGGCATAAAGTAGGTCAATCCGACGATCGCGAGATTAAAGGACATAGAGGCATGACCGATGGCGTTCCATGGACGTTCAGTAAAATGTCGGTCGAGCCTATAGTTCGGGGGTAGTGCCGGAATGACGGGAAAAATGTCGTGTAACCCTGCCATTATCCGTAGCAACGCAGCGATACCGAACCCGAACCAGAGCGTACGGGACCGGAAGAACTTGCGATTCGTCGTCATTTGCAGGGGCAGCTGCGTGAGCGGGAAACTCAGTTTTTCACGTTCCATCCACTGCTTACGAAGGAGCAGTCCTAAACAGAGCAGTGACCCGTAGAGAATAAAAATGAATCCTGACCAGAGGAGTGCCGGTCTCACCCAGAGGCGCAGGTGTTCTATCCAATAGATACTCGATTCGCCTTCGTAATAACCTGCTAAAAACTCGAATTCGTGTACTGTGAGCCATGGTGGAATGTGGTGGAGAAAGAGTTGTGCCCATTCGTTTTCTGGACTCGCGAACCAGAACGGATGTGCGAGCGTTCCCATGAGGATCGCCATCATCGCGTGCCCGGAAATCGTGGACACCATCGTCACCATGATATAGATGAGCAGCAGTTCTGCTGGCGTGAAGGCGATACGGGGGGAAAATTTGCGGAGCAGGACGTTAAAGGCGATGAGTACAACGAGTGTGAAAACGGCGTTGGAAAACGGTGAAACCAGCGTGTAAACTGCATACCAGAGTTCACTGGCGATGCCGACCCAGTAAGCGTTAACAATGACTAAGATTAGTCCGACGACGAGTGCCTTTTTTGTAACGACATCCGGCGGGTTCTCGGTTCTGGAATTCATATTCAGCGAGTTATTCCTCAGCCATTGCGTCGGGTTCCACAGGTGTATCGACTTGTGTCGTTGAAGGCGGCTCCGTATCCTCTGGTGGGTTCAGGTATTTCGCGACTTCATCGGCTTTGATGATACGGATTGCCTCCTGTAATTGCCGATCATATTCTAAATCGACGACCTGTTCGATACCGACCTGCAGATTAAAAACCTGTTCGACGCTCTGTTTCAGCCATTTTAGGTTCACGTAGATACGTTCTTTTTCGAGTTGCTGTTGTAGTGTGGGAAGTTCAGTTTCAAGCAGCGAGAAATCTTTCGGAATTTCACCTGGACGTGTGTGGTGGTCATCAATCCATTTTGTGATAAAATTCGTGAATGTGTCGCTCGTCTCCGCCTTTCTGAGCATTCCGGTTTCTACGTCGTCAGGTTCATCATCAGCGATAGAGACTTGTGGTGTGATGCCTGTGTCGTTAATCGAAGTGCCGTTTGGTGTATAGTAAGTAGAGATCGTCAGCGACATTGCGCCGCCATCTGGAAGCTCGTAACGTTTTTGGACAACACCTTTACCGTAGGTTTTCTGTCCGACGAGGATACCGCGGTGTGTGTCCTTGATCGCACCTGCCACGATTTCCGAAGCACTCGCACTGTATTCATTGACGAGGACAATCAGCGGGATGTCAGGCGAACAGAGCAGCTCGGATGTCGCCTTGTATTCTTCATTAAATTGGCTGTTTGTTTCGCTTTTTGTTGATACGATAAGTCCTTCATCAATAAAGCCGTCAGCGATGTGATATGCAGCGTTAAGCAGACCCCCTTGGTTGTTGCGTAGATCCAGAATAAGTGCCTTCATACCAGCGGCTTGGTGTTCTTCAAGTGCCGTGTTAAACTCTTCTTCTGTCCCGTTTATCCGTCTGCTACCGATAAAACTGGTGATACGGATATAGCCGATGTCGTCTTCAAGCATCGTTGACTTAATGCTACTGATGGGAATCTTGCCACGGGTTAATGTCACATCGAAAGGGTCAAGAAACTTACGTTGCACGGTGATTGTTACATCCGTATTGAGTTTACCTCGGAGTCTATCAACAACATCTGGAAGGGTCATGCCGGTTTTTTGACTGAGGTGGATGCGTTCGCCGTCAACTTTGGTAATATAATCGCCTGCTTGGAGATTCGCGCGTGAAGCAGGGGTATTCGGAAACGGTTTAGAAATTTTGATGAAACCTCGATGGTCTGGGTAAATCTGGATACCGAGTCCGCCATATTCTGCGTTGTATAGATTTTCAATCGCGCGTTGATGCTCGCGCTCCTTGATGTAGTATGTGTATGTATCATTCAGGGATGCGAGTGCGCCCTTAACCGCACCGCGATACATCTCATTCGTATCTTCTATCGGTTTATAGTGATTTGATTCGGCAATTTGGATACCTCTTGTAATTGTCGCAATTAGGGTATCACGGGTGATGCGTCCGTCCCGACTCAGCGCATCTTTTTCGCTCGGATTGATAAGTAGGAGTGGGATGCCAACCGCAACAAGCAGGACGATGAAGGACAATGTGTATCTTTTCATGACAGGTTCCTCAGTGTTTTGGGATTTAATTGTTCCAACCATTTTAACACGAAATTAACATTCATGCAATATAATTTTTTTATTTTCCCTTTCCAGACACGGTTTGTAACCCCGCTCTTCACGAAAATTTACCGATCCAGCGGCGGTTGGGTTTTCCATCGATTGTGAAGCCACAGCCACTGTTCCGGGTATTTATGGATGTACGTCTCTAACTGTTTCAACATCTGTGTCGTATAGTGTTCGACATCGTTTTCAAAATCGTCCGTAGGTTCGGGTTGAACTGCGGGTGAAATGTAGACATAGTGCCGGTCGTCCGGTTGGCGAATGTTGAGTGAGAAGATGAGCGGTGCCCCTGTTTTGAGTGCAAGAACGGCAGGACCGCGCACCGATGAAGCCGGTTTCCCTAAGAAATTAACGAAGATGCCTTCTGGACCAGCGTTTTGATCGGCGAAAAATCCGACGGCTTGGTTGTTTCGCAAGGCACGTAATGTCTCGCGAACAGCCCGATTCCGTGGAATCAGTTTCAGACTCAGCTGCTCACGGTGCTGCGAAATATAAGTGTTGAGCGGTTCGTTTTTCAGCGGAAAAGCGATCGCTTTCGCGCGATCCGGTATCAGCGCACCGTATACAAGCGATAAGAGCTCCCAGTTCCCGAAATGTGCCAGAAACACAATGGCACCTTTTCCGCTCTCTAAAGCCGCATACAGATTTTCTCTACCTTCTACCGTGACCTGATCCCAGATGTTTTCAGCGTTAAGTTTAGGAAACCGAAGGAATTCGACACAGGTTTTGCCGACATTGACGAAACTCGCCTGACAGATTTGCTTACGCTGCCTTGTTGTGAGGTCATCACCGAACGCAATCTGTAAATTATTTAAGGCGATCTCGCGTCGTTTCTTGACAAGCGTGTAATATAACATCCCTATACCGCGCCCGATCAGCATCGCGCATCCTTTCGGAAGGCAGCGGCACCACCAACCGAAGGCTGCCACGATCCGATATATACATCTGTCTTTCCATCCGCTGCGCGCACTGGACATTCTATATTTCCTCTGACTGTCGTATCTGATAATAGAATAGAGTATACCATATCTGTACCATACGTGTCAATTTAGCGAGTTTCTGTGATAAACATCAATGACTTGACACAACAATAGGATACAGATAAGATGTATATATGTTAGACTCCATTGGAACATCACCATCAAAGACCATTCGCACGCTTGCGAGCACGTAATATACAAAATTTGATGTAAAGCGCGAAATGTGATAGAATAGTGTGTATACAATGACTTTTCTTAGAATTGGAGGAACTATGAACGAACACAACAATTTAGCGGAATCAGATAGCGACGAAACTGTTTCTTCTCCGCTTCAACCGATGTCTCTTGTCGATATTCTCGACGGAATGTTCAGCCTTTATCGGAACCACTTTCGACTATTTTTCGGAATCGTCGTTATTTATCTCGTGTTCGGATTTGTGCTGAACCTGATTTCTGTGTCAGTCGCTATGGGTGCAACATCGGTCATAAACGTTGTGATGACTACAATCCTGACGACGATGGCGAGTGTCTTATTCGCTTATTGGATCGGTTGGGGATTGGTTTACGCGAGCACACAGGTGTACTTAGGCAGAAATATTACCTCTCAAGTCGCCTTACAACGAGCATCAAGAAATTATTTTCGGCTTCTCGGCAGCGCGTTCCTCTACTATCTGGTTGTGGTGTGCTTATCAATTACGGTTATCGGTATCCCGTTCGCCATCTATTTCGGATTCCGATGGGCACTCTTCGCGTTTCCTGTGTTATATGAGGGGACGACAGCGAGGAACGCGTTGCGACGAAGTACGGAATTGGTTAAAGGTACTTGGTGGCGTGTGTTTGGAATCATGGTAGCGATTTCTCTGATCGCTTTCATGATAATGTTTATATTGCAAACCTCCTACGGCATGATCTTTTCCGCATTCATAGGTAATACCGGAGCAGAAGCTGCTAACTTTTCTGAAACGCTTCGTCGCCTATTTGCGCCGACACCGAATGACATCGGATGGGGAGGGTACATTATTCATACATTAGGTTCGTTAATCGTTGCTGGGTTCATTATGCCGATTGGGACCATCGGTTACGCACTCCTCTACTTTGACCTCCGGATTCGGAAAGAGGCTTTTGATATTGAGATGCGGGTGACAAACTAAAAAAATTGCGCGTGTCCTTTTCAAATACGCCGCGAGAGGAACCAGAATGTCTGATAACCGACGTTTTAAACTGGCACGAACAATCTTCACACAATATCGAGACAACTTCGGATTGTTCTGGCGTATCATGATACCTGTTGCTATTGTTGTGATTGCGTTAAATGTAGTATTTTTTAATTTTAATGTTACGCGATTTAAAAAGTCGAATAGTGAAACATTCAGCGCAAATGGTTACACAACTGTCAGTAGTGTTAGCACACTTGACGGTGTATATCCGGAACTATCGTTGGTCCAGGAGAAGGTGCCATCAGATACTTCAGCACCTGACGTAAGTTGGCGGCTACTTCCGATCCCCTATTTGCGTTCAATAGATAGTGAAGGGTGGACATGGAGCTGGGAGCTCAATTTTCAAATTTTTGATTATAGTTTTCTCATTCTCCTTTTGCTTACGCTCTGTCCATTATCTCTTGCTGTTGCTCAGATATCGCGAAGTTCGGATTCAGAGGTGTTTGTCCCGCTAAACGCGCGTAATATGTGGCGGCAAACTGGACGTAAGACGTTGGCGGTTTTGCTTACCCCGCTGCTTTACGTGCTAATTATGGATGTGGGTTCACTAATTTTATCGTTGGGGTACACATATCAACCGTTTCCTCATATAGTGGTGCTTGATCTATGCCTGTTTGGTATAGTTCTGCTTATTCAGTGTTATTTTCTCGTAACATTAAGCCTCTACAATCCGTGCCTCATCCTTGAGAACAACTCTATCGTAGGTGTTTTTCGCCGAAGCCACGCATTGGTCAAAGGTATCAGGTGGCGGTTTTTGGGATTTTACCTTCTGACGGGTTGGTTCGCTTCGATTATTACGTCTGTGCTGCTCGGTACTGGGTTGTTAGCGTTTTCTATTTTTATTTCTGAGTTCGCGCCAGTCCGTGATGCCCTATCTCCGCTAACTTTTTTGACACTTTTCATCGGTGGCGATATTGCAGTTGTATTACCAGAGTTATTAAGCGTTCCGACTACGGCAGCAGTACTTATTGTCAAGGGACTGATTGCCACCTTTTTAGTACCGATATGGGCAATTTTAACGACACATCTCTATTTTCAACGCGTAGACGCAATGAAAGAGGCGACATAACTGTGAAAGAACGTGTCTGTTTTTGGGGCATCGTCTGTTTTCTGAGTTTCTCTATCCCGTTCACAATAGCAGCGGCAGAGGAACAAGCCTTCCGCGATGAATTGGAGACGCGCCGTGAGGGTGCAGAGATCTCCTATAAGAGATACCGTCAGGATTTAGACAAGGTCCTCAATCCACGTGTATGGGAAGCCGACCTCAGATGGCTATTGTTTCCACTCGCAGCCGCGGCATTGGGGGCTATGATCGTCTTTTTCGTTCGACAAATTCGGATGAACCTTATCAGCGAGGCACACGACGACGTAACAGAGACGGAATTGGCGCGTGTGGAAACCGAGCGAGTCGCACTTGCACACGCGGAGACCGCCGAGGCAGCGAACGACTTTCGCGGCGCGCTCCGCTACTTATATCTCTCAGCGATTTTGCATCTCCAAGAACGCGGTGTACTTCCTTACGATAAGAGTCTCACCAATCGTGAATATCTCCACCAAGCACAAAATGACATCGACCTGCACGCCGCACTCGGACCCGCGATTAAAGTTTTCGATGAAGTCTGGTACGGATATAAACCGTGTGATGCGGAGACCGTCGCAAATTACCGCAGTCTACTCCAAAAAGTCTATGCAAGGAACTGAAAACATCGGAACTTCACCGCCGAATACCACAATCCGAATAACGCGAACCTCTATTTTCACGGCTGTTTTAATGGCGTTCACCTGTTTTCTGGTCTCGTGTGATGCGACGCGATATGGGCCTGTGCTTGATCAGATTTTGCGTAAACTGAAATTCCGGGTCGCCGAAATATCCGCGGGTTATCCGGCACGTTTGGATCGATACGATGTGTTGTTCTTGCACGCGCTCCGCAAGGCACCAACAGAGACGGAGATTCGAGACATCAAAGATTTCGTCAACACCGGTGGCACCTTAATCGTGGCAGGGGATAATGAAGTTTTAGCGGATCTGTACTTAGCGTATGATTTAGAACTACAGAAACTGACGAAACGGATGATCTTCTCACAACGGATTCCAGAGGAAGCACTCTTCCCAGAAAATCCGGTTGACGAACTTCGCACCGCTACCGATATGGCGATTGAACCTTTCGGACGTGGAGTCGCTGTGCTTTATGCGAGAGAGAACGATGCAGCAATCGTAACGCTACGGGACGGCGAAGGACGCGCCTACTTCATCGCTTCTGACTATATGTTTGCAAGAGATGGGTTACGCTATGGTGGGAACGCTACATTCTTCTACAATTTGATGTCAACGCTTCCACGTAAGGCGCGAATCGGTCTTGCCGAGAGGAGATATTACACGCTTGAAACGCAACCGCCGAACCCTTTTATGTCGCTTATGTTCCGAACACCGGGTGGCTTGGCGGCAGTCTATATCTGTTTGACCCTCTTCGTTTTCTTGGTCCTACGCGGTCGGCGGTTCGGCAGACCGCTTGACGCGCAGGAGAAAAGCAGGCGTTTGAGTTCCGAATACGTCCACGCCATGACCGCTCTGTACCAGAAAGGGAACACACGCCTGTATGTTTTGAAGCACATTCGAGACAACTTTAAAGCGGACCTCGCGACCCGATGGCGTGTCGATCCGAATGTGGATACAGATACCTTTTTAGAGGAGCTAACAGCACGCGGTGCTATGGATGAAGACAATCAACTCACAAACCTGATACTCGACTTGGAGGCATCACCCGGTATGTCGGAGGCGCAGCTGCGCGACCTTGCACATCGCGTTGAAGCATACCGTGACCTCGCAAAAATCAATCGACGCTAAACTGACCCGACGTACCTGTAGGTGGGGTTTGATGCAGTTTGAAATATTAATTCGGTAATTTCTTGGGCAGTCCGGTTCGGTTGCAAACCGAACCTACCGGCCCTGGGGAAATAAGGCATATTGATATATGAGCAATCTCGTTCAGACAACTTTTGAAAACATAAAACAAGAGGCACAAAAAGTCATCGTCGGGCAGACGGAGCTTTTTGAACTCGTTGTTGTTAGCCTATTTTCAGGCGGCCATGTCCTGTTAGAAGGTGTTCCCGGCACCGCGAAAACACTTATCGCAAAGACGTTAGCCATGATCGTCTCCGGTCAATTCAGCCGTGTCCAGTTCACACCCGACCTGATGCCGTCGGATATCGTCGGGACCAGTGTCTTCGATTTGGCGACGAACCAATTTAACCTCAAGCGCGGTCCCGTTTTCACAAACGTACTCCTCGCTGACGAGATCAATCGCGCACCTGCGAAGACGCAATCCGCACTTTTGGAATGTATGGAGGAACGGCAGGTCAGCATCGATGGGGTCCGCTATGCATTATCTCCACCGTTTATGGTGCTGGCAACGCAAAACCCGATTGAATACGAAGGCACCTACCCACTTCCCGAAGCACAACTTGACCGCTTCTTATTCAAATTACGCGTTGATTACCCAGCCTCGGAAGTAGAGACACAGATTCTGATGAACTATCACCACGGGTTCAACGCGACCCGTTTAGAGGCAGCCGGTATTGAAAGCGTCGTTGATAGTGCTGCGCTTCAAGCGTGCGAATCGGAAATCCGAGCCGTCACCGTAGAGGATTCGATCTTCAATTATATTGTCAGTTTAGCCACGGCATCCCGTAATTCCAATGAGTTGGTCTTAGGGGGCAGTCCTCGTGCCTCAATCTCACTCTTATTAGCGAGCAAGACGTACGCAGCACTTCAGGGACGTGATTACATACTCCCTGATGATGTCAAATTCTTGGCACCGCATGTCTATCGTCACCGCATCCTGCTGAAACCTGAAGCGGAAATAGAGGGACTCACACCGGACGATGTCATCGATCGGCTGCTTGCAGAGGCGGAAATCCCGCGTTAGGTTAAAACATGCATCTCAGCAACCGTCTGCTCATCTTCTTGCTCCCGATAGCCGTCCCGATCCTGCTTTACAAACTCTCGCCGAACCTCTTGTTCGTTGGTGGTGCCTATCTGGTGCTTCTGGTTACCGTGAGTGTGATAGATTACATTACGAATCCTCTGTTTAAAAGGGTAGAGGTGCGTCGTGAGATGAATTCAAAGTTTTCGCTGGGTGTAGAAAACGTTGTGACGCTGCACGTTGTCAACCGATCGCGGCATCCATTAAGACTACGTCTCAAAGACGACTTCCCCGACGAATTTCTCTATGAGACCGTTCTCCACGACTGCCGCGTTTCACCGATGCATGATACGCAGATAACCTATCGTCTGACACCGCTCCGACGCGGGATTTATCAGTTCGCGGACATCCATCTACAGTGTTGGGGTGTTTTAGGATTGATTGTCCGTCGGTGCCAGTTTCCCGCTGCATCGGAGATAAAGGTCTATCCGAACCTACAGGCAGTCCGACAGTACGAACTCTTGGTGAAACGCGGGATGCTCCATCAAATCGGGCTTAAGACCTCTCGGCAGTTCGGGGAAGGCACGGAGATGGAACGGTTACGTGAATATTCACCGGACGACGATTTCCGGCGTATTGATTGGAACGCCACTGCGCGTCAGCGGAAACCGATTGTCCGGGAGTTCGAGACGGAACGCAGCCAAGACGTTGTGGTTATGTTGGATACCGGTAGACTTATGGCATCGCCGATCCTTTTGGAAACGTCTACGCTGCACGCCACAGAATCGCCAATACAAAAGGCGATGCATAAATTGGATTACGCCATCAATACAACACTGATGACCGCTTATGTCTCGATGCTCAAGGGGGATAAAGTCGGATTGATCGCTTTTGCGGATACTGTCCACCAATACCTTGCACCGAAGCCGGGCAAGAAACAGTTTTTGACGATGTTAGAGACGATCTACGCACTGCCGGTTCACTCGGTTGAACCGGATTTTGAGGAGGCGTTCAAATATCTGGCATCCAAGCAGCGCAAGCGCGCCCTCATTATCCTCTTTACCGACATCTTAGACAGCGATTCCGCCGCAGGCATCGCCACATACATCTCGCAACTCTCCAGACACCATCTCGTGGTTTGCGTGACCTTAACGGACTCCGGCATTGTCGAGTTGGCTGCGCAGAAGTCTACCGATTCCAAATCCGTTTATCAGAAGGCGATTGCGGAGCGGTTATTACAGGAGAAGCACGCCACATTGGAGATATTGCGTCGTCAAGGGGTCATCACGATTGATGTGCCTGCGCATCAGTTGACGATGGCGGTTGTGAATAAGTATCTCGAGCTTAAGGCGAAGTCACGGATTTGAGTTTCGGTATCGTCGAGCTGCGTTGTGCCTGTGACTCGGTTTCAGCGTTTGGGTCCTTCATAACGAAAAGGTAGGTGAACAGGAGAATCCCTGTCACAGCGCCGAACCCGATTTTGACAGCGTTCGGTAGTTCGGAAGGCGACACGAACCCTTCGATCATCCCTGCGACGACGAGCAATGCGACGCAACCACCGAGCATCTGGATCGCAACCTTAGCCGCGTCCGTCAAGGCGCGTTTACGTGTAAAGTGTGACGGCGCGATGAGTGCGTATCCTAACTTCAGTCCGGCACCACCGGCGATAAAAATCGTTGTCAGTTCGATGTAACCGTGTGGCGATACAAACGACCAGAGCGCGAGCGAAACACCGTTGGCATGGCACAAACCGGCAACCGCACCGATATGGATACCGTTGAAAACTAAAATATAAGCGGTGCCGACCATGAACATGATCCCCCACGCGAAGGCGAGGAAGGCGACTCGGATGTTGTTCGTCATCACAAAAGAGGCGAATAGGTTTCGCATTTCAGTTGAGGTATCGTTCCACGCGCCGTCCTCTAACTTTTTGATATGTGATACGACCCGTTCAGGGATCAGTTTTTCCGCCAATTCTGCGTTTGTCAGTCCGATCCAATATGATGCTGCGAATGCGATGGCAAACATCAGGAACGATGCTCCGATAAAGTTTAGGTTTTCTCGGAAGATTGTCGGAAACCGGAAATGGAAAAATTGCCGGAATGTGCCGCGTTTGAAAGGAGAAGTCTGATAAACTGTAGCATGCGCGCGGGAGGCGAGTTCGTTGAGATAGGGAACACATCGGTCTTGTGGAAAATCACGTCGCGCCACCGCCAAATCGGACGTAACACGCCGGTAGAGATAGCCGAGCCGATTCAGCTGCGCCGCATTCGCGTTCCGAGGACGGTTCAGGAGTGTCTCAAGTTCGTTCCATGCAGGTTGTCTTTTTTCGATGAATTCTGTCGCTGTCATAAATTAAGCTCGTTCCACTGATTCAGATATAATTTCTTGATTTAATTAAACGCCATTTTACACTAAAAAATCAAGCCTTTTTTTCAATAAGGAGACCTTCTCTCAGAAATGAACGAACAACTATCCATAGAAACACCGGAACAGATTGACATCAGTTTTCAGAAGGCGGGTATCGGGTCGCGTTTCTATGCGGCACTCATTGATACCGGGCTGCTTGTGCTTATTCTCTTTATCGGATACTACGTCAACCGCAATTTTATCACGGAACTCGGCGACACGCTCGGCAACTGGCTCGGTGCGATCGGTGGTATCCTTGTCTTCGCGCTTTTCTGGGGGTATTATATGGTCTTTGAGGTTACGTCAAACGGTCAAACCGTCGGAAAACGTGCGCTCGGTTTACGGGTCATCAAAGATGGCGGCTACCCTATCGGTTTCGCGGATTCCGCAATCCGAAATCTCGTTCGCGTCGTCGATTTTCTGCCTTTCTTTTATGGTGCCGGTCTACTGACGATGCTGATAAACGGCAACTGGCAACGCTTAGGTGATTTAGCTGCTGGCACGCTCGTTGTCAAAACCGCACGCACAGACCTGAAACCTACCGGGGTAAGCACAGATGTACAGGGACCTGTTATCAACATTCCACGGGAAGAATTGAACTATGCTGGATGGATCCGACTTGAACTGGTGACAGAGACGGAATTCGGTGTAATCCGTGAATATCTGAGCCGCCGCGGAACGCTTCCTAAATTTCGGCGTTCTGAACTAGCACGCACTATCGCCAGTCCTATTGTCAAGAAAATGGGCGGCAGCGGTTCGATAGGGTACGATCGGTTTTTAGAGGAAGTCTACACACTTAAAACATCGGAGACAAACGCAAGTGGTTGATGGAGTAGACACACCAGCATCGAACAACTCATCGCAAACCGAGAATGAAGTCCCAAGACTGAAAACAATGGGGTTAGGAGAGCTTCTGGATACCACCTTTAGTCTCTATCGCACGCACTTCAGGACACTCCTCGGAATAGCCACCCTCTATTTTGTTGCCATGCTGATCGGGATTTCAATCTCTTTTTCTGATGACTGGATTGGAAGAGACGCAAAGGTGGTTCTCTGGATAGTTACCATTAGTGTTCTCTCTTGTATCTCCGTTTTTGTGGTAAGTGCGCTCGTATTTGCGAGCGTTCAAGCCTATTTAGACGGGAAGATCAGAACCGGAACCGTGTTAAAACAAGCGGGACGGCACTATTTCCGATGCCTTATCAGTGCTATTGCCTTCGGATTCATCATATTTTTCTTCACGTTTCTTATCCTTTTTGTTTTTATCCTACTCTTTCGTTCCTTTGTATCGGACTCAGTTGCGGCATTTATTATGGTATTGAGCACTTTAGCGTTCCTATTTCTTGCCGCATCATCTTTTTTCGCATATTGGGGTTTCTACATATCGGCGATCTCTGTAGAGCAAACAACTCGACCTGCATTAGGACGCAGTGATGAATTGATCCGTGGTAAGTGGTGGCGGATCAACGGGGTTATGCTCGCGATCCTTCTGCTACATTTCAGTGTCGGTTTGATATTCCGGACGGCTGTTGGTATCCTCCTAATGCTAACCGAATTCGCTGATTTTTCGGAATTTTTAGCGACAGTTCAGTGGATGACATTTTTTCAACTTCCGGGAAACATAGACGAATTCGATCTCGTGATCGCGCTGATGTACCTTATCAACTTTGGTATTGACGCATTTACGATGCCGATCTGGGTTATCGGCTGTACACTCCTCTATTTCGATCAGCGTATTCGGAGAGAGGGGTTCGATATCGAAGTCATGGCAACCCGCGGAGGAGAATAGAAAGTGACAGATGTAATGGAAAACATGGATGCTGCTAAAGGACCAGGGCAACAACCTGGACTCATTTCAATGATATTCCGATGTTATCGCGACAATTTCGGGATCTGTTGGCGCATAATGCTGCCGTTCATCCTTTTGAGTTTCCTATTTGATATTGCGGATAGTGTCACGGAAAGCCTTTTCGGTTCGGAGCATTTTGGACTCTTCTGGCGTTTTGACACGATACGCGGTCTTGCTGTGACGGACTATCCGGAAATCGGACCTCCGCCTCCTAATACGGATTCCGGAATGACCTTCAGTTTGAACACTTTCAGTATCGGTTTTCTCTGGTTAGCAATGTGCCCACTGACGCTGGCAATCATCAAATACAAACACGGTGCCGAGATCACGATGCGTAGGATATGGGTGCGAACGCGCGCCAAAATTGGCACCATTTTACGCGGATTTTTTTTCTTATACGTACTTGGGTTCATCGGGTATTTCTTCTTTATAGTGCTTACATCGGCAGTGATCCCTATACCTGATGCCCCTTACGGTTCAAGTATCTGCTTGGGACTTTTTCTCATGACAGGGGTCTTGGTATATTTTGGTGTCAATTGGAGTTTGTACAACCAAAACATCATTATTGCGGATCAGACCTCCGCAATTGAGGCAATGCGCGATAGTAGTCCACTCGTTCGAGGTGTATGGGGACGGTTTTTCGGCATATACCTGCTGCTCCTCTTATTCACTATGGTATTTACTTCGGTAATCCTTGGTCTCACGCTGTCGGTTTTTTCGCTGATTGTCCCTGAGTTTATGGCAATTCGTCCGATATTGCTGTCTCCAGAATTCTTCACACTCTTTTTAGGTGGTTATGTACAGATAGGCTTTGAGGAAGTTCCAAGTTTTTGGACAGTCGGTGTAATGGTTATGGTGAACACGCTTGTGCATGCCTTTTTGGCACCTATCTGGGCGATTCTGACGACACATCTCTATCTGGAGCGGACGGGTGAATCAGGACTTGTAAGTGAGTGATGGCTATCAGCCATCAGTCTATAAACTGTTCATCAGACATAAGGTTCAGGATTATGTTCCACCTCTTTCAGAAGCGTGTCCACATACGTCTTAATGTTGAACAATCGGCAATCTGAATCGCCTACCGAACCCTGCTTTAATTTACCGAGTCCCTCCCAAAACGCACCAAGCTCTGGACGTTTTAATCCGATAAACGTCGCGTCTGCATCGTCCGTGAGGCGTTTATTCCAATGGATAACCTCAACGAGATGGATATAGGTTGAAGTCTGATAATCGACACCGATCATGAGAAGTTTGGCATCTGATTTGTAGGCACGAAACATCGGTGAATGCGTGCCGTAAGTTTTGCCCCATGGGTGATGGTCCCAAGGCGATTGATAGCCTTCACGTCGGAGATGATCGGACACAAACGCCTCCGCATCTTTCCCACGCGCAGCAACGGCGTGTGAATAGTGATCGGAGCGATAAGTACCCGGCATTTGCCGAAAGAACTCTGTCAACCATCCGACTGTGGAAGGCGTTGTGGTAACATTCCACGACGCGACGCGTTCCTCCCGACTCGGTAAGAGACTAAAGGTCGGCATCAGAATCAACCCGTCCTGTCCGATTGCTTCTTCAAGTGCAGAGATAACCGTACCTGCCCCACCCTTAACGGTCCCTAAACTTTTAAAAGACGAATGAATAAAGAGCGTATCTCCGTTTTCGATGCCGAGATTGGTGAAGTCTTGAATGAGTCTCTCACATGTGTAAGGTGTTTTCATTGTTTCGTTTTAAAGAAAGTTATCATATCGGTAAAACCGTAGAGACTAATGCTGTGGTAGGTGATGGTCAGATCTCTTACCATTTCTTCAAATACGTTTCTCCAAGCCGCGATGAGTGGTGTCGTTAGTTGTGCTGATTCTCTATTGGCGAAATAACCGAGTGTAACGTGTGGCACGTATTCAGGATGCACGATTTTCACAGGAAAATCTTCATAGAGATCCTCACGGCGATTTTTAATCTCTCCGAGAATTTGTGCCGATTCCTGATCTGCTGGTTTCAAAAAGATACCCATCCCAGAACCCCATTTGTGGAGTGTATCATACCGAAAGGTGATGTTCCAATCCTGATTTTGCGTTAGTGAAGATGCCCGTGCCCTGCTGGTAAACTCGCTGTCTTTCTGAAAGGTGTGGGGAAATTTGTTTACAAAGTCTGCCCACCTTTCCTGTACCGACGGATTTACATCTGCAAGATTGCCAACGTTTAAACCGTCCCAAACGGTAACATGATAGGTACTCGGCGGGAGTGGACAGAAGAGATACGTATTGGTCAGCAGGTTCGTATCAATAAAGTCAAGTGCGTCAACGAAGGCTTGATAGAGTTCTAAAGTTGGATGGCTCGAAACGCTATTCAATTTCATGAGTTGGTTATTTTCTTCTAGCGGCGAAAAACCACTATCGGGATTGTCGAACAACAGTGAAAACCCGTTATAAGGTGCCCAACGGGGCGTGAAACCGAGAATTTTATCGTGGGTAATAGTTATCATATTTTTCCCTGTTTAAGCGTGAACTAAACCGCATCATACCTCCGTAACAACGCGACAATCTTCCAGGCATCCGCTCTTCGCAACTGTTGCGCTACCTGTAACGGGGTCTGACCTCTTGAATTCTTAACGTTCGGATCCGCGCCTTCGACCAGCAGTGCCTCTATAGCAGTACGCTGTTTCTCACCACTCTTTATTGTCGATCGGATCGCTTCAAACAGGGCGGTTTCACCCTTATTATCAACGGCATCAATCGTTACACCTTTTTCGATAAGCAGATGGATGACCTTGAGAAATCCCGCCTTCGCTGCACAATGCAACGCCGTCTGACCCTTGTGGTTTTGAACATTGATATCGGCACCGAGTTCTAACAGTCGTAGCACATCCTCCGGATGTTCTCCTTTATCGCCGCGGGAGACGTAAACGAGCGGGGGCCACCCCATGTGGTTCTGCGCGTTAATGTCTTTTGAGGGTACGCCGTGCGCCTTGAGCAATTGACGCATTTCGGAACCGTCATCTAAAATACGCGGTGCTTTGCTCGGATCCGCACCGTTCTCAAGCAACATCTTGGTAATCTCTACCCGATCTTCGCCAACGGCGTTATCCAACAAAATTTCGCTGTACGGTTCGATGATGGCACCCCGTGAAATTAGCAGTTCGACAATGGCTACATTTCCGCCGATGATGGCGTAGCAGAGCGGTGTCGTCCATGCCGTTTCTCGGTACTCAAAGGTATCCGATTGCCCTGACGGTAGCATGACGGATTGGAGGTATCCGCTGTTGGCGAGATTTGCGTCGCGATCAAGGTGCGCGCGGACGGTGTCGTAATCTTGAAGGTAGGCAGCACTGTGGATGTCAACTTCCGCACCTTGTGTCAGCAGATAGTCTGCAACCGCGTCGCGTCCTTCGTGCCGCGCGACGCAGTACGGTGTGATTTCGATACCGTGTTGACTCAGATGACATCCCGGCAGATGTATATCGGCCCCACGTTCGAGAAGAAATTGGACCATCTCCAATTTCCCACGATACGCCGCCTCCCACAGCATCGTCCGACCGTGCGAACCGACGGTGTGAAGCCACGCGGGATTGTCATCAAGCAATAGGCGAACGGTTTCGAGGTCACCGCGCCCCGCCGCTGCAACAACGATCTTCAGAAAGTCGCTCTGTTTCCCGGTAAGTTTAATTTTTGCCACTATCTCAATTCGCCTCCAAAACGCGCGGACGACCCCCAATAGACGGCGGCAACAACATCCGCTTCTGCTGTTCGCTCAATTCGCCGTATCTACTGATGTCATAATAATTCCCTGACCACGCTGAATGTCCAGGACTGTATTTATACAAGAGTGACCGGCGTTGGTGCTTCGCTGTCCACGGCATCGTTCCGTGAACGAGTGCCTCCGTGAAGAAAAGCACATCGCCTGCACCGAGTGCCGGTTGGACGACGTAATGCGTCGGACGCTCGAACCGCCGTACCTCTGACGGGATTTCGCGCAAGAAATTGCTCTTATGGCTGCCGGGGATACAGGCGAACCCGCCCGCGCCTGCCGGTGCATCTGCCAAGTTGTAGGTCATCACACACAAACCGTTCCGCATGATACCGTCGCGGTACTTATACCAGTGATCGCCTTCGGGACCGCCGGGTCTACCGCCGTCTTCACCACCGTGCAATCCGCCACGTCCCTGTCCCTCTTCCATGAAGATGGCATAGTCATGGTCTAAACGGACGTTTGGACCCAAGAGGTCTATGAGATACGGGAGGATTTTCGGATGATCAATCAACCGCTTAAACGGTTCACCCCAGAGGCTTGGAGGGCCTTGGCGTTCGGTATTATTGATGATATCGTTCATCTCAGCGACTTCATCTGCACTCAAGACGTTCTTTATAACGAGATACCCTTCAAGATCGACTTGAAATTTTTCTTCACCTGTCATGGTCAAAGTTCCTTTTGTTTCGCTATTGGTTGTCAGCTGTCGGAAACCGTCAGAAAAGAGGTTTCTTATATGCTTTCAGCCATCAGCCGTTAGCCATTAGCGGTCAGCCACTGCAGGCGGGGTTTGATGAAGATTAATTTTTTAACTCGGTAATTTCTTTGGCAGTCCGGTTCGGTTCCTAGAGGAAACACTTTCTTCGCATTGGATTTCAGCGTTTGCAAAAACACCGAACCTACCGGCCCTGGGTAAAATATAGAATTACCGATTTATTTTCTTAAACTTCATTAACCCCGCTTTCTGAAATGTTCCACTCACTGCAGGCGGGGTTTGTCCCCCGCTTCTTATTACACTTCAATTCTTCTCAATAACCGGTGGTCGTCTACCGATAGATGGCGGCATCAACATCCGTTTCTGTTGTTCCGTCAACCCATCGTATTTACTCATGTCGTAGTAATTGCTCGACCACGCGGAGTGCCCTGGGCTGTACTTATAGAGCAGTGATCGGCGTTCATGATCCGCTGTCCACGGCATCGTCCCGTGAATGAGTGCCTCCGTAAAAAACAGCACATCTCCAGCCTCAACAGGCGGTTGGACGACATAGTGTGCAGGACGCTCGAATCGCCGAACTTCTGATGGGATCTCCGGCGCGAAGTTACTCTTATGACTGCCGGGGATACAAGCGAATCCGCCTGCACCTGCAGGGGCATCCGCCAAATTATACGTCATCACGGACAGACCGTTCCGCATGATACCATCCCGATATTTATACCAGTGATCGCCGACGTGTCCACCGGCGCGTCCACCGTCCTCACCGCCGTGCAACCCGCCGCGTCCTTGACCTTTCTCCATAAAGAGCGAATAGTCGTGATCGAGGCGGACATGCGGACCCAACAGTTCGATGAGATACGGGAGGATTGTCGGATGGTCGATGAGCCGTTTGAACGGTTCACCCCAGAGACTCGGCGGTCCTTGACGGTTTCCGCTATCGATAATCTCGTTCATCTCAGCGACTTCGTCGTCGGTCAAGACATTCTTTATGACGAGATACCCTTCAAGATCAACCTGAAATTTTTCTTCACCTGTCATGTGTGAGCTCCTTTCGTTATGGCTATCAGCCGTCAGCCGTCGGTGGTCAGTCATATAGGATTCAAACGAACTGTTTTGTAAGTTCGGATAATTTGGTTATTGTTCTCACATTAGGTGTAAATGCTGTTTGCTCCGAACCGTCTTTATTGACACTGAAGTCAAACGCATTGCCTTTATTTTCCCTTTGTATCAGTATCGGGACAATACCAGCCGCGCGAGCGGCTTCCGTATCGTCTGCTGTGTCTCCGACATAAACGACCTCTTCAGGTTTCATTCCAGTCTGCGCAAGTGCTGCGTCAAATATTCGTGGATCCGGTTTCTTGATGCCCACTTCAGCGGAGATAACAACCGAATCAAAAAAGTCTGTCAGCCCAAATTTGTTGAGAACGGAGTGAACGTGCGGCGGATGGTCGAAATTGGAGATGAGCGCGAGTTTTTTGGAACGATGTAGTGTTTGCAGTACGGGGCGTGCCTCAGTATCGAGTGGTATATGTTTTTGCCAAGCTCTGGCAATTTTGTTTGCGATTCCTGTTATATCTTCAGCAGTTAAATTCAGATGTAAATCGGAGCAGAGGTTTTGGATACGTTGTTCAAACACTGTCATATTGTGTTGTCGCGGTGTCGGTTCGCTTTTACCGAAAAACTGATCGCAGGTTTTAGCAAATGATTCGATTGAGCGCGTTAATCCGTGCAATCTGAGTTGTTTATGAAATTCGTTTAACCAATCAGACCAGGCGGTATCCATATTTCCGTACACCAGGAGTGTCCCGTATAAATCAAAGAAAATTCCGTTAATGGTCATTTTGTGTTCCATTCCCAATCGACGCGCTGTCTCGGTTTCAGTTTCCGTTGACTCAGCCGATAGCGTTTGCGCGTAATATGTCCTGTCGGACGTTTGTAAGCGACTGCGTAGTACGTTAGGATCGTCTGTGCCGCATCGGATTCGCTCTGCAGGCTGAACGAGAAGCGGAAAGTGTCGTTGATCGTCTGCCCCTCCATCTCTGTCCGGACATCCGAAACGAAGCCGGACACATCGAATGCGGGATAGATGCGCTGAACATTTGTACCGATGACCAATCCATCTTGTGTCAGATCAAAAAGCGTGCGTTGCTCTCTCATAGTCAAGCAATTTCTCTTTTTGGGAGACTGGTAATTTCCCCTCGTGTGAAAATGTTATCATATCTGACGATTTGTACTTTGAAGCCGATCTATAGTTCTTTTGAGACTTGGCGAAACGGAGACAGCGCGGTTCATATCCCAATAATCTCGGACAAATCCACATAGGCGGTTATTGTATCCAGGTCCTATTTTTGAAGTTTTATATTTATTTTTCGGAAGCAGATCTTTTCGCAATTCCGCAGATTTGCTTTTCTCAGCAAGCGAAAGAAGCGAAGCTTTAGGATCGGGAATCTCGTCTGTTCTGGCTGGGATTTCTTGTATTGGTACCATTAGAAATTCAGCAAATGCACTCTGATCTGCCATCACCCAAGATTCAACTTCCATGACCGCAACACGAAGGAAAAATCCGAAATTTGGGGGCCCTCCAATCCAAGATTGAATTAGTTGTGGTGGACATTTTTTGGGTGAATCCAAATCTGTTAACATGAAAATATTGTATGGTTTTCTCGCGTTTCGATTGAGCCCTTTGGCTTTTTGTTTAAGGTAATCGTTTCCCTGATGCCCTATTATTTTCACGATTTCAAATCCGAGCTTATTGAGAATGTTAGTCGCTACTGCCTCGCTTAGTTTATCCTCAACAGCAAGTAGTACACCCCTTGATATCATATTATTGTCCCATTTCTTTAACATTTTCAGGGCTGCTTCTTGAAAGCACAACTTCCCCTACTGTAAAATCCGCCTCAAGGAGCTGCTTCACTGCTTCATTGTCTGAGGCTATTTTTACTTCTGTCCCCGATTTCGTGGGGGTGAGCATAAGCACTTCCATCCCATCAATCTCTGGCTGAGCAAGAAGAACATCGCTGTGTGTACTCACTAAGACTTGTTGATTTTTGCTGGCTTGCATCTTGTAAATTAGATATGCGAGTTGTGACACAATTCCGACGTGTAGTGAAAGTTCGGGCTCTTCCAATAGGAGTACCGATTCACTTTCAAGGAGCGTCCACAAAAGACCAAGGAGCCGAAGTGTCCCATCGGAAAATTGTTCCTCATGTTGTGCTGGTGAACTTGAATGCCAATGGGAGCAACGTAGTAATAAATGCGGACGCCCCGCTTCATCATGTTTAAATTTCAAATGTTCAAGTTGAGGTATAGCAACCTTGAGTGCTTCTTCAATCGTTTTCATGCGTGAATAACGGATATCTTCGTCTACGCTGGCAATCCTTTGAAGTAAACCGTGACCAAGTTGAGTTCGAGTTGACTTGCTCCTATATCTGGAACCTGAACGTTGGATATTGGTATCGGTTTTAACAGAGTCTACCGTAATTAAATCGGGAAAACGGAGAAGTTGCGGGACTAAATGGAGGTAGGTAATAGACTGAAAAAAGTCCACCAATTCTTGAAAATCATGGTTGGTACCCTCAAGGGTGGTTCGGATGAGCCGATCTGGATCCTTTTCATCTTCTGTATCAGGTCTGTCTATGAGCAGTTTACCCTCTTTCCAGACTCGCTCATGTGTGAGTGAAGCAAAATAACGATGACTGTAACTTTGACTTTGAGGTGCTTGGCGAAACCCTACCGCATATCTCCAAGTTTCAGCGGATTCTGAAGTGTCAGCGAGGCGGACTTCAATTGCAATCTCCGCATCTTGCTCTACCACCAAACTTTGTATGGTAGCTACGCTTCCACGACTGGCAACTGCTTCCTGTAGTCCTCCACCTCCGTTTTTGGCAACATCTCTAAGAAAGCGAAAAATGTCCAAAAAATTGGATTTGCCCGACGCATTTGGACCGACAATAAACTGACGTTCGCTAAGTGGAACGTTAATCTGTCGAAAGTTACGCCAGTTTGTGGCACTAAGATGTGTGATAATCATAGTATCCTTTTGATTGGTAATGTCAATGTAGGTTCAAATATCTTCTCATCATTCCATAACGGAGATTGTTGTATTTAAAGAACAAAATTATGTTTTTCGTCAAACAGATCAGGCATTAACGTTGTTGTTAATCCAAAATGGGTATACACGTCTGTGACAAAGTCATAAGCAATCTGATCAGGCGAAAAATTCGGAGACACAGTCTGTGTTGAAACAATGGGGTAGTTGGATTCGTAGACACGACGCTCATTCTCAAATATGCCAAACTTCGGATTGCCTGGATGTCTGCCCACCAGCAGAAAACCATTGAGGTTGCGATATTCTTGTTGAACAATAATAGGAAAATTAATATGAGATGTTGTATAGATTGCCTTTACTAAACGTAGGAATGTGACTGGAAACTCACAAACAACATAAGGGTATAACCATTCTGAATCCCAAAACTTCTCATAGGCCGATATTTGCCATTGAAATACACTGTCAGACAACGGACATCGTAACTCAAGAAATCCATTGTTCAATAAGATTACTTCACCCTCACCAAGATTTAAACCGCTAATTCCGTCAGGGATAGGTAAGACCTCCGGAATACCTATGAAACCAAACGCCCCCTTACGGACATCTGGCGGATTCCGTAAAAGATTGTGAATTTCCGGTTCTTGGGTCCGAACTGCATCTGAAACCAATGTCATAGGCACGGCAAAGATTCTATAATAAGGTTCACCTGATATTGCTTCATCAAATCGTAACTTCATTGAGTGAAGAAACCCTCTGATTTCGCCTTGCTCCAAGATATCATCTCGCCTTAGTTCCATGTATTTGTTATAATCCGCTCTTGCACGTTCTATCTTACCCTTGACGCGGTAAGCAAAGCTTCGGTGGAAGTAGGCATCCGAATTGTTAGGGTCAAGATCTATTACCGTGTTATAGTCTAAAATAGACAAATCAGTTTCACCTTTGCTGGCGTAAGTAAGTCCGCGATGATGATAGGCATCTACATAATCGGGTTTGAGTTCTATTACTTTGGTATAGTCTGAAATAGCGTTATCATATTGACCGCTGTTTACATAGGTAAGCCCGCGATGGTAATAGGCATCTGCATAATCGGGTTTGAGTTCTATTGCTTTGGTATAGTCTGAAATAGCGTTATCATATTGACCGCTGTTTACATAGGTAAGCCCGCGATGGTAATAGGCATCTGCATAATCGGGTTTGAGTTCTATTGCTTTGGTGTAGTCTGAAATAGCGTTGTTATACTCGTCTATATTAAAGTGAGCCAACCCGCGATTGTAATAGATATCTGGATCATCTGTTTTCAATGCTAAGGCTTCGGTATAATGCCTAATAGCTTTTTCAAAGGCGTTTTGTTTTTCTTCTGATGTACTCGCTTCAATTCCTCTATGTTGCCAAGTTAGCCCCCTATGATACTCAGTATAGGTGCTATGATGGATGTTGTTCGTCATGACAAATCCATAGAGATCGTTATAAATGGTTTTAGTAGATATACCATACGCCTTCTGTAGGTAATCGAGTATAGATTGTTTGAGGTTATGTGGAATAGTGATTACATCAGATACGTTTGGTTGAATGAAGCCCTTGGGTGGTCTAATAAATACAATCTTTTGGATACTGGCACGACTGTGGGGTTTCGACGGAGGATAGTAGATTATATCTTTTACTTCTGCGATTTTTTGTAGGATAACTCTACCATCTTTATTCGAGAAGCCAGCACAAGCAAAGAAAAGGGCAATAAGATAGTCAGTTGTAAACTCAATGAGGTTAGTTTTGCCCCCATAACGTTGGATGTCCATTAGGATTTTAAAATCGTCTCTTTCTTCGGTATAATTCTTAGCCTCGGTTAAGAGCTCCTCTTGGACGATCTCTATATTAAAAGAATCCGTTTTAATGTCTTGATATTCACGGTAGAGACTTGAACAGATTTTTAAATGGCGCGCGGGTTCTCCGCGGTATATATAGAGGCTATCTACCGACTTTTCCTCTATTCTACGGATAATTTCCGGAGCCCTGCTTAACAGGGCATTTTGGGAGTTGGATTGGTTTAACATGCTGGTCCGCTCTTCTTTTTTCTGTAGGATAGCATAATTCGTGTATGGAGTCAAATATAGGATTTTCGAGAATTATTTGTCAGAATCAGAATTTACAGGATTCGTGGATTTTTCAAGGTTGTAGTTTCTTTATTTTCGGGATACTAATTCCCATGGATCGGGTCCCTAATTCCCATGCATAAAAAATGATAACATATCTAAAGGATGGATGTCAATTATTATACCATTAGTCGGCAGGACCCTTCAATTTTAACAGGACTTACACAATTTTGACTGCAGCCCGTTCTGTTAGATGAGAATTTTCGGAAAACACAGCGGTCTCCTGCCACAAACTATGAAGTTTGTGCTACAAAAGAGCAGCATGCGTAAGTCCTATTTAAGAAATTATTGGATTGGACATCTTTTTTCCAGGATCCGCTGCGACAGGCTGCGACAGGCTGCGAATTTTTTTGCGTTTTTTCTTAAAACATAACATATATAAAGTATTGATACCGGCAAAAAGGACAACACCCAAAACGGACAATTGAATGACCGAGCATTAATGGGTTTCTTTGGGGATCGTTTTTCTGCTGTTTCTACGTGTTTCTCATCACGCTGGGCTCTGTCATCTGATATTGAAAGTTTCGTTTGTGGGTTACCACTCCTGTGGCGTATACGCGGCTTGTAGTTTTGAGATGCTTGTGAGTTTTGCTTCGAGTGTTTTGAGAGAGATAAATAATTTCATCAACTGCTGTTCTTCTTTCAACCGGATGTTATACCATTTCAGGAGCGACTGATCTGTGGCGTGGAGATTTTTGAAAGCGTCGTCACGTATCTCTGGCATTCTGGTTTCTGCGTGTACTGTCTGGTAACGGTTATAAAGTTCGTGTAGATGTTCAATCTTTGCGTCAATCTTTTCTAACCGCGCTATCTGTGCTTCAACGCGTTCGTGGAGGGTCTCTTTCAAGAGAGTGTCTATCTGGAAGTACGTGTTCCCGAGTGTCTCACGGATGTGTTGTTGATGCAGCTCATAAAGGTTTTTAAACCGACTTTTTGCGAAGATGGCACTGGATGGATCGCAGCGCCGAAGGGTATCGGAGAATCTTTTTCTGAATGTGTCATCTGCGCGGGCTTGGGCATCCCGCTCGGGGAATTCCTCTATAAGTATGGTGACGACATCGCCGCGCTCGAACCCTCTGGCGAAAAGTGAGATGGCGTATTCTATCTCGTCGGGTGAGAGTTGGATCGGTGGTAAGTTTGCGACTTCTCGGACTTCTTCAAGTTCTATGTCGTCATAAACGATGGGTTTCTTTTCGATTGAGGGTGGCAAATCTGGCTTTGGGTTCTTGTGTTCAGTGTTCACGGTTTGACCTCCTTGCGAAATGCTGCGACAGGCTGAGAAAATTTCCGTAGGTTGTCTTAGATATTCTCATATTTATAATATAATATAATATAAGTATAACATATATAAAGGGGAATGTCAAGGGAAATATTTGGTTTTTGGGTAGGGATGTCTATGGTAGGATTTGGAAATGTATGGGCTTTTACCAACAAACACACTGTTAAGGAGATTAGAAAACTATCCTGAATTCGTTTAGATAGGATTATTTTGTGGTAAGAATTATGTCCTTTTCGCCTGGTTTTTTTCTAGAATCCCCAAATAGGTGTGTCTGCGTTTTCCGCAGGAAAGGTTTTTCTCTGACAGTTTCTTTCCAAGATGGAAAGTATTTCCGCAATATCTCTATAGTAGTGTCAAAAGTGAATTTGCGGGAAGAAGTTCGGACATAGATTGTGCCATCTTCACTCATAATTTGCGAGACGTTTTTGAACACAGATTCTAATAGTTCACGATATTCTTTTTTTGATGAAAATTTGCCTCTGTATTTTTTTTTGTCATGTTCAAGTTTGAATGACTCCCCAAGAAGCCATAATCTTAACCATTGGTCTACATGATAGTTTGTGACACCTTGGTACGGTGGTGATGTGAAAAGTAGTGAGCATTGTTTCTGTTGATTACTACTAACCCTCTCTACAAGGTTTGGTAAGATCTGTGTACTATCCCCTAGTTCTATCCCGCTGTGTTCTGTAACCTCCGGTGTTCCTTTGTTGTATCTCCATTTTATGCGTTTAAGTAAAAATTCCTCAATTAATATTTCAGGTGGATCAGTCAGTTTCTGATTTTGCCACCACTGGATAGAATAGCTAGGCCACATTGCTTTTGCTTGTCGCATTTGATTGGAGAGTCCTTCGCCCAATTTCCCGTGTAGATAAATAAGGAGGAATGCCATCAAAGTACAATCTACCTGATTTTTTTTCCAATCTAAATGCTCACGAGCAGTGAGTAGAAAATTTAAAACCTTTTCCGAGTAACACATCTGGAAAAAATCGACGAGTTCTTCCGGCTGACGGGAAGACTCTTCGCTTATGTTAATAAGTGATTTAAGGCGATTTTCTACCCCTTGTTGAGGAGCAGGATTTAACTTAGTTTGAGCATACACCCAACCGACAGGATTGATTTCAATACCTAATCCTTGTCTTTTTTGTGTTGCTGCAGCATATACGCTTGAGGCACGTCCTGCGAATGGATCAAGAACAAATTGCCCTGGTTTAGAATATTTATCAACAATATTAAAGGCAAATTCCAGCGGAAACATGGCGTAATATGGACCAACAGCAGCCCATCGCCCAACTGCGTTGCTGGAATCTCGCTTAAATTTGCCATTAACTTTTTTCATTGGTGCTTCTCAGCAATTAGTTCTTTCGCCATATCTTCTAAGACACGAGCTCCCAAATTCATTGGGATTGCTGCCTCTGCGTGCGCTGAGATGAGTGGCGATAGGGAATTTTGATAACGAGATGAAACTAATTGATCTATCAAACCGAGCGCATCAAACAATCGTGGGTACTGTTCTGGTGCTGCGTAGGTTAGATCTCCGTGCGATTTATCCAAAATAGGGAGTGATGCCACGATCCGTGCCCCTGATGCTGTTTTATAAAAAAATTTGCGACCGAAATATGTGTCTAAGCCGTATGGCTTTGTACTATCTGAAAAGATGATGTTTTTCTTGATATATTCGTCGGTCAGTAAGCCAACGGTTTGGAGAGGGAATACTCCTGATGTTCCGTCCTTATCTTGGTCAATTCTTTCAAAATGGTTCACAAAGTAACCAGATTTTTCTACACCAATCATCAATAAATCTTGACCTTCAGTGAACTGTTTAGCAACTTTATTAATTCGATTAAGTTCATGAGAGATTGCAGAAGATAACCATGCTGGATATCCATGGACTCTGAGTGGGCCGTCAATTACAATTCCCATGTTACCAAGTAGCCAGAGCAATCTCTTTTGTTCAAACCAGCGTAGGATATGGATTACTACGATATGTTCTAAAACTTGCATAATTTCAGCAAACATCGCGCCATTTGCACTGTCTGGAACCATACCTTCATGAATTCGTAGAGCATCGGTAGAGTATAGAACCTCCTGCAGTGGGCATTGGCATAAATAGGTTTTCTTTTTACTCAGATATTTCCTGTCTATATCCTCACAATCTTCGGTGTAGGGACAGCCTTGCTTAGCATCTTTGGATTTGTATTCCAATAATGCTTCATATGTGTCAAGAATCGATTCGCCGTCAGAAAACAGTTTAATATCCTTGAAGGTTTCAAATAATGTTTTCCGTAACGAATTTTTAGGTGATTTTTCTGAGTCTATAACAATATTACAACCTGGAAACGCCGAATCAATTGATTGAACTTTTTCTGTTTCTCGGAAAAGTTTAGGATCAGTAGGTCTTTGAAGATCAAGTTTCTTAATTTGAGCGACATTCATTAAAACAGCAGCCACGGTAACATATCCAACCTCAGCTCCCGGATAGCCATTTTCGACAGGTTCTTCTTGATGACTTCCGTCAATGGCAAGGACCAAATTCGGTTGCCACTCGCTTGGAGTAATCTCTGAGGTTTCCATTGTTGGAAGATCTTCTTTACTCTCTGCGGAATGTTTTCTTTTCATCCTCGCGAGTAACTTTTGAACGCGTTCACTTTCAGTCAGTCTATGGATTGGTCGATAGGATGCAAATTCACCCTCATACGGCATCGCTTACACCTCGAATTTCTTAATTTGCACTGGCACCACAAAAAGGTTACTGAGGGTTTTGACCCGGAGGAATCCTCTGTCTTGAGCGCGCAGAATTGATTTCTCAAAATCAGCAAAATCGTAAAATTTGCAAAGTTCCCTTGTTTCATCGGAATTATTCAAATGTCCAATAAACCAATTCGCCGTGTTTTTGAGAATGTTCTTTTGGATGCTGCTAACTTCTTGTGTGACGTAAACCATACCGAGGCGGTACTTGGCACCTTCTTTAGCTGTACGTACCCACACATTTTCAAGGTCCAGATCCGATCCAGCTGGTAACAAATTATGTGCTTCCTCAATATAGATGAGAATATCTGGAGGATCATCACTGTCTCGAAATTTTCGTTGATTTTCACGAAAAATATACCACATAATTCGATCTGCAGAAGACTGATTAACCTTAGGTTCACCACTTGATTGATCAATAATCACTAGTCGTCCATTAACCAGATGGTTGTAAATTTCAACTGCATAATCTTCTGTTGTGCTATTCGTATGTTGCGGTCTAGCTTGTCCAATAAGTTTCGCTCCGTTTGGACGTCGGAACATTTCTAGAATTTTCTTCAAATCTTCGTCAGCCCACCTATCACCTGAAGCGTTTGGGCGTTCATTGACATACCAATTTTCAAAATCTCTGTAACCACTACCGGCTTCTGTTATAAAATGAGATAGGTGCAAAAAGGCGGTGTGAAGTTGTTCCCATGTTAGATTTGGATTTTCAAAAATTGCTGCTGCGGAATCGTAATCTGTTGCTCTATCGCTTGTGCTATCTCTCATAAATTGCCGAAGTTGTTGGTTAAATAAATTACTGGTATTTGGTGATAAGTTGTGCGGTGGTTCAAAACCTGCTTTAGCCAATAACGCACGATAGGCAAGGACACGGCGATTATAGCGTGTTGTTGCACTTTGATCATTGGGATCGGGTGCTTCAAACATAATTTGGCGGAAGTTTCGGATGTAGATTGAGTCCTCAGTTAGAAATCCATCAATTATCTCCTTTCCTTCTTGCAAATTGTTCTCTTCATAGAAGTTTAGAAGCATTAAATTTCGCTCAGGGTCATTGTCATGTGGATGAATTCCATAAGTTACTACATCTTCTCGTTTACCGTCCTCGCGTAATTGTCCGACGTTTTTAAGGGCAGATGGATTTTTTTCATCATCTGCATCCTGCACATTTTCGTTAGCATATTCTCCATTTGGATCGAAAATAATCTGTCCAATTTGAAGTGGGTTATTAGTTTTATCTCGTAAGTCAAAAACAGATTTAGCGATAATTTTGGTTGTGTTCGATTTACCTGTCCTTGTCATACCAAACAATGCTGTTTTTTGTTCAAGTAGATCTGCAGGACTGATACTCACCTCAACATTTGAAATTTCTTGGAATCCTCTATTGGTTGAAGCGTAACGAACATCTCCGATCACAACGCGTGAATGATTCCTCAAATCCTCACGGCGAGCTGTATCCTGATAGTTGACTATCTCTTTCAAGGCATTAGCGTTTGGCTTGTAGACTGTCAAGCCTTGATTTGGATAGTAATTTGACAGATCACTACCAAAACGCTTGATAAGACGTGAAGAATTATCAGGATCCTCGTCTAAGAAGAAGGTTCCAATCACACGGCATTCAACACCCGCAAATGAAAGTAGATGATTTGTACGGGCATCCATTGCTGCTGGGTCATCCCAATTTTTGTCTGTTTCACCACTTACCCTTTGGGCACTTTCGACCCTAATCCGTTCAGCTTCGTCACTATTTGGTAATTGAGTCGCGTCCATAACCCTTAACAGAATGATTGAATTATCTTCAATGGTATAGTCAATTATCTCATTGTTTTCTTCTTCATTTGGTTTGATACGGGTAGCAATCAAGAAGCTCAAGCTGGGAATCCCACCTACTTTTTTGCGATAGTGATCATGGATTTGGACGAGAGCTGTTTCGTAACTAATTGAATAAACTGCTCCGACATATTGCCCTGCTTGAATAAGCGTTTGAAACCATTTATTAGCGAAATTTGATTGAGCGTTTTTTTCTTCTTTACGAAAACCTTTTTCTAAATCATTCATTATTATTTAGATTCTCCTGTTTTGATAGAAGGATACGGTGTTATTTTGCCTAAAATCGGGAGATATTAAGAATTTAAATACCAAAGCCTGTAAAATATCCTTGTGATATACGAGATCAAAGCTGATCAGTGCTAAACCTATATCTTACAATTCTCGATAATCTCCTTTAAACACTTCTTTTAAATGCCACCCTGTGAAATCTTCGTTAGGATAATAGGTTTGCTCCCGTGGTGGAAAGTTAATCTCTCTACCGTCGAATTGCCTTAACCATTCCTCAAAACCTACTGATGTTTTATCTACATGTTTCGATACGCGAACTTCCAATTGGTGAGACAACGTAAAAGCACCCCGATCAAAAAGTTTATGGTGTAGTGAGCATAAAGCAATTCCGTTTCCTTCTTTATCGGGACCTTCTGCCATACGCCATTTGATATGCGCTGCTTCCAATGCTACCGGACGATCGCGTAATTTTACGTTAAAACCACAAATCGCGCATCTGTAGTTGTAGGCTTCCAGAATGTTCTGCCGGAATTTGGGATCGCGCGGTTGATTAGGTATCCCGAAGGATAACTCAATTCCGACAGCTTGTAAAATGTCTTCGTGGTACGTGACCGGAAAATGAGAGGCTAATAAGCGACCGATTACTTCAAAAGTTAAACCGAAATCGTTTTGGAATTGATCCGAAATAGGTTTAAGGAAACGACCCTCACCGTAACATCTCAAATCGCCTATTTTAGGATTCCCCGTTGATTTCCCATTCTTTTTTTTACCTTCGCGAATTTTATGAGAATTGGGAATTTCCCAAACTATGTCTTTTTCATTTTTAGCATTTCGCAGTCGCCAAAATGGTTGTTCGGGATGATATGTTTTACGCCACGGTCCAAACTCTTTTAGCAAATTTGTTAAGTCTTCTTCTATATCAGCATATGAAATGAGTTGGTCTTCACCGCGCAGCAATTCTCCGATTGCGTACAGCACCAGCAAAGGTTTGTGAGGTGCTCTTTCTCCGTTTTGTTCCCATACATTTAAGTTCTGAAATTTCCTGATTATCTCTTGTCTTTCCATTTCCGCACTACCTTTACGTTCAGGTCCCAACTCTCTGACTTATGGGCTCTTCATATCCTACTCAGATCGAAGTTCGTATTGTGTAATTGTTTTATCTTTCTTCATACGCTTCTTTCTCCGAACAGGCTGCTTGCCTTCCAAGGATAGGTTTATTATAACTTATATTGAGAAAAAAGTCAACGGTTGTGTAAAGTTTGCCAGAGTGATTTGGTTTTAGCCAAATTATCGGATGCTCTACGCTGTTTGATTTTTCTTTTTCAGTTCCGGTTCGGTTGCTATGGGAAACACCCAAGCAAAAACACCGAACCTACCGGGCCTGGGTGTCTAAAATTGGACGAAAAAACCGAAAACTAAATCGTCCTGTGTTGATAACCAAATTTCCTTGACATCGCTAACCTGCTGTGGTATTATGCTATATGAAGGTTATACAGTGTCCTATCTCAACATTGGAGGCGAATTATGCGAAACGATAAACCGGTACGAAAACTGTCTGCACACATCTGGATGAAACGAATTGTCGGGACCTTGGTATGCATCGCGTTCTGTGGCGTGATTGCGTCGGCGCAAAAGAACGGCGACGATAACGCTGAAGGGATTACCTTAGCAGACCTCGGTGTAACGGAGGCACAGAAAACCGAACTTGAGACATTGTGGAAATTGAAACGCCAGAGACAGATTCAGGCAGTCGAGAACCTGAAGACACTAAATCGGCTTGCTAAGGATACACTCGCTGAAGAGACGGAGATTCAGGAGACGCTCGTGGAATTTCGCACGAAACGTAAAGAGGCACAGCAAGAGATTGAGAAGATTGAGGAAGGATTACTGCAGACACTGCCGATCCGCGCACAACTCCATCTAACACTTTTGGGGGTGTTAGACAACGGCATCCCACCGAGAATACCGAAATCGCAAACCGATAAGAAAACGGACGAGACATCACAGCAGCGGAAATAAAAAAGTGGAGGATACCAGACTTGAACTGGTGACCTCTTGCATGCCATGCAAGCGCTCTCCCAACTGAGCTAATCCCCCACATTCTAAAGATTATTTAATTATACCATACATCTCCGAGGAATGCAAGAAAAAATTACTTTTTCCAAAAAAATGACGAAAAGCCCGAATAGCGATCCGTTTTTCGCCTTCGCGAGCCTTGACAACAGCGAGCTGGAACTCGCGAAAGGCGCGCTCCTCATCGCGCAAAGCGAGTATCCCGAACTCGATATCGAAGCCTCTATCCATCAACTCGATGAAATGGCGGAGGCTGTTCGCGCCCAGATTCAAGAGACGACACCACCGGAGCAACGCGTCGCGGCCCTTAATCAATACCTCTTCACGGAGAAAGGGTTCACCGGTAATAGCGATAACTATTACGCCTTAGGGAACAATTTCCTCAACGTTGTATTGGAAAAGAGGACGGGGATCCCTATCACGTTAGCGGTCGTCTACATTGAAGTCGGTAGACGTGCCGGGTTACCGCTCGTCGGCATCAATTTTCCGAGCCATTTCCTTGTCAAATATCGGCTGGAGCATTTAGAAATTTTCCTTGATGTGTTTGAAGGTGGCACGTGTATGACGGATGACATGCTTCAAGCGAAACTCGAAGCGAACTTTGAGGTACCTGTACATTTAGAGCCGACGATGTTAGCCGAAGCCACGGATAAAGAAATTTTAGCGCGTATTTTACGGAACCTGACACGTACCTATACGCTTCTTGAGCAGTATGACAAAGCGGTTACGGCTGCTGAACGGATTACGTGGTTGCTTCCGAACGCTGTCGGTGATTACCGGATGCTCGGCTATCTATACTACAAGACGCACGCCTATAGCCAGAGCATCAGGGCTTTTGAAACATACCTTCGACTCGCTGATATAGAATCGGATGTCGAAGATATTGAACAAAACATACAAAACCTCCAAAGACTGTTGGCGCGCCTGAATTGAATAATGAAGATTTTAGGTATTGATACTTCAACCCCTATCGGCAGCGTTGCCCTCATAGACGATGATAACTTGGTTGCAGAACACACGCTCAATATTGTGCAAGCGCACTCCTCCAGACTTATGCCCGCGATTGATACCGTGCTGAAATGGAGCGACATCACGGCAGCCGACTTAGACGCTTGCGCAGTCGGTGTCGGACCCGGATCGTTTACCGGTGTCCGTATCGGTGTCGCAACGATCAAATCTCTCTGTTATGCGCTCGATAAACCGATCGTCGGTGTCTCAACGTTGGAGGCGGTCGCCTATAACCTCCGATGGACAAACGGCGTTATCTGTCCACTTTTCGATGCTCGACGCAGTGAAGTCTACGGTGCCATTTTTGAAGGTGGAACCGAATGGCAACGCCTCACCGAGGAGCTCTGTTTGCCGATTGATGCTTTCCTCGACTGTCTTGGGACGCACACTGCTTCGGATTGCCCTATTACCTTCGTCGGCGATGGGTTGTTCACGTACGGAGATGCAGTCTGTGACAGGCTCGGTGAGAGAGCCCTTTTTTCCGATGCGATTTTCAACGTCCCACGGGGTGCAACCGTCGCACATCTCGGTAGGCAACGGCTACAAAACGACGATGTTGACGACTACTGGACCTTAGTTCCAAACTACGTTAGGGTTGGACTCTATTGACCGTAACGCTTAAGGATATCTTGAACAACTCTCGCAGCTTCAGCAGAGATGAACCGTATTTTTAGAAACACGTCCAGCCTCTTTAGTGCGCACCTCATCGGTCGCCTCGCTTCACTCGTGATAACCGTCTGGCTCATGCCACGTTATTTCACCGAAACGGAGTTCGGCGGCTATTTTATTGCGATCGCACTCACCAATCTCGTCGCCAGCCTGACAGAACTCGGCATGCAGAACCCGCTCATCCGAGAAATGACACTGCATCTCAATCAGACACGGCACTATCTCGGCAACGCACTCATCGTTCGCAGCCTGCTGTCGATCGTCGCCTACGCGATGATGCTTATCGGCGGTATCTTCCTCTATACCACCGAAATCTTCCTGATGATCGTTTTTTTAGGGCTTGCGGAGATCGTCAATTCTATTGCGCAACTCTATCGCTGCGTCTTTCGGGCACACGAGGAGATAACATACGAGGCGTTCACTGTCGTCGCAGAACGCGGCGTATTTTTCTGTATCGGAGGCGGCGCGATCCTGCTCAATTACGGACTCATGACCGTCTGTCAGGTAACCTTCGCGGCGAGTTGTATCAACCTACTCCTGAGTGTCGGGTTCACACAATTCTGTTTCACGCAACTCCGCTTCCAACCGAGCCGAGGGATTGTGAAGGTGCTGATGCAGCAAGCACTCCCCTTCGCTATCGGCAACCTTTTCAACCTCCTCTATTTTCGGATTGATGCGATTCTGCTGTCGAAGTTAAGTTCGGATGGTGTAGACGCGAACGCTTGGTATGGATTGGCGTATACAATCGCCAACGCCTTTACGATTCTGCCGGGTGCGTTCATGATGGGTGCGATGTTTCCGGTGCTATCGCGTGCGTGGGAACGCGAAAAAGGGAGATTTCCGAGCGCGTACACGTTCGGTATGCGGTGGATGGTGCTAACAGGGCTGCCATTCGCTGTTGGGCTTTCAACACTATCCTTCGAGATTATCGGGGTCTTGTTCCCGAACTATACACCCGATGAAGTCGGCAAAGTGGCAATAGCACTCCAATGGCTCAGTTGGTCAGGTGGACTCATCTTCGCGACAACAGCGGTACTGGCGGTGCTACGCGCAACAGATAAACGCCGTGCATTTTCGGTGCTTATGGGAACGACAGCACTCCTGAATATCTGCTTGAACCTATATCTGATGCCGCGTTTCAGTCATGTCGGCGCAGCGATAGCGATGGTCATCAGTGAAGCGTACGTACTCGTCGTCGGACTCGGCTACATCTCAAGAAATATCGTCAAGTTCCGCGAGACATTTCCCGTACTGCCGACGCTTTTGAAAGCGGTCTTCCTTTCTGCTGTGATGTGGATCGGTTTAGTGCTATTAAAGGGAATTCTATCGGTTTGGGTCTTGATTCCGTTGGCGGTGCTATTCTACGGTGGCGGTATCGCCATCTTAGGCGAGTTCCGGGAGAGAGTTAGGTTTGATTAGTGCTTGGTGTTAAAGCCTATCAGCAAATCTGCCCAATGTGCCCAATCACAGGTTGCGCTCTCGACAGAATCCGTCACCAACTCTAACAACACCGTTTCACCGGCGAACTCCGAAAGAGAGACGTGCGCGTCTACCCAACCCGGTGTGTTGAATGCGAAATGCTCAAACTGCTGCGCGCCGTTGATAAACACTTTAAAGAACAACCCATCGAGACTGCAACTTTTATCTGGCAGCCCCATCGAAAAATTGAACGTCAATTCTTCGGCATCCGGCAGCGACAGCAAGAACTGGAGAACGGTTTGTCCATTCGGCGGCGGATGTGCTGAAATCGTGTCTTTTGTTACACCGTTGGCAGTCAACATCATTCGTTCACCGGAATCCCAGACGCTTCCGAGTCGGAACACACCGTCAAATTGGAGCCCAGCGACGAACTGTGCATCTCTCAGGTTATAGGTCCTGTTCACCTGTTGCGGCGGTTGAAAGAAAAGAAGCACTTGTGCAGGCAGCGCAGTCTCAACCGAATACTGTTTCTCGCCTTGATGTTTCAACGTCCCAGGAAAACTTTTTATCGGTTCGTCCGGTAGGAAAAACCCAACTTTCACAAGTTTGTCTACGGGTTCATAGACGATCTTCGGTTCACCCCACATCGCCCAATCCCAGGCACCGTTTCCTGCGGGACCGGGAGTCGTCGTAAATTGGACTGTAACTTGTTGTTTCTGATAGCGTGTCAAATCCAGACTAAAATGTTGCCACCCCTGCGCGTTGTAATGCTCGCGGAAAATCTCATCGCCTTCGACCGAAACGATGAACGTTACGCCGTCAGACCCTTCCGAACCGTCTCTTAACCCGATGTCAAATTCTAAACGGATATTTGGACTTTCTGGCAGTGAGATTGTCCATTCCCCGAATGCATCGCCACTGATGCCTTGATACGGCGGATGCGCGTGAATCGCAGTTTTCTGAACACCCGCGATGGATGCCTCAACCTGTTGGAAGGTAGCACCCCGCTGCCGAGGCAGCTCCACACCGTTCAAGAGGATTCCCGTCCGTGCGAGATGAATCTGCGACACTAAATCGACTTCGTGGGAAGCATCCGTCCTTTCGAGTCGAAACAGCGCAGCGTTTTCGGTGACACGCGATGCCGTCAGAGAAACGCCTTCCGGTAGATCGTTTATCCGTGCCTGTGTGAAATCGCGTGGTGCGTCGTTCAAGAGATAAGATTTCTCAGGGTTCAATCCGAAAAGTGTTGTCTGGTTGTAAGCGCGCCAATCTCGTAGACTACGATCGGTGTCTATCCGTGTGGCACCAGAGACTCTCTCATATCCCGCTGTATCTTCGGGCAGCATCAGCACAACGCGTCCGTCCGTGCCCTGAAGCGTTGCTATTTCACCCGCACTGCCTATATACTGGAACAACGTCTCCGTATCCCAATCTGTCTCAAAATCGGGTTTGAATCCGGCTGCTTGCCAGACTTTAGCAATCGCGAGCAGCCGCTGCGTTTCTGGGTGATCCGCGTCAAACTGTTCCACTGACCAGAGACGGAGCGTCGGCAGAAGACCCCAACGTTCATACAACGTTAGGTATTCTTGGTAAAGTTTGGGACCGATATCTGGGTTCGGTAACCCCAAATGTCCATAAAGCAAGGTATAGGGTGAAAAAAGGAAGGTACTGATAGGGTGCGGTTTAATATCCAAGGCGTATACCAAGCGTTGTGCGAAACTTTCACGGAAGAAGGTGACCTCGTGGAGTCCTTCGCCACCGAAAATGACCCACGGCACGGCTTCCGTCAAGTCCGTATGCAGTTGCACGTTCCCTTGTGCTGCGTTTAAACTGGCAATCAATCCGTTTGCGTCGTTCCTTGCAATCAAACTGACATCCAGATGGATCGCGTCAATCGGATATTTTTGCGATAGATTGGTCAATTGCTCGACAAGGATTTTCCTAAATTCGGAGCTTGCAGGATTGATAAAGGCGTGTCGCCCCAGCTCTTCGGGTCTGTCCCAAAACCAACCCATCGGGTTGCCGCTCTGTGGGTCTCGGAATTGGTACGGCTGAAGTTCAGCGTAAAGTGGATGCGACGGTGCAATCCCTGGGAAATTGGTGTGAAGCATCACTCGGAACCTGTACCGACGCGCGGTTTCGAGGAAACTCCTAAAATCTTCGGATGCCGTGTAATCCGGATAATTCGTGTCGTAGTCATCTTTCCGCCACTGTGATAGATAGAGCAATGTCTTCGCGGGATTGACATGTTCTGCTAACCTCTCTAATATAGATAACTCCAAACCGTGATAGATAACGACCAGACCGATTTCAGAGACCCATGCCGGCATCTCCGTTAATTTTTTCGGCTTGAAAGTCTGCTCCATCCAATCGCGATACTGGCGTGCAGGCACACGCCAATCACCGACGTAGGTATTCAATCGCCACGTGATGGATTTCGCGGTGGTAAGGGTATTGAAAGGTGCTTGGTTTTGCGTCTCAAAACCGAGTGCAAAACTCTCTATGTCTTTTTCGTAGTGGATTGTTTTAAACTGGAAGGTCTCATCTGCGCCGCGAACGAAAAAGCCGCCGTGTTCCGCTTGAACAATCGCGAGCTGTGCTTCCCAATGCTCAGGATAGTCAAAACTATCAGAGGTTATTGGTGATGTTGCGTCAATGATCTGTCCACCTTGTGCCGGTAGAATAAGTTTCAGGTGCCGTGTATCGAGATTCCCGCATCCCCACTGGATACCGTATACACCTGTTGTGTCCGAAACGCCTTCTTGTTCAATGAGAAGGTCGCCAGTCACTTCGTCAACGCTTATGAACAGGCGCACCTCGTTTGTCCCTCCGCTAAACACCATTTCTGCTTTGAGGGGATTGATTTTTCTAACTTCTGTTCGCGTCGCCTCGTCTGTCCAGAAGGATTCACCGTTCCTCCGTAATAACCCGCTGCGTCCGCTGATACCTATGGGGACACCGTCAATACCGAGCGGTAGCGTATAGGTTTCTCCTGTCAATTTGTTATGGAGTTGTGTAATAACACCGTCCACGAACTGCACTTTGTATGTATCCGTTCTAACGAAGACGCTATCGTCAATAACCGTAATCTCAGCGGCGTGTGCTGCTTGCATACAAAACAGAAAAAGTATCCCACTTAGAATGGCTATGCCCAAAAGGCGCATGAAGTTTTCTCCTCCATAACTCACGCATACAGTTATTCCAGCAAGGAATTATTCCTACCTAATTTTTCAGAATATTTTTAATTGCCTGCCAATGCCATTCTACAAAACGGACGCATGTGTCTAATTCACCAAGCTGCAATGAAATTTTAAGACCATCTGAATCCACGAATTGATTTATGAGATCCGCTATAGCCTTTGGATATCGTTGTACAAATTCCCAGAATCTGGCCGCGCAGTCAGGACAAAGGGCCAAAAAGAAGGCTTCATGTTCAGAGCAGGACTCATCCGGTGTAAAAAGTCTTACTGCTTCAAAGTAGTATTCACCATCATGTTTTTTAAATGGCATCTCCAATTCGCAAATCTGACAAACCATCTGTCCGTCATCATTTGTATAATTAACCCTGAGCCACGCGCGAGTATATGCAGTTGCTACGGGAACTTGAACTACTTTTGCGCGCTGATTGTATTCGTCCGAGGATAAATTCGCCAATTCTTAAGCAAACTGAGTTGCCCACTTCTCAGGGGCTGCTATAGGTTGTTCAGGAAACAGCGGTTTATGCCTGAGACCGACGGTTTCCTCGTCGTTTGATTTTTTGAGTTTGCGAATTAATTCAGCACGGGATATTCCTTCCTCCTGACAAATTTGATCAATTTCCTCTGCAAGTTCTTTATCCTTTAGTTTCTGCTTTTTGTCCATCACTCCAAATTCAATTGCTTCAAGCCATTCTTGGCCTGTTTCGTGTGGAAAACCTTTGGGTAGGTAATCCGCTGATGCCTCGCGAGGCTTTTTAAAAATGATTGGTCCATCACCTTCTTGCGGAACCCATTCTGCTTCTTTTAACTGGCGTACAGCATTCTGATATAAAGATGTGATGTCAACACGAGTTTTATCATTCTTGTTTCCTCGGTTCTTTGTTTCCAGATGAAATTGCTCATTCAAAAACATCATGGTTTTCCAAATGAGCTTAGCTTTTGCGACGCTTTTGGGCAGGACTGCTGAAGTGTCATTAAGGAACAACTTAGGGGTTGATACAATGAACTGAGCGACCTTAAGTCCGCGATACAAAGGCCTTTTTGACAAGAAGTGCTCCAATAACTCATATAATTCTTGGTACCACTCCTTCGGTTTTTCAATCAGCCAATTCATTCCTGTATCAGACTGGGATGGAAACCGTAGTACCTCTATAAAGTTGTCAATAGTCCATTCAGAAATATTCAACATAGATAGAAAATTGTCTTCCATGCCGCCTATAGGTGGATTTTTAATCCACAACGGCGGTGCCGGGATGTTGACCGAACTTTGATTGGCATCAATATATTTTTTGATTGCACCACGGATATAATTGACCTTGAAGACAGAAAATTTGCCATTTGAAGGGGCATACTTACTAACGGCTTCGGTAAGTCCTTCACGCCCGGCCTTGAAGAGAGTATCCGCTTCGATTCCGCATCCCCTAAACTTGCGAACGATTGAGACAACTAAACGCAAATTGGCACTAATCAACATCTGTTTGGATTCGGTAGAACCGTCACGTACTAAAGTTTCCTCTTCTGCACGGGTTAGCAAGTTATACTTAGAAATGTGCCGATGAATCTCGGTGCTGACACGCTCGCCCTCTACAAGGAGCATTGCCAAATCTTCATCTTGAATCAAGTCTGATAAATCTTTGCTATTTTTGCTTCCGCGATAGCACTTTGATGCTGCAGCATGTTCTCCCTGTTTCATTGGGACAAGTTGCTCTTTCTTAAATTCTTCAATTAACCGTTCTTGGATAGGTTGGTAAAAGGGAAGAAGTTTATCCTGATTATTCGGCAGAATCGCCAGAAATTCCACATCCAACAAACCTTTATCGCGGATAGCATGCATCGATTTTGCGACTAATTTCGCAAGGTGATTTCGCAATTCATCGTTCGCTGGACAATTCCGCACACTATCCCGAGAAGCATTTGAGATGAAGGGGGCCTGAAGATGGAATCGCAAGCCGGACCTCTCTTTTACAGCAGGAAAATAGATAAACACTTGACCCGACTCTAAGGGTGTGAGTTTCCTTTGACTTGAGTCAAAACCAAAGGCGATAGAGATTCGGCAATTTTTAATTTTTCCTGCCTCTTCGTTTTGGAGAGGTACAACCTTCTCAAAACGGAGGTATTCCTGTGTTGCAGCCCCTGAACTTCCATCAACTTTAATTCGGATTCCATCTGGTTCGGTTTCCATTCTTTTTAAAGTCCCCGTTGTAATTGGGTAGGCTTTAACAACTTCTCTTACTAATTGTTCATTAGTATCTATGTGTACAATTTTACTGTTACGATGAATTTTCTGAGTATAGCGCGTAGAACACTTGTGTATTTCCCAACGGATTGTCCGAACGCTTCCAGGGGATAGCAATGTGTTCAGGTCTGGCTTACTCAAACATTGTTCTATTTGCTGGTACGCCTTTTCAGGGGACATTAGGTCCTCTACGAAGTCCGGTTTTTCGGTTTCATGGTTAAAGGGCAGGATAATACGGGTAGTGTGAGAATGCAGCAAATCATTCGGATATGGATATTCTTTGACGCGATATAGATCGTATATCCTGAAGTGTTCCTTGCCTGAAATGATAATCGGTGTTGCTGTTACGGCGAAGACAGACTTAAAACCGATCCCGAAACGTCCTTCTTTTATGAAATCATCACGACTTGTCCCTTTACCGAAGTAAGTAATTCCTTCAACATCCTCAGGGGTAAAAGGATTTCCGTCGTGTTCGATCACAATAGAATCTCCCAGCAGTTTGAAGAATGTCTCTGTTGCACCACAATCATCCGCATTCTGCAGAATCTCGTACACGAATTGTGTTGGGTTGGAGTATAGAGAGAGCTGCGTCTTGCGCGAGGCTGTATCTGTTCCTAATTTTTCTCCGTTATTTCTGGTTATTATATCGTAGTTGCTCGGCATAGCACCTATCTCCTTTTAATAAAATTTTGTATGAATCTCGATTTACTTCAAGTTGCCACGTTTTTATAAACATGGCACCCCATTAGAGTTCAAGGCTTTTCTTTCAAAAAGATACATTTGTCTGAAACCTGTTAGATATCCAGACATCAACAAACATCTGCTTTCTGTAAAGTTTTGATTACATTTTCCAGAACACCTATAAAAATTCTTCTTTGTGTGGTGATCAATTTGGGCATATTTACGTCTTCAGAACAATCTGGTCTGCCATCCTCATAAGTTGTTACCAGCTCAAATGCTTGATTCGTGATACTTATACGTGAAATGAAGTTAGATCTAATAGGTTCTTTAGTCGGTCTATCTTGCTTTGTCGGGTGACCAACACTCGCGTTCCGAATTTCTCGAATTTTCTTTAACGCAGGTCCTGAAGCATACGGGATTTTGAGAGATTCAGTAAGATGTGTAACAGCATCTTGCTGCAGATATAACGCTTGCAAAGTACCATAAATATACATGTATTTATTACCATCAGCAAGGTGTTGGTCTTTATCATCAAAGTGATCAAGGTCTGTCGTAAGGAAAGCATCTAAGCAACAGTCCGTGTCCTCAATAACATCCAAGCAGCTACACAACATATTGAACCTAGTAGTCTGTCATAATTAGTTTGATAGTTAATCTAAAATCTGGTATCCTTAGACTCAAGTCCATAAACCTGATAACTTGGAGTCTCTTATGCCAGCGAAACAATATCCCGTTATACTTGACCAGAGCCAACGCGATTATCTCCTTGAGTTGATCACTTCTGGCACTGAGTCGGCACGAAAACTGACCCGGAGCCGTATCTTATTGAAAGCCGATGAAGGCGAGTTTGGGCCCGCCTATCCTGATAAAGACATAAAAGAAGCTGTTGAAGTCTCCCTACCTACTATTCAAAGAACTCGTAAAACCTTCGTGCTTGAGGGACTCACAGCTGCACTGACACCTAAAAAGCGTTCAAAGCCATCAAGACCGAAAAAGTTTGATGGCGAAAAAGAAGCACATCTGATCGCTTTAGTTTGTTCACCACCGCCGGAGGGTTTCTCAAGATGGACGCTGCGTTTATTAGCTGATAAAATGGTGGAACTCCACCATTTTTCAAGCGTTTCTCATGAAACGATAAGACGCACGCTAAAAAAAACGAACTTAGACCTTGGCTAAAACAGCAATGGTGTATTCCACCGAAAGCCTCGGCAGAGTTCGTCGCTGCGATGGAAAACGTCTTAGACCTTTATCAGCGTCCCGAAACTATCGCATATCCTTTGGTTTGTGTCGATGAAACGAGTAAACAACACATTCAAGAAGTTCGGCAGCCCCTGGGCATCGTTGAAGGTTCACCGCGTCGATATGATGCTGAATACAAACGCAATGGTGTTAGCAATCTATTCATGATTTTCGCACCTCTTTTGGGGTTTCGACATGTTGAAGTCACCGACCAACGAACAAGTATAGATTTCGCTCATATCTGTAGAGATTTAGTAGATGTACATTTCCGAGATGCGGCAAAGATTATGCTTGTTTGCGACAATCTGAATACGCATAAGCCGTCTTCGTTGTATAAAGCTTTTCCGCCTGATGAAGCTCGGCGTATTGCTGAAAAGATTACGTTTCACTATACACCCAAGCATGGGAGTTGGCTGAACATGGCGGAGATTGAACTCTCCGTGCTGTCTCGGCAATGTCTTTCAAGAAGGATAGCCGACCAAGACGCTCTAAAACATGAGATCCAGACATGGCAAACTCAAAGAAATGAGCAATCTGTGACTGTGAAGTGGCAATTTACCACGGATGACGCACGTATCAAACTCAACAAATTATATCCATCACTTTAGATGTGACAGACTACTAGTGTAAAGTTGGGTTTCACTCCGTTCTTGAATAGATATGGCAGTCTATTGACCTTCAGGTGTTTTTGGTCTATCAATATGCAACTTCTCAACGCCGTTCAACCCAACCTACAGGACTTGAAAATCATCTAGCCTGGGCGGATTGAATTTGACTTAATTGACACCTATGGGGCGGCGGCAACCTCCCCTCAACTCTTATAACAATTGTCCAATTTTTTGCTCCGCTTTGTCAAGGCAAAATGAGATACTTGAAAAAAGGCGAGGTCTAAAAAATCTGTCCGTATGTGAAAAAAGACTATTAAAACAGGGCTTGAAGTGCCAACGCTAATTAGGTCCGAAATTCCGTAAAGTTAAGACAAGTTTTTTCCTCAAATTCGATAGGTGCCAAAATACGCTATAGAATTACCGATTTATTTTCTTAAACTTCATCAAACAGCACCTACCGGGCTTGGGGATGAATTAGAATTTGGGGGTTTATAAAGTGCTAAATGCCTTGAAGACTAACAGGGCACCGAGTAGGATGACGACAGCTGCACTGATCATCGGTAGACGTTGTAGCCAGACACCTTCGCCTGTGAACCGCTCAATTACCGGTTTTGCCAGTACCATCAGAATACCGATAGCGACCAACACGGCGGCAAGTCCTAATGAGAAAGCACATAGGATAATTAGACCCCATACAAGTTTACCAAGACTAATCGCGAACAGGAGTCCGATGAGTGCATCGACGCACGGAACAATACCACCAGAGATACCGAGCGATAGCAACCCCCAAAATCCTGTTCGCTCTGGAGGCGCGTGGCTATGCGTCCGTCCACCATGACTGTGTGTCAGGGTGTGATCGTGTGAATGTCCGTGGTCGTCGTCATGCGAATGGTCATGAGAATCATCGTGTCCGTGATCGTGGTCGTCTGCATGCGGGTGGTCATGATCGTGGTCGTGTGAATGATCGTGGTCGTGTGAATGATCGTGCGGATGGTGATGTCCATGTGCATGGCTTTGTGCAGCACCACTGTAATACTGCTTCATATTTTTCGCGAGGAGCCACGCGCCAATACCGACAATTAAAACCCCAGAAAACAGACTTAACCACGGGACGATATCCTCTGGCGCAAATTCCTGTGCTACGAGCATGACGACTCCGAGTGCTATGACGCTGAAGGTATGTGTAAAGGTAACAACCAGCCCAAGAAAAACTGCGTCAACTACGCGACCTTTGGAGCCGACGAGGTAGGCAGCGACAATGGCTTTCCCGTGCCCCGGTGTCAATGCGTGTAAACCACCAAGCACGAATGAGATGACAAGCCCAGCAATCGCCAATTGAAGCGTCAGAGGTCGGTTTATCAACTCTTTTATCCGGTCGCCTGAATGCTCATGTCCTTCATCAGCGAATACCAGAGCACACGCGACAACACCGATAAAAACGACTGTTATTTGCAATATGCGCTTGTAAGCTGCGCTGCTAAAATAGAGATAAGGTTTCTTCAAAACTAATTAAATCCTTGCGAATTTTTGGAAACGTCTATCCGCAATGACTTCGCTGACATAGATGTCTCCGTTTGAATCAATCCAAATACCGTGTGGTGAATCGCTGAACTGCCCGGGTGCATCTCCCTTCTCACCCCATCGTCCGATGACTTCACCATCGAGCGTCATGATACTGATACGTTGTCCACCTTCGGCGATATGAATGATGTTGTCGCTATCAATGAAAAGATCATTCGGGGATCGGAGGTCTGTCCACTCGGTTAAATATTCACCGTTGTTATTAAAAATCTGACAGCGGAGGTTCCCGCGATCAAGAATATAGACGCGATCGTTATGGTCTACAGTAACATCGTGTGGTAGATTAAATTCGCCGGGACCCGTTCCCGGTGCACCCCACGAAACGATCACTTCACCGTCGGCGGTCATTCGGTGTACCCGCGACTGTCCGTAGCCATCAGAGACGTACATCTCGCCCGAAGTAGAGAGAACAACACGCGTCGGTTCATTAAAGGGACCTCCCGGTGGACCTGGCTGATCGACAGTACCGAATGTCTGCAAGAGTTCACCATCGAGCGAAAATTTTCGCACGGTGTGATCAATAGTATCTGTGGTGTAGATTTCATCATCTGGACTTATCCAGATGCCGTGCGGTTTCTTGAAGATGTCTTTACCCCACTCGGTGACAAATGTGCCATCCGCCTCGAAAACGAGCATGGCGGGTTGTGGGCTGCGGTTGTAGACATAGACGCGGTCATTGGAGTCGCACGCCACACCGGAAACGAGACCGAGTTGGGGAATCATACCCCACCCTTCTACGACTTCATATTGATAATCGCCTGTCCCAAAAGTTGCCATGTTGATGCCTCCTATTAAGTACTAACGTTTACGTACTTGGCCACGATAGATTTCAGTAGCTGAAACCTCCTTCCGGTTTGCTCAGGTACTTTTGAAGCCTCTCCAAAAGGATTTCAAATCCGATAATATCTAATTTCGGAATATATTGCAAGTGTTTTAAAAGATTCCATTTATGGATAAAGCGGCACGTATGAAATTCGCTTCCTGAAACCCGGTTGCGTAAAGGACATTCGTCTCGTCAATGTAGGTGTATCTGTTCTCACCGAAAAAGTGCGTGATTTCAAAATTCAATCGGAAGTTCCGACGCAAGTCGTAATGGAGACCCGCGCCCCAATCGGAGAGGTCTGCGTAAAAATCGAAAAGCCTGGCGTTAGCGGGATTGAGTGCATCACTGACAAAATCGAGGCGTATGACGTTAAAGTATACAAACGCGCGTGCCTCACGATAATTGTAGAGGCTATGGTCGCGTATCCATGTGAAGTCGATTTGGATCCGATCATCCCAAGAATTTTCTGTTGCCCTATCGTCTTGGTTGAAACTGCCACGAAAATCCTCAAACTCCCTTGCTCGATAGTAACTGGTATCGGTCATGTGGACGTAAGTAAGCCGATTGGAGAGCGCGAGACGGAGCGATTCGTTTAGATCATAAGAGAAGATCAGATTTGCGTATGCCGTATCCTGAACAATCTGCTCATCAAAATCGGATTTGGTGTAGAGGTCGGCATCCAAATCGTCCTGATTGTCTATCTCGATGTCGTGCAGATCGCGCGTATAGCGGAGTTTGAGTTCTGTCTGGAACATGGAGGAGATCAACGGCGTGGTCGGCGCGTATTTTCTAAAGACCAATTCTGTTGGATTAAGATAGTAGAGATTCCCGCTGCTGTCAATACCTTTGAGGTGTAGCGCGACATCGGTTTCTACCTCTCGTCGGAATGGAACCAGCAGTTTCTGTGTATAGGCACCGTCTGTAGTGAACCGTTGGATGCGTCGTAGCCTGTAACGGAAAAGTTGCGTCCCGCCATCATAGCGTCGTGTGGGGTCGTCGAGTCGTTTCGGAAGGGTAGACGCGAAATCTTTTAGGTACTTCGCCGTGTCAGCGACAAGGAGCGTTCCATCCGCTAACGCTGCAATCCGAAACGGTGCGATAAATTGCCCGCCGCTATCGCCATATTCACCGAAAGTGCTTAAAAACTCTCCATCGGTACTATACTTCAGCACGCGATGTCCTTTTTCATCAACGACGTAGAGATTTCCGTGTTTATCTACGGTCATATCTACCGGATGTACGAGCCGACCTGTTCCAGGTTGTGCGAGTGCGTAGTGTGCAACCGGTTCACCTTCTGGAGTGAGTCTATAGATCGTTCCGCCATCGCAGACGTAGAGGTTTCCGTCTGTATCTACTGTTAAAAGAAATTCGCGTTTTGTGTCGCCTTGTGGGATAATGAGTGCATAATTACCCTCAGCATCTAAACCGGGTGCAGCAGCTTCAAGCGGTGCTATCCGTTGGCTGAAATCCTGGATCGGGTAACTCGCGACAAACGCGCCTTGGGCATCAAATTTATGGACGCACGGACCGTAGTTAAAGACCTTCGCACCAACGTTTAAGTCAGAAACCTGAGCGAACATCCAATCCATGACATAGATACTACCATCTGTGCCGACAGCAATAGCCGTAGGATTAATAAACCGAAAAGTACTGTCCGCCTGCATTTGGATGTCAAATAGAAACGCCCCGTTTTCATTGAACTTCTGGATTCGGAAGTTATCTGTGTCCGTTATGTAGACGGCACCATCGGCTCCGAACGCCATGAAGACGGTTTCTGCGAATTGTGCCTCACCTTCTCCTTTCCGTCCGAATTCGTTAACAAATTTGAATTCCGGCGCAGCATTTAAATGCATCGGAATTAGGAAGAGAAGGCAAAGTGTTAATTTATTCAGGTTAACCATTTGCTGTGTTTTTAGAGGGATAATTGATTTTTCTCAAGGGTGACGTGTTCCGGTATCGGTGCTGCGGACTTTTTTCGGATATTGTCCAAAACGCCGTTAATAAATTTCGGGGAATCTGGAGTGCTGTAAGATTTGGCAATCTCAATAGCCTCGTTGATTGAGGTCGCTGGATCTATATCATCGACAAAGAGGATTTCGTAAGTTGCACACCGTAGGATTGCGAGATCAACGATAGGCATCCGGTGGAGTTTCCAATTTTTAGAAGTATTCTGAAGTAGGTCATCAATCACTGCTAAGTGTTCAGCGGTGCCTTCAACGAGTTGTGTTGCGAACGGACGGAGTTTCACAGATGTCGCTTGGCTCCGCCAAAACTGTTCTATGACAGACGACATAGGTGTAGTGGTTAGTTGAATCTGATATAGTATTTGTATCGCGACGATACGCGATTGCCTACGCTGAGACATCATGGTTTCGCATCCCTCAATTTTTGCGTGCTAACATATAGCGTTAAAATATACTACCTTGTATTATACACGGTTTAGGACGGCAAGTCAAATAAAACTCCAGAACCGTTCATGCAGGAATAGTATTCGGACCTAACCAAGCAGGGCATTAAAAAACAACTTAAACGTCCCGCGGGTTTGTGCACGGAACTGCGGTCGAAATCCAAAAAGTATGACGCGTCCTGCCCCGTATTGCGCCGAGACCATTGCCGCCTGTTCCGCGAGTTGGTCTTCACCTATAAGCCAGCCACTTTGCAAGATAGCTTTTTCCGGATATTGAACAATGAGTTCATATCTTTCGCTGAAGCGTGAGTGTTGAATTTCAAATGCCGGACTATCCCAGAACAGTATGAGAGCTTCATCAGGCATGCCGTACCCGAACGGGTGATTTGTGTCAACAGCCACTTTCAGTGTCGAGCCGGGACAAAAGAACACCTTTGACGACTTCCCTTTAAGGGTATTTCTGACCTGCAAATCCAATGTCTCAATCGCAAACTCACACGCGCTATTAAGGGCAAGGAGCGTTCCACCGTCCTTAACGAACTGCTTAATCGCCTTGACCCCTTCCTTACCGATGCCACTCCGGTACGCTGGTGGAACGTTGAATTCCTTGGATTCATCTTCGTCAGTTTCGCCCTTTTCCGCTTTGCCGACGATCCTATCAGTCGTGTCGCTGGGGAGTATGAAAACATCAAGTCGCTGACTTAGGTCGCCGCCGGTGATGTCATCATCTTTCAACGTCTGATAGGGGAATCCAAACTGTTCGAGTACGAGTCGCGTCCAACCTTCGTCCATATTGCCCCCGTGGTATCTCTGGTACATACCGAGGCGCGGTTTTTGAACTTCATGCCAGCGAACTGAAAGTGCCTGTTCTAAAGCATAGAACGCAATCCCGGAATCGAGCGTGAATTCCTCAAGTACCTCTTTTGATTCAGCGCGTACGACGAACGCCCCCGCTGGAAATTGCGTATCGCCGACTTCGATGGTTTCATCAGTCCGTATGACTTGGAGGTCTCGCGCCAGTAACTGATTGACAAGCCTGAAACTTTCATTGAGTCGCCCATCAAAGATATAACCAAATTCTGATTCACCAACCAATCGCCCTGTGGGCTGCTCCGGAGTCGTGAGCAGAGTGAAAATAGCATCATCACACGTCAAATTATTGACAGGTTCGACATTAACACCCATAAACTCAGCGATTGTGTCCGTCGCCGTATCATACGGACGATTGGGTGTACCGTCCGGTGTGCGCGTCCAAGCATCATCCGGGAAAAAGGTCTGTCCAAGTAGAGTTTTGATGACTGCCATTTTCGGCTGATTGAGGAAAATGGCGTATGTCCCCGCTGGATAGGTCAAGTCATTGACAGTAAAGGCTTGCGTTGCTTTCTGGATGTCAATGCCTTGGGCGAGCAACTTATTAATCAAATCCATGACGGTCAAAGCATCATGCTGTATCGGACGGATGAGATATGCGCTCGGCGTACCTGTCGCGCCACGCGCTGTCTGCCGCTTCGCTTTCAGATATGCGTTCAACAGGATAGTATCCTTGTGCCGTGCGGCTAAATCAAGCAAGCCCCACGCTGCAATCTTCTGTTGCTCGACAATGTCGCGTAACCGCCACCAACCGCCCAGCCACGGGTGCGGAAAATTCGTCTGAGGTTTATAATGCGGAAATCCTCTGAGTGACCCACCTTGGGATTTTAATTGCCCCTTATGGATATACAAGGGTGTCGCCAACTTGGTGTGTGCAGATTCGGTCAGGATGCTGGCGATATTGTGATAATTCCCCAGCCAGTGGAAACCGAGATGGCTCCACGCTGGAAATTGCGCGGCATTCAGGACACCTGTCTTACCCGCCTCCTCCAGCCTATATGCCATGTGCGCCCCGTACCAATTTATTTCCCGCCAGACGAGCGGGTCAGCATGCGGGTGAATCGGTTCACAGTAAGGTGCGACGTACAGGCGTGCCCCGTAACTCCCCATCTCGTGGTGGTCTTGGAACACTTGTGGATGCCACTCCTGAAACAGAATCCGTGCGACGTATTGTGACTCGACCAAATTCAACATAAAGGCATCACGGTTGTTGTCATGCCCAGCATATTTGTGATAAAGCCAGGGAAGATTACAGCCCTCGTATTCGGTATCAAGATATTTGTTGTACCAATCTGTCGTCATGATTAGACCGTCCGGGTTCAGGCACGGGAACATCAGGAAAATCACGTTATCGAGAATGCGTTGGGTTTCCGCGTCCGTTCTGGTTATCAAATCGTAGGTGAGTTCCGATGCCATCTGCGTGCTCCCGATCTCCGTGGCGTGAAGGCCCATTGACTGACAGACGACTACCTTCCCCTCGCTAATCAGGGCCTTCGCAGCGTCCTCCGAGAGTCCTCGGGTATCGCTTATTTCGGCGTTGACGGCTTGCAAACGCGTTAAATTCGCTAGATTTTGTGGCGATGAGATGAAGGCTAACAGAAACGGGTTCCCCTCTGTGGAAGACCCCATATCAATGACTTGTAGGCAGTCGCTCTCCTGCTCTAACAACCGCAGGTACGCAACGATTTTATCCCAAGCGGCGATCTTACGGTCACAGCCAAGTTGGAATCCAAAGAAGGTTTCGGGGGAAGTCACTTGATTGTTCATGGTATCTCCTTTTTTATTGATTGGTACTTGAAAATGCCAGACTCCAAATTGTATCATGATTCCTCGAAAAATTGAACAGAAATCCTTAAATGCTTGAAATACTTGACAATTCTGTAAAAAAACTTTAGAATTTGTGTATGAGTCTTAAGTGAAAGGAGTAACGGGTGACTTTATACAAAAGAGATTATGGTACTGTGGCAGGTCCGCATCCTCGGACCGCGCAAGCAGGGTTCGAGATGCTTGTTGCGGGCGGGAATGCTATTGATGCCGCCGTTGCCGCTGCGTTTGCGGAAGGGGTCGTGGAACCCTCACATAACGGTATCGCGGGGTATGGCGGTTGTGTGCTGATCTACCGGAAGAAGACGCGAGATGTGATTGCGATAGACTATAACGCTGCGGCACCGGCGGCCGCTTCCGAAGACATGTTCACGATTGAAAATGCGCCGGACGTTCCCGCTGGTTACCGTGTGCCGGGACGTGTAAATGTTCACGGTCCGTTATCTATCGGAGTGCCTGGAGTCGTCGCAGGCTTGTGTTTAACGTTGGCGGAATTCGGGACGTTACCGCTCAGCGATGTGCTCCGACCGGCTATTAATTCCGCACGCTACGGTTACGCACCGAACACCGCGAATCGCGGCGGAATGGCAGGGAACGCAGAACGATGGAAACGGGACTTTCCTGAGACCGCACGTGTTTTCCTTAAAAACGGTGATCCGCCGAAGAAAGGCGAGACACTAACAAATCCTGAACTCGCTCGAACCTTAGAAGCGGTCGCGGAAGGCGGACGCGAAGCGTTCTATGAAGGTGCGATCGCCGAAACAATCGCAAACCACATTCAAGAATTAGGCGGATGCTTAACCGTTGAGGACTTGAAAAATTACCGTCCATTTATTACAGAACCTTATGAGATTCAGTATCGAGGCTACTCAGTCTATACAGCACCGCTCGGTGCGGGTGGATTGACGACTTTACAGATGCTCCGGTTAGTAGAGGCGTTTGATGTGGCAGAGATGCCCATCACTGAAAGGTTCCACCTCTTCGCTGAAGCGATGAAGGTCTGCTGGCCCGAAAGGCTCCGTCGATTCGGTGATCCAACAGTCGTTGACATAGACATCGACGCAGAACTCTCAGATGACTTTACGGCTTCACTGCGTGAAAAACTGAATGCCGGACTTAAGGCACCACAGCCGGGAGAGGTTGTCTATTACGAACCGATGAATTGCACGAGCCATATCTCGACTGCAGATGCGGAAGGAAACATGGTATCCCTGACGCAGACACACGGTGGTGGCTTCGGCTCAATGGTGACCGTCCCGGGGACAGGATTGCTCTTCGGACACGGTGTCGGACGTTTTGATCCGCGACCAGGACTTGCGAATTCTGTCGGACCTTGTAAGCGTCCACTCCATAACATGGCACCCTTCATGGCGACACGCGATGGAAATCCCTTCGCTACCTATGGTATTCCCGGCGGTAGGACTATCCCGAACAATCAGTTGAATATTAGCGTTAGCCTTATAGACTTGCAATCGTCAATGCATCAGGCGTTAGATGCGCCGCGCTTCCACAGCGATGGTGCTGAACCGATCCAAGTCGAATCGCGCGCAGGTGAAGAGATTCACGCGGGTTTGCGGGAACTCGGGCATGAGATCACGGCGAGTGCCGGTATCGGCGGTCCTGGACACGGTGTGCGTGTTTCGGAAGATGGCAGTCATCACGACGGTGCCACGGACCCACGCGGTGAAGGCAAAGTCAGGGCAAGGTAATGGTCCGTGTCCGTTCCGAGACCACATTTTTCAGAAATAATGACATCAATTAGCAAATCGCAGCAACGTTTTTCGATGCGATTTTAATCTTATATTCGCAAAGGAGCGAAAAAACGGAGAATTATGTCACAATTTATCAAAGCCGCGACGACCGATCAGATTCAACCGGGAAGATGTATCGGTGTAAAGGTTGATGGTGTTTTCATCGGTATTTACAACGTTAAGGGTCAGTATTACGCCATGAACAATATCTGCCCACACCTCGGTGGGGTTCTCAGTTACGGCTTCTTAGACAATAATTGTGTTACGTGCCCACTCCACATGTGGGAATTTGATGTGACGACGGGTGAATGTGTGTGGCCAGGCGAGGAAAGTCTACCCACCTATCCAGTGAAAGTGGAGGGTAACGATATTCTTGTGAATGTTGATGCCCCTCTCGAAACGAGTTAGTACCTGTTCCGATAGTACAACGGCGCGGTTGTGTCATCGCGCCGTTTGAAGAGGAGAAAAAAGATTATGGCATATCTGCTCACCGGTGGCATGGGATGCATCGGTACTTACGTCATCCGCGACCTGTTGGCTGCTGGTGAAAAGGTAGTCGTTTACGATTTTGCTTACGACCTGACCATTCCGAAAATGGTGCTCACGGACGAACAGATTGAAGGGTTCACCTTCGTGCAAGGTGATATTACCGACCTACCGCACGTCTTACGGACTATCCAAGAATACGACATTGATAGGGTTATCCACCTCGCCTCATGGCAGGTTCCGGCGTGTAATGCGAATCCACCTCAGGCATTGAAAATCGTCTGTGAGGGAACAATTAACGTCCTGGAGGCGGCGCGCATTTTCAAACTTCAGCGCGTTGTTTGGGCAAGTAGCGTCGCTGTTTTCGGTTCGCCGGAGGACTACAATCACGCACAAATTCTCAACGACGCGCCACACTACCCTAAATTTATCTATGGCGCGTGTAAATCACTCAACGAGAAATACGCGACACACTATTTCGATGCTTATGGCGTTGACTCAATCGGACTTCGGTTTACTGCAGTCTACGGTGTCGGTAGGACGCGCGGAATGAGCTCGTTTACCACGCAAATGATTGAGGCGGTCGCGTTGGGCGAACCACACGTCTGCCCGTTCGGTGATGACGCGGTAGATTGGCAGTATGTGGAAGATGTTTCGCATTCAATTGTGATGGCGTGTACCTGTCCGACGACGAAGACCCGTGTTTTTAACGTTAAAGGCGGCATCCGTCCTGTCAAAGAGGGTGTGGCGTACCTGAAAACTTTAGTGCCGGACGCAGAAATTACACTGGAACCGGGGGTGTTTGGAATCTCGTGGGATTATGACGCAACGGCTATTGCGGAAGAGATGGGATTTACACCTGCGTACACGATGGAACAAGGGATTCTGAAAACGTTCAACCGTTTTCGCGAACGAGCCGGACTGGCACAGATATAGTTAAAGACACATCTATAAAAGCGGGGTTACAAACCCCGCCTGCAATGAGGATTAGGACGTGTTGCTTAATAATACTTTTTCATCTGTGCCCAAGAGACAGCCAGTTTTCCGCGCGCATCAACAGCGAGTACGCGATCCCAAGGAATATTTTCACCTTTTGAATCGGCTTGGTGTACATCGTCGAAGTTCGGGTGTCCCCATCCACCGCTGTTATTATCAATAACAACAAGCTGAGCGGTTTTGCCTTTCAAATCAGAGACATCCCACTCTTTACGGCTCATCGTTTCAGTGGCGTTGCCGGTTGCTGTCCGTTCAACTTTACCATTGATTTCGAGGTTGACGCAGCACGGTGCGGGAGCTACATCCCAAGCATGGTTGCCGCCACCGATGAGGAAATTCATTGATTCACCAATAATTGTGAACTCGATGGATGTGAGGGTGCCTTGTGGTCCGTCGCCTTGCGTGCCACCTGGGTTTTGTCCATCTTTCTTTCCTATGTCTGGACCTTGGTATTTTTCATATAATCCTAACCACCAATCTCCCTGATGCTGTGAAGGCTGCCCGCGGTTCCGTGCTGTCGGGTTATCACCCCAAGTGGGTTGGAAATCGAATGCCTCTCCATCTTTCTCCCAATCCGTCAGATCACCTGTCTCGAAATCGTTGTTAAATGACCGTGCTGCAGCGAGATGAACAGGTAGAACAAGCAATACAAGGAGAACAGAGGGGATCATGAGCGAAAAAAATATCTTTTTCATGAGGTTGTCTACTCCTGCTGTTTGTGAAAGCGGCGTATTTCAAGTGGTTTATTGTTGGCTAAATCTTACATAACCATTTGAGTCACATTATACATGATCTGAGAATTAATGGAAGGGAATTGAAAACTTCGCGATGGAAAAAATAGGCTTACTATTTATCACGTTGGGGACAATAAATGCGGTGTTCACCGAAAACCTTATACTCGCCTACTTGTAGGACAGGTTTTTCGCAGTGTCGGCAGGGCAGCAGCCCGACAAATACACCGCTAAAAAATCCGATTAATCCGATGAGAACGATGAGCAGAGTCATCTGTCGGGAGAGTTTTACCGTTGACGTTTTATTTTTCATTGTTAGTCCCTCATCATAATATAAGACGCACCAAGTTATATCCGACAACAAACGCGCCTCCAAATATCGCTATGCTGGCACCAATGACTTTGACAATGACCGGACACGGCAATACGTTAAGGAGACCTACTAAGATCAATCCGATTGGTAAAGGAAGCTGTCCAAAGTCTCTATCAATAACTGTACTGCACGCGGTTTTTTAGACCACTCCCTAAAGGAAGATTGTGCTATAATGACAATCTCAATTGAAAGGAGTATCTCATGGCCAAACGCAGAAGATTCACCCCTGAGTTTAAAGCGGAACTTGTCTTTGAAGTCCTCAGCGGTGTCAGTTCGCAAGCAGAAGTGTGTCGCCGACACAATCTCAACGAAAATCAACTCTCAGAGTGGAAGCGACACCTCCTTGAAAATGCCGCCTCCCTATTTGAGTCTACTGATAAGCAGTCCAGCGATGCTGAGAAACGTATCGCCCATCTTGAGCAGCTCGTTGGTAGAATGGCAGTTGCCTTAGACATCGAAAAAAAACTATTGACGGAGCTGGACTTACATTAGCTGAGAAGCGATGCCACATTTTGGCATTGCGACAGGAGCATTCCGTGCGCGATATTTGTCAAATCCTCGAAGTCAACCGGAGCAGTTTCTATTATCAACCCAGCGAGTCGCCCTCCGAAGCGGTTTTACTCGCTGAAATAGAGAAACTCGCGGGTGCGTATCCGAGATACGGGTATAGGCGTATCACCGAGATGCTACAGCGTCAAGGATACACTGTTGGCACCCGGCGTGTCGCTCGGTTGATGAAAGAGAACCATCTCTTGGTCTCTGTCAAGCGTGCGTGTCGAACAACACAGTCGCTTCAAGGCGAGAAACCTTGGCGCAACCTGATCGAAAACGTTGAGGTCTCTCGTGAAGATCAGGTCTGGGTGGCAGATATGACTTATGTCCGTCTCAAGGGACGCTTCATCTACCTCGCAGTGCTGATGGATGTTTTCACCCGAATGATCAAAGCTTGGCAACTCGGTCCACACTTGAGTCAATCTCTGACGCTCAAACCGCTTGAAGAAGCGTTCTGCCACAGCGTCTGTAAGATACATCATTCCGATCAAGGCGTGCAGTATCTTTCAAAAACTTATGTTGCCATGCTCCAAGCACATGGCGTTGAGATTTCCGTTGCCCGGCGCGGACGGCCTTGGGAGAACGGATATGCTGAAAGACTCATCCGCACCCTCAAAGAGGAAGAAGTTGACATCAATGAGTATCAAACCATCACCGAGGCGAGAGATCGCATCGGACATTTTATCACACAGGTGTATCATCAGAAACGCCCACATTCGGCGTTAGGGTATTTGACACCTATGGAATTTCAACGACAAACCTTATCTTAACTTTGCGAAATTGTGGTCTAAATAAGCGTATGCACTACAAACACTTACAATACACATGACGCTTCCCGCTAAAATCAGGACTGAACCGCTAATATAGCGCAACCGCTTGATTTTCGCTTCAGAACTCGCTTGCATTTTAGACTCCGTTCATGTTCCGAGTTTTATGATCACCACCAACTTCTGCCCTAATGCGGTATTGGGACCACAGTCAGAGCGATTCCGAATCCGATGAACACAACATCCATAATCACAATAATGAAAATATTGTTTCTATATTGCCTCTATAATATACCACAGTCCCAAACCGATGAATCCTATTCCACAAACGATAAAAAGTGGCACAACTAACCTAACTTTGCCCTGAAGCACTTTCCGAGGGATTAAAAGTGTCCATACAACAATCGCACCACCCTTCAAAATTGCTGCCATTGCCTTTCCGGCCGGAGTGAATATTGGCGGAACATCGTTCATAATTGACAATACTATTGAGACAACTCCATGGCCGATAGGGTATGCACTTGCGACAACAAGGGCACCTACACCCAAATGAAATGAGAGCGTCGCAGGCGATGCTTTCAGAATCGCAATACCCCATATCAAGACCGCCAAATTTGCTAATACCGACATCACTACAAGCACCCCGCCATTTGCCATAGACGTTTTGGTCTCAAAGAACAGAACTTTTAAAATTGTCACGACCCCTAATCCGCCAATACTACTTCCGACTGCGATTACGATAATGCTCGCAACGTACACAGATGTGGTTCTGTTTTCACCAAACAGAGGTACAATACCTAAACTAATCCATGCAGCGCTGATGAAAATCAGTCCTAATGCTGTCGTTATTCCACCATCCGTACCAAAAGCTCCCGGCAGGAGTGCCGAGGCGAGGAGAACTACGAGGGGGTATCCATTGATTACCTCCCACGAAAACTGAGTATTTTTTACAGACTGATCAGACATCCTGACTCCTTCCTTTGATTGATAATCTAAAGACGTAACTTTTGTGCAAAAAAGGTGGATAATCTAAAAGAAATCAAAATTTTGGGTCAGAGTTGATAGTAGAAAAGATGGAGGGTGTACGGAAATACAGCACCAAAGATATACCATAGTCCTACACCAATGAAACCTATTTCAGCAAGTATAAAAAGCGTACGACGAACCTATCTAAAATATAGCATCAAGAATACCAACAACTCCAACCATAACAGTTGCGACACCAACAATCATTGAACATATCACCAACATCTTGCGCTTATTAATAGGAATCTCTCGCATAACGAGGTGTGTCCACCCCAGTATTGCACCACCATTTAAAATATATGCCATCCCTTCTCCCCACGCTGACGCTATCCGAGTTATTCCGAAAAAATATATCTCTAATGTTAAAATACCGTAGATTAAGGAGTATGCACCTGCGACACCAAAGAGCATCGCAGCGACAAGCGGCGGACGGGTTATGGGTGATATTCGCAGAACTATGAGAACCCATGCTAAAATCCCGAGACTGGTGCTGATCAGCGCAAAACTTGCTACCCAACTCCCGCCTATCTCTGTGTGGGTTTCAGCAAATAGTCTTTCCAACAGTTGCCCAATTGTTAATCCGCCGAGACCACCACCTAAAGCAATCATGAGCATGGAAGCAATCAACACAGAAACAGGCTTATTTTCAATGTATAACGGGGTGATACCCAAACAGATTAACATACAGGTGAGGCAGATTAAGGTGACTACGCTTTCAATGTCTGGACGCGTTATATAAAGCAGAAAAACTGAAATCCCTTGTGTCGTCTGCCATGAAATCTGAGTATTTTTTGCAGATTGATCCGTCATTGTGCTTCCTTTTTTCATGTTATTATATCACGAACTGTAGTCGTCTAAGAAAAAAAAGATACATCGTTACAGGCATTCAGTTTTATAGTAAAGTCCAAAATTCACTATACACTCACAAAAGGCGGGGTTCCAAACCCCGCCTGCAGGAAGCGTATACTTACAACACACTGATCGCTTGTCTGGCGAAAATCAGTCCGACGACGCAGACAATTGCTGTCAACGTCCGTTTTTCGCTCTTGAGGGCGCGTGCGAAAGAGAAATCGTGGTCAGACGGTTCAGGATAGGGACGGAACTTTGGCACAAAGCGGGGCACCTGCTTTCGGTACGTCCGATAGAGTGAACCACAAGACTCTAACAGATACGCTTCTTCCAGTGCGATAATCGGAAGATACTGGCAGAAATAACCGACAACCAACACTGCTACAAGCCAATAGACGTTCGATAGAAGGCAGACTCCGAGACTGAGCAGAAAATTGCCGAGATAGAGTGGGTTACGGACGTAGCTATAGGGACCCGTTGTGACGAGATCTCGGGCAGCACCGAGGGTTCTCGCACGGGTGGATGCACCGGCGTATCCGACTGCCCATACCCTGAGAAATTCACCTATAACAATAAACAGTGCACCGATAACGATTGTATGCTGTACCGGTTCTGCGAAATAGAGCAACGCAACGATAAACGGGATCGGGGTGAAACTGCGAATTTTGAAAAAGAGGTTCCCAATTTTCGAGGAGATCATTTCTCTATGGCCGTTTCTATAGACATATCACCCCTCCCCTTCCCAGTAACGGGTGGGGACCCCGGGGTGAAGAAAGTAGGGGTTGGGTAACCCAACCCCTACAAGTTGTAACTGACAACTATTTGGGGGTACGCCAGATCATGATGCTCCCGACGGTGGCGTAGAGGATATTCGCGCCCCAGCAGGCGAGAAATGGGTGGAGCTTACCGTTTTCACTGAGACCTTCAAGCGTTGCAAAGGAGAGTGCCCAATAGATGAAAGAAAGAAAAAATGCGATGACCAGTCCTGCGAAAAATCCTGCCCTGCCGAATCGGATCGCAATCGGTGCACCGAGCATCACGACAACGACCGCTGCGAACGGGTACGCCGTTTTGTGAAACAACTTCACCTGTTCTTTCCGTGAAATCTGACCTGCTTCCCGTTTATAAGCGATCTGCTCGCGGAGTTCCTTGATCGTCATTGCTCTTGGATCCTTTTCACTGCCGATAAAACGTTCGGGGTCTTCGTGGCGTTCAATCCTATGCGTATCGAAAGTTTCGTAATCTACCTCAATACCTTTCTCAAAATGGCGAATGTACCCATCGGTGAGTTCCCATTCGTTGGGTGTCCAAGTCGCAGAATTCGCGAATGTTATGCGGTCAAGTCTGTTCTCGACATCATACTCGTAAATCGTCAATTGGTTAATTTTCTTGGCATCCAATGCGATCCGTTGTGAATAGAAGATACGGTTGTTTTTACCTTTAAAGACGACGTTCCGACCGCGTCTTGGCATCACCTTATTTTGTAAGAGATGTGCTTGGTGATATGCTGGAGATGCGATACGGTTGTAGAAAACAGCGAAGAGACAACAGATAATGAGGGTAACAATTAGGATTGGGGCAAGGAGTCGATAAACGCTTACGCCGCTTGCCTTCATTGCAGTGAATTCGCTGTTTCTCACCATCCGTCCGAGCGTGAAAAAGACGGCGACAAAACCGGCAATCGGGACCATCTCCATAATCCGACGCGGTGCTTGAAACAGGACGATCTTGACAGCGGTTGCGTAGGAGATATCATCATCGAACTTCTTGAGATCGTAATCTAAGAGTCGGACGACGACAATGAGCGCGATAAAGAATATGAGGCCGACAACAAAGGCTTTGAGGTATTCGCGAATCAGGTATCGGTCAAAAATGTTCAAGGCGGGCATCCTACATTAATTATTTCTGAAATCTTGTGTGATTAAAAATTTTGGGCGGACGGCGTGCTGTTTCGATTAGGATTCAGCTTTTCTTCCGACGACGAGCGGTAGTTTCGTATCGCGGTCGCGCCAAGCCTGAATTTTTCCTTCAGCGATCATCCAGAAGTTAAAAGCACCCCCAAATATACTGATCACAATATTCGGGAGCCACATAGCGAGTGCCGGTGACATCACGCCATTCATACCTGCGTTCTGACCGACTTGGAGCAGTAGGTAGTACACTACAATAATGGCTAACCCGATCCCGAAACCGAACATCCTACCGCCTTTTTTCACCATGAGTCCCAACGGGATACCTGCTAATCCGAGTGCGAAGCAAGCAAAAGGGATAGAGAATTTTTTATGGTATTCGACCTCAGCAGAGAGGATTCTTCGGACGGTGTACTCTCTGTTTTTCGTTGTTTGTAAAGATGACTTCAACGTTCCGATGAATGCCTTGAGTTCCGAAATACGCATTGAACGCGGATTTCGGTTCTGGAATTCGCTGCGTTCAAGGTCTTCCGTCAACTGTAAGGCGAGTCGTTGTTGTTGAAATCGTGTCACGCGAAATTGGTCTAAATTGCCTGCTGCGGGTTCATAGGTGCGTCCATCGTAGAGTGTGAGCATCGCTCTCCCGTCTTGAAATCCGAGACTGGCTTCTTGCGCATGGCTGAATCGCGGTCGTCCGCTCCAGATATTATCCCAAATTTTGACGTTCTGCATGCGTCCGCTCTTTTCGTCCATAGATTCATACATCCAGAGTTTACCTTCAGTTTCCAACTCCTTCATGACGGTGGCATCTTCTAAAACGAATGCGGGTTTGTGTCTGCGGATATCTCGTTGGAGGGAACCGTAAGCGAGATTTGCGCGTGGCAACGCGTAATCTATCAGGAAAAGATCGACAAGACTGAGTAGGGTCGCGATCGCTAACAGGGGCAACATCAGTTGGTGAAAAGCGATGCCGTGTGATCGCATTGCAGTGATTTCGTTATCGGTCGAGAGCCTTCCGAGCGCGAGTAGAATAGCGACTAAGACCGCCATCGGCAGTGATAGAACTAACGTCGCCGGCATAACATAGATCAGCAGCTCAATAAGATATAACGGACTGACCCCTTTCTGCACAAATAGTTTCGTTAACCTGAACAGGTCGTTGAAAACAAGCATGAGGGTGAAACAGATAAGTGCTATAATGAAAGGTGGAAAAAACTCTCTGAGTATATACCGTGCTAATATTCTCATATTTCTCATCCGCACGATAGACGCGCAGGTCAATGTGCCTCAACAATTATAGGTTGTACAACGAACTCGGAACTTCGCAATTTCTATGAATGGATCCGTGCGAAAAAATCTCATTATCTGTTAGTTGCTTCGGACCGGTAAACCTTCATTTTTTCTGAAGACTCAATTAATTTGAAATTTTGCATTAAAGATGTTATTATACTTTTATGAAACTTACGCTTGAATCTATCCAACTTACAGCAGACGATCTGAAAGACGAAGCGGCACGCCACGCCTCTGCACAAGAGATTTACTCGCCGACTGCGCCTAAGCCTCCGATTGCGCAATTCGGTTGGCGCGATAGATGGTGGTTAAACAAGACAGCGGCACAGCAGGTCGCTATAAATTACTGGTTCTTCGAGTCGCACGATGAAGCCTACACAGCGGCAGATGAAGGTCGGTTACGGCTTTCAGCATTGACAATCCCACAATTCGGTGGTCGTGTTTCTATCTATCAACCGCCCCCGACAGATGAACACGCGTTGGGGGACGTGGTATGGCAGGCTGGTGCCAATTTTCTCTTTGTCCACGACAGCGTGGTTGTATTGGTCGCGGAAATCGGCAAGAAAGTTTCTGCGGAAACCACCCTCTGTATCGCTCGAAAAATCCGTGAAAAAATTGACAGCGCATTACTATCCAAATAGCAGTTGCGCTGTCACATAGATTTAATAGGCTTGATACCAAGTCGCGGACTGTTTAGCGACCTTAACATTTCCAGCCCCACCGAATTGGCGGTGTTCAAACCACGGTAGTGCGTTTTCGGCTGCTGCATTGGCGTTCTTGAAATTGGTCGTCGCCTCATTTTCGAGGAATTTTTTAACCGCATCCGTATCAGGATAGTAGTTGACGGCTTCTTTCCAGATAGCACGCCCGCAGAGGAATCCGCTTGCGCCGGCATCGGTTGCGAGGTTAACGTTCTCAATAAATTCCTCGATATCCACCCCCGCACTGAGAATGACCCACGGTAACGTTGACGTTTCGTCTAACTTCTGGCAGGCTTCCTTCACTTCGGCGAGTTCATACGCCGATTCTCCGGCATAAAAACTGGCGTTTTGATACTCCGCAGTATACTTCAGGTCGGCAGGAAATTCTAATTTGAGGATGTCAACCTTGTAACTCGGGTCTATGAACTCCGCGACACTCCTGATAACGAGATCGGGTTTCTGTTTTGCGAAGGCGGCACTCTTCGTCGTGCCTTCAAGTGCATAACTCACCAATTCCAACAAGAAAGGTAGATCGTGCTTTTCGCATTCGTCACCGACGTGGCGAACAAAAGCCTGCTGGTGTTCGAGCGTTTCAGCGGAGGCATCTGGATGGTAGTAGGCGAGGAGTTTAATAGCATCCGCCCCAGCGCGCTGCGCCTTCCCAATGGTCCAGTTTTCGATCGGGTTCGAGAGGCGTTCGTTCTCGGCAACACCTTCACTGACATAACCGGATTCCTCATACGCCAATAATAAGGCGACATCGCGCGGGATCTCGGTAATAGAATAGGGGTGTCCGTAAATTGGGTCGGTGAGAACAGCGGTCGCATTCGGGGTCAGGACCCGAGTGATGAGCGTTTTGATCGCTGCGACATCTTCATATTGGACATCTGCTTTGTCCTTGTTGAGTGCATCTGCGAGTGCTTGTACCATGGAGCCGCGTTGATCAATCGCCATCATTTTAAAGCGACCGTTCGCATCTGCGAGTTTCATGATACCCCGCAATTTACCAGAGGAAATATCGTTCATTGAATTCTCCTTTTTTTAATAGTTGTCATGCTTCGCAGTGAGAACAGTACGGTTTTTCTGCGAAAAACTTTTCAGTTTTCGGTTAAGAGATAATGTGTAGCAGTGACAACAGACCTGCCCGCCACAAGAACGTGACTGATAACTGATAACTGACAACCATTTAATATTCACGTTCAACAAAAAAATTAATGAGTCCTAAAAACAACTGCTTTGCCCGTCCGTCTCGGAGGTGGGCATAACCATCTTTAAATTGTCCAGCGGCTTCCTGTAACAGTGCTTGAGAACGCCGCTGTGCGTAAGTGATGGATCCATATTTACGCATCAACTGGAGTACATGCTCGACCTCTGCCTCAGTTTTTTCGTCCCGGGGACGTGCCATAATGTCAATTACCTGCTGTTCTTCTGCCTTCGTGCAAGCGTTGATAAGGTGAATGAGGACGAGGGTGCGTTTGCCTTCACTAATATCCCCAGCGATCTCTTTTCCATATCTACCGACATCGCCGATGAGGTTAAGGACATCGTCCTGAATCTGGAATGCGATGCCGAGTTCTTTACCGAGTTCAACGAGTCCATCTATTTCCGCTTCATTTGCGCCGCCGATGATTGCGCCGACACGACACGGCGTGATACAAGTATACCAAGCGGTCTTCTGGACGCACATTGTCAAGTAGTCGTCTTCATCGAGACTCCACCGATTATCGTTGACCCAACTCAGTTCGATGTGTTGTCCTTCAACGACTTGGTTACTGAGTTGTATAAATTCAGATAAGATACGAAAAGCGAGTTCGTGTCCAAGAATCTCTGTATTTCGGTGTAGCATCTCCCACATTTTGCAGTGGAGTGCGTCTCCGACGTTAATCGCCATGGGAATCCCGTGTTTTTGATGAAGACAGGGTTCGCCGCGTCGGAGTTCGGACCCGTCTTCAATATCGTCGTGGATGAGGAGCCAATTCTGTAGGAGTTCGAGCGAGGCAGCAGTATTGACGGCGCGTTCCGGATTTCCACCGAATGCCTCACACATCAGCATACAAAGCGCAGGACGCAACCCTTTTGCGGCGCGACGTGGATAGTCTAACATCATCTGGTACAACTGATGTATATCCGGGTGCTCGTGGGCAGTCGGGAGAAAATCGAAGATACAGGCATCGACCTGACTTTTAATTTCGCTGAGGTATGTGGTGACAAGGTGTTTTGTTGGTGAGATATCTTGTCCGGTTTTCTGCATTGTTTTCCTTACATTTTGCGCCGTTTTTTTAACTCAGCCCTCCCATGTCTCCTCGGGTACTTGCGGAGGAGCGTCAAGCTTTATTAAGCATTTATTTACAAATTTCGCTTTAAAATTATACCACAGGGTATGACGAAAATCAAATTTTTCGTCGTGCAGAATTCTGGTTTCCGGCAATATCGTTAGATACCGAGCGTTGTTCCTACAATTCATCAAGATCAATCGCGATGAATCGGTATCCGAAGGGTTTTATCCGTTCAACCAAAGTCTCTCGCAATTGGAGTGCCAGTGCAAATTGGGCATTCGGGACCTGTATCCGCAAAACCGGATCGTGGTCAAAGAGTGAGACATCTTCAAGTTGGAATTCGTGGAGAAGCTGCTCGATTTGTTCCAATGCCGCTGCTTTCTCATTTTGTTCCGGACTGTTCATTTTTTCCATTTTTAGGCACGTCGCCTCCAATCGCTACCTGCCATGAACCCACCATCAACGAAGACCATCTGCCCTGTGACAAAGTCAGAAGCGTTAGATGCGAAGAAGATCGTTAGACCTGCCAAGTCCTCAGGTTCACCCCACCGATAGGCGGGTGTCCGATTGAGGATCCATTCGTTTCGACTGTCTTCCCGCGCAGGCGCCGTCATCTCTGTTCTGATGAAGCCGGGTGCGATCCCGTTCACCTGAATGTTGTATTCCGCCCACTCTACAGCGAGAAGTTTTGTGAGTTGGAGGAGTCCACCCTTCGCGGCTGTATAGGCGACACTCGTCGGCAGCCCAATAGCTGAGGTGAGCGATAAGGTGTTGATGACTTTGCCGGACTGCTGTTCTTTCATGACATTGCCACAGGCTTTCGCGAGGAAGAACGCACCTTTGAGATTGACATCTGTGACGAAATCCCAATCCGCTTCGGTGAATTCCATTGCAGGGTTACGGATATTGACCCCGGCATTGTTGACGAGTATATCGATTCTACCGAAGGTTTCTACGGTCTGTGCGACGAGCGCGTCGATTTCTGAGAGGTTCCCGACATCCGCCTGAATCGGCAGGATTTTTCTACCGGTTTCGTCGGCAATCCGTTCCGCAATGGGTGTTAACGTCTCAATTTCCCGACCGACGATAGCGAGGTCAGAACCAGCACCGGCAAGACCTTCCGCCATTGCAAGTCCGATACCGCGACTCGCGCCGGAGATAAGGCTCACCTTACCGTCCAGTTGAAATTGCTTTATCATCTCTATAGCAGATGTTTGGTTTGATTTCACTTTTCCGTTCCTCTATTCCTTAAATTCCAGTAATTGTTCACCATCAATAACTTTCAGTTTTCCGTCGTTCTGTTCAGCGAGAGAAATAAGCAGTTTCGCGCCAGCAGCACGTTTCCGATCAATCTCAAGTCCGACGACATAAATTCTTGCGCTGCTCAAGTTCTTTTCTTGAACCCTCTCAAGGATTTTCTGTGTATCTGTTTCAATGTCCACACTGGAATTGCTATCCACTTGTGGTAAGCCATCTGTTATTATCACAACAACAGAGGGTTCAAATTCTAAGGCGGCTTCAAGGGCTGATAGAACGTTAGTATCAGTATTGTTTTGGATACTCTCTGGCGTGAATCCCTTAAGATACCTGAAAGCACGATCTATATTTTCTGCACTCGCTGAAAGCATCCTCTTGCTCATGGCTCTCGCTGTATGTGAAAAGACCACAATGTTAAACGTATCATCGTTGCCCAACATCATCAAGGAATCCTTGAGAGAGTCTTTCGCTAACGGTAATTTCCCCATTCCGGCGGCTTGCATGCTTGCAGTAATATCGAGGCAGTAGACGACATCTTTGGGACCTCCGAATTCATTGAGGAAATCGATGATGCCGAGTCGGTCAGAGATACCACTTTTTCCGCCGCCACCGAGGAGTCCATCGCCGCCGCCTTGACCGTCACCCCGGAATCGTCCGGATCCGTCGCCCCGTGCTCGGACTCTACCTGTAACGACCCCGCGCCCGTCAGTGCGTCCGGGTTGTGCGATCAGATGACTGAGGTTCGAGGCTTCCGCATCTCGCAATTGGGCATCCGTCATGACATCAGGGATAACCTCGCTCAAGGGTGCTTTGTTGACTTCCACATCCTCAAGAACGACGCGCGGACTGAGTTTGACGACTTCATCCATCTTATTCCGAGCGGTCTCAATTTTTCTATCTTCTGCATCTCTGGCGAGTTTTTGGTTCGGATCATACACCTTTTTGGTGAGTGGTGGTTTCGGTCTCTGTTTCCGCTTCTTAGGTGCTTCTGCGTCGTTAAGCAGGTCAACCGCAAAAACGTCTGTTGTCTCCTCGGCAATTTGATTCAATGGGAAGAACAGGTAAAAGATAATGATAACCATGTGCAAAATAAGAGATAGCAAGATGACAGATCGCATCCGATTCCGACGCCGTTGTGCGTCAATGCGCCAACGAGTGAGTTGATTTAACACGGGTTAAGCCCTCCACATTTTATTTTTTTTTAATTGTTCCGTGCAAGGTATTTTGATCCTCAAAAGCCTGGATCCACGTTTCGCCTTCCGGTGTCAGTTCGTAGTAAGTATGATTACGGTGCTTGATCCATTTGCCTTTAACGATATTTTTTCGATATTGGATGACACGTCCTTGCACCCTTTTGAGTCCGCCGAGTTCCCTTAATTTTCGGTGTCGCTCGTGCATCTCCTCAAGTGGAACCCTTAAAGTTTCAGCGACAACAATAGAATAGTCCACTCCGAATTCTTGATGGTGTTTTAGTATAAAATAGTCGGTTTCATCGAGTTCAGAGAATTCAGGTGCCAGTATGGCAGGTGCTGCCGCTATCTCAGTTGCCCGAACCTCGTCCCACGCGACCGCCAATAACCGTTCTGGTCGTAAACTTTGCACTGCGTTACATGTGGCGTGATGGACAGTTATAGTGCCGTCCTCCTTGAAATAACCGGTAATCGGATTATCCTCTTGTGGGGAACAACACTTGGCGATTTTATAGGTGAGTTCAGGGGTCATGTGCGTGCCATTTTTTAAAATTGTCGTTATGATTTTTCCAATGCTCTGTGTCCGATGTCATTCCGAAAATGTGCTTTGTTAAAGTGGATTGCCGAGACACCTTGATAGGCGCGTTGAATTGCGTTGTGTAATCCGTCGGCGACAGCCGTGACACCCAGTACTCTACCACCAGCCGTGACAATGTTTTCGCCGTCCTGTGCTGTGCCGGCATGAAAGACGTTAGTGCCTTCAATTGCATCGGCATCCGCAAGACCGGTGATAATCTCGCCTGTTTGATATGGATCTGGATAGCCGCCTGAAGCCATGACGACACATGCTGCCGCTTCGTCATGCCATTGCACATCAGCGGCGTGTTGTTCAAGTGTTCCATCAATACATGCAATGAGCAGTGGTACGAGATCGCTTTTAAGACGCGGCAAGAGTACCTGTGCTTCCGGATCACCATAGCGACAGTTGAATTCGAGCACTTTCGGTCCGGTATCCGTAATCATCAGTCCGACGTATAGCACACCTTTAAAGGGGCTGCCGATCTCCGCCATCCCGTTGATCGTCGGATAAACAACGTGCTTCATGACATAATCGTGTAGTTCTGGTGTGATAACAGGTGCGGGGGAATATGCGCCCATGCCACCCGTATTTTTGCCGGTATCCCCATCGTGTGACATTTTATGGTCCTGTGAAGAGACGAATGGGAGACAGTAGGTGCCGTCGGTAAGGACAGTAAAAGAGGCTTCTTCACCGATCAATTCTTCTTCAATCACGACGCTATCGCCTGCGTCGCCAAATGCCCTATCCACCAAAATAGTTGTGACGGCTTTTAATGCGTCTTTGAAAGTGCGTCCAGGGATAACACCTTTGCCTGCAGCGAGTCCGTTTGCTTTAACGAAAACAGGTCTATTCTGATCTTCGATATAAGCCATCGCTGCCTCGACATCCGTAAATGTCTGGTGCTCTGCTGTCGGAATTCCGTTTTGGAGCATCAGCCGTTTGGCGAAATCTTTGCTCGCTTCCAAACGTGCTGCGCGTTTATTGGGTCCAAACGCTTTCAGACCGCGCTCGCTGAACACATCAACGATACCTTCCGCTAACGGTGCTTCGGGACCCACAACAGTTAGCGCGATATGTTCCGATTCCGCCCAGTCCGCCAAGTCGGTAAACCGCTTTGGCATTGGGATAATTTCTGCAATTTGCGCGATGCCGGCATTACCGGGCGTGCAATAGATTGTTTCAACGCGTCGGCTCTGTGCAAGTTTCCAGACGAGTGTATGTTCACGTCCGCCTTGCCCGACGACCAGAATTTTCATGTTCCACATCCTTTTTGATTTTATTCTATCATTAAAAGTTCGGAAAAATCAAGCATTTTTATTTGACAAAGGGCATGCTATAGGTTATGCTAATCGTAAAGATCGGAGAAATCGTTAATGCGTAATACACATCCACGAGAAATACAAGCCTATCGGACTCAAAATGGCAGGGAACCTTTCACGGAATGGTTGAGATCACTTCGTGATCAGAGGACGCGAGATAGAATACGAAAACGACTTGAACGACTTGGAGGTGGTAATTTTGGCGATTGCCGCTCTGTTGGTGAGGGTGTTTTTGAACTCCGTGTCCACTTTGGAGCAGGTTACCGTGTCTACTTTGGTGAGATGGATAGAACAACTGTGCTTCTACTTTGTGGAGGTGACAAGTCATCGCAAGTACAGGACATTCAACACGCAAAAACCTATTGGCGAAAACATAAGGAGGCACACTGATGCAAAAATATCGAACATGGCACGAGATCTTAATGGAAGATCTTGCCGACTTAGCAGAAGCAATTGGCTATCTTGACGTGTCCCTTGAAGAATATCAGATTGACGGTGACACGTCCTTCTTTCTGAAAGGGTTTCGGAATGTTGTTGAAGCACAAGGTGGCGTTGCAGAGATAGCCAAGCGAACCGCCATAGCACCGGAAACCCTGTCGAAAATTCTTTCAAGCGAAGAAGCACCCCATCTTGATACCTTTGCAACCATTCTCAAGGCACTCGGCTGTCGGCTTTCTATTGAACCGCTAACGGAAGAAGACACACAACCTAACATCGAACTCGCTGCAGAACAGGAGAGTGCACAATTAGACAACCGACAGACACACTTATCTGAACCGCATTCATCTCAATAAGGGAGGAATTGCTAATGGCTGAACAACACCACGAACTCGCTCACGTTTTTAGTGAACCGTCTGGGAGGGTAAACGACGCACGCGCGGGTGGACTACGCGATGTCAATACACCCTATACCTTTCCGGGTTATACCAAGGCAGAATGGCTCGAAAAAGCCGATGCCTTACGCCAACAGATTCGCGTCGCTAACGGCTTGATACCCGCACACGAACCGACGCCATTGAATGTTGAGATATTTGGAAAGATTGAACGCGAAGATTACAGCGTAGAGAAGGTCTACTTTGAACCGTTTCCGGGTTTCTTCACAACAGGAAACCTCTACCGCCCACTTGGAAAGTCGGGTCCGTTTCCGGGCATCGTGAGTCCGCACGGACACTGGGGACGCGGGAGGCTTGAGAGTATTGCGCGCGGCTCAATCCCTGGACGCTGTATCAACTTCGCGAAACAGGGGTACGTTATCTTTTCCTACGATATGCTCGGCTATAATGACAGTGGTAAACAGATTGAGCATCGTTACGGTGGTGCGCGCGAAGGTCTCTGGGGATTAAGCGCGATGGGTCTTCAACTCCAGAACGGTATCCGCGCCATCGACTTTTTGCAAAGTTTGGCAGACGTAGATGCAAAACGTATCGGTTGTACGGGGGCATCTGGTGGCGGGACACAAACCTTTATTTTGACAGCAGTAGACGAACGCGTGAGGGTCTCTGCGCCGGTCAATATGATCTCTGCGACGATGCAAGGTGGGTGTCTCTGCGAAAACGCCCCGAACCTCCGTTTAGATGTCAGTAACCTCGAAATCGGCGCGTTGATGGCACCACGTCCGCTTCTGCTCGTGTCAGCGACTGGGGATTGGACGGTGAAAACGCCGACAGTTGAATATCCTGCTATCCGAAGTATCTATGAACACTTTGATGCGGAAGATAAAGTCCATCAGGTTCAAGTAGACGCAGAACATAACTATAACAAGGAGAGCCGAGAGGCGGTATATGCTTGGTTCGCGAAATGGTTTTTGGGAGCAGAGGACGTTTCGGCGTTTAAAGAGGTAGAATTTCAGGTTGAGCCGGATGATGCGCTGTTGGTTTTCTCAGAACGTGAGATGCCATCGCATGCGTTGAAGCAGGAAGCGTTTCTACCGGCATGGGTATCCCGTTCTCAACAAGCACTCGAAAATCGGAAACCGACGAATGAAACAGAACTTCAGACCTTCCGTGAAGAGATGGAAAGTGGATTACAACAGGCACTCGGATTGCAGGTTCCAAAGATCACGGATGTAACGCTTGTTGAACCGGAGGGTGCGTTTCCGACGACCTATCAAGCGAACCTCTCAGCGAAACATCTCGTCATCGGCAGAAAAGGTGTCGGTGATACGATCCCTGCTATCTTGTTTAGTCCGGAGCCACAGGTCGGACACGATCCGGTCGTGTTGATCGTTCATCCAGAGGGTAAGGAAAAGTTGATTGATACGGAGACGGGTGAACCGTCAAGCCTCATCACGGATTTACTCGCTGCTGACCGAAAGGTGCTGCTCATCGATGTCTTTGGTGTCGGTGAACATCAGGATTATGAGAGACCGGAAGATACCTCCTTTTTCACGACCTATAACCGTACCGCTGCAGCACTCCGTGTACAAGACATTGTAACGGCACTGCACTGTTTTACAGGTAGAGGTGATGTCTCAGAGGTGAATCTGATTGGGATCGGCGAAGCTGGATTGTGGGGTCTACTTGCGGCTGGTTTTACCGATGTCAAGAACGTTGTTATAGATACAGATGGGTTTGATAACAGGAGCGACGATGCATTTTTGGAGCGTCTACCGATACCGAGTATCCGTCGAGTTGGCGATTTTAGAACAGCCGGAACACTCGTCGCGCCACGAAACTTAACCCTCCACAATACAGGTAATACGTTTGAGGCGGCGTGGATTCGCGATGTGTATAGAAGTATCGGCGCGAGTGATCAGTTGGTTATATCAGAAGATAAATGGTCCAACGAAGCGATCGTTGGACAGGTAACATCGGGATAAGCAACGAAAATTTTTAGAACAAAATATCAGGGCGGACCTTCATCGAGGATCCGCCCTGATATTTGTTTGCATACACGATTATTGTAATATCGTGCTGAATCGGAAAATGGATTGCCTATGAAAGGTTGTATCCACGTTCGTTGTGTTGTGAGAGGTCGAGTCCCATCCGTTCCTCATCCTCTTCGACGCGTAAGCCGATTGTGGCATCAACGATCTTGAGGATGATAAACGAGAGTACGCCACTCCAAAGGAGTGTAATGATGATGCTCAGGAACTGCGCCCAGAGCTGCGTGCCTATCGTCATACCTTCAGCCAATCCGCTACCGCCTAAGCCTTCAGCAACAAAAACACCCGTCAATAGCGCGCCAACAATTCCACCGATACCGTGAACGCCGAATGCGTCAAGCGAATCGTCATAACCGAGCTTCGACTTCAGGCTGGTTGCGCCCCAGTAGCAGACGATCCCAGAAACAGCACCGATAACGAGTGCACCGATGGGTCCGACGGAACCGGAAGCAGGTGTGATAGCGACCAATCCAGCGACGGCACCCGTCACAATACCCAATGCGCTCGGTTTCCGGTGTACCGCCCATTCAACAAACATCCATGTAATCGCGGCGGTGGCAGTTGAGACTTGCGTGACGAGCATCGCCATCCCAGCAGTTCCATCCGCGGCAACAGCACTGCCAGCATTGAATCCGAACCAACCGACCCAGAGCATAGAGGCACCGACGACAGTAAGCGTCAAGCTGTGCGGTGGCATAGCAGTGGTACCGTATCCGATCCGTTTTCCAACCAAGATCGCAGCGACGAGTGCAGCGACTCCTGCGTTGATATGTACAACGTTTCCACCTGCGAAGTCGAGTGCGCCGATAATATCGCCAAATAGCGAACCGTCGCCCGACCATGCCATGTGGCAGAGCGGTGCGTATACGATTATCGACCATAGGACAGAAAAGATTAACATCGCCGAGAACTTCATCCGTTCAGCGAAGGCACCGGCGATCAATGCAGGTGTGATAATAGCGAACGTCATCTGGAAGGTAATAAAAACCGTCTCGGGGATATCACCAGTTAGCGAGTCTACGCCGACACCGCGTAAGAACATAGTGCCGAGTCCACCGACAAAGGAGCCGAGCGTAATTTTGCCTGCCTCCATACCGGCGGTATTAAAAGCGAGACTATAGCCGCATATTATCCATAAGATCGTCATCAACCCTGTCAATGCGAAACACTGCATGAGAACAGAGAGTACATTTTGGACGCGGACGAGCCCGCCATAGAAGAGTGCGAGTCCGGGGATCGTCATAAAGAGCACGAGCGCCGTTGAGGTAAGCATCCATGCGGTATTACCGGAATCAGGCCCAGGTGTCGCTGCATCTTGTGCCATCGCCAAACTCGGTAGCCCACAAATCAATAGAATGACAATTAACGTTCCAATTCGTGTGTAAGCAGTTCGCTTTCCTGCTAATAGTGATGCACATCGTTGTTGCATCGGAATCCTCCATAATATTGGCAAGCCGATATTGCTTGCTTTGTTGTTTCTGTAAGGACAGACAACTTTGTCTGCCCCTCAATTTAACAGGACATTTGTATTGTATCAAACACTAATTTCAAGTAGCAAAAAGGGAAGCACCCACAAGACCGGAAGTAAAACCAAGGGATATAAGTGAAACTTCCTGTGGGTGGTCCCTATTAGATTTGTAGCGCGAAGGCTACTGGACAAATACGTTAACGTATCGCGGAGACGTTAAAGTCGGGATAGGCACTCGCGCCGTGCTCCTCGTAATCGAGTCCTGCTTGTTCTTCTTCTTCCGTGACACGTAAACCTGTAATCGCTTTGATTGCGTAGAAGAGAATAAAGCCGGTAACGAGACACCAGACGAGAACAGCGAGGACACCGACGATTTGTGCGCCGAGCAGTTTGAATCCTCCACCGTAGAAAACTCCACTTGAACTGTCGAAAAATCCGAGAAGGATTGTCCCTAATGCGCCACAAGTGCCGTGAACAGAGATTGCCCCGACAGGATCATCAATCCGCAAACGTTCAAAGAATAACACACTCAAAACAACGACAATACCGCCGAGTGCGCCGATAATTGCAGCATCTCTTGGACCCACGGAAGCGCAACCGGCAGTAATCGCGACCAAACCGGCGAGTGCACCGTTGAGAGACATCCCTGCGTCGGGTTTACCGAGGATAAGCCATGCGGTAATCATAGCGGTAATAGCACCTGCAGCGGCGGCAAGATTTGTAGTGACGGCGATACCAGCAATTGGGGCAGCATCCGCACCCATCTGGCTACCGGGGTTGAATCCGAACCAACCGAGCCATAAAATAAAGACACCGAGCGCAGCAAGCGGGAGATTGTGTCCGGCAATCGGTCTCGGTTTCCCTTCACTATCATATTTGCCAAGACGTGGACCTAAAACGATAGCACCTGTTAGCGCAAGCCAGCCACCGGTTGAGTGGACGACTGTTGAACCTGCGAAATCGGACATCCCCATGCTTGACAACCAACCGCCACCCCAAATCCAGTGTCCAACAATCGGATAGATGATCCCTGTGATGAAGACACTATAGATGAGATAACTTTTAAACTGTGTGCGTTCTGCCATTGCACCGGAGACGATAGTTGCGGCAGTCGCGGCGAAAACGAGTTGGAAGAGCCATGCGGCGTGTGTTGGTACGGAACTCCATTCCAAGGAAGCAAACGCTGTGGAATCCGCTGGTACGAACCATCCACTCGTCCCCATGAACGCGTTTCCAGTACCGAACATAATCGCGAAACCGATTGCCCAGTATGCGATAGAACCCATCGAGAAGTCCATCAGGTTTTTCATGAGGATATTAACAGCGTTCTTAGCACGGGTGAATCCAGACTCCACCATGGCGAAACCTGCCTGCATAAAGAAAACGAGGAATGCTGCGACAAGCACCCATAGGGTATCTGCCATATACTTCGCATCAGAAACCTTCTCACCCTCAACAGAGCCGTTTAAGGCGAAAACGTTTAGACTTAGGAGGCACGTGAGAATAAAAGCGGATATGATAACCTTTTTCTTCATTTTTTAGAGTCTCTCCTTTGCGTCAATCTACTTTGAAAACTCGGATGTTCATCGCGAACCGTAAGACTATTGCCTTCGGTTCGCGATAATATCGACCATCTCTTATTTTGCTACCACGTGCGGATGAAAGTCATTCTGCCGGTAATTCCTGTCTCTTCGTCCTCTTTTTGCGTTTCAAATCCGACAAAAACACCGAGCGTATTATTTTCGCCATAACCGACATTCGCGCGACCCCCAACAACCATGCTACTAAGTCCACCTTCATCACCTAAACCGATCGTCACTTCTACTTGCGGACCGATAGCAATGGTATCGTTGATCGAATAGAGAATGAAGTCGCGCGTATAAATCGAATCGTCGCCGTAATCAAAAGGCGAGTTGAAGAACCCCTGGATCCACGATTCAAAATAGATAGAGCCTGCAGTAAGGTAGGTAAACAGTTGCGGTGCGATCAAGGAAGAGGGACCATCCGCTGCGGCATAATCAAAACCGATACCCACCATCGGAAGGAAACTCAGTGAGAGTGAATCGCTATCAACAACAGGAATGCCGAGACCGAGGTCCAATTCGCCGAACGTTCCGACGACATAAATATCGGTATCAATGGAGATACCACCGAGGAAATCTGGCGCGTGGCTGGCACCGACCCAGATCTGCGTTCCTAAACTATCGGTATCGGTTCGGAACCACCCGGAAGCACCTGACGCTTCTTCTTCCGCCATCTCTTCTTCACCCATTTCGTGAGCATCTGCGTAAACCATCGGAACACTACCGATTGCGAAAATACTAACCATTACCAACAGACGAACTAACCAAACAGTATACGTTTTCATTTAAAGTAAATTCTCCTTTATGTGCGTCTAAATTGCACTTACTAATTGCGTAAATTTGAGCGATATACATCTATGGTGCAACGATGCGAATCCGAAAATTTTAATAGAAAAACTGGTCGCTTGACTCTGGTGTCAACTTGTGATATAGTGTTTCTCGCCTGCACAAACGGCAGTTTTTTACCAGTGTCAACTTATGCACCTATTTCTGTTAAAGCAAAACGCGTGCCAATTAACAGTCATCAGTTGTCAGTGCATTCGCTTCGCTCACTTTCAATTGTCAGTAATGTAAACACCACAAGCATTTAACCGATAATAGATAATGGATAATTCTCGCTGTGAGAAGACTCTTAAAACTGATAACTGACAACTGATAACCGATAACTCTTAAAAAAATGCTGAAATTTTCAACAGAAGATTGCCCAAAAAAGATGCAAATCGTGCTGCTGAGCGTTATTGTGACGTTCAGTGCAGTCCTCCGTTTTTGGAACTTGGGACAGTGGAGTTTTTGGATTGACGAGGTCTTCACAGTCAGAGACGCACAAAACCTCGCGCCCAGCAGTTTGCAATCTATTCCAAATCCGATTCCGTATCTTGCGGTAAAGTTATCAATCCTGATCGGTGGGAATAGCGAATGGGGGAGTCGTCTGATTTCGTGCCTCGTCGGGATCGTCTCAATTCCTGCCGTTTTCGGATTAGGACGCACACTTTTCAATTGGCAGGTCGGACTGCTCAGTAGCGCATTCGTGGCATGTTCAAGTTGGCATCTGTTTTGGAGCCAGAACGCGCGTTATCCGGTCTTTACCTTTCTCTTTGCCGTCTTGACAGCGTGGTGCTTCTATCTGTCTCTGAAGCGCGATTCGACACCTCTGATGATAGGCGCGCTCGCCTGCTGTCTGTGTCTAATCCTCTCGCACACGCTCTCTGTTGTCATCGTTCCAGCGTTAGCGGTTTACGCTGTCATCTGCCTATTAGAGAAATCAGATCGGAAGCGATGGCTAAACCTGCTTATCTTCTTTATCCCGTTTGCCATACCGGTGTTCGCCCTGGCGTTTTCAGAGGTTCGCGGCTATCTTTTCTCTGGATGGGGACGCAATGAATGGCAACGCAGTCCGCTCTATATTGTCCTAACGCTTGTGCAGGGTGTGAGTGTTCCAGTAGCCGTAACTGCTTTTTTCGGTGCCGCTTCGACCGCATTTAGCAGATCGACGCGCTTTTTAGTCTGTTTCGCTGGCGTGCCGCTGATACTCTTTCTTATCGCCTCGCAGCTTCAGAACGTCGCTGGCTATTATCTGTTCTGGACGACGGCAGGCTATTTCATTTTTGCAGGCGTTGCGTGCGAACAAGTATGGAAAATAGTAGCAGACAAGACTCCCAGAACACTCGGTATACTTGTCCCTTGTGTGTTAGTGGTGACGCTGCTCTCACAGGATTATCTGTATTTCAAGATAGAGAACGGTGGGAGACCGAAGTGGCGAGAGGCATTTGCAGCCATCCGGACAGAGATACGTCCGACCGATAAAGTGGTGCTTTCAGAACCTGAGATGGGTAAATATTATCTTCCAGAATTGACACCAGTCTACATCGGTGGGTTGTTAGACAATCCGGAAGCGTTTGAAAAAGCGTGGGAAGATTCAGGGAGAGATCGGTTATGGTTTGTTGTGGACCTTGCAAGTTTTAATGTCTTTGATGGAAATGAAAACGTCCGCAGTTGGATACGCCAACGCGGACACCTGATAAAAACGTTCCCTGCCTTCTCACGGGCAAAAGATAGGACGATTCATGTTTATCTACTGGAATAGAAAATTTTGATGAACCTCACACTAACGGATTGTCGTGTGATGTGAACCCGTTTCACAGGAAAAATCTTGACTTCAATGAAAATATATGATAGACTTATTGAGAGAAGATAAAGAGTCGTTTTGAAATTAATGGTAGCCGCAAGAAATTCGCTTTGAAATCTTCATATTACTTGACGTGGAATAGTCTTATAAGAAACCGAGGGACACATGAGTGCTACAAACCGACAACATCGATTAGACACACTAAAAATCCGTGAAGCAAAAGGAACCCTGACACAAAAGGAACGCAAGGAACTAGATGCTATCTTTGCAGAACTGGATGCGGAGGAAGCTGTAGCATTGAAACCGGGAATAGAAAGGGATCAAGCGTTCATTGACAGTTTGCTTGCGGAAGAGATGGAACTTGAGGCAACTATCGCGCAGTTACAAGTTATCGTTACTACCCAGAAACAACTCGTGGAGGATGCTTGTGCATACCTGATGCAGCTTCGCACACAAAGTGCTGTCCTTGCAGATAAATACCACGCGCTCACTGGAGAGAAACTCACCGGTGAACGTTGAAATGGAATATTGTATGGATGAACAAAGGCGAGAACAGGTCCGCGAACGTTATAACGCTAGATGCGGATATTGTGGAGTCCACGAAACAGATACAGAGGCAACACTCACAATCGATCATCACCGCCCACTGGCGTATGGCGGAACCGAAAATGATGAAAATCTCGTCTATTGTTGTCCACGCTGTAACCAACATAAAGGCGCGTACTGGCATGAAATCCACGCCCCTCATATTCGCTTACTTCATCCGCTTGATGATGAACTAACACAACATCTCTCTGAACAGCAAGACGCTCAACTCCTTGGACAGACTTCTGAAGGTGTGTTTTATATTGAGCGGCTGCATTTGAATCGTCCACAACTTGTTGCACATCGCTATCAGAAACGAGAAATTCAAAGAAGACTTCACAAGATCAATGAACTCCAAGAGAACCTCCGCGATTTACGACACCAAATGGCTCTTGCATATTCAATTTTTCAGGAAACAATGGATGAAATTGAACGTGAAACCAAAGCAATTGAAGAAGACGAGACGAATACGCCCCAGAACTGACAGAAATATAACCAAAATAAAAAATGTAGGGCAAACTTGAAAACTTAACAATCAAAATTTGCCCTTACAAAAATCTTACTTCCGTATCAACATTTTGCGCGTGGCAGTGAACTCGCCTGCGGTGAGCGTATAAAAATAGACACCACTTGCCACAGGTTCACCGAGCGCGTTCTTACCATCCCAATACGCCGCACGGCTCCGAGATTCAGATACCCACAAGTTGATGCCCTAAGTCTAACCTCCGAACCAATTTTCCATCTGCAGCATAGATAGATATGCTAACATCCGCTGGTTTTGCTAATTGATACGGTATCCATGTTTCCGGGTTGAACGGATTCGGATAGTTCGGCAAGAGTGCCGTTTCTTTCGGAGTCAACACTGTGAGGAGTTTTTGTAAGAACAAGATACCGCGTTGGGATGTTGTATCGGGTTTTCCCAACGTGGATTGCCACAGAGATATAACTTTGCCAACTGCGTCAAACCCGCAAGAGGTAAGAGATCTATGATTTTATTGTAGCTAAGGTCTAAATTCACCAACTGTGTCAAACCCGAAAGAGGTGAGAGATCAGAAAGGTTGTTCCAACGGAGGCTTAACTCTCTGAGATGCGTGGCATGTTCGAGTCCTCTTAGGCTACTTATTTTCTGTTTTATAGGTGTATCCCAGGGGCCCTTATCATTATTATATTCTAACTGTGTGAGTCTTGCGAGTTCCGCTTTGGGAATTTTCAGAAGCGGAATACGCCCGCCGGTAGCCCCAAGGCATTGCGCACTGCTTTGGCTAAATTTAAACGCTATTAGTAGTTTCGGGCTTAGTTAAATTGGGTATAACATTTTATCTTGTTGTTTTTATTCAACGATACCAACCATTCCATTTTCTCTCCAGTCACTTTTTTATTCAACTTGGGTGGTTACATGTAACGGATCTGTCCATTGCTTTTCCACCAACAACTCTACTGCCTTGCGAAAACGGGAAGTGAAAACATTATAAGGGTGTGTGGTGCTATAGCTATATCTTTTTCTGTACCACAAGTGATGCTCGTAAATATAGACAAGATCCCTTGCAGCACTTTCACGGTCAGCTCCTGACTGCACACCCCGCATGATACTTAAGGCGTGTCTCCTTGTCTTCTCAACCATTCTTGTTCTTCAGGAGACATTACGTTTTGGTTTGCCGTCCCTTCTCTCCTTTTTTCAGGATTTGTTTCAATCTCCTTCAAACGGAAAGGCACAGGTGAACGATGTTGAAGGGAAGTTTGTGTATATAAGGTTTACCCTTCAGGGAGAGGAGCAGTGTGGTCTCCTTCCTCTTCCCCTCCTTCTTCTTTTTCTTCATCTTCATTGAGGGTCTGTTCCCATTCCCACTGAAGATCCTCAAGATATTGAGGGCTATAATAACCCTCTGCAACCACCGAAGCTTCCGCAGTAACTTCACGCCTCTTACAACGTTCCGTGAACAAATCTAATATTTCACTTTCAGTTTTTTCCGGGTGTATGAGGGTAAGTTGTACGTAATGTGCCAATACATCAGTAAACGCCACAAATCTTTTGAATTTCTCTACAAAGACGATATCACCGCTTTCCACCAGGCAAATGTCAGTGAGATTCTTCAGTTGTTCCCATGTAAGACCTGTTCTCTCAACCAAGACTTCTTCAGTTTCTTCTGAGATAGAATCTCCAAACTTATACTGAGGTTCCAGTTCACGAAGTTCCATTAGACGTATTGTGCCTAATGCGATATTCGTTGCCTGAGACCAAGCTTCTAATTCGGGGAGCGGCTCCTCACCAGGTCGTACCGGTTGCTCTGGTATTTCTGGTGGCACTTCTGCTTCCTGCACTGGTAGTTCAAGCGGAGGTCCATCTTCAGGGTCTTCGTCTACCGGTGTGGGTTGGTTGACACGGACAAACGGAAGTGCATCGTTTCGGACGGATCCACGGTACAAATCAAGAATTTCTTCTAAGTTCTTTTCCGGAAACTCAAGACGAAGTTTTAGATATTCCCTCAGCATCATATCAGAATCAATGCTCTCGCCGGGTCCCATATCTTTCTCTTCCCTTATAATTTGTTCAAGCTGAATTGCAATTTCTTGGTTATACGGAAATCCGAATTCTTCCTCAATAAAGTCAAAAATTCCTATTCCCGCAGGTCGTCCGGATATCAGGATTTTTTGAATGGCTCCTGCCAATCCCTCGTCAACCAGTTGATAGTAATCAATCGGTTCTGCGGGAATGTCATCGTCAGTTGGCGGCATCATATTCATTGCTTCATCACATCCGCCGAGACCAATGCTGAGAGTTATGATGAGGACAGTTAATACAAACACAAGCAGTTGAGCGGTCCCTGTCAGTATTTTCAATTTTTTCTCCTTTTTGTTATGTGTGTCGATTGTAGATATCGGCAAGGTTCAGAGATATCCATCACTAAATATCTCCATCATTCGTTTCATCCTCAGTGCCTATCATCAGCAAGAAATGCACCTTTGAAGGATTGTTGTATATCACATATTTTGTGATATGGTGAAATCAATCATTCCTTAATAAATTCAGCTGCATTGACATCCATACGACTTACGCAATTTTGACGATATGACGCTCCGTTAACGGATAAACTCTGAAAAAACAGAGACGTTCTTAGGGCACAACCTAACAGGTTATGCTACAAGGTGGCAATTCAGGTTATAATACAGCAATATTTTTTATTTGTCAAATTAAAAATTATATAACTTTAATATAACTTTAATAGGGTTACGCAAATTAGGGAAATATAGTAAATTTCAAACCTCTGAATCCCGCAACCCCCTAAATCCACCCTTATCAGGGGGACTTTAAGGCAGAATGCGTAAGTCCTAATCATAATATTTAAAGACATATTCTTTCATAGAATTGTAAAGACATACTTTGCTATAATATAAAGACACATTTTTTCGACAAAACGTTACATCAACCACAATATTAAAGACACATTTTTTGAGCAAAACGTTACATCACGTGAAAAAAATATTTTGTCAGGCAAGGATTTTCTTCTGTTAAATAAAAATAAGGCGAGGTCAGAAGACCTCGCCTTACGGGTAACTCAGGGATAAACTTTACTTTGGAAGTGTCACGTACTAACGCGTTCACATTTTTCGGTTTTTACGGTAACCTACCATCTACGCGTAAAATTCATTCTACCGGTAAGTCCGGTTTCATCTTCGCCTTTTTCCGTCTCATACCCGACGTATATACCGAGGGTATTACCCTCACCATAACCAATGTTCAAACGTCCACCTAAATTGAGTGCCCACAGTCCACCGTTCTCGCCGAGACCAAGTACGGATTCAAACTGTGGACCGATAGCGATGGTGTCGTTAATGGCATAGGTAATATAAGTCCGGTTGTAGAGTTCATTAATACTTTCGTCATCAAATATGGAAGAAATTGTACTGATTGTCCAGTGGAAACCGAAGATTTTACCAGCTGGTAGGATGGCAAAGATTTGCGGGTATAAGGCATAGGGTCCGTCTGGACTGGTATAATTGAACCCGACACCGAGCATCGGTGTTAGCAGCAGCGCCATGCTGTCATTTGCGATAGCAGGGAATGTAATACCCATATCAAACTCGCCCAAATGACCATTAACATAAATATTAGAATCAAATGAAATGCCGCCGCTGAGGGGATGGCTTGCACCCACCAAAAAATAGGTCCCGAGACTATCAACATCAATCTGAAACCATCCTGTAATCTGTGGTTTTTCTTCCATCGGCATCTCTTCCGCCGCTTCAGCTTCCATCTCGTGGCTATCAGCATAGACGGCAGAGAAGCCGCCAATAGACATCACACAGACGAGAAAGACAACAACTATTCGTTCAAAAAAGGGATAAGTATTCATCAGGGATAATCTCCTTTATGTTTTGTAGGTAGAAATGATTACCTGGCTTGCTCGACCTGTTCCATCAGTTGTACCAGTTTTTGTGGGTCTTTGACACCCTTAGAGGCTTCAACACCGGAACAGAGGTCAATACCGTGTGGACGGATTGTCTCAATCGCGGCTTTGACGTTCTCTGGACGGATGCCACCGGCAAAGAATACCGGTAGCGGACTTTCCGAAATAAGTTCAGCGGCGATATTCCAATCACAGGTTTTGCCTGTGCCGCCGTATCTCGGTTTCTCAAGACTCATATCAACGCTATCGAAGAGTAGGAAATCGGCACCAGAATCCCGATAGGCGTTCATCTCTGTTCGGACGGCAGGCATATCGACATTCTCTGGTCTACCTGCCGGTAGATAGACCGACTTCCAGAGTTGACACGAGACGGTGCGTTTAAGTGCCTCAACCTGTTCTGGCGGTTCCTGCCCGAGGAGCTGCACTGCAAACGGTTGAACCTGTGATACGATCTCTTGGATATCGGATGTTGTTCGGTTGTAAAGTAAAATTACAGGGGGGATTGGACTCGATTTTGCTATTTCGGAGGCTTCGGTAGCGGAGCGTGTTCTTTCGGATACAGCGACATCGACCAACACGCCGATGTAGTCTGCACCTGCATCAGCTGCAAGTTGTGCGTCATGATTAGAGGTAATGCCGCAGATTTTGACGATGCAGCGGGATTCTGTAGACATTTTTTGGTTATTCCTGGGCAGTTCAGTCAGGCGGGGTTAATGAAGTTTAATAAAATATTTCGGTAATTCTATATTTTTCTTAGGCCCGGTAGGTTCGGTTTGCAACCGAACCGGACTGCCAAAGAAATTATCGAATTAAAAAACTAATCTTCATCAAACCGCGCCTGCAACAGTGGTTGCGTTAGTCCTACTCTTCAAAGACAGTTTGCCGGTCGGCATCTGAATAACAGATAATCATCGTTACGGGTTGCCAACCGGTGTTGACGGCGTTATGCTTGACGTTCCGTGGAATACGTAGCATCATTCCGGGTTTGAGGGGGATGACTTCATCACCCAGCCTGTGGTCGCATTCACCTGAGAGGACATAAATGAGTTCCTCACAGTTGGGATGGTAGTGGATCGGATTGCCTTCGCCAGCGTTGATGTAGACGATCCCGAAAGTCATCTCAGCATCTGGGTCAATCTGATCATTGCAGAGCCATTTAATCGCACCCCACGGAAATTCGAGGGCACCGGCATCGTTGCTATTGGTTAAAGTTATCTCCATAATTATTTCCTTTATCAAAAAACTTCAAAACAGGCTAAACACTGTTTTGCATAAATCTGCAACCCATTTTTCGGTTTTTCACGCAGATAGCCGACAGGTGCACAGATCGCGCGGATGTTCTCAATTTGCATATCAACTGCTCGGTGTGTATGTCCAAAGAGGACATGTGTAACGAGCGGTTCCTCTAAACAGCATTCACCGAGGCGTTTACTTCCCATAAATGCCCGAAAGAAATCCCACGGCAATTCATTGCGGTATCGGATACATTGACGGAACGGAACGTGATGCGTAACGACAATAATACGGGATACCTCGTTTCTGACGGTGGCGATTTGTGTTTTCAGGTCCGCCTCAAAACGTCGGGCAACAGCAGTATCGGTATCCGACCATTTGGCGTACCGTTTATCGTTCCAGACGGCTCCCATCAACGTTTTTTCGGCATATTCGGCATCAGAGAAATCATAATTGTCTGGTGCGAAACTATAATCGTACCAGCCGATAGTCCCACAGAAGCCGATCTGCGCCTTGCGGAACGGTGCATCCATCAACGGATGAAATCCGCATTCATGGCAGAGTTTTGAGATGATCTCACACTTCTGTTCGCTTGTGACATCGGTTGTTTCAGTCGCCCAGATGTCGTGGTTGCCTGGGACGAATAATTTTTCACAGGCTAAATCAGCGAGATGAAAGGCGTTGAGCGTTTCAGAAAGTTGTACGAGATGTCGTGCGAGATCGCCAGCAAGTACAAAAACGTCAAGTTCTGCCGCTTTCACCGTCTCAACCAGATGTGGAACGAGCGCTTTATTGGACGGCGTAACGTCTGTGTGCAAGTCTGAAACGAGTCCGATTTTCATCAGCAGCATTATCTTTACAATGGCGGGGTTACAAACCCCGCCTGCAATGGGATCTGTTGCGCGAGTTTTTCCGCTTGATTACATCGACTTCTGTTCTAAATTTTTGAAGACCTCGTCCAAGAAGATGCGGATTCCGCTGTCATCATCTGCTTGGTACTGTGCGCGTTGACGTTCGAGGGCTTGCAGTGAAGGTGCGTCCCCGATCTTAGCAATAGCATCAACAAGCGTAAGTTGAACGGCGGGTTCCGTGGTGTTCTCAAGTGCCTGAATTAAACGGTCGCGTGCTTTCGTACCGCCGATCCCGCCGAGTGCGGAGGCGGCAATATCCTTCGTGCTGGTATCACCGTTTTCAAAGGCGGCGATGAGCGCATCAACTGCGGGTTCACCAATCTGACTGAGTGTCAATCCTGTTTGGAAGCGGATTCCGGGAATTTCTGCTGAATTATCGAGAACAGTGACGAGTGCGTCAATTGCAGAAGCGGGTTTAAGGATTCCAAGTATTGTAAGGCATGCGCGCCGAATTTCCTGTTCCGGTTCCACTGTAATTTGGATATATGCCTGTACGAGTTCTGCGAGCTGCCCTTCGTTAATTTTTTGGTAGAGTGCCTCAGACCTATGCCTGAATTGCGTTCCGAAGGGTGCCTCAAGAGTTGCCGTGTTCTCGGTTCGATCTACGGTAAGAAGTTCCAAGATCGCAGCGGCTTCAAGTTGCTGCGGTTGAAGGCTATCCGCTGGAAGTTGATTTACATTTGCGCGCTGAAATTGTTGGAATAGGTCGTTTAAGACGCTTAATTCGACGAGACGCTGCAGACTGCTGATTGACGCTTTCCGGAGTGAGAGTTCTGTGCTATTCTCGAAGATATCGATCAACGGTTCAATCGCGCGGACATCTCCGAGATCGCCGAGTGCACTTACAGCGGCAATTTTGACACCTATCAGTTCAGTCGTTCGGAAAGTAATCTGCTGTTTAGAGAGTTTCGCGAGGATCTTCTTATAATCATCAACGCTATAGATTTTGCGTTCATCGACAATTTTCTCAACAATGTCGCCGACCTGAATATTAGAGTTCGCGGCAGGTGTGCCGGGTCTTACCTCTTTGACCTGAACGGTGCCGCTGCCTTCAACGCTGAATCCGACATCATCTCCTTGTCTACGGAGTGCGATGCGTAGCGGCGATTTGTCTTTGAGATAAAGCACTAAGTTATTATCTTCTTCCAAACCGGTTTTCATTGCCTTGTTAAAGTCGCCAGCTGTTTTGATAGGATATTCGGTGATAACATAAGAGATAAGTTCACCGCTTTCGAGTTGCGCTTTAGCGGCGGGCCCGTTCGGCATGATCTCCGTAACAACGACACCGCTTGTAGACCAACGGTTCATGAGGTCGCTGTCCAATTTCTGTACCCGCATTTGCATGCGTTCATCGTAGTATTGATTGTCACAACCGATGGCGACAACAATCAATGCCAAAACGGGTAAAATAAGTGCCATATATTGGCGTTCGTCGAACCTTTTTATTTTCTGAATCATACAGAGGTTCCCTTCGGTTTAGATAGTCTTTAGGATTACCGATTGCGAGGTGTGCCGAAAAGTATGCATACAACTCACGGCTCAATTCAGTGGAACGACGACATCTCTATTGCTCTGTTCTTTTAAAGCGTTTAAGAGAGGTTCAACGACCTTTGCATCGCCGAGTACTGCCAATGTGCGGATAGCGTCAACGCGGAGCGAGGACCCTTTATTTTCGACAATTTTAACTAATTCGGGTACGGCGTTGCCGCCGATTTTTCCGAGTGCCTCTACAGCGAGTTGACGGACTTCCGGTTCCTCTCGGTCGCGTTCGGACCTTGCAGCACCTGATTCGATGAGTGCTGCGAGTGCTGGAATCGCCTCTTCACTTCCGACTTCACCGAGCGCTTTGACGACATTCAATCGAGTTTCCGTCCGTCTATGCTCCAGAAGTTTCACCAAAATAGGGACAATTGTGTTCGGGTCATCCTGACCGAGGTGTCCAAGCACCCAATGGGCATTGTGCCTATCTCGATTATCACTCGATTTAATCGCTTTTTGAAGCTGATTGAGAAGTTGTTTTTGGTCACCTCGGTTATAGACCCGTTTAAGGGCATCAAGCGCTACGTTCTGTATATCTAAGTCGTCATCGCGAAGCGTCTCAAACACGAGTCTTTCGAGATACTTCCGTTCTTCTGCTTGATACGCGAGGAACATGTGTTTTCCGCGCTCAGTAATAGATGCCTCTTCCCAATCCGTCGTATTCGGTTCATAGAATTCCTGGGAATTGTAAAGTCCGAGCAGATAATGTGCTTCAGCATTATCGGTTTTCTGTTGCAGCGCGAGTTTAAATTCTCGGACGGCGCGTTCCTCTTTACGTCGTTTATCCGATTTGATCAATTCTTTGCCCTTAGCGAGATTTTCATTTTGTGTACCGCATCCAACGATGAAAAGGACGAGCGTAAGGGCAATCCAAATTTTCTTCATAATCTATTCCTCTGCGTGATTAGCAATACGCCAGAAGCAGGTCAGATTTGCTGGCGTTCCGCGCTAATCCTCAAGAAGGGTCTGCTGTTCAGTACCGGTCTCGGTAGGCTGTTCCTCTTGTGTCTCTTCCGCGTCGGTTTCTTCATCCGCTTCAAGCGTTTTCTGGAGGACAACGAGTGGCTTCTCAGAGAACCCCCAATCCTTATATCTCTTTATGACGCTTTTTTCTGAAGTCGGGAGTTCTATTTCGAGCGTTTTCGCGCCTTCGCCGGCTGCAGTCGTCTCGGCAGCCGCCATGAGGTGGTCAGCCACGCCTAATTGACGGAAAGGGCCGGACACTACAAGGTCCCCGACTGTCGCTATTTCAGTGTCATTGGCATCCTCTTTCACGGAAATTTGTCCGATCGGGTAGCCGCTGACCTCCGCGACGAGCCGATGCGTCTGGCTCCCTTTTGCCAAGTCCGCTTTTAATTCATCAGCGACCTCCTTCGCGTCTCTTTCGGAAAAACAAAATTGATGCAAAGGGGCTGCATCTTTCTGTTCAGCCGGGCGTACTTTAACGGCACCGGACAAGCTGAAATCTTGATTTGCCATTCGATTTTTCTCCTTTAGTTGTTCTGAGAATGTCGGTCCTTTATAGGGACCGAGTGTTAGTTTGCCTGTATATCCGGCATCAATATCTATTTAATCCATCATTGTAATATATATCGTTTTGCATTACAAGCATTTTTTTGTTTTCAAGTAAATTTACGAAGCAGGCGATGTAATGTTCTCCGCTTCGCTATCACTCAGGCTCCGGGAGGATTTTGAATTCTTCGATTTCAAATTCATCGATTTCGTTAACATTTTCTGCTGCGGTTGCGGCAAGGCTCTCCTGTCCGATTCGTAGCTGCCGTTCGGCATCAACAACGTCTCTGTTAATTTTTTCGATGCAGCGGTTGAGTTTATCAACAAGTGCTGTATGTCCAGTCATCGCGCGACGGATTTGACGAAGTTGATCAATGACAAGTCGGAAAGTTCGGACGAAGTCGCCAGCATCTAAACGGGCATATTTTTCGAGTTGGTCAAATTCGCAACCTTGGCTCCATGCCAGCATCGCCGTACAAAGACGGAGTTCCAATATAGGCGTAATTTCTGTTATTTCATGCTCGACTTCTAAACGCTGGATGTCCGAAATTTGAGTGCTGACAGCGTAGAATATATCCAATAAACGTTCATCTTTGATACGTTTATAGTAGCCATCTTTGCGCGGTTCTGAAACGATTGCGACCATGAGGCAGTTAATCTCATCTTCCGTCAACTTTTCAAAGATTCCGCTAAATAAGAGTTGAGTCAGTTGGATTTCATACCCGTAGATATGGGATGCTGTCACGCCGCGTGGTAGCAGCGATTGCTCTTCGATGTAACCTAATTCCTCCAGAACTCTAAGGCGTGCGGCTATCTGCTCTCTTGGATCGTTCGCGATACCGGTCGTCCGTTTTTTGAGTTTCTGAATCCGGGTTTCCGCTTGGCGAATCGCATTGTATCTCGTTGTGCACGTTTGAAAATGTTCACATCCGTTACAGAGGCTTTGCGTTTCGCTTGTTTGAAAGCGGTTGATCTTTCGGAACACAACTTTTAATCTCTTCGCACGTTCCTTCTTCCGTTTCTTGCCCCGCGTCTCTGATAAAATTTGTCTCTTTTCTATATGTAGACGTTGGAGATGTTTTTCACGATTCCGCTTGTAGCGATGATGCTCCTGAATCTGCTCGCTTCCGTCAATGCCGTCATGGATGCATTCCGGTTTCGGAAGTGTCTGGAACGTCTCCGTTTTATCTTTAATCTGCTTGTTGAGTTCTGCCACCCGTACACGGTTTTGATGATTGCTGAGACTCATCGTGTAGACATCGTAAATATCGTCTCCGTATTTGTCATACAAGTTCAAGATACTGGAATAGGAGAGATTAAACTGGCTCTCTATGGGTTCTACTTTGTCAGTCACGACGGATTTAACTTCGCGTTCATCAGCATAGCCGGGTATAATCTGGGAGTAGACGTAACCGACGGTGTCAATTCCGCGTCTGCCGGCACGTCCTGCCATTTGGTGATATTCACGCGCTTTGAGATAGCGGAACCCGATACCGTCGTATTTTTCGAGGCTATCAAAAACGACAGAACAAGCAGGCATATTAATACCGACTGCAAAGGTCTCAGTCGTAAAGAGGAGTTGAATTAACCCAGAGGTAAACAGTCTCTCTACGACCTCTTTGAGTGTCGGGAGCATACCGGCGTGATGGTAGGCGACCCCACGGCTGAGGAGTTTACGAAATTCTGCGATCTTCTTTTCTTCAACAATGTCAAATAGGACGCAGAGCTCATCGAATTGTTTCAAAATCTCTGCGCGCTGGCTTTTCTTGAGCAATTGCAATTGCGTGCCGAATGCCAACGCGGCAGCGTTTTCCTCACACCCTTTTCGACTAAAACAGAAATAGAGGCACGGGAGATGTTTCTCATGCTGGAGATGTGGAATAAGTTTTGTCTTACTAAAATCGGAGGGTAGCGGTTTTACGCGTTTATTATTCGATGGGTCATATCCTCGTCTACGTGCGTCGTGTTGTGCCCTATTGCGAAGTTGCCGAATATGTTTTACCGTGCCAACCCCGTAATCTTTAAAATAGAGGTGGTGTTTTAAAGGGACGGGGCGTTTTAGTTCTTCGACGATTTTAATCTCAATATCTCGGACGCTTTGCATCCAGTCTGCGAAGGGGTTGATGTTCGGAATCGTAGCACTTAAACAGACGAATTTGATATGTTGGGGCGCGAAGATGAGGCTCTCTTCCCAGACAGTGCCACGCTCAATATCGTTGATATAGTGGATTTCGTCGAAGATGACATAAGAGACATCCTCCAGTCGATCGATATCATCAAAGATCGTATTCCGGAAGATCTCGGTCGTCATCAATAGGACTTGGGCATACGGGTTTAGAACAACATCGCCTGTGACAATACCGATTTTGTCGCCGTATTCAGTAAAAAAGTCTCGATATTTTTGATTACTGAGGGCTTTGATCGGGGCGGTATAGATAACACGGCGGTTTTCCTCAAGGCATCTTTCGACAGCATATTCCGCGATAACCGTTTTACCGGCACCTGTAGGTGCAGTGACAATAACGGAGGTATCCTGATTTATCGCAGCGATGGCTTCTTCCTGAAACCGATCTAATTGTAACCCTTTATAAAGCATTCAGTCCCCTTCGTCCCATAGCATTTCTCCGTGTAACGGACAAATAATTTAAAGTTTAACATTACAATTTAATTCTAATAGATACGGTATACCTTTGTCAAGGGAAATGTGTTTAGGATTCTACCAACAGGATTGCAATACGGTTTGGAAGTGTGTTATACTAACAGGAGAGTTCCACGCTATTTTTCGTTTAGAGGACCTTAAAGACTTACCATGCACATTAAGGTATTCGATTACCCTTTAATCCATATCGGAGCAGGGGCATTTACGATGGGGACGATCCCGACTGGAATGCGGAAGACAGATCCAGAAGAACCGCAACGCAGTGTGACGCTTGATGCTTACGCCATCGGTGCATCCCAAGTTACGAATGCACAGTACGCTCGGTTTCTCAAGGACGTGGATCATTTACCGCCACCATTCTGGAGTGACGACCGTTTTAATGCACCCGATTACCCCGTTGTCGGTGTGAGTTGGTACGATGCGACAGATTTTGTGAAGTGGCTCAACTGGATCGAAAATCGTGGCTCCGGAAAGATAGAATACCGTTTGCCGACAGAGGCGGAGTGGGAGAAAGCGGCTCGCGGCACAGATGCGCGCGAGTATCCGTGGGGCGATACGTGGGACGCGAGCCGTGCGAATACCTCGGAATCGAAAAATGGTCAATTGATGCCGGTGGGGAGTTATCCGTCGGGTGTGAGTCCTTACGGGTGCTACGATATGGCGGGCAACGCTTACGATTGGTGTTCCGATTGGTTTCACATGGAGACGTATAAGTACTCGCCTGCGGAGAATCCGTTGGGCGCGAGTGAAGGACGGCGGCGCGTGATTCGTGGCGGTTCGTGGATCGCACGCGGTGAGTTCGCTGGACGCTGTGCGAACCGTGCAGCTTATGAGCCCATCCAAAGAGTCCACAGCGTCGGTTTTCGGATTGCCATGGACTTATAGTTATCAATTGCAATCTGCATTCAGAATGAATATGCACAAAAAACAGTTAATCGAACACTACCAAGATTTTCGTGAGGCGTTGTTGGACTGGTTCAGACGTTACCAACGTGATCTACCGTGGCGCAACACGGATAATCCGTATCACATCTGGGTCTCTGAGGTGATGCTCCAACAGACGCAGGTCAAGAAGGTCGTTGACTACTATGAGAAGTTTATCCGTCGGTTTCCGAAGGTAGAGGATTTGGCATCTGCACCGCTACAAGATGTCCTGAAGGTTTGGGAAGGGTTGGGGTATTATGCGCGGGCGCGGAACCTCCACAAAGCGGCACAGGTCGTTGTGAACGAATTGAATGGAGAGATTCCAACGGACTATACGACCTTTCGGAAGTTGCCAGGTGTCGGGGATTACAGTGCAGCGGCGGTGCAGAGCATCGCTTTTAACGCGCCTTATGCTGCAGTGGATGGGAACATCAAACGTGTGTTGGCACGCCTGTTCCTGATGGAGGCACCCATTAACGATGCGAAGTCGGCGAAGTTGTTTCAACAGAAAGCGGACGCGCTTTTGGACCCAAGTGAACCGGGACTTTTCAATCAGGCAGTGATGGAATTAGGCGCAATAATCTGTCGTCCGCAATCACCGGCGTGTCTCGTCTGTCCTGTAAATCTGTTTTGTGATGCGTTCGATGCAACCCGTCAAGCGGAATTTCCGAAACGTCGTGAGACAAAACCTACGCCAGAGCATCATCTCGCCGTCGGAGTCGTCTATAACGAGGCAGGCGAGGTGCTGCTGACGCAGCGGCAGCTGGACGGCTTGCTCGGTGGACTCTGGGAGTTCCCGGGGGGTCAGATCGCGGAAGGTGAGACAGCAGAAAATGCGTGCGTCCGTAATATCGCTGAAGTGGTCAATCTCAGTGTCAGGAATGTCCGGTATCTGACGCACGTCCGACACGCCTACACGCACTTCAAGATTGTTGTGGACGTGTTTCAATGTGATTATGCGTCCGGTGAGGTCGTGTTGAATGGACCGAGAGACGCAAAATGGGTTACGGTTGCGGCACTGCAGGACTATCCACTCCCGCGTGCGACGCACAAGTTTTTGGATGAATTATAGCCGTCAACCATCAGCAAAGAGGCGTGTTTTTGCTTGGGTGTTTCCCCTGGATTCATCAAGCACTGTCTTTGCTGACCGCCCTAACAACTGACAACTAACTATCCAAACCGTGCTTCGTATTTTTCCCAGACCTCATCGGAGAGCGGGGTACTGGCAGCGCGTACGTTTGCCTCAAGCTGCTCGATATTGAGGTTCCCGATGTTGTTGCCTTGAATCCGTTCTTCCTTGAGACAGAATTGGAGTGCGAGTTGGAGCAGGTTGATGTCCTCTTCAAGGCACCATTTCCAGATCTCTCTGGCGGGTGGTACATCGCCGTCGTTTCGCCAACGTCCACTTGCGATCGCAGCGTCAATATCAACACCGGTGAGGATACCACGCAGGATTGACCAACCGTTCATCACACCGATGTCAGCCTCAGCAGCAGCGGGAAGAACCTCGTCAGCGGCGGTCTGGCGGATAAGGTTGTAATCGTTGAAGCATAAAATGAGATCGACATCGCCGGTTGCCATCGCCTTGAGATGAAAATCGTGCTGACGCATGCCGTAACCGACGTGCCGGACGAGTCCGCGTGCTTTGCACTGCAGCAATCCATCCAGCGTTCCGCCCTTTTCGAGGGTCGGATCGATTTCACCGGGATCGTGGATGAGCATACCGTCGAAGTAGTCTACATTAAGGCGTTCGAGTTGGTCTTCAAGGTCAGCAATCGCGCGTTCGGCGGAATAGTCGGGTCTGCCTTCTCCGTAGCCGCCCCATTTCGCTGCGGAATGGCAACAGAGTCTGCCAGTGATGATAACATCCTCGCGTGGGATCTCCTTCATTGCTAATCCGAGTTTCCGCATGGAATCCCCGTAACAGCGTGCGCAATCGAAATGGTTCACACCGATCGAAATTGCGTGTTTAATCAGTGTGATAGCGTCCTCATCGGAAACGAAACCGAAGTTATTGCCGAACCCTTGCGTGCCGAACGGGATGACAGGGATACTCAGTTCCGTTCTACCTAAGCGTCGTCTCGGAATTGCGGGTAGGTCTTGGTTTGCCATAGAGAGTTCCTTTCTGTTGGTTGTCAGTACGAGTTTTTCTGAGAAAAAAATCTTTCAGTTGTCAGTTAACAGCACTCAGTTTTCAGAGGATGAGTTAACAGTTACCAGTGTCCAGTTACCAGAACTCTCTTTTACTGTTAACTGTTAACTGTTAACTGACAACTATTTCCCCTAATACTGATCCGAGCCTTCAAGTGGAAGTGGCACTGCCCAGACGTTCCGATACCTAACGTCATTGCCGTGATCCTGCAGGCGGAGGGGTCCCGGTTCGTCAGCTGATCCCATGCTCCCGCCTGTTACGCCTGCCAGTTGCGCGTTGTTGATGATGACCAAACCGTTCTGAATAACGGTTATACGGGGACCTTCCGTTACTTCACCGTTGTCGTTGAAACGCGGTGCGCGGAAGATGATATCGTAGGTCTGCCATTCGAGGGGCGGTTTGCAGGCGTTGACGAGCGGTGCGAACTGGTTGTAAATTGCGCCGCAATCGCCTTTTCCGGGGACTTCGATACCGTAGGAGTCCAAGACCTGAACTTCGTATCTACCTTGGAGGAAGACACCACTGTTGCCTTTCGCCTGTCCAGAGGCTTCGGGCATATCGGGGCACCTGAATTCTATATGCACGAAATGATCGGTGAAGGTCTCCTTGGAGATGATGTCGCCGGTACGCGGTATGACGAGCATTGCGTCGTCTTCGACTTTCCAACCCGGTTCATCGCCGTTTAGGTTCGTCCAGTTGCTGAGGTCTGTGCCATCAAAGAGAACAACTGCAGATTCTGGTGGTGTTTGTGTCATGAGTTTTCCTTTCGTCTGTTATGCGTTCAGAATAACAATTTTGTATGCTCTCAAATTTTAATGAATTCCGTTTTTTTGTCAAGAGAAATACCGTTGACAAAAACATCTGTGTGAATATAATTGTGTGGAAACTTACGAAGTCTCATAAAGGGGTTCTATCTCCATGCAAGGTCCTAATCTTCTATATATCCACTCTGACCAACACAATCCTTATGTAACCGGTTGCTATGGTGATCGGTTGGTGCAGACACCACATCTTGACGGTCTCGCTGCTGAAGGTGTGGTATTTGAGAACGTCTATTGTCCATCTCCGATCTGTGTGCCATCCCGGATGTCAATGCTGAGCGGACGCTATCCGTACGAGAATGGGGTGTGGACAAACAGCCATATCCTCGATTCTGGGATACCGACGTTCGCACACGCTATGGGCGCAGTGGGATATCAACCTGTGCTTATTGGAAGGATGCATGCGCTGGGACCGGATCAGTTGCACGGGTATACGGAACGCCTTGTCGGCGATCACGGACCGAACTATCACGGTGGACGTGGCGTTGACCACGGTGAACTCTCTGGAACTGCAGGACCGGCGCGTGTGAGTCTCGAAAAATCGGGCGCAGGACAGAGCGCGTATCAGGTTCACGATGAAGATGTGACAGCAGCGACGGTCGATTACCTCAACCGGCTCGGTGTCCAGAAACGTGCAGGACTTTTGGATACGCCGTTCTCAATTTCCGTCGGGTTCATGTTGCCACATCAACCTTTCGTTGCGCGTCAGGAGGATTATCAACTGTATGACGGACAGATGACGATGCCTGAGAATCCTGAACCTTTTTCAGATGCGTTGCATCCCCACTTCCAGTGGTGGCGCGAAAAGTGTGGAATTGTGGAGGTTTCGGATGCCGAGATTCTCCGCGCACGCACGGCGTATTGGGCACTCGTCACACGGATGGACGTGATGATTGGGCAGATATTAACGGCACTCCGAGAGAACGGATTGGACGAGAACACGCTAATCCTCTACAGTTCGGACCACGGTGAACAGGTCGGCGAACACGGACTCTGGTGGAAACAGACTTTTTATGAGCATTCAGTGAAGGTGCCAGCGATCATGTCGTGGCGTGGCACGCTACCGGCGGGTGTCCGATGCGATCGCGTCGTCAGCGCGTTGGACTTGAATGCGACGATGCTCGATGCACTCAATGCCCCTGCACTCCCACATTCCCGCGGACGGAGTACACTGCCGATGCTCCGCGATGAAGATACACAATGGGAAGATACTGCCTTTTCTGAATATTGTACCGATGACGGCTGCTATCACCGGATGGTCCGTGATGGCGATTGGAAATTGAACTATTATCACGGGCAACCCCCGCAACTTTTCAACTTGAAAGAAGATCCGAACGAACGAAACGACCGCGCAGACGACCCAACGTGCGGAGAGATTCTGAAACAGTTGACACAGCAGGTATTAGATGGCTGGGATCCAGAGCAGATCGCAGCAGAGATGGCAGCGAAGCGCGCAGATACACAACTCCTCGGTAGATGGGGACGGAATACACAACCAACAGATCAATACCGTTGGAATTTACTACCAGAAATGGACTATTTAGATTGGGGCAGATAAAATGAAAAATCCTAAACTTGTTGTTGGACACCTCATGAACGATCAATTATTCGTCAAATCTGTTACGACTTCAAAACACCTTGACTGGATCAAACAGTTAGACCCTGAAGAACTCGTTGAGTTTTTCGCTGAATTGCTCACGTTGGTAACGCAAATCTCAGACGGGAAAAAAGAGGTCGAAACGCTTTCGGTTTTTCTCTCCGAATGGCATGAAACCGCGCTGCTCAATTCAGAACCGGAAGTTTTGGAGGACATTCTTGAAGCGGAAAGGGAATTGACTGCTGGTGGCGGAAAGGCGTGGTCTCTGATTAAGAAGGAGATTGGGTTGTGAACCGTCAAAGATGGACGCTTGAGCCACTGCCGACCAAAGTTGAGCGTTTTATCAGGCGATTAGATCGAGAAACACAAGAACGAATCAATCTTGCATTTGTGTACATCACTGGCTCTCCATTTCGGCACGAAAATCCAACAACGATTAGAAAACTGCGTGGAAAGAAGAAAGGATTCTATCGTTATCGGATAGGGACTATCCGTTTTATCTATCGTGTTGACAGAAGTAAACGTTTAATCCGAATCGTGCAAATTGACAATCGCGGAGATATTTATTGAGCATCAACCTTTCACATAAGAGGAGAAACGACATGACAAACAGTCCAATACTTAAGGGTGAACCTTTCAGCCCAGAACGGACAGCAGAAATCGCTGAGCAATTTTTCCGTGACGGGTTTGTCTATCTTCCGGGTGTGCTGACGGAATCGGAGGTTAACGCGCTACGAGAGAAATCAGACGAACTTTTTGCGGATCCGGAACTTATGGAAAAAACGAACGCAGAACTTGCGGATGTCCGATATATCCAACTCGGTTCGCACGCCGAATCGGGTGAGACGCTGCCTTTCATTTTGCGGAATACGATCGAATTGGATCCGATCTTTCGAGATATGCTCCTCCGTGAACCGATCCTGAGTTTAGCGGAAGCGATCGTCGGTGAGAACTGCAAGTTTTGTGGTCAGAACGTGCTTCGGAATCTTCCTGGTCTTTCGATCGATACATGGCACGTGGACGGTTCGGTGCATTTCCCTGTCACCGAGGAGATGCCGCGCCACGATCCGCGTTTGCGGATGCCTGTGATGTGGTTTACCGTCCAGATGGCGTTGAGTGATATTGATACCATAGAGGAGGGACCGACGCAATACGTACCCGGTAGCCACTATTCTGGCAGACATCCCAACGATCAGGAGAACCCTGAGTTTGAAGGCAACAAACCTGTCTCTATCTTCTGTAAGGCAGGCGATATTTATTTGCAGGATCCGCAGTGTTGGCACCGCGGTGCACCGAACTTGTCTAACAAGACGCGCTATATTATACAATCGCAGTATGCGGCGTATTGGGCATATTGGCGGTTTAGTCTGTGCAACGATGTGCCTGTACCTGAAGATGCGCTCAAAGATGCAAGCGACCGGTTGCTGAATTTATTGGGGTGCCCGCGGCCGAACGGGGTGAATTAGTCGTTTAAAGAGGCGGTATATCCGATTTGACCTGATCTATATTAATTGGACACGCGCAACAGTCTGAATGTCTCTAACGGGCATTCAGACTGGCGCAAACTAAAAGTTTATGCTACAATGGGGCGGGTGATTTAGGTTACTAATTTTCACGCTATTATTCCATGTCAATGTAGATTCTGTGGGTTCCACCAGGTCGTGCCTGTATTAAGTAACGCTGTGCAGGTGGATCACCTTCCCAGTGGTCTTCATCATTAGTCCATCTCACCTGAACCCTTAAGTTTTGCTCCGATGGAGTAATCAACATTCGAGCACTGTATGTCCTTGGATTGCCTGGCTCTATAAGGTTGTTACATGGTGTGTTGGGGAGCCAGCAACTTGTATTCCTAACTACTTTTTGCCCTATTGTTCCGTTGCTTGAAGTGATTGTAAATCCAAGGTCGGTTTCTATAGGCGTTGCCTTGTAGTTTTCTGGGTAATATATCGTCACGTACCACCCACTATCGGAGTTGGAGTATAGCGCGTTCGGTGTATGGTGGTGGACCGTCTCCGGTTCGTCATTGCTGCCGACGTTTTGATTATTACTATTAAGGGCCAGGGTGGCAGGTTGTGGTGGCGGTGGTGGTGTGTTATCCTTGGGCGTATCTTGGGGTGGTGGCGGCGGTGGTGGTGTGTTATCACTCGGCGGATCGTCAGTTTGTAGTAGCGTTGGGACCGGCGGTGGTGTGTTATCACTCGGCGGATCCTGCGGTGGAGGCGGCGGTGGAATGCTCGGTTGTTGCGTGCCACTACTGGATGGCGGTGAAACGCTTGACGGTGGCGGGTCATCACTCGGCGGATATTGCGGCGGTGGAGGCGGTGGCGGGTCATCACTGGGCGGATCCTGCGGTGGAGGCGGTGGTGGGACCGGCTCCGGCGTGTCATCAGCATCATGAACAACAATATCACCAAACGGATCGTCTGTTTGTCGCGCAGGATTTTCTTTTTTCTCTGTCAATGTCTCTACAATCTCGCTGGTATCCATTATCTTTTCTGCACGCACAATTTCTTTGCCTTCATGATAAAATCTATAAACGAGTCTTTCTGGATGAATATGAATGATGGGTCCGTTAACGCTATCTGCCTTTTTGCTCTCTTTAGGGACGAGCGTCAGACATTCTGAATCCGTACCGTTCTGTAGGCAAACGAGTTCTTCATTAGGAGACACGATATACTGGTCTACTACTATATCGTTAGTTGGCATCATTGAACCGGTATAAGGCATATCAGAACACCCGGCTATACTGCAAAGGATAATGAGGATGCCGCTGATGAGATTTAGCGATAAAGATTCAAGTTTGCGCAGCTTCACCTTCATGAACTGAACGCGCTCGAGTGTTGTTAAGTCATCGGTTACAGTTTTGACACAGTACGGATAGGGCATATCCGTAATTTTAAATTTTGTTGTCATGAATTATTCCTTCTGGCATCAATAAGAGTGCTTCTATCTCTAATTAGGATTTCGGATATCCCATGGATTTACAAATCGTAAATTTAGTTATAATATTTCCATTTTAATTATTATTCAATTTAAAAAAATAATTAAGATTATATCTAACTCTACAATATACGATTAGAACTAATGTTACGTTTCACGCTACTGACACAATTTTGGCGTTGAATAAATGTAAGAGGGATTTTCGGTAAATAATGATGCATTGCGTTCCTTTAGAATCCTCACTGCCAGCAACTGAAAACTATCTCCTGATAACTTTTAACACGGGGAGGAAATATGCGTGAAACACCACTTCACTTCAAAACGATTACCGAGATAGCAGAAAATATTGCTTCAAAACGGTTGTCGCCTGTCGAAGTTACGGATGCGATGTTGACGCGTATCGAACAACTTGACAGTCAATTGAACAGTTACGCCACAGTGACAGCGGACGCTGCGATGGCTGCTGCACAAAAGGCAGAACAGGAAATTAATACTGGTAAGTATCGCGGTCCACTGCACGGTGTCCCGATTGCAGTGAAAGACCTCTGCTTCACCAAAGGTGTCCGCACGATGGGTGCGGCGAAAGTACTCGCGGATCACGTCCCTGCGTTTGATGGCACGGTCATCGCGAAACTTGAAGCAGCGGGCGCGGTGCTGCTCGGTAAACTTAACCTGACGGAAGGTGCAATGGGTGGTTACAACCCTGAATTCGATATTCCGAAGAACCCGTGGAATCCGGATCGGTGGACAGGTTCGTCGTCCAGTGGTTCCGGTGTCGCAACGGGGGCAGGGCTGTGTTTCGGTTCGCTTGGCAGTGATACGGGTGGTTCCATCCGATTTCCTGGGGCATCGTGTGGCATTGTCGGGATTAAACCGACATGGGGTCGGGTCAGTCGTTACGGTGTGCTTGCGCTTGCCGAGTCGATGGATCACGTCGGTCCGATGACGCGAAGTGTCTCGGATGCCGGGATTATGCTGCAGGCAATCGCTGGCTCTGACCCAAACGACCCGACTTCTCTGCCCGACCCAGTGCCAAATATGCTTGAAGGTGTAGGACAGGACCTTGAAGGTGTCCGTGTTGGGTTCGACGAGAACTATGCGACAAACGATATTGACGTTGAACTCGCCGATGCAGTACGCGCGGGTGTGGAAGTCCTCGCCGATCAGGGTGCTGAGATTGTTGAGGTGGAACTGCCGGACGTGGATGAATACGTCGCTGCATGGCCCACGTTGTGTTCTGCTGAGGCGGTCGCAGCGCACGCCGCAACCTATCCGTCCCAACGGGATGCCTACGGGCCTTGGTTCCGAGGATGGCTTGATATGGGCGCGAAGGTAACAGGCGCGGAATACGCGAAAGCGAACAACCTAAGAGCTGCCTGTACCGGACACCTCAGACGGGTGTTTCAAGAGATTGATGTGCTGGTGTGTCCGTCGATGTCTGCCCCGCCTCATATTGTCACACCGGAGATATTATACGGAGCGTATGAACCTCGGCATCCGAAGTTCCAACGGTTTACTGTGCCATTCAACTACAACGGCGCGCCGACCCTATCTGTACCGTGTGGTATGAATCACGAAGGGCTACCCTTAAGTATTCAGTTTGTCGGTAAACATTTGACAGAGCCGTTGTTGTGCCGTGTCGGACACGCTTATGAGAGGGCAACCCCGTGGCACGACCACCATCCCGATGTTTAAGGGTTGGATTGAACTAGTAGTCTGTCATAATTAGTTTGATAGTTAATCTAAAATCTGGTATCCTTAGACTCAAGTCCATAAACCTGATAACTTGGAGTCTCTTATGCCAGCGAAACAATATCCCGTTATACTTGACCAGAGCCAACGCGATTATCTCCTTGAGTTGATCACTTCTGGCACTGAGTCGGCACGAAAACTGACCCGGAGCCGTATCTTATTGAAAGCCGATGAAGGCGAGTTTGGGCCCGCCTATCCTGATAAAGACATAAAAGAAGCTGTTGAAGTCTCCCTACCTACTATTCAAAGAACTCGTAAAACCTTCGTGCTTGAGGGACTCACAGCTGCACTGACACCTAAAAAGCGTTCAAAGCCATCAAGACCGAAAAAGTTTGATGGCGAAAAAGAAGCACATCTGATCGCTTTAGTTTGTTCACCACCGCCGGAGGGTTTCTCAAGATGGACGCTGCGTTTATTAGCTGATAAAATGGTGGAACTCCACCATTTTTCAAGCGTTTCTCATGAAACGATAAGACGCACGCTAAAAAAAACGAACTTAGACCTTGGCTAAAACAGCAATGGTGTATTCCACCGAAAGCCTCGGCAGAGTTCGTCGCTGCGATGGAAAACGTCTTAGACCTTTATCAGCGTCCCGAAACTATCGCATATCCTTTGGTTTGTGTCGATGAAACGAGTAAACAACACATTCAAGAAGTTCGGCAGCCCCTGGGCATCGTTGAAGGTTCACCGCGTCGATATGATGCTGAATACAAACGCAATGGTGTTAGCAATCTATTCATGATTTTCGCACCTCTTTTGGGGTTTCGACATGTTGAAGTCACCGACCAACGAACAAGTATAGATTTCGCTCATATCTGTAGAGATTTAGTAGATGTACATTTCCGAGATGCGGCAAAGATTATGCTTGTTTGCGACAATCTGAATACGCATAAGCCGTCTTCGTTGTATAAAGCTTTTCCGCCTGATGAAGCTCGGCGTATTGCTGAAAAGATTACGTTTCACTATACACCCAAGCATGGGAGTTGGCTGAACATGGCGGAGATTGAACTCTCCGTGCTGTCTCGGCAATGTCTTTCAAGAAGGATAGCCGACCAAGACGCTCTAAAACATGAGATCCAGACATGGCAAACTCAAAGAAATGAGCAATCTGTGACTGTGAAGTGGCAATTTACCACGGATGACGCACGTATCAAACTCAACAAATTATATCCATCACTTTAGATGTGACAGACTACTAGACGTAAAAATAAAGCACCCCAACCCAACCTACGTTTTCTCGCTACAATTCGCTTTCTTCAATCCCACTTACTTTCATAAAGTGCCTCTGCAATCCGCGCTTGAGTGTCTTATTCCCGTGGACAGGCACAGAAAGTCTTACCGGAATTCCGTCTTTGGCATAGATGTGATGCCTTCCTTTAATTCGCTTTAACTGCCAATTCCGCTTTTCCAACAAGCGACAAAATGCTCTACCAGTTAACGCTTTCAAACTGCTATCTCCATCACTCGATCTTTCTCTGTGATTTCTATAGCAGTAACATCTACGGACAGACACCCCTCTATTGCTTCGTAGATGTTTTCGAGTAATTCTTCAAAGGTCTCGCCTTGCGTGGCACAACCAGCAATTGATGGCACTTCTGCCCAATACCCACCTTCTTCAGCGTCGTGAATAACGATTTTTAGTTTCATCGTTTGAATCCATTCCTTAATGATTAAACAGTTACGATTATATTCAAATTATAACACCAGTGTGAAGGCAGAAGCAAACCCTTTACTGTCGGGCCGTCAGAATCAAGCGGATCAACCCTTAAATCCTGGGATAAATAGTAAACGCTCCACCTTACCCATCCGTACTACTTTTTTCTGTTATCATTCCTATTTGTAAGCAAATTTCGCACGGATCTATCGGTATCTATAATACAAGACTACCTTGCTGGTAGGTGATACCCTTCTTTCATCGTTTGGATGCTGTAGAGGCAATGTTCTGCTGTGATGTAGAGCGTCTTGCTTGTCTTACCGCGTCCGAAGGCAACGTTGGTCGGTTTATCGGGTGTCTCAACGTACGCGAGTTCTTCACCCTCAAATGTATAAACGTGAACGCCTTGTTGTGTCTCATCGCGTACTGCCACCCAAAGATTTCCTTCAGCATCGACAACCATCCCGTCTGGACCGTCTTGTGGCGCGTAGTCAACGAGGACTTTTCGGAAAGTCGCCGTGCCTTCCGGCGAGAGATCGTAGGCGAGAAGTGCCATTCGCCCCTTATGTGATGTCATTTCGTCCCGTAGGGTCCCCATCGCGCCGTTGTCATGACTGATGACATAGAGTGTTTTTTGGTCCGGCGAGACCGCCACACCGTTCGGTTTACCCGCATCCGTAACGACGAGATGGACAGAACGGTCCGGATCGATGCGATAGACACCAAAAATCGGTTGTTCGACGGGTTCATGTCCAGCATATCTCGGATCCGTGAAATAGATGCGTCCCTGTTCGTCAATTGAGAGATCGTTCGGTGAGTTAAAGGGTTTGCCGTTATAAAGACTTGCGACGATTTCACTTTTACCGGTCTCCATATCCGTTCGAGTAATCCTGCGTCCCCCGAAATCTGCACCTTCCGCAACAACCAGACGACCCTGCGCATCAAATTTCGTGCCGTTAGACATCCCGCTCGGAGAACGAAAAACGGTGGTTTCTCCGGTTTCTGGGTTATGTTTCCAGATGTGTCCGGCCTGCATATCGGCTTCATAAGTGAAGGTAATATCGCTGAAGTAGACCGTCTCGTCTGGTGCGACGGAGACACCCTCCGTGAAATGCGCGCCCTTGAACAACTCTTTAAGTTCCGCACCCGGTGCAATAACGCGGGCACTGTTTGCAGCATATCCGATTAAAGTAGGTGTGAGTGCTACCCCGGCAGCAACAGCACAGATGAGGGTTTGAGATATTTGTAGATTCGGCATATTTGATCTCCTGTGTTGTTAACCATAAAACTCTCCCGGCGCGTGTGCGAAAAAGTATATGTTATTTAGGCAGCCTTGTCAAGGGAAATTCTGTAACAAATTTGCATTTTAATCTAAGTATCAAGTATAATATCTGTGCAGTATCAGCTATGACATAACGAAAGGAGACTTCGGAAATGAAATTTAACGCAGTTTTCAAAAAAGTCCCAGAAGGTTACATCGGATTTGTCGAGGAATTGCCCGGTGCAAATACACAAGGTAAAACACTTGAAGAAGCGAGGGCGAATCTCCGAGAGGCAATTGAACTGACACTTGCAGCGAATCGCGCACTTGCTGAAGAAGACATCGCGGAGCTACAAGATGTCATTCGTGAACCTATTTCTGTGCGTTTATGAAAAGACGCGAGTTCATTCGCCATCTTGAAAAGAATGGTTGCGAATTTTTTCGCGAAGGCGGTAACCATACTATCTATGTTAATCGCCAAACGCAGAGCGTCGCGCCTGTAGCCAGGCACCGGGAATTGAACAGATTCTTAGTGAGAAAAATTTGTAAAAGTTTAGAAATTCCGTTTCCTTAGTTAACTGCTATCTATAAAATGAATACATCTGCAAGCCTGTGAAGAGCCGAATGAGCACCCATATACCGCCTATCATGAATTCACCGAGGATTAGTCCGAGAAACAGCGGATACGCTTTGCGATACAAGCGGATCCCACCCACCTTCAGGAGTATTGTTTTGATGCTCCAACTCAGAAATATCGAAAACCAGAGTCTACCGATCGTCGATTTCTCGCCAGCGACGAGGTAGCCAGCAGGATGGAACGGCCAGAAGGGGAAGACGGTTCGGAGCCACCAGAGGAAACCGGTGAAGAGTGCGCCGACACCGATAAAGGTCACAGCGGCAACGTCGGTTTCAGTGGGATGTGAGATCCAATTTTGCAAGAGATTGTAGCCACCGGTGCCGAGGTCGCTGACGACACCGATATTGTACCCGACAAGGAGGTACGCCCAAAACGACGCGAGGATCCCGATGACAGCTGCGAACATCATCGCTACAATCAGCCTACCGGAACGCATACTTGACTCCTCTGCGAGTTTGAAACCTTCGAGCGTATGCGGCATCGGGTTTGCGCGAGAACCGCGATTGAAGGTGAGATAGAGGCGCATCATTGTCAGACTCCCGTGCGAAAGGATTCGGGTGCCGAAGATGTCGGTCAAGATGCCGTGCGGTGTTGCGTAGGTCCGGATCGTCGGCGGACCGACTTCGGCGCGGATACGCGTGAGACTCAGGGATAACAGATAATAGATAAGGAAATAGAGAGCGATTGTCCAAATCGCCATCCCACCTCGGTGTGAAAAGACAAATAGAAATATTAACCCGCCGACCAAGCCGAGTGCTGCCCAACGGTAACGCATCGGTTCCCTGCTGTCATCAATTTCACCCGGTGCTTGGTACCCGCGGAAAATGTACTTCGCAACGCGTAAAAAGAAGCGTCTACCACCCCAGAGTGCGAAGCAGGAGAGTACGAGGTAGCCGCCCATTATCTGCTGCCAGTCGTAAGGAAACCCCGGCAGAATATCGAGTCCGAGTGCGCTCCCCAATATCCGTTGCGCTTTCCAGAACCAATAAAAGAACCAGACGGAGAACGACATCTCTAACGGCATGAGGTAGGCGAGTCCGACGGCAAATGAACGGATGTATATGGGGGTCCAACCGATGGATCGCCACGGCTTTTGTGTGAAGTATTGACCGATCTCGGCGTGCCGTACTGGAATTTCGGGGAACTCAGGGAAAAGGACATGTATACCGTTGATAAGGTTGATACCACCAGCGATTGCGAATCCGAGCCACATCATCTTCGACTTAAAGAGTCGTCCATCGAGTCTTGTCATCTCCAGCGGGAGTTGTACGATCGGATAGGATAGCCGTTCGTGTTCGATCCACTGTTTTCGGATGAAAACGTCCAGACAAATCATCACCCAGATAAGGACAGTTAGAAACACCGTCCACCAGAGGATTGGACGGAGCCATCCGAGCAGATGTCCTTTCGTGTAGAGTGTGCTTTCGCCGTCATAGAACGCCTGCAGGGTCGCTTCATTATTAGATGTGAGCCATGGAGGCAGGTATCGCCAGAAGAGTTGTTTCCATTCGTTTTCGGGGGTTGCGAACCAGAATCCGTCCGAGATTGTTGGGATGACAGTTTGCATCATGTCGTGTCCAGCGATTGCGGAGGAGAGTGAGAGCATCACGAAAACCGTCAGAAGTTCGCCTTGCCTGAACGCGAATTTTGGCAGAAACCGTTTTAGCAGTAAATTGAACGGAACAAGCACCATCAACGTGATAATCACGTTATAGATGAGCGACATCGTCGTCGGGAGGGTGCTCCAGAATTTGAGGTGGTTTGCCATGATGAAGTAGGTATTCACCGGAATCAGTAGCAAACCAAGTGCGATGGCACGAAAGGTTACACCGGGATGAGAGGTTTTGTTTTTCAAGGTCGCGTCTGCCATATGAAAGATTGAGGCTTAGAATTTACTATAGTCTGGACAATTTTTGTGAGACCGATGTCCTATTTTCAGTGCGTTTCTGATTTTTCTAAGAGTTTCTAACAAAAACCCAACTCAGAAAAAATCTACAAATACTAAGATCAGTCCGGTAGGGATTTATTTGCTTGGGTATTTCTTCAAAATCTCTATAGATATGCATTTGTTAAAGAAACTAAGCCCGTAGTACCGGCATTTGTATCTTTGTAGCATAGGAGACCGTTAGCCTGTGGTTCTCTGTAGCTTATGAAACCGTTGGTCTCCTGTGGCAGTATAAGACGCGAATTCACAGTTCGCGTATATGAAATCTACTATAAGCACTATAGTTTGAACAATCCGTATTACATTTAGGTTGATTTTCAATGGTCGTAGGGTTTTTCTACGCGTTTCACGGGAAACCTAAGAACTTGGGAAAAATAACGGAAGATCTCTGATGATCGGAAACCCGGACGAAGGGGCTATGTTCCAGGGGCACAGGCTAACGGTCTCCTATGGTACAAAAGAAGCACAACTTCTTAAGAGGAGACCATGCTATAAAAGGCGATGTCCGAGCAGAAATTTTGCCCATCTCAAAATTGTCCAAAGTTCAGTATCATTATACCAAACCTGAAAAATGAACTTGCATTTAGGAGATTTGGAAACTTTATGAAACCTAATATACAAGAGGCGCAATAATGCACTTCGCATTTGGGTGAGTACACCGCAGAATTGCGCCACTACGAACAGGTTTTTTATTTATGAGAAAGGGTTATTGAAAAATAGTGTTTATTTGAAAATAGCGACGATAATCGAAATAATAATAGCACCAACGGCACACGCTGTCGTTATCCAGTTTCGCATTCCCGAAATTGCTTGTTGCTTACCCGTGAGTTCCGATATACCGTTCTCAACGGTGCGGAGCCGGGTATCCATTCCATCTAATCGAGTATCTACCCTATCTAAACGTTGATCCATTCTATCTAAACGTTGGTTGACTTGGTCAAAACCGTCTTTCATCACCTGATAAAGTTCTTCGTTTGCCATGTCTGTTTTCCTCTTCTTTTTTCAAGTTATGTCTATCCCGAACGGTTTATAACAATTATACCACAGTTTCTATTTTGTTTCACTCCCTTTTTTTCCTTGCCTTCTCCCAAACCAATACGCGAACTGGCGGAGGTAGTAACCGAGATTTTTCTCGATTTTCTCGAACTCCGGTACAAACGGACACCTTCCACCGAGGACGACAAGTTCCGTCTTCGCACGCGTCATGGCGACATAAAAAACACGACGCTCCTCTGTCAGTGTGCTGTCGCGACGCGGGAAGCGACGTTCCAGCGTGTTGTGGATGAGGATGACCTTCTCCCACTCTCTACCTTTTGCTTTGTGGATTGTTGTTATTTCGGGTGCCGTGGGATGGTTGGCGAGCATCGCTTGAATCTTATCGATTTCGTAGTTGGTGCGTGCTAAAACTGCAGTCTCTTGAGACGATCCCAACTCGCGTAATAGCGTAGCTGCAACGGTTTCAGGTGTCGTCTCGACAATTTTGATGCGTTGTTTTACCGGATTGTAGGCGCGTAGGTTTTTACGGATACGCGGTGCGTTACGCTCAATCAATGCGCGTGCGTGTTCAACAATCGTAGATGTGGAACGATAATTGCGTGTGATTTCATATTTTGTTACGCGCTTTCTATCCGTGAATGCAAGCATAATCTCTGAGTTGCCGCCGCGGAACCCATAGATCGCCTGATCGTCGTCGCCGACAGCGAAGAGGTTTTCGGATAAGAGCACAATCAATCGGAAATCGGCGGGTGCAATATCTTGGAACTCGTCAACGAGGACATACGGGTATTTGTCGCAGTAGGTTTGACGGAGGTCCGGGTTCGCCTCAAGTAGGTTCGCAGCTTGGATAATCATATCCTCAAAATCGACAGCGTTCGCTTCAGTCTTGAGACGTTCATATTTTTCGGCGAATGCTCGCGCGACAGGATCGTCAAGCGTCGTCGGATCGAATATCCCTGTGGTGACCTGCCGTTTCACTCGCATAACAGTCTCTTTTATCTCATTGAAACGGTCGCGGAGATTCTCGAAATCGGGATGTGTATCAAAGTTTTTTTCATAACGGATACCGAAATGTTGACAAAACATTTCGAGGAGGACCTGGTTGTTATACTCCACACGTAGCGGGTCTGCGCGGTTGAACACGCTCGCGCGTTCTCTGTAGTATGCGATCCAGTGTGCCTCCCGGCGATTCGCCTTTCGTCCCGGTACATGTTCAATTACCTTAAAACTGAATTGCGCCTCTCCTTCGGATCGGATCGCTTGTCGGAGTCTATCGTTTGATGAGTGCGTGAAATGCTCTTTTTTCCGCCGTTCAGGGTCCGTGGTCTGTCCGATGTAACATTTGCCGGTGAGTTTACTCTCAATCTTATAGATAGCGACCTCGGTTGTTTCGACTTTCTGTTCAATCTGCCTCCGTTCTTCCGCGACGATGTGATCAATCTGTCCCGACCAGATTTCCCGGATTCGGTTGAATCCTGCGCGCTGGTGGTTTTCGGTGATAATGTCTTTACCGAAAGCGTGGAGTGTGCGGATAACAGGTTTGCCGGATGTGGTATGGTTTGATGCTGCGAGTGCGCGTCCGATACGGATCTCCATCTCTTCAACGGCTTTTCTATTGAAAGCGATGGCGAGGATATGTGATGGTGGGATATTGTGCGTCTGGATGAGATTTAGAATCCGTGCCGTAACGACTGTGGTTTTACCGCTGCCCGGTCCTGCGATGACGATTGCCGGTCCTGTGACGTGGTTGACGGCTTTCTCTTGGTTTCTATCGAGTTGCATATTTGGGTAGGTTAATTAAGTGCGAAGCCCCCAAACCACCGGAGGTTTTCATTTGATTAATAGCATTTCTGAAACCTTATCACGTCTCGCTTATGACAAAAGCCGTTTCTCTAATCTTTCAAGATTTTGGATTTGCAGTGCTTGTTCTTCAGCAACGAGGGCTTCTATTTCTTGCTTCTCTTCCAAGTCTAACACTCTTTCATTATTCAACGCCAGAAGTTCTGTCAAACGTTCTTGTTTTTCTATAGCCAAAGACTCAAACCCAAAACTAACGTGTCCATTTTCAATCATTTCAGCCACATCCATTTCTGTGCTTAAAACTTCTCCAGTCTCAGCATCAATATGTATTTCCCCAACTTCAACAGGAGGATCGACATTGGTGAAAATAGGAACTACCCATATAGATCGAGTTGATTCTTTAAGGATAGGTTCTCTTGCTATCAAACACCTACCAGCACGCTTTCGTAAAAAAGTTAAAGCGGTGTCTCTTACTTCATCGCGTTCGAGTTGACACAACACAAAATCTTCAAGCGAAATTTTAGACACTTTCGCTTGTTGTGTCAATTTTTCGTAGAGGTAATCCGGCAAAGAGATTGTTAGCGGACGCATATTGAATTCTCCAGAGTCGTTATGAATTCATCAATCTTACATAAAGTTTACCACACCTGTAACAAATTTTCAACCAGTGTTCAGTTAAAGAATCCTGAACATACCTTAAAATCCTCTTACTAACAACTGAAACTATTTTTAATTCACTTCGGAATACGTCGTACCCATAGCATCAGTGCCACATTCATCGCACCGATAAAACCGAAGACGTAAGACTGGATGCCTGCTAATACATCAAGCGAGCGGACGAGAAAAGGACAGAAAATCGGTAGACCGAGTGCCACACAAGTATAGAGGGTAAGGAGTTTCGCACCTTTTGCTTCCCAGAAAGTTATTTCCCGTTTTAAAACCCTGAGATACGACTGCTGCCATAACCGAGATGTCCACTTCCCCTGCATAAACCCCAAACCGATCCCCAAACCGAAACCGAAACTTGACCAACGGAGGTCGATATGCACGTTATAGGAAAGCGCGACGACCGAGAGGAGTTGTCCGAGCACTGAAAGCACTATAAATGCCCAAAAGACAGGCATCTTCATATAAAATGGCAGTAGACGACGCGATAATTTGTTTGGCATGTTTTTAACTACTGGAGTTCGTTCGTTTTTTCGAGGTAAAAAATGGGTTACGGCTTACCTCTGAAGTTGTCTGGAGGTTGCAATAGCATAAGTGGATGAAGGGAGAACATGAAGGCGGTCCACGCCTACAAGAGATTCGCTTTGGCGTAATTAACAGCATTTTTGAAGATCGCGAGTCCGTCACCTTCTTCAGTCGTCGTGTCTTGTGTTTGCGCAAATCGAGTCCAACGTGGGTGATTCCATTTCGTTAGGAACCGTTCCGGATGTGGCATCAGCCCGAAGATCCTACCCGTTGTGTCACAGATACCAGCGATGTCGGCATCCGAACCGTTCGGATTCTTCGGATACGCACTGTCGGCATACCGAAACACGACTTGATTGTTCGCCTCTAATTCAGTCAACACATCTGCGGGTGCGGTGAACCGCCCCTCAGCGTGTGCTACAGGGAGATAGATGCTCGGTTTGATGTCTTTTGTAAAGACACACGGACTCTCTTGCGTCTCTAAATCTATCCACCGACACTCAAACTTTGCAGAGGTATTCATGGCGAGTGTCGCGCGCTGCGTCATCTCCGAAGTGCCGTTGTTAGATGTAGACACGCCGGGCAACAAGCCAGTCCGAACAAGCACTTGGAACCCGTTGCATATACCGATGATCAGTTTACCGTCTGCGACGAACTGGTTGAGCGCGTCTGTTAGTTTGTGTTTCATCTCGACTGCCAGCAGGATACCGGCGGAGATGTCGTCGCCGTAGGAGAAACCACCTGGAATGGCGAGGATCTGATAGTCGGATAGGTTAACTTTACCGGATATAAGGTTTTGGATATGGACTAACGCGGTCTCCGCACCGGCGAGTTGGAACGCGGTATCTGTTTCTGCGTCGCAGTTAGTCCCTGCAGTTCGTAAGATGAGTACGTTTGGCTTTGTCATTGTTACCCCTTTAAGATTTAACACACGTCTCGCCGAAAAGTTACGAATGCAACAGCGTTTGCCATGCGGATTTAAGGACATCAATTGAGGTCTCAATGATCGGATGCCCCGCTTTCCCTGTGATAACGAATGCCGGTGCCGCTGTGACGGTACCCAGGTAGCCTATCGGTATATCCGACATTTGGTTTTCGTAAGCGTCTCGGTGTTGCGGTTCGACCTCCACAATAAAACGGCTGTTCGACTCCGAAAACAGGAGATAGTCCTCAGCATCGGTCTCGTCGCCTGTCGGCACGTTATCAAGATTCAAGGTCATTCCGTATCCCCCTGCGAATGCCATCTCCGCTGCTGCCACACCGATACCGCCTTCGGAGCAGTCGTGACAAGAACGCACCAATCCACTATTGATAGCACTGCTGAGACGATCCATTGTCTGTTTAGCATCATTGGGTCGGACGACAGGTGCGTCGTTTCCGATAAACCCGTGGATACCGAAGTAGTGTGAACCGCCTAATTCAGCGTAAGTGTTGCCGACGACATAGATGAGATTATCGGGTGCTTTTACATCCATTGTAACGGCGTTACGGATGTCTGGGATGACACAAATCGCGGATATAAGGAGCGTTGACGGAATCGCGCGTTGTTCGCCGGTTGTCGTGTCCCGGTACTCGTTATAGAGGCTATCCTTACCGGAGATGAAAGGTGTGCCGTAGGCGGTTGCGAAGTCATAACACGCTTTCGCCGCTCGGACTAACTCACCGAGACGGTCAGGTTTGTCCGGATTTCCCCAACAGAAGTTGTCGAGTAACGCTGTCTTTTCGAGGGTTCCACCGACGGCGACGATATTGCGTAAAGCCTCGTCGATCGCCGATGCAGCACTGAGATACGGGTCTACATCGCTATATTTTGGGTTGATACCGTTGGCGATGATAACCCCTTTCCGACTCCCTAAAACCGGGGTGATAACGCACGCATCACTGGGTCCGTCGTTGGCAACGCCGACGAGCGGATTGATAACCACACCGCCTTGGACACCGTGATCGTATTGGCGAATGACGGATTCTTTACTGGCGATGTTCGGACTTGCGAGCAGTCGTTTGAGATCATCCGTGTAGGAGGGGTTTTCAACCCCGGTTCCTCCGTCTCGGGACGGCATCTCTGGGTGCTTCGGCGGCTGCCAAACCGCCTCTTTCACAGGCTTCGGAAGTCCGTTATGCAGAAATTCCATCTCTAAATCAGCGACGATCGCACCTTCATAGAAGACTTGCAACCTGTGTGTATCTGTGAAAGTTCCGAGTACAGTGGCTTCAACGAATTCAGCCTCACAAATAGCCACAAGTTCCGATAAGTTTTCCGGTGGCACGGCGATAACCATCCGTTCTTGTGCTTCGGAGAGCCAGATTTCCCACGGTGCCAATCCATCATATTTCAAGGAGACGCGTTCGAGGTGCACCTCCGCGCCTATATGTTCCCCCATCTCACCGACAGCAGATGAGAAACCGCCGGCACCGCAATCGGTAATCGAACGATAGAGGTTGCGGTCGCGCGCCTGTAGCAACGCATCGACGATCTTTTTCTCCATAATCGGGTTGCCGATCTGTACGACACTGCCGAGGCTTTCGGAGGTATCATCGAGTTCAGCGGAGGAGAAAGTCGCGCCGTGAATGCCGTCGCGTCCGGTTTGTCCACCGACAGCGACCACCAGATCGCCGGGTTCAACAGATTTCTCACATCTGTTTCTCGGTATCAGACCGACGTTTCCACAGAAGACAAGTGGGTTTGCGGTATAACGAGAATCAAAAAGAATCGCGCCGTTAGCGGTAGGGATCCCCATCCGATTGCCGTAGTCTCGGACCCCGGCGACAACGCCTTTAAAGACACGTTTCGGGTGGAGCGTGCCTTTCGGTAGTTCCGTATAAGGCATATCAGGCATTCCAAAACAGAAGATGTCGGTATTCAGGATCGGCTTTGCGCCGAGTCCGGTGCCGAGGGAGTCGCGTATCACGCCGCCGATGCCGGTCCCCGCACCACCGTAGGGTTCAATCGCTGATGGGTGGTTGTGTGTCTCGACTTTGAAAACGAGGTTGAATGTTTCGTCAAATTCGATGATACCGGCGTTGTCTGAAAAAACAGAGACGCACCACGGTTTAGCAATATCTTCGGTTGCGCGTTGGATGTAGGTTGGGAACAACCCGTCAATCTGTTCAGGCGCTTTCCCGTCTTCGGAATAGCGGATGATGCTCTTGAAAGTTTTGTGGACGCAATGTTCTGACCATGTCTGTGCGATCGTCTCTATCTCTACATCGGTCGGATTGCGACCTAATGTGCCGAAATGGGTCTGGATCGTCTTCATCTCATTGAGGTTCAGCGACAGTGTGCCTTCTCGGCTGATACGCATCAATTCAGCATCATCGGCATTTAGAATCTCTATCTCTTTAACCGTATTGGACATTAATTTCTCCAGTATTTACTCGTTGTCTTTTTGAAGAGATTTTGCTGCAAATATTGTCAAGCACAATTCTTCGTTAAAGAGTTCATAGACAGGTGTTTTTCCACTCAATTGTTCGCTTTCGTTTAGAATGATTCCCACGCCTTCACCACGTCGTTCTAAGAAATGCCTCCGCTTTACTTGTTTCCCATCACCATCATCTAAAGCAATTTCCGAAAGTAAGCGGGACAAGAGTTCATTACGCGTGGCTTGGCTATAGCGTAATTTATCAATTGTCACAGTATTTGCTAATGCGCCTGGAGAATATAGCTCAAGCCGATCCTTAAACATGAACAGACGAATTTTTGAGCCGCTTTTTGAATAATCTCTATGTACAACCGCGTTAACAATCGCCTCAAATACTGCGCGCATGCTGTATTGGGGTTGGTCTATCCTTCCAATTTCCTTCCGCGCTGATACTTCGTTGTGTTTTTGAACAAATTTAAAAGCATCTATAATCTGTTGGTCAAGGGGGCCTCTAAAATCTTTTGCATCAATTTGGTAGTTTGCATCTTTTTCTTTTCCACTATAATAAACGGCTTGAACAAAACTGTTATAGATGAAATCATCCGGTGTTTCATGACACATCAAAACACCAGCGACAGAAGCACGAATCTCTTGACCCTCTTGAACGAGTAAGCTTCTTTTTAGGAGCAGGTCTTCTATGACATCTTCAGCAGCATCTTCTGTGATGAATCGGCGGTAGAGCGATTCCCTTAATGTTTCCTTATGCGTATTTGGGACCAATTGTTCATCAAATGTGATAATCCTTGCTTGTGAGCGACTTTGTAATAACCTCGCCAACTGGTCGGTCGGCATTTCTCTTTTGCTGCTTCCCTGGCGAGCGAAATAGCCGTTAGAAGTTTTGTGAACAAAAAGACTTCTCGGCACCTCTATTTTTAGTATGTTTTTATCATCAATCCGTAATTTTTCTGTGAAAATGGGTACTGCGGGTTCAATACTGTCTTCGCAGATTTCAACAATCGTTTTTTCTACATTATCCAAATTCTGCGGTTCGATTCCCATGATTTCTCTGTTGTCGTCAACACCGATGAGTATCATTCCGCCTTGGGTGTTCGCAAAAGCAGCAATCTCGTCTGCCAAGCTGTCCCTGCGCGGCATCTCTCTTTTGAATTCAATCGTTGAGTCTTCACCAAGCATAATTTTTTCTATGAGTTCAGTTAGACTGTGAAACATAGCTAATCTCCAAGATGAATGCGTCTATAGCGTTGTTCAAATTTTTTGTCCAACAACAACATTTATCGTTTCCATTATAAACCTCCATCATTGTTTGGAGGGTTAATTCCGTCTAATTCTTTATACATTAAAAGCACCGTACCAATCAGTTATCTCAACAGGTAGGTTGTCAATAATCCGAGCAGATTCGACACTCACATAGACGATATGCTTAATTGCCGTGACTAAATCGCGTGGGTCAGCAAACCAACCGTTCCGGGCATTGACGATACGACTGCCCTGGTCTGTTTTATTACCACGCTGATTAGAAAAATTCAATTTTACCTATGCTGTCCAATTGATGATTTCACAATCTCAACCTCTGCTTTCGTTAGTCGATACAAATCATAGATTCGCTTATCAATCTTTTTTTTCTCTACGGAACAATTAGCCAGAGGATTTTCCACTTTCGCTGCCATGATCCGTTTTGCGAGATCAACAATAGGTTGTTGTTCTTCTGGTGTTACTATTGGAATTGGGATCTTACTGACATAATACTTGTCAAAATCCATAGTTCTAATAGCGGAGGAAAAAATAAATTTATGGGCATACCAGTTTATCAACTCTGAATTCAGGATAGCTAAAATAAAAATCGGGGTAAATTTTTCATCGGTGAGAACAGTATTTATGACTGTATCTACACTTAATACATCGCCTGTCGGATCCGCTGTTGAGGTAATTTTGATGTGTGGTTTCGGCTCCTCAATATGTGCTATGATCCTCTGCGACACCACCTTTGATTGTTGTAAAAATTCAACTTTTTCAGTGGGAGGATCTAATTTTTCGGAACTTACGAAACCTTTAATATTATTTGTCCCATAACGAATTATGTTATCTCCTCCGATTACCGGAGTGTCACCGGATTCGCTCAGTAAGCTCTGCCAAGACATACCGCGTTTTGTTTCAGAAATGTCCCGCATAAAGGTCCCGATTTGGTTTAACTTTAAACCGAGTTGAATCTCCTCAGCGGAAACATCGCATATCCACGCTTGAAACTGCTCTGGATAGGAATGAGAGATGGGCGTTTTTCTAACCCGCGTCTCATTGATAAATTTACACGCGGTATAAAAATTTTCCGTGTAACAGGTATCGTAGACAAAAATCGCCTGCTCCAATTTGACGTTTTTGAAAGCAGCTTCAACATCAACCAAAAGCCTCGTCTTTTTTAACAATGCAAACGCCAAATTCTGCCAATTCTCAACATATAACAGCGACTTCGGCACAATAAAAGTAAACACGCCATCTGATTTCATCAAACGATTCTTAGCTGTATCTATGAAAAACGCAGCACTGGTCCAATTTCTCGTCTCTTTTGCTTGTGTTTTTAGCCATTTTTTCTCGCTTGAGTCAAGCTTCGCACCATACGGTGGATTGCCAACAATTGCGTCAAAGCCTGGATTTTCGAGTTCATTTCCATGCTCGTCCCGAAACACTTCCGGAAATTCAATCTCCCAATGAAAATAACGGTAGCGTTCTGCTAACCTTTGTGCTTCCTGATGGCTGGATAAACTGGTAGAGATATTTACATTTACCTGCCGCGATCCCAATGCTTTGAGTGCATTGTGATAATTCCCGCGTTCAACACTATTTCCAAAATGGACACTCAACCAGAGATCCGCAATCTCTTTGTGCTTGCTCAGAGTTTGCTGTGCCTGCTCTAATTTCTCATCCTTCACATAGATATCGTCAACAGTTTGACTCTCGATTTGCTCAATAACAAGGTAATGTCCGATAGCTTCCGAGACAGTATCGGTAAACCCAAAATCCATATTAAATGCCGGTTGAATTGCTTCGTTAGTCCGACGGGATTTCTTTAGCACTGGCAGGTTAGCAAGATCCGCAATGTTCGCACCAATAAGCGAGTTTCCACATCGAATATGATGATCCAAGAACGAAAGCGGTTCGCCTTTTGCTACTGTGTGGAGCCAGAGGGCTACTTTCGCTAATTCTACCGTCATTGGATTGATGTCTACCCCATAAATGCAGTTTTCAACAACGCGTCTACGCCAATACGCGATTTCTGTGTCGGTGTCACCGGTCGTCATTGCCGGTGCAGCGGGGTGTGTGGCGAGCTCTAAAGCGAGGTGATCGATAACACCAATGAGGAAATGACCGCTACCCATTGCTGGATCCAATACTTTAAGCCGGAGAATATCTTCAAATGTCTTGCGTTCACACAGCGGCCCGAGTGTATCCTCAACCATCAAACGCACAATTGCATCGGAGGTGTAATAACTTCCGCTTGCCTTGCGCTTGGTTTTGTCCTTCGTTAACACAACTTTTTCAGGAGAACTTTGCACAGTTGGTTCATATTCAAGTAGTCCTTCATAGATATTGCCCAAATGCTGGATTGCCAAATCTTGGTATGCGATGCGTTCTCGTTTCGTCGTTCGGGTCAACGTATTAATAACATTGGCAAGAACATCATTGCCTATTTTGTTGTCTTCCAGAAACGCGTGTCGGGTCGGATTAAACAACCCGCCATTATACTGTGGAATGTGTTCGTCCCATCCCTTGTCAATGAGCGTAAATAGGTCATGGAGACGAGCCCAATAATCACTTTTCAACTTAAGAATATTAAGAACAGTAGGATCATTATCTAATTTGTCATGTATTTCGATGGCGAGCGCGTCTAAACTATATTCAGATTGGTACTCACGGTTTTCAAGTGGTAGCAACCCACGGCTTTCGGCGTACAAAACAAACAGCAAGCGATAGAGCAGGATGAGACAATTTTCATGAATCATCTTTGTATCAGAGACATTTAAGTTGTTATCTCGGAAGGTTAGAAAGCCATTGATAAGCTCTTCCAATGCTAAATATATCTTGTCCCCGAGATCATCCGACACTGAGACAGTATAGCGTATACTGCCTGACAACACATCATCCAGAAAAGATTGATTAGAGGTGTCCGGTGCGAACGCATCACTCCGAAAAAAATAAAAAAAATAACGAAACGCATCTGTATCTTCATTGATCAGTACCTTTTCAAGGTCAACCTCGTAAAAACTATCCAGTTTATAACTTGTGTCGCGGTGATAAAGTCTCCACAACTTCCCACTTGTGAGAATTCCCCACGTCAGTCCCGAAGTGCGAATATAGAAATCAATCTGATAGTTCGGATTACTATTAGAAAATGGGTCACCTCCGGAGGTATCTAATTTCTTGTCAAGGTTCCTGGTCCACGCCTTAGCATCGCCGACAGCAGTTGCTGTGTTAAAAAAGGCATTAGTATTAATATACGGACGTGCTCGCTCCAACGATTCCTGATCAGCGAAAAAGGCATAATCTGGCTGCTTTGTGCCTTGCGATGTACTTAATGCTGGCTGCACCCCAAAAGAATATCCAAGAATTTTGAGGACAGGACGGATAAAGTCGTCTTCTGTTTGTGATTCATTCAGATTATCAGCAGATTCAGCGATGGAAGCATAGAGTTGTTTTATCTGCTCATAGGTTGATTCCAACGCCTCTGATGTTTGCTCCGTTATTACTTTTTCGAGATGGTAAGTAGAAAAGAGTCCCTGATTATCGTAAGTTGATTCTGCCATCTCCATTGTACCTTTATTTTCAATTTACTATTTAGTAGGTTGGGCTTTGCTGCGTTTAACCCAACCTACAAACTGTAATTTGCGTGATCCGGCTTTCATTCCTTAAACGAAGCGGTGACGCGTGGGATGCTCTCTTCGCAGGCGAAGCGTTCGATACTGGATGCGCCAACGAAACCGACGGTATCCGTGTTTTTGTTGATAAACGCCGCCTCCGGTGCTTTTGAGATCGGACCACCGTGCGAGAGACAGATGACATTTGGGTTGACCGACTGCGCAGCGTCGCAAATCTCTTGGACACGCACCGCTGCATCTTCGAGCGTGAAAGCGGTTTCTGCACCGATCGTGCCGCCGATTGTCGTTCCCATGTGCGCGATGATAACGTCCGCACCAACCTTCGCCATGTGCTCAGATTCTTCGGGGTTGAAAACATAGACGATGGTGAAGAGGTCCATCTCGTGAGCGATACCGATGGTCTCGACCTCTTTGTAGAATCCCATCCCTGTCTCTTCGAGTGTTACGCGGAAAGTGCCGTCAATCACACCGACGGTCGGGAAGTTATTCACGCCATCGAAACCGACATCGCGAACCTGTTTGAGGAAGTTGCTCATCCGGCGCGTCGGGTCTGTGCCGTTGACCCCAGCGATAACGGGTGTCTCTTGAACGACAGGTAGCACCTCACGTTCTCCCATCTCCATGACGATAGCGTTCGCGTCTCCGTAAGCCAAGAGTCCTGCGCAAGACCCGAATCCTGACATCCGGTAGCGACCGGAGTTGTAAATTACGATCAGGTCTGCGCCGCCACGCTCTGCGAATTTCGCGGTGATACCTGTTCCCGCCCCAACAGCGAGCAGCGATTTGCCGCTGTCTAATTCTGCTTTCAGTCGTCCTAAAACTTCATCACGTCTATAATCCGGCATTTTTAATTATTCCTTGCGGTTAAATAACTTGGTTTGAGGTTTGACATGCCTTTCTTGAATCCGCTCTCCATTTCATTACGAGCTACGTTTTTAATGTTGTGAAGAGCGGACCAATTTAATCAGAAACCTCTTACTGACGGTTTCCGAAAGCCGACTGCTGATGGCTAATGGCTATCCGCTATTTTTCTTCGCGAGATTTTGCCTGTAAGCGTGCGGCTTCACCCGGGTTTCCGATATGGAGCGTGTTGTACGCCTGTTCGGAAGTCTTGAACGGACCGACACCTTTCTTTCCATGCCAATCTCCCTGATGCATGATCGGGTTCGCCAATCCTGTCTCCTGCTCTCGTTTGAGGATCCAGTTTTTCATCCGTGTTTCAAGGACATTGACGATGTCCGGGTGTTCGTCAACGAGATTGTTGTTTTCATCGGGGTCTTGGATGAGGTTATAGAGTTCGACAGGCGGTTTGAAATGGAAGTCGGGTTCGAGTGCGACGATGAGTTTCCATTCGGGGGTACGCCAACCGTGTTTGCGCATCCAGGTGCATTCTGTAATATAGAACTCGCTATCATAAGAAGCGACTTCGCCGTGGACCATCGGCATGAGGCTCTTACCGTCAAATTCAATGTCGGTTTCGATATCTGCGAGTTCAAGGAGCGTCGGGACGAGGTCTTTGTGTTGGTTATAACCTGAGACCCGTTTTCCGGCAGGCACGCGACCTGGGTAGCGGATAATAAGCGGGACGTGTAAGGTAACATCGTAGAGTCCGTGATGGTCGAACCAGCATTCGTGGTCGTAGAGCGTTTCACCGTGATCGCCGTTGATAACGATGATCGTTTCGTCCATTACACCGCGCGTTTCAAGCGCATTGAAAAGCGTCCGAATACACGCGTCCATGTAAGCGATGGCACCGTCATATTGTGCGATGACGTAATCTTTGTCGGTGATTCCTTCTGGCATCCAAGAGGCGAAATAGTCGCAAAACGGTTTAAACGACATGACCGGTTCCATGGATGTATTGCTCGGATCACACTCATCACCGTGGTAGAACATCCGTTCATAAGGCGCAGGCGGTAAGTAAGGAGAGTGCGGGTCCATGTGTCGCAGGAAGAGGAAGAACGGTTTTTCGTCGCTCTGATCAATGAGTCGGTTTAGTTCTGGAAGCGTCGTTTTATTCAGGTTTTCCGCTTTCGGGCTGCGTCCGCTTTCATCAGGGCCCCAGCCAGAGAATTCGAGATAGGTATCGAACCCACGGCCACTCGGGCCACCGAATCCGACACAAGTGGTGTCGTAACCTACTTCCCGTAGGATTTCCGCCAACGTTTTGACTTCCTCGCGGAGCGGTCCTTGGTGGCGCAATGCGACGACTTGTGTGCTGAACGTATCCATCCCTGTGAGCATAGAGGCATAAGCACTCGTTGTCGGGATATGTGCGCTGTAGGTTTTTTCAAAGAGCGTTGCGCCCTCTGCGAACCGATCGATGTGGGGTGTCGTCAGCAGGGGATACCCGTAGCAACTCATGTGTGTCGCGAGGAGCGAATCGACTCCCATCAGGACGATATTCGGTTGTTTTGCCATACTTAAGTTCTCCTTTTTAATAGTTTTCAGTTTTCAACTAACGTGAGTTTGATAAATACTTGAGGCAGACACATTTGCTCTTAAAGTCGCCCTAATAAGGGGGATTTAGGGGGTTGCATTCCTAAAAATCGCCGCTTTTTCAGGGAATATATTGTTTTTTGCTCAATGTGCGTCCACCTCGGAAACCTCTAATATTTTTTTCAAACTGGCGTTTCAGTTAAGAGGGATTACGGTGCTGCCGTGCTTCCCTATTGTGTCTCCCAATCCTTATGCCAGACGAGTGTGTTCTGGACATTATTGTTAAGGACATCACCCATTTCGAGCGAGTTAAAATAGTCTTCAGGTAAGATGTTCCGTTTGCCGTTAAAGGTGCATCCATCAGGCATAAAACCACACGTCATTGCTCGGCGGTGCGAGAAGGTCATGTTCGCGCCTGCACCGTGTGCTGTTAACCCGTTGTGCCAGACCATTGAACCAGCAGGACAAGGCGCAGATTGAGGCTCAAACGCTTTCCATTCCGGGTATACATTGAACAACGCACCTATATTTTCACCGATACCGACATTATCAAAACGCGCGGTTTTATGGGTACCGGGTAGATACCACATGCAGCCGTTCGCCAGGGTGGCATCATCTAATGCAACCCAGAACGAAACCGCATCCCGTGAGTCAAACGACCAATACGGAACATCGAGATGCCATGCTGTGGGGTTCCCAGACGGCGGCTTAATCAGTGCCTGGTCGTGCCATATCCGCATCCCATCAACACCAGCAAGCAGTGTCGCCATCTTTCCGATTTTCGGGTCGTGTACCAGTTTCCGCATGCCCGTGTGTGAATCTGACAAACGCAGGCATTGCGTAAAGACTCGTGCGTAAAAGTTAGACGGGTCCAACTGGTTTGTCATGTCTTCAACCGAAGTGCCGAGTCGTTCCTCAACAGATTCGTCGGTGCAACGCCGCCATTCTTCAAGTTCGTCGGCATCAAGAAAGTTCTCAATAACAAGAAATCCGTTCTCCTGATAATCGTTAATTTGTGATTCGGTGAGTTCGTGCTGCAATTCCGCGCCTCCTTTTAGTACTTCGTATCAATAGGCTTGCAAATAGACTTTTCCAAAATTGTATCACAGAAACGAGAAATAGACAAAAGAAAAATGGCAAGATGACCGGAACGTGTCAAACTCCAAGGGCATTCAATTGTCCGTTTTTGGTGTTGTCCTTTTCGTTGGTGCTAATACTTAATATATGTTATGTTTTTTAGAAAACTGCAGAAAATTTCGCTAGATTTCGCTAGATTTCGCTAGATTTCACTAGATTTCACACAAGATCCTGGAAAAAAAGAGGTAAAATCCAATAATTTCTTAAAATTGAATGTCCCTGTGCCAAATTCGTTTAACACTTGAATCGTGATATGCAGTTGTGGTATAATGCTGTATAAGGTGTAAAAGGATATAAAAATGTAATGTTATCTATCTATATGAGTTCGAGGTAATCACGTGAATTGCGAAATGAGCGAAACCCGAATGCGAATTCTGCAGCTGCTGAAGATGCGCGCCAACATGACCATCGGTCAACTGACCGATGCCTTGCACATCAGCCAGATGGGGGTCCGACAACACCTCGCGATCCTTGAAACGGAAGGTTTGGTTGAACACTACCAAGAAAAGCAGGGGCGCGGTCGTCCGCCGCATGTCTACCGATTAACCGATGAAGCAAACAATCTCTTTCCGACGACCTACGCCAGTTTTGCTGTCGGATTGATGAATGAGGTCGCGAAATTTAACGGTCCCGGTTTCATCAATAAAGTGTTCCGTGAACGTATGAAATCGCAGCTGAAGGCGTATCAACTTCGGCTTAAAGGTAAAATCTTACCCGAACGTGTCAAAGAACTTGCCTGTATCCGTGATGAAGAGGGGTACATGGCGCGTTTTCACGAGGAAGAAGACGGCTACGTTTTAATCGAGCATAACTGCCCTATTGCAGTAATTGCGGAAGAATACCCGCAGGTATGTGAGATTGAATTGGCACTCTTCCGCCAATCTTTGGACGCGAAGATTGTTCGGGAAGAACACCTGATGCAGGGAAGCCACAGATGCTGCTATCGGATTCCGAAGACCTCCGAAGAGTAGTCCAGGCACCAGAACTACCGACGATTTTTGAGGACAAATCATAGCATGGCTCGTGAAACAGGGAGACGCGGTTTTTTCAAGGAAGCCCTAAACCAAATCATGCAACCGGTTGCTGAACTTCTTGACAGCCAGATGCATGAACATTTGTCGACTGAAAAACCGGATAGAGGTTATATTTTACGTCCACCCGGCGCATTGCCTGAAGCGGAATTCTTGGAGACGTGTCATCGGTGTGGTAACTGTATCAAAAACTGTCCGGCAAACGCTATTCTTCCGTTACAGAACGTTCAATCTGCTATCGCACACACACCGTATATTGATCCTGACGAGCAACCCTGTGTTATCTGTGATTCGTTAGCATGTATGTATGTATGTCCGAGTGGCGCATTAAAACCTGTCTACGCCGAAGATATTAGGATCGGTCTGGCAGTGTTCAATGTCGAGACGTGCCTTCGGACGACAGAAGTGGCTTGCACGTATTGTATCGACACGTGTCCAATTGGAGAGGATGCGATTCGGCTGACAACAAAAGGTGTTGTGGAGGTGCTTGCGTCCGGCTGCACTGGGTGCGGCGTATGTCAGTATGCGTGTCCAACATCTCCGAAATCGATAATCGTTGAACCGTGTCCAACATAACGGACACTCGGAAATTTTTTAGATATAGGGTCGTATAGCACACCATTTCGCAGGAAATATGTCTGTACTTACACAAGTTTTTATGCAAGGCGCGGTCAATGGACAAGGCTTACGCGATATCAAACCGCCACTGGAGGTGTCCGCGAGTCTACTCCCTTATTTTATAGGTGCTGTGGTGATACTCGGACTTATAGCTGTCTCCGTACGGCTCTATCTCCAAAAACGGTCCCAAACCTTAGCAGTATCTGAAGATGAAGTGATGGATGTTCCGCTACCGCATGAGGTAGCTTATGAACGGTTGAAAGCGATTGAGACATCGGACCTGCTTGCGCGTGGCGATATGGAGACGTATCATACACAAGTTGCACACGCGCTCCGGGAATATATCAACGCACGCTATCGGATTCCCGCGTTAGAATTAACAACGACAGCACTGCTTCAAGCGATGTTACGTGCTGAGATAAGTGCCGAGTATATCCATCGGGTTCAGCACGTCCTCGCCAATTGCGATATGGTAAAATTTGCGACCTATCAGCCGCGAGTTGCGGAAGCATCCGCGAGGATTGTTGACGCGCGTTGGATTGTTGACGCGACGAAGGTTTCGATTTCCTAAAAACCGCCGCGGCGGAATAAGGTTTGAAAACTGAACGACTCCGGCTAAAAAAAATAAAATGTTGACATAATTTAAAGAAATGTAGTATATTTTAAATTCAGGTCTTTGTAGCCGTGCGTGTATAAAAAATATGAATTTGGGTGATGTTATAAGTTATAGAATTTATCTCTACGGTAGGCATTGAAATGAAGATTATGAAATTAGAACGGATTTATAGGTTTTCTATGTAAAACATGAGCGATAGCAAGGAGGGAAAAAGCGTGTCATTAGAACACAAAGTACTCCTCACTATACCGATGTACCCTGATATGGAACTTGCCGCAGCGAAAACTGCCTCTGTCCTTGCAGAATTGATGGATTTCGAGGAGGGACAGGTTGAAGAGATTCAACTCGCGATTATTGAAACCTGCATAAACGCTTTTGAGCACAGCCAGAGCGATGATAATGCTGTTCATATTGAGTTCCTACTTTCTGAGGATCAGCTGCAGTTTAAGATTATGGATCGAGGCGTCGGTATAACCCCTGATATTCTGGATGGTTCCCGCTTACTTGGGACGCCAGGTGTACACCCTGACCTGCGCAAGCGCGGCAGAGGTTTACAAATTGTTAGAAGCCTAATGGATGAAGTAGATATAGAAAGCAGCTCCAACGGTACAACTGTTAGCGTCATAAAAAGAAAGAGTAGGAGAACTGCCTAAACGTTATGCTGTTTTCGCTATATCGGTCGCGCGATTTGGCATTCGGGATTCGTTGTCGATCATCCCGCGCTCAAATTCGTTATTGCCACGGATAGACGATTCTACATATCATCTTTAGGTTATGCGGTACGGTTTGCATTCCATATTCAGAATTTACGAAGGAGGTAAGCACTTTGCTAAACAAATTTGATATTCAAATCCGCGAGGGACAGGAACACGCGGTGATTGAAACGGCTGGGTACCTGAATGATGCACTCGGCGAAAAACTTTCTGAAAAAGCGCGGGAACTCATTCAGAACGGCCACACACTGTTGGTTATTAACCTTGAAAAGACAACACTTATTAATAGCATCGGTATATCTATACTTATTGAAATCATAGAAGCACTTGAGGAGCGCGAAGGCACCTTGAATTTCTGCGGGTTGTCCGCTACGCAAGAACGTACTTTTCGGATGATGGCACTTGCGAAATATGCTGGTATCTTCCCGGATGAAGAATCTGCAATTGCGAATTTATAGTAGGGCTGGGTAACCCATCCCTACAGAATCGAATGAGATTCGGTTGCCCATTAAGATTAGTCTCTTTTAAATTTTGTGGCGTGTTGTCGATAGACTTTACCTCGTGCCTTTTGACGTCAGCAATCATCAATAGCATAAAAATTAGAACCGAATTTGTGGTACAACACTATGAAAGACCTGAGCAAGTCATTAGGAGCCAATTTGCAAACCCATAAGACGCAAAACACTGCCGAACAGACGATGGAGCGGCTCATCTTCAGCCTATCCGAGTTGGAAAATCTGGGACAAACCCTCATCTCAGGACACACGAATTTCAATCATTCCAGCAAAACTTATCTCCGCATCACGCTCGGAACTTTGCAAATTAGGCGCGGTACGATACTCCGTTATCACCCGACACAACAAAATCTTGATGTCGTTGCGGTGACACCTGATGAGGTATTCCCACCGATCCCTGTTGAAGAGGATGAACTCACGGCTTTACTGCAACACGCTTTCATTGAAAACGCTGCGCCGCCGGAGTCGCTTAAGCACTTCTTTGACCGGAGCGCTAAACTTGCCGAGGTTATAGACATACGTCTCTGGGTCCCGCTAAAGATTCAAGACGAATTTTTGGGGATGATCGGTCTCGGCAAATTTTTGGCGCGAGATGCGTTAGAAGCGTGGGAAAAGGAGTTACTGACGACGCTCGCGCATCAAATATCAATTGCGATTGCGTATTCACAGATGGTCGAGGGTATTCAAAGCGAGAAGTTTCGCCTATTTATGCTTGCGGAGAGCGCGCCCCAGATATGTCAACTTCTTCAACCTGAAGAAGCCGCAGAGCAGGTGGTACAACAGGCTGTTTCACTCCTTGATGCGAACGCTGGCGCTCTTATGCTCACCAACACCGATCAACAAGAGCTTGAGATGAACTATGCGTTTCCTGAGACCTTGCTTGAACGAACAGTAGACCCAGACAGAGGGAATGGACGACGCATTCCGTATGGCGAAAATACATCCACCCCAGAAAAATTGACATCCGCAGATATGCTGAAATCTGTTGTTACGGAAGGTCTTCCGGGACACTGTCTACCGGAGTCTGATACGCTCTTCGGTGGCAGAAACTTGATGGCTGTCCCGATTCCTGGACGCGATGGTGACATCTTAGGGATTCTTGTTGTTGGCGATAAAGAGGAGCGTGGCGGCAGAATCACCGCCTTCACTGATGAAGATGTCATCTTGCTCGATTCTTTTGCGAAACAAGCAGGTGTCGCGATTGAGAATGCGCGTCTCCATCAGGAGGCACTTGAAGCCCGTCAACTCCAGGCTGAAATGGAAGAGGCACGCAAAATTCAAGAGAACCTTATTCCTGACATGCTCCCAGACATCCCCGGATACGAAGTGGCGGGACATTATGAACCGCGCGGACCCGTCGGCGGCGACTATTATGATTGTATCGCTTTACCTACCGGACGTTGGGGGTTGGCGATTGCGGATGTCTCTGGAAAAGGGATGCAAGCCGCGCTACTGATGGCGACCTTACGTGCCGGACTCATCTCCGAATTGTCACGTGTGAAAAATATCGCTGTAGAAAACGTCGAACAGGACGCATCTACGCAGGGTCCGCTGTATGCTGAAATCGCTGATATGGCTATGACGCTTAACTCGCTGCTTTACGCGAGTGGTACGGAGGAAAAATACGCCACATTCTTCTACAGCCATCTTAATCCGGAAACCGACATCCTTACGACACTCAATGCGGGACACAATCCGCCCTTACTCGTTAAAAAAGATGGCACCTACAAGTGGTTGGGTGAGGAGGTCGGCGGTATCCCACTCGGAATGTTCCCAAACGATATGGTTTCAAGCATTGCCGAGTATGAAGCCGAGCATGTCGAACTCACGAGCGGCGATGTCGTTGTATATTATACGGACGGTGTTACAGAAACCGTTAATGTAGACGACGATTACTATGACGAAGAACGACTTGTTGAGGCATCTATAGCGTGTAAGGATGAAGATGCCGAGGGGATCCGTGCTTCGCTTCACAAGGCAGTCATGGATTTTCAGGGTGAAGCAGATCAATTTGATGATCTTACACTGCTTATTTTAAGAAAAAAATAAGGAATGGTTAACAGTACGAGCGAATACGCCCTTTCAGTTATCAGTTAAAGAAACATCTGATTAACATAGCGTCTCTTAACTGACAACCGAAAGGTTTTCGTAGAAAACCGTACTTTGACTCAAGAACGCGATTTCCGATATTTAAAATAGGCGCGCGTTCTTGAATCAAAACTGACAACTATTATGCAACAGAGTTCAGCAGTCGGACGCGCGTTTTTAGACCCAACAGTGCTTGCCAGAATCGGGAACCTTGAGTTAATTGCCAGATACGTCGTTGAAGGGTTTATCTCAGGTCTCCACAAGAGTCCATATCACGGATTTTCTGTTGAATTCTCGCAATACCGGCAATATATGCCTGGAGACGACACCAAACATATAGACTGGAAAGCCTACGCCCGTACCGACAGATACTATATTAAGCAGTTCGAGGAGGAGACGAACCTCAACTGTTATCTGCTCTTAGATACAAGCGCGTCTATGATGCATCCGACAGATACGGAAACCGAAACAGAGGATACACCGGATTCCGAACGCAATAGACCGAAACAACCGATCCTCACAAAGTTGAAATACGCAAGTTATCTTATTGCCTCGCTTGCTTATTTTATGGCAAAACAGCGGGATGCAGTCGGGTTCGCGTATTTCGATGATTCGCTTCATCAGTATCTTCCAGCACGAAGTAGTACATCACATTTACACTCAATTTTACTGACGTTGGAGACGCTACAGACGACAAAAAACACCCGGATGGGAACGCCGCTGCATCAGATCGCTGAACGGCTTACGAAGCGTGGATTGGTACTTTTTATTTCGGATCTCTATGACGAAAACCATGAGGAAGTGATCGCCGGATTGGAGCATCTACGTTATGAAGGACACGAGGTTATCGTCTTTCACGTTCTCGCGAAACAGGAACTTGAGTTTACTGATTTTGAGAGCGGACGAAACTCAGAAGCACTGATCCGATTTATTGATGCCGAAAACGATGCCGAGATTATCACAACGCCACAAGCGATTCGGGAGAGTTATCTGAGCAATTTCAACGAATTTATGGACACTTATAGGCTTGCGCTCCGACAAGCAGATATTGATTACAACATAATAACAACAGCGACCCCGATTGATTTCGCGCTCGCTTCTTACCTCGCCAAACGGCAAGGTGTCCTCTAAATGGTTGTAGACGCTAAAAACGGATGCAAAAGGAAAATAATACGTAAAAAATGCCTTTTGGTTTGACTTTTTTAACAGCCTCTTTTGCAATAGCCGGTGCGATAGGCGCGTCCATCCCGCTCATCCTTCATCTGCTGAACCGGGAGCGTGCAAGACAGCTGATATTCAGTACTGTCCGTTTCATCCAGATGTCGCACCAGACGAACGTGCGGCGGCACAAGTTGAAACGGCTCTTGCTTCTGCTAATGCGCATCCTGATGTTAGCATTGCTCGGACTCGCGTTTGCACGTCCATTCTTCGCTGATTCGTTTGTGGTTACACAGAAAACTGGTGGCAAACGCAACGCTGTTATTATTCTCGATACCTCCTACAGTATGCAATATGAAGCGATATTTGAGAACGCTAAAAAAGAAGTTTCCAAAATTTTGGACGGACTTGACGCAGCGGACGCTGCTTGCCTAATCCTTTCGTCCGATAATGCGCGTGTCGTCGCACCGCTCGGTTCAGAACTTTCACACATTCGGACGGCGTTGAATACAGCAGAAACCACGAACGAGCGGACAGATTACTTGGACGCACTCCAAAGCGCGAATGAGATCCTTGCCGGTATCCCTATCGGCGAAAAACAGGTTTATCTCATTAGTGATATGCAAAAACGCGGATGGGATAATTTCATTGAGACAGATAAACTGAGCGCGGATGTCCAAATCCATTTTGTTGATGTCCATGCGGAAAAGCCACAGAACCTCGCTATTACAGGTATCAGTGTGCCGCCAGTTGTTTTGAAAGAACAGAAATCCGCACGTTTGGTGGCACGTGTTCGTAATTTTGGTCTTGAACCTATTGAAAATCTGCCAGTTCGTCTCTTTATAGATGATAATATAATGGATACCGTTGAACTCGATATTGAACCGGACGACATCGCGGATGCTGTCTTCAGCGTTGCGTTCCAAGACGAAGCGACACACACGGGTTGGGTTGAACTCCCTGAGGACCCACTCCTTGTTGATAACAAACGGTATTTTATGCTGCAAAGCCTACAATCGATTAAGGTTCACGCCGTTCGCGAAAGAGAGCGATCTGGGAGTCGGTACCAAAGTGACGAAACTTTTTTCATTAAAAAGGCGTTAGCCAGTAGGGGCGGGGTTACCCCGCCCCTACAGATCGATTTTACTGAAACCTTCTCGGTGCCAAACGTCGCGACACTTGAACGCCTGGATGTTCTGATTCTTGCGGATGTTGCGGAATTGTCTTCTGGTGAAGCTGAACGTGTAAAAAATTTCGTCGCTAACGGTGGCGGTTTGATTCTGACTGTGGGGGATAATATAGATACTGATACCTATAAACGACACCTCGGTGGTGAGGATGGACTGATGCCTTGTGATTTTGTGCAAGCAGTCGGGGATGCCTTCAATCGTGATCAATTCCGTGTTATCGCGACAGTGCAGTACGATCATCCGATTTTCAGACCTTTCAAAGAACCGAATCACGGAGATTTCGGTAAAGCGCGGTTTTACAGGCTCTTTCAGGCTGTGCCGACAAAAGACGCAACAGTGATTGCCTCTTATGATGATGGCAGTCCTGCGCTCTTTGAAAAATCTTACGGAAATCTGGGACGTGTCCTCTGCTTTACCTCAACAATAGATAGGGAATGGAACGATTTACCGATCCGTGCCGTTTATCTGCCGTTCCTACATGAATCTATTAAATATCTTGCGCTTAAGAGTGTAGACACGACACCAGATTATCGTATCGGCGATAGTGTCGAATTGAAGGTTTTCGACGATGAAGCGGTATCCGAAACTACCAAACGTCCGGAAATCGCTATCTTCGATCCGAACAACGTTGAGACACGTGTGCAGCCGGACGAGAATACCACGGAAGGTACTTCGCAAAACAGCATTTTTTACGCGGACACGTCGGTTCCGGGTATCTATTCCGCGCATATATCTGGCGGAAATACACGCCATTTTGTCGTCAATATTGACACATCGGAATCTGATCTCGCGGCACGTGATATAGAGGAACTGACGAGTATGCTGAAAGGTGCTGCGGACGAATCGGTTGAGGAGAAACCGAGTGCAGAACTTGTCGCGCAATACCGAGAAGATGTTGAGAAAAACCAAAATGTGTGGGCGTATCTTATGTTAGCCGTCTTTGCTTTAGCAGTAACAGAGATGTTTCTTGCCAACCGCGTCTAATTATTAATAGTTATCAGTTAGAGGAAGTTAACAGTTTTCAGTTAAGAGGACTTGGGTTAATCAGATATCTCTTTAACTGTTAACTGTTAACTGTTAACTGTTAACTGAAAGGAACGTACTCGTTCCGTACTGTTAACTAAAAAAGGAGAAACCGTGCACTTGGAAGCAAGCGCATCGATTGAGGTGCCCAAAATTGTATCCGATGAGCAGGTCCAGTTCTTTGTAGACAACGGCTATCTCGTTGTTCCTGATCTGCTTTCAATTGATGAAATAAAGGAACTGCGGCAGGACACTGTCACACTCGCTAAAGGTGGACATCCGTGTGACAACCTCGAACCGCTTCCTCACGATATTAGCGATGCCGAAGCCATCAGCCGTATCCTTTGCATCCATCAACCGCATTACGTAAGTCCAATCATTGAGAAGTACGTCAAGCATCCGAAGATCTGTGGCATCTTGAGCCAGATAACTGCTGCGCATCTTCCATATTGGGATGGAAGTGTGAAGTGTATGCAGTCTATGCTGTTCGTCAAACCGCCGAATTTCCAGGGACAGGCATGGCATCAGGACGAAATTTATATTCCGACGCGTGACCGCTCCCTCATCGGTGCGTGGATAGCGATGGACGATGCTACGGTGGAAAACGGATGCTTATGGATTCTCCCAGGTTCACACCGTCGAGGCTATCTCTACCCGCAGAGAGCGCACGAGAACCCAGACGAGTTTGATTTCGCGGAGGAGAGCTACGGCTTTGATGAGAGTGATGAAGTACCGGTTGAAGTTAAAACGGGGGCGTTGGTTTTCTTCAACGGGTATTTGCTGCATCGCTCGCGTAAGAACCGCGGCAGGACGTTCCGTCGGGTTTTGGTGAACCATTACTGTAATGCGTGGTCGCTGTTACCTTGGTCGATTCGAGAAGGAGAACGTCCAGCAAGTGCAGATCGACGATGCATTGTTCACGTCTCTGGTGTTGATCCTTACGCGTGGAAAGGTTATGATGCACCGCCTAAAAACGTTTCGTTGCGTACCTGCAAAGCGGTTCAAGAAATGGAGGCATCAGATGGTAGTTGAGCCTTTTGACGCAGCTCGGAAGCCAAAGTCCGCGACGCAAATTGCTGAACTCAGACAAGCGTTGGAAACGATGTTTGATCGGATCGCTGCTGGTGAAGATATACTGGAACAGTTGGATCGCATTAATGCTCTCCATCGGGAAGTCGCGCCAACTGCACCGAAAATGCTGTGCCATTACCTTGAACGTAAAAGTTACACGAAGGCATTAGACCTACTAAAAAGTTATAAGTTATAAGTTAAGAGGGTTTCTCATGCTAACCGAAGTTCTCTTAACTTATAACCTAAAGCGAAGCGTACTTATAACTAACAACTATTAAAGGAGAAAGATGACAAGAGACGATGGACGCCGGTCGGATGAAATGAGACCGGTGAAGATCAAGCGACACTATACCAAACATGCGGAGGGTTCAGTGCTTATAGCGACTGGAGATACGCATGTTATATGTAACGCCTCCGTTATTGATGGACAGCCCCGTTTTATGCGCGATCAACGTATAAAAGGCAGGGGATGGGTAACAGCCGAGTATTCTATGTTGCCGCGTTCTACTTCTGAACGGATGCAGCGTGAGATTACTCGTGGGGGGCCAAGTGGCAGAACACAAGAGATACAACGTCTCATCGGTCGTTCCCTACGTGCCGCCGTAGATTTAAATGCTTTAGAAGAACAGACAATCTGGATCGATTGCGATGTTATACAAGCCGATGGCGGTACACGCACTGCTGCAATTACAGGCGCCTTCATCGCGCTCTGGGATGCTTGTCAGGAACTTCTCGAACGTAAAAAGATCAAAAATTTCCCTATCATTGATAACATCGCCGCAACCAGTGTCGGACTCGTCAAAAGTGAAGCACTCTTAGACCTCTGCTACACCGAAGATTCAACGGCAGATGTCGATATGAACATCGTGATGACAGGGAGCGGAACATTTATAGAAATACAAGGCACAGCAGAAGAGAAACCGTTTTCGCGAGAGGATTACGATCAGATGTTAGACCTCGCTGTCGGCGGTATTAAGCAACTTGTCCGACTACAGAACCGGATGATGTTGGAGAACTTAGATGAAGCTTGTACTGGCGACACATAACCAAGGGAAGGTTCGCGAACTGACAAAGATGCTCCACAAACGTGGTCGTGCGGGTGAACCGGTAGAAGTCATCTCTTTGCAGAACTACCCGAACGCGCCGGAAGTCGTGGAGGACGGACAGACGTATCTGGAAAATGCTGTGAAAAAAGCGTCTGTTATCGCCGAATATACAGGTCATCTATCACTTGCCGACGATGCAGGGTTAGAGGTAGATGCGCTTAACGGTGCACCCGGTATCCATTCTAAACGTTGGGCGGGGGACGACGCTACGGATGCGATCCGAATTGCGAAACTCCTGCAAGCACTTGGGGGTGCCTCGGATCGGCGTGCCCGTTTTGTTGCAGCGATTGCGGTTGTACATCCCGGTTCTGATCCTGAAGGTGTCCTCGGGGTCTGTGACGGACATATCCTGCACACACCGAGAGGTGAAAGCGGGTTTGGCTACGATCCGGTGTTTGTGCCCGATGGTTACGAGCAAACTTTCGCGGAATTGGGAGAAAACATCAAAAACGAAATTAGTCACAGAGCAAAGGCGTTGCAACAAGCACTCGCCTTTTTAACAGTTAACAGTTAACAGTTGTCAGTTAACAGTTACAAGAGGTTTTTGACAATTCTAACAACTTTTAACTGAAAACTGAAAGGTTTTTTCGTAGAAAAAACCGTACTGACAACTGACAACTACTAAAGGATAAAATGGCATCACTTAACGATTTACGTAACGGGTTGGTTATCCGACTCAATGAAACAGTTTATACCATCGTCAATTGTCAGCATGTTAAGCCAGGTAAGGGCAGTGCCTTCGCCCGGACGAAGATCAAGCGTGTCACCGATGGCGCTGTCTTGGATCGTACATTCCGCTCCAATGAGACCATCGAAACAGTCAGGCTTATGGATCACCAGATGCAATACATGTACCGAGATAGCGATATTTTGTGGTTCATGGACAACGAAACATTTGAGCAACACTCACTTCCGATGGGGCTGCTTGAAGAGAATTTAAAGTTCCTTAAAGAGGGTGAGACAGTCACTGTCAAGATGGATGGGCAGCTGCCCCTTGCAGTGGAGCTCCCGAATTTCGTTGAACTTAAAATTGTTGAGACCGATCCGGGCTTACGCGGTGATACCGTCAGTGGCGGTTCAAAACGTGCTATACTTGAGACAGGTGGCGTTGTTAACGTCCCACTCTTCGTTCAAAATGAGACCGTTATCAAAGTTGATACGCGGACCGGAAAATATGTAGAAAGGATATAGAGGAAGTTAACAGCTATCAGTTATCAGTTAAGACCTTGTGTCGGGAACTTTTCTATACCTACCACAAGATACCTCTTTAACTGACAACTGAAAGGAAACGTACTCGTTTCCGTACTGTTAACTGACAACTAATTATGCGTCAAAATAAATCCAAGGATCAATCTCAATCCGTGGAGCGAGACTACAACGATGTCCTTGAGCTCGTTGAGCAGTTAGTAGAGGTGCTTGACCGTGCGGATCTCACGGAAGTACGCATTCGGGACAACGAGTTTGAAGTGCAAGTTTCCAGGAACCACGGGACTTCGGTCGGTATTAATGCGCTTCCACCGCTACAAGCACCGGAGATAAGCACAACGTCGGAAGTTTCAGGTCTGCCTGCCGAAAAGATAGGTGAGGTCGGTAACGATCAAGAAGGGAGCTCCTATATCAGTGCGCCGATGCCGTCACGTTTCTATCGCTCTCCTTCACCTGATGAACCCCCTTTTGTACAAGTTGGAGACATTGTGAATACGGGCGAACCTGTAGCGGTACTCGAAGTGATGAAGACTTACAACCCCGTGGAAGCACCGTTTAATTGCGAGATTTTAGAAATTCTTGCCGAAGATGGTGATGCAGTTGAATATTCGCAAGCGTTGTTCCGAGTGAAGCAGATGTGAAGGTGAGGAAGTTAACAGTTTTCAGTACGATTTTTTCTGCGAAAAAATCTTTCAGTTGTCAGTTAAGACATTGTGTCTGGGACATTTCCTGTCACTGCCACAACAAACCTCTTTAACTGACAACTGAAAGGAAACGTACTCGTTCCCGTACTGTTAACTGACAACTAATTCCCTGAAAGGGAACGTACTCGTTCCCGTACTGTTAACTACTAAAAAATATGATAAAAAAGATACTCATAGCAAATCGCGGAGAAATCGCTGTCCGTATCATCCGAGCATGCAAAGACATGGGGATTAAAACGGTGGCTATCTTCTCAACAGCTGATGAAGAGGCGTTGCACGTTAAATACGCAGACGATGCGTACTGCATCGGACCCCCACCATCCGCAGAAAGTTATCTCAAATATGCGAATATTGTTGCCGTTGCGGATTTCGCGAACGTCAACGCTATCCATCCAGGGGCAGGCTTCCTCGCTGAGGACGCGCAATTTGCCGAAATTTGTGAAGCACACGAGATAAAGTTTATTGGTCCCACGGTCACCAACATTGCAACGATGGGGGATAAAGTAAAAGCACGCGAGACCGTCGCGAAGGCAGGTTTGAAACTTATACCCGGTAGCCAAAGCGGTAGACGTAGAGGCACCAAAAAAGGTACCGTTGATACGGCTGAAGAAGCGGTGCAACTTGCTGAGAAGATCGGCTACCCCGTGGGTATTAAAGCGGTTGCCGGTGGTGGCGGACGTGGTATCCGAATCGCCGAAAACCGTCCCAGCCTGCAGACGCTCTTTCATACTGCCAAAGCTGAAGGCGAAGCCGCTTTCGGAAACGCGGATGTCTACATCGAAAAATGGATTGAAGAGGCGCGACATATTGAAGTCCAGATTTTAGGAGATACGCACGGAAACGTCGTCCATCTCGGAGATCGTGAATGCTCCATCCAGCGTAAACAGCAGAAGTTACTTGAGGAAGCACCCGCTGCTTCTATCTCACCTAAACTTCGTTCGGAGATTTGTAAAGCCGCAGCAAAAGCAGCAAAATCTATCGGCTATGTAAGTGCTGGTACCGTTGAATTTGTTGTCGATAAAAACGATAACTACTACTTCTTGGAGATGAACACTCGGATACAGGTTGAACATACTATCACGGAATGTATCACCGGTATCGACTTGGTTAAAGAACAGATCCGACTCGCAATGGGTGAACAACTCGGATACAGTCAATCTGATATCCATCTCCAAGGACACGCCATTGAATGCAGAATCAATGCAGAGGATCCTGCAAACAACTTCATGCCTTCACCGGGACTGGTTACTGCTTATCATCCGCCCGGCGGTATCGGTGTTCGGGTTGATGACTACATCTATGCAGGTTATACCGTACCACCACACTACGACTCGCTGGTGGCGAAACTCATCGCAAGCGGTAGGGACCGCGAGGAAGCGATCGCTCGTCTCCAACGTGCATTATCCGAATTCCAGATTGAAGGCATAAAAACCACGATTCCACTCTATCAAGATATTCTCCATGATGAACGCTTCCTCAATGGAGCGATTTTTACGAACTTCCTTGAAAAATGATTTTTTATTCGTTGTCAGTACGGGAACGGGTACATTCCCTTTCAGTTGTCAGTTGTCAGTTAAAAAAGGTTTTGGATAGTTATGAGCAACCCTCTTTCTGAAAACTGAAAGATTTTTCATCCTGTCCAACTTGCTTTGGGCATTCTTTAAAATCGTACTGATAACTGATAACTAATACTCTGAAAACTAATAAAACTAATATGCGTTCCTTCTTGCTTACGCTTGCGATAGTTGTATTAACACCCATGACACTGCAGGCGGTCACCTTTGTTGATGCTACAGACGAAGCAGGTATCCGTTTCCGACATTCAAGCGGAACTCGTTCGAGTCTACTCCCAGAAGATATGGGGTCCGGCGCGGCTTTCGCTGATATAGACAACGATGGTGATCTCGATCTCTATATCGTCAATATCCCGCGTCCGTTGACGCAAGATGTAGGAGGGGCTTCTAACCCCGATACCTTACCTAATGTTCTCTATCGGAATAACGGCGATGGTACGTTCACGGACATTACCGACATCGCTGGCGTTGGTGATCACGGATACGGTATGGGTTGCGTCTTCGCGGATTACAATGACGATGGCACCCTTGATCTTTATGTAACGAACTACGGAGCAAACGTCCTATATCGCAACAACGGGGATGGCACCTTCAGCAATGTAACAGAGACGACTGGCGTCGGTTGTGAGCTGTGGAGCACAGGGGCTGCTTTTGCGGATGTTGATGGCGACAGCGACCTGGACCTCTATGTTTGCAACTATGTTACTTACGATTTAGAGAAATTGGAACAGATGCAGGAGGAGTCCTTACAATCCGGGAAGCCGGTACCGAGTGCACTGAATCCACACGTCTTTGAGCCACAGGATAATGTCTTCTACCGAAATAACGGGGACGGTACCTTTAGCGATGTAACTGCCGAAGTCGGTATAGCAGCACCCGGCGGCAGAAGCATGCAGTGCATGTTCTGCGATTTTGATAATGATAACGACCTGGACCTGTACGTCGCAAATGATACCTCCGTGAACTACGTCTATCGCAATGACGGCAACGGTGCTTTCACGGATGTGAGCAATGAATCGTGGGCGGCTGATTTTCGCGGTTCTATGGGTCTCGCTGCGGGTGATTACGATAACGATGGTGATATCGACATCTTCATGAGCCACTGGGTCGATGAAGAAAATACACTTTATAGAAACCTTTTGAAAGAAGACCCGTCGAGTGGCCACATTCGGTTCGTCGATGAATCCTATTCTGCGATGCTGGCTGAGGTGAGCATCAAACAGATCGGCTGGGGGACTGCACTTTTCGACTACGATAATGATGCCGATTTGGACATTTTTGTTACCAACGGCAGCACTTTCCAAGAACTGAAGAATCCAGAAATGCTTATCCCGCAGGTTGATGCCTTGTACCGAAACGATGGCGACGGATCGTTCAGTGATGTCAGTGAGATCAGTGGCATCACGGGACTCCCGACCCGCGTCGGTCGAGGTGCGACGTTTGGCGATTATGACAACGACGGTGATATCGATATTTTCGTTGTCAATAACCATGCGCCACCGACACTATTGCGCAATGATGGCGGAAATCGCAACCGTTGGCTACATGTTGAACTGATCGGCACAGATGGAAATCGGAATGCTATCGGGGCGAAGATTCAACTGAAAACAGCAGATCGGACGCAGGTACGTGAGGTCTACGCCGGTGAGAGTTACATGTCTGCTAACAGTTTTATCGCTGAATTCGGCGTGGGGGATGCTACACAGATTGAGACGCTACAAATTACATGGCTGAACGGCGACGTGCAGACGTTACATAATATACCTGCGAACCAACGGATACGCGTTAAGCAGGGGGAATAGTTATCAGTACGGAAACGAGTACGTTTCCTTTCAGTTAACAGTTATAAGTTAAAGAGACGTTGGATTAACCGAAGTCCTCTTACCCAACAACCAAAAGCGCAGCGTACCAACAACTATTCCCCGGGGATTGAAAATGGAAACTAATAAAAAGAAAGAAAACCTTACAGGTATTACACAAATCCTCTACATGTTGTTCATCGGGACATTCGTCCTCTCTTTTTTCGGTTGTGGCGACCATCCTGAAATCAAGCGCGGGAAAAAATTAGCCGCAAATGGCGACATAGAGGCGGCAATTCAAGCGTTTGACAACGCAGTGAATTACGATTCCGCTCGGGCGGAAGCCTTCTATCAGAAGGGACTTATTTATGTCGAAATGGTAGATAGAAATCCGAGTGGAACGGCGTATAGAGATGATGCTAAAGCGGCTCTTGACTGGGCACTCGACATGGCACCGCGGATGGCACCACGAAGAGGAGAAATTAGACTGACACTCGGCACGCTCTACTGGCTTGACAATCAAAAGGACCGCGCCGCTCACCATTTTAATCAACTCTTAGACGGATTACCGAAGCGCGAGGTCGTTTTAAAAATCGCGGGACTCACTGGTGATGCCTACCACGTCCAACGCCTCCGCACCGAGGGCAGCGACGATTATGAACAGACGTTTACCGAAAAGGGGAATATCATGACGTTTGCCGCGAAGTTCACCGATGACTACAGTCCGGCGATCTCACCGGACGGAAAGCGGCTCGCCTTCGCCTCGACGCGTCTCCAGAACGCCGAGTTGTATCTCATGGATATCGCGACCCTCGAACTTCAACAACTCACACATACCGATGAACTCGACGAATACATGCCTGCTTTTTCACCAGACGGTCAATCCATCGCCTTCGTTACCGAACGTACCCGCGGCGGTATGATGCTTCCACCTATCCAAGCAAGCGGCTCTGATCCGAGTCGTGCTGCGATCTATCTCATGGATGTTGATGGCAGGAATCAACGCGCCTTGATTGATGTAGGCGGTGCCGACCGCGCGCCTGTCTTTTCACCGGATGGAAAAAAAATCGCTTTTGAATCTAAGGCACCGACGGAAACGGAAGCCACAGACGCTGACAACAACGCTGAGGTTGACGATACGCTGGAAATCTATGTCATCAATACCGACGGAAACCCGAACAAGACGCAGCTGACGCATAATAGCGTGGATGATGGACACCCAACATGGTCACCGAATGGCAAACAGATAGCCTTTACTTCAATGGTGGAAAATATCTACCAGATTTTCGTCGTTAATGCATCAGGTGGTACAGCGAAGCAGTTAACCTTTTCAGATGCCAGCCACTATCACCCAACTTTCACACCAGATGGCAAACGGATTATTTATGTCTCCAGTGGAGATAACCATTATACAATCTGGACAATGAAGGCTGATGGGACAAACAAAACCCAACTCACAAATCACATCGGTGCCCATTTTGAACCGAGTATCTCGCGAGATGGAAAGAAACTCGTGTTTAGTTCCGACCGTTCGGATCACATGCGAATTTATCTCATGGATTTAACGCAACCCGTTAAAAAAGAAGAATTAAAAGCAAGGTTGGCAGAGGAATAGTTATAAGTTATAAGTTAAAGAGGGTTGCTCATGTTAACCGAAATTCTCTTAACTTATAACCTAAAGCGAAGCGTACTTATAACTAACAACGAAAAAATGCGAAAACTTTATTTTATTTTTTTCATTTTTGTCATCATTGCCGGTTGCGATACGGATACACCGCCAGATAAGATGGATCCGCAATTGGCTGCGCAGTATCAGCGCGGTATTGACGCTTTAGACAGGCGCGATTTCGCCGAAGCGGAACAAGCGTTTCAAACATGCTTGCAGATGGATGCTAACGCACACGATGCACGTATGCAGTTAGCAAGTACCTACATCAGACAGCTGAAATTTGCTTCCGCTGAAGTGGAATTACAGATGCTAATAGGACTCCTGCAGCAGGCACCTGAGGCGAAGGATAAATTATCGAAAACCTATCTGACGTTAGCACAAGTTTTCAGTTACCAACAACGGTTTGCTGACGCTACCATTGCGCTTACGCATGCACTGGAGGTAAACCCCGACGATACCGACGCACGCATCCGGCTGGGTTATTTCTTAGGGGCACCCCAACAGATGCTTGTCCCGGACCTCTCGGCATCTAAACGACAGTTTGAGAAGGTCCTGGAACTTGAACCGAATAACTTGGAAGCGATGCTCCAACTCGGTTTGGCGGAATTTCGCCTCGGTGAGGCAGATAAAGCGGCGGAACGATTTGAAGATATTATCCAAAATTACCGCCGTCACTCCGGTGCATACTACTACCTCGGTGTCTATCATCTTCGGCACGGGAACTTTGAAAAGGCGGTAACGAATTTCAAAGAATCGCTCCGTCTGAAACCGAGGGATCCTGAGACCTTGTGGAATCTGTGGACTGCATATAGCCAACTCGGTGGATACCCCAAAGAATTACCGGAGGAATTTAAAATCCAAAGGGAATGGAAGCAAGAGGGAAGAGTGGAAGCAGGAGGGAAGAGTGGAAGTCCAGTCTTCCAATCTTCCAATCTTCCATCCAAAAGCCAATTCACCAATGTCGCAGCGGATTTAAAGATGGATAAGGTTGACGGTGGACGCGGCAGCGCATGGGGAGATTACGATAACGACGGGGACCTGGATATCGTCGCGGTCGGCACCTACCAACCGCACGCGCTTTATCGAAATAACGGGGACGGCACTTTTACCAACGTCGCAGCGGAAGCGGGGATTGCGGATCCGAGAGGCGGTTGGGGTTCACTGTTCGCGGATTATGACAACGACGGGTACCCGGATCTCTATATCACGCGTGGCGGTTGGTCCGGTGCAGCGGAGAACACCCTCTATCACAACAACGGGGATGGCACCTTTACAGACGTTACGCACGCTGCCGATGTTGCTGACCCACAGAGCAGCTTCTGCGCAGCGTGGGCAGATTACGACAACGACGGTTATATCGATCTCTACATTGCAAACGGTGTTATCGGCGATGGGGCTGCGAATGTACTATACCGTAATAATGGTGACGGCACCTTTACGAATACTGCTGAAAGTGCTGGGGTCGCGAATACCGGCAATTCCCTCGGAACGGCGTGGGGTGATTACGATAAAGACGGATATATCGATCTGCATGTCGTCAATTACGGGCAGTCCAATGTTCTTTATCGGAACAACGGCGACGGCACGTTCACCGATGTGACCGCGTCAACCGGTATGAACCTACCTATTACAGACGCTTTTGTCACCTTCTTCTTAGATGTGGATAATGACGCGGATCTGGATATCTTTATCTCGAATTCGGGAGCGTTTCAGGCTTTCATCGCAGGTCAAATCATGGGGACTGCAACACACGACAGCGACCGACAAGTCCTATACCGCAACAACAGCGACGGCACCTTTACAGATGTTACCCGTGAATCAGGACTCTATCACGCTTTCGGCGCAATGGGCGCAAACTTTGACGACATTGATAGCGACGGTTACCTTGATATCTACCTCGCTACGGGTGCACCACAGATGGGACGGCTCGAACGCGATGCACTCTTCCGTAATAACGGCGACGGCACCTTTACAGATGCCACTTCCGATTTAGGGTTGGGCAACATCGGGAAAGGACACGGCGTAACTTTCGGTGATGCCGATATGGATGGCGATGTTGACATCTATGTTTCCGTGGGGGGTGCGTTTATCGGAGACCAGTGGCACAATCTCTTTTACCAGAACACTGGCGTAGGGAACAACTATCTTAATCTGAAACTGGTCGGTGTCAAGAGTAACCGAGACGGCATTGGGGCCAAGGTAACCCTGCGCGTCGGTGATGCCGTAATCTACAGAGAAGTTAGCGGTGGATGCGGTTTCGGTTCGACGAACAGTCTGCCGCTTGAAATCGGTCTCGGCAGACACACGAAAGTTGATACACTTGAGATTGTCTGGCCCTCCGGTCAGGTAGACACACATCAGAATCTATCTGTCAACCAGAGACTCATTCTCCGGGAATAGTTATAAGTTGTTGGTTATAAGTTGTTGGTTAAGAGGTTTCCGCGTCACCAAACCGTGTCGGTAACCCAAACCCTCTTTAACTTATAACTTATAACTTATAACTTATACTATAGTTTGGACGATATAGTAAACTTATGCTGCCTTGTCAAAAGGCAGTGTCGTATCGTCTTGAAAACTCACATTAATATTCTGCGAGTTTGTTTTTTCTTTGAACTTGGCAGAAAATGATGCCACCGCCATTTGTGAGCGGAGATAAGCCACGCGTAAGCCTTGTGTAAGTTTCTTCGGACGATACCAATGAATGCCGAGATGCTCACAGACCGCCTGGACACTTATCCCTTTTTGCGGTGCGTCGGGTCTTGTGAATATCAACTTCGTCAGACTTGCTGCGACGAAACTCAGTTGAACAAACCGATTGATGCTTTTCCGAGATTTGACGCGATAGGCATCAAATCCGAAGTGCTGTTTGACATCTCGAAAAGAAGTTTCAATCTGCCACCTTTGTTGATAGTATTCAACGATCTTGGGTATCTCAAGCGTTAGATCTGTTGTAAAGACGCAGAAATACCGATACGGTTTTGAGGGTTTCGGACGGTTGCGGATAACGACGAGTCGAACCTCCACATCACACATTTTCGTCCGGACAACCTTTGAGGCAATCGAATAACTTTTGGCATCTATATCTGTGTCATTATATCGCAGTCGGCGAATATCAAGACGGTCTCCGTATTTTCTCGGTCTCCCGCGTTTAGGGCGTTTTGGCGGTTTGGGTAAACGATAGAAAACAGCATTAGATTTCGCACGACATAAGATATGATGTCCGAAACTGCGTGCGATTGTAAAAACTTTTCGCCGTGCGAAGCCTCGATCAAAGATGATAAGGCCCGGGGCAATCTTTGAACAGATACGTTTCAACACCGTCTGACTTTTATCGCGGATCGTCTGGGGCGCGATGAGTTTCACCCAGACGGGGAATAAATGCCATTGTGTCGCTGTCTGACAAAGTAAACCTAACGCACCAAACTCGTGTCCATAATGAAACTTCGATTGATTCACGCGACGCTTTTGATAACTGAAGTTGCGGAAAAAATGCAACCCCCATTGTGCGATGCCTGTCTTCAGTGCCTTGGTCTCATCATAGACATAAACCCAATCGGGAAAATAGTGTTGGATGCCTCTGATGAGAACTCCAGCGACAGCATCAGCGTTCCATTTGCCCCGGGAAAGGAACTTCGGAAATGACCAATACTGCGTCTCTGAAGCACTACATTGATAAAGATCTGTCAACGTTGCATTGCCTCTATTAGCGATGAATCCGAAGATAAACGCTTGGAACAGTGCGAAGTTTTGTTGATTGAATAAATGCCGAAAATTCGATAGAATATCTTCTAAGCAGAAAAGGAGGGTCATTTTTTATTTTCCTTTCAAAACTGTGGAATGTTTATGAAAGGATACCTCTTTTTCTGCTTTCAAACACCTTAATTCTTAAAATTGTCCAAACTTTAGTAACTTATAACTTATGACTATTAAACCTTTGTCCGCCTTGCTTTCAATAGACGAGATGGCACTCTTCGTTGATTATTATCAACTGACGATGGGGCAAGCCGATTTTGATGCGCAGAATAATTCCGTTATCACAGCGAACTACTACGTCCGCAAGATTCCACAAGGGCAGTACCTCATTACGGCTGGATTGGAACAGGTTATCCACTATATTCTCAATTTGCGTTGGACGGACGCTACGCTGGAATGGTTGGAGGAACGTGGCGATCTAAGTGCCGAGTACCTCAATTCACTTCGGGATTTCCACTTCGATGGCTCCGTTTTCGCCGTTCCTGAAGGCACACCTGTTTTTCCAAACGAACCGATTATCAATGTCACAGGCAGATCACGCGATGTCCAACTCTTTGAGACGTATCTGCTCTGCGTCATGAACTTCCAGACGCTGATTGCGACAAAAGCCTCCCGGATTGTGCATGCGGGGCGTGGCAGACCTGTTTTCGATTTCGGGGCGCGTCGTGCACACGGCAGGGATGCCGGTATCTTGGCTGCGCGTGCCGCTTTCATCGGTGGCGCGAGCGGTACGTCACTGGTGCTTGCAGGACGCTACTTCGATATTCCGTACGTCGGTACAATGGCACATAAATTCGTCTCCGAACGTCCTACCGAATTAGATGCGTTCCGCGATTACGCCACAGTCTTTCCCGACAGTACAACCCTCCTGATTGATACTTACGATACGCTTGAAGGCGCGCGAAATGCTTGCATCGTGGCAAAAGAGATGGAGACACGCGATACACGGTTACGTGCCGTCCGACTCGACAGCGGCGATCTCCTGATGCTCAGCCAACAAGTCCGTCGCATCCTTGACGCTGAAGGGCTCGACTACGTTCAAATTATCGCAAGCCATGAGTTAGATGAGTACCAGATAGATAGCCTACTCGAAAACGGCGCGCCTATTGACAGTTTCGGTGTCGGGACGCGGCTCGCTACGGGCGCTAACTTCGATTCACTCACAGGCGAAGGCGGCACTTCTGCGCTGAGTGGTGTCTATAAGTTGGTCGAAAGTGATGGTAAACCCGTCGGAAAACGGTCACTTGATGAACCGTCCAAAGCGACGATACCGGGCAGGAAGCAGATCCATCGCTTAACCGATGCCGCTGGGAATTGGACGAAGGATCAGGTGACGCTTTGGGGTGAAGAGGTCTCCGAGGGGCAGCCGCTTCTCATTCCGATTATCCAGAACGGAGAATTGGTATATAATTTCCCAACGCTCCATGATATTCAGGCACGGGCAATCGCAGAACTCGAAAAATTACCCCACCCACACAAACGGCTAACAGACGCGGCACCTTATTCAGTTACCAGTTACCAGTTACCAGTTACCAGTTAAGACCTTGTGTCCGCGACATTTTCTGTTACTGCCACAAGCAACCTCTTTAACTGGGTACTGGAAGGGCGTACTCGCCCGTACTAGTTACTGGTAACTATTCCAGCCGTTTTTGGTGTTCTTTGAGGAACCGCATCACTGCTTCAGCATCGGTGGCGTGGAAGTGACCGAGTGCGCTCGCCTCTTCTATAAACATCGCCATTTGAATCGGGTTATCTTTAAGCAAGGTTCCTGCTTGCTCGTAGAAGTAAATGGCTTGTCTGTTTTCAGCACGTTTTTCGCTTATGGAGGCGAGGTAGATGTAGGCGGCGGCGAGACGTGGCGAACGCGTCCGGTTCTGAATGAACTCCTCAAAGACGAAGCGCGCATCGTCATAACGGTCATCATCATAATGGACACGACCGATTCGGAATTGTGCTCTATCGGAAAAACTATCCTTATATCCACCAGCGAGATACCGATCACGTTCTGGATAGCCGATCGTAGCCTCGTAGGCTTGTAGTGCTTCGTTGTAACGGTTCAGTTTTCTGTAGAGTTCGCCTAACTGGAAGTTTGCCATCATCGCCTGCAGTGTCTTCGGATGTGATGTGATAACCGCTTTGTAAGCCTCGATCGCTTCATTGGGTGCAGAGAGGTGATCGGCGTAAATGAGTCCACTACGATAGAGGGCTTCAGCAGAATAGGTTGCGTCGGGGTGGTATTTCAATACCTCTTGATATGCCTCAATTGCCTTTGAGGGGTCCTGTAACTGGCGTTCATAGATGGTACCGATCTGAAACAGGATGCGTGCTGCCGCTATCGGTACCGGGACCCTGGTATGAAGCTGGTCACGTAGGTTCTGTATGGTAGCGAGGTGTTGGAGTGTAAAAATCTGTTCCGATGCCTGTTTCGCTTGAGGCGTATCGGGTACAGTCGCGACAAGGTTCCGAGCGATCTCCAATGCTAAAGCGTAGTTTCGTTCCGAACGCGCGGCATCAAGCCGTTCCGCTTCTACCTCCGGCATCTGCTCTGTTAACTTCTCTATTTTCTTACCAATCTCCGTTTCCACTTCGGACAGGTCTTTATCGTGCATCGAAATCTGTCCTAAATAGACAGGATCAAGTTGCGGCAGATAGACGTGAAGAAAGGTTTTGAAAGCCGCAATCGCTTTCGGATAGTTCAAACTTTTCTCGTTGCAGACACCCATCCAATAGAGAACGGCGTGCATGTTCCAGAAATTGGGGTATCCTTCTTTCAGTCGCTCAAACACCGGAACCGCTAACGAGTATTTCTCGGCAGTACGGTGGATGTTCGCCATCTGGTACAACGCTTCTGCAGCGAAGTTGCTCATCGGGTAATCGTCAACGACTTTTCTATACATCGCCATCGCCCGCGGCGACTGTTTGAGAATGGTGTGGTACAAGTTGGCAATACGCCATCTCGCCTCTGGTGCGACGGTGGCTTCCGAGTGTTCTGCTAAAAGTGCTTCATACTTCTCAATTGCCTTTTCGGGTTGGTTGAGTTGCGATGGATTCCTATAGAGTTCAGCAATCTGGAATTGGGCAATAGCGGCAAGAGGCGTGCCTTTGTACTGGATAGCGATGCGTTGCTGCTCCCGGAGATCTGAGAGTGCAGTATTAATGTCGCGAATCTTCTGTAAGCCGGTCCTATGCACGAAATGTGAAGCAGGGGCAAGTTTAATCAGTCTATCGTAAGTTTGGATAGCATCTTGATAATTGCCCATGCGACTGTAGACATCACCTTTTTTGATAATGGCAAGGTAAAGATCCTCAGCGGCGAGTCCTTTTTCCTTTAACTTCAAAATGTTATCATAAGCTGCAACGGCTCTGTTGTACTGATGGGTATAATTATAATGAATTTCGCCGATCTGGTAGTAGCATAAACCTTTCAGATTAATATCTTCAGCGGATTCGGCGAGTGCTTCGAGTTTATCAACCGCTTGCGTATAATCTCCTGCTTGAACTAAGGCGTTCACGTCCTCAACTTGGGCATAAGCGTAGGGGCTGGGTAACCCAGCCTCTACTACTAGGAAGATTACCAGCAGCGCATGTAAGAGAAAGGGATGCCCAAGGCAAGTTGGGCAGGATCTTTGTGACGTTTCCATTTTTCAGTTTATAGTTTCCAGTTTCCAGTTTCCAGTTTCCAGTTTCCAGTTAAGAGACGTTGGGTTCACCTAACATTTCTTTACCTGGTTACTGGCCACTGGTCACTGGTTACTCCTTTGAAAGTGTTTATCAGCGACCTTCGTCCAACTTGTGCCTTGTGCCTGTTCTTTGATTCGGTTGAGTTGACTCTCTGTTTCCCAAGCATCGTTTCGGAGATGGTGTGTGATAAGTGCTTCCTCTAAATTCCATTGGATGCCTTGCTCGCGATATTCTTCGATGCGCGCCTCAGCGGATTGCATTTCGGTCAATTGTAACGTCCGTTCCGGTTGGGTCGGTTTCCCGATTAAGACGGCAGCAACGATCAAAGCGATAGCGACGCTGCTGACTGCGGCAGTTTTGTACCAACCGAAGGGCGATCCAACACTCGTAAAGTAGGTACGGAAACGCGAGAACCACGTCTGTTCTTGTGAAGCCGCGAGCCGTTTGTACACATTCATCTCAATGTTTCGGAGTGCATGTTCAGGCACAACCAACTCTTCCTGGGCTTTATCTGTCAATTTAAGGGCTGCTGTGTAGGACTCAACGGCTTCGGTGCAGTCTTGACAGTTTTTAAGATGTTCTTTGAAGGGCACTTCTTCTGCCGGCGGCAGGACTTCATAAGCATAGTCGATAGCTTGCCCTTCAGACTTCTTACACTTTGGCATAACCCTTTCTCCTTTCAAATGTCGTTATTCTCCCACAATGGACGTAGGAGTGTTTGCAGTCGTTTTACTGCGCGATGGAGGTGAATTTTCACGGTGCCTTCCGCCATGTCAAGCGTTTCAGCCACCTCCTTGAGTTGTAAACCTTCATACCGAGTTAACATAAAGACCGCTTTCTGTTTCGGGGAGAGTTGATCAATCGCCTCACGAATAATCAGGCCTCGTTCCTTTTCCTCTAATTGCTTCACCGGATCACTATGTATATCAGTCGCGACGAGGTGCGTTTCAGGAATTTCCGCGTCATCTAACGCATAGACAGGGTTACGGGCTTTCGCTCGATGATAATCAATCGCAAGATTAGACGCGATTTTGTATAGCCATGTCGAAAATTTGGCTTTCGGCTGCCAATTCTCCAGCGCGCGGTACGCCTTAAAGAAGACTTCGATGGTGATATCCTCAGCATCCTCGTAGTTTCTGACCGAGCGTAGCAGATACGAGAAAATCTTGGATTTGTAGCGTTTCATCAACTCATCAAAGGCATTTTGGCGACCGGCTTGAAACTGAGCGACTAACATTTCATCATCAATCAATTTATCCATAAGTCCAGCTTTTGATTATCGGTTTGAAAGTTGTCTCACCTGAGGTGGGAGGTGGACAATAGCATCCTAACATCCTCTTAAACGGAGCCGAACAAAATAAGTTTACAAAATTCATAGGCACTTGTCAAGATTTTTTGCGGAGCGGTTCATAATTATCAGTTGTCAGAAACCGGTTGTCGATTTCCATCAGTTATCAACAAGAGATGTCGGTTAAAATGCTTGATTTTGATGCAGAGTTGGTTTAAAATAGGGAGTCGTAAGCGGAATTGATTAAATAGCTTGTAGGACGCGGTCTATGGGGCGCAGTTCTACGCGAATGGAGGTATTATTTGTGGCTCACACACATACCGATGCCGAACTGAAGCCTTTGTTTATACCGGCTTCAGCGACAGCCGAACGGATGGCAGAAGCGGCAGGAAATTTTCTCGGGACACTGACTCCCGTTTTACGCGAGAAAACAGCACTCCCTTTTGACGGAAACGAACGGTTTCGATGGCACTACATTCCGATCGAAATGTGGGATCGGAAGGGGGTCTCCCTCACAGAACTCAATGAGAAGCAGCAGGAAGCGGCGTTCGCACTCATGGCGAGTGGATTGAGTGCTAAAGGCTATCAGAAAGCCCGCGCAATTATTAATTTGGAGACAACACTCGGTGAGATTGAGAAGGCTGCCGGGGAGGCACGACTCGTCCGCGATCCGAGTTTTTACTTTTTCACTGTATTTGGTGATCCGACGGGGAACGGCGCGTGGGGGTGGCGTGCTGAGGGACACCACGTCTCACTCAACTTTACCGTCGTCAATCGAGAACTGATTTCGCCGAACCCGTTTTTCTTCGGGTCAAACCCGGCAGAAGTACCGAGCGGCGAGAAAACTGGGCTGCGGGTGCTTTCAGGTGAAGAGGATGTTGCTCGCAAACTGCTCACGAGTCTGAATGCAACACAGAAACGCCAGACGATCATCAATGCGGATGCGCCGTCGGATATTCTAACGCGCGATGTCCCTAAAGTTGAATTTGAGAGTGTGGAAGGGTTAGCAGCGGAGTCTATGGAGACACATCAACGCGAAATCCTGATGGACCTCGTCCATGAATACATTGACCGACTCCCTGACGAAATCGCCGAAATCGAACTCCGTAAACTACGCAACGGAAGCGTCAACGATATTCACTTCGCATGGGCAGGTGATGAAACACCGAGGACACCGCACTACTATAGATTACACGGTCCATTTTTCTTTGTGGAGTACGACAACACGCAGAACAATGCGAACCATATCCATTCTGTATGGCGGCATATTGCTGACGATTTTGGGGTTGATCTGCTACGGCTGCACTACCACAAATCCGACCATCATGATCATGACCACAATCATTAAGCAAGTTCCAATGTTATAGTAGATCCCGTAATTATTTGCATACGTGGGGAACCGTAGGGGTTGGGTAACCCAACCCCTACGAGCCACGAGTGTAAACTTATTTTTCGATTTTACTATAAATGGATGTCTTTGCTCTTGGGATAGATTGGAAGGTTGGAAGATTGGTAGGGTCCCATCCTTCCACGCTTCCATTCTTCCTTAAACTTAAAAGTAGAAAAAATTAAAAAAGCCGCCAAAACTGTTGGCGGCTTTTTGTAGGTGTGTCGATTTATCGACGGGATTTCAAGGTGCCCCAAGTTATTGTCAACTTATCTGCGGGTTCAACGGCAGTTACCGCTGTGCTGCTGAGTATGACAAGTCCGGTTTTTTCGGAGTTCTTGCCGTAGACAACAGCGTGTGGATACCATCCGTCCCAACCTCTCTGTCCTTCCTGACCGTCGCCTGCGTCGCCATCGTTGACGCAGATACCGACACCGATTTCCGCGCCTTCACTGAACTTATCGCCTTCGATTTGGAGTTCTGTTGCGGGAAACCGAAACTCGTAGTAAGTCTTTTTCGCGCCTTCGTCTCGGACGATTGCAGCATCATCGGCAACGAGTCCTGGACTCCCGTTTGTCCTCTCGTTCTGTAGGATGACATTCTCTGCGGCACCATCCAGACCGATGTTATAAAGGAAGAGTGGCAATCCTGCTTCGCGTGCGCCGGTCGGTTCGACAGCGAGTTGCGCGCCATCGCCATTCCATGCAGCAGCGGCAGCGTGTTCATGCGTGTCATCGGTGACGCTCAGTGCAAGATAAAGCGCGTCCTCATCCCACGCAAACATAAAACAGGTCTCGTGGTCGTCGGCATCGTTCCAGATACCTCCATTGTATTCCTCAAAAGCTTTAATGTCGCCACCATTGGCTTCAAACACAACACCACAGAACATGGTGCCATCAGTCCCCGTAACGGTCTCAAGGACTCCACTCCATTCGCTCAGATCACCATCAATCTGAACATCAATTCCTGTTGGTGCGTTATAGACATCGTGCGTCTCATTCCGCCACTGTGCATCTGCGATACTGGTGAAAAATAAAAACAGTGTCATTGTGAACAGTGTCGTGAAGTTAAAAACAGTCGTTTTCATTTTTAATTCCTCTTTTAACAGTGATTGGTTAATGGTTATAAGTTAAAGAGACATTGGATTAACCGAAGTCTTCTTAACCAACAACCAACAACCAACAACCATTATGCAAAAACTGTTAATTAGCGGATTGATTTTAGGTGTCCCCATGTCGTCGTCAATTTGTTGGTGGCTTCAACGGCGAGGACTTCATCAGTCAGCGTGACGAGTCCAGTATGTTCCGAGTTCTTGCCGAAGACGATAGAGTGGGTGTACCATCCGCTCCATCCTTTTTGCCCATTCTGTCCGGCACCTTTATCTCCATCATTGACGCAAATACCGAGGCCGAACGCATCTCCCGCGCTGAATTTACCTGCTTGCAGTTCGTCAGCGGTGAATCTGAGTTCGTAGTAGGTCTTCTTTTCACCTTCGTCGCGGACAACAGCGATGTCATCGCCTGGGGCGATACCAGCACCGCCCGGGTTCTCATTTAAAGCACCCGGAAGTATATCCTTCGCTTTATCATCTAAACCGACATTGTAGAGGAACATCGGATGCCCCGCAGTCCGTTTGCCGCTCATTTCAAAGGCGAGTTGTGCACCGTCGCCGTTCCACGCAGCAGCGGCGGCGTGTTCGTGTTCGTCGTCGGTGACAATAAGCGCGAGATAGACCGCTTCGGAATCCCATACGATCATGAAACAGGTTTCATGATCATCAGGACCGTCCCATTTTCCGCCGCCGTGTTCCTGAAAAACGTTACCACTATACTCGACACCACAAAACGGCGTACCGTCTGTGCCTTTAACAGTCTCAAGGACTCCGTCCCATTCACCGAGGTCCCCATCAATTTTAACATCAATCCCTGTGAGTGCTTTATACTCGTCGTGCGTTTTGCTGCGCCACTGTGCATCCGCTACAGTGCTTACGAACAAAACGAGTAGTGCTGTTGCAATGCAAATATAATTTTTCATCTTTTTTCTCCAAATTAGCGGTCGCCGACAGTTTTAGCGCTGTCGTCGTCACCCAAACAGAAGATATACCGGTCGCTTGAGCCGATATACACGAACCCGTTGGCAACCGCGGGTGATGAATAGAGTTCTACATTTCGGGTGACAGTTCTCAAGTTGAATTCCCATTTTACTTTTCCATCATCAGTGGAAAGTGCGTAAATCCTTCCGTTTTTTGTTGCAGCGTAAACTGTATCCGGTGTTACCGCTGGTGAAGATACCACCGGATTACCGAGTTCAGTTTGCCAGTGGTGTTCCCCATCCATTGCCTGTAGACAATAGACAGATCCATCACGGGAACCAAAGATAACGTACCCGTTCTGTATAGCAATCGCTGTCAGGACAGCATCTTCTGCCTCGTGTTCCCATACGATGTCGCCGGTCTTTGTATTGAGAGCGACGACCTTACCGGCAGGTATAGCAGCACTGTCCGAAAAATTACCACGTCCGAGTCCAAAGAAGACGAGGTTTTCATAAGCACTCGGACTGCCCCAAACAGGATATGGCATCTGCTTCGACCAGAGTTCATTACCTGTTTGCGCATCAACAGCGTAGATTCGGTAGTCGCCATAGCCTGTCCCGAAGTAGGCTTTGCCGTTATGTACAACAGGTGACATATCTGCATGGACACTCGGGTAGTGCCAAATTTCTTGCCCTTCTAAAGCATCAATGCAGTAGACACCATCAGCACCGGCAGTGAAGTAGAGTTTACCTTGGTGAATAAAAGGCGTTGACTCGACATGACTCGCTGTCCGGAAGGACCAGATCGGTTCGCCGGTTTTTGCGTCAAGGCATCGGAGAGCGCAATTGCTGTCCTGATGATACCCTTCACCGATGTAGACCCTACCGCCAGCCACTGCAGGTGAAGAGAAGATCGGGGTCGGCGAAGCGTGTCGCCAGATAACTTCTCTCGACTCCGTATCAATGCAGTACGTTGCGCCGCCGAGTGAAAAGATTGAGCCGTGTGAAGAGCCGATATAGAGCCGATTTCCGACAACGGCAGGTGACGAAGAGAAATCAACCGCCATCGCCACTTCGTCTTTGAAGACCCACGCTGGCGTTCCGTTTGTTGGACCGGGTAACGTGTCTAAATGTCCCGTCCTGTTCTTGTTACCCCGGAACGTAGCCCATGTGCTAACGCCTTTCACATTTCTCGGATGTTCGGTTTCTAACCGAACATCTGATTTCGCTTCAAGGGCGGCGTTCGGTCCATGGAGTAACTGATAAGCACCGAACACTGTACCCAGAAGAAAGATCGCACCGATAACAGAAACAACAATCTTGTGTACACCTACGAAGTCGCGGAACCTATAGAAAAGCATTTTCGTGGTGTCCCGGGCGAAAACGAGAGCGGTTATAAGTGCAACCCCAACAAAAGCGAGAATTTGCGGCACGATGCTCAACAACGCTGTCAGGGGTCCCAGAAGTTGCGGAATAACTGCGTGTGCAGGACGTGCTGTGCCAAAGAAAAGGAGCGTAAAGCACAGCATGAGTAGTTTGGCAGAAAAACCGAACCTCCATCTTTTATATCTATTTTCGTTGATCGTCTGCTTTAAATGTCGCATTTAATAGTTGTCAGCGGATTAGTTGTCAGTTGTCAGTACGGTTTTTTCTACCAAAAAACCTTTTAGTTAAAAAGGTATCGTGTTAACACGAGCAACCCTCTTAGCTGATAACTGAGTACTGAAAGGGAACGTACTCGTTCCCGTATTGATAACTATTCCCCTGTTAACTCCTTTATTTAGAGTCCGCTAAGAAATCTACAGCGAAATGGACCAAGTTTTCAAGCATCGGTCGATTTTTAGAGACTTCCCCCTCTCGACTGTTCCGGAGATTCGTAATCAGATACATTCCCTTACCATATTTCAGTTTCGCGACCACAATCTCTTTTCCGTCGTTGGTCGTCGCCAGCACTTGATAATTCTGATTCCATCCACTCCAGGAGTCGTCAAGTGCGAGTTGACCAGAACGAACACGGTGGGGTGTATTAAAGAGGTCGCCAGCGGCGGAAGTCGGTTGAAAATCATTTCGTTGTGTGCTCTCGACACCGTTGAGCGGCTCAGGCAACCATCCTGTCTGGCACGGACGACCGTCATCGCTATCTTGACCGGAAACGATAGCGACACCGCCGTTCTTCACGAACTCTTTAATCCGTGCCTCTTGACTATTGTTGAGCCGGTATTTTCCGTCTCGTGAGAGTGTACGAAAACCGAGCCATAGAATATCGGCGTTACTGAGCGTTGGCAGATTGCCGTTGGTTGTTTCCTGATAAACAACATCGGATCCGGTTATAGCCTCAAGCCGAGCAATAGTGCGCGGTTCTGATGCGTACGCGTCTGTTTTGAGTACCAAGATGGCTTTCGGAGACCTTCGGTTTTCGGTCAAGAGGTTCTCTGGTTCCCGACGGCTGACGGTTTCCGACGGCTGTTGGCTATTCTGGCTGACGGCTGACGGCTGACGGCTATTTGCTTCGAGAAAATCGACTGCGAAATGGACCAAATTCTCAAGCATCTGACGGTTTTTAGAGACTCGCATTTCCGTGTCATTACGGAGGCTGGTGATGAGATACATCCCTTTGCCATAATTGCGTTTGGCAATGGCAATCTCTTTTCCGTTGTTGGTCGTCGCCAGTACTTGATAGTTCCCATTTGCACCGGTCCATGAATCATCAAGTGAAAGATTCCCGGATCGGATGCGGTTGGGCACATTAAAGAGTTCACCGGCATTAGCCGTTGCTTGGAAATCGCTTCGCGCTGCGCTTTCTATACCGTTGATGGATTCAGGCAACCACCCTGTAGGGCATGGACGACCGTCGTCGCTATCTTGACCGGAAACGATAGCGACACCGCCGTTCTTTACGAACTCTTTAATCCGTGTCTCTTGTTTGTTGTTAAGGCGGTATTTCCCATCCCGTGAGAGCGTGCGGAAGCCGAGCCATAAAATATCTGCTTTACTGAGTCCGGGTAGGTCGCTCTTCGTTGTTCCGTTATAGGCAATCCAGTGTTTTCCTATTGAATTGATGCCGAAGATAGCACGGTACTCTGCCTTATAGCTGTCTGTCCTGAGAAAATGAACCTGGACGGCATCCTTGTCTAACATAGCATCCTTGCCTAACATGGCATCCAATTCTCTCTGAAAATCGACAGTTGAATCTCGCCTTGAGATTTCGTCTCTGTTGAGATATTTTTCAGTGTGTGTAAACAGCCACCATCCCCAATTGCCACCCTGCCTTGTCGTTTGGGTCTGAAACCATTTCCCACTTACATGTGCAAGGCTGTCGATACGTCCACCTTCTTTTAAATAAAAGACGATAATCGGTGCATCCAATTTCATAAGACGCATGGCTTCGTCTCGATGATCCACCTCTCCTTTGTAAACATCAAGCCGGATCCTAATCTCGTCAAACTCCGCATTACCTTTAAGGTATTTTTCGACCTTAACCTTCGCAGTCCGACGTTTGGTATTGACCTCCGAAACTGTCCCGAAGAGGATGTTGCTGCTCTCCTTAACGATTCGTTCTACAGAATAACGTTTCGCGATATAGGCTTCTGAAGGCGACTGATTTAAGAGCAAAAAACTGATAATAAGTAGACCCGGAAGATAAAAAGGTTTCCAAATGCGCTGTAATTTGTGAGTCCATATTGACGTTTGCATTGAATTTCCTCCGATGTAATCTTGTATTTTGTGGTAGGGTGTGTTTGTCGAAATCTGTAAATCAAAACATTCGAGAAACTCAACATCTACAAAACGATTTCATTCGATTTTGACAGCGGTTCCAGTCGCTGTTACCATTAGCATACCGTTATTGGCACCGAGTACCTCATAGTCAATATCAATGCCGACGACAGCGTTCGCGCCTTGTCGCTGTGCAATATCTTGCATCTCTTGGAGTGCTGTCTCACGAGCATCGGCGAGCTTACTCTCATAGGCATCGGATCTGCCACCAATAAGATCCGTAATCCCCGCCATGAAATCTCGGAAAACATTTGCACCCATAATTGCTTCACCTGTAACAAGTCCGATGTATTCTCTAATCTGCCTACCTTCAATCGTATGTGTCGTTGTTGTAATCATTGCGCTTTTCCCCTTGCTGCGATGTCCCACGCGGATTCAACGATCCCGTTACGAATGCCGTAATACCTATCGTGGAGGTTCACCGTCGTGCAACAATGGGTTGGCAAAATTTCGAGTTTATCTCCAGGCTTGAGGGCGATGCTTTCATCAGGCCCCTGCCCAACAGTTTTTAAAGTGCCGTGTTCTTCAGAGAGTCCACTCATCTCCACGCCCGTTAGACCAACCGGTTGTGGAACACCGAATTCTTTTGCGAGTACCTTCAATCCTGTATCGACGATCATCCGGTTCGGATGTGGACGACTCACGACAGTTGCCAGGACCGACAAGGCACACTTGAAATTCTCGCCAACACCCTCTACATTTCGGTAGGTGGAATCCATGAGGACGTAAGACCCCGCCTGTATCTCTGTCATCTCCGGTATGCTTCCCGTGATGTCAAAGGTTCCAGTGCCGCCACCGCTCATGATAGCGACCTCCACACCGTGTTTTTCAAGGTAGTACTTGGTGTCCACGAGTCGTTGCATCGCTTCACGTGCAGCGGCATCGCGTTCGGATCGCTTCGGTTTTGCGACGGTATGTCCCTCGTATCCCATTAAACCTTCAAAAACCAGGTTCGGACTTCGGCGTATCTGTTCTGCCAATTCCAATGCCGGTTTTCCCGGCTCAACGCCGCATCGGTTCATTCCGATATTCACTTCTACTAACATTCTGACGGTTGCGTCTTTAGCGGCTGCTGCCTCAGAAATGGCTTGCACGTTCTCCAAATTGTCCGCTGCGACCATAATTTCCGAATGCTTGGCAAGATTGATGAGCCGAGCGATTTTCTGTGCACCGACGATTTGATTGGCAATCAACACATCTCGGATGCCGGCATGGATAACGGCTTCTGCTTCACCGAGTTTCGCGCACGTGGCACCGATAGCACCCGCTGCAATCTGTTTATGTGCGATGATAGGCGTTTTATGCGTCTTAACGTGCGGTCTCAACTCAGCGTTCACAGTGCTGAAATAGTTCGCCATCGCCTCTATGTTGGCTTCCATCTTGTCCAAATCGATAAGCAGTGCGGGTGTATCCAATTCCGTTTTGTGCCTACCGATAAACGGTTCGCTGGTATTCATTATTGCAATATCTCCTTCAGTAGTTAACAGTTTTCAGTACGATTTTTCTGTGAAAAATCTTTCAGTTTTCAGTTAAGAGGTGCTGTGGTTAATCAAATGTCTCTTTAACTGTCAACTGTTAACTGTTAACTAACAACTATTCCCTAAAGCTGCTTAACCGGATTTGACAGCGTGCCGAATCCATCAATTTTTATCTCAACACTATCGCCTGCGGCAAGCGGAAGATCGTTCGGTACGATGATACCGGTGCCGGTCGAGACAACCGTGCCGAGCGGGATCGGGTTATCACGCATCAGGAATTCGGTCAGTTGTTCAAATTTCCAATTGATTTGAGAGGTGTTTACCTCGCCATGATAAATGATGTCTTCACCACGGAGGACGGTGCATTGCATATCTAAATTGTATGGATCGTCCACCTCAGAAGGTGTAAGAAACATCGGTCCGAGTGCGCAACATCCGTAAAAGACTTTCGATTGTGGGAGATAGAGCGGGTTATCACGTTCAATATCCCACGCGGAGACATCGTTGCAAAGGGTGTATCCGACGATTTCACCGTCACCACCGAGCACATACGCCAATTCCGGTTCTGTTGCCGTCAACACAGAGTCGCTTCGGATGCCGACAAAGCCGTTTGGACCGACACAACGCGAAGGTGTCGCTTTGAAAAATATCTCAGGACGATCGGCGTGATAGACACGGCTGTAGATATCCTGTTCGGAGTCATCATCGCGCATATCCGCACTCCGTTTGTAGGTTACACCGCATCCCCAAACCTCAGGCGGATCAATAGGCGGTAAAAGGTGTGGCACATTTTCATCAGGTGCGACATCCAATTTCGTCAGCGTAAGCCCATCAGGTTCATCCGATGTGTTTTCCGTTTCTGTAAATGACGGAAGTTGCATCGGCGCAGGCGTTGCCACCTTTTCTTGAATATCGGCGAGTATGACACCGAGGCTCATCTGTTCTTTATGTGCGAGGGTCAACACTTCTAAAACATCGGGGGATTCCTCGCTTGTTACGTCAATCACTTCCTCATCGCGAGTGACAATTCCGACCCGTTTACCTAAATTGGGTAGGTAAAACTGAATTAATTTCATATTTTGCATTTTCCTTTGACCGAGAACGCGATTTCCAATTTAATAGTTGTCAGTTGTCAGTTAAAGAGGGTAGTTCGGATTAACCGAAGTCCTCTGTAAGGGGTTTTGCTTGGGTGTTTCTTCTAGGGTTACCCAGCCCCTACAAAACTGAAAGATTTTTCATCCTGTCCAACTTGCTTTGGGCATTCTTTAAAATCGTACCGAAAACTGTTAACTCCTTTATTCTAGGAAAATTCGAGCACTGCCCACGCCTTAGCGTCCTTCACAACCGATTCCGGTGTCATTTCTGACTTGAGCAGATGTCCTTGTGTTGTGCGGAGCGTCGGTTGTCTCGCATCTTGGTAGCGAAAATCGAGACTCCAACGGATGTGCGATGATCGGTTCGGCAATCCACGGTGAAAGAGTAAGTTACTAAAAATAACGACATCTCCAGGACCGATCTCAATGGGTACAGCCTCCGATTCGACAGGTTTGATATAATCATCATGGATACGGAGGTAGTATTGATCTTTCTCGTGTGGCACAACACCCCACTTGTGGCTCCGTGGAATGAATTCCATGCATCCATTTCCAACGTTAACCGGCACTAATGGTGTCCAAACATTCATCATCCGCAAGATGTCCGCTTCTTTTGAAGTGTAACCCGCATCTTGATGCCATAACACCTCTGTCCGCTTGTTCTCAGGCAGCTTCGGGCGAACAGAGTAATTCGGGTACAATCGGATCTCAGGACCTAAGATAACACCAGCAAGCTGAAGTAAAACGGGATGCGCGAACATCCGAAAAAAACCGGCACGATGTAATTCTGGACGAAAGATCGTCGGATTTTCATCAGGATAATTTTCGTAGAGTCGCATCAATCGAGTTTCAAATGGCGCATCGGGATATGTATCCGTCAGTTTCTGTTCTGCGTACCGCTGTTGTGCAAGTGCCTCGACTAACGCCTCACACTCGGACTTGGCAGCTGCAAGTGTCTCAGGTTCCAAGACACTGTGCAGAATAGAGAATCCGTTCTCGTTAAAATCCGTGATAACCGACTCCATGTCCGTGTCCTTTTATCATTTTACAGAAAGCGGGGTGTTTTTGATAGGGTGTTTCCCCTAGAAACCCCACCTGCAATGGCGTTGCTTATCCGCCAGCAAAGGGCGTTGTGTAAGTCCTATATATAGTAAAACCGAAAAACAAATCAACACTTTAGAAAAAACAAACCTACCACCACTGCAGGCGAGGTTTGTAACCTCGCCTTCTATAGATGTCTCGTTAATTGTAGGTTTTACCATAAATTAAAAAGCGTGCTTTCTTGTCTCCTAATTTTCGGCGGGGACGAGACCTGCTTTCACAAGTGCTGAGATGACAGCCTCTGCACACGCTTCAATAGAGAGTTCGGCACTATCTACTGTGACCTCCGGGTTAAGAGGCGATTCATAAGGTGCACTGATGCCTGTAAACTCCTTAATCTCTCCAGCGCGTGCTTTTTTATACAAGCCTTTGGTATCCCGTTCTTCGCAAACCTCAAGCGGACAGTCAACGAAAACTTCGACGAATCTACCTTCAGCGATGAGCGCCCTTGCCTGATCCCTATCGGTACGGTAAGGTGAGATGAAAGCGGTCATGACAATGGTGCCTGCGTCCGCGAAAAGTTTTGCGACTTCACCGATACGACGGATATTCTCCTCACGATCTTCTGGTGAGAATCCCAAGTTCTTGTTCAGCCCGTGTCGAACATTGTCGCCATCTAAGACATAAGTGTGGTGCCGCTGTTGGTGCAATACATGTTCAACGGCATTCGCTAATGTTGATTTACCTGAGCCGGAGAGTCCAGTGAACCAAATCACACAGCCTTTCTGATTCAGTAATTTTTCTCTATCTTCTGCTGTGACAGTTGTTTCATGCCACGTAATATTGGTTGCTTTCTGTTGAGCCAATTCGATTGCTCCTCACATAATAAAAAATCAAAGAAATAGAAGTTTTCTGATCGCACCTCTATTGTTATTAAACTTTGTAATATTACTATTATACGCGCGGGTATAACACAATGTCAACCTAAATCAGAAATTTTTCGATAAAATCATAGATTAGAAATGATGGGTTTAATTCAGGCGATTCTCGGTGATAGGGATGACATCGTTTATCGAACTTTCGGTTTTAGAAAAATCTATCGTTTGGAGATGTCCGCTTAGCCACTGGACTTTAATGGATTGGAGCGTCTCTTGTGTGCCAATACCGAAAAGTAGATGACGATCGCTGTCGGAGGCATAACTTCCGCCACAGGTGACTTCTCTGAATTGCATTGTATGGTTTGTATGTAGCCATACTTTCGCGCCAATGCCGTCACGGTTGCTTTCAGTGCCGACGAGTCGGATTCTCACCCAACTGTTTTTTGTGAGAGTCGCTTGGGAATCGTTGCGTAAGAGGACAGGGGATTCAGCACAGGCGGTAACAAGAACATCCGTCGCGCCGTCGTTGTTATAATCACCGATGGCTACGCCGCGAGCGACTATAGGACGTTTGAAAAACGAGCCTGCTGTCTCGGAGAGGTCTCTAAATTTTCCGGTGTCAGTACTACTGAAAATCTGGCACCATTGTTTGTAGGAGAGGGATGGCGTGATTTCTGAGACGTTATCCCATACATGTCCGTTTGCAACAAAGAGTTCAAGCGTTCCGTCGTTGTCTGCGTCAAGGAACTCGGTTCCAAAACCGAGTTTCAAAAAACTCGGATCGGCGAGTCCGGTCTCAAAGGTTGTCATGGTGTAGAGACCGTCGCCGTCATTGTGAAAGAGACTGTTAATTTCTAAAGAGAAATTTGTTATGAAGATGTCCGCGCGTCCATCGTTATCATAATCTCCGTTCGCGATCCCCATACTGGCGGTTGCTCGCCCCTCTGAATTGTAAGCAACACCCGCTGTGACGGCAATGTCCGTGAAGGTGCCGTCTCCGTTGTTGCGGTAGAGGAAATCTGGGACAGCATCGTTAGCGACGAGGATGTCTGGGTAACCGTCATTGTTATAGTCCGTAAAGAGGGTACCCAATCCTTTACCCGCTTTATAGAGTCCTGCGCGGGCGGTGACATCCGTGAAAGTGCCGTCCCCATTGTTCCGATAAAGTGTATCGCGTGCCCCTGGATATTCATGTGGACCGCAGTAGATATGTACACCTTCTAAAAAACAGGCGTGAGCGGTTTCGGGTCGGTAGTCCAAGTAGTTCGCGACATAGAGATCAAGGTAGCCATCCAGATTATAGTCGCCGAAAGTTGCGCTGACACTCCAGCTGCCGTCACCGACCCCTGCATAGGATGTCGCATCTGTGAAAGTGCCGTCCCCGTTGTTCCGATAGAGTTGGTTTCTCCCGAAGTTCGTGAGATAGAGATCGGCATCTCCGTCGTTGTCATAATCTGCGGAGAGGCAGCCCATCCCGTAACCTGAATTTTGCCGTAATTGTGCCGCTGCTGTAGCGTCAATAAAAGTTCCATCGCCCTTATTACGGTAAAGGACATTTACGTGTTTAGGGTCTCTGTAGGTGTCCCGACGCGCGCTGCTGATGGTGCCACCGTTGACGAGATAGATGTCAAGGTGTCCATCATTATTGTAGTCGAAGAAGAGTCCACCGGATCCCATCGTTTCCGGCAAATACTTCTCTTTAGATGCGCCGTTGGTATGCTTAAAACGGATACCGGCTTGCTGCGTCTGTTCTGTGAAGTAGACAGTTGTTTCAGCTGCATTCAGAGCGGCAATACAACTAAACAATAATAGGTAGGTGAGTAGGAGGTTTGCTATGTCGGTACCGATCGAGAAATTAAAGTGGGTTTTCAACTTTGCATACATCCGGCGATAGTAGCAAGCGCGAATAAAGGCATCCTGTCCGAGGATGCCTTTAAACGTCTGTTTGACTTAGAATCCGCTTTTGAGTGCGCCCCAAGTTGTTGTCAGTTTGTTCTGAGGTTCAACAGCAGTCTGCGGATCGGTTTCGTTGGGATCAAATTCTATATCTGTCGTTGCGAAGAGTTGGTCAATAAGGGTTCCATCTTCACGATGGATGAGGTGGAGTGTATGCTCACCAGCAGACAAATTCACCGGCACCGGATCATCGCCGTGCTGGATAAGTTCCGTTCCTTCAAAAGGACCGTCGCGCGTATTCAAGCGGAACCAGACCCAATCAGTGGTATAGTTTTCGCGAAGTGAGGCTTGTTCATAGAAATCCCAGATATTGATAGTGGCGTTATTCGTAGAAAGCGCATCGGCGTCATCAATATCGAATGCCCAGTAACAAGAATTATCGCTAACCGATGGGGCAATCACGCGCCCCCAGAAATGCCAATCGTCAAGTTCAACTGAGAAATTATATTTTACCCATGCATTCCCATCGTTCCCAACACCGTTGGCAGAGCCGATGAACGCGCCACCGGATGCCTCACTGACTGTGTAATCGTCTACACCTTCAGCGGCAGTGCCGATTTGGTCAGACGGTACTTCAAAAATCTCAAATTTGTCGCCACTGATGGCATCATAGTTCTCCGCTTCCCAACTGATATATTTTTGCGCAAACGCGGGAGAGACAATTAGGCCGAGAACTGCCAATAGAATGATAACTCGCATTAAAACCTCCTTTAAAAATTAGATTGAGAGTATTATAGCAGAAAAAAAAAGAAAAGTGTACACTTTTTTCCAGTCTCTCAATTATGTTTTCTGATTCCAATCTACATCAGTGCATCTTCAACTTCTTCGGGTAGTTCCACGGTGCTTGGGTCAACATCAATCGGATATTCAGTGCCATAAGCATCGACGAGATCGTCAAAGACGACGTTATCTACACGCTCAAGGTCGTCGCCGGGGTGGACAAGCCATACGCCGTAGCAACCGTCGCAACTGACGAGGTCTACGTCGTCTTGTTCAATCGGAAACTGCGTCAACGGATTGTTGCAATCAGGACAAGGTAACATCTAAATCCCTCCTCGGAGTTGTCTAAATCTCCGTATCAAGTGTTAATTATCAGTCAGCAGCGGGTGCGAAGGTGTCCGGATTTTCCGCCGCTGCGTCGTAATCGTCAATCAATTCGGTAATAACAGGGTTATCCCCACAGAGTGGGCAATTCTCATCCCTATTAATTTTCATTTCGCGATAGGTCATACTGAGAGCATCGTAAAGGATGAGTCTACCGATAAGGGGTTCGCCGATACCGATAATGTATTTAATTGCTTCGGTCGCCATCATGACACCAATTACGCCTGGGAGCACGCCCAGGACACCGGCTTCACTTCAGCTCGGCACCATACCCGGCGGCGGTGGTGTCGGATACATGCATCGGTAGCAGGGGCCTTCGTGCGGTTTAAAGAGCGAGACCTGCCCCTCAAATTGGAAGATACTACCGTGAACGATGGGTTTATTCATTAGCACAGCAGCATCGTTGACGAGGTATCGGGTAGCGAAGTTATCACACCCATCGACAATCAGATCGTATTCCGAAAAGATTTCCTCAGCGTTGTCGGCTGTCAGACGTAGGTTATAGGGTGTGATTTCGATGTCTGGATTTAACGACTTAATCGTGGTGGTCGCGGATTGAACCTTTGGCGTGCCAACGGCTTCTGTGCGGTGGAGTATCTGACGTTGTAGATTGCTTAATTCGACGACATCGGAATCGATAATACCGAGGTGTCCGACACCTGCAGCACCGAGGTAGACTCCGGCAGGTGAACCTAACCCACCTGCCCCGACCATCAAGACTTTGGCATTAAGCAGTTTCGCTTGTCCCTGCTCACCGACTTCAGTCAGCATAAAATGTCGGCTATACCGATCAAGTTGCTCATGGGTCATCGGTTTATCTTGTACGGTGGGGTAGCCTGCCGTCATCCAGTCGCGATAGCCACCTGCAAGGGACACAGTATCGGTGTACCCCATTTCACGGAGCGATTTCGCAGCGAGCAGCGAGCGGAGCCCCGCGGCACAATAGACGACGATCTTTTGGTTCCGGTCTGGGATGTAGTTTTCAACGGAAAATTCGAGCATTCCGCGTGTAACGTGGACAGCGTTCGGGATATAACCGGCGCGATATTCGTCTTCATCACGTACATCGAGTAGAACGAAATCGCTATCTTCTTCCTGTTCAGTTTTCACATCGGCAACAGTTACTTCTGGTATCTCTGTTTTGGCTTCCTCAACGATTTCTCTATAGGATTTCATAATTTTTTTTCTCCTGCGGAAAAAGAATATAGAGATAGCGGATTTTCATATTCTTGTTCCATAAATTTCAGTCTCTTGCGGTTGCAAAATTATATCATATATTGATTTTGTTGTCAATGTTCTTTTTCGTATTATATCCTTCTTTTTTTGTAGGAGCGATTTTCAGTCGCGCGCCTCGTTTGCCGCTAAACTGCTCTACAAAGACCTAACATTCGCCTTGACTTTTCACTTGACTTTCGCGCCCAACAAGAGGTAAAATTAATGTGTATCCAAAGTTGGCACTTTCGGACAGATCAAGGGTAATCGGATTCTCCGCGAAAACCTTCAGCTGCAGCGTTTGCTCCGTTTACAAAGGACAAAAAATCGTGAACAATTTCGTGAATACACCATTACAAAGCAAGGAGCCAGCAATGTTCAACGCAAACCCTTTCCAACAACCCGGGCAGTGGTACCGAGGGAATACACATAGCCATAGCACAGAGTCCGATGGTCAACTTTCCATAGCGGATCGATTCGCTGCCTACCGTGAAGCAGGCTACGATTTCCTTGTGCTTACAGATCATCGTAAGGTTAATGACGTGAGTGCTTACAGTACGTCAGACTTTTTGGCGATATCAGGCAGCGAAGTACATCCTGAAAATCCCTATGGTGGTGCGATACATCACTTTGTCGCTATTAATATTCATGAGCCGATTAGTTGCGCAAAGATGCACCCGAACGCCGTGCTTGATGAGATTAAGGCACAGGGTGGCGAAGCCGTTTTATGTCATCCCTATTGGTCCGGGCACACCATTACAGATTATCTACCATTGCGGGGTTATTTCGCAATTGAGGTTTACAACGACGGCTGTATGGACATCGGCAAAGCGTTTTCTGAACAAGCTTGGGACGATTTACTGGATAGAGGGGGCCCCGTTCTTGGCATCGCTTCCGACGATTCACACGGCACCGAACACGATTGCTTCCACGGATGGATTATGGTAAAAGCACGGGAGTTGACAATTGAGAGTATCATGGAAGCACTCCGAACGGGTGCGTTCTACTCTACAATGGGACCCGAAATCACGGATCTGACGTTAGACGGTAAAGTGTTGACAGCCAAATGCTCACCGGCGCAATCAATCGTTTTCAAAGCACAATGTAGTCGTGGGCAGCGAATTCTGCCACCTAACGGCGAACTCTTGACAGAGGCGACCTATAACATTCCAGAAAGTGTCAAGTATGTTCGGGTTGAAATAACCGACGAAAGCGGGAAAAAAGCCTGGTCAAACCCGTTCTTTTTCTAAGGCACGTGTCTTGTTTTCGTGAGTATTGTAGGTAACCATCTCGGTCTTGGTGTGCCAAATAGGTGGTGGCTCAGCGAAAGTGTAATTTGCAGAATTATTGACAATCCAATTATGGATGTGTTAAAATAGAGGTAGTCGTGTAAGGATGTTCAATAAATTCATAAATTAGCATCCGCGAATAACTTGAATAGATCATTACGGAACAAGGAGACATCAATAATGTTCAACGCAAACCCTTTCCAGCAACCCGGACAGTGGTACCGAGGGAATACACATAGCCATAGCACAGAATCTGATGGACGGCTTTCTATGTCGGATCGGTTCGCTGCCTACCGTGAAGCAGGCTATGATTTCCTTGTGCTAACAGATCACCGTAAAGTTAACGATGTGAGTGCTTACAGTACATCAGATTTTTTGGCAATATCAGGGAGCGAAGTCCACCCGTCAAACCCGTATGGCGGTGCGACGTATCACTTTGTAGCGATTAATATTCATGAGACACTCAATTGCGCAAAGATGCATCCGAACGCAGTGCTTGATGAAATCAAAGCGCAAGGTGGTGAAGCCGTTTTGTGTCATCCGTATTGGTCTGGGCACACGATTACAGATTATCTGCCGTTAAACGGTTACTTCGCGATTGAGGTCTACAACGACACCTGTATGGGGATCGGTAAAGGTTTTTCAGAGCAGGCATGGGATGATCTGCTTGATAGAGGTGGCCCCGTTCTCGGTATCGCTGCAGATGATGCACACGGCACGGAACACGACTGTTTCCACGGTTGGATTATGGTGAAAGCAGAAGACCTAACGATTGAGAGTATTATGGAGGCACTCCGAACGGGCGCGTTTTATTCTACACTTGGCCCCGAAATTATAGATATGACATTAGCGGATAGAGAATTAACCGTCAAATGTTCGCCAGCACAATCAATCGTTTTCAAATCAGAATGTAGTCGCGGTCGACGAATCCTACCGGCAAACGGTGAACTCTTGACTGAGGCGACATACAGTGTGTCGCAAGGCGTTAAATACGTTCGGGTCGAAATAACAGACGAAAGCGGGAAAAAAGCCTGGTCAAACCCATTTTTCTTCTAAAACTATTTTTTGCGTACCTTGTAGCCTATGAACGGGTTCTACGATGCAAAACGTTCTTGTTTGCCAAACCGGCGGTTGGATTGGAGACATGGTGCTACTTACACCCGCCTTGCGTGCTTTGAAGCACGCCTACCCTGAATCCAATCTATCGCTCCTCTTGCGACCACTTGTAACAGATTTAATGGAAACACACCCTTATGTTGATACGTGCATCGTTGACACCAAAACCGATGGTCGCTTGAAATCTCTAACGACTTTGGTACGTCAGATACGTTCGGATGCGTTTGATGTAGCCGTTGTCCTTCACCCGACTTCGTTCCGAAATGCATTGATACCCTTCCTGGCAGGGGTGCCGATACGTGTCGGCACAAATATCACCGGACGCGGGATGCTATTAACAACATCCATCAAAGACGATACGGGTGTCCATGAGGTGCATCGATATTTGCGAGTGCTAAGACTCCTTAACATTGAGGATGCTACAGATGTTCTGGAATTCTGGCATACAGATGCTGACGGGAAAAAGATTCAGGATCGTCTGAATGCTGCTGGAATTTCTTCGACGGATAGACTTGTTGCAATCAATTTGGGGACAACGTGGCGCACAAAACAGTGGGATATAGCAAATTTCGCGAAAGTTATCCAGCAAATCGCGGGGCGGATACCGCATACAAGAGTTGTCCTAACCGGTTCACCTGCGGAACGGGAACTTGCAGCGAAACTGCCGACATCGCTGCCGGTTATTAACTTTGTCGGTGAGACCTCAATTTTGGAACTCGGCGCGCTCTTAGAGAGATGCGCAGTCTGTTTAACTTGTGATAGTGGACCGATGCACATCGCTGCTGCTGTTGGTACATCAACGGTTGCGCTGTTCGGTCCGACGGATCCAGTTCGCCATAGACCTTACGGTACTGGAGATACAGTTATTGAAAAATCTGTCGGATGCCGTCCGTGCTACAAACGGACCTGCTATCGAGAGGATGCACCGCACCTGTGCATGACGAAGATTGACACCGCCGAAGTTATGAAAGCGTTAGAGACGAAACTATATTAGAAATTTATTCAACATAAAAATCACAAAAAGGGAGTGTAAATGAAGGACATCCGCGCATTAATATTTGATTTCGGCGGAACTTTAGATGGAAACGGTATCCACTGGTTGGAACGGACATATCAGTTTATCCACAGGCAGAACCCAGAAATTACGCGTGAAGCCTTTGACAAGGCGGATAAAGCAACGATAACAGAATTCGCATTCGGAGACTCTTCTATTGAGTGGTCTTATCAAGATGGGTCAATGCTACCAATCGGGGCAGTCGCCTCTGAATATGCAGCGCGTTGTACTTTGCGAGAGACTGCTGACGCGATTGCAGCGGGAATCTATAAACGGTTAGGATTGAGTGAGCAGATGAAAGATGAATATGTCGATTGGTTTTGCGCGGGTGCTGCTGAGCATCTCGAAAACAATCGGCGATGGCTCGAAACGCTTCATGGTAACTATAAACTTGCTGTGATTAGCAATAACTTTGGAAATACCCGTGGGTGGTGTGATGAATACGGACTGACCCCACTGCTTGAGGCAATTATAGATTCTACAGTTTTTGGGATAGCGAAGCCGGACGCTCGCATTTTTGAAGCGGCTTTGTCGGAATTAGGGATTGCCCCGGCACATGCCATCTATATCGGAGATAGTTACGCTGCAGATATGGTGGGCGGCAAAAACGCAGGGCTGTGGACAGCATGGTTCGTTGGAAGTCAAGTGAAGACATGCCCCGATCCATCTATGGTAGATGTCCAACTGTCGCATCTGCACGAGCTGACTGATTTTTTGGCTTCGCCGTAGGGATTTCGGGAGATCGTGGGCAGACACGTCGGTCTGCCCATCAATTTGAAATCGAGAAATATAGGAGGTCTTAAATTTCTCGGTGAAGTCCAATGACTTTACCGAGGATCATCACATCATTCATATTGAAGAGGATCGGTTCAATCGCTGGATTTTCGGGCTGTAATCGGACCTTCTCTCCATCAATAAAGAAGCGCTTCACAGTTGCTTCATCGTCCACTAATGCGACGATAATGTCTCCAGGGTCAGCGTTTGCCTGTCTTCTGACAATGACGAAATCACCTTCAAGGATGCCGGCACCGATCATGCTGGATCCGATGATACGCAGTGCAAAGCATTCGTGGTTGTTTACCATGCGCGTTGGTATCGGGAGTGTCCCTTCAATGTTCTGTGATGCGAGCAGCGGCGCTCCTGCTGCGACGCGCCCAAAAATCGGGATTTCGATAATATCGCGCTGTACATCTACTAACGCGGGGTTTGCGTTCTGCCCTTCCAGCCATTTGCTGGTTTCGAGTTTCGGGTCCGCTTCCTTCAAGATGGAAATCGCCCGCGGTTTACCTTCTTCTCGGTCAATGTACTTTTTCTTCTCCAACGCGTTGAGGTGGTCGTGCGCCGCCTTTTCGGAAAATCCGAATTTACTACCAATCTCACGGATTGTTGGCGGATACCCCTCCTTAATACGCGACTGGATATAGTTAAAGATCTCACGTTGTCTGGCTGTTAATAGTTTTGCCATCGGTCATCACCTATAACATGGATTAGTTTATACTTATATATTATATTATATGCAAGTTAAGAATGCAAGAAAAAAATTGATAATTCGTACAATCAAGAACGTCATCAAAAATTGAAACCGAATGCTGCTATTAGCGTCTTAATTAGGAGAATTTTGGAAAATGTATAGGTCTAATCTTTTTACACATTTCTTTCCTAAGAATCGTTCCGTCGTTTTGTTTTCGATATGCGTGGCAACGGTTTTATGCCTTGGGTTTACAAACATCGGGTTCGCTGAGGAGACGCAGGACAAGGTGGCACTTGATGCTGTCGTCAAGGATTTTACACGCAAGGATGCTGACGGCGAGTCCCATGCCTTGTATACGTTGAGCGAAGAGAAACAGGCGACAGTGGTCATATTTCTCGCGACGCAATGTCCAGTAGCGACTGACTACGCGGAACGGATCGTCGCCCTCGTCAAGGCTTATGATGACAAGAACGTACAGTTTATCGGTATCAATTCAAACAAACAAGAAACAGTCGCGGAAATTTTGGAATATAACAAGAAACACAACTTTACGTTTCCAGTGCTGAAAGACCCAGAGAACACAATCGCGGATTATTTCGGTGCAAGGAGAACACCGGAAGTCTTTCTTCTTGACGCGGAACGTGTGCTACGCTATACCGGAGCGATTGACGACAGCCGAAAAGAGCCTACTAAAAACTATCTTCGAGACGCTCTGGACCTGGTAATCGCTGGGAAAGATATTCCAAAAGCATCTAAAAAGACAAGAGCCATCGGTTGTACGATTAAACGGGTCCGTAAAAAAGATGTCAATAGAACCCCGTGATCCGTTCTATTGGCATCCAAATTTCTCACGGAGGAGCAAAAAACAAAATGCGCCAATTCTTATACCAATCTTTCTATCACGCTTCTCAGGGAATGCTAACCCTGTTGTGGATTTTTTGTATCGTTGTGTCAATAGCGATTTTCGGTGGTATCGGTTTTGCGTGTGGCATGTTGATCGGGTGTTGGGAGGACGTAAACACCATCAAGTTTGCTGACTTGGAATATGACGCTGTCGATACATGGCAGCAACATCTGGAAGTCTATTCCGCGGTCTGCGAAGTGCAAGAAGGAGATAACGTCGCGTTCTTGATCAATAAGTTGAAGCGGTTGGAGTATAAGAAGGTCTCAGAAATCGTTCCAAAATTGAGCCAACAGGGTGAGTACGCTGAAGCTTTAGACGCGAAGGGAAATGGAATTGTCAGTATCCATCTCAAAGACTTTGTGTATCCGGAGCTTGACGTAAAGGCGGGCCGCGTTGAGGTTTCAGTTAAGAATGGAAAAATCGCATCCATTCGGGGTGAAGGCAATTCTGTGCGTCAGAACTTTTATCTTGATGCGGAGAAAATAGACGAAATTGCGGATAAAGAAGAGGGCACAACGCGGCGTTTAGTCCCTTTACTCCAAATGCCTCGCAAGTTAATGGGGGCGTTTATTGCGATTGAAGACCGACGCTTTTATCGTCATTGGGGCGTTGATATTATCCGTCTCACGGGGGCATTCAAAAACAGATTATTGCATGGCAGCCGCTTGGCTGGAACAAGTACGTTGACACAGCAGCTAGCACGGAATATTTACATGTTTGAGCAGCGGTCAAAAAGAGATTATGTCAGAAAAGCAAGGGAGATACTCCTCGCGGTAAGAATTGAGAAGGCTTTTTCTAAAGATGAGATTTTAGAACGCTATCTGAACCATGTTAACTTAGGGCGATCAAGGGTTGGTGGGAAGACGCTTTACGGTGTTCAGCAAGCGGCACTCGGTTATTTTGATAAAGAGGTGTCCGCACTGAGCAGTCACGAGTGCGCGCTGCTCGCGGCACTCCCTAAGGGGCCCAGCGATTATTCTCCGTTCTTCAATCCAGAAACAGCGAAACGCCGGCGGGACCTCGTCCTTACCAAGATGTTAGAGGAGTCTTATATTGATGAATCCGAATGGATCGCAGGTGTGAATGCAGCACTCCTTCCGAAAAATCTGCACGCAAGTGGGATGAAAACACAGGAGAAGGAAGCCTGGCATTTTTTGCAATACCTTCGCGAAGAACTCTATGACCTGCCCGAAATTAAAGGAAAATTGTACAGTGGCGGGTTGAAGGTCTACACAACAATAGACATGTCCATGCAGGCTGTCGCCGAAAAAGCGATGGCAGATCATTTACGGCTTATGGATAAGACGTACGGTCCGAAGAGTCTACCGGCTTACGATACGATTAGAGAGAATCCCAATAGTGGTTTCGATCCAATTAACGATTATTTGCAAGGGGCACTCATCGCTTTTGAACCGAAAACAGGACACATCAAAGCGATGGTAGGCGGTAGAGATTCTTATATCGGCGGCGGACGTTTCAATTTCTATAATCGCGCTGTTGACCCTGATGCAATACGACAACCGGGCTCCGCCTTTAAGCCAATTGTCTTTGCTGCACTGTTAGAAGCACCTTCAATTGTAACACCCGCGACGGTTATTATGGATGAGGAGTGGGGAATCGTTCCTTTTCCTGGACAGTGGTGGGCACCGAGTAACTATATCGCTGGCAGATTCAGAGGACCTGTAAATATACGAGAGGTTCTCACGCATTCCATTAACGTCCCAACAGCAAGAGCGATGTGGGAGACACCCCTCGGTGCAAACGACATAAAGGAAGGGATAAACCGGACAGTCAATTTGGCGAAAAGGATGGGCATTGAAAGTCCACTTGACCCGAAACCTGCACTCTCCTTAGGTTCATCCGGGGTAACTGTACTTGAATTAACCTCAGCGTATGCTATTTTTGCAAACGGTGGGATCCGGACGAAGCCGAAACATATTTTATACATTCTGGACGCAGACGGTAGAACTATCTATCCATCGCCGGATAACGCTGCGATTGAAAACGATCGTGTGTTAGATGAGCGGGTGGCATACCAAATTACCTCGTGTCTGGAAAATGTGCTTGATAATGGAACAGGGAGGCGTGCCCGAAGAGCAGAATCTACTCGCCCCGCATTTACGCGACCCGCAGCAGGGAAAACAGGGACGACGAACTCTAAGGTAGACGCGTGGTTTGTCGGTTATACGCCGGATCTCGTGGTCGGTGTCTGGGTCGGATTTGATAATTATCGTCAGAATCGCTACATCTACAATAGGACAGGTTCCGAGGCAGCGTTGCCGATTTGGACGGATTTTATGGTCAAAGCAGCGCGCGGGCCTGAAAAAGAGTTTCCCGTTCCGGAAGGCATTGTGTTCCGCGAAATTGACAGAAAAAGCGGTCTCATCAAAAGAGCAAGTAAATGCCCAGAAGAGAACATCAGTAACGAACCTTTTATTCAAGGACAGGAACCGAAGCAACTCTGTAATATCCATAGATAACGATAGTTGTCAGTAAGTAAGCACTGGGCGGGGTTGCAAATCCTGAAGAAATTCGCAGAACACCCAAGCAAAAACCGTGCAGATGGACTTACGTAAAACAAATTTCCGAAGGAGCAGGAATCTGAAATGCGAGAGAACTGGGAGTTACTAACAAAGATTGATGCAATAGAAGATGATATAGATGATCTTGAGGAATTGAGTGATCGTCAATTTGAGCTGATTTCAGATTTCTCACCGCAAGGCGACCAACCGCAAGCGATTGATCAACTGACAAAAGGGCTTCAACGTGGCGATAAGTCGCAGACCCTCCTCGGTGTGACCGGTTCAGGCAAAACCTACACAATGGCGAACCTGATTCAGAACGTCCAGTCGCCTACATTGGTTATCTCGCCGAATAAGACCCTCGCTGCGCAGCTTTATAACGAATTCCGTACTTTTTTTCCGAATAACGCCGTTCACTATTTCGTCAGCGATTACGAGTACTATCAGCCGGAGGCATACATACCGTCTACGGACACTTTCATTGAGAAAGATGTCCGCATTAACGAAGAGATTACACGGATGCGGCTCGCCTCAACTGCGTCTTTAATATCACGTCGCGATGTTATCGTCGTTGCGAGTGTCTCCTGTCTCTACGGTCTCGGCTCACCAGATGAATTTGAGAAGCAGCGGGTTCAGATAGAGGTCGGGCAGATCACCCGACGCGACGCGCTCCTTCGCGCTCTGGTTGATATTCAATACTCGCGTAACGATATTGAATTCTGGCAAGGTGTGTTCCGTGTGCGCGGCGATGTCGTTGAAGTGTTCCCTGCCTATAGCGAAAACGCCTACCGCATTGAGTTGTTCGGTGATGAAATTGACCGCATTAGCGAAATCGATACAACCACCGGCGAAATATTAGGACAAAGAGACACACTTGAGATCTATCCGGCGAAGCATTTCATGACAGACGCGGAAATTTTCGATCAAGCCTTGATTAATATTGAACTTGAACTCCAAGACAGGATTTTGACTTTTGAAAAAGAGAACAAATTGTTAGAGGCACAACGGATTGAGCAGCGCACGCGTTTTGATCTGGAGATGTTGCGGGAGGTAGGCTACTGCTCCGGTATTGAGAACTATTCACGGCACCTTTCAGGATTGCAACCCGGGGATCCACCGTATTGCCTCATGCATTACTTTTCTGAAGATTTTCTGCTTTTTATCGACGAATCCCACGTTACGATCCCGCAGTTGCGCGGTATGTATCGCGGTGACCGTTCCCGAAAAGAGACGCTTGTGAAGTATGGATTCCGTTTACCGTCAGCACTTGACAATCGCCCGCTGCGTTTCGACGAGGTAGAATCAATCGTCAACCAAGTTGTCTTTGTCTCTGCGACACCGGGACCTTATGAGATGGAAAACAGTTCACAAATTGTTGAGCAGATCATCCGTCCGACAGGCTTGATTGACCCGCAAATTACTGTCCATCCGGTACGGGGACAGATAGACCACCTTATTGGTCAGATTAAAGCGCGTGTCAAGCGTAAACAGCGTGTCCTTGTTACAACGCTCACGAAGCGAATGGCAGAAGACTTAACGGAGTATTTTACTGAAGCCGGTATCCGTGCGGATTACATGCACTCCGAGATCGATGTGTTCGACAGGGCGCGCATCCTACGTGAACTCCGAGAAGGGGTCTTTGATGTATTAGTAGGTATCAATTTGCTTCGGGAGGGACTTGACCTACCGGAGGTCTCTCTGGTTGCGATCCTTGACGCGGATCGTCCCGGTTTTCTTCGGTCAGTGAGATCACTTGTCCAGACGGCTGGACGTGCGGCTCGGAATGTTGATGGCGAAGTTATTTTGTATGGGGACAACGTTACGGAGGCGATGGATGAGGCGATTAGCGAAACACAACGCCGACGCGATATTCAACTCCAATATAATATCGACCACGACATCACACCTGTGACGATTGAAAAGGCGATTCAGGAATTGATCGCTGAATCAGAGACGGCATACAAGGCACAGCCATCTGAGCAGCCACCCGTCGTTATTGAAGATATGGAGCCCCAAGATATCGAGGCACTCATTACAGACTTAACGCGACAGATGCGGAAAGCCGCACTCGAACTTGATTATGAAGAAGCCGCTGCGCTTCGCGACCGTATCACTGAACTGAAGGAGCAATCAGCAAAAGGATCAAACTGATCCGACACCCAATTTAATGCTTGCATCTCACGGCGTAATCTGCTAAAATGCAATAAATTGTTCGTAATTTCAGAAACCTATAACTTCGATTCTCGGAGGATTAATAATTTTGGTAATTCGCTATTAAAATGCTAATCTTCTTGAGGAATAGAGAAAGGACATTGCAATGTTTGTTTGTGTAGCTTGCGGTTATTTGTGGAAGGAAGCAGATAGCCCACCTGAAGAGTGCCCGGCGTGCACGGCACCAAAAGAAAAATATATTCCTTACGATGATAGAGCGGAACGATGGGTTAAGCGTGCTGTTGCATCACACGTGATGTACCCGGACGAAGAAGGCGCGGACCTCCGCGCAGAGAATTCTGCACTCTCCTCACATATCAGATTTGCCCTCGTCGGGTTACTCGGTGACCTGGCGAAGGAATAGCGCATGGGAGCCTCGATCCTTCAATCGAGGCTTCTTTCGTCCGTGTACTGTGGTCTGAAGGCTTCATTATACTCAAAAAGCACACAATAGCATCTTTAACCTACCATGAATAGAAAGGAAACGGCGTTTTCTAAATTAAAACTGCCGTGATATATTAAATGAAACAGATACGTTATCTGCTGATCCTGTTCCTTGTTACCTTGCACGGAATGGCATCCGCACAAGACCTCGCGGATCGAGTGGTAGAACACACCTTTCCGAACGGTCTGAAATTGTTGATGATTGCGCGCGACACATCTCCGACTGTCGCTCCGTATCTCCTCTTTAAAGCCGGTTCAGTAGACGAATCAGACGATACGCGCGGTATCGCTCACATGTTAGAACACATGCTGTTTAAAGGCACGAAAACGGTTGGCACAAAAGACTACGAAAAAGAAGAGGTTATCCTTGGGGAAATTGATCGGATAGGCGATGCGCTCGATATGGAGCGTGCGAAAGGTTCGAGAGCAGATGCTGATAAAATCGCTGAATTGGAAAAGGCACTCAAGGAACAACAAGAACTCGCGAAAGAGTGGATTGTTACCGGAGAGTATACCGAAATCTATACACAGCACGGCAGTACCGGTTTTAATGCTGGTACCTCTGTTGACTACACGATCTATACAGTGGAATTGCCGTCTAACAAATTAGAGTTGTGGGCGATGCTTGAATCGGATCGGCTTAAGAATGCTGTTCTGCGCGAATTTTATGTAGAACGCGACGCCGTGAAAGAGGAGCGCCGGATGCGGGTTGACACGCAACCGGGGGGCAAACTCTATGAACAGTTTATCGCGGCAGCTTTTACGACACACCCCTACGGTATGCCGATTATCGGGTGGCCCTCAGATATCGCGATGCTCAATCGTCGCAAAGCAGAAGAATTTTTCAAGGTCCACTATGCCCCCAATAACTCCGTTATGGTGATTGTCGGCAATATTGACATCAACAAGACGATCACACTCGTAGAGAAATACTTTGGCGATATACCGTCGCAACCGCTTCCGAGTGAAGTGACAACCGTCGAACCCCAGCAAGAAGGCGAACGTCGCATTGAAGTCGAATTTGATGCCGAACCGCAACTGATGATCGGCTATCACAAACCGACGATCCCACATTTTGATGACTACGTCCTTGATATGATTAGCGCAATCCTCTCTGACGGACGCACCTCTCGGTTTTACAAGAACATCGTCGAGGAAGGGATAGCCGTCTCTGCTAATACGGTGAACGGGTATCCGGGCGCACGCTACAATAATCTATTTTTTATAAGCGGTACACCGCGCTCACCGCACACAACGGTTGACGTTGAGGAAGCGATCTACGCCGAATTGGAACGTCTTAAGACTGAACCTGTGGCAGAAAAAGAGTTTAAGCGCATCCTTAAACAGATTGATGCCGGTTTCATCCGGAACCTCAGCTCGAATGCTGGTATGGCACGGCAGTTGGCTTTCTATGAAGGGATCGCTGGCGACTGGCACTACGTTCTTGGCTGGCGCGAGAACATGTATAAGATTACGCCAGAAGACATCATGAGAGTCGCGAAAACCTATTTCACAAAAAGCAACCGCACCGTCGGCACACTCATTAAGAAAGAGGGCACAACCTCCCCCGGCGATAAAGACGAAGCGGAGGATTATAAATAATGAACGGACGATTTTCTACAAGACTTGCCATCACGACGCTGATCGTTTGCCTCATCGTTTGGGGCATTCCACCTACTTATGCGAAACCGCACGAAGAACTCACCTTTGAACCGATTACGTTTAAACCGCCGGTGCCAGAAAAGCGGACGCTCTCAAATGGGATGACGCTTTATCTGATAGAAGACCATGAGTTACCACTCTTCAATATCAACGGCTTAATTAAAACCGGTGATATCTATGATCCTGCGGATAAGGTCGGGTTGGCAGCAATTTTTTCGAGTGTGATGCGAACCGGCGGCACGGTGTCGCGTGAACCGGACGCATTAAATGAGGAATTGGAATCCATGGCGGCTGCCGTCGAAGTCGGTATGTCCGCCGAATATGGAACGATTAACCTCTCAACGCTCGCGGAAGACATCGAAAAAGGCTTGGAAATTTTCGCCGATGTACTCAGGAACCCAGCCTTTCGTGAGGACAAATTGGAACTCCGCAAGCAACAGGCGGCCGAAGGCATTCGCCGACGGAACGATAACCCGATTCAACTTGCATGGCGCAATTTTTCAGCACTGCTATACGGAACAGACCATCCCTTCGGTTGGTATTCCGAGATTGAAGGCATCGAAAGCATTACCGTCGATGACCTTAAAGCGTTTCACGCGAAATACTATCATCCGAACAATGTAATGCTTGCAATTACGGGCGATTTCAATACCGAAACCCTGATTTCGCAGCTTGAAAAAGTATTTGAAGGTTGGGAATCCGCAGAGATTACCTTCCGAGACGTACCGACAGTCGATCCGACACCGAAACCGTCTGTTAATTATATCTTCAAGGATCTCAATCAGACGACGATGTTAATCGGGCATTTCGGTATCAAGCGCACCCCCGATTTTCCAGACTATTTCGCGCTTCGTGTAATGAACGATATCCTCGGTGAAGGTGGGTTTACTTCTCGACTCATGAGGGAAGTCCGTGAAAAACATGGACTCGCCTATATGGTCGGTAGCATCATGCAGACGAGTTACTACACCAACCCTGGGGAGTGGTTCGCCTATTCGCAGACGCGTACCGATAAGACAGCAGAAGCCATCTCGCTCATTATTGATGTCGTCAAAGGACTTCGGGATACACCTGTGCCGGAGGATGAGTTACAGCGTACCAAGGACTCGCTTATTAATTCGTTTGTTTTCGGTTTCGAGAGCAGCGCGCAAATCGCATTCCAACAGATGATGCTCGCCTATCGCGGTTATGCACCAGACTTCCTTGAAACATTTACTGATAACATCGCTAAGGTAACAGCGGAAGATGTACAGGCAGTGGCGCAGAAATATCTCCATCCGGACGCCCTGACGATTGTTACTGTCGGGAATAAAGAGAACTTCGACCGTCCGCTTGACGAATTCGGCGCGGTCAACGAAATTGAGATAAAGCAACCGGAAGCACCGCCTGCGGAACCGATGCCTGAAGCGAGCGAAGCAGATATGGCGAAAGCCAAAGAAATCCTCGCTGCAGCAGTTAAAGCGCACGGTGGACTTGAGAAACTGAAATCCGTGAAAAACATCGTCATGGAGGGACGCACATCAGCCAATTCACCGGCAGGCCCGATGCAAGTAGAGGCGACATCGTACTACGTCTATCCTGACAAATTTAGACAGGATTTGAAACTGCCTCAGGGCGAAATGGCTTATGTCTTTGATGGTACGTCTGGGTTCGCGTTAACACCGATGGGGGTTCAACCGATACCACCACAACTGGCTGTCACCTTTAAAGATGCGGTTTTCCGAGAAACTTTGTGGCTACTGACGAACCTCTCGCAAAACGATATTCCGATCCAGTACGCTGATACGGAAGAGGTAGGGGATAAACCCGCGTCCATTCTACTGATCCCTCAACCATCTGGTCAAATGCTGAAACTCTTTGTGAGTGAGGATACGCATTATGTCGTGAAACTTGTTTATCCTGATTCTTCTCAAGGTGTTACTGTTAATCGGGAGACACTTATGGAGGATTACCGCGACGTTGATGGTGTTAAAGTGCCGTATCATGTTGTGCAGAACGTGGAAGGTCAACTCTTTAGTGAGAGCAGGATAACGAGTATCACATTAAACGCTGAACTCGATGATACACTGTTTCAGGAGCCAGAATGAGATCACTAAATTTACGCGTCCGCTACTTTCAGGATAGTACACCGGCAGATGTGCCGTGTCGTGAAACGGCGTTCATCCGGCGTGAGTTTGAGATGCCGTTGCCGGTTGAAGAGACCGCGTTGGTCCTCGTCGATTTGTGGAACGTGCATTTCATCGAAAGTTGGATAGAACGCGCGGCGCGTATAACGACCGAGTGCGTTGTTCCTGTGATAGATGCAGCGCGGCGAGCAGGTTTGACGATTGTGCACGCGCCTTCTCCACCGGTAGCGGCACAGTATCCGCAACTCAATCGGCACCAACCGCCTGAACCGTCCGCGCCTTCGGCGTGGCCCCCCTCCGATTTCCGAAGTCGTGAGGGTGACTACGCCGTTTATCGCGGTCCTCGTAGCCAACCGCCGGGGATCGGTGTGCATTGGGATAAGCTCGCCTCACAACTCGCTGTCTCTCCGGCAATTGATATACAAGATGATGACTTTGTTATCGCGACGGGTCAGCAGTTACACGAACTGCTTGAAGAACGGCGTATCCTACATCTAATCTTTGCCGGTTTCGCAACGAATTGGTGTGTATTGGGTAGGGACTATGGTATCCGGTCTATGGCAAGATATGGTTATAACATCGTGCTACTCCGCGACGCTACAACCGGTGTTGAGTTTCCTGATACCTATGATAACCTGTTCACAACAGAGATCGCCATTCGAGAAGTAGAGCAGCAGTACGGGTTCAGCGCATCAAACGCCGATTTCTTTACAGCAGTTGAGGCACTTTCAAACTTCTAATCATCCGCTGGAAATGCATCCCCTAACAACTCTTCGTCTGAGACGGTTTGGAATCGGGCTTCTGGATTTCTTAGGGCGAGACTTCGTAAGTCTGTTGTGATAGCGTAAAGTGCAGGCATTACGAACAGGGTCATCGTGGTTGCGAATGCAAGTCCGAAGATGATGGTGTACGCCATCGGCATCCATATAGGCGATTTACCACCGAGACCGATTGCCATCGGAATCAGTCCGAAAATCGTTGTCAACGAGGTTAGAATAATCGGACGCAAACGGACGCTCCCGGCTTTGAGAATCGCATACCATCTGTTGTAACCACTCTCTCGGTACTTGTTAATGAAATCAATAAGAACGATAGAATCGTTCACAACAATCCCTGTGAGGGCAACGATGCCAAACATTGCGACGATGCTCAGCGTCGCGTTGGAAACAAGCAATCCGACCATTGCGCCTATTATACCGAACGGAACGGCAAACAAAATGATGACCGGTTGTATAAATGACCTGAATTGTGCACCCAATACCACATAGATGAGCAACAGCCCAACGATGAACAACTTCCACAACTCGGAAAAGGATTCTGTAATTTCATCAAAAACCCCTCGAAAATCGAGTTGATACCCCGGATACAGAGATTCTATATCCGCAAACGCGCTGATGAGTGATTGGTTCACTTTAAAGGCAGTGGTCTTTTCCCTATCAACGGATGCATAAACCGTGATTGCTCGCTCACCGTCAAATCGATGGATATCTGCGTACCCCTTTTCCGCCACGATGTTCGCAACATCCTTGAGTGGAACAGTAGCACCGGTGGGTGTTGCAATCAAGAGGTTATTAAGTGCCGCGAGATTTGTAAGGGTGTCTTCCTCATATTTCACAATGACATCAATTGCTTCGTCTGCTTCACGATAGGTTGTGGCTTTATCACCCTCAATCGCGGTCCGAACGGTTTGGGCAATCTGAAACGTGGTTAATCCATATTGATATGCTTTCTCCTGATTCAAGTAGATGCGCAGTTCAGATCTTCCGATGCTGAAGTCATCTCGGATATCGTAAACGCCATCTATCTGAGAGAGGGCTGTCTTAAGAACGCCAGCAAGTTCAGTCAGATTCTCAAATCTCGGTCCTTTTACTTTCACTCGCACATCTGCCACTTGTGGTGCACCCCCTTCCTGCGTGGCAAAACTCAGCCGCTCAATTCCACTAATTGTGGCGGTTTTCGTCCGTAGTTCTGCGATGATCTCATCCACACCTCGGGTGCGCTCTTGCTTTGGTGTGAGTTCAACGATTACCTCTCCTAAATTTGAGCCGTAGGTAACACTTCTTCTTACCAAACCTGACATAAATGTATGTAAACCGACATTGCTGACGACCGCGTCAACTTCAGTTGATGGAAGTCTTTTAGCCATCTCTTCAATCTGGACAATTACTTCTTTTGTTTCCTGTATTCCGTAGGAAGCTGGCATCTCGGCTTTGACATAAAATTGAGGGAACTCTTCACCAGGGAAGAGTTCCCTGTCAAGAACAAAAAATGCCCCGATGCATGCAACCAATCCGAAAAAGAGGACACTCCCTACAAACGCATATCGGTGTCGAATGGTTATTTTTAGGATTCTAACATATCGGTTCCGAATTATAGTAAAGCCCGCAAATAATTTGACATATTCTGATATTTATGGTATCCTCTAAGTCTTATGAGTTATTCCTCAGATTTCCGCAAATGCGTGCTTGACTTCGTTAAGAATGGCGGTAGTAAAGCCGAAGCTTCACGACGATTTGGCATCTCTCGAACTATCATCTATGACTGGTTGGCTGCTCAAGACCCGTTGACCTGTAAAAAACCGGGGCCTCAAGGCCCTCGAACCCTTGATTATCAAGCCCTCAAGCAACACGTCGCTGATTTCCCAGATGCCACCCAACAGGAGCGTGCTGACCATTTTGGTGTCTCGAAACATGGTATTTGGTATGCGTTGAAAAAACTCAATATCACGCGAAAAAAAAGACCACGACCTACAAAGAACAGTGTCCAGTGAAACGCCAAGAGTATCTCTCAGCACTTCAGCAAGAGACAGAAAAGGGCAAAAAACTGGTTTATCTTGACGAGAGTGGTTTCAGTGAAACCGATTTCCGTCGGTATGCTTATGCCCCGAAAGGGATGCGTGTTGAAGATAAAGTGTCAAGCCATAATTCAAAAAACATGGCAAACCATGCAAAAAAGCCGACAACGCGGACACCGAGGGTAAAACTTCTCGGAGACTCGGTTCGGAGATTTTCAAGCCTGCTGCGTCCTGTACGAATTTTGGCTCTTCCCCATTCAGCGACGTGTGCGGGTAAAATGACGAAGACTTCAAAAAGAGATGCTATCAACACCAGAATCGCCATAACCGGCACGATCCGCATAAACTGTCCAGTAACACCAGACATAAACATCAACGGCCCAAAAGCACAAATTGTCGTCAAGCTTGCCGCTACAACAGGCCAACCGACCTCTTTTGCGCCGCGGACAGCGGCAACTTTTGGAGATACTCCAGACTCGATATGCCGATAGATATTTTCCATGACAACAATAGCGTCATCGACAACGATGCCAACAACTAAAATAAGCCCAAACAGGGCAACGCCATTTAGGGTATAGCCCGCTATCGACATAAACCAGAACGTTGCCATGAAGGCGACCGGTATGCCGAGTGCCGCAAATAGGGCATTCCGCCATCCAATAAAGAGCAGGAGCATTAGCACAACAAGCACCAAACCGAAAAATGCATTTGTTTCAAGAATTCCCAATCGTTCTTTGAGAACAACGGAATAGTCATTAACAACCGTCAACTCAGCACCTTCAGGGAGATCCGTTCTCCGATTGTTGACTAATTCTCTAAGTTTAGCAACTAATGCGATTGTGTTTCCCTCAGTCTTCTTTTGCACACTCAAGCTAATCGAAGGCTGTCCATCAATTCGCGATAGCGTTCGCACCTCCTCGTAGGTGTCAGAAATCCTTGCAACATCTTTCAGACGGAGAAGCGTACCTATCGGCTGAACAGTGACGAGAGTTTCGCCAATAGTGTCCAAATCGGTGAATTCTCCCATCGTTCGGATCATGAATTCTGTGCCTCCCAGTTCCATTGTGCCAGCGGGGAGATTCAAGTTGTTTGTTCGCAGTGCGTTAATAATCGCTGAAATTGGGAGTTGATATGCCTTCAATCGATCCGGGTTCACCTCAATCCATATTTCCCTCTCTCGGAGACCTGCCATTTGGACGGAGGCAATGTTTTTGATGTCCGAGATTTCATCTTTGAGATTTTCAGCGATACCCCGCATCTGCGTTTCCGCAATATTTCCACCTACAACAATCGTCAAAATAGGAAAACCGAATGAGGTATCAAATTCTTCGACCCTCGGATCATCTAAAATCTCCTCTGGCAACTCATTTACCTGCTCAACAGTGGTGCGTAGGTTTTCAAGTTCCTTGTCAAAATCTCGGTCGCTTATCTCCTCAAAATCGACAAAGACAACAGAACGCCCCTCTGAAGAGGTAGAAAACAATAGGTCAACTTTGTTGACGTTCTCCTCAATCACATCTTCAATAGGAGCAGTGACAAGCTTTTCAACTTCTTCTGGGGATGCTCCAGGATATAGCGTTGTCACAACTGCGCTCTGTACTGAGACTTCTGGAGTGAGTTCCCGCGGTAGGTTCATCCATGCGTACAACCCGAAAACGATGATGATCATCATCAACATGTTCGCTAAAACAGGATTGCTCACGGATAGTTTCGGGATAGACATGGTAATCGGATCCCTTGTGTTGAATTTGGGATTTAGTGTTGGCCGGCAAATGTTTCGTTTACCAGACGCGAAAAGTATATAAGGCGAGGTTGGGGAACCTCGCCTTGTCATTCTACTTAATCATCCGCTGGGAGCGCATCGCCTATCAGGTCTTCATCCGAAATGATTTGGAATCGGGCTTCTGGATTTCTTAGGACGAGACCTCGTAAATCGGTTGTGATCGCATAGAGGGCAGGCATTACGAAGAGTGTCATCGTGGTTGCGAAGGCGAGTCCAAAGATGATGGTGTATGCCATCGGCATCCATATAGGCGACTTACCACCGAGACCGATCGCCATCGGAATCAGTCCGAAAATCGTTGTCAACGATGTTAGAATAATCGGTCGTAGTCGGATGCTTCCGCCTTTCAGGATGGCGTACCATTTGTTGTAGCCGCGTTCTCGGTATTTGTTGATAAAGTCAATAAGCACAATCGAATCGTTAACGACAATCCCAGAGAGTGCGACAATACCAAACATTGCGACCATGCTCAGTGTCGCATTGGAAAGCAGCAATCCGAACATCGCGCCTATCATACCGAACGGGACAGCAAACATAATGATAATCGGTTGTAGGAATGATTTGAATTGCGCCCCTAATACCACATAGATTAACAACAATCCGACGATGAACAATTTCCACAACTCCGAAAAAGATTCAATAATTTCATCGAAAACCCCTCGAAAATCGAGTTTGTATCCTGGATACAAGGATTCGACATTGGCAAATGCTCCCATTAGTGCCTGATTCACTGCGAAAGGCGTTGTCTTCTGTCTATCTACGGATGCATAGACCGTAATTGCGCGTTCCCCATCGAATCGACGGATGTCAGCGTATCCTGTTTCTTCTGTAATGTCTGCGACATCCTTGAGTGGAACAATCGCGCCGGTTGGGGTTGCGATTAACAAATTATTGAGTTCGACGATGTTTTTGAGGCTATCTTCCTCGTATTTGACGACGACATCAATTGCTTCGTCCGCTTCACGATAGGTTGTCGCTTTTGCCCCTTCAATAGCGGTCCGAACCGTCTGTGCGATCTGGAACGTGGTTAGTCCGTATTGATACGCTTTCTCCGGCTTGAGGTAGATGCGTAATTCGGATTTCCCTGTCCGAAAATCGTCTCGAATGTCATAGACCCCGTCCATCTGCGTTAATTCTGTTTTAAGAATGTCGGCAAGTTCACTGAGTTTGTCAAACCGATCGCCCTTTATTTTCACCTCCACATCTTGTCCTTGCGGGGGGCCTCCTTGTTGCGTAATATAATTCAGTTCTTCAATGCCACTGACGGTCAAAGTTTCTTTCCGCATCGCCGCCATGATTTCATCAACACCACGGCTCCGTTCCTGTTTTGGTGTGAGTTCAATGATGACTTCACCGAAATTGGAGCCATAAGTAACACCTTCCACGAGTCCGGAAGTCGGGGTATGGATGCCGATATTACTGACGATCGCAGCGACTTCACTCGATGGGAGGGTCTTCGCCGCTGCTTCAATTTGTGCCATAACTGCAGTCGTCTCTTGCATACCGTAAGAGGGTGGCATCTCGGCTTTAACGTAAAACTGCGGAAAATCTTCGCCTGGGAAGAGTTCTTTGTCAAGAACCATAAACGCACCCACGCACGCAATTAAGCCGATGAAGAGGACACTTCCGACGAAAGCATACCGCCATCGGATCGTTTTTTTCAGCACTTTAACATACCGGCTCCGGATGAGGTCGAAAAATGTGATGAACCATGCAAAAAAGCCGGTGATGAGGACAATTAGGCTGAAGGTAGATGCGGATCGGGTTCGCAGGTTATCGAGTCTACTGCGTCCTGTTCGTTGGAGTCTCGGTTTTCCCCACTCAGCGACGTGTGCGGGTAAAATGACGAAGACTTCAAAGAGAGAGGCAATCAGCACGAGAATTGCCATGATCGGGACAATCCGCATGAACTGACCGGCAGTTCCGGACATGAACATCAAGGGACCAAATGCGCAGATTGTTGTTAAACTTGCGGCAACGACCGGCCATCCGACCTCTTGCGCCCCGCGAATGGCGGCAACTTTCGGAGGCGCGCCAGTCTCAATGTGCCGATAGATGTTCTCTATGACGACAATCGCATCATCAACGACAATTCCGACGACTAAGATTAATCCAAAAAGCGAGACACCACTGAGTGAGTAACCGGCTATCGACATAAACCAGAACGTTGCCATGAAGGCGACCGGTATACCGAGCGCAGCGAAAAGTGCGTTCCGCCAACCGATAAACAATAGGAGCATGAACACAACAAGGATCAACCCGAAAATGGCGTTCGTCTCCAAGATGCCGAGACGTTCTTTTAAGATGACGGAATAGTCGTTAACGGGTGTCAATTCAGCACCATCGGGAAGATCGGATTGTCGCTCTGCGACCAATTCCCGAAGTTGTGCCACCAAAGCGATTGTGTTTCCCTCAGTCTTCTTTTGCACACTCAGGCTAATAGAAGGTTTGCCGTTGATGCGTGCAAGGGTACGTGCTTCTTCATAAGTGTCTGAGACGGTTGCGACATCGCGGAGACGGAGAGGTGTCCCTGTCGGTTGAACAGCGATGATCGTGTCGCCGATGATGTCTGGGTTCGCGAATTCACCCATCGTCCGCACCATGAATTCTGTGTCGCCGAGTTCCATGGTCCCAGCCGGTAGGTTCAAATTGCTTGCCCCGAGTGCGTTGATAACTGCCGCAATCGGGAGTTGATATGCCTTTAACCGGTCAGGGTCCACCTCAATCCAAATTTCTCTCTCCCGGAGTCCTGCTATTTGGACAGACGCTATATTTTTCATGTCTAAGACTTCATCTTTTAAATTTTCGGCAATATCCCGCATTTGGGATTCGGAAATGTCGCCGCCCACAACAATCGTCAGCATTGGAAAACCGGACGAGACATCAAGTTCTACGACTTGCGGATCTTCTAAAATTTCTTCGGGGAGTTCATTCACCTGTTCTACAGCCGTCCGTAAGTTTTCAAGTTCTTTGTCGAACTCCCGATCGCTCATCTCTTCAAAGTCGATAGTGATGATGGATCTACCTTCCGAAGAGTTAGAAAGCAGCAAGTTGATTTTGTTAACATTCTCTTCAATAGCATCTTCAATGGGCGCGGAAATGAGTTTTTCTACCTCTTCTGGAGAAGCACCGGGATAGAGTGTTGTTACTGTAGCCGTCTGTAATGCGATTTCTGGAGTCAGTTCTCGGGGTAGATTTATCCATGCGTACATCCCGAAGGCGATAATAATAATCATTAACATGTTCGCCAAGACTGGGTTGTTTACGGACATTTTGGGAATAGACATGGTGATAGCGTTTCTCCTTGTTTTTTCTTTTGTCTATAAGCGGATGTGTTTTGTAGATAGAGGATTTAGGGGCGGTAATTTCACCACCCCGTTTTAGGTATGCTGGCGTGTCGGATGAAATACGATCTCCTGTTGCTTAGAAAACATGTAGATAGAGAAGATATCCACCCGATTTAGGTTATCAGTTGGTTTTGAGGTTCCCCCATATTGTCGCTAATTTACTTGCTGGTGCGACATCAAGGGGTTTAATACCTTCGCCTTCAATAGAGAGTGAATCGACAAAGAAAGTAACCGTTTGCCCACCCCAGTTGTTCATAAAACCGATACCGACGCGTTCTACGTCGAATTTGTGGTTCCAGGTTTTGTCACCAGAGAGTTTCCACTCATCTTTTTCATCTTCACGGTAATAGCCGGAGAAGAGATCACCCTCTTTGACAATTTTAAGGTGGACTGGCACATCAAACCCGGTGTCAAAGTGCCCCTTGTCTTGCCAATTGGCGTTGACCATACTCCCGATGAGCGTTTTTTGCGGATCCCCGGCTGAGCCGCCAAACAACAAGCAGGCATAATTCAGGTCTTCATCACTATAGAGAAAGATACCGACCCAATAACTTCCCGGTTTATCAGGTTCTGAGGAGAAAATCCCACTCACCGTTATATTTTCAGCGGCACTTTTTGGGACTTCCCGTTCAAGCATCGGTTTGTCTGGGGTGGTATGCCCCCATCCGCCGGTTGGATTGGTCATCTGAAGGAAACCGTCTTTGATTTCAAGTTCTGTAACTTCGTCTCGATAATCACGGAATTCCCATCCGTCAACGAGTTCGTTCCCATCGAAAGGGTCTGTCCATACGCCAGCAGACACGACTGCCATAAATCCAAACATTAGGGTTGCGCAAATCAGAATCATAACCGTTTTCATAACAAATCCTCCATGACATATTCCCACAGTTAAAACAGTGGGTTTCTTAGAAGGTTTCTTCAATTTTTGTACGATTACAACCGGAAACACTATTCGTTCAGTTAGTTTGCACAGCATACGACACAAACTATGATGGATTATACAATTAACTTTAAGTGTCAACAGATGCGGTTGCTAGAAGAAATCCGCAGAAATACCCAAGCAAACACCCCCAGCAAAAACACCGCACCTACTGGACCTGGGGGAAATTAGAATTACCGATCTGCTTTAAGGGTTGCCCATGTCGTCGTCAATTTGTTCGTCGGTGCGACAGTTGCTAACCCGCCGAGCGTGTCTGATAACCCGTGCTCCATGATGGTTTTCAGATCGTCTTCGCTGAGGACGACGTTGAAAATAGCGGCTTCATCGATGATACCGACGAAGTATGAACCGCCGCCCCATCTACCGATTTCGACAGCGTTTCCTGTTACAGCAATATCTCCTGGACGTGTGCTCGCGCCAGCACGTTCACCGTTCACATACACAACAAGCTGTTCATTTTTCTCGTTGCTGTCGTAGGTCGCTGCGAAGTGTATCCATGTGTCTTCATCAGGAACATTTGCGGAGGCTCTCGGTTCCCAGCTGCCACCAGGCTTGACGAATGCTGACATCCTATTGCCTTCCTGTGGCGGATCGATCCGTAGCAGGTACTCATCGCTTTTCGCAATGAGTTGCCGCCAATCCCCAATATCCGTTGCATAGAACCAAGCCATCATGGTAAGTTCCTCACCAGCCTGTAATTCCGGTGTTGAGTCAATTGAGACCCACTGTCCGCCATCAAACTCAAGTGCTTTTCCGAATTTACCGTCTGTCCATTTGGCACCGTTGATTTCGCCATCATGATCGTTTCCAGAGGCATCCTTGGTCGTGTTGCCACCACCTTCGTCGAGCAGCCAAACACCGACGGCTGTTTCAGGATCAACTTCGGCAATACCAGTTTGTGGTAGTATCCAAGCAGATACACAAGTAAGTGCTAAAATCAGTATTAACTTTCGCATCTTTATCTCCTTCACTCTACGAACCCCAAGGGTACGTGTCGGAATGTTAAGAATTTAACGGTTTCGCTGCGCTATCTCAATGCAGCAGGTAATTCAATTATAACACCTAATCTATCATTCTGCAAAAGAAATTACCGAAATCTGTGTCAAGTTATCTACCTGCTTTTAGAGAAGCCCAAGTTGTGGTCAGTTTGTTCAACGCCTCCACTGCTTCGCCAGCAAGCACTTTGGCTAAACCGTGTTCGATGATAGTTTGTATATCGTCTTCACTGAGAACTTTGTTGAATATAGCAACTTCGTCAATCGTACCGACGAAGTATGAGCCGCCACCCCATCTACCGATTTCAACAGGATTGTCGGTTATGGCTGTATTCCCGGGACGTGTGCTTGAACCTACGCGAACACCGTTCACGTACACACCGAGATGATCACTTTTCGCTGCGCTGTCGTAAGTGCCAGCCAAATGTATCCACGTATTCAATGCAGGGATTTCTGGTGAAGATGCTCGTTGTCCCCAATCGTTATTGGTATTAACGAATGATGACATTCTATTGCCTTCATTCGGTGGATCAATGCGTAAGAGATATTCATCGCTCTTCGCAATAAGTTGCCGCCAATCTCCGATATCTTTGGCGTTCACCCATCCCATCATCGTTAGTTCTTCACTGATCTGTAATTCAGGTGTGGACGCAATCGTTACCCAGTGAGAGCCATCAAATTCAAGCGCACCGTCGAATTGCCCGGCTACCCAATCTGCACCATTAATTGTGCCGTGATGGTTATTACCAGAAGCGTCTTTCGTTTCTTTACCGGCACCCTCATCGAATAGCCAGACCCCGACTGCTGTTTCTGGATCAATCTTGGCACTGCCGGTTTGTGGCAGCATCCAAGAGATTAAGCAGGTGATGACTAAAATCAGTGTTAGGTTTCGCATCTTTAACTCCTATATCTACCGCCATCACGGTAGTTTTCGATAATTACATCTTACCGACTTGTACACATATTTCTATTATAGCGTCCTGTAAAACGTATTTGCAAACGAAAACTTTTGGCATTCAGGTTCGGCGTTGATTCCCAACAAGATTTTGACAGAATATTTACACACCCGTATTGCATTTCTAACTGGACATTGAATCGAAATTGTGGTAATCTAATATAAAGTTGTAAATTACGAATTATGCATTTAAAGGAAATAGGCTATGCGCGAAAAAGAACAACTGATTGCGGATCTCTCTGCTCTTCTGGGGCCTAAAAACGTGTTGACAGATGTGACTGCGCTGTCCGTATATGAATGCGACGCTGCCCCCTCTTTTAAGGCGATGCCGGATGTGGTTGTCTTCGCCGATACAGCGCAGCAGGTGTCGGATATCGTAAAGTTAGCGAACAAGTACGATGCACCTTTTATTGCACGCGGCGGTGGAACAGGTTTAAGCGGTGGTATGCTCTCTGTTCAGGGCGGGATTATCATCGCTCTGAATCGGATGGATCGCATCTTAGAGATAGACCTCGAAAACGAACGGGCAGTGGTTGAACCGGGTGTTGTCAACCTATTGTTGACACAGGCTGTGGAAAACCGAGGTTACCACTACGCCCCAGATCCATCAAGCCAGAAAGCATGCACAATAGGTGGGAACATCGCCGAAAATTCTGGTGGACCGCATACTTTGAAGTATGGCGTTACGTCTGACCATGTGTTGGGGTTGGAGGTTGTTCTACCGGATGGTGAGATCATTGAATTGGGGGGGACGGTTGAGGAGACTCCCGGTTACGACCTACGTGGTGTGATGATCGGTTCGGAAGGCACGTTCGGGATCGTGACGAAGGCGGTTGTCCGTCTCACACGCAACCCACAAGCCTATCAGACAGCACTCGCTATCTTTGAAACGATGGACGATGCCTCAAACGCCGTCTCGACGATTATCGGTGAAGGTATCATTCCTGCAGCACTCGAAATGATGGATAGCCTCGTCATTCGTGCTTTGGAAGAGGCGTTTGCGTTCGGTTTTCCGCTCGATGCCGAAGCCATCTTGATTGTAGAACTCGACGGGATTAAGGCGGGAATGCAGAACCAGACGGATCAGATTTTGGAGATTTTCAAACAGCACAACGCACGGCAGGTGGACTATGCCAAAGATGAAGAAGAGCGACAGCAGCTATGGAAGGCACGGAAGAGTGCATTCGGTTCGTTCGGACGACTTGCCCCGAATTATATCACCCAAGACGGTGTTGTGCCGCGCACAACACTCCCGAAGGTCCTACGGCGGATCTCCGAAATCTCCGAGAAATATCAGATCCCGATTGCGAATGTCTTCCACGCCGGCGACGGCAATATCCATCCGATTGTCCTCTTTAACGAACGTGACGCTGACCAGTGTGAACGCGTAGAACATGTTAACATGGAGATTCTCACTGTCTGTGCCGAGGTCGGTGGCACAATAACGGGAGAACACGGTATCGGCGTTGAGAAGATGGATTATATGCCGCTGATTTTTAGTCCTGCCGATTTACAAGTGATGGCGACGGTCAAAGAGATTTTTAATCCGACAGGTCTCTGCAATCCTGGGAAGATTTTTCCGACCGCTGAATCGTATACCAAATTGGGTTTAAAACCGGATGCAGTGAGGAATCTTTAAATAAAGGAAGAGACATACATGGAAAATTCACGTGCCTTGCACGATGAACTTAAACATATTGTTGGAGAAGGCGGTATCCTACCCGAAGCGCAGATTGCCGACTACACGTTTGATGGATATGTTCCGAAGGCAGTTATTTTGCCGGCATCCGTTCAAGAGGTCCAAGATACCCTCCGATTCGCGTCGAAAAAAGCGTTATCGGTTATACCCGCTGGTGCAGGCACGAAACTCGGCATCGGTAATCTTCCACAGAAAGTGGATATCGTGCTGGCGACAACCCGTTTAAATAGTATCGTAGAATATGAACCAGCGGATCTAACTGTCACTGTGGAAGCCGGTATCCGTTTAGCCAACTTGCAAGCCGAGTTGGCAAAGCATCGGCAGTTTCTTCCGTTGGATCCATCCTATTCGGATCGGTGTACTATTGGTGGCATTATTTCGGCAAACGCAAGCGGACCTCTGCGTCTACGGCATGGGACTGCTCGGAATCAGGTTTTGGGTTTGCAGGTCGTTCACGCCAACGGTACTACGGTCAAGAGTGGCGGTAAAGTGGTAAAGAATGTTGCGGGTTACGATCTGAACAAACTCTATATCGGTGCTTTTGGAACGCTCGGCATCGTTACCGAAGCGACGTTCAAGCTGTCCCCGATTCCGGTGCGGGAAGCTATATTTACGGCAGGTTTCGATAACGTTCAAGACGCTGTTAAGACCGGTTTAAACGTTGTAGGTTCGCAGATGCTACCGATGTTTGTAAACTGCCTCAGTAATTTTGAAGTCAGTGGTGCAATAGATGCGAAAAGACCGACATTGGTCGTTGGGTTCGGTGGCGATCCTGAAACCGTGGCATGGCAATTGGAGCGCTGCCAAGAAATGATGGAACAAAATGGCGCGAAGGGTGTCACAATTATAGAAGACGAACCACGACGGCGTGTTCATGTGGATGTCCGAGAGTTCGCTGCGAACGCCGAAAAGGTCATTGCTAAGTTGAACCTGAAACGCACGGATGTCGCCGAATTTGCTGCGCAGATTATAGCGGAAGGTTCGGATCGTGGTGTACAAGTGATGGCACTCCTGGGAAGTGGCGTGTTGTATCTCGCCATTCCTGTAGCAGCTGACACAGATTTCCAAGTGTTTGCGAAACACTTAACGGCGTTACGCCAATCTGTAACGGCGGCGTGTGGCAACCTTATTGTAGAGAACGCACCGCCTGAACTCAAACAGCATATTGATGTCTGGGGTTCTTTCGGAGACGCGACCGGTTTAATGAAGCAGGTTAAAGTTAGATTCGATCCGAGGGGTTTGTTGAACCCTGGGAGATTCGTTTCAAGTATTTAATGTTTTTTATTGGCGGATTTTTTATCCGACTGTCCTATAGTGTATCTGTTTTTTGTTGAGAGGTTTTTAACGGTTCACCCCGAAAACGTCTGGCAACGGACGAGTTGTCGGTTTCATCAAGATATAGGTTTGTAAACCTATATCACAAAAGGGGGTTTAACATGCAAGAAAGAAGATGGAGGATTCTGTGGATTGATAATCAGATAACTGATGTAGTGCAATCTATTGCACAATCTGAAGAGGCATCGCCTGAAAAAGCAAAGTATATAACGCCGAAACCGTATGTTCGTTTCTTGGAGTACGAAGGCTATGATGTATCATTAGCAGATACAACTTCTGAAGGCATTACGTTACTCAAAGACGAGACCTATCATGCCGTCATACTGCATTATGAGGCGGCGATGCCAGAGAATAATTTACTTGCGCGTGTTCGGAAAGTGGATACACACATTCCCATCATCCTGCTAACAGACAAGGATGAACATGAAGTCATGCAACAGGCAAGTCTTTATGATGTCGGCTATATCTTCATTATGTCGGAAAAGGCACAGATCGAAATTTCTTCGAGACAGCTGGCATCATCACTCGCTTTTTTGCTTAAAAAACAGAGCGTTCGGGAAGTGTATACACCGCAAGCTTATGTCCAAAACTTCAATCAGGTGAACATTTCGGATTCGGAAACGCAACGGAGCGATTCCGATGGTGATTGGCAGGATTGGATCGATACTTATGTTCGGCTCATTGAGTGGGATCTGCAGTTAGACTCACTCTACAACGTTGACGATCTGAAAACTGTCCACGAAACGGAGAGACGGGAGGCAAACACTGCGTTCGCCGACTATATTCAGAACACTTACAAACACTGGCTTGTCGGTAAAACATCGCCGACACTCTCTGTGGATGTTGTCTACAGATATGTCATCCCGGAAATCCAGGCAGGGAAACAGGTTTTGTTTGTGGTCATGGATTGCATGCGGCTTGACCACTGGCTGAAAATTGAGCCGTTGCTCTATCCACTGTTTGACATAAGGCGTGATTATTACTACTCGATTTTGCCGACAGCGACGCGTTACGCGCGCAATGCTATTTTTAGTGGGTTGTTTCCGCTTGAACTTGCTGAGAGGTATCCAGACCTATACGCCGAACCGGATAACACGCACACGAGCATTAACCGCCATGAGAAACAACTCCTGCGTTTGCAATTTGAGAGGCACGGCATACCGCTGAAACCGCCTTTGCATTACTTCAAAATTTTTGATGTGCGCGGCGAGATGCAATATTTACACTGGTTGAACATTACCGACAGGGTGAGTTTGACAGCCCTCGTTGTCGATTTCCTTGACATGCTGACACATTCACGATATGAGGTAGATTTACTTCGGCAGCTTATCCCTGACGAAGCGGCGTTCCGCTCGCTCGTGCATGCGTGGTTCCGGCATTCACGCCTCTATGAAATATTCAGAATCGCTGCGGAGCGCGGTATCACCATTATTTTAACGTCTGACCACGGTTCGCTGCTCTGCCAGAATGCAGCAAAGGTTTCAAGCCAAGCGGAACTCACAACTGGACTTCGATTCAAAGAGGGTAGAAACATTTCGTGTGCGCCTGATGCTGGATGGATTATAGATAATCCGGAGGCGTATCGCTTACCCGGGGAAGCGGCGCGTAAGAATTACGTTCTCGCGAAAGAGGACTACTATTTCGTTTATGACAGACAGTTCAATGTCTACAAGGAAATATTCCAAGGCAGTTTCCAACACGGTGGCGTTTCACTTGAAGAGATGATTTTGCCGTGCGTTGTACTTGAGCCGCGGTAGTTGAGGAGAATCGTATGTCAAAAACCGTTGAATTTTATAGATACTTGTTCTGCAGCCTGTTAACAGTCATCACGTTGTGTTTCCCAATACACGTACAGGCACAGTTGGCAGATTTCGGACTCGGGGCGCGACCCGAAGTTGAGAAACTCTCTGCGAAAGGTTACCTCTCTGTTGACAAAGTCCAACCCGGAAGTCAATTCCAGATCGCTGTTGTCGTAGAGATTGTTGAAGGGTGGCACGTCAACGCGAACCCGGCGAAAGAGGGACTTATCGCGACTGAAATCGCCTTGCCCGATGTGTCGCATCTCACTTTCGGAGCGGTCATATACCCGGAAGGTGATATACTGCAGCTCGGATCCATCGGAGAAGCCCCTGTTTATCACGACACGATCACCATCGGTATCCAAGCCGACTTAAGCCAGTCTGCCCCGATTCGGTCTGAGATGTTGGATTTCCAACTCGAATATCAGGCGTGTAACGATGAGCAGTGTCTGTTACCTGAGGTTCTTAATTTCTCAATGCCGCTTGAGGTCGTCGGTATAGAGCAGCCGATTCAACGGATTAACGAATCGGTTTTCGCTAATATTGACTTCGGTGCCTCGCCGAGTGCTACGGGTGAGGAAGGCACCCTTGCCCGTGCGCTCTCCGGCGGACAGGTTTGGCTTGCGTTCCTCCTTGTGTTTGCTGGCGGGATCCTGACGAGTTTAACGCCGTGCGTTTATCCGCTTATACCGATTACGGTTTCGATCTTCGGCGCTAACGAGTCTGCTGGCTTCTTCAAATCTTTCCTGCTCTCCATTGTATATGTCATCGGCATCGTTGTCACGTATTCTATTTTAGGTGTCGCTGTTGCCTCAACAGGTGCAGTTTTCGGTCAGATCATGGCGAATCCGTGGGTCGTCGGTTTCATCGCGTTAATCCTCGTTGCCCTTGGACTGTCAATGTTTGGCGTGTTTGAAATTCGGTTGCCGTACTCGGTGCAGAATCGTCTGAACACTGTCGGTGGTACCGGATTTGCGGGTGCGTTCGCTATGGGAACTGTCGCAGGCGTGATTGCTGCGCCTTGCACGGGACCCGCGTTAGCAGTGGTGCTAACTTATATCGCGACAACGGGGAGCCTGTTCCTCGGTTTCTGGCTCATGTTCACCTATGCGCTCGGCATGGGGTTACTCTTCATCGCTATTGGTACTTTCTCTGGCTTGCTCTCCGCCTTACCGCGCTCCGGTGGCTGGATGTATATTTTAGAGAATATTTTTGGCATCGCAATTATTACAATGGCACTCTACTTTCTCAAAGATGTATTCCCGCTGTTACAGGACTTCCTGCAAAACTCGTTGCCGTTCTTTGCCATCGCTGGCGGTTTAATGCTTGTTGGACTCTGGCTCGGTAAACTAACACAACGTTTCAGCGGAATTTCTACGCGGATGCGGTTCCAAAAGGCATGCGGTCTCTTGTTGGCAGTCATCGGTGCTTATATGTTTGTTGGCGGTATCCAGCAGCCTGCTGGACCGCAACTGGATTGGGTTTACGATGAAGCCGAAGGGTTTGAAATCGCTCAGCGGGAAGATAAACTCGTCATGCTCGATTTTTATGCGTCTTGGTGTGCTGCGTGTAATGAACTTGATCACCAAACTTATGCAGACCCGGCTGTCGCCGCGAGACTCGACGATTACGTTAACGTCAAGTTAGACTTCACCCGTACCTCCGAAACCACGAAGGCGTTGACTGAGAAGTATCAGATTCCCGGATTACCTGTCGTCATTTTCTTGGATGCTAATGAGACTGTTCTCAAACGATTCACCGGATTCGTTGATGCAGAGGAGATGCTTGGCATTCTTGATGAAATTGAGAGCGGCAGGCAGTAGGTTTTGATGCATTATATTTCGGATTCATAGAAAGGAGACAACATGTCATTCAACGCAAAATCCCTATTTTCCTTACGCAACTGGCTTATTTATGCAGAGATTCTGGCAGTCGTCGGTTTTATTGTGCTTGCAGCATTCTATATCCGTCGAGGCAGTGCTGAATCTGCTCCACCACCGCTTTCAGAGGTCGGTAACTTCATTGCGCAGGCGGACACGCGCTTTGCAGAACAGGATCTTGTTGACGCTGCGCGCCATTACTGGCAAGCGTTGCAGGCGTTAGAGGCGGTTGAAAAGGAGCATATTATCTCTATAAACGGTGTGTCGCAGACAGCAGGTGCGATCGGTTTACATGCGAATCTCCGTATCTCGGAAATCTACTCACAAAAAAATTGGGCAAAAGATGCGCGGGCGCGTCTGGAGCATGCCGCTCGTATTCAGCCGGATCACGCTGATGTTCGCCTCTTACGAGGGAGGCTCCTGAGCGAGGATGCTTTAGATGACGCGTTGTTAGCGCAAGCGACAGAAGAATTTCTTGCCGTGATTGAAAGCGATCCGAACAACGCTGAAGCACACTATCGCCTCGGTGTCCTTTATCACGGCAACAAGCAGCTTGAAGAGGCGGCTGTGTACTATAAAAAAGCGATTGAGAGTGATCCTGAGTTTCGAGATGTTGCCTCCGAAAAATCGCCTATCGGTATCCTTGCTCGCCTCCAGTTATCAAGAACGTACGCGAAAATGCTGCAGAACTATCGATTCTTAGATCGCGAGTTCACAGATGAAGATTTGGCTGAGGTTACGCGTCTCGAATCGGAGTCGATCCTTCTATTGGAACAGGCATTGGCGCAGCGTCCTGAGATGGATGAAGTTGTCGCGGATCTTGTTCGACTGCTTTTTGCACGTGCGTCCGCGCTTGAGCGCGAAGACATCGAAACGCGTGGGTACGGGGATGCCCTTCGGGTTTACGAACGCATTTCGGAACTTGATCCGCAAGAGGTACGCGCGTGGGAACGGATGGCTGAAATCTATGCAAGTTTCCTTGGTGATACAGCAAAGGCACTCGAAATGTATCGAAAGGTATATGAGATTGAACCCCATCCGACAGTTTTAGCGAATATCAAATCCCTTGAAGAGGATCTCGCAGCCGAAGAAGAAGGATTAGAAATAGGAGACGAACTGGAATAGAGGCGTGTTGTGATAGGTATAGTTTGGGAAAAAATGGAAGCCGATGAGAGGATTTGAACCTCCGACCTACTGATTACGAATCAGTTGCTCTTCCCCTGAGCTACACCGGCTTAGCAAGCATTGTAAATTGGAAGGGAATGCCGAGAGGCAGAATCGAACTGCCGACACATAGATTTTCAGTCTACTGCTCTACCGACTGAGCTATCTCGGCATCAGACTATATAATAATACCACAAAGTGTGAGCAGTTGTCAAGTTTTTTTCCTAAAAATCGGAGGCATTTCTGTAAGCACTGAAACCGCGTTATTAGAGAAAAAAGAACGTACGGAGCGTCTCAGTTTTTTTGATAGTGTTGCTGAAAACAACTCCGTACGACCAGAAGGCATTTATAAGTTTCACACCGATGAAGTCCGCATCTAAGAGTCCAAGCGCATCGGCACGACGAGACATATATGATCGTCGGCATTAACCGGTTTAAAGGCTATCGGCTTCACTTCACTCACAAATTCGACGACCACGGATTCAGATTCGATGTGTGTGAGGGTCTCAATCAGCCAACGTGCATCAATCCCGAAGCGTAGGCTACCGGTGCTGGATTCTACAGGTAGCGTCTCGTGTGCCTCGCCTACCTCTGGGGTATTCACTGAAACATGGATCCGTTCAGCGTCAATTTCGACACAGACACAGTGATTTTTCGGATTCGATAGGAGTGCGACGCGTTTCGCTGCGTGCAGGAAGAGTTCTTTAGAGACGACAGCACTGCCTTCTACCGATTCTGGAATGACTTCACGGTATTTCGGATAATCGCCATCCACGAGCCGCGTGGTCAGCGTAGATGTATCATCAGAAAAGAGAATCTGGTTCTCACGAATCGAGACTTCGACTTTATCGGAGCCATCAAAAGTGCGTTCAATCTCTTTAACGGCTTTGAGAGGGACGATAATTCCATCTACGTTTTCTGGTGCACTGAACGCTTCGCAGCGTGCAAGTGCGAGTTTCACCATATCGGTAGCGACAACTTCCGTTCCATCGTCAAGGAAACTAAAATAGAGTCCGTTTAGGAAGTAGCGGACATCGTCTGTCGCTGCGGCGAACTCGGTTCTGCGGAGCACATCGCGCAAGGTATCACCGTCAATAGTCAACGAATGTCCATCAATAGATGGCAGTTGCGGGAACTCTTCATCGGAGAGTCCAATAATTTTGTATACACCGTCGCCGCACTTGATTTCAACGCGATCGTTTGCCGTCGTTGCGAAATGTATCGTCTGATCTTCGGGAAGTTCTTTGACGATGTCCGTCAGTTTTTTGGCGGAGACAGTGATTGTGCCGTCTTCTTGAATATCACCCTCCACGATAATCCTAATCCCGACTTCAAGATCGGTAGCGACGCATTCGATTTTTCCATCTGCGGCTTCAATGAGCACGTTTGAAAGGATCGGCAAGGTTGTCCGTCCACTTGCTACGCCTTGTAATATTTGCAGGGCATGCAAGAGATCATCTTTTTCAAAAGTTAGTTCCATTTCCTGTTTTTCCTATTTAAGTGTTTCTATAATTCTACTAAGTATATCTACAATTCTATCAAAAAACGCGGTTAACGTCAAGTCCTTTTTTGATCAGGGTTGTAACCCTTTATTCAGTAGGTCGATTTTAGGGACGACATCGCTCCAAGTATTTGGTTCGTCTACAATCTGATTCCGTTTGACACAGGTGCAGCAGAAACTCGGACTGTCTTTAAGATGCCAGACGCATCGGTGTTACGACGCACACGTGTCCCTCTGTTCCGATGGGTTTGAAAGATACCGGGGTTACTTCGCCGGTAAATTCGACGGCGACCGAGTCTGTTTCGATGTGCATGAGCGTCTCTGTGAGCAAACGCGCATCAATTCCGATTCGTACACGTCCTGTGCCGGATTCCACAGACAGCGTCTCGTGTGCTTCGCCTAATTCCGGACTCATCGCTGAAACTTGGATCTGCTCTGTATCAATTTCGAGACAGATACAATAATTTCTTGGATTCGATAGGAGTGCGACACGTCGAGTTGCGTGCAGAAGTTGGTCCTTATCAACGACGGCTCTACCGGTAGACTCCGGGATGAGTTTCTCGTATTTCGGATAATCGCCATCTATCAGTCTTGTCGTTAGGGTCGCTCGTCCATCGGCAAGGAGTATCTGGTTTTCAAGGATTGAGACCTGTACTTCATCAGATTCAGCGAAAGTGCGCTCAATCTCTTTGACGGCTTTGAGTGGGACGATGATGCCTTGGATGTTCTCTGGTGCGCTGAGCGGTTCGCAATGTGCGAGTGCGAGCCAAATAGCGTCCGTAGCGACGATTTCCGTTTTATCGTCAAGGAAACTAAAATAGAGTCCGTTTAGGAAATAACGGACATCTTCTGTCGCTGCGGCGAACTCGGTTCTGCGGAGGACGGCGCGCAAGGTCTCTCCGTCAATGGTCAACGAATGTCCATCAATAGAAGGCAGTTGGGGAAACTCCTCGTCGGGGAGTCCAATAATCTTGTAAACGCCGTCGCCGCACGTAATTTCGACACGATCATTCGCTGTCGTTAGAAGGTGTATCGTCTGATTTTCGGGGAGTTCTTTGACGATATCAGACAATTTTTTGGCGGAGACAGTGATTGCACCTTCCTCTTGAATGACCCCTTCGACGGCGATCTTAATCCCGACTTCCAAATCCGTAGCGACGCACTCAATCTTACCATCGGCAGCTTGTATGAGGACATTTGAAAGTATTGGTAAGGTATTGCGTCCGCTCGCCACGCCTTGTAGGACTTGCAGGGCATGCAAGAGATCATCTTTTTCAAAAGTTAGTTCCATTTCCAGTTCTCCTTTTAAGAGGCGTTTCTATAATTTTACCAGAAAAGGCACTTTAAAGTCAAGAATATTTTCGATGAAATCCTATAGAATCAGCACTACAAGCGGGGTATGCGTAAGTTCTCTTTAGAGCGTTTCAATGCAGAGCGGTCGATCCATCTTCTGATTTTCGATTTCTAATTTTTCACGACTTGCGATGACGTAAAGTGAGGCTTTATTCATTCCAGATGCCGATTTCACGATAAAAACGGATCGCACCGGGATGGAAAGGTGTGCCTGTATCCTTGACGACATTTGTGGGATTGATGGCTTTTCCTGCACCGTGTCGCGCAACCACTTCCGCTCGGTTTGTATACAAGGTCTTCGTGAATTCATAGACCATGTTTTGATCGGCATTCTCAGCGGTAATCAGATGCATCGCGCCTACGTTCATACTCGCGAAGGGCTCCGTCTGCCCTTTGTAGGTGTCAGCGGGGATAGTCATCGCGTTAAAGAAGGGGTACGCTTCAAAGAGGGACTGTTTTGCAGCTTCGTCAAACGGGATAAAGAGGATGTCTTGAGATGTGCTGGCTTGCGTGACGGCTGGCGTCGGGACCGCGCCACCGATGAATGCAGCGGCAGCGGAACCGTCTGCTAACAGGTCTACGGAACCGATGTAGGTGCTATTGAGCGGTGAAAAATCTTCATAGGCGACACCGTGTGCGGCTAATATCGGTTTCAGGAAGTATTCGAACCCTGCACCTGCGGGTCCGACAACGATGCGTTTCCCGGCAAAATCTTGGATGTTACGGATACCTGAAGACTGCGGCGTAATAAACAATCCGACATTGGGAGCGAGGGTCATGATAGTCCGTATGGCGTGCTCCGTTCCCCAATCGCCTTCGCCGCGTACTGCGAAGTAGGAGATGGCAGCGTTGGCGAGTGCAAATTCCAGTTCATTGTTCACGATACGGCGGATGTTCTCCTGCGTGCCTTTGGTGGCTTCGGCAGTGACTTCCCAACCGGCTGAGGGTGCGTTACCACCGACGACTTCGGCGATAGCGGAACCGACAACGAAAAAAGCCCCACCAGCCGGCGCCGTGCCGACACTTATGTACTGGCGTTTTGTAGATGTATCGTTTACTAACTCAGGAACTGTGTCCTTTTGCTCACCTTGGGTAGTGTCGCGTTTTGTAGTGTTATCGCACGCAAAGGTAAAAATCACACAGATAATCGTTAAATAGCACAAAATTGATCGCATAACATTCTCCTATTTTCTATGATGTGGCACGGATTCAGTATCAGTCGAGCGGCATCTCAGGTGGAAAGGGACACATTTCCGCCATATCGGGGAAGATGTGCGTTACGTCTTTTCTGAAGACATCGCCACTCAGGATGTCAACGATACCGCCTTGATGCTCCGGATATTCTGATAGGAACCGTGCAAAACTAAATTCTTTTGTGTAAAAAGCGTAAACGAGTTTCCTGAACGCCTCCATTCCCTCCACAAACGCCGGTCCGAAACTTCCGAGTTGTGCTTCCGAGAAGTCATCTTTTCGAAAGGCATCAACGATGACATCTGCCGCCATCTCGCCAGATTTGAGGGCAAGGAACAGTCCTGTTGAGTAGACGGGGTCCAAGAATCCGAAAGCATCGCCTACCAAGACCCAATTATTGCCTGCAATACGACTGGCACGGTAGGAAAAATCTTTCGTGGTTTGGATCGGGAGCAGCTGTTTCGCGCCTTCGAGTCTCTGCTTCAGTGGTGCGCACTTCGCCAACTCTTCGTTGAAGATTTTCTGTGTGTCAAGTTTTCCGCTGGCATCTCTTCGGTTTTGGAGGAGGTAATCCAATTCGCCGACAACGCCGATACTCGTGCGGTTATAAGGGAGCGGGATTGACCAGAACCAAGAGTCTTTTTCTTCCGTGTGTAGGATGAGCGTGGCACCCTCATCAATGCCTTCGTCTCTGTGTCCGCCTTCGTAGTGTGTAAAGAGCGATGCCATCTTGAGGTTCGGTTCTATCGTGTTCAGCTTCAGTTGCCTTCCGATGAGCGACCGTTGTCCGGTGGAATCGACAATGACCGTCGCGTTGAGCGTTTCGCGGGTGCCGTCTGTGTTTTGTATTAGAACACCGGTTGCCGTGTCACCATCGAAGCGGACTTCTCGCACGCCGACCCCACGACGTACTTCCACGCCTTTTTCTATGGCGTTGTCCAAGAGCATCTGGTCGAACTCACTCCGCAGGACCTGCCATGTGACGGCACTCTCATGCGGATTGGTTTGAAAGAAGTAGAACGGCGCGGAGCCCTTGCCGGAACGTGAATAGAACTGCACACTGTACTTTTGTGGGAAATGACTTGTACGCAGTTTTTCGAGCATACCGAGCCGTTTGAAAGTCCAGTATGTCGCGGGGATGAGGGATTCGCCGATTTTGAATGTCGGTTCGGCTTCCCGTTCAAGAAGCAGCACGCGATACCCTTGTTCAGCGACAAGTGTTGCGACGGTGCTTCCCGCAGGGCCGCCTCCGATAACGATGGTGTCGTAGTTTTGATGTGTGTTCATTTACGCGTATTTAGTCAAGGAGATTCTTCATGTTGCCAGGAATTGAAATCAATCCGCTGCTTCTTCGTCTTTCGACTTTGTTACTTTCGGTTTCTCAGTCGGTGGATCCACAAATTTGTATTTGCCAGACTTCCGGTATTCTTCCTCTAACTTCCGGTAGTACTCACACAACTTGTTAACATCATGATCAAATCGCGCGGAGATTTCCCGTCGAATTCTACGAATTTCGTCAATTTCATAGTTAGCCATTTTAGTCATTAACTCCTAAACAATTAGAATCTCCGAGAATTTAGATGTCAAGGAAACTGATTCAATCTCAGAAAGCCGTGTCTTTGAAAGTTTCATGATATTTCTCTTTTATTATAACACAATTCAAAGGAATCTGTAAGTCTTAATTGGTAGAGTCCGGTTCGGTTAGGAAACCGCGAAGAAACACCCAAGCAAAAACCCTACCGGACCTGGGGCCGGAGCGATTTTTCTCCTTAAATTGACACCCATGGTGCATGTATGAGGCGCAACCTAACAGGATACGCTACAGCAGAATTGCGCGACTACGAACCGGAATGTATTTTTCACGAAGTCCGTTCATCTGTGAAGCGTCTTGATTTAAGTTCATATCGCGGTAGCGTGCCGAGGGGTGCCGTTTTTACGGTGACACGTAAACCTAAATCATCTCGGATGGCAGCTGCGACGGCTGCGGCAGTTGCATCAGGATTCGGGTTTGTGGATTCAATCTGGATTTCGAGTTCGTCAAGCGTTTCCGTTCTGTAGGCACGACCAGCGAACTCTTGGACATCCGGGAACTTGAGGATGATGTTTTCGAGTGTCGCAGGATAGACGTTCAGTCCACGGACGATGAGTGCGTCGTCTAACCGTCCGATAACGCCACCATCAAGGACCCGGCTCTCTCGACTACATTCACACCGACCCGATTTAAGTCTAACAAAGTCGCCTGTCCGATAGCGGATTACCGGCATGCCGACGCGTCCGAGGTTGGTAATCACTAACTCGCCTTCCTCTGCTGGCGTATCGGTTTCAGGATCGAGGATTTCACAGATAAACTCGTCCTCGTTAAGATGGATACCTGCCTGCGATTCACACATGAATCCCCAGGCACCGATTTCGGTTGCGCCGGTGTGGTCGTAGGTGCGGGCACCCCAACCGGTTTCAATCCGCTGTTTCGTTGCCGGTAGACTGGCACCGGGTTCGCCTGCATGGATGGTTACCCGAACGGAAGAGTTTTCGCTCAAATTGATGCCGTCTTGTTCGGCGACTTCAACGAGCCGAAGCGCGTATGTCGGCGTGGCGATGAGTACTGTTATATCGTTGCTGAGTATTGTGCGTATCCGCTGTTCGGAGGTCATGCCGCCGTTTGGGATTATGAGTGCGCCGAGCTGCTGCGCGCCGTGATAGGCACTCCAGAAACCGATAAACGGACCGAACGAGAAGGCGATCATCAACCGATCCGCGGAGGTCACGCCTGCGCCGCGATAGACTTCTCCCCAGCATTTGCCCCACCAGTCCCACGATTCTGCTGTGTCTAACCATCGTAACGGTGAACCTGTTGTGCCGGAGGTGCGGTGGAGACAGGTATATTGCTCTAACGGAAAGGTGAGGTTTGTGCCGTAAGGCGGATGCGACACCTGATCTGCGCTGAGTTCTTCTTTCGTGGTGAACGGCAGCTGCTGGTAATCTGTCAACGTTTGTACGTCGTTTGGATGTTTGATCCCGGCTTCGGTGAGTTTTTGTCGATAGAAGGCGTTTGTCTCTAACACCGGCGCGAGCATCCCACGGAAGCGGTTTAATTGTGTTTGTATCGCCATGTTTTTTGTGTAAGTGCTGCACGTACACCTTCCTCGGTCAAGCGCGGATATTCCTCAAGTAATTGTTCAATCGTCTCCCCTGCTGCGATTTTTTCTAAAATTAACTCCACGGGAATGCGAGTGCCTGCGATAACAGGCTTACCCATCATGATTGATGGATTAGATTCAATGAGTTTAGTATCCATGTTATACTGTTATCCTTTCACTGAATATTTGCGGAGAATCCCGTATATTTCAGTGCAGTTCCTGTTTCCGTTTACTGCCTGTCCCCCCTATACCCAACGGCATAAGTAGACTACAGACTCCGCAGGCGTTTTACATCTCAGTCCCACCGACCGCGATGGTTCTTAAATTAATAGCGGCGTTAACATCGCGATCTTCGGTATATCCGCAGGCATCGCAATGGAAAAACCTGTCCGCTAATGTCAACGTTTCTTTTTTGTGTCCGCAGCTACTGCACGTTTTACTGGATGCAAAGAACTGCGGTGCTTTTACTATTTCCACGCCTATTGCATCAGCTTTCGTTTTTAGCATCGCAAGGAAACCACCAATTGCTGAATCGCCTAACGCTTTTGCTATTTTACAATTCTTTAGCATGTTGGTAACCTTAAGCGTTTCTATGCCGATTTTACTTGAGGCACGGACGATGCGGGTTGTCGCCTGGTGATGAGCGTCTTGTCGGATGCACGATATGCGATAATGAATCCGCTCAATCTTTAATTTTTGTTTAAACCAGTTATTTGATTGATATTGCATACGACTTAACTTCCGCTGTTCACGTGCGAGTTTACGCTCATAACGTTTCAAAGGTCTTGGGTTGTCGTATTTCGTGCCGTCGTCTAATGTTGCCAGTGTGTTAATCCCCACATCGATGCCGATAACGGGTGCTGTCGGGTCAACGACAGGCGGGGTATCGTCCGTATCAACCGTGATGCTTACAAACCAGCGATGTGCAGTGCGACTTATCGTAACACGCCCTATCTTACCCTTAAAACGCAATCTCTCATGCATCCGAATCCAACCTATTTTCGGTAGTCTTATACACTTGTCATCAATTTCTACTTTCGCACCTTCCATACTATAAGATTGATGTGCGTTACGTTTCTTATAGCGAGGATAACCACTAATTCCACGCTGATAGCGATCTATAGCGACTTCAAGATCCATAATGCCATAAGCGGCTGCACGCTGATCCATCGCTTTACACCATTCAAACGACTGGTATTTATGAGCGTTAAACGACTTGCGTAATTCAGATACTGGCGCGCCTGCACGCCACGCAGATAATGCCCAGTTATACGCAACTCGTGCATATCCGCACTGCTGGGCAAACCACTGACGCTGACCGTCCGTAGGTCTTAACGCTATTTTCTGACTTCGCTTCATCATGGTATCCTTATGCCTTACATGCCCATACTACTGGGTTGGCAGGAACTGCACCGAGATGGTGCAGGTAGTAAATCCTGCCATAAGGACATTATAATTATACCACTATACGCAGTAAAAGTCAAGTGAAACATACGCTTTTATTCGGATTTATTCAGCGTTAGAAGTCCTTGCAACTATCTCCTTCCATAATAGAAAATATATCTTTTGAATGAGATTTCCTTAGGTATACCGGGTATTCTGGTATTCAGGGGCATAGAACGCTGGCAGCAAGCTATCGACCTGTAGCAATCCACGCTGTGTGAGTCGGATTTCGTCTGATTCGGCATTGACGCGCAGCATACCGTCGTTTTGTAATTTTTCATAAGGTTCGGCGAAAATCTCAAGGATGTCTGCGTTGAACTTCGCTTGGAAGTAGGAGGGCCTAATTTTGCCTAGTTTAAGTTGCAGTATCATCTCCCGCGTCAGTCGTTCCGATTCTGTCGGTTTTAACGCGCGGTAAACCGGGAGTCTATCTTCTTCAAGACCGCCAAGGTAGGCACCCCACGACGGTGCGTTCTGAAAATGGATTCCGCTGAGATGCGAGAAAGAGGCGACACCTGTACCGATCATATCGCTGCCTTGCCAGACTGCGTCGCGATAGACGAACTGACAATTTTTGTCCTTCTTTAGCAGGGTGTACGCGCTGGATTGCGTATAACCGGCTTCTGCGAACTGTTCAAAGGCGTATTGATGCCACTCACGTTTGAGTTTCCAGTCTGCCACCGGCAACGCATCGCCACCGAGGATGTCCTTGGAGTAGACGGTATTGAAGGGCAGCTCCAACTGATAGACAGTGACGCTATCTGGGTCAAGTTCAATCGTCTTCCTGACGGTCTCGCGCCAACTCTCCCACGTCTCGCCTATCATGCCTGAGATGAGGTCGATATTCACCTGATCGAACGCCAACCCTTTAATCCACGGGTGAATACGATAGACCTCTTTGGAAAGGTGTGCCCTACCGTTTTCAGCGAGGATTTCGTCATTCAGGTTTTCAACACCGAGACTCAATCGGGTTACGCCGATCGCTTTGATGGCATCGAGTTTCTTCTCTGTCAAGGTGCCGGGTTCACATTCAAAAGCGACCTCTTCAGCGGCATCCCACGGCATGACCTGTTTCACCCTATCAACGAGCGTGGTTAAGTGTTTGACGCTGATATAGGAAGGCGTTCCGCCGCCGAAATAGACGAACCGTAGCGGACGACCTGCGATTGCGGGTTTCGCGCTGTAAAGTTCAACCTCTTTGGCAAGAGCATTGAGATACGTATCAATTTCCGAACTATTTTTGTCGGTATAGACACGGAAATAGCAGAATTTACACCGCTTACGACAGAACGGGATATGGAGGTAAAGTCCGAGCGTGGCATCTGGACGTGGTGGTGCGTCGAGTGCTTGATGCACCTCTGGTACATCGGATTCACCCCATGTCGAATATGGTGGGTAGTTGGAGACGAAAACGCTCCCTACGGTTGTGTCCTTTGAATCTATGCCTGCTGTCGCAGGTTCTGCTAAGGGCGTTGCTTGCGCGCCCGTGTTTAACTGTGTTTTAGACATGATCTATTTTTCTCCAAAGCAGTAGAGGATTCCGTCCTCAGTCCCGATGTAAATTCTACCATCGGAGACGCTGGGTGATGCGACGATAGATGATCCGGTTGCGAATTCCCACACGGATTCTCCCGTTGTTAGATCCAATGCGACGATCACCCCGCGCGTTGTCCCGACAAAAACACGGGTGCCAGCAATCACAGCGGAGGATTCGATGCTGGATTTGGCGGTGTAAGTCCATTGGGGTTCACCAGTATCGAGTGAGAGTGCGTGAACCATTTTATCGCGTCCACCGATGATGACGCTGTTTTCAGCGATCGCTGCGGAGGCGAAAAACGGGAATTGCCGTTTCGGATGCCGATACCGCCATGATATTTCTCCGGTGTCTAACGCAACCGCCAATATTTCGGTACCGTACGTGCCGCAGTAGACCCGATTTTGTGAAATCGCCGGACTCGCGCCGACATAGGCACCGAGGTCTACCTGCTGTGTCTGTGTACCGTCCTCTATATTGATGACGCGAAGATAGCTGTCGCATCCTGTTAAAATCACATAGTTTGCGGTATCACCGGATTCGGCTGCGGATTGCGTCCAGACACCCGGGGTGCCGTGGACATATCCCTCGGTCTCAAGTTTCCAGAGGTGCTCTCCGTTCTCACGGTTGAGGCAGTAGAGGAATCCGTCGTAGGAGCCGAACAGGACGCGATCGCCGACGATATTTGCCGAGGATATGATTTCGCCATCCGTGCGAAACTGCCATTTCATCTGGTGCGTGCTGATGTCTACTGCATGAAAGACACCATCGCCATCGCCGAAATAGACGACACCATCGTTGATAGTAGGTGATGCTTTAATATGCGTGTTCGCCTGATAGGTCCACTGCTTTTTACCAGTTTGCGTGTCAATCGCGTAAAGGACTCCGTCCAATGCGCCGACATAGAGGGTGCCATCGACGACTGCAGCGGTGGATTCAATTATGTCACCTGCCTGAAAGGTCCAGAGCAGTTGTGGATTATCCGGTAACTGGGTATCTGCGACACCGGTAAGTTGAGGGTTTCCACGGAAACTTGTCCAGTTCCCGAAAGTTGCGTGTGTTGTACAGAGCAGTAGTATGAGTATAAAAAAACCTTTTGCGCTGCAATTACTTTTACACTTCGGTAGGTTCGGTTTCAAACCGTGAAGAAACACCCCAGCAAAAACCCTACCAGGGGGTGTGCTTATGTTTTTTGATTTTACTATATCAGTAGACGTGTTCATAAAGTTTGATGAAATCGCTAATGTTCAGAGGACGCGGATTGAATTGCGCTGTCCATTGCGTTGCCGCCTCCTTTGCGACTGTTAACAATTCGGTTGTTCCTATCGTGTATTGGACAGGGTAATCCCGGAGTCTGTTCGGTAGATTTCCGATCTGTTTTAGTTTTGTAATTCTGTCTGCTACATCTCCATCAGGGTACAGTTCATGATAGGCATCTCTTGCGACAGTGCTATTGAATCGGATGACGTGAGGTAACATCAATGCGACGGCGATACCGTGGATGACATTGTATCTTGCTGTCAGCGGATTGGCGCAAGCGTGTGCGGCACCGAGCATCGAATTTTCGATCGCAAGTCCGGCGAGATATGCGCCGAACAGCATTTTGCTTCTTGCTTTGGTTGTTTTATCGTCAAGACACGCCTCAAAATTGGCGTTCAGTAGTTCCCATGCCTGCTGTGCAAACATACGTGACATGGGGTTGCTTCGGGTTGAGACGTAGCTTTCAACGGCGTGTGCGACGGCATCCATCGCGGTGATCGCTGCGATCGTTCTCGGCAAAGACTTGGTGAGTGTTGCGTCCAAAATTACGGTACCGAATCGTGCCTTTTTATCACCACACGCCATTTTGATATGCGTATCGGGTTGCGAAATGAGTGCGTAGGACTGCGCCTCACTGCCGGTACCGATTGTTGTCGGAACACCGATGGCGGGCAGCATCGGTTCACTCGCTTTGTTGGTACCCCAATAATCCTCCATTTTGCCGCCGTTTGTGAGTAGGAAGTTCGCGCCTTTCGCGCAGTCCATTGCGCTGCCACCACCGAGTCCGATGATGAGGTCTATCGGTGCGTTGGCTTTTGCGATGGCAACGGCAGCTTCAACGTCCTCTGTGGTCGGGTTCGATGTGACATCGGCAAAAAGGTAAGCGGCGATCCGTTCGCCTTGCAAGGCTGAAACAGCTCTGGCGAGAATACCGGCTTTTTCGATGCCGCGGTCTGTTGTGATAAGAACCCGCCTGCCACCGAGCGTGCGCGTCAACTCGCCGAGTCGTTTGATACTGTTGTCGCCGTAGACGATCTGTTGATTCAGTTCACAATCAAAAGTTTCCATTGAAGCCTATTTTTTTCTTAGTCAGGGTTTCGCATCGCGGTCTCTTTCAAAACGTAACAACTGTATGAATCCTAATAATAGGATACCTGATTTTGCCCTGAAAGTCAAGGAGAAGCGCAGTGTCCCTGCGGAACCTTTTAATTTGGGACGGGCTGGCGGTTTCCGATTTCATAGTTTTCATAGTACTGTGAAATTCGCGCATTTGAAAAAAGGCTGTAAACCTTGATTATGACTGGATTTTTCGTTGTTTTTGCTGAAAGACAGTTCTGGCGTTTACTGTGAAATTTTACGTGTTGCAGGCGGTAATTTTAGCAGGACTAATTTAAAAACAGCTGGTTAGATTCTTCACATCAATGTCAGAAATCTAACCAGCTGTTTAAAAAAAGGTGTGAGGTAATATAACTCGCGTTAGATAGAATACGCGTCGTTCTAATAACCCAACAATGCAATGCCTTCGCGATAGGTTGCTGCGGAATGTTGTAAGGAACCGAGTTCGTCGTCGGTGAGTTCGATTTCGAGAATTTCTTCTACACCGTTTCCACCGAGTTTGATCGGCACACCGATGTAGAGGTCATCAATCCCGTATTGTCCAGTGAGGTGTGCGGAACATGGGAGCAGCCGTTTCTTGTCGAGAATAATGGCTTCTGCCATCTGTGCTAACGAGGCACCGGCGGCATAGTATCCGCTGGTTTTTAAGAGATTGACGATTTCGGCACCGCCGTCGCGGGTCCGTTGTGCCATCGCTTCAATACGGTCTTCCGGTATGAGTTGCGGAATCGGGATGCCGTTGACGGTAGTATAGCGCGGGAGCGGTACCATCGTGTCGCCGTGTCCGCCGAGGACGAGTGCGTGAATATCTTCCACAGATACACCGAGTTCGAGGGAGATAAAATAGCGGAACCTTGCTGAATCGAGCACGCCTGCCTGTCCGACGACGCGGTTTGATGGGAATCCTGAGACTTTCCACGCATGATAGGTCATGATGTCCAACGGATTGGTGAGCATCATAATAATCGTATCTGGTGAATGCTTGACGACGTTTTCTGTGACGCTGCCGACGATATTCGCGTTCGTTTGCAACAGGTCTTCGCGCGTCATCCCTGGTTTGCGTGGGGAACCTGATGTGATAATTACGAGATCGGAGCCTGCGGTTGCGGCGTAATCAAGGTCTCCATCAATTGCGGCATCAAAGAGTTCTACGGGACCCATTTGTGCCATGTCCAATGCTTTACCTTGCGGGACACCATCCACGATGTCTATCATGACGACATCGCCGAGTTGCTTTTGTGCGATCAGAAACGCCGCTGTTGCGCCGACATTCCCCGCACCGATAACACTGATTTTTTTTCTTGCCACTTCTTCCTCCATTATGAAAATGTATGGTTTTATTCTAAGATTGACAGTACTAATTATACCCAGAAATCTGCAAATAATCAAGTTTTCTATAGGGACGGGTCAGGGTGATTTAGTTTTAACCAAATTATCGGATTTTCTACGCTGTTTGATTTTTCTTTTTTAGTTCCGGTGCGGTTTGCAACCGCACCATAGGTGTCAATTTAGTGAAAATAGATACGTTTTTGTAAGAAAAATGCGGTAAGTTGGAAATACCTCTTGTATAATGTAGAAAAAAGATTAGAAGGTTATTTCTACAAAAAAGGTATTTCCAATGTCCATTTTACAACAAGTGGTAGATAAAATGCAAACGATCCTTGAAACCGTCCCAGATGAAGTCGCTGTCCATACAGGAGTCGTCAAAAGAAAGCGGAAACTTACCGGGAGCGCACTGACGCAAACCCTCGTCTTCGGGTGGTTGGAAAATCCAGAGGCGAGTTATCAGCAACTCACTGAAACCGCTGCGACACTCGGTATACAAGTCAGCCGACAAGCTCTTGAGCAACGCCTGACCCTTGAAACGACTGAAATGTTGAAACTTACACTTGACACCGCTATTACCGAAATGCTTGAAGTTGCCGGTCGGCGAGAAGCCCTCCCTTTACTTCAGCAGTTTAGGGGCGTTTATGTGCAAGATGCCACATGGGTAACACTCCCTGATGAACTTCACGAAACTTGGAAGGGACAACCGAAAAAGAATCATCCCCATAAAGCCGGATTGAAACTTCATCTCTGCTTTGATGTGCTTACGGGACGTTTTCAGGACTTCCAACTCACTAATGGCATGACGGCTGATTTGACGGCTGCAAAAGCAGCACCGCCATTGCCAAAAGGAAGTTTACGACTCGCAGACCTCGCCTATTTTTCGCTCGATGAACTTGAGAAACTCACCAAAAACAACGTCTACTGGATCTCGCGTTTGAAAGCCAACTCTTACCTCGCTGACGAAAACGGTGAACGCATTAATTTAGAAAAGACGCTGAAATCAGAGGCAGAAAACACCTATTTTCGTAAAGCCATACGGATCGGAAAAAGAAAGCAACTCTCGGTTTACCTCATCGCCGAGAGACTTTCCGAAGCTGAAACGAATAAACGCCGACGTTCCATCCGATATCGTGCCAAACGCAAAGCACAGACACCCTCAAAAGCACTCTTACGACTCGCAGGATGGAACCTTTATATCACCAACATTGAAGAACATCAACTCACACCGAAACAGATTGCTGCCCTTGTCGGCATCCGTTGGCAGGTTGAACTGATGTTTAAGTGTTTCAAAAGTATCGGAAAACTTCATGTTTCTCGAAGTCAGAAACCCTATCGTATACTATCGGAAATCTATGCCAAACTTATTGCGCTTCTGATTCAGCATGCGGTCATGTTAGTCGCCGGATACCGACATATCCAACAAGGTTTCATCAAAACAGCAAAGTATATCGTAGGTTATGCGAGGCTGCTAACCTTGAGTTTTCATCGCTCAAAAACAGCACTTCGCGAAACTTTGAAAATCATAAAGTGTGCCTTTGAAAATGACGACACTTTCCAGAGAACCATTGGAAAAAACACAACCTTTTGGAAACTCAAGGGGGCTACGGAAACTTCCTAAATTGACACCTATGGTGCGGTTTGGAACCGCACCGGACTTGAAAAAGAAAACTCAAAAATTGAGACAATCCGACAATTTATCTAAAACTAAATGGCCCTGGGACTAAACCAGATTGTTCAGTTGGCGGTTTTTTGGACGTTATTGGAAATGGTTATGTCCTGCTATCGGCAAGTGTGATGCGTGACAATTGAATCGCTCCGGAAAAAACCTTTGACAAATATCCGAAATTGCCATAAAATTAATAGATGAATGTGTAAATCCTAAAACTAAAAAATAAAAAATCGGAGGACAAGATTGCTAAAAGTATCTAAGTTTGGCGGGAGTTCGCTCGCGACAGCGGAGCAAGTACGCCGAGTTTGTGACATTATCACTGCTGACCCAGAACGCCGCCTCATCGTCGTTTCGGCACCTGGAAAACGCTACAGCCAAGACATTAAAGTGACCGACCTACTGATTGCCGCTGCCTCAGAACGCCTCGCTGGCAAACTCGGAGCATCGGAATGTGCGGAAGCCATTGAACGCTACCGAAGTATCATTGCTGAATTAGGACTTCCTGCGGAGAGCGCGGAACCTATCGCCAGCAATCTTATGGAACGCCTCGAAAGTGATACCACTGATGCTGATCTCTATATGGATACAATGAAGGCAGGCGGTGAAGATAATTGTGCACGCCTCGTCGCAGAAGTGCTACAGGCGCGCGGTGTAGAAGCACACTATGTGGATCCGAAGGACGCAGGGTTACTTCTGTCTGACGAACCCGGCAACGCACAAGTACTGCCAGAGGCATACGGTAGATTACGCAGCCTACAAGAGCGCCCCGGCATCACTATTTTTCCCGGATTCTTCGGATATTCGAAACAGGGGAACATCGTCACCTTCTCGCGCGGTGGATCAGATATTACCGGTGCTATCCTTGCAGGGGCTGTTCGCGCAGGGTCTATGAAAACTTTACCGATGTCGATTCCGTGTTCGCAGCGAACCCGTCTATTGTTAAAAATCCCGCACCTATTGCTGAACTCACCTATCGCGAGATGCGTGAACTCTCTTATGCCGGATTCTCTGTATTCCACGATGAAGCACTCGAACCGGTCTATCGGGCACAAGTGCCTGTGAACATCAAAAACACGAACAACCCGAAAGCAGAGGGAACTTTAATCGTTCCGAACCGAACGTCAACCGAGATTCCGGTTGTCGGGATTGCCGCCATGGACAGCGTCTGCTGTGTTTATCTCAGCAAATACCTTATGAACCGTGAAATCGGGTTCGGGCGCCGGTTGCTACAGATATTGGAAGCCGAAGACATCTCTTTTGAACACGTTCCGTCTGGGATAGATAACATGTCTGTCATTATCCGCGAGGAGAGTCTCACAGCGGGGAAAGAGAAACGCGTTATTGAGCAGATTCGGCAGACACTCGCCCCTGAAGATATTTTCGTAGAGCGCGGGCTTTCGTTAGTGATGGTCGTCGGCGAGGGCATGCGACATACAGTCGGTATCGCTGCTCGCGCAACGGGTGCCTTATCCGGTGCCGGTGTGAATATCGAGATGATTAATCAAGGTTCAAACGAAGTCAGTATGATGTTCGGTATAAAATCCAAAGATATGGAGACGGCTGTCCAAGCACTTTATACCGAATTTTTTTGATTGAGGAACGCCTTATGGTCATAACTGTTCAACCGCGAGAATTAGCGTCAGAGAAACTCACTGACTTGCATGTAGATGAAGCCGTTCGAGCGATCCGTGTTGATGGTTATGTCGTTTTAGAGAACATCATCAACCATGATCACTTGGACATCCTCCGTGAACGGATGGATGCCGATTCGCAGATCCTCATTAAAGCCGAGAAGTGGGGTGGTGCAGGGGGTCTTAAGGGACATCTGCAGCAGGGTCCGCCGCCTTATGCTCCGTATATTTTCAGAGACATCGTCGCGAACCCTTATGTGATTCAAGTCACGAAGGCGCTGCTCGGTCCCGGTCTCTACAATAACTTTTACAACGGCAATACGAACTGCCCGGGTAGCACGACGCAACCGCTGCATCGGGATGGCGATCACCTCTGGTCAGTTCAAGAAGTCGCACACCCGACTGCAGAGGTCGTCGTCAACATCTCCCCACAAGATACGAGTGAGGAGAACGGCAGCGTCGAAATCTGGCCCGGTTCACACCTGGATATTGGTGAACGACGGATAAGTGAAGAACGTGAAGCGGAACGTCATAAAATCGCGCCGCCTGTTCGTGGGAACGCGAAGAAAGGGAGCGCGCTGATCCGTGATATGCGGTTGTGGCATCGCGGTGTTCCGAACCCATCCGATGAACCGCGCCACATGATCGCGATGATTCACCGGGTCTCTTGGCTCAAATCCAACCGCCGACTGAAGTATAAAACTGGGTGCGAAGTCGCTTTTGAGAACAGCGATCTCGATCATAACGCTGAATTTATTGACTTCGTTGATAAAAAAATAGATGATTACCACTATCTCTTCAATCCGAGATTCTAAATGTGTGCATGCGGTGTCAAGGACCGCTCTGAGTTCAGGACGGAGGTTAACATGAACGGTATAAATAATTGGCTCCCAGCTGAGCCTGACCTTGAGACGGTTTGTAAAACGTACAGCGACCCGATCTACGCGCTCTCTCAAGCGGAGATGCCTGCTATTATCCTTCGGAACGCCTACTCGCCTTCTCAGTGTCAAGGACTCATAGAACGGTTCACGAATATGGGATTGATGCGCGATGAAGCGGACATCAACTCTGCTGACAGACGCACACGCATCGACATCGGTACGAGCCTCGGAAACCGCGGCGGCGATAAAGCGAAATTTTTGGCACACGCGAAAGCGACTGAACACCTCTTTAGTTTCCTATTTAACGGGTTTAATGATCCTGTTGCTCTCATCTACGAATCGCTCACCGCACTTTCGCCCGGAAAAGAGGTGAAGGTCGCACGCGAATCCGATGGTGCTCGATATGGACCCGCGATTTTCCGTGTCCACTACGAGACACACAGTTATAAACCGCACATCGATCACGTCAAATACCGTGAGCAGCGTACAGATTATGCTGTCTACCGCTTTGAGCACCAGTTCGCTGGCGTGCTATGCGTCCAAAATGCCGACGAAAACGGAAAGGGCACCCAAGCTATCCTGCATCGTTGTCTCTGGTCGGAGGAGATTCAACCCTATATCGCCGAAGAGACCTTTGACCGATACGCCGCTGACAACGGTATAGAGAACTATCAAGTCGATCTGCAGCAGGGCGATCTCTATTTTTTCAATACCCGCTGCATCCATGAAGTACCCCCCGTCCAAGGCACGCGCGCCCGAATCGTCTTGGCTGTTTTTATCGGATATTCTCCGGACGATAACGAGGTGTACGTCTGGTCGTAACTGGGGACTCAAAAAGGATCACCACAAATTATAATGAAAAAAATACGATTTTCAATCCTGTTAACGCTGTTTGTCTTCTTAAACGCGTACCTACCGATCTGTTTTGCGCAACAGTCTACATCGCTCAATTTACCGGGCAGTGCAAAGGCGCGGCTGGGTAAAGGATGGATAGGCGAGTTAAAGTATTCACCGGACGGCACGCGCTTAGCAGTCGCAACATCTATCGGTGTCTGGCTCTATAATGCGCAGACTTTCCAAGAAGTGTCGCTGCTGACAGGACATATACAAGGTGTCAGCAGCATCGCTTTCAGTGCGGATAGTGCGATGCTCGCAAGCGGCGGCAGAGATGGGGACATTCGGTTGTGGAATGCCGCTACAGGCGTCCAACTGCGAACGTTAACTGGGCATGCAGATGTTGTTTATGGGGTTGACTTTGCACCGAATGGGTTGACTCTCGTAAGTGGAGGGGCTGATGGCACTGTCCGCTTATGGAGTGTTACCACCGGTGAAGAGCAGCAGACCTTCACCGGACACACGGATGCCGTTTTTGCTGTCGCATTTAGCGATGGTGGAACTGTCGCAAGTGGTAGCGCGGATACTACGGTTCGACTCTGGAACACTACCACCGGCGAAGAACAACGCACGCTTAACGGGCATACCGATGCTGTCTATGCGCTCGCTTTCAGCCCAACCGGTGGAAACTTCGCCAGTGCGGGGGCTGACGGCACAATCCGTTTCTGGAATACCACCTTTGGTGTCGTACAACGTACACTCACTGGACATGTCGGTTCAGTTTTGAGTATCGCATTCTCACCTGATGGCAATTTGATTGCAAGTGCGAGTGCAGACACTACCGTCCGCTTATGGAACACGACCTCCGGTCAACATACACTGACGCTCACCGGTCATACCGGTGTCGCTCTCAGTGTCGCGTTCAATTCGACCGGCGGAACAATTGTGAGTGCCGGCACGGAAGGCGCAATCCTCGTATCGGATGCCGTCTTCGGTGGTGTCCGACAGACACTCACCGGATATACCGATTATGTCAGTGCCGTCGCCTTTAGTCCAAGCGGCGGAACTATCGTAACGGGTGGTGCAAATGGCAATATCTATCTCTGGGACGCTACCTCTAATACACAAACCCTGACACTTACTGGACATAACGACTGGGTCAATAGCGTCGCGTTCAGTCCAAACGGAGCGACGCTCGTAAGTGGTGCTGACGATGGCATGATCCGATTATGGAACGCCGCTACCGGTGCACACATACGCACACTTACTGGACACGCAGAGGCTGTTAGGAAGGTTGTGTTCAGTAGAGATGGTACGATGCTCGCAAGCTGCAGTTTAGACGGGACTATTATCTTATGGGACGCTATCTCCGGGGAACAGAGACAAACCCTGACCGGGTACGGAGCCCCCATCCTGAGTGTCGCATTCAACCCGGACGGGACGCGCCTCGCAAGTGGCGGCACTGCGGACGATATTTTCCTATGGGATGTCGTCTCCGGTGAACACACGCATACACTGACCGGACATACGGATTACGTCCGGCATGTCGTTTTCAGTCCAGATGGGACGACGCTCGCAAGCGCAGGCGACGACAACACTATTCGCTTATGGGACCCCGCTTTCGCTGAACACAAACAGACGCTTACGGGACATACGGACTACATCTTTAGCCTTGCATACAGTCCGGATGGCAGGACGCTTGCAAGTGGAAGCTTGGATAACACTGTCCGGCTATGGGACACGATCTCCAATCAACTTGAACAGACGCTTACAGGACATGTCGGTGGTGTCCTAACTGTCACATTCAGCCCGAATAGCGATACGCTGGCGAGTGGGAGTGCTGATGGCACGACACTTCTGTGGCGGTTCACGCCGTCCTCCAAAACATACCCGACGGTCAGTTTTTCGCCTTCCGCTGTCGAATCACCTGCAATCGGTGAACAGATCACGTTGGCACTGCGTATTACAGACGGAATTGATGTGGCGGGTTATCAGGCGACCATCCGTTTTGATCCTTCCGCTATCCGCTATCTCGAAAGCACGAACGGGGACTATCTGCCATCCGGTGCGTATGCCGTCCCCGCTCTCGTTACAGAGAGTCGTGTGGTGCTTGCAGCGACGTCTCTTGCAGGTAATGTTACCGGCTCCGGGACGCTTGCCAACATTACGTTTGAGGTTGTCGCGCCTAAAGCATCACCGCTGAGTTTATCCGATGTACTTCTCACTGATGGTACTGGTAGGACTTCATACGCGCGGGTTATAACTGGACACGTAACGGCACCGATGCTCGTAATTGGTGATGTCAACGGTGATGCTGTCGTGAACGTCCAAGATTTGGCACTCGTCGCCGCAAACTTTAAGCAGACAGGTGAAAATTTAGCCGATGTCAACAGAGATGGTGTCGTTAATATTGCCGATCTCACGCTCGTAGCAGCTGCAATAGCGGACGCTGCTGCTGCACCCACAGTATGGAGCCGAGATGTGGAAATCGGCTTCACAAGGGCAGATGTCGAGCAGTGGATCCGTGAAGCGCGAGGACTGGCATTAACCGATCCGACTTTCCTCCGCGGCATCTTCGTCCTGGAACAACTCCTCGCAGCGTTGACACCACAAGAGACAGCACTCCTTGCGAACTATCCGAACCCGTTCAACCCGGAGACGTGGATACCGTATCAGTTGGCAAACCCTGCAGAAGTCACAGTGCGTATCTATACAGCCAGCGGCGTGAGGGTCCGGACGCTTGCGATTGGGCATCAGGCTGCTGGTATCTACGAAGACAGGGGGCGCGCTGTATACTGGGATGGCAGAAATGAGATGGGAGAACCGGTCGCGAGTGGCATATATTTTTATACGTTAACAGCAGGCGATTTCACTGCAACCCGGAAAATGGTCATTCGGATGTAGGCGGGTACGCAGTTAACAGTTTTCAGTGCGATTTTTTTCTGCGAAAAAAATCTTTCAGTTTTGACCAAGTTCTCGACTCCGAAATATTTGACATAAGAACGAGAACTTGGTCAAAGTGTTATAAGTTATAAGTGGTAGGCAACCCCGCCTTAATATACAAACGTCCAACGTATGCAGGCGGGGTTTATAACCCTGCTTTAATTTTAAAAATTTTCACCCATCTGCTCTCTCCACCTGTTCGCCTTCACTTGCAACTAATGTTCAAATTATGAACATTTTTGTGCAGTCTCTGCACGATTAGGGGCATTTGTGAAGAACATCTCACGATTTCAAGCGACACTTCTCTTTCCTGAAATCTCACGACTTACCCAATTTCTGTCCATATTCGTGCGTTTCTGCTGCCTCTATTACCAATAGGGGCTACTTCTTGTCGTGTTGGCATCATAATTGCTATGTGTTTGACATAACCGAATTTCGATCACGGGAGCCTACACCGATGAAGAGGATACGTTTCTCAATCTTTACGCTACTTATCGTTTTAACCTGTACCTTGCCAGACGTTTTCGCTCAGGATTGGACGCAGATACGTTTACCTGAGGGTGCCAGAGCACGTTTGGGTAAAGGCGGTGTCGGCGAGGTTAGGTATTCCCCAGATGGGAGTCTCTTAGCAGTCGCCAATGCCATCGGAATTTGGATTTACGACGCACGCAGCTTTGTGGAACTTGATCTGCTCACTGGACACGGAGAGGGAGTCAGAAGCATTGCGTTCAGCCCTGATGGTCGAGCGCTTGCAAGCAGCGGCTACGACGAAACAGTCCGGTTGTGGGATGTTGCAACAGGCAGGCACAAATCAACGCTCGCCGGTCATACGAGGGGAGTTGGCAGCATCGCCTTTAGTCCTGATGGGACGATCCTTGCGGGTGGCGTCGCGGATGATACAGTGCATCTTTGGGACCCCGTGAGCGGAGAACAGAAAGCGATGCTCACTGGACACACACGGAGAGTCACTACGGTCGCCTTTAGTCCGGACGGTAAAACGCTTGCAAGCGGTGCTTGGGATAATACAGCGCGCCTCTGGGATATTGCCACAGGGACACAGAAAGCCGTCCTCACCGGACATACCTTCTTCGGCGAAAACATGTCCGGCATCTCTCAGGTCGCTTTCAGTGCCGATGGACGGACATTGGCAAGTGCAGCTTTTAACGACAATGTCGTTCGTCTCTGGGATGCTGACACCGGAGCAGCGAAAACAATTCTTGATACAGGGCGTATTTCGAGCCTGACCTTCAGTCCAGATGGTAAAATACTCGCCACCGGTGGTGGGAATCGCCTATTACAGCTATGGGATGTTACCAGCGGTGAACGCAAAACAGTTTTGAGTGGACACGCGTCGCGTATCCATACTATCGCCTTTAGTCCGGACGGTAAAACCGTCGTAAGCGGAGGCGGTTCGCAGCTGCTGGTATGGAATGCAGGGACGGGTGCCCAAACAGACGAAATTACTGGGCACCTGTCGAATGGTTGGCGTATCGCATTCACGCCTGATGGCAGGACGCTTGCAAGTGTCGGTACTAGACCTACCGTGCATCTATGGGATGTCGCTAATGGACAACATAAAGCGACGTTAATGGGCGCGAGGATTGATGATTGGGTCTCCAGCATCGCCTTCAGTCCGGATGGCAGCACCCTTGCAGGCGGAAGCGGTTGGCATATATGGCTATGGGATGTTGAAGATAGACATCTCGAAGCGGTCGTTAAAGGATTTACCGGGAGCGGTGTCTCTGGCGGTGGAATCCGGTCAATTGCTTTCAGTCCGGATGGTCGTTTCCTCGCAACTGGCAGTGGACACAGAGATATGAAAATACAGGTCTGGTATGGTGGACGCACACACAAAGCGACATTCACGGGACATAAGGACGCAATCACGTCTATCGC
>CBDAUI010000001.1:0-3515751 GCA_965200205.1 Candidatus Poribacteria bacterium | reverse complement strand
TATAATAACACCGTTTTGAGAAATTGTCAAGGTATACGCGATGGGGTAGAGTTCCGTAAAGTGGAATTTACCTTCGGCATCGGTCTTTGCTGCGTGTTCGATCGGTGCAGCGGCGCGGAAGAAGTCCGCCGAGACGTTGTGCATCTTCAGGTTCACGATCAGACCGGTGAGATTTTCTGTCTCAGAGATGCTGCCTCGGAGGGATAGGGTGCGTCTCAGTGTCATCTTCCCTAAATCGTACCGACTCTTTCCGGGTATCATCTCGTGTCGTCCAAGTCTCGACTGATACTGCGGGTGGATTGTCATTAACGAGAAGGCGTAGTAAGTGTCCGGTTCGTTGGGAATCGTCAGTGAAAAGGTGCCGTCTTTGCCTGTCGCTGTGGCGTGCTCGAATTCTCGGTCAGGGTAGACGTGTGCAGTTTTTTCCGGTGAAACTCGGATAAGCACATCTGGGATCGGGTGCCCATCTTCGGCATCAACAAAGGTGCCGTGGAGGGATGCGGTATTCGATGTTTCGCAGATGCCGGTGGCGGCTGTGAAAAAAAATAGTAGGAAAATCAGACGGATGATGTTCATATCGCTTGGTACGTTGAAAGATTAATGTTTTCGTTACTTAACCCCCTAAATCCCCCTTATCAGGGGGACTTTAAGAAGAACAATGCGTAAGTCCTATTATTTAACCCCCTAAATCCCCCTTATCAGGGGGACTGTAAGAAGAACAGTGCGTAAGTCCTAAATACTATAGCAATATTATAGCATAAAATCGGTAGGAATGCTGTAATTAGCGATTAGCTGTCAGCCATTAGTCGATGTGCTCCTTTTTTATGTAACCTTTTTGGGGGTTTCGCATTCTTAAGTTATGATAGAAAAAGATGCACAGGAGACCAACGGTTTCATATCCTATAGGAAGAACACAGGCTAACAGCCTATGGTACAGGAAGAACACAGGAGACCAACGGTTTCATATCCTACAAAGGAGAAGAGGCACAGACTAACAGTCTATGCTACAAAAGAAATAGGAAAATTCGGAGGTAAAATTGTGAAAGAAAATAGTATAGATGTATGGGAGGCGTTTCTTGATACGTTTGAAAATCGAGGGCTTTCTAACGCTGATTGGGAGATTGCCGCCGATGTTCAGGAAAAATTAGTTACCTACTTTAAAGCAAAAATTGATGCAGGGGTTGTTGATGGCAAAACGCTCCTTCCGCCCAATTTGATATGGAATGAGTACGTCTGGCGTTTTCCAGATGAGATGCGTGAAAAACTGACCGAGTATGCTGAACGTATGTTGGAAACCGATCCCAATAACGGTGCAGCGGTTAAATTTTTGGCTATTGTGGAGGCAAAAACGGCTTACGACCCACCGACTGATGAATTCTGGCATCTTTGGGAAAAAGCAGCGACGCTGTTGCCAAACGAGGTGGATATTTGCTATTTGGCGTTTGAAAATGCCACTTTCGATATCTTCCTTGATGAAGGGGTCGTCGCACTCGAAAGGTTGTTTGAAGGGTACCGCGCAGGTAAAAAACCGACTTTGTACCAGTGGCTACTCCGTTGCTATGACTACTTGTACGTCGTGGCGAGCCCCACCGATTTTTACAAGGAACTTGAAAGCGATGATCCGCTCTATGAACGTTGGACAGCAGTGATGGAGAAAATTGGGACTGTTTTTGAAGAACAGTTAGCGAAAACGCCTGACCATTGGCATACCGTCCGTATGTTAACCGAAATTCACGAAGCCTTGGGAAACAGTGCAGCACGGGAGGAGACGCTTAAGGAGGCACAAACGGTTTTTGAAAAGCGGTTGGAACAGGACGAAAATGATAGGAACGCCTTAGATGGGTTAGCAAATATCCACGAAAGGTTCGGGAATGCCGAACTTGCCAGAGCGTATAAGCTCAAAGTAGACCCCAGTTTGGGGTGGGAAGGTCAGGTGTTGCCCGATTTCTCCTCGCCTGTCGTTGATCTTGAGGGTAACCCTATTTCGCTTGCTGACTATCGTGGGAAAGTCGTTCTACTCGATTTCTGGGCGGTGTGGTGCGGTCCCTGCCTTGGAGAGATACCGAGAATCAAAACCCTATACGAGAAGTATCACGCCAAAGGTTTTGACGTTATCGGTGTGAGTTTGGATGAAGACGAGGCGGCGTTGCGTGCCTACATCAATGAGAATGAGATGCCGTGGCGACAGATTTTCGACGCTCAAAAATGGTCTGGTCACCTCGTTCAGCAGTACGGTGTCCGCAGTATTCCTGCGCCGTTTCTGATAGATAGAGAAGGTAAGGTGATCTCGGTTAAAGCGAGGGGTCGTCTCTTAGATGAACTTGTTGCGGCGGAAATAGAGGGTGAAAAGGGGTAGTTATACGATACCTGAGAATATCTTGATCAAGTAGGCGGAGTGCAACGGCAATGGATGAATCACGGGATGAAGAATTGGTACATCAAAGTTTAGATAATGAAGATGAAGGTGCTTTTGAAATCCTTTATCATCGTTATGAGATGGCACTTCTCAATTTTTTTTATAGACGTGTCGGCAGTTGGGAGACGGCGCAGGATCTGATGCAAGAGACGTTTATAAAAGTGCATACACATCTCGGAACGCTTCGAGATCGCAAGAAGTTTTCGAGTTGGATGTTCAGCATTGCAAGGCAACGCATCGCGGCACATATCAGAGAAAACCGGCGAAACGTAGAAACGGATCCCGTTGATGCAATCTTTGAGACGCATCGGATAGAACCGGAGCATCGCTCACCTGTGGAATCCATTATCGCTGAAGAACAGATGGCGATCGTCCGTGCTTTGGCACAGCGGTTGCCAGAATCAGAGCGGCGTGCGTTTGAACTGAGATTAGAGAACATGACGCTCGAAGAAATTTCGGAAACTTTAGGGATTCGCGTGTCGGCGACGAAGGTGCGGTTGCATCGTGCGAAAGCGAAATTGGTTGCTTGGATGAAGTCGGAATATCCCGGCGAGTTTGACTATCTGTTTTCGGACAAAGATTAAGATAGGACGGAAACATTATTCACACTGCAGGCGGGGTTTGAAACCCCGCCTGCAAATCTGAAGAAAATTCACCTGTTCTATGTAACCTTTTCTGCCGATTTGCATTCTTAATTTACTAAAAGGAGGTGCAACATGACACCGATAGAGGTCAAGGAGTTGTTGAAAGCCTTAATTTTGGAGGAAAGTCTCCCGATTGATGTTATTGATATGGCACCTTCTCAAGATTTAGCGGCGACGACGACAGAGGCGCGTATTAAGGATGTCATCACGCAATGGAATAAGGATAGTAAGCTCCACGTAGTTCCACCTGGGCGACCGGAGATTATGGAGTTCTATGTCAAAACTGATGCCGATTCACCGGCAAAGGAATTGTTGGAAGCCTCAGCCGTTGCGGCACTCCTTGAATCTGTCATAACGGAACAGCGGTTGCCTATCTGTTTTAGCGATTGCGGTCTCCGGTTGATTACACTTGCCGAGGATGATGCGACGGGATACCCTGTTAAAATCCTTCACGGTGGATTTAGATTAGAGAAATGGGGCAAAACGGAGGTTGAGCTCTCGGAACTTGAGGCGGTTGCGCACCGATTTGAGGCTGCATTGAAAGCGAGCAGGTTGAAAGCAAAACTGTTCCATCGCGGTTTTCAGCTGAAAAAGGAGGCGGAAGCCGAGATGCCGCTCTCACAAGTCAGAGAGATCGCAGAGCAAATAGATACAATCCTCGACATCAACTACGTGCTGAATGCTTATGAATATGCGAACCGTGATGAAGCCTCGGCAACGAGTTGGACGAGTGCAAGTATCTGTGTCTCTCTGTGGCGTTTTCCGAGGCGCTGAATCGTCGAATAAAACAATACCTAACAGCAAATCCGGTTCGATGGAAGGTGGATAAATTATGAACCCGAATGACGTTGAGGAATTTTTGAAAACCTCAGTTACAGGACTTGCGTTACCTGTTACCCTGTTTAATCACGGACCTCTATTGATTAGTGCAGATGATTCTACAGTATCCCGAGAGGATATCGAAGGTATCGTGCAGCAGTGGATGGAACTTGATCGCGGTAAAAACGATGGGATTCCGCAAGAGGTACAAGAATGGCTCGCCAGAACAAAGGAGTCTTACGGTTTGCATAGAAACCATAGGAACCATTGTATCTCTACAGGAAAAACTATACCTGAAATTTATGAAGAAGTAGAGCGTTTAACTTTAGATACAGAACGGATCCCAGAAGTAAGGGAAATTTTGAAATCCTTAATCGCAGAACAAGAATTACCGATTGCGATCTTCTATCGTGGCTTCGAGATAATAATTCTCGCTGATGATGGAACTCGCTATCGTAATGACGAGATGCTGGAACTTGAAACCTTGCTTAAAAAAGAGGGTTTAGACGTTCGTGTTCGCCACGGCGGTTTTAGTCTAACTCGAACGGAGACCGGTACTTCGGATATTCAATTCTTGAAGATACAGGAAATAGCAACCCTATTACAATCTATGTTAGAAAAATACGGATTGCGGGTAAAGTTGCTTCATGAAGGTTTTAAATTAGAGAAGGACCAAGAAAACAGAATAAATATCGCTGAGGCGAAAGAGTTAGCACTCCGTTTAACGCTTATGACAGGTATCGATTTTTCAGCAGGAGGGTATGGTATGGGCCCCGAAAAAGATGTGAAACAAGGATGGATATCTGAAATTAATTGGAATTCTGTAAGGTTATTTACTCGAAACTATTATTAAATCAACAGTTTGGATAACTCGTATCACATTAAATTGTCCGAGCGAAAATAAAAGACAGAAAAAGGAGAAAAAAATGACGTACGTAATTTGTGAACCCTGCATTGACGTGAAAGACAGTGCATGTGTTGATGTCTGCCCAGTGGACTGCATTCATCCACACCCGACTGATGCACCCGACGAATTTGAGGAGGTTAACCAACTCTATATTGATCCGGAGGAGTGCATCGATTGTAGTGTATGTGAACCCGAATGCCCGGTTGAGGCTATCTTCATAGAGGATGAAGTCCCCGAAGAGTGGGAAGATTTTATAGACATCAACGCGGAATATTTTCTATAGATCGCAACAAATTGGCACACGAATACCGGTATCTGGTATTCGTGTGCCAATGCTATTTATGCCCTACGTCAGAAAAGGGGTGCTGATGTTTTGCCGAGCACACGCGGGAGCCAGAGACTCAAGTCTGGAATGTATGTCACCAACACAAGTGCCACTAACAACAGCGCGATGAATAGCAACACTGAACCGTAAAGCATCACAACAGACCGGTCAAATTTCATACTGGAGATAAATAGGTTCATCCCGATCGGCGGTGTCAAATATCCGATTTCAAGGTTCGTTAGGACGATAATGCCGAGGTGCGCCTTGTCAATCCCAAACTGCTCTGCGATAGGCAGGAGCAACGGCACTACAATAATTATCGCTGAGAAGATGTCCATCAGACACCCAACGATGAGTAAGAAGATATTGAGTCCGATGAGCGTGATAATACGGCTTTCCGTTGTTGATTGGATCCAATCGAGAACTATTGTCGGTACATCAAGTGTGATGAGGTAGTTCGTCAACCCGAGAGCGATACCGAGGATGATGAGGATTGCACCGACAAGGACGGTGCTCTCTTTGACGATGCGTGGTAACGCCTTCAATGAGATCGAACGGTGGATGACGAGTTCTACAATGCAGGCATAGATGACGGTGAGTGCTGCGGCTTCATCGAGCGTAACGATACCGGATAAGTAGCCGCCTAACACCACGAAAGGCAGCAGTATCTCCCACTTTGCATCCCAAAGCGTTTGCAAGAAAACTCTCAAATTAAAGGGTGTCGTCTCGGTCTTTTTGAAGAAACTCCATCCGCAACAGTAGACGCTTAGCACACCGAGAATAAGGAGACCGGGAATAATACCGGCGAGGAACATTGTGTCAATGCGCACTTGCGCGACAATCGCGTAGAGGATTAGCGGGACGCTCGGCGGGAATAGCAGTCCGATGCTCCCGGAGGCGGTTATCAATCCGAGCGAAAACTTCTCGTTATAGGTTTGCCGTAGTATCGGGTAGACGAGTCCGCCGAGCGCGACAATCGTTACGCCGGATGCACCTGTGAAAGTGGTAAAGAAGGCACAAGTGGTGAGGACGACCACAGCGATGCCGCCGGGTAGCCATCCGACGCTTGCCCGCGCGAATGCCACCAACCGCTGCGGTGCCTTCCCCTCAGCGATGATGTATCCGGCAAATGTGAAAAGCGGGATAATCAGAATTGTAGAATTTCGGGTGAGGCGGTTGAAGTCGATGAGGATCGTCGAAATCGGTTCGCCAGCCATGGCGTAACCGATAATCGAAGCACCGCCGAGTAAGACAAAAAGCGCGCCACCGAGCAGTGCGAAACCGACCAACCCGATGCCAATAAGTAATCCCATTAGTCTGCCTCCCCTTCCACAGTATCCGGCGTGTCTCCACTCTCTGTTAGATTGATGCCGATCTGTAGTGCGATATGGATACCGATGAGGACAAAACCGTAAGGAATGATCGTCTTTGCCCACCACAACGGGACGCTTCCGATTAGGACAGCCTCGCTTGTTTGTTCATCGCCGAGGAAAAGGAAGCCGTAATACGCTAAAATCGCAACGACGACGAGAGCGATGCAATCAATAACAAAGTTCGTCCAGCGTGTGTACTTGTTCGGCAGGATCCGACTGAGTACATCAATGCTAATATGTCGTCGTTCACAGGTTGCGACTGCGGCACCGAAGAAGCAGAGCCAGAGCGTCAAGTGCTGAAGCATCATATCGCTCCACAACAGGCTTGCGCTGAACACGTATCGCATGACGATCTTGAGTATTGCAAGTCCGATCATCATTGCGATAATGAGGCATAGGAAACCGGTTTCGATTTTACCGAGGAACGCATTCGCGTTTTGCAGGAAAGAATTTCCAGTAGGCGCGTCTTTATGTATCTGCATCTATTGCTCCGGTGCCAACACCTGAATCCCGGCGGACGGTAGAACAGCGACCTTCGCGTGTGCTGGTAGTTTCTCAGCAAACAAGGCGATCAGTTCGTCAAGGTTTCTGAAGAGGCAGGCACCGCGGTGCTTCTTGTAAAAATCGTCTACTAAAAAATGTTCTGACCAGACGTGGAGTTGATCTTGTGTACCGAGTTGCGGTGGCGGGAGTTCGGATGGCGTTCTCTCCGCTCTCTGTTCGAGGAACCGGGTATAATCGATCTGGTCAAACAGTCCATGGTAGCAGATGCCATCGCTTGCCGGGTTAAGTGCCATCTTATACGCCTTCTCAAAATAGCGCGTTGCCCACAGTGCTTTCCCTGTCTGGATCGGGTCGCTGTCGAGCGGGTAACAATTCAGTACAACGAGATCGGTCTCCTTTCGACTCGCCTCCGGTATTTCTGTGCCGTAAGTGTTTAAAGCGAAGTGTGCGCCTTCACGGTGTGCCTGTATAAAATCACCGACAAATAACCCGCAGATTTCACGGCGGCAATTGAGCACGGTATTGACAATCACATCAAGTCCGAGGATACCTGCCGCGGCTTCAGCGAAATCGCGATGATCGGGTTCGTTCCCCTTCTTTTCAATGATGGCATGCCCGCGGCTCGGTGAGAAAGTATGGAAATAGAACATCGTCGCGAAACCGGCGATGCCGGGGACGACCAATTTTGCACCGCCGCCGAAACCGACGGCACCATGCGGATAGATACCACCGAGACAGACCTTGAAATCGGCATCGGCGACGACACGGTTAAGGTAGATCGGCATGCCGTTATCGAGGCTGCCCAATGCGCGTAGGTCACCGCTCATAAAGTCGTGGCTCGTCGCTTCATATTCAGCGGCGATGGCTGCGCCAATTTTCTTGGCGACCTCTTCATCGGTGAGCGGTCGGTGCGAACCGCCGCCGACAACAAATCGGATTTCGGATTTCGGGACCCCTGCGGATGCCAACTCGCGTAGAAGAAACGGGATCACGCGCGCTGCTGGGGTCGGACGACTTAGGTCATCAACAACGATTGCTGCACTTTTCTTGCCTTTCGCGAGTTCGGCAATACGCGGTGTGCCGATCGGTTCAGCAAATATCTTCTCGATTTGGGCATCGGAAAGTTCGGGAGCGTCTTTGGGACCTAATATCTCCACTTCCCAACCGGTCGGAAAATTCAGCGTTAGTTCTTCATCACCGTACCAAGCACGGGAATAGACTGTAGCGGTGTTGCTCATGATTGTTCTCCATTTTGCGTCATGCGGGGTTACAAACCCCGCCTGCATGTGCGTCACGGGGTTACAAACCCCGCCTGCATGCGTCATGAGGGGTTTCAAACCTCGCCTGATGATGCCGGTATTAGCACCTGAATCCCTGCGACAGGTAGCACAGTAACCCTCGCGCGCGCTGGCAGCTTCTCCGCTAAGCGTTGAATCAGTTGTTCGAGGTCTCGGAAAAGGATCGAAGCGGGATACTCCTTATAGAAGTCATCGACGAGAAAATGCTCAGACCAGACGTGGAGTTGCCCGCGACGTCCGACTTTCGGGGTCGGGAGTTCGGGTGGTACTTGTTCGGCGCGCTGCTTGAGATAGCGTGCGTAATCGATTCGGTCAAACAGTCCGTGGTAGCAGCTGCTGTCACTTGCGGGATAGAGTGCGACTGTATAGGCGTTTTCAAAATAGGTTAAAGCTGCTAATGCCTTATCGAGTTGAATCGCATCGGCATCAAGCGGGTAGCAGTTAATCACAACAAGATCGGATTCGGTCTGATTCGTTTCCGGTATCTCCGTGCTATAGGTATCCATAGCGAAATGCGCGCCTTTACGATGCGCTTCGATGAAGTCGCCGACGAACATACCACAAATCTCGCGCTGGCTATTGAGTACAACGTTGGCGATAACATCGAGTCCGAGAACCTTTGCTGCCAATTCAGCGGAGTCGCGACGGTCGGGTTCATCGCTCTGTCCCTCAATTATTGCGGGTCCACGGCCAGGTGGGAATGTATGGAAATAGAACATCGTCGTAAATCCTGAGACACCGGGGACAATTAGCTTCGCACCACCGCTAAAGCCGACGGAACTGTGCGGATAGATACCACCGAGACAGACCTTGAAATCGGCATCGGCGACGATGCGATTGAAATAGAGCGGCATCCCGTTATCGAGGTTACCGAAGGCGCGTAGATCACCACTCATAAAGTTGTGGTTTGTGACTTCATATTCAGCGGCGATGGCTGCGCCGAGCTTCTTTTTTATATCTTCGTCTCTGAGGGGACGATGTGCGCCGACACCGGCAACGAACCGGATTTCGGATTTCGGGACCCCTGCCGATGCCAATTCACGCAGGACAAAGGGGATTACCCTCCACGCAGGCGTTGGACGGCTCAGATCGTCGAAAATAATAGCGGCACTTTTTTTACCCTTTGCGAGTTCGGCAATACGCGGTGTGCCGATCGGTTCAGCAAACGCCTTCTCGATTTGTGCATCCGAAATTTCGGGAGCGTCCTTGGGGGCAAGGACATCTACTTCCCAATCGTTTGGAAAATTCAACGGCAGTTCCACATCGCCGTACCATGCACGCGAACGAACTTTAGGTGCGTTATTCATTATTATTTTTCTTCTCCCTCCACGGTTTCGCCTTTACACTGATAGGCGAGCACGGCAGCGATGAATTCACGGAAAAGTGGATGCGGTGCCAACGGTTTAGATTGAAATTCGGGGTGGAATTGGGAACCGACCATCCAAGGGTGATCCGTTACCTCGGCGATTTCAACGAGGCTTTCGTCCGGAGATACGCCACTAAAACAGAGGCCTGCCGATTCTAATTGCGATCGGTATTGGTTATTGAGTTCATAGCGGTGCCGGTGCCGTTCGACAATAATGGGTTGTCGATACGCGGCGTAACTTTTTGTATCTTCTTTGAGGACGCAGGAATAGTGTCCGAGCCGCATGGTTGCGCCGAGGTCCGCGACAGATTGCTGGTCATGCATTAAATCTATAACTGGGTGCGGTGTGTTTTCGTCGACTTCCGTGCTATTTGCTTTTTTGAGATTCGCGACGTTCCGAGAGAACTCAATGACGAGGCACTGCATTCCGAGACACAATCCCAAGTAGGGTATTCTGTTTTCCCGGGCGTATCGTGCGGCGACGAGCATGCCTTCAATCCCTCGGTAGCCGAATCCGCCTGGGACGAGTATACCATCGGCTTTTTTAAAAACAGCGTCGAGGTTGGGATGTTCTGTCAGTGATTCAGCTTCTATCCACTCGATTTCGACATCGGCTTCGTTGGCGATGCCGCCGTGTTTGAGTGCTTCCTGTACGCTGAGATAGGCATCGCTGCCGGTTGTGTATTTCCCGACGATAGCGACGCGGGCGCGCTGCTTCGGGTTTTTAAGTTTTTCGACCATCTCTGCCCATTCGGCATCCATCGGTGCGCGTGCTTCGAGTCCGAGTCGCTTTGAAACGAGGTGCCCCATCCCTTGACGTTCAAAGTTCAGTGGAATTTCATCGACGCATTTCGTGTCCAATCCTTCAAAGATACAATTTTCAGAAATACCGCAGAGGAGCGCGATTTTTTGTCGGAAAGCATCATCTAAAGGCTGACGCGTTCTGCAGAGCAACACATCTGGCTGGACACCCAATTCTTGGAGTTTACGGATGCTGTGTTGTGTCGGTTTGCTTTTGCTTTCGCCGTTAGGTAGGGTGTAAATGAGGGAGACATGGAGGAACATGGTATTCTCGCGTCCGACTTCGACTGCCATCTGGCGGATGGCTTCAACGAAGGGTGGCATCTCAAAGTCGCCGATCGTGCCGCCGATTTCGGTGATGACGATTTCGGCTTCGTTATTTTCACCGATCTGATAGATGCGCCGCTTGATCTCATCGGTAATATGCGGGATCAACTGGACGGTTTGACCGAGGTAATCCCCGCGTCGCTCTTTTGCGATGACTTCCTGATAGACGGAACCTGTTGTAAAGTTAGAATACCTGTTCAGATCCATGCCGAGAAACCGCTCATAATTTCCGAGGTCGAGGTCTGTTTCCGCGCCATCGTGCGTGACGAAGACCTCACCGTGCTGGAACGGATTCATCACACCGGCATCAACATTAAGATATGGATCGATTTTGACGACAATTATCTTGAATCCGCGATTGATGAGCAGTCTACCGAGGGATGCGGTTGTAATACCTTTACCGATTCCAGAGATAACGCCACCCGTCACGAAAATATACTTTGTCATGAAAGTTTCCTTGTCAAGTTTTTAAGTCAAGTTTTAAAATCTGTTTTACGCGTTCCAAATCGTCCGGCACATCGACCCCGATAAGCGGGGTCTCCGTTTCGACGACATGAATAGGAACCCCATTTTCCAAAAAGCGTAGCTGCTCCAGCCCTTCAGCGAGTTCATAAGGTGTCCTACGCCAGTTTGTAAAAGCGAGGAGCTGTTCTCGTCGGTAAGCGTACAACCCGACATGCCGATACACAGGAAATTTGTGTAGTAAGGACGCGGTCATCTCGCCCGTACCCCCGGGCATAGCTGCGCGCGAAAAGTACAACGCATCGCCGTGGAGATTTGTAACAACTTTGACAACGTTAATATCTCGGTAATCGAGAACCGTTTTAACACGCTGTTTTAATGTGCAGACCTGAACTTCCGGTTTGTTGAAGAAAGGTCGTATCATTAAGTCTATCTGTTCGGGTTTAAGTAGCGGTTCATCGCCTTGAATGTTGGCGACAATATCATACGCAAGCCGTTCAGCGACAGCGGCGACGCGCTCGGTACCGGTATCGCATTCACCGGTCATCTCGACGTTGCCACCGAATCTGGTTACAGCATCGTAAATCCGTCGGTCATCTGTAGCGACGATAACCTTATCCAACGTCTCGGCGCGACACGCGCTTTCATAGACATGCTGCACCATCGGTTTCCCGAAAAGATCTGCCAACGCTTTCCCCTGAAAACGGCTTGAGGCATATCGGGCTGGAATAATCCCTACACTTTGCAACCTTTTGTCCTTTATTTAAGATTTCTCCATTAATTTCCTCAATCAGTTTAACGCAAACCGAAAAAATAAACAAGGGATTTTTCGGCGGAGCGGTTTTCAGTTACACTTCGCTTCCGACTGACATCGTTTCTCTATTTTTTATTGCACACAGAAACGAGAAAGTGTTAAACTTAACAACAAGAAGCGTATCTGCTTGGCAAAAGCCAATGAACAGCTTTTTTCTATATGAAAAGGAGATACTTGAAATGAAACGCAATTTATTTGTAATATCGGCTTGTAAGCTGCCGACTTATCTGGTGTGCTTACTGCTGATTGGAGCGTTCTGTCTACTCTACACGACGGAATTCACATCAGCACAGATTTTAGACCCTGATTTAGTCTTGTATTTCGACTATGAAGAATTCGCTGGAGATACCGTGGTAGAAAAGTCTGGACACGGTTACGACGGTGCGATTAATGGGAGGGTCACACAATCAAACGACGGCAAGTTTGGGAAAGCCGGGGAATTTGCGTCTGGCAGTTTTCTCGACTTAGATGGTCCGAATATAGACCCTGACCATATTCCGACTGAAGGGATGAGTGTTGTGGCATGGATTAACGTTGGTGCTGTCACGGATATGGCGATTTTCAATTCCCGTGCTGGCGATGGTACCTGGCTTGTTCATCCAGAGGCACGCGGCGAGGGGAACTATCGTTGGCTGAACCGGAGTGCAGGCGGCGCAACGATATTCGACATTCGGGCAGGGGACAACAAAGCCAATGAATGGCAGCATTATGCTGGCACGTTCAGTCGTGCTGATGGATTAGCCGTTCTCTACATCAACGGTAAAAACGCTGGTGAGGAAAAAGCCCGCATCGGCACGCCTATCGCAGCGGACTGGGATCAGGGTGCTCGTGTCGGGTATAACATTGATAACAACCGACCTTTCGCTGGATTGATGGATGAACTTAACGTCTGGAAACGCGGTTTGACAGAGGAAGAGGTCAACGGTATTATGGAACTCGGTATCGAAGATTTCCTCGCTGTTGAGGCGCACGGCAAACTCGCAACGACTTGGGCGAAACTCAAGTCAAATTAGTGTCATAGGAATAAATCCACTTCTTGTCCGGTACGTCATTCGACGGTTTGTAAAAACATCAGTGGCGTGCCTATCCAATTTGTGTTAAAAGTGAGTCCTTACGTATTTTTGCACGAGCCTCTATATGCGAGACGATGCAGGCGGCGTTTATAGTAAAATCCAAAAATAAATGAACACTTTTAAGAAGATAACCGCCCTATAAGAAACACCCCACTTATCAGGGGGGAATAAGAGGGGAATGGCTTCGACTTGATGTGTTTCAATAATTATGGGCTTTACTATAAAACCGAACCTGCGGGGCCTTGTGTAAGTCCTAAAAGCAAAAGAACGGTTCATCTAATGGAGGATTTTAACAGATGCAACGGAATCTTATACTGACCCCTTATCTGGTGTGCTTATTTGTGATAGGTGCGCTCTGCCTGTCCACAACACAAGTTCAGGACGTATCCGCTCAGATTCTGGATCCGGACCTGGTGCTGTATTTCGACTATGAAGAATTCGCTGGAAATACGGTCTTAGAAAAATCTGGGCGCGGTTATGATGGCGCGATTAATGGCGATGTTACACAATCTAATGATGGCAAATTCGGAAACGCTGCTCATTTTTCAGCCGGAAGTTTTTTGGATTTAGACGGTCCCAATATCAAGGCTGAGGACATTCCGACCGAAGGTATGAGTATCCTTGCATGGATTAACGTTGAAGCCGTCACAGATATGGCGATTTTCAACTCTCGTGCTGCGGACGGGACATGGCTTGTTCACCCAGAAGCACGCGGTGGTGGCAATTTCCGCTGGCTGAACCGGAGCCCAGGCGGGACAACGATATTCGACGTTCGCGCTGGTGAAAACAAAGCCAATGAATGGCAGCATTATGCTGGAACGTTCAGTCGCGCAGACGGATTAGCTGTGCTTTATATTAACGGTGAGAAAGTCGGCGAAGAAGCAGCTCGCGTCGGTACGCCCATCGCAGGGGATTGGGACTCGGGGGCTCGTGTCGGCGTTAACGTTGACGACAACCGACCTTTTACTGGGTTGATGGATGACTTGAACATCTGGAAACGCGGTTTGTCGGAGACAGAAGTCAATGATATTATGAACAACGGACTCGGCGCAGTGCTCACCGCGGTAGAAGCAGAAGGTAAACTCACAACGACTTGGGGGAAACTTAAGTCGAATTAGACAATGCAGGCGGGGTTTCAAACCCCGCCTACAACGTGGGTTATAAGCAATTAAGCGGGGTTTCAAACCCCGCCTACAACGTGGGTTATAAGCAATTAAGCGGGGTTTGAAACCCCGTCTGCAATGTGGACCCCGTCTGCAACGCGGGTTATAAGCGACGAACAAGGAAGATTTGGAATTTTACAATGCAGCACGGCTTCGCAAAACACTTTAAACCGCTGTTCATCATATCTATCCTGATGCTCTGCTGCGCTACAGGATTAGATGCGGATGCCGAAACCTTCCTGTCGCGCTGGGACCAAACGCTCTTTGATCGCACCTACGACGCGCCACCACGCCGAGAACCGATGTGGACAATTATGGAAGGGATTTCAGACCTCGGCGACTATCGAGGCGTGATGGGCGCGTCAATCCTTCTCATGGCGTACGGGAACGAATCACACCGAAAAACAGGAAAACTCTTGTCCTCCGCATACATGGGCGCAGGAATTCTAACGTTCGGTATGAAAAGATTGGTTGGCAGGAAGCGACCGCTTGATGAGACACTCGGCAATCCTGCGATGCCATCAGGACACGCGTCTATTACGTTCAGTGTCGCAACCATTTTAGGGTATGAGTATCCGAAATGGCGAATCCCACTCTATCTCGGTGCTGGACTTGTCAGTTTTTCACGCGTCTATTTAGGACGGCACTATCCGTCAGATGTCGTCGTCGGTGCGGTGATCGGTACAGCGACAGGCATGCTCGTCTGGCATAACCGGATTACACTGTTGCAGTGGGAGTTTTAGCGTTTTCCGAACCGTTACATGATGCATCCAAGGATAAAAAAAATAAAACCTTTGACAATAAAAGTCACAAGATGTAAAATAGAGTTGTATAGGAGGGTGTGAGGCATGATTTATAGGAAACATCATATCAATTTCCGCTATCAGGTTCTGTGCAGCATCGGCTTACTTCTACTAACAGGTGTGTTGTTAGGCGGATGTGCTGTTGCACCACAACCCTCAATTGATGCCTACATAGAACCGATTGCGGAACGTTTTAATGCGCAAATAAACCCTGAAACCGGTGCCGCAACGGTCGTTAAAGCCGGTGTCGCTGTTAGTATCAAACCGATTGATGAGGTGGAACTGTTCGGACTGACCGAAGATCCGCGAATGAATCCGTATCTGATCGTTGCGCGGAACGGTGCTGTCGAACCTATCTACACTGTGTTTGAAATGATCGTCCACAACCGTGATAATAACCGCGTTGTTGCGGAAGACATGGCGATGCTGATTGATGCGAATGGTGCGCAATACGCCAATCTATCGAACGATTACTTCGATTCGCTCTATGACAACGTGAACGTCGCGCGTAGTGATCCTTGGCACGCGGGTTACCCTTACGGTTCCGCGACTTACCCCTCCTACTACGGTTACTACCAATCCTACGTAGATACTGAGGCGTTAGAATGGGGTCAAATTGTGATAGAGGATACCGTCTTTGAAAGCGGTAAATTGTTCTCCGGTGCGAAGCGCGGCGGGTTCTTAATTTTTGATCGGCTCGATCGTGAGGCGACAGATATCAGGATTGTTGTGCCAGAGATTCGGATCGTGCATCCGAACGGTAAAGAAGACAAGTTGAAATTTAAAATTGACTTTAGGCAGGTCTTGCCGTAAAATAATCATCATTTCAATAACTTGATTCGGATTGCTAACACGCAAGGTTTGTCAGAAAATGAAGGGAGAGAAAATAAAATGAGAAATTGGTTTATAGGATTATTGATAGTCGGGTTTGCGTCTGTTCTCGGATGCAGTAATCAGCCAGAGGTAAGAGTCGCTGTAGCGGGACCCTTTACAGGTAATGCCGCAGCATTCGGAGAGATGATTAAACGCGGTGCCGAGCTCAAAGCAAAAGAGATCAATGAAGCGGGTGGCATCAACGGCATGAAACTAACGCTCATTTTTGGGGATGATGCGGGGACAGAAAAGGAGGCGAGAGCTGTTGCGACGCGCTTCGCCACTGACCGACGCATCCTCGCTGTTGTCGGGCATTTCAACAGTTCATGCTCTTTAGCAGGTAAGCCCATCTACGCCGAGAATGGAATCGTTGAATTGTCCCCCGGTTCAACAAACGTCAGTGTTTGCGAAGGAAGCGACTGGACATTTCGGAATTTGTATCGAGACGATTTTCAAGGGGAATTCATCGCTAAATATATTAAAAACGTCCTCACAGAACTCCAATCTGTCAGTGTTCTCTTTGATAACGACGATTACGGTAGAGGTCTTAAAGATGCCTTCACTGCAGAAGCCGAAATGATTGGACTCAACATTGTCGCTGCGGAAGCTTATGATCGAGATAATACCGATTTTAAAGCACAACTCACCAGCATTAAAGCGAAGAATCCGGACGCTATCTTTGTCTCTGGGCTTTATAGTCAAGCAGCCTTAATTGTTAAACAGGCGCGTGAGGCTGGCATCACGGCACAGTTTTTTGGAGCAGATGGTGTAGATTCGCCTGATTTCCTTGAAATCGCAGGTGAGGCAGCCGAAGGCACCTATCTAACAACACCGTTTACATTTGGCGCAGGCGGCGAAGAAGCATTGAAGGTCGCTCAGGCGTTTGAGGCAGAGTACGGTGTCCCACCCGATACATGGGCAGCACTCACTTATGATGCAATGGGTATGATTGCTGAGGCGATCGAAAAAACCTATAATAAAGAGGCGCAACTCGCGGAAAATCGGAAAGCGATTCGCGATCATTTGGCATCATTAGATACCGCAGAAGAAGGGTACAAAGGGATTACAGGGTTAACCTATTTTGACATAAATGGGGATACGCTTAACAAACCTGCATACGTCAAAATTGTTAAAGATGGTGAATTTACGACAGCGCCTAAGCAGCTGCTTGAGCTGTAATTTCAAGAACGGAAATCAGAGATTTTCGTAATTTCTTTTAAATGGAACAGACAGCAGGAACTTAAGAATTATGGAGCAATTTTTAGAGCAGCTGATTAATGCCCTCGTTCTTGGTGGCATCTATGCGCTTATTGCTGTTGGCTATACCATGGTTTACGGCATCATCGAGTTGATTAATTTTGCCCACGGCGAGATTTTCATGCTTGGTGCTTACCTTGCGTTTGCCCTTGTCACAGTTTTCGGCATACCCTTCTGGTTAGCGGTGCCGATCAGTATGCTTCTCTGTGCTGGTATCGGCATGTTGATGGACCTGGTTGCTTATCGTCCGCTTCGCAACGCCCCGCGTCTCTCGGCATTAATTACAGCGATTGGTGTCTCAATCGGTCTGCAAAACCTCGCTCGAATTATCTGGGGTGCGAGGCAGCGTCCTTTTCCGACAGAATCTCTACCGACCTTTCTAAGGCCAGGCATCCCGCCGACAGAATCTTTACCGGCATTTTCTTTGACGGAGACCGCGATCGCTCTGCCCGGCGGTGCTTACTTACCTTACCGAGATTTATCTATTATTCTACTTGCCCTTATTCTAATGATCGCTTTAAACCGGTTGGTCTCCCTAACAAAGATAGGCAAAGCGATGCGGGCTTGTGCACAAGATCGGGTTGCCGCCAATTTGATGGGTATCAACACCAACCGAGTCATCGTGATAACGTTCGCTATCGGTTCGGCTTTAGGTGCTGTTGCGGGGGTGATGGTGGGCGTGAAGGAAATTATTGAACCGACGATGGGATACTATAAGGGTGTCGCAGCGTTTGCTGCGGCTGTTCTTGGCGGTATTGGAAACATCACCGGTGCAATGGTCGGAGGACTCCTTATAGGATTTGCCGAAGTGTTTGGGGCTGGCTATATCCCCTACGGCTACGGTTCCGGATATCGGGTGGCTATTGCCTATATCGTTATGATTGCTGTTATTATAATTCGTCCTTCTGGGCTGTTTGGGAAATCAACTGCAACCCGTGCTTAAGCGAAATCCAGGACGAAATTAGGTTTAGGAATCTGTAGAACCATGCGAGATAAGTTAACACCGAAAAATCTAATCTTCTTTTCTCTAGTGTTTCTCTTCCCGCTACTTATGTATGCGGTAGATTACATTACGCAATTACTATCCTATCAAGATATCTATTTACCGACACCGAGCGGGGATTATATTCTTTATATTGTTGTTCAAGTCGGTCTCTATACACTTCTTGCAGTCGGTCTAAATATCGTTTGCGGGTTTACAGGATTATTAGATCTCGGTTACGTTGGGTTTTACCTCGTTGGCGGATACACCGCGGGGCTTTTGATGACGCGACTCGGGTTCAGTTACTGGGTCGTCCTGCCGTTAGCAGTTCTCAATGGTGCATTTTGGGGTTTGTTACGCGGTGCCCCCACCCTACGACTCACGGGTGATTATTTCGCAATCGTTACTTTCGGGTTCGCGGAACTTCTTTTCCGCATCGTGAAGAATGAGATATGGCTGATCGGAGACATCAACGGATTTGTCAAAAACATTCCACACATCACGTTTTTCGGGATAGAACTTAAGCAAAACTGGCATCACTATTACCACATTCTTCTTTTGCTTGCGCTGGTTATATTCGTTACCTACCGACTACAGCACTCTCGCATCGGCAGAGCATGGGTCGCCATCCGAGAAGATGAACAAGCAGCCGCATCTATGGGCATCAATGTCAGCCGCTATAAATCGCTTGCTTTCGCTGTCAGTGCAGCGATTGGCGCACTCGGCGGTGCTTTTTTGGCACCGTTCGGGTCACTCATTAGCGCGCGATCTTTTGAATTTTGGGAATCCATTCTCATCCTCTGTATGGTCATCCTCGGTGGCAAAGGAAGCATCAAAGGATCCGTTATCGGGGCAATCATCCTCGGCTCCTTAAGCGAAATCTTACGGGAAATTCTCTCCAATTTTCCCCAATTTGCCGGTGCCCGCTATCTAATTTTTGGGATCATTCTAATCTTGCTAATGCGCTTCCGTCCAGAAGGTTTAATATTTAAAAGAACATAACACTATTACATTCGTCAGAATATACAGTTGTCGTTCTTAACGACGCACTTTGCGACCCCATATCGCGAAGAAGTGGACTAACTCAAAGATAAGCAGGATTAACGCACCGGCGACGAACCACTGGAAACGTTCCTGATACTCACCATCTGATCGAACGGTGAACCGCTGTTTTTCGAGGCGTGCCAAGTCTGTCGCTAACTGTGTAATTCCGGTTGCGGCAGAATAGTAATTGCCGTTTCCTGCTTTTGCGATCTCTTGTAGAAGTTTCTCATCTAACACTGTCAGCACGAGTTGCCCGTTCACATCACGCTTATAAGGTGTCGCGCCGGTGCTGACATCTCCACGAAGCGGAATGGGGACAGGTCTGACAGGACTCCCGATACCGACACAGTAGATATGCACGCCTTTCAGTGCCGCTGCCTTCGCTGCTTCGATCGCCTCTCCGCCGTGATCCTCCCCGTCTGTAAATAGAATCAGCGCCTTCTGTCCGTCAATATCGGGTGCTGTTGTTGCGTTTTCTTTATCTAAAGTGAGACGTTCCGTAGCAGTTTCAATGGCATGAGCGATCCGCGTGCCGCTATGCGCAAGCGTCTCTGTGGTCACTGCCGCTAAGAATTCCCTGAGTGTGCCGGTATCACTCGTCAAAGGACACACCACAAAACTCGCCTCCGCGAAATAGAGTAACCCGACGCGGTCCCCCTCAAGTTCGGCTAAGAGTGAGAACATAACCGCTTTGGCGCGCGCCAGTCGTCGAACGGACGGCTCATCTTCCGCCAGCATACTCGTAGAAATATCCAGCGCGAGCATGACATCCAGCCTTTCAGCGACAGATTCGGGTTTCGCGCCCCACTGCGGACGTGCAACTGCGAGTATGACGAAGATGCAACTGAGCAGCAACACGCCGGCTTGAATCTTGTGTCGCTGGAGATGTGCAGAATCGACATTGCTATGGAATCGTAGCAGTGCCTTCTGTTTTTGGCGCAGCCCAAAAAGAAGCAGAAAAATTAAAGGCGGGATTGCCCATAGGAGGTGTAGGTATCCGGGGTTTCCGAAACGGAGCCAGTTCATATTTTTAATTATTGGGTTTTCGTGTCGTATGCGCCACAAACTAAGAGTTTGTGCTACAATTCAGAGGTCAAGGTCGATTAAAAAAGGATAGCGTTACGAATGCGTTCAAAAATTTCGATCGCATAGTCAAGATGTGCTTCGGTCGCGATATTGAAAGAGATACCGAAATTTTTGACGGTCACGTTCGGCAAATTGGCGCGGCACTCAACGATGTGGAGTGGTGTGAAGTCGCCGTGTACATCAACACGAAAATGTGTAGCTCTTCTTGACGGGTACGTGTCGAGCCACCAGCATCCACCGATGGTCATCCGTAGTTTCGCGATGCGCGGTCGCAGCGTAGCACCGCATGTGTCAACGTATTCAACAAACGCATTAGCGACCTGTAGGAGTTCCTCGTTCACCTGGAGCATCTCAACAAACGATGTGAGCGTCATAAACTGCTGTGTGGCGCGCCCGTAACTCCGCTCTTCTTCCTTGACGACTGTCCCACCGAGGACAGTTTCGGTAGCGACTAAAATCTCGTCCGGCGCGTGATAGGAAAAATAGGAGATATAGGTGAGATCCAATCCCAAGGCGCGAAGGTATTCCGCGACCTCTAAGACGCGCGCGTCCACGCCTTCCGAAATAAGCACCAATCGCTGTTTCTGGTTGAACGCTGATTTGCGAATATCACCCGGTTCATATCCGAAGAATTCGCTGTGCATGGCGGTGAGTGTTGAGAATTCTTTTCCCTGCTGTTGGCACCATCGGTAAGCGAGCTGCTCTAATTCGATGAAAGAGAGCTGGGAGACACCGGCGGCGTACTCTAATATCTGTGTGATTGCTGTCCGAGAGGGTTTCCCGCGTTTGAGTTCGATAATCACACAATTTCCGTGCCGATCAAGCGCGAGTAGGTCAATCTTCTGTTTCGACGTACTGAGCGGCGGTTGCCTGCTGATAATACAGAGCGGTTCACCGAGAACGAGCGTTGCGTCTTTTTCAAGGAGGTCCTCAAACTCTCGTTCTTCGCTGAACCGTAGCGGCTCCAGCCTCCCAAATTTGCGGTCTTCCCAACGGTAAACTTCCATTTTTTAAATTTTCCTTGCGGTTCGTTGAAGCGGGGTGTACGTGTAGTGTCCTTTCCGTATATAAAGATATACACAACTCTCTTCACAAATTAGAATTTAGCCACCGAATATGTTGCCGATACGCCTCAACTTCAGCTGCAATTCGCGCCTGATCCCAATTATATTTTTCACCCAAAAATCGTGCGATTTGCGGAGCGATGTCAAGTCCCTGACCTCGTGTCCAACCGATACGTGTGCGCCGCCAGAGGAGATCGTCGAGTGTCATCGCCATCTCTCCCCAATAGGCATAGAGGAGTTCGGCTTTCGTGAACGGCAGCGCGGGAGATACCGGTTCAGCGAGTGCCGCGTCGTCGTTAACAAACCGTTGAATCATCTGGTACCCATCGCCATACCGTTCAATGAGACGTTCCACGTCAGCGTTCGGTAGCAAGTGGTGATTCCTATTTCCGTTCGGTTCCTGCCCTGATGCGTCAGACAACGGACGGGTATCGGTCTTACAGTGACGCGGGATGTTCAAAAATGCTGCGAGATAGTCTCCAGTCTCCTCAGCCATCTGCCGGTGCGTGGTGAGTTTTCCGCCATATAGATACATCACGCCGCTGGGGCTCTCCGTGATTAAGTGTTCTCTGGACACAAAACCTGTTCTTGTGAGTCCCCGTTTGTGTAAGTTCGCTGCGATGAGCGGACGGGTACCGGCATAAGCGGCGACGATTGCATCTCTATTGAGCGTTTTTTCAGGAAAAACCCGCTGTGTCTCCGAAAGCAGATACGTCGCCTCGTCTGCTGAGGGACGGACGGATGCCAACGCCTCCTTCGGAGTCGTCTCGGTGGTCCCGACGATAGAGGTCTCATATCCACCCGGCAAAATAAAGATAACACGCGGATTGCGTTTGCGTTGCCTTTCCGAGCGTGTGCAGACAATCAGACCGTAGGCTTCCGAGTCGTTCTGTTTTCCGCATCGTGGCAAAATGAGATGAACGCCCTTCGCTTTTTCCGTCAGCAGGCGCGGTGCACCATCGTAGCTTGGGTCTTTACGCCATACTTCGTCGCTCCAAGGTCCTGTTGCTGACACAATTTTTCGGGCGGTTATTCCAAAACTTTGTCCAGAAATGACATCTTCAGCAGTTATTCCGAACATCTGGTCCTCGGCAACAGTGTCTGATTGCGTGACAAAATCGAGGAAACGGACATAATTTGCGACGATAGCACCGTGTCGGTGTGCATCCTTGAGAGTGGCGAGCGTTAATCTTGCGTCATCAACAGTGCTATCCCACAATAGGACACACCCTTTTAAGCCATCAGTGGCAATGGGTCCCACCAACTGTCTCACTTTTTGTCCATCGCGAATTACCACTGTTTTTTCCGCTTCATCTGCTTTAAAGAGACGATTGTAGTAATGTGCAGCAAGTTGTACGCCCGTCAAAGGGTACGGGTCGCCTCTGTAATTGAGCAGTGCTATCGGCATCGGTTTGACGAGATTCGGTGCGATGCGTCGGAGGATCTCACGTTCTTTACGTGATTTTTTGACAAGGTCAATATCACGTTTAAGGAGGTACCGAAAGCCACCATGAACGAGTTGAGAGGTCGCGCTGCTCGTTCCATTCGCGAAATCGCCCTGCTCAATTAACCCGACTTTGATGCCCCCGTTGAGTGCCAGATCACGAATTAGACCCGCGCCGACGATACCGCCACCGATGATTAAAACATCGAATCTCTGAGTCTTGAGCGTCTGAATATTGTTGGATCGGGTTCGGGCTGAAAATTCTGTTGACATCTTAGCCTACCTGACCGACTATCAAACGACTCTGTTCAGAGACTTTTCGGATAGCCGTCAAAATCCGAGGGACGGCACCTACCACCGGTGTCGTTAAGAGTGGTAAAAATATGAGCTGTGAACACACTTTTTCGGTCACAGGTAGATCGCCAGCAGCATAGCCTTTAAAAGTACCGCCCATGTCCGTGGTGCAGAGAGACCCTCGCCCCCCCGTATAGATATCAAGCCCTTGCGTGAAGAGCGGCAAAGTATGCAAAAGTGGATACGGATTACTATTCGTCGGCAGACTGCCTGAAAAGAGCGGGACACCATCACCAACAAGCAGCGGATACGGGTTGTTATTTGCCAAAACGCCTTCCCTTCGGAGTGCTTCCGCAAATGCGGGCGCGGGCAGTCCATGCATCTCTTCCTGATGGTAACGGATAGGAAATCCGTAGAATCCTGCCGGTTCAGCCCCTTCATACCTTTCAATCGGAGAAACCCCAGGAATTTCATGTAATCCGTCGGTAATCTCTTTGATATAAGCACGACGGTTGGCGTTGAGTCCATCAAGTTTTTTCAGTTGTACGGAAGCGATACCGATAGCGAGCGGATGTGCCCGAAATTTTACACCCAATCCCATCGGAGGCAGATGTGCGTATTGCAGTCTCTCCGCTGCTTCCCCGACAACATTAGGCGATCGATTCACTTGTCCGAGCAGACATGCTCGCTCGAAAATCGTCACGTCGTTCGTAGCAAGCATTCCACCTTCACCGCCGCTAATCGATTTATTGGCTTGCAGACTCCACGCGCCTACCTGTCCGATGCTACCACACGGTACACCTTTGTAAGATGCACCGTGTGCGTGTGAGCAATCCTCTATGACAGGGACACCGGTCTCTTCACTGAGCACCATCAGTGCGTCCATATCGCAGACATTGCCCCACAAGTGTACCGCAACAATTGCTTTGGTTTTGGACGTAATACGTTTTCGCACGTCATCTACATCAATAAGTAGGGTCTTCGGGTCCACCTCACAGAAAACGGGTATCGCCATGAGTGTTAGCGCAGGTGTGATAGAAGCCATCCACGTATAAGTCGGGCAGATAACCTCATCTCCCGGACCGACACCGAGTCCAAACATCGCGCTGTGTAAGGCAGCTGTGCCGTTGGTAAGACTCACAGCGAATTGGGTTTGGTGGCGTTCACACCAGACGCGCTCAAATTCTTGAACCGTCGGAGAGGCGCCGGAGAGTTCGTTCCGAAGCGTCATCTCATAAACAACCTCCGCCTCCTCCGTTGTGATCTGTGTCCACTCGTCTAACTTCGGATACGGTGCGTCAGGAGATGTCTCAAAGACCGGAGTCCCACCCAAGATAGCGGGTAGATCGGTCGTCTTAATCTCATGACGAGAGGATTGCGTTATTTTTTTCTCCATGACAGACGCCTCGTTACCGTTTATTGATTCAAAGATTTCCGGTTTGTTTTAATCCGACATCTGTGGTATACTAACAGGCATATCACAGGTCGACACACTCCCTTGTATGATAACACGTCCTGAGAATTTTTGTCAAATTTAGCAGGGAAACCGAGAACTTTTGGATATCCGAAAACTGCTCATCTCATTGTTGCAAGGCAGAACATCCCACCCGAAGCAGCTGCTCCTTACTTTCATGCCGTCGCTTTTTGCGATCTTTGGATTCTTTCTTTTATGTGGGATTGTCGTGCATGCGCGAGGACAAAATGCGTTAGAATTTTATAGCATCATTTTTTCGAGTGGGTTCTCAAGTTTTGACGAGTTCGGTTATGTGCTGTTCAACGCGACCCCTTTAATCTTTACTGGACTCGCTGTCGCCATCGGTTATAAAAGCGGTCTGTTCAACATCGGTTGCGAAGGACAACTCTACGTCGCAGCGTTTGCTACGGCGTGGACAGGCATGCACATTGACCTTCCTGCTCTCCTACTGGTTCCGCTCTGTATAGCAGCAGCGATGATTGCCGGTGCTGTATGGGGTGCTATCCCCGGTTATTTAAAAGCGAGATACGGCGCGCATGAAGTTATTAACACAATCATGATGAACTTCATCGCTTTCGCATTGATGAACTACCTCGTCACATCTATCTACCAAGAACCGGGACAGATGATTCCGCAGACCCGACAGATCCATGAAACGGCACGACTCCCCCGATTAGCGTCTTTTGTTCCGACACTACCGGATAGCAACCCATTAAATGCGAGTTTTCTGATTGCCTGCGGGTGCGTCGTGCTCTGTTATATCTTTTTACAATACACGCGTTGGGGATACGAACTCCGTCTGGTCGGCAATGCGCGAGACGTTGCTTCTTACGGCGGGATCAACCCGCGGGTTGTAACGGTATGGGTAATGGCGTTGAGCGGTGCAGCGGCGGGGTTAGCCGGTGTCGCCGAAGTCATGGGATACCGCTATCGGTATCTCGATAGTTTTTCATCGGGTTGGGGGTTCACCGGCATCGCGGTCGCGCTCTTGGGCAGAAACAACCCTTTCGGTATCTTGACGGCGGCAGTGTTGTTCGGATTACTGAACAAAGTTGCTTTGGATATTGATATTTTGTTAGGAATTCCGCGTGGCCTATTCCTCGCGGGTCAAGGTATGCTGATTATCTGGTTAGTGTGTATAGAAGGCATCTCACGAAAAAAGAATGATACTTGATTTGATTCCAACCACTTTGCGAATGGCGACCCCGTTAGGGTTCGCTGCACTCGGCGGGATTTATTCGGAACGCGCCGGTGTGATTAACCTCGCCTTAGAAGGGATGATGTTGATCGGTGCATTCGGTTACGTCGTCGGTACACAGGTTTCCGGTTCAACAGGGTTTGGATTGCTTGTCGGTATAGGTTTTGCTGTCGGATTGGCACTGTTACATGCCATTGCGACGGTCACGTTCCACGCCGAGCAGGTTGTCACCGGGATCGGTATCAACATCTTGGCGTTGGGGATTACAGAGTACCTTTTACCGACATCCAAACAGGTAGACGGTCTTCCACACTGGCAGCTGCCCTTTATCGGTTCCTACAGCTTCATGGTGTATCTCCTACCGGTATTGATGGTAGCAAGCCACATCCTCCTCTTTAAAACGCCGTGGGGGTTGCGTTTACGTGCAGCAGGCGAATCAACGGAAGCACTTGCGGCACTAAGCTTGAGCCGAGCAAAATGGCAGTATCTCGGAATCCTGTTAAGCGGACTCTTAGCAGGTGCAGGTGGATGTTTTCTGGCATCCGAAGTCCATTACTTTACAAAGGGGATGACAGCTGGACGCGGTTACCTTGCACTTGCTGCCGTTATCTTCGGGAACTGGCGACCGTTAAGCGGTGTCTCGGCGTGCTTTCTTTTTGGGTTCGCCACCGCTTTAGAACTCGCAAATCGATGGAACATTCCGGGACAATTGCTAAACAGCCTACCTTATATTTTAACAATGATCGTGCTCATCGGGTTCGTCGGTACATCGCGCCCACCAGCGAGTTTAGGGAAGATGAAGTCGTAGGTTTTAAACCCCCTAAATCCCCCTTATCAGGGGACTTTAAGAGGAAATACGTAAGTTCTATATATTATTCTGTTTCACTATCTTCATCTACGAGTCCGTAGTAGATGCCGTGACGACTGTAGTAACCATAAGACTTCGCGTGCTTCGGGTTGATCATGTTGCAGACCACGCCGACCTTTTTCGTCGGGAAAGCCTCTGTCAAGTGTCGGATGCCCGTAAGGACATCAAATCGACGGGTTTTCGTGATGTCAAAGACATAGACGATGGCATCGACAATGTTCGCCAGTATCATCGGATCAGCGACGGCGCGTACCGGGGGTGAGTCGATAACGATGACATCATACTCCGACTTTGCGAGTCCCAACAACTGGTTCATCATTTCTGAGTTGAGAAGCTCGATCGGGTTCGGCGGAACTGTACCGCTCGGTAAGAGGTCCAGATCAGGAATACCGGTCTGTTTGACTGTTGCCTGAAGTACGTCGTCGGCGTTTTCCGCGTTGAGATGGATGATGGCTTCACTCAATCCGGGTTTACGTGTGTCGATGCGTGCGACAGGTAGTTCAGATGCGTCTGTCTCTTCTTGAAGAAGCTGCTCGCTCGGAAACGTGTTGTGTTGCGACGGTCTACGCATATCGGCATCTATGAGTAGCACTTTATTGCCTCTCTGTGCGAGTGCAACGGCGAGGTTCGAGGAGATGGTACTCTTGCCTTCGCCGCGTGTCGCACTTGTGACGAGAATCGTTTTCACGGATGCACCCGGGTTCAGGAACGGCAGTTTGGCTTGTAGGACCCGGAACGCCTCAGCAGTCCTCGAATTGGGAGCATCATGCATCATTAGCGGAAGCCTATAGGCACTGCGTTTTTTGATAGAAGGTAGCACACCGAGAAAACTTGGCGATTCTGGGAGTTCATCTAATTGTCGAACCGCCTCCTCTAAACGGAGATAGGTGTCCTTGAAATAATTCTTGGCGACAGCGAACGTCATACCGAGCAGCATTCCGACAAACGCCCCTAAAGCGAGATTCAATTTTAGGCGGGGTTTCAAGGGTTCTTCTGGTGCGCGTGCCTTATCTAACACCTTGATACTTTCCGAACGCGATTGTGCGAAAATCTCTGCTTCTCGCATTTTGGTCTCTAAGGCGATGACCTGAGCGTTGTAAATTTCGACATCTCGCTTGAGGCGATAGAATTCTAATTGGTCAGGAGACCAGTCACGGAGTTCCGCAAAATGTGCGTTAATTTTGTCAGTAATCTCTTTTTTTTGTTCTTTAAGACTAATAACGGCTGCCTCCGTCTCATTGACCTTTTCTGTAAATACCTGATGAAGCGGGTTATATGAAGATGTTGTACTCTTTACATCTTTCTCCTCGTTATCGAGACGTGCTTTCGTTTCCGCTATTTGCTTATCTTTAGCAACCACTTCAGGGTGCGTTTCATCGTATTTACCAAGCAGTTCCGCCCTGTCAATTTCAAATTGATTTAAATTATCTTGCAGCCTTGAGTATGAGGGGTTCCGTGCGATCGTTTCCGATATAAGTTTTTCTGAGAGTCCATCAAGTTTTTCACGATAGGTCGCGAGTCTCAATTCAGTTCCAACCAGCAAGTTTATCACTGCATTTTCTTCGACTTGGAGTTGCAGAATAATCTGTGCTTGTGTTCCGCCTTCTGCGTTTAGGGTCAGTTTCGGGTGTTTTTCCTGAAATGCGAAGAGCGCTTTATCGGCATTTGCAAGGCTCTCCTGTGTCTGATTTAGCATCTCTTGTGGGAGCGGCTTCCGCCACCACTCCATTCTCTCAGCGGCTTCTGCTTCGACAGCCGCCTGAAAGACTGTGGCGATTCTATTGGCGAGATTCTGGGCGCGCTCGGAACTTGGTTGTTGTACGGTGACGGTAATTACTTTTCCATCTGGTGACTCTTCAACCTGTAACTGCTCATCAATAAGTGTTTTTATGAAAGCATCTTCCCACTCGGTAGGTGTCAGTTCGCCCTGTTCGGTTGCGTTCTGATCAAGTTTCACACCGAACACATCCGCAAACCAGACGAGAAACCGTCCGCGATGGACAGGTAACGGATCCAGAAGTCCTTCGTCTCTGAGTTGGCGTACTGCCGGTGTAATCACAAGGTCCCGTGATTGGAGCTGCGCCGCGAAGGCACTTACAGATGTTCCACCGAATAACCCCGGTATCGGTAACTGCGAGAGTAAGGAGGAGGCGGATTGACCGTCTAAAACACGAATTGTAGTCTCGGATTGGTAAGTTGGCGGTGTGAGGTCGGTTATGAGAAACGCTGCGAAAACAGAAAAGAGAAAAATGAGCAGGACACTCCATTTATTCCGAAAGAGCATCCAAAAATAGTCTGACAATCGTATTTCTCTAACTTCTTCATAGTGCCGATCGGCTGTCTCAGGCATCTGTATCCTCGTTGTATTTTTTATTACTTCGGTAAATGCGTCTTCTACGCGTCTGTCCAATAGTTAACGGTATCTAATTAGAACGGTAACAAGTAGATTCACAAATGATGTCGCGAAGGTGATGACGCGCCAGTCTAAACGTGTTCTTTCTCGGACGCGGAGTTGATCGTTCGGGTTCAAGTAAACATCCGAATGTACCTGATCGAAGTTTAGCTCTTCTTCTGTTCCATCAGCACGGGTCAGCAAGCATTTTTTCGGGTTCGCCCGTTCCTCGTTGAAGCCGCCTGCTATAGCAATGGCTTGTCCGAGAAGGACAGGCTTCGTAATGACATATTGTCCAGGTTTCTCTACTGCGCCGGTAACGCTTATTTTCGCTTCCGCCAACGGCACGTACAGTGTATCGCCGGGGCCAAGCACTGCGTCAACGTCTTCCGTGGTGAGATCCACCAGAATACGTTTTTCGCTCGTGATGATCTCGGATTTGTGGAGATCCGCAAAATCGGCTCTGGAGCCGCCAGCGAGTCTCAGTGCTTGCGTTGCAGGCACTTTCGGTTCAGTTATCGGATAAGTCCCGGGCGCAACGACCGCACCTATGACACGCACGGGACGCTGCTGAAAAACGGAAGGAACGAATATGGTATCATGATCTTTCAGTGGAATATCGGGACCGCCTGCACTGATAAGTTCAAGATAATTAACCCTTTTGAACAGTTTTCCATCGCGCCAGATAGAAATATCGGTGAGATCCGCGAGTTCATAGTTGATCCCAGCGGATGCAAGTGCTTGGAGTAGATAAACTTGTCCAATCTCAAAGACGTGCAAATTGCCGCGTGCCTTCGGTTCAACCGCCCCGAAGACGAGAATCGTTCGTTTCGGTCGCATGAGCGTTACAAACACACGTGCTGTTGGGAGGCGTTTTGAGAAAGCGGACTGCATCTCTGCCTCAAGTTCGGAAACTGTGAGTCCCGTGACCTTGATGAGTCCAATAAGCGGATAAGAGACATAGCCATCTTGTTGGACCGGCACCGGAATCCGCTCTTTACTATATTCTGGATAGCCGTCTACGGTGACAACGAAGTTATCACCGACTTCCAATTTATATGTAGACAGGTCAGGCGGTACTGCGTCGTTTGGCGCGTTTTCTGTCTCAGCCACCGCTTCCTCGGTAGCAGGATCCTCTGCGAAAACGAGAACGGAGAGACTCAGGTACCCCGAAATGAACAGAAATATAAGAAAACTGTTAGCGGAACGTCTTACGAGACAGTTGCTACTTGTAAAAAACCGTCGGTATCGGGAAAATATGTTCATGAAAAACCACTATCAACCTTTTTGAGAAGATTTTGTTTGTTTGTTGATTCTCAGATGCCAACTCTTTACTCTTTTTTTCAGCACTGAAATATTTTAGCAGATAATTGGCAAAAAAGCAAATGAATTCGAGGGTTGCTAATGCGTAGTTTCTATGGATCAGGCGTGGCGTAGTCATACCACTCAAGGATCCGCCATTCTCCATTTTCTCGAAGTTCCAAGATGAATATCATGCGTCCTGAAGGATTGGATTGCCCACTATGTGTGAAGTCAAGTCTAAGATCGTAATCGTAGTCAGCCATAGCAAGCGTGTTGCTCAAGAATTCGATATCGCCATTCCTATAGAGATTCAGTTCAATATTCTGAGTTGCGTTGAAAATGTTCAACGTCCCTTCGCGCTCCTCTTGTCCACCCCGAAATATCATATCATCGTCTGAATTATCCGGTGTACCCATGTCACTGGCATAGAAAAAGTTGTCTTCCCATATCGCGGACATATATCCTTGAATATCGTAAGCTTCAAGCCCCTTTTCCCACTGCTCTTGAATAACAGATTCGATCACAGATTTCTCCAAATCGTAATCAATTTCATCATCTTCAGCATTGATATCCACTTGTTCTGTTTCCTCAACAGGCCCTTCAGTCTTCTGATCAAAGACTGAAGGGAGCCATGCTTGAAATTCTCTAATCTCCGCATCGTCGCTCTGAGCCGTAGGCACGCTCTGTGGCACAGATGGTGTTCCTATCTCAGGAGATTTCATATTTGTCTCTTTTTTTTCTGTTTTTGTTGCTGTTTTAGAGGTCCGCTCAACAAATGGAAGCATAGTGATTTGCCTGTCGTCTGGCTTAACCACCTTGATTATTAATTGTGCCTCTTCTCTGTCAAGTGATCGGACTTTTAACACTTGAAACCCAATGAATCCGATAGCAAGAATAATAATGATACTGATAGTTACTTTCATTCGCATTGCCTTAATGCCTCCTACAATCATAGGATGGGCGCAAACTGGGAAAATATCGGACATTTAGATGCAAAAAGCGGTAATTTTTGTTCTTTAAACCGCCTTATCAGCGGGATAAGGGACTTTAAGAGAGAATGTGTAAGCCCTACACATTATACTACATTAGTTGTAGACTGCTCTGATTCCTTCACTATAAATGTGTCACCAAGAATGTTTGTTGATTTAACCATGGATTTGTGCTAATATAGTGTTGTGAACTTAAAAACTACTTTTGCACAACTTCAAGGCAAACGGGTCATCGTTATCGGCGATGTCATCGTGGACGCATATATCTGGGGGGATATAAACCGAATTTCGCCTGAAGCCCCTGTACCTGTATTTGAAGCCGAAACAGAAAAGACCGGATGCGGCGGCGCAGCGAATGTCGCAGAAAATATCGCAAGTTTAGGTGGCAACGCAATCTTGGTCGGTGTTATCGGAAAAGACAGGGACGGCGAAAAGTTAGTCCAGATGCTCACCGAAATGAATCTAAGCACGACTGGCATCTGCGTAGATTCGGAGCGACCGACGAGCACAAAAACACGCGTGATTGCCCGCGCCAATCCTACGAATTTTACCAGTCGTGAGCGAGATTCGGGGCATCATCTCCTTCGGATTGACAGAGAATCCAGACAGGAAATCTCTATAGCGATGCGGAGACACCTATTGGATATTGTCGTCTCTGAGTTGCCGGACAGCGACGCAATCATCTTCTCGGATTACGATAAAGGCGTGATCAACGCGCATCTTATCTCGGAAGTGATGAAACATGCCCAGCCGCACAATATACCGGTTATCGTTGACCCGAAGCAAAATAACTTCTGGTCGTATAAAAACGTGACAGCGATCACACCGAACTACAAGGAGGCGTGTGCAGCTATCTGTGAAGAAATCACCGATGTTTCACAGCTCCACACTGTCGGTGAGAAGATTTTAAATCGGCTATCCCTCAAGGCGTTGTTAATTACACGCGACGCAGAGGGGATGTCCCTCTTTCAACGCAAGACTGACGGCAGCCTACATGTTGCAAACCTGCCACCCTATGCCAACATCGTGACGGATGTGACAGGTGCCGGGGATACCGTTGCGGCAGTCTTCACGCTTGCGCTCGCAGCGAACGCTGATTTTTACAGTGCAGCAGTCCTGTCAAGTCTCGCGGGTGGGATCGTCGTCGGCAAATTAGGATGCGCGACCGTTACACCGAAGGAGCTGCTGAACGCGATTGAAAACGGAACGTTTATCGCCGACGGCTCGTAGAAAACGGACAGATGAAAACTATTTTTCTTGATCGAGATGGCGTTATTAATCGGAATCCACCAGATTGGGGCTACGTCCGCACGTGGGAAGAATTTGACTTCATTCCGAACGCACTGAAAGCACTCCGGGACCTAACAGGAAACGGTTACCGTGTTATTGTGGTAACCAATCAAGCGGGGATCGGCAGGGGACTCTTTTCGGAAACTAACCTGAAGGATATCCACTCCCGCATGGTCGTTGACATTCGGAACACAGGTGGCTCAATTGACAGCATTTATTACTGTCCTCATCACCCTGAGGCAGGATGTAAGTGTCGAAAACCGAAACCCGGTATGCTTATACGTGCTGCTCGCGAACACAATATTGAACTGCCAAACGCCTATTTGATTGGAGATTCAACGACAGACATCGAGGCGGGACAGCGTGCCGGAACCTCAACATTCCTTGTATTAACTGGACACGGCAAGAAAAGTTACCAAAATTACATTAAGGCTGCACCTTTTCAACGATCAGATACAGACGCTCTCGGGAACCGCAGTTGGCGTACAGGGGATGAAGGGCTCGCGCGTTCCTCTAAGTACCGTCCTGAAAAAATTTTCACGAACCTCTATGCAGCGACACGCTGGCTACTAAAAAATGATACTTAAAAAAATAGAAAACCGCACGGCTCACGCGGGGGTCATTGGACTCGGTTATGTTGGACTGCCACTTATGGTCGCCGTTGCGAATGCGGGATTCCGAACCACAGGCATTGATATCTGCCCGAAAAAAATAGAGCAGTTGAAACAGGGGATCTCCGACGTACCAGATGTCCCGAATGCAGTGCTCGCGCCCTTGATTACGTCCGGACAAATTCAGGTAACCACAGACTTCAGTGTCCTTGAAGACTTAAACACAGTTAACATTTGTGTGCCGACCCCGTTGCGTGAGGATCGCACACCCGATATGCAGTATATCGTTGCTGCAGCGGAGCAGGTTGCTGAACACCTCCACTCCGAACAGTTGATAGTCCTCGAAAGTACGACCTATCCCGGCACGACCGAAGAATTTTTACTCCCTATACTTAACACGCATGCAAATAAAAACGCGCCGATTCGAAGGTTAGAAGTCGGACGCGATTTTTATCTCGCGTATTCACCGGAACGCATTGAACCCGGAAATAGCACCTACTACGTCACAAACACCGCAAAGATTATCGGCGGTGTTACACCGAACTGTACCGAGGTTGCTAAAACCTTTTACGCGCAGTTCATCAACAAAATACACACGGTCTCCTCATCTCGAACGGCGGAAATGGTAAAACTTCTCGAAAATACGTTCCGGAGCGTCAATATCGGACTCATCAACGAAGTTGCGTTGATCTGTGATCGGATGGGTTTAGATGTGTGGGAAATTATTGACGCTGCTGCGACGAAACCGTTCGGATTCATGCCCTTTTATCCAGGGCCCGGTACGGGTGGTCACTGTATCCCAGTCGATCCGCACTATCTCTCATGGAAAGCACAGAAATATCAATATCATGCCAGATTCATTGAACTCGCCAGCGAAATTAATAACGAAATGCCTAAATACGTCGTCGAGAAAATTAGCCACGCTTTAAATCTCCAACGTAAAGCCCTTAACGGGTCGAAACTATTAATTTTGGGTGTCGCCTATAAAAAAGATGTTAGTGATACTCGCGAATCACCGGCACTTGACGTCATACGTTTAATTCTTGACAAAAAAGCGGAATTTGTATATCATGACCCGTACGTATCAAATTTGTCTCTTGACAACAAAATGACCTACCATTCAAAAACGTTGACAGCCGATTTGGTAGAAAGTGCCGATTGTGTTGTAATTCTGACCGATCACGGTGCCATAGACTATAATTGGCTCGTCAAACATGCCCAATCCGTTGTCGATACGCGTAACGCAACACGCCGTGTACAGACGGGACGGGAGAAAATCATCAAAATTTAATTAGACGCTATTCTTCGGAGCACAATAATGTCACACCCACATTTAAAATCGCACATACATCGTGATCAACTTACCTGGTTTCTCGACCTGCTTTTAGATGAGAGAGAGATTTTCCAGTTGAGCGTTTCTACGGGTATCATCCCTGACGTAGACAGACTTTATGCCTTATCGAGGCGAGAGTTATTAGCGAATCTAACCGACGCATTTTTGGCGGTAGATAGCGACACGATTCCGACAGATGAAAACGACGACACCCACGCACCGAAACCAGAAACATATAACGGAGAACCGTCCACCACAGAATTGGCGAGCCGGTTTCTAAGTGAGAAGGCAGAAGCGGCAATCTCGCGCGTCGGCTATATGGAGGTCTCCGAAATCGAAACGTTTTTTAGAACGTCTGATATCCTCATAGAATCCGGTGATTTTGCCGAAATTGTATGGGCACTTCTCACCGACCAACGCACAGCCGTCGTCGAACACGGTTATAAACTCCTCAATACAACTTATGAATCTATAAAAGTTGGATACACAAACGGATACGAAAACCTCATAAATCGTGAACAATCAGAAACAATTGCAGTTCAAGATACCGACAACTTAGAAGCAGAGAGCCAGCCGTCGGCACATTCAGACCAAGAATTTGAGCAACTCGAACGCCAATTAGCCGACTCGAGAGCGAACTATGTTTCACTCGAAAAGCAGCATAACCGATTAAACCAACAACGCGCGTTTCTCTTAGAAGAGAATAAAGGACTGAAGACCAAAGCGGATGCGTACCAGAATAATGAAAAACGTTTGAAGGAACTCGAACAAGAAAACGAAAGACTTCATGAACAAGTCGCACAACATACCGAAACCCGTGCCGAACTACAGCAACTCGCTGCGGAGCGTGAGCATCTCCTTGCAGAAAAAGAACGGCTAACGGAACAGTTGAAGGGATACGACCAGATTCGGGCAGCAAAAGAGGGATTCTCTGCGGACCTCAAATTAGTTGAGGAGGCAATTTATAAGGGGCACCAAGAGATCGAAGAATTCCAGACCAGTTTAGATAACTACTTCGATGTGTTAGAAGGTTGTCATCAGACGGCGCGCGGTGCACTGGCGCAAATTCGGCAAACCCTTACCTATTTGGATACACCGCAACCCAGTGAAGGTGAAACGGGGTATCCGATGACTTCCGAGCAACCCCGTGTCGGTGTTTTTGTGGATGTCCAAAATATGTTCTACGCCGCGAAAGACCGGTTCGGCAGAAGAGTCGATTATATCAAACTCCTCGATCTCATCGTCGGTCCGCGCTACCTTATGGTCGCTTATGCCTATGTCGTCCAGATACCGGAAATCAATCAATCCAGCTTCCTGTCACTTCTCGAACACAATGGATATACGATTAAAAGTAAAGATTTACGCTTACGTGGTGACGGTTCCGCAAAAGGTGATTGGGATGTCGGTATCGCTGTCGATGTTGTTTCAATGCTCGGTTCCCTGGATGTCGTCATCTTAGCAAGTGGTGATGGCGATTTCTGCCCGCTCGCCGAACTCATTAAACAACAGGATAAACGGGTCGAAGTCGTCGCTTTTGAACACAACACCTCCATGGATTTGCAACAGATCGCAGACCAATTTTTCCCAATCGGAGATGAACTTCTCATATAGACTCACAGATTTTTGCGAACTCAGTCTGCTTCTATAGCGTGAATTCCGCTTGGCGGTGAAGGAGGCGTACGCGTGCGGCGTTTCAAAGACATTTCAATTCGTGGCTCTCTCCTGCAATCCTCAATATGCCTCGTTCTCATAACCCTCTCTGTGTTTATTGTCATCGCATTTGCACGCGCGGAATGGTCATCTTCGGCAACAGAGAACCTTCCGTTATGCACAGCAGAAAATGAACAACGGTTCCCTGCCCTCATTACCGATGGTGAAGACGGTGCGATTGTCGCATGGAGCGACGCGCGGCATGCGAATCGTGATGTTTTTGCGCAGCGCGTCAGTGCTACAGGCGATATGCGCTGGAACGCCGACGGTATCCCGATCTGTGATCTGCCTTCATCACAGAGTTGGCCCCTGATGGTTAGCGATACAGCAGGCGGTGCTATCCTTGTATGGGGTGACACACGACACGGGAATCAGGATAGCTATGCACAACGTATCGATGCAAACGGCAATAAACTGTGGAATCCTGAAGGGATGCCTGTCTGCACACACCCCACATTGCAAGATGATCTGAACGCTATCGCCGACAATAAAGGTGGCGTGATTGTTGTCTGGGAGGACTGGCGAAACGGAAACCAAGATATTTATGCCCAAAGAATCGACGCGAGCGGAAAACCGCTATGGGAAGCGAACGGTGTGCCGGTCTATCGCGGTGAAGGCGACCAATATGATCCGGTCCTCATTGCCGATGGTGAAGGCGGTGCGATTTTTGCATGGTGGGACATCAGTACGCCGGATTGGAACATCTTCGCACAACGCCTCTCAGCAGACGGGAAACCGATGTGGAATTCAGGTGATGGCGCGGAAGGCGCGCCTATTCCGATCTGCACGGCAGTCGGTAATCAAGGTGCACCGGTCGCAGTGAGTGATGAAAATGGAGGTGTGTTCTTCGTCTGGTCAGACTACCGGAACGATCCGAACTTTTATACACGCGCGCAGCTATACGCGCAGCGCATCACGGCAAATGGCGACACCTTGTGGGCAGTGGACGGCATCCTGGTCTGCGATCTCCAAGTCAATCAACAACAACCGGACTGTATCCGAGACGGACACGGCGGTTTCATCGTCACATGGTGGGACGAACGAGACATTTTCGCCGACATCTATGCACAACGCATCAACGCAAATGGCGAAGTACTCTGGCATCGTGAAGATTCAGACTCCGAGAAAAGCGGTATTCCTGTCTGTACCGAGGGCGGCGTGCAACGGCTGCCGCAACTCGTTCCGACAGATGACGCGGGTGCTATCGTCTATTGGCTCGATTACCGAGAGGACTTCGGAGACTCAACCGAGGATGCGATCTATGCGCAACGCCTTGATGCTGACGGCAAACCGCAGTGGCATAAGGACGGTATCCCTGTCTGTAGCGCGCCGAACTCACAAATCACGCCGCAAGCCATCTCAACAAACACCAACGCTGCAATCATCGTCTGGGGCGATGCACGCGGTTCAGACGAAGACATCTATATTCAACGGATTCCATAATCTATATACTAAATTGACACCTATAGTGGTTTTTGTAATACAACGTAAAAGGAGACTTTATGCAAAGTATGCGAACACAGCGTGCCCCTGCCAAACGGGCAATTATTGTCGGGATGGACGGTGCGAGCATGGAACTGGTTAAAAATATGATTGATTGGGGACACGCACCGAGTATGGCGAAACTACTCCAGACAGGGGTCTATCGTCCGATGATTGGCGTGTTTCCGACGCTAACACCTCCCGGCTGGACAGCACTCTCTACCGGTTCATGGCCCGGCACACATAAAGTCATGGATTTTAATATCCGTGCTGTCGGGGAACGCCTCGATAAAACGGTTTGGGGGATCAACACCGGTTTGTGTCAGTCCGAATACTTATGGAACCTCGTGGAACGCGCAGGCGGGAAACCGATTTTAGTGAAGTGGGAAATGTCTTGGCCCCCCACCGTCAAAACAGGTATTCAAGTGGAAGGCACAGGACCGGGTGTCTCCAATCACCATCAGGTTGCTGGCTATCATCTCTTCGTCGGTGGGAAATGGGCACCGCGTCCCATCGGCGGACAACGCGACCCAGAGACGTTAGACCCAAGCGCGCTCCAGAAGGTCCGTAACATCGATCCGGTCACTCTTAAACCTATTGAAGATGGGGAATGGGAGGCGTTGCCCGATTCCAAAAAACCTGCTCAAGTGGTCGAACTCACGATCCATCCGTTGGCACGCGGCAGAGAAGATGTGATGCCGTCTGTTCATGTTAAAGGCGATGGTTCCGACAGCACACGGGTTCCGAAACCGTTTTATGGACTCGTCTACGCTTCAGGTGATAGCGGCTACGATCGGATACGGATCTGCCGAAGCTGTTCCGGCGATGACGCTGTTGCGGATCTCGGTGTCGGTGAATGGAGCGATTGGTGGCTGGACAATTTTGAGATTGACGGTAGTGAGGTAGAAGGTTACGTCCGCATGAAACTTGTATCACTCACACCGACAGCAGACGCGTTTGAACTCTTCGTCCCGCAAATTTGGCCCCGAGAGGGTTATACGGTTCCCGATACAGTCGCCGCCACAATTGACAAGGACATCGGTTCGTTCTTGCAAAATCCTGCTCGCGACGCACTCGGACAGATGGACGACGACACCTATTTTGAAGTCTTGGATTACCACCACCAGCGTCTCGCAGATGTCGCGACACACCTCGCGCAGAACAACGATTGGGACGTTTTGATGGTTGAGAGCCACGCGCCGGACTATGCCAGCCACTTCTTCCTCAGTCAAGCAGATGAAATTAGCGGCGCATCGCCTGAGACCATCCACCGATGCCGTGAAGGATTACGCCGCACCTACGAATCCGTTGATCGGATGATCGGACAGTTGATGGAACTCGCAGACGAGGAGACGGTTATCCTGGTTTGTTCCGACCACGGTGGCACACCGAACCAATTCCGTGCTGTCGATATCGAGCAGGTCTTGGAAGAAACCGGATTTATCGTCAGAGATGCAAATGGAAAGATAGATTGGACGAAAACGCGTGCGGTCAACGTCGGCTTGGTACATATCTTTATCAACTTGGCAGGACGTGAGCCGGATGGTATTGTCGCGCCTGAAGATTATGAAGCAACACAACGTGAACTTATTGCAGCACTCCATACTTACAAAGACGAGAAAACCGGACAGCATCCGTTCACGTTAGCCGTCACACGTGCCGATGCTGAGATGTTCAATCTGCACGGCGAGTTGGTCGGCGATGTCGTCTACGCGTTGCGTCCTGAGTTTGATGGCGCGCACGGGAAGCAGCTGCCCTCGGTAAGCTTCGGGATTGGTGGACAGCACTCTACATTCCTGTTATCGGGTGCGGGGGTTCGCGAAGGCGTTGCATTAGAACGGCAGGTCCGTGTCGTGGATGTCGCACCGACGCTCTGCTATTTGTTAGGGCTTCCGATGCCTGATAGGGTAGAGGGCGGTGTCGTTTACGAGGCGTTAGAAGACCCAAATTGGCATCTGACGGCACTTACAGATTTAGAGTAGTCTTAATAGGACCTACGCATTCTGCCTTAAAATCCCCCTGATAAGGGGATTTAGGGGTCCAATTCGGAAAGTGGATTATCCCATATAAGTCACCTTCAGACTTATAGCAGCAGTATCTGTATAGCAACGATCCCATAATACTAGGACTTACGCAGACAGACGATAAATTTTCTGACTACAAATAGGCATACCTTTGAAGGACGTGTGTTTCTCAGAAACACTGTGTCCCGTAATCACGCAATTCATTGTGCGTTGCGTAAGTCCTATTTATTTTTGCTTATTGTTGTCAACTCTAATTGGTTGGTATTTTAATAAGAGCCTTCATCGTAATTACTCTCATCGGAAGCAGTATCAACGCAACCAACGCCATAGATATAACTATCCGCGGAACCGTTACCAGAAACCTCACCGGGTGACTGTTCGTACAATTCTTCTTCATAAGCAGTTTTGTTGGTTTTTCCTGAGTAATAATCTGCTACAGTGTCTGTCTCTACAACCGTTGCACCAGCTGCATACCATCCTGAGTTATAGTCTCCCATATCGTTGAGCATGTTTGAACGTGCCTGGGCACTTGCACTATGCACTGTATAGATGTGTGCCCCTTGGTATCTTTCACCTTCCGCACAATCTGCACTGGCGAAAACGCTCTGACCGTAACCGATTGAGTGATCTCCTGAGCTAGGCGGCGAAATTGTTAGAGACATACTGACTAAGCAAACAATGGATAAAACATTCAAAAATCTAATGGACATTTTTTCTCCTTTATAGCAGCCTTTTTTCGGTTGCATTCTTCTAATATCCTTCACCTTCAAGATTTAGGAATTGATAGGGCTCAAAACCAGCATCATCAAAGTCAATGATTGTGAAGTTTGGAGGGATATTGCCTGTGATAATATCTTCAGCGGCGGGGCCTTCCTCTGCCCCTGTTAGTATTGAGCTTACCGAAAGATAGGGATCACCGTTTGGAAGTACAGATTCTTCCCACTCGACATAGATAACATTGTCATAGTGTGGATAGATCTTGCCTTTGTGGGTACTCCCACCGACAATGAGTCTGTCCCCTTGCTGCCACAATTTAACGAGAACTCTATCTATGAGTTCAATATTTTTAGCTGCTTCATTTGGAAAGTCTGATAAAATATCAGGATCTTGGTTCCAAATAGGGACACCGAAGTAATCTACTGGCACTTTAGGATAGGGGCCAAAGCCAAACGGCGAGACGGGAACATTCTCTGAAACTTGTTCTGCTTCTGAAACCATATCATCTGGTAATAAGGCATCCGCTATATCAGGTGTCTCGGTCTCGTGAGGTAAAGCCTCAGTTTCATCGTGCGTGTCTACAAAACTGGGTGTCTCGGTGTTTTCCGGGACTTTCACCGTTTTTGCGGCGCCTGTCTTGTTCTGTTTTTCAAGTCTCTGCGACAATCGTTCACTGCGTTGAAACTTAACTTCAGTGGTGCGTCGGACGTGCCAATTATAGAATAGGCTTCCGCTGACGATCAGCACAAAGAAAACAAATCCAGCGAGAATCGCTCTGCTTAAGAGAATATCACGGAACATACAAGACCTCCTTGTGAGTTATTCCTGACGGGGATTGATGGATGCCTATCGGAAAGGACGCGGAAACCATCTATCTCCGTGAGGTGTTACCTACATAATAGATATTAGCAAGTATCATGCCAATATGAGAAACCGCACTGTAACAGGATCTCACCATTTTTCTACTGGAAATATTCTGTCCAGTTGGACAGATTTTTACCACTGAACTGGAAAGAATCTGTCCACTTGATATACCACGCGCATGATTTTGGATTGAATACTGAGCAGCATAAGACCCAATTTCCTGAGAAAGACGGACGGATGTCCTGGATCAAGCAAATCTTTCTGCTGTAGGCGCGTTTACACAGAAGTCCCTCACGCCTGCTCCTAAACGTTTTGTTTTTTCATTGTGTTGGCTCTGGTTGCGTTGTGAGATATTTCTCGTCTGTTTTGATGTCCGGCGGATAGTGGATCTCCCAAACTTTAACGGAAGCAATATCATCTCCGTTTGCTGAATAGATCGGCACGAAAATATCGGGAAGGTCCTCAAGAAAGTAAAGCCGAACGGACAAACTCTGCCAACCGATGCTCGGCATATAATAAGCACTTGACAAGTGCATGTTATCATCATAATACAGAATGACACCTCCATGAAAATGATTATTACTTGATGTTTTAATGTGCGTCCACGATTGTCGAATCAATGAGGAGGGCGTAGATTTCACCCGCCTCATGAAAATGTTCATGAAGTTTTCAAAGATACCCGCATCACACCAGTGTCCAAAGCGGCGATAGATGCTATTGCAATACCCGTAGACTTTCGGCAAAGCACGCCAAGGTGCACTTTGCTTTGTTATCCAGACGATAACTGACAAGAAACGTCTACAGTCTTCAGGGTTACCAACGTAGACGTTCGGAGGCTTTAAGAAACGGCAAGATGCTTTGCCACGCGGCATCGCTGATCATCACCGGTAGGTCTTGAGTTTCATCTGTTTTTTCAGTATTCATAATTCAGAGCCTACCAAAAACTTAGAAAATCTAAACGCAACCTAAGAATGTCTTAGTTGGGGTGAAGAGCAACAAAAGATCAGCAAACTGCAAATGTGGTGCAATTTGCTGTGCGCCTGGGCCACGAGTGGGATTGCTAAAAATGTTTCTCTAAGCGGAGGTATTGTCTTAACGTTGAGAATGAGAGTTTCTCCCGTCCAGCGGGGTGTTTCAGTAAGTTTTAAGGGTTTTGGAGACATGGTTTGTCATATTGGAAATAGGGAAACGTAGTAGCAATGTAGCGCAACTACATTTCCCTTTGGACTTTTGTCAGTATTGACGATCTATTTTGCCATATACTGACGCAAGCATCAGTCAGTTTCTAACGAATTAACGACAGGCCCTTGCAGAAGCATATCTGGTGATCTTTGTAAGACCCTGGTTGAAAACAATGGAGGTCCCATGATCTGTGTGCACAGGGTCACATTGTATCCCCTGGCCCGTATCGTAGCAAAATTCCCCATCAGGTGGATGATTGCTGTCGGTTACTAACATGCTTCGCCATTCAGTATACCTCGAAAGAACTGTTCCATCAGGGCAGACCGTGGTAACCTCGCAGCGATAAAAAACTCTCTTATTAGGGGTCGAATAGGCAGTGCTGGTGGTAACCAGTAAAGGCATTACAAAAGCAAATACAAAGAGGAGGACGGAAAAGCCTCCCAATATTTTTTTAAACATTTGTTCTCCTTATAAGATAAAATAAATAGTGAACGGTAAAATGAACGCACCGCATGCAGACAGTCCGCATGCGATTTTTTGATTCTTTTACCTTTTCACCTTTGGTAAATTTGCTGGCATGCGCCAGCGTCTGAGATAGGTCCACTCACTTTTAGAGAGAAGAATCAACCCATCTGCACAGTAAAAAAGCCTCGCGAGTTTTAGTTATCATTATCATCCTGTTTATTCTCATCCTGTTCTCGAAGTTGCCGAAGATGTGAAAGTGCAGCTTGCATTTCCTGACGTTCGGCATCTGTGAGTATTTCTCCCAGCAATTGTTTTCGTTGGAGATTCAGATAAGTGTGGACCTCTGGGATGTCTCCGTATTTTTCCACAAATAATAATCGCTGGGACTCTATGAATCCCTCAGGATCCTTCCGCATCCATGCTTCGAGTTCATTTTTAGGTTCGTCTTGTGGCGGTAGATACAGATCGGGTGGCAATGCGCGGATGTCTCGCAGTGCTTTTAGGTTTTCTTCATTTGGGAAGAGGCGGTACATGGCTTCAGAATAAGCGATGGCTTGCTCGAGTGTGATATTATCCTTGGGTTTTAGGTCAAATACTATAATGTAGCGGAGCTCTGGAATGTCCCCAAACTGCTTGAGAAGTTGGGCGAAATCATATTTTTGGCGCAACTCGGGATTTTCTGTCTTGGGCCAATCTGGCGGTGGGTTTAGTGCTAACAACTCAGCGACATCCGCATCTGTGAGTTCCCACGCTTCACCTGTGGTTCCGGGGGGCCATTTGAATTCTCCCGATATAAGAGGACCTGTTGGATTGACGGGGTCGTCTTCTCTGTCGCCGCATCCCCAAAAAGAGAGTAAACTGACGAAAACTGTAAGCATCAAAAAGAAACGAAAAAAGTTGTGAGTGTTCATGAGATCTCCTTTATTCAGAGCTCATTGTTGCCCCTGATGCTTTTATCTCCTGAAAGTCTTCGATCGCTTTTTTATTTTTCTCATTCGGAAAGAGATAATAATTTGCCTCAAGATAGGCTTCAATATCACCAAGAGTTTGCGGGACACCTTTTGCAACGTTTAAATTGTGTTCGCCAACGATATGAACTTCTGGAATGTCCCCAAATTGCTTGAGAAGTTGGGCGTAAAAATACTCGGCGTGCAATTCGGGGTCTTTGGTTTTATACCAGTCTCGGGGTGGATATGTATCATCAGCAGTATCAGCAGTTTGACTCTCTGGCTGGACTTGTTTCCACGGATCGCTCTTTGGAAGTGTAACATCAGATACGCCATCGTCTCGCCAGTCATATCCGCTACTGCTGATATTCGTTTCCTCCGAGTGGAAATGCGGGACAGCCCCATGAGAATGCCCGTGCTCGTGGGAATGCCCGTGGCTGTGGTCGTGGTTGTGCAACGGAGTGATGCCTGTTTCTTCCTTACCAATTTCCTTTGTTGGGCTCGTTTTGGGGTCTGGTGTTACCGCTTTATAGATTTTTATGGGTTCTTGAGTTTCAGTTTTTGGCTTTAAGAAGAGGACAATTCCGCTGATACAGAGAAAAGCAACTGCAGTAGGTGCCCAGTACCATTTTCGTTTGAACATCCAAGTATCTCCTATATTAAAGATGCTAACCTAAAAGTCTCACAAAATCAAACGCCTTTATGCTACAATTAGGTTAGTGCTGTCATAGATGGATTATGGCAGCACTGCGCCGACCGGTGTCACTACCACCCTCGGCGCACCCTTAAAAAATATCGGAGACTGCCATTACAAAACTATCTCGTCACATTACTATAGTTTGGACAGTTTTAAGACGATACACATATCGCCCCTACAGGGCTTAGGACTTGGTAGGCTGTTTCTATAGACATTCCGCCCCTCTGGGGCTGCTCTTTAGTGCCGTGGCGTTTATTTTTTTTGCGAGTTGGATTTGTGTGAGAAACATTCAGAAAAATCAGAGATGCTTTGAAAACGATGTCCAAATTTGAACGAAATTGTCCAAACTTTAGTCACATTAGTTAAATAGCGAATAACTATTTATCCAACGATTCACTCCTTCTAAATGATTACGCCAATTTGAAAAAAGTATTAGAAGGCAAGCGGACGCACATTGCGCCAAAAAGCAATATATTCATCCAAAAAGAGGCACTTTTAGGAATCTAACCCCTAAATCTCCCTTATCAGGGACTTTAAGACAAAATGCGTCTGTCCTGAGTATTTATCAAACTCACGTTAATGATTGATAAATATCAGCTTAAGTTTGTCTAAAAGTATATTCTGCATAAATCTTTATTTCTCTTAAGTCTTATAGACATTGATGTGTCCTGTTTCAATTAGGAGGCTTGGGGGCTTGATAAGCAAACCCTGGCAATCCTCTGTATTCTGATATAAGGTACTAACCTAAAAGACTCACAAAATGCATCCATCCTATGCTACAATTAGGTTAGCATTGTTATAGTATCGGTATGGCAGTGCCGCGCCGATGGGTGGTAACGACACCCTCGGCGCACCTCAAATACTTTAGAGGTAGCCACTTCAAAACATTTACGACGACAACAAGAAACATGCATAAATGTAGCATGTGTCGGTGTTATCGTCAAACAAAAAAGTTGCAACGCAGGAAGATTTAGTCTTCGGTTTTGTGTCAAGCTCATATTCTATAGTAGCAAGTATTATGCCAATATGAGAAACCGCACTGTGACAGGATATCACCATTTTTCTACTGGAAAGAATCTGTCCAGTTGGACAGATTTTTACCACTAAACTGAAAAGAATCTGTCCAGTTGATACACCACGCGCGTGATTTTGGATCAAATACTGAGCATCATAAGACCCAGTTTCCTGAGAAAGACGAACGGATGTCATGGATCAAGCAAACCTTTCCGCTGTAGGCGCGTTTACACAGAAGTCCCTAACGTCCTATTCTTCTTGCGCATAGGCGTGTAACTTGTTGCGCAAGGTGGTTCGGCTAACCCCCAAAACCACTGCCGTTTTTGACCTATTCCCATTCTCTCGCGCCAAAGTCGTCAAAATCGCTGACTTCTCTATCTCTTTCAAGGTTGTACCCATCGGAAAGGGCAACACAAAACATTCCGCAGCGTTAGGGCTGGCTGCGGCTGTTGCATCCGTCAACGGCAATGGGTGGACCTGAGGTGTCCGCAAGTCTTGTGGTAAGTGGTGCGGTAAGATTTCACTCTCTTCCGCTAAGAGGACGGCATGACCGATGACACCTTCTAACTCCCGGATATTCCCAGGCCAACTGTAGGTATCAAATAACGAGAGAACTTCTGGATTTATATCCACTACCTTTTGACTGGAACAGTTGTTTTCCTTTGCCAAAAAGTATTTTGCCAACGCCGGGATGTCTTCGTGTCGCTCCCGTAACGCCGGCAGCCGGATATGAAGGGATTTTAATCGCTCATAGAGATCTCGGCGAAACCTGCCTGCTGCAACCGCTTCTATAAGGTTGATATTCGTCGCTGCCAAAACGCGTGCTCTCACTGGAATCTGTTTTGTCCCGCCCAAGCGGCGAATCTTGTTCTCCTGAAGTACCCGCAACAACTTCGATTGTAGGCGCATCGGAAGTTCCGCAATTTCGTCAAAGAATAGTGTGCCACCCGATGCGGTTTCAAATAGCCCGATGTGTTGCTGATCTGCACCGGTAAACGCGCCCTTCTCATGTCCAAAGAGTTCACTTTCGATCAGATTCTCTGCAATTCCTGCGCAGTTCACGGGAACCATGGCGTGCGTTGCGTGAGGACTCTGGGCGTGTAAAGCACGCGCGACCAACTCTTTACCTGTTCCTGTCTCGCCAGAAATAAGCACGATTTTAGAAGAATTTGCGAATGTGTCAATACTTTTTAGGACTTCAAGATGCACTGTACTCTCACCGACAATGTGATCGTAATTTCCATGCAACTTCTCTCTTACTAACGGCGTTTCGGACAGTGCCATCTCTCCTCCCCTCGGAATCGTTTTTTCTCTAAAGCCATAGGTTTGCGGTGCCATATTCCAATTATCGCAGTTTAATATCAAATGTTTATTAACCCAAGTTGCTACTTTATTAAAACAACATGAATTAAATCACTATAAATCAAAATTATAAAGCAAAATTCGTGCCAATTCTCTTAAAAACGTGCTATATTTCTGTAAATGCCTTAAAATAGCGATTATATTTTTGATGTCAATCATTTAGAACGTAGACATACACTTAGCTTATCAAACAGCGCGTCAGTATTTACGCTTTTCTGAAAACTGTCTCCATGGCTTAATGGGAATTTGTTTGTAATTCATTTTCTACTACCAATATGCAAAAATTATAGTTATGGTATGCAACAATTGCTGTAATCGGCAAAAATTGCATAATTAGGACTTATGCAGTGCGTTCATAAATCCGCGTGATCAATTGTAGGCGCGAGGTCGCCTCGCCCGTTCTTTGCGTAGATCGTGTTTGATGATCGCGACATTCTGGAAACGGCATGGATATACTTAACAGAGGGTGTTTCATAAATGTTTTTTTATCGAAAACAGGTTTTAATGTAAGAAACATTTCGTGTCGGTATCCGGCATCGGACATTCATTAACATGGATACCTGCAAAAGTAGGATACCCAGGCCCAAAAAGGTAGAAACATATGCCAAACCTCGCACCGGTAAAGGCTTATGCGTTCCTGTGATCGACAAGAGTTTGCTCAATAAATCAAAGACAGGTTCAATCGCCGTCTTTCTCGCCCCTCGGTAAGTCGCAACTTCTGTCGCTGTATAGAGCGGGTCTGCACCTAAGAGTGCGTTTGCTTCGGCTAAAGTCGTCTTGGGAGTCAACAGAAGCACGTCAACTTCGGCAAAAGCCGTGGCGCGTTTTTTATCAACATACCCGTTATCAGCAACGATACAGCGCGTGCCTCGGTCAATGAGTTTCTCTTTCTTGGTATCCAATACGTTGCGTTCATTGACGTTGGCGGGTTCGACTTGAAACATCACTGGAAATCCACTCTCGGTGGCAGTGAGATGGAGTCCGTATCCATAGACCCATCCATGATACCCACTTTTCGACCAAGTCGCAGTTGTATCAACACCGCGCAAACCTTTGGGTATCTCATTGTTGAGGCGATCCTTCTGATGCCAGACGGGCCCCGCGGCTCTAAACAGACTTTTATCTTCATAAACGACTTCTTGGGGGAAGTGTCCACCATTGCTGAGGCTCCATGTCGCAACGTATTCAGTGAAAGCCTGAAGTGTCGGTGTCAACGCTTTGTATCTCCGTCCGAGGGTCACATGAGACGGACACGCCGGAAGTCGACATCTTTGAAGGTAGAGGGGATGGTGAAATAAGTAATCCTGTTGTGCGCGCATAGCGGTAATCCCCTTGAGTGTCATAACGGCATAAAAGACGATGAGAGAAGCATCCGGATAAGTCTCGGGTCTTCCTCTTTTGGAAACTTTTTCTTTGGTGGCTGAGAACGCGTCTAACATTGAAAACAGAAATGTGATATACTCTCTGATGTCAGGATATTGCATGGGTGTCTCCTTCACTTTATGTGGTATAAAATGAAGGATACCCAATATCCTGACTTTTGACAACTATTATTTATGAAACACCCTCACTTAACTATTATTATACTAAAGTTTGGACAATTTTAAGAATTAAGGTGTTTGAAAGCAGAAAAAGAGGTATCCTTTCATAAACATTCCACAGTTTTGAAAGGAAAATAAAAAATGACCCTCCTTTTCTGCTTAGAAGATATTCTATCGAATTTTCGGCATTTATTCAATCAACAAAACTTCGCACTGTTCCAAGCGTTTATCTTCGGATTCATCGCTAATAGAGGCAATGCAACGTTGACAGATCTTTATCAATGTAGTGCTTCAGAGACGCAGTATTGGTCATTTCCGAAGTTCCTTTCCCGGGGCAAATGGAACGCTGATGCTGTCGCTGGAGTTCTCATCAGAGGCATCCAACACTATTTTCCCGATTGGGTTTATGTCTATGATGAGACCAAGGCACTGAAGACAGGCATCGCACAATGGGGGTTGCATTTTTTCCGCAACTTCAGTTATCAAAAGCGTCGCGTGAATCAATCGAAGTTTCATTATGGACACGAGTTTGGTGCGTTAGGTTTACTTTGTCAGACAGCGACACAATGGCATTTATTCCCCGTCTGGGTGAAACTCATCGCGCCCCAGACGATCCGCGATAAAAGTCAGACGGTGTTGAAACGTATCTGTTCAAAGATTGCCCCGGGCCTTATCATCTTTGATCGAGGCTTCGCACGGCGAAAAGTTTTTACAATCGCACGCAGTTTCGGACATCATATCTTATGTCGTGCGAAATCTAATGCTGTTTTCTATCGTTTACCCAAACCGCCAAAACGCCCTAAACGCGGGAGACCGAGAAAATACGGAGACCGTCTTGATATTCGCCGACTGCGATATAATGACACAGATATAGATGCCAAAAGTTATTCGATTGCCTCAAAGGTTGTCCGGACGAAAATGTGTGATGTGGAGGTTCGACTCGTCGTTATCCGCAACCGTCCGAAACCCTCAAAACCGTATCGGTATTTCTGCGTCTTTACAACAGATCTAACGCTTGAGATACCCAAGATCGTTGAATACTATCAACAAAGGTGGCAGATTGAAACTTCTTTTCGAGATGTCAAACAGCACTTCGGATTTGATGCCTATCGCGTCAAATCTCGGAAAAGCATCAATCGGTTTGTTCAACTGAGTTTCGTCGCAGCAAGTCTGACGAAGTTGATATTCACAAGACCCGACGCACCGCAAAAAGGGATAAGTGTCCAGGCGGTCTGTGAGCATCTCGGCATTCATTGGTATCGTCCGAAGAAACTTACACAAGGCTTACGCGTGGCTTATCTCCGCTCACAAATGGCGGTGGCATCATTTTCTGCCAAGTTCAAAGAAAAAACAAACTCGCAGAATATTAATGTGAGTTTTCAAGACGATACGACACTGCCTTTTGACAAGGCAGCATAAGTTTACTATATCGTCCAAACTATAGTATAATTAATGGAGGGGAGTAATGTTTGGTGGTTTTATGAAACAGGACTTACGCAATTTTGACTATAGCACTATCTATTCGATTGTGATCCGCTAAAACCTTACACGCGCAATGGCACAAACTAACAGTTTATGCTACAAAAGAGCAACGTGCGTAAGTCCTATGAAAGATAACGATACATCAACACGCGGGAGGGAAAAAGTAATTACGACTTGGCTTGGTGCGGTGCGGACTGGATTATAGGCTCTGCTATAAACATTTGCCGATGTCGTACTTCTCGCGCAATTCTTCCAACGTATAGGTGTTGATGACTTCGGCTTTTGTGAGCCAACCGCGACGGGCAACGTTTAAACCGGTGCGTCGGTGTGCCAACTGTGGAATACCGTGTGCGTCGGTATTGACAGCTAATAACACACCTGCATCTTTTGCCATCCGCACAAACCGAGAATCCAAATCCAATCGGCTCGGGGATCCGTTAATCTCTAAGACGGTGTTATTTTCTGCGGCGGCTGCGATGATCGCTTCAATATTGAGTGGGTACATCGGCCGATGACCCAGCATCCTACCGGTCGGGTGACCGATGATATTGACGAACGGGTTCTCAATTGCACGGATGATACGCTCCGTCATCTCGGTTTCGGTGAGGTTGAAATTACTGTGAACGCTTGCGACGACGACATCGAGTTGCGCCAGCACCTCGTCGGGGAAATCGAGTTCGCCGTACCGCCGAATATCAACCTCAGAACCGGCGAGGACTGTGATACCGTCAACCGATGCGTTTAGCTCACGCACCTGCTCCACCTGATCAAGGAGCCGTCGCTTATTCAAACCGTTTGCGACAACGGAAGAGGCAGAGTGATCCGTGATGGCGAAGTATTCGAGACCTTCCGCCTTCGCTGCCGCCACCATATCTTGAAGTGTCTGCCGTCCATCGCTCCAGTCGGTATGTGCGTGTAGGTCGCCTCGTAAGTCGGTGAATTCAACGAGTTTGGGTAAAGCGTCGTCCTGAGCCGCTGCAACCGAGGTGCCGTCCTGTCGAAGCTCAGGCGGAATATAGGAGAGTCCGAGTTTCTTGTAAATCTCTGTCTCTGTTATCTCGGGTTCCATCGTTTGGAAGGTGGCACCATTCGGAAGTGCCCTAAAGTGTTCGTCCGTCGCTGTTGTTAAGAATAGCGTCAATGCGTACGTAGCAGGCGTGCAAAGGTAGAGAGAGACCGGGAATTCTCGGTCAACGGAGAATTCGAGGACCGGGAGCGTCTCGCGGACATCGTCTGTTCGTTCGGTGCGATCTGTTTCAACGAAAGCAGCATTGTCGCTGTGATACGCGTACGCAATACCATCGCCTCTCTTGAAGACAATCGGGTTTTCCGAAAACGGTTCGAGAAACGAGCGTAGCGGATCAGGGACGTTGCCATCCGCGAATCGAAAGGCGGCTTCATCCTCACACACAACGATCAATTCTATGCCGCGACAGACCTCTTCAAGTCGCCGTAAATGTCCTGTCCCTTCGGGTGCCTGTTTGATCCATCCGTTGGCGATAAGTGGCGTTAGGCTTCCGACAATCTGCTCCGCGAGTTGCAAGGCGTTGCGTAGGGGACGCGCCTTCCGGAGCTCCATCCGAAACGATAGACTTTCGGTTAGCATCTGAAGGGTCTTCTTTCCCATCCCCTTCATGTTATTAAGTTTCCCGTTTTCCAGCAGTACTTGTAGGTCCTCAAGGTTTCGGACACCGAGTTCCTGATAAAATTTACCGACAGTTTTTACGCCGAGCCCTCGGATTTCGAGTACTTCCAATATCTCGGTTCCCATCTCTGCGATAAGGTTGTCATAATACTTGGAGCGTCCGGTTTCGAGCATCTCAACTGTCTTGTCCTCAATAGCCTTTCCGATACCCGGCGTTGCACGGAGTTGTTGTACGGCTTCCGTATCATAACCGGGCGCACCCTGTTCAGCGATTTCTCCGGACAATTCGCGTGGGAATTTATCGATTATATCGGCTGCGCGCTCATAGATGCGTGCACGAAATGCGTCGTCTCCCCGGATTTGGAGGAGCGCGCCGATAGCACTGAAAATATCACTGATCTCACGATTTGTCATATTTTAACTTTCCTTGCGGTTCGGTTAGGGTGGCTTAGTCTTTGATGTTCCTCTGATGAATCCGCCCTCCATTTCATTACGGGCTACGTACTCTTTGAAACAAGAAAAAACAAATTCAAAACTTTTTAACTTTCCTTGCGGTTCGGTTAGGAATGCAGGTTGCATTTGGGGTTTTTGCAAACGCTAAAATCCAATGTGAAGAAAGTGTTTCTTCGCGTACGCCGCAAAACCGAACCTACCGGTATGGGGGTCCGTCCGCGATAAGATATAAACTGTTATGTGTATTTTCGATGCGTGGCGAGACCAACGAGCAATCCAATTAGCATCTCAGCAAAAACAACCGAGATAATTTGATATATCGCGAGGAAGTGGATACCCCCTAATTGGGACTGGAACACGTAAAGCATTCCATAGAAGCATCCGAGACCACACAACGCACCGAGGCCTCCAAGGAACAGACCGTGAACAGCGAAAGGAAGGAGCAGATGGTTTTGGAACATACCGAGCAGTTTCATCAGGTGAATCTCCTCGGCGCGAGCGACAGCGGCTCTTTTTATGATGGAGCCGATGATAAACCACACGACAACAACGGCGATAGCAATACCAGCGAGCATTGTCCGTTCCGAATCCCGCAAACGATCTTTCAACTGTCCGTGTCCGGTGAGCATAATATCTTCAATTTCATCGTGTGTTTTTATGTCTAAGGCGATATGTTCTAACGCTTTCCGCGTGATTAATTCCTCATCGACATAAATATTAAGGGATGCCGGAAAAGGGTTTACACCTCGGGTCTCTGCAAACGCTTCCTTAATCAGCACCCCTAAATCTTGGAATTCGGTTTCGCCGCGTGCGAGTTTATCCGCCTTTGACGTATAATCCACAGCAAGAATCTGTCCGTTCTTCTCCAATTGGCTGCCCAATGTGCGCCCATGCGACTCATCCACCGTATCTTTTAGAAACGCGACGAGGGTCGGTGAATGGCTCTTAAACTCAGATTGTTCGGATATGAGGGAGTGATTTAACAGCACGGTCGTGAGGAGCGCAGTGATAAACCCGACACCCATAACGCCTATCAGGCTGGAAGTCCCAGCGCACGTGATATGAGATATAGCATTTTTCAGACGATAACGCATTTTTAGTAGTTTTCAGCCTTCAGCCTTCAGCCGGTTTGTTATGACGTTTAGTTTTCTTGTGGTATCCGCAGCATATCTGAATACCACAACAAGACTGCTAACTGCTGAAAGCCAATTGCTGATGGCTACTGGATACCACCATCCCGCAGTTCTATGATCCGCTTATTACATTTCTCAGCGAGTTTGCGGTCCGTTGTCGTGACAAAGACAGTCATGCCTTGAAAATTGAGTGCGTCAAAAAGTGTCATTAATTCAAGCGAAAGCCGTAAATCTAAGCCTTCTGTAGGGGCATCGGCAAGTAGCAGCACCGGGTTGTTGATAACGGCTCTGGCAATAGCGAGCCGTCGCCGTTCATTGTTCGATATTTCTGCTGGGAGTGCGTGTTGATGGTGGCTAAGTCCCATCTGATGCAGGAACCTGTTGACGTTCTCTTTAATGAGCTTCGGTGTCGTGCCTGCCAGCCTCTGTGGCAGTGCAAGGTTTTCGCTGACCGTCTTATTCGGCAAAAATTTGAAGTCTTGAAACACAAGTCCTATTTTTTGACGAAAGTAGGGTAAACTCATCTTGTCTAATGTCGCAAGTTTTTGCCCAATCACATTCAGGTCACCAGCGACCGGCATCAGGTCAGCGTATAACAGACGCAGCAGCGTCGTTTTCCCAGAGCCGCTCGGACCGACGAGGAAGACGAATTCGCCACGCTCGACACGAAGACTCACCTGCTCAAGCACGCTAAGTTCATTATAACTGTAACTGACCTGATGTACCTGTATCATTTTTATTTTTCCACACTGCAGGCGGGGTTTCAAACCCCGCCTGCAAGAGGGCTTATTCTTCTAAACTACAAACGGGGTTTCAAACCCCGTTTGCAAGGGGCATAAGCACTGCTAATTTTCAGTTGCCAGTCCCAGAAAACCGAAGCCTGTTAACTATTCCCTTATGTAATCGCAATCCTTTGACTGACAGCTCACTGTGACCTTTACCGTATCGCTGCCTCTCGGTTTTCTGGTTTTCTCAACGAGGAAGGGTGCGTTACATTTTGGGCACGGCTCCAGTATAGGCTTATCCCAGAGCGAGAACTCACACTTCGGATAGTTACTGCACCCGTAAAATACTTTTCCGCGCCGGCTGCGCCGTTCACCGAGGTAGCCATTGCAATCGGGTTCAGGACAGTCTATCCCCATGGGTACCGGTTTGGCATTCTTGCATTTCGGGTATCCACTACAGGATAAAAACTTACCACCGACGCGGCTGGTTTTGATAACCATCGGTTCGCCGCACTTGTCGCATGGCGTGTCGGTCATCTCCGGCTCCGGCGCGGGTGTGTCATCTGCGCTCAAGGATTTAATATTCGTACATTCTGGGTAGTTGGCGCATCCGAGGAACCGTCCATATTTACCCCATTTGACGATCATATTTCCGCCACACTTGTCGCATTTTTCATCAGATTCTTCTTCCATCGCTTTCCGCGCTTCGTACATTTTGTCGGGTGCCTCTGTGAGCGCGACTTCAAAGGGCGGATAAAACTGTCCTAAAGTTTGCGTCCAATCCACTTGCCCATCAGCGATAGTATCCAACTGTTCTTCCATTTTTGCCGTAAACTCAACATCAACAATATTAGGAAACCCGTGAATCAGGAGATGGTTGACAAGCCTCCCGACATCTGTAGGCATCAATCGTCCGGCTTCCTTGGTCACATATTCTCGACCCTGAATGGTTGATAGGATAGAGGCGTACGTGCTGGGCCTCCCGATCTCTTTGGCTTCCAGCATCTTGACGAGAGTCGCTTCGTTATAGCGCGGCGGCGGTTGCGTGTAGTGCTGCTTCGGCTCTAATTTGCGCAGGTTAAGCGTGTCGCCTTCCTTAACAACAGGTAAAATAGCATTCTCTTCACCCGACCCGTTTTCATCACGAGTCGTGTCGTCTCGACCTTCCATATAGATACGTCTGAACCCGTCAAACTTGATAACTGAACCCGTCGCTCGAAAAAGATAAGGACCTGCTTTGATGTCAATTGTTGTTGCATCCAAAATAGTTGGATTCATCTGACACGCGATGAAACGTTTCCAGATAAGTTCATAAAGATTATATTGATCCTTGTTCAGATGTGGTTTCAATTCTGCGGGTGTGCGCAGTGGCACGGTCGGACGGATCGCTTCGTGTGCGTCCTGTGCGCCTTTTTTACTCCGATAATTCACGGTACGACCCGGCAGATATTCTGTCCCATAAACCGCTTTAATATAGTTGCGCGCGGCTTGCGTCGCCTCTTGAGCGATACGCGTCGAATCGGTACGCATATAGGTAATAAGCCCAACGGAACCCTCGTTTCCGATTTCTAAACCCTCATAAAGCTGCTGCGCAATAAGCATTGTCTTTTTCGCAGTAAATCGGAGTTTTCGAGACGCTTCCTGTTGCAGTGTGCTTGTGATAAATGGCGGGACAGGTCTCTGTTTCCGCTCTCTTTTCTCGACCTTTTCGACGACATAATCGTGTGTTTTCGCGTCTGCGGCGATCTCTTTCGCCCGCGCTTCATTGATACGGAACCCGTAGTTATTAATTTCACCTTTTTTTGTACCGATTTTATGTAATTTAGCGGGAAAAGGGTTCTCAACTGTAGTCGGCGTAAGGGTTGCGGTAAGCGTCCAGTATTCTTCAGGTTTGAAGGCTTCAATTTCCGCTTCGCGTTCACAGATCAGGCGAACGGCAACAGATTGGACTCTGCCTGCACTGAGTCCAGGTTTGACGCTCCGCCATAAAATAGGGCTAATCTTGTATCCGACGAGTCGGTCTAAAACGCGGCGTGCTTGTTGCGCATCAACGAGCGCCATATTGATCTCACCCGGTTTTTTGATCGCATCTAAGATAGCACTTTTCGTAACTTCGTTATAGGTTATCCGGTGGATCGGCTTTTTTGCCTTCTTCAGTTCTTCAGCGAGGTGCCAGCAGATGGCTTCGCCCTCACGATCTGGGTCCGCTGCGAGATATATGTTGTCAACCTTGCGCGCCTCGCTCTGAAGTGCCTTCACGACTTTGCCTTTCCCGCGGATAAGTACATACTTCGGTGCAAAGGCGTTTTCGACATCAACACCGAGATCATTCTTCGGAAGATCTCGAATATGTCCAACGGAAGAATCGACAATATAATCCTTACCCAAAATCTTTTTGATGGTCTTCGCTTTCGCCGGCGATTCCACAACGACGAGTGACTTCGACATGTTTGATTCCTATTATTTCTATTTATTCGTTGGTAGTTGCACAGGCTCAGTGTGCAACGATATTAGATTTAGTATCAGCAGGCTCGTCGTAAAAATAACAATCCGAGATTTTGCGATAACTACACACTTTATTAACGACACATGCTGATAACGGTTTCATACACTCTTAATTAGACGGTTTATGCCACATATATGGACGAATTTTATTTTAAGTGGGAAGACTGTTTTTTAAGACGCGAAGTCGATGAGATCGGTCAGCAGCTGCCGCATATCGGCGCGGTGGACAATAGTGTCAATGAAGCCATGTGCCAATAAGGATTCTGCCTTTTGGAAGTTTTCAGGCAGTTCTTCTCGGAGACTGGCGACGGCTAATGGGCCCGCGAAACCGATACGCGCCCCAGGTTCAGCGATAATTACGTCCCCGAGCGATGTATAACTCGCAGTGGCACCACCGAACGTCGGATCGGTAACGACAGAGATATAAAAAACACCTCTTTTCGCGTATTCGGCGCAAGCGGCAGCGGTTTTCGCCATCTGCATCAAGGCGAGCGTACCCTCCTGCATCCGCATGCCACCACTGACAGAAACGACGACTAACGGCAATTTGTTTTCGAGGGCGCGTTCAATACACCGCGTGACCTTCTCACCGATGACAGAGCCGCACGTTCCGCCAATAAATCCGACATCACCAATCGCAATAGCCGTCCGGTAACCGCCGATTTCAGCGATACCGGAGAGCATCTCAGACCTGAGTCCCGTCTTTGCGACATCCCTTTCGAGTTTCTCAGGATATTCGGGGAACTCCAACGAATCAATAGAATAGAGATTTGCGTCGTATTCCTCAAAGGTATCCTGATCCACGATGAGGCTGAGCCGCTCGTAAGCACTCATGTAGTGATGATAACCGCAGTGTGGACACACTTTCAGGTTTTTGGTGAAGGTCTCCGCTGGAATTTGTGTATCGCAATTTCTGCAGGAAATTGTCTCTGAAATTTCAGGCATTTTTTTAATAGATAGGCACCGTTAAAAACGCGCCGCATAACTTGAAAATAGCGAGGTTGAGAACCTCGCCAGCAAAATAGTGGTTGTCAATTCTGAATCTTAGTGCAAATTCATCGTAGGGGCGAGGTGACCTCGCCCCTACGATCAAATCAGCCCCTTAATTTGAAACCGGATGGAACAATACGTGTTACTGTAAACTTGCTTTAAGGCGACCCCAAGTTGTCGAAAGTTTCCTGATCGCTTCAACAGCGAGTGCGTCTACGCCCTGATCCATGAACGTATTAATTTCGTCTTCGCTCAGTGCGCGGTTCCAGAGGCGGACTTCATCAATAATCCCAGCGAAGATGTACTGTGCGCGATCACAGTCCTGTCCAATCCGCCAGGGATCGTCATTCGCGCCAAGTTTTCCGGGTACGGCTTGATCAACGACAGATTCACCGTCAATGTAGATATGAGCCGTTTTTGTATCATTGGTGAAAGCTACGTGAACAAACTCACCGGTTTCGGGGAGATCGGTTGAAATATCGGCGCGACCCGCTTCCGTCTCAAGACGGAGTTTGAAGACCCCACCTTCGCTAAACAACCCGTATTGGACTCTACCGCCACAACCGCCGTGAACAGATTTGCCGACGACCTGGCGCACGCCATCCCAATGCTCGGCGTTAATCCACGCCATAAACGTACATGCATCCACGTTGAGTTCAGGCGTGCTTTCAACAGTGACGAAAGTGCTGGTGCCATCAAATTCGAGAGCCTTTCCAAATTTCCCATCAACCCATTTCGGCTTGTCAATAACACCTTCGTGTTCGTTTCCGCTCAAATCCTCAGCTGTGTCACCACCGCCTTCATCATACGGGTGATATAACACCAAACCATCGAGAAAATCGTCTGGACCAGCCGCCATCACCACCGGCGTTAGCACCAAAACGGATGCAATGCATAATAAACAGATAGCCAATCTCATTGTTAAAGATTCCTCCTTATTTGGTATAAAAGATTAAGATACTCTAACAAAAGCGGAAATATCTGTCAAGAAAAAATTGGTTTCGCAACAAAGTCGAGACGTTATTTTGCCGTTCGCACTTTTGCCTCCGAGGCTCAATCGTGCAAGCCGAGTTGATGGCTAAGTTCCATCAACCGTTTATTAATCCCTGTTTTGTCAATTCGGTTCCGTTCCACAAATTCTTGGTATTCTGGCAGTAAGCCATCTGGAACCATCATCCGTGAGTTCGCTTCTCGCAACGCCAATAATCCCATGAAGGTTTGCATCTCACGTGAGTAATCCGGTACAAAGTCGTTGAGTGCTTGCCGCAAGTCGTTCTCTGTAATCCGATCTCGATTGTTCCGTCTTGCCAAGTTATTTGCGCGTTGAACGATCAAAAAGAGGTCCCGCCAAGTCAACCCGTCTGTCTCGGCACCGCCGACGAGCGCCTGAAAATTGATATTGCCTGACGTTTGTCCTCGGCAAAATATCTGTAGGATTATGGTTCTACCCCCAGCGTTAGGGGGTAACATGATTAACTTGGTATCGAAAATGCCGTATTGTCGAAAGATTGGTGGCATTAAGTCGGGTCGCTGTGATGCGCCGACCCAAATCACGCGACCGTGCAGTGACGCATCGCTGATAGCATTTATAAGCGCGTGCGGCATCGTCTGCTTCAGTTCATCTGGGTGCATTGCTGTATGCGGCGATGCCTGCTCAATTTGATCCATAAAAACGACTGCTGGCGCGATGCTGCGGATATAGTTGAGGGCTGCGGTTAAGTTCCGTTCATAAGAGTTCCCGTTGTCATTGATACTTACTGTTACTTCACCGACTTGATTGGCGTAGCGGAGTTGAACGAGCGGTATATTCGCCTCACCTGCGAGTACCCGTGCGGCGTAAGCCTTACTGGTTCCGGGTGGACCGAGGCAGAGCATCCCTCGTGGCACGCGTCGCAGGTCTTGATTTTTTAGACCCTCTGCTATATCTCTAATCACACGCATGACATACCAACCGTCATCAGAGGGACCCGGATGCGTATCACCGAGCTCAAGGACACCATGACTGAACGTCCTGATACTCTCACGCCGGTACCTCAGCACCGGTTCACCGCCTGCTTTCTGCGCCGCAGCGACGGCTTGTTGTACAATATCGTGGACACCGAGTAGATTCAAGCCTATCGTTTCGCGCGCTAAGGCCTCACGGTCGCGATGATTACCGAGCGTTTTACGCATCTGCGATCCGCCGTCCCCAACGTCATGGAGATGTTCAATAAGCCGCAAGCGTTCCTCATAGTCCGGAAACGGAATGACAACCATCGGGATTTCCGGCTGCACGGTAAGATTCGGGTGTATATCGGATGTGTTGCGAGTGACGAGCAGGATGACGTGTCTCCTCCTCCGCACATCGTGGTCGGGTGCCCAATTTTGGATCTGATTAAACAAAAGTTGTGTTTCATCTACAACGTCAGTTAATGAAGAATGGTTCGGTGCAAGCTGCTCCAGCATATCAATAACCAAACCGACTTTTGTTCGTCCTTGTCCTATCAGACGCCTTAACCCGTGCCGTAACTCTTTGGAAGGAAAGGCATCCATTGTTATAAATGGGTCTTCATGCGTTTTATTGAACGCCATCCGAGAATTAATTCTCGGACGTTGATTCTCCGATTCCTCCTCCTTATGGTCAGGCGGAATAAGTTTGAGCATTTTCTGCCTGTTTCGCCACTGCCCGATATAAGGGCGATAAACGCCTCGTGCCATATTATATCCGAGGACGAAATCACAACCCAACACATTGAGTTGTTCCATGAGGTAGCTGACGGTAGGCAAGTAGCCGTAGACTTCATCGTATAGCAGATCATCTACATTAAAGTGGAGTAGAAATTGGTGGGCGGAACCTGCCTCGTAGTGTTTTTTAATTTCATCCCAAAACATCGTTTTCTCCGCGACTGAGTCTGATTTTTTCTACAGAGATGCACACCGACTGACAGACACCTCATCAAGTTCTTCGGAAACCTGGAAACCCCTACCTTTAGGTTGTGGGTGCCTTGACAAACGCGTGAGAGGACGAGACAAGGTGCCTCGTCCAACCCAATGCGTAAAAAACAACTTTAGAAAAAGCGCGTGTGTACGCGAAACGCGCGCGGCAACAAGACCTTAGCGATCAGATTTGATATCGCCCCAAGTGGTGGCTAATTTGGCTTGCGCCTCAACAGCCGTCGGCATATCTTTTAGGACAGCAATATCTGATGCACTCAAAGCGCGGTCCCAGAGACGCACTTCATCAATAGCACCTGCGAAGACATAGTTCAAGCGTTCACAATCTTGGCCGATCCGCCACGGGTCCTCGTTAGCATTCAATTCACCCGGCACTTCGCCTTCCATAACGGAAGCACCATTAACATAAATTGTGGCTGTCGAACCGTCATTTGTGAAAGCGACATGAACCCATTCGCCGGTTGGCGGGAGGTCGGTGTTGATATCTGCCCTACCGTTTGCGGTTTCAAATCGGAGTTTGAACGTACCGCTCTCGCTAAAGAGACCGTACTGCGTTCTGCCGGCACAACCGCCGTGGACAGATTTACCGACGATCTGGCGCGTGCCGTCCCAGTTGTCAGCATTGATCCATGCCATAAAGGTACATTCATTTACGTTCAAAAGCGGGCTGCTTTCAACAGTCACGAACGCGTCGCTCCCTTCACCCCCGAAGTAGAGCGCGTTGCCGAATTTTCCTGCAACCCATTGCGGATTATCAACGACACCGTCGTGTCCATTTCCGCTCAAGTCAGCAGCGTGTGTGCCACTCCCTTCATCATAAGAATGATGGAGGATAAGCCCGTCTGCTAAATCAGCCGAGGCAAACGGGACAAATACCATCAATTGTGTTGCCAACAGACATACCACCACGCCAACAAGAAATTTACAAGCCAATATTGAGTTCCTCATCTTTCTTTTCCTCCGAATAAAGATTTAGAGCATTATTTAGAGTATTATAACAAGTTTTCGTAATTCTGTCAAAAAAAAACGTTATAAATGCACAATTCTAAAATTTACAAGATGAATTGAATCGCGGCGAACATAGTTTTTGTTTGACAAGTCAAGCGAAATTCTGTTATGATGCCTCAGACGGATGTTATGTCCACCAGTGAAACTTCGTTGGCAGAACTGAACACAACTACGCAGGAGCCGCAACGCAATATATGAGAAAAGCACGGGGCGATTTGACGCAAGGGAGTCTGCTGAAGCATCTTCTGCGGCTCGCGGGCCCGATAATACTGAGTTACATTCTACAAGATGCCTTCAATATCATCGATATGATCTTCGTCGGTAGGCTCGGCCCCGGTGCAATAGCGGCTGTCGGTGTGAGCGGAAATTTGCTCCGCCTCATCGGTGTTTTCTCGCTCGGTATCTCGACGGGTGCGGGGATCATGGTCGCACAATATTTAGGTGCGCGGGACCGTATACAAGCCGAACATATCGCGATGCAGTCAATCCTGTTAGCCGTTTTTTTCTCCATCTGCGTTACGCTTGTCGGCTACCCTTTAGCGAAACCGGGATTGCTTGCCGTGCGAATGGAGGATCCCGAAATACTGAGTCTGGGGACAACCTACATGCACATCGTCCTCTTCGGAATTAGTACAATGTTTTTGTCAATGACCCTCGGCTCTATTTTTCGTGCTGGCGGGGACGCGTTCACCCCAATGCTCGTGCTGATTTTTTCAACTGTGATCAATATTGTGCTTGATCCGTTGTTAATTTTCGGGTTATGGGGGTTCCCGAAACTCGGTGTGGCAGGTTCGGCGTACGCGACGCTCATCGGGCGCGGTGTCGGTGTGGTCATCCTCCTCTATCTGTGCTGGACAGGCAGAGCACCTATATCATTACGAAGCGTTCGATTTCGGGCAGATTTCACAGAGATGCTCGCCATTCTACGGCTCGGCGTTTACAGCTCTATGCAAGGGTTCTGGCGGCATTTTTCGAGGCTCGGTTTCTTATGGGTCATAGGTCCCTACGGCAAGACGGTTGTTGCCGCCTATACCATCTGTATGCGGCTCCGGATTTTGGTGATGAACCCCGGTTTCGGTATCGCGAACTCTGTCGCCCCCTTAGTCGGACAAAATTTAGGTGCGAATCAGGTAGAACGCGCTGAAAGATCGGCACGCGTCGCAAACATTGTAGGTGCCACAATTATGGCGGTCATCGGCGCGATATTCCTCGTCTTCCCTGAGACGTTCATTCGGATTTTTACACCTGATACAGATGTGATCGAAATTGGGACTGTCTACCTACGGTTTCTGGCACCGACATTCGGATTTATCGCCTTCTCGTTGGTCTTAGGAAAGGCACTCAACGGTGCCGGAGACACGTTTTCGCCTATGGTGATTACACTCGGTTCACAACTCGTCGTCGGTTTAGGACTCGTCATCATCCTTTCACATCTAATCGGACTCAACGGCGTTTGGATAGGGATCGCACTCTCGAACGTTGTTCAAGGGATCGCGATGTGGTTGTGGTATCATACCGGCAGGTGGAAATCAATAAAAATTGTAAAAAGGAAACCGAAAATAGTGTAAGGCACAGCCTTTACATTTAGGACTTACGCACTCCCCTGGTAGGTGCGGTTTCTAACCGCACCGAACCCTCATAGAAAGTGCCTTTATTATATCAAAATAGGTTCTGAACCAATTTTGCGTAAGTCCTGATATTTTAATAAAAGGAGTCAGTGAACAATGGAAGCCTACAAAGGCTATGAAAATCCGCAACTAATTATCTCTGCGGAGGAATTGAAAGGCGCGCTTGACGAATTTTGTATCGTCGATACGCGACCGACTTATGAATATATTCGGGGGCATATCCCGGGCGCGCTGCATTTAGACCTGTTCGGTCTGAGCCTCATTGATACCCGCAAGGAGACTTATGATGCCTTTATGTGGATGATAGCCTATCTGTTTCAGCAACGCGGACTTGACTCGGCGAAGCCGATTATATGGTATGAAGATATATCTGGGACGAGGGCATCGCGCGGGTTCTGGTTCTGTGAGTACTTAGGACACCCTGAAACCCGCCTGTTAGATGGCGGTTTCAAGGCGTGGTTAGCAGCGGAGGGTCCCGTCAGCACAGCGGGTGCAGAACCGCCGGAGGTGCCGCCCTTCCCGATAAATCCACAGCACGACACGCACATGGATGCAGATGTGATCCGTGTCCTCTTAAACCGAGACGATTTTGTGCCTCTCGATACACGGACGGATGATGAACATTACGGTCGGGTGGCGCGTGCAGAACGCGCGGGCGCTATTCCGGGTTCCGTTCACATTGAATGGCTTAATAACCTCGACGAAACGGGCGCTTTTAAACCCGCCGATGAACTCCGAGCGATGTACGAAGCCGTCGGTATTACACCGGAAAAGCAGGTCATGTGCTACTGACAGGGCGGATACCGCTCTTCGCAAACCTATCTGGCGTTGCGGCTGTTGGGCTATCCCAAAGTGAGCAACTACATAGGTTCGTGGAAAGAGTGGGGTGACCGGCTGGATTTGCCGGTCGAGATTCCTGAAGCTTAAGTACAGCAGACTTAAAGTCCCCCTGATAAGGGGGATTTAGGGGGTTTAAAATGCCGACGGAGTGTGCCGACGACTTTGGCAACTTCAATCGGACATTCATGCGGAAGGTAGTGTCCAGCATTGGGTATCCATACCCACTGAATATTCGGGTTCGGCGGAATGCGTAACCTTTTTTCGGTTAGCGCATTCCGTCCCATACCACCAAAAACTTCCCAAATCGGGATGTCTGCCTGTTGTAGGTAGGTGTAGGCATCGAACGCCGTGACAGACTCCCAAAAATGGTTCCAGATTTCCGGTTGAAAACGACTGCGCGTTGTCTTAGCCTTTTGCTGAATCTCCGCAATCGCTGTCTCTGACAGAGAACCGTAAAACCGCCCAGCGTCGAAAGCACTACCAGCATTAGCAAGACTTGTCCAACCTTCCAGCAACACCAGTCCAGTAATAACGGATGAACGCAGTGCAACTTCCATCGCTACCATACCACCGAGGCTATGTCCGACGATTACCAACTCTTGAAGACCCAAATGGTCTGCAAGGTGCAAAACATCTTCAGCAAGGCTGCCTAATGTAAACGGTTGCGTCGGAACTGTACTCTGTCCGTGTCCACGAAAATCGAGCGCAATGAAACGCTGGTTACGCGGTAATCCACCTATTACCGGCATCCAGTCTGATGCCTCACACCCCGTGCCGTGTAAGAAGATTAGCGGTGGTGTCAGGTCTCCCGAATCGTGGTAAGCCATTTCACCCCAAGACATTTCGATTGTTCGCATAGCCAAAGACGATTTTAGGATGGCAAATTCCATATACTTGCGGCGGTGCCTCCGAGAATCAGTTCCTTGTCGTCATCTGTCAGGAATGGCAGTCCTTCCCGAATAAGACGGAGTTCCTGTTTTAGCGTCGGCCAGTTGTGCTTCTGTCTGTGATGTCCCGGGTATCCGGTTCCCCACACTGTCCGGTCTGCTCCGAACACCGAAAGCAGTTTTTGTATGAACAGGTGGACATCTGTGTATGGAAAATCTTGCTCTGAACGTCCGGCGACATCCGATAATTTGAGATGCACATTGTCGTATTGCGCGAGGTCTACAATCGGCTGAAATTCTGATGCGTCGGCATCTATCTGCGGATACCCCAAGTGATCAAGAATAAGCGTCAGGTGCGGATACTGTTGTGCCAGGACAGCGACCTGATCCGCGAACTCGGCGCGAAGATGGAATTGGATAATTGCATCCAGTGCCGCGATCTCCTCCCACATCGGTCTGTTCTGCTCGGTTAGCAATATCTTTTCACCGGGATAATACATCGGATGGAATCGGAAACCGACCAAACCACGCTCTTTTATCCAATAGCGGACCTGTTCAGCGTTGTTCGGGTCTTGTGGATCGATTAAGCCGTGTCCGATGAACCGGTTCGGAAAACGTGTCACAGAATCTGCGATGTAACCGTTATCCCAAGTTGACCAACTCGTTTGCACCAACACCGTCCAGTCTACACCGTGTGTGTCCATCTCTGCCAAGAGTTCATCAGCGGTGCCGGGTTCATCTGGATAGGAATTCCAACTCGGCGCAGTAGGACCGACAGGGTATTTCGGTGGATCGATTTCCCAGACATGAACGTGGGTATCTACAATCATGGAAGGCTCCTTACGGTCGTGTTTAAGACAGAAATTGGGCATCCACTTTTTCGCCAGCTTGTAGTGTCGTTGCAGTCGGAATCGTAATTAGACCGTTTGCTAATACAAGGGAATGCAGGATACCTGACCCCTGGGGGCCGGTTGTTTGTGCGGTGATTTCACCGTCAGACATTTTAAGGATTGCGCGCATATAATTAACGCGTCCATCTCTATTCGTGACGGTTTCTGCTAAGGTCGCTTTGAAGGTCGGACGTAAGAGTTCGGTATGTCCAGCCATTTTGAGAAGTGCGGGGCGGACAAAGAGTTCAAAGACAACGAGTGAAGAGACCGGATTACCCGGTAACCCGAAAATCGGTTTCCCGTCAGCGATCCCGTAAGCCTGCGGTTTTCCGGGTTTCATAGCGACGCGCCAGAAGTTAATCTCACCCAACTTCGCCAAGACGGTCTTTACGACATCGTGTTCGCCGACAGAAACGCCGCCGCTTGTGATGAGCGCATCTGCTTTCGCGAGCGCGGCACGGAAGATCCGCTCCGTCTCTGCTTCGTCGTCTGGCGCGATCCCCATATCTATCGGTATACCGCCTGCCTCTTCAACCTGTGCATAGAGTCCGTACCGATTGCTGTCCCGAATTTTTCCCGGTTCAAGCGGTTCACCGAGGGGTGTTAGTTCATCACCTGTCGAAACAATTGCAACGGTAGGTTTCCGGTGTACCGTGGCTTCTGCGCAATTGAGAGAAGCAAGCATCGAAATTTCTGGCGGACGCAGGTGCTTCCCCTTTCCCATCACTTGTTGCCCTTCCGCAACACTCTCGCCGGTAAAACGGACGTTTCCAGCTGTGTCAATACTTTCAAAGATCTTGACTTCATCGCCTTCTTGCTGCGCCACCTCTTGCATAACAACGGCATCTGCACCGTCAGGCATCATTGCGCCGGTCATAATTCGCGCGGCTTGACCTGCTGCGACCTGTTTTGTTGGGGCATACCCCGCCGCGATCGTCTCTACAACTGAAAGTACAGCAGGATTCTTCTCGGAAGCGTTTTGGACATCGGCTGCGCGAACGGCGTACCCGTCCATCGCCGAATTGTCAAATGGCGGGATATTTTCTGTAGCAGGCAATGCCTCTGCGAGGACATAACTTGTACAGTTCAGAATTTCCCGCTTTTCTGAGGGTAAGATTGGAATGGTATCCAACATTCGTTGGCGAGCTTCATCAACACTTAGCATCTAAATTTCTCTCCTTTGGATATTCTCATACCCAATATCATAAAGCATCACGATGATAAGTGCAAGTGCATTAATTTTCGTAGGCGTGTAAATATTTCGGCTGGGCAATTTACGCCAGGTCCAGTAGGTGCGGTTTGATCAGAAAAAGAGTTGCTTTTTTCTCAGAAATTCTGATAAAATAATCAGATAAGTATGAAACCCTTTATTACTGAGGTTCATCGCACTCTTTTAACAACTTTTCCAAGCCCAAAACGACGAATCCCGATGTATTCCTACGCTTTTAGGAAGATATGAAGTTTGTGAACGCCTCATAAAGGGTATTTTTTCAGCGTGAGTTTGCCACAGAATTTTTTGGAATCTATCCGCAGTACAGGGAAATGTGTCAATGACAACCGATGTCTTGCAAAATATTATTTTACGCTGCCACCAACGGCACGAGAATCCACTTAAGCAACGGAAGACGATCTCAACACCTCGGCTCTACAAAGGGCTGCCTTACCATTTCAAAGTCTATTGCGCTCACAGATACCCTGTGATGCTTCAAGACTTGGAGGCGGCAGGCATCTCTTTTATGCCAATCGGGCAGGTTCCTGGAACCGACCATCCACCGCGGCATTTTGGAGGCGAACGGTTCTTGAAACGTCAAGAGGCGAGAGACTGGGAGATCGCCCGATGGCACAAGTCGTTCGGGATTCACGTGTATACAGGTATGCCCTCGGCACGCGATGACGCACCTTGGCATGATATCGACTTTACATATCAGGCACTATGTGCCGCACCTGAGGCTATTCTTGCGTGTGTTCAAGCACTTGTTGATGCCGTTGCGAACCCGTTGTTGACGCTGTCAAAGTCGGGTGGGTTGCGTTTTTCTTGCCGGATACCGGGGTACCTGCACCCGAATACCGAGCAGTCCGTGTTGTCCGTCAATAAACAGACATCGATGGCAGAGAATCCGCACCAACACAAAGCATATATTGAAATTTTGGGCGAGAAGGGATACAATTGCTGGGATGCGCGCTATGAAATCCTGCTTGGAAATCTGTTAGACCCGCCTGTGATTCCTGAAGAGGTTTTTTTCGCGGCTATCGATGCACTTCGCGCAGCACTTGACGACCCTGTTCCCGAAAAAAGACAACACAAGGAGAGCCTTCCCGATGTACCGTATTCTCTCGGATCGGACAAACTTGATCTCGCCAAAGAGGCGTTTTTTATGCGCGGGTTTGCTTATATCAGACAAGAGAACAGCGTTCATTATTGGAACCGGCAAGATGGTGAGATTGACAGCGCAGTGATAGCATTGTGGGAGGATGAAGCGGGTGTGTGGTTACGTGCGTCTACATCCGATACCGGGCTGCCTACAGAGGCAACGCTTATAACAGACGTTTGGAACGATACGGGCATCTTACCGCCGATCCCCGCGATAGGGCTGCCTATAGACGATAAGGTAATCGCCATACGGGAAGGGACACTGAGTCCACTCGCAATAAAGCGTCCTACGCCTATATTACACAAGTCCGAACCGACCGAAAAGACTGATGAAACACACGAAGAGATTCATGTTCAGGTGCGGCGTGCTTTCGATAGGAATGTGCGGGTCCTTGGATTTACTGCCGAGATAGACGCAGAGAAAGACCCTGAAGTAGAATCCGTTCTGTGTACGCGTAAGGCAATCTGTTTACAGGTACCAAGTGTTGAGCTTGTGGCAGTAGCATCGCGATTTCTTCAAAGCGGAGATGTTAGCCCGGTGGCACAGTGGCGGGATCGGATGCATCTCTGGGATCCGGCGAAAGATACTCCCAGTATTCGACTGTTTTCGGACCCAGAATACGCAAAAATAGTGGAACAACTTCTCGAAACGCCCGAGGGAACACAACCCCTCTGTATCATCAATACCCGCGAAGAGGAGCAACTGTTTCTTAGATGCCAACTCCCCAGAACCACACTGAAGGCGTGGGTTGCCAATTGGCAAGGCAAGACCTTAGGCAACTTCGCGATAGCACTACTGAATGCAGTAGGCATCAGAGATAAATCCCATGCTGATGCCATCAGACGGGTCCGAACAGTGGTACAGACGTTTGAATGGCTCGAAGAAGAGATCATTCAACAGATGTGCCACGTCGATGCGGCACCTGTTGAAAACATTCAGGCGGTCCCAGCGATTTATGCGGATCCAAGTTGGACGTTTTGGCATCAACTCAAACGTTTCTTTGCACATTACACAAGGGACGCTGATGCGCCGATGCAATGGAAGAACGAGGAACTACAGTTCGGGGTGCCGCCCGTGCTGCATCCGAGCGTCCAATACCTTTTCGTCAATATACCGGCTCTCGACGCTGAACATTTACGACGGACATTCTTGGATGTAGAAACCGAGATCCTTCACACGCAACCGATGGCGTGGGTTCCCGGAAACCGCGTTTTTCAGATTCGCACCGGTATCTATCCACGGGAGACGATTTTAGACCTCAGCAACACTTGGGATATTATGGCGATGTCTGAAACGGGGCAGCACATTTTTTCCAGAATCCAAGCTGAAATTGAGAGGGACCCAGATATTAAGCACGGGATTATAACGCATGTTCACGCACTTGAACAACTGAAGGATCTCACGAAGAATGAGAACGTGTGTTTCTTGACGAGTTTTAGAGGGGTGGAAGGATTGGAAACCGCTTTTCAAGAGGCGCGAGTCATCTGGATAGTTGGCATGCCGCAAATGGGAGCAAGCACCCTTTTGTCCCGCACGCGAATGTTGTTTGGAAACAACGAGGAACCCCTCTCCTATGAAATGGAACCTGAGCTCTACCGTTACAAAGACGCACGCGTCCAGAGCGTCCATAATAAAGAGATCACCGGTATATTAACACGGATTATAGCGTCGGCGCAGCTAAACCGTTTCACAAACAAGACGGTTATGTTGATTACGGGGATGCGAATCCCTGAGATTACCGATAGACCCGAAACACTCCTTTTTGACTGGGCAGACTTCGATGTCGCTGGTGGGTTAGACAAACTCGCTGAGGCGATAAAGACACGCCAACATTTTGAGACGGAACGCGACAAATTAACAATTGAATCCAGCAGAAAAGAAATAGAACGTGTATTAGGGTGTTCCACAAGGCAAGCGAACCGAATGTTGCAAATACTGAGAGGCGGGAAGCCACGTGTCACCTTCCGCCAGCAAATTCTCGCGCTTCTCGCCGGTGGCGAGAAAACAACACCCGAATTCGCGGAAGCGATTCAAGGACATCCAAAAGCGATAAATACAGAACTTACGCGCCTTGTGAAGCGCGGTGAAATTGTAAAGGTTCGACGCGGTGTTTACAGACTTCCAGAACCTCAGGACGGAGCAGTGTAGCAAAATATGATAATTGACTTTCAAACACACTGTAGCCGTTACCTACAGCGGACAAACCGCACGCGAACCACTGCTGAGGCGACCCCGGAACTCTCTCTGTTCCCACACCTCCAAACTTTCCTTGAAGAAGCGTTTGTTGACTATTTCGGTGGAGACACTATCACGCTTACGCAAGAACCGGGACAACTGGATCAGATTGGGAGACCTGATTTTATTGCGATCGACGGGTTGCTGCCTGTCGGTTATATTGAAGCGGAAGCATACGGTAGAGATTTGGACGCGCTCACAGGACACGCCGCAGCACAAAACGCACGCTTCATTGAAAATCTCGATAATTTTGTTCTCACCAATTTTGTTGAATTTCGGTTGTATGCGGACGGGGTGTTACGTGCGACAGCAAACATTGAGGATTCACCCGAAAATTTAGAGCAGCTACTGGAGCGGTTTCTGGACGCTGGACACGTCGAAATCACCGCGCCAGAGGTACTCGCCAGATACCTCGCCAGACGGACGCGGGAACTCCAGACGCAGATTACGACGACACTCACCGATGAAGATAGCGAGATTTATGGGATGTTCTCAGCGTTCAAGGAGCTGCTCATCTCTACACTGACACCTGCCGATTTCGCGGATATGTACGCGCAAACCCTCGCTTATGGGTTGTTCGCCGCACGCTGCACACTTCCGAACGCGACCAGTTTCTCACGCCACACCGCTACCGATGCACTCCCGCGATCAAATCCGTTTCTCGTCCAACTCTTTCATCATGTCGCCTCTCCGACACTGGAGACAAACGTTACTTACATTCTGGACGACATCGCAGGGCTTCTCCGAAACGTCCCGACAGAGATGCTCCGCACGGCGTTTGCTGCAAGAAACCACCTTGAAGATCCGGTTATCCACTTCTACGAAACTTTCCTCGCCGAATACGATCCACAACGACGCGTCGATCGCGGTGTCTACTACACGCCGCCACAGGTTATCTCCTACATCGTCAGATCCGTGGATAGCCTGCTGAAAACGGAACTCAATAGACCGGACGGTCTCGCCGATGATGACACGCTCATCCTCGACCCAGCGACAGGGACAGGCGGTTTCTTGTTGGCAGTGCTTGATCATATCCGAGCATCCGTCACCGATACCTACGGCACGGGAGAGTGGACGCAGTACATCAACACACAATTAGTCAAACGACTCTTCGGATTTGAGCTGCTCGTCGCGCCGTATACGATTGCGCATCTCAAGTTGAGTCTGTTCCTACAAGCGCAAGGCTGGCGTGCCGATGAACGTCTCGGTATCTATCTTACGAATACCTTAGAACAACCGGACGAAATGCAGCCCTCTATACCTTTTGCAGGGTTTATCTCCAATGAAGCAAACGCAGCACTCTCCGTGAAGCGGGACGAACCGATTCTCGTCATCCTCGGCAATCCACCCTATCAACGAAGTTCTGCTAATCCAAGCCGTGACGCTGACGGAAGTTTAAACTTCATTGGACGACTAATGGAGAATTATAGGAACGTTGATGGAGCACCAATGACGGAACAAAATCTCCAAGCACTTCAGGGAGACTATGTGAAGTTTATCCGGTGGGCACAGTGGCGAATTGATCGAAACGGTGAAGGTGTTATCGGTTATATTGTAAATAACGGGTTTTTGTACGGCATCATTTTTCGCGGTATGCGGCAAAGTTTGATGAACAGTTTCAATACTATCTATTGTTTCAATTTACACGGCAGTAGCAGAATCGGAGAAATTATACCTGATGGTGAAACCGATGAAAATGTCTTTGATATCCAGCAAGGCACAGCAGTTTTGTTGTGTGTTAAGGAACGCGATAACGTTGCGCCAGCAAAAATCTATTATGCTGACTTGTGGGGAAGTCGATCGGAAAAATACGCGGCTCTTTCAAATACTGATGTTCAGAGCACGACATGGACAGAATTAACGCCTGATTCACCGTTTTATCATTTTGTACCGCGTCAAGATCAACATATAGAAGAATACGAAGCTGGTTGGGGACTAACCGACATCTTTCAAGCAAGTTCAATTGGGATAATAACAGCACGAGACAGACTCACTATCCATAACACTCCAGAAGCAGTGCGCGCCACTGTTACTGATTTTGTATCGCTCTCTGAATCCGAGGCGCGACAACGATATAGGCTGCCAAGGGATAGACGTGACTGGCAAATTCGTCTCGCCCAAGAAGATCTCCAAAATCATCCTGAGACGGAACAACACGTTGTACCAATCAACTATCGCCCGTTTGATATACGGTATACCTACTATACAGGACAATCTCGTGGGTTTCACTGTATGCCACGGTCTGCGATTATGTCGCATCTCCTCACAAGCGAAAACCTTGCTCTCTGTACACACCGCATCATTCGGAGTGCTACCACATGGCAGCACATTTTTGTTAGCAACAGAATTACCGATGGCAATTGTGTCTCAAATAAAGATGGCCCCACCCATGTTTTTCCGCTTTACTTATACCCAAATCCAGAGGAATTAGGTATCTCAACAGAACGCTCGCTTAATTTTAAATCCGCCTTTCTCACCGCGCTCTCGGAAGCGTTGGATTTACCGCAAACTGCCCCATTTAACCTACCGGAAAGCGTTTCACCGGAAGATATCCTCGCCTACATCTACGCAGTACTTTATAGTCCTACCTATCGTGAACGCTACTATGATTTCCTGAAATACGATTTTCCACGCATCCCGTTACCACAGGATATAGAACAGTTTCGCACGCTTGCTGCGTTGGGGCAGCGTTTGATTGACTCACATCTCTTAAAAGACGGATCGCGACTACAAGTCGCTCCTACAGGAAGAGGTACCCCTGCGTTGCATCGGTTTGAAGGTGAAGGTGATGGCGTTGTGTTAAAGCCTCGTTATGAGGATCGCAAGGTCTGGATTAATTCCACACAACATTTCACAGATGTGTCCGAGGAAGTGTGGGAATATGAGATTGGCGCGTATCAGGTGTGTGAGAAGTGGCTGAAGGATCGTAAAGGAGAGGAATTAGGTCGTGCGGAGCTGCAGCAGTATCGTGCGATTTTGATGGCTGTTGCGGAGACGCTTGCGGTTATGGCGGAGATTGATGCGGTTTTGTGGTAGGTTTCTGAATCACGGACTATCGCCGATAACAAGCAGGTTCGTAGTAGGGCGATTCATCGCCCGTTCGGTTTAACTTATATTTTTGCAAGTCCAAAGTCATCAATTTTTTAAGTTCAATTTGACATTGACACAATGGCGTGTTATAATTTATGCCAAGTCTATTGGCACTTATTTTTTTGTATCATAACCATAACGTCAGCTTGATTAATTATTTCGGATACGTCATTCACTCCATTTTCGTATCAGAGAGGCGGGAATCGTAGCATAAACTTTTAGTTTGTGGTATATCTGGCGCAAACTGGAAAGTTTGTGCTACATTTATCAAACTCACGGTAACCATAGGTTCTGGTGTATGAGAAACGGCACGATCTTTCCCAACAAGTTAATATCTGGACTTAGTTTGAAAATCTGTGTTATAACAGGTTTATGTTGCTATGTCCTGCTGTTGGGTATGATCGAACTCGCACACGATCATGACGAACATGGCCATTGTGAGAATACCTGCGCAGCCTGTTTCTTTTGCAGTCAGCACGTCGGCGTTGAGATTGAATCCTCCGCACTCATTTCTCCTTTCCTTTTCAGTACTACACTCCCATTTTATGAAGCCGTTTTTCTTCCTTTAAGACTTACCACAAACACGCGAAGTCGTGCGCCACCTCTATTCTCCACTGAACTCGCAAATTATGCCTCTTAAAGGCAGATTTTGTTTTTCCTTTATATCCTTGATTATACAAAGATCGCGGGATTGCCTATACGCGTCCCGCGCTTTGTTCACCGCTGCTTTGTAACATATCGTAGCGTTCCTGTCGTAGACGCTATGTGATTGTGGACCCATGCGTGGTCGGCTTTCAAGATGTCCATAAGCACATCTATTACGCAAACAAAGCATCCGTTACGCGCGACATGTCAATACGCGGTTTATACGTTTCGCGTGGCATGTTTGCTGTTAAGTGTAATTCCATTTTAGAAACGATAGGCACATACTGTGCACTATTAGATTAAAAACCGGTAGGTTCGGTGTTTTTGCTGGGGGTGTTTGCTTGGGTATTTCTGCGTATTTCCCTCCTAACCGAACAGAATACTATAAATAACTTTAAAAATTGGAGAATACAAACAAATGTTTACTTACTTTTTTGGACGCGACTTTTCTGTCGCCATTTCACGATTAGTGTTAATAAGTTTGGTCGCAATGCTTCCGTTTATGGGCGGTTGCGGTGAAGATGACAACCCGATTGTTGATGATGACCACGACCACGACCATGAAGCGGACGCCCCCATGCACGCCGATGTCGATGGCTTTGTTTTGGAAGTCAATGAGGTGGAAGTCTATCGTCAGTTTCAAGGCACGCATAGCGGCGGTCTCACCGTCAATGTGGGTGAAGAGATTGAGGTCCATGCCGTTTTTCTTGAAGCAGACGGTCACGAAGCCCACCTCGATGAAGTAGAAGCCGTGGATGACCATGGACATGAGGAAGAATTCGGCTTGGGCTTGTCGGATTACGATTCCGCTATTATCGCGATCCATCTGGACCACGATGAAGAAGAACACGACCACGATGAAGAAGAACATGACCATGATGAAGAAGAACACGGTGAAGAGTTAGCGTTTGGACTCGAGGGATTGAAGGCAGGCACAACGGAAATCAAACTTCAACTCCTTCACGGGGACCACCCAGATTTCACCGGAGCACTTCTGATACCGGTAACTGTTCAATAAGGGGCACCCCATGTTAAGCACTTGTTTAAGCACTTGTGCTTGTCCGCACAGGTCTCCCACGGTAGGGATGCTTAAAAAGCGTCCCTACCTATTCGTGTTGGTCTCGGGGATAATAGTATGTCTATTTTGCTATCTCAAGGATTCCCAAAGTGCTTCGAACACAACGTGGTCTCTGGAAGGAGAGGTTGTTGAAACACAGAGCAGCACTCGACTCAACGGGGTTACGGTCCGGATTAAGGGACTTGACCGAAGCGTCCGGACCGATGCAAAGGGTCGGTTTAAATTTGACGCAGTGCCGGAAGGACAGCAGACACTCCAGTTCCTGGAAGTCGGTTATCAGCGGTTTGAACGGGTCATTGATGTCAATGCCTCCACGCCTTATCTCAAGATTGAACTGGAGGCGTTGCCGTTTCAACTGGAAACCATCAGGGTATACGGTTCAAATCGCTCTCTTCCACAGCTTGAAGAAACAACCGGCTTAGCATTGGGCGAAGCAGAACTCCAAAGACGGTTAGGGATGACCTTGGCGAACACGTTGGCAGATGAGACAGGCATTTCACAACGGACGATGGGGCGGGCGATTGCGCGTCCTATCATTCGTGGATTGGGCGGCGACAGGTTGCTCATCCTTGAAAACGGTGAACGCACAGGTGATAAATCCGCCTCCAGTGCCGACCATGCCGTATCCATTGATCCAACGACTGCCGAAGGCGTTGAAATTACACGCGGTCCTGCATCGCTCATTTACGGCTCAAGTACGTTGGGCGGTGTCATCAACGTCAAAAGCAATCACATACCGCAAACGCTACCGAGACGGCTGGATATGCATCTAACGTTCCAAGGTGAATCTGTCAACTCAGGTTTGACCGGAACAACAGGCTTTACGTTTCCCATTGGTGATTTTGCGGGCAATGTAGAATGGAATCGGCGCCTTGCATCTGACATACAAACGCCGATAGGTGTACTCGAAAACACCGCCCTTTCAAATGTTAATTTTTCAGGCGGTGCTTCCCTGATTAAGCCGTGGGGTTTCATCGGTGCCTCTGGAAGCAGTTATCGCTCAGATTACGGCGTTCCCGGCTCACCAGAGGGACATATTAACGGGGTCAACATCGAACTTGACAAGCAACGTTATGAAGGACAGATGGAGTACCGCTTCAATACAACAATACTTGAAAAGGTAAAACTCCAGACTGCCTATACGCGATATCAGCATCAAGAATGGGAGTCCAACGGGAGACTTGGTGTCGAATTCGGTCTGTTAACCTACAACGTCTCAGCGATGGCGCATCTATTAGACAACGCGATTGCAGGTGTTTCGTGGGAATACCGAGACCATGCCACAGACGGATTTTACTGGACCCCGCACACCCGTGAGTTCGCGTTGGCGGGATTTTATCTAAACCAGCGCACCTTCGACAAACTCACCTTACAGGGCGCTATCCGCTACGACCTTAGGCGTTCGGAACCGTTTCGGCCTGGGGCAGTTGTCCGAGCCGGAGCCGTCCAACGCCGAGATTTCAACGGTTTCTCCGGGGCCACCTCCGGGATTTACCATTGGACGGATAGGCTAAGTACTGGGGCTACCCTGATGAAAACGTTTCGCGCACCGGGTATTGAAGAACTTTTCAGCGATGGACCCCACTTGGCTGTCTATTCCTACGAAATCGGCAATGCGGAACTGGGGCCCGAAAACGGATACGGCACTGAACTCTTCGTCAAATACGCAGAGGACAGGTTCAGATTCAATCTTGCCCTTTTCAGGAATCAGATACAGAACTATCTCGTTCCGACGAACAGCGGTGAAAAAGAGTGGGGCAGCGGCGCAGCGGGATGGTTGTGGATTTATCAATACATGGGACACGACGTTGTGATGGATGGGGCTGAAATCCAGATAGGGGGTGAGATTCTCTCACAAATTCATCTTCAGCTCAATATGAGTTACGTCAACGGAACGATTCAAACCAGTGGGCGAGCCCTGGAGCGTGTCCCGCCCCTCAACGGTAAATTCGTCATCAGCTACACGCCTACCCCGTTGCATCTGTATGTCGCATCCCGTTTTTCAGGCAGCCAGACCCGGCTCGGTGAATTTGAGGAACCGACAGACGGCTATCTCGTCTACGATATCGGCAGCTATCTCAATTTTTCGTGGTGGCAGATTGAGAACATGGTCGTTTTCGAGATTGAAAACCTCTTTGATACAACGTATCGCGAACATCTGTCCCGCATCAAAGCAGCAATGCCAGAACCGGGACGGAATGTGAAACTCTTGTATAAACTTAATTTTTGAAACTGTAGGACGGGGCGATAATTTCATTATACCGCCCCGTCCTCAATTTTCTAAGGAGATAAAATTGAAAAGATATTTTAACCCCGAATTAGCGAATACGACCGGCGCGTGTCTCTCTGTCGCGTGCGCGGCGTGTCTCCCTGTCGCCTGCGCGATCCATTGCCTCGCGATGCCGCTTTTAGGAACAGTTTTACCTTTGATTGGGTTGAGTTTCCTTGCGAATGAGCGTGTTGAGTTTATCCTTATTGCTGGCGCAATTGGATTGGCAATCGGGAGTTTAGCATGGGGGGTTCGACGCCACCGAAACTGGCGAGCGTTTTTGGTACTGATAGCGGCGTTAGCATTTATCTTCACCGCTCAGACAGCGGTTGAAGGCACTTTTGAAGTGGTCCTCTACAGTATCGGCGGCGTTTTACTCGCATCGGCGCATCTCGTGAATCGGCACCTCTGTAAGACCTGTTTAACATGTGAGGCTGAAAATGTATAAAATTATGCAGAGAATATACATTTCAGTGTGTTTAATAGCGATACTGGTAGGGTCTGGCTGTGATCCGAAGGGACAACCGGATGCTGCTACAGGCGATAAACTTCGCGTTGTTACCACGATCGGTATGATTACCGATATTGTTAAAAATGTCGGTGGTACACGCGTTGAGGTAACCGGGATAGTGGAACCTGGCGTAGACCCACACTTTTACAACCTGACACCTAAAGATGTTCAAAGGCTCAGTTCAGCACACATCATCTTCTATAACGGGCTGCACCTTGAAGCAAAAATGATGGACATCCTTGCGAAAATGTCCGGAGATACGCTGACGGTCGCCGTAACAGACGCTGTAGATCGGAATCTACTGCTAACACCCCCAGAATACGACGGACTCTACGACCCGCACTTATGGTTTGACGTGACGCTTTGGATGCAAGCGGCGGGAAAGGTTCGCGATGCCCTGAGTGAATTCGATGCCGATAATACTGCCCTGTACCGAAGCAATGCCGAACGCTACCTCACAAAACTCACGGAACTCAATGAATACGTAAAATCGCGAGTGGAACGCGTGCCATCTCAGCAACGCGTCCTTGTGACGGCGCACGACTGTTTTAACTACTTCGGAGAGGCGTACGGGTTCGAGGTCCGCGGATTACAAGGTATTAGCACCGCGACAGAAGTCGGTATCGCTGATGTCCAGGAATTGGCGACGTTTATTGCGGCGCGGCGTATCCGTGCCATTTTTGTAGAGTCGTCCGTCTCTTCACGGAGTCTCGAAGCGGTGAAAGCCGCCGTGAAGTCAAAAGGATTTGATGTGAAGATTGGTGGTGTGCTCTTCACAGATGCTATGGGAAACGAGGGGACACCTGAAGGCACCTACACCGGGATGATCCGATATAATATTGATACGATTGTACACGCTTTGACTGGGGAATCGGAGTTATAACCCGTTCGATTGTGCACGCCATCTTTCCATCAGATGAAGCGGATGGTTATTTTGAAATAAGTGCCGAGAAAATTCATCACTACCCTCGAATGGCATGGGGTAGTGATGAAAGCGGCTTCTTATGGGGGAATAAGTCATGTCTGGCAGAATCGACGACGCATCTGCGCATTGGTCAGGTGCATTGAACAAGGTCAGGAAGATCGGGACGACGCTGTTCGACCAACAGTTGTGGTGTTGGGGACAGGACATTCGCCGAACAAAGGGAAATGCTTTGCTCGCCTACGGTTTTACCAAACATCGACCACCGGAAGGCAAGCACGGAAGTACCGCTTATGAGTGGCGTGGCTCTGGCAGAAGCCGAGCTATTTTATGGGGATTCGGGTTTTTCTATGGCGATGGGGACCGAGACGGGCTTTTCTTGCAGCGTTACAAATTCACGCCCAAACAGACAGCAGCAGTCGATTTTTCGTTGCCTATATGGAAACCGGAGCAACTCCCTGAGCTTACGCATCCACGTGATGTGGATGCGTGGCATCGCGTTTTCAACTTGCTCACTCAAGGTCTCGCATGGATAGGCGACTACGAGCAGTGGATTATTTCTGAATACGGACTTGACTATCGCCAACGGTGTACTGACGCATGGAAGAAGAAATGTATTCCTGCACACGAGATGGCTGCAAAGTGGCATGAACTCGTCGAATACTTGCTTTCACAGTCTGGAAACGATTGATAAACATAAGGAATAATCCGAATCAACTTTTTAAGTTCCATTTGACATTGACAAAATCGCGTGCTATAATTTATCGCAAGTTTATTGGCACTCATTTTTTTGATTTTACCGCAAGTTGCCCCTTGTAGCATAACCTGTTAGGTTGTGCATAAGAGGACGCAGACTAACAGTCTACGCTACAAAAATACTGTGATGCGTGAACCTTTTTCAATGAAAAAAGGCACTATCTGCTTAAAACCTCGTCAGTAGCAACTTGGGTTATTATACGATAGGTTCTGGTTTATGAGAAATGGCAGAATATTTTCCAATCCGTTAATATTTGGGCGTAGTTTGAAAATCTGTGTTTTAGCAGGTTTATGTTGCTACGTCGCGCTGCTGGGTCTCATCGAACTGACACACGATCATACCGGATATTCGCATTGCCATAATTGCCATACCGAACATTCGCAGAGCAAGGATACCTGCGCAGCCTGTCTCTTTTGCAGCCAGCAGGTCAGTTTCGAGGTTGAACCCTTTGCGCTTGACGCACCCTTCTGCTTTCATACGATACTCCGACTTTATGAAGACACTTTTATCCCGCTAAAACGGGTCATCCACACGCGAAGTCGTGCCCCACCTGTATTCTCCACTAAACTCGCAAATTATGCCTTTTATAGTAAAGCGTAAGATTAATAGGACACTCTCTGCATAGGTTCGGTTAGGAAACCGAACCTACCGGGGTCCGTTTCACTATAAAGGCAGATTTTGTTTTTCCTTTATATCCTTGATTATACAAAGATCGCGGGGTTACGTATCACGCGCCCCGCGCTTTGTGCACCGCTGCTTTGTAACGTATCGTAGCGTTTCTGTCGTAGACGCTATCTGATTGTGGACCCATGTGTGGTCGGCTTTCAGGATGTCCATAAGCACATCTATTACGCAAAGCACCCGTTACTCGCGACATGTCAACACGCGTTTTATACGTTTCGCGTGGCATGTTCGCCATTAAGTATAATTCTATATTAGATAAAAAAATTGGAGAATACATTGTTTACGTATTTTTTTCAGCGCGACTTTTCTGTCGCTATTTCACGATTTATGGTTACTGGCATAAGAGCCACACTGGCGCTGCTTATGTTTTTGATGTCTTGTTCGATCCTCTCAGGACAAGCCATTGCACAAGAGTATCAAGCGTATGATGATGAGCATGATGAGCCGCTCGGTCGGTTACTTGTCGCAGATGGCGAAACCGGTTTACTCCAACTTATTGAACTTGACAATGGAGAAGTGATCGAAACCTTCATGGTGGAAGGGTCTGCTCGTGTTTACACGACCGAAAGCGGGCGCATCGCAGGCGTTGTTCAAACTGGTGCCAATCGCGTCGATTTCATCGACTCTGGTCTGTACCTCGAAGAACACGGCGATCATTTTGATAAGGAGAAAGGCATCCCCAGCTTGCTGCCGTTCAGCCTTACCGGCGAACTCGCGAACTCGCAAAGACCCATTCACTTTGTTTCCCACGAAGGGCGTATTAGCATCCACTTCGATGGAAACTTTGGTGAGGGTGTCGATTCAAAGAACGTCACCGTGCGCGAGGAAGACCTGTTCTTACCCAACCCAGACACACTCATATTGACTTCTGCGGCGCAGCACGGTGTCGGAGCACCGGTACACGGAGGAAAGATAATTTTCTCGCTCCCCGATCCGGACCGTGAGTTCGGCTCACTTCCGAGCGGCTTTGCTGTCGTTGATGAACAGGGAAATATCCTTCAAACGTTCAACGATACAGAAGATTTCCAAGCCTCCTGCCTCGGTATGCACGGTGAAACGATAGTCGGCGAACATTTCATAGCTGGCTGTAATGAGAAACGTGAGGATGGCACGGGGGATGGTGGCGTTTTTGTGATGACCCACGACCCGGTAACCGGTCTGTTCTCCGCACACAAGATCGCTTATCCTGACGGTCTGCGAACGAGCATCGTCAGGTCTCATCACGCCCAGCCGTTTGCCATCGGCAACTACGGTAGCAACCCGGAACCGGGCTACAGAGCCCTCGTCCGTATCTATCCAGATTCGACCGAACTTGATCCGAACGACATTCAGCAACTGCCAGCAGCCTATAGGGGTTTCGATTTTGAGAAGGAGCATGGGGATAAGTTAGCAGTGCTGACCGTTGACGGTCTGTTGCAGGTGTTCAACCCAAGCGATTGGACGCTGCTCGGATCGACACAAGTGGTTGCAGATTTCAGTGATGTGGAAGGTCTCCGTCCGGCACTGACTGTCGGTAGTGGTTTCGCCTATATCAGCGATCCGAATGCCGGTGAGATTCTTGAGGTTGACCTTGAGACAGTATCCGTCAGCAGGACATTTTCTGTTGAGGGGCAGCCACTGAATATGACAGCGTTGAATTGGGTTGCACCGCTGGGACCCGCGCCAGCAGGTGACACTGACCACAGCCATGAACATGTCGCCGACGAATCCACAGACGGAGAGGACTTCAGTCACGTCTATTACGCTTCTCTCACCAAAGGCTTGAACATGATCTCCACACCGCTGAAGCCTCGCACGCCGATGAACGCTCGGTCACTGGCGGAGATGATTGGCGCAACGACGGTAATCAAACTCGATGAGGTCAACCAAGCGTACGTTGGCTGGACACCGGATGCACCAGACAACGGGTTCCCAATTGAAGGCGCAAAGGGATACATCGTCAACGTGCCGCACGCCCGACAGGTCGCCTTTGTTGGGGCACCGTGGACCAATCAACCGCCAGTTCCTGCAGCACCCATTGCAAGATCAATGGACACACCAAATAGCACTTGGGCGTTCGTTGTCAGCGGGCAATTAGAAGGTGTGCAGAACCTTGAAGGCTATCTGGTCACTGTCCGAAACCTGCGGACGAACGCGATGATGACGAATCGTGTGCGAGACGGCTATTTTGCCGCAGCGACCGCTGATCTCTCTCGCCAGAGCGTCATCCAGGTTGGCGACACGCTGGAAGTCACCGTTGCGGATGCAACCGGAGAGATTGCTTCGGAGAAGCTGAGTTTCGTCGTGACACCAGAGGCACTTGCAAACGCTGTTCTCCCAATTACACTTAAGGGGATCGGCATACCCAAGCAGAACCTGGTGTTGCAGAATTATCCCAACCCGTTCAATCCCGAAACGTGGATACCTTATCACCTTTCGGAGTCAGCCCCTGTGACACTATCAATTTACGATACGACAGGTCGCCTGGTGCGAACGCTTTCGATTGGCTTCAAGCCGGCAGGTTTCTATCAAGGCAGGGCACGTGCTGCGTATTGGGATGGTCGAAACGATGTCGGTGAACCGGTTTCAAGTGGTGTTTATTTTTACCAATTGTCCACGCCGTCTTTCCATCAGATGAAGCGGATGGTTATTTTGAAATAAGTGCCGAGAAAATTCATCACTACCCTCGAATATCATTGGGTAGTGATGAATCAATATATTTGCAGGAAGGAGGCCAGACAACAGTGCTAAATTTTTTAAACTCACAAAAAGAGAGTGACCCACAGCAACTCGCTCAAGTCAAATCGTGGGTCTCCGAAGTCCTTGACCTATCAGAAGACATCTCCGTGATGATTACGCAGTTGCAATGCACCGAAGAAGGCTGCCCGCCTATTGAAACGGTCATTGCAATCATGGAGACACCGGGAAAACCCCGGCAATACAAGATTCATAAACCACTGGCGGAGGTAAAGCAGACGGACATCGTTAGCTTAACCGCTGGCTAAATTCAACAAGGAGAGAAAGATGAACACAGCCATGCTAAACAATCAGGTGCCTGTCACCGTATTGACAGGCTTTTTGGGGTCTGGTAAAACCACGCTTCTCAACCGCATTCTCACCGAAAACCACGGTAAACGTATCGCCGTCATCGAAAACGAGTTCGGCGAGATCGGTGTCGATAACGATTTGGTCATCGGTGCTGAAGAAGAGATTTTCGAGATGAATAACGGTTGCATCTGCTGCACGGTGCGCGGTGATCTCATCCGTATTTTGGGGAATCTGATGAAGCGTCGCGATAAGTTCGACTACATCATGGTCGAAACCACAGGGCTTGCGGACCCCGGGCCAGTTGCTCAGACGTTCTTCATGGATGTGGAAATGAAGGAGAAACTGCAACTGGATTCCGTCACGACGCTGGTTGATGCCAAACACATCTGGCAGCACATCGATGACAGCGACGAGGCGCGTGAACAGATCGCCTTTGCCGATGTCATTTTGTTGAACAAGATAGACCTTGTGACCGAGGAAGAGTTAAATCAACTGGAAGCCAGAATTCGCGGCATGAACAGTGCAGCGAAGATTTATCGAACGAAAGACGCTGTGGTTGAGATGGACAAGATTCTCAATGTCGGCGGATTCGATCTGGACCGGGCGATGGAGATTGACCCACAGTTTATGGAACCGGAGTATCCATTTGAATGGGCTGGTGTTTATGACCTTCCAGCCGGCAGGCATGAACTGGTTCTCCAAGAAGGTCCTGACCCGACGATGAAAGTCGCGTTGGTACCCGTAAATGCGTCAACCGATGAAGGTTTGGAGGCCGCTGTTGAGCCAGTCGTTATGGTTTTCTCCGATGACGAGCATGAACGTTCAGCAGGTAGCACCCTTCAACCGAGTGGACAACTCATTGAATTGAATCTCACAGCGGACGAATTACGCTTTGAGGTGCAGATTGGGTCACCCGGTGCTTACGCGCTGTTTACCGAACATCACCCCGACGAATTTCAGGCACAACTCTTGGGCAGCGGTACCCTTGTCAAACCAGTTGTTGAACGCGAATTTAAGCCAGACCACGAACATGATGACGAAGTCACATCGGTCGGCATCACAACCCCCGGCGACCTCGACCCCAACCGGTTGAACGATTGGATTGGCACCCTGCTTCAGACAAAAGGTCCCGACATCTTCCGCATGAAAGGGATTCTAAGCATCAAGGGTCAGCCAGAACGATTCGTCTTCCAAGGTGTTCACATGCTCTTTGACGGGCGCCCCGACCGCCTGTGGGGTAGTGAACCGCGCTACAATAGCCTCATCTTCATCGGGCGCAACCTCGACCGGACCGAATTGACGGAAGGGTTTGAAGCATGTCTCGCTTGAGCAACCTGAGCAACCGCTTGCTCCAACCCTCTCAACTGCGTGAAAATTGGACAGCAACCATCAGCGACCACGTCATTGATCTGGCGTGGTCACCTGATGGGAGATACATCGCTGCCGCGTCGGTTCTCGGTCCGGTGACAATTTTTGAAGGGCATCGTCGAGTGATTATCCATGCCTTCAAAGGGCATGAATTCGGCACAATGGCAATCGCGTGGCGGCCAGACAACAAGGTGCTTGCAAGCGCAGGACAAGATGGGAAAATTCGGTTGTGGGATATGACAAGTGGCGAAGCGACCCATTCGCTTGACGGGGGCGCAGAATGGGTTGAGCACCTATCTTGGAGTGGCGGCGAAAAACCGATACTCGCCTCTGCCGCGGGTCGTAAGTTGAAGCTCTGGAACGCTGGCGGCGATCTTGTTCGCGAATATCCTGACCATCAGAGCACGATTGCTGGTCTCCAGTGGAAACCGCGTGTGAAGCAACTCGCCTCGATTGCCTACGGCGGTGTCACGCTGTGGGACCCGCAACAGGCGGAAGCCGTCCGCCGATTGGAATGGCAAGGCTCATCACTCGTGATTGCGTGGAGCCCTGACGGCAAACACATTGCCACTGGAGATCAAGATTCGACCGTACATTTCTGGATTATGTCTTCCGGTGAAGACTTGCAAATGTCTGGCTATCCGACGAAAGTGCGAGAACTCTCGTGGGATGCCACAAGTCGATACTTAGCTACGGGAGGCGGTTGGGAAGTTACGGTGTGGGATTGTTCCGGTCGCGGACCCGCCGATACCAGACCCATTACGCTTTCCGGGCATCAGGATTTTCTCAGCGTTGTCCGTTTTCAACATCAAGGAAAACTGCTGGCATCAGGCGGTGCCGATGGGCTGGTCTACGTTTGGCAGTTGCGAGGCAGACACAGTTCTCTGGCGATTCGTGAAGCCGCTCTGACAGCGGGGGTCACAAACCTCGTCTGGTCACCGAATGACCAGTATATTGCTGTTGGTGACGAGTTAGGTAGGGTAAGCGTTTTTTCACTAAGTTAAAGTCCAACATTCAAACGGAGTCAGTTGCCTGAGCTTTACTCTGGTTATTTTACCGAGGGGGGTACATAAATATCCTACGATCAAATCAGATACCGGTTTTATTTTTAGAGTAAGTTCGTCGTAGGGGCGAGGAGACCTCGCCCCTACTGAATAGAGTGCTACCGCCGCACTGTTTTGAGCGCGCCCCATAGCGTTGCCAACTTCCGTGAAGCATCAACATCAGAGGGTTGCAGCTCCGACCGTTTTAGCTCCTCAGCGGTCAACGGACGGTTCCACACCTTCACTTCATCAATCAATCCCTTGTAAAATCGGTTCAGGTGCTCTCCAATCCAAACCGATTGTCCGCTGTTGACATCCTTTGTATTGTCGTCGGCTTCACCCATCAACTCACCGTCCACATAGAGGCGTATCTTTTTCGCTTTCTGGTCTCGGACCCCCGCGAGGACATGCCATTCGTCATCGTTCAGGAAATCCTTAGACGTGAGTCCAGCACTATTCGCACGTCCTACATCGCGGACACTAAATCCTATCTTGCCACGCGTCGCAGGATCGTCGCCTCTGACGGAGAGTATCCAAACCGCATCAGTGGCAGGACGATAGTTCCCGACGATCCCATCGTTCTGTGGCGGCTCATCGTCTGTTTTTATCCATACTTGGACTGTTAACGAATCACCCGTGGAAAAGGTAATCGAATCTTCGAGCGGTATTTCAACGAAATCGTCTTGACCATCAAATTCTAACGCTTCGCCGTGTTTCCCAGCGACCGTCTTCGCCGAACCATTAATGATCCCATCATTGCCTTCTCCGGACTGATCCTTTGCGGTATCGCCTTGAATCGTATTTTCGTCAAAACTCAGATGCAGCACTAATCCTTCCGGCGGATTGGCTTGACTATACGGCAGGAAACCGATGAGCATAGCCATCACCGCAAAAATCACAAGAACGCTTTTCATGATAAACTCCCTTTATACAATTAGCCAGAAACAAAACGGATCTGACTAAATAGTGGTTTCGGAACTAACGAAAAGACTCTTAAGTGTGTACGACCACATCAATTTCATGAAGATTAATTTATTAATTCGGTAATTTCTTTGGCAGTCCGGTTCGGTTGCAAACTGAACCTACCGGGCCTGGGGAAAATATAGAATTACCGATTTATTTTTTTAAACTTCATCAAAATGATAGCAGATTTGGCAAAAATAGTCAAAAAGAGTTTATTTCAGATCAGATTTGAGAAAAGACAGCTGTGCTGCGGTAAAGAACAGAACATTGAAAAGGATTAACAGTCCAACAGGAAAAATCACACTTTGATATGAAATGCGCTCTTTAAACCGTGGTATCGCATTCGGATCCACCGGTTTTTGAGATAAACCCTCCCGCACAGGATAGATATGTAAACTCTCTGGATCGGCACTATCCTCCATTTTGATGAAATCTATGAATGTTTGTCTATAACGGCGCACCTGTTTAACGAAATCTGTATAGCGTGTAATCCCTGTGCCTGCTAACCCTTCCATCGCGTATTGGAAGCAGACGATCGGAGAGATTTGGGTGAGTTCGCGGGCAAGTTTCACCTGTCTCAGTTGCTGGTCTACATGTTCATCGGCGAGGCTTGTTTTTATCTCGGACCTTCTCGTGAAGTACGTCGCCCATCGGCGCGTTGCTGATGGGTTGTCAACCGACGGTGCTTCGCTTAACTTCGTTTCGTCCAGCAGTTCCATTGGACGAAATTCATCATCAATGTTTGCCAATTGTATGCGCTTTCGCGAGGAGATTATCTCTATTGATGGGATTGGGTCGAGGGTGCCAACAAAAAGCCCGATTAGGCTCGGAAAGATAAACGCCAAGCATACCCATGTTAATAAAAGCCACGCCAGACTGGTAATGGCGTTCGATACGCGACTGGAGAAAAACAGTCCGAGAAAAATAAAAATAGAGATATGCAACGCAAAAAGTCCGACCATTCCCAAAATTCGGAGCCAATCGCCTGAATCAAAAGGGATATTCCCCGAAAGATAGATAATCAGTAAATTCATCAGGATACCGATGATAAGCGGCACCGCAAGCGTCAGCAGAGCACCCAAGTATTTCGCTAACAATACCTGTCCTCGGGAGATTTGGTTGGACATCATGAGGCTCAGTGTCCCCTTTGCCCGTTCCCCGGCAATGGCATCAAAGGTGAACAGAATCACAAAGAAACTCATGAAGATACCGATGAAGACCCAATCAATTTTGATGAGCGTCGTTGCGTCACTGCCATGATTTGAGGGGAGGTATTCAAGTGCCCACACTTCTCGCCACCTGTAGGTTTCTGTTATATCATTTCCGCCACGACTGCCTCCTGAGCGTTCTGCTAACGGAATAGCGTTAGGGATAAGTTCATCAGCCCCGTCAGCACAGAACTTGAACCGACTTGGCAGTCTGTAAATTTCACCGGGACCGCGCATTGCAAGCCTCCCTAAACTCTCCTCGGCGTTGTCTTTGACATGAGATAACCTTCTTTCCATCGCGAGGTTATAGGCATCCACTTCCTCTCTATATCCACCATCGCCGAAGCCGTATATGAGCGCGTTTGCCACCATCAAGACGGGCAGAAGAATGATCATCAAGGTGAACCGCAGCGTCATGAGGTTGTGATATATCTCTTTCTTCGCAATCTGCCAAACCATATTTTTAATTTTCCTTGCGGTTCGTTGAGGTAGATTTGGAGGCTAAGGTTTAGGATTATGAAAGCCGTCTTTACTAACATTTGAAACTTCAACTCATATCATACCGGAGGAACGATACATACGCACCCATGAACAAGATGATATTCCATGTGAACAAGATAAAAATATCCGCCAACGCGAGAGAGAAACACTCTGGAAACGCGTTAGGTTGGTGCTGAAAAACGGGTAGATCTACGAATTCTGCCGATCCTCTATCGCTCGAAAACCATGCGCGTGCTGAAAATACATTTTTGCCTGTGAGGTATTCAACGATTTGACCTTTGTAACTTCTGGACTGACGGATAAAATCGTTGTAACTCTTTCTATCCGTATCTGTAATTGTACCAACAGCAAAACGATACACGTCAGCGAAAGAGAGACGAGAGAGGGTTTTAGCAAATTGCCTATTCCGTTCATCAACTGCTTCCCGTCGTTTGAGGATCTCCTCGGCTTTATCTGCATAGCGAATGCGAAGCGGCTCTTGATAACCTAATACCTCCTGAAATTTGGTGGTGTCCATCTTGTGAATCGGTTTAAGCGCGTAGAACTCTTCAAATCCGAGTTCCCCCGGAGAACTCATGTTCAACCCTACTGAGATTTCTCCTTCATAGGAAATCGCACTAATCGGGTGTCCGTGTCCGATCATTTTGAGGACCTGGGCAGCCCGTTCTTTCTTGAAATCTTCCCATATCTGTGCTATCTGTTGCCGTGCTTCTTTTTCTGGTTGAGATTTATGCAGCGGGAATTTCGCGACTGCAAAGGTTGCTACATTTGAATGAACAATCGTCAGGATCCCCCAGATAAACATTGAGAGGATCAATGTCGTCGCTGCTTCCTTTGTCCACACGGATAGAAGCATCCCTAAAAGATAACAGATTGACACATACAACAGCGAAACAAGGAGTACCATGACGAGGCGTAACAGATCGCCAACATCAAAATCGGTCGCGGGAGAGGCATAAGCGATAACAAGTCCGACAGTGAAACTTATCGTCACGATTGGAAACAGAGACAACACGCCGCCGAGGTATTTCCCAAACACAAGCACGTCCCGCGGAACCGGATTGGATAACACTAATTTTAGTGTGCCGTCCTCCCGCTCCCCCGAAATTGTGTTGTAAGCGAATAGGATCGCCAAAGCACTCAGCACAATTTTGAAGACGAAAATGACATCAATTGCAAGGAAAATCGAGAGGAACGGGTTGTCCGATCCGTGTTTTTGTGCCTCTTTTTCCCAAATAGGTGTCGCGAGTTCGATGCTTACCATATCTGCGCCGGACTTTTCCGTTCCGACGTTAAAGATGCTGAGCGGGTTCGGTTTTCTGTGCGCTTTCGGATTAATTTGGCTGTAGAGATCCCATGTGCGTATCTCTTCTTGATGTTCCCGAACGGCGACGTGATACGCAGATAACCGCTTTTCGTAGTCCTCTACCTGAACAAAAACGGCAGCTGCCGTTGACATCAGACAGACGACAAAACCGATCATGAATCGGGATGTCAGCACATTTGAGACGAACTCTCGCTGGATAATCAACCACAATGTTGTCATAAGTTTATACCTAACGTTCAAAACGCAGCACGCCGCGTTGTTCTGTCCCAACGTAGAAGGTATTTTCATCAACAACGAGAGAAGTCACAATTCCCGAAATTTCAGGTGCAACCTGTTCCCACGTGTCTGTCTCACTTTGCAGGCGATAGATACCGTCATCGTTAGCCCCATAAATGGCGTTACCCGCTGTCGCTAATGATTTGATGATAACAGGCTCACCCGTCTGAGCGGTAAGTACGTTCCAGACAACACCATCTTTTGAATAGAAAACACCTTTATCAGTCGCGACGTGAACCGTTGCGTCGGCAGAGACGATTTGATTGAAGCGTTCAACAGATAGCGGCAGATGTGGTGTAGCGTCGTTCCAACTGTCTCCGCCATCAACGGAGTGCCAGAGATGTCCATCCCGTTTACCGACATATACAGTCTCACCCGACGCAGCGATTTTAAAACCTCTCCGGACGTTGTCCCGCGAGAGTTCGGCAGTCTCTTCCACGCCTGTATAGAACCATTCAGTTTCGCCCGGTTTCCATCTGAAGAGTTTATAATTGTATTCCATGTAGAAGATTTCTCCGTTCACGGCGAAGTTCCCCCACATCCCTTCCCATATCAGTTGATATGCAAATGCGGCGTCTGCTTGGATTTGTATCAACTGTTTTAAGAATCGTTCTGCCCCAAAATCCGGGTTCTCCTGTATCAACTCGTTTGATAAAGGATCAATTGTAGAAGAGATGGTAACGATGAGTCCTTGCCCCATTCGTCGTTCGTCTTTGAAATCGAAGCTGCTTCCGCCTAACACGTGACCCATCAGTTTCGCTGAATTAAAAGAGGGAGGTATTTCAGTAGGCAGGCTTAAGACATTGCCATCGTTAGATAATCGGAAAATAGCAGTGGAACTGTTCCGAATTCCTTTTGCATAGAGCCCACCGTCGGCTTCTACGACTTGAACAATCAATGGCGGGGTTTCCTTGTACGAAGGTCTATCTGTCTCTAATGCTACATTGATGGCATCCCATGATCGTCCCTCATCCATTGATTTCACAAGGTTTGGACCTACCCTCGCGTAAAGTGCAGGTGCCTTATTTGATGCGGACCTCGCCATGAAACCAACTAAACCGTCAACACGGCTTTCAAACCTTGTATTAAACCGGTGCCACGTTTGACCGCCATCCTTTGAGCGATGGATGCCAGTGCACCCACCGGTATAAAAGGTGTTTCGGTCCAACGCCAAAGTGCTGCCTACACTGAACTGCATAGGCGTAATACCTGAGGACTCGATATATGTCCAAGTGTCACCGCCATCCGTTGAGCGGACCACTATGCCGTTATCATTTCCAATTAGCAATAGCACTTTTTCTGAAGTCAGCAGTGTGACCTGCGGAAGTACACGCATAAGGTCTCGCGCTTCCACAGGTGTTATATCTGTCCAAGAGTCGCCACCATCGGCGGATCTGAAGACCCACCATGAAAGTTTCTCGCCTTTCCATAGTGGCATGAAATTCTCTTGCGGCGTTCCGTCGCCTTCCAGAATATTCACCGATACTGCCACATAGATATAATCTTCAGATGCGACGACAGGATCGACACTAACAATGTCATCCACCGGCAGGGGCAGGTGTTCCCAAGTCCCGGCGTTAAGTCGGTATATCCCGCGATTCGTACCAGCAAACAGGGTGCCTTGATGTATCCGTAACGAACGGATGCCAGCATGCTCTGTCAAGCGACCATGTAAGCCATCGGTCATGGCTATCCATGAATTGCCAGCATTATCAGATCGGAAAATACCGTTATCAAGGCAGAGATAAAAGGTTTCTCCCGTTATTATCAGTTCACGTGTATAGCCTTTTGGACAAGGACCGATAGAATGCCATGTTGCACCCTCGTCGGTTGAGGCGAATAATTCGTATGATGGAATCATGTAGAGCGTGCCATTGTGTTCCGCTATAGGTATACTGCCGTGCGTGTTTTGACGCAGGAAGTCGCTATTAACCAATCGCCATGTTTCTTCACCGATGGGTAATTTGTAGATACTTTCGTGCCCTATAACGGCGTAGAGTGTCTGATCCGAAGTTACAGATAGCGTGTTTACGGCGTATCGTGTGCCGGGTTCGTTCATCTGAATCCAATTCATAATATCCTCCATGAGGTCCTCAGAGTGTTGAGAACCGCCCAAAATTTCATGAACGATAGGTGCTTCCTTCTTTAATCGCTTTCGTGCGCGGTGAAGTCGGCTCTTGACCGTATTCGGTGGCATCTCCAGAAAGTCGCCGATTTCTTCGCAACTCATCTCACTGAGATAGTGGAGTGCCACCACTGTCCGTTCGCGCGCCGGTAATTTTTCGAGGAGGTATCCAACGACTTCGCGTTGCTTTTCTGTCGCCAACTTTTCAGTCTGTTCTACCATATATTGTGCGTAGAGGAGTGCCTCTATTTCTCCTTCACGCATCGCGTCTAAGGACTGCATCGGAATTGTCTTTTCATCAAACCATGTGAGGAAGCAGCGGGTAGCAATCATATAAAGCCACCCAGAAAATCGGTTCGGATCTCTCAATGTGCCGAGTTTTTGGTAAGCCCTAAGAAACGTATCCTGCGTAATTTCTTCAGCGACGTGGTAGTCCTTTACCCTCCGCCAGACGAACGCGTGTATCTGCTTCTCGTATTTTTTTACGAGTGCAGTGAAGGCACTTTCATCGCCTGCTAAGATGCGTTCGACGCATTTCGCATCGTCGTTTTTCATGCATATCCTCCAATCAACAATATTGGCTCATGACACGTGACAATATTATAAGCGAAAAGGTTGCAAATTCGTAATTTTTTGTTTCAAATGTTTTGGAAAGTGCCTTCGGTTCGATAACAGAACTAAAATAGAGGTAGGGAATCAACGCCGAATGCGCGGGTTGCATTCGGCGTGTTGCGTGGTCAATCGCTAAATCTCAACACGGACAAACGCGAGATACGCCCCAGATAGAAGGACTATAACGAACAGTGTTAACAAAAGTATCTCCATTGCCGAGTCGTTAAAATCCTTGCTGAGACTCAGCGTATCTTCAAATTTTGGGACTGCCGATGGCGAGACCTTCTTCTCCGTCATCCCTTCACGGACACCAATTATATGGAGGCTCTCTGGATCCGATCTATCAATGTCAACGACAAATTCACGATATTGCCGGGCGTAACGTTCCACATTCTCTACAAATTGCAAATGCCGCTCAAAACCCGTCCCTGCAAAAGATTCAAAAAGATATTGAAGGAGTGTAGCAGGTGAAGCGCGCGTGATAGAACGCGCATGTTGAACCTGCGCAATCTTGCTGGTGAGGTATTCTTGGTTTAGACGTTCCGCCATTTCTGCATTTTCAAAGAAGAACGCGCTCTTCGCAGTCAGTGTCTTTCTGTCTACTTCCTTTGACCAAGCTACATAATTGTATCTATCCCAGATTTCTTCTCGCATTTGGCTATACTGTGTCCATTTTTCATCAGAGGACATTGACGGTGAGAGTTCACTTGCGATTAAAGCAAGCGTACTCGGCATAAAAACAACGAAAGTAACCCAAATCAACAAGAGTATTACCAGACTCACAGCACTCCGTTGCACACGCGCCGAGACTAACAACCCCAACGCAAGAAAGAAACACGTGTATAGGAGTGCGATAGAGAAAACGATCCCTAAACGTCCCCACGCTTCTGTGTTGAGATGAACAACACTTGATGTAGAAATTATCAAAAGGTTCATCAACGCTGCAAGTGTAAAAGGGATGCTGACGCTTATCAACGCTCCTAAAAACTTACCGATTAATATCGTGTGGCGTGGTACTGAATTCGCTAACGTTAACCGAAGAGTGCCGTGTTCGCGTTCACTGGAGATACTATCGAAAGTAAATAACAGCGCAATTAAACTCAAAACATAAGCAGTGATAAATACCCAATCCACTCTGGGAACATCTGGTCCAAGACGCTTCCGGTCTATCTGGACATCAGGATAACTCAGCTGCCAGACACCTATTATACCGGTGGAGTATACATAAGGCTTGCTGCCTTCAATGATGTTTGGCAATAAGCGTTCTCCACCTTCTGCACAGAAATGCAGCGGTGACGGCTTTTTGTAGAGTTTCCCCGGTCCCTGCTGTGCGAGTTTATACAAACTGTCGTCGGCGTGAGACGACAAAAGATCCTGCGATTCCGCGACAGCCTTATTATACGTCTGCACCCGCTTTGGATGCCCTCGGAGATGTCCAACAGCATTGGTTAACATCAATGCTAACAGCAAGAGGGTCGTCAGCGCGAATCGGAGGCTATTAAGATTATCATAGAGTTCGCGTTTTGTGATATGTAATATCATTCTTACACCTCGCTCCGAACGAAAATCAGGAATATTATTGCAAACAGAATCAGATTAATCATCAACAGCAGACATAAATCCGGTAACGCTCGCTTAGCGTTGATGCCAATACCACGCCTCTGAAACGAAAATTGCGGCAATAGGTTCCAGTCGATTTCACCTTCGGCACCAACAATCCATAACCGAGACTCAAATATCTTATTGTCAAGATAATAGTCAATAACCGCCTGATGATACCGTTGAACCGCAGTGAAAAAATCTTGTAGTCCATTTAAGTCAGTGCCTGTCCACGCTTCGGTTGCCGCGTCATACAGACCGACGGGTGAAAACTTCAATAACATCTGCTCGGTTTTTGCAGGTTGCGTGTAAAACGCATCCAGCGCAGGCTTTCGGACAAGCCACATCCGTTCCGCAGTGTTGGTAATCTGTGTACCAAAAAAGCGATGATAATCCTGAGCGTGCGGCATCCGCGGTTCAGACTCAGCTTCAAGTGTTTTATAATGGAATCCAGTAATATGGTAATATATTAAACTTGATGGATTGTCCACGATACCCCGACGCGTGTAACCGTCACCCCGCAAACCAAACTGCCATTTTTCACCGGGCACCGGGTCATTGGCGAGATACTGCAACCGCTCCCTATCAAATTCTTCCCATATCTGTTTGATTCGGTTGTAAGCAGAGAGTGTCGTATCGGGATGAGGCTCCGTTTTAACTGCAGTCAGAATCATATTCGGATACACCAACACCAAGAACCCCCAGACAAACATCGCAAGCATGAGGGCAGTGCTTGTTCGACGCGTCGCCGCTGAAATCAGCATACCGATAAGGTAGAACACGGACAGATAGACAAACGATGTAAAAACAACCCCGCCGATACGCAGAAAATCATCGGAACTCAGAAATACAGATGCGGATGTCGTTAGCATAATTAGCACAAGGAGAATACACATCAATAAAGGGATCAGCAGGCATGTCATGCCACTAATGTATTTGGCAAATAGGATTTGACCGTGCCGAACAGGGTGTGTCAGCACGAGCCGTAAGGTGCCGCGTTCGCGTTCGCCTGCAAGTGTATCGTAAGCAAAGACGAGTGCCAGTAGGCTCAAAATTCCTTGAAAGATAAAGACAAGATCGATTGAAGAGAAGAGATTGAGAAACGGGTTATTCGATCCATGTTTGCCAGCATCCCACAGTGTTGGCACGAAAAAGTAATTAACGCCAAGTGTGTTCCCTAACCGTTTGTCTAAACCGACATTGAAGATGCTCAACGCGTTGGGCGGACGATCAATCTTTAAGCGTGCTATCGAATAAGTTGTTTGATCCAATATCTCCTGCCGATGCTTTTTGACTGCCGTATCGTAACTTCCCAACCGTTTTTCGTAATCTCTGATAAGCACAGCAGTCGTAGCAACAACAAGCAAGAGCATAATGAAAACGGCTGCCGCAAATCGGAACGTCATAAGGTTGTCAAGGAGTTCTCGACGGATGAGTGTAATCATAATATCTCCCTTACTTTTTACGGATTAACGCTCAAAACGGAGCACACCATGATGTTCGGTGCCAACGTAAAAGGCATCTCTATCGACAACGAGAGACGTTATAGCACCCGGAATTTCAGGCACAATTTGTTCCCAAGTCCCTGTTTCCTTTGCTAAGTGATAGATGCCGTCGTCATTCGCGCCATAAACAGTATCCTCTGCTGTTGCTAACGACTTAATGATGACGCTTTCTCCCGCTTTATCGGTGATTGCACGCCAAACAACGCCATCTTTTGAGTTGAAAACGCCTCTGTCGGTTGCGACGTGAACCGTTGCATCGGCAAAGACAATTTGATTGAAGCGTTCAACAGATAGCGACAGATGTGATGTAATGTCGTTCCAACTATCTCCATCATCAAGCGATTGGAAGAGTTGTCCATCCCGTTTGCCGACATAGACGGTCTCTCCTGAAGCCGCAATTTTAAAACGTTGTGCCATGTTTTCTCGTGTGAGTTCACAAGTTTCTTCGATCCCTGTATCCGACCATCGGACGTCGCCCGGTTTCCATCGGAAGAGTTTATAGTTGTACTCCATATAATACGTTTCGCCGCTGACAGCGAAGTTGCCGTATAAACCTTCCAACATCAATGCGTAAGTGAGTTCACCATCGCTTTGTTTTTGACCCAGTCGTTTTAAAAAGCATTCTGCACCAAACTTCGGATGCTCGCGGACTATCTGCGTTGATAAAGGCTCAACATCAGCGTCCGGATCTGTAGAACGGGTAAAGGTAATTTGTCCTTCTTGTCTCGGGAACCGATAAGAATCAAAGGGAAGTGTGATTCTCCCGAAAACGTGCCACATGAGCCTTCCTGAATCTCGCGAAGGCGGTGTCTTTCCTTCTTCAAAAATATAACCCTCAACAGGAACTAAGCAATTTTCATCTGGTACAAAATGATAATAAGCCGTTTCAGAATTACGTCGAATCCCTTTGGCATACAGAACGCCGTTGACTTCGGAAATCTGCACAATTAGCGGTGTGTCTTCCCTATCTTTGAGTTTCGCATTGAACTTCGGCACCTCAAGTGTATACCTTGGTCGTTGGATGTCAACAGCAGTCCAAGAACTGCCTGCGTCTGTTGATTTGACGACCCCACCAACAACCGTTGCGTATAATGCCTTAGATGCTTTTGAATTTGGGTTCGTCTCTTTTAAACTGATTAAGTTCCCCACACGACACTCAAGTCTTGTATTGAATCGGTGCCACGTTTCACCGCCATCCCTTGATCGATGGATGCCAGTGATGCCACCGGTATAAAATGTGCTTTCGTCTGAAGCGACAGCAGAACTCACACTAAACTGCATAGGCGTAATACCGGAGGACTCTGTGGAACGCCAAGTGTTTCCGCAGTCCGTTGAGCGAGCCACAACGCCTTCCTCTCCATCTATCAGTAAGACGGTTCTTCCAGAGGCGACCAGTTTAATCGGCGGCAACGTTTTCATTATCAGATTCCGAGCATCCGTAGGCGTTATGTCTGTCCAAGAATCACCACCGTCGGTTGATCGGAACACCCACCAAGAATCTTTACTGATGTCACAAAAATTATGGTAATTCTCATCTGGCGTTCCGTCACCTTCAAATATATTTACTTCTACGGCGACATAGATATTATCTTCAGACACCGCCAAAGAACGCACGACCACAGTATTGTCCACCGGCAATTGTAGGTGTTCCCAAGCTCCTGTTTTAGAGCGATAGATTCCGAGAGAGGTTCCGGCAAACAGCGTGTCTCCGCTCAGCTGTAATGTATAAATTCCCGATTTCTTTGTGAAGCGGCTGTCTAAACCGTCATTCATATTTTTCCATGAATTTCCAGCGTCATCAGATCGGAAAATACCGTTATTAAGCGTAACGTAAAAAGCATCTTCCGTAATCAGCAATTCCCTCACGTGTCCATTCGGACAAGGACCGATAGGGTTCCAAGTTTTGCCATCATCGGTTGAGGCGAACAACGTCCCAGATGGAATTATATAAAGCGTGCCATCGTGTTCAGCAAGCGGAATATCGCTTGCGGTCTCTTGACGCAAAAAATCGGTGTTGACAAGTTGCCATTCATTTTCACGCGCGGGCAATTTGTAAATGTTCTCATAACCCATCACTGCGTAAAGCGACCCATCCGAAGTTTTCGTTAATGTCCCTACGGGTGCCGCCACACCGGGTTCATTCATCTGAATCCACTTCATAACATCCTCCATGATATCATCTGACACTTCGGAACTGCCCAAAGCCTCGCGAACGATAGGTGTCTCTTTCTGCAATCGCTTCCGTGCACGATGGAGTCGGCTTTTAATCGTGTTCGGCGACATCTCCAGAAAGTCGCCGATTTCTTCACAACTCATCTCACTCAGATAGTGAAGTGCTACGACTGTCCGTTCGCGCTCCGTTAGTTTTTGCAGGAGATATTCAACGATCTCGCGTTGTTTGTCTGTTGCTGAATTTTCGGTCTGTTCCGCCAGATATTGGGTGTAGAACAGTGCCTCTATCTCTGCTGTATCCATCGCCTCCAGGGATTGCATCGGGATTCTTTTCTCCGCGAGCCATGCCAGAGAACAGCGGGTAGCGATCATATAAAGCCAGCCTGAAAACCGGTTTGGGTCTCTCAGTGTGCCGAGTTTTTGGTAGGCTTTAAGAAAAGCGTCCTGCGTAATTTCCTCAGCGACTTGGTAATCTCTTACGCGTCGCCATAGGAATGCGTGTATCTGTTTCTCGTATTTTCTCACGAGTGCAGTGAAGGCACCTTCATCGCCTGCTAAGATACGTTCAACCCATTTCGCATCGTCGTTTTGCATGTCTATCCTCCAATCAACAATATTGACTTGTGATATGTGACAGGTATTATAGGGTTGTCGGTTGCAAATTCGTAATTTTGTTTTTTTTAATGACAAAATGGCGGCGTTGTGTGATAATGCTACTGCTGAAAAGCGATTTAAGTCCTATTGTTGTTAAAGAGGGAACCTGAAAATGGAAGTAACGATATGTAACCCACTCCTTCGCACGCCGTTGTCTCTAATTATTGACGATTCGTGTCCGGTCATCAACAAAGCCTACTACTGGATTCAGCAACGGCACGATTGGCGGATGCGAAACCGTCCTGATTCTGCCCCAGGCGGATGGGAAGTCCACTATGACAAACTGGATGCCATGCCGCGCACAATCCCCGCCAGTTTTGCGGAAAAGTGGGGAGAGTGGTGTGGCGAACAAGGTGTGAAAGGCAAGTTCAGCCTAATCCCGTTTCCCGCTGGATTGGGTCGCATTGATGTGGGTATCGATGGTTTTCCAGAACGCGAATTGACCGAATGGATACGCGTGACAAAAGCGGTCATCTGGGAAAACTTTGACATCACACCCGAAATGCTGACACACACCCACGTCGTCGATATTGAGACATGGCAACCGACTGAAGCGTGGGAACAAGGCGAGTGGGCTTCGCCACCGGTCGAAAAGTTGACCGACTACATCGCCGCAGCGATGACAATCCTCAGAAACGTCGGCATCCCGTGTGAAGGTGTGACCAGTCCGGGTGGCTTCGGTGGTCGTAAAGAAGAGGCGTACGCCAAAGCGATACTCCAAGCGTCACTACAAGTGAACAATAACCCGCGTCCGTTCTATTTCCTACGACTGATACATAATCAGTGGCCGGATGTCCCAATTCGGCACGTAGAAAAGGACAGAGGTATCGCCATCGCCAGCATCGTCAGTTGTGCAGGCGATTGGTTCGGTGCAACAGGATACGACGAGGCGAATCCCGATCGGTTCATCACAGCCGATTTGGAAGGAGGCAGGCTCCCACCAGTCCTTGAGAGAGAACTGCCAGCCGTTCTTGTTGGGCATTGGCCCTGTTTTTATGTGAACAACGAAATCGGGTTTGACGTGCTAAAAACTGTTAAACAACGACTCGACGCTTATGACCCGGATGGTACGAAAACACGATGGATGAAGAACAGCGAGATCGGACACTATTGGATGGCACGACAGTTGAGCGACATCACGGTAGGTCCTGAAGACGCGGTGCGCGGAACGCGTATGAAAATTGATACCCAATTCCCGACCGCCAACTTTACCGTATCGGTTGATGCCGCTGCGAGACGTGTACAGGTAAATCAAGACGATCTACGCGAGGTTCAATCCCGTCGTGATTTCCGATCGGGAACATTCCTTGTCGAAGGGCAACAGACGTTTGCTGCTTTTGAATTACAGAGCGGCAACACCTCATTGACCATCTACCAATAACAGGAGGAACAGATGGCTAACGAACTGATGACAAATGAAGAGAATTACGCTTTTGATGTGGCAGGCTACCTACACATTCCCGGCGTTCTCAGTCAAGAAGAGGTAGCAGCACTCAACGAGGCATTAGACGCATTTGGTGAGAACGAGATGCTGTTAGGGGGCGACAGTTCGCACCGAGAATTGTTCCGCGACTTACTGGTACATCCGACATTGGTGTGGTATCTGAACCAGATCATCGGGCACGGTTTCCGACTCGATCAGGCACCCCAATTGTTGGGGCAGCGAGAAGGTGAAACCGGTCTAACACTCACCGGCGGCGATGAACCGAGAAACCCGTCCTTGGCATACCGCATACAAAAGGACAGGAGAAGCTGCCAAGGCGTGAAAGCAGTCTGGGCGTTGGAGGACATCGAAGAAGACGATGGCGGACTCGTCGTTGTTCAGGCGAGCCATAAGAGCAATGTCGAAACACCGAACGACTTAGCAACCGGTGTTGATGATATGGACGTGGTGGTGCAACCGGAATTCAAGGCAGGCGATCTTTTCTTGGTCGCGGAACCGACACTTCAAGGCGTTCGCCCGTGGAAAAACGAACCGAAAAGATTGTTGAGTTATTGGTATGCGGCGCGTGCAGCAATCCAATCCAATCCAGTTGGACCCCACTCGGAAACAGAATCTCGGCCGAGGTGGACAGATGAAGCAACGCCCGCGCAAAAGGCTGTCATGTATGTCCCTGGATACAAGGGTTCAAGTCCACCACCTGTGATAAATACAGACGGCGAAGAGACATGGGTAGAGGAAGATGCGTCCATCGTTCATCCATCAATTTATATGCGCGACCCGAATTCAGGCATTGATGAGAAAGAGTTCTATTTCTGGGACCTGAACGGCTACCTCGTTGTCCGCGGTGTGATGGATGAGCAGTGGCTGGCGGAGGCAAATGAAGCGGTCGATAAATTCCAAGATCGCATCGTTGTCGGTAGTGAACTGGCGGGCGGATCGGTCAGTCAAGCAGGCACAGGGCGTCCGCTCCTACCGGGTCTGTTAGACCTACCCGACCCTTATAACGCTCCCTTCCGTCGTATGATTGCGCATCCCACCGTGGTGCAGCGCCTCAATTGGATGGGCGGCAGCGGTTATCGTATGGGTGGCGCGACCGTGTTCTGTGCCGTCGAAGGTACATCCGGGCACTCACTCCACGATGGCAATGAACCGATGAGTCCATCACGCGGTTATGATTTCAAAAACGGACGCAGTTATGCCGAGACCGTCACGATTACATGGCAATTACGGGATGTCGAACCCGGACTCGGCGGTTTCGCGTGTGTACCCGGTTCCCATAAGACGCAATACTCGGTGCCACGCGGCATTCGGACATGCGACGACACGATGGGTTTAGTGGTACAACCGGTTATGAAAGCCGGGGATGTCCTCTTTTTTATGGACGGCGGTTGCACACACGGTGCCTTGGCGTGGAAGAATCCGATCCCCAGACGTGGTGTCCTGATTAAGTATCAGTCGAAAAATGTCAATTGGGGTGGTGGTGTGATTGATCCGCAGGACAGATGGGGCGATATGGTCGAAGATATGACCGAGGAACAATTCGCTGTGATGCGAGGTCCCGAACGCGACGGTCGCCACCGGACGGTACCGCGGCTGGTTGTGGAAGACGGAGAAGTGTTCGTTTCGTATGACCCAGAAGGCGATAGTTATGCATCAAAGCATCGCCGCAAACCGGGTGAAAAACGCGGGTAATGACAGATACGCTATCACTTACCGTTCCGGCACCAAATTCGCGAATGGTAAGTGATAACACAGACAATTTTGTGTCGCATAGGATACCAATAGCGAATCCTTCGCCAACGAAGTAGAGGCATTATCTGTCGCTGCTGGCTTTCAGTTCACCCCAAGTCAGTGCCAATTTGCCTAAAGGTTCAACGGCTAATCCACCGACCGCCTCCTCGAGACCTTCGGTCATGATGGTGTTGATATCCGCCACTTCTAACGCGACACTAAAAATAGCGGCTTCATCAATAACGCCTTCTACCGGCTGAATGGCTGTTGGGTAATTCGTCCCAATAACCACAGGCGCGCCCGTATCAGCGATCTCCGCAGCAAAGGCGCGCGTCGCAGAAAGCACGCCATCAACGTAAATCTGCGCCTCTGCGCCGGTATAAACAGCAGCGACGTGATACCATGTCCCATCTTTCGGTTGCACATTGGATGCCGTCCAGACGGTGTTACCGCCTTCTCCAAACGGTGCAAACTCGAAGACACCGTTCGCATTACGTTGCAGGAGGTAACACATATCGACTTGCCACCCCTGTGCTTTTGTCACTAATCCGTGCCAGTCACCGGGTCTGTAAGTACCTTTCACCCAGATAACGATTGTGAGTGCCTCACTGAGATCAGTATCCAAGGTTTTATGGTCAGCGACAGTCACATAATCATCTGCACCATCTAATTCCAGCGCACCACCAAATTTGCCATCAGGGACCCATTTTGGATCACTCTCAAGTTTACCATCATTGCCGTTTTCAGAGGAATCACGTGCAGTCTCACCCGCAGTCTCATTAAAGAGCCATACACCGACAGCAGTTTCCGGATCAATCTCAGCGTCGCTGTTCGTCAAGCACACAACAAGGCAGCACAAAACACCGAACACAATTACTGTTAGACGCATCATTTGGTTCACCCCCATTGGGTTACGCTAAAGCCTGCTTTCTTTCAATCATAAACGATAAAATCATAATCAAGTGGAAAAATAAGTAGACATTAGGCTTAAAAATCTGTTAAACTTTGTATATTATGACACATTCAATGGATTTATGCAACAAGGAGTTATCGTATGAGCAGAGATAACGAGGTGAGATGGGAACGGATGTTTCCAGATGAATTAGAAGCAGCACTTGAAGCGTGTCCAATGGTATATCTACCTTACGGCTTATGCGAACCCCACGGTTGGCACAATGCTGTCGGGATGGATGCGATTCGCGCACACGAATGCTCGTGTCAGGCAGCACAAGCACACGGTGGGATTGTCGCGCCACCGTTTTACTGGCACTGCCACGAAATCGGCGGCTACGGTTCATGGGGACACAACCAAGTCAATCAAGAACGACCGTGGCTAACAGCAATACCGCCTTGGATGTTTTTGAAGAACATCTGCTATCACATTCGAGCGGTCGATGCCCTCGGCTTTCACGGTGCGATCCTGTTTTCAGGGCATTCGGGTCCGCATCGGTTAGATGTGCCGGTGGTGATTGAAATTATGCAGGCACACGTCGGCGTTCGGATGTATTCAACGATGAGCATCGGTGCAGATATCGAGCGTTTCATGGACGGTAAAGGATTGGGCGGACACGCCGGACGCGGTGAAACGTCGGTGCTTTGGGCAGTCGCCCCAGATTGTGTCGATATGTCGCGGATGCCGACGGACGAGACACGCGCACCCGATTTCGCAATGGGGTCTTTCAATGAGTCCTCCAACCGACGCGTCGGGGAACAGATGGTGGCAGATATTGTGGCGCATTTCGGTGAAAAGACCAAGGAATTGCTATCGGCATACAAAGCAGAGGTGACGAATCACACACCCCTGACGTTTGACGATGTGGAAGGGATTTGGGAAGACGAGATCCGACCGAAATTGGCTGAGTTCGCTTCCTTGCAGCCCCCTGAACCGGCACCGCCTTCCGATTCTCGATGGTATCCGAACTCACAAGTGCCAAAAAAAGGACGGATACTCTAACATATTCCGCTGCTAATGAAGTTTCAGTATTTAAATCGGTAATTCCGATTTTCCCCAGGCCGGTAGGTTCGGTTTGCAACCGAACCGGATTCTACGCGAAAACCTTGAAAACCTCAAAAACCGCTTCAGTCCCGTAGAGTTTGTTTGCTTGGGTATTTCTGCGGCTTTCTTCATTATGTCTATAGCAGCGTGTCGCTAAAAAACCTAAGCCCTGTAGGGGGTTTTTGCTGCCGGGGTACGTCAACATGAAATTTAAATTAGCACTCGCAAAGAAGATAGCCGTTTGGGGAATCCCCACCTTGCTCCTATTTTTTGGGTTTCTCTTTAACCTATGGCATGTCGCGGAACAGCAGTGGTTCGCCACGCATCAGCGAGACACCGAAAGCCTCGTGATTGGCAGGATGGTCAAATCCGGTCAAGACGGTATCTTCTCAGCAGGTGGACTGAACGGTGCGGGAACGGCGACGAACATTCAGCAGGACTGGATAACTTCAAATCAGATTGACAATCAATATGCAGCCTATCTTAACAGGGGTTCCTTTGATACGTTTTCAACATATATGTCCCAACCCGGCGGTCAAGGCATGATTTTCAGCCTGTTTGATGGGCTTATGCCGCTATCGCCGAAAATCAAGTTAGGGTGTTTCTATGTGTTGACGGCACTCCTCTCAGCCATCGCATTGACCACGATTATAGGTTGGTTCTACGAAGAATTTGGCGGATGGGTCGCGATATGCGTCACGGGTTCGGTGGTGTTCTCCCAATGGTTGACAGTCTTCGGAAAGAATCTCTGGTGGAGTCTATGGGCATTCTACCTACCGATGATTGTGGTCCTGTACTTCCTCAAACATCACAGAGAGACCTTGAACCGTCAACACGTTAGGTTTGGGGTTCTGATCGCCATCGCGGTCTTCATCAAGTGCTTTATCAACGGTTTCGAGTATATCACCACCGCGTTGGTCATGATGCTGGCACCGTTCGTCTATTATGCGGTTCTCGACAAGTGGAGCGGTCGCCAATGCGTGAAATGGTCGCTTGTCGCCGGACTCGGTTCAGGTGTCGCAATTTTTCTCACTCTCATCATGTTATGTGTCCAGATCGGTGCCGTGAAAGATGGATTTATGGACGGCGTTGCGCATGTGATCTGGTCTTTTGGTAAACGCACGTATGCAAATGCAGAAGATTTTCCGCCTGTATATGCTGCCAGTCTGAACGCCGGAACGTTAAGCGTGGTCATTACCTACATGAATGGTATTTTCTTTGACCTCAACAACTATCTATCTATCTCTAACGCCTTCGTCTCCAACTTCCTCTTGAAAATCCGTTATTACTACCTGATAGTTCTCTTCATAGCGATGTCTGCGCTGCTGTTTTTGCGTAGCAACGAAAAGAAAATAGCAGCGCGACGACGGCACCACATTGCATTAATCTGTACGACGTGGTTCTCAATTCTCGCGCCTTTATCGTGGTACATAATTTTCAAGGCACACTCATTTATCCATACGCACATGAGTTTTCTTTTATGGCAGATGCCGTTTACACTCTTCGGTTTCGCCGTGTTCGGATCCGCTGTTATAGCATGGATGAAAAATAGAAGAAAGGTTGAATTGCAGCATAGTTAGGTTGAACCTTACCTCAAAACCTTTATCTCTCCCCAAGCGATAGCGAGTTTCTTTTCTGGACTGACAGCAAGTCCCTTCGCATCAAAGTTCCGTTCGACTTCATCCGCTGTTAGCGCGCGATTATAGATACCCACCTCGTCAATCAGCCCCTCAAAGTATCTTCGAGTGACTTCGCCGATTCGGACCGAGGCACCGATATACATGCGAGATTCTGTGGTAATATCTGTACCTTCAGTCTCTCCTCCCTCAGCATCCAATTGACCGTCAATATAGATACGAGTCGCCTCCGATCTATCCGAAACAAATAGCACATGATGCCATTTTCCATCGACCACTTCCTTGGCTGAAGCAAGGACGAGTTTCGGACTGGCACCGGCTTCGTTCGCAATCGTCACATTCACTTGCGTTGTAATAATTTTCCAGAGGATCCTTGCATTGTTACCACCATCTCCCTTGCTAATAATCGTAGACTGCGCGCCGTCCAATTCTGGGGGTTTGTCAACTTTGATCCATGCCATCATTGAGAAATCTGCGTCATCGCCAAAATCGAGACTCCCATTAGCAGGGGAGCCAATATCAATGGCATCAGGATTCCCATTAAATTTGAACGCTCCATCGAATTTCCCCGCGACCTGTTTAGGCGTACCCAAAATCGTTCCGTCATTACCTCCCACGAGATCTATAACCCTATCGCCTTTAACATCTGCATCATCAAAACTCCAGTAGCTAACTAATCCTTCTCTAACAACTTGACTCTCAACAAGATTCGTCTGCAAAGCCAAGATCGCTAAAGTTAATATCAAACCCATTTTTGCGTTCATTTGACTCCTCCTCTTTTATGTTGAGCAATGTTACGAAATCGTTCGACCATAAGCGCGGCTCAAAGACCTTCTGATACCATTTCTGTTAATAAATCTCTCTTTACGTAGAACAAACTGTTAGTTTGTTGCGCAGTGCTACGGACTTCACGAAAACCGATAATGCGATAACATCATTTAGAAATGGTATGACAACAACCATCATTGTTGTTTTTCTTACCATAATTTTTTAGGATAGTGCTATTATTATCATATTAACGCTAAATTTTTTAATAAATTAAATAAAAATATTACGCGTTTATATGTTTTTAGCATCGAATCAGCATCGTTTGCTAAGGTAGCAACTTAGACTATACATTAGTCTATCAAAAATTACAAACAAAACTAAAAAGGAGTTTACGATGAAAAGGTTCATTGTAAATCGAAAAATAATCGTAATAGTCACTGCGATAATGTTGATGTATAGTATGCAAGGTGTTAGCTATGCTCAAGACGATACACCCACTGTCGCACCAAGTGATACGAATACTTCTCTTAGAGTAAGTTTTATAGATATTCTCCACACTTTTGATGAAAATGCTTACCAGGTTCAGTTGCGTCGAAAAATACCTCAGGGCAATTGGATTACAAATTGCGTAGATATTTCTTACAGAGGCAGGGCAGGAAATATTGAGATATATACATATTTCCATGACCTTGAGCCTGGGGTTACATACGAGGCGCGTTACCGGGATACTAACGAGCCCGATTGCACCGAGAATCCACCTTCTCCAGATCCGTGGTCTGCGATAGGTCAAGGAACGACATCGTTAGAGAATCCACCTGTAGCTGAATTCGTAGATACCACTTTAGCCATTGTTGTGCGTAAAACGCTGGGACTTGATCTTGCCAATGGTGTTGATATCCTAAAAATTCGTATAACTGAGTTATCGAAACTCAAGACCCTGTCAGCAGGCAAGGCATCAACAACAGATGAACTGGGTTTACCAGTGATAACTGACCTTACCGGTTTGGAACATGCAACCCAACTCATAACGCTATATCTTAGAAATCAAGATGTTACGGACCTCGCGCCCCTCACACAACTCACGCAGCTCACCAATATAGATCTCTGGGGGAGCAGAATCCTTGATATTACGCCGCTCGCAGGACTCACGCAACTTATCGAGTTGGATCTCGGTGGTCCTCGCACGGGTAATGATATCATTGACATTAGTCCGCTCGCAGGACTCACGCAGCTCAGGGAATTGGGACTTAGTGGTAATGAAATCAGTAATATTAGTCCGCTTTCAGGACTCACGGAACTCAGAGAGTTAAGTCTTTCATCTAATCGAATTAGCGATATTACGCCACTCTCCGAACTCATAGAACTAACGACTTTAACACTTGACGGTAATCAGGTTCATGATATTACGCCCCTCACACAACTCACAAAGTTAACACTATTAAGCCTTACGGTTAATCAAATTAATGACATCAGTTCGCTTGCACAAATGAATCAATTGACGCTTTTACAACTTGGATATAACCAAATCCGTGACATCACGCCACTTGGTCAAGCGGAATCGCTGACGAAGTTACACCTTGATCATAATCAGATCCGGGACCTTAGTCCTCTCGCAACGCTGACACAGTTGACGACGTTGGATCTCGCCAGTAATCAAATCAGCGACGTTACCCCACTTGCACAACTTTCCGAATCGCTGGAGGCGTTAGACCTTCGAGATAATCGAATCCGAGATGTCACCCCGCTCGCAAATTTGATATATCTTGAAGAGTTATCACTTCGAGAGAATCCAATCACGACTACGTTCCCGCTTAGTGCGCTCTTGGATGAAAATCCTGATTTGCATATAGATATTGAAGTTATCAGAGAAACTGGAGGTCCGACCCTCACAGTATCAACCTTTCGACCGTTAACAGTTGCCACCCTAAATGGAGATACGGTAACGCTGAAACTGAGCAGTGGGGAGTTCGGGTTTGGAACTGATATTAGAGATGCTCTCACGATATCCGGCATTACCGGCATTACTTTTCATTGGACAGATATCGACCGCGTCAGCGGTACAGAAATAACGATTAAACTTACATTCACAGGCAGCATTAACACGGATAGTACGTTGATTTTTACGCTGGGACCAGGCGGAATAAGGAATTACAATGGGCCCGCACTCACCGCTGAAATACCTGTCTCTGCGACAACTACGGGAGAAGCACTGATAGCAGCAACCCCAGTTCCATTAACAGCGGCAAATCTGCATGGGAGTGTTGTCACGCTAACATTGGGACAAGAGAGGTATGATATCAATTGGAACTTCGTCAGTCGGAACATAATGGTATCAGGCATTGAGGGCGTAACATTCAAGCGGCACAATGTGGAACGCATCAACGACGTACAGGTGACAATTCAACTTGAGTTCAGCGGAAGCATTGATACAGATAGCACACTCACATTCACCGTCGGCGCGGAGGCAATAACCGATTATGACGGGCCTGTACTCACTGCAGAATTACCTGTCACCGTGAGGGCTACAACTGAAACACCAACAACCACTGATGCCACCGTTAGCATTACCCCGTCCTCAATTGCGTCTCCGGCTGTTGGAGGACAGATAGAATTTGCTGTCAACATCGCAGATAGCGAAAACGTAGCAGGCTATCAGGCAACTGTTCAGTTTGATACAACTGCCCTCCGTTATGTCTCTGGCGCAAATGGCGATTTTCTACCTGCAGGGGCATTCTTTGTAGAACCGGTTGTGGAAGGAAATCTCGTCCGACTCAACGCCGCATCGCTCGTTGGAGAAAGCAACGGGGACGGCACCCTCGCAACACTTACTTATGAGGTTATCGCCGTGAAGACATCTACTTTGACGCTTTCCGATGTGCTGCTAACGAACAGTGCAGGTGAGGCTTTTGTGCCGACAGTTGAAAACGCTGAGATAACTGAACCCACCGGCCCCAAAGAGGATGTCAATGGTGATGGGATCGTAAATATCCAAGACCTTGTGTTGGTTGCCTCAAATCTCGGTAAGACAGGAACAAATGCAGCGGATGTTAACGGAGATGGGATTGTCAATATTCAGGACCTTGTCCTTGTTGCCAGTGCGTTAGGTACAAGTGCCGCCGCACCGTCTCTGTTTTCTCAATCTCTACCAACATTTACCGCAGCAGATGTCAAATTGTGGTTATCTCAGGTAAAGCATCTGAACTTAACGGATGCAACGTCACTGAGAGGCATTCAATTCTTACAAAACCTCTTAGCAGCATTGACCCCGAAGGAAACAGTACTCTTACCAAACTATCCCAACCCCTTCAATCCTGAGACGTGGATACCTTATCACTTGGCAAAGGATGAGAATGTTACATTGCATATCTATGCTGTCAATGGCACATTGGTACGGACGTTGGCACTCGGACATCAACCTGCAGGGATGTATCAAAGTCGTTCTCGTGCGGCGTATTGGGATGGTAGAAATGAGTTCGGCGAGCCTGTAGCGAGTGGTGTGTATTTCTATAGGCTTACCGCAGGCGATTTTTCTGCCACGCGTAAGATGTTAATACGAAAGTAATACGTATCTGCTAAACACGGAAGGGCGTAAACTAACACGCTTCTATTATAGTGAATTTCAAAAATATGTTTATACACCGCGATAGGGATTCCACATGACAAACTTGTAGGGGTTGGGTAACCCAACCCCTACGGCTCTGATGGCGTATGGAAATAATTATCGGTTTTACTATAGTTTCACTGTGAATAATCGTTCCGTTTCGCTGGATCATCCGTGAAGTATTCGACGAACTCCCATTCAAAACCGTCCGCATCAATGAAATAGATGCGTTTTCGGTGCGGATGCGGTCCGACTTTAAAACCTTCTTTATAGCCTGCAGCCAGCAGGCGTTTTTTGATGCCTTCAGCGTCATCAACAGCAAAACCGAGATGGTTCACATGCCTCCCTTTACGGTCACCTGTGAACGGCTGCTTGCGGTCTGACAATGCGATGTAAAAATCATCGGTCCCAAGGTGACACCATTTCGTTCCGTTCGCATTGTCACCACCGCCCCTGACTCGAAAATCTGGAAAGGCAGTTGTGAGAAAATCGATCGCTTTTTCAAGGTCATTTACGGTCATGTTGGCGTGTTCAAGATAACGGCTCATTTCTGAATCCTCCTGAAAAATTGAGAGTTATAGTGGTTTTGGAATTAATTAGACACGCGTAGGAGGAACCGGGTTCCCCAGCCCTCTACACACCGAGTGTTCCGGTAATTACCGGTTTACTATAAAATACGTTCAGTCCTAAACCTTTTTTCTTGTCGAAAAAGTTGGGCTTGCGTAAAAAGTGTAGGCACTATCACGATCCGAGTGGCAATTTTAATTCTGCCGGGAAAGCCGTCAACGGCTTCGCGACGCTCCCCGAAATATGGAAAGTATCCTCCAAACGCACGCCTCCCGTTCCAGGAACAGAAAGTACGGGATGTCCGACGGTCACCGTCATTCCATCAGAAATCTGGATACCAGAATCACCGGGATGGATCGTTGGTGCCGGTGTCTCCTCAAAACTAAGTCCGATGCTATGACTGATCCCCGCGACGTAGAATTCACCATAGCCGTTTTCAATGTAAACTTTCTTTGCCGCTGCGTCAATATCTCGCATCTTCCTCCCTGTTCTCAACGCTGCGATCCCTGCGGCTTGTGCACTTTTATAAGTCTCGAACATATCCATCTGTTTCGCTGTTGGTGTCCCAATCGCAAATGTCCGGCAGAGGTTTGCGCAATACCCTTTATAACGCGGCACCAAATCCAGCACGACCAGGTCCCCCGCCTCAATAACTTTGTCAGAGGCAGTGCCGTGTAGCCATCCCGAACGGACTCCCGAATTCACAAACACAGGCGTTGCAACACCATGTCCACCGGCTTTCCGCATAGCGTACTCAACTTCCGCCGCGACCTCATTTTCCGTTATACCCGGTCTAAGCGTTTTGACTGCTGTCTCCATGCCGATGCCAGCAATTTCTGCAGCACGCTGCATGAGTGTTATCTCGGTGTTATCTTTCACCATACGGAGGGCATCCATAACCGGGGCGATGTCCATGACATCAACAATCGGATTCGCTCTTTGGAACATGTTCAATAGGAAGGCAGGGGTGCCGAACCACATCTGGACACCAATTTTGAGTTTCTCTTTATCTCCTATCATACCACGCATCACCTGAACAACGTCCTTAATCTGTTGACCGACAGAGCCGAAAATCCGGACATCTTCGACACCCAATGATTCTTTAACCTCTTCCTCTTCTCCAGCAAAAGTGACAACAATTGGCACTCCGTGTGCGGGGATAATAGCGCGCGGTTGATACCGATCCTCTCCGAAAAAGTAGATATAATCGTCGTGCGTCAGAATGAGATAGGCATCAATCCCTTGCTGCTTCATCCTGTCCTGTGCTTTCTGAACCCTCTTTCTATTTATCATCGTAATTTCCTCCTGTTAGGATAGTTACCGTTCTCTTGTCGTATTAAAGCATAGTATTGCAGTTGCAAATTTCGTGCCAAATGTTCAGTACCTGTCCAATTGAGATATATCAGCGTTTTACGGGCTAAAATGAAATTTCAGATTTTGCCGATATGTTTCAAACCTAAAACAAAACCTGAATTAATTGCCGAGAAGCCTCATAAATAAAAGTTATTTCATAAATGAAACGAATTTCATTTATGAAACAAAGTTCTTGACATCTGCTTCACTCTATGATAATCTATGACCTATAGGTAACAAATCCTGCTAACGCGTGGAGGAAAGATAGTGAAGTGGATGAATATAGTTAAAACATCTGCAATCGAACCGGGACAGAGTATTGTCATCAAATTAGAGAATAAAAACATCGCAATCTTCAACACAGGTAAAAGATTTTATGCTATCAATAATGCCTGTCCACATCTGGGAGGGCCACTCAACGAAGGAACACTGGAGGGTGAAGTTGTTACCTGTCCGTGGCACGGTTGGCAATATGATCTGAAAAGTGGATGTCCCATTACCACGCCGAATGTCCGAACCTATCCGCTCCGGCTTGATGGCGATACCCTTCAGATCGCAGTCACTCCTGAAGCACCAATGAGTGATAGACTCGAAGATACTGTTTTTAACCAAACTGCTGAAACTGATCATATCTATGGAATCCTTGAGCAGATTCAGCTCGGAAAGACACTTGATGAAGTATTTGAGAATATCCACGCTGGGCTTCAGAACATCGTGCCACATAATCGGTTGGGCATCGCACTCATTGACAAGCTCTCCGGTAATTTAGTGCAGTGCAAAACGAAATCGAACAAAAAAATCTTGCTGGACAACGGGTTTTCAGCAAAAATCGAGGGGTCAAGCCTTGAACCCATCCTCAATTCAGGTGAAGCGCGGATTATTGCCGATTTCGAGGAAATTCTCGCAAAAAGACCGACAAACTGGACGAGGTTAATGGTCCAAGAAGGGATGCGTTCAAACCTGACTCTTCCGCTCAAGGTGCAGGGTAAACCCATTGGGGTCGTCTTTTTTACGAGTGAAAAACCCCGAGCATTCTCCGAGATGCATATTCGGCGCCTGAAACCTATTGCCGGACAACTCTCAATTCTGATTGAAAAAGGGAATTGGACAGACAAACTCGCCGAAAGCAACAAACGATACCGCACGCTTTTTGAGATGTCCAACGACGCAATCTTCATCTGTCCATCACTAACGGAAGCCTTCGTCACCGTAAACGAAAATTTCTGTGCGTGGCTCGGTTACACACACCAAGAACTGGTCAATCTGTCATTGCGTGACCTAATGCCTCCCGATGAATTTCAAAATACCCTCGAAACGCTCCAAGGCCTCGACCAACAGAACCCAATTACTTTCCAAACCGAACTATCCTATAAAAACGGGAGCCGCTTACCCTTAGAAATTCGCGCCATCCAAATTCAACATCACGAGAGAGCATTTATCCAAGGATTTGCCCGTGATCTCTCGGAGATAAAGGCACTGAGTGCTCAACTCAAGGCGCGCCATTCGTTTGGGAATCTCATCGGAAAAAATCGGAAAATGCAAGAGATTTTCGAGTTAATTCAACTCGTTGCTCCGATGAAAACGACTGTCCTGATTCAAGGCGAAAGCGGTACCGGCAAAGAACCGATCGCCCACGCGATCCATTACAATAGCGAACGGGCAAAGAAATCTTTCATCCGCGTCAATTGCGCTGGCTTAGTTGATAATCTCTTGGAGAGCGAACTCTTTGGACATGTCAAAGGGGCGTTTACCGATGCCATTGTAACGCGCGAAGGGCGATTCGCGGCTGCGGACGGCGGCACGCTTTTTCTTGATGAAATCGGCGAGTTAAGTCTCGGGACACAAGCAAAGCTGCTCCGCGTCTTGCAAGAGGGCGAATATGAAATGGTCGGTTCAACCGAAACACAGAAAGTAGATGTCCGCGTCATTGCAGCGACAAATCGAATCCTGAAGACAGAAATTGATGCCGGACGTTTCCGAGAGGATTTATACTACAGGCTCAACGTCGTCCCGATTACACCGCCGCCACTCCGTGAAAGACGAGATGACATCCCACTTCTCATTGAACACTTCATCGAAAAGTTCAATCAGCAAACGCAAAAATCCATTCATCGCATCTCACCGGATGCCCTTGAAATTTTAATGGATTATACCTACCCCGGTAATGTACGAGAGTTGGAGAATATCATAGAACATGCTTTCGTCAAATGTCAGGATGGCAGTATTGAAAAGCAACATCTACCGCTCGACCTTATCTCGTCGAGAGATGATATTGTTACGCAGGCACTCAGGGAAAGCAATCCACTTGCTGCATTGGAGCGTGAATTAATCCAAAGGGTCTTGGAGGAGTCTGATGGAAAACCACAACTCGCTGCGCAACGTCTGGGGATCAGTCGGACAACCCTATGGCGCAAACTCAAGGCAGTATAGTTGGATTATCAGGGCAATCGCTTTGTGATGGACCTTAGACGGAATCTGGACGCTTGAAGTCCAGCTCCGATATATTTTTTCATTGACAACTTTGCTGAGGTTAACATATTATGTCCGATAAGAATTGACCCATTATTGTCGTCCGAAAGGAGTATCCAAAATGACGAAAGCCCTTTCCCTTGTGGCACACGACGATTTAGAAAGCCAAGTTGCAGCACTGGAAAGGGATGGATATGTCTATTTCCCCGGTGTGCTTGACGCTGAAGAAGTTGCCGAATTGCGCGCCACTATGGATCGATTAGAAGCGATCCCAGAGTGTTTAGATCGACACCAAACGCCTGAAAATGGCGGCAAATTCCTCAACAAAATCATTAACAACTCTTTTAATCGCGATCCGCTGTATCTCCAATTCCTTGATAAATCACCGATTATTGAAGTTGCTGAGGCGACGCACGGTGAGGATTGTCATTGCATCGGTATGCAATCGTGGATAACAGGACCGGGACGACCAGATCAAGGATTACACACAGATTGGCTGCCAATCTCTCTACCTGCAGACATCCGTTCCGATCCACGCGTCAAAATCCCGATCTTCATCACCACCGCGCATTACTATCTCAATGATATGTACGAGGAATTGGGACCGACGAAGTTTGTGCCGGGCAGCCATTTCTCCGGATCCTCTCCAAACGGCGAAACCGAATGGAATAACCGAGGAGAAGAAAGTATCCTATGTAATGCAGGGGACGTGGTGCTTTTTCGTAGTGAAGTCTGGCATCGTGGCTCTGCCAATACGAGTGACGAAACCCGTTACCTCCTGCAAGTACACTATGCCATGCGGATGATTACCCAGAAATATCCGCCCTATCTGAATAAGTTTCAGTTTGATGCATCCATCCTCGCCCAAGCCAACCCTCGACAGAGACGGCTCATGGGCGATCATCGACCCAGTAACTATGATTGAGGTTTTTAGGGATTTTTCCTATCATATTTTCTTATCAAACTCACGTTAGATTAACAAACTTTAGCAAAGGAACTAATAATGAAAACGCGTTTAATGTCTATCGGTATAAAGTCAGCATTTTTCTTATTAATCAGTGTTTCTATCGTATTGATGGGTTGCGAGAGAGTTCAGCAACAGGCGGGCGTTCTTCAAACGGCACCCGTAGAACAAGCACACGCCATGATTGGTTCATCGAACGATAGTGGCGTAACTGGAATGGCAGTCTTTACACAAAACGGCGACGAAATCACGCTCGTGATTGAGGTTCAGGGCGCGTCCCCCGGTCTGCACGCCGTTCATATCCACGCAAACGGGGATTGCAGTGCACCTGACGGGACATCCGCTGGCGGACACTGGAATCCTACCGGTGTCGCACACGGAAAATGGGGAGAAGGTGAGTTCCATCTCGGGGACATCGGCAATATCACCGTCGGCGAAGATGGAACAGGTAGTATTACATTGACGACAGATCTTTGGGAAATCGGCACAGGCTCCGACGTAGATGTTGTCGGCAAAGGTATTATTCTTCATGCTGATGCTGATGATTTCGTCTCGCAACCTTCAGGTGCTGCAGGCGCGCGTATCGGATGTGGTGTCATCGTCCTATCAGAATAACTGCAGAAATCCTACTGTAAAACCTGAAGATATGTTTACGCTTTGATAGACAATATCTCCTTATATCCTACTGCAGGCGGGGTTTGGAACCCCGCCATTGTAAAGATAATTGCCGGTTTTACTATAAATCGAAAACCAAATATCAGGAGTTTTCTCATGTTGATCACAAATGTAAATGGAAAAATCAGCGTGTTGATGCTATCAATGCTATTATTTGTTACCGCCTGCGGTGGTGATGATATTGATATCGATTATCTCGGGGATTCCTATACGCCTACATCTCACGTAGATGTCTATTTTTCTCAGGATGATATAACCGAAGGCTACTTGGTGATGGGACACGCGACTGCAGACGGAGATGACACAGAGACGTTACAAGAAACGTTAATAGAGAAGGCACGCGACAGTGGTGCTGATGGCATCATATTTGAAGGGTTCGATCGGGTAGAGACCGGAGAACAGACCATCGTCAATGACATAGGTGACACAAGTATCGTTAACACGGAAACCAAAAGCGTCCTACAAGTTAAAGCGATTTTCATCAAATATAACAAAAATCTATAACTAACCTCTATCCAACAGGGACTCTGTCTCCTCGATGATTTCCCATCCAATACGGGGCGTATGCTTAACATATCCATCGTCGTGCAGATGACAAAGGATCCCCCAAACCAGTGAATTATTTCTCGCCGTATCTCTGTAGTTGACCTTAGGTATGCCGAGACGGTGTCTGATTTCCTCAAGTTGGATAGGTCCCTCAGATCGTGCTTTACGTAAAATATCCAGCACCGACGCTTTGAGATCAAATAGTGCCGCGTGTGCGCATGGCTTGCTTGCTTCGATATACGACCGGAGCACGGTATTAATCTGTGCTTCGTAGTCAACAGTACGGGCTTTGAACCACTTTAAGAGGTCCGGGTCAATGTTCATAAAATGAGAAGGAAGAGGTGCCGTTTCCCAAAAAGTTGCATCGGTGGGTTGGGCATCTTTGTCACTGAGCGCGTCCTGATAAACCTCTTCATCGGTCATTGCATCGACTTTCTCCCAATCAGTTTCATCAGGAACATGTTCGAGTTCTTCACGAGTATATTTGACTAAAGTAGATTTGTCTTTCATCCTTACTTGCCTTCCTTGCTGAAATAATGCGCCGTGTGTTACCTCGCCATGTATAAACCACATACAAGAGACGACCTGCGCTTCGACCAAGGACAACGATTCTTTCTTCACCGTAGTTGTATCGAACATCTACGCCCTCTATCCGATCAGGGTCATCAAAGACGAGGGACGCGCGTTTGAAACTAATTCCACGTTTTTGGATACATTCTTGATTCTTCCGTTCGTCCCATTCAAATTCCATTATGGCAGTTTTGAGGTTTGTTTTTTCCGCATCGCGGGTGAGTATTCCATCCTAATTCTTACAAATTGTCTAAACTTCGGTATAGTATAACATACGCTGCGCGACTGATCAAGAGAAATTTAGTCGTACACATTCGCGTTATTTTCAGTGTTAAGAGGTTCGGTGAGATACGGGACGCTCCAGTCGATGTTTGAAATATAGCGTCTCCAGAACAAGATAACGCACGGGATGCTAAGGACGAGTGCTATCAACCCTATCCACCAAGATTCTTGAAACTCAGCAATCGTTTGGTATGAAGCCGGTGTGTCAAAGTCCATTGTAACGTACACCGCAATCCACGCCGTTAGGTTATTTAGAATATGCAGGAAAATCGGAACGAAAAGCGACTTCGTTCGGATATAGAAGATAGCCATCACGCAGGCGAAACAGAACCCGCCTATGATATTCGTGTGTAGCAGTCCAAAAACGATTGACGAAACAAGAATAGCCCGCGTCACACTCCACTTGACAGTCCATCGCGTTAGCAAAATCCCACGTACGAAAAACTCCTCCAGCACAGGGGCAACCAACACAATCGTTAGATAGTTGACAGCGTTCGCAAGAATGTAACTATCACCGTCTCGCCAAATCATTGGGATAGAGTTCTCAAGGTGCCACGACTCGACAAATCCAGGAAAAATATAAGAGAGTGGAAGATACAAAATGTATGTAGATGCAATAGAGATAACGACAAGCGGCACCACCCAGAGCGCGTATCGCCCAAGCGTACGCCATGTCGGGAATGTACCGAACAGTCGGTCATAAGACAAACCTGCACGAGATAACCGCCTAAGGTGAAAGAAAAAGAAAAATCCGAACAAAAATAAACTGAACAGTGCTTGAGGAAGTGGAGCATCTCTGTTGTCTTTAAAAAGGATGAAAAAAGTAAAAGCGGTGACAACAACAGTGAGAATACCAACCATTAATAGCGACCTACCACGAAGATTACGACTCGTTTCAAATGGATTGTCTTGCATACCGATATTCACCTTCGCGTTTCATCATGGGTCTATTACGAAAATTATAGCGGATTCTAATATGTCTGTCCATTCAAATTTGTAATTACCGTCCCTTGAATCAAATGGACAAATATGATACAATGCCTAAAACGCAAAGGGGGATATTCAGATGGCTGAGAACCAGATTAAAATTGCGGCGTGCCAATTGCTCACAAGTGAAGACGTTTCCGCGAACACCGCAAAAGTCCTACAGCAGATTGAGGCGTGTGCAGAGATGGGCATCCAGATTGCAGCGTTCCCAGAAGGGTGTCTGTTCGGCTACTGTTGTCGGACAGATTATTGGGAACGGATCTCGCCACAGGTCTTTAAAGAGGCGGAAGCGAAAATTGCCGAAGCTGCGCGCCGACATACCATGGCTGTCGTTGTCGGTTCCGCACATCACGACGGCGAAAATTGGCACAACGACTTGGCGATTTTCGACCAACAGGGGAGTCTCAAATATCGGTACGGCAAGACCTTCCTCGCCGGAGAAAAATGGTGTATCAACAATCGCGGTAAACTGCCGATTGTGCAACTCGCGGGTGTTGACTGCTGTTTTATCATCTGTCACGACGTACGCTATCCTGAATTGGTCAAGTTGCCCGCGGCGATGGGTGCGCAACTCTGTATCTTCTGCTCGTGTGAATCGGGGTTGTTGTCGGAGTATAAACTTTCAGCGTATCGTGCAATGCCGATCTCGCGTGCCACAGAAAACGGGATTTACCTCTTGATGTCTAATACACCAGCGAATCCTGATGACATCGGTTCACCCGGTTCATCACACGGAAACTCCAAGATTGTTCATCCGGATGGGAATGTCATTACAGAGGCAGGATTCTTCGGAGATAAAATCGTTTCGGCAACAATAGACATCTCAGAGGCAAACGGTTCACAGGCGAAACGGACTTATAACGAAGATACCATCCTTCGAGAATGGTTCCAACAGGGGTGTAAATTCGTTGTGAAAGTCTGAAATTCTGTAGGAGTTGGATTCATGTCAAACGAAACTGTTCAGATCCGCGCCGCTCGACTCGTTGATGGGATAAGCACAACCGCTAAAACCGATCAGGCTGTCCTTGTGACCGACGGACGGATTGACGCTGTCGGACATCAAGAAGAAATTGCGAAACAGACACCACCTGACGCACAGGTTATCGATCTCGGCGATGTGTGCCTCGCACCGGGTCTCATTGACGGACATACGCACCTGAGTCTTGCAGGGGACGGACGGAGCTACGTTCAGATGTTCTCCGAGACCGATGAGATGATGGTCCTGACCGGCGCGATGAATCTGCAACGGCATCTCGCAGCTGGGATTACAACAATCCGAGAACACGGCGCAAGAAACAGAGTCGGGTTCACACTGAAGGAAGGACTTGAACGCGGTTATATTCCAGGGCCCCGCGCCTTGGTGAGTGGACGACCGATAACCTGCACAGGTGGACATTTCCACATGTGCAACGAGACAGCGGACGGTGAGGCTGAAATGCGCCGCTCGGTCCGTCGTCTGGTTCACGAGGGTGCCGATTATATCAAGATTATGGCATCCGGCGGCGGCACTGTTGGAACGATTCCCGGACGCGCCAGCTACACCGCCGCCGAGTTACACGCCGCTGTCCACGAGGCGCACCATTTCCATCGGCTCACGGTAGCGCATTGCCGCGCAAAGGAATCGATGGTGCGAGCGGTTGAAGCAGGCATCGATCTGATGGAACATGCTGAGTTTCTCGACCCAGACGGTGAACTCCGGTTTGATCCCAAAATTGCCGAGATGATGGCGGAATCCGGTATCTGGATTAGTCCGACCCTCCAGGCGTGGACAGGCTATCCACGCATCGTTGAACTCCGTGCAAAGCGTGATAGCGGCATCATTTCCGGTGATGAAACAACTGAATTGCAACGGCTTGAGGCGCGGGCAGAAGGGCGCTTAGATGTAATGCGTCGTATGCTCGACTACGATCTTCGGGATCGAATCGTCCCCGGCACCGATTCAGGCGTTGGCAATCTGGCGTTTGGGCATCTCGATTACGATTTGCAACTGCTCGTTGAAGTCGGATTTACGCCAGCAGAAGCACTCATCTCGGCAACCCGTATCTCTGCTGAAGCCATCGGAATGGCAAACGAGATTGGGACCATCGCACCGGGCAAAATCGCGGACCTGGCTGCTTTAGATGGTGACCCGACAACCGATGTCGGTGCGTTTAGCCGAGTAACTGCCGTATTCCAAGCAGGGCAACGCGTGAAATGAAGCACAATATGCAGTCAAACATTGACCCGACTATTATTCAGCAGTCGTTGACTGACGCTGAAAAAGACGGTGTGCAAAAATTAGTTGTGGGCGCGGTCATCTGTAAAAACAACAAATTCTTGCTTCTGGAGCGAGTGCTATCTGACTCCATGGGTGGATTTGTTGGAATCCCAAGTGGGACCGTGGAGGCGGGGGAAGACCTGCTTACGGCACTCGCCCGGGAAGTACAAGAAGAGACAGGACTTCTCGTAACGTCAGTTCTTGAATATCTCGGATGCTTTGATTGGACATCCAGTTCCGGCAAGAAAACGAGACATTTCAACTTTTTTGTTCAGGTCAAGGACGGTGAGATCAAACTGAGTCCTATCGAACACCAAGCATACTATTGGGTTGCGTTATCCGATGCGGCGTTCACGACGCTTAACATCTCAGACGCTACTAAGGAGATTCTCAAGAATGCAGCAGAAAAATAAAGCGGGCATTTGGTCAGATTAAAATTCATAAATGTCCGCACGTTCCTTCGCCACCTTATGCCGCACGAGTGCTTGGAGGTCCTCCGGCATTCGCGCAAAGGTCTCTGGTAAAACAGGTTGGTGTCCACCCTCGCGCATCAGATTCCACCACGCAGGATAGTAAGCAATATTCAACGCCATCCGATGCTGGTTATCCGTTGTGTTCGCGCCCTGTCCGTGCCATGTCCCGCCGTGCCACAATAGCACAGAACCCCGCTGCCCACAGACAGATACCGGATGACTCTCTGCAATATCGGATGCCGAAGGTCTCCGCCGCGCGCTATGACTAAACGGCACAACGAGCGTCGCACCGTTCTCAACGGTAAAATCTGTTAGCATCCAGATTGTATTAATCATCCACGGCGTTTCAGGAAGGCGTGCTGGCAAATCATGCGTCGAATCGGAGTGTATACCACCTTGCGGGGCATGTGGCTTAACCCATTTCGTACAGGCTTCACCGAGTCTTGCGCTGTCGCCGAGAAAGTAGCGGACGACTTGTAGGACTTGCGAATGCGCGATGCATTTCCAACACATCTCATCAAGGTTGACCACACCGAAAAGGGTTTGATACAGCTCAGCATTTGGGTCTTGAAAAGCCTGGCGATTTGCTGGGTCTCGATGGAGTTGAAAGTATTTCTCCGCCATCGCATCCGCCTGCGCTGCGGGGATCGCATCTTCAATCAGGCAATAACCGAATGTTTCGAGATGTTCTATTGCGTTTTGCCGTGCCATTTGTGATGCTCCTGTGCTTTTTGAAGAGCCCTTGCACACATTTTGTATATTGGGCAGGTTGGCTAAAATTTATCCAACCCTCATCCTTTTTTGTTACGGAATACCAACAAGAATCTGTTTTCTTCTATCTGATCTACCTGTTCTAAAGGCAGATGCTTCTCGATAATGTACTTAGCGAAAGCAATTGTCCAAAAGTACCATGGCGAGGCGTACGTGCCTTTGTCTGGAATTGTACGACTTCCTCCAATCAAACCGGTCTGGACATCGTACCGCTTTGGAAGGGTTTCCTCACCTGCTCTTTTGACCAAGCTATCGTGCATAATGACAACGAAAATGCCGTTATCCGATAGAATCGCTTTAAGTTGAACTGTTAAGTTCTCCAGCGTCTGATATGGTAAGTAAACATTATTTTCTGGAAGTAACGCGAGATCAAAAGAATTTTCTTTGTAAGGCAGGGCAGCCATATCCCCGATATTAAACTGGCATTGGCTTTTTCTTTTTTTAGCTACCTCTTTGGCGTGGCGGAGTGGAATCTCTGCGAAGTCAATCCCCGTGGCTATCGCGCCCATATCTTCCATGGCAAAGGTATACCGTCCTGCATTGCATCCTAAATCTAATGCGCGCATACCGGGTTTTATGAGTTTAGGCAAATGGTTTTCATATCTCTCAACAGCAAATTGTGATCTTGGATTATCAGGGTCAGTTGTCGGGTGGACACCCGCTGCATTGTAATGTTTCTGGGTCGCATCAAATATGTTCATATATCTCTTTCCTTCAAATATGGCTTGCATTGTACGGTGCTATGATGTAAATTAATGAGATAAGATGTGTCAAACATTTTGCCATAATTCATCGCGTTAGACAAGATAAAATTTGCTGTAGAAGGAGACTGCAAGTGCTATCAACCGAAAATATGGGCGGTGTTGTTGTCACCCCGAACCAATTGAGCGATATGCAAGCAGATGACTATATTCTCCACGCCCGCGGTGGTGTTCTGAATAAAGTTGAAGTGGAGAAAATCCGCATGCCCCTGGATCCACAAGCGCATTATCAGGGGTTGAACCTCGTTCTGACACCCGACGGGATTATCTATGCCGTGCAGCACACGATCTTCTCCAAGTCTACGGATGGCGGTAGAACATGGGAACATCTCAACAGGGATCCGTCTGCTTTCGGCTTCAACGGATGGCTGCTGCAAGCCAATCGGCACAGGCAGCTGATTAATATAAGTCAACCCAGTGAAGAACAACCGACCACTGTCTGGGTGTCTGAAAATGAGGGTGAGACATGGAAACAGACGAGCGAAATAGATGTCGCGCCGTTTCAGAAAACCGTCGCCGGGGCAAGCCTGACCCGACTCAGCGATGGAACGCTCCTCCTACCTATCAAAAAACGGGATGATCCGTTTTATGAAGGTACGAATCCGACCTATGTCTTCGTTTCCGAGGATGAGGGATATACCTTCTCAAACCGTTTCTTTTTATCTGACTACGGCAACGAAGTCAACATTGCGGAACTCTTTCCCGGACGGCTGCTTGCAGTTATCCGGTATCAACCGGGACCCCCGGATCAACCCCACACAAACAAAACCGTTTTTCTCGCCGATTCAGTGGACAACGGCGCGACTTGGACAAACTTTCGTCAATTGACAAGTGTACATGGGCAATGTCACGGTGCAGCCATCGGACTTTCTAACAATCGTGCTATTGCGGCGTACGATCACCGTTACCCACGAGAACTCGGCAGTGGTCGGGCAATGGTAAGCGACGATAACGGCAAAACTTGGCATAATGAAGTCTACTACCTCTGTCACGGACACGTCGCAGGCTTCCCACGACATATTAGTTTAGACAACAAGGAGATATTGACTTTCATCGGTTCCTGCTATGGCGATGTCAGCAAATGGGAAAACGCTACAGGAAACTCGCACTTCTGCATCATCCGATGGCAACCGGTTTAGGACGGCAACTATGAAAATCACCAAATTCGAGACAATACCCATCCAAGGACGTGCCATGGTTCTAAAAATGTTCACCGACGAAGGGATCATCGGCTACGGCGAACCCATGAACTACGAACATTGGCGTGTCGTTGCGCAAGCCGTAGATGACATGGCGGAATACCTTGTCGGTAAAGATCCACTGCAGATAGAAGACCACTGGCAAGCGATGTACCGGTCAAGTTATAGTCGGAGTATGCCTGTATTGATCGGTGCGCTAAGCGGTATCGAGATGGCGATGTGGGATGTCTTCGGCAAAGTCGTCGGCATGCCTGTCTGGAAGTTGCTCGGCGGTTCCGTACGGAATCGGATCCGCGTCTATACAGGTATCGGCGGCACAACACCTGAGAAATGTGCAGAGAGTGCCAGAAACGCAGTTGCAGCCGGATTCCATGCAGTGAAGATGGGAGCATCACCGCAGCCTGTCCGATTTGTGGACACACCGAAAACGATCAACGCAATGGTCGCACGGGTCGCAGCGGTACGCGAAGCAGTCGGAGATGATGTCGATATCGCTGTCGATTTGCATCGGCGGTTAAGCCCAACAATGGCGACCATTCTCGTGAAAGAACTGGAGCCGTTCCGACTCCTATTCGCCGAAGAGCCGTGTCACCCAGAAAATAACGAACCCCTGTTGGCTCTGTCCCGATCCACGACGATCCCAATCGCAACGGGTGAGCGGCATTTGACGCGATGGGGTTTTCGAGAAATAATTGAACGTGAGATGTGCGCGATTTTACAACCCGACATCCGACACTGCGGCGGGATATTGGAGCTGAAAAAGATTTCAGCGATGGCAGAAATCCACAATATGGCAATCGCTCCGCACAACGCCGCCGGTCCCATCGGAGTCGCAGCATCTGTTCACGTCATGGCAACCGTGCCGAATTTGCTGGTATGTGAGGGTGGACATCGACGCGGAGAAGGACTGTTCGCAACACCTCTAATACTCAAGGACGGATTTATCGAACTACCGACAGCACCCGGACTCGGCGTGGATATGGACGACGCAGCTATCGAAGCCGTACGAGATGAGACATTCCGATTGCGTGGGATGTTCTGGCATTCGGACGACGGGTCTTTCGCCGATTTCTAATTGTATTCTTACGGCATATTATCTCGGTCAGTGGGGCGCGTGGAGAGGTTCGTTTTCGGCGGAATATCCCATGAAATATACCCGCAGCGCGGGCAGCGCATCTCAAGTTCAACGAGGTTTCTGACCTCACCCGTTTTTTCAGGCTTCCGCCGCGTCTGGCACTGCGGACACCGAACGGCTCGGAACTCATCAACATCGCTCCTGCCAAAATGTGCTCCTATCCTAAACAAGACAAACAGCAACACGACGATGAAAACACAGACAAAACTGAAAATGAGAAAAGGCAAGAAGGTCGGCATGTCGCTTTCCTCAAATAGATAGGCAGCGATTTACATCAACTTTCCAGTCGTATGAGCGGTTTAACCGAATCTTGATGATAAGTGGTCTCTGTTACAGCATCGGCAAAAAAAGGCGCAAAAAACGCATCCGCGGTGTCCAAAAAATCTGGGAGATTCAGCCCCATATAATGACCCGATGCGCCCTCACATTCAACGACGACTTGCCGTAACTTATCGCGTCCCGCAGTAGAAAGCGAACGCAACGGACGCAACATCCGCATGTGGTACTTGATTAAAGAAGCTGATACCTGAATTAACCCTTGAAGGTAGAGGCGATACGTATCTTCTGCTTGGTGCCACAATCCTTCCCATGCCTCATGTGCTTCCCACCAATAGGCGAAATTGTAGAGATCCACACCGTAAAGATAGTCCTCGTTCTGCTGCCAAAGTTCCGGCGGCAACGGTTCGGCATCGTGTTCCTCTTCCATCCCGTAACTATGTCCGAGCGGGTCTCGAATCGGATGCGGTGTCACACCCGGTATATGACGATACGGCGGAAACGGCTTCTGTGGACAGTATCGCTGCCAAGCTTCATCAAAAGGTTCAGGCTGTTTTTTAATTATTCCTTGCGGTTAAACAACGTACGTTTAGGTTATCACGTACGTTCCTTAATTCCGCCCTCCACTACGTTTCGGGCTAACGTTTCTGATGTTTAACACTACGTTCTGCCAATGCCGATATAGTGAAAACCTGCGGCTCTCGCTTCTTCTGGCGAATAGACGTTGCGTCCATCAACGAGGATCGGTGTTTTCATCTGTTTAACGAGCCTGCGGAGTTCAAGTCTGTGGTAGAGGTCCCATTCAGTAACAAGCACCAATGCGTCTGCATCGTACGGCAGTTCGTATACATCTTCGGTAAAAGACAATCTGTTGTTAGGCGCTTGATTCTCTGTAGGAGGCGTTTGTAACCCCGATAAAGCACGACGTGCGTTGGCGATAGCGATCGGGTCGTGTGCGCGAACAACCGCGCCCTCCGCAAGCAGTTCCCGGATGATGTCAAGTGCCGGTGCTTCTCGAATGTCATCGGTGTTCGGCTTAAAGGAGAGACCGAGGATACCGACAGTTTTACCTTCAAGGGTGTGCAGCACATCCCGTAATTTTTCGACGATACGTTCCCGTTGTCGGAAGTTGACGGCGCGTGCGGCTTCCGTAATCGGCATCTCGTAACCAGATTGCGCGGCGACCCCTAAGAGCGCAGCGGTATCTTTCGGATAGCAGCTCCCACCCCAACCGAGACCCGCCCGGAGAAATCGGTGTCCGATACGCGCGTCAAGTCCGATACCACGGGCGACTTCTGTTACATCCGCATCTACCTCTTCACAGAGGCCAGCGATTTCGTTAATAAAACTGATCTTAAGCGCGAGGAAAGTGTTCGCGGCGTATTTAATCATCTCAGCACTGTTCGGATCCGTCGTCATCATCGGTGGCAGATGATAAGAAGGCGGACGTGGGAACTCGCTCGGCGGGTCAAAAGTCTGTTCAAGGATCGGTTTATAGAGACGACGCAAGGTATCAATCGCCTCTTCGCTGTTCGCACCGACGACGATCCGATCCGGATAGAACGCACCTTGTAGTGCCAACCCTTCTTGTAAAAACTCTGGATTTGAAGCGACAGAGACGTTTCCTCGAATCCCGCGTTCTGAAAAGACTTCTTCCACAACCTCAGCAACGCGTCGGTTGGTACCGATCGGGACAGTGGATTTGACGACAAGCGTATAATGTTTATTCGGTAGGCAGACCTGCGCAACCTCTCTCGCGGCTTGCTCAACGTGCCGTGTATCCGCTTCGCCGTTCTGCTTCGGCGGCGTTCCGACAGCAATCAGAATCAGTTCCGCGTCCGGGACGACTTCAGCCACGCTCGGCGTGAAACGGATCGTCTGCCACACCTCCTCAAGAAGATTCTGGATGCCGGGTTCATGGATCGGACTTTTTCCATCATGTAAAAGGTTGAGTTTGCTTTCGTCTTTATCCACCGCGGCAACATCATGATGCAGATAAGAGAGGACAACCGCTGTGGTCAAACCGACGTATCCGGTTCCTATAATTGCGATTTTCATTCTTTACTATTTCAGTCTCCTCGCGTGAATTCAGCAACTTCAAGAACTCTTTGAAGTCGTTCGGTAGTTGGATCGTAGCCATAATTAATTTGCCGCATCAATTCAAGGGCTGCCATACGGATCGAAGAAAGTTTTAGAATGCCAATAAGCTTTGTCAACTTCATCCGCCTTCTCAAAAGAGGAAAGCACAGAGAACGCTTCCTTATCCACTCTAAAAGCATCAATTGCTCGCATCGTTCTTATATCCCTTCCGCTCATTGAACCGCTGGGGGTTCAACCTGTTCCAACAGTTTATTGATAATATCCAAGCTCGTGATCCCGTCAGCCTCGGCGTTGAAGTTCGTCAGAATTCGGTGCCGTAGCACCGGTACCGCGACCGCCTTGATATCCTCATAGGCGACATGATACCGTCCGTGAAGAATCGCACGCGCTTTCGCACCGAGCACAAGGTATTGCGACGCACGCGGTCCGGCACCCCACTGCACCCAATCCTGAATGAAGTCAAGCGCATCTGGTGTCGGGCGCGTCTGCCGACTCAATTCTACAGCGTAATCCACAATCGCCTCCGCGATCGGAACCTTCCGGACGGTCTGTTGGATTTGCAGTACCTCTTCCCCTGTGATAACGGCTTTTATCTCCGGTTCATAAGCCGCAGTCGTCGTCATCACGATCTCTTTTTCAGCATCTTTATCTGGATAATCGAGTGTAATATGGAACATGAACCGATCAAGTTGCGCTTCTGGTAGCGGATAAGTGCCTTCCTGCTCAATCGGGTTCTGTGTCGCCAGAACAAAAAACGGGCGCTCTAACGCATAAGTCCTACCGCCGGCTGTAACCTTGTATTCCTGCATCGCTTGTAAAAGCGCGGCTTGTGTTTTAGGAGGCGTTCGGTTGATCTCATCAGCGAGAACGATATTCGCAAATACCGGTCCCTTAATGAAGCGGAAGGCGCGTTTCCCCGCCTCACCTTCTTCAATAATATCCGTACCGATAATGTCAGACGGCATCAGGTCCGGCGTAAATTGGATGCGGTTGAAAGGGAGTTCAAGGATCTGCGCGAACGTGCTAATTAACAGCGTCTTTGCTAACCCGGGAACACCGACCAATAAACAGTGTCCCTGTGAAAAGAGCGCAATAAGAAGTTGCTCGATGACCTCGTTCTGCCCGATAATCCGCTTTTTAAGTTCTGTTAAAATGTTTTCCCTTGCCGTTTTTAAGATTTCCGCGGCTGCCATGTCGGTCAAGGGTTCCGCGATGTGTGTGTCGTTTTTCATATTTTTTTAGGTTAGTCGTCCGAAACCTTCCACATTTGAAGTCCATCGAAATCGAAGTTAACATCAATGACCCGCGCCCCCGCATCTTCAAGTTTCTGGCGGACACGATGTTCACGTGCAGGTTCACAGTAAAACAAGAGACACCCACCACCACCCGCACCGCAAGCTTTACCGCCGATTGCCCCGTGTGTCATCGCAATTTTAAAGAGAGATTCAATCTGTTCGTTTGTAACAGAGGCGTGCAACTTTTTTTGATTCTTCCAGTTCTCGGTGAGGAGTTCGCCAAATTCCGTTAATCGACCCCGCATAAGCGCAGTTTTCGTCGCTTCGGCAATGGCTTTGAGGGTTTCTAAAGCTTCACGGACACTCGGCTGACCGCTTTTATAGGCATCCGTCACATTTTGATGTATATTACCAGAGAGGCGGGATTTTCCGGTATAACAGAGGACAAGATTCTTTTCGAGTTCATAACGGATGTGGGGTGGGAACCGTAATGGGGAAGTTTTGACATCTTCGCCTTGGAACTCCATGAAGTGGATACCACCGAGTGCGCTCGCGTAGTGGTCCTGTTTACCACCAAGTATTCCGAGTTCGTGGCGTTCAATCGTACTGGCGAGATCCGCGTATTGGTATGGGAGATAGGTCACATCCTTAAGCGCGCCAAGGGCACCGACGAGTGCAACACCCATTGATGCCGAAGTACCCAACCCGCTACCGGGAGGTGCAGTTGACTGCGTGATAAGGTCAAACCCGCCGATCTGTATAGACATCCGACGAACAGCCGCTTTCACCAAATCGACGTTACCGTCATATTCAAGTTGACGTATGTCATCCGCTTCGATGAAAGTATCAAAATCCGCGGAATAGATACGAATACTTTTGTCCAAAACACGCTGTAGTTCAACGGAATCGTCTTGTGTCGTTTGGCGTTCACAACGTAGCGTCGCATAAGCGTATCGGTTGATCGCCCCGTTGACGACGAACCCCTTCGAATGCTCGGTGAAAAGGGCAACATCGCTCCACCCGCCAGCGAAATCAATGCGGACTGGGGCTCTCGTTCGGATTAGCATGACGAGTCTCCTGACATCAGTTTTTTGAAAGCGCGTGGAACGTCTTAGAAATGATTTAGGCGTAATCCGGAAAAGCCGGAGCTATGTCCCGCTTTTGAAACGAAACATAGTCTCAGCAGCTTTCCCGAGAAACTGAGCGAAAGAACCGCTAATTTTCGGCGGCGGCATCGCGAAGTTTCTTGCCAGCTTTGAAAGCAGGAACCGTTTTTGCCGGAATGTCAAGCGGTGCGCCAGTCTGGGGGTTGCGACCTGTACGTGCCGGACGGTGTTTGGCTTCAAATGTTCCAAACCCAATCAGGCCAACAGAATCACCATTGCTCAAAGCTTCGCAAATAGTCGCAGCGAACGCGTCAACAGCAGCATTAGCCTCTTTCTTGCTAAGCCCCGTCTGTTCGACGATACTGTCAACGACATTATTCTTCGTTAATTTTGCCATGTCAAATGTTCCTCTAATTTTTAGCCTGAACAAGAAAACGTTGTTTTTCCAGATAACTCTGTAACCACAGTCCCCTCGCTGCAGACGTAAAATGAATTTAACAAAAACTAACAGTCATTATATTATACTACACAAATATAGATATGTCAAGAAAAAACTTAACTTATGCCAAAATTAGGGCGGAATTGCTGACAGATATACCATTGCAATGCAACCCACATCACTTCATCATCCGTGTAAACCCTAATGTCACTTGACATAATACATCTATCTTCTAATATTAATACCACAAATCATAGAATTTGTCAAGTATTTACCTCAAAAACAGCAAATTTTCCTTCCAAACGCCGGACTTCAGCAAAATATTTGCTTTAAGGCACGTGTTTGTGGTAAAATTATAAAGGAAAATGGTCGTAAAAAATCTTGTTTAAATAACATAACATAAGGAAGAATCAAAAATGCGTGAGAGTTATCGTGTAGCGGTCCTCGGCGCGACGGGTGCCGTCGGAAACACAATGTTACAACTTCTGGCAGAGCGTTCCTTTCCCATCGCTTCGCTGAAACTTTTGGCATCACATCGTTCCGCGGGTGAAATCTTAACCTTCAAAAACGAACCCATCGTTGTTGAAGAGTTAACACATGACTCGTTCGCGGATGTGGATGTGGTGTTTTCATCTGCCGGTGCCTCCGTCAGCCGCGAATTTATCCCAACAGCCGTGACGAAAGGCGCACTCGTCATCGACAATACCAGCGCATTCCGTATGGACGAAGACACACCGCTCGTCGTACCGGAAGTCAATATGGATGCTGCCCGTACACACAACGGGGTTATCGCGAATCCAAACTGCTCTACTATCCAAATGATGGTTGCACTCAAACCCATTTACGATGTCGTCGGCATCAAACGCATCGTCGTCTCCACTTACCAGAGCGTCTCCGGTAAGAGTGGGCGCGCCGTCTTGGAACTGGTGCAACAAACGACCGAAGCACTTGAAGGTAAACCGATCACACTCGATAAATTCCCACACCAGATGGCGTTCAATGTCGCATTTGACTGGCCCTTCTTAGACAGTGGCGACAACGAAGAAGAAGTCAAAATGATTAACGAAACCCGAAAAATACTCAACGACGATACGATCGGTGTCTCCGCTACAACTGTCCGAGTTCCGGTCTTCTTCGCACATTCCGAATCGATAAACCTCGAAACACATAAGAAACTGACCGTCGCTGAAACAAGGGAGATACTCAACGACGCACCAGGTGTGAACCTCATCGACAATCCGAGTAATCAGGAATACCCACTCGCCGTTGATGTCGCAGGTACAGATGAAGTCTATGTGGGTAGAATTCGTGAAGACACCTCTATAGAAAACGGTTTGAACCTTTGGGTCGTCGCCGATAACCTCCGAAAAGGTGCCGCCTTGAACGCTATCCAAATAGCTGAAAACTTGCTGTAAACCAGCGAAACATTATGGAAATTACCGTCGCTACGCTACCGAATTATCTCCGTCAGCGCCCCGAAATGACACGCCTGTTTGAACAAGGCACGACGTTCCGTATAGAAGAAATTGGCGACGGTAATCTTAACACGGTCTATCGCGTTTCAGATGCAACGCATCCGGAGCGTTCCATTATCTTAAAACACGCACCACCCTATATTAAGATACTGGGACCCGACTACCCGTTATCCACTGAACGTCTGACTTTTGAAGCGCGGGCACTTGAACTTTACGATCAATTCGCACATGGCACCGTACCTGCACAATACGATTTCGATCCAGAAGCAGCAATCATCGCTATGGAGGACATCCGACACGCAAACGTTCTACGCGATGACCTGATAACTGGAACAGTGGATACCGCAATCGTCGAACAGATCGGTCGGTTTATGGGGGCTGTGCATAGTCAAACCCATGTCAATAACGTTGACAGCGCAACCCTACAGCACTATAAACAACAATTCGCGAATACCACTATGCAATCAATCACTGCTGACTACGTGTTCACTTTTCCATTCACCGAACACGAAACGAATTTCTGGACACCCGGATTAGAAGCAGAGGTTCAGCGATTGAAAGTAGATACGGATTTTTTGGTGCAAGTGGAGCATCTCAAGCAGATTTTCCTAACCGCACAGCAAGGCATAACCCACGGCGACCTACATACAGGTAGCGTTCTCGTTCAGGGTAATACAGCCAAGGTGATTGATGCTGAATTCGCTTTCTATGGTCCCGTAGGGTTTGATCTCGGATTATATTGGGCAAATTATCTTTTGGCGCACTTTGCACACCAAGATAATCCGCACGTGCAGTCCGCACTCAAAACTGCAATCAAGCAAACATGGCAAACCTACACGACCGAATTTGAGATGACCGATACCGAACTGAAAGCGCAGACGTTAGAGAATATTTTACATGAGGCTATCGGGTTTACCGGATTGGAAATACTGCGCCGACTCATAGGTGCGGCGCACGTCAGGGATATAGAGAACATCCCTGATACACCACGAAAACTACGCGCAGAAAACGCAGCACTTCAATTCGGAAAAACACTCGTCAAACAACACAACGCTTTCAGTGATGTCGCAATGATCATCGAAATGCTCTAACCGATACCTCTACACCGACCGCATTCTAAAACATTATGAAAGACTATTATGAAATCCTCGGCGTAGGTCGAGGTGCTACTCCAGAAGAAATCAAAAAAGCCTATCGCAAACTCGCGGTCCGGTACCATCCAGACAAAAATCCCGGCGACAAAGCGGCAGAAGAAAAATTCAAAGAGGCATCGAATGCCTATTCAGTGCTCTCTGACCCCGAAAAACGACGCGTCTATGATACACGCGGACATGCTGGCGTTCACGGGATGGGATTTGAAGGCTACCAAAATATGAACGACATCTTCACGCATATAAACTTGGACGATCTGCTCGGACGCGGGTTCGGCGGGTTTGGCGGGTTCGGTAGATTCGATGACGCATTCGGGGACGCATTCGGACAGCAACGCACAACTGCGCCGACGCGTGGACGCGACTTTCGTATGAACTTGAGCGTCCCATTCACTGATGCTATATTAGGCGGAAAGAAAGAGGTGAACGTGCAAGGCAAACGGATCACCCTCACAATTCCGCCCGGGATACAGGATGGGAAAACCCTACGCATCCGAGGACACGGAGAAGCACACCACAGCGGTATCGCTGGCGACCTCTTGGTGACGGTCACTGTACAGCCGCACCCGACACTGATACGCGACGGCGCGGACCTACTAACAGATGCGAAAATATCTATGACAACAGCTGCGTTAGGCGGTTCCGTGCGGGTGAAGACGTTAACGGGTGATGTCGATTTGAAGGTCCCTGCGGGCGCGCAACCTGGGCAACAACTCCGTCTACGTGGACAGGGCGCAACAGATACCGCCGGACGAAAGGGCGACCTGCGGGTACGGTTAGTCGTCGAAATCCCGAAACCGCTCTCCCGAAAACAGCGGAATCTCCTGAAAGAACTTGATAAAACGCTGTGACAAATAGGACCGATGCAGTGTTGGATTTTGAGCGGTTTGATCGTTGATCCCGCCGAAATTCGTCATCTGTTGGGGGCCCCATGTTAGAATCATCAACTTACCGATATATCCTACAACAAGGTATTGAACAAGGTATCGAACAAGGTATCGAACAAGGTGAAAGGAAAAATGCTGTTAAAAGTATTCTTAACGTTCTTGACGTTCGGTTCCGCGTAGGGGCAGAACAGACGTTAAAGTTATTCCTTGAGGGTATTGAAGACTTGGAACGCCTTGATCAGTTGCTACGGACAGCGGCAGAAGTAGAAAACCTGGAGTCGTTCATGCGCACTTTGATAACAAACGGCAATTCCGCTTGATATTCAGCTATCTCCGTTCAATCTAACCGACACCTATTTTCGTCGTTGAATTGCGGGAACGTTTGGCAAAAGCTTCCCAAGAATTGCTTAACCAGTGAATACATTATGAAGCTTCGGCTCCTCCTTGATGAAGTTGAATTAAATGGGACAACAGATAAAACCTATGCAAACCCGGCTTGAACTCATTCATGGTAATATAATGGATGCAGAAGTTGACGCTATTGTGAATCCAACGGATCTTGTCCTCAGCGGCGGCGGCGGTCTGGACAGGGTAATTCGTCAAGCTGCTGGTAACGAGGTTGATCGTGCTTGTGAAGAGATTCGAGATCTCTATGGTGGCTGTCAAACAGGTGAAGCGGTTATTACCGGAGCGGGTAACCTCTCTGCAAAGTATATCATTCACACCGCCGGACCGATTTGGATCGGAGGTGGAATTGGAGAACCTAAGATGCTTGAGAATTGCCATCGGGAATGCCTTCAACTTGCAGTAGATAATGAAATTCAATCCATTGCTTTTCCTGCAATTAGTACTGGAATGTTTAGATACCCGCTTGAGAAAGCAGCGCCTATTGCCTTGAAAACCGTGAAAGAATTTGTGGAACATGCGCTGCAGCGCGGTGATCGGGCACCGGAACTCATCCAATTTTTCTTGTTCCAAGAGGAAGCTTATGTTTGTTACGTGAAGGCACTTTCGGACCTCGGATTTCGCTTGTCCTGCCTTCTCGGAGAAAACACTTAAAATCATTCTCGAAAATCTGCTGCTGGTGCTGCAATTAGTTTTTGGTATAGTACGATATAGGAGCAGTTACACGTGCCAAATGTCTACAATGTTAGCGAAATAACAAATGTATTATCGACCATCATACAAGAGCAGTCTACGCTTCAAGATATCTGGATATACGGGAAAACATTGGAAACCCTACCGCCAAACAGACTAACACTTGGCGATACAGGATGCTCAATTGACTGCCGCAACGATGGCAAGGATGCTCTCTTTGTAGGTTTGGGATCAAAGAAAGTGTATTATGCCTATGGAAAGGTCATCGTCAATCCACAAAAAAGCAGATATAGGTTTGCTGTCACAAAAATACAACCGAATTCACCGCCTAACTCGTTTGTGGATACTTGGTCTCTAACGGAGAAGTTAAAACAAACTATAAAGCAACTTGAGACAGTTCAAGTTCATGGAAAAATTTCATCTATCCGCAAAATGTCGGGATATACATTGCTGCGTCTCGAAAATGCAAATTTCAACAAGCGAATGGATGGAGAAAAGATTGAATGTACTATTCCCCCGGGGATTGATCCAGGGATTGTCCTAGTCCCTGGTAGCGCCGTATGTGTTCGTGGACAAATTGACATATTTCACAGAGCATCCGTATATCAGATCAAGATTGCGAACGCTAATGATATAATGTCCGGCCCTAGCTTGGAACAATGTGAGTGTTCCGGGTGTAAGTTCTGCCAACCGCCAGATGCCAAATGTAATCAAACACGCAATCCGAAATATGAGTTGTGCTTCGCGTGCTACGCAAACAGTCCGGATCGTGAAGAAAAAGTTGAAGAAGCAGTTGAAACTTATTTTTCCAATCTCAAAGTTAAGGGATTTTCTCCAAAAACACAACACGGAATTCAGATAGGCTCTGAGAACCGTATAGCCGACGTTGTACTAACTAATGAGAACGGAAGTTTCGTTGCTATTGGGGAATGCAAGGGAGCTGGATTTGTAGGAGACGGAAGAGAGCAATTGTTTTCTTATCTCTCAGCAACCGATACACGATTTGGTGTCTTTGCGAATAAGGTAGATTCTAAACATTGGGAATTTTATGAGAATCGGCGGCGAAACCGATTTGATAAGATTGATTGTTCCAAATTTGAGGCGGAGGTTGTTGAGGGGGTAGTCAATCGCGAACGGCTTATAGATGAAATTGCAGATCTCAAAAGTGAAATAGCGGGGTTAGAAAACCAAAAATCTGAATTGCATACCGCAATTGGGGAAGTATCACAAACCAAGCACAACCTAACTGAATGTGTCTCAAATCTCACACAGCAGATCGAAGCACTAAAAAATTATAAGTCCGAGCTGCATGAGGAAATCCATCAAGAGCTAAACGACCTTCTTGAAAAAAAGATGCAAAGATTAGAAAGGCCCCTTTCGGACCTGAAAATCGAATTGCAAAAACGTGGCATCGTAAACTGGTTTAGAAATCTATTTTCAAAGGAGAACAAATGATCTCATTATCACAACGGAGTCAAAACGTTACACCATCGTCCACTTTGGCGATCACCGCGAAGATTAACGCGTTGATCGCTGATGGCGTAGATGTCGTCAAATTCGGGGCAGGCGAACCCGATTTCGACACGCCGGACTATATCAAAGCAGCCGCAATCGCCGCACTCAACGATGGGTTCACAAAGTACACACCCGTCCCAGGTACCCCCGAACTCCGAGAGGCTGTCGTAGAGAAATTCAAACGCGATAACGGATTGGATTATCAGCCGTCCGAAGTCATCATCTCTTGCGGCGCCAAACACACCATCTATAACATCTTCCAAGCCATCTGCGATCCGGGCGACGAAGTCATCTTCGCCGCACCGTATTGGGTCAGCTACCCGGAACAGGTTAAACTTGCAGGCGCAGTGCCACGCGTCATTGAGACGACACCCGCAGATAACTTCTGCATGACACCCGATCAGGTCGAAGCAGCGATCACCGCAAAGACGAAAGCGATCCTCGTCAACAGTCCGAGCAACCCGACCGGCACCACCTACGATCTGGACACGCTCAAGGCGATCGCCGACCTCGCCGTTAAACATCAGGTCTACCTCATCTCCGACGAGATTTATGAGGCACTGCTCTACGACGGTGCGACGCATCAAAGTCCCGCCTCTTTCAACGAGGAGACGAAAGCGATTACCTTCGTTGTCAACGGTGTCTCAAAAGCCTACTCAATGACAGGATGGCGAATCGGATACACCGCCGGTCCCGAAGATGTCGTCTCAGCGATGTCGCGTATCCAGTCGCACAGCACGTCGAACCCGACATCCATCGCGCAGAAAGCTGCTGTCGTCGCATTGAACGAACCGCAGGACGCTGTCGAACAGATGCGAAAAGCGTTTGAAGAACGCCGAGATGTGATCTGCCAACGTTTCGACGAAATCAACGGGGTCAGCTACGTCAAGCCGCAAGGTGCGTTCTACATCTTCCCCGATTTCTCTGAGCATTATGGCAGAACAATTGACGGGCAAAAGATTGAGGGGTCAATGGATATAACTGACTATCTGCTCAATTCGGCGGGTGTCGGCGTTGTACCCGGCAACGGATTCGGTGCGGATAACCACCTGCGCCTCTCCTTCGCAACCTCGTTGACAGAGATTAGTCGCGGATTGGACCGAATTAAAAAGGCTTTGGCATAAAATTTTGGCTTGCCTTTCACAGGACTTACGCAAACCCACTGCAGGCGGGGTTTGGTGAAGTTTAATTATTTAAATCGGTAATTCCGATTTTTCCCAGGCCGGTAGGTGCAGTTTGGAACCGCACCGGATTTCGTCAATAAATTACCGAATTAATTTTTTAATCTTCATGTAACCCCACCATCGCCTGCATCACAGATTACATGGATTTCGCAGATTACGCGGATTTTAAGAGCACCCGCGTTTGGAGAGGCGCAATTCTGCGACGTACCCGCCCAAACGCGACGGGCATTATTGCGCCTCTTACATGAGTCAATAGTTTAGGTTAAATATGTGAAACACAACACATAAATTAACCGATATTTTGACAACTTTTTTCTGATATGGTAAAATAAATTCACCGCTTACGAACAAACATGCCATTTTTAGGATTCATGCTATCCAGCCAAGGAAAACAATGATATTGAACATACGCTCAACGCTTTGGCACATTTTCGGAATACTTTTTATTTTTTCGATCACTGTTACTGCTTTTGCACAACAAGAGCAACAGCCTGCTGCTCTGTCACAATCCCAATTTTTGCAGATTCTCAATAAAATAGATGAATCCGAAGACAGAATGCGCTCCCATGTTGACAATAAATTTAATGAACTTAACAAGAAATTTGACGATAAATTTGATGAACTTGATGAGAAACTTGGTGAACTTGACGATAAATTTGATGAACTTGACAAACAGGTTGCTGTCCTAAACACAAAAGTGAATATTTTAATAGCAATCATCGTCGGGATCTTCACGTTGGTTGTCGCGCCTATCCTTGTTCTTATGTTAGTCGATTATCTTAAACAACGGAACAGTGCTGAAATAACTGCTGAAAACCAAAATGAACCGGATGAAAACATCAAACGGAAAAATTTAATTGATAATCAACAATCCGAAGCCGCGTAGGAATAGTCAGATGAAAAAAGATAATTCCCCTAAGAACGTTGACAAATCTGCCCAAAACTACTTTGATAAAGGTAGACAATTATACGAACAAAAAGATTATAGCACTGCTATATCTATCTTTGACGAGGCGATCCGTTTAGACCCTAATTACGTAGAAGCCTATAATCGCAGAGGAACCGCAAAAATCAAAATTGGACAATACATGGAAGCGATCTCCGACTATGACGAGGCGATCCGTTTAGACCCAAAATTTGCACCCGCCTATCATAACAGAGGAAGCGCAAAAAGCCTCTTAGAACAATACTTTGAGGCACTTTCCGACTATGATGAGGCGATCCGTTTAGACTCTAAATCTGCACCCGCCTACTATAACAGAGGAAATACAAAATACAACTTGGGACACCCTAAAGATGCTATCGCTGACTATGATGAAGCTATTAGGCTTGATCCGAAATTTGTAGCAGCTTATAGCAGTCGTTCTGTTGCAAACAGCGAGATAGGACAACATTTTGAATCCATATCTGATTTAGACATGGTCATCCGTTTAGAACCTGAAAATAATGCTGCATACAATGATAGAGGAGCCGATAAAGTATGTCTTGGACACTATAATGCCGCAATTGCTGATTTTGACGCGGCTATTCGCATAAACTCCGAAGAGGCAGATGTATACTTCAACCGTGGGTTCTGTAAGAAGAAATTAGGGCGCACAGCAGACGCAAATCAAGATTTTCAGAAAGCACTTAGCTTAGCACAAGAAGCAGGAGATACGGAACTTATAGACCAGATAAAAAAACAGATGAAGTAGCATCCATTCCAATGGTAGATGCGGTTTCCTAACCGTACCTATTTTAGCCAAGTACCAGCAGTACGAAGCTGTATAGAAAACTGCCGAATCCCAGCAGTGCGAAAGGTGCAGTAAATGTACCGTAAATCGGGTTTAGAAGCCCTTCGACACGGAGGTTTTATGAATATACAAAGAAGACAAGAAGAATATATCAAGTTTAGCATTCTTATTGCTTTAGAAGATGGCACATCCCAAAGATTTGGTGATTTAGTAGATCGCGTTAAATTTCTTCTAAATAAACCAGAGATAGAGCGTGGACAACAAGATCAATTTTACTTCAATGTATCAGTTGTCTTAGGTCAATGGTGCCGCGACGAAAAGGTTACGTGGAAGATAGCTCGATTAATTCTGATTTGCCCGCTGGACACTGAAAAATAACGCCAAAGGGTGAGGAATTCCGAAATATACTACGGCAACTTCTGAGTTAACCGCCTTAAAGATATTGGTAGTTGTGTTTTGTAACCGTGCCGCCCTCACAAAAACGGAGCGTTTACAAAACATACCTATATTAGACGAAAGCCAAAACCTATGAACGTCCAAAACCGAACCATCTTCTCAAACGACAACCTACCGGTCTTGCGAGGCATAGACACCGAATCCATCGACCTGATTTATCTCGACCCGCCATTCAATTCCAATCGGAACTACGCTGCACCTATTGGCAGCGACGCAGCAGGTGCAGCCTTCAAAGATACCTGGACGCTCTCCGATGTAGACAACGCATGGCACGGCGAAATAGCGGATCGTGAACCTGCTTTATATCAGGCGATACACGCAGCCGAACTCACACACGGCAAAGGTATGAAGTCTTACCTCATCATGATGGCAGTACGGTTGTTAGAGATGAAGCGTGTCCTCAAAAAGACAGGTAGCATATACTTGCACTGCGACCCGACTGCAAGCCATTACCTGAAAACGCTTATGGATAGTGTGTTTGGAAAGAACCACTTTAAAAATGAGATTGTTTGGAATTCAGCTACGGGTGTTAAAAACAATGTCAAAACCCGTTTTGGCAGAGGGCATGACATTATTTTCTTCTACGGAATGCCCAAATCTAAATTCAATGTCCAATATGAACCCTTAAGTGAAGCGTATCTGAAATCGCATTATACTTATACAGACGAAGAGGGGCGACGTTTTCGAGCCGATAATTTGAACGCGCCAAGTACTGGCGGGCATCGTTATGAATTTCTGGGTGTTGCAAGAAATTGGAGAATGACAGAGGAACAGGCGCAGCAATGGTTAGCCGAGGGGCGTATTGTGCATCAGAGTATCACGCCGGGGTCCCGTGTCAGGATTCCGAGTTATAAACGTTACGCGGATGAATCCATGGGACGGCCCGCGTTGGATAATTGGACAGACATCGGCGCACTCAATTCTCAAGCAAAAGAATCTACCGGTTACCCTACCCAAAAACCTGTCGCGTTATTAGAGCGCATCATCAAGGCAAGTAGCAATAAAGATGAGATGATATTAGACCCGTTCTGTGGATGTGCCACAACCTGTGTCGCAGCAGAACGACTACAACGACACTGGATCGGTATTGATGTATTTCCCAGAGCAGCTAATCTTGTACGCGTGCGATTAGAGGCAGAGATCGGAATTTTCGGAGATGTTATCCACCGCACAGACATCCCCAAACGGAGTGAGAAGCTACCCAATTACCGCACCCATAAACACACGCTATATGGTAAACAGGAAGGCTTATGCAACGGATGTAGGACACAATTTCCGTTCAGAAACATGACGGTTGATCACATCGTGCCAAAATCGCAAGGCGGCACCGACCACGAAGATAACCTCCAACTCCTTTGCGGTGCTTGCAACTCCACGAAGGGACAAAGTACACAAGCCGAATTAATTTCACGATTGAAAACACAAGGCGTTTTACACTAATTGCCTCATGAAAGGAGATACCACCATGCTACAGCAGAATACACCTAACCTCGTTTTCGTCATCACCGATGACCAAGGCTACGGCGATTTGGGATGCACCGGAAACCCCGTTATCAATACGCCGAATCTTGACGCGCTCGCCGATCAGAGTGTGCAACTCCAGAACCTACACGTCGGGCCCACCTGCTCACCGACACGCGCCGGAATTATGACGGGACACTACTGCAACTCCACAGGCGTGTGGCACACCATCGGTGGACGCTCGCTCCTCCGCAGCGACGAAATCACAATGGCAGATGTCTTCCGGCGCAACGGCTATAAGACCGGTATGTTCGGTAAATGGCACCTCGGCGACAACTATCCGTTCCGTCCGCACGATAGAGGTTTCGACGAAGCACTCTACCACGGCGGTGGCGGAATCAGCCAAACCCCAGACTATTGGGGCAATGACTATTTCGATGACACCTATTTCCGAAACGGTTCCGAACAACCCTTCGACGGATACTGCACGGATGTCTGGTTCCAAGAGGCGATGGCGTTTATTGAACGGCAGGTTGAGGGCAGTCAGAATAGTCCCTTTTTCTGTTATCTCTCTACAAATGCACCACACGGCCCGTTCCGTGTTCCCGACGCTTACAGCGAAGTCTATCGTAGGAAAGAGGTACGGGGGGATCGCGCGAATTTCTACGGGATGATTACCAATATCGACGACAATATGGCGCGTCTACGGCACCATCTCCGCGTCTTGGGAATTGAGGAAAACACCATCCTTATTTTCATGACCGATAACGGCACCGCAGCCGGATGTGATCTCGGTGAAGGGCAATTCGTGAAGTCGGGATATAACGCCGGTATGCGTGGTAAGAAAGGATCGCCTTATGAAGGTGGACACCGCGTGCCACTCTTTATGCATTGGCCCGGTGGCGGTTTCACCGAAAAGCAAGAGGTCCACGAATTGACCGCAAACATTGATCTACTCCCGACACTCATAGACCTCTGCGACCTTGAGATTTCCGAAAGCACGACTTTCCACGGCACAAGCATCGCTCCGCTGTTGAGAAACGAGAAGGAAACGTGGGAAGAGCGGGTTATCGTGACCGATTCACAACGCGTCGAAAACCCGATTAAGTGGAAAGATAGCGCGACGATGTCACAACGGTGGCGACTCATTAACGGAAAAGAACTTTACGATATTCAAGCGGACCCCGGACAAGAACACGACATCGCCAACGAACATCCAGAGGTTGTCGCAGAACTCCGAGAGCATTACGAAGCGTGGTGGCAATTGGTCTCAAGGCGTTTTGATGAGGACTGTCCGATTGTCGTCGGAACGCAAAATGAACCCGTTACCTGTATCACAACACACGATTGGCACGGTGAAGCACACGCATGGAATCAGGGAAGTATCCGTCGCGGGATGGAGTGCAACGGCTATTGGGCTATTGAGATACCTGAAGATGGGACATATAGTTTTGAACTGCGCCGGTGGCCCTACGCCGAAGATAGGGCAATAACCGACGGTATTCCGGGTGACCATATCGATCTCTACAACGGTGGAAAGGCGTTGGCACTAACGACAGCACAAATTCGCGTCGGCGATCAAGCAGCAACACAAGCCATCGCACCCGATGCAAAAGGCGTGACGTTTAGGTTCAACCTCACTGCTGGTCAAACCCGTCTTCACACAGAATTAACCGACGAAACCGGTGAATTGGCAGTCGGTGCATATTACGTGTATGTAAAACGAGCAATCTAATCAGTAGATCATAGTAAAGCCCGAAAACATGTTTACGCCTCGGATAGCAACAACCCAACTCCTCTGCAGGCGGGGTTTGGAACCCCGCCTTTCGTGAATCTATAGTTAATTTTTAACTTGACTATAACGGATAAAACAGGTTGCCGCTCAAGAGAATAGACGTTCTAATTCGTCCATAGGTACACCCAGAATTTGTTCAACGGCTTGGGTTAATCCAAGCTGTTGAACACCGAGGCTCTCTTCAAAGTCAGCCTGTGTTAACCGGAAATCTTTATATCCCTGAATGACATCCGTTAGATACCACAGTGCGGGCGGTTTCAAATTGCCAGACGCGCCTTGCATCCTATAGAACATGACATCGTCTTGGTCATAATATTTGCCGTAGTATGATGGATACCCTTCGTATCTATCCAGCGCGGCTTCGGAACCCGGTGTAATCGACCAGAGGGCACCGTGGACCGTACACCCCTCCGCCGGAACAATATCAGCGTGATAGTTAAAAACAAGACGGAAGCCATCAAGTTGATACCTCCCAATATGAGTGATACCCGGACACCGTTCTCGCATCTGGGCAATATTCATGTTGGATCCGTAAGCAAAGTATCGCATCAAATCACTCCGTTCATGAATGCGGTCCCTAAAAAAATAAAGGGACCGCAAACTTGTTACTCTATCTTCAATTTTCCCCACAAGACAGAGAGTTTGTCCAACGGTTCCACAGCATAAGCGGTATGATAGATACCGTCATTCATAATACCTTGAACCTCGTCTTCGGTGAGTCCATCATTGAAGAGTCCAACATCATCCATAATAACGGCAGAGAGGAAGCCGGTCCCTCTATCCGTCGCGAGCCATGCCGTCTGATCCTGGTCTTGGAGTTGGAACTTCGGTACATTTTGAGAGACTTTCTCTTCACCATCAATGTAGATTCGACAGGTGTTTCCGTCATAGACGTTGGCAACGTGATACCACGTATCCGCTTTAACAGTCACACCACTGGCAACATCCCAAGTGTTCGTCCAACTCCGCATGAGATTTCCGCCGTTTTTATACGGGACATAGCGATTGTTGCTCTGATCCCATATAGAGAAATAGTTCTGTTGACCGGCTATGTCGGTAAAGTTTAACCACAGAACGAAAGTCACCTTATCCTCAATAATCCCTGTACCAAGCGGAATGGTGACAGTTCCGCCTTTTTTGATTTCAAGGGCACCATCAAACTTGCCGTCCTCCCAGTTACCTTGCGTGATTGTACCCTCACGTTCGTTTCCAGACGCGTCTTCAGCGACATCACCGTTGCCTTCATCTAATAACCAGATACCGACAATCCGGTCTGGATCAATCTTAGCATCGCTATAACTGGTGACCAGAATTAACACGAGCGTCGCGCAGAGCAATATCTTCAGTCTCATCAGTTTGACTCCTTTTGATGTGGATTGATACAATTACCTGCCAGCAATTCGGTTAACGTGTCAGGTGCATTAGACTTGTTACGCGTGCGCAAGTTTAATCTGATTTCTCCACATTCGTTCGCTCTATTTTAATTTGACAAAAGATGCGGATTAGGATATACTATAATTATTCGCCGGGATGCTGGAATTGGTAGACAGGCTAGGTTCAGGGTCTAGTGTGCATTACGCGCGTAAGGGTTCGAGCCCCTTTCCCGGCATTTCACTCTCTTTGCAACGTCTCCGGTACCAACCATAGGAAAATCACAACCGCGAGATAACCGATACCACCCAACGCAAAACCGGAATAATGCAATCCGAACAGATCGGCGATATTACCCACAACGACCGGTCCCGCCGAACCGCCGAAATCGCCTGTGAGCCGCCACAAACCTAAGAACTCGCCAGTCCCCTCTTGTGGTGCCAAATCCGCACCGAGCGTCATCATCGTTCCAGAAGCGACACCATTGCCGAGACGCATCAGAACCGCCGCAAGCAATAACCACGTAAATGTCCCTGTGAACGGCATCAACGCCATCCCGGTCGCAAAGATGCATATCCCAGGAATCGTCGCATATCTCCTACCGAAACGATCCATCATAAAACCAGCAATCGGAAACATCGACATATCTACCGCTGAAGATACCATGACAACCGATCGAACCTGTTGCGTTGTTAATCCGACGACCTCATCGGCATAGAGTGGAATGATAATATGACACCCACGGCGTAGTGTCTGGACACAGACCTGTCCTATCCCAGCAGTAGAAAGGATCCGTATATGTTGGCGAGAAACTTGAAGCAGATTGCGCAGATACGGATGCTTCTTACCGTTCGTTTGACGGGAAAGACGTGTTTCTGGAATAAAGAAAAAACAGAGGATAAAGTTAAGCACCACAATTCCGGTATACATAAAGAAAGGCAAGCGTAGGTTTACGCCAAGGAAAATAGAACAGAACTGCCCCGCGAACGTACCCATCCGATTGACACCACCGAACAGCGCAATCGCTCTGCCACGACTCGCTATCGGAATGACATCCGTCATATAGGCGTGCCGGGCGAGCATCCACAACGCATTTCCGATCCCACCAGCCAACTGCGCACCCATCAGTTGAAAGAGATTCGTTGCCATACCCATACCGACGGTTGACAACCCTATCATCACCAAACCGAGTAGCATCGACGATCTACGACCGAGCCGCTCCACTAAAATACCAGCAGGGACATTCCCCAGCACACCGACAGCGAGAACAACCGTCGTTAATGTATAGGATAACTCAAACGATTTGACGTAGATCGAAAGTGTCGGTGAAACAATACCTATCCCTGTTGACAGTAGGAACGCCGGAATATAGAGCGGTAGAATCAACGAGACACGGCTAAATTTGGGGTTATTCAATTTCGGGTGCCTTTCAGCACAGGTAACTGTTTAGCACGTCTTACTTTCCAAAAACAGTCAGTAAAGCGTCCAGATAGCACGTGTGGGTAGCCTCATCAAACAGAACAAACTGGATAGTTGTCGGTACAGTGTTGTCTTGGAACATAAATTCTTTCACCGCAGTCAGCGCAACAACTGCAGCCTTCTCCGTTGGGTATCCATAGACACCGGTGCTAATAGAGGGAAAGGCGACGCTCTGAATGTCGTTGTCTACAGCGAGTCGGAGGCTCTCCTGATAGCAACTCGCAAGCAGTTCCGCTTCACCTGAGTTGCCACCTTTCCACACCGGTCCAACTGTATGAATCACATATTTCGCGTGTAGTTTCCCGCCCGGGGTGATAACGGCTCGACCGGTAGGGCAGCCACCCTCTCGTCTCCGGATCTCAGCACAGGCTTGCTCAATGTCATCGCCTCCAGCGCGCCGTATCGCACCGTCAACACCGCCGCCACCGATGAGTTCGCTATTCGCCGCATTCACGATAGCATCAACTTCCGCTTTCGTTATATCGCCTTGAATCAGTTCCAAGGTCGTCTCTCTAATCTGTGTCTTCACGAAACCGCCTCCTCATCTTTAACGATTCCTCCCAACGAAACCTGTTCTATGGAGCTCCTGTAAAATAAACGATTCTATCGGTATATCGCTCTTGAGTTGCGTATAGCCGACACCTCGATCGGCACAGAAACGTTGCAGATTCTCAGAAAACGCCTGCTGCTGATTTCTATATTGCGCCAATGTTTCAGCGTTGATTGTTACGGCTTTCGTTTCACCTGTCTCGGCATCTTCCACCAACCAATCACCGTCAGTAGGTGTGTTTCCTAAGTGTATCTGTGGGTCTGTCTCTTCAGGGCTTACGACATGGATCGCTGCGATAGTGAAACCGCGTCCAGAGAGTAATTTGAGTCTATCGGCGTAACCACCTGGATCCAAGAAATCAGAAAGTATGACCACCATACCGGCGCGGCGTTGGTACATCGGAAATTGCTTGAGACATTCCGTCAAACGTGTCTGCCCGGTTCCTGTAATCGCCTCAAGGGCTTTTGTCAGACGCGGGAATCGCGATTTGCTTGATATAAGTGGTAAGACAGGCAAGAGCCGTTCCGCACAGGTGTAGACTGCCACACTGTCAGCGTATGCCAAGGCGATATAGCCTAATGCCGCTGCAACCTGTTTGACGCACATTAATTTAGTCGGTGCTCCGAAGTCCATAGAGCGACTGTTGTCGATAAGCAATGTGAGCGGGAGTGCCTCGTCCGTATGGAAAAGTTTGATAAAAAGTCTATCTAAACGTGCGTAAATATTCCAATCGACATGCCGCAAGTCATCGCCGGGTTCATAGACCCTATAATCGGCAAATTCCATGCCGATGCCGCGATTGGGACTTCGCCGCTCGCCTCTAAATTTCGCACGAAACGAGCGGTTCGTACGAATGTAAAACGGATCAAGTTGTTTCAAAAATTCGGGTGTCAGCAGCATTGTCATAGAGAATAAGAATGGCAGAAAATAGGGATACAAGGCATGGAAATTCCGCCCTACAATTGTGCTGATAATATAGCACATCGCGTCAAAAAAGGCAAGAATTATTTGCATTTAATTTGACATACGAAAAAAAATAGTGTATAATTTATACGACTAAAGAAGGATGTGAGGGCGACTCTCTGATGTATTTTACGTCCCTCGTTAGTGCTATTAACAGGCGTGGTATCGCTTGTAAACGGATACCGTGTCCGCTTTTCGGGGCGTAGCGCAGCCCGGCTAGCGCGTCTGCTTTGGGAGCAGAAGGTCGGAGGTTCGAATCCTCTCGCCCCGATTCAAAATAGAACGCATAGAACACGAACGCCTATAGCTCAATTGGATAGAGCAACGGACTTCTAATCCGTAGGTTGCAGGTTCGACTCCTGCTAGGCGTGCTTTTCATATCGCCGATAGCAGCGTCAAAATATGGTGGATGTAGCTCAGGGGCAGAGCGCTTGACTGTGGATCAAGAGGCCGTGGGTTCAAATCCCATCATCCACCCTCATGAGCGTCCGTAGTTCAATGGATAGAGCAATAGTCTTCGGAACTATAAGTTGGGGGTTCGAATCCCTCCGGACGCGAATACTTAGAGATGCCGAGCACGCGTCTTAAAAGCATTACAGCACAATGGGCAAACGCGCCGTTAGCTCAATTGGCAGAGCATCTGACTCTTAATCAGGCGGTTGAAGGTTCGATTCCTTCACGGCGCATCGTCGGGAACGCACACAAAATTTCGGGCGGGTGCTGGAATTTGGTAGACAGGATAGACTTAGGATCTATTGGGGTTATGCCTCGTGAGGGTTCAAGTCCCTCCTCGCCCATAGTTGTATCTGAACGAAACGGACAGGCAGAGCAGAAAAGAAAAAACAGCCCAAAATAAGTGGGATCGCCAAATTTTAATAGAGAGTGAAACCACACTCCCTACAGAAGTGTGTCGGTTTGATCAATAACCGGATTGTGCTGTCAAAGCATAGTTCGTCTTTTTTTAATATTCTAACGAGACGACACTTCAAAAGGTATCCCATATTTTTTGGATACCCAGCGTGAGGACAAAAGTTTGAGAGTTCAAGTCGAAAAATTAGATGCCACGCAAGTCCGCCTGGACATAGAGGTTCCGGTTGAAGACGTTAACGCAGCGTTGATGGAAACTTATGCGTCGCTCCGAACACAAGTCTCTATCCCCGGTTTCCGCAAAGGACGCGTACCGGTCGCAATTCTCAAATCCCGATTTCCTGATTATATCAGCAGCGAAGCTGTTCGATATCTCATCGCTCCCGCTTACGAAAATGCTATCCAGCGCGAAAAACTCAACCCGCTCTCTCAGCCCATCTTTACGCCCTCTCTTGATGAACTGCAAGTTAAGGAAAACGAACCTCTTACATTCTCAGCCACAGTAGATATTCAACCCGATATAGATATCCCACCCTACGAAGAACTCGAAACTGATAAAAACCCTGTCAATGTACCCCGTGAAGATGTTGATACCTATATCACGCGACTACAAGCGCAATCGGCAACTTACGAACCGCTTGACGTTGAACGACCCGTTGAAGAAAAAGATTGCGTCCGAATAGATTGGGAATGTTTAATCAATGGTGAACGGATTGATGCTGAATCAAGGACAGACATCGATATAGAACTTGGCATCGGAGGCATGCACGAAAAACTTGAGCAGGCAATACTCGGCATGCAGGTCGCGGAGACGAAATCCGTGGACATCGATTTTCCACAAGAACATCCGAACCCCGATCTCGCTGGAAAAACCGCTCAATATGAGATTACACTGCACGCTATCACACAGAAGCATCTACCGCCCTTGGATGATGAATTCGCAAAAGACCTCGGCTATGAAAACTATTCTCAACTTTACGGCGTGATATGGAACAACATGGTCGAAGAAGAGACGAGTATACATGTTGATAAACAGAAAGCAGAATTGCTGGCGCAACTTATCGAAAAAATTGATATTACGATCCCCGAACCGTTAATTGATCAATACGTCCAACAGACACTTCAAAATGTGAAACAGCAACTGGCACGCGAACAGAGAACACCTGAAGATGCTGGCATTAATATGGAAACGCTGCCTGATGAACTCAGGCGAGATGTCATCCAACAAACGAAGCAGTCCTGGATATTCAACGCTATCGCTGAAGAAGAGGGTATCTATGTATCCGACGATGAATTAGAATTCGAGATCCGGCGTGTCGCTGAACAACAAAACCGAGATGCTCAAAAATATGCTGACATGTTGAAATCAAGCAATCGATTGGAAGATTTTCGCGGGCAACTACAACATGAGAAAATTTATCAGTTCCTTATTCATCGAGCGTCCGCGAAACAGTCACTCATAATCACCTGATCTACGCCATCTCAATAGATATAACTGTTCCATCCTTCGCCGATAAAAGATACCAGCAAAATCGTAGTAGGGGTTTCGGTAACCCGGTTTCCCCTACAAGAGCAATATAAACGTTTTTAAGGCTATAAGTGGTAAGTTAAGAGTGAACCTTGAATAATCCAACCCGCTCTTTCTTATACCTTATAACTTATAACCTATAACAACTCTAATCGGATTGAATAAAAAAGATGAATCTTGTACCTGTCGTCGTTGAACAAACCGGTCGAGGTGAGCGATCTTATGATATTTATTCTCGGCTACTTGAAGACCGGATTATTATGATCGGAACATCCATTGATGATGACACCGTCGCAAATATCGTAACAGCACAAATGCTTTTCCTTGAGGGAAAAGACCCCGACGCGGATATCGTTCTCTATATTAATACACCCGGCGGTTCGGTCTCCGCAGGATTGGCAATTTACGATACAATGCAGTACATCAAAGCGGACGTACAAACTTGGTGTTTAGGCAGGGCTTATAGTATGGGCGCTATCCTGCTCGCAGCAGGAGCACCCGGCAAACGCTACGCACTCCCTCACGCGAAAGCATTGATTCATCAACCGATGGCAACCGGTATCGCAGGACAAGCCTCTGATATTAGCATTCATGCTAAAGAAATCTTACATGAACGAGACCGACTTTATGCTATCTTAGCTGAACATACCGGACAAAATATCGAGAAGATCTCCGCCGATGCCGACCGAGATTTTTATATGACGGCGGATCAGGCTCGTGAATACGGACTCGTTGACCATGTTGTCGCACAGCGTGCCACAGAGGGGAATTAGTCATCGGAAACCGTCAGCAGTCAGAAGAAAGGAGAACCCTATGTCACAATCCGCCCATCGTGAAGTGTCCTGCTCTTTCTGTCAACAAGACAGTACACAAGTACGCTTACGGCTCCTTCAGGGACGGGATGCCAATATCTGTGTCGAATGTATCGTTCGCCTATCAGCATCCACAGCAGAAAACGCTTCTTGTGCATTCTGCAGACGAAATCATACGCATGTCGAACGACTCTTTAATGGACTTGAGGCGGACATCTGTGAGAGATGTCTTGCCGAGTGTATCGACTTGTGTAACGACCTTCTCGTGCGAAATCCAGATGGCAGTTTCTCGCTCTCTATTGAAGATTTCAAACAAACAAACACAGCAAACGGGCAGCACGACGGCGAAGACAGGCAACAAAAATCTGGAGACGCACAAGGACACAGCAATCACGACCCATCGAAAACGAAAACCGCACGCGCAAAGAACTCCGGAACAAAAGGCGAACAGACAACACTATCGGAGCCACCTTCACCTGAAGAAATTAAAACCAAACTCGATGGATATGTTATCGGTCAAGAACACGCTAAAAAGACCTTATCCGTCGCCGTTTACACGCACTACAAACGCTTACATCACGGTGATACTGATGATGATGTTGAATTAGATAAGAGTAACATCTTACTCATCGGACCAACAGGCACAGGGAAAACGCTACTGGCACAAACCCTCGCTAAGGTCTTAGATGTGCCTTTTGCTATTACCGATGCAACAACGTTGACGGAAGCAGGATACGTCGGCGAGGATGTCGAAAATATTATCTTAAAGTTGGTGCAAGCAGCAGACGGTGATATCGCACGCGCCGAAACAGGTATCATTTATATTGATGAAATTGATAAGATTACGCGGAAATCCGAAAATCCGTCAATTACGCGTGATGTATCCGGCGAAGGCGTTCAGCAGGCACTACTAAAGATTCTCGAAGGAACAACGGCGAATGTACCCCCGCGGGGCGGACGCAAACACCCCCACCAAGAGATGATAGAGGTCAATACACGGAAAGTCCTGTTCATCTGCGGCGGTACCTTTATCGGCGTTGAGAAGGCAATTAAGGACAGACTCGGCAAGCAGAGCATCGGTTTCGGATCACCGATCCAACCGAAAAAGGAGACAAAAATCCACGAACTCCTTGCACAAATAACGCCTAAAGATCTCATTAAATACGGATTTATACCAGAATTGATCGGCCGGCTTCCAGTCGTTACAACGCTTCATGACTTAGACGCATCCGCTTTGATTCGTATCCTTACGGAACCGAAGAACGCGCTCGTTAAACAATACGAGCGGCTTTTGGCGTACGAAGGTGTGCAATTCCATGTAGAAGATGAAGCACTCGCAGCTATCGCTGATGAAGTTATTGAACGCGAAACCGGGGCACGCGGATTAAGAGCCGTCTTTGAAAAAATTATGCTCGATACGCTCTATCGTCTCCCAACGCTCAATGATGTCGAAGCCTGCCATATTAGTGAAGACACCGTCCGAAACGGTGAACCACCGCAGCTTATCTATAAAAAGTCCGAAGAACTCAAAACCGCATAAGAGGATCAAAAACATGAATTCGACAGCAACGAAAGAATATGAACCGGTAAGTTTACCCATCATCTATTTGCCACCGGATTTCAATACGGTTTTCCCGAGGACGAAATCTCTTCTAATCGCTACCCGTAAAATGGGGATCCAGGCAGTCCATGCCGCACTCCGTTCGGATAGGCGGGTCCTCCTACTTCATCAAAAAGTGGAGTTGGAAGAAACCGAAGAACTTACGCCTGAACATCTCCACAGTATTGGTGCTGTCGCGAATATCATCGAATCTTATGAACCTGGAGACGGCACCGTCCGTATTGCCGTCGCTGCAGAGCAGCGCGCCATCGTCCTCCGCTATGCAAAAACGAGAGATTTTTTTAAGGCGGATGTGAAAATCGTTCATGAAGAAATCGGGTTAGCAAATGCTGCCACCGCACTCGTTAAAAAAGCGAAACAACTTTTCAGTGAGTACGCAAAGACCCGACAAAAGGAGCAGCGACGAGGTTCACAGTCTCAAAACCTCACCTCTGAAGAAGTCAAACGGAGTATTAAAGACCAAGAAGAACCGGGACACCTCGCTGATACGATCGCCGGACTCCTTGGACTCACAGCATCCGAACGCCAAGAAACCCTCGAAGAACTCAACCCGATTAAGCGACTACAACTTATTATCCGGTTCTTGGAAGAGGCATCCGAACGCAATGAACTCTGGGACGATATTCACAATCAGGTCCGTGAATCCGTCCAAAAAACACACCGAGAATTCTACCTTCAGGAACAGATGAAAGTGATACAGAAGGAACTCGGGAGAGATGACATCGCTGAAGTTGACGAACTCCGAGAACAGGTGAAAAATTCCGGGATGTCCGAGGAAGCAGAGGAAAAAGCACTCAAGGAATTGGATAGGCTCGCGCAGATACCGCCGCAATCCGCAGAATCTGGCGTTATTCGCACCTATGTCGATTGGATACTCACACTCCCTTGGAAAGAGAACACCGAACACCAACTTCAACTCCCAGAAGCACAACGCATCCTCGACGAAGATCACTACGGGTTGGAAAAACCGAAAGAGAATGTCCTCGAATATCTCGCTGTCTTACAACTCGTGAAGCATCTAAAAGGTCCTATTATTTGTCTCGTCGGACCGCCAGGTGTCGGAAAAACGTCGCTCGGTAAATCAATCGCTCGCGCGACGGGTCGGAAATTCGTGAGGATGTCGCTCGGTGGCGTTCGCGATGAAGCAGAAATCCGTGGACACCGACGCACCTATATCGGCGCGATTCCCGGACGCATCATCCAAGGACTCCGCGATGTGAAGTCAAAAAATCCGCTCTTTCTACTCGACGAAATCGATAAACTGAGTTCCGATTTCCGAGGTGACCCAGCATCTGCACTCCTTGAGGTCCTCGACCCAGAACAGAACTCTACGTTCCGAGATCATTACCTGGATATCGCCTTTGATCTCTCCGATGTTATGTTCATCACGACTGCTAACACTCGCGTTACGATACCGGCACCGCTCCAAGATCGGATGGAAATCATCGAACTGCCGGGATATACCGATTTCGAGAAGCATAACATCACGACTTTTATACCGAATGGACTCATCCCAAAACAACTCGAACGGCACGGACTTACAACGGATAATATCACTTTCAGAGACGATGCCATCTATGAAATGATACATAAATATACCCGCGAAGCCGGTGTCCGAAGCCTCGAACGCACAATCACTACCGTCATGCGGAAGATCGCAAGAGAGATCGTTACCGAAGAGACGCCAGACCTCAACGTCGAAATAACGCCAGATAACTTAAGCGACTATCTCGGACCCGCTAAGTGGACCCGCACGAAAGCCGAGGAACGCGACGAAATCGGTGTCGCTACCGGGATGGTATGGACACAAATTGGCGGCGACATCGTCTCCGTTGAGGCAACGACGATGCCAGGCGAAGGTAAACTCAGTATGACCGGTCAACTTCAGGAAGTCATGCGTGAATCTGTTCAAACTGCCGTCGCCTATATCCGCTCAAGATCCGAATCCTTCGGGCTATCTGACAAGCAGTTCGAGGAACAAGATATTCATATCCACATCCCAGAAGGCGCAGTCCCGAAGGACGGTCCCTCCGCAGGTATCACCGTCGCGACCGCGATCCTCTCCGCATTCACAGAGAAGTCCGTCAGAAAGGACATCGCTATGACAGGTGAAATTACACTCCGAGGTAGAGTACTACCCATCGGCGGTCTAAAAGAGAAAGCACTCGCCGCCTACCGAAACGGTATCTTTGACATCGTCATCCCTGTGGACAACGAGAAAGATGAAGTGGACATCCCAACAGAGATTCGTGAAGGAATCCGTTTTCATAAAGTCAACGACATGATGGAGGTCCTGGAACTCGCACTGACAGAACCCATCGTCGAACCCGAAGTGCCTGTAGAAATGTCAGTCGCCTCCCAACCGCCAGTGTAAAGTGGTTATCAGTTTTCAGGACGGTTTTTTTCAAAAAAACCGTCCTGAAAACTCCTAAAAAACATGCGATTAGATAAATTCCTACAAATCAGCCGTCTCGTAAAACGGCGCACAATTGCGAACACCCTCTGTAGCAAAGGCGCAGTGAGCGTCAATGGACATACCGCAAAAGCCGGGAAGACGCTCTCTGTAGGCGACGTAATCCGCATGCCACATCCGACAGGCATTGAGGATACACCCGAACCGGAATACGAAGTCGTCGAGCTCCCCACCGGAAACGTCTCACGGGCGCGCGCTGAAACACTCTATCGCCAGCTAAAACCGTAGCCATCAGAGGGTCGGTTATCAGTTAAATGATTCCCACAGAACACCACATCCAATCCGAGACGCACACATCGCGTTCCATAAATAGACGGAGGATTGGCATCACCATGGGCGATGCAGCCGGCATCGGTCCCGAAATCATCGTCAAGGCACTCACACACAAAGACATATATTCATTCTGCCAGCCAATTGTGATCGGGAGCGCAGCGATCCTTGAACAAGTCTGTCAACTGATACCATCTATTGTAGGGGCGGTTTGTAACCGCACAACCTCACCATCCGTTGTAGAGGCGGTTTGTAACCGCACAACCTCACCATCCGTTGTAGAGGCGGTTTGTAACCGCACAACCTTACGTTCGGAACGGACAGAGACAAGATTAAGAATTAACCGCATCAAAACCCCAGAACAAGCATCGGCAACCTTTGGGACCATTGATGTGCTTGATGTCTCCCCAATAACGCCAGAGGAGATCTGCCCCGGCACCATAGATGCTCGTGCGGGTGCCGCTGCTGTCAAAGCGATTGAAGTCGCGACACATCTCGCGATGCTCGGAAAACTTGACGCTATCACAACTGCGCCAATATGCAAAGCATCCATAAAACGTGCCGGCTCCCCGCATCCAGGACACACCGAAATGCTCGCCGCATTCACGAATACGCCTGACGTCGTGATGATGCTCTGCACACCTGAAGCCTTGCGCGCAAATACGGACAAGGGGGATAAAAATAAACATTTGACCGAAAACGCGCGCCACAGTCAAGCATCGGAAAATCGCGTTTTCGGTCAAGGTTTTGCGGTCTCTTTCGTTACAAATCATATCCCCGTTGCCGATGTACCGAAATCTATCTCTGTTGAAAGAATCGTGAAAGTTATTCATATCACGCAACAGGCACTGATGCGATGCGGTATCTCTGAACCGAGACTTGCCGTTGCCGGACTGAACCCTCATGCAGGTGAAAACGGTATGTTCGGAGACGAGGAAGAACGTTTTATCCGTCCAGCCATCTTACAAGCACAGACACCAAACGCGATAATAGACGGTCCACTCCCGGCTGACACACTTTTCGTGAAAGCGAATCAAGGACATTGGCACGCCGTTATCGCTATGTATCACGACCAAGGCAATATACCGATAAAACTCCTCGGATTCGGTGAACTGGTAAACGTCACTTTGGGTTTACCTATAATTCGTACCAGTGTGGACCACGGAACAGCGTTTGACATAGCCGGTAAAGGTATTGCAAGCGAGAGCAGTCTCGTCGCAGCACTAAACAGCGCCGTTTTGATAGCTAACAGTTAACAGTACTCAGTTTTCAATTAAGGAGGACTCTTGTAACTGACAACTGATAACTATTAACTAAATTAAAAAGACACTGTAAAGCAACAAACTTAAAAAAGGCATCAATGGAGGCGGTCCTTTTTACCGAATTCACACGCCTAAAACAAAGTTGACCGGCCGGCATGGATGTTCAGTAACACAAAAACCCTGATTGATTTTAGTTTAAAAAATGAAAAAGACGCTTATTTTTTTTGCTATACTTTTTACGTTTGCGACTGCCCCGATGCAAATCGCCATCGGTCAAACACGCTCGCAACCGCCGTTACAGGTGCTGACAATGACGGCGGACACCTTTACCGCACGCTTCGTCTTGCCAGAACTCAAGATACAAACACGCCTCCCTGCTACTGACGGTAATTCCGAAGATGGATTCACTGAGATACATTTTGAAGGTGCCGATTGGACACTCGACGTAGACAAACCGCGTCTACCGATTTACACGCAACGCATCGGGCTCCCGACCACCGGAACACCGGTCGTTACAATTATTCAAGCGCGCTCAGAAATTAAAACCGTTGAAAATGTACGTATCACACCCGACGATCCGATTTTCTCGACACTCGATCCTACAGACACTCCACAAATTTTGCAAGGATTCTACCCAACACAACTTGTGGAGGCGATCCCCGGTGGGTTCGTACGAGATCAACGTATCGGGAATCTACAGATCAACCCGGTCCAATACAATCCGGCAACCAAGCAGTTAAAAATCTTTTCTACTGTGACGTTTCGGGTGAATTTTCCGACTTCGCCAGTAACCGGTGCTATCGGTAACGCAGTACCTATCCCGACTGCCCCTACTTCTTTGAGAAAATCATCACACGTTTTTGAGAATCTATTCCAAAGCACATTGTGGAACTATGAACAGGCAAAACCGTGGCGCAAACAACGTCGAACCTCTTATGGAGTTTCCACAAACGAGGTCTCATCCGCGCCCGGAGCACCGCCACTGATAACTGCCAATACACGCCGTTTTAAAATCCCTGTCACCAGAACAGACATGTATCGGATCACCTATAACAATATTCGGGCTTACGCTCGCATCGAACCCGAAACTATTGACCTTGACACAATTCGATTGGAGAGCGGCGGGAAAAAGAAAGGTGTCCATATCTTCGATGAAAACGGAAACAACACACTCGACCCCGGCGATCAACTCGTCTTCTACGGACGCGCTTTAGCAGACAACAAATTTACCGACGAAAATGTTTACTGGCTCCGATTCGGATTGCATGGCGAACCTGCTGCAGGTTTTGAAACCTCTCGCATAGAAGTCCGAGACGCGGCACCACAAGCGCAAAACTTGCCAACACCGACCGCCTTTTTGGCGCGCATCCGGTTTGAAGAGAACAGGCATCATGATGTTTTGGAAGCCAACGATATTAAATCCGAACTCGCAGACCACTATTTCGGTGTCGCCTTCCGCGGGGGCGACCTCAGTACAAGCCGAAAAGATTTCCCAATCAAGTTGCCCATGGCAATACCGAGAGGTACGATCGAGCGTTCCGCGAAGCTGCGTATCAAATTCCAAGGTGCCTCCTATAAATCGAATGCCGGACATGAAGCACGTATCATTTTCAACAATAACCGACTCGGTAGAATTGAAGAGTGGAGACGGCAAACCTTCCAAATCGCAACCCGTGATATTGAGGCGAAGCTTGTTCACCACGATGCGACGAATCTTATGCGTATCGAAGCACTCGATAAAAATAAGACACCACCCGGCTCTTACGATTTCTATCTCGACTGGTACGAAATTGACTACTGGCGGACTTTTCAGGCAGATAACAACCGTCTCGAATTTAATACGCATACCGAACCGCTCCACCGCGGCCAAGTTCAATACAGCGTCGGAAACATCATTGACGAAACAATAGATGTATACCAACTCAATGAGAACGGCATTACGAGCAAACTCAACGGCGGAGTCGTTTCGCCGGCGGGTGTCAAACATCAGATCCGGTTTGAAGATACTGTCAACGGTTACACACGTTATTTTGTAATAGGGCGCAGCCGCTATCGCAGTATCAACGCACTCGTTCCAACACCACCGACAGTGTTGAAAAACCCCGGCAATCAAGTCGATTATATCTTCATCACACACCCGACCTTCGCCGAAAGCATCACGCCACTCGTCGAATTCCGAAGTTCGCAAGGCTTGAAAACCCTCGTCGCTGACATTAACGACATCTACGACGAGTTTAGTGACGGTCTCTTCAACCCCTTCGCTATCCAAAAGTTTATGCGGTACGCCTATCACAACTATCAGCAGCCCGCACCGACTTACGTCCTTCTCGTCGGTGATGCACACTACGACTACAAAAACGCTACAGTTGAAATCTACCGCCGAGATACCACGTTCCCCGGCACCTATGATCTCTATCCGAATTTCGTACCGACGTATCACGGCTGGGCACCCGCAAGTGGTGAAACTTCCATGGACCAGCGCTTCGTTAACATCAGTGGTGATGACCCACTCCCCGATATGCTCATCGGACGGCTCTCCGTCCAAACACCTGAAGCACTCACAACTATGGTCGAAAAGATCATCGACTACGAGGAAAATCCTAAGATCGGGCTGTGGCAAGGCACGTTAATTCAGGTCGCCGATAACGAGATTGACAACCCTTCCGACATAATTTTTGAGACCTCCCGTGATGAACTGATACAAGAGGTGATACCGGTCGGATATGACACCCGCCAAATCTATCTCCGAAAAATTAAAAGTCCCGAGATCACACGCGCAACAATCCGATCCGCAATCAATAAAGGCGCGCTTGTCCTTGAATACGCCGGACACGGCGGAAGCCAGACCTGGGCAGATGAGTCTATCTTCAGAATCGAGGATGTCGTCGGTCTACGGAACCGGTACCTCCCATTTGTTGTTACAACGACCTGCCTCAACGGACAATTCGATAAACCACAACAATTCGGAAACTTCTGCCTCAGTGAACAATTTCTACTCGGGAGATACGGCGCGATTGCAACCCTTTCAGCGACGCGGTTAACCTACGGTTCAGCAAATGCAGCGTTTGATATCGACCTCTTTGAAGCACTTTTTCAGCTACCTGAGGTGTCTCCAGAATTAGCAGCGACCGATATCCCCGTACAGCCAACGATAGGACACATCATTGCTGATGCCAAAATCAGTTTTATCACTCGGATCCAGAACCCGACTTGGATCCCTGGAACCGAACAATACACACTTTTCGGTGATCCGGCTTCCCGTTTTGCGCGTCCGCAACTTGATGTAAAGGTCGAATTAGAACGCACCGCACTCAACGATACACACAAGATTGTTATCAAGGCAAATGAAGTCGGTGTACGCCGAGATGCTAAGATCGGCGCGGAAGGCATCAGCTTTACGCGCGCATCCGATTTTAGCACCGAGAATCTTACGGCTTTCGCAGCCTTCGCAAATAATTTTGATGATAACCTGCGCAACGACCTCACACGACAAGCAGGCGGTAGGGTCTGGCAGGGAGAATACGGCACAATTCGGATTGATGTTCCTGATAACGCTATACCGGGTGGCGGCTTTGCACGCGTCTTTGCCCACGATGACACGCGTGCTGCTGTCGGTGGAACCCGATTCTCAATCGACACACCCGTCGTACAAGACATTCGCGAAACACTTGATACCAAAGTCACGGATACCCTTAACATCAGTGTCCTCGTCGTTGACGACAAAGGACCCGGCGGCATAAGAGATATAAGCGTTCTATGGGATAATACGTCCACTTTTAAAGACACGATAACACCCATGGTCCCGGCACCTATACCACTCAGTGATGTCCCACTCGGTGGACAGTGGTATGAACTTGAAACACCGATCTCGCTACCGACAGGCAGACGGCAGATACGCTACAGAATCCTCATCACCGACAGCAACGGACACAAGGTCGCTATGCCATCGGAAATCGAACGCTACGTCGTCAGGGTTCCTGAAGGACCTAACATCGCTATCGGCACAGATCAAACGAATCGCGCACCGATTCAGTATATTTTCGATGAAGATCAAAACGGCTATCAACTCATAGCAGAACTCATCAATAACGGCGGTCGTCCCATCCTATCTGATATCGAAATCGTATTTGCCCAAGGGAATCCCGACGCGGACGGCGATCTCATCGTTGACGCAGATGCCGATATTATCGGGACCACAACCGTCAAAGTCACAGAATGGGTCGAAGGCACTTATGTCTGGCAACGCGCAACTGCCACCCTCAATCTGAACGCTCCGCTTGAGACAGGTATCCACAGAATTTATGTCCTCGCCGACCCAGAAGACCCCAGTATTGATGATAAAATCGACGGCAATGTTGAAGAGGACCGCATCTTTGATAACAAACACCACACCTCTTTGGTCGTCAACGATTTTAACTATAGATCAGAGGAAGCGTTGACAGCCTTTAGTTTAGACAGGGTCTTTGACATCCATTTTCCGGAAAACGCGCTGGAAACCCAAATACAGAACGCAGCCGGTATCCCGCTCGCTGTTACCTCACAACTGCCAGCGGAACCGATCCAACCCGATCTCCAATTCGCACCGATTCCGCGGGTCGCCGCACTCAGACGCGGGCTCATACGACAAGGTAAGGCTGTTGCCCAATACTACGAACCCGCATTTCGGACAGGTGCCACAGCACTCGCGAAACCAGCAACTCTTAAATTCCGATTCGATGTCAGTGCTTTGGAAGACATTGTACAGAAAGAGACTGGAATTCCAAGGGAGAATCCTGTATTCAAATACGAACTTACACAACTCACAAACCAATTAGCGATCTATGCCCAGCAAGAAATCCGTCAGCAATCAGCAGATAACAATCAACAGGCTGAAGGTTTCCAACAACCGACAACTATTCATGCCTGGCGACGTTTGCCATCGGAAATTAACTATACACCTGAAGGCGATTTCCAACTCGAAAATTACGTCACACCGACACAAGTAGAAAATGGCAGCCAACAGACATTAGAAACTGATGTAATCAGTATCAATCCGAATCTCACACCCGCAGCAACTTGGGTTATCATTTTCCTCGATGACGACGAATATGAGGTATTTTTCAAGCGGAAGCGAGACACAACACTCCAAAAAATTGATCGGATTGGACAACTCGATAATTCGTTCCGGGAGGATGTGTTCGGTTTAGAATTATGGATTCCGCGCCAAGAAAACCCGCCGCCTGATGGAAACTATACCTTCGAATTTGGCGATGTCCTCGCTTTTGAAACCGACTACGATACCGAAGGGAATATAGTTCTAACAGAGACATGGAGCAGCAATCGCGGGAACGGAAAAGCAAGGGTGGATAGCAGACTCGGACCCAAAGCGGAATTTGAAACAGGCGACTGGCTCATCTTTTTCACGGATGCCACTCACTACGAACTGCGCGACACTTCTAACGAACCCTCACATTTCCCGAACGGGATCAAAGTCCGCGGAAAAGTAAACGAACCTATCTTTCTGACGCACCTCGGATTTGAAGTTTTCGTTGACAGCGGTCCCGAAGATTTTCAATTCGGTGATAAAATTAAATTCAGTACCGCCCGCGTCGCGTCAATTACAACAGAGGTCACTAAACTCACGCAGTTCGCGCTCATCCGTAGTACAGATACAGAACCGCCTACCTTTAACCTCTGGGTAGACGGTCTTCAACCGCAGACCGGTAGCGTCATTCCACCGAGACCGGAAATCTCTATCGTTCTACAAGATACAAACGGGATTGATACGGAGTTCTTTACCTTTGAAAAACAGAAGGACGATGGACCCTTTGAACCTGTCACCGATTACGAACTCCGGATGCAAAGTGGAATTGAGATCATACCCATCGATTATCGACCCATCCTCTTCCCGGGTGAATATACCTTCAATATCAAGGCACAAGATTTCAATGGGAACGCCATCGGTGGCGATGACGGTGTTCTGAGTTATAGATTCTTTGTCGTTGAAGCACCGGATATCACGCCGCCTACCATTGACATCCAAGTTACCACACACGGCACAGGCGAGACAAACGGCGCATTTGAGGAACCCCTAACAGACGGAGCCGTCCTCACAGAGCAACCGCATTTCACGATTAACCTTACCGACGATAGCGGACTTGACGACAGCACTTTTCGATTCAATTTCGGAAACCTATATGAGACACCTACACTGTTAGACGCGAGTCGTTACAACGAAACTTTCGATCCTGCAGCCCCTGCAAACGCCGCTATTACGTACGCGCCTGACCTCGCTAACGGTGAATATCAACTCCAGATTACCGCTGCAGACACCAGTGAAAACGTAGCGGAACACACTGTGTCCTTTACACTCAATGAAAAGGTCACGCTCAGCGAAGTCTTCAATGTGCCGAACCCGATGGTTGACAGAAAAACGTTTTTCACCTATCATCTCGCACAGGCACCAGACAGCGTCACAATCAAAATTTACAGCGTTAACGGCAGGCTCCTCCGCACGCTTGTCGATGCCAGCGCGAATCGCGGCACGAACGAAACAGGTTGGGACGGTAGAGATGAAATAGGCATCCGGTGTGCCAACGGCGTGTATTTCTACCGTGTCATTGCACATACGGATGAGAAAAAAATAGAACAGGTGGGCAAGCTCGCCATACTACGGTAGGATAATAGTTGTCAGTTAACAGTACTCAGTTATCAGTTGTCAGTTCCAAGAGATTTTCAATAGTACCAAAGTCTCTTAACTGAAAACTGAAAGATTTTTTCGTAGAGAAAATCGTCCTGAAAACTGTTAACTATTCCCTCTGACAACTATTATTGCAACGGTGAATAATCTGTCGGTTCCAGAATCTTAGAACCCGCTACGTTGACCAACGGACCGCCGATCTCTGTCAGGCGTTTCGCCGCTTGCCACTCCGGATCGGCAATGAACGCGTCCCACGCACGCTGATAATGCCCCAAATCCTCGAAGGCGAGAAGATAGATAAGTTCCGTTGTCGTCGCTTCACCAATAGCCGTCTCCCAAAACCCGATGACTTTCATACCGTGCTTTTCAAACAGCGGAACCGTGATATTGGCGAATCGGTCGTTCAGGTTTTTCATTTTCCCCGGTACAACTTGATACGTTCGCAATTCATAAATCATTTTTTAAATTTTCCTTGCGGTTCGGTCAGGCGAATTTCGTGACTGATGATTATTCCTTACAGAATCCCATATTTATCATAAACTTCGCGCAGTGTCGCACCAGCGAGGAGTTCGTCGCGGGTGCGGTTCTCGCCACTCACCTTTTCCAATGCGGCTTCTATCACAGTCGTTTCCACCCCTTGCGGGATAACAACAACACCATCGGCATCACCGAATACAATGTCACCCGGATTTACCGTAACACCACCACATTCAATCGGGACGTTATAGGCGACGACATCGCCGCGCCCGTTAGAATCAACAGGCGACAAACCTGTCGTAAACACCGGGAACCCCATCGCCAAAATCTGCTTCGCATCTCGGATAAAACCCTCAATGACAGCACCGCGCGCACCGCGCGCGCGGGCCGCCGTTGAGAGGAGTTCACCCCAGAAACAGATACGCGTACTCCCGTTCGTCGAGCATACAAGAACATCGTCTCGCTTGAGGCTATCCACCGCAGCGATTTCTTGCTGATACGGTTCATCTGGAATCTCATAGACATCCACACACAACACAGGCATCGCACGCCCCACCACAACTGTCTGCGGATGCAGCGGACGGATTGTATGGCGCAGTGCCTGTTCGCGGTAACCCGCTGCATCCAGCGCATCCGAAATCACGGCAGCGTATAACTGTTCCTCCATCAGATCAAACAGTTCCGTGTCGTTGTTCCATGCACCATTTTTTTCACTTTCCATAGCTGACTGCCTCTAATAATTCTCGTAGCCGACTTCCTTGAGACGCGCCGCCTTTTCGGCGACACCGTCACTCAATTTCGTCTTATATGCCAACAACTTTTCTTCCAATTCAGGGAATTGGAGTGCCAAAATTTGGACAGCAAAGAGTCCGGCGTTCCGCGCACCACCGGAACCGATTGCCATCGTCCCGACAGGAATCCCCGGCGGCATCTGAACCGTCGCATAGAGTGCATCAACACCGTCGAGCGGTCCGCCATCAATCGGGACACCGATAACCGGCAGCGTCGTGTGCGCGGCGATAACACCCGCAAGATGCGCTGCACGTCCAGCACCAGCAATGATAACCTTTCCGCCTTCTGCCTTAATCCTTTCCGTCCACGCCAGTGTCCGTTCCGGCGAACGGTGCGCAGATGAGATCGTTATCTCGAATGGAACCTCAAATTCCTCTAAAACCTTTGCGGCTTCCGCCATCTTCTCTAAATCGGAATCACTGCCCATGACAATACCGACAAGCGCAGTTTTCTGTTCTTGTAGCGACATATCTATATTTTACCTCTTTTTTCATGGCTATCGGCTATCAGCCATTGGCTATCAGCAAAATGGCTATCGGCTATCAGTAGAAGAGACATCTGATGAACCAGAACCCTCTTGCTGACTGCCGACGGCTGACTGCTGACGGCTAACTATAAATAATATATGAATTTCTCTCAATAATCAGCGGTTCGGGGCCTCCGGAAGGGAAGTTGGATGCCCACTCATTCGGATCGTAATCACGCGTAACGAAACAGGCGCGATGCACCGGAACCGCATGCTTCAGCCCGATCCGCGTCGCCATTTTGACGCACCCATCGTAGAACGGGAATTCACCCTCCGTCGGGTGGTTCGTCAAAAAACCGATGTCCGGTCTGTGTGCAGCGACGGCTGAAACCAAAGCGTCATGCTCCGCGAAATTGTTGATCGGATCGCCGCTAAAGTAAAGCACGACACCGTTACTAACAATCACATACCCTAAGTGTGTAACATCTGGTGGTGCTATATCAGCGGACGCATCACCATCAGGCGGTTTCGCATAGACAGCGTGGACCGTGAGACCGTTGAGCGTCGCCGATTCGCCAGCGCGAATTTCTGAGATATTCGCCGAAGGGACATCCGTTTCGCCTGAAATTTGACGTGCACTCTCTTCGGGACCAACGATTTGCGTCGCGTTGGAAGTCTCCCAAATCCGACATATAGATTCCGAACAAGTATGATCTCCATGCGCGTGCGTTAGGAGCACAAAATCGGTCGGAAGTGCCGATTCATCGAGTGGCGGTTCCGTATGAATAAAACGGTCCGCCGGACGTTCTCGCGGAAAATACGGATCAATTTGGACAATCGTACCAGATGAATCCTTCAAAGCGAAACTGCTCTGCTCAAACCAGTGAACAGCAACAGCACCTTCCGGTACTCCTAAATTAACAAGTGGATGCATATTCCTTCCTTTTTTCGTAATTGTCAGATGAATAGTCATCAGTATCGTAGGTTGGGTTGAGCGGAATCAAGAAAGACCGGACTAAACAAATCCAAGCATATCCCAACGCTCTATCATTGTCAACAAATAAAGGGTATAGCGAAACCCAACGAAAACCTACCACTATATTCCAGACGTTCCAAAGAAAATGTTGGGTTTCACTCGGTTTCCGGATGTCTATGCAAGTATATCAGGTTTGAGGTGCTTTTGGATACCGACCTTTTATCTTCTACACCGTTCAACCCAACCTACGTTACTGAAGATTGCTTTTTCCGATAATAGAGATAGACTCCGAGAACACCAGCGATTGAGCCCAAGGCATCTGCCACCCAATCCGCAAGCGTAGCGAACCGACCCGGAACAAACGTCTGATGCCATTCATCACTCGCACCGTAGAGAATAGAGATGACCGCTGCCAAACCCCATATCAACTGCGACGGTACAATCGGAGGTTTCGCCTTCACAAATGCCCACGCCAACAATCCGCCGAGGATAGCGTATTCGATAAAATGGTAGAGCTTATCGATCGTCAACCACTCAAATTGTGGCATCGGCAGCGGCGGTTGCTCCATAGAAGAGACCGCAAAAATGAGTGCCATATACAGCAGAGACGGTAACCAATATTTCATTAGTAATTACCCGTATCAGCTAAAGAAGTCTGTAAAATTTTCAACTTTGAAACTTTAGCACACCTCACAACTTTCTTACTGACCACTGCTCAAGGCATTGAGGATCGCGTCTACGTCATAGACACAACCGCCCCATGTACCACCACCGACGGATTGCAACGCTGCCCAGAGACGTGTATCGTCCGGCAACGCTTCATCCGGTGATAGGTCCGGTCTCGGCTGCCGTTCCGCTAACACGCGCTCACCCGCTGCTGCGCCGAACCGCTCGCTACCGTGTCCGACCAAATCAATGCGCCCTATCAGTTGCCGGGTATCAATCTCAATCTGGACAATATCCCCGTCAAGCACCTTACCGATAGGACCGCCAGCGAGTGCCTCCGGTCCGACATGTCCGATACACGCGCCTGTCGAGACACCAGAGAACCGTGCATCCGTTATCAGAGCGATGTTCTTACCGAACGAAAGATGCTTAAGTGCCGCTGTGAGTTGATACACCTCTTCCATGCCTGTGCCTTGCGGACCGCGACAACACAGTACCATGATGTCACCCGGTTGGATGCTACTTTCTCCCTGACCTTTAAGCGTCTGTATTGCGTCAGATTCTCGGACAAAAACGCGTGCCGGTCCTGTCATCCGATAGACACCATCGGCATCTACAACGCTCGGATCAATAGCGGTACTTTTAATAACAGACCCTTCCGGCGCGAGGTTACCGCGCGGGAACGTTACTGTACTCGTCAGTCCCGCCGCTTTCGCAGCATCCGGACTTAGAATCACCTCGTCAGGAGCGATATTATCCTGCTCTTCGAGAATCTCGCGGACACGCGCGCGGCGTTCAGAGCCTGCCCACCAATCGAGGTTACGCCCCAGCGTTTCACCCGTCGCCGTCCGTACATCCTCATTGAGGCATCCGAGCTCACGCAGATGGAGCATCACCTCCGGCACACCACCCGCAAGGAAAACCCGAATTGTTGGGTGTCCGACAGGTCCATTCGGTAAGACATCAACAAGGCGCGGAACATTCTGGTTCACTTCCGTCCAATCCTCTATTGTCGGACGTTGGAGTCCAGCAGCATGCGCAATCGCGGGAATATGCAGCAGGAGGTTCGTCGAACCGCCGAACGCTGCATGGACAACCATAGCATTCCGAATCGCCGCCGGTGTAACGATGTCTTTCATCGTCAACCCCTTCGCGGCTAAGTTCACGACAGCACGCGCAGAACGGAGTCCCATATCCGACCAGATGTTCTGACCGGACGGTGCCAACGCCGTATGCGTTAAACTCAGTCCTAACGCTTCACCGACGACCTGTGATGTCGCTGCAGTTCCGAGGAACTGGCAACCACCACCCGGTGTCGCACAGGCGCGGCATCCCATATCCGCCGCATCTTGCAAGCTAATCTCGCCGTGTGCGAAACGCGCACCGATCGTCTGGATTTTGCCTGCATCTTCACCTGTCGTTGGCGGCAACGTCACACCGCCCGGAACGAGGACAGCCGGTAAATCCCGCATTGAAGAGAGTGCCATCATCATCGCAGGCAACCCTTTATCGCAGGTCGCAACCCCGACAACGCCTTTCCGCGTCGGTAGAGAACGGATGAGTCGGCGGAAAATCTGTGCTGCATCGTTACGGTAGGCGAGGCTGTCCATCATGCCGACAGTGCCTTGTGTCCGTCCATCACACGGATCGGAGCAGTAACCCGCGAACGGGATCGCCGCAAGCTCTTTCAGTTCACGAGCGACCGCCTGCATCAGAAGTCCGACCTCCCAATGTCCCGTATGGTACCCGAGCGCGATCGGCGTACCGTCAGGGGCGCGGATACCCCCTTGTGTGCTGAGAATCAGGAATTCCTCGCGTCGGAGTTCCGTCGGCGCCCACCCCATCGCAGCGTTGTGCGTCAACCCAAACACGTCCCCACTCGGTCGAGTGAGGAGCATCTCCGCCGTGAGCGGCAGGCTCCCTTCGGGACCGGCGGCGTGCGTCTCTATGTCATAGATACCATCATCGCCAGTTTCTAAGATGTCACTGTAATTAATCGGTTTTGCCATTTAGTCCTCCATTCTCTACAGGATCCAAACTCTTGCCAAAGCAAGTATGTGGTTATCCCGTAAGGCAGGTCACAATAGATACAATTTCTATATCTACAAGCATAAATCTACTGGATACTTGGCTCTAAAGTCCATCCGTTTTTTTCGGCAAGTTCTGCAAGGGCAAGCCGTAGCAATTTGAATACATTTCTTTGCTTATTCTTTGAACCAAAGAATTCAGGTTTCACTATAATTTGTGAATGGGCAGGATTTTCCGGAGTGGGAGCGTAGACCACATCTACGGCATGAACAACGACATCTTCATTCAGGACTTTTGTTTCGACGGCTCCTATTGCACGGACATTAGCAGTCATAAGACTAACAATGCCATCTGTGTCACTTAATTTAGACAAAGTAGGATTAAATTCTCTTAACTCTGCTCTATCTACGGATGGTTTTCTATCCCTATCACGAAAGGCTTCACTACTAATTTGGAGGTTTCCTTTGGGACCGTATGAGTACTCTTCCCCCAATTCTCCTCGCACGCTTCGATAGAGTTCCTCCTCGTTCCGCACGTAGTTATTTTTTTTCATCAAGTAACCATTCCCAAAGCATCTGATAATCGTCTCGGTTGAGAAAATCTACGTGCATCTCCGTATCAATATTTACGCCCCAGACCTGAATATACTCAGCTTTATTTTCTCCAATTTGAATGTGCAATCTTCGCCCTTCTCCGCACCATTCTGCAGTTACATTGCCTTCTTCATCACTGGAGATGAATGGAGTAAGCCATGAATATCCATCAGAAGTGATGAAATCGAAAAATTCTTCCATGAGTCCCTTTGCATAATCTAAGGTTGACTGAGTCGGTTTTTTTGAGTCGTATCCATCCCAGTTGTCTTCCCGTTGTGCTAAGATATCAAACCGATCTAAAATTTCACGTCGATGCAAATATTGGGCACTTATTTTTTGCGGAGGTTCTTGTTCTATATTTCTTGAATGTGTTGCACCTTGTAAGTGTGTCATCCATTCCTCCTATCGCAAATTTGTAGAAATATCTTAGCACATAGAATAAAAAAAATCAAACTTTTTGCGTAGCATCGTAGTATCCAGTTGTACGATGCCTGAACGCCGATCCTGTTATTTCAAATCAAAATCTATTCAAACAACTGGGCAACTGGACATGTAAACCCTTCAACGACATCTTCACCTGTCAGTGTGTCTTCACAACTCAGGAGCGCGAAATCGGTTTCAGAACGATAGACCATGACCGTCTTCGCAACCGGCTCAATAACCCAGACGAGGCGTGTTCCCGATTTCAGATAGGCGAGTGCCTTTTCGGTAACATCATAGTGTTTGTCTGTTGGCGACACGATCTCAATAGCGAGATCAGGTGCCAGGGGGAATCCTTTTAATTTATCTTCTGACAACCGTTCCGTCGAGACAAACGCAATATCAGGTTTTACGACTCTATCGCCCAATTGAAACGTTGTCTCGATTGTATATAAACGACCTAACTTATTTTCTCGAACATACATACCTAAAGGTATTATGAGGTTAACACCTATTTCACCATGTACAATCGCAGCAGCTGCCATCGGCACTAATTCTCCTTTTACGTATTCATACCCCTCTAAATCGTTTTCAAGAAACTCCTCCATCGTCATAGTCGTCTGTGTAGGAGGGGTTTGTAACCCCGATTCCATAGTACATGTAGGAGGGGTTTTTAACCCCGATTCCTTTATAGCTTCAGGGTTGGTCTGCGAATTATGCATTTGTTCCACCTCTGTGTCGTCTCTATTTCCTACTGGGGCGAGAGATGAGTTTTATAACTTCGGCTCTGCCTGCTTTCACTGCTGCCTCGTCCACCTCAATCTGCAGCATACCGAGTATACCCTCAGTTATCAGCCAGTTCAACTTTGCACCCTCTATCGCTGTGCCACCCATATTATTCCGAAGCGTCGTATCCGCGCCTTTCTCAAGAAGAAGTTTCACTGTCTCAACGCGTCCGAGAAACGCTGCTGCATGCAGTGCGGTTCCACCATCCCGACTTTTTGCATTGACATCCGCACCGTGTTCAAGAAGCAGTGCCACAACTTCTGTGTGTCCCATCAGTGCAGCAATAGACAGCATTGTGCTTCCAGATTGCGGGTCCTTCGCATCGGGATCTGCACCATCTGTTAGTGCCTGTTTAACTGCCGCGAGATCCCCAATAAAAACTGCGCCCGATAGATCCGGTGCGGAGGCTATGTCCTTGCTATCAAATTCCTTGACATCAAAGAGTTTCGCAATTTCGTTCCTACCGCTTTGCATGACCGGGATATTTTCCCGCTCAACCTCTATGCCCATTAAACCGCCAATAAAGGTGGTGGTTCTCCAATCAAGATGCAAGGCATCCGCTGGTGTCCCGCCATCGTCGTTGCGTACCTCTGGGTTTGCTCCGTTCTCGACAAGAAGTTTCGCAACATCCGCCCTACCGAAAACGACAGCAACGTGCAGCGGTGTACTACCCTTATCGTCTTCTATATTAACGTCAGCCCCATTTTCGATAAGAAGGCGCGCCGCTTCGGTTTGTCCATAAGACGCACTCCACGCCAAAGGAGGTACACTTAAACTCTCGTCTGGCGCGTTGACATCCGCACCTTCTGCGATGTAGCGTTTCATCGCTGCGAGGTCACCCGTGCGTGCGGCATGCCACAGCCCGTCCTCAGGCAATTGAATGAAGCTTTTCATGTCAAACCCTTCAGGTCCCATAACAAACGGCGGACGCGGTTGTCTACGCCAGACAGGCATCCCATCGCCAATTTCCTGCAGTATGTTACTTTTTCGGGCACGGATAAAATCACGAACGTCCGCGAGTCCGTTCTCAAAGGTCTGTTTCTCTCCTCTTTCCCACCATTCGTCGCCTCGAAATTCGCGTTGTTCCGGTAGCAGATAAGACTGAATCATTGCAGCGACTCTGTCGAGTTCGGTGAACAGTTCTACCTCGTTCCAGTGGCTCTTGAGCAGTTCCATCATCGTTCTTGCGTACCGCTCGCGTCCCACGTCAAGCTGATACAACCTATATGCAATCAACCCCTGCGTCTTGACGGAAGTCGGTGCGCGTAAACTTCTCCGGAAGTCCATACTGAAATTCGTAAACAGCGCATCCGCACCCCACGGGAAAAAGTGAAATTTATCTGTGTCCGGATTCAGGTAAATGAAATAATTGTTATTATTTCCAGAATAGCCGTCCCAGAAACCGAGTAGACCTTCGATCGCCCAGAACCGGTAAAAGCTATCCAAATCGACGAGTTCACCGATGGCTGCTTCGGTTACCTGGTTATCTGCAAGCACATCAATTAGCGCGATAATTTTTTTTCTCCCGAGCGTATCGTCGCCGCGTTTATGTTCAAAACTGTTCTCCCACGCCTCGTTAAAATCGACGACAGTGCCTTCATAGAGCGTCCCATCGTCATTTCCGAAGGCACGTTTCAACAGCGGTGGACGTACGCTTTCCACATGTGAGTAGATACCCAGACTTTTGCCGTTCACGGTCACCTTCGCGTAGGCGCACCGCGGCGCAGGCGATCCCATCGCATTGAACAACGCGTATCCGATAAATTGACTCACCTGACTTATATCCTGTTTGTTGTTATTAAGCGTCAGGTTCGTCAGACCTTCAATTCCACCTTCTTTGTCAATGTGATTCAACTTGATCTTAAGAGAAGGACGTGTATGGCTCTGCGAACCGATGAACCCTTTCTTGCGAACCCCGACTTTCGGAAACACCACCCCGTCAATGCTTACACTCGCTTCCACATACGTATACGGATGATCCAGCGGACCGAACTGTCGCTTCTCATTCAGCGCACTCACAAAATCCCGTGACTGAAACCGAATCGTATTCCAATCCTTCTCCGAAACGGTGATCTGCACATCTATAACCCGATCCGTTGGGAAGATGTCATCTAATGTAAGTTCTTTTCCACTGCTGTTATGAATAACAGTCCCCAAACAGAGCAGTGTTCCTAAGCATATTATCCATTTTGCCATGTTTTTTCACCTATTAGTCCATCTTTTGTAGAATAGGCTGTTAGCCTGTTCCCTCTTTCCTTTGTAGAATAGGAAACCGTTAGCCTGTTCCCTCTTTCAAGACACCAGAACACATCTAAACAGTCTTTTGGCTGTTCGTCTCCTATTCCATCCTTTGTAGAATAGGAAACCGTTGGTCTCCTGTTCCTTTGAGAATCCAACCCAAATGTGATACGAATTGTCCAAAGTATAGTAACTATAGTTTAACACATCTTGATCTTTTATGCTTGCTTATTTTGAACGGAATTGTGCAAGAACATTGATCCAGATTTGGAGATAACAACCGTTGCAGACCCAGACCCGGTAGGGTTTTGCTTCGGTGTTTCTTCAGCATTTGTAAAAGACTATTACAAAATACCTATGGTGCGGTTTTCCAACCGCACCATTTTGGAAATACTGTTGACAGCACACGGTATCCGACCACTACCTTGTCTTAAGCGTACCCCAAGTCGTCGTCAGTTTACCAGCAACATCCACAGTCAGGATGTCCCGCGAGTTCATGACCGCCTCAACCTCTTCTTCTGCTAACGCACGATCATATACAACCAACTCATCGAGTAAGCCTTTATAGAGGTTCGCACCACCGTTCGTATCCGGCCTGCCTCCGATTTCGATGTTGTTGTCGTTCCAGACCATCACAGGACCGTTATTTGGTGTCGCCTTCTCACCCACAAGCTCACCATCAAGATAGACTTTAAGTGCCTCATCATCAAAAGTCCCGACAACGTGATACCAGGTATCCGGCTTTAAACCCAAATTTGGGAGTGCAACCGTCGTATCGACATCGGCACCGTTAAACGGTCCCATCTTCTTCTGACCAGAATTGATATACCAGTACAACCCCTCACCGCTGCCAAGTCCAAATTCGACGTTATCATCGCTTGTACCGGACTTATCATAAAAGATGTTCCCATAGACATGTCCATTGCCGATTGCAATATCTGATATTTCAAACGGGAATATCCAGACAGCGACGGTCAGATGCTCCACATAGAGCTCGCTCTGTCCACCCGGATCCGCGATTATTGCAGGCCCACCTGAGAACTCTATCGCACCACCGACTTTGCCTTTCGCAACGAATTCCGCACTATCATGGAGTACCGCTTCAAACCCGTTCGGACCGACATCCCTCGCAACATCACCTTTACCTTCGTTGAACGGCAAGTAAAAGTGTATACCATCCGTGATTTGTGCCGTAGCATTGAACGTTGCAACACAAAAAGTAAAAATAGCGAAAATCAAGAAAAGTCTTCTCATTTTGTCCACCCCTTCTTATTCTGTGTTACCGGTTGTAAAATTCGCAAAAGCATCGTGATAAGTGCCTCCATTTTAATACACCTATAGGTCTAAGTCAAGAAAAACCCGCATGCCCAACAGGGCGATTTAGTTCTCCGTTTTTTCGCCCAATTTTTGACACCCAGGACCTGTAGGTGCGGTTTGGAACCGCACCGGACTTGAAAAAGAAAACTCAAAAATTGAGACAATCCGACAATTTATCTAAAACTAAATAGCCCTGGCATGCCCAATATCAAGATACCCGGCTCCGTTGCGAGAAAAAAAATAAATTTGTAACCGATCCTCAGACCTAACGTTTATACTCTCACACATGTAGACATGTATACATGTGAACAGGTACGAAAGCGTAAGTGAAATTGAGGTGATTGACGTGGAAACAATTCGGAAACCGACTACGATGGTACCGCCATCTCGTCAAGGGAAAAAAATGATTTCGGGACATTTCGATAAGGATGTGCATCGGCAGTTGAAAGTACTCGCCTTGGAGAAGGATACGAGTATCCAAAACCTGTTGAGCCAAGCGTTGAATGCGCTATTTGAGCGGAACAATATGCCGCCGATCGCGTAAAACCTATTGCGGGAGGTTATGATGATTTCAAACGCAGATTGGAGAATCTTAGAAAAAACGAATCGGATGCTCGCACTGAGTTGGGAAGCACTCAGACGCGCACGCGCAACCGAGGATAAACATACGATCAAGATGGCTGAGAAGAGGTACTTCCAAGCATTACAGAGCGTGATTGCATCAACCCAAAACGCAGTGGCACACTATGCAATCTCAAAGTAATGTTGTCATTTCCAACACTTTTCTGTCTGCTTTCAGGCGCGATAAGGGGAACAACACCAACGTTGTTCCCTTTTTGTCGCTCCATAAAAGACTAACGTGCTTGTATTGTTGCCCGCGCGAATGTACTATCAATCTCAAATTTCGGTTCTGGGTGCCCCGACTCCGCCAATAACCTTCTCGCGATCGGTATACCCATACCAAAACGCTGTACAAAACCGAAAGTGCGCATCGCATCCGCTAAATTCGGATTGCGATAATCAACATACCCCGGTTCACCAAAATTTTCAGCCGTTATCGTACCAAATACACCACCAGGGCTCAAAACTTCAATCCGGTCATTATACCAATAAACATGAACCGGTGCATTCGTCGCTTCGTAAGTCCGGTGCATAATTGCGTTTCGGGTAATCTGTTGCACCGCTTCTATCGGATACAGTGCCGTCCGTTTCTCGATAGGACCAGACGTAATGTCAACCGCAATACGATTATGTGCTATTAATTTATCGTCTAAGCGGCGGATCTGGTCCGGCATCGCGCCGCGGATAGCCAGACTGTCAATAATATCATCCGTAAGTTCATTCCCATCAATTCTGAGGAATTGTATATAAGCACCGGGTAGAAAATCTTGGGGGTTCTTCCCAATCGTGAGAATTCCAAGTACAGTAGCAGTCGTATCATCAACAGCAGTGATCATCTTTGTTGCTGCGAGTTGCTCCTCCAAACTCCGGTCATTAGCTTCCAGTACCTCCTCAGAAAAGGCTTTAGGTAAATAGTCATAACTGAACAAAGCGAGGTTAAGGTCTGAAAGGTCTGTCCTTGAAATCGGGTACAAATCAAAGGGTCGATCACCGTATCGCCGTTTTTCGTTGAGTATCCGTTCATCTTGTGCCGTTGCAATACCTCGACGTGGGCCTGTTCGGATATGAATCGCGCCCCTGCATCGGACCGGCGGCGAATTGGAGGGTTGCACTGCGACGACACCAATTTCCTTGCCGCGCAGTACCCGCCTTTCCACTGTTAATGATGGCGGCGGCACGATATTTCCATCCGTCTTCATGTCCGCCAACTGCCGGAGCAATTCATCTGTGATCGGTGTAGTGCCGAGAGTTGCGTTGTCTCTGACTCCTAAAAAAATAAGTCCGACTTCCCCACGGTCGCGAAGATCGTTGGCAAAAGCACAAATAGCCTCTCGAACCTTTTCTGGAGCACTACCAGACAAAGACGCTTTGAACTCAACAGCGTCAGATTCCCCAGTTTTAATGATTTGCAGTAGTTCTTCGTCTGTGAAATTCGACATCAGGATATACACCTAATTTGATAAAATCGAAAAATCTACAATAAGTATACAGAGGGCGTTTAGGTTTGTCAAGGCATCATCTTTGATTCGGTTGTTCTTGGGCAATCAATACAATACATGAACCCGATTCTTTCCGCGCACCGTCTCATCTGGCAATACTATCGGCACTTCAACGACAACAATGAACGCACCATCCGCACTAATCGCAAGCGTGTCATAAGGCAGTTGTCCTTCTGTACGATAGGTATACAAATATTTCGATAAGCCGCTGCCGTCCGCTGACAAATCAAACACCGACACGCCGTGAAGACTCTCGTTCGGATCCTGTGTACGCTTGGAGACAGATAACACTGCGTAGCGATCCTTCGCATCAATACTTAAACCTTGTGGCATATTCTCAAGCTGCCACTGCCAGATTTTCTCACCCGACCACGAATAGGCGAACAGCGTCATCCCATTCGGATGTGCCGCCGAAGGACGTTGCGCACCCTTGCGGAGATGATACGGGATATACGTATCTCCTGTAACAAAGAGCGCCGCAGCATCCGTCGCGCCGATCGTCCCAGAAGTCGCCACAATCGGGATACCGCTCACCTCTAAGGGTGTCGTCAGATTCTCTTGCCATACCGGTTCAGGACTATCAACATCAAAAATAAATGCACGACCATCGTCCGTTGTTACATTGATAAACCGACCGTCAGGAGACATGCTAACGCCTCGCCAAAACGTAACCTGTGAGAAATAAGGTGTCAACGGTTCAATGTCAGTACGCCATCTCTCCGCACCATCTTCCACATTCAACACGGAGAGTTTTCCATTGCCAGCACCGTTTTCACCAGCAGTCCCTCCCTGTAAATTGTGTCCTGCATCTGTAATCAGCGCAAGCGTTTCGCCATCAGCACTTACGTCAAACCAACGGACGATCCTTGAGACCGCGCCATCTTCAGGCCATCTCCAGATAACATCGCCGGTCTTGCTATCAAATCGATAGAGCTGGGATCTTTTACGTGGCGTACCGTTTTCTGTCCACGAATGTACACTTGCAACGAGAAGATCGCCGTTAGCGAGCGTGTACATACGCGCTTGACCGGGATAACTGACCCACGCGTAGACGCTGTCCGGATCGCTCGGTGTAGAGGTTTGAATGTCATCGGCAGTACGATACTTCCAACGGAGTGTCGGCTTCTCGGTTGCCAGATCGTAGCAATAGATAAACCCGTCAGCCGCCTGCTCTCCAACATAGAGCAGCGTGCCGTCTCGATTAAACGCCATCCGTCTCACATATCCTTCTGAGATACGCGTTTTCCAAATTACCTCACCCGTGATCGGTTGAAGAACAGCGAGATGTCCGCTGTCCGTCGCAACCGCTAACCTCTCAGTATTAAGTCCGCTGCCCTGCCCTAAAGCAACCGCAGTCGGTTTCGCAGGTCGCCGGAGGTTTTCCATGAGCGACAAAAGTCCGTCTAAGTCAACCGTGCGGACGCGATACGACACCGGCTTTAGCGGCGCAGTCGCCGTTTTAACGCTATCATCCAAGCGAAACCGATAATTTTGGTTCGGTTGCCATCTGAACCGCAACAGGGCACGATTCGCATCGAGGCGTTGCATCGTCAAGGTTTCGGCTAACTCGCGCGCTGTGCCATCAGACACAGTGGCAACACCGATTTTTTTCTCTAAAAGACCGTCTCTGTGTTCGGATTCAACAACGACACCTGTCCGAACCCAAGTGATACTCACATCGGCTGTCGCAATACCGATACAGAAAATGAAAAGTAGGCAGAGAAAATGAAAAATTTGAATTCGCTTCATGTTGTGTCTCCTTAATTCGCTACACGCCAGAGTCCGCGTCCTAATCTCGCACCGAGAAGTACACCGATAAATGTGTAGGCGAACCCCTCGACTAAGATTCGGAGGACAATATACCAATCGGCGTAGAAAAGTCGATAGAGTAACATAGAGAGTTGAAAATCGACATAGACAGCGATTGCGTCGCAGACCCCCAACACGACTGCCCATGCCAATATGTTCCGTCCACGCACAAACAGAAATCCTGTTTCCAATAAGAGGACACTCGTACCGGTATAGACAATCGCCATCGGTGTAAATTGCCCGAACGTAACACCGCTAAGCAGCAACCGCACTGCCGAGACAAGTAAAATCACACCGCTTCCGTTGCTTTGCCGCTTCACATTCGCATATTCAAGCGTCGCAGCGTCCGTGTCCTGCCCGCCTTCGTAGGTCTGCCTTCTAAGCGTGCCTGCCGCCCTTACAGGATTCCCGCCAATATAAATTAACAACGCTGTCAGCAAGGCATAGTAGAGCGTCTCATTTATTAAACCGGTGAGGAGCACAGAAATCGGACCGAGAACCGCGCGGATTAAGTTGAGAAACAACGTTGATGGGACCATTACTCCCACGAAAATCGTCGCGCCGAACAACGCGATAACAATGATCTGTTTCGTTGTGAATCCCGCAAAAATTCGCTTGTGAAACCGCAACACAACCGCAAAACCGATACTACTGCAAATTATCGCCAGTAGACTTACAAGCAGTGCCTGCTGATTTGGAACAATTAAGTGCAAGGGTCGCTTTTCACGAAGAACGGTTGCATCGCTGCCCCAGACCTTCACTGTAATGTCCCGCTGATACGCGCCAGGGATCGCCTGTTCCGGCTTACCCTGTCTGATATACATCGGGTGAAAATAGAGCGGCAGTGGAATCTCTGTAACCACACCTGCTGGCAGGCTCGCAAACGCCACGCTCCGATTTATACCGCCGTTCGCTGTCTCTGGAGGCGCGAGAAACGGTATCGTTTCGCCGCTATTTACATCTATATTGCCCGACGATACCACCACATGGATCGTTGCGTCGCCGTCATTACGGAGACGCACTGTCTGATAGGTTGTCGGCTCAAAGGCGTTGGTCTGCGCTGTTCCGAACCCTCTAAAAAGTGGACGCGCATAGTGGATAGTATCCGCTCGCTGCCTCGAATCTGCTGTACCTGTCGCATCTGTAGGCATCACAATCGATTCAATGGAGAGGCGTTCAGCAATCTCTGGAACTGTCGCCATCTGCAGTGCCACCGTCGCCTGCTGCTCCCATACCTGACCATTGTCTGCAGTAAAACGGACAGTCCCAGAAATTTCTTGACCAACCGTCTGATTTTCCTCAGATGTTCTCAAAACCAACGCACGGTACCAGACCTCCGATGCGACTTTAAACCTATCAGTGGTAGAGAGACAAATTTCGGCACCACTTGTCTCACTTTTCCAGTCTTCTGGTAACTGAACGATTGTCAATGTAGATGGAAGGCAAACCTGAAGCTCAAAGGTCGCTGGCACATTCCCGTTTCTCACAAGGACTGTGGCTGTCATCTCGCTCTCTTTCAAAACGAGTGCCTTCTGACTGCTTCCCAACGCCTGCCCTGTATCCGCTTGCGGTGCGGTGCCGTAAGGAATCGCGATTTCTAAACTGCCTTGTGTGTCCGAACGCGGTGCGGTTAGCGTTTGACTATCAACGCCTCCGGTCCCCAAAGTCGCTTCAAATCTGTAGGTCTCTCCCTCGCGCCATTCAAAGTAGAGCGGCTCTATCTGTCGCGGTGGTGTCGGGAAGTCCAGTTGCACAACCATCACACCGTCCTCATTAAAGGCGTTCAGACGTTGTATCGGCGACGCTTCACCGAACCGCACCTGCGCACCCAACGAAAAGAACGTCACCTCCCATGATAACGTCTCCTCTTGAGGCGTTGACGCACAACTGGCGAGGAAAACAAGCAGCCCCAAACACCAGAGAGACTTCTTTATTGCAGATCGATCCAAAGCGTCCATTATTTTTCTCTCGCTGTAGGAGTGAGTGTTTTTGCTTGGGGTATTTGATAGGGTATTTCTGCGGATTTCTTGTCGCTCGCGATCTTCCAATCCATCCCAAGATCAAAAACGTCCATTTAATGTTGAAAATTGCTTAAAGTGCCCGACTGATCAACACCAGGTCAAGGATATTGACGACTTCATCACCATTAACATCGGCAATGATTCCGGGACCCTGATCTCCCAAAAACCGGCTCGCAATTGTCAAATCCTCCGCGTTGACAAACCCGTCGTTGTTTATATCTTCGCGGCGCGAGATAACTTGCGCAAACGCAAGGATAGACGCGCCGGGACCCGCGTGATACGTTTTCAGAAGCGACGCATCCATAACATCCATGACACGAACGTAATCCTGTCCGCCGCCTCCCCAGTCGGGTTGCGTGATATAGAGATTTCCGTCCGGCGCGAACGTCAAACCACCACCGATAGGAGCATCCGCATCGTTACTGAAGTTCGCAATCGTATCGTCTTCATCACGAATCCAGTCTTGTGCTACAATATCGTAGATGAGCAAACCAGGGTTCTGCCAACTGCCTTGTATAAACAGCTGCTTTTCGGAATTAAGAGCGGCGGAGCCAGGCGCGAACCCGAGTTTTACCGTTTCGGTAATCTCATCGGTCGTCGTGTCAATTAGAACGAGGTATCCGGTAATGTCATTGTAATTGCCTGTCGATTTGACGATAACGGTCGATTCACCATCGTTGAGAAGCTGCCCGGCGTTCGTCGGCACCGGAATAGATTCCAATACAGTATCTGTCGCCGTATCGATGACTGTGACACTGCTCTGGTAATAGGTCGTTTTCCCCGCTTCCGGGTCCCATTCCCATGCCGGATTCGAGACGTAGGCTTTGCCCTTGAGAAGCGTAATACCTGTCGGTTTATAAAAAAAACCGGTGAGAACCTTCGTTACATTACGATTCGGAATGTCAACGACATGTACCTCATGTGCCGCTGCACAAGTAACGTAGGCTTTCTCATCGTTGATAAAAGCGATCTGCTGAGGGGTCGCACCTTCTCGAATCGGAATTTCGCCGACAACCTCTAGGTCCTCCAAATTGATAATAAAAATGCTATCACCGCTACTCGCGGCACCCGTAACGGGTAAATTGAAAGTCGGAATATACGCGAGATGTCCTCGAACTGAAAGACCGACTGCCCGCCTCCGTTGAAGCACTTGGTTACTAAAATAGAGTATCTCGTTGTCTACAGCCCGCCTCTCACTTGGCTCATTCAGATCAATGATTGAAAGCGATGCCGTAATCTCCAAATCGGGATGTGTCAAAGCGTTTATGACAACCGCAAGGTCTTGAACCTCCGTCTGTCCGAAAGCAGGACCGATGGTGAGTGTGAAAAGGAGTACACTTATAAGTAGGAACGAATAGCACGAGAAATGCCGCTGCATGATTTTTCTATACGCGCTTGCAAGCTGCGCCGCTACAAATTTGTTCATTAAAACCTCCGTAATGAAACAAGAAACCCCTGCTTTCATCGGAAAGACAGGGGATGCGGCGACACTCCATATAATGCGGATCCTGCAACTGCGTTCAAAGAGACCATACCGTCAATCGATACTTTTACAATTGTTCTAACAGGATACTGCTGTGCGCTGTTCCACCGCTTTCCCGCGAAAGCAGATACGTGAAACACGACTCAGGCAGGTCTCCTGACTTCCGATCTTACGTCCGCTGCACCTTCCCATCAGTAAAGTGACAGTGGTTTTTCCAGCGGGTATTTACGATCGTTCACAGTGGCGGGGCCGTGGCGGATTCTCACCGCGCTTCCCTATTCTCCGGCTCTCTCCGGCACCTGAACCGTTAATCTATTCAATTGTTAATGCCTATATTATATCATATTATGGTGTTTTTTGCAAATTTTTCGTAGATTCGTGAAGATGAAATGTTCGAGAAGTATTAATAAATAGGACTTATGCATGCGGCTCTTTTGTAGCACGATGCACTTCGCATCTGGGCGAGTACGCCGCAAAACTTCTCAGTTTGTGCCACTAAAACGCTGTGTTTTCCGAGAATTCTCATCTAACAGAACGGGCTGCAGTCAAAATTGCGTCCGTCCTGTTAAAATTGAATGGCTCTGCCTTTTGGATTTTTATGCTTGCCTATTTTCAACGGAATTGGTATCATAAAGATTAGTTCTTGTAAGAGCGACTTCCAGTCGCGATTCACCAAATAGCAATTACCTCTAACGATTTTCCAGAAAGATCACGCCATGTCAAAAACCTCCCGTATCCGAGACAACAGCATGTACAGCACCGTCGCAGATTTTCTGCAAGATAAAATCCAAGACGGTGCTGACCTCTCCATCGTCTCCGCCTATTTCACCATTTACGCCTTCGACAAACTCAGAGACGAATTAACAAATATCAAAGGACTCCGTTTCTTGTTCGGTGAACCGAGTTTTATCAACATTGATCCAGACAAAACCGAAAGCAAGACGTTCCAACTCACTGAATCAGGGTTAAAACTCCAAAACTATCTTCCCCAAAAAGATGTCGCCAAAGCCTGTGCCGACTGGATCGAACAAAAGGTCGAGATCCGCTCAGTCCGTAAATCAAACTTCCTGCACGGCAAAATGTATTATATTGAGAACGGTAATAGCGAAGACGCAATCATCGGTAGCTCAAACTTCACCGTGCGCGGTTTAGGGTTAAGTGAAACCGTAAACAACATTGAACTTAACCTTGAAGTTGACAGTAAAAGCGATTGCGCTGACCTGAAAACGTGGTTTGATAACCTCTGGGACTCGGAGCAGGTAGCGGATGTAAAAGCACAAGTGCTGCAAACCCTCAAAGATGCCTATCAGGACAAAGATCCCGAATTCACTTACTATAAAACGCTTTACCACCTCTTTGAAGACATATTGGCAGATGTAGGCGACACGGAATTTGCCGAAGCGAATCCTTCATTCTTGCAGACAGAAATCTGGCAGAAACTCTACGCCTTCCAAAAACACGGTGTGCAGGCATGCCTCCAGAAACTCAAGGCGTACAACGGCTGTATCATCGCGGATAGCGTCGGATTGGGCAAAACCTACGAAGCACTTGCAATTATCAAATATTTCGAGTTGCGAAATGCGAATGTCTTGGTGCTGTGTCCGAAAAAATTAGAAAAGAACTGGACGCTTTATCCGATACACTTTCGCAGAAGACGCAATCCACTTAAAGCCGATCGGTTTCGTTACAACGTGTTGGCACACACAGATCTGAGTCGAGACAGTGGAGAGTCCAACGGTATCGACCTTGCACAACACGAATGGGATGGATATGATCTTGTTGTCATCGACGAATCCCATAACTTCCGAAATCGCGGTGCCCGTTACGAGAAATTGATGGAAGATGTTATCCAGAGTGGCGGCAAAACTCAGGTCCTTATGCTTTCTGCCACACCAGTCAACAATCGACTCACCGACCTTGCGAATCAGATATGCTTAATCACTGAGGATAGGGACGACGCTTTCAGGAAAACCGGCATTCCAAGCATTAGGGGAACGCTCAACGCTGCACAAAGCCGTTTTGATACGTGGACAGCAGAAAACGATCCACCTTCAACTGTAGGAGGGGTTTCCAGCCCCGACAATCAAACGGAAAACCTTGCGGAAAGCCTGAACGCTGACTTTTTTGCCCTGTTGGATAGACTCACGATCGCTCGTTCCCGGACCCATGTCATAAACTTCTATGACAACGCGGTTGAAGAAATCGGTCAATTCCCGGATCGTGAACCACCGAAGTCTATCTTTCCTGAAATTGATCTGCAAGGTAAATTCCCGACCTACCAAACAATCAGCCACCAGATTGATGGGTATCGCCTCGCAATCTTCAATCCGTCAAGATACATTCGTCAGGAATGCCGCCACCATTACGGCGAGAGACTTCTTCAGCAGCGCGAGTTCAACCTCATCGGTATGATGAAGGTGAACTTTCTCAAACGACTTGAGAGCAGCGTCCACTCCTTCGCATCAACCCTTGAACGCACCATTGAAAACATCAAAGCGCGTGAGTCTGAAATTCAGGACTTTCTGAGCGCAACCCCAACTGTTGTAAACGAAAGCGGGTTCGATCCCTTTGCAGAAACAACAGAAGAATATGGAGAGGATGACGAACTACAAACCGGTGTACAAGCAGGAAAAAATCAGACCTATCTCTATGAACATATCGACCTTGACACTTGGCTTGCCGACCTTCACGACGATAGAACGCAATTGGATAAAATTTACAAAATCGCACAAAATATCACATCTGATCGGGACGCAAAATTAGAACAACTCAAGCAGCTGATCGCCGACAAGGTGCAGAACCCCGCAAAAAATCGAGACGGGAACGAGAACCGCAAAGCCCTCGTCTTTACCGCTTTCGCCGATACTGCCAACTATCTCTACGATAATCTATACAAATGGGCAAAGGAGACGCTTAATATTGAATCCGCTGTCGTTACCGGTGGCGCGAGCAGAAGCGAACTCGTCCGGAACGATTTCGATGAGATTCTCACCAATTTCTCACCGATCTCCAAAGAGAGGGAAGATGAATTCCCAGAAATTGATCTGCTCATCGCTACCGATTGTATCTCCGAGGGACAAAACCTACAAGACTGCGATTACCTCATCAATTACGACATCCACTGGAACCCTGTCCGTATCATCCAACGTTTCGGCAGGATTGACCGTATCGGCAGTAAGAACAAGAAAATCCACCTCGTCAACTTCTGGCCCACGCCTGAACTCGACGAATATATTAACCTGAAACCTCGTGTCGAAGCACGCATGGCACTCGTCAACCTCACGGCTACAGGTGATGACGACCTGCTCTCATTGACTAAAAAAGAGACAGAGAGCATAGAACAGGTCTGGACGCACCGTGACGAGCAACTCCGCCGCATGCAAACCGATATTCTTGATTTTGAAGACATCGAAGAGCAGTTGAATCTCAACCAATTCACGCTTGACGATTTCCGTGCGCAGCTGCTCGACTATCTCCGTCAAAACGAAGCAAAACTCAGAGATGCCCCACTCGGCTTATACGCCGTCACCACACCGCTCACACACGACGGGGTTCCTGTGAATATCAAACCGGGGGTTATCTTCTGTCTAAAGCAGACCGGCGAGGCAGCGGACAACGAAGAAGGGAAAAAACTCAATCCGATTCATCCTTACTACCTCGTGCATATCAGTGAAGAAGGCGAAGTCTCAATCGGATTCACCAACCCGAAACGGATTTTGGAACGTTTCAGCAGACTCTGCGTTGAGAAGAAACAACACGATCAAGACCTCTGCCACTATTTCAACGAGGAGACCGACAACGGCAACGATATGACAATCTATGAGATGCTACTCGATGCCGCGCTAAATTCAATTCGCAAGGAATACAACCAAAAAGTCAACGACCAACTCGACGCAAACCCTGATGCCCTGCTCCCAACTACCGATAGTCAGATTACAAAAAAAACCGAATTTGAACTCGTTACATGGCTCGTGATTACCGATTGACAGCATCCCGTCCGTATAGTAACCCAAGTTGCTACTAACGGATTTTGAGCGTTTCAACATGATTTTTCAGACACTTTCCTCACCCCAGAGAGGTGAAATGTCTATAGAAAAAAATATATCAACGTCTTGCACTTTCTTCGGCTTGCTATGTAAGTATCTTCATACAGATATTGCTCCGCTGGAGCAAGGAGAATCTCTTAGGACAACTGTAAGAGCTCATGAGATGAAACCACTCCTCACGCCAGCGGCGTGATATGTCTATAGAACCCGTGATATACCGAATTTCGCACTCCAGCGGAGTGCTATGTCTGAAAATCGTCCAAACTTTATGCAGTTTTCTCTACAACAGTTTTTGACAATTTGAGCAACGAACAGTAGATATACATTTTACGGAGTCCAGACCTATATGAATTCAGAAATAACAATCAAACAAAACATTGAGAACGCCCTAAAAAACTTCGATAACCAACCGCTAAGGGAAGCTGCCACAACCCTCCTGAACACCCTCGGTTACTACAGTACTCGAATCGGAAACAACGAAATCGACAAGGACAGGTTTGAACGTCTCATCGAATCCGCCCTTGACACCGCCAACCCATCTCAAAAACTCCGCATTGAAGAATGGCAATCCTTTTTCCAAATCATGCAGGTAGCAGATGAGGAGATTAACCAACAGGTAGACCCAGATCAGGGGTCATTGTTTGAGAGCACCCAAATAGACGATACACTCCGAACCTCCTATATGTTCGTCACGGTTCAACTGACGAAAAACACCTACACGCGCACACAACTCGCCGACATCACCCGTTTTATCAACAAAGTGTATGAAAAATCGATCATGGTCATATTCCGGTACGGCACCGTGCTCTCCCTCGCCATCATCAACCGTAGACCTAACCTCCGCAACACGACAAAACAGGTGTTAGAAAAGGTAACGCTTATCAAGGACATTAACCTCGATTCCCCGAAGCGTGCCCATATTGACATTGTATCGGAGCTCCATCTCCACCGACTCATTGAAAATGAAGATGTGCGTAACTTTGATACACTCCACGATGCGTGGGAAGGCATCCTCAATACAGAAGCACTCAACAAACGTTTCTATCGTGACCTTGAAGAGTGGTATGAGTGGGCAGCATCAGCCGAAACGTGCAAATTTCCTGATAAGGAAAATAAAAAGCAAGTTATCCGGATGATAACGCGCCTCCTTTTTATCTGGTTTCTGAAGGAAAAGAACCTCGTGCCATCAGACCTCTTTGATGAAGAGGGAGCGCGAACCTACCTGAAAAACTTTGATTTTGAGACATCCGATTACTACCAAACTATCCTGCAAAATCTCTTCTTTGCAACACTCAATACACCAATTCCCGAACGCGCTTTCCGTGAAACTAATGACTCGGATGATACTGACACGCCGACAACTGAGAAACCTTCTCGACCTGTCTATAACAAAGATCATCGCAATTCAAACAAATATCGATATGCCGACCTGCTCCAAGACAGAGATGCTTTTTTAGAACACCTTAAGCAGGTGCCGTTTGTCAACGGAGGCTTGTTCGACTCTCTGGATTCGTTTAAGGGACAAAAGGCTGGGGGTAAACGCGTTGACTGCTTCACAGATTGGAAACTGCATAGGCAGAAATTGCATGTACCAGCAAAAATCTTTTTTCAAGAGGAAAAGGGCCTTTATGAAATCTTCACGCGCTATAAATTCACCGTTGAAGAAAACACACCTGTTGAACAAGAGGTAGCACTTGACCCAGAACTGCTCGGACAGGTGTTTGAGAATCTCCTCGGCGTGTATAATCCCGAATCAGAAACCGCAGCCCGCAAGACTACTGGATCCTACTACACCCCACGTCAGATTGTTGACTACATGGTGGACGAAGCACTCATCGCCTATTTCGTACAGAAAGTTAAACCGTATGACAATGACAAAAAGTACTTGGAAGACCGACTCCGAGATGATCTCCTCGCATACCACCACCTCGGTGAGATAGGTAAACCGAATGATCACCTTATCCATGAAAATGAGATCGAGCCGATGATAGATGCCATAGATGGACTCGAAATCCTTGACCCCGCCGTAGGATCCGGTGCCTTTCCGATGGGTATCCTCAATAAGTTGGTCTTGATCCTTAAAAAACTGGATCCAGAGAATAGACTCTGGAAAGCGCGACAGGTGGCACAGGCGGAAAATATACCCGACCCGCAAAGCCGAGAAGTCGCACTCGCCGGTATTGATGCAGTTTTTTCTGAAGCCAACCAATACAACAATTACGGTAGAAAACTCTATCTCATTCAAAACTGTATCTACGGTGTGGATATTCAACCGATCGCCGTGACGATTGCTAAATTGCGCTTTTTCATCTCGCTTGTTATCGAACAAAAATCAGATGCGGATGCCGCCAAAAACTACGGTATTCGTCCATTGCCCAATTTAGAGACAAAGTTAGTCGCTGCCAATACCCTCATCGGTTTAAATGAGTTGCGACAACCTGATTTACAACTATTACTTGAGAATAACCTTATCCAGCAATTACGACAGGAGATCGAGAATATCTGTGTCAAGTATTTCAGTGAGAGTAACCGCCAAGTCAAGATGAAGTATATAGACGATGAAGATCGGTGTCGTGAACAATTGGCGGAGGTATTAGCAACACAGCATATAGAGTGGTGCAAGCGAGAGGAAAACAAAATTTCGGAGCAGGTGGCTCAGATCCCAAAAGAAAACGCAATAAGTAGTTTCGGACATAAAAGATTGACAACATTTTAGAGTGCTATTCACTCACCTGCATGCTATCACGTAGAAACTTCGAAAATATAGTCTCACGGTGTCGGTTGTTATACTTGTAGCAGCCTTCAGCAACATAGAGAGGTGTATAGCCTGTAGTGTAGTGGTGATGCGTGCCATACCATGCCCGTTTGAGCAAAGACCAAAAGCCTTCAATGGTATTTGTGTGTGTATCACCGTCTACATACTGCTCCTGATGATTGATAACATGGTGCTTCATTTCTTTACCAAGAGCGTTATAGGCGTGGTATTCGTCTGTCATAAGTTCGGATTCTTTGGTATTGACGACTCTACGGATAAACTGAAAAATATCGCGTCCGGTAAGACCTTTTGCGACTTCAGCAACGACTTGCCCGCCTCGTTCTACAGCACCGATAACGGCAGTTTTGCTTGTGCCACGTCCACGCGGTGCGGGTTCGCGGTCTTCCTTCTTATTGGCATGGCGAGGGCTGCCACCGATATAAACTTCGTCGGCTTCTATAATGCCTTTCAAAAGGATACTCCCTTGTTTGGTAGCCATTTCAGCACGGATACGGACTTGCATAAACCATGCGGTCTTTTGATTCAGCGATAAATCTCGCTGGAGTTGATAACTCGATATGCTTTTCTTGGCATTGGCAATCAATGATATAGCAAGAAACCACTTTTGGAGCGGTATTTTTGTGCCATGAAACAATGTGCCGTGTAGCACACGAAAAGTAGCCTTACAATCTTGACAATTCCAGCGTCCGATACGTCCAGTTTCAGTTTCATGTTCGCGACGCGTCAGTTTTCGGCTTTCACAATGCGGGCATTTCGGATTACCTCGCCAACGGACATGTTCAAGAAAAGCGATACAAGCCTCTTGGTCGGGGAAACGTTGTATAACGTCTATCAGATTCATGACGAACTCCTGTGGTAAAAGAGTTGCACATTTCTGATAACTTCTGATAGAATAAAAATGTCAATTCAAATCAGAAAAAGCAACTCTGAGTTGTAAGAGTTGGGGCGGCGGCAACCGCCCCATTTCACTACAATCATTTTACCACATTCATATAACCCATGTCAAGCAAAAACGCACGTGACACGTGGGTTCAAAGCACTTTTTCTCTGTCCAAAACTACTTATTGCGAAAGAAAAAGCACAAAAGCAATTAAGGGAGAAATTGGAGAAGGCATATAAAGTCCGCGAGATGCAACTCACCGCTGGGGTTGCTGAGGCACAGCGAATCGCCAATTGGAAACGGTATGACCAGAATGACAAAGCGAATTTTTTCGATCCAGAATGGATGTTCGGTGTCACAGATGGATTTGATATTACTATCGGTAATCCACCCTATGTTAGAGCGGATGCAGGTGGAGATGACCCGATATTGAGACAGAAAAATACAGAGATGCGCAAGGAAATTAAGGACTGCAAACAGTATGAGACACTCTACGAAAAATGGGACCTGTATATCCCCTTTATTGAGCGCAGTTATCAACTACTCAAACCCAATGGTTTCACAACGCTCATCGTCTCCGATGCCTATTGCCATGCCAAATATGCATTGAAATCCCAAGAGTGGTTTCTGCAAAATAGCAAGATACTGAGATTGGACTTTTTAGGCAAGATTCAGATTTTCGATGCTGCTGTAAAAAATGTTATCTATCTGTTTCAACATGCAAATAGTAACGGAAACAAGCCTGAACGCCGCGTGCACGATCCTGTGTTTGGTGAAGTATCTGTCTTACCAACTGACGAACAACAGAATCTAACGCAGCGAGCATTTTTCCCAGAAGATACCGTCGCACAACAATTTGCGGTCCCAACAATAACGCTTGATAATATCTGCTATATTAGTTATGGATTGAGACCAAATAGTAACCCACAAGATAAGGAGAAATTTGTCACTTCTGATGTCGTTTCCGATAAAAAAGATCGTATTCACAGCAAGCCGTTTGTTGAGGGAAAGCACTTAGATCGTTGGCTGCCAAAAACAAACCTTTGGATTGAGTGGAACACGGATCGGGCCCCTACAAAATTCTACAGGCCAACATTCCCTGAAATGTATACAGTAAACGAAAAAATATTAATTCAAACAATAGCTGGATCAAGTCCAATTACCTGTTATGATAATCAATGCCTTATTTTCACACACAGTTGTGTTGGATTTTTTTTATGGCATGATTTATCGCAGGTTCGCAATAGGTCTATTCAAAAACAAGCACGCTATTGGGATGAAAACCCAAAACCTAATTTACCTAAGCGGGAAAATCTTGAAAAAACAAGTCGTCGCTTTTCAGTTAAGTTCCTAATTGGTGCAATGAATTCAAGTTGTGCCAGAGATTTTCTACTCTCAAATCGTCGCAGCAATATTAGTCTTTATCCTGATGACTGGAAACAACTGCCGATTCCAGATGTGCCGCCTGAACAACAAGGCCCGATTGTTGAATTGGTTGATAAAATTCTCGCTGCCAAGCAGAAAGGTCTTGAGAGAAAGGTAGCACGCCTTGAAAAGAAATTAGATAAGGAAATATCCGCGCTTTATGGCGTTGAAGATGAGGAGTAAAATATGAAGATAAAATCGATTAAACTAAAGGATTTTAAACGGTTCACCGATCTAACCATAAAAGAGATTCCCGAAACCGCGAAACTCGTGGTGATGATAGGTCCCAATGGGTGTGGAAAGTCGTCTGTGTTTGACGCTCTGAATTGCTACACTTATATCGTAAAAAATAGTGCATACCCTGCCGATGATATAGTTATTGACCCGCTTAATCTCTCAAATATGATAGATTACTATCTTAAAAATGGCCACCCTGATCCCTTTTTTCCCGTGTCTACTGAAGACATTACTTCTATGTGTACTACGAGTTATTCTCGCGCGTTTCTTAAAGGTGTTATTTCGCGCGCAACGAAAGTAAGTAAGGCAGTTCTAGCTGATCGTGTTAATGTCATACTCCATCATGAACAGGAAACAAAGGAAGGTAAATTGAGAGTGCACACACGTTCCTCACTCAGAAATTATTTACATCCTTTACATTCTGATCTTTTCTCAACTCACAGTGCTGAGAAACTACGATTAAAATTAAGCAAACTACCAACTGAAAAGGAAGAAGATCATACATTTGGGCTAAATTATTGGACACTGTTTGTTCATAAAATGACCCATGACTCGGAACTTGAAGAGATGTTTGGATACCATAGCCCAGAACCACGACCAAAACCACCACAGGAATTAAAACAATACGCGGAAATGGTGTTAGATTCAAAAAAAGAAATTGTTGAGGAGACGATCAACGCTATAGCAAAATTATTTACCAATCCAGTTTCAAAATTAATTTTGGAAAAGGCATTGTTTCCCTGTCTATTGTTAGACGATCCAAAATTATTGCGTAACGAGACAGTCCCTGCTTTCCCCAATCTATCTGTGGGTGAAGTAGCGATTTTCGACTTGATTCTGGATATTGTTATCAAAAAGGTTATAGACGATGAAACTATAATTTGTATTGACGAACCAGAACTTCACATCCACACGAAACTACAAGGACAACTCCTTGAGGTACTCTACAACCTTATTCCTCCTAAATCCCAACTTTGGGTTGCTACGCATTCCATCGGTATGGTACGCAAGGCGCAGGACCTCTGGAGCGAAGATTCAGTGGTTTTCCTTGATTTCAGTAACCGTAATTTTGACGAACAAGTAACGCTCAAACCTATGACACCGGATCCAGATTTCTGGGCACGCACCTATGAAGTTACTCTCGGCGATCTCGCTGAATTAGTAGTAACTGGGAGAACTGTGTTCTGTGAGGGCGAAGAGTTTGATGAAGAATGCTATAGGAATATTTTTAAAGGCACGTACCCCGAAGTCTGTTTTGTTTCTCTGGGAGCGAGAGGAAACGTAGAAAAATCTGTAACAGCAGCGAATCTTGCAATTGAAAAAATTGCGAGAAAAGCGAAAGTTATTGGGATTGTAGACAGGGATAAAGCAACGTGCGGCGAAATAAAGAGGAACGGGAAAAAAGGTATCCGGACTTTATCGCGGAAAACCATTGAAAGTTACCTACTTGATGACGAGGTGCTAAGGAAATTGTGTGAAGACCACGGCGCGGCCGATAAGAGTAATGATTTACTTGCTGCAAAACAAGATGCTCTTAAAAAGAATAAATTAAAATCATCTGATAACCTGAAATCTATTGTTCAACCTATCCATGGTGCTGCCCAGAGACTTTTAAAATCAGTTAACTTGGGAAATACAAGAGAAAGTTTCATGATGGATATACTCGCTCCACGCATTCAACCCGGTATGAAGGTTTATGAGGAGTTACACAAAGACATTTTCGGCGAGTGACTCGTTGAGTCATCGTAGCACTGCTAACTCCCCCGCAAACATAACAGGCCAACAAAAAACTGTTCGCTTAGCAGATAACTTGATGTTACAGAGGAGCAATCCGCGAAATCTGTGCAATCCGTGATAATCCGCGGTTCTGACACTAAAAGAAACTGCCATTGAGAAAATAAACCCCGAACACACAAACCCACCTCTCTTCTGAACACGCAACCCGATGCCGACGTTTCGCGTTTTTCATTGACAACTGAAAAGTTGTATATTACAATACGTATCAAATAAACTTGATAAATCTACTTTTTGTGTAGATTTTAGCGAAAATTATTTGAAATACTTAACAAATAATGGTATAATTTTAATATGGAAAAGCAAACTTATAGAAGAATACGAGACCCAATCCATGGACTTATTGATTTTTCAGAAAGAGAACAGCAGTTGATTGACACTCAAGTTTTTCAGCGGCTTCGTCGGATTCGGCAATTGGCAATGGTGTTTTTGGTTTATCCGAGTGCTCTACATACGCGCTTTGACCATTCGATTGGTGTGATGCACATCGCTGGTCGAATTTGCACCAGCCTCCAAAAGTTGAGCCCCGATAGAATTAGCGATGCCGATATTGCTAATGTTCGTTTCGCAGCGTTGCTTCATGATATTGGACACGGCCCGTTTAGTCATCTTTCTGAGAATCTTTTGGAAAAGTTTTCACCTGCCCAAACTAACATGGGGATAGCCCGCGGAAGGGTTCATGAGAAAATAACTATAGATATTATTCGTAACGATTCGCAAATCAAAGACATTCTGGATGATAAAGAGCGTAAGTTCTTGATTGATATGATCCAGGGGAAACCGACGCGGGACTGGAGACGTGATGTCATTTCGAGTGAGCTAGATGCCGACAAGATGGACTACCTTCTGCGTGATTCCTATTTCGCCGGTGTCAAATATGGAGAGTACGATCTGGAGAAACTAATTGAATCCTGCTTGATTGTTGACCGACCAGAAACACAGCTTGCTCGTCCAGAAACACAACTTGCCTTTAATAGCGAAGGGCTTTACGCTCTCGAGCAATTTATGCTCGCGCGGTATCATATGAAACAGCAAGTGTATTCGCACGAAGTCAGTCTCATTTCCGATGAGATGATTATTCGTGGGATTACCCTTGCAATTGAAGAGGGTAATAAGCAAATCGCCAAACTTTATAAATACCCCAGAAGAAACAAAAAGGATACCGATCAAGACTATGAGAAAAAGAGTAAAGATTTCGTTCAAAACTATCTCAATTATCATGATGAAAAGGTAATTGACCTTTTAAGGAATTGCAAACAACGGAAAGCAAATAAAATTTTCAATCGACTTTACAATCGCGAGCTCTTCAATACAATTACTGGACTCAGGTTCAAATATGAAGATATGGCAATCCGTGACTGCCTTCGGGAAATGGTAGCGGATTCGGATCGAAAACGCCGATGTGAGAAAAAGATTGCAGAGTGCATAGGTCCCAACGCCGATGCTGATTATATTATTATAAATAAACCCCCGGTTCGGAATTTGAATTATGACAGCCAATCCAAAACCCAGAGTTCGGAAGCGGTTATGATTTTTGACGAAAATAACAAGAAACGAGATAGATTAGAGTCACTAGGTGAATACGCGGGTGAACTGTTTCTCGCGAGGGACTATGATGGTGCCTCTCCTTTAGAAATCGTTCAAGTCTACGCCCCATATCAAGTATCAGAAAAAAAGGAGCGTAAAATTCAAGACATTTTACGTTCTTCATGAAAGGAGATAATGTGCAGATTACTGATGCTCTGCTACTCGTTGTTGAGAGGGAAGGAAAAGATGGCCTCCACGGTAGGACACTCCTCGAAAAGAAACTTTATTTTTTATCTGTCCTGCGAAAAGCAAATTTCGGGTTCTCTGCACACTATTACGGACCTTATAGCAGTTTCGTATCTTACAGCAATTGAGGTTGTAAGAACTGAGGAATCTGATGACATTCCGTTCTAAAAATGAAGGGTATTGTAATCATGGTAAGTGAACGACTGAGAAGATTTAGACTTGCCCGTGGTATGTCCCTCGGGGACTTGGAGGCTGCTGTTGATGGGTTGGTTAGCAGTCAGACGTTGTCGAAGTATGAGCAAGGGGAGCTGCAGCCGACAGCCGTAGTCCTCATTCAGATCGCTGCCGCGCTTGGGGTTAAGTCTTCCCAATTGTTGGATGAATCCTTTTGTGATACAGAAACCGAGCAACCTCTGAATCATACAGCCGATTCACCCACTGACAGATTAAGCGAACGTCGTAGATTTTTGCAATTACCAAAAGCAGAAAGAGATCGTATCTTGAGGGAACAGGCAGAGGAGATGGTGGATTTCTATGAACACGATACAGAGTGGCGGGAGTGGGAAGGAGGTCCCGTTGTCGAGTACGATACTCCCTGAAATCCAACAAAATTTTCCTCATGAAAATTCATAGGAGAATTTGGATAAAATGCCAAAAATTTGACAACGCAAACTGGATGCGGTATCATTAATAATATTAACGTGAGTTTCAGAAATAAAATCGTCCGAAACGCATCGCGTGTATGTTTCAATTTGTAAGCAGCTTGTAGGCAAATTCGTGAGAATAGAGGTGTTTTATGCGCTATCCTATTGTTATCCACAAAGATCCGGAGAGTTGTTACGGGGTTACTGTTCCCGATTTGCCTGGGTGTTTCAGCGCCGGAAATACCATTGAGGAGGCACTGATCCAAGCTGCGGAAGCAGTTGAGTGTTACCTTGAAGGTTTGCTACTTGATAACGAACCGATTCCGAATCCTAAGGATATTACATCTCATACAAACAATCCAGATTATGCTGATGGGCTATGGGAAACCGTATCAATTGATCTGGCGGCATTAACCTTCACGCGCAAAGGACAATCTCCCGACAGGGACATTACGAAGTATTTACCGACAAGCAGGTTGGAAATGGAGAAGTAGATAAACGACTTGTGATAGATAATTTTGTTTTATAGCGTTTTGCTTATGCGCGAACGCAGTCTTTGAGTTTTTATGCACCTTTATTAAAAATTTGACAAGGCAAAATAAATGTGGTATCATTACTATTAGCATATAAAATTTTATGCTGATGCGCGAATATTTGACGATTGTTAATCTATCTGCGGAAAGCGATAAACATGACACTTGTACATTCACACTCCAACGCACATAGCATCGTTAACCATTGGCATTGGTGGCATTCCAACTGCTTGCGGGGAGTGTGCGCCTAAATGGATAACTGAAATATATATCGAAGATCGTCGTTTTCATTTCTAAATCCAGTTGAAGCCTTATGCACACCGACCCCGGCAGCATAAGGTGTTTTTTTTGCAAAGTGCACAGATTGACCTATAGTATTAGCTTCTTGACGCTTGCTGAAGGATTTCGCAAAGTAAATCTCAAGCCTGTAGCTCGTAATGTAATGGAGAGCGGATTCGAGAGAGAAACGCTAAATCTCTAATCTACAATAATTAACCGCAAGGAAAATTTAAAAAATGAAAATTTTATCCGAACTTAAATATGACAGTGACGGCTTAGTCGTCGCAGTCATTCAGGATCGCGACAACCATGAAGTACTGATGGTCGGCTATATGAACGCCGAAGCGATAACGGAAACACTGAATACGGGGCGCGTCTGCTTCTGGAGCCGTTCCCGCCAAAAACTCTGGATAAAGGGGGAGACTTCAGGGCATACACAGACAGTTGAATCCGTCGCAGTCGATTGTGACGGCGATGCCCTACTCATAAAAGTCGATCAGAAAGTCGCAGCGTGCCACGTCGGCTATCGCTCCTGCTTCTTTCGGGAAGTCTCCCCCGACGGAGAATCTACAGATATAGTAGGCGAAAAGATTTTCGACGCGGATGCCGTTTATTAGACTCCGATATTTCCTCGGTTCTTGTATCCTTGCATCCGTTCGAGAATTGGCAGATATACGGATAAGAATCTGAACTCCAGACACACCTGACCGAACCGCAAGGAATAATTAAAAATATGTATTATCCAACATTAGAGGATTTTAAAGAGAAAGCGAAATTAGGAAACACGATACCGGTGTACCGCCCCATTTTAGCAGATATGGAGACCCCGGTGTCCGCCTTCTACAAATTGATGCCCAACAATTACGCGTTTCTATTAGAGAGTGTTGAGGGCGGTGAAAACGTTGCGCGCTATTCTTTTCTCGGAAGTCAACCCTCGATGCTTTTCTATAGTAAAGGGCATCAGGTTACCATTGAGAATTTGGCAACAGGCGAAACAATCTCGCAAGCGTACGAAGATCCGCTCAGGGCTCTTGAAGAAATGTTGCAAAATTATCAGCCTGTTGAGGTCGAAGATTTACCGAAATTCCACGGCGGCGCAGTCGGCTACATGAGTTATGACATGGTACGCTTCGTCGAAGAATTGCCAGATAGCACGGAAGATGATTTGCAACTCCCAGATTGCTTCTTCATGATTGCCGAGACGCTCCTGATATTCGATCATGTGAACCATCAGATTAAAGTCGTCGCAAACGCACGTGTTAATGGAGATGTAGACACCGCGTATGCCGATGCTGTTGCAAACATTGAAGCGTTAGTCGAGAAACTCACGACTGTTTCTGAAGCTCAATTGAGGGGCAATAACGGGGACCGCCAAGGTCAACCTACGAATCCTGCACCTGAACTACAGTCGAATTTTACGAAGGATGCCTACGAGGCAGTGGTACAGCGTGCCAAAACGTACATAGCAGCAGGCGACATCATACAAGTCGTGCCTTCACAGCGACTCAGCCGCCCGGTATCCGTAGACCCATTTGATGTGTATCGAGCACTGCGAGTCATCAATCCGTCGCCCTACATGTACTACCTGAAGTTTGATGATTTTGACATCGTGGGGGCATCACCGGAGATGATGGTGAGAGTCGAAGATGGGATCGTCCAGACCGTGCCAATTGCAGGCACACGCCCGCGTGGGACGACCCCAGAAGAAGATAAAGAATTGGGACGGATGCTCCTCGCTGATCCGAAGGAACGCGCCGAGCATGTTATGCTTGTGGATTTAGGACGCAACGACCTCGGACGCGTCTGCAAATACCACACTGTTGAAGTCACCGAGCTCATGATTGTCGAACGGTTCTCACATGTGATGCACATCGTCTCTTATGTTGTTGGAGAGTTGCGCGAAAACTTTACCGCTTTTGATGTCATCCGCTCGTGCCTTCCCGCTGGCACACTCTCCGGTGCTCCGAAGGTACGCGCAATGGAAATCATTGACGAACTCGAATCGACACGACGCAGTACTTATGGCGGAGCCGTCGGTTATTTCAGCTTCTCTGGCAGCGCAGACACCGCAATCACGATCCGAACAGCAGTTATTAAAGACGGCACCGCTTATGTCCAGGCAGGCGGTGGAGTCGTCGCTGATTCAGTCCCTCAAAATGAATATTATGAAACTCTGAATAAGGCGCGGGCAATGTTCACCGCTATTGAGTTGGCTGAACAAGGCTTCTTGTTGTAATGGCTATCAGCCATCAGCCGTCGGCTTTCAGTAACAAGAGGTTTCTGATTAACAGAAGGTTTCCCTCTTTGCTGACTGCTGATTGCTGACGGCTATTCTGCTGACTGCTCATAAAAAGGAAAATTTAAAAGATGGTCTTGATGATTGACAACTACGACTCATTTACTTACAACCTCGTGCAATACTTAGGCGAACTCGGTGCTGAACTGGAGGTTCATCGGAGCCGAAAAATAGGATTGGACGCATTAGACGCACTGCAACCCGAACGGATTGTCATCTCACCCGGTCCCTGCACGCCGAAAGAGGCAGGCATATCTAACGATGCCATACAGCACTTCGCTGGAAAAGTACCGATTTTAGGGGTCTGTCTTGGGCATCAGTGCATCGGTGACGTATTCGGTGGCGATGTCGTCCGCGCGGATCGGCTCATGCACGGTAAAACCTCTATGATACACCACAACGGTGCTGAACTTTTCGAGGGGTTAGACAACCCGTTTGAAGCGACGCGCTACCACTCACTTATCGTGAAAAAAGAGACGCTCCCAGACTGCTTTGAGATTACCGCGTGGACAGACCAAGACGAAATCATGGGACTTCGGCATAAGACATTACCCATCTGGGGTGTACAATTTCATCCGGAGTCAATCTTAACAACTGCAGGGAAAGACCTATTAGCAAACTTTCTGGCACTCTAAATTATCAGAAAGCCCCGTTGCGGGGTTTTTGCTTGGGTGTCTCTGCGGATTTCTTCAGGGTTTGCAACCCCGCTTTCTATAGATATCTCGTTAGTTGCAGGCGGGGTTTGCAACCTCGCTTTCTATAGATATCTCGTTAGTTGCAGGCGGGGTTTGCAACCCCGCTTTCTATAGATGTCTCGTTAGTTGCAGGCGGGGTTTGCAACCCCGCCTTCTATAGATGTCTCGTTAATTGTAGGTTTTACCATAAATCAACAAAAAGGTATAATAAAATGACAAAACAGACAAACGACACCATACCTACGCCTGTCTTGGTTTCTTGGTCCTCCGGCAAAGATTCGGCGTGGGCACTCCACACACTCCGCCAACAACCCGAACGCTACGACGTGCGCGGCATCTTCACGACCGTCACGAAGACGTTTGACCGCGTCTCTATCCACTCGACACCGGCGTGGGTACTGAAACAGCAGTCCGAAAAACTCGGTGTGCCGTTATACGAGATACCGATCCCGTATCCATGTTCTAACGCAATCTACGAAGCAGCGATGCGAAAGTTCCTCGCTGAAGTGGAAGCGTTACCTGAACATTTAACCGCATCACATTTCGCATTCGGAGACCTCTTCCTACAAGACATCCGTGAATACCGAGAAGACAAACTCAAAGGTACCGGTTTCACACCGATTTTCCCAGTGTGGGGTGAGGACACAACGCTGCTTGCCGAAAAAATGATAACCTCCGGTTTGCGCGCCATCATCACTGCGCTCAACCCTACCAAAGTCCCCGCCGACTTTGCAGGACGATGGTTTGACGCAGCACTCATCGCTGACCTACCGGACGGCGTGGATCCGCTCGGTGAAAACGGTGAATTCCATACCTGTGTCGTTGATGGCCCCATGTTCAGCTCACCTGTCGCCGCGAAACCGGGCGAAGTCGTCCAACGAGACATCATCTCCGCCAAGGACAAAGACGACAAAATTCACACAAGCAGCAATACGTCACCGACTTACGTCTATGCTGATGTGGTACCTCTGGATGAGGCATAACGATGAAAGCAGCTGTGTTATGGACAGGTGGAAAAGATTCCGCACTCGCATTTCAAGTCTCCTTAAATGTTTACGATATAAGGAGACTTATCTGTTTTGTTCCAGCGGACAATCGACAATTCTTCGCACACCCGACAGAACTCATGGAACTACAAGCACAAAAGATCGGGACACCCATTGAATTCGTGCCGATTTCCGAGCCTTATAAACAGAGTTATCGCCAACAAATTGAGAAGATTAGAGAGACCGGCATCGAAGTGCTAATTACAGGCGATATTTCCACAGTAGGTGGAATGCCAAATTGGATAGACGAAGTCGCTGAAGGCTTAGTAGATGTCCATAAACCGTTGTGGGAATTGGAGCGGCACGCGATACTGGACACGCTAATCTCCGACAAATTTAAGGTCATCTGCTCCCTCGCCTACAAAAAGCATTTTCAACAGACGATCACCGGTAAATACTTAGATGCCGAACTCATTTCAGAGCTGAAGCAGCTGCCGATTGATGCCTGCGGAGAGCAAGGCGAGTACCACACATGGGTGTTAGACGCACCATTTTTCAAGACCCCTGTGCAGTTAAAAGGCACACGCATCATTGATGCGGACGCGTATTGCTACCTCACCTACGAACAAGCGATTTAATGCTCTCACTTTAGTCACTTCTGTACGCATGCAAGTTTAACTGAAGATAGATTTTCCTGTCCGCTTCCGTTGACTTATCCTTAATGTGAGATGTATACTACTTACTATAGTTTGGACAATCTTCTGTAGAATAGACTGTTGGTTTCCTGTTCAATCTTCCGTAAAAAACGTGCTTTATTCAAACAGATGCCTATCGGTGCAGAATTATGCACCCGTTTCACGGTTTCGTAGTGTCACTATAGGGTGAAATCGGAGGTGATCTATGAAAAATAGTGACACACAATTAATCCATCGTGTTCTCAACGGCGATGATACCGCTTTTTCTGAACTCGTCAAAAAATATCAAAAACAGGTTCACGCACTCGCCTGGCGAAAAATCGGAGATTTTCACATCGCCGAAGAGATTACACAGGATACATTCTTGAGAGCCTATCAGAAACTCCGAACCCTGAAGAAACCGCAGCGGTTTGCAAGTTGGCTCTATGTGATTGCAGCGAACCGCTGCAACACATGGCTGCATAAAAAGCAGCGGCGGACGCAGTTGTTCAAAAACAAGGGCGGGGTACAACCTAAAAAACCGTCCTACTCCGAATATGTCGTTGAAGAAAACGAGCGCATCTCCGTTGAGGCACAACGCGAGGTCGTCAAAAAACTACTCGCAAAACTACCGGAGAGTGAACGCACTGTAATAACGTTACATTACTTCGGAGAGATGTCATGCACAGAGATCGGCGCGTTCTTAGGTGTATCGGCAAATACGATTAAGAGTCGCCTCCGCCGCGCACAGCAGCGTTTAAAGAAGGATGAACCGGTAATTCGAGAGGCATTAGACAACTTCCAAATCTCACCGAACCTCACAGAAAACGTCATGCGTGAGATTTCGCGTATTAAACCCGCTGCACCCTCCGGCGGTAAGCCATTTATGCCGTGGGCAGTCGCTGCTTCCACACTAACAGTTATATTGCTCATGTTCGGTCTCGGAAATCACCAATACCGGACGCGTTTTCAGAAACCTTATAGTTTCGATGCCACCACAGAAATGACGGTTGAGATCGTTGACGCGCCTATAGCCGCCAACCTCGAATCCAAACCGGATGTGCGAAAGCAGATAGGAAGCGTCAACGCGCTTGATAAGCGGAATCACCCACAACAACAACTGAATGACGCACCTGCAGCAATCGCAGAGGCACACGGAGACGAAATCGTGACAGATTATACACAATGGGAATTGCCTGAAAAGGCGAAAAAGCGTTTGGGAAAAGGTTGGATTAATGCGATTCAGTTTTCACCGGATGGCACGCAACTCGCTGTTGGGGGTGGTATAGGGGTGTGGTTGTACGATGTAAGCACCGGTAAGGAGATATCGCTATTCCCAGGAATATGCAGAGCCTTGGCATTTTCACCCGATGGTCGTTTCCTTGTCAATGGTGGAGATGACACCACTACACTGTGGGAGGTAGAGACAGGTCGAAAAGTTACGCCACACGATTCGCTGCCTGCTGCATCCGTGTTGTGGTTCTCTAAAGACAATAAGACACTTGTCGCTCTGAATGAATCAGAAGATATGATCTGTTGGATAGATACAGATACCGGAAAGAGTCATGTTAAGAAAATTGAAAATCGGCTTTATCCACATCCCCGTGCAGTCTACGCGCTTACACACGACAAAGTGGCAATAGGAGAAAATAGTGGAATACTTGCGTTGTGGAACGCAAAGTCTGGCAAAAAGGTGTCTACACTCACAGGACCAGCAGAAAGGCTTCAAGCAGAGGATGTTACAGGACAACATAACCGTGTTATATCCTTGGCATTTTCACCCGATGGCACGCGCCTCGCCAGTGGTAGATTAGATAGAACCCTACATTTATGGGATACGACAGGCAATAATGAACCTATCCTCCTCCAAAAACAATCGCTAAGTGGAGCACTGTTGATATCTACTCAGGAGCTCGTTGATGGTCCAAATGTCCTGTTATTCTCTCCAGATGGAAAACCCTCGCCTGTGGAGAAGGTCAGAATGTGAAATTATGGGATATTACCACCGGTGAATTAATCACAACCTTTAGAGGGCATATCGGTCTTGTTCACTATTTAGCGTTTTCACCAGATGGCTCGATACTCGCAAGCGCAAGTGAAGATGGTACCGTCCTGTATTGGAATATCAATACAGAAGATCAGTTACCGCCAAACATTACAGAACATACCGATGTCGTGAGAGCAATTAGTTTCATGAATGATAGTTCTACCCTTGCAAGTGTTGCTGACAGTGGAATCATCACATTATGGGATTTGGAGACATCACAAAGAACCACACATCGGACGAAAACTGATTTTGAGAATACAAGGTACGGGTTAGAAGCCAACCCATTGAGGCTTTCTCCCGATGGAACAAAACTTGCCAGTAAGGGTATACTAAACACCCCGACTGAACCTCTCGGAACGACACCACGGATTCGCTTGATTGATGTCACCACCGGACGTGAATTGACCAGTCTGAAATCCGGTAATGAAAATGGTCCGTCACATCTAACTTTTTCTCCAGATAGCAAAACGGCAGTGTTCAGTGTTCACACGGGTACCTACGGTAAAATTCGCTTGTGGAACACAGAAACAGATAAAATTCTTGATATCCGTTTCTCAGATAAAGCTGCATGGATCGAGGCTGCCGCCTTCTCTCCGGACGGTAACAAACTCGTAGCAGGAACCAGCGACGAAAAAGTCCAGATGTGGGATGCTAAAACGGGGGTTCACTTAACATCCTTCTTTGATCAGAAACCACCGAAATCTGGAGCCCTTATGAATTTGACATTCTCTTCAGACGGTTCTCTACTTGCTGTTATGTATATGAGACAGATTCATCTGTTGGGGAGTCCGAAAATACCCCACTTTAAGGAAATTTCTTCTGAACCGGATCTGTTTTGGGATGGATTGGCATTTTCACCAGATAATACCGTGCTTATCCTCGGTCTTATTAACGGTGGAATTCAATTACGAGATGTAACCACCGGTAAGGTTCTTAACACACTTGATGGACACACCGGCTCACCGGAAGCGTTCTCATTTTCGCCTGATGGTAAAACACTCGTTAGTGCAGGCGATGATGGCACAATCCTTCTCTGGGATTGGGAGGAGGTTCTTGAAGGCATAAAGATAAGAGAATAGCTGAAATTGGTTCATTGCGTTCAGACAATCTTTGTATAATTGCCTTCCTCACAACTTCGTTTAGCTTCTTCTATAAGAGGCTCAAGACGACCAGCCTTTACGTCTGCTTCAAATTGCTCATCCCATGCTTCTTCTATAGCAACTAAAGTTTGGTGAAGAATATCGTGTAGTTCTTTTCGGACGATCTCTACCGTCTCGCCTTCACATTTTACCTCTGGCAAATCAGGAATCCATCCAAGCCACGCAACGCCGTTCCTTTTTATGTATGCTGTGAATGTCTCATCAAACGTCTCATTACGAACAACATGCGTCAATGGATACCCTTCCTTGAATTCCATATTACACCTCATTTTAAATATTACAACGCTCTGATTTTAACCACTTCTGCACGCGTGCCAACTTGTCACCGGCAATGTGAACGACATTATCATCCATCGGAAAATCACCGTTTTCAACATCGTATATATATTGCAATATTGCCTCAAAGGTTAGATGGTTATATTCCTGATAACGTCTGGCATGTTTGAAGGGACGAGCCAGCCCTAAAACATCGTTGATAACAAGCACCTGTCCATCACAAAAGCGTCCGGCACCGATACCGATAGTCGGAATATCAATAGTCTCCGTTATGATTCGGCTAATCTCTTCCGTGATTTTCTCAAGGACGATGAGTTTCGCACCAGCATCTGCAAGTGCCTCGGCTGCTTCGATGAGTCGTTTCGCTTTAGCAAAGGTCTTTCCGTGCGTCGCTGCTTTACTACCGTGAATTTGTGGGTTATGTCCGATGTGCGCGCAAGTCTCTATGCCTTGTTCAACCAACGCCGTAACAATCGGAACTTTCTCAATACCGCCTTCTAATTTAACACCGTCTGCCCCATCTGCTAAGAAAAGTTTCGCGTTGGTAACGGCTTGTTTCACATCGCGATCGGCGGCGTAAGGCATATCAACAAGAAGATAGCCATCCGTCACACCACGACGCACCGCTTTAAGGTGATGACGCATATCCGCCATTGTCACCTCCGTCTCGTTTTTATAGCCGAGGACGTTCGTACCGACACTATCTCCGACGAAGATAATATCGATCCCTGCCTCGTCTTGCAAACAAGCCGTCGGGTAATCGTAACAGGTCAGCACAGTGATCGGTTGCCCTTCCCGTTTTTTGGTGTGCAGATACGCAATGTCTTTTTTCATTTTTTAATCCAAGAACTTGCAGGCGGGGTTTGTAACCCCGCCAATCTTTGGATGTCCAATTAATTGTGGGCCTTTACTATAAAATCTCCGCAACAGTTTCCCCGATGGTAGCAAGGCTATCCGCAACAGTAATGCCAGCATTCTCAAGAGCCTTAATTTTATCAGATGCCGTCCCCTGTCCGCCGGAGATGATTGCCCCTGCGTGTCCCATCCGTTTCCCCGGTGGCGCAGTCTGCCCAGCGATAAAACCGACAACCGGTTTCGTCATCTTCTTCTTCACGAACTCCGCTGCCCGCTCTTCTGCCGTTCCACCAATCTCACCGATTAAAACGACAGCGTGTGTATCGTCATCCGCTTCAAAGCATTCGAGAACATCAACAAAGTTTGTCCCAATCACCGGATCGCCACCGATACCGACACAAGTGGACTGTCCGATACCGAGCCGTTTCAGTTGATAGGCGGCTTCATAGGTTAGTGTTCCGCTCCGAGAGACGATCCCAACGTTACCGGGCGTATACGCAAACTCCGGCATCACACCGATCTTGCATTCACCGGGCGTAATCACGCCGGGACAGTTTGGACCGATCAACCGAGTCGGTTTCCCCTTTAGGAACGCCTTCGCTTTCACCATGTCAAGCACAGGAATGTGTTCAGAAATGCAGACTACCAGTTCAACGCCTGCTTCTGCTGCCTCCATGACCGAATCTGCAGCATTGAAGCGCGCAGGAACAAAAATCAGCGAGGTATCCGCACCTGTCGCCACAACACCTTCCGCTACGGTGTCAAACACCGGAATACCGTTCACATCAGACCCACCCCTACCGGGAACCGCACCAGCAACAATTTGCGTACCGTAAGCCGCGCACTGCTCCGTATGAAAACGTCCTGAACGACCTGTGATGCCTTGAACGATCACTTTCGTATTTTTATTAACAAGTATACTCATATTTTTACTATCGCTATTGACTGTCAGCCATCGGCTATCAGCAAAGAAATCTCTGATTAAGTCAAATGTCTCTGTTACTAACCGCTATCTTTTAATACGCCCGAGCGAACACTGCGACCTCTTCCGCAGGTTTCCCACAGACGATACACGCACCATCTCCACCCGGTTGCTCTATCGGGATACATCGGATCGTCGCCTGTGTCTCTTCACTGACCTTATCTTCACATGCTGCGTCACCGCACCAGCGTGCGCGAGCGAATCCGTCCTCAATGACCGCTTTGAAGTCATCATAGGTATCCGGTTCAAAAGTATTCGCATCCCGGAAGTCCGTTGCTCGTCTAAGCATATCCGCTTGAATCGTCTCAAGCATCTGTGTTACCGTCTCCGCAACGGTATCCATCGGCACAAACGTTTTGCCGTCCTTACCGGGTATATCACGCCGTGCCAGAACGACCTGCTGGTTACTCAGATCGCGAGGACCTATCTCAATGCGCAGCGGGACACCTTTAAGTTCCCATTCGTTAAACCGCCATCCGGGTGAATAGTCGAACCTATCGTCAACATGGTAGCGGACACCATTTAAGGTCTCACAGATACCGTCAACGGCTTGCATGACCGCCTGCTTATCAGCGTCCCTATTTTTAGGGACAATTGGCACAATAACGAGCTGCGTCGGTGCAAGTCTCGGTGGGAGTACCAACCCTTGGTCGTCGCCGTGTGCCATGATAATCGCGCCGATCATTCGGGTGCTGACACCCCAACTCGTTGTCCAACAGTGCTGTTGTTTCTGGTTCGCATCAAGATATTGTATCTCAAAGGCTTTGGCGAAGTTCTGTCCGAGATCGTGCGACGTCCCCGCTTGGAGCGCACGCTTATCACCCATCATCGCCTCAATCGTGTAGGAGGTCAATGCACCGGGAAACTTCTCGCTTTCACTCTTACGTCCGGGGATAACAGGAATCGCCGCTTCGTTGACAGCAAAATCGGTATAGATATCAAGAATACGGAGCGTCTCCTCTTCCGCTTCCTCGTGTGTCGCGTGTGCCGTATGCCCCTCCTGCCAGAAGAACTCCATCGTTCTCAGGAATAGACGCGGACGCAGCTCCCAACGCACAACGTTTGCCCACTGATTGATTAGCACAGGTAGGTCGCGGTAAGACTGGATCCACTGGCTATACATATACCCGATAATCGTTTCAGAGGTCGGACGCACCACGAGCGGTTCTTCGAGTTTTTTCCCGCCACCGTGCGTGACAACAGCGAGTTCCGGCTTGAAGCCTTCAACGTGTTCCGCCTCCTTCTCAATGAAACTCATCGGAATGAAAAGTGGAAACGCGGCGTTTTCGTGTCCTGTCTCCTTGAAACGGATATCCAGTTGTTCCTTCACATTTTCCCAGAGCGCGTAACCGTACGGACGTACAACCATACAACCGCGCACGGGCGCGTAATCTGCCATCTCCGCTTGACGGATGACTTGTGTATACCATTTTGCGTAGTCTTCACTACGGGGAACTATTTTATCAAACATATTTTTAACTATTAGCTTTGGTCACCGTTCCACTTCGTTTCACGGTGGTTTTCGGTTAATTCTAACTAACTTTCGATGATGAATGGTTTCTTAAAAATCTGTTAGGGCAACGATGCCCGGTAACGATTTTCCTTCTAAAAACTCTAAGGAGGCACCGCCACCCGTCGAGATGTGTGTCATCCGATCCGCGACACCGGCTCGCTGCACCGCAGCGACGCAATCACCACCGCCGATGATGCTCACTGCTCCCGAATTCGCTATCTGTTTCGCTACCGCAATCGTGCCTTGCGCAAACTTCTCAAATTCATAGACACCTAAAGGACCGTTCCACACCACTGTCCCCGCAAGTCCGATCTGTTCACCAAACGCCGATACGGTTCCAGCACCGATGTCAAATCCCTGCCAACCGTCAGGAATCTCTCTCGCGTCGATGGTCTGCGATTCCGTTTCCGAGTCAAATTCTCGTCCGACAATGTGATCTACCGGTAAAACGACGGTGTCTGAGAAAACCTCTGTCTCGACAAGCGATTTCGCCATATCAAGTTTCTCTGTCTCAACAAGCGAATTGCCGATACGGAGTCCCATCGCTGACAGGAATGTATACGCCATGCCGCCACCGATGAGAAGCTTATCCACCTCTTCAAGAAGCCTCTCAATCAATGTAATTTTGTCCGATACTTTCGCACCACCGAGAATCGCGATGTATGGACGTTGCGGATTTCTGAGCGTCGTACTAAGATAATAAATTTCACGTGCCATCAGGAGTCCCGCTGCACACGGGTCCAGATAGTGTGTCACGCCTTCAGTTGAGGCGTGTGCACGGTGTGCTGTCCCGAAAGCATCGTTAACGTAAACTTCGGCGATCGAAGCGAGTTGCGCCGCAAACGCAGCATCGTTCTCGGTCTCTTCAGCGTAAAAACGGACGTTTTCAAGGAGTAGCACATCGCCGTTGTTTAATTCCGCAACAGCACTTTTTACCGATTCGCCGATACAATCCGTGACGTGTGCGACGCGCCTGCCGAGCTTTTGGCTCAAGGCGATAGCAATCGGTTCCGTCGAAAGCACTTCCCGATCGGATGCCGAACCGACTTCCGGTCTGCCTAAATGTGTCACCAAGATGATCTTAGCATCCGCGTTGATGAGCGACAGGAGGGTCGGCAACGCAGCGGTGATACGCGTCTCATCTGTAATCTTCCCGTTCTGCATCGGCACATTGAAGTCTACCCGCACAAGCACACGTTTTCCGGTAACGTCTATGTCCTTTAATTCAAGTTTCTCCACGAGTCTAATTCTCCCATCCTCTCGCTATTACGCAAGATTCGCCGCCGTTACCGCGAGTTGCGCCGCTTCAGATAAACCCTCCGCCAGTTGAACATCTAATTCCGACGCAGCGATAATCTGTTTGCCGAGTTCCACATTCGTCCCTTCCAATCGAACCACGAGCGGAACATTAAGGTCAACCTGTTTCGCCGCTTCAACGATACCGTTTGCAATGGTGTCGCATTTCATGATACCACCAAAGATATTCACGAGAACAGCCTTCACGTTTTCATCGGCAAGAATAAGACGAAAGGCATGCGAGACTGCTTCAACGGATGCACCACCGCCGACATCAAGAAAATTCGCCGGTTCGCCACCGCTCTGTTTGATGATATCCATCGTAGCCATCGCCAACCCCGCACCGTTCACCATACAACCGATGTCGCCATCAAGCCGGATGTAACTCAAACCGGATTCGCTCGCCTCCAGCTCACTCGGATCTTCTTCATAAGGATCACGCATATCGGCGATGTCCGGGTGTCGCCAGAGCGAGTTATCGTCGAGGTTTACCTTAGAATCCAGTGCAACAATGTCTAACCCGTCATCCTTTTTTAGGATTGCCAACGGGTTGATCTCTACCAATGAACAGTCACAACCGGTGAATGCATTATAAAGCGATAAAATGAGCACGGTAGCGTTCGGAATAATCGGACGGTAAGTCGGGTCGGTAATGAGTTGATAGGCGAACTGTCGCGCTTGAAATTCGGTTAAACCGAAGGCGGGATCAATCTGTGTCCTAATGATCTTTTCGGGGGTTTCCGCCGCGACCTCCTCAATATTCACACCACCTTCTTCACTGCCGATTAACGTGAGTTGCGACGTTTCTCGATCAAGCAATATCGCAAGGTAGTACTCTTTCTCTATTTCTACGGCTTCAGCGATCAGCACTTTTCGGACACGTTTTCCTTCGGGACCTGTCTGCGGTGTCACCAGCTGCATACCGATGAGCGTTTCGGTGTGCTGTTTGGCTTCGGCAGGCGAGTTTGCGAGTTTGATACCGCCGCCTTTCCCACGTCCGCCAGCATGGATTTGCGCCTTGACAACGCACCTGCTAAAATTGAGTTCCTTAGCAATAGCTTCCGCTTCCTCCGGTGTTTCAGCGACTTCACCCGGGAGTGTCCTGACACCGTGGGATTCTAAAATTTGTTTGGCTTGGTATTCATGGATGTTCATGTTTTATGTATAATTCTGCGGCGAGACTCCTTTGGCATTTGTGGGATGTCTGTTCTTCGGACTACGGGTTGATGCGTTAAAAATTATACCACACACAAGCCAGAATTGCAAGTTTTTCAAAGGGACTGGAACCGAAACCGAATCAATCTGAAGGACGTTCTTGAATCACAGGAATCACGTAACTCCGAATCGCCAATTCATCTATCGTCTCTGTTCCCACACAAGGCTCCGGCGCACTGCGATGGTCAAACACAACGTAGTACCCTTCCTCGGCACCCTCGGATTTGACGTACGCTGCGAGTTGCGCTTTACCTGCTTGATACCGACTTTCTCCACCCCAAATTTTTGTTTCAACGATATATTTTCGGTTTCTGTGGAGAATCAGGATATCCATTCTACCGCGCCCTGTGCGCACCTCAAGATACATAATCCCGCCCACGCTCTGGACAAACTGCTCAAGGTAGGCAAAGAGCAGATGCTGTCCGACATATTCTTGTGGCGTATCCGGTACTTGTAGAATTCTGAAACCTACACGGGCGATAAAATCACGAAAGTTATCAAGGAGTGCTGCCATCTGAATCTGTCCATCTGAGGTGAGATAATCCTGAAATTCTGCGCGATTATCCTCTGGCAAATATTCCTGCTCCAGTCCATTCACTATCGGTCTGAATGCCCGAAGGATACGGTACTGATAAATCGGGTTAACAATCTCACACATACCGTCAGCACCTTCAGCAATAACACCATAAGTCGCAAGCTCGTTGATAAGGTCACTGTCCAAGTTGAAGTCCACGCCTTCATCATAAGAGGCGATTTTCATAAGGAATGCCTCAAATCGTCGGTCTCTGCGGACATTTGTCACCAGATGATCAATATTCGTGTTGCGTTCGCGAAGGAGCTGCGCGTGGGCTTCCAAAAAATGTTTCATCGTAATCGGTTCGCTTTTCGGGATGTCCATTTCCTCAGTAAGAATTTGTGCAAACCGATTGACAAGCACAGGTTGTCCACCAGTCTGTTTGTGAATCGCTGCAACCGTTTCCGATGTGAAAGGTTGTCCGACCTCATCTGTATATTGCGAAAGCAGCTCTTCCACCTGTTCAGGCGTGAAATTGGGCAATTTAAATTCGTCTTGTATATTAAACGGAGAGATGGAACGGTCATAGTTGAGTTGTGTGATATTCTTGACACCGACGATGCCTATGCTGTGTGGACACCGATTCCGTCCAGATAGGTAAATCTGACGAAACGAGTGCAGAAACCCCCTGATAGCATCCCGTGGAATGCTATCAAACTCATCAATAACCATAACAAACCGCTGGTCTTCAAGCAAATTTCCTATATTTTCAAAAAACTCACGCATCGAAACAGACTCGGTTATTTCGACAGTCGCCAAATAACTGCTAAGCTTATCGGACGGATTCTCCCCACGTTTCTGAAAGACTTTACAAATTTCTTTACAAATTTCTTTGCCAAGAGATCGGTAAAAAGTGTTGGCATCACTATCTACGTATCCCTCAAAATTAAGCTGTATTGGGAAATAGGCACTTTCTCGATTTTCAAAGACATCAATCGCGTTTCGGAAGAAGGAAGTTTTGCCTGTCTGACGCGGCGCAAAGAGGACGATATATCTGCCTCTCTCTATCCGCTTGACAAAATCTGAAAGTTCATCTCTCCGTGCAACGATGTAGTTATCCTCAGGATAGACCGGACCGCGAGTTTCAAACCATCTCATTTTTCCGCCTCCTTGATTGGAGAAATTATATCAGATTGCGGCGCGGAAGTCTATAAGAAAATTTAGCCCTATAAGGAAGGGCAACATGTTTAGGACTTACGCAATTTTTAAATGCCGTCCTACGTTTCACACACCTGGTGAGGTGTTTTCGCTAGAAACCTTGCAAGCAAAAGGTGCTGCATAAGTCCTGATGTTCATAGTCTTCCTTAAACGTTGTAAAAGTCTAATGTATATGGTTTCTTTCCGCGCGAGATTATGAAATTTGGTTGACACTATTGGCTGAATATGGCATTACCAATCATTTTTATATGATAACGTAAAAAATGCAGAAAAACTTGCCTCTTAATGAAAAATAAGGTATAATATCTTAAAAATATTTGAAGAAAAAAATCACCCTCAGGCCATTTCCCCAAAGAGGTGAGATTCGTCATTTTTTAGCTCATGTTTCCCTAAGGACTTCCAGGGATATACTCGTGATATTCTTATTTTCTTCTAAATTTTGAGAAAACCGTAAGTGATAAAATGGGCGATTTGTCCGCTATTATTTTTTAAAATTCTTATGTCAAACTCACATTATTTACACAGTCCGAGGCATTTAATCGTTCTTCCTTCATTAAAAGTTAGCACGGGATGGATAGAACTTGAAATTGTGTCCGAACCCGATGTCATTTTAACATTTAGGGGATATACTCCTATTCTGCGAGTTCGGAAGGTGAGGACAGGTGTTGAGTATCAACTTTACATCTCTGCAAAATCACTAGCTGAACCTCTTGAAGAACTAAGAAAAAGTAATGTTGGTACCTTTAAGGGAATTCGGTTCCGAATTCGTAAAGAAAGCATGAAGCAGATGGCAAAATATGAAATTGAGAGGATAGATGATTGAGTTAAATCTGCGGCGAACCCGTTATGAAATTTCCGAGCACCTGAATAGTAATAACTCTAACCCACTACGGATCGTGGAACTCATCAATCGTATGCCGCCATGCAATTGGACCTTTAAATTTACCTTCGATAGTACCGGCCGAACTGATGTGTGGATCGACTTCGATTCTGATGTTTCTGATGGTGACATTCTAGGATTATTTGATGGTTCACTAGAGGAAATCTTTTTTTCTGATGCTATTTCTTTGTACCAAGCAGGAAAATACTTCATAGGTGATACCTCCAACATCCTCAAGGATCCCCTGCATTCAAACTTGATTACACTTCAGAATTCAGAGGAAAACACTGAATTTCCCTTGGTTCTCAGGGGATTTTGGCAGTCCGACTCTACACCACCAGAGATACAAAAAAAATCTAGCATTCTCTCTTATGTTTTGGAAAACACTTGGTTGGGGTCGCCAGATTTCGCAGACTGCCAGTATTGCATCCGTTGGATAGTATTTGGGACAGAGGTATTAATCCACCCGGGGAACCGCTATGAGGCTAAATTAGTATCCAAAGACAGTTTCACTACTCAGACAAACTTGTGCGGTGAAAACAGAGATTATATAGGGCAAGCTAGTTTTCACACCTCTCCATCACTTAAGGATAATGAGATATACACTACGTTCGGACCACTTGTCCCGAAACCAAAGAACTGGTTGACTAGAAAACGTGAGGATTTTCGCTGGATTGTTGAGATAAGTAGCCAAAAACTGAATCAGGCTATTTTCAAAGGAAATTCGACAACTAATATCATTAACGAGTTGCTTAACTGTGTTGAAGTAACTCTAGCTTCAGTTACTACGTTAGATTGTTTCCTAACCTACAAGCAAAATGTACAGCGTAAAAAACAAACCAAGGCAGCAAGTAATCTGAAGGAAAGGCAGAAAAGAGCACAGACCGAAAATAGAATCATTTTTAATGGCAAACCAGTGATGGTCGTTCCCTCGAATGAGAATGAAGTACTTGTTTTACTATGCAAGCTAGAAGCCTTTTATGCACTTCCGTTTCATGAGTTTATCTTGTGGGAATACACAGCCCGTGCGGGAATAGATGCAATAGCTTCATACCAAATAGAAGAAGTGGATGTTCCGGTACAGTTTGCAGCAGTAGAATTAGAGTATTACTTCGAGAATTTCTTTGAACATGACCACCCTCATCATCAAGTGAACCTCGTAATTTGTTGGGACTTTCGCAATGATGAACCCTCCGTAGAATTGCATCAACGGAGTGAATGGTTATTTGAATATCGAAATGACTACTCTTTTACTGTAGTCGTGCTATCCCGTATCCCAGACCTCCAAGTTGAAAGGAGTTAAATAAATAATGAACAACGAAACTACCGGATTCGGTACAATTCCTGGAGTCATCCAAAAAACTCAAGGAAGCCAGAAGTACTTATTTGGTACAATAGGTTCTGACAAAATTAAAAACGTGACTTTTGTTCCTGTTCTTGAGTCTAGCGGTGGAAATTATCTTAATGAGCCTGAAGATCCTGGCTATCAGAGGCCAGGTTCACGATATAGAATGAGAACCTTCGCCAAATTTCTCAAAGAAAACCCTAACAGTGTAGTACCACCGGTCCTTCTCTCTGGACGCGGAACCTGGCAATTTCAACCTGAAGGGCAGGGGCAAAATTCAGGGAAGCTTATAATACAAGGAAAGGCTGCGGTTATCGACGGTCAGCATCGTCTAGGAGGTTTTATACATCTGTATGAATCCGAAGAGGATGTACGTGACATCTCTTTCATTCTTCTTCCTGATCTCACTGTTGAAGATGAAAAGAGAGAATTTCTTGTCGTCAATAATTCTCAAAAGGGAGTACCTAGACCTCTGGCAGCATATTTAGAGGACAAAGAGGAAGCACAAGTTGGATGGGGGCTCAATGAAGAGTCAGATAGTCCGTTCAAAGGGAGAATTACACGGACAACAAGAGGACGCGAACATCTTTTCGCCCTTCACAGCGTTGCCAAGCAGGTTAAGCGTCTGTTTTCGATTGGAGACGTTCAAGACTTAAATGTTGATCAAAAGATCGAAATCATGTCCCGGTTTTGGACAATAATTGCTGATGTCCTCGAAGAAGAGTGGTCAGATATCTACAAACTTGATGATCCTGATACCAAAGGTCGTAGAGATTTCGAATATAAACTCCTTGACCTCTCGGGCCTGGTAGCATGGGCTCATACTGGTGCATACATTTTTATGCGCAGTTATAGCGAGGGAATAGGTATGAATTGGGATAACGTGAGACGCCTAGTGGAATCGGCATCACCAATAGACTGGAGTAAGTACGGAGAATTCGCTGGTAGAACAGGGGAGGCAGGAGGAAAGATTATGGCAGAAGAAATGATTCGTATGTTGCCGCCTGAAGGTGCTTCTTAAGATTTCTATTAAAGAAAGAATAGATGTTTTAATACCAAGTGTTTTGAATAATAGGCTTGCAGTCAGTCCATCCGAAGACAATCTTTTCTCCTCAAAACGAATTTATCATCATCAAGACGTTCAAGCAAGGTTTGAACGCGCGCTTTCAAAACTGGGTGTACAAGGTCAGGTGCGATCTCTGCTAAGGGTGCCAATACGAAACGACGGAGATGCATCTCAGGGTGCGGAATGACGAGCTTCTCGGTCTCAAGGCATAGGTCGCCATAGATTAATATATCCAAATCAATCTCTCTGGGACCCCATCGGATACGGTGTTGTCTACCAACTTCGGTTTCGGTGTTTTTCAAGGTGTGTAGTAAGAATAACGGAGGGAGGTCGGTTTGAATTGCGGCGGCACCGTTTAGGAATCTCGCCTGCGACTCATATCCGACAGGGTCGGTTTGATAAACGGAGGAAACCTTTTTTACAGTGATCCCCTCCGTTTCCGATAAGCCATGGAGTGCTTTCTGGATGTATGCCAGTCGGTCGCCGATGTTGCTTCCGAAACCGATGTAGGCTAAGTGCATAGCGTTGGCAGTTGGTAGCAACATGGCTGAACCCCGGCGATTCGTGAATGCCACAAACTGATCAGGCACTCAATAAAAGTTCCTCAAGATTCCGACCGACAGTCGGCTGTGGGAGAGGCTTATTTCTTTTCTGGGCGTGTGCTAACAACTCGTCAACGATCTCACATAATTGTCCGAAAACTTCTACTTCGTTATCGCCGTGGCAACACGGCCCGATAATTCCGGGACAATATCCGATGAAACATTCATCTTCATCTGACCATTCGACAATCTTAATGTATTTTGCACTTTCGCTCATCTTTGAGATTCCTCAATCTTTAATTTAACCTGCTTCTCTTGGTAAGGTTTAGCATCTTCACCAAGGTTTCCAGAAATAACAACTATTGAACCTTTGGGATGTTCATAGGTCCTGTGACTTCCCTTTCCGCCGGTATTTCTAAATCCAGCTTTTCTCAAATCCGAGATGAGTTGTCGTATTTTCCTGGGCATAGAACCTATTAATACGAAAAGTTACTGCCTCTGATTAACCTGTAAATTTACGAAGCGCAATAGAGGTGTTGTGTCCACCGAAGCCGAATGCGTTGGTAAGGGCAACCGAAATGTTCGCATCACGACTCTCATTCGGGACGTAATCCAAGTCGCAGGCTTCGTCTGGCATATCGTAGTTGATCGTCGGTGGCAGGAACCCCTTTTCCATCGCACATAAACAAGCGATAAGCTCCACAGCACCCGCTGCGCCGAGCAGATGACCCACCATCGATTTGGTAGAACTGACAGGAATTTTGTACGCGCGATCACCGAACAACGACTTAATCGCGTTCGTTTCAGCGACATCTCCGATCGGTGTAGAGGTACCGTGCGCGTTGATATAGTCAACAGCATCTAACGATAACCCAGCGTCCCGAAGCGCGAACTCCATCGCTTTCGTCGCACCTTCACCGTTTTCTGGTGGGCTCACCATATCGTGCGCATCCGAAGTCATTCCGTAACCGATGACTTCCGCATAGATATGCGCACCACGTTTTTGGGCGTGCGATAGCGACTCAAAGATAAGCACACCGCCACCATCACCCATCACGAAACCGTCTCTGTCTTTCGTGAACGGACGCGAGGCGCGTTCAGGTTCGTCGTTCCGCGCCGACATCGCTCGCATCGAACAGAAACCAGCAAACGCTAACGGTGTAATCGCCGATTCCGTACCGCCTGTGAACATGACATCCGCATCACCACGCTGAATGATACGAAACGAATCCCCCATAGAATGGTTCGCACTCGCACATGCCGTGACGGACGTAGAATTGGGACCCTTGAGATTAAAATGGATCGAGATCTGCCCAGCCGCCATGTTAATAATCATGTACGGCACGAGAAACGGGCTAACGCGTTTCGCACCCTTTTCGGCAAGCGTTTTCGCGTTATCCTCAAGGACCCCGATACCACCGATGCCAGAACCGATTTGAACTCCCGCCCGATAAGGATCAACTTTATCAAGATCCAGACCCGAATCCTCACGCGCCATAATTGAAGCCGCAAGCGCGTACTGAATAAAAAGCGGAAGCCTCGACGCAGCGCGACGATCCAGGTACTGCTCCGCCTGAAAACCCTTTACCTCTCCGGCAATTTGGGTGCGGTGCTCGGAGGCATCAAAATAGGTTAAAGGTCCGATTCCGTTTTTGCCGATGGCAAGCGCATCCCAATATTCTTCTTTCGTGTTGCCAATCGCATTAACAACACCGATTCCTGTAATAACTACACGCTCCACGAGACCGATCCTTTTTTAGTAAATATAATTATGGGTTCGCCTGCTATGCAGGCTGTCAGTCATCGGCTATCCGTTAAAAGAGAACGTTTTAAACGAGAACCTCTTAACTGAAAACTGACAACCGACAACTGATAACTAAAATCTATACGTGCTCGTCAAGATAACTCAGCGCATCTTGAACAGTCTGAATCTTCTCCGCATCACTATCCGGGATTTCGATGTCGAATTCCTCTTCAAGTGCCATGACCAACTCAACTGTATCAAGCGAGTCAGCACCCAAGTCTTCCATAAAAGACGCATCCGGTGTAACATTTCCTTCGTCAACACCGAGTTGTTTAGCGATAATTTCGATAAGGCGTTCTTGATTTGTTGCCATAAGCGTTTCTCTAAGCTCCTTTTTAAAGTTTACAGTTGTCATACCATTTGAAAATAAACGGTTCTCATTTCTGAATTACATCACCATGCCACCGTCAACCTGAAGGACCTGGCCGGTGATATAGCGCGCAGCGTCCGATGCCAAAAAACAGACAGCATCTGCTACGTCTTCTGGGGATCCAAACGCCCGTAACGGAATCAGTTCAAGCAGTTGTTCCTGATTTTTTTCTGGTATCTGTGCCGTCATGTCTGTTGTAATGAAACCGGGAGCGATGGCGTTCACCGTGATACCACGGCTACCGACCTCTTTCGCAGTCGCCTTCGTCAACCCAATGATGCCAGCCTTCGCTGCAGCGTAATTCGCTTGCCCCGCATTCCCCATTAATCCAACAACCGACGAAATGTTAATAATTCGCCCGCCCTTTTGACGTATCATCGGACGTAGAACAGCACGCGTACAGTACATCGTGCCGGTTAAATTTGTCTGTAACACCGCCTCCCAATCCTCATCTTTGAGGCGCATGAGCAACATATCACGCGTAATCCCCGCATTGTTCACGAGAATATCAATTCCCGAAAACTGCTCAACCGTTTTTTCGATTAGGGATTCAACATCCGCTTTTTCCGAAATGTCGGCTGCCGTTGAAAACGCCGTGTAACCTTCACCCTGTAACGTATCAGCAATCTGTGCGACAGATTCTGCAGAGCGTGAGCAGAGAACGACATTCGCACCCGCTTCGCAGAGCCTACGTGCGATCGCTGCGCCAATACCGCGCGATGCACCCGTAACAATTGCCGTCTTACCGCTCAACATATCCCCTCTAAAAGCACTCCGTTCCGATGTCCCATCCATTTTATCCGCGATCTCCATATTCATCCGCTACAACGGACAACGTTTTAACGTCTTCAACGTTCATAGCACCACTTTCAGGAAGTGTCCGTTTCACTAAGCCGGACAACACCTTTCCCGGTCCAACTTCTATAAAATGCGTGATACCGGTCTCTTCGATAGTCTTTAACGTTTGCTCCCACTGTACAGGTTGTGTTATCTGTTCAAATAGGAGCTGCCGAATACCGTCCACATCCGTCGCAAACGTACCCGTTACATTCATAGCGATAGCGACTTTCGGCGGATGCAATGTTACCGAACCAAGCACAGCACCGAATTTCTGTTGCGCGGGTGCCATGAGCGGCGAATGAAACGCACCACTTACCGGCAAAAGGCGACACCGTCTCGCACCAACTTCGGCTTTCGCAAGTTCAACGACCTGATTGACAGCTTCCACTTCTCCAGAAATTACCAATTGACCGGGGCAATTGTAATTGGCGATATTCACAACCCCTTCGGTCTCGGCACAGAGGTGTTGCAGTTGCGCTGTGCCCATTCCGAGGATTGCAGCCATCGTGCCTTGTTGTATTTCCCCTGCTTCCGCCATGAGACTCGCGCGTGCGTCTACCAAGCGCAACGCATCAGCGAATTCAAGAACGCCCGCCGCGACGAGTGCAGAATACTCGCCGAGACTATGCCCAGCGACTGCATCGGGGGCAATACCGAGCTCTTTTAGGACACCTAACGTCGCAACACTGCAGGTCAAAATCGCCAGTTGTGTATTTTCGGTCTGTTTTAAGGTATTTTCGGGCCCCTCAAAACAGAGTTCGCTCAAGGCACGTCCAAGCGCTGCGTCGGCTTCTTGAAAGACGGCATTAGCGACTGGATAGGCTCGCGCCAATTCCGCACCCATGCCGACCCGTTGTGAACCCTGTCCTGGAAAAATGAATGCCAATTGTGTCATTTTCTTCTATGAATGGCTCTCGGCTGTCAGCTTTCAGCATTTAAGAGGTTTCTGATTAAATCAAACACCTCTTTGCTATTTGCTGATTGCTAACGGCTACAACCGTAAAAGTGTACTGCCCCATGTTAAACCCGCACCGAAAGTCACAAACAGCAGCAAATCCCCCGGTTTCGCACGTCCCTCACGGATCGCTTCATCTAAAGCAATGATTACCGTTGCTGCCGAGGTATTCCCATATCTATCAACGTTAACATAGACCTTCTCACGCGGCACACCGAGCCTATCGCCGACCGCTTCAATGATCCGCAAATTCGCCTGATGCGGGATCAATAGGTCAATATCCTCAACGCTGGCATCTGCTTCACGTAGAACGCGCTGCGCAGCTTCCGGCATAAGCCGCACACCGAGTTTAAAGACCTCTCGACCATTCATCTGAAGCTTGTCTCTCTTTTGGTCGATCACCTCTGGGGTAATCGGCATTCTGGATCCACCAGCCGGGATTCCAAGTAAATCAATGTCAGCATAGTCGCCATCGGAGCCGATATAAGACGCAAGGATTCCCTTCGGTTCATCTGTCGCTTGTACAACCGCAGCACCCGCACCATCTCCGAACAGGACGCATGTACTCCGATCATCCCAGTCAACAATCTTATTAAAAATTTCACCACCGACGACAAGAATCGTATTATAGCGACCAGATTTAATCATGCCATCCGCTAAATCCAATCCGTAAAGGAAACCGGCACACGCCGCAGACACATCCATCGCAGCAGCGTTTTTTGCACCGATGCCCTTCTGGACGTAACACGCCGTTGACGGAAAAAACGTGTCAGGTGTAACGGTCGCAACGAGAATCATCTCAATATCAAGCGGATCAATATTCGCGTTCTTTATCGCCCAGCGTGCAGCGTTCACACAAAGATCAGAGGTGGCGACATCGTCATCAGCGATACGTCGTTCAACGATACCTGTGCGTTGACGAATCCATTCGTCACTTGTATCCACCATCTTCTCAAGGTCATAGTTGGTGACAACCCGTTCAGGAAGGTAAGAACCCGTTCCTGTGATGGTTGCATGTCGAAGTTGCGTCATTAGTTCTCTCTTGAAGTCTTTGGCGGTAGGGGTTGGGTTACCCAACCCTACAATCCATGTCGGTCTTCCGAACCGACACTTCACCTACGCCTCGTCGGTGGATTTTGTTAACACGGGCCGTCCATTGTAATGTCCACATTCCGAACAGACACGATGCGAAACGATTGTCTCGCCACAATATGAACAGACACTCGTCGCTTTGTCGTGGAGCGCGTGATGGCTCCGCCGCATTCTCTTTTTCGATTTTGACGTTTTCCGCTTTGGATGCGCCATGCTTCATCTCCTTAAAAATTTTCTAAGTACTTAGTTATTTTCCATCATCTTTGACAATACCGAAAACGGATTAGAATCGACGACCGGGGACTCATCCGCTGTCTCACAAGAACACGCCTCAATATTAAGTTCCGCCCCACACGTCGCGCATAGACCTTCGCAGGTCTCAGAACAGAGCGGCCATGTCGGCATCTCAAGGACAAGTGCCTGCCGCGCATCTTCCGAGACATCTAAGATCTCTCCATCGTAATATCGCTCATCCGCTTCTCTCTGTTCTAACGATTCACTACCCACAGCGAATAACAATTCAAGCGTCGTCGTTATATCGACCTCAAACGGACGGATACAGCGTCGGCATTCCACCGAAATCTTCGTCTCAATATCAGCCGCTACATAGACATTGTCGTTCCCTTGACGAAAGAGTTGGACCACACAGGACAACAGTTCAACGAATTCTAACTCTTCATACGCCAAATCAAGGGACGCAGGCGGCACAAGTGCTTCAAATTCTTTGAAATCCTCATGTCGAAGGTCTTTCATATCGAACACTAACGTATCTCTGACATCTTCTTTTATTTTCATTGGATCCTCAAATCTGTCAGGCAGGCTTAGGTTTTCCTTGCAATACAAGGATAAACTGATAATACGCAGTCATACCCCAAACGTTAACGACACATTAAAAATCGACATCTTCTTCAATCCGAATAAGTTTCGTCTCCCCCTTCACGGCTTCAAGTGTATGGATCTCTGCAAGTGCCGCTTTCATGTTCTTCTCTCGCGCACGATGCGTCAGCATCACGAGCGACACAGTCTCCATACCGTGTGGATCCTTCTGGATAACAGAGGCAATACTTATCTGCCAATTCCCTAAGATCGTACCAATCTTGGCAAGAACCCCAGGACGGTCAGCCACCACGAAACGCAGGTAGTAACGCGTCTCTATATCGTCAATCGGTGAAACATCGACTTCCGATTGTGAACCGGCAAGCCATGCCCGCGAAATTGAGGCACTCACACCTTGCTGCACAGATTTCGCAGCATCAATAATATCCGCAACAACTGCACTCGCCGTCGGCATCTCACCGGCTCCCTGTCCAAAAAAGAGCGTCGGACCCACCGCATCACCGATAACGCAGACCGCATTAAACGCGCCACCAACATTCGCTAACAGGCTACGCTCCGGCACGAGCGTCGGATGCACGCGCGCCTCTACACGGTTACCCGTACCGAGTTTCGCAATAGCGAGCAACTTAATCACATAACCGAGCTCGCGCGCGTATTGAATCTCCTTTTGCGTGATCTCGGTAATGCCTTCAACATAGAATTGCGATACGGAAATATTACTTCGGTAGGCAAGCGCAATCAGAAGGATGAGTTTCTGCGCAGCATCAATGCCTTCAACGTCAAGTGTCGGATCGGCTTCCGCATATCCCAACTCCTGTGCCGCTTTCAGAACATCCGAGAAATCGACACTCCGCTCATGCATCTCTGTCAAGATGTAGTTACACGTCCCGTTCACGATACCGTAAAGCGAGTGGATCTGGTTCCCCGCGAAACTCTCCTGCAGCGTTTTAATGATCGGGATACCACCAGCAGTACTCGCCTCAAAATTCAGACTTACGCCATATTCCGCAGCGAGTTGGAACAATTCAGCACCGCGTTCGGCGAGGAGGGCTTTATTCGCTGTGACGACATGCTTACCATTTCGGATCGCACGGCTGATAAGTGTATAGGATTCCGAAACGCCGCCGATGAGCTCAACGACAATATCAATATCAGGATTGTTAACGACCTCTGTCGGGTCCGTTGTCAGGCAATCCGCCGGGAGCTCAACGCCTTCCCGCGCCGCCGGCAACGTCCGTTTAACGATTTTTTTTACAGATAATTCAACGCCACTATTTTTAGCAATAAGGGCATTCTGGTTCAATAAAATTTTAGAAACACCGGTACCGACGGTACCCCAGCCTAAGATACCAACATTAATGCACGATTTGTTCACTACAACTACTCCTCCTCTCTTTGCCATTGATTGCGCGGTTTACGGTCACAATACTGGCAAACCGGATTGCATATCAGAAATCGGGGCGACTGGATTCGAACCAGCGACCTCTTGAACCCCATTCAAGCGCGCTTCCGGGCTGCGCCACGCCCCGTTATTAACAGAAGAATCCACTTAATTGTATCATAAGTCACATTGAAAGTCAAATAAAAATGTGTCTCCTTCGGTAGGGGGCGGGGAACCCGCCCTCCTCAATATCGCTTCTCATCTACGCGACTACGCAAAACCCATCTCCTTCAAGTTGTTCAGACTAATGCCTAAACTCTCAAATGGATCGCGTTCATAGCAAGTATCCTGCTCAATGATGTACCATTCCACACCCGCATAGACACACGCATCTAAAATGGACGGCCAATTAAGATTACCTTCGCCGACTTCAGCATAACGTTGCGTGGAACCTTGCATCGCCATATCTTTGAGATGGATGATGTCGGCACGTCCTTTCAACTGACGAATCCATGCTGTCGGATCACCACCACCGTGTTGAATCCAATACGTATCCAACTCGCTCTTAAAATACTGCGGATCGCTCTCGGCATACAGAATTTCCAACCCTGTCCGTCCGTCATAACGTTCCAACTCGAAACTGTGATTGTGATAGGAAAAAGTCAAACCACCTTCAGCGAGACGGGCAGCGACTTCGGAGGCTTCCTTCGCGAACCTCGCATACCCTTCAGCTGTACGGTATTCACCGGGCAACCCGCCAATTGCGGCGTGCTTACATCCCCACAATTGATGTTCATCAATGACGGCTTGCGGTTCATCGCGCATCCGTTCATAACCGGTATGTGTCGCTATGATGCGAATACCTTCGCCATCAACGATGTTTTTCAGTGCTGCCGGTTCAATCGGACCGAGTGCGGAGCATTGCACCGCCTCATATCCGAGCTGTCGAACCTTTTTCATCGTCTCCGCAATATCGGCTTCGGTCTTGGTAAACTCTCTAACGGTATACAGCTGCGCTGCGATCTGTTTCGCAGAGCGCGCGTTTTGTGTTGCCATAATGTCTCCTTACTATTTGGCTTATACTATTTGCGGAAAGTATTATACCAGAAAAGAATCAAAGGGTCAAGAACAAACCTCATAATTCCTAAAACCCTAATTTTTAAAAATTGATTTGCATATAAAAGGCAGTTTTGGTAAACTGTTATATTATGATGAACCCTTTTTTCTTTGGTGGTAAAGGACTCGGCTCTTTCCGTCTTTTCCGCCTACTCCTCCATTTCCCAAATTTCGTTAAACTGGCGTGGCGGCTGTTTAACGATGAGCGCGTGCCGATCTATCGAAAAGCGATCTTTATCTGCGCCGAATTATTCGCTATCGCTTTCGCTATCCTCTATTTAATTAATCCGCTCGATTTCGATTTTCTGCCGATCATCGGTCGATTCGACGATATTATTGTCGGTGTCCTTGTTATTCTTGTGCCCGGAACATGGCTCTTTATAAAACTCAGCCCCGAACATATCGTCCGCGAACATGTAGATCGGATCTCACGTGGCGAATGAGCGAAAACCGCCCTACACCATCCCATTTCAAATACACCAAATTTTTCCAACTTTTTTGCAACTTTTTTCTCTAATAGGTGTGTCTTTATGATGCAAACACAAAAAATACGAAGAGACAGTTCCGGTCCCTCAGAGATTCGGACACTCCTTAAAAAAATTAATCACATTGGAGGTTATACCATGACACTCAGACAGACATTCCAGAAACCTACACGGGTACTTATGATTCTATCAGCACTCATCGTCCTCACCGGACTCGTCATCGGTTTGAGTACAGATGAGTTGACAATGCAAACCGCAATCGGACAAACGAACGATACACCTGAAATATCAGAAGATTTCCTGCACCTGGAGCGGGCGAATCGGGCGTTCATTGATTTAGTCAAACGGACGCGCCCCGCCGTTGTGCAAATTACAACACAAACAATACCAAATAGGATTGTGATATCAGAAAGAAATCAACTGACGCCTGAGCAAGAAGAACAATTGAGACGCTTTTTCGGCGACGAAATCCCACTCCCATTCAGACGTCATTTTGAAGACCCCGAACGAATTCCTATTCCGAATCCAAGACCTTCACCTTCCAGAGGTATTGGATCCGGTGTAATTGTCAGTCCCGACGGTTATATTCTCACTAACAACCATGTTATTGAGGGTACCGATGTCATTAAGGTAACCCTATCAAACGGCAAAGAGTATGAGGCAGAAGTAGTCGGGCGTGATGATGCACGGAGTGTGGTCGGTGGCAGCGATTTAGCAGTTATTAAAATCGATGCAAAAGAGCTTCCAATCCTACCCTTCGGCGATTCAGACGCGCTTGAAGTCGGTGAATGGGTCATCGCGATCGGAACACCGCTGAACTATTCCCAAAGCGTGACACGCGGTATTGTGAGCGCGAAGGGCAGGACTGGATTCACCCGCTATGGACAGTTCATACAAACCGATGCCCCGATCAATCAAGGCAACAGCGGCGGCGCGCTGATTAATATTCGTGGCGAATTGGTCGGTATTAATACTCTCATCGCCACCAATAGCATGGTCCGGGGAAATATCGGACTCGGTTTCGCTATCCCAAGTAATCTCGCACAACAAATACTACCACAACTCATAGAAGATGGAAAAGTAGAGCGCGGTTGGCTCGGTATTCGTATGGAACCTGTGAGTGATGAATTGGCAGAAAAACTGAATCTTGATATGCCACGCGGTGTGCTCGTTGAAGTCGTCGGTCCGAAAAGCCCCGCGCAAAAAGCAGGCATCCAACGCGGAGATGTTATTGTTACTTTTGATAACCAACAAGTCCAAGACCCAGATCATTTGCTACATATTGTTGGCGCAACAAAGGTCGGTAAATCTGTTAAGGTAACAGTCATCCGAAACGGCAGCGAAGAAAAACAGTTGAAAGTTAAATTAGGACGACGCACAGAAGAATCCCTCGCCTCACTCTCATCAGATGAAGAACCACCCGTAATAGTGGAACAAAAAGAAACCTTGGCGGGACTTCAGGTCCAAGACTTGACACCTGAAATTGCTGAGCGTTACGGCTATTCTCCGGGCGAAAAAGGCGTTATTGTCACACAAGTTGAACGCGGCAGCACTGCAGAGAAAGAAGGCATCAAGCCCGGATACCTCATCCAAGAATTGGAATGGATGCCAGTTGATGACCTTAAATCGTATTCCCGCATCGCCGAGCAACTGAAAGCGCAGGATAAGAGGCGTGTGCTCCTCTACGTCAGGCTGCCAGATAATCGCGGCGGCGACTATGTTACCTTGGACACCCGCAGATCAGACCGATAATTAACACAGTGAATCGGGCTTTATTATCAGATTCGCAAATTAACACTTGACGGATAGTTGTTTCTATAGTATACTGCACAGAAACAACTATCCTTCTTTTGTAGAATAGGCTGTTAGCCTGTTGTAGAATAGGCTGTTAGCCTGTTCAGTTTCTCTATGAGGTTTTCAGTAAGACACCGTTCAACCAAACCTACAAGATTCAAGGTTTTTTATTATTATATGAGGTCACGTTTTGATGCAAGCACAACGTGTTGTCTGGCCCAGTCGCGCCAAAGTTGACGTGGAAACATTTACGTTACCACCTATCGCAGACGATGAAGTACTCGTTGCAACAGACGCTACACTTATCAGTCCCGGCACGGAGCGCGCATTCTTACTCGGACTCCCAAACGCACAAGGGAGCTACCCATCACGCCCAGGTTACAGCAATATCGGTAGCATCATAGAGGTCGGAAAAGCCGTCCCGAACTTTAAAGTCGGTGAACGCGTCGCCTCAACACAAGGACACACCAGCCACTTCGTAACCGCACCGAACCGATTGCTAAAAGTGCCATCCGACGACATGCCATCCGAAGAGGCGGTCTTCTTTAACCTCGGTGCCATCTCATTACAAGGGGTCCGAAAGGCACGCATCGAATTAGGAGAAGCGACACTCGTTTTAGGACAAGGACTCATCGGATTACTCGCCTTGCAACTCTCGAAACTCAGTGGCGCGCTACCGGTCATCGCAGCAGACCTCACCGATAGCCGACTCGAACTCGCCAAAAGCATGGGCGCCGATGCCACACTCAATCCTGAAGATTCTAATTTCTCCGAACAACTAAACGCCGTTACCGATGGCAACGGACCCGTTGTGGTTATTGAGGCAACCGGACACCCGGATGCAGTCAGTACTGCTTTAGATGTCGCAGGGTGGGGCGCGCGCCTCGTACTCCTCGCAAGCACACGCGGAGAGACACCGAAGGTGAACTTCTATCGCGACGTACACAAAAAAGGACTTATCCTTTACGGCGCACACAACGCCGTACGTCCGCGTCAAGAGTCCTCTCCAAACTACTGGACACTTAAAGATGACAGCCGCTTACTGCTAACACTTATCGCTGAAAAACGATTTGACGTTACACCGTTGATTAGCCACCGCATCCCTGGAGAAGAAGCACCGAAAGCATACCAACTGCTTATGGAATGGAATCCCGGCCTGCTCGGTGTCGTCCTTCAATGGAACAACGATACGTAAACCGGACACAAAGATTGCAGGATGCACAGCCTGCAACCCTACCCCGTTGCAGGCGGGGTTTGCAACCCCGCCTTCTACAGACATCCCGTTAGCACGTAGCCTGAAACGAAGTGGAAGGCGGCACAGAAAAAGGAACACAAATACACAAACCACCTATATTAACCGCAAGGAAAATTTAAAAAATGGCACGCGAATATCCGATCGAAAACGTGCGCAACATCGGAATTGCAGCACACATAGATGCCGGCAAAACAACGACCACCGAACGAATCCTTTTCTACACCGGCAAAAAACACAAAATCGGTGCCGTAGACGACGGCACCGCGGAGATGGATTGGATGGTCCAGGAACGCGAGCGCGGCGTGACGATCACCGCCGCCGCAACAACCTGCTTCTGGAATAAACACGCAATTCATCTCATCGATACCCCCGGACACGTCGATTTCACCGTAGAGGTAGAACGCTCTTTACGGGTCCTGGACGGCGTTGTCGCACTTTTCTGCGCCGTCGGCGGAGTCGAACCACAATCAGAAACCGTCTGGCAACAAGCCGATCGCTACAATGTACCCCGTATCGTGTTTGTTAATAAAATGGACAGAGTCGGCGCGAATTACGAACGCGTCTTAGAGATGATGAAAGAACAGTTGGGCGCGAATCCGCTACCGCTCCAACTCCCCATCGGAGAAGGAACCGAATTTGAAGGCGTTATCGATCTTGTAACACAAAAGGCACTCCGCTGGGACCCAGCAGACCAAGGACAAACATACGCAGAAACGGAAATCCCAACCGAATTCCAAGATGAAGTCGAAGCAGCAAGAGAAAATCTTTTTGAAACTGTCGCCGTTGAAGACGAGATACTACTCGAAAAATACTTGGGCGGCGAAGAAATCACACACGATGAATTACTGACGGCTATTCGCACAGCGACGCTAAACGGTGCTTTCGTACCCGTGCTGTGTGGAAGCTCCCTAAAAAACCAAGGGGTCCAACCGCTACTTGACGCAGTCATTAACTTTTTGCCATCGCCTGTCGATGTGCCACCCATTGAAGGCGCAGCACCACAACTAACCGCTAACAGCAGACGTTCCAAGCGCACAAGAGGTTCCGCCGAAACAGATAAAGTGACACGTCCGGCAGACGACACGGCTCCCTTCTCAGCCTTAGCGTTCAAAGTGGCGAGCCATCCAACCGTAGACAAACTCGTCTACTGCCGTGTCTACTCTGGCACGCTCAGGCGCGGCGAGGCAGTCTACAACGTCCGCTCTCAGAAACGCGAGCGCGTCAATCGCATTCTACAAATGCACGCCAACAAAGAGGCGGTCTCCGATGCCGCTTATGCCGGGGACATCGTCGCACTCGTCGGACTTAAAGATACGAAAACCGCAGATACACTCACAGACCCGAAAGAACCCATCCTGTTAGAATCTATCACTTTTCCCGAACCGGTTATCTCCATCGCAATTGAACCTGAACGCGCAAGTGATGCAGACGCACTCGAAGAGACACTCGAAAAGTTGATGGACGAAGACCCCACCTTCACCGTAGGGATTGACCAAGAAACCGGACAGCGAATCATCTCCGGAATGGGTGAACTCCACCTCGAAATCTTGACCGATAGAATGATCCGAGAGTTTGGCGTGAACGCCCGGGTGAGTAAACTCCAAGTGTCGTATCGTGAAACCATAAGTACCACAGCAGAAGCGCGTGGAAAGCACATCCATAAAACCGATGAGGAAGGTATCTACGGCGATGTACAACTCACCGTGGAACCCTTAGAACGCGGCGAAGGGTTCCAGTTTGAGGATAACTCCGACGAAACACAGATTCCGAGGCAATACATCCCGTCCATCGAGAAAGCACTCGAGGGCGCAATGGTAACAGGACCCCGCATCGGATACCCGATGCAAGATGTGAAGGCAACGCTCACAGGGGGTTCCTATCACCCAACCGATTCCTCGGAGGTCGCTTATGAAGCCGCAGCCATCCACGCCTTTGAGAACGCAGTCAGAAAGGCGAAACCCTTAATCTTAGAACCGATTATGCGGATACACATCACCGTCCCTGATGAACATGTCGGTAAAGTGATCGGCGACCTGAATTCGCGTCGCGCACATATTAATGAAAGCGTCACACAAGACGCATCCGCAACAGCAAACACATCGCAACTGAGGCGAGACATCATCAACGCCTTTATACCGTTATCAGAAACATTCCAATACACGACCCACCTCCGTTCGATGACGCAGGGACGGGGCGCGTTTACATTGGAATTTTCACACTACGAGAGAGTCCCAGAGGCACTTGCACCCGGCGCGAAACTCGCTGGCACGGGCTAACGTCCGTGCGCCTTCATCACCGCTCGGAGTTCCGCTAACGGGATCGCACGCATCGTTCTACCGTTGCGTCCGGTTGTCGTCGTCGCCATCGTCATCGAATTGACGATCGCCTCCTCAGTCGCCTCAATAACGGCTCCAAAAAGCGAACTTAAACGTCCATTGGTGAGCATCTCAATCTGAAAGGTACCGGCTTCAGTCCGGCTCGGAAAGATGTTCGCCGTCGAAAACGCGATAACGAACTCGCCGCTACCGTCCGTACTCGGTGTACCCGTCCGCGCAAGTCCATGTGTCGCACGGATCGCTAACTGTTTTAACTGCCGATGCGTTAGCGGCGCATCCGTCGCAACAACAATAATAAACGAACCGTCTCTCGTCGGGCTCGGCGGATCAGCGATTTCGCTACCGACAGGCACACCGTCAATCCGCAATTGATGCCGTCTGCCGCCGTTGGAATTGACGAGGACACCGACGGTCCAGCCACCGCGATTTTCTGGTAAGACACGGGAGGACGTGCCGATACCGGCTTTGAACCCGTAGCACCGCATACCCGTGCCACCGCCGACACAGCCTTCAGCAACGGGACCATCGGTCGCGTTCTCAATCGCTTCAATCGCGTGTTCCGCTGTGACATGGAGACCGCTGATGTCGTTCAGACCACCATCGTAACACTCCGCTACAATCGGTAACACGATGTTGTTGTCTGGATACCGTTTGACAATGTAACGAACAACACCGTCATGAACCGCACCAACACTGAGTGTATTGGTGAGTAGAATCGGGGATTCAACCCACCCCGCTTGGTTAATACGCGCAATACCGGTCGCTTCGCCATTGCCGTGGATGGTATGTGCCGCACCGAATAGGCGCGCCGTCCAGATATCATCACTCGGAAGGACAGCAGTGACACCCGTACGAATCGAATCGCCTTCATTCAAGGTAACGTGTCCGACTTTCACGCCAGAGACATCCGTAATCGCATTGTGCGTACCTGTTGGAAGCGTCCCGATCTGAATGCCGATATCTCGCGCACGCGCGCGGGCCTCCGATGCCTCAGGTTCGGCACCCGCGCCGCCTATAGCACACGTCCACAACACGAGAACAATAACAACAAAATAGACTATTTTCGTAGTAGGTGAGAACACAAAATAGTGATCCGATTTAAACAATTTCTGCATGTTCTAATTGGTCCTTATAGATTTCGCGAATTTGGTTAAAGATAGCAATATACGTCGGAAGCCGGTAGTCAGGATAACTCCACTCCCAGGGCTGAAACGTTTTACGATAAAAACGGAGCGTAATTTCTGCATAAATACCATCACAGAGATAGATACGGTGCGCGTGATCCTTCGTGGATGCCAGCACTAACTTTGCCAAGCAGAGGTAACCCGCGTCTAAATTAACGCGCCGCGCCGCGCCATCCGGCTTTTTTAAGGCGAATGTTTGCTCCACTGTATTCGTGAACAACTTCAGTGCCGCCAACGTACCGGCATCAACGAGCCTTTCAAAACTGATAAATTGTCTCTGGATGTTCGGTCCCATCTCGGTCTCATAATAGGTGGTACTTGTAAAAGGCATCAACTCGCTTGTAAAGTCAATAGGTCCGAGACGCTCTCGAAGTTCAGCATAAACGTTCGACAGGAGGCACGCGTCCGTTGTCAGCACACCAACGACGGCTTTAACAGGTTGCGGCATTGTAACGGTTCCCATATTCACCTCTTCCAATCTTCCAATCTGCTTGTTGAGTATAGCAGACAGCATTTGAGGTGTCAATATTTCATTTGTCATACCCAGGCCCGGTAGGTGCGGTTTTGCGGTGTACGCACCCCGGTGAATGCCTATAAGGCATTCATACCGTTGATTCATGCGATCTGCATTCCTAACCGCACCGGCTTAAAAAAAATATCGGCACAACACAATATTTGCTATATTTTTCACAATTTATTAAAAAAATACGAAAAAAATGCATTTTTTCAATTTTTTTCTTGACATTCCATAAAAAATAATGTATAATATTCTGTTATGCTATGCTATGTCGCCATATTGAAACGGAAAAGTATCTGGGAGGCAGACTTTTTCGCAAAACCTATTTATAAAAGCTGCGTAACCACCGCCAAATAGGGGGACTCTATTCAGTGAACAAAAAGTCCAACCGGAAAAACACGAGAATCTCATTTGCCAAATCAGAAGTTCGGACAGAACTCCCGAATCTTATAGAAACCCAAAAACTTTCGTATGATGCCTTTTTACAGAGAAATGTCTCACCCAATGAACGCATAGATGCAGGCCTCCAAGCCGTATTTAAGGAAATATTTCCCGAAGAAGATACGGAGAAAGGCATTAAAAGTGGCATTCGCGATTTTTCGGAAGCCAATAGCCTCGAATTCGTCAATTACACCCTCGGTACACCGAAATATACGTTACAAGATTGCATCGCGCGCGGCGTAACCTATCAAGTATCCCTCACAGCACGGATTATGCTCGTATTGCGCGAAGAAGACCCAGATGCCGACGAACCCCACGTCGTAGATATCCGAGAATCAGATGTCTATCTCGGCGAAATACCGTTAATGACAGAGAACGGCAGCTTTATCGTTAATGGGAGCGAACGTGTGATCGTCAGCCAACTACACCGCTCACCAGGGGTCATCTTTCTCGAAAAATCTTTACCGACGGGGAGACGTACCCTGACAGCGCAAATCATCCCCTATCGAGGCGCATGGGTCGAATTTGAAATAGATACCAAAGACCAAATCTATGTCCGAATCGACAAACGCAGAAAATTGCCTGCGACAGTACTCCTCCGCGCACTCGGATGGCAGACAGACGCAGACATCCTGAAACTCTATGCCAAGACGGAGCGGCTCGTACTCGCCGGATGGGAAGTTACATCCGTTGAAGCCCCCGCAATACAGGTTAAACCGGGCGATTTACTCGACACCGCAGAATTTCGACAGGCGAAGAAGGATTATCCAGATATCGAGGTCGAGAAGTATTATCGCGTTACGAAAGTACCTGAGAAAGATTGTCCCCTCGAAGTCGGACAAGAACTGACATATCAAGAACGCACAAAGCACCGCAGAAAATGGAAAGGATTTGAAACAGAACTGTTCCAACGGGTCATTGATACCCACAACAGCGGCTGTGAATTCACAATCGGGCAGGTCCTAACCAACTCAGAATATGAGGCGGCGCGCACACGATACGGAAAAAAAGCGTTCACTGCTGAGCAGATCGTACCCGATAACGCACAGGATAGGGTCTGTGCTGAAGACATTACCCATCAAGAAACCGGAGAAGTACTCCTGACAGCAAATACGCTCCTCACCGAAACCGAGTTGGAACGTCTCAAAGAGGCCGGCGTTGAAGCAATCACAGTACTCAATGAAAACGACTGTCAGCGTATTGGACTCCTGCGTAACACCTTGGGAAATGACCGACAAGCAGACTACGATTCACACCACACCCTACAGGATGCAGCACTCCTGACGATCTTCCGCGCCCTGAGACCCAGCGATAGCCCCAGTCCAGAGAATGCCCGTAAGCACCTCTCATGGCTGCTTTTTGACGCACACCGCTATGATCTCGGCGTCGTCGGAAGGTATAAACTCAATCAAAAATTTGGGCGCGTTTGTCAGTACTTTAATCTAACGCCAGACGAGGCGAGTGGACGCAAAGTGGAACAGACGCAGGATTATACGCCCATCTATGGGGATCTGCCAGAAGAAACACTACGCACACTGCGACCCCAAGATATCGCTGCAACCGTTATGTACTTCCTTGATGTACATAACGGACTCGCACCGATAGATGATCTCGACCACCTCGGAAATCGACGCGTTCGCGTTATCGGTGAACTCTTGGAGAACCAGTTCAGAATGGGGCTACTCCAGATTCGCAGAACGACCCGCGAACGATTGAGCACAAACAGCGATATAGCGAAAGTCGTGCCCTCTTCACTCGTAAACCCGAAACCCCTTATGATGGCACTTCGCGAATTCTTCGGGTCAAACCAATTGTCGCAGTTCATGCAACAAATCAATCCGCTCGATGAATTGACACACAAACGCCGTATCTCAGCCATCGGCCCAGGTGGACTCCATCGCGATAGAGCAACCGCCGCCGTTCGAGATGTACACCGCACACATAACGGACGCGTCTGCCCATTGGAAACACCGGAAGGGCCATCCATCGGACTCATCGTCTCACTCGCCTGCTACGGACGCATAAACCCTTACGGTTTTATAGAAACACCGTATCATAAGGTGGAAAACGGCACCATCGGTACCATCGAATACCTCACAGCAGATCAAGAAGACTCCGTTTATACAGCAGAGGAATCGGTGGAAACTATAGAAGCGATTAAGGAAATGAATAAGGGACTCGTACCCACAGTTCGCCACGCCCGCATCGCAGCAAAAGCGATACCGCGCAATGTGAAACAAAACGATGATTCGGATGCTTCAGGACACCTACTACCGGTCCGTAGTGGGGAAGAGGTACTCTCCCTTCCGATGGAAAAGATTGATTACATCGGGGTCGCACCGCAGCAGATTGTCGGTATCTCCGCAGCACTCGTCCCATTCCTCGAACACGAAGACGCAAACCGCGCATTGATGGGCGCAAACCACCAACGTCAAGCCGTACCGCTCATCCGCCCACAAGCACCCCTCGTCGGAACCGGAATGGAAGGACCCGCAGCACGGTATTCAGGCGCACTCATCACAGCAAAACGCGCCGGAACCGTCACAAGTGTTTCCGCTGAAGAAATACTTATCTATACAGGCGAAGCACTCCACCACGATGAAGGTGAAAATACGTTCAGTGAGATGGGATACGATGTCTATAAACTTCAAACGTTCAAGCGGAGCAACAGCGGCACCTGTATCCACCAACGTCCTATCGTCGCAGTCGGAGACACCGTCAAAGCAGACGAAGTTATCGCTGACGGCACCTCTACCGAAAACGGTGAACTCGCACTCGGGCGAAATATCCTCTGCGCTTATATGCCCTGGGGTGGACACAACTACGAAGACTCCATCCTTATCAGTGAAACGCTTATCAAGGACGATACTTTCACTTCTATTCATATTGAGGAATTTGAAGTCGAGGCGCGCGAAACGAAGGTCGGACCAGAAGAAATTACACGCGATATACCAAACGTCAGCGAACAGCGACTCAGCCAACTCGACGAAGAAGGGATTATCCGCATCGGGAGCGTCGTTAAAGCCGGTAGCATCCTTGTCGGGAAAATCACACCGAAAGGTGAAAGTGAATACGGACCCGAACAGAAACTCCTACAAGCGATCTTCGGGGAAAAAGTTAAAGACGTACGCGATGCCTCCACTTATGTTCGCCCAGGCGTTGAAGGAGTCGTTATTGATGTCAAGGTGTTTTCACGCAAAGTCGATCCCACACAACAGCAAGCCAACTGGAAACAGGGAGACATCAGCGCAGGGAAAGCTAACGATCCTACCCAATTGCGATACCAATCGAAACGGAAGCAAATTGAGGAAACTTGGCAACAACAGACCACCTCAATCCGCCGCCGAAGAATCGAAGAAATTCGCAATACGCTCATCGGATGCGAACTCACAGACCCACTCTTAGGGGTCGGGGACTCCGAACCGCTCGCGAATGCCGGTGATACACTGACTGCCGAGATGCTCGACGCTTATACCGACGGCTCCATCGCAGAAGAGTATTACACGGTGACGGAAGATACCGCCGCCGAAGCTTTTACAACTGAGCAACATTACAGGGTTACGAGCGTCCCTGACCCAATACCGACATTAGCACCGTATACCCCATACGCTCCAGACGACGGATCCATAGACCCCGACAACGATGATGAATCTGAGGACTTCGATTTTGAAGAGATCGGAATATCCGAAGCGTCAACACCGGGGATGCTCACCGCAGTGCAGGAATATTTCGGACAGGTTTGTGAACCGCTCCTCGGAAATACTGAAATAAGTCTCCAAGAAGACCTAACTACAAGTGAACAGGTCCTACACACCGGTATTTCACTAATTGGTGCCGATCAGAGCGTCGTTGCAATCGCTTTACACAAGGACGCACACACCGATGCCGAAGATACCAAAGATGAATCGGACACCGAATATCTCAACGAAGCACTCGCTGCAGTGGACGCACGATTCGGGGTACTGCTCACCGATGACCTCGAACCCGATAACTATGAATTCTATGAACTCGACGATGACGCTGAATTAAAAACCCAAACGCGCACAGAATTTGAGCAGGCTATCATCAGGGAAATCTTAGAGACTCGATGCCTTTTCCTTGAAGACGAAGAATTTTCTGAAATCGAATGGGAGAATTTCAGTGAAATCTATCCCGATTTACAAGCAGACCCATTTTGGGAAATTAAGGAAGTCTTTGATCCGACCTGCCCATTCACACCGAGACAAATACTTTCCGATATCGATTATCAAAAGGCGCGTAGCGATTTCCCCGCAAACCCAGTAACTGCCGGACAGCGACTAACTGTAGACGAACTGGATGAACTCAGCAAGACTGCCAAAGACCTAAAAACTGAAAGTGTGTGGCACGTTACCGCCGTTTTCGACCCGAAATCTCCACTATCGGTCGGAGAATACGTCTCTAACGCGGACTATCAGAAAGCATCTAAAGCGTGCAGCTTGGCGTTTTCGGACATCCGCGTTACGAATCCCGAAGTCCGAGAACACATTCAACGCATCGAAGAGATGGCACAAGGTCGGATAACCGCTTACACCGAAGAAAAAGAACAGGCACTTCAGCAATTGGAGATGGGTGATGAACTCAAACCCGGCGTTATCAAGCGCGTTAAAGTCTACGTTGCAAGCAAACGTCCGATCTCTGTCGGTGATAAAATGGCAGGACGCTACGGCAACAAAGGCGTTGTCGCCAAAATCTTGCCCGCTGAAGATATGCCATACTTACCTGACGGTACACCCGTCGAGCTGGTATTGAATCCGTTAGGCGTGCCATCTCGTATGAACGTCGGGCAAATCTTGGAAATTCACCTCGGATGGGCGTGCCACGAACTTGGTGTCCGCGTCGAATCCCCCGTATTTGATGGCGCAACCGAAGCCGAAGTCTTTGAAGAACTCGCTAAAACCGACCTACCCGCACGGAGCAAAGAGACCGGTAAAAGCATACTCTTTGACGGGAGAACCGGCGAACCGTTTGCACAGGAAATAACAGTCGGATACGTCTATTTCCTCAAGTTGAACCACCTTGTGGCAGATAAGATGCATGCCCGCTCCACAGGACCTTACTCTCTCGTCACACAACAACCACTCGGCGGTAAGGCACAGCACGGTGGACAACGCCTCGGTGAGATGGAAGTTTGGGCATTGGAAGCTTACGGCGCCGCACACACGCTCCAAGAAATGCTCACGCTCAAATCCGATGACGTCCTCGGCAGAAGAGAAATCTACGAATCGGTTGTCAAGGGACTCAATCCCGATCCACCAGGAACACCCGAATCGTTCAAAGTGTTAGTCCGTGAACTCCAAACCCTCGGACTCCACGTATCCCTCGACCCAGATGAAGAATAGGTGGTAGGTTATAAGTTAAGAGGTCATAAGTAAGAGACTTTAGGTTAAATAGAAACCTCTTAACTTATAACTTATAACTTGTAACTTATAACCCCCCATAAGGAGCACTGATGAACACGGCATTTGACAGCATCTCCATAAAAATAGCCTCACCTGACCAGATAAAAGACGCAGCGAAGGAAACCAGTTGCAAATATCGGAAACCTGCTGACGCTACAGATGGACCCTTTAACTGCCCTGAGAAAGGCACCTGCAACTGCGGCGAGGTCAAGAAGGCGGAGACTATTAACTACCGATCCTTTCGCCCGGAACCCGAAGGACTCTTCTGCGAGGCTATCTTCGGACCCCAAAAAGATTGGGAATGCAACTGCGGAAAATATAAGCGCATTAAGCACAAAGGCGTGATATGTGACCGCTGCGGCGTTGAGATCACACAGCAACGCGTCCGTCGAGACCGACTCGGCTACATCCAACTCGCCGCACCCGTCTCCCATATATGGTACTTCAAGGGACTCCCATCACGCATCGGGCTCTTCTGCGGACTCTCTACCCGTGATGTTGAACGCGTCCTCTATTTTGAAGGCTTTATTGTCGTTGAGGTAACTGACACAGAATGCCCACTTGAAGTCGGACAGGTGTTAACCGAGGTTGAATATGTCGAACACACCAATAAGCACTGGGGACAATTTCGCGCCGGCACCGGAGCAGAAGTCATTCGTGAGATTCTCAGCAATATTGACCTCCAAGAAAAAGTTAAAGAACTCACCGAAGAACTCGAAGAGACGACAAGCCAACAGAAACGGCTTAAAATCTCCAAGCAGCTGAAGCAGATGTCAGATTTTGTGCAGGCTGAACAGCGACCCGAATGGATGATACTCGATGTCATACCTGTCATCCCACCGGATTTGCGACCCCTCGTACCCCTTGAAGGGGGACGCTTCGCAACCAGCGATCTCAACGATTTATACCGCCGTGTTATCAATCGCAACAATCGACTCCGGAAACTCATACAACTCCGTTCACCAGAGGTGATCCTCCGAAATGAAAAGCGGATGTTACAAGAGGCTGTTGACGCATTCTTCGACAACGGAAGACACGGTAGACGTGTCACCGGACCCGGAAATCGACCCCTCAAATCCCTCGCTGAGGTACTTAAAGGGAAAATCGGACGGTTTCGACAGAACCTCCTCGGTAAACGTGTTGACTACTCCGGACGTAGTGTCATCGTTGTCGGACCCGAACTGGGGCTACATCAATGTGGGATCCCTAAACAGATGGCAGTCGAACTGTTTAAACCGTTTATCATTGAGCGACTTCAGGCTTACGGATACACACAGACGATTAAACGGGCAAAGCATATCGCCGAACACGTGGACTCCGATTCACCTGTCTGGGAAGTTGTAGAGGAAGTCATCGCTGACCACCCCGTTCTCCTCAACCGTCCACCGACGTTACACCGCCTCGGTATCCAAGCCTTTTTACCCGTGTTGGTCGAAGGTAAATCCATCAGGATTCCGCCACTCGTCTGTAAAGCGTTCAACGCCGATTTTGACGGCGACCAGATGGCAGTACACGTGCCACTCACAGTAGAATCACAAGCTGAAGCAAAACTGCTCATGCTCAGCAGCCATAACATCCTCAAACCCTCGCACGGTGACCCTGTCGCCGTTCCAGAGCTTGATATGGTACTTGGACCCAGCTTCTTGACGAAAACACTACCTGAGTACGCTGAAGACGCAGCACTTTTACACGCGGCATACACAACGAGTGATACCGCTCTTTTCGATGAGATTCGTCAGAAACCTTGGTACCGCCGCCGTTACTCACACCCAGAAGATGTTATTACCGCACATGTTGCCGGTCAACTTAAGCTCCACGACAGTATCCAACTCTTCTGCAAACCGAATGGACATAGCGGAAACGGTGGCGCGACGGAGCCAATTCTCACAACCGTCGGTAGAGTCATCTTCAATGAAGTCCTACCCCCTGAATTGGAATGGGAAGACGAACATTCAGAACAACGGCTTTCGTTCTACAACGCGGAAGCCGGCGGACGCGCACTCTCCACGCTCATTCATCGATGTTTTAATGAACTCGGAACAGGTGCTACCGTCGAAGTACTCGAGAAAGTCCAAAAACTCGCTTTCGAGTACGCGACGCTCAGCGGTATTTCACCCGGTATCAAGGATTATATAACACCTGACAACCGAGACGCGTTAGTGAGTAATGCCCGATCAAAAGTTAATGACCTACTTGAAGCTACAGAGACAACCGACCGAGAAGAACACGAAAACGAGCAGATTCGGATATGGTTCGATGCCATGGCGGAAATAGAAAAAAAGATGTTTACGGACCTACCTGACCTCGAGGACACACCCCTCGTTGAACGAGGCGACCCGCGCAAGGTACACCCTTATGTAGACCCCGATGGAACTGAGGTCGCTGATAAAACAGTGAAAGGGTTCAGCCCAGTACACATCATGGCTGACAGCGGCGCACGCGCACGGAAAAATCCGTTTATGCAGATTAGCGCATTTATCGGACTCAAAGCGAAACAGGACGGAAACATCCTTATTCCACCCATCGGCACATCTACCGATGACGTATACTTCTGTTCTTATCGTGAAGGATTGGATGTACTCGACTATTTCAACTCTACTTACGGATCCCGAAAAGGGTTGGTCGATACAGCACTGAAAACAGCGTCTTCAGGCTATCTTACACGAAGACTCGTCGATGTCGCACAAGATGTTCGGATTACAATCGGAGATTGCGGCACGCTTAACAGCATACAGAAGTTCGCAACAGCAGGTGGCGACCTCGCCTTTAAAATCAGTGGACGCACAACCGCAGAGGATATACGCCACCCAGAAAACGGGGATGTACTCGTGCCTGCAAACGAGGTCATTTCCGCACAGATGGCAGACCAGATTGACAAACTCGGCATAAAAATAGTCAACGTCCGCTCCGTCCTCACCTGTGAAGCGGACGACGGTGTCTGCGCAAAATGTTACGGGAACGACCTAACGACGAATAACCTCGTCAATGTCGGGGAAGCCGTCGGCATCATCGCCGCGCAATCTATCGGCGAACCCGGAACGCAGCTCACAATGCGGACATTCCATACCGGGGGGGCTGTTGAAGAGGTTTCGGAAGCACGGCAGCATAGAATCCTCTCTAAAGTCACCGGCACCGTCCGGTTCCGGGATTTCCAAATCGGACAAACCGTCAAAAAGGAGCGCGATCTCTGGATAGCACTCGAAAACCGAACGAACCTCGACGGACCCGCCTACAAAGTTCAACAGGTTAATCACCCCGAATGTCAACTCCGGGAAGGCGAATTGCTCAGCGAGAAACAGTACACCGAAAACGCCGAACGCTATAAAGGTTTTGATACAAAAGCCTGGCAGTACGAAGTCACTGAAGTCCGCGACAGCGACTGTCCACTCACGGTAGGACAGCAACTATCACAAGCAGAATACAACAGGGCTTCGGTCGTCTACGGTTTCCAACGATTCGTAACCCCGAAATTCCGGGTAACGGAAGTTCAACATCCCAAAATCCCGATGGCTGTCGGCGACCTGCTTACCGAAGAAGAGGCAGAACAGAAAAAAGAGGAAATTCGCCAAGGGTTTGACGGTGAGTGGCACTACGCTGACCCCGCAATGGGCACTTATTTGACCTCCGACGGCAAGAGCACGATAGCAACCGACAATACAAATCAAGAGACCGAAGAAGACGATGTTGACTTCAGGTCGGAACGCGTTTACCGGATCACCGAGAAAACTGACAAAGCCTTCCCATATCAAGTCGGCGAAGAAGTGTCAACGGAAGACATCACGCCATGGCTAACACCGTTCGAGGTGGAGCTAAAGCCTGTATATGTTGTAGATACAGATGTTGACGATTTTGAGGCTGAACAGGTACTCACCGCCCGTGAATTCGAGGATGCCCGACAGCAGTATCAGCAACTTGAACGCGCTTTTAAAGTCGAGAAACACGATGATGTTCGACACATTGTCACTGCTGTCCATCATGAAGAATGTCCACTAAAAGAGGGTGAAGAGATTACAGAAGATGCGTTAGACCGCGCACATAAACGGTTCAGCGGTTTCGACGCACAAAAACTACGGCACCGTGTAACGCAGGTCTACCACCCAGACTGCTTACTTAAACCGGGAGACCTGATCAGTGAGAGTGAGGCGAAAAAGTATCAAGAGCTTTACCAAGGGTTCATCACTTCTACACACGAAGACACACTCGGTGGTTTTCAAGCAGAGCGCATGTACCGCCTAACTGCCGTTAACCATGAGGATTGCCCCTTAAAAGTCGGTGAAGTTATAACACAGCAGGAAACAACCGCAAAACGCCGACAATACAAAGGCATGGAAGTCTCGCGGCACTATGAAGTGACAAATGTAGAGGACGGTACTACAACCATAACCGTCGGTCAACGCCTTACCGAAGCCGAGTATAAAGCACTCCAGAAAACCGACAAAACCCTCTCAGGAAAAGTGGTGAGTCGGTACCATATTGTTAGTGTACATCACCCCGAACTCCAACGAGAACTCGAAGTCGGCACCGAACTTTCCGATAAGGATTACAAGGCTTACAACCGTAAGTACAAAGGGTTTGATACCGAACTCATCTATCGCGTCGTTGAAGATAAACGCGATATCGAGACACCCCTGGAACCAGGGACGGAACTCCTGTCGAAGGAATATCGTGCACTCGAAAAAGCGAACCAACGGATTACCCATACCGTAACCGAGGTCTACCATCCCAATTGTAAGCATGCTGTCGGTGATGAGTTACCAGATGAGGCGTATAATGAGGCGCAGGTGCAATTCCGAGGATTTGAAGTCGATGAGTTAGACCTCCAGATGCGAATCGAAATAGAAACCGATGACGGCACTCGGATACCGCATGTGATTCCCGCGGACTACTCCTTCTCTCTCGCTGAAGGCAATACTGTCCGTAAAGGGGAAGCACTCGCCGAACTCCATGAACGGACGGCGAACCTCGACATTGTTGCCGGTATCCCACGTGTCACCGACCTCTTTGAAGCACGGCGGCTAAAACGCGGCGATGCCGCACAGATCGCAGAAATTGAGGGATTCGTCCGATCCGCCGGCACCAAGAGCGGTGTGCCTACATATCGCATCGAACATGAAGGATACGAAAGCAAACTCTATCAGATTCCCGATGAAAAACGACTTATCGCTGAAGGCGATTGGGTCGACGCAGGCGAACAACTCACCAACGGGTTCCTTAACCCGCACGACATCTTGAGTATCGGACGCGTTACTATTGAAGGCGTACCCATCGAAGGCGAAGAAGCCGTCTGGGCATATCTCGTCGATGAAGTACAGAAGGTCTACGGAAAAGGCACGATCAACGATAAACACGTCGAAGTTATCGTCCGACAGATGCTCACCAAAGTCCGTATCACCGACCCAGGCGACACACACTTTTACCCGAACGATGAAGTCCACCGCAAAGAGTTTCAACGTGTCAACAGCGAAATTCTGGAGCAAGACGGCGCACCCGCAACCGGTGAACCCATCCTTCAGAGTATTAGTAAAGCGTCCTTGAGCACAGATAGCTTCATCTCTGCCGCCTCCTTCCAGCAGACGACGAAGGTGCTAACCGATGCAGCTGTGAGCGGACAAAAGGACAAACTCTTCGGACTCAAAGAAAACGTCATCCTCGGACGTCTCATCCCAGCAGGCAGTGGATTCTCCGAGTTTCACAACTTAGAAGTAACCGGCGAAGACGATCCCGATGAGGTATCCAGAAATAGTGAGGAGAGCGAATCAAAAAAAGACGAGGCAAACGCCGCTGAAACCTCTCCGACAGATATCGCAGACGCCCTCTTCCTTTCCGATGACGAATAGTCCAAAACTCCCATTGTAGGCGAGGTTTCAAACCTCGCCTACAGTGCTTGTTGTGCGGAGTGCTGTGTCTAAAAATTGTCAAAACTATAGCAGAAATTTAACGTAAGTTCAGCTTAATCATGCAGGAGAAAATCTTTGCCTTGGACAAATGGTCCGCTTGTGCTTTACCACGGCACGACTGATGACGCAGCAGCTGCTATAAGTAAGCCTTCACGTACCCTGCCTCATAGCATCGATTTTGCCCTCTGTAAACCATTAAAAGATTTCGGTAGAGGTTTTTATCTGACGACAGTTCTAAGGCAGGCAGAAAGTTGGGCAGATATGAAATTCAAACGGCACCCGAAATCTAAAGCAGCATGCTCGACGGTTCTTAGGTTTGAGGTAGATAGAGATCAATTGGCACCTTTGTTAAGTTTATCCTTCGTGACAGAGGGAACGGGACCAAATTCAGACTATTGGGATTTTGTTCACCACTGCCGCGAAGGAGCAAGTCCACACTTGTTACAAGGCGATAAAAACTATGATGTGGTGTTCGGACCTGTTTCGCTTGGAAGGCAACGGTTTGTTATAAAGGATGCAGACCAAGTCAGCTTTCATACAGAAGCGGCGTTGAAAATACTTCCACAGCCGATCTTACACAGCAAGGGAACACCAACCTACAAAACGGAGGTATAACAAATGGCACCCGTAAAAGACAGCAACACCCCATTACCCCGCAGCTACATAGAAGAATACTGGACACTGGTCCGCAAATCCCTGGAAAATATCTTTTCAAAATCGCCTAATGAAGCAGATGCCTTACAACAAACTATTGAAAATTTGCCTATCGCACAGCAGGATTTTTTCTATAATAATGAACCCTTTAACGTTGCAGCAGATCTAGCTGATGAAAATCCAACTGATAGTCAAATCAAGGTATACTTGTGGCTCAGGACAGTTGAGGACCTCAAGCAGATTCTAAAAGATTATGATTATTTGGAATATGATGCGGCACTATCTAACCGCGACCTACTACAAGTCAATGTCACCTCAGACGCAACCCGTAATGTTCAAGTCATAAGGGATATCTGTCACAGACTATCGGAAAATACTTGCCGAACTTATTTTTTTACCTATGGCGGTAATTATACAGGGAAAGATAACTTGGATGAGAATTGGTCGTTTTTCACCCTGAGAGAAAAAAATTAAGCAGGACTTACGCAGGTTGCTCTTTTGTAGCACAAACTTCCCAGTTTGTGGCAGCAGACCGCTATATTTTCCGAAAAATTCTCAGCTAACAAAACGGGCTGCAGCCAAAATTGCGTAAGTCCTGACTATAATACATGGTCAATCATATCAATGACAAGAATCACCAGTCAATCATAAGAATCACAATAATCACCGGTCCAAATTCGGTCGCGTCATATCCCCCGGCACAACAAGCGCATCGAAAGCCTCACCTGTCAACACCTCCATAGCAATCGCAGCGTCCCGAAGCGTACACCCGTGTTCATGTGCATACTGCGCCACCTTCGCCGCCTGATCATAACCGATATGCGGTGTCAACGCCGTCACAAGCATCAGAGACTCCGAAAGATGTTGTCCGATAACTTCAGTATTCGGCACAATCCCGTCCACACAGTTCAACCGGAACGATTCACACGCATCCCCAAGAAGTTGTATAGACTGCAGCGCGTTATACGCCATCACAGGCATAAACACGTTCAACTGCAACGCACCATTCGCACCCGCAAACGCCAACGTCGCATCGTTACCGATGACTTGCGCACACACCATTGTCACCGCTTCACACTGTGTCGGGTTCACCTTCCCCGGCATGATAGAACTCCCCGGTTCCATCTCAGGTAACCGCAATTCACCCAGACCACACCGCGGCCCCGACGCGAGCCATCGGATGTCGTTCGCAATCTTGAAAAGCCCGACAGCCAACGTTTTCAAGGCACCACTCGCACTGACGACAGCATCTCGACACGCCAGTGCCTCAAACGCATTTGGCGCACGTTCAAGTTCGTATCCTGTCACTTCCGAGAGTCGTGCCACCACCTTTGCCGTATAATCCGGATGCGTATTCAATCCCGTCCCAACAGCCGTGCCACCTATCGGAAGTTCACAGAGATGCGGTAACGTAGCCGTAATACGCTGTTCCGCAGCCGTAAGCTGTTGCGCGTAAGCACTAAACTCCTGTCCAAGCGTAAGCGGTGTCGCATCCATCAGATGTGTCCTACCGATCTTGACGATCCCCGCGAACGCAGAAACCTTTTCCGCAAACGCGTTTTGCAAGGCAGTCAAGCGTGGCAATAGATGCGTCCGAATCTGTCTCACCATCGCCAGATGGATAGATGTCGGGAAGACATCATTTGTCGATTGCGATTTATTGACGTGATCATTCGGATGGATCGGGTCCTTACTCCCCATTTCACCACCGAGCATCTCAATTGCGCGATTCGCGATAACCTCATTGACATTCATATTCGTCTGTGTCCCACTACCCGTCTGCCAAATACGGAGCGGAAAGTGGTCATCCAATGTCCCGTCAATAACCTCTTGTGCTGCCGCGCGAATCGTCTCCGCGAGTTTCGCATCAAGCAAACCGAGATCCGCATTCACACCCGCGACCGCCTGTTTGATAGTTCCAAGTGCCCATATCGCAGCACGCGGCAGCCGTTCATCACCGATCTTAAAATTCTGGAGCGCACGTTGCGTCTGCGCCCCCCAATACCTATCAGAGGGGACCTGAAGCGTCCCCATACTATCTGTTTCAGTTCTCATAAAACCTCTTGAATTCCTTTCAATTTCGTGGTTATTCCATCTTGTGTCGATGTCTTTAAAAATTTAGCACACTTCCACCTACCAATGCAATCAAATATGTAATACCATTTCTGTTAATAATAGGACTTACGCACTCCCCTGGTAGGTGCGGTTTCTAACCGAACCCATAAGTGTCAATTTTAGAAGAAAAACCGCCTCAGACCCCAGGCCCGGTAGGTTCGGTTTCCAACCGAACCGGACTCTACGCGGAAACATTGAAGACTTCAAAAACCTCTTCAGTCCCGTAAGGGACGGTATGTTTATAGCAGCGGTATCAAACCAGGAACCAAGCCCTGTAAGGGCGGCATGTGTAAAAACGCTGGCACAAAATACCGTGAAAAATCCCTAAATTGACACCTATGGTGCGGTTTCTAACCGCACCGAACCCTGATAGAAAGTGCCTTTACTATATCAAAATAGGCATTCTGAACCAATTTTGCGTAAGTCCTAAATAAATGTTTCTTTACGTAGAACAAACTGTTAGTTTGTTGCGCAGTGCTACGGACTCCACGAAAACCGATAATGCAATAACATCATTTAGAAATGATATTACACATTAAAAAACTTGACACCCACACGAAAACACAGTATAATCGTACTATACTAAAAACAAGTTGAAAATATCTCACATAAAATGTCATAATTTCACACCATTACCGGAGGAAATCATGGCAACTCCCGCAGAACAAATACGCCTTACGCCTGAAGAATATACCGCTTTTGAGCGCGAAGCACTCCCGGATGGAGAAATCATCAGACGCGAGTACATAAACGGCGAGTTAATTGCGATGTCCGGTGCAAGTCGCGCCCATAATCTCATTACCATTAACATATCTACTGCTCTCCACTCCCGTCTAAGAGGCACCAGATGTGAAACTCATGCGAACGATATGCGCGTAAGCACGCCTACAACGACTTCCTACTTCTACCCAGATGTCATTGTCGTTTGTGAAGAACCGCGCTTTGAAGATGATGTCTTTGACATACTGCTCAACCCCATTATCTTAGTAGAGGTGCTTTCACCATCAACTGAAGTGTATGATCGGCGTGAAAAATTCGCACACTACCGCCAATTGCCATCATTACAAGAATATATCCTCGTCGCCCAAAACAAGGTGCTTGTTGAACACTACCGCCGCCAAGAGAAGCAGGAAAACGCATCAATCGGACATCAGGATTGGATTTTCACCGATTTCCAAGACCTTGAACACAGCCTGCCGCTTACCTCTATCCAATGCGAACTGCCTTTACAGGAAATCTACGAACGCGTTGCATTCCCTGATTAGTTTTCCTGTACTGCCATCGGAAATTTAGACCACCCTCTAAACCAAGATTGCGGTATACTAACAATCTCATTGAAAGGAGTCCCCGATGCCCAAACGAAAACGAAGAACCTTCACCCCCAAGTTTAAAGCCGAAGTCGTGCTTGAGGCTCTCAAGGTTGAAACTTCACAAGCGGAATTGTGCCAGCGACATAACATCAGCGAAGACCAACTCTCAAAATGGAAGCAGCAGTTCCTTGAAAATGCAGCGACCCTCTTTGAATCTGGTGATAAGGGCTCTCAGGACACTGCCGAACGCATTGCACACCTTGAGCAGCTCGTTGAAAAATTGACTGTGGCGTTAGACATCCACAAAAAAGCCAAGGCGTGGTTGCGTGAAAATGCGGATATGAACGTACAAAGCGGAAAAGGTTCACCTGAATGACGCTGAGGCTATCACCGATGCCGGAGCCTGCATCGGGCATTTTATGTCTATAACAACAGAACACAAGTTTCCATGCACTCCAGCGGAGTGCCATGTGCCCTGAACAGATTGCTACACACTCGCGAGACGACTCGCAACAAACTATCGCCTCTCTGTAATGGAGACCCTCAAAAACCTCAAAAAACTGTATCCAGAGGGACAAGTCCCTTATGCTCACTTCGATTCGCTATGTAAACAGATCGAAGATCAACAGCAAAATTACGAAGTGATTGAGGAACATATTGCAGAACACCTCGCGCTTATCCGTATTCACGATGACGATGGCAATCTACTTTTTGAAAAAGATGATACCGACGGCTCCTACGTTCACAAGGTGCGCCTGCGTAAGAGTAAGGCTGACCTGCTGCTCAGCGAAGATGACTTAGATGACGACCACGATGTGAGTTTTCACTATATGCCTTACGACTTTGATAGCGGACCCGAACAGCAATTCTTTAAAACGATTCTATCAACACTGAATCAATCCGTTGCTGATGTTGAGGTACTTCTGTTTACCGGCAGCCTAACGAATATCAAGAAAACCGATTTCCATTTTGAATACAAAGGCACCGATAACAATTACCACCGCTATTTTCCCGATTTCGTTATCGTCAAGAACACAGGAGAATTCTACATCGTTGAGATTAAGTCCGAAAACGAACGCCGCGACCCGGACGTTATCGCGAAAAAGAAGGCAGTGAAACGTCTGGCAAAATTGCAACCCGATGCCCATTTTGAGTATAAAGTGATCTATACAAAGGACGCTTTTCTCCAAGAGAATTTAGACGAAATGCAGACCATCCGCGAATGGATTTATGCCAAACGATGAGAGAAATTCCTTGCCAGATCCGCAGAAATACGCTATACTTAAAACATGCAAATCCACCCCAGAGAAATACGCATCTATACCACGCCAAACGGACGTGCATCCTACCGACATGGTACCGCACGGATTAAAATGAGCATAGACACGAAACTCCAACAGTGCACAATCCCTTTTAAAGACTTTCTGCTAAAAGACCTCGCCGAACCTGAATTCGCAAAAGGGTATTTGGAGACAGCACTCCAAGATTTCTATGTAGATGGTAATCTCGAAATAATGATGCTTGTTATTAAAAATATTGCACAAGCACAGGGCGGTACTGAAAATCTTACAAAGTGGACAAGCCTCAGCACGCACGCACTCACCTATCTTTTACAACCTGAGGATTCACTGCAATGGAACAAAGTGTTAGATATTCTCTCCGAATTATCTCAGGAGGATCGCATATCCTAACGCAAGGAGGGACGATGTTCAAAATCAGGAAAACGTCAAACTTTACACGGCGTAGGTGTTCTTCCACAGCAGTAAAACAAAGTTGAAATTCGTATGAAGAAATGGCCTGAATTTGAGACAATGGCGATCTACCAGCAGGGGTTCACCAAGCAACTTTAACTGAAATTCTTCAGAATTTCGGCACAGAAAACGCTCAGAGAATCCGCCTCGGACAGCGATTAGAACGTATTTACACGCTGGTAAATAGCACAGGAAAAGTAGCAAGATTCATCGTATTTGGTTCATTCGTGACAGCGAAACCTATCCCCGGTGATGTAGATATATTTTTACTGATGGAGGATTCATTTGACGCTAATCAGGTGTCCGGCGAAGCTGCTCTCATTTTTGACAATGAAAAAGCACAAAATGTTTTGGGAGCCAGTATCTTCTGGATTCGCAAACTTGCAGCCATCGGCGGTGAGCAGGAGACAGTTGAATACTGGCAAATTAAACGCGATAACACAAGACGTGGTATAGTTGAGGTGATTCATAATGATTCAGAACAATCAAGAACTTGAGGCAACATTGGCGCGCATCGGGCATTTCCAAAAACAGATAGCAAAAATCCGAGAGGTCGAAACCAACCCAAAGAATTATCGACTCTCCGTAGGCGGTTTTCTCGCCGAAATTGATCGGATGAATCTTGAAGTCCGAGAGTATCTATCAATCCATCCGAGTGAATTGGTAGAACAAGTCACTGAAGTAGGCAGATGAAAAGGCAAAGGTTGCTTAACTCCGGTTGTGAGATATGTCAGCAGTAATCTCAAAAAACCTACATTGTGGAGCGGAAAACCGTGAACAAACCCCTAAAAGGATCCATTATCTATTCACACGACGATAAAACGCAGAAAAAGGAGTTATGGAAACGTCTTGCTGTAATGGAGCAGGAAAACGAATTAGGAAATAAGTGTATGCACTACACACGGTTTATGATGGACGAAAATAATTCACGTTGAAGCACGTATCGGTCATTTTATTCAACAGGTCTATAATCAGAAACGCCCTCACTCGGTGTTAGGGTATTTGACACCTCTCGAATTTCAGCAACAAAACTTGTCTTAACTTTACGGAATTTCGGCCCTAATTAGCGTTGGCACTACAGTTACAGTCAATTTTGGTGGTAAAAAGCGAAAAATGACCGAAAAACAACTATTCAATGAATCAGCCCCTGGACTTATTTCAGTTTCCAACTTCGGAGAATTATTCAGACATTTCAACCAAGTTTGGAATGACTGGTCTCGTATGTTTGTGGTTGCAGTTCCAACATTGCTATTTTTCGTTCTGGCTGCTTTGTTTTTCAAGAAGGCATATTAATTAAGAATTCCATTTCTCTTGAGGGACGGATTGTAACCCCGATTTGTTCCGAATGTCTGCACACAGGAACTATTAATTTGACCACAAGTTTTCTTAAAATCCGCGTAATCCGTGCCATCCGCGAAAATCTGCGATTCAGACAACGAACACCACACACCCTCAAATTACCCCTTAATCCTCACGTCCCCCTGCGCGCCGACGACTGAAACCGCAAAAAAAATGCCCCAACAATATACATTAGCAATACATTTAGCAATACATTAGCAATACTTTGACGCATTTTCTATTTGATTACCCAAAAAATGCGTCGTATAATTAACACGTGATTTAGAATGCAACGCCCAATACGGCTTATGCGAGGTTCGATACTCTTAGAGGTGCGGGCGGCTCCCTGACGCAGCGACAACACGGGAACCCAACTTTTACACCGCATAACTGTCGCTCGAAATCTCGAAATATGAGTCCGTGGGCAGTCTCTTTGGACTCGCGGCACCAAACAGAGACCGAAAACACAACACGGAGGAACGTCGCGTAAATTCCTACACGGTCATGGGAGTGGGAGTTGCTGGTCGACATCAACACAACCACCGATAGATACTATCCCATAAGAACATGTCGTCTAAAATCTCACAGGAGTTACAGAGGGTGGCACTGACACTGACGGCATCAGCAGACACCCCAGAGTTACAGGAAAATGGAAAGCAGGGGTTCTTTCAGTGAGCAGTGTTCACATATCTGCCTGCGCTGGAACGAGGTTCTCATACCGTTTTATGAATACATATCAACATACATACCGCATAAACGAACAGTTTCTGCACCCTGTATCCCGTCAGAAAAATCGGCGTATGATATTTATTCTTAAAAAGGGTATCCCCCCAGTCAACCTGTTGATTTTCCAGTAGTCTTTGACATACTCCCAAACCTAAAGGATTGGGATTCTTTCCTTGCTTATAGCGAGGTTCCTTGGGGTTAAGCCAAGGCTACTGAGGTGCCAGTTGAATCTGACACCGAGGGGACTGCCAAAGTCCCGACTAACAAGAGTATTTTTCACTCCAGATACTTTGTTGAAGAGATTTATAGCACCGACACCATCACGGTGATACTTGAAGCCACATTTTGAGCAGCGATAGTTTCGGTTAGGGGGTTTCTTTCTATGTCCACATTTAGGACAAGTTTGTGATGTATAAACTTCAGAGGCAAAAACAACTTTGATACCAACGAGTTCTGCTTTATAGCAGATTTTCTGTTGTAGCCGAGAGAATGCCCATTCGTGAATCTTCTGATTAGACTTTTTAGAAAACTTAGCCTTATCTCTGATGCCTGTTATATCTCCAATCACAATCGTATCCGCCTTCGCTCTTTGGCAGTCGGATATAAAGCGTGATGTGATTTTATGTTCAACATCTTTGATTTGTGCGTCAAGTTTTTCGAGAGTCCTACGTTTGCCTTTGAGAAGTCTATACCATTTTCTTGAGCGTTTCTTACACGTGTCCATCGCACTTTGCATTTGTGCTTTGAACTTGTTTCTATAACGCACAATAGAACGCAAGAAACGACCATTATAGATTGTTGTTCTATCACCATCAAAACTGACAATCGGATGTATTTCACCAATATCAACAGCAACAGTGATACCGGTTTCTTGTTCGTCAAACCCATCAACCTTATAGACGAGAGCAAAGTAGTAGTGTCCACGATTGAAATACATCTCAACATAGTTTGGTTTTTCTGTGATACCGTCAATGATTACAGGTTCTCTACCTAAGCCGTTAGAAAGAATAAGTTGTTTATCTTTGACACGAATCGCCCCTGATTTCCAGCGGACTTTGAAATGACGAGGTGTCCGCTTTGGGGGTTTCGCATCAGGATTAGATTTACGAACGCCAAAATAGCTATTGAGTCCATCAAAATAGGAGTCTACACACGCTTGCACAGTTTGCGAATGCAAGTTGTACTCACGATGACGCATATACTTTTGAACGCTGCCTTTAGACATCCAAAAGTCTTTTTTCGCATGTGTTTTGCGAACAAATGACACAACTTTAGAATAGCAACGCCCAGATTCACGTGCGAGTCTATCTAATTGTAGAGTTCGTTTTCGTTTTATCGTTTTGGTGATATACATCGTTTTCCTTTACATCGTGACACCGACTTCAAACGGTGCGGTGGCACTCCCAAGCGGGAGGTGAAGTCCACCGCCACGATGTATAATAAGTATATCATACTTTTTAGCAAAAGTCAAGTTTTTTGACCAAAGGAGACGTTAGCAGGCATTCATCCCAAGTCTAAAGACTTGGGCTTTCTGCTTGAACGTTTGATAAGCCCAATATTTATCAAAATCACCTAATTGTCCGTTTTTGGTGTTTGGCGTTGTCCTTTTCGCAGGTATTAACACTTCATATATGTTATGTTTTAAGAAAAAACGCAGAAAATTTCGCTAGATTTCGCTAGATTTCGCTAGATTTCACACCGGATCCTCCTAATTTCTTAAAATTGAATGACCCTGATAAAATCGACAATTCGGTTGATTTTTCTCAGATAAACCGTTAAAATTATATATCTCTCTGACAACTGACAACTGACAACCATTAAAATTTGCTATTTTTCCTTAGACATGTTATAGTTAAAGAAAAGAAAACACTATCACTAAAAACGAAACCGTAAACCTAATCAAACAGAGGACTCGCGAGTGGATTCAACACTGACCAATCCGTATCTCGTAAACGCCTTAACAGCACCACCGCCGCAGACATACCGCTACCAACGCTGGCGCGAACGCGGGTATCACTCCGACTTACGACCGCTTTCGCCAGACAGTGAGTGTGGAACGCTGATCGGACAGATGGGCTGGGTAGGTGCACACGCACACGCACACGACTATCTGTGGGCAACCGCCGGTAATATGGGGGCAGTTTTAACTGAAACAGTTGACGAGGCGTGTCTCATCGCTTATGAAGCCGCACCGCGCTATCAACTACCACCGCAGATCGTCGTTAAAGGATTAGCAGGAAGACACGTACTGCTCACAAAATCGGGTTCACGTCTGGACATGATCGGCACCGAACATCCAGCACTCAATTTAACACTTATCGAAGTAGAACCTGATGGTGTCCATTATCGGATGCGCTTCGGCACACCCGATCAGGCAACTCTGGAACAAGCGGAAAACGGCATCGCACCACCAGCACCGACGAGTGAAATGTTCCACTATCTCCTCATTTTTGAACAATTAGCAGAAAACGGATTTAATGCACTCGTCCACCTGCAACCGAAGTTCTTGAACCTAATTTCTCGCACAGAACATGGCGCACCAGACCGGTTTTACGACTTTCTCAGAGGATATGAGCCAGAGACACCTATCATATACGACGCGTCCGGTGGTATCGGGTTCGTCGAAGAACGCGCACCGGGAATCCCAGAACTCTCTTACGAGAGTCTACGCCTCTTTCAGAACGGCAGCCAAAACGGGGAGCAGCCAGCGCGACACATCCTCTATTGGGTCGGACACGGAACGTTTTCACGCGGCACCGATATCCTCGACGCTTACAAACACGCAGAATACTTCGAAGCCGCAGCACGCATGGCATGGGAAGCAAATCAACAACAGGTTGACGCTCAGGCGTATACGGAAGAAATCGTCAACTGTATCTTAAGAGAATTCAACGCAAACCGAGAGGCGACTGCCACATTAAATGACGACCTCTCGGATACCGATACACCAGCGCAATCCGATAACGTCTACAATTATCCTTAGGACTTACGCAGGCCGCTCTTTTGTAGCATAAACTGTTAGTTTGTGCGACAAGAACGCTGGATCCTCTGAAAAATCTAATATCAAAATCTAATATCACAAAAGAGGATGCACTCAAAATTGCGTAAGTTCTATATCCTTAAAAATCGCCGCAACAGACGGCGGCAGCTTAGGACGAGGAAACAACCAATATGCAAACACCTATAGATGTCCAAGAACCGGAGATGGATGACAATACCGAAACTGATGCTGAGGCACGGAAAGCACAGCAGCTCGAAGCCTATCTCCGTGACAGTGTTGTTGGAAGATATATACAGAACTACAACAAACGATTGCGAGACCTCAGCCAAGCCGTAGAAAAAACGCGTCAGCAGGTCGATGACAAACTCGCGACTGTAGAGCAACACTTCACAGAAGAAATAGCGGACGTGAAAACCGAGATTCGCAGACTTTCCGGGCAGCTCGAAAATGAAGATCTGCTTTTAACCGCAGACAAAATTGATATACGCATTGATGCACGGATAGATGAACGACTCGATGGGATCGCCGGACGCAGCGAGGCGGACCTCCAGAAATTATCGACACTCGTAGACGAATTCGCACGTGAATTTCAAGCGCAAATCGACCGACTCAGCAACGAAACGAAACTGCTACGAGAACAGACACGCCGAAATCAGGAATCTCTACGAACAGACTTAGCCTCCGAAACCGAAACGCTCGAATCTACGAAAATTGACCGGCTAACCTTATCTGAAGCACTCATCGCACTCGGAATGAAACTCAAAGAGGATAAACTGTTCGACGAATTCACCGCGAACCTCGGACTCGATGAAGATTTGGATACAGACACAGAAAATCATGAGATCTAAACACCTCAAAAGCCGAAGATTCACAACGCGCGCCCTGATGAACAAACTGTTGACGCTGACGCGCTGTGCAGCATTGATTACAGTTCTCGCTGTCTCTGAACCTGTCAATGCTACCGAAATTTCAGTCCTCGCTGTCGGGGATATTACAGTCAGTAGCCGTATGACCCCGCTGATTGAAAAAAACGGTGCCGGTGTATTTTTCGCCGGAACTACCGAGCTCATCCAGTCCGCCGATGTCGCTACCGCCTCTCTAAACGCAAGTATTTCCGAAAGAGGAGAACCCAGACACGGAATCGAAAACACTTTCCGTTCAGCACCAGGACTCGGACGAGCCATCGCGAACGCTGGATTTGATGCCGTCTCCGTAGCAACACCACATATAATGGACTTCGGCTTTGAAGCGTTAGAAGATACAATCACCGAATTAGAGTGGTACGACGTTAAACCGATCGGTGCCGCTATAAATACCGAGGCAGCAAAACGCCCCGCATGGGTGCCGATCAGTATCGGAGATGCCAATCCTCTGAAGGTCGCGTTGCTCGCATATTATCGAATCAATGAATTCGCGCGATACACGGAGGACCCAATCGCTTACGCCGTCTACAGCGAGATGACATACGCCGTTAAGAACGCACGCTCAGAAGCAGCACTCGTAATCGTTTGGCTACACTGGGGGATTCAAGGACCCGCAACAGATGAGGCAATCGGAAGGCAACGCATCTTCGCACACGCACTCATAGACGCTGGGGCAGATATGGTCCTATGTCAGCAGATGCATACCTTCGGTGGTATTGAACTATATCAACGGAAACCGATCATTTACAGCCTCTCCGATTTCATCTATGACGCTTATGATAAACAGCACTCACATATAGTTATACCGAAGGCGACTTTCAAAGATAGAGTCCTTCAGTCTATTGAGTTAATTCCAATTTTGACAGATCCGCCTAAGACACCGGTACGCACCGGAAAACCTACGGAGACCTCAGCAACGCTTGAAATCGAAAATCAATTCCCGAGTATCCTCACCGGAGATGTAGCAATAGAGACTTTGCAAGACTATCAGCAGCGTTGTGTAGAATTGAAAACGGAGGTGCATATAGAAGGCGAGCGCGGATGGATCCGATAGGACTTACGCAGGCCGCTCTTTTGTACCACAAACTGTTAGTTTGTGCCACCAGTAATAAATAGCGTCCCCATTAGAGGCTGAAATATGACAGATCACAAGGGGGTTCCGGGCAGCCCGCAAACCGACAGTAAAGACAAGGTATCCAGTGCATTCAGAGGCGAACCCGGTCTAACGCTTAAAGCATTTGTGATAGCGATGCTCCTGATCCCGCTGAACGTTTTCTGGATCATCCAATTAGAGGTCGTCCGCTATACACATCCGACCCTAATTCATCCGCTGTCTAACGTCATTTTCATCATCTTTTGGTTGATGGTATTCAGTGCAATCTTAGGAAAACTATCATCCAGGCTGAAACTGAAACCGGCGGAATTGCTCACGATCTACGTCATGTTGTGCATCGTCTCCTCGCTCTGTTCGCACGATATGATGGAGATCCTGGTCACTATACTCGGACACCCGTTCCGGTTCGCTACACCTGAGAACGAGTGGCAACAACTGTTTTGGAGAGAACTACCGACATGGCTAACCGTTCAGGACACTAACGTTCTGTCCGGATATTATGAGGGACAATCAAGCCTTTACCGGAAGGAGCATCTTAACGCTTGGGCAGGGCCCGCCGCATGGTGGACTGTTTTCATACTCGTGTTGATGTTTGTTATGCTCTGCATCAACACACTTCTACGTCTACAATGGACAGAACGGGAGCGGTTGACATATCCGATTATCCAGCTGCCTCTCGCAATGACGGAGACGGATGCAAGCTTTTTCAAAAACAGACTGATGTGGTTCGGGTTCGCAATTGCCGCAGCCATTAGTGTACTGAACTTATTAAATTCGATTTATCCGGCAGTCCCGTATCTGCCCGTCAAACGGCAAAACATCCATCAGTATTTCACCGGGCGTCCTTGGAACGCAATGGGTGGTGTCCGACTCTCGTTCTATCCGTTCGCGATTGGGATCAGTTTCCTTATTCCGTTGGACCTGCTCTTTTCCTGTTGGGTGTTCTATTGGGTGTACAAATTTGAACTAATGGCAGGCAGCATCCTCGGCGTACGAAATTTACCGGGATACCCGTATGCAGACGCACAAAGTTTCGGCGCATATATGGTACTACTCGGCACCGCAGCTTGGGTCGGCAGATCACATATCAAACGGATTTTTGCCGGTGTTATCGACGGACTCCGAGGCACGTCTCGGATAGATATGCAACGTGAGCCGATGCCTTACCACATCGCTTTCATCGGGATTGTGGGCGGCATGCTCTTTTTGACACTGTTTTCCTATAAGGCAGGTATGTCGCTTTGGGTGATTCCGATCTTCTTCGGACTCTACTTCCTCCTCGCGACAATGGTCGCACGGCTACGCGCCGAACTGGGGTTCTTAGTCCACGATCTACATAGAGTTGACCCACACGGATTGATCGTGACAGCGTTTGGATCCCAACGACTCACAACGAGCACAAAAGCGGTCTTTTCGTTGTACATGTTCTTTAATCGAGCGTATCGGGCACACCCGATGCCACAAGAACTGGAGGCATTGAAAATTTCGGAACGGCGGCAGATACACCCAAAACATACCGCCGCTGCAATCCTCATAGCAACCTTCGTCGGTGCCGTCGTCGTGTTCTGGCTACTTTTAGATTCCTACTACAGACACGGTGCCGAGACAGGTTATTATGGACCCTGGGCATTAGGGTTCGGGAGAGGTGTTTATAGATAACTTGAAAACTGGCTGAATTATCCGCAGGAAACCGATGTCCCCGCCCTCCTATTTATGGGCGGCGGCGCAGGGTTCTCACTCGGACTCATACTATTGAGAACCCGATTCCTCTGGTGGCCACTGCACCCACTCGGTTATGCCATGGCAAACAGTTGGGGTATGTCTAACCTCTGGAGTTGTATCTTCGTCGCTTACGTCGCGAAGGCACTCGTGCTACATCAAGGCGGTCTTAAAGCCTATAGACGTGCCGTACCGTTTTTCCTCGGACTCGCACTCGGAGACTACATAACCGGAAGTTTATGGAGTATCGGCAGCATCCTCGCAAATACGACACTCTACCAATTCTGGCCCTAATAAGAACCGAGAACCATACAACAGGAGAAAAAAATGAAAACCGAAGAAAAAGAAAAAGAAGAAGAAAATACAGATGATCAACAAGAATCTACGCAGGAATACCCTATTCTGCCGCTCGACGATCTTGTCGTCTTTCCCTACATGCCACCGGTGCCACCGTTCCCACCACATCACGTAGCACTCTCTGGAAAGATGGCCACCGCTGCTATCGAGCACGCTATGGACGGTGAAAGGGTACTCTGCATCTTTCGTCCGAAAAAAGAACTGTCCAAAAAAGATATTAAAAACATTAAAAAGAACAACCTCTGTCCAATCGGGAGCCTGATACATATCCTCCGATACAAAACCGATGACGAAGATGTCCTATTCCTCGCACACGGGCGCGAACGCGTCGAAATTGAGGAGATTTTGCACACAGAGCCTTTCATCAAGGCACGCGTCAACGTCGTCGGCAGCGACGATGAAAATCTAACATCTAATACAGAGATGGATATGGAGGTCGAAGCACTCGTCCGCAGCAATGATGAAATGTTCCAACGCATCGTTCAAATGTCCTCACGCTACCAAGAAGAATACGGAAGTATCACACGGACAATGATCGATGAACCCGGACGGCTCGCAGACTACATCGCAGCTGTCTTAGATTTGAAACCGCACGATAAACAGCGGATCTTGGAAGCCGTCTCTATCCAAGAACGCCTCAATACCCTCGCGATTATCCTCGCGAAAGAACTTGACCTACACGAATTAGAAAGCAAAATCCAAAATAATGCACAGGCTGTTATTAACAAAGGACAACGCGAATATTATCTCCGAGAACAACTTAAAGCGATTCAAACTGAACTCGGTGAAGCCGACGATTTAGGACTCGAAATTGATGAGATGCGGGAACAACTACAAAATACCGAAATGCCAGAGAAAGCGAAGCAGGCAGCTGAAAAAGAACTCAAACGGCTCTCTAAAATGCAGTCGTTCTCACCTGAATCAGCCGTCTCTCGGAATTATTTGGACTGGTTGCTGAACCTCCCCTGGGCAATTAATACCGAGGATTCCTTAGACCTTGTTGAGGCAAAAGAGATACTCGATGCCGATCACTACGATTTAGAAAAAATCAAAGAACGCATCTTGGAGCACCTCGCTGTACGTGTCCTCAAAGCCGATATGAAGGGACCCATCTTCTGTTTCGTAGGTCCTCCAGGCGTCGGGAAAACGTCGCTCGGTAAATCTATCGCACGCTCAATGAACAGGAAATTTGTACGCATCTCGCTCGGTGGTATGCACGACGAAGCTGAAATCCGAGGACACCGACGCACCTACATCGGTTCAATGCCCGGACGGATCGTCAAAGGATTAAGGCAAGCAGAATCAAACAACCCTGTCTTTATGCTTGATGAAATTGACAAACTCGGTTCTGATTTTCGAGGTGACCCGGCTTCCGCACTCTTGGAAGTCCTCGACCCAGAACAGAATCACTCCTTTACCGACAATTACATCGATGTTCCGTTCGATCTCTCGAAAGTGATGTTCGTAACAACAGCGAATCAACTCCACACGATTCCACCACCGCTACGCGACCGGATGGAAACAATAGAACTCCCCGGGTACGCCGCTAACGAAAAACAGATCATCGCTAAGCAGTATCTCATCCCTCGCCAATTGGCCGCAAATGGACTCGAAGAAGAATTGATCCATATTAAAGACGCAGCGATCGACAAAGTGATTAGTGCGTATACCCGCGAGGCAGGGGTCCGAAATTTGGAGCGAGAACTCGGGACCCTCTGCCGAAAAGTGGCACGCCGAGTCGCCGAAGGGAACACCGAGCCGACAACGATTACAGCAAAAGACATTCATCAGTACTTGGGACCCGAGAAATTTGATTCCGAAATCGCAGGACGCAAAGCCGACATCGGTGTCGCAACAGGGTTATCTGTCACGCCAGCAGGTGGTGAAATCCTCTTTATCGAGATCGCGACAACCAAAAAGACAAATACCAACAATCAACTCCGTATCACCGGTCAGATCGGTGATGTCATGCAGGAATCTGTACAAGCCGCTTTCAGCTACGTCAAATCCCAAGCCGAAGCACTCAAATTTGATCCGAGCGTCTTGGAAGACGATATCCATGTCCATGTACCCGCAGGCGCAATCCCGAAGGACGGCCCCTCAGCAGGTATTACCATTGCAACCGCGCTCGCATCTATCGCGACGCGGCACCCAATTAATCCAGATATCGCCATGACGGGTGAACTCACCCTCAGAGGTAGAGTCCTACCTATCGGTGGCGTGAAGGAAAAAATACTCGCAGCAAAACAGGCAGGCATTAAGAAAGTTATTCTGCCACAAGGTAACGAAAAACATTTCACAGAAGTACCCGAAGACATTCAAGAAGGTATTAAGTTTCTGTTTGTAGAACATGTAACCGAAGTTTTCACGGAGGTATTCGCATGAGACACCTATTGAGAACCACAGTGCAACGCCTTTGCGCGACGCACCTAACCCCTCAGGCTGCCACGTTCGCTGTTTTGCTCCTATTTTCCATCTCACTGTTAGCGATGCCATTCGCAACACAAGCGAACACGACGAATAATACTGGAATTGATGAAACCGAGCCGCCAGTAAAATTCCTGAAAGACATCGCACCGATCCTTGACAAACAAGGCTGTTCAGCCGGTATGTGCCACGGAAAATTCGGTGGACAAGGCGGGTTAAATCTCTCTCTACTCACCTTGAATCCAGAAACAGACCACGAACCGATCGTTCACCACAACCGCGGTAGGCGCATCAACCTACTCGAACCTGAGCAGAGCCTCTTCTTCCTCAAACCGACCGGACAGGTACCTCACGAAGGCGGCTTACGGTTCGATCCAAACTCAGAGGACGGATTAAAAATTCTGCGCTGGATCGAAGCAGGCGCGCCTTTTTCTGATGACGAACCGCGACTCCAGAAACTCGAAGTTGAACCGAGCACCTTTGTCCTCTCCGATGTCGGACAAACCGCACAACTAAAGGTACTCGCACATTTCTCCGACGGCTCTGTCGAAGATGTTACCGAAAAAGCCGTCTATGAATCCAAGGACGCACCCGTCGCCGAGGTGTCACCAACAGGCGAAGTAACAAGCGTCCGATGGGGCGGCACTGCAGTTATTGCACGTTTCTTAGGCGTCGTTGATGCCGCGTTTGTAACGATACCCCGAACTTCTGAAACAACTACTGTACCAGAAGACGAGAAATTCAGACCCAATAACTTCATTGATGAGTTTGTACTCGCTAAACTCGAAAAACTGAATATCCGTCCATCTGCGTTGACAACTGATGCAGCCTTTATGCGTAGAGTCTACCTGGATACTGTCGCTAGGCTCCCAACACCGGATGAAGTGAACGCATTCCTCGTAGATACAGACCCTTACAAACGCACACACCTCATCGATATGCTTCTTGATACGCCAGAATGGGTTAACCTACGCACGCTGAAGTTAGCCGATATGTTGCGTATCCACCCGCGGAGCTTAGGAAATGGTGCCTTCGGACAACGCGGGGCGACGCTCTTCCATGAGTGGGTCCATGATGCTGTGACAGAAAACAGACCTTACGACACGTTCGTCCGAGAACTCATCACGGCGCGAGGTAGCACCTTCCAGCACGGTCCCACAAACTACTACCGCATCGAGCGGCAACCCGCGGGGAGAGCTGAGACAACCGCACAAGTATTCTTGGGCATTCGACTCAGCTGTGCCAGATGCCATAAGCATCCGTTTGACCAATGGACAACTGATGACTACTGGAACTTTGCCGCCTTCACCGGAAAAATCAGAATCCAAGGCGGTCAAATCTACAACGAACAGGTCATCTCCTATAATCCCAACGGACGCGTTATAAACCAATCTGTAGAAGGGAACCGCGGTGAAGTCGCACAACCAACTTTCCTTGGCGGTGAGTCCCTCTCCGCGAACTATCAGGGCGATGTCCTACAAGTCCTCGCAGATTGGATGACCTCCTCAACCAACCCATACTTCGCGAAAGCAACTGTCAACCGCATCTGGAGCCACTATTTCAGTAGAGGTATCGTCGACCCCGTCGATGATATGCGTGCCACAACGCCACCAAGCGTTGAAGGTCTCCTCGAAGCTTTGGCGGATGCCTTCGTACAAAGCGGATTTGATACAAAACACATCATCAGACTGATCCTCAATTCGCGGACATACCAACTTTCCGCTGAACCGAATGAGACAAACCAGTTGGATGACCGATTCTTCTCACGGTTCTATCCGCGGCCTATGATGGCACAAATTCTGTTGGATGTTGTAAATGACGTTACAGGGACCTCAGAAAAGTACGGGCGTTATCCAGCCGGTAAGCGTGCCGTGGAACTGCCGTTACCGGTGACCTCCCGCTTCTTGTCACTCTATGGACGTTCCGGAAGAGAGTTCCTCGGCGATTTAGACCCGAAACTCGAACCGACGCTAACACAGGCACTCTATATGATTAACTCCCGTGATGTCCATCAAAAACTAAGAAGCGCCAACGGTGTACTCACTCGTTCGATAAAAGCGAAACTCAACAATCGCGAACTCATCACCGAGTTGTACCTCACCACGTTGAGCCGATTCCCGACAGATGAGGAACTTCAGACCGCTAAAGCGTACCTCGCCGAAAGCCCGAAACGTCGCGCAGGGAGCGAGGACCTTCTCTGGGCTCTCATCTCATCTCGGGAATTTATCTTCGTCCGATAGACACATCCTAAAGCAAAAATGGCGAGGGCATTCTACCTCGCCATTCTCATTTTACAAATGATTATCCGTTTCAAAAAAGGAAAAAATCAGTCAAAACACAAACCCGATACGCTCACCTGTATCCGAGACGATGGAAGCGTCACGTGGACATATCTCCATCCTGGGTTTGCGATTCAGGATTTCGCACACTACGTTGTCGAAACGACGCTCGGTTATCAGCACTCGTTTTTAGGACTTGTGGCGAGAGGATACGATATACCCGATTTCAACCTACCTAAAACGAAGCGTCCTTTTGAAATTCCCGAAGAAGCACTAAACACTGAGGTGATTGTCGGACTCTTACAGACAGATTTGCTGGAGAGTCTAAGAGGGAATGCAGACAATTGCGAATTGCTCCGCGACTACGGCGAGCTATTGCCAGTGAAGATTACAGACGCGCAGCTTGAGATTATGCAACAGAAACTGCAAGTCTTGTTACAGCAATGGCACGATTTACAGCCAGGCGAGTCAATTACACTGCAGTTTGATACCTAAGACATCGGTGGATATAACGGTAGACACGCTCTGCTGCACCGTAACTAAAAATACGCTACGCTATAGTCAACCGCGCAACAATCGCATCAACCGCACCCTCCGCACGTTCACGAATCTGATCCGGCGTCAAACTCTGAATCGGATGTGCAACAGTCAACGGTTCCAAATCACTGTGACCTAATACACGTGCTTGTACCTTGCCTGCAGCGAAGAAAACCTCCGTACAGACCGCCACACTCGGCACTCCACGCTCCTCTAAAGCACTTCCATCGTGCATACTGCACGAAATACACGACCCTCAGTCCGCAAGTCCTTCGATAACGAAGTCTGCCTGCTCCGCCAACTCAACGAGCAGCTCAGTCGGTGCGGGACGTGTAAATGTCGGTTTCTTGACATGAATCACTTCAGCAAGATTAAACCGTTCCTGCATCAATTCAGCAATACGATCCAAAAAAATATCACTACCATTTTTCGTGATGTTGAGTAGACCCATCACTTTTCCATCGAGACTCTCAAGTCGCGGCGCGAGAAATTTTGCGGACACATCACCTTGAGAAGTCGGATCAAGTAAAGTGGTATTTGGCATTATAAAACCTCAGTATCCTTTTGCAGGCGAGGTTTGCAACCTCGCCTACGCCTTCAGACATCACCCAGACGAAACAGACGATTCCATTTGCAGCTGCTGCGACTTCGCCATCGCATCCTCTGCTTCTTGGATCATCCCCTTTCGCTGGTAACAGATAGATAGACTCGTATATGCAAGCGGATCCTTCGGATTAATCTCAATCGCCTTCTGAATCGCTTCAATGGCTTCATCGTAGCGACTCAACCGTTCATAAGCATGTCCCAACCCAAGGAATCCTTCAATAGACTTTGGATAGGTATCAATCAATTCTTTGAAAGCGGTGACAGCTGCTTCAAGGTCATTTTCCGCAAAATGCGTGAGCGCAGCATCGTAAAGTTCTGTTTCAGTCAGCATTTTTTATATCCTTTGTAATCAGTATTTGGCAGAATTCTATCAAAAAAAACAGCAAATGTCAAACACAAAATGATTCCCAAAAAACCGATTGCACGTTACTTCGTTTTAAGGTATCTTATAGTAGATTTTGGAATTACTTACACACTTGTTCCTTACCAGAGCAGCGTTTGTAGTAGGGCAATTCTGCGGTGTACTCACCCAAATGCGAAGTGCATTATTGCCCGTCGTTTCAAAATATGTATACATAATTATGGGATCTACTATATAACTAAATTCTTTGCTAATCCCACTAAGGAGCTCAAAAGTTTGCGTAATTACGCCGAAATCACTGAACGCCTAATAAACTTAGAACTGCCAATAGAATTAGTTGGCAAGGTCCACAGTTATCCGATACATCAAATTCACTTAGCATCGTCCGCGGATACGCCACAACCTGTTCTCATCACAGGTGGCGTACACGGCGATGAACCCGCAGGCGTTGAGGCAGCCTTACAGTTTCTCGAACGCGACAACACCGCACTCCTGAAACAATTTTCCTTTACAATCATCCCGTGTGTCAACCCCTACGGCTACGTTCACAACACGCGGGAGACACGGAACAACATGGACATCAACCGCTCATTTGAAACAGATAGCATCGCTGAAGTGGCTCTCGTCAAAAAGGTACTCGGACAAACCCAATTCTCCTTCGCCATAGACTTCCACGAAGACTACGAAGCAAACGGGTTCTACCTCTACGAAGGCACACGCGACGAGAAATATATCGGTCCCCAACTCGCCACAGCAGCAAAAGCAATCGGTCCCGTAGACCCAGAAGATACCGATAAAGAGGCACCGAACTTCGTTGAAGGTGTTTACAAAGTCGCCACAGAATGGGGCACCGAAGGTTTGGTACCTTACCTATTGCATTTTCACAGTAAACATGTTATCATCTCTGAAACACCTACCGTTTGGCAGCTTGAACGACGTGCAGCACTCCATCTAACGATACTGGATACTGCACTTGACATTATCTCAGTGATGAATAAAAATTATAGTAGATTTTGAAGATATATTTACACTTTAACAAACAATATCTCCGTGCAGGCGGGGTTTGATGAAGTTTAAGAAAATAAATCGGTAATCAGGCGAGGTTCATGAAGTTTAAGAAAATATTTCGGTAATTCTATATTTTCCCCAAGGCCGGTAGGTTCGGTTTGCAACCGAACCGGACTGCCAAAGAAATTATCGAATTAAAAAATTAATCTTCATCAAACCTCGCCTGCAGTGGAGGAGACCACCTCGTGCAGAATACGGAATTACCGAATTAAAAAATTAATCTTCATTAACCCCGCCACTGTGAAATTAATTACGGAATCTACTATAATTAGAGAAAGCAGCCCGCAACAACAGCGCGGGCGGTCCAAGAGAAGGGACATCAAACACGAAACCCACTTCATTAACCGCAAGGAATACTTAAAAAAATGGAAGATCAACAAGTCCTATCAAATGTCAATACTGCATCTCAGCCTTCAGAATTGAAGATCACCGACATGCGTATCGTTCGCACCCAAGTAGGGGGTCCCATCTTGAAACTCGACACCAACCAAGGCATCTACGGCCTCGGTGAAGTTCGAGACGGGGCAAGTCCGACGTACGCACTGATGCTCAAAAGCCGAATCTTGGGCGAAAACCCGTGTAATGTTGATAAAATCTTTCGACAAATCAAACAGTTCGGGCACCACGCACGGCAAGGTGGCGGCATCTGTGGCATCGAAATGGCACTCATGGACCTGGCGGGTAAGGCTTACGGCGTTCCCTGCTATCAACTCGCCGGTGGCAAGTTCCGAGACAAAATCCGATGTTACAGCGATACACCATCTCTTAGAAACGCTACAGATATGGGAAACAAACTCCAAGAACGCATCGATAGAGGATTCACCTTCTTGAAGATGGATGTCGGTGTCGGATTGCTGCGCGGAATTCCCGGTACACTCTCCGCACCGCAGGGAAATTTGGACACACGCGACCTGATGCACCCTTTCACCGGTATCCGTCTCACCGAAAAAGGGATCGCTATGCTCTGCGAATACGTAGAAATCGTTCGCGACATCATCGGCTACGAGATACCTCTCGCAGTCGATCACTTCGGACATATCGGCGTTGAGGACTGTATCCGCCTTGCGAGAGCACTGGAAAAATACAACCTCGCGTGGTTAGAAGACATGGTCCCATGGCAGTATACCGACCAATATGTGCGTCTCTCAAATTCATGTGCAACCCCGATCTGCACAGGCGAGGACATCTACTGTAAAGAGGATTTCATGCCGCTGTTCGAGAGTCGAGGCATCGCCGTCGCACATCCCGATATTGCGACTTCCGGTGGGATTTTAGAGACGAAGAAGATCGGCGATCTCGCAGAAGATCACGGCATCGCGATGGCACTCCACATGGCAGGTACACCCATCTGTGCGATGGCGAGCGTTCACTGCGCCGCAGCGACATCAAACTTCATGGTGTTAGAGAATCACTCTGTTGACAATCCGTGGTGGGATGAGATGGTGACAGGCTTACCGAACCCGATTATCCAAGACGGTTACATCGATGTCCCAGAGACCCCGGGGTTGGGTATTGACTTGAACGAAGAGGTCATCCGAGAACATCTCCATCGGGACGAAACAGCATACTTCGCACCGACAACAGAATGGGATTCCGAACGCTCACACGATAGGTTGTGGAGTTAGAAGTTTACGAGGGCGGATCCCTTATCCGCCCAACTTCCAAATCTTTACTGTCCGAACGCGTTTGCTACAGCAACCAAATCCAAAACATTGACAACACCATCGCCATTAATGTCCGGAGCATCTGTGCCGAACCCATTGGCAACAACAACCAAGTCCAGAATATTCACAATGCCGTCTCCGTTCACATCCACTGTAGGAGGGGTTTGTAACCCCGATTTCAGATAAATCTCACCGTCTAAATCGGGAATAACATGGAAGGCATCTCGCAATCCACTCTCCACACCGGTTGCCTGTTCCGATAGACGAATCTCCTGTTCTTCTCCACTGCGATTATACACTGCCCAACCGTTGGTAAACTCACGGATAAACAGTCCGTCTCGGTTTTCATAGAGTCGTGCCTTTTCACCGATAGGCTGCCCAAGGTCAGCGTCCCAGAAATCGTACCAGTAGTGTTCGTGCTGTATGCCATCATTGTAAAGTACATAGCCGTCCGAGTGGGTAAGACTCATTGTGGTAAAGGCACGCATCCACCGAAGATTTCTGGGGTTGTCCGGGGATTCTGTCGGTATGCCCCAACCTTCCAAACAATTGATACGCGGCTCCCGAAGATTCTCTTCTGCCCAAAGCAGCGTGCTTTCTATCTCAGCAAGACCATCGTGTGTATAGCCGCTATCATGGTCCCGACCCGTTTCCATAAAAGTGCCGTTGATTGCCCAGCCGGTGCGCGGAATTTTGCGCCGATTCGTGTTGACGATTATTAGAAAATCATCGCCAACACTTGCTCGGATACGCTGAAGAATAGTGTCTCTTGCACGCTGTTCAGCTTCATTTCCCCGGTAACTATCTACCCAGTCATTGCCAAGCACATGATTATCCTCATCCCACCAATCTAAGAAAATGCCATCATATAATCCACATTGTGCAACCGCGACTGCTTGTTGAACAATTATATCTTGCTGCCCTGAGTGAGTGAAATCAAGGAGAAAGTGTCCCGGCCATCCCTCTACAGGATTGCCTGCCTCGTCTCTGACCCAAGAAAAATCGTCATTATACACAGCTTTGTTAAAAGGTGAGTCAGGGGATGCATCTCTCATTCCAATCTCAAGAATAAAAATCATATTCGGATTCATTTCGAGCAATCTGTCGCGTCGGCCTCTTGCTCCGTTGAGATCACCTGCCAATTGGAGACTATTGTTTGTTCTTTGGAAACGTAACCCAAACTCTGGACTCCAAAACAGATCGTGATGCGCTAATCGAGCTTCATAGGATAAGGAGGGTCTGTTTAATATATCCTCCCATGCTTGGAAAACAGAAGGGAAACTGCGGTTTTGGATTCGTTCTTGAATTGGAAGTCCTGATAATTCACAAATTTCATCATACTCAAAATGAGTCAAGGATAGTGCATCAAGTGGACTATAATCTGTAATCCAATTATTTTGAATCCGTAAATCTTCCAACGTTGTGAGATTTTCAAGTGGACTGACATCAACAATCTGATTAGCAGTCAGCCACAATTCAATGAGGTTCTTCAGATCCGCAAGCGGCGTGATGTCTTCAATCCGATTATACTGAAGACGTAAACCCTCTAAGTTCCTTAAGTTAGCAAGTGGACGGAGGTCTGAAATCTGACATCCGCCTAAGTCAAGTGTTTTTAGGTTCACTAAATTCGCTAGGGGAGAAATATCGGACAGTGGATTCACGAAAATCGCTAAGCCCTCTAAAGCCAATAACTCAGCTAACGGAGAAAGGTCTTGAACCCCATTTACACCAAGATTAAGCGAGATCAAATTGATTGCGTGTTCCAACCCTGTTAGATTTGTTATCTGGTTATCCTCGGCCTCGAATCCCGTCAATCGCTTCATCTCCAATTGCGTAAGCAATACAGCATCTGGCAACTCAAGTGCTTCTCTTATAACCTGCCGCAAATTCGGATCCGGCATCCATTCCTCTTGTGCCGATGCAACACTACACGCAACACCAAACACAATCAGGATACACAAACCATATCTATAAACAAGTCCCACAGTCTTCACCTCACGGAATCACAGCAACATAAACCTGCGAATGCCCAGAAACATCTGAGGTATATACAACAACTGTTTCATCCGGACTAAAAGACGGATGCGGATGCGTCCACTGCGGTCCGTAGACCGTGTCTACCTTCATCTCCATCCAACTCAGTGATTTCTCGCGATCGCCTGCCTGCTGTGCCGCTGCCCAATCTTCAGCGAGTGCATACCGATCCGTTTTCCACTGACTCCCACTGGATGAACTCTGCGGATAGCAGATAGGTGTATGCTTACCAGATTCCACATCAACGAGGCGCAAACCTATATCCGGGTGGACAGTGTCGCACAACACCTTCGTCCCAGAACGGTTGCTGGCGATGTGCCACGCATTGAAATCGGCGATCGTCTGCATCTGTAACGTTTCCAAGGATATCCGTCGAAGCGCGTAGGGCCAATGCGTCACAATCAAGTCGTCCTGCGCACCGAGGAAGGTTTCATGCACCAAAAACTCGTTATTATCGTGCTGATAGAGCGATCGGTTTCCTGTGCCGTCCCGTTTAATCGTCCACATCCGCGGTGCCGGATCACCAGAATAAGCAATCAGATCGGAATGCTTCGGATGAAACTGCGGATGGATAATCGTCTGATCTGGGGAAGTATAGATAACCTCGCCACCGCTACCATCCGTAGCCGTCACAGTGATATGCGATTTCTCATCACGCTTCATCGCCGTTACGATAAACCGCTCATCTGCACTGACGCTACATTCACCGAGACCGCCACCCGGAAATTCCGCCAACACACGTTCCTGAAAAGAATCAAGGTGAATCGCCTTTATAGCGTCTGCTTGCGTATAAAAAAGTTCAGACCCGTCTTTCGAGATTACACCGGAGTAGCCGTGGATGTCATTGACATCTGTCAGCTGCACAATATCGCCGTTAGGGAATTCCAGTTTGAAAAAATTCGGTTCGCCTGAACGGTAGGAGGTAAAGACGAGATGTTTCTGGTTCGGTGTGAACGAAGATGTGAGAAAATAGAGGTTATGATTGATAGAGGTATCGTTTGTGAGTTGATAAATATGCGCGCCCGTTTGGTCGTCTTGAAATTCACGTAGTTCCGAAGGATGAACGGACGCTTTGGCGTAGTTTGTCATAATCACTCCTTGTAAATATTTGTGTTTATGGGTAAGTTTTACGAATTGAACAGGTAACTTAGCAGCTGCGCGCCTTCTCGGAAATCAGGAATGATAATGTCCGCACCCGCACGGATCAAACGCTCCCGTTTGTCGGCGTTCATATTGTACCTATTGGCTTCTACAGACGCAACACCGACAGCAATTGCACCCACCGCTTTCGCATTCTCAATCTCCACGTACCCGTCTCCAATGATGAGCAATTCGTTCCCGCTCAACTCAAAATCCGTGATAATTTTCTGGATAACCATGGCTTTAGAAAACTTCTTATATTCCCGCAATGCACCGAAAATTCCACCGTCAAAGTACGGCGCAACGCCGAGGAGTTCCGCTTCGTTTTTAACGAACTCGACATCCGTACCGCTGGCGAGATAGCAATGTATCCCCATTTCACGTAGGCTTTGTAGAAATTCGAGCGACTTCGGTACACGAAGCGGCTCAGCAGACAGTTTCCCTGCAGCAAGTCCGGCGATCCGTTCTTCAACAACAGGCAGCAATCGGCGGTTGTATTCATCTTTATATGCCAGTGGTTCCTCCGGTGTTCCACCGCGTTTCTCAATCTCTTCGCCTAATTGCATCATCTGATAAATAGTCTGCTTGCCGGTCAATCTATCGACAAATTCAACGACAAGTGCTTCGAGCTGTGCCTGCGTTTCGGTGGTCGCCGTTTCAGTTTGAAGGAGTTCAACCATCATCGGTACCATCACGTTCTGCCAACCGTCTCGGATGAGCGAGATTGTCCCGTCGAAATCGAAGACAACATGACGGATATTCCCCGTTTGAATTTCACGATGGATTTCAATTGCGGTATTATCTAAAAAAACGTTTTGCATTATGTATCCCAAAATTGGCCATCAGTTTTACTGACTGCTGATTGGAGAAAAATGATATTGATTTTTATGCTTCTCCGATAGTATAATAACATTCGGATAGTTAAGCAAGTCCTTTTAGCGTTACAAGGAATATATCAACACAACAACGAAGGAAACTTAAGAGTGCAGATCAATTTCAGACGTTTGAGCGAAACACAAATCTATGTTAACTTAGCGGGCACTATCGCCATACTGCTTGTTATCGTCTTCAGTAGTTGTGAACGGCTTCAAAAGCCCATCATGACAGAAGACACACACGACACTTCCCAGACAACAAGGCTCACAATTTTAGGCGGAACCCCCGGCGGAAGTTTTTTGCCATTTGCGACCACAGTCAGCGACATCGCGACACAGCATGAACCTCAACTGGAAATAGTTGTTGAAACTTCACCGGGTTCTGTCGAAAACACGCGACGCGTCAATGAAAATTCGGCTTACCTCGGCGTTGCCTTTGCCTCAGAAATCCATTTGGGTTACCACGGACAGGAAATTTTCGCCGAAGAGGGAGCCAAAACTAATATACGAGCAGTAACGCTGCTCTATATCGCCTATCTCCAAACAGCCGTGCTTGCAAATAGCGACATTCATCAGTTTGAAGACCTCATTGGGAAGAAAATAGCAACTGGTAGAATCGGATCCGGTTCCGCACAAACGATGGAACGTTTGGCGAAATCGGCCGGCATCTGGGACCAAATCATGCCGCTATATAAGGGCAGTAACGAGGGAGCCGCAGCACTTCAGAGTCGAGAATCGGACGCTTTTCTAATGTTAGTCAGCGTCCCGAACAATGCAATAGCACAACTCGCTACAACCAACGAAATCAGAATGCTTGACATGGATGCGCCCGCACAAGCATCCGAATTCTATGAACAGTATCCGTTTTACCTATCCGGCACCCTACCAATGGAGGCATACGGAGATAAAGTCGCTCCCGTGAACACACTACTGATGCCAACACTGCTTATCGCTCAAAAAGATGTACCAGCAGAAACCGTCTATGCAATCCTACAACAGGTTTACACTGTAGAAGGCTTAAAAGCACTGCAGGACGCTACCGGGGGCGCAGCAGCAGATAAAACAACAGTTGAAAACACGCCAAAAGCGTTTGTAATTCCGCTACACTCGGGGGCGTATCAGTTTTGGAATGAACAAGGTCTCTCAATTCCCGCACACGCGATGCCGGTAGATTGATGTGAACGGAAAGTCTGAACTTACTTCCATGAACGAAAAAGAGATCCTCAAAAAAATCCAACGCATCGAAATATTTACCAACCGACTCGTTAGCACTGTCTTTGCTGGAGAGTACGAGAGTGTCTTTAAAGGACAAGGGATCACCTTCGACGAAGTCCGTGAATATCAGGCAGGCGATGAAATCCGCACCATCGACTGGAATGTTACCGCACGCATGGGACAGGCATATATCAAAAAGTACGTAGAAGAACGCGAACTCGTGATGATGCTGGTTGTCGATATGAGTGCCTCAACCCGTTTCGGGAGTATCCGTGAGACGAAAGCGGAAATCGCCGCCCAGATTGCGGCACTCCTCGCCTTTTCCGCCATCAGGAATAACGATAAGGTCGGGCTTATCTGCTTTACGGATACGGTGGAGCATTTCGTCGCACCCCGTAAGGGAAGAAGGCACGTCCTGCGCGTCGTCCGAGATATCCTCTATTTCCAGTCTAAGCAACAAGGCACAAACATCGAAACGGCGTTGGAATTCGTCGATCGTGTGCTCAAACCCCACAGCGTCGTATTTCTCATCTCCGACTTCAAGACTACCGGTTACGAAAAACAACTACGCTTGAGCAGTAAGCGGCATTCACTCATCGCTATTACCCTACAAGATAGACGCGAGGTAGAACTTCCGGATGTCGGCCTGATAGAACTTGAAGATGCCGAAACTGGAGAGACAACCATTATTGACACCCGTTCCGAGGAAGCACGGCGGGTGTATAAAGAAATTAATCAACGCGCTGATGCGGAACGTCGGCAGATTTTGCGCGCAAGTCAGGTCGATGTCATTGATGTGAGAACAGATGAACCCTACGTCAAACCGCTCATCCGATTTTTCCGGCAGCGTGCCGCCAAAGGTTAAAATCCGTAGAGACTATGCGCAGATTAGAGATCCGAAATTTAACGCAAACTTTTGCGCAGAAGGACACCGAACTACAGGTGTTAGATAACTTAAGCCTTTCTGTTGATGCGGGACAGTTTGTCGCCTTGCTGGGACCCTCTGGTTGCGGTAAGAGCACGCTTTTTAATATTATTTCCGGGCTGCTCACACCAGACACGGGAGAGATTTACCTCAACGATGAGCGCATCTCCGGCAACACCGGCGATTTCGCCTATATGCAACAAAAAGACCTTCTACTACCGTGGCGAACCGTCCTCAAAAATGTTCTCATCGGTCCAGAAATCCACGACGAACCGCTTGAAACAGCGAAAACAGAAGCACAACAGCGTCTGGTACAACTCGGTCTTAATGGATTTGAAAACAGTTATCCGATGCAGCTATCTGGAGGGATGCGTCAGCGCGTCGCACTCGCCCGGACGCTCCTGTTTCGGAAGGAAATCCTACTTTTAGATGAACCCTTCGGCGCACTCGACGCGATGACGCGGACCGTCATGCAATCCATCCTACTCGACATCTGGTCGGCAGACAAGCAAACCGTCCTCCTCATCACCCACGACATTGAAGAAGCGCTCCTACTCGCAGATAAGATTTACCTACTCACAGCCCGACCCGCAACGCTCAAAGCGGAGATACCCATCCCCTTGCCACGTCCACGAGACATCACAGACACCGCACTCATTCACTTGAAAAAGGAACTGTTAACGTTACTACAAGTCGAAATGTCAACCGCTTTTGATGCAGACTAATGCTATTCTTCTTCCGAACCCTTTGTCAATTCATGCCAGAATGAACGCGACGGACGGTTCATATTGTCAAGCATCTCGTAATCGCCTTTTTTGCAGAACTCATAAAGTGCTTCAGTGAGTGGAATCTCAAATCCGGCTGCCTCTGCCGCTGCGAGGAAATACGGCAATTCAGGATATTTCACGACGAGTTTCTTACCCGTGCCATCAACGATACGCTCGGCAATTCTATCGAATTCGCCGCGCCAGCCACTCCCCATACCGACCACATTTCGGATTGCCACCGGATCCACACCGGCACAGACCCCAAATGCCATCGCCTCCATGTACGCTGCAGCACCGAGTCCCATCGCCAACTGGTTCACACCCTTGACAATCTGACCGGACCCACTCCGACCACAATACACCACATATTCCGGTTCACCGAGGATTTCTAAGATGAGACGGTGTTTTTCGACAACTGATGCGTCACCACCAACAAAGATGCGGAGCGTCCCCGTTTTAGACCCGTTCGGACCGCCGCTCACCGGCGCGTCTATGAGCGTAGCGCCTTTTTCACCAAGCGCAGCCGCCAAACTCCGAGTCCTCGCCACCTCTGTCGTCCCTAAGTCAATAAATACCTGACCGTCGCGGGCATTGGGAACGAAATGTTCTTCAGCAAAGCTGAAAAAAACATCGGACGAACGCAAACTGGTCATGACGACATCGCTATTTTTGACGACTTCGGATGCATCCTTACCGGCACTTGCCCCTGTCGCCGCGAGTGCCTCACATTTCTCCGCATCAATATCGTATCCGATGAGCGGGTAGCCAGCGTTATGAAGATTTTTCGCCATCCGTCCACCCATATTACCGAGTCCAATAAAACCGATTCTGGGAAGTTGTTGAGATTCCATAATTTTCCTATCCAAGTATAGCCGTTGAGTTCATAGCGTACAAACTTTTCTTGCCCACTGCACTGTTCCTATCAAGAGAGTATAGCACGGCAAAAGAGAAGTCGCAAGCAGAATCAAACCTCTGAAAACTATTCTCCCTATATCAAAATTTCTTTTCACTTTTCCGTTATGTATGTTATACTGCTACGACCGATTTGAAATATAACGCCTCCAACCCAACGAATCCTAACAAAGGAGTTTAGAAACATGATACACGCGACTCGATGTGCCTTGATTCTAACGATACTCGCTATTGTGGCGTTTGACGCATCAGCGGAAATTTTGTTACAAGAAGATTTTGAGGGTGAATTGGATCTAATAACCAAATGGAGAACAGACACCCCCAAATTTGTCTACCCTAAGGACGGTATTCTCTATTTGGACCAGGGGAAATCTGGCGGGGACTATGTAAGCCTTCGGTCTCCTCAGCACTTCAACGATGTTATCATCTATTACGAATGGTTCATCATAGAATGGAGCGGACAAGGCGACGGTGGCGGCGCACTACGGCAGACACCTCTCGGCTCTTACTGGATGCGCTGGTGGGGACGAGCCAACGTCAAGGTAACGACGAATAAAGATGGACCTGTTAACGCTTGGCAACCCTTTCCTGTAAAAGGTGGACAAGCACAGGCGAACTACGCGCAAGGTTCCGATCATTTCATATTGAAAGCAGCGTTAATGACACAGGAAAAGCGCGTCACCGTCCACATATTTGATGTCACTGAGAAAGAAACGATACAAGTCGCCGAGTGGGAAATAAAGGATAATACCTATAAGTCCGGAAACATTAGCTTCGACTGTTGGAAATTCGGTATCTACGGCGTTGATAATGTAATCGTCGCTACACCAGAGCATGAGGCGGAAATCTTCGCTGATAACTTTGATCCGACAAGGCTTGCCGTTGCACCTGTCGGTAAACTAACCACCACTTGGGGACACCTGAAATCGAATCATCGGTAAGTAGAAAGGAATTCAATCATGACAAAATGCGCGCTTATTAGTGGTAGAGGTATGGGGATGATGCACGGCGGAAACTTCCACGACCACCCGGATGCAGAGGTCGTGGCTGTCTGCGATATGGACCCCGAACTCCTCGCAAAAGCAAAAGAACACTTCGGAGTACCGGGATATCCAACGATTGAGGAACTCTTAGCCAATTGTGATGCTGAACTCATCCTCCTCATCGTCAACGAAACCCGACGCATCCCACCGCTGCGAGAGCTGCTTGCAGCCGGACGAAATGTATTCACGGAAAAACCGCTCTGCGGATTGGAAGGACAGGCACGATTGCGTGAAGAGGACCTCGGCATCGCTGCACCTGCTATTGCAACGTGGCGTGATTCTAACCTCAAATTCGGAATCGACTTCAACTATCGATTTATGCACCACTTCCGAAAACTACATGACGACGTTGCTGAAGGGCGGTTGGGTGAAATCCGGATGGTACACGCTCGCGCGCATTTCAACTGCTGGTCCCATGTCATTGATCAAATCCTTTGGACAGTCGGTAGACCGGAGTGGGTTAGCGTCGTCGGAGATCCAAATGAAAGGGGTGGTTGGCGACGTTTGATTCATATCGGTTGGGAAAACGGAGTCATCGGCTCCCTCAGTGGCACGAACCTGTGGGGGTACGACGATCACCCGCTCCGAGTCAAAGTCCTCGGTGATGAATTTTACGCCGAAGCAAAAGGACTGGAAGGTTCATATTGCCGCCGAAAAGCGAATAACTCCGAAATAGAGGAAGTCTGGGAAGCAGAAGCAGGCAAGCCTGAAATGCCGGAATCTTTCAAAAGGATGGCTGACGGTGTCATCAAGGCGATGCATGCCGATACCCCGTTCCCCGCAGACGGTGAAGCCGCATGGAACGAGCTCCTATTTGAGGCAGCGGTACACAGGTCGGCTCTGCAAAATAACGCACGCGTGTTTCTGGCAGATGTAGAAGCAGACGCATTTGCTTAATTGAGCGAGACTGCAGGCGCGGTTTGTAACCGCGCCTATAACACAAGATACAAGAACTTGTAGGAGGGGTTTGTAACCCCGAATTACCCAGTAGTAGCCCCCCCTCTAACAGCGATCTTAATCGCATCTTTTCCATCCAAGTGGTAATTGCTATGAAGAGCATCAAAACCTTTGGAAACGTCTTCAAGTGGAAGAATATGGCTCACAAAACCTTCAAAAAGTGAGGCGTGTTTCTCTAACATCGGAATCGCGCGAAGAAAGTGCTTCCTCTCAAAACCCCATCCGGCTTCCAACCGCAGATTTTTTCGCATTAACATCTGGTTCGGATTACAGGCAAAAGTACCGACATCCACGAAATGCCCGTATACAACGTAAGTCCCGCCGTATCGGATGTAATCCAAGCCTTCAGGAATCGCAGCGAGAAAACCGGTACATTCGTAGACGACATCTGCCCCCTCGCCTTGTGACGTATTTTCTCGAACGATCCGCTTGCGTTCTTCTGGATCTGGCACTTCGGCGATGTCAATCGTGAGATCTGCACCTAACCTTTTCGCCATCTCAAGCCGTCCTGGAGGACCACCGACGACGATGAGCCTACCTGCGCCAGAGACCCTCGCCCAATTAAGTGCAAGCAGACCGATGGGGCCGGTTCCTTGAATCACAACAGTGTCTCCAAATTCGATTTTTCCACGGGACACACAGTGTGCTGCACAGGAAGCCGGTTCGGCGAGAACGGCGATTTCCGGCGGCAAATCGGTTTTAAGGAACATATTCGTTGATGGATTGGATAAGTAGATATACTCGCTGAAGCCGCCACGCAAATACGGTGCTTCTTCTGACGGCGAGAAACCGAGACCACCGCTCGGAGAAAGCGCAACCCTGTCCCCCACTTTGACTGGATTTCCAAGGTAGTCCGTTTCGACACCTTCCCCCAAAGTATCAATCACACCTACATTCTCGTGTCCGAGGATAATATCGTGTTTGATATGCTGGAATTCCCAGTTGTGGAGGTCGGTACCGCAAATACCACCCAACTCCTGACGTACAAGTACCGTGCCGGGCTCAGGATCAACGATCGGATACTCTCGGATTTCAAAATCTTTGCCACTCATTACCGTGGCGCGTGCAGTTCTGGTTCCCATTGTAAACTCCTTCTAAAAGACCTTAACAATTATTTTACCGAGTTTCTCACCCGTAAAAAGTGATACAAACGCCTTCGGGGTATTCTCTAAGCCCTCTACGATTGTCTCTTCCCACCGTATTCTGCCTTCGGATATCCATTGCCGCATATCACAATAAAATTCAGCGTTCCGTTCTGCGAAGTCAGTAACAATAAATCCCTGTAATCGAATCCGCTTACCGATAGCAGAGCTGAGGTTTGTCGGGCCAGGGGTCGGTTCGACATCATTGTATTGCGAGATCATCCCACACAGCGGGATACGTCCATGCATATTCATTACCGCAAGCGCAGCCTGAAGATGCCTGCCACCGACGTTCTCAAAGTAGATGTCGAGTCCATCTGGGCAATGCTTCCTGAGCTCAGCCTCTAAATCATCAACCTGTTTATAGTTGAAAGCCGCATCAACGCCTGCTGTTTCAAGTAGCCAAGCGACTTTTTGGTCTGAACCCGCACTCGCTACAACTTGGCAGCCTTTGATTTTCGCGATCTGACAAACAATTGAACCGACCGCTCCCGCCGCAGCGGAGACAAAAACCGTTTCTCCCGCTTTCGGTTGACCGATCTCCAGAAACCCAAAGTAGGCAGTGCGCCCTGGCATACCGACAGCACCCAAGAATGACCGCAACGGCGCGATTGTCGTATCAACGGCAGTCACATGCGCTGCCGGAGCGATGTAATAATCCCGCCATCCTAACGGACCTGTCACGTAATCGCCGACTTTAAACCGATCGCTGTTTGAGTGTACTATTTTTCCTGCACACCCGCCTTCAAGTGCTTGGCCAGGTTGCGCAGACCGCATGCCACCCCGCATATATGGATCCACCGACGTATACATATTTTGTACTAACACCTCGCCTGCCGCAGGTTCTGGGAGCGGGACCTCCACGAGTTCAAAGTCACTCTCCTTTGGCATACCCACAATCCTATCTCTCAGACGAATTTGTCGACTTACAATGTTCGGCATCTTTTCTCCTATCGCTAACAACGTAATCCTATTCAGTAGTGTTGGTGCAATCATAGCATATCTGAGAAAAAAGTCAAGATTAGGAGTATTTGCAAGCCTGAAATTCGTTTGACATTTGTTTGTAGAAGTGGTTTAATTAAGAAAACAATATGAGCTCAATAAGAGTCCCCTGTAGCATAAACTGTTAGTTTGTGCTATTTTTCTGCTCATTTTAGGAGGAAAGAATGAATTCCCTTTCTGGTAAATTTCTTAGAACTGATTTCGGGCACGAGGTTTATGATGAATGGTATCTCGGACCAGGCAGCTACAATTTTGAGTCGCCAGAATTTGTAGAAAGGCATTTTCCTTTCTATGAAGAGGCGCTGCTACTATCTAAAAATGACAAAATATTAGAAGCCGGCTGTGGAATTGGAAGTTATTCACGGGCATTTACACGGCACGGCTATCATGTTATTGGCATGGACCTGTCGCCCAATTTTCTTTCTGAGGCGGAAAAAATCACGCAACGCCAAAATTTAGAGATTGAATTTATTCTTGGGGACTATAATGAAATGCGTTTTGAAGAAAGGTTTTCCCTTATTCTCTTTGAGGGTTCATTTTTCTACCAATCCAAGAAAGGTTTAATGTCGCTCCTAAACCGGATCCATAAAGCACTCACACCTAAGGGTAGGCTTTACTTTGTGCATCCAAATCCATTAATAACAAACAAAAAATTTCCGATCGCTAATTGTTCTGAAATTGAGAAAAACGTGTTTGTCGTACAAACGTCAGAATATGACGAAGTTGACGACCTGGAAAGATCCACCTGGCTTAAGATAGATATGGAGACACAGAAACATTACAAGTGCGCCTATTCTCAGAAGCATCTTCCCGCGGACGAACTTAAAAACTGTCTTGTAGAGGCGGGGTTTATGGATTTCCATTTCTATAAGAAACGTAGTTTGGAAGACTTCCATCGAGAAAATGATAATGGGTTTTCCTTGGTGGCGAGGAAGTGATCGTATGAACAGCACACTGTTCTCCGCTTATGTCCAAGGTTATGACCAACTTCAGCCGCTTCGAGTGGAAATGTACGAGTTTTATCACGAATTAGCCTTGGATATGGTGCCTTTTGATACCGAAGATGAGTTTCGGATGCTTGAACTTGCGCCTGTCTGTAAAAGCGACGTTGAACCGCTAAAATGGAATCGGAATCCGGGACCTGAACTGAGATAGTCGCATTCCAATATAAACAAATTTGAGTTGAAAAAAACTGTCCTTCGTGATATGCTTGCTGTAGATAGAATTCAGGCTAAACCGATAACTATAACGGCTGAATGAAAGGAGTTTTCCATGCCACAACCTGCTATCTTTCATTCCTATACATTCGGTGAAGAGGAACGAAAAAAGATGGATCGGGACGGACATTTTGTTTTCCCCGGTTTACTCACATCAGAGGCACAAACGAATCTGACACGTTCTCTCTCACACATCCACGAACTCCCGCGCACATCCACGGAAGGACAGGAACCGAACCGATTTTCAGCGGAATATGATAACTACCTCGAAAGTGTGATCGTACATCCGCAGATGCTTGAACTTGCACGGAAGGTTCTCGGCGAAAATATCCGATACGATCACTGTGTCAGTCTAAACCGTCCCGGTGGTAACGGTGGTATCGGATGGCATAGCCACGGATACGCCAATGACGATCCGAGTTTAGGCTTCGTCCGTATATTTTTCTATGTCAACGGATTTGAACCCGACGATGGCGGTCTGAAGGCTGTTCCGGGAAGCCATCTCTATCGGGATGCAAGGATCCATGCCCGAACGGACGAAGTCCTGCGCGAAGGCTGGCTCGTCGGCAGAAAGCACCCAGAAACAGGCGAACCCCTTGAAATTGAGGCACTATCCGCGCCGCCCGGCACCGTCGCTTTAATGTGGACGCATGCCGCACACGCTGTGTCCCCAAGAAAAGAGGATAGTGGGACGCGGTGGTGTGTCGTTTACGCCTATCGTAATCCTGGCAGACCCTCCGGGGCACGCTGGATTACCCCCGAATTTGAACGAAAACCGATCCCCGGTGCTGAAGGATTGATGTCTCTTTATTAGCAATTCGCAATTGGGAATTCGTAAAAAGAGACTTAGTTTGATGAAAACCTTTTAACTGATGACCGACAACTTTTAAAACAGCCCATGCCAGAAAACAAACCGCATATCCTACTCCTTATTAATGACGAACACCGTCCCGATGTCCAACCAATCGAAGGGGATACGGCGATCCGCATGCCGACGCTCTCTCGGTTTATGGATGAAGGCACCTACTTCCGTAATGCTTATACACCTTCGCCGGTCTGTGTCCCTGCACGGCAGAGTTTCCTTTCAGGACTCTATCCGCGCAACTGTGGGAGCCTCAATTTCGGCGACCCAATGCCGACAGAAATACGAACAATTCCGGGGCAGTTGGGAAATTACGGGTATTACGCATGCTGCGCGGGCAAAATGCACTTCGTTGGAAACGATGTAATGCACGGCTGGCGTGAACGGATCGGGCGCGATATTATCGGGAATAATGGCTATCCATACCCTGCTGTTAAAGATGAACACCACGCACAGATGACACCAGAACCCGGCACTGGCATGAAGCGGGATAAGACGGCTCAGGAAATCCGAGATGCGCAACCCGGAATCGGACACTGGATGCTCCATGACCAATACAATGTAGACGGCGCAGTGCTGTTCCTTGAGGAGTATTTCGTCAACGCCTCTTATGACCGTCCAAAAGCCAATCCGCTCTGCATGGCAGTAAGCCTTATAGCACCACACTATCCGTATCAGTGTCCACTTGAGCTATTCAATTACTATATGCCGCGCGTAGAACCGATTGTCGAAGAACCCAATGAACAGTTTGGCTACAGCGACTTCTTTAGAGTACGAATCGGAGAAGATGTGACTTATCGTCAAGCGCACCGAGCAACAGCAGCGTACTACGGAATGATTGAGTGGATGGATGCACAATTTGGTCGTGTCATTGAGAAACTTGAACACCTGAATGTCTTGGACGATTTCATCATCGTTTTTCTCTCCGACCACGGCGAGATGCTCGGCACAAAAGGACTCTGGGAGAAGCAGAGTTACTTTGAGGCTTCGGCACGAGTACCACTCTCTATCTGGTACCCGAAACGATTCGGGCGAGAACCGAGAATCGTTGAACAGAACGTATCGTTAGTCGATCTCTTCCCAACACTGTGCGAATTGGCAGAGATCCCCGCACCTGATGAACTCGATGGACGCTCGCTTGTACCGCTGATTGATGGGGACACAACCGACTGGGACGATGACGATACTGTTTATAGCGAACTCTGGCGCGCCCAAAATGGACCCTCTGTGATGGTTAAGGAGGGTAATTTAAAGTATTTCAGATTCGACAACGACAAAGGGTGGCCCGAACAACTCTTTGATCTCGCCAAAGACCCAGATGAGCGAAACAACTTGATTGACGTACCGGCGTATGCCGACGCGCTTTCAAGGCTGCGCGCAAAAGCCGACGCATTACCCCCACCGCGACGGAAAGATAAGAATAATAGATTTATTGACCCATATCGTCCAATTGCCACTATAGATTAAAATCAATTTCCTATAAAACAGGTCGTTATCTTAACAATCCGATTGTTACCCTTACCGAAATATGAAACTTAATGCCTTCCCTTTCAAACGTCCGAAGTTCACCCATTACATTGTAATCCTCTGTTGTATCGTTCAAGCGATACAGTTGACAAGTGCCGGATGCAGCCACACTAAACCTTACTATCATTCCGATATACCTGAAATCGGAAGACGCGAGAGCGAAACAGGCGGTGTGCTGCACTACCGTCTCTTGTTACTCGGCGATGGTGGAGCACCGAAACCTGATGAACCTGTTTTAAGAACCCTCGGCGAATGGGCACGAAGGGACGCTGCAAAAACGAGTATCGTCTTTCTGGGGGACAATATGTATCCTAAAGGGATGACAGAAAGCCGAAAACATGAAGCAGCGACGCGTCTGGGACCGCAAATCTCTGTTATCAAGGATACCGGTGCCCACGGGTTCTTTATTCCGGGAAACCACGATTGGGCAAGTGGGGGACGGGAAGGATACAACGCGCTTCTTGCACAAGAAAAATTTATCAACGATGCCCTCACTGACGAACCGGATTTCCTGCCACCCGGAGGATCACCCGGACCCATTGCAATCGAATTGCCGAAAGCCGATCCTGCCGTCCGACTTATTGTTCTGGATACACAGTGGTGGCTCCATCAACACGAAAAACCTCAGAAATCACCCGAAACGGTTATAGAAGAGCTGATAACACTGTTAGATACGGAATTGCCGATTATCGTTGCCGGACACCATCCCTTGCAAAGTTACGGTCCACACGGTGGCTACTTTGACTGGAAGGCACATCTTTTCCCCGCTAGAGTTCTAAAAAAATGGCTCTGGATCCCAACGCCGATACTGGGTTCAATGTATGCGTATACCAGAGGGCACCTTTACAAACTCGACCAAGATATCGGCAGTGCACGGAACAAAAATATGGTAGCACAATTAAACCGAGCATTCTCTGCGAGGAAATCAGCACATCAAGAAGATATGCCCCTTTTAATCTATGCTTCTGGACATGAGCACTCGCTACAAGTCTTGAAAGGCGATACTGTTGACTATCTTCTTATCAGTGGTGCTGCCGCGAGTCGAAAAGTGACGGAAGTGATGTCTGGGACAAACACCCTATTCGCGCATCAGCATACAGGTTTCATGGCAGTGGATTTTTTTATCGATGGGAAGGTTTTGTTGCGCGTGGTTGAACCTGAAGGTAGGGGTGTTCTCTTTCACCGATGGTTGACTTTTTAGCACTTTAACGTGAGCTCTACAAACGAGAATTCCGCTTTGATGACTTAAATACTTACTTCATAGGTTACACACGAAATAGGCAGGACAATGTATGTCCTGCCTATGACTTATTTTTCCCCGTTGCGATTCTGGCGGGCGTACTTTAAAAATTCCAGATTTCGTAGATGGGGTTCAACATCTTCGAGTTGAGAACGGATTTCCTGCAAATCCCCAACAATCTGTTTTAAACCGGCATCAACCTGACGGTAAGTCTGTTCGCCTCTGTTTGGTTTATATCCGGATGCTTTCAGAGAATACGAGGTTCCCAGCCAGACACACAGGAGTGTCGTGATTACTGTCGTCCCCGCAATTACTGCTATAATAGCGGTAAACTTAAAAAGAAAGAAAAAACCTATCGCAAGAAAAATTATGAGTAACGCAACCATGGCTGTTCTCCTTTACCCATCCGCGCCTTTAGCGATTTTGATGAGTCGTTTCACTTCCTTTTTAAGAACAGCGATCTCTTGTTGAACGTCGTTCACCTGCTGTTGCAGCACCGCCATCTCACGTTGAGACGCTCCTTTTGTCAATCCTTCTCTTTTTTTAGCGTAGGAAAGCCCCATCCAGACGCACCCGAGCGTCATTATCATGATACTTCCAAATATAATAGCGATCATCAGAACAGCTTCTCCCATTTTCAGTTCCTCCAACTTTTGAATAAAATGTAGTCTTATTTTATTAGAGTCAGCAGAAGAAAAAAAGAGAGTAAAAAATACACAAAATTGATTCTTAGACAAATCTTGATGATATTTCTTTGTCTGGCAGCTGAAAAGGTTGTTCTGATTCATTTTTCTGGAGTAGGCGAGCCACGTCGTACCCTCTACGGAGCAATTCGATTAAAAGTTCGTCATCTGAAGCCTCATTCACCGAACTTAACGTTTTCGTACTTACGTTAAGTTCAGAATGAATTGACATCGCCTCCGACGCGTCCCGAACACTGGCGTAATTTACGCCTAAGTACCGCTGGGTTGTTACCACGCTTTTATGTCCTAACATCTCCTGCACGGCATAAATATCGTTCGTCTGTTCATAGAGACGCTGCGCGTAAGACTTCCGTAGCGAATGCGTACCGAGTTTTCCATTCAAACCCGCCGCCTCAAACGCATTCTTTAATGCATTGTGCGCTGCTATTCTCGTCATCGACTTCGAGCCTTGCCCGTTCCTTGAAGGAAATAATGGACGGGTCGGATCAACATCACTATATAACTCGCTATGCCAAGCGATAAGTGCCTCAATCGCCTGTCTGCCATCTATATTCACGGGTACTGCTCTGGATACTTCATTGCCTTTCACGATACTCAGATCAAATAGCAAATCCTTGACAGGCTTGTTATTCTGCCATACATCACCTACCTTCAAGGCAAGCAGTTCACTAATCCGCGCACCGACGGACACCCCTAACATAAATAGGTTCCGATTCCGAATAGCAAATGTACCCTCAAAAGCCCCTGAAACTTTCTGGATTTCTGCATTATCTAACGGTCTTGTGCCTTTCATTTACAAACTCCTTGGTATAAGTGCTTACATATATGTAATAAAACGGAATAAAAACTTTATCGGTTACCGTTAGAAAGATGCGGATCTTCTTCCAGTTGAATCTGCGCAAAGTTCACAGACTAACTGCTCTAAAACACAGGCATCATCTGCGTCGCTTGTTTTCAGTTCGATATCAACAACAAGGGTTTTCTCAATTGCATCGACCAATTCATCCACTGTAAAAGCGTGGAGTGTCTGAAAAATTTTATACGCGACATAGGGATTCTGTTTCAGAATGTTATGTGTAGCCGACTTCGGTAAGATGTCCGCAACTTCTCCGGCAAGGGGTTGAAAGACGTTTTTTGTAAATTCGGCGAACGGCATACGACTTCGAAGCGGTCTAAGTCCTTTTCTGTCAGCGATAAGTTTGGCTTGGAGCGCGAACCGGAAATGACGCGTGATTGCTGCGTTGACCGCAATAGGTTCTTGATCATTGGCTAACACTTCATGAAGGCTCTTCACCGCCTGTCCAACCGAGCGTTTCGCGATTGCATCCGTAAGGTCAAAAATGCTGTCAAATGTATTCTGTGTCACCATATTTCGGACATCCTGTTCATCAACTTGGCGTTTATCGCCAACAAAGTTGACGATTTTATTAATCGCTTCAGCGATTGTGTGCATATCACCACCCGTTCGCGTCCGGAGTAGAGAGAACGCCCGCGGTGTTATCTGCTTGCCGTATTCAGTGAATTTGTCTGAAACTTTCTTATAGAGCGGGTCCCGGTTTAGTGAAGGTCCCGCTTCCACCGGATCAAAAGAGCGATAGCGTCCGACATCCTCAATGGCTTTGACAACTTGGTTCCGTTGGTTCACTGACCCTTGTACTGTAAATATCAGCACACTATGTTTTGGTAGATCGCCTTGGAGCCAATTGAGGAGTACAGCGACATCACCGGTATCATCAGGTTCTGCGGTGGCATAAGTGTCAAGTTTCTGGGCAATCTGCGGTAAGCGTTCTAAGAAACCGCGTTCTTCGTCGGTAAGTTTTGTGTTTAGCTCACTAATGAGCGAATCAACAGCATTTATGTAGTTGAAATCATTTTCGGCGATCTGATGCGGACTCACCTCTAACAGTTTTGCCAATGTAGAGATAGCCTTCTGCGGATTTGTCGTTTCAATTTTAAATGCGTTTCGGACAATTGTTATCGGTGCCGTGCGTTGCTGAACCTTAAAAAATGGCGCGTCTCGGACAACAACAACCCGACGGTCTCCCATAACTGGATAGAGGTCAACCTGTGTTAAAATTTCTCGAATTGTTATACTTGCATCCTCTAAAAAAGTGAGATTGAAATCACGCGTTTCCGGGACAAGTAGATGGTCAAGCATCTGTTTGAGGGTTCCCTCAATAAGAAAACTCTCCTCGCCACAGAGCAGATATACCGGAAACACTTTATTGTCTTGGACCTCTCGAAGGATATTTGGTGGCGTTGCTGGTTTCTGTCTCATTAGGTTTTCCTTTAGATGTAATTCGGTAGGAGATAGTTGAGCGAGTATACAGTGCGATTATGATTCTGCAAACAAAAAGACACCTCCGATTAGGTAGGTGCCTCCACAATAGGGTTTAGCTACGACAGACTGCCGCTTGTCGGAATCGCTCAGGTAGCACTATCGCTAACGGTCTCCTTCTGGGTACCAGCGGTAGCGAACGCGGAGAAACGCTTCTTTGTGTCGTGTGTGCCACAACTCGGGCATTTCGTAAGTTTGTCTGTATTATTCGAGCGTTCAAGCACCTCAAACTCAGTACCGCAGTCGTTGCAGTGGTATTCAAAAATAGGCATCGTTTTCCTCTAAGCGGTAGTGGGTCGAATAATTAACTTTATCTTTGTTCCTATTGGTGGAACCACATCGGTATTGACCCGATACGTCCTATCGTCTGTACCGGTCGGTAAAGGGTGATTGAAGATGGAATCTGGGTCTCGATAGACAGCGATAATACTGTGGAATTTTTGAACGGTCAATTGGTTCTCTACCAGTCTACCACCCGTGAAAATCCAAGATGTCTCCTGCATGGGTTGATCTTTAAAAGTGTTCCATAATAACTCACGGGCCCGGCGCGAGACGACCTTTTCACCTTGGTTCCACTCTACCCATATCTCAACAGGCGAACCTGTCGGCACTCGCGGGTCACCTTCAACTGAAAGGTTCATACCGGCATCCAATTCTAAGGCACCGAGTACTGTAAATATATGAATTGGTTCCGCATCAACAACCAGAACACTTTCATGGGTTTTGCCGAGTTTACCACACGCCAAGTATTCAATAACGCTATCCGCACGAAGTTTTTTATTTATCTCACCCGGTATTGTTATTTCACGTTTATTGGTATCTAAGATAACATTTCCGAATTTATAAACGTTTTCACTAATTTTCTCCGGCTTTACAAGTTTTGGATCTGTCGCTGCAGTAGATTGTGGATAGATCGTAATCTTTTCCGAGGCGTTATTGTCGCTTTTATCTGTATCGGTGATGTCAATGCGCGCCACAAGTTCTATCTCACCGTCAGTTGCAGGCACCCAATCTGCTGAGACGACGGTTTCTTGAAGTTTTGGTGTCCAGAGTACTTCGGTTTTACTCACTTCCTCGTTATCTACATAAAACCTTATATTGAGAATTCCATCAAAAGGCGTTCCGGTATTACGTAAGGTTGTGCTGAGTCGAACCGCTTCACCGACACGCGGCGAAGGTGGTGAAAATCGGAGACTTTTTGGGACAATCCCGATATTGGGTTCCGTCGGACCCACGAGTGCATGACTTAGCGTCATCACAGCAAAACATGTCGCCAAAAAGTCGCTCTCTGAACCCCGCCATCTTCCGTCAGGTTGCTGTTGCGAAACCATCATCTGTGAGATCTGGTCGTACCAATTATAGCCAGTAAACGTGTCTAAAGTGGGTGGAATGTCACAGAACCGTTGCAGCGAAAGTAGGTAATAGTAGAGCCATGAATTAGAACCTGGATTTCGGGTTAACGTCCAATGCCTTTTTATCCATGCCATCCCTTTTTGGATTTGCGGATCATCGACTGGGACCCCACATGCGCGCAGTGCCCAGAGTCCAGTTGCTGTCATACTACCGTAGACACCGATTGCCCAAGGTGAACCATCATCAACCAAATTATAGAGCCACCCGCCGGTTTCGGTTTGGTTTCGGCGAATCCACTGCTCGGCACGTGCCCATGTGTCCGCTGGAATATTAAGTCCCCATTGCTTCGCAGCATAAAGCGCATAGATAACCATGTTCATGTGCGCGCCATCGGCAGTGAAACCGTATCCCCAACCGCCATCGTCTCTCGGATCGGCGAAATCGTCATCTTCAACCGGAAGCTGCTTTTCGATTAATCGGTTTATCGCAAATTGTGCACGTTCCCTATACGCCTCATCTTGGACCGTTACGAGAACCGGAATAATTACCGCATATTGATAAACAGCGAACTCATTCCAATCCTGCGCTAATAGGAATTCCAAACCGTTCTTAACAGACGGGTGCGAAGGTGTATGTCCCGTTGCGAGCAAAGATTGCAAGGCGAGTGCCGTCTCCTGGGTCTGATCCTCACCGAAATTCCAGACAGCATCCGGCTCGAAATTTTCAGCCAACCCTTCCAGGCTTGCTTGGCATGTAACGCAGATGAGGATAAGTTGGTTTTCAGTACCACACTGCAAACAGGTTCGGCTATGTTTTCCCTGCTGTGCGATTATCCAATGGACACCTTTCGTTAGTGCATTCTGGATCTGCTCGGACGTGACAGGTGTGAACGTCTGGGTTTGTGCGACAATCGTTGCATAGGCAATATTATTGCTTTCATCCGCTTCTTCAATATATTTACCATCCCTGGGGTTAACGACAGCGTAAATTTCCGTTTCACCCGGGGGTGGTTGCCAACGCGTTTCCACCGATTGCGTCTCTCCGGGTTTCAACTCCAAAATGACATCCTTACAGACGATTTGGAGGGGCTGTGTTGTAGGATCGCCTTCGTAAAGATCAACAACGAGATCCTCATTCATCGTTGGAGTAGCGTCCCCAATGTTTTTCACCTGAACCGAGATCGTAATCTCTTCACCTTCAACGGGTGTGCGGTTAGAAAATGTAATACTGTTCGTATCAATATGAAAATCTGGTAGCTGCGCGAATCCGGTTGTGGCAAATAACCCGACAAAAAATATGCAGACCCCGAATTTCAACAGGAGGTTCCGAAAACTTATAGGTTGTGTTGATGAGGAATATCTAATCATAACGCACCTCACATTTATCTATCAGAAAAGTTATAGTCCTGCTCGCGAGTGCCACCAGATATGTGTAATCTTTTTAAAGGGTACTGAATTAGTTGCTTTCCCAATACCCGACGGAAACGGAGGACGGTTGCGGAATAGGATTCCCGAATAGTTTCGTTCCGTTTGTAGCATATTTACTGACTTCACCTGTGAATGTTGCCCCGAGCAGGTCTGCGACCCAGATACCGTTATCCGCGGGTGAAAGGGTTATCGCCACAACAGCCATACCGGCAGCGAATTCATTCATTTTCGTCCCATCCGCTGACAAATTTATCAACATCGACTGTGACGAAACGACCCAGACACTCCCATCCATCGGATTGACACGCGGGGAAGTCGGACTCTGCATCTCAAGTTTCACGAGTTCTTGACCGGTCGGTGAAATTCGAATGAGCGAGTTAAATTGGCTATCTGCGACCCATGCGTTTCCGTCATAATCAACGGCTATACCCCCTTTGGGTTCTTGCATCGTCGGTCCGGTGGCAATTTGCGTGCCGTTTGCATCGTAACGATTAATAGGGCCGCGTGCATCGGCTACCCAGACACTGCCATCCTTTGGATTCACTGCCACATTGAATCTACCCGTTTCCACATTTGGATTGCCGCCTTGTGGTACGATTTGCGCGAGAATTTGTTTTCCGTCGCTTGACAGTTTCGATGCCCCGTTTAGCCATGCCACCCAGACGGTGCCGTCCGCTGGATTCACAGAAATCATATTCGGGCGCTCAATCGCGGGTGCCTGCGCGAATTCCCCTGTGGTCTGATCAAATCTGAAGACAGCATTTGCTGCCGAAATCGCGATCCAAGCGACACCGTTTGTCGGATTGACCTCCGCAGCACTCGCTTGTGTGAGATTCGGGATAACTGTCGGATCAGCGTTCCCGTTCGCATGCAATTTGTAAACTGTATCCCCACCACTGATAACCCAGCATTCACCGTTATATTGCCCGTAACTGGTAGCAACACACATCACAAAGAGCATCCCTACCCAAAACAATTTTTTCATTTGTATATCTCCTGTTTTGTCCTATATTTTAACTGACTTAGAGTGTATGGAATGGAGTCCATATTTTAAATGTTAGCATATTTCGGTGTAATTTTCAAGAAATTTTGTATGCTTTCCAGAGACGTTGCGTTATAATCGATAGGTGATCAACAAGAGAAATTTCAAACTTCACCAGCGAAACTTGGAGTCCCTTTGTAACAAGTGTAGCAAGTTTCGTGCCGATTTAGAGAATACTGAAATAATAAGACTCCGTACAAAACAGCCATAAAGCCCTGTACAAAATGGGGCATATTTTAGTTTCAGGTTGCACGAAATAGGGCAGCGTTAGCCTGTGTGTTGTCCATCAGTGTTAAATTGTGCTGGATAGCGAGTTTGAAACGCAAACAGGCACAATCGTAATCATTTGGTTCCGTTGTAAACCTCTTTGTCGTGCTGACCGTTTAAATGTTTAGGTTATGGCATAAGACTCAGAATTCGATTTTTTTAAAATTCTGCACCCTTTTTCCTGCTGGATTGCGTCATTAATATTTAGAAGGGCATCCGTTGTATTTTACGGTATGCAAGTCACCTGATTGAGGAATTATGATTTTTTTTGAAACTTTTTAGGCGCAAGAGTGTCTAATAGGGTTAAGAAAGAGAAACTTATGAATTAAGCGAAGGAGATCAAAATGAAACGCGCACATTTCTATTTGCTTACTTTTTTCGTGGTCGTCCTATTTGTCGGCATCAGTATGGTCAGCATGGCTGAAGATGCAGTTGTCTTGAAAATAGAGATTTCTGATGTCGTTAGCAATGCCGATGCCCGGCAGATTCGTCGGTTGTTAGAACCGTGGGCGGACCCAGAAGATATTACGTTTAGCACACCTGTTGACAAAAACGGTAGAACTCGGCTTTTCACTACCGTTGTGGAAATTAAACCGAGACAAGGCGTTTCTAAGTACAGCGAAACCCATACATTTGATGTATATGACATTATGCGGCAGCTCAACGACTCACGTTTCCGAGGTCGTCACGGACTTGGCAATTCTCGCGTTCTCAAGACCGATGTGACAATTCGTGGCGATCTATTCGCACATCCAGGTTTTGGTCGAAGTTACATCCGAAACGTCCCGTCGTGGCGACGCTGGCGACCCGATACCTCTCATATACAACATGCGATGACCACAAGAAACCGAGGGCAGAATTTCGTCTTTGACGCAAGCCCCGAATTCGATCAGATGCGGACGGATGTCGGAAATAATGGGAAACCGGTTGAGGTGCAAGGCGTGGTTACCGGATTTGACGGTGCCTATCCGATTATATCGGTGAAGAAATATGCGGTAGGCTACCACCTGAAGAACAACAGCTCTGAACCTGACAACGGCGTAGAAACAGAGGAAAAACCGACTTACGACTATCTTGAAAACCGGGAGTGATTGTCTTCTACGACTGATAACCACCTGTGTTGAATAACACAACGCGTTCGGAAGATTCAATCCTCCCGTCCGAGACGAGTTGCTTGAGCGCAGCAACAGTCGCTGCACCTTCGGGACACGTCAAGAGTCCCTCGGTTGTAGGAAGTAGTTGCATTGCGTCACGGATAGCGTCATCCGTGACAGCAAGTGCGGCACCGCTACTTTTACGAATCGCCTCTAAGATAAGGAAATCACCGATCGCCTGTGGGACGCGTAAACCGCTGGCTACCGTGTGTGCATCTGTCCATGGGGTTGCTTCAGTTGCCCCTTCCTCCCACGCTTTAACGATCGGTGCACAACCGGTTGATTGGACGGAAATAAAACGCGGTCTCTTCTTCCCGATCCAACCGAGCGTCTCTAATTCCGAGAAACCTTTCCACATCCCTACAATACCTGTCCCTCCGCCTGTGGGATAGATGATAACATCTGGCAGTTCCCACTCGAATTGCTCAGCGAGTTCAAATCCCATCGTCTTCTTGCCTTCAACACGATACGGTTCTTTAAGGGTTGACACGTCGAACCATCCCTCACGTGCCTTTCGGTCTGCAACGATTCTGCCAGCGTCTGTGATTAAGCCGTCAATCAACGTCACATTTGCCCCTGAGAGTTGACAGGTCTCTTTGTTAAAAGCAGGCGTGTCTTGTGGCATGAAGATGTGTGCGGCGATGCCAGCGGCGGCGGCATAAGCCGCGAGTGCCGTCGCGGCGTTGCCAGCGGACGGGATCGCCAGTTGCGTTAATCCGAGTGCCTTCGCCTTGGATACCGCCATCGCCAAGCCGCGTGCCTTGAAGCTACCGGTAGGCAGTCGCGATTCGTCCTTCACCCACACCTCTGAGAGTCCAAACCTTTCGCCCAATCTTTTCGTATGGATGAGCGGTGTCATCGTCTCCCCCAGCGTCACGATGTCCGCCGGATTAGATATAGGTAAGAGTTCCGAATAACGCCAGAGCGATGCGGGTCTTGACAGGAGCGCACCGGGGGTCCATTTCTCTGATAGTTGTTCAAGCGCATAACGGGCAAATAGCGGCTTCCCGCAGGAACTACAGACGTTCTGAGGTGTCGTGTGTGGATAGATTTCACCACATTTACTACATTCAAGGTGCTGGAGATAGTTTTTCATAAGGGACATGCCTACTGCCTTGCTTGAACGTGTGCAAGCAATCTAAGAAGGACGGCTTTCATGCTATGAAGACGGTTTTCGGACTGATCGAAGATAATCGAGCGTTCATCGTTAACAAGTTCCCCTGCGATTTCGTAGCCGTGATGCGCTGGGAGACAGTGCATAATCTTGCAATCGTGCTCTTTCAAGAGTTCGGAATTTAATTGATACGGCATCATCTTTTTTAGCCGCCGCTCGCGTTCTTCGGCAAAAGACGGATCTGTGAAGAACTCCATGTCCACCCATGTATCCGTATAGACGACATCGCTTCCAGCGATGATCTCTTCAAGTGCATCTCCCCTGTCTGCAGTATCTATATCAAGGGTCTTATAGCATCCCTTCTGAGCGGCTGCGTCCCACAACTTCTTATCGACGGCAGCTGGGTTTACTTCGGGTGCGACGACAGTTACTTCGATGCCGACCTTCATACCGGCGGCGATCAGCGAGTTACAGACGTTGTTATGTACACCGATGAAGCATAATTTAATCCCTTCCAACCTACCAAAATGTTCCTGTATGGTCATCAGATCGCCCAGTGCCTGTGTCGGGTGGTATTTATCACAGCATCCGTTGATAATCGGCACGGTTGCGGCGTTGGTAGCGGCAACGAGTTCATCATTTTTCAAGAACCGAGCCAAAATAATATCAACGTACGCTGATAGGACGCGCATCTCATCACCGAGGTCGGCTAATGCGAAGTTTGTCGTGCGCCAATCGAGGTAGTGTGCGTGTCCGCCGAGTTGCGTAATACCGATCTCGCCAGCGCAGCGTGTTCGCGTAGAGGTCTTTTGGAAGAGTAGACAGAGACTTTTGCCACCGACAGCGTGCCTATATTTTTCGGGGTATCTTTTCATATTTAGGCTGTCTTCGACGGTTTCAAGGATATCTGTTTCTGACCAAGGGTTCAGTGTAATTAGGTGCATAGTTACCTCCACAGCAGGCTTTGGAAACCGGCAGGCGGTTTCTTTTTCAGTGCCGATGTTAGATAGGAAACCATAATTATACCGAACTTTTTAAGATATGTCAAATATTTTCTAAATAGTTGTCAGTTATCAGTAGACATTGGGTTTATCAAGCCTCGCTTTCTATGTCTATAATCCGATTGGTAGGATTCACGCAAACACCCGCTGGCGAGGTTTCTAGCGGAAACACCGTTTTTGCTTGGCGTTTCTTAAGCAAAAACACCTCGCCTGTGTATACGTAATTATCTAATCAGAATTTTCAGGATTATAGCGTGTGTTGGACTGCTTCAGTCGGTTTTCTGTGGGCTGACAACTTCAGAAATTTTACCGTCTGAGTAGCGTTACATTATCTAACCTCTTTGCAACATTTTGTCCATTTCGTATTTTGTTGTCCTACTGCCGTAGGAAAATTTTTTAAATAAAAAGTAAAAATATATTTGACAAAAATTGCGATTTGTAATACAATTATCGTAATTATTCTCACAAATTATCGTAACTATTCTCAATAGGATAGTACGCTGGAGAAAAATTCTATTCCATGCGTTTTTCCGGAGTCTGACGAAGATGCGGAAGGATTTGTTGCAGGTTATTTCAATCCATTGGTTTTGCCAAATGTTTTCTATCCGCGCGAATTGTGTAGATAAGTTGTTGGACTCGTTTTGCACTTATGAGTTAGGCTCATCCTCCCACATCATGAAAGGAAAACGAAGTGCCTATAGGCATTAAAACAGGGAAGCCTATCAATTTCAGTGAACCGATCCCGACTGCGAAAATTATAGATGTTCCTCAGATTGCACAAGAACAGACCAATTGGTGTTGGGCCGCTTGTATTGAAATGGTTCTTCGCTACTATGACGCGTCTGCTGCCCAACAATGTGAACTCGCAAATGAGCTTTTTGGCAGGTCTGACTGTTGTTCAGAACCATCGAGCTCAGATTGCAATAAACCATGCGAGATAGAGGAGATTTCAAATTTGTACGCGTGTAGGAATATTCAGAGTCAATTTGTAAATGAAAATGTGCCTTTTTCCACGTTACAGTCCGAAATTGACGCGGAGCGTCCTGTTGAAATTGTCTTCTACCAGAGAAGAGAACAAAGAGGGCATCTTGTTATCGTTCGTGGGTGGTATACGACCAAGGCGGAAGAATATGTGCGAGTAAATGATCCGAAGGACGACAACGATGATCTTCCAAGGATGGTCGCTTATTCTGAGTTGCTGAATGCTTATGGAGAAGGTAAATGGACATCTACTTGGATCAAAATTCAGAAGAAAAAAGAATGACTCACGTTGGAAAGTTACCCGATGACGCATTGGAGGCTATTGCCGAACAGGTCGGTAGATTGTACCCGGTACTTGATAATAGTGTAACACAAATCCAACCTCCGGCAGAGTTAACAGAAACATTTCCTGTATGGACCTTGTCTACTGATGCAATTGATATTGGGAACGGTAATTTGTCAGAACTAGCGCAAAATACACACCGATGGCACTCTCAAATATTGATCGATGGTAAACCAGAAGGGGTGGCGCGCTCTGCAGTTTCCGTTGATGGAGATGTTTCAAGTTGGGCGATTAAGCAGTTACTCAAAGGCGATCTTGCCCAAACAGTTGCTGACGCTATTCGCTTGATTGATGCAGAAGTGGAAACTGACTCTTTGGTGGTCCGCATTCTTGAAGTACCCGCATTTTTTATCACCGCACTCTGGTTGATTGATGGGCAAGAATCCAGTATCGTCATCGCGAAATACCCAGAGAGTTTACAGAGTCTAAACCCTTTGGTCCAGTATTCATCCCAGGAGTTCTTGGAAATACTACGACGGGAATCACCTGCTGTTGGGATCCGTAGTGCACATCCTCACCCCTTGCCCGCGCCTGCAAGTAGTGCCTCTCAACGAAACCCCTCTAACGTTTTGCCAATTAATACAAGCGTTGAATAATATCCATCGGCATCTGTTCTCCTACGATTTTAAAGCAGGCAAGCCTTTAACAATATCTACCGTCTCTAAACTGACGGTGATGACTTGTCCAATTAAACGGAGGATATACTCGGGATCTTTGTCGCGATTGGGATCGTTTTTGATGCCGCTCCGTTTGTCTATCTTGACACGATATTGATCCACTATCCACTCTAACGCAGAACGATTCCCTAACCGATATTCAAACACTTCAGGTGGGATTCCCTCTAAGGTGAGGAAGTCATTATATGTCAACCTCGTCTTGTCTTTGGAGAATTTCATTCGATCAACACGTATATCTACCTGCATTCCCGGTGTTTCAATCGGATCAAGTTTATCGTATTCGGGTTGGGATTCGTAATTAACGTGAAGTTCGGTTAACCGCGCCCCTGCCTTTGCGAACCTCCAGAAGTCTTGGGCGAAGGGGATATGCGGTAAATCGCGTTTGAGGTTTTCTTGATAACGCTCACGATAATCAGGATGGTGCAGTAAGCCATAAATATAATGGAAAATGTCTAATTTAGTAATGGTGTCATCTTCGTAGTGTTTTTGAAACTGCATCGATGCCCAATCGGTGATGTTCTCGCGCCGGTTGGTGCCATCTTCATCGTAGGTATAGAACGGAAAGCATTGTGTCGGCGATCCAAAACCACCAGCCATAACATTTACAGGAATGCAATCACTCATCAAGCAAGCAAATGGTCTCTCCGGGGTCATGTTGACACAGAGAATCCGATTTTCACTCTCCGTTTCAAGTGTGGGAAAAATGGAAGGAAATACATAAACACGCTCGTTCACCATTCTATCAAAAAACAGGTTTGTTTTTGTGAATGGTCGGTAGAGAGATTGACGTAGTTTTGATTCGGCAAATTCGGAAAGTTGTCCCGCTTTCAGTTTACGTTTTAAACCTTCACTCCAACTTATTTTTTCCGGATCCGAATCCACGAAATCATCAAGATTCATTCCCGATTTGCTTTTTGTTTCGACCCACTCAAGCGTCTGAGCATTGTAGAATTTTATCATCCGCTGAATATTTTCAGTGAGAGAGGCTGTATTGAAGTTGTAAACCCAGGCATCTCTGTTCGTTGATACGCCGAGACTGTAGGTTTTAAAAAGTGTTCCTTCAGCTTTACCCTTACCTGCCTTTGCTTCCTTACTCCCTATCGGAATGAAAGTGTCAAAATCGGTGTGGAGATTCGCCGTGAGCCATGTATGTCGTCTGTCAGGAGTCAGCTCCTGCCATTCTATATTACCGATATGCTGGTTTTCGTCCAGAAATGCAAATGTACGTGCTTTATTCAGTTCGGTAGTTTCGTCATTGTAAAGAATACGCGAGGCGCCTTTATCGGTTACGGCACGGGGACTGTGCCTACTACTTTTGACGAGGATATTGAGACTCACGCCGACCTGAATCCCGAATACGTTAGCCTCACCCGGCTGTCCCTTGCGGACATTTCCACCTAAATCCAAAATATAGAGCGTGTCAAACTCCTCGGAGAGGTGTTTTCGCATGCCATCAAACATTTGCGCGTCAATAAAACTGTTGTTCGTCACGAATGCGACGATCCCCTCATCGCCAAGCTTGTCCATTGCCCATCGGAATGCCTTGACGTAGGGATCATAGAGTTTATTTTTCGATTGTGCTTTAGAGTCAGCGGCAAATGTGTTACGCACCCGTGTGTCAACCGCCACATGCTCACGATTCCTATTGTTATCGTTCTCGTTGTCCTGTCTTGCATTGTAAGGCGGATTGCCGATAACGACGAACATCGGTGTCTCTCTCTGCTCTTCAACCCGAAGCGTATTCTCTGGTGTAAAAAAGGAAAACTGCCCCGTTTGATGTGGTGCGTCCATTAAATCCACGGTATCAAACGTATCCACGAAGCAGATATGTGGGAAGGGTTCATAGCTGCCTGTCCGTTCAAAATAGGCGTGTTCAATGTTGAGACTCGCGATGTAATACGGAAGCAGCATTACCTCGTTACAGTGGAGCTCTTCTCGATATTTCTGCGGTAGCCGTCTGCCCTGAATTTCTTGCATGAGGCGGACGATAAAATTGCCGGTGCCGACGAACGGATCGATGATGTGAACCCCCATATCCGAGAGTGACCGTCCGAACTCAGTTTTGAGAACGCGCTCAACGCTTTTCACCATAAAATCTACGATTGGCTGTGGTGTGTAGACGATGCCGTGTGTGTCGGCAACCTTCACCGAAAAGCCTTGAAAAAACTGCTCGTAGACGGTATTCAAAAACGACTGTTTTTGTGAGAAATCGGTGATAGTCGCAGCGGTTTTCTCAATCGCAATATAGAACGGATTTAGGGGACGCAGGAATTCGGAACGGCTTGGGGAACGCTGCGTCAGGACGTGGATCACCTTCTCAATTTCTTGGGCGATGATGTTTCTGTTGGTAAAATCGGGATTGTCAAAGACGGTGCGGAAAATCCGTTCGGTAAGGAGATGTTGGATCAGCATCTCTTCAACTTGTGCTTCGGTGAGGTTCGGGTCAATAGCAGCTCGGCACTGCTGATGAAAATTCGCAAATGCTTGGCGAAACAGAGGGTTGTCCCGCATCTCTGTCTCAACGTGTTTTGCGACACCACGTCCCAGGACCGGCACCTTCTCCCGAAACTCTTCCACCGCAGCATACCAATCGACGATGTTCTCCTCTTGATACCCAAAGAAGGTATCCAACAGGTTGATAAGATTTTTTGAATCCGTCAGATCACAATCAAGGCGGAGGTGCCCGTTCTGATAGAGGAGGGCGCGGTTCGGCGCTTGAATGATAATATTTTTAAAGGGATACCCTGCTTCCGATTTTCGCCGCGCTTCGGTAGGGAGATCGTCTTGCGTATCCTTTGCCTCCCAGTGTCCATGGGGTAAGTCGAAAGCATCAACGACTTCGCCATCTAATTGGATGCGCCGATTTTCCTTTGTGTAGCGTGTCTTTTCACAGACGAGGATTAAGTCTGCTTGTCGGCAATAGTGTTGGAGAAGCGTTTGGAATGCGGTTCGGACTGCGCCTTCGTGTTTCGCGCCGATTTTCGTGTATGCTTCAAGTTCTGCGTAGTAGTTTTTGATGGGTTTATGGGTCGGTTTGATATTAAGTGTCGGCATAGCGTTCTCCGTGTAACATTGGCAATCGGATTTATAGTATAGTAAAGCCCGCAAATAATTTGACATATTCTGATATTTATGGTATCCTCTAAGTCTTATGAGTTATTCCTCAGATTTCCGCAAATGCGTGCTTGACTTCGTTAAGAATGGCGGTAGTAAAGCCGAAGCTTCACGACGATTTGGCATCTCTCGAACTATCATCTATGACTGGTTGGCTGCTCAAGACCCGTTGACCTGTAAAAAACCGGGGCCTCAAGGCCCTCGAACCCTTGATTATCAAGCCCTCAAGCAACACGTCGCTGATTTCCCAGATGCCACCCAACAGGAGCGTGCTGACCATTTTGGTGTCTCGAAACATGGTATTTGGTATGCGTTGAAAAAACTCAATATCACGCGAAAAAAAAGACCACGACCTACAAAGAACAGTGTCCAGTGAAACGCCAAGAGTATCTCTCAGCACTTCAGCAAGAGACAGAAAAGGGCAAAAAACTGGTTTATCTTGACGAGAGTGGTTTCAGTGAAACCGATTTCCGTCGGTATGCTTATGCCCCGAAAGGGATGCGTGTTGAAGATAAAGTGTCAAGCCATAGGTATACCACCACGACTTTGATTGCAGCACGTCTTGATGGCTGTTTCACGGTGCCTCTGCTTTTCGAGGGCAGTTGTGATAAGATTGCTTTCAACACGTGGCTTTCGCAGATGTTATGTCCATTGCTTGATGATACCCACGTTGTGATTATGGATAATGCTTCTTTCCATAAAGGTTTAGAGACAGCGGCCTTGATCCGGGCTTCGGGTGCGAGTTTGTTGTTTTTACCGCCCTATTCCCCGGAGTTGAACCCGATTGAGAAGGATTTCGCCATCATCAAACGGAGACGTCAATACAATGCTGAGGCATCTATTGATGATATTATAAAAGTGTATAATTAATTATGGGCTTTACTATAAATTTTGTAATGACTTATACATTCTTTATTGCGAACTAACCCCCCTATAAGAAACACCCCAGCAAAAACACCCCCCTTATCAGGGGGGAACTTGGGACGTTGTACATGTATAGATATTTTTAGAATTCACTATAAAACACCGCCAATTATACACGGATACGCGGGGTGATTGCAAGGAGAAAGTTCACTGTCAGCTCCACGGGATTTCGACACCTAACTCGTCGGCGAGGTTCTCAATTTCTTGCACCGGTTGCTTGTGTAGCGGAATCCCGTTTGCGAGACGTTCCTGCGTCAATTCCCATTCAATCTCGCCGGGTAAAGTGACACGATCGAAACCGCTGCGGGGTGTCGCCTGACGTGTCATCCGAATCTGACGGTCAATTTCTGCTTTGAATTCTGTAACGGCGGTAAAACTGGCGATGTTAATAGCAAAGAAAAAATGTGCCGACACGCGTTTTTCGAGTGGCGTGTCCCCGGGCTGAAACCGTTTGTTAATACCCATCAATCCACCGCTCAACGGACCGCACAACACATCCATCACCATCGCGAGGGCAGAACCTTTCGGGCCTGCAGCGGGTAGGATGGCGGCGACTTTCGTCGGATCATCGGTTTCGTTGCCGTCTGCGTCGAGTGCCCATCCCATTGGGATTTTCTCTTGGTACAACCTTGCAGTCCCGATCCGTCCAGCAGCAGCGGCACCGCACGCCATATCTAACACAAGCGGCGGCTCTTCACCTGCAGGAATAGCATAGGAGAACGCATTATTGCCGATCGAGACGCTCCTTGCACCGTGGACAGCGACGTTCACACCGAGTCCGTTGGTCGTTGCGAAACCGATCATATCGTGTGGAAGTGCGCGCATCGCATGGCTTGAGGCAGCCCCGAAGTGGTTGCTGTTCCGAACAATCGCCACACCCATCGAAGCGGATTTCGCTTTTTCGATAGCGATGTTCATCGCCTGGATACCGACGAGATGTCCTAACCCGCGGTCGCCATCTAACAAGACAGAGGCGGGATTATCCTCAAGTGTTTGAAGGTTCGGATTCGGATTAATATTCCCACTGATAACACCTCGGACATAACCCGGTACGGCACGTGTTGCGTGTGAGTGAACCCCACGTAAGTCCATCAGGACCTGCATCTCCGCGATGGTGTCCGCGTCGGATTCGGCGACACCGACTTTCTGGTAGAGTTGGCTACAGACGTTTTGCAACGCAGTTGCGTTGATAATGACTTCCTGTTCGTGCTGATTCATGACGATAGACCCCCTATTACGATTTGAGAGTGCTACCATTTTAGCAAACCCGCTTTAAAAAAGCAAATTTCAGAATCATTTACACGGAAATGCAGCGCATTTTTTCTACATTTTTTTTGAACAATATGTTAAAATAATTTGACATGCGGATTAAAATAGCGATATATGTGTTATTTTCATGTAGTAGAACCAAAGTATAGGAGATTCATAATGCTAAAAGGTCGGGCTATTCTATTAGGAGTTCTCTGTGTCCTTTTTGTTACCGCCGCGTTTGGACAGGATCCGTCGGATCCAAATATTATAACGGTTACTGAAAGGATAAATATAGCAAACCTAAACAATAGCGTAAAGGAACTCAGCGATGCTGTAAAGAAACTCACCGAAATCACAGAGAAACTTAGCGGAAACATGGAGAAACTCACTGAAAGTGTGAATAGCCTTAACACAAGAGTTGCAGTGCTTGAAGAAAGAACGCAGGGAACGGCTAAAACTGTACACGTGATTCTGGCATCATTCATAGGACCTCTGGTGGTAGCAATTTTAGCAGCAATTATAATTCCTCGTCGTCTGAAAAATACCTCTCAGCCTGGGCGAAGCATTTTCCCTTAAGGTATCTATCCAACCTCACAAATTTCCAAAACCTTTCCTTAATTGTAATTTTCTGCTTGAGTCCAAAGATCGCGAGCGTGGGAAACACCCAAGCAAAAACACTCGCGCCTACAAAGACATACTTCACAGAGTCATTCAATTGTCACATAACTTCGATTTTTTGACACAAATCCCTTCCCGGTAGGAGCGAGCTGTGCTCGCGATCCCTTCACGAAAATGCCTGAAAAAACCGAAAACTGAATGGCTCTGACATACTTCACCTTTTGCCTTGACTTTATGTAAAAAGTTGTGGTATTATTAACCTAAGTTGCCCCGTATTTGTGTACATAGCACTCCGCTGGAGTGCCAGAAGTTGTAACCCGCAGCTTCTATTCTCACTGCGAAGCAATATCACCCCGATGGGGTGAGGAAAATGCCTAAACATCTCTTTGGAACATTCGGAATTCGTTAGTAGCAACTTGGGTTATTATGACTATACACAGCAACCAAACCAATAAATATAAGCAATCACGAATAAACAAGCACACCCCAATTCTGCAGCTTGGTGGAGTTTATCAATGATTTCGCTGAATTATATTTCACGATGCCTCTGTGTAACGTTGGTATTCGTGCTTATCGTCGTTTCTGCTAATCCGGGTGAAGAGGAGACCTCCAAATTTGCACAAGAGGGACTCCCCTTTATGGAAAAATACTGCTTCAGTTGTCATACGGGCGATCAACCTGCCGCTGAAATCACCCTTGATGTCTTTTCAGATGACCGTTCCTTGATTGAGAACCGTGATATATGGGACCGTGTCTTAGATATGGTCGCGACAGGTTATATGCCGCCATCCGAGAGCGAGGTTCAACCGCCGTTAGAAGCATCCGAGGCGTTTGTTGCACATATTGAAGCGATTTTTGAACACGCTGATCGCACGGCTAAGCCAGACCCAGGTCGTATCACGGTACGCCGACTCAACAGGGTTGAATATAAAAACACTGTCCGAGATATGCTGGGTGTCGATTTCGATCCTACCGAAAATTTCCCAGCGGATGATGTCGGACACGGATTTGATAACATCGGTGACGTGCTGACGATGTCGCCGCTTCTGATGGAACGCTATTTTGAAGCAGCAGAAGCCATCGCGACGCGCGTCATTTTGGTAGAACCGCCACCACCATCGAAACGCTATCAAAGAGGTTCGCGTCTCGATCCACGCCACGATGATGTCCCTGATACACGCTTCCGACTGCTGGACCCAACGGCGACAGAGGCGTGGAAATCTGGTCCTTTCACGACGGGTGCGGCATTCTTCAAGATGTTCCCTGATGAAGAGATCATCTATCGAGCGACACTCTACATTGAACCCGAAAATGAACCCGCTACCGCTGAGACTGAAACCGATAGTGAAACCGCAGGGACTGAGACTGATACAGAAACCTCTGACACTGAGCCTGAGAGTCAAACGCCGGTTGAAATCGCCTTATTTATTCAGGGTGAAGAATTAGCGGATGTCTCTCCACCAGAAGAACTCGCACGATTGGTCGGTGTGGACCCAGCAGCGGATAACAGAATCAAGATTTTAGAGACTTTTGAGATTACCTCCCGCGACCCGAAAAAGAATCAGACGGTTAAGGTGCATGTTACCGGGATTCCGAACATCCAAAAAGCCGGAATCGCGATGGTTAAACCGGCAGAAGGTGAACTGTCTGCGAAACTCCAGGTTCGGACGCTCTGGGCAGAGGGTCCGTTGGATACGCGACCCGACACCCAACTCGAAATTTTGGCGTGTACACCGGATATCCCGCAAATAGAGCAGACGCGTGAAGTGTTGACCCGTCTGCTTCGCCGAGGCTACCGTCGTCCACCGACCGAAACTGAAGTGGAAGAACTCGTACAGTTTGTGGCATCCCTTCAGAACGATGATATGAAGTGGGAAGCAGCGATCCAGCAAGGAATCAAGGTTATCCTCTGTTCGCCTAAGTTCCTATTCCGATTGGAGTTAGATGACCGTCCGCAAGGTCCAGATCCATACGCGATTGATGAATTCCAACTCGCATCGCGGCTCTCCTACTTCTTGTGGCGGAGTATGCCGGACGATGAACTCTTTGAACTCGCATCGCAAAACCAGTTGACTGCGAATCTTGAAGCACAAGTTAAACGGATGCTGGTGGACCCGAAAGCAGCAGAATTGGCCCGTGACTTTGGCACGCAGTGGCTCCAAATTCAACGGTTGGCAACAGTTACCCCTGACCATGAACAATTCCCGCACTTCCGTCGTAGGTGGCTAACCGCGATGCTAAAGGAGACAGAACTTTTCCTCGAATCCATCTTTCGTGAGGATCGGAGCGTCATTGATTTACTTGACGCAGACTACACGTTCCTCAATCAGGAATTGGCAAACCACTACGGTATTGCTGACACCAAGGGGAATTGGATGTATCAGGAGAAAACTGTACCGGGTGGTGAACCGATTAAGGGCAGTGGGTTTCGGCGCGTTGCGTTGCAAGGCACTTCACGCGGCGGCGTCCTTACCCACGCCAGCGTGCTGACGGTGACTTCTAACCCGACCCGCACCTCGCCTGTCAAACGCGGACGTTGGGTTTTGGAACAGATACTCGGTACCCCGCCACCGCCGCCTCCACCCGATGTCCCGGAATTGGAGGAAGATAAGGCAGCGTCTACGGCAACAACCCTGCGAGAACTGCTCGAACAGCATCGAGAAGACCCTGCTTGTGCCAATTGTCACGCGAAAATGGATCCGATCGGATTCGCGCTCGAAAACTATAACGCTATCGGTGCATTTCGGAAAAAAGATGGAGGCTTGGAGATTGATACAACCGCGGAACTTCCAGACGGCACCACTCTTGACGGTATAGCAGACCTGAAGCAGATACTTAAAGACAGAAAACAGGAATTTGTGCGATGTCTAACAGAGAAGTTGTTGATCTACGCTTTAGGTAGAGGCTTGGAATATTATGACCGTCCAACTGTTGACCGAATCGTTGCGCAGCTTGAAGCGGAAGGTTACCGGAGCTCCGTGCTAATTACTGAAATCGTTAAAAGCGATCCGTTCCGTTTGCGACGTGGTACTGAGGGTAATTGATAATGCGAATTATCAGCAATTTCGTTCTGCTTGCTATCATAATTCTACAATCCGGTTGCTATCTATCTGGTTATCAAACAGAAAATAAAAATACGACTTCACAGCGGGAGAAAAAATATGTTTCTCACTTAGCGTTGGAGGAAAAATATTCTGTCTATTTAGATGCTACATGGACGACGAAAGATGCACACGCGCTTTTACAGGTCTTTGAATCGATGCCGTTAGGTCTGAATTATCACTTTTCTACATGGTGTCTAAGCGATGACGACTTAGAAAACGGTATTCAGATCGAAACGAAGGAGAAGTTAAAATCTGTTACGATCAGTAGAAATATCCTGCCCGTTGAAGGATCTGAAGAGGTCTTTTCACCGGACAAGGACCTATATTATGCTGTCGTTCAATACATAACAGAGAATGGGACAAATAGATCCATAATCAAGTTAGTTTTGAAAGAAAGATACGGCATCAGTGTAGATGTTCCGTCCTATGCCTCATTAACGGAGGGAGCGACAAACGAAACAGCAGAACATTATTCGGATTTTGAAAATGGAGACCTGATGCTTATTATGTCCGTCCTCGAAGAATTCCCGCAAACATTGCGTAAAACACCACAATTACAATATATGGTCCGTAGAATTGATAGGGACAGAGACGGAATGAGTAAAGCATGGATGCGAGGAGGAGCTCCCGGTTATATAGCGTTTGCAGAATCTATTTTTCTTCGCGGTCCTCATAGTTTCAATGATACACGTCGTATAATTGCCCACGAAAAGTCACATTTTTTATGGGCATACATTTTTAATGACCAACTTAAATTGGATTGGATGCGACTTGGGGGATGGTTCCGAGATTCCAGTGAATCCGGTTGGTCAGCGACGAAAGATCGATCAGCGTTTGTAACAGATTACGCTTATACAGAGAATCCGAATGAGGATATGGCGGAAAGTATCGGATATTATTTTGTATATCCTGATCAACTCCGTTCCTGTTGCCCTGAGAAATATGAATTTATTCACAATCGGATTATGCTGACGTATAGCGAGCGTTATGCGCCGTCCAATCCTATGTAAATCTCGGAGATGCTTATGAACACATTAAAACAACTTTCACGTCGAACATTTTTACGGGGTCTGGGTGTCGGTGCTGCACTACCGTTGCTGAGTCCGTTGACCGCTCTGGCAGATATTCCTTCAAAAGAGGGACCTATCACCCGCTATCCCGATCCAGCGGTTGAAGTTATCGACCCGCGTTTTGCGCAATATAAAATCGGTAACGCCGTTGTGGAACGACTCTGGACCGGCGCACGCTGGTCCGAGGGACCCGTATGGTTCGGTGATGGTGGATACCTCCTCTGGAGCGATATTCCGAATAACCGTATCCTGAAATGGCAGGAAGCCACAGGTAAGGTAAGCGTCTACCGTAAACCTTCTAATCATACCAACGGTCACACACGCGATCGGCAAGGTCGGCTCATCAGCTGCGAACACGGCACCCGACGCGTCACACGTACCGAATACGACGGAACGATTACGGTCCTGATTGACAACTTTGAAGGCAAACGGTTCAACGCACCGAACGATGTGGTTGTTCACCCTGACGAACATATCTGGTTCACCGATCCAGGATACGGTATCCTGTTCAATTATGAAGGGCATAAAGCACCGTTTGAATTGCCGACATCCGTCTATCGTCTCAATCCTGCCACGGGTAAGGCGACCGTTGTGACATCCGAACTCGAAAGACCGAACGGTATCTGCTTTTCGCCTGACTACGAAAAACTCTATGTCGCCGACACAGGACCCGCGAAAAACATCGGCGTCTACGATGTTGTAGAGGGTGAACGGCTGAACAATAAACAGGTCTTCGCTGAGATGGCACCCGGTGCTGCTGACGGTCTCCGATGTGATACGGATGGTAATGTGTGGACGGGTACGGGTTGGGTCGGTGAGGGTTACGACGGCGTGCATATCTTCGCACCGGACGGAACGCTTATCGGTAAGATTCATCTGCCCGAAATCTGTTCCAACATCTGTTTCGGCGGTGTGAAGCGGAACAGGCTTTTTATGACGGGTAGCCAGTCTCTGTACTCGGTTTATGTTGAAGCACAAGGTGCGCCGATGTTTTAGAAACAGGACTTACGCAAATTTGACTGTAGACTGTTCTGTGAGATGAGATTTCTCGGAAAACCCAGCGTTCTGATGGAAAACCCAAACTAACAGGTTATGCTACAAAAGAGCAGCATGCGTAAGTCCTGACAAAATTGAGAATAAACTTGACATTTACGTAAAAATGTATTAAGATTAATAGTACATGATTTTAGTTCGCTTTTTAGCGTCCACGTGAAACACAATAAAACCGTTTAGATACGGAATAATAGTCTACAGGTGGAGCGACAATAACACATTGACTTTTGGAAATAGAGGCAGTCGCAATAAAGTTGAAGCTCCGACCTTTAGGCAGTAGGTGGTATCACGAAGGAAAAGTTATGAACACATCAAAACAGCTTTCACGTCGAACATTTCTACGGGGTTTAGGTGTTACTGTCGCGTTACCGTGGTTGGAAGCGATGGGACCCGTTACATCGTGGGCAGCCGCGCCTGCGAATGCGACACAGACAGTCCCAAACCGGATGGCGTTCCTCTATGTCCCGAACGGGAAGATTATGGAGGATTGGACACCGACACAGATAGGGACTGATTACGAACTCACAGAGATCCTGAAACCGTTAGCGAATGTGAAAGATAAAACACTGGTGCTCAGCGGTTTAACAGCAGATAAGGCGCGCGCCAACGGCGACGGGGGTGGCGATCACGCCCGAGCGATGGCAGCCTTCCTGACAGGGGCGCAACCCCGTAAAACCGACGGTTCCGACATTCACGCCGGAATCTCCGTTGACCAAGCCGCAGCATCGCATATCGGTAAAGAGACCCGTCTCCCGTCGTTAGAACTCGGCATTGATCCCGGGTATAGATCGGGAAATTGCGACTCCGGTTATAGCTGCGTTTACTCCTCAACGATGTCGTGGCGTTCAGCGACGCAGCCGCTCCCGAAAGAGGTCAATCCGAAACTCGCTTTTGAACGCCTGTTCTCTTCTATGCCGAATGCGCAACGCGTTGCGCGCGATCAACAGCGGAAAAGTATCCTCGACTTTGTGATGCAGGATTCAAAGGACTTAATCGGTCAAATCAGCGGAAACGATGTGCGTAAACTTGATGAGTATTTCTCTGCTATTCGGGACATCGAACTGCGAATTGACGCAGCCGAAAAGTTCCCGGCGATCGAAAGGCCCGATTACATCGCGCCTGAAGAAATTCCTAAAGACTTCCAAGAGCACGTCCGGCTTATGATGGACCTGATTGTCCTCGCTTTCCAGACAGATGTGACCCGTGTCGTGACGTTTACATTAGCCAATGAAGGGAGCAATAAGTCGTATCCGACTGTCGATGTCACTGATGGGCATCACTACCTATCGCATCACCGTGGCGACGAGGAGAAGATAGCGAAAATCCGTAAAATCGATATCTACCATACACAACAGTTGGCATACTTCTTAGAAAAACTGGATGCAATCCCTGAAGGGGATGGATCGCTGTTAGACCATTCCATGATTTTGTATGGCAGTGGAAACGCGGACGGCAACCGTCATAGCCATCACGATCTCCCAATTTTGCTCGCGGGTTCTGGGTGTGGCACGCTCAAAACGGGTCGCCATATCCGTTATCTGAAAGAGACCCCGCTCAACAATCTCTGGTTGTCGATGCTGAACCGTATGGATGTCGATTTGGCAAAATTAGGCGATAGCACCGGCAGTTTGTCAGACCTTTCTTAAGATAGCACTCTCACATATTCACTGGCGAGGTTTCCTTGGGGAAATACCCAAGCAAACCTCGCCATTTTTTTTGCCGGTCCTCTATTCCTTTTCACTACAAACATTCTATAGATATATCACCCCTTAGATCGTAGGGGCTGGTTTTTTTACGTAAAAGAAATCCGCAGAAATCCGCAGAAATACACAGAAACGCCCTATCAAAAACCCCTATCAAAAACCCGAAGTAAAAACACCCCTACGTTTCCCCTGTATGTGTCAATAATTACCGGCTCTACTATAAATAACGCAAGTTGCCACCTATTTATACACATGGCACTCCTACGGAGTGCGGTCCCTTAGATACGCCATTTCTATAGACATAGCACTCCTACGAAGTGAGGAAAGGACTTGAAAACGCTTTGGAAATAGGTAGAAATACCGAATTTAGTCTCGGAATGGAATAAACCTGTTCCTTGTATTACATTGCAAAAACCCCAACATCTCTTAGTAGCAATTTCGGTTATTCTACAGAAATTGTCCAAATCAAAAATTTACCTTTTCGTTAATACTTTCCGAGTGCCATATCTGGATTGTAAAGAAGTAACAATGCCCCTTCTGGTGTCCATGCTGCCGAAATTATTAGAGGCATCCATCCTTAAAATGTAAAACTGATCCTTCAAAGTTGCGGTGTTAGATTTTCGAGACTGAAAGCCTTCAAACATAGGTATGACGTGGGTTAACTGCGAAATATCATTACTTTGGAAAAACTTAATTGATAATGGGTTTCATTATCGTTAGTGGTAAATCAGGCAATATTTGGATGAGGTTAACTCCTTTGATTCAAAAACGCCGTTGAGGTGAATTACCAATCTTTAAATGGGAATATCCGAGTCTCCGTCGCCATGCCGTAGAAACTCCATAAACTACCTGCAACGAATTCACCGAGGATCAAACCGAGGAAAAATGGTGCCGCCTTCCGGTGTAGTTGTAATCCGCCCTGTTTAATAATCAGCCATTTTGCGATAGTGCTAATCACGAGCGAGATCCAGAGCCAGTTCATACACCAATCCGCTGCACCGGAAACAGCGTAACCGACAGCATGGAAGGGCCACCAGAAGAAACGCATCCGTAGAAACATCAGGAGAAATGTGAATCCCATCCCGATCCCCATAAACGTTACTTCGGGGATGTTTGTACCTGTCGGGAAATTGAGTTGTTGCTGGAGCCGGTTGAAAGGGTGCCGCGCAAAGCTTCCAGCGGACCCGAACTGATACACATCGTGCAAATATGCCCAGAAAGAGCCGATTGAACCCATAATCACCGCTAAAAGCATCACCCAAACGAGTGGTTTCGGATTAAACCGCGCCCGTGAGGCGAGTTGGAAGCCTTCAAGTTGATGTGGCATCGGATGACTACGGTGTGCACGATTGAAAAAGAAGAGAAAAGAGAGTGCCGTCAGGTTAGAGCCGCCCATCCGACGTGAACCCAAGATCGTCGGCAAAGCGTAGTCCGGTCCCATGAAGTGTAGATCATGCGCGGGGGCACCCGATTCGACGCGCATACGTGTGATTCCGGTTGACAGCGCGAAATACATAACAAAAAAGAGGATACCGAGTGAAATGCTGATGCCTATCTTCACAGAAAACGCTATGAGATAGATACACCCCAATACAATACCGATGATCGCCGTCCGGTACTGCATCGGCTCAACGGATTCGTCAAGGCTGGAGCGTCCGGTAGTGACCTGTTTAAAGACTTCAGCAAGGTATTTACGGCTTGCCCATACTGCGAAAATCGCAAGTCCGAGATATGCGCCCAGAGACTGTTGTCGGTCATAGGGGAATCCGGGGAGTCCTCGAACCCCGATAATTGCGCCGCCGACCCGTTGCATCTTGCGAAACAGGTAAAAGAACCAACAAGAAAACGACAAATCCAGAGGCATAAAGAATCCGAGCCCAATGACAAACGGATAGATAGAAAAGGGTGTCCATCCAATAGCATCCCACGGTTTTTCATTAAAAAACTGGCTGATGTTCCGAAACCGAACGCCGACGATCGGGATTGTTGGAAAGAGATAGCTGAGTCCGTTAACAAGATTTAGAAGTGAAACGAGGATAAACGCTGTCCAAAATACTCTGTTCCGGAAGAAGCTTGCTCCACTGTCTCGCGTCATTTCTAATGGCAGTTGGATAATCGGATAGGCGAGTTTCTCGCGTTCTGTCCACTGTTTCCGTAGGACAACGTTGATGCACAGCATCACAAAGAGGAGTGCCAGAATAAAACTTGTCCACCACAACGTTGGCCCCAACCATGTCCGCAAAACCTCTATATCATAGAGCGTGGATTGCCCTTCGTAAAATCCCTCCAAAACCTGTTTATCTTGGACTGTTGCCCATGTCGGCATGTATCGGTGGAGCAGTTCTCGCCATTCGTTCTCAGGCGTATCAAACCAGAAGACGTGTCCGATCATAGGGATAAGGACTTGCGTGTGGTCGTGCGACGCGACAGCACTCGCCATACATAGCATGACGTAGATAACGAGCAATTCGCCGTGTGTCAATGCCCACTGCCGTTTCACCCGTCGTAGCAGCAAGTTAAGGAGTGTAATCACAAAGAGGAAAAAGACCGCATTGAAAAAGAGCGACATCGTCGTCGGAAAGAGTCCCCACCAGACCATTTCCGTGTACATAATCCAGTAGCAGTTGATCGGGATAAGGATAAGTGCTAATGTGACTGATTTCAGGGTGACACCGCGGGTCAAAGGCATGTGAATCTCCTACTACAGATGGGAAAACCCCCTAAATCCCCCTTATCAGGGGGACTCGCAATATATCTTCTAAAAAAGGTTTATTTCGGAAGCAGATGGGGAAAACCCCTAAATCCCCTTATCAGGGATTCGCAATATATCTTCTAAAAAAGGTTTATTTCGGAAGCAGATGGGAAAACCCCCTAAATCCCCCTTATCAGGGGGACTCGCAATATATCTATTATTTATAGACAGGCTTTATTTACTCAATATTTCGTTTGATGTTTTGAGCATCTTTACAATTTCGGAGTGTCCTTTCGATTCTGCGAATGTCAACGCTGTTTCACCGTGCCTGTTTTTCAAGGTAACATCGGCGCGGTTTTCGAGGAGGAACGCAACGATATCCGTATATCCGCGCCACGCCGCATACATCAACGCCGTTTCACCGGTCCGGTTTTGGGTGTTTACCGCTGCACCTTTTGCGATGAAGTGCTTGGTTATCTCCAGGTTTCCTGTCTTATTGATAATGAAGATCAACGGTGTATTGCCGTTGGTATCCGCTATGTTCACATCCGCACCATTTTCGATGAGAAACATCGCTGTATGGATGTCCGCTTTTTCGGCTGCAATGCGTAATGGTGTCCGTCCCACCGCATCTTTTAGATTTACATCTATATTCATATCACGAAGGGTTGAGATCTCCGCTGCCCATACTGCTTTGAAGAGTGCATCCTCTGGTGTATCGGAAAATTCGGAGATGGTATGTTCTTGATTTGCAGGAAGATTTTCAAAGACCTGCCTAACACCGCTCTGCCATCGGACTTCAAGCCTATCTACGGTTGCGTTCGTACTTAACCCGAAATGGCAGCGGAGGTCGTGACTGGAGAGGTAACTTGATGCCGGATTGACCTCTCGTACCTGCGTGTGTTCACCTACCGTTAGCGTGATGCGTGTACCTATGCCATCCCGATTACTGATAACGCCGACGGTTTTAATGGACACATAGTTGTTCCGCGTCTCCGTATCATTTCGCAACAAGGTGGCGGGACCGTTGGATTGTGTGACGAGCATATCAATGTCGCCATCGTTATCATAATCGCCAAAGAGTGTGCCTCGACTGACTGTGAGGTTCTGAAAATAGGCACCAGCACGCTCGGAGGCCTCCTGAAATGTGCCATCTCCTTTATTATGGAACAGTTGATCGGGTTGACGATAGGTTAGGATATCGTGTGTGTCTTCAATATTGTCGAGGATATGTCCATTCGCGATGAAAATATCCACCCATCCGTCGTTATCCGCGTCAAAGAAACCTGTGCCGAACCCGACGAAAAGGTAGCTCTCTTTGCCGAGATGCGCCTCATAAATTACGTCCGTAAAGGTGCCGTCGCCGTTGTTCCGATAGAGTGCATTGGTTTCATAAGAGAGGTTGGTAACAAAAATATCGAACCACCCGTCGCCGTTGTAATCGCCGGTAGCGACTCCCATACCGGCTTGTGCCACGCCGTTGAAACTGTAGGCACATCCGGCGAGGAGCGAGATTTCACGGAATGTCCCGTCGCCGTTATTGTAAAAGAAATCGTTTCGGGTGTCATCGTTTGCGACGTAAAGATCGGGTGCGCCGTCGTTGTTGAAGTCGGCTGAAACGACCCCTAACCCCTTCCCGTGAAACGGACCTCCGATACCACCAACACCCGCTTCTTGACCGACATCTGTAAAGGTTCCATCACCGTTGTTGCGATAGAGTCGGTCTGGCGCGCCTTCAAATAGCGATGGATGGCAATAGGTGTGGATTCCGTTTTCACCACACGGTGGATACGGGACATCAACCGAATAGATGAGATAATTGACAACAAATAGGTCGAGGTGCCCATCTAAATTGTAATCAAGGAAGCAGGCACTACTGCTCCATCCGTTATCACCGACACCTGCCGACTTTGTGACATCCGTAAAGGTTCCATCGCCGTTGTTACGATAGAGGACATTCGCTCCGAAATTGGTTACGTACAGATCAACGTTGCCATCGTTATCATAATCTGCACATGCGACACCTTGTCCATAGTTGCCTCGGTTCCCGACTTTTGCAGTAGCTGTGATGTCGGTAAAAGTGCCGTCCCGATTGTTCCGATAGAGTGCGCTCGTCGCCTGTTTTATCGATGGTGATGTGTTCCAGTAACCGCTGTTGACGAGGTAGATGTCGAGGTAGCCGTCGTTATCTGCGTCAAAGAAAGCACCACCAGAACCGAGAGTTTCAGGGATGTGGAATGCCCCCTCAGCCCCGTTAACGTGTCGGAAACGGATGCCTGCCGCCTCGGTTACATCAACGAACTGAATCGCTGCGGCAGAAAATAGAGGCAGTGCATAAACAAGGAATACAATCAGAAGAAATCTGGTTTTATCTTTCATGCGTAGGTGTTGCGTCCTTAGCGAGACGAAATCCGATGAAACTGGTGCCGATTGTGGGGTATTGCCCGATGCGAGTGGAACACCGAGCGAACATCTCCGGGTTTAACCATGAACCGCCTTTCACGACACGGCGACTTCCAACTGCTGGTCCCTCCGGGTTTCGATCAGGGCTGCGGCGATAATAGGTTTCCGAATACCAGTCAGCGACCCATTCCCATACGTTTCCAGCCATGTCATAAGCACCGTACGGACTTGCCCCGGTAGGATGCGTTCCGACGGGTTGTAAACGCGATCCTGACTGTCTCCAAACGTTCGCATGGAGGCTTACGTCTTGAATGCGTTGTGTAAAGGTATTTCCCCAAGGCCACCGTTTCGCCTCGGTTCCACGTGCGGCTTTTTCCCATTCAGCTTCGGTAGGGAGCCGCATGCCGCGCCACGCTGCGTAGGCAACCGCAGAATCCCAGGAGACTCCGATGACAGGATAGTTCGGCTTCGTTTTTGCAACTTCGGGCCAGGTGCCGAACGTCTCTCCATAACTGATAGGGGTATGTTCACTGTCGGTGCCACCACTTTCAAGCCAGAACGGATAATATTCGGCGTTTGTCACCTCGGTCTTACTGATATAGTAAGCATCGAGATGGATTTCATGCCTGGGTGCTTCGTTCGGGAGATCGTTATCACTGCCCATCGTAAACGTGCCAGCAGGGATTAGACAAAGGTCAGGTTCAGCGAATGTATAAGGTAAAAATCCGACAATTGCGGAAAGGAGTATTAGGAATTTTGTAAACAGGGAGGAACGGGTTTCAGCACACATATCCATTTTGTTCCTATTTCGACTTTGATGTAAGACGTTCATATTCTTGATAAATTTTTGCGGCTTCTGCGTGCTCTCCAGCAAGTTCATACGCCTTGGAAAGGTTTAGATAGAAGCGTGGCTCGGACGGCTTTAACCGGATAGCGGTCTGGTATTGCGCAATTGCCTCCGTATACGCTTCTAACATCAGATAAACGCCGCCGAGGCTATTACGGTAAGTCGCGACATTCGGTTTATGCGCAATCACTTTTTCATACATCATCTTTGCTTGTAGATAGTTTTGTTGTTGGAAGTGAACATAACCGAGGGCTTCATAGCCGCGTGTCTCTTGCGGTGCGAGTGCGATGTAGTGCTGTAACGATTGTGTCGCATCGCTCCAGAGCTGCCGTCTGAGTTGGATTCTGCCGAGTCGGTACCACGCTTCCGGATCGTCGGCGTTTTGTTGTACAAACCGTTTGAGATGTGTCAACTGCTCTTCCTCAATAGACAGCACCTCAAACCGTTGTAAACTCTTCTGTGCCATCCCTATTTCTCCGATACGGCGATAGGCGGTCCCTAAACTAAAGTGTGCCTTCAGATGGAAAGGATCCATTTCAATCAATGTTTTGAAAGTATTAATAGCAGATTGCCACGCTTCCTTTTGAAGATACGCGGTACCGAGGGTGTCGTACGCCGAGTGTAAAGTCGGGTCGAGTTTAATGGCGTGTTGGAGTTCAGCGATGGCAGCGTCTGTTAGGTCTTCACGGAAATAGGCGACCCCTAACTGGGTTCGCGCCCGAGCGTGGTCGGCATCTATCATGACGGCTTTCTGTAGAGCTTGTGCCGCTTGTGTCGGGTCTGCTAAGTAGACCAATCGTACATCACCCAATTCATAATGTGCGTCAATATAGTGATCATCAGCGATTGTGGCACGTTGAAATGCGTTAGCTGCGGCGCGGAATTCTTCGGCACCTTTATAGATCAACCCCAAAACGTAATGTGCGTCCGCTAAGGAGTCATCAAGTTCAACAGCCTTCTCTAAAGCGGTTCGCGCCTTTTTTTCTTCTCCGTGTGTGAGTGCGCGTAACCCGACATCATACAATCGCGCTGCTTCGGGATGGTATCGCGGTGCAGCAATTGCGATAAATGTGTGAAGGCATAAAAAAAAAGAAAAGGTGTATTTGAATAGTTGCATACCATTCTGGCGTATAACTGACAACGGATTCTCTAAACAGATTGTTGCGGTATCAATTTCGCTCTATTCTATTCTAAGATACACGCAATGTCAAGCGGAATCTATTTTCCGAGGCGTTACGGAAAATAACAGTGACAGGACTCACGCAAATTTGACTGCAGCCCGTTCTGTTAGATGAAATTTTTTGGAAAACACAGCGTTTTTGTAGCACAAACTGGGAAGTTTATGCTACAAAAGAGCAGCATGCGTAAGTCCTGAGTAATTATTGAACATCAGCACAGGAAACCGACGTTTCCTACGCAACAGAAAATATCCAAACTATCGCATTTAATTAGATTTATGGCTCGAAATTTGCTATAATTCCTTTATAGTAGGGCAATTCGTGTAAACAGATCATCTCCGCAGAAGCCTTAATTTCTCAGGTGAAAGGAAAAACGGATGAAAGTCGTTGCAAAATTCGGACTCGAAAGTGCAGGCTTAATCGACAAACCGGACCCGGTTGCTAAGGGTAAATTCGCTGTCGTCAAAATTCATTCTGCGCCTATGTGTACGGAATACAAAAGCTTCAAAAACGAAGGTGAGAGCGACCATTTCGGACACGAAGCAGCGGGTGAAGTCGTGGAAGTTGCCCAAGAGAGTACTGTCAAAGTAGGCGACCGCGTTGTCGTGATGCCACACTACCCTTGTGGAAAGTGTTACCTCTGCTTAGCGGGTGAATATGCGCACTGTCAGGACGATCATAAGCCTCCAAATATTCCTGAACAGACGGGTGTGACAGCGACTTATGCGCAGTATATCCTTAAACAGGACTGGCAGCTGGTGCCTATTCCAGAGGCTCTCTCCTATCATCACGCTGGAATGGCATGTTGTGGACTCGGATCAACGTTTAACGCCATGCGGTTAATGAACGTCACCGCGCTTGATACCGTCCTCATCACAGGGATGGGACCGATTGGACTTGGCGGTGTGATTAATGCGGTGTATAGAGGTGCACGCGTTATCGCTGTTGAAAGCCACCCATACCGTGCAGCCCTTGCGAAAAAACTCGGTGCGGCGGAAGTTGTTAATCCGAAAGACGAAGATGTTCTCAATCAGATTCTGGATTTAACCGATGGTAGAGGCACCGACAAAGGTGTGGAGTGTTCAGCGGCTCCTGCAGCAGTCCAATTACTGATTGACGCATCGCGCCCGAAGGGACATATCTCCTTGATCGGTGGCATTCGTGAAGTGGCAATTAAGAGTTGGGGTGTGCTTATCAATCATGGCTTGACACTACACGGCACACGGCATTATAACCTCATAGACACACCCGCGATGATGCGGATGATTACACAAGTCAAGTCGCAGCTGGATACATTCATCACGCACACGTTCCCGATGCACCAGATTCAGGAGGCGTGGACGTTGCAGTGTACACATAACTGCGGAAAAGTTGTCTTGGAGCCGTGGGAATAGGGATTCAGGTTTTATGCAAATTGCATCGAAAAGAAAAGCGATATATTTCAACAAACCCCCTAAATCCCCCTTATCAGGGGGACTTTATGGTTGATATTTTACTTCTATAACCCCCTAAATCCCCCTTATCAGGGGGACTTTAAGATGGATCGTTATGACAAACAATATATCTCCTTCAACACCGTTAGACATTCGCCTCGGTCTCACAAATGCAGGTGATGTCGCTTTCCCTCTACGATGGGGTATCCTCGGTGCTGGTAGAATTTCAGGGATGTGGGTAGAGGCTCTACACGCCTGCAAAGGTGCGACTGTAACCGCTGTGGCAGCGCGCGAAATCGACAGAGCAAAAGAATTTGCAAAACAATATGGGGTTACTACCGCCTACGGCGATTACAAGGAAATGGTGGCAGCCGACGATGTGGATATTGTATACATTGGAACGATTAATCGACTGCACAAGGAACACACGCTTCTCGCAATTGCAGCGGGTAAGCATGTTTTGTGTGAAAAACCGTTTGCGGAGAATATCTCCGAGGCGCGAGAGATGTATGCCGCCGCTGAAGCGAAAGGCGTAATGCTACAAGATGGGGTCTGGACCCGCTTTTTCCCTGCAGTAGAACACGCTCGAACTGAGATTGAAGCGGGTACGATTGGCGAAGTCGTCCTTGTCCAGTCCGATTTTTTTGACCCGATTTATACCATTCAGGCTGTCCCGCTCGGCTTTGGTGCGGATGCGGAACCGACATCAATTGTTGCGACAGGCAGACACGCGCGCGGTGCGATTGTGGAATTTGGTGCAGATAAGTGCGCGGTGCTGACATTCCCACCCCGTAACTCCGAATTGCCAGAGGTGACAGAGATCGTTGGGACAAAAGGACGTATCACACTTGAGCGTCCGGCACACTGTCCGACGCGTCTCTCTATCCGAATACCACCACCGGACGGTGTGCCTTCTCAATATAGAACAGGAAACGCGCCTGCTCCGTTACACTATTTCGAGTATCCGTTACCGAGGACGGTGAGCATGCGAAACGCCTCCCCAAACCAGCACGGTTTTTTCTATCAAGCCGAAGCGATTCACCGCTGCCGCGCTGCAGGATTACATCAGTGTCCGCAGTATAACAAGGAAGAATCGTTGCATGCTATGAACCTGCTGACGGAGATTTACAAGGCGAACCCTCCTATACCGCGGCGTTAGGTATATCCGGATACCAAAGGTCTGAAAACCCCAAATCGCCTGTCCTAAAAAATTTCTTGATATTTTTAAAGTTATACTGTATACTCAACCTATCCGTCGGATAATGTTAGTTGTCTTTGTCCACCATACTCATCATTATTGTTTGACACACTTTGTAGGCATTGCAGATAAGGTAAATCATGTTAAAAACCGTTGAAGCTACAATTGATGAACATGGCAATGTGAAATTAGTCAAACCCATTCGGTTGCCAAAACCCGCACGCGCGTTCGTAACGATTTTCAGCGAGGATCTCGATGTTCCTGAAACTGCACTGCTAAGTGAAGCCGCGCTTGCTGAGCACTGGCTTCGTCCGGAGGAGGATGCCGCGTGGGCCCACTTACAGCATTTAGACCCGGAGAAGTCGTCTTAATCCGCTTTCCATTTACTGAAAATATAAAAATATGAACAAACCAAATATAATCTATATTCATTCACACGATACGGGACGGTATGTGCAGCCTTATGGGCATGCGATCCCGACACCAAACATACAAAAACTTGCGGAAGAGGGTGTGCTGTTCCGAAACGCCTTTTGTGCCAACCCAACCTGTTCGCCGTCGCGCGCTGCACTCCTCACGGGACAGTGGGCACATAGCTGCGGTATGGGCGGATTGGCGAACCGTGGCTGGAGCCTGCCTGTATCTGACCACCTCATACCGCATACGCTGAATCGTAATGGGTATGTCACGGCATTGGCTGGGTTCCAGCACGTCGTGCGAGATGTGCAAGAGACAGGCTACCAACGGCTCTTAGCGCAAGATAGCGGACGCGTCGGTGCAGAGGAACGTGCACGCAACTTCATCGCCGAGAACCACGACGCACCGTTCTTCTTAGATGTCGGTTTCGGTGAAACCCATCGCCGTGCGAAGGGGTTCGCACCACAGCCAGAGGGTGAACCGAAGACGGATCCGCGCTATGTAAAACCGCCTGCACCGTTCCCTGACACACCTGTAACGCGTCAGGATATGGCGGAATACATAGATTCAGCCCGAACCCTCGATAAGAAGATGGGTGTGGTTTTTGACGCACTAGAAGAGAACGGGATCGCTGAAAACACGCTCGTGATATGCACAACTGACCACGGACTCGCCTTCCCGCGAATGAAATGTCATCTGAGTGATCACGGTATCGGCGTGATGCTGATCGTCCGCGGGCCTGGTGGTTTTAGCGGTGGACAAGTCGTGGACGGATTGGTTAGCCAAGTGGATCTGTTCCCTACGATTTGTGAATTGGCAAGCATCGAGGCACCAGCGTGGTTGCAAGGCACTTCTGTTTTACCGTTGGTTCGCGGCGAGGCGGACGATGTTCGGGACGCTATTTTCGCGGAGGTTAATTATCATTGCTGCTATGAACCGCAGCGCGCTGTCCGGACGCATCGTTGGAAATATATCCGGCGTTATGACGATGCCGAGAAATGGGCATTGCCGAATTGCGACGATAGTATCAGTAAAACCTTCATGCTGGACCACGGTTGGGCGGATCAACCGGTTGAATCGGAACGGCTGTACGATGTCGTGTTTGATTCATCGGAGGCGCATAATCTCGCGGGGAATCCCAATTATGCGGATGTTTTGGCGGAGATGCGCGAGCGTTTGGAGCAGTGGCGGTCAGAGACCGATGATCCGGTGAGCGAGAACCAGATTATGGTACCACCAGAGACGGCTGTATCGAACGATCCGACGGATATATCACCGGGAGATCAACACTATCCTGCGCGTGAAATGGTGTAGTAGTCTTTCAATGTTGAACTTGACGGAAATCGGTTCGTAGTAGTGTGATTTATCGCACGTCCACAAGTCAATAACGGGAGAACCATGAATGGTTTCCCTACTACGAACCTAATTTAACTCATAAACTCAATCTTGATGAAATACTACGAGTTCGTCTCTGGGGGTTTTGGATGTTTGGGTTGCGGTTTATCCTGACCGTTTTTAGCCCATTCCACCCCTTCCGCATGTTTTTTCTGGGCTTCGGATAAGCCTTCAGCTAACCCTTCTAAACGCGCCTTTTCGAGTCTCCGGTGCTCAAGCTTTTCAAACAGTCTTTTCACTAACATGATAATCTCCCAGGCAACTTCCCATATTTCCATGAGAATCACCGCGATAAATGTAAAAAGCGGTAAGGCTGCACTTGTATTCAATATGATAGTGTTTAGGGTTTCTCCGTTAGGTCTGAGTAGGGCATTACTGAAGTGCATACGCTTATTTAGACCACAATTTCGCAAAGTTAAGATAAGGTTTTTCGTTGAAATTCGATAGGAGCCAAATACCCTAACGCCGAGTGATGACGTTTCGGATATTCCTTTCAATGAGGTTGTTATTGTAGCACACTCTTGGTTTAGAAAGTGGTCTAAATTTCCGAGTACAGAGTGAATTTCATTCTAAACCTACCTATTAGCCCACTCTTTTATTGAGTGGAGGATTATACACCAAAATAAGCCTTTTTTCGATCAACCGCCGAATACGCTCACGATCCATCCAGTCCCGATTGTCTATCTGAAGCACACAGATATGCGTGAATCCCATTCTTTTAGCACTGAACCATTTATTATGATTGTAGTTAACTCTATCTTTGAATGACTCCGTTTGACCAATGTACAAAATTTTGTGCCATGGTCCGTGTTGGTTCGCGCCTCTCTTTATGAACATATAAACACCCCCAACAAGCAACCCCCAAGACTTAAATTCTTCTGTTTTTCTGGGATACACCTCAAAAGTATACTTCTCTCCGGTATTATCACAGAACCTTAAATCTTCTATTTTTGGCATAGTGAAATCCTTTAGGCGTTGCGAATTCGCAAAGCGGTGAAAATACGGTTTAGAAATCCGTCTTAAAAAATGACTCGCCCTCAGCTGTGATATACCATCTCTGTGTGTCTTCCTCCCAACGCTCAACATAGCGTTTAGATCGAAGTCTGTCGAGCGTATCACGAACTATTTTATAGTATGGGGGGATGCCTATCATTTTTTTTATATCTGTAACGCGTAGCGTCCGCCCTCTACATGAGGACCCAGATTGTTTTGCTTCAAGCAACGCACATAACACAGCAGAGTCAATCATCTCTAACGCGATACGGACTGTCATTTTCATATTCATATAAAAATCTCCTTTGCTTACGAGGCAGCGATCCGTCTTCTAAAATCAAGCTGCCTCATCAGAGTGGGAATTCCCTACGTGCGGAATTCTCATAAGGGTTTATGGGTTGCGAAATTCGCAACTATACCGAGACAAGAGGTTGGAATACTGTGTGTAACCTTACAAGTCTCTCATGCAGCCATGGATACTCTTGGTCTGTGTCAGCCTCGTTCACATGTCCCGCGTTATCATCAAGGAATCCAATCCGCTTTTTATCATCATCCCATTTTAATTCGCCAAGGGTGTCCTCAACTTTCCCCTTAATAGTATCTTTCTGTTCTTTCAAGCGGTTGTAATCTGTGAACGATTGCATACAGAGGGTGGCTTGTAATTTATTACGATCTCTATATGCTATAAGCCAAACGGCACCGTCTTTATATCTGTCCTCAGACTTGAAGGTTTTTCGATCAATCTGGATACTGTAAATCGAAGGTAAATCGGGGTCAGGGAAAAACTGTAGTTGATTCTCATTTTCTGTCACGTAAGTTTTGAAGTTCGCCCAATACGCTTTCCCCCTGGTCCCCCAATATCTTACTCTCTTGGTATTACTTGCCCTATTAGCATTTTCCAATTGAGAAACGCCTGTATGGCAGGCATTGCATAAACCTGACAAGTCCGTTAGGATATCTTCATTACCAATATTCTCATAAGTCCTGTGATGCACTTGTGTAGCCTGCTCACCACAAATACATAGCCGCCCCACCTGTGCAAAGAATCTCTGACGGGTCTCAGCCCACGCTTGTGAGTGAAGATAATTGTTGTAATCATTCGGTGGATTCTCCGTAAGGATCGCATGCCATATTTCGCTTCTGAGATTGCGGGCTTCTTGAAAATTGGGGTGCAGTCTCAGTGCTTCATCAAGTAAATCAATAGCACAGTATCCAGTGTGTATTGATGCCAAGACATTTACATCAAATTTTCTAAAAACTGGAAATTCTGTGCCATTCCAGCAGTATTGGAACGCTAAAACAAAATTATGTCTCGCTTGAGTTATATTATCCATCATTTTTGTCTCCCTCGGTATAGTGTATTCAGCAGTCGTTTCACGCATATAAAAAATCAAAGAGCGGTGGACAGGAATCCACCGCTTTGCGTTAGGTTAGTGCGGAGCTATGCCCTTGCTTTATTTTCCTAGACGGATAAGTTCACGTTGGATACGCTGCTGAATTTCATCAGGTGGAACATACCGTGTTTTCATAACTGAAACGTCATATTTTTGACGAGGTTCTCTCCGGCGGCTACGCTGACGCGTCTTGGGTGATGTTTTAGATCGTAATGTTTTAGATCGTTTAGATTCACCTCTCGCGTTTATATTACCCTTCGGTGTCGGTGGTGATGGCTCCGGAAATGTAAGATTGTTCAAGAGCGACTCAAAGCATATATCATCCTCTGGAACATACTGTTTTTTAGGAGGTTTTCTCCTATTTGACACTTTTTTTGGTTTCCTGCTTTTGGAACTTTTAGATTCACCTATCGCGTCCAGAATATCTTCAGAATATGATGCCCAACCCATAAAAAATTCTCCTTTATTTTTTATCCTATACTCCGCACTTCTAATTTCGTTTTTTTGGTATTTATTTCCTGAACCCATGTGGTTCCAACATTCAGCAAACAATGTCAGGCGGATCAGAGAAAAAGATAGATGCGAAATGAACCCCTCATTCGGATTTCCACATGTCCTTATCCTGTTCGGATCCCTGTGTAACGCGGGTTTGTCTAAAAACACCAAAATGCATCAAAACAAGCGCGGAGTATGGGCTTTATTCATTTCCGACTGGGTAAACAGAAGAAAATGGTTGAAAACCTTGGTTTTCTAACTCGTTTTGCCATTTGCCATAATAATTTGGATCACCAGTCCAGTTCATTTTTTCCCTGCTATGGTAGGGAGGTGGCAGAAAACGGAATGGGATCCGTTTCATAGCAATGCCACCCAAAACTGGTTTAAATAGTATATCACAAAAGGAAGAGAAATTGCAAAAAAAAATGCCCTCCGCGGTCCCATTGACAGCTAATCCATCGTCCATTCTATTTCACTGGCGCGGTTTCCTAACATCGCTTCCAAAAATTAACGGATGAGCCGAACATATACCTTGCGGGTCTGAACGAGTTTCACTTCTATATCGTGAATTTTACCCTTGAGTTCAAGCGCATTTTTCACGACATCCCAATGCAGGTATTCCCAAATAGGTTTGAGTTCAGTTTCTCTGTACTCGTTTATCGCTTCGTCTTTCAAGGCACTCGCTATAAATCCGCTCGGGGCACCATCTGATCGCATCACGAGATTCGTTATACGTGGTATGCGTCCCTTGCCCCATTCTTCTTCGAGTTCACAGAGCGTTGTCGAGATAATACCACACACTTGTCCAAAAATTTGATAACCCCGAACGCCAAAATGCTCCGCAAGTTCTTTGAAAGTGATAGTCTGACAGTTCTGAGCCCGTTCTACCAATATGGGAAACGCTGAGCGCGCCCAAATCTGGGTCTTGAGATCCCCGAACATATTCCGTCCGTAATGTTCGTTATTCATACCGCAATGTTCGTTATTCATACCGCGATTTTCGTTATTCATAGTAGGATTTCCAGCGTAAATGCCGGCGATACAGATGACGGGCTGGATCGTTAAAAACTTTTATGTTCTCAACTTTTTGCTGATCGGGTTTGCAGCCTCGCCTAAATCAAACCATATTGGCAACTTCCACCAAGTCCAAAACATTCACGACACCATCACCGTTAATATCTGCTTGGCTATCGGTTTCCGCAACCGCTGACAGTAGCACTCTCAGCACTCTCCGGCGTTTCGTCAATTTCCCAATTAAAGTCAAAAGTAAATCTTCGCAAGGCAAGTGCACCGAAAGTCTATTTTGTTAAGTACAGCAAAAATCAATGGAAAAGATTACTATTAGGCGGTGTCCGATAATGAGACCTAACGTAAGTCCCATCTTTACTATAGCAGGTACAAACTTAGTTTGGGACGGGCTCTTCAAACTTCACCTCTTTCACTTCTCGCTCAGAATTTGCCATAAAAGCCCAAATTTCCTTGGCAGTTTCGGAACCGCAGTTTTTCAAAGATAAGAGTGCCGATATTTCACGGTACGCTACCAACTGTGTTTCGGATACACCAGCTTTGGCGAGAACATAACTGGCGCGCGTGCTGAGTCCATTTCGTTTCCAATAAGCTGCAAGTTGGGTTATAGATCGGGAATTTGGCATCGGCTTATCCATTTGATAAACATTGTAAAAAATTTGAGAAAAAAAGTCAAATAGAAAAAGGAAAGGGGGCAGGGTTATTTAATTTTAAATAAATTGCCGGGTTGTCTCAATTTTTCGATCCGCTTTTCAAGTCCGGTTCGGTTGCAAACCGAACCTACCGGACCTGGAGTCTAAAATTAGGCGAAAAAACCGAAAACTAAAGGTTGTGCAAATATTTTGTCAATTGTTGTCTGAATCACGGTTTTTTTCAGGTTTCACAGATTTTGCAGACTCGGAAATACGTGCCACAGGCTAACAGCCTATGCTACAGGGCCGCATTTTTATTCACGGCACCCAAGAATTTTACACACCGAATGAAAAATATCGGATTCTACCAAGAACTCATGCACATCCATGCTGTTCACTACAACCGAGAATATTTAAAGTCGATTGCCTGCCCATAGGGCACCGCGGCGGATGACTGTCTGAAAACTTGGATTTTCTAATACTGCCATATCGTGTCCGAGTGCGAAGTAGAAGACTCTGCCGTTCCCATAGGTATGGTGAAACGCCATGACGTGGGTCTCATCTTTCGTCTCGTCGTAGGCGTGCATCAGATGGTGCGATGCGTCAGGGTTGTGCTTCAGATAGTAGAGTTCATCTGTCGCTTGAAAATCAGATAACCCTTCAGTAATCGGATGATTGGGGTCGCTGACATTAACGGTGAAATCCATATACGGACTGTGTCCGTTGAAGAACCCGTTGAGCATGCCGTGGTAGCCTTCAGACTCACGGAACGAAGCGGCTGCAGTATGTAACCCGAAAAACCCGCCACCTGCTCGGATATAGTCGAGTAAGCCTGTCTCCTGTGCCTCTGTGAGTTCCCCGATATCGGTGTAGAAGAGTACGGTGTCATACTTTCCGAGTCCGTCTGCAAGGATATTGTAGTCTTGTGAGAAATCGGCTTCAATGTCATCACCTTCGTTGAGCATTGATGTCAGGAATTGCCCGTTCCCGGTATGGTCGTGGTATATTCCTTCGGTTCCGACAAATATAAGTAATTTAAGAGTCTCCATCTTTATTTTTTTCCTTATTATTGATTATTATAGCGCAAGCTGCCACCTATTTATAGACATGGCACTCCTACGGAGTGCAGTCGCTTAAATACGCCATTTCTATAGACATAACACCCCTACGGGGTGAAGAAAATGTCTGAAAAAATCGTGTTACAATACGCAGAAATACCCAAGCAAACATCAAAATCCATTAGTAGCAACTTGAGTTATTATAATGCAAGTTGCCATCGTTGTAGCATCATCTGTTAGATTGAGGTTCTGAGGACGCAAACTAACAGTTTGCGCTACGAAATCACAGGACGCAAACTAAATGAAGTTTGAAATATTAATTCGGTAATTTTTGGGGCAGTCCGGTTCGGTTGCAAACCGAACCTACCGGGCCTGGGGAAAATATAGAATTACCGAAATATTTTATCAATCTTCACACAATTTACGCTACGAAAATTCTATGAATTGGGTATCACGAGCACTTTGACGGATCCGTGTTCGTCGCGTCCGGCGGCGACAGCGAATGCTTCGCTAATATCGTCCAAGTCGAATCGGTGAGTGATGAGTGGGTTCGGATCGAGTTTACCAGCGGCGAGTAAGTCTATAGCGACCTGAAATTCTGTTCTCCCGCCCCGTCTACCGTAACAGAAGGACCAGATGACAGTGAGTTCTCGACTGCGTGCGAAGCGTTCCGAAAAGGTGAGCGGCGTTCGATGTCCACCGACCATACAGACGCGCCCGCGTTTCGCTGCGATCTCTGTTGCTTGTTCCAGCGTGTTCGCAGTACCGCCGACTGCCTCAAAGACGACATCCGCCCCGCGCCCGTCGCTCCAATCCATGATCGCTGCCACAGCATCCGTCTTATCCACATTGACAGGCACGGCTCCTACGGCTTCATGCGCAATCTGTAGGGGTCCATCCGGTTTTCCTAACATAGCGATAGAAGTTGCTCCTGCGACATCTGCCACCTGCGCGATCGTCAATCCGACGGGCCCGCTTCCGATAATGGCGACACGATCTCCTGGTGAGACCATCGCTCTGTTGACGGCGTGGACAGCGACTGCGTAGACCTCTGCTAATACGCCCCCCTCAATGGAGACATTTTCTGGTAGTGAATACACATTCGTGTGCTGTGTGACCATAAATTCTGCGAAACCGCCGCCGCCGTGTCGTAAATTTCCGCAGATATTGTAGTAGCCGTTATAGCACTCAGGGCAGTTATTACACGGAATAATCGGTTCGACTGCCACGCGTGCGTTTTTCTCATATCCGGTAACACCCTTACCTGTATCAATAACGAAACCTGCTAATTCATGTCCACCGATGCGTGGGGATAACGGTTTTTCCGGTTGATGGTGGTATCCGTGCAGATCACTCCCGCAGATGCCAGTCGCCTCTACTTGGACAAGGACTTGCCCGTCTTTAGGTGTCGGGTTGGGGACGACTTCAACCCTTATATCTTTTCCACCGTAAAATTGTGCCGCTTTCACAATTGTCTCCTTACAAACTATAGTAAAACTTACAATTCACAAGACACCTATAGAAGTAGAAGGCGGGGTTACAAACCCCGCCTGCAACGGAGCCTTACAAACTAATAGTCTGTTTGAAATATAACACAGGTTCGGAATTGTGTCAATAATAGGTTTCTGATGCATTACAAACAGAAAAATTTCTTGACTTTCAAGGCAGAAATGCATTAAAATCAAAAGCATACAAAACATGATGAGGAGATATGAATGAGAACAGTTAAGTTAGGTTTGATTGGAGCGGGTGGTATTGCACAGGCACACTGCGGCACACTTGCTGACATTAAAGGTGCTGAAATTATCGCTGCCGCCGACCTTGTCCCGGCGAACCTCGAACGCGCAAAAGAGAAGTGGGGCATCAAACGCACATTCACCGATTATAACGAAATGCTCAAAATGGACGAGATCGAAGCGGTCTACGTCTGTACACCTACCGGTGTGCATGCGGCACCGACGGTCGCTGCGCTGAATGCCGGTAAACACGTCTTCTGCGAGAAGCCGATGGAGGCGACGCTCGATGCTGCTGCGTCCATGTGGCGTGCCGCGAAAGAAAACGATAAAATTCTGATGGTCGGTTTAAAACTCCGGTATTCACCACAGGTTATTAAGGCCAAAGAGATTGTAGACGCTGGCACGCTCGGCGATATCTATTACGTCGAGACCGTTGCGGACCGGCGGCGTGGCAATCCGGGTGGCAGTTTTATCCGAAAAGCGACTGCCGGTTTAGGTGCCTCTGCAGACATCGGTGTTTACGCGCTCGACACTGCGCTCTATCTGATGGGACACCCGAAACCTGTCGCGGTCTCCGGTATCACTTCCAACTATCTGAGCCTGCACAATACATGGAACCCCGCGCTTAAAGAGACCGAAGTCGAAGATTTTGGTGTCGGCTGGGTGGTCTTTGAGAACGGCGCACGCATGGTATTCAAAACGTGTTGGTGCATGAACATGGATTCGCTCGGCGGGACGATTTTCCTCGGTAAAAAAGCAGGGCTGCGTCTCGGTATTGGCGAGGTCCGTGGTCCTGAGGAAGGCGTACGCGTTTATGGCGATAAAGACGGTGAAATTTTTGACCAAGAGTTCACCAAGTTTGAATCGGTAAGCGTGTTCCACGAGGAAGATTCGGCGTTTATCGATGCTGTCCGTGACGGGAAACCGTCTCCGATTGATCCGTATGGCGTGTTGCTTACGAACGTTATTATCCAAGGGGTCATCGATTCCTCGAATGCCGGTGGACGCGAAGTTGCAGTGACAGTCCCGTCACTATAGCAACCGTAGCATTATGGTGCGAGGCGGCCGTGCTTCGCACCTTCCTGATCACTATTTTACTATCCTTTTTCGCTTTTGCTGACTCTATATATATGTAAATATAGCGGAGGTTTTGTAGGATGAAGTTTATCGAGGTTGCGGGTAAAAAACTCAAATTGGCATCTCGATTCGCGCGCTTATTTGCGTTTTTCATTGATGGACTGCTCGTCGCAGGTGTGCTATCAATTTTGGTTTTTCTGTTTGATGCAATGGGTTCCGGTATCGGCCCCAGTCTTATTCGGATTGGATTGCTCAGTGCATTGCTGTGGACATTAGGTCCTAAAACTAAAATAGATGAAGACGCGTTCCCTCTCGCGCAAATGTCTATAATTGGTCTTTTCGGACCGTGGCTGAACTATGGTTTAGATACTTTACTCTGGGGCGGTGCAGCGATAGGGGCAGCCATTCTGTTTTTTATAGATGGCTTCAGCGATGGACAAGGACCCGGCAAGAAGCTGCTGTCCCTACAAGCACTTCGATTGAAAAATGGCAAACCCTGCACCTTTAAAGATTCTTTTGTTCGCCGTCTGACAAGCATCTTTCAACCATTGGATTCATTCTGGGCATTTGGAAAACAACGGCAGCGAATGGGAGACAAGTTAGCAGAGACTGTTGTAGTAAAACTTGCCCCAGAATTAGAAGCGTTGGAAATCGAAGCCGAAGACCCTGAGAAAATTTTAGAGAAGACTCTCCTTGAGATGACTGATAGACTTTCAGATGCGCGCCAGAAAGTTGATGCCTCTATCGGCATCGAAAGATTATTTCGGAATGCTTATGAAGGTGCTGTCGCCCAGGCGAGCGGATGGCAGGAACGCGCTGTTATTAACCTCAAGGCAGGACGTGAAGATTTGGCGCGTGAAGACCTCGAAAAACGAAATGAATACCGACGATTAGCAGATCAATACAAAACGCAATGGGAAGATCAAAAACAGGTCGTTCAAGCACTCAGCAACCTTCTTGAACATCTTCAACAGAAGACGACAGAAGCTGAACGGAAAAAGGCAGTTGTCATCGCACAACACAGAAACATTGATGCCGAAAACCATCTCCGTGAGACGCTGAAAGAAATTCAGGGCAGTAAAGTGTTTGAGACACTCACGAAGATGGAGCAGGATGCCACCGAGGCGGCTACTTTGGCGCAAGCCGCAGCTGAAGTAGATGTCGTATATCAGGATACGAAATTAGAGCATGAGTTCGCAAGTTATGCCGAAGAAGCATCGCTTGATAAAGATCTCGCTGAATTGAAAACGAAATTGCAGTCATAAAAATTCATCTGGCGAGCACCGTACAAACACAAAAAATTTTTAGGATTCAAAGATGAAGTTTATCGAAGTTTCAGGAAAAAAATTTAAATTAGCATCCCGACTGACACGGCTATACGCCTTCTTCATAGATGTCGCGCTTATTGGTGCGGCGCAATCAGTTTTAGGATTTTTTGTCGCGCTGGCATCCATACTGTTTTTCAATAAAAGTTTCTGGGCGGTTGGAATTGGGTTCGGTGCCTTTTTTGCTCTGTTCAGTGCTGCTTTGTGGATATTTGGTCTGTTGTTTATGGATGGTTTCAGAAAAGGTCAAGGAATAGGAAAGAAGTTGTTGTCGTTACAAGTACTCCGTTTGAAAGATGGCAAACCGTGTACTTTTAAAGATGCTTTTCTTCGCCGTTTCGCGGGTCTTCTCCTCCAACCCTTTGACTTACTCTGGTTCCTTAGTAAAAAACAGCAACGCCTCGGAGATAAGTTCGCAGAGACAGTGGTCGTAAAATTTGAGCCGGAACCGGAACAGATTGAACCGGAAACCGAGGACCCGGAAAAGGTCTTAGAGCGTGCCATCGCTGAGATGAAAAATCGGCTTTCGGAGGCGCGTCAGAAGGTTGATGCCTCTATCGGCGTTGAAAAACAGTTTCAGGACGCTTATGAAGGTGCTGTCTCGCAAGCGGAACGATGGCAAGAACGCGCTGTTATCTCGCTAAAAGCGGGTCGTGAGGATTTGGCACGCGAAGATTTGGAAAAACGGAACGAATATCGGCAATTGGCAGATCAATACCAAACACAGTGGGAAGAACAGAAACAGATCGTCCGATCTCTTAGCGACCTCCTTGAGCATCTCCAGCAAAAGATGACGGAAGCGCAAGGGAAAAAGGCAGCCGTGGTCGCGAAACATAGAAACGTTGATGCTGAAACGCATCTCCGAGAGATGCTGAAAGAAATTCAGGACAACAACACGTTTGAGACACTCACAAAGATGGAACAGGATGTAACTGAAGCAGCGACTTTGGCGAAAGCCGCGGCTGAAGTAGATGTGACATACCAAGATGCAAATTTAAAACGTGAATTCGCAAGTTATGCCGAAGAAGCATCACTTGACAAGGATCTCGCCGAACTTAAGGCGAAACTGCATTAGATATGAAAAGGAGATTTATTGTGTTTATTGAGATCATCAGTTCAGATGATGGATATAAAAACCCTTACCATGGAATGGTAAATATTGAGTTCGTTCATCAGATCAAGATAATCAGAGGCAGACACCGCCAGTATGAATTACATATCAATTTGTCAAACTCACCGAGCATAGAATTGCTCGGCACAAAGGAAGAGTGCGAACAATTTTACGAGGCGTTGAAACAGATATTGAAAACGCATAAGCAATTGTCCCCACCCGACACACTCGTTTTCCCACCGCGATCACCATCAAAACCGTCAGCAGATGCGAATGAAGAAGAGACATAACCCGACGCTCTCGCTTTATAGTAAATTTTGTAATTACTTATACATTCTTTATCACGAACTAACCCCCCTAACCCCCCTTATCAGGGGGGAACTTGGGACATTGTCGATGTATAGATATTTTTAGAATTCACTATAAAACCGATCCATAGATTTCATAGATTCCGTTATTAAAGGCGAGATTACAATAGACGCGATATTACATCGCCAAACCCACTGAGGAGCTATCATGGACACACGCACTTCTCCAAACATTGTCTTTATCATGGCAGACGATATGGGATACGGTGATGTCGGCTGCTATAACCCGGATTCAAAGATTCCGACACCGAATATGGATAAACTCGCGGAAGAAGGTATCCGTTTCACGGATGCGCACTCACCTTCCGCTGTGTGTACCCCGACACGCTACGGTGTCTTAACAGGACGTTACTGTTGGCGGTCGCGTCTCAAGTACGGTGTGCTTTACGGTTACGAACCACCGCTCATCGAACCTGAACGTTTGACAGTCGCAGGTTTGCTAAAAGATGCGGGGTATAATACAGCGTGTGTCGGCAAGTGGCATTTGGGACTCGGATTCTCGACGGTGCCTGGATACGATTATGATTTCGATGCACCGCTGCCGTGGGGTAATGCCAAACGCGAATTGGAAGAACATATCGACTTTAGTGCACCGATAACGGGGGGTCCTATCGACCTCGGTTTCGACTATTTTTACGGTGCCTCCGGCTGTCCGACATGCCAACCGCCTTACGGTTTTATTGAGAACGACGCATTTGTTGAGTTTCCGAGCGTGTATCACGAAATGCCAGAATTTACGAGTCGTCCTGGGATGATGGTTCCGAGTTGGGAACATAAGGATGCGGATCCTATTATTGCGCAGAAAGCGGTTGAATATATTGAAGGACAAGCCGATGCGGAGGCTCCGTTCTTCCTCTACTTGACCCCTTCTGCACCGCATGAACCTTGCACAGAGGCGGTCGTTCCAGACTTTGCGCGTGGGCAGAGCAGTGCCGGTGCCCGTGGTGATCTGGTGTGGTTAGTCGATTGGATGGTCGGTGAAGTCATGGAGGCGTTAGAACGGACCGGTAAAACCGATGAGACGCTCATCTTCGTCACGAGCGATAACGGTGCTTTGCCGGGTGATCGGATTCAAGGCGACAACAGTCCGATGCCGTATCACCTCTACGACCATAAATCGTGTGGTGACTGGCGTGGCTACAAGGCACATATCTGGGAAGGTGGACACCGTGAACCGTTAATCGCGCGCTGGCCCGGTGTCATTGCACCAGATACCGAGACCGATACGTTAACCTGTCTGACCGACCTGATGGCGACTTGTGCTGCTATCGTCGGTACGGAAATGCCAGACGATGCCGGACAGGATAGCTGCAACGTCTTGCCTGCACTTTTGGGTGAAGCGGTAGAGCGTCCGTTGCGGGAGGCTATTGTGCATCACTCCAGTACGGGTGCTTTTTCTATTCGGCACGGCGATTGGAAACTGATTCTGGACACGCAAGGGTCAGGCGGATGGCCCCCACCGAGCGATGGTCGCCCTAAACCGGGAACACCGGGACAACTGTATCATATTTATGATGATCCGGGAGAGACAGACAACGTATGGGAAACGTATCCGGAGATCGTGGAACGCTTGACAGCGTTGTTGGAACGATTTCAGGAGGATGGACACAGTAGGATGTAAAAGATTATCCATCGTATTCCTTATGGACCCACTGGTACTTCAATTTCCTGAACTCGTCACGCGGCATAGGAAAGGGATTGACGAATATCCTCCTCTTCCAAATAGGGATAGGCATCCAAAATCTCGGCATTGGAACAACCAGAGACAACCAAACCAACGATCATTCCAACGGTGACTCGCATGCCGCGGATACAAGGCTTGCCACCCATGACTTGTGGATTGAATGTTATCCGGTCGAGTTTTTGCATTGTTTTCTTCCTATTATTTTCTCTTAAAATTCTCGTGAGGTGCACAAAGATACATAAAAATTATACATTCAAAATACTAATAGGTCAAGCAAATTTCGTTTATCGCCGCGCGGGTTTCAACCGCGTGTCATGAGAAAGGGAATAACATCTATGGCAACCGAATTTGATTCACTTTTCCGATTATCAGGTCCGTTGCAAGCGGATATCGATTCTTTCCATAATGACGGCTACATCGCTTATCCAGATGTATTCACGGACGATGGCAGAGAAGGTTTGATTGAAGAAATCACCCAGCATTTTGAACCGACGCGTCAGTATATTGAGACGTTGAACAACGGTGAGAAACCTGAAGGTGCTTATTTCATTCGCCCGTGGAATGATCGTCGTGAATACAGCGATCGGCTTATCGACGATCCTTTCATCACAGCACTGATATGCGCGACAATTGGTGATGCGTACCATTTTTGTCACTCTGCCCTGAATATCGCGCCCCGCGGGATCGGTCCGATTCCGTTTCATCAGGACCATCATCACTGGAAGCATGAGAATCCGGTTAATCTCGCTGAACGCGATAATTATTATGTGCAGATTCTGTATTATCCGAACGGTTTCACACGCGGGGATCGGAATCTCAAGGTTATTCCGGGCAGCCACAAGGTCGGACCGACACGAGAGGCAACACCGGAACGGATGCTCGCAGGCGATTATGACGAGGAAGCGGGGCGCAAATTAGAAGAGAAACGACTTGAATTGCCGCCGGGTAGTATGGTCTACATAGATGCACGTATCTTCCACGCTGTTGAGGCAAAGCCTGTGGATTCGCCGCAGCTCTATCGCATCTTCAACATTGATATCTTCAAGGAAGCAGGACCACCACACCGTTACACGCAAGAAATTCCTGATGACTGGATGGCAACGGCGACACCGTTCCGTCGGAAACTCTTTGATCGTGAGGCATACACGGAAGGGTGTTGGAGCTAAACATTAAATCACTGTCAAAAAGGAGTCGTAATGAACACATCAGACCGTCCGAACATTCTTTGGATCTCCTTAGAGGATACGACCCCGCGTTTCGGTTGCTATGGAGATACGCTTGCGCGTACACCGAACATTGACCGGCTCGCTGCAGACGGGTGTCGGTTTCCAAATGCCTTTTCAACAGCCGGTGTTTGTGCACCCAGTCGTTCCGCTATTATCACCGGTATGTATCAGACTTCCATCGGAACACATCACCATCGGACAACACATACAGACGAAAGTACACCTGACCTACCTACACCGTATTCTGCTGTGCTTCCACTTTATGTCAAAACCTTCACCGAATACCTGAGAGGGGCAGGCTATTATTGCACCAACAATAGTAAAACAGACTATCAGTTTACACCACCTATCACAGCGTGGGATGACAATAGCAATCAAGCGCACTGGCGAAATCGTGCGGAAGGGCAACCTTTCTTTTCCGTTTTTAACCCAATCGTTACACACGAAAGCGGTATGTGGGAAAAGGGAGATCATCCACTGACCACGAATCCAGATGACGTGGAATTACCGCCTTATTTACCAGATACCCCTAAAGCCCGTGCCGCATTGGCTCGACAGTACGATAACCTCGCCACTGCCGATGCACGTGTGGGAGAGTTGTTAGATCAACTTGAAGAAGACGGGCTTGCAGAGAACACGATTGTCTTTCTCTGGAGTGACCACGGTGAAGGACTCCCGCGTGGAAAGCGGTCGCCTTATGATGCTGGCATCCGCATTCCGCTGATTGTTCGTTGGCCCGGTACGCTGGATCCGGGGCGTGTCACCGAACAGTTGGTGAGTTTGATCGACCTCGGTCCCACTGTGCTTTCTTTATGTGGTGTTCAAGCACCAGAGCACCTACAAGGACAGCCTTTCCTTGGACGAGAAAAAGTAGAACGTGAATATATTTTTGCGACGCGCGACCGCCTTGATTTATCGTATCATAAGTTGCGTGCTGTGCGAGATAAAAAATATAAATACATCCGAAATTATTATCCCGAAAAGCCGTATCTCCGCTGGGATCCTTACCGCAATAGCCATCCCGTGATGCAGGAGATGTGGCGACTTTATACCGAAGGCAAATTAGGGGGCGATCAATTGGTCATGTTCCAATCACCGTGCCCCACTGAAGAACTCTACGATGTCGAGAATGACAAGTATGAGCTCAACAACTTAGCAGAGGATGCAGCATACGCAAATGTGCTTAAACGGATGCGAGAAACGTTGACAGGATGGCAATCAGAATTCGGGGATATGGGGAATATATCTGAAGAACAAATGGTGGCGAACTGGTATCCTAATGGCACACAACCGCAAACGGCATCACCCCTTTTCATTCCGATTAACGCGTCTAATCCGGGTACGGAGCCTGCCCATGAAGATGGAGAATGGGACGCACCGCTGCTCCTGCAACTCTACTGTTCGACACAAGGTGCCTCAATTGCGTATACAACCGAACAAGGTGAAAACGTCCGATGGCAGTTGTATACAGAACCTTTGCGTTTACCGAAAGGTGAAACCGTTATAAGAGCAAAAGCAATTCGGATCGGTTACAAAGAGAGCGATGAAAAATCGCTAAAATTCACAGTTTCAGATAACCAAATGCCCCTGAATGCTTAGACAACCTTATTGACTTAAACCGCTGTTTAGGGTACAATCGCTGGTAAAAAAAGGGAGTCGCAATGAATATATCAGACCGTCCGAACATTCTTTGGATCTCGTTAGAGGATACAACACCGCGATTCGGTTGTTACGGAGACCGAATCGCTCGCACCCCGAATATTGACCGGCTCGCTGCAGGCGGATGCCGGTTTCCAAATGCGTTTTCGACTGCCGGAGTTTGTGCACCGAGTCGCTCTGCAATCATTACCGGTATGTACCAGACCTCCATCGGTACGCACCACATGCGGACAGCACATACGAATCAAAACACGCCTGAGATGCCGACACCGTATTCTGCTGTACCACCGCCTTATGTCAAGACTTTCACGGAATACCTTAGAGGCGCGGGTTATTACTGCACCAACAACAGCAAAACCGATTATCAGTTTACCCCACCCATCACGGCATGGGACGAAAGCGATAACGACGCACACTGGCGAAACCGTGAGGCGGGACAACCCTTCTTCTCGGTCTTTAATCCGACTGTTACGCACGAAAGCGGCATGTGGGAACGCGAGAATCGACCGTTGACCACAACCACGAATCCAGACGACGTGCAGTTACCACCCTATCTACCTGACACACCGAAAGCACGGCAGGCGTTGGCGCGGCAATATGATAACCTTGCAACTGCTGATGCCCGTGTCGGTGAACTGTTGGATCAGTTGGAAGAGGACGGGCTTGCAGAGAACACCATCGTCTTTCTCTGGAGTGACCACGGTGAAGGACTTCCGCGTGGAAAGCGGTGGCCCTATGATGCTGGCATCCGTATCCCCTTGATTGTCCGTTGGCCCGGCACACTGGATCCGGGGAGTGATACCGAACAGTTGGTGAGTTTGATTGACCTCGGTCCCACTGTGCTTTCGCTTTGTGGCGTGCAGGCACCGACACACCTGCAGGGACAGCCGTTCCTCGGATCCGATAAGGTAGAACGCGACTATATTTTCGCGACGCGCGACCGGTATGACGAATCTTACGATATGATACGTGCTGTGCGTGATAAACGGTATAAATACATCAAAAATTACTACCCTGAAAAACCGTATCTGCTCTGGATTCCTTATCGTAACCGGCACCCAGTCATGCAAGAGATGTGGCGGTTATATGCTGCCGGTGAGTTAGAAGGCGATCAGGAAGTTATGTTCCGTTACCCACGTCCTGCTGAAGAGCTCTACGATACCGAAAACGATCGGTATGAACTCAACAACTTAGCAGAAGATGGCGGACATCAGGATATCCTTGAACGGATGCGTGGAACATTGGCAGCGTGGCAATCCGAATTCGGCGATATGGGACATATCCCCGAAAAGGAGATGGTTGCGACGTGGTATCCGGAGGGTACACAGCCGCAAACGGCAGCCCCGATTTTCATTCCTATTAATGCCGAACATCCCGGCAGGGAGGTCATCTATGAGGTCGGTGAATGGACGGCTCCCCTTGTCTTACAACTTCACTGTTCCACACAAGGCGCATCTATTGCCTACACAACAGAACAACGGGATGATGCCCATTGGCGGTTGTATACCGAACCACTGCGTCTCGAAAAGGGCGAAACACGCGTACGCGCGAAAGCGATTCGTATCGGTTATCTTGAAAGCGAAGAGCGAACGATTCATCTTAAAATTTCATAAGGAGATCAGCAATAATGGCGCAACAGAACAGCCAAGACTATTTCGTCTATGTCGGCACTTATACACATGGAGATAGCGAGGGCATTTATGTCTATCGTTTAGATGGTGCGACAGGTGCTTTGGAATATAGTAGTAAGGTAACAGGTGTTGAAAATCCATCGTTTGTAGAGGTACACCCGAGTGGGCAGTATCTCTATGCCGTCAACGAACTTGGCGAGTTTGAAGGTAAAGCCAGCGGTGCGGTCACAGCGTTTTACATTCATAAAGAGACTGGTGAGATTAGTTATCTCAACCAACGCGCGACCGGTGGTGGCGCGCCGTGTCATCTGAGTGTGGATGCTACCGGTAAATGTCTACTCGTGGCAAATTACGGCGGTGGCAGCGTTACGGCTTATCCGATAGGGTCAGATGGCAGACTCGGTAAAGCCTCGGATTTTGTGCAGCATGAAGGATCCAGTGTGAACCCACAACGACAGATGGGACCCCACGCGCACGCAATTATGATTGACCCCGGCAACCGTTACGCCTTCTCTCCTGATCTCGGACTTGATAAAATCCTTATCTATCAGTTAGATGCCGACAAAGGGACGCTCACACCTAACACACAACCGTGGGTTCGGGTGCAACCGGGTGCGGGACCGCGGCATTTCGATTTCCATCCAAATGGACAGTATGCCTACGTTATCAATGAGATAGGTTCCACCTTCACCGCTTTTCAGTACGACGCGGATGCCGGAACGCTGGCTGAATTTCAGACGATCTCCACGCTTCCAGATGACTTTGATGGCACGAGCCACTGTGCGGATATTCATGTGCACCCTTCAGGAAAATTTCTGTATGGATCGAATCGTGGACACGATAGCATTGCGATTTGTGAGATCGATGCGGAGACAGGGATGCTGAGTCCGATCGGTCATGAATCAACACAGGGACAGACCCCTCGGAACTTCGGTCTGAACCCGGAAGGCACGTTCCTCTTTGCTGCCAACCAGCAGACGAATACGGTTGTTACGTTTGCTATTGACACTGAAACGGGTGCGTTGAACGCGACGGGAGACGTGGCAGAGGTGCCGACTCCGGTCTGCTTGAAACTGCTGGCGTGTGGTTAATTTTTTTAGAATCAGAGGGATTATGGCGGGGTTAATGAAGTTTAAGAAATTCAGGACTTACGCAAATTTGACTGCAGCCCGTTCTGTTAGATGGATTTTTTTGGAAAACACAGCGTTTTTGTAGCACAAACTGGAAAGTTTATGCTACAAAAGAGCAGCATGCGTAAGTCCTGAAATTAATTCGGTAATTTCTTGGGCAGTCCGGTTCGGTTGCTATAGGAAACACTTTCTTCGCATTGGATTTCAGCGTTTGCAAAAACACCGAACCTACCGGCCTGGGGAAAATCGGGATTACCGATCTAAATAATTAAACTTTATCAAACCCTTCAGAAACACCCAAGCAAAAACCCTGCAGTGATGTGGGTTACAATTCTTATCGCTGGTGGCGACGCTGTCTGCGATGCTCTTGGAGTTTATCCCACGGGTAGATAAGACACCGATCTGCCCAGTCTCGGTAAAGCCCAGCGAGTTCTTCGAGTTTCTGCGGATGCTTATCGGCGAGATTGTTGATCTCCGTCCTTTCCGCCTCAAGATTGTAGAGTTCCCAATCGCCGGGGAACCTACAGACGAGTTTCCACTGATCTTGACGGACAGCACAATTCCCCTCGTGTTCCCAATAGAGTACGTCTTTACCGTTATCCTTTCCATCAAAAATCGGCACTAAACTTGTGCCTTCCAACGGCAAAATCGGTTTTTCTTCATGTTCTTCAGGGTATTCCGCGCCTGAGACCTCAAGGCATGTCGCCATAATATCTGGGAGTTGTCCGGGTTGATGTCGGAGTTCTCCGGCAGATTTTATAGCATCTGGCCAGTGGGCGATTAACGGGGTAGCGATACCGCCTTCATGTACCCAGTGCTTGTACAATCGGAACGGTGTATTGGATAGGTTCGCCCACGGGACACCGTAGCTCTGATAGGTCGTTTCGGGACCTGGCATAATACTTGGATCATTGCCGCGATAAACAGGCTGCCCATCGGAGGTGGTATCGGTACTGATGAGTGATCCTTTGTCGCGTATTGCTGGGGGACCACCGAGTTCTTCGGCACAACCGCCGTTATCTGCTAAGAAGAGGATGAGCGTGTTGTCAAGTTGACCTGTCTCTTCCAAGGTGTCGATAATTCGCCCGATACCAGCATCCATCCGTGTGATCTGTGCGGCGTAGACCTCCATACGGCGTTGGTTCCACTCTTTATATTGCGCCTCACTCCAGGGTGGCTGCGATGCATCCCGTGCCGTCAGTTGCCACGTCTCGTCTAAGATTTTCATTTCCCGCATCCGTTCAAGCCGTTCCTCTCGCAGTTCATCCCAACCCGCGGCGAAGCGTCCATTGTATTGTGCGATGTCCTCCTCATGTGCGTGTAGGGGCCAATGCGGTGCGGTGTAAGCGACATAAGTAAAGAAGGGACGTTCCGGTGTCTTTTCAGTATGGTTTCGGATATACGTCGCTGCTTCATCGCTGACAGCATCCGTGAAGAAATAACCTTCAGGCAGTTCATCGTGCTGAAGACGGGTATTATCACGCGTGAGCGTATTCGGTTTCCAGAAGTTCGCGGCACCTGTAATGATACCGTAATATTCGTCAAACCCGCGTTGGCAGGGCCAACTATGCTTGGGTCCATCGGGACCTGTATGGCGAGAGATATGCCATTTACCGCTCATATAAGTGCCGTAGCCTTCCGAACGGACAGCATCGGCGATAGTGATACAACGGTCATTGAGGTCGCCGCGATAGCCTTCAAGTCCGTCATCACTCATCATGTGTCCGACACCGGTCTGGTGCGGATGTAGCCCGGTAAGCATAGAAGCACGAGATGGACAGCAGCGTGCGGTATTATAAAATTGTGTAAATCGTAAGCCGCCAGTGGCAAGCCGATCAAGGTTCGGCGTGTGGACTTCGCCGCCGTAGCAGCCTAAGTCGGAAAATCCCATATCGTCGTTAAGGATTAGGACGATATTAGGTTTTTTGTTCTCGTTCATGGAATAAACCTTTCTTATATTAGGACTTACGCATTTTTGACCCTAACGTGCTTTCTGAGAGGGATAGCCTTGAAAAAACACACGCATTTTGGTAGCACAGACTAACAGTCTATGCTACAAAAGAGCGACCTGCGTAAGTCCTGCTTATATAAAAAATTAACGACGCACCCACAACAGCGGGGTTACAAACCCCGCCTGCAAAGAGGTTTGTGCAAGTTCTAAAAAATTAATGTTGCTATTAGTGATTGGATATGCTACTATTAAACGAAATCCGGATAGGACCGAGGCATACGAACAGTGTCCGACAAAGGAGTAAAAAATGATCGCGAATTTGATTACACTCTTCCGATTGATGCTTGTCTTTGTTGTGATCTCCCTTTTTGGGTATCACCTCTACTTAGATATCTTGCTCGTGGCACTGATCGGCTTGATCCTGCTTCTTGATGCGGTCGATGGTTACGTCGCTCGTAAACTGAACCAGACTTCCGCTCTCGGTGCGCTGCTTGATATCGTCGGCGACCGCATTGTTGAATGCGTCTTCTGGGTTTACTTCGCCGTCGTTGGATTAGTCCCCTTCTGGATTCCAGTCATTGTAATTGCGCGCGGCTTCTTTACAGACGGTTTGCGGAGTGCAGCGTTTGCGCAAGGTAAGACGGCTTTTGGCGAGAACAGTATGATGACTTCAAGGTGGACACGTGCGCTCACGAGTTCACGGGCAAGCCGTAGTATCTATGGCATTGCAAAAGCAGTCGCCTTCGTCTACCTCGGTGGCGTTATTGCCTTCAAGAATTCCGGCATCTATCCTGAATTAGTTGTCGGTTTGGAATTAGCAGGCGTAATTCTATCTGTTATAGCCGTCGCTATGTGCGTAATTCGTGGACTTCCAGTGCTGGTTGACGGCTGGAAGTATGTCAAAGACTAACGCTGTTTTGTTGTCCGATATGTTTCCTGAAAACCTAAAAGTCGTTATTTTCGTGACATTTGATCGTCATCACGGGTCTTTAAAAGTAAACGCGCCCCATCTTCACTCGCAAGCGACATAAAGATTGATCTTACTGCGGTATACGCAGCCGCGGACAGTATCCGATTCTTCAGGGTAAACACGAGGTTGTAAGTAATCGTATTTCCGACCTGCTTGTACTGGCGAGCGAGTTCTGCATTCTCCACAACATAATGAACGTCTTTTGGCAGCGTTGCTGTCCATCCATCTGGGAGCTCAATGCGAATTGTCTTTTCAATTTGCATCGGGTACCCCATATCTAATGAATAGGTGCGCTGTTCATTCGCAAAGGTTTCAGCATAATCAGCGAATTCGTCAATCGGTAAAGGCAGGAGCATGTCGTCTCCCACCTGCGTTGCGTAATTCTCAACATGGAATCCGAGGTTAACTGTGAGCGGCACGTTTAAATCGTTAAGGTCAGAGATATCGTGCCACGATATCTGAATTCCAGGAAATTGTTCGCTGAGTTCAGTTGCCAAAACGCTTTTCAACATATTTGGATGTATCTGTTGATATGCCCACCGCGCGCTTATGTCATACTGTCCATTTGTCTGAATATAGAGTGTGCCTTGTACACCGCCTTCGTTATTTAGTGTCAATTCCGTTGCGCTGAGAAGTCGGTTCGTCTCTGGTGAAAAAATAGGTATCTCCACAAATTCACCGCGTGTATCAGAGATGAGAAATCCTGTGCGTCCCTGAACGTTGTACGGAAGATCGCCATACGTACAAGTTGAGGATGTTGGATCCAGCCAGGTATAGGTATCCGTATGGGTCGGAATTGCGGCAACTGCATGGTTAAACTGGCTGAGCGAAGGCAGCGTTGTATCCACGCGTTCGTATGGTGCGACACTCACCAAGACAGGATAGGCTTTAATACCGATCAAATCCAACATTGAAATCAGAAGCGTTGTTTTATCTTTACAATCGCCGTATTGCATCCGAAAAACTTCGGTAGCATACGAGGGTTGGTAAGCACTCTGTCCGAGTTCAATACCGACGTACCGGATATTTGTAGCGACAAAATGATAAATCGTCTGTATTTTCGCGTCTATGGTTGTCAGATGATTCGTGAGTTGCGCAACTTTCGCCTCAATGTCCGCATCCGCGGTATATCTTCCTTTCGCGAGTTCTTTATACCAGTTATAGACGCTGTCCCAATTTTTAATTGAAGAATAACGCAAGCGCGGTACGACATTGTTAACGTGTGGCATCCCGCCTTCGAGTGTCAGTGCAGGCATCTCAGGGTATCTCCATATGTAAACGACGGTATCGTTTTCTGTATAAGAGACCCCGGGTTCCTTCGGGTTTGCGTCGTTAGCGATTTCCCATTGAAGGTTCCACATCTTCGGCACCCGAAGTGCGTAAGTGGTTTCCAATGTTGTCTCTGTCCCCTGAAAGTTGTATCCGCCTGTAATCCACGTCTCGCCTCCAGGGATTTTATCTTCAAGTGTTACTTGATACTCAATGCAAACACCGGGGGCGAGGCCGACCATGGAGATAACCTTCCACATAGCATCGGAGTAGAGGTTCTGTGCCAATAATCCGGGGGGTGTTACGTCGTTAAATGCCTCGGCAGGTGGTTGTAGGACTGTGCCGTCCGGCATGATTGTTCTTGCGATATTCACGCCGATATTTTGTGCGGTAGGTTGATAGGGGATGGCGATGTCTCCGTACTTCAGGATACCTCTTTCTGTCAGAATTTTAACGACCTGATGTGTCGTGTACCGCGACTGTCCATTCGGTAGAACATCGTGGCTGAAATGGTTGAAGAGAATTAGGGTGTCAGCGTCAGGATAGTCGCTCTCGTCTGGCGCGTTTGCGATGATATGCTCAACATCTGGGTTCAGGAGCGTGACAGGTGGCACTTCAGTGATCTGCATCGGAGCGATGTTAAGTTGTGTGAGTGCTTGAAGTCGATCCAAAGCGAAAAGATTGTCGGGTTCAATTTCTAAAATCCGTTGGCACTGGAGTTGTGCCTCAAAGTAGCGGTGTTGTTCTTCATAAAGCGTGACGAGTTGTTCCCTTGCCCAAGTATCGTTGGGAAACAGGCGAACGGATTCCCGTAATTCCGCGATTGCCTCACCGAGTTCGCCTTGTTCGAGATAGATTAATCCCAAATAATTGTGCAAATTTTCGCTTTCCGGACGTTCGCATTTCGGATCAAGGGAAAGTGCTTTGTGGAGAACCTCCACTGCTTCATCAAAACGTTGCAGTTGCCGATAAGCCAAGCCGAGATGGTTCAAAGCGTAGAGATTATCTCCTGAAACAGCGAGTACGCGTTCGTAGTATCCAGCAGCAGCTGCGTAATCCTTTAATTTTTCGGAGATATACCCGGCATAGTTAAGGGCTGCGATATTGTTCGGTCTGAGTGCCAAAAAAGCGACAAACGCGTTCCGTGCGTTTTCGTATTCCTCAAGTTGGTAGTATATTTCTGCTATCTTTTGTTGTACTTCGCTGACATTCGGTCGGATGACGAGCGCGGCTTCATAAGCGGTGAGTGCTGCGCGAAGATTTCCGTGCTGTAACTCACTATTCCCTGCTTCAATCTGCATCTGCCACTGACGTGTACGTTCAACGAGCGGGTCAACCACTGTGCCCGATGTCGGATTTTTCGTGAAGATTGTGCAGCCAGTGATAACAAATAGCAGACTTAATAACCACAATATACGGTTTCTATGAAATAGCATCGTCTATCTCCGTGGCGGTTAGGTATTCGCTCCGGGGTCTGTTAGAAGTTTCGGGTTTCTGCTGTGGCGTTCTTTATCTCGGTGTGTTTTCTTCTCCATCGACTTTTTGAATGCCGCTTCGAGATCAATTCCTGTTTGATTCGCAAGGCAAATAAGAACGAACAAAATATCAGCCATCTCCTCACCGAGATCTAAGTCTTTCTCGTTCTTTTTGAAGCTCTGTTCACCGTATTGACGCGCCATAATCCGTGCTAATTCGCCCACCTCTTCCATAAGGATTGCAGTATTGGTTAATTCTGAGAAATAGCGGACACCAACGGTGTGGATCCAGTCATCTACAAGTTTTTGACAGTGTTCGAGCGTGTAGTCCATACGATTTATGTCCTCCTTGGCGAGGTATAGTTTGGGGGTTACAGATGCTTAGCACAGTACCGTGTTAATGTTGAACGACTCATATTTTAGCACCGTTTACAACGAAAGTAAACCTTTTTCTGAAAGCGTCCGTTCAAGAGAGCGGTACTCAGTTAACAACTTGTGTCTGTAACGCTTGCTGATACTAACACAACCCCTTTAACTGAAAACTGAGTACTGTTGACTGACAACTATTAAAACTGAATAACTCTGGAATCCAATCGGAAATCCCTTGATTTTTCTGGATACTTGGTATATACTTTATCAAATCCAATATTTTATGTTAGGGAATTTGTACGACTTAGCAATCATGCTAAGTGAACGAAGGAAAAATCTTATGGGACTTACGAACGAAGAATTGCGGTTTTATGAAACAAACGGCTACCTTTTGAAAAAAGGGCTTGTCTCTTCAGAAGATATTGCGTTAATTCTGGAAGAAATTGACGATATACACAATCGTATGGCAGAACAACCGACCGATGGCATTGGAATCTCTTGGGAAGTCTATGATACGGAGGGCCATCCACCTCGAATTAAGCAGTTAATGCACAGTGAGTTGGTGAGTCCGACACTTAACCGTCTACTCCGCTGCGATGAGATGTTGGATATATTGGAAGCCCTGATGGGTGAGAACATTTCACTGTATCACAGTAAATTGCTTCCGAAAGCCGGTGGTGATGGCACAGCGATCCCGTGGCATCAAGATTATGCCTACTGGAAAAATGATAATAACAAACCTGTTATGATTAACTGCCAGTTGGCTATCAGTGAGGCGAACCTTGAGAACGGTTGCATCCAGTTTGTTCCGGGAAGCCATAACTGGGGTTTGCAGGAACATGAACGTAAACAACAGACCTTTGGCGTTTTTTTACCGGGGCACTACCAAGAACGGGAAGATGCTGTGGCTCTCGAAATGGAACCGGGGGACGGTGTCTTTTTTAACGCCTTGATTATTCACGGTTCTGATGCAAACAATTCACCAAATGATCGCTTGATGAATACTTTTGCCTACAACGTAACCGGAAATGGTGCGACCCAATGCCGTGAGGCACTACGCGGGATACCCCTTTAAAGGATGAAGTGCGCGATGTCTAACAGAAGACATTTCCTGAAGTGGTTCTTATCGGAATTCAGAGGATTCTATCTGGAGCGGCGAAACACGCTCATGGAGGAAATGTCATGAAAATCAAAAAATTAACAAATATCTGGAAAATCCTCTGCTTCCTACTTATAAGCGTTGGATTAGGTTGTGGTAGTGACGAATCGATTGACACAAATCTTGCGCCACGTATTATCACTTTTGAAGCCGAATCAGCTATTGTGGATCCCGGAGGTGAGGTCCAAATTGTCCTCGTAGCCGGTGATCTTGAAAACGATGTTTTATCATATACATGGTCGGTAACAGGTGGCGAACTGACAGAGAACGCATCAGGCGCACTTTGGCAAGCCCCTGAAACTGAGCGTAAGTATCAGATTGAGGTCACGATCAGCGACGGCAAAAGCACGACAACAAGCACACTTGATATCCAAGTGTGGCGAACTCGACCGGGCAATTATTATCCATTGGCTGTGGGAAATATATGGCATTATCGCGACGAAAATGGGAGTGAGATTACCTTTGAAATTGTGGACACCATTCAGATCCAACGCGCCGGCGGACAAACGATTGAAAGTTTTGTGCTCCAGAAATCCAGTACTGCTGAAGGTTTGGAGAACATTGTAAACTACACGTATTTGGGACCGCATCTTGATGAAAACGGTAAGGTATTAGGTATTGTGCAGCATGCACAGAACACGACCTCAGGGACGCAAGACACGATCCTGTTTGAACCGTTTCTTCCACTATACCAATTCCCGCTCATTCCTGGCGAAAAGTGGGATGTTAATTTTCAGGCGAAATTAGTACCTGAACTTTTTCCACTCGGCAGCGGACTCGATGAATTCGAGGTGCTTTCAGAAGAGACAGTGACGGTGCCAGCCGGGACCTTTGAACACGTTTTTCAAGTTCAGGAATCGTTTCGATGGGGTTTCGATATCGGGAACCAAGATTTTCCGCTTGATGTTACTGTCGTAAAAAAGTGGATTGCCCCGGATGTCGGCATCGTCAAGTTTACACAATCGCAGACGCGCGGTGATTTGACTGTTGATACGGTCTTTGAATTAGAATCCTTTAAAGTTGGAGACAATTAAATCAGTAGATATGCTAACAAAAAAACCAGAAATTTTAACCACAACCGTCGGTTCTTATCCTGTTCCGGCGTGGCTTTTGTCAATGCCGACAGAACAATCGCTTCTGGATGCGACACGGGTTGTTGTGGATATCCAACGGCAACGCGGTATTGACCTACCGACAGATGGCGAACTTTACCGCTTCGATCCGAACCATCCAGATACGAACGGCATGATCGATTATTTTATCCGTCCGCTCTCAGGCATCCGCGCGGAGGTAGGTAGGCAGGAGTGGTCCGAATTCAGGCAGATGCAGACGATGCAGTTTCGGGCGAAACCCGCCGGTGTCGTCGAGGACGCGTTAGCGGAGGGGACACTAAACCTTGTTTCCGATTGTGAGCGTGCGGTGCGTGTTGCTGGTAACCATATCAAATTTACGGTGACAAGTCCGTACATGCTCGCCCGGACCCTGTTGGATAAACATTACGGCGACTTCGATGCCCTCCTGACTGCTCTGGCAGAGGTCTTAGCAGCGCAGGTACGAGACTTAGATTGTGCCTGCCTCCAAATTGATGAGGCAAATATACCGGGGAACCCGCAAGATGCGCCGCGTGCTGCCGAGGCGATCAATATCGTTCTTGACGCGTTTGACGGAGAGAAAGCCGTCCATTTCTGCTTCGGTAACTACGGTGGACAAGTTATTCAAAAGGGTGGTTGGGAGGCTCTCATTGACTTCCTGAATACACTCCGGTGCGACCATCTCGTTCTGGAACTGCAACACCGTCCATCAGAGGACCTCGAAGCACTTAAGGCAGTTGCATCAAACATTGTCCTCGGCATCGGTGTTATTGATGTGAAGGTTAATCCGGTTGAGACTCCTGACGACGTAGCAGCTCGTATAGAAAAAGCCGAAAAAGTGGTAGGCACTGGACGTATTGGCTGGATTCATCCGGACTGCGGATTTTGGATGCTTCAACGTTCTGTAGTAGATCGGAAAATAGAGGCACTCGTACAAGGTCGGGACAAGTATTTAGGGCTTGCCTAACGGAACATAGGCACAGCAAAGAGAGTACAGAAATGTTTGAAGTTCGACTGCCAGCATTGAGGAAATTGCAGAATATCGCTGGTAATGCTGCAGGCGTAGGTTTTGTCCTCGGTTTATTGATTCCTTGTGTGGCTATTTTCGCTTTAAATTGGCGTTGTCCGTTTGGAGAGGGAATCCTTCAAGTCGGGGGCTTTTTGGTACTGACGGCGATCGGAAGTGCTATAGTTGTCGGAAACCTTACCGCTATCGTCTCAATCGGGGTTGCGAAATATCGTCAGGGTCCCTCCGATTCATCTAAAAAAAGGAGATCATAAAACCGAAGTGGAATTCAACCTACTGCATACCATCTTACTCTTTGGCACAGGTATCTGTGCCGGTTTCATAAATACGGTCGCTGCTGGCGGATCGTTGCTGGCACTGCCGATGCTGATTTTCCTTACCTCCGATCCAGTATTAGCAAACGGCACAAACCGGGTTGCTATTTTCTTTCAAAACATCAGCGCCATTATGGGATTCCGACGTAAAGGGATTTCTGATTTTCGGTATGGTATCCTACTTGCTATCCCTGCAGCTATCGGGGCGTGGATAGGTGCCAAAATTGCGATTGGGACGGATGCCGCACTATTTCAATTCATTCTCGCAGCCGTGATGCTTATTATGCTAACTTTAACACTGCTGAACCCGACTGCCAAGTTAAAGGATAGGATCGAAAGCAGTGCTACAGGCGCTCAAGTCATTGCGATGGTTGTATTCTTCTTTATTGGGATTTACGGGGGTTTCATTCAAGCAGGTGTGGGGTTGCTTGTTATAACGGCGCTGCGACTTTTGACAGGCATCGATCTCGTTCGGACGAATGCGATTAAAGTTTTTGTTATCTTCTGTTATACCGTGGTTGCGCTCGGCACTTTTATTTTAGACAAACAGGTTGACTGGACTTTAGGTGTAACGTTAGCGATAGGGAATGCTACAGGTGCCTGGATTGGCAGCCATTGGGCAGTCGAAAAAGGCGATAAATGGATTAAAGTAGTACTCGTTGTAACTGTGCTTGTTTTTGCGACGAACCTTGCGTTAGAGCCCTTTAATTTGGATATTAAATCGCTTCTTGGGCTTGGTTAGCGACTCGAAGATACGACGGGGTTACAAACCCCGCCTGCAGAGGGGAATGAGAAACGGTTATTCAGCAGTGGCATAACGTAGTGTTTCTTGTCGGTTTTTGAACAGTTCTGTAGCGGGGATCCTCTCGGCATGATTTAGGAGCTCCAAGATTGCGGATGCAACGTCAGCCGGACGTTGTGCTATCTTAATATTCTGACGTTCCGAAAATTGTGCCTCCAATACTGCTGGTATTACAATTCCATCACTCCATCCCAATTCCAATGTCGCATAGTCAATATCACCAGTTCCATCAAAAATGGTAATGATGGGATATGGGAGTTTTAGCATCGCCAATTCGGTTTTTTGGATTGCCTGTGCGGCGGCTAAGGAGGTCCGCCGTTGTATCGTCGCGATATGTGCGACAGGCAGATTCCAGAAAACGATAGGCTTTTTGAGACGATGTGCGAGTGTGACCAGACGTAACAAGCAGCGCCATTCAGAGGCATTGCTTAGGTTATGTACGTTGCCTTGCACGAGTATAACCTTCGTGGTCTGTATCCACGCGAAGCCAGCAAATTTGAAAGTGCCTTTACTTCCGGCTCTATCGCCATAGAGTGCGATTGCCTGCGTGAATGGCGGTTGAGGCGGGTATTTAGAGATATTTGACGACATAATATAAAAAAAGCAGGGAGGTGTTGAGACACCTTCCCTGCCTAAAAGGCGATGCGTTTTGATTTATTCGCCGCTGCGTCCACCGATGGCATTTAGAGCGAACCACCCGATACCTGCTGCGACTGTTGTCAGGAAGACCAAAGCGCGTTTGGATGTGGAAATTTCCTCGTGTACACCTTTGGCATCCTCAAGGATCATCTTGACTTCGTTGATCGCTTTTTGGTTGGTCTCAACCTGTGCTAAAAGCGTCTTTACATCCGCTTGGATAGATTCAATAATCGTCCGTGTTTCAGCAGCTTTCATCTGTTGTTCTTCAAGCATGGACTGTATTGCTTCGATATGCTCTTCAGCGTGAGCGATCTCTTCAAGTATAGCAGCCTTATTCGCTTCAAGTGCTTCCTTGATGCCGGAGGAGACTGCATCACCGGAGTCTTTCACTGCCGCCATCAATTTTTCTTGTGATTTCAGGCTATCCTCAAGTTCCTTGAGTTGCGCCTTGAGTTTATCCATACTCTCATTGAGCCCTTTAATTTCAGCTTCAAGTCTATCGCGTGTTGCTTCGGATTCAGCCAGTTCAGCCCTGAGGTTTTGGAGTTCTTCCTGCTGCTTGGCGAGGTCGTCTTCAGCAATTTCGACAACATTTTTTGCCATAGCGACCGGAATACGCAGTTGCTCGCCGGGATAGATGAGGTGTGGATTGGTAAAGTCGTTGTATTTACTCAGTTCACGCCACTGGAGCGGATCTTTGAGATATTCTTGGCAGAGATCCCAGAGGGTATCACCTTTTTCGATAGTGATAAGCATGGTATCATCACCACCATCGTGGGGTGTGATCCGTGCGGATGCGGACAAGACATAAACGCCACTGAGTGCTGCGCAGATATACAGAATCAGTGCCAACTTCAGAGTGCCTCTTATGATTTTCATAAATAATCTCCTTTAAAACATGTAAGAGAGGGAAGCATAGTGAGTTGATCCGACGCCGTTGATTTCGATCGCCATGCCATCTTGGATAGCATAATCAAGCTGCAGCCCACCTATGTTCACACCAAAACCACCGAAGAGGCTCTGTGCATCGCGTGATGCTTTGACTCCGCCACGAATGGAGAAGGCAGTAGATTTGTAACTGACAATCGTGTACTCAGCACCGAGTCGTAGGCTCGTAGGGCTCTCAATGAGACCGTTGAGGAACTCATGTTCGAGATCTGCTGCGAATGTGACGACGTTCCCCATATAGAGATTGTAAGCCAAACCGAGGTTAACGACCATTGGCACTGTGTCATCACCGAGGGATGCCCCGAGGTATTTCGCAACAACGCCGTAATGGAAGGTCGGGACCTGTTCTTCACCGACATCTATATGCAATGCGTGTCCCATCAAACCGACATCTACACCGCCGAACCCGCTTTGGTTTTCGACGCTTTCCAATCCGAAGTTGTCAGCCAACATGCGTCCTGTTAAACCGAGGCTGAAGTTTCCGATACCGATACCGTAAGAGAGGGAATAGGCGTTGGCGCTGTAGTCGAATTCGCCGCCGTAATTTTCATTTGCATCATACTGTTGTATACCACTAACGCCAGCGTTGGTGACAGCGATTCCGATAGAACCGGCTGAACCGAGCGCTTTTGTGAGTGCGATGAAGTTGTGGCTTCTATCAAGGTCGAGCCGCTGTGTCGAGAAGTTGAGGCTGAGATCCGCTGCGGATCCGAGTCCTGCTGGGTTCCAGACCGTTGCGGTGGCATCATCGGCGATGGCTGTGAATGCCCCGGCTAAACCGATTGAGCGTGCACCTGCACCAAGTCGCAGATGTGGCATAGCATCGACTCCAGCATAACTGACCGGCACCACCATTAGGATAATTAAGAAAAGTGGTATTACACCGCATAGCAATTTTGGGTATTTTTTTGAAACCCACTTAGCAATTTGCTCTGTTATTAACATTATATCCTCCAAAAGACTGTCCCGATCGGGAACTGGACAGGTGTGTCCAATTCCCGATATAGGACTGCCATTTACTTAGCGCGTCAGTGCAAGTTTGAGAATGGCGTATTCAGGCTCGAAACCGTCTGCGACAATGATTTCACAGAAGTAGACACCTCGAGCTAAATCTTCACCACTGCTTGATGTCCCATCCCAACCGATTGCATCTGAACCATTATCCTTACGAGTATAGTTACCAGCGTCGAATACCTGATTATCCACAAGCACACGAACCGGTCGCAACGTTGCGTCATAAATGACGATGGAAACAGTTGCTTGTCGTGCGAGCGAGAATGAGATTCGGGTATTGTCCTTGAATGGATTCGGGTAATTCAAGGGGCGTGCTGCCAATATTGGACCGTCCTTCAATTCAATAGAGAAGGTGAACTGATAAACAGCCATATTCGCTTCACGGGCACCGTCACTATCATCAGAGACATTACCCTCTTGGTTCGCTCTATCAGACACTTCCAACTTAACCGCATACTGTCCCGGCTCAAGGTCTTGCGCCGGTTTATAGGTTACTTGGGAAGCCGACTTCTGCTGTGGTGTGAGCGTAATCAGGTTATCATTGAAAACGAACCGGATGGAATCCACATCAATTCCACTTTCAGCATCCGCGTAGGATATTGCGATAGTGGGTCGACGTTCCTCACCTTCATCAAACATCAAGCGTGCGTTGTTCGCTGGCGATGCCATTGTGATGATCGGTGCGGCGGTATCGAAATCAACCGTGAAAGCCCCTTTCGCTGAAGCGGAGTTACTGTATGGATCCGTTGCTCGCACCTCAATCGTGTAGATCCCTTCTTCAAGGGGTTCTGCAGGATTGAAATCGAGTCTCGTGATACCAGAGACATTATCTTCGCCATCATCTTGGGTTTCACCATCGACCTCTTCACCGTCACTATCAATAACAACGATGCTCATTTCTGCTACGCCGGATTCATCGTTAGCACTTGCGGAGATGGGTGGAAGTCCACCGCGGACAGTGCCAGACGGCGTAATGGAAGTGATTGTAGGTGCGACGTTATCAACAACGAGTGTGAACGTCCACGTATGTTCCGTTGTACCCCCTTCGCTGGTTGCGATGATCCGCACAGTGTAGAGACCGGCTCCGTGTGCTTCATAGTCAACTGGTGCCTCAATCTTACCTTCATTGATATGTAAGTTAGATATAGACTGAAGTTGCCCACCATTTACACTATATTTCACAGAAGAGACAGTCGATTGCTCGTCTGTTACGACGGCTGAGATCACCACTCCCCCTAATCTACCGGGGTCAGAATCTGTGATAACTCCTGTAGGAGCGACTGAAGAGATAACGGGTGGCGTTGTGTCTCTCGGCATCTTTACCGTGAAGTTGACAGATGCCTGTGCCGTATTTCCGTCACCGTCCTGAACTTCAATAGTAACCGTGTGGGGGCCATCGGCTAATGCCGTTTCGGGTGTATAGGAGAATCGGTTCCCGTCGACTTCGGCTTCAACGATGTTGCCGTCAACCATAAGGTTTACTATTTCAACAGTGCCTGCACCGGAGAATTCACCACTAACAAGCGGTTGACCGTGATCGAAGGTCTGTCCTGGTGCGGGTGAATGAATCGCAACTTCTGGGAGTGTACCGTTGACAACGAATTCCTGTGAACCGCTACCGACGTTACCGAGGATATCAGCGACTTCAACAGTCACACGATATGCGCCACCGGCGAGTTGCTCAGTCCGGGTGTAGACCAAGGCTTCAGCGTCTTTTGCGAGTTCTGCTTGGTCAACTTCGACATCAACAGCATCAGGCGGTTGTAGGCGTGCCAATGCGAGACTTCCAGTTGCGCCATCAACACCTGCGCCTGCACCATCGTGATAGGTTGCGTGGATCGTCGGCAAGCTATCTACCGCTTCATTACCGGTAGGCGATTCAATCGTAACCATCGGACCGGTGTTATCCACGTTAACTGTTGTTATTGGGAAAGCGACTGAACCGTTGCGTTTCGTGACCACACCGTCAGGTGTATAGACACCATCTGCCAGCGATCCGACCTCTACCATAAGTGTAAAGGTATTTTCTGGGTCTTCGGCACTTTCACTCGGCATTTCGCCGCCATCTACTGCGCCGCTGAGTTCCTCAGCTGCCAATGAGCCGTTTGCAACCATGAAGCTCACAGTGACAGATCCGCGAAGTGGAATCGGCTCTGTAGGTGCGTCTGCTACGTCTGTACCATCAACAGCAATCACTGCCAAGTCGCTGACATCAGAGACTCGGAAGTTCAGGACATGCACCGTTACCATCGGTGATTCACCGTGTTGTACGTTACCGGATGCATCAACAGTCAAAGCGTGGAACATATAAGTTCCATTTTCGAGCATTCCGACATCAATTGTAATCATGTCCAGAACACCGGCTGCGCCTTCGGTAGTGGTTTCTGCCCCATCCGCTGTAGTTTGTACCAAGTTCACCGAGCCACCTTCGTAGGTTGCAGGATCAACATCAGCACCCTGTTCAATTGTAAACGTTGCTATCGGTGAAGGAACTGTCTCATCAACAATCCCGCCGACGGTATAACTCCCATCTTCGTTTGCTTCAATCATACCGGCAACGTCAGCAACGGCGACAATGTTTGTTGGACCGAGGGGTCCGACATCATCAACATTATCGAGTGAGAATATTGATTGAACACCCGCGGGGGATCCCGTTTCGCTTTCGTTTGCTGCGGAAATTGCGACTGCGCGAACGACGTAGGGGTTATCATCCTTGGAAGCATCCCGCGCTGCGGGACTATCCTTGTCGATGGTATCTTCGAGTCCCAATTCCACCGTATCTATGCTAAGCGACCATTTTTGGTAGGTTTGATATCGATGAATTGGTGAAGCTTCCCCGCTCGTCGCGGCGGTTCCAGCTGCGACTGCAATGAGGTCGCTGAGGGCATCAACATTGAGATTCTGTAATTCTTGAACTTCTTCCGAAGTAACAGCGATCCCCTCTTCAGTTATGCCAGCCTCTGTCCACGCGGAATCATCATCGTTTCGACGTTTGATTTCAAAGCGCGTCGAAGTGATAAGCGGAGATGTTATTTCACCGATAGAGTAAGCATTGACAGTAACGCTTCCCTTCGGTGCCCCGCTATCGGGGTTCGTCTCTGCTGCAGGATCCGTCGTTATTGCCAAAATTTCTGGAGCCGGTCGGTAAGTATTTTCAACATTCACCGAGACTTTTGCCCCATCCGTTTCGGGCACTTCCGCGCCTTCAGCATCGACAGCCACGGCATGGAACATATAGGTTCCGTTTTCGAGGTATTCACCGTCAGCAAGTATACCGACATCAACAGTAATCTCAAAAACGCCACTGCCTTCAGCAGTTTCGGTTGCCTCGCCAATAGAAGCACCTTCAGCATCCGTCACTAACATGACCGACGCATAGGTTGCCATATAAGATACCGGCTCGATGGTAAAGGTAACCATCGGGGATTCGACAGCCTCGTCATATTTGTCAACGAGTCCACCGACTGTGTAACTGCCATCTTCGTTTGCTTCAACTGCGCCATCGGCATCAGCAACAGCAGTAATTTTTGTGGGACCGATGTTATCAACTGAGAATTTCGCCTCGACACCGGGAATTGGTGGTATTTCGCCGCCCGCGGTATTTGCATATCCGGTTACGACATAGGGATTATCATCTGCCCCTTCAGTAATGGTATCTGCCAATTCCGTAGTATCTATGGAAATCGTCCATTTCCGGTAAGTACTACCGACGTTAACGATCGGTTTGTCAGGACCTATAGTATTGACGAGATCGCCAAGGAGGTCTGCAAGCATTTGACCGCCGATGTTTTCAGCGGCTTCACTGGTTTCAATTGTCCATTCAGCATCTTGTGGTCCTTTGGCAGCCAAGCGGACAGAAGTGACGTCTGTAGAAGTCCGGCTCGGTGTATAAGCATTAAGGGTTAGCATGCCTTGTGGTGCACCACTATCCGAATTGGTAGTCGTGGCAGGATCCACTGTAATAGCGATGACTTCAGGATCGAGCGGGCAGATACCTGGATCTAAATTGATAGGACCTTCCGCCGCTTCCATATCGGTGAGCTGCAAGGCGTTGGTGGCCACGGCACGCACCATTACAGAGCTGCCTGCGCCTACCAATGCGTCAAAGTCAGTAACGTCCCAAGGGATCGTCAACGTATCACCGGTTTCATATCCAGCGAGATCAAGTTCGTCGATTTCCTGCCATGTGCCAGCGGCATCCATATATTGGACACTAACTGTTGCAGGATGTGCTGAGCGATGGTCAACTGTGACGGTTAACATAACATTTTCTGTGGTATTATTGAAAATCGTTACATCACCGATGGGGCCACTCTCAAAGAGGTCGTCCATATCGCCGTCCATGTTACAATCGCCAATCACAGCAAACGTTACACTGGCTTTGTCATATTCTGGTGCGACGATTCTGATATGTGTAGGTGCAGTGTAGGCACCGACATTGAACAGACTATCAATACCCATAGCACGAATGCCGTAATTTCCAGTCAGAGGCATCTGTGCACCTTGAAATTGGATAGGCATTACGACATAATCAGACGAGTCAAATGTTACCGGTACAAGTTCATCGAGAATACTGACTGTCCCGCCCAGCAACTGCGCTATCACTTCACTTTGGGCAGCCGTCAATTGGAAGTTTCCAAGCCCCAAGCTACTGAGGAACATATTTACAGGACCCTGAATATTACCAGCTGTTAGGTAAGTGTCAAGGAGGTCTGGAAGTGTTTGACTTCTCACGATACCTGCTATTGTAGCATCGTCAAGCACAGAGATATCTATACCGAGATCGAGCTGCGAAGCGAGTGATTTCAGCGTTGAAGCAATCTCTGCATCTGTCGCTTCATTAACAACCGCATTCCAAATATCGGATACCAACATCGTAGATTCAACAGTCAGCGGTTCCCATGTATTTGGGGTTATGTTCGGATCTGGATTTCCATTTTCATCCAAGGCGATCATCTGATAGAACAGGTAACCTACGCCTGGACCGATATTAGCAGCTTTCGGGATTCCCCTAACATTAAGTGTTGCGGCACTACCAGCAGTTGGTGCAGTAGCGATATAGACATCACCGTTCTGGTAGCCAGTGGTGTTTGTCGTGCCTGGACTAATATCGATGTCTGCTTCGGGTGCACTTGTATCAACGGTAATATTTTCTTGAATCCGATCAAGCACGTTCCCATCAGCATCAAGGACATCCGCTTTCACTTGATAGTTGCCATCAGCAATCGGAGGAAATTTTGCAACCCAGAGCGATTGCGTTTCGAGATCGACACGCGGAACGGTAAAGACAGAAGCCAACATTGGATCAAATGAATCCTCAAACTTATTCGTTAGCTCGTTGGCGTTACGAAGCAATAGGTTCCGGATGCGGGCCATCTGTTGCGGCGGGAGAGCATTCAGCATTGCGCGTGCGTTGCCTACATTGATTTGTCCACTCGCGAGTATTCCGATAACTTCCGGTGAGGACGCTATCTGAGCTATTTCCATCCGCAAATCAGGTGTGAATAGTGCATCCACAATACCCCGATCCTGCAATTGGAGGTTGCGCGGGTCTGGCATCGCCCAACTTTTGATTGGCAGTGAATGTCGCGTGTCAAAGATATCTTCTAACGTAACGTCTGGATTCCTTACTAAGGCTTCTTTGCCAGCAAAGAGAGCTTCACGATCCAATGTCGTGAAATGCACTTCTTCAGCAAGTGTCACTACAAAATAGTAATAAGTGCTTTCTCTGTCAGCTGGTATATCTGCCTTATATTCCCAAACGATAGTCCCATCTTCTTGGGGTACCGGATCCATGGATACACTCTCGTAGGTTGCATCCGGTGTGGTTGCCCATCGGAGCGTAACCTCATCAAACAAGCGGGTGTTAAAATCGGGCCATGCTGGTAAGTTAGTAGCGGCAAGTGTTTCCTCTAACCGGAAGGTATATTCAAAGATATCGCCTTGAAATTCATCCGTTGTGACTTGCGTAACTTCAGCCATTGTGCCATCTGAGAGACTAAACTCAACACTATCTACCTTCGCTGGAACACGGGTATAGAGATGTAGGCTGTCGCTTGTCAGATATTTTTGGTTTGGCTTCTCACCGAAATCTGTATAGGCAAAATCAGCAAAATTCGGCGTTATAGCATTTCCGAAGTTTTCAGGATCTAATTGAAATTCGCCTGCTGGATCCACCCATGGTTGATTATCTTCTTTAGGGAATGCAGAGAGACGCTCTGATAGTAAAATCTGCTGAATCTGTCTCTTGGGCAGAAATCCCTGTGGAACTGCGTCAACGATTAACTCTACTAAAGTCTCTGCGTCAATTTGAATTCCCTGAGCTCCCAGTGCGGCAACAATGCTGTTCACAAATCTTCTACCAGAAGCAGCATTGAGTGAGAGACCACCGAGCCGTGATTCACCCAAAAGATACTCATCTGCAGGCATCGCGGGATCAAACGGTTCTGCCATTGGCATCTCTACTGTTGGTGGCGGTTCCGTGGGTTCTGTCGGTTCCGTAGGTTCCGTGGGTTCCGTAGGTTCCGTGGGTTCAGGTTCTGTCGGCTCCGTAGGTTCCGTAGGTTCCGTGGGTTCAGGTTCTGTCGGCTCCGTAGGTTCCGTAGGTTCCGTGGGTTCAGGCTCTGTCGGCTCCGTAGGTTCCGTAGGTTCTGTCGGTTCCGTGGGTTCTGTCGGCTCCGTAGGTTCCGTGGGTTCCGTGGGTTCTGTCGGATCCGTAGGTGCTTCCAACAATGTTGAAAGTTCATCAACCGCTGCTGGATCCCTAAGTGCTTCCAGCACCTGCGGGTCTCTGAGCAATGCTAACACCCCTTCATCTCCTGCCTCCAGAAGTGGTAAGAATTGATCAAGTGCTGCGACCTGTTCAGGTGTTAGGGTGTTGCGATCAATGAGAGTGTCCAGAGGAATTGTTCCATTGATAACAAGCTCAATGGTAGCAGGATTCAAAAGGTTTGCTTGTGCTGGATTTTTCTTTAAAAAATCCAAGACTAATAGGAATCCACCTTGAATTTCAGGACGCATTAGCGTCTCGCCATGATTTTCAATAACCTGTTCAGCGAGAGACGCTTCCTCTTCTTGCCCTAAAACTGTGTTCGGAATTGAGGTGTAAAAAACACACAATGTAAAAATCAAAAAACAAACGAGTGTTCGTTTTTTCATTAACTCATCCTCCTCGTTAAGTCTGCGCGCTCGCAAGACTAAGTACTGAGTTTCTTCTTAGATGGGCAAGCGAGAATACGACAAAGACGACCGGGGTATGATGTTTGCCCATCCAATTAACATCTTACCAACGAGCATTAAAATTTCCCGATACCGATGTAGCTGTAGGATAGGGTTGGGATATACCCTACAGCACGGGTCAAAAGCATAAGGCAAAGTGGGCATCTAACTTCCATGCTTGACCTTGCGGGAATTTTTCTATATTTTAACAAAAAGTAGCAAAATTAAGCAAGCATTTAATCGTTACGCGTCAGAGACATTAGTGTTACAGGTATAGAACCTATAAACAGAACCGTCCTGCAGTTGTGTAATGTTTTATGCAATCGGTGAAATTTTGTTCCCGCCGCATCGGTATATTTATCGATTAAAATGCAGTCCGCTTATATATGATACCACAATTTCTAAAACATGTCAAACCAAAATCTCTGCATTTCGGTTGACGGATTTCAATGTTATGAAACAAAAATTAACTGTCTACTTGATATATTACCAAAAAACACTTAAACTGTCAAGAAAAAATAGTATTTGAGGAAAACATTATGTTAACCCCATTAGAAAAAGAACATCTCGACCGATACGGTTTTCTACTTCTGGAGAGCCTGATACCGTTGGCTACAACGTTAGAACTTCGGGAACACTCCTTAGATCTCGCTGAAGCAGAGAAAAAAGCGGGTACAAGCCATACATACCTCGCGAATGATAGTGCGCAACGCGTCTGGAATCTCATTGACAAAGGCGAGATTTTTGAAGAGACTATTCAGCATCCGAGGGTGCTCGCTGCGATGGCGTATCTACTCGGCGCCGATTGCACGTTGAGTTCCTTTACAGTGAATGTGCTTTATCCGGGTGCCCCGGATGCGGGTCTCCATATCGACTATCCGCTCTCTGCTTTGCCGACACCACGTCCGAGTTTTCCAATGGTTGCGAACAGCGTCTATTTCTTAGATGATTTCACGCTCGAAAATGGTGCCACCAGTTGTGTCCCGGGAAGCCATCGTCGGCTTGAGGTGCTGCCTGAATCAGGCGTTGAATACGCCGATGAGGTGCAAATTTGCGGACCGCGGGGTTCCGTTTTAATTGTTAACGGTGCGATATGGCACGGTTCGTCAGAAAATAGAACGAATGAACCGCGCGTTGGGTTACTCGGTTTCTTTTGCCGTTCTATTCTGAAACCGCAGCAGGCACACCTTAAACTGGTATCCGATGAGGTTATCTCGCGCGCGACACCGACATTAAAACGGCTGCTCGGTTTAGATTCACAGCCGAATATGAATGCGTAAAACGTTGCTATAAACATGCCGTCGCTACGCGCCTGAAGAGGTTTTTGAAGTCTTCAAGTTTTCCGCGTGGAATCCGGTTCGGTTGAGAACCGAACCTACCGGGTCTGGGGTTCAAGTATGTGCGTTTTTTCTGCCATTAATATCCGCTTGGATTCGGGAGTATCTGGTGTCAATTGATATATTAAGCGTGCTTTAATTGTGTCGCCGGTTGTGGCGGATGCCATATCAAAAGCGTAGGTCCTGTTTTCGTTTGGAAGCAGACGGTTCTCGTTTTCAGCAGAAATTGAGATTTGCTGTTTTTGACGTTGCGTCCCATCAGGTGCGAGAAGCGTTACTTCCAGCACAATAATGCGCAATGTCCCGCCCGGTAAGATGTGTCCGGTTCTACTCCGAAGCTGCACATTGACCTGTCCGGTCTCGTATTCGATCTGAAGGGTCGCTGCGCGTTTGAGTTGCGCAACACTTCGGCTGCCACGCCATGTATGTTTTCGTCCTTTAATGCTCTCATGGCTCGTTGTGCTTTGTAACCGCTTCACGACCGGCATGTGACACGTCGCACAACTGGTATCTCCGTCTGCAAATTCGCTATTTAGGAAACTGGAAACCTGATCGTGTTCTGGAACGCTCTGTTGACCGTGACAGGTGGCACAAAGTGTTGTCGGTTCGGTATAGATCGGATTGGTAACGTTGGCGTGAAAATAGGTTTCCGCGCTTGCTGGGGGTCCGTTCATGGCACCTTCTGCATCGAGATGGCAGACGAGACAGGAGACCCCTGCCTCGCGTTGCCTGTTCCTGAGTTTCGGCATCTCTCCGATCCCTGTAATGAGAATCGGTTGCGGGGCATGGCACTGGTCACATTTGGTCTCCCTGTCTGGAACCTGTTGTGCTGCCGTTTGATAGATTTCGTCGCCCCAAGCCTTGGCGTGCATCGAATTTTCCCACTCTCTCCAGATGGCGGGGTGGCAGCTTTGGCACTTTCCGTCCTGAAATCCCTGATACGCCTCTGCCACGCGATGTGCCTCGTCTTCGGCACGCGGCGTAAAGTTAACAGTTAACATAATTAATACGGATCCGAAGAATCCGAAACTTACGCTGACGATACCCCAACGCGCTGTCTTACGATTCATGACTTTCCCTTATATCAATAAAGAGGTTTTGAAAACTCCAAGGTTGCTGTGTAGAATCCGATTCGGTTGCAAACCGAACCTACCGGGCCTGGGACCGAGATGGTATTAGTGCATCTAAGAGCGAGATCGCCGCTGCCTCTCCGCTCCGGATACAATCGGGGATCCCTATCCCGTGATAGCCGTTTCCTGCGAGCGCGAGTCCGTGTAATCGACGCGTGAGTCGTTCTATATCGCCGACGACCTCTTGGTGTCCGACCTGATACTGTGCCATCGCCTGTGTATGCTTGCAAACAGTCGCAAACAGAGGCGCGTCTTTGATACCGAGCAGCGGTGTTAATTCTGCTTGGCAGGCTTCAATAATATCTGGTTCGGCGTTTTTAGCAACCGGTTCACTCACGAAGGCACGTAATAGCACATATTCGTCTGGCGCGCGATTCTCAAATTTAATGCTACTGAACGAACAACCGATAAGCGAAAGGTTTTCTGTGGCGGGGACGACGAATCCCATGCCATCTAAGGGGTGCGTAATATCGGAACGTCGGAACGCGAAGTTAACTGTAGCAGATGATGCGTAGGGAATCGTGCTGAGTTTTGTGGCGAGTGGATTTGAAACGGTTTCGATGAGCGATCTCGTCTGTAGTGCGGGGAGCGCGAGACAGAGGCATTCCGAGTTCAGGGTCTCCCCAGTCGCGAGTGAGATTTGCCATTCGCCACTGTCCGTATCCTGTTGGATGTGCTTTACAAGCGCATTCAACCTGATAGTGCAGGATAAAGTTTCGACGAGAGTATTAATCAGTGTCTGCATACCGGACTTGAACGACAGAAAGAGGCTATAACGCGGGCCGCTGGTGTCGCGACTGGTTTCTGCTGCCTGTTTTTTTTGCGCGCGGAGTGCTTTGATAATGCTTCCGTGCGCTTTTTCCATCTCCAAAAATCGTGGGAAAGTCGCCTTTAGACTCAAATTTTCGGCATCCGAGGTATAGATACCGCCTATCATGGGTTGTGCGATCCGCGTGAAGGCTTCGTTGCCGAGGCGGCGTCTGACGAAGTGCGCGACGGCTTCATCAATGTCCCTCTCCCTACGGGGGATAAAGAGGTCTAATGCCATCCGCAATTTACCGTGCCAACTGAAAAGCGGGGTCTTTAGAAACGGCTTCAGTGAACCCGGTGCCATCATATAAAACCCTTCAGGCACTGGGTGTAATATCCCCTTCCGCAGGACGAAACTCCGTCGGACTTCTGGGTTTGTGCCGATGAATTGATCGGCGATACCGAGTTCTTCAGAGAGTGCTTTTGCGGCGGGTTTCGTAGAGATAAAGGCATCAGGCCCGTATTCAATAAGGAAACCGTCTCGGTGTTCTGTGCGAATCACACCACCGACTCGCCCTGTCGCTTCAAGGAGTGTGACATCAAGGGGTATATTTCGCTGTGCTGCCTCTTGCTGCAAGCGATAAGCGGCGGTCAATCCCGTGACACCACCACCGACAACAATGGCACGTTTTTTATCGCGGGTTCCCATGGATATTGCACTCCTCAAGGATATATAGCATTCTATAAACAGTGCCTACTCGGTTTGGGAGATTACCGATTTTTCACACACAAAATCGGCTAACATATTGATGAATTTTGGATGGTCACCGACAGTGCCCGTCCGAATAAAATCAATACCGCAGGCTTCCGCTGTCTCGGCGGCCTCTATGTCAAGGTCGTAGAGTACTTCGACGTGATCACAGAGGAAACCGATGGGGGATGCGACAATCGTATCAACACCCTCCTTTTTTCGGTCTCCGATCCAATCGTTGATATCTGGTTCCGTCCACGGTATAGGACTGTTTTCTACTGCGCTTTGATATGCCAAATCGAACTCAGTTTTTCCGAGCACCTGAGCGACCGTTTCGCCGGTCTTTCCAAGCTGTTGTATGTAGGGTGAGTTATCTGCTGCCGCCTGCGGAATTGCGTGTGCAGTGAAAACAAGTTCGGCATCTTCTAACTTGTCGCCACACGCGGTTTTGATAATCTCAGCGATGGCACCGATATAGCCTTTACGTGTGTACCATGGATCAAGATAATCAATCGTCGGTTTTTCACCATCAACTGCGTCAATTCCTTTTTTCACTGCCTGTTGATACCACTCCCAACTGAAGCTGGATTGGTGGGGTGCCATAATGATGCCGAGTATTTTACGGTGTCCTTTGTGTGCCATTTCAGCGATGACTTCGCTGAGATAGGGAGTCCAATGTCTAAACCCGGCATAAACTGGGAGTGGCAGGTCCCGCGCGTGGAGTGCGTTTTTTAATGCGTCGGCTTGTTTGAAAGTCAATTCGTTGAACGGCGAAAATCCGCCCAGTTTTATATAATGTGACGCGATGTCTTTTACACGTGCAATTTGAGATTCAGCAGTGCCGACAATCCCTTCAACAAAGCAGTAGGCTTCACCTGGGCAAGTATCTTTATCGTATTTTTTACAGCATCCGGGTGTAGGGCCGCCGAATGCGACGAGCAAAACGCTGTCGTATTTCATTTTATTTTCTCCTATGCCATATTCGCTAATTGTGCAGGCATAAAGCGTGCATCCGCTGCGATCGCCTTCGCGAACGCTTCACGTGCCAACGTTTCGTTGCCGTTGGTCCGATGTGCAAGCCCGATGCAAAAGTATGCCTGTGCGAGTTTTGTGTCCTGAAGTCCAGAGACGAGTGCTTTATAAATGGACTCCAATCCTGTGTCTGTTTCATCGCCGTTGCGATAGGCAGCAAGGATGTGATTGTATCCGCGCAGAAGGTGCGCTGGTGCGTAATCGGGATTTAATTCGAGGGCAGTGTTGATAGCATTTTTTGCCTCAACGAAGAAATCACCTTTTTCAAGGACGCTTGACACAGTCCGGGCGGCTTGTGTGAGCAGATTGGCGTATTCTGTCCACGCGTCGGGCAGGTTCGGATATTTTTCGGTGGCGGTTTTCAAGATAGTGATCGCCAACCCGAAGTCATTGCCTTCCGCTACCTCTTCAGCGGTTTCCCGGTATCCTTCAAATTCCTGAAGTTCGGATGTTTTTTGCTGGAGTTTCTCGGCATCCGCCGACGGAATCGCGGAAGGTTTTAGGTGCTGCCACCCCGGCTCTGGATCGTCAATCAATCCACGGTATACGCGCAAAATCGCGTAGCGTGGCGTTCCCCAGACTTCAGCGATGGAACGAATCCAATCGGGCAGGTTCGCCTCCATATCAGCGAGTAGCTCGGTTAAAGACATGCCCTGCTCAACATGTTTTCGGACCTCTGTCAGAAAATAGGACTCTATTTGGATTAACAAATCTATTTCGGGGTCCCGTGCCAAGGGCCCATGTCCCGGTAGTACACACTTAGGTGCGTACGTACGGAGTTCCTTAATTGTGTTAATCCAATCGTGGTTTGCCATGAGTCCTTCGTTCATGACAGGCTGCCCGAAGATTGGAAAGCTCCCGGTCATGATGGTGTCGCCAGAGATGATACATTCTTCTGCTGGGACCCTGATGGCAGTGGCATCATCTGTCTCCGCCTTCCCTAAATGGACGAGGTGCAGCGGTTGATTGCCTAAATCAAGTTCAGTTTCATGCGAAAATGTCTGCTGTGGCAGGAAGGGCGGTTCGCCTAACGAAAAACCTCTCGACCGTAAGAACGCCTCTTGTCGTGGTGACCGATTCACCATAAAATCTTTCGTCATCTCACGTGCGACAACGGTTGCGCCCTGCTGATGAAAGATAGTATTCCCGTTGGTATGGTCCCAATGATAGTGTGTGTTAATTGCATATAGGATCGGTTTATCCGTGACGGTACGAATTACGTTGTACAGTCGTCGCGCCATCATTTGGTTCACCTGCGTATCAATTACAGCAACACCGTTATCCCCAATAATAATAGAAGAGTTGACGATATTACGAAACAGGTAGACCCGATCCGTTATTTTGACGAGTTCCCCGTATTGTCGTGGGGCAAATGGATTCTCTGGAATGTTTCTCATGCGTGTTCCTACAACGTTTTTGCGATATTTACAAAATGCTTAACATTTTCAAAAGGCGTATCCCTGTGAAGTCCGTGGCTTAAATTGAGTATATGCCCTGTCTTTCCGCCTTGTTGCAAACAGGTCTCGACAGCTGCCGTGATGTCGTCGGGTGTCCCATCTCGTAGGATATCGTTATCCACGTTCCCTTGAAAAGCGACGGTGCCGCCTGTCTCGGCTTTGGCTTTGCTGAGGTCAACGCATTTTCCGACGCTCAGTACACCTGCGCCGCTTTGTTGCATTAAATCAAGGTAATCACACTCTTTGGCGAAAAGTATACTGGGTGCCTCTGGCTTGAGTTGCGCGAAAATCTGCTGATGATATGGGAATGCGAAATCTGCGTATAGGTGCCTCGGCAAGACATCGGCAATAGACTCAAAAAGTTGAACGATCTGAACGCCTTCGCCAATTTGGTAATTCAAATAATTAACCGTCATCTCCGTTAATTTGCTGAGTAGGCGATGCATAAGTTCAGGTGTCTCTTCGATCATTCGGAAAACAGGTTCAGCCTTCTCCGATATACCTGTCCCGCGTTTGATAGGACTCTCACCTGCGACGAGGAAAAATGCGAGGGTCAAAGGTGCGCCGGCAAAGCCGATGAGCGGGAGCTCGCCGTTTAAGGTTTCACGGAGTCTACGGATAACATTTCCGGTAAACGCCAACTGTGCCGGCGGGTCGTCAACGGGTAGGAGAGCGTCCACTTGTGCTGGTGTCCGAATCGGCGGTTTTAAGACGGGTCCTGGGTCAAATCGGAAATGTGCGCCCATGGGTGCAAGTGGTGTGAGTATATCTTTATAGACGATGATTGCATCGACCCCGATGCGTTTGGGTAGCAGTGATATTTTGACAGCCGATTCGACATCGGTTTCTGACATCGGTGCCGGACAGGTGCGGAAGAGTTGTTCTAAAGGGAGGTTAAGTTCTTCCCGGATTTGCCGATAAAGCGGGTCAGATCTACCAGCCTGCCGCATCATCCACACCGGTACGCGTTCGACTGGTAGACATCGCGCTGCGCGAAGGAGTAAGTCGTTTTTTGATTGTTGTTCCATGCGGCGAGCATCTACCTTTCAAATTTCGCGATTCTGACGGCGTTCCAAGAACTGCCGTAATTTAGCGAAGCTTTTAACGTTTTTCATAATCCTGCCGCTTTCACGCTCTTCAAGATAGAGAAGAAACCCCATCACATAGAGGCTGACGAGAAACAACAGAAACCCTATGGTGCATCGTGCGATTGCCCAGTAATTGGCTTGAAAATGGAGGTATGGGGTGACGTTAAGGGTGTCGCTATCTGCATCAGGTGAATCCTGTTCCGGCCATTCCACCGAAATAAAATCACCCCATCCTGTTATTCCAAGGGATAGAAAAGCAATTGAAAGGACAAAAACGATGAAAAATGGGATACCCATGTCACGTCCTGTTTAGGCTGAGACTTTTATCAACCCTTTGGTGCAACCATCTTCGCGGTTGCGGACTTTTGTTATCCCTTCAACGAGCGATTCGAGTGAGAACTCGTGGCTAATAATTTTGTCCATGTTGACATCGCCGCTGGAAATGAGTTGTACGGCTTCTTCCCAAGTGTCGGGTGCGAGCCAAGAGAACCGAATCGTTTTATCCATAAGGATGGTATCAAGGATCGGTACCTGCATCACGTCTGTGTCGCCGGGGAGTCCGAAGATAACGACAGTTGCGTGGCGTCCGGTCACTTCGAGTGCGGAGTGTATTGCGTCGAGTGAACTGGTAGCCGTAATTGCGCGGTCTGCTAATTCGCCGTTATTGAGTTCCTGAATTGTTGCCCCGAGGTCCTCAACATAGTGTGGTGAGTTGGTATCACTGACGTTGACGACGACATCTGCGCCGAGTTCTGTACCGCAATCCAAGCGATAATCGCGGGTTCCGACGAGTAGCACATTTTTCAGTCCGCGGCTTTTCAGTACTTGCACCATCATAAGCCCGATGGGTCCCGGTCCGAAGACGACTGCTGTTTGTCCTTCTTCGGCATTAAGATTGTTGACAGCGTAGAGTCCACACGCGAGCGGTTCTGTCAACGCCCCTTGGTCATACGTAACGTTATCTGGCAGTTTGACTGTCCAGCGATAATCGGAGACTGCGTACTCTGCGAATCCGCCATCAACACCGACACCCAAGACGCGCTTTTCGGGACACAGGTTGGATAACCCTTTTTTGCTCCAGAAGGAGTCAGGATTTGATTGGACAGGGTTGACGACAACGCGGTCACCCACTTTAAATCCGCCTTTTGTTCCTGCTTCATTCCCGACTTCAACGACTTCGCCAGTAAACTCGTGTCCAAGGATCAGGGGTCCTTTTCCGTCATCTGTTTCGAGTGAACTGTTACCGAAATAGTATGCGACATCCGAACCACAGATCCCTACTGAACGTACTTGAACTAACAAATCGTTATCACCGGCTTGCGGTACGGGTCGGTCTTCAAGGTTCATTGATTCGGATTCGTAAAAAATTTGTGATTTCATTAATCTATTCGCCTCCTTTAAGTCTTAATGGATGCAGTTATTTTAGCATGTCTACATTATATTTTGCAATCAAATTTAAATCAATCAGGACTTACGCAAATTGAATCAAGAAACGGTATGTTTTGCTGGTTTAACCCCCTAAATCCCCCTTATCAGGGGGACTTTAAGAGAAAATGCGTAAGTCCTATCAATATTTAGAAAATGAACCGCATCTCCAAAAGTAAAAATCGGCTGCAAAATTCGCCGAGGAAGACTGTGATAATAGCAATAAAAAGGAAACCGGTTGCAGCGCGCGTCGCGCCGAGCACGTCGCGAGCAACAGATTTCGGACGTAAGCAGTCCCATGTAATAAAATAGAGGAGTAAGGTGCCGGCGATACCGATAAGCAATCGCATCCCAAAGATGATTTGATAGAAGAAATTAAAGGGAACAACATCTATGGCTTGCTGCCGAAAAAAGAGGTTCAAACAGAGGAGCAGTGTCACACCTGAGAGGGTAAAGAGTAGGACGGTGTTATAGCGTTTGAGGTAAATCACAGGCAAGTCGGGTGTCACGAGGTACCAGTGTCCGAACCACATGCCGGTGTGTACTGCGCCGAGGAGTGCAGCTGCTGTCAAGAATTGCAGCGGGAGTAGGAGCATCTCTCCGGGAAGTTGAACAATTTGGAAGTAACGTTGGGCAGTCAAAACGATCCATGCCGCGCCACAGATTGAACCGCCAATGAACAGCATTTGGGTGACCAACGGACGCTTGAACCACCAACTTAGGGTATAGACGCAAACGAGAAGGACGAAAGAAATGACCAAAATGGACTCTGGGTTCTGCCAAAATCCGAAAAAGTTGAGAAATGTGACAGGTTGCTGGTGGAGTGCTAAGTCTGCACAACGCGATAAACCGCTGACGAGGAGGTATATGCCGCCCATCAAACGGTAGAAATTTGCACCGACTAACCCTTTGGGGACAAGGATTAGGAGAACAAACCCGCCGACTGCGAGTTGACTGAAAACGAGATAAAAAATATCAAGGATGCTGAACATCGGGATCCCTGCGTAATTATCAAAAGGGAAACCCATCACAGTTCACCGTAGCGTATCGCTATCCTCAAGAACCATAATGGGTTTCCTATGGTAGGTTGTCTACGTGTAGAGACGAGACGATATGTCTGTAACTAAACAATTTCGACGACAGCGCCGAGGGCTTCGAGCTGCTCTTTCGCCTTTTCAGCATCTTCTTTAGAGACACCTTCTTGAATGACGACCGGTGCGGATTCAACTTTTTCTTTTGCTTCTTTCAAGCCGAGTCCGGTGAGTGCGCGAACCTCTTTGATAACAGGAATCTTGCTGGATCCGAATTCTTTGAGTTGTACATCAAATTCGGTTTTCTCTTCCGCTGCTTCTTCTTCTTCAGCAGCTGCGCCTGGCATCGCGCCTGGAACCATGCCTGGCATCGCGACTGCGGGTGCTGCGGAGGCACTGACTCCAAATTTATCTTCTAATGCTTTGACGAGTTCGGAAAGCTCCAAAACCGTCATATTGCTGATTTCATCAATCATTTTTTCCATATCCGCGGCCATGTTTTTATCCTTTCTAAAGTTAAGTAATACCAAATTGACTTGATTAGAAAACTTCTGATCAAGCGTTGTGGGAAAAGAGAGGCACGCTGCCTCAATTTTCTTAGTTAGGACTTACGCAATTTTCTACGTATTTGATGCGTCAAGCGGGGTTAATGAGGATTAATTTCTTAATTCGGTAATTTCTTTGGCAGTCCGGTTCGGTTGCAAACCGAACCTACCGGACCTGGGGAAAATATAGAATTACCGAAATATTTTATTCAACTTCATCAAACCCCGTCTGCAACGGAGGGTCCCCACTTGCAACAGAGGGTGCGTAAGTAATATTTGCTACAAACGTTAGGCGTTTTCTGCCTCTTTCTTCTGTTCGGCGACCTGTGTCAACACGGAGGTCACCTGACGTATCGTTCCACTAAGTACATTGACCATCCCGGTAACGGGGGATCCTTGATGTAGCACTCGGACAAGCCCGACGAGGGGTGCGCTGACAAGTCCGACGGTTTTAGCGACTAAGACCTCATAAGACGGCATATCTTTGAGTGCTTTAACGCCATCAGCGTCAACCACTTGTGTTCCGAGGACTCCGCCTTTAATCTTGAGGTCTTCGTGTTCCTCGCTAAATGCAAGCAAGACTTTTGAAGAGGTTGCCGGGTCTGTGCCTGCAGCGAGTGCTGTATTCCCTTTGAGGAATGGCTCCAGTCCTTCAATACCTCTCTCTTGTGCGATGACGTTGATTAATGTGTTCTTGCAGACCTTGTATCGGATATTCGCTTCCCGGAGTTGATTCCGCAGTTCGTTAGTTTCTGTGACGGAAAGTCCTTGAAAGTCTGTTAAGAGAACGACATCTGCACTCTCAAAAATCTCACGAATCTGTTCTGCTTGCTGAATATTCGCCTGATTCGGCATATATCAGCTCCTTTCTGCGTGGGTTATATGGAAACCGCATCGCGTCGTTTCAGTTTCAGGTAAGTTAATTGGATATACGACTGCATGCAAAAAGCCCCCAGGTGCCTGGAGGCTCAGATAAAAGGAAGCACAATAAGGGGCAATAAAATTCTGCCTGCGTTTCAACGATGATGTACTCGCCGTTTTGATTTCCTTCAAGCCTCGGTAGGCAATTAAGCCGTTGGCACCTACGTTCTACGACTCTATTCAGTTGTAAGGGTTATTGCTATAGCGTACTCCGCTGGATTATACAAATTGTTGCGGGTCTATCCGTATACCGACACCCATTGTTGATGAGATCGCTACGCTTCGGACGTAGCGTCCTTTTACAGAGGCTGGACGAGCGGCAATGAGTGCGCCCATGACAGCATTGAGGTTCTCTTTAATGCTCGTTTCCTCAAACGAAGTTTTGCCGATCGGTACGTGGATGATACCAGAGGAGCGTTCCACACGATACTCAATTTGCCCAGCTTTGATATTCTGTATGGTTTCAGTGACATCTGTTGTAACGGTTCCTGCCTTCGCGTTGGGCATCAAACCTCTGGGTCCAAGTATCCGTCCGAGTTTAGGCATAATAGTGCGCATCAGGTCGGGTGTCGCGATTGTTGCGTCGAAATCAATCCATCCGTCAACGATTTTATCAACGAGTTCGTCCGTTCCGACGAAATCCGCGCCAGCCTCTTCAGCCTGCCGTGCAGCATCGCCTTCGGCGAAGACGACAACACACGCTGATTTCCCAGTGCCGTGTGGAAGGGTGACAGTGCCACGGATATTCTGCTCCGAGTGCTGCGCATTTACACTGAGCCGTGATGCAAGGTCGATCGTTTCGTCAAACTTGGCACGACCCGTCTTTTTTACAAGCGAGACTGCCTCGTCAACTGTGTACAATTGCTCTCTATCTACCTGCTCTTTGATTTCCTTGTATCGTTTTCCTCTTTTCGCCATGTTGTTCTCCGATATAGGGCTTACATAATTTGTTTAGGTATGATCGCTATGTGTTAAGCGGGGTTACATGAAGATTGATTTTTAAATTCGGTAATTCTTGGGCAGTCCGGTGCGGTTACAAACCGCACCTACCGGGCCTGGAGAAATTTTTAAGCGGGTGCAGGGGTACATGAGGCGACCGACCGTGCCGCTGTGTACCTAAACCTCACTATCTACTAACGGTAAGTCCCATACTGCGGGCAGTGCCTTCTACCATCCGCGTCGCGGCCTCTAAGTCTGTTGTATTCAAGTCCGGTAATTTCGTCTGTGCGATTTCGCGAATTTGGTCGATCGTAACGGTAGCGACTTTGTTTCGGTTCGGTTCTCCAGAGCCTTTCGCAATCTTCGCTGCCGATTTGAGTAGAACCGCTGCCGGCGGTGATTTCACAACGAACGTAAAAGACCTATCGCTATAACAGGTGATGATAGTAGTCACTACCATACCGGTTTGCTGCTGCGTCTGGGCGTTAAAGGATTTGATAAACTCCTGTAAGTTAATCATATAAGGTGCGAGGCTCGGTCCGACAGGCGGTTGTGGTGTTGCCTGCCCGGAGACGAGTTGGAGTTTAACTTCACCTGCTACTTTTTTTGCCATTGTTTTTCCCTATTGTGCGTTGTAATTCTAACGTGCGTCCTGTCCAAGCGGTGTCCGAAATTCGTTATGAATCCGCAACCGTTCTATTCTATTCAGAAAGCACGCTTTAATTTAATTCTTCCACTTCAAGTAACCCTAAATCGACAGAGGTGGAACGCCCGAAAAGCGAGATGCTCAAACTTAACCGCTGGTGCTCCATATCAATTTCTTCGATTTCGCCAAGGAAGCCACTAAAGGGTCCACTTATCACTCTGACCTTATCGCCGATTTCATATTCCATCGCTGGTACTGGCTGGACTTCTTCCTCTTCGGTTGACATTTGAAGCATTGCTTCAACATCGTCAGGACTTAACGGCGATGGATGTGAGGTGGGTCCCAAGAAATTCATGACCCCGGGTGTCTCCTGTATGAGTGCCCAACTTCTCTGTCCAATGGGGCTCTCTACTTGGGGGCCGAGTTCATGGGAGGTATTAACAAGTACGTATCCGGGATAAGAGGGTCGAACGCTAACCTTTCGCTGGCTATCCTTGATCTCCACGACTTCGGTTTCGGGGACATTAACCTGCAAGATTTCGTCCTGTAATTTTTCCCTTGCGATCATGTTGTCAAGGTTGAGTTTAACCTTTTTTTCATGTCCGGTGTATATCTGAACGACGTACCAATATCCATCCATATTCTGAATCCACCAGTGTTCTTTCGCTATGCTCCCGGAGCCCGGGAACGTTAGCTACGAATAAAAAGGGTTCTAAGAAAAGCCATACCGAACCCTTCAAGCGTATTGTTGAGTGCGTATTGGCTTACGAGTACTGCGATTAATGGAATTGCGGCTACAGCTGCGGCGATGACTTTCCGATTACTGTCAATAACAGCCTCGGGATTCCTATCGTTCCGCGAGTGGTCTTCCCAACTTTTCACGATAAAAAACACGAGGATGGGGAGAGCAAGAAGAAAAATCCAACTTAAAGGGTCATCCCATTCTGGGAAGGCAGGATTGCCATCAATGATACCGATGTAAAGCCCTAAAAGCGCGGTTGCCACAATAACAGTAATGGTACTGCCCTGTACCTCTTTCATATCCGGTTTAGAGACCTTCTGCCATTCGAGATGGATTCCTTGAAGATATTTTTTCAATCGAGTTATCATAAGAATAAAAGGCAGGCCAGGAGGGATTCGAACCCCCAACATTCGGTTTTGGAGACCGACGCTCTAGCCGTTGGAGCTACTGGCCTGTAAGATTTCGTTGTGTGGCACGGACCTATTTAGCGTTTGACGCGCTATTATTCAGTGCCGTTGTAAAAAAGTTAGCGTGTCTCTTTATGAAGTGTATGTTTCCGGCAAAAGCGACAATATTTCTTGCGTTCATAGCGGGATTGCTGTGTCCGACGGTTCCGGGTCGTCACATAATTGCGTTGGCTACATACATCACATGCTAAAGTTACAATGTCTCTCGGCATAATATTACCCTACTTTCGGCATTCCGTAATTGGTACTCGGCAAGTGGAGCCGACGACCGGGATTGAACCGGTGACCTCGTCCTTACCAAGGACGCGCTCTACCGACTGAGCTACGTCGGCAAAAATCGGTATTCAACAAGCGGGAGACGGGATTCGAACCCGCGACGCATGGCTTGGAAGGCCAATGCTCTACCAGCTGAGCTACTCCCGCCTAAGACCAGTGTTAAGTAAGCAAACAGTATGGCGGAGCGTGCTTGCTACTATGTTACTGATGGGGGCAGATGGATTCGAACCACCGTAGGCATAGCCAACAGATTTACAGTCTGCCCTTTTTGACCGCTCAAGCATACCCCCATTATTAGCAAGCTGACGAGAGGAATCGAACCTCCAACCTAGTGATTACAAATCACTTGCTCTACCATTGAGCCACGTCAGCAACACTTTATAATTATACACACTTTAGAGCAAGTTGTCAAGTGATTTTGATTTTTTTCGTGATCGGCTTCCAGATAGGATTCTTAGAAACTTCAGGACGACGACGCCTCAATGTTACAGCCCCTCTTCGCGTTCCTCTATCTCCGTATCTTGCCCGTGTTCAAGGAGTTCTTCATCGAATATGCTGTCTTCATCATCGGATGCCTCTGGGTCTGTAAAAATCGAAGGTGTTTTCGGGGCAGGGATGTTTGCTTCAGTCTTTTTAAAACGGAGTTTCCCTTCGACCAACTCTTGTGTCGCAACGGCAACCGGCTTTTTCTTCTTATCTGTCGTGCTTGAAGAAGGCGCGAGGGGTAAGCCGTTTGCGTTTATATCTCTGGCGCGTTGTGCGATAATATTCACTGCACGATACTTATTTTTTTCTGTTTTCACCAAATCTTCGTTGTAAACGACTTCACTCATTACGTGTTCTCCTCATTTATAGGAAATTAAATGCCGATTGATGACATATTATCAATCGGCGCGCTTTGAAAGCGCGCCTACACCTCTCTATTTCACGATAAACACAAATCAGCCTGAGAGCATTGTAACAATTATACCAAATTTCTCTCAAAAGTCAAATTAAATTAACAGAAAAGTTGACAAACTGCCTTAAAAATGTTAAAATTGGAGTATTAGTATTATATATTGTAAGGACTTGAAAATGGATAGATACCTCCAGCCAATCCTCGAAAAATCGCTTGCTGGTGAACGCTTAGACTTTGATGACTGCCTCGCGCTTTTCAAGAGCCACGACCTTCTTGCCTTAGGACACGCGGCAGATGTTATTCGGCAACGGAAGCATCCCGAAGGTTATGTTACGTACATTGTTGACCGGAACATCAACTATACCAACTGGTGCTATGTCGATTGCGATTTCTGTGCCTTTTACCGCCATCGCCGGGACCCAGACGCTTACGTCATGGAACGCGACGAATTAGGCAAGAAAATTCAGGAGACACTTGACCTCGGTGGTGAGTTAATTCTGATGCAGGGTGGTTTACATCCGAAACTGAAACTCGATTGGTACGAAGATCTACTCCGCTGGATCAAAGCGAACTACTCGATTCATATTCACGGATTCTCGCCCCCGGAATTAGACTGGTTCGCGAAGATAAACCGTATGCCGTTGCGCGAAATGCTCGAACGCTTGCGAGATGCCGGACTCGATTCAATCCCGGGTGGTGGTGCAGAGATCCTCACCGACCATGCCCGTGATGAGATCAGTCCAAAAAAATGTACGGCTGACGAATGGCTGGAAGTCATGCGCCAAGGACATCTCGTCGGTCTTAAATCGAGCGCGACAATGATGTATGGTCACGTAGAGAGTTACGCCGAACGTGTTGAACACCTCGTCCGTCTCCGGGATTTGCAAGATGAAACCGGCGGATTTACCGCTTTTATCTGCTGGTCTCTGCAACCGGATAATACACGGATGGCACATATTCCACCTGCGGGTAGTTTTGAATACCTCAAAACGCTTGCCATCTCGCGACTGTTTTTAGATAATTTTGACAACTTCCAATCCTCATGGGTAACACAAGGTCCGAAGATCGGGCAGCTATCGCTTAAGTTCGGTGCCAACGATATGGGCGGTACAATGATAGAAGAGAACGTTGTGAGCAAAGCTGGGACAGTCTACTGCATGCCGATTGAGGAAATTGAACGTACGATAGCAGAACTCGGATACACGCCGAAACGCCGTAATTTCTTTTACGAACTCCTGAATTAACGACAGACGACAGATAATAACTGTTCAACGGTATTTATCGTAGGTTCCTAATGTGACATTTTCCCACCTTGGAGTTTGAGATGCCTAATCCATGCCCGAACGTTCTTTTAATTACGACTGACCAACAACGTGGTGACTGTCTGGGACTGGATCCTGACGGTCCCGACTGTTTACAAACACCGAACTTGGACTGGCTCGGTCGCTCGGGTACACATTTCCGTCGCGGCTATGCTGAGTGTCCGAGTTGTATTCCTGCCAGACGCGGGCTGATGACAGGGACGGCACCAGCTGCTAATGGTGCCGTCGGTTATAGAGGGGCGGAGTGGGATCCGCCACATACCTTGGCGGGTGAATTATCCACAGCCGGTTATCAGACCGAAATGATTGGTAAACTCCATCTGAATCCGATGCGTAAGCGGTACGGTTTCGATCATCTGCAACTGGCGGATGCCACTCGTGGGAACAACAACGATTACGTCGAGTGGTTGCAGCAGTCCCATGGTCGGAATGACCTCGATCCGGGTATGGCACACGGTGTTTCTGCCAACGGCTGGGTCGGTCGTCCGCATCATCTCCCGGAAGAGCAGATGCACACTTTTTGGTGTATTGACCGCGCCCTCGACTTTCTGCGAAAACGTGATCCGAGCGCACCGTTCTTTCTCAATATCTCGTTTATAGACCCGCATCCACCGCTGACCCCACCGCTTCATTACTATCAACGCTATATTGAACGGGAGCTGCCACCGCCTATAATCGGTGACTGGGCACCGGAATTTGAAGGTGCACAGAAAGGATTGGATCCAAACGCTTGGGAAATTTGTCTTGATGACTACGACATGCAATGCGCCCGCGCTGCTTATTACGGGATGATTAATTTCATTGACGATCAAATTGGTCGCCTGATTCAGTCTGCTGGATTGAGGGACTGCTTCGTGATCTTTACCTCCGATCACGGCGAGATGTTGGGGGATCACAACCTGTACCGTAAAACATGGCCCTATGAAGCGTCCGCTCGAGTGCCTTTCCTCATGCGGGCACCAGCGAGATGGGGATACCCGAAAGAGACTGTCTGCGAAAGTCCGGTCGGTCTACAAGACATTATGCCGACAATTCTGGACGCAGCCGGGATTGAGATTCCTGAGACGTGTACGGGCAAAAGCCTGTTGCCTATTATGCGCGGTGAGACAGATCGCGTACGAGACTGCCTACACGGTGAACATTCCGGGTGCTACGAATACAGACACGGGAACCATTATTTAACGGATGGAGACCATAAGTACATCTGGTATTCTCAAACCGGACAGGAACACCTCTTCAATCTTCAGGAGGATCCACACGAAACACGCGATCTGGCAAGGTCGAGTGAGGCTGAATCCGTTTTAACGCCGTGGCGGAATCGCTTAATTGATTTTCTCCGCGACCGTCCCGAAGGCTTTACCGACGGTACAAAACTTATAGCCGGACAACGCCATGATGCACTGCTTCCGGACTATCAGCCTGACGCGACTTATCCGTATTTATAATGTTGGGGAAATAGAGCGGTTAGAAGGCGGGGTTACAAACCCCGCCTGCAATAGAGAGATTCCTTTAGGAGGCGAGGTTACAAATCCCACCTGCAAAAACGGAAAATGCGTTTTGAAAGTCATCCACTTGACTTTTAACGATAATCTTGATGTACCCAGAGTTTACTTGCTTCTTTGCGTGAAGCGAACCAGTTGGCGAATGTTTCACGCTTCTTGGTTTGGATGAGCGCTTGATGGTGCTTGGCTTTTTCAGCTGGATCCATTTTGAACGCTTCAATATCCGCTTCCTGGCGTTCAACAAGTTGAACAATATACACACCGTTGTCGCCTTTGAAAGGTCCAGCGATGTCATTAAGTTTCATCTGAAACGCTGCGAACATAACTTCTGCGGAATTTCCCATGCCAGCGACGTAAACACTCGTTGGGCTGCGCGAAAACAGATTGCTCTCTTGAACGGAGAATTTGTCAGCGGTTAAACCTTCAGGAGCCTCATACTTTTCCAGCAATTCGTCGAGAGATTTTGCCTCCCCGAGTTGATTGAACAGGTTTTGTGCCTCCTCAAAAACGAGCGTTTTCGCCTTTTCTTTGCGTAGTCCTTCAACCTTACTTGTTCCGTCAATTACCTGTGCTTTTATCTCGTCAAATGGCGGGATTGCAGCAGGTTTTTTTGCGAGAACAGTTGCGATTAAATAGGCCTCCACGTCTTGCTGCCGTGGTTTCTTTACCTCAATCACCTTTCTCACATTAACTTCCATATCAAAAAGTTCATCAATTAAGCCTTGATAACTCCAGGTTGCCCCAATTTTCGGGATATTCGCGGTATCTCGGGTAAAAAATCCGGTCTCCATTGCGGTAAGAGAAAGGTGCCCATGCTTTTCAAGTGCGGCATCATAATCCTGAATTTCGATTTCGTAAAGGAGGTCCGAGGCGACCTCTTTCGCCTTGTCAACCCCAGCCACTTGAACGAGTTTCTGCTCAATCTCGAATTGTGCTTGCGCAAAAGGTTGAATTTCTGGTGACTTCTTTTCTTCTAATTTGATAATATGATAGCCGTAGCTGGTTTCGACTAAGCCGCTGACTTCTCCTGGACTGAGCGTATCAAAAGCGGCTTCCTCAAAAGGTTTTACCATATCGCCGCGTGCGAAATAGTCGCCGGGTGGGAGTTTCGGATTCCTACCTCGCAAAGCACCGCCTTGTGCAGCGGAGGGACCCTCCGAATGCTTTGTCGCCAGTTCAGCGAAATCGGCACCCGCAGCGAGTTCAGCGTTGATGGTTTCGAGCAATTCCTCCGCCGCAGTTTTGGTTTCCGCCTTCTGTTCATCCGTCGCGTTGTCAGGGAACTTTTTTAAGATATGACGTGCTTTAACGGCTTCCGGTGTCGTAAATTCCCGCTGATTCTCTTTATAATATGTCTCTACTTCTTCAAACGTAACCAGATTCGCCGGATTGACCCTGATAAATTTGACGTTTATCTGTTCTTCAACTCTGTAGTCTTCTCGATTTCCTTCAAAATAGGTCTTCGCTTCTGCGTCATCGACTTCGACGATCGATGCATAGTCGTTGTACTTGAACTCGATAAACTTAACTTTTGCTTTATTCGCCTCAAGTTGATACGCCCGTTCTGCTTCGGTGTCGGTTACCAATTCTAATGCCTGTATACTATTTTGGATCGCATTAACACTGAGTTGATAACGCACATTTTCGGCATAGATGTCCGCGACTCCCCACTGTTGGTAAAGGTTGTACTGATCAACTCGACTTGCGTCACTTCGGATATAGCTCTTTATTTCCGTTTCACCGATATCGGCACTTCCAAGAATGGTTCGTTGAACCAAACCATCAATGACCTCTTTTTGGATACGTTCCCGATCGGGTGGACCGCCAAATCTCTGGTTCTGCCTTTGAGATTCCATAGCATCTGCGACAGCACGTTCAAACGTTCCGCGCTTGATTTCTGTATTATCGACCCTGAGAACGACTTCACCCTCAGAATCGTCGCCGCCACCACGTGTGTTGCTGTAAAGGAACACTGTCCCTACCAAGAATACGATAGCGATTACCCACATAAAGAGTTGTGCAATAAACTTCTCGCGTAGAAAGATAATCATATTTAAAGGTGTCTCCTGTTTGATTTCTGGTTACAGATGTTAAATATTATACCCGTTAAGTGGATGAATGTCAAATTATAGGACCTGCCTTTTAAGGATAGAACCTACGCAACACAAGAAAAATTTGCTAATTTTTAGAATTTGCTATATACTTATATAGCAAGACATAGCAAGCGTATCGTTTAAAGACTTTTCTTGAGATTGAGTAAGGCGTATGACCCAGATTCGGAATGTGACAGATTTTAGTCTGAAATATACTTTAGAATCGGGACAGTCATTTCGCTGGGAGCGGGTAGATAACGCCTACTACGGTGTTGTAGAGGGACGGATTCTGAAAATATCGCAAGAAGGAACGACCCTACATGTTGAGAGTTCCACTGACGAAGATGAAGCCGATTTTGTTCCATTCCTGCGTCATTATCTTGATATCGTGCGCGATGTTCCAAAGATCCTCGTTGGTGTCAGCAATGATGCCTATATGCATCGTGCGATTGAGAAGCTCTGGGGCATGCGCATTTTGAACCAAGAGCTCTGGGAAACAATAGCATCGTTTATTTTATCGCAGAACAACAACGTCCCTCGGATTCGCGGGATTATTCGTCGGTTGTCTGAACGTTTTGGTGAGCACTTGATGCTTGCGGGATATGCGGATTATAGTTTTCCGAACCCGGATGCACTTGCTACAGCAACGGAGGACGAACTTCTTGCATGTGGTACGGGGTATCGAGCGAACTATCTCCGAAACACCGCCCAAGCCGTCGTTAGCGGTGAACTTCCGCTTACATTGCTGGAACAGATGTCGTACGCTGAGGCGAAACAGGAGTTAATGCGGCGAAACGGTATCGGTGAAAAGGTTGCCGACTGTATCTGTCTGTTCTCACTTGGCCACCTTGCGGCACTCCCGATTGATGTCTGGATAAAACGGATTTTCGAGACCCTTTATCTTCGCCGACGTGCGACACATCGTGAGATACGTGAGTTCGCTCACACCTATTTTGGGAACAGTGTCGGTTATGCCCAGCAGTATCTTTTCCACTACGTGCATGACTGTCCGAATTGGGCAGATGCCGAGCATTTATCGCTTATTGAACCGCAACCCGCACTGTAGCAGTGACTTGTCAGCCCATAACGCATTAATATTAATCTACAGAAAAACGATTTTGGAGGAGATCACAATATGTCTGAATCATTTGAACAGAATATTGTATCGCTTTTGGAAGATCATGTTGAGCTTGCGATTTCGACTGTTCAGAAGTTGAGAGCGGAAAAACTCGAGCTTGAGGCTGAAATTGCCCGTCTCAATAACGATGTCCTACAACGCGATGCAAAGATTCAAGAACTCGAAACCGGTAATAGCGAACTTGAGGAGGAGCTTAACCTCAAAAGGTTAGCCACTACGCAAGAACGTTCCGAAATCCGTGAACGCCTCGAAGGCTTGATGGCTGTTCTTGCGCCATCCGCCTCAGATGAGACCGATGCGGATACAGGTACCGAGCTCAGTTTTACGGCGCAGGGCAATGAACCGGACGACGCGTCTTCACCGCCGGCAGCAGGTTCAGAAAGCTCTGGAGCAGACCAAGATAATTAACACTCGTGCGTGTCTTAGTTCTTTCTCACTCCTATATTATGAAACCGTACCGGCGAAAGTTCGCGCTCATAGCGGAACGTCCGGATGTTGTGCTCCGCGTCATCACACCGACACGTTGGTATGAGAGTTTCCAAGAGATCATTTTTGAAGCAGAACCAGACACACCTTGTGAAGAGTTTCCTTGTCCGATTCGGTTCTCTGGTTACGGTAGCCGTTTTTATTATCACAGCGGCATGAAACTGCACTTTAGAGATTTCCAACCGGACATCATTCATTTAGAAGAAGAGGCGTGGAGTCTCAATGCGCTGCAGACAATCCGTTTGAAACGGAAGTATTGCCCAAACAGTCGCTTCATTTTTCGGACATCACTGAGCATACCAACGAAGCAGCGGTTCGGTGTGCTGCCAGTTTGGATTGAACGCACCGTTTTTCGGGAAACAGATATAGCCTTTCCACTCAGTACGAATGCCGGCAGAATTTTAACCGAGCGCGGTTATACAGGCAAACAGATCGCGTTTCCGAACGGTATTGATGTCCGTCACTTCTACAAAATGGATGTCCGTCAATTGCGGGATTCACTCGGGCTCAGTCCGTGCTTTGTGATCGGTTACGTCGGTAGGTTGCTCCAGATGAAGGGGATAGATACGCTCCTTGAAGCCTTAGCATATCTTGTAAACCGTGCAACCACAGAGACCTATAAACTCTTAATCGTCGGACAGGGTGAAGATAAATCGGATTTCAAGAAGAGAGCCGAAACCCTCGGCATTTCTGAACAGATTGTATGGATAGATGCGGTGCCGCCTGAAGAGGTTGCTGCCTATATTAATTGTATGGACACGCTCGTTCTCCCTTCTCGGACAACACCCGGATGGGTCGAATTCTTTGGGCGGGTCCTTATAGAAGGAATGGCATGCGAAGTGCCAGTCGTCGGCTCGGACTCCGGCGAGATTCCGAACGTTATTGACGATGCCGGACTCATCTTTCCTGAAGCCGATGCCGCTGCGTTAGCAAAACGGATACACCAAATCGCCTCCGATGCGTCCCTCAAAAGTGAACTGGTGGCACGCGGTCTAAAACGGATCCATAATTTTACATGGGAAACAATCGCGGAACGGACGTACCAAGTGTATCAGGAATTGCTTGCGACAGCTCGGTAAGAGAAAAGATGCCCCCGACTGGACTCGAACCAGCATGCCAATTAAGGCACAGGCCCTCAACCTGCTATGTATACCAATTCCATCACAGGGGCATCGTGTGATTAATTATACTTTATTTGTATAGTGATGTCAAATTTTTTAGATTTTTTTTACAAATAGAAATTCCCAGCAATCATACATACACCGCCTTTGGATGGCAATATGAACACCCAAGCATCGGAAAATCTTGAACAACAGTTATCGGAAACACTGGAAGGTGAGGTGCGTTTTGATCTCTACTCCAAGGCACTCTACAGCACAGATGCGAGCCTCTACCAGATACAACCGATAGGTGTTGTCATCCCGAAAGATCGCCAAGATGTCATTAAGACAGTGCAAATTGCCTTGGATCACAAGGTTCCGATTCTGCCGCGCGGTGGCGGTACGAGCCTCGCCGGACAGAGCGTTGGTCAAGCTATTGTGCTGGACATGTCGAAATACATGAACCGGCTGCTTGAGGTGAACATCGCTGAACGTTGGGCACGCGTGGAGCCGGGCATCATCTTAGATGAGTTGAACCATCACCTGAAGTCGCACGGTCTGATGTATGCGCCTGATGTTGCCACGAGTAGCCGCGCGAACGTCGGCGGCACTATCGGAAACAACTCAGCAGGTTCGCACTCCCTCATTTACGGTAAAACCATTGATCACGTCATGTCGCTCGACTTGGTGCTCTCAAATACCGATGAAATTACAGCACGCCCGATATCCGTGAAAGAATTAGAAACCAAGAAACGTGGTAACACATTAGAGGCGCGTATTTATCGTGAACTTTGCCGTATCTGTGCCGATAATGAGGCAGAAATTCGTAAACGTTACCCCCGTATCCTACGTCGCGTTGCTGGCTACAATTTGGATGAATATATTACAGATGCGGGTTCAAAAGAGGTCACGCCGTACCGCCGCGACGGATGCGATGCAGAACATCCGTTTAGTCTATCAAAGATCCTTGTTGGCTCTGAAGGGACACTTGCGACGACGGTTGAAGCCACAATTAATCTGGTTCCGATCCCAAAATTAACAGCACTCTGTGTTGTCCACTTTGATTCTCTCGTTGCATCAATGGAAGCGATGCAACCGATTTTGGCATGCGATCCAACTGCTGTAGAGCTGATAGACAAAACCATCTTGGATATGGCGCGCGGTTCATTGGAATTTTCACGGTTGACGACTTTCATAGAAGGCGAACCTGCTGCGCTGCTCGCTGTCGAATTCTATGGCGAGACGGAAGCATCGCTGGCATCACAGTTGGATACACTCGAAAAGAGGCTGAAAGATGAAGGTTTCGGCTATGCGTTCGTCCGGTGTTTTACTGCCGAAGAGAAATCGCGCGTCTGGGAGACCCGGAAAGCCGGCCTCGGTCTGTTGATGGGTATGAAAGGCGATGCTAAACCGGTTGGTTTCGTCGAAGATGCGGCGGTGCCGATAGAACACCTACCAGAATACGTTCGTCGTTTTGATGAAATCGTTACTGCACACGATACCACCGCTTCTTATTATGCACATGCGAGTGTCGGCCTCCTGCACAACCGTCCTATTATCAACCTCAAATCCGAGACCGATATTGAAAAAATGCACGACATTGCTCGCGATGTCCGGGACCTACTCATGGAATTGGGCGGTGCGATGAGTGGCGAACATGGCGACGGGCTTGTCCGAAGTGAGTGGATAGAGAGTATGTTCGGTCCGCAGATATATCAGGCACTGACTGAGGTAAAGAGAGCGTTCGACCCGAATAACATCATGAATCCGGGCAAAATCATTGATGCGCCGCCAATGACAGAAAACCTCCGTTTCGGTGCCGACTACAACACCATTAAAATTGACACCTACTTCGATTTTTCGAGCCAGGATGGATTCGGTAGAGCGATTGAAATGTGTAATGGTGTCGGTGCGTGTAGAAAAACGTTGACAGGTACGATGTGTCCATCTTTTATCGGCACGCGTGAAGAGGAGCATTCAACGCGTGGACGCGCGAATGCGCTCCGCTCCATTATTTCGGGTGCGTTGCCACATACGGATTTCACGAGTGAACGTCTCCAAGAGGTTTTAGATTTATGTCTCGGATGCAAGGCGTGCAAAGCAGAGTGTCCATCAAATGTAGACATGGCGAAGATTAAATATGAGGTGCTTGCCCACTATCATAAGGCAAACGGTTTGCCCTTGCATCGGCGTATGTTCGGCGAAATTGGTGCCTTTGCGCCGCTCGGTTCGGCATTTGCTCCTTTTTCCAACTGGATGGTCAATAATGGGTTGTCGAAATGGATCGCGGAAAAATTAATCGGTGTTGACCGGCGTCGGGATATGCCGACCTTCGTGCGTCCTACTTATGAACAGTGGTTCCGAAAGCGTCGTTCGCGTCGGACATCAGACAAAAAGGTTGTGCTGTTTCCTGATACCTTTATGAACTACAGTGAACCTGCTATCGGCAAAGCTGCTGTAGAGGTATTAGAAACCTGCGGTTTTGAGGTGCTGTTCCCTGAGAAACGGTGTTGCGGTCGTCCGCTTATCTCCGAGGGGATGCTTGACCGAGCGATTGAGAATGCGCGCTACAACATTGATGCGCTTCAAGGCTACGCTGATGCCGGAATCCCGATTATCGGATGTGAACCGAGTTGTACGTCTGCCATCACCGACGATTACGTTGAGTTGATCGGTACACCTGAAGCGAAACGTGTCGCCGAGGCGACCTATTCATTTGAAGAGTTTTTTGCGAAATTGATAGAAGACGACGAATTAAGGGTAGAATTCTCAACGGAACCACAGGACATATTACTCCACGGTCATTGCCATCAGCGTGCGCTCGTCGGTATTCAACCGACCGTGAAGATGTTAGGTCTACCGACAGCACACACGGTCTCAGTGATTGATTCGAGTTGTTGCGGTATGGCTGGTGCGTTCGGATATGAAAAGGCACATTATGATCTCTCTATGAAGATTGGCGAGTTACGGCTTTTTGGGGCTGTCCGTGAGAAACCGCCCGGTAGTTTCACGCTCAGTGCTGCCGGTTTTTCTTGCAGACACCAACTCGAACACGGGACAGGTGTCCAAGCGAAACATCCGATTGAAGTGTTACGCGAAAGCGTAATTACAACTTAACTTTATGCCTTCGGAGGGAAGTATATGGCAAAATTTTATGAACCGCTTGACGATTTTAAAGTTGTTGAGTTGCCGGAAAAACAGCTGCCCTTCTGGAAGATTGCGGGTCCTGGAGCGATCTTAGTTGGTCTATCTATTGGTGCGGGTGAGAGCGTCATCTGGCCGCTGATTGCTGCAGAATATGGCGGGAGTATGGTGTGGGCAGCGGCGCTCGGTGTCTTCCTCCAACTCTGGATTAATTTTGAGGTAGGACGTTGGACGATCGCAACGGGTGAAACGGTCTACACAGGTTACAGTCGTATCTGGCGCGGTTTTGGTCCTCTGTTTATCCTGCTGACCATTGTCGGTTGGATTGCCCCCGGCTGGGCGCGTACCTCCGGTCTTGCACTCAAAGCCCTCATTCTCGGACCTGGCGGTTGGGGGTCTGATACCTTCTGGACAATGCTAACATTTGCCGGGGTCGCCCTCATCCTTTTCGGACCGAAGATGGTTTACACATCTGTCGAACGGACAGTTGAATTGCTCGTTGCTATCGTAACGATTGGACTGATTCTGGTTGTTATCGCTATCGGTTCGATGGATACGTGGAAGGAGCTCGGAGCTGGCTTGATAAATGTTGGTTACAAAGACCCGAACATGTCAATAAAAACGTTTTTCAGTGCATTAGTTTTTGCCGGTGCGGGTGGGACAGCGAATCTATTCTATACCTTCTATCTACGCGATAAAAATATTGGGATGGGTGCACAGTTGCCAGGACTTCAGAACCCGCTCCGTGGTAGGAGCGAAAAGGTGCCTGCGACGGGGTTTATCTTTGAAGCGACAGAAGAAAATCGGAAACGTTTCGCGGCGTGGTGGCAATATGTAAAAAATGACCAGATACTTTTCTTTTGGGCACTCAATACAGTCACGATTCTACTTTTTATTTTCGGTGCACTCGCAGTTTTACATCCACAAGGGATTGTTCCTGAGCAAGGCAGACTTATCTACGACGAGGCGCGGATCTTAGGTGAAATCTGGGGTGTGGCGGGACAGAAAATTTTCTTATTGGTCGGTGTCGCTACGCTTTTCGGTACGCAATTGGCACTCGTTGACGGCGTATCACGCTCAATTTCTGATATTATCTATACCAATTTCCGAGGTGCACAAAATCGGGATTTGAGTTGGTGGTATCTCCTCATCGCTGGGATATGGATCGTCGGTGGGTGCGTGATTACCTTTGTCATGGAGCAGTTAAATGTCAGTGAATTAGGCTTCCTCTTTAATGCAGCGTACATGGGAGGTTTCGCCATGGCGGTTTACGTGCCGCTCACACTTTACATGAACCGTCGGTTTCTGCCTGAGTTCGCCAAACCCAAACGAATCTCTACCCTCATGATGCTAATTGCGTCATGCGTCTATGTCGGGTTCGCGATTTCGAGTATTATCTGGGAAGTGAAACAATTATTTGGAGGCTAACATGGAATTGAAAGCCCGAAAAGCCTTTTTTGAAAAAGAAGGTTACCTTATTGTTGAAAACCTATTCTCGACGGAAGAGGTCGAGAGATGTCAAGCAGAGATTCACCGGTTGCATGCGTTTGCGGCTGGACAAGAATCTGATGGCGAAAAAGAACGCGCGGAGATTGCGCGCCGCCATGTCCAACGTGAACCCTTCGCGAAAGACGAAACACAAGGCGATAATCTGCCGGTGCTACGGAAAGCAGAAAATACACGGCAGTACTCGGATGTGTTCCGGGATCTCGCACAGCACCCGAAACTTATTGAAGTACTCCAAGAACTCACAGGTTCCGCTGATCTCCTACTTTTTAGAAGTACTTTGATGTTCAAACCTGCGTTTCACGGCTCCTCACACGGTTTACACCAAGACTCCGCCTATTGGCCGATGGACCCGCCGAATCTTGTTACCGTGAGTATCGCCCTTAACGATGCCACACCGGAGAACGGCTGTTTCAAGGTGATTCCGAAGAGTCATCTTTGGGGTATGCAGTCGTGGGGCAATATCGCACGGGAACAGGGTGCAGAACTCACAGATCGCAAAGATGTTGGGGCACAGCAGATGGATGTTCCACTTTCTGCGGGAAGCGCGCTGTTTTTCCATAGTTTAATGGTACACGGTTCTGGTCCGAATACGACACCGCATCCTCGGAATACAGCACTGTATGCCTACTTCCCCCCGCAAGTGCGATATACGCCAAAAGACGGGAAGCCTGCTGAAAAAACGTTCCCTGTCGTCGCTGGGCTTGGCGGTAAAACGGAACTGACGCTCGTTGCCGAGACTTATGGTAGATCTTAACCCAAGGTGCCATTTGTAAATCCATAGAATTTCCTACTGAAATCAGATTTGCGTTGTGTTAAAAATTGAATTTGCGTATAATTTGACTCACTATGACATAATAAATAAAAAGTGTTTTTTATTTGTCATGTCCTAATACAACCCAAGTTACTAAGATATTCACAACATTCTGGATTTTAGGGTCTGAACTATGAACGAGATTACCAAACCCCCTTCGGAAGAAAAAGAGGGTCCCATGCCTGTCGTTAGAAAGCCGGACAGTGGGAACATAGAATTAGTTACACCTAAGCCGCTTGTTGCGTATGACGGACAGGCAGCCAAGTCCCGCAAATTTGGGAAATCGAGACGGCAGGCGACCCCATCTCGCGAACAACTTGTCCAGTTACTTCTGGAAAATATTGAGGCGTTTTCGGACTCTGAGGCACAATTACTCAGTGCAATTTTTGAGTTGCAAACGCTGACAGCACAAGAAGTGATGTTGCCATTATCAGAAGCAGCCGTGCTGATAGTGGAATCATCGTCTTCTGAAGTTCTCACACTTTGTCGCGCTTCCAACTATCATTACATCCCCGTTTATAATGCCCGCGTCGATCAATTGCTCGGAGTCGTTGATGCAATGGAGGTACTTGCAAGCGACGACCACGACAACGATTTATCATCATTCGTGAAAGATGTGAATTATGTACCTGCTCTGAAGTGTGCTACGGATTTATTGGCTGAACTGCGACAATCTGAGATACCGATCGCGATTGTAGTTAACGAACACGGCAGTTGCGTCGGGATCGTAGAATTGATAGATATTTTAGAGCGGATTATAGGCAAGGTCGCGGCTAATCGCAAACGGACTACACCTCACATCGAAAAACTTGGAGCAAGCGACTGGCGGATCGATGCACGCATGTTAATTACGGATGTTAATAAAGTCTTAGACATCCGAATCCCCACAGATCAGTGTGATACGATTGGTGGCTTTGTCCTGATGTTGTTCGGACACTTACCACAAAAAGGTGAGAAAGTTGTGTATAAAGACGTTGAATTTAATGTAGAGGCAGTTTTCAAATACGGAATCTCCCAAATTCGGGCTACGCAAAAAACGTAAAAAAGGTTAAGTGAGTCAATTGAAACGTCCACGCCGTCACATTTTCAAGAGAACCCGCGTCCGAACGTTGATCGTGTGGTATCTCATCCTACTTGGTGCCATTATCATCCTCATCTGGAAAATGCCAGCGATCGTTTCGCATTTGTAAAACGGTTCATTCCTGTGAGGTGAATTAGGCAGCATAAATCTCCAATTTTTGTAAGCGAATGCTGATGTTTTGCATAAGCTTTATTGGAAAGGAGAATCTGTTAGATGTATACGCTTATTATCATGTCATCTCAGAAAAATTCTGTCCGCCAGCATGTGATCGGTCGAGGTCTTCTACTGCTGCTATCCTGCATTATCCTGGGTCTATTCTTTGCGGCACTTGGCGGTTTTAGTTACGGCTTCTTCCAAAAACGGCAGAGAGTCAGTACTGAAAACGAATTACAGACGCGCATGAATAAAGAAGTTCAACAATTAACGCAAGAAAAACGCCAAGTTGAATCGGAACTTGCTGCCGTTAATAAGGAGATGGGCGACATTCGGCAGATGGTAGAAAAGATCCAGGAGGCTTTAGGGATACTCGGACAAGGCGGCGAGATGAATACTACTTTGTCCCCCGGAGAATCCGAGCCTCAACAGACGGATATATCAGCGTTCACCGATGCCGCCCCTGATACCCAGGAGGAGCAGCAGCTGACACCGAGTATCTTGAAAGAGGAGCTGCGGGTGCTCTATAACTATATCACCGCATATCAAAAACAGCTTTTCGGTTATCCTTTGGTTCTTCCGGTGAAACTCCAACAAGAAAACGGGGAGCGACACGCTTTTTGGTATTCTTCGCACTTCGGATGGCGGAACCACCCGTTAACGCAAAATCGTGAATTTCATCAAGGGTTGGATATTAAAACCCGCGCTGGCGTTCCTGTGATCGCTGCCGCCGATGGCACAGTTGTACACGTCGGAAAGAAGGGCTATCTGGGAAATACAATTGAGATCACCCATGAAACATCGGGGTATAAAACTTTGTACGCCCATTTGCAAGGCTATGCTGAGGGTCTCAAAGTTAATCAAGAAGTCGTACGTGGTCAGATTATCGGCTACGTCGGGAATACTGGCCGTAGCACGGGGGCTCATCTCCACTACGGTATTTATGATATAGAAAAAGAAAGGTGGATGAACCCGTCCCTGTTTATCTTTCATCAAGAACCAACGCTCTCACCGTAAGACTTATAAATCATGTTTAACTGCGTATTACTGAATCTATGGCAAAAGGAGTATTAAAAAATGTCCGACTTTAAGCCCCTGGTCCTGGCGATAACATTATGTCTTTTAGCGCTCCCGGTTCTCTCACTCGCTCAAGACGAACTCATTATTATCTCCCCACATCATGAAGGCATAGAAACCGAATTCGGTAAAAATTTCGAGGATTGGTATCATAAACAGACAGGCAGAACCGTCAAAACCGACTGGAGAGATGTCGGTGGTACTTCTTCAAATTATCGGTTCATTGAATCGGAATTTAAACGCGTACCGGATGGCATCGGTATCGATATTTTCTTTGGCGGCGGCACTGATAACTATCTCCGCCTCTCGAACATGGGCTGGCTTCATGCCTACAAACTTCCCGGAATACAACTTGAGCAGATGATGCAATCGTTTCAGGGGATTCCGCTCTACGATGCCGAACACCGTTGGTACGGCGCAGCACTATCAAGTTTCGGTATCATGTACAATGAGGAACTCCGGGGGTTGTTGCAGCTTCCGAAAGTCTCGACATGGACGGACCTGGGTAACTTGGAATTGGTCGGGAGAATTGGTGCGGCAGATCCGAGAGAGAGCGGCTCCGCACACATGGTCTATGAGATCATCCTTCAAACCCTTGGGTGGGAAGACGGGTTCGCGCTCCTGACAAAGATCGGCGGCAATGTCCGCGCTTTCTCCGCGGGTGCTAACGCCATCCCGACAGATGTTGTCGCAGGACAGGTCATCTACGGACTCGCAATTGACTTTTATGCGTATGGTCAAATCGCTGTTGTCGGTGCGGATAAGATCAAATACGTTGTTCCGGCTGACGGTGCGGTCGTCACGGCAGACCCCATCGCTATCCTTAAAGGCGCGCCTAATATAGCTGTTGCGGAAAAGTTTCTCGAATTCGTTTTATCGGAAGATGCCCAAAAACTCTGGATGCTCCGCGATACGGATTCTGAGGGACCTAAATGGAAAGGCGGTCTAAATCGCGCGAGCGTACTGCCGGCACTTTATGAGAAACTCGGTGAAAGATGTATCGTTCCAAATCCGTTCGCTATGGAAGGTTCCCCGTTTCAATACGATTCAGATAAAGGCGGGACCCGATGGAACATCGTCAACGATCTTTTCGGCATCCTGATTATCGATTCACATAAGGATCTCGTCAATGCGTGGAAAGCGATTCAGAAGAGTAAAGACCCAGCAAAGCGGGAGGCGGCGATTGCGGTCCTAACGAAGATGCCGATAACTGAAGCAGAGGCGATGGAATTGGCGAATGGTGCTTGGAATGATCCGGAAATCCGAAACGAGAAAATGAAAGAATGGGGACAATTTGCTAAAGAGAAGTTCAAAGAGGCACGGAATCTGGCAAGATAGCCTCGGATCTGTATCCGTCATTTTATAGGAATTGGCGGGGTTGAAAACCCCGCCTGCAGGAACTGAACATCAGAATTTAGACAGCACTAAACGCGCCGCTTTCAACGAGACTCGCCATACCCCGCTCAGCTACGCTGTCTACCCGCGATAGGAAATTTTGCTGTGAAATGAAAACACCACCCGATTTTCTCACGGCTAAAATCTCATCTATTATTTCATCTGCGACCCCTTCAGCAGCAATAAACCCAGCACGGATACCGTTACCTTCGACTGTATAACCTTTCTCGCTCTTGTTAATATCTAACGGGAGCAGATTAATCTCTACACCCAGAAAATCGGCAAGTTTTTTACATTCGGAGCGGTAGCGTGCGATTTTCTCGGCATTTCCTGACTCACCTGTCATTATCGCCGCCATGAACTCACGCGGATAGTGCGTCTTCAGGTACGCCATACGGTATGCCAACATAGAATACGCAACAGCGTGCGATTTGTTGAAGGCGTATCGGGCAAGCGGTTCAAGCAATTCAAATATCGTTTCTGCTTCCGCTTTAGCGAACCCTCTTTTGATCGCACCCGCAACGAATTTTTCACGCTGTTCTTCAATCAATACCTCATTCCGTTTCCCTATTACACTTCGGAAGACATCTGCCTCAGTGAATGTAAAGCCTGCCGCATCGTGAGCGATCTGCATCACCTGCTCTTGATAGATACAGACACCGTAGGTGCTTCTGAGTGCTCCCTCAAACGAAGGGTGTCCGTATACTATCGCTTGGATGCCATTCTTCCGATCTATGTAGTCTTGCAGGTCACCAGCTTGTAGCGGACCTGGACGATAGAGTGCGGCGATTGTTGAGAATTCTTCAAAATTGTCGGGTCTGAGTTCCGTGACAACTCGAAACATGCCCGGAGATGTCTCTAACTGGAATAAACCGGCAATAAGACCGTTCCCGATCAGTGAATAGGTCTCCTTATCGTCGAACGGAATCTCTTCGAGTTTAATCTCGGTGCCGTGATTCGCCTTAATCATCTGGAGGCAGTCGTGTACTTCACTAAGACTCCGTACACCGAGGGAATCAAACTTGACGATACCGACATCTTCAACAGCTTTACCTTCAAACTGCGTTGCCACTTGGTCGTGTTTATCCTTGAAGAGCGGGACGTAATTTGTCAGGGGACCGTCTGAAACCGCGATTCCGGTGGCATGACAGGAGACGTGCCGTTTCATACCTTCAACGGCTCTGCTCATCTCAATCAACTCTCTGTTCTCCGGGAGTTCAGCGAGTGCTTGGAATTCCGGTACCTGTTCCAAAGTCTCATCAAGCGTAATTCCGGGGGTCCCTGGAATCAACTCCGTTAATTTCTTGACCCTTTCAAGCGGCATTTCAAGTGCCCGACCGACATCCTTGATAGCGGCTCTCACCCCCAATGTTGCAAAGGTAGCGATTTTACCGACGGAATCCGCGCCGTATTTTTTCGCCAGATACTCAATGATAGACTCACGGGCGCGGTCGGCGAAATCGATATCAATATCGGGGTGTGCAAGACGTTCAAGATTTAAGAATCGTTCAAACAGACACCCGTGATCCATCGGATTGAAACTAATCACATCAAGTGCATACAGCACGAGACTGCTAGCGGCAGAACCGCGGGCAGAGAGCGGGTACCCCTGTTTGTGCGCATGGTTGACGTAATCGCCGACAATCAAGAAATAGTTGGCGTGTCCAGTCTGTTTGATAATATCTAGCTCGTAATCCATCCGCTGCTGGATCGGTTCAGAGAGTTCGCCGTATTTCTCGCGTAAGCCTCGGTAGCACAATTCTCGTAGATAACTGTCGTGCGTGTAGCCTTTAGGGACCTTATATTTCGGCATTGGGTCGCGTTGGTAGTCGAGCTCAAGATTGCACCGATTCGTAATTTCAAGTGTGTTGCTGATCGCCTCCGGCGGATAATCTTTGAGTGCCTCCCGCATCTCGTCAACGCTTTTAAAGTAGAAGTGATTGTCGAACCGAACCCGGTCTCGGTCGTTGACGGTCTTCTTCGTCTGAATACAGAGCAGTACATCGTGCATGCCGTGGTCGGACTTGCGGAGGTAGTGGCAGTCGTTTGTGCCGACAAGCGGAAGATTGAACTCCTGCGCCAGCTGCACCATCACCGGATACGCCTCAAGTTCCTTGTCGATGTAGTGGTTCTGCACTTCAACGTAGAGATTGTGTTCTCCCATGATCTCCATCAGCGTTTTGAAGTTTTGGATCGCTTCGTCGCGGCGATTCGTACAGATGAGTTGCGGCACCTGTCCTTGGATACACCCTGTTAGCGCGATAATTCCATCCCGGTATTCGCGCAGGATTTCCATGTCAATCCGAGGCTTGCGATGGAACCCTTCTGTATACCCAAGCGACACCAATTCCAAGAGGTTCTGGTAACCTGTGGCATCCTCGGCGATCAGCGTGAGGTGATAGGGACCGTCCTGATCCTGGGCACGGGTCTTTCGGTTACCGGGGGCGACATAGACTTCACAGCCGATGATCGGTTTGATACCGGCATCCGTCGCTTTGTTGTAGAGTTCCCACGCGCCGAACATATTGCCGTGATCGGTCAGTGCAACAGCCGGAACGCTATGCGTAACCGCCCAATCCACCATATCCGAAATGCGGCACGCGCCGTCGAGCATGCTATATTCGCTATGGTTATGTAGATGCACAAATTCGGAAGCGGTTTTGGAAAGAGTAGAAGTCCCGCTGTCAGGAGAGGTCCCGTCCTGGCGAGTGGAAAGTGGCGTAGTAGGTTCACTTTGTCCGCCAATTCCTGTTGCGAGGACAGTCACATCAACGGTATCTTCAGGTTTAGACTCGCCATCTTTATAGAGCAACCCAAAGATAATTATTGCGTCGGACGCGACATCTTTAATGACGGTCATCGCTGCATCCAATTCATTCATCATAAAGTCTGGTGGTGCGCTGATGTTAGTAATCACCCCAGGGGCATCGCCGAGTTTTTTTCCGTCTAAGAGCGGTGACGAGACGGCATGTGCCATAGCGGTTTGTGCCCGGTTTTCACCCCGCGCCTGCCCCACGCCTATCGCCACCGTGCCAGCCTCCTTCATGATGAGCTGCACATCGGCAAAGTCAACGTTAATGTCTCCTGAGTCCGTAATAATTTCAGAAATAACTCTGACACCGCGTAGTACAGTCTCATCGCTGAGATGGAACGCTTCGCTCGGTGAAGGTTCAACATCGACAGTGTCGAGAAGCCTCTGATTCGGTACCACGATAACGGCATCGGTATTCTCTTGTAACTCGTGGAGCCCGTATTCTGCTTGTTCGGTGCGGCGTTGATCCTCAAAATCAAAAGGCATCGTTACAACACCAATTGTCAAAGCCTCGTGTTCTCGTGCGACGGATGCAATCACGGGTGCGGCACCTGTCCCCGTTCCACCCCCCATGCCTGCGACAACGAAAACCAGACGTGCGTCTGCAAGCGCAGCGTCAAGCGTGTCCAGATTTTCCTCCGCAGCACTTCTACCGATCTCAGGATCCGCATCTGCGCTAAATCCTTGCGTGGTGTCAACGCCGATCTGTATCTGTGTCGCGCCTTCACACATGCGGAGTGCTTCTAAATCGGTATTCACAGCATAAAATTCCACTTCTTTCCAATTGGACGCTATCATCCGTTTGACGACGTTGCCCCCGGCATCGCCGACCCCGAAAATTTTAAGTTTGTCTCGTACCGGCTTGGATACCTCTTTTTTACCTGTCATCGTTGTTCCCCTCTTAATTTCTTCAACGCCAAATTCCTCGCGCAAAAGTGCGCGAATTTGGCGGAGTCTCGTCTTGACGGTACCTGCCGCCAAACCGAGCTCTTCAGCGATCTCGTTGACAGTCCACAACTCTAAATAGTACAACATTGCAACGGCGCGGACCCGTTCCGGTAGATGATGCACGGCTTCTGTGACAGCCGTGCGGAGTTCTATCTCCCGAGTATGGGCAAGCACATCGCGATCAATCGTCTCTGCGAGTTTCTCCGCGCTCTGAAGGATTTCGCCTCTGTTGTGTGACTTCGCGGCGTAGTACCTTCTGCAAGTGGTGTAGGCTATTTTTCGGAGCCAAGCCCCGAAGCTGCCGACCTCGCGTAAACCGCCGATGTTTTGCCAGACTGCCACCCAAATGTCTTGAAAGATCTCTTCAGCATCTCGAATTTGGCGGGAGTGTGAGACGACCATTTGCCAAATCCGCGAACTATGGCGGGATGCGAGTTGCGCAAATGCTGCCTCGTTTCCGTCTCGCACGCGCCGGATGAGCTGCTCATCTGTCAGATCTGTATACGTTGATGAATCGTATCGCATAGATAAATTCCCAATTAGGTTTTGCCAATTAGACTGTAGTTATAAAGAGGGGAATCTTTGGGAAAAGGGTTTAAAAAAATGAAAATAACTGATATTTTATTTTACTGCCGTCGTGATGCCATGTCAAAACCGACGGCTGCGACGAGTACGACACCTTTGATAATATCTTGCCACGAGGCATCCATATTTGCCATGCTCATGCCGTTGTTCAAGCTCTCCATGACAAACGCGCCTAAGATTGCGCCGAAGATGCTCCCGCGTCCACCCATTAAACTGGCACCTCCGATCACACACGCAGCGATAGCGTCTAACTCCAACAACCTTCCGGCTTCTGGACTCGCACTTCCCACCCGTGCGGTCATGACAACACCAGCAATCGCCATCAACGCACCCATCGTCCCAAAGACACGCAACGTAACACCGCGCACGTTGACTCCGGAAAGATACGCCGCTTCCGCATTGCCACCAACTGCGTAGACGTAACGTCCGAATCGGGTATGGTTGGCGATGAAATGAAACACAAACGCCAACCCAAATAGAATACAGACCGGAAACGGGACCCCTTTGTGAGCGTTCATCACGGTGATGAACACGACGATGAGTGCCGATATCCCAGCGATTTTCAATAGGAACATCAATAGAGACGTTTGCTCTGGGTTTTCGTATTGTAACCGCGCGACGCGTTGCCGATAGAAGCGATACCCACTGATGCTGACACCAATAACCATAAGTCCCCATCCGAGTGTCGGGGAGAGGTAGGCGTTTCCGATCGCCTTAAGCCAATTGTCAGGAAGCAGGATGGTCTCGCCTCTGGTAAATGCAAGCATCAAGCCGCGATATGCCAGGAACCCGCCCAACGTGACGATGAACGCCGGGATCCGCTGATACGCGACGAGGTACCCCTGCATCAGCCCTATCAGGACTCCGATACAGATAACAACGAGAAGTGTCACCGGAATTGATTGTCCCCACCGCACGTGCACAATCGCTGCGATTGCACCGAGCAACCCGGCACCGTAACCGACAGAGAGGTCAATGTTGGCAGAGACGATGACCAGCGTCATGCCGACAGCGAGGATCGCTGTGACGGCGGCTTGGCGGGAAAGATTCGATAGGTTCCGAGTGCTGAGAAAGGTGCCGCTGGTCAGCAGTGTGAAAATCACCCAGACGCAGACAAGCGCAAGCACCATCGCATACATACGGAGATTAAGATGTCTCATTATGAAAAAAATTTATCTCTTAAGCATAGCTCTATCTTCAGGAATCACTTTTGTTCGGGTGGTTGTTTAATCCAGCTTTCAAAGGCATCAATATCCTGAAACAATGAACGCGTAAAAGCAAATTCGCCAGGCGTTAAAATAGCACAACGCAGCAGTCCTTCTCGAGAACCGTAAACTTCCAGCTGCTCAAGCCAGATTTGACGATAGGCATCCCTATCCGTTATAGCCATAGGACCCGGCACCATTCCCATTTGCATCACTGTCGTAAACTCGGAAACAGACATGTCTGATGGATACGTATCCATTAACGGACGGACTAAGTGCTCCTCTATGAAGGGTTTCATTTCCTCTGAGTCGGCGGTAATATCGGGTTCGTTCACAATCAGTTCACGGAATTGGAAATAGGAATCTGCACAGATTTGGATTTGCTCATCCGTCGCCTCTGGGGGAAGAATCTCTTTAAGCGTGAACGTGGCATCTGATTTCTGTTCAGTGGTGGGAACTGCGGCAAGATACGTCGGATAATCTTTATGAACTGTACCGACCTGCTCCTCCAGATAAGTCAAATACGCTTGGCTCGATAAAACAGTATCCAAACTATCTTCTTCGTGAAGGAGTTCGGTGAGGAGTTTTTCTTGACTTTCTATGAGAGGTTTTTCTGCCAATTCCACCAAAGACGCTTCTCGTTCCTTAAGCTGCGTTGTCATACCCTTCATGAATCCCACCGTCTCAAAAGTAGCTCCTATCGCACAACCGAAAAACGTCGTCAGCGGAAGACAACAAAGCAATAAACAGAAGATGGGAGCCGTTTTGCGTAATCTGGACATTGCGACCGATAGCCGGTTATTTCCTTCCATGATGATTCTCCAAGAAATAGAAAACAGAGTCTCGCGTTAAGATGCAAAAAGTTTTTGGAAATTTTTCGTCGTTACCTCACCGATTGTTTCTATGGAGGTGTTGCGGAGTTCGGCAATCTTTTCTGCTATAGCGCGGACATACGCCGGTTCATTCCGCTTGCCACGTCGGAATTGCGGAGCGAGCCACGGACAATCGGTTTCTATCAAAAGTCGATCCTCAGGGACATCTCGCGCCACGGCTTGGATATCTTTGGCACTCGGATAGGTCACAATGCCACCGATGCCGATATGGAATCCGATCGCAAGACTCCGCTGCATCAACTCGACATCACCGGTGAAGCAGTGCAGCACGCCTCGGATTCGTCCCTGCCGCGCTTCCAAAATAGGTAGGATGTCCATATAGGCATCGCGGTTGTGGATAACGATCGGCATCTGCAATTCTTCGGCGAGGTCCAGCTGTTGTTCAAACGCCGTTTTCTGAATAGGGCGCGGCGAGAGGTTGCGGTAGTAGTCCAACCCCATCTCACCGAGTGCGATCACCTTCGGGTGTTCGGCGAGTTCACGAAAGGTTTTCAGGATATCCGGGGTCAAGTCTTTTGCGTCATGTGGATGCATCCCCACAGTAGCATAGATATGTGTATGCACTTCTGCAAGTGCTACCGCGCCGAGGCTCGTCTCCATATCAAAACCTATAACAAGGATGTTGGAGATGCCTGTTTCGTTCGCGCGTGCTAACACTGCATCGCGATCGCGATTGAATTGCGAGAGTTGGATATGTGCATGCGAATCAATAAACATCTGAACTATAAATTCCGGTAGGTGCGGTTTCCTAACCGCACCGGATTTGAAAGGTAGGTGTAAATTTAATATTTTACATCAAAGGTGTTCGGATAACGGTTTCAAGCGTATGTGCGCGAGGTGGTTGCGTCACAAGGAACAGGATTAAATCTGCCACATCCTCTGGTAGCGTCAGGTTTTCAATCACATCGTCAGGATGGTTATCGCGGCGCATCTTTGTATCTACAGGTCCCGGGCAGACGACTGAGGCTTTTACGCCGTGCGGTCTCCCCTCGTTGTTCGTTGTCTCGGTGAACCCGATAACGGCGAATTTGGAGGCACAATATGCACCACCGTTATTATGTCCGAATTTTCCGGAGACTGAGGAGACGTTGACGATGTGTCCGGACTTCTGCTCACACATCTGGCTGAAGACGGCTTGTGTGCCGAGAAACACGCCTTTGAGATTGACTGCCATCGTCAGGTCCCAATCTTCTTCTCGGATCTTCGGGATCGGGTTGTGGATCGCTACACCTGCGTTGTTGACGAGGATGTCTACCTTCCCGAAGATGTCAAGCGTCCGAGATACCATGGCATCAACAGAGGCTTTCGACTGGACATCGGTTGTAATAGCGAGTGCGCGTCTGCCGAGTTGTGTTACCTCTTTAGCGACAGCCGTTATCTCGGTGTCTGTCCGTGCGGCGAGAACGACATCGGCACCTTCTTTAGCGAATGCGATGGCGGTTGCGCGACCGATGCCGCGTCCGCCACCTGTAATAATTGCGATACGGTTTTCAAGTTTCATATTTTTGAGTTACCTTGCGGTTCGGTCAGATGGGATTGGGTATTGACATGCCTTTCCGTATATCCGCCCTCCGCTACGCTTACGGGCTGCGCGCTTCTGTTTAACAAAAGCCTCTTAACCTATAAAATTCTCTTACCGAAGTCTAATTACGATATTTGGTACACGGCAAGTCTCTCTTTATCGAACAGAATACCGTGTCCGGGACGTTCCGGTGGCGAGAAGTGACCATCTTTAAGCACTAAGGTATCCTCAAGCACCGGATCAAACGATGGGATGTATTCCACAAAGAGCGAATGCGGTACCGCTGCGGAGAGATGCACGTGTAGATCCATCAAGAAATGCGGGGATACAGAAAGTCCGAAGCATTCTGCTGTATGCGCAACCTTCATCCACTCAGAGATGCCACCGACCCGGACAGCATCGGGTTGTAAGATGTCCGCTGCGCCTTGTGCGATGTACTCCTTAAAGACGTATTTATTGTAAATTGTTTCACCGATAGCGATCGGAATTGTGGTTTTCTCTCGCAAATCGACGTGGCTATCCACATCATCTGCCTCAATGGGTTCCTCGAACCAGAAGAGGTCGGCTTCTTCGACACGACATGCGAGTTGAATGGCTTCTCGTGCGTTCCACTTCATGTTGGCATCAATCATGAGGTAGGGTTCTTTTCCGATGGCTTTCCTGACGGCGAAGATCCGTTCCACGTCTTCGTGGAGGCTGTCGCGCCCGACTTTAATCTTGATGCCTTTGAACCCCTGCTCGACGAATTCCACGGACTGCCTGACGAGTTCGTCTTCGGAGAGATGGAGCCATCCGCCATCTGTGTTGTAGACGGGGACTTCGGATTTCGCGCCGCCGAGAAGTTGGTAAAGCGGCAGTTCGGCACGTTTTGCCATGAGGTCCCAGAGTGCGATGTCTACCGCTGCGATGCCTAAACCGACGATACCGCCTCTGCCGACCCAGTGCGTCTCCATCCACATCCGATTCCAGATGCGGTCAATGTTGGCGGCATCCTCTTCGAGGAGGATCGGCGTGAGGTAGGCATCCATAATCTGTTTGATCGCTTCGCCCCCCTTGCCGATGGTGTAGGAGAATCCGGTGCCAACAACGCCGTCTTCATCCTCTATTTCGATGAAGGGGAACTCCATAGAGACAAAGGTTTGAATGGCATCGACACGTTCGACTTGCGGCGGGATGTCGTAAAGAGATGTACGAACTGCTGTTATCTTCATTTTTTACATTTTCCTTGCGGTTAAACATGGAAAAACTATTGCTTTAAGTTCTCGATCATCGCCATTAATTTTTCGACGCAGATACGGGAGGCTTCTTCACCGGCTTCGGAGAAGGCTTGTCCGCCCGGTCTATTGAGGATGGCATCGTCAATTTTGAGTGTGGGTCGCCAGTGTGTTTCGAGGCAGAGATGCCCTTCATAGCCATCATCAATAAAGGCTTGGAGCTGCCCTTGCCAGTCGATGACACCGTCTCCAACGGGAACGGATTCTATCTCACCGGTATCGGGGTTCGGACCTGCGTCCTTGAGGTGTGCGTGGATCATCGTCGGTTTCATGCGATTGTATGCATCAGGATATGGCGTTTCGCCGCCCTTTGCATGCGCTTCGTTGGCAGGGTCCCAGATACCTCGAATGTTCGGAGAATCAATCTGCTCAATAAATTTCGCTGTGAGTTTGGCAGTGCTGAGCGAGGTTGTGGATTCGTTTTCCATACCGAGGACGATGCCTTCACCATCTATAATCCGACGCGGTTCGTCGTAAGCAGCGATAACTTCGTCCCAACGCTCCTCGGTCTCGCCGGTATCCCAGAAGACGAAGGTACGGATCAGGTTCACATCAAACGCCTTTGCCGTACGGATACATCCTTTGAGTATATCGAGGTGTTCTTTCCGTTCTTCAGCGTTGTCCATATCGCATTTAAAAAATGGGGACGCAACGCCGATAATTTCGATGTCGGTGCCGTCGAGCAGACGCTTCATCTCGTCGATGTCGGTGTCGGTAAGTTCATGCGGGAGTTTATCCCAGACAGACCGGACTTCGATAGAGTGTAGGTTGAAATCTTTCACAAAATTGACAACGGTGGCGAAGTCCTGTGAGACTTCGTCGCCGATAACGCCGAGTTTAAACATAATCGTGTATCTCCTTTGAAACTTTTAGGGTATATTAGCACAGTGTGACGTTAATAGCAAGTAGGATTTTGCAGTTAGCCATCGGAACCATCGGAAACCATCAGCCGTCAGCCAGTAGTCATTAGCCGTCAGTCTTCGGAAATCGTCAGCAATTAGTTATTAGGGCTCAGGTTTAATTTTCTTTATTCTTTTTATTCAATGTGCTACTATTTTGTAAACAATTTCTCCTAAGCAAGTTTATCGATAAACCTACAAGGAGATAAACAGATGAAAATCACAGGCATTGAATACCGCACCGTTTCCATCCCTTTTATTCCTGCGATCCGAGAACACAGGGAGATGGAATATCCGACGACATTAGTTTGGGTACACACAGATGAAGGTCTGACAGGGTTGGGTGAGAGCAATTCGCTGAATAGTAATATCACGGATCAAGCCGATGCCATCGCTGAAAGATACGTCGGCAAAAACCTCTGGGATATCGATCTTTCGTCTGAATCGTTCACCTTCCAATCCGCGTTTTATGATTTGGCGGGACAGGCGTTGGGGGTGCCAGCGCATAAGTTAATAGGTGAGAAACATCGGGATCGCGTAGAACTCGCGTATTGGTCGCCACCGATGCCGCCGGAAGTGACAGCGGCGGAGGCGGAACGCGCCGCGAATCTCGGTTTCCGCGTGCATAAACTCAAGGCACGGAAGGCGACTATCGTCGAAACGGCACGTTTAACGGAAGCAGCGTGCGGACCGGATTTCCAGATTCGCGTCGATCCGAACACAGAATTCGGAGACTTGGAGACCGGACTTCGGCTCGCGGACGAGCTGCTTCCGTATAATATTGAGGTGTATGAAGACCCGATCCGATTTGAGGATTTGTCTTGGTATCGTGAGATGCGGGAGAAGGTGGAGGTTCCAGTGGCTCGGCATATCGGGGGACCGCAGGAGATTTTGAGGAACATCCGTGCAGACGCGGTGGATGCTATCAATACGGCGGGGAACGTCGCCGGACTGCGGAAGAGTGCTGCTGTCGCTGAAGCCGCCGACCTGCCGATCTGGGTGCAGATTTTTGCTTTCGGTTCATGCGTCGCCTCGACCTTCGCTGCACACATGGCATGCACAATACCGAACTGTACGATGCCGATCGACGAACTCCCACATATCCGTATTGACGATCTCTCTGGTGGTAGTATGGACTTGTCTAATGGCGCAATCAATTTGACAGATGCACCCGGGTTAGGCATCAGTCTTGATATGGACGCGGTTGAGCGGTATCGGATCCGTTAGATAGTTAGGACTTATGCAACACCTTGGTATGTGCTATACCACATCGGAATAGGCATAATTTTGCGATTTTGCGTAAGTCCTATTTAATCCTTAAGCATCTTGAGGATATGCTTCGCTAAGGGATCTTTCAGTTCTCTATGGCGAGGAACTGGTTGAGAAACGCGCGTATTTGGATTCTGATACCAATCATGTTTCGCGCCATGACGAATGAGCACACATCCGATTTTCTTCAACTCACGAATTAGGTCTCGTCTTTTCATGCAATCCGTAACTCTGCAACCTTCCTGACACATGGAATCGTGCCGCTTGTGAGTTCAGCATAAAGGTCAAGAAGATTTTCCTCAAGTGCTGCTAATGTCTCGCCCTGCGTCCAATAATCGGGGTATGCCTCAAGGTAGCCAAGAAACATGTCCTCATCTCGCCAATAAATGTACTTCTGCGTTTCCATACATAGCACCTACCAAATAGGGAGTAATCCCCAGACTTTTACTTTTGCGTATTGGTAATTATATCATCTGAATTATCACAAATCAAGATTTATTTTCAAAATAGTTTACAACGCTGGCAACTTGCCCACAATCTCCACCGTCTTGAGGCTGACGGTGATGACGCGGGCGATGAGGTCTACGATGTATTGGGGTTGATCGGCACGGTTCGGGTCGTTGACGATTCCGCTCCGTTTGTCTGTCTTGACGCGATACTGGTCAACGATCCATTCCAAGGCTGACCGGTTACCTAATCGGTAGTCGGACGCTGCTGCGGGGATGCCATCAAGCGTCAAGAAGTCATTGTATTTCAGCTGCGTCTTGTCTCTGGAGAGTTTCATCTTCTCAACGCGCCAGTCTATCGGTAACCCCGGCGTTTCGATGTATTTGAGTCCATCATATTTCGGAACGGATTCGTAGTTAACGTGGAGGTCTGCTAATTCGCTGCCCGCGTTCGCAAAACCCCAGAAGTCTTCGGCAAACGGGATATGTGGAAGGTCGCGCTTGAGGTTCGCCTGATACTTTTCGCGATAGTCGGGGTGGTGTAAGAGTCCATAGTTATAGTGGAAGATGTCCCATTTGGTGATGGTATCATCGCCGTAGTGGTTTCGGAATTCCGCCAATGCCCAATCGGTGATGTTCTCTCGTCGGTTCGTGCCATCTTCGTCGTAGGTATAGAACGGGAAGCATTGATTCAGGTCTACAGAGGTTATGGTCAAATCAGCGACAACATTTGTTAAATAACACCAATAGTCAGCCCGCCCGCCAACACTCGGAACACAAATAATTCGATTTTCTTTTTCTGCACTATGCGTCGGAAAAATGACGGGAAACATGGACATTCGGTGATTTAGAACACTGTCAAAACACAAATTCTTTTTCGTAAATGGTCGATAGAGAGCAATCCGAAGTTTTGACTCGGCATGTTCAGCAAGTTGTCCCTGCTGTAGCTTCCGTTTTAAGCCTGAGCTCCACTTAATTTTACTATCATCATATTCTACAAAATCATCAACATTCCGTGCATTTTGTGGCACCCCCTTCCACTTGAGCACTTGGGCATTATAGAAATCGCTGGTTCGCTTTACGTTCTGAATCAGGGTGTTTTCGTTAAAATTATAGAGCCAGGCATCTCTGCTGGTTTGAAAACCCATTCCGAATGTGTCAAAAATCACATTGACTCCTACCGTTTTTCTGCTCTTTGCTATTTTACTTCCCATCGGAATAAAGGTATTAAATTCAGCGTGGAGGCCCTCTGTGAGCCACGTATGCCGTCTGTCAGGTGTTATCTGTTGCCACTCAACCTTCTGGTAATCTGCTTTTGAATTGAGGTAGTGGTACTTCTCTTCCTTCCGCCAAAATTCATCAACACGTGCATAAAAAATTTTCGGAGACTCCGCGTCAGATTCTGAATCGGCACTACCAGCACCTTTCTTGACGAAAAAGTTGATGCTCACACCGACTTGAATCCCGAAGACGTTGTGTGTTGTGCCTGACAACTTCGGATTCTTACGGACGTTGCCACCCAAATCCAGAACGTAAATCGCATCGAAATCTTGTGCGAGATGCTTTCGCATGCCATCAAACGCGACACCCTCCAGAAAACCGTTATTTGTAACAAACGCGACAACGCCTTCTTTGCCAATCCGTTTCGATGCCCAGAGAATCGCTTTCACGTACGGATCCGAGAGTGCGTTTTTATTCGTCGCTTTTGAGTCTTGGGAATACGTTTCCCGCAGTAGCGTGTCCATCACCTTATACTTCCGGTTCTTATTATTGTCATTTTCGTTGGCTTGATGGATATTATAAGGCGGATTGCCGATGACGACGAACATATCTGCTGCTTTCTGCCGTTCGACGCGTTCCGTGTTCTCCTGCGTGAAAAGCTGCGTCTGCCGTTCCTCAAGCAGCTCGAAGGTATCCGCAAGTGCGATCCCTTCAAACGGTCGATACGTCTGTGTCCGTTGAAAGAATTCGTGTTCAATGTTCAAACTGGCGATATAGTAGGGCAGGAGCAGGATTTCGTTGCAATGGAGTTCGGTCTGGTACTTCTCTGTCAACGTTGTTGCTCGGAGGTCCTGCATCAAACGGACAATGAAGTTACCGGTGCCGACAAACGGATCAATGATATGCACGCCGGTATCCGATAATGACCGATTGAACTCGGTTTCAAGAATTTGTTCGACGCTTTTCACCATGAAATCTACAATCGGTTGCGGTGTGTAGACGATGCCGTGTGTATCTGCTACCTCTACAGAGAACCCTTGAAAGAACTGTTCATAGACGGTATTGAGGAACTGCTGTTTTTGGGAGAAGTCTTTGCAGAGGTTTGCGGCGTTCTCAATAGCGATGTAAAACGGGTTCAACGGTTTAAGAAACTCGTCACGACTGAACGCGTTTCGGATAAGCACCTCAATGACGTTCTCAATCTCGCGTGCGATGATATTCCGGCGGGTGAAGTCAGGGTTATCAAAGACGGTTCGGAAGATGCGTTCCGTGAGCAGGTGCTGGATAAGCATCTCTTCAACAGCGGCGATGGAGAGGTTCGGGTTGATTGCTGTTCGGCACTGTTGGTAGAAATCTGTGAACGCTGTCACGAATTGCGGGTTCGTTTCGTGCTGCTCGGCGATCAGTTCTGCGAGTCTCTTACCGAGTGCGGGGACCATCTCCTTAAATTCTGCGACGGCGGCGTGCCAATTTTCAAGTGCAGCAGGCGGCGCGGCGAAGAGGTACTGGAGTGCTGCAATTAGCCGTGTCGGATCGGTAATATCAACATCGAAGACCTGTTCCCCGTTTTGATAGAGGATACCGCGCTCTGGGTTCTGAAAGAAGATGTTATCGAAGGGGTAGCCTGCGTCCCGTTTTTGCTGTACGGCTCGATAGAGGTTGTCGTCCATATCCTTCGCTTCCCAATAAGCGAAGGGGATCCGGTATGTGTCGAGGATCACGCCATCGAGAACGATGCGATTGCCTGCTGGTGTCCGCATCGGGTATTGCGGAACGAGCGTAGCATCCACCTGTTTGGCGCAGGCATCAAGCAAAAACGCGAACGGGTTGCTGACTGCACCCTCGTGCGTGATGTCGTGCTGTTCGTATTGTTGTAGCGTGGCGTAGTAGTCGCGGATCGCTTTGTGACTGGATTTAAGTTTCAGTTGCGGCATGCGGATAATAGTAGCAGGGATAGGGATATAAGTCAAGGAGAATTAGTATTCAGTACCGACAAAAACTTCACATACCCTTGTAGAAAAATCTGTTTGCAATGGCGGTGAAAAGTGTGATAAAATAGCATTAATCATAGCCTTATATACATCATAGAGGAGGAACGATGGATCATACAGCATTGCCGTTCCCACACCGTCAGCAAGAAGAGATTCACAGGATATTGTCTGAGGCTGCCGAACGTGCCGGTAGCTTGAATAACGATGCTATCGTGCGCAGCCTACAAGAGCTCGCCACGGACGATTCGGACACCCAATCCCGCTTTTCAGAAATCGTCATCCCTGTGTTAGCGGCAGCCCTGAATTCACCGAACCCAGAAACCGCCCTAAACCATTTTTCCCGATTTTCGGAAGTCGTGTTCAACCGTAGATGGCTCTACCGACTCCTACAAGACGCTCCGTTCCTTTTGAATCCAGTCATTTTCTGTTTTGGTGCGTCGAGGTACCTGTCTGAAACGCTCATCCGCAACCCGGAATATTTCTACGATATCATCGATGCGAATGTGATGGGGACGGTGAAGACTTCCGAGATGATGTACGAAGAGCTTGCGCGATCGCTTTCGTATTTCGATTCGGTGGATCAGAAACTGCGTGTCCTTCGACGCTATAAACGGCGTGAGACGCTCCGTATCGGATTGTGCGATCTGCTTAAGGCGGTAGATGTCAAGACGACGACTTGGGAGTTGAGCAATCTGGCAGAGGCAGCGTTGCAACACTGTTATGAGATCGGACGCTATCAGGTTATGCAACCGAAGTACGGAACGCCGCTGAATGAAGACGGCGACGCGCCGTGTCGTTTCGCGATTATCGGTATGGGGAAACTCGGTGGCTATGAACTGAACTTTAGTTCGGACATCGACCTTATCTTCGTGTACTCGGACGACGCGAAGACGGATACCGGCACCGAGAATAGCGAATATTTCGCACGATTCTGTGAATTCATCATCAAGGCGATGAGCGAGATTACGCCGGAGGGTTACGTGTTTCGGGTTGACATCCGTCTGCGTCCGGAAAGCAGTGCGGGTGTGATTATCCGTTCGATGGAGAGTTACGAAAGTTACTACGAAGGTTGGGGTGACCTGTGGGAACGTCAGGCGTTAATCAAAGCGCGTCCGGTCGCTGGCGATATGGCGTTTGGTGACGAGTTTATCCGTATGATTCAACCTTTTGTGTATCAACGCTATCTCGACGGTGTCACGCTCGGCGAGATTAAGGCGGACATCGGACGCACTAAAGTACGAATAGAGGAGCGGCTCGTCGGTGAAGGTGCGAATCTCGAAAAACATGTTAAACTCGGTCCGGGGGGTATCCGTGATATTGAGTTCACGGTGCAGTGTTTGCAAATGATTCACGGTGCTAAGCGGAAATCGCTGTGTTCACATAACAGTCTCGAAGCGATCTCGGCGCTCAAGGATAACGAGCTGCTGACCGCAGAAGATGCGGACGCGCTCGCGACTGCGTATCGGTTCCTACGCTCCGTTGAGAACGGTATCCAAGTTGAAGCGGATCAACAGCGATACGCAGTGCCTGAGAGAGAGGCTGAAGAACGTGAGCTTGCGCGACGTGTCGGCTACGAGCACACACCAGAGCGGGATGCGTTGGTCGCATTTCGGGAGGATTACCGGACGCATACCGAACGCGTGCGTGCTATTTTTCAGAAGATTACGGCAACGACGATTGAATCCGAAGACGGACTCGACATCAGCGTTCTGCTTTCCGAAGAGGATCCGAAACAATTAGAGACGTTTTTAAGTGCGTTCCGTTTTGAAAACGTGCGGGAGTCGCAGCGTCTCCTCAGACGGCTTGCGAACGGGGGTGAAGGTATCCAATTCTCACCGAGCGTCAGACGTACCTTTTTCAAGCTTGCGCCGACGCTCTTAAACGTTTTACGTGAATCCCCGAACCCGGATATGGCACTCCGCTATCTCTCAGCATTTACGGATAAGGTCGGTGCGCGGAGCAGTTACTACACGATGTTCGCCGAGAAACCGTCAACGCTTGAAGTGCTCACGCGTGTCTGTGGTACGAGCTTGTACCTCGCGGATATGCTCATTGCGAGTCCGGAACTCTTTGATTTACTAACGGTGCCGACGTTGGTGGAACGCTCTAAAACGCTTGCTGAGAAACAGTCGGAGGCGTTCCAAATTGTTGCGGAGGCACCAGCGGGGCGACCCTTTCCGATGCTGCGGCGTTACAAGAACGACGAGATTTGGCGGATCGCTTTAAGGAATATCCTCGGGCATGCGACACTTCCGACGACGACGGAAGAACTCTCCGATCTCGCGGAGGCTGTGTTGCAAGCGATCTCCCTCGAAATTGAAGCCGAACTTCGCGAGGCACACGGAACGCCTCTGAACCCGGACGGTACACCGGCGACCTTCGCTATCGTTGCGATGGGTAAATTCGGCGGACGTGAACTGAACTTCAGCTCCGATTTAGATGTGATGTATGTCTATTCGGAAGACGGCGAAACGACAGAAGGTATGCCGAACGTAGAGTTCTTCGCGGCTGTCGGGTTGGAGTTGGTAAACCGGCTTGCTGGTAGTCAGGGGATGGGTATCTATGAAGTCGATCTGCGGCTCCGTCCGTACGGAACGGGGGGTGCGATTGCGCTGTCGTTGGAGGGATACCAGAATTATTATGATAACACCGGAGAGGTCTGGGAACGTCAGGCGTTAACGCGGGCGCGTGTTGTCGCTGGTGACATCGAAGGTGTCGGGAACCGATTTTTGGAAATCGCGCACGGCTTCTGCTATGGGGGTTCGCTTACATCTGAAGAGATCGCGCAGATTGTACACACACGGAAACGGAAGGAGGCGCAAGCCACTCGGAGACCTACGACTCGACGCAGAGGACGCAGCAGAACGCAGACACCGATTGCGAATGTCAAATCGGGATACGGCGGACTGGTCGATATCGAATTCGCTGTGCAAACGCTTCAACTCGTACACGGTGGAGAAGCACCGTCTGTCCGTGTGCAAAACACACCGCTCGCGATTGCGAAATTACACGACATCGGCGTGCTGACTGCGGCGCAGCGGGATGGACTCTCGGAGGCGTATCTATATCTTCGGCGTGTCGAGAACGCGTTGCGGATTGTTCACGATCGCGCCCTCGACGCGCTTCCAAAAAACCGAACGGAACTGGCGCAGCTCGCACGACGGCTCGGATATGAGGAGACGGAAGACATATCTATTGTGGATGCATTTTTGCGGGATTATGGAAAATGGACGGAGATGACGCGTTCGCTTTTTAATGAGATTTTGGTTGATTGAGCTGGCACAGGCGGGGTTGCAAACCCTGCCTGCAGTACCGTTCGCGTAAGATGGCTGATGGCTAACCCCGAAATTTTCCTTGAGAAATCGTGATGAACCTGCTAAAATATATGCCAATTCTTTTTGGTGTAGGGAGAAAATTTATGGTATTTGGACAAGGAACACATCAGTATACTGTACACGAAAATTGGTGGACGCTTCCAGAGGGTTGGGAATTCGGCTGGATTCCTGCTGTCGCGGTTGATTCGCAGGATCGCGTCTATGTCTATAGCCGAAGTGAACATCCGATGGTCGTCTTCGATCGAGACGGCAACTTTATTGACTCCTGGGGCGATGATATCCTCAAGGACGCACACGGTATTTTCATTGATGCCGACGATAACATCTATTGTACGGAACGCGAAACGCACGTCATACGTAAGTTCACGACAGATGGCGAACTGTTGATGACGCTCGGTACACCGGATGTCCCGGGTGCGGAGGGTGAACCTTTCAACTTACCGACAGATTTCGCACTCGGACCCGATGGCGAGATGTATATCAGCGACGGATATGGGAATGCTCGCGTCCATAAATACTCACCCGATGGTGAACTGATTAAATCGTGGGGGCAACCCGGTACAGGTCCCGGTGAATTCGATCTGCCACACTGTGTCAGGGTCGATCCGCGCAACAGGCTTATGGTTGCCGACCGGGAGAACAACCGTATCCAGTTCTTCACGCTCGACGGCGAGTATATTGAGGAGTGGGGAGACCTGTTGCAGCCGGACACGATCTATATCGACGATGACGACCTCGTCTATATCGCTGAGTTGGGGCAGCGGGTTAGTATCATGACGCTCGACGGTGAGGTTATTTCACAATGGGGTAGCGAACGCGGTAGCACCGTCCCGGGCGAATTCTTGGCGTGTCCACACGGTATCTGGTTAGATTCACAGGGTGATATATACGTTGGTGAGGTCCAAGCGGACGCACGTCTGCAAAAATTCATTCGGCAACGGTAGAAGTACTATGGCAGAAAGACCCTCATTTTTCCAGAAAGTGAATACGGATTTTGACAGGGCTGCGCGATTCACTGACTATCCGCGCGGCTTGTTGGAACAGATAAAGATCTGTAATAGTTCCTGCCATTTCACGTTTCCGCTGAAGCGAGATGACGGGACGATTGAAACGATTCACGGTTGGCGTGCGGAGCATAGTCATCATAAGCTCCCGACGAAAGGGGGTATCCGTTATAGTACGCTCGTTGATGAAGACGAAATTATGGCACTCGCCGCACTGATGACGTACAAGTGCGCGATCGTTGATGTCCCGTTCGGGGGTGCGAAAGGTGGTATCCAAGTCGATAGGAACCAGTATTCATTAAGCGAACTCGAACGTATTACCAGACGTTATACCTACGAACTGATCCAAAAAAATTACATCGGCCCCGGGGTAGACGTGCCTGCACCAGATTTCGGGACGAGTGAAACCGAGATGGCATGGATTTTCGATACGTATGCCACAATGGCACCCGATAAACTTAATGCCATTGCGTGCGTCACAGGTAAACCGATCGAACAGAACGGGATTCTGGGGCGGAAGGAGGCGACCGGACGTGGTGTCGTCTACGGCTTACAGGAAGCGTGCAGCATCGCAGCGGATATGAAACCGTTAGGGTTAACACAGGGTCTGAGTGGTAAAACGGTTGTTGTACAAGGTTTCGGCAATGTCGGGTATCATGCGGCAAAGTTTCTAATGGAGGCGGCTGCCAGCGTGATCGGTATTACTGAACGGTATGCCGGTATCTATAATCCACACGGTTTTGATATCGAAAAAGTCGCGACGTATCGTGAGGAAACTGGGTCGATCCGCGGGTATCCGGGCGCGACCTCCATTGAGGATCCAAACGAAGGGTTGGAGTGGGCATGTGATATACTGGTGCCCGCTGCGCTCGAGAACCAACTCACTGCGGAGAACGCGCCTCGGATTCAAGCTGCGATTATCGCGGAAGCCGCGAACGGACCGACTACGCCAGCAGCAGATGCGATCTTCCAAGAACGCGGGATTATGATTATACCGGATACCTACCTTAACGCGGGGGGTGTTACCGTCTCCTACTTCGAGTGGCTTCGGAATCTCTCACACGTGCAGCTCGGACGACTCGGCAAACGGTTTGAAGATAGTACACAGCGCGCGCTGCTCCAGGCTGTTGAAAAAGCGACCGGCTATCAATTCTCGGACGATGAACGTCAGTTAATACACGGTGCCGATGAGGAAGATTTGGTGAACTCTGGACTTCAGGATACGATGATCCGCGCCTATCACGAACTCCGTGAGACCCGTATGCAACACAGAAACAAAAATGATAATGTGAATTGTCGAACTGCGGCATTTATTAATGCTATTCATAAAATAGCGCAGTCGTATATGCAGCTGGGTATCTTTCCATAAAACAAGCCTTGCGGAGTGTAAAAATGGCTTATAGCAATTTCAGGACTTACGCAAATTGAGAAAATATTGGGCATTTAGACGCAAAAAGTAGGAATTAACCCCCTAAATCCCCCTTATCAGGGGGACTTTAAGACGGAATGCGTAAGTCCTAAATTTTACATTGGAGACAGTGGTATTCTTGTGAACATAGTAGCTCAAAAAGCATAAAACATTTAAATGAAATGGAGGGAGAATGATAGCATTAAGTGTAAACGTAAACAAAATTGCAACCTTAAGAAATTCACGGGGCGGTGATATTCCGGATGTGCTCACTGCCGTCGATACTTGTGTCGCTGCCGGTGCGCAAGGTATCACCGTCCACCCGCGTGAAGATGAACGCCATATCACACCTAAAGACGTTAAGGACATCGCCGAACGATTAAAAGAAATCAATACCCAAAAAACACCGATCATCGAATACAATATTGAAGGCGATCCGAGACCCGACCTTATTGAGAGGGTGCTACGTACGAAACCGACGCAATGTACGCTTGTCCCTGTCGTCGCGGGCGAGATTACCAGTCATACGGTTTGGGACATCCGTAAAGACGGCGAGCTGCTGAAACCGATCATTAGAGACTTGAAGGATGCCGGTATCCGTGTGAGTCTGTTCAGCGGTACGGACTCCGAACAGATAGCGAGAACGCTTGACATCGGTGCGGACAGGATCGAACTCTATACAGCACCTTACGCGATGGCAGCAACGGAGGCGGAGGTCCAACGCGAATTCGGGTTGTTGGAGGCCGCGTCAGCAAAAGCAGTCGAGTTAGGACTTGGTGTCAATGCCGGACACGATCTGAACCTCGATAATCTGCCGTTGATGCAGAAATTAACAGGACTGCTCGAAGTTTCTATCGGGCATCACCTCATGGCAGACGCGCTCTACATCGGCATGGATGCTGCTGTGAAAGCGTACCGACGTGCGCTGGGGCAGCAGGTAACATGACATCACATAAGACCTGTGCTATCTTTGATTTAGATGGCACGATTATCCGTGCCTCCTCAGAGCAGGTTTTTCTCTCAACGCTACTCAGTCAGGGTGATATCCCGACATCCAACCTGTTCGCATGGGCTGCCCATTTTCTGAAGGTTAAGTCGCTGTCGGTGGCGAAAACGAACAAAGTCTATTTGCGTGGTTTGGCGGTGCAACAGGTTCACGAGGTTGTGCGTCGTTGTTTCGTTGGGGTACTGCGTCCAAGCATCGCGCCGCACATCTCCGAATTGATACATGCACATCGCGCCGAAGGACGGACGGTTATCCTGATGTCGGGTTCGTTGTCTATCCTCGTCCGTCTCTTTCACGAGCATTTTGAAACCGATCTGATGGTCGCACACGAACTCGAAGTGGTTGACGGACGGTTCACGGGGCAGCGGAGCAGTTTGCACCCGTATGGCAAAAACAAGGCGACACTTGCCGAACAACTCGCAGCGGAGCACGGGTTCGACCTCAGTCGTTCTTATGCGTATGGTAACCACCACACAGACGCGCATAAACTGGCACTGTTCGGACACCCGGTCGCTGTCAACCCTGACCGGAAATTATGGAAAATCGCGAAAGAGAACGGATGGCAAATATTGGAATAATCGACTCGACTACGGTTATCGTCGAAACGGAGCGGTTAATCGTTAGGTTGTTCCGCCAATCCGACGCGGATGCGATGAACCGTATCTTTGGAGATGCAGAAGTGATGCGTTTTGGGGTTGGCGTACAGACACCTGAATGGGTACAGGATTGGATTTGTGCTTGTCTTGGGAACCCGATCGGACCGTGGGCGGTCATCGAGAAAAGCAGCGAAACGGTGATCGGTTATTGCGGTCTGTTTTATTTTGACGATGTATGCGGACAATCGGAAACGGAAATCGGTTACCGACTGGCGCGCCCGTATTGGAGACGCGGCTATGCGACTGAAGCGGCATGCGCCGTACGCGACTACGCCTTTAACGTTTTACATCTACCACGACTCATAGCGATCATTGATCCACTTAATGTCCGCTCCATCCGCGTCGCAGAGAAACTCGGTATGCACTACGAAAAGGACGTTATGTTCGAAGGGTACACACATCCAGACCGCGTCTACGCGATTGCAGAGACGGAGCAGAGAAAAAACGGATGTGAAGCCTCTAATTGACACAATGCGACTTGAAAAATATATCGCCACTTCAGGTATCGCCTCTCGTCGGGCGGTGAAAAAGAGCATCCGTGCGGGATTGGTTACCGTCAACGGCGAGACTATCTACGTTCCGGGGCATCCGATTGATGTAGAGACGGATATTATTGCCTTTGAGGGGCAGCCGGTAGAACCGCTGACAGAACGCCTCTATCTGATGCTGAACAAGCCGCCGGGTTACTTGACGACACGCCGTGATGAACGGAACCGTCCGACTGTCATGACCCTCGTCGCAGACCTACCTGATAGCATTTATCCGGTCGGACGGTTGGATTTAGAGACAGAGGGGCTGCTCCTCTTCACGAACGACGGTAATTTCGCCTATCGGTTGCTACATCCGAGCCATGAGATTGAGAAGACCTATCTGGTGTGGGTGAAGGGGGTACCGAACGGGACAGCAATTCAACGGTTGCGTCAAGGTGTCACGATTCCGAGTGGGAAGACGGCACCAGCGAAGGTTAAACGTTTAAAAACGAGTAGAGGTGAAGCGTCAACGCAGTTTGAAGTAGTGATTCACGAGGGTAAGAAACGGCAGGTACGTCTGATGTTCAAAGCGGTCGGGCATCCAGTTATCCGTTTGAAGCGGACACGGATCGGGAATTTGCGGTTGGGTTGTCTCCCACAAGGAGAATATCGGTTTTTGACTGAGTCGGAGATTATGGCGTTGATGGAATTATAGAGGATTTAAGGCGGGGTTAGAAACCCCGCCTGCAGTTAGGAAGATGCGGACGTTACTCGTCGGCTCCTGCCAACTGTTTTATTTGGGTCAACATCGCCTCAGCGTTCTGTTTGATAATAGCATCGTCGGTATGATTGACTAATTTATCAAGTACCGAGATGGCACTGTCATAATCCTCGCTGAGTGCATAGGTGACACCGAGGTAATACTGTGCGGGTTGATTGAGGTCGCTGTTCGGATACTCATCTACCACAGTTTTGAAGTGAAGGATCGCCTTTTCATAATACATTCCCATTTCTTCAGCGTCTTGAGCGGTTTCACCCTTTGTGGCATAAGCGAATCCGAGTTGGTTGTGTAAGTTCGGAATCAACTCTGTGCTATTTTCGGGGTCGAGTTGAATGGCTTTCTCACTGAAGGGCAATCCTTTTTCCAGTTGCATCCGTTCAAAATAAGTCAGTGCGACTTGTGCGTTCAGTTTTGGGTCTTCCGGCATTTTCTCAAGTTCAGCGAGCTGCTTCATGAAGACCTTCTCTTTTTCTAAAGAAGCCTCCATAATCGGTGAGAACTGTTCGGGAGGCATGAACCCGGAAGCCTTCTGGATAAGTCCGCCATCAGGACTAATGAACAGGACTGCCGGAAAAGCGGTGACACCGTATCGGCTTCGCGTCTCTTCATTGATGGGACGTTCTTTAATCTCTGGGTTGACTTTGACGGGTACAAATTTCTCCGCGAGCTCGATAATTCGGGCATCTGTAAACGTTTCGGCATCCAGCCGATCGCAGAACCCTCACCAATCGGTATAGAAGTCCATCATTATCGGTTTTCCGGTTTCTGCGGCTTTGGATAGACTTTCTTCAACGGACTCGCTCCATTGGATTTGCGCGTGTGCGGCGGTTGCCAACACTGTGCCTACCACCAACAGTAAAGCACCGAGTGAGATGCGGCGAGAAACAGAGTTAAACATGGTTTTCTCCTTAGATTCGTTTTAGAATAATAGCTGTCGGAAACCATCAGTTTCCGTCAGCAATCAGGACGTAAGTTTCGGACGCTATTCTTCTGTTTTAGCGCCCTCGTTTTGTTCGAGTGCGGCTGCGCTGGTCGTTTTACTCGATAGTGTTGTCCGACATTTGAAGCAAGTGACAGTAATTCTGACGAGTTCTTTCTGTCTACCGATAGTGGACTGTTTCTGTTCGGTTTGTACGTGCCGCTGACAGCGGGGACACCACTGTTGTTTTGCGCCTAACATAAATCATAACTCCTTTGCGATGCGGTGTCTTCCGCTTGCAAGTAGATATAGACACACCACACCGCGATAAAAGTTCATTTAACATTATTTTCCGACACAGAATTGGGCAAAAATTCTATCAAGGATATCTTCAGTCGTAGTTTTACCGACGATGTCCCCGAATCCATCGAGACTGATACGTAGATCGACGGCGACGAGTTCTGGTGGCATCCCGTTTTCGAGGCTCTCTATGACATAATTGAGTGCTTCGTTTGCGCGTCGGAGTGCCTCTTGATGGCGTGCGTTCGTCACAATCGGCGATTCACCGATAACAAATTCTTCGCCGAGCAGTTCCTCAGAGACAGTTGTTTTCAGTTTGTCGAGTCCTTTGCCGTCTGGGATCACCGTTTCGACGAGCCGTTTTTTCGGGCAGTGTGCGAGGATTTCGGTTGACGATGTCAGCACTGGTAAGTCAACCTTATTTAGAATAAGAATCGCTCTTGACGCTTGCGCGACCTGTAAGAGTTCACGATCGGCATCGTTGAGCGGTTTCGATGCGTCGAACATCAGCAGTAGCAGTTCTGCGCTATCAAGTACGGCTTTGCTGCGTTCGACCCCTTGTTGTTCTACGACGTCCTCTGTGGCTCGGATTCCGGCGGTATCAATAAGTTTCAGTGGGATTCCACCGATATTCATCATCTCTTCGATAGTATCGCGCGTCGTGCCGGGTATGTCGGTGACGATTGCGCGTGTCGTTCCGAGGAGTGCGTTCAGCAGGCTCGATTTTCCGACGTTTGGTTTACCGAGTATTGCGACGTTAACACCCTCGGTGATAAGTCTGCCCTCGGTAGCCGTTTCGAGAAGTGTCGTTAAGTCGTTCTGAACCGAGCGTGCGGTTTTGCGTTGTGTCTCCACCTTCATAAAATCGAGGTCTTCTTCGGGGAAGTCGATAGATGCCTCGACTTCTGCGAGGAGTGCTGAGATCCGGTCGTTGAGATCGTTGACGGTATCCGAGAGTTTTCCGGCGAGTGCCTCAATAGCAATTTTTCGGCTCAGGTCGGTTTTCGATGCGATGAGTTCCGCGACGGCTTCGGCTTGCGCGAGGTCAAGTTTTCCGTTTAGGAAGGCGCGTTTTGTAAATTCGCCGGGTTCCGCGATGCGTGCGCCGTTTTTTACCACGAGATCCAAGACGGCGGTGAGCGGTACGATTCCACCATGGCAGTTGAACTCAACGATGTCTTCGCCGGTGTAGGTTTTCGGGGCGCGCATGACACCGAGCAGGACTTCGTCAATAACTGCATCGGATGCCGATGTATCGACGACATGTCCATAGGTAAGGGTATGCGTCAGCAGTTCTGTCGGCGGTTGCTTGCCTGGTGATCGGAACAATTCGGTAGCGATCGGTAGTGCGAGGGTTCCGCTGACTCGGACGATGCCGATACCGGCTTCACCGCGTGCGGTTGCGATAGCTGTGATCGTGTCGTGGAATTTCATTTTGTTAATGAAAGGTTCAAGGCGGGGTTAGAAACCCCGTCTGCCCTTACGGACGTTGTGTTGTAACGACGACGCGGCGCATATCACCTTCACCTTGGCTGTAAGTAGAGACGATCCGATCCTCTTTTAGTGCGACATGGATGACGCGCCGATCGCGTGCAGACATGGGTGCAAGTACAACATCCCTGCCGGTATATCTGACCTTATCTGCGACCTGGTTCGCCATTTCAATGAGTCGTCCCTCTCGTCGTTCGCGGTAACCTTCGGTATCGACGAACACCCGTTTTTTTGCGAGCGAAACTTTATTGACGATACAATTGAGGATACGTTCAATCGCGTCGAGGGTCTGTCCGTGTTTCCCGATAAGCAAAGCGGGGCTGTCGGTAAGGATATTCAGGTGCGTGCTGCCGTCAACATAGTCTGCTTCAACTTTTGCGTTAACTCCCATTCGGGAGAGAATTTCCTTTAGGATCGTCTCAGGTGCGGCGGAGACATCTTGTTTGAGAGTCGCTCGGATTTTCGCGGGTTTTGCACCGAAGCTCAATATCCCTTTTGCTGGTTCATTGATGATGTCGATTGTAACCTGTTCGCGTGTCGCCTCAAGTTCGCTGAGTGCGTTTTCGATTGCTTCCTCCACTGTTTCGCCTTCGGTCTCAATATAGTGTTGCACAGGTGGTGTCCTCCTCGTTTATCGTAGATTCTGCAATTATTTCACAGTGGCGGGGTTAATGAAGTAGGACTTACACATCCTCCCTTGCAAGCGGGGTTCTAAACCCCGCCTGCAACGAGGGCGTATGTTACTTTTTAAAGTTATGAATTCCGTTTTTGTCTGGGGTTATTCCGTTTTTTTCCATCGACGACGACAATCTCATCTTCATCGTTTGTGTAGCGGTTTTGCAGGTACTGTTGTGCCACGGTAAACACGTTGTTGCATAACCAATAGAGTACAAATCCGGATGCCCAGTTGTAGAAGATAAAGATGAAGATGAGTGGCATAAATTGCATCAACTTCATTTGCATATTGTCAGTCGCTGGTGCCATATTTCCGACGAATTTCTGTTGGAGCCACGTTGTCAAACCGTTGATAATCGGCAGTAGGCGTATTGCGTCAATCTGTGTGATGATTAACGGGATCGTGAAAGGCAGTTCGATGAGCGTATCGGGTGCTGAGAGGTCATCAATCCAGAGCATGAAAGGTGCGCCGCGTAGTTCAACGGCACTTCCGAGGAGTGCGAAGAGTGCCCAGAAGATCGGGATTTGTGGGAGCCACGGGATGCAACCGCCGAGCGGATTGACACCGTTCTCTTTATAGACGCGCATCGTTGCGCGGTTGAGTTTCTGCGGGTCGTCTCTGTACTTCTCCTTCAATTCGAGGAGCTGCGGTTGGAGTTTCTGCATCTTCTTCATCGACTTATGCGCCTTGTGCGTGAATGGGTAAGAGAAGATTTTCACGAGCGCCGTCAATAGGATAATCGAGATGCCGTAGTTCCCGAAGATGTTGTGAACACCTTTGAACACCCAGAGCATCCCCCATGCGATGGGTGCGAAGAATCCGAAGTCAATAATTTTGGACAGGTTTAGCGGTGCTTCCGACGTTTCCGGTGTATTCGGTGCTTCTATCGCCTTTAGGATGGTATCGTCTTTCGGACCGACATAGAGTCGGAATTCGTTCGCCTGTTTCTGTTGCGGTGGCAGATAAAAAGCGGGTACGACGAGTGCTGCGGTTTCTGTCGGTGCGATGAGGGTGATATCAGCTGCTGCGTTTGTCTGCGGTGTCTCTGTTAGCCGATATGTCGCTGCGATCTGCGGGTCCGGGATCATTATTGCGCTGAAGTACTGGCTATCCATACCTGCCCAGAGGGCGGTCTCTAATGCTCTCTCCGGTTTGAGTTGTCGTTCGGGTTTGCGGTTGCCGATATAAACCTTCGCGCCTTCCTTTCCGTGCCGTCCGCGTTTCCCGCTCCTCTTTTCATAAGGGAGCAGGTCGGCGTTGATCCCGCGCCCCCACTGCAGTTCGTATCCGTTAGCGGGTTCGTTGCCGCCCATAAGGATCGGTTCGTCGGAGACGTTCTGGAAAGTGATGGTCATATCGACGTAATAGGTGTTGGGGTGGAAGACGAACTGCTTTGCGACCCATAATTTGTCGCCAATTGTTGTGGTAAAGGTGAGTGTCTCTGCGTTCTGTTCACCTGTGATGTTGAGTTCGGATTTATCGGCTTTCCAAGTTGCGCGGAGTGCGTCAAGTGTGAGTTGCGCGCTCCCGAATTTCAGTGCAAGGCAGCTGAGTGCGCTCTCTGGAATCAAGTTCAAAGGTACGCCTTCCGGGTCCGCTCGGTCAGGAAACCGATTGAGCCGCCACTGCTTCGCGATTCCGAGTTTTTCGTTAAAGACGATGGTATAGTTATCGGTTTGGACGTTGACCATCGAATCATCTGGACTCTCCTGGACCTGTTTAAAGAGATCAGGGCTGAGGGGTGCAGTGGTTCCGTCGGCTGTTGTTGCTTGTGTTGTCGGATCGATGGTTGCTTCGTCTGTGTCTGTTGTCGCGGGTGTCTGTTCGGTCGTTGCCGATTCATCGGGTTCTGGTGCGAATCGGTTGCCGTAGAAGAGGCTCCATGCGACCATTACAACAATCATTAGAACCAGTGCGAGAATATAGCGTGCGCCCATTGAGATAGGTGCTCCTCGTTTCTTATGTTTTTACTGTCCGCTATTTGAGCGGATCGAAGCCCCCTGGGTGATAAGGGTGGCATTTTGCGAGTCGTTTAATTATTAGCCAGCATCCTTTGCGCATCCCGTACCGTTCTAAAGCCTCAATTGCGTATTGTGAGCATGAGGGGTAGAATCGGCACGAGGGAGGAAACAGAGGCGAGATAAAGCGTTTATAGAAGCGGATCGGGTATGTAAGTAACATCGTTGTTGTGCGTAGTGTGCCTTCTGCTGGCTGATTTTCCTGCTGTTTTATCTATCCTTTTTTACGATAGCGGCTTTTCGGAAGAGGTGCGCCAATGCGTTCCGTGCTTCCTGACATGTGAGCCGGACGGCGGATGTCCTACCGACGACGACGACATCGTATCCTGTTTTCATCATTGGACGTAATTGCCGAAACGACTCACGGATTAGCCTTTTGATTCGATTCCTCTGGACGCTTTTTCCGGTCTTTTTGCTGACGGTTATTCCCAACCGGAGGCTATTGAAGTCGGTATTTAGCACGTATATCACAAAGTTGCGGTTCCAATACTTACGCCCGTTCTGATAGGCGCGCTGGAATTCCCAACGCTTTTTCAGTCTTTCGGGATCTTGCATAGTTTAGTTGATATATAAGTATTTCCTCCAGGACGGGTGGCACCCGCGGAAATTGCGGTTGAGCTGCAGATACGTCAAGATTGACGGTGTTTTGGGTTGGCGTGCAAGTTTTAGGCGCGTCTCAATGAGCATTTTGCTGCCCTTCTTGTTATTACATTTTTTGCAGGCTGTTACGACGTTTTCCCAGGTCGTCTCGCCGCCGCGGGAGATCGGTATGACATGATCAAGCGTCAGTTGCACGGTCGGAAACTCCTTGCGGCAGTATTGACATGTGTGCTGGTCGCGGACCAAGACGTTCCGACGTGAGAATTTGACGACGCTCCGTGGGACGTGAACATATCTCACCAAACGGATGACATGTGGTACTTTCACAGCAGCGCTTGGTGAATGAATTTCGACATCTGAGACTTCTTCCGTCTGTGCAGTGCCTTTGAAGACCATTTTCATGGCACGCCGGAGGTTGCAAACGTTTATCGCTTCGTAGCTTGCATTGAGTACTAAGACAGACATTTCCACTTGCAGTTCCTCTAACTCGAAGATTGGCTCTTAACCACATTACCTTCTATTTATTTTAACACATTTTTAGGGCAATTGCAACTAAAAGTAGTTAGTTGTCAGTACTCAGTTACCAGTACTCAGTTAAAGAGTGCCTTGAAGTGAGAGTTGTGGTCGGAATATGAAAGGTTACAGCCACAAAGTATTAACTGAGTACTGAAAGCGCAGCGTACTGATAACTGACAACTAATTAAGATTCACCTAATGGTGGGTTTGGTGTATAATAGGTGTATAATAATAAAACGGGGTTACAAACTACGACGGCAATAGAACAAAACGGGATTATAAACCACGACGGTAGATGCGGGTACACAGAGAGGCGGCTGAATGCAGAATAGATTGAGAACTGTGATTTCGGTTTTTATGTTTATATTTATATCAAGCAGGGGCGGCTCTGCAGCCGATATCCGGTTTGTGGATGTCACTGAAGCGTCAGGTATCGACTTTACGCACGTTGGTGGGATTGATCATCGTGTTGTGCCAGCACTCGTCGGTTCTGGTACAGCGTGGCGGGACTATGATAACGACGGTAGATTGGATCTCTATATCGTCAACAGTGCGCTTGTCCGACCGGCACCGGATGTTGTGCTACCGAAGAACGCACTTTATCGGAATAACGGTGACGGTACTTTCAGCGATGTGACCGATGCTGCAGGGGTCGGTGATACGGGTTGGGGGATGGGTTGCGCCTTTGCGGATTACGATAATGACAGCGACGCTGACCTCTATGTCACGAACTATAAGGCGAATGTCTTTTATCGGAATAACGGTGATGGTACGTTCAAACGTTTCTCGTCTGGTGCCGGCGGGATCGGCGACGAGGGTTTCGGTGCCGGTATCGCATGGGGCGATTACGACGCGGATGGTTACCTCGACCTTTATATCGGCAACTATATCGAATATAGCAAAGTCCCGCAAGGCGATGAGGTTTTTTTTCCTTACGATTTCTTTGGACAGACGAACCTCCTTTATTTAAACAGAGGGGACGGCGGGTTCATCAACATGACGAATGCTGCGAAGGCGAACGGCGGGTTCCATCTGACGCTCGGTGTCGGCGCGGCGGATTACGACGCGGATGGTGATCTCGACCTCTATCTCGCCAATGATACCGACCAGAATATCCTCTATCGGAATGATGGTGAGTTAACGTTCACGAATACGAACCGTCCGGATGCGAGGAGTCGGACTGGCGATATCCGAAGCGGTATGGGTGTCGCTTGGGGAGATTATGACAACGACGGCGATTTGGACCTTTTTATAACAAACTGGCTGGACGAAAACAACGTCCTCTATAGCAACAACGGGGACGGTACTTTTAGGGATGTATCGGCGCAGAGTGGGATTTTCGCGTCAGGGTTGGGCAAAACGTGCTGGGGGACGGTGTTCTTTGATGCGGATAACGACGGCGATCTGGACATCTTTTTCTCAGCGGGACATATCGATCCGGCATCGTGGGAAGCACACGGACAGGCGGATGTCTTTCTTGAGAACAACGGCGACGGCACCTTCAGAGATGTTTCGGAGGCTGTCGGTCTCCGAGAGTCGGATGCTTATGGTGTCGGTAGAGGTGTCGCCGTCGCGGATTACGATGCCGATGGCGATCTGGATTTGCTGGTTGTTAACAGCGGTGGAAAACCGAGTCTGCTCCGAAATGAGGGTGGCAATCGTCAGCATTGGCTTCAGGTACGGACAGTCGGCACGGTGAGCAATCGGGACGGTGTCGGTGCAGTCGTTAGCGTACGCGCGGGTGATCTTCATCAGATGCAGCAGGTAACAGCGGGTGATAGTTACCTCTCACAGAGCAGTCCCGATGTTGCGTTTGGGCTTGCACATCATACGCGGGTAGATGCGATCGTGATCCGGTGGCCGAGCGGTATCGTGCAGACGTTACGGGATGTAGCGGCGAATCAGCGGATTGTTGTTGAGGAGGAAGAGTAGTTGTCAGTTAACAGTACTCAGTTATCAGTACGATTTTAAAGAATGCCCAAAGCAAGTTGGACAGGATGAAAAATCTTTCAGTTGTCAGTCGTTAGAGGAAGTATTGCCCAGTACGGTTTTCTCTGAAAACTGAGTACTGACAGCTGTTAATGTAAAAAAAGATTTGATTTTGTGAGGTATATGTGTTATTTTTTAATTCTACAGGATTTACGCAAATTTGACTGCAGCCCGTTCTGTTAGATGAAATTTTTTGGAAAACACAGCGTTTTTGTAGCACAAACTGGGAAGTTTATGCTACAAAAGAGCAGCATGCGTAATTCTATAAACATGTCGTTGCTACGCGACTAAAGAGGTTTTTGAAGTCTTCAAGGTTTCTGTGTGGAATCCGGTTCGGTTGATGAAGATTAATTTTTTAATTCGGTAATTTCTTTGGCAGTCCGGTTCGGTTGCAAACCGAACCTACCGGGCCTGGGGTCTGTGAACTCAGCGGGGTTGCAAACCCCGACTGCAAACACAGTGATGGCTACTAAAATCAGCGGGGTTGCAAACCCCGACTGCAAACACAGTGATGAACTACTAAAATCAGCGGGGTTGCAAACCCCGACTGCAACGAGATGGGGTTATAAACCGCGACTGCAGAACGGTTTTTGCAAGTTCTGCTTACGGAGGAAATTATGTTACGAAGTCTATTTTTAATGGTGTTGATTGCCGTATTCGCTACGGTAGCGATCGTTTATGATGCTGTCCCTGCTGAAGAGATTCGGGTATGGGGTGGTAAATTGGACGATTTCAAAGATTCTGAGGGCCGTGTCTGGCACGGCGGTCAGAATGAGAAAGAAGCGTGGGGCGGATGGATCGAAAAATTGCCGCGTGTTGCAGAGGTCCAACAACTCACGAAAGATGCCGAAAAACTCGCAAAAGATGAAGGCTACGATAACGAGCTCTTTTACGCTGTCAGCTGGGCACAGTTTCCTGATACGGTTAAGATGGATCTGAATACCGGTAAAGGTATGTTCAATGTTACGTATCTCGTCGGTGAGCACTGGTCGCCGAACAACCGTGGCTTTGATATTATTATCGAAGACGAGATTGTTGAAGAGGAATATGTGACACCAGGGAACCACGAGATCGATATTAAGCGATATGAGGGTATTGAGGTTAAAGACGATGTGATGAGCCTCGAATTTGCTGGCAACCCGGCTACTGGTGCCGGAGACCTTAACGCGATGTTTAGCGGTATAGAGGTAATTCCCGCATTAGCCGTTGATCCGAAGCAGAAAGTCACGACGACATGGGGTGCGCTGAAATCGGAACGGCAAAATCAATAGCGAATAGGTAGATGGAGGTAATTTTTGATGAGATTTTTTAGTGTTTTAACGATAGCGTTCTTACTGACGGTTCTTGCACTGCCGACGCTGCTACCGGCGGAGGAATTCCGGGTGTGGGGTGGCAAGACAGATGACTTCACGGATTCACAGGGTCGTGTCTGGCACGGTGCGCAGCAGGAAAACCAATCGTGGGGGGGCTGGATTGAAAAAGCGCCTCGGACAGCGGAGGTACAAGAGTTGACAGCGGACGCGCAGGCACAAGCGGAAGCTGCTGGCTACGATGTGGATCTGTTCTATGCTGTCAGTTGGGCACAGTTCCCTGACACTGTGAAGTATCAGTTCAAGACCGGTAACGGCACTTTTGATGTGACGTACCTCGTGGGTGAGCACTGGTCGCCGAACAACCGCGGCTTCGATATTTTCATTGAAGACGAGAACGTTGAACCGCTTTACGTGACACCGGGGACGCATGAAATTGACATCAAAACCTATCCAGGGATTGAGGTTAGCGATGGTACGCTCGATTTTAATTTTGCTGGAAATGCCGAGACGGGTGCGGGTGATCTGAACGCGATGTTCAGTGCCTTGGAGGTTGTGCCTGCTGTAAGCACTGCTGTGGATCCGAAGCAGAAGCTCACGACGACGTGGGGCGCGCTGAAAGAGGATCGTCAGTAAGGTTAGGTATCATCCTCACTGCAGGCGGGGTTTGGAACCCCGCCATTGTCCAATTAATTACGGACTTTACTATAACCGAAAAAGCCCGCGGTAATTTCGTTACCGTGGGCTTTTTTTGTCGGAAACTGTCAGCTGTCAGTTTTACGATGGCACAGACTAACAGTCTATGCTACAACTGATGCACAGACTAACAGTCTATGCTACAAAAACAGTCTATTCTACAGAAAAGGCACAGACTAACAGTCTATGCTACAACTTTGGTGTTGTCAGATCGCCGCTGAGGATTGTTGGGCACCAGAATTTCTCGATGTATTCAATGATGAGCTGCGTGCCTTCTTCGTGGCTGACGTAGGGTGGCTTGAACGGGTTATACATTGCATCGGTGAGGTCGCGTGCGAGGACGGCGTTTAAGCCCCACCGCACCATCTGTTTAATGGCAAAAGAGCGTCCGAGGACACACATATTCGTGTGGACTCCCATGAAGATGAGGTTCTTGATGCCTTTGTGGTGGAGTAGGTTGTAGACCTGCTGTCCGTTGTCGCTGATGGCATCGGTGTCGTGGATTTCGATGATGGGGTGCTGTCGGTGCCAGGCTTTGTAGCTTTCGGGTTCGCCGGTATCTGAGCCGCCATCGGAGGCATCAACGGGTTGCGGTGGGTCGGGCATCTCGCGTTCGGGGGGTGGTTCGGCGTGCGGGAGTTCGAGTACCCACTGTCGTGCGGGGTGCTCCTCGTAAAAATCCATGGTATCGGAAGGTGCGTGGATAATCTGTACACCGTTTTGTCTTGCGCGTCCGAGCACGATGTCCATGCGCGGTGCCATCACATTCACGCGTTCAGTTGCCCCCCACGACCAGTGCTCGTTCCACATATCGACAACGATAATCGCTGTTTCAGCGGGGTTCCAGTGTACCTCTTCTTCAATGACGCGCCAACCGTTTCTCCCGACGGTTCTCGGTTCCTGTCGGCGGATTGAGAGCGATAGCGTTGGCAGTGCTGAAATTGTGTGGCTTAAAAGGTTAAGTAGCATCGGCTTCAACTCCTTTGCGTAGAACGTAAGCATCTTTATAACGTCCATAGTAATTTTTTCGGATGCCACAGATGCGGAACCCGAATTGTCGATAGAGATATTGCGCCGGTAGATTGCTGACGGCGACTTCTAAGAAGACCTCGCGTGTGCCATCGGTTTCCTGTATTATCTCTAAAGCTGAGGCGAGCAGGTATTTACCGATCCCTTGCCGTTGACATGCAGGTAGGACGGCGATGTTCAAGATTTGCGCTTCTTCGTGAAGGATATAGAATATTATGTAGCCGACGACGGTCTGCGCGCGGCGTGCGATGTAAAAATATTCGGACGATCGCGGTCGCTTCAGGGACATCTTGAAATAGGTAGCACTCCAAGGGTCATCGAAGCATTGGTTTTCGATGGCTAAGACCTGCTGCAGGTCGTCCATAAGCATCGGTTCAAACGTGAGATTGTTAGGGCACAGGTTTCGGGTCGTCATGTCCATAAAGTATAGCATAGTGTCGTGATTGATGTCAAGGTTTGGAAGTTATCAGTTGTCGTTGTCAGTTACAAGAGGTTTTCGATAATTCCAAAGTCTCTTAACTGACAACCGAAAGATTTTTTCGCAGAAAAAATCGTACTGAAGGCTGAGTACTAATTGCTTTTTTACGTGAAGTCTGCTATAATTTTCAACAAAAGGAATGTATCTACAGGAAGGATTTGTTATGAAAGATTTTGCTTTTACAGGGGGGCGACCGGATCCGTATACGTTCCCGACAGAAGGTCTTATCGCTGCGAGTGAGAAAGCACTTCGGAAACTGGGCGGCGATTTGGTGAACTATCCGGGGGAATCTGGGTATCGCGGTCTGCGTGAACTCGCCTCAATGCGGTTTGAACGGCGTGAAGGTGTGCCGCTGCCGATTGATAATATTTCAATCACCTCCGGCTCGATGCAGGCACTCGAACTCGTGCTTGGGACGCTTATCAATCCGGGTGATACGGTGCTAACGGAAGAATATACCTATAGCGGTACTTTAGGTATCATGCGGCACTTCAAGGCAAATATTGAAGGTGTGTCAATGGACTATATTGACGGTATGGATATGGACGCGCTGGCATCGAAGCTGAAGGCGCTGAAAGCCAAAAATATCCGTCCATCGTTGATCTATACGACATCAAACCATCAGAACCCGACGGGTGCGATTCTTTCGTTGGAACGACGGAAACAGATGCTGGCACTCGCGGAAGAATACGATACCGTGATTGTTGAGGACGACTGCTACGGCGATATTGATTTTACATCAACACCGACACCGGCATCGCTCTTTAAATTGGACACGGCAAATCGGGTCATCTTTATCGCGACGTTTTCTAAAATTTTAGGTGCCGGGGTTCGGCAAGGCTATTTTGTGGCGGGACAACCGTACTACGGTCAGATTCATCAGAACCGATGGGACGGCGGGACGAGCGCGTTGGCGAGTGCGATCGTCGCTGAATTCTTTATGGAACACCTCGAAGCGCATCTCGTGAAAACGAACGCTGCTGTCGGTGCGAAGTGTCGGGCAGTGACGGATACGCTTGAGAAACACGTCAGCGACATCTGTACGTGGACGCGTCCGCGCGGTGGGCTGTTCCTCTGGATAGACCTGCCGGAGACGACAGATATGGGGAAGTTACAACAGTTGGCATCGGCGAAAGGGGTCGGTTATAGCAACGGAAGTGCGTTCCACTATGCGAACGAACCGGTGAAAGCGATCCGGCTGGCGTATGCGTACTGCCACGTTGATGATGTTCCTGAAGGGATTACGTATCTGTGTGAGGCGATCCGTGAGGCACAGAGCGATACTGCAGAGGTTGCAGCAGGAGATTAAAGGAGTAAAATTTGCGGAATATCATTCTCATTTCATTGGATACGCTTCGGGCATCGAGTATGAGCTGTTACGGTCACACTAACCTGACAACACCGCATCTTGATGCGTTGGTAGAAAAATCGACGCTTTTTGAGAAGTGCATCAGTCCGCACATCCCGACGCATCCTGCACATACGACGATGTTCACGGGTAAGGATGTCTTGTCGCACCAAATTATCACACAGGGTGGTAAACTGAATTTAGCGACGGACGTTCACACAATACCGGAGTTGCTGAGTGAGGCGGGATACTTCACGGTGGCTGCGGACAATCTGGGTCGCTGGTTTCAGCGCGGTTTCCCTGAAGGTCAGTATCGAGGCTACCGATGGGAGAGCGGTTTCCGTAAAGCGCGAAAAGCGGAAGCGGTCAACCAGACAGCGATGGAAGTGTTAGACCTTGCGCAGGCGCAGGATAAACCGTGGTTCGCGTTTCTCCACTACTGGGACCCACATACGCCGTATCATCCGCCGCTCCCGTTTGAACGGATGTTCTATAGCGGCGATGAATGCGATCCGAACAACCGGAGTATGGATGCCGTCTACGCGTGCGAGCCTTTCACGGACTATTTCCGGCAGTGGATGTGTACGCCGGACCCGGCGGACCCGGAAAACATTTCAAAGAAACGGCTCTGGCGGGATCGGCGGTATGTCAACGCGCAGTACGATGCCTCTATCGCCTATCTGGATGCGTGTCTTGCGCAACTTTTCCGGTATCTACAAGACTCTGGGCAATTTGAGGAGACCCTGCTCATCCTTACGGCGGATCACGGTGAAGAGTTGGACGAACACGAACTCTGGTACGATCACCACGGACTCTACGAAACGAACTGTCATGTGCCGTTGATTGTCCACTGTCCGGCACTTGTCCCCGAAAGTCAGCGTCTTGAGGGGCTCGTGCGTCTCACGGACATCGCGCCGACGATTCTTGATTACGCCGGTTTAGGATCCGTATCGGAACGTGAAAAGATGGAAGGCGTAAGTCTGCGTCGGTTGATGGAGAGCGGCTCGCACGAGGGTACGACAGAGGCGGTCTACTTGACGGAGTGTGGGTGGATGAAGAAGCGGGGTTGGCAGACGCGGAAGTGGAAGCTTATCGTTGAGACGGGTGGCACGCCTGCGGTTTATAACACACCGGATTTGGAACTCTACGACCTGGAGGAGGATCCGGACGAGGTTTATAATCTCGCTGAGGAGGCGGACGAAGTGGTTGCGCGTCTGAAAGGCGAGATGGCGGCTTTCTTGGAACGCCGGCTCGCTGAGACAGGGCTCCCCGATCCGACGGTTGAACAGGAGATTACGATGCGCCGCATCGGTGATACATCGAAGGCGGTACCACTCTAAAGAGAGGTGCACCATGAGACAGAAAAATAGAGGATTCCTTATTGCAACTTTTTGGCGCGTCGGACCGATGCTGCTTGTCGTGGCACTCGTCTTCAACGGATGCGCCGCGCTTGAAGAGGCGCGGCAGCGTCGTGAGCAACGGCTTCTTGAAGAACGGAACGCGAGTTCTCTGATGCTTAAGACTCCGAAAGCCGAAATTGATGAGGATAACATCACACCGGATGGCTTGTCTGGCTGGAGCGATCACTATACGATTAAATTTGCTGATGACTTACTGCAGCTGCCAGCGTTTGATGAGGTCGCCGAACGAAAGGAATTCGTCCACAGCGCACTCGTCTATATGGAGAGTCTTTACGATGCAATGCACGAACTCTTCGGGTTCCATCCGGAGCATAAAATCCATGTAACATTACACGATACCTTTAGAGACAGTCGGCTCGGCGCATTCACGACGACACAGTACCGTCGCGGTATACAGGACGGACGGTACCAGAAAGACATTACCGGCATAAAGATGGACTTCCCGATGCAGATGTATGAAAAGCAAGGGGTTCGGGCACATGAACTGACACACGCTTTCACAAACATCTATTATCTACCGGTCTGGTTCTCCGAAGGCATCGCTGTCTTGATTCAAACAGAGTATGCGAAAGGCGGTTTACACGAGAAACTTGATAGCCTCACAGTGAATGCCCGCGTCGATATTAATGGTATTAATGAACTCGAAAATTGGGGTGGACATACCGAAAACACGCCACTGACACAGTGGCGTTACAGCTACGCCTATACCCTCGTGGCTGAGTTGTGGGAACGATACGGTGACGATTTTTACATTAAGATCTTTGAATTGATGGAAGCGGACGGACTTCACCAACAATTAGAGGACTTGATGCCAACGAGCATGCTCGTCTACTATTTCAGCGAGGCAGCGGGTGAAGACCTCGTGCCCTTCTTTCGGAAGCTCCATTTTAAAGTCCAACCTTTGACGAAAGCAGACATCATTAAGTATATTGAGGGATTGAACCAAAATCAGAGGCAATTAAATCAAAATCGGAGATGAAGATGCTTAATACATTCAATTTCAGAGATATTTATAGCAGATTGTGGTGGAAACCTCGATGGCGAAAAAGTGTGGCGGTGTTTTACTACATAGTACCGTTGCTCGGATTGATGTGCCTCTGTTCGGGTTGTGTGCTCAGTCAGGAGTGGAGCGAGAACTATGCGCTTCAACCGGGGGTTGCCGCCAGCGACCCATCATTCATTGATGGTAATATGGAGACTGTCGGGCAGTCGCAACGTAAGCAGAGTAACGCCATCCAATCGGCGACCCTGGATGTACCCTCAGAGGCACTCGTCCATTTACCGGAGAAGCGGTCGATCTATCGGATCGTCATTCACGCCTCAAATCTGCTGGAGTTCGAGATACAAGCGTTGAACTCGCTCGGCGAATGGGAGAAAATCTATGACCGGCGGACGAATAAGGATCGGGTGATTGATATTCGGCTCAGCAAGGTCGCCACAACGGCGAGTATTAAGGTATTGGTACGACAGACGACCGACGATGCGGCGGCACGCCGTGAGAATTTACAACTCGATCGGGAAAACACAGAAACATCTGACGGAAATATACGGCGCGGACGTTATGTGTATAAAATTAAGGGGCCGACGACGGCACTCGCGAAGATCGCAGAGATTGAGTTGTATGGATACGCGACGGGGGATAGGGATTAGCCGTCATCCGATGGCTGACAGCCAATTTCCATGCAATCCAACCGTTTTCAACAATCCTTAGACCGTTATCTCGGTATCCCGCTGTGTGGTCTGCTGCGTCTATTTTGCAGACGTGCAAGGGTGCTTTATCCGCCGCAAAAGATTCTCTTCATCCAACTCTCCGCCTTGGGGGACACGATCTTGGCTGTCCCGACGATCCGTGCGATTCGGTATGCTTTCCCAGACGCTGAGATTACGATGTTCGCGTCTGGTACGAATCTGAATTACCTCGCAAACTGTCCGTACATTAATAGGCATATCCGGTTCGAGATGCCAGTGCATGGGATGGTTGCGCCGCTCCGTCGCGAAGGGTTTGACTGGGCAATCGACTTGGAGCATTGGCCTCGATTGAGCGCGCTGCTCACTTATGCGACAGGTGCGCCGATGCGTATCGGGTTTCGGACGAAAGGGCAGCATCGCCATTTTCTATTCACAGAGACGGTGCCGCATATCCGAGGACGGCACGAAGTGCGGAACTTCTTAGAGATCGCAACACGATTGGGGTGCCCGGTAGAGGCGTTCAATCTCGAAGTGTGGTGTGGCTCTGCCGCGCGGACGTGGGTGCGTGAGATGTTGATTCAGGAACAGGTGCCGTCGAATACGCCGCTCGTGGTCCTACACCCCGAAGCGGGGAGACGTGGCGAACCGCGTAGACGATGGCCCCCAGAAAACTATGTCGCCTTAGCAGATGCACTCGTCAAACGGTTCGGTGTGCAGATCGTTCTGACAGGCGCGCCGGATGAGGTCAATACCTCCGAAGAGATCGCAGCGCAGACGCGACACCGAGTCGTTAGCCTTGCAGGTAGGACAGATGTTAATCAACTTGCGGCACTCTTTTCGGATGCGGCGTTGGTGGTGAGCGGGAACTGCGGTCCGATGCATCTCGCGGCAGCGACGGGGACACCGGTCATCGGCTTGCACGGTCCGACGAATGCTGCACAGTGGGGACCTTGGAATCGCAATGTCAGCATTGTTCGTGCGGAGATGCCGTGCAGCCCGTGTCTAAATTTGGGGTTTGAATACGGGTGTCAGGCATTACCGGATGGGACATCGCCGTGTATGCATATCATCGAAGTTGCGGGTGTGATGCGGGAATGTGAGCGGTTTTTGGGGTAGGCGGGGTTACAAACCCCGCCTGCAATCGGAAAAAAAGGCGCGCTTTTCGGGCGCGCCTTTTGATGGGTTCAGCGGTTTAGTACATGTCGCCGCCCGGAGGCATCGGCGGTGCTGGTGCTTCCTTTTCAGGGAGTTCCGCGATGAGGGTTTCCGTGGTGATCATCAACGCTGCGATGCTCGCTGCGTTCTGGAGTGCGACACGGACGACTTTCGTCGGGTCTGGGATACCGGCTTCAAACATATCGATGAAACGGTCTTGATGTGCGTCGTAGCCGATGTTTCCGCCGTCTTCTTTGACTTTCGCGATGATGACGGAATCTTCCTGTCCAGCATTACTCGCGATTTGACGGAGCGGGTCTTCGAGTGCGCGACGGACGATAGCGACACCGACGGCTTCCGTGGCATCTTCGAGTTCGAGTGCATCGAGTGCGGCTTGGCATCTGACGAGTGCGACACCGCCGCCGACAACAACGCCTTCCTCAACGGCGGCGCGTGTGGCGTGCATGGCATCTTCAACGCGTGCTTTCTTCTCTTTCATCTCGACTTCCGTAGCGGCACCGACGTTAATGACGGCGACACCACCGGCGAGTTTTGCAAGCCGTTCCTGCAATTTCTCGCGATCGTAGTCGGATGTCGTGTCTTCAATCTGCCTGCGGATCTGGTCGATCCGTCCTTGGATAGCTTCGGTTGTGCCTTCGCCTTCAACGATGGTGGTGTTATCTTTGTCGATAACGATGCGTTTCGCGCTTCCGAGGTCGTTGAGTGTGATGCTTTCGAGGTTGATCCCGAGGTCTTCGGAGATAACGCGTCCGTTTGTTAAGACTGCGATGTCTTCGAGCATAGCTTTCCGACGGTCGCCGTAGCCGGGTGCTTTAACAGCGGCACAGCGGAGTGTTCCGCGAATCTTATTAACGACGACGGTTGCGAGTGCTTCGCCTTCAACGTCTTCAGCGATAATCAAGAGCGGTTTGCCTTGCTGCGCTGTGCGCTCTAAGACGGGCACGAGGTCTTTAAGGCTGCTAATCTTCTTCTCGTGAATCAGGATAGCGGCATCTTCAAGAACGACCTCCATGCGATCGGCATCGGTGACGAAGTAAGGCGAGAGGTACCCGCGATCGAACTGCATCCCTTCGACGACATCGAGTGTCGTTTCGAGGCTTTTTGCTTCTTCGACGGTAATCACGCCATCTTTTCCGACCTTCTCCATAGCGTCAGCGATAAGGTTTCCGATGTCGTTGTCGTTATTTGCGGAGATCGCGGCGACTTGTGCGATTTCGGTTTTCTCGGAGACCTCTTTACTGAGGTTGTGGATTTCATCGACGACTGCGCCGACGGCTTTCTCGATCCCGCGCTTGAGTGCCATGGGGTTGTGTCCTGCGGCGACGTTTTTCAAGCCTTCACGATAGATCGACTGTGCGAGGATGGTAGCAGTGGTTGTGCCGTCCCCGGCGACATCACTGGTTTTCGAGGAGACCTCTTTGACCATCTGTGCGCCCATATTTTCGTAAGCGTCTTCAAGTTCGATCTCTTTAGCGACGGTAACGCCATCTTTGGTGATGGTGGGTGCGCCGAATTTCTTATCGAGTACGACGTTTCGTCCCTTAGGACCTAATGTAACTTTGACGGCATCTGCGAGTTTGTCAACGCCGAGTTTAATAGCGCTCCTTGCCTCTTCATCAAACGCCAGTTGTTTTGCTGCCATGTGTTTAACTCCTTTCCTACTTAACCTTGGCTAAGATGTCATCTTCCCGCAAGATGAGATATTCAGTGTCATCATGCGTAAATTCGGTTTGAGAGTATTTAGCGAAGACGACGAGATCGCCTACTGCCACATCAATGGGTTTCCGTTCGCCGTTATCAAGAAGTCTACCGTTGCCGACGGCAACGACTTCGCCTTCTTGTGGTTTTTCTTTAGCGGTATCTGGGATGATAATCCCGCCACTTGTTGTCTGTTCATCATTGTCTGAACGTTTGACGAGAATTCGATCGCCAAGGGGTACAAGTGCCATGTCGTTGAATTCCTCCGTAATTTAACGTGAGTTTGATATTCGTTCTATACAACACAAACTAAATGAGGTTTAAAATATTAATTCGGTAATTTCTTTGGCAGTCCGGTTCGGTTTCAAACCGAACCTACCGGGCCTGGGGAAAATATGGAATTACCCAAATATTTTATTAAACTTCATACAGTTTGTGCTACAGGTTCTTCACTAATATGTAAGCAAATTTCATGCCAATGTTTAGAACCCTTATATTATCAAGGTTGAGATGGAAAACGTGACATTTTGGCAGGTTTTTGGTTGCGACATATTGTCGCAACCGAGAAATAGGTGGTCAATATGTGCCATTTTGGCACGAGTAGTTATCAGTTCTCAGTTACCAGTACGCAGTTAAAGAGGTCTCTTGGGTCGCAGGCACCAAAAAAGTAGGGTTTTTGATAGGGTGTTTCTTCACTGTTTGAAACTGCGCCGGAATTTATACGAAAACACTGAAGTCTTCAAGGGACTGTGTGGAATCCGGTTCGGTTGAAAACCGAACCTACAAGGCCTGGGGCGGATGAATAATCAATCAACTTTCTGGATGCGTCCTGTTTCGGCGGAACGGTAGGCGGCGGCGAGTATCTCGTTTGCGCGTAATCCGTCTGCGCCGGATGCGATTGGTGGTACGCCTCGCGCGACACAGTCGGCGAAATGCTCGAACTGATACTGGTAGAGGTCCTCGTATTGGGAGGGGATTACCTGTTTTTCTTCTCCGAAATAGGTTTTGAGTTTCCAACCGTCGTCGTTGTAGACCCAGATAGTGCCTTCTGTTCCATAGAGTTCAAGTACGATGTCACACTGTGCCACTGAGAAGCTGAGGTCTGTGAACGCTTGTGCGCCGTTATCGAAACGTAAGAAGATGCCGCCGGTGTCTTCGACAGCGGTGCCTTGGGTTGTCCGGCTATAGAATGCGCTGACGGCGTTTACCTCGCCGATGAGATACCGGAGCAGATCGACACTATGCGGGCCGAGGTCCATGAAGCATCCGCCGCCGCCGAGTTCGGGTTGGGCGCGCCACTCGTCGGGTGTCAGTTCGTAATATTTGAGGAACGGCATCCGTGCGTGTACGATTTTCCCGAACCGTCCATCGTCTATCCATGTTCGGATTTGCTGGAAACAGGAGTGGAACCTGAAGAGGAAACAGACCTGTAGGTGTACACCGTTGGCATTGCAAGCGGCGATCATTTCCCGACATTCGCGTGGTGTGAGTGCCATAGGTTTATCGCAGAGTACATGTAAACCGCGTTCTGCAGCAGCGATGACCTGCTCACAGTGGAGGTGGACGGGTGTTGAGACGTAGATTGCCTCGAGTGCGTCGTCTGTGAGGAGTGCGTCCACGGTGGTATAGGCGTTGGTTGCGCCGTGTTCTTGTGCGAGTCGTTCTGCGCGTTGGGTGTCTCGTGAGAGGAGGGCGTGGAGTTCCGCGCCGTCTGCTTTTTGGATGGCTGGCATTGCACGACGTTGGGCAACGCTTCCCGCGCCGAGTACGCCCCATTTTAAATGCATTGTTTTTGACCTCGTTTGTGTTTTATAGTGGACCCCGTAATTACTTATACACTCGTATTGTTGCGTGAATGCGTGAAGTTAGTTCTCACGGAGGCACAGGAAACCAACGGTTTCCTATGGTACATGTGTAAACTTATAGTAAAACCCACAATTAACGAGACATCTATAAAAGGCGGGGATACAATCCCTGAAAAAACACCCAAGCAAAAACCCTGCATTGGCGGTAAGTTTGCTATTTGCTAAAGTGTTGCATTATTTTCCGGTTTTACTATATTTTCGGATTTTACTATATTGTCGCACGTATTAGAATACGGTCCAACATACGCGATACGATGACAAGCGTTATCAGTCGTTAGGATCCGTATCGGTGCCGTTCGTTTTGTACCCGTTCTTAGCCGCATAGGCTTCTAACACTTTTTCTAACGGGATACCCTTTCTTTGTGCCTCCAATAACTCATTAAACAACTCGGTTCTCCCTTCGGCTCTCCCTTCGGCTTTACCTTCGGCTTTACCTTCGGCATAAACCCTCTCTCTAAACAGTTTTGCATACCCTAACATAATAACCTCCAATACATGTGATACGATGAAAAACCAACCAACGATGAGCGTCATTAGTGCCGTCATGCGCGTTGGCAGTGTCTCACCGAATGCTTGCCACTTCCAACCAAAAGCAAGCTCAATGAAAAGGTTTAGAATTAATAGACCTGAAAATGTCCAAACAAAAACATAGAACCATTTACGCGGAATACGGACCAACGATACATAATTATTATCAGATGACGAATTCAAGTAAATATCCTTTCAAAATAGGTAGTCATAAGCGGCACGACATCGCAAATAATACCTTTACTTTCGTGGCAGTACACTAATTATAGTCGCAAATAGATGGAAATATCAAGTATTTTTTTAGTCTTTGTCAGGGACTGACAACTAACTAAAAAGCAGATGTAAGCCTGTGGCGAAGAGGAAGACGAGTACAATTCTGGAAAAGAGGCGTTCTGGTACACGGTTGTTTAGTGCGATGCCTGTTAATACACCGAGTGCAATGAAGGGTAAAAGTGCGGCGGCTTCAATCAGGATTTCCGTAGAGAAGAGATCAAGTTGGTAATAGAACGGCATTTTGATGAGGTTCAACATGAAATAGGTGGCGGTCGTTGTGGCGACGAAGGCGGTGTTACTGAGACGTTGCGGGAGGAGATACATGACGACGACGAGTCCGCCCATGTGTGCGAGGGTGGAGAATACACCTGCGAGTAACCCTGCGAGTAGCCCTTGCCACATCTTGAATTGGAGTGCTGTCGGTATTGATGGATCGGCATCACCGAAGCGCGGTTGCCAGTAGGGACGTAGGAGCTCTAAGACTGCGAAGAGGCAGGCGACCCCACCGATGACCTTCTTCAGATGGGTGTCGGAGATGTCTTTTAAAATGAGGCTCGCCAAGGCGATACCGAGGATAGAGCCGATGATGAGTCGTGTGACGCTTTGCTGGTGCCAGCGTCGCCAATAGTGTCGGAGTGAGAAGACATCCGTCGAGAAGAGGAGTAGGAGCATCAGCCCGATGACGTTTCTGGCACTCCGGAAGTGCGTGAACATCGGGACGACGATCATGCCGATGCCGCCGCCGAAGCCGGCTTTGCTGACACCGGTAAGCCATGCGCCGAAGCAGAGGATAAAAATTTCGTAGATGGTGCTGCCTCCTTTTGATGGGATAAGTATAGCGGATTGTGGGTAAAATGTCAAGTGGCTTTCGGCTTTCGGCTATCAGCCTTCAGTAACAAGAGGTTTCTGATTATAGTAAAACCTACAATTAACGAGACATCTATAGAAGGCGAGGTTACAAACCTCGCCTGCAGTGGGGAAGTATGTTAATTTTTAAAGTGTTGCATTATTTTTTAGTTTTACTATAAATCAAACACTTCTTTGCTGTCTGCTGATGGCTGATGGCTGACAACTACTCCCCAAAAATATTTGACATTTTCCTTAAAATGTGGTATAATATACACAGTATTCACATAATCCCAGACTTACAACGGAGGCTTAGAGCAATGGTACAAGTAGAAGTAAGCGTAGACTCAGGTGAACAATTTGATCGTGCATTGGCACGGTTTAAAAAGATGTGCGGTAAAGCCGGTATCGTTACAGAAATCAAAAAACGGAGTTTCTACGAGAAACCGAGCGAGAAACGTCGTAGGATCGAAATGAAACGGCAACGGAAAGTTAAACCGCGCAAATCAGGCGATCATTCAAACAGCTACAACGGACGCGGATCCTATTAGCGTAACAGAAGGACGCATATATGACAAATACGGCGAATGGTGGAGCTTCGGAAAACTATAAAGGACTTTTGATTCAATACTGTCAAGAACGTGGACTGGATCAGCCGATATATACCGAAACGCAACTCGGTCCGGCGGATGCACCGCAGTGGCAGGTGCAAGTATTCTACGGTAACCATGTTCACGAGACACCGGAACCTGTCCCCGGTTCCAAAAAGTTTGCACATCAGGTCGCTTCACAGCAGGTGTTAGCCGAAATTAATTCGCGACGCGAAAGTTTTTTGGCAGGTGAAATCGTAGAAGAGGCGACGGGGTCGGTCTTTGAAGCGGAAGATGTGTCTGTCGCAGCTTCCGAACCGGTTGAGGTTGCTGCGCCGCTCTTGTCAACGGCGCTAACGATTGCGAATGAACGGATCACATCGGCACAGCCGTCGCGGTATCGGACGCTCACGGATGCGGAGTTTTCAGATAAACTCTCGAAATTAACGCTGAAGATCGTGAGGGATCTGCTTACAGAAGCGGAAACGGATAATATTACACTTCGGTAGCGTTGTGTGTGTTGTCTAATGAAGTAGGATATAATACAGAATCAAGGTTGCGTAAGGCGGGGTTACAAACCCCGCCTGCAATGAGGTTAAGGCGAGGTTGGAAGACCTCGCCGTTTTTTTTTCTATAACCGTTTATATTTCTTTTGACATCGCATGATAAAATAAGATATAATACCGATATGGTAGATGGCGAGGATACAATCCTCGCCTGCAAGGGGACGAGGATATAAGCGTCAGTTCGTCGCTACGGGATTGAAGAGGTTTTTGAAGTCTTCAAGATTTCCGCGTAGAATCTGGTTCGGTTGCAAACCGAACCTACCGGGTCTAGGTCTGATAGCGATTCACTCTTTTTTACCGAAAAAATAGACGGCTGATGCTAAAATATGGGCGTGCTTGTGGCGTGAGAGCAACGCATCTATGAGTAAGAACGGGAATGTTAACCAACCGACCAGCAGAGAGATCGCTTTTGCAACGAGGAGACTACCGAAGGAACAGATAAGTCCGATGTATTCTCGGAAGATCCAGTGTAAAGATGTCGTCGGACCGGCACAGGGGCCGCTCTCTATCTCGGAGAATGCGGTGCAGAGTTGGACGATGCCTGGCACGGTCCATCGCTGGTAATCGTGGGGTGAGGCGTGGTAGCCTTGTAGGAACGGCACGGCTATACAGATATAACCGCCGGGTTTCAAAATACGATAGATTTCCGAGACGACACGGACGGGGGAGTGGACATGTTCAAGCACGGCTTCAGAGATGACGGCATCGAAAGTGTTGTCCTTGAAGGGCAAGCGATGCCCGTCAGCGATGACATCAACTTCTGGGGTCGCTTCTATTTCGAGATTGATGACGTTAGCGGCGTGTCGGCGGTTGCCGGCACCGAGGTCTAATATGTTCGCGTCAGGACCGAGTTGACGGATTAAACGTCTGACGCATCGGTTCCAGCGCGGTGCAGGATATGGACATCCGATGAGGTAGGATAAGAACCGGTTTTGTCTGAGTCTGTGTTTCACACGTGCGATGAGGTCCGGTTTCGAGTTTGTCATGCGTATGGCTATCAACAACCTTTCCGAAAAATATGTGGGTTACCTTGGCGATTTACGGGCATCCGCTGCGCAGTTAGTTGCGAATATCTGGCATCAATTCGTTGAGGATAAGTGTCTCCAGCAGGCATCGTCGTTGGCGTTTCACACACTGCTGTGTTTGGTCCCGTTATCGGCGGTCGCGCTTTTCCTCTTGAAGACGTTCGGTGCTGTCACGGATGCGAATTCGCCGTTGATTGTGGCACTCCGCGATAATTTCTTACCCCGCTACGGTGCTGAAGAGATTGTAGCAGAACTTTCAGCATTTGCCAACAGAAATCTTGGTGGACTCGGTATGGGCGGTTTCTTGTTGTTCCTGCTCGTCTCGACGCTTCTGTTTATCTCGGTGGAGCAGCATCTCAATGACATCTGGGGTTCGCGGCGCCGGTTACCGATCATCCAAGCCTTCCAGAAATACGCTGTTTTCTATACGTTGCTAACGGTGGGTCCTTTGTTAATCTCGCTGTTCTTTTTAACGGCGAAGAACTGGGTGCTCGCGCATATCTTCCCGTGGATGCTGGTCTATTGTCTGCTGTTCTTGATATACCTTGCGATGCCGAATACTGCGGTGAGGTGGAGCGCTGCGCTTCTGGGTGCGTTGGTCGCGGGTACGTTGTTTCAGTTGGCGCGGATCGCGTTCGGGAGCTACTTCGGTATCGTCTGGAAGAACTATAGCGACATCTATGGTGCGATGGCACTGTTGATCGTCTTTGCGATCTGGACGTATATGACGTGGGTGGTTATCCTCTTGGGTGCAGAGGTATCAAATGTGTTCCAGCAGTTCGGTAAGACGATCGTACAACGTGTGTCGTCGGAACAGAGTAGCAACGGCTATATGAACAGTGCGGGTGTTATTGCGCTGTTCTTGGTTGTTGCGGAAAGGTTCTCGAAGGGTGAAGGTGCGTGTACGGCGGAACAGGTGGCGACGCGTATTGGTGTCTCCGAGGCGGTTGTGGAGGCGAATTTCGAGCGGTTTAAGTCGGCGGGTTTGGTCTACGAAGTGGAGGGTGATACGGCTGGTTATCTACCGGCGCGTGCGTTGTCGGACATCACGTTGGCGGAGTTGGTTTCAGCGGTTGAGGGCGAGATGACGGCGCATTTTGTTGCGAGCGTATCGTCGGAGGCGGGTATCCGTTTGTTGGATATGCTGCGGGCATCGCAGTATGCGCATTTGGAGAAGGTTCGGGTTAGTTCTTTGGTTTAATGTTCGGTTCGGTTATTTTCTCTATTTTCCGATTGATCTATTGATCTATATTTTTTGCAGGCGGGGATTGTATCCCCGCTTTTTCAATAAAACGCCGCCCCGTTGCAGGCGGGGTTGGCAACACCGCCTGTTCAATAGAAATACGGCGGGGATATAATCCCCGCCTGCAATCGGGATGACGATTCAGCAATACGGCGGGGATACAATCCCCGCCTGCAATAGGACCGATGATCCGATAGTACGACGGGGTTGAAAAACCCGCCTGCAATCGGGTGGAATCAGGCGATCAATGCGGCGGGGATACAATCCCCACCTGCAATAGGACCGATGATCCGATAGTACGGCGGGGTTGAAAAACCCGCCTGCAATCGGGTGGAATCAGACGATCAATACGGCGGGGATACAATCCCCACCTGCAATCGGGATGACGATTCAGCAATACGGCGGGGATACAATCCCCGCCTGCAATGTTTGCTATGGTGAAAATTGGCTGGCTTTTACGTAGTAGAAGAAACCGATACACATCTCATCTGTTGTTTTTTCGCCCCAGCCTACTGGGATGGGAGGGGTGTGCGGGTTGGCTGGGTTCTCTGCGGAGTTGTCGAAATGCGCAACAAGATTGATGGTTGCACCGACAGGTAAGAATAATGGTGCCTGATAGTGATAGACATCCTGCCAATTGAAATCCCAATCCTTTATCCAGATGAGATCGTGCGTTTCGCCTTCTGGGGTCGTCGCGACGAGATGCATGTCGCGTCCGAGCAGATGCATGTGCGGCATTGCACCTAACAGATAGACATCCTCCTTGACGCTCCGAGAGGCTAAGACCTTATACCGGGCTTCACCTGCGGGGATGACGAAATCGGAGTTAATGGCACTGCCGATGTGGAGCTGTGCTGTGTCAGGAGTTTTCGAGAAATAGAGTCCGAGCCGCGACCGATCGTATTCGACGTGCCCGGTGCGGTAGTAGTGTACCTGCATGACGATATCAGCACCCTTCGGTAAGAGGTAGCCGACACCTTCGGGTAAAACGGATGGCGTGACACCGGGTGCCCAACCCCCGAGCGAACCGGCAGCATCAAATCCTGGGCCGGTGCCGTCGGTGACGTATCCCGGTTTTGGGTCCTGTGCGTCGAGTTTCCGCGCTTCGCCGTTGACATCGAGATACGGGATGACGTGGTGGACGGTCTTGCGGTTGCCGGGTTGGACATCCACGGTTTGGATATACATATCTGTCTCGAAGTTGGTCGGTATGATAAACTGTCGGTATTCGTCTTCGCCTTCAGCGTCGATTTCGTATTCGACAGGCATCTCAAAAACATGATCAGGTTCCCCGAGCGCCCAACCGTCGTGGAATTCGGGCGGGGTTGGTACAGCGTTGAGGTCCCCGGGGGGCGCGCCTGCGTCTGCCCAGCGTGCGATTAATTCGATCTGGCTATCTGTGAGCCGTCGCTCGTTCTTGAAGTGTCCGTATCCGGGTGCCGGTTTCCAAGGTGGCATGAGCCTTGATTCCGTGTAGACGGCGATCTCGGTTGCCCAGGCTTTCGCGTCGCCGTAGTCGGTCAGTGTGAAGGGTGCGACTTCGCCGTGCCGGTGGCAGGTTTGGCAATTGTTCTGGAGTATCGGGGCGATGTGCTCGCTATAGGTGACTTCGGACGGGAGGCTCGATTCCGGGAGATGGATGGTGCATCCAAACGCGGGTGTCTCTTGTAGCGGGATGGCGTCGCCGGTGTGTGTTGCAAGGAGTGCGTCGTGTAGGTAGCTGTGTTTGACGCGCGTCTCGTAGCGGTTATCGTCGATGGGACCGCGGTAGCGGAGCGTGCCGCTCGTGTCGATGAGCATCGCCTGCGGGGTCATGGTGGCACCGAGCAGTTCTGCGAGGTAGCCAGTTGTGTCTTTAACGATGGGGAAGGTGTATTCTGCTTTCTGGGTGTATGCTTTCACATCGTCAAGGGTGTCTTCTTCGTTGGCGTAGATGCCGATAAAGGTGGTGTGTTGTTTGTCGGTTCCTGCGAATTCGGTGTGGAGTCGTTTCAGGCGCATGGCATAGCGTTGCGCGACGGGACATTGGGTTGCAAGGAATACGGCGACGACGGGTCCCTTTGCGGTGAGACTCTCTAAGGTGTATGTATCGCCAGTGAGCGTCGTGAAGTTGAGGCGTGGCAATTCGGTGCCGATGGGAACGTTGTTCCGGTTGAGCGATACCTCTTGGATGACGCGGTGCTTGTTGGTGATGGTATAGTCGGGTGCTGCCTGTAGTACGAGCGGTAGCGTGAGTGTCAATAGTAATATTGCTATGTAGGGTTTCATAGATGCCTCCATTGATTTTTTGTTTTACGTTTTTAATATAACGCAAGTTGTCACATATTTATGACGCGAGTTGTTAACCACAGATTTCTCTGCATTCCTAAGACACCTTCTCTTCACCCCGTAGGGGTACTATATCTATAGAAATCCGATGTTCAAAAAGCCGCACCCCTAAGTCCTGATAATGTTTCGTTTTCTTTTGTTTTTTGAAGAGACCAACGTTTTGCCATTCTTTTTAGTTCAGGCAAATGCTCAGGCCAATCATGTAAAGTTGCTGGGTCAAAATCAGCCCCATTCGGCCATACCAACGTATGGATTTCTGGATCGATTTCAACTTGGTTGAATAGAGTCCTATCGCGGAGTGGACCGAATAATTCGCCTTCTAATGTAGGTCGAAAGTCTATAACTTGTTCGGTATCATCATCAAAACAGACGCGAAGTATGTAAGGTGCTTTTATTTCAAAAAAAACCACACGATGTATTGGATGACTCATGCCGATCTCCTTGAAATCTCTTTTTATGCTTATTGCTCAGATTTCCAAAGTTTCTATAGATATAACACCCGTACGGGGTGAGGAAAGGAAAACGCTTTGGAAATACGCAGAAATACCAACATCTGTTAGCAACTTAGGTTAGTATAGCACATTTTGGCGGAAAAGTCAAATATAGTTGTGGGATGGTGGTTCTTGTAGGACCGGAATAACATAACTCCGAATGAGACGACCTGCCACGGTGTCGGTTTCAACGCGTGGTTCCGATCGCTGGCGATAGTCAAATACGACATAATAACCGTCGGTCTCACCTTCCGATGCCAGATAGGCTGCAAGTTGCTGCTTCCCGGCTTCGTATACACGGTCGCTCCGCCATACCTTCGTTTCGACGACGTACTTTCGTCCACGATACCCGATGATGAGGTCCGCCCTGCCTTTACCCGTCGGTACCTCTAAGTACATCGTAGCACGGACAATCTTCACAAACGCATCAAGATAGGCAAACAGAAGATATTGCCCGACAAACTCTTGTGGTGTGTCAGGGACCTGTAGAATCCTGAACCCAGCACGTGCGATAAAATTTTTGAAATTCTCAATAAGTGCAGGCATCTCAAGTTCACCGGTCCCGGTGATATACTCGGTAAAATCAATGGGACCATCTTCGGGGAGGTACTCGTCCTCAAGTCCGTTAATGAGGGGTTTAAACGCCTGAATGATACAGTGGAGATAAATCGGATTTTGGATCTGACACATCCTGTCTTTGCCGCGCGCGATGATCCCGTAAGTTGTGAGTTCGCTGATAACCTCGTTATGTAACGTAAAAGGGATGTTGCGCCCATAAAAAGCGATGCGCATGAGCGTGGTTTCAAAGCGTGGGTCCCTACGGATATTGGTAATGAGATGTTCGATGTTGGTGTTCCGTTCCTCAAGGAGTTGTGCGTGTGCTTCGGAGAGGTGGTGCATCTGAATCGTCTCGGTCTTAGGGATGTCAAGTTCCTGGGTAAGGATCTGTGCGAACCTATTGACGAGGAACGGCTGCCCTGCCGTCTGCTGATGTAGTTTCTTAACGACATCGGGGGCAAAGGGTTGCCCGACTGCCTCGGTATACTGGGAGAAGAGTTCTTCGAGTTGTGCCAGGGTGAAGTTGGGGAGCGTGAATTCGTCTTGGATGTTGAAAGGCGAGATGGAACGGTCGTAGTTGAGCTGTGTGATACTTTTCACGCCGACGATGGCGACACTATACGGACAGCGCGTCTGGGGTTCGGAGAGATAGATCCGGCGGAGTGTATTCAAAAAATCGCTGAGGACACTTTGTGGGATACCATCAAATTCATCAATGATTAAGACGACCCGCGGGGGTGAAGCTGCAGCGGTTTGTTCGGCTCCAAGCAGGGTCGGAAGTTTCTCAAAGAAACGCCGCATCGCTATATTGTCGGTGATACCTGGGTTTTCTAAGAAGTTTTCAAGCTGCGGGGTTGGCAGCTCCCCGCGTCGCTGAAGCGTTCGGTTGATTGCTTGCGGTAGTTCTTCAGCAAGCGTGGTGTAAAAAGCATCCGAAACTAAGTTTGCATAGTCTTGGAAATTGAGTTGTATAGGGAAATATTGGGGATCTTCTGCTTGAAATGCGGGTGCTTCAAGGATGGTGAGTGCGTCTTGGAAGAAGGTCGTTTTACCTGTTTGTCGGGGTGCGAACAGCACGATGTAGCGTCCGAGTTTGATCCGTTCGATGAAGTCATCAAGCCGTTCGGCGCGTGCAACAACGTAGTTGTCTTTTTTATTTACGGGTCCATAAGTGCCGAAGTGTCTCATCGTTTTTGTCCGTGATGTGAACTGTTGGTTCGGGTGATTTTTGTAGTTGGAATTGCCTGTTTTCTATTTGACGATTAAATCATTCCGATAGGTCCTTCTGCTCGAAAACTCCATGACGAAGTCTGGCGGTTTGCCTTCCTCCCATACCTTGTAGGTCCGGCGGAACTTCTTTCCGAGACCGAAGGCGACGAGAATATCCGGTGAGATCGCCGTCCGCATCAGACCCTCTTTGTCATACATCATAATATTGCCGGAGATATACGCTTCTGGGTTCCCTGAAAGATACGTTTCGATCATATCTTGTATACGTTTTATCCAATAAAGATGAAGATCGGTATCTGTGATATGTTTACCATCCGATTCGGGGTAGAGGTCTGTCGTTTCTGTCGGGGCATAAGGGGTATGACGCACATTTGTAGGAGTCGCCATCCGTGTTCTCCTTTACCGTTTGGGTACGGTTTCATAAGATACAAAAGAGCAGTTTGAATCCGCTTTTCTAAGCCCAGTTCGGTTGAAAACCGAACCTACCGGACCTAGGGTTATTTATACAAAAAAGCAGTTTGAATCTTATTTTCTAAGACCGGTTCGGTTGAAAACCGAACCATAGGTGTCAATTTTAGAAAAAAATGATGTGTTGAATACCCCAGGCCGGTAGGTTCGGTTTGCAACCGAACCGGATCTTAGACAGAAACCTTGTGGGGTCCTAATAAATCGCTCTATTTCTATACACCTTCTGCCCCGCGGGTGTTCAAGCGATGTTTTTGGGCAGGCACTGTTGGTGCCTGAGACCGGCACCGCTGAAGAAAAGAGTGAAGAAGGTTTTGAAGTCTTCAAGATTTTCGCGTAGGAACCGGTTCGGTTGCAAACCGAACCTACCGGCCTGGGGGCGGAAAGTCGCTAAATTGACACCTATGGTTCGGTTGAAAACCGAACCTACCCGCAGGCGGGTTATTTATACAAAAGAGCAGTTTGAATCCGCTTTTCTAAGCCCAGTTCGGTTGAAAACCGAACCTACTGGACTGGGGTTATTTAGAGGTATGCACACCTAACACGGCGAGGATATTTCGCAAAACGTCGAGTTGTGGTGAACCGTCGGCATCAAGCACATCAGAGAGGTACTTGAGATCACTGTCTGTCAGCGGGGTGAGTTCACCGGAAGCGGTTCGTGCTTCTATGACGTTTGTGATGGCGCGTGCAAGCATTTTGGTGTCACCATCTTCGGCGTAATTCTCCAATGAGGTTTCAAGGTAGAGTTTTGCGAACTCCGGCTCAGCAAGATCCTTGAGAAGATAGTCTCTGAAATCCGCTGTGCATTCAAATATAGATCGGATTTGCATATTTTAAGTGTAATATATTTTGGATATGTTGTCAATCTCAATTTTCGATAGGGCGATTTATAGTAAAACCTACAATTAACGAGACATCTATAGAAGGCGAGGTTACAAACCTCGCCTGCAGTGGGGAAGTATGTTAATTTTTAAAGTGTTGCATTATTTTTCAGTTTTACTATAGTTTTCAGATTAAAAACACAGGCGATGGACCGAAGTCCACCGCCTGTGGGGTTGGGGTAGGTTAGTTAGAATATCCCTTAGTTAATCTTGTAATTTCAAATCGCCCCATGTCGTGGTCAACTTACCAGCGGGTGAGACGTGCCCTTTCAGACGGCTCTGGCGCAAGGTTTGCACTTTACCGTCGAGGGAGACATCCTGAATCTGGTAGTAGTAGACGACATTGGGTTTCGCGGTCGTGTCAACGAAATCGTAAGTATTACGTTCACTTGTTGTACCTTGACCTTCAATTAGTTGTGCATTCAGCTTCTTGAACTCACCGTCTCTGGTTTCACTACGGAGGATGTTGAATCCTGCGTTGTCTAACTCAGATTCGGTAATCCAACGGACAACGATGCTGCCGTCGTCAAGACGTTCCGGACGGAACTTCGACAACTGGACAGGTAGCGGGCCACCGGTACGGTACCCCGGTGAACCGACATCATCAGCATTACCATAATAGGCGTGAGAGACCTCGAAAGCGAGAATCGTGTTACTTGCCAAGATCCATGCTTCCTCCATCGTTCCATCCACAGCAACCTTTTCATCGTAGACACGGAGGATCGAACTCCGGCTATCTGGAGCATCGGACATTGGAAGTGCCCAAGCCGGTTCATCACGCGTGCGACGCACACCGTCAAGGTTACCCACTCTCTCAATTACCACGCCGTCCTTGTCAACCAATTCGATGCTGAAACCTCTCATGCTCAAGACAGGATCGGTGCTACGTGCCATCTCTAACGCGCTCCGATGTGCCGGCGTCGTCCAGAGATTCACCACACGTGTGGATGGGAAATGATTCGGATCACGCACGTTACCTGTGGTGGAGGCAACCAACAACGTCTGGTTCGGTAGGATCGTCTTCGCACCGAGCGTGACCGTCGCACTGAACGTGTTCGTTAGCAAATCCCCGTTCTCTTCGACAGCGTTCTCGATGTTAAGTTTCCAACCGTCAAGGTTGACACCTTCGGTAGCAGATGAGTTGTGAAGTTCAATCCACTGCGGCAGGTTCCGACGTGGCGAATCACCAACATCAAACATAATTTCGCTGATCGTGACCACACCACCAGTGAGACCTGCTTTATTCACGACTCTTGCGCCGTTGGCGTAGCCAGGTGTGCCATAGTTCGAAGGAACATTTGCGGCTTTGACATCATAACCGATACCGGTATAGACAGCGACTTCAAGTTGATGCTTGCCTCTACCGTTGCCACCATGTCGCTTATAGACTTTACCGGCAGCGAAATTCTCGTCTCCGCCTTTAATAACATCCTCGTGCGGTTGGCCGGTGGCCTTCAGGGGCCAGATGTCGGTGCTGTCGGCATTGTGTTCAAACGAGCCTTGGCGTGTGGCGACAACGTCTATCAGATGGTTAGCAGTCTTCTCTGACTTGTGTCCATCGCCGTGTCCACCCCGAAGAATCAGCGCAAATTTGCCATCATCTGGGAGGTTCCAATCAGGCTTGACGACGTAGCGGTGTTTCAAACCTTTGTTCAATTCGTCCGCGTCTGGAATAACGATGTCTTTACCGGTAGCGAGATCCGTTTGGCTTGGATGCCGCGTTGAGACAACGACAAAACCTTTCGCAGGAATCTTCCGCTTGTCCCAATCGTCGCCCGTGAAATCAAACAACTCGGTATCGGTGCCTTGCGCCGTCACCACTGTCAACTGATAGTTCTTCAACGATTGGTCGGCATCCGAAACGTTATGGAGTTCGACCCAGTCGTTTTCACCACCGGTATCATTACCGATCTCGTTGATGCGGAACGGCGTACCAGCAACGTTACTGGCGGTCAGGATCCCTACGCGGGTGTGATGTTCCTCACCAGGTGTAGAGTAGATCCACCGGTTCGTCGAACGAACCTGAGAGTTTGCCCAAGAACCTATAACGTTACCGGACGGAATCCAGTCGCCCAGTTTGCTACGATCGGTTGTGCCGACGTGGGCGTGGCGGTAATTGATCTTACGATACATCGAGATGATGTTGATCGGCGTAATCGTACTTTCAGGATCGTCAGCAAGCGTCTCAGCGACACGTCCGCTCTTACCAGTAGCCCCAGTATCAACTTCCCAGCCGCTTCTGCCACGGTTCGAGACCTGATCAATATCGCTGGCAGGGACAACGTTCCCTCTCGTGAAGACGAGCTTCCAATCCTTGAGGTCGATATCCTTGTCAGTTGTGTTATACAACTCAATAAACTGGTACTTTTGTTGATCTGCAAGCACTTGTTCACCGAAGTCAAGACCCCACAGGATTTCACTGATAACAACAGTCCGAGAGTTCTTGTCATCCGTACTGTCGCCATTATCTAAGCCGATCGTACCGCCGATATCAAAGAACAACTCAAGATCGGGAAGATCAGTGTGGTCAATCACAACAAAATCTTTTGAAGCGATCACGCCTTCAGAAATGGTTGTTGTCTTGGTAGTATCGTCATACGCTGCAGTGACATCACCAACAGTTGGGTCAGAAGCCTTTTTAACGGTGAGTGCTTTAACACCACTACCGTAGGTAAACTTCATCATCCCGGCTGTACTAAGCCCGACGATGGTATTCGCTCCTGCCTTCGGACTGACCGTGACGCGCCACTTCATGGACTCTCCGGGGACGCGATTCGGGGTACCCAAGAACATCGGATCCTTGGCACCTGTTACCGTGTCATTTGCCTTATCGCCGTCCATCATGTCATTCATAGTCGCATCCGTCGCGCTGTTCATCGTACCGATTGACAGGTGTTCAAGCATGATAGGGTTGGGAAGGACTCTATTGAAGGTAAAGACCACTTCAAAGTCCGCCTCTTCATTAGCAGTCGCCGGCGTTGTTGAGATGGCAGTGATAGATGCTTCACCAATGGTCGCTTCAATCTTGCCAGCATCACCGGCAGCGGCTTTTGCCTCCGTGGCAGCAGCAGCAATCGTAACGGATATCATCCGAGCGTGCAGCGCAGGTCTGACTACCGCATCATAAACGGTTTTACCAGCAGGTGGAAACGGATCTTGTCCAAATGCTATTACCGATCCACCATCAACCATAATATCGGTCGCTGCAAGCATTGCGTCTGTACCGTCGGACTTTTGATCCGCTGTAAAGGTAACTTCAAAGTCCTCAGTAACGCTTGCGTCGCCTGTTACTGTAAATGCCGTTTTTGCGGTGACCTCTGCCGGTATAAGTGTGAACGTCATCTCAGCCGGTAGGTTGGCTTGCCCCGCATAGTCACCACGAGTGTCACTACTAGTAATAACGTTCTCAGCCACCATTACCTTCACTTCTAACGGCGTCGTTGCGGCTAAAACGCTCTCTCTGTGCGCCTTGTTGTCAGTGCCAGTGGCCGGACCACTAATTGTCACAGTAGCTACTGCTGTAATCACATACGTTGAGTTCGCTTTCAGCGCAAAAGTACCTAAGCCAACACCACCCCCAGATCCATTTCCAATGAAGGATGTCCCTGTCGTATTAGTTGCAGTCAGGGTACCAGCAGTAGGAGCAGCGCTAGTAGTAGAATCGTGGGAGTTTTTAGGAAGCGTGATTTCCACAGGAACTTCAATAGTAAGATGATCACCAGAGGTAGGATCAGCAATAACCGCCGCAGTCTCAGCAGTCGGAACAACCTGGATACCCATCTTTGTAGGATCAGAATCCGTCGCTGAAATCGTTATCTGTGGGTGCTTGTGACCAGGGTGGTTATTTTCAGCTGTGTTAGCAGCAGGCTGGTCGGCATGACCATCTGTACCATGATCGGCCGTAGTTCCTCCCGCGGGGATAGCAGTACCACCATCATCCGCGACTACAGGAACGTCAAAGAAGACAAGGCCAAAGGCGAGTAAAACAATTAAACTTGCTAAGGAAAATGTCAATTTCGACAATTGCATTTACTTATTCTCCTCCTTAGAAAACAAAAACAATTAACTTTTGGGAACCCCGTTTTGGGTATTCCCGCTCTATATCAGGTAGGAACACCGATATATCGGGGTTCCCATAAAAAATCGAAATCAAGAACAGATTCAGGGATGAAATCTATTCTGAACTAACCTTTTTGGGTGCCTCGTGAATCTTCGGATATGAGGATTGTTGAAGCACACTTGAAAAAATGAGGTTCGGTTCTTATATTGCGTTATAATTTTCTACAAAAACAACCAAACCTTTCGTATAAACGTCGTCAATTATACAATAGTTACGGAAACGTGTCAACTATTTTTTTTGAGATGCGGTGCTTTTGTGTGGTTTAGGGTCGCCACTTTTCTGCGCCGCGATGGGTTCGGTTGGCGGGTTCGCGAGTGAAACTCGTTTGTACCAAAAACCGAATTAGGTTGTGTTTGTGCGATGTGTAGTTGTAAGCGTGTTTTCGGACGTAGCAGGGAGGCTTTCGTCCAATAACGTTATGCGCTTATGTATCTAAATTATACCACATCGGTTATATGATGTCAAGTTTTTCGTGAAAAAAATTTGGGTTTGGTGTGCTTATCGGCAAAAACGGGTATGATTTTGCGTCTAATCACAGTAACTTGTGTTAATTATACCTGTATTTGCAAGTTTTGTCAAATTAATTCCGCAAAAAAGTTTTATCGGGTGGTGTGAACCCTTTGAAATCCTGTTTACCTGGTAGGTGCGGTTTGAAACCGCACCTACTCGCTTTTCGTCTGTGGGTTCTTCCTGTTTTATTTAACACTGTTAGTATACAAAAGGTTACAAAAAAATGCAAGAAATTTTTTGGGAGTTGTCAGTTCTGAAGAGCAGCCAGCGTCCGCATAAAGTCCTCAAGATGCTCTGCCTCTGCTGCCGCATCCATTAATTGATTCAGATGTTGTAGGTCGTCTATTTTTTCCAACGAAGGTGTCAAAACGTCTGCTGCTATAGGTGTATTGAAACGGCGATTGAGTGAATGTAGGATACGTTCTATAACAAATTCTTTCACTCCAAGTTTTTTACCTCTTTCAATGCCGCGTTCAATAATCATTTGGTAAACAGATGATTCGTGCATGATATCCTCCGGAATTAATGATAATAGATTTTGTCGGTTATGTGCTAAGCCACTCATGACCCATAATTCTACGAGTAAATTATTTCGTCTCGCGGTGTCCAATGGCAAGGCTTGGGTTACCTCCGCGCAATGGTTAGTCCATTCCATCGCTGACATATCGGCAGGCGATTTCATCAATGGCGTAAATGGCATTAAGCCCGGTTGCGCCGCTTCAAGAATAGATTGTCCATCAATTTCGCTCAATCGTATAACTTCATATTCAACGATGAAACGGTGTCCAGGCACATTTTGAAAATAGCCGCCTGGATCTCTGTGCCCAGCTGTTGAGCGTAGGTAGAGCACAAAAGAGTAGATAGGCAGACCATATTTTTCATAGCATCTACCGAGATAACCGACGTTTCGGCGCACCATATTCGGAGACCGGCTGTCATCTGTCTGGATCTCACAATGGATCAGGACGGGTTCGCCTTCCAAGCGCACCTTTATCAGAACATCCATGTGTCGAACTTCTACAGTCGTTAGATTGCTATCAACGTGTTCGATAAACTCGAAATCGAACCTATTCATCAGGAAGCGCAGCATATCCTCAGGGAAGACATAAAACGGGTCCTTCGCCACAATGTCAAATCGTTGATGCGGTAAGCTAACCGCGTCGGATGTATGCTGATCACCATCTTTACTATTTTCCATATCGGTATTATATCTTATTTTTTTTGAGATGTCAAAGAAAATACTGAAGAGGTTTTTGAAATCTTCAAGGTTTCTGTGTGGAATCCGGTTCGGTTTCAAACCGAACCTACCGGGCCGGGGGCGAGACTGGTTAGATTTCAAAGAGGCGGGGATACAACCCCTGAAGAAACACTGAGCTCACCCAGTACATAATTTGTTGTGACAACGCGCCGATTTTCTTCTTGCCACTGTGTCATTAAGGCGACAGCCCTTGCATGATGGCGTTCTTGCTCCGAAAAGAAAGAAGCCCATCCAGAGGTATCCGCAAAAACTTCATTCATCTGCAGGCCCCGATAGTTCTGCAAGTAACGTATCGCCGATCAACTCATCGTGGCGATCACTGATGTTCTCCTCGTCACATTCCAACGTCCCTGCCAATGTAAGGAGTGGAGCCGCCTTATCGGAATTTTTTCGTTTCTCCGACACCTCTTCGGCTGCCCATAGATCAGAATTCCGAAGAGCAGCGAGATAGTTAAGGGCAGTCTCAAGCTTTTCAGTCGAAAGCTGCTCAATATAAGCAATCGCTTGTTGTTTAAGTTCAACGTTTTTCATGATGTCTCCTTGTCGCCGAACAGGCGAGACGAGTTGGGTTTCGCTATTTTGTTTCTGCGTTCTTTTGAAGTGTAATATATCTTGGATATGTTGTCAACCTCAATTTTTGGTCCTCAGTTATGTTGTAAGATGAACTGTGATTTATGAGATTCAAGGGATTTGCCATGATAAGAGGTTAGATTTAGGAAAAATATAACTGACGCAGAAAAAATATAATCATCCATAATCATATCAATCACAAAAATCACAAGAATCACTGGTCAGATTTGGATATGTTGTGTTATTATATTAATGTAACAATCAAGGAGGTCGAAGAATCATGTCAGCGAACATCGCTATTGCGCAGCTGCTGTTGAGTGCGTTTATCGTTAGCGTTACCTTAATATGGGGTATCTTCCGGTACCGACGGGGTGATTATCACCGGCGCGACCGTTATAGTAAACTTCAGGCATATCTGCTCTGGATATTCGGTGGCCTCGTCGGTGTGAGTATGTTTTATCCGCTCTCGTTCCTGTATACCGAACACCTCTGGTACGAGAACCTCGGTTACGAAGGTATCTTCTGGCGGCTTCAGCGGATTCGATGGGGGTTCTTCCTGCTCTGCTTCATCGTCGCTGGAGGGTTCATGAACATCAATGCCGCGATTGCGAACGTCCTTTGCCCCGAATCTCGCTCCTTCCGACGCTGGACACATACGCAGACCTTCTCGTTCCATCGGACTGTTGTCTGTATCACCATCGTGCTCGCGCTGCTGATGGCGATCCCGATGCTCCTGCTCGATGATACCGTCGTCCGATACCTCAACCGTCCCGATGCAGCAGCCGCTGCAGTCACTGAAGATGGGCTCCATTTCGGGAAAGATCGGAATTTCTACCTTTTTAACTACCCGATGCACAAATGGATGAGCCTCTGGGTTCAGATTCTGCTGTGGGTGACGTGTGTCGTTGTCGGGCTGCTCTATAATTTTTACTACCGTCGCGATGCGCACACGATGGCGCGCGTGAAACGGCACATCGTTTTCCACGGCACGGCACTCTGGGTGCTATTGTTGATCATCAACGGGTGGGGCAGTTATGTGAACTTGTGGGGCAAAGTCTACACACAACCGTTGACGGAAGGGCTACAGTCACTGCACGGGTTATTTTACGTAGATTTCCATCTTGCGAGTGCGACAAAAATCTATTGCGGTGTGCTCATCGGGATCGGCATCGTTATCGTGTTGAACCTTTTCTGGCGGCGGCGGTTATTGTGGTACGTGACGGCAGGTGTCTGGGGGTTGAGTTATGTGTTGCTGCTTCATATCTACCCGTTAGGGTTACACGTGGCGCGGATGCGCGTCGAAGCGATCATCAGAGAGAAACCGCACCTCCAGAAGCACATTGCAGAGACGCGCCGCGCCTTTGAACTCGATACCATCACCACGATAGACTTTGAACCAGAACCCGCAACATTGGAGATGATAACAGAGAACGAAGGGATAAAAAAGAATATACAGATCTGGGACCGACGCGTGCTCTATGAGGCACTCCGCGATCAACAACGGCAACAGCACTACAACTTCCATCCGTATACCGATGTAGACCGGTACATGGTGAATGATGAATACCGGCAAGTCCTCATCGCGGCACGTGAGATTGATCCAGAAGCCGATATTACCGGGTGGGACCGATTGAAAACCGATCTCCGAACGTTCGCTTATGGCTACGGGGTCTGTGTCGCTCCGGTCAACGAATTCGTCGGCGAAGGCTCACCGAAACTTTGGGTCAAGGACACACCGATCCAGAGCGACTACCCTGAATTGGACGTACAATATCCGCAGATTTACTACGGTGAAATGATTCGCAACTATATGATTGTTAAGACGGACCGCGATGCCAACGGTGGTGACCCTAATTCGGAAACCGAAAGTCCAGATGATGCTACAGTTGACGAGATACCGGAATGGAAGCGGCACGTCTATGACGGTGACGGCGGTGTTCCGTTAGGCGGTTGGTTCCGACGGTTGTGTTTCGCACTCCGGTTCGATTTCTTCCCGATACTCATCTCAGAAAAACTGACACCGGAGAGCCGGATTATGTTCCGACGGAAGATCGGTACCCGGCGCGACAAACGGCTCATTTGGGACCGCGTCTCCCATATCGCACCCTTCCTCAATTATGACCCTGACCCCTACATCGTGATTAACAACGGCAAATTATACTGGATCATCGACTTCTATGTGACGAGCCGATACTACCCAAACTCGCAAATGTATATCGATGACAGAACGCAGCTGTCGGGCATCGACCCGTACGATGAGCCGGATTTTGACAAGTTCAACTACATCCGTAACTCAGGTGTCGCCGTTGTCAATGCTTATACAGGTGAGGCGAACTTCTACGCTGTTAAGGAAGATGAAGAGGTGATGCGGACCTATCAGAAAGCGTTCCCAAACCTTTTTAAATCGGTCGCTGAGATGCCAGACGGTTTGGCAGCGCACCTGCGGTACCCGGACTACCTGACGCGTATTCAAGCGACACTCTACGGCGACTATTACCAGCAAGCCAGCGGTTTTTATGATAAAGCAAACCGTTGGGCGATTCCGAAAGAAGCCTATTATTCCGCAAGCCCCGATCAGGAGATGATGCCGTATTACGCGATGCTTCAGCTCCCCGGTGAAGAGAAGATTGAATTCGTTAACATTATTCCATTTGCGCCGCGCGCTCGAGTGAAGCAGTTGAAGGCGTGGATGGTCACACGTTGCGACCCACCGCACTACGGTGACCGGATCGTTTATGTACTGCCGGAGAACGCCGGGATCGCTGGTCCCACACAAGTCGAAGATGACATCAATAAGAAGACCGGTGATCTCCAGCGCGGTTGGCGAGAAACGAACGATGTGATTCGCGGAAATCTGTTGATCGTCCCGATTGAAAACGCGCTCTTTTACCTCGAAGCAATTTATTTGCAAGCGAAGGAGCTGAAGCCGAAGAAGGGTGAGAAGGCAGAAGTCGATGATGACCAACCGCGGCGTCCGGAGTTAGAGATGGTCATTTTGAAAGCAGGCGCGAATGAAGTTGCAGCGGTACCGGCGAAGACGTTTGATGAAGCGTTGAATTTCTTGGTGTTGGGGTTACCGATGAACGGCGAAGCGGAGAACGGTGAAACGGCAAACGGTGAGAAACCGAAAACGATAGAAGAGCTCTGGCAGCAGTTGGAGCAGCTTAATACGTCAACCGATGCCCAGAAGCGGCAGATTCTTGAACAGATCGCAAACCTGTTGAAAACGCAGGGGGATAGGTAGTTCTCATTGGAAACAGAGTCTTTACGGGTTAACGGTTTGTTGTTGTTTGAGTGTTTCGATTTCTTGGGTAAGAGATTCGATTTTTTGTTCTTGGGCGCGTAGGAGTTGTTCAATTTTCTTACTATCTTCAGAGGTGAGTTCTGTCATCTGTTCGAGAACAAGTTCTTTCATCTGTTCGCGTGTGAGTTCTGTAATATTTTTTCTCTCCGGCGTGCTGTCTTTTACGCTCCGCCAGCCTATCATGACCGTCAAAACGACTAAAGGAATCCCTATGAGTGCCATCAATCCGACGATAAGGCTTGTAACGAGTGAAAGCCTTTTATCAATACTCTCTATCTGCGTGTTGATATGTTCTCTTGTTCGCGCTTCTGACTCTTTAATCTTTGTGTCAATTTTCTCTATGTCCTCGACGGTCAACTCACCGAGGGATGGTAGCGCGATCGCACACAAAAGTATTGAGAGGGCGAGTATCGTTTTCATGAAGTATCCTTTATTTTCTTTCGCTCAACTGGACTGCCCTTTTTTGAACCAGTCCATAGAGCATTGTAATATGCAAATAGTATAGCAGCTTTCCTGCTTTTTGTTAAGAAAAAAGCAGCATATCAGTAAAAAAAGTTTAATCTGTACACCTGACAGCCGATAACCATTAGCCAAAAACCATTAACAGATCGCATCGGCGCGGAGGACTTTATAATACTGCGAACATTCGGACAATACCTCCGTCAATGCCGACGGAAACGGCTCCGATTTCGGACGATACGGCGCGAAACCGGTGCTCCGATGCACATTCGTATACCAATACGGTGCCCAGACACCATCCGCGGGGATGCCACCCGTCTCCCACGATAACATCGCGACCTCAAACGCCAAATCGAGCCGTTCGCAGAGTTGACGCAAAACGCCACACGGATCCTCTAAAAGCAATTGCGCATCAAGAATCGGTGGCGATTGACCGGCAGCACGGAGCGAGAGGAACAGATCGTGTTGGGTCTTGAGTCCGGTATCGGCGAGCGTCGGCGTACCGATGATCTTCGCAAGCGATGGGAGCATCTCGCGCGGGTCGCGGATCAGAAAGAGATTGCACGTCTGTTGTAGGAAGCTGAGGTCTATGTCGATGAGGTGGTGCGCCATCTGTTTCATGAACAGCACAGATTTGTCGCAGGGACCGAGGATAACATCTCGAATTACGACGCGTGCGTCCGTGGACATGGATGCGAGGACTTTAGGGGTGCCCGGGTGTGTGCTATTTGTAGCGTCGGCACCGTATTTGGTATAGAGATAGTGCGCGTAGAGCGGTTCGTCGATGACCTGCGTATCGCTGCGTTGCGCGAACGCGTACATGACCGCAGTAGAAACGTTCCGCGGTCCCGACCAGAGGCAGATCCGTTTTGTTTGCACGTGTTTTTCGGTTTCCTTTTTTTCTTGCTTAATATATAAAGGTATATAGTGGCTATTAGCGGTCAGCAGACAGCAGACAGAAAAGAAAAAGAATATATTCTTCCTCTTAATGCTGATAGCCGATGGCTGATTGCCATCTTGCCGATAGCCGACAGCCAAATCACCTTCGCCGACGGCGTTTGCGTGTCGGTGACGACGGTTCCGACGCTTCCGGCACCGTCTCTTCAACGACTGGCACGACTTGCGGACGTGAGCGCGCCCAGAATATAATAACAATGCCGACGATAAAGGCTATAACGCTAAAAATCTGTGCTGCTGTCATCCAACCGAAGACCCGCGGCGTGATACGCCAGAATTCTGCTATAAAACGTTCAACACCTAATAAAATTAGGCTCGCGCCGAACAATAACCCTTGAAACGATTCCCACTTCAATCGCTGCGACCAGAGGATACCGAAAAATGTGAACGACATCAGCGTCTCATAGATCGGAGTCGGATGCACACGTTCATCTGTCGGGACGGTGCCGTTCGGGAACGCCATTGCCCAGGGTAGGTCGGACGGTGGCCCGTAATCGCCATCGCCTGCTAAGAGACAGCCGATCCGCCCGATCCCGTATCCGAGGAGGACGACTGGACCGACAATATCAATTGTTGCGAGTGTCGGGTTCGGTGACCGGACGACGACAAAGATGACACCGAGACAGCCGCCGATGAAACCGCCGTACCAGACCAACCCGCTGGTTGAGAAGAGTTCCGTAAGCGTGATCTGACCGTCTAAGAGAGCTGCATAAATTTTCGCGCCGAGGATACCGCCGATAGCCGCAGCAACAACTATTGTCGCTGCAACATCTGGCACGAATCCGCGCCGTTTCAAATCGTGTTGTATGACAAATACAGACGTAATAAATGCTGTCGCTAACATCAGTCCGTAACTATGGATACCGATCGGACCGAAATCGACAATCGTCGGGTGCATGGCTATCTGTTCTCCTAAATCACGGTTTCACAACCCGCTGCTGCTTGAGTGTTTCTATTTCCTGTGCGAGGATTTCAACTTTTCTTGTAAGGGATCGCTCTCTTTCACTCCGCCATAGCATGATAATTTGCGGGATCGCAATCGCTGCAACAATGAGAACGATCAACGCATACACAAAATAAGTGAGGAGTGTGATTTGTTCCTTTACGCTTTGTTCGGATTTGGCAATATCGTCCGTTAGTTCCTTCTTGGCACCGGCAATATCTTCTTTGAGTTCCTGCTTGACACCGGCAATCTCCGCTTTGAGTTCCTCTTTAACAACTAACCGGATCTTATCAAGATCGGCATCGGTTAGCGCGCCAAGGGCAGGCAGCGTGATTAGCAAAAAGAGTGTAGAGAAAAAAATGATAGTTTTCATAGTCTGTGTCCTTTATAGAAGGCGGGGTTAATGAAGTTTAACAAAATAAATCGGTAATTGGGCGAGGTTACAAACCTCGCCTGCAGTGGAGGAGACGCGTCTCGTGCAGAATACAGAATTACCGAATTAATAAATTAATCTTCATCAAACCCCGCCTGCAATGGGGCACTTTCCTAAATCACGGTTTCACAACCCGCTGCTGCATTATTCTCCGAGATAGGCTTGTCGGACACGTTCATCGGCTAATAGGTCGTCAGAGGTGCCTTCGATTGTAATCTCACCGGTTTCCATGACATAGCCGCGGTTGGTTACTTGCAACGCGATCTGGGCGTTCTGTTCGACGAGTAGGACCGTCGTGCCGTCGGTATTGATCTGTTCGATGATCTCGAATATCTGTTTAACGATGAGCGGTGCGAGTCCTAAGGAGGGTTCATCAAGCAGTAGGAGCCTTGGATGCGACATGAGGGCGCGTCCGATGGCTAACATCTGTTGTTCGCCGCCGCTGAGACTGCCGCCGCGCTGCCTCTGACGTTCTTGGAGGACGGGGAAGAACTGGAAGATTTTGTCGAGATCCGCCGTGATACCGTCCTTATCGTTTCGCTTATAGGCACCGAGTTCGAGGTTCTCAAGGACAGTCATATCTGGGAAGATGAGCCGTCCTTCGGGTACCTGTGAGATGCCGAGTACGACGCGATCTTCCGCTGAAGTCTGGGTTATATCTTGTCCCTCAAAATGGATAGTGCCGTTAGCAGGTGTATGGATACCGGAAACGGTCATGAGCGTTGTCGATTTTCCGGCACCGTTGGCACCGATCAAGCAGACCATCTCACCGGCGTTAACAGTCAATGAAATCCCGCGCACAGCCCGAATATTGCCGTAATAGGTGTGAATGTCTCTAAGTTCAAGCATGGTAATTAGCAATTGGCTGTCGGCTGTCAGCCGTCAGCAGTTAGCTGTCAGCCGATAGCCATCAGCCATCAGCCATCAGCGGATTAGCGGTCAGCAATCAACAAAGAGGTGTTTGATTTAATCAGAAACCTCTTAAATGCTGATGATTTTCGACGATTTCCGATAGCCATCTTGCTGATAGCCATCAGTTATCAGATTTAATAGTTCTTAGTAAGACACTTAGCATCTTCTTGAGGCTAATGATTGTATCAACTAACTCAACGTACTGATCATCATCAATATACTTGAGGTCGTGAGCGAGAAGGGTGAGATACTCCGTTTCGCTTGTGGAACCTAATGCTATCTGAAGAAAACGAGCGAAATCCCGAGAACTATCTCTTCCACAGCCTTCAGCAATATTTGTGGGTATTGAAGCAGACGCGCGACGAATTTGACTTGTGAGTCCGTATATTTCTTCACGTGGGAATTCGGATGTTAGTTCATATATCCGCAAAGTTAAATCGTGGGATCTGTGCCACACTTGTAATTTCTTGAAATCTCGCATACTTTCCTCTAAGTGGCTATCAACTATCGGCAGTCAGCAGACAGCAAAGAAGTGTTTGATTTAATCAAAACCTCTTGTTACTGACGGCTGATAGCCGACGGCTGTCGGCTAATCGCTATTCATCCGCGACACCGAGGTAGGCTTCAATGACGCGTTCGTCGTTCTGGACATCTGCAGGTTCACCTTCACTAATTTTCTCGCCGTGATCTAAAACCGTCACCCAATCCGAGATTTGCATGACGAGTTTGACGTCATGCTCAATAAGGAGGACGGTGACACCCTGATCGCGTATTGCATAGATGAGATCAATGAGTTCTTGTGTCTCTTGTGGGTTCATTCCAGCAGCGGGTTCATCAAGGAGCAGGAGTTTCGGTTCCGTCGCCAATGCCCGCGCAATCTCGACGCGCCGTTGGTCGCCGTAGGAGAGGTTACCGGCTGTCTGATCACTGAGGTCATCTAACCCGACGAATGTCAACATCTCGTGTGCACGTTCGGCAATACCTGCCTCCTCCGCTATCTGACGCTGCGTCCGTAAGACAGCACCGATGAATGTACTCTTCGTTCTCGGATGTCTCCCAATCTTGACGTTATCAAGGACTGTCAAGTCCGTGAAGAGCCGTATATTTTGGAAGGTTCTACCGATACCGAGCGCAGTGACTTCGTCTGGACGGCGTCCAGAAATCGGTTCACCTAAGAACTCGACAGTCCCGAATGTCGGTCTATCGAGTCCTGTGACGCAGTTAAAGAGTGTCGTTTTACCGGCACCGTTGGGGCCGATTAGGCTAAAGATTTGTCCCGGATGCACCGCCATCGTCACTTCGGACAAGGCAATCACACCGCCATAGTGCCGGCTAAGCCCATTCGTTGAAAGCAGCCGGACAGACGTGTTTTCCATTATCGTCTCCTCATCAAGGTCTCTACCTTTAAGTATACTTTAAGTTAAAGGTGCAAGTCAATGGATTTTTTGATGGTTGTCAGTTGTCAGTACGATTTTTTTTAATGAAGATTAAGAATTTAATCGGGTAATTTCTTTTGGAAGTCCGGTGCGGTTCCAAACCGCACCATAGGTGTCAATTTTAGAAAAAAATGATGTGTTGAATACCCCAGGCCGGTAGGTTCGGTTTGCAACCGAACCGGATCTTAGACAGAAACCTTGTGGGGTCCTAATAAATCGCTCTATTTCTATACACCTTCTGCCCCGCGGGTGTTCAAGCGATGTTTTTGGACAGGTGCTGTTGGTGCCTGAGACCGGCACCCCTGAAGAAAAGAGTGAAGAAGGTTTTGAAGTCTTCAAGATTTTCGCGTAGGAACCGGTTCGGTTGCAAACCGAACCTACCGGCCTGGGGGCGGAAAGTCGCTAAATTGACACCTATGGTGCGGTTCCAAACCGCACCTACCGGGTTTGGCAGAGTGCTGAAAACATTTTGACATCTGCCGCTATTTGTGCTATACTTTAATTGAGGGTGTTTCATAAATAATAGTTGTCAAAAGTCAGGATATTGGGTATCCTTCATTTTATACCACATAAAGTGAAGGAGACACCCATGCAATATCCTGACATCAGAGAGTATATCACATTTCTGTTTTCAATGTTAGACGCGTTCTCAGCCACCAAAGAAAAAGTTTCCAAAAGAGGAAGACCCGAGACTTATCCGGATGCTTCTCTCATCGTCTTTTATGCCGTTATGACACTCAAGGGGATTACCGCTATGCGCGCACAACAGGATTACTTATTTCACCATCCCCTCTACCTTCAAAGATGTCGACTTCCGGCGTGTCCGTCTCATGTGACCCTCGGACGGAGATACAAAGCGTTGACACCGACACTTCAGGCTTTCACTGAATACGTTGCGACATGGAGCCTCAGCAATGGTGGACACTTCCCCCAAGAAGTCGTTTATGAAGATAAAAGTCTGTTTAGAGCCGCGGGGCCCGTCTGGCATCAGAAGGATCGCCTCAACAATGAGATACCCAAAGGTTTGCGCGGTGTTGATACAACTGCGACTTGGTCGAAAAGTGGGTATCATGGATGGGTCTATGGATACGGACTCCATCTCACTGCCACCGAGAGTGGATTTCCAGTGATGTTTCAAGTCGAACCCGCCAACGTCAATGAACGCAACGTATTGGATACCAAGAAAGAGAAACTCATTGACCGAGGCACGCGCTGTATCGTTGCTGATAACGGGTATGTTGATAAAAAACGCGCCACGGCTTTTGCCGAAGTTGACGTGCTTCTGTTGACTCCCAAGACGACTTTAGCCGAAGCAAACGCACTCTTAGGTGCAGACCCGCTCTATACAGCGACAGAAGTTGCGACTTACCGAGGGGCGAGAAAGACGGCGATTGAACCTGTCTTTGATTTATTGAGCAAACTCTTGTCGATCACAGGAACGCATAAGCCTTTACCGGTGCGAGGTTTGGCATATGTTTCTACCTTTTTGGGCCTGGGTATCCTACTTTTGCAGGTATCCATGTTAATGAATGTCCGATGCCGGATACCGACACGAAATGTTTCTTACATTAAAACCTGTTTTCGATAAAAAAACATTTATGAAACACCCTCACTTTAATTAAGCAGTCAAATCACGCTTTTTGTGATACAAAATCCGATTTCTATACTATCTGATACATGCTACAATCAGACCCGAAAACACCACTCGAATACTGGTTAGCACTTGCCTCCGTTGAAGGACTCGGTAGCGTCCGAATTCGGCGGCTCATCGCACGTTTCGGGAGCGCGCAGGCGATCTTCGAGGCAGAACTGCCAGAAATTGCACGTCTTCCATCTTTCAACCCGGTACTCGCTTCCCGGATCCTCACAGTCGCTGGTAACTTCGCGACCCTCCGAAAAAGACTTGATGCCCTCAAGGCACAAGAGGTGAGGGTGATGTGTCCGGAAGACGCGAGCTATCCGGCACAACTCAAAGCGTTGCCCGACGCGCCCGGTATTCTCTGCAGCGTCGGCACATTAACCGACGTCAGTGAACAGTGCGTGGCGATCGTCGGCGCCAAAGAACCGACTGCCGAAGGCATCCAACTGACGCTTTCGCTCGCGACGCAGCTCGCACTCGCCGGATTCACTGTCGTTAGTGGACTCGCGGCCGGTGTCGATGCTTATGCACACGCCGGGGCACTCGCCGGAATGGGTAAAACCGTGGGTGTCGTCGGTAGCGACCTCTCGGCGATCTATCCGGCTCGGAACAACCCGCTCGCCACAAAAATCTATGAACACGGATGCCTATTTTCGGAACACCCGTTCCCGACAACGCCCTCGCCCGGCAACCTTATCCAGCGCAACCGTATCATTAGTGGACTCTCTATGGCGACAATCGTCATTGAGGCAGTAAAAACCGGCGGTGCTATGCACACAGCACAATACGCACAACGCCAAGGCAGAAAAGTCCTCACATGCAGATGGGAGACACAGCACGCATTAAGCGAAGGGCCTCGCGAGCTGATCCGCACGGGTGCCGTCCCGTTCGCATCCACCGAAGTCGATAAAGTCATCGACATGTTGACGCACCCTGAACGCCTCGAAACATACAGCAGCAGTGCTGCTACTGAACAGATAGGGTTATTTGAAGATAGCGATTAGCGGTCAGCAGTCAGTAAAGAGTTTTATAACGCTTGCGTCTTTGCTGACTGCCGATAGCCGATAGGATTAAAAAATTTATTGCTTTTTTCTTCAATTTATAGTATACTATATAATGTCCTTAAACTTGATTGTTACAAACGTGTACCCTATTTTCCTTGACATCGTTTAACTTTAACGTAAAATTATACGAAATAATGGAATTTTCTCTTGACAAAAGAGTTGAATTCTCGTATAATTAGCGAAAATTCGTATTTTAACCTTTACAAAGTTTGCATTTTTTGCTAAACTTTGAGGTACTCGTTTAGACATCAGACTTTCGGGTGAGGCACTTAACACTACGAATTGTACTTTTAGGGTTAACTGCTCTCACGAAATTTTGTTCTCAACGCTTTGCGTCAAGGACAACGAACGAAATAGCCCTACGTTACTCAACTTAACGAGAATATAATCGTGTGTTCCATCAGGCGTTGAAACGTATACTCGACCCCTGAAACGGAACCAGAAGTTTCCTAAGGACGTGATTTCGTAAACGTTCTTATGAAAGCCGAAAGTTTTTACGGCACCCAATCCGAAGGGTGTATTTTGATAAACCTACAATTTTTTAAGGAGTTAACTCTAATGGCAAAATTGTTTAGAACCTTCGCATTAGTATTTGCAGCCCTGTTCGCCCTTTCGCTCATAGTCGGTTGCGGCGGTGATGATGATGGTGATGGTGATGAACCAGCAGCAGCTGCTTTCTCAAGTGCGACCCCCGCAAGTGGTGACCTCGCATCGAATGGTCAAATCACTGTTACCTTTGATAACGACCCCGGCGATGTAACAGCAAGCGCAGGGACCGTCGCAGGTTCCGGTAAATCTCGTACCATCTCGGGTCCGTTCCCTGAAGGTGCTTTGGCACTCGCGCTGAGTTGGACGAACGGCGGTGGTAGCCACACGCTTAACTACACCGTCACCGCTCCAGATGAAACGGCACCAACCGTCACAGGCGGAACCGTCTCCGATGGCGATGAAGATGTTGATCCCGCAGACATCAACGATGGTGGAATCGAAATTACCTTCAGTGAAGAAGTCAGTGGTAACATCGCACTGCAGACCGAAGCTGGCGACAACGTCGGTTGGATCGGTACTGTTGATGGCACAACTGGTACGCTCGAACTCGTCGCAGGTAAAGAGATCGGCAATGAGACGACTTATGTTATCAAAGGTACTGTCTCTGATGGTGCCGGTAACGAACTTGCTGTCGAAATCACCTTCACAACTGCAGCTAAAGAATAAATTTGAGGCTATTTCGATAACAAGGCAGCGTATTTCTAATACGCTGCCTTTTTTTTTCAATAGTTATCAGTACTCAGTTAAAGAGACTTCTGATTATAGTAAAACCCACAATTAACGAGACATCTATAAAAGGCGGGGATACAATCCCTGAAAAAACACCCAAGCAAAAACCCTGCATTGGCGGTAAGTTTGTTGTTTGCTAAAGTGTTGCATTATTTTCCGGTTTTACTATAATTACTAAAGTTTGGACAATTTTAAGAATTAAGGTGTTTGAAAGCAGAAAAAGAGGTATCCTTTCATAAACATTCCACAGTTTTGAAAGGAAAATAAAAAATGACCCTCCTTTTCTGCTTAGAAGATATTCTATCGAATTTTCGGCATTTATTCAATCAACAAAACTTCGCACTGTTCCAAGCGTTTATCTTCGGATTCATCGCTAATAGAGGCAATGCAACGTTGACAGATCTTTATCAATGTAGTGCTTCAGAGACGCAGTATTGGTCATTTCCGAAGTTCCTTTCCCGGGGCAAATGGAACGCTGATGCTGTCGCTGGAGTTCTCATCAGAGGCATCCAACACTATTTTCCCGATTGGGTTTATGTCTATGATGAGACCAAGGCACTGAAGACAGGCATCGCACAATGGGGGTTGCATTTTTTCCGCAACTTCAGTTATCAAAAGCGTCGCGTGAATCAATCGAAGTTTCATTATGGACACGAGTTTGGTGCGTTAGGTTTACTTTGTCAGACAGCGACACAATGGCATTTATTCCCCGTCTGGGTGAAACTCATCGCGCCCCAGACGATCCGCGATAAAAGTCAGACGGTGTTGAAACGTATCTGTTCAAAGATTGCCCCGGGCCTTATCATCTTTGATCGAGGCTTCGCACGGCGAAAAGTTTTTACAATCGCACGCAGTTTCGGACATCATATCTTATGTCGTGCGAAATCTAATGCTGTTTTCTATCGTTTACCCAAACCGCCAAAACGCCCTAAACGCGGGAGACCGAGAAAATACGGAGACCGTCTTGATATTCGCCGACTGCGATATAATGACACAGATATAGATGCCAAAAGTTATTCGATTGCCTCAAAGGTTGTCCGGACGAAAATGTGTGATGTGGAGGTTCGACTCGTCGTTATCCGCAACCGTCCGAAACCCTCAAAACCGTATCGGTATTTCTGCGTCTTTACAACAGATCTAACGCTTGAGATACCCAAGATCGTTGAATACTATCAACAAAGGTGGCAGATTGAAACTTCTTTTCGAGATGTCAAACAGCACTTCGGATTTGATGCCTATCGCGTCAAATCTCGGAAAAGCATCAATCGGTTTGTTCAACTGAGTTTCGTCGCAGCAAGTCTGACGAAGTTGATATTCACAAGACCCGACGCACCGCAAAAAGGGATAAGTGTCCAGGCGGTCTGTGAGCATCTCGGCATTCATTGGTATCGTCCGAAGAAACTTACACAAGGCTTACGCGTGGCTTATCTCCGCTCACAAATGGCGGTGGCATCATTTTCTGCCAAGTTCAAAGAAAAAACAAACTCGCAGAATATTAATGTGAGTTTTCAAGACGATACGACACTGCCTTTTGACAAGGCAGCATAAGTTTACTATATCGTCCAAACTATAGTATAATTACTGAAAACTGTTAACCATCCATTTTTCTATTTACACGATTTTTGCATTAATGCTATAATACACCGAAAAGACAAAAAGTAAGAGCGAGTGTTCAGGGTGATTTAGTTTTAACCCAATGATTGGATTTTCTACGCTGTTTGATTTTTCTTTTTTAGTTCCGGTGCGGTTCCAAACCGCACCTACCGGGCCTGGGGATTCAAAATTGGGGTAAAAAACGTAGAACTAAATGGCCCTGGCGAGTGTTTTTGCTTGGATATCTCTTCGCGCTCGCAATCTGTGGACTATGAAAAAACTGAAAGATTTTTCATCCTGTCCAACTTGTTTTGTGCATTCTTTAAAATCGCACTGAAAACTGTTAACTGAAAACTGTTAACTTTTTTTGAACGGTTTTCAAAAAATTGTTGTCTAACCAATTAGTCAGTTCAGAAACCTTGAGGAGTAAAGTTCGGTGGATAGAACGGAAGCCTTACTCATTGCGGATCTCTGTGAAGGTGACGAGACAGCATTGGCACCCTTGATCGAAAGATACAAACGGATGGTCTACCGCCTTGCGGTGCAGATTACCAAAAACAGCGCCGATGCCGACGATGTCATGCAAGAGACCTTTATTAAGGTCTATCGCTCGATTCACACCTTCCGAAAGGACGCCACTTTCGAGACGTGGCTCTATCGGATTGCTGTGAATGAGGCGCTCAATTTTGTCAAACGTAGAGATCGACGGCGAGAATGCCAACTCGAAACTTCTGCGGAAGCCGAATACGAGTCAACCGTTCGTCACAATGCGCAGGTCGCGAACGATCCGCATGCGCAAGCAGAGAAATCGGAACTCCGGCAGCACGTCACCGCGGCGGTGAACAGTTTACCGGTTAAGCATCGGACGGTTGTTATCCTTCATGAGTTTGAAGGGCTGACGCACGCCGAAATTGCGTCAATCCTTAACTGCTCGGAAGGGACAGTCCGTTCACGGTTGCACTATGCGCGCAAAAAACTCCGAACCCTGCTCAAGCCATATATGGATGCCAGAACGCTATAATTGGAAACACATAGTCTCGTGGAGAAAACCGATGAGATCCAAGTGTCAGAAAATAGAACGCCTTGTATCTGACTATATAGACGGCACACTGTCCGAACAGCAGACCGCCGATGTGACAGCACATATCCATTCTTGTGGGTCGTGTAAACGAGAGGTCGCCGAGCTGAAAAAGACGAAGCACCTTCTTAAAAACTTCTACATCGAACCGGAAGCACCGGACACCTACTACGCACAGTTTGCGACGCGACTTCGGCAACGCATCGAAGCGAGCGCGCCGACTGCACCGCATCAGCGGGTCGCTGCAGCCTTAACGCGTTTCGGTTGGCAGCTGCGGACAGAGGTGTACCGATACACCGACCACTTCCGACTCAGCAGATTTATCTCCATTAGACAACACGCGCTCCCTTATTACGTACTCGCCTTAACAATGCTGATGTTAATCGCGACACCGTTCCTGCTAACACATTTTCCATTAGAAAACGGGAACGAACATGTCCACTCGCCATCTACGAGCGTACAGAGTGACGTAACGTTGGCAGTCGATGCGGAGAATGCTGCATCACACAACCTCAACACGCGCCGAAATCTCAACAGTGAACGGACGACAGAAATACCGGCAGTAGATTCCGGCTCCGACATCTGGAAATTCACCAACGACCGCGTCGTAGATGGTTATATCTTTACAACACTCCAGGAAAAGGATTCCGATACGGTACCGAGCGTGGCGTTAGATATCGATTCCGAATTACTCACGTATGCCGAATTCCCGGCACAAGACGCAACTCGGGAACGGCTGACAGGTCGAGATGTACTCACCGATAGACGGTATGCACTCCTGCTGCTACGAGGCATCAACACAAGTCAGCACGCACGCCAACAGTACCAACGGAAACGGAGCGAATTCAGAGGATTTTCACACGATTTGTTAGACGTACCCCTCGAGATGATGTCTGTCGAAGTCGGATACGATCTGATAGAATTATAGTAGGATAGTTGTCAGTTTTCAGTACGATTTTTTCTACGAAAAAATCTTTCAGTTATCAGTTAAAGCGGTTTCCAGTGACAGGAAAGGTCGCCCACCGCCACAAGTTGTTAACCGAGAACCGACAACCGATAACTGATAACCAATTAATATCTAATTTCATCGGTGTGCTTTCCGCTCGTCGATGTAAACAAGGAGAACATAATGAACCCAAGGATTTTGGGAATTATCGGAGGTCTCGCTTTAATTATTGCCCTCATATCTCCCTTCATGATGGGTAGTTCCAAAAAGGTTGAGCAGCTCTACAACGACGCTGAAGACCTGTTTGGACAGGCAGATTATGAAGGTGCAATTGCTAAATACAACGAGGCACTCGAAGAATCAACGAAGCGTGGTGTGAAGACCGAAGTTATTGACAAGGACTTCCCAACGCTCGGTAACTTTAGGATCGCAGTCAGTTACTCGCGTCTCGCTGAACAGTCCGGCGATGTCAATCATTACGACACTGCGATTGAGTACATAGAAAAGGTTGCACCGACAGCGACCGTTCCGAAACACCAAGAGGGTTTAACCTATCTCTGGGGTCACATCCTCTACCGGACGGAGCAGTTTGAACTTGCTGAGCCGAAATTCATGCAGCTTATCGAAAACTTCCCGAACAGCCTTTTCGTCGAAAATGCTTGGTACGGTATCGGGCAGCTGAATTACAAACTTCAGAACTACGAAGACTCCAGACAGGCATTCAAAGCCGTGCTGGACGGGTTCCCGAACTCCGATTTCAAGGACGACGCACAGCACCTTATCGCGCAGTCGTTCCTCAATGAATCCAACTATGAGCAGGCGTATCAAGAGTTCGATAAGATTGCAACCGAGGAATATAAGAATTACCCTGAATTGCAAGCGGAAGCGATGTATAAAGCCGCTTTCAGTTTGAACCAACTCGGTCGAGACGATGAAGCGATCGGTCGGTATACCAACTTCATCACGCAGTTCCCGGAAAGCCAACTCGTTACGGCGGCGTACTTCGACCAAGGCGCGATTTACGCACGGCAAAAAGACTATGACAACGCTCGCGTGAACTACGAGTTAGCACTGCAAAATACGGCTGACCGCGCCGTTCAAGCCGACATACAGTCGGAAATCGGGCGCACCTATTCCGATCAGGGCGACTACGAAAACGCTATCGTCGCCTACAATTTGCTCCTCACTGAATATCCTGAGAGCGAATTTATTGCGGAGGCGAAAATCGGTATCGCGGATAGCCACTTCAGTTTAGAAAACTGGAGCGACGCAACTGTTGCTTACGAGCGCGTTATCAACGAACACCCGGAAGAGACGGATTATATCCCGTTCTCGTCATACCGGATCGGCGAAGCGTACTACAACCTCGGTACAGAACAGCGGACGAGTGGCGATATAGATACCGGTACAGCGACACTCGAACTCTCATTGCAGTGGTATCAGAAAACGATTGACGACTTCCCGCAGGATCCCGTTGCACCGCACGCGCTCTACGGCGCTATCTGGGCACTCAACGATCTCGGACGGCAGGAAGAGCTCGAAACAGTCGCTCGTGAGTTCATCGAAAAAAATAAAAACGACAACGAATTCGACATCCTCGCTGCTGAGGTACAACTCCGCTTCGCAGACATCAAACGGACGGAGTTCAAACAGTACGTCGAAGCTGCCCAAGAATACGGGAAATTGTGGGAATACCGCGATCTGCCGAAGTTCCATCTCGTCAAGCTGATGGGTAAATTCTTTGAAGGACGCTCCTACTATGAAGCTGCGAAACCTGAAGGCTACGTAGAAGGGGATCCGGGTGAAGGCTTCAACCAAGAATATCTCCAGAAGTCCGTTGCAGCGTATCAAGATGCGGTCGCTAAGTTCAACGACGATGACTTCCTTCCTGGCGTCGCGGAAGAACGGTACGATGACTTCAGCGAACGTGGTGCACAGGTGGAAGCCTGCATCATGAACGAAGCACTCTCACACGAGATGCTCGGTAGCTGGCAGCAAGCACGCGACCGGTACGCCTCAATCCCAGAGACGAGTGAATACTACGAACGTGCACTCCTCCTCATCGCCAACAGCCATGTCAAAGAAGGCGATAAAGAGGGCGCGATTACCTACTACAATTCTATTTTAGATAAACTCGCTGATGCTGATAACCGCTCCTTAGCCGAAATCAAACTCGCTGACCTGCTCCGTGCGGAGGAACGGTTCGAGGAAGCAGCTGTCCAGTATCAAGCCGTCGTTGATGGTAACCCGACAGGTGAATACGCGGACGACGCACTCTACCTCGTCGGTCTCTGCTACTACCAAGCGGCATCTGAGAATCCGGAACTCTTGGCATCCTCCGAAGCCGCTTTCAAACGCGTCATCGCTGACTACGGCGATAGCCCAAACGCTGTTGAAGCCTATTACGGCTTAGCACTCGCCTATCGGGATGCTGCACAGAAGCAGAACCAAACGGATAAATGGCCTCTCATCCTCGAACTCGTTGATGAGGCTAACAGCAAGTTCGCTGCAAGTGACGAGGAACTCGTTCTGAAAACACTCGGACACATCGAACTCGTCAAAGCGACCGCAATTGAAAATTCGAGTGAAGATGTCGATACCGATATGCTTGTGGCTTCTCTGAAACGGATTGTTGAAAACACCGGTACCCAGGAAGACGCACGCAGCCGTACGCAGTTGAAGATTGGACATACCTACTACAGCGTGAAACGCTACGACGAGGCACTCGCGGAGTATCTGCTCTTTGTGGAACTGTTCCCGAACAGTGAACTCGCACCGAACGCGCAATACCAAGCAGCCGTATGTCACTATCAAATCTCGCAAGCCGCGACGGATGCCGGTAGCAAGCAGCTCAGTCTGCAGAACACCGTCAGTGCTGCTGAAAAAGTCGCAACTCTCACCAACGACGCGGACAACCTCATTAGTGCGAACTACACTGCCGGGTTAGCGTTTTTAGGGTTGGAGAACCCGAAAAGCGCGGCAGATGCGTTCCGAAAAGTCACGGCGTTGGAAGGTCAAACCGAAGATGAAGCGCGTAAAACGCTTGTGTTCCAAGCACACTCACGCCTGGCTGAACTCAACGGCACCCTCGGCGATCACGCCGCAGCCGTCCAAGAGTATCAGTACATCATCGAAAATACTGAAGATGTTGACCTGAAAGGACGTTCCTATTTTGCGATGGCATACGCGCAAGAGGAACAGCTTAACGCGCATCAGGAAGCCTTGATGAGTTATCAGAACGCCATCGAATTGGTCACGGACCCGCTCACCAGAGCGCAATCCTACTACCGTATGGGTCTGATCTATCAAGACGATCTGAAACAGTCCGATAAAGCGTTGGGAGTCTTCCAAACGCTCATCAGCGAATACAGCGGTTCAGACAATACGAGCGTCGCCTCAATGGTCGCGGATGCTGGTATCCGGCGTTCAACACTCTACGTTGAATTGGGACGTTTAGACGAAGCGATCGCCGAAGCGACGGAAGCCCTTACTCGGACGAAGGGTAACCCGAATGCGAGTGTAGCGGAGAAAGCCGCTGCGCAATATAACCTCGGTTTCCTCTATTCCGATAAAGCGCGCTCGCTCTTCTCGAACGCACCCGGCACCGACCTGCAGCCGTACATCGATGCAAGTCGTGATGCCGCGAACACCTTCTTTGAAGTCAACACAATCGCAGCACCGGTCGAACAAGCGGATAAGACGACGGTCATCCCGTACGTCCAGAACTCGCTGTTCCAAGCCGGACAGATTTTCTACTCTGTCGGTATCGGTGTAAAACTTCAGGAAGACCTGATCAGTGCGCTTGCCCCGCTGACAACGTTCATCAGCCATATCGATAAAGGCTTGTTCCCGCAATCGGATTCGCTCCGTAAGAACACGGAAACGGCTCTGAACTACCTCGCCGCTGCGAACTTCGAGTTAGGCAGGATGCAGGTCGGTATAGACGGTGAGATGTCTGAGCAAGCGGTCAACTACTTTGTCGCCTCTGCGGATGTGTTCCGCGATATGGTGGGTCGCTATCCGAACGCCGCCGATGCAGCGTTCTGGCAGTACCATGTCGGTGAGTCCTATTTCGCCGCACAGCAATTCGAGACAGCCATTGAAGAATACGACAAGGTCCGCCAAGTGAATAAGAATCATAAGAGCGCGCCTGAATCGTTGTATGCGATCTCGACGTGCGCACAGCTGCTCAGCGAAGCCGCTATTGAAGCAGGCGATGCGGAAGCAGAGCAACGTTGGTACGACAGGTTGTTCGCCGCTAACGAGGCACTCGCCGCTGAATACCCGGAAAGCGCGTACACTGCCGATGCGCTTATCAACATCGGTAACAAGTACTTCAATGCCGGTTCAGAGGAAGGTGTTGAGGAATCCGAACGTATCCGTCTCTATCAAGAGGCGATATCTCACTATCAGAGAGCGATCGATACTCCCGGCATCGGTGCCGAATCGAAATCGACGGCACAAGGCTATCTTAACGATACTGCCAACGCGCTCGCTTACTACGAGTACGATCAGGCAGACAAGATGCTAAACGAAGGGAAACTCGCAAGGGGTGAGGAACAGAAAACGCAGATTGAAGCAGCCATCGCAGCGTTCCAGAAAATTATTGAAGCGTATCCGACAAGCACGTATGCCGACCTCGGTCTCGTACAGATCGGTGAAGGATACATGGTATTAGCGGATAGCGATGACGTTTACTTCAATGACGCGTTGGAGTATTTCAACCGTTTGTGGGCGAAATACGAAACCACGCCACCTGCCGATTCAAAAGTTAACAACGCACTCACGTATGCACAAAGCCAAGTCCAAGTAATCTTGAGTTACATGCAGGCAAATAATTTGGAAATACGTGAAGGCGTTACCCGCGGTGGCGGTGGTGGCGGTGGTGAGTAATCACTAAAGTCGGGGTTTCAAACCCCACGAATGAGCAACGAACCTGCAACGAGCAAGGAGGATGCCGTCAGGCATCCTCCTCTCTTATGCCCTCACCTGAATCAAAAATCCCCTTAAGACTCACACAACCCATTACAGGCGGGGTTTCAAACCCCGACTATTTTAGACTCACACAACCCATTGCAGGCGGGGTTTCAAACCCCGACTATTTTAGACTCACGCAACCCATTGCAGGCGGGGTTTCAAACCCCGACTATTTTAGACTCACACAACCCATTGCAGGCGGGGTTTCAAACCCCGACTATTTTAGACTCACGCAACCCATTGCAGGCGGGGTTTCAAACCCCGACTATTTTAGACTCACGCAACCCATTGCAGGCGGGGTTTCAAACCCCGACTATTTTAGACTCACGCAACCCATTGCAGGCGGGGTTTCAAACCCCGACTACTTTAAGGAGTACTTTAGAAAGTGTATGATGAATTAATAGCACCCCCGCGCGTGCTACTCGGTCCCGGACCGAGTGAGGCAAACGCGCGGGTACTTAAAGCGATGACAACCCCGATGTTGGGGTACTTAGATACCAAATTCGTTGAAGTGATGGATGACACGGTGGCACTGCTTCGCCAAGTCTTCGGCACCACAAACAGATTGACCTTCCCTGTCTCAGGCACTGGCACTGCGGGGATGGAAGCGGCACTCACCAACGTCATCGAACCTGGTGACGGTGTTGTTGTCGGTATCAACGGCTACTTCGGCGAGAGGATCGCTGACATCGCCACACGGTGCGGCGGTGCCGTTACGACCGTCCAAGCGGAATGGGGAACACACATCTCGGCAGAAAGAATCGCAGAAGCCGTTGAGAAAACGGTGACACCGAAACTTGTTGCACTCGTCCACGCAGAGACCTCTACCGGTATCCTCCAACCGCTAACGGATGCCATCGAGATTGCACACGACAGTGGCGCACTCTTCCTCGCTGATTGTGTGACATCGCTCGGCGGACAACCTGTGGACATGGATGCACGCGGCATCGATATCGCATACAGCTGCACCCAAAAATGCCTCGCGGCACCGCCCGGACTCTCGCCTATCAGTTTCAGTGAACGCGCCGTTGACGTGATCCGAACTCGAAAAACGCCGATTCAGAGTTTTTATCTCGATATGACGCTCTTAGAAAACTACTGGCACGGTGACACACGCGGCTACCATCACACCGTCTCTATGTCAATGATCTATGCATTACGGGAAGCGTTGCGCGTCGTCTTAGAAGAGGGATTGGCAGCTCGCTATGCCCGACACGAACTTAATGCACGCGCACTGCTCGCTGGCGCGGAAGCGATCAATTTACAACCCGCAGCTGAAGCCGGATACCGCGCCCCGATGCTCACAACGCTCCGGATCCCAGAAGGTATTGATGACGCAACTATTCGGAAACAACTCATTACAGACTACGGAATAGAGATCGGTGCCGGATTAGGTATCTTTGGTGGGAAAGCCTGGCGGATCGGATTGATGGGTGAATCTGCGAACGAACGGAATGTAATGCTTGTCCTCAACGCATTGGAGAAGTTATTGATTGCGTCCGGACACAACGTAGAACCGGGTACAGCTGCCCACGCAGCGGCAAAGGTATATTAATTAGTACTCAGTTTTCAGTACGATTTTTCTGCGAAAAATCTTTCAGTCTTCAGTTAAAGAAAAAACTCGTTTGAAAGGAACACCTCTTAGCGGGGTTAATGAAGATTAATTTTTTCATTCGGTAATTTCTTTGGCAGTCCGGTTTGGTTTCTAGTAGTCTGTCACATCTAAAGTGATGGATATAATTTGTTGAGTTTGATACGTGCGTCATCCGTGGTAAATTGCCACTTCACAGTCACAGATTGCTCATTTCTTTGAGTTTGCCATGTCTGGATCTCATGTTTTAGAGCGTCTTGGTCGGCTATCCTTCTTGAAAGACATTGCCGAGACAGCACGGAGAGTTCAATCTCCGCCATGTTCAGCCAACTCCCATGCTTGGGTGTATAGTGAAACGTAATCTTTTCAGCAATACGCCGAGCTTCATCAGGCGGAAAAGCTTTATACAACGAAGACGGCTTATGCGTATTCAGATTGTCGCAAACAAGCATAATCTTTGCCGCATCTCGGAAATGTACATCTACTAAATCTCTACAGATATGAGCGAAATCTATACTTGTTCGTTGGTCGGTGACTTCAACATGTCGAAACCCCAAAAGAGGTGCGAAAATCATGAATAGATTGCTAACACCATTGCGTTTGTATTCAGCATCATATCGACGCGGTGAACCTTCAACGATGCCCAGGGGCTGCCGAACTTCTTGAATGTGTTGTTTACTCGTTTCATCGACACAAACCAAAGGATATGCGATAGTTTCGGGACGCTGATAAAGGTCTAAGACGTTTTCCATCGCAGCGACGAACTCTGCCGAGGCTTTCGGTGGAATACACCATTGCTGTTTTAGCCAAGGTCTAAGTTCGTTTTTTTTAGCGTGCGTCTTATCGTTTCATGAGAAACGCTTGAAAAATGGTGGAGTTCCACCATTTTATCAGCTAATAAACGCAGCGTCCATCTTGAGAAACCCTCCGGCGGTGGTGAACAAACTAAAGCGATCAGATGTGCTTCTTTTTCGCCATCAAACTTTTTCGGTCTTGATGGCTTTGAACGCTTTTTAGGTGTCAGTGCAGCTGTGAGTCCCTCAAGCACGAAGGTTTTACGAGTTCTTTGAATAGTAGGTAGGGAGACTTCAACAGCTTCTTTTATGTCTTTATCAGGATAGGCGGGCCCAAACTCGCCTTCATCGGCTTTCAATAAGATACGGCTCCGGGTCAGTTTTCGTGCCGACTCAGTGCCAGAAGTGATCAACTCAAGGAGATAATCGCGTTGGCTCTGGTCAAGTATAACGGGATATTGTTTCGCTGGCATAAGAGACTCCAAGTTATCAGGTTTATGGACTTGAGTCTAAGGATACCAGATTTTAGATTAACTATCAAACTAATTATGACAGACTACTAGAAGAAACACTTTCTTCGCATTGGATTTCAGCGTTTGCAAAAACACCGAACCTACCGGGTCTAGGGAAAATATAGAATTACCGATTTATTTTTTTAAACTTCATCAAACCCCGCCTGCAACAGGGCGTGTCCTTTTTTATCCTAAGACCTCTTAACTGATAACTGGTAACTGAAAACTGATTGCTATTCCCACTCAATCGTGCTCGGCGGTTTTGAACTTATATCGTAGACGACACGATTGATGCCTTGAACCTCGTTGATAATCCTGTTAGAGATTCTGGCGAGTAGGTCCGCGGGTATGCGTGCCCAATCGGCTGTCATCGCGTCGCTACTTGTGACAGCACGGAGCGCGGCGACGTTCTCATACGTCCGCGCATCGCCCATCACCCCGACAGTCCTGACAGGGAGCAGCACAACCAGTGCCTGCCAAATATCGTTGTATAACCCCGCCGCCTTAATCTCAGAGATAAAGATCGCATCTGCGGCACGGAGCACCTCCAAACGTTCGTACGTCACCTCACCTAAGACGCGGACAGCGAGTCCTGGTCCTGGGAACGGATGCCGTCCGAGGACATCGGAGGGAACACTCAACTCAGCACCAACAGCGCGAACCTCGTCCTTAAAAAGTTCCCGAAACGGTTCAAGCAGCTCGAACGGCATGTCAGACGGCAGCCCGCCGACGTTATGATGCGTCTTGATCGTTGCAGAAGGTCCCTTCACAGAAACACTCTCAATGACATCCGGGTAGAGTGTCCCCTGTGCAAGAAACCGGAAATCGTGCCCTATGTCTGCGACGGCACCCTTGAAGGTCTCAATGAACTGGGCACCGATCACCTTCCGTTTTTTCTCTGGGTCTGTGATACCGGCTAACCCTTCAAGAAAGGGTGCGACAGCATCTATAGCAATCAAGGGGATACCGATCTTCTTGCAAGTCTCAACGACCTCAGCAGCCTCATTTTTTCGGAGCAATCCGTTATCAACAAAGACAGATACAAGTGCGTCGCCGATAGCGCGATGGAGGAGCGTCGCCAGCACCATAGAATCGATACCGCCGCTGACGGCACAGAGGACGCGCGCCTCACCGACCTGTTCCTGTATTTGTGCTGTCGCGCGTGCGACGAAAGCGCGCATCGTCCAGGTACTGCGGCATCCACAAATCTTGCGTGCGAAGTTCGCCAAAATCCGATCCGCATCTTGTGTATGCTCCACCTCTGGGTGAAACTGTAAGCCGTAGAACCCGCGATCCGCATTCACCATAGCGGCGACAGGCGCGTTCTGTGTTTTCGCGATGATTTGGAAACCCGCCGGTGGCACTTCAATCCGATCGCCGTGGCTCATCCATGCGGAAAAGTTCGAGGCGAGTCCTGCAAATAGGGGGTCAGTTTCGTGGAGTACGTGAAGCGGTGCGTGTCCATATTCCCGCTCAGTAGCAGGATGCACCCGCCCACCAGTTAAGAGTGCCGCCATGAGTTGCATACCGTAGCAGATCCCCAACACTGGTACGCCGAGTTCAAAAAGTTTCGGATCGACCGTTGGCGCATCCGCTTCATAGACACTCGCGGGCCCCCCACTGAGAATGATCCCTTTCGGTGCGATGGCTTTTATTTCTGGTAACGTTAATGTATACGGGTGGATTTCGCAGTAGACGTTCTGTTCGCGCACACGTCGCGCAATGAGCTGCGTATATTGCGAACCGAAGTCCAAAATAAGGAGCGTCTCTTGCCGTGTTGATACAATTTTACTCGTCTGGCTCATATCTCAATAGACGGCATCTGCTCTGTCTAACAATGCCGTTTCTTTAGTGGTTAGGCACCGTTTCGCAACCGACGATACAACCGGTCTGCGAATCGAAAATTACGCCATAAGATCCGGGAGGCGCGAAATCAATATCGTTCAACATAGCCAAACCGGTGTTCGCGTCCTCTAAATAGTAAAACCCCTGATACGCGTGTCCCGGTGTGTCGATACACCGCACATGGTAACAGTGGTTGTGGAACTGAATCGTATTCCCGTAAATGATAATATACCTGTCTCCAAACAGGCTCATTGCGATCTGATTGACGACATAAGGGTCCACGTTTTGCACGATACTTTAATTTGTTTTGATGATAATATCAATCCTGCGGTTTCGTTCCTCTTTATCGTGTCCATCAGTCGCGATAGGTTGCGTCTCGCCTAATCCTTCCGCTGTAATCCGGCTTGCATCGACACGACCTTCATCAATAAGATACTTTTTAATGGTATCGGCACGATCCACACTCAAATTTTTCAACACGTTTGCAGTACCCAAAGAACTCGTGTGCACCTCAATATGGACAGGATAGGCATCGAAGCCAGCCGTCCGTAGCACTTTCGCGAGGGCTGAAAAGGTTGTGAAAAACTCTTTCTGAATCAGCGCGCTGCCGTGTGCGAAGACGTTGCCATTAATACGGAGGAGTACGCTATTCCGCTGTTCTATGACATCGGTAACCTTCGGGACCTGTCTTGAAGCAGCGACGAGGTCCGACTTCGCCGATGTCACTTGCACTGCATTCGCAACGGCGCGTTGGAGGTAATCTTCTGCCTCTTTGGCGGCATCAATAGCCATCTGATATTCCTTAGAAGCGAACGCAGATATGGCTTTCTCATAAGCCGAATCAGCGAGTTTATAAAGCTGCGGCTCTAACTGTGGTACCTGCGTCTCCGCCTGCGCCGAAATCTTTTTTCCTAAGCTCTCAACTGTCTGTTTCGCGCGTCCCATCAGGGCACTTAATTCCTGCTGTGCACGTTGCTGATATTCCTTTACCTCCGCTGTTGCGACAACTGTTTCAGCAACCTGCTGCGCTCGTTCAGCCGACTGCTTCGCCTGTTCATAACGCCCGACATCAAATCGCTGTTTCGCCTGTTGCAGCTGCGTACTCGCTTCTTGGAACTGCTTGGGTGAATGCTGCACAGCATTGAGGATTTGCGCGCGTTGGAGGATGACCTCTGCCTGTGCAATCGCGATCCGAGCGTCCATCGCTGCCGCCGCCTCCGCCTCCTGATTCCCGACAGCCAACTGGTAAAGACCGTTTACTTGCGTCTCTACGTCAGCGATAGTATCCTCGGCTTCGGTAAATGCGCCACGCTCAATGAAACCCAATGCGGACGCAATCGCCGCTTGGGTTCGCTCATAATCTGCGGTACTTTTAATAGACGGATAGATTTCCGCTGCGATATTCGCAAGCGATTCGGCGATTCTAATAGGCGTGCGCAATTTGGCTTGGCGCAGCTCCGTCTCTAACTCAGCGATTTTTTTTGAAAGTTCGGCTCGCTGCCGTTCACCCTCATCACGTGCGCTCCGCGTGCGAGCGAATTGTACTTCCATGATCGCCTGATGGAGACGCGCAATTTCGAGTTCATGTTCATGCGCCGTAATGATCTGTTGGTAGATCTGTTCTCGGATGCTAACGCCCTGCTGTCTGGCGTGCTGCTGTCGTGTTTTCGCAATAGCGATCTGTGCGACCAATTCCGCCTGAGATGCGAACTCTGCACTTTGCGCGATGTCCCCTTTTTCATAAGAATCACGTGCGAAACTCAGGAGTTTCACGGCACGCCCGAATTCCTCCGGCACCAAGGACTCCGCTTTCGATGTCGCCGCATCATTAATCGCCTGCTGCGCGTCCTGTAACTGCGTCTCCAGCACGATTTCAGTAATCTCTGGTTTCGCACACCCAAAGATAACAAGGCAAATGGATAAAAATAACCAGCCGTAGCATCTCATCAGTTCACCTCAAACCTGCAGCTCAACTCTCTTACTCGCTTCGTAAGGCATCAAATTCTTCTCTCGCTGTCTGAAGCCGCTGTAGTACTTCAGCGACATTCTCCTCACTGAGTGTCAGTTGTGCCTCTGCCTCGTCAACGAGTGCCTCTTCACGAAGCGCGATAGCGGTCTCAGTTGCGATTCGTGCATTGAGATATGCGCGGAGTGCCAATCGATACGCCCGTTCAGCATCGCCTGCATTCATAGCGTTCTCAGCCGTAGCCAACATCTCCTGTGCGGCGCGGAAGGGTGTCCCTGCGGCCTCCTGTGCACCGACAGCATCCGCGGACGTGATTGCCACATTCGCGTTTTGCATTGTCTCAACGGCAAGTTGTTGTAATTCGCCACCACAGCCGAGCATCATTGCCATCGCAATGAAACAGATTGCGCATCTCATATCAGTTTTCCTATTTAATTTGCATCAAAAGCGTCCGAGTTTATCGGAATTTGAGATTAAAAAAGCCTCGCTCGGGTGGTGCGCGATGCGCCCCCTAAGGCAAGGCTTCTGGTCATTCGTTCCGGGTGCGGATGTCCGCGCTAATATTCAGGACATTCCGTATAGACGCTCACCTTCCGGCGATATTTGTCTTTCCGTTCAAACCATACATATCCATCAATTTTCGAGTAGAGTGTATAGTCACTGCCGACCCCGACATTGTTACCGGCATGTATGTGTGTCCCACGCTGCCGAGCGAGGATGCTCCCCGCAGTGACAAAACTCCCAGAAAATCTTTTGACGCCGAGCCGTTTACCGATCGTGTCGCGTCCGTTCCGAGTACTTCCGCCGCCTTTTTTATGAGCCATTAGATTCTTCCTCCACCGCACCAATAGCGGTAATTTTCACGCGTGTAAATGATTGACGGTGACCTAATTTACGTTTATAACCCTTCCGCCGTTTCGATTTGAACACAACCATCTTCTTCGCGCGTGACTGTTGAACAACCTCACCCGTAACAGCGGTGTCTTCAAGATAAGGCGAGCCGGCTTGTAACTGACCGTCATCATCAACGACAGCCAAGACCGACGGGAATGTAACGCTTTCGCCAACGTCTGCATCGAGTTTTTCAACATCAATGAGATTCCCGACTTCTACACGGTGCTGTTTCCCGCCGCTCGCAAAAACTGCATACATTTTTGAAATTCACTCCTTTCTGCTTAAATTATACCGCAAAAACGCGCCAATGTCAACTTAATCCAAAAATATCTCTTCACCGCCGCTGACGAAAATGCGATAATCTTCGAGGTGTAGATCTGGATCAGATTCGAGCACTAAATCCAATTTCAACGACTTCTTAAGTTCTCCCAACTTATGCGACATCTGCGACTTAATATGCGAGACGACATAATCGTTAGCAATAACACGCAACTTGGAGTGCTTCGTATGGTTATGTGCGGCTTTAATCCCACGTAGTAACTGAATAACAACAGTTTCAATAGAAAGCACTGTGCCGTGCCCATCGCAGTAAGGACATTCTTCCATCAGCAGCGTAGAGAGGCTTGGACGGGTGCGTTGGCGCGTCATCTCAACCAAACCTAAGTCTGAGAAATGGAGGATGTTGGTGCGGGCACGGTCCTTGCGGAGTGCCTCCTGTAGCATCTTAAAGACCCGTTTCCGGTGGGATGCCTCTTCCATATCAATGAAATCAACGACAATAATTCCGCCAAGATCGCGGAGCTGAATCTGGCGGACGACCTCTTCAACCGCCTCAAGATTCGCACTAAGGATGGTATTGTCTGGGTCAGATTTCCCGACAAACCGTCCGGTATTAACATCAATTGAGACCATAGCTTCGGTCTGTTGGATGATAATATGTCCGCCACACTTAAGCCATATTTTCTCACTGAGCGCTTCCTTGAGTGCGCGTTCTACGCCATAAGCCTCAAAGAGCGTCGGTGCAGCATCTTTATAAAGCGATACACGCGGTTTCAAGTCCGGCATAACAGAGGAGACATAATCCATCGTCTCCTGGTACCCGCTCTTTGAGTCGATGAGGAGCTGCTTAACGTCCTTGGTCAACATATCTCGGACGATCCTATTCGTGAAGCTCAGGTCTTCGCTGATGAGACAGGGTGCCGATTTCCGCCGTGCTCGTTCACAAACATCGACCCACTGTTTGATGAGGTAGCGGATTTCGGCTGCAAATTCGGATTCGCTGATGCCTTCCGCCGCCGTCCGTATAATAAAACCGCCCTCAACATCGGCTTTAATTGTCTTCGCCATGTTGCGTAGCCTGTCGCGTTCAGTGGCAGCCTCAATCCTACGCGACACACCGATATTAGAGGAATTCGGCATGTAAACGACGTAGCGTCCTGGGAGTGTTATGTTACTGGTGACGCGTGCGCCCTTCGTGCCGATCGGCTCTTTGCCGACTTGTACGAGAAGTTCTTCTTTCTTTGAAATGAGATCACTGATAAGAAACGGGAATCCACGCCCACCTCGCGACGATTTACCTAACTTCGCCTTTAAATCTAAGGCATCGGCATTCTTACTCGCGCCTCGGTTTCCATCAGAGTTTTCATCATCAGCCTCATCTCCGTTAATACTCTCGAATTTGATGTCAGAAATATGTAAAAAAGCGTGGCGGTCTAATCCAATATCGACAAAAGCCACCTGCATTCCGGGTAAAACATTTTCGACTCTGCCCTTATAGAGATTGCCCAATGTCTGCGTCGCTGCTTTCCGCTCAATATAAATTTCATTCAGCACCCCCTCCTCAAGTACGCCACAGCGCGTTTCATACTCATCATCGGAAATAAGTATTTCCTTTTCCATTATTACCTCCAGTTGTGCCTCATCTCAAGAGGCACCACGGTTAATTGTCATGTCAAAATCGGCAGCGTGATTCACTATCTCTATTCATTTGAACTTGCGAACTGCGTCTTATAGCCTCGGTGTCAGTGTTACAACCGGTGTTATCAGTTCCCCCATTGAAATACCACCGTGCTGAAACCCTCCTTGAAACTGCCGTTTATACTTATAAAAATCGTTTGGGTAGACGAAATAGTAATCGTCTTTTGCGAGAATATAGTTTTTACTTCCGGTTTCCGCGGGCAGTCTGTACCTCTCTGGATCACGGAGGTGTACAGCTTCGCTATCATCGCAGCCGAGGTTCGTCCCAATTTTGAACCGGAGACTGGTGGTCGTCTCTCGATTCCCGCGTGCGCGGGTTGCCCTGTTGCAAAAGACGGACCCATGGTCGCTCGTGAGGACGACAGTCGCATTCTGTGCCGCAACCATCCGCAAAACCTCAAAGAGTACGGAATGCGAAAACCATGAACGCGCGAGTGCCCGAAAAGCGGATTCGTCCGGCGCGAGCTGCTGCAGTACGTCCGACTGCGAGCGCTGATGTGTCAAAATATCAATAAAGTTGACAACCAACGTTGACAAGCCGACACGCGTATTCGCAGCGACGCGTTTTTTGTAAGTATTTCCACCGCGTCCGTCGAAAATTTTGAAATATTGGGGACTCGTTTTGAGTTTGATACCTCTGCGCTTGAGATGTTCGGTAAGGAGTTGCCGCTCATAGCGATTCGTACTCGTATCGCCATCGGACTCCTCCTGCCAGTACTCCGGGTAGCGTTCCGCGATTTCCAGGGGGAACAATCCACTGAACAGTGCGTTCCGTGAATACATCGTAGCACTCGGTAGGATCGAAAAACTATATTGGCGGTCAATAGAAAAATAGGGGTATAAGAGTGATTCAACTGCCAGCCAGTGATCCAATCGAAAGCAGTCAACCACAATAAAATAGACAGATTTTCCGGCTTCAAGTAGTGGAATAACATGCCGGTCTAATACATTGACAGATAACGGCGGTGCATCTGGACTGCCTGCGACCCAGTCGTGGTAATTCGCCTCCACAAAATCGGAGAACTCCGTATTGCACTCCTTTTTTTGGGCGAGATGCGTCTCTTGCAAACCGCCATCGGCTAATTTCTCAGACACTAAATCCCACTGTAACAACTTAACATAGATATCCACCCAATCTTTCCAAGCGGGTACTGCCTCCTTCGTTGAACGGATCGTATTGAAATCTGAGGTATACCGGCTCGGAATCTGATCCACAATCAGTTGGGGCTGATCAAGGACACGTTTGAGTGTTGAAACGATCTGTGCGACACCGATCGGTTTTACCAAGAAATCTGTTACCTGCTTGCCGAGTGCGACTTCAACAAACTGTTCATCGCTGGATTGGGTGACAAGAATGACAGGGATTTGTGAGTTAACGGCTCGTATCGCATCAAGCGTCGCCATTCCATCTTTACCGGGCATTACCTGGTCAAGTAGCACGGCACTATACTGCGTGTTGCCGTTCGTTAGAAGCGCGACACCGTCCTCGCCGTTTGTAACAGGCGTGACGGTATAACCGCGTTCACGTAGCACAAGAATGTGCGGTTGTAACGCCTCTATTTCATCGTCAATCCATAAAATGTGGTGGGACATACTAAAGCTCATTCATACAGTCCAGTCACGGTACGCCACCAAAATTAACTGAATTAGAAAAGTAAAACAAAAACCTGTATTCTGCTTCCTCTATAATCCTGCGTTAATCCGGATTTACGCGACCGGCAACCGAATTTCAAAAGTCGTACCTTCAGGACTCGTCTTAACCATGCGGATGTCGCCGTGATGATATTCGCGAATAATACGCTGTACCACAGTTAATCCGAGTCCCCACCCGTGTGTCTTCGTGGACATCCCCGGCTCAAAGATTTTTTGCTGATTTTTGCGGTCTATCCCGCATCCATTATCGGCATACCGTATCACAATACGCTTGGCTCGGTTATCGCACGTCGGTTCAATCTGAATCCAACCATCTGTTTTATCCATAGCATCCAACGAGTTGCGAATCAAGTTTTCAAACACCCAATGTAGCAACTGTGCATTCGCGAGAACAGGTGGCGCCTGACGGTGTATTAATTGGATTTCAACACGACGACTGATATGCGGTAGCCGTTTTTCAAAATAGGTTCGGACTTCCTCAAATACTTCCTCTAAGTTCACTTCAGTTAGGGGCGGCTGTGTGCCTATCATCCCGAAACGTGCGGTCGTTTTCTGCAAACGCTCCATGTCATTTTGCATACTTTCGGCAAGTTCAACGAGCGTTGCATCATTTTTCTCTCTGCTCCGTTCATGCAAGAGTTCCGTCCATGCGATCAGTGAAGAGATGGGTGTTCCGAGTTGATGCGCCGTCTCCTTCGCTAAACCACCCCAAATTGCCGAATGTTCATAAGATTTTATCCGTTGATAGACCAGAAAACAGACGGCACCAAACACTAATAAGATTATCGGTACAATGAAAGGGACAACCAACCCGTAGTATGGTTTCCTCTCATAATAAAAGTAAAAACCGGACCCCTCTGATGTCGTCTCAATCTGAGACGACCCCGGTGCGTTCTGAACAAAGATCTCCGCGCGTTCACGTTCCTCGGCGGTTGCGTCCCGCGCTGTGACAATATCGCCCCATATCTGCCATTTCTGTGGTCTACCATCGGCATCAGTGATAACAAACGGCAGGTGCGCGATTTCATCCGACGCGGCATCCCCGTAATAGACGTACCCATTGAGTTGCCGAACAGGAATATCTTTCGGCGGGTTCTTTTTCTTCATGCGCGCCAATGTCGATCGCAGCAAAACCCTTTCATCTACTGTCAACGAACTTTCGACATTTTCGTTGACAGTTACATCTAAACTATCAATTTTCGCTTCTAATTTCGGGTCAACACCCCGCGTATCCAAGACATTGCCTTCCGTATCTGTAATAATAAAAGAAAATGCGCGTGCCCTGTCTTCGGCGAATGATTCCTGCTTGAAGATGTCATTTAGTTTCTGTTGTAACTCCAAGTCTTTCACGCTCGGAAGTAGCACCCCCAAATTGGCGAAGATATCTATTTGGGCATCTATATCGGCGTTCAGCTGCGAGATTTGCTGGTTGTAATAGGCAAACCCAAATATCAGCATACCCAAACCGACGACGAAGTAAACCAATATCAAACGCGTGGTCGTATACCTTGGAATAATTTGCCGATTCAACCACAACACTATTTTCCTCCGTACAAATCGGACACAAACCTCTCTCTACTTAATACTATCATCTTTAAAAGGAAATTGCAAGTCTATTTGTCTATTTTGTGTTAGCGAAACGGTATATCAATTGACTTTTTCTGGCAAATAAGGTAAAATAGACTTGGAATTATAAGGCACATCTCCTGTGTTTGGCTTCGTGTTTACAGCAACGCAAAGACATGTCGCTATTTTATAATTATCTTCATACAATTTTACAATTTTTAATCAATACATCCTAAAAACGAGAGTTCCCAATGCTTAAAGCGATCACATTCGATTTTTGGCAAACGCTTTATGCGGATTCTGAACAGAATTGGCAAAAACGTCAAGCAATACGGATTAAACTGTGTCACGTTTATCTCAATAACCAAGGTTATACATGCGCGTTAGATGATGTCGGGTTCGGACTCGAAGAGGCGTACAATTTGGTGATGACGCTATGGCATCAACATCAAGGCGTATCTGTAAAGTGCTGTATGCGTCGGTTTGCGGAGGTGCTTGAAATGTCGCTCCAAGATGCGGACATCGAGGCATTAATCGCGTGTCTCGGCGCAGCTTTCTTAGAATCCCCACCTGTTATGATCCCGCATGTTAAACCTGTCGTCGCCCGGTTAAGTGAAAAATATCCGCTCGGAATTATCTCAGATTCAGCACTCACACCGGGTAGTTTTGTTCGGAAATTGATGGCGCGCGACGGTATTCTACGCCACTTTAAAACATTTACCTTCTCCGACGAAACAGATCACACGAAACCGGAAGTCGTGCAGTTCCACACCACGCTTGCTGACCTGCACGCCGAACCCTCCGAAGCCGTACATATCGGCGATATTTTCCGAACGGATATCGTCGGCGCGAAAAATGCTGGAATGAAGGCGATCCGGTTCACAGGATTTAACAAAGGGGAGGAAGATGACACACTTAGCGATGCCGTCGTTGACGACTATAGAAAACTTGAAGTCGCTATAACACAACTCGCAAAATAGACGAAAGAGGGAAAAATGACAAACGTATTGGTCACTGGTGGCACCGGATTTATCGGCAGTCGAGTCTGCGCTGCTCTCCACCAACAAGGCGATACAGCGCATGTGTTATCAAGAAACCCCGAACGTGCACAAACGAAATTGAAATCAGCGAGAGCCTTCCACGCTTGGAACCCTGAAACCGAAAAGCTGCCTTCGGAAGCGACACAGGAGATAACATCGGTCGTGCACTTGGCTGGTGAAACAATCGCTGGCAGATGGAATGACGAGAAAAAACGACGGATACAAGACAGTCGGATCCTCTCTACCCGGAACCTCGTCGAATCGCTGGCGGCAGCCGACACGAAACCGGACGTGCTCGTCTGTGCATCAGCAATCGGGTATTACGGCGACAGCGGCGACGAACACTTTACTGAGGTATCACCTCCCGGGAATGACTTTCTCGCCAAAGTCTGTCAAGAATGGGAAGCAGAAGCACAAAAAGCGACCGACATCGGTATTCGAGTCGTTACAGTACGCATCGGACTTGTACTCGGATTAGGTGGCGGATTATTGGCACAGGTGCTACCGCCCTTCAAAATGGGGGTCGGCGGTATACTCGGTAACGGACGGCAGTGGATGTCTTGGGTCCATGTCGACGATGTCGTCGGTATCATGTTGCACGCATTAGAGAATAACGAGATTCGCGGCGCATTGAACGCAACCGCACCGACACCGGTCAGGAACACCGAATTCACCAAAACTCTCGGCGCAGTCCTCCGAAGACCGACACTGCTCCCGATACCGACATTCGGATTGAAATTAATGATGGGTGAATTCGCCGACTTCATCGTTCTGAGTCAAAACGTACTCCCTGAAAAAACAGAGGTTAGCGGGTACGAATTTCGATATCGGACGCTTGAATCCGCGCTGCGGGATCTGTTATAGAAGCACCGATGACAAAAATCCACGATGTCCTGCTTTCTGAATACGGAGAAGCCTCGAGTGTCCCGTCCCCAGTGAACCGGCTGATGACCGATTTTGCAGTCGGTTTTCGAGATGCCTACGATATTAACCTCGGTGTCGGGTACGTCAATGAACGGACGATCCCGCACCGAGCGATTCAACTCGCTTGTGAACAAGTCCTCTCACACCCCGAAAAGTACCGCGCCGCGCTTAATTACGGCGGCGCGCAAGGCTCACCAAACCTGATTGCGTCGCTCAGAAAATTCCACATCGAAAACAAGATCGGCGGGATTACCGAACAGACCCTAAACAGCCGTGACATTGTTATCGGGGCAAACGGTGCAACGAGCCTGTTAGAGAGCATCACACACGTCCTACCTACCGGTATTGTGCTTACCGCAGACCCGATGTATTATATCTATTGCAACGACTTGGAGCGGAAAGGTTTCAAGGTGATAGCGATACCAGAAGATTCGGAAGGACTTGATACCGAACGCCTGAAGGCAAAACTCGCAGCACTCGGCGATGAAAAAACCGCTATCCAATTTTTCTACGTCGTGACGGTAAACAACCCCACTTGCACGATCTTGTCCAATAACCGTAAGCGCGAACTGGTCGATATTGCCACACGCTTATCGTCCGAAATTGGACGGAAAATCCCGATCTTTTTTGATAACGCCTATAGCGACCTCGTCCATGATCACACCGTCGAACCTCTGGTATCTGCGCAATGTTACGACGAACTCGGCATCGTCTATGAAATCGGCACGATGTCGAAGATTCTCGCGCCCGGGTTGCGCATCGGTTACCTCATCGGTTCTAAAGGTCCATTTCTCGACAGTATAATCCAACGTACAAGCGACATCGGCTTTAGTGCGCCGTTAATCAATCAGGAGATTGCCAGTTACCTGCTCGACCACAGCATTGAAACACAGATTGAGAGGGTCAATCACGGTTATCAAAAGAAGGCGAAACAGGTGAAAACGTGGATGACAGAGCTGCTCGGTGATAACGTTCAGGAATGGAGAGGCGGGAGTGCGGGGTTCTATTTCTATCTGACATTGGCAAACGTCGCAACAGGTTCAACCTCTGACTTCTTCAAATTTTTGACGCGAACAACCGGGCAAAAAGAGGTCGATGGTCCCGCGGATGCCCAACATCCAAAGGTGATTTATATTCCGGGTGAGCACTGCGTCCATCCAAACGGTGATATGGTCGAAATCGGGAAGCGACAGTTACGCATATCTTATGGGTTTGAGGAGCTGCCGCAGATTCACGCGGCGTTGAAATATATGAGGGATGCAATCGCCTATAGTGAGACTGTATCGTTAGTCTCCGCCAAGGGTCATTTTAGGAAACCGAGGAGCGTTTGAACAAGCCATTCTGTATCTGGAAACTCGTCAAAAATATTTTGTTGTAGGGCATCTTCCAGTTCACTGATATACCGCGCTTCTTCTTGCAGTCCGATATTTTGTTGCCATTGCTTGAGAACAGTGCGTTCACCTGTTTGGATGTAATGCCTGAGAGCCTCTATTAACTGGTTGTGGACTCCTGATGCTTGGATGTATTCACCGGGATTTCCAGAGAAATTTCCTCGCAGCCCGCCATCAAGGTGGCACCACTCTGTCATCTCCGCAAGTGCAAATATCTGAAGTTCTTGTCTATTGCGCTGCAAGGCATCTCGCCAAGGTTCTAACTCGTTGAGGATATACTGTTTCTCTTGCTGCGTTTTCGTTGCGAATCCTTTATTTTGGTCGTTAGTCGTCTTCCTACCGATGTGGTATCGGAACATCCGCAGTTTGAGTCCGGTTATAGTTGCAGTGAGCAAGGCGTTGGGATAAAGTGCCTGCGCAGGTTTAATAGGTGCTTCAACGTGTCTGCGGAGGGCTTTTTCAATGTGCGCGAGAACTACAACGGAATCGCCTGCGTAATCTGATTCCTCAAGATCATCAATGATAATGGGATCTACACCGACCAATTCTCCAAATTCTTCTTGCGTTAGTCTTGTGGAATCACGTAATTCATAGATATGTTGGGCAATATCTAATTTAATTTTCTCTTCTTCAAACAGCTTTGTCATTTCGGGATCATGATCAAACAAGCAGCTGTCGTTATTATCTTGGATAGTGTTTTCATTCAGCATTGTGAGTCTCCTGTGTATGAAGATCAGGATTCTGCTCAAATAGACGTTTCCGGTCAAGTGCACGTTGTATTTCGCGTTCTGGAACCGCGGCAGTCTTTTTGACAAATCCATGAGAAACGACAACGGTTCCCTTGCCGTGCCAAAAATAAAGGATCCGATACCGGACTCTGCCGTACCTCGGTCTTAATTCGCAGATTCCATTTTTTAAAGTATGTGCATGTGGATGTCGAAGCGAATGACCCAACCGACGTAATCTCGTAATTGATGAAAGACATTTCGCGTAGTGTCGTCTTGGCAAATCCGTAAGCCATTTTTCGATTGGCACCCGACCACTTTCTTCACGATAGAAAACAACCCGTGTGTTTTGTGACATGTATAGCGTTTACCTATTTTCTATTCATGCGTTCAAGATGTTCCTCAATCTTATGCAGGCTTTTCCTAATATCTCCGAGCCTTTCATTTATTACGATTAAAACAGCCGCAAGAAAATAGCGAAAATAAAACTAAACATATTAGCACTTACCACTGCACCTGACAGAACTCTTCGTAATCAATAAGTTCGTGGATGGTGGGATTCTCGCCGCACATCGGGCAATTGCTATCTTGACGGAGTTTGAGTCGGTTGAAATTCATCGTTAGCGCGTCAAAAAGTAGAAGCGTTCCGATTAAGGAATCGCCAATATCCAACAGGATTTTAATCGCCTCAACCGCTTGGATTGTGCCGATGATACCGGGCAACACACCGAAGACTCCCGCCTCTTGACAGCTCGGCACCATGCCCGCTGGCGGCGGTTCAGGATACAGACACCGATAGCACGGTCCTTTACCCGGATAGAGGACGGTAACTTGACCTTCAAACTGGAAGATGCTACCGTGAACAATCGGTTTGCCTAACATAACGGAGGCATCGTTGAGGAGGTAACGCGTCGGTAGGTTGTCGCACCCGTCCACAATCAGATCGTATTGTTCCAGAATCTGGAAGGCGTTCTCTGAAGTAATCCGCTCATTGTAAGGAACGACCTTGACATCAGGGTTCATCTCTGCGATAGTGGCTTCTGCAGATTTCGTTTTTGGGATGCCGATGTCGCTTGTGCCGTGTAAGATTTGGCGTTGCAAATTACTAAGATCGACGACATCATCGTCAATGATACCGATCGTGCCGACCCCTGCAGCGGCGAGGTAGACACCGACAGGGGAACCGAGTCCGCCAGCACCGATGAGCAGCACTTTTGATTCCAGTAGCTTTGTCTGCCCCATCCCGCCGACCTCTTTGAGGATAATATGTCGGCTGTAGCGTTCAATCTGTTCGTTGCTGAAGTTAAACATCTTAGGCTCCCAAATTAGCGAGGAGTTCCGAAATCGGTTTGTCCGAATTCGCTGAGATTCTTAAGGCGAACCGTTCGCGTGCATCTTCAGAGGGGCGTTCTATCGTGAAATCGTCATCGCCGTACATCTGTTGAAGGACAGGTGTCAGGTCCGCCTGAACGGCTGCCGCTGTTTCCGCTGTATTCGGAGCGACATGACGGTTGTTTATCATAAACAGGAGACTCGCGCCGTTAAAATGCACTGCATCTTCCAATTCTGCTGATGCTTCGAGCAGCTCGCACTTCGAGAGCACCTCAGTGAGTGCTTGGCGAATCTTATCGGCGTTATCGCCGTCAACGGCATGTTTCCGATTGTAGAGGAAACCGTGCTCATGATACGCGTTGTCAATGCTATAGTTCGCCTGTTTCAAAATCAACAGGACACCCGGTCCCGCATCGACGTGCGAGTAGTCGGCGTAGTTCAGGTAATCGTCTGAATCCGCTTCCTCCATCCAACGGTTGAAAACCTTGATGAAGTTGGTGTAATTGATATTGCTATCTTCGGTTGTGAAAACCTTGACGTTAATTTGTTGTAGATCCATTCTGTAAAAAAAGTTCCTTTCATGCGTGAGTAACAAGGCTATCAGGGGTGCCTATTCACTATAAGAAATGCGCGAAGACTTATCTATTCGGTTGCAAGCTCTTGGACATTCTGCCCATCAATACTAACAACGGTAACTTGTGTCGCCTCTAACCAGAAAATCTCACCTTTGCTATTACAGACACAAACCAATGCGTACTCGCCTTCTTCCACATCAGCCATCAAATTTCCGAGAAAGACATTCGGTTTTGAGGATTGAAAGACCCCAAACCCTGCACCGAGCAGGCAATAACGTTTGCCTGTCTGGTTATGTTTAACAATTGTTGCCATCTATTTCTCCGTAAGTGTATTGTGTTCCAAGATTGCCAACCGAGTTTCCTGCTTTTTTATTATACTGCAAGTTCGGCGGAAAGTCAATTTTTATTTTTTCTCCGAAAAACATATCCAGGACTTATGCAAATTTGACTGCAGCCCGTTCTGTTAGATGAAATTTTTTGGAAAACACAGCGTTTTTGTAGCACAAACTGGGAAGTTTTGCGGCGTACGCGAAGAAACGCCCAAGCAAAAACCCCAGATGCGAAGTGCATCATGCTACAAAAGAGCAGCATGCATAAGTCCTGTCTAATAAAGCGTGAATCATCCGTATTTCTTCAGGCGTTCCTCTTCAAGGATTTTTTTGCACTCCTCGTCGGTAGGCGGCGGTTTATCTGTTTTCATAATCGCTTGGATTTCTTCCAGTGTCATGGTCCGTGGCGGAGGTGGTATTTGCTCAGGAACCATGGTTTCCAAAACCCGACGCGCCAAATCAATGCGCATTTCTGGTTTCCAAGTTTTCACGCGCTGCAACACTTCAAACATCTCTTTAGAATCCATAATGTAAACCCCCCAGAACCTTCTGATATATAAAAAAGCGATTGCCTGACCCACCCGTTTCGGGCGCGGGCGGCAATCGCCTTCTTGTAAAATTTAGTTCCAATAAAACACAACCTTAGCGTCTACTCACCCTTCCGAATCGTAAGGCGATAGTGTTTTCCGACCTTCTTCGTGTCAACGACCTCATGTCCGTCGTTGGTGAGACTCACCGGTACGTTCTCAATTGGCTCACCATCATCAATGGTAATCTCAAGGAGCTGACCGATGTCCATCGTCTCCAAGCGGACTTTTGCCTGCACATAGTTGAACGGGCAAGCCACACCTTTCAGATCGAGGCTATCGGTAATTTCCTCAACAGGTTTCGTCTCCTTGACGACCCTCGGTTTCCGTGCGGTTCGAGAGCGACGCGTTTTACGACGGCTTTCTTCATCTTCTTCCTGCTTGATGCGCATACGATTATACACGTTATGCGATTCTTCTACGAAGAGTGTCGCTTCTTCTACGCGGCGATGTGCCAATTCGTGGTCGAAAGTAGAACTATCTTCTTCCGTAGCCTTAAACAGATGTGCTCCGAATCCTGCGAAGAAGTTACCCGGATCAAAGAAATGGGTGCGGAATTCGTTGACGGTGGTCGCGTTGTCAATATATTGCAAACCCACCGTTGTCAGAAGTCCGTCTGCGGCTCTGATCATTGCATCAAAAGCCAGTTCCGCGGAATCTTCATATTCACCCTTTTCCAAGTTCAAACCGGATTCATAGATGAGGCGATCTGCTTCTTCCAACTTCATAGAAACAAGTGCTATCACCTCTCCAGCACACTCACCGACACCGGTTTTGAGTTGGTAGTCTTTTGTGTCACCTGTGTCAATATAGAATTCAGGCGCTTCCTCGTACGGTGGAATTTGATCGTACTTGGACAAGATCTTTTTGATCTCCACTTTACCGAGCCGTCCGACGTAATCGGTGAAGGTTTCGTCCTCTTGCTTTTCATCGACATATTTTCCAGTCAATTCTTCAATGAACTCTGGAATATATTTGCCGTGGATTTTTCCAGTTGCAAGTCCGTAAGAACTGGCGTTTTCAATCATGTGTCCACCGAGTAGCACCAGGTAGACAGGCGCGATATGCCCTCCCATTCGTTTTGAAGAGCCAAAGAAACCAATATTTGCGATGTGATGCTGTCCGCATGAGTTCGGACATCCACTAATCTTAATACGGAAGTCCTTAATCTCATTCTGCACACCGCTTTCAATGAAATGGTTTCGTAGGTGCGCTGCGAGCCCCCGTGAAGAAGAGACACCGAGTTTGCAGGAGTCCGTACCCGGGCAAGCGGTAATATCAACCATAGATTCTGCCCCAGGATCGCCGAGTCCTATCTCTTTGAGCTCACGATAGAGCGCTGGCAGATCCGTCATCGTTACCCAACGGAGAACGATGTTCTGCTCGACTGTTGCACGGATGGTATCTTTGACGTATTTCCGAGAAATATCTGCCAAAACACGCGTCTGATCTGCAGTAATATCGCCGAGCGGCAGCGTAATCGTCACAAAAGCGTAGCCGGGTTGACTCTGCAATTGCACATTGGACGCGTACCACGCTTCAAACCCTTCAGGTTTCGTGGTGCCGTTGAGCTGCGTCGGTGCCTTGAGTGGACTTTCATCGTAGGCATTTAAATTATCCAAATATGCTGTCCATTCGGGGTCATGCCGTAGTGTTTCGCGATCTTCAAGCACCAGTCTACGGAATTCTTCAATACCGTGTTTGGCGATAACAAACTTCAGACGTGCCTTATTCCGATTCCTACGTTCTCCTAAACGGGTGAAGACTCTGCAAATTGATTGCGAAATCGGGAGGAGTTCCTCTGCGGAAACGAAGTCGTCAAAGATCTTCGCTTGATGCGGGACAGCACCGAGACCGCCACCGACGTAGAGTTTGAAGCCGCGTTTGACTTCGCCATCCACCTCTTTAACTGCAGCGACCGCACCGATGTCGTGCATATTTGCTAAGCCGCAGGCATGTTCTTCACATCCAGAAAATGCGATTTTGAACTTGCGCCCGAAATCCTGCGCATCCGGATGCCCCAAAAGGAACGCTGATAACGCTTTAGAATAGGGTGTTACGTCAAATGTTTCATCTTGGCACACACCGCTGAGGGGGCATGCCGTGACGTTTCGCACGACATTACCGCACGCCTCTTTCGTGGTAATGTCAACACTGGCGAGACGACGCATCAGTTCCGGTGTGGTATTAATATCCACGTAGTGGTATTGCACATCTTGACGGGTCGTAATATGAATAATGTTATCTGAAAATTCTTCGGCAACATCGGCGAGCATTTCGAGTTGTGCCGCCGTAAGTCCGCCGAAAGGGATTTTGACACGGATCATCTGCGACCGGTCGTCCCGCTGTCCATAAACCCCGCGTCGGAGTCTAAATTCGGTAAAGGTAGCCTCTTCCACCTGTCCGGCTTGGAACCGATCAAGTTGAATTTCATAAATTTCAATTTCGCGGGCAACATCCGGCGGGATTGCCGATGCATCGTAAGCTCCCGCGTATTCAATAGCCATCCTGTACTCCTTGTAATTACCTCAACTTAATTTAATGTCCTACTGTTTTCTATTCAGGCGAAGCTTGCAAGCCGATATTGCATAGGATCTCCCATTAGAAACTCTTTAAGTAATATAGTATACCGGAAAACGCGCTAAAAAGCAAACCTAATTTTCTGGTGCATCTCCCCAATCCGGAATTGGGAGTAATTCGCCATCTCGTAACGCCGATTCGTGTGCGACAAATCCGGGGGCACAGTAACGAACCGCTTCCCAAACATTAACGCGGGGCAGCCGTTGGCGATTGACAGCATCCACAAACTCGTGCACGAGATAAGCGTGCGAACCGCCGTGTCCACCGAGGTCCGCCGCGAGCGCTTCTGGCAGGTATTCATGCTCTCTTGAAGGTTGAACAATCTCCCTTTCGCGTTTGCTTGCCCAAACACTCCCTGCAAGGCTCTGCTCATAACTCCCTTCCGTTCCATAGAGACCGCTCACACGTTCGGAGCCTGGGTGTCCAATCCGTCGGAACTCACAGATTTGCATCGTAGCACCGTTGCTCATCGTGAAAAGTCCGACTTCATTGGAAAACGGATTCTTGTGGATGGTATCCTTCCGAAACCAGTCGTCGTTAGGATAGACATACCCTTGTGCCGAAACCGATGTCGCGTGTGCTTTCATCACAGAGATCGGGAAACAGGTTGAGTGTGTCGGATAGTACATCGGAATCCCGCCAGTCTTATCGCGTCCGAACTGCGCGCCCCACCGATTCTTCGCCACATCGTAGAGTCCGTGGTCCATATCGTGAAAATACTCGGCGCGGCAGTGAACAAATTCGCCAAACGCGCCTTCCGCTGCCTTCTGACGACAAAAGACCGCTTCCGGACGGAAATAACTCGTCTCACCGTTCATATAGATCATCCCTGTCCGTTCAACCGTCCTGACGAGTTGTTCACATTCATCTAAGGAAGCAGCGGCGGGAACAGCCGTATAGACGTGTTTGCCTGCCTCCATCGCCTGAATCGCCTGCGGCGCGTGCATCCAATGCTGTGTAATAATGACCAGCGCATCTAAATCCGATTTACAGATATCGTCGAGGCTCGAATACGTCTCCGAAATTTCAAACTGTTTTGCCCATTTTGAGAGCCGGTCCTCGCGTAAATCACACAGCGCAATCCGGTGGACATCCGGATGCGCCTTATACGACTGGATAAACGAGGGTCCGAACATCCCTAAACCTACCATCCCGACACTGATACTCATTACGTTTTCCTCCTTCACGCGCACAGCGCGCCTATTCGGACTATCTAAATCCTACCTATCAAAAAATAGCACGCATTCGGATCGCTGTCAAGCATATTCTGCAAGAAAGTATTGACAAAACTGCAGATAGTCTTATAATAGATGCAAAATCGCTGTAAGGTGTTTCACTTGCAAAGACACATTTCGTTTGCAAAATTCGCCATAGGCGAGACCAAATTTCATCTATTGGAAGGAAAATAAAATGGCATTAAAAGTTGGCGTCGTCGGTATGAGTGGCATCGGAAATAACCACGCAAATTGCCACGCGAATGACGACTTAGCAGAACTGGTTGCGGTATGCGACATTGCGAAAGAACGCGCGGACAACGCGGCGGAACGTCTCGGAGTCAAAGCATACTACACCCTCGCCGATATGATTGACGGCGAACCCGATCTCGACATTGTTGATGTTACCACCGGCGGAAACGAAAACGGAAGTTGGCATTACGAACCGACAATGGAAGCACTCGATAACGGGAAACACGTCCTCGTCGAGAAACCGATCTCCAATGACATCGGACAGGCACGAGAAATGGTCGCGAAAGCCACGGAAGAAGACCTCTATCTCGGCTGTAATCTGAACCACTATTTCACACCTCCCGCAGAACAAGCGAAGAAATATATTGACGATGGACATATCGGGGAACAGGTGTACTGTCTCCACAAAATGGGATTCGCTGGCGGTGAATTCAACTATAGTTACTCGAAAGCCCCACGTTCTGATGGATTTCCGTACTTCCACGTGAAAGCGTTCCTGTCGCACCCGTTTAGCGTGATGCGCCATTTCTGTGGCGATATAACACACGTGCAAGCCTTCATGGAACGTCCACACTTCAGGCGCGGCGCAGGTGATCTGATGGTCTCTATTAACGGTATCCATCTCCGGTTCGAGAACGGATGTATCGGCTACCTGCTAAGCCAACGCGGTGATGCGACATTCGGTCTCGGCGGTTGGTGGAGCGTTGAACTCGCAGGCACACGCGGCACTTTCTGTATTGAGAACTGCATCGAAAAGGTAACCTACTGGCCCTCCCCCGGTGCCCCCGATTTCTCCGGCGAACCTATCGTCACCGACTCCGGTATCACCGACTTCGGTCAGACGTTCCCATTGCGGATTCATGCGTTCTTAGAGGACATCACAAACGGCGTACCGAAAGAGCAGCTGCGCGCTTCCGGTAGGGACGCGCTTGCCGCACTTGAATACACCTGGGCAGCGATAGAATCCTATGAGCAAGGCGGCATCCTCGTGCGTCCGCACCCGCTCCCGACACTGGAAGGACTATAGCGTAAACAGTGAACCCCATTATCACGGTTTCACAGAAGGAGAATGACATTTGAAATTAGGAGCAAATTCCGTGCTGTTCGGCGGTTACGATATGGAGACCGCCTTCAAGCACATCGCTATGGCTGGCTACGATGGTATTGAACTTTCTGCGATCGATGGGATGAGTCAGCATCTCGTTCTCGCAAACTGGCAAGAACTCGCCGATGACATCAAACGTCTCGCGAAAGAATATGAATTGGAACTGTTAGCGATGGAGCAGCCCTCGCGCGACCCTGAGAGAATGGAACTCGCATTCCAAGCAGCAGCCGAGATAGGTGTTCCAATTATCAACTGCGGTCCCGGCGGTGCGTCGGACGACGAATCCAAATGGCCCGAAGTGGTCGATTCATTGGGCAGTCTTTCTGAACGCGCGGAACACTACGGTGTAACGCTCTGCGTCAAGGCACACGTCGGTGCGAGCATCTATAACACACCTACAACCCTCCGCGCGATGGAAGAGATCTCGTCGCCCGCGTTTGGGATTGATATGGACCCATCGCATATCCATCGTGCCGGTGAAAACCCTGTAGAGGCGATCGCTGCTGTAGTCTCGCGCGTTAAACATGTGCATATCCGAGATTGTAAAGGGATGGAACGTGGTCCCGGGACTCCTGAAATGCAAGCAAACGGACGTGGTGACATTGACCTCGTCGGTTATATCCGAGTCTTACATGAAAACGGATACACTGGTCCATTGAACCTTGAGGTTATCGGTGCGAGAGAGTATAGTTTAGCGCAGTGCTGCACGATCGCTGCAGAATCGCGTGGACACATGCAGGCGTGTCTACAAGCGTGTGGTGCGCGTTAATTCACGAATTGAGTAGGCGGGTTAACAGCCCGCCTACAAGAAAGCCGTCTAAGCGAAAAAATACTTTGAGGAAGTTATTCAGACCCTTCTACGGAAAACAGCGAATAGAGAATCTAACCTATTAATTCGCGTATGCAGATGTTCACTTACGACTGAAGACGGACCTCTGACAACGGAATCCCTCTATTAAACATCTGTATCGGTGGAATCTCCTCCTCCACCTCTGCCAGTCCGCATAGCCAGTTCCACGTCAATTCACCCCTCCGTCGGTCGCGATAGGATTCTATCTCCGTTACGTACGGATGTCTCCCTTGGTGCTGGTAAGGCGGAATCTCATCAGCTTCGCGTACCCAATCTCTCTTAGGCATCGCCGTTCGGAAATAGGAAAATTTAATCATCCCGCGCCTATCAGCATTGAGTTTCGGACCCGCTTTATGCCAGATGCCGTAGCGTGTCATTGCGATGGTACCTGCGGGGACAGTGAGCGAGAGTTGTCCGAGAATATCGCCGTAATGCGCGATCGCCTCCCTATCTACAAGCCGATGATGTGAACCCGGCAATATCATCGTCGGTCCATCCTCAATCCTCACCGCTTTCGGATAATAGTAGCACTGGAGATGCGTGATACCGTATCCATATTCGGTGATCCCGTCGGAGTGCCACGTTTGCCCACGATGCGGTGCTTCAAAAAGGTGGTGATGTGCACTCGTGGGCACGAGGAAATTGGCACCCAACAACGATCGGACAACCCCAGCAACTTCTGGATGGAGCAACACGTTTCGACGAAATTCGTCTGTGAGAACAAAATCGTTGAGCCGTCCGCCGTGTACCGATTCACATTCCTGATTGAAATCCGCATCAACGATGTTCTCTAAGGTGATATAGCCGTTATGGATAAATTGCATAACCTGAAGGTCATTGAGAGTCGGTTCAACGTTAATCATTTTTCTCTCCTTTACACAATTTTCTCTAAAATAAACTCAAAAGCGAGATAGGCGTTATCAACATCGGTAAAGTTATAGAGTTCTGGACGCGGAAATTGGATAATCCGCCAACCGTCGCGCACCGCGTCAAGTACGGACGCGTAGGGTGGTTCCTGGGACGGTAGCACCGGTTCATCCGGCACGGTTGCATCGTAGAGTGCCCATCCGCTGAGCGGCGAACGCAAGTTCGTCGATTTGGAATAGAGATAGAGGAGTAGCTGTCGCTCCGAATCCAAAGCATCGGTTACACCGCGCAGATCGGTCTCAGTTAATTCGCCTGCGTTAAGTTTTTTAATACAGCTGTCAAGCCATTCGTTTATCGCTGATTTCACACAAATCCTCCCTTCATTACGATTATTATCATTGTAGCATTAAAATGGGAAATATGGTACAATAGTTAGTAGTTTGTAGAATTATAAGGAGAAGAATTTGTCATGAGACTGGAAGGAAAAGTTGCGATTGTTGCCGGTGCTGCGTGGGGTGGTATTGGTGCGGCAACCGCTTACAGATTCGCATGCGAGGGTGCCAAAGTCGTTGTAAACACGCGCCGTCGAGAAGAAAAACTCGCTGAGACCGTTCAGCGCATTCAAGATGCTGGTGGAGAGGCAGCCGCAGTCATGGGTGATGTCGCCGATGAATCAACATGGGAGGCACTCGTTGACACTGCTTTATCAAACTACGGAAAAATAACGACACTCGTACACAACGCGGCGCACTCTTACACCAAAAAAGCCATCGAATTCACGATGGAAGAATGGAACGAAAGCCTCGGTGTGACGCTCGGCGGACCGTGGCTCGGTGCCAAGTACTGCATCCCTGAAATGACCCGCATCGGCGGGGGTGCTTTAGTCTTCATCTCCACTGTCAACGCCACGATTACGAACCCGGGATTCGGACTTTATGGTGCCGGGAAAGGTGGTTTGAACGCTTTGACACGAAGCATTGCACTCGATTACGGCAGAGAAGGTATCCGCGCGAATGCTATCGCACCGGGTCAGATCGTCGGTGAACGCGGCGAAGCCTCCCTCGCTGAAAATACGCTCGAAGAACAAGCCTCGCGCGACTGCTATCCGATCGGACGCTACGGGAAACCTGAAGATATTGCCAACGCCGCACTCTTCTTGGCATCCGATGAAGCAGATTTCGTCACCGGCATCGTGTTGACCGCAGACGGCGGCTTGACACTCCAATCACCAGAAGCACTGGTACGACCGTCCTTCCGGCTCCGATGGAGAGACGACATTCTCGTGCCACAACCGAAAGCGGATGCGTAGCGCAAATTTTCGCCCTTTGACAGGAGAATTAAAATGTGTGGACGATTTACACTCGCAAGCGACTCGGACGCGATGAATCAGATGTTCTTTGAATTTACGGTACCTGTGAACTTGGCACCACGCTATAACATCGCGCCTACACAAGATGTCGTCGTCATCGCCAATACACCATCTGATACAGAAGAACACTCCGAAAAAAGACAGATAGAGTTGTTTCACTGGGGACTTATCCCGTCTTGGGCGAAAGACCCAAAAATCGGGAACCGGATGATCAATGCCCGTTCTGAGACACTCGCCGAGAAACCCTCCTTCCGAAGTGCCTACAGACGCAGGCGATGCCTCATCTTAGCAGACGGCTACTACGAATGGAAACAGATACCGGGAGACAGACGCAAACAACCGATCTACATCCGCCTCCAATCGCAAAAGCCGTTCGCACTCGCAGGTTTATGGGAAACATGGCAGCCGGAAGGTGCAGACGAACCGCTCCGTTCCTGTACCATCATCACATGTCCACCGAACGCTTTCTTGGAAAAAATCCACCATCGGATGCCTGTGATTCTGCCACAAGATGCATACTCGGAATGGCTTGCATCGGAACCGAAATCGGCAGACGCGCTTCAACCGCTGCTTGTCCCCTACGTCGATGAAGAGATGGAGGCGTACCCCGTATCAACGTTTGTCAATCGTCCGATGAATGACTCACCGGAATGCATCGCGCCTTTTGAGATTGCAAAATCCTTGAACTGAATGTCCATAGAATTGGCAAGTGCCGTTAACGCGCATATTTAACAGGAATTACGCCGCTCTTGCAGGCGGGGTTTGATGAAGTTTAAGAAAATAAATCGGTAATTAGGCGAGGTTACAAACCTCGCCTGCAGTGGAGGACACGTGTCTCGTACAGAATACAGAATTACCGAATTAAAAAATTAATCTTCATGAACCCTGCCTAATGTAAACAATACGTAGAAAATTGCGTAAATCCCACTGCAACACGAAAAATAGGAAAGGTAATTATGTCGAAACCGACTAAAGATCAGATGCTCTACATGTATCGCAAAATGGTAGAGATCCGTCAATTTGAAGAAGCCGCTGGTACACTTTATCAAAGTGGTCAGCTCCCCGGTTTCCTTCATCTTTATATAGGCGAAGAAGCCACAGCCGTCGGGGTCTGCGTCCACCTGCAAGATGATGACTACATCACGAGTACACACCGTGGTCACGGTCATCTGATTGCGAAAGGTGGCAAACGCGACCGGATGATGGCAGAGCTGTTCGCTCGTACAACCGGTTACTGTAAAGGTAAAGGTGGTTCCATGCACATCGCCGACAAAGAGACAGGTATCTTGGGTGCTAACGGTGTCGTTGGTGCGGGGATTCCACTTGCGGCGGGTGCCGCCTTGTCTGCGAAACTTCGCGGCACGCAGCAGGTTGCCGTGTCTTTCTTTGGCGACGGTGCAACGAACCAAGGCGTATTCCACGAGACGCTTAACCTCGCGGCTGTCTGGGAACTCCCAGTCGTTTTCGTCTGTGAGAACAACCGGTTCGGTATGGGGACACCACAACACGAACACCAACGCGTAGAGGACATCGCCGTCCGCGCGCCTTCCTACGATATACCGGGTGTGACTGTCGATGGAAACGATGTGCTGAAGGTCTATGCTGCGGCAGCGGAAGCCGTCACGCGTGCCCGTGAAGGTGGCGGGCCGACGCTCCTTAACTGCGATACCTACAGATTCCGAGGACACCATATCGGTGATCCGGGTACCTCCTACCGGGACCGTGAAGAGGTTCAAGAACAGGAACAGCTACGCGACCCCATCCGACGACTCGCTGAAGTCCTCATCGAAGAAGAGGGTGTGAGTGAAGATGAGCTCACGGAACTCGAAACGGAACTCGCCAATGAACTCGAAGCGGCACTTGAATTTGCCAAAAACAGTCCGGAACCGCTGCCCGAAGATGCCCTGAATGACGTTTACGCCGGCTCCATCCAACCATAAACAACCGATTCTGAGTAAATGTAGGCGCGGTTTCAACCGCGCCGGAATCACGTCAGATAACCGGGAGGCTTAAATATGCGTCGCGAAACCACGACAAGCGGAATGTCTCCAGCAGAACTCGCAGAATGCAGGGCAAACCTCAAACGCCAATGGGAAAACCAAAAGGTTGACAAAGAATTGCTCCAACGCGCGTGGGAGACAGCGTGCCGTCTCGCCATCGTACTTTATCGAGACTTTGGTGCAACGAAAGTTGCCGTCTTCGGCTCCCTCACTGAACCGAAACGGTTCAGACAAAATTCAGACATCGATATCCTTGTATGGGGGGTCTCATACGACAAATGCCTGGACGCGCTCTGGGAGACAAAAGGCTTGGATCCTGAATTTAAGATAGATATTATCAATTTTAAATCCGTTGACCGTTTATTCCGTGAGCGGATTCTAAGCGAAGCTATCCCTATTGATAAAGCCGGAACGGATGCTCTCACACTGGTAAATGCATCGGACCGAGAAAATGGAGAGACTTACAGAGTGAATCGCGACGAACTTATTCAACGTATCACTGATGAACGTAGAAAAATAGACCGGACTGTCAGCAGGACTGGGAGGGCCTTAGAGAAAATTGATATACTTCCAGTTGATGCAAGAGAATTTATTGAAAGAGCTCTTGCCGCAGATCTTGCCGAAGTTTACACAGGTTTTGAAAAAATTTTTGAACGGATTGCCAACGAAATTGATAAACAGTCGCCTAAAGGTGAGCGGTGGCATACCGATTTGCTCGCACAAATGGCGGAACGTTGTCCAGAACGTCCACCTGTGATTTCCGAAGGCACCCAGCGAAAATTAGGGCAACTTCTCAGATTCCGTCATAAGGTTAACAACATCTATGGTGATGAATTGATTTACGAAAAAGCCGAAGAACATGCGAAGTCAATCACGGAATTATTCACAGCGGTTTCTGAAGAATTAGACACGTTTATCGATTTCTTAACCGAAACCCACGAGTCAGATGAGAAACCATGAACCCCCAAAATCACACGGTGTCACATGGAAATCTATCGCCATCACGCTCGTGCTGATTCCGTTTAATTTCTACTGGATTATCGCAGGCGAAGTCGGACTTGTCGGTTATGCGCTGAATACATACGCCGTCCCGTTTTACAACGTCGTCTTCGTTGTATTCGCTTTCACGCTTCTCAATCTTGTCGTTCATCGCACAACTGGGGGCAGACTCTTCTCAGATGCAGAACTCCTAACGATATACATCCTCCTCAGCACAGCGTGCGCTTTCCCGTCGATTACACTAATGACGATCCTTGTCACGACAACTGGACACGCCTTCTGGTTCGCTACCCCAGAAAACGAATGGAAGCAGCTCTTTTGGGATTATCTCCCCAGATGGCTTCTCGTAGACGATCCGAAGGTTCTGACAGGCTACTATACCGGTGAAACCAATCTCTCGACTTTGGATATCCTCAGCGCATGGATCGTACCCACACTCTCTTGGGCAGGGTTCATGACGGTCATCGTTCTGGTGATGCTGTGTATCAACGTCATCCTGCGGAAACAGTGGGTAGAACGCGAACGCCTCGCCTACCCGATAACGCAGATCGCATTTCACGTCACACATAACACGAAATCGCTGTTTTCGCACCGTATCACATGGCTCGGTTTCGGAATCGCCGCCTCCATTGCGATTCTCAACGGTTTCAGTTTCTTATACCCGACACTCCCAACCTTACCGATCAAACGGATCGGCGGTTGGCAAGGTTTTGGACATCTCTTCACAGAAAAACCGTGGAACGCCATCGGTGGCATCAGCATGTCTTACTATCCGTTTGTCATCGGACTCGGACTGTTAATGCCGCTGGATCTTTCGTTCTCCAGTTGGTTTTTCTTCTTTTTTTACAAAGCACAGTTAGTCTTCGCGAGTGCTGCCGGACTGTCCAGCCTACCCGGATTTCCATACATTGACCGACAGTGCTTCGGTGCTGCCATCGGGATTTTCATCTCTGTCCTCGTGCTGAACCTGCGCCATCTCCGAGGCGTGTTCCGCATCGCACGCCACCGCACCGGCGAGGATGCCGACGAACCGATTCCGTATAGATTCGCGCTATGGGGGATCCTCGGTGGACTCGTGTTCCTTTTTATTTTCTCCAGACGCATCGGCATGTCGTTCTGGCTAATCCCGCTCTTCTTTGCCATCTATTTTATTATTGTTCTTGTCCTCACACGGATGCGCGCCGAGCAGGGGTTCCCTGTTCACGCAATGGAGAACATGCCGAATCACCACATCCTCGTCGATAGTTTCGGTACACGCGCGTTAGGCACGAACAATCTCGTTGCTTTGACGCTATACCGTTGGTTCAATCGGAGTTACACGAGTAATCCGATGCCTCACCAATTAGAGGGTTTCAAACTCTCGGAACGTTCTGGAATCTCAACGAGACGTTTGTTTTTCGCGCTATTAGGCATTTCAGCATTCGCCGCTGTGATGGTCTTCGGTGTTATTCTCTATATCTTCTACACTTACGGTGCGATAAATACGAGCGGTAGCAGCAGTTGGTCTACCGGTTTCGGTGGTCGCGTTTTCAACGGACTCCAGCGTTGGCTCTACTACCCGACTGAACCCAATTTCTATGCCACGGGTGGCATCGTTTTCGGACTGCTGTTTTCGACGCTCCTGATGTTCATGCGGGCGCGTTTTTTCTGGTGGCCCTTCCATCCGATCGGGTTCGTCGTCTCCAGTGATTGGGGGATGCGGTATCTGTGGAGTTGCATGCTGGTGAGTTCGGTTATCAAGTGGAGTGTCTTGAGAATCGGGGGACCAAAGGCATCTCAGCAGCTGGTGATGTTCGCGATTGGATTGATGTTGGGTGATTTCACTGTCGGCGGAATTTGGAGCCTCGTCAGCGTGGTTACGCAGCAGCCGATGTATAATTTCTGGCCATAGGCGAAAGCGTATTCTTCAGGTATTTTAAATTTGAGAATTCGTTAGAAATGTGCTACAATCTTTTTGATGAACACCCTTTTTGATGAACACCAAAGAGAACCTATTTTCACAATTCGGTCTATGTCTTAATAACGCGGGATACGCTGCTTCTCTTGAAGTTGGGAAAGTATATCGTGTGATTCAGGATGACCAAGCAGCATCTCACGGTTATATCCGCGTTATAGACGAAAGCGGTGAGGATTACGCATACACAGCCAACCGTTTTTACCCCATCCAACTGCCTATTAATGTTGAAAAAGTGTTGTTGTCTGTCTCACCAGTAAGGTGATCCCGTCTCTTTTTTGTTGCATACCAAGCCATTTTGTGCTATCCTACTCTCTAAGGAGATAGTGATATGCATCAGTCCACAGATACCCATCGCACAGCGAAAGACCTCTCGCCTGAAGAATTAGTGGCATACCGTCAGCGACTTGATCAACACCTTCAAAACCGGAAGGTAGATGAGGCGTTGCTGCGGCGTGCTTGGCAGACCGCACATCAGGTTGCTGCCATGCTCTATGAAGACTTCAACGCGACACAAGTTGCCGTGTTCGGTTCTCTTGCACAGGGAACGTGGTTCTCAAAATCGTCAGATATCGACATCGCTGTCTGGAGCATTCCCTCTGATAAGTACTTCCGTGCAGTATGGGAAGCCGAAGACATCAGCCGATTGTTTGAGATAGATTTGGTTGATTTTGAGAGTTGTCACGGGTTACTTCGCGAGAGAATTGAAAGCCAAGCGGTTAACATCGGAAAAGGCGAAACCTATCCTGTGGATCGAACTCAGTTGATACAAGACATCTCCGATGAACGCGAGAAAATAGAAGGTCTATCAGTGGAATCAAGAAGGCCTTACAAAAAATGGAAACCGCTCCGGTGGAATACAGAATAGATATAGAAGTTGTGATGGCTAAACGTGTTTCGGATTGCTATATGGGTATGGAGAACATTTTTAGACAAATCGCCCTTGAAGTTGATCTATGTCTGCCCGATGGCAGTAGAGAGCATAAGGACTTGCTTGCACAAATGGCAAAGCCCTACGCCAAACGGCCACCCGTAATTTCCAAAGGAACTTTCAAAAACCTACAAGATTTTTTAGCGTTTCGCTACCTTTTCATGCGTTTTGATACCGATGAACTGGATTATCAAAAAACAGAACAGAAGGCAAAGCAGGTTAGTCCGATATTTGACAACATCTTCAAAGAACTTGATGCCTTCGTTGCTTACTTAGAAAAAGAAGAAAATGACTGATCAGACCCTTCTCCAACAAATCACAGACTTCTGCCGATTACTCCGACAGATGGACATCAACGTGACAACAACCAACCAACTCAGTTGGTGTAAAAGTGTTGAACTGATCGACATCAGTGAACGGGAGACGTTTTACCATACAGCGCGTACGAACCTCATCACGCAGGCATCGGATCGGGAGACGTTTGATCTCGCTTTCAACCTGTTTTGGCGATACCCGCGCACGGAATTTGAGGCAGTTGATACAGAAAACGAAGTACCCGAACCCTCCAGTCTCCAAGACCTCTCCGATGCTGTTGATGAACAAGACATCGTAGAGCAGTGGTTGGATGCCGAGACAGAAGACGATGAAAAAGAAGGTGAGGAAGACGATCCGATCGCTTATAGTGTAGAAGAAGTGCTGACCCGAAAAGATTTCAGCGAGTTCACAAAAGAAGATATGGAGAAAGCACGGGAAATCGTTGCGAAATTGGCAGCGGTGTTGGCGACAAAACTGAGTCGTCGAAAGGTCGTCGGCAAAAAGGGCAGAATTATTGATTTTCGGCGGAGTTGGCGGAAAAGCCTCGTCCACGGCGGCGAACCGCTCGAACTCATTCGGAAACAGCAGAAGATTAAAAAGACTAAGATTCTACTCCTCTGTGATGTGAGCGGTTCTATGGATTGTTATGCCAAATTCCTCATCCAATTTATCTACGGGATGCAACAGGAGCTCAGGGAAATAGAGGTCGCAGTCTTCAGCACGCACCTGACAAACATCACCGGACTCCTCCGACGGAAAGGACTGGCGGAAGGCTTGAACGAAGTGGCGAATGTCGTCCCCGATTGGTCGGGTGGGACAAAGATAGGTGAAAGTCTACTGGAGTTCTATCGACAGTTTGCACCGTCTCTTTCGGCGTATCGTTCTGTCGTTATCCTCATCAGCGACGGTTGGGATCGCGGCGATGTAGATGTGCTGCGGCGTTCGATGGAGATGTTGCACCGGCATGCGTATCGGTTAATCTGGCTTAACCCGTTGCTCGGTAGCGAAGGCTACCAGCCGATCTGCCGAGGTATTCGCACGGCACTGCCTTACGTGGATTATTTTTTGCCAGCACACAATCTGGAGAGTTTAGCACAATTAACAAAAGTATTGATCCCACTCTGGTCAAAATGAAATTAGACAAGGAATTCTAACTATGCAAGTCCAAGCAGCGGTGATGCTCCAACCGGGGCAGATAGAGATCCGCGAATTTGAGAAACCGACACCAACAGATGACGCATTCCTATTACACGTAGACGAAGTCGGTATCTGTGGCAGCGATAAACACATGTATCTCGGGCACACCGCCCTGAAATTTCCGGTCATCCCCGGACATGAGGTTGTCGGCACAGTTGCTGAGATCGGTAAAGATGCGAATCAGGCGATGAATGTGATGGGCGGCCCCATCAAAGCCGGTGACCGTGTGACGGTGGTACCGGGTTCAAAAAACTGTGGGAGATGCTACTACTGCTTGCACGTACCCGGTCGTCCGACTTTATGTTCCGGTAGAACCATCTACGGGTTCAGCAACAGCGAAACACCGCCTTATCTGAACGGTGAATTTGCCGAGTATACTTATATCCACGGTAACTCTTGGGTTTACAAAATACCCGACAGTATTCCTGAAGAGATTCGCGTGTTGACAGAACCGGTAGCAGTCGCGACGCGCGCCGTTGAACGCGCTTGTGCGCCCGGATTGCCACAAGTCGGAGATGGATACAGCATCGGTAGCAGCGTGGCAGTGCTCGGATGCGGACCGATCGGTCTCCTTGTCGTCGCTGTGTTACGGGATAGCGGTGCTGGTACGATTATTGCTACCGATCTTGTTGATAGCCGGTTGGACATGGCGAAGCAGATGGGGGCGGATGTCGTTATCAATGTGGGAAACACAACGTCTGAGGAACGTGTTGAACAGATTCAGGCACTCACGAACGGTGTCGGCGTGGACATCGCTATTGAGTGTGCAGGCTTGCCAGTTGTTTTCTCCGAAGCGTTGGATGTGGTACGACGCGGCGGGAAAGTCATTGAAGTCGGACACTACACAGACTCTGGGGACACCCGTGTACGCCCACACCAAATCTGCAACAAGGATCTGGATGTCTGTGGCGTATGGGCATACCCACAAATTCAGTTTCAAACAGCGTTAGACTTCCTTCAAATTACACGCGCGCCGCTGCAGGAATTAATTACGCACCATCTACCGTTGCACCAACTGGAAAAAGGCATTGATATGCTTGGACAAGAAGGGGTTTATAAAGTCGTCATTGAGCCACAGTCGTAGTGTGCCAAAACTTATCAGTAATGTGGAAAATAAGCGGTTTTAATTCAGCTATAACGAAATCTACGATAACCGATGCTCTTGTAAGAAGAGATATCCGTTTGAAAAACGCGCGTAACTTCACAAGTCTCCAGGTGTTTTAAAGCCAAAAATAGCACAAATAGAGGTACGTTAAATGAAAAACCACAAAAGCGTTTTCATGCTGTTCTGTTGTTATATACTGCTGAACTTTGTTATCGGGATTAGAGGAAGTACTGCTGCAGATATCAGAGTTTCCACTTCCAATAACGCTGGCACACCAGAAGGACCACCGATCTACAAAACTATTGAGGGTGCGAAAACTTATATTGTCCAACACCAAAACCGAGATGGCGGTTGGCCCTTAGTCCCCGGTGGAGATAGCAACGTTGAGAGCACAGCCTTCGCGATTTGGGCACTGATTGAGGCAGGATGGGGTACCGGTTCACGGGTCATCCGAACCGGGGTGGCATATCTCCGCAACACGCAATCCGAAGACGGAAGTTGGAACGATAACACCGCACACACCATCTTCGCGCTCATCGCTTTAGCCGAAGCGGAAACGGACCCGGATGCCCGGTTTAAAGGGCTCCGTTGGTTGAGGAAAGTCCAAAACCCGAACGGGAGTTGGGGCAGAGGTGAACGCAGTCCGAGCAATCCACTTTATACGGCTGCCGTTCTCGCCGGATTCAACAGACTCGGACTCAAATTTGAACGCGATTTTGAGGACGGGACTGACGATATACCTTGGCTCTCGAAAGGAACCGTGTGGCTATCGGGATACATTAATTACGACGGTGGCTGGGCGTTACAACGCGGTATGCAGTCCGATGTCTTTCTAACGGCTTGGGTAATGCAAGGTCTGGAACCCGTTTTCGACATTAACCCGCAAGTCGCCTGGTTAAAGCAGCTGCAAAATACGGACGGTGGCTTCGGGAGATACAAAAATAGTCCCAGCGACCCGGAAATCACGGCTATTGCGGTTATGGCACTCGCTGCAGGAAACGATCCGTTCAATACGCGACGTGTCGCCATCAGCTACCTAACAGACGCGCGGCAAGAAGATGGCAGCTTCGTCAGTAATACACCGATGGAACTACAGGAACCGACGGCGAATCTGCAGTCTACGTGTTTCGTCCTGATTTCGATACACGCCAAAACGCCAGATGAGCTGGCAATAGAGTGATAGACAATCCCCGCACAGACGCAACAAACCGACTACCGCCGTTCGTCAGCACCCCCAGTACCGCGCCATATCACGGCACCCGGCATAACATAGTGCTCACCTTTGGTGAGTTGAGCGACTTGCCGTTGGAAGTTATCGCCAAACGATCCAGTCGTCATAGAGGTAACGCCGCCGATGACGTAAACCTTTGCGCGCGCGCCACGGCACACTGAAATCGCTTTACCTGCTGTATGCCCTTTTTCGGTGCGTTTGCTCGTCGCTTCATCGGTGACAATGATAAGAACAAGGTCGCGATCCGGTGCCGTCCGAAGTTTCGGTACACCTTCAATAACAGCATCCAGCAGATGCTCATCCCCCGTTTTTGGGAGCCGAAACATCGTTTTTATCTGCTCAGGTTCCAACGGCGGCTTGGTAACAACGACGGTGCTTTCGCCGCCACCGATAGCCGCCCAAAATCGGATAATCCCAAATCGGTAATCCAATCCTGCTGCTGTAAACACAGCAACCATCTGATCTAAGCCATCACATGCAGGCTCCGTCTTAGTCTGCATACTCAAACTATAATCGAAAATAAAAACGACATCTATCTTATCTGGTCTACTCGCAACCAAGTCTTCAGCAATACGTCTAAACAATCCATCCACCCGAAGCAGTGCCTTGTCAACGATTGTTCCTCCGCTCTCAATGCGTTGGGCATCTATCCGCCGTTGCCCTGAATCAATCGGATACCATTTGCCGTTTGTTCGGTCAGCGAGTTCTGCCTGGACTCTTTCACTCATACCGATAATATTGAGTTGTACGTTGTGCCGACGGCAGCGGTCAATTATCTGCTCACTAATCCTGTCTTTCGCATCCGTCTCTGTCCATAACGTTCGCATCCGAGCATTCGTGAGAACAACAAATTGCGTCGCCACCGCTTCACGGAAATCCAATTCGTTCAAACCTTCTATCAAAGCATCAAGTCCATACCCGGAGGTCGTAACATTGTCAGCAGCCAGCCGTATCTCTCGCAAGGCGTTTTCAATGCCGATGTAGTCAAACGTCCACTGATGAAAGGTCTGTTTCGGTTCTCCATTGACCGATTGAAAACCGATGAGTGCGAACCGATAGTCCATCGTTTTCGGCTCTATAACGGCGAGCATATCAACGAGTTGCTTCTCAAGGTCTATAAGCATTCCTGACATCCGTTTGCTACCGTCAACCACGAACACCATATCTACTTTAGGGTTCTCGGTGTGTTGCGTTGCGCGTTTTGCAATGTCTTTAAGACTTGCGCCTATATCCGCCTTGACGATGTCCTTTTTTTTCGCGCTCGGATCCACAATGACCCTATTCCGCGTTCGTCGCGGCGGGCGAATCTGCGCCGATGCTTGTAGCGCGCCTATTAACACACATAGTGCGCATAGGCAACATACCCAAATTTTTCGGTTTAACTTGCAAACCAAAGCCTGCTTGAAAAAAATCATAGAATCTCCAATCAAAATTCAATTAGAAGCTGCGGCACGATCATCGCACTGCGTGTCGGTTTTTCAATATTATTCACCTGATACACCAAACGTGCCAGCGCGCCTTCCGTAAAATGCCACGTTAATGCTCCACCGAGTGTTGTCCACGGTCGCGCTTCACGTGTGCGCTTAAAACTAAGTGTACTATACCGCGCCGTGTCCGGATTCCATATATCATATTTTAACCGGACATCTACGGTTTCTGTCAAGGGGATTTCCGCATGCAGATAGTACCCCTCTACTGTCGCTGTCCGTTCCGCGCCTCCCGACGTTCGCGCATATTTGAGGAGTTGCGTGTCCGCACCACGGACCCACTCAGCAGTGAGATCAAGCCGCCAAATCCTGAACTTCGTCGCCAGACCGACACGACGTTTGTAGACCAACGTAGATGGATTCACGTCCCCATTGTTAGGATTGAAAGGGTAACTATTGCCATCAAAGTAAGAACCACCAAGCCAAATCCGTTTACCGAGCAGCGAAAGCGTACCGTTGACGTGCAGAAATAGCGGCGGACTGTTGTTACGTATCGGGACCAAGACACCACCACCGCTCCCGTGCGGACCAATCTGGACACCAGATTCCACAGTTCCATCTACCACAGTGCGCAGCGAATCTGGACCGTCTGCAAGCGATAACACATACGCAACCGGCCCAACATAACCGTTGAGTTGAACCCCACGATCAGAAATGAAACCGATGTTTTTCCGGACAAGATTATAAAGCGGATTTGCAGCAGCATCCGACTTTGTATCAATACCAAAAGCGTGCCGGAACCGTCCTATCTTCAGCGACGCGCCTTTCGGCAACACCGGTAACCCTGTTAAAATAGCATAAACAAACCCGTGATCGTCAGCCACCTGTGTACCAAGCGGCGATGTCGTCAGGAGTTGTTCACCTAACAAACTAATATGGTCACCGACACTCGTTGTTGCTACCAATTCAGCCACGTGAATAAGCGTTGTCCCAGTATTCCAGTTGCTACCATCCGGCACTAAATCTGCCCCGCGCGTGATGCGACGGACATCTAAAGCACCACCAAAGATAAGGTTTCCGAAAGCACCACCGAGCAACTCAGCACTACTCGTTTCATCTGTTTCGCCTACGCTGTCAAAACTGAAAACGCTATCTTCATCAGAACTTAACGCCTCATCCGATTCCGAGGTATCCTCTACAGATTCAGTATTTTCTGGTGTACTCGCAGCATCACCCGGATAGGCACGGGCAATGAGTTCAGCAATATTGCTAAACCCGTCTCGGTCAGAGTCCATTTCTTCAATCCGCGTGAATGTTGATAGATTCATCCCGTTGCTCAGGAATTCTCTACCATAAGGATTCGGTGAGTCGCCACCCTTTTTTGAAGTATGACAGACGTTGCAACCACCTGCCCATCCATACTTGGCGCGGAACATCTTGTAGAACGCAGGCAGCGCGGATGCAGACTGCGCGGCAGTTCCTGTCCAAAAGAGAATCATCAAGCAGAAAAGTAATGTTTTACGCATTATGAATTCCATTGGATAACGGGCATAGGACAAAGAAACTATCCTATGCCTCTATGATAATGTCTACAATGACTAATATGTATCAAGATCAATCTCTTCTGGACTAAACCGAAGGTGTGCCTGATTGACTAATTCAACAACAGTGTCCCACTCCTTGCGTGTTTCCTCGGAAACGCCCTCTTTCTCAAGCAAGTCAGCAAATTTAAGGAGTGTGTCGCTAAATTTTTCTTGCAAATAGACATATTCCTCCATCTGATCCGCGTTCTTTGGCGGCTCAAAATTTGAAATAGCCTTTGCATATTTAGCGAGTCGCTTCGCTGCTGCAACGGCATCTGATTTGTCCCCTTTGTCGTCAAAATAGTCAAGGACTATGAAATAGTCATCTATCATCAACATCATGAGGGCTTTCAAATCTTCAACCTCTGGCATATCTTCTTCTTTAGGCATCTCCTGTGGTGTATCCGGTGCTGGCGTTTTCGCGTCCCGGGCAGGTTTCGGCTTCCGCTTAAGGAAGAGGGCATAGCTCATCACCAAAGTCTTTTTCGGAAGTAGGGCGACAGCGCCCGAAGCCGCTTCATGTCCGTTGACGGCTTCAACGTCCTCGCCGACCTTAAAAGCGTCGTCTATACCCATACCGACAAATTGCTTCAGGAACGCCTCACCTGCAATGGCATCCGTCTCTTTGTGATCATAGACAGCGACCTTCACCACTTTCCCCTGCATATTCAAACCGACAGCACCATCAATAACACCGAGTGGCCCCTTTACATCAACAAACAGGACCAAACCCATCGGCTTATTTTCCTCATTAATTGGGAGGTAAAATACAGGCTTCATATCTTCCGGTCCGAGTTTAGCACCCAACTCTTTTTCAATTGTCGCAATTTTATCCGGTGTCAGTACAGCACTCTTCTGAACGAATTTCTTTGCTTTCGGGAAAAGAGCCGCCAGTTTCTGTCCCGGAAATTCCGTTTCATGTGCATTACTAATCAGTGGTATATTGCCCATTAAAAACACGAGTATTAACAAAATAATGGTCCGAGGTTGACGGTAGATTTGGAATAACATTTCTAATCTCCTCATTATACAGATGTCCGTTGTCGCAGCGGAAGGGTCGCAACAACAGCTCCACCTTAGTTTTCAACTTCAACCATGAAACTGGTCCACAGAATTTGGTCAGCATGTTTAAGCTGTCCGAAAATCTGATAGAGTCCAGCATCTGGGAAAGTTGTCATGAGCATCACAGTCGGGCCGAACTTCTCCGGCGTAGTCCCTTGATGTTGATGGCCAGTTGCGGGTTCTTTTTTCATTTTATGTCCGGCGTGCGGATCTTTCTTCATTACCTCGTTGGCATTTCCACTCCCGGGGACCGTTCCGTGGGTATGCACAACGCCGTCCAAACGTGTGCTGACAATAGCGAAATGCATCGGGGCATCCAGAAATGGCACGAGATCCATGAGCGGTTTTCCATCCCGCGAGAAGTAATAAGCAATGGGAACCACCTCACCCGCTTTAATCCGTTCTGGTGCCTCCATCTTGGCGTGGTACATAGACGCACCCGCTCCATCGCCCAGAGAAACAGATTTTGTATACCGGTCCCCACCTTCATCAGTATAACCGAAAACGGCTTTTTCACGATGAAAATCTCGCATCATGTCCGCCATTTTCACCTCACCTGCAACATCCACATATACATATTTAGCAAATTCGGCATCCGCGGTCATCACATCAATAGCAAGGATGTATTTTCCGGCTGCTGGAAACGTAAAGTGAACCGTATACTTGCCCTCCAACTCCGCCAGAATATCTCGCGATTCAAAATCCTCGGGATGAATATGACCAATAATTTGTAAATTCTCGCTGATAACAAGTACATGCAGAACACGCGCATGATGCACCATAAGATCCGTTACCGGTTCACCCGCTGCATCGGTAAGGTGAAAGGTAAGCACTGTAGACACGCCCGCCGAAATAGTTTGCGGCTCTGTATAAAGCGCAACATTGAGCAACGAGGCGTTAAGTGCATTAGGCACGTTGTGACCATCATGCTCTTGAGCGACACTTATTTCAAGAAAAAACAAGATAATAAAGACTATTGCCACAACACAATACTGACAAGAAACGCTCACAATCTTACGAAAAACTAAAGAAAAAGGGAAATTCTGGGATTGCATCGTTATACCTCCATCAAATCAAAACACATACGATGTCGTTAAAGAGACCAAATTACCGAATTCAATCGCATCGCTTCCATCGTAAAGGGTTTCTTGCGTCAACGGGAACATGACGTTGGCAGCTACGGAAATACCTTCCAGCGTTACCAAGGACATACCGAATGCCGCCATACTGTAACGCAAACCGGTATTGATATCACGCTCGCCTGCCCAAGCAGCAGAGGATTGATAAAATCCGAGATAGTTCCCGCTAAATGAGAGCCAATCGAAAAGACGATATGTAAAGCCAACTGTCCAGCCTAATTCCGCGGAGCCTCGATACGTCTTGCTGTTTTCGTAGAATGGCAACATGCCACGCGCGGATGCAGTCATCGTCAAGCCTCGGTAAAGCGGCAAATTGTACTGCAAATTGGCTATCGGGTTAAATGTACCGGTACCGAACTGGATATGGAGGTGTTCAATACCAGCATCCCCAAGTTCCCACGGATTTTCCTCGGTTTTGCCGATCGGAATCGTCGTGCCCAACTGAGCAGATAGGACATCATCCGTTTTAAAGAACCCACGAATTCTATACCCTAAAAACAGATCCACATCCGAGAATCCAGTATAGGTCTCATTTCGGTGATGGATGTCTCGGCTCCGTAAGATGGCTTGTCTCTCTTCAGAACTCACCGAATCAATCCATTCAATGCTCGCTTCTTGGTCTCTGACAGCATACGGAACAGTCGCTTGTAGCGACCATCGATTGCTAAGCAGGTATTGTAAACCGACATCAATCCGATAGGTACGCAATGCGACGTGGTGTCGATGCAAAGGAGCCTCCACAACTTCGCCTGTTGATGACAAGCCTCTGGATTCAAGATGACCACCTTTTGCATTAGGGGATACTAACATATTGACATTGACGCGAAACTGATCTATCTCTTTTGAAGCCAAACTGACTTCGCTCATCATACCGCTCGGCGGTAAGACCGGATTGCTTCAGGCAGGACAACTCTCTTGCGCAAACCCGAAAGAGATGAAAAAACAGTTGAGCAGCATCGCTTGTAAAAACAGGTACTTTTTCATAGTGTGTAACCTTTCAAAATATAGTGTAGCGCAGCGAGACACAAGCAATATCTCGCGCGATAGGTCTATTGACAATTTTCTATGGCGCAGACCTTTATAAGAAAAGAATGCGAAAGAAAAACAAAATATCTAAAAATGTTGGAAATAAAGGATAGATGTGTACTTAGAGAACGCCTTGTGGCATTCATCTAATACTGAACAGATGGGGGACCGCGACGGATTAGAGAGTAATCTCGGAAAAGTGTAGAAATTAAAAGGATAGAAGGAACCGTATCGAACGATTCCTGTGGTACGACGGATAGGATCGTCGAAATAGGGAGAACCGAAACGATAGACTGTCCAACAACTTCACGGAATTCAGAAGTGCTGGGTCTATCGTCTGGAACAACAAACGCTACATGCGTTGCGCAACATGTTTTATCACTATCTGATGAATTTTCGGTGTCACTTGCTGTATTTGTTTGTGTGCTTTGGCAGCAGATCGCGCGGGTTTCAGTATCTATCGGCGCGTCGTGGCAAAACTTTTGTTCAAAAGCCGCACAAAGGAGTGGACACACCGAATAGACGTACAGTAAACCTACAAGTAAAATAAGAACCCGCTGATGTTTTTTCAACACTGTTTAATAAACTCCGTTGCTTGTCAGAAAGTGGAATATCAAACAAACTTTAACGTATTATACACCTAAATCCTAAAAAGTTGCAAGAAAAACTGATTTTTTTGCAGTTATACACCGAAATTACAAAAAGTTGCAAGAAACGGCCCAAATAGGGGCTGCAACTCCCTACTATCTGACCAATATTATGGTGAATTATAAAAATATGCTGATATCTACTGGTAGGCGCAGTTTGGAACCGCGCCGGTCGAAACGTCCAGTTAATTGTATAATCCACCATATACCATAAACACCCAGTAATCATAAGGGTTTATTGCACTTTCCAAGTTCAAAACTATTTATTGCGTTTTACTCTTTGGTTTTCAACTCACCCCAATGCGTTATTAGCCTGTTCTTGGGAGAAAAAATACCTTTCAATCGCTGGGTGGCAAGCAATTGCCGCACGCCTGATAAAGACACATCCTCTATCTGATAGTAATACTCAACATTTGGCTTGGCTGATGTATCTTTCCACGTGTATTTCCTGCGTTCACTCGTCGTGCCAGCACCATGGACAAGATTCGTGTTGACCTTCACAAACGTCCCCTCTTTGGACAGGCTTCGATAGATATTGAAACCGGCATTATCAAGTTCTGATTCTGTTGTCCAGTTGAGAACAACGCCTGTATCGGTATTATCCGCTCGGAAGTGGGATAAGTTAACGGGAAGCGGTTTCTCTATGTTTATATAACCTGGATTTCCAACATCGCTGGATGAACCCCAATACGTTCCAAAAACTAACTTTAACTGAGATGAACTCACCCAATTCTTTATATCTGTGCCATCCAAAGCCACGTTTTTGTCCCGGTCATACCGACGCATCAGAGATATTCGCGCGCCATCTTCTGTTCTATTTGGCGGTATTTCCCAGATCGGCACGTCTTCTGTTGTGCTATCACCATCCAAGTTGCCCGCAGTGTCAACAACAACACCATTCGGGTCTAACAACCTTAAAAAGAATCCAACAGCACCCAACACCATATTTCGATGTTCATTCTGTTCAAACTCGTCGCTATGGTGATTGAAGAAGTTGTAGACGCTCTCTTCCGTGAATCCATCAGATTTGCGTTGTCCGCCCCATGTCACGATCAGTGATGTCTGGTTCGGTTGGATCAGTAAATCCTCAAATACGATAGATCCGTGTCGATGTGCGTCAGTGGCATCACGCGCTTCAATTTGGAGTTTCCAACCCCTGAGATTTGCTATCTGTGTGTCGGAGTGATTGAATAACTCGACCCATTGCGGCAAGGTGTGTACCCCGTAAGGGAAGGTGTTTGGGGATCCTCGTGAGGCGTTCATAATTTCACTAAAACTTATTTTCACATTATCAGCATACATAAGAGGTCGTTGAGGCTGTGGTTCTGATTCGGGTTCCGGTTGTGGCTGTGGTTCGGGTTGCGTTTGCGGCGCAGGCTGTTGTGGCTGCGGTGGAGGATTCTGATTCTCGTCAGGTTGTGCCTGAGGATCAGGCTCAGGTTGTGTTTTGGGTTGCGGCGCAGGCTGTTGTGGCTGCGGTGGAGGATTCTGATTCTCGTCAGGTTGTGCCTGAGGATCAGGTTCATCTTCCTCTGAATCTCCAGGAGGCGACGTATCCTCATCCGAAGGAACAATATAACCTATGGTAAGTTCATAGGTGTTGGTTAGGTCGTTGTCATCGCCGTCATCTATTTTCTCAAATTTTTTGAAGCCGGTATACTCATCGTAAGATACATCGCCAATGAAAAGGTCACTAGTAGTCTGTCACATCTAAAGTGATGGATATAATTTGTTGAGTTTGATACGTGCGTCATCCGTGGTAAATTGCCACTTCACAGTCACAGATTGCTCATTTCTTTGAGTTTGCCATGTCTGGATCTCATGTTTTAGAGCGTCTTGGTCGGCTATCCTTCTTGAAAGACATTGCCGAGACAGCACGGAGAGTTCAATCTCCGCCATGTTCAGCCAACTCCCATGCTTGGGTGTATAGTGAAACGTAATCTTTTCAGCAATACGCCGAGCTTCATCAGGCGGAAAAGCTTTATACAACGAAGACGGCTTATGCGTATTCAGATTGTCGCAAACAAGCATAATCTTTGCCGCATCTCGGAAATGTACATCTACTAAATCTCTACAGATATGAGCGAAATCTATACTTGTTCGTTGGTCGGTGACTTCAACATGTCGAAACCCCAAAAGAGGTGCGAAAATCATGAATAGATTGCTAACACCATTGCGTTTGTATTCAGCATCATATCGACGCGGTGAACCTTCAACGATGCCCAGGGGCTGCCGAACTTCTTGAATGTGTTGTTTACTCGTTTCATCGACACAAACCAAAGGATATGCGATAGTTTCGGGACGCTGATAAAGGTCTAAGACGTTTTCCATCGCAGCGACGAACTCTGCCGAGGCTTTCGGTGGAATACACCATTGCTGTTTTAGCCAAGGTCTAAGTTCGTTTTTTTTAGCGTGCGTCTTATCGTTTCATGAGAAACGCTTGAAAAATGGTGGAGTTCCACCATTTTATCAGCTAATAAACGCAGCGTCCATCTTGAGAAACCCTCCGGCGGTGGTGAACAAACTAAAGCGATCAGATGTGCTTCTTTTTCGCCATCAAACTTTTTCGGTCTTGATGGCTTTGAACGCTTTTTAGGTGTCAGTGCAGCTGTGAGTCCCTCAAGCACGAAGGTTTTACGAGTTCTTTGAATAGTAGGTAGGGAGACTTCAACAGCTTCTTTTATGTCTTTATCAGGATAGGCGGGCCCAAACTCGCCTTCATCGGCTTTCAATAAGATACGGCTCCGGGTCAGTTTTCGTGCCGACTCAGTGCCAGAAGTGATCAACTCAAGGAGATAATCGCGTTGGCTCTGGTCAAGTATAACGGGATATTGTTTCGCTGGCATAAGAGACTCCAAGTTATCAGGTTTATGGACTTGAGTCTAAGGATACCAGATTTTAGATTAACTATCAAACTAATTATGACAGACTACTAGTGCCAAATTCACCTTCTTTTCCTTCAGCTCGTAACGTCACAAATGTTACTTTGTAACCGGGTTGATCCCCAGGTGTGTCAGGATCAACATCCGTTAGCTCTTCAGATGTTATCGTAAGTTGCATGCCTTCTGCCGTTGGGATCGCAAACTCGGCAACGAACAAAAAAGAAAAAATTAAGGGAAATATTAATGGATTTGATAGTTTCAACATAAATTATAACCTCATTGTTATACGTGTTTAGCGGGTGACCTAATCGGCAATCAAGCTTACCACCTGTTTAGGGACACCGCTCAGACACTTTTGTTTTAGTTCTGATTATCGTAAAACCTATTGCAACAAAAAAAGCCCGCGACGAGGTGCTCCGTGCAAGCCTGAACGCGCGCAGGCATGATAAAGATAGAATGACTCCTGAAGTCTCTACTATCTTGTGAAGTATTATGCTTATTTAATGTTAAGCCGGGGGGTGGCGGTTAACCTTTCAGATAGCATAGTTAACTTAGAGTTAATAATAGGCAAAGCAACGAACATATAGACACACAGCACACGGCAGCAACGCATACACTTATAGACCCGGTGTGCCCGTAAAAATCCGTTTGGCGATGTTAATTTGATGTGTCCGCTTCGTATGGTCATCACCTTTTGTAATGTATCGGAAATCCCATGGATTTACAAATAGGAACTTAAGTTATAATAATAGACAAATTTAACATATTATTCAAATCAAAACAGATAAATCTAATGTAACGATATATTCATTATACAGTATTTTAAGACAAAATGCAAATTATATCCGTAAAAAAATCGCTAATTTTGCTTGAAAATACCTTTGGGGATTTTATGGTGTGATACAGACGCGGATTTGTTAGAGGTGTGGCACGAAACTTGGTAATTTGGGTTATTCTTAATGAAAAACGAAACATATTACAACAAACATTGGTACAGGTTCGTTGGGCGTACCGGTAAATTCACAGGGCCATTTAGTTTTAGATAAATTGTCGGATTGTCTCAATTTTTGAGTTTTCTTTTTTAGGTCCGGTGCGGTTCCAAACCGCACCTACAGGTCCTGGGTGTCAAAAATTGGGCGAAAAAACGGAGAACTAAATCGCCCTGGGTAAATTCAGAACTTAGGTTGTTTTTTAGCAAAGAATGATATATACTATTGACAAACCGCACGCTAAAATCAATATTTTGAGGTGTCACGCGCCATCAGCCACGAATAAATTAAGGAAACACCCGAATTAAGACTGCAACGGAGGAAAACCTCATGGCACATATCAAGGTTCCAAAAGGATGGGAGATCCCCGAAAATCAGGTAACCCCTGAATCAGACTATATCAACCGCCGGAAATTCATCAAAAATCTGGGCTTAGGGAGTGCCGGTGCTTTGCTGTTTTCTTCTTCAAACGCCTGTGCACAAGGCAGCGCACTTGAGAAACAGTTAGAACCCTTCCGTTCGCAAACGCTTGATGCAAAGAAAAATGAAAACTTCACTGTCGAAAGACAGATGACCGACGAAATCGTTGCTGCTACCTACAACAACTATTACGAATTCACGACTTCTAAAAGCACCGTTTGGAAGCGAGTCGAAAAATTTAAAACGCGACCTTGGGAAATCGAAATCTCAGGACTCGTCGAAAAACCGATGACCTTGGACGTAGACGACCTCATCAAAGAGATGCCGCTTGAAGAGCGGATTTATCGGTTCCGTTGTGTCGAAGCGTGGGCAATGGTAGTACCTTGGATCGGTTTCCCGATGAAAGCGTTGCTTGAAAAAGTGCAGCCGAAAACCGAAGCCAAATATGTCCGCATGCTCACATTCTTAGATCCCGATATGGCACCGCAGCAAAACGATTTCCGACTCCCGTGGCCCTATTATGAAGGACTTACACTCGCCGAAGCGATGAACGATCTGACGTTACTCACCGTCGGTATCTATGGACATGTTTTACCCCCGCAACACGGCGCACCTATCCGACTCATCGTGCCTTGGAAGTACGGCTTTAAAAGTATCAAATCCGTCGTCAGTATTGAATTAACGGACAAAAAACCGCGCACTTTTTGGAATACACTTGCCCCAAGAGAGTACGATTTTGAGGCAAATGTCAACCCCAAAGTCCCACACCCTCGATGGTCACAAGCCAGTGAACGCATGATCGGAACCGGAGAGAGACTCCCAACGATGATCTATAACGGTTACGGAGAGGCTGTCGCACACCTTTACGGATGAGGAAACAAATGAAGAAAAAACAAACAAACATAGGAACCTCTCTATACGTGATGGGTCTGGTTTCGCTGCTGATATGCACAGGATGTAACAATCTATCTGCACTTCTCCCTGACGACGGGCAAAACGAACCTGAAACTGTATCCATTAATACAGACGTTGTCTCGGCAAATACGCGATTCGGCTTTGACCTGTTCAATGAACTTCGTCAGACAGAGGAAAATAAAAACATTTTCATCTCGCCGTTGAGCGTCTCCATTGCCTTAGCCATGACGTTGAACGGTGCCTCAGGCGAAACCGAAGAGGCGATGACCAACACGTTACAACTACAAGGTCTCGACTCCGAATCAACCAACGTCGGTTACGCCGGGTTGCGAGGTGCGCTTCAGACATCCGATCCAAAAGTGACACTCACGATAGCCAACTCACTCTGGGCACGTCAAGACGTTCCGTTCAATCAGGACTTCCTCCAACGAAATGCGGAATACTTCAGCGCGGAGATTTCAACACTCGATTTCATGGACCCAAACACCTTAACAACGATTAATCAGTGGGTAAACACCAACACCAACGGCAAAATCCCAAAAATCCTTGATGAAATCAACTCGGATTTGGTGCTATTTCTGATTAACGCCATCTATTTTAAAGGGACGTGGCAAACAGAATTTGACCCAGCGCACACGCGGGACGGAACCTTCTATCTCGCAACGGGTGACGAAAAACAGGTCCCGATGATGACGAGGTCGGGTGATTATAGATACTATGAAAACTATGATGAAATGTTCCAAGCGATTAGTATCCCTTATGGCGATGGGCGGATGAGCATGTACATCTTCCTCCCGTACCGTGAATCCGATCTCAACACCTTCTTAGGTCGTCTAAACAGTGAGCAATGGGAGAATTGGATAGCGCAGTTCCACGAACAAGAGATATTCCTCAGCATGCCGAAATTTAAGTTGGAATATGAGAAAACGCTTAACAATCCGCTGCAATCACTCGGCATGGAGATAGCGTTTGCACCAGGACGCGCAGATTTCAGTCGGATGGCAGATTTGGAGACGTTAGGTAAAAATCTGTATATCGGAGAGGTGCTTCATAAAGCCGTCGTCGAAATCAACGAAGAAGGATCCGAAGCCGCAGCGGTAACGAGTATCGGGATTCGTGCAACCAGTCTACCGCCGCAGTTTGTTGTAAACCGACCGTTCTTCTTCGCGATTCGTGACAACGAGACAAAAACAGTCCTCTTCATGGGCAATGTTGTGAACCCTTAAGCAAAACATAAGCAGAAGGAGTCGCTCCGCAGTTGGAGCGTCAGGCAAATTTCTTTAAAAATCAGGATAGTGAGTAACTTTAGGAATTACGCGAATCTACTATAGACACTGGCGCGATTTCTAACCGTGCCAGTGTCTATCAGTGCAGTGTAGGTCTCAATTTCGCGCAAGTCCTATAACGTGTAAGTGCAAAGATTATGAAGCGTTTTGTTTTTCTTTTTTTCCTGCTGCCCATATTTTCTGCATCTGCTACATGGGAATCGGCGGAAAGCATCCATTTTCGAGTCTATTATCGAGATGGCACGGTAGATCCAACGCCGATTCTGCAAAGTGCGGAAGATTTCTATGCGGAACTGCCAGAGCTGACAAACCGTATGCCGGCAGGAATGATTGACATCTGGGTCTGCGACACGCAAAAGGATTTTCAAGCGTCCGTTCATGCACCGATTCAGGATTGGGCGGTTGGGTGCGCCTTTCCATTGAGTCGGCGCATCGTTATCCAAAATCCGAAACATATAGTCCTTGCGAAATTACAATTAACGCAAGTCCTCCGGCACGAGATCGCACATGTTATCTTCGGACAGTGTACACGCAAAGCCGTCAAAGAGATCCCACTATGGTTTGTAGAAGGCATCGCAATCTATCTCGCTGATGAATGGGTGCCAAGCCGACATGAGACTTTACTAAAGCATATTTTCTCGAAATCCATCTTGCCCCTCCACGAGTTAGCTGGCGGTTTCCCATCTTCGCATACCGGTGCAGATTTGGCATACGCACAGAGCCAAGACGCACTCCGTTGGCTGGTTGAAATCAAAGGTAGAGATGTACTACTCGCAATTATCGGGGAACTCCAAGCAGGTAGCAATTTTGAAAATGCTTTTGAAACCGTAGTCGGTTGGGATCTTGCAACTTATGACAGGCTTTGGCGCGAATCATTATCAGAACGCTATCAATGGGCATCTCTCTTCTCCAACACCTACTTTTTCTGGGGCGGACTCGGCGGACTCGCACTCCTCGGTTACCTCATCGGTCGGAACCGCAGGCAGCGACATCTCAACAAACTCGCACAACAGGAAAGAACTGTAGACACATTTTTTAGGACTTAGAACGATGAACACACCCCTTATTTTCGCTGTTTTCTGCTTCTTCTGCTTCGCCTCCGTGGCGATAGCAGCACCTAAACAACTCTCACAGTACCCAGACGAACTCACACGTGACGGACAAGTCGTTATCCTACCCGACCACGGCACCGTCTATATCGTTTCCGATCTGCACGCAGACTGGGACGATTTCAGCCAGTGGATGCAACTCACGAATCTCGTTGCGCGGATTCAAGCAGGTGAAGACGTTTACGGGGTGATACTTGGAGATGCCGTTGACTACAAACCCGACGAACCGAGGCATCCGCCTTACGGCGACATACAAATTATTGACACGGTCATAGAACTCCGAAGACAACTCGGTGACAAGGGCAGCAGACTGATCTACATCCGAGGGAACCACGAATTTGCTGCCGCAGATGCTTATGCAATGCTCAAAAGACAGGGGATGACGATACAAAACCGGGATCAATTCATCCGTTCATTGTACGACAGTCCACTCGGTGCCTACTATGAACAGTTCAACTTTATCGAGCGGATGACGGACACACACTATGAATTCCTTATGAACCTACCGACCGCTGTTATCGCAAAAAACGGTTTCGTCGGCATACACGCCGGTCCTCCGCGTTCTATCAAAAACCTCGCAGACCTCATTGATCCGAGTTCAAAAACCCTCGACGAAATTCTCTGGCACCGTCCGGATATCGCGTCCAGTGGCGGATACACCTTAAAACATATTGATAAGTTTCTCAAAGCCGTCCAAGCGAACCTTCTTATCGTTGGACACACTCCGATTCAATACTTCCCTGCCAAAAACGTCAGAGACGGTATCGCCACATTTGGAGATAAACAACTCATCTTTTCAACAGGTTATAGCGGGTTGCCGGGCGTGCCAACCTATATTGAAATTGATTTGGCAGAAACATATCCGTCCGTACACACCCTAAAGTTAGGGGTCAATATTCATCACCTTTACGAGAAAAGAGAAAAACCCCAAACGGACTAAAAGACAGACACCATGCGACCACTGATTTACATCATGACACCTGTCCTGATCCTCACCATCCTTCTTGCATCTCGCTTTGTAACGTGGGACGCGATAAAAGGTGTGGATCGGCAGGCACAAAGACACGTTCAAGAAGGAACCGCATCGCTCAGATCATGGAAACTTCCGCAAGCCATCAACGCGTTTACACGTGCAATTGAAATTGAGCCGAAATATGCCGAAGCCTATGTGAAACGCGGACTTGCCTACTACCGTTCCGAACAGTACGAAACCGCTATCGCGGATTACACTGAAACGTTAAAACTCAAAAGGTATCAAGCCGATGCCTACGCAAGTCGTGGTGATGCATACCAATCATTAGGGGATATGCAGCGCGCGATTGAAGACTACTCCGCCTCACTTAAGAGGAGGCGGAGTCCACAAGTTATACAGAAACGCGCAGAAACCTATTTCAAACACGGAGACGTTCAAAAAGCACTCACCGATTACGATGATCTGATTAAGCGGAAACCGACAGCGATGGCATATTACGCACGCGGTAACGTTTATCTCCAACTCGCGACCCGAGGGAATGAGAACGGTTTAAAACTTGCACTATCAGATCTTGATCAGGCGATCGCGCTCGAACCGCGTTTTGCCACTGCTTATATTAGCCGTGCCCAGGTCCATATACAGTTCGGGGATCACACATTAGCAAACCGAGATTATACACACGCTATCGGATTTTTAACTAAGGCAATCCAGAAACAGTTGGTGCTAACCCTCACAAAAGACATAAAAACGTTCTGAGTTTTTTCTTGAAAAAACCCAAAAATTGTGATATACTTTAAAAGGGAAATTTTTAGCGTTCCGCTTGAATTTTTTCTGCTGTATTTACGAAACATAATCGCTCTTATCGGAAATTAAAAACGGACTCTCATTTCGGAATCTTTAAGAGGAGGCTAACAAATTAATATGACCGGAGATGCATTGGGTTTAATTGAAACAAGAGGTTTGGTTGGCAGTATTGAAGCTGCGGATGCGATGGTGAAAGCAGCGAATGTTCAACTCGTCGGCTACGAACAAGTCGGTGGTGGGTACGTGACTGTTATGGTACGTGGTGATGTCGGCGCAGTGAAAGCCGCAACGGATGCTGGTGCTGAAGCCGCCGCCCGTGTCGGCGAAGTCGTCTCTGTACATGTGATTCCACGCCCACACGCTGAAGTCGAAACCATGTTAAAGAAAGCGTAAACTGTTCACCTTGCCTAAGAACTTTCGCAACAACCTAACAAAAAAGGCGAATCACAGATGCCAGACCGTGCCCTTGTAGAACTGATTACCCGCCGTGTTGTAAACAAGTTGACGACAGATCAAGCGTGCAGTGGTTGCGCTTTGAAAAGTTGTGCATCGGGAAACCGCGCCTGTGATGCTGTCACGCAGCAACAGCAGATTCCCGTCGGTGTCTCAGCACGACATGCCCACGTAACGCAAGAACATCTTGAAATCCTTTATGGTGCTGGACACCAATTGACCGTCTACGCGCCGCTCTATCAACCCGGAGCGTTCGCCGCGAATGAAACCTTGACTGTCATCGGAAAACGGATGCGCGCCATTGAAGCCGTACGTATACTTGGACCCGTCCGAGATTATTCACAAGTTGAAGTCGCACAAACCGAAGCAATCCGGCTCGGACTCAATCCACCGATTCGAGATTCAGGCGATCTCGCCGGTGCTGAACCGATTACACTCGTCGGACCCGCAGGAAGTATCTATTTGGAAGAGGGTGCCATCTGCGCCACACGACACATTCACATGACACCAAGTGATGCCGACGCACGCAATATCCGCGATGGGGACCTCCTAAAAGTCCACTTCCGTGGTGAACGTGCATTGACCTTTGAAAATGTTCGACCTAAAATTGATGAAAGCTACGTACTTCAGATGCACTTAGATACCGATGATGCCAATTCCGCCGGTCTGAAAGGTGGCGAACCGGTTGAAATCGTGCGGTAGGTCTCCCAATTATAAGACAATATGAACCAAGAACTGATTGACCAGATCAGGAAAATCGTAGAGCAGATACTCGAAGAGCACGCATCTACCGATTCGCAGGCTGCTGACGAGAAACAACTCCTCGCGATCTTCGGCGCGACACAACTCGAATTAGATGAACCGATCCAGCAGCTGCGGACTTGCATGCGAGACGGATGGAAAATTACAATAATTTTGTCCGATCTTGCAACTAAAGTTCTAAATCTCGAACCGATTCATGCAGCTTTTGGTAAAGAAAACGTCCTACAAGAGAACGGTCTAACAGATATACCGGCTTTCGTAGACATCTACGAGCAAATCGTGCTACCTGTTTTCTCACATCCGATGGCAGCGAAACTGGCATTAGGATTGGTGGACACACCGTCTATTTATCTCGTGTATGAAGCACTTTTGAGAGGCAAAACAGTCATAGCGACCTCCGACGCGCTTAAGCAAGATAAGACATCTCAGCAAATTAATGCTATTGAGGTCGAATATGTAAACGTTTTGTCCGAACTCGGCGTTCAATTGGTACCTATGATACAGATCGCTGAGTCGGTTAACGACAAAACAAGCGACTCATCCGCCAGTTTGGACGGACTTCTGATTAGCGCGTCAACTATTTCAAATCTGGACGCAAATGTGCGGGAATTGGTCTACGCAAAAGAGACTATTATCACGCCACTTGCGCGTGAGCACGCGAAAAAGAGAGGTATCAAACTGATACTGAAGCGTTAAGAAATTCCAGACGTGTTAAGTTTCATCAGCATTAGCGAGCAGTCTATCTATAACTAAATCGGGAATTGCGATCAGAATATCGAAATCATAGGTAAAAGAGATTGAGGCTAACGAGAAATCGGTCAACCTCGATTAATCCTTGACAATTTTTGGAGAAAATTGTATTATCTTTTTAATAGATATAAAATTGAAGAAAGTTGTTCACGCGGCACAGCGCGCAACGGGTTAAAAAGCCTGTCGGTAATGCCACATGAAGGACACGACATAGAGGAGCACTCTCATGAAAACCCGGATTTCGACTTTAAGCGTCGTATGCCTCATCAGCTGTTTTGTGATCGCTGGGTTATCAACCCTCGCGAACGCAGACTACGACTATTACGCAGACCGATTGAGTCGCGAGCATCGCATTGCAAGCGATGTTGATGAATGGATAGAACGCGGGAATGCAACAATTACTGCCAGTCCCCGGTTTGAAGACGGGGTTCGACTCACGGCTTGGGCAAACGACGTTCACGATGCAGACAACTACGAATTCGCAATCGCCAGCGCGGTCTACCTGTTTGAGATTCCGGTAGGGACACAGTATATTGAAGTCTTGGTACGCTACCGAGGTGAACCGCATCGACTCGAAATTGAAGACTATGAAGAACCGATCGCAGGGCGCGCTTGGATCCGTAATACCAAACGCGAGGCGACGCGGCGTGGCTACTACGATGAAAACGCTAAAGAGACACGTTACGGCGATACCTTTGTTCTCCGAGCAAAAAATCGATCCGAACATATTAAGATCCCGGCAGCGGGTCATGTCAAAGATGGATGGATGGAACTCCATATTGTTGCCGAAGGCGGCGAGCAGATTGATGTAGAGTACCTTGAGGTCTCCACGTATCGTAGGCAACCGAAAGTTAGAGTGATTCAACGCTACACACCGACCTACCGTTGGCGGCCGTGGCATCGTTACACATACCTCTACTTTTACGACGGTCCTATCTATTACGCGACAGACTATGACTATTATCTCCGGTGGAGTTATCCGATTTACGACCACCACTATCTCTCAATCCGTTCGTATTATGGTGGGTATCTCGGACGCTACCGCGGCTACTATCCACGTGCCTACTACCGTTACTATTCGCCGTATTACGGTTCCTATAATACTTATCGCGGGACACCGAAAGTTCACCAGCGGCGGACACAGTTGAATCGGTGGAGTGCACAGCATGAAAATACACGTCAACAGTACAGTCGTAGCAGATTGTCTGCGACCTCTCAAAGACAGGATCGGGGGGCAGTCCGGAGGAGCGTTCGCACCACGCTCGAAAATCACCGGAAACAGACACCTGCGACAACACAACGGGTTGCACGTCAGTCAATTATCGCGCAGAAACGGCGCACCGTCGCCTCTGCCTCAACGCTCCGTCAAAATCAGATAAGGCAGAGCACCTACGCGCCACAGCGGACTGTCAGTAAGCAGCGGCGCTATCCGACGACCACAACCCAGAATCTGAGTCGTTACAAAAGCTCCACTCAGACGCAACGGACGACACCGCTTTACAGACGTTCAACCGCTTCAACGAACAAGTCGTTCTCTTCAAGTACAAGCAGTACTTCGCGCCCGACGTATAGAAGCACGAATAGAAGCACGACTTCAAGTTCGCGTACACGCGCAAGTAGTTCAACGACAAGTTCGTCGCGTGAAAAATCAAGTGTCCGCAGTTCAAGCACAACGAGTTCACGCACACGCGTAAGCAGTTCATCTTCTACAAAGACACGGACACGTCCGACGACATCAAGTTCAAGTTCATCGCGGAGTCGCTCAAGCAGTTCAAGCGACGATGACGATGATGATCGAAGTCGGACAACCGAACGCACGAAGCGGAGACGCTAATTGATAGGAGTAACACAGGCTTTGTGGAACTCTCTGCAAACACGAAGCCTACATAATCAGATGCGACTTTTGCTAATTATCGCGCTACTGTTTTTCAGCCTCCATGCGAGTTTTGCGCAGGAGGCTGAAAACAACATAGAAACCACAGACAAAACGGCTGAAACAGAGCAACAAGTTAAGCTTGCTTCACCCATCGGAGCAATGGTGCGCTCTGCCTTCGTTCCGGGGTGGGGGCAGTTTTACAGCGGCAGCTACTACCGAGGCAGCCTAACAATCTTAGGAATCGGTGGCTCTATCATCGGTGCCTGGTTAGCACAAAACTCCTTTAATGATCGGTACGAGGTTTATGAGAGTATGGTTTGGAGCGGTTTTCATAACGAAGAAGAGATTTTAGCAAGCTATGAATACGCAAACCAGCGTTTCAAACTCCGAACATTTTTTATGTATACCGGCGTCGGTATTTGGCTCTACAGCCTCATCGATTCTTATGTGAGTGCGCATTTTAATAACGCGACGACCCTGATTCAATCCATCGAACAGGATGCCCGAGATATTGAAAATTTAGGGAATTTGGGGATTGAAATCGGTGCGACCCCTACACGTCTTTATTTAGGTATTGTTAAAACCTTTTGAATTTAAGGAGAATGTTTAACATGTTCAAGATTTTCGCCAAAATTAGCGGTGTCCTCATCCTACTGATAGGTTTCATGGGGTGTGGAGATGCCGACAAAGTCGGTCAAATTCCGGCTGAAGAAATGCTGCAAATTAGCAGCGTCTTGGACCAGTGGCGGGAAGGCTATGAGACAGAAGATGTTAATACCTACATTGGCACCTTCTGGGAAGAAGGTTTCCTTTATGTTTCCGATATGGGAACAGATGGGGACAAAACAGACGATGTAGAATTTGACGATATTCGACAGGAACGCGCCGCCGCGACTCGCGTCTTTGAACGGTTCCAAGACATCGAAATAGAACTCTCATCGCCACCAGAGGTCTCCATAAATGACGATGGCACAGAGGCGGAAGTACGGAATCACTACAGAATCCAATTTTTCGTCTCAGATGGCTACGCACTTGAGGGCGGATACAGCGGTGCCTACGCCGAAGGAGACAACCTCTTTATCTTTGAAAAGAGAAATGACGAATGGCGTATCGCTGAATGGCACGACGAAGCCTTCAACGAAGAAGAAATCCGTATCGCCAATAATCTATAGACAGAAGAAAAGGAGGGGCAATTTCTACCCTAATATGTCAATATGTCGGGCAGAAATAGCAGATATTCATGCCGCAACAGGAGGAACACTTTCGCGATTACCTTCAACTCATCCGAAAGCATGACTTCACAATCTGTCTAAGTCTCCTATTGGTGTTAGGGATTGCCCTAATCGTTTCGCTCCGTTTGCCGAAAACTTATGCTGCATCCACTTTAATATTGCTCGTCCAACCCAGCACGACACCTTCCTTCTCCTCAACGAACCTCTTTCAAGATGTCCTCTCCGGCGGCGTTGACCGGCGCGAGATGGAGACTATCAGCACCCGATTTTCCACCGAATCGATGCTCAATACGGCAATCGAAAATCTCGAAGACAGCGGACATACAGACGCTGTCGCGCTTTTACCCCCGGTAGGTAAACTCAAACAATTGCTGAAAGTACGCGTCAATCCAGATTCTGATTATATCAACATTTCCCTTAGCTTGACCGAGAAAGAAGGCGGAGAACGCAATGCAGCCCTCTTCGTCAACCAACTCGCAAAAGACATGCAAACATTACGAAGTGGAGATGAAGAAAACAGACTTAGAGAACGCATGGGGTTACTCGAAAATGAACAACGGGACATCGAATCACAAATCGCGGCAAAATTACAAGAGCTCCTCGAATTCGTTCGCCAAAATGGAAGCCCGGAAACGTGGGGTCCTATGTTGACGAATTTGCTGGAACGCAATGTCAATGTCCGAGAAAAGATTGAAACGAATCGGCAACAATTCCATATAACGCGCGCACGCATCTCATATTTACAAGACCGCCTTAAGCAATTGCCTCAGCAGACGCAATTATCAGAAACCTCTGCTCATAATCCGGTTTGGCTTTTTCAGCAGGAGAAACTTTTCAATCTTGAATCGCAGCGCGTCGCGGATACAAAAAAGGTCGGCAAGAATTCATCAGAATTGGAAGGCCTTAACGCACAGATCGCCGAAATACAGAAGAAAAATAGAGACACACCCTCGACCACCACCACGACTACCTACGGTCCTTCTTCTCATTACACCTTCATACAGAACCAGTTGGTAGCATTCATACCAATCTTAGCAAGTTATGAAAATACCGAAGCGCGCCTCAAACAGGAATATGAAGACCTAAAAGCTGAACTGGCGAGAGTACTTGAGCAGATCCCAGAAAACCATACAATCCTGACACAAATACAAACCAGAATCCAGAAAATGAATATGCTCGCTGAAGAAATAATCAAACGTTCGCTTGAAGTCAAGATATTATATGCCGAATCCAAGGTGCCGGCTCGTCGGAATCAGATAGGCGGTATAGAAATCGTTGATCGTGCCTCACCACGAAAGGTCCCTGTCAGTCCGCAGATCAAACTCATTCTTGTTATCGCGGGCATCACAGGTCTGGTTTTAGGTGTTACAACTGCTTTATTCACTGAATATTTCAATAAAACTGCAGAAAACTAAAAAACTATGTAAAACCTACAATTAACGAGACATTTATAGAAGGCGCGTTCCAACCCCCTGCAATAGGAGGCATGCTATTTTCTAAAGTGTTACATTATTTTTCTCCTTTACTATAAATAGAGCGTTAGAAAACACCTGTAGCCTCGATCTTCGGTTCGAGGTTTTGCTATTTTTAATATTTTTGTAAAAAAAATGTCATTTTTTTTTGAATTGTAGTATAATTATACCATGCCCAATAGGAATCGCTGTATTGCCACACTTATGCCAAGAATGTGAAGACGGTAACCAGATTTTAACGCGACCTTAAGACGGGCGAAGAATCGAAAATAAGAGAGTGCTGATATTAAACTTGAAAATATATGACATTTATGGTATGTTTATCTCAAGTTTCACCTTAACGCGTACTTTTTTCCGTTAAAAACTTAACGCGTGCTTTTTTCTGTTAAAAACTTGACAGAAATTTATATCAGTGCTATTTTAAAGGCTAAGAACAGTTTTGCGGGCATTTTATTACGTGTTTATTGCAAATCCCTGCAAAATAGACCCTTAATTTGTTGGAAGGAGACTCGCTGTTTCTCACATCGTACAGTAACCGTGATTTGCACGTATCTGTTCGACGACTGCGAACAGTAAAGAAATTGCCTCTACGCTACTTTTACACTACGCAATTTTTAGACTTTCGTTTACAAGACAAGCAGTTTTCGTCCATTTTCAAGGTTTTCGTCGGAAACCCGGGGGCCGCGAAACGATTGACAACCTATATATATCGTAACGCTGTCTCCCAAATATCCGATTCATTATTTCCAAGGAGGAAAAACAAAATAATGAACAGGCTAAAACAATCAATTGATGTTTTACTTGTAGCGACCTGTATCCTGAGTGCTTTTGTGCTTTACGGTTGTGGAGCACAGAGCCTTGGTCCACAAGAACCCCTATTACCAACGATTGAGGGGAGTTCTAAATTCTCAGCGCGTTTCCAGTTAGAAGAAGAACCGCAATTCTTCTATGACCTGTTCGGAAAAGAGCTGCTTGAAGGTAACGAGGTCTATAACTATCGTGAGCAGAAAGAGTTCGACCAAAACGGCGAATTGTTCGTCGGTTGGACCGGTCAGCTTGATAGTGAAAGATTCTCAGCACAATTGGACAGAACAGTCTTAACAGAAGATAGTTACCGTGGAAGATATACCGAATTTGCTATCGGTGATAGCATGCGCTTCAAGCCGTCTACGCTGTTTCCGAACCGCTATATCCTCTATAAAACAGAGTTTGATGGATTTCGATGGGATATCTCTTTCGCACAGGAACGGCACCTCTTCACACTCATCAACTCCCGTATCTCGAACCCTGTGCAGCTGACAGACGCAGCGGCGAACCTTGCACCGACGCTCGGTCGTCGGAATGGTCTGAACGAAGATGCTGGCGTAAGACACATTGAAAACGCACGTCTCGTCGGATTCCGGGCACAAGGTCTCTTAGGCGACATCTTCCGCGTCGGGTTCACTTACGTTAATCTCCATAAAGAACACCCCGAACGTGTTGAAAACCCACTCATGGGTACCGTGGCAAATACACCACCGGAAACCATCTCTGTTGTCTTCCGTGACGATTCACCTGAAGACAATCATGCAATCGTTACCGAATTCTCCGGTTTTGATGAAAATTTACACAGTGAGCATGTTCAGGGTGGTGTCGGTGCAGCTTTCAAAAGCATGAGCGTTACAATCGTCACGCAAGCTTTGGAAGAAGTTGAACCCTTAACGCCCCAAGAAATTGAAGATGGCGTTATTCCGCCTGAACCCAAATCCCTGCCAGCTGAAACCCAAACGATTTCAATCGGTATTAGCGATGTCATCCCGATGATGATCGGTGGACTGCCAGCTACAATTCGCGACTCCACTGACGGAGAGTGGAAAATCGTAGAAGGTTTCAACAAGATGAGAGTTGTCCTCGTTTTTGTCGATCCAGATGGCACCCCTTCTCCTGAAATCGCACAACTTGTTTCAGAAGGCGCGATCGAAGTTGAAGCGGATCCACGCACCGTTCAATCTGTCAACTTTGAAATGGTTGTCGCTGGTGACTACAATATCGCTATCATCGGATCCAGTGCAGCCAACAGAGCGGATTCAGATCCAGAAATCCAAGAATGGATCAAAACCGAAGATGGACACATCCAGATGCCTTATCGGGATGTCATTGAAGCCCCCGGCAACTATGGACAGTCCTCAGATTACACAAGCAACCGGACAACACAGCAAGACAATCCGAGTTCATGGACAGGTGAAGGCAGACCGCGTAAAGTCAGTTATCGTTATGGCGCAGCACGTGCGGCACTCCTTTATGGTCTCGACTTAGAAGGTACCATCGGTAATGTCTTTGTTCGAGCGCACTATTCCATTAACGGTAAATATAAGCAGTACCCCACCATTCCGAAAGATCAGGTCGGTTTTAGCCGAGTCAAAGAGACGATCGAAGGCGAAGATGGTGAGGAAAGCACCGGTATCTCGATTGATCCGGTTACCAATTTACCGGTAGATGCCAACGGAATACCTACCTACTCCGAAACCGAGGGTGAACGATTTGAGGCGATGTTAGGTGGCGACGGAACCGATGAAGATGGCGATGGCATGCTCGGAAGAGAAACCGCATGGTTCGTCCAACTCAAATCTCGGTTCGGCAAGTTGTACCTCGAAGGTGTCTACTATCATATCGACCCCGGGTACACAACGACCTACCTCAATTTCGGTTCTAATAGCGACAGGGATCAGCCCTACTCGCTACCACGGACCCCTGAATCGCAATCCGAACAAGACCCGTGGGATGAAACCAATTACGCCCTCATTGAAGATGATGACGATGACGACGACTGGCCGGATGACATCGACTTCGACGGAGTCCTACCACGCGCCGATGACAGAGACCAAAACGGTGTCTTGGACTTCCAAGAAGATTTCCTTATCTTTGATGCGGATCCACCGGTCTTCACAGATCTCGTTGACTTGAACAACAACGGAACGATTGACTCCCTTGAGGACGATTTTGAACCGCAATATGAATATGGAGTGGATAGGGAAGGATACCATATCTTCGCTGAATATGATCTCCTTGATAACCTTTCACTCAAAGTCGGATGGCTCAATGAAAACGAAGTTTCAAGTCGCCGACAGAACGACTCCAAATACCTACACATCACATACCAACGTGATATTCCGGATTTTGGAACTATACTTTTCCAAAATCGTTTCGTCCGAGTTCAAGACGACATCCCAGATTATACGATTACATTGCGTGTCGGTGAATTGGAACCTGTCCAAATCTCTGACGAACTCGATTTCTACAATGCCCGTGTAAATACGACAACCCTTCAGTTCCTCTACACGGCTGTCCCCAACCTCACACTTGAAGCGAAGTTCCTCGTTGTTCTGCAACATCAGTATGAGCAGGACCCGGAAGAAGCGATCTTCTTAGATGTTGAGGCATCGGACCCTGAAAACTTAGATGATCCACTTACGGCTGATCAACGCGTCGATTTCATGGTACCCGATGAACAGGTCCGTTCAAGTGGTGACAGACGCGAATTCCCGTTCTATCCAGATCACGGGATTAACGCACTTGATCCAGATGATACGGGATTAATCTACGACCCGAATAACTGGAAAACGCGTCGCTACCCAGAACGCGACATTCGCAACCAACAGACGATTCTGAAGGCAAGATACGAGATCCCTCTCGGTGAACTGCCTTTCGTTGATAGAATCGGTGAAGATCTAACTCTCACACCGATGGTTAAGTACATCTGGGATCGCGCATTTGACCGTAGTGCTGAAGAAATCGGAGACGCACTCAACCCGCGTCTATTCCTACCAACTGATAATGAACCGGTCGAATACCTACGCTTCAACCGCAGAAGCCGTGAAGATGTCCTCGGTGTCCGGCTCGACTATCAGTTCTCACAGCGGATGAACATTCTTGGCGGTTTCCAATATCGGAAATTCACCAACCGGGATAATAACTTCAAAAACTATTTGACGAATTTCCCAGAAGATGAGGATGTTCCGGTACTTTACCGTCCAGATTTGCGAACACGAATCTTTGAAGTTCAAGCGATCAACCGTGGTGAGTGGCTCGGATTTAACATTGTTATCCTCGCGGGTTACCGGCGAACCACCATCTTGCTTGATCACACGACGAGTAACACAACCTTCGTGCGAGCAATGATGGGTTTCTAAATGTTTTGGCGTATCGCTGGACACATCCCGTGTCCAGCGATACCGCGTTTAACGACATCACCTGGGATGCCGTTTTCGCCAACGTTGAAATACGTGCGTAACTTCTTAGGCACTCAGGTGTTTTTAATGAAAGATAGTGTTATATCCGGAGTAGAAGCATCTATAGATATAGATACCGACTCCCATCCTGAAGATTCGCGTCGATGCACGCTTACACCTTCGGTAGGAGGCGTACCTTCAAATCGCACCTATCCAGGGATGTGCATGTATCTTCTGATTTTACTATAAAAACCAAGTTGTTAAGGCACTGCTCCCGTTTTATAGCCATACAACGCATTACGATATAACTTGTAGAGACTTGCCACAACGTAATCGGCAAGTCACCCTAAGGAGGATCAGAACGAATGATTCGTTTTAGTTTAATTTTAATGTTAGTCGCTTGTGTCGGTTTGTCTACTGGCATCGTCTTCGCACAAGATGATGGTGGCGCATCCGGCGGAACTGTTCGTGGTCAGATTGTTGATACAACCACAGCACAAAGTCCAATTGAAGGCGTTGAAGTCAAAATCGTTGCTACCGGTGGTGAAGAATACACAGCGACAACCGATGGCAATGGTGATTACGAGAGATCAGGTATTCCGGCAGGTCGTTACCTCGTCAGTATCTACAGAGAAGGATACGGGGATCGCGTCGGTAAACCTGTAACAGTCGTTAACGGTGGTGACCATTTCTTGCCACTTAAGATGACGAAAAAAGATAACATCATCACCTTCTTCCAGAAGTTTGGATTCGTCTTTTGGCCACTCGCCCTCTGCTCTATCACAGCTTTAACTTTCATTATTGAAAGGCTCTTTACCTTTGTCCGCAGCCGTTCCCGAATCGGAACTGAAGAATTCATTGCCAGTATCACAGATTCATTGCGGAAAGAAAACATCATGGAAGCCGTTTCGACTTGTGAAGAAGCCGGTGGTCCGCTCGCTAACGTTCTTAAAGCTGGGTTACTCCGCTACAGCCAAGCACAGATCGAAGAACGCGACATTAGCAAAGAAGAAATTCAGGAAGCGATTGAGGAAGCAAGCCTCCTTGAAATCCCGGAACTTGAAAGAAATCTACCGGTTCTCGGTACTGTCGCAGTCGTTTCACCGTTGTTCGGCTTGCTCGGAACAGTTACAGGTATGATTAACGCATTTACCACAATCGCACTCGAAGGTACGGGTGACCCGCAACAGCTTGCAGGTGGTATCTCACAGGCACTTCTTACAACTGCTGCCGGTTTGACAGTCGCAATCCCGTGTCTGATTTTCTTCCAACTCTTTGACAGCTGGGTCAACAGACACATGGTTGAGATTTCACAGGTTTCCACCGAAATCGTCAATCAATTGATTATCGGTGAAGCTGGTAACGGCTAATCGTGAATCAGGACGGGCGGGAACGCATACCCGCCCGATTCTGATAACTCTGTAGCGTGCTACACCAGCCCTAATCTCATTAATGAGAAAGGAGACTCTGAAATGCAACAACAAATCGGTGATGCCAAATTGAGCCTGCTTGCCAATAAAATTAGAGAACGTAAGCCACCAACACTCAGCATGGCACCTATGATTGATTGCGTGTTCCTGCTCCTGATTTTCTTTATGGTATCAACAACATTCTCGCCGATCCCAGGACTCCGGGTGCAACTGCCACCGCCAGGGAAACCTTCACCTGATAAACCGAAAGGTTTGACAGTGCGGATCGCAAACCCAGAAGCCGGCGAGGATAAAGGGACTATGGTGCTAAATGATGTCGTTGTACAGGTCGAAGAAATGTTCAATCAATTCATCAACGCACCTGACGAAGCCAAAAACATGTTGATCATACAATCTGAGCGGGACGTACTGCATGAACAGATTGTACAGGTGATGGATATCGCAAAACAGGCAGGTATAGACAAAATCGGATTCGCTATCGTCGCGCGAGACTGACAACCCTTACGCGACACCAACCGTAATCCATTTTCTATAAAAGGAGAATTCAAATGGCTTTAAACATGGCTCGACGGAAGAAAACAGGCGATGACGATGATATTCCGATGGCACCAATGATCGATTGTGTGTTCTTGTTGCTCATTTTCTTCATGGTATCTGCTGTCATGAAAGTTCCGCCGCCTTTCACCGTCACCTTACCCGACTCCGCAACACAACACGAATTCACGCGGAAAAAATTCAACCTCTTCATTAACAGTGACGGACGTATCTCAATTGATGACCAAGAGATGCTGACACTCGAAGATATGGAGCTCTTTATCGCAGCACACGAAAACCAGATCAGTACCTTGATTATCAAGGCAGATAAACGTGCGAAGCACGGTGTCGTTATTGATGTGGTAGAACGTGCGAAAATGCGTTCCAGTAAAACAGAGGGGCTTGAAATCGCTTTCGCGGTGTCGGAAGAAGACTGAGGAATACAACACAGTTAAATTAGAAAAGGCAGCGTTCGCTGCCTTTTTTTTTGTACTATACATCTAAACCCCCTAAATCCCCCTTATCAGGGGACTGTAAGAGGAAATGCGTAAGTCCTATATATTGTAGGCTTCTACCGTCTTCGTCCTCTACGGGAGGCGGCTCTCCTTTTAAGTTTGACGGGTGCTGGCAGCGGCGGCGGCGGCGGTGTCACAACCTTCCAGAAGTACGGGAGGAAGGTTTCCCAATTGGCAAGAATCTTCTCAGCGTGTTGACTACCGGTATATGCTGCGTGATTCTGTATAAGTGCCATCAGATTCTTAATATCCGTCTCACCTGCCACCTTCTCGATTTTTACCCAATCCGAATTGTATTTTTTGTCAAACTGCTGTTTTTCGTCCAGTACATAGGCAGTGCCGCCGGTCATCCCAGCACCGAAGTTTCGACCCGTTTCACCAAGAATTACGACTGTACCCGCGGTCATGTATTCACAACCGTGGTCGCCGACACCTTCTACGACAGTAGTCGCACCAGAATTACGGACACAGAACCGTTCACCGGCTCTACCCGCCGCGTAAAGCGTACCGCCCGTAGCACCATACAATACCGTATTCCCAACGATTGCATTCTCATGCGTCTTGAACGATGCGGTTAACGCAGGCTTGATAACAAGTTCGCCGCCTGCCATACCTTTACCGACATAGTCATTGGCTTCACCTGTTAACACGAACTGCACACCACTGATACAAAAGGCACCGAAACTCTGTCCTGCACTCCCCTCAAAGTTACACTGAATCGTTCTATCGGGCAAACCGGCATCTCCATAACACCGTGCGATCTCGCCAGATAACTTCGCACCTACCGTTCTATGCGTGTTGCGAATCGCATAAGAGAGCTGAACCGATTTTTTCTTCGCAATCGCTTCCTCTGTATCGTTGAGAATCTGATCGTCAAGCGGAATGTCCTCTCGATTATTCCGTTCCTGTAGATGATAGCGCGGCTGTGTGCCGGTCGGGTCAGCAGGTGTTAGAATTTCACTCAAATCAAGCATCGCAGCTTTCGGATAATCCGCGAGGTCAATCGGTTGGAGCAATTCAGGACGCCCAATAATATCATTCAAGGACCTGTATCCGAGGTTTGCCAAGATAGCACGGACTTCGTTCGCCACACCGAGCATAAAGTTGACGACCATCTCTGGGGTACCCGGATACTTCGCACGGAGCGCAGGATCCTGCGTAGCGACACCGACTGGACACGTATTTAGATGGCACTGACGCGCCATTACGCATCCGGTTGCGACCATCGCTATTGTACCGAAGCCGTATTCCTCTGCCCCCAACATCGCGGCGATGACAATATCACGTCCGGAACGCATCCCGCCATCTGCGCGTAAAACAACGCGATCGCGCAACTGGTTCATCACAAGCGAACGTTGTGTTTCCGCAAGTCCAAGCTCCCAAGGCGTACCGGCATTCTTGATGGAACTGAGCGGAGATGCTCCTGTTCCACCTTCGTGCCCGCTTATCTGGATAACATCCGCATATCCTTTTGCGACACCTGATGCAATCGTTCCAACAAGGAATTCAGATACCAGTTTCACGGCGACTTTCGCTCTCGGATTCGCCTGCTTCAAATCATAGATGAGTTGCGCCAGATCCTCAATAGAGTAGATGTCGTGGTGTGGTGGCGGTGAAATCAGCGGAACACCCGGTACAGAGTGTCGGATAGCGGCGATTTCAGCGGTCACTTTGTGACCCGGAATCTGTCCACCCTCTCCAGGTTTAGAGCCTTGCGCCATCTTAATTTCCAATTCCTTCGCCGAAATCAGATACGTCGGTGTCACACCGAAACGTCCGGATGCCACCTGTTTAATAGCACTTGAAGCGAGGTCGCCGTTAGGCTGCCGTTTGAAACGCGTCGGATTCTCGCCACCTTCCCCACTCCCAGATTTTGCACCGATGCGGTTCATCGCGATGGCTAAGGTTTCGTGTGTTTCACGGCTCAACGCGCCAAAAGACATACTGCCGGTCGTAAACCGACGCACAATATCCTCCGCTGGTTCTACCTCCTCCATCGGGATCGGTGTGCTCGGTTTAAATGCAAGCAGATCCCGCAGACTCACAGGTTCACCTTCTTCAATAGCATCAACATATTTTTCATAATCTTCCGACTCACCCGCCTTGACGAACTTATGGAGCGATTTAAATACTGTCGGGTTAAACGCGTGGAACTCACCGTTCCGACGGAATCGGAAATAGCCAGCCTCTTCAAGCGAAGCACTGTCTCCATTCTCTGAAAACGCTTTTGCGTGGAAATGGAGTGTCTCTGCAGCGATCTCAGCAAACCCGATGCCGCTTAAACGTGAGGTTGTCCCCGTAAAACACTTATCAATAACCGTTGCATTGACACCGAGTGCCTCGAAAATTTGGGCACCACGGTAACTTGAGACCGTCGATATCCCCATCTTCGCCATAATCTTCAGAAGCCCTTTTTCGATAGTCGCTTTGTAGGTCTCAATAGCTTTTGCTGCCGTGAATTCCTCAAGTTCGCCTTCGTCAGTTAGATGAACAATCGTCGAGAAAGCGAGATACGGATTAACCGCCGCTGCGCCATAACCGATTAGCACAGCAAAATGGTGTTCTTCCCTCGCATCCCCGGTTTCAGCGATGAGACTCACCTGCATCCGTTTCCCTTCTCGGATGAGATGGTGATGGACAGCACCAACAGCAAGCGCCATCGGAATCGGTGCAGAATCTCGATTGACATCCTTATCACTTAATACAAGTAGTGTCGTTCCTGCATCAACCGCCTCTGAAGCCCGTTGACACAACGCTTCTAAAGCAGTTTCCAAACCTTCTGTACCAGAAGATACTCGGAAACAGACAGAAAGCGTCGCTATCTGAAAATCGGGGTTATTGAGATCCCGCAACGCCTGTAAATCTGCATTTGTCAAGATTGGTGATGGCAATCGGATGAGTCGCGCATGTGCTTCGGTTTCTGTCAGTAGGCTATGTCGCCGCCCTAAGTAAGTTGTCAGCGACATCACCAACCGTTCTCGGATCGAGTCAATAGGCGGATTCGTTACCTGTGCAAAACGTTGCTTGAAGTAGCTGTAAAGCAGATGCGGGTTTCGAGAAATAACTGCCGGTGGCGTATCATCACCCATTGAACCGACGGCTTCTTTCGCTTCTGTCACCATCGGCTTGATAAACCGTTCAACATCCTCAGTCATATAACCGAAGGCTTTCTGATATATCGGAAGCTGCTCTGGGGCAGTCTCCGTTGTAGGCGCAGCATCGTCTTTTTTGCTCGGCAGCGTTAAAATACCTTGCTGTATCCATTCGGCATAAGGTTTCCGCTTGGCAACACCGTGCTTAATTTTCGAATCTTTCAGTAGTTTCCCTTGTGCTGTATCAACAGCAATCATTTGCCCGGGTCCCAAACGTCCCTTTTCCACGACGCGATTGTCGTCAAGTTCAATAATCCCGACTTCAGACCCCATCACAACGATGCCGTCCTCAGTTACCTTATAACGTGCCGGTCGCAAACCGTTTCTATCAAGACAAGCACCAACGACAACACCATCCGTAAACGCGACAGCTGCGGGTCCGTCCCAAGGTTCGCTGACACATGAGAGGTACTCGTAACAGGCTTTGAGTACATCCGGCATATCGGAAATCTGCTCATAAGCCTCCGGGATCAAACACATCATAGCGTGTAGGATATCGCGTCCAGAATGCGTTAACAATTCCAAGACGTTATCCAAACTCATCGAATCACTGCCGTGTGGATTGATAATCGGTGCGAGTTTTTGAAGATCTTCATTCCAGAGGGGGGACTGCAAATCAGACTCTCGCGCCCGCATCCAATTCCGGTTGCCCATTAAGGTGTTGATTTCACCGTTGTGTGCAAGCGTATGGAAAGGTTGTGCGAGCATCCACGTAGAAGAGGTGTTTGTACTGTAGCGTTGGTGGAAAACAGCGAGTGCTGCCTCAAAGTCAGAATCTTTTAAGTCGAGGTAAAATTGTGTGAGTTGCGGTGCGACTAAGAGTCCTTTATAAACAATCGTTCGATGCGAAAACGAGGCGATATGGAATTCATCAAGTCCGGCAGCAGTGATACGATGTTCCAACTCTTTGGATATCAGGTATAGACGTTGCTCAAAAGCGTCGTCGCTGAGTTGCTCCGGTCGCCCTATCAATACTTGCTCGATTTCTGGTAGGGTTTCCAACGCCTGGTCTCCAAGTGCGGAAAGGTCCACCGGAACCGATCGCCATCCGAGGAGCGGAATGCCGTACTGCTGTAAAGCCTTTTCAATGAGCGCGCGTCCCCGCGCCTGTGCATCCTTATTATGCCGTGGCAGGAAAATCATCCCGACTCCCACGTCATTCATCGAATCTAAGTGGACTCCGAGTTTCTCAAGTGCCTTTTTAAATAATTTTTCTGGAATCTGTGTTAAGATGCCTGCCCCGTCACCTGTTTTTGCGTCAGCCGCCACTGCGCCTCGGTGCGTCAAATTCGTGACCGCTTGTGTCGCCATCTTGATAATCTCGTGGCTCCGACTTCCACAGCGGTTCGCAACAAAACCGACGCCACAGGCATCCTTCTCATTTACATCGTTATACATTTGTAAGCTAATTCTCCATACATTCTTCCATATTTCTTATATTTTGGCTTTGTAGAGTGGACTTTTTGGCGGGTTTACAGCATTGGGTTTGATCTCCATTTTTCTGAGTCAAAGCCATTTATTACTCTTAATATTATATCCTAATTTCAGCGAAAAGTCAAATCATTTCACTTGTCACAGGGTTACACCGCTTTACGTCTCTCCTATCCTCAAACTGATACCACTATAGCACACATCGTCTTTTTTGTCAAATTTAGCACGGATACATCTATTAGCAAGGACGGGGAAACCCCGCCCCTACGCGCGGTGTCAAAAACTTTACACACTTTTGACATCTCATAAAATTTATGGTATACTTTGAAAAAGTTAAAATCGCTTCAAAAAACTTCTATAGAGGTAATTAGAATGGCAAGACAAAGAATTGTCAAATACCCGCCCAAACGGGGCCATATCCCAATATCAAAAGTCAAGCGAACAGTGAGAGAGGTTCTTGAGGCGAGAGGGGTCCCTATAGAACCTAAACGTGACACCTACAAATACCATCTGAAACGCGGGAATCAAGTTATCCGCTTCATCACGAGAAGGCATAAAGGGAACTAACCCATGAAATTTCGTTTGATCTTAGGTGCCCTAATTCTCTCCGTTCTGTCCATTATCAACGTCCGTAACCTCTCTGCTGCAGAAAATTGGACTCGGAAAGCAGATATGCCGACACCACGATCCGATTTTGCTACATCTATGGTGAACGGAAAAATATACGCTATCGGCGGCACCATTGAGCAATTTGGAGATATGGACATCTCGATCGTAGAGATGTACGACCCAGAAACCGATACATGGACACGAAAATCGGATATGCCTACATCCAGGATTACGAGCACTTCCGTCGTCAATGGCAAAATATATGCTATCGGTGGGGGGAAAATACACAAACGTAGGATTGGTCCCGGATTTGGATACGATATTACAGAGGTTGCAACCGTAGAAATGTATGATCCGCTTACCGATACATGGACACAGAAGGCCGATATGCCTACAATCAGAAGTGCCAGCACCTGCGTCGTTGATGGCAAAATCTACGTTATCGGTGGGACAGCATTCAGTAATGTTAAGAAGAAGAAACCGTGGCGCTTAGATACTGTGGAGGTCTATGATCCCGCAACCGATACATGGGCAAAAGCGAGAAAAATGAACCATGCGCGTTCTGGAGCAGCAGTCAGTGTTGTGGACGGAAAGATTTACGTCATGGGCGGAACGGGTTGGCCTAATATCCCAAATCATCCGGGTCCCTATCTCTCCAGTATAGAAGCGTACAATCCAAAAACGAATCAATGGAGAGAAATAGGAGACATGCCTGACGCAAAATCGAGTCACACGGCAAGCGTCATCAACGGAAAAATCTATGTGATTGGTGGTTTTTTTCGAGGGCACGGACTGGATATAAAAGAGTTTAAAACCATAGAAATCTATCATCCGCAAACCGGGCGTTGGACACAGAAACCGAATATGCCGGAAAGCAGATTCGGACATAGTGCTGAAGTCATAAAGACGAAAATCTATATCTTCAACGGAGTCGGACACGATGATGCCCTATTTCCAACTGTCGAAGTCTACGACACGGGAGAGTTTCCGCAGCGTATTGATCCAATCGGAAAACGCCTCAAAACATGGGCAACCCTTAAAAACATGAAGTAAAAGTTGAGTTTTACACCCGTTACCCCGACCTACAGCCTTATATTTCCATCCCGCCTCAGAATATGTTTGTTTCTTTAACACAATCTCCACATCAGTTAATCCATACAACTTATACACCAACCCATTTTTTTTCATGAAAATAAAAAAAATGTGACATTCACCCTAAACTTTTTCAGTTTGATCCTTATAATTACTATAATGGATATTTTCTGTATCCCTATGCCAAATTTTATGCCTCGTTCATGACAGAAATTGAAGCATATTTCACGGTAAAAAATAATAAAGGAGAAACCGATGAAAATGATAATGCGTCTGAAAGGGGGCATTCCGATTTTGGAACCCCACGGTAAAATTGTCGGTCCTGCGGTATCGGAATTGCGAGAACGACTCGCGTTAGAGTTATTAGATGCTTCCAATACGCCGCGCTTTCTCATCAATTTTGAGCATGTTTATAAAATAGATAGTTCTGGGCTCGGCATGCTGGTAAATGTGCATGTTATCGCGATGCAGCTGAAAAGTCGTATCGGTATTATCAACGTTGGACGACACATTAAGAGTTTACTCGTCTTAAGTCGGCTCGTGCACGTTTTTGAACATTTCGAGAGCGAGGATGCTGCGATTTTGGCGTTCACCAAACCGCTTGAATAGATTCATTAGAAATCGTATAAGCAGTAGAAGAAACCTTAGCCGTTGTGCGTATCAGATAGCCTTTTGAAAAATTTTGAAGTTTCACATTGATTTCTCTCGTCAAAAATTGTAGAATAACTAACAATCAATGGATTTTTGATAGTAACACGGCAAGTGCTTTCTGTCAAAAGCGCATCACAAGTCAAGGACTTGCTTTCATGGAGGTCAATTCATGAAATTAAGATGTCAATACCCAGGCATAAAATGTCCCCATTATAAGCATCAGGGCGTTTTTCGTCCTGATGATGAAACAGTAAAAAAGTTTCTACCGGATTTGAACTGGTGTGCTGACTGTATGGCGTATGCTAACCCGCAATGCCCCGCTATCCGGGACGATTTGCTGCAGATTGCCTCCGTTGTACTCGTTGAAAAGGGACCCAGTTTCAATCCGCTACATCAGAGTGGCGCGAGTTTTGGGACCTTCATCCGCCCACAAATCTGTGGAATTTTGAGGAACGCAAAAGAGAAAGAACTCTTACATAGTAGACGTGAACTGCGTTATGTTGATGAAGCGTCGGATTTGTACGGAGACGTGGAGGCTGAAGCCGATTGGGATGTTGGATGGTTACAACAAGTCCCAGACTTAAAATCTGAATTTGAGGATAAACTTGTGCAAGACATCAGTTTTCGGGAGACCTTACCGAAACTCCTACAAACGTTGACTGCGCGTGAACGCGAGGTTTTCGCTTGCCTTCGTGAGAATCAGCAGAATTGCGAAATTGCTGAGGCGTTGAATCTTTCCGAATCTCGCGTCAGTCAACTCGTAACGCAAGTTACGCAGAAACTGACGAAGGCAGGGCAAAGACTCGGTTTAGCAGAATAACCATTTTTGGAGGTACTCTCTTGGAAATCCCTACACTTCAAACGTAGTGGCGATTGTATATATCAGCAGAGATGCTGGAACACAATCGCCTTTTTATTTTTTCTCGCCTTGAAACTGAATATTTTGAATTTGACAACCCGCCCTCTTTATGATAAAATTCAAGTCATTCCACAACACAGGAGCGATCACGTCTATGTATGATGTCGGAATTATCGGTGGCGGACCGGGAGGATACGTCGCAGCGATTAAAGCGGCGCAACTCGGTGGTAGCGTTTGCCTCATAGAAAAAGGGGAGTGGGGGGGGACCTGCCTAAACCGAGGGTGCATCCCGACAAAAACCCTTTACGCCGTCGCCAACCTCGCAACACAGGTTCAAGAAGCCCCCGAATTCGGTGTACATATCAGCGGCGAAACGACTATCGACTATCCACAAGTATCGACCCACAAAAACTCGGTCATCCAGCAGCTAACAGGTGGCATCGCACAACTGCTGAAAGCAAATAAGGTTGACGCTTTCAACGGCACAGGTACACTGACCGATAAAAACACTATTATCGTTCGTAAACCTGACGGTACAATTGAGCAGCTGCACGCGAACAATATCATCATCGCCACAGGTTCCGAACCGGCAGACCCTCCTGTCTTTGAAATTGATGAGGAACAGGTCCTGACAACAACCGGTATCCTCAACCTCACAGAACTCCCTGAAAGTCTTCTAATTGTGGGTGGCGGGGTTTCCGGGTGTGAGTTCGCTTCAATCTTCAACGCACTCGGTTGCAAGGTGACCGTCTTGGAACTCCTCCCGACAATTTTGGCAACTGAAGATGTCCAAGTGATTCGTCATATCCAGCTTTTCATGAAACGGAAAGGGATCGCTATCCACACCGGTGCTAAACTTACGCACGTCAAAAAATCGGACGCAGGTGTCACAGCGGTGCTTGAATCCGGTGAAGAGATGACCGCAGAAAAGATGCTCGTCTCAATCGGGAGACGCTACAATACAGAAAGCATCGGTTTAGAAAAGGTTGGTGTCCGCACAGCGAACGGAAAAATCGTCGTGGATACACGGATGCAGACAAACGTTCCGGGTATTTACGCCGTTGGGGATGTCGCAAGCCGATACCTACTGGCACACGTTGCATCCGCGGAAGGGAAAGTTGCTGCACAAAATTGTCTCGGTAATACCGTTGAGATGGACTATCAAGTGATCCCGTGGTGTGTTTTCACTTTACCCGAAATTGGACACGTCGGCATGACAGAAAAAGAGGCGACCGACGAAGGTTATGAGGTGAAGATTGGGAGATTTCCGTACGCTGCAAACGGGAAAGCATTGGGATTACGCGAGACAGACGGGTTCGTCAAGACGGTCTCTGATGTCGATAGCGGAGATATCCTCGGCGTTCACATCGTCGGTGCGCAGGCTTCAACGCTCATCCACGAAGCAGCGGTTGCAGTGCGTCTCGGTGCTTCTGCTGAAGACATCGCGCATACCGTTCACGCGCATCCGACGCTCTCAGAAATAGTAATGGAATCGGCTGAAGCGGCGTACGATAGGGCAATCCATGTCATGTAGGGGCTGGGTAACCCAGCCCCTACTAAAAACAGACAGCATCTTGTAGTTCACGATATCGAGACGAAATTTCGGAAAACGCCACACGCTTTTGCCGGTTGATGCTAAAGTCTTCAATGTTAAAAGAGGCGACAACTGCGCCATACACCATAGCACTCCGTATCGCTTCCTCCGATGTCTCCTCAACAGAAGCGAGGTAACCCATCATCCCCCCCGCAAAACTATCGCCAGCACCTGTCGGGTCGGCGACTTGCCTGATCGGATATGCCGGTGCATTGAAGTAAGATGATGCCGTGATACTGATTGCACCATGCTCACCCTTTTTGACGATAACTCGTTCAGGCCCATAGCGTAGAATTGTCTCTGCCGCGCGCACCAAGTTGGAATCGCCTGTTAGCAGTCGCGCCTCACTATCGTTCAAGATGAGGACATCGACACGTGCTAAGAGTGCCTCTAACGCCTCTCGTTCTTCATTAATCCAAAAATCCATTGTATCACAGACGATCAGTTTCGGATTTGTTGCCTGTTCAATGATACTCAGCTGTAATGCCGGCGCGTTATTTGCTAAAAAGAGATAGGGAGTATCTTTGTAAGTTTCAGGTAAAACGGGCTGAAAACCCTCAATAACATTCAACTCCGTGAAGAGGGTATCGCGTACGTTAAAGTCCTCGGTATAACGACCGCCCCATCGAAACGATTTGCCATCTTCAACCCGCTTTACCCCTTGGAGATCAATTCCTTGCGTTTGGAGAAAATCTGTATAGGCATGCGGAAAATCATCACCAATAACACCAACAAGTTGGACATTACTTTTAAAAAAACTCGCGGCGATAGCAGCATAGACACCGGAGCCACCAAGTACATCCTCCACGCGTCTACTCGGCGTTTCCACCGTATCTAAAGTCACCGTCCCAACGACTAAAATCCCCATAAGGTATAGATAAATCCTCTTTTGAAAATCAAAAAGGTCCCGGTCTATTTTTATTTTCTCGGAACGCGTGGATAACCCTTCGCAACCGACGAATGAAAATTACACCGAGTACAACAAGTATCGGATACTGTAAAAAACTCAGCACTTTTACCAATGTCGGTGGGAGTTGTATCATATCAGAAGATGCCATCCAGATCGGCAACAACAGTATTGCCGAAAGAAGCACAATTACGCCTTCTATAGCCTCTAACTTTTTCATAAGTAAGTCCTCCCGCACAAAGACATCGCTGGTTTAAAAATTGGCGAGGTTCGGCACCTCGCCAGCAAAAGTAACGCTTAATTTCACATCAGAGCGGCTATCGGCATCTGAAAGACTGCTAAGTTCCCATTTCCCATGAATTGAGATACTTCACCTGCTCATCTGTGAGCGTATCGATTTCGACACCGAACGCCTCTAACTTCAGCTGCGCCACCATCTCGTCAATGGATTCAGGCACATCGTACACGCGATTCTCAAAATTATCATGATTTTTGGCAATGTATTCAAGAGACAGTGCTTGATTGGCAAAACTCATATCCATAACACTCGCCGGATGCCCTTCCGCAGCAGCAAGGTTCACCAGCCGTCCCTCACCAATGAGGTAGAGTTTCCGACCATCTTCAAGGGTATACACATCCACATAAGGACGTGCGAGTCGCTTATCAACACTCAATTTTTCAAGCACAGGGATGTCGATCTCAACATTGAAATGACCGGAATTCGCAATAATTGCGCCATCTTTCATCGCTTCAAAATGCTCTTTACGCAAGACATGAATATCACCCGTGAGCGTCACAACGAGATCGGCTTCTTGAACCGCTTTTTGCATCGGCATCACGCGGAACCCATCCATCACCGCTTCGAGTGCTTTCAAGGCATCAACCTCGGTCACAATAACGTTCGCGCCTAACCCGCGTGCACGGCTTGCGACGCCTCTACCACACCACCCGTACCCTGCGACGACAACCGTCGTTCCGGCAATCAACAGATTCGTCGCTCTGATGATACCGTCCAATGTACTCTGTCCCGTGCCGTATCGGTTATCAAAAAAGTGTTTCGTCCGTGCGTCGTTTACAGCAATAATCGGATATTTTAGGACACCTTCCGCCGCCATGCTCTTCAGCCGGATAACGCCTGTCGTTGTCTCTTCTGTTCCCGCCACAACTTGCTCAACCAAAGCAGGATTTGTCTCTTCGGAATGGAGTCTCGAAACGAGGTCAGCACCGTCGTCCATAGTAATCGTCGGTTGTAAATCGAGCGTGGCATCAATGTGTTTGTAATAGGTTTCCGTATCTTCACCGTTAATCGCAAATACACCGATCCCTTCGTCAACGACAAGGGATGCAGCGACATCATCCTGTGTGCTGAGTGGATTTGAGGCGCAGAGAACGGTTTCGGCACCACCTGTTTTCAACGTTTTCATCAGGTTCGCCGTTTCAGTTGTGACGTGCAGACATGCGGCGACTCTGAGTCCGTCTAAAGGACGTTCATTTTCAAATCTTGCACGGATAGAATCCAACACAGGCATAAACCGGTTCGCCCAGTCAATCCGTTGTTTCCCAACCGCTGCGAGTTCTGTCGTTTTTATATCGTAATTCATTAACTTCCTTTTTATTTCTTGATACTTTCAAATGCTTTTTAATCTACCGGAGCTGTTCGACGTAATCGGTATCTTCCCAAGTAAAACCGGGTTCCTCGCGTCCAAAATGCCCGTACACAGCGGTATTCTGATAGATCGGTTGACGTAACTTCAACCGTTCAATAATACCTACCGGTGTTAAATCGAAATGCGTGTTGACAAGTTTTTCGAGTGCTTCCGCATCGCCAGTGCCAAATGTATCCACCATAACAGAGACAGGTTCACTCCTGCCAATGGCATAAGAAATCTGTATTTCGCACCGCTCTGCGAGTCCAGCAGCGACGAGATTTTTAGCAACGTGCCGCGCTGCATAAGTCGCGCTCCGATCCACTTTCGTCGGGTCTTTGCCTGACAGTGCGCCGCCGCCGTGCCGTCCCATACCGCCGTAGGTATCAACAATAATTTTTCGACCTGTTAAACCGGCATCTCCTTGCGGTCCACCGGTCACAAAACGTCCGGTTGGATTGATATGATATTTAATATCCGGTGCCTCGAGATTTTCAGGAATTATTTTTTTGATAACCTCTTGAACAATCGCTTCTCGTAACTCGGTGTCGCTAACATCCGGATCGTGTTGCGCCGAGATAACAACAGTCGTCACCGCTTTAGGTTTGTCGTCCACATATTCAACTGTTACTTGAGATTTTCCGTCTGGACGGATAAAGGGAAGGGTGCCATCTTTACGAACCTTTGCCAACTGCCGTACCAATTGATGTGCGAGGGTAATCGGCAGCGGCATCAATTCAGGTGTCTCGGTACATGCATACCCAAACATTAACCCTTGATCTCCCGCACCGCCAGGGTTCACACCCATCGCAATATCGGGAGACTGTTTGTCAATGATACTCAGCACAGCACTTCGCTCGGCATCAAAACCGTACGCAATATCGGTGTACCCGATGTCGGTGAGTACTTTTCGCGCGATTTGTTGTGCATCGTAATTTGCCGTCGTCGTAATTTCACCGGTAATAACGGCAAGGCCAGTCGTAACTAAAGTTTCACAACCCACTCTCCCCATCGGGTCCGCCGTAAATATGGCATCAAGTACCGCGTCAGAGATCTGGTCTGCGATCTTGTCCGGGTGTCCCTCAGTGACAGATTCGGACGTAAACAGAAAATTCCTGCTCAATTCCACGTCTCCTCGTCTACGTATCTATTTTCACATTATCAGAACTTACGCAAATTGAATGGGGAAACGGTATATTTTGCTGATTTAACCCCCTAAATCCCCCAACCCCCCATATCCCCCCTTATCAAGGGGGTAGGGGACTGTAAGAGAAAATGCGTAAGTCCTAATTATTTTATAGGGTAAGTCTCTCTGGCTACTAACTCGCGCACATAAGAGACAAGGGGTGGGTACATCGACCCACCCGTACAATCGTTATTCCGAAACTATTGATTTCAGACGAAAGCACAAAAAACACTAATTCTCGGAGTCTTTTGTGCTTTCGGTTTCCTCTGTACTTTCGGAGTCTTCCGCATCCTCGCCGTTTTCAGCATTCTCAGTGTTTTCAGTGTCTTCAACGACCTCAACACTTTCAACACTCGCAGTGTCTTCAGCGTCTTCGACGACCTCAATGCTCTCAGCATTCTCAGTGTTTTCAGTGTCTTCAACGATCTCAACACTTTCAACACTCGCAGTGTCTTCAGCGTCTTCGACGACCTCAATGCTCTCAGCATTCTCAGCATTCTCAGTGTCTTCAACGACCTCAACACTTTCAACACTCGCAGTGTCTTCAGCGTCTTCGATAATTTCAACACTTTCAACACTCGCAGCGCCTTCAGCATTTTCCACGCTCTCAACGCTTTTAGCACTTGCGACGTCTTCAACGCTCTCAGTGCTTTCAGCGTTTTCCACGAGTTCAGCGTTTGACTTCCCCATTTCTTGTTTGAGCAAGGCTCCCAGTGCGGTGACAGTCTCTTCGTGTGCTGGCATTTGTCGTCGCGGTTCACGTTCCCGTCTCGGGCGTGAAGAACGCTCGGGTCGGGTTCGTGCGGGTCTCTCCTCTTCTGGCGCAGCAGCGCGGGCTTGCTCAGCAAGGAGTGCCTTCAAACTCAAACCGATACGCCGATCCTTCGGTGACAAATTGATAACCTTTAAGTCTAACTCGTCACCTACGGAAACGACCTCTTCCGGCTTTTCGATGCGCCGTTCAGCGAGCTCCGAAATGTGAATTAAGCCTTCGATACCCTCTTCAAGTTTGGTAAACGCGCCAAAACTTGTGAGATTGACAATCGTACCACGCACCACAGAACCGACCTTATATTTTTCGGGAACTTCCTCCCAGGGGTCAGGCTGCGTCTGCTTGAGTCCCAATGAGACGCGACGCTCATCGGCATCAATCTGTAGTACGACGACTTCAATCTCGTCACCTTCCTTCAACGCTTCATTCGCTGCGGTCCCACGCTTGGTCCACGAGAGATCAGAAGTATGGATTAACCCATCAATTCCGGGTTCGATTTCGACAAACGCCCCGAAACTGGTTATGTTTCGGATACGGCCTGTGATTTTACTACCTTCAGGCGACCGCTGTTCTAAAAGTTCCCAAGGGTTTTGCTGTAACTGCTTGAGTCCAAGCGATATGCGTTTATCTTCCCTTGAAATTTCGAGCACAACGGCTTCAATTTCATCACCCTTATTGACAATTCGGGAGGGGGCGACGTTCCGGCGAGTCCATGCCATCTCAGATACATGGATCAGCCCTTCAACGCCTTCTTCAAGTTGTAAAAACGCGCCGTAGTTCACAATGTTGACGACAACCCCTTGAACCGTAGACCCGACAGGATATTTCTCATCAACGTTTTCCCACGGATCCTCAGTCATCTGTTTCAAGCCCAACGAAATTTTCTCGTTGTCTTGACCGATACCGATGACCTCGACTTCAATCTCATCGCTGACCGTAACAACATCAGACGGATGATGGATACGCTTCCAGGACATATCCGTCTTATGAAGGAGACCGTCAACGCCGCCAAGGTCAACAAACGCCCCGAAAGCGGTTATGTTTTTCACGACGCCTGTAATCCGTTGGCCGACCTCAAGCGTACTGAGAATCTCAGCTCGCTTCTTGACGAGTTCAGTCTCCAACCATGCGCGACGCGACAAAACGATGTTATGCCGTCGCTTACTGAGACTGATAACCTTCATATCCAGCGTCTGCCCTACATACTGTTCAAGGTTCTGGATAGGGCGCAACTCAACTTGTGAAGCCGGTAAAAAACCGCGTAGAGATCCGACGCTCACCCGTAGACCGCCTTTAATCCGTTCCGTAACACGACCTTTCACGGGTTCACCTGACTCATGCGCCGCCGCGATCTCGTCCCAAATGAGGGTTTGATCGGCGATCTTTTTAGAAAGAACGATCTGTCCTTCCGAATCTTCACGCCGGACAATATAGACATCAATCTCATCGCCAACTTGGACACCCGGTAAATCATTGTCTCCGGGTTCAAATTCCGATGCGGGGATGTAACCCTCCGATTTAAAACCGATGTCAATCATCACCTCATCACGGGTGACATCTACGACAACACCTTTAACAATCTCTCCATCTGTAAACGCTTTTATTGAATTATCATACGCTTCCTCAAGAGATTCTGCACTCATTGGTTCCAATGACTCTTCCGACGCATCGGATGCCTCCTCAGACGCTGTTTCATCGGCAGGCGTTGCTACCTCTTCTTCAGCCTCCGCGTCAGCTTCCGCGACAACGCTTTCTACCGCCTCTTCAGGTGCGGATTCATCAGCGGTTGCTGTTGCTTCTTCTTCAGAATCAGCTTCACCAACAGCCTCCACTACCGGTTCTTCCGGGGATACGTCATCATCAGCCTGTTCGGAATCAACATCGTCAGTAGCCGTTTCCACTTCACTGCTCGTGCTTTCTCCTTGCACCTCAACTTCTGCCTCGGTTGCTGAAGCTGTCTGTTCAGCCTCTGGAGTCTCTGCCTCGCTCGCTACTTCCTGATTCATTTCAGCTGATCCTTCAGCTGAGTGCTTTTCTTCTTCCACATCAACAGTGGACGCATTTGTATTTGCCTGTTCGTTGTTCATCAAGATACCTGGTCCATAAAAAACGCGTGACAGCGTTAATCCGCCAGTTCCTCCTTATATTCAAAGTGCTTTTAACACTTTACAAATCGGTTACGCAATAGTATACCATAAATGTTTAAAGAAAAGCAACAAGATTTTTTTATGAACGCAATTTATTTCTTTTCCAACGCCTTTTTCGGGAGAAAAATCCCGCTCAATTGCATATAAATTGAAAATTTCATTGACTTTTTTATGGTTTTTCTATAAGATTTAAAATAGGTTCTCAGAGCCGCAAATAGTTTCAATCTATAAGAGGTGACTACAATGGATTCAACAAAATTAATGAAGCTTCGGGAGGAGTCTGGCATCAAAATCCTTGAGATTAAAACAGACTTGAGCAGCTACGCAGCATCTGACTTACGGAAGGTACTTGAGGGTCTCTTAGCAGAGAAAACGGAGAAAGTCGTCGTTAATCTGAGTCAGGTGAGCCATATCAACAGTACCGCCGTCGGTGCGCTTGTCGGTGTCGCAAAACGGCTTCGCCAAAACGGTGGGGATCTTAAAATTTGCGCGCTTGCAGACAACTTAACGCGCACGTTCAATCTCATCGGTGCCTCCAGTGTCGTCGAAATCTATGAATCCGAAAATAGCGCGCTCGCCGCATTTTAACACGAAGTAGCATCCGCACATGGCAAACGCAGATATTAAACTTAAAATACCGAGTGCTGTCTTCTATATAGACCCCGTCCGTGCGTTTATCGGAAACCTCGCAAAAAATCTCGGATTCTCCAGAAAACGCGTGGCAGACATTCAATTGGTCATTGATGAAATTTGTAGCAACGCCGTACATCACGGTTCAATTGATGCTACCGTCGGTGTTAAACTACACATCAGGAGCGACGCGCACGCCCTCGAAATTTTAGTACGGGACACCGGTTCGCAGCATAAAGGGCAAAAGAACTGGCTAACACACGAACGACTCTCAGAAATTGAAGCCAACCGATCCCCAAGCAACGAAGGCGGACACGGTATTTTTATTGCAAAATCGCTCTCGGATACTTATGAAATGCAAACCAACGCAGCGGGCGGCACCGATGTACGCGTCGTCTTTCAACTTCTCAAACCGGCGGATACGAAACCGTAGCCTCTTATTCGGCGACCTCAATCGCAATAAGCGTTAGATCATCCTCTTTAGGACAGGTACCCGCAAAGGTATCGACCGCCTCAGAGATGCTCGCAATCAGATGGGCAGCCGATTGTTCCGCGCAGGCGCACGCCAATTTTTGGAGGCGTTCCGCGGTAAACTCCTCACCCTCGGAGTTCTTCGCTTCATAAACACCGTCTGTATAGAGCAACAGCCGGCTGGACCGGTCAAACGGATACTGCATCGTCTCATAAACCGATTCCTGCCAAATTCCCAAGCCGTTTCCTGTGTGTTTCTCACCAATAGCGGCGTACATCTGTTCGTCGGAATTGTATAAAAGCGGGAATGAGTGCCCAGCATTCGCACAGACAAGCGTCCCTTCACCGACATCAATGATCCCACAGAACGCCGTCGCGAACATAAACAACCGCGAACTAATCAGATCGTTGAAACGGGTATTCAGTATTTCAAGTAGGTATCCGGGATTATCTGTAATCTGTTGTTGGAATTCCGCTAAAATTGTTTTAATGAAAACCGTTACAAACGCAGCCGAAACACCGTGTCCCATAACATCAGAAATAAAAACCCCGAGTCGGTTCGGTGCAATCTCCCAGATATCATAGAAATCCCCGCCAACTGCCATTTCTGGGCAACAGTTGGATGCGATGCGAAATCCTGATAACTCCTGCACACCATTCTGTGGAATCAGTATCTCCTGAATGCTCCGCGCCATTTGGAGTTCTTCTTCCAGACGGGAATTATGTTCCGCGAGCGTATCCTGATACCCTTTAATCCGCAATAGCGATCGGACACGTGCGAGTACTTCCACGCTATCAAAAGGCTTCTCAATGAAATCGTCGGCACCCACTTCAATTGACTTAATCCGATTTTCACGCGTATCGCGGAGGGCGGTTATCATCACAATCGGGATAAATTCAGTCGCTTTATCTGCCCGAATCCGTTCAACGACCTCAAAACCGTCCATCCTCGGCATATTGATATCCAACAGAATGAGATCCGGCATCTCTTTCTCTACGACTTCGAGTGCCTCAAGCCCATCTCCAGCAGTATAGACGGTATATCCGCGTGCCTTGAGCTGAATCTGGAGGATTTTGACATTCCGCGGCTCATCATCCACGACGAGAATTTTCGAGGCTTCTTGGCGTTCAGAAATTGCTTCATTGCTCATGTCTCTGACCTTCTCAGGTGAGTCTCTACACGTTCAATCAGTATCTTGATATCAATCGGCTTACTGAGATAATCATCACATCCGGATTTGAGGATACGTTCTCTGTCGCCAGACATCGCTGCAGCCGTTAACGCGATAATCGGTATATCCACCCACGCCAAATTCGCTTTGATCCGTCTCGTTAGATCCTCACCGCTTTGTCCCGGTAAGGCGATATCCATGAGAATCAGATGCGGTCTCGCGTCCTCCAAACTGGCAATTGCCTCTATAGCATCAGTCGCTTCCACAACTGTATAGCCTCTTGATTGCAGAACAATCCGCACAACCTTCCGGTTTAACTCCTGATCTTCAATGACCAAGATCCGTTTCTGTGTTTCTGTCTGTCCATCGTCTGGAGGTGAGTTTTCAGTTCTCACGGGCTGTCCCCTATTTTCAACCGGCAGTTGTGTTAAACCACCACGTCTTCACTGACTATACGGCTTCATCAGAATCAACATTCGTGCCATGCTCCGATTGGTGTAGGGGCATCCGCAAGGCAAAGTTGCTCCCTTTGCCCTCTTGGCTTTTGACGCTGATTTCACCGCCGTGTAGCATGATAAGTCTGCGCGTCAATGCTAAACCGAGTCCGGTGCCACCATATCGCCGAGATTTCGAGGTGTCAATCTGTGTAAACGGTGCAAAAAGTTTAGCCTGATCCGCTTCCGCGATACCTATACCGGTATCAATAACCTCGGCCCGTAGCTCCGTCGCAGTGATTTCGAGTTGCGTCGAAACTTTACCGTCTTCCGGCGTAAATTTTACCGCATTGGACAATAGATTGTAAAATATCTGTTTGAATTTAACGCGATCCGCCTCAATCCTATAATCACGATTGTAGGTCAAGGTAAGTTCCAAATTCTTTTTTACAGCGAGCGCGGTAATAATAGCGTTCACCTCTTCGACCGCCTCTACAATAGAAAATTCCTCCAATTGTAGCACCATCTTCCCGGCTTCAATCTTTGAAAGATCAAGGATATCGTTAATCATCTCCAAGAGATGCTGTCCACTGATATGGATGTCATTGATGCATTCTTTCTGTTCGGCGTTAACGTTCCCGACGAGTTCATCTCGGAGGATCTCTGCGAACCCGATAATCGCATTTAAGGGTGTCCGTAGTTCATGGCTCATGTTTGCGAGAAAATCGCTTTTTGCGCGACTCGCCTGCTCAGCCGTCTCCATCGCACGCTGCATCACCTTTTGGGTTTTTATCCGCTCCGTAACGTCGAGTGCCATGCTAATGCCGAGCTGTCTTTTATCTGGGAGTGCGCCGAGCAAGGAGGAACTAAACTCCCAAATCCGTCTTTTGCCGGACTTTGTAAAAATCTCGTACTCACCTTCTACGACGCGCCCGGTGGAACTATACAACTGTTCGAGATGTGATTCGATGCTATCAGGTTCTTGACTGTTCGTCTGTGCTAACCAGTTCGGAATCGTAAGTACATCTTCGAGCGTGTAGCCTGTCAACTCTGTCCATGCGCGACTGATTTGCAAGACCTCACCATCCTCGGCATGAATCATAATCGGCAGTGGCGCGTTCAGGACTGCCCGACGGAACCGTTCCTCACTGTGCTGTAACTCAATCTCTGCCTGTTTGCGGTCAGTGATATTTGTTGATGCCATCACGAACCCGATCAATTCGCCGTCCTGTTGAATCGGGCCGAGGCAGGAAGCATACCAATACCCACTTATCAACCCTCGAACTTCATAGGTAGCCACCTCACCCGTTGCAATGACCTTGGCACAAGCCTCTCTAAGTCGTCCATGATGCTCTTCAGGGAGAAAATCAAAAACGCTCTGCCCAACGATATCTTGCGGTTTCAAACCGAGGGTAGGGGGGAGTCTATTGATAAATTCGAGACGATAGCCGAGATCCATCGTTGAGATAATATCCGGTACACTCTCAACAAGAGAACGCCAATTCGCCTCAGAATCTCGAAGGGCTTGCTGCGCACGATAGTACTCCGTTATATCGCGAGAGATACCACAAGTCCCGATAATACGTCCCTCTCTATCACGAATCGGTACTTTCGTTGTTGACACCCACGTATCTTGCTCATCGGGCCAGGTCTCTTTTTCCTGTTTCCCTTCAATGGGTTTCCCGGTCTTGATAACGTCCTGTTCGTCTTGGTATGCCTGTTGCGCGTGTTCGCGTGTAAAGAAATCAAAATCTGTCTTATTCACGGCATCTATCGGGTTTTTCAAGCCGAACTGGTCTGCCAACGAGCGGTTAATTCGGATAAACCGACTCTCGCGATCTTTAAAGTAAATATGGTCAGGCGTATGATCCATTAAAGTATGTAACAGATCGCCTTCTTGTGCGTGTTGGACCACGAGTTGCTGGAAACGAATCTCGCCCTCTTTCACGCGTGCTTCGAGTCGCTTCTGTCGACTAATATCCGTTGCAACGACGTAACAGTGTCTCTTCTCCGGCATCTTCGTTACACGCCATCTAAACCATTTGTAGGATTCATCCCGGCACCGGAAACGGCTTTCAAAGGTAGCCTCGTGATCTTCTCCGGTTTCAACCTCTTCGATTCTGGTAATCGCTTTTTGTCTATCTTCTGGATGAACAAACGCCGACCAAGGTTGATTTCGGAGCTCCAATTCGGTGAATCCGAGAGCGTCTTCCCATGCAGAGTTCAGTGGCGTGAAGCTGCCGTCACAACGGATACACGCGAACATATCCGCGGAGATCCCCAAAAGACGATAAAAATCAATGGAATCCTCTGTCTGTTCCTTGAAAGTTGCGTCATTAGGCTTCATGACTGCCTCCGGGAGATACGAGGTAGGCGCACTATGCGAATTGCGTTGAATCTATCTCGTTACCAAAACGGCACGGTTCGCGAGTTTGACCACGGTTTGTGTCGTGCTTTGGAAAACGAGTTCGTACAATCTACCGTGATGACTTGCACTCAACGCGATGAGATCGCAATCACTTTCATCAGCGTTTTCTAAGATATTTGCGACCGTAAACCCACGGGCGGTAAGGAATTCCGTTTGAACATCATAGTATTTTAAGTACGCCTCCATCTGCTGTTTAATCTGTGTCGCTTCGGGTTGTGTACTTGAAAGTGCGAGTCCAACGACCCCAGCCTTTGTCAACTCGCCGATTTCGGCGACAAGTCCTAAAGCGTGGTCGGAATAGATATCACCGTGGTGAACAGCGAGGATTTTCCGCAAAAGCGTACACTGTTCATGCACCACGATGATCGGTCTTGTGATATGTTGTAAAACATCATCTATTTGGTTTTGAATAAGTTTTAATCGGCGTTTTCGGACATCTTCTGGGAGTCCGACGACGACGAGGTCCGCGGAGCGAGCGACTTCGCAGATCATCTGTCTCGGGTTTCCGGCAACAGCCTCAACATGGTAATCAAGAAAATCGTAGAGGGCGCATTCCGCCTCCGTTCGACGGAGAACAGTCGCTGCGACATCAGCATTCCCACCATGACTGCTGTCTTGAAAGAAAACGCACGATAGATGCGTCCCTAAAAGTACCGCCAACTGACCGGCGTACTCAAAGGCATTCTTTTCGTAATCCGTATCGCCGATAGCGACGAGGATATTCTTTATCATGAGGCATTTCCCTTATTGGTGCAATACAGTCGAGCCTTACTTACAGGTGGTTATAGACTTTACCTAAAAACAAACTGCGTCTCAAATGCACGAGGACTTATCTAAATTAAGGATGGCGCAGCAAAGCAGCAACGGCATCATCCTCACTCTCATAATTTTTGAAAACGGTGATTAATCGCGCCATAACAATAAGATTTTTCACATGTTTGTTCACATTAATCACCGCTATTTCTCCACCGTGCGGGTGAATATCAGAATAAACTTTCATGAGCGCACCAAGACCAGAACTATCCATTGCGGTTACGCCTTTGAAGTCAAACACCAACTTCGCTGGTGAGGCGCGCACCGCAAGTGTCTCTGACACAGTTTCGGAGACTTCTTCGATGCCTGGGGCGATAATCCTACCGCTCAGTTTAAAAATAACGACCCCATCTCTCTCAGACACGGTGATTGCCATAATGTACTCCTAATGCTATAGTCGATTTCGATCGTAGGCGCGTTCCCTCTACCTCACCCATTAACTGTCACTTGATAGACCCGCAATCGCAGAATCTTCACCATCAAAATGTTCAAAAATACTGACAAGCCGGCTACGGACAATCAGATTTTTGATATTTTTTCCGACATGGATAACGCCAATACGACCTTTTTTACGCGTCGCAGCGACATGCGCACCCATCAGGGTTCCAAGACCGGAGCTGTCCATCATCGTAACACGCTCAAAGTTAATGAGGATCCGAGGTGCCTCAGAGGCATCTATCTGTGATGTGATAGCGTCTCGCAATTCTGATACTGAAGACCCCATTATTTTACCACTCGGTTCCAAAATCGCAACGCCATCTCTTTGACGGATCGTAGTTGCCATGAATTTTCTCCTTCTTTACATTCGTTAGGAAACAGATACAACGAACTCACTTCTCTTATTTTACACTATTTTCAAATTATTTGTCAACCTACAAATTGCATTCAAGCAGGGTTATTTAGTTTTCAGTTTTGATTTTTGTTTTCGTTTATATAAGTTGATGTTCTTTCACAAGATCGCGAGCGCAGTTCGCTCCTACGGGGAAGCATATTTACATAGGTAAAGTGAACATTTAAAACTAAATGCCCTGCTGACAATCAGATTTTGCTTGTTTTAATTCTGAAAACTCGTTATAATTTTCGCTAAATTTTCTATTAGACCGAAAGGAATCCAATGTCTAACGAATACCACCCCACGCGAATTAAAGACCTCCCCGAAAGTGAACGCCCGCGGGAGAGACTTCATAAATACGGACCGGAAATTCTGAAAGACTCCGAATTATTAGCGATCATTCTCAAGAGCGGCTTTAAAGGCACAACTGCCGTTCAACTCGGCGAACAGATTCTTACGGCAATGGAGGGTGATCTCAAACGGATGGCTGATTATAAATCCAAGCAATTTGAGAAGATCAAAGGTGTCGGCGAAGCGAAAGCGGCACAGATCGTCGCCGCGCTTGAACTCGGAAAACGACTCGCACGCTTCCATGCTGAACGAGATAAAATCACCTCGCCCTCCGATGTTGCCGACCTCATGATGTCTAAAATGCGATACCTGCAAAAAGAGATCGTTTGCGTCTTATGCCTTGATACGAAAGGCGGTGTAACCACAAAAGGAGTCGCAGGTGATCCGGGTGACGATTTGACTTGGGGAAAAAAGTTATCGGAAGCGACAGTTTTTGAAGGGACACTAAACGCCAGTGTCTTTCACCCACGAGAAATCTTTCGGTTCGCCATCGAGGAATCGGCGAACTCAATTGTACTCGTCCATAACCACCCCTCCGGCGATCCACAACCGAGTCAAGAAGACATCCGAGCAACGAAGCAATTGATTGAGGCGGGAAACCAAATCGGGATTAAAGTGTTAGACCATATCATCGTCGGGGACGGGATCTTCGTCAGTCTAAAAGAGGAAGGCTTTATCTAAAAAACAGGGTTTATTTTGTCTGACGCTGTCGAAGGACCTCGTATAGCAGGATACCCGCTGCAACTGAAACGTTCAGCGACGCAATCTTGCCCAACATCGGCAGATGCACAAGGTAGTCACATTTCTGTTTGACAAGCCGTCGGATACCTGTCCCTTCACTCCCCAAAACCAGACATAACGGAACGCTAAAATCCGCATCCGTATACAGACAGGAGGCATCCCCTGTCGCACCCGCGACCCAGATGCCAGCATTTTTAAGCGTGTCCACAGTACGGGCAAGGTTCGTTACCCTGACGATAGGAATATGCGCCGAGGCACCCGCCGACGCTTTGTGAACAGCAGCCGTAATACCAACCGCACGGTCCTTCGGAATGATAACAGCATCCGCATTCGCTGCTTCTGCGGTTCTAAGAATTGCACCTAAATTCCTTGGGTCCTGGATGCCGTCCAACATCACCAACAGTGCGTTGCCTTCACTATCTTGTATCTTCGATAGGATCGATGACAGGTCGCTATAATGCGCGGCTCTCACAACGGCTATAACGCCTTGGTGTGGCAGTGAAGGCTCAAGTCTATCCAACTCGCGCCGCGCACAGTATTTTATCGGAATTCCGATCCGTTCCGCCATCGCAACAATCTGACGGATGCGCGCATGCCGATTCCCCTCGGCGATGAAAATCCTTTCAACTCCCAGAGATCCGCTCTGTAGGCACTCTATAATTGGATTTCTACCGACGATGTACTTGGACATTATTAAATTATACTATAGTTTGGACGATATAGTAAACTTATGCTGCCTTGTCAAAAGGCAGTGTCGTATCGTCTTGAAAACTCACATTAATATTCTGCGAGTTTGTTTTTTCTTTGAACTTGGCAGAAAATGATGCCACCGCCATTTGTGAGCGGAGATAAGCCACGCGTAAGCCTTGTGTAAGTTTCTTCGGACGATACCAATGAATGCCGAGATGCTCACAGACCGCCTGGACACTTATCCCTTTTTGCGGTGCGTCGGGTCTTGTGAATATCAACTTCGTCAGACTTGCTGCGACGAAACTCAGTTGAACAAACCGATTGATGCTTTTCCGAGATTTGACGCGATAGGCATCAAATCCGAAGTGCTGTTTGACATCTCGAAAAGAAGTTTCAATCTGCCACCTTTGTTGATAGTATTCAACGATCTTGGGTATCTCAAGCGTTAGATCTGTTGTAAAGACGCAGAAATACCGATACGGTTTTGAGGGTTTCGGACGGTTGCGGATAACGACGAGTCGAACCTCCACATCACACATTTTCGTCCGGACAACCTTTGAGGCAATCGAATAACTTTTGGCATCTATATCTGTGTCATTATATCGCAGTCGGCGAATATCAAGACGGTCTCCGTATTTTCTCGGTCTCCCGCGTTTAGGGCGTTTTGGCGGTTTGGGTAAACGATAGAAAACAGCATTAGATTTCGCACGACATAAGATATGATGTCCGAAACTGCGTGCGATTGTAAAAACTTTTCGCCGTGCGAAGCCTCGATCAAAGATGATAAGGCCCGGGGCAATCTTTGAACAGATACGTTTCAACACCGTCTGACTTTTATCGCGGATCGTCTGGGGCGCGATGAGTTTCACCCAGACGGGGAATAAATGCCATTGTGTCGCTGTCTGACAAAGTAAACCTAACGCACCAAACTCGTGTCCATAATGAAACTTCGATTGATTCACGCGACGCTTTTGATAACTGAAGTTGCGGAAAAAATGCAACCCCCATTGTGCGATGCCTGTCTTCAGTGCCTTGGTCTCATCATAGACATAAACCCAATCGGGAAAATAGTGTTGGATGCCTCTGATGAGAACTCCAGCGACAGCATCAGCGTTCCATTTGCCCCGGGAAAGGAACTTCGGAAATGACCAATACTGCGTCTCTGAAGCACTACATTGATAAAGATCTGTCAACGTTGCATTGCCTCTATTAGCGATGAATCCGAAGATAAACGCTTGGAACAGTGCGAAGTTTTGTTGATTGAATAAATGCCGAAAATTCGATAGAATATCTTCTAAGCAGAAAAGGAGGGTCATTTTTTATTTTCCTTTCAAAACTGTGGAATGTTTATGAAAGGATACCTCTTTTTCTGCTTTCAAACACCTTAATTCTTAAAATTGTCCAAACTTTAGTAAATTATAGTAAAACTTACAATTAACGATACGCTTAATATATGGCGGGGTTAATGAAGATTAATTTTTTAATTTGGTAATTTCTTGGGCAGTCCGGTTCGGTTTCAAACCGAACCCACCAGGCCTTGGGAAAATATAGAATTACTGAAATATTTTCTTAAACTTCATCAAACCCCGCCTGCATGCGTAAGCCCTAATAAGAAAAGGCGGATTCAAAAAATCCGCCCTCTAAGGTTAATCGCCACGGAGGAACTTAATATCAGGTCCACGCGGCGTGATTTTGATATCCGGGTCTGCCTCTTGGCACTGGACGCAGGTAATAGGACCAACGTTCGCGTTCTCCATCAGCGGCGCGAGTTTCCCTAACTTAAACACGAACCCTAAAACCTCGTCCGCTGGGATTTTTTCACCACAGCCATCGCAAGGGATCGCCTCCCCCGACTTGACCTTCGCTAAAAGTTCTGATGCCTTCATAATTTCCTTTCGTTTTAGAGCAGCTCAATTGTCTACAGAAAATACCGTTCCTTCTGTTTATCCGATTCGTATTCTCTGTAAGCCTCTTGCGCCGTGTCCACTTCGGAGACTTCTGCGACCGGCACATCCCACCAAGATTCATAACCTGGAACCTGCGCGTAGTAATCTACATCAATTTTCACAACTGTTGTCTGCGATGCTTCTCGTGCCTCATGTAGCGCATCTTTCAGACTCTGCAAAGTCGTCGCTTCAATGACTTTAGCACCGAGGCTGGCGGCATTCGCTGCGAGATCCACCGGCAAAAAGTCGCCAGAGAGTTCGCCACTCTCCTCGTCTCGGTAGCGGAAACGCGTCGCAAATCCTTGCACACCCGTCGCACGCGATAAACCCCCGATGCTGCTATGTCCCTCATTATTGACCAGCACAATAATCAGTTTATAACCTTCCTGAATCGACGTAATAATTTCCTGTGCCAACATCAGATACGAACCGTCACCGACCATGACATAGACATCGCGGCTCGGATCTGCCATCTTGATACCTAACCCGCCGGCGATTTCATATCCCATACACGAATACCCGTATTCTAAGTGGTACTGCTTCGGGTTACGGGTCCGCCACAATTTATGTAAATCCCCCGGCATGCTCCCCGCAGCACAAACCATAACATCTTCAGGACGTGAGAATTCATTGACCACGCCAATAACTTCGCTCTGGCTCGGTAGCGGACCGTTTCCGAGGTGGTAAAGCCGATCAACTTCCGATTCCCATTCTGCGCGATATTTCTCAATCTGTTCAGCATACGCTGCGTCAACCTGATAGTCCGCAACGGCGGTGGCGAGTTCCGAAAGTGTGACCCGTGCGTCGGCGACAAGCGGTAGCGCAGCATGTTTATAAGCATCAAATTCGGTAACGTTGATACCGATAAAACGGACATCGGGGTTCTGGAAAGCAGTTTTAGATGCAGTCGTAAAATCACTCAAGCGTGTGCCGATAGCGATAACCAAGTCCGCCTCCCGCGCGGAGACATTCGCCCCTGGTGTGCCCGTCACACCTATCGCACCGAGATTCTGTGGGTGATTATAGGACAGTGAACCTTTACCAGCGAAGGTCTCACCGACCGGAATACCGGTACGCTCGACGAACTCAGCGAGTTCTGCTGTCGCTTCACTATAGATAACACCACCCCCCGCGATGATTAACGGACGTTTGCTCTCACGAATCCACGTTACCGCTCGATTCAACAGACTTTCGTCTGCCCGAGGCCGCGGGATCGTATAGACCCGCTTCTCAAAGAGCTGTGCTGGATAATCGTACGCCTCTGCCTGTACGTCTTGTGGAAGTGCTAACGTGACGGTCCCCGTCTCCGACTGTGAGGTCAGCACGCGCATCGCCTCCGGCAGCGCTGTGATGATCTGTTCCGGACGATTAATGCGGTCCCAATAGCGTGAAATCGGCTTGAAGCAATCGTTCACCGAATAGTCCTGTGAGCTCGGTGATTCCAACTGCTGTAATACGGGAGCGACCAGACGCGTGGAGAAAATATCGCCCGGTAGCAGTAGCACAGGCAACCGATTAATCGTCGCCCCCGCGGCACCTGTAATCATGTTCGTTGCACCCGGTCCGATAGAAGTCGTACAAGCGAAGGCACGTAAACGGTTGTTCATCTTCGCGAAAGCAGCAGCGGTGTGCACCATCGACTGTTCATTGCGGGTCTGATAGAAACGAAAAGAATCGGCGTACTGATGCAACGCTTGTCCGATTCCGGCGACATTCCCATGACCGAAGATGCCGAACATCCCTGCGAAAAACTGTGCCTCGTTTCCGTCCCTTTCAACATACTGTTGTTGAAGAAATTCAACGATGGCTTGTCCCATCGTAAGTTTTCGTGTGTCCATAATTTTTTAATTTTCCTTGCGGTTCGTTGAGGAGTGTTTTCGGAGAACGCTCCTTTCCGTTCATTATGCTTACCATCCGCCGCGCGCTGCGACAAATTCATCAACTTCAGGCATTGTTGGCATAAAGTTAGCGCAACCGTGCCGTGTTACAACAATTGCCCCCGTCGCATTACCGAGGCGCGCAGACTTCTCCCAACCCCAGCCGCTGAGGTTACCGTAAATAAAACCACTCGCAAAGGCATCACCCGCACCGAGCGTGTTGTACACTTCAACAGGAAAAGGTGCCGCATGAATGACATCACCGCTCGCCAGATGGACATCCGCCCCTTCAATACCACGCTTGACTATCAACGCTTCTGGACCAGCCCCTAAAAGCGTTTCAATCGCATTTGCCATATCTCCCTCAATCGTAGGGTTCGAGATTTGGGAGTGTTCAATCGTGAGTTGCGATAAATCCGTAAGTGTCGCCGCCTTGATCTCCTCTTCCGTCCCGATGGCAATGTCAATATAACGCAGAGCGGATCGGACGACAACCCCGAATGCACGCGGGTCATGCCACTGGTCTGCTCGGAAATCGAGATCCAAAAAGACGCGGCAACCGACGGATCTCGCTTTCTCAGCAGCATAGAGCGTCGCGCAACGGCTCGGCTCTTTACTCAAACCTGTCCCCGATATCAGCACTGCCCGACTTTCAGTCATAGGTGCAGCGAGAACATCGTCAATCGTAAGTTCAATATCGGCGCAATTATCTCGGTAATAGATGAGTGGAAACCGATCTGGGGGTTCAATACCGAGAACGACAGCACTCGTTCGATGTTCCGGTTTGCGGGGGATAAATCCGGTTTCAACGCCTTCGTTTTTTAAAAACTTGAGCAGAAACTCACCGACAGGGTCCTCACCGACAGCCGTCAATAATGCAGCCTGAAGCCCTAATCGCTGAACACCGACGCTGATATTCGTAGGACACCCGCCGACAAAGGCACCGAAACTCTTGATGTCTGGAAACGCAGCACCGATGTCGTTGGCATATAAATCTAAAGAACTCCGTCCGATGGTAAGAATATCGTACATTTTTATCAGGACTTACGCAATTTTGACTGCAGCCTGTTCTGTTAGATGAGATTTTGCGGAAAACACAGCGTTCTGGTAGCACAAACTAAAAGTTTATGCTACAAAAGAGCAGCATGCGTAAGTCCTATTTATTTTGAAGCCGCGGCGTTTTTGAACTTCTGATGCTCCTCAGCGAATTTTCGGGTTAAAAGAAACGCGTCATTCCCGCAGGCGATGAGTTGAACACCCGAACGCAACCACTGTTCGCCGCTCTCAAAATCGTTGACGTAACATCCTAAGGCGATACTGTGTGCCTGTGCGAGTCTGATAATTTCTTTGATAGCATCCAAAAGGCGCGGGTGATCAAGTTCACCGGAGATCCCCATAGATGTGGATAAATCATAAGGACCGATGAACACAACATCCAATTCGCCCGTGCTGAGGATGTCGTTTAGATTTTCGACGGCTTTGACGGTCTCAATTTGTCCGATAGTGAGGATTTCCTGATTTGCGTCGCGCACATATTTTCGGGTATCCAGTTTTGTGAAATCGCCATAATCGGTATGTCCGATCCCAAATGCAACGCCGCGATCCCCTTCGGGGGCGTATTTCGTCCACCTTCTAATTTTCTCGATATCTTCGCAGGATTCAACGCGCGGGATCATCACACCGGTAGCACCAGCATCAAGCACACGAGAAACAAAATAGCGTTCAAGTGCCGGCACTCGCACAATACACGGAAGATTCGCACCGCGAGCGTTCCGAACGATACGTCCGACGGTCTCTATAGAAAAAGAGCTATGCTCCAAATCCGCGATCATAAAGTCGGCACCGGCACTCGCGAGGAGCGTCGCAATCGCCGACCCACCGAACTCAAGTACAAAGGTCCCAATAAGAACCTCTCCATGTTGTAAAGATATTTTGACACTCCCACACGTAAACGAGTGGAATTCTTCCTTCGTCGCAGGATGCCCACCTGTCATACCCACCGAAGTGTTTGACTTGATTTTGGGGCTTACTTCTACTCCAGAAGCGTTTTTTCTCTCGGTATGCCCTACCGCGAGGGTTTCTTTTTCCGTCATGATATTTCTCTTTTGTATCTCGGTGTTTTGATAAGGTAGCATCTTGGGCGATGCTATTTACCGCGACTTCTCCCTCTGTAAGACCTGCCAAGTTTTACCACCTGCACTCCAGCCACAAATACAGTGCCAGTAGACGCGCTTCGCGTGTGGACTTCGGTGTGTTCGCGTTAATTCGCATTACAATGTGACCTGTGCTTTTCTCAAAAAACCTTTTTGATACTTTGTTAAGTTAGCTGGGTTGGACCCAATGCTAAAGCAATGGGATTGTTAAGTAGTTCCCTTCACGTTTCACAACCCTTTAACTCACAACTGGGATTTCCGACATCAATTTTTGCGCTTCGCTCACCATTTTCGTCGGTACAGACATCTTTTCACCAATCGCTAAAATCAATAGGTAAAAGTCGTAAGCGGTCTGTAATTCATTATTAAGGTGCGCACTTTCAGCAGCGTTGAAATAACAGATAGTCGCCATTCTGTGGCACTCTTCAACCTGGGATAACATATTCGCGTAGCCGTGATTGAAGGCAGCAAGGATATAACATTTCCCTGCTTCTTCCCAAGAACGTTGGAGCTCAAACTGGCGCGCGAGCCGTGTGTAGTAGTCGGCACCTTTCTTAGCATTACGCCTCGCGAGACGCTGTTTCTCCGCAACTGTGTAGGCGAAGCGGGCGCGCGTGTAACAGTTGGCAACAAGTTCTAAATCGTCTTTCTTAAGAAAACCGCCAGCCTGTTTCTGATAGAACTTGCCTAACCTATTATAAAGCGAGAGCCATTGTCGGGTACGTCCCTGTTGTTCATAAATTTGGATTTGTTGGAAGATGCGAAGTGCTTCCTCTTCATGCGGATACTGCACATCGCTATGGACTTGATCGAGTAGATATTCTGGTGAGGCTTCCTCAATGAGATGCCGGTAACTACCCGCCGCTTTGACCTGCGGTTGTATCGGCGTTACATCCGTCGTTTCTTCTGGCACCAATTTCTGATGCTCAAGCCAGGTCCGAAGGTCCATACCCTCACTGTCTGGCAACTTTTGAATAAGCGCGACGACTTCTTCGACAGTCGGATTGGCTGAGAGTGGGACATTGAGCATATTGAGTTTTTGAAATAGGTTATCAACAACCTTCGTTAAGCCTTGATCATCAATACAGAGGCGACTCGCTTTGTGAAGTTCAGCAAGCGCATTCGTATAATTCCGGGTCTCCGCGTAGCGGATAGCGAGTGTATAATATTTTTCGACCTGGGTTAAGAGTCTTTCGCGCTTGGTGCCCTCTTCTTTCTGGCGGCGCTGGAAAAAGAGATTTTGATTGATCCGTTCTGCATCCGAAAGCGACAGTCGGAACGTCTTACGGTAGCGTTCAAGAGCCTCCACCAATTTTGGGCTGCTGGAATTGGCACTCGCATCAATTAGCTCAGAAGCCTGTTTGATGTATTCATCTTGTCGAATACGCTCCAGTTCGTTGTACATGTCGGTCGCACTTTGGTGCCGTTCCGAGAGTTGCCGATGGAGCGCTTTTTGTAAAAAATTCTGAAGGACTTCCGGGCATCTCTCAATTTCTTCTATCTCGCCAGCAGCTTTCTTTTTATCTATCTCCTTCTTCTCTCCTGAGAACGGGAACCGTCCGGTGACCGCTTGATAGAGAATAAGTGCTGTAGAATAGAGGTCTGCCCGAAAATCATAAGCACCATAAGTCTGCTCGGGTGCCATGTAACGATGTGTGCCTGCGACAGTTTCCGCCAATTCCGTCGTCTCACTAAAGATACGCGCAATGCTAAAGTCTGCAACCTTCGCCTGTTTGTCAGTCGTGAGTAAGATATTTTGCGGTTTGATGTCTCGGTGCATAATCTTGTGTGTATGTGCTGCCTTCAACCCGCGACAGATGTCCAAACCGATATTAAGGGTATCTGTTAATCCGAGCGGACCTTCCTGCATAAGTTCGTGAAGACTCTTCCCTTCAACAAACTCCATTACAATCCAGGCAACGTAACTATCTTCTCCCGGTTCAACGGTATGAATAGAGACGATATTGGGATGCCCCCAAATTTTTGACATCGCCTGAAATTCTGTTAGCAAAAATCTCATTCGGCTCGCAGGATATGCTGTTTTTGCTAAGGCTTTAATGGCAACTTCACGGTTCGTCATCTCTTCGCGCGCGCGGAAAACCGAGGAGAACCCCCCCGAATTAAGATATTCCAGCAATCTATATTTACCTAATATCAATTGATCAATCTGCATAGTGGTATCTTAATTTCAAACAGCATACAATCGGAAAACTTGAACCCTAACGATCAGGTTAGCAGAATTTAGACAAATTGTCAACAGAAAAACAACTTTCATCAGAGGATTTAGGCAGACTTATTACTTGAACGCGCGTATCCGACCGCCTCAACCAACTTCTCAGCTCTTTCAGTAAGGCGCGCGAATTCCTTGGCTTCAATCAATTGATTATTCACAAGCGCGCTCCCGACTCCCAAAGCAGACGCTCCAGCAGTGATAAACGCAGCAGCGTTGTCGGCGTTGATACCACCTGTCGGAATCAGCGGAACCTGCGGTAGCGGTGCTTTCACGTCTTTTATATATCCTGGACCGACACCACTCGACGGAAACACCTTCACATAATCCGCACCCATCTCCCACGCCGCTAAAATCTCTGTGGGTGTAAAGGCACCAGGAATAACCACTTTCCCATAACGGTTACAGATTTCAATAACATCCGACTTTGTAACCGGACTGACAATGAACTCCGCCCCTGCGAGTATCACGGCGCGGGCTGTTTCCGCATCCAACACCGAACCGGCACCGACGAGAACCGTATCCCCATACGCCGATGAAACATCGTTAATGACTTGTAACGCATTCGGAGTTGTCATCGTGACTTCGATGACGTTAACGCCGCCGGCATGGATTGCCGAGGCGGTTTCAATTAACTCGTTCGCACTGTTCGCACGAATGATAGCGACAATACCACACGCTTCAATTCGCTGCATCTGTTCTAACTTTGTCATGGACACCCTCAAAATTAGCACCTTCAAACCTTCAATCCAGTGCTTCAGGCTAAAGACACTCGGTCTACAAATAGTGTAACGCTAAAAGTGATAATATTTTTTTGTTGCGATTTTGCTGCCAATGTGTTATAATTATAAAAGATTGATAGGGCGCAAAAGAGAAAATAAGACGTTCAGTTGAAAAAAATCCGTGCTAATTCCGTATGATTCCTGCAATTAATTTTGGTTTGCGATCAACCCAAAATATCGTTTTTTAAAAAAGAATGGAAGTTGTTCCACTACTCCCTTATCTGATTGGCTTGACAGGTTTACTTGTCCTCTCAGGCTTTTTCTCCGGTTCCGAAACTGCTTTATGCGCGCTCACGCAAGTCCAACTTGAACGGATCCGTATTGAAAAAGGTAGCACATCTGCTATTATCAATTTCGTGGATAATCCACGCAGGTTGTTTATCACTGTCCTGCTCGGTAATAACCTTGTTAACGTGGCATTCGCTATTCTTATGCTCTCGTTCACAGGACAAGTGCTCCCTGAAGACTATCCTGAACCCCTCCAATTTGTCATCGCTTTAGTGCTCAATGTCCTCCTCATGCTCATTTTCGGTGAAATGACTCCGAAGACATACGCGATTAAACACGCTGAGTTCTTCGCCAAGACGACCGCACCCCTGTTGTGGATATTTTCTATCGCCATCTCCCCTTTACGCGGTCTGCTCCGTAGGATCATCGATTTCCTGCTCCCGATATTCGGCGGGCATCAGCCACCTACAGAACACCTCACAGCATCAGACTTGATAGGCGTTCTCAACACTTACCACGAGGAAGCCCTCCCATCGGATGAACGTGAAATCGTAAGCAACATCCTTCAGCTGCGCGACATTGAAGCAAGAGAGATTATGGTACCGCGAACCGAAGTCGTCGCAGTCTCAACAGCAAACACGATCCAAGAAACTCTTAAACAAGCGAAAGAATTCGGGTTCTCACGGATTCCAGTTTATCGTGAACAGATCGATAATATATGCGGTCTCTTCTATGTCAAAGATCTTGCACGGTGGCGACACGCGGAAATCAATGCCCTTACGATTGAAGATTTTCTCGAAAAACGGGCTCAGGTCCCAGAAACATCGACCGACGCACCCCTGATTCGAGAACCGGTTTTAGTCCTGGAGACCCGAAAAATCGGGGCACTGTTATTACAACTAAAAGGCGAAAAAACCAAAACAGCGATTCTCCTTGACGAATATGGCGGCATTTCCGGCATTGTCACCACCGAAGACATCATTGAACAGGTTGTCGGAGACATCGTCGATGAGCACGATAGAGACGAATCACCCCCGGAATACATTCAGCACTCTGAAAAACCGCTGGTACTTGAAGCCGCTGGACGGATGAGCATCCGAGAACTCAATCAACAATTTGATTTAAAATTGAGTGAAGACGACGTGGATACTATCGGCGGCTACGCCCTTGGACGCTTCGGACGCATCCCGTCCGTCGGTGAATCTTATACAGATGAAAACGGTATCGAATTTGAGATTACCGCAACAGAAGGTAATGTCATTACAAGTCTGTTTATTAAAGTACCCGATACTCCCGAAACCGAAACGGGTCTGTAAAATCAGACACCGGATACGAAACAATTGAAAACCATTTTATTATCCATCTTTTTAATTGGCACAAGTAGCACTGAGCAGATTATCGTTTTAAGTTCATTCGTGCTGGCGGTACTTATTTGTCTCGTGCTTTCTGCCTTCTACTCCGGTTCCGAAACAGCGCTCGTATCTGTTAATAAAATCCGGATCAACCAACTTGTCGAATCTGACGATGCGAAAGCAAAAATTGTCCATCGTTTGGTGGATTCTCCAGATAGAATGCTCGCGCTCACGTTAGTTGGGACAAATCTGGCGAATATCCTAATTGCACAATTCGGTGATCGGTTGACTGAACAGGTTCTCACCAAGGGCCTCCCGAACGCAAAAAATCTACAAGAACCCATCGCTATCCTTTGGGTAACCACGCTACTCCTTATCTTCGGTGAGATTCTGCCCAAAACCATATTTCGTGTCAAGGCAGATAATCTCGCGCTGCGCTACGCCTACCCGCTACGGTTCTCCGAGTACGTCTTAGCACCGCTAATTCTCCTCGTACAAACCTTAACAAAACTCATCGTCAAACTTATAGACAGAGGTGCGAGTACACCCGGTCCTGATGCGCAACGTGAGGAGTTGAGGTTACTCGCGACAATGGGTGAACGCACCGGGAATCTACACACGGACCAGCGGCGGATGATTCACAGTCTACTTAACTTACAGGATCGCACTGTCGCACAAGTTATGGTACCCCTCGTCGATATCGTCGCAATCGAAAAACATATCGACCGCGAAGAATTTTTGCAAATCGCCGCGGAATCCGGTTTTTCAAGAATCCCTGTCTACGAAGAGAAAATCTACAACATCGTCGGGATCGTTAATCTCTTAGATGTTGTTTATGATGACGTTGAACCAGAAACCGGTTCAGATAGCGAAGAAAAAACAGATGCCGCAACCACAACAATTGAATCCTTTATCCGAACAGACTTGCACTTCGTACCTGAATCAAAAAATATTAACGCGCTCCTCAAAGAGATTCAAAATACCCGACACACGATGGTATTCGCTGTCGATGAATACGGTGGCACCGTGGGACTTGTTACCATTGAAGATTTGGTCGAAGAAATTGTGGGTGAATTCGCCGATGAGCGCGATGGCCCCGACCTTGTCCATCTCATTGCACCGCACATCCTCGAATGCGACGCGAGAGCAGAAGTCGATCTGCTGAAAGAAAACTACGCACTCCCAATCCCGGAGGGCGACTATGAGACCGTCGCCGGTTATATCCTTGAGCGCACGGGGACGATCCCAGAAATCGGCACTGAACTGAGCATAAAAAACACCGTCATCACCGTCACAGACGCTGACGAACGCGCCATCCGTACAGTTCGCATCCGCCGAAGAGTCGGACGCTTTACAAATTAATCACTTGCCCTGGCGCAATCCCGATACCGATAAAACAATCAGAGAATACCGAGCGGCGGCATTACCACGACTTCTTCTGTTACCATGCCAGACGGTTGTCCGCAAATAGAGACAACCGTATCTGCTACATGCTCCGGCTTAAGCATCTGCGCGAAATCAGGATGCATCGGAATATCATCCCAAAACGGTGTATGCACCGAACCCGGCAGCACCGCGGTGACCCGAATATTCTGTCGGCGGACTTCGCTGGCTAAAACCTTCGTCAGTGCCAAAGCACCTGCTTTCGCGGCACAATACGCAGCCGAAGCTTCAAACGCAACCTTCGCAGCGATCGAAAGCACGTTAATAATCTGTCCACTTCCCTGTGCCAACATCGGCGGAAGTGCGAATTTCGTGCAGAGATAGACCGCCTTTAAATTGGAATTTAGAACCGTATCCCAAGCATCGGGTGCGAAATCGACAACCGGGCCGAAATAGCCGACCCCGGCGTTGTTAACCAAGATATCCACGCGCTTGTATACGTCAAGCGTCCGTTCAATAAGTCGCTGTACAGCGTCGGCATCAGTAACATCCGTCGGAACAGATAGTGCGTCAGCACCGCCTTTCTTTAGGTCCGCTGCGACCTGCTCAAGCGTCTCACGTGTTCGTGCAGCAAGCACAACCTTGGCGCCTACCGCTGCGAAAGCGGTTGCTATTGACTTACCGATCCCCCTTGAGGCACCCGTAATCACAACGACTTTTCCGTCAAGTTCCGCGATCTCATTAGGACGGTTGGAAGCAACCATTTTTACCTCACACTTGAATGGCCATTTGAAGTCTTCAAGGTTTCCGCGTAGTATCCGGTTCGGTTAGAAACCGAACCTACCGGGCCTGGGTACGAACGGATAGTATCCGGTTCGGTTAGATGAAATTTGAAATATTAATTCGGTAATTTCTTTGGTAGTCCGGTTCGGTTGCAAACCGAACCTACCGGGCCTGGGGAAAATATAGAATTACCGAAATATTTTATCAATCTTCATGAAACCGAACCTACCGGGCCTGGGTACGAACGGATAGTATCCGGTTCGGTTAGATGAAATTTGAAATATTAATTCGGTAATTTCTTTGGTAGTCCGGTTCGGTTGCAAACCGAACCTACCGGGCCTGGGGAAAATATAGAATTACCGAAATATTTTATCAATCTTCATGAAACCGAACCTACCGGGCCTGGGTACGAACGGATAGTATCCGGTTCGGTTAGAAACCGAACCTACCGGGCTCGAAATTATAAAATAAAGCGTATCAAGATATCTGGACGCACCGCAAAAACTCTGCACGCGTTGCATTATCCTCTCGAAACGCGCCGCGCATAACATTCGTTGTCATTTTCGGTGCCTGCTTTTCTACGCCGCGCGCCATCATACATAGATGTTGCCCTTCTATCACGACTGCGACACCTCTTGGCTCAAGTGCGGTTTCGAGTGCTTCGGCAATCTCGCGCGTCAGACGTTCCTGAACCTGTAACCGTCGAGCAAACATATCTACAATCCGCGGGATCTTACTCAAACCTATAATCCGATTCCGCGGAAGATACCCGACGTGACATTTGCCCCAAAACGGGAGGATATGATGCTCACAGAGACTGTAAAACTCAATCTCCTTCACAATCACCATTTCGTCGAAATCTTCAGCAAAGATCGCTTTATTTAAGATTTCATCAATACTTTGATGGTAGCCGCTTGTCAGAAACTCCATCGCCTTAGCCGCGCGGTGAGGGGTTTTTACCAAGCCTTCACGACTCGGATCCTCACCTAAATTTTCAATAATCTTGGCGAAAAGACCCTCTAATTCTGGGTTCGGAGGCTCCTGTTTAGGTTTCATCGTTTAAAGTGTGTCTCCATTGCGCTGTTTCTACCGCTTCCGAGGTAAAATAGATTAGGCACCATAATAATCAAAGTGATTTTTCGGTGTCTCTCTCAAGCGTAGACGATGTAAAACCACGGGACGTAGGTTCGGTTCTAAGACATCCCAAATCACTTTGACAAAGTTCTCCGAAGTCGGATTGAGGGTCTCAAATTCAGGTGCGTCAATATTCAAGTGCTTGTAGTCGAAACGCGCATACACCTGTTTCTCAACGACTTCATCAAGAAGGTTTAGACCCGCAACGCGTCCGGTTCTCTCATCAACATCACCCTTCACCGTAACCTCAAGGATGTAATTATGACCGTGTCCAGCCGGGTTGTTGCACTTCCCAAATATCTCGCTGTTCTCTTCATCACTGAGTGCGTGGCTGTGCAAACGATGCGCCGCGCTGAATTCGTAAACCTTGGTCAGATAAACCATCAATCCTTCCCCGTAATAGTCGGCAAAATTGGATGCACTTTCGTAGAGGCGAACCCTATGTAACATCGCATTCGGCAGAGAAGGCGCGAGCCGCTGCCAAATTTCCATGGTGATATTCTCACACGTCGGTTGCAAATGCGGATTTTCCGAGAAAACCGGATGCTGACGGTTTAGGTGTTTGTGATCGTAATTCGCAATCACTTCCGTTTTCAACAAGGTATCCAACGTCACCAGATTGATGACCATACCGTCATCTGCATCGACTTCGCCTTTTAGCATCACCTCAAGAACGTAGTTATGACCGTGGCTATTTGGGTTCGCGGCGGCACCGAACAACGCAAAGTTCTCCGCGTCGCTCAATTCAGGAATCCGATTGACATGCGATGCCTCAAACGCTGTTTGACGGGTTAAGTAGTACATCGGTTTTTTGCGTCGCTATTTTGATACCTGCGTATCTATAGGTTATCCCGCTGAGGTGTCACAAGCTCATCGTCTACAGATTCATACTGGACTGCCATGACCCATTCACCTGTTCCGCGTATCTGGACGTTGCACTTTTTCAACCACTCAATAAGAGCCGGACGATTACTCGCTTCCCATTCACAGACCATCCGTCCCGATAGCGTATCACACAGAACTCGGATATTACGAACGTCGCTGTTTTCTTCTTCTTTGAAACGCTTCAGCAGTCGCGCAACATCTTGGCGTGTCATGCAAGCGATAACGTGTGTAGAAACAAATTTAGGCATATTTATAAGTAGCCATCTTGCTGACAGTCATTCCTTTAGTCGCGTGCGATCGGAGCACCGACGAGGTTACCCCATTCCGTCCAACTGCCATCGTAGTTGCGGACCTTTTCATAGCCGAGTAGATACTTCAGCACAAACCAGGTATGCGATGAACGTTCACCAATACGGCAATAAGCGATTGTCTCTTTGCTATCATCGACACCTGCGCCGCCGTAGATTTCCTGCAATTCGTCGTGGGATTTAAAAGTGCCGTCCTCAGCAACGGCAGTCGCCCACGGGATATTCGCAGCACCCGGGATATGTCCACCGCGTTGCGCCGTCTCGCTCATACCCGGAGGTGCGATGACTTCACCGGTGAATTCAGCAGGAGAACGGACATCAACAAGGTTAACAGTCCCTTCACCGAGTGTGGCGCGGACGTTATCCGCTATGGCGCGAACGTTATCATCAGGGAATTTCGCCTGATACCCTGTGCTGGCATAATCTGGAACCTCAGTGACCAGCGCTCTACCCTCATCAATCCACTTCTGACGACCGCCGTTCATCACCTTCAACAGACTCTCATCGTGTCCGTAATAGCGGAACTGCCACAAGGCATACGTTGCGAACCAGTTATTATTATCGCCGTAGAAGATAATGGTCGTATCGTTGGCGATACCACTGTCGTTGCAAAGTGCTTCAAACTGCTCTTTCGTGAGGATGTCGCGGCGAATCTGGTCGCACAGTTGCGTCTCCCAGTTCACGCCAACTGCGCCGGTGATATGTCCTTCACCGTAAGCCGAGGTATCAACATCTACTTCAAGGAGCCGAACACCAGCATCGCCGCCATGTTCAGCCACCCACTCTGTACTCACCAAAACATCAGGATTAGCGTAATCAGCCATTTCTATTTTAATCTCCCTTCTTCTTGTTCAGACTTACGAAGTATACAACGCGCAAGCCATGTCCTATTGACACATAACATAGTACTTTCTTATATTATACATCTCTAAAGGTGATTTGTCAAATGGAGACGCGGTTTTACGGCTATCTTGGCGATTTTCACGGAATTTGTCAAGTTTTTTCCAAATTTCATGCAATTTTTGCGTTGTCCCGACAAATTTTGTGTATTGGTAAGGTAAGAACGGATCTCTTAAAAGAATAGCCCGCGTCAAACAATTGACGCGGGCCTAAAAGTGAGTGCTTTTTCTTCAAGCGTATCCTTCTAAATTGCCGGTTGTTTTCGATGTCGTAGTGCAAACTTTCCAGCGATTTTACCCCTGCGGTTAGGAAACGGCACCCACCGGGTGATTGATGGTACGTACGCGTTTCTATTCCGTTTTTAGGAGTGCCCAACGTGTTAGGGATCGATTCTTAGCTGTGAAAACACCTTTCAAACGTTGCGTCGCAAGCACTTCGCTAATGCCATCAAAAGACATATCCTCTATACGGTAATAGTATTCGACCCCCGTCTTTGCAGTTGTATCTATCCATTGATACGTGCTGCGGTCGCTTGTTGTCCCTGCACCTTGAATAAGACTTGCATTGGTTTTTACAAACGGCCCCTGTTTATCTTCACTCCGGAAGATATTAAAGCCTGCGTTCTCAATTTCAGATTCAGTTATCCAACTCAAAACGACCCGTCCCTCCCCCATTATCTGAGCATTATCTGAGGGGTAAAGCATTATCTGAGGGGTAAAGGCAGACAACGTGACAGGTAACGGGTCTGCACCTTCGGTTCTATAGCCAGGGGTGCCTATATCCGACGGCATACCGTAGTAATACTCGCTCCTTTTGCTTTCAGTCAACTTCTCGACTTCATCAGCAGGGAACCAACCGAACTCCATCATACCAAAACGGAAGTTATACTTACGAGATTCAACGGATTTCAATCTTCTAATGAGTGATATTCTTCTATCTTGATTAGTAGACCTGCGGGTTCTCGAAGGTATTTTCCATACAATCTCATCATTCTCGTTGAGATTACCGATTCGGTCAATAGGGTTCCCTCTATTATCCTGCAGCTCTAATAGGATAGCGTTCCCCGACCATAACTGGCGCCCATATTGCAGTGAATAGGTCTTATCACGTATGTTTTCAGAGAAAGAGCCTCTATACATCGTTGCTGGATAGGCGGCAATCACGTGGGCTTCTTTTGCCTTTATTATAAGTGATCTGAGTCTATGGGTTTCAAATAAACGAACATTCTCATTGCCGTCGATATATCGTCCGACAATGCTCCAACCTCGCAGATTTATATCCTCATCTGTAGTGTTATAGAGTTCTATCCACTGGGGCATGTTATTCAGTTTTGATAGCATCCACTCACTAAACACAACTTTACCGACACCTTCTGCTTCATAATCGAAAGGTTTCATCTTGTGGTTTATTGATGCATCGTTAACATCTGTAATGTCAATGGTGACAGTAATGGTATCACTCCCACAATTGCCATCAGAAACGTATACCGTTAAAGTATAACGATTTTTTCTTTCATAATCCAAAGCTGCATAAGTGATCAACTGCCCTGTGCTCCTATCAATACCAAATGATGCAGCATTCATGCCAATGAGTGAGTAGATCAACGTATCACCGTCCTCATCCGTCGCAACGACTGGAGTGCCGATCTTTTCAAGCGAGGCGGTATTCTCGGCGATAGTGCGCCTTGTGGCATCTCCCTCTGTGAAATACGGGTCGTTGTTCGTGGAGCCCGCGGGTGTTTCATCGACGACGTCTGTGACGTTAATAGTAACAGTGATGCTATCTGTCCCACCCTTGCCATCGGAAACAGAGACGGTAACTGTATAAGACACCTGCGTTTCATGGTCTAACGCTGCTTTTGTATAGAGTTGCCCGGATATGCTGATGATACTGAACGCTGCCGCATCGGTGCCACCGAGGGTATAGGTGAGTGTATCCGAGTTCGGATCCGTTGCCGCCACTGCTGTGCCGATATTTTCTCCGGGTCCTGTATTTTCTGCGACAGAACGCGTTGTAGTATCTCCGTCTGTGAATACGGGTAGTTTGTTCTCGGAGTCCTCGGGCGTTTCATTGACATCCGTGACGTTAGCGGTATCTCCGTCTGTGAATACGGGCGGCTTGTTATCGGGTGTTTCATTGACATCCGTGACGTTAATAGTGACGGTAATACTATCACGCCCATCCCTGCCATCAGACACAGAGACAGAGACTATACAAGACGCCTGCGTTTCATAGTCTAACGCAGCACGGGTTTGGAGTTGCCCGGTAGTGCTGACAATGCTGAACGCTGCCGCATCCCTGCCACCGAGGGTGTATGTGAGTGTATCACCGGTATCTGTATCCGTGGCGGAGACTGCCCTGCCGATGTTTCGACCGGAGAGGGTGTTTTCAGCAACAGACCGTATGGTGCTTGTGCCGTCTGTGAATATGGGTGCGTTGTTTGTCGGTATTTCATGGACATCTGTGACGTTGATGGTAACGGTAATACTATCACTGCCACCCCTGCTATCAGAGACAGCGACAGTAACCGTATAGGACGACTTCGCTTCATAGTCCAGTGCTGCGCTGGTTTGCAATTGCCCACTTCCGCTAAGAATGCTAAACGAAGCCGCATCTGCGCCGCCGAGGGCGTAGGTCAACGTATCGTTGTCCATATCTGTGGCGGAGACTGTCCTGCCGATGTTTCGACCGGAGAGGGTGTTTTCAGCAATAGAGCGTGTGGTGTTGGTGCCGTCTGTAAACGTGGGTGCGTTGTTTGCCGGCGTTTCATCGACATTTGTGACGTTGATGGTGACGGTAATACTATCACTCCCACCCCTGCTATCAGAGACAGAGACCGTCACAGAATAAGATGTTTTTATCTCGTAATCCAGTGCTGCGCTGGTTTGCAATTGCCCACTTCCGCTAAGAATGCTAAACGAAGCCGCATCGGTGCCACTGAGGGTGTAGGTGAGTGTGTCCCCATCTTCATCTGTCGCAGCAACCGCAGCACCGATGTTTGTATTGGTTGGGGTGTTCTCAGCGACAGAACGTGCGGTGATGGTGCCATCCGTGAACTCGGGGGCTCTGTTCTCATCAACATCTGTGACGCTGATAGTGACGGTCAGAGTGTCGGTCAAAGTTCCATCGGAGGCAGTAATCGTCGCGGAATAAGATGTTCTCGTTTCATAGTCTAACGCTGCGCTGGTTTGGAGCTGTCCAGATGTGCTGTCAATACTGAACGAGGCTGCATCCTTGCCACCGAGGCTATAGGTGATGGTATTGTTGTCCTGATCGGTTGCCGTGAAAGCATCGCCGATGTTTGTGCCAGAGGCGGTGTTCTCTGCTACAGAGCGCGTCGTGCTGATGTTCTCTGGGAAAGTTGGCGCATCATTGACATCTGTGACATTGATCGTGACATTAATGCTATCACTGCCATCATTGCCATCAGAAGCAGTAATGGTCACCGAATAGGAGTTCTTGGTTTCATAGTCTAACGCTGCACTGGTTTGGAGCTGCCCCGTTGTGCTGTCAATACTAAACGAGGTCGCATCATCGCCACCGAGGGTGTAGGTCAATGTATCACCACTGTTTTTATCGGTAGCAGCGACCGGTGTGCCGATGTTTTGACCTGATGCCGTGTTCTCTGCAACCGAGCGTGTCGTACTATCGCCATCTGTGAAGCTGGGGGCTGCGTTTACATTGATTGTGACGCTAATACTATGTGAATCGCCATTATTGTCATACGCAGTAACCGTAACTGAATACTGATTTTTCGTATCGTAATCTAATGCTGACGATGTTTTTAACAGACCTGTACTATAATTGAGACTAAAGTCTGCTGCATCCGTGCCAGTTAGGCTATATGTTAGCCTATCATGATCCTGATCTGTAGCCCTGACACGTCCAATACCAGTGTCGGCGGGACTTCCTTCTGTAATACTAAACGTCGCCGAATCAGGATCAAAAATAGGCATCCAATTAAATCCACTCCATGTGTCTCCGGGTAGGTGAAGATTAAAGTGCCGAATGACCGTAGTACTCTCGGTGCTAATGCTTGCCGAAACTGAAGTCCGGTTTGAAGCGGGAGCTTTAACAGCTTTCGCATAAGCAGTGGATTGACCGGATGCATCTGTAGTTAATTGCTTAGTATTCTCGAACGAGCCATCCGATGCATCACTCACTTCTGACCAAGGCCCCCCTGATCGATTATCTCCAGACCACCTCACTGTATATCCTTCTGCAGGTTTGCCATCAGAACCAATTGCCAGAACAGTTAGCGACACTACGGTGTTAACTTTTACGCCTCGGCCCGGAGCTGATGTCCTTATTAAAGTTTGTGCTGCCGCGTCGTTTATACCCATTGCGAAACTAAAAAAACAAGAGAACAATAACATGACACGCTTCATAATTTTTCTCCTTACTTCCTTGCTTAATCGTAATAATTTGTCCTGCCATCGGAAATTTGGGACCGCCTGTCCAAACCGAGATTGTGATCTACTCACAATCTGATTGGAAGGCATCTCCGATGGCCAAACGCAAAACATTTACGTCCAAGTTTAAAGCGAAAGTTGTTCTTGAATTACTTGGTGGTGACAGTTCACAAACAGAACCGTGTCGCCGACATCATCACAGTGAAGGATTGCCGAAAAGTAGCACTGCGTCGATGGAATACTCTTTTCGTTCTATGGATGGATAAAAAAGCTATAAAAGATAGCCGATAAAATTCCAAGTCGCAACTTAAGTTATAAGGAATCAAATATTGTAATTATTTGAATTATTAAATTATAAAGTTTTATGTAACTAATAATACCATATTTGGAAAAAAAAGCAAACAATTTTAATACAAATTGTTAATTTTTCTTCAAAAATGCGTAATATTTTTCCGAATCGCTCCTTTAATCGCCCTTTTTGTGTTAATTTCGCGTGTGTGAGGCGTGAAAATTATCTGGTCTGGACAGATTGACTTTGGCTCAATTGACATCCAGCAGAACTGTGGGGGTCCTTCGACATAACCGCAGTGAAGAGTTGAACAGGACTTACGCAATTTTAACTGCAGCTTCTTCTGTTAGATGAGATTTCTCGGAAAACTCAGCGTTCTGGTGTCACAAACTAACAGTTTATGCTACAAAAGAGCAGCATGCGTAAGTCCTATTGAAGAAGAGCAGCACTGCGTCAATGGAATATTCTTTTCGTTTTGAAGATAAAAAGGCAATAAAAGATAGCCGATAGAATTCTAAACAGCAACTCAAGTTATGATAAATCAAATAGTTTTATTATCGTAAATAAAAAATTATAAAGTTTTATATCACTAACTCAACTGACGCTTAAACCCTTATGACTATTGACTTTATAGGAATTTAAAATTTGATAAAAAATGAGATTCGTGATAATATATATTCTTAACTTCTGTGAAAATATAAAGTTTGTGAACGCCTTATAACGGGTATTTTTTCAGCGTGAGTTTGCCACAGGCTAATAGCACAACCTATGCTACAAAGATGGCACAGGAGACTAACGGTTTCCTATGCTACAAAGATGGCAACTTAGGTTACTATAGGGAAATGTGTCGATGACAACCAATACTTTGCGAGATATTATTTCACACTGCCACCGCCGGCACGAGCAGCCACTTAAGCAACGGAAGACGGTCTCAAAGCCTCCGCGTTACCAGGGGCATCCTTATCATTTCACAATCTATTGCGCCCACAGATATCCTGTGATGGTTCAAGACTTGGAGGCGGCAAATATTGCCTTTCTGCCGATCGGTCAGGCACCTGTAGCCGATCGTCCGCCGCATAATTCTAAAAGAGAGCTATTCTTGAGATACCGACAAACGCCGTCCTGGGATGCCATCCGATGGCACAGCTCGTGGGGGATTCAAGTGTATACCGGTATACCTTCGGCTCGCGATGGCGCGCCATGGCATGACATCGCCTTCACATATCAAGCGATCTGTGCCGCCCCGGATGCCGTTCTTGCCTGCGTTCAAGCACTCGTTGACACCGCCGCGAACCCGTTATTGACATTGTCAAAGTCCGGTGGGTTGCGATTTTCTTGCAGGATACCGGACTACCTGCACCCGAATACGCAGCAGGCGCGTTTCTACGTCTATAAACAAGCAGTGCCAGCGGCGCATCCGAACCCCTACGAGGTATATCTCGAAATTTCGGGTGAGAAAGGAAACACCTGCTGGGATGCCCGCTATGAAATCCTGATGGGCGATCTGTTAGATCCGCCGGTGATTCCCAAGGAGGTACTCTTCGCGCCCATTGACGCGTTTCGCGCTGCGCTTCACGATCCTGTGCCCCAAAATTTACAACACAACGAGGGCATCGCCGATGCGCCATTCTCGCTCGGATCCCGCAAACTTGACCTTGCCAAAGAGGCATTTTTCAAGCATGGGTTTTCTTATCTCAGACAAGAAGACGGATTTTACTACTGGAGCCATCAAGGCGCAGAAGTATGCGTGTGGGAGAGCGAAGGCGGTGTATGGGTCCGTGCAGCGGCACCTGATACCGGGCTGCCTACAGAGGCAACGCTCATCACAGATGTTTGGCACAATACCGGCATTCTTCCCCCGATCCCCGAAACGGGGGTCCCCGTAGTCGATAAGGTAGCCGCCGTGCAGGAAGGGAAACTCAGCCCACTCTCAATCAAACGCCCGAAACCGATATTACACAAATCCGAACCGAGCGAAAAAACGTCTGAACCACACGAAGAAATTAGCGTTCTCGGACAGCGGACTTTCGATAAGAACGTGCGTATCCTTGGCGTCATCCCGCAGATAACCTCAGAGAAAAACCGTGAAGTAGAACCCTTTCTGCGGAATCGTGATGCCCTCTGTATAACCGTGCCAAATGCTGAGCATGCCGTAGAAGCAGAACAATTTTTTCAAGAGCGAAATCTGGGACCGGTCGCACGCTGGCGGGATCGGATGTATCTCTGGGATCAGGTCAAAGACATCCCCGTTGACGTGCGCATGGCAACCCCCTTTCAAGGTAGAAATGTCTGTGAGGACCCCGAGCGGTGCGAAGCACTTGAGAAAAAGGGTGGGGATCCGAGCGAAAGTATCTGTCCGCAGTGCCCCGTGTATACAGACTGCCAGGAGCGTGGCTATCTATCCCAACCCTCGAAATTACAAACTGCTAAAGTACAAATCATAGAAGGGCTTCGACTGTTTTTAGACCCACACTACGCAAAAATAGTGGAACAACTCATCGAAGCAGGCGATGGAACGCAGCCGCTTTGTATCATCAATACGACGATAGAGTATCATCTGTTTTATCAACTGTTCCTTGAATGCGAACTCCCAAAAACCGTATTGGAGGCGTGGTGTGTCAATTGGCAAGGCAGTGCCTTAGGCAACTTTGCCCTCGCCTTACTGAATGCATCAGAAATCAGGGATAGATCGCCTGCCGATGCTGTCAGGCGTCTCCGGACAATACGACAGACGTTTGAATGGTTGGAAGATGAGATCATCGAACAGATGTGCCACGTTAATGTACAGGGTAGGGTGATCGCACGCGGCATCCTTGATACAGAGACGGGTGCGGAACTTGCGCGCTGGACAATCGAGTTTGGGCGCGGGATCTCTGCCTATATCCCTTTGGACGCTGCAGCCGCGGATAGGCTCGCAGCACAAGCGTTGCCCGTTTTTCAACTCGACACGTTTGTACCGAATGAAGACATGAAAATCTTGCTCCCGATAGCGGACGCTATCCGGCTGGGGCTCTTAGATGCAGCGACCCCCGAAAACATTCAGGAATTCCCTACGGTTTGTCGGGATCCCAATTGGACGTTTTGGCATCAACTCAAGCGTTTCTTTTCACATTACACGCGGGACACGGATGCACCGATGCGATGGAAAGACGGAGCACTCCGGTTCTCGGTACCCCCGGTCCTACATCCGAACATCAAACACTTGTTGGTTACTGCATCGGTTCTCCCCGGCGAACATTTTCGGCGGATATTCCCGGATACAGCAATTGAGATGCTACCCACCCAACCCGTGGCGTGGGTTCCGGGGAACCGTGTTTTTCAGATTCGCACCGGTATTTATTCAAGACAGACAATTATAGATGTCAACAACACTTGGGATGTTTTTGGGATATCTGAAACCGGACATCACCTTTTTTGGAGGATCCAAGCTGAAATTGAAAGAGACCCAACTATTAAACACGGGGTCATCGTCCACCGCCAGGCACTTGAACAACTAAAGGATATTAGGAAAAATGAGAATGTCAGTTTCTTGACGATCTTCCGAAAACTAAAAGGATTAGAAACCGCTTTCCAAGAAGCGCAGGTCATCTGGATCGTCGGTATGCCTCGCATAGAACCCAAAGACATTTGGGAGCGCACGCAGATCTTGTTCGGAAACGACGCGGAACCCCTCTCTTATGAAATGGAACCTGAGTTTTACCGTTACAAAGACGAACGCGTCCAAAGTGTTTATGAAATAACAGTTTTCCGTATATTTAGAGAGATTATAGAAATGGCACAGCCGAACCGTTTGGAAACCAACAAGACGATTATGTTGATTACAGGTTTGCGAGTTCCTGAGATTACCGATAGACCTGAAACACGCCTCTTTGACTGGGCAGATTTCGATGTCGCCGGTGGGTTAGATAACCTCGCGGAGGTGATAGCGACACGTCAACGTTTTGAGACAGAACGCGACAACCTGACGGCTGAATCCAGCAGAAAAGAGGTAGAACGGGTTCTCGGATGCTCCGAAAGTCACGCAAACCGAGTGTTGAGAAGGCTCAGGGGTGGGGCGCGTGTCACTTTCCGCGAGCAAATTCTTGAGCTTCTCGCCGATGGCGAGAAAAAAACACCGGAACTTGTGGCAGCGATTCAAGGACACCCAAAAGCCATAAATACAGAACTCACGCGCCTGGTGAATATCGGTGAAATTGTAAAGGTTCGACGGGGTGTTTACAGGCTTCCAAAATCTTAGCACACAAGCATTCAGTCTTAGCTTGAGTCCAGCTCTACGGTTTTTTTAGCGCCGCCCAAGTTGTCGTTAAGCGATTCCGGGGATGCACAGCAAAACCCTCAATTTCACTCGGTAGTTTGGGGACAGCGTTGGGGTCTATTGCCATGTAAACGGCATCCAAACGGGTATCGCCTTCCCTAGACCAAAATGTAACGGTATGTTTCCCCGGTTTCAGATCAAAGGTCAACGGATTCTTTTCTCGCCATTTTACTTTTGCCCACGTCCACTCCTGATGCTGACCTGTATCCCAGATCATGTCGGCATCACCCGGTTGTGGACTCTTTTTCTGATCGACTGTGACATGGAAAGAGTCCTTCGCCGTATCTTGGGCAATCACCCGCCCCCACATCGTGTACTGACCGGGTGTTCTAACGTTAATCACGAAATCGGCTTTACCGGGGTGGCGACCACCCCCGCCCTTTCCCGCCGATATATACATACCGCCTGAAGCTTTCTTATCTTCATAAATTTCCATGATTTCTACAATTTCATCTGCGTCTTCGGCTTCAAAGCCAATCTCAGTAGCAATACAATAACCGACCAATCCCAATACAAGCAGTACAAATTGAATCAATAACAACCGCATATATTTCATGCGTATATCCTCCTTCCACGCCAGAGGTATCCGACGCGATTTCATGAGACCCACCTTCTATGTGGTTAAATGTTCGCGCGTTAACGTAGTGTTATATTTAATTGTATCTTCCATAATAACATTTCCCACATTATTTGTTAAGAGAAATTTAACTTTTATCTTTCGTAACAACGGAATTTGCAATTTTCATGCCAATAAGGACTTGTGGGTGAAATCACGTCTGAAAGGAGGCTTCTCACCGATTTTGACGAACGAAGTGGTTTCTATTTTTTAATTTTTGGACAGTTTCGTTCAAAAACCGGGTTTCAAATGGCATCGAAAGGTTATATCCCGAACCAATACCGGCATTTTATCAGGAAAATGTTTGTCCCGGCATCAGTGAAAGTGCTACCTAAACGCTGGAGCGGACGAAAATCGAGATCCGATTCCCGAACGGATTCTAAGGCAGCTTCACGCGATTGAGACCATACCAAAAATAGTGTGCTGCCCGGTCGAAATTCCCAACGGAAAACGGTATTACCTCTTAGTGAACGTATATGGAAATCGGGGTTTCGCTTCAGTGGATAGGGTTTGAACTGATAGGACCTCGGCTCAACCAACTCTTTGAAGTTGGCATAGTCGCCGATGGTAATGAAGGGTTGCACGTAGAATTGAAGGCTCAGTGTCGGTGTGAAACTAATGTTCGCACGTGTGGTGAAATCAAGCGTTTGGCTTGTTAATTCGCCATAGACGTAGTGTTTCTCGATTTGTCCATTGAGATTTTCTTCAATCAACGCAACCCACTGTGCATCGTCAACCCGATAGCGGTACATCGGTCCGATACTGAGTTCAATGTTTGACATAGGACGAATATTTAGACGGAGGCTGACCTCTCTCTCAGAAGTTTGGTTATCATCATCCCATGCGAAGATCGGATTCAGTTCAAGTTGAACCATTTTACGACCATCGGTTCTAAGTTGGGTAAAAATCCACCAACCGGCAGGATTTTTAATCAGGGTCCCGCCGCGTCGAACATCTGCGTCGTTAAATGATTCCAAATTCCGTCCGATCCAAAGGTCATAGTCCCAATAGTTTTTCAGTTTACCATCTGTCCATATCTCGGAGTAACGACCGATGCTAACCCCGTCATAATTCCATTCTCGCCAGCCAAAGAACCCTAAACTCACTTCCCGGAAAATGCTGAACGGCTGCTCCTTTTTGAAGATGAGGTCATAGAACCACCGCATCATATCGCCGCGTTGCGTATATCCGATGTCATTTATATCTAAGTCTGGTGAGCGTGCATTAAAATTGGTCTGAAGTCGCCACCACCCGCCCTGCTTATCAAATCCGAGATGTGCAAAATAACCCGACTTGCGCGCCTGAAGTGTTCCGGCTTGGCTCGCTGCGACCATTCCGCTTACATTATAGCGTTCCTTCGCAAACCTCAAGTCCCAATCGAATCCACCCACATAAGCAGGATTAGAGGCGCGTCGATTTACTGCTGTCGTTATCAGCCCGATGCGAGAATTACCTTCCAAGATATCTTGTGTCACTCTACCGACAAAGTAGTTTGTCAAAGGCTCAACGAGATGGTCGCTTTCCTTCCCTTTCTCATCAATCTGTGCATACTCTGGCACGGTGACCGCTTCCATGATGCCGAAAGAAGTTTTGCTGTTAGTTCTACCGACAATCTTGGCAGCACCGAGAATCGTTGTCGCTTCCGGACGCCTTAGTTCGGTAGCACCGTTCGGGATCTTAAAATGCCCGGGTTGCCGTCCAATCCGCCGCGAATAAAAGAATTGGTTTTCGCCGCCACCGAAGTTAAAAATGGATGACCCTTTCACAAAAAACGGTCTCCGTTCCTCAAAATACTCTTCATAGGCAGAGAGATTCAACGTAGCAGGGTCCGCCTCGACCTGTCCAAAGTCGGGGTTGATTGTGGCGTTGAGTGTAATCCCAGAAGTGATGCCGTATTGGACATCACCGCCAATATTCCCCGACACATCGGTATCACTCTTCAGTGTCGTTCTCCCCATAGCGTAAGGGATCAATTCCAAATGGCGAGAGGGGTGGATGTCCTCAATCCCCACAAGGTCCCCAAAGCGCGATATCCAACCCGGTTCACCTTTCTTAATTAAACGCCAGTGTGCACGCTCTTTTCTACGGCTAATTTCCCGTTCTACCTGTAGACCCCATGTGTATTTATCTTTCGGAGAAAAGCGGAACATGTAAAACGGGATTTTACATTCTACTGCCCATCCGTTTTTGTGGATGCGGGTCTTTGCTTCCCACACACCATCCCAAGCATTGTTCCAGCCATCCGGGCCCCCGCCTCCAACAATACCATCTATGACAGAACCTGAAGGATAGATAGTAAAGGAAAAACCGCGCTGTCGGTTGTAGTGCGGGTCAAGGATAATCTGAATTTTATCGGATTCAACGTACTCATCCCGCCTGACGAGGCGCGAAACGATCTTATCGGGATCGCTATCATAGCACATCATCGCGAAATAGACCGCTTCGTCATCGTAGGCGACTTGGAATGTAGTGCGTTCAGATACCGGTTCGCCTTCATTCGGATCGCGCTGTCGAAAACCTTCGTGGAGGGGTGCGGTTTTCCAGACAACATCATCTAAAACACCATCTAATTGTGGCGGTGAGCCTTTAATTCGGACAGCCGTCGCAACTCTGTGATCGGATTCTGTTTCCGCCTCTGTTATACTTGGGAATTGTAAAGCAAAAAACGTTGCCAACAACACCAAAGCACACCAAAACTCTGTGTCAATTTTCAATTGTCTTCCTCAGTTCTTTGTAGGTTTATACCATTTCTAAACAGTGTTATCACATTACTGGTTTTCGTGGAATGCGTGGCATTGTGCAACAAACTAAATGAGGTTTGAAATATTAATTCGGTAATTTCTTGGGCAGTCCGGTTCGGTTTCAAACCGAACCTACCGGGCCTTGGGAAAATATAGAATTACCGAAATATTTTATCAATCTTCATACAGTTTGTTCTACATAAAGAGAGATTTATTAACAGAAACGGTATTATTTACCTATTGAAACTCCATTGGGATAAAAAACTTCAGAATTTTTGAGGGTTAGTCAGAAACATCCGCACCGCACTGTGGACAGGTGTCGCCCCACGTTGAACGTCTGCCTTCGCCACAAACCTCGCAGACACCGAGCGGGTATTCATCCGGTTTCGCGCGCGCGCCGCCTTTCTTATAGGTGATGATACGCCATACCGTCTCACCGTCTTCTTCATAACAGAGCCAGACACCTTCTTTCCTGCCATCAGCCGAGCTGCCATCGTGCTTCCGATAGGGTCCGCCCCATTTGCGGTTGCCGTTCTCATAATAGCACACGTACTCGCCTTCGTTCTTGCCGTCACGGAAAGAGGCTTCGCTTGCTTTGTTGCCATTTTTGTGGTATTGAATCCAGGGACCATCTTTCTTGCCGTGAACGTAGCCACCTTCGCTCCGCTTATTTCCATTCGCGTAATAGGTGACCCAATAGCCGTGCTTTTTGCCGTCAACCATTTCGCCAGTATCTTGTGAACTTGCCATTTTTCTAAGACCCCCTTTTTAATCACGAGTTACGCAAATTGAATGGGGAAACGGTATATTTTGCTGATTTAACCCCCTAAATCCCCCTTATCAGGGGGACTTTAAGAAAAAATGCGTAAGTCCCATTAATTTTCCTTGCGGTTAAAGAACATGGATTTGAACTTTTTCGCTGTCAAATACCGCTGGTGAGAATGAAACCCCAATCCCATTTTTCCATGCGATGATGGACGACTGTGGCTGTGGCTGATGGATAGATCGCTTGAGGCTTCAATACCTCAAACAGTGGATGATCTATCGAAACACAGAACATGTGAACACAATCATCAAATCCCCCTTATCAGGGGGACTTTAAGAAAAAATGCGTAAGTCCTATTAATTTTCCTTGCGGTTAAAGAACATGGATTTGAACTTTTTCGTTGTCAAATATCGCTGGTGAGGATGAAACCCCAATCCCATTTTTCCATGCGATGATGGACGACTGTGGCTGTGGCTGATGGATAGATCGCTTGAGGCTTCAATACCTCAAACAGTGGATGATCTATCGAAACACAAAACATGTGAACACAATCATCAATCGGTTCGGGATGTCCCTGCTCGGCACAGGGTCCGAACTGAACGTGTAACAGCGGCATCGGCGAGCGCGTGCTTTGTAAAATGATGTCTTTTTTTCCTGCCAACGACAGATAAGAGACACCTCCGAAATGCTGTTGTAAAACCGGCGCAACGCTTCGCATCCGTTCGGCATCTAAGGAGACGATTCCTAACTTCGTTGCGATCGACATCGGCGCGAGTGAAAAACGGCTCAACATAAGCGCGACACGATTCGGACGTTCCGCATCGGCATCCATGGAGATGGCATACGCACGAGTGGAGATCGGATACAATTTCGGAAAGGCGTGGACGAATATGGAGAGCGGGAGATAGCGTCCACGGTATTCAGGGTGAACTTTCAAATCGCAAAGATACCATACCGCCTCCGGTTTTTGATGACGCGCGGGTGGAACACGACGTAAAATCGCAGCAGCGACAGCTATCACCCGATCACCGTCAAGTACAACATAGTAGTGGAGCCGCCCCAGACGCGTGAAGAAAGCGAAGTAATCCTCACCGTGATCAATTTCAAATCGGTCTTCACCCAACGGGTAACTCGTCCCTCTCTCTAAGTCCGCGATCCGAGATTCAAAAACTTGCCACTCCGTATTGGGTAGTTCCCTGACCTTCAAAGCGCGGTTTTTCCGCATCTGATACCTCAATGCTGTTATGATGCCCGCGTATGGGGTCCGCGCACATCGCGATAGATACGACGTTTTCGTGCCTTATAAAGTCCTTCATAAAGCGAATTGAAGACATACGCACCGAGACGCAACCCCTGTTCAATGTAGTATCTATTTTCGACATCCGCATCCCATGCCGGACGCAGCACATCAAAGAAATCGTCTGCATGTTTAATATCAAGGTCTTCGTGGAGATTATAGTGAATCAGTTTTTCTGTAGGAATCCAGCGATGACGCACAACCTGTTCTCCGACCCACCCGGCAATGTCTGAAAACATCCGTTCTATGATCCCCATGACACCAGCACCGATCAAGTATTCATCCATCACGCAGGCACCGACAAGCACGGTATTAAAGGCGCGAACTTCGGGCCACATTGCTCGTCTCTCGATATCTTCGGGTTTAATGCCAGCCAGTCGGTCAAGAAAGGTGATAAATGTTTTCTCGTGCATTAGTGTCGGACTGCCTTCGCCGTGTTCCTCCCAAACATTACGGATAACCTCCAGACGTAGTTCGGATGTCGGGATCTTGGCAGCGAGTGCTGCCATCGGTCGATTGAAGAACACGACAGCAAAATAGAACTGAATCTGTGTTTCGACAAAATCATCGAGATCAAATGTCCCGTCACGCAGAGACTTAAAGTATGGATTCATCCAGGCATTCGTCTCTTTTAAGATAGCGTCAATACTCACATCCATTGGCAGTTACCTCCTTTTTCCTACATGAACGCTGGAATAAAACAGACTGCGTTCGGTACTTTGGAATCGGACTCCCGATGCCGCATTGAATTCAAACAAATCACCAAAACACGCCGAGAGGTCCGTGTCGTTATTGAGTTGACGGTACAGAATGCTTGCGCCTGACTTCATCTCACGCTGAAGATGACCGATAAGCGTAACAATCTCAGTTAACGGCATCCAATCCATAATGTTAGATAGAGAAATTAGATCGAACCGTTGCAAATCCGGCACCTGAGCCAGCGTCCCTTCAATCATCTGAAGACGGTAATCGGTGGGCGGTGATAACAGGTAGTAAGGCAGGCTCGTCGGACGGTGTAGATAGTATCCAAGAAATACATGGTGAAGAAAGTAATTATCAAACGCTGTTGCGGATGTCAACCCTTTTTCAAATAGTGCCTGAAAGTAGCGCGGATAACTTCCGGGTTCAGCGTGTTGCGTGGCATCCGGTCCAAACATCGCATTCAGAAGTGCGTCGCTAAAGTAGAGATCGAATGCGACTGGCCAATACTGACTCGAAAAGAGTAAATCTGAGACACTGGCAAGTCGGTCTTTCTCTTGAAACAATGCGCGGATTTCCGCTTCATCCGCAACCAGATCAAAGATAAACTCGCGTAAACCCCGGAAGAGCGACTCAAAGTTCCCATTTTGATTGAGTCCGTTTGGATCGCTGGTCTCAATATTAAATCTCTGATGTCGTGTCGCTGTATCGGTCTCTCGCAAGGCACGCATCTTTTCCCGAACGCGTTCTAACTGTGCGGGATTAAAATCAACCAACGTGATATGTAAGTCGGGAAACAGTGCTTGCAGCGTTAAGGCAGTGCATCCACCAGAGGCGATTAACAGCACGTTGCTCGCGTTTGTTAATCGGACTAACTCCGCCTCCACCATCGGATCCTCTCTGACGACTGCGAATTGTACAGGATTATCCCGCATGCGTATTGACTCCGCAGATAACCGTTCTATGCATTGCTTTCTATCTCCGATAGTCGAGTGATGTTCGCTTACAGCTGACCATCACCTCTGCTGTTTAATGTTCCCCCAAGTCGTTGCCAATTTGCGAGCAGGTGAAACGGCGAGGGCACCTTCAAGTCCTTCTGTCATGACAGCATTCAAATCGTCTTCACTCAGCGGCGCGTTGAAGATCGCAACTTCATCAAGGACACCTGTGAAATCCCATCCCGGCCCGCCTTTCCAGCGGGTTAACCAGATGGAACCCCCATCGTTATTCTGTGTGAAAGTCGGTTTTCCTACATCTAAATCCCCGACAACCTCGCCATCAACATAGAGGACAAGCGTTTTACCATCGTGGGTTAAAGCGACAAAACTCCACTCCTCCATCTCCCATGTCCCGCCCCGGATTTGGCTGTTATCTATTCCACCGTTGAATAGGAAACTACCGTAGAAGTCGTTGGGACCGATAAGGATGTTTGGGTTATGCCAATCTCTCTCTATGAGTCGGACGTGCGGCCCGGAAGGGTTACCGAGCGGTTTGACCCAGAGCAGATACGTGAATCCGTCGAGGAAATCATCTGTCGTCTCGCTCGCCGGAATAACGACATGATTGCTTCCATCGAATTCGATGCCCATGCCTTCATAGCCTTCGACTCGCTTGGCATCAACGATTTTCCCATCATTACCGTTCGGAGAGGAATCTTTAACCGTCCCACCCTTTCCGTGATCAAAGTTCCACATACCCATAAGGGATTCTGGATCAATTTCTGATGTGCTTTCCTGAATCCATATTCCTGAAATAAAGAGAACTGTCATAGCGATCAAAGTACTTATAACTCTCATCGTTTTGAACCTCCTGTTTCAAACCATGCATTCAGTTTAGATTTGCCATCTTTTCCGTTGCCAAGATTATACCGTAAAACTATCTACAAGGCAATACTTTCTTCTGAGGTAGTCACGGTTATTCAATTCAGGACTTACGCAAATTTGACTGCAGCCCGTTCTGTTAGATGGAGTTTTTTGGAAAACACAGCGTTTTTGTAGCACAAACTGGAAAGTTTTGCGGCGTACGCGAAGAAATCCGCAGAAATACCCAAGCAAAAACCCCAAGCAAAAACCCCAGATGCGAAGTGCATCATGCTACAAAAGAGCAGCATGCGTAAGTCCTGCAATTTTAAGAAATTATTGGGTTGGACATCTTTTTTTCGAGGATCCGGCGTGAAATCTAGCGAAATCTAGCGAAATCTAGCGAAATTTTCCGCCGTTTGTTTTAAAGCATAACATATATTAAGTATTAACACCTGCGAAAAAGACAAACAATTCAGCCCACTGCTGAACCATGGCGGATTGAGAAGGGCGTGTCGAACTTCCGAACTTACGATATCAAGCAGGTGTATCACCGAATGGAGAAAATTACGCATTTATTTATCAAACTTACGAAAAAAAAATGTATTTGACTTTTTCTTGACTTTTTTTTTACAAACATGTTAACATATCGACAAATTGGGTCGGCAGTATTCAATATAACGTAACGAAATAAGTCGTTTTGGACTTTGGGAGGTATTTAAGAAATGGAAAAGGTTACAATAAAGGGTCAATTTCATACCATTTCGGTGTGTTTTTTGTGTTTTTTCTTTACTGTAGTGACGTTCTTTGTTACATCAATAGATGCGAAAACAAAAAAGGTCCTCATGTTGGGAAACAACATTACTCAAGTTGAAACAGCAACGATTAGTAAAAAAGTGAAAAAAATTCAGAATTTTACCTTCGATTACGAGATTACGAAAGATCCGAAACTCGCGAAAGCGGATGCCAATGATTTTGATATCCTCTGGCTTGGGCAAGGTGAAATTTGCGAAGGTGGATGGCGTTTCACTGATCAGGGCGCAGATGCCGTTTTAGCGTTTGTTGAAGAGGGCGGGATTTGCATTAACGTTGAGCAGGATCACGATGATGCTGTAGGATGTCCAACACCGTGGCTCCCTAAACCTCTAAACGGTGATGAAACCGATAGGACATTGAATTTTGAACCGACAAAAGCACCAGAGGTTGGGACGCTTTTCACCGAGCCAAACAAGATAGAACAGATTGTGACGGATGATAAATGGCACAACCCCGATCGCGCGTATATTCCACTCGCGACAGTCGGTAAGCATCTCATTGTTGCACTCCTATATCACGGTGATGGCGCATATATCATCACGGCAATGCAAAATGAAGATCAGGGGAGGGTTGATACGAATCTTCCGTTTATTGAAAACCTGTTGTTTTATGTGGCTACCCTTCAGGATGAAATCCTTGCAGTTGAACCGCACCACAAACTTGTTATGACATGGGCGCGACTCAAAACGAATCCATAAGTTTTTTGGACTTGCTATTTCAGCACGCCTTGTTGTTTCAATCGTGAAATCAGTTCTGCTTGCGTACCTTGACCTTTTGTTGAATTGCAGGCGGCACAAAGCAGTTGTAGGTTCTCTATATGGTCAGTGCCACCTCTGCTTTGTGGCGTGATATGGTCTACCGTCAAGTTGCGATAATGGAACGGATTCGGTCCAGATGTCTTTGAATTCCGCGCCTTCTGCTGGTGAACCGATCGGTGCTTTCCACTGTTTGCCGGATTTAAATGGCGGGTCAAGATAAATCAGGTCAATCGTTTCTGAATCCATACCCCGCATAATATCAAGGTTGTCAGCAATAAAAAGCGTTCGGTTATCAAAGTTCATCGGGTACTCCGTTTATCGTGTTTGGGGTTTCTCAGTCACCAGTCAGTTTTATTCACTTGCTACAGTGGGAGAGTAGCAGAGAACGGCGTTGGGGACCGTCTCGTAGCAATGCTACCCAAGCTTGGATATGTACAGTATATCAGATAAGGGAAAATGAGGCAAGCCGTTTTGGACTTGAGACAGGGCGATTTAGTTTTCGGTTTTTTGTCTAATTTTAGACACCCAGGCCCGGTAGATTCGGTTTTGCGGCGTACGTGAAGAAACACCGTTTTTGCTTGGGTGTTTCTTCTAAGCAAAAACCCTGCCAGGAAGGGTTTTGTGTTTTTATAAAGTGTCCATATATTTTCGGGCTTTACTACAAGAGGGGTCTATTTTGCTGATTTAAGTTTACCCCAAGTGGTGGTAACTTTGCCTGCAGCATCGACCGCAAAAACACCTTCAATTCCACTGCCGAGTGATTTAACTTCATCTGCTGAGAGCGGTACATTAAAGATGACGATCTCATCAATGATTCCACCGAAATGACACCTTCCCTTACCTGCATTACAACCTGTATCTGCGCCGATGTAAACCGCTTCGGGTGAATCCCAAGGTTGCCCGACTGCGTCTGCGCTGTTCTGTAGTTCACCATCAACATAGATATGGATTTTTGTGCTATCCCATACACCGACGAGGTGAACCCATTCATTTAGGGGGAGTGGGTCTCCGAGTGCCTCAAATCTTTCGGGCGCACTCTTAACACGATAATGAAACGAAGCTTGGTTAATTCTGCCACCGACATTTTCATGGGCACCGGTGCCAAGTAGATACTGCGACCAGCTTGAACATCCCTGCCCTTTCCATATAACGCATTTTCCGTCAGGCGGTACCGTCGCAAATATCCAGGCATGGATCGAGAAACCTTTAGAATCCTTAAAATTCAAGGCTGCTAAACTATCAGGGTCCCCTTTTGTTCCGATGCGAACGTGGTTTTGTGCATCAACGCCGCTGAACTCTATACCACCGCCGAATTTGGCTTTTGCCCATTTGACATCGCCGACGAAAATGCCGTCGCTACCGTTTCCAGAAAGGTCTGTAACGGTTTCACCTTTGCCTTCTTCAAATGTCCACATCCCTTGAATCGTGTTTTTATCAATCTTTGCGTCACTTGTTCCTATCATAGCGAAACTAAACACGATAATAGTGCTTGCCGTGAGCATATAATTCAGATACCGTTTTACAAAAAACATGGTTTCTCCTCCTAACCCCCCTTATCAGGGGAACTTGGAACGTTGTCAGATAGGTTTGTATCCAGTCATTAAGTATTGCGTATCAAGGTTGTGTTCACCAAGTGGTGAGGCCATCGAACGAATGATGGCGATTTTATCCGTAATGCCTGCCGTCCGTTCCATGCATTCACTGATACGTACGCCTGTCAGATTTGTGGCAATAGTGCTTAGAGATCCGCGAACCTCCTTTGGTGCATCGGGTTTCGGATCGAAGGTCTCCAGATGGCTGGGATCCCCATCAAGTCATATCAGGATACAGGATTTTGCTTTCGCTGTCAATGTATTCGTGCCGGCACAGGCGCGTTACAGGTGAAAAAAGTCGCCTAACCCTAATCCGAGTGCTGTTAATCCACCGACGCGTAGGAAATCGCGGCGGCTAATGCCATCGCATCGTTTTACGGCGTTCATCTGCTTCTCCTTCAGAGGTTTATTCCTCTTTACCACGGCGCATCTGTTCACCTTCAGTCTTTGTTGAGCTGTTTGATGAGTTCTTTCATCTCGTCAAGTGTTTCCGGTGTTTCCTTGAGTTGTTCTTCCGGCGAGAGATCCTGCTCATAATTGCGAGCATCGTCTTTCTCCATTGTCCGTCCACGTTCCTATTTTGCCTTGAAGCGTTGTCCATATTTCTCCGAGGTAATACCCAATTTTTCCAGCGATTCTGGGTACGGAACCAGAAGAACACTATCAGCCGGGATTTTAACATCCTTAGTGAATAGGATGAACCCCTTCTCAGTATCCAATTCGGTGGTGACAATGTCGAGTTTCCACCCTTTCAAGTTCAGTTCTTTATCCGTTGGATTGCGGAATTCTATCCAGTCATGCGTATCACCAGAGGTAATGTCGAGTTTCCACCCTTTCAAGTTCAGTTCGGTATCGGTTGGATTGTAGAGTCCCATTTGCACCACGATAGGGCCCAATTTTTCGATTGATTCCAAGTCAGTAACCCGAAAGACACCGCCAGCAGGGATTTTAACATCCTTAGTAAAAAAGAGAGTTGGGATTATCTTCCGCTCGGTAACCAACTTGGCGGTGAAAAGATTAGTGGTGGTAAGGTCCAGGGTCCACCCATTCAAGTTCATTCCCTTATCGGTTGTACGGAGTTTCAACCAAGCATACGTATCACCAGAAGCATCGTCAAGCTCTTTAATGAAGACACCACCATCGGAGATTTTAGCGTTCTTATTGAATGGGATTACCTTCCACTCGGTATCCCACATGGCTGTCGTAAGCTCCAGGGTCCACCCATTCAAGTTCACTTCTTTATCGGTTAGATTGCGGACTTCCAACCATTCATGCGCATCACCAGAGGCATCGTCGCTCTCTTTAACGATGACAGCCTTCACCTTTTTCTTAGTCTTATCGACCGCTTTTTTTAATTGCTCAGGTGTCTGCGCGAAGAGTGAGACTTGGAAAGTTTTCAGTGGAACCAGTTGTGCCATCGCTAATAAAGGTAGACACGTTAGGATTAAGGTTGCCGCTATCAGCCGCAAACGCGGCTTCAGTTGCACATCTAACTGCCGATCGTTTTTCAAAATAGAATCAATGCGAGACTCCAATTGCGATGGCTGATTAAGCGATAACGCGAGTGGGACAGTCCGATCTTCGTGTCGCACCAGATCCAATAAACACTGCGCATAGTTTTTTCTTGCACCTGTCAATCGGATGACCCAATCGTCACAGATGCGTTCTCGGAGGCGGACGAGTTCGCGATTAAGGAGATGGTAAATCGGATGGAAAAAAGAAGATCGCGCCGACGAAGTGCGAAAAGAGATTCGTCAACCAATCGTGTCGTTGTACGTGGGCTAATTCGTGGGCGGCTACCAATTCAAACTGCTCTAAACTCAGTTTTCGTGGAATCAGGATGTACGGTGATAACCAACCAAATGAGATCGGTGATACCACACGATCTGAGAAACAGACGGTGACAGAACGATTTATGTTCAGGTGTTGTGCCAATCGTCGGCAGATTGCCTGATATGAATCATCAGCCATGACTGCACTGCGTCGGAGTTGATGAATCCGGTACAAACCAAACAGGAAGCGAATTAACATAACTGACGCACCGATTGCCCAGACGTACAGCAGTAGATCGGTCTTGGTTTCCCAATCAACGAAGGACTTACCACCAGCAAACAGTTGGTTCTTGGATTGTGTATCGCTTTCAGTGGGCGAAATTTCTGGTAAATCTGTAGTCAGCGCAGCTAAACCGGATACGTCTATCGGCTTCGCCTGCGCTAATTCTGGCACCGTTTTACCGATGGAGAACGCTGGCACAAACTGATTCAAACCGAATAAGATCGGTAGACTGAGTAAAGACAACAGCCAGAGCAGATGAACAGTGGTATTGGAACGGCGGTTTTTGCGAAACAGGGAACTTGTTGCAAACCATATCAAGCCGCTCAAGAGCATCCACTGCCACGAACAATTGAGCAAGGAGAGGAGGATTTGCTTAGTCATCGTTTTTTTCTCCTTCAGGTTGATAGTTGTTAATTAACGCTTGTAAGCGGTTGTGTTCATCTACGCTGGTTTGTCGCACTTCGAGGAGTGTGTTCACCAGTTTTTCGGCTGAGTTGTCAAAGAGACGCTCCAGCAAATCGCTGAGCATGGAATGCGTAATCTCTGTCTCTTGTACCAAAGGCTGATAAACAAACGTCCTGCCATCAACTTCATGCGACAAAAAGCCTTTCTTTTCAAGGCTTTTCATAGTCGTGGCGACAGTGGTATAAGCGAGCTTGCGGTCAATGTTATCAAGGACATCGTTGACCGTGGCACGCGTCAATTTCCATACTACTTTCATCACTTCAAGTTCTAATGGGTGTAATCTCTTGGTTTTCATCGGATTGGTCCTTATAGAGTCAGGACTTACGCAATTTTGACGATATGACGCTCCGTTAGCAGGTAAACTCTCAAAAAACCGAGATGTTCTCAGGGCACAGGCTAACAGCCTATGCTACAAAAGACAAAAGAGCAATCTGCGTAAGTCCCAAGAGTTAAAGGTGAATCTGACATGAGTGCCAACATGTTGACGCTCATGTTACAAATTACGAAAGGTAAATACTAATTCTAAATACGTAATAATAGTATTATACACCGAAAAAAAAAGTTTGTCAAGTTAATTTACAAATTTTTTTGATTTAACTTGACATGTTAACGCGAAAAGTAGTATCCTTCGTCTTAGTGACGTTCCAGTTCAGTTCCGCACCTTGGACAGGTATCCTTCCACGCCAAACGCCTTCCCTCGCCACAAACATCGCAGACACCGAGCGGGTATTCATCCGGTTTCGCACGGCTGCCGCCTTTTTTGTACGTTACGATGAGCCAGACTGTTTTGCCGTCTTCTTCGTAGCCGTAAAAGGGACCCTCCTTTTTGCCATCGTAGGATTTGCCGACATGTTTGGGATAGGCTCCGCTGGATCTAAGGTTCCCGTTTTCATGATAAGTAATACAAGACCCTTCGTATTTGTTATCGCGGAAGGAGGCTTCGCTCGCCTTGTTTCCGTTTTTGTGGTAAGTAATCCAAGGTCCGTCCTTCTTACCGTGAATGTAGCCACCTTCGCTCCGCTTATTTCCGTTCGCGTAATAGGTGACCCAATAGCCGTGCTTCTTGCCATCAACCATTTCGCCATCAGTGAGTGATCTCGCCATAATTTCACCTATGATATTCTATAAACATAATGAAGAAATCCGCAGAAACACCGTTTTGCTGGGGCGTTTCTTAAGCAAATACCCCAAGCAAATAAACCTTACAGGACTGAAGAGGGTTTTGAGGTCTTCAAGGTTTCCGTGGAAAATCCGGTTCGGTTACAAACCGAACCTACCGGGCCTGGGTCTGAGACGTTTATTTTTTTAAATTGACACCTATGATTGTGCTACAAAACCTCATCAAGATATGCCTCAAATTTCTCTAACGTTTTTTTACCGATACCTTTGAAACCTTTGAGTTTCCCTTCATCAATCGCTGTGCGGAGTGAGACGAGGCTATCGACACCGACCTCTTCGTAGAGTCGCTTAATCGTTTTCGCACCGAGTCCTGGGATAGGCACGAGTTCCACGACGGTTCGTGGCGTATCGCCTGCGAATTCTTCCAGTTTTGCGGTAGTGCCACTCTCCAGTAAATCCTCAATGATTTTCGCCATTACTTTTCCCGCACCCGGAAGTTCTTCTATCAATCTGCCTTGGGCAATTAAATCCGACATCGGTTCGGGAAACCGAGAGATATAATGTGCCAACCACGGATATCGCGTTGCGTGGTCTTCTGGATAATCGGCAATAATCAGAAAAGTATGAAGTTCCAAGAGTTTTAGTGAAAGCTTATCGTTCTCATGCCAACGTGTGCGTCCTTTTGCATCTATGTAAGAGCCTTCTACTAATTTTTTTTCATCGCTCACTGTTTTCCCTCCAGTGTAGTATCTGAATCGTAGCATCCCATAGTGCGATAGCGAGATACTCGCCACTTGGTGAGAATGCTAACGCTTGAATGCCGGTTAGATAGGTTTCCCAAACCACTGAATCGCCTTCGGAGAGGTTCCATACCCGAAGATTGCCGCTCTCATCACCGGAAGCGAGGTAATCTGAAGTCGGTGAAAAAGCGAGTGCACGTGTCCAGTACGCTTCAAACCCGCTTTTTGAGAGACGCTGCCTTCCTGTTCCGATTTCCCAGACCCGAATTCCAGACTGGGCGTGCTTCTGTGTGTCAACGGCTACCATTGTTGCATCCGGTGAAAAGAGTAGGTTCCAGACACCTAAAATCTCGCCAGTATCGAGAACTTGGATTGGATGTTCATCGGTTGCGTTCCAAATTTCAACGATTGTCCGATGCCCTTCACCGTCTCGATAACTCCCCTCTGCTGCCGCAATAAACTGACCATCGTCAGAAAGCGTGAGACTATTTCTGACCGGTAAACCCGTCTGAAGGGTTTTCAGTTTTTGGGCAGTCCGCTCACCCTTCATAGCCTTTGGCATCTGCTTGTCAAGTTGCCAAACCTCAACTTCGTTATCACCTTTCGACAGTACTGCAAGCGTGCCGTCCGCAGACAGGCTACCGCTCTCATATTGTCCATTCGCCAGCAGTGTTTCATGGTCATTTTCCAGCGAAAGGAGAGTGATACTGTCATCCGCTTTTCGGATTAACAGGTGATTCGCTTTGGTGGCATAGGCGAACCACCGTTTAGCGTGGATGTTCCCAATCTCGCGTTTTTGTCGGGTTTGGATATCCCATTCTACTACGGTGCCATCCATCCCTTTTGCTATTAGTTTCGTGCTATCCCTATTGAAAACCATTTGCCGCGCAACATCAGGAAGTAGTTTATCCAGTCGTGGCTGCTGTTTCTCGCCGAGTTGAAAAGCGAACTCCAATGATGCTCCTCGCACTGACAAGCATAACAAATTAAAGAGAAGAAAGACAAGCAAATTTTTCATAAAATAAAAAGCAGTTCGTAGGGGCTGGGTAACCCTATAGGAAACACCCAAGCAAAAACCCCTACGAAGTTGCGAAGTGTAAAATTGTGCTATTCATAGAGTTCCGTCGCGGTTTCACCGCGTGCGAAACGGTGTGCAGTCTGGACAGCGGAATCGTTCCCCGAATTTCTACGGATATCCGTCGCCCAGCGTGCCAACCCAACAATCATCTGATTTCTGGCAGGATGTGTCTCACACGTCTTCCATTCTTCAGACACTATATAAATTAAACTGAGGAGTTCACCGCCGTTATCGTCCTTGAGGATACATAGCCCCATTTCAGACATTAACCGCTCCGCGGAAAAACCTGCGTTGAGATACTCACGGGTCCGCCGTCCAATCTCCTGAATGCGGACAGATTCAATCGCGTCCAAAATTTCGGCGATCATTGCGTCTTCATCACGCGTTTTAGACGTTGCAGATGCTCGCAGTGCCGTAATCGGTTGGTGGCGAATGTTAAGCCATCGGTTGTTGAAAAATCGCCATGCGGCATGGTAGAGTGTCTTCGCGGCGACTTTCGTTCCGCCGTACCGAAGTACTTTCCGCACTGTTGATGCAATCTCCATCTCATCGCGTAGGTCCCACCACCCCGGACTCATATTCACGGGTGTGCGTGCCATCCGATCCGCGGCGGTCATGAGCATGGTTGTCGCGAGCGTGTTAATGGGGACCCCTGCAGTCAGATTTTCCGTTACAGCATCAAAAACCTCGTCAAGGTCGCCGCTCACAAGTGCCGCCGAAAATTTATCTTCATCGTAATCGACAACGGTTTCGACTGATGTTTCCTGTGGAAGTTCATCAAAGATATGATCAATCTCCTCGAGTTTTTGGATGGCTTCACGGTGAAGTTCGCCCGGTCTGCCACGTCCTTGCCCAAGAATCTTTGCGCCGAGGCTGCAGACTAATTCGCCCGTTAATTCCCAGCCGAATCGCTCCAACAACTCAGATAGGTGTGCAAGATCAATGAGATTCCTGTAGTGGTTGAGGAAGAAAGGCTGAACTGCACAATCAAAAAAGAGCGGGATGATTTTCTCATCATTGCCTCCCAACCGTCGGGCAGTGATGAGACACTTTTCGACACCTTCCCACTCCTTATCAGCGGTGAAGACTTTAATCCAGTTCTCCAGTTTCTGCCAATCAATAGGTGGTGGAAGTGGTTGACGATCCGGTCGATCTCCGAGCCTGCCAGATGCGCCCTCGGCAGCCATCATCAGCGGGATGAGACGGTCTTCAGGTTCATAGAGATGTGCAACGTTTACGCCGTTCATCATCAGTGCCAACTTTCTACCGCCATTGAAGGCATCATCATCTGTAGAGATATGGCGTCCCATGTGTTTCACCATGATTTCCAACGTCTCTTCTTCGGAAACGCCTTTTGCTAACATAATGGCGATCGCTTTAGAAAGCGTCCAACTGTCCGTGGATAGTAACCCCTCTTTCAGCAGGAGAAAATGCGCATCGTCGCGTTTCTTTCCGCCGCTGGCAACATCTATGTAGATATCGCCGTCGCGGACTTCAACAGGGAACGTGGCGAGGTCATCACAACCACCGGTGAAACAGCCGCCACCTTCCATGTCGTAACTCCAACCGTGCCAATCGCACGATAAAACACCTTTCCTGACACGTCCTCTCACTAACGGATATCCCATGTGCGGACACTGGTTATCCGTTGCGTAGACATTGCCTTCATGTTGAAAGAGGGCGATACTATGCCCTTCAACTCTGACTGCCCTCGGTTTTCCGTCTGCGACTTCACTGAGGGCAGCGACTTTGACGAAATTTCCATTTCCTGATAACACGATATTTTTCTCCCATGATATGAAGGTAAGAGACATCTGCTCTTACCGCACTAATTTTGTTAGGAAGTCTGCAACCGTTTTCCGTTTTGCTCTCTTGGCGTAATCCAACGGGGTCTGTCCGTTATCATCACGTGCGTTTAGATCTGCACCGTGTTCAATCAACAACGCTGCTTGGTTTTTACCGACACCCTTCTGTGCGATGAAGTGTAGCGGCGTTTGCCCCTTATCGTCGGTTACATTCGGGTCAGCACCGTTTGCCAATAAACAGGCGACACCGTTTGTTAAACCGCGTTGTGCGACCCAGTGTAGAGGGGACCACATCCCACGTCGATGCTTTTGAGAAGCGTTGATGTCCCAACCTTTTGCCAGAAATCCTTTCACCAATGTATCAAACCGTTTCGGTCCCTGCCCGACAAGCACATACCAATCTCGCAAATTGATCTCATAACCTAAATCGATGAGCAGATCAACGATGGCTGGTTGCTTGGATTGAAGTGCAATCTCAAGCAGCGGCATGGTCGGTCCGACCTGATAGGCATAAACATGTCCACCCGGCACTTCCTGAGCGTGAGGTGTCTCCACCGTTGGTATCACGTAGCCTTTGGGCGATTTCACATTGATCCGAAGTTTGAGGAGTTTCGGATTCTTTTGGAATTCCGCCTCTGCGCGTTGAATATCTCCCATCGCACAATAGAGAACAATATCTGCTTCGGCACCCTGTTCAAGGAGATAGCGGCAGACTTCCGGTCGTCTTCGCATCGTCCATTGTGCTGGCGTTCCGTTATGGTCGCGGTCGCGGTGGTTTATATCTGCGCCGTTTTCAAGCAGCAATTCAGCGATTCGCGGTGTCGCAGCGAAATGCAACGGCGACATACCGTCACTCCCTGGAGCGTTGACGACATCAGGGTTCTCACGTATCAACGTTGCAAGCGTGTCGGACATATCCAAGCCTGCAGCAGCGTGTGCGTCAATTGTTGCGCCCTGTTCGATGAGGTATTCAGCGAGTTCTCTGTTGTAACTTAGCATAGCACCCGCAGCGTGCTGTAACGCCGATGTACCACCTGCCCACCAGCCGCTCTTGACATCAATATCAGCACCAGCCTCCAGCAAAACCTTGATGAGTTCGCGGTTGCCAGACGCAGCGGCGAACACAATCGCTGGCGCGTCAAAAGCAAACCAAGGCGCATCAATGAACGCAAGCAGTTCATCGTTATCTGCTAACACGGTTTTGACACGGTTCGCGTCCCCGTTATTCACAGCCTCAATATATTCTGCACGTGAGAAGTCCGAAGCGTTTTGGTTCATGAGATATTATTCCTCAAAGACCTCAATCGTTGTTCTGCCTTCAGCAAACCGCATTGCGGTCGTCGCCGCAGATTTGTTATCTGTGTTCGATCGGATATCTGTAACATAGCGCGCCAATCCGACCAGCAGTTGCGGTTGCGCGGGATGTCCGTCTGCACGCTTCCACTCTTCAAACACGGTACGCAGTGTCGGCAGTACCTCACTTCCTGTATCATCCCATAGAACTGTATGACCGATCTCTTCCATCAGTCGCTCGGCAGAATACCCGGCATTTAGGTAACCCAGCACTTTTGGTCCGACACTTTGAACGTTGAGCGTCTCAATTGCATCAATAATGTCCTTGAGACCCTCCGCCTCATTTGCGAGGTCCAGTTTTTCTTGACACAAGGGTTCGCTGAGAGCTCGTGAAGGGATGTTTATCCAGCGATCTGCGAAAATTTGCCATGCGACGTGGAAAATACCTTTTGCAGCAACCGTATTACCACCAACCTGTTGCGCACTCCGTAAAGATGCCGCGAGATTGAGTTCCATCGTTAAGTTTTCCCACCCCGCGTCTACATTGACAGGGGTATTCGCCATGCGGTCTGCTGCAAGTAAGACGAGCGTTGTAATCAACCGATCCAATTTAACACCGTCAACCAAGACTGCCTGTACCGCCTCAAACGAGCGTTGGAGATTGACACTCGTGAGTGCCGCAACGAAAGCGTTTTCGTCAAATTTAACGGTTCTCTCTAAGGTAGCACCTTCAACAGTCGGAAGCATCTCTCGCATCAGTCGGATTGCGTCTCTACGGTACCGTTCCGGTTCATCTGGACGATGCCCAACGAGTTGCGCACCGAGATAAAAAACCAGTTCCGATGCACGTTCCCACCCGAATTCATCAATCACTTCAGCAAGATAACTGACGTACTGCGGAATATGGGAAGCGTCAATAAAATGCGGTTCGACTGCACACTCAAAGAGCAACGGAACTAACTTATCCGCGTCACCTTTGTGATATGCTGTGAACAAGCATCGCTCAATCCGTCCCGATTGTCCTTCATAAGAGAAGTTACGGACCCATTGACTGATCTTCTCCCAGGCAACGGGTTCAGGCAATGGCACAACTTCAAGCCGTTCCGATGCGGGTCCCGCGGCAGAACACGCCGCAGTCGTAACAGCGATGAGTCTATCGGCACCACCGTATTTGCGTCCGACTTTGAGTCCATTGATAAGTTTGGAGACATCGCTGCCACCTTCCGCGCCGTGAGAGGTCGCAATGTGGCGACTGACATGCTCCAGAATCGAACCCATAACCTCTTCTTCTGGCACACCGCCCTTCAGTAACAGTGCTATTGCTTTGGACATTGTCCATCGATCTTCACTTAATAGACCCTCTCGGAGGAGCTGCTTATGCTCTTCTGCGCGACGATAAGTCATATCGCCTGGATCAATCCAAATTTCATCGTTTCGGACTTCAACCGGGAAGACGCGCAGATCATCGCATTCAACGTGGAAGCAGCCGCCGCCCTCCAAATCGAAACTGCGACGATGCCAATCACACGTTAAGATACCGTTTCGGACGGTGCCTCGTGTGAGCGGATACCCCATGTGCGGACACTGGTTATCGGTCGCGTAAATCTTTCCATCAACATTGAAGAGTGCGACGCTGCGTCCCTCTCCCATCTGAACCGCTTTCGGTTGCCCTTCAGGCACCTCACGCAACTCGGCGACTTTCACCCAGTTTTGTGTTTGATGTCCCATAATTTTACGTTCCCCCAAATTGTGTTTCGTATATCAATAACTTTAAATAAAAACACCAACCTAAACTTAACGACTATAAAGTATTATACCACAAAAAACTTAAAATGTCAATAGGAAATTTAAAATAGGTAATAATAAATTAATATTGAAAGGATAATTTTTCGGTAGCATTTTTCATTGATATACACGCTAAAAAATAGAGAAGTGTTACAAAATTCGGCATTTATTCAACCAACAAAACTTCGTACTTTTTCAAGCGTTTATCTTTCAATTCATCGCCAATAGAGGCAATGCAATCCTGACAGAGCTTTATCAATGTAGCACTTCAGAGACGAAGTATTGGGCATTTCCGACGTAGGTAGAAGTCATAGAAAAGACAATAGGAAGAACAAGGTTTAAATCACCCATAGATAAAACTCTTGTGCACGCCTCAAAAATCATAACTGCCTATACAATACTTTCATAGTACATGCAATCTTTTCCGCTTTTATATTTCAATTGTGCAACTTTTTCGCAGTCGCAGTTTAAAACGATTTTTTCCACTTAATCCGAGAAGTGGCTATGAAAAGAAGTGATCCTTGACAGATCCTCTAATAAACGAAGTGTCTACTTACATTCAAGTTGTTGGCAATTCCAAAAAGGTTGAAAACACATAGGCGTTCTGACAGAATCGGCATGATACTTGCTAACATATTGATACGGTTCGGTTTACGTATCAAAATCTTAAGCTGAGGGGTTAGGACGGTTGGGCCTTTCAAGAAGAGAGTATTCCATCAAAGTTAAGTCTCCCAATCCGTGTAAGTTTTGATGACAGAATCTGAAAACTGAATTATTTTTGTAACCTTTTTACCCAATTTTTACACTTAATTAGATAAGGATAAATTCACGCTAAATGCTAACCGATTATGAAATATATAGTGATGCCCAACTCTTGCAGCTCTATCAGGAAGGCAATGAAGTCGCAGGAAATGTTCTTTTTCAGCGACACAAGGTTTCTCTCCATAGGTTTTTTGACAGGAACATCAGCGGAGATCGTGAAGATGTAAAAGATCTTGTTCAAGAAACGTTCTTTGAGGCGTTGAAAAGTCTGGAAAAAGGGCAGTCTGTAGCAAGTTTTCAGGCGTGGTTATACAAGATCGCAACACGTGTCCTATCAAGATGGATTGATGAAAAACAGAAGCAAGGCGTGCAGGTAGCATTGGATGCTGCGCCAGAAGATGAATCGGGACAAATGCTGCTCACAGAATCGCTTCCGGCACCTGTGACATTTCAACCGGAACACAGCGTTCTTGATAACGAACTCGGAGAGATCCGCCGCCGTTTTGAACGTACGCTGCGCCCAAAGGAATTAGCCGTCTTTCAATTAAGACACAACAGCGGTATGACATTTGAAGATATTGGACGAGAACTGCGTATCAAGCCGGGAACGGCTAAGGTTCAGTATCATCGGGCAGCAACAGCATTTAAGGCGTGGTTAGAAAAGCATTATCCTGATATCTACTATTCACTCAGCGATAGAGGTGAATCATGAGTCTTTCGGGATGCGGTCTTTTCAGATTTGACACTAACGCCAGAACGTGCTATCCTATTGACATCCAAGCAATATAAGGATACTAAACATTATATCATCGCCGTCTCGTGCGTGCTACTGTTCCTTGCGTGTCTCGCTTGGACGCGAGGGACGTTCTCTGTGACGGGCGATCCGATCTGCGTTTCTCGTTCCGAGTGTCAACCTGAGAAACAACCCGCGTGTGAAATTGTGGTCACTTGTCCGAGTGTGGAGAGATGACCATACACGGAGACAATCTTTGCAAAGGAGGAAAAACATGTTAAAAGAATTGTTCAGCAACCGCCTTTTTATTGGCGCGTTAGTGTTCTTTGTGCTGTGTGTTGCCGGTAGTCTGTTTTACATGCGGCATGTTGGGCGGACCGGTGCGGAAGAGCTCGCCAAGGACCAGGAACGTATCAAGCAGTTGTCAGAGCAACAAAAACCTATCACCGAAGCATCCGTTACGGAAAACCTACAAGATGGAGATGTCCACGCCCCAATTCACACAATCGTCTCTGCGGAGAAACCATCACGTTTCGACCCTGTTGCAGATAAGATGGGGTTGATGTCGGCGGAAGAAATAGAGGCACAAGAAAAAGCCAAGCGCGATTTTTATGCCGCTTTCGGACTCGAACCGCCGCCACCGGGCTATCGTTACGCGAAAGTGGGAGACGGTCCCCCGAAACTCGTAAAAAATAAGGACCCCATCATTAATATTGCATGGGGTGAAGGATACGGCAACTATCACCAGCTGTCCGCCACAGAGTTGGCAAGATATAGTTGTTTACTGGGAATAGATGACCCGTCCGTTATCAGACGTTATGGGCTTTCAGAAGAAGAAGTTGACTTAGGTATGGCTTGGAAACAGGAACTCTATGAAAAGACGAAGGGTCCCAGGCCGACGGTAACGGCGCAGTTGAGTTATCCATCAAGCGATCCGTTAACCAATGAAGAAAAAGAGGCATTGTACCAGCGGATGCGTGACCGTGAAGACGAATTAGTTCCGCGTCCGCCAGAATCGTTCCCTGTCGATTATAATGTTTTTGACACCATCATCGCGGACATCCGCGAAACACTTTCAAGGAGATAATCAGATGAGATATAGAAGTTTTTTGTTTTTGTTTGTTTTGTTTTTTGCTGGTTTTGCCGCGCTCGTATCGGAAGCCGATATACGGATGACGGGCCCCGAGGTCTCTGCATCAGCAACTGCCGATCCGGGAAAGGAAAATGTTGTTAAGACCTATGACCAAAACGGCAATTTGTTGAGTACAGAAAAAGCAAGTTATGATCTGAAGGTGGAAGCGGAAACGGAGGCGTATGGTAACGGTTGGGTCGGTGTCCGTGCGGAAGGTTCGGTGGACACGGGATTCCAACTCAATCCGAGTGTGTCTGTTGAAAAGGTGAGTTTCTTAATTGTTTTCAATGAGATGGAAACGACGACAGCACTCGCCCGGGGCAATTTTATCACCGATGGCACGGGTCCTCGAACGCTCACTGGCAGTGGCATAGCAGCGGTTTCTGCGGGTGGCAATTCCCTATCGTTCTCTGGCGGTAGTTGGGGCATTGGTGCTGGTGAAGGACGCATCAACTTAGGTGGATCAACGATAACGGATACGGCATCTTTTACGATAAACCTTCAGACAAACACACAAGGCTCTGGCAGTGGTTCTGGTAGTGGTAGTAGCGGTTCAGACAAGGGTTGTTCTAACAATCCTGACTATGACTATTGTACGGACACCGGTAGTTGCACGACGCGTTCGGGTTCAGGTGTTCCTGGGGAGTGCGGTCATAATTACTGTTGCTGTGCGCCGTATGGTTCTCCGCAGTATGACCCGAATACCAATTCGGGCAGTTCCAACAATGGCAATTCCAATAATGATGACGATGATAGCAGTTCAGACGATAGCAGTTCAACGTTGTATTGCTATCGCACAGGCTGCGGTCGGACGTGGCAAAGTGGTAACCCCGCCCCGACGTGGTGTCCATCAGCCCCGGGTATGGTCTGTTCGCCGCCGGTTTATCGATGAGGGAGACACAACGCCCCTTTTTCAACCGACGCGCTGGTTATCTTTTGGTAGCTGGCGCGTTCTCATTGCTGTGTGTATTCTTTCTCTATCGTTCTTTGGGTGCGCGCTCGGAGCGGGTTAGGCAAGTCAAGATTGTTGCTGTCAATGCAACCTTAAATCGTGCAATCTCCGCTCCTGTGGTAGACTTTGATTCTGTTGCTTACTACCGCCCGATCATCGAGTATAATCTGTTTCGTCCATTAGGGTGGACACCGCCTGTCCCCCGTGAGCCGTATCGTCTGGTTGGGACGATTTTACCGCGTGCGCCCGATGCGGGGTTTCCGCAAGCGATCATTGAGGCGACCGGTGGCGGCGTATCGCACATCGTTTCTGTCGGTGATGCGTTGGATTCGGTGACGACAGTCACCGGTATTGAAAGCAAGTCTGTCGTTCTTGAAACATCCGGTTTGGAACGGACATTGACACTTGGGAGTTTGCAGTATCTGAACCCGTCTGGTTCGCGTCGCCTTGCGTCTATACCAACACCGGTGCGTCGTTCCTCTGCTGTCAGTCAAACGCGTCGTGTCGTGTCTCAAGGCGTTGCGTCGAAGGCGGTCGCGCCCCTTAGGGCCCTTCCGTTTTCCGAGTGGGAGACGGTAGAAGGTGAGCGGATTCGTGTGGGGGACGCGCGATTGAAGAACCCTCAGAAGTGGAGATTGCGCAGGAGATAACCCTGACTAATTTCGGTTTCCTCTTGACAACCAATCACCTGTGACATCTTCAAACGGTGCAACAGGTTCAAACGCCTCATCGTAATCGCCACCGTTATGACTCACCTTACAGGAGTGGAGCCATTGACGCAGCGACTCGCGGGTTTGCACCAATCGATCGCGTTGTTCATCTGCCAAGTTGACGGTTTCTGCGCGGTCTTCAATCATATCAAAACACAAATCTTCGCTGCCATCCGCTGATAGATTCGTCAAGCATTTATATCGGTTATCCATCATAGCGATCGTCGGTGCGTGAAACATCGCGTTTTTTCCACTATTGAACCGATACGGAATCGGGGTCGGACGTTCTGTCATGTCTCCTTCAATGGTCGGTAGCAGACTGATGCCGTCAATGGGACGATTATCGGGCATCTCAAATTGCAGGGTTTCGGCGATTGTCGGGAAGTAATCGAGGGTGCTGCACGGCATTTCGACCACACGTCCGGGGTCCGCATGCCCCGGCCAGTGCAAGAATGCAGGCACGCCGACACCACCATCAAACAGGGAACGTTTTCGTCCGCGCAAGCCACCGGTTGAACCTCGGTTGCGACCCTCCTGACCTGTGCGTCCTTCGGGTCCGTTGTCCGAACAGAACCAGATCATCGTGTTTTGGGATGCGCCCCACGCTGCCAAAGTGTGATACAACCGTCCCACCTGATCGTCTATTGCGGTGATACAGCCGTAATAGTGTTGCTCATTTTCGCTGTATTCGGCGTACATCTTGCGGTATTCCGGTCCGGCAAAGACCGGGGTATGCGGCGCGTGAAACCAGATTGTCGTAAAGAACGGTTCGCCTTTTTCAAGCGTCTGTTCAATAAATGCGATTGCGCGATCCATTAGCACCCGGGAATCGCATCCATTTAGATTCTCCGTCGCCAGTTTTCCATTCTCGTAGTAAGGCGATGCCCACGGTCGGTCGGAACGTTTGCCACCCTGGACACCTACTGCGGGGTCCCAAGTTGGCACTGCGTACTCTGTGGCAAAAGAGGCATCGTAATCCCGTTCCCACGGTGGTGCGTAATTACGTGCCGGATCACGATTCGGCTTCCCTGAATAATTCGGGTCCAGCGTTCCGAGATGCCATTTTCCAAAATGTCCGGTCGTATAGCCGAACGATTTTAGCATTCTCGCCAATGTGATTTCCTGTGCAGGTAGATGCCCGCGATTTGCATGTGTTATGCCGTATCGAAAATAGTGTCTCCCAGTCAAACACGTCCCGCGCGTCGGGGAACAGACCGGTCCTCCCGCATAAAACCGCGTAAATCGGATTCCATGATTCGCCAGCCTGTCCAAATTCGGGGTTTTGATAATCTCATTTCCGTTAAATCCGACATCGCCATATCCTAAGTCGTCGCACATCATTAAAATTATATTGGGTGAACGCATTCTTACCTCCATTTGGTTCGCAACAACCGACTCCTTTGCGGGGTTTTTGGGGCAGTCCGGTTCGGTTGATGAAGTTTAAGAAAATAAATCGGTAATTGGGCGAGGTTACAAACCTTGAAGAAACACCCCAGCAAAAACCCCGCAGTGGAGGAGACGCGTCTCGTGCAGAATACAGAATTACCGAATTAAAAAATTAATCTTCATCAAACCGAACCTACCGGGCCTGTTCTATCTCCTAAGATTATCAAATTTGCCGTGTTATTACAACATATATTTTTCACCTGCAGCGTTATTTATAGTAAAACCTACAATTAACGAGACATCTATAGAAGGCGGGGTTCCAAACCCCGCCTGCAGTGGGGAAGTATGTTATTTTTTAAAGTGTTGCATTATTTTTCAGTTTTACTATAACTTTTTCATTCGGTAACTTCGTTCAGATACGGTATAATAGGGTCCCCTTTTACATGGGTTGCGAGCGTCCTGGTTTCCTTATAGGTATCTACAATTCACCTTTTTGCAGAATTATGCATCTATTTTAGCCGTCAGTCGCGTCACTATATGTTGATTGTGGGTTCATGAAATTATCCGTTTCTGGAGATGACTGATGAAAAATAACGATGTTGAACTGATCCAGCGCGTCCTTGCTGGTGATGATAACGCCTTCTCTATGCTCGTGAGAAAATACCAAAAACCGGTTCACGCACTTGTGTGGCGGAAAGTTGGAGATTTTCACATTGCTGAAGAGATTACACAAGATGCCTTCCTGAAAGCGTATAAGGAGTTGGCAACGTTGAAGAAACCGCATCGCTTTGCCCGTTGGCTGTCTGTAATCGCGACCCGCGGTTGTGTTGCCTGGTTACGTAAAAAGCGTTTGTCCACACAGTCGTTGGAACATACAAGCCACGCGCAATTGGAACAAGCGACGTATTCGGGATATGTGATTCAGGAGAACGAGCAGATGACAGCAGAAGCGCAGCGCGAGGTCGTCGAAAAATTGCTTTCCAAATTACGGGAGAATGAACGTACCGTCATCACGCTCCATTACTATGGAGAAATGACACATGAAGAGATTAGCAAATTTTTAGGGACATCGGTGGGCACGATTAAAAGTCGGCTCCGTCGTGCACAGCAGCGTTTAAAGAGAGAGGCACCGATGGTTCGAGAGGCTTTAAGCGGTTTCCAAATTGCACCGAATTTTACTGAGAATGTTATGCGCGAGGTTTCGCGTATTACACCTATTCCTTCTGCCAGCGGAAGTCAAAGGTTCGTGCCGTGGGCGATTGCTGCATCTATCTTAGCTGTGGCACTCTTAGTGTTAGGTATCGGGTCCCATTACTTCAGTCGTTTCGGGCTGTCGTCTGATTCCAAAGGTTCCGCTGTAATGACAACATCGAAAACTGGGAAAGTCGCGTTTACCTCTAACCGAGATGGGAATTGGGATATCTGGACGATGAATCCAGACGGAAGCGATCCTGTGAATCTGACACGAGACGCGGCAATCGATCTTCATCCAACTTGGGCACCTTCAGGAGAACAAATTCTTTTTGTTTCGTTCCGAGAAGATGAAAAAGAATCAAGCCTTTACCTGATGGATGCAGATGGAAAAAATATAAGAAAAGTTCTCGGTAATTGGTACAGCAGATCTCCCGCAGCGTGGGCACCCGACGGAAAACGAATCGCTTCTGTGCGCGACAATGTGCTATACATTATAACGTTAGATGACAAATCCGCCGTGCCTGTAGCGGAGACTGGCTTCGGAAGTGTTGGAGATCCCGCATGGTCTCCAGATGGAAAGGAAATTGCCTTCATCCATTATAAGCCGAAACGGGGTTATGAGCTTCGCCTTCTCAATGTTGAAACGCTCAAACAAACAGTCCTTCTCGGTGAATTAGAGAAGTATCCAGTTAAGTTCTATCCAGCGTGGTCTCCCAATGGAGAACAAATCGCCTTCGTTCTACAGAAGTTCAGACCCATATTAAGCCACACAGATGCGTTTGCTTGGCAGGATGAAGAAACAATCTATGTTATTAATCGCGACGGGAGTAACCTACGACAACTTGTTTCAGAGAAGGGGCCCGACGCACTCCATCCGACGTGGTCTCCACAGGGCGATGAAATTATTTATCAGCAGGGCATCCATCTGCCAGAAATTGGAGATATCAGGCAACTTTTCAAAATTAATGTGAACACGCGTGTAAAAACCCAAATTACACACGAGGGTAGCAATAATGGGGCAGACTGGTTTGTGCCTCCGGCATCGCCGGACGAACCTTAAGTAAGTATGCGGCACCCACAAGGGATTTCCGCTACAATCCGAAAGGAGAAAAACTATGAGCGTCAGATTTTTGGTTCTGCTTTGTTGTATTAGTTTCTTACTGTTCAACAGTGGAACACCTGTATGGGCGAAAGCACCATCGACTGCTAAAATCGTATTTTCATCCAACCGAGATGGGAATTGGGATATCTGGACCATGAACCCCGATGGAAGTCAGCAGGTAAATTTAACCAAGCACCCTGCTGCCGATTTTGATCCAGCTTGGTCCCCGACAGGTGAGCAGATTCTCTTCAACTCCAACCGTGATGGCGAATGGGACCTCTACTTTATGGATGCGGATGGAAAGAACGTGCGAAGGGTATTTGCAAAATCAGCAGATAGACGCCAGCCGACATGGTCACCCAATGGAAAGCAGATTGCTTATCTGCAGAATGATGAATGGGCGATCTACACTGCCACAATAGATGGAAAAACGGTTGAGAAAATTGTTGATACAGGCGAAGATGGCGGAAATCCAGCGTGGTCGCCCGATGGGGCGGAAATAGTTTTTATTTTGGCAGGCGCAGCAGAGAAATTCGGCGTGCGCTTACCAAACAGCCGACAACTTCGTGTCGTCAATCTAAACAGCGGTGCGATGCGAACGCTATATGCAAAACAGCTGCCAATAATGGAAAATCCAGCGTGGTCGCCCGATGGAGAGCGGCTTGCCTTCTCTTGGATGGACAGGGACCTATGGGCGAAATGGGTGCATGACAAATGGGGCAAACAGATATTTGATGCCCAAACTATCTATGTTGCAGCGCGGGACGGAGGCGAGTTTCAACAAATCGTTTCCGAGCAGGGGCCTTACGCGCTCGAACCAGCATGGTCACCCCTTGGAGACGAACTCCTTTACAAACAGCAAGTCGGGAATCAATTAAATCAATACCAGATTTTCAAAATCCGTGTAGAGGGCGGTAAACCAGAACAACTCACCGATACAGGGCGTAATAGTGGTGCGGATTGGTTTGATCCGAGAACGCTACCTGTTCAACCCAATGTAGAATTATTAACCACAATGTGGGGAAAATTGAAACTGAAATAGCGTGCTTTTGGAAAATGGAAGCAGTCCTGCCCGTCTCAACCAACCTGGAGCAGTTTCATCAAAATAAAAAATAATTCGGCTGATATTTCTCAAAAGTTTTCCTAAAGCCGTAATTATCAAGGTTCTTTAGGGTTAGGTTTATGAAAATGCGCCATGAACTCTATGAGCATCTGTCTTTCTCCAGTGAGCTGCAGTTGTATTTGATGAAATGTGCGTCGCTCTGAGATGCTAATTTGTAGCAACATCAGATAACTCATAACTTTTATACCGAGACTCACATAGGCCCCGTGTCTGCTTTCAAGACTCATGGCGGAGACGCGTAAACTTGATTTCAAATACCGCCAAAACTGTTCAATACCGTGGTGTTGTGCCCAAATCCTTAGTGCCTCGCAGGTGCGCAGGGGTTTGCCAAAGACTAAGAGTGTGCGTATTTTTCGGCGATCTCGAAAGAAGATGATGACACAGTTGCCGAAAGTTGGACTTTCTGCTTTGAGTCGGCAAACAGGTTTATCGCAGCCCCATTGATCTTCAGACAACTGTATGCGTTTTTTATGCGCCGAAAGTTTCGCCTTTCTATCGCCGATACGCATGACATAGTTGTTTTTGCCGTGAACCAATATAGAAGTAAATCCGAAATCCGATAAGGCATCAACGAGTTTTCGACTGCCATACCATGAATCAAAGGTGATCGGATACTTTCTCAGATCAATGCCTTGGGTATCAAAGCACTCTAAGACTTCTTGGATCATAGCCATAACGAGACTCGGTTTATCTGTGTTGCCCCGTCCCTGTTTACTGACGAGACGCACGTCTAATGGAATCACGCGATCCCCAACGGTCAGTGTCATTCCTAAGACGTTCTGACACCAAATCGGGGTCTTGTGTTTCTTTGAGTAGTAGGTTGAAGTGTAAGCGAGCGTCTCCCCTTCACGAGGGAGGTTGCTATCATCAATGCTGAGGGTGATACGCCGCCGGGATTGTGTTGACGCACTCTTGCTTTCAGCGTCTTTGATGAAATCAACTGCCATCGCACACCCGAGTCGGAGGTTCAAAGCCTTTGCGTGATAGAGACTCAGAGCGGCAAGTCTTCGATAAAGACGTGCCTTCGGTAGTTTCAACGCATCAGCAACTTGATTCGGGTTGTAAAGTCCAAAGAGATGAGAAACGCACAGCAATACGAGCGTCTCAACGATTTGCTGAGTGATCCTCCGAAAGTAAGAAGAAAGAAGGTCTTGAAAAAAGATTGTAGATTTGATAAGGTGATACTGCATGAGAGGTCCTCCTAAGTGTTCACTGAAAGTGGTTCTTCTATGAACGATTAGGATGCCATCTCATGCGCTAAAAATCAAGCAACTTTTTCAAAACAGACGCATTTTCACTTCGCTATACCTACGATCTCGTGATTATTACTACCTCCTTGATAGATTTGAGAAATACCAGTTCGGTAATTTCTTTGGCAGTCCAGTTCCCCTTCCCAGTAACGGGTGGGGACCCCGGTTTCAAACCGAACCTACCAGGCCCTGGGGAAAATATAGAATTACCGAAATATTTTCTGAAACTTCATCAAACCGAACCTACCGGGCCTGTTCTATCTCCCAAGATTATCATTCGACGGTGAACTGGATTGTATCGAAACGACTTGCCACTTTTGCCACCTCTGGTTTAAGTTCTTCAGGCGTACCACCAGAGAGTGCAGAGACAATACATTCCGCGATGTCCGGTGCGTCTTCTGGTGTCATGCCCCATCGGGTGACCTCCTGAACACCGATACGTAACCCTGATGTCCCGACTTCCGGTGATAACCCCGCCGCACCTGTAATAATATGACACGCTTCGAGATGGTTTGCGAGCGCACTACCCTCCCCATACCTATCTACAATCAGTATCAAGGTATGCGATTCCGTGAAACCGAGGTCGGCACCGAGCATCGGGACACCGCGCGCCGATAATGCTTGTCCGAGTGCCTTCGCATTCGCGACAATCGCATCCGCTTGTGCCTCACCGCATTCCATCCACTCTATAAACGTTCCTGCTAACGCTGGCAACCGATTCAGGTGATGGTTGCTCATCAGCAACGGATAAACACCCCTCGCAACCCGTTCAGCAATAGATGCATCGTTGGTTAGCACCATTCCGCCCTGCGGACCAGCAAGCGTTTTATGCGTGCTGGAGATGATAACATCCGCGCCTTCATCGAATGGCGATTGAAACCGTTTGCCAGCGATGAGTCCGATGACGTGTGAAGCATCATAGATGAGGTAGGCATCCGGATTTGCTTGGCGCATCGCCTGTTTCAACGCCCGTACAGGTTGCGGAAAGAGAAACACGCCCGAACCGACGTTGACAATTCTGGGTTTATGTTTCGCAATCAGTTCAAGCGTTGCGTCGAGGTCGATGTTTGAAAGCGCGCCGTCCCACGGAATCGGGATGGATTCGAGGCTTATCTTCAGCGGTGAAGAGAGCAGTTTTTCGGCATAGTGGTGTCCGTTATGCACCTCTAACGCTGTATCGCCCGGTTTTGCTAACGCAAACGTCGTTGCAATCCCGGCGATGTTCCCTGATAGTGGACGGAAATCGACATGCGCTGCGCCGAAAAGTTCCTTTGCTAATGCCTGCGTGTACGCCTCTATTTCAGCAATATAGCGGTTGCCTTTGTAATTCCGTCGGTAAATGTCAGTGCCAGAATAATTCCCATATCGCCGCGCCAACCGTTCATCGAAAAGTTCCTCTACCAACGGCGATGGTGTGTTCTCCGAAGCGATGAGATTAAGACAGGTGTCCCGATACGTTTGATGTTGATCAAGTAGTGAAGCAAGTTTTTGAACCTTTGCGTTATGTGTCATTGAAAATGATCTCCATTGACAAAGTAGTAGGCACACGCCGTGTGCCGTAGAGAAAAAAGAAATTGCTTGACGCGCCACAGTAAATAAGTTAGTATGTAGAGAAACAGAAAATCACAATGAGGAGATTATGCCAAAACCCACCGATATCCGCATCCTTGACGTTCGTTACAACTTTGAAGAACACCGATACCGTACTCCGCTCAAATTTGGCGGCGTACCGACAGACCACTGCGTCCTCTTTAACGTCCAGATGCACGTTCAGACGCGCGACGGAAAAGAAGTAGAAGGCAAAGGCTCCATGCCGCTCGGTAACGTCTGGGCATTCCCACCGCGCTACGCGCCTTTCGATCAGAGTCTCGCAGCGATGAAAAAACTCGCCGAATTGGCGGTGGAGGCAACGAAAGATTGCACGCTATGCGCGCATCCATTGGAACTCTCCGAGGTGCTTGAACCCGAATTTTTACAAATCGCGAGCGAGTTGTCTGACGACATGCAACTCGCATCACCGATGCCGAAACTTTGTACCGTCGTCACGACCAGTCCGATTGATGCGGCAATCCACGATGCCTTCGGAAAAGCAAACGGCATCAATGCCTATAACGGATTAAGTAAAGATTTCATCGAAACGGATTTATCGCACTTCTTGAACGAACAGTTCAACGGAAAATATCTGGATCAATATACTTCACGCCAACCGAAACCGAATATGCCGCTCTACCATCTCGTTGGTGCGTTGGATCCGCTCACCGATGCCGACATCACAGAACGCCTCAACGACGGTCTACCGGAGACGCTCCCCGAATGGATTATCGCCGATGGGTTGACACATCTGAAGATTAAACTCAACGGCGACGATTTGGATTGGGATGTCGCACGCGTCCTTGCGATTGATAGCGTCACTGCGGAAACACAGGCAAAACGCGGTGTTGACACTTGGCACTACTCCGCCGATTTCAACGAAACCTGTCAAAATGTGGAATACCTTTTGGCGTTTCTTAATCGGATTCAAGAGGCAGATCGTAACGCCTTCCAACGCCTCGCTTACATCGAACAACCGACGGATCGGGACCTGAAGGCGCACCCGGAAAATAAGATGCACAAAGCAGCGGACATAAAACCGGTCGTGATTGACGAATCGCTGACCGACTTCGAGACGTTCCTCTTGGCACGCGAGCAAGGCTACTCTGGGGTCGCACTCAAGGCGTGCAAAGGTCAGTCTCAGGCGTTGCTTATGGGTGCTGCTGCCTCAGAATACGGCATGTTCCTCGCGGTGCAGGACTTGACGTGTCCAGGGGCATCGTTTTTACATTCTGCTGGACTCGCTGCACGCATCCCCGGCGTAACCGCTATCGAGGGCAACTCCCGTCAATTCTGCCCAAGCGCGAACGACGGTTGGTGCGACGAATTTCCGTCAATTTTCAATATCACCGATGGCACTGTCGGAACAGAGGTACTCACCGCGTCCGGACTTGGACATTGATATTCCGTGTTCGCCCGGTTCGGTTAGAAACCGAACCTACCGGTCCTGCCCGGATTTGGACATTGATATGCTGTGTTCTTTATTTCTCACTTGGGGTCGGCGCACCTTTTTTGATCTGACCCCATTGTGTCGGCATCTTACCTGTTGGAGAGACCGACAACGTATAACCGCTAACCCAATTGACCTCCCACTCACTTCCGAGGTGATCCGTCAATTGGGTTGTTTTCTTTGTTGCAATATGATACTTATAGATATTATAATCGGCGTTATTGCTTAACATAACCCTGTTTAGCTTAAGTTCTGCTGCACTCAAAAGTACAGATTCACCGTTATCCATCCAATCAATATCTCTGGATTTCCACTTCTTTGAAATGCTTAACTGAAGCGTGTGTTCACCGTTCTGATCACAAATGAGATAGCGATTCGCCTTGAGAATCAGGAATTCAAAAAATCCTCTCGGTTCAAATGTATACTCGGTCTCCGCATACAGTATCTGTTTTCCGTCCGGCGACCACCTGGGGCTGCTACGATCAATGATCCGTCCTTCAACAGCCGGCGGTGGCAACAGTTTCCGAGGGTTTCCGCCATCCGCATCCATAATCCAGATATCGCTACCAGCACCACCAGCAATCGAAAATGAGGTACTTGCGAAAACAATCTGTCTACCATCCGGCGACCAATCAGACGAGTTAGCGACGATGTCGGGAAGTTGAATAACCTCGCCACTCTCTAAGTGCAATATGTTCGTGCCGCGTTTTTTGAATGTATCCGTTGTAAAAAGAATCCGCTTCCCATCTGGTGAAAATGAAGGTTCGCCATTTATTCCGAATTGTGGTTCAATGAGAGAACGTACGTTTGTCCCACTGGCATTCATTAGGAAAAGATGATACTCATTATTTCCAGATAAATTCACTGGCATCCGAAATATAATTTGCGTTCCATCCGGCGACCACCGCGGATGATGTGGATGATAAAACACCGGTTCATCGGTCAGTAGCCTCACATGACTACCATCGTCGTTCATGACGTAGATGCCAGAAACCCCATCGCGTTTAGAGCCAAAAACGATTTTGGCATCGGCAACGGTTGAAAAAAGGAATAACAGACAGGAAAAAATCGCTAAAATACTTCGCATGACCGGCTCCTTTGAAGTAGAAGATCAATTACCAATCAAGAAAACTTTTGGGCTGATTCGGAATCCGTCAGTTCACTGCCCTTTGAATCAACAACAGTGACATTGGTGACGACGTTTCGTTGTTCAGGGAGACGTACAGGAAAATCCTCAATTACATTGTTAATCAATTGTTTGATGACCGCCTTGACCGAATCGAAGGGTATACATTCAAGGACAATAATGGCGCGATGCTTTGACGGCGCGATGTTATACGTCAACCCGTACTGGAGTCCGAGCTGCATCAGTTCCGGTTCAACGCTGATAGAAATCTGTCGGCGTTCCTGATCCGTGATGTAAAAACTATCAAGGATGAAGTGCGTGTGAATCCACGCTTCTCTCTCTTCAACGATCTTCATATTTTTAATTTTACCTTGCGGTTCGGTCAGGTGGGTTAGAAGTTTCACGTTCCTTTCCGTATATCCGCTCTCCACTACGTTACGAGCTACACGCCTTAGATATTGAAAAAATAACCATCTCTTGATCCTATTTTATTGTCCATTATAGTATCAACAGCAAAAAGTGTCAATCCTGTGAGAAGGTTATCACTTGACGAGTTGGCACCTCTCCTAATTGCTGAACGTGCGCATTATGCCAACGAATCTGGAGATTATCTACGCGTTCAGCATCGCCTAACCCGAAGAAAAGATGGAAATCATTGCCGGAGAGGTAGCTCGCGCCGCAGATGACTTCTCTTAAAAGCGTTGTCCCGTCTGCCTCCAACCGAACTTGTGCGCCGATCGCATCTGTGTTCCCGTCTATTCCGACCAACTTCACCGTTAGCCACGCGTTCGTATTCCCAACCTCGTTGCTCAGGATAACCGCCGGACGGTTCGACTGACACAGTACGACATCAACATCACCGTCCATATCTATATCCCCGAAGAGCATGCCACGTACCACATAATGCGCCTCATCCAATCCTGCCTCATCTGTAATTTCAGTGAAGGTCACACCGTTTTCTGAGCTGCCGCCTCGGTTCTGAAACAGCTGCACAGGTTGTGCGTAATGCATTTTCGCGTCAATCTGTTTTACGTTGTCCCAGATATGTCCGTTTCCAACGAGAATGTCCAACCAACCGTCGTTATCGAAGTCGATGAAACGGGTACCGAAACCGAGCGAATAAAAGGAAGGGTCGGCGAGGTTCGTGTCGAAGGTCACATCCTCAAAATAGCCGTCGCCATCGTTCTGCATGAGACAATTCGCCTCCAACGAAAAATTCGATACCCATAAATCAATATCCCCGTCGTTGTCGTAGTCCGCTGCGTCTATCCCCATAGAACCGTTTGCCAAACCGTCGCCATTGTATGCGACACCGCGCAGGACACCCTCCTCTTGAAAAGTTCCGTCCCCTTGATTCATAAAAAGCGTATTCGGCGACATATCGTTAGCGACATAAATATCTATCCAACCGTCGCCGTTGACATCTGTAAAGACGACACCTAACCCGCGCGTCGTCGGTTCATAGACACCCGCGGACTTCGTAATATCTGTAAAGGTCCCGTCGCCATTATTGCGATACAACACATCAGCGATGCCGTGATATTCATTCGGACCGCAGTAGATACGCAAGCTATTGTTGTAATAACACGGAATGTCGGTTTCGAGCGCGTATTCAACGTAATTGCAGACATAGAGATCCAAATCCCCATCTCTATCAATATCGGCGAATGCGGCACTTGCACTCAACAGTGGACAACCGACCCCTGCCTGCTCAGTTACATCGGTAAATGTGCCATCGCCGTTGTTACGGTAAAGCACATTTTCTCCCAAGTTCGTTACATACAGGTCGCGATACCCATCAGCATCGTAATCCGCGGCGACAGCACCGAGTCCGTACCCCGTATCGCCGACATCTGCTGATACCGTGACATCAACGAAAACCCCGGCATCGTTTCGATAGAGTCGATTGTAGGGGCGAGGTAACCTTGCCCCTACGGCTGATGGAGAAAGCGCATTGCCTTGAACGAGGTAGAGGTCCAGATCGTTGTCGTTATCGAAATCAAAGAGAGCGCCCCCGCTGCCCATCGTTTCAACGAGCCGACGTTCCGCAGAAAAGCCGTTGACATGCTTGAAGTCAAGTCCCATAGCAGCCGTTACATCACGGAAATAGGGTTCAGCACTACTAAAACGTGGAAGTGTAAGGAATAAAAAAAAGGTGAGTCCGGATATCAACAAACGGATCGGATAATTTTTTTCTTGGAGCATGGTAACAGGACAATTACTTTTTTATGTCGGGGCGCGGGCGGACCACCCGAAACCCGATCGTATGCGTTGAATCCAGGGGATAGAATTTGAACCGCAGACTCGAACGGAGGAACGCGCGACCCACGTCCCACGCGCCACCACGAATGACCCTTGCCCGAAGCACGTCTCGGAAAGGGAGGTTAATTGGATCGCGTGGCACACTTTTCTCGTTCCGCTGATAAACCGTCGGACTGTATTCATCGAGACACCACTCCCAAACGTTTCCGGCGAGATCCGCGATACCGTCGGGTGACGCACCTTCCGGAAACTGACCTATCGGCATCGGACGATTGTAGCGACGTGCGAAATTGGCATGTTGACGCGCTTTCGGCGGTGTGTCTCCCCATGGGTATATGCGTGCCTCAGTGCCGCGTGCGGCGCGCTCCCACTGCGCTTCAGTCGGTAGACTGCCGCCAATCCACTCCGCAAATGCTTGTGCGTCGAACCACGTCACACCGACAACGGGTTGCGTATCGCCATTGAGCGTCTTATCTTCCCATGTTTTTTCGCCGTTGTGTCCGCGCGGTGTAGGGCGGTTCATCGCTTCAATAAAAGCGCGATACTGCGCGTTCGTAATCTCATACCGTGAGATTTCGTAAGCACTCAGGTAGACCTGATGTTGTGGGAGCTCAGCATCAAAGGTGTGTTGTTCAAGCATGGAACTCCGCAATTTTGCATCTTGGTATGCGGCTTTTGCTTCTTCAGGGGTTGAACCCATCAGGAACTCACCTTCAGGGATAGAGACCCATTCTATAGTGGCAAGCACTTGCCGGGCTGCCTCGCTAACCTCAGCAACAGCAAAATCGCTATAAATAGTAAAAATGAGTATAAGAACCACAAAACAGGCGAGTTTCATTTATACTCCGTTGGACTTAGTTTTTGAAAAATCGGATCTCCTTAAAGAGAATCTGGTCCACACTTTATCAAAATTATCGTCATCTTTAGCGGAGCCACCGTATGTTACTATATATTTCTCCCCGGTAGCACTGCGTAATCTGCGTTCTATCTCAAAAATATCTTCTGCCTGACGCGGAGTTTTTGGATCCGCAACACGGCATTTCAAGACATCCGGCGGTTCAGAATAGCACTCATCATATTTCAGGTAAGGGTAATCTTTCAGAATACTCTTGAGAATACTCGGTGTATCTACTTTCTCTCGGACAATCTTAACGATCTGGATAGCGGCTTTCCGCAAAATTTTCTCCAATTCTTCCCGAGAAATATCACCGAGTTCTTCGAGCTCCTCATCCTCAAGCGTTGCAGTAAAAATCCCTTTGCCTAAGTCCATAGGCAAACCGTTCTCTTGTTCTTTCTGGTCTCCGTTTAAAGCATACCGAACTCGAGCGAATGGAATAGGACCATAACCCTTCCGCTCAGGTATCTCTATCCTAAGAAATTCAATGAAGTTATTGCCTGGCACTTTTTTCAACTCAATGCTACGAATTTCATACATGTTCATTATAGTTTCTCCTACGAAGAAGGCAAATCTGATATCGAGAATTCCACTTCAAAACGGTGCTTCACACAGAACGGCGGTATATAACCGTGAACTAATACTTCTGCATCCCGCTCTGCAAAAACTAATGCTATTAATTGCCGTTCAACATCCGGTGAAAAACGGCTATTCGGATTGGACAGTTGAAGTGTTGGATTATTCAGAAGCTCTGCCATATAGTCTAAGTTTACAATCCCCCGTAAGGGCTGCGGTAATATATGAACAACTTCTTTAACCGGATCTAATAGATTAAGTCCGTGCGGTAGCGAATCATCAATCTCTATCTCGTAAATATAAGCGGGTTTACCCGGTCCGGGTTCCTGCTTACTATTAAATACTGCATAATGCCATGCCACTGCGTAAGAACGGGTTAGTGAAATGTACGGACTATTAGGAATATTTGCTACGATATGATCTATGAAAATTTCAGTCTCCGGATGCGTCGATGGAGACCTTGCCGTAAAACCGACTCGACAGGAATCATGCGTATGCCAATGCGTACCGATTCCTGCGCCTTTATAAAATGTAGCCATAGTCTTCTTTCAAAGTGATTTATAAATAAACAATAGTTCCAAAGAATGTGTCTCTAAAACACTTCGCGAACTTTATTAGCGAGACCCCGGCACACTATGCCGACGTTTCAAGTCGCCCCAAGCGATCGGTAACTTTGCACGCGGTGAAACATCAAATGGTACGAGAAGGTCTTCAAAATACTCATACTGTGCAATCTGCTTGCCTTTGCTATCACAGATACCGACATAAATCCCGACCTCAAGCGGTTCATCAAACTCCTGTTCCGTCTCGCCGATATCGATCCATGCGTCGTTCGCTTCGCGTTTCCACCACGCTGTGAAGGTGTCCCCCTCACGGCGGAGCCGCATGTAAAGGTCCATCTCACCTGCAGGTTCTTGGAAATTCGGAACCGTGCCGACCAGTCCTTCACCTGCGTCAAACTGCCGTTTCTGATACTGGATAACAGCATTATTCCCGTTTGCGGGGCCGCGGCCCCAGAGTTTGATCGTCACCCACTCACCGTCGCGACCTTGACGGTCCTTCGTCGTCGGTGAATAGGCAGCGACACCGGCAACGACGCAAGCATCTTCATAATCCATATAGAGATGCGTCTCTACATCAAAATCACCTTCATGCGCCTGATAGATTCGGTTCGTTGTGTCCGAGGGCCAGAGATTACGGTTCAGTTCACCTGTGACATGAAGCCATCCGGCTTTCGTTTTACCCATATCCCAATCTTTCGGTTCAACGCCTGCTTCGTCAGAAGTCTTCCACTTCCAATTCGGATTCTTCAAAGCGTTCCCATCAAACGGATCACCGAGCGAGGGTGCTGCTTCGATAGAGAACACACCGAAAACAGTAAAAACACCGATAAAGAATAAAAGAATTGCTATTTTCAAATTCTACCCCCATAAACATGCTGGCAGCATAAAAGCCGCCAGCAATTTAGAATCGTCGCGAACACTGTTTGTCGCTACTGTCCTTTCAATTCACCCCACGTGACTGCAAGCCGATCGCGCGGATCAACCGCTGTCGCTGGGCTTGAGGCTTCCCGGAAATAGTCAAACGTGACCGTCATCCTACCCGCCTCGCTTGCGCCTTCACAGATGCCGACATAGAGTCCGACCTCAAGAGGCTCTGCAAGTTCGTTGGTAACTTGACCGACGGAGACCCAGTCGCCTTCTGCGTCCGGTTTGAACCAAGACGTGTACTCGTCGCCATCACGCGTGACACGCAGTTCAAGCGGAATAACGCCTTGTGCAGGGTTGTAGTCGGGTTGGGTACCGACATATCCCAACTCAGCAGAATCATTTTGACGACGTTGGTATTGTAGCACCGCGTTGTTGCCTTGCGCAGCACCACGACCCCACAACTTCAATGTCACCCATTGACCATCACGGTCCTGGTGATCCTTCGTCGTTGCTGAATACACGATAATACCAGCAACCGTACAAGCATCCCCATAATCGACAGTCATTGACGTTTCGATGTCAAACTGGTCCTGATCCGTAATCTGGTAAAAACGTGTACTCGTATCATCTGTCCATACGTTCTGATCGAAGCCTGCTTCGGCAACGAGTACGCCATCCTTGAGCTCCCAAGGACTCTTATCGCCATCTTTGACTTGCCAGAAGGACTGTAGGTCTTGACCGTTTCCCACGAATTCGTCGCTCATCAAGTTCTGCGCGAAAACGCCGGGAACGATACACACAGATAGAAGCAAAATTGCAACCATGCAAGTAATCTTTTTCATTACAAATCCTCTCTATTTTTCGTACAGAACGCTTCCCACCGACATTTGAAAGTCTTTTTTTCAAATAATTTTGGGTTCGCTCCATACATTATGATTAACTTAATACATATTACCACACTGATTAGAAAAAATTCAACTTTTTTCACGCGATTGCTTCTATAGACATACCGCCCCTACGGGGCTGCGAATCGGTGCATCCACGTCTGTTTTTCTATGAGTTGCGTTTGTGTAACAAACTTTGAAAAAAATCAGAGATGCTTTGAAAATCAGCATGAACCTAACCGAAATTGTCCAAAACTTAACAGTAAATTTAAAAAAGATTGCAGTTCTCTTTGCAATTCGTGCGAAGGATATGTTAAAATTCAGAATTAATCAAGATTCAGTCTTAATCGCACATTATTTCTCTTTAGGAGGTAGTTATGAAGGTAGGTATTCGAGACGGGATGTTACCCGTTTCCTTTGAAGAATCGTTTCAGAAAGCTAAAGACATAGGTTTTGATGGCATTGAACTCTGTATGGGTGTTAATTACCGTGAACACGCACTCTGGCAAGATGGCGGGATTGATAAAGTGAACGGCTTGGCAGATGCCGCGGGCATTGAGGTGTCCTCGCTATCGCCGGGCGGTTTCACGGCTTATTCGTTTATGCATCCGACTGACAGCACGCGGAGCGAGGGGATTGCGAAGCTGCAATATCTCTCAGAGACCGCCCCACAACTCGGTACGAATGTGATTCTGGTGCCCTTTTTCGGAAACGGTAAGATTGAGGACGATCACATCAACGCAGGACGTTTCATAGACGGGTTGAAAGCCGCTGCAGAGACCGCTGAAAAACATGGGGTCTTTCTTGCAATCGAATCGACGCTGAGTGCGGAACAACATCAGCAAATTATCGACAACGTCGGTTCATCCGCCGTTGGGGTCTATTACGATATGGGAAACGCTACCGGTTTGGGCTACGACTCACCGGCTGAAATTCGGAACTTAGGAAAATCCATCACACAGATGCACATCAAGGACACTGGCGGTAACCACGCTGGTGAAGGCGATGTCGATTTTCCGGCAGTCTTTGAAGCGGCACACGCTGTCGGCTACGATAGTTGGTTCGTATTGGAAACACCCGGTAAGGACGATCCGGTCGCATCCGCGGCGAAAAACCTCAATTTCGTGAGGCATAATTTTTGAGGGATGCCGTAAGTACCATCTGGCATCGGAGATTCGTACGTTTCAATATCGGAAATTCTCCTACATAGAGGAGTTCGCATGAACAGCCCAAAAACAATAGTTCCACGCTCCGAAGGCGAGAAGCTGCTGACCTTACCGACGCGCGAAGCAGAACAACTCTTTCAAAGCTACGGGAAACAACTGCAATTAGAAATCCTCAGTGCTACCCGTAACCCGAAAGCACGTGAGCAACTCTATTACCTCGTACCCGACTGTACAGAACTCATTCAGGGAAGCCCAACCGAGGACGTCCTCCAAGTTTTGGACACAATGCTCGGCACCGGACTCGCCTCGGTACTGCTGCCCTGCCTGTCAAACGACCAATTTGAAGAGCTACTCGACATCGCCGTCTGGCGCGACGGTAAACTTGATGAAGAATCATTGGACCTCTGGCTCTTTGAACTTTCTGAATGCAATCGCGACGAACTCGGACGGTTCCTCAGAGAATTAGATATCCGTCTCCTCGCAGCACTCTTGCACGGACGCATAAAACTTCAGAGCGAATACGCCGCGCTGCTCCTTGAAAGCGGTTTCTTAGACCCAGCCTCAGACGTAATCAATTACGCTGATGAACGTGCCCGAGCAATCTCCAACGCCATCTGGGAAGCCGATTACGAAGTTTTCGACAGGCTTCTGAGTGAACTCTTGGCGATTGATACCGAGGGCGATGTTGACGCAGAACTCGCCGCTATCTTCGATGCCGCACAGGCTGATAGGGCACAACGCGTCACCGAACGCGATAGGGAAGCAGGCATTGATGTCACTGAATCCGATCTCATGGAAAAAGTTGACTTAGATACGCTCGATTTCGATGAGGACGAAGAAGACTATGACGAATATGACGACGCATAAATTTTCTCTCGTCGCCGAGGCAACCCTTGATAGACGACTGTTCCTCGCACGCGCCTTGGCACACGGTGATACCTTTCGCCGCATCCCGCGTGCGCAAGCGGATACGCTTTACCAGAATATCGCCGCCATCGCGCATAAACTTATCACCATGAAAACGGCTGATCTGTCCGACGAATCAGCACTCCGAACGCACATCCAGACCGCCTTTACACTGACCAGTCTCGGATTGGAATACGGCAGTAAAGGCGATCTGGATAAAGCCGTTCAACTCCTTCGTAAAACGAGGGTCGTTAAGTTCTTCCAGATCGGCAACACATTAATGGAGAGACTGCACGAGAGAGCGCATCACCTTTTAGAACACGCCGTCATCCGTCCCCCCAACAGAGACGAGGCGAGGCTACTCGGCACCGACGATACAGATATAGAAACCGAGGGCATCCAAATCTACACGCAAGCAGAACTCGAATTTCTAAAGGCGTTACGGATATATCGGACGACGATACAGGCAGTGCAGGTGACAATAAGAGATACCGATACGCCGCGCCCGCTCCTACACCTCAACGAAGTCGATATGATTGACAGACAATTGGCATGTATTGAGCATCGGTGCGATTACGTCAAAGCACTCCCGCTCGAAAATCCGTTCGTGTTGGATCCACCGCTGAGTATCTTTCCGAACCCGATTGAACGACTGACACTCAGCCTGATAGTCAACCTCGTGCTTTACCGACAAGTCGATTTCGAGATAGATGAAGAGACACGGTCGGATTTTCATCAGTTGGCTTATACGGAGGGTGAGGTCCGAGAATTGTTACGGGAGCAGCTGCTTGACTGGATTACACAATACCTCGAACAGGCACAGCAACCGGAACCGGTGAAAACCTACGCTGTCGCTTATTGGGATGACTGTCTCCGTGTTGAGGGACAGGCAGCTGCGTCTCAATAGCATCATTGATCGGCGGAAAATTTTCGTCTGGCATCGGCGATCGCTTGGCGCGCTTTCGGTGTCCCAATATCATTCAAAGCGCGTTCTGCCATCCGGCGAAGATCACGATCCTCCGAATGGAGTGCCTGAATCAACGCATCAACGGCAGGCGTACCTATCGTAACCAAGGCACGTACAACGAGACGACGCACATTCCATTCCGGGTCTGTGAGGGTCCGAATAAGCGCAGGCAGAATCGTATCGAGGGGTGCACCGATCTCGCCTAACGCATAAGCTGCATTCAGCCGAATCTCGGAGGATTCAGCACTTAAGGCATCAATGAGATACGGCACAGCAGGCTCACCCATGCCTTGTAAGATAACAGAACCGGCAACACGGATGTTTTCGTCCGGATCGGTGAGAACAGTGATGAGCGCAGGCACAACACGAGCAGCGGGCTCCTTGATTTCGCTGAGTGTCCACGCCGACATCTCACGCACCTGCGGATTGTCATCGGTGAGTCCTACAATTAGCGGATCAATCGCCTCGGTTTCCATCGCGACTAAAGCTTTAGAGGCTTCAGCCCGACGCGATGCATCCGTCGCACCGAGTTGGATAACAAGCGTCTTTGCCTGTTCCTTTTGCAACTGACACGCTATTAGACAAAGGGAGATCAGGATTAAGAAAAGGCGTTTCATAGAACTCAATATAGCACAGTTAAGCAATATTAGGAAACAAATTTTAACTTTTAAGGAAGGATGGAAGGAAAGAAGCATGGAAGGATGGGGCCCTTCACTAGGGGAAACACCCAAGCAAAAACACTTCCAATCTTCCATTGAAACTTGCTTACACAATTTTCTAAAGGAGAAGACGGGTTCGCCACTGTGCGATAACCGTTAAAAAAAGATGCAATTAGGGACAGCAACGTTCGGTGCAGGCTGTTTTTGGTGTGTCGAGGCAGTCTTTCAGCAATTGGAAGGCGTTCACGAAGTCGTCTCAGGATACACCGGCGGCACCACCGTCAACCCGACCTACCAAGCCGTATGCTCGGAAACGACTGGACACGCGGAGGTGGTTCAGATCCAATTCGATCCGACGGTCATCTCTTACGCGGAACTGTTGGAAGTTTTTTGGCACACGCACGACGCGACGACGCTAAACCGACAGGGAAATGATGTCGGTACCCAGTATCGTTCTGCTATCTTCTACCATACTGAAGAACAACAGCGCATCGCCGAGCAGTCAAAGACAGGTATGGATAATTCCGATATGTGGGGTGACCCGATTGTCACAGAGATTACGCCGATCAACACCTTCTATCCAGCTGAAGATTATCACCAAAACTACTTCCGCTTGAATTCAAGGCAGCCCTATTGTCAATTCGTGATTCACCCGAAGATGCGAAAATTTACAAAAGACTTTAAGGAAAAATTGAAAAATGAGTAATGAACATACTTTGAAACCGTCTATCGCGACCCATCTAAAAGCGCAGCTGCTATCGGTTTTCGTTATCTGCTGCTTCAGTGTGAGTCTTGCAATAGCACAAACCACACCGGTAACCGTGTCCACGATAACAGCGAGACGCGGGACCTTTGTCTCAACGAAAGATTACACCGGACATCTACAACCCAACGCCGAAGTCAATATTTTTGCCAATGTTTCGGGTAAAATTGTTTCCTTCGATGCGAAAGTCGGGCAGAGCGTGGCGAAAGGCGACGTGCTTGCACAGAGCGACCCAAAAGAGGCGACACTCGCTGTCATACGCGCCGAATCGGCATTAAGCAGTGCACAATCACAACTCACAACGACGGAAGCGAGTGCGCAAGCGCGTGTCGAATCCCAACTGGCGAACGCGCAAGAAGCGTTGATGGCAGCACAGGCGAAACTCGTTGAGACAAAATCTCTCGCTGAAATGCGCATCCGCAATCAAGTGACACAAGCAGAAACGACGTATCAGTCGGCAATCGCATCCATAGAACGTTCAAAAATAAACGCGCAACAGTCATTAGAACGCGCAAAAACAGAACTCGATAAAAACCAGTTAGATTATGAGCGGACGAAGGCACTTCACGATAAACAACACGTTAGTGATAGCAACCTTGAGTCCGCGGAACAACGCTTTAAGGTCTCACAAACGCGTTATCAGGAGGCTGTTGTCACGGCAGAACAGTTTAAAGAGGGTGCGACACACCCGTCTGTGGAGAAAGCGAAAGCGGAATTGGCTGTCGCTCAGAAGATCGTTGAGAGCCGCGGTTGGGAACGAGAGATCGCATCGGCGGAATCGGACGTTAATCAGGCGCAGGCGAACCTCAACACAGCACAAAAACTTGTAGAAGCAAAATCCTGGGAGCGAGAGATTGAAATCGCAACAGCAGCCGTGCGGCAAGCCACAGAACAGCTGAAACTCGCACAAGAACAGTTAGATGACGCGACGATTAAGTCACCGATTGCCGGTGTCATCGCAACGCGACACTTGAAAGTCGGAGATTATGCACAACTCGTTTCAGCACCTGCAGCAAAACCGGTGTTCACTGTTGTCGCAGTCGATACCCTCAAGGCGGAATGGAATATGCCTGCCGGAGATGCGTCCCGTATTAATAACGGCGATCTCGTCTTGATCTCCACAGATGCCGGTATTCGGAACATCGCCGGTACGGTTGCTTTCATCAGTCCGACCGTTAACCGTGATAACAACACTGTGCTTGTCCATGCGACAGTCCCGAATTCTCAAAACAGCCTAAAACCGGGCACGGCTATTACGATCTCTATCAAAACGGGTGAACGGAAAAACGTGCAACTGCTGCCGTTGCGCTCGGTCTTGAACATCCAGAACGGCAACGGCACTATTTTCGTTGTTGAAGGGAACGTAGCGCGCGCAAAACAGGTAAACGTCGGCGGCGTTCACAGCGGTGAAATCGAGGTTGCCTCACAACTCGCCAGAGGCACGCAAGTTATTGTAGACAACCAACACCGGTTACAAGATGGAACGCCCGTATCCGTTGCGCAGGATTAGATGTGTAGGCACAAATTTTATCCCCTAAAAAGCGTGTGATGACTTGGGAATGGTTTGTTCGCGGGCCAGTAGTTCCTGAAAGTCCTTATATCCACATTGAGTGCTTCAGCGGCTTCAGCATGGTTCGCATACAAATAGGGTGCCCGGCAATAGATATTCCATTCAATTTGCGCAAAAGTCATCCCGCCGAAATAGATACAGCCATGATCTTTAGCCAAACGCTTAGATAGCACTTTTAAAGCGAGGTGAATAGCCTGCTTCTGACCATTCAGACTGAAGTTTCGCCATGCTGGACGTGAGAAATTCTCCAAAATGAAGAGTTTTATAGGTTCTGTAAGAAGTTTTCTGATCTCGTCAGAAGGAAACTGTCCGATCCGGCGCGAAGCCTCTATAGATGTGACAAGTGAATCATCATCTTCCTGCTGATACGACAGCCACCTCTCAAGCTGCGCGAGGGAATACGCAATGCTCTTGCTGCTTTTTCTCTGTCTCCGCCATAACCTTTTACGACTTCGTGTAGCACTGCAGTCAGGCTGCCTTTGCGGGTTCTTCCTTTTATACTGATAGGCTCAGCTTCTTCTATGGGTTCGGAACTATGCCGAAGATTTGATAACTGAGAGATAGCATCGTCAATCACCCGCTTAATCCACTCGTCCGAGAAGATTGGAATATCTAAGTCAGTCGTATTATATTCGAGTCGCCAGTCATAAATTTCGCGTTCCGCTCTATTGGCGCGGGCGCGTCCATCGGTAGAGAACGCTTCCCACCACTCGTCGATTTGGCGATCCGTGATCCCTGGCGCTCCCTCAGAGAGAAACCTACAGAACTGTCCCTCAGAGAAAAACTGACAGAACACCATGACCGGCAAATCAATCAGGTTTCGATATATCGGTGTTTCTGGCGTTTGCGAGGATCGGGTTTCGGGTTCGCTCCGCTCTGAACCTTGATCGTCACGATACGTCCGGACTTCTTGCGGGAGGTCACTCGGCATAATCACCTCGCCTTGGGAAGTGACTGTCGCGCTTTCGAGGCATCTCTCTAACTCTCGAACATTGCCCGGCCAGTTATACGTTTGGAGCAATCCCATCGCTTCTTCAGAAATATCGGACCTTTCCCTCTCGTTTTCTGTCGCAATACGCTGCAGGAAATGTGTGACCAGTAAGGGAATATCCTCAAGCCGTTTCCGTAAGGGCGGCAGAGATATCTGATGTCCACAGAGGCGGTAGTACAAATCCTCTCGAAATGTCCCTTGATCAACCATTTCCCGCAATTCCTGATGCGTAGCACTGATGACGCGCACATCCACGTTGTGTGTCCGCGTTCCGCCCACGCGTTGGACCTCTCTTTCTTGCAAGACATTGAGGAGTGTCTCTTGTAGCGATGGGCTCATATTGCTGACTTCATCGAGGAAAAGGGTGCCGCCATCAGCCCGTTCAAATGCGCCGGGGCGTTCCGATTCTGCTCCCGTGAATGCCCCTCTTTCATGCCCCAGTAGTTCAGTTTCACGAAGTTCATGGGGCACCGCGCCACAATCAATTGAAACAAACGGTGCGTCTTCCCGTTCACTCTCTTTGTGAATGAGGCGCGCAACCAACCCTTTCCCGGTGCCTGTTTCACCCTCAAGCAGCACTGAAATGTTAAAGCAGGCGGAACATCCAATTTCTCTATTCAACTCAAACATCGCTTCGCTCTCACCAACGAGAGCGTACTGTTCCTCAGGCTCTTCTTCTTCAGTTTCTTCTTCAGGAAATGAGAATGTGTTGTCTCGGCTATCTATCCGGCTAAACGCCCGGTCAACTGCCCTACGGATATTTTCCATATCAGTGTGTATAGACAGAACTTCCATGGCACCCAGAGAGGGGGCTCTTCTCGCTGTTTGTACCCCCGCTCCAATCACAATTACAATAACCTGTCGGTGTTCATGTTTAATTTTCTGTAACGCATCCAGACCTCTTCTCGCTGACAATTCCACATTGAGCAGGACCACTTTCAAATTTTCGGATGCGTTAATTTTTTCCGAGCCTTCGTCAACAGTCTCAACGATGATAGGGGAATACCCCTCGGTCCTTAGGAAATAGTCTAAGGCATCAGAACTTTGATTGTCATCAATTATCAATACTTCTCTCACAACTTGGTCTCCTCTGTTCGCTCCGACGCATCCGATTTATAGTAGATTCTATAATTACTTGGACATTCAACATCGGTTCGGTTAGGAATGCAGATCGCATGAATCAACGGTATGAATGCCTTATGGGCATTCACCGGGGTGCGTACACCGCAAAACCGAACCTACCGGGGGTTGAAAGTGTAAACTTATTTTTCGATTTTACTATAAAATTTAGGGCTTTCTTGCAAAACGTGTGCAGATTTTTACAAACCAATTGCTATTCCTTGCAATACTTATGCCAGAATCGACGTTTTCATGCCGAATATTTGACAAATTTGCTTGGCATGAATCTTGCTAAAATAGATTACACGCGCAAAAAATGCTGATATAGAAATCAGAATTATCGGAAAATTGAATGCCAGCAGCAGCTGAGATAAAAAAATGTTGCATTTTATATTTTTTTCTGCTATAATCCGTTTTGACATCCGTAAAATCCTTTATAGGTGGTTCGGCGAGAGGGATAGTCTCCCGAACCGCGGCACTGTCAAGCTGAGATTGCCAGTGCGTGTTTAAGTATATCATACATCGCTCCTGATGTCTCTGATATTTTAAGCAGCATCGTAACTTTTACTCGATTTTCTTCGGAAAATCTGGTATCCTTACGACTGGACGTTGGAGACGGATTATCGGGGTAGTCCCGCTACCTCCCGTCTCCACCCAACTGGCAATTGTTGGGTATGTGTATGAAAAGGCAACGTCCAAATACCCCGATTTTTTTGATTGACTGATGATAGGGCATCTATACTTTACTTTGCAATCGTGTGCTGGCTTTATTGGTGATGCCCTGGACATCAGGACCTGAGAAGTTCAGGAATTACGTAAATGGTTTTGTTAGTGAGTTTCAAATCTCATCAGTTTGAATATCTTTGCAAAACCTGTAAAGCCGCAGCAACGCTACAGACTTCTGCGCGGTTTGATGAAGATTCATTTTTGAACGTGCTATAAACGACACGACGACAAGGAGGAAGAGAATCCTATGCAACTCAGATACTTTTTTTTGACAATTCTGTTATTTTCAGTTTCGGAACACTTCGGTTTCGCTCAGCAATCAACAGAATTAAAATGGACACTGCCCGAAGGCACGATTGTGCATCTGGGTGATGGTGGAATAAATGATATAGCCTATTCTTCGGATGGGGAGCTTCTTGCGGCGGCAAGCAGCAGCGATGTTTGGCTCTACGATACAGTAACGCATCAAGAGGTCGCGCGCCTCGTGGAACACGCCGATTCGGTCTATAGTATTTCCTTTAGTCCGGATAGTAAGACGTTGGCAAGTGGGGATTCGGGCGGGATAGTTTATCTATGGGATGTTGCGACTGGCACGCTCCTATGGAGCAGGCACCTATGGAGCTCGGCGGAATCCGTTGGGCGCGTAAGCGTCTCGTTTAGTCCGGAGGGTAGGAAGTTTGCAGGTGGGGGTGGTAGATGGATTAATCTACTGGATGTTGCAAGTGGGTCTCTTTCAAGTGATGTGCGTTTTTCTTGGGGGACTAGCATCCAAAGTGTCTCGTTTAGTCCGGACGCTCGGATGCTTGCCATTGGGGCTTTGGACCAGACAGTGCGTCTGTGGGATGTTGCGACTGACAGGCTCCGACATACCCTTGAAGGACACACCGATTCGGTCTTAAGTGTTGCCTTTAATCCGAGCGGTCGGATTCTGGCAAGTGCGGGTTTGGATCAGACGGTGCGCCTATGGAGTGTTATCACTGGCGAGCTCCGACATACCCTTGAAGGACACACCTTTGATGTCAATAGCGTCTCGTTTCGTCCGGATGGTCGGATTCTGGCAAGCGCGGGTGATCAGACGGTGCGCCTATGGAGTGTTATCACTGGCGAGCACCTACGGACACTTCAGGCACACACCGGTTTCGTCAATAGTGTCTCTTTTAGTCCGGATGGTAAGACGTTGGCAAGCGCGGGTTCGGACGGAAAAATCCTTCTCTGGTCGGTCGGATGGCCCGCTGCGGATGTGAATCGCGATGATAAAGTCAACATTCAAGACCTCGTCCTCGTCGCAGGCGCACTTGGACAAATTGGCGAAAACGAGGCGGATGTCAACGGTGATGGCATCGTCAACATTCAAGACCTCGTCCTCGTCGCAGGCGCATTCGGTGAAGTCGACTGATTCGCAGCCGCTGAAAAATAGAAGCACGCTTGAAAACACGACACAACGGCAGAACTTATTTTCCAAAACGGGCATGAACGCGTACGCACTATGAGGTTCCAATTTTTTCTCGGAGGGAGTGGAATTTTATGAAAATGAAAACTGCTTCTACGCTTCACACAGAAAGACTGATCCTACGCTCCTTTATGCTTGAGGACGCACCAGATGTACAACGGCTCGCTGGCGACCGTGATGTTTCGTCAACCCTAACTTCTGTGCCCTATCCATACAAAGACGGCATGGCTGAAGAATGGTTTCGTTTCTGTCACGACGCGTTTGAACAAGGAAAAAGTGTGCACTTCGCAATTGCGCGAATAACTGACAAGTGCTTCATCGGCACCATAGGACTTGAACAACTTGACCGAAAGCATGAGAAAGGCGAGCTCGGTTATTGGCTCGGGAAACCTTATTGGGGCCAGGGGTATGCCACTGAGGCGGTACGTGCTGTGGTTGCTTATGGTTTTGAAGTGCTGAAATTGAATCGCATCTATGCTTACTACTACACACGGAACCTTGCTTCGGGGCGCGTCCTCGCGAAAATCGGGATGCACGATGAAGGGTGTCTCCGGCAACATATTAAAAAAGATGGAAACTTTGAAGATGTCATCGCATGCGGGATGCTAAAATCGGATTTTTGATTTAGGACAATAAACCTAAGTTTCTACTTTTCGCATAACCTGTATGAAGTTTAAGAAAATAAACCGGCTGGTATTTCTCAAATCTATCAAGGAGGTAGTAATAATCACGAGATCGTAGGTATAGCGAAGTGAAAATGCGTCTGTTTTGAAAAAGTTGCTTGATTTTTAGCGCATGAGATGGCATCCTAATCGTTCATAGAAGAACCACTTTCAGTGAACACTTAGGAGGACCTCTCATGCAGTATCACCTTATCAAATCTACAATCTTTTTTCAAGACCTTCTTTCTTCTTACTTTCGGAGGATCACTCAGCAAATCGTTGAGACGCTCGTATTGCTGTGCGTTTCTCATCTCTTTGGACTTTACAACCCGAATCAAGTTGCTGATGCGTTGAAACTACCGAAGGCACGTCTTTATCGAAGACTTGCCGCTCTGAGTCTCTATCACGCAAAGGCTTTGAACCTCCGACTCGGGTGTGCGATGGCAGTTGATTTCATCAAAGACGCTGAAAGCAAGAGTGCGTCAACACAATCCCGGCGGCGTATCACCCTCAGCATTGATGATAGCAACCTCCCTCGTGAAGGGGAGACGCTCGCTTACACTTCAACCTACTACTCAAAGAAACACAAGACCCCGATTTGGTGTCAGAACGTCTTAGGAATGACACTGACCGTTGGGGATCGCGTGATTCCATTAGACGTGCGTCTCGTCAGTAAACAGGGACGGGGCAACACAGATAAACCGAGTCTCGTTATGGCTATGATCCAAGAAGTCTTAGAGTGCTTTGATACCCAAGGCATTGATCTGAGAAAGTATCCGATCACCTTTGATTCATGGTATGGCAGTCGAAAACTCGTTGATGCCTTATCGGATTTCGGATTTACTTCTATATTGGTTCACGGCAAAAACAACTATGTCATGCGTATCGGCGATAGAAAGGCGAAACTTTCGGCGCATAAAAAACGCATACAGTTGTCTGAAGATCAATGGGGCTGCGATAAACCTGTTTGCCGACTCAAAGCAGAAAGTCCAACTTTCGGCAACTGTGTCATCATCTTCTTTCGAGATCGCCGAAAAATACGCACACTCTTAGTCTTTGGCAAACCCCTGCGCACCTGCGAGGCACTAAGGATTTGGGCACAACACCACGGTATTGAACAGTTTTGGCGGTATTTGAAATCAAGTTTACGCGTCTCCGCCATGAGTCTTGAAAGCAGACACGGGGCCTATGTGAGTCTCGGTATAAAAGTTATGAGTTATCTGATGTTGCTACAAATTAGCATCTCAGAGCGACGCACATTTCATCAAATACAACTGCAGCTCACTGGAGAAAGACAGATGCTCATAGAGTTCATGGCGCATTTTCATAAACCTAACCCTAAAGAACCTTGATAATTACGGCTTTAGGAAAACTTTTGAGAAATATCAGACCGGTAATTAACGGGCAATGAATTGCCCTACTACAAACGGGCAGGTTCGTAGTAGTGCGATTCATCGCACGTTCTAACATTACCGAATTAATAAATTAACCTTTATCAAAATCGAAGGAGAAAGATCATGAGAAATGCTTATCGGTTAATACTCGGTTTCGGAATTATTGCTCTCACGCTGTTATCTCTACAGATAGCAAACACTAAACAAACTACAGTTGGAAAGCCGCCTCTCACAGATAACATTCTACGCAGTAAGATAGCGTTTGCGGTGGTGGGTGAAGAGATTAACCGCGGTTTAAACCTGCACACACTTTCTGAATCGGACCATTACAAACTGCGGGGACCCGTGCTGTTAGAACAGCAAACGGATATCCACTTCCTGCTCCGAGAAGAGTTCGATAGAATTGTCAACACCGTTTATTTTGGAGCAGCGTTGGATGCCGGTTCTCCGAGCCAAAACCCGTCAATACGTCCAGAAAATAAACCTGTACTCTATCAGAAAGCCGCGGAGATTATCCGTGATTTTATCGCAGAAAGGCACATCTCTGTTATCATTAGGTCTCACGCGCCTATCGGTATAGGTGAAATGGCGGCGATTCACCGGCTGCAGGGTGAGGTACGTTATACGTACGAAATTATTAACAGTGCAGCCGTTTCCGTTCCCCTTAAAAACATCGCTGCTTTGATAAAACTCCCATTCATCACGGAAATATGGCCGGATAGCAAAGGACGTTTAGCACTTGCTGACAGTATCCCACAAATCGGAGCCGATAAGGTTCATAAACCGCCTCCCAATGGACTCGGTGTTACCGGAAAGGGTGTCATTGTTGCTGTTGTTGATGATGGTATATACAACACACATGATGCGATTACAAAAGACAGAATAACGGATGAAAGAGGTCCATGGGTTACTGACGGGCAGCCTGAAAATCATGGCACTGCAGTAGCAAGTGTTATTGGCGCAAATGACGTACAGAAGGCAAAGATTGGGGTTGCTCCAGAAGTACACTTCCTTGATGCTACTTACGCGAATTGGTTTAAGTCAAGAGAAGATACAGCCACAGATAGTGGTATTGAAACACAAGGAAATGCTGGAGCGTATGGCGAAGTAATGGATGCAATTAGGTGGGCTGCTGGGGATCGTCGTCTTATTATTGATGATGCCGCTCATAAAGCTCACGTTGTCAATATAAGTTTAGGATGGTCCCCCGTTAAATATGGTAGGCGCGGGTTGGATCCGATGAGTTGTTTAATTGATACCGAGGTAGAAAGATACGGGGTCGTCGTTGTAGTATCTGCGGGTAATGAGGCTACTTGGCGTGCAAGTGGTAAATTCCTAAGCGGGCACCCAAGCGGGATTCGAAGCGGGAACGTTCCTTATAATACGCATGACTTTGATAGTAAAGAACAAGATGAAGTTACGATTACCTTATCTTGGGATAAAAAATCATCAAACAATAATGATTTAGACTTGGTAGTAGATACTAAACCAGCCAACTACGGAGGAGTGTCGGATACCGTTAGTGGTAATGGTACTGATTGTGAGACAGAAACAGTCTCCAACTACGAGCAGGTAAAAATCCCAGTATCTCCGAACACGGTATATACCGTTGAGGTAACGGGACCTGTTCTTCACAGTGACCAAGATTATGAAGTCTGGTTAGAGCCCGGAGATGATACAGTAAAATCGCCTGAATTTTTACACCCTAACGAAGAAAAAACAGTCATGGTCCCTGGATACAGCGAGAAGGCTATCACGGTTGGCGCTGTGGATAACTTTAATGTCAGTACTTTTTATTCCAGTCAAGGTCCTTCTGACACGGGATTAATTAAACCGGAAGTAGTAGCACCTGGTAACATTGAGGTGGCAATACCGCCACCGGCAGAAGTAGCACCTGGACCTGGTAATGATTACAAGTACCACATGGGTACGAGTCTCGCTGCCCCTCATGTTTCCGGTGTCGCAGCGTTAATTCTTGATGCTGTTGGGAAAAACAGTGCTGGTGAGTGGAATTTCAGCCCTGACGAGGTTAAATCCGCAATAGTGCGTGGCGCAAAACGAGGCTTTACGATACCCCAAGAACCTGATAATGAATACGGTGCAGGGCTCGTCAGAGCGGATAACATCATCTTCGGCGACGTGGTGCAGCCGGGCGCCACAAAGCGTTTTAGAATTACGCCTGCCTTGCTCGGGTATAACTTTCCGGCTGGTTACTTAAACGCTGAAAACAAGTATCCGAATAGGACTAGCTCTCACGTTGATTTCTCTGTTGCAATTTCGTGGGGGAATAATGGGGAAGTATTCCCCCTAGCCCCAACACCAGGGACCACGATTCCACCAACACAAGCCGCGCAGCCTTTAGAATTGAAACTCTTAAACACTCATCTCAAGACTATAGTGGAGAGTTCTGGGGTTAGTAATCAGTATATTCAAGGATCGAATTACGTAAAAATCACTGATGTCGATCTTTCCATCGGTCTAAGTCCTAATGATTTCCTTCACCTTGATGTTTATAACCCAAAAGGAAATGCTCCTATCCGTTTTACGGGTGCTTCAACGCAGCCAATATGGTTGATTTATGATATCAATCGTGATGGCCAAGTGGACAAATCTGATGTAGCCATCATAGAAGATATCATGGAGCACGGTGATACTTTTGAAGCAGGCGGGTTCAACGCAGCTGCAGATGTCAACGGTGATGGTCGAGTCACTGCCGAGGACAAGCGCTTAATAGAGGAAGCCATAAGAGTTGTACCCATCCTGTCTAAAGTTCGACCCACCAATACAACTACAACCGTTCCGCCCCAAGGGATATCCGTATTAAATTTACCGGAGGATGCCAAAGCGCGTTTCGGTAAAGGTAATATACATCACATCGCATATTCACCGGATGGCTCATTGCTTGCAACAGCCGGGCGGGCAGGTGTTTGGCTCTATGATGCGAAGACCTATCAAGCAGTAGGCTTCCTCAGAGGGAATAAGTATGGTGTCAGTACCTTAGCGTTCAGTCCGGATGGCAAAACCCTCGCAACGGGTAATCGTTTGTACGGTACGGCCAACACGGTACGTTTGTGGGATGTTGCCACAAGAACAGAAAAGCATACGCTTACAACAGGTTCGGTCTATGGCGTAGCATTTAGTCCAGATGGAAAAACAATCGCAACTACGGAGGATCGCGACCTGGTGCGTTTATGGGATGTTGACACAGGAACAGAAAAGAATCCCGTTCCAACAGGTTCGGTTAAAAGGATAGCGTTTAGTCCGGATGGAAAAACAATCGCAACTGCGGGTGGAGGCGGCCTGGTGCGTTTATGGAGTGTCTCCTTTGGCGTAGAAATGAAAGTCTTTACGGGGTATAACGGGGGCATCAATAGCATAGCGTTTAGTCCGGATGGAAAAACAATCGCAGGCGGTGGAAGCGACAACACGGTGCGGTTGTGGGATGTTGACACCGGCGAAACCAAGCACAGGCTCAGAGGACATACGCGTGAGGTCAAAAGCATAAAGTTCAGTCCGGATGGAAAAACACTCGCTACTGGGAGTAGCGACAACACGGTGCGGTTGTGGGACATCGAAACAGGCGAAACCAAGCACACCCTTACAGGAGATACGGTTCTGGCATGGAACACTTTCCAATATCCAGACGTAACGTTTAGTTCGGATGGAAAAACAATCGCAAGTGTGGATTTGGACTTCACAGTGCTTTTGTGGGACGTCGAAACAGGCACACAAAAGAAAACGCTCACAGGGCACACGTCTGAGGTACATAGCGTAGCGTTCAGCCCAGATGGGCAGACCCTCGCAAGCGGGGTGATGGACCAGACAGATAAGAAAATCACAGTGCGGTTGTGGGATGTTGAAACAAGAACAGAAAAGAAAACCCTCACAGGGCATGTGTATTTGGTCCATGGCGTAGCATTTAGTCCGGATGGGAAAACAATCGCAACTGCAGGTAATGACAACACAGTGCGGTTGTGGGATGCTGCCACAGGTGCAGAAAAGAAAACCCTCACAGGGCATCGGTTTTGGGTCTATAGCGTAGCGTTTAGTCCGGATGGGAAAATACTCACAAGTGGCGGAAGTGGAAATACGTACAATTCGGCCGGCACGGTGCATTTGTGGAATGTCGAAACAGGCGAAAGCACGCACACACTCGCACATCATTGGGGGTCTGTCCATAGCGTAGCGTTCAGTCCGGATGGAAAAACAATCGCAGGTGGCGGAGTACGCCCTCGCGGCGGAGGTGTGTATTTATGGGATGTCGAAACAGGCGAAAACACGCACACAGTCGGAATCCCAGGGCATAGCATAGCGTTTAGTCCCGATGGAAAAACAATCGCAGGTGGGGGTGGAGGAGGTGCGAATTTGTGGAATCTCGCCTTCGATGAAATCAAACAAACATTCCCACTTCCTACGCACTCGTACTATGGCAGACTGGCGGTCTATAGCGTAGTGTTCAGTCCGGATGGCAACACGCTCGCTACTGGCGGTGAGACCGCTACTGGGGGTGGGACGGTGGTTTTGTGGGATGTCAAAACAGGCGAAAGTAAGCACACCCTCACAGGACATACGGCTCCTGTCCGGAGTATAGCGTTCAATTTGGATGGGGACACACTCGCAAGCGGGAGTGAGGACGGCACGGTGCTGCTCTGGGACGTTACACCTTATACGGTAGAGCCACCAGCACCTGAATACCCCGCATGGGACGTAAATCGGGACGGTCAAGTTAACATAGTGGATGTGGTTTCTGTGTCACATTACATCGGAGAGCCGGCATCAGCATCTCCACGGGCAGATGTTAACGGTGATGGTATTATTAATATCCTCGACCTGCTCCTTGTCTCAAAACATATTGGGGAGTCAACAGATGCTGCTGCCCCGGCTATCATTGCGAAGTTAGAAGGTCTTGACCGGACAACCGTTGAAGGGTGGTTAGCACTGGCGCGAATCGAAGACGACGGTTCTTTGATGTTCCAACAAGGTATAGCGTACCTTGAACGTCTTTTAGCGGCACTCACACCAAAAGAGACAGCACTACTACCGAACTATCCAAACCCGTTCAACCCAGAAACGTGGATACCCTATCAGTTAGCAACCCCGGCGGAAGTGTCACTAACAATATACGACATCCAAGGGCGCGTCGTGCGGACTTTGGATTTAGGGCATCAACGCCCAGGGATGTATCAGAGCAAAAGCCGTGCAGCGTATTGGGATGGCAGAAACGCAGTTGGTGAACCCGTCGCAAGCGGTGTCTATTTCTATACCCTCACCGCCGGCGATTTCACCGCCACGCGAAAACTCCTAATACAGAAATAGTATCAAATGACCATAGGATAGCTGGAGTGCTGATGTTTATTAGGTTCCCAGCAATCGTTTCTGAGTGGGTTAAGTTGAGTTCGCTGGCATCATCTTTGAGAAATGATGCGTTTAGCGATAAACATGTTAAAAGTATAGCAAAACCCGTAGGGGATGTCAAGAGTCTCATTGGGCTTCTCCTTGGGGTGTCGCTTCATCGTTTGTAGATGAATTAGCAAGGTTTGCATCCATGGTTTGGAGTTGGTGCTGCGGAATCAGGTCAAGATATTGAGAGATGACGCGTTTAGAACGTCGCGTAATCTGTGAGATTTTATCAATATCTGCGGTTGCCTTGCGAACGACTTTGACGGACTCATAATCTCGAATGTATCGGTCAACGGCTTCCTTAGAATGCTTGGTTTTCGCAGCAATAGTAGGTGTTAGATGTCCTTGAAGATAGAGCGTTATGATCTCTTTCTTATGGGTGATAGCACCCGATAAGTCATGGATATTGCCACGAGTCGGCAAGAGTTGTCCACTATTATTTTGCCATTCTTTGACATAATCGTTGATGACCGCATCACAGACATTCAGCAAGACAGCTAAGTCAAGATGGGTCAATAATGCGCCTTGGTCATAAGCCTGATGACACCAACGAACCAAGCGATTGATCCGCAGCTGTCGTGAGGTAAAACCGTTGCGAAAGGATTCAATATCCTCTGTAGCGAGGTAAGTTAGGATGATCGGTTTCATACGTGTTTTGATGATGGCTTTTCCTTTTTCAGGATATTCATCAATCGGCACTGCCATCCAAACAAGTTGTCCATACCTGAGGTATCGTTCATCAGGGAGTTGGTCGCCCGTGGCGAGTTTCTCTAAAGGGAGGGTAATCACGAAATAGTCTTCAACGGTCTTGAGAATATCATCAACAATAGCCGTCGCAGTGACCTCGCCTTTGTCATACCCGTAGTCATTGAGAAAGCGATGGATCAGCAACTGTCGTAGGGATTTATCGTTGATGCGTCTGAACTTCTTCTCGTTGATGGCGGTGCGCGTCTGAGGTTTGCTCATGAGAGATTCTCCTTTTTTTTCGCAATGGGTTCAGGGTGAAGGAGCTCGGTCATCCGGTCGGTGTTCCGGTATTCCTGATACAGCGAGAGATACTCGCGTATGAGTCGGTCAGAGAAGTGTGTGATGAGCCGTATCTGTGCGTCAGGAAACCCTTGATGATGCAGCGTAGCAACTTGTGTGAAGTCTTTCAAGTAGCGGTAGACCGCCCGTTCAGAGTGGTTCGTCTTCTGCTCAATTTCGGTGAAGGTATACGCTTTGAAATACAACTCCAAGATCTGAGTCTTATGAGACGTGCCGGGCCCCATGTCGTGTTTCGCTCCGCGCGTCATCACGAAATACCCCTCCTGCTTCAAGTGTCGGATGTCGCGTTTGACGGTAGCAGGACTGGTGGTTAATAAGACGGCTAAATCCTCATAACTGAGCAATGCATCTTGGTCATAAGTCTCTTTGGTCAATCGGAGGATGCGGTGCCGTCTGAGACCTGCGAGTCCGTAAGTCGCTAAGGTTTCAAGATCAGCGTTTATATCATTGAGGGTCAACCGACAGGAGACTTTTTTTGCTAAAGCGATGTGTTTACCTGCCGGTTCCTCCGCAGCGACTGCCTCATAGCAGATTTGTCCGGATGTCAGTTGGACCTCAGCGTGTTGCTCAAAATAGGTGGAAATCTGCTTATAGTAGGCTTCAGCGACGATAGGCATAAGGTTAAAGTCTGCTGAAATCTTCTGGATAATGGCGGCTCTTGCGTTCTTGGATTCGAGTCGGTTGATACCGTAGGCGGTGTCCATCTTACGATTCATCTTGACCTCCATGAGTAGATTATCGGTGATGCCAATACATCTACTTGTTAGGGTAACGCATACTATTAGTATAAATCATGGGGTCATTTGATACAAACTATAAATAGTAATAAAAAAAGGAGACCTTAAATGAAAACAAGACGCTTTTTCACCTGTCTAATAGTATTGCTAATCTCAACGGTCTGTCTCTCAAGCACCTTTGCCCAAGATTACACACAGTGGTATCTACCCAAAGGTGCGAAAGCATGGCTCGGTAAAGGTTCGGTACAAGAATTGGCTTATTCCCCCGATGGGGCACTTTTGGCAGTCGCAAGCACCGCCGGCGTTTGGATTTACGACGCAGAAACGGGTGAAGAACTGGACCTGATTGAGGGAAATAGGGGTTCTGATGTCTTTAGTGTAGCGTTCAGTCCGGATGGAAAAGGGACGATTGGAGACGGCACGATCCGTCTGTGGAACGTTCACACGGGAAAACGTCCGTGGACGATCGCGGGATCTTCGAAACATCACTCCATAGCATTCAGTCCAGATGGCACCACTTTCGCAAGTCAAGGGCACTGGAACAGCAGCACGCTCCGTCTGTGGGACGTTGAGACCGGCACCGAGATACACACCCTCACTGGACATACACAAGGGGTCAATAGCGTGGCGTTCAGCCGAGATGGCAACACGCTCGCATCAGGCAGTCGGGACAAGACGCTCCGTCTGTGGGACGTTGAGACCGGCACCGAGATACACACCCTCACTGGACATACAGAGTCTGTCAGTAGCGTCGCGTTCAGCCCAGATGGAAACACGCTCGCAAGTGGCGGTGATTATTCGGACAGCACCATCCGTCTGTGGAACGTTGAGACTGGCACCGAGATACGCACCCTCACTGGACATACACAAGGGGTCAATAGCGTGTCATTCAGTCCGGATGGCAACACTATCGCAAGTGGGGGTCGTGATAACACACTCCGTCTGTGGGACGCACATACAGGCAACCACATCCGAACATTCACCGGACATACGGGTTCTGTCCGTAGTGTAGTATTCAGCCCGGATGGCAACACGCTCGCATCAGGCAGTGGCGATGGCACCTTCTTGCTGTGGGACGTTCAGACCGGCACACAGATTCGCACTATCACCGGACATACGGGTTCTGTCCGTAGCATGGCATTCAGCTCAGATGGAAATACTATCGCAAGTGAAGGTGACGATGACACGATCCGTCTGTGGGACGCACACACAGGCGACCCCATCCGAACCCTCAATGGACATAAGCATGATGTTTATAGCGTGGCGTTTAGTCCGGATGGCAACACGCTCGCATCAGGCGGTTGGGACAATACGATCCGTCTGTGGAACGCACACACAGGCGACCCCATCCGAACCCTCAATGGACACGAGAGTTCTGTCAGTAGCGTCGCGTTTAGTCCGGATGGAAATACTATCGCAAGTGGCGGTGATGATTACGCGATCCGCTTGTGGGACGTTGAGACCGGCACCGAGATACGCACTCTCACCGGACATACGAGTTGGGTCAGTAGCGTCGCGTTCAGCCCAGATGGAAATACTATCGCAAGCGCGAATAGTGATAACACCATCAGTCTGTGGGATGTTGAGACTGGCACAGTGATACGCACCCTCACCGGACATACGGATGATGTCCGTAGTGTGTCATTCAGCCCGGATGGAAACACGCTCGCAAGTGCGAGTTCGGATAGGACTATCCGTCTGTGGGACATTCAGACTGGCACAGAGATACGCACTCTCACTGGACATACGAGTTCCGTCAATACCGTAGCGTTTAGTCCGGATGGCACCACGCTCGCAAGTGCGAGTGATGATGAGACGATCCGTCTGTGGAACGCACGTACAGGCGACCCCATCCGAACCCTCACTGGACATACGGATGATGTTTATAGCGTAGCGTTCAGCCCGGATGGAAACACGCTCGCATCAGGCAGTAGCGATGGCACAATTTTATGGGATCTCACACCTAAACTGACACATCTCGCTGAGGCGGTAAATACGTCAGAATGGGATTTACCGCAAGATGCTAAGGCAAGACTTGGTAAAGGAAGAGGCGTAAGTGAAGTCGTGTATTCACCGGATGGAACGCGTCTCGCCGTTGTGAGCACTCTCGGTATTTGGATTTACGACGCGAAAACAGGCAAGGAACTTGACCTACTCACTGGACATGGGCGTTATGTCGGAACGATAGCGTTTAGTCCGGATGGCAACACGCTCGCAAGTGAGGGGTGGGACGACACGATCCGTCTGTGGAACGTTCACACGGGAGAACTTCTGCAAAGGTTCGCTGGGCATACGGATGCTGTCTATAGTGTGTCATTCAGTCCGGATGGCAATACTATCGCAAGTGGAGGTCGTACGCTCCGTCTGTGGGACGTTCAGACGGGCACGGAGATACGCACTTTCACAGGGGGTGGCGGAAGCGTAACGTTTAGTCCGAATGGCAACACGCTCGCAAGTGCGAGTTCGGATTACACGCTCCGTCTGTGGGATGTTCACACAGGCACGGAGATACACACCCTCACCGGACATACGGGTCCTGTCCGTAGTGTAGCATTTAGTCCGAATGGCAACACGCTCGCAAGTGCAGGTGGATTATTTGATGAGACGCTCCGTCTGTGGGATGTTCACACAGGCACGGAGATACACACCCTCACCGGACATACGGATGCTGTCAGTAGTGTGTCATTCAGTCCGGATGGCAACACGCTCGCATCAGGCAGTAGTGATGGCACAGTCTTGCTGTGGGACGCACATAGAAGCAGAACAATACGCACCATCATTGGACATACGGGTTCTGTCGTAAGTGTAGCGTTTAGTCCAGATGGAAATACGCTCGCAAGTGCGAGTGATGATGAGACGCTCCGTCTGTGGGACATTGAGACTGGCACGGTGATACGCACCATCACCGGATATACACATGGGGTCAGTAGCGTAGCATTCAGTCCGAATGGCAACACGCTCGCAAATGGGGGTCGTGATAACACGCTCCGTCTGTGGGACGTTGAGACAAGCACGGAGATACGCACTCTCACCGGACATGCGTATTGGGTCAATAGCGTAGCGTTCAGCCCGGATGGAAACATGATCGCAAGTGGCGGGGATAGCACGATCCGTCTGTGGAACGCACACACAGGCGACCCCATCCAAACCCTCACTGGACATACGGATGCTGTCAGTAGCGTGGCGTTCAGCCCGGATGGAAACATGATCGTATCGGGCAGTGTGGATTGGACGCTCCGCTTGTGGGACGCACATACAGGCAACCACATCCAAACCCTCACTGGACATACGGATGCTGTCTATAGCGTAGCGTTTAGTCCGGATGGAAACACTATCGCAAGTGGGAGTTATGATAACACGATCCGTCTGTGGGACGTTCAGGCAGGCAGAAGAGTGATACGTACCCTCACCGGGCATACGGATGCTGTCCGTAGTGTAGTGTTTAGTCCGGATGGAAACACGCTCGCAAGCGGGGGTAATGATAACACGATCCGTCTGTGGAACGCACACACAGGCGACCCCATCCAAACCCTCACTGGACATACGTTTTGGGTCTATAGCGTAGTGTTTAGTCCGGATGGAACACTATCGCAAGTGTGGGTGGTGATGATGAGAACACGCTCCGTCTGTGGAATGTTGAGACTGGGACGGAGATACACACCCTCACTGGACATGCGCGTACTGTCCGTAGTGTAGCGTTCAGTCCGGATGGCAACACTATCGCAAGCGGGAGTGATGATGGCACAATTTTGCTGTGGGGATTTATACCCGAACCCCCGCGCATCGCTGCGGATATCAACGGTGATGGTGAAGTCAACATCCGAGACCTCGTCGCCGTCGCTGCCGCAATCGGGCAAGCCGGTGAAAATGATGCCGATGTCAACGGTGATGGTGAAGTCAACATTCGAGACCTCGTCGCCGTCGCTGCCGCAATCGGAGAAGTCGCAGCGGCACCTGCTGCCCTGCGTCAACAGGGTGCAGCGCACCTCACACAGGAAGAAGTACAGCACTGGCTCACACAAGCACAGCAAGCAAACCTCACAGATGCAACTTCCGTAAGAGGGATCCGCTTCCTAAAGCAGCTGCTCGCAGCATTCACGCCAAAAGAGACGGCACTGCTCCCGAACTACCCCAACCCGTTCAACCCGGAGACGTGGATACCGTATCAGTTGGCGACCCCTGCGGATGTGTCACTAACAATATACGACATCCAAGGGCGCGAGGTGCGGACTTTGGATTTAGGGCATCAGCACCCAGGGATGTATCAGAGCAAAAGCCGTGCGGCGTATTGGGATGGACGCAATGAAGTGGGCGAGCGTGTCGCAAGCGGCGTGTATTTCTATACGTTGACTGCTGGCGATTTTACTGCTACGCGTAAGATGTTGATAGCGAAGTAATATTTTCTATAGTTACAGCATATCGGACAAAAGAGCGATTTGCGTAAGTCCTACTATAAGGAGAGAAACCGATGAGAAAATTGATCTGTTCATTGCTAACACTCAGTTTAACACTATCCGTTTTCGCAGCAAGTTACGCCGAAAAAGGGACGGATATTGATGCCTTGAGGGCAGCTGATGTCAACGCTGATGGAACGATAAGCATCCTGGATCTGGTACGGGTTGCCGCGGACTTGGGTGCGACATCCACCGCAGAGCAGCCTCTGAACTCAGATGTCAACGGCGATGGTACTGTCAATATTCTTGATTTGGTGTTTGTCGCGAACCATATTGGCGAAACTGTCAGGCCTCCTGCGGTGTTCGTCAGTGCGGACCCAGAACCTGAATCGGAGCTAGAGATCGACGATACAATCGTCCTCATTTTCGATAGTACGCCAGAAGCCTTTACCACCAGTACAGGAGTCGCAACGGTCGTTGATAACACAGTGACACTATCAGGTCCCTTTGACCCAGGGACGCTTGTCTTGGTCGTCACTTGGGCAGATGGCACACAAACACTCCGGTATACCGTTCGCGAACCTGATACTGAGCCGCCTCAGATTACGAATGTAATCGCCATGGATAGCGACGGCAACATTGAGCCGCAACCGACTCAAAACACGACACGGTTTGAAATCACGTTCAACGAACCGGCAATCGGTCAGGTTATACTCTTCACAGCAGCGGGGACCAATGTCGGTTGGTCGGGTAAAATTGAGGGCAATAAAGGGATCGTTGAACGCCGCTACGCGAAAGCACTGGAGAGCGGGTTTACTTATATTATTGAGGTACATGCCATCGACACTGCCGGTAATGAGATCGGTTACACGATTACGTTCCCGCCTGTCGGTGAGCCCTCAGAGATCCCCATTCTCGTCGACGATGCGACATTCGATACAGTTGTCCTCGAATCGGAACTCCCTGTCGTGGTTGAGTTTTATGCGGAATGGTGACCCTTCTGCCGTATGATGGAGCCAGTTGTCTCCGAAGTCGGATTAGAGAACCAAGACACCTTCACGATTGCAAGGATAGACATTGATAAAAATAATACAATACCACAAAGGTATCAAATCCGAGCCACCCCAACTTATATCGTATTTCAGGATGGAGAGGTCATCGGACGTTTCACAGGAGCGATGCCGAAAGATAGGTTCCTGCAGAATATTCTTAATGCTATAGACAATTGATAGAAACGGTCCCCTGTGAGAATTTGTTCAGCGGAGCTAAAAGTAGCGGTGCTTACTATCGATCTTCCCACGGTCACGCTGCGCCTTGATACAAACGTGAACGAAATATCTCTGATAATCAGAAACTCAGACGAAAGTTCTACATTTTCCATATTTAAAACCCCCTAAATCCCCCAACTCCCCTAAAAGAACACCCCAGCAAAACACCCCTCTATCAGGAGGGTAGGGGGACTTTAAGAAGTCGTGCGTAAGTCCTAATTTATTTGCTTTTTTCCTAAAGATACCATATAATATTAGTTAGGTATAGGCTTTGTTGTTTGAAACTTTAAACAATAAAATTCGACTTACCGTAACCCAAGTTGCTGGTTGTAAGCCTAAGCGAAACCCAGCATCCCACTTTTATCAAACTCACGTATTCAAAAGGAGTTTTAGAATGCAATTCGCACGCGTGTTCCTTATAGGAGTTGTTTTATTTCACTTTATCCACTTCGGTTTTGCCGAAGAGGTCATCACCTTTGATCACGGTGGCTCTATCCAATCGGTAGCATTTTCCCCAGTGAATAACGCTGTTATTGCGAGTGCTGGTGGGCATAACACTATCAAACTGTGGAACTGGCAGACGGATACCGTGAAAACGCTCAGTGGGCATCAGGAAAAAGTCAATTCGATCGCGTTCTCTCCAGATGGCAGGCTGCTTGCGAGTGGGAGTGAAGATAGAACCATTAAAATATGGGATGTCTCACAGTGGCAAAATATTGAGCCCCCTGAACCTATTACAATCCAAATGCCTTATTCGATCCATACGGTAGTATTTCACCCTGATGGGCAGCTGCTGGCTGCCTCGGGTAGGCATGCAAAGTTATTGGATATCAGCAATCAGACTGAGATTGCTACACTTCAACACGACCGCTGGGTGTGGACAGCTGCTTTTTCAGACGATGGAAATTACCTCGCTACAGATGACGGCGTAGGAACCACTGTGAAAGTCTGGGATGTTGAGCGTGAACAAATTGCCGCAATCTTAGAAGGGCATACTTCAGATATCAACTTTGTTAAATTTTCTCCGGACAACGGGACGTTAGCGAGTTCTTCATGGGGTAGAGAAATCAAGTTGTGGGATGTCTCAAATTGGGAACTCCTTGGGACAATTCGTCCTAATGGGGTTGCGGCTGTTGATTTCTCTGCTGACGGCAAAGTGCTTGCAAGTGGTGGCGCAGGAGAAGTCGTGCTCTGGTCTGTTGCGAGTGGTCAAAAAATAGCCACGCTGCAGGGGCATACCGGTTGGATTAGAGGCGTTGCTTTCTCATCCGATGGTACATTCCTCGCCAGTGGTGGTGAAGGCGGTATGGTTCGCGTTCAGAACATCAAAAACCGTTTAGAATCAACACCCCCACCAAACACTGTACGCTTAATCTATTTTCTTCCAAGCGACCGCACTGTACAATTCAATATAAATAACAAAATAGAGGGGTGGGTCAAAGGTACCCAGACGTTTTTTGCCGACATGATGGAAAAACACGGGTACGGTAGGAAAACCTTTAAGTATGAAACCGATGAAAGTGGCAAAGCAGTGGTGCATCATATCGCAGGGAAATTCACGGATGCGTATTATGATCAGCAGGACAAGTGGGTAGTTTGGGACGAAATCAGAGAAGCAGGTTTCGATCCCACCCAAAATATCTACATGGCTTTTATGGATTTTAGCGAAATACTTGATGGTCTTCACTGTGGCACGGGTGGTAATTGGGACCATGGCGGGGTTGTAAATCTCACTGCCTCTGAAGAATGTTTGGATGGGGATTTTGGACTTTGGCTGGTAGCCCATGAAATCGGTCACGCTTTTGGATTGAAACACGATTACCGCAACCATCCCAACCCCGCTGTAGATTTAATGATTTCCTCTGCTTGTGCTGCCGAATGGTTCAACGTCCACCCTTACTTTAACACCGAGACACCCTTGTTCAATGAGTCTGCAACAATTGAAATGTGGCCCCCTCGCGCAGTTGACCCGGAAGGAATCCGTCTCCGATTTACAATAACGGATCCCGATGGCGTTCATCAGGCACGACTAATCGGTACAACATTAGAGGAAGGCTACTTTGCAGATAGAGATTACGCAGAAGAGCAGGACTACTTAGATCAATATATTCTTGATTGTAAGTCCGTAAGTGGCAGCGGTCCTACTACCACATTCATCACGACGCAACTGACATCGGACAATGACACTGTGATTCTTCAGGTTATAGATGTAAATGGAAACTTCACAGAGAGAATATTTCCGATTGATATAACCTCTCTCTCGCAGCACTTGGAGGATGTGAACGGGGATGGGATCGTTAATATCCAGGATTTGGTACGGATTGCAGGAAATTTCGGACAAACCGGTCAAAATGTCGCGGATGTAAACGAAGATGGAGTCGTGAATATTCAAGACCTCGTCTTAGTCGCTGGAGTATTTGGTAGCGGTGCGGCTGCGCCTTCTCTATGGCATCACGATCTGGGAATCACGCCGACACCTGCACAGGTGCAGCAGTGGTTGCATGAGGCACGGCAAGTGAACCTAACAGATCCTACTTTTCAACGCGGCATCTTAGCACTGCAACAACTCCTTGTTGCGTTGACACCAAAGGAGGCAGCACTGCTACCGAACTATCCAAATCCCTTCAATCCAGAAACATGGATACCGTATCAACTATCAGAGTCAGCGGATGTCACACTAATGATCTACGATATCCAAGGACGCGTTGTGCGGGACTTGGACTTAGGGCATCAACGTGCGGGGATGTATCACAGTCGGAGCCGTGCGGCGTATTGGGATGGCAGGAACGCTGTCGGTGAACCTGTTGCAAGCGGCGTGTATTTCTATACGTTAACAGCAGGCGACTTCACCGCAACGCGCAAGATGTTAATACGCAAATAGTATCATAAGACCTTATGCTCGCTGGAAGGAGACCGATGTTTATTGGAAACTTTCCAGCGATCGTTTTTCAGTGCGTTGCGTTGAGACTATAAAATTTCTTGATTTCTGGATTTTGCTATTTCTCCGGCATCGCTTAGCAATTGATCGTTACTCCACGTCTTTCCACGTTTTTCGCTGTACGATATTCCAGACAGCAGTAGGCGATAGGTCGAATTCTTTAGCAAGTTCACTGTTTGATTCACCGGCTGTGCTTCGTGCCCGGATGTCCTTAACCTGCTCCTCATTTACCTTAGCATTTGCGCGTGCAGGTTTGGATGTCTGACTTGCTTCAGCATCTTTGTCATCCGCTTCACTATCATTTTCAACAGTCTCTATAGGTTGCTGATCATGCTCCATTTCCGAAACGCTTGCGTACATCTCATTAGTGTTAACTTCGCGCAATATCTGTTCACCGTCCACATTCAGTTTTCCCAATATCTCTTCCCAAATTTTTTCAACAGAACACTCAAGTTGAAAATCTCGAAAATCCTCTGTTTCCTTTTTCAGTTTCTTCCCTTTACGATAGATTTCCGATGTGTCTAACTTCCTTCCGGCGGGCGTTAAAAGTTTTATACCCTCATCATTCCGTTCGAGCAACTTTAACTCCTCAAAAATAGCGAGACCTGTCTCAATACCCGGTTTTGCTAAACCCAATTCGTCATAGACACTCTCCGGTGTAATGAAATCACCGTTTGTTTCCGCGAGTTTTCTCAATTCAGGGTAAAACTTTTCCAACGTTTTTCTATCTGGGTACTTCTGATCTAATCCCTTAACATCTTGTTCACTATTGTAGATGAGATGTAGATAAGCATCTTTTTCTGATGCAAAAGCCGGTTCACACTGCTTGAAGAATTTATCCAATCCCGGAACAAGATGGCAGAAAACAAAGTGTTCCACACAATGTGTCGAAGTCAATGTCGAAAATATAGCATTTGAAACAATAGCAACTAATTCCCCGTTCTCAAGTTTTTCTAAAATCTCCGCTTCTTCTGTCTCGGAGGTTCGCTCATTACACTTCCCGATAACATCTGCTTTCTCCGGTCCAACAAGTGCCAACAATTGATCTATTCTTTCTTCACTTTGAACATAGATAATAGTAGGGTTCTTCTGTGCCAGCAACTCCAAAAGGTAATTTTTCTTGTCCGCATCCCGTCGGTCAAGTATCCATGTAGTAGAATCAGTCTCAATAGGTGGATATACGCTTTGAAATACTTCTTGAACTTTCTGTTCTCCAATTGCGGTTACCGCGAATAGGTTTTGCACGGCTCTGAGACGCGCCGCAACCACCTTTTCACCTGCTTGGGCAGCAGCAAGGCGTTTTTCGGCCTCCTTCCATTCTGAAGTAACTCCATTTAGTTCTTTCGATGTAGTTTCAAGACGGTTTTTATAGTCGGCTTGTGATGCTTCGGATTTTTCCAAACGTTGTTTCGTGCCAGCAATATCTTTCTTATATTTATCGTTCTGTGCTTTCGCTCTCTTGAGTTGCCTATCTAATTTTTTACGTTGGCTCTCTTTCTCATCTACCTGTTTTGAAAGTGCTGCGTTTTTTTCTGCATATTCCTTCTTTTCTGACTCTGCATCTGCCAAACGTTTTGCCGTTTCTGAGTTCTCTGATTCCAAATCTTTCAAGCGTTTCTGCGCTTTCTCAAGGCGTTCTGCAGAGTCATCATAAAAAAGTTCATCCCGGATAGCCTCAACCTCAGATTGTTTATCCGGTCTGTTGATTTTGCGAAGCACATCAGCAATAAGGAACAAATATGCCCGAGTGCCTTCGGATTCAGCATCCCCTTCAGGCGGATGTGCCCAACTCTGGTCTCGACCATCTTTTATAAGCCAAAGTTGATTCCGAAAGGTTTTGTCATCGTTGAGCGGAGTTTTAAAAGAGTTCCAATTGGCGTTAATGAGGCGCGGAAAGTCATCAATGTCAATTATAGATTTAATATCACGATTAGACTGGCACAGCAGGCGATCAATTTCATCTGCCCGATCAGATTGCCCCGCATTGTCCAAAGAGTCAATAATTACGTCTTCAACCTGCTGCCCCTGAACCTTTTTTAGATGAAAGATAATGAACGCACGCATATAAGTGCGGTATATATTCAGTGCTTTATTGAGTGCTTCTTGGTTCCGGTAATCTGTTGTGCTCAAACCTACAACCTCCATGTAGATATTTCCTTTAGCATATCATCTTTCAGACGACTCGTCAACCAAAAACCAAGACACATCCAGAGTCATTCAGTTTTAAGAAATTATAGAGTTTCACATCCTTTTTTCAGGATCCGGTTCGGTTAGGATGCAGATCGCATATGGGCGTGTACGCCGCAAAACCGAACCTACCGGGCCTGGGGGGTCCAAAATTGGACGAAAAACGGAGAACTGAATGGCTCTGAAGACACATCAGACCTTTGTACGCAAAACATAAACCCGAATCTGCTCCCATTTTCGCTTTGACCGATGCGTCGCAACCCTTCTATTAAACGAGGTATCCACCACGAAACCGGCATCCGCGATGATCGCCTCCAGGTTCGCAATCGCCTTAGGACCGGAAGCATCCGCATAACCGAGCAAAACAGTGCCACCCGGCTTCAGGAAATCCGAAACCTGTGCAAAAAACCGGCTCACCGTCTCCTGTTTCTCATCGTGGATAGCGAGTTCGGCACGGTTGCGAACGCGGGCGACAACCCACGGCGCATTGAAGATAATCACATCAAACCGATGTTCCGAAAACGGATCGAACAGATCCCCGGGGGGCATAACCGTTAGACCCTCTGAATCTGGTAAGAGACGTTGGATGTTCAGGTTCGTCGTCGCAACCGCTTCCGGGAGCAGGTCAGAAGCATATATCTCGGTCTGATCACCGAACGCCTGCCGCGCTAATAGCGTTAAACACCCGCTCCCACACCCGATGTCGGCGACTGTTATAGCAGATGCATCCGATGGACAGACATGCTGCAACGCCTCCTGAAAACATTCGATCGTCTCCTGCGAACGCGGCGCGAGCACGTTTTCGGAAGCGACAAGCGAGACATCAAGCGCACGGATAGGGTAGGTCTCAGCGAGTGCGTCCTGTATCTGTTGAATCTTGATGAGCGGTAACAGAAACGGTTTCCCGTGATTCGCACCCATCGGTTCACCGGCAAGTGCCAGTAGATCAGGAAGGACAGGCGCGGGCTCAACTTGCAAAATCCCATCAGCGTCCGCCCAACAGGCGAGTCTTGATAACGCCTCTTTTAGTGCATTACCGACAGAATTTCCACGCGACGCGCCACGATCCCGTGATTTGGATTTCGTAGGACGCGGCGACGGCTGGACTAAATCCCGCTTGTGACGCTGGATATAGTCCATAACAGCCGTAATTTGTTCCCATTCACCGTCCACAACTGCGACACCACCGTGCCGGATGTGTGTAAAAATCCGGTTGAGATGCTTCAATTCCTGATGCGCGAACAATTTAACGCGCCCGCGCGCGAAAATGACATCCCGATATTCGGTCGGAACATAGAGTTCACCGATGTTGCTAACAAAATAAAAAAGATTGGAAGATTGGAAGATTGGAAGATTGGAAGAAGAGATTTTTTGTTCCTTTGTCCTTGCTCCCACCCCATCATCCCTTTCGTGTTTCCAACGTGTGTCGCTTTTCATTTTTCTGCCCTTCCAGCCTTCCTACAGTATCACCGAACGCTTTAGCGAATCGGGATGACCTCGCCTGTCCTGACGGACTCTGCCTCTTTATAGCAGAGCAGTAGGGCATCGCGAGCACCGACACCAGACAACGCCGTCGGTTCAGTTCCCGAATCAATCGCCTCAATCGCGTATTGAATTTCACCGACGAACGCATCAATCGGGTCAACATCTCCCAAATCTACCGCTTCCACCTCACCTTGATCGTTAAGCAGTGTTAACGGCATTGCGGTAGATGCTTCACCGGCTAACGTCGAAAAATCAAAGAGTAACGTCGCTTTCTCAAGGAAGATTTCAAACCCGTGTGAGAACGCACGCCCGCGCTGCGACATCCCGCCAGAAGAACAGCTGACAGTGATCCCTTTATCTTTGTAGATATATTGTGTTGTCAGATAATCGACGTAGTCGCTACCGGTGAGTTTGCCTTGTGAGAACACCGCATCTGGAACACCGCAGAGGAGTTGAATGAAGTGCGTATCGTGAATATGTAAATCGATGCCAGGCCCCCCACTCTTCTCAAGCGAAGCGGGATCCCGCGAAGGACTTGGTCTTGACGTAATCCGCTTAAAATGTGCACCGAGGAGTTCACCATACTCGCCAGATTCAACGATCCGTTTCGCATAAGCGTACTCCGCAAAGAAGGGAAGTACATGCGCAACCATCATAAAACAGGGACCCTCACCCGCTGCTTTACGTGTCTCACCGATGCTCTTCTCAAGTTCAACGAGTTCGTTCGCATCGTCAATCGAGATGGAAATCGGTTTTTCGACGAGCGTATGTTTTCCGGCATTAAGGGATGCCATACTGACAGGTTTGTGAAGATGCGTCGGTAAGCAAATATCGACCAACTCCACCTCTTCATCGGCAAGGAGTTCGTCAATTTCACTATACTTTCGGACATTTGAAAGGTCTTCCACACCCCCACGGGGTCCAAAGTTACCCTGAATGCCGGTCCAATCGCCAGCGAGTTTCTTTGGATCCCGTGTGCAGATAGCGACGACTTCAGCACCTGTAATCCGCTGAATTGCATAATAGTGAATCATTCCCATAAAACCGATACCGACTATTCCGACTTTTGTCATTTTTCCTCCTTAATAAGAAAGCACAGGTGCCAAAGCAACACCTGTGCCGTTTAACGTTTCTACAGGACACTCTAATACACCCCAATTCTCCGTTTCACACTGCCCCAAGTCGTTGCGACTTTATCACGCGGCGAAACCGAGAGGAAACCCTCGTTCGCTATCTCTTTAATTTCATCTTCACTCAGCGCACGACTCCAGACAGCTGCCTCGTCAATAGAACCGTTCTCAAAGGTGTAATTCGGACGGTCTTTAGAACACCCGATCCGTAAATCCTGATCGTTAGTCCCTTTGAAATCAAACTTTTCGGCTTTCTCAGCTGCAAGTTCACCGTCAACATAGACTTTCATGGTGTCACCGTCGTAAGTTCCAACGACGTGATGCCATTTTTTAGTATCCAACGCATGCGGCTGGCTCAAAGTCGGTCTACTGTTGCCGGTCCCCAAGAACATATTAAAATTCTTTCCGCCATTGAAGGCACCGATGCCGTAGGAAGAGTGCTCACCCCCGTTATGACAGTTTTTGTCGAACCACTGCGCATCAGTCGCCCAAGAATCCTGATTGATCCAAGCCGCCATCGTGATTTCACCGGTGATTTTCAGATCATCCGAGGCTGGCACATTTACACAATCAGCACCTACCGCTGTAATGCGAATCGCTTTCCCATATTTGCCATCTACAATATCTGTATTGGCAATGATATCGGCATCAAGCCCGTTACCAGAATCATCAACAACTGTCTTACCCTTGACATTGTCAAACGTGAAGTAAACGACGAGTCCATCAGCGAGATCTGCTGTAGCATACCCTGCTGCGATCAACATCAGCGCGATAAGTACAGCACAACCAAATAACTGTTTCATCTATCCGCCCTCCTGTGGAGATTTTGCGTTCCGATATAACACGAGAAGCTGGCACGTTTCGCCAAATTTTTGAGATTTTATCAGAAACCGACAGATAAATCAACATTTTTTATGCAATTCTAAGCATCAGATGCAAGCACGGCGTTCATGAACTCGTCCCATCTACCCTCAAACTTCTCGCCGAACTCGGTTTCGCCACCGGTGGCAAGTGGACCCCGCAGCATCGGTTTCGTCGTATTATTCCGCTCCCAGAGCTCTTTGCCCCCGAAATCGTTGTGTAGAAAGTGAAGTGCGACACCGGCGCGTTCCTTATCAGAGAGGTTCGACCGCGTACAATGCGCGACACCATAGCAGAAGAAAAGGATACCGCCCGCCTTTAGTTCAATCGGCACGGCACGTTCTTCAGGCGGATCACACCGAATGTGGTGATCGCTCAACGGGTCGCGGTAGTGTGCATAAGCCTCGCGATGGCTACCGGGAATGACGTGCATACACCCGTTCTCAACGTTTGCATCGTGAATAGCGATCCACATCGCCGTCCCACGCAACGGATCAGCGATCTTGAAATAGGCGTTATCTTGGTGCCAACTCGTCCCGACCCCAACTTTAGGCGGTTTCCAGAACGCCTGATCCAACTCCAACATAAATTCATCACCGATGAGTTGTTGGACAGCAGAGATAACCTTCGGGTGAAACGGCAACGCCTTGTGTAAATCGCTACGGTTATTCAACGGGATAACCTGAAGGTTCTGCCGTTCGCCTTCGTTGTCACGCTTGGTGCCATCGTCTTGCACCGCACAATTAATGCCGGTCCCGTTTTCGAGTTCAGTGTTATAGATTCGTTCCAATTCGATTCGGAGGGCCTCTGCTTCCGTCGGATTAAAAAACCCGTCAATAGCAAGGTACCCCTTGTCTCGGAAATGAGTGAGTTGTTTATCACTTAATCGCATTACCAAATCACCTTTTTTCTACGAGTCCGGTGCGGTTGGAAACCGCACCTACCTTTGGTTAACTTTATCACCTTTTTTCTACGAGTCCGGTGCGGTTGGAAACCGCACCTACCTTTGGTTAACTTTGTGCACATGGCACGATAATAGAATCCACCATGCCGTGTAAAATCTTCTTGTCCGCCGGACAGACCGCCGCTTGCATGCCGCCCAGCTTAACTGTGTCACCGACGACGAAATAGTATGGACGGAGCAGTGGACGGCACGCCATCTCTCGCATATCACCCGCATCAAAATCGTAATACTGCATCCGTACGCGTCTCGCTGTGTGGAACTGTTGTAAGACGTGCGGGTTCTTCTCAAAATTCGCAAGACTGTCCTCAATAACGGTTTCCCATTCCTCCGTAGGCAGATCGTGTCCGATCGCGACACCGCGGCTCCCCCAAGCGAGTTCAGAAAAACCGGACGGTTTGATCACCAACTCGCGTTGCTTTTGCGTCAGCGTACTGAGCTGCCGCCAGTCCGTCACAGCATCACCTTCTATCTCCAAATCGGGAATAACGGCATGCGGCGGGAGCGGACGCGCATCAAGAATCCATGTCTGCGGGATTACCGCCTGCAAGAACGTGTATGTACGCTTACCGAGCTGACGTTTCCAAAACGGCTGAAGTGTCGGATGGTGGAACAGAGCGAGACACAACTTCTCTTCAAGGTAGGATTTCGGAGGCGGTGTCATCACGACAGTGCGTTTCTTCGCACTATAGAACATTAATTCCGATTTCGGGATATTCAGAAGATCAAACAGTTCATAGAAACGGTACAGCACATCGACTGGAAACTTATCGTCGTCATGTTCAACGAGCAGTCCATCTTCTATGAAAATGATTTCGTGTGGTTTAACAGCGAACGCCTTCACACCGACTTCACGAAGCGCGTCCGCGAGCCAGACCATCTCCGCCCAATAATCTTCTGACTCGTCAGAGACAACAATCGCAAGCGTCGGATCCTCTTTTTTTGCCAGTCCGCGAATCATATCGGCATATCCGTTCACCATCCCATCGTCGCCACCGATAATCGCATAGCCGAGTTCCGCGTACAGACGCGCCAGACAACCCGTCGCGCCGATGAAACCCGGAATCGAATCGAGCTCCGTAATCGCCATACCGTCAGCCGTCGGCAAGATGTCAGGACGTAGGACCCCCGGCAGCTGCGTCTTAAAACGGTTCATCCGACCATACTGGATAACCGCCTCCGGTTTCCCGATCTCCAAATATTCAGCGACCCAAGCGGGTTGAATACCGCGCACGCTCTGCGAATAAAGTAAATTACACGCACGATAGAAATTTAAAAGGTGCGGACCGAGCGCTTCAAACCACGCTAACTCTGCTTCGGTAACCCAGAACGGTTCCGGTGAAATACGCCAAGACGTGTTACAATCGGGATGGACTTCCCGTTTCTCACTTTCAAATAACTTCGCCTTCGGAATCTCATCATTAATAAATAGACATTTCTGTTTAGCATCCAATTTTTAATTATCCCTTTATTCCTATGGAAGGAAAACCTGTTTAACAAAGTCAATCTTCTTTTGTGAAGCGATGGTTTGCAAAACGTGTCGCGGTACAGGGCTATCCACGTTAATAAGCGTCACAGCGAGTTCCCATAAGCGCGAACGACCGACAGTCATATCGGCAATGTTAATGCCGTGTTCTCCGAGAATTGTTCCCATCAATCCTATCATTCCGGGCTGGTCGCTATTGTAGATGAGAAGGATATACCCCGTCGGTCTGACGTTTATATGGTGTTGGTCAATACGGACGATGCGGATGTCTCTCTTTCCGAATGCGGTGCCTTCAACCACCGTCTCACCCTTATCCGTTGCAACGGTAATCGCGATGGAGTTTGCATAATTCGCTTCCGATTCGCTTTTCGTCTCTGTAACAGAAATCCCACGCTGTTTAACTAAGAACGGTGCGTTGACATAGTTGACATCCGTGAGTACGGGTGTCAAAACGCCTTTCTGTAACGCTACAGTTACAGGTGTAACATCCTCGTTTTGAAATAGCGTCCCATTGTAATGGATCTTAATCGCCGATATCTGACCTTCAACGATCTGCGTCTGAAAACCCCCAATCTTTTCCGCAAGTTCGAGATAGGGCCCCAAAATATCAAGGATCCTCGGATCAATTTTCGGCTGATTGACAGCGTTAGCAACCGGTTGCCCTTCGAGCGCGTTCCGTACCTGCTGCGCCACCTCAATCGCGACATGCTCCTGTGCCTCCGATGTCGATGCCCCGAGGTGTGGAAGTGCCAAGACGTTTTCCAAATCCAGCAGCGGCGTATCCGTTGCAGGTTCGTCTTCAAAGACATCCAATGCAGCACCCGCGATTTCACCAACCTTCAAAGCGTGATAGAGTGCATCTTCATCAATAATACCGCCACGCGCACAGTTAATCAATCGGCAACTCGGTTTCATCAGTGCGAACTCAGACGCACCGATACTATGATAGGTCTCAGCATTCAGATGCGTATGAATAGAGATATAATCCGATTCCTGAAATAGCGTCGCCCGATCCACAAGCCGAATACCAATTTTTTCTGCTGCACTCGCTGATATATACGGGTCGTAGGCGATGACCTGCATCTCGAAAGCCTGCACACGTCTCGCCACTTCTTGTCCGATCCGACCTAACCCGATCGTCCCGAAAACCTTCCGGTATAATTCGACACCGATGAAATCGTTGCGCTGCCAGGCTCGGTTCCTCAGTGAAATACCGGCAGGCACTATATTACGCGCCAGTGCCAACAACATCGCAACGGTATGTTCCGCTGCTGCGATTGTATTACCGGTTGGCGTGTTAACGACCAAGATACCGTTCCGTGTTGCTGCTTGTACGTCAATGTTATCCACACCGACCCCGGCGCGCCCAATCACTTTTAACTGCTTCGCCGCATCAATGACATCTGCGGTTACTTTCGTCGCACTCCTGATGAGTAGCGCATGGTAGTCAGCAATCCGCTCTAACAACGCTTCGTGCGAAAGATCGAGGAGAACATCCACTTCAAAATCGCTACGCTCCGTTAGAACATCCAAGCCTTGCTGCGACAGCAAATCGCTGACCAGCACCTTATTCATAATCCAAACTCCTCCGCGGTTAGCATGCCAAAACGATCCCTTACATCCGTTAATTTTACTTGCAAGGCACCTCTAAATTATAGCATGTCTGAAACCTTCTGTCAATTACATTGTTTCGGAGTTTCGGAGGGGCAGGATTATTTTTGTGGACATAAATTGCTTTTTATTTTACAATATCGTTGTATGTGGTTAGATACAGGCTTAATTACGTTTAATTGCCTTATACGCAAAATTGACTTATTCCAACTCAAGTTACCATTTGTAAATTCATGGGATTTCCGATGTCGCCTATATCGGATATTTCAACGCTTTCACTTGTCCGAAACACAACGAAAACAGACTTTACGATGAATTCATTGAAAGATATTATTCAGCGGTGTCATCAACGACATAAGAGACCCCTTCAGAAGAAAAAGACAGTCGTAACGCCTTCGGTTTACAACGGATTTTATCACCATTTCACCGTCTACTGTGCGCAGCGGTATCCCGTGACGCTCTACGATTTAGAGGCGGCCGGTATCTCCGTTATGCCGACCGGAGGGGGTCCTGGGCACGAGCGTGTTCCACAATCTTTCGGTGGCGAACGTTTCCTAAGCCGTCAGAGAATGGCGGACTGGAATATGAGACTGTGGCATACATCGTGGGGGATCCATGTCTATACCGGTGTTCCGTCCGAACGCGATGGCGCGCCATGGCACGACCTTGAGTTTAAGTATGAGGCACTATGTGCGGCACCCGATGCTGTTTTCGCCTGTATTGAGACGCTCACCAATATTGTTGCCAACCCGCTATTGACAATGACGGAGACAGGCGGGTTACGCCTCTCCTGCAGAATCCCGGATTATCTCCATCCAAACACCGAGGCATCACGGTCATACATCTACAAGGATACGCCGATACCGGAAAATCTATATCGGCGCGACGTGTATCTCGAAATTCTTGGAGAAGCCGGACACAGTCCGTGGGATGCGCGCTGTGAGATTTTATTCGGTGACCTACTAAATCCACCAGTGATTGCTAAAGAGGTTCTCTTCGCTACTATTGAGGCACTCCGAACGGAACTGCACGCCCCTAAGCCACTCGGCGCAGAAAAATTGATACCTACCGTCCCGACTGTTACCATGTCCGTATCCTCCTTGGGTTCGCATAAGTTGAATCTGGCAAAAGAGGCGTTTTTGAAGCGCGGATTCTCTTATGTTGGCGAAAAAAACAATATTCATTATTGGCGGCAGCATGAGCATGAGGATAGAGACGTGTTATTATGGGAATGTGAGGGTAGGGCATGGATACGCGCCTCTACATCGGATTTCGGACTCCCCACCGAAGATACCCTCATCACAGATGTCTGGGACGATACCGGCATTCTGCCACCGATGCCCGCGGAACCCTCTCTTTCCGATAAAACACTTGCAGTGCGAGAAGGGACACTCACCCCGTTGGCAATAAAACGTCCCTCACCGGTCCTACAAAAACCGGAAGCCTCTGAGAAAATTTATGAGCCACTCGACAAGAGTATCGGTCAGATAAAGCAGGTCATTGAGAGCAATAAACGCATTATTGGAGTTCTTGCCGAGACGGACGTCAGAAACAACTATGAAGTGGAATCGCAGCTCCTGAAAAACGGTACAGTCGCTTACAGCGCAAACTTCCCAAACGTGGAAGCAGCGGTAAAACACTTCAAAAAACAAAACTTACCCGCCCTCGTACGCTGGCGGCATGTGAGTCACCTTTGGGATCAGATCAAAGAGATACCGATTGAGGAACGCATGGCAAATCCTTTTGAACGTGGAAATGTCTGTGAGGATCCGGAGCGGTTCTTAGCCTTGGTGCAGAAAGGCGTGAACGCGCGTGAAACCCTTTGCCCAGAGTGTCCGGTCTATACGCAATGCCAAGAACAGGGTTATCTATCACAACTGGCGACGCTCCAACGCGCCAAGACACAAATATTCGGGTTCGAGCAGACGTTTTTGGATCCCCAAGAATTGGCAGTGTCAGAAAAGATCTTTGAACCCCTTAATGACACGGAACGTCTCTGTATTGTCGGTTCAGTGAAAACGGACGGACTGTTTTTGGGGTATGGCATATCGAGTAAGAGATTAGAAGCGTGGTGCGTCAGCTGGCAAGGGCATGCGTTAGGGAACTTCGCACAAGCTTTACTGAATGCGTTAGGAACCGAAAGCGCGCCGGGCGATCTCGTTGTTAGACGTGTCCGCACAATCGTACAGGCGTTTCAACAGTATGAAGAAGAAATCGTTAGACAGATGTGCCAAATCAATGTAAGGGGCAAGGTGGTCAGGCGAGAAGTCGTTGATGAGGAGACTGGAGAAGAATTGGCATGTTTTGCGATTGCATTTGAAGGCGGTGCTACCGCTTATATCCCGCTCAACAGCGACACCGAAGATAGACTCACAACGAAAGGGTTGCCGACCTTTGAATTCGATGCCTTTGTGCTTGACGAAGACACAAGCATACCGATGGCAATTGAACGAGCGATCGGATTGGGTATCTTGGATATGGAAACGGTCGAGAAGATTCAAGAATTTCAGAGCGTCTACCGGAACCCGGACTGGACGTTCTGGCACCAACTTAAGCGTTTCTTAGCGCATTACCGGCGCGATGCCGACGCACCGATGATATGGTATGACGAAGTCCTACAATTCCGTGTGCCACCGGTGCTACATCCGAGTATCAAACGGCTTCTGTTTATGTCAGCAACGTTGTCTGAGCAACAACTCCGTAGCGCATTCCCGAATGAAGAGATCGAATGTATCCGTATCAACCCGACACCCTGGGTCGCCGGAAATCAGCTCTTTCAGATTCGGTCAGGGGTCTGGACGCTAAGGACACTGTTGGACTATGACAGTACATGGGACGTTATCGGGCTATCTAAAATGGGGGAACGCTTTCTTCTCGGTATCTGCGCCGAAATTCAGAGAGATCCGAGCGTCAAACACGCCATCATTACCCATGGACCAATTATCAGACAACTGAAAGAGGTTGAAGAAAAAGAGAATGTCTGTCTGGTGACAGAGCTGCGAACATTCGGCAATTCAGAGGCAGCTCTTGAAACGGCAGATGTCGTCTGGATTGTGGGAGTGCCACACTGGGAACCCGGTGTTATATGGTGGCGGGCACAAGTGTTATATGGAAACGACGAGGAACCGCTGAGTTATGAAGGCGATGCCGCGTTCCAACACTACAAAGATGAACGGGTCCAGAGAGGCTATATACAGACCGTTGCAGAGCTCGTCACAGAAATCGTCGGACGTGCAGGGTTGAATCGCTTGAGTGGCAAAAAGGTGGTGTTAATCAATAGCCTCGACATCCCGGACATCACCGACAGACCTGAAACCCTCCTTTTCGATTGGGAGGATTTTGAGGTCGCCGGCAGCCTTGACAAACTCGCTGAGACGATCGCTGTCCGTGAACGTTTTGAGGCAGAACGGGACAATCTCACCGCGGCATCTCCGAGAGCGGAAGTCGAGCGGATCCTCGGTTGCTCCTCACGGCATGCGAACCGTGTGTTGCAGAAACTTAGGGGCGGTGCACCGCGTGTAACATTCCGCGAGCAAATCCTCTCTCTCCTCGCTCATGGTGAGAAAAAAGCGGCTGAAATGACGGACGCAATTGACGGACACCCACAGGCGATACATAAAGAACTTCAACGCCTTGCCAAACTCGGCGAGATTGAAAAGGTCCGATGGGGTGTTTACGCCCTCCCAAAAGCATCTCCATCCAAAAAGTAGGTCCCCCCATAATTCTAGTGTATATAGAAAATCACAAAAAACACCACAACGTCCTGTATTTTGATGAAAAATATTGAACATTTGAGGTACTAAAGGAGGTACTTTAGTGAAAAATTTGAACAGCTTAGTCTTGATGGTGGTTATGTTGCTGGCAATAGCCGTCCTCGGAGCACTCGCACTCCTCATCACAGGATGCGACGAAGGAATGAATATGGCAAAGGATGTCGTCAGTCCGAAGGCAGAGCCGGAAGACCAGACACCCGAAAAACAGACACCGGTAATTGCCGGTGACATGAAACAGCCGGAAGAAACGGTAACCGGTGAGACAGAAGAAGCAACATCTGGTGAAATGGAGGGTTCTGATAAATCGGACACCGATCCGACAGAAGCCGAAGAGGAACCGGGCGAAACAACAGAAGAGCCGACGGAACCGACACCGCCCAAAGACACAACACCACCGACAGTGCTATCTGTTGAGTGGTACCACAATCAGCAAATGACAGAGCCGATTGTGGAAAATGTCAGCGGAGGGGACACGATGTTTGCGATTGTGACATTCTCGGAGGCAGTGCAACACATTGCCGCCGAAGATGACACCGCCCGCCCATCGTTGTCCATCATAATAGGCGGTCTGGCGATACGCCTCAGCATAGTGTCACACGATGCCGACATCAAAAGTGGTGAAGTAAAGCCGATCAGTGACGATACCTACCTGTGCAAGTACACACTCCGGGCAAGGGCTATCGGTAGCGTCGCCCTGCGTGTTGAAGCAGACACCGTTGATATGGCGGGAAACATGGCTGCCGGAACAGAGTACAGAGCGTCATTCAAAATCAAACCGCCTCCAACAGTGGTACGAATGCCGGTAGAAATAGTGCCGGCATTGAAAACCCTGCTCCCTGCGACTCCCCTTGAACAACAGCCGCCGGAAGGAAACCCAGGAGACTTTATCGGACAGGTTCGCACACTCTACTCAACAAGTGGAATATTAGTGAACAGCACCCGACCCATAGCGGGGGTGTCCGTCACGATCACCGCAGGACCGAGAGATGGCGAACAGGTTACCACTGATCAGGGCGGCTACTACCTATTCCCGAACAGCAACGAAGACGTGCTCTACCTCCGAGTGGAGAAAGAGCACTTCGAGCCGAAAGAAGTCATTGTGCACCGCGTTCGTCCGACTGTCTCACAAAGACCAACCGGACCGGTGCTCAACCGCGACGATCCATGGAATACACCGGGCACCATCGTCATGGGGCAAAAGTGGCCGGATGAAGTCCGATTCATCTTTGAGGAAACGCTACTCCCGAACGATGTGCTGTTTGTCAGAGATGATGGGTATAAATCCTTTGAGTTATTCGCCGGACAGTATTACTTCTCAGGAAAACTGTCGGGAATTGTTGCCATTTCCGCCGACAGGGTCAAAACAAACAATGAAATGCTGATGCTCTTGCCCATGAATTAGGGCACGCGCACCAGCATGCCATAGAGATAACCAACAACACCAACAGTTGGTCAGAAACACCTGAAAGCAGGGCATATGCCTGGGCAAGAGAGAAAGATTGGGATGAGGTGGGCAAGACAGCGTTTGATAAAAACATAGCCAATTCCTACCACGAGGATGCCCATCTTATTGAAGGAGCAGCTGAGATTTCCGCTCATTACTGGGGACGCACTGCATGGGCAAGCGGAACAAAACTGGAAACCATCGCCCCCAACCGCTTCAGATGGGCACAGGAGTGGCTCACCAGGAAGTACAACTTTTAACTGACACCAAAAAAACGGTCAACACATTGATGTTGACCGTTTTTTAAACGCAAGGTATCACTGTATAACACGACACTTCCGAAAAGGGTGATGTGCTGTACGACAAGTACGATCAGGGTTGGGGCAATCCTCCTCGGTAGTACAACGATGACACGCAGCACCTTGAGTATCACCAAGCGGGAAAGATACGCAACCGTGTGCACTACAATCTGTGGTGCGGATAAAACGACATCCCGCATGATAATGCTTGGTATCCCCGTCACAATAGGAATAGGATTCACAACAACCGCCAGCGCCGGAACAGGTATCAGTCCTGATAATTTCGTTGGTTTCAAGGTCACGCAACTGGCAAGTCCAGTCCCCGCTTGGTCCGTTATAAGGACCATAGGAAACACAGCTACCATATTCAGCATCAGCAGCGCAATCAGAATAATCAGGAGCAGTATCTAAACCGCTACCACACAAAGAAGGACGTAGGTTGGGTTGAGCGGTGAAACCACAAGCGCATTTTCGCTATACACAGCGTTCCATTTTTTAATGAATCCTTCGGATAGATAGGTGTAGCGAAACCCAACATCCCAAACGGTGTCAGTCTTATAGTGCGCCCCTTCCCAATAACGGGTGGGGACCCCAGGGGTCTAAAAATTGGACAAAAAACCGAGAACTAAATAGCCCTGCAAATACTATTGGATATATTTTTTTTAATGTGATAATATATACGCTAATATCTATTGTGCGCTTTTACGGCACACAAATCACGACGTTAAAATACGGAGATATAAAAATGTTAGGCATAGCAATGTTTGGTGCCCCTGGGCCGCTCGAATTAGTAGTTATATTGGCTATTGTGCTACTCATATTTGGTGGGAAACGGATCCCTGAATTGGCACGCGGTCTCGGCAAAAGCATCACAAACTTTAAAGCCGGACTCAGTGAAGAGACCGATACCGAAACCACTGCGCAACAAGACGCAGAATCACCATCAAAAGAGAAAACCGGATAAGGAAACATCGAATGAGAGACAAATTACCCGATTTTCTCCAAAACGTGATTGAAGAATACCCCGACGTCTGGAAAGCCTATCAGGCGCTCGGCGAGGCGTGCGGCAACGCCGGTCCTATGGAACCGAAAACCGTCCGACTCGTCAAACTCGCACTCGCTATCGGTGCGAAGTCTGAAGGCGCGGTGCATTCGCATACACGACGTGCGCTTCAAGAAGGGATCACACCGGCAGAACTACAACAGGTCGCACTGCTCGCGGTGACATCTATCGGTTGGTCGTCGAGCATGGCAGCACTGTCCTGGATTCAGGATGTACTGAACAAACAATCGCAGTCTGATTGAGGAAAATTGGGATGGAAGCACGCTACAAACGCTATCGCATACTTGCAAAGTGCAACCGCTGCGTCTTAATCCTGACGATCCTTCTCTGGCTCACGTCGTCTGTGAGTCGTGCTGAAACGAGCGCAACATTTCAAGAAGGCGTAGAATACGTCAAGCTGCGACTCTACCCACAGGCAGCTGGTGCCTTTAAGTCGGTTCTATCACAGCAACCGACAAATGTAGACGCACTCTTCCAACTCGCAAACGTCTATAAACTGCAAGATGATTTGGAATTAGCGATTGAAACCTTCAACAAGATTTTTCCGGCAGTTGCAGACTTAAAAAATGCGACGGTAAAGGCGCGGATTTACGGATTAACGCATCTCGCACTGGCGGAAATCTATTGCAAACAGAGCCAATTAGACATCGCAGAACAGCATGCAAAAGAAGCCGTGCAGAACGCTCCAACAGATGCTGATACACACTACCGACTCGGCTATATCTATACACATCAGGCGAGATTCGACGCGGCACTCGCTGCATTTAAGCGCACCCTCACACGGAACCCAGATTTCCCAGAGGTTTATGAATGGCTCGGTCTGATCGCACTCATGCGGAACGAACCGAAGCAAGCCGTGACACACTATCAGACCGCAATCAAGAAAAAACCTTACGTCCAGAGTGCCTACTACAACCTCGCCAAGGCGTACCGACTGCTCGGCGATATGCCAGCAGCAACCGAACAACTCAAACTGTTCCACCAGATGAAAACCTACTACGACCAAACGTACGCCATCGAAGGGGCTTTGGCAGAAGACCCAACGAACGTCACTCTCCGGTTGAAATTGGCAGAGATCCATCTTAAACACAAGCATATCTCCGCAGCCATTGCGACCTATCAAGCACTCATCCGCCTAAACCCAGACCTAACAACCGGATACGACCAGTTGGCGAGGCTTTATATGAACCTGAATGCACCGAAAAGCGCGATCCCTCTTTTCGAGAAAGTTCTCGAATTGAACCCGGATACCGTAGAAGCACACGTCCGATTGGGATGGCTCTACACCCAAACTGAGGCATTCGACAAGGCAGAAGCACATCTACAAGCCGCCATAGAGAAGATGCCACACCTGAGCTTGGCATACCACGGGTTAGCCGAGATTTACACGCAACAAGGACAACTGCAAAAAGCGATAGACACTTACCGACATATCACCAAAATTGAACCCGACGATAGCGACGCTTGGAAAGCACTCAATAAACTCGAACGTCTAAAGTAGGAATTGCGCAGCCCTTACTGCAGTGCGCCATACGTCCGTTATCATGGAAATTCGTATGCTAAAAAATGCACTAAACAGTAGACCTCTAAATCTCTATCGCCGCCTCGGATGCGCAGGCATAGCCGTATTTCTAAGTCTCCTCTACTACACAACCGTCCCAGCAGAACAGATTTTTATTGATGTCACGGAATCCGCAGGGTTAACTTTCGTGCATACCGACGGCAGGAGCGGTTTAAGGCTTTTTAATGAATTCCTCGGATCCGGCGGCGGGTTTTTTGACTACGATGGCGACGGCGATCTCGACATCTATCTCGTCAACGGTGCAATTCAGATAGAGCGCGAAGCAGACAAGAAACCGCATAACGTCCTCTACCGAAACAACGGTGATAACACCTTTACAGATGTCACAGAAGCATCAGGGGTGGGGAGTACCGCCTACGGTACCGGTGCCACCGTCGCGGATTACGACAACGACGGGGACTTAGACCTCTACGTCACCAACTACGGTAGAGACCAACTCTATCGAAATAACGGCGACGGCACTTTTACAGACATAACGACACACGCCAAAGTGGGCAACCCACATTGGGGTACCAGCTGCGCTTTCGCGGATGTCGATAACGACGGACACTTAGACCTCTACATCGCGAACTATGCCGAATGGACACCAGAAAAGGACACCCGCTGCGAAGAGCGAGGGGTCCATGTCTACTGCGGTCCGCACGCATATCCTGCCGTCCACGACACCTTTTACAAAAATAACGGAGACGGCACGTTTACCGATGCCTCAACCGCCTATCAACCGCCTGATCTGATACCCCAGCACGGGTTAGGTGTAACCTTTGGCGATTACGATGCCGACGGAAATATCGATCTCTACGTCGCAAACGACCAAGACCCGAACTTCTTATTTCAGAACGGTGGTAAAGGCAATTTTTTAGAAGTTGCATTAATTTCTGGTGTTTGCTACAATGATATGGGAAAAGAAGAAGCCGGAATGGGAACGGATTTCGGTGATTATGACAACGACGGAAAGTTTGATATTACCGTCAGCAATTACCAGACAGAAACGAATACCGTCTACCGGAACCACGATAGATCCTTCTTTACCGACAACACGATTACATCGGGGATAGCAGAGGTAACGCACGGCTATTTGGGATGGGGGATCAAATTCTTCGATTACGACAACGATGGATACCAAGACATCTTCGTCGCAAACGGGCATCTCATGGATAACATCAACGTCCTTGAGAAACACGTAACCTATCCGCAGAAGAACCTGCTATTCAGGAACTTAGGCGATGGCACATTCGCTAATATTGCGTCGGAAACCGATGGCTTAGCACTCAAAAAAGTCAGTCGTGGTGCCGCTATCGGCGATTACGACAACGACGGGGACCTCGATATCCTCGTTACGAACTGCAACCAACGTCCAGACCTGCTCCAAAACGCAGTCGGAAACCGAAACAATTGGATACAAATCCAGGCTGTCGGACAAAAAAGCAACCGTTCCGGGATTGGCGCAAGAATTAAGGTTGTAACCGGAACACACGTCCAGTATCGGGAGGTGCAGAGTGGTGGGAGTTACCTCTCATTCCACGACCTGCGCGCCCATTTTGGTGTCGGCAAAGCGGAACAGATTGATCACCTCGAAATTCGTTGGCCCAGCGGACATACGGATCGTTGGACACATCTCGCTGTTAATCAAAGGTTCAGAGCAATTGAAGGTGGAGAAATCGTTCCGATAGATTAATCGATAGAAATAATGCACAGGAAGCTAACGGTTTCCTATGCTACTACAAATAATGCACAGGAAGCTAACGGTTTCCTATGCTACACGGAGGTAAAAATGAGGAACCTATTTATCATACTAACCCTTATCACGTTTGCAGCGTCTTTCGCTTATGCAGCAAACGAACCAGAGGAATCGCTGATCCTCTACTTCTCTTTTGATGAACTCGACGGTAAAAACGCCATCGACCATTCACTATATGAGAACCACGGTGAGTTGGTCGGGGACACTAAACTTGCTGACGGTAAATTCGGTAAAGCTTTGGAATTCAACGGAACGAGCGATTGGGTTGTGATTCCACATCACGAAACGCTTACCGTTGATGAGAACGTTACTGTCATGGCTTGGATCAATACCCCACGCCATACAGGTCCTGGTGGTGCACAATGGCAAGGTATCCTCGCCAAAAGCAATGGCCCCCGCTCTTACAGTTTCTACACCGAATCTGCGAGTCAATGTTTACACCTTAGTGTCGGCGGTTCAGGCAGCGTTTGTAACCAAAAAGTACCGTTAGATGAATGGGTACATGTTGCCGCACAAGTCGATGGTGGCACACACCGGTATTGGGTAAACGGCGAAAACGCAGGTGAATCCGGCGGCAAAAACCCACCCCCTGGTGCAGCCGATACCGCGGATGCCCTCGTCGGGAAAACACACGAAGGCAGCCGTGAATTCGAGGGACTCATCGATGAAGTCCGCATCTGGAATCGCGCGCTCACCGATGAAGAGGTCAAGGAACAGATGGAAAAAGGACATTTTGAACTTTTCCCTGTTGACCCGCGTCAGAAACTCGCAACCTCTTGGGGACAACTGAAGAAAACCTCACACCGATAAAACCTATTATCTGCGCGTCATGCAGGCCAGGTTTGAAACCCCGCCTGCACCGAGCGCGCAGATACCGACGACAAGCAGAAGGAGAACATAATGAAAACTGTCCTCTCTATATTGACGATTATCATGATCGCGGCACCTTTCGCACACGCCGCAGATCCCGCCGACGATTCACTCATCCTCTTCTTCTCTTTTGATGAACTTGATGGTGATACAGTTACCGATCTCTCACAATACGGGAACGACGGCACCATTGCGGGTTCGCCCGAATTAGCCGCAGGAAAATTCGGTAACGCTCTTAAGCTCAACGGTGAAAGCGACTGGGTCGAAGTACCGCACGCCGATATCCTTACCGTTGATACAAACGTAACGGTCATGGCATGGATTAATGCCGAGCGATACACCGGAGGAACAGCCGGCGCACAGTGGCAAGGTATCCTTGCAAAAGGGAACGGGCCCCGCTCCTATAGCTTCTACACTGAATCCACAAGTGAATGCTTGCACCTCAGTGCCGGCGGTAGCGGTAGTACTTGCACAGGAACAATCCCACTTAACGAGTGGACGCACGTCGTCGCACAAGTTGAGGACGGTGTCCACAGATACTGGTTAAACGGTGAGCATGCCGGCGAATCCGACGGTAAAAATCCGCTCCCCGGTGCCGCTGATACCGCTTCTGTCCTCATCGGAAAGACACATGAAGGCAATCGCGAATTCCTCGGACTCATCGACGAAGTCCGTATCTGGAACCGTGCCCTCAGTATGGACGAAGTCCGGGTAGAAATGGAAACCGCAGCAACACCGGTTGAACCGCTCGGGAAGCTGTCCACAACTTGGGCATCGCTGAAATCCGAAAGATAAAAAACGAGGCACTTGCAGAGATGCGTGTTTTCATGAAGATTTAAAAAATTAATTCGGGAAGTCCGGTGCGGTTGCAAACCGCACCTACCGGCCTGGGAAAATCGGGATTACCGATTTAAATAACTAAACTTCATCAAAGCGCGCATATATCTATTTATACGCAAAAGGAGAACCGATACCGTTATGAACGGAAAATTTATTGCATCCGCAGACGTGGAACGAGACGAACTCGATTGGGGAACCATCGGCTGGCTGAGCCGTCCAGAGAGCACCGGCGCGAAAGATATCGTCGCCATGGAGGTCTCACTCTCCCCAGGCTACGGACACGACTTCCATAAACACCCTGAACAAGAAGAGGTCATCTACGTGATAGAAGGCAGCGTCGAACAGTGGCTCGAAGACAAAAAACAGACACTCAACGCAGGCGATTCCGTCTTTATCCCAACGGACATGGTCCACGCCTCCTTTAACGTCTCTTCAGAATCCGCAAAGTTGTTCGTAACCTTGAGTCCCAGCAAAGGCGCAGAGGGATACCAACTCATCGACGTTTACGACGAAGCACCGTGGAATACGCTCCGCGCTTAAGCAAAATCTGTTCTCATGCCACAAACACAGGAAACCACTGGGAAACACAGTGGAACGGGGACCCAATTTAATAGTCTAAAAACCCGTGAACGGATGCGGGAATTCTACGAAACATCGGAAACCTATAAAAGCCTCCTCGATGCGCACGACGAGACCTATCTCCGACACTACGTAGAACTTGTCGTCCGTTATGCACCACCGCATTCCAAGGTTCTCGATCTCGGCTGCGGGAACGGTATCTCAGCGAAGCTGCTCAATCAGGCAGATTTTGATGTCGTCGGGACCGATATTTCGCCGCTCTTTCTCAAGGAAGCACGGAATTGGGAAAACCCGCGCCTGAGATACGAAGTCTGTGATGTCCTCGAACTCCCTTTTGATAACGATACCTTTGATGTTATCTGCTCAAATGAATTAGTTGAACATCTACCAGACGTGGAGACGGCCTTAACGGAGATGATACGCGTGGTACGCAAAGGTGGACGCATTGTAATCTCCGGACCGAACCTCTGTTCACCCTTAATCCCACTACTGGATTGGATCCGCCTGATATTCGGCAAACCTGGCAGACCCGTCTGGGGTGAAACGAAACGGCAAGCGTTCCAACAGTTCAAACGGAACTGTCAACTCTATCTACAGAAACGGTTCTTCACGAAATCGCCGCAGTTCATCTATAGAGAACCTGATTTACAAGCAGACGCAATCGGCGGGGATGCCGATAGTGCATACTACGCAAGTCCGATAGACCTCGCTCAATTTTTTCGACAAAACGGGTTCACGATCATCAAAAAGGCTGTCGGATTCGGGATAAAAGGCAGAATTATCGCTGACATATCCCCGTATCTCAGCCCTTATATCACCCTGGTTGTAGAAAAATGAACATCCGTGCGAACGATTTTGTCTTAGAGATAGGGAGCGGTCACAATCCGAAAGCGCGTTCGGATGTCTTATGCGATAAATTCATAGAAGATGATGAACAACGCGGCGGTAGAATCGTCACTGACCGACCCATCGTTGAAGCCGATGGACAGTTCCTCCCGTTCGCAGATCAAGCGTTTGATTATGTCATCTGCGCACACGTACTGGAGCATGTTGAAGACCCGAAACAACTCATCGCTGAACTCATGCGCGTGGCAGGACGCGGCTACATCGAAACACCTTCTGAGATAGGCGAACGGATATACGGATGGCACTACCACCGATGGATCGTTAACCTAATCGACGGACGCTTAACACTACAAAAGAATAACCAGAAACCGCAGTTCGGACAACTGTTCCACACACTCGCGGCGGAAGACAAGCACTGGAAACGGTTCCATATTACGCACCACAACATCTTTCTCGTCCAATATGAATGGGAAAGCAAAATAGATTACGAAATACGACCCGAAACGGAACCGACACTCAACTTAGAATGTCCAGCGACCCTACAGGCACTTATTGCACCCAAAGGTCAAAATCGGTGGCTACCGCTTCTTAAAAACGCTGTGCCGCGCGGGATCGTCTCCGGCGCAAAATCGTTTCTCGTAAAAGGTAAAAACCGCCAGAAAAAAACATTACAAGAGATTCTCGTCTGTCCAAAATGCAAAGGCGAGATTAAATGGGAAGAACAACGTCTTCACTGTGAAGCGTGTAAACAACACTATCCAATCATTAACGGGATTCCGAGGTTCAGTTTTTAAATTAAGGAGTGTGCATAAATATGTCACCATAAGTGTCAATTTAAGAAGAAAAACTGCCTCAGACCCAGGCCAGGTAGGTTCGGTTTGAAACCGAACCGGGTTTTACGCGGAAATCTCAAAGACTTCAAAACCTCTTTAGTCCTGTAAGGTTTATTTGCTTGGGTGTTTCTTCAGATTAAGGAGAAGCAATCCATTCATAAAACCCGCTTGACGAACCGCAAGGAAAATTTTAAAAATGAATGTTGTACCGAAAGAATTTATCCGCGTGATGCCGGATGCGATGCAAGATTTTATTAGCGAAGCTTTCCAGAAAGCAGGCACCTCGGCAGAGGACGCTGCACATATAGCGCGCTTACTGGTACTTACAGACCTGCGCGGCGTCTTCAGCCACGGCACCCGCCAAACACCGGGATACGTAGGGATGATGCTTGATGGTAAAGTCAATCCACGTCCAAACGTCCGATGCATCGACGAATCCCCGACGACAGCAGTCTACGACGGCGATGGCGGTATGGGGCATTTCGCCTCGTATCACGCCGCAAAGGCAGCCGTGAAAAAAGCCGAAGAGATGGGACTCGGTGCTGCAACGAGCCGGAATCACTTCCATTTCGGGAGTGCTGGCAAATATTCACGGCTCGCACTCGAAGTGGATTGCGCCGGGTTCGCAGTCTCTTGCCACCGTTTCCGACACAATCCGGACGGTGTGATTGCCACCGCAACAGGTGCCTCGCCGATGAGTTTTGCAATCCCAGCAGGCGATCAGCCCCCCATCGTCGTCGATATGGCAACCGGCATTTATGGATCGCAGTCGTTTGAAGAAGCGTTTGAACAGAGTCCCGCCGCGTTCTTCAAGATGTTAGGGTTGAGTCATGTCAGCCACGCACTCGGTGGGTTTATGGCAGGTATCTGGCTGTTCGATAAACCGCCGGATCCTCCAACAATCTGGGAAGGTGCAAATCAAGGGGCTTTCATCGCAGCGATCGACATCTCCCGATTCCGACCGATTGACGAATACAAAGCGGAGATGGATCAACATATCCACGACGCACGGCAGATGCGCCCAGCACCCGGTTACGACCGATCGGATCTACCGGGAGGCTTGGAATGGGAACGTGAACAGGAATGGGCGGAAATCGGTATCCCCGTTGGTGAAGCACATCAGGCACAATTGAAAACAGTCGCTGAACGCGTCGGCATCCCGCTGCCGTTCTAAATGCTGACTTCAATTTTGTCAGATATTATTCATGTAGTTTGGACAGTTTCAATTGTTTCCGTGTCTTGTTTTCAAAGGTATTTCTATGTTTCCATGAGTTTCGCACATTCACAGAACCCATAGAAAAACGGAAACTTTCTTACGGATTGGGGAACCCAACCCCTACAACCCTGTGTCCCTCGTAGGGGGGTTTTTGATTGGGTGTTTCCCCTAGGTCCCCCGCCCCGCTGGAAAATTGTCCAAACTATAGTATTATTAGAACTCGGACTTTTTCAATAGACTAAGGAGCCAATAGTGTTAACAGCTGTTTTAGTTTTACAAGCATTCATACTTCTCTTGATCATAGTCCTCTCAATTGTAGGTTGGCGAAAGTTAACTTTAGATCAACAAACTTTAACTGAACAATTAAAGTTGACTGAAAAGTTAGCTGAAGACCAGCAAAAACTAACCGAAACCTCGCAAAAACTAACTGAACGATTAACTGAAGACCAGCAACAGGTAACTGAACAGTTAACTGAAACCTCGCAAAAACTAACCCAAGTGCTTTCAATTCAATTGTATGATAGAGGAAAGTTAACTGAGGACCAGCAAAAACTAACTGAAACCTCTGAAAAAATAACTGAACAATTAACCGAAAAGAGGGTATCAGTTTCGTATGAACCTATAATAAGTCACAAAGATAAGCTCTTCAGGAATGAGGTGGTGGCAAGTTATCGAATGCAGCTTCACTATGATGGACTTCCGATTGGTGAACCAACGGAAAAAATAGTATATTCCGCAAATAAAGTAGACAAAGAGGCTGTCCAAAAAGCTCTCACAGGAGCATTGCAAACGCTGCAAATTGCCCTTGAGGCATCTGGTACGCCGTTTAGAGTCCTGAACACGGTTGACGATGTTATCAAGAATCTATGGAAAAAATAGTCATTACTATACTTCGGACAATTTTAAAATTTCCGATCGGACACCCTCTTTGTAGAATAGGCTGTTAGCCTGTTCACGCTGTAGAATAGGAAACCGTTGGTCTCCTGTTCATGCTACAGAAAAACACTTGAAACATCAAAACCACCTAACCGAACCGCAAGGAAAATTAAAAAAATGGAAACCGATACAAACAACACAGAAGACCGAAATATCGTGATTATTGGCGGCGGCACTGCCGGATTTGCCGCAGGGGTTTATACCTCCCGCGCAATGCTTGAACCTGTCCTGATTACAGGCGAAGCACTCGGCGGCCAACTCTCTCTGACACTCGACCTCGAAAACTATCCCGGTTTCTTCGGGCACGAGGCGGGTGTCTTTATACAAGGCATGCAGGAACAGGCAGAACGGTTCGGCACCGAAGTTAAATTCGATACCGTAACAGCCGTCGATTTCTCGCAACACCCGTTTGCTGTCACGACTTACGAGAAAGAATACCGAGCGAAATCCGTAATTATCTGCACAGGTGCCTCGCCGCGCACGCTCGACATCCCCGGTGAAGAGGGATACGGCGGACGAGGGGTCTCTTATTGCGCGACGTGCGACGGGTTTTTCTTCCAAGATCAACGGCTCATCGTCGTTGGCGGCGGCGACGCTGCGCTCGAAGAAGGCATCTTCCTAACGAAATACGCCTCCGAAGTATACATCGTCCACAGACGCGACCAACTCCGTGCAAGCCAGATTATGCAGGAACGCGCCTTCAAAAACGATAAAATCAAATTCATCTGGGACACCGTCGTCGAAGAGATCAACGGCGACGCAGATAAAGTGACCGGCGCAACCCTCAAAAACGTCAAGACCGGTGAAACGCAACTTTTCCCGATTGACGGGGTATTTATCTTTATCGGACATATTCCGAACACCGAACTGTTTACAGATGTCATAAGTATGGACGAACAGGGATATATTGTTGTTGACGAGATGCAGCGCACGAACATAGACGGTGTTTATGCCGCAGGTGACGTGCATGACCACGTATTCCGTCAAGCGATTACCGCTGCCGGTGCCGGTGCCGCAGCCGCGATCGCCGCCGAAAAATTCATCGCTGAATTGGAGAACCGCGCTTATCCCGGGAATTGATCTACTTGAATAGGTGAATTGCAAAGAAAGTTGATATTCACCTGCAGATTCGCGTAAAATGTTAATATGGTCTACATAAGGGAGCAGCCCGATCCAGACTTTGCGTCATTGCCGCACGGTAGATACGATATTGTAACCAAAGATGCCTTGCAGAAATTTCCTGGCCTACGGATATTCGGAGTAACCTTCTCGTATCGCAGTGGGTCATGAGTGGGTTGATTCATCCGCATCAAGCAATTAGCGGCTTTTTATCGGAGGAAGTCATGCAAGAATCTTCAGTCTATCAACATTTCTTAGAGACAGCAGGAAAAGAACACTACGAACGTGGGTTACAACAAGGAACCGAACAGGGCGCGCGACAAAACGCTATTAAGTCTCTATTTGAGGTTCTTGAGTTTAAGTTTGATGGGCGGGCAGTTCAGGTTCTTAGACCCGCGATAGAAAGCATTCAAGACCTGCAACGGCTTGAAAAGTTGCATCACGAGGCTTTACGGGCAGAAACCTTTGAAGCGTTCGCCCGCACTTTGAATATGAACAGTAACGAGCAATAGGTTCAGACGATCTATCGCAACCTATCATTGAATGAAAAACGCATCACGGAACTGGAAAATCGCAACTATGTGCGAAATCAAAGGCAATTAGGTCCAGGAGCAATTTGTGGAAAAAAAAAGACTCGCACTCGGTTTAGATTCAAGCACACAAAGCCTATCCGCTACCGTCATTGATATCGACACAGCGGAAAAATGCTTTGAGCATTCGCTCGATTACCGCGCGGACGCACGACTCAACCGATTCGGTATCGGAGAGGACTATATCTTACCGCCGAGAGAAGAAGGTGAAGCCGAACAACCGCCGTTGATGTATCTCGCATCACTCGATGCTATGTTCACCGATATGCGTGAGGCGGGTGTCGCCTTAGAGAATATCGTTGCCATCAACACATCCGGACAACAGCACGGACACGTCTATCTGAACCGTGATGCGGACGCACTTTTGGCACAACTTACGAATACGGACGGGGGAACCCCGCCCCTACAGACCCTTCTAAAAGATGCGTTCTCATATCCGACTGCACCGATATGGATGACTGCCAATACTGTCTCCCAAACCGACGCTGTCCGAAACGCAATCGGCGGCAAGGCAGAGATGATTAATCTCTCCGGTTCCGATGCGCCGCTCCGGTTCACAGGCACAGTCGTCCGGCGTGTCGCCGAACAGTACCCGGAACACTACACCGCAACAGCAAAGATTCAGTTGATTAGCAGTTTTATCCCAGCCGTACTAACAGGAAACGTAAACGTCCCTATCGACTACGGAAACGGATGCGGCATGTCGCTGATGAATTACCGGTCAAAGACGTGGGACCCTGCATTGCTGGCAGCAACCGCGCACGGATTACCGGGAGACGTGGAAGAATTTGAATCGAAATTGCCGGCACTCACGAGACCAGATTCTATCGTCGGAAACCTCGCCGCATACTATGTAGAAAAATACGGGTTTCAGGAACGCTGCACTGTCATAGCAGGCTCCGGCGACAACCCGCAGGCAAAAGTCCCCGTCGCTGGTGATCTTTTAAGCCTCGGCACCAGTTTCGTGAACATGGTATCAACCGACGGAGATACGCTCGACCCGGAAGGGTTCGCTAACGCTATGTATGACGGCATCAACCGTCCTTTTATGTTCGGATGCCGCACCAACGGTGCTATGGTCTGGGATGCGGTGAGAAACCATTACGGTTTATCAAAAGAAGAATACGCACCCGCGGAGGCAGCATTAGCGCAAGTCGCACCGGGGCAGTTCATGACGTTTTGGCAACCGAAAACCGAATCCTTTCCGGTCTCTGGTGCTTATGACTTGATTCGTTCCATCGGTCAACCAACATTGGCAGAAGATTACACAGGTATCATTGAGACGAGTCTCGCCGCTGTCTACATCTATTCCGCTGTCTTCACAAAGCAGACACAAGCCCCGTTATTCGTAACCGGTGGCGCGACCGACAGTCCGGAAATCATGAGACGGGTTGCTGGTATCTGGAATAGACCGACACTGCCGGTGGAAAAGGGGGGCGCAGCACTCGGTGCCGCAGTCGCAGGTGTCAAGGCACTCCACGACGCGGCAAACTCACATTTCGACATCGAAGCGTTCAGCGCCTCTGTTCTAAAACGCGGCGAACCGATTCAGCCACTCCGTGAAGATGTCGAGGCGTATCACGGCACAGGCAAATATCTCGAAAGGTTCCGTGAAAAATACGAACAAATCATGGCAGCACATCCGGTATAGATACATCGGAAAGGACAGAAGAATGGTTGCAGGCGGGGTTTGGAACCCCGCCTTCTATAAACATCTCGTTAATTGTAGTCTTTACGATAATCGCACATAACCATAGCCCGTAATGTAATGGAGGGGTTTTTGCAAACGCTAAAATCCAATGCGAAGAAGGTGTTTCTTCAGATTTAAGGGATGCACCTCACAGACGCAAATGAACGTCATTCCTCCGCAAGGTAAAATGAAATTAACACACTTTGACGAAAAAGGCAATACACGGATGGTAGATGTCGGTGGCAAAGAAGAGACATTGCGCATCGCCATCGCCCGCGGACATATTACCGCCCATCCAGAAACACTTCGATTAATCGCTGAACAGAAAATGAAGAAAGGCGATGTCTTAGAGGTCGCACGGCTCGCAGGCATCATGGCAGCGAAACGGACCGGTGAACTCATCCCGCTCTGCCATCCGCTCGCCTTGACCTCAATTCGCGTCGAACTCGGCATCGCAACCGATGCATCACGCATTGAAATTGAAGCAGAAATCCAAACCATCGGACGCACCGGCGTAGAGATGGAAGCACTCACAGCCGTCTCAATCGCAGCCCTAACCGTCTACGATATGTGCAAAGCAGTAGATAAGGAGATGGTCATCGGTGAGGTCAGACTCATGAAAAAAACTGGCGGAAAAAGCGGTGATTTCATATCCAATCCGGACACGTAGGGACCTTCAGGACTTACGCAATTTTGACTGCAGCCCGTTCTGTTAGATGAGAATTTTCGGAAAACACAGCGTTCTGGTGGCACAAACTAACAGTTTATGCTACAAAAGAGCAGCATGCGTAAGTCCTAACCTTAAAACATCAATGGAGGAGAAGAAAATGCGCCAAACATTTATTGTAATTCTCACTGTTATTCTGGTGTCTACAACAGCACTTGCAGCAGACCACGTCCTCATCATCGGTGGTGCTGCCGGTGAGAAATCTTTTTACGATGCATTCTGGAATGCGACCTCCGGATTCCACCAACTCCTCACCGATGAATACGGCTATACACCCGACCAAATTACCTTTCTCTTTGAAGATATGGACGCATCTGGTGCTGAAGGACTCATAGATACCGAATCGAGACGTGAACAGGTTCTATCAGCCTTTGACCAACTCGCAGAGACGCTCCAACCCTCAGATCGGTTCCTCCTCTTCATGATCGGACACGCATCCCGCACCAACAAAGGGGAACTGAAGTATAACCTGCTCGGACGCGACATTAGCGAAGCAGAATACATAACACGTATCAATAACATCCCCGCCGAACGCCAGATCCTAATCTTCGGTTTCCCTTATAGCGGTAAACTTGTACCACAACTCAGCAGGCCCGGACGTATCATCCTCACATCCAGTTCGCGAAATGAAGGCTACTCGCTACAAGCAGGATTTGGCGATGCCTTTGTTGATGCCTTCTCCAATGCAACCAACGATACCGACAGAAACGGCGACATCTCGCTCTTGGAAGCGTTCTTATCGCTGCAAGCACGGACAAAGGATTTCTACGAACAAAACGGCAACGTTCAAACGGAGCATCCGCACCTCGACGATAACGGCGACGGGAACGCTACCCGAAATTTGACCGTTGTCGAGACCGAAACAGATGATGGCACGCTCGCCGAAAAGACGTTCTTAGGAACACGACGCTCCCCGATAGAAAACACACCCGTTTCAACTGAATCCGATCCAGTCGTCAGTAACGAACCTAATGAAACAGAGGTGCGCGGACGCGGACCCGACATCGTCTCCCAGGACTCGGAAAATCGGGGAGCCTCCCTACCGTACAACTACATTAGCGAAACAGACGAGCAAACGATCCAAGAAATTATGGAGAATCTCCCCTCTCAAAAACATTATTCTGATGAGGGTGCAGTCGTCCTTTGGGAGAGCGTCGATGTCAATATTGATGAAAAAAGCCGTTATATCTACTCTACACGGCGGATCGCAAAAATCTTTAACGAAGACGGTAAAAACCTCGCAGAGGTAAGCATCCCTTATATGCGCGGCAGAGACGATGTCACGATCCATCACGCACGAACCTTAACGCCGAACGGTGAACTCGTTGAACTCGACAAAAACGAAATTATCGCCAATGTGCCACCACCGAGTGCCGTGGATGCTGGACTATACGTTGACGCACGACTGATGTACTTCACACTTCCCAAAGTTAGCGACGGTTGTATCATAGACTATGCCTATTCCACGAACAACGTCGGACACGTCATGCAAGGCGAATTCTGGCGGCAAGTCTATTTCCAAGGACCGCATCCGGTGCGATACTACCGGCTCACAGTCCATATCCCAAAGAAAAAGCAGCTCTACTACCAGATTTCGGGCGCATCCGCTGCCACAGATACACAACTGGAGACATCTTTCCTCGATATTGAACCCGCAATTACGGAAAATAACTACACCCGCACTTACACCTTTGAAGCACGAGATGTACCACCCCTGAATGAAGAATACCTGATGCCCGCGCCCCAAGACCTCGCCTATAACATCAGTATCTCTTCACTCGATTCTTGGGATAAACTCGTGACGTGGTACACAACCCTGATTCGGGAACAAGACAAGATTACACCGCAGATCGCAAAAAAGACAGAGCAGATTCTCACCGGCGCGTGGACACGAAAGGAAAAAATAAAAAGGCTTTACGAATACGTCGCAACAAATATCCAGTACCTCGGCTTCGAACTCGGCATTTGGGCGATCAAACCGTATCCCGCCGATCTCGTCTTGGAAGTCAAAAAAGGCGATTGCAAGGACAAAACGACACTCCTCTCAACCATGCTCGAATCCGCTGGCATCAACTCTTATCCTGTTCTCATCTCTGCTGGCGATACACGCGGCATCAACGCGCATATCTTCGATGGCGGTGCCGAAGTTGAAGCCGTCCCTTCGCTCTCCTATTTCAATCACATGATCCTCGCTGTCGAAGGCGACACAGACGACGAACTCATCTGGCTCGACCCCACAGCAGAGACGTGTGCATTTGGCGATTTCCCCGCCAGCGACCAAGACAGATGGACCCTGATTATCAATCCACGGTTCTCAGAAAACACAGCAGATACGAAATCCAACGGTGCGGTCGGCAGTATGGAGAACACACGCTACCGCTTTCAGAAAAGCCCCACTCTCGACGCGACATCAAATCTGAAACGGATTCACACCGATGTAGAGGTGAAGAGAGATATGAGCGTCTCTGTCCGCCAAGAATTGACCCTCACAGGCAGCTACAATATGAAACTCCGAAGCCAACTCTCGCATCTCCAAACCGCTGAAGAAAAATCCGAGTTCCTTCACAAACTTTTGGAACTCGACGATCGCGCCAAAGTCGAAAATTTCGAGGTCTCAGGACTTTCCGAACTTAAAGGTGAATTGAACATTGAACTCACCTGGACCTGTAAAGAATATCTCTATGCCATAGGTAAGCAGTTCGTACTTGAGCTACCGCTTGTCAAGCATCCTTACGCGGAATTACTGAGTGAGGAACGCCGAATGTACCCTGCCGCTATCGGCAAGGCACTAACGCTTGAGGACAAAATCACGGTCAGGACCGAGGCACCCTTTAAGATAGATATTGTCCCCGAAGAACAAGCACTCAAAACCGAAGTTGCGGAAATCCAACTCCGCTACACCAAATCCAAGCGCAAAGCCGAAATGCATCAGACCATCCGTTTCCTAACGCCGAGGGTCACACCGGAGAACATCCTGTATCTCAAAGATGTCGTCAGAACCGCCTCAAACCGAGGAACGAAACGGTTCATATTAATACAAGAATAGTTACGAGTTACCAGTTATCAGTTAACAGTAAAGAGACCTTGAAAACTTCAAAAACCTCTTTTAACTGGCCACTGAAGCAGACAGGAGGCAATAATTTAAAAAAATGCCAGCAACTGAAGAAGTCAAAGCAATAGAAGAACTCATGGAAAGCCAAGAACTCATCTTGGCACAACTCAAGAAAGTCATCGTTGGGCAAGAGGAAGTTATCAATCAGATGTTGATGGCACTTTTTGCGGGTGGACACTGCCTGTTAGAAGGTGTCCCAGGACTCGCCAAAACCCTTATGATTAGGACGCTGGCACAGATCCTGAACCTTAAGTTCAAAAGAATCCAGTTCACCCCAGATTTAATGCCTGCCGACATCACCGGCACAGAGGTCCTTGAGGAAGACCGGGCAACCGGACATCGCACCATCCGGTTTATTCACGGACCGATCTTCGCGAACATCCTCCTCGCAGATGAGATTAACCGGACACCACCGAAAACACAAGCCGCACTCTTAGAAGCGATGCAAGAGTACCAGGTTACCGCTGGCGGCAACGAACTCCAATTGGAACAGCCTTTCTTTGTCCTCGCGACACAGAACCCGATCGAGCAGGAGGGGACATATCCGCTACCAGAGGCACAGTTGGACCGGTTCATGTTCAAAATCGTCATCGACTATCCGACAGAGGCGGAGGAGACGGACATCGTTTCAGCAACGACTGGGGCAGAGATACCGGAACTCGAAGGCGCTCTCTCCGGGCACACTATCGTAGCACTCCATAACATTGTTAGGCGTGTGCCTGCCGCCGATAACGTGGTGCAATACGCCGTAAAAATCGCGCGCGCAACCCGTCCGAAAGAAGAAGACGCACCCGATTTCATTCAACAGTGGGTACGCTGGGGTGCCGGACCGCGTGCCGGGCAATACCTTATTTTGGGAGCGAAAGCCAGAGCCATCCTACGCGGACGCTACAACGCTTCCTGCGAAGATGTCAAATCCGTTGCCCCTGCAGTGCTACGCCACCGGATCCTAACCAACTTCCACGCCGAAGCAGAAGGCGTTGACTCAGACACCGTCATCCAACGCCTCCTCGACACAGTACAAGAACCGGCTTCAAAACTGTAGCACACATTGCAGGCGGGGTTTGAAACCCCGCCATGTGAATCAACCTCTGCAGGCGGGGTTTGATGAAGTTTAAGAAAATATTTCGGTAATTCTATATTTTCCCCAAGGCCGGTAGGTTCGGTTTGATGAAGATTAATTTATTAATTCGGTAATTCTGTATTCTGCACGAGGTGGTATCCTCCACCGCAGGCGAGGTTTGTAACCTCGCCTGATTACCGATTTATTTTCTTAAACTTCATCAACCGAACCGGACTGCCAAAGAAATTACCGAATTAAAAAATTAATCTTCATCAACCCCGCCGTGCTTTGTACAATGAGGACACCATGCCAACAGTCTCAGTCATCATCCCAGTCCTCAACGAAGAAAACGCCATCGCCAAAGTCATCAACGACATCCCGAAAACCGACGCGGAAACCACAATCCAAGAAATCATCGTCGTTGACAACGGCTGCACGGACAACACCGCCGCCATTGCCAAACGCAACGGCGCACGCGTCGTCACCGAACCGCGGCGCGGGTACGGATACGCCTGTCTCGCTGGCATCGCCGCCCTTGCAACGCAACCCCCAGACATCGTCGTCTTTCTCGACGGCGACTACAGCGACTACCCAACCGACATGCCACAACTCCTGCAACCGATACTTGAAAACAGAGCCGCACTCGTCATCGGTGCAAGGACACAAGGCGACGCAAAAGAGGCGTTACTACCGCAAGCACGCTTCGGCAATTGGCTCGCCTGTTTCCTGATACGACGTTTCTTCGGGGTCCGCTACACAGACTTAGGCCCCTTCCGCGCCATCCGATACCCGGAGCTGCTTACCCTAAACATGCAAGACAAGACCTTCGGCTGGACAGTCGAGATGCAGCTGAAAGCCGCGAAACGCGGCATCCCTGTATGTGAAGTCCCTGTCCGGTATCGCAAGCGCATCGGCACCTCCAAGATCACCGGCACCCTCACCGGCACCCTCAAAGCAGGCTACAAAATCCTCACCACCCTCTTTTATCACCGTTTTCTGACATAGAATCATTATGTGTCAATTTTAGAAAAACAACCGCCTCGGACCCAGGCCCGGTAGGTTCGGTTTTCGGTAATCCCGATTTCCCCCAGGCCGGTAGGTTCGGTTTGCAACCGAACCGGACTGCCCCAAAAATCACCGAATTAGTTTTTTGATCTTCATGAAACCGAACCGGATTTACGAGAAAACCCTCTTCAGTTAAACACATAAAACGCCGCCGAACGATTTCCCAATTGTGCATTTTCCACTTGAAACCCACCCAAATTAATGCTATACTCAATCTAACATTCTATAAAGATGGAGGTTTGCAAACAATGAACAGAAAAAAGATAAAAGCAACATACAGAAACGGCGTTATTGAACCATTGGACAAACTCAACCTCCCCGAAGGACAAGAACTTGAGGTCGAATTCAACGTCCTCCAAAAAACGCCACGTGAACTTACTCGCGAAGCAAAAACAGAATTGATTCAAAAGATGAGTGGTTCTATGAAAGGAACATGGGGAAGCACAGTCGAAGAAATTGATGCTTATATCAAATCAGAAAGGCAATCATAAGAAAACTCGTCGTGAACATAAACAGATTACCTTTACTACACAAGGTATATGAAACCGCAGTTTACTGACAGGTCTATAAACCATTTGCACCATAGGTGTCAATTTAGGGACTTTAGCACCGTTTCAGTGACACAGATATAAACATGCCGCCCTTACAGGGCTAAATTAGTTTTTTCAACTTTTTTCTATAAACATGCCGTCCCTACGGGACTAAAAGGCACGGCTCATGTAAACAGTAGGTGCTATTGCTCTAACGAAGTCAGTAAACACGTGGGTTAAAAATCCCGTTCGCACTTGGTATTGACATGAGCGAAAGGCACATTTTATCTGAAGATTTTCTATGTCATGCCAGTGGTGTTCGGGTTTCAAAAAATTCCCATCAGAGCAAAACAGGCCACTATTTTCCTAAAATTGACAGCTATGGTTCATAAACTATTTGCACAAGGAAGAAAAACAATGTTACAGCCCTATACTGCACTTATCCGACAGAGCGAGGGATGGTGGATCGGATGGATACTGGAAATCGGTGGGGTTACGTGTCAAGAAAGAACGAGAAGTGAATTATTAGATACACTTCAAATCACGCTTCGCGAAGTATTAGAATTTGACGGGCCGGAAGTGTCTCACCGAACTGAAAGTGAGGTTGAGGAAGTAAAGGCTTCTGACATCTTAGAGTTTGGCGATCACGGAGCATCACATCAAACCGAAAGTGGATTTGAAGAAGTAAAAATTGATGTATGAAACGTATCCCTTGTACCATAGGAGACCGTTAGCCTGTGGTCTGTAGTATAGGAAACCGTTGGTCTCCTGTGGTAAGTATCACCTGTAGCATAGACTGTTGGTCTCCTGTGGCAACTATTTCCCAATCCCCGAAAACGGTGACTTGCGGCGTACTCCCCCAAATACGACCTACATTCAAACAAAAATTGACAAAATATTTACACGCCCTTTCTCGATTTTTAACTTGAAACCCGCCTAACTTAATGCTATACTTATTTGAAGTCTTATTGAAGACAAAATAGTCCCAGAATAACCTTAGCATTTTCGTTGACAAATCAGAATAAACCATGAAAAACAAATCTCCCAACAACACCTCAAACATAGATAGCTCGCCTGAACACAATCAAGCACCTACAGAAAAAGGCAAAATCAAGCTTCTGGATGTCGTCGAGCTCACACAGGATGTCCCTGAGCACAATCTCAAGCGTGGAGCTAATTGAGAATTATGCCTCTTGGAGTTTTAGATTATGATTTGCAGGAAGCAGATCGCCGAGCTGAAAACGAGTGTTAAGTTTCGCAATTAGTAGTTTCGGACATAAGGATTTGACATTTTTACAAAAATTGTATAATTATCAGAACGTCATTAGGTAGGGAATTGCATCTGCCTCGCTTGAGGCAGTCCCTACCAGTCAAATGCAACCGGGAATGACGTTGTATGGCAAAATGACGGAAACCCAGTAATCTCCTTACAAGTGAATATATCTATGAAAAAGGAGTTATCTATGCTTTTCAGAGTGTTTTCTTATTTAATGGTCCTACTCTTATTCAGCATGCCATGCTTAACGCTTGCACAGCAGACAAATGATGCTGCCCAAGCCATTGCAGATGCTACACGTGACGCAAAAAACCCTCAAAATGGATATGTTTGGTTTCCAGCAGGATGTTTGCTTGGTGTTGTAGGAATACTTATCGCGGCTGTTTATTCACCACCGCCGCCCGCAACAAGATTATTAGGAAAATCACCTGAATATATTACCTACTACACGGAAACCTACCAGAATGTCGCCAAAGATGATCAAGTGACAGAGGCAGCACTTGGATGCCTATTAGGGACATGCTTATGGGCAGGTGCATACGCATGGCTATTATCACAAAGTCCTAATCTTTTTTACACTTATTAACCCTATATGGATTACATATACGTAATATCAGCAACAATTGGATTATTATGGATATTTATGGCTGTTGCTGCAGGTGAAAATTTTGATCCAGGTTGGCTATTCACAACCATATTTGTAATAATTATCGTTGTTGCCATCGTTATTATTATCAACCTTTTGGCAAAAGATTTCAATTTCTAAACTGTGTGGGGTGAAAACCCGACCAACCTATAAAGGAACGAATAATGACAGATATTGTACTGTACGATTTGTTTCAGTTACTCTATGCTGATAGATTGATTGTCTATCATTCTGAAAATCGCCCTATTTTTCGCTAAGAAAAAGGTCTTGGTTTGTTCCAACGCCTTACCCTTTAATTCGTTATACCAAATTTAACCTATTCCAAAACTACTTATTGCGAAGAATTTTGCCCATTTTCTTGATGGTGAGAAGGCATTGCAATGATGGCATCGAGTTGTGGCGCGTCAACAAGGCGAGTATTACGTGCAAGGTTGGAACAAACAACGCGTCTATCCAGACTTTGTTGCGATGGCAAAGGAAGTGGAAGGGATGACGCGCGTCCTAATTTTTGAGACAAAGGGACCACAATTTAAACATAACCGTGATACCGAGTATAAGCGAAAAGTCTTGAAAACACTTGAAAAAGCGTTCAACGCCTCTGGTACAACAAAGATATGTGAAGGAACGACACGGACAGGCATCTTTCGATTGGTTTTCAACGCGCAAGAATTTCCAGAGATTTCCGCACAGTTGAATGAGGGTAGGTATTCCACAGAAAGTTAGCATGGGTGTGTAAAGTTTTTGGTGTCGCCCTTTTCGTGGGTGTTAATACTTTATATATGTTATTCTTTTTAAAAAACCGCAGAAAAATTCGCAGCCCATCGCAGCCTGTCGCAGCATTTCGCACAGGATCCTGGAAAAAAGATGTCCAATCCAATAATTTCTTAAAATTGAATGGCACTGACACTAAACCATAATTTCCTTGATTTATCAGCAATATACTGCTATAATTAAGGACAGAGCAGACCGAGATATTTTCAGCCGACAATCATAACAAAGATATGTTCAATCAGAAAACCGACGGGATCCTCACGCAATGGCGATACAACAAAAAATTCCAGAAAGATTCTGGTGCGTGAAACAGATACACATCTTCCGAGACCTCACCGAGGACGACGCAGACGCGCTCAAACAGATAACGACCTTCAAAACACTGAAACATGGAGAACCTGTTTCCGATGAAGGCGTTTATCTCCTGAAGGAAGGACGTATCAAAATCTACGAAACGCCGACTGAAGGTGAACCCGTTACCTTAGAGGTTATGGAACCCGGCGAAATCTTTGGCGCGATTGAGTGGAACGATAACGAAGCACGTCGGAAAATTACGGCTGAAATATTGACAACAGAAGCTGTCGTCGGTATCGTCAACGCAAAAAATTTCCAATTCTTTCTGAAGCGGAAAATGCATCTATCGATGCCGTTCAAACGGCCGTTACACCAGAGGCTCCTGTCCGCTATAGATGCCGTAATCCGCAGGTTAGACGGTGCATCCAAATGGACACCCATTGAGACATCGGGCACGACGCTTGTAACGCAGCTGCGTCGTCTCCGAAATGTGTTGTCCAAATGGATAGTCCCGCGCCGGAAACAGCAAGGCAAAACGACGAACCCGTTTGCAAACGTTGCGTTTCGGAGTCCCGAATCAAGGCTCGCGCTTCTATTACGGAACTACGCCGACGCACCGAGCCGAAACCGCACGATAACCGAGCGCGGTTCCCTGTGCACACTACGCAAACTCTCAGGAAAAAAATTAGCACGTTTAACCGGCTGCGCCATCGAAAAAACGGAAACACTCCTAAACCAATTCAAACAACACGGAATCCTTGAAAAACGGTATCGACGCATCCAGATATTAGACCCTTGGCACCTCAAAAAGATCGCCAACGCAAGAATGGAATCGCTACCACCAAACACCGATAACAACCGAGAGAACACCGAAACCCATGAGCAAAACGAACCCTTACTTGCAGTTCGACCAACAGATGGTCGGTGATATCTATACTTCGCAAGAGGTGATGGACAACCTGACCGTCTTATGTGATGAATACGGCGCGCGGTTCGCCGGAACACCGGAGGAATACGCAGCCGCGAACTTCATCGCAGACTGCTTCAAACGATACGGACTCCAGAACGTTAGACTGGAAGATTATCCTTACGCCGGATGGACGCGCGGCACGGCGACGCTTGAGGTGCTCGAACCGATCCGCCGAAAACTGCACTGCATCTCGCTCCCGTACTGTCCTGCTGACGACATCACAACCGAATTGGTCTCTGCTGGACACGGAAGTCCGGCAGAATATGAGGCACTCGGCGACACTGCCATCGCGAGGCTGGTTATGGCACAGAGTGCCTCACCACCAGACCTCGGCAGATGGGTCCATCGCAAGGAGAAATTTGAACGCGCGGTCATCGCTGGCGCATGCGGATTTATCTTCGTTAGCGAACACCCAGGGGTCGGACCCGAAACAGGGAGCCTTCAAAACAATCGACCCGCACCGATTCCGGGTATCTCCGTTTGCAAAGAAGATGGCGAATTCCTAAAACGACTCCTCGCGCGGAACGCTGGACAAGTCCGACTGAGACTCCAGACCACCGACATCAACGAACCGCGTACCTCATGGAACGTCGTCGCAGACCTACCCGGTCATGAAAACAGTGCGGAGATGGTGGTTGTCGGCTGCCACTACGACGGACACGACATCTCACAAGGCGCACACGATCCCGCATCAGGCATGGTATCCGTAATAGAAGCCGCACGTGTACTATCTGCTTACGCCGGAGACTCGCTCAAACGTACCGTCCGGTTCATCGCTTTCGGAACAGAAGAAATCGGACTCACAGGCGCGTTCCGCTACGTCGAAGCCCACGATTCGGAATTGGATAACATCCGGTTCATGCTCAATATGGACGCAGCAGGCGGCGCGAGTCGTAAAGGCATCGTCCTACACCAATGGGACGCATTAGGACCGTTCTTTAACACCGCACGCGAACAGATGAACGCCGAAATGCCAGTCGGACAGAAAGTACATTCTTACTCCGACCATTTTCCGTTTTTCCTAAAGGGTGTCCCGTCAAGCCATATCGGTGACCCGGAGGCACTACCGTCCGGTAGAGGTTTCGGACATACGGCTTATGACACACTCGAAAAAGTAAAATTAGAGAATTTACGTGCCGCCAGTGCAGTCGGTGCAAGGATAGCACTCCGATGCGCCAATGCCGACGACTTCCCAGCCAAACGGCGATCACAAGAAGCCGTCCAAGAAATCGTTGATACCGATCCAGGATTAGAAGGCTATCGGATATCTCTTAAATTAAGTCTCGGAAAGAGTGCATCATGATACGTTTACGTTGTTATTGCATGCTGCTCCTCTGTCTATCGCCTCTATCGGTAGGAACCGGTTGTAACAGTACGGATAGTGCTGAGTTTAGTAACGCAGCGGCAGAAGAAAACACAGCGACACAAGAAGCCGTAAGCACCTCGCGGCGCACAGCCATCGTCACAGCAGTCGCGAAAGCCAGTCCCGCAGTCGTTAACATCAGTGCTGTGCGTGAACAGCAAACTTCATTCGACGACTGGTTCTGGGGTGAAATTCCGGTACCCCGCAGCCGCTCGCTTCGAGAAGTCGGTTCCGGGGTTATCATCGATGAAAAAGGATATATTCTAACGAACCACCATGTCATCGAAAACGCAGATAGCATCGCCGTTACTGTCCCTGATGGACGGGAGTTTACAGCACACGTCGCCGGATACGATTATCTCTCAGACCTCGCCGTTTTAGTCGTGGACACAGACACAACACTGCCAGAGATTCAGTGGGGGGACTCCGACGCTCTCTTAATAGGGGAGTGGGTGGTTGCCATCGGAAATCCATTCGGTTTATCAATAGGCGACGGACAACCTTCTGTAACAATCGGTATCGTCAGCGCAACGCAACGCTCCCGAATCGTCGAAAATTTTCACCATGAAAGTCTGATTCAGACAGATGCGTCCATTAATCCGGGTAACAGCGGCGGCGCATTGGTCAACATAAACGGTGAACTTATCGGTATAAACACCGCTATTTATTCAACCAGCCGCGGTTCACAAGGTGTCGGTTTCGCGATTCCAGCCAACAAGGCGAAAAAAGTCGTCGAACAAATTATTGAATACGGCAGCGTCGTCCCGCCAGACCTCGCGCTCGAAGTCCAAGACATAACCGAAGATTTGGCAGAAAAACTGTCAACACCGATGAACGCCGGGGTCTTGGTATCAGAGATAGAGAAACAGAGCCCAATTGCCGATGCAGGCATCCGACGCGGAGATGTCATTACCAGCATTTCAGGGCATCGGGTCAGGAGTGAAGCAGATTTTTATCCACTCACACGGCTGCTACCGATCAACGAACCTATAAAATGTGAATTCAGTCGTCGCGGCAAAAATAGACAAACGGAATTCAAAATAAAAACTCGGCAATGGAGTTACAAACCGCCCGGATGGGGCATCACATTTGCGCAACCCGACAAGGATATGGCTCGTAAATACCAGATACCGGGTGTTATCATTACACACGTTGATAGAGACAGCAGGTTGAAGGACGCACTTAAACGCGGAGACCTCATCTATCAGATAGATGATACGAGTATCTATTCACTCGAAATTCTGAAACTCGTTGATGAAAACATCCGCTCTCAATACAGGACACTCCTCTATTTTGAACGCGACGGTATCCGTAATCGTATCCCAATTTTTTTTAATAGAAACGATCAGCGGAGATAAGTGTTCTTATAGTTGTCAGTTAACAGTTTCCAGTTAAGAGGTTTCATGAACAATTCACCGGTTAAAGGCGTACGCCAAGTTAGGGTCAATGTTATAGAATAAATCACAAGGGAGAAGGATTAAAAATATGAAACTCCAACTACCGACACTCATCGCCGTCTGCCTCTCTATTGTGATCATCGGTGTTATCTACTTTCTTGCCAAAGATGAATCACAATTGGGCATCGCTGTCAATCTGGAGAGTGAAGAATTCAAACAGATGCGCACACACGCCAAAGATGCCTTTAACGCTAAAAAATACCAACAAGCGATTGAACTTTACAACCAAGCGATAATAATGCGTCCCGAAAACGCCGAAATCTTTAACGATCTCGGAGCCGTCTATTATCAACAAGGGCTTGAATACGCCGGACCCAATTGGCCCTCATGGGAAAAAGAATTGAGTAGCGAATCACCAGACGACGCAATAGCAGAACTCAAAAACGCTATTGACAAAACCAACTCCGGTTCCATTGTACTCAAGACACGACATGAAGCAGTCGCTGATGCCATCGAAGCGGAAGCAAAACAACTCGGTGGCGAGGTATACAGACAACGTTGGGAGAACGAAACGACACTTAACATTCTCATCGGAGAAACAAAAGTGTACCTGTTACGCGCGCGCGACCACTACCTACGCGCATTAGACCTGAAGTCAACACATAGCGTCGCATACCGCAATCTGGGTTCGTTTTATATGAAAGTCGGCAAAACCGATAGAGCGATCGACTTCTACCAAGAAGCATATAAACTGGACCCACGCGATGCCGAATTGCAAGAATACCTGAACCAATTCAGAAAATAAGCTGGGATGGAAGAAGAGGCGAGGAAACGGCGTATGCAGCACAAACTCTGCGCAAATTGTGGGTTTTTAAATCCATCATTCAAATTTTGCGGTGAATGCGGCACACCGCTCGACGCTCCTTCGCGCCCACGTGAGTTACCAGCACCTGACACAATCGCTATTGAACAAGCGCTACCACACGGTGCGGAACGCCGACAACTCACAGTCCTTTTCTGCGATATTGTCGACTCCACAGCATTCACCGAAAAACTTGATCCCGAAGAACTCCGAGGCCTATTAGAGGTATATCGGACATGCATCATGGAGGTGGTCTTAGCACAAAACGGACACATCGCACGCTACTTCGGGGACGGTATCCTTGTCTATTTCGGTTACCCCGCCGCACATGAAGATACAGCACACCGTGCCGTGAGGGCTGCACTCGGAATTGTCGCCGCTATTAAAACCCTAAACCCGTACCTCCATACAACCTTCGGTGTAGAGATCAACGTCCGTATTAGCATTGATACAGGACGTGTCGTCGTCTGGCACATCTCAGCGCAGGAATCGCCGGAAGCAATCGACATCGTCGGTAAAACACCGAACCTCGCCGCAAGGATGCAAAAACTTGCATCACCGAATACCATCGTGATTGGTGATACAACACATCAACTCGTTGAAGGCTTTTTTGAATGCGATGCACTCGGCGCGTCCGCACTACGCGGTATTTCGCAACCTGTTAATATTTATCAAGTGTCCGGTGAAACCCCCGGGCAAAGCCGACTCGACATCGCCAGTGAGAGTGGATTAACACCGCTGATCGGACGTGACCAAGAGGTCGAACACCTTAAACAGAATTGGACTGAAGCACTCGCAGCGCATGGACAAGCACTTCTGATTGAAGGCGAAGCCGGCATCGGAAAATCGAGATGTGTACAACTCATTCAGGAATACGTTGAGAACCATCCGGAGGCAGTCACTTTAGAAGGTAGATGCTCGCAATACTATCAGAATAGTCCGCTGTACCCTATCCTCTCGCTGTTCCAAGAACACGTTGTACAATTCACAAATACCGACACTGCACAAGCGAGACTCGAAAAACTTGAAAATTTGCTCCAAGACTATAGCGTTCCAACTGTCGAACAGAACGAAAACGCGCAAGCGCACATCCCAGAAACGCTGCCACTCCTCGCCGAATTATTGGAGATACCTTTTGAAATACAACGCCAAACCGAAACCGGTATCGGTATCCATCCATACAGTAGACCGATTGAACAGGACACATACCCTTCTGGATGGAGACGCAGACAGCGACGACAACAGACACTCGAAGTCCTCGTCCAAGTACTCCTGAAGATGTCCGAACAGAAGCCGATTCTTTTCATCGTAGAGGACCTCCACTGGATCGATCCGTCAAGTATCGAGTTCCTCACACTTTTAATCGCACGGATCGAAAACGCTCGAATCTTCGTGGTGCTGTCCTGTCGCTCGGACATACACCATTTTCGGAACAGCATACGATCCAATGAAAAACGCGACATACAGACTGCCGGAGATGCGCAATTTGTAAACGATGCGGTAGATAGAGAAATCCTGAAACAATTGCTGCAACCGGCATGGGCAAATACACTACCGCTGGATCCGCTCACGCCAGCGCAGGTGAAAATAATGATCCAACACGTCGCAGGCGATACGCAATTACCACCAGACTTGTTGACAAAAATCGTCGAAATGACAGAAGGGGTCCCCCTGTTCGTCGAGGAACTCACACAGATGATGCTCGAAGGCGATATCTTGGCACTGTCTTCAGATGCGCTCGACGTAAGCAGCCCAACGGAAACCCAAACAGTCGCTGTCCCTGTAACGCTCCAGGACTTGCTGACAGCGCGATTAGACGAACTCGGTCCCGTCAAGGAGATCGTTCAACTCGGCGCAACGCTCGGCAGAGAATGGACAGCGGAACTGCTCCATAAAATCGCAACCGGCGTTGAACTCGGAAATAATACTTTTACCGACTTCGCGATTCTGAAGGGTGAACTCGACAAATTAGTAAACGCCTACATCCTCAATCTCGACAAGATCACTGATAACCAGTTCCGATACACCTTTAGACATCCACTGCTACGCGAGACGGCTTATCAAGCACTGCTAAAGAGCAAGCGACAGCAGTACCATCAACAGATCGCAGAGGTCTTACAGCATAGCGACAGTTTCCAACCCGAACTCGTTGCATATCACTATACTGAAGCCGGTCTCTCCGAAAAAGCGATAGACTATTGGCACCGAGCCGCACACCGCGCTTTAGAACGCTCCGCAAACGTCGAGGGTGTTCGACATATCACACAAGGGTTGACAGCACTCGAAACACTCTCAAAGAACGTCAGCACACCGGAGGAACAGGAAGCTGTCATGCGGCGTGAACTGGAACTGCAAACGACACTCGGTACAGCCCTCATCGCCACCAAAGGGTACGCCTCGCCGGAGGTAGAAGTCGCCTACACACGCGCACGGGAACTTCTCGAAACACTCGAAAAAATGGAGGAGACATCTCCAAAAGATGAAACCGATATCTCGCTTAATCAGATAAAAGACCTCCGATTCCCGATACTGTTCGGATTATGGCTCTCGCATGTCGTCCGCGGACGCCTCCTCTCCGCACGCGAACTCGGTGAAGCCTGTGTGGTTATCGCAAAGCAGACAGAAAACCGAGCCTTTGAAGTTGAAGCGCATCGCGCACTCGGCGCAACGCTTTACTTTTTGAGTGAATTCAAAAGTGCCTTAGCATACATAGATAAAGGTATCGAATACTATCAACCGCAGCACCATCATGCAGTACCCGCATTCTTACACTACGTCGCTGAACCCGGTATGACGCTCCTCGCCTATTCCGCACCACTCTTGTGGTGCCTCGGATACCCAACACAAGCGGAAGAACGGCTGAAAAAAGCGATAAACATCGGAAAAGATTCTAACCATCCGTTCAGTGAAGCGGTGTCACTCCATTTTAAAACTGTGCTTTATCAATACCGAGGTGAAGTCGCGGAAGTCGATACCGCAGCGAAGCAGATGCTACAGATATGTCAAGAACACGCGTTTTCCGGGTGGGAAGCCGCCGCAATGGTGATGAAAGGGTGGACAATCGCAGAGCAGAACCGTCCTGAAGAGGGGATCGCAATGATTCGGAAAGGCATCGCCGCATGGGAAGAAACACGCGCTGAAGTACTCCTGCCGCTCTTCCTTGCACTGCTCGCAGAAGCGTATCAACGCGCCGGACAATACAACTTGGCACTACAGACGCTTGATACCGCATTCGTTGTCATCACACGCACCGGGGAACGCACCTATGCCGCTGAGCTGACGCGACGGAAGGGTGAACTCTACCTAATCCTCGCCGAGAAAGTTGAGGCTTACAGCAATAAGAATACCGCAGCAACACTCGCAGCAGCTGAATCCTATTTTCTTGAAGCCTTAGCCATCGCGCAACACCAAGACGCGAAGTCCTGGGAACTCCGGGTCGCACTCAGTCTCAGCGAACTATGGCACACGCAAAACCGAGATACAGACGCTTATGACCTACTAAAACCGATATACACATGGTTCTCAGAAGGCTCGGATACAAAAGACCTGATCCGCGCCAAAAACCTCCTAAAGGAATTAGAGGAATAGTTATCAGTTATCAGTACTCAGTTATCGGTTAAAGAGGGCTCCTGTGGCAGTAACAGAAAATGCCCCTGACACAACAAACCCCTTAACCGAAAACTGAGGACCGAAAGGTTTTTTCGGAAGAAAAAACCGAACCGACAACTATTAAAAAATATGAGACTTGGCATCGTTGGACTCTGCGGTGATTTCCGCACACTTACATTAGAACAGATCGCAAACATCAAGGCTCTGGAATTTACAGGTTTAAGTTTCCATTTTTCGAGCGCAGAGATACCGTCTGTACCACCAGACGCGTGCACGCGTTGCGTAGAAATGTTAGAAGCCGCGAAACTCGACCTCGTGCAATTCGGCATCACTTATGACGAATGCCTCTTTCACCCAGATGCCGCTGTCCGCGAAGCCGCGATCGCAAGCGTCCAACGCGGCATGGCAACGGCAGTCGCTCTCAACGCGCACCACTATCTGTTCCGACCGGGTAGCCTGAACCCCGACGGGGCTTGGACTTCGCATCGCGATAACCATCTCCCTGAATCGATGGAACGCTTAATTGAGACCCTGAAACCGATTGCAGAACACGCCGAACAACACGAACTGACGCTTGTTATGGAGACACACGCCGTCTCCATCATGGATTCACCGGAAACCTGCCGCGAAGTCGTAGAACAGGTCGGCTCAGATAAACTCCGCATCGTCATGGATTTCGTCAACCATTTCCAAACACTCCGACAGGTCTACAATAGCGAGGATCGTCTCAATCACATCTTTAACGTGATGGGTCCTGTCGCACCCATGGCGCACATCAAAGATATTAGTGTACAGAATGGACTCGTCCTCCACCTCAACGAAGAGGTAGCCGGTGAAGGTGAACTGAATCTCGGTGTCGCACTCAAACGTTTCGATGCACTCTATCCGGACGGCTACGGATTGATAGAACATCTACCCGCGGAAAAGATCCCGCTTGCGAACACCAACGTCCGACGCATCGCTGCTGAAAATGGCATCAACATCTATTAGGAGATTACCAGATGTTCAAAAACACACGCATCACACAACACTTTTGGGCGTATGCACTGCTCGTTATCTTTCTCTCGCTTACGGTTTTACCTATCGCCTTCGCACAGGATGAAGCGGCGACCGACACTTTAGCAGAAGGCGCACGGAGTCTCTGGTCGCGGGTAAGAATCTACGTTTTGGCGGCCGCAATTAGTTTTCTGTTCGCCGGTATCTCCTACATTGTAAGACTCTTTCGGAAAGATAAACTCCTAAAGACGCTCCTTAATAAGTATGTCGTTTTTCAGATGAAGGACGGAAACAGACGGTATCGTGGCACGATGCGACTTGAGTTCACAGGTATGGAAATTATCTCCGAAGAATCCAGGCAACGCGGGCACGCACCGAGTTATATCTTCACAAACCCGGAACGTGCAGACCAAATCGTCGCATATATCCGCTATCACGATGCGATGAACGAGCGTGAATTACGCGAGCGCGCCTGGGAACTTGAGCGGGTCTATCATCCACCACTCCTCTACAAAATAAGACGGAAAATCCGAAACATGTTCGTCGCACTCGGAGAAGCCACAAAAAATGCCATCGGCATGGCATCTCAAGCTGTCCGCAGTAGAATCGACGCGCGGTTCGATCAGTACAACCAAGCATACCAACAAGCCCTTAACAGAAATAACGCAGATATTACCGGACTCGACGAACTTGATGAATCCACCGACTACCTCGAAGAGCAGGAAGTCTATGAACGTCTCATTGAACGCCTCGTCGGCACCCGTGTTAAAGTTAAGACAGACACAGGCGAATATACCGCTATCCTCAAAGACTATAATAAGGATCATATAGCCTTAATGGACGTGAAAGATAAAGACAGCAACGGCTACAAAGATGATTGGGGATATGAACTTGAGTATAAACACAACTTAAATGCCCTGAACCGACGCGACGATCGCGGCTTACGCTGCCGCGCCGAAGCCGGCGACGAAAAAGGAGACTTTCTCGTTTTTGAAAACAATACGCCTTATCAGATCCGACTTGGGAAGGTCGCGTTCTTTGATGGTAAACCCGAATGGGGTTTGGATGCTGAGTTTAAAAAATACACGATCAACGCCTTCAGTGTTCAGAAACTCCGTATCCGGCCAGTCGCCAAACATCGGGTTGGCCCATTCGATCGCATTGCTAAACCTGAGCAACTCAGGATTGGACATTACAAAAAATTTAGGATCAGTTTCCGCTCTTTTCGCGATGCCGATATTATTTTTCCACGCACACGCTGCGTAATTATCGAAAGCGCAGAAAAACATCAACCGGAACTCTTCAGTCTAACCGGCTTGACAGACGCGATCTTAGACATGAGCGATAAAGAGGACATCGCCATCGCAGATAAAGAGGGCAGACCTATCCACGGTATCAACGTCGTTCACGGATATGTGACCAATGTCAACGAAGAACGCATCGATCTGAAGACGATCGACACCAGTTACAGCCGACGGTGGGACATCGAAAACGCTTTCCGCAGTTTTGATAACAGATTCCGTCGCGGATTTCCGCTCCATAAAAGGCTAATGCCGACAAATCGAGCCAAAATTACCGCACACGCCGCAATTGTTGAGCAGATACACGACAACGCTGTTCGACACGAAGCGTTAGCACCGCTCGTCTATCCGCAGAGCCGAACGCTAAATACGACAGAACAACGCAAACGCCGACGAAAATTGATCCGAAACCGAATCGCAGGAAGCATAAACGCTGTCGTCAATAGCAAATTCTTGAAACCGAATACCGGAATCGCCAGAGTACCAGGTGTCACTCGCTCAGAAGTACAAATGGCGATGCCGCTCAAACTCATGGCACTCACCGGCAACACATCTACAGTCGAGTACCCTGTCCTTGAACGGTTCGAGTACATCAACGAACATCATATACTCTATAGCGAAGTCCAAGATTTACGAACTGACCGACTCCCGAAAACTGATATTTTGTGGATCGGCAACGGCGAAATCTACAAATCCGGCTATCGTCTAAACATTGATACCGAACATCGGATCAAAAACTTCGTCAGCCAAGGCGGGGTCGTCATCGTCTCCGGGCAAGATGTCAAAGCCAGTGCCAAGCAGCGCCGTGGAACCGGATGGATACCGGAACCGCTCACCGGCATCGAGTGCGACGAAACTTATGAACTCTTTCCGACCTTACAAGGAAAACGTTCACGGATCTTTCAACGCCCGAATCCAATAAACGGAAACCACAACGCTGACCCAAACGCAATGGACCAACCGCTAATCCGACTTGATGATATGTGGCTCGATCCGCTCGGAAAATGGACACCGCTCGCGAAAACGAATACGGCTGCAGCCGGACTAAAGGACGGGTTTGAGGACGCATCCGCACTGCTCCTACTGCCATTCCAGAAGGGGTTATATATTGTCACCAGTTTGAAGAATGAGACAGAAGCGGATGTGAAGATCAACGATAAAATCATGGAAAATCTGCTCCACTTCTCTGTCAGCTGGATCGACAAACAACGCTCTCCGCGCAAACCACAGAGCGGAGGCGTAAACTAACCATTGACCGAAATCGGCGATCAGCTGTCGGAACTTGAATGGAAGGGTGGTTGAATGGAAGAATGGAAGGGCGGTTTCTTCTATCCTTCCAACTTTCCAATCCTCCGTTCCGGCTTTCAAAGTACTTCATCAAACTTCTCAACGCCATTCTTAATAACCAAAGCGATCTCAAGCACGGCTATCACAACTTCGCGATCTGCCACAAGGCCCACCAACTTCTGCTCATCTTTCTGTGTTGTGACAATCAGGTCCGCTCGTGATGTCTGAAATGCGGTATCTATCGCTGCCATGTCTATCTCAGTATAAACGTGATGATCGGGAAACGCCAACAACGCCACACACTCTGGCGCATATCGCTTAAGCGTCGCAACAAACGCATCTGGGTTCCCGATTCCGCAGACAGCGAGAATCCGTTTTTCGGCAAGTGCTTTCTCCGCAGTGTGGAGAAATTCCGTCTCCTCAAAACCCGGCTTCGGAAATAGAGGATAGAGACGTACAGGGTGGTGGACACTCTCCAAAATCAGCGCGTTCGGTGCCAACTGTTGAAATGCCGCTTTCGTGTCCCGCAACATATCGACCGCGTCTGTATGTGTCAATAGAATAACATCCGCGCGTCGGAGAGCCGTAACAGGTTCGCGCAAGGGCCCCGCGGGGAGCAATCTCTCTCTGTTTTTAAAAGACACCCGCGGTAGGTGCGGTTTCAAACCGCACCTACCAGCGAAGGGATATTCTGGTGCAGCTTGCAAGCCAACGACTGAACGCACAGGGACGGTGAGAATATCGACATCACGCGCAAGCCGACGGTGTTGGAACCCGTCATCAAGAAGCAGGACATCCACATCAAAACGTTCAAGTGCAACCTGTCCTGCCTGATAGCGGTGCCGACCGACAATAATCGGAATACCGCTGAGCTGCTTCGCCAACATATACGCTTCATCGCCACTCTCTTTTAAGGTAGCACACACCCGCTCCCCATCTGAGACAATCGTTACCTGCTCACGAGACGCACGTTTATACCCGCGCAGTAGAATCGCAGCACGGACATTCCGCTGCTGAAGATGTTTCGCAATCGCAATAACAGCAGGTGTTTTCCCTGTTCCGCCAACGGTAATATTACCGACACTAATCACTCGGCACGGTAATCTGCGCGCTTTAAACACACCTACCGCATAAAGCCGGTTCCGTATTGAAACAATGAAACCATAAAGCCAGCTGAGGGGTATTAATAAGAGACGTATAGGACTGGAAAGAAGTCGCTGTTGCAGTGAGGCAAGATCGCGAGGGGCTGTGCGTTTCATGGTGAATAAAGTTTATAGTAAATTCCAAAAATAAGTTTACATTTGTAACTCGTAGGGGTTGGGTTTCCCAACCCGTGAACCTGTGCGGACGAGGTGACCTCGCCCCTACAGCCACTATTTACTGGTTAGGGATACACTGTCTAACACCAACTCAGCAGTGCGTTCAGCGGCACCGGCTGCCCCAAGCTGCCTATAAACTGTTTGAAGCGACTCGCACTGTTCTTCACGCTTCTCTGGATGCTGCAGAAAATCGAGTGCCAACGTTGTCAAAGCATCTGGTGTCAACGCCGTCTGTAATAATTCCGGGACAATATCACGTCCAGCAATAAGGTTCGGGAGTCCGCTCCGATTCAGCGAAGTTAACATCTTGACGATATGCCAATTGACAGGTGCCGTGCGAAAGAGGATAATCATCGGTGTACCGATACACGTCGCTTCAAGCGTCGCTGTGCCAGAGGTAACCAGCAACAAGGTGGACGCTCGCATCGCTGTATACGTCTGATTTTCGACAATCTGAAGAGTTGGGGGCTGTAGGGGTTGGGTTACCCAACCCCTACTGTATTCCACAATACTTTCACGTGAAATTCCGGGGGCTAACGGGAGAACCCATTGTGCGTTCGGATAGACACCCGCAATGTTCGCAGCGGCTTCCAGCATAACCGGTAAAATATGTCGAATCTCCGAACGACGGCTCCCCGGCATCAAACCGATAACAGGTGCGCCTGGATCATCCATTTCACACAAATCGAGGTGCTTTCGTGCCTCACACACCGTTAAAGGTGTCTGCGCAAAATCGACAAGCGGATGTCCAACGAATTCAGCGTTTGCACCAGCATCTCGGTAAAACGCCGCTTCAAATGGGAAAATTGCAGCGACAACATCTGCCGATTTCGCCAGTTTCTTGGCGCGACCCGCGCGCCATGCCCACGCTTTCGGCGGAATGTAATAGACAACCGACACCCCGCACCCACGCGCAAACTTGGCTAACGGCATATTAAACTCAGCAAAATCTACAAGGAGAAGCACATCTGGACGCTCCTCACGGATACGTCGTTTTAGATATGCCTGTTTCCGAAGGAACATCGGGAGGACAGTAATGACATCGGCAAAACCCATAACAGCAGAATCTCGGATATGAAGGTCAAGCGTCACCGATGCCGCTGCCATCTCGTCGCCACCCATGCCGAAAAGTGTTATATCCGGACACAGTGCCTTGAGTTGCCGAGCAACATGAGAAGCGTGCAAGTCACCAGAAGGCTCCCCAGCAACAATCATAACCTTTGGCATTTTTAAATTTTCCTTGCGGAATATTGAACGGGGTTTCAAGTTTGAAGTGCCTTCCAATAGCGTCGCCTTCCACTACGTTTCAGGCTGCGTTTTTGGTACTGACAACTATCCTACGGCATCATCCCGGGCACTTTCAGACCATCGGTCTCATTGAAACCGAACATCAGATTGAGATTCTGCACAACAGCACCGGCAGCACCTTTACCGAGGTTATCAATCGCTGCCATCGCGACAACGCGGCGGGTCCGTGTATCCACTTCAAGCCCAACATCGCAATAGTTACTGCCGAGTACGGACTTGGTCTGCGGATATGCACTCGACGGAAGCACACGAACAAACGGCTCATTTCCATAAAATTTCTCATATAACGCAAGCACATCCTCCGTAGACAGTTCCTCAGCGAGACGCATGTAAACGGTACTGAGAATGCCTCGTGTCATCGGAACGAGATGCGGTGCAAACGTCACACGAACCGGTTCGGATGCGACAGCACTCAACTCCTGCTCAATCTCTGGTGTATGCCGATGCACACCGATATTATAGGCGACGACATTAGATTCGCGATTCGGATAGTGCGTATTTTCGCTCGGTTTCGGACCGGCACCCGAGATCCCCGATTTCGAGTCAACAATGATAGAATCCAACGCCACCGCGCCCTGTGCAATCAGAGGCATCACCGCGAGTACAGCACTCGTCGGATAACAGCCTGGATTCGCGACCAACTGGGCAGTCCGAATCTGTTCGCGATACCGTTCCGGTAACCCATAGACCGCCTGTTGCATGAGTTGCGCGCTTGTATGCTCAGCATGGTACCACGCTTCGTACGTGTCCGCATCTCCGAGTCGATAGTCTGCACTGAAATCGACAACGCGTAAACCTTGCGCCAGAATTTGCGGCACAAACGACATCGCCACCTTGTGCGGAACCGCAAGCACAACAACATCTACCCGATCCTTAAGGGAATCAAGATCCAACGCTTCAAATTTAGCGGATACAAACCCGCGAAGGTTCGGCAGGACACTCTCAACACATTGTCCCGAGTATGTCTCAGAAGTACAGAGTGCTACCTGCAGCTTACCAGAATGGTTCGCAAGAAAGCGTAACAACTCGCTACCGCTATACCCCGACGCACCAACAATTCCAACTTTTATCATTTACAGTTCACCGTATGCTTTTATTTTTAAGTCATATATTATGTAGGAATTTTACTACATTTTGGCGACAAAGTCAAGTTGACACTCCATTAAAAGCAGGGCCATTTAGTTTTAGACAAATTATCGGACTCTCTAAATTTTTGAGTTTTCTTTTTCAAATCCGGTTCGGTTGCAAACCGCACCATAGGTGTCAATTTTAGAAAAAAATGATGTGTTGAATACCCCAGGCCGGTAGGTTCGGTTTGCAACCGAACCGGATCTTAGACAGAAACCTTGTGGGGTCCTAATAAATCGCTCTATTTCTATACACCTTCTGCCCCGCGGGTGTTCAAGCGATGTTTTTGGGCAGGCACTGTTGGTGCCTGAGACCGGCACCGCTGAAGAAAAGAGTGAAGAAGGTTTTGAAGTCTTCAAGATTTTCGCGTAGGAACCGGTTCGGTTGCAAACCGAACCTACCGGCCTGGGGGCGGAAAATCGCTAAATTGACACCTATGGTGCGGTTGCAAACCGCACCTACCGGTCCTGGGTGTTCAAAATTGGACGAAAAAACGGAGAACTCAATAGCCCTGCCATTAAAAGTACCACCTATAGCATAGGCTGTTAGTCTGTGCATCGTATATGTAGCATAGGCTGTTAGTCTGTGCATCGTATCTGTAGCATAGACTGTTAGTCTGTGCAATGTATTCACTGTTGACCACCGAGTGCTGACTGCCGACAACTATTCAAAAATACATTGACAGTACATTTATATACAAGGTAAAATATACCAACTTTCACCTTATATCTCACGCGATAACCTTTCAGAAAATCACAAAGGAGCACTATGAAATTTGCACGATATGAATTAAACGGCACAATCGGTTACGGCACCGTCTCAGGCGAAAGCCTGAACGTTTTATCGGGATGTCCATTCGGAGAATACAGTGAAACAGGCGACACCGTCGCTTTAGCGGATGTCAAACTCCTCGCACCGACAACACCGACAAAGGTTTTAGCCGTCGGTTTAAACTATCGGAGTCATTTAGACGGCGCACCGGAACCGACAAACCCCGAAATCTTCATCAAAACGCCTTCCTGTATCAATAACCCCGGCGGCAATATCGAATTACCCAGCGGCGATGATGATGTACACGCCGAAGGCGAACTCGTCGTCATCATAAAAAAACAGACACGAAAGGCGACACCGGAAGAGGCAGCCGCCAATATTTTAGGCGTGACCTGCGGCAACGATGTCAGTGCACGCACATGGCAGAGCAACGACTTACAGTGGTGGCGCGCCAAAGCATCGGATACCTTTGGTCCCATAGGACCCGTCATCGCTACGGATGTCGATTATACCGACGCACAATTAGAGACCCGTATCAACGGCGAAGTCGTCCAGAAACAGACAACCGCAGACCTCATATTTCCTGTGACAACCATCGTGAGCTTCATCTCACAGGCAATAACCCTTGAACCCGGTGACGCTATCTTTACCGGTACACCTGGCACGACAACCGCTTTGAAAGCCGGTGATGTCGTTGAAATTGAGATTGAGGGTATTGGCGTTCTGAAAAATAAGGTCGTGTAACAGCAGTTTCCGCATAGACGTGCTCGTTCCCCAATCTCTCTGTTAGTGAAGTTACAATGACAAAATTGTTTAGAAGTTTCGTACTATTACTGACAGGCTTGCTCGCTGTTTCAATGCTCGCTGGCTGTGGCGGTGATGATGACACAGTCCCAGATGAACCTGTCCCAGTTAACTTCGTAAGGGCATTCCCGTCCGGTGGCCAGATTGCCACGAATGAGACTATTACGGTTACCTTCGACAATGCCCCCAGTGATGTTAGCGTAAGTGCTGGCACTGTTAGAGTAGCCGCCAAAAAAGCGACTATTGCAGGTCCCTTTGAACTTGGTCCGCTCGCATTGACAATCACTTGGGCTGATGGAACCAAAGTCCTCAACTATACAGTTACTAGACCCGACTGATGCGGACCGCGTGTCACGGGTGGCACCATTATAGATGGGGATGAAGATGTTAATCCCGAATTTATCAACAGGGATGGAATAATAGAGATTCTCTTCAGTAAAGAGGTAACCGGAAGCATCGAATTGCAAACCGAAGATGGGACTGATGTCGGCTGGGTTGGCAATGTTGAAGGCTACATAGCAACCCTTGAACTTGTCAAAGGCAAAGAACTTGTTAACGAAACCGTCTACGTCATTGTTGGTAAAGTCTCCACTGCTGATGGCACCGAGGTTGACATTAAAATCACCTTTTCAACCAAGAGTAAAGCTTAAATTCAAACCCTGTTTTGACTTGCGTTAGAGAGGCTTCTTGGGGAAAATTAAAAAAAGACCATAGCAAAACCCCAAGCAAACGCCTCGTCCGTTTCAATAAGGAGAAGACAATGATTTTCAAACATCTATCTCTTTTTCGATACAGCCAAGTTTCTCAAAAGATTAAACTATCTCTCAAAATCGTCGTGCCGATGCTATGTCTTAGTATAGCAATACAGGCATCGGCAGTGCTACTGTTTCATGACGACTTTGAGAAGGATAAGATCGGAAGCGAACCCAGCAAATGGGAAGTTGGACACGACGGTGCCACAACCGCTAAAGTCGTCGCCGACCCGAAAAAAGCGAGCAACAAAGTCCTGCTAACCGCCGACAAAGGTTCTAATCAGTCACGGCACGATGTCGGTGGCTCCATCTATGTTGTCGGCGACGCGGGTTGGGACGATTACGTCGCTGAATGGGATATGATGTTCCCCGATGACTTCTATATGGGTGTCGTCTTCCGGTTTCAAGATGGTGAGAAGTTTTACTTAAGCGACCGGCGGCAAGGTGGTAGAGATTATAACTTCTACAAACGGCAAGGCGGTTGGGCACTCGTCCAAGCTGGAGTGGTGGAAAACGATCCCGAAGTTTGGTACCGCGCACAACTCATCCTCTCCGGGGATAAATTCACCTTTAAATTGAAAGAACGGAAAGACAACACGCCGTTTGACAAAATCGATCCTGCAACAGAAGGCGGAGACGGGAACTTCAAGACCGGTAGGTTCGGCAACTACGGACTCGTTTACATTGATAACATCTTTATCGGCGATTCCGTCGAAGACCTCGTTCTACCCGTCGAACCACAAGATAAACTCAGTATGACCTGGGGTGAGATTAAGGATGCCTACTAAAAAAAGATTAGAAGGATAGAACGGAGGGCGGATAAGTCCCCAACCTTCCATCCAAGCTCCTTCCGTTCTTCCATCCTTCCATGTGTCCGTTCACTCATACTGAATCGCAAAGGAAATTAAAAAATGTCAACGCATATTGCCTACGGCGGAAAAGACACCGTTATCACAACCGAAGAAAAACGCGCACTCCTACACGAGGCACTCCTCAAGTTGGGTGGCATCCCGAAAAAGATTCTGGTCGTCCCACCGGACATAACACGTCTCCACTCAAACGCAGGCGAACTCACCCGGATCCTCTACGAACTTTGGGATGCCGTAAACGGCACGACCTTTGACATCCTCCCGGCTATCGGCACGCATGCACCGATGACCGAACCCCAGATTGCCGAGATGTACGGCGATCTGCCCAAGGCGACGTACCACGTCCACAACTGGCGTACCGGACTCCACCATTTCGGCGAAGTGCCATCCGAATTTGTCCAAGAGGTATCCGCTGGCAAACTCGACTATAGTATCCCTATCGCCGTAAATCGTCGCCTCATGGAAGGTGATTACGAATTAATCATCTCCGTCGGACAGGTGATCCCGCACGAAGTCATCGGTATCGCTAACGGATTTAAGAACGTCCTCATCGGTACAGGCGGCGTTGAGACAATCAACAAATCGCATTTCCTCGGTGCCGTAGACGGCATGGAACGATTGATGGGACGCACAGATACCTCCGTCAGGCGAGTCCTAAACTACGCACACGCACACTATCTGAAACAACTCGGTATCCAGTACGTCATGAGCGTCATGGATACCGATACCTCTGGAGAACGCGTGATGCGCGGACTTTACGTCGGTGACGATGCACACACCTTTGAGACCGCCGCCGAGTTGAGCAGAGCCGTTAACATGACCTTCTTAGATGAACCGCTATCGAAAGTGGTCGTCTACTTGGACCCGAGGGAATTCAGAAGTACGTGGCTCGGCAACAAGGCGATCTATCGTACACGGATGGCGATGGCGGACGACGGTGAGTTGATTATCATCGCGCCGGGGTTACATGAATTCGGTGAAGACGCAGAAATCGACCGACTCATCCGTAAATACGGCTACCGCGGCACCCCTGCAACACTCAATGCCGTCTCCGAAAACCCAGAACTGCAAGAGAACCTCTCCGCCGCGGCACACCTGATACACGGCAGTACCGAGGGACGTTTCAAGGTCGTTTATGCGACCGAACATCTCACCGAAGCCGAGATTGAATCGGTCGGTTACCAGTGGGCACCCGTCAATGAAATACTCGCTAAATACAATCCGGAAACGCTTGTGGACGGTTTCAACGACGACGGATTTTTCTACATCAGCGAGCCGGGACAAGGTTTATGGGCACTCCGCTCGCGGTTCAGTGAGTAGATTTGCCAAAGCCTCTATTTTATGGTAAGATATATATGGATGCACCTCCACCTTCTACAAAACGGAGCACGCAGAATTGAGGAAGTTTACGCCATATTCCCAAGCACTTTCGATTCAGTGAATAATAAATTTGCATAGTAAGGAGAGGAAACAAAATGCAACCGTTCAAGATTATCGTCGAAAAACACGCCGATGGCTATGTCGCCTACCCGCTTGGGTTGAAAGGTGTCGTCATAGGACAAGGTGATACATACAAAGAAAGTGTTGAGGACGTAACCTCTGCAATTCGATTTTATATTGAGACTTTTGGAAAAGAAGAACTCGAAATAGAGGAACCCGCTTTGGACGTTTTCGTAACCGAAGTGAGTATCTGATTGATGCCGCATTTTCCAACAGATCATACGGATATAACCCGACAAGAAAAGATGAATTGTGTCATGGACTGTGATGTCTTCGTCTACGGTTCAACGCCCGGCGGTTGCGCGGCTGCTATTGAAGCCGCCCGACGCGGTTGTAAGGTTATTCTTGCGTGTCCACAGCAACACCCTGGCGGAATGATGGCAAGCGGATTATCAACAACAGATGCTGTCCGGCGAGAAATGTTTGGTGGATTGGTCATTGAGTTCATCAATGGTGTACGCGAAGAATACCGACGAACCATCGGTGAAAATTCTGATGATTGGAAACGCATCCAAGACGGTTGGTTCTATGAACCGTCGGTTGCAGAACATGCTTTCGATCGACTGCTCGAGGCAGAAGCGGATGCATTGGCGTTTCTTAGAGGACATCATTTGGTTAACGCAACCGTAGAAGCAGATTGCATCGCATCAATAAAACTGGAAGCCATTGATGAATCGCAACTGCTTGTAACGGCTAAGACCTTTATCGACGGGACCTATGAAGGCGACCTCGCCGCTGCTGCGGATGTACCTTATCGTGTCGGGCGTGAAAGCATCGAAGAATATGGAGAGTCCCGCGCAGGCATACACTATATGAACTGGCGGACAGGAGAGCAGATTCTGACACCCGATACAGGTGAACCATCGCCTGCCATTCAGGCTTACTGTGCTCGCAGCATTTTTACAACAGACCCAGATAAGATCGTCCCCATCGAAAAACCGGCAACATACCAACAACATCTACAGGATTTTCTTCCCTTACTTGACGATTTCGCAACAGGACGCATCCAAAAATTAGGACTCGGCACGCCACTTCCGAATAAAAAATATCAACTAAACGGTTCCATTGATCGGCTAACCAGTCTGAATTGCCCCGGTATCAGTTGGAGTTGGCCCGAGGCACAACGGCATCATCGGCAACGGCTTGCACAATTTCACATCGATCACGCCGCAGGTTACGTCTGGTTCCTTCAAAATGAACCGCGGGTCCCAGAGCGTACACGCTATCTCTGGAAACAAGCAGGACTTCATCAGGACGAGTTCACCGATAACGGACACTGGCCCTGGCAGATCTATGTGCGTCAAGGTCGGCGCATTGAAGGCAGAGCATTGGTAACACAACATAATTTCACTATGGATCCAAAAACCGGACGAACGCCTCAGATCGACCAAGCCATCGCGATTGGTGAACATTCGTTTGACGTTCACCCCTGTCATGATCGACGCTATGCAGTGAACGGTTTTATGGAAGGCGTCCTCTGGTATCCCAAAAAAGCGGAGGGTCCAGCACAACCCGGTCAAGTCCCTTATGGTGCGATGCTGCCTCGGCATTTGAACAACCTACTTGTACCCGTTGCAATGTCAAGCACACACGTCGCAATGTCGGTACTGCGTATGGAACCCCTATGGATGACAACAGGTCAGATCGCGGGACTCGCGGCAATGCAAGCCATGGACAGTGGTACCGACATCGCCAATCTCGACCCTGACCCTCTACCGCGGATGTTGGGCATCAAAATCGATCCATACATCTGAGTCAAAACCTCGTGCTTTAGTGTGGGGATATAGACTCGGCGCATGACTGTGCTAAAACTTGAGAGTTTCGTCCCTTTTTCTTTACGAAATGTTTCAGAAATGTTAGAATCTCTTCAGTAATTCAATCACGTCTTGGCGTGCGTTCTTTGTGCAGGCGGGTTTCAAGAATCCTCTCGCTTTAGCGAAGGCGTATGTCAAAAAACGAATTCCTCGTGTCCTGTCATCTTAACAGTCTAATCAATTCAAAGTATCTGGGGGCAAATATGCTTACAAAACAGCAGTTAGCACAATTTGAAGAAGAAGGCTATCTACTTCTTTCCGGATTAATTCCCCAAGAGACTGCCACAAAAGCAAGAGAAGCAATGTGGCACATGATGGGAATGGATGCCGATAATCCGAGTTCACGGGAACCTTCTGACGCAGCTGGCAAGTCAGAATTTGCTATACAAAGCAAACATCCACCCCACTCTGAGTTTTACATGCAGAGTGCAGGTGCCCGGACCGAACTTTTCGGTGTTACCCATCCAGACCTTTTAGCATGTTGCACACCCGATTATCTCGCTATCCTTAAGCAACTCGCCTCTCAATACCCAGAGATCCCACATTGTGAAAGGCAGCAGCCTGATGGCATCTGGGCAATCAATAAATTCCCCGTTTCAGCCGAGTGGAAAAGACCGGCACCGCATTTAGATGGCGGTTTCCGAGATTTGCGATTAGATCCCGGGACGTTTCGAGTGACCAGTTTAACCTATCTCACCGATGCGAACGCACATAGCGGAACAACGATAATATGGCCCGGAGGCCCACAACGCATCCGTGAATTTCGCAAAAACAATCCGGGGTTCTCTAACCATATCCGTGATATGGGACCCCAACTTCGGGAGATGGATTTAGGCGAACCCATAGAGGTCGTTGTCAAACAGGGAGATGTTCTATTTTTTCACCACTTGTTACCACATGCTGGCACAATGAATGTCAGTTCTGTCCCGCGCTTTGCAATCCGATATATGTGTTTATGCCTCGCGTGCCGAAGATGGGAGAAAAAAGAGGAATGGAATCTCTGGATGCCTTAAGGCATTCTTGAACGTTACTGTGACAGTTGTTGTTCGGAGAAATTAGTGTGAACGAGGCAGTGAAAAACCGGAGCAGCTCTAAATTAATAAACAAGGAGGAACTATCATGCGCATACTCTTTTTTATTCTGACACTTCTGCTTGTTGTCGGCATCTATACAGCACAGGCAGTCGATGAAGGGACATTACTGCTCTACCTACCCTTCGATGATGGGGCGGGGAAAAATCCCAAAGATGCCTCTGGCAATGCAAATAAAGCCAGTATCAACGGTAAGCTGAAATGGGTCAAGGGCAAATTCAACGGTGCACTTGAATTTGATGGAGACGCAGCGAATTTTGTCGAAGTTGCACACACTGCCGATCTCGAAGGTATGAAACAGTTGACAGTTGAAGCCTGGGTGCAACCTTTTGGAACAGATGCCGCCGCGAGAGGTATCGTCTCTAAACGCGCAGGATGGCAAGCCGGAGATGTTTACAACCTCTTTTCGTGGAATGAAAGCAAGTTCTGGGCAAGGGTTAACGCCAAAGACGGCCAACAAATTTCGTCAACATCTATCTTAGAGGATAAAGAATGGATGCATCTCGCTTACGTCTATGACGGCAAAACAAAGAAGCAACTGCTCTACGTCAACGGTGACCTCGAAAACGAAGTGGATCATCCGGAAGCTGAAGTTAGCAGAGGTGAAGAACCTATCTGGATCGGCACTCTCAATCAAGGGTACGCGCAAGCATGGAACGGTCTCATTGATGAGGTCAGAATCTGGAGCAGCGTCCTAACCGAAGATGATATTAAATTGTCAATAGCAGGAGAACTCCTACCCGTCCAACCGCATGGAAAAGCCACAACAACATGGGGACAAATTAAGAGGAAAACCTACTAATCCTTTAAACAAACAACAAGGAGATCACTTATGACCAAGAGATTCATTGAAACCTCATTCCGTCTATTCCTCGTCGCTTTAGCAATCACACTCATAGTGCCGCTTGGAGAGGGTACTGCTGTCGAAGAGGACATGGTCCTTTATCTCTCATTCGATGAAGACGGCGATCTGGCCGATGCCTCAGATGATCCAACGGATGTCACAGTGCACGGAACATTAAACAAGGCTGATGATCAGTTCGGCGGACACGCGATAGAATTTGACGGTGACAGTGCAAACTTCATCGAAGTTGCGCATGCCAGCAAACTTGTGGGTATGGAAGCATTGACAATCGCAGCGTGGGCAATGACAACAAACGCTGATGCTCTGGCAAGAGGCATTATTTCCAAACGCGTCGGGTTCAACAATGCCGATGTCTATCAGGTATTCTCATGGAACGATGTAAAGATGTACGCCCGCGTCAATGCCCAGAACAGCGAGCAGACCCAAATGGTTTCCGAGACAGTACTCGAAAGTGATGTATGGTACCATTTCGTGATTATCTTCGACGGGGCTGCGCCGGAAACAGAGCGCGGAAAGATGTATGTCAACGGCACGCTGGAAGGGACATTTTCTCATCCGGATCGCGCCGTCGGTGAAAGTGATGCACCGGTGTGGATAGGCACGCTGAACGGCGGTTATGCGCAAACTTGGATTGGGTCTATTGATGAACTGAGAGTCTTTGCGCGGGCACTTAGCGAAGACGACATCCTTCAGTTGATGGATGGACCGACACCGGTCAAACCGAATGGAAAATTAGCAACGACTTGGGCAAGACTCAAACATCCGTAAACGTGAGCAGCATGCGACTCTTCAAAATTATCTGCAACTGGACACCCAAAATATGGTTACCGCTGGCAATTGTTCTGTTGAACGGTGTAATTAACTTTTTGGCGAGGCAATATCTTTTTCAATATTTGGATTTAGATTTATTCACAATCTCTCCTAATATTGAGATTATCATGGGATTTTTCGCCCTCACCGGTGCATTGATCCATTGGCTCCTGATAAGTGTTCTCCTCTTTTTTGGGTGTCGGTTACTTTACAATGGCGAGGGCGTTTTCCGAAATTTCTTTAAAGTTATAGGACTGTGCTATCTCGTTCTGTTGGTAGCCACCCTAAGTCATTTTATTCTCATTTTAATCGGTTTGCCGCCTAATCCCACAACGCCTGAATTAACCACTTTGCCCCGCGATCTCACAACGCTCGAATATAACAACACTACAGATTCACAAGCGCGATCAGAAGCAATTACTGAGGCGTTGGCTTCACTCAAGCTGCCAGTCCAATTGATTAACATTGCAGGGCAGATATGTTTCGCGCTCACCCTTGTAGCAGTCGTTCAAACCTTTTTTGAAATTAGGTGGATCCAGGCTTTTTGTATCACAGGTATCTCTTATGCTACCTATTGGATTTTGAACCAAGCCTTGTGGTTCATTTTCCCGCATATTTTTCTCTTCTTTTTCCCAGATTTTCTTGGTCCGAGTTGGCAGCCGGGCGACCCGATTCGACCATAACCTAACGTGGTATCAGCATTTCAGGCAATTCCGATAGACTCTGAATTGTCTCCTTCCATCTGCCAGCTTGGGTACCGTTTCTGTCAAGCAATATCGGACGAATCCCTATATCTCGCGCCCCGACGATATCCGCTTGGTATGTATCCCCGACATGAATGGCTTCTTCCGCCGAAACACCGACTGCCGCGAGCGCGTAGTTGAAGATATGGGGATCCGGTTTCTCGGATCGGACGCGGGCATCGTGTGAAGCGACAATGGCATCAAAATACTCGGCGATCCCCAATCGCTCGGTGAGCGGGTCCAACGGTGTATCCCAATTGGAAACAATCGCTAACTTGAAACCTTCATCTCGGAAATGCTGAAGGGTGGGAACAACATCGTCGTAGAGCGTCGCACTGTTTGCAGCAAAGAGGTAGTGCCCAGATTGTAACAACTCCCACGCGATCTGTTCCACGTGCCTCTCAATGCCAACGTCTCTTATAAATTCGCATTCTCGCGTCATCACAGTTGCCAAAGATTCCAGTAAAGAGTAATGCGGAGTAGGGGCGGGTGCCGATGTGCTGGCAAAGAGGCTTTTCAATGCTGTTTCACAGCGTTCCCAATTGACCTCAACGCCATATCTTTCAGCGATTCTTTCAAGGTTCTTCTCAAGAGAATGCCTATGAAAACACAACGTTTTATAAAAATCAAAGAAAACAGCCCTTACCATAATTCTCCTAAAGCAGTTTCGGCAATTCAGACAAGCTCCGAATCGTCTCCTTCCATCTGCCAGCTTGGGTGCCATCTCGGTCAATCAGTATCGGACGAATGCCGACATTTTTTGCCCCGACAATATCCGCCTCGTAGGTATCCCCGACATGCACGGCTTCTTCTGCCGAAACGCCGACCTGTTTCAGGGTCCACTCAAAAATATGCGGATCCGGCTTCGCAGACCGGACGCGTTCATCATGTGAAGAGGTAATCGTGTCAAAATAGTCGGCAATCCCCAACCGTTCCGTGAGTGGGTCCAACGGTGTATCCCAATTAGAAACAATCGCTAACTTGAAACCGGCATCTCGTAGATACGCAAGTGTCGGGACAGTGTCATCGTAGAGCGTCGCAGCGTTGGCAGCAAAAAGGGAGTGCTCAGACTGTAGCAACTCCCATGTCATCTGGTCCAAGTAGTCTCGAACACCGAGTGCCGCCAGAAAATCTCTGTAACTACCAATGATCTGCTGCATCGTCTCCAGAAGATCGTGGGTCATCGGGTCTGATCCTGACGCATCGGCATAGAGATTTTCGCGTGCCGTGTCATAGCGTTCCCAATCAATTTCATACCCATACCGATCTGTGATTTTTTGAACTCTCGGTCTAAGTGATTCTCCCCAGACGCCTAATGTCTGGTAAAAATCAAAGAAAATAGCTTTTATCATAGTTTTTGCGCGCTCATCTTTAGATGTAGCGGGTCGGATCTGAGATACCCGCCTCTTTAAAGCCTCGCTTTCGGAGCAGACAGCTATCACAACCACCGCATGCGCTGCCTTCAGCATCGGGATCGTAGCAACTGAAGGTGAGGCTATAATCGACACCGAGGGCAACGCCCATCTGGATGATCTCTGCCTTTGTTTTATTCATCAGTGGGGCGCGGATTGTCAATTTTGTTTTCCCTTCAACACCGGCTTGGGTCGCAAGGTTTGCCATCCTCTGATACGCGTCCATGTACTCCGGACGGCAATCCGGATACCCACTATAATCAATAGCGTTAGCACCGATAAAAATGGTATCCGCGACGAGCACTTCAGCCCAAGCGAGGGCATAGGAGAGAAAAATCGTGTTTCGGGCAGGCACGTACGTTATCGGTATGCTATCACTCATTTCCTCATCAACCCTATCCTTCGGCACTGCAATATCCGCTGTCAAGGCGGAACCCCCGAAAATACGCAGATCGATGTCAACGATCACGTGTTGTTTCACACCTAATGCTTTCGCTGCCTTTTCTGCAAACTGCAGCTCCACCGTATGCCGTTGACCGTACCGAAAACTCATCGCGTAGGTTTCGTACTCTGCATCGCGCGCGATAGCAAGTGTCGTTGTCGAATCTAAACCGCCACTCAGTAGGACGACCGCCTTTTTAAGCACTGATTTCCTTCCAAAAAGAAAAAAAGGGGAAAATTGGAAGGTTGGAAGACTGGAAGTTTTTCAACCCTCCACCATTCCACTCTTCCAGCGAAGTCCACTTCTTTTTTTATTTTTTTAAACACTTGGTAATAGAATAAAAAACCTTCCTACTCGCTTTCAAACTCTAATTTCGCGAAACGGAGAAAAATACCGCCACCCGGTCTACCAAACGGACCATTGACAGCCAAACACGCGATGACATGCTTCGCTCCCGGTTCCGCGCGCTCCGTAACAACCACGCGTTGCGGCGCATTGAAACCCGAGGCAGCACCACGTCCCGACTCCCCGAAAGCCAGATCAATTTCGCCATCAACCCAGACCTCACCGTAGTCGTCAATGCACGTATGAAACCAGACCTGTGAACCCGCGACCGACGTTCCATCGACCTCTTCAGGAATCGTGACTGTGATCCGATACCAGCCGAAGCAGAGTCCCGATAAGATGACTTCTTGGATATTCTCACAAACCGGCCATCCGGAATCATCATAATCAGCGAGGCGAGCAGTTACTTCCACCAGTCGGTCAACTAACCCACCGTTCGGTTCACCCGGGACAAGCCCTTCGCCAAAACGCCACTGTGCATTTGTGAGTTCAAGATGTTCTGCATTTTCCAAATCAAGTTCTGCAATAATCATTAGCATTCCTTCCTTAGTTTAAAAGTAGCACAAACTTTTAGTTTGTGCCCCCAATATTCATCCGCCAAAGTCTATAAGCGATACCCGTCGAAAAAATCAGGGAAATCCCTGCGACAATAAACGGCACATGAACAGAGATGTTAACCAGAAAACCACTTGCGACGTAACCGAGAAGAAACCCGGTACTCCACGCCAAATGTGTCAGCCCGACACCGTGTCCCTTCTCATCAGGTTCAGTAAATTCGTTGATAAATCGTGGGATCGTTGTCGAAAGTGCCCACGCCGCACCCGCGCCGAGTATCCCGAAGACCTGCAGCGCAATGAAAGAATGATGAAAGAATGCCACACCAAAGGCAAGAAGCGTAACGACTGCATTCGCCACAAGCGCAGGTGCCCGGGGCCCAACCACATCGCATACCCGTCCGACAGCTAATTGGCACCCGAAAGCGAACAAAAGACTCACAGCACCGTAATAACCTGTCGCCTTCACGCCAGCAATACGTTCAATCAAGACCGGCATCAGCAGGTTCACAGAACCCCAATAATAGGTCGGAAAAACGCGTAAACCGACCAGCATCCGCATCTCTCGCCGCCGAATCAACTTCAGATACGCCTCAACGTTAAGCGTTGACTTCCAGATCCCCGCACGCTTCGGTTGCGTATCCGTCGCGTTTGCCAACCGCGGTAGGAAGAGGCACGCCCCGACAAACAGAACGCCTGCCAGAACCACCGCACCGATCCCAAAAGTACTATAACCGGTACGATCAATAACCTCACCCGCAATAGCACTCCCAATTGCATTCCCGACAGTACTGCTGATGAAGTAGAGTCCTGTCGCTAACCCTAACCGTTCAGGAGACACCGAACTAATGAGATAGGTCTGCCCACCTGCTGTTTTGAAACCGGAAGCGATCCCTTCATAACAGAGGATACCCCACAGGAACAACGGTATCTGTGTTGTAAAAAGCGTGCCGACCACGACTGCCCCGGTCATGCCGATCAGCACCGTCAGTTTCCGTCCGAACCGGTCGCAGAGTGTTCCGCCGATCAGTGCCGAGATGCCGCCAAGTCCGATAGGTAATGCGCGTAACAGTGCAGCGAACAGCGCGCTCTCCTCTAAAACTGTCTCCGCGTAGACCGGAAACAGCATCTGTACCGGTCCTGTCACCAAACCGACAACAAACACGATGGCGCAAAGAAGTATAAACCCGCGACTCCACATGCTCCGTTAAAAGTAGCGCATCAGACTATCCGTAATATTCGGCGCGGCGGTCCCGAGTCCACACGCACTCGTTGCCCTCATGACTGCCCCGATCTCCGAGATGAGTGCCTCCGAATCCGTTCCCAACGGCGCAGCCAAAAGTTCCGTCAACCGCTGCGTACCGATACGGCACGGAAAACATTTACCACAAGATTCTTCAGCAAAGAATTCCATCGCGTTGTGTGCCACGTCAAACATATCTCGTGTGTTATCAAACGCCATAATCCCTGCTGCGCCAAGCATTGCGCCAACCTTTTGAAAACTCGGCTCATCAATCGTAACATCCAGATCATCACCAGCGATAAATCCGCCAGAAAGTCCGGCTGTCGTAATCGCTTGAATTTCGCGCCCGTCCGGTGCACCACCCGCCCATTCGTAGAGAAGCGTTTTCAACGGAAGTCCGAACGGTACTTCGTAGTTCCCCGGTCTCTGGATGTCGCCAGAGAGGCTAATAATCTTTGTGCCTGCTAAGTTTTCATCATAACTGAGATTCTTATACCACGCTGCGCCGTGCCGTAGAATTTGCACAGCGGCGGCGAGTGTCTCCACGTTGTTCACAGCGGTGGGTAAGTTCTCAAACCCGTGTGTTACCGGATAAGGCGGACGGTTCCTCGGGAACGGATGCTTCCCTTCCAGACTGTTCAATAGCGACCCCTCCTCGCCACAGACGTAAGCCCCTGCACCGCGTCGAATGTAGATATGAAAATTGAAATCTTTACCGAGGATAGCATCGCCGAGTAAACCGGCTGCTTCTGCCTCTGCGAGTGCTCGTTCAAGTATCTTTAAAGTTTCCGGGTACTCATATCGGAGGTAGATAAAGCCGCGCGTCGCCCCCGTCGCGTAAGCGGCAAGCACCATCCCTTCAATCACAGCGTGCGGCGCATAATCGAGGATAACCCGATCTTTGAAACATCCCGGTTCGCCTTCATCGGCATTGCAGACGATCGTTTTCGGTTCGCCCGGCGCATTCAAAACCGATTCCCACTTCATACCCGTCGGAAATCCGGCACCACCTCTACCCGCGAGTTCACTCTCTTTGAGGGTTTCAATTACATCTGTCTGTGTGGAGGTCCTCACTGCACGCGTCAACGCTTCATAGCCACCGGTGCGTCGGTAGCCTGCTAAAGTGTCGCGTTCAGGTTCGCGAATCTCAGCGAAGATACACTCTTCGCCATCGCCAGAATAGGGTGGAGGTAAAGGGGAGGGTTGTACAGAAAGAGTGTCTGCTTGCTTCCCAACGAACACCTCATGTCCTTTGAGAACAGGCACGCAATCGTCACACCTTCCAGCGCACGGCATCGGGGTCGCGCCTTCGTCTTTGAGCACTTCAAGGATTTCCAAACCCCCTTGCAACCGGCAGACAGGTCCGGTACAGACGCGCGGCGCGTTTTGTCCCGGTGCCTCGCTTGCAAAATGGTGATAAAACGTTACGGTGCCAAACAGTTCAGCGAGCGGAATCCGAAGTCCGACTGCGATATCGCGAAGGACTGCCTCCGAGATAAACCCGTCTCGGTCGTGGAAGGCGTGCAGTAATGATAGCAACGGCGCGGGTTCATCACGCCACTGGGCAATCACTTCTCGATTTGTCGGGACTGTCATCTATATCTCCAATACTAACACGAAGTGTAATTTCTTTGTATATCTTACCAATTTTCCAAGGCCACGTCAACGCTTTTCAAAGCCATATCTCTAAAAATGAAAGGTTATATTAGCATTTTCCCCACCTGATGTGGCCGCAGTGGAAATCCTCGATTCTGCGACAACTTTATCTTTAAATGTATCAATGAGCTCACATTGGAAGCCGAGCTCGCCATCAGTGTCATGCGAAAATTCGCCGCGCAAAAGGTAGATACCCCCGGCTTTCACATCCATAGACAATGTTGACAGAATTTGCCTGTCTCTCAACTTATGCTCATGAAAAGCTTCGTATATAACCGCGAGTGACATGTTGTGTTTTCCAGGGACAACCAAAACCTCGTCAATGGCGAGATCTTTGCCCAACTCAATTTTCTCACTTAAGGCTAATCTACTATCAATTCGCAACACGATAAGGTCAGGCCGTTGTATCCATTCACCCTCTGTATCTATTTGGATAGTGGCGAGTTTAGATTTTGGCAGCTGCGGCACCTCATACGCACGCTCTGACCTAAAAAGCGTGACACAACCGACAAACGGCAAAGATAGAAGTATACCGGTGAATAACATAAGGATGTTCAATTTCGGTTTCATCTGTTGAGTGCTGGTACTATTAATGTGATAGTGCATCCATTTATTACGTTTCATTCTCTTTTCCTCTTACAATTTGGATAGATTTAACTTGGTGTAACTATACGACTTGATTGAATTATTGTCAACTGGAAATTGTGGTATTCATAGCGGACTTTAGCCTGAACCTTGCACTTGACATGAAGGCAGAATTAATGGATAATCTAAACAGGGATCAAACAAATCCGTCCATCTGAAATCAAGTGAATCTGACGTGAACGGCAGGCTTATGTTGAACTGAATGTGTACATTCAAAAAAGGAGTTAATCATTGACAGAAAATCGAAGTGTAATCATCAAAATTGAGGCGGGTTCGGTCAACCGAGACAATGATCTCGTCCGCTTGCCTTTCAAACCGAAACATTACTTTCCGGATTGGCAAGAAGGGATTTCAGGACTTGCGATGTCCATCACTGATGCAGACGGTCACGGCTCCGGCGCGGATGTCCCATGCCAATTTGAACCCACGCTACGCGAACTGGCATGGCAGACAGGCGAACTTCCGGCAGGGACATCGGCACATTACGCGATCCGACAGACCTATGGGCAGCTGTCGGAAACGCGTTACCAGATCGAACAGAAACCGGCGCATCTGCTTATCTCTGCCGATGAGGCGTTATTCGCACGCTACAACTTTCTCGGTGTCTGGAAACCTTACTTTTGGCCCCTCAACGCGAATCATGGGACTGTCGTCCGCGGGGCTGGTGGCGAGGACCATCCGCACCACACAGGACTTTATCTTGCCTACGGAGGACACGGTGAAGGCGGGTCCGCGAATATCTGGTCGGATTGGGATGAACCCCCTTATGGACCCTGCGGGAAGATGCTGCACCAACGCTTCGTCCGAATCACACAAGGGAACGTCTACGCTGAATTTGTCGAAGACCTGATCCACGTCAAGGGGGATGGCGACGTGATTATGACAGAAACGCGCACCGCACGGGTATGGTATGCGGATGACACACGGCGGTTTCTGGAAATTACACACGAAACGACACCGCCACTCGACATCGGCGATCGGCAATTCCTGTGTGTCGCGCGTCTGAACCCATCAATGGGTATTCCAAAGGAGGGACATGTTGAAAACTCTGAAGGACAGATCGGTAGAACAACGGTGCATCATCAACGCGCACGGTGGTGCGATTTAGGCGGCACCGTCGGAGATGGTGTGGCAGGTATCGCCCTATTTGACCACCCAGAAAACGCCGAGCATCCAGGCTTTTTCGGTGAAATTGCTGTACAGGAACAGATGAGCATCCTCCACCATCCACCTGATGAGCTGGAAGATGACCGTTTCCGGCTGCGATTTGGGGTCTATGTCCACGAAGGTATTACACCAACGGCAGATGTCGAACGGCATTATCAGTGCTACGTAAATCCGGTGCAGGCGGAAGTCTTGACGGACGCAGCGTCTTAGGCAATGTATTTAACCCCCTAAATCCCCCTTATCAGGGGGACTTGAAATCCGTAAGTCCTGTCACAGTTGTTCCGTTTCACAGCAGACCGTCGCCAGTTCACTTCCGCCGCCTGTGGTACTTGACATCCAGTTCGCGAAGGAGCACGAGAGTCTCCTCAAACGAGAGTTCACCGGTTGAAGCCGTGTGTTCGAGGTAGTCGCGCGTCTTATCGTTGAGCACCCCATAAAAAGCGCGCACCTCACGATCAGGATGGTCTCGCCAAAGTTCAACAGGTATCAACGAATCCTCGCTCAAATACTGACGGTTCGGATGTCCGTAATAGACTTGGACTGTCTTGCGTTCCGCCTGCGTCGGACGCGTCGTCGCGGTGTGTAAGACACCGATGTTGAATAGCACGGCTGTTCCGGCAGGACCGTACAAATCGACGATTCCACCACGCGCCAACTGCGCGTCTGTTTCAAGAATCTCAGCGTCCACCGACTCCGGCGATAAGGAGAAACAGTGTGTCGTCTCATCAACATCGGTCAGATAGAGCATCAACTGTATGAACCCTATGCGCAACGGGTGGTCAAGCCAGTGCCTCGGACCATCTCGATGCCAGCCACGATGCAGCGCATCATCGTACGGTGCCATGTGTCGGATGCAGATTTCTGAAAAGCATGGCGCATTGTCCATCAGTGTGTGTAGGCAATCCATGACGATCGGATGTCGAATCACAGTGTCGAATTCAGGTGAAGTCAGAAGTGCATCGCAATTCACGGTCTGGTAGTGTCCGATACGATACCAGTGATCCTCAACATCAATACGGTCCCGGTCAAAGGCCTGAACAAAATGCGCAACCTCGGCATCGCTTAAAATTTTACCGAGTGAGATATAACCATTCTCTTTAAAAAATGCATAATCTGCTGGCTTCATGTTTTTAATTATTCCTTGCGGGAGAACGACGCGAGTTTAGACTTTGATGTGCCTTCCTAAACATCCGCCTGCGCCTGCTTCGCAGTGAGAATGCAGGCTACATTTTTGATTTTTTATGTAACCTGACAAACAAATAGACATCTTCTATCAACTGGCTTGTAATCTCCGAATTCGGGCAGGTGTGTCGTCACCCCGAATCTCTGAAGACAGAATCTGGAGACTCCGGTCTTCAATAGGCAGCTCAACTTTTACGCCACCACGACGATGCGATTCTCGGAGGGCGACGGCTACCTCTAACGCTGCGCGCCCATCTTCACCTGAACATTTCGGCGAATCCCCATTCTCAACGGCGTTAATAAGATCTTCAACAATCGTCAATCCCATACCTTGCATCCGCACGGGGATCGGGAACGGACATTTCGCAGGCACGCCGCGTCCGCGTCGTCCGCCGGGGACCATACGAATCAGCTCAAACGTCTCAGCGTTATTCACTGAACGGATGCGTGCCTTCGTACCGATGACATCGACCTCCCATGGCGCAGCACCACAAGCCGTACTCCGCAGATACGCACGCACACCGTTATCAAAAACGAGGTACCCGTTTCCTTGTAAGTCGCCTTCACCGGCGGCGGCTGCATCGGACTGCATCTCACCGAAAACCCATTCCACGTTTCCGCCTGCCATATAACGCAAAATATCAATGGCGTGGCTACCGTTATGTGAAAGTCCGCATTGTGCGTAAACCGTCACCTGAAGCACGTCGCCGATCTCGCCTTCGTCTATCAATTTTCGGGCTTCGCTAAAAAACGGATTCCAGCGTCGCGCGCAGTTGATCGCCAACGCAACACCTTCTGCTCGGCCGGTCTCCACCATTTCGTCTGCCTCAGCGAGGCTCAACGAAATCGGTTTCTCTGCCCAGATCGCCTTGACCCCTGCACGCGCCACATCTTGCACGATCGTCGAACGCACCCGCGCCGTTGTGCAGACACTCACGATGTCGAGATTCTCCTTCTCCAGCATCTCACGATAATCAGTGTAGATATGCTCTGCCCCCAATCCCCACCGTTCACCGAAGATCGCGCCTTGTTCGGCATGCAGATCCGCACCCGATACCAGCTCCACATTCGGTGCAGCGTGGTAAGTCGGACCGTGGCAATACGGTAGAAACAGCGACCCACCTTGCGTAATCTCATCGTCAAATGTGCTGCCCATACGTCCTAAACCGATTACACCTGCTCGATATGTTGCCATCTTGTTTCCTCCAAGAGAGTTGCGTTAAATGAGAGGAGTTTGACAGTGATATGTCTATGGAACAGTATCTGCATTTAGTACAGAATCTGGCCCACGGATACCATTTTGCGCCAATATCTGAAGATATTTACCTCTTTTGACGCTTGATGCAGTTTTTCCTGTAGAAATCCAGTGGTAAGTACTCTGACTTTTCAAACTGTCAAGATTTTTTGCAGAAAGTTTACGCCACCGCTTTAACCACTGCAATTTCGCTGTGACTTCTTTTACTTTACGCGTATTGTCCGCCGGATGAACTTCAACATAGTAAACTCTATCTTTATAACCGAACACGTAATCCCAACGAGCTGCGTTCGGATAACGCCTTTCAAGACACTTGTCAATATAAACACTACCTTTTAGGTCGCGCGATGCGTTGACTTTTATTTTGGTTTTATCTTGCCGCTCGAATGCCTGTAATCCATTTTCCAGGCATTCGGCAATTTCTGGAATGCTCTGAATAGCCTCAGTAAAATTCAAAGGTCACTCTCCCAGACAGCTTCTGTGACAACATCAGCAGACTTCGTGCTAAATAGTGTAAGCCCCCCCCAATTCGATATTGCTTCATCCGGATCTTCAGCATCTAAGGTTGAAATGTCTTTGACGCTCACAACACTCTCCTGACGAGAAAAATAATAGGTTCTGAACGTTTTCCCATCCAAGATTGTTTCCGTGAGGTCATAGGAATAGGCATTTGCATTCAAATCCAACAACTGTCTTAACCGCGTTGGAGCAGAATCTGATTTAGCAATAAATCGAATCGCCCAGATAAGTTCTAAAATTTGGGCTGAATGCGTAGAAACGATGACTTTGTAACCCCGCCTTAGAAGTTCTAAAAAAATAAGAAGCAGTGCTGAAATCGCTTGCGGATGTAACCCCATTTCCGGTTCTTCAATGATAACCCAGTTGATGTTATCTTTCTTCCGCGCTTTGCCAGAAGGCATTAACCAATACAATCCGAGTAGGAGAGGTGTGAATTCCCTCTGACCAGTAGACCAAACCATAAACGGCAGTTGGCTCCCTGCAACTTCTAGGATAATGCGCTTACGTAACCGGGATCTATCTAATCTGACCTCAGCTTCTCCAAAAATGCTTTTTCCGATTGCATCTCGTATTGTTTTGTTCATACGACCTACTTGTGGAAATATAGCACGTTCACCTGAACCCAAGCCTGCTTCCATCAATAAACGTAATTGTTCGCTGAACTCTTTAACGACGTATGGATCACTTATCGTATAGTCTGTAAAAGCACGCGGCCATCCATCTTTGAGCGTCACAACTCTATGTGCTGGTATCAGAAAGAGGTTCTCATCTTTTCTTCTTCTTGATAATGCCTTTCGAGGTGTAAAATCTATTTTATCAACGGTGACTGTCGTCTCATCTGGGTTCCAAATTGTTTGCATCCCTTCACCAAAATAAAGGGATAAAAAATTATCAGTGTTTTTTTGCCAATCAAAACCGTGTTTTTTCAAGGTTCGGGTAATATCACCCGCGTCTAAAAAGAGTTTCAAAAGTTGGAGCAGTATACTTTTTCCACTCGCTTGTTCACCGACAAATACTGTTAAATCGCCAAAGGAAATATCAGCTTCACGAATTTGCCCCAATGAAGCTAGTTCAATACGTTCCATAATTATCCTATTCTCCTTTCTAATATGCTAACTCGGTTAATATCTATTTTACTACAATTCAGATTTTTTCATAGACAAAATCCAGCCACCTATTTTGTGGCGGTATAATATCGGGTTTCGGCGAAAGTGGTGTCCAATACAGACTGAAAATGTGTCCTCTATCGCTTTTCAATTCCCACGTATTCGCTGTCTCCTCTTGTGTGCCTAATAGGAAAAAATGCCTCGTTTTCCGCGTGCTTATGTTTTCATTCGGCACCCATCCGGTAATATTATAGCAGATACACGTCGGATTAGGATGTTTGTCGTATTCAATATACGAAACATGCGTAAAATCTTCCTGTGTAGAATGGTAGTTGACAGTCATTCCCTTGGTGAGTTTCTCTTTGTAAGGCATCGCGTTTAAATCGGGTTCAATATAAACCTGCGTTGTCTCGGCTATTATCCGCTCTCCTTCCGCCAACTCATTCTCAAAACAACCCAGATATGTCTCAATTTCCACGGACTGTAAGCCTGTTTCCTCATAAACCTCTCGCTTCACAGCGGTTTCAAGGGCCTCGCATGCCTCAACAGTCCCCGCCGGAATCTGGATCCCCGCAGTCGGATGCTTAAAGACAAGCAACTCTTTAACACCGTCCCTCTCACGCACAATAAATGCAGTAACCTTCTGAACGGCTTCATTCACTCTTATCTCTCCTGCGTCGATTGTGCTGCACCTAAAAGTGCACGACCCGTCTTTTCTTGAGCACGGAACACACCGACGTTTTTTCCATCGGCATCTTTGACCAACCAAATATGCCCAGCGTAAGTATGCTGATTGACAAAATCACCCGCAGCAACCTTGCCGTAGTGCCGCTCTTCACCCGCACCATCTACCCAATAGTACGCCATCTCGGCTTCACTGAGATTCACAAAGATGATTGCAGTTTCGGTCCGGCTATCACCCGATTTTAGATTCGGCAGTAGACTCGGACCGTGTGCCTCCAATTCTATCCACCTGTCACCACCTTCGCTGTTCGGGTCTTTCACTTGCTTATAGAACTCTGTCAACTCTATTAACTCGGCAGGCCATTCAAATTTCGGTGACGTTTCCGGATTGAACCCTTGGAGATGTGAGAGACTTAAACGGGTTACCGCTTTCGTATATCGCCAATCCCCGTCGCCATAGACCTCGGTCAGCAGTGCAGCGAGTGCCGGGTCGTATTCTTTCAACTTGTCGCGAGTATCAACATGATTGTGTTGATCATCGTTTGCCCGATTCGTATCAAACCAAGACTGCGTGCCTTCAGCCCAATATTCTGCCTTGTTGGTGATAGCATACGTGTTTTCCCACAACCCTTTTTCAACCGCAGCGTCATATAGCACCTTAAGGCGGTCATCGAAACTCGGATCCACCGTATTTAAGCCCATCTGATGAATCGCATGTGCGAATTCATGCACCAGAATATTTTCAGTCGAATACGGATCGCCTTCATAATTAAGCAGGTTCTCCTCACCACAACTCACGGCAGGTCTTGATGGCGTGGACCCCAAACCGCGGGCGCGTCGGTCCCAATAGTAATCGGGTTGCAGATCGCTGTGTTCGGGGATATCTGTCGTGAGTTCGCTATACGCCATCACAGCAAAACGCACGTTATTTTTTGCGAGTGCTTGTAGTATATCCTGCCGATGCCCGACCATCTGCTGAATAAGCCACGCCGCTTCCTTCAGCGCATAAGGATCCACCTTCGCCGATGCGACAATAGGCAATCCTTCCACGTCAAGCCACTGCACATAAAACAGATCCAATTTAAAAGTTTCACGCACGGCAGTCGGCGGCGGAGGAATAGGCTCAGAAATGTTGACGCTTTGCGCCGTTGCAGTCAGTTGAATGAACAAAAACAACACATAAATTGTAAAAATAGCAGTCAAATAGAGCATAAGTTACCCCTTATTCAGCATCTCTCCTGTAAGTCTTTGATTTCGCGTGGCGGGATTTACTTCTCAATGCCCAAACACTACCAGTAAAATTACTTTCAATCAGTTGCTGAAAAATTTCATGATCTGTCGATGGCTTGATATCAAATGTATCAACTTCGGATGAAAACGGATAAATTTCGGCTTCACCCGCCAATACAGCGAAGAATTTACCGCGGTTGTTCGGCAAAAAAATAGGGCCTTGCCATTCCAAATATTCAACTATCGGTGGCGTGTCTGGAATAGACATTTCCGCATGGAGGAGAACTTCTGTCTTATCCTGCAATTTGATGAAAGCAGGGATCCTGTTTTGGAGTCGAATGTCGCCGTGAAAGTAAGGAGTCTTGAAAAACACTCGCTCCGAAAACGCCAAAAGTTTGGACGAGTTAAACGCGCACGGCAAATAGTACCCGTCTAAACTCGTCCCATCTTCAGTGTTGCAAACCGCAACACCGATAACAAACTCCTTAAACTTGAATCCCCGCCACTTTGCATCTATCGCACTCAGCAGAAGTATCGCCTCATCCGCTTCGTAGTACGGCAAAAGTCCTTCTTTCTCTAATATCGCTTGCCAAAACGACAGATCCGCTGTACCGTGCAGTGTGACTTCTCTGACATTATAAAGATTCGCAGCATATTGGATAGAGGTGTTTTCAGATGTCCCTTTATGCATAAATGTCCTTCATCTGCCAAGCGTCTAACGACTTAAGTTCACACGCTTGCCCTTGCGAACGCAACGATACACCGACACTCTCTTCCTTGTCAGGATAGACACGCATCGCGACGCACTGCTTCCCGTTAGCGAATACCTCCACCACACTCTTATCAACGAACACTCGGAGTTTGAGCGTCTCATCGCGCGCAATGGAGACCGCTCCGGTTTCAGGAGCGCGTGAAAGCACATCCGGTGCAACCGACGCGTATGACGAATCAATTGTCAGTAGACTATCACGCACATCAACGCCAGGATTCAGGTTCCGCAAACCACGTTCCCTGAAGAAGGCGATGCGGGTGAACTCCTCTTTCTGGGGCGAACGGAGGACGTTCAACTCAACCATCGGTGCCGATTTTGCGTCAATTTCGAGTTCAAGTTCCATCGCATTGCCATTGATGCCGTCCAGCACCACCTCTTCGTTCGCCGGAAGTGTCATTGCATCGACGTGTTGATGTTCATATCGCAACGACGCAATATCACCGGCAGGTTCAACGCCGACTTCATCTCTGGAGAGGAGTGTCAGACGCCGCGGCAATGTCATAATCTGGTTCCAACCCTTCGTCGGTTTCGCCGGATTCATGTTATAGATGACGATAAGTCCACCATTGCCGTCAGGTGTTGCAGAGGGCGCGTGGACACCCGCAGGGGCTGCTGCACCGAAATTGTTCTTCGCACCAGCCGTCACGACGAATTTGTCGCGTTCGGTATCATAATCACCGAGCAGGTATTGCCCGCCGCTCATGTGACTGAAGAAAAGGAGTATGTGCCGATCACCGATGGGCCAGAAATAGGGACACGCGCCGTCATCACCGACCAGCGTGAACATATCATCTTCAACAAACGGGTGTAGATAGACCCAGTTCGCTAAATCTGCTGAACGCAGGAGGAAGTTCGCACGAATCGGTTTGCCGCCGGGACCGTGCGGCAGCGTGCCACCAGAAAGCGAGTAATACATGCCATCCTTCTTCCAGATACAGGGGTCAAAGACACGGTACACCGGTGTCGTACCGTCGGCGTGTTTCGCGGGGATAACAGCCTTCCCCGACACCTTCTCCCAATTCAGGAGCAACGGATCGCTCGACACCGCCACCATGTTCCCGACAACCGTGCCGTGATACATCGCGATGACACGATCTTCTTCTACAAGCGTCGCACCGGAGAAACAGCACCGCTCCGGGTTCGGATAAATCGCATACGGCAGATCCCGCCAGTGGATGAGATCGTCGCTCATCGCGTGTCCCCAATGCTGACGCGTGTCTTCCGGCGGATACGCTTGATAAAAGAGATGCCATCGTCCCTGCCAGAAACAGAGACCGTTCGGGTCATTCAGCATCGCTTCGGGGTTAATATAGTGGTAAATCGGACGGTGTGGATCGCCTTGATATGTTTTCCGATACGCGTTGAGCCGTTGCATCAACGGGTTCGTTTCCAATTGCGCTTCTTGTTCTTCCAACGTCTCCGCAAATGTATAGTGCGGTACACGCGAGGTGAAATCTTCGTTGGTTTCCATCGGTCTCCTCTATTATGTAGTCTTGATGAAATTTCGTGATGTTTAGCATAGCACAGAATTACCCGCCTGTCCAGAAAATTTATATTGACACAATTTTTAGATTTTGCTATAATGCCGAAATACTATCGGGAAAATAGAAGCCACCCACCCATATCAAAGGAGAACGAAGCCATGGATAACACAGGAAAACAACCGCAGAAAAAAGCGGAAATGCATGTCGGTGTTCAAGGCATCGGGACATCTCCGAAAGAGTTGGCATTCCTCGTTCGGCACGGTGTAACGCACATGGACACCTCCCCCGAAAATACGGAAACCGAAACGCTGATTCGACATAAAGAAGAAGCAGCGGAAGCCGGCGTTAGCCTTGAGATGATTCATATCGGAATGCCGAGAAGCATTACGCTTGCCCAAGACCCACAGCGCGACAAAGATATCGAGGCAGTTTGTAAGATGATTGAGAATGCTGCGGCTGCAGGGTTAAGAGGCTTGAACTACAACTTTTGCATTCTGAACAATCAACGCACCGAGAGCACATTCGGACGCGGCGGCTCACGGTACAGCACCTTCGACTTTTCAAAATACGATAACGAAACACTCTCAGAGGCAGGCGCGGTGAGTCGTGAAGAGGCATTTGACCGAATCGCATACTTTCTCGAACGCGTGATACCCGTCGCCGAAGCGAACAAAATCCAGATGGCGTGCCACCCAAACGATCCGCCTGCGCCTATTTTAAGGGGCGTTGAACGGTGGAATTATCCTGTCTTTGACGGCTTGAAACGTTACGCCGAGATTGCAGAGAGTCCGTATCACGGATTCAACTTCTGTTGTGGGACAGTCTCGGAGGGTTTAGAAGACCCCGGCACCGAATTTTATGAAATCCTTCAATACTTCGGCGAACGGAAAAAGGTTTTTAACATTCACTTCCGCAACATTCGCGGCGGACTGCACAACTTCCAAGAGGTTTGGCCCGACGAGGGACATCTCGACATGCACAGAGTTGCAGAGGTACTCCGAGATGTGGAATATCCGTACATGCTGATGCCAGACCACGCACCGGGGCATCCAGATGATCCATCGCCGCCAGGTGTTTCAGGTAGAGTTCGACAAGCGTGGGCATTCCAGTTCGGATACATCATTGCCTTAATTCAGGCAGTCAATTCAGAACCGTAAATTGTTAATTCTAACCAGCCAAAACGTTTTAGTTTATAGCAAATCAACCTTTCAGGAGAGAGAATGAAATCCATTATAACCTGTTTAGCGATTCTTACAATGAGTCTGACCCTCACAGTACATACTTATGCCGAGATCGACCTTGAAACCGCAAGGGGGATTTGGCTACTCGACGAAGGTGACGGCAATGTCATCAACGACATGTCCGGTAACGAGAACCACGGCGAACTTCAAGGTGGAGAATGGGTTGACGGACCTAATGGTGCCTCTGCGCTGAGTTTAAACGGACAAGACGATCGCGTTATTATCCCCGATTCCGATAGCCTGTACCTCGAAGAAGCGTGGACAATCACTTCATGGGTGTTCGTCAACGCATCCGAGAACGGTTTTGGGCATATCCTCGGAAAAAGACCCGCATCCGGAACCATCGCAAATTATGCCTTTAGAACAAGCAGTAACGGTTCTGCTTGGGAAGCATACTATGCGCGAGACGGTTGGAAAGGGGCATGGAGTCAGGGAACCGTCCAGAAAGATGTCTGGTTGTATATGACCGCAACTTATGATGGCACGGATACTATTACAATCTACGAAAATGGAACTGAAATCGGTGCTGTTAGCGGAATGGGAGGACCATCTCCCCGAAACGATACCGATGTTAACATCGGCGGTTGGACCGACAACACTTCAGAAACACTGAACGGCATGCTCGCTGAGGTCGCGCTTTTTGATGTCGCATTGTCAGAAGCAGACATAAACGACCTAATGGAAGACGGATTATCGTCCCTAACGGCTGTTGAGCCGACTGGCAAACTCGCGACGACCTGGGCTGGCATCAAATCGCGGTAACCGATGCGGCAGATTAACGCCTGTTAGTTGGTCCTCTGAAACTACCTACAACCGTTTTGTCATCGCTAATTTTAATCACTGTTTGGTTTAGAACAAAGGAGAAAACATGAGAACCATTATAACTTGTTTAGCGATCATGACCATCAGTCTAACCTTCGCAGTCTACGCACACGCGAAACTTGACCTTGAAACCGCCAGGGGGATTTGGCTGCTCGACGAAGGTAAAGGCAACGTTATCAACGATAGTTCCGGATATGAGCACCACGGCGAACTTCAGGGCGGAAAATGGGTTGATGGACCAGACGGTGCCCCCGCACTCAGTTTAAACGGACAGAATGATCGGGTTATCATCCCTGACACCGATAGTCTGTATCTCGACGATGCATGGACAATCACCGCCTGGGCTTTTGTGAACAAAGCCGAAAACGGTTATGGACATATCCTCGGGAAAAGACCAGCGAATGGGACAATCGCAAATTACGCGTTCAGGACAAGCAGCACCGGCACCGGCTGGGAGGCTTACTTTGCACGAGACGGTTGGAAAGGGGCTTGGGGACAAGGCGTTGTAAAGAAAGACGTTTGGTTATATATGACAGCAACCTACGACGCGAAGGATACCATCAAGATCTACGAAAATGGCGTTGAAATCGCGTCCGTCGGCGGGATGGGTAAACCAGCACCCCGAGATAACGCACCGGTCAACATCGGCGGATGGGAAAACAATACCTCAGAAACCCTCAACGGTATACTCTATGAGGTCGCTCTCTTTGATGTCGCTTTGGAAGAAGATGACATTAACGATCTGATGGAGAACGGGTTAGAGACACTATTGGCTGTCGAGCCTTCTGGGAAACTCGCAACCACCTGGGCTGACATCAAATCACGGTAAAAAATTCAGCAAGTTGCGTGTCGTCAATATATCATTTGAAATCGACGACACGCAACTTATGTAGGGACTGCACTCGCACCTGATCTAACACCACACGTCAATCACGGAAACACCATGACAAAATTGCCTAACATACTCCTCATCCTCGCTGACGACCACGGCTACGGCGATATTTCGGCACACGAGGGGCCATCCATCCAGACACCAAACATTGATCGGATCGCGTCAGACGGCACGCGGTTCACCAGATTTTACGCCAACTCCTCCGTCTGTTCCCCAAGTCGCGCATCTCTGATGACCGGACGCTACCCCGACAGAGTCGGTGTACCTGGCGTGATTCGGACACACCCAGAAAACAACTGGGGCTACTTTCGACAGGAAGCGACCACACTCCCGTCAGCGTTGAAACAGAAAGATTATCGTACCGCACTCATCGGTAAATGGCACCTCGGACTCGAACCGGAGAACCATCCGTGCAAACGAGGTTTTGACCATTTTCACGGTTTCCTCGGCGATATGATGGACGACTACTACACACATCTCAGACACGACATAAACTATATGCGGCACGGGTTTGATACCATCGACCCCAGAGGACACGCCACGGATCTATTTTCAGATTGGAGCACAGACTTCATTCGGGCGCAATCGCAATCGTCCGACCCTTTTTTCCTGTACCTCGCCTACAACGCACCGCACACGCCGATCCAACCGCCTGATGAATGGATCGCTCGCGTACAGGAACGCGAACCCGATATTTCACCACAACGCGCAAAATATATAGCACTCGTTGAACACATGGATGCAGGCATCGGACGCGTACTTGATACACTTGAGAAGACCGACCAACTCTCCAATACACTCGTCATCTACACATCCGATAACGGTGGGCAAATGAACGTCGGGGCTCACAACGGTCCGCTACGCGGGCAAAAAGGACAGATGTACGAAGGCGGTATCCGAGTTCCAACCTGTGCGATGTGGCCCGGTTACGTCCAAGACGGACACGTCACAGATCAAGTCGCTCTGCTCATGGATATCTTCCCGACTGTTTGTGAGGCGGCTGGCGCACCAATCCCAAGCGAAATCGAAGGACGCTCCATCTGGCAGACACTCCAAGGCGAACAGCAAGACTTCTCAGAACGCATCCTCTACTGGGTCCGCAGAGAAGGTGGACAACAGTTTCTTGGACAGTGCCAACACGCCATTCGGCGTGGCGACATCAAATTGCTACACAACAGACCTTTTGAACCGTTGGAACTTTACAACCTCGCAAACGATCCGCTCGAAACAACGGACAATGCACAAGCGGAGACAGCACTGTTCAGAGAGATGAGCCAACTGTTCCAAGCGGAAACGCAGAAGGCGGGGAACGTACCGTGGCAACAATCTTGAGCCGATTGAATAAGTCTCTATTTTGCTAAAATGACAGCTTAAGTTATACTTAAGCGAATACTCGACATAAAAAGGGGGATGCTGTTTTGAATCAAGAAAAAAATGGAATTGAAACAGCAGAATCTGAAGACGCTCTCGACGCACGCACCGAGCCTAAAAAAGAAGATACCAACAACGGCATCAAGCCGCTCGAAAAATATGGCTATACTTCCTTGCACGATGCAGCACGAGACAACGCCTACAGAGCCGTAAAAGCACTTTTAGAAAATGGTGCCGATGCCAATGCAGCGGACAAATACGGCTATCCACCCTTGCATTGGGCAGCATGGCACAATGCGTACGAAGCAGCAACTGTCTTGTTAGACAATGGTGCTGATGTCAACGAGAAAAATGATAAAGATTTTATCGCCTTACACTGGGCAGCGTGGAACAACGCACATGAAACGGCAGCCATCTTACTCGAAAACGGAGCAGATGCAAACGCCCGGAATGAAGATGGTGATACGCCGCTCCACTGGGCTGCATGGCGCAACGTCTATGAAGCAGATGGGATATCACTCGAAAACGACGCAAACATCAATCCGAGAGACAAGTCCGGTTACACCCTCCTTCATTGGGCTGCATGGCGCAACGCCTATAACACAACCGTCGTTCTACTCGAAAACGGGGCAGAGGTAAACGCAGCGAATAATAACGGACTCACACCGCTTCACATCGCAGCAGAGGACGATACATCCGAAGTCGCAACGGTTTTATTACAAAACGGCGCGAAGGTGAATAAAAAAGACCAACACGGTGATACGGCTCTGCATATCGCAGCATCGCACAACGCTCATGAGACAGCATCCCTGCTGTTAGAAAATGGCGCAAATACCAGTGTAGCGAATAATAACGGACATACACCCTTGCACATCGCTGGAGAAAAGAAAGCCCACGAAACAGTAAAGGTGCTATGCAATCACCGAGAACGAAAAGGGTGGTCATAGGGATTGGCTTTCGGTCCATCTATAGCACAGCATGGACGTTATCTCGTCCGGAAAGTGTCCAGAAACACTCTATAAGAAGCTGCACATATACCCGGTGCCCGAAGGAGGAAAAAGAGACAGATGGGTAAAGTTGTTGGTATCGATTTGGGGACAACGTTTTCAACGGTTGCACATGTTGACGAATATGGACAGCCAGAGATTATTCCAAATACCGAAAGCGATCGGATTACCCCATCGGTAATTATGTTTGAAGATGACCTCGTCACCATCGGGAAAATCGCTAAACAGAACGCCAGAGCGGTTCCAGAGCAAATTGTCGAATTTGTCAAACGCGAGATGGGAAAATCAAAAGAGACGTTCTTTCGTACTTTTAATGACAAAAACTATTCACCTGAAGAACTCTCCGCACTTATCTTGAGGAAACTGAAACAGGATGCCGAAGCGTATCTGAACACTGAAATCATCGATGCGGTTATCACCGTTCCCGCCTATTTTCGAGACGCAGAACGCGAAGCCACGCGCAATGCCGGTAAAATTGCAGGCTTGAACGTCCTGCAGGTTTTGAACGAACCGACAGCAGCTGCGCTCGCTTATGGCATCGATCAACTCGGGACTGACCAAAACGTATTTGTGTTTGACCTTGGCGGTGGAACATTCGATGTAACCATCATGAAAGTTTCTGAACCCGAAATACAGATGCTCGCAACGAATGGCGATCACAGACTCGGCGGTAAAGATTGGGACGATAAAATTATTACTTATGTCGCCGAGATGTTTGAGATTGAACACGGCGAAAACCCACTCCAGGACCTCCATGCCTACCAAGACCTTCAACTTGATGCAATCAGTGCGAAAGAGTCTTTATCTCGCCGAGAAACAGCACGCATCGTTTGCGGATACAACGGGAAAACGACGCGCGTGGAATTGACGCGTGAAAAATTTGAGGAACTCACTGCTGAACTCCTCGAAAGATGCCGCGCACTATGCGACATAGTCCTTTCTGAAGGCAATATGACGTGGGCTGATATTGACACAGTCCTATTGGTGGGCGGCTCAACCCGGATGCCAATGGTCCGAGAAATGATTACAAACATCAGCGGTAAAGAAGTTAACCCCAACGAAGTTAACCCCGATGAAGCCGTCGCACTCGGTGCCGCAATTCAGGGTACACTCCGTCAAATCTCCGAAGAGAACACAGCAACAACGGATGTGTCTGACGCAGTTATCGAACGGTTCATTGGACCAGATGGCACGCCTAAAGTAACCGTGACTGATGGAGCCACGCATAACCTCGGGCTTGTCGTCCTTAACGCAGCGCGCGAGTCTATTATTTACGTCATGATCCCGAAGATGACAGCGGTTCCCTGTGAGCGGGCAGACCAATTCGGAACAGTGGACAATAATCAACGCTCCGTATTGATTGAGGTTGTCCAGAGCCTCGAACAGGATCAACGAAAAAACGATATAGCTCTATTTGACGAATATAAATTAGGTGAATGCACCCTTGAACTACCACCAGGGCTACCAGAGGGATTCCCAATTCATGTTACCTATAAATACAATTTAGATCAAGTCCTGGAGGTAACCGCAAAATCTCTTAGCAACAGCGGCGCAACCGCAGTTTACGATGTTTTTTCTGTAATTAAACGACCGACACTTGACGAGGACGAAGTTGCAAAGGCGCAAACAGATCTACAAAATTTGACAGTTGAGTAAGGGAGACCAACATCTCCTGATAGTCGCAATCCATAATCTTAATTCCTTAACACCTGACTCCGCACAAAGATTACAGTATGTCCAAACGCGATGAATTCATTACGGTTATCCGCACACTCAGAGCTGCTTCACCGACGATTACTGATAGACAGCGTATCGGATTGCTTCAGCAGGCAGTCCAGAATTACGGACTTTCTGCTGAAGATGCATCCGAGATTTTGAAAGATATGGATCTCGCCGTCGGAGAAGATGTAAACTATTTTGAAGTTCTGGGTTTTTCAATTGAGGACATTCATAGCCTCAACGAGGATGCTATCGTAAACCTCGTTGAGATTGCTCACAAGAAATGCTATAGTGATTCACTGCGCGCCGGTGGGCGTATCCGCCCCGATGGCAAGACTGAGGAACAGTGGCGGACTCTCTTAAATCAAGCGCGGGATACTCTCCAAAACCCACAAAAGCGATGGGGACACATTGCCTCGCTTAGAGACAAAAAACGCTCACTATACATGGACTCAACTTCTTCAACTCCGGAGGACATGGCACTTATCCCCACAGGCGAGTTCCAAATGGGAAGTAATGACGAAAAAGCATACGAGGATGAGAAACCGGTGCATACCGTCTATCTTGAAGCATTCTATATAGACAAATATCCGGTGACAAATAACCAATACAAGACTTTTATAGATGCAAACCCACAGTGGCAGAAGCACCACATCCCAAAAGAACACCACAATGGGCACTACCTAAGGCACTGGAGGGATAATAACTATCCAAGTGGTGAAGCCGATCATCCGGTTGTGAATGTGAGCTGGTACACAGCTATGGCCTATGCAGAATGGGTAGGAAAACGACTACCAACGGAAGCCGAGTGGGAGAAAGCAGCCCGCGGCGGAATAGAGGGTAAGAAATATCCGTGGGGCGATACGATTAACCCTACTCAGGCAAACTACGACTGGAACATCGGTGAAATTACGCCAGTAGGGAATTATCCAGCGAATAGATATGGACTATATGATGTATGTGGCAACGTTTGGGAGTGGTGCTTTGATGTATACGATGCAGATTTTTATATGAGCGCAGCGCAGCAAAACCCGATTTCCGGTGTGAATCTTGTGGAACGGGGTATAAATCACACCACAAATGATAAATTAGTTGAGGGTGTTTCATAAATGTTTTTTTATCGAAAACAGGTTTTAATGTAAGAAACATTTCGTGTCGGTATCCGGCATCGGACATTCATTAACATGGATACCTGCAAAAGTAGGATACCCAGGCCCAAAAAGGTAGAAACATATGCCAAACCTCGCACCGGTAAAGGCTTATGCGTTCCTGTGATCGACAAGAGTTTGCTCAATAAATCAAAGACAGGTTCAATCGCCGTCTTTCTCGCCCCTCGGTAAGTCGCAACTTCTGTCGCTGTATAGAGCGGGTCTGCACCTAAGAGTGCGTTTGCTTCGGCTAAAGTCGTCTTGGGAGTCAACAGAAGCACGTCAACTTCGGCAAAAGCCGTGGCGCGTTTTTTATCAACATACCCGTTATCAGCAACGATACAGCGCGTGCCTCGGTCAATGAGTTTCTCTTTCTTGGTATCCAATACGTTGCGTTCATTGACGTTGGCGGGTTCGACTTGAAACATCACTGGAAATCCACTCTCGGTGGCAGTGAGATGGAGTCCGTATCCATAGACCCATCCATGATACCCACTTTTCGACCAAGTCGCAGTTGTATCAACACCGCGCAAACCTTTGGGTATCTCATTGTTGAGGCGATCCTTCTGATGCCAGACGGGCCCCGCGGCTCTAAACAGACTTTTATCTTCATAAACGACTTCTTGGGGGAAGTGTCCACCATTGCTGAGGCTCCATGTCGCAACGTATTCAGTGAAAGCCTGAAGTGTCGGTGTCAACGCTTTGTATCTCCGTCCGAGGGTCACATGAGACGGACACGCCGGAAGTCGACATCTTTGAAGGTAGAGGGGATGGTGAAATAAGTAATCCTGTTGTGCGCGCATAGCGGTAATCCCCTTGAGTGTCATAACGGCATAAAAGACGATGAGAGAAGCATCCGGATAAGTCTCGGGTCTTCCTCTTTTGGAAACTTTTTCTTTGGTGGCTGAGAACGCGTCTAACATTGAAAACAGAAATGTGATATACTCTCTGATGTCAGGATATTGCATGGGTGTCTCCTTCACTTTATGTGGTATAAAATGAAGGATACCCAATATCCTGACTTTTGACAACTATTATTTATGAAACACCCTCAAATTAGTTAGAGTACTGCGGGGGGGTTCATGGCGCATTCAAGAGGCGTTCGTGCGGCTCACTAATCGCAACGCGGAAACCCCAACATTCACGCTTGATGTCATAGGTTTCCGTTGCGTCCAGTCAGTTGCGTCGTAAATTCGCTACATCCGAACAACTTCTGAGATGCTTGTAAGTCGGACTGATTCTTGAAACAAGGACCAATACATGTCTAAACGCCAAGAATTCACAGCATTCATAGCCGCATTCAAATCGGTTTCACCGACGATTACCGATGAACAACGTATTGGACTGCTGCGGCAGGCAGGACAACAGTATGATCTTACCGTTGATGAGGCAACTGAAATTCTGAAGTCAGCCAGTTTAGCTGTCGATGAAGGCGTAAACTACTTTGAGGTGTTGGGACTTTCAATCACAGAAATTCAGAGCCAAAACGAAGCGGATATCGCAACCAGCGTTGAGATGGCACACAAAAAACGCTATAGTGCATCTTTGCGTGCCGGTGCCCGTGTCCGCCCAGATGGTAGAACAGAAGAACAGTGGCGACACATCCTGAATCAAGCACACGATACTTTGAAAGATGCAAAGAAGCGGCGAGAATATATCGCGACACGCCTATCTGAGGAAAACGCGTCCGAAATATCCGCACACACCACGTCTTTCCCAGAAGGCGAATTTCAGAAACCGGAATCAAGGTCCACAAGTTCTATAGAGACTGCTTCAGTTCCAATACATCAGAGCACCGATGCAATCTCAACGCCTTCAAACGTTGATGTGCCCCCTGATATGGTGCTCATCCCTGCAGGCGAATTTCAAATGGGAAGTAATTATACAAAGATAGATGGCACTGAAAAGCTTGTTTATACTGTCTATGTTGACGCATTCTATATAGACAAATACCCAGTAACCAATGCACAATATAAGGCTTTTCTAAGCGAAAACCCGCAATGGCAGAAAGACAACATCCATGAAGATTACCACAACGGAAATTATCTAATAACTTGGAATAGGAACAACTACCCAAAAGGTAAAACTGATCACCCGGTCGTTAATGTGAGTTGGTATACAGCAATGGCTTACGCACAATGGATAGGAAAACGTTTGCCAACGGAAGCAGAATGGGAAAAAGCCGCACGTGGTGGATTAGACGCGAAAACATATCCCTGGGGGGATCAACTTAATACGATCATGGCAAACTACGGTAAGTATATTGGCGTAACGACACCTATTGGTGAATATCTACCTAACGACTATGGCGTATACGATATGGCTGGCAATGTGTGGGAATGGTGTCTTGACGAATATGATAGGAATTTGCATAAGAAATTGCCGCCTCAAAACGACGACGCAGAAGCCAACAGCATTGGTGAAACCATAAACAATTTTCTGAGTATTAAAACGTCTCGCGTGTTGCGTGGCGGTTCTTGGGCGAGCAGTCCGAAAACCTTAAAGGTTGCTTATTGTGGCGCGGCACCCCCAACGTTAACCTACAACAGTTATGGGTTTCGCTGCGTCAGAGCTGTAACTCCTTAAATCTTTTTATTTTTTTATCAAGCCGATATATTTTTTCATAACGGAGTAATAAAGTAATGACAAACACAGATAATCTTGTTTTATGGTATCAGAAACCAGCCGAAGTATGGACAGATGCACTCCCCGTCGGAAATGGGAGACTCGGTGCCATGGTATTCGGCGGAGTCGCACGCGAACGCATCCAACTTAACGAAGAGACCCTTTGGGATGGCGGGCCCCGTGATACCAATAACCCGAAAGCCTTGGAAGCACTCCCAAAAGTTCAACAACTCCTCTTCGAGGACAAAAACGAAGAAGCAACGCAACTTGCCAGCGAAACGATGCTCGGTGTCCCAGAACGCATCAAATCCTACCAGTCATTGGGTGACCTGTTTCTCGATTTTTCGCACGATGGTGTGACACATTACCGCCGCGAACTCAATCTAAACACCGGTATCGCAAAGACGATCTATCAATGCGGCGATGTCAACTTCACCAGAGAAGTCTTTGTGACAGCAGTAGATAACCTCATCGTCGTCAGAGTTGAATCCGATATGGATGGACAAGTCGCTTTCGATATGACAATGACCCGTGAACAGGATGCTGAGGTTGAGGCAATTGCCGCGAACATCCTCCGGCTCGACGGACAGTGTGGCGATGACGGTGTCCGCTTCTCCGCATACCTACAAGTCGATACCAGAGGCGGAAAAGTTGAGTCAAAAGGCGACAGCCTCTCTATCACAGGCGCGAACGCCGCCACGTTTTTTCTTTCTGCCGCGACAAGCTACGTCAACCAGACGGATATGAGCGGAAACCCACACACGCTTTGTGAAAATTACCTGGCACATATCGATACAAAACCTTATGCAGCCATCCGAGCGGACCACATCGCTGAGCACCAATCCCTCTTCCAACGCGTCGATTTAGACCTCGGCTCGACAAACGCAGAAAACCGGCCTACCGATGAACGGTTAAACGCTGCTAAAGAAGGTGCATCAGACCCAGGACTCGTCGCACTCTATTTCCAATATGGACGCTACCTGCTAATGGGAAGTTCACGACCCGGATGTCTACCCGCCAACCTCCAAGGCATCTGGAACGAACATATTAACGCCCCTTGGAACAGCGACTTCCATACCAATATTAACCTGCAGATGAACTACTGGGTCCCTGAGATTTGTAATCTCCCAGAATGCCACACACCGCTTTTCGACTACATGGACACACTCGTTGAACCCGGCAATCGGACAGCAAAAATCCATTACGGTGCTGACGGCTGGGTCGTCCATCATCTCTCCGATGTTTGGGGGTTCACAACACCTGCTGACGGCATCTGGGGGATCTGGCCCGTAGGGGCTGCATGGCTATGCGAACACGTATGGGAACACTACCTCTTCGGCGGCGATAAAGATTTTCTCATCAAGCAGGGATACCCGCTCCTGAAAGGTGCAGCGCGTTTCATACTCGACTTCCTTGTTGAGGCACCCGAAGGCGCCCCCTTCGCTGGTAAACTCGTCACGAACCCGTCGCACTCACCGGAAAACAGTTTTTTGAAACCTGACGGCACGCGCTCTCTTTTCACTTATGCAGCGACGATGGACCTGGAAATCATCTATGAACTCTTCACCAACTGCATCGCTTGCATCGATGTACTCGGAGAAGACCCCGAATTCCGTGCTGAACTGGTCTCCGCGCTCGAACGACTCGCACCGCTCCAGATTAGCGAAAAAACTGGACGGCTACAAGAGTGGGTGTTCGACTACGACGAACCAGAACCTGGACACCGACACATGTCGCACATGTACGGACTCCATCCGAGTTGTCAGATTACATTACGCGGCACACCGGAGCTGGCGGCGGCAGCAAAAAAATCGTTGGAATATCGACTCGCACACGGCGGTGGACATACCGGCTGGAGCCGCGCATGGCTCGTCAACTTCTGGGCACGACTCGAAGACGCAGAAGAGGCTTACACCCATCTCCAAGCACTGCTGGCGAAATGCACCTTGACGAACCTCTTTGATACACACCCGCCCTTCCAAATTGACGGCAACTTCGGAGGTGTCTCTGGCATCGCAGAGATGCTGCTACACAGCCATGCCGGTGAGATTTATCTACTACCAGCACTGCCGAAGGCATGGCGCACCGGACACATTAAAGGCTTGCGCGCACGCGGCGGATTCGTCGTGGATATGGCATGGGAAAATGGAACGCTCACCGAGGCACGGATTCACGCCATACTCGGACAAGATTGCACCGTCCGAACAACTGCAGCCGTTACGGTGACATGCGATGATGTAGCCATCGAGACAGAGCAAACAGATTCGGTGATAAGGTTTGGGACAGAGGCGGGAAAAACGTATACGCTGGCGTAGTAGGGGCTGGGTTACCCAGCCCCTACAATTGGCAAACGCATCTGATCGGCATACTGGTCAATCCGCTCGTTCGCCAATTCAACATACTTCTTCTCAATATCGTAACCGATATAGTGCCTTCCCGATTTCAACGCACTTAAACACGTCGTACCGCTTCCACAAAACGGGTCCAAAACGACATCGCCGACAAAAGTATATAACTGGATTAACCGATGTGGAAGTTCCTCAGGAAAAGGCGCAGGGTGTCCGATCCGTTTCGCTGAAACAGCAGGGAACGTCCAGACACTCTTCGTCCACGCTAAAAAATCTTCTTTTCTGATGGAGTTCTCTTTGTCGTCGCGTTTCCGAGAAAAGGAGTCTTTGGAAAAAACGAGGATGTATTCATGAACGTCCCGCAACACAGGGTTCGCCGCCGACAACCAACTCCCCCACGCTGTCGAGCTGCCTGCACTTGAGGCTTTGTCCCAGATGATCTCACCCCGCATGTGGTAACCTATCGCTAACATGTCCTCTATGATGTAACTATGCAACGGGATGTAGGGTTTGCGTCCCAAATTGGCGATATTGATACACGCTCTGCCACCTGTAACCAATTTTTTGTAGGTTTCGGCAAAGACAGCATAGAGGAGTTCCCTATATTCCGCTAACGACAGATCCTCATCGTACTCCTTTTTTGCATTATAGGGTGGCGATGTGACCATCAGATGGACACTATCATCAGGGATTGCGGACATGTCTGTGCTGGAGGCACAATAGAGTCGATCAAGGTTCTCAGTGGGGATCGGGTTTTCTATCCATGTATCGGGTTCTGGAAGTTCCTGATCGGCATAAAGCCTACTCCCATAAAATGCACTGGCATCGTGATTGATTCTCCCAGGAGTTCCGAACGCACTCGTCTGCGTTCCACCCTTTCGAGATTCTGAATTGTGTTTACAATTATGTCCCATACCTGTTTTCCGTGTCTACCTATTTCTCAATACCCATCCGGACACCAATAAATGACATCCCGTTTGGGAAACAGAACCGCTAAAAACGCCGAAATCTCTGGAGACACTGTCGCATTAGAACTTATCTGTTCCCACCCTATTTCGCCAAATAGGAGTTTCCAAAAATCTGCTTCGGATAAGTCTAATCCAAAATCAACAGCGTCGGTATCTTCAGAGACGATTTGAAGCGTGCCATCGGCGTTGTATCGCAATACTGACGGTTCGTTGTTAAGCGTCGGCAATTTGACAGCAAGCGGTGGAAACGTTCCGTCAGCATCCCCAATTCGCGACTCCCATTGGACTATAAAGCGACGCAAAAACACAAACGGACGGACAGCATAGAGCATCATCCCTGTGTATTCTGTCGGCGTTATCGGACTGTCACATTCTGCTATTAGGCGTTTGGCAAACGGGTGTTGAGATGTGAATCTACTTTCTATCTCTTCAACGCTTTGTGTTTCGCATACCTCTAAAAAATGGAATACAAGTGCATCCAAGACTGTCGAATTATCGGGGATATATCCCACTTCGCGCACCTCCACACGCTTGCCGTCTATTTCATAGTTGAGGTATCCGGTGATATATCCATCTTGGCGTGCGACAACGGTTGGAAGGACACCCCGAATACGGGGGGGTGCCATATCCCAATAAGCGCGTGTCCGGGCGATGGTTCCACTTTGTTCGGCATTGGCAAGATCATGTAGCCTCGCCACAGCGTCTAAGTCGGTTTCTGGGTTAAAATCGGTTACCTGCCATTCAGATGAAGTTACCGTGCGTGTTGCCGAGTTGCCTTTCAAATTGAAACTGTGGAGAGGCAGGGAGGTCCATCCCAATCGGCGGTAAAACGCCTCTGGAATAATAGTAAATAGTACACCGAGATCACACCCTATCGTTCGTAGATAATCAATTGTGTCTCGCATGAGGGCAGACGCGTAGCCTACCCCACGATACTTCGGATGTGTGCAGACACCGCCGATGCCACCCATCGTTACGAGGGATGCACCGACCCGCATCCGCCGTTCCCAGACGCGTAAGGTTGAAACAACTGTGTCGTTCACTACAACAACGCGAGTCTGTGGCAGTCTATAACTACTATCGCCTTTTATATACTGCCAGTAACGTTCATGACCGTTCTCGTCAAACGCTATGCAGCTAAGTTCAACAGTCTGTTCTAATTCTGATTCTCGAGCTGCTCTAATTTCCATTTTTTTAATTATTGGGCCTCCGCTCCGATTTTTCCGTTGTCAAAATCGGGTTTCCGACAAGTTTCAACAGCATCTGTTATAATTGCATACTTTTTAGACTGAGATTCTGGATCCCACTATTATAGTAGATTAAACTAATAAGTTATTGCATAGAAAAGACAACGCCCAACGCCTCATTTGGCGTTTGAATCAATCTTTCACACGCCTCAGAGGCTCGATCAATCGGGATAATATCTGTAATCAGCGGATCCACCTGAATTTTGCCTTCGGACATCAATCGCAGCGATAGCTCTAAGTTCCGTTGCGTTGGCCACGGGACGAACACCGGCGGGTAATCTGCACCGTGCTCATAATCCTCGTCGTGGTAGCCAGGTCCAGTGCGCGCCGCACTGATAACATCCACATTACCGAGACCCGCCGCGAACCCGTGCGTTATGCTTGCACCACCGACGATGACAATTCGACCCATTTTGTGTGTATCGGGTGCCGTTTTCAGCGTCGCTCGGATCTGTTGAAACGCACTCGTCGCATCGCCACCGAAGGCAATAATCCCACAATCCATGCCGTAACCGTTGGTGAATTCCGCTGCAATAGGAACCGGATCCGTTTCGGATACGTTTATCGCTTGATGTATCCCTGCGTTTTCAGCAATACCTATCCGCAACGGTAACCGGTCTAACCCCATAACATAAGCACCGGCGGTTTTCGCTATCTGACATGCAAACTGTCCAACGATACCTAATCCTGCGACGACAACGTTTTCACCGATACGGATGCGTCCGCGTTGCACCGCGTGCAATGCCGTCGCTGCAAGATGAACAGATGCCGCCTCCTTGTATGCAATACCCTCCGGAATCTTCGCACATAGATTGTGCGGTATACAAGCGGACGTGGCGTGGAGTGCATAGCCACCGCCCATACCAGCGACCCTATCGCCGATCTCAAATTCGTCGCAATCGCCTTCCATGCTGACAACGACACCAGCATTCGTATACCCAAACGGACGCTGTCTCGCTTCGGAACCTGGACGCTCGCGTCGTCGCTTGACACCGCCAAGTTCCGTACCGGGACTCACCATCGAGGCGTGAACCTCAACCAAAAGTTGTCCCGATTTCGGCGCAGGGGTCTCTTGTTCCTCCGTCCAGATACGTCCCGCCTCATTCATCATCACAACTTTTCTCGTTTTACGCATAAATAGTCCTCCCTGACTTTATTTTTTGTATGGTTCCAAATCAATCCCCGGATACGCTTGTTCAAGACGCTCAAGAGCCTCCGGCATATAATAGGCATCGCCAGGTGCGGGCCACCCTAAGACGCGGCGCACAGCAGGGGTCGTTTGCGTGACAAATTTCATGTAGTTCGGACTACTCCACCCCGGCACAGGACGCGTCGTTTTGCACCAATCGTCATTGTCCGCACGATGGAAATGATACCCCATCCATCCACGTTGTCTACGCTTGTTCTCAAACGGTTGTGCCGCGTGAACCAAGTAACTGGAACGGAATGAAACACTTCCTGCTTTCGCCGTAAGCGGAACCGGATCTGCAAGCTCCCCTTTAAATTCTCGCAGATCAGGGATACCCATTCCACCCGCTCTGCCCGGATACTTCGCCCATATTTTATCCAACTGGTTCTGCGAACCCGGACAGACGAGCATCGGTGCTCCATCTAATTCGATGTCGTGTACGAAGATAGCGGTTAAAATATAGCCATAGCGTTGCCAATCCGGATGCGGCGGCAACGGTGAGTTCGTCGCATTGTCGATGTGGTATCCCTGCCATGGATGTTCACTATGCCGACTATCGGTGAGACCTTCTCGAAAGAAAATCTGCCCATAACCGAGCCGAATTTCCTCCGTGTCTAATAGCTGCTTTGCAATCGCCAAATATGCTTCATTTTCAATCAGTTTATCCACGGCTTCCAGACCTGTCGGGAAATGCACCGCCTTTCCAAAAGGCCCCGCAAGTCGTTGCATATCACTGTTCTTCTGGTATGCACTCTTTAACGCTTCGGGTTGCGCACCCCATTTCGCGTGATATTCGGTGTAAGTCAAACCATCGTAGGCGTTTCGTTCAATCTCTTCAAGCGCGGGTGCGATCACTTCCGGCGGAAACACGTTGGGCACTACGATGATTCCATCCCGTTCCCATGTTGCTAATTGTTCCGTTGTCAGTTGCATCAGGTTACCTCCGTGTGAACTTTTCCCATTTATCCTCTTGAACCATTTCACTATCTGCTTCCTGTTGGATCGCCTGCCACCATTCCCGGTTTTCGACGTACCACTGAATCGTCTCGCGCATGCCGTCTTCAAATCGAATCGCCGGTTCCCACCCGACATCCCGTGCAATTTTCCCCGAGTCCAATAAGTAGCGACAATCGTGTCCGGGTCTGTCTGGCACATACGTTTTCAGAGCCTGCGGTTTGTTGAGCACATCCAGAATGAAATCGCTAATTTCTTCAATACTTTTCTCCACCCCGCTCCCGACGTTGTAGGTTTCACCGATTTTGCCACGCTGAATCACCGCTGCGACTGCCTTACAGTGGTCCTCAACATGTAGCCACTCCCGACGGTTATGGCTGCTCCGATAGAGTGTTAACGGCAAATCTTGGATGGCATTCGTCGTGAACAAGGGAATGAGCTTCTCTGGATGCTGGTAGGGACCGTAGTTGTTCGCACAATTAGAGATCGTTATCGGCATGTTGAAACTATGAAAATAGGCGTTCACGAGATGATCCGCCGCCGCTTTTGAAGCATTATACGGCGTTTGCGGACGATACGGCGAGCATTCATCAAAAGTGTCTGGTGAATCCAAGGAAAGTTCACCATAAACTTCGCAGGTAGAGATATGATGAAACCGTTGCACATCGAATTTCCTCGCTGCGTCCAACAACACCTGTGTACCCATCACATTCGTCTCAAAGAAACGCCGCGGATGGAGAATCGCACGGCTGTTATGAGACTCTGCAGCGAAATTGACAATCACATCCGGTGCCGCTTTCTTAAAAACGTTTTCTACAAACACCGAGTCCATAATATCACCATGGACAAACGTGTAGCGTTCGCCGTAACGTTCCGCTATATCCACCAAATTAGCGATATTGCCAGCGTACGTCAGTAGGTCGAGGTTAACAATGGCATCGTCTGGATAGTGCCGCAGCCAATATCGGATAAAGTTGGTACCGATAAAGCCGGCACCCCCAGTGACCAGTAACTTCATTAATTAAGAATGTCCCCCGCAAAGTCAGATGAATCGCTCGTTGCAATAATTTTAACCATATCTTATCAGAAATAGATATAGCCTGTCAATCCAAATTCGCTCTGGAATCGGAGATCGCTATAAAAAAATAACTGTTGACAAACAGTCACAAAATATCGTAAAATAATAAGTAAATCCAAATCGTCGTACACTTCGTAAGAGGGGTTTGAAACTCCGATCTTTACGCCTTTTGTAGGAGGGGTTTGAAACCCCGATCTTTACGCTTGTAGGAGGGGTTTGAAACCCCGATCCACGAAGAAAGAAGAAACAATGCGCCAACGTAAATTAGGAAACACAGGACTTATCGTCTCCGAAATCGGTATGGGAACATGGGAACTCGGCGGACGCGAATGGGGAGACATCGGCGAAACCGATGCCATTGATCTCCTGCGATACGCCTTTGAAAACGGTGTCACCTATTACGATACAGCAGACCAATACGGCGGTGGACGCGCGGAACAACTGCTCGGCGAGGCGTTCTCAGCACTCGGCGACAGAGTCGTGATCGCCACGAAACTCGGATATGAATTAAATTCCGACGGTTGGATCAGCCACGGATGGAAACCTCCATCGTTTGATGCTTCACCCGACTATATCCGGTCAGCAGTTGAAGGCAGCCTTACGCGGTTGAAAAGAGAGGTCATAGACATTTACCAATTCCATGGGCCACCACCGGCATCCGAATGGGACGACGCGTTTGGAACAATGGAAGACCTCAAATCTGAAGGCAAAATCCGATTTTACGGGATGGGGCTCGGCAGCGAGGCAGACGCACTAAAAGCGATAACAGAAACCGGTACCTCTTCACTGATGCTGACCTATAATATCCTCACACAAGACATGGCGACACCCGTGATGGAGACCGCCGCCGAAAACGGCATCGCTGTTGTCGTCCGACAACCGTTGTCCTCAGGTCTACTCTCTGGAAAACTCCGACCCGATACCATTTTCGCAGAAAATGATTATCGGAAAACCTGGCCCCGCGAGAAATACCTCGCCGATCTCGAACGCGTTGAACAGGTGAAATCCATCGTCGGAAACACCGCGCGAAGCCTGCCACAAGCCGCACTCAAATTCATCTTGGCGCACCCCGCAGTCGCTTGTGTCGTACCGGGGATGATGACACCGGCACAAGTCGATGACGGCGTAGCAACTTCCGACGCACCCCCCTTGCCCAACACCGTCCTAAACCAACTACGAGATAGTTAACATTAAAGGGAACTCTATGAAAGTGATTGCGGATCTCTGCGTCGTCCCGATGGGGGTCGGCGTGTCGGTCTCAAAATACGTCACGGCGTGTGAACAGGTGCTAAAAGAAGCAGGTCTGGAAACCAAATTGCACGCCTACGGCACTAACATTGAAGGCGATTGGGACACCGTGTTCGCAGCGATACGCCGGTGCCATGAAGTCGTCCACGAGATGGGCGCGCCCCGAATTACAACAACGCTCAAGTTCGGGACCCGGACCGACAGAACACAAACGATGGAAGAAAAGGTTACCAGTGTCGAAAAGCAGCTAAAAAACACTTAGCAATAAAGAGGTTATACCATTCAAATGTACAAAAAACTTTTCCTAATAGGATCGGCATGTCTGATAGGTTTCCTCATGATGACCAACACCAGCTATGCACAAGAACGTATTACCGGTCCGTGGCTCTGGATGATCGCACTCACCGAACTTAACCAAGGTGGGCAGGCTTCTACTGACATCGATTCGCTTGATGAAGCCAGTAAAGGCAGAACCACCGAAGAACACGTCGCAGAAAACGGTGCAAACGAAGGTGATGAAGTCAGCGGCTATAGATGGACCCGCGGCGAACTCCCCGCAGACGGAAACATTAATACCTTGCTCGTTGATATCGGGATGACAGACATTGCCGATTTTAATGATGTCACATCCTATGCCATTATCATCATCGAATCCGACGAAGAGCAACGGAATGTTAAAATGGGTGTCAGCAGTGACGACTCTATCAAAGTTTGGCTCAATGGTGAAGTTGTCCATAAAAACGCCGTAAATCGCGGGCGTGGCGGCGCGAACGAATTCCAAGACGAATTCCAAGTCAACCTCAAAGAAGGCGCGAACCTCCTAATGGTCAAAGTCAGTGAGCGTGGTGGCGGATGGGGAATGAACGTCGGCATCGATGCAAACTTCGACCACAGTCTGAACTTCGACGATTACGAACACGTCGAAGTAGACGCGAAGGGTGATCCGATCCCGGTACAAGAGACAGCATGGGGTGCGAACAGACGCATTACCGGTCCCTGGCTCTGGATGATCGCACCCACTAAAGCCAATCAAGGCGGACAGGCTTCTACCGAGGTCGATTCGCTCGACGAAGCGAGTAACGGCAAAGTTACCGAAGAGGATGTCGCAAAAAACGGCGCAAACGAAGGTGATATTGTCGGCGATTATGAATGGACAATCGGCACACTCTCAGCAGACGGAAACATCAACGCGACAGTTGTGTCAATCGGTATGACAAACGTCGCCGACTTTAATGATGTTACCTCTTATGCGCTGATTACTATTAAAACGACCAAAGCACAACGCAACGTTATCATGGGTGTCAACAGCGATGACTCTATCAAAGTTTGGCTTAACGGTGAAGTCGTCCATACAAACGCCGTAAACCGCGGACGCGGCAACGCAAACGCCTTTCAAGATACCTTCGAGGTTGACCTCAAACGCGGTAATAACATCTTAATGGTTAAAGTCAGTGAACGTGGTGGCGGATGGGGAATGTACGTCGGCATTGATGCAGATTTCGCTATCACAAGCAGACCCGGCTCTCTCACCGTCGAACCCACCGGAAAATTTATAACGAAGTGGGGTGAACTAAAACGCATCCATTAGGACAAGCAGTTCCAATTGAAAATATATTGGACATTTTTGGTAACTTGGGCTAATCTGTCTCGTTAGTTGAATAGACAGAATAACGACAACAGAATTTTTTTGCTTGACGCAATTGCAGTATATTTGTTATACTAATTTAAGTCGCCATCTTATGGCATGTTTCTCTTTAGAAAGATTGAAACAACTAAATCATATCAAATAAGCACAGTCTAAAATAAACTTCGACGATATGTGCTACCTCAGAGACCATAAGATGTGCTTTGATATTACATTACAAAAGTACCTGGCGTTACAGGCGATTGATAAATCCATGAGATACCCGTTTTAACGTCTCCGTCTGGCAGGATAGAAACACGATAAAACGGCACCCCATGGATTTACGAGCAAACTTCCAAGTACTTATTTATTCGTAAGAAGCATCTCGGATTATTGGAACAGTGACTTGGCGAATTCCGCAAGAATCGTTCCTATTTTGCTTTCGCTTATTTAGTCAAATTTATTCAAAAAAAAGTTCGTTTTTATTCCTAAAATTTGCCGAGAAGCTGTCAAATTTTGTTATCCACACTTTTCTAAAATTTTTTACCAAACAACAAAGGAGAATGAAAACGGTAGTTCAACAAATGATTTATGAACCACCCTCATCGTAAATAAATGCAGAAAAAATTATGCCTAATAGGATTGACATGTCTAATCGGTCTTTCTTTTTTGATGCACATCGCTGATGCCGAAACACCCATCGCAGGACCTTGGCTCTGGATGATCGCACCCACAGAAGCCGGTCAAGGTGGACAAGCCTCCACCGATATTGATTCGCTTGACGAGGAAAGTAAAGGCAAAGTCACAGAAGAAGATGTCGCAAAAAACGGTGCCAGAGAAGGTGATGAAGTCGGTGACTACGAATGGACAAGCGGTGAATTGCCAGCGAATGGCGACATCAACGTGTGTGTCCGGGAGATCGGTATGACAAAAGTCGCCGATTTTAACGATGTTACCTCTTACGCGCTCCTGATAATCGAATCCAGCAAAAATCAGGCCAATGTGACAATGGGTACCAGCAGCGATGACTCTCTGAAAGTCTGGCTTAATGGTGAAGAGGTCCATAAGATGTCTGTGAACCGTGGTCGCGGCGGCACACCCGCAAATATCAATGGCTACCAAGATCGGTTTGAAGTGGACCTGAAAAAAGGTGCCAACCTGTTGTTGGTCAAAGTCAGTGAGCGCGGCGGCGGATGGGGACAATACGTCGGTATCGATGCAGATTTTGATCACCACATAGATTTTGACGGGTTTCAACCCGTTGAACCCGCTGGGAAACTGGCGACACAATGGGCGGAAATCAAGAAAGCTCGTTAGTACCGTTGCTTTCAATCTCGACAATTTCGTTGCCAGTTTTCGGTAGATTCTCTTAAGTGGGGATATTCACGTTGACTGTGCAATGAAATTAAATCGTTCCAAGACCACCAGGGTGATTTAGTTTTAATCAAATTATCGGATTTTCTACGCTGTTTGATTTTTCTTTTTCAGTTCCGGTGCGGTTCCTAGAAGAAACGCCCCAGCAAAAACACCGCACCTACCGGGCCTGGGGGTTCAAAATTGGACGAAAAAGCCGAAAACTAAATAGCCCTGCAACACCACTTTTTAATCTTGATTTAAATCGTGGTTATCTGTTAAACTAATATCGAATAGTTGTTCATCCTTACCAAAAAAAGCGTCAGAAACCATAACGCAATAGATGAGCACTGTTAAAGTTAAAAGTTATTTTTTCAAAATTAAATGGAGGATTTCATGTACAAGAAAATCTTTGTAGGTTTAACGTGCCTTATGGCAATTTTCGTCATGACGCACATCGCTGATGCCCAAGAACCCATCACAGGACCCTGGCTCTGGATGATCGCACCCACAGAAGCCAACCAAGGTGGACAGGCTTCTACCGATATCGATTCGCTCTCAGTCGCCAGTGGTGGTGATGTCACTGAAGATATGGTCGCAGCAAACGGCGCAAACCCAGGCGACGAGGTCGGTGATTATGCTTGGACGGAGGGGACGCTCCCCGCGGATGGCAACACCAATGTTATGCTCGTTGATATCGGAATGACAGAAGTTGCCGATTTCAACGATGTGAGTTCTTATTCACTTATCTACCTTGTATCCGCGACTGCACAGTCCGGCGTAACAATGGGTGTCAGCAGCGATGACTCTATCAAAGTCTGGCTCAACGGTGAAGTCGTTCACACAAACGCCACAAACCGTGGACGCGGCGGCGCACCTGCCGACATAGATGGTTACCAAGATAATTTTGAAGTCAACCTCGTAGAAGGTGCGAATCTGTTGATGGTGAAGGTCAGCGAACGTGGTGGTGGATGGGGACAATACGTCGGTATCGATGCCGATGTCACGACCTCACCGACACCGCCGATCTTCCACATCACAGGCGAATGGCTCTGGATGATCGCACCCACAGAAGCCAACCAAGGTGGACAGGCTTCTACCGATATCGACTCTCTCGCAGTCGCCAGTAACGACGATGTCACCGAAGAAGACATCGCAATGAACGGCGCAACCGAAGGCGACGAAGTCGGTGATTATGCTTGGACGATCGGTACACTCCCAGCAGACGGAAACATCAACGCTATGCTCGTCGAACTCGGTGTCACAGAAAACGCTGACTTCAACGACGTTACCTCTTACGCAGTCATCACACTCGTAGCCGATGAAGATATGGAAGGCGTGATGATCGGTGTCAGCAGTGACGATTCCGTCAAAGTCTGGCTCAACGGTGAAGTTGTTCACACAAACGCCGTAAACCGTGGACGCGGCAACGCGCAATCTTTCCAAGATTCGTTCGCAGCTGATCTCGTTCAAGGCGACAATATCCTGATGATAAAAGTCAGTGAACGTGGCGGCGGATGGGGAATGTATGCCGGTATCAGCGCCGATGTCGAAGCTGTCTATAAGTCAGCTGCCGAATTAGGCACATCCGTTGAAGCCGCTGGCAAACTCCCGACAACATGGGGCAGCTTGAAACTCAAGTAAAACCTAATGTTAACGCGAGCGTATATCTCGCAACTTAAAAAGAGAGGACGCAGCTGACACACTTCAACTGCGTCCTCCCTATCTTAAAGTCCCCCTGATAAGGGGGATTTAGGGGGTTCAGAATCTTAAAGTCCCCTGATAAGGGGGATTTAGGGGGTTCAGAATCTTAAAGTCCCCTGATAAGGGGGATTTAGGGGGTTCAGAATCTTAAAGTCCCCTGATAAGGGGGATTTAGGGGGTTCAGAATCTTAAAGTCCCCTGATAAGGGGGATTTAGGGGGTTCAGAATCTTAAAGTCCCCCTGATAAGGGGGATTTAGGGGGTTCAGAATATAAACGCTAACATCTATCGTCCCATAAGCTCCATGAAAACCGGCAACGATTCCCTGAACCCATCCTCGCGTGTCCCACCGACCGGGGTATACACACTCTCCAAAGAGATTGTCCCTTCGTAACCATCCCGTTTCAAGGCACTTACAATGTCGTTGTAATAGGGAGCCATCTGCCCTTGGCGCATCGCACAGAAATCAAACGTTGCTGCCGGTAGGTTCACAACGCCATCCTTGAGATGAACATGCGCAATATGTTCACGAATCATCTCATAGCCGTCTGGATATGGAACCTCCGTACAATAAAGTGAACTACACGGATCCCACAACACTTTCAGATGCGGTACATCTAACTCGTCTATCAACTTCTTCGCGAGCAACGCTGAAGTCACGTTCCCAGAGATCGCAGTCTCAATGACAAGCGTGATATCTGCATCGTCAGCGATACGCAACGGCTCTTCCAAGCGATCGAGAAGTGTTGCCCATGTCCCTTCGGAAACAATCGGTTCCGCACCGAAAAGCACCATCTCTTTCCGAAAACTGAAAATCCGGACAAGGCTCGTCCCGAGTGCCTGCGCAACATCAATACACCGTTGTAACGTCGTAATATGCTCACGATAGGCAGGTGCGACCACTGCCGTATCAACAGGGAGTGCCGACAAATTATGGTGCGAGATACACGATACTTTTAAATTCCGGGCATCGATTAAATCCTTAACGCGCGCAACATCCGCATCCGTTAAATCGCCTACCTGTTTCTCCCAAAGATACTGCAATTCAACATATTCCAAGCCGGTCTCAACCATAGTGTCCAGCGCATATTCAAAATCCCGACTGATGCCGTCTGTGATGACCCCCAATTTGAACATTCAATACCCTCTCATTTTTTAAGTTTAGGCATAACGCGAATATTGAACAGAAAGAACGAAACTGCCAATCTTCCAACCTTCCAACCTTCCAGTTCGATAAACAAATTAACGGATTTTGCGTGAACCTTACACTGTAATATCTATTCCGTTCGTTTAATTTCAATACCGGCAATATTTTCCAAGATTTTGATAATCGTCCAGTTATCCTCATCTGGATTCACCGCTTTCCCCGCTTGAAACAGTTCAAAAGCGGCACTCGCTGCAAAAAGCGGTACCCCACAATCGCTCGCCATATTCTTCGCCAAGCTGAGGTCTTTATACATCGTACCGATATTGCTCTGCCCCTTAAAGTTGCGGGATAAAATGTTTTCTGTCGTATCCCTGAAAAGGAAATTTCCGACGACGCTTGTACTGACAACATCACGAAGTGTTTCCGGTGCCACACCCGCTTTCACCGCAAGTGTCAACGCCTCGAAAATCCCCGCATAAGTCGTACCTATCAGCACCGCAAGTGCAGACTTGACCGTCTGCCCCATACCGATCTCCTCACCGACGTGATAGATGTCCTTACCAACGGCTTCAAGCACCGACTTCGATGCCGCAAATGTCTCGTTCTCTGTGGCCACCATCATCGTGAGTGTCCCAGCAGCTGCGCCTGGTGCACCGCCACTCACAGGCGCGTCAACGATGTTAACATCTTTTGCCGTCACAAGTTCGGCAACTTCCATCACCTGTGCGCGTCCGATCGTCGCCGTACAGACCACCGTAGAACCCGGTTTCAGACCCGCCAATAGTCCGTCTTCACCCGAAAGTACCGCTTTGACCTGTTCAACATTCAGCACCATAATAAAAACGGTATCCGCAGCGGTACCGACATCCCGCGGCGACGCAGCAGCGTGTGCACCCGCTCGCGCCACCGGCTCCATCGCTTCAGGACGAACATCATACACCGTCAGTTCGTGTCCGGCTTTCAAGATGTTCCGCGACATCCCCGCGCCCATATTTCCAACCCCGATGAGTCCAACTTTCGCCATATATTACCTCAAAAAATATTATTGAAAATTGATGCTTGTCCGCAGAAACAACCGCGTTCACAAAAAACCAATAGAATTTACCACACATTCCAAGAAACGTCAATCTATTTCTCGCACATCCATCAACAGAATTTTTATACATTTTTTTCTTCACTGTGCTATAATAACGCAAGTTGCCACCATGTAGCATAACCTGTTAGGTTGTGCATAAGAGGACGCAGACTAACAGTCTACGCTACAAAAATACTGTGATGCGTGAACCCTTTTCAATGAAAAAAGGCACTATCTGCTTAAAACCTCGTCAGTAGCAACTTGGGTTATAATAACACATTCATACAGGAAAAAGGAGCCGAAATAAATGGCAGATACTATTAAAGGTGCCGTTCTCGGATATGGCGCAGCATTCAATATGGGCAAAGCCCACGCAAATATGATGCAGAACACCGACGGCATCGAATGCGTCGCTGTTTGCGACATAGACCCTGAACGAACCGATGCCGCAAAAAATGATTTCCCCGGCATCCGCACTTATAATTCAGTTGAAGAACTCAACGCCGACGAGGGTGTCAATCTCGTCGCAAATGTTCTACCGCATAGTTTGCACTGCGGTCCGACAGTGGCAAGCCTCAAGGCTGGCAAGCACGTCGTCGTTGAAAAACCGATGTGCGTCACGATCGCTGAAGCCACGGAAATGATTACAACCGCTAAAGAGAACGACGTTATGCTGTCCGTTCATCACAACCGACGCTGGGATGCCGATTTCTGGACGCTTCGAGAACTCGTCCAATCCGGTATCATCGGTAAAGTCTTTAGCGTTGAAATGTGGGGCGGCGGCTACGGAAGACCGAACCCAGATTGGTGGCGCAGCGTCAAAGCCATCTCCGGCGGCCAATTCTACGACTGGGGCGCACACTACCTCGATTGGCTACTCAATGTCCTCGAAGCACCGATGATTAACGTCACCGGTTTCTATCAACCCAACCTCGTTTGGGAGGATATTACCAACGAAGATCACGTCCAAGCAATTATTCGCTTCGCAGGTGGAGACGTCGTCGCAGACGGTGCAGCGGCAAATATACAGATGTCTAACATCGCCAAAATCGGAGGACAGCGATGGAAACTGCTCGGATCACACGGCGCGATTACCTCCGAAGGCGGTGGGTTCAAAGTACTCTCCGAAGTCGAAGGGCAACCAAAAGAACAGACGGTCAGCCACCACCGTAGACCCGGTCCGAGTTACTATCAGAATATCGTCGCACATCTAAATGATGGCACACCCTTACTCGTCACACCGGAATCCGCGCGCCGCGTCATCGCCATCATGGATTTAGCGGAAAAATCCTCTAAAACACATCAGGCTGAAACGGTACCTTATGAATTTGAATCATAAATCCCACTGCAAGCGGGGTTTCAAACCCCGCCTGCATGCTATAAACATACCGCCCGCTACGGGACTGAAGAGGGTTATAAAGTCTTCAAGGTTTCCGCGTGGAACCCGGTTCGGTTGCAAACCGAACCTACCGGGCCTGGATCCGAGGCGGTTTTCTTCTTAAACTGACACCTATGGTTCGGTAAAAAAACCGCACTGTCTATCCTTCGGAACAATATGAAAACCATCGTCTTCGAGAAAATTCAGCAATTAAGCATCCAAGAAAAACCTATCCCCGAACTTGTCAATGGCGACGTACTCATCCAAACGGAACTCTGCGGTATCTGTGCATCTGACCTCGCGGCACTGCGTGGAGATGTTTCAGATTACGCACCGCCCGTCGTGATGGGACACGAACTTGCAGGCATTATCGTAGACAGTCGGCACCCTGATGTTAAAGTCGGCGAAAGCGTAACCGTTAACCCTATGCTCTCCTGTGGTGTATGCACCGAATGCCAGAACGACCTCGACAAATACTGCAAAAACATCGAAGGCATCGGACACGATATCGATGGCGGATACGCCGAATATATGCGGATGCCAAAGCACGGTGTGGATACCGGTAAACTTATCCGGGTCCCAAATAGCATACCGCCCGAAGAATTGCTGTTTCTCGAACCGTTGGGCTGCTGTCTAAATGCCATGCGGGAAACGCTCTTCAAGGAGTCCGTCGCGATCCTCGGTGCCGGTCCCATCGGTCTAATGCTCACCCAATTAACGAAACGCGCAGGTTTCGCCACATACATAATAGAACCGCAGGCACACCGCAGGGCTGTCGCAGAAACACTCGGTGCCGATCATACCTTTGATACGTCCGCTGAATCCGTAGCACATCTTCAAGACCTCACCAACGGCGGTGTTGATACCGTTATCTCCGCGACAACAAATAACGCCCCAGCAATCGCACTCGCTTTCGAGATCGTCCGTAGAGGCGGATGCCTCAACTTCTTCGGACTTGCACCAGAAGGCGAAGAACTCCGCATCAACCTTGAAGAATTCCACTACGCAGGACACAAACTGATGGCTTCCTGGGCATTTTCGCGCGCCAGTCTCGAAGAATCCAAGCAGCTCCTAATCGAGAAAGCACTCAACTTTGAACCCTTACTGACCGATCGGTTTCCGATTACAGACGGCTTAGCAGCGTTCGATAACGCCGCTGCCCACACCGGTATCAAAACAGCCGTCCATCCGTGACGGATATACCGTTGTTCTTTTCCTTTCTATTTTAGAAGATTTGCAATCTGTATCTGAAGTATGCTATAATTATTTTACTAAAATTTCGACAATTAGCAGCAACCTAAGCATGATTCCGGAACACGACACAAGGAGATACGAACGGAAATATGATCCTCGGTGCACATGTATCTACATCAGGTGGAATACACAACGCCATCAAAAATGGCGAAGAACTCTGTTGCGACACGATACAAATTTTCTTACGAAATCCACACCAGTGGCAAGGAAAACCTCCAACTCCAGAGATTACCGAAAAATTTACCACAGCATGGTCAGAAGCCGATCTCGGTGAGGTAATCGTTCACGACATCCACTTGAGTAATCTTGCCTCCCCAAAATTAGATGTGTTGAAAAAATCACGCCAAGCGTTCCGTGAACAGATGGAACTCGCGCAGCAACTCGGGCTCCGCTACATCGTAACGCATCTCGGCGCGCACCTCGGTGAAGGCGAAACAGTCGGTTTAAAGCAGTTAACGGATAGTTTCGATTTCCTGTTTGAAAACGCCGAGGCACCGGATGTCATACTACTCCTTGAAACCACTGCTGGACAAGGGACAAACCTCGGCTACCGTTTTGAACACCTACGAGATGTGATCGGCATGTCGAAATACTCAGAGCGGTTCGGCGTCTGCTTAGATACCTGCCACGTCTTTGCAGCTGGCTACGATATGCGAACCGAAGCAGATTGTGAAGCGACTTTTGAGCAGTTTGATGACACCATTGGACTCAACCGATTAAAGGCTTTCCATCTTAATGACGCAAAATCGGAATACCAAAGCCGTGTAGATCGGCACGAACACATCGGAGAAGGAAATATCGGCACAACCGCATTTACATATATCCTCAATGATCCGCGATTCGCTGAAACACCACTCATCATTGAAACACCAGAAATGAAGACGATGCACGAGGTAAACCTCTCTACACTACGCGGGTTAAAAACATAGTTTACCGAATTTCGGTATTGAAACTTCGGAAACGGTGGAGATTAAAAAAGGTGTCTATCGGTTTTTGGGAAGTCGCATTCCTCATCATACTCCTTTTGGGAATCGTCATTGTGTCGCGTCTCGTCGAAAGATTTCGGACGAAGCGTATCTGTCCAAAATGTGGCTTGGCAATCCGGACACACCTACCAACCTGCCCATCCTGCCATTTCAATTTTCCGATAAAGGGTAAAGACAGATAACACATTCACAGTTAACTAAAGTTTCGACAATTTCCGAAGGAATAACATTATGCAAAAAACGAAACTAAAAATCAACGGTATGTCCTGTCAACATTGCGTTAAAACAGTGACGGACGTGCTGACAGAACTTGAAGGTGTACAACGCGCGAAAGTTAACTTACGCAAAGGTGAGGCGGTCGTCCATTTTGACGCATCTTGTACCACTACTGCCAACCTTACAGAAGCAATAACAGAAGCCGGTTTTGAAGCGGTCATCAAAGCGAAATCGCTATCATTATTAGGAACAATTGGCATAATCGCAGTCGTGCTTGCCGGTCTAAGCAGCTGCAACGATACCCCTTACACCGGTCCCATGCTGACTGTTGATCACGTAGACCGGTATCTTGAATCACTTGGTGAAGATACAATCTGTTTACAAGACGGGTTTGATTCCATCTGCCTAAAAGTTGTACCAGAAAAGAGCAACGATGCAGATGGCTTCGTTCCAATTGTACACGTGCATCCAACAAGTCTCATTTACATGTTCTATTATGAAGACCAACCCATTTTGCGGGCAGAACGGGTCATGGACACCACGCAAATCACACAAGAGTTGACCGGTGAACCCATAGCAAACGGCAACATACAAAATATTGAGATCAATATCCTCAAAGACTGGACGATCCAGCTATATTACCCCGATGCCTTCCCCGAAGCAGATCGCGGGACAACACCCGAAACCAGTGGGCTGGACATTAGCGTTGTTGAAACAACGAACATAGAAACCGATAGGGAAAAAAAACTGGAGATACAAGACTTTACACAAATTAACGGATTTGACGGCAGTCGTATTGTTCAATTTTCTATTGAAACCGAGGCACAAGAGATAACGATTCAAGTAGATCGGTTAGTCGCCGACCACACCGCAACATTCTACATCAACGCAGATAGCCTGGGATCGAATGAAGACACCAGCTCCCTTCAATTGCAACCCCTATAATAGCCTCAATAAAGGAGTAACACCATGGGAAAAACAAAATTAGAAATCCGTGGTATGTCTTGTCAGCACTGCGTCAAAACCGTGACAGATGCGCTGACATCGCTTGAAGGGGTGCAACAGGTAAAGGTGAACCTCCGCAAAGGTGAAGCGATTGTACATTTTGATGCATCTCACATTACCACAGCCACCCTCACAGAAGCGATAACAGAAGTCGGTTTCAAAGCGGTAACGAAAATCAAATCTCTATCGTTAATATTAATAGTTGGCATCCTCATCGCGTTTCTCAGCATAATCGGTTGTGCGGATATGCCTTATACAGGGTCAATGCTGACACCTGAAGATGTTGAGAAATATATTACGATCGGTGAAGATTCTGCTTGCCTCGTGAGCGGAGCTGAATCAGTCTGCATAACACTTATACCCGAAACGGACGACGACAGCAGAACCATCATCCATATCCACCCAAGAAAAATTATTTATGTGTTCTACTATGAAGGCGTGCCAATTATACGTGCGGAAAGGGTCATGGACACCACCGAGATTATGGAACAAGTTAGGGATACAAGAGAAGATGATCAACCCGAAAAAGATGATGGCACTGGAACTCCAGGTGATGGCGGCACACAACAACCCAGTGATGGAACGCAACAGCCGAGTGATGGTGACACACCTCGGTCCGATGGGGGTGGCGAAACCCCTGGCAATGGCGGCACACAACAACCCAGTGATGGAACGCAACAACCAGATATTCCTCCGCCACCGCCACCACCGCCACCTCTGAATGGTGGGCAAAACGGCGGACAGAATGGCGGAAACAATCAAAACGGTGGACAGAATGGCGGACAGAACGGTGGACAGAACGGCGGACAGAATGGAGACCAAAATGGTGATCAGAACGGTGGACAGAATGGAGACCAAAACGGTGATCAGAACGGTGGACAGAACGGTGGACAGAATGGCGAACAGAATGGAGACCAAAACGGTGATCAGAACGGTGGACAGAATGGCGAACAGAACGGAGACCAAAATGGTGATCAGAATGGTGGACAGAATGGCGATCAGAATGGTGGACAGAATGGAGACCAAAACGGCGATCAGAATGGTGGACAGAATGGTAGACAGAACGGTGGACAGAACGGCGGAAACAACGAGGGGAATAACGGAAACGGGAATAATGGCAATGGAAACAATAATAACCAACGCAATCCGGTTGTTGGCGCATCCGACCTATCAACACACTACTATTACACTAACAAGGATCCCATAGAAGGAAATGGATGGTTAGTGCATGTATACTACCCAGCAAACTACAACGGCCCGCGTGGGTTAAGAGAAGATCCTCAAGGGTACGGGTTCACAGTCACCTTAAGCGGCACTGAAGCAGAGATAACACAATTCGTACAAACTTCTGGACCCTGTCGTGACGACGGTAAACCCTGCAACACGGTTATTGAACCAAACAACCCATCAACGTATAGTCTTCAGATGTACATTGAAACGCAGGAAACGTTAATATCAATTACTGTGAATTGGAAATCACCGTACTCCCATCTTACCAAAACGTACACACTCAATGCAGCCGTTAATATTGCAGAAAACACCTCCGATCATACTAGCCAAGAAGATGATTAGCATCCAGTGGCAAACCGAAAAGGAAATTCAGAGTTACAGCTCTGAAACGTGGTACCTATGGACACAGCAAGAATTCAAGTGAAAGCAGGCAACGGCGGAAACGGCTGTATTAGTTTTCGCCGAGAGAAATTCGTCCCTCGCGGCGGTCCCGATGGTGGTGATGGTGGCAACGGCGGCAACGTCGTCTTTATCGCTACCCTTGGAATGAGCACACTGATCGACCTGCACCATAACCCGCGCCAAGTCGCCGAAAACGGTGGACACGGCACCGGCAAAAAACGAGATGGGGCTGACGGGGCAGATTGCGTCGTTAAAGTACCCACGGGTACCATCGTTAGAGACCATGAGACCACCGAGACGCTTGCAGACCTAACGGCACCTGATGAAAGCGTTGTCGTCGCACGCGGCGGTATCGGCGGTAAGGGGAACGCACGCTTTAAAAGTAGCACCTTCCAAGCACCCCGCGTCGCAGAGAAAGGCGAACCCGGCGAAGAACGTGAGATTAGCCTCGAAGTTAAACTCATCGCGGATGTCGGACTCGTCGGCTACCCAAACGCCGGTAAATCGACACTGTTAGCGAGAACCTCCGCCGCAACACCGAAAATCGCTGCCTACCCGTTTACGACATTACGTCCGAACCTCGGTGTCGTCCGCATCAACCGAGAACAGAACTTTATCCTCGCGGATATCCCCGGACTCATAGAGGGCGCGCATCAAGGTGCTGGCTTAGGACACCAATTCTTGCGGCACATCGAACGCACCAAAATGCTCATCCACGTCATCGACCTGAGTGCCACAGACGGGCGAGACCCGATTAAAGATTACGAACAATTGAACCTCGAATTGGGTCATTATAGCGAGTTACTAACGAAACTGCCACAAATTATCGCACTCAATAAAACAGATATGCCCGAAGCAAAGGCAAACCTACAACGCGTACAGGAATACTTCGAGAACCGGAAAACTTTTCCGATCTCTGCAATTACCGGCGACGGTGTGAACCCACTTATGCAGCAAGCCTATCGCTCCTTGCAATACTTGGAAGCACGTGCCCGAAAGGAAGCAGAGACAGCAATAATCTTGGAACATGAACTGCCACCGGAACCATCAGCACGATTTGAACTCATCGAAACTGAAGATGGGTTCATTATCACCGGTGCAGAACCGCGCCGCGCTGTCCTCATGACCGATATGGAAAACGAACAAGCACTGATTCTGTTATATCGCAAACTCAAAAATATGGGCGTCATAAACGCACTTGCACGCGCAGGCGCGGAAGAAGGAGATACAGTCCAGATTGATGAATTCGAGTTCACCTATAGTCCAAAATCGATGCAATCCAGCTGAACAGCGCACCCGTTTAGCGGACGTACGGCGCATCGTCGTAAAGGTCGGCAGCAGCACCATCACAACGGACGGGGTGCTCAACGAAGCCGCCCTGGACGGACTTGTCCACGATTTAGCACTCGTCAAAGAGGATGGTGTTGAAGTCATCCTTGTCACGTCAGGTGCAATCGCCGCTGGATGGCCACAACTCGGTCTCAGGCAGCGTCCACATACACTACCACGCCTACAAGCTGCCGCCGCCACCGGGCAAATCCTGTTAATGACAGCCTATCGAGAACGGTTCTCAAATTACGGACAAAACGTCGCACTCATGCTCCTGACACGCGACGATTTCTCGAATCGGAAACGTTATACTCGCATGAACGATACCCTCCGAGCACTCCTCAATCTCGGTGTGATACCGATTATCAATGAAAACGACACCGTCGCCATTGAGGAGATCAAGGTCGGTGATAACGATACCCTCTCCGCCTACGTAACGAATCTCGCACAAGCAGAACTCCTCGTTATCCTCTCCGATCAAGCCGGGTTCTTCACCGCCGACCCAAGGGACACACCGAATTCAGAACTCATCCACACCGTCAATACCATCTCAGAGGAAATCTGGCAAGCCGCTGGCGAGGCAGGCACAACCAGTGGCACCGGCGGAATGGTGACGAAACTCAAAGCCGCTGACATTGTTACAGGATCCGGTGAAATGATGGTCTTAGCAGACGGACAGGAACCGCTCGTCATCACAAGACTCCTCAAGGGTGAGTTACTCGGAACCCTCTTCCTACCGCAAGAGCGAATCTCCGGGCGAAAACGCTGGATCGCCTATTCCCGCCCCCCGAAAGGCAGACTCATCTTAGACGACGGCGCACGAAAGGCACTCGTACAAGACGGTAAAAGCCTGCTACCCGCTGGCATCCGACGCGTTGAAGGCAATTTCGACTACAGCGATACCGTCTCGTGCCTTACAGAGAACGGTGCAGAATTCGCACGCGGCCTCGTAAACTACAATGCTATAGAAACCGCTAAACTCGCCGGAAAACAGACAACAGACATCGAAAAAATCCTCGGCTACCGCGACTACGACGAAATCATACATCGCGATAACCTCGTCCTACTCGACTGACCTGTTTCTATGACTCATCTGGAATCAGTCGCTTGTTGAGTTTTATCAACGAGAAGCAATTCTATGTTAGCAAGCCTCGAGTTTATTTCTTCAAGCGTTGGATTTGAATCTTCTGCTCTTTCCTCCAAAGTTTTTCTAATATCTCTCAGTTCATCAAGAATTATCTGTTCTATGCTCGTTAGTGTTTTGATGTCTACCATCCGTACCTCCGTGGTGTTGACCAGCGGTGAATCAATAAATTCCGCTTAAATATTTATTTTGCATTCTATCATATTTGACCTAAAAATGTCAAAATATTCACACTTGAAAATTTCCAAACGACATGCTATAATAACCCAAGTTACTACGGGCAAGTTGCGTTACTATAGATCGTTGCATTTCAGGCTGCAATATGTTACACTTCATACCAAAGGAGGAACGCATGGTTAGCCGAGAAACTATTCAAGCCGTTGTTGATGATATCGTGCGCGAGTTCACACCGCTACAAGTGATTCTCTTCGGCTCCTATGCCTACGGCACACCGACAGAAGACTCGGATGTGGACCTGCTCGTCGTAATGGATATTCCAAAATCAGAGTTTCGCAATAAAGCTATAGAGATTCGGCAACGTATTCCGTACCAGTTCGGTATGGATCTCTTAGTCCGTTCCCCCGAAGAGATCGCGTATCGTGTCGCTTACAACGATTGGTTTCTTCGCGAGATTACTGAAAAAGGAGAACTCCTTCACGGATATGATACACATTGCAGAATAGAAAATACACAAGACCCACCCGACACCTTGAAAAAGGAGAAGGTCCCGATGAACCCGCTAACGCTGGAGTGGGTGGAGAAGGCTGAAGAAGATTATCATTTAGCGCAGTTGGCGCAACAATCGTCCCGTCCATTTCACAATTCTATCTGTTTCCATGCACAACAGTGCATCGAAAAATATCTAAAAGCGTGGCTTCAAGAGGCAAGCATTCCGGTACCAAGGACACACAATCTTGAGGAATTACTGATGTTGATTATGCCGAGGCTGCCTGCTTGGGCTCAGTGGTATCCTGATTTTAAGATAATCACTCTGTATGCAGTGGATTCTCGCTACCCCGGCGATCCAGCGACTGCTGAAAACACAGAACATGCTATGCGTGTATGCGACGCGGTGCGTCAAGCCATCCGTTCCTCATTGAAACTTCCAATTATTGATCACGTCCACTAAAGGAGCACCATGAACGAAAACATCCAAGAAATGATCCAATCACAAGCGAAAAAAGCAAAATCGGCGATGCGGGTCTTATCACGCAGTTCCGCCGACATCCGAAATAATGCCCTCTTAGCGATGGCTGAAAATCTACAAAACTCGAAAGATAAAATCCAAACCGCCAATCAAATTGACCTTGATAACGGCGAAAAAACCGGACTCGCCGCACCCCTCATGCAACGTCTCCTGTTAGACGATAAAAAGATTGAGCGTATGGTGGACAACCTCCGACAAGTCGCCGCACTGCCCGATCCGATTGGTGCTGTCATCAGCATGGGAGAACGTCCGAACGGACTCAAAATCGGCACTGTCCGTGTACCTATCGGTGTCGTCGCCGTGGTATACGAGTCGCGTCCAGATGTGACCGTCGAAGTCTCGGCACTCTGCATCAAATCCGGGAACGGCGTTATCCTGCGTGGCGGTTCCGAGGCAATCCATTCCAACGCAACACTCGCTCGGATACTCAGCGATACAGCCGCCGCGGAAGGTGTCCCAGACGCAATCCAATTCGTTGACACCACCGACCGCCAAGCAGTCTACGAACTCATCCGTCTACCAGACGACGTTGACCTCGTGATTCCACGCGGTAGCAACGAATTCGTACAATTCTTGATGAAGGAATCCGATGTTCCGGTGCTCGGACACGCCGACGGTATCTGCCACATCTACGTTGATAAAGCTGCCGACCTCGAAATGGCAAACAAGATATGCATGAACGCGAAGTTCGGGTACAAAGTCGCCGTCTGTAACGCCTTAGAAACACTCCTCGTCCATGCCGATACTGCCGAGAAATTCCTTCCCGATTTCTGTAAGACCCTACAAGATACAGAGATTGAAATCCGTGGATGTGAACGGACGCAGCAGCTTTATCCAGCTGCGAAACCTGCAACTGAAGAAGATTGGCGCACAGAATACCTTGATTACATCCTCTCCGTCCGCATAGTGGACGACCTCGAAACGGCGATTGATCACATCGAGACCTACGGTTCACACCACTCCGACGCGATTATCACCGAAAGTTACAGCACGGCGCAACGGTTCCTCAAAGAGGTCGATTCCGCCGCAGTCTACGTGAACGCCAGCACTGTCTTCACCGACGGCTATGAGTTCGGGCTCGGTGCCGAAGTCGGTATCAGCACACAAAAACTCCACTCTCGTGGTCCTATGGGACTCGAAGGACTCACAACTTACAAATACATCGTCTACGGAAACGGTCAAATCCGTGAATAGGGCGTACTATGCGTTCCCAACACAGTCCATTACCGGAGGAAAATCATGGCAGCCCGCGCAGCACAAACACGCCTTACACCGGAAGAATACATCGCTTTTGAACGCAAAGCACCTCCAGACTCAGAGATAATCAGGTATGAGTACGTAAACGGTAAATTGATAGCGATGTCCGGCGCGAGTCGAGCGCATAATCTGATTACAGGTAATATCGTTGGTGAGCTCCACAATCTGTTAAAAAGCAGCGGATGTGAAACATACGCGAACGCTATGCGGGTGAGTTCTCCCCTCACTTCCTCCTACTTCTACCCGGATGTCGTTATCGTTTGCGAAGAACCCCGTTTTGAAGACGATGTTTTTGATATACTCCTTAATCCCATTATCCTCGTAGAAGTCCTCTCTCCTTCAACGGAGGCTTATGATCGCGGCGAAAAATTCGGGCACTACCGACACCTCGCGTCCTTGCAGGAATACATCCTCGTTTCGCAAGACAAGGTACTTGTTGAACGCTACCGCCGTGAAAAAAAAGATGATACTGCACGGGTTACTGCAAAAGACTGGATTTTCACCGCTTTCCAAGAACTTGAGGACATTTTGCCACTCACCGCCATCCAATGCGAACTGCCCTTGCAAGAAATCTACGAACGCGTCACATTCCCTGATTAGCGTTTTGGAAAACCATAAGGCTGATTTTGAAAGAGGAATGTGACCGGCGCGTGTTTCGGGGTAAAGTCCCGCCTTTTACTTCCATTTCCACCCTTTTTATCGTTTTTTCTTGAAAAATTGTAAAAAATATTTTTTATTATTTCTAAATCAAACATAAATAAATTTTTAACTTGACAAATCTCTTTTTAGAGCATAAACTTGCTTAAAAAGCAAATTGAACCAATGTTTAGTCCTAAAGTCTGGCCGTGTGATTTTCTGACATGATTTCAGCATCCTTAACAATCAGCACTGCCGCATAAGAATTCCTAACTTCTATAAGGAGCGTAGAAAATAAAAAATATCTTGACAAAAGTAAGTTACATGGCTTTCGGTTCCCTATTTACACTCATCGGTTACCACTTCGGAAATATTGATAATAATATTGCTGAAACACAAAGAATCCCGAGAGAAAACGCACAAGATGAGCTCCGGTGTCGCAGCCTTTATCTGTTTTACTTCGGCGGAATTCTACCCTTCCTCGACTTTGCCGAACGGTTGGTAGAGTTAGATGACCTATTCCATGAGCGGCACGCCCCTAAAGTGAGGCATCTATCAGAATGACTAAAAGTTTGCGCTGTTTGTTGATAGTTGCGATTCTCTGTGGTTGTTCAAAACACTACGAGCGCAACACGTTCAAAGAGACATCCAAGATAAAAACTTACACCTACGCCGAAGCCTGCGACCTCTCTGAGGATTCCGAGGGGTTTTACAACTTCTTTTTGTTGCCAGACATCTCCCCTGCCCAAGCTTACGCCTTTGAACGACAATTCGCCAAAGAACAAGGACTCGGTTATAATGTCTATACCGGCGCGCATCCTTATACCGTTGATGCACTCATTTACGTTGATATATCCGAAGAATTGTTCCAAGCTTATATTAAAACCCTTGTAGCACACCGGAAAGCAAAAAACAAAAAGTATTCAACGTTTAGAGCCGCCATCAAATACTATGTGGAGCTCTACAATTCTATCCAGACACCAGCCAATGTAAAAAAATATGGAAGCCAGTTTCCTGCTATTCTAGCGGATGCTGAGAAGGCTTTACTTGGACTTCTCCTCCTGTTAGAAGATGACCACTCAAACAATGAGGATTATCTTATTCATAACGCATGGCGACTCCTCGATCGCGTCAAATTCCACAGGTATAGGAAACAAGAGAACCTTTATTAATTACACCAACACCCCACCGACAATCAGCGCAGATAAAACGATGAAGTAGATGAGACCAAACCCTCGAAAGACTGAAAGACCCTGACGATCAAAACCTTATGAACAAATGAAAGCAGATGACCGAAACAACGACTGACATCAAAGAAGGACACTACACGCTCGGCAAAGCCTATCTCAACAATAAGCAATATGCCGAAGCGATAACGCATTTTCAAAAGGTGCTCGACATCGATGCTGATTTCATCGATGCACACTGCGGGTTATGCCGAGCATATCTTGCACAAAACGACTATGAGAACGCCGAAACCGCTATTTTGACAGCACAGCGCTTGGCACCCAACGCCGCGGAGGTGTTATCCCTCTGTGATATCCTCAAAGAGACCTACTATTCACAGGGCATCACTTTCTACAACGAGGAACGTTATCGTGAGGCTGTCGATTGCTTTCAAAAGACGATGACCTTCGATGCAACGTATATCGCAGCATATCACGCGCAGGCACTGGCATACTTTGGACTCCACGAGTTAGCAGCGGCGAAAAAGGCTGCCCAGGCGGCACTGCGAATCGACCCGAACTACGCACCGGTACTATCTTTCTTAAAAACCATAGAACCGAGTTTGCCAGAATCCGAACCCACCAATACACCGCCTGTGGTGGCGGATGAACCGCCGTCCCTTCAGACAGAAAAATCATATCCGAAGCCTCAGGAGATAGACGCTGAAACCCTTGACAAAGAGATGCAACGCGCTTTGGTGTTTCTAAACAATCGGCAATATCTGCAAGCCGAAGCGGGGTTGAAAAAGATTATCAATGCAAATCCAAATGACGTTGAACCGCATTACCATCTCGCACAAACGTACATGGAAATTGAGGCATTCTCTGACGCGCAACGGCATTTAGACATCGCCTTACGGATGCACCCGACCTACGCGCCTGCCCTTCAACTGCAAAACGCTATCACGCTCTTGAAGAAAAGAGCGAACAACCAGCAGCGCAACAAGAAGCTCCGAAAGATACTCCTGCCTTTGGCTGTGCTGGCAATTGCGGGAGTGATCGCTTTCAGAGCAGGCGTTTTTAGTTCTTTTTTGCCAAAAAGTATTCCGCCGAAGGTGTCCATTGACATCACGCTCGAGGACCCACAGAACAAGAACGGCATCATCGATGCGGGCGAAAATGTGCGCCTGAAACTGATTATTACAAACGCTGGGAGTGCTGCGAAAAACCTCAGCGTCCGGATGCTGCCAAAGACAATAGTTGGGTTGCGGTATCAACTCCCCAATACAACGTTTAGCGTCCGTAAAAATGGGTTTCAAACCCGCCGCATCCCGATCACCGCCGATAAACAGGTACGCACGCGAACCGTTGATATAAAGGTCCAGGTCTTAGAGATCAACGAAATCTTAGCCACGCGAGATTTCCAACTCCAGATCAAAGGGAAATGAGGGAAAGACAATGAATAGACGCTTACTCAAAAAGGCTTATTCTTATGAACATCAGAGACGCGCTTTTCAGATTACTGTGATTGTGCATATCATTGCGATCATCGTGTTATTTTTCTTTCTTTCTTCAAAATCAGAGGTGCAAGAATTTAAAGAAGAAATACAGGTTGATATTTATGAGTTACCAAAACAGTCTGTTGTGAAGAAAGAAGTAATACCGCCCGTAATACCGCTTCCCAAGAAAGAGCCACTGAAACCGAAAGAAGAAATGCCGATCCCCAAGAGGCAGATAACTTTACAGAAGCAGGTAACCGTCACACAACCGAAACATTCAGTAGAAATCGATAAGATGCAAACTGCTGCACCCACAGAAGTGAATATGCAAAGCGAAGCTGTCAATAAAATAGATAATGCGGATGTGCCGCCAGTTTTAGATGCCCCCGCTCTGTCTACAGACGTGAAGTTGCCTGCATCCGTAGAATCCGCCCTATCTCCGATTGCTGCGGATACCGGCACATCGTCCACAAAAAGTTATGGTAGACGCGAGGGAACCGGTGTCAGATCACCCGGTAAAGGCACCGGGATAGGGACAGGACTTAAGATAAAAAGCACAGGCAAGGGCACAGGCAAGGGAGATGGTTTGGGTAAAATAGGGGACAGCATAGGGGACGACAGTTTACCCTTCGGTAGCACTATAGAGAATCTTGCTTATGATATTATCCAAAGCAGTGGTGGTACCCCGATTGATGTTGTGTTTGTCGTGGATATCAGTGGCAGTATGCTGGATAACGTAAAGGCAGTTCCACAACATCTGGGGCAAATGGTTGATATCTATGAAGCATCGGGAAGTGACTATGCTCTTGGGCTTACCCTGTTCAGAACATTCCGAACAGGGGGCAACAATATTCAGGTGCACCCGCTGACAACAGATGTTGATTATATAAAGCAACCACTCTACGGAATTCGAGCGAAGCACGATGAAAACATATTAGATGCAATTGATCAAACTGTGATGAAAATGCAGTTCCGAAAAAATACCATTAAACATCTTATCCTTGTTTCAGATGAAAAATATCTCGAAAGCGAACAAGGTCTAACAGCAGATCAGGTCATTAGGCGTTGTCGTGAAAATGAGATTTCTGTGAATGTGCTTGGTGTTGACAATCTAGATCATAAACGCCTCGCAAGAGAAACAGGGGGGACATGGCACGCAATTCCAGAAGACACCATGGGTATAAGTAATCCATATACCACCCAGGCAATCAGCAAAGTAATTCTAAAAGATGCTGCAAGTATGCCAGTGGATATTATTCTATTTATTGATGGGAGTAAAAGTATGGCAGATAAAGTGCCATACCTCAAGCAACAGATAGATTTTTGGATGCGCGATTGGGATATTGCGCTAATTGACTATAGAGTGGGTGTCGTGCGGTTCCGCGCAGATGGCACTATCAATATGGTCAATGTTTTCAAACCGCCACAAACGCAGCAGCAAATACACGCTATCCTAAGATTGCCGTGCAAAGAGGATGAGAACTTACTTCCCGCGATTGCCGAAGGTATCAGACGCATAAAATTCCGAGCCGGTTCAAAAAAACATTTTATCTTCCTGACAGATGAACCTGTAAAAACAAAATCTTCCATAGCCGGCACTATAGCTTTATTGAAGGACCTACCCGTTGCTGTCTGTGTTATTGGGACCAATGACCCCTTCCAAAAGCAGGTCGCTCAGCAGACAGGTGGAATTTGGGTCGCAATACCCGATGGAAAGAAAAAACAACAACCGTATCAATGACGCTGCATTTACCCAACAAAACGAAGAACCCACGTAATCACTGTGATTTGAGACATTGACCATTTTACCGATTTTTAATCAAGTGAGTAGGATGTAGGTTGGGTTGAGCGGTAAAACCACACTCTCATTTTCGCTATACACAGTGTTCTGTTCTTCAATGAACCCTTCGGGTAGATAGGTGTAGCGAAACCCAACATCCCAAACGGTGTGGGTATCATAATGCGCCCTTCCCAGGAACGGGTGCCCCCGGGTTTTACTTGGTCTTAGGTGATTTCAAATGTCTCGGTTACTGGAAAACTCTATACTATCTTGTGAAGCGTTGTGCTTATTTAATGTCAAGGGATGGAATCGTCCCTAATCCAGGAATCCTCGTCCCTCTATTTTTCACAAGAACACCAGTCAGGAGTTTCTCATAATGTGACAATTCTGCTAAAGGGAACTCTATTTCTTGAAGCTCAGCAAAAAAAGCCGGGTCTACGTGTGCGTAAGTACCCGCCCAATATTTGATCTCCCCTGAGTCTTTTTCCGGCAGCTCGTCCCGGACTAAGTGCTTGAGCAATCCCTCACCCGAATAGTTATATTTTGTCTGAGTCATTTTGCGCGCAGCAACATATAGGTTGCTAAATATCACCGTATCGGGCATTTTCCACAACTTTTCTTTAAGTTCGTTCCCAACAAGGTGTTCTACATCGGAGTCCGGCATGCCGTATTTCTCAACCGCATCTTTGACGAGGCTATCCGCATTAGGAATAGGACTTATAGAAAGATAACCTGCTGTCCGCAAACGGTTATTCTTGAACGTATAGACGAGATAACAATAGACCCCGTTGAGTTTACACTTATAGATTAACGTGTCCGGTGTTCTCTTAAAGACTATAGTTCCGATTTCCGAAAGTTCTACACGTTCACGGCTGAACCCCCATCGCGCCTTACGAAAATGGTAATCGCTTTTACCTTCAGAGAAAACCTTCCCGACTCTCCCTAATACTGAAGGTGCCTCGGTGTTACGATTATCCAACGGCATGTCCGAATCCCATGCCGGCACGTTGGACGGTGATGAGGCTGTCGTACCACACCCAATGATGCAGAAACTGATGCCGAATATAAGTATCTGTAATACAAGATTGCCCTTTTTCATCATTATCTCCTCTGATCAGGGGACGTTCATCGGAAATGCAACTTACCCTAAGAGTTTATCAATATCACAGTATTATAGCATTTTTTGGCAATATTGACAACTTTTTCCTAGGGCCATTTAGTTTTAGATAAATTGTCGGGTTGTCTCAATTTTTCAGTTCTCTTTTTCAAGTCCGGTGCGGTTGCAAACCGCACCTACCGGGACTGGGCTCTCCAAAGTTGGGTAAAAAAACAGAAAACTAAATAGCCCTGCTCACAAAATAAATTTGACTTTTTTTTCCTAAAATGTTATATAATCATAACCATCGGCGGACGTAACATGCGTCCGAGCCAGAAAGTCTTCGGCTTCAACTAAATGTGTCACTGTCTATCCATAGTGCCAGGATTGAGGAACTTGATGATTCGTGTCACTACGAGTAGACATCAAGGAGGGAAACCGTGAGACAAGTAAATTTATTAATGAAACTTTTCATAGCTATCATGAGCCTATTCTTGACGATACTGCTCGTGCTGCCGGCCTCAGCTGTAAAGGAATGGCGTGAATCAAACCTCGAAGGCGGATGGCAGATCTGGATTTCAGCCATAGATTTTGAAAGCAATGTAGCACTTGCAACTGGTGAGCAGCAAAAGAAATTGGCAAATAAGGCACAGGACCCATGGTTAGCCAAAGACCTTCTAATCGCGCAAGCCGTCGGTGGGTTCGCAGATTACATATTTGAAAGTCCTGTCGCAGGAGACGCATACATCTGGGGACGCGTCGCAGACTTCCGGGGCGGTGGACAGTCATGGTTTATCATCTTGAACAGCCTCAATATTGGTGACGCTGCCGATAGTCTGATCATTGACACCCAAGGTCCCGTATGGACATGGCGTGGCGGTAGAGATATACCCGAATCAAAGTCCCCAACGGATTTAAAAAAGGGAAACAACACTGTCCGTATTCAACCGAGAGAAGCAGCACCTGGCCTTGAGGCTCTTTTTGATGTCTTTATGATCTCAAGTGAGCCATTCCAACCGACGAACGAAGATTACGAAAAAGCGAGAGAAGGGCTATCCGTCGAACCAGCGGATAAACTCGCAACCACATGGGCTGCCATCAAGCACCACCATTAAGAAACTAACGAACTAACAAAATTGGGACACCTACAAGAACGGTGTCCCAATGCTCTCTACACCCAGCACACCGCTTAGATGCATGCCGAATAACGCCATCCAAACAGAACCCTCTCTCCTGAAAAATGTCCTCGTCGTCACACCGTTGAGCCTGATCGGACGTGCCGGTACATTCTTTATCTACATCGCACTCGCCAACTGGTTCGGCGACCCGGTAGAAATGGACTTCATCTACTACTATTGGGGGATCGCCGTATTCTTGATCGATCTGCTCAGTTCCGCTTCCGCTTATTCTGTCCTCGTTCCACTATTAGCCGAAGCCCGAATGAAAGGTGAAACCGAAGCACAACGCTGCGTCCAATCCATCTTTTCCCGATATATCGCGATAATGCCTTGGCTCTGCTGTCTCCTCGTCGTCATCTCTTATCTAATCTCTCAACGCTTCTTACCAAACACCGGACTCACACCGACCACCACTTTCGGCATCGTTTGTGGATTTCTCTGCCTCGCAATCATCACATCCATCCGTTGGATGCTCAAGGCAGTATTGGACACTTATCAAGCATTTCAACTCCCTGTTATCTTACAAGGGCTCCGTGCTGCCATCGTCATCGGAACAATCTACTTCTGCAAACCTTCGCTAACATGGCTCAGTATACCGCTCGCGCTGATCCTCGGCGAACTTTTCCAAGTGGTTATCCTATTCCCACGCTGCTGCACCATCCTAAACCTACGGGTGCAGCAGCTGAAACTCAATTTACAAGAGACACCCTATACCAAACAGTTCTTCCCTCAATGTCTACTCATGATCGGTGCGGCGATTTCCGATGGGTTAAATCCAGTTGTTGATAGAGGGATGGCAAGCACATTAGGCGCGAGTTCCGTCTCAAAACTGGATTACGCGCTCCGATTGTGCGCAATCCCCGAAACACTTACAGGTGTAACGCTCCCTGTTCTCCTTTCGCATTGGGCAAAGATATCATCATCTGAGCAGATAGAAAACAACAGAACACAATTCCGACGCAGCGTCTGGCAAGGCGTTCTTATACTGCTGGTATTGATGACACCCTTCCTGACAGGCTTCTATCTTTTTCGGGAAAACATCGTCTCAATTTTGTATGGACACGGCGAATTGTCTGAGGTAGGTCAGTTGCATATCGCTTCGTTGTTGGGGATCTATTTGATCGGAATGCTGCCACGTCTAATGAGTAGGTTGCTCATCCGTGCACATCTCGCACGTCAGGCACACGGCACCGTCGTAACCGCAACCCTCATCAGACTCGTCCTAAATCCGTTTCTCAATTGGTTATTCATGCAGTATTGGGGATTAGAAGGGATCGCTTGGTCAACAGCGTTGCTGTCCTATCCGATTCTTGCATACATCGCGATCACGTTCTGGCGAGCGGAACAAACGGACAAAACTAAACCATAACGAAACGTTCCGGGTAATTAGATGTAATACCTTGCACGCCGAAATTCTCCATTTCGCGCATCCGATCAAGATCATCTACCGTCCAACACCACAGCGCAACACCACGCCGACGGATTTGATACGCAAATTCCGCTGTGATTAACTCGTGATATACATTCAGCAGATTGCACCCCAATTCTCCCAAGCGTTGACAGAGGTGCACAGGCGAAACGTCGTTGCTATGATTTCCGATGAGCCATCCCGTCGGGATACGAGGTTCCAAACCCCGAACATCTTGTAGAACAGAGGTATGGAAGGAGATGATAACGACCTGCTCAAGCGCGTTCATTTCGCGAACCTTTCTTACAACCGCTTCACCGATAGTGGGATCCTTAATTTCGAGCAGAGCTATCGCGTCTTCAGAGATGCACTCCAACGCCTCCGCGAGCGTCGGCACCAACTCACGAGCAACTGTTTTAACCGTAGTCGCATCCACCTGAACCTGTTCACCTCCAAAGTCAGGATGAAACCAACCACCAGCATCCGCCATCTTGATTGTTGCAAGCGTCTTTTCCCGAACAAGTCCAGTGAGGTTCGTCGTTCTGTCCAACGTTGCATCATGTATCGCAACGATTTCGCCATCCTTCGTCCCGTGCAGATCAAGTTCAATAGCATCTACACCAATTGCGAGTGCCTTCTTAAACGCCGAAAGCGTATTTTCTGGCGCGTTCCCAGATGCCCCACGGTGCGCAATCCGAATCCACGAATCCATAATGTTTCGTCTCCTATCGTGCTTATGCCATTTCATCAGCACCGCTGCTCTGTTTAATCTTCTTTAAGAGTGTGGTCCGACTCATACCCAGCAACTCGGCAGTCTTACTATGATTGCCCGAAAATTCATTTAAAACCAGTTCAATCAACACCTTATCCAACTGATTAACAACATCTTCGTAAAGTCCCTGTTTCCCTCCGGAAATAGCCTCCTGAATCGTGTCCCGTAAAATGGACTTAAGCGTCGCCTCAAGTTGTGAGCCATCGGTAGCACTGACTGCGTCTCCACTCCTGATTTCTGGCGGTAGATCATCTGGCAGGATCACATCCGATCGACACAACGTCGCTGCACTCCGGACACAATTTTCCAACTCTCGAACATTCCCCGGCCACGGATAATTCTGTAGCAGCTTCATCCCTTCCTCGGAAATACCGCGAATCGGCTTGCCGAGTTCCTCCTGAATCAGTTGCAAAAAGTGCGTGACAAGCAGTGGAATATCTTCTTGACGTTCCCGTAACGGCGGAAGATGGATTGCAATGCGCTTGAAACGGTAATAGAGATCCTCACGGAACTGCCCACGTCTCACCATTTCGCCGAGCTCCTGATTCGTAGCAGCGATCAAGCGAACATCCACTTTCAGTCTACGAGTTCCGCCTAATCGTTCAATCTCTTGCGTCTGCAAAGCACGGAGCAGCTTAACCTGTAGTGCTGGGGTCATGTTACCGACCTCATCAAGAAAAAGAGTGCCACCGTTCGCCAGTTCAAATCGTCCCGGTTTCCCCTCGGTTTTCGCGCCTGTGAACGCCCCTGCTTCATAGCCGAAGAGTTCACTCTCCAAAAGTTCATCAGGGAGCGCGCCACAATCGACCGGAATAAACGGTTTCTCCTTGCGTTCACTGCCGACGTGAATAGCACGCGCAACGAGATCCTTGCCGCTCCCCGTCTCGCCCTCAATCAACACAGTCATCGTATTGCTCGCCATGATCCCGATGAGCTTGTAGATTTCGCGCATCTGGCTGCTTTTACCGACCAACCGGTGCCCACTCTGCACCGCCGATTCGTCCGCCGCCTCTACAGTCAAGGAGCTGCGAACAGATTGTGTTCGGAACGCACGCTCCAGTACACCCTTGACAACATCCAGGTCAATCGGTTTGGGCACAAAATCAAACGCCTGCAAACGCATCGCCTCTATTGTCGTCTCTACATCGTCATAAGCCGTGATGATAACCACAATTACCCACGGATGATGCGCTTTAATCTCTGCTAACGCCTCTAACCCACTCATCCCCGGCAGATTCACATCAAGCAAAACGACATCCGGCTTGTCAGCAGCGATACGGCGTAAACCTTCCTCGGCACTGTTCGCGACATCTGAGGCATACCCCTCGCTTTCAAGGAATTGCTCGAATGCCCAACAAATTTTCTCATCGTCATCAATGACCAATACGTTCTTCATTTTTTTACTTTTTAAGCTATAGAATCTGTGAAGTGGTTCTCACGGAAGCACAGGAGACCAACCGTTTCCTATGCTACAAGTGTGAGTATATTTTCGGATTCCACTATAAAAAACTACATTGCCCCAGTCGTCCTGGAATTAATCAGAAACCACTGCGGAATGTAATGGAGCAGTGACCAGGTTCAATTATTAAAAGTACGTTTTCCGCCCTCTATTGACAACAGAAATTTCTCGCCATCATCACTTATTTCAGGCGAACTGACCTCTTCCGCTTTCTCTTCTAACTTCCGCTTGAGAACCGGATAGGCATCCACAACCGGTATATCTTCGATAGCTGTCAAGGTCGGTTTGCGTTCCTCTGCTCTCGCAATCGCTTCAGCGAGCCGTTCCTTTTTTTCTTCAGCCCGTTCAACATCCCGCGCCTTGAAGTCCGGTAACACCTTTTGCGCAAAGAGTTCCAACGATTCGATGATGTCTTCATGACGGTTCGCGCCAGCCTGTTGAATGAAAACGACCTGATCCACGCCAGCCTCTTCCATCACCTCCAAGTGCTCACGCACCTGATCCGGCGTACCGATACCGGCTCTCCCTTCAGTGGGATCCTGTGTCGTCTCTCTATACAGCTGCCAAATATCGGTCTGTCCGGGTATCTGTGAACCGCCGTGATAATAGTGTGCCAACGCAAATCGGAAGAAACGGAATCCGTCTAACCCACGTGCGACAGCAGTCGCTTCATCATTGTGGCAAGAAAATCCGGATACCATGGCGATGTTAGGGTTAACTCGCTGCGTCAGCGGTTCGCATTCCCTCTCAAAAATCTCGTAATATTCTTCCACCCAAAATTTGGCTTCGCTCGCATCGACAAAGGCGAAAGTCAACGCGCCGAGTCCGTATCTCGCCGCAAACCGAAGGCTATCACGACTCGAACACGCCACCCACGGCGGCGGATGCGGTGTCTGCAACGGTTTTGGCACAACATTCCGCGGCGGCATCGAAAAGTACTGACCGTCGTACCCCGTATACGGCGACTGCGTCATCATTTTTGCCGTTTCACGCGTAGATTCCGCCCACATGTCGCGTTTATGCTTCGGATCAACGTTGAATCCACCAAGTTCTATATGTGAAGCAGACTCTCCGGTTCCCCACTCCACGCGCCCGTTGGATACAAGGTCAAGGGTCGCGATCCGCTCAGCAACACGTGCAGGATGGTTGTACGCTGGCGGCATCAATACAATCCCATGTCCGAGCCGAATCTGCGTCGTCCGCTGACTACACGCCGCAAGAAATACCTCCGGCGCAGAAGAGTGCGAATACTCTTCAAGGAAATGGTGCTCGACCTCCCAAATATAATCGAAACCGAGTTTGTCAGCGAGTTCTACCTGCACCAACGCATCTTGAAATAACTTATGCTCCGCACCTTCAGCCCACGGACGTGGAATTTGATGCTCATAAAACAGTCCAAATTTCATTTTTTAATTATACCTTACGGTTAACCCAAGTTGCCACTCATAATATTTTAGGCGTGCGGAGACCATTTTCATTGAAAGTGATTGCTTCTCCGTGAGATTTTGTAGCGTAAACTTTTAGTTTGCGTCTCTGCGAGCACAATCTGGAAGATTATGCTACAAAGATGGCAACTTGCGTTACGATTAAATAACGCGGATTTGAAATTTAACATGAAAACGCACAACCTAACAGGTTATGCGACAAGTGTCCTACATTCCAGTATCAAGTGTTTGCATCTCTGCATCGGTCAATTCCCAATCAAAGACATCCAAATTCTCCCGTAAATGCGGGACTGAACCCGATTTCGGTATAGTGATAATGCCTTGTTGTATGAGCCAACGGAGTGCTACCTGCGCTGCGGTCTTCCCGTGATTCTTACCGACCTCACTTAGCACCGCATCATTGGCAAGATTCCCAACAGCGAGCGGACGATGCGCTGTCATGACGATACCGCGTTCACTGCAATAATCGCGCAGTGCTGACCGGTTCCTACGAACGTTATATTCCACCTGATTCGTGCAAATCGGGAGGTCCGATACCTCACACGCCTTCGCAACTTGCACATCGCTAAAATTGCTGATGCCGACGCTCTTTACTTGACCGGCATCGTGAAGTTTCTGGAAAGCAGAGAACGTCTCTGTGTATGGAACATCGTCGTTTGGCCAGTGGATCAACAATAAATCTACGTAATCCATCTGCAAATCGCGCAAACACTCTTCAAATTGCGTAAGGACATCGTCATACTTGAGGTGGGTGTTCCAAATCTTGGTCGTCAGAAAGATATGCTCACGATCAATACGGATATCGCGAAGTGCCCTCCCAATTTCGCGTTGATTTTTGTACATCCACGCCGTATCGATGTGTGTATAACCCAGCTCAATGGCTTCTTTGACAATATTTCGACACTGCCTGCCCTCTAACTTCCAAGTTCCTAAACCCAGTATCGGCATTTCGTGTCCTGATGCAAGTTTAACATTCTTCATAATATCATAATATGCGATTTAGTAAAAAAAGTCAAGTGAGAAGAAAAATCAGGGCACGGCACCGGATTCTGAAAAAGACGTGAAAATCGACTTTTTTTAAATAAAAGCAAAAAAAGTTGACAAACACCCAAAAGATAGAGTATACTATTAATATTATTGCGGTCGAGTGGTGGAATCGGTAGACACAACGGACTTAAAATCCGTCGCCCTAAACAGGTGTGAGGGTTCAAGTCCCTCCTCGACCATGATTGAAAACAATAATTCTTGCCGCAGGGTAGAGCAGCCAGGTAGCTCGTCGGGCTCATAACCCGGAGGACGGGGGTTCAAATCCCCCCCCTGCAATCTTCTCAATCTTCACATGTTCTTTGATACATCAACGCTAAGATACAAAAAGCATACTTAACTTCATCGTTTCCAATAAAGCATCCCAACCTATGCCGGTGTAGCTCAGTGGTTTAGAGCACACGACTCATAATCGTGCTGTCCGGAGTTCGACTCTCCGCACCGGCATTGTCCTACCGTTTCATCGGTTGGATACGATTTGCCGTTAAAAATTGGACACTTCATGATAACCGACTTCGTCCGAGAGATGCACCGCTTCATAACACAGCATAAAATGATTATGAACGGTGAAACTGTACTCGTTGCAGTTTCAGGCGGCGCAGATTCGCTCGCCCTCCTATATGGGCTGCACGCTTTACGCCAAAGACTCAAATGCCATCTGCACGTTGTACACCTAAATCACCGCCTCCGACCAGAAGCAGACACAGACGCAGACTTCGTCCGACAACACGCAGAACACCTAAACCTGCCTTGCACTATTCAGCAGGTAGATGTGTTCCGTTTAGCAAAACAGTCGAAACTCTCCTTGGAAACCGCCGGACGCAGAGCACGCTACCAATTCTACGACTCCGTCTGTGCCGAAACCGGCGCGACGAAAGTCGCCTTAGGACACCAAAAAGACGACACCGCCGAAACGGTTCTAATGAACCTCATACGCGGGAGCGGAACCGACGGCTTGAAAGGCATCAGTCCCATCAGGGATAGGAAATTTATTAGACCTCTGATAGAATTTACACGTCAACAGATTGAGGCGTTTCTGACCTCTATAGATGTTGTCCCGCGGCAGGATGCAACCAACACGGATACATACTATCTGCGTAATCGTATCCGCCACGAGTTGATACCGAGACTCGTGAACAATTATAATCCGAATATTAAAACCGCATTAAGCCGAACCGCCAATGTATTAGGTACCGAAGCGGAATACTTTGATACAATCGCTCGCACAGCGTTTGAGGCGTGCCAAATACAGACCCAACAAGAGACGATTATCCTTGATAGGGAAAAATTTCGACAGTACCACCTCGCATTACAAAGACGAATCCTCCGGCAAAGCGTCGCTCAAATGTTAGGTGCCATGAGCGACCTCTATTTCCCACACTGCAACGCGATGTTAAGTCTTATTGAAGGCGACACCCCTAATGCTGTCCTGCCACTTCCAAACGGCTTACAATTTCGGCGTGCATATCAACGTATCATTTTCGAGCAAAAAACGACTGAAATAGGAAATTTTTCCTATCCAATCACCACTGTTGGCGAAACATATATAGCGGCTTTAAACGCAAAAATTACCGTAGAATTTGGGCATGTAGCACCTAATAGAAAACGGACATTCCCTGACGGAAAATTTGAAGCAATATTTGATTATGAAATGCTAAGAATACTTGCAGAACCGTTTGAAGAAGCACTCCCGCTTACGCTGCGTAATCGACGAGAAGGCGATCGGTTTCGTCCGTATGGTATGCAAGGAACAAAAAAAATTAAGGATTTTTTCATAGATGTCAAGGTGCCGCGCCATGAACGCGACAACATTCCACTCCTTGTTTCCGGCGATTCGATCTTATGGGTCATCGGTTATACAACCAACGATTTTTTCAAGATCCAACCGAGCACACGACACTATCTCTACGTAACCTATGCCAGCATCGACGAAACCGCTCCCTGAATCTGTTCTTATTTCTCAATCGTGCCTACAGAAACGTATTCGCGAACTTGGCGCACAAATTCTTGCCGATTATGAAAATCAAGAGTTAGTACTCCTCGGTGTTCTGAGAGGAAGTGTCCTATTTTTCGCCGACCTCTCTCGCGCTATCTTTGACGCACAACTTGAAGATCCCGGTAGAGAAGTACAGATACGTTTTGAATTCGTTCAACTCACAAGTTATCACAACAGCACACAGCCATCAACAGTTGAACTTATCCACGGCGGCAGTAACTATCTCAAACAGCGACATATCCTCATCGTTGAGGATATTGTTGATACAGGACAGACTTTGGATTTTCTCTGTGGACACCTATCGACGCTGAACCCGAAAACCCTTAAGGTGTGCACGCTGCTCGACAAACCGTCTAAACGGCAAGTCCCTGTCCCTATTGACTATATCGGTTTCAAGGTGCCAGATGCTTTCATCGTAGGTTACGGACTTGATTACGCACAACAATATCGGAATCTACCCTATATCGCTTTGTTGGAATCAACCTAAGCAAATTCCAATGGACTATACGACTCTATAGCCCCGCGATATCTGGTGCCGAGCAATTTTTATTTTTTTTATTGACAATAACTTGAATTATTTGATAAAATGTTTATAGTATACATCATCAATAGGGGGTTTATGATGCGTAAATTCGTTTCGTTTGCCCTATGTGGCACTTTGATCACGGCATTCATCCTTTTCACACAAGCACAAATGTCGGACAAAGCGCAACTGGGGCGCGAACTTTTTCACGATCCAACTTTTAAAGGAACAATCAAACCAGGTAGAACAGGTAAAGGGTACGCCACGGGGCTTACCTGCGCAAATTGCCACGCAGATTTTGACGATACAGCGAATCCAGACGGAGTCATTCGTGCTGGGCATAGCATGGTCGGTGTCCCGCACCGCGGACAGGCGAAAGGTGGAATGATCTCAGCCGACATCTTTGAACGCGCAGCGGGCGGCGGCGGTTTCTGCTACCAGCACTTCTTACAGCGAATACCAGCCACCGAAGTCGATCCAACCGCAATCCCTGAAGAACATGCCGAAGCACTCATGGCATATTTCAAGGAAATCTCCGGTGATAACAAAGGTCCCCAATTTGAAATGGCGATGTTAGATGACGATGCCAAAAAGGCTGCCGGTGAAAAACTCGCTGCTATGAGCGGCGACGCAGAAAACGGATGGCAACTTTTTGGGCGCGCATGCGTCGTCTGCCACCCAACACCGTATAAAGCCGGAATCGGTCCTCAACTCATCCGATCCAGACCGCCTCGCAATATCGATGCAACACTGGAACGTTGGGCCACTAAAATTCGAGGTGGCGGTACGCTCATGCCTTTCTATGCACCTGATATCCTCAGCGACCAACAAGTCGCAGATATTATCGCATTCCTGCGCCAAGAATTAGAAAATGCCGGAAATTAAACGAAATTTAGGCTGGGTCAACCCCCAGTCTAATACTTTCGTGTTGAACTATCTATTTTTGTAACCGACTCTCTTCGCTATTCGTTATTGCCTATAAGCCAACATACGCCTTGACTTGAACGATTAAGGTACAATTCGAGAATTTCGTTCGGCTCTCTTTTATTTAACACCGAATATTTAATCGCTTCAGTTCAAAAGCCTATCGGTTGGTTAAAACAGCAATACACGCAATTGAAACACATCAATGTTTTAAACGATCCGAATATGAAGAGAGGACAGCAGCATGAGAATATCTCGAATCGACTTGCTTTTCTACACATCTCTAATAGGTATTTACATTCTCCTAATAGGTATTGTGTTGAGTTTAACGAGTTGCGGAGGTAGTAACCTAAAAAATCCTGTATCGGAATCGGAAACGGTTCCAACAGCAGAAGAAAGTGAAACAACAAACGACATCGTTGAACTGACACAAGCCGTAGACGTGGCAGAACCAACGCAGGTAACCGATCTTGACGTAAGAGTGACTGTTACCAAGAAAACGGTAAAACCCGGTGAGGCGGTAGAACTGACTGCTTCAATAAAAGAAGTTAGAGGTACCAGTGTCACGCTGAACTGGCTGAACATTACGCAATTTGGCGAACTTTCCGCCACCAGTGAAAATCCTGTTACTTGGACAGCCCCTCAAACGTTAAATGGAGACAACGTCCAAGTCGAAGTTATTCAACTCATTGTGACTGTAATTAGCGAGGTCGTCTCAGTCGGTTCATCTGGCATTGAGACAGATACGCAAATCTTTACAAATACCAAAAACATTTTACTAACCGTCAGAAATTAGTTAATAACAACCAATTCTGACAACATGAGGAACATCCGATCCGATTAAACCATTACAGTATTTGACGCTGTTGTATTATTTTTAGGGCAAAAAATGAAGAGAAGGTCAATTCACACTTTTACGTTTATAACTGTTCTGCTTATAGAGGCACTCTCAGGAATAGTATTTGCCGCCGGTTTCCAGCAGCACATGATTCAGAAAGGTGAAACGCTGTCCGAAATCGCGCAGAAGTACAAAGTACCCCTCAAATCACTTATCCAAGCGAACAGTATTAAGTCAGCACACCGTATACAGACAGGGAAAATGCTACGCATACCGAGCGAAGCCCTCGCTGTTAAAGAAATTTTGTATAAAGTCAAACCCGGCGATACTTTGATCGGTATAGCGAACCACCATAACGTCGATTGGAGAGATTTACAGAGACTTAACAGAATTTCTTCGCCTCGCAATCTACAGGTTGGTAGAGAAATTCGGATACACTCCGACGGTACCTTCGGGTTCGGAGATCCGCTCCGAATCCCGTTAGTCCTTACCTCGAAATACGGCTATCGGCCGCATCCTGTTACGGGGCGTTGGCGGATGCATGATGGGATAGACTTACGTGCCGCTGTCGGCACACGCGTCTACGCTTCCAAAGGCGGTAAAGTCATCTTCGCAGGACGCAAAGGCGGCTACGGGAAATTCGTTGGGATAGAACACGAAGACAACTTTACCACATGGTATGGGCATTTGTCGCGCATCAGGGTAAAAGTCGGGCAAATTGTAAGCCAAGGAAAAGTTATCGGCTTGTCTGGCAACACCGGAATATCCACCGGGCCCCACTTACACTTTGAAATTAGGTATAAAGGCAGAAGTGAAAAACCAACTAAGTATATTACCATACCGTAAATGGTGTCTGCTACTCGCAGCGACTGTCTTTCTTGTATTCACGTATTTTCTCGGTCAAAAAAACACATTATCAGACTCGCTTGACCTGAGGCCAGAAGTCGGTACACGCGGAATTGGGTTAGGCGGTGCATTTATAGGCAGTGCAGACGACGCAACAAGCCCGCTCTGGAACCCAGCGGGACTTGCTGCGTTGCAACACGGGAACCTCATATACGATCTATCTCAAGGTGCTGTCTCCCTCGCTTATCCTATCCAACCTATCGGCACATTCGGTATCAATTTCCTTGACCTAAACGCCAACGACCGCTTCTTACTCAATCACACAGCGAACCCGATCGGCAGCTTTGAACTCGGAAATAATCAAGCACTCCTCTCCTACGCAAGAAAATTTGGGCCCCTGCAAATCGGTGCCAGCACAGGATTCAGTCGCGCACCTTACCACGGAAGCCTCTGGGCACCAAACTATGATGTCGGACTTCTCGCAGAAATTAACGCTCACCTCACCCTCGGAATGAGACTACGAGATATCGCTGGTGTGTCCATCCGACACACCGATGGACACGTTTTACAAACCTTCAATCAACAGGTCGCTATCGGGGCAGTCTTTACACCGCATCCGATCATCCGATGGCACAATCGATTCGATATCTCACCTGCCTACTTCGGAACAAGCATAGAAGTCGGAAACAGAGCCATCGCCGCACACGTCGGTTCGACATTTACGTTTGACGATGAACTCCCATTCCAATCATGGCGTGTCGGATTCTCACTCAACCAATTAGGAAAAGAATTCCATTACACCTACCTCAATCAGGAAAATCTCGAATATAGGCATCTCGTGTCCATAGGGATGTCCTTTGGAAAAACACAATCTATTTCACAAGGCACTCAGATCAACAGACAAGAACAGAAAAACAACACAATAACCCCAAAGGCACCAACATCAATACCGATGCCAGCGATTGTGACAGAAAAACCGGGACCGAAAGATGAACCGAGTACGCCAACACCTGATACCCCGCAAAAACCGACCCCCAAAACAGAGATTGAAACACAGCAACCTGAACAGACAGAGGTAGCGTATCTGAGCGTCCAAATCGCCACAGAATACGATATTGACTTACCACTTATGCTCGCCATCATTCATACTGAATCCAACTTTAACCCGCACTCCGTGTCTAAGAATGGAGCCGCCGGATTGATGCAGGTGATGCCTGCTACCGCCCGCTATCTCGGCCTCGAGGTCCCAGCGTACAAAGATAAACGGAAGCCGAAAATTAATGCCAACATAGACGAACGATTTGATCCACATAAAAACTTGCACGCCGGTCTTACTTATCTCAAGATGCTTTTAGAGAGATATAGAGGCAATCTGACCTTGGCGCTCGGCGCTTACAACGTTGGGCCGGGCAGAGTCGCGGTGAACGGACCTCTCATTAGCAGGGGTAAACAATATGCCAATAAAGTTCTGAGCCGTTCCCGATATTACCGTGAAAATAAGACAAAGATGGAAGAGGATCTTAAGCGGTTAGAAGCAGTCCTGAAACCGAGAGGCAAAACATAGAAAAGCACAGCCACAAACAAGAGGAAGACAATATGGACAAAATTAGATTGGCAATCGTCGGATGCGGCGGAATGGGACATCGCCACATGTATGGATTAGCTGAACTCCATCAGGCAGGCTGGCAACGGTTTCAACTCGTCGGCGCATGCGACCCCGTCTTGGCAAATGCTGAATCACTTGCCACACAAGCAGAAGAACGTTTCGGTGAAAAGCCCGCCGTTGTTGGAAGCCTCGAAGGCCTCGCTGAAGTCGGGGTAGATGCCGTCGATGTAACAACTACGCCACCATATCATCACACCGTCGCTATTGAAACGCTTGAACGCGGCTGGCATACTATGGTCGAAAAACCGATGGGACTCACCGTTCGGGCATGCAACCATATCCGTCGTGCCGCTGATGCCTCTGACGCAATTCTCAGTGTTGCAGAGAACTATCGGCGCGATCCTATGAATCGGCTTGCAAAAGCACTGCTTGAGGCAGAGGTTATCGGTACACCGCGTTTCCTCATCCATCACGCCATCGGTGGCACAAACCGGATGCTTATCTCTGTCTGGCGACACCAGAAAGACCAGAGCGGCGTGCTACTCGATGTCGGCGTTCACTATGCTGACATGATGGAGTATCTACTCGGTGAAATCGATACCGTCTACGCCCAAACACGACTCCATGAACCCATCCGCCATAATTCTGCCGCAGTGACAGGGGAATCTGGATCCAATCCTGCTGGTGTTTACACGAAATGGCAACGTGAGATGCCAGCTGAATTTGAGGCAACTGCTGAGGATGCCGCTTATGCAACACTTACTTTCAAAAACGGTGCCGTCGGACAATACATCGAGGATCACGCAGCGTGGGGACAAGGCACATGGCTTCGACAAATTCACGGTTCCCGAGGCTCTATGACACTCCCCGGCGACCGAAGCGGCAGGAATATTACCCTCAATATTGACGGACAGGAAACAATCAACGACCAACGGATCCTGGACCTCGTCCCAGACTTCCGATTAGACGCTGTCACAGCAGACCTCTTCGGTGGAGACCGACTCTGGAACTACAAGTTTACACAAGGCGACGCGAAGAATATCGCTATGGAATATGGCGAATTTGCTGAAGCTATCGCTGGAAACAGAGAAATTGAAGTCGATGCCTATCAAGGCACACGTTCCGTCGCTGTCTCTTATGCAATTCTTGAATCCGGTGCGACAGGACAAATCGTCCAGATGGATCGGATGTTAGACGAATCCATTAACACCTATCAACGCGAGATTGATGAAGGATTGGGCATCTGATTCACAAGGGACACGCAATGGCAAGCACACAAGAATTTGGCATCGGTCTCATCGGACTGGGGATCGGGCAACAGCATCTGCTCGGCTACCAAAGCCGAGGTCTATATGTCGCTGCAATCTGTGACAAAGACCCTATACGCCTTAACGAAACCGGAGACCAGTTTGGCATTGGCAAAAGATATACCCGTATTGTAGACCTCATCGCCGATGCTGATGTCGGTGTCGTCGATATCGCCGTGCAACCGTGGATCCGTTCTCCAATTGTCAAAGCCGCCGCCGAAGCCGGTAAGCACATCCTCTGTCAAAAACCGTTCTCAATGTCAATGCGACAAGCCGTTGAAATGGTCGAAACCTGTGAGCAACACAATGTGCAGCTCATGGTAAACCAAAACTCCTGCTTTGTTCCCGGTTTCCTCGCCATCGAACCTTACATCAATGCTGAACACCTCGGCGATATCTACCACGTCTCCATAACCTGCAACGGATTCTACACTGAGTTCCCAGAACGCCATCTGATCCCAGCGATGCAGGTACATCACATCGGGCTTGTCTACAAATGGTTTGGTGAATACGAAAGCGTCTACTGCCAAGCACACGGACATAACAGACCCATTGAGGAAGGCGAAACTGTTTCCGTCGCACTCTTCAAAAGTCGGAGCGGTGTACAAGGTCTGCTTTCGTGCAATTGGGCGTTCCTTGCCGACCCGGGACGCAACTTACAGCACCCCCACGAAGAAATCCGCATTCAAGGCACCAAAGGTGCTATCTATGGGAACAGTGCTGACATGACGGTTCACCTCACGGAACCGGAGCCTCACGAGATTAAACCATCAATAGAAGGCGCGTGGTTCCCTGATGCCTTTGGGAACGTGATGGCGCACTTCTTGGAATGCCTGCGCGCTGGAGAGAAACCCATCACCGACGGACGCAGTAACCTGCACGTCCTCCAGACCGTTTTCGCCATGCACCAATCCGCCACATCAGGCGAGGTCATCCTGCTTGACGATATTTCGCTGGATAGCGACTACAATCTGAGCCCTCATCCGGTCCATAGTGCGGATGATACAAGTATTTTGCTGTGACGGACCCCACCTTGCAGATAAATATGGATTAATAACACTCAAGAGTGATATAATGTCAGATGGAGGAACTGGAAATGGACTACACAGACATTATTACTATTGAACCCGGCAAACGCGGGGGAAAACCCTGCATCCGGGGAATGCGAATCACAGTTTACGATGTTCTTGAATATCTTGCTTCAGGCATGACAGTCGCAGAAATTCTTGACGATTTCCCATATTTAACTGAAACAGACATCCGGGCATGCTTGGCATACGCGGCAGATGTAAGAGGCATAAATCAGGGATTACTTGTACTACTATAACGCAATTTGCTACCTAACGAGTTTTCTATATTCAAGCGAGACGGCAGGTGCCTTCCACACTCCAGTGGAGTGTTATGTCTATAGAAAACCGTCCATCCAAATACCTGCACTCCAGCGGAGTGCTATGTGAATAAAAAATAGCAACTTAGGTTAAAGTTGAGGCAGCCGGACAGCACCATTCGGTAAAATCTCAAATTTACCCACCTCTACCAGTTCATCCAAAAGTAGACGTAGATGTTTGGTCATAGTTGTTCCCGCAGCTTTGTAACCCAAAAATCTTACAGATTCAGTTATGAGCGCGTTCCGTGAAATAGCACCCTGTGCCGTAACAACCTGCTTCATTGCTTCAGCGATCTCCTCATCGCATATCCACTCAATTTCGGGCGATCTGCGATGACGGACTTTAATTTCTTTTTCTTCAGCAGTCCATAGGAAATTGCCCTTCTGGCGAATTTGTCCGCTTTGTTGCGCGCTGAACACAGCATTTTTAATCGCAGCCCTAATTCGATTCCCCGCACGTCCTAGTCCCCAGAGACTACGAATCCGTAACACCACTTCGTCAATATGAACGGGACTTTCAATTTTTACCACTTGTACAACCCCTTGAGCAAGTCGGTCAGGTGACTGCTGAATCAAATCACCGTCTATCGGTATACCAAGGTCTGTACACTCAACATAGTTGGACACTGGTTGATTCGACTCAGATGGTGGCACTATTTCAAACTCAGGCACTTCCAAATCAACTTCAATAGGTTCAGGTTCTGAATCCGTCAACATCTTTTCAGGCGCAGCCGTCTCGGCGTGTTTAATTGCCTCCAAAAGTCGTTCTGTTGTCGCTGCACGATCGCGATACCAATCCATTGACCAGACACGGTAAAGTGTCCATCCCAATCCTTTAAGAACCTGTTGTCGTAATCGATCTCTATCCCGTGCCACTGGCGCATTATGATACTGCGCACCATCGCACTCAATTCCGATCACGTAAAGGTTTGGCGAACGCGGGTCAACCACAGCGAGATCAATTCGATAGCCTGCACACCCAACCTGCTTCCTGACACTGTAACCACTGCTCTCCAAAAATTCGTAGACAGCTGTCTCAAAAGGAGATTCATTATCAGCCCCTACAGATTCATGAACTTGTAAATTTCCGCTTTCAGCATAATCGAGAAACATCTTTAATGCCCTTGTTCCAAAGGGAGCACCGCTATCTAACTGGAGATCGCTCGCGCGGAAGTTAGAAAAAACAACACATCGTTCACGCGCTCGCGTGATCAGGACATTTAAGCGGCGTTCGCCACCTTCATGGTTAAGCGGTCCGAAATTGCGATAGAGTCGTCCAGTTTCATCTTTGCCATAACCAATGCTCAGGAAAATCGTATCCCGCTCATCGCCTTGAATTGTTTCAAGATTTTTGACGAAAAAGTGCTCATCCCGCGTGCTTGCGAAGAACTCGTTCATATCCGGCTGATCGTACAACTGACGCTCAACCTCGTCAAGAATCGCTTGCTGCTGTTTCATGTTAAACGTACCAATACCAAGACTCTTATCTGGATATTCCCGATAATGTGCAAACGCAGCTTTAACGACTACTTCCGCTTCTTTTTTATTCGTAGAACTTCTTCCACGGTCGTAGACAGCATCAGGGATATAGACAAACTTTAAACCGAGATGTTCTGCCTTATCAACAGGTGAAGGAAATATCAACAGATTATTTGCATAAAACTCTTGATTGGAAATCGCGATGAGTGACTCATGTCGACTCCGGTAGTGCCATTTCAGTTCTTTTACGGGAAAACTTTGCCGACACTGATGTAAAATGCTCTCTACATCAACAATAGAAGTGGTAAAGTCATTCTCATCTTCCTCTCCTACACTGTCAACGATCCCGTCAAAGAAGCGTGTGGGAGGAAGTTGTCGTGTATCACCAATAACGACAGCCTGCTTTGCACGTAACAGAGCTCCGAGTGCATCCTCTGGCCGGATTTGACTTGCCTCGTCAAACACAATCACATCAAACTGGATCATCTTTGGATCGCAAAACTGTGCCACTGAAAGTGGACTCATCATAAAACACGGTTTAATTCGTTGAATTAATCCACCAGCAGCTGATAACAGCCTTCGAATAGGCATGTGCCCGCGTTTTCGATTGAATTGTCCTTGGAGGATTCCGGTCTCTGATTCGCGCGACGCGCCACCCAGCAGGTGCGGTCGGTGTTTATACAACTCAGCAGCAAGGCGATACTGATTTAATGCTATACTCTTACTATCAAACTTGTTGAAATCAACTATCTTCTTTTCATGCAGAGTACTGACAAAGTTACCCAATGCAGCACGATTCACATAAACTTCGTGAAGCAGCGCTTCGGCAAGATTCCCTTCAAAACATGGAACGAGATCCTCAGGCATAAGATCTTCAATATGTTTGAGAAGCGAACGGGCAATTGTCCTACGACACTCCTCACTCCGCGCTGAAAATTGCCCCCAGGTGTGGAGTTGTGTTCTTCCCTTCTGCCACAATTCAAGACGGGAACTGAATTCATCAAAAAACACTTTTTCCGCCGGTACCTTAAAGAGCGTGTTGCAATCAGCATTGAGAGACTTCAAAAGAGCATCGCGCTTCTCTTCAAAATCTTTTAGCGCAGCACCCAACTGTGTCTGGAAAGATTTCAACCGGTCTTCAGAAACACCTCGACTTGCTATCTCTACTGCATCTTCGGTAAACGTTCCAGCACGGAGGTACTGTCGAAATACGACAATCCACTCGGCAAACTTATGTAGCTGGTTCGGGTCGCTATCTTCGCCTTGCCAATGTTTACCAAAAAGAGAGGGACCGGTTTGTGTGGCAGCCATAACCCATTCCATGTTCTCTTTCATAATGATGCAATCGGCTAATTCTTTAAGGTCAGCGCGAACTACCTCTGGATCCTTAGGCAAACTGCTTTTATAATATTCCCGAATTGGCTTTTTAACCTTACGTTGATATTGCCAATTGAACATTCGCCGCCACCATGGTTCTGTTGAGAAATCTTCATATTCATCGCGAAGCTGCATAATGTCCTTTGGGTCCAATTTTAGTACCGGATCTGATGTAAGTGCCCATCTTTTAAATTTAGTATACGCCTTGGCAATTATCTTAACCTGCTCAATTAGTGCATTAGCCTCGTCATTGAAAGAATCCCATTTCCGATTCAGTAAAACCGTGGACTCAACCGAAATCGCACTCGCTATTACGTCTACTGCTTTCAAATGGTGCTCCATCTCTTCTAACGTTTTCGGTATACAAACTCCAAATTCAGTAACAAAGCGACTGAACACCTTTTGCATCGCCTCTAATGAGACTTCAAATTCTTCAATTCGTTTATAAATCTCTTCTTCAACGAGTTGTGTTACGATACCGGTTGCGCACCCGCGCCAAGGATGCTCAGTGATCGGTGTTACGATCGGTAACATCGCTGCGACCTCCTCCAGTTGTTGTTTTGCGGTATTCCACGCTGTTAAGTCGCCCTCACTTGGATTGACAAATGAAACGCGAGGCATTTCGCGTCCCTTGCGTTTAAAGTGTTGGCGTGCGCTTTCCCGAATAGTAAACAACATAAAAGGAGATTTTTGCGTTTGAGCGATAGGTTCATGGATAGCACTGACATATCCGTTAAGATCCGCTTTGAGAGAATCAACACGTGTGAAAGTGTCCGTCTCTGCAACTTGAGGTGATGGCTGTGCGGAAATCGTCCGTTCCAACTCTTGCAGCACCTTACGTTTATTAGATTTGCGACTGTGCAATTCCAAGCAGAAATCACCCAATCCAACTCGATCCAACCGGTTTTTTACCACTTCAAGTGCAGCCATTTTCTCACTAACGAAAAGCACCTTTTTACCACCAGCAAGAAGTTCAGCAATAATATTCGTGATTGTTTGCGATTTGCCAGTTCCAGGTGGTCCCTCAACAACAAGATTCTTACCCTTTTTAATATCCTCAATAACTGCAATCTGTGAAGAATCCGCATCCATTACGTGATACACGCTTTGACTCAATAATTTCAAATCAACTTCTTCCGGTTTAAAACCGTTTTCATTAGGTGCGTCCGCAGCCTCTCCAAGAACTAAACCGAGCAAGGGGTGGTTATCAACATTCCAAACCTCTGGTTCCAAATCCTTATACATCACAAATTTGGTAAAACTGAAGAAATCGAGATAGACCTCTGGTGCAACATGCCAACCTTTTTGTGTTGATACTGCTTTGCTAACTTCCTGAAAATAGCCATCAATACCTTCTTTATTTTCAGGTGTTTCAAGGGGCGGAAGTGTAATACCTTGCTCTGCAAGTTTTGCTTCAAGGGAGAGATTCGGAAACAGTTCCGCCCCACTCCAACGGAGACTGAATTGGGTCCGCACCTTTTGACGTTCTAATTCAACAGGTATAAGAATTAATGGTGCGAGGCAGGACTTTTCAGTATTTTCACGGTCATGCCATTTGAGAAAACCAAGGGCGAGATGCAGGATTGAATAACCTTGTTCCTCAAAAACGGAACGCGCTTGATGATAGATGTAATACAACCGTTTCTGGAGTTCTTCGGACACCAGATTGGTCTGTAAAAGCCGGTCAGTGTGATGATATGCAGTCTCAGTTTCTTGCAACCACGGCAACAATTCACTATCCGCATCTGCTGTTTCGGAAGGTGAGGCGATCTCTTTTAGGATCTCTTCCTGAGGTTGTTCAGATGGCTTAAATTGCATCACCCGTTCTTTGCGAACAAGAATGTTAAAAATCTCTTTCGGTATTTCATCAACTACTTGAATAGTCCGCCGCTTGCTTGGACGGAAGTTCAACAGTCGGTTCCGCAACGTTAGATCAAGGAGACGCTCTCGTGCTGTTTGTAATTGTTTTTCAATCTGCATAGTATGTGTAAAAGCAGTACTCCGCAATTCGCACGGTTTCTTTGTCAATATGATTACTAATCAAGAAAAAGACCTGAGTATCAGAGTAAAATCACAAATGGAAAATAAGAAACAATGCAAAATCAGGTTAATTTTGATGGCATACTGAATGTAAATAGCAGGGCCTACCGCCGGATCTATCCTCATGAAAGGTTCCATAGACGGACCATGTCGTCTTCACCGCCACTTGCCAGTATTTTACCATCAGGGCTAAATGCCAGACAAGTAATCTCTGCTTCATGTTCATTAAGGATTTGAAGGAGTTCACCCGTAGCAGTATCCCACAAGCAAATAGTTTCGTCACTACTCCCACTCACGAGCATCTGTCCATTAGGGTTGAAGACTAAACTGTTGACTATATCCGTATGTCCAGAGAGTGTTTTCTCAAGCTCACCTATAGCAGCGTCCCACAGATGAATGTCAGCATCATCGCAGCTTGTACTCGCTAATGTCCTGCCATTAGGACTGAATGCCAAACTCTTAATCTCATCTGTATGTCCTATGAAGGTTCTTTTGAGTTCACCTATAGTAGCATCCAAGAAGTATATGTTAGCATCATCATTAACCGCACTCGCTAGCGTTCTACCATCAGGACTAAAGGCTATAATGTTGAACCACCAGTCTTCGTGTGCTGTGAGAGTTTTACGGAGTTTACCTGTAGTGGCATCCCACAGACGGATGGTCTCATCCCAACTTGCACTTGCTAACGTTTTACCATCAGGACTAAACGCCATGCTCTTGACATCCGATGTATGCCCCATGAGCGTAACGTGGCGTTTTCCAGTGGTAGCATCCCACAGACGAATAGTCTTGAGGTCTTTGCTTGCACTTGCTAATGTCCTACCATCAGGACTAAACGCCAGACTGGTAACACTTCTTGTATGTCCAGTGAGCGTTTGGCGGTGCTCGCCTGTGACGGCATTCCATAGGCGGATGGTGTTATCCCAACTTCCACTTGCTATTGTCTTACCATCAGGACTGAACGCCAGACTGGATACAAATGATGTATGTCCTTCAAGAGTTGTACAGAGAATATTCTTAGCAATTTTTCTTTTCACCAGTAAACCCCCTTGGGTTCAATTTCTAATTAATCACTTCACAACCTTTTAAAAAGGTATGAATGAAATTCTGTTCTGTCGAACTGTTTAGTCTTAATCCTCAGAAATATCACACTGAGTCTACCAGTCCCCGCGCCGGTCATTCCAGAGATGCGCCTTGACAGCCTCCTCATTAAGCTCAGTTCCCCACCCCGGACGGGTCGGAATCTTCATATAGCCGTCCACAATTTCTGGGACGTGTGTTGTCAAGTCGTCCTTCCACGGGACATCATCAATATCAATCTCCATGATGCGTACGTTCGGTAACACGGCACAGAGACTCGCACTCATATAGGTAGCAAGATGACTATAGTAATTATGCGGCGCAACATTGAGTTGGAACACATCCGCAAGGTCGCCAATCTTCTTGGACGGTGCAAACCCATTCCACGGGACATCTATCATGAAAACATCGGCAGCACGACACTCAAAGTACGGTAGGTATTCACGCATATAATAGAGATTTTCACCTGTGCATATCTTCGTCGTTGTGGAATCCTTGATTTGACGGATCGCTTCGTGATCGTACATATCAATCTCTAACCACAACATATCGAACGGCTCCAGCACCTGAGCGATACGCATGCACGCCTCCGGCTTGAAGTTGAAGTTCAGGTCAAGATTGATACCAATATCCGGTCCGACAGCCTCTCTAAAAGTGCCGATTAAGGTTTCAATGTGCCGTAAGAGCTGAGGCGTTACATTTCCATCAGTCGTACCCGATCCGCCGCCGAAACCGCTAAAATAGACGGAAGCAGGATCGCCAGGGATAACAATGTTCGTTTTGAGAGCAGTGTACCCTTTCTCAACCACCTCGCGCCCCAATGCGGCGATGTCCTCCATCGTCCTTAATGGCGGCACCCCCATGAGTTCATAATTGCGGACACGCGAAGTTCCACAATGGGACCAATAGACACGCACATCGTCGCGCGTCGGTCCACCAAACAACTCTACAACAGAGATTCCCAACGCTTTCGCTTTTATATCCACCAATGCACATTCAATACCCGCGATCGCCTTCGCAGCGATCCCGCCAGGGCTTTGTCGAGAACCGCGAATCATGTCCCAAAACCGCATCTCATAAGCACGCGGGTCGCGTCCGATAAGCAACGGCGTAAGGTCCTTGATAGTTCCCACCACGCCGTTAGGATTCCTACCATCGCTACATTCACCGTAACCAGTAACCCCTTCATCGGTCTCCACCTTCACGAAAGTCCAAGGTCGCCACCCTGCATCCACAACAAAAGTCTCAATACCTGTAATCTTCATAGAATTCTCCTTACAATCGAACAACTTCTTTTCGCTGATGTGACGTAAGTAGTGCATCACAAATACGCATCGTGTTAACAGCAACATCAGACCATTCTGCTTCAAGGTTTCCTGATTGCACAATCCGAGAGAACCGCTCAATCATCTTGACCTCTTGGGTACACCCTTCAACAGTGTTTTGCTCGTTCCCATCGGGACCGTGAACCCAAAACCGGGCAGTCTCTTCGGATGTAGGAACCGTGAAATCATCACACACAATCGAGGCACGCGTGCCTGCCACCTCAAACCACTTCCGCAGCCCCGTGTCGAACCCACAATCCAAAGTCGCGATGCGTTCATCGTCGAACCAGAGGATGCCAGCGAGATTGAAATCGACACCCACTTTGTAGCGTGCTGTCGCGAAGACCTGTGTCGGCATCTGCTCAAAAGCCCAGAGAATCGCACGAACACAATAGTACCCTAAATCGCCGAGGCTTCCACCTGCAAATTCCTTCATCGCGCGGATATTCCCAACCGGAATCGTATCCCAATTGAAAGTGAACGCCGCCGTTACTCGACGAAGTTTACCGAGCGTGCCATCCGTCAATTTCTGTTTCATCGCCGCTGTCCGATCGTGATGTACCCACATGACACCATCCATCAGTTGTACGCCGTTCTGACGACAGGCATCTGCCATCGCGGCAGCTTCAGAAGCATTCGCAGAAAGCGGCTTTTCACAGAGGACGTGTTTACCGTGCTCCGCTGCCTTAATCGTCCATTCAGCATGGAGCGAAGGGGGTAAAGGGATGTAGATAGCATCAAGTGAGTCGTCGGCAAGGAGTGCATCGTATGTCCCGTAAGCGGTAGGAACGTTGTGGTCTTCTGCCCATGTTGCAGCGCGTTCTTCTGTCCGACTCGCGATCGCAATTAAATCAGCATTTTCGGCAAGGTGAATCGCGTGAGCGACCTTCGTGGCAATATTCGCAGTGCTGAGAATTCCCCAGCGGACATGTGGTTTTACTTCTGTTGTCATATCGCTCCGTCTCATATTCTGAGGTTTCGATTTCCTACAATATACCCGATAATAGGAAATTAATCAAGCGCATAGGCATCAAAGAGAACCCTTTTTAATTTCATTTTTACAGCAAAAATGGTATAATAAAATGATAAAATAGGAAGCACACACTATGTGCTATCCATTTCATAACAGAATCATAAGCACACATTGTGTGTCATTAAAGGAGCTTTATGAACACCAAAAAAATCATAACATTCACATTTCTATCCATAGTTATCGTCCTGATAGCAGGACTTTCTGCCTGCGATCGGGTTTCCAAAATTATTCAACCTACTGCACCGCAAATGGCAGAACCCAGTGAAGAAATTTCGATCGGTGTTGTCTTACCTTTAACAGGGCGGCTCACTGACTCGTTTGGCAAGCCGATGCAGCAAGGCTTTGAATTGGCACTTAGTGAGATTAACGCCGTACAACCCAACGGTGCCAAACTCAAACTCATCATCGAAAACGATCAAAGCACGGTAGAAGGGGCAATTGCGGCTTTCAATACATTGATTCAAGAGGGTGTATCTATTATTCTCGGACCCTCTACCTCAAGTCAAACTGAAATGGCTTTTCCGGTAGCAGAAGAAAATCAAGTTGTGGCGATTAGTCCAACATCCTCTGCCCGCGGGCTCAGTGCGCTCGGAGATTACGTTTTTCGCATTGCACTGACGACAGATAAACTTATTCCCCCTGGCATTGAAGTTACGCAGGCAAAACTCGGCTATCAACGCGCCGCGACACTGTATGATGAAACCGATCTTTTTTCTGTCGATGGAGACGCGTCTGTGCAAGAAGTCCTTGCTGCAAAAGGCGTTGAGGTGATAACGACTGAAACCTTCCAAGGTGGGGATACCGACTTTTCTCAACAATTAACCCGAATCCAGACCCTGAATCCCGATGTCATTTTTGTTTCATGTTTATCGCCGGAAAAGCCTGGGATCCTCATGCAAGGACGTGAACTCGGTATATCCGCTCCGTTTATCGTGCGGACATTGACTGCAGCAGATGTGCAAGCCGCAGGGGCAGCTGCTGAAGGTGCGATAACTTTTGTTGGGTGGGGGACCGCTGTTGATACATCGGGGAATAAAGCCTTTGTGGAAAATTACAATACCAAATTCAAAATGGAACCAACCAATTACGCCGCGCGTTCGTATGCGACCCTGCATATTCTGGCGGCGGCGATCGCGAAGGCACAGTCAACCGATGCTGCAGCGATTAGAGACGCGCTCGCAAGTATCAGTGATTTTGACACAATTTTCGGCAAATTCTCTTTTAATGCTGACGGGGACGCGGTTTACGACGAGAAGGTTCTAATCGTCAAGGACGGCAAACTCGTACGCTTTGAGTAAGCCAAATACATCTGGGCGCGCAAGCACTTTTACTGTTGAAATCGACCCCTACTCCACGTGTAGAAATAATTATGGGCTCTACCATAAAGGAGTTTTATGAATAGTAAAAAATTGACGTTATTCGTGTCTCTATTCGCGATTGTTGTGTTAATTGTTGGATTTTCCGCTTGTGATCGAGTTTCCCAAATTGTCCAACCTACCACCCCTCAGATGATAAAGCCTGGTGAAGAAATTTCTGTTGGTGTCGTTTTACCGCTGACAGGGCGACTCACTGACTCGTTTGGCACTCCCACCTCACAAGGCTTTGAGTTGGCACTCAGCGAGATTAACGCTGCGCATCCGAGTGGAACAAAACTTAAGTTTATTATTGAAGATGATCAGAGCACTGTAGAAGGGGCAGTTGAAGCCTTCAATAAACTGATTCACCAAGACGGCATGTCTATTATTCTCGGACCCGCTACCTCCAGTCAAGCTAAGTTGGCTTTTCCGGTAGCGCAAGAAAATCAAGTTGTGGCGATTAGTCCGACATCCGCTGCTCGTGGGCTCAGTGCGCTCGGAGATTATGTTTTTCGCGTCTCACTGACGACAGATATACTTATCCCCAGGGGCGTTGAAGTCACACAGACAAAACTCGGTTATCAACGCGCCGCCACAATGTATGATGAAACCGATCTTTTCTCCACCGATGGAGACGCGTCCGTGCAGGAAGTCCTTGCTGCGAAAGGCGTTGAGGTGATAACGACTGAAACCTTCCAAGGTGGGGATACCGACTTTTCTCAACAATTAACCCGAATCCAGACCCTGAATCCCGATGTTATCTTTGTTTCATGTTTATCGCCGGAAAAGCCTGGGATCCTCATGCAAGGGCATGAACTCGGTATATCCGCTCCGTTTATCGTGCGGACATTGACTGCAGCAGATGTGCAAACCGCAGGGGCAGCTGCTGAAGGTGCGATGACTTTTGTTGGGTGGAGTGCTGCGCTTGATACACAGGGAAACCAAGCCTTCGTGAAGAATTATAATACCAAATTCGACATGAAGCCGAGTAACGCCGTCGCGCGCTCGTATGTGACACTTCATATTCTGGCGGCGGCGATCGCGAAGGCACAGTCAACCGATGCTGCAGCGATTAGAGACGCGCTCGCAAGTATCAGTGATTTTGACACAATTTTCGGCAAATTCTCTTTTAATGCTGACGGGGACGCGGTTTACGACGAAAAGGTTCTAATCGTCAAAGATGGCAAACTCGTACAGTTTGAATAAGCTAAATATATCTGGGCGCGCAAGCATTTTACCGACGAATTTGCAAAGCGCGCCTCTTTTAGTCACCAAAGGTAAAAGATCGTGCAAAACTTACTGGATCAGTTTTATACAAAACCAGAAATTGCAATAGCGTGTTGGCAACATTTCACGAAAACACTTTCGACCCTAAACCGAAGCCTCAAGGACCTCTTTTTTTTCGAACCCGCTGCCGGCACCGGCGCATTTTACCAACTCTTACCGGCACAGAAACGATTAGGCATCGACCTTGTACCGAAATGCGATGACGTGAAACTTCAAGACTTTTTTAAACTTACCGATTTACCATCCATCCCCAAGGATACCGTGGTCATCGGGAATCCACCTTTCGGCAAACGTGGGAAATTGGCAATAGCCTTCTTTAATCACGCAGCTCGCTTAGCAGACACTGTCGCGTTTATTGTCCCTGTCAATTTCCGCAAATTTACCACCCACAAGCAGCTGGATCCGAGCATGCGCTTTATCAGTCAATTGCCGCTACCGAGAGATGCCTTCCACCTCAGCACAGGCAAGTCTTATGCAGTAAACACAGAATTTCAGATATGGACACGTCTGCCAACCGCACATCACGATATGCGCCAACATAAGCCACTACCCATTCGACACAAAGATTTCCAGATGTGGCAGTACAACAACACACCTGACGCTTTAAAAGTCTTTCAGAATTCCTTCGATTTCGCCGTGCCGTGCCAAGGCTGGCAAGATTATTCTCGTAGAGAAATAGACGAAAAGCAGTGTGAGCGAAATAAGCAGTGGATACTTTTAAAAGCGAAAAATCCCAATGTCTTAGCACGTTTGATGAAAATTGATTACGAACATCTGGCACTGGAATGTGCCACGGCAGTTCCAGGCTTTCGGAAGGGCGACCTTGTAAAGATATATACCGAACACTACGGAAAATAGCGTTTAAAAAGACGACTTTATCTGCCCCCAAGTTATCGTCAATTTATCCTGTGCTTCAACAGCACTCGCATTTAAGTTCGGAATATCGGGGCCTGTGATGCGGACGTTATCGTAATCCACAATTTTGTCTTGATTACCCAATGCTACCGTTCCGCTTTTGTACTGATTATCCTTTACATCAATCATCAACTCACCGTCATAGAAAACCTTGATGGTGGTACCCGAAAAACTCAATTTGACGGTGTGCCATTTATCCACCTCTGGCTTATAAGGAGCTTCACCGTGGTTTTGCAGACCGGTATTAATATCCCAACCCGGGTTGCTAAACAGATTCATTCTTGCGAACCCTGGATATAACCAGACAACATAATGTGAACCTGTCTTAAGGTCAACACGCCCACGGACACCCCCGGGGAAGTTGGCGATCTCTGTGTGCCGTAAATCAACCTCCACGTCATAGTCCGTCCATTTGTCGGGGGCATCAATACCCAAACCTTCACCCGTAAAATTCAACTGAGAGATCGCTTCATTCCACACGAGTCCCTTCGGATCAAAGGTGACGAAAGTATTCCCTTCCTCTATACCCCAGAAGGACTTGCTATCTTCATTCTGTGGCGAGCGTTCCCAGCCTTCTATATCACCATCATCAAAGTCATCAAGGATTTCCCCGCCAAAACTAAGAAGAACCGATGTAAAAATCAAGATGGAAACAGAAATAGCAATCCGCGTAAAAAATTGAATCGGCGAAAATTTTCTTGCACCTAACATTTTTGCCTCCTTCATTGCTTCAATTTCAGAGGTTTTGTGTAAACAATGACATTGCAGCCGTGCGAAAACCCCTCCAACTGTGCATCTCTGCAATTTATTGACAAACAAGAGTATACCAAATTTGGTAAAATAACCCAAGTTACTACTTACAAGATTTTAGACAAACATACACCGTTTCTGATTGAAAATACAGGGTACTTCGTTCAAACCAACAACTTACCCAAACCGATCTGGTCGATAAGATGAGAACCAATCCACCCGAACCCCATCCACAATTTCCAAGGTCGCCATCTCACCTACCAAAGGTGCCAGCGTCACGCCACTATGCATAAGCGCAATATACAGGTTCTGCACCGCTTCAGTAAATCCGAGAACAGGAAACCCATCAAGCGGCATCGGACGATAACCGATGGGTGTTGGAATCGCTTGTGCATCTGCTATGGCTGGTAAATAGGTTCTGGCACGGTCAAGGAGCGCATCGGCATGCTGCTGCGAGTCGTCACGGTTTACCCCTTCTTGCGTTCCCTGCCCGATTCTGAGACTCCCGTCAGAGAGTTGCCGGAGATGGAGGTGTTGATGGTTCTTATCTATAGCCGGGGCATGGATAACTGCTACGTTTTGTAGAACCTCAGCGCACGGCGTTGTCTCAATAACGATGCCGGGACTCCGTTGTTGCGGAATGTGTACTTGTGCCAGAGATGCTAATTCGGTCGTCTGAACACCGCTCGCCAAAACGACGACATCGCACGGAAACTCGGCATCCGCGGTTTTGACTGCGACAATGCAGCCGTTGCGAATGACAAATCCCGTAACGGCTGCCTGCGAATGCACAACCGCACCCGCTTCACACGCACGGCGCAGACAGACATTAATAAACGTATCGGTCTCTACATGGATATCCGCCTCGGAGAGAGATGCTGTGAGAACATCACCGGGATCGAGATGCGGCTCAAGTGCCAACATCTCCGCACGCGTGATTAAACGACAGGGATACCCCCACGTCTGTATTTGTTGGATACGTTCCCGCAGTTGCGTTGCACGACGCGGATAATTTTCCCACCGCATCTCGCCGCCGTAACGGATACCAATATCCGCATCAAGTTGATGTGCCAACCGGTACCACATATCCAACGAACGTCGATTCAGTGTATGGTACTCGCGCGGATCCTTGCCAAATCCATTCACCCACGCAAAAGAGTGCCCGGACGCACCCGCACCGGGCATGTCGCGTTCCAGAAGCGTTACAGTCATACCGTCACGCCGAGATAAATGATAGCCGAGCGCGGCACCGATGATACCCGCGCCCACTATTACTACGCTTTTCATCTGGGAACTGGAACTTCTGTTTGACAAGGAACCCCTCTACGAAACCGACTGGAAAGTCCGATTATCTAACGATGCACCGCGACAATAAAACCTGTTAAGCCAGCAAGCAACAGCTGAAAGCCGGTTTCATAAAACAGTATAAAAAATGGTTGGCAGAGTGCAATCAAACTCAGTGCGATTAAGCCGACAGAAAGGCGTTCACACACGGTTTTTTCTGAAAAGACAATCGAAAAAATAATTATACCAGGAAGGAGTAGGTGTAGAGCCGTACCGCCAAGCGACGGAAAAAAAGGTTGGTAGAGAAAGATAATACCGAGACACGCTAAGAGTGCCGAACCGATCGTCGCAACCTGCTTCGCTGCTGTCGTCATACCAAACGCAATCGCACCAGCAAACAACAGATGAAACGCTGAACCACGCAGAATCGCCGGAATAGGGAGATAGAGAAATCCGAGTCCAATAATTAGACCCACACCAGATATAACAGCGATCCGCTGTCTGTTTTCAAAAGCAGTACCACCGAGAATCGCAGCAATACTCAGCAGCACGAATGCGATACCTTTCAGTAGGACACCATTCTGCGTAACAACCGGCGGCAACAGGGGAATACCCTCTATATAAAGAAAAACAATACCGATAACAAAGAAGCCGATTGCAAGCAGTTGATTCCGTTTTCTTTTCGTCATAGCGATTTCTTAGTGACCTATAGCCGTTCCCGACTAAACTCCCTCAATCTTTCCGTTTCAACAGACGGTCCACCCAACCCTTAGACTGTTCTTTTACCAACCTATTCCTTAAATCCTCAATTTCTGAAGACCATTTCGCTCTCTCAACATCAAAAGCTTCAATCGCCTCTCGAAGTTCAGCATTTTCGGCAGCGAGTGTCTGCTTATCCGCCTCCAATTTGGTACAAGTTTCCCGCAGATACGTAATATCAATAACTTGACAACTGAGATTCTCAATAATATCATCTGTCGGCATATTATACGAGAGCCTTTTTATTAGCGGTGAGAGTCCGTCAATCCGCAATTGAATCTGTGGTTTCGTGGAGCCTCCAGATTCCTCAGATGGCGCAGCGACGACGCGCAAATACGGTTCAATCTCTGCATCTCGCCGTTCTAATGTTCGGTTGATGATCCCTTCTTCCACGCCTATAATTTCTGAAATCTCGGAAGGGTTCATATAGAGATCCATGCCAAATTTTCCTATATCAGTAACCAGTGACCAGTAAGAAAGAGACTCTCTTTTCTGGAAACTGGAAACTGGAAACTTCTTTACCGATAACCAATTTACGAAATCCCGTCCCAATATTTCCACATATCGTCTGGGGTTTCAAACTTAATCTGATCTAAATCTTTGCGACGGTATCTACCGATGAGAGCGATTCTAACGCTGCGACCACAGTTCGGACCTGCAGTATGGCTCATCTGATGATGCCAGAAACAGACATCACCCGCCTCACCTGTAAACTCATAACTCGGTCCCAAATCGAACGGTGCAACACCACCAGGAAGGCTATCCAAATCGTGGTGTCTGAAATACTCCGCCCAAATCCGATGGCTCCCGGGCCAGACGGTAAATCCACCACCCTGTTTCTCAACTTTGTCAACATAGGCGGTTGCACCGAGTGTGAAGGCTCCAACAACACCCTTCGGTACGCCGTTCGTAGGCGTGTGATAACCGTCAAGATGGCCCCTCGGTTCGCGCCATTCTCTGTCCGGATCAGGAAAATTGATATGCGGTCCCGCACCGCCACCCGTATTCAATTTGCCCTTGCCAACCAGTTCTTCACCCATCTCAAAGACTCGGTTGCCATATATCGTCCCGCGGACAGCATCGTCGCCACCGACAGGAGCCGTACGATAACCTTTACGAATCCAAGACTCAGGGTCGTTCCTATCTTCCTCAAGGGCTCCCCAAACCTTATCAAGGGCAGCATCAACCGCTTCTGGTTCCACTGCTCCGCGGACAACCAGATAGCCGTTTTCTTTGAAGAATGTTTTGTCTGCTGCTGTTAAATGCGCCATAATTTTGTTTCCTTGTTGTCTTTTGCAATCTACCATATCATGACTTAACTACACACGAACATCAAATCCATTCTCTTCACGCGCTTTTTGGTAAGGTACTTCCTCTATATTCAACCCGAAACCGGGACTTTGCGGTACATTCACATAGCCGTTAGAGATAGTATAACCCGAATCATCTATACCCGGAGTCGTTGCATGATCCCACTCGGTGAACTCAAACCGCTCTACCTTCGCCGCGAGATGACAGGTGACAAAATTGCCGTAGTAACCCCCATAGTGATGCGGTGCTGTACCGACATCAAAGGTATCCAACTCAGGTCCCAACTCAAGCCAACGTGAAAATCCGGGATAGAAAATATCGTATTGAACGATGTCAATGAGTCCATCTTTCGCCCAATCCACAAGATGCGGCGATGCGCCACCCTCACCATCGGCAATACGGGTTTCCAACCCTTCAGCAGTTAACCACTCTTTCAACAGGCTATAGACGCGGGCATCCTCGTGGAACGCCTCTTCCATCCAATACACATTAGCATCGGCAGCCCCACCCAATACCTGTTTCGTAAGATTGAGATTATAGCCGTTATTCGCATCTATCAAAATCGTAGCATCGGTACCAACTGCCTCGCGTACGGCGCGGATGACATCGATATCGCGCTGTGTCCCTTTCTCAAGTGGCATGTGCATAGCCCCACGTCCGACTTTGATTTTGTAAGCGTTATGACCGCGTGCTTTCCCCTCCAATGCTTCCGAAGCGATCAGTGCCGCCGCTTCAGCATTGTCGTCAAGGTGCAAGTCGTCAATGTAGAGCGAGGTGTCGTAACACGGCGCGCGAAACACACCATTTTCACCAGAAAGCAACGCATAGACCGGTTTCTCTGCTAACTGACCGGCCAAATCCCAGAGCGGATACTCCAGCATCCTGAACTCCTCGGCGACACCATTTTCTGGATCAAACGCATCACTGAGTTGAAACCCGACGATAGCCTCCGCTTGATCACGCGAAATTGATGAAAAACCGAAACCGCTCACACCATCCGTTGTCGTTAAACGAGCAATCGGCGGACGGACATGGAGTCCATGTTCACCCAACCGAGAATTGCAACCCGCTTTTCGCGGACGCTCGCCTGTTAAACGCGCCCATTCAATACGTTCAATTTTTACATTTTCTGTCATTTTTTAAAATTTTCCTTGCGGTTAAATCAAGCAGGTTTGTATTTTAGCGTCTTTTTCTGTGTATCTGAAGAAATATTTTCTTCGCATTGGATTTTAGCGTTCGCAATACGCAAAAATACCGTTTTTGCTGGGGGTTTTTGCTTGGGTGTTTCTGCGGATTTCTTAAGCAAAAACACCCTTCCACTCCGTTTCAGGCTCCAGTTTTGATGTTATATCATTTCTGAAAAGATGAAGGTCGTACCGTACGTCTACAATTGGGTCTCAAGGAGCGCAAGGCTTTTCGGGTCCAACTTGTTATAGTTCTCAATCTCATAACGGTTACCATCTGCGTCCTTAATCAAGACACGTCCGTTTTCAAGCGAATCAATATCATATCGAGTGCGTAAACCGAACTGTACATCGCCTTGTGAGGTTTCAACCACCCACTGCGTAACCCCGAACTGTCCCTCAATCGCATTGATCTTGGTAATCTTCGGCATAAAGTAGCGTTTCTCTAACTCCTCAACGAGGATCTTTCGGGACTCGTGTGGTAGATGCTTTATATCCTCAATAATACCAATCTCATTAGATTCTTCATCGATGAGAGAAATATATCGGCTGGTTTCGCTTACTGGAAACGCGTAGACCGGCTCAACCCTTGTCTGAACCGTCCCGTCTGGAAGTTGGACGACCAACTCTTCAAACGCGTTCCGCTCAATCCGAATATGGCTTGCATCAAGAAACTCTAATTCATCTGTAACCTTAATCGCTTCTTTCATGAATATCCCCTTCTTCACACCACCCTTTGCGGGGTTTCTGCTGAGGTGTTTCTTGAGGGTTTCAAACCCCGCTCTCCTACTTCAAATTCAGATTACCAAGCACGAATCTTCGACAATTCAGTCTGTTTCGCACACAAATTTGCGTAGGTGCCATTTTGGGCAATAAGTTCCTCATGCGTCCCGATTTCGTCAACCTCACCCTCTTTCAGCACGACAAGCCGATTGGCGTACTTAAGCGTTGATAGTCTGTGTGCAATAGCAAACACAGTCCTACCTTGGACAAGTCGTTCCAATGCCTCCTGAATCTTCGACTCCGTTTCAGTATCAACGGAAGAGGTCGCCTCATCCAGAATAAGGATGCGCGGGTTTTTCAAAATCGCACGTGCGATAGAAATACGCTGCCGTTCACCACCAGAAACGCGTGCACCTCTTTCGCCGACCATCGTGTCGTAACCATCAGGGAACTTGACAATAAAATCGTGGGCATTCGCCGCTCTCGCAGCAGCGATGATCTCTCTCCGAGACGCTCCCGGTTTCGAGTAACCAATGTTCTCCGCTATTGTACCTTGGAACAGGAACGGATCCTGTAAAACCACACCGATCTGTTGGCGCAACGCCTTAACCTGTATGTCGCGACTGTCGTACCCGTCAACCATGATTTTCCCATCATTCGGGTCATAGAAGCGGGTAATCAGATTGATAAGCGTGCTTTTCCCGGCACCGCTGTGTCCGACCAACCCTATCATTTCACCCGGTTCCACTGTAAAACTAACACCGTTGAGCGCGTTTTTCTCGTTATCATAAGAGAAATGGACATCTCTAAATTCTACAGCACCACGAATATTTCTCAGTGCTACTGCATCGTTCTTATCCGCAACGCTCGGCGGAGTGTCCATAATTTCAAACACACGCTCGGCGGAAGTACCTGCCCGGATAAATCTTTCGTTCATCTGACAGAGCGTACGCACCGGCCCAAAGAATTGCATCATATATGCCTGAAACATAACCAACGTACCAAGCGTTAAATCGCCTTGGAAAATTTGCCAACCGCCTACAAGCCAAATTAGAATAGAACCAGAATAGGTGATAAATTCCATAATTGGGCGGTAAAGGCTCCCAAGTCTCGCAGCGTTCATCTCACCCGTAAATACCTGATACGTCAACTCGTTAAATCGACTTATCTCGTAGCGTTCACGCGCGAACGCTTTCACAACCCGAACTCCGGGGATTGTACTTGCCAGAATCGTACTGATGTTCGCATACCGTTTCCATAAGACATGGTAAACCTTACTCATCATTTTTCCAAAAAAGATTGTGAAGAAGATAAGACACGGAATAGGGATCAGCGTCCAAAGCGCAAGCTGCCAATTAAAAGAAAACATAATCAGGCACATAAAGATAAGCGTCAGTGAATCACCAATAATATCTTGTAACCCATTCGCGATGAAATCACGGAGCCTCGAAACATCATGCGTAATCCTTGACATGAGGTTCCCAGTATCTCGATCATGAAAGAAGTCAATAGAAAGTCCATTCAAATGTTCATAGGTCTCATTTTGGAGCCGTCTCGTGATATTCTGACCTACCCATGCCATCATATAGCCGCGCACAGATGAAGCAATCATCGTAAATACTCTAACGCTTGCCATAAGTAGGATAAGCACGATGAGATGACCAAAGGTACCAGCAATCGGTATATTGTCAAACCACCCGCCTAAAAAATTAACGGTCGCTTGAAGGTGGCCCCACGTCGTTTCTGGAAGTGGCTGCTCTAAATCAACAGCAGTTTCAACCGGTTTCAGAATTGTGTCAATCAACTCCTTACTAAGAATTGGTGGGTAGACCGCAACAAATCGGATGACCATCATCAGCAGAAACGCCGGTACGATGACATACAAAAGCGGAACAGCGTACTTCAAGAGCCGAAAGATGAGCTTCCCTTTTTGAACACAACTGACACAAACCCCTGACCAACTCGGAATAGGATGACCACACTTCTCACAGCGTCCTTTATCTGGACCAGCGAACATGCCACCTGGACCCCGTCCGCGCCTACGTTTACCGTTAGGTCTACCGTCCGAATTCGCCTCGGTTTCTGGAATTAATTGCTCCAACTCTGAGACAGCGAGACCGAATTTCGGCGTTAACCGCTTTGAATATCGCGACACTTCAAAAGCGTTGTCCGCAGTACTCACCTTCAGAATACTATTCCCGTACATCTCAAGGATTTCAACATCTTCGATGGCTGAAAGCGGCACTTCTCGGAGATGGTGTCCGAGAACACCATTCTGATTAAAAGCAAGGAGCCGCTTATTCGTAATTAACAGCCAATCCTTGCCGTAGGTCCCATCGAAACGTAGATCCGTCGAAACAGAAACCTTGATCTCTTCACCCGCTTCAAGTCGTGCCTCCGCCTGCTCCTTTAGAAGTTCAGGCACCTCTTCCGTTGTTGACAGAGGTTCATGGTCTAACTTCCGGAGCCGTCCGCCTCCATTACTATAAGAACTCGACCGTCGTCTCCGAGATGACCTTCCGCTGCCAAAACTCCCCATTGAATCACGCATAAATCAATCCCCCACAGGTTAAACGTGTGGTCTCATAAACACTTAAGATACTTTATTTAACGAAAATGTGGCGGAAAAGTTGAATTAAAAATAGAAAATGCCTGTCTGAAGGCACAAATAACCCCCAAATCAGGCATGTGACACCAAAGAACAACCTTTTCGGAGTCGATTTATGGGTTCGGTGGAGACGTACAGATTAGCACCTCCATCGATTCATCGCCTGTGTTTTCAATCCCGTGCTCACACCACGGCGGAAGATGGATGAACGTCCCCGCTTCAACAGGCACCTTCTCATCCGCAAGCGTCATGACTCCCTTTCCTTTAAGAATTAGGTAGCACTCCTCGGTATGGTGGCTACCCGGCTCAAGAACGACATGTGGCGGCACAAAAAACACAACGAGTCCTAAATTTTGCGCAGGCGCTTTCGGATTCGCCGGATGCACGACACGTACACCGATACCTTCACAGCCCGGGTACTTTACCGGTACACCATCTTGAACCGTAACAACATTCGCCTGAACTTGATGCGCAGGTTTCGGAATCGGTGGTTCGCCTTGATACCCTTTAAACATAGTAATCTTTGCCATTTTCATCTCCTTAAACGTAGGGGCGAGGTCACCTCGCCCGACACCAACTACGGTGGATTATACAATTAACTGGACGTTTCAACCGGCGCGGTTCCAAACCGCGCCTACCGGTAGGTGTCAACATATTTTTATAATTCACCATATATGCCCTCACAATTACCAATCTCGCGTATAACCCGCAGTCCAACCACCATCCACTGTAAGAATACTACCGTTGATATAACTCGCATCTGGCGAAACAAGAAACAGCACCGCTGCGGCGATCTCCGTCGTTCTTCCCGGTCTCCCCAGCGGAATATGCGATAGCAGACTCGCGGCGTTTTCTGTATACGCACCGTCTGCCCCGTAAAAGAGTGCTTGCGTGCCGCGGGTCAACGTCGAACCCGGAGCGACTGCGTTGACAAGAATCCCTTCCGGACCGAGTTCCAACGCCATCGAACGCGTCAGATTCGCAACCCCAGCCTTCGCCGCAACAAAAGCACTCTGCAGGCGCAGCGGCACCAACCCAGCAACAGAGCTGATATTAACAATACGTCCAGTCGCATCCTCGGAACCAGACCTGTTATGGGATTTAAGGATATACGGGATAACAGCGCGGCTCATCGTGAAAACACCCGTCAGATCTACCTGCAAAATACGGTGCCAATCCGCTAAAGTATACTCGTGAATCGGCACCCTATCGCTCTTCGTGTTTATTCCGGCATTGTTCACCAGAATCTCAATTTTGCCAAAGTGCCCGGCTATCTCGGCTGCAACAGCTTCCATCTGTGCAGCGTCTGACACATCGCCTTCTATAAATAGACAGGTTCCACCGCTTTGCCGAACTTCTTCAGCAGTTTCAGTACCTGCCTGTCCATCTATATCAACAATTGCCACATAGGCACCACTATCAATCAGTGCGTCTACGATAGCGCGACCGATACCTTGCGCGCCGCCTGTGACAACTGCGACTTGTCCTTCAAGTGCAACTTTCATACCGTTTTCCTTTCTTGAACCTTATGAAAACCAGCAACTCCGTACGTTTACATAACGTGAGTTTGATAAAAAACTTGAATCTTGTAGGTTGGGTTGAACGGGAATCAAGTAGAACGTCGATAAAAAAACATATCAATTTCACTAAGAAACCTGAAGACTCGAAAAAGTGAGTGAAACCCAACGATTTTATACCCAACCCAACGATTTTGTTGGGTTTCGCTATACCTCTTTTTATCAATGTTTCATGGCAAGGCATCATTTTCTGTATAAACACAAACAAAGGTCTTTCCCGCTCAACCCAACCTACGGGAACTACATTCAGATTTTTAATTATCAAACTCACATTTTACATAGCAAGTTTTGGCTTGCGAGCTACGCCAAAAAGTAGCAAGACGATTACAGCAGTCCCGCACGCAATTCCGATTGCTGAGGAAAGACCGAGCGCGGCGGGAAGATAACCACAAAACAGCGCAATACTCGCAACCGTGAGACTGTAAGGCAGTTGCGTTCTTACATGGTGCAGCGGATCACAACTGCTGGCAATAGAGCTGAGAATCGTTGTATCCGAAAGCGGTGAGCAGTGGTCTCCGAAGATCGCGCCATCAAGCACTGCACCGAGACAGATGATCGTCGTGAGTCCATAACTATCACCGTCAAGCGAAAACGCCACGGGAATAGCCGTCGGAATCAGGATCGCCATCGTTCCCCAACTCGTACCCGTCGCAAAGGAGGTCACAGAAGCACAGATAAAGACGAAGATCGGAAACCAGAGCGGTGAGACGACATCACTAAGCATCGTCGCAAGAAAATCACCCGTCATTAGTCTATCACAACTCGCTTTTAGACCCCATGCTAAGAGCAAGATGCCTAACGGCGTGAAACTCCCCTTTACACCGCGCCAGATCACCGGCGTAATATCTGAAAATCGCAGTTTCGAGAGCCAGCGTGCGCATATAATCGAGATAACAAACGCACTTGCCGCCGCACTCGCAAGCACCATAACATTGTTCGCCTCCGAAAGCGCGTTCCGCCAAGCAGTCAGTGAGAGAATAGACCCCGTGCCGTTGCCATCTATCCAGAACCCACCCAATAGCAACCCCAAAAGAGCGAAAAGCGGCAAGACCGCCGACAAAGGTTGGACAACGGCGTTCGGGAGACTGGTAAAGGACACAGCATGTCCGAGGGCTTCCGCATCTGGGGCAGCAACGTCTCCTGTCTCCCGCGCACGCGTCTCTGCTGTCCGCATCGGTCCGTAATCCCTACCACTTAACGCATTGACGATAACGAAAACGATCGCAAGGACACAATAAAACCGAAAACTGAGCGCATCAAAGAACATGGAATACCCGTCACGTCCGAGTCCAAGCGTCCCTGATATATCCTCAAAGAGTCCAACCTCATAACCGATCCACGTACTCACAAAAGCGAGACCTGCAATCGGTGCACTTGTCGAATCGACAAGGAACGCCAACTTCTCACGACTGACACGATGGTGATCCGTCAACGGACGCATCGTCGGTCCGACAAGCATCGCATTGGAATAGTCACCAATAAAGATAACAATCCCCATCAACCCTGTGATAAATTGCGCCGAACGCGGACCTCTCGCAAACCGAGAAAGATAGACGACCACACCACTGATACCACCGGAGGCGACCACTACAGAGATCGTCGCCATGATTAGACAAACGAACAGTACCACCCAAAAATTGAAGAGGTCTATCCCATCATTTCCGACACTCACAGCACGCACAAACCAGACGACTTCCGTCAAGAAATTACTCGGCGTGACACCTTTTTGATACCATGAGAGCAGAAGTCCAACACCGACCGCTATACAGAGACTCGGAAACAACCGACCCGTCACAATTGCTAACGTGACAGCAAGCAGCGGCGGGATGATACTGTACCACAAAAGCGTTTCAGTGCTGCTCATCTGTCCTGCACGCCACCAGAAAACAGAGCAGAGTACCAGAAAGATTAAAAATGCAATTACATACTTTAATTTAGAATTCATCAGCGTCTCGGCGCACCCTCTTTCAGTTCATAAAACTTACCTATTTTTATTTCTGTGCATAATAGCAACTTTTGACGCAGTTTGCAAGCCAAAACTGCCATCGTCCCATAACCTATCGAATTGTGTCGTCTTGTCCCATTGTAGCATAACCTGTTAGGTTGTGCAGTCTTGGCGGATTTTTCCCCGTGTTACCATTCAGACCATTTTTTATCCTTCCACCCTTAAAAAAGCAAATTCTGTACAAATACACAATTTTTTAAAAAAAATATATATTGTGTCGGAATTCACCCCAAACTTTCGTGATTATATATGAAGCCAATCATAACTTTATCTTCAAAGAAGACTTTATCTTCAAAGAAGTGAGGTGCGTAGTCAGAAAAGTGAACGATGTGAGTTTAAATCAGCGATTTGTAGAAACGGACGATGAGGAAGAAGCGCGTGAACTACTTCGCCGACTCTTCAGGGCACATTACCAGACCGTCTTTGACATAGTTAATAGAAGGCGATGGAAGCATCCGGATACCGTCGTAGACCCCGATGAAATCACCAGCACCACCTTCCTTAAAGCCTTCAACAAGAGAAAGCAGATCGGAGAGCCAGAGAAATTGGTAGAGTGGTTGGTAACGGTCGCGAAAAATCTGATGATTGACAAGATAAGAAAATCACGCCAAAAGCGAAACTTGGAAATCGTCCGGCTTGACAACTTGTCTATCAGCGAAAGGTCCGCACCGTCCGCAACATCTCTTTCAGAAACCTATGCTGAACGAGCCGAAGCAAAGCAGCTTCTGGAGGCACAACTCCTCCTTCTCCTCCAAGATCAGGACAGAGAAATCGTAGACCTGCTAATTGATGAACTACGACCCAAAGAGATAGCAGAAGTGATAAACTCGACCTCTGAAGCGGATAAGAAAAAGACCGCTGGAGCCGTTCAGAAAAAATTGGAACGCATCGGCAAGTGGGTGATACCCATCGTACACAACTTAGGGGCGTTGATCAATTGCCTTCCTGAGGCGAAAGATCGGAAAATCATGGAACGCCACTTCAATAGACAATCGCTCTCGGAGATTACAAAAGCACTCGGTGTTTCTCGTGTTACCGTTGAAAAGACAGTGAACCGTGTGATAGCAGGCTGGAAGAAAGCCGCAAGGGATAACCCAGCGGATCCTGTCTCCGCAATGGTTAAGAAGGAGAGATAACTTTTCAACCCAATGCCGACACAAATTGACTCCTGTTCAATCAATGTTAGCAATCAACTAAGGAACTTCGCAACTGTTGCGAAGTTCACCCAAACGCTATCGTTTGGATAGAAACTGTACCTGAATGTCAAAAAACGTGTTTCTTGGAAATTAATTCTTAAATTTGATACAATGATAGGAGAACCTAATGACAAATGCATTACTGTATACACGACACACTGCGCACGTGTCGTAGAACTCTCAACAGATAGAGAAGGAGAAATCTCATGAAAAGGAGTTTTTCTTTATTCGCAAATAAGATTTGGATACCGATTGTTTTCATATTGATAGGTGTTGCGATCGGTAGCACATTTTGGGGACGGCACATTGCCAGCCAAGAACCTGTGAAAGTGTTCACGGCTGTCACGCCTGAACCTGCTTCGGAGTCCGTGAAGCAGTCGCCTCCCGGTGAGACCGCTGAAAGCGGAGATGACTACCTCGACGCATGGGAGGTCGAACACGCTGAAAGCGGAGGTGCCCCCGTCGATGCATGGGAGGTCGAACACGCTGAACTTTTAGAGGTTCCCGATGCCCCCGAAGAGCAACCCATAGGTGTAGATCTCGAAGTCTACGAAGCATCTCTGTCGCATTTGACAGCGGAACAACGGGCGCGCTATGACCGGGTGCGGGACAACTACGTCGCACGGCATTACAATAAATATCCAGACTCGCAAAATCACGAGGCGGTCTGGGAAGATGCTGACCGGTTGGCAAAGTGGTACGTGGAGGAGCATAAGCCATACTGGGAGAAGTTTTGGGCAGCATCTCATGAATTGAAGGAAGCCAGGGCGGAGTACTATGAGTTTTTCGATGATTACTACCTGAACAAGTCTGCAGAAGAACGCCGGCAGTATCTCAACAATATGAGTGATGCAGAAAAGGAATCCGTTAAGGCGTTCCTGATAAATGCGCGTGAAAGAATTGATATCGCGTGGGAAAAGTATGTGGAAGCTCGTGAGGGAAGAACTCGTATGCCAACTCCTCGGTACACACCCTAACTAAAGGAGAAAATCTTGATGAAACATATTCAAATAATTTATAGGATTTACTATATAATAGCAGATTCTGGCTTGCAAGCTACGCCGGCGACATTATCGACTTAGGCGAATTCCCTATGGAAATCGAAAACTATACAAAAACACCGTCAGAACAATAGAGGACCTCATGAGATACTTTTTCAACTATCTTTGTCTATGTTTGGCTTTCCATCTGCCCCTCACAACGCAAGCGGAGCCTACTGGCACAGTCATCTATACATATCCATGGGATGATTACAGCGAATTGTGGATTACCAATTTGGAGGACACAATCATCCCACGGATGCTTTTTAAATATACGAGTGAGATTTATGAAATTGCCGCGCAAGAAAACGGCCCCCTCGTCGTCATGGTAGCAGGACATTCCGTTGTCCCTGGATTTACTTTTTTTGAGGTCTTTCTTGTAAATAGGAGACATCCAGATAAAAAAGCGCGCGACCTAACACAGCACCGGTTTGATCAGATCCTGGACCTTGACATTTCGGAAAATGGAGATATCATCTTCACGAACTTTCATACTGACGGAGCGCCCCCACCAAAGCGAGGCATATATCTCATTCCAAATCGTGAAATAGAGAAAGAAGTACCAAAAGCCAGACTCTTAAAAGAAGTTGAAGCAGTTCATGCCGTTTGGGCACCTGAGGGGAAGATGATAGCCTACGATGTTGAAGGCGATCATGGCATTTATACCCTTGATGTTGGTACCAGAAAAACTTCACAGATTAGTGATTTTGGGAGGTTCCCAGCCTTCTCGCCGGATGGTGAAAAACTCGCTTTTGTTGGCACACCTTTCGTAGAACCGCAAAATATTCACATTGTTTCACTTGATAACCCGGAGGATCAAAAAACCATAGAACCCGCAATACGATCAACTCTTGGAACTATTAGCAAAATCAAATGGACACCGGATGGGAAATATATTGTCTATAACGCCAAAGGTCTACTTGCAGCTCCCATCAACGAGGGACCTCATATAAAATTATTTGAGAATATTGGGGGGCTATACGAGTTTGATTGGGCGAGCAGCAAAGGGTACGCCGTGGAGCCAGCGAAAAAACTCACCACGCTCTGGGGCGCGCTGAAAGTTAATAACACACACAACAGATAACGTTTCCGCCGCGAGACAACACAGTCCCCACAATCCCCCAACCCTCATATAAATCACAGAAATCACAGTTCAGATTTCAACGCACGGATATAACCGCCAATTCCGATAATCCCTTGACAATAGTATTGCATGTCAACTATAATTGTCTAAAATCGTTAAAAGGACAGGAACAAGTTGTGATGAACTGTGCAACACCGAAAGTTACCGTCGTCGGCAGCCTGAATATTGATCTCGTCTGTCACGCAATCCGGAGGCCTGACAAAGGCGAAACCATCATCGGCGATGCCTTTGACATCTTCACAGGCGGAAAAGGCTTTAATCAGGCTACCGCCGCAGCACGGTTAGCGGCAGAAGTCTCCCTCGTCGGAAGCATCGGCTCCGGACCTTTCGGCGACCTGTTACTCACCGCGATAAAAAAGGAACAGATCAACAGCAAATTCATCACAAGACGGAGAGACATCGGCACCGGTATAGCGACTATCGTTGTCGAACCGGATGGCGACAACAGTATTATCGTTGTACCGCGCGCAAACATGGCACTCACAACAGCAGATATAGATGCCGCCACCGACTGCATCGCAGACGCGGATGTTCTCCTCTTACAATTAGAGACACCGATCGCGGCATCCGAACACGCCGCAGCAATCGCCAAACAACACGGGGGAACAGTGGTACTAAATCCCGCACCCGCACAACCGCTACCGGACAGTCTTTTGGGGTATGTCGATATTCTCACCCCAAATCAATCCGAAACAGAACTGTTGTCAGGGATGCAGGTTAACAGTCATGACGACGCACGTCGCGCGGCGGAGACGCTACGCGAACAGATGGCAGACACCGAAAACAGTGCTGTCGTCCTAACGCTCGGCGAACAAGGTACCTTGATGTTAACAGAGACGACTTCAGAACTTATCCCCGCACTGCCTGTCCAACCCGTAGATACAACCGGCGCAGGTGATGCTTTTTGTGGTGCACTCGCGACCGCCTTGGCAAGCGGCGAGAATTTACACAGAGCAGTCGAATTCGCAAACGCCGCAGGCGCAGCAGCCGTTACTGTTATCGGCGCGACACCGTCTATGCCGACACGCACAAAAATTGAACGCCTCCTAAAATCGAGAAAATAAAAACAGAATAGAAAATCACAAAGGAAAACAAAATGAAAAAAATAACGCCAAATCGCCTACGAATACCCTTTCTGGTAATAAAACCCTCTTTTGTAGAACAAACTGTTAGTTTGTTCCGCATCGCAACACATCTCATGAAAACCGGTAAGGCAACATCACTGTTTAGAAATGGTATTGCAGCGTTAATCTTATGTGCTGCCATCGCAAATCCTATGCCCGAACTCCGAGCCGAGCAAAATCAAGAAGAAGCCGCTATACTTAAAAAAATGAGGAAAGACTTCACAAAGGTCCTCCGAGAAAAGAAGAGACCCGCCGAGAAACACCGCGAACTCATCGCCAAATGGCAGGAACAGGGACAACTTTCGACGCTCCTGACGCTTTATGAAACAGCAAAAGAGAACGCCCAAGTCGAGCAATTTCCCACGCCAAATATGAAGTCCGCTTTCTATTACAGCTTAGGTTACATACACGCACTTGAGGCTACAAATACCGAAGCTCCCTTTGATACTGCAATCTCCTATCTCCAACACGCACTTGAAATCGAACCAGATATGTTTTGGGCACGTTTCAACCTCGGCGGTATCTACCAACAGAAGGGACAAGACGCATCCGCACTTGCGGAATTTGAGACCTGTGTCCGTTTGAACCCTAACTATTACCCGGTCTACTACCGCATGGGTGAAATTCACCTCAAACAGCAGAATTACATAGAAGCACTTCAAGCCTTTGAGACTTCACGAAAACTGAATCGGAAATGGGAATACCCACAATACGGCATCGGTCTCGTCTACCTCGCGCAAGGTGAGATTGACCGTGCTCGCGAAGCATTTGAAAATCTTACGCATCAGAAGAAAAAGTTCGCGCCTGCCTACATTAAACTTGGACAAGTCCTCGCCATAGAAGGATTCTTCGACGACGCACTCACAGAATACGCCAAAGCATCACAATACGAAAACTACGCCGCACAAGATGTTTATGACCTTGCAGTGCTCTTTGACGAAAAAGGCAACATCGAGGGCGCTGTTCAACTGTACCAACGCACCATTGAAATTGAACCGACGCACGTCCAAGCGCATTTCGCACTTGGCGACAGCCTCTATGCCAGTGGCGATACCGAAACCGCTCTACACCACTACCAACAAGCACTTTCCCTGATGCCAAGTATCAAGGACACCTTTTACGAACCCTTGGAACCCTACTTCGCAGGACTGATGACACCGGATCAAGCAATGCCAATTTTAGAAAAAGCGATGTTCGTCCTTCCCGACGACCCACGCACCTACTTTTATGCAGGCACCATTGAAACCGACGCGGGCAACCTTGAAGTCGCCATCAAACACTACGAAAAGACGATCGAAATTATCGAAGCAGACACAAGTAGGGGCGAGGTCACCTCGCCCCTACAAACTGAACTCCTGTTAGGGAATTTCAATGATGTCTACCTCAAACTCGGTGAACTTCATCACCAGCAGGGAGATATAGACACAGCAGTCCGCTATTTCAGACGTGCCTTCGAGTTGAACCCAGAGATGACAGATAGATTCATCACACAGGGACAAGACGCGTTCGACAACGCGAACTATCAAGATGCCATTGAACCTTTAAATATTCACCTGCTGCTATTCCCAGAGGATGTTAATGCCACCTATCTCCTCGGACAAAGCTACGAAGCCACCGACGATGCCGATAGCGCAATCCGCTTTTATGAACGCACCTTGACATTAGACCCACAACGACCCGATGTGCTTTTCAAAATGGTCTATCTCTATCGCGGACGAGCGGAGTATCAACAGGCAGTCAACACCTTACAACGAATTATTGAAATCGCGCCGGAAACCACCGAAGCACACTACCTCACGGCACTGTCCTATCTTTCGCTAAAGCAACCCGATAACGCGCTCCCTGCCTTTCTCGAAACTGTCCGTTTGCGTCCTGATGATGTCGCAGCACACTACCACACGGCAATCCTGTTTGAGCAAAACGGCGAGATAGACAACGCCATTGACCATTATGAAAAAACGATTGCACTCGATACGACCTTAATTGAAAGCGACACAGGACGGAGTCTACAAACGCCTCTCCCCGGGGTTAAAGCGACAGAAGTAGAACCCTTCTTCCGGCTCGGTGCAATCTATCGCCAACGTAACGATGAAGATAACATCATTCGCGTTTATCAACCCGCACTGGAAATCGAACCTGAACACCCGGAACTCCACCATCTGCTTGCTACTATCTTTGAAAAGCGCAGCTTGCAAGACGAGATAGAAAACAAAAGAGGCGAACGCGAGAACGCAATCCGATACTACGGACTGGCGAACCACTACAACCCAGACAATTTCGACTGGCACTACAGTTACGCACGCCTCCTCGATCAGCATGCCGAAACCCTCGGAGAAGACTATCATAAACACGCTGAGATGGCTGTCACGGAATATACCAGAACCATTGCCTTGAATCCAGACTATGTAGATGCCTATTTCTACCGCGGAATGCTCACACTCCGCTATCGGCAGATCGGCAAAACTCTTTATCGGTATAGCCAAATTTTAGAGGATTTCAAACAGGTGGCTGAAATGCAACCCAGAAATCTTGAGGCAAATTACAACATCGGTGTCATCTACCTCGAAATTGACCGACACCGTCCCGCAAAAGATGCATTTAAACGTATGCTCTCTTATGCACCGAAATATAGAGGCATCCATTTGCATCTCGGAAAAATCGCAGAATGGGAACAGGCATGGAAAGAGGCGATCCAATACTATGAAGCCGAAGAAGCACTTATCCAACAACCCGCAGAAAAAGAGGACAACATCGCCATCCAGACGTATCAGCGCCTCGGCGATCTCTACTATGCACACGCCTTAGACTACAACAAGGCAAAAGAGGCATTAGAGAAAGCACTCGATTTAGACGACACACATGTACCGACACTGCTCGCTTATGGGAACAACCTCTTCAGCATGGACCTGCTCGGTGCCGCAGCCGAACAGTTTGAACGCGTCATACAAATCGAACCGGGCAACCTGACAGCGAACTATAACCTCGCCTTGATGTATGAGTATACGGAAAAAAACGAGCAGGCGCAGGCACAATGGAAACGCTTCCTCGATTTAGACCCACCAGAACAGTGGAAAATTGAAGCGGAAAAGCATTTACGCCAGTAGCACATAATGGATATTAAGAGTTTTGGTAGGGGCTGGGTTACCCAGCCCCTACAGACCGCTTTTATCGGACACCAGATTGAGCACCACTGCCAAGTCGCCTCTACCAACGATATTGCCATTGCACGTGGGAAAGCAGGCGCAGCAGAGGGAATGGTCGTCATCGCGGAACATCAAACCGCGGGGCGCGGAAGATACGGTAGAAGGTGGGAAGCACCCGCCGGAAAGTGCATACTCGCGTCAGTTGTACTTAAGCACCGATTGCTGCAAGACCAAATTCATCTCCCAAATCTCATCGGTGCCATCGCGATCACGCGTGCAATTCGGACAACACACGGACTTGATGCACGGATTAAACCGCCTAACGATGTCCGTATCGGAAAAAAGAAAATAGCAGGCGTACTCACAGAACTCGCCTACGACACGGCGCAACAATCGTTTTTCGTCTTAGGTTTCGGTGTTAATGTCAATATCACTTTAGCGGATTTACCACCGGAACTCCGAGAAATCGCAACATCCGTGCGGATAGCAGCCGCAGACGCAAAAAATCAGGACACCGAAATATGTCGTGATTCGCTGTTACACACGATATTTGTGGCGTTAGAAAATACCTATTTGCAGCTAAAAGCAGGTGAAACGGATTTAATCATGAAGCAATTCGAGGAATTACGGGAAGATGAAAGTGGCAATTAGTGCCTGTCTTTTGGGGGTTCGCTGCCGATACGATGGTGGCGACAGCCGAAACGAGGCAGCTATAAAACACAAAGAAACGGACCAACTGATTCCGGTCTGTCCAGAAGAGGCAGGTGGGTTGCCAACACCGCGCCCCCCAGCAGAGATTGTCGGCGGCGATGGAGATGATGTCCTAAACGGCAAGGCAAAAGTTATGACCGCTGATGGCACAGATGTAACGAATGCATACCTGAAAGGCGCGCACCACACCTTACAAGTCGCACAATCACACGGCGCAACACACGTCATCCTCAAAGCGAGGAGTCCGTCCTGTGGGTGCGGAGATATCTACGACGGTACCTTCTCAGGCACACTCACATCTGGAGACGGCGTAACCACCGCGCTCCTGAAACGCCACGGCATTACCGTCACTTCCATGTAGCATTCTATCCAGTTTCAAATCTGTATATCTGCTCTGAAAACCGTAGGTGCAAGGTTCCTCTCAAGAAATTAAACGACGAACCTGCTCGCCAATATCAGGACTCCGCATCAACGACTCACCGACCAACATCGCATGAACCCCCGCTTCTTGCAACCGCACCACATCCTCACGCGAATAGATACCGCTCTCACTCACCACAACCCGATCCGCTGGAATCGCTTCACGTAACCGAAACGTTGTCGCAATGTCCGTATGAAACGTCCGCAAATCCCTATTATTGATACCGATAATCTGCGCATCCACGTCCAATGCAATCCCTAATTCTTCACGTGTATGTACCTCCACCAGACACGACAACGACAACGATGCCGCAATACCCATGAATGTCCGCAACTGTGTTGCTGTCAACGCTGCAACAATTAATAAAATCGCATCCGCACCCGCAGCACGCGCTTGGTAGATATGATACGGATCAATCGTGAAATCTTTCCTTAACAGCGGCACATCAACGACTTCTCGGATTGCGCGCAGATAGTCAAGTTCGCCAGCAAAAAAGTGTCTATCTGTGAGTATAGAGATGGCAGCTGCCCCATTTTCGACGTAGGTCTCAGCAATAGACACCGGATGGAAATCTTCGCGGATAATGCCTTTACTGGGCGACTTTTTCTTCACCTCCGCGATGAGTTTGACGGTCCCGCTACCCGTGAGTGCCTCTTGAAAATCCCGCGTCTGCGGAAGGTTTGAAATCTGATCTTCCAACTTCGCGAGCGGTACTTGCGCCTGTTCAGTTATCAGTTCTTTCCGCTTATGAGCAATAATTGTGTCTAATATCAATCCGTTATCCCTCACCCATAATAGGCTAATTGTTGGACACCGACTTCAGTCCTTCTAATTTCGCGAGTGCCTCACCCGAACCAATGGATTCCGATGCAAGTGCGATACCCGCATCAAGGCTCTCCGCTTTCCCACTTGCAACAATCGCTGCCCCGGCGTTCAGCACAACGATATCGCGCTTGGGACCCTTCTCACCTTTCAATATATCCATAATGATCTCAGCGTTCTCCTCTGGCGTGCCACCCAAGAGTGCTTCAGGCTCCGCTTTCGGGATTCCGAGCGTCGTCGGATCAAGCGTCCAAGTTTCGACGACACCGTTTCGGAGTTCCGAAACACACGTTGTCGTCGTTGTTGTCATATCATCTAAGCCGTCATCCCCACGCACAACAAAGGCGTGCTGGCACCCAAGATTATTCAACACATTCGCATGAATCTCGGTGAGTTCCGGCGCATAGACACCGAGTACTTGCGCTTGTGCACCTGCGGGATTGGTCAACGGACCTAAAGCGTTGAAAATCGTCCGGATACCGATTTCCCGCCTCGGTCCGATGGCATATTTCATCGCCCCGTGCAACGCGGGTGCAAATAGAAAACCGATACCCACTTCATCAATGCAGCGTCCAACATGTTCGGGATCAATTTCAATGTTCACACCCAACGCCATCAGCACATTCGCGCTTCCACTTTGTCGGGTTACACCTCGGTTTCCATGCTTCGCGACCGGCACCCCCGCGCCAGCAATAACGATAGCCGAAGTCGTCGAGATATTGAAATGATTCAAACCTGTGCCACCTGTGCTACACGTATCGACAACCAACGAATGTTTTGTCGGAACAGGCGTGGCTTTGGCACGCATGACGCGCGCAGCACCTGTAATCTCCTCTATTGTTTCACCTTTAAGCCGCAGGGCAGTCAAAAAACAGGCGATCTGTGCATCCGTCGTCTCACCCTCCATGATCTCGTTCATTGTCCCAACCATCTCTACTTCGGTTAGGTCATTCCCTGCCACAACCTTCTGAATTGCTTCACGAATCACGCGGTATTCCTCCTGAAAATTATGATGTTTGCAATTATAACAAATTTTCGCAGATATTTCAAGAACCACATCCGAATCGAAACGAGAAGAAACTTGCAATTTATTTTTAAATGGTATAACATATCAAAACACGTCTTACATAAAGAAAAGAAAAAAATGATCCGAAACTATAAACCCAGCGACCTGCAAACCCTTCGACAGATCACTGCTATCTGTTTCGAGAAAGTCTCTATAGACAAAAATATTGAAGACCAATTTGGACGCATTGGTGATATGGACTGGAAAGAACGCAAAATGTCCCATATCGATGACGATACAGAAGCAAACCCAGACGGGGTCTTTGTAGCAGAAGTTGACGGCGAGATTGCAGGTTATATCACAACCCGAATTAATCACATAACGCAGATTGGCGGTATTCCGAACCTCGCTGTACTACCGCAGTTCCAACGCCGCGGTATCGGCAGACAACTGATTGAAAAAGCGTTAGCCTATCTGCGATCAGAAGGGATGCTTTATGCCCGCATCGAAACTTTGGAGCAAAATCCTGTAGGTACAAGCTTTTACCCGAGCATGGACTTCACAGAAATCGCAAGGCAAATCCATTACATCCAACCGCTATAGTACGCAGTTGTCAACAAACTAAACGCACCCTAAAACAAGAAACGATACATCGGCTGATTCGTCGTAATACCTATAAGACTCCATATACCACCGACAATAAATTCACCCAAGATTAGACCGAGGAAAAACGGAATAAGTTTTCGGTGCGCGCTCACACCGCCGTGTCGAAGGATAATCCACTTAATCACGGAACTCACCAAAATCGAAAACCAAAACACGTTCATCGACCAGCTGCTGGAGATAGCGAACCCTGCCGGATGAAAGGGCCACCAAAAGAGACGCATCCGCATGATCATCAGGAAACCGGTGATAATAAAACCGATACACATCGCGACAATCGCTGGTACATCTGGTGCCCTCGGCGAAGTCAACCAACTCTGAAGGCGATTGAAGGGTCTCCCTGCGAACCAATCGCGTGCCCCTTCAATATAAGAAATATGATAGAACGCCCAGAACGATGCAAATGTCCCGATAACAATCGCAACGCACATCGCGATCAGCAACCGCCGATTGGAAATCCCTGTCCGTTCCGCTAACTTAAACCCCTCCAAGATGTGCGGCATCGGATGTCCGCGATAGGCGCGATTAAAAAAGAACAGGTACGCCATTATCGTTAAGTTATGTGGACCCAGCAATCGTGTTCCAAAGATACGAGGCATCATCTCATCGGGTCCAATAAAGTGCAAGTCATGCACCGGCGAACCGAGTTCCGCTCGCATCCGAGTCACCGCAGTAGAGATCGCATAATAGATACCGAAAAACACGAGAACCACCCAGATAGACATACCGCCCGCTTTGCAGAATCCAACGATAAAGATAAGACTTGCAATGAGCCCCAATGTCGTCGCTCGATAGGACATCGGTTCATCTGAATCGTCAACGCTTCGGTCATTCCTGAACAACTTACGCCCAACTTGTGCAAGGTGTTTTCGTGTCGCCACAATCGCAATAACAAACAGACCGAGATACGCGCCGAAAGACTGTTCATCTGTGAAAGGGAAGTTCGGCATACCGCGTACACCCAGAGCATCGCCGAAAACTCGCTCTACCTTCCAGAAAAGATAGAAAAACCAACACGAAAACGACAGATCAAGCGGAATAAAAAACGCCATACCCACCGCGAATGGGAAGACAGCAACAGGGGTCCACCCCACAGCACTCCAAGGTTTCTGTGTAAAGAACGGACGTAAATCATAGAGTCTACCCCCTAAACTCGGCACAGTCGGATACAGATGATGAAGTCCGTTGAGAATGTCAATTGCCCCAGCGATCCCGAACCCAAGCCACATCAACCTATTCGTTAATAAGTTTTTTCTACCGCCGCCTGTTAATTCGAGCGGTAACTGGATAATCGGGTAACTCAACTTTTCATGCTCCGTCCACTGCTTTCGGACGAGGCTATTGATACACACCATCAGGAATACCATCGCACAAAGGAAACACCCCCAAGCGACAGTCGTCGTCAGCCATCCTTGCGCGGTTTCCCACTCGTAGAGCGTCGTTTCGCCGCGATAATATTCCGTTAAAAACGTTCTATCCTTGACAGCCATCCAATCCGGAATATACCGATGAAACAGGTCGGCCCAGTCATTTTCTGGTGTCGCGTACCAGAACGCATAGGGTATCATCGGTATCAAGACGCGAAGGACATCGTGTCCTGCCAATGAAGAAGCGATCGCCAGCATGACGTAAATCGTCAACAATTCGCCTTGCTGTAGGGCAACACGAGGCACCATCCGTACCAATACGAGATTAGCACCCGTGATAACAAAAATGCAGAAAATGACATTAAAATAGAGGGAAATAGTCGTCGGGTAACCCTGTCCGGCAGAGTCCAAAATCCAGTACATGTTCGGAACGATCAGCGCAGTGCCGAGTAGAATCGCCCGCCACGATGCCCCAAATTTAGCACTTCGACTGTTCTGTTCGGAAGGATCTCTAAATCTATAAGGTTCTGAAGTCAATTGTCTATTCAAATTGTGTCGAGTTTCCTTTTTCTCATGCCGCATTCGTGCTTACGATATAACATTAAGCATATTTTGAAAATCAACCGTCATATACTACAGAAACAAAATTGCTTTGAATATTTCCGTTGTATCTTGTATAATGTATAGCACGATTAGGATCCCGATCTGTAGATCGAGGCCACCTTCAATATCACTAAAAGGAAAACCTTATGGATACTATCACTGATGCTGCCGAAGCAGCCGTATTTACACCACAGCACAAAGAATTTGTCGAAAACAACGGGTATCTCTTAATTAAGAACGCCTTACCGCCCGATGTCGTCTCGGAAATCGATGCCGCTGTTGACGAAGTCTACGCGAAAGAAGAAGCCGCAGGACGACTTGAAGCAAATGGTAAACTGAACCTACGGAACTGCATCGTACACCACGAGGCATTCCTCCAACTTCTGGATTGGCAGAAGACGGTACCACTCGCCTACGGCGTGTTGAATTGGAACGTCCAGATGATCACATCGCACTTGATCGTGTTGCCACCCAAAGAAGAACCGCCAGATAAAGTCAAGAACCGCATCGGTCTACACCGCGACGGCGGCTCCTCACACCGAGAGATGCAGGAACCGCACCCGCGTATCATGCTCAAGATCGCTTACGCCATCAGCGACCAATCCGATCCCGCATCCGGGGCAACCGTTCTCGTACCCGGAAGCAACCGATTGGAAGGCAGACCCGCAGTTGATCCCGAAACCGGATCGGCACGCGGCGCAATCTCCATGAATATCAACGCAGGTGACGCATTCCTCTTTGAACAACGAACTTGGCACGGTATCGGACACAACTGGTCCGACATACCCCGAAAAACAATCTTTATGGGCTACGCCTACCGTTGGATCAAACCGATGGACTATATCACAATGCCCGATGAACTCGTCGCCAAATGCAATCCGATCCAGAAGCAATTAATCGGAGTCGTCAGCGATCCGATGAGTTACTATATACCGAAAGACCAAGATGTACCGCTGCGCGCTGAACTCGGTTCGGAGGCGTAACAAATCGACAATATCTACAACAAAATTGTACGCCCCGCGCTATTCAAGCTTGCTTTTCAGGGATAGGCTATAATCGAGAAGCGCATTCGCGTACGGCATATTGTGGAGTCCATACCCACTATCGCCTTTAACCATGTCGTAGTTTAACTTTGCGTCGAGATAGTCTTGCGAAGTCTTGTCGGGCGCAGCATCAAGCATCGCCTTGACTGCCTTCATCTTTGCCTCTATTTCAGCACGATATTGCGGCAACTTCGTCTCCATGCTGTTATCCGCACTATCGTGGCAACCGGCAGTACTGCATACTGACATATCGGCGATAAACGTATGCCCACCGTGTTTCGCAACCGCCTCAGGGTCCTCTTTTGCCATGTGGCATTGCACACAACGCTTCTTCATCACACGCACATGTGGCGAGGGCATCCGTTTAACGCCAGCACCCTCGCGTCCAAGGAACATCTCGGACTGTGATTGGTGAACAATACCAGCCCCCGCGCAACCGCAGTCCATTTTATGGCAGCTGACACACAATTTCCTTGCAGGTTGCACCAACAAGTGTTCGGTTCTGCTCGTGTGGGAATGGCACGAAGAACAAGAAACAGCATTCACCGCTGTCTCTATGTTATAAGTATGCCCCGGATAGACGCGCTCGCTGAAGACTTCATAACCACCAGAGTGACAACTCAGACAGGAAGTGCGCAGCTCATAGGGACCCTCAATCAGGTTTACAAGCGCGTGTGAATGTCCTGCCTGTTGCCATTCTTGATAAGCAGGTTCGCTCCCGTGACACTTATCGCAGCCCTCAGCAAACGGCGTTTTTGAATCAGATGTTCCATTCTCCACAGATGCCGCGTGAAGTACCGCAATTCTGTCGTAACTGCAAAGCGTGAAAAACATAATCGTGCCCATTAGCACGGATAGTCCTAAAAATAAGAAGACCTGTTTCATAAGTGTCTATTATCCTTATACAATTTCTGTTTAGTTCGCAAGGGTCATATCGCTTACCTGTGGTAACCCTCAATGGTAAATATCATACCCGATTCGGCGAAATATGTCAACATTTTTTACTCCGAGAAACTGCAGACTGTGCTTTTAACATTTCACACGATTAAAAAATAAGGAGGGATTTTGATGTCTCAATCCGAAAGTGGAATAAACCTCTTCAATGGTAAAAATATGGACGGTTGGCTTGCACGCGGCGGCGCGCCACACCATGAATGGGATGCTGCTGGCAGCGTTGCTCTCAATCCAGACGATGCGAAACTGCTCACAACGACAGCAGGTGAAGGGATTTTTTACAACGGTGTTACCGGACGGACGCTTGATATCTACACCGAAGCCGAATACGGTGATTCTGAATTACATGTAGAATTTATGGTGCCACAAGGCTCTAACTCCGGCGTTTACCTCATGGGTAGATATGAGATCCAGATATTGGACAGTTGGGGCGAAACGGAACTTCGCTACGGCACCTGTGGCGGTGTCTATTGTCGTTGGATCGACAATCAACCGGTGGATGGTGTGCCACCGCGCGTCAACGCCAGCAAGCCGCCGGGTGAGTGGCAAACCTACGACATCACCTTCCGCGCACCAAAATTTGATGCCAATGGCAATAAGATAGCCAACGCTACCTTCGTCAAGGTCGTGTGGAACGGAGAGGTAATCCATGAAGATGTTGAGGTAGTGGGTTGCACGCGTGGTGCGATGGTAGAGGAAGAAGCCGCTACCGGTCCAGTGCTGTTGCAGGGCGACCATGGACCTGTTGCCTATCGCAATGTCTTTTTAAAATATTTGCCACCGCTCGGTTCTTGATGTTGGCAAAACGGGTTTCCCATGTGGTCCATAAGTTTTTGAAGGTCTAACGGTTGAAAAGAAAACGTAGTCCGTAATGAAATGGAGGACGGATATACGGAAAGCAACGTCATTAATCATTTATCCTAACCGAACCGCAAGGAAAATTAAAAAAATGCAGAAACTAAAACTTGGTGTTATCGGTGCAGGCGGCATCGTCTGCCGATTGCACCTCCCCGATCTCGCAAAAGGCACCGATTTTGAAGTTAGTGTCATCAGCGGCAGACGTGAACACCGCCTCAAACACCAGTGTCAAGAATTCGATATACCCCGATGGACACAAGATTACGACGCTATCATCGCTGACGATACACTTGATGCCATCCTTGTCGGCACACCACACCCTTTGCACGTCTCTTGGGGGGTCAAAGCATTGGAAGCCGGTAAGCACGTCCTCATGCAGAAGCCGCTCTGTGGCGATATGAGCGAAGCGAACCAATTCGTTGCAGCAGCCGAAGCGAGCGGTAAAACAGTCATGTGTCTCCCACATTTCAACGCCGCCATCTATAAAATCCGCCAACTCATCGCCGAAGAGGCAATCGGACGCGTGTCCGGCGCGAGGATGCGGAGCAGCCACGGCGGACCCGAAATCTACTACGCCGAAATCCGAGACATCTTCGGTGAAACAGGAGACGACCTCTGGTTCTTCGATGCCAAACAGGCAAGCGTCGGTGCACTTTTCGATATGGGCGTTTATGCCGTCTCCGGCCTCGTCGCAATGCTCGGCACCTTCAAACGGGTGACCGGTTTCGTTTCGACTTTCGATAAACCGACAGAATTAGAAGATGTCGCTACACTCGTACTTGAGATGGAGTCAGGCGGAATTGTCACCGCAGAGACAAGTTGGTGTGACCCGGCACGCACAGGTGAAGCAAGCGTCCACGGCACAGCAGGCAAATTCACAATGCCCGGAAAAGACGGTGCAACACTCAGCCAGTGGACCCCCACCTCTTACACGCGCGAACACGCACCTGTTGACGTGAAAGCGATCGACTGCTCAGATACAGCACCGAGCGGAATGCACGCACACTTCGCCGAGCATATCCGTGCAGGAACACAACCACCACTCTCAAATGTGTATACGGCGCGGCATGCCACCGAAATCCTACTCGCAGGACTTGAATCCTCTGCAACGGGTAGGGCGATTGAGCTAACGACAGAAGCGCACAATTGTGGAAATTGTTCATCGTCGGACTGTTGTTAATCGGGTGATTAGACAGATAGTTAGGAAGGAAAATAAACATCTTCATGTAGGCAATCTTAAAAACACACCTACATGAAGATTTTAAAAGTCTAACCCAAACTGGCGTGAAGTTCATACCAGTCATCAAGGTTATTGAGGTTAACAGCATCTAAAATAGAGCCGTCGTCCTCAATACCGCTGGCACCGAGGATGCCTCCGCGGGTATCGTCATCGTGATTATAGCCTGAAATTGCAGCGTTCAGTTCGTCAACGGCCGCTTGGTCAAAACTTCCGTTTTCCGAAACCCACGCTTCAAATTGTGGATAAGTAGGTGAATTGTCGCTGATATACGCCAACGTAGCGTCCTTATCCAGCCCGAGCCCATTTAATACCATCTGATCAAAGCCTGCACCGCATGCCGGATAATCTTCATGGAGTACACCCTTAGCATCCATCAGCACTTTCGACCAGAATCGTGGAAGATGCAACACCCCAAGGGGTCCTGCAACTCCGGAACTAATTGTCGGAATCATTGCTGTTTTCCTTCTTCTGAACATTCTGTTTCTCCTCCCTTACTTTGAACATTGCGTATAGGTCTGTGTCATCAATATAACAGACATCACTGCCTGCTCACATAGATTGTTAGTCAAAACTTGTGTTCAGCGCGAATAAAGATTTAATAGGTGAATATCCTCGGCATAACAGAAACTATCATATGTTATGCCATATTCTCCACCATTATAGCAGAAGAAAGAAAAAAGTAAAACAAAATTGAACGCAATTACAAATCACCTAACAGCATCCGGTTTAACCACCGTAAACTTGCGTTCACCCGGTCTAATGTAACCGAGCCGTTTCTTCGCAAGCCGCTCCTTCGTTAACTCGTCATTTTTCAACATTTCGACGCGTTGTTTAAGCCGATCACGCTCAGCCTCCAACTCCTGTATCTCTGCACGATAGACATCCTCAGCACGCTGTGCCCGTTGCCAGTCGTCGTAACCTTTCATGAATTGCCTGACACTAACCAAGAGTAAACCGAGTGCAATCAGGAATAGGATAGGGCGAAAAACACGCATAAAACATACCTCTGAAAAGCAGGGTTTGGGACGACACAAGGGCTGCCCCTATACAAATGTTCTAACTTAACGGAGAGCTGCCAAATTGTAGAAAACCCGTTCCCCGGCAAAAATAGCACTCTCTCCGAGCTCTTCCTCAATACGGAGGAGCTGGTTATATTTGCAAACACGATCCGTTCGGGAAAGTGACCCTGTCTTTATCTGTCCGGCGTTCGTCCCAACAACCAAGTCAGAGATAGTCGTATCCTCTGTTTCACCGGATCGATGTGAAACGACAGCCGTGTAATTGAAACGCCGTGCAAGTTCAATAGCATCCAGCGTCTCTGTCAAGGTGCCGATCTGATTAACTTTGATCAAGATAGAATTGCCAATTTGTTCCTCAATACCGCGTTTCAAACGGGTGGTGTTCGTAACAAAAAGGTCGTCCCCGACAAGCTGAACCTTATCCCCGATCGCTTCGGTCAACTGTTTCCAACCTTTCCAATCGTTCTCATCCATACCGTCTTCAATCGATACAATCGGATATTTTTCACAGAGTCCTATATAAAAGGCAACCATCTCTTCAGGTGATTTCGTCGGTTGCGCTTCCGCTTTTAGTTCATAGGTCCCAGTGCCGCGGTTGTAAAATTCACTTGAAGCGGCATCCAATGCCAGTAGCACATCATCACCGGGCACATACCCTGCACGCTCAACGGCTTCGATGATCACCGCGATCGCTTCCTCATTAGAACCGAGATCCGGTGCGAACCCGCCTTCGTCGCCGACAGCCGTGTTACAATTCCGTGCCTGTAAGACCGCTTTCAGTTTGTGAAAAATCTCGGCACCCATTCGGAGTGCCTCAGCAAAATTTTCCGCGCCTGCCGGCATAATCATAAATTCTTGGATGTCAACGTTGTTGTCAGCGTGAGAGCCACCGTTTAGAATATTCATCATCGGCAACGGAAGTTCTTTCGCATTCGCGCCACCGATATAGCGATAGAGCGGCAAACCCGCCTCCTCCGCAGCCGCTTTAGCAACAGCTAAGGAGACACCTAAAATCGCGTTCGCACCGAGCTTACTTTTGTTTTCCGTACCATCAAGTTCACACATAGCAGCGTCAATATCACTCTGTGCAAAGACATCTTCACCTGCAAGCGCAGCAGCGATGACAGTATTGACATTTTCAACCGCTTTCCGAACGCCTTTTCCTAAATAACGGTCGGCATCCTTATCACGCAGTTCAACTGCTTCGTGTTCACCTGTAGAAGCACCAGAAGGGACAGCAGCGCGTCCGAACGCACCCGATGCTAAATTAACGTCAACCTCAACTGTCGGGTTACCGCGCGAGTCCAATATCTCGCGCCCATGAATATGGATAATTTCTGACAAATCTTTTCTCCTTATGAAGTTTATCAATTGTTTCTTTTACAAGATTTACGCAAAACCCCTTCGTTTCTTACAGGATTGGAGGACTGGAAGATCGGAAGCGTGGAGCGGAGTCTTCCATCCTTTCATTCCTTCCATCCCATCCTTTCATTTTTCAATATCCGCGCTGTGCGTAAGTCCTATTCCTCAATAACCACACCCGCAAGTAAATACGCGGATGCCAAAAAAACTAAACTACATCCGATAAGCAAATTCAGCCAAAACCAGTTATCCACTGCCCCTGTCACCAAAAGTGAAACGGTGCATTTCGCACCACCAATAATAATTGGAACGACAACGGGAAGTAGAATAACGGAGAGCAGGCTTTCGCCGCCGCTTGTGCTTGTAGACATCCCAGCCAACAGCACACCGACAGCACAAAATCCAAGCGTACCGATACTCAGTACGCCGAGCAGTTTCAGTAATACACCGACCGGCACCACATTAAGCAGATCCAAAAATTGAAGCGCAATAGGCGTAATGACAATCTCTAACAGAGACAGTGACACAACATTGCTGACAACTTTAGAAAGATAGAGATTACTCGCGTCAACACCGGTTAGCCGAATGCCGTGCAAAGCACTGTCGGAACGTTCTATGACGAACGAACGATTCAAGATGATAATGCCTGCGAAAACAAATGCCGTCCAGAGTACACTGGCAGCCAATTTCCCGCGTTCCGCTCTCTCCGGAAAAATCGGACCAAACGCAAAAGCAAAAATGAGGACAACCAACACGCTGAAAACGAAGATGAGGACCAGCGTCTCTTTTGAACGAAATTGAAGCTCAAGGTCCTTGCGAATCAACGTGCTAATCTGACGAAGTGCCTGCATGTGTGTCTCAATTTCTACCAGAATACCTGTTAGTTATTCCTTCAGAGGAACCTTTCTGATGAAGGAAAACGGAGCGAAAACGCAATCATCAAAGCGCAAGCCGCGCCTCGTACATAAGCAATAAGGCCTCCGCCGTAATCTCGTCTTTCCGTGCGACCTCTTCCAATTCGCCATCTATCATAAAGAAAAACCGTGTTCCAACGAGATAGCCTAACTCCGTATTGTGTGTCGTGATGACAATGCCTCTGCCGTTTTGTTGTTCTTCTGCAACACGGTGTAAAACAAACTGCTTCGCAGAAGCATCTAATCCAGAGAACGGTTCGTCGAATAATAACACAGAAGGATGATGAAGAAGGGCTCTGGCAATCATAAAACGCTGTGTCATGCCGCGTGAAAAGATGTGCAGAGGTTCGTGGGTAAAGCGTTGCAAGCCGACTTCGGCAAGGAGTGTCGTTGCACGATCTTCTAACGCCTGAACGCCGTACATTTGTCCAAAAAACTTGAGATTCTCATAAGGGGTAAACGCCGGATAAGCGAGCATCTCATGGATAACGACCCCCAAGGCACTCCGCACGTCTGAGAAATCCGCAATCGCATCTGTACCTTGAATCTCAAGACTCCCAGAGGTCGGTTTCAGGAGAGTTGCAAGAATCTTGATGAGCGTCGTTTTACCAGCACCGTTCGGACCGAAAATCGTAACCACTTCGCCAGGTTGAACCGAAAACGTGGCATTCTTGACAATCAGGCGATGTCCGAATTCCTTTGTGAGTTGCGAAGCATGAAGGCGCATGGTATGAAGGATCTCATAGTTAGTTGGCAATAAAAAAGGCGGTGGGTGGGATACGAACCCACCCGACAGCCAATATCACAAATCAAACGGATAGATAAGCACAATGACCCATCGCCTCCGTTCATCTTTACATCATTCTTTGGATGATTGCGTCACCTTGTTCTTGCGTAATACCGAGCGGTTGATGCGCTATAGGACCCTTTTCCAAGACGGGTTCCATCTCATTCAGTGATTGCCGGCTCGTATCGTGGTAGAACAATCCAAGCTGCGTTTCATGACCCGTCTTGACCGCTTGTGCAAGTGCAGCGGCTCTGTCACTTGTGTCATGATCTTCAAGAGATTGGACCCGTTCTTTCCAATAATCGAAAATTTCCATTTTCTCCTTCTTCCACGTCACACAAGGACTGATAACGTCAATGAATGCAAACCCTTTGTGCTGCATCCCGTCATGCATCAATTCCGCGAGTTGTGCGCGTTCAGAACTAAATGCCCTCGCGACATAAGTCGCACCTGCGACAATTGCCATTGCAACCGGATTCAGAGGGGACTCTAAATTACCGAACGGCGTACTTTTCGTCTGCTCACCTACCACAGTGGTCGGGGAGGCTTGTCCGACAGTCAATCCATACGTCTCGTTATTCATGACAACGTAGAGGAGATCAATATTTTTTCGCATCGTATGAATGAAATGATTCCCGCCGATACCGTAACCATCACCATCACCACCCGTGACGACAACATTCAACTCGTGATTGGCAAATTTAGCACCCGTTGCAACTGCTAAAGCGCGACCGTGTAACGTATGCATGCCATACGTTTTAACATAACCAGGGAGATTAGAGGAACACCCAATCCCACTCACAGTCAGATGATCATGGTTGCCACGACCGAGTTTCGCATAAGCAATTTGTAACGCGCTCAATACACTGAAATCACCGCAACCGGGGCACCAATCCGGATTAACATCACCTCTAAAATCTCTCGCTGTAGGTGCGCCTTGAATAGGTCTTTCTCGTCTTGCTCGTCTCGCCATCTGATTCATCCTCCTTTGTTAAACAACAATCTCTTGATAGGGGACATAAAGCTCTGTTTTACTGTTCAAAAGTTCGCGCGCGCCATCAGCAACGTGGTGCGGCATAAACGGTTCACCGTCGTATTTGCGGATGTGACCGTCCGCCTTAAAACCGGTCTCGCTCCGTAAGAACCGAGCGAACTGACCCGTGTAGTTGCACTCAACTATAATGGCGTGGGAAGCTTTTGAAAGCACTTCGTTGACGGCATCTTCATCCATCGGATAGAGCCACTTGAAGTGGATATGGTTCGTGGCAATGCCAGCTTCATTCAACTGTTGCGATGCTTCACTAATCACACTATGCGTGGAACCCCAACCGATCAGGGTGACTTCCGCATCTTCAGGACCTTCAAAAGTCGGGGGCGGGAGGAGTTCAACAATACCTTCCATCTTGCGTTGCCGTTTTTCCATAATATCGCGACGCTTGTGCGGATTCGTGAATTCATCACTAATTAGACCGCCATCTTCATCATGATCGTCGGTAGCAACAACGTGCGTATGCCCAGGCGTGCCAGGGATAGCACGGGGCGAAATCCCGCTGTCTGTGATTTGATAACGCAGATATTCACCATCTGTCTGCCCTTGGTCGGTGATTAATTCCCCACGGTCAATTTTCGGCTGCCAATTGATAGAATCCGGCAGGAATGTCGTGTAACCTTCCGCCAACGACAAATCGGTGAGTACCATGCCAGGGCACTGAAACTTGTCAACGAGGTTAAAGAGTTCAGGTATCGTATTAAATCCGTCCATAATACTGGTAGGTGAAACAACAATTTTCGGAAAATCACCTTGGCTCGCGCCGAGAACTTGCCATAAATCGCCCTGCTCTGTTTTGGTAGGTAAACCTGTGGAGGGACCCCCGCGTTGAACATTAACAACAACAATCGGAATTTCCATCATGCCCGCACTACCAATCGCTTCCGACATGAGCGCGAAACCGCCACCAGATGTGGCACACATTGCGCGGGCACCAGTGTGTGCAGCACCGATAACCATGTTAACAACGCTAATTTCATCTTCACATTGCCGGACGATAATACCGAGATCGCGAGCGTTCGGGGCCATCCAGTGAAGAATACCTGTTGATGGACTCATCGGATAGGCAGCATAAAATTTGACACCCGCTGCCGCGCCGCCCATTGCCATCAACATATTACCATTACCGAACGCCAATGGCGGATCCTGTTTCTCAAATTGGACATCAAACGGTGTAAAGTGTTCAGCAGCGTAATCGTAACTTGCACGAGCAGCAGCGATGTTCGCATCCACTACCGCTTGACCCTTGCGTTTGAGCAATGACACAACGATGATGTCTTCAAGCACTGATAAATCTATACCTACCAACTGCAAAGCCACACTGGATGCACAAACATTCAGCATGATCTTTTTTCTATCCGGATCATTCGTCAATTCTTTATAAGAGATAGGACACAACTGGATGTCATCACGTTCCGGTTCTTGTTTGACATCATCGCTGTTATAGATGAGTGCGCCCCCAGGTGAGACATGCGGTAGATGCTTCTCTATACTATTTCGGTCAAGAGCAATAATCAGGTCAAGCTTGTCACCGTGGTTCGCAACAGGTTCAGAACTGATTCGGATAGTCAGGAAGGAATGACCGCCGCGGATGAGTGATTGATAGGCGGTGTAACTAAAAACGTTCAGCCCATACCGGGCACAGATTTGACTGATGCTTTTGCCTGCAGTTTCGATCCCCTGCCCGGGTGCCCCTCCTACGGCGATTGCAAAATCGTACTTTGCCATCTTGGCTCCCTTCTAATAATTTTTTGTATTCCATTCTGATACCGCAAATACGCCACAGTTTGGTTCAATCAATGTAGCAATATCAGATGGATGGACAAATAAGCAAATTGATTCATTTATTAATTACATTGCGATATTTGCACCTTTTTTTCATTCTTCATGAACACATATAAACATTCTACTTTTTTAAATTATACTACATTTTATTCATTTTTTCAAGTTTTTTAAGTCTCAACGAATGCACTATATAGCAGATTTTATAAACCCACACCTCCGATCATAGTGTGTCTATTTAGATGACGACGGGTCACCTCCCACTGTGCCACAATAACCTGCCTCGGCAATTTTCCAGATTCCCAATGATATTCCAGCACATCGCGCCGACGATACTCTTGGAGCAAGGCAACAAGCGACCAAGAAAAACCTGATGGAGAAATCAGAAAAGAATACTACGACTGGTTGAACGCTTCAAGTGCCTGTTTCGCTTCCGGGGTTCCAATTTTTTCTAATGCAAAAACCACATGATTTCTAACTTCTTCGTCTTCATCGTCAAGTGCCTTGATAAGCGCAGGCACCGCTTCCGCTGCCGCACCCTCCAATTTAGCAAGTGTGTACGCAGCATAAGTCCGAACATCATCCGACGGATCTCTCAAAGCCTCGATAAGCGCAGGTATCGCACGAATCGCCGCACCCCCCATCAGATTGAGCGCACGCGCCGCATATTCGCGAAAATCTTCATTAAGCTTATCAGATAACGCCTCAACCAAAACCGGCACTGCCGGTTCACCAATACGGCTAAGCGTATCACCCAGAGCCATGGCATAGTACCGATCAGCAATCGCCATCTCATCAACAAGCGCAGGTATCGCAGGTTCACCGATGGCTGCTAAGACATCAGCAGCTTGTTCAACCACATCTCCAAGGTTATCAGCGAGTGCCTCAACGAGTTGCGGTATCGCAGGTTCACCGATAGCAACCAACTCTTCTCTCGCAGCCTCACGGATATCGTCATCTAATTCCTCTAAATCATAGATTAAGTCAGCTATAATGCTCTCGTTGTCCATCTACTCGCCTTTCTTAACATACGCCAACATTGTGATAAGGCGGTCTGTCTGTTCCGGACGCAAGTACTTGTAAAACCATTCAGAAAACTCGCGTTCAGCTCTTGTCAGTTCCGCCGTCAGCGCGGGGACAGTCAACTCGCCGATCTCTGCCAAAACATCCGACGCGTTATTCGCCATCTGTTCCATGTAGACTGGAATCGCGGACTCCTCTATGTGAGTGTAGAACTCAGCACCATACCCGGATATATGCCAACACTCTTGGGTAAGGACATCGATGAGTTGTGGAATCGCCGGTTCACCAATAGCAATCAATTCTGACTTCGCGGTGTCCCGAACGTTTTCATCAAAATGACCTAACATAACGATCAAATTAGCGATGCGGTGTTTGCTATGCATTGTTTCCCCTTTTCTGTTGTTCTAAGAGTGCGGTGAGGCGTTCTGTCTGTTCTCGGCGCAACCGTTTATAAACGCGTTCCGAGATCTCTTGCCTCTCGTATTTATCATCAAGATGCGTAATAAATTCAAGCCTTGCGACACGGGCATGCTCAAGATCATCCGGGTTCAGTTTACGAAGCCAGCCCGAATCTCGTAATATTGAAGTATCATCGGTCTCAGGTGCCGTGCTATTGTTAACCGCACGGAGTTTGAAAAGCGCAGCAACAAAAAAGCCGCCAGTCAATGCCGCCGCAACAGCAATAAGAATCAACTGTCCGAGATTAGAACGCTGACCGGGAACAGCACCACCGGTCGCACTCATGTTGACATCAAGTGCTAAATCAATCGTTGTACCCGCCTTGAAAACTTTCTCAGGGGTACTCTGATAAATAAGATAAATATTGTTATGAATTTGTTCGCGTCTCGGCGCACCGAAAAATTTGGCGTTTGGCACTAAACCGATACCATCAGGAATAAAAAACATGAATTGCGCCGTATCAAAATCCAAACGGCGGGATAAATTCAACCTATCTCTCTCAACATGAAAAATATAAGTATAACCTAATTGCAACTCCCCAGGCGGTAGCGGTGTCTTAAGGATGACTTCATCGGTAGCAAAATCCATCGTGAGTGCTGCCGGTGAATGCGCTTGAAATCCCTCAACCCCCTTCGGTAGGGTCAAATGCAATCCAATTGTCTCCGCACCACGCCTCGTTTGAAAAGGCAGCTCGCTACGGTTCTCAATGCCGACCGCTTCGATAATTGTAACCGCACCATCGGGCGCATGTCCCTCAGGCGGCGGACCAATGATAAAGGAATGCATTTTAATCCCAATTTGGGATTTGTCATCCGTAAACGCCCCGATATTGAAATCAACCGTTATATTCGGTGCCCAAGCCGACAAAACCACGTCCGCCTCAGTATAATCCGTATCTTCATAAACAGTCGAAACAGTGTAATGAACCGTCGGATCAAGCGGTAGACCTTCAAAACGGTAATTGCCATCTTCATCTGTCAACGCCTGCTGGGTTTCAGTACCCTCGCCCCTATGAATAGTCAGCGTCACTGAATGCGAGACGAGTGGCTTCTCAAGCTTTCTGTCAACAACTGCACCTACGATATTGCCAGATTCCGTCGTCTGCGCAGGAGATGTCGGAAGATAGAAAAAAATCAGGGCAACTCCCAACAAACTGCACATACACCATTCGGTTAGATAGCAATATTGCGAGTTGCCCCTCAAAATACTGAATGAAAATTTGCTCGTATGCATGTTATTTTCCACGTTGTTGCTGTTTAAATCTCTCAATCTCCGCTTCTACATCAGATTGCGACTCACTTTCGAGCTGCACAATGATTTGTGCCGTCTCTTGCAAAAGTTCCTCGCGCAATTCTTGATAATCAGCATCTGAGAGTTTGCCTGTTTCGTAATCTTCATCGAGGTCCGCGAGTGCGGCGTAACTACGCTCACGTTCCTGAACGAGTGTTCGCTGTCGCTCCGCAATAATATCTTCTGAAGTCGCCACAAGTTGCGAACCCGTTTTTGAGAAAATTGGGAACCCCAGATAGATAAGGAGCGCAACACCAAGAATTATCATCCATAAAAGCACAAGAAAAGACATATTGAACACACTACCTTATGAAACACAGATACCGATCTATTCCGCACGAAAAATTTCCTATACTTAATTTTCCTGCTTATACCTTTCAAGTTCAGCCTCAACCTGTTTCACAGCATCATCAGAAACCTGTGGCTCCGATGTCCCTTGCACCTCCGCTGTTCTTAACGCTTGAGTTGACCTCCGAAGCACGACGACAACGACACCACCGATGAGAACAAGTATAACCGCCGGCATGACATAGGCGAGTACGTTAATACCTTCCGCTGGCATAACCGCATAAAACTGGGGTCCATATTGTTCAAGATAGGCTGCGCGAATTTCCTCAACGCTTTTACCTTGGGCGAGTTCATGTTTAAAGGAGGCTTCAATCGCAAGTGCCGTGCCGCACACACAAACTTTGATGGTCTCCCGCGTACAACCACAGTGACAGTAGACCGTCGTTAGCAACTCCTCCAGATCAGACGCAAATGCCGGATCTTCTACGTTCTTCGGATCCATTTCCGTCTGCGCGTGTCCAGTAACCATGACGCTACAAACAACAAAAATGAGAATAAATCGAGCCAAATTACGGATAACACATTTGTCGGACAAAGCATTGTGCAAAAATCTTCGAGCCGTCATAATCCCAACCCTCACCTTTAAGTCTCTTGACTCCGGTCAGATCTTTCCGCCATAGCAACGATTCCACCCAACACCATCACAGCAATCCCGATCCAGACGACACCGACGAGAGGGTTGTGATACACCTGTACGTTCACAACACCACCTGCCTTGATATCTGGCGGAATATTACCGAGAGCAACATAGAGGTCATTAACACCGAAATGCCGGATAGCAGATTCTATCGTATCTTGTTCGCCTTGACCGACCCGATAGTAAAAATGGCGCGCAGGTTCCATACTGCCTATCTGTTTCCCATCCTTGGCGACATCAAAAACAACAGTAGTTCGGCGATAGTTCGCATAATCCTTCTGAAACGAGTCCCGCATTGTCAGTTGATATTCGCCGACCTCCATGGATTCGCCGAGCGTCATACTTCTCGATTCAAGTTGAAAGTAACCTTTCGACCCCATAATCCCTATATACAGGATAACAATGCCGATATGGATGATGTATCCACCATACCTCCGTTTATTCCGCTGAATAAGCAGGTTCAAACCGTTGAAAAAGGAGGTCTCTTGCCGTTTGGCGCGAAGCTTCGCGCCTCGATAAAATTCAGCACAAATCGCGACAAGCACAAAGACAGCTGCAAAACTACAGAGCACCGAATACAATGGGAAAGCATATCCTATTAAGGCGAGGAACCCCCATGTCAAAGCACCGCCAACTAAACCGATCAGAAGCGGAAATACGAACAGTCGCCTGAAATTATTCGCCGTAATCTTCTTCCACGAGATAATCGGGCCAGCACCTGTCAAAAATAGAAGTAAAAGCCCGGGAATAATAACGACTTTATTGAAAAAGGCTTCAGGAACAGAGGATTTTTCGCCGTTAATCGCCTCAGAGATAACCGGCCACAACGTCCCCCAGAGAATAATCAGAGTTAAACCGACCAGAAGCCAGTTGTTTAGCACAAACGCACTCTCACGCGAGAGAAGCGATTCAAGACGATTCGCACTCTTCAGACGTTTCCAACGATAGACGATAAGTCCAATAACACCAGCAGTTGAAGTTAAAATGAAACCGAGGAAATACGCACCAATATCAGATTGTGCAAAGGCATGCACCGATGTGATAATACCGCTCCGAGTAATAAAAGTCCCTAATAACGTGAATTGGAACGCAAGTGTAATCAGGAGGATGTTCCACAATTTAAGCATGTTCCGCTTCTCTTGGATCATCACAGAGTGTAGATACGCAGTCCCCAAGAGCCACGGCATAAACGATGCGTTCTCAACGGGGTCCCACGCCCAATAACCACCCCATCCAAGTTCACGATATGCCCAATGACCACCAAGCGCGATACCGAGCGTCAAGATAATCCAAGAGAAAAGCGTCCACCGCCGGGTACGCAGTATCCACTCGCTGCTGACTCGACCCGATGTAAGCGCACCCACTGCAAACGCAAACGGTACGGTCAGACTTATCCATCCGACATATAAGGTTGGCGGATGAATCGCCATGAGCGGTGTCTGTAGAAGCGGATTCATTCCTTGTCCGTCAGCTGCCACCTGTCCATTTGGAAACCGAGCGAGAGGGTTATAAATCCCTTCGATCAAACCTGTGACAAGAATCGCGAAGAAGAGTTGGACAACAACGATTGGAATCAGCGCGTGGTCTGCTAAGGTATCGTGTGTCTCTTCGTTGCGCTGACGGCTCTGCCAGACAACAATAGCACCGACAACCGTGAGAATCCAGAGCCAGAAAAGGAGGGAGCCGGACATCCGTCCCCAGAGTGCAGTGATTTTATAAAATAACGGCTGCGCTGCGCTTGATACCTCAACAACATAGCGCATTGAGAAGTCGTCTGTCAAAAAACCGTAGATTAGCGCACCCGTCGAAATACTGATAAGAATGAAGGTAGCAATAACAGCGTTCCGACCGCTCTGGATCGCATGCGGATTTCGCATCCGTAACCCGACGCTAAGAAACGCAATCGCCCACAAACACGAAAGCACAGAGAGGAATATACCGGCTTGTCCGATTTCCGCAGTCATGCGTTGCTGTGCCTCCTTAAAAGGGTATCGTTGAACATAAGGACTCCCTTATTCTGAAGAATTGTACGAAGTCTCATCTGTAGACACGGCATTCTCTGCACCATCGTACTTCGAGGCACACTTCGTCATAAGTTTCGTCGCAACAACAAGGTTCTGCGAGGCATCGTACTCGCCTTCAACGAAAACGCTACCGCCATCCGTAAAGTTATCCGGTTTAAGTTGATCCTTATAGATGACATTGACCGTTGCATCGGTCTCTCGGTCGCGGATCGCGAACGTCAGCACAAAATTAGCGGCATCCCATTGAGAACTTCCCTCTGCAATGAGTCCATCAATTTGTACCTGTTGCTTATCTGCGCTGCTGCCATCTGCCACAAGCAAAGCTGGCGTAAAATGCCGCATACTTGTACTTCTCGTCATAGCGACCACCAAAAACACCATACCCCCCAGCAACATGATACTTGCAGCGATGATCTTGAACCTATTCTGTTTTTTCACCTGCACCCCTCCTTTGAAATACGCATCCGTAGACCTAATTTTCAACCGTAACGGCAGACTGAATTCTACCTATTTAAAATAATACTTGATTTTACTTGCAAAATCAAGTTAAAATAGCAGTAAATGAAAATCTTACGGAATTTTATAATGCAACGCGCCTTGCAAAACCGGTAACAAGATCACAAACAACACGATAAAACAGTCGCACAATCTGGAGTTGGAGGGCTGAAATGTCACGTCTAAAATATGCTTTGATCGGGCACGGCAGACGCGGCGCAGGGCATCTATCAACCGCAGCAACCTTAAAAGACACCTTTGAGATCGTCGCTGTGTGTGATGCACACCGAGAATCCGCAGAGGCAGGTGCAGCCCGTCTCAATATCGGCTTGCAAGCTTCGCCAAAATTCGGCGTTAAAGCCTATACCGATGTCCGAAAAATGGTCGATGAAATTTCACCTGATGTCTGTGATGTTGTCGTACCTATCCAACTACATCACATCATCTCGTGTTACCTCTCTCGACGTGGTATACCACACAATGTAGAGACAGGACTCGCACCGACGCTCGGTCTGATGGATATGATGATCACCGATGCTGCCGAAAATAACGTGAAACTTCAGACATCCGAGAACTTCCCGTTTGTCCCTGTAGAACAATTCGTGTGTAAACTCATTCAAGAAGGCGTAATAGGGAACGTCCACAAGTGTTATCGGCTCTTTTCAACGACTGGCTACCATGGACTCGCAGCAATACGGTGCCGGATGGATGCGAATCCGAGATCCGTCAGCAGTATCGGACATACAATGCCTGTTACGCCCTACGTTGACCGAGCAAAGCGAGATTTCAATCGCGAAAACCTTGAGTTTTATGCTGTAGATTTCGATAACGGCGGACTCGGCATCGCCATGGTCGGAAACAAGAACGGTTGTCTCGGACGGAACAAACTCGTCGGTTTTGAGGTCTGTGGCGAGCGCGGCACAATCATCACTAACGGAAATCAGAGTGCCACCGGCGGTGAGACAGTCAACGTTTGCACAGATGAAGACCTACTCAATGGTGGAAAAGCACAGACTTATGAATTCCAAAGAGAATATAGTGACAGTGGCACGCTGCGACGTATCTTTGTCGAATTGCCAGCATCCCTCGGAGGAACCGTCGAATGGGTAAACCCCTATCACGGAACGAACATAGCAGAAAGCGGCATCTCATTAGCGACGATGCTTGATGGCATCGCACGCGCTGTGCGAGAGGATACACAACCGCTATGGACAGGTAAAATGGGCAGAGCCGATCAGGAGATGGTAATCGCCGCACATCGATCCATCCAGATGAACCGACAACCGGTTGAACTCCCACTTGAAGCCGACTCGGCTGAAGAGGAGGCATTCGACCGAAATTTTGAAACGCAATTTGGTGTCCATCCACGCGAAGACATCGAAAAAGCACTACAAGTTAATTTCAAAGCACGCTAAATTGCACGGACTTTTCAACAATAATTCTGTCCAAATCTATATAGAACAGGACTTACGCAACCCGAATGCAGGCGGGGTTTGAAACCTCGCCTACGCAAGGTAACACGTAGAAAAATCGCGTAATTCCTACAAAATTGAGGTAGCAATGAGAGAAGTTAAAATAGGATTTATCGGCGCTGGTGGTAACGCAAGTGGGCACATGAACCAATTAGCCGGAATCGAAGGTGCCCGCATCGTCGGTATCTGCGACATCGATTCAGCACGCGCACAAAGTGCCGCTGAACGACATAACGCAGATCCGTACACCGCTCACCAAGACCTGCTCGAACGCGACGACTTAGATGCAATCTATCTGAGTCTACCTGTTTTTGTACACGGGCAACCCGAACTTGACGTTATCGCACGCGGCTTACCGTTCCTCGTCGAGAAACCGGTCGCAATCAGTATGGACATCGCACGTGACATTGAAGCAGCCGTCACAAAAGCTGGACTGATAACCTGCGTCGGTTACCAACTCCGTTACCTCGGTTCAACTCGGATCACAAAAGAGATCCTAAAGGACCAGACAATTAACATGGTCGTCGGTAAGTATTGGTGTGGCACCGGTATCGGTAGCCCTGATGGTTGGCTACGACAGATGAACAAATCTGGCGGTCAGCTGGTTGAACAAGCGACACACACAATCGATATGATGCGTAACCTCGCTGGCGAAGTGGAATCGGTTTACGCCATGCAGGCGAACCGCGTATTGAAAGAGATCGATTGTCCAGACAGCAACAGCGTTAGCCTCCAATTCAGCAACGGCGCTGTCGGTTCACTTACAGCAGCCTGGGCGTACGCAGGCGATTGGTCAAACGCCAACGTCTTGGATATCCTATATGAACGAGAGCTGTTGAATTGGAATCCATCAAAAGTTTCGGTACATGAAAACGGCGAATGGGTGGACAAAACAGAACCCGGACCAACGATTGATCAAGTTTTCGTAGAGGCAGTCCGTAGCGGTGATGGCTCTCAAATTTTGAGTCCATACAGCGATGCCGTCAAAACGCTCGCAATATCGCTCGCAGCAAACCTGTCTGCCCAAGAAAATCGACCCGTAGAGATTGCTTCGCTATAAGACAATCCATTGTAGGAGGGGTTTGGAACCCCGAATCCATAGAACTAAAAATCATGGCAAAAAAACACCGAGTGGCAATTGTCGGGTGCGGCGGCATCTCTCACGCACACGGCAACGCATGGCGTAACCTGCCAGAGATCGAAATCGTTGGCGCGTGCGACGAGAAATTTGAATCCCTCGCGCGCTTCGCCACTGAATTCAACGTTAAAAATACCTACAACGACCTTCGACAGATGCTCGAAAAACAGCAGCCCGATGTCTTAGTGATCGCTACCTGGCCCTCAAGCCATCTCAAAAATGTGTTAGAGGCGGTACGTTCTGGTGTTAAAGGTATACTTGTAGAGAAACCGATCGCTGTCACCGTCACGCAGCTCGAACAGATGATCCAAGTTACAGAACGCGCGAACATCTTATTGATGGAAGGGTTCATGTATCGACATCACCCGTTGACCCTCGCTGTGAAACAGAAAGTTGAGGAAGGCGGAATTGGCGAGATTCGCTACGCTCGCTCGACCTTCTCGACCGGTTTAGGGCGCAGCTCGCAAGCCCATATTCAGAAGGCAGACCGGCAGAACTGGCGATTAAGAGGCGACCTCGGCGGCGGCGCAGTCATGGACTTAGGATGCTACTGCATCAACATCATCCGTTATCTCCTCGGACGCGAACCACAATCCGTTTGGGCAACTGGTAAATTTGAAGCGATCAACAACGTCTGGGAAACCCTGATCGGAACTTTAGATTTTGGGGACGGTGTTACCGGACAATTCGACTGTAGTTTCGGGTGGACGTGGCGCGAATCTTACGAAGTCACAGGCACGGAGGGAACACTCTCTGTTCAGAGCGCGTGGGGTAACTCGGACGGTGAGGCACACTTTACACTTAACGGTGAAACCTTTACAGTTACGGGTGTGAATCCGTACGCTGCTGAGATTTTGGACCTTTGTCACGCAATAGAAACAGACGCACCAACCCGTTTATCATTAACGGATGCACTCGGAAATATGCGTGTTATTGATGCCTTACACGAGTCCGCACACACAGGCCAAAGTCGTAAAGTGGGCTAAAATTTTCTTAACACTTTAGTTGGAGACAAAAAATTTAGATCGTTGTGGACAACAGACACAACTTCCAAACGAACGTAGGTAAAAAATGTTTGAAAAAATAATGAAGTACCCGATCGACGTTTTTCGAGAAGGAAACTTCTCGTTTGGGGTACCGCTGCCAGGGCTTCTAATTGCTGTTCTGCTTGTCGCACTTATGGCCGCAACGATATGGTCATATCGCACCACACACGGACGCATCCAACGCGGATTCCGCGGTTTTCTAATTTTTCTCCGTGCCGTCGTTCTCTGTCTGCTCGCTTTCTGCCTACTCAAACCGTTCCTAACAATCTACCAAACAAATCCCGACGACTCCTATCTATTGGTCATGGTTGACCAGTCCAAGAGTATGCAAATTACAGACACCGCTAATTCAGAGACACGGATGCAGCGTGTCAACAACCTACTTTTTACTGACGGAGATGGTCTCCTCGAACAATTAAACGCCAAATTCAAGGTGCGACTCTTCGCTTTTGACACCACAGCAAAACGTATTCCAAGCGAGCCGTTGACCAACGCAGAAGGCGAAAGCACAGACATCCCACAGGCTCTAAACGAAGCACTCGACGATCTCCAAGGCATCCCGCTCTCCGGTGCCGTACTGCTGACAGATGGCGTAGATAGAAGCGGTGCCGACACAACGAAATTCGCAATGCAAATGCGAGAGCGGAAACTTCCGATCCATACTGTCGGTGTCGGTTCAGAAGCAGGGACACCAGACCTTGAAATCGTTAAACTCGATGTCCCGCGCACAGCTGAAGAAGACTTTCCGGTTGAAATATGGGCAACCCTTAAACGGAAAGGGTTCAACGGAAAAAAGGTTAATCTCCAACTCACTAGCAACGGACGGATCCTGAAAACAGAACCTGTTAATATGGATGAAGACTCTTCTTGGATAACGCAATTCAGTGGAACAGATACAACCACCGACGTAAAAACACAACGCGTCGCACTGAAATTCACGCCGCGCCAAGCCGGAACCCAAAAATTCGAGGTACACGCAGCGTTAGACGAAACAGAAGCAGTCCCACAGAACAACACGAAGACGTTTCTCTTGAAGGTCGCACCTACCAAACGTGTGAAAATCCTGTTCGTCGATGGCAGGCCTCGCGCCGAACTTGCCCAGATAAAACGCGCCCTGAAAAAAGACCCTAACATCCAATTAACAGACCGAATTTTGACAAGCACCAGTAGTGAAGGACGACACTACATGGGCACACGAGCCGAAATGGCACACGACTTCGGTTTTTATCCAGATGATAAAGAGACACTCTTTGATTTTGATGCCATCATCTTCGGCAATGTAGATGCCTCCGAATTTACAGCGACGCAGCTTGAAAATACGCTTGAGTTCGTACGCACCCGAGGCGGCGGATTGCTTATGTTAGGCGGCTCCAACTCTTTAGGAAATCACGAACTCGCTAAATCTTATATCAACACACCGATTGCGCAGTGCTTACCAATAGAATTAGAACTCGGACCCCCGCCAGCACCCCTACCGGAACGACGCCCCAGATTAAGCGCAGGTTCACGCGCCTCCGCCCAAAACAGAGGATATAAACTGCAACTGACACCAGAAGGGAAGGTCGAAAATTTGATGGCACTCTCTGACAACCCTGTGGATAATCTGAAACGTTGGACAGACCTTGTACCCCTCATAGGGTATAGCAAAGTCAAACGCGCCAAGGCGGGTGCCCTCATCTTGGCGGAACATCCGACGGATCGGAACGAATTCGGAAATCGGATTCTCATCGCAATCCATAATTACAACGCCGGACGCGTGATGGTCTTCACACCGCACACTTCGTGGCGATGGCAAATGCTGGAACCCCTTGAGGACGATAGCCATGAACGGTTCTGGCGACAAACAGCAAGATGGTTAACAACCGCACCGAAAGAACATATTCAACTCGACATCGCAAAAACAGCCTATACACTGAAAGAACCCGTCGTGATTGAGGTCACCGCAACAGACCCACAATTCCAATTGACGAATAACGCCAAAATTCGAGCTGTGGTGATTGACGAAGCCGGAAAACGCAAAGAATTAAGACTCGAACAGGTCCTCGGTGAAGATGGACGCTACACTGCCCGTTTTATTCCGAACAGATACGGTGAATACACTGTCACTGCAGCCGGGACCCTTGACAGCGAAAACCTCGGCGAACAACAGACCCTCTTCGAGGTGAAAGCATCTTATGCCGAATTCAGTAACGCCGAACTTAACGTCCCACTTCTCAAAACGCTCGCTGAAGGGAGTGGCGGGAAGTATTACGCCATGGTGGAAGCAGACCAGCTCGTTAACCAGATACCACTCGTGGAAAGCGCAACCTCAAAAATAACCGATGTCGATATCTGGGATATACCGCTTATCTTTGGGTTGGTCATCGCACTCCTCGGATTTGAGTGGTTCCTAAGAAAACGCGGCGGCTTGGTGTAGCAAAAAACGCACTGCAGTTCATGACCCCGTACAGGAGCATTTAGTTTTACAGATTCACTTTATATATACGGATGTTCTCTTCTGTAGGAGCGAGTGTTTTTGCTTGGGTGTTTCTTCACGCTCGCGATCTTGCGAAAGAACGTCAACTTATGTAAACGAAAACTCTTTCTTCACAAACACAACGTCAGATGTTACAATAGACCCCACAGAGCACTCAGGCACAGAGGAATAAAACATGACACAACAAGAACTTCACGAAGTCGCGCAAGGGATTCGCTCACCGGAAGAAGTCTCCATGACATTGGCAGAATTTCTTGAGAACGATGTAGACGGATACGAGTACGTCAAAGGAGAATTAGTGCCAATGTCGCCACCAACGAGAATACATAGCAAGGTTAGTGTTAAGGTCATCCGGTATTTGGATCGGCACGTGGATGAGAATCAGTTAGGGGAGGTCCATGTAGAGGCAACTTTTCAGGTGGATGAACGGGGTCTGAAACCAGATGTTGCGTTTGTGTCAACTTCCCGGTTGGATGGAGACGAAAATACAGGTTTCCCGATACCGCCCGACTTGGCGATTGAGGTGCTTTCACCGACAGACGTTCAGTGGCGTGTTGTAGACAAAGCGTTTGCCTATCTGAACGCCGGAACGCGCCTTGTCTGGGTTCTGGATCCCCGCGCCGAAACGGTGACGGTCTATCGTTCCGAAAGAGATATCGCGCTGCTGACTTATGAAGACACACTCACAGGTGAGAACGTCGTGCCGGGGTTTGTCTGTCCGGTTTCACAACTCTTTGAATAATTGTGCCCCAAATAAGGAAAACTATGAACAATTCCTACAAAAATGTAATGTTCGTCATCGCTGACGATTGGAGCCGTATCGCAAAATGCTACGGGAATGATGTCATCCGAACACCACATATCGATGCCTTCGCAGAACGTGGTGTCGTGTTTGACCAGGCATTCTGCACAAGTCCATCGTGTGCCGTGAGTCGCGCATGCATCCTTACCGGACAACACAGCCACACACACGGACAATACGGACATTGCCACGGAATCCACGGATTTCGCACGCATGAATATATGCAATCCGTACCAAAAATCCTAAAGGCAAACGGGTTCGCTACGGCGTGTATCGGAAAAAAACACGTCGCACCAGACACCGTCTATCCCTTCGATTTTGAACCGAGAGTCAACGCTCGAAGTCCGGCGGACATGGCAACAAAGGTCACACAATTCCTCAACGAGAATACAGATACACCTTTCTATCTCCATATCGGGAGTACGCATCCGCACCGCGCAGGCAAAGGCTTCGGAAACGACCAGACCCCTGCAGGCATTCAACCCGGCTCTTATGCCCCGGATGAAATTATCGTACCGAATTTTCTGCCAGACGTACCAGCAGTTCGTGAAGACCTCGCAGACTATTACGAAAGCGTCTCTCGGTGGGATGCCGTCGTCGGCGCGGTCTTAGACGCACTTGACGCTTCTGGACGCGCAGACGAAACCCTCGTCTTTGTTACAACCGATCACGCCATGCCATTCCCCGGTGCGAAAGCATCAAGTTTCGACAGCGGACACCACTGTCCACTCCTTATTTCCAGCCCGACGCAACAGAAACGCGGCTTCCACAACCAAGCACTCCTCAACTGGGTAGATTTCTGTCCGACAATGTTAGACTGGTGCGGTGTCGAACACCCCGAGGGCGATGATGCACTTCCGGGTAGATCAATCCTCTCTATCCTTGAAGACGATAGCGCGCATCCCGGAAACGGCGAATGGGAGGAAACCTACTTCTCCCACTGCTTCCACGAGGTAACAAATTACTACCCCTACCGTGTACTACGCGGCAGACGGTACAAATACGTCCGTAATCTCGCATATCAACTCGAAACACCGCTACCAAGCGATCTATTCCGCTCAATTTCATGGACAGCCGTCCGTAACGACAACGTCCAACAACTTGGAGAACGCCAACGCACCGATTTTATACAACAGAGTCGTGAGGCGTTGTTTGATATCCAGAACGACCCAGCGGAATCGCAGAACCTCATTGACGTGCCAGAGTTACAAAACATAGCCAACGAAATGCGCCGAAAAGTCATTGAATTCAGACAGAAAACGAAGGATCCATGGCTTGAACAGTCCTTCCAAGAAGGCGAAACACAACCGTTTTTTAGTTAACAGCCATCAGCCGCCCAAATTCACGCTGTTCTCCCGCAAGGTAAAATTAAAACAGGGTCGTATGCTTGGCAATACCAAAATGGCAGCCTGCAACAACGGCGCAGGCGGATTTAAGGAAGGCACGTCAAGTACCCAAATTCACGCTGTTCTTCCGCAAGGTAAATTAAAAATTGCAGAACTACGATTTAGAAGCGATGAACGCTCGCATCCAAGCAGATAGCGGGCTTGTACAGCAAATACTCACAGAAACAGGGAAAGTCATTGTCGGTCAGAAAGCGTTGTTGGAAGGACTGATCATCGGATTGCTCTGCAACGGTCACATCCTTCTCGAAGGCGTACCCGGACTCGCAAAAACAACCGCCGTAAGCGCACTCGCACAGACGATTGACGCATCGTTCAACCGTCTCCAGTTTACCCCCGACCTACTCCCAGCAGACCTGATCGGGACGCTCATCTACGATCAGCAGCAAGGCGATTTCTACACGAAGAAGGGACCGATTTTCGCCCATGTCATTCTCGCAGACGAGATAAATCGCGCACCCGCGAAAGTCCAAAGCGCGCTCCTTGAAGCCATGCAAGAACGGCAGGTCACGATTGGCGGCACGACATATCCACTTGATGATCCGTTCCTCGTCTTAGCAACCCAAAACCCCATCGAGCATGAAGGCACCTATCCGCTACCAGAAGCACAGGTAGATAGATTTATGCTCAAGATTAAGGTTGATTATCCATCGCATGCTGAGGAATTACAAATCCTGCGACGGATGACAACCGAAGAGATCCCGAACATCCATCCAGTGATTTCACCTGACGATATTCTCCGGTTTCGAGAAGTCGTCCGAAACATCTATATGGCAGAACAATTGGAGAATTATATTGTCGATTTGGTGTGTGCGACGCGTACGCCGGAAACGTATCAGTTAGACGAACTCAGCACACTTATTGAATACGGTGCCTCCCCGCGCGCGACCATCTTTCTCGCCTTCGCTGCAAGGGCGAGAGCATTCCTCTCCGAGCGAGGCTACGTCACACCTGAGGACATTCACGCCGTCGGCATGGACGTACTAAGGCATCGCGTCATCATCAGCTATGAAGCGGAAGCAGACGGACAAGACGTTGAAAGTATCATCGCACAAGTGTTCGCAAAACTTGAGGTGCCTTAAACGCTACTCCTGTGTCTGTCCAGCAACAGCCGATGCACGCGCACCTACGCCAAGCACTGCTAAAAACCCTTCCGAATCCGCATGATCAAAGTCGCCGATCGCCTCCATAGACGCGGTCTCCTCGGAATAGAGCGAATGCTGCGCACCACCTGCGGCGTGAAATGCGACATTGCCTTTGTAGAGTGCTACCGTAATTGTTCCACTCGCCAAATCGGTTAACGGTTGGATCGAGGACAGCAACGCTTGTGTCGCAGCATCAAACCAGTAGCCTTGATAAATCTGTTCAGCAATTACCGGTGCCGCACTATCAAAGTGGCGGCGCGCACGTCTGTCTAAAATCAGTTGGAGTAGGTACTCGTAACACGTCCCAAGCAATTCCATCCCCGGAGATTCATAGACCCCGCGGCTCTTGATCCCGACAAACCGGTTCTCAACAGTGTGAATACCGATCCCGATGCCATTCCGTCCACCGATACGATTCGCTTCCAGCAGACTCTGAAGGGCTGTAACAGGACTACCATTGACTTCAACCGGCGTTCCACGCGCAAAGGTAACCGTAAAATGCTCTACATCATCAGGCGCGTCTTTCGGATGAACCCCCATACCCGGATTGATAAAACCTGCTGGCGTTTTTAGCGATTCAAGTCGTCCGGCTTCATGTGTCAGTCCAAGCAGATTTGCGTCGGTTGAGTAAGGTTTTTCGTGCGTCGCAGTAATCGGTAAATTGTGCGCTTGGCAGAAGTCTATCATCTCTTTTCTACCACCAAACACTTTTAGAAACGCTGGATCCCGCCACGGCGCATAAACCTCAAAATGCGGATTCAGCATATTCGTAGCGAGTTGAAAACGCACTTGGTCATTGCCTCTACCGGTCGCACCGTGCGTTAAAATAGAGATACCGCGTTTCTCCATCTCTGGTAGAAGTGCCTTTACCGTAACGTGGCGCGCAATGCCCGTCGTATTCCAATAACCACCTTCATACATCGCTTGACACTGGATGAGGCGGATACCGTCTTCCGCAAGTGCGTCCTTCGCGTCTATAATAACCGCCTCTTCAGCACCACACGCCAACATCCGGTCCCGGATTTCCGAAACGTCCCGTTCGTCGGGTTGACCGAGGTCTGCCGTAAAACAGACGACGTTGACCCCGTTATCGACCAACCACTTAGTAATAGTGCAACTATCCAAGCCACCTGAAACAGCAGCACCCACCGTTTTCCCTTTTAATGCATCAATATTCAAAAGTAATCTCCAAAGTATTGTGTTTAGTTATAGCGGAATTATACCATTTTTTGACGAGGCTTGCAAACCCATATTGGAGTAGGCAGAACCACTCAGATTCCGATCCCTCGGTTAAATTTTCGCCCCAAGCCCGGTAGAAGCGCAGTTTCTAAACCTCGCCAGCAAAGGAAAAGATGTTGTTCCCTAAAAGGCCAAATCGTTTTTCGGTTTTACGATAAAACACATCTTGTAAGACTTATGGTACGCTTCCAGTTTTGTAGCCGTGCTTGTCGTGCGTCTTGAGCAGACCACCACCTATATCGGTGACACCGAATCGTCCCACAACCTTACCCGCTTTGTTAGAGATGGCGATGCCCCCGCCGTATTCATCGGTCCTAAGAAATATACCACTTTGCTTATCTTTACCGAAAATCACCACATTTCCTCCAAATTCATCGGTCATCATAAGGCGCAATCTTTGGCCCTCTTCACCGTAAAAATCCATGATTGCACTGTCTTTATTGTTATAAAGCAATGCTATTTTCCCTTCTTTCCCGCTAATGCCTACAACTCCACCGTCTTCATTAGCCCCAAGGACAGCACCGCCTCTATCATCTTTTGTCCTAACGGACACTTTTCCACCATGGTCGTTAATATAAAGTGAGGCAAGATCTTTATAATTTTTACCGTGAACGGACACTTCGCCTCCATTTTCACTAATTGAAAGTCTTACTTTACCTAACAAAAGTTCTTCACTGTAAACCTCCACGCTTCCGCCTTGTTCATCTGAGCTTAAGATAACGTTATTTAGCCCATCTGCATTGACAATTTCCAATCGCCTGCATCGGATGAGGTCAACGATAGATTCCTCTCCTTCGGCATTTGCGGTGTTTCTGTGGATGTTTCCGAAACTGAAACTGAGAAGGGCGATAACAGCCCCAATGCCCATATACATGACTTTTTCTAAACTCTTCTTCATGGTAATCTCCCTGTTTGTAAAAATATTGAATGGATATTTTTTATCTAAACCAATTTTCCTTCTTAAGAATTAAGTTGATTATCAGTAATATGACGGAATTATACCACTTTTTGCGACAGCTTGCAAACCAATATTGGGATCACACGAGTATGTTGCTCACCGAGTCCGCGCCGGGATCCATTCAAATTCTACTTGAAAACGGTCTTGTGGAAGAGAAACCATGAAACGGATAATAAGGATTGAAGAGTGCTACTTTCAAGGATAAATTTGCCACCGTTTTCTCTTTAGCGGACTTCGCCTTCCGACTTCCGCTTGGATTTCGATTTGTTTGGATGTTTTTCCCGATGGCAATCTGTACAGAGTGCCGTTAAATTTGTGATGGATTCGTTGTAAATCTCATGGTAATTCTCGTGGTGGACTTCCGTTGCGGCTGCACCACACTGCTGGCATCGGCCTCCCGCCGCTTGTAAAACCTTTTTTCGCTTTGTTTTCCACTCATCCGATTGGAGATATTGGTGATACTCTTCTCTCATTTCTTCCTTTTTTTTCTTCGATGCAGCCCAATACTTGTGAGAACATTTTCGCGAATACTTTTGTGCCCACTCCATTTCATACCATTTTTGCCGTTTTTGCCGTTTCATTTTATTCTCCTTTACGGGGTTTGAGAAAATTAAGGGTTAAACATGTTGCCCTATATCGCATGGAGATGGGATCCGTAGTTGTTTACAGATAACACACGCCGGTTGTCGCCATGGATAATCAGGCTGTCGTTGTGGAATGGATTGTTGTTGCTAGTGAGAGATTTGGCGGTGTCTATCTGTAGAATGCGGCCGGGGACAGTGAGGTGGTGTCCGTAGATGAATTGTTTGCCTTTGAAGTCGAGTGTAGGCATGAGTGTTCCTTTCTTACAGTGTGAGGCTCTACGAGTTTATCCAATCCGTAGGAGTTTGTTCATATCAACCGTTATACCAACAGATGCTATTTCTTGAGCCAATTTCATTTTCCATGCTCCGTGCTCATCCATCGGCGCATAGGATATTCCGTAAATGTCTGATCGTAATTCAACATCTTCTTCATCAAAGAATACGCACACGATCCGTTTCCAATCGAAAAAAACAATCAAATTCCAAGATAACATTCTGACGCGCCCTCGGTTTAAGTTCGTCTGTTTTATTTTCCTGCACCCACATCACAGCAATTCTGTAGGGACTCCTGACCGTAGTTCATTTTGGAACATCAAAGGCAATTATGGTCAACGTCAACTCTCGATTTGCATCATCACGGTGTGAAAAGGTGAAACGGAAAGAGGTTTCCGAGGGTAAATCTAATTCGCGCTTGCAGTTAGGATGTTCGTTTGCCGTCAATTTGATAGTTTCCAATACGTTCGTGAAATCCTTATTTCGATTGAAAACAATCACTGCCACCTTAGTGTCTCGCCAAGAACTATAACCCAAAAGCTGATTGATTGTCTCTGTTAGTTTTTTTGGACCTCCCCAATACTTGCACTCAGCAATGAAGATGTTTTTTCTGTCGGATCTAATCAAAATATCGGTTTTTCCTTCATAGTTGAAAGTTTCACCAGTTGCCTGACCTTCATAGTGACCGTTTAGTTGGAGTAAAAAATGTGATCGCAGCGACTCTTCATCCATCGCCGAGAAGGCAGAAGGGCTGCGCTCCATGACCTGAGTCATATTTTGAATTACTTCAAGTATGTGTTCATAATCTGCTTCATCCAAGGCTGGTTCTGCTTTATACGGTAGCGAACTTGCAGGCGGCAGTTTCGGTGTGATTTTCCGGCGCACCTCTGGTGCTACATATGTTTTTGGAGAATCGGGGCGTTGCTTGAGTTTGAAGCCGAGAGACGCAACTAGTAGTCTGTCACATCTAAAGTGATGGATATAATTTGTTGAGTTTGATACGTGCGTCATCCGTGGTAAATTGCCACTTCACAGTCACAGATTGCTCATTTCTTTGAGTTTGCCATGTCTGGATCTCATGTTTTAGAGCGTCTTGGTCGGCTATCCTTCTTGAAAGACATTGCCGAGACAGCACGGAGAGTTCAATCTCCGCCATGTTCAGCCAACTCCCATGCTTGGGTGTATAGTGAAACGTAATCTTTTCAGCAATACGCCGAGCTTCATCAGGCGGAAAAGCTTTATACAACGAAGACGGCTTATGCGTATTCAGATTGTCGCAAACAAGCATAATCTTTGCCGCATCTCGGAAATGTACATCTACTAAATCTCTACAGATATGAGCGAAATCTATACTTGTTCGTTGGTCGGTGACTTCAACATGTCGAAACCCCAAAAGAGGTGCGAAAATCATGAATAGATTGCTAACACCATTGCGTTTGTATTCAGCATCATATCGACGCGGTGAACCTTCAACGATGCCCAGGGGCTGCCGAACTTCTTGAATGTGTTGTTTACTCGTTTCATCGACACAAACCAAAGGATATGCGATAGTTTCGGGACGCTGATAAAGGTCTAAGACGTTTTCCATCGCAGCGACGAACTCTGCCGAGGCTTTCGGTGGAATACACCATTGCTGTTTTAGCCAAGGTCTAAGTTCGTTTTTTTTAGCGTGCGTCTTATCGTTTCATGAGAAACGCTTGAAAAATGGTGGAGTTCCACCATTTTATCAGCTAATAAACGCAGCGTCCATCTTGAGAAACCCTCCGGCGGTGGTGAACAAACTAAAGCGATCAGATGTGCTTCTTTTTCGCCATCAAACTTTTTCGGTCTTGATGGCTTTGAACGCTTTTTAGGTGTCAGTGCAGCTGTGAGTCCCTCAAGCACGAAGGTTTTACGAGTTCTTTGAATAGTAGGTAGGGAGACTTCAACAGCTTCTTTTATGTCTTTATCAGGATAGGCGGGCCCAAACTCGCCTTCATCGGCTTTCAATAAGATACGGCTCCGGGTCAGTTTTCGTGCCGACTCAGTGCCAGAAGTGATCAACTCAAGGAGATAATCGCGTTGGCTCTGGTCAAGTATAACGGGATATTGTTTCGCTGGCATAAGAGACTCCAAGTTATCAGGTTTATGGACTTGAGTCTAAGGATACCAGATTTTAGATTAACTATCAAACTAATTATGACAGACTACTAGGTTTTGATCCGCCAAGAGTTTTTCGCGACGCTGTTCAATACATTGACGAGCAATTGAATCAAGCTCACTGTTCAGTTTGTCTGCGCTCTCACGAAGAGAAGTTAAGTAACTACCAATCCTATCCAATTCGTTATCAATTTCTTGGCGGACTTTGTTACTTTCAAGATTCGTTCCTGTAATAAAAAGGATAAGCATTTCACCTCTAACATCACCGCGTGGCGGATTAAATGAGTAAGTTGTTGGTTGAATTGTGAATCCTTCGGCCTCACCACTGAATGGCACGGTAACTTCGATTTCGGTCCCACGAACATAAAATGGTTGAGTTAAATCGTCTATGGCATACCTTATATCTCCGCGGACATCAATTTGTGTTTCATATGAGTCTACCACAATTTCGTTCCTATTGAGGACTGGAATGTCAATTTGGTACTTTTCAACAAAATACGCGCAAAGATCGTCTACCGATGTGTTAAGTAACCGATTCCCATCTAAAACGGAAACTTCTTCCTCCAACGCTGCACGCTGGTAACGATTAGTGGAAAACCAGTCAATTTTTGAAAAGAGATAATCGTTGTCTCTTATGATATTGTTGTTTCTCATGATTTAGTGTAGCAATCCTTTAAATTCAATCATTGAGTCTTCGATCAAATATGTTTTCAATGAGTTCTGTCACACCAACTAACATCGTTAATCCCTCAGATGAATACGCTTATACCGCTGCTCAAATGCCTGTTCTCCACCTTCAAGAATACTACATATGGCATCCCGTACCTCTTTTTTTTGGATGCTGGCAGCTTGTCGTATACGAGTTTCACCGCCCGCAACCTTAAGAGGTAAAACCATTTCGGCATCGCCGTTGACTACGATATTGGCATTGTGGGTCACAACAATAACTTGTCGTCTGCTTTTTGTTTCTCGCAGCTGGTGGACGATCAAACTGTAAATTAACTCGTTGTCTAGGTCGTCTTCAGGCTGATCTAGCAAAAGCGGTTCATCTCCGTAAGATAGAATAAAGGCAAGCAACGCTGCAGTTTTTTGACCAGGGGATCCTTGTTCTATTTGTTGATGATCGGGACCAAAGGTGACTTTCAAATTATCTCCGGGGAACCATACGATGAGCTCGCTAATAGACTCTTGGGGTAATTTGTTTAAATGATTGGCAAACCTATTATCTATAGCAGCCTTCTCACCAGTACGGATACCTTTAATCTCCTCTTTGAATTTTTCAATTTTATCACCAGTGCTCTGCTGATAGACATTTTTTAAGTTTTCAATATCTTTGTTGAAACGCTCCTCACACTGGAGTATACCGCGAATCTCTTTCTCTATATTATCCCAATCTTCTCCGAAAGGTTTGACTTTGATATTGACGAATTGATTGTCATGTAAAACATCGCTCAGGAATTTGTGCCGATTTTCCGACAGGGATTCCCTATTCTTTTCAATTTCCCCAAATATCTCCTTCGCTTCGGTTTCTAACTGTTTCTGGCGTAATTTATATTTTTTAATTTGTTGTAACTCTTGTTGTTTTGTCTTTTGTTGGATCAACAGTTGGTTATATCTGTTCGGATCTATGCCCTGCTGTTTCAGTTGAGAGCATAATTGCTTGTACTTTTCTATATCTGCCTCAACTGCCCACATCCAATCCGCCTCATTTTTTTCACCATGCCAGTCGGTGAGAATCGATCCTCCTTTCTGTGCCAATTCGCTCAATTTATTATGGATGATTTGCCATTTCTTGTTTGTTTTTCTTAAAAATGCTAAAAAATCAGCGTGCCCGGTAAAATGTTGCTCATTAAAATGTGCTGGGGCAATGCTATCCTGTACCTCGGAAAGCCGATCACTCATTTCTTTCCATTGAATTTCTAAGTTATCAAGCTCGCTTAATTGTTCCTGTCTCTCACGGTAATTTTGCAGCACTTCCTTATGTCCCGATTTTTCGATCTGTTCAATTTGTCGTGCCAAATCGTTAAATTCTCCGCGAAGTCTATTTTCCTCAGCGATTTTGTTATTTAACTCCTGTTGTTCACTTTCAATCTGTTTGTATCGGTAGACTAAGTCCCTATGCCGCGTTTTAATCGCTGCGGCACCAATTTCAGGAGCTTTATCAATAATATCAATTAACGCACTCGGACTCTTAGACAATTCAAAAATCTGCTTCTGGCTATAGATGTAAACCGGGAAAAGTGATTTGATTTCTCCGTCACAAGATTGCCAAACACCATCTTTTTCCTCTTCCAAAGAGGTGTAAACTGTTTCGGCAGACCAGGTCAAACGATAACGCATCCCGCCTTTACGATAGATCAGTAATATTTTACTGTTCTCGATCAGCAAGTTGTCATTTCCCACTTGAAAATATTGACGACTCTCTTTTTTTAGGAACTCTGGAACTTCTTCAGAACGCTGCAAGGTCAAGCGTATGAACTCCAATAAAGTGGATTTGCCGCTGCCGCGCCCACCAATAATCGTGTTGAGGAAGGGACTGAATTGACATTTCAGTGGCTCGGTGCGTCCAATGTACTTTGCCTCACAAATTTTTAGTTCTTCTATAAAACATTCCGTATGCCGATTCGGGTCCGAATGTATATCACAGTTTACGGAAGGCCCACCGTCTATCAACGCAAGTTTCAATCCATCTATGGATGGTTGATCCATTTTGATCCAAGTGAACGTACCAAACCTATCGTCGCTGAAACTATGGGTATCAGATCCATTGACCTCAGTCCATTGCACCTTTTCATCTGTGTATAATTGTGGTTTCTGGTAACTGTTGTCACGCAATTCCATAGCGTGAATATTTCCATTCCGTAGTACGTCTTTCAGAGTGGGCCCCTGGAATTCATGGAATAACCCTTTCCTTTTATCAACATGTGCCGGAATCGCGATACCATCCCATTCTGCAATTGTATCAACAACTTCAGGGACACTTTTACTTGTTATGGCATTGCTATCGCCCGCATTGCCTTGATAATCAACCGCACCGAGCAGTCGCTCAATATGACTTCCATTTTTATCAAGATCAAATATCGCTAAGATATGTACATTGCCGCTTACTGAAATTTCTACGCCCGGGAAGAGATATAGCGGTCGATACCACCCAGGTCTGCTTCGCTCTAATTCCCTTACCTTTTGTTTCAAACAATCGATCCAACCGCCACTGTTATGGTCGGTAATTGCGACGCAATCAATTCCCTTCTCCATAAATGCTTTTAGCCAACATTCAGGCGTAATCTCGTCTCTAAAATCCGAGGCGGGTGTATGGGTGTGAAAATCGAATTTCCACCACCGAGCACCCGCAAATTTGCATACATCCATATTAATTACTCCTAACCTGCTTGTTGGTAACAGCAGATGTCATAGTTTCATACCCTTCATAATTAAGTGTAATATATCTTTTAGCAGATGTCAAATTATTGTGAAGTTTACAATTAATTGAAAAAAACGCAACGAGGAAGCTTCTAATGAAAACGAATGTAGCCCTTTCAACACGTGCAGTCAATTCACAATTTAAAATCCAATGACTCTGGAACGTTTGACAAGCACTCTCAACGATGTTATAATTGTGAACAAGGACATAGTTGTGTTTAGCCATTTTGCTTGATGAGGGCCCGTGCCTCAATCCTTCACACCATTTACGAGATAATATATAGAGGAGGGCGGACATGAAACGTTATGGAAACCGTCACGGAAACTCAGGAATCGCCGCTTACGAAGTGGGATCTAAATTCATCAGAATCCGGGTTCACAAGAGACAGCGTCTACCTGTACACTTACGACAGTGCAGGCGAAGATGACATCGAAGAAATGAAAGAATTAGCAAAAGAATGGGAAGGATTGACTCGGTTCATTAACGAAGTCCAGCCGGGCTATGCTAAGCGAGAACGTTAGTCGATTTTTATAGAAGAGTTCTTCAGGTCCGTAGTAAGGTGATTTATCGCCTATGTTCAAGCACAATGAATTGCATGACTACGAACTTGAGGAAATTAGAATATGTCCCGTTTCGGTTAACATTCTCTCATAAGATATGTCATGATTAAACTAAAAAGGAGATACAAACTATGAATAGAATCACTTTTAATCCAGAGCAGTGCGGTGGACGCCCCTGTATCCGTGGGATGCGGATTCGGGTAACAGATGTCTTGGATTTACTGGCAGCTGGGCTCTCTTTTCAAGAAATTCTTGACGAAATGCCACTGCTGGAATACGAAGACATTGTCGCTTGTCTCCAATTTGCCTCACAAAAAATTAACCATCCTGTAATTGCCGCATGAAGTTTTGGATCGATGTGCAACTTTCCCCAGCACTTGCCCCTTGGCTCAATGATACTTTCGGTGTGCAAGCTTTTTCACTTGAGTGGCTCGGTCTCGAACAAACCAGCGACAAAAGGATCTTCTCCGCCGCGCGCGAGGCAAACGCAGTCGTCATAACTAAAGATCAAGACTTTGTTCACTTGTTAAATCAACTAGGTCCTCCACCACAAGTCGTCTGGATAACCTGTGGCAATACATCAAATGCTCAAATGCGTAAGATTCTCCAACAGAACTTCCCAGAAGTCCTTCTACTTTTACAATCCGGTGAATCTTTGATAGAAATTACGGCTATTTCGTAAATCAATTGTAGGTGCTGCAGCAGTGCTATTGAACAGTGGCGTTCAGCCGATCTACGCCAAGCGAGGAGGTTAGTCGATTTTTAGCAGATGATTCCTTCAGGTATGTAGTCGCGCAATTCTGCGGCGTACTTGCCCAAATGCGATGTGCATTATTGCGCCTCTTGTATTCAATTTCCTATGAACTTCAACACCTCATAAATCAGAATTTCTTTTCAGATTTGGCATTAAACAATACGAAGGAAAATCATGATCGAATATAGAAAAAGGATAAAGCACTTCCCGTCTTTGGTATTTTTAATATTTCTCCTATTTTGTGTAGCAATCGCCGCAACCGCGCAGACTCCACAACAGATCGCCCAAAAAGCCTTTCGTTCTACAGTCCTTCTCGTTATGGAAGATGCCAACGGTCAACCGCTGTCATTGGGTAGTGGATTTTTTTGCAGGTTAACTAACCAAATTTCGCTACGACTTACGTTCATAAATAAAATCTCCTGCCTGCCATTCGGTACGTTCAGCGGCTGTCTGTTCATAATGCACTTTCATCTGCTCGGCTTGTTCCGATAGAAGTTGATGGCGTTCTTCTGGAGAAAGACGCATGAAATCTGCTTGAGGCGATTGAGGGTCTACGTCTTTGTCCGCCAACTCAAGCAAAAAATGATACGCAAGCGGTAACTTGGTTTCTGGGAGTTTTTCGACTAACTGCTGAACCTGAGTATATGTAATCGTTTCCATTATGTATGTGTCTCCTTACGCAATCCGTGTTGTATAAAAGACTGTAAAAAATTATACCCCGATCCTGTGCAGACTGCAACGCAAAATCAGCGTAAAAAATTCTTGACACTCTTCTAAAAACCACATACAATAAAACCTCAATACAATACATCGTATACGGAGGTTTCCCATGCCTACAATCGAAAAAATTTTTGATTCCCCAGGTCCACAACCCAACGGAATGCAAGCCACCGAAGACGGACTCTGGATCCTCGACCAGCAGACCAATGAGGTACATCTTGTCTCATATCAAGGCGATGTGAAAAAGACGCTCGCTACCGGTTCCGATAGAGGTAGTGGTATCACGGATACAGGCGATACACTCTGGCTCGCGTCTACCTATAGCTGCGAAATCTTATCAACTGACCCTGAAAGCGGCGAAACGCTTGCATCTTATGAAACACCCGGCGCAGGACAGACAGGCGCACACGGTTTAGAATGGCGTGATAACAAACTCTGGTTGGCAGTACCACCTTCTGCAACTATCTATCAGGTAGATGTCGAAAACGGTTTCAAGGTCATCCACACGCTCCCTGCCCCAGGCGACCGACCACACGGTATCGCATGGGTCGGCGACGACCTCTGGTGTGTTGAGACCAACCATCGCGCTATCTTCCATCTCGACCCAAAAGACGGTAAACATCTCAACAAAATCGAGATACCAGAACCGCACCCCGAACCACACGGAATGACCTACTGGGACGGATATTTCTGGTATTGTGACGCACACACCACAGCCGTGTGCCGCGTCCCGTTATCATAATGGAAACTATCGGCAGACTCCTGAACATGGAAAAAAATAACGCGGCGATGAATATGGCAATTGACGAGGCAATTCTGCTCGCGCAGAAGGAACAGCCGAACCCGACGCTGCGTTTCTACGGGTGGACGCAACCCGCATTCAGTTTCGGCTACTTCCAAAATATCGCCGAAGAGGTTGACATAGACGCATGCCGCGCAGACGGCATCGAACTCGTTAAACGGATGACCGGCGGCGGCACGGTCGTACACGGGTGGGAACTGACCTATACACTTATTCTCCCACGTAGCGACGGAGAAATCGGTGTCGCCAACGCATACCAACGCATCGGTCAATCGCTCACCCAAGCGTTCCAGAAACTTGGTGTCCCCGCGCAATGCTACGCCGTATGTGCCGACTCTGCCGGTGCGGTTAGAAACCGCACCTACCGGGCGGAGGCTAATATATGTCTGACGAATCCCGCGGAACACGATGTCATGTCGGATAATAACAAGAAATTGGCAGGTGTCTCTGTCAGGCGGAACCGACACGGAATCATGTTTCAAGGCTATATCTCCTTAGATATGCCACCACCCGAAATCCTTACACGCGTCTCAAAGGACCCAGTCACCCAGCAGATGCTTCGCGAAAAATCGACCGCTATTAATACAGATGGATGCTCTATAACCCGAAAAACACTCATCCAAGCAATATCTGAAACACTCGACCTCGGAATTGCGTTTAAATCAGGAAAAATGTCGCCGATGGAATGGACACAGGCAAAAATCTTGGCAGAGATCAAGTATGCCACAAGCGCGTGGAATTTTGAATGAAGGAACATTAGCAAATAGCAACAAAACCGTAGCCCGTAATGAAGCAGATCGCTTATGGGCGAGTACGCCGCAAAATGGAGGGCGGATATACGGAAAGGCCCACCAATATCTAAACTGGTCTTACCGAACCGCAAGGAAAATTAAAAGAACTGTTATCATCCCGCAGGGCGCGTTTATCATGGGCACTGATATCGAACCGTTCTATGGAACCGCTCTACTTAACGCGGAACACGCCAAACTCGATGAAGCACCGATGCACGTCCGCTTTCTGAAAGCTTATGCTATTGAACAGTATCCCGTAACAAACGCCGAATACGCCGCTTTCGTACAGGCGACGAAACATCCGCCGCCAACACACTGGAAAAACAGCAACTTCGCATCTGAAAACCCAAACCTACCTGTTGTTCATGTGAATTGGCACGATAGCAACGCTTATGCTCAATGGGCAGGCAAACGACTCCCAACAGAAGCAGAATGGGAGAAAGCGTGTAGAGGTCCCGATGGACGAATTTATCCGTGGGGCAATATCTTTGTTCCTGATAACCCTGAATCTACAGAAACAGTCGAGATTCTGACAGCCTACCTCACACCTGTAGGTATTCGTCCTTCTACAGCAAGTCCGTACGGTGTCAATGAAGCTGCAGGGAACGTGTGGGAATGGACTGCAGATTGGTATCAGCCATATCCTGACCGGAAGCATAACGCAAGTAAACAGACAACTGATGAAAAACATAAGGCACTACGTGGCGGTTCATGGTTGGAAGTGCGTGATGGCACAGCAGAGCGTTATTTTCGATGCGCCAACCGTCTACACGCACCACCAGACTATCGCGCAGGGAACATCGGATTCCGCTGTGTCCGAGACGTACCACCCGGAGAAGCAGAATCGGTGCATGTTCCGGTAGAACCGCTTATTGACTATGTAAAACAGAAGAAACTCGCGAACCTACGTCTCCTCCAAAAACGGGCACAAAAGAACAGCCTCAAAGATACGTTGATCGCGACCCTCCTCATCGGGGGCGCGACCTACTGCGTTGTCCGAGCACCTGAACTGGTGTTAGGTGGAACGATCGTCGGTATTATCGGTAGCGGTTTCCTCTTTAGTGCAAGCGTGAATTTTTGGCGGAGGTGGCGCGCCGGACGACAAGCAAAACAAGTGGACTCCGAAAACTTTTCGCCGCTCCTTTCCGATAATTGAATTGCCCTATAGGAGGGGTGTTTTTGCTGGGGTGTTCCTTAAGGAACTCCGATTCCTATGAAATGTGCTTGGTAGGAAGGGTTTGAAATCCTGATTTCTTGGAAAACGTTGACGAGATTTTCAATTCAGTGTAGACTTTTCGCAAATGATAACATCCTTTTGGAGGATATGATGAACCCGCTATGTTTAGAACACTGTTTAACCGAAACAGAAAAACAGCAATTTGAAGAAAACGGCTTTTTCGCTGTTGAAGACGCAATCCCACAAGAAATGGTCGAGAAATTGATTGCCGCTGTCGATCGTGTCGGCGCAGAGCATCTGGGTAAAGACGAACTCCCAACCGACGCAAGGTTCAACCTTCTCGATTTCGTCGGTAGAGACGAAAGTTTCATCGAACTCCTCGATTGGCACACCACATTCCCGAAAGTGTGGGGCATTCTCGGATGGAACATCAAACTCTACCACTCACATTTCATTGTGATGCCGCCGCTGCCACCTGAAGAACGCGATAAACCGAAACGACTCGGATGGCACCAAGACAGTGGAAGACTCAACCTCGAATTGGAAGGTAACCCCCGCCCACGCGTATCACTGAAGGTCGCTTACTTCTTAACGGATACATCCATCCCAGGGCGCGGCAACTTTTCTGTCATCCCCGGCAGCCACCGATTCAATAAGGTTGAGATGCCCGAAGATAGCACAGTTGATCCAGAGAACGCTACACCAGTATTCGCAAAACCCGGAACAGCTGTCTTTTTCGATCGCAGACTCTGGCACGCAGCCGGACGCAATACCTCAGACATCGTCCGAAAGGTACTCTTCTACGGCTATAGCTATCGCTGGCTCCAACCTCGCGACGATATGACCGTAGAACACTTCATGGAACACGCAGACCCAATCCGACAGCAGATTATGGGTAAAAGTACAGGTGGACACGGCTACACGTCCCCAGGCGAGAAAGATGTCCCACTCCGGGCATGGATTCAGGAACACCTCGGATCCGAAGCCGTCGCACGCTAACACGTCAACACAACGGGTGGGCAACGCTGCCCACCCTTAACCAACCAATACCTTCCCTCCGAGAAAACCGAAAGCCATTCCATTTTTTTTGCAATCTGAAACAGAAAATTGTATACTTTATTATTAAGCACACTCGTCCACATTTTTTCAATATACCCAAAACAGAGGTTGCCAAAATCATGAAAAGTTTCTTTTGCCTGCTGGCGGTTCTTCTCGTCCCAGCGATAGCCTTCTCACAAACAGGGACAATCGAAGGTACCGTCTATAATAAAGATACAAAAGAACCGTTGGCAGGCGCAGAGGTTAAAATTCTTCAAACAGACACACAGCAAAAAACCGATGAAAACGGAAAGTTCCTATTCAGCGACATCCGTGACGGCACTTACACCTTAGTCACCACCATCCCTGAAACAGAACTCATACAACGAACCGTCGTTATCGTCGTATCAGGGGTAAAAAAAGAAACTGAAATCTATATAGGGACAGGACAGTATCGTCTCGAAGGTGTGACAGTAACCGACAAACGGGAACCTAAAACCGTCAGCAAAAAAAGTCTTCAGGCACAAGAATTCACGCGCCTACCCGGTACAGCCGGCGACGCACTTCGCGCACTCCCAGCTATACCCGGTATCGGCGTAGCAAACGATTTTAGCGGTGCCCTCTACATCCGAGGCGGCTCCGATGAGGATAACCTCTACTACTTTGACCGAGTACCCGTCGGCTATCCTTACCATTTCGGCGGAATCGTCTCCTCCCTGAGCTCCGAAATTATTGACCGTATTGATGTCTATGCCGGCGGTTATGGTGCCGAATACGGTGTGGACTCGCAAGCCGTCATCGACATCTATTCACAGAACGATAGTCCAGCAGATTTTCGCGGGAAGTTTAATCTCAATTTCCTTTATTCAGAAGGACTTTTCCAAGGTAAAATCGGCGAAAACGGGTTCTGGTACGCCGCAGGACGTAGAAGTTACATCGACCTGTTCATCGGAACCCTCACATTTAATGCCGTCTCAATCGATTCTTTCCCACGTTTCTGGGATTATCAAATTAAAGCAGGATACGACCTCAGCGAAAAACACCAACTCTTTTTCAATCTTTTCGCCTCCGGCGACCAGTTCGCACTCACACTAGCTGGTGAAGACGTAGACCAAGATTTCAGAGGTAATACCAGTTTTGAAAGCGGGTTTGAAGGCGCAGGCATCCACCTCCGCTCCTTCCTCACAGAACGGCTCACCTCCTTTTTATCACTCACACGTTCCAACTTTCTGTTCGATGTTAACTTCGGTCCAGAAATCGCTCTTAACATAGATGCCCCGAGCTACACGCTCCGCGAAGACATCACGTACGAGTTAAATCCAAGACACCGCTTAGAAACCGGGCTAATACTTGGACTTGAACCGGGACAGGTTACGGGTACTTTTACACGGATTCCAGACGAAGGTGAGGTTGACTTTGACATCCGATTCGAGGAAAAGATTGTATTAGATGAATATGTACGTGGACAACGCATCGAAGGCTATCTACAAGACAGATATGCGGTGCTACCGTTCTTATCCGCTGTGTTTGGCATCCGTTTCGACTACTTCAACCGTACCGATCAACTCTCTATCCAGCCGCGCGGTAGCCTACTCCTCGAACTCCCGAACTCCTCGGAACTCCAATTCGCCTACGGCGTTTACAACCAGACACCAATACCGGCACTCCTCTCCCCGACCATCGGTAACCCGGCTCTGAAATCAAGCAGCGCAAGCCACTATATCCTTGAACTCAAACGACAACTCTCAGAAGATACAGAAATCAAAATGGCAGCCTACTATAAAGACCTGTCAGGGATCGCAACTGTTGACGATGAAGCCGCTTACCTCAATCAAGGGGTCGGCTACGCGCAAGGCACCGAAATTTTTCTCAGACATCAACGAGACGATCGGTTCTTTGGCTGGGTCTCCTACGCTTATGCGCTCTCTAAACGTCGCGACCGTGAGGGAGAACCGTACCGTTATTATTCATTTGACCAGACACACGTCGCTACACTCGCCGCAAGCTATAACCTAACCCCAACATGGGAATTTGGAGCGAAATGGCAGTACCGAAGCGGAAACCCCTATACGCCTTGCACCGGCGCAACAGTCGGTGTCGACCCCCGGAACGGCAACCGTATCTATATCCCTATTTACGCTGAAACAAACTCCGGTCGGCTGCCGGCATATCACAGGCTCGATATTCGCGTCAGCAAAACGTTCCAATTTAGCGCGTGGAACCTCGGCATCTTCCTCGAACTCCTAAATACTTACAACAGACAGAACCTCCTGGATTTCAATTACAGCGAGGATTGTGCGACAAGGAATGATATCAACCAATTGCCGATTTTACCTTACCTCGGAATTACAGCAGAATTTTAATCCGATTTTTCCATTGTAAACAGCACAATCCTGCTCACTTGCCAGTTTAACGATGCAGGCAGGGTTTGAAACCTCGCTACCTATAAATGCTACGGAGACAAATCGTTGAAAAAGACATTAATCTATTTAATTATCTGCTGCTTGGTGCCGTTTAGTGCCAGCGCCGAAACCGAGGATACCGCCCCATCAGAGTTTATAAACGGTGAAGCCGAGGATCCTGTCATCACGTTAGACCCTATAACAATTGAAGACAAACGGATAGAAAGAAAATCGAGGCAGACTTTGGACGGTGAATTACTCAAGAAAACGCCAGGCAGCGCAGGCGATCCACTTCGCGGCATAGCACGACTCCCAAGTGTCGCAACCATAAACGATTTCCTCGGTGTCCTTTCTGTACGTGGCGGTGCCCCCGAAGATAATCTCTATTACTTCGACCGACTCCCGTTAGGATACCCGTATCATCTCCTCGGCATTGTCTCTGTCGTCAGCTCCGAAGTCGTTGGAGAAGTTGACGTGTACCCAGGCGGTTTTGGTGCTGAATTCGGCGCAGACGCACAAGCGGTCATTGACATCCATTCAGTTCCAAAAAACAAGGAATCTTTAGGACGGTTTGATGGCACAATAAAACCCAGTTTCATCTATTCCGAAGCCTTCTTCAATGGTGCTTTTGACTTCAGCAACCAAACTGAAAATCTAAATGATACCGAAAACATCAAAACCAACGAAACATCGGCAGGGAACGACCAAGACTATTTAGACAAAGCGTTAGGCGGACAAGGGTATTGGTACACCTTTGGCAGGCTTAGCTACTTGGAGCCACTCTTTGAATTGGCATCACGTTTAGTCAAGGTCGAAGACCTGGTACGGCAGGTACCACGTTTTTGGAGTTATCAACTAAAAGGCGTTTACAAACTCAACAACAATCACGGACTCGTTCTTAACGCAGTTACCGCGTATGACGCGTTTAAGTTACAATTAGGAGCACAAGAAGTCCATGATAGTGATGTCCAAGACTCGCAAACGCAGAAAACCCGTTTGATGTTCAAGGGATCCATCTTTACTCCCAACTCTTGCCGAGATTCCGGTCAATCTTATCATTAACCCGCTCCTTTTCTGAAAACGAAATCGCCTTCGGTAACGACTACTACTATCGCATAGCCTCCTCTGTCTACGCGCTTCGGAATGATTTTACTTGGACGACATCTTCAGAAAATACTGATGTGGAATTCGGTTACTTGTTGTCAAGCAATCCCTCAACAGTTAGCAGCCACGGCGCGCGACGCCCTGAAGAGGGAGACCCAAATTATGAGTTCCGAATTTGGCATAACCTTCAAAGAGTCGATGTTACTGAAACTCAAAACCTGCATCGCTTAGAGGGATACCTCCAAGCCAGACAGTATCTATTTTTTTCTAAAGTTTTGGGGACTGTCGGGATCCGAACGAGCTATTTTAATCTCACGGATAGCGTATCATTACAGCCACGTGGACAGCTCCGTTTCAGTCTTCCGTGGGAAGAGACGTTCCTATATTTCAGTTATGGTCGCTACACCCAGAATCCACGATTAGACCAATTTATGCTTGGGGCAAGACCAAACGCTGCCCTTCAGCCGAGTCTCGCAACGCATTACGTCCTTGAGTTGAAACAACCGCTACCCTTCGGTGCAGAACTGAATATCGCAGGCTACTACAAAACACTCCACGACCTTATTAGATATAATGAAGAAGAAAAACAGTATCAGAATGGTCAGACAGGATTTGTGCGTGGATTTGAAACCTCCTTAGAATACCAACTTTCTAAAACTCTTAACGGTTGGGTAGCTTATGCATACACCATCTCCAAACGTCGGGATTTCTCTGAAAAATTCCATCGTTTCTATACCTACAACAGCCCGCATGTGCTAACAATCGCGACGAGTTACAGTGCCCCTCCAGAGTTGATCATCTCAATTCCGCTCATCAAAACGTTAGACATAAACGCGAAGTGGCAATACCAGAGCGGTGTGCTTTACGCACCATTGACAGGACGAACTCCCTTCACAAACTTCCGGACCAAAGAGATGAAATGGCGACCCCTCTATGGAGAATGGACACGCACAACGCCATATCATCGGTTAGACTTGAGCCTCCAATTCCAATTATTCGGCGGGTTAGAGGATAAAGATTGGAAATTAGGCTTCGCACTTGAGATTTGGAACGTCTATAATCGAAACAATATACTTGAAGTCCGCTACAGCCCGAATTTTACGAAAGAAGAACCCATCTCCCAATTGCCGATTATCCCGTTTGTAGCGATGGTGTTAGAATTTTAGCAAAATTTATATAGTCCAATCTGCCTCCTTTTTCGTCTTTATAAGGAATAAACGCTTTACCCAAAGGGGGCAACGCTCTTGGACAGACATCTACTATTTTCTCCACCGAAATTGCAAAAAATCGGAATCTTCCTGTTTCTCATTGCGGTGTTGAACGCCATCGTCGTCAGCATCTATGCCGAATTGGACACCAAAGAAATTAAGGCATACCGCACATATCAGAGCGTCGAGATTGACGGCGATCTAACCGAAGAAGATTGGCAGCACGCCGAACCGATGAACGAGTTCACACAAGTGGAACCAAACGAAGGCGAGAATATTACCGAAACAACAGAACTTCGGATCCTCTACGACGATGAGAACATCTACTTCGGTTTCACCTGCCACGATTCGGATATGTCTAAACTCATCGCGAATGAGATGCGACGCGATGCCCGCGACCTACACGAAAACGACAACGTTTTTGTGCTACTCGATACATATAACGACAAACGGAGTGGCTTCTTCTTCCGTCTCAACGCGCTCGGCGCAATACAAGACAGAGCCATCACCAACAGCGGCGATACAATGAACACAGACTGGGATGCCGTTGTCGAATGCAAGTCGAAAATCAACGATTCCTATTGGACCGCTGAACTCAGCATCCCCTTTAGTCAACTCCGATTCGAAAAGAACGACCCGATGACATGGGGTATCAATGCCGGGCGAGGAATTGCACGTCATCAAGAAGAAGGGATATGGATGCCCGTTCCCGCCTCTTACGGCGGCAGAGCAAAATACCGGACAGCACACGTCGGCAGCCTCGTCGGACTCGAAGGAATCGCACCCTCTCGGAACTTGGAAATCCTCCCTTACGTTTTGCCGGGAATCGCGCAAGTCAGCAACGACGACGCAATACTCGAAACGACGCGTGAATTCAAACTCGGATTTGACGCAAAATACGGGATCACCTCAAATCTGACCGCCGATGCCACCTTTAACACCGACTTCGCGCAGGTCGAAGCAGATGAAGAACAGGTAAACCTTACCCGATTTAGCCTATTCTTCCCCGAAAAGCGTCCTTTCTTTTTAGAAGGTGCCGGACTTTTCGATTTCGGCGTGCCACGTACCAGCTTCCGAAGACCACCTCCGATGCTCCTGTTCTACAGCCGACGGATCGGACTCGCAGAAGGAAACGCAATACCAATTATCTTTGGTGGAAAAACGAGCGGCAAAATCGGGTCTTACGGCGTAGGGCTGCTCAATGTTCTGACAGATAAATTCCATGAGGATACCGAAGATGATCCAATTGACATTCCGCGCACCAATTATTCTGTCGTCCGCATCACAAAAGACATCGCTTCGGGGTCGCGTATTGGGATGATCGCTGTAAATAAGGACGAAATTGGGGACTACAATCGCGCAGGCGGTTTCGATTTTGAATACCGTCCCAATGACAGCCTGGATGTACGAGGACTGTGGTCTCGAACGTTTGAACCGGACATGTCTGGACGGAATAATGCCTGGTATATCGGTTCCAACTGGCGGAGCAGGTATTTTCGCGTAGAGGGTTCGTATACCGATATCGGTGAGGATTTTAACCCCGCTGTCGGATATGTTAGACGCACCGGTATCCGCCAAATTCGCGGTGAAACCCGTTGGGTACCAATGCCCCAAAAATTCGGCATTCGACAAATTTGGACCGGCCCAGAGGCGAACTATATCCTCAATCACAACAACGAATTAGAAGAATGGGACATCTCCTACACCAACTGGTTCGAATTCAGCTCAGGAGAATCCATCTTTTTTAACCTTGGACGCAGCTTTGAACGATTAGATGAAACTTTCAGCTTTCGGGATGATATAGAAATTCCAATCGGTGATTACCATGCTAACTCGTTTGGTTTTCGGGCATCCAGTAGTGATAACCGACCCATCAGTATAAGCATCGGCGGAGGCATTGAAGATTTCTATCAAGGTGAAGTACGGAGGGCATACTTACAAACCACCCTCAAACCGAACGGACACATAAGTGTAAGCGCAGAGTACCAATTTAACCAGATAGTAGACCTACCCACAGCGTATTTTACCGATGGACAGTCCCATCCGGTTTACGTCAACCTTTTCAGAGGTAGGTTGGACTACTCTTTCACGACAACACTCTTTGCAAAACTCTTCGCACAATGGAACGCAGAAACTGACGTTGTATCTACCAATTTCCTCATCAATTACATCTATCGCCCAGGAAGCGACTTCTATTTCGTTTTCAATCAAACCTACGATACCGACGGCACCACAAAAGCCGTCTTGCTGGATTCAACCCTCGTCGCGAAAATGACATATTGGTGGAACCCTTAAGTCAATTTTTGTCTTTTAGTTGAGAATCAGTGTAGGGTGTGAGTGCCTTAACAACTCAAATCGATCCCTACGTATTTGGACGAAAACAAGGAAACTATAGTCACAACAAGGAGAATCGTATGATTTATAGACAATGGTGTTTGACATTGTTATTAGTTATCTTGATTTCGCTCTGGGTTGGAAACAGTGTCGCAGCAAATTCAACTGCTACTGGTACTGTTTTTCTCGATACAAATAGAAATCAAGTCATGGACGATAATGAGAAAGGGTTATCTGGGGTTCGCGTTTCTAATGGGCAGGATGTTGTCCAAACCGATGAAAACGGGAAATACTCCCTCACAGTCAGTGATGACACTATCATTTTCGTCATTAAACCTCGTGGCTACATGACACCGATTGATAAAAACCGACTCCCGAAGTTTTACTATATCCACAAACCACAGGGTTCACCAGACGGCTTGAGATACGCCGGCGTCGCTCCAACTGGACCGTTACCGGAGTCGATTGATTTTCCCCTCACTGAACAGTCCGAACCTGACACCTTCAAAGCACTCGTCTTCGGGGATACACAACCCAATAATATGCAAGAGATTGAGTGGTTGGCTCATGATGTGGTTGAAGAAGTTATTGGAACGGATGCAGTGTTCGGACTCAGCCTTGGTGATTTAGTAGGTGACGATCTAAACTTATTCGATCCCCTTAACGAGGTGATGGCTACTGTTGGGATACCATGGTACAACGTCTACGGTAACCATGATATGAACCGTCTTGCTAAAGTTGACCACTTCGCCGATGAGACTTTTGAACGCGTTTATGGTCCCAATTCCTATTCCTATGATTGGGGACCCGTCCATTTCATCATTATCGACAATGTACATTGGTCCCGTGATGAGGAAAATAAAGTTATTTACTTCAGTGAGGTAGGAGAACGACAGTTGACGTTCATTCGCAACGACCTCGCTTTGGTCCCGAAAGATCAACTTGTTGTAATATCCATGCATATTCCATTGACGGAGATGCGTGATGTACAGAAATTGATGAATCTTCTCGGCGACCGTCCCCATACATTATCCCTGTCCGCACACTCACACGTACAACATGATGATTTCATCGGACCTGAGCACGGTTGGCATGGCGATGACGCACATCATCACCACAATCATGCAACCACATCAGGCAGCTGGTGGCAGGGTACACTTGATGAAGTTGGTATCCCGCACACAACTATGCGAGATGGTGCACCTAATGGATATGGTATCTTCACATTCCATGGAAATCAATATACAATCCGATTTAAGGCCGCCCGTCGACCCGCTGATTACCAAATGAATATATGGGCACCATGGGAAGTGGTGTCAACGGAAACTGGCAATACCGATGTACTGGTTAACATCTTTGGCGGCACCAAGCGTTCAAAGGTTGAAATCCGTCTGGGTGAAGACGGGAAATGGAAATCCATGACCTATACACCTCAAAAAGACCCATACTTTCAAGCACTCAAAGAACGGGACGAAACATACCACCTTGAACGGCAAATGCATACTAAAATACGCGAAACGATGAAGGAAATGCTGAAGGAAGATAACCAACTGCCACAAAGAGGAAAGAGACTTATTTACGGTGTTCCAGCGTCAACGCATATCTGGCAATCGAAACTCCCCGCAAATATCCCTATAGGAACACACGTTATCAACGTCCGTACAACTGATATGTTTGATCAAACTTTCATAGGGAAACGAATCATCCGAGTCCGCTAATCCAGTACAGGTACGATCAGATAACAAACAGTAATTATGGAAGGTAACTATCATGAGATACCTATTTAGAAAGAAGAAGTTCACTTTTTGGAGTGCAGTTATATTTGTGTGTTGGACATGTTTTTGTTTTGTCCAAGGCTCATTATCACAGGTGCAAGGGGTGAAGCATGTCGTAATTATCGGATGTGATGGGATGAGTCCTGATGGTATTCAAAAGGCGAAGACACCAATTATAGATAGTCTTATAATTAACGGGGCACATACGATGCACGCCCGAGCGGTTATGCCAACTTCCAGTAGTCCAAATTGGTCCTCATTGATAATGGCAGCGGGCCCCGAACAAACTGGTATTACATCGAATGGTTGGAGACCGGATAAATATGCCCTTGAACCGACAGCGGTAGGTCCAGAGGGGATTTTCCCGACCATCTTCGGTGTTCTACGGGGACATCAACCAGATGCAGTCATTGCTTGTTTCCACGATTGGGGGGGGATCGGAATATTGTTAGAACGTAAGGCTTTTGATGTAATTGAAGATACTGAAGGCCCGGTCAATACGACTGAACAAGCTATCAATTATTTCAAGGAAAAGCAACCTACACTTACCTTTATCCATCTTGATCACACCGATGGTGCTGGACATCAGTACGGATATGATTCAACTGAGTATCATCAATCTATTGAAGAAGCAGATAGACTTATAGGTGAGACCATCAATGGACTCAAAGAGGCGGACATGTTGGAGAAAACCATCATAATCATTACTTCTGATCATGGGGGTGTTGGTAAAGGCCACGGAGGGGCGACTATGGCAGAAGTCGAGATTCCATGGATTATCAAGGGGCCCGGAATCCTACCTGCAAAAAAATTGAATAAATTCGTGAACATCTACGATACAGCAGCGACGGTTGCATACATTTTCGGTTTGACTCCACCGGACTGTTGGATCGCAAAACCTGTACTGGAGGCGTTTGATTCACCATAATCTTTGGTGACGACCTAATGAATTTCTAATTGCTTGACATTTTGGACAGTTTCTTATATCCTTCTGTGGAATCGGTTTGCACCATTTTTTTATCTAACACTCTCTAAACACTATTTGTTATAACTGATGATACGATAAGGAGATCATGATGATATACAGAACAATTACAAAGGCGATCCTTGTATTCGCTCTATGTTTTACAACATCAACAATTTGCGGGGCTGAAACAGTCATTTTTGAAGAAGATTTTGAAGATGTGAATCTTCAAGACAGTATAGAGGAAGGAGTTCAAGCAGCTAACGTCTGGTCGGGTACGCCACCTGAAGGATGGGAAATTACAAATGAAAACCCTGAAGACCTCGGCATGCCTGAATGGCGAACATGGGCAATTGTTGACCTATCGTGGTGGACACAAACAGCAGGAGATCAAGAACGTAGTCAGTTCACTTCTGACCAGAAAGACGGCAAAGGTATAGGAAATGGCGCAGTTTCAGACCCTGATGAGTGGGACGATTGGGAAGTAAACGGGGACCCGGACGCGCTTAGTGATTGGAACGGTCACTTAAATACGCCTCCCATTAATATCGTAGGTGCAGCTGAAAATTCACTCATCTTAATATTCGATTCCAGTTGGCGTCCTGAAGATACGCAAACTGCTGTGGTAACAGTAAGTTTTGACGGCGGTAATGAAGAACAAATCCTGTTGTTCGAGAGCTCCGGTACGCAGACCCTTGTTACAATTCCTACTCTTGAAAAAAATCAGGAAGCATTAAACGACTTAGAACAGGTTAACGAGACGTTAGAAATTCCAATTAACAATCCCGCGGATGCCGCAGAGGTGATTATTAGTTTCGGTGTTATTGACGCAACGAATGATTGGTGGTGGGCGATAGATAACATCAAACTCATAAGCACTGAATTTGTTGCAACTGATGTAGAACCGAGCGGAAAATTAGCAGTAAAATGGGCAGAAATAAAAGCCTTACAATAGTCCTCTGTGTTACATTGTGAGCAGCTTAGTACTACCTACAATTCGGTCAAATTGTCCTATATTAAAATCCGAAAATATATTTACACATCGCGATAAGGACTCTACACGACTTGCTCGTAGGGGTTGGATTACGGAAAAGAAACGCTCAAGCAAAAACACCCCTACGGCTACCTTCGCGTGTGCAAATAATTATGGATTACACCATAAAAGGCGGGGTTCCATCCCGAACGTTTTTTCGACAGTGTGTAAAGTTTTTGACGCACAAAAACTAAAAAAATTGACATAAAAATAAAAATATGTTATAATTAGGATATATTTATGATAAAATAGTGGCGTTTTTACTTTACGCCGTGAGTTTCATTAAACGTCTTGAGCGTTCCTGACGTTTAATGTAAGTACTTGCGAATAGTTTTCAAAGCATTTTTAGCTATATCGGTTTCAGTCATTGCCACAACATTGGTGTCCAAAGACCGAGAATACCCGTCTTCTCTCTATAGGAGGAAAAACGAATGAGTAGCAGAAGTTCCGGCATACTCAGCGATATGCGACAGCGTCGGGCAGAACGTAAAAAACCGAAACGTTTCGTCGCACTAAAGAAGGTTAACCTCGATTCCAACCAGCAGCGCAGCATTTCCACGGCACAGGCAAACTCACCGAAGCACCCGATCACACAGAAGCATGTAGGACGGAGCTCTGCAGCGTTTACAGTCGCAATGGCGTTTCATATTCTTATTGGAATTTTCATCAGCGTTTTCGTCATCGTTGATCGAATTGAACAAGAGGGAGAAACATTTGATGTCAGTATGATAAAAGAGGAGCCGAAAGCGAAACGCCGATTCATACGACGAGAAGCACTAAAGTTTGAAACTAAGCAGCAAGTACAGAAACCTGTCCTCAAGCAGCCGATAAGAACCGACACTGCGCAATTGCCGTCAAATGAGGCCTTCACCATTCCCGATGACACAGGTACAGGGCTCGATCTCACAGCACCTGACGTTAGTGAAGGACCCGCAATAATAGACGTTGATCGTAATTTTGTTCAACCCTCCACAACAATCGAACCCGAAACGACGGCCCCAGCCTTTGAACTCGAGCGTGAAGCACCAACAATGCTTGATAAACTCGACACGCCTGCACCAGATGATGCACTTGGGAACGTTAACATCGAGATAAATAATGAGGCTGGAACTGTTAAGCCTACCTACAAACTTAGAGTGAAGCCAAAGTATCCAGATGCTGCAAAGAAAGCGGAGAAGGAAGGCACCGTTATCCTCGTAGCAACCATCGATGAAAAGGGTCTCCCTAAAGATATTGTTGCAGTAACAAGCCTCGGATTCGGACTCGAAGACGCAGCGATTGAAGCTCTGAAAAAAACCACCTTCCGTCCAGGGACGAAAGGTGGTAAAGCGGTCAGCTTTGAGAATGTTCAAATTCCGTATGAGTTTACACTCGAAGATAGCTAAACCGACAACTCGCAAACCCAAATGGTAGGAGCGAGTGTTTTTGATAGGGTGTTTCTTGTCGCTCGCTATCCCTAAACCAGATTCATTCGATTTTTAGCAACCCTTTTGCCGCGAAGTTGCGCACTAAACTGACCACAGATTGGCGAGCTGTATCGGCAATCTGTGTCTGTTCAAACGTCAATTGTTCAGCTTCTGCCTCAATGGCTTCCGCCTGCGATACTGACATGTTTTCAAAAAAGCGATCGCGTATCGCAGTGGGTGTGTTGTGCAGAGCAAGCGCCATCGTCGGTTTGTCTAATACTTGCAGGATCGTCTTGATCGCTTCATCCCCCAAAGCACTCACGTCTTCAAAGGTAAACAACTTCTCAGAAACGTTCCCCACTACCCCGGGGCGTCTCACTGCCAACGCTTCTAACAAGCGATCCTGTTCCGTTATATCCATATAGGATAACAACTGCGCAAGATTCGCCGCTCCTTCACCCAAGAAGGTCGTATTCTGGCGCGCCTCCTTAATCTTAGCGATCTGTTCGTCCCAGACCTGTTTTGCACGCTCGGCATCAACAATCTCTGTCGTAGTTACTTTCTCAGCGACACTCACCCGTTTATCAAAAGGCAACAAGGCAAAAATCTTTCCAACGTACGTAGCAATCACATCTCCAATAGGTTCACCTTTCAACTGCGTACAGATCACAAAAAAGAGGGCAGCGTCGTCATCCTCAGTGTTTTGGATCGCCGCTACAACAACCTGTGGATGCGTCTCCTCAAGCAAAGCAGCCAATTCTTGCTGAGAATGCGCATCTTCTGCTAAAAATGGAAGCGTTGTTCGCGCGTCTGTATTAGAATCCGACACCCTGCACCCCTTTGTCGCCCGCGACAACTTCACCGATGTGGAAAGTGGATTCCCCAGAGGCATTGAGTGATGCTAAGGCAGCATCAACAGTATCCGGCGCAAGTACAATCACCATCCCGATCCCCATATTGAAGACCCTATACATCTCAACCTCCTCAACATTTCCACTCGCTTGCAAAAACGGAAAAATTGGCGGAATTTCCCACGTCCCCTTCCGAATATCCGCCACGCAGCCGTCTGGCAGAATCCGCAGCACATTCGCTGGTAAACCACCACCAGTGATATGCGCAATCCCTTTTATCCCGCAAACCTTACGCAGCTCCAGGATGGACTTCACGTAACTCTTGTGTGTTGTAAGGAGGGCTTCCCCGACGGTTGTAGAGAGTTCAGAGAGGTAGGCATCAACATCATAACCACACCTGTCAAATAGGATCCGTCGTGCAAGTGAAAACCCGTTCGTATGTAAACCTACGGCACCTAACCCGATGAGATGATCCCCAGGTGTAATGCCACTTCCGGTAATTACACCTTCCCTCTCAACAGCACCGACAATAGTGCCGACCAAGTCATACTCTCCCGGGGCATAGAGATCCGGCATCTCCGCGATCTCACCACCGATTAACGCGCAACCGATCTCACGGCAACCTGCCGAGAGTCCCGACACAATATCTTCAATCACCGCAGGTTTTACTGTGTGAATGCCGATGTAATCTAAAAAGAAAAGCGGTTCGGCACCCTGCACAACAATATCGTTACCACAATGGGCAACAATATCAAAACCGACAGTGTCGTGCCGTCCAACCTTAAACGCAACCTTCAATTTTGTGCCGACACTATCCGTACTGGATACCAGAACCGGTTCTCGATAGGTTTTCAGGGCAAAGAGTCCACCGAAACCCCCGACATCGCTGAGCACTTCGGGACGATACGTCGTTTTAACAAGGTTCTTAAGCCGCGAAATCGCCTCAGATTCCGCATCAAACGAGACCCCCGCATCAGCGTACGTCAACTGCTTTTCATCTGTCATCTGATTTTTGTTGTTCCTTTAAGAGTAATTTGCGAAGAGGTGAAACACTTTCTTTTCGCGGTCTAAGAAGACTGATAACCAAAACAACGCCACTCACACCTAAGGCAATGTACAGACCGACCTCTTGCGCGACGACCACATCCATATCAGGTCGTAACTTTCCGATGACGAAAGGAAGAATTCTGCTGAGAACCATACCGAGGATTGCACAAATTAACAGAGAAATAAGCGTATTCTGTCCTTGTGGTGTCCCTATCGGATTCGGTTTTTTTGAATTGCCACGCCGTCTATACTGCATAAAATTTTTCCTCGTAAGTTCCAAACAGATACTAAGATACATACGCCGACAATTAAATTAGAGGGAGCTGCTCTGAAGCCTCCTCTACAAGCGGAATCGGATATTCGCCATCAAAACAGGTCGTGCAAAAATCGCGCGGTGCTTTCACCGATTTTAGTAAGCCTTCAATACTCAGATAACCGAGGCTGTCGGCACGGATGTACCTGCGTATATCCTCAATCGTGTGTGAACTTGCGATTAGTTCGCCACGCGTCGGTGTGTCTACACCATAGAAACAAGGGAACTTATTCGGCGGAGAAGCGATCCGGAGGTGAACCGCCGTTGCGCCGCCTTGTCGAACAATCTTGACCAGTGTCCGACTATTTGTACCACGCATAATCGAATCATCTACAACCACAACCCGCTTGCCACTCAACACGTCCCGCACCGGGTTCAACTTCACTTTAACCATCAGTTCGCGGATATCCTGTGTCGGATTCATAAAAGACCGCCCCACGAAAGTGTTCCGAGATAACCCTAAATCGAACGGGATCCCGGACTCCTCAGCGTATCCAAGCGCAGCGATCGTCGCCGAATCCGGGACAGGGATAACGACATCTGCTTTCACAGGATGCTCGCGCGCCAACTGCCTACCGAACTCTCGACGCGTGTTATTTACACTCTCACCGAACATTATACTATCTGGACGCGCAAGATAAATATACTCAAAAATACATTGCGATAACTCCGACTGCTGTTTGCGAAAACGCAACGACTCTAAACCACGACGCGCAGAACGGATAAATATTAGTTCCCCAGGCTCTACCTCACGTATCGGTTCCGCCTCAACCACATCAAAGGCGCACGTCTCTGAAGACAACACATACGCATCCTTAAGTCTACCAATCCATAGCGGACGGAATCCATAAGCATCGCGAGCCCCCATCAACGTGTCCGTACCCATACAGACAAACGAGTACGCACCCTGAACACTCCGAAGCGCATCAAGAATCCTGTGTTCCAAAGCCTGGTTTCGAGAATGTGCTATCAAGTGGAAAATCACTTCCGTGTCCAAACTTGTACTGAAAATAGAACCGGCATTTTCTAAGTGATTCCGCACTTGTACCGCATTGACGAGGTTACCGTTGTGTCCAAGCGCGAGAGGCCCCTGCTTATATTTCCGAACCAAGGGTTGCGCATTCTCAAGCGTGCTTGCACCTGCCGTCGAATATCGGTTGTGCCCAATCGCTATATGACCACTTAACTTTGCTAACGCCTCATCTGTAAATACAGAATGAACAAGTCCCATACCGTGGTGATACGTGAGTTTCTCGCCATCGGAGGCGACAATCCCGCTGCTCTCCTGACCCCGATGTTGAAGCGCACGTAACCCTAAATACGTCAACTCTACCGCTCTTGGATGACCGAACACACCGAAGACACCACATTCGTCCTTCGGTTTATCATCATATTGCATTTTGATGGGTAAAACCTCCAGTATGCACTCCGAATTTTTCGCAGCCGTTCATCAAAAAACCTTTCACCAAATCTATATCTGTTCCACACGCGCATCGGTATCTTCAACTGTCGCTATCCTATATCCCAATATCGCGCCAATAGGGACCGCAAGAATATACCAAATTTCGACAGGTAAACCGACAGATACCCATCCGCGCATCGGTAACGAAACAATATACGCAAGCGTCTTTAACACCGGAATCAGTAACGCCAGAATTAGGTTCGGTTTACCAAATATCTCCCACGGCACGTTAAGCAACGCAAGCAAACCGACAACAGCAGGCGGCCCCAAAAACGCGCCCGAACAGAGCGGCTTTAACGGCACATCTACACCGAAGCCCTGACTCACATAACGTATGCCTACGCTCGCAACAACAACAACAACGCCGTACGTGGCACCCATCGCAATGAGCAGAAACAGGCCCACCCAGAAACCGTGATTAATGTGATTACCGATCAGCAACCCCCAAATGAAATCCTGAAATATAAACAGGCAGACCCAACCGCTTACCAATCCAAGGACACCACCTGTCGCAATCTGCACAAGGGTCAATATAACACCATCTTTTTTCATAACTTTCCAACCGACTCGCTTTCTCCAAATGTATTAATTTTATTGTATCACGACGACACATTATTGTCAAAACAATCTTGATCCAATCCATAAGAATTAGTTTGACACAATTTTGATTTCGCATTAAACTATTGCTACAGAATGGCGTTCTTACATTCAATTGCGCATCGTGAATAACGGCTGCAGTGCCGTTTCCAAAGGAGACTCTCATGTCGAAAATCCTTGTTCTATCAGGTGAAAACCATCGTTTCAACGCAAGTGCAAGTATCATCCACGACTTTCTTTCCGAAGATGCCGACATTTCAGCAACGCTAACCGATGACAAAGGAATCTTAGCATCCTCTGAGTTGAATACTTATGATGCGTGTGTCTTTGGCACAGGCTTCACGCGTAGCGAACGCAAAGAAGACGGATCCGTCGCACGCGTATCCGATTTAGCACCTGCTGAAGAAGATGGATTATTCCGATTCGTCAACGAAGGCAAAGGGTTAGTCGGTATCCACGGGACAGCATGGTGGATCGGCGGTCGTGCCATGGACCTTATCGGTGGTGCTGCCAATTGGCACCCACCCGGTTCAACCTTTACTGTTCATATTGAGGACATCAAACATCCTACAACCCAAGGCGTTGAAGATTTTGACGTAGAAGACGAAATCTATATCTCCGCACACGACCCGCATATCCATGTTTTAGCATCCGCTGAATGGTTCGGCAAAGCACACCCGATGGCATGGGTAAAACCTTACGGCTCCGGACGAGTTTTTTACACCACTTTAGGCCACGGACCCGGCACCTTTGAGCGAGCAGGTATGCAGAAATTCCTCACGCAAGGCGTGAAATGGGCAGCAGCCTTGTAGGATACTGTGTGGCGCAGCAGTCATAACGACCGCGCCACACGACCAACGCAAATATCATGTACACACTAAAAATCACAGACATAGAAACCGAAGTCGTTCAGGTAAACCATCGCGGGAATTGGCTATTCGTCAAAATACACGCAGATAACGGGATAACCGGCATCGGCGAGGCATCTCACGGCAGAGATGACGACCGCGTTCGACACACCATTGATACCTTGAAACCGACACTCGACGGATGGAACCCGTTCCAACTCGAATCCTTTCGACAACGTTTCTATCGCGATACCGAAAGCCATACCTATCATACCGCACTCAGCGGAATTGAGCAGGCGATGTGGGACCTTATCGGCAAGACATTAGAGGTCCCAAGCTATCAATTGTTAGGCGGCTTGTGTCGAAAAAAGGTACGCCTCTACGCCAATATCAACCGCGCTACTGTGGATCGCAGCCCCACCGGCTTTGCGAACAACGCTGAACGCGCCGTCGCTGAAGGATTCACTGCTATAAAATGCGCGCCCTTCGATGATGTCTCCGTCTCGAATATATCAGGTGGAACCCTTACACCTGCCATCTGCCGTGGTATTGATCGCATCCGGACAATTCGTACCGCAATCGGAGCGGATACCGATCTAATGGTGGATTGCCACAGCCGCTTTAATCCCGGCACTATCATCCAAGTCGCAAAAGAATTAGAGGATTTACGCCTCTTTTGGATTGAGGACGCAGTATCACTAAATAATCTCGATGCCTTCGCACACATGAGCCGCTCTGTCGGAATCCCGATCGCAACAGGTGAACGGCTCCGAACCCTCACCGACTTTGATAGATTGCTAACCGAAACACACGTTGATTATATCTTACCGGATGTCAAACACGTCGGTGGAATTTCGGGGTTGAAGAAAATCGCTACGCTTGCCGCTGCGCGAAACGTTATGGTAACGCCTCACAATCCGAGCGGTCCTGTCGCAACCGCTGCCAGCGTGCAATGTATGGCGAGTGTGCCGAATTTTGCGATCCTCGAATACGCATGGGGAGAAGTCGAGTGGCGCGCTGAACTCACTGAACCACCAGAAAAAATAGTCAATGGATTCATCGAAGTAACTGACCAGCCAGGATTAGGTATTACACTATAACAACCTATAACATACGAGGAGCGAGAAAATGATATTTCGAGAGATTGGAAATCTGAAAATTATAGCAAAAACCCTTCCGTTTTGCTGCCTTCTAATCGTTTTTACACTTACCGGATGTCTCGGAGGCTTACAGACAACGACGACACAAACACAGACCGATGAAGCCGCAGCGACTGCGGACACGGAAACGCCGCAAGCACTCGCAGTACTCCAAATTTCAACGCCGAAAACCAACTATGCCGCAAACGAAGCCATTCCGCTGAACCTCAACATTCAGAACGGGAAATTCGATCTGCTCGTCCCGTTTGTCAGCGTCGCAACGCGAGGCGCGTTTTCACAAATAACCGTGACAGACGCAAACGGACAAACTGTTGAACCGAAGCACCTAATTACACAGGAGAACCCACAAAAATACGTCGTTGGCAATGATGGAAAGACTGTCCGCTGCGTCCAAGGGTTTGAACTCAAAGCGTCCGAAAATCAGGAACTCTCACTGAAAGATATCCAGAAATACTTCCAACTACAACCCGGCACTTACACCGTGACGCTCGCAATCAATTTAGAGGTATACCGAGAATCTATAACCGAAGAGCATCCCGAAGTGCTTGAACTTAAAAAGGACCTGGCGCGTATTCAGAGCGATCCAAATCTCCAAGCCGCTGCGAAGCAGGATGCCGTGAACTACTACCAAGAACAGATCAAGTTTATCCAAGAGAGACACAAGGATGTCGTCAAGGATATCTATCTACCTGTCAAATCTCGACGTGGAAAGGCACCGCTTGTCTCAAACGGAATCACCATAACGATCGAGCCGGAAACGAGTTCATCAAATCTGCAGAAACAAGACGAAACACTGCCACAAGTTGATAAATCTGGTGCTGCGCCGCCGAAGAAACAACTCAGATTCGCGGACATTATCAACCAGCGTGCGTCCGAGTGGATCGCCCCAAGCTACAAAACCAGAGCAGACCCTCAATATCCGAAAAGTGCCAAGGATGCCAAAAAAGACGGCACTGTTGTTCTACAACTAACCATCGATGAAAACGGCACCCCAAGAGATATTGTAGCACTGACAAACCTCGGATTCGGACTTGAGGAAGCAGCAATCGAGGCGTTAAAGAACAGTACCTTTCATCCAGCAATGAAAGAAGATAAACCGATTAGCCTTGAGGCAGTTGAAATCCCCTACACTTTTAAAATTGAGCGTGCTGACTTACCATAGAAAGGAAATTCTTATGCAATCGTTCAAAAACCTTATGCTACTCTATCTACTTCTAACCTTTAGCATGATAGGGTGTATCCCAAGTCTGCAAACGCAATCCTCACCCACCGATGCGAAAACAGCTACTTCAGAGGTGATTGTCTCTCTCTCAACACCAAAGGTGACCTATGCTTCAGAGGACACTATACCCTTTGAGATCAGCATCCAGAACGGCAAATTTGACCTCCTCGTACCGCTTACTGACATTTCAACACCAGGGGCATTTTCAAAATTAATCGTTAAAGATAGTGACAGCAACCCTATTGAACCCAAACACTCAATTACCGCGCCGAATTCTGAAGAAATCCTTTTAGAAAAAGATGGGAAATCTGTTCAGTATATCCGCGGGTTAGAACTAAAAGCAGCGGCAACACAAGTTGCTTCCTTAGAAGATTTACAGAAATATTATCGGCTGCAGAAAGGCAGTTACACAATCACAGTCACAATAGAACTACCGATGTACCGAGATTTTTTAAAAAAGAAACACCCAGAAGTCATAGAATTGGAAGAAGAGATTAAGCGGATTGAGAAAGTGACAGATGCACATGTCTCTGCTGCAGACAAGCGTTCCGCAGTTAACGACCTCCAGCAGCAGATTGAGTTACTTGAAAAGAAGGACACGGACATCTATCTGCCTGTTAAGTCGCTGCTTGGTAAGGCAGTGCTTACCTCCAACAGCATCACTATAATGATAGAATAACAGAGATTCTGGAAAGTCATTATCCAGTCTGTTCAGGACTTAGGCAGCTCGCTTTGAAAGAAAACAAGTCCAAGTCTTTAGGCTTGGGTAGTTGAAAAAACTGAAAACTGAAAACTGATAGTTAATGTCTAAAATTTTACTTGCAAATCAGCATAAAATGATATATAATTTTAAAAACAAAATTGTAGACACTCGAAAGTTTCCGAAATACCGCAGTTCTCAAGGATAATCCAGAATGCTTTTTAACTTCGCAAATGTCCTAATCTTCTTGATCGTCGGCTGTCTATTCGTCGTCCTCAATCTCACGATTTCTCGCCTTCTACACACCAAGTTATTCTCAGGCGAAAAGTATATGCCTTATGAATGTGGTGAAGACCCGATCGGTGATACGCGGATCAAGTTTAACACCCGCTTCTATGTCATCGCGCTCATCTTCCTGATCTTCGATGTCGAAACCGTGTTCCTTTTCCCGTGGGCAGTCGTTTTTCGGGATTTCGGACTCTTCGCATTCTTGGAGATGCTCGTCTTCATCGCTATCCTGTTAGTCGGGTTCGCTTACGTCTGGGCAAAAGGCGACCTCGAATGGATCCGATCCACGCAGCTTGAAGTCCAAGCCGTCCGGAGGGAAGAAAGTTATGATAATTAATGAGAAACTCGATAAAAACGTAATTGTCACCTCGGTTGACGCTGTCGCCAACTGGGCACGCTCTTCAGCACTCTGGCCGATGACTTTCGGACTCGCATGCTGTGCGATTGAGTTTATGGCAACCGCCGCTTCTAACTACGACCTGGACAGGTTTGGCGCAGGCGTTCCACGTGCAACACCACGACAGTCCGACCTCATGGTCATCTCTGGAACTGTTACACTCAAAATGGCAACACGGATTCGACGGCTCTATGAACAGATGCCAGAACCGAAGTACGTTATCTCTATGGGCAGCTGCGCAACAAGCGGTGGACCCTATTGGCAACACGGATACCACGTCCTCAAAGGTGTTGACCGAATTATACCCGTTGATGTCTATGTACCCGGATGTCCACCACGTCCTGAAGCCCTTATTGAAGGTCTACTTAAGCTACAAGAAAAAATCAAAACGCAGACCGTCGCTAAACGCGAAAACGTCCCGTTCTTGAAAAGACTCTTTACCAAAACAGAATGGTATGAACTTGAAGGCACCGAACCTATAACCGAGGCAGAAATACCAACTGAAGAAAACAATAACACAGAAGAAACGACTACCTAAGACACCAGCTCGTCCAACGGTAGGAGCGACTTGTAATCGAACTATAAGTGTCAATTTTAGAAACAACAACCGTCTCCGACTCAGGGCCGGTAGGTTCGGTTTGTAACCGAACCGGATCCTATGCGGAAATATTGAAAACTTCAAAACCTTCTTTAGTAATCGCGATCATGGAGTAAAACTTACGTGAAACCCGAAGAAATCTACGAAGCACTAACCGCACAGTTTACTGAAACCGTTCTCGCCTTCGACAACGAAACGGCTGGCGATCCAAGCATCCACATCGCGCCCGAAGCAATCGCTGAGGTATGCGAATATCTCGTCGAAACCGATGCATTGGCGTTCGACTCCTTGATGTGCCTCAGCGGCGTAGATTTAAACGCCAACGACGAAGACTTTGCTGTCGTTTATCATCTCTATGCAATGAAACACCGACATAGTGTCGTGTTGAAAGCGACGGTTCCGAAAACCGATCCACACCTACCAAGCGTCTCGCATATCTGGAAAACAGCAGACTGGCATGAACGGGAAGCGTACGACCTTTACGGGATTCTCTTTGAGGGACACAACGACCTCCGCCGTATCCTACTACCCGACGATTGGGAGGGATACCCCCTACGCAAAGATTATAAGGAGCCAGAAATTTATCGCGGTATGCGCGTGCCATATTAGCAGATATTTTCGCTTTGACATTACACCACAAAAATGGTATCATATATAGTGGCACAGTCTAAAAACTGTGAGATTAATTACAGAATCTACTATAAGAGATGACCATGAAAACTTGGTCCCGTTGTTTAACCGCCAGGTAAGTAAGAAAAACGTTGCAGAACCAACATTATGGAAAATACACAACAAACTGAAAGCAAAATCATAGAACTCAAACCGTTCGCCGATGAGATGGTCGTTAACATGGGACCTCAGCACCCAAGCACACACGGTGTGCTACGCTTGGAACTAAGATTAGATGGCGAAGTCGTCCGTGAAGCAATTCCACACATCGGTTACCTGCATCGCTGTTTTGAGAAACACTCGGAGAACCTCTCTTATCCACAAATCATACCCTTTACTGACCGGATGGACTACGTCGCAGCGATGAACCAAAATTGGGGATTCTGCCTCGCTGTCGAAAAGTTGATGGCAGCGGATGAAAGCAAGGATTTTGAGGTGCCAGAACGGGCAGAATACTTACGAGTGCTTATCTGCGAATTGAACCGGATCGCAAGCCATCTCCTCTCTTTCGGAACCTACGGAATGGACCTCGGCGCATTTACGCCATTCCTCTACGCCTTTCGCGATCGCGAACGGCTGCTCCTCCTTTTTGAAAAGGTCTGTGGCGCACGCCTCACCTATAACTATATCCGAATCGGCGGTGTTTCCGAAATCATTCCGATAGAACCCGGTTCCATTGCGGAACAGAACTATTTGGACGAGATAGAACAGTTCTTAGACTATTTTGAACCGATGATTGACGAATACAACGAACTCCTAACAAAAAACAGTATCTTCACAGAACGCACAACTGGTGTCGCCGTTATGTCAGCAGAGATGGCACTCAGTTATGGCGCGACGGGTCCTAACCTTCGCGGCTCCGGGATAGACTGGGACCTCCGGCGCGACGAACCCTATTCCATCTATGACAGGTTCAAATTCGATGTCCCCGTCGCTACGGATGTACCAGAACTCGGTGCAGTGGTCGGAGACTGCTGGGGTCGATACAAAATCCGTATGGACGAGATGAAACAGTCCGTCCGGATTGTACGGCAGATATTGGCAGAAGGACTCCCCGATGGTCCGGTTATGGCAGATTTAAAAGCTGTCCGTCCACCAAAGGGTGAAATCTATTTCCGCAGCGAAGCACCGCGCGGTGAACTCGGATTCTACATCGTCAGCGACGGAACACCGAAACCTGTCCGCGTCAAAGGACGCTCCCCTTGCTTTAGTGCTTTGAGCGCACTGCAAGAACTCAGCCACGGTTTAATGGTGGCAGATATTATCGCCATTATCGGCAGTATCGATATCGTGATGGGAGAAGTTGATCGGTAAAGGAACAAACGATGAGAATTACGACAAAGAAACAGGTAAATATCTTAGGATGGGCAATCGCTATAAGGAGATTAGATGCCAGACTTTAGGGCGATGTTCGCAAGTCCAGATTTCAATGTATCTGACGGGTTCTTCCCAAATATAAACCTACAAGAGAAACTCAATTGGGCAGAAGAATTCATACAGAATGTTTTAATCCCACGACTGCCGGAAGCGGTCGCTGCACATTTCCCCGTGGAATTAGGCACTGTGCTTGTCATGTTCGCATGCGCCGGCATCTTTGTTGGAGTTGTGCCATTACTGCCGTTATTTCTCGTGCTTGCTGAACGAAAAGTCTCCGCCCGGTTTCAGAATCGGACGGGCCCTATGCGTGTTGGACCGTGGGGAACACTCCAAACCTTGGCTGACGGCGTAAAACTCCTCTTCAAAGAGGATTTTATTCCACCACAAGGTGACAAACTTCTTTTCTTGCTTGCCCCTTATGTCATTTTCGCATGCTCTTTCGCCGTTTTTGCCGCTATTCCATTCGGTCAAAATATCTTGGTCAGCGATTTCAACATCGGCATCTTCTACATCATGGCGATCTCCTCTGTGATTGTGATGGGTGTGATTATGGCAGGCTGGTCCTCAAACAGTAAATGGTCGCTGTTAGGTTCTTTACGCTCCGCCGCCCAAATCGTCAGTTATGAAATCCCGCTCGGTCTCTCTATCTTGACAGTCGTGATGCTCGTGGAAAGTTTGAGCATGACAGAGATCGTGGCAAGCCAATCCAACGGCGTTTTTAGTTGGCTCATCTTCCGAACACCGTTTACCTTCATCGCATTCTTTATTTTCTTTATATCCGCTATTGCCGAGGTGAACCGGACACCCTTTGATTTACCAGAAGCCGAGTCCGAAATCGTCGCAGGATTTCATACCGAGTATAGCGGGATGCGGTTCGCGCTCTTCTTTATCGCTGAATACGCGAATATGTTCGCCGTCAGCGCAATCGCTGTGACACTCTTCCTCGGCGGTTGGGAAGGCGTCCTGCCGGGTTACGATATTCTCGGCGGGTTCCCAGGTTTCGTTATCAAAACCCTTGCACTCGTCTTCCTAATGATGTGGTTGAGATGGACATTGCCGCGTCTACGGGTAGATCAACTCATGAACCTCTGCTGGAAGTACTTCATACCGATCGCCTTCTTCAATATTTTAGGCACCGGCATCTGGGGACTCATCTTCCCAGAGGATACTTTAGTTAGCATTATTATTAGCTGCGCGATTATCTATACCGGACTCATCGTCGCGTATACGATTGCCGGACGCGTGATGGCACAAAAGCCAGCACCACAACCGAGTTCGATTTAACAGGAATGCGTCCATCTATTAATCGTGTGGCTGGAAATTCACGCCTTAGATAGGACTTCTATAGGAGAGAAGTAAGGCAATGAGGACTGTTATGAGTGTCTTAAAACTTGCGAAGTATGATGCTTACACGCGATACTTGCTACTTGTACTTGTATTGGCAAGTGCGGGTTGGTTAGTTCAGGACTTTGGTGATTTGATAAATTGGACATTTAGCACAAAGGGCCTGATTACAAGCGGACTATTATGCAGTAGCTGCTGGTTGGGTACTTGGGCAAGCAAACGCGAACATAATACAGTTGACAAGGTTTTTCTGTTTTCAAGTGTCTTTTTTACTATCTTGCTGCTTGTCTATGTAACTGGCAAAATTGGGTTAGGGTGGTAACCGAATCTATCATGTGAGGAAACTGCAGACTTACGAGGATATCACTATGGACAGATATATACGAAACATCTACAGAGGCGTTTACACCGTACTCGTCGGTATGCGGGTAACAATCAGGCAGTTCTTTGAGCCGAATGTTACGCATCAATACCCTTATGAACACGACTACGAAAAGAAACAGAACGTCCGAGAAATCCCGAAGGGGTACCGTGGGCAGCTCTATAACCGTACCGAGGACTGTATCGGATGCAAAAAGTGCGAGATGATCTGTCCCGTCGATTGTATTATGATTGACGCTACCAAACTCCCGAAAGGTGAACAACTCTGGGATAGCATGAACGTCATTCACCTCAAAGACGGACGCGAAATCATCGGTCTCATTGAAGGCGACGACAAAAAAGCGAAATCGGAAGACGCAATAACCGTCACGAACATCACCTCTCGCCAAGGTCCACAGGAAGTCATAGATCGCCTCGAAGCCTCAGGTGATGAAAATCGAATTCAGACCTTCTCAAGCGACGAAATATCACGGATTGTTACGCGAAACCCGGTCGTTTTCTATCTTGACAAGTTTGATATCGACATGTCCCTCTGCATGTATTGCGGACTTTGCACCGAAGTCTGCCCGACAGAGTGCCTTACGATGAAGGATACCCTTGAAGGCATCGAGTACTCCAAATTCGACCGGTCAGAACTCATCTTCAGTTTTGACAAGCAGTCAATGTACGATAGCGTTAAAACAGAAGAAGCAAATGCAGCGGATTAGAAGGGCCGTCATAAACCAAACCATCGTCCTTTAACCGCAAGGTAAATTAAAAGAATGGAAGAATTTACACTTAAAACCTTTATTTTTTATGGATTCGCGCTTATGACAGTTAGTTCGGCACTCCTTGTCGTCACCGTGCGTAACATCGTCCACGCAGCGTTTTCGCTTATGGTGACACTTTTCGGTGTCGCAGGACTCTATGTCTTTTTACAAGCAGATTTCCTCGCCGCAACACAGGTCATCGTCTATGTCGGTGGTATCCTCGTCCTCATCCTATTCGGTGTTATGATGACAAGCGGACGTTTAGAGATGCGGATCCATATTGAACGCGGGCAGCTATTTCTCGGTGGTGCTGTCGCGTTAGCACTTCTTATGCTACTCCTGACCGTCATCGCCAACACACCTACATGGAAAAACCGCATTGACGACGGCACAGCACTTCCGCCAACCACTGAGCGTATCGGCGAACTTATTCTCAACGGACCTTTTCTCCTACCGTTCGAGGTCGCCTCCGTAATACTGTTAGTCGCACTCATCGGAGCCGCTCTGATTTCCCGGAAGGAGGTCAGAGAGTAAAAAATGACCTTACAACATTATCTCGTTATCAGCGCAATCCTGTTCACACTCGGTATTTTCGCTGTCTTGACCCGCAGAAACGCTATCAGTATTTTGATGGGCATTGAACTTATTCTTAATTCGTGTAATCTAAACTTCGCCGCGTTCTCGCGCTTCATGACACCACCAGAGGACATCAGCGGACAGATTATCGCTATTTTTGGGATCGTGCTCGCCGCAGCGGAAGCCGCTGTCTTTTTAGCGATTATCCTCGCGATCTATCGTGAATTCGGTAGCATACGTCCAAACGAAGTCGATACCCTGAAAGGTTGAAATAACGCAAGTTGCCACCTTATAGCATCATTTTAGGTTTCAGGATAGGAATTAACACAAATACTGTAGTCTGTAATGAAATGGAGGACGGATCCTTCGCATTGAATCTTGAAACAACGGATCCACCTGATTAACCGCAAGGAAAAGTTAAAATATGACTGTTTCTTTAATAAGTCTCATCTTGCTCTGTCCGCTCGCTGCATTCGCGGTATTCGGGCTTCTCGGCTTAGTGAACCGGCGGTTCCCGCGACAGGACTATTTGTCCACCGCGGCAATGCTCATCGCACTCGCCTGCTCGTTCTTGCTCCTACGAGAAGTGGTACCCGAACCTGAAGCACACACGGTTAATTGGGTCTCACTCGGCAGTGTCACCTTCTCTATGGGCTTCTACTTGGACAGCGTCACCGCAATCATGCTGATTGTCGTCACACTCGTCAGTAGCCTCGTCCATATCTTCTCAATGGGCTACATGCACGGGGATCCGAGGTATCCACGGTTCTTCGCCTACCTATCGCTCTTCTCCTTCTCAATGCTGTTCTTGGTTGTATCGGACAACCTGCTCGGTATCTACATCGGTTGGGAACTCGTCGGTCTCTGCTCCTATCTCCTCATCGGTTTCTGGTTCGAGAAGGACTCCGCCGCAAACGCCTGTAAAAAAGCGTTCTTGACAACCCGTGTCGGTGATGTCGGCATGTTCATCGGCATGATGATGCTATTCACCAAATTTCAGACGCTCTCACTCTATGGAGAAGGCGGTATCTTTGCCCTTGCCGCTTCACAACTCACAACAGGCGATATGGTATGGCTCTCTATCGCAGGTGTCCTCATCTTCTGTGGAGCCATCGGCAAATCCGCACAAATGCCGCTCCATACATGGCTACCTGACGCGATGGAGGGTCCCACACCCGTCAGCGCACTGATCCACGCCGCCACGATGGTCGCCGCTGGGGTCTATCTCACCGCTCGGATGTTCCCGATCCTAACGGAAACCTCGTCTCTCGTCATCGCTTATGTCGGTGGTATCACGGCGATCGTCGCCGCGACGATCGCTATCGTTCGATTCGACATCAAACGCGTCCTGGCATACTCTACGGTTAGCCAATTAGGATATATGATGCTGGCAATCGGTGCCGGTAGTTACGTCGCTGGGCTCTTTCACCTCACAACGCACGCCTTTTTCAAGGCACTGCTCTTCCTCGGTTCCGGTAGCGTCATCCACGCCTTCCACGCCATGCACGCACACGGACACGATGACAAACACGAGCTTGCACACGGCGACAGCGATACGCACGCACACGAACACGATCACGGTGATCACGATGCACACGCACATGAACACAGCGAAGATGCTGATACAGGACATATTCTCGGTTCCGAGATTCCGCCAGACCAAGATATGCGGAACATGGGCGGACTCCGCCACAAAATGCCGATTACCTTTATCACGATGCTCATCGCGACGTTGTCTATCTCCGGGGTACCGTTCATCTTCTCCGGGTTCTGGAGCAAAGATAAAATTTTAGCCGGTGTACTTGGGCGGGCTATGGAATGGAATTCTGTACATCACTACATCCTGTTCGTAATCGCGCTCCTTGCTGCTGGAATTACAGCGTTCTATATGTTCCGCCTGATCTTTATGACCTTTTTCGGTGAGCCTCGTAATCAAGAAATGCACGACATGGCACACGAATCGCCGCTATCAATGACGGTGCCTCTCATCGTCTTGGCAATACTGAGTTTTCCGATCGTGAATACACTCTGGTTCAATAAAGACTATGTAAAACCGCCACAACAACCCCATCTGCATGCACCGACGCATGCACAGATCGCGCCAGACACCAAAACGGGTGGAACAGGCTTGGCACTTTCACTCTTTGGTGTCTCCGAAGCAGTCGCGGCTGAAGAAGACGCTGGACACAGCACACAAGACGCACACGGAGATGATGAACATCACGGCGCTGCACATACCGCACATACGATTGCGATGGTGTTATCTATCTGTGTCGCCAGTTTAGGCATATTTCTCTCATGGCTGTTCTACCATAGACGAACCTTGTCTGCTGAGTCGGTTGCAACAACTTTCCGCCCCGTCTACAACCTATTCTGGCACAAATACTACTTTGACGAGTTTTACGATGGGGTACTGGTCGCACTGACGGTGTGGAAAGCGCGGCTCTTTGCGCAATTTGATGGAAGTGTCGTTGATGGCATCGTTAACGGTGTCGGGGTTGTAACGCGAGATATTCTCGCCGCTTTCGTAGGATTTTTCGATAACCGCGTCGTTGATGGTCTCGTCAACCGCGTAGCGAAAGTCACATGGGCAGTCGGTGGAAGAGTTCGGCGTATTCAGACCGGTGCGATTCAGACGTATCTTTTCGTCGTGCTGGCAGGGATTGTGTTGCTAATCTTAATTTTCCGGGCGTTGTAGCTTTGACCAAGAACGCGCGCCTTAGCAAACATATCGGAAATCGCGTTCTTGGTCAACTTTTGATGGGACAAGGAGGATTCCCACGAGATGTTATTGTCGCTAATGATTTTTATCCCGCTGCTGGGGATGATTGCTGTTTTACTGCTGCCGCGTGAGTCAGAAGAACTGGTTAAACGCGTTACGCTCCTTTTTACACTCATTCCACTCGCACTTGCAGTGTATCTATTCATCACTTATGACCGATCAACCGCTGGCACGCAGTATGTCGTCAACGTTCCTTGGATTGATGCATTCAATATCCAGTATCACATCGGTATTGACGGTCTCAGCGTAACACTACTGCTCCTTACGGCACTCTTAGGCCCGATCTGCGTTATCGCCTCGTGGCGTAACATCGAAAAGGGTATCAAGGCGTACATGGCACTGTTCCTTTTGCTCGAAACCGGGATGCTCGGATTCTTCGCCGCATTAGACCTATTCCTGTTTTACGTCTTCTTTGAACTGACCCTACTACCGATGTACTTCCTTATCGGTATTTGGGGGGGACCCCGCCGCGAATACGCCGCGATTAAGTTCTTCCTCTATACCCTCTTCGGCAGCGTACTGATGCTGGTTGCCATGATAGCCGTCTACCTCACCAGCGGGGATCCAGGGGCACGAACATTTGATATTCCGACACTCATCGCCTTAGCCTCTACTCAAGGACACGCACTCAACGACCTCAACTTCCAAATCTGGGTGTTCCTCGGTTTCTTTATCGGGTTCGCTGTCAAAGTACCGATCTTCCCATTCCATACATGGCTCCCTGATGCACACGTCGAAGCACCAACAGCTATCAGTGTTATCCTTGCAGGTATCCTCCTAAAGATGGGAACTTATGGACTGGTTCGAATAAATATGGCGATGTTCCCACAAGGCTTAGACCATTTTACCAACGGGATCGGTTTCTGGGGGAACAGCCTCGCGCTCCTTGGGTTCATTAACATCGTTTACGGCTCCTTCTGCGCACTCGCCCAAACCGACTTTAAGAAATTAGTCGCCTACTCCAGTATCGGACACATGGGGTTCGTTATCCTCGGACTTGCCGCACGAAATGACAGCGGCATCACCGGCGCGATCCTCCAGATGTTTAACCACGGTGTCATCAGCGCAATGCTTTTCCTACTCGTCGGTGTCCTCTATGACAGAGCACACCACCGCGAGATTAACGGTTTCGGTGGTCTCGGCACCAGAATGCCTATCTACACCGGTATCACGACGCTCGCGTTCATGGCTTCTTTAGGGTTACCCGGCTTGAGTGGATTCGTCGGAGAAGCACTTTCACTACTCGGTGCCTACGGCGAATTCAAGTGGTTGACCATTTTGTCCACAATCGGTATTGTCGTGGGTGCCGCATATTTCCTCTGGACACTACAAAGGGTCTTCTTAGGAAACCTCAACCCCAAATATGAGGACCTCCCAGAAATCAATGGACGCGAAATCTTGACCCTGGTACCACTCGCAATTTTAACCGTTTTACTTGGTGTCTGGCCGAACCTCGCTATCGATATGTTCAGAGAATCGGTGACCAATCTCATAAACGTTCTGCACGCGATATAGGAGGTTACTGGAAAGTATGCAACCTTTAAGTAATATTGACAGCCTCCTATATTTCAGTCCAGAAATCTTACTCGTAATTTTCGCCGCCGCTGTTATCATTCTTGACCTCGTTCAAAAAAATAGGGAGAGCGTCGCGGTCGCACACCTCGCGCTTGTCGGGTGCCTCTGTACACTCGCCGCCGTTCTGTTTATACACTTCTCCTTCGGAAAAGAAGAACCTGTCTCCCTCTTTTTGGGAATGATCCAGTTGGATGTATTTTCGACCTTCTTCAAGGTCCTGCTACTCCTCGCAACCGCCGCGACGATCCTCTTTTCACTCCGTTCTGAGGAACTTGACGAGAAATTGAAAGGCGAATACTACGCACTCCTGTTAGCTATCACCCTCGGCATGTTCCTCATGGCATCTTCAACGAATCTGTTGATGATATTTATCGCGTTGGAGACAGTTAGCCTTACCTCGTATATTCTCGCTGGGTTCTTGACGCATAGCCCGCGATCAAGTGAAGCAGCGTTTAAATACATCACTTACGGTGCGGTCGCATCTGGAACAATGCTTTTCGGACTCTCGCTCCTGTTCGGAATGGCAGGAACAGGTGATCTGACACAAATCGGTGGACGACTCACCGAACTCCTCGCTTCAGGAGAGGTATCATCGCTCACCGTGCTGATTGCGATCACCTTTGTCCTCGCTGGCGTAGGCTACAAAATAGCCTCCGTACCGTTCCACATGTGGTCCCCTGACGTTTACGAAGGCGCGCCTATCCCGATAACTGCCTTCTTATCCGTCGCCTCAAAATCTGCCGGATTCGCGCTGTTCATCAGGTTTTTCTATACCGGGTTCGGCTCTACTGGACTGATGCAATCCGTTGACTGGCCACTCATGTTAGCGATCGTCTCCGCATTGACGATGACCGTTGGGAATCTCGCAGCCCTTCCGCAACAAAATGTGAAACGTCTGTTGGCGTATTCAAGCATCGCACACGGCGGCTACCTTTTGATGGGCGGCGTGCTGCTCTCCTCCGAAGGTGTCGGTGCAATCCTCTTCTATCTCGTCGTCTACCTTTTCATGAACTTAGGTGCATTCTATGTCGTTGTCCTCGTTGCCAATGAGATGGGAAGTGAAACGATTGACGGGTACCGTGGACTCGGTTCACGCGCACCATTAGTCGCTATCGCCATGGTCGTCTTCCTCGCCTCCTTGACGGGACTTCCACCGCTCGCCGGGTTCTTTGGAAAATGGCTCCTCTTCACTGCCGTCCTCGAACAGGGATATTACTGGCTCGCACTCGTCGGTTTACTAAACAGCGTGGTCTCCCTCTACTACTACATGCGTATTGTCAAAGCGATGTTTTTTGAAGAAGCAGACGAGGAAACCGATCGCGCCTCCTTCTCTACCAGCACCTTCGCCCTATTGAGCGTATTTGTGATTCCCACGATTTTCATCGGATTCTTGAATATCTTCTATACATTCTCAAATATCTCAGTCTCTGTAATACCGATGCAATAGATTATTGAAAAAATTGACAAACGCGATTTCTTAAGGTATACTTAAACATAGCACGCCGTAAATGCGTGTCAATGCCCGGTCGTCTAATGGTAGGACGCATGGCTCTGGACCATGTAGTGAAGGTTCGAGTCCTTCCCGGGCAGTCATTTTCTGTTGCTGACAAAGAGGAGAAAAGTGAAACCGGTAGATTCCTCACCCAATGATTACATCGCAAGTCAAGAACCAGACATCCAAGCGGTTTTAGACGAGATTCATACACGAATCAAAAAAGCCTTGCCTCACCAAGACTGCTGTATGTGGGAAGGTGTTTTTTGGGGCGGTAGCCAACAACAAATCATCGGCTACGGTAATTATACCTATCTACGTTCCGATAAAACGCGAGTAGAATGGTTCATCGTTGGATTGACACGACAAAAAAATTACTTCAGCGTGTATGTCAACGCAGTTGAAGCCGGACAATATCTGACGGAACGCTATGGACCTCGACTCGGCAAAGTCAAAACTGGAAAAAGTAGCATCACTTTCCGTAACCTCGCAGATGTTAATCTCGACGTGTTAAGCGAGATAGTTAAACACGCCGAAAGAATAATGACCGCTGAAAACGAATCCTGAACATCATTTGAATATAATACCATTTCTGTTAGGAAATCTGTTTTTGTGTAGAATAAACTGTTAGTTTGTTCCGCGGTGCTATACATTTCACAAAAACCGGTAATGCGATAACATCATTTAGAAATGGTATAACAAATAAGCCGCTATCGTCTAGGGGTTAGGACGGGTGGTTCTCAGCCATCAAACCGGGGTTCGAATCCCCGTAGCGGTATCCCCTCACCGATAAGGCGGGATATTGTACGCCCGCCCATTGCCTTGCGTCCCCGAATGCCCGCTGCATTAAAAACCTACACATTGGAGAAAACACAAATGCACGATACACCGAAGCACACCAACCGCCTTATCCACGAAACAAGTCCCTATCTACTCCAACACGCACATAACCCCGTTGACTGGTATCCGTGGGGTGAAGAAGCGTTGACGCGTGCCAAACAAGAGCAGAAGCCTATCCTCCTCAGCATCGGCTACTCCGCCTGCCACTGGTGCCACGTCATGGAACGCGAATCCTTTGAAAACGAAGACATCGCAGCGATCATGAACCAACTTTTCATCAACATCAAAGTTGATAGGGAAGAACGTCCCGATTTAGATGAAATCTACATGAACGCCGTCCAAATGCTGACCCGTCAAGGCGGCTGGCCCATGACCGTTTTCCTCACACCCGACCTCAAACCCTTCTACGGCGGCACCTATTATCCGCCCACCGACCGATACGGAAGACCGGGATTCCCGAAGGTGATGGAAGCCGTAGCAGAGGCGTTCAACGACAAAAATGCACAAGTCCTACAACAAGCCGACCAACTCACACTGCAGCTCAATCGGATAAGCAATGTCGTCGATCCGCACGAACACGAGCTCACGGAAGAACTGATGACGAATGCATTCCAACACTACCGCTCGCAATTTGATACGCAATACGGCGGTTTCGGTACGGCTCCCAAATTTCCACCCAGCATGGGACTCCCTTTCCTCCTCCGCTATTGGCACCACAGCGGCAACGCCAACGCCTTAGAGATGGTAGAACTCACCTTAGAAAAAATGGCACGCGGCGGCATGTACGACCAACTCGGCGGCGGTTTCCACCGCTACTCCACCGATGCACACTGGCTCGTCCCACACTTCGAGAAGATGCTTTACGACAACGCCCAACTCGTCGTCGCATACTTCGAGGCGTACCAAGCCACGCAAAAACCGTTCTATCGCCACATAGCTACCGAAACACTCGACTACGTGCTACGAGAGATGTACGACGCAGAAAACGGCGGTTTCTACTCCACACAAGACGCAGACAGCGAAGGCGTAGAAGGCAAATTCTTCGTCTGGGAACCCAACGATGTCGAAGACATCATCGGCGAAGAGAACGCCGAAATCTTCTGTGAGTATTACGACATCACACCGCAAGGCAACTTTGAGGGTGAAAACATCCTCCACGTCCAAACACCGCCAGACATCTTTGCTCGAAAGCTGCAAATGGATGTTGAAGAACTGGAAACGCTCCTTGCAGACGGCAGGCAGAAACTCTTTGAAGCGAGAGAGGAACGGATTAAACCCGGACTCGACGACAAAATCCTGACGAGTTGGAACGGCATCATGATCCGAGGCATGGCGACGGGATACCAATTAACCGGGAAACCTGAATACCTTGAGGCGTGTAAGAAATCTGCCGAATTCGTTTTAACCACGCTATCTCAAGACAACGGTCTCCTTTTACGCACCTATCGTGCCGGTAAGAGCCATCTTAACGCCTATCTTGAGGACTATTCTTATTTCATCGCCGGACTCATCGCGCTCTACGAAGCCAGTTTTGAACCGCGCTGGCTCACCGAAGCAGAACGTCTTGCGCACATCATGATTGATCAATTCGGAGACGATGCAGGTGACGGCTTCTTCTTTACCGGTAAAGCGCACGAAGTGCTGATCGTCCAATCCAAATCCGCCTACGACGGTGCCACACCTTCGGGAGCATCCATGGCGATCCACAGCCTGTTACGTCTCGCCAAGCACCTCGACAACCCCGAATTCCACGACAAAGCCGTGGAAACTTTGAAACTCTACTTCCACCAGATGGAAAGCATGCCTTCCGGTTCTGGGCAGCTGCTCTGTGAATTAGCGTTCCTGCTGTCCACCCCCAAGGAAATCGCCATCGTCGGGAAAAAAGGCGATCCAAAGACAGAAGCGATGTTAGCAGCGTTGCACGGCATCTACCAACCCAACAAAATCGTCGCCTCAAGCGAATCCGCAGATGGACAGACGCTCCCGCTTCTCACCGGCAAAACCGAAGTAGACAACACCGCGACAGCGTACGTTTGCGAAAATTACGCATGCCAAGCCCCCACAACGGACATCGAAACATTCGTGGAGTTGCTTCAATAACGCACTATAGGTGTCAATTTTAGAAATAACAACCGTCGCATACCCAGGTCCGGTAGGTTCGGTTTGCAACCGAACCGGACTTCCCTAAAAATTACCGAATTAATAAATTAATCTTCATCAACCGAATCGGATCCTACGCGGAAACCTTGAAGACTTCAAAAACCTCTTCAGGCCCGTCGCGGTTCCCAGGTCCGGTAGGTTCGGTTTGCAACCGAACCGGACTTCCCTAAAAATTACCGAATTAATAAATTAATCTTCATCAACCGAATCGGATCCTACGCGGAAACCTTACCTCGCCGTTTAAGCGCGCTCTTTCCCACATTTGACTTGTAATTCCAATCCGCTTTTGATACAATAAAGCCACGAAAAATAGAAATCCACAAAAACAACTAACACTCATGGCTTTACATCCCGACTTCCCTGAATCTCCACACGAAATCATTGATCCATCAGTGCGTTGGCTCCCAGATCAATCACTGCTGTTCGATTTAGACTACGGAATGCTACTCCCGCCACTCGTACAAAAGATCCGAGAGCAGGTCAAAACCTGGCGGGCCAACAACTATAGTGGTGCTTCCGAAACCAGCAAAGCACTCCTCAATTGGTGGTTCAATACTCGGCACTTACAAGAACAGTCTGACAATACGACGAGCGAGTTTCGGTATTACTTCGCGCAACGGGAGGCAATCGAAACCATCATCTACCTATATGATGTCGTCAAGGTGAGGGACAAATTCGATCTCATGCGTTTTGACAGTTCTGGTGCCGTTTCAACCGGACTGTTTGATGAAGATTGGCGGCGGTTTGTGATAAAAATGGCGACAGGCACAGGGAAAACAAAAGTGATGAGCCTCGCAATCGCGTGGAGCTTCTTTCACAAGCTGTATGAACAGGATTCCGAACTTTCCCGAAACTTCCTCGTTATTGCTCCCAATATCATTGTGTTAGACCGTCTCTATCACGATTTTCAAGGACTACGCATTTTCTTTGAAGACCCCGTGTTGCCCGATAACGGTTTTGAGGGCCACGATTGGCGAAACGATTTTCAACTCACGTTGCACCGGCAGGACGAAGTGCGTACCGTCCGTTCCACCGGCAATATCTTTCTCACCAATATCCACCGCGTCTATTCCAGCGATCAATCCCCACCAGCACCTGATGACGAAAACAGCATGGATTATTTCTTCGGTAAAAAACCGACAGGAGCAACAACAGATTCTAAAGTAGACCTCGGAGACATCGTCCGCGACATTGACGAACTGATGATCCTCAACGATGAGGCGCATCACGTTCACGATCCCAAACTGGCGTGGTTCAAGTCTATTGAGGATATTCATAACCGTCTCCTGCAGAAAGGCAGCGAGTTGGCGTTGCAAGTAGACGTAACCGCCACCCCAAAACATAGCAACGGTGCAATTTTCGTGCAAACGGTCTCAGATTATCCGCTCGTAGAGGCGATTTCACAAAACGTCGTCAAACATCCCGTTCTCCCTGACGCTGAGAGCCGGGCAAAACTTGATGAACGACAGAGTGTAAAGTACACCGAAAAATATGCCGACTATCTTGAGCTCGGTGTTGTCGAGTGGCATAAGGCTTATGCAGAACACGAAAAATTAGGGAAGAAAGCCATTCTCTTCGTAATGACTGATAATACCCAGAACTGTGACGAAGTGGCAGCGTCCCTCGAAAACCTACATCCGGATCTCAAAGATGCTGTCTTGGTAATTCATACCAACAAAAGCGGCGAAATCTCTGAAGCGAAATCCAGCAAGAAGCAAGCAGAATTGGAGAAACTCCGTAAACAGGCAAATGATATTGATTCCCTGGAGAGTCCATATAAGGCTATCGTCTCTGTGTTGATGCTCAAAGAAGGTTGGGATGTCAAGAATGTAACGACCATTGTCGGGCTGCGCGCGTATTCTGCTAAACCCAATATCTTACCGGAGCAAACTTTAGGGCGCGGGCTGCGTCTGATGTACGCCGGTACCGCAGAGGAGACAGTGAGCGTTATCGGCACTGAGGCCTTCATGGAATTTGTTGAGTCTATTAAATCGGAAGGGGTCGAATTGGAACGCAAACCTATGGGCGAAGGCACGAAACCGAAAGCACCCATCGTCATTGAAGTCGACAAAAGCAATGTGAACAAAGATATTGACGCACTTGATATTGAAATCCCGATACTCTCACGCCGCATCTACCGCGAATACACGAATCTAACAGAGTTGGACGTTACACAATTCGATTTTTCGCCTGTAACCTATCAGGCGTTTGGCGAAGCGGAAATACGGGAAATTGTGTTTAAGGACATGACAACAGGCGAGGTTACACACACCACAGTGATGGATAGCAGCGGAGTCGCCGACTACCGCAGCGTGGTCGGCTATTTTGCTGAAACGATCCGCAAAGACTTGCGGCTTGTCAGCGGCTACGATGTCCTCTATGGAAAGGTTAAAGACTTCGTCCAGCACCAACTCTTCGGTGAAACGGTGATGTTGGAGGATCCGAATACCCTACAAAATCTGTCGGAGCTCCCCGCCACAAAAACCGTCATGGAAACCTTCAAATACGCCATTAACGACCTCACGATACAAGACAGAGGAGATGCAGAACTAAGCGAGACAGCGCGGGCTCAGGACGCACGTCCGTTTATGGTGAAAGAACAGGAATACCTGGTCCCCCAAAAATCTGTGTTCAACAGAATTACGGGTGACAGTCATTTTGAATTAGAATTTGCCGAATTTCTCGAAAACTGCCCCGATGTCGTCTCCTACGCCAAAAACTACTTCGGTACCCACTTCAAACTCGACTATATCAACGCCGATGGCGACATCAGCAACTACTACCCAGATTTTATCGTCAAGTTAACAGATGGCCGCGTGATTGTTGCCGAAACAAAAGGCAGAGAAGATCTGGATGTCCCCCGCAAGATGCAACGCTTATCCCAGTGGTGTGAAGATGTCAACAGAACCATGACAGATGTTGATTATGATTTCGTCTATGTGGATCAAGAGAGTTTTGACATATACAGCCCGCAAACATTCCAGCAACTCCTCGACGGCTTCACAGAATACAAGACCTGAAACCTATTCAAAACGCGAAAACTACTTGCCACACCATACCAATTGATGTTAGAATATTAGACATCTTTCACAAATTTTTTCATTTTTGAGAGGGAGTAGCATTATGACAGCTTACGCATTCTGGAACAACAAAGGAGGGGTCGGCAAGAGTTTCTTAAGCTTTGTTGCAGCGACTGAGTATGCCCATACTTATCCAGACACAGATGTGTATGTTATAGACCTGTGTCCACAAGCGAACATCTCTGAAACTTTGCTTGCTAATCCGGATGTGATTCATAAACTGATAGGGCAAACACCCCGCGCTACAGTTGCGGGCTACCTTGAAGCACGCCTAAATTCACCTTTCCGGCCCCTCAAAGATGTGTCCTCCTACGTGTGTCGTCCTCGGGACTTTAATGCAAAACTTCCCGTCAATTTGCTTTTGGTGTGTGGTGATAATCTGCTGGAAATTTTGTCAGGAGCGATTCGCCAGACATCTCAGTTTGATCTTCCGGAAGACGCATGGAAACAGGTACTTAGTTGGATCAAAGACTTGACCCTTGCCTTGCGTCAGCGGAGTGGAAACAGAGATATGATTTTTATCATTGACTGTAATCCGAGTTTTGCTATCTATACCCAATTGGCACTCGCCGCCGCAGAGAACGTTGTCGTGCCTTTTACTTCTGATGATGGTTCACGTCGGGCTGTGGAGAATGTCATCGCGCTGCTCTATGGCAACAGTATGGGTAACCCAAAGATGGAAACTTACGCCCAACTCAACTTTGCCAAAAGGGCGAAAGAAGAAGGGCTCGCAATTCCGAAACTTCATACTTTCGTCAGTAACCGTATCATGCGCCATGAAGACAAAGCAAGCAAGGCTTTTGAGGGTGTGAGTGTGTCTATCAAGAAAACTCTGGATGATCTTCACAAAAAACACCGTCAAGTTTATACAACCCCAAGAGCGTTACCGAGCGAAAGGTTCATAGAAATACCCGATTATCACAGTGCCTGTGTAATGATGACGACAACAGGAATCCCCTCATATCACCTGCAACCCGGACGCAATAAGTTTCGAGGTAGGCAAGTCCAACTTGAGCCCGAGGCATTGAGACAGTTTCAGGATGCACTTGCCAATTTTGTGGCGTATCTTTAGAGGTTTCTTGTGTCATCACCTGCAGCATTAAAGTACCTGACAGCGGCGAGTCACATACAAACGCTACGCAAAACAGCAACAGATAGGCGTTTACGCCCAATGTTGCATGACGAAATACAGGTTTACTATCACGCAGCACTTGCAGCTTACGTCGCAGCGTGGAACGCTTACATAAGTAACTTGGTGCGCGACTTTTACGACGTGATAGCGGATCCGTCGAATTCCAAATTTGATGCTATACAGACACTCGCTAAACGTTCAACAGAAAGCACCTTGGCGAGATTCAATACGCCAAACTGGGAAAATACACGGAATTTACTCATCCAATGCACCGGATACGACCCAATTGACGACTGGGTCTGGCCTCACCGTGGAATGGCCGGCTTGCAAGTTCGGGCGAGATTGAATGAAATTTTACGTGTTCGTCACAGTTTCGCACACGGTTTTGATATGCCCGATTACGATTGGACACGATCACTGGGTGGGAAAATCCGCCTAACCAGCAAAGCCATTCAAGAGACTGAGACATTCTTCAAAAATCTTGTTAAAGCTACGGACAAGGGTATAAAAGCACATACTGAGTCAACTTACGGGCTCGCTAACATCTGGTAATCAATGCCAGATTAGCAGAGTTCATACAATTTTTCTGAAGAAACACTACAGCAAACTATCTTACTCTGCTCTTCCGCTCCAGCGGAGCGATATGTCTATAGCACCGATGAGTTTGGATTCTTCCGCTCCAGCGGAGCGGTATGTGATTGATGAAATTCATTAGATACAATAGGTAATTCATTATGGCCACAAATAAACCAAAACAAATGACTGCATACGATAAATTTCAAATTGTGAGTGATGAAGAGTATATCCTATGGGATGATGCCTATCACAATGGTGAAGAAGAGGAAACTATTTGTGAGAATCCACTGCGGGATCTTGAGGAATGTGCTTATTGCTCAACCCAATTAATAAAGGTTGAAAACAATACTCTTGAAAAAGAGATGCATCGCGACTATTGCCTATGGTATTGTGGCTATTGCCGATTCTGGCAAGCACGCCTTTATTCTTCATTCAATGCTTGTATGCCGCCACCCGATAATTGGGCTTATATCTCAAAGCTGCGAGAGTTTGATACAAACTTACCCGAGGGCTGCAGTGAAGAATTGGCTTTGTACATAAGGAGGCACCCAAATTTTCTACATTCCTGCGACCCTAAAGGTTTTGAGAAATTCGTTGCCGATGTTTTCCGAGCCAATTACACGAATGCCGAAGTATCACACGTTGGAAAACCCGGAGATGGTGGGATTGATGTTCTGCTAATAGAAGCCAAGGATGAGCAATGGCTCATACAAGTCAAACGCCGTGGGTCTCAAAAGCCTTCTGAAGGAGTAAGCACAATTCGAGATATATTAGGGGCTATGGTGGTGAAAGGGGTACGCAAGGGTATTGTCGTTTCAACAGTTGAGCGATTTTCACTAAAAGCTCAACAGGATGCAGTTAAGGCTAAGATGGGGCCCTTTGGTATGACTGTTGAATTTGTTGATAAAGACATCTTTGACAAGATGTTAGACCCAATCTTACCAGATCGGCCATGGCTAGATCCTATCAGTGAAATTGATGAGGAAATATCCAGTTACCTCGCCGACCAAATTCCAAGTGATAATCAACTTTATCTATTTGAGCAATTTAACCTTCTTAATTGAGGCAAGAGATAAATCTATGCCAAGACTCACAGAACAAGAACAACAAGAAATCATCCGCTTTATCGAGGCAGACAAACCGCTGCCTGACAAATACCGTTTTCTGCTGTTTGAAGACAAACGCGAGGTCGAACTCGTCTGGAACGGCAAAACCAATGAGGTCTGTAACATCGTCCTCCCCTTTCAGACAATTGAACAGGTAGACGAACCCCGCGCCGAAAAACCCTCTGACGACAATATGCAACTCGGTCTGTTTGACACACGCGGTCGTCAACGCAAAGGCTGGACGAACAAACTGATTTGGGGCGACAACAAATTGGTTTTGTCATCGCTTAAGAATGGACCACTGCGCGAAGAGATTGAGGCACAAGGTGGACTCAAACTCATCTATATTGACCCACCTTTTGACGTGGGCGCGGATTTTTCGATGGATATAGAAATCGGGGACGAAACCTTTACCAAAGATCCAAACATCCTTGAAGAGATTGCCTATCGTGATACTTGGGGCAAAGGACAAGATTCCTTTATTTCGATGATCTATGAGCGGCTAATTCTGATGCGGGATTTACTTGCGGAGGATGGCAGCATCTATGTTCATTGTGATTGGCGCGTGAATAGCTATATCCGCCTTGCAATGGATGAGATCTTTGGGAGAGAGAATTTCGTTAATCAAATATCTTGGTATTATAGGAGATGGAATATTGCTGGTAAAATGTTTGCAGCTAACCACGATAATATTTTCTATTATGCAAAAAATAAAGGTAAACATTGCTTTAACCAACTTTTTATTCCGAAATCATCTAAATCCAGTGCTCAAGGAAAATCATGGAAAAGTGTTATTGGAGAAGACGGGATTAGGCGATCTATAATGACAGATGAACCTACAAAAGGGGTTCCAATGCCGGATATGTGGGAGATCTCAATGATAAATCCCGTTGGAACGGAAAGAATAGGCTATCCCACTCAAAAACCCGAGGCCCTTTCAGAACGCATCATCAAAGCCTCTTCCAACGAAGGTGACCTGGTTGCCGACTTCTTCTGCGGTTCAGGCACCACCGCGGCTGTTGCCGAAAAACTCGGACGCAAATGGATCGCCACAGACCTCGGCAAGTTCGGTATTCACACGACCCGCAAGCGAATGATCGGAGTGCAACGCCAACTAAAAGCAGACGGCGAAGACTACCGCGCCTTTGAAATTCTCAACCTCGGCAAGTACGAACGGCAGCACTACATCGGCGTCAATCCCAATCTACGTGAAACTGAACAGCAGAAACAATCAATAGAGAAGGAAGAAGCATTTATTGATCTTATCCTACGCGCTTACGCTGCCGAGAAAACAGACGGTTTCACCAATTTTCAGGGTAAACGAGCAGGAAGACTTGTCGCAGTCGGTCCCGTCAATCTACCGGTGACACGCTTGTTTGTGGAGGAAATTATCCTTGAATGCCGTAAACACCAAATTACGCGTGTAGACGTTCTCGGTTTTGAGTTTGAGATGGGACTGTTTCCCAACGTGTTGGATGAGGCAAAAAGCAAAGGCATCAACATCGCACCCAAATTCATCCCCGCCGAAGTTTTCGACAAACGAGCAGTAGAACAAGATCAGGTTGTGTTCCATGATGTAGCGTTCATTGAGGCCAAGCCGATTATTACTTATGATAAGATAAGCGGGGGGGGGGGGTAGAACCTTCGCAATCTACTTCATCAGGAAGGCTTCCAACGGTTGCCATAGAATTGACCGACTTTTCGGTCTTTTATGCACAAGATTCCATCTCCAATGCCGAGCAGACACTCAGGAACAAGGGCAGTAAGATCGTAGTAGAGAAGGGGCAAGTCATAAAGGTCAGCAAGGATGCAGATGGAATTGTGAGTCGTGAGGTGCTAACCAAACACTGGACAGACTGGATTGACTATTGGTCCGTCGATTTTGACTTTGAGAGCAAGCGCGAAATCATCCGCGTGCAAGATCCGGACACCGACGAGTGGCAGGAACAATGGACAGGCGACTACGTCTTTGAAAACGAATGGCAGAGTTTCCGTACCAAGAAAGATCGCTCATTAGAATTAACCAGCGTTGCCCACGAATGCGAACCCGGTCCCCGCAAACTCGCTGTCAAAGTTGTAGATATTTTTGGCAATGATACTATGACGATTGTAGAGGTAACAATTTGAAAATAAGGAGATAACCCGTGTCAGACAATATTAGAATATCCATGTTTGAAGTTGTGGGCAGCCCTTTTTGCGTCGCCTCCGACGATGGACAAAAAATTTATGACCGTCTTGATGCCGCTCTTAAAGCGGATCGGGATGTCTCACTTTCATTTGACAATGTTACGGCACTAACAGCAGCTTTCCTAAGTACCGCGGTTGGGCAGCTGTATGGCGCATTTGATGAAGAAAAAATTCAGACCTTGTTGAAAGTTGAGGATGCAGAACCGAGAGATCTTGCTTTGTTGGACCGCGTTATTCGTAATGCGAAATTGTACTTTGAAGATCCGAAGAGATTCAACCAAGCGGTCCGAGAAGTCATGGGCGATGAAGACAATGGAGAATAATATACAAGCAGTGGGTTCCTATACTTTTACTCACCGAGACAGGTTGTTTCTGGATGCCAATATTTGGTTGTACCTATTTGCTCCCCGGCAACCCAGAAATTATTGGAATCAAATCTACTCGCGGGTTTTCGACCGTATTCTGGACGCAAACAGCCAAATTTACATTGATGTGCTTGTCGTCTCAGAATTTATCAATGCTTATGCCAGAATGAAGCAGAAAGTTGTTGCACCGCATCTCAACGACTTTAAAGTTTTTCGCGGCAGTTCGTATTTTAAAACAGTTGCTGAGGATATTGCCGCTGATGTTGAATTAGTTATGAGTTACTGTTCAAAAATAGAAAGCGGCTTCACAACACTATCAATGAACGACCTACTCGCTGATTATATCAGCGGAGATTTCGATTTCAATGACCAAGTGATAACAGAAATCTGCAAAAACAACGGTTTCACACTGATCACAAATGATGGCGATTTTAGGACTCAAGAAATACCGATTCTGACTGCAAATCCATCTTTATTAACGACTTAATAAATCGGACTACAATCTCCATGAGGCATCAATATGAGCCTGACAGTAAAGTTGAAAAACATCGGAATCCTAAAGCAAGCAGAATTTTCGCTGGGCGATTTGACCATCATTTGCGGTGAAAATAACACCGGCAAAACCTACGCGGCCTATACACTATACGGCTTCTTACGCTTTTGGCATCAATTTATCTCCCCCGCAATTAACGAAGCACATATCGAGGACACCCCTATAAAACAGGTTAAGATCGGCTTAACGCAAGCAACCAAAAACACCCTTACGGAGGCATGCAAAGAATATACAAAACAACTGGATAAAATTTTTGCGGCACCTGAAGACACATTTCAGAATAGTGGATTTCACCTCGTGACAGAGGATATTTCCTCCGGTTCCTTACCTAAACCCTTTATCGCTTCAGCTGAGCGCACCAGCATCTCAACTTTTCGCAAAGAACTCAACTTTGCTCGAAGCCGACTGCTTAAAGAGATGGCAGGTGCAGACAAAGATATTGATCCGCGTCAACTGTTGTCTAAAGGCTATCAGAGATACCCTTCACCAATAGAAACCGATGTTGATTTTATGGGACAACTTCAAGATGTCGCGAAAAACAAAAGTTTCATCGCTAAAGAACATCCAGAAATCTTGGACGACTTTACAGACATTGTTGGTGGGACGTATGCCATTACACAAAACGATCTACTCTACTATATCCCGAAAGGTACACAGCATAAATTGACAATGGTGGAAAGTTCAAGCTCTGCCCGTGCCCTCTTAGACCTCAGTTTTTATCTTAATTGTATTGCCCAAAAAGGCGATTTGCTGATGATAGACGAACCTGAACTAAGCCTCCATCCAGAAAACCAACGTCGCGTTACAAGGCTTTTTGCGAGGCTTGTGAATTTGGGCGTTAAAGTCTTCATCACTACCCACAGCGATTACATTATCAAGGAATTGAACACGCTCATTATGCTCAACCACAACAAACCGCACCTGAAAAGAGTTGCTAAGGAAAACGGATATCAAGACAGCGAGTTGATTAATGTTGATCAGGTTAAAGTATATATAGCGGAAAAAGCACTATTGCCATTGGAAGAAGGGCAAAAGAGACGGAGAAGAGGTCACACACTTGTTCCAGCTAAGATCCATCCTGAGTTAGGTATTGGGGTCTCCAGTTTCGACAAAACCATTGATGATATGAATAGAATTCAGGACGATATTGTATGGGGGGAAGAGTAAACCTCGTGAATGATATACAAATATTACGGGAAATGCTCGTCGGTCGCGCACAAGTTAGGTTACAACAAAGACACAATAGACTTTCCGTTGAATTAACTGATTTGCAAGCTGGCACAATGGTAGAGATAAAAGGCTTACCTCCTGACTCTATCGTTATCAAAGCGGAAGATTTCAAGAACCCTCTTACTATCTTTAACGGCTCAAAAGGTGAACGTAAGCGGGCTGATTTCGTGATTGTAGCCAACGATGAAAGTGAAAGAAAATGGATTATCTGCCTCGAAACTAAGGGTGGAAATAAAACAAGAACAGAAGTTGTCCAACAATTAAAAGGAACATACTGCTTTGTCAACTACTGTAGGTGTATAGGGAAGTCGTTTTGGGAATATGAAGAATTCCTTGATGGATATCAGTACCGATTTGTAAGTGTTGTCCGTCTTAACGACCCCAGCAAGCGAAGCACAGAAAACTTTTATTATACAGAGAAATTGCATGACCGTCCCGAGGTTTTTCTGAAAATTTCACGAATGTTTTCTATCCATTTCAGTAAGTTAATTAATCCGCAATCCTGAAGAGTAGTAAATCTTCTTTACGAAAACATGGAGCAAAAAGCAATGACACACACAAACGAAGCAACAATCGATCTCAACTGGCACCCACTCTCTGACGAAGAAATCCGTCACTTTGATGACAACGGTTATCTCATCGTCCGGAATGTGCTGGACGCAGATACCATCGGTGAACTCATTGAGGCAAGCGACCGGCTCATAACGAGCGATCGGCGCGAGAACCGTCAACAAAATTTCGACGGATTATACGACAGCTTCCGAAATACTATCTCTATTGACGATGCCTTCATACCACTACTTACGCAGAAGACCATCCTCCCCGTTGTCGTCCAACTGCTCGGTTCACACTTGCAACTGATGACCTCACACCTGATATACAAACACCCAGACCCGCCGGGCACACCCGATACCACTCGCAGACCGGGTTGGCATCGCGACTACGCCATGGCAACGACAACACACGGCAACAAGGTCCCACGCATCCTGCTAAAATGTGCCTACTACTTCACCGATCTAAGTGAACCCAATTCCGGCGTAACACTTGTCGCACCGGGTAGCAACCACCTCCTCGAACGGGTTCCTATTTCAAAAGGACAGGCGGATCCCGAAGGCGCAGTTGAAGCGAGTTTACAACCCGGGGATTGCTTATTGTTTGAAAACCGCACTTTTCACGCAGGGGCTGCAAACTTAACAGACCGGATTCGTAAAGGTATAATGTTCGGCTACGGATACCGATGGGTGACGCCGATGGACTATCGGACCCAGGAACAGGCGTTGTTAGATAAACTCACGCCACTTGAGCAGTATCTGGTGGGTGAACCCTACACGAAAACGAAGGAATTTATTCCCAGTGGTAGTGAAAGTCCCCTCGCAGCGTGGTGCGAAGAGCATGGCGCACCAGCAGTCAGACCTGTTCATTAAAGTTTGTAGGTGGGGTTTGTAACCCCGATTACGTCAACGTGATAACGTCTTTTTTCACAATTTCTTTTGTATGGTAATGATCTGCGTGGGAGATAAGTTCCAACGTCTCCGGCGAGAGTCGTCCCCTAACCTCTTCGGACACCCGACTCTCGCCACGGTGTTGTGGCCTATAGCGTAAAGTCAGGATACAACGATACCGATCTTTCGGTTTCCAAGGCAGCGCACCGTGCGTCAGGAGCTCAGAGATAATCACCACATCCCCTGCCTTCGGTGTGATGTTAACGACCCCTTCTGGAATATCATCGGCATCTTCAATTCTTCCGTTATTGAAAAGATGTTCCGGTCGATCAAAAACGGTCTTGTGTGTACCGGGGACGACCAACAATCCACCATCTCCGGGATGCACGTCATACAGATACGGAAAAACGACAAAATCATCGCAAAAGATGCGACCATCCCGGACCTCATAACGGTTGCAGTGCCAGCCAAAATCTTCGCGTGCGCAATGCAAGCGCAGTCCTTCTGCAGACTCCGACACACCCGCCCGATCCGCAATCATCGTGCCACGAAAGAGTTGTGGTTTATTCCTTGTCAGTTCTTTGATGATGGGCCACGTTGATCGGTGCATTGTGAGTGCTTCTAAAGGCTTCGCAAACGCAAAACCGTTCGGGAGGTTTTTATTGCTGGAGTCAAATCCAGGGGGAAGTTCCTCGGTAGGTGTCCTGATATATTCATTCGCCGCGGCTTGTGCCGCTTTCAATTCTTCATCGCTCAGAACATTCTTCAGGTGGAGATATCCAGTCACATCAAATAGATACCGCTGTTCAGGAGTCATCATCCTGCTTTTCTCCTTGTCTCACAAATACAATAAATAATGCGTAGGTTGGGTTGAACAGAAATTACCGAAAACTCACAAAAAAGGATTGATTTTCGACCTCTTATGCCGCTTGACGTGATAAAAATCGCAGTGAAACCCAACATTAAACCGATGCTTCCCACACAGGCCAGTCATTCTCCTGCAGCTGCTTGAACAACGTATCAAACGCCTCACTACCGTCATCCTCCCATTCGTCCAGACGCACACCGGGAGCATACGATTCGTCCACACCTTGTTTCATAAGGCGTTCCGCCTGCTGCAAGTTTCGGTAGTAGTGCTTTATGCCACCCGGCAAAGTGACAACAGAGATATGTCTATCCCATTGGGGTTCAGGCGTTTGGGAATACCGTTTCATGGCCTCTTCATCTAATACTACACCCAAACCGGGGCCTTCTGGCACCTGCATAAACCCACGCTGTACCTTGTGTGGCGTAACAATCAAATCGTCCTGGTATGCGTGACTCGCAGTGACACCCGGCAGTGTGGCAGTCGGCACTACGGCTCCCAGATGACACGCAAACGCTGCCGTTATACCAGTGCCGACATACTGTAGTAGAATCGGCGTGTTCGCGGCGACGAATGCCCACCCCGATGCCAGTGCACTCTTCACACTTTCGTGGCTACACAACGCACCGTCAAAATCTCCGGCACGCAGTCCAATCCAAGGACCCGAAGGTTGACGCGACGCGCCTTCTCGGATAACACCGACCCCGTGCAGATAAAACGGAATCCGAATCTCCTGATGTAATCGCCGCCAACCTTCTACATCATACGCAAAAATTGGTTCCTCAACACCTTTGACAACCGGAATCTCCTCCAATTCACGTAGGATAGGCAACGCTTTTTCAACATTGATTAGCGACCCATTGAAGTCAAACTCCACACGAAAATCTGGAGGTGCTACCGTCTGAATCGCTTTCGATTGCTCAACGACATCATAAAACGCCCGCGCTTTGCACTTGAGGCCTCGATACCCCCGTTTAACAGCAGTCTGTACCTCAACGATGGTATCTTCGGGAGACATACACGGCATCCACCACCCCATCGCAACCCACCGCCGAACCTGCTGCCCCATCAGTTTCCACGCCGGCAAACCGAGATGTTTCCCCATCAGATCGTAGCATGCCATATCGAGATTAAAACGTCCTTCACCCATAACGTGATCAAACGGATTTGTACCGAGATAGGCATCCAAAACCTCCTGATCAAAAGGCGGTCCCGGGTTCTCTCCGAGACCAATAAGACCGGTATCGGTATGGAATTTATAGACCGTGACCAATTCGGTCATCGCAAAGTGGTAGTATTTTTTACGAATCCGTTCCTCGTAAGGCACACGCAGCGGAATCGCTTCAATCTCGGTAATTTTCATCGGTTCCCACCTTATGGTACCAACTGTACCTTAATCGAATCCGAACCTTTCTGAACCATCTCAAACCCTGTCAAATAATCCTCCAACGGCAATTGATGCGTTACGATATGCTGAACTTCAATTAGACCGCGATGGATATAATCAATCGCCAGCGGATACGCATAAGGCCCCAAGTGCGAACCGTGGATATTCAACTCTTTTGTGTCGCCGATAATCGTCCAGTCCACCGTTACAGGTTCCCGCATGACACTGAACTCCACAAACGTGCCTGCCTTCCGAATCATGTGCAGCCCCTGCTCAACCGCTTTCGGATGTCCCGTCGCTTCAATATAGACATCACACCCGTAACCTTCCGTCAAATCCAATACCTCTTGGACAGCATCCGTCTCCGATGGATTGATCCCAATATCGGCACCCAATTTCTTGGCGATCTCTAACCGGTTCGGCATCAGATCAACAGCGATAAGGACCCCCGGATTTTTCAACTTCGCTGCACCGATCATGCCTAGACCGAGCGTCCCCGCACCCGCGACCACGACGACATCACCGAACTCAATATTGCCGCGTTGCACAGCGTGAATTGAGCAAGCGAGCGGTTCAATCATCGCCGCATTCGCCGTCGGAATTTCGGAAGGCACTTTGTAGACGAGCGAACGCGCAGGAAACTTCATATAGTCCGCCATACCACCGTTGACAATCGGTTGAAACCCGTAGATATTATGGACTTGGCAGAGCCAATACTTCCCGGTTCGGCAATACCGGCATTCCCAACACGGCACAATCTGCTCCGCGATAGCCGTATCACCGATCTGGAGACCGTACTTTTCGCCCGCGCCTTCACCGAGCTCGACAACCTCACCGATGAATTCGTGCCCAGCGATAACCGGTGCTTCTACATAAGGCTTGCGGTGTTCGTCACCCCAGAAAAGCGGCGCGCCGGTGTAGCACTTGATGTCGCTGGCACAAACACCGCAGGCGTTCACTTTAACAACAGCTTCACCCGGACCCGCCACCGGCATCGCGACCTCTTCAAGCCGGTAATCGAACGGGTCGCGACACATAATCGCGCGCATCGTTTTTGACATCCAAACTCCCTTATCCCCTGCAGGGTTTTTGCAAACGCTAAAATCCAATGCAAAGAAAGTGTTTCTTCAAGGTTTGCAACCTCGCCTGACCTTCTCTCCTATCCAAACTCCCTTGCAGGCGAGGTTTGCAACCTCGCCTGACCTTCTCTCCTATCCAAACTTCACGATTCAAGAGATACCTTACGCCGCCTCACGCTGTATCAACCGTCGTCTTGCACTTGCACGCGCAAGGCCCGCATCCAATGTAATATGGCGGTCATCTGTCATACCGAGATTGATCGCATGCGCCGTTTCGAGATCGAATCCCCACGCAATCCATTCTGGTATATTCGCTTCCGAAATATTACCGGCAACAACGACCTTCATGATACTAATGCCTTTCCCAGCATCATACCCACGTTGGATGTATTCCAGATGCCCATCAATTGAACCGCCTTCCAACATCCTACCCTCTTTATTCGCTGTCGTCAGGATAACTTCGATTTCGGGATGGTCTATCACGGCATCCATAACGGGACCTGTGTAGACATGCGTGGAGCAGCCAATGACGCGGATTTTGCCAGCCGCTTTCGCCTCTCGGAACGCATCAAGCGCGCCCTCACGCAGAACTAAATCCTCCGGCGAAGAGACGGCATGTAGCAACATGACATCTATATACTCGGTCTGCAATTCGCGCAGTGCTTTCGTGATACTCACAGAAGCACCCTCATAATTCTTCGCAGGCGTTTTCGTCTGGATGACAACCTCTTCTCTGTCAATCTGGCGGATAGCCTCTCCGAGATGCGGCTGTGTTCCATATCCTTCGGCAGTATCCCAGAAGGTAACCCCTTCTTCAAGAGCTTTCAACATCAGTTTGCTACCAGCTTCATAAGTATCACAAGTATCCTTCAGCCGTCCGGCACCATAGCAGAGCCGTGAAATCTCTAAACCTGTGTTTCCGTACGCTAAATATTCCATGGTGTCCTCCACATCCAAACTTGTTAAAAAATGATGACGATAATCCCACAGACTTGTTCAGAACTCTTATAATATACTTTAACCGAATTCCACCGAAAAATGCAATACTTTTCTATGCGCAGCTTTTCTCTTGGCAACAAACCCATTTTCGGGTATTATAACCCAAGTTGCTACTTTTCCCCAGGCCGGTAGGTGCGGTGTTTTTGCTTGGGTGTTTCCCATAGGAACCGCACCGGACTGCCCTAAGAAATTACCTGATTAAATTCTTAATCTTCATTAGGGGTAATATATCTATAGAACGGGCACCCGTGATTAGAATCTCTTATCACATAAATCAAAGTTCAGACTCCAAATATGAAACTCAGTGGACATACCCTTTTCAACAACGCAGCTATCGAGATTGATCTGCGCGCTGACTGCGTAGCGTCAATCCGCGAATTAACCACCACCGACAGCAATATACAGATCGCACCCGCACCGATAGACATTCAGGTGAACGGTTTCGCAGGCTTCGACCTCAACACCGAGACCGTTACACCAGACGACGTTTGCGCGATGGTACGTGCCCTCTGGCGAGTCGGCACCGGCTTTTTATGTCCGACAGTTGTTACCGGTTCTTTCGATAGGATTTGCAATTCCTTAGATGCCATCGTAGATGCTTGCAAAACGGATCCGTTGGTCAACCACGCCATCCTTGGAATCCATCTTGAAGGTCCCTACATCTCTGCCGAAGACGGACCGCGAGGTGCGCATCCATTAGCGCATGTCAGGGAGCCAGATTGGAACGAATTTCAGCGGTGGCAGGACATCGCCGAAGGGAGAATCTGCATCGTAACCCTCGCACCTGAGAAAAAGGGAGCCATCCCGTTTATGGAAAAACTGGTGGCGGACGGGATCGTGGTCGCTTTAGGACACACAAACGCTTCGGCAGACGATATTCAAGCCGCAATTGACGCTGGCGCGAAACTCTCCACGCATCTCGGTAACGGCGCACACGCCTTAATCCGCCGTCATCCGAACTACATCTGGGAGCAGCTCGGTGCCGATGCACTCTGGGCAAGTCTCATTGTAGATGGACACCATCTACCACCTTCTGTCGCTAAATCAATGATACGTGCAAAGACGCTCGACCGATGCATCCTTGTCAGCGATGCAGTGGCACTGGCAGGCATGAAACCCGGTATCTACGAGTTCGCCGAAAGATCCGTAGAATTGACAACGGACCGGTGCGTCCGCTTAGTCGGCACAGAATATCTTGCCGGTTCCGCCATCGAGTTGGCGCGCGGCATCGAGAACAGCGTCCGATTCGCTGGAATATCTCTCGAAGAATCGGTTTCACTCGCTACACGACAACCGATGCGCCTGCTCAACGCGGAATCACATATAGAAGCGAAAACAAATCTCATACTCTTTGAATGGGATGCAGCGCACCATAAAATCGATCTAATAGCGACAATCGTCGGTGGGAAATTGGTTTACCACGCTGCACAATAGGTTTGTTAATACCGCGACGAAACATTCATTGAAATTAGCAGATTACCGCAATTGAAGGTAGAAAATCAGTTCGTAATAAAAACGAAATGTTAATTTTTTCTTGACTAAAACAGTAAACCGTTGTATTAATTAATGCAACGGTTAATCTATGGGAATCGCTTAACAGTTTGTCCTACACCACATAGCAAACACGAAAAGCGCATCCCATAGATTTTGGCACGCAAAATATTCAAGTCCCTATACTCCATTTAGAGGCAACTTGTATCATTGGAATTGCAACTGTATAATTTCCCAAGGAGGCATTCCAATTTTGCGTTCGTTTATTTAGTCAGATTTTTTTATAAAAGGTTCGTTAAAGCTTTATTAGCAAACAGAACCTATTAAAGGAGAAAAATTTAATTGAAACTGTCTATCTCTATACTAACATTCACCCTATTGGTTTTTGGCGTTACGATGTCTTTGTCCGCAGATTTAAATGACGGTGTCATCGCGGCCTGGACTTTTGACGATGGAAAGGTTACAGACGCTGTTGGCAACGCACACGGCGAACTCTTTAAGGCAGCTAAAATCGCTGATAAAGGTAAATTTGGTAAAGCACTGGATGTCGATGGGAGCGATGAAACCCGCGCGGACATCGAATTTAACGATGATCTCGAAACAGCGATCGAAGGACCACACAGTGTTTCTATGTGGCTCTACGTCCGAAACGGTGTCAATCACGCCGGCGTTTGGAAAGGCGAAAAAATCGGATGGGGTGCACACTTCACTTTCCGACTCGTGACGACCAGTAACACCGGTATGACTTTCGGCACTACCACAGGTGGCGCACAGAATTATTTCCAAGCCGATAATTGCATTGAACCTGATAAATGGTACCATGTTTGTCAGGTCGCGGATGGCAAAGAAGCGTTCGCTTATGTAACTGCGGATGGCGATAAACTGACCTTACCCCCCAGCCCAAGAAATAACCCACATCCGGCACCGACACCTTACAACCTGTATCCAGATCGTCCGTTGGAACTCGGGGCAGGTCGAGGCATCGGCGGCAATGATGGAAATGATATGTTCCTTGATGCATTGATTGATGATGTCATTATCTGGGATCGTGCACTCTCGGAAGACGAAGTCGCAGACCTTGCAAGTGGCGCGCGTCCAAATAAAGCACTCGCTGTTAAAGCAGAAGGCAAACTTACCACAACGTGGGGGAAGGTCAAATCCTATCACCGCCGCTAAGTACGATTGAGCATCCAAAGCACAATGATTGCGAAATTATACTATACAGATATATCGCAAAAGACGCTAATGTTTGATTCACCAAAAACAGAGAAGGCTCCGGATTTCACGAATCCAGAGCCTTTTCGCACATGAAAAACGGCGGTATCAAAGGGAATACACAATGGAAGGTTATTACGGCATTGGAGAAGTTTTCGTTAAGGTCGCGAATCTTGAGCGGGCAGCGGAATTTTATCGGGATCTGCTCGGATTTGAAGTGATCGAACGAAACAATCGGCAGCTTTATATCTATTTAGAAACTGGACACCTCGTCCTCAAGGAAGCCGGGAGTTCCGGACACGATGCCGGGGGACCGATGCACTTCGCCTTTGTGACAAGCACCGAACGAATTGAACAACTCGTTACGCAATTCGCCTCTTTACCCTACCGGACGCGCGGACCCTTTGATTTTGATGATCCGCGCGGCAAATGTCAAGCTTTCTTTATCTTTGACCCAGACGGAAACGAAATTGAGTTTAATGACCTCTACTGTCCAAAAAACTCGGCTTAGTGCCTGCTATCATAACGTGAGGAAAACTCGAAATGCTAACCTCTTCAGAGATTAACACTTTTGTTGAAAACGGCTACATCATCCGTAAAAACGCGCTTTCCACAACAGACATCGAATCCTACCGAAGTGCTATTGATCGGATACTCCACAAGTGCCGTGTTGAAGGTTTACACGCTGATCACCTCCGTTATATAGATGGCGAGCGCGATGACATTTGGGGTGTTAATAACATTTTTCACCCGAGTATTCGCGAACGAGCACTTGTAGAGGCACTTGCGCATCCACAGATACTTGACGTTACCGAAGCACTTATTGGAAAACGGTTAAGGTATCACCTCTGTACCCTGCTTGTCAACTCCGAGCGGAAACCCTACCACATCAGATGGCATCGAGATACCGCAGCCGACGGAGAAATCCCGCTTGAACGTCTCCTGAGCGGTTTGAGAAACCACGTGCAGCTCAACGGCGCACTCTACGACGATGAAACCCTCTACATCGTTCCCGGTAGTCACCGACGAGAACTCACGGATGCTGAACGCACCGTCCTACAAGAGACACCGATGGCAGAGATGCCTAACCAACTCGCCGTTAAGTTAAAAGCAGGCGATATTGTCTTTTACAATTCGAGGATAATTCACAAAGGCTATAACCTTACCGGTGCAAAGCGACAGACCTTGCACTACGCCGTCCTCGTAGCACCGCCGGAAGGGACACCCGCAAACGATAAAGGTGTAGAGAGTCAAGCGTGGCTCAACGAACCTAATTTTCTCGGCAGCCTTCCGCCACAACTCAAACCGTTGTTTGACAACTGGTTGAAGTACGGCTGACTGTTAATGGCTTAATTTTTCTGACAGACCATCGCTGTGATCCAACAAAACCGTTTGAGAAAGGGAAGGCATTTAAGGAGAGTTGTATCAATCGCTTTGAGCAAACGGAGGGACGTTCTATAAAGCACCGGAATAGCGATACATTTCCGCCAGAACAGGGCACTTACGGCAGAAAGATGAAATTCACGATGCTCCAGATTATCGAATTCAGTACCGACTGTTTCAACATCGCGTATCGAGAAATAACGTAACTTAGTGGAATATTTCAGAAACATCTTCCGATACAGCCACACCATCGGATGATAACGCATATTTTCGATGAAGATCGCTTTGCCACCAGGTTTGAGAACCCGGTAACACTCTTTAGCAATTTGCGCGTGTTCCGTAAACACCAGCACCGATTTAGAGATAATGAAATCGAAGGTATTATCTGGAAAAGCGAGGTGCATCGCATCCATCAATGCAAAGTTAACGGACTCGGCAACATCGTGTTCCGATGCCCGCGCCTCCGCTTCCGCAAGCCGAAAAGGCAACAGATCAATGCCGATGACGGATGCACCCCGCTTCGCTAACAGTGTCGCAGTGCCACCTGTACCAGTGCCTAATTCCAGCACCTTTTTCCCTGCCAAAGTTCCCATTTTCGGAAGAATATACTCAAAAACGGGAACATAGAAATCCTCCCACCAGAGCAAAAGATCTGATTCAACACCATCGGAACGACGGGTAGGTCGCTGTCCTTTAAGTGTCAACATATTTTTGGATTTTAGCATAAAAAACGCGCAGCTTGAAACGAAGTGGAATGGTTTTTGCTTGGGTGTTTCTGCGGATTTCTTCAAGTCTCCGGAAAGGCACTTCCAACCCTCAACCCACTTCAACGAGCCGCAAGGAAAATTAAGAAATCTTCCCCATCTTTCGTAAAGCGTCAATACAACGCTCAGCACACTCAATCGGCGGATAGGGATAACTCTCCTGCTCCACGATGTACCATTCAGTACCACCGACGGTTTCGCAAGCGTGAAACACATCGTCCCAAGGCATCTCACCTTCACCAATGAGCACCTCATTGTTCGTACTGGAAAACTCTTTAATATGCACCAGTTTCGATCTGCCCGGATACCGTTCAATAAACGATACAGGGTCCGAACCGGCACGAAGTGCGTGACCAATATCAATCTGCATTACGACATCATCGCGGGTGTTACTGCCGAACGTATCCCATGGCACCTTACCCTCCATTGATTCAAATTCAACAGTGTGGTTATGGTACCCCGTAAACACGCCTTGGTCCGCAATTTTTTCGGCGATGCCGTTGAAGATATTCGCTGTGTCGAGCCACGCCTGCTGTGAGTTGCGGTACTCTTCGGATAACCCGGGTACAATGAGGTACGGGTTACCAAGCACCTGGTTGAATTCAACCGTCTTTGCGAGCTCATCGCCGAGGAGCGTGTTCAACCCGGTATGTGTCCCGGCAACTTTCAAGCCGAGGTCATCACACATATCTCGTAATTCCTCGGCAGTCCGGTCATAGTAACCCGCGAACTCAACACCCTCATAACCCATCTGTGCGACGGCTTGGAGCGTCAAGGACAGGTCGCCAGCACAATCATTTCTGACAGAATACAATTGTAATGCAATCGGAATTCTATTGCTCATTAAGTCTCTATTCTCCACTGTTATAAGCACAGCCCTAACCGCACCTATAGAAATTACGACATCGGTAAATTGACAGCCTGACCACTATCTGATGACACCAATCCAGCCTCAAGAATCTCTTGAGCATCTCGACTCACTTTAGGACTACACAACCCTTCAATCGGCTCACCCGTCTCTAAACAGTGAATAAGGTATTCTGGGGCGTTACGCCGACCTTCTGGTATCGGATCAAGTGCTACCACTTCGGCATCCTTACCTGCCTGATGCAGATGGACTTCGTTGCCGCTTACCATCAATGCCCCTTCAGTACCGTAAACCACCGGATTCGGCGTAATATAACCGACCTTCTGCGTCCAAGATGCCTCCGTAATTCCGAAAGCGTTTCCGTATTTCATAACGATGACGGCGTTATCATCCGGCACAGGATAGTCTTTGACGAAGGTGCCACGGAAAGCCGTTACCTGTTCAGGTAGACCAAGCAGATAAGCACACATATCCGCACAATAGCAGCAGTAATCCATCAACGCGCCTGCCCCATTTTTCTCTTCATCGTAAAGCCATTCGTAGAAGTAGCGCGAGCATCCGATCTCCTTCGGACCGTTGTGTGCAGAACGCCACTTGAAATAGAAAAGGTCCCCGATTGCACCGTCTCTGATGAGATTCATCGCGGTATTGAGTGCTGGACTCCAAGCAGTGGGCCAATTCACCATAAGCAGGGTCCCAGCATCCGCCGCTGCAGCAAGCATACGGTCTGCCTGCGAGAGACGCGCCGCCATCGGTTTTTCAGAGACGACGTGAATACCTTTCGCTGCTGCAGCCTCAACAATATCAACACCGACACTGTTCTCAGCAGATGCTTGAACAATGTCTAACGCCTCTTTCTCTATCATCTCTTGCCAAGAATCGTAGACGTTCTCAACACCGACTTCTGTCTTGAATTGTGTACGTAATTCCGCATTGACATCGCCTGCCGCAACGATTTCGACGTTTGGATGTGCTTTCCAATGGCGAAGTTCACCCCACACATGGTCATGCACAAGCGAAGCGAAGCCAACGCGATATGTTTTTGACATCAATAATACCTCCTATAAGCGCGCAATACCAGCACGCAATGTTTAGTGTTCCCTGAAATTCATCTACGCTTCAGCGCGAATCGCAAGTTTAATGGCGGTCTCGCCGTTAATGCGATAGCCGCCATCAAGTGCTTTAAAGCCGTCTTCAACCTGTGAGAGCGGCAGCTGATGACTAATCATATCGGCGAAAGGCAGCCCGCTCTGCTCAAGGAGCGGTAAACCGCGAACAAAATGTTCGTAACTGCTGCCCCAGATTGCCTCCACACGCAGATTTTTGCGCATTAGCAACTGGTTAATGTTGAAGTCAATCGACCCCATATCCACGAAGTGACCGACCTCAACAAAAGTACCACTGCGCCGAGTATAACCCAATCCTTCTGGTGTAGCGGGGAGAAAACCGGCACACTCAAAGACGACATCCGCGCCTTCTTTACGCGGGGTCTCCGCCTTCACAAGCTCTGTCCGCTCTTCAACAGTGGCGACTTCCTCAATATCAATCGTTACGTCTGCACCGAGCCGTTTCGCGAGTTCCAATCGTCCGGCGGGTCCACCGACCATAATCGCTTTTGCAGCACCGCTCAACTTCGCGCACGCAAGCGTTACAAGCCCAATAGCACCAGAACCCTGTATAACAACAGTATCACCGAGTTTTATGCCACCCCGCATCGCAGCGTGAACGCCGACAGTAAACGGTTCTGTGAGCACTGCAACCTCAGGCGAAGCATCGGTTTTCATGAAACAGGTATTTTCAAGGCAGAGGTACATATAATCCGCAAACCCACCGCGAAAATGCGGTGCTTCGTCTGGATTCCACTGGAACCCGTAAGCACCGTAATTCGTACCGGGTGCAAAGATAACCCTGTCACCTTCTTTGACAGGGTTTCCGACATAATCGGTCTCTACACCTTCACCGATCGCCTCAATAATACCGACGTTTTCATGTCCTAATAGTACCTCTGTCTGGAAACCGTTCTGCCAGTTATGCAGATCCGTCCCGCAGATACCGGCTAACTCTTGACGCAGTAATACCGTGTTCGGTGCCGGTTCCGGCACCGGATATTCACGTATTTCAAAATCTTTGCCGTGCGCAACGACGGCTCTCCCCGTTCGACGCATATCTACCTCTCCTCGGGTTGGTTTTATCAAGAAGCGTCTTTTTCGCGCGCCTCTACCTGTCAATCCTCAGACATATTTCCGCTTCTTGCGTGAAATTAACACAATCGCTATAATAGCAACAATCGTAATCTGCCACCAGAATGCCTCAAAGATTTCCCAGAAAAAGTTAAAACCGATCCAAAGCAGGACCTCAATCCCAACAATCATCGCTGTTTTGTTCCATGGGAAGTCGGCACTGTACTGTTTTTTCAACCTATCGGCATACAGCCACGAAACACCTAAAGTACCAACAACCGTAAGAAAAAATAAAAGGTTGACAAGTCCTTGGATGCCGTTTAAGAAACCTAACATTAGAATTTACCCCTTTTATAGTAAAGCCCATAATTGACTATACACTTATAGAAGGCGGGGTTCCAAACCCCGCCTGCAAGGGAGAGTGTTTTGTGTCTGCTAAAATGTTCATATATTTTCAGGCTTTACTATCAGTTTGATTTGCTATATAGAGACACACCAGTGGAAAAAGATAGTAAAAACTTGTCTACACACCCATTCCCCTCTGCTCAAACTTCAGAGGAAACACGCTCTGGACAACTATAGACCGCCATACTTCGTCCCCGCATGAAGCCGATTAACGTAAGATTTCCCTCTTGGGCAAGGTCAACAGCGAGTGTAGATGCAGCAGAAACAGCAACGACAATCGGGATGCGAGCAAAGAGTGCTTTCTGCACAATTTCAAAACTCGCGCGACCGCTCACCATCAAAACATGCTGCTCAAGCGGCACCAAATCAGATAGCAACGCTTGACCGATCACCTTATCAACAGCGTTGTGCCGTCCGATATCTTCTCTAACAATCAGGAGTTCACCTTCAGCATTGAACAACCCCGCAGCGTGAAGTCCACCTGTCTTTTCAAAGACCGATTGCGCTCTCCTTAACCGGTCATTAAGCCGATAGAGCACCGCTTGATTCAGTCGGAACCCTGACTTTAAGGGTGCCACCTGCTGCCGAACGGATTCAATCGTCATCTTGCCACACAGACCACAACTTGCATTCGCGTGAAAGTTTCGCTGCCATCCGGATTGCGCGTCAAGGTTCAACGCTTCTCGAAGTTGAACATTGACAATATTCTGGAGCGACGATACCTCTGGTGCCTCTACATCAGAATCACTCTCCTCACAGTATGCGATAATCTCAATGTCATCGCTGGAGGCAATAAGACTCTCCGTATAAAGAAAACCGGCGGCGAGTTCAAAATCGTGTCCCGGAGTCCGCATCACAACAATTAAACTCTGCTGCCTTACGCGGATCTCAAGCGGTTCTTCAACAACCAATTCATCTTCCGTCCGAATAGGTTCGGCATCTGACCAACGCGTAATAAATTTTGTGTCTGTCGGTTGCATAGTTTTAAGTCCGTACACGTCCATGAATAAATATCACTGGAGGTTCATAGCTGCTAACCCGTTGTCCGTCGCTATCCATACCCTACCGTTACCTACGGCAAATGCGTGTATTATCAATTCACCGGTAATAATTCGCGGGGTCATTGTATCTTCCCATTCACCAGAACGGGTATGATGCGTATAAAAAAGATCGTTCGTCGCAATCCACAACACCAGAGGGGTCGGCGGTGGCGGCGGTTGGATTTCCAACACCTCCGTCTGTGATTCAACTTCCAACGCCTCCGTCTCAAGAACAGATTCGGGTATCAGTGGATCCAGCACTTCCGCAGGGGGTTGAGATTCCTCGTCTATTAACGGTTCCGCGGTATCAACAGGCGGTGCCTCGTTCTCTTCCACGACAACCGGTGAATCATCAAGAACACCTTCAATGTAAATACGCCTTAATTTCATCTCATCCGCTATACCTGTATGCAGCGTCGTCGATTTACCATTCACACCGTCCAAGTCTGCTCGGAAATAACCGTTCGACTGTTCCTCAGTATTAAACCACGTAAACAACAGTTGGTCTTCAGCAACATCGAACCCAACAACCGTCATGCCTTTCCGCATTTCCGTCGAATTATAGAGCGACCACTCTTCGACCTCGACCTCACGGTTGAATGTTACGATTGCGCCATCTGCTGAAGCACCCCAAACCGTCATAGGTGTCAGCAACAACGTTTCAATGTTATCTGCTTGAATAAAACTCTGCTGCCTATTGTAAAAAATCGGCGGATTCACACTGCCGCGAATCTTACGAATAACACCGACATCCGTAGCGAACCAAACCTCCCTATCATCCATCTTAATGTCCTTGACCCAAGCAGGGAATCCGTCGGTTGGCGGATAGGTCTGGATGTCGCCGGTCCGTTTATCGTAATGAACCGCCCCTTGAAAACGGGTCCCCACCCATACCTCGTCAGAATTTACTGCGATAGATCGGACATCCGGCACTGTTCCCGTCGAACTGTTTATCTGTTCTGGCACATCTGGCATCTGTATCCAGTTATCGAAAGAGGTATCAAAAAGCATCATACCGCTCGCTGTACCAACCCATAACCGTGTGTCATCGACCGCAATCGCTTGAACACGATTGTCAGGCAGATTGTTTGCAACCGTATAGACTATCCAGCGGGTCTGATCCAGGATCTGTTTCGCACGCTCTTTCACCGCCTCATCTACGCTCATATCGTGGACCTGTGCAGCTTCATTTCCGGCTTCTTCGACGCTACCCAATTTCAAGTTGACTTCAGCACGGGTCAAGCGTGCTTCATAAACCCGTTCGCTCACCGGATAACGTAGAATAAACCCGCGCAACGTATGGAGTGCGTCCTCTAACTGGCCGGTTTCCGCTTTTAATTTCCCAACAAGGAAAAGTGCTTTTTCGTGGGACAACATGTCCGGGTATTGTTTGATCGCCGATTCCAAAATCAATAACCCCGCATTGTTATCCGCTAACTGTTCAACGAGCAGGAAACCGGTGATATAACTCAACCCGGGGACAGACTCGTGGTCCGGATAATACTGTAGGATCAACCGATAGTTCTCTACGGCTTCACCGTAAGCCTCGTTGGCGAGCGCGGCATCCCCAAGTTCTCGAAAATGCGGCACCAAGTCAAAATTCGCCGCATCAAGGATCGCTACAGAACGGAATCGTTCCAAGGCGTTTGTATTGTCTCCATTCGCCTTGTAAAGCAAACCGAGTTGATAATGCGCATCCGGGTATTTCGGAAACTCTTCGATAGCGGCTTCAAAACGGTTTTCCGCTTGTTCAGGAAGTCCTAACTCCAGCAGCATAAGACCGTTCCGAAAATACTTCGCAGCGGTGCGATCTGCAACGTTCGCGAGGTCTGATGTGAAACTCAGGCGATGTCCCTTCACAGGAAGTCGTAAAACCTGTCCCTGATATTCAATCTCAAAATGGGTCTCAGTGCCACCACGCCAAATGCCGGTCAGTCTATCGCCGTTCTCTCTATCCACAATGACATACTGTTGACCATAAGCCTGATGCTGCTGATAGACGAACAGGACGATTAATGTTATGCGTAAAAATAGGTGAAAAATCTTCTGTTTTTTGGTGTGTGTATTTTTTTTAAACATCTGATGCAACATATTTTACCTACGAAACATGGAGTGATAGATATTTGTTAGGACTTATAATATCAGAAACGTTGAGAAATGTCAAGACCGTTTGGAGACGCTGCTTGATACCAAAATCGGTATCCGCTATAATACCTGCTATGAACGACCCAACGCTCCCGATTACAGAATTAAAGGAGACATTTCAGGATGCAATCGCAAAGGGTCCTGTAGTCATCGTGGCACCGACTGGCAGCGGAAAATCAACGCAAATTCCGCCGTGGTGCGCTGCGCTGTCAGACGCACCTGTACTTGTTGTGGAACCGAGACGCGTCGCATGCCGCTCACTGGCACGATGGGTCGCACAACAACTCGGCGAACCGCTCGGACATTCGGTTGGCTACACGGTGCGTTTTGAAGATGTCAGCTCTGACACTTTAACCCGTATCCGTTTCGTTACGCCCGGCATCGCTTTAAGATATGCTGCGGGGCAGGAGTTAGACCCGTACGGCACCATCATCTTGGACGAATTCCATGAACGTGGCGTAGAGACAGACCTCTTTCTCGCTATCTGCCAAAAGAAACACCCCGACGCGAGACTTATTATCATGTCTGCCACGATAGCTGCGCAACAACTTGCCCGATTTATTGGCGGACAGGTGCTACGCGCGGAAGGACGCGTCTATCCTGTTGAGGTCCGATACCTTGGCGGCGCAGTGGTCCCTACATCTCATAACTTAGTAGAACGCGTCGAAAAAGGGATTCATCGCGCCCTCAATGAGACCGTGGGGAATATCTTGGTATTTCTACCCGGAAAGGGTGAGATTAACGCATCCCATGAGGCACTGCGAAAGAGGCGACATATCGAGGTTATCCCCCTACACGGCGATCTACCACCCGATGCACAGGATAAAGCGTTTGACACACAATCCCAACGCCGACGCGTCATTCTTGCGACCAACGTCGCTGAGACATCCATCACACTTCCGGGGATTACTGCTGTTGTAGATGCTGGATTGGTACGCCAACGTGCCCATCAAAGCCGACGGATTGTCCTTGCGCTACGCCCGATTTCGCAAGCCTCAGCCGAACAACGCCGCGGACGTGCAGGTCGCCTTGGACCGGGTATCTGCTACAGGCTATGGGAGGAACACGGTCAACTTGAACAGGAAACGCTGCCAGAGATTCGGCGGGAGGATTTAACGCAATTCGCGCTCACTGTCGCTTCAACCCGCTATCGTCCGCAAGATCTGACGTTTCTCGACACGCCCCCAGATTTCGCTGTGGAACGTGCGCAAACCGCGCTGAAAGGCTGGGGTGTGCTCTCAGATGATGGCACACTTACAATGGAAGGGGCAAAGATTTGCGCGCTACCTATCAACCCTCTCCACGCCCGATTATTGGTAAAAGCACCATCTTCTCTGCGACGCGATCTGATTGATCTCATTGCGACGTTGGAACGTCCCGCCCCGTTATGGCAGCGCATCGACCGTCTGCCAACTGAACGGCAGGACACTGTTCGAGAAGCTCGCCAAAAAGAACTTTTCCGCGATGCATGCGACGCGACAACAGCGATCCGAACGTTGCGACACGGCAACGAAAAACGGCATCATCTCCATAAAACTGCCCTCACAGAATGCCGCAGAATCGCGACGCAGCTCAGAGAATTTTTCGAGTTACCGCCTGTGATGAAAGATAAAGCACCGGTACAACCCGACCGTAATGCTTTGATCGCGTATCTCTTGCGTGAATGGAACACTTGCGCTTACGTACGGCGGCGGAAAGGTAAAGGGTGGGGGAACGGACACGAAGAGGTCTTACTTGACTCCGATTCGCTGCTTCCTGAAGCGCGGAACGCTGCCCTGATTTTAGAAACTGTTGGCATCGCAAAAGGGACACGCGTGCAATTGATGGGACGTACAGCAATGCCTTGTTCGTTTGACGATTTGGTCAACGCTGGAATCGGTATCTCTCAACTCGCCGCTCCGAGACTGGAAGGCGAAGACATTGTCGCAGAGGTGGTAACTGAATACACAGGACGCGAGATCGGACGCAGCCGCCAACCGCTGAGTGGCACGCTGTTGAGAGAGGCGTTGGCATCACTCATCCTCTCTGGTTCCGTACTCCCGGGAGTCGGCGAGCAACTCACCTGTGCGATTGACGCTTGGATACTGCATTGCGCGCTCAACCCTGATATGAAGACATCGGAAACAACGAATTTAACGTCGCACACATGGTTAGTTTCACAGCTCGATATATTGGGCGTAGAGGTCGCTGCGGACTGGCAACTTCTTTCGCCAGAGGATCTGGTCTTTACAAAAATAGATGCCAACACTATCGCCGAAATTGAGGCGCAGTATCCGAAAGAATTTTCTGTCAACGGTGCCAAATTTGACGTGGAATATGATCCTATTCACAAATTGGTCACCTTATGCTGGAAGCAAGGTGTTCGTCAACCGACGTTGAGCACTGTGTTGTTACCGCACTGGAATAACTGGAAGGTGCAACTTGATGTCCGTGGACAAAGGCGGACGGTGCGACCCTAATCCTTCTTGATTTTTCCCCACACAGTCGTTAGTAACACTTCCGAAGGTGCAACATCTAAGGCTGTCGGATCAAACCAATCTGGATCGAAATTTGCGCCATTGTTTGTAAGGCGTTGAGGTTCGTGACTTCCGAACAGTTCATTCGCCTCCTCTACGATTATTACCATTTTTCACTCATACGCCGGTAATCTACCTTATATATAACACCCGGATTGTTCACATAGACATAGACATGGTAATAATCGTCGTGCCCGGTATCCGTTTCTCCCAGTGTTGCTAATATATCAACAACAATCTCAGCCTGTGACTCAATGTCATAAATGAAAGTATGCCTATAGTTACCTTGACCTATAGGCGTTGACTGTTTCGGATCAGGATTTTTCTGCAGAAATTCTTCAAAGGACTGATTCAACCAAGGGCTATACAACGCTTCAACATCTTGATCATGTTCGATAGTGTGTGTCGCACATCCGATTGCTGCAAGTGTAAATATACAGAAGACAAACAGTGTCATATATTCATATCTGGAATTCATGGATTCCTCCTTATGGGCGATGTCGGAAACCTCTTGCGTAGTTGTGTAACATAAATGAAACAGGTTATTTCAGAATCGTCACCTTCTTCAGCATTAAACGTCAATCACGTTTCCTTGGTTTACATCACCACTTTTGAGAAATATACGTCCTTCCAGGGTCCATCTGTTTGTCGTCTGGAAATTCTTTATTCCCTATTTACGTAATTCTAATTAGTTTTGGCCCTTGATTTTACTCCACGTCGTCAGGCGTAACTGTGGTTGCGGCTCGACAGGTAGAATCGCGGGGTCAAACCAATCCGAACTATAGTTGTTCCCAGCATGTGTGAGTTGTTCCGAAACAAGGCTTCCCAAAGAAATTTTAAAAAGGTGGTGTTCTTTTCCTTTAAGTCCACTGTAGATGAGCGCATCGCTGTGTGGCGACCACGCCGGATTGGAAACTTGCGCCTCATCCGCAACAACTGTTTCTATCTCGGTACCATCGCTATTGACAATATCAATCGTATGTATAGGCGCGTTATCCTTGGCATCTAATAAACCCTTGAGAATGAACGGCAAAAAATGGAAACGGCCAAAAGCGATCTTGGTACCATCGGGTGACCACACAGGACCGTGAAGGATCGACTTTTCATTCGGGAAAACGACCCTTTCCGAACGGGTTTTTAAGTCGATAGCACGAATATCAAGACTCCCTTCAATTGCCATGAAAGCGATTTCGCTGCCATCGGGTGACCACGTCGGGGCCCAACCTTTAACCAGATGCTCTTCATTTTTCCCATCAATATCGGCAATATAGATAGCCTCATCGTCCCCATGGTAGTACGCAATCTGCTGACCGTCCGGTGACCATGTCGGATTTAATCTATTCGCGAACTTCTTGAAAATCCGTCTTACATCCCTTCCATCAGCCGTCATACGATAAAGATCATTACCGCCATCTCGGTCAGACGTAAAGAAAATATGCCTGCCTGAAGGCGACCAAGTAGGCTCCGCATCTTTTGAATTATGTCCGCTCAAGTTGATGCGTCCAGTCCCGTCAGGATTCATAATATAAATATCACGCTTATTTTTTACTTTGACATTCAGACTTGATGCAAACACAATTTTTGCAGTCGCTGGTGCTTCTGCCAACGCCTGACCCATGGCGAACATCACCACTAAAGGCACACAACAGAAAATAAAAATGCCGATACTTTTCATCATAAGTTCCTTCCATTAGGGCCCACACACTTATACACAAACTACTCAATCCGCTGAAACGAACAGCGGATATTCCCGCGGCGCAGCCACCCATCAGGACTTAATACCATGCCGAGATCTAATGTCAAATCCAATCTCGCCTCTTTCACAGAGACCTCCATGGTTTTCGTTGCTATCTGTGTGGTAAAAACTTCACCATCACCGGTAAGTACCTGCCTATGTACACCCTTTGTGAAATTGAATACCAAATCCGATATATGTGAACCAGAGATTGGATAAAACCGAAGCGATGCAGTCTGAGGTTCGTCTCCTCTATAGACACTCCGTGTTGCGTATGTCCCATAAGACTTACCAATCAAGTTTTCAACACGGTAATAGTAAAGGTCGCCCCCTCTCCAAAATCGGAGTCTAAATCCTTCAAGTTTGGACGCGGCGAGTGCAGCTTTTGCTTTCAAAATGTCTTCGCTCCCGTTCCTTTCTTCAACAACGAGTTCAAGAAATCGCCACCTACCCAGCATGTCATCCGATAAAAAGTCTCGACTGCGTTTGCGAAATTCTTTTCTTCGGACATCTTCATACGCCTCACGACGGGTATCGCGCTCGTTCTGCATCTGCTGGTATTCCACCGAGGTGCAACCCGTGAACGCCAAAACCAGAATACTGAATAATACGAAAATCCTCATGCGTGCCTCCTAAAGCTGCTTGCAAAGCGAAACTCTTATTCAATTCGTTTGAAAGTACACCTCAATCCACCGGTGCGCATCCAACCCCTCGGTGTTAATTGCATGTCCCCGTAGAGCACTAAAGAGAGTGTATCATCTGTCACCGTAATTCCTGGCATCGAAGATATTGAGCGCGAGGTCGCCTTTAAAGCACCTTTTCGATTGAAATTTTGTGTCATCTCAGCTCGCTTCAGTTTTTGCTTCGCGGTTATCTGTTTTATGGCTTCGGAACCGAAAAGGAATTCGAGCAACTCTGGTCCCGTCCGCTGATTAAAACGGATAAATGCGTGCGGATCATCTCCGTATCGCTTCGTCGTAACGTAACACTGTCCTGTGACGTTCGTGCCACGATTGCTGCCGCTGTAATAATAAGAACTGCGATCCTCTGTAAATTCGAGGATAAGATTTTTGCGCGTAGATGCGACGAGTGCCGCCTTCGCGCCAAGTATCCGTTGATTTGATTTCTCATCCCTAACCTCAATTGGAGGGAGGCGTGTTGCGTTTCCCTCTGAAGTTTGTTGGTTCGGCTCCGCATTCGGTGCATTTGGTGTTTCTGCCTGTTCAGGTAGGTTTGGTGTTTCTGCCTGTTTGCCCGTAACACCTTTAGAAAGTCCATCTATAGTAGTACTTAGCGAATCCATCATCTGTTGCGGCATCGACTTCGTCCGATTTGCGTAAACATTCCCCTCTTCAACCTCCAACCCGACATACTGCCACTTACCGACGAGAAGGTCCTTTACCGCCTGTTTAACCCTTTCTGGATTGTGCCGCTCGCGTGCAGCGTCACGCAGCGCAAGCAAACGTCGTCGCTCCTCCTGTGCCTCTTGCGGCGTAAAGATCGCACAACCCGTAAAAAACATCACTGCAATACTGAACATCACTAACGTTTTCACAATCTTCCTCCTCTGCTTATTGAGTTTTTTCAACGCATACCAAATACCATGTTTCGAGACACCAAAATGGTCAGCACGCTCCTGTTGGGTGGCATCTGGGAAATCAGCGACGTGTTGCTTGAGGGCTTGATAATCAAGGGTTCGAGGGCCTTGAGGCCCCGGTTTTTTACAGGTCAACGGGTCTTGAGCAGCCAACCAGTCATAGATGATAGTTCGAGAGATGCCAAATCGTCGTGAAGCTTCGGCTTTACTACCGCCATTCTTAACGAAGTCAAGCACGCATTTGCGGAAATCTGAGGAATAACTCATAAGACTTAGAGGATACCATAAATATCAGAATATGTCAAATTATTTGCGGGCTTTACTATAACATTATTCAACGTTTAATCGGGGCTTTGGGTTGACATAAGATCCGTTTTCAATTGGATTTTCAGTTGACTCAAGGCTTATGTCTTCGCTAAGACGCAAAAAAGCCAAGCGTATAGAAGACACGCTCGGCTTTTTTTGTTTCTGGTTTCGATGGAGAGGTCTTATTCCTGATGCAATGTGACCGATCGGCGCGGTGGACTAAATTCCTGCGCTGTCAACGGGACTGACATATTCTGATAAACCTGAACCCGATAGGATCCAAAGTCCGGCACGAACATCAACCCATCGTCACTGACTGCGACAGATTTCGGTTGGCGCAAGTATTTCTGCGGCTCCAGATCCGCCATATCGCGCATCCGGTTCGGACTGGCGTTGGTCATCATGTAAGCCTGCGATACCTTTGACAAAGTCGCATCACCGAGAAACTTCTGCACATACCGACCTTCAGCATTAAAGAGTTGGATGCGGTCATTACCGCGATCAGCGACATAAATATCACCGTGCAGATCAACATCAATACCGGCGGGACGGTTGAATTCGCCGTTACCGCTGCCGGATTTACCGAAAGCAAAGAGAAATTCTCCCTCAGCACTGAATTTTTGCACCCTATCGTTTCGCCAATCAACAACGTAGACATCGCCGAGTTCATCTACGGCGACACCCCACGGCATGTTAAATTCACTTTCACCGTCGCCATAACTGCCCCATCCGAGGAGGAATTTACCATCTTTTGTAAACTTCTGTACCCGATGACTCAGACTGTCAACGACATAAAGATTCTCATCCGGATCGAAAGCGATACCGGCAGGTCCGTTGAGTTGCCCCGGATCGGTGCCGTGTTCACCCCAGGTGCCAATATGTTCTCCTTCACTGTTAAAGGCGACAATCCGATGCAGATATTCATCGGAGACGTAGATGTTCTCTTCGCTATCAGCGATAATTGTTACGGGCCACGTAAATTGCCCCTCACCTTGTCCATAACGTCCCATCGTGCCGAGGTCTTCATCCTCAACGGTATATTTCCGAATCATCGCCGTGTTGTCGCTCCGGCACATGATATATAAACGTCCCTCTTTTCCGATTGCGATGTCTACCGGAAAGTTTGTTGTACGCCGCATGCTCAGGCACTTGAGATATGGAAATCCGGCACGCAGCAAGCCGTAAGGTCTACCCATGATCGCCTCCTACTGTTATGCTTCCGTCATTAGCATAGCAAGTTTGTAGGGGTTCGGTTACCGAACCCCTACACTGAAAACGGATGAATCTGTTCAAAATTCCCACCGACGATGTGTGTCGGATCTACACCCATCCACTGTTCCAAAAGCGTTCCGTATATCCCACGGAAGTCAATGGTATGCTCCAAGTCTTCGCCGTGTACCCAACGGGACGGATCAAGCGACGGATATTCTGAATACAAGCCACCTTTCACGTGATCCCCGATGATGAACGCACCGCCACCAGTGCCGTGGTCTGTGCCGCTGGCGTTGTCTCGGATCCGCCTGCCAAATTCCGTGAAGACGTACATGACGACCTCTTCGGAGGCGTTTTGGGAGCGCAAATCGGTGAAGAACGCTTGAATCGCTTCCGTCAAATCCTTTAGGAGGCGTGGGTGCGCTGGGACTTCGTTGGCGTGGTTGTCGTATCCACCATGCTGTGTATAGAAAACGCGCGTACCGAGATCGGCAAGGTGGACACGGGCGACATCCCGTAGACTTTTCGCGATGGAACTCTGCGGGTACTCCACCTCAGACGTATACATCGCCGGTGCTTTCTTGAGTTCGTCCGCGCCTTTGATGACATCTAACCCAGTTTGGCTGAGGTAATCCATCACAATCCCACTGCCGACCGTGCTACTATACATCTTCTTGAAGACATCAAGTGCTTTTGTGCGTTGTCCTTCATCACCAATACTGGTCATCAGACCGTAATTATCCAAATCACCGACAGAGGTAACCGGGATACCGGCAAGCGCACAAGCGCGTGGGAGCCCTTGTCCGAAACTGACACCCGTTAAGACGTTCTGACTCTGCGGGTCAAGTTCTCGGACGAGTCTGCCGACCCAACCTTCATCGCCGATCTTCAGCGGTTCACAGGTGTGCCAGATATCCATCGCACGGAAATGCGAGCGGTTGGAATCCGGGTAGCCGATGCCCTGCACGATAGCAACATCACCGGCATCAAACATCTCTTTGAGTGGGCCGGCGTGCGGGTTCCAGCCGAGTGTATCGTCCACGTCCAACGGTAGCACGTCTTCCGCTTTGATGCCAACAACCGGTCGAGCATCGTGATAAATCCCACTCGTGTATGGAATAAGCGTATTCATAAAGTCGTTGCCGCCTGACAGCTGCACAACGACGAGGACTGGTGCTTTCTTTGTCGTACCCATGTCAATGTCTCCTATGTTCAGCCCAAAACTAACCAAGTTGATACTCTCTTGAAGCCACAATTAACTGGAGCATACTGATGAGCAGTGCCTGGTTCTCCGATGCAGCGTCATCATCCCTGAAATCGATCTCACCGTTCGCTTCCGCAAATTCGGTTAAATACTGGCGCGTCGTATCGCTTACCACCAACGGACCGGCAAATTCGAGACAACTCTCCACAAACGCTTCCGGTGAAAGCGGGTTCCCATTATCCTTCAGGCGTGCAGTGATGTTCTGAATGCCAGGTTTCGAGGCATCGCTGACTTCGCGAACGGCGAAGTTGACGCGGGCGGTAAGCAAGCCGCCGTCAATCCACTCTTTACCGGTGTGCCATCCTTCTACAGTGGGTGGATCCAGCAGTTTCTGCCCCATCAATTGGGTAGCACTCCCATATTGCGCCATCCCAGGTTGCGGACCTTGGAATGTCCCGACCAGTTTCAAAACACCGGTGACAAGTTCTGTCGGGCTTTTGACCTTCTTGAATCGTGCTTCCTTGAAGAAATCAGCATTAAAGAGGACACTGAGAACATGGGATATATGTCCATCGGATGACATGAATGCGTCCGCAAGCGTTTCAATGGCATCCGGATCCTGCGGCGGCGTTACATTCCACGACGGCACTTGCGGTTCATCTGCGACAAAGAAATTGTAGAGGTGTCTGGAGATGAACCTTGCACAAGCAGGTTGCTCAACAATAATGTCGACGATGTCATCGCCGTTGAGGTTTCCGGTATGTCCCAAGAAGGTTTTCTCACTATTATCATGTTCCTCTTCAACGAACAGGAACGGTGGCGTGTAGTAACCGTGCGGATACAACGGAATCGGCTGCCCGAAGGTCCAACCTGTAAAGGCGAGGGCACAGTTCTTTATGTCATCTTCCGTGTAGTTTCCAACACCTAACGAAAAGAGTTCAAGGAGTTCTCTCCCGTAATTCTCGTTCGGTTCACCTTTGCGATTTTCGTTGTTATCGAGCCAGAAGATCATCGCCGGGTCTTTGGAGAGTTCGAGTAGAATATCTCGCATTTCCCCCATACCGACGCGTCGAAACATATCAATCTGGTTCGTGGATGCAAGGATATGCTGGTTCTTGCCCAGTCCCGTTGCGAAGACATGATGCCAGAAGAGAGCCATCTTCTCTTGAAGTGGGCATCTGCTGTTCAGCATCCGATAGATCCAAATCCCGACATAACCGCCTTCACTACCGAAGTAGCGTTCTAAAATATCTTCATCAATCGGGGTACCGCGTTCAGGATGGACGAGGTCGTCAACAACATTCTCGTAGCCTTTTTCGACGTAGGCTTCCAGTTCGGTGCGGGTTGTTCCAAACCCTGCGCGGCGCATGAGGTGCGCCATTAACGCAACATCGTTCTTTGACATGTTCACCTCCGATACGTTAACCGTGAGGAGGGACCTCACATTAGTAACTTTCGATGGAATACCATTCTCACATTTCGGTTTCATTAGAATTCGGCGAAACCACTATTACGGTTACACATATCCTAAATCAAAGCCAAAAAATTGTCAAATTATTGCAGTTTCAGGAACAGCATTCAGCACTCTGAGCCACAGAATTTTATAGTAAAGCCCGCAAATAATTTGACATATTCTGATATTTATGGTATCCTCTAAGTCTTATGAGTTATTCCTCAGATTTCCGCAAATGCGTGCTTGACTTCGTTAAGAATGGCGGTAGTAAAGCCGAAGCTTCACGACGATTTGGCATCTCTCGAACTATCATCTATGACTGGTTGGCTGCTCAAGACCCGTTGACCTGTAAAAAACCGGGGCCTCAAGGCCCTCGAACCCTTGATTATCAAGCCCTCAAGCAACACGTCGCTGATTTCCCAGATGCCACCCAACAGGAGCGTGCTGACCATTTTGGTGTCTCGAAACATGGTATTTGGTATGCGTTGAAAAAACTCAATATCACGCGAAAAAAAAGACCACGACCTACAAAGAACAGTGTCCAGTGAAACGCCAAGAGTATCTCTCAGCACTTCAGCAAGAGACAGAAAAGGGCAAAAAACTGGTTTATCTTGACGAGAGTGGTTTCAGTGAAACCGATTTCCGTCGGTATGCTTATGCCCCGAAAGGGATGCGTGTTGAAGATAAAGTGTCAAGCCATAGGTATACCACCACGACTTTGATTGCAGCACGTCTTGATGGCTGTTTCACGGTGCCTCTGCTTTTCGAGGGCAGTTGTGATAAGATTGCTTTCAACACGTGGCTTTCGCAGATGTTATGTCCATTGCTTGATGATACCCACGTTGTGATTATGGATAATGCTTCTTTCCATAAAGGTTTAGAGACAGCGGCCTTGATCCGGGCTTCGGGTGCGAGTTTGTTGTTTTTACCGCCCTATTCCCCGGAGTTGAACCCGATTGAGAAGGATTTCGCCATCATCAAACGGAGACGTCAATACAATGCTGAGGCATCTATTGATGATATTATAAAAGTGTATAATTAATTATGGGCTTTACTATAAACAATTTTGCCAACTTTTAGACAAAAATCTTATCTTTTTTAAAATTATGCAAGCATTCCGCGAAAAATTGTGTCTTTAATAACTGAAGAGTGTTATACACCATGTTTAAGTCGGTTTAATCTTCGATATCTATCTGCTATCTTTAGGCAGCCCCTTGAATGCGTTATGAAAACCATCACTATCAACCAAAACGGAGAAACGTATGAACGATATGAATTACTGGAAACTTCTCGGTAGCACAGCCATTTTGACGATCTTGTTTTGTGTCGGAATTTTTCTCTATGCAAGATGGGACCTCAAACGTTTTGAGGAATCCCTCGGCGAACCGCCACCACCTATTTCAGAAAAAACGGAGTCAACCCAAAATCCTAACGAACAAACAACATTTGGAAAAACAGTGACGTTCAAGACCGATGAAGAACTTGGGTTTGTGAAACAACAAGAAACCGAACCTCAAATAACGGATATAGATGGCGAAGAAGCATCGCTTGACGCGGACCGTGAGTTCTTTGACAAACTTGGAGACGCGAGACTCGATGCACGCCTTGAGAACGCCGATATAACAGATGCTACAGATGATGCTCTCGCGGATTTTCTGCAGGAACAGATCGCTAATTCTTTGGGAAAGGATTCAAGTTTTATCGTGATTGAGGAATTGGATGCTACACAGACATCAGACTGGATTGAAATCTTTAATGAAGGGGACCTTCACTCAGGCGACATAATTGACATTAAAGGTCTCGGTGAAGGAGGCTACATTATCATAGATAAAACCGGTGTCATGCATCAAACAGAATAGTCGCTTATTAAATCCGTTTAGAAACCTTTCAGTGCCAGGGGTGTATAATTACAAAGAACCGAAGTTCTACCTTATACCACTTTACCAACGTTATACGATCATTTTGTCTCAAATTTGATTTTTCTATGGAATGAGGGTGCAGTCATGTTAATGACCTTAATTCAGAAGGAGATGATGCATCACATCTTGAGTGCCCGGTTCGTCGCGCTTCTGCTGATGTGTGTCCTGCTCATCCCGCTCAACTTGCATATCAATTACCATCATTACCTCCAGCGCCAAATCGACTATCAAGAACAAGAAACGCTCGAAGACGAAAACGTCTTCAAAGACGAAAATAGCGCGGAACCGGAGGGTATAAGCGTTAAATTTAAACTGGCGACAGATACGAATTTTGAAGTTTCTAAGCTGATTCTTAAACCGACACCTTTAAGTGTGTTTGCGACCGGTTTAGAATCTGCGCTTCCGAGTTATCTCGGTATGACACGCAACGGAATCACGCGGGGCGAAGCGTCACTGTCCACCGCGCCGATAGCCTTTCTTTTAGGGCATCTCGACTATGTGTTTGTCGTCAGCACCGTCTTTAGCCTACTGGCATTATTGTTTACGTTTGATGCCGTTGCAGGTGAAAGAGAAGCCGGCACACTTAGGATAACGCTCGCTAATTCACTGCCACGCGATATCTTTTTGTGGAGCAAACTCATCGGTGGATACCTCGTCTTCATCCTTCCGTTCTTAATCTCGGTCATCATCGGTTTACTTGTGCTTGTTTTGCAAGGCTTTCCACTCTCGGAATCGGACATCTTTCTGCGCATCCTCTGCCTTATCTTCGTCTCGCTGCTCTATATTGCGGTCTTTTTTGCGCTGGGAGCGGTGATCTCAATCTATTTCGACAGTGCCAAGACAGCACTTATCGTTGCCTTTACCGTCTGGGTGTTCGTTGTCCTCATCTTACCGCGTGTCGGATTTCTCGCGGCACAAATCGTCGCCCCGACTTCAACAGCGGAGAGCGTCTACCGCGAAAAAACAGCGAGGCGAGCAGAATTGCGGGCGGGGCTTGACGCGGAAAGAGGCAAAATGATGTCTGAAGTGTTGTCGGAACAGATGAAATCTAACCCCACGCAGGGAGGGACCGCCGTCTTTACAATAGGTCCGGAACAATACGAGAAAATGAATGAGAAGATGGCACCTCTTGAGGAGGAGGCTCGGGTAAAATACCGGGACCTCGCGGCGCAACTCGATAGACGTTATCAGCGAGAACGGAAACACCAAGATACAATCGGCGTGAACTTTTCCCGAATCACACCGACGGCCTCCTTCATTTTTCTCGCGACAGACGCGACGCAAACCGGTCAGGCAAAAAAAAATACCTACTTCCAAACGGGTACTCGCTACTATGAAAGACTCGATACAGAAATGTTCAGCAAAATGTCAGAGGATGCTCTTAGCCACAACATGGAAGAAATCCCATCTACGATGCCACCGCCACCGCTCGTGGAACCGACCTTAGGAGAGACACTCCAGCATGCTGCCCTGGATCTACTGCTGCTCTGCTTCTTCGCAATCGTGCTAACAACTGTCGCATTTCTGAAATTCTTCCGTATGGACATTTGAGCAGAAACAGACAAAATGGTATAATACCGTTCAACCCATTAATCATGGAGAATTCTGATGGATAGAGACGATCTTCAACTCATTCGTAGCACCTTGTCAGGCAACGATGAAGCGTTTAGTATTTTAGTTCAAAAATACCAAAAGCGTGTCCACGCGCTTGCATGGCGGAAGATCGGTGATTTTCACCACGCCGAAGAAATTACGCAAGACACTTTCCTGCAAGCATACAAAAAACTTTCTACACTTAAGAACCCCAATCAGTTTGCCGGGTGGCTCTATGTTATTGCGAATCGACTCTGCCTGAATTGGATGCGTAAGAAAAAACCTGCCATGCAATCGCTGGAGGGTACATCTGCGGAAGACACAGAAAGATTCTCCTATATCCATTATGTATCAGAGCAGCGCGAGACAGAAGCCTCCGAGCATCGGAGTGAAATCGTCAAAAAACTTCTGAAAAGACTCCCAGAGAGCGAGCGGACGGTAATGACACTCTACTATCTCGGCGAAATGCCAGCGAAGGAAATCGGTAAATTCTTAGGTGTATCTGTGAAGACGGTTCACAGTCGGCTCCACCGGGCACGAAAGCGTCTGCAAGAGAAAGAGGAACTCTTGATTAGCGAAGTCCTTGGGGGTGTTCAATTACCCACCAGTCTAATGGAGAACATCGCAAGACAGGTTGCGAACATAAAACCGGCATCGTCTCCGGCTGGAAAACCGCTGCTACCGTGGGCGGCTTTTGGTGCAGCTACCGTTTTGATTATACTGCTGCTGGGTGTAAGCAATCAATATCTCGCTCGGTTTCAGCAGCCGTACAGTTTTGAGGCAGAGTCTGAACCCACGATTGAAATCGTTGACGCATTTGTTGTCATTGATATCGACGCAAAACCGGCTGTGCGGCATCAAGTTGGACGTGCCGTTACGCCCGGTAAAAGCAGCAGCACCGGTCTGCAAAGCACTGAAATCGCTTCAACATCCAATACACAGGACGATCTTGCTAAGTTCTCTACTTCACAATGGAATCGAACAAATGGCCCCTATGGGGGCACTGTTCGCGATATTTTTGTTACACCTGAAAAAACCCTCTACGCTGCTGAACAATCAGGTATCTATAGACGCGAAGCAGACGCAACCGCGTGGTCACTCATCAATACCGATATACCAACCGGTGGATTCCGAATGCCGATGGCAGAACATGGCGGCACCCTCTATATCGTTACCGCTGATAAAATATTGAGTTCACTCGATAATGGCGAGACGTGGAATACATCCTGTTCCCGACCCAAAGGACACCCTGTCGGACTCGTTATTACAGACGAAACAGACCCTCACAACGCACTGCCACGCACTGTCCTGTATCTCGCACTGGAAAATAAAGGGATCTTCCGATCTACAGATGCCGGCACACAATGGCGTCTCTTAGCGGATGGATTAGCAGATAAAAAGGTTTATACGATGACCGCAGTTGGAAACACTCTATTTGCTGGCACCGACGATGGACTCTACCGCTGCCATTCAGGAACTTGGCAAAAACTGTCAATAGGACCCTCAGGTGCAATCTACACCGTAACAGGCTTTGATAACGACCTTTACGTTGAAATGGGTCCTGATCCCTTGCCATGGAAATTAACCGCCTCAGGGCAAAAGTCTATGGAGTCTATAGAAAAAATAAATGTTAGTAGCATTAGTGGGATTAGTGGCAAGGTAGGATTAAAAAGAATTTTCCACTCAAACGACCTCGGCGCGTCGTGGACCGAGATAACATACGAAGATAAATCCGACTTTATGCGCACAGGATTCGGTATGACACTGACACTTGCGGGTGAGATACTTGAAACATTTTTACCACAAGGCGTTGTAGCAGTAGATAAAAACACTTTTTACAAAAACAGCCCATCCGGAATCCATCGCACAACCGATAGTGGTAAATCGTGGCATCCATTTATAGACGGAATCATAGAGACCGTAATACAGGATCTGGTGGCATTCAAAAATTGCCTCTACGCACATACCGGACGCGAGTGCCTCCAATCGGTTAACGGTGGTGAAACGTGGGAAACCGTTAGAATGAATGACAGCGATCATAAATCCCAAGCAATAAGTCCAGGAACAATGCTCTCTAACTTTTTTCTTGCCTCACAGTTAGTAACTGCTGGTGATGTCCTTTACGGAATGGTGAATGTAAAGGATGACCTCTGCGTTGTCCAACTATCTGCAAACGACAGTGCGGCAGTCCTCGTGCAAGATGCACCCACTTTTAAACGAGATTTACAGTTCATAGAGTTAGGGGCATGGAACGACGACACCAAACACACACATTTTTCGCCGCATAGTCTGGAAAAAAGTGATAACTGGCCAATAACATTGCATTTTACCGAGATAGAACCAGAAATCGGTGGGTTTGCAGTCAGTGGACAAACTTTCTACGTCGAATACAAGCGGCAGCTTTTCAAGTGGAACCGCGGAGACTCGGAATGGACAGACACCGGTTTAATCGATACAACTGAAATATCTAAAGACACACATCATAACGACTTCAAGTTAGCAGCTGCAAGCGAAGTCGTATACGTCGGTAAGCGAGACGGCACACTTTTTCAGTCGCTTGACAGCGGAAAGAGTTGGAAAAATATTACGCCAATCCTCCCACTTCACTACGTCCGCCTCAAGGAGATAATCTTTGCGAGGGAAACGGTTTACGTCGCAACGGACAAAGGTGTTCTAAGTTCGCAAACCGGAGCACACTGGCGCGTACTCACCGATAAAACGGGAAAACAGACAATGATAGATAGCCTCACTGTAGATGGCACTACAGTTTATGGGGCTAACAATACAGGTGGTATCTACCGCTTGGATACAGATGACCGATGGAAACAAATCGCACCAAGTGTTCCAGATAAAATCCACGATCTTGCTGTCAATAACCGAAAATTATATATCGCCACCCAACGCAGCGGTATATTCCACATCTCACTTGAAGCGCAGCCGTAAAGCGTATCTCGCCAAGACTTACACATTTTTTGCAGGCGGAGTTTGAAACCCAGAAGAAACACTTTCTTCGCATTGGATTTTAGCGTTTGCAAAAACCTTGCAGTGGGGCTGCGTAAGTCCTATCTCGCAAAAGAATTTTGCTGGTGAAGCCTCTTGCCGAAAACGCCCAAGTAACGCCTCGCCTTTTTTCTTTCCCAAGACTGCCCTCATTTCGCCGTTTCTTACCTAAGAGCGATCTCTCATCGGATTAAAATTCAATTTTTTCATTTTTTTTCAAACTATGCACAATTTTTTCCTGAAAATTGTGTCTTTAACTATAAAGGGTGTAATACATACCCAAAGTCTGACCTATGGATTGAATTATCAAGCATTAGATGGAGGTAAACCTTAAAAGGACGTTAGACGTTAGGTATCTTGATTATTTGTGCGTTGTTAGTTGTGAATGTGCATCTGTTTCAGGACACCGAATCGGATCGGTTCTGTCAAATCGCAGTCCACACATTCCCCCGATTTCGCCTTGAAATCGAAAACGGATATTATAAGGAGTGGTATTTTGAAAAGCACAATTGTTAATCAAAAAAGCCTAACAGTGATTTTAGTTGTTGTGTTAGTAGGCATTGGCACGCAGGGCATTAACTATGGCCAGGCTGCGGAGGAGTATCCTGTGACATCACGTATCGTTCTACTTGAGGACGGAGTTTCCATACTCTTTGTGCCACCAAGAGGTCGAGGGACCGTTTATACCGCAAAGAACCGCAGTACTGTTTCTCTCGATTTAGTTCGCAACTCCAAATGGCAGAGGAGGGATGATTCAACAAGTCCCTGGATCGATGTTTCTGATTCAGAAAGAACTACCGGATTATACGGCTATGTGATAACGCTTCCCGGTGAATACAGATGGGTTGGTGAGCTTAACATCAATGGTGTATGGGGAAAATACAGCAGCCGGAATATGCTTCGGCGCACGCCAGAAGGAACAGTGACGAGCATTCCATCAGAAGTAGAGGGTGTCCCGAACGACCAACACAAACTGACACTTAAGGCGCATAACAGTGGTGTCCTTTCCGTAGCACTCTCTCCCGATGGTCGCACGTTAGCAAGTGGAACTTATAACGGGACGACTCGGGTGTGGGACGCGAAAACCGGAAAACGCCTGCATACACTTAGAGAGCATACGGAGGGTGTTACTTCCCTATCACTCTCTCCCGATGGTCGCACGTTAGCAAGTGGAAGTTGGGACAGGACGGTTCGGGTGTGGGACGCAAAAACCGGGGATCACAAACTCACATTTGAGGGGCATAAAGATGGTGTCCGTTCCGTAATGTTCTCTCCCGATGGTCGCACGTTAGCAAGTGGAAGCTATGACAATACGATCCAGTTGTGGGACGTGAACACCGGGGATCACAAACTCACACTTGAAGGGCATACGCATTATGTTCGTTCCGCAGTGTTCTCTCCCGATGGGAACACATTAGCAAGTGGAAGTTATGACAGGACGGTTCGGGTGTGGGACGCAAAAACCGGGGATCACAAACTCACACTTGAGGGGCATACGGAGGGTGTCCTTGCTGTAGCGTTCTCTCCTGATGGTCGCACGTTAGCGAGTGGAGGTTATGACGGAACGATTCGGGTGTGGGACGCGAAAACCGGGGATCACAAACTCACACTTGAGGCGAATGATGATGTCAATTCCGTAGTGTTCTCTCCTGATGGTAGCACGTTCGTGAGTGGCGGTAGTAACTATTCGATTCGGATATATGAGGACACGCTTCGGGTGTGGGACGCAAAAACCGGAGAACCCCTGCAAACGCTTAGAGGGCATACGAGTGGTGTCACTTCCGTGGCTTTCTCCATGGATGGTAGCATGCTGGCAAGTGGGAGTTGGGACCAGACGGTTCAGGTCTGGGAAATGGTACCCACAACATCCGCCAGTGAACCAGCCCAACTCGTAGGTGATATCAACGCCGACGGTGTTGTCAATATCCAGGATCTCGTTATCGTTGCATCAGAGTTCGGGCAAACTGGGACTGGACAGAATGCAGCAGATGTCAATAAAGATGGTGTGGTCAACATTCAAGACCTGGTCTTGGTGGCAGGAGCGTTCAGTGTTACTATATCGGCACCCGCTGCACATCCACAGGTCGTTGAGACACTCACCGCAGGAGAGGTCCAGAGATGGTTACTCGACGCAAAGCAATTTGAATATAAAGACGCAACGATAGTCAGAGGGATCGAGGTGCTTAAAGACCTCTTGGCACTTCTGACGCCAACGGAAACCGCCCTGTTGCACAACTATCCGAATCCGTTTAACCCAGAAACATGGATCCCGTACCAGTTAAAAACACCGGCAGCGGTTCGCATGACCATTTACAATCTGCATGGCACTCTGGTGCGTGAACTGTCGCTGGGATATCAGGCGGCGGGTCGGTATACCTCGCGCACTCGTGCAGCGTATTGGGATGGCAGGAATACTGTTGGCGAACCGGTCGCCAGTGGCTTGTATTTCTATACGCTTACCGCCGGAGATTTCTCAGCAACAGGGCGGATGGTGATTTTGAAGTAGCGACGTTATGGGTGCGCGTGAGCGCACCTACATAACATGACTTGTAAATTTCAGTCTGTTCGATACGGTAGCATATGAAAGACGCTTCTAAAGTTTTTATGAAGGGCATAATTATGAAAACAGTGAACTTATTAGTTTGTACCATAGTTAACCTATTAATGCTGAATGTAAGCATTTCCCCGCTTTTCGCAAAAGCTCCAAAGACCCCGAAAATTTTGTTTACCTCCGCACCGCAGGGCAATTACGAAGTCTTCATTATGAACACCGATGGCTCCGAAAAGGTCAACCTAACACAGCACCCCGCTAACGATCAACAAGCCGTCTGGTCACCCAGCGGCGATCAGATCCTTTTCGTATCCGATCGCAACGATGATATGGAAGACCTGTATCTAATGAACCCCGATGGATCGAATGTTCGACGCGTCTTCAAGGGAAAGAGGCAAACGAATAAAAGCAGTCCGACATGGTCACCCGACGGCAGACAAATCGCTTATGGTGCTATAGATTGGAATGGTTCGATGTCCACTATCTACATTGCGACTTTAGGAGAAGAAAAAGAGAAAGAATTCGTCATCGGTGGCACAGATCCGGCGTGGTCACCGGATGGCACGGAAATCGCTTGTATCATAGATGAACGCCTTACATTTGTCAACCTCCGCACACGCGAGCGAAAACAATTCCTACCTAAGAAAGCGATACAATGGCAACACCTCCCCTCTTGGTCAGCAACGGGTGGTAGACTCGCCTTTTCTGGAAACAACAATCCGTTCCCCGCCGTTCAAGATAGACAGCAGCACAACGAATGGATAGACGAACATACAATTTTTATTGCCAATCGCGATGGCACAGGTTTCCAGCAAGTTGTTGATGAAGCAGGTCCGTCTGCATGGTCTCCTGAGTTATCGCCGGATGGAGAAAAAATCCTTTATACACAGGCAATTAAGGGACCACACCAGATTTTCAAAATTGACGTGCATAGCGGTATTCAAACTCCGTTGACAGATAAGATATGGAGTTTTGGTGGCGATTGGTTCGATCCCATGTATGCGTTACCGGTATCACCACAACCAGACTTACTAACAACGACATGGGGAATGGCGAAAAAATGAGAATCGGATGCAAATATGCGCTCGAAAATTGAATTTTCAATACGCACAGGTTCTCTTTTAGATGAAAAAGGTAAAAAAATGATACACCGCCACATATTGACATGCATCTTTTTGCTTATATTAATTCCGCTGAGTGCTAAAGCGTTGCCACCCCCATCACCCGCTGGTGGCAACTATTTAGTCCTTGACGGGGTTGATGACTATGCTGTTTTAGACTTTGAAACCTTTGGTTATCTCTTACCGGATGGCACAGAGGAATTCACCTTTGAAGCATGGATATATTTGACTGCACCGCCCGACAAGAACACGGTATTGATGATCCTTCACCAACAGGTAAGTATGGTCATCGTGAAAAATGAAGGTCAATTCAATGAGCTGGCGAATGTGTTAAATACCAATCCCCCGAAGGGGGACCTTATCTTGCTAATGAATTCCTATCTTGACGGAAAGTTCGGTCAGACGCTATCTTTCCCGATCCCACTTGCGTTGAATGAGTGGCACCACATCGCTTATCAACTAAATGGGAATCAGGTAACAGCGATCGTCAATGATTTCGGGGGGACACATCAACACGGGCAACCGCTCGGACATGATCGTGATCCTCGTAATTTGCGTCCAAAGGACTTTGTGCTTGGAGGCTATGGAAAAATAATTGAGGTACCTGGTCGTCCGCCAGCCAAATCGTTTCTGGATTCCTTCACTGGATATATCGATGAGGTTCGCATCTCAACGGAAGCTCGTTACGATGTGAACAAAAAAGGCTTTATGCCAGACGACAAGTTCAAAAATGACGCAAAGACGGTTGCGTTGTGGCATTTTGATGAACCGGGTGGGGCACAGAAATTTTCGGATGCATCGGGCAATGCACATCATCTGGAGGGTAAAAATGGCGCAAAGATTGGGAACGCGCTTGCTGTTGAAGCAGAAGGGAAACTCGCAACAACATGGGGACGACTGAAGCAATGAAATTTCTAAAAAAGTTATCTATTGGCATTGTTATTCTTATTGTCTTGCTGATGCAAACAGAATCCTTTGCGGGTCAGGATTGGAAAGTAATAACGCAGCTCCCCACGAAGAGATGGGAATTCTCTACCGCAGTCGTAGAGGATAAGGTCTATATTATCGGCGGCAGTCTCTTTGACAACAATGCGGGTCCCTTTGGGCTTTCAACTGTTGAGGTTTATGACCCGCAAACCAACACGTGGCAGAAAGGTGCAGATATGCCAACGCCACGTACGAATGCAAAAGCGGCTGTCGTCAATGGCACAATCTATGTCTTTGGGGGGTATAATTCAAAAGACAAGTTCCTTCAGAATTGGAAAATGGCGGATCATGTAGAGGCATACGATCCACTCACAGATACATGGACCCGGAAAAAGGAGATGCCGATTTCTCGCTTCTACTTCGGTCTGGGTGTGGTTGCTGGAAAAGTCTATCTCATTGGGGGAACAACAGGCCTGGGAGACGGACAGGAACAACGGATGGACCGCGTTGACATTTATGATCCTGCCACGGATACGTGGACGAAGGGTCCAAAAATGCTGATCCGGCGCGATCCTGGGGGTGTGGCGGTTGTCGGCACTCGTATTTATGTCATTGGCGGAGAAGGATGGCCACTCCCTCAAAACTGGGGGGAAGGTCAGTTTCTGGGGAACATTGAGGAATATGACCCGATAAACCGTCAATGGCGAAAAAAGAAGGATCTGTTAGAAATTAAAAATTGGTTCTCGAGTGCTGTTGTTGCGGATGCCATCTATCTGATTGGGGGGTACACACACGAAGGAGGTTTGCAGCAATTAGCAACCGTGAATGTGTATTATCCACGGACAGAGACATGGCGTGAGATTTCAGCATTGCCAAACCCGCTTGACACTTTTGGTGCAGCGACGGTCAACGGAAAGATTTATGTCTTCGGAAGTCTTGATGCAGGTGGACAATTTTCTACAGACGTTCTCGTCTATGATACCGGATTTCGTGCTGTCACGGCAATCGGCAAACTGTCTACAAGTTGGGGTAAATTAAAAAAATTCCAGCAATATTAAGGAACAAATTTCAACTTTTGAGGAAGGGAGGAAGAAACACTATGTTGGCTATCTTCCGCACCTCCAACCTTAATGCTAAATTGACACCTATGGTTCGGTTTCCCAACCGAACCGGTTTGGTGTGCTTCATTAATTCTAATATCCACTATAAAATCCATTTTTTTTCAAACTATGCACAATTTTCCCCCGAAAATTGTGTCTTTAAATATAAAGGGTGTAATACACATCGAAAGTCTGACCTATGGACTGAATGATTAAGCGTTAAATGGAGGTAAATTGTGAATGGACGTTGGACGTTAGGTATCTTGATTATTTGTGCTCTGTTAGTTATCAATATAAATTTGCTCGTTGCTGATGGGAATTGGACGCGGAAGACAGACATGCCTACAGTTAGGAGTTACTTTTCTACCAGTACTGTGAATCGAAAAGTATTCGTAATCGGAGGTAGGAAACAACTCGAAATGGACGAATTTGGGAATGTGTCGCTTTCAACTGTAGAAATGTACGACTCAGAAACCGACACTTGGGAACGGAGGGCGGACATGCCGACAGCAAGGTCTCATGTATCCACCTCGGTTGTGGACGGGAAAATTTATGCTATTGGTGGCGCAGAAGTAGCGAAAATTCAGCAGGGTCCCGGTATTGCAAACGAGGTTAAACAGCTTCCAACAGTGGAAATGTATGATCCAGTTACGGATACATGGACGCAAAAAGCGGATATGCCTACGGCAAGAAGTACCAGTACTTGTGTTGTGGATGGCAAAATCTATGCCGTTGGCGGTGCTACCAATCGCATTGATAACAAAAAACCGTGGAGGCTAAAAATCGTGGAGGTATATGATCCATCAACTGACATATGGGCAAAAGTCCAAAGTATGAAGCACGCGCGTGATGGGTTGACAACCAGTGTTGTGGATGGGAAAATCTATGCGATTGGTGGAATGGGATGGCCCCAGATTCCAAATCAAGCCGGACCTTTTCTCTCCGTAGTTGAAGTGTTCAATATCAAAACAAATCAATGGCACGAGAAAGCGGAAATGCTCGCCCCAAAAGCACTTCACACTACAACCGTGGTCAATGGAAAAATCTACGTAATAGGCGGTTTCTTCCAAGGCAACGGGTTGTTTATGAACTCTTCAATGATTGAAATCTACGATCCCGCAACCGACCGTTGGAACCGGAAATCAGAAATACCAATTAGCAAATCAGGGCATACTGCTGAGACAATAAAAGCGGACATCTATATCTTCGGCGGCAGTAATATCCAGCATAAAGACCCATTTGTGACTGTTGAGGTATACGACACAGGAGAAGCTTTTCTCGATGTCAATCCAACAGGAAAACTTGTGAAAATATGGGGAGCGATTAAAAAATGAGAAAGTTTTATCGGTTCGCGTTGGCTATAGGAATTATGTTCGCGCTGTTTGTGAACGTCTCCCATCTTGCATTCACGCAAGGGGAGGTTAACATGAACGGTGGTCCTTTAAAAGAGGCGGATTGGTTCAAAAGTCCAGCCGAAGACGCGTTGAACGAAGACCATTCAAAGAACAAAAACTGGATTAGGAAATATTACGGACCTAATGGGAACTACGAAAATAGTGGACTCGCTGGTGCCGCCCGGAAAGACTTTATTGAAGAAGGCACCACAGGTAAACTGACGCAGTCCAAACTTTCGACTATTGAGGGTTTAAAACTGACGCAAAATTTTCTGGTCCGATGGGATAAGAAGCATGGCGGAACCAGACGTTGGGAAGTCTTTGGGATTAATCCTGCGGACTCTCACCAGATGAACAGGGGTGGTCCCGGGGATCACATTGATACCTACGGTATTATTTTTATTATGGCTCCGGAGGACATGAAAGCCGTGATGTCTCCTGCCCATGACGACCACGCACAGATTTGGATTAACGGCGAAAAGTGGTACAATAACCGTCACTGGACGGGAGCCCCACGGGAAGTTGATTATAATATTGAAATTGAATTGCAAAAAGGTGGGAATGTCCTCCTTTACCGATGCAGTGAGAAAGATGGGTCTGCGTATATGAACCTGCATTTCGACGATAAAACGCATGCCGTTGTTGACATCTATCCGGATAAGGCAATAGATCAGAAAAGTTTCTTTCAGGAAATCGCTGATGCCCTTGCCATTGATCCCATTGGAAAATTGGCAACAACTTGGGGTGATATTAAACGCAAATAGAACATGTTATGAAATAAAAAAATAGAAATGTGATATACTTCTTCATAGCACCGAAAACATTGTGTGATGAGAATGTGGGTACAACGAAATCTGTTCGTGTATCATGGAGGATTATGACTGTGGAAAATGATGCTCAACTGATTCGCAGAATTCTGTCTGGCGACGATGATGCCTTCAATACTTTGGTTCAAAGGCACCAAAAGGGTGTTCACGCGCTTGCGTGGCGGAAAGTTAACGACTTTCACTATGCTGAGGAGATTACGCAAGATACCTTCCTTCAAGCATACAAAAAACTCTCCACACTCAAAAATCCGAATCAATTTGCGGGGTGGCTCTATGTCATCGCCAATCGGCTTTGTATTAATTGGCTCCAAAGACACAAACCTGCGATGCAGTCGCTAGAGGACACACCTATGGAAGCAATAGAGGAATCGGCTTATAACCATTACACCTCGGAACAACGAGAAGCAAAAGGTATGGAACATCGTTACGAAATCGCCCAAAAACTGCTGTCGAAACTACCAGAGAGTGAGCGCACGGTAATGACGCTCCACTATCTCGGTGAAATGACAGCCAAGGAGATCAGTAAATTCTTAGGCGTCTCAGTCAACACAATTACAAACCGACTCTGGCGGGCACGAAAGCGTTTGCGGGAAGACCAAGAACTTTTGGTTCAGGAGGTTCTCAGTGGCGTGCAATTCCCTGTCAACCTAACAGAGAACATCATGCGGGAGGTCGCTGACCTGAAACCGACACCGCCACCGGTTGCGAAACCTCTACTTCCGTGGGGTGCTTTCGGTGTCGCTACACTTCTGGTTGCCATGCTATTAGGTGCGACCGATCAATACCTCGCCCGCTTTCAGAAACCGTACAGTTTCGAGGCAGTCGCCGAACCTACGGTTGAAATTGTTGATGCTCTTATCGTTCTCGATATCGATTCAAAACCGGACATACGGAACCAAATCGGACGAGTAATTTCTGGGAATAAAAACACCGGCGCAGGACTGCAAGCGGCTGAAACGCCTCTTGTGTCCGATACCCAGCGGAATTCTCTCAGTCCTGCTACATTGCAGTGGACACGGAAGGCAGACATGCCAACAGCCCGATCCGGTTTTGCTACATCTGTCGTGAATGGAAAAGTGTTCGTGATAGGCGGTAGCGCGCAACTCGAAATGGACAAATATGGCGATATGTCGCTTTCAACAGTAGAGATGTACGACCCAAAAACCGATATATGGGAACCAAAATCCGATATGCCGACAGCGCGGTCTGGCGTATCTGTCTCAGTTGTGGATGGCAAAATCTACGCCATTGGTGGATCAAAATTAAAGAAAGTTCAGATGCCTGGCGGCTTCACATCCGAGGGTGAGGAACTCGCAACCGTAGAAATGTATGACCCAATTACCGACACATGGACACAGAAAACAGATATGCCAACACCAAAGAAGACCATGACCTGCGTTGTGGATGGCAAAATCTATGCCGTTGGCGGGTGGTTAAATACGAATGAAAAGCCGCACTTAGAAACGGTGGTGGTATATGATCCCGCAACGGACAGATGGACAAAAGTCCAAAGTATGAACCATGCGCGTTGTTCCGCAGCAATTGATGTTGTCAACGGAGAAATCTATGCTATCGGCGGGTTCGGTTGGTCCCAGGTTGAGGGCCAGTTAGATGTGTACCTTTCCAATGTTGAAGTATTCAATCCAAAAACGAATCAATGGCAAGAAAGAACAGAGATGATTACGCCGAAAGCGTTGCACGCAGCAAGCGTAATTGATGGCAAAATCTATGTCATAGGTGGTTACTTTAAGAAAGATAAGGAATTTAAAAAACTTTCAACGATTGAAATCTACGACCCCACAACTGACGACTGGATCCAAGCGTCAGACCTGCCGATTGGTAAATGGGGACATAAAACCGAGGTGATAGATGGGCAAATCTATATTTTTGGGGGCGGACCCGCTAAGAGTGTCCAAGTTTATGACCCAAAAGCCGTTCCTTAGCCTATCAATTTAATCGGAGTATCTACACAAGGTAGGTGCGGTGTCCCAACCGCACCGGACTTTCCCCATCCACCCCACAACTTCACTTTTCCAAATTAGGCACCTTTTTCGTTTTGAAAGTGTGTCCTACTGCTTTTAACGCCGTTTTTTCTGTAAAAAATGTATGGATTGTGATAGAATAAAGACAAAATACGATGAAGCATGCGGTTTAAAATTGTATCACAAGCACCGAAATTATGAAAATTACCGACGTTAAAACTTACAACTTACGCTATCCACTCCTTGAACCGTTTGCCAACTCGCGAGGGTGGTCAAAAACGCGAACCGCCAGTGTCGTCGAAATTTCTACAGACACCGGAATCACCGGTTGGGGTGAAGGCATAAGCGCGCCATCTGCCTCAGCAATTCAGACGCACCTGATCGGACAATCGCCTTTTGAAACGGAGCGGATATGGGAAGCGATGCGCGGAAACATCGGCGCACTCAGCGGCGTTGATATCGCGCTCTGGGACATCATCGGCAAAGCACTCGATATGCCGATCTATCAACTCCTCGGTGGCGCATTCCGATCGAAAATTCCGGCTTACGCAAGCGGACTGTTCAAGAAAGATAAACCCGACATCACCCAAGCGTTGATGGATGAGGCGAAAGGTTATGTGGATGCAGGGTTTCCGGCTATAAAAATGAAAATCGGTTTCGGCGAAGCGTACGATGTAAAGAACGTCGCCGCAGTCCGACGCGCCATCGGCGACGGGACGCTTTTCGCCGTCGATGCAAATTGCGGCTACGATGTCGGCACCGCAATTGACGTTGGACAAAAAATTTTGGACAACGATATCTTCTGGTACGAAGAACCGATTACCACTGACGATGTCATAGGCTATCGCGAAATCCGACACGCATTGAAGGTACGAATCGCTGGCGGTGAGATGCTACAAGGACGTTGGGCATTTCGAGATTTATTGCAGAAGCGTGGGTTAGATATCGTACAACCGGATGTGAGTATCGCCGGTGGTTTCACAGAATGCAGAAAAATCGCCGCAATGGCGAGTGCCAACTACGTTCGCGTGCTACCACATGTATGGGGCAGTAGCATCCGTCTCGCAGCGACCCTACACTGGCAAGCCACTCTTCCAGATGCGCCGGATGCCCTCAATCCGATCCCTTCACTGCTGGAATTTGATATGACTGAAAACCGACTCCGCACAGCGTTGGCACAAGAACCGATAAACGCCGTTGATGGCTATGTCGATGTCCCACAAGCACCCGGATTGGGCATCGAAATCGACCGAGATGTATTGGAACAGTATGCGTGAGGACATGACGCAATGAAAAATAGAATCCTAATTATATGCCTCCTGCTTTTATCTGTATTGAGTATCCTCTTTCTCTATCATTTCCGCGTTGAAGCGGATTCGCGCACGAAGCAGCCTCTAAACACAGCACCTTTCTCCCACGATCTATTTGATCAAGTTTTGCAGGAACACGTCAATGCAGTAGGACAGGTTAATTACGCAAAACTGAAGGCGAACCCCGAAAAACTGGAAAAGTATTTGGACCTATTGGCTGTTGCAAAACCCACGGAACTGTCCTATAATGCACAATTGGCATTCTGGGTTAACGCCTACAACGCCCTTGTTATTAAAGGCGTCATTGACCATTATCCGACAACGAGCGTCCGAAAAGTCAAATGGTTTGGTGGATTCTTCTATCGACTGAAGTTCCAAGTGGCAGGTAAAACTTACACGCTCAATCAGATCGAACACGGCATTATCCGCACAGAATTTGTGGATCCGCGCGTTCATTTCGTCCTTGTGTGCGCCTCAACGAGTTGTCCACCTATAGAAAATCGGGCGTTTTCTGCCGAAGATATTGAAGAACGCCTTGAGACAGCGACATTGCGTTTTATTAACAAGCCAGAGAACGTCAGGTTGGACCGAGCCGAACACCGCGTTCATCCCTCGAAAATTTTTAAGTGGTATGAAAACGATTTTTACGAAGGCTACGACGGTGTCGCCGATTTTCTCGCCGATTACTTACCGCCAGAAGACGCTGACTTCATATCAGCAGCGGACGTTGAATTCCACTATCTCGACTACGATTGGACACTAAACGACAAACGTTAAAAGGACTTCCTCCCTTGCAGGCGGGGTTTGGAACCCCGCCTTACGCAGATAATACGTCAAAAATTGCGTAAATCCTCGTTAAAAAGGAGACTAATATTTATGGTAAATACCGCCGTTATCGGCTACGGATACGCAGGACGCGCCTTTCACACCTATCTCGTCAGTTTGGCAGACGGGTTAAACCTATATGCCATTGCGACACGAGACGCTGAACGCCGAGAGGCTGCACACCAAGCCTATCCAAACGCGAAAAGTTATCAAACAATCGACGAAGTTATCACAGATGACGCTGTTGACCTCGTTGTGTTAGCCACACCACACGACACACACGCTGAACTTGCCATCAAAGCGATGGATGCGGGGAAACACGTCGTCACAGATAAAATCATGGCGATGAACACCGGCGAAGCGGATGCGATGATCGCCGCCAGCAAACGGAACGATGTGCTGCTCAGCGTCTTTCACAACCGCAGATGGGATTGGGACTATAACACCGTCAGGAAAATCATTGACGACGGGCTGCTCGGCACCCCTTATCTTTATCAGGTTGCGATTATGCGTTACGGCGCACCGGGCGGATGGCGCGGGATTAAAAGCCAGAGCGGTGGCATCCTTTACGACTGGCCCGCACACTTTGTCGATCAAGCACTGCAGCTCGTAACGGCACCTGTTGAATACGTCTTCTGCGATATTCACTACAACACACGATGGGACACCGACATCGGCAACTATGGCAACCTTATCATCAAGTTTGAAAACGATGTCCGGTATCAGATCGAGATTGGTAACCTCTCCAAAGCCGAGAAACCGCGCTGGTATATCGTTGGCGATTTAGGTGGGTTAATCAAATACGGACTCGATCCACAAGAAGGACCGATGCGCGACGGGAATATCGATGCCGCACAACAAGATCCGAAAAACTATGCCAAAGTCTGGACAGAGGCAGGTGGCGAGAACCGCGAACTCGTCGTTGAAAGCCTCCAGACGACATGGAAATCCTACTATCAGAACATCGCAGATGTATTAAATAAAGGCACTGAACTGGTCGTCAAACCCGAAGAAATCCGAAAAGTGATGCAGGTCTACGACGCAGCGATGCAGTCCTCAGAAACAGGCGAAACCGTGCGAATCTCGTAGCCTGTAGCATAACCTGTTAGGTTGTGCCTGGATTTCGTAGCATAACCTGTTAGTTTGTGCGACCAATTGTTCAGATTATGGACAATAGCGTTCACTTTTTGACGCAATTATCCTTGTAGAATTCCGAAATCGGTGTAATAATAGCCTTTCTAAATTGGCATCGTACTTGCTATATGTTACGACACAAACAACTTGTCGGGAGGAAAAAGAAATGAAAATTAAAACGCAGCATGGATTCATATTGGTGTTATTCCTCATGTTGGTTTCTGTTGTACAGAGCGGTATAGCCGCGCATCATGAAACGGGCGCATCGGAATATCACGAACTGAACAAACAGGTCATCGCAAGCATTGATCGGGGACTGGAATGGTTAAAGGGGCAACAAGCCGAGAACGGCTTATTCGCCGATCACCCAGGCATAACCGCTCTCACACTTACCGCCTTTTTACGACATCCAGAAAACAAATACTCGGAAGCGGAACATCCCTTTATACAAAAAGCACTTCAACGGCTGGTGGAAATGCAACAGCCAAACGGCGCAATTTACGATGCTGAAATGCAACCCGCACTGCCGAATTACAATACCGCTATTTCTGTAATGGCACTCTCCTCAACCGGTAATCCGAAGTACGACAACGTTATTAAAAAAGCACAAGGCTTCTTGAAAGGACTACAGGTCACAGATGAGGAGAGCGTCTATTTTGGTGGGATCGGCTACGGCAGTCGTCAAGATGTGAAAGACTTGTCTAACCTGAACATTGCTATCCAAGCCTTGAAAGAGAGTGGCTCTGATGACCAAGAAGTCTGGGACAAGGCGATCAAATTTCTCGAACACACCCAGAATCGGAGCGAGAGTAACGATCAGTCCTGGGCAGGCAACGACGGCGGTTTTATTTACGCGCCTGACGGTGAAAGCAAAGCCGGAATAGATGCCGCAGGGAGCCCGCGCTCTTATGCCAGCATGACGTATGCCGGATTGTTGAGCTTCATCTACGCAAATGTTGACAAGAACGATGAACGCGTACAAGCCGCTTTCAAGTGGATAAAAGAGCATTTCACGCTCGAAGAAAACTACGGCATGGGCGCGCAGGGATTATACTATCACTACCACACCATGGCAAAAGCATTGCGGCTTTATGGGCAATCCACCTTCGTAGACGCAAAGGGTATCACACACGATTGGTACCGAGAATTCGCAGAGAAAATGATCGAATTGCAGAAACCCGAGGGATTCTGGGTGAATGAGCAAAGCCGATGGATGGAAGCAGACCCGAGACTCGTAACCGCTTATGTGGTTCTCGCCCTTGATACCGCTTATCCGAAATAGGTTTTTCCAACCCACCTAACCGAACCGCAAGGTAAAAGTAAAAAATGTATCAGTCGATCAAAGTCTCCGCAATTTCGTTGAAACCTACCAAATGGGACAAAGCCTCCAACGTCGAAAAATTGGAGGCTTTCTTCGTTGCGGCTGCCAAAGATGCACCACAGTTGATTTTGGCGACCGAGGGTGTATTGGAAGGCTACGTCGTCATGGATGTCATTGAAGGCAGGGCAACGCCAGAGGCGATGCTCGACATCGCCGAGCCGATTGACGGCGCATATATCTGCCGATTCCGGCGGCTTGCCAAACAACTCAAGACCTGCCTCTGCTTCGGATTCGCTGAACAGTGTGGTACCTCTGTTTACAATTCTGCTGTATTTATTGACAGTGAGGGTGAAATATGCGGCACCTATCATAAAACCCAGTTTGCTGAAGGGACACATCCATCGTGGAACTTCAACTGTATCGGCGAGACGATCCGTGCATTTGATACCCCCTTCGGACGTGCCGGTATCCTAATTTGCAACGACAGATGGAACCCCTTGATCGCACGGACACTGGTTTTAGATGGCGCACAATTCCTTCTGATCCCTTCTTACGGATCGAAAGGCAAAGCGCAAAATCAGACCGTTCTCGCCAGAGCGCGCGAAAACGGCGTGCCGATTGTAGAAGCGAACGTCGGTATGAACCTCATCATTAGTAAAGGCGAAATCGTCGCATACAAATGGGGCAACGACCAGATTAGCACTGCCTATATCAACATCCCGCACGCACCTTCAACCGAGGCAGCACGCCAATCAGAGCAAGAATACCTACAAGCACAAGGGCCCGAGATGGCAGCCCGATACCAGAAAACCATTGCTCGGACGAAATCTAAAAATTTAACACAATAATTCCGCCTTCCACTATCCGCTTTTCCGCGCGACTACCCAACTTCACATCAGCCAGAACCGGCACTTGCAATCCCGCAAACGAAACTTGTATAAACCTATTAGCGTTAATTGCGTCAAACTTCTGCTGTGAAGTACATATATCCGTATTGGGTGGCTCTTTACAAGCGCACCTATTGACGGTGTATTGTTTGTTAATTAGGATTTACGCATTTTTTCTTAAAGTCCCCAACCCCCCTGATAAGGGGGGATATGGGGGGTTGGGGGATTTAGGGGGTTAAAGAACAGAAATTATCACCTTTTGCGTCCAAATTTCCGATATGTGCTCAATTTGCGTAAGTCCTGTTAATTTTTAAAATCCACTATGAATGTTTCGATAATATATAAAAAAACACACCAATAAAGACATTAAAACGCTTAGGAGGAAACATGCGTTTAATAGAAGGAATATCTATTGGACTCGCTGCGATTCGCGCAAACAAAATGCGTTCGTTACTGACGATGTTAGGGATTATCATCGGTATCGCAGCGGTCCTCGCAATGATTGCCATCGGTGACGGTGCTAAAGAAATCGTGATGAACGATGTAGAAAAATTAGGCGGTGCGACACGTATTACACTTTACCACACATCTTACAAACGAGAAAACAATAGGTGGGTCCGCGTCCGTAGCAATGAATACATGAAATACGGAGACGCTCAGGCAATCGAAGCAGAATGCCCATCCGTGAGTTCAGTCGTACCGAGAATCCCAGATTGGAGAGGCGTTTTGATTCAGGGTCCAAACGGACATGAGACCTATGCCGGCTATAACGGTGTAGATGCCAACTATCAAACCGCGATGAAGTGGGAACTCAAAGAGGGACGCTTCATTACAGACGAAGATGTCCAAAACGCAACAAAAATTTGTGTGCTTGGGGACGAAATTGCCTTTGAACTCTTCGGCAATATATCACCGTTAGGACAAGAAATTAAAATCGCACGCGATGTTCGATACCGAGACCAGTGGGGCAGAAGACGACGAGAGCGTTTGACCGAACGCTTCACGGTCGTCGGCACACTCCAACTGAGAGGCAGAAGCCTACGGTTCGGCATGAGCTACGATAACCTCGCCTTTATCCCTATATCAACCGTACAAGAACGTCTCACCGGCGGCGATAGAGTTTCGGATATTATGGTGTTCGCGAATACGACTGATGACATCCCGAAAGCAATTGAGGAAGCCAGAGAAGTTATCCGAAAACGCCACAACGACCAAGACGACTTCATCAAAATCCGGGCGATGCGCTCAGGCATGGCACAATTAGAAAAAATCAGTAAAATGATTAAAATCGCCTTGGGAAGTATTGCCGGATTCTCACTTCTTGTTGGCGGTATCGGGATCATGAATATGATGCTCGTAGCAGTCAGTGAGCGGACCCGTGAGATCGGGTTACGGAAAGCACTCGGTGCGAAACCGTTAGATATTATGGCGCAATTTCTCATAGAGGCAGTCGCAATGTGCGGTGTCGGCGGTGCAATCGGTGTCGGATTAGGCGTACTCGCTGGCGAAGGCATGGCACTCCTCGCCGTCAAAATCGCTAAAATTGTTCCCGAATGGCCAGCCGTTATTTCCACGGAATGGGTATTAATCGCAGTATCATTTTCGGCTGTGATCGGTATCTCATTTGGGTTGTATCCGGCTATAAAAGCCTCTATGCTTCCGCCTAAGGAAGCACTACGTGCAGACTAAGCTAAAGACCGTTCAAGCCATATCTGTTTTGTAGGCGCGCTCGGAAAGCGCGTCTTTTTTTTAGGGCTTACGCATTTTCTCTTAAAGTCCCCAACCCCCTGATAAGGGGGGATATGGGGGGTTGGGGATTTAGGGGGTTAAAGAACAGAAATTACCACCTTTTGCGTCCAAATTTCCGATATGTGCTCAATTTGCGTAAGTCCTGTTAAAGCGAGAGTCCTACTTTTCAGCCCACCAATTACATCCAAGCGACAATAAACTTATTTTAGATCATTACGTCAAATGTTACGGTTTTTAATACACAAAGTTTGCGAAAATTTTAGGAGAAGACATGCGCTTAATTGAAGGGCTATCCATCGGGTTCTCAGCAATCCGGGCAAACAAAATGCGATCGCTGCTGACGATGCTCGGGATTATCATCGGGGTCGCCGCGGTCCTCGCAATGATCGCAATCGGTGATGGTGCGAAAGTCATCGTACTACAAGACGCACAGAAATTGGGGGGCGCGAACCAGTTCACGATGTACCGCGAATGGTATAAACGGGTCGGTGGACGGTGGACGCGCCTCCGTAGCAGCGAATATTTGGAATACGGAGATGTACTCGCGATTGAAGCCGAATGTCCATCCGTACGTGCCGTCACGCCTCGAATCCCTGAATGGAGAGGGTCGTTAATCCAGGCATCCGACGGTTCCGAAACCCGCGCTGGCTACAACGGCGTAGATGCCAACTACCCAGTCGCAATGGACTGGGATGTTCAAGAAGGACGTTTCATTACAGACGAAGATGTCCAAAACGCAACAAAAATTTGTGTGCTCGGACAAGAGGTCGCAACTGAACTGTTCGGGAACAAATCACCCTTGGGACAGGAGATCAAAATAGGGAAAGGCGGAGATCGTTACGACCGATGGGGACGCAGAGACAACAAACGTTCAACAGAACGGTTCACCGTCGTCGGGACGCTGACACCGCGCGGGCGAAGCCTCCGGTTCGGTTGGAGTTATGATAACCTCGTTTTTATACCGATCTCCACAGTTCAAGAACGGTTCACCGGCAACGATCACATCCAGGACATTGTCATCTACGCGCATACCGTTGAGGATGTCCCGAAAGCGATCGAGGAGGTAAAAACCGTTATCCGAAAACGACATAAAGGCGACGACACTTTCGTCGGAATCTTTGAGATGCGTTCAGGTATGGCACAATTAGAGAAAATCAGTAAGATGATCAAAATCGCCTTGGGGAGCATCGCAGGATTTTCGCTTCTCGTGGGTGGTATCGGGATTATGAACATGATGCTCGTCGCTGTGAGTGAACGGACACGCGAAATCGGACTCCGAAAAGCACTCGGTGCGAAACCGCTCGACATCATGGCACAGTTCCTCATGGAAGCCATCGTTATATGCAGTGTCGGTGGTGCAATCGGTATCGGTTTAGGTATGTTCGCTGGCGAGGGGATGGCACTCCTCGCTGTCAAAATTGCCAAAATCGTCCCCGAATGGCCAGCCGTTATCTCCACGCAATGGGTCCTCATTTCAGTGTCGTTCTCGGCGATAATCGGTATCCTGTTCGGGTTATATCCGGCAGTAAAAGCGTCGGCACTCTCGCCAATTGAGGCACTCCGGACGGAATGACATACCCAGTACGATACGAAATACTAAACCCTTTTCACGCGACTACGTCTAAAAAATAGCGAGTTCCACAAAAATTGAGGTGCAGAATCCGTTCCTAAGAAAAAAAATTGTTGCAAAAAAACGCGAACTTATTTACGCTTTCTCTGTCTAAAAGTAGAGCATACAAATATACTTTATAATTCGGAGGCGTGAAATGCGTATATTTGAAGGATTATCTGTTGGATTTTCTGCGATTCGCAGCAACAAACTCCGTTCGCTACTCACCATGCTTGGTATTATTATCGGGGTCGCCGCAGTCCTCGCGATGATCGCCATCGGTGACGGTGCAAAGGCGATTGTCTTACAAGATGCAGAGAAAATGGGCGGCGTGAATCAATTCACGATGTATCGAAGCAGTCATAAGCGGGTAGGGGATCGGTGGGTCCGGAATCGCAGCAACGAATACTTTGAGTTTGAAGATGTATTGGCAATTGAGGCAGAATGCCCATCTGTGGATGTTGTTGTACCGCGAATCCCGGAATGGAGAGGCGTTCTCGTCCAAGCATCCGACGGTTCCGAAGCACGAACAGGCTATAACGGTGTACACTACACGTTCGCGGAAGCAATGGATTGGGACACCGAACACGGACGGTTCATTTCCGAAGAAGATATTCTAAACGAAACAAAAGTCTGTGTACTTGGTCAAAAGGTCACTACGACTCTGTTTGGCAACGCTTCACCGGTCGGTCAAGAGATTAAGATCGGTAGAGGTGGTGACCGACGGGATCGGTGGGGTAGAAGAGACAATACACGCATTACCGAACGGTTTATGGTCGTCGGGACGATGGCACACCGAGGGCAAAGTCTACGATTCGGGTACGACTTGGATGATATGGTCTTCATGCCACTGACAACAACACAGAAACGGTTTACCGGCAACGATCAAGTTGTAATGCTTTCAGTTCATGCGAATACAGTCGAAGAAGTGCCACAAGCAATTGAGGAAGTGAAAGCCGTTCTTCGCAAACGGCATAAAGGTGAAGACGATTTCTTTATGATTAGAGACATGCGCGAAGGCATGGCACAATTGGAGAAGATCGGTAATGTCATAAAAATCGCCCTCGGGAGTATCGCAGGGTTCTCGCTCCTCGTCGGCGGCATCGGCATTATGAACATGATGCTCGTCGCTGTAACCGAACGGACGCGGGAGATCGGACTCCGAAAAGCAGTCGGTGCAAAACGTATGGACATTCTTATACAGTTCTTAATAGAAGCCGTTGCGATGTGCGCAGTCGGCGGTGCAATCGGCATCGGGGTAGGGATGCTCGCTGGCGAAGGCATGGCACTCCTCGCTGTTAAAATCGTCCAAATTGTCCCCGAATGGCCCTCGGTCATCTCCACACAATGGATACTGATTTCGGTGTCATTTTCAGCCATCATCGGCATCTCTTTCGGGCTGTATCCGGCTATAAAAGCATCGGCACTCTCACCGATCGAGGCACTACGTACCGATTAGGAGGCAAAATAAATGAATCTACTTGAATGTATCATTTTAGGCATTACCAGCTTGAAGCGTAATCCGCTCCGATCCGCCTTGACAATCTTAGGCATTATCGTCGGTGTCGGTTCCGTTGTGAGTATGGTATCCGTCGGAGACGGGTCAAGTGCAATGGTTCTACGTGAGATTGAACGAACCGGCGGCACGAAAATTGTTGAAATCTATAAAGACGATTGGGACAAACAATCCGGAACGCTCAGCCGTGCAGCCGGCGAAGCCGTACGCGGTAGAGGACGCTGGCAAAGGAACCGCGCTGAGGACCTCGAAACTGAAGATGCCTTTGAAATCTTGAAGCACGCACGCGGGGTCGTCGATGTCGTCGCTGAAGACGATATGGGCGGATGGAATGTAAACTACAACGGACGATCGAAGGAATCGCGTATCGTCGCATCAACCGCTGGATACGACCGATCGCATAACTGGTATACCTCAAGTGGAAGGTTCTTCTCTGCTGAAGAGGTGGAAGCTGCGAGTAGTGTCGCTGTCATCGGCTCAAAAATTGCCGAAGAAGTTTTCATCGATGAAGACCCTATTGGAAAAGAAATTAAAGCCGGACGTGAGTCGTATCGGTACGGAAGGAGTGGACTCTATGAGGTCCGCCTCAAAGTCATCGGTGTCATGGAAGAGAAAGGCGACGCAATGGATACCTCCGGATGGGACGATCGCTTTATCATTCCGATAACAACACTCCAGCAACGTTTCAAAGGTCGTCAAGATGTTGAACGCATCCGTGTTGAAGCCGTTGATGTCGATACTATCCCCTTAGCGATAGCGGATGCGAAAACCGTATTAGGGAGACAACACAACAACACAGGTGAAGAATATAACTATTGGACAGCTACAGAGGAATTAGCAACCGCGAATAAGGTCGGCTTGGTCATGAAAGCCTTGATGGGCGGTATTGCCGCCATCGCGCTCATGGTTGCCGGCATCGGTGTGATGAACATCATGCTCGTCTCTGTTACAGACCGGACGCGTGAAATCGGGTTACGGAAAGCACTCGGGGCAACACGGAACGATATTTTAACCCAATTCTTGATTGAAGCAGCAGTGCTGACACTTGGAGGCGGGATTCTCGGCGCAATCTTAGGGGTCTTTATGGGACAGGGAACCGCCGCACTCATCTCCAAGTTCGTATGGGAAGGAAGCAACTGGCCGTCGGTCATCTCATTCGGGACCATGGTCATTGCATTACTCGTTTCCGTCGCAATCGGTGTTTTCTTCGGGTTGTATCCCGCAAATAAGGCATCGAAACTCACACCCGTTGAAGCACTCCGGTCGGATTAGTCCATTCGTAAATATAGTTATCAGTTGTCAGTTGTCAGTTAAAGAGACTTCACTTACTGGAAACCCTTTTTTACTGACAACCGTTCTCACCGCGAAGCACGACAACTGATAACCCATACATAGGAGGGATTAGCCTTGAAAAATCTAATTATTACTGTTGCCGTTATTATCGTCCTCATCGGCGCAATCGGTTGGGTTGTGCTCGGACGCGGCGGAAACGGACCAGACCCGTCTCTGATGAAGAAAGTTGAGGTTATTGAACGCGGCGACTTCCAAATGCGGATTAGTGCCACAGGGAACTTGGAACCGCTTATTGACGTAGAAGTCAAATCCAACGTCGAAGGTGAAATCGTTAACCTTCACGTTAAAAATGGTGATTTCGTCGAAGAGGGCCAAGTACTCATGGAACTCGATCCCGAGCTCTATGTCGAAGAGAAAAAACAGGCGGAAGCAGATGTCCGAGCCGCTAAAGCGCAAGTCAAGCAGGCTGAACTTAATATTGAACTCAAAAAGGAACGACTCCAAAGTCAATTAACTCAAACTGAATCAGACTACAAAATCTCTCAAGCGAACTATGAGACGACCAAAGCCACAACCGTAACACAAATCAACCAATCGCAAACAGATATTCTGACGGCGCAAAACTCACTTGACCAAGATAACATCGCCTTGGATCAAGCCAGAATCGCGCTTGATCAAGCGAACATCACACTCTCCGAACAGGAGACATCACTCAGTTCATCTAAGATTTCGTTGGATAACGCGAAATCTGAACTTGATCGAAACACCGAACTTTATGAAAAAGGGTTGGTTTCCAAAAAAGCGTTGGAAGACGCACAAGCACAACACGTCAATGCTCAGGTGCAATATGCAAACGCCGAAAAACGCCTAGAATCCCAGAAACAGACGATCGCATCACAGGAAAGAACTATTAAGGTCCGTGAAAGTTCCATCGCTTCACGCGAACTAACACTCGAAAACCAGAAGCAGAACCTCGAAGACCTTAAAAAAATGCGAGCGAACTCAGAAGAAGAAGCGAGACTCCGCGTCGAAAACTCTAAAACCCGTTTAGACGAATTGGTGCTTACCCTTGAAAACGAAAAATCTCTAACCGAGCAATCCAGAGTCAGCGCGGATGCGAACCGGCTCCGGCGCGAGAGTACACTCAAGAATCAAAATGAACGACTCGAGTGGACGACAATCAAAGCACCTATGTCGGGGATCGTCACACTCCTCGAACTTGAAGTCGGTGAAATCGTGACTTCTGGACGTTCAGCATTCTCGCAAAGTCCGCCGCTCATGACCATCGTTGACCCCTCTAAAATGGTCGTTAAGACCTTCATCAACGAAGTCGATATGGAACGGTTGAAAAACGGGCAGAAAGCGGAAATCAAAGTTGATGCTTATCAGAGCAAAATATATGAAGGTAGAGTCTATGAAATCTCGCCGAGCGGTCAGCAACAGGATAATATCATCTCCTTTGAGGTCATGATAGAAGTACTCGGTTCCCCCGAGGAACTCAAACCCGGCATGAGTACAGATGTTGACATCATCACCTACGAGGAACCGAATGTCCTGATGGCACCCATCGACGCTGTTGTCAGCCAAAAGAGCGTGACCGTCAACGCACAAGTCGGTAATACCTCTCCTTTCAAAGCGAATCAACCGATTACCATGCAAACAATCAGCGAGAAAACTTTCAACGGTACGGTTGAAAGTGTCGGCAACGGCAGCGTTACCTTCAGCTTAGATAGCAGCCAGCGTGGGATTACACCGGGGCCCTCGACCGTATCGCTTCTCGTGAAAGGCAAAAAGGAAGCCGATGGTGTCCGCGCACAGGTGAATATCTCAAGTGGGAAGCACGTTATGCTCGATGATGGAAGCCTCGCAGGTGCAAGAACACCTGTTGAAACCGGTATGCAAAACGAGACGAAAGTGGTTATCAAAAGCGGCGTAACCGAAGGCGATCGCGTTATTCTGCAACAACGCAGACCCCCACAGCAAGGCGGTTGGGGACGATAGACGGAATAGTTGCAGTCATTACACCCTTGTACCTTGTAGGGGCTGGGTAACCCAGCCCCTACCGCTATTATAACTGAATAATCTGACCATCATAAGCAAGGTAGGCGTTGTCCGGGAGTTCAATGTCCATCTCTTTACACTGATCCGGGAAATAACGGTGGTCCAATCGGTGCATAATATGTGTGAAATAGGTCTCTCTCGGTTTCAGCGCATCGCTAATCTCTAACGCTTCACCCACCGAAAGATGGGTCGGATGTCTCGGATTGAAACTCAGCGCATCAATTACGAGCACCTCTATCCCGTTTAGCAAGTCCTGCGACGCTTTCGGCAGGTGTTTCACGTCCGGTAGATACCCGAAGTTATCAATTCGATAGCCGAAAGTGTCAACATTCCCGTGTTCCACCGGAATCGGCACAATATCGAAGCCGTGCAGTTTCAACTGCTCTTTTTCTTGAATCACGTTCGGTAGCAGATGACCGACACCGCCACCTTGGAACGTCTCCTTTGTAAACATATAGTAGAAGTTGCGCTGCAAGGTGTTTATTGTTTGCTCGGGACCATAGATCGGCATATCCATCTGCTGTTTCCGGCACGGCATGACAATGTCATTTGTACCACTAATATGATCGGCATGAGGGTGTGTGAAGATGACAGCATCTATCCGATCAACCCGATTCCGGACAATCTGATCCATGAAATTAGGACCTAAGTCGAATTGGAGGTTTTTCCCGTCTTTCTCAATATGGATTGATGAACGGGTCCGATAGTTTTTAGAGTTAACGTCTCGTGCGTCTTCACAGGTCTCACACTCACATTTATACTCAGGAACGCCTGTTGAGGTGCCTGAACCTAAGATCGTAATCTTCATTGATTATCTCTCAATTTCTATGATTTTCTATCTCGGAGACATGGTTTATGGTTGTCGGTTTTCTCTCTGATAACTGGCAACTGATAACCGACAACTATTAAATGGCTAAACTCACACCTAAAGAATGTCTCATTCTGGCTGACGTTATCGGTGATACGCCGATGACCGTTATCTCTGCTGCCCGCCTAAAGCACGGAATGTGTGACGCTTATGTCGCTGGCACACTGCCGGATGTCACCGCCGTGCTTGTCTTCGATGCCTATTGTCCAGACGAGCCGTGCGGTTTTGGCAGCGATACCGACGCATTGTGGCAACTGCTAAAAGCCACCGACGGTTGGAGTTGTATCAATGTTGACACCGCATGCGCCGAACCGCTGGGTGCACTTATTGAAGGAGACACCGGTATACCCGTCCGTTATTACGGCGATGTCTGCCACGCGCTCTTAGAACCTGTTCACCGTTATACGAACGAAACGGTTCGCCTTCTGACCTTAGAAGATGTCGAACGTCTGACACAAGCACCGACAGAAGTTCAAGGCAACGGTTACAAAACACATGAGGCACTGGTTACAGAAGGCATTGCCGCTGGTGCGGTTATAGACGGCAACATCGTCGCCATCGCACACACTTACGCGGAAACAGACCTACACGCCGACATCGGGGTCTCTACGGTAGAGATATGGCGTGAAAAAGGATTCGCGACCGCCGCTGCATCGCTCGTCGCCGAAGAAATTCAGGCAAAAGGCAAAGTGCCAGCCTGGAGCTGCGGCGAAGACAACAGCGCCTCGCTTCGGGTAGCACAGAAATTAGGATTCACTGAAGTCGGTCGCCGCACCTATGTTATCCCCATTTCGCCAGAATAAAATCTCCATTAGCCGAGAGCGTCGTCCACCTTGTTGATTGCGGCTGCCATCAGCCGTGCGTGCTCTTCCCGCATATTCACATTGAAACCGAACCGCAGTGCGCGCCCTAAGATAGATAACGTCTGCGGACACATATCCCGCGAATATTCAACATCCCCTTTGTAGCGAGGATCAGCCCACGGATACCCTGACGCGTCAGGTGAATGCTTAAACAGTATGGAATCCCAATAGGTATAGATATGCCGATCAGGGAAACCTTCATTGTAGGCAGTGCCAGCGTTGAGTCCTTCGCTTCTGAGTGCATCGGCGTATTTCTTGGCGAGATCCACATCCCGTACAATAATCGCTGCACTAATTCCGCACTCACCAACTGGGTCATCTACATGTTGTCGGATATACCCCTTCGGAGTGTCGGCAAGTTCGGCGGTGAACGCCTTTTTTAGTCGGCGCGTGTGTCCCAAAATATCCCCTAATTTCGAGAGCTGCACCCGTGCAATTGCCCCCAAAATTTCGCTCGTCCGATAGCACTGCCGCGAGAACGGTCTGTTCTGCCATTCAGAATCGCTCATCCACATCGGCAGACCCGGTTCTGCTGCAAACGCCGCGCGTTCATAGGTATCGTAGTCGTCGGTAAAAACGAGTCCACCTTCCCCACAAGAAATTACTTTGTAGTAATTGAGACTCCACGCACCCGCATCGCCCCAGGTTCCAGCGTACTTACCCTTGTACTGACCCCCGACACACTGACAACAATCTTCAACAACTTTGAGATTGTGTTTCCGTGCGAGTTCAACAATCGCCTCAAGTCGGCACGGTACGCCTTGCATGTGTACCGGTAGAACGGCTTTGGTATGCGGTGTAATTTTCCGCTCGACATCGGCGGGGTCTAAACCGAGTGAATCATCGATTTCTGCTATGACAGGAATCGCACCCACGCCGACGATAGCAGCAGCGGTGGCGATAAAGGTGTATCCCGGTAAAATTACCTCATCGCCGGGTCCGATACCGAGTCCAGTGAGCGCACAGATAATTGCCGAGGTGCCTGAGTTCACCATCAAGGCGTGTTTAACACCGAGGTGCGCCGCTGCTTCGCTCTCAAAATTGCCTACATTTGAATTCTCAACGAACCGAAAGAGTTTACCACTGCGTAAGACTTCGGTCACGGCATCAATCTCACGCTGATCTATCATACTGGGTCCATGCATTCCGCCGGGGATAGGTTCGGCGATAACAGGCGTGCCACCATCTATTGCTAAACGTGATGCCATCTTTCTCCTCCAGAAAATCATAAAACGTACTTCGGAAAACTACTTAAAAAGACACAAAATATGCCCATACTTTACCAGACACGCCCCTTTTTGTCAACGGCGTTCTCTATTCAAATCACCTACGCCACCACGCCTTTTTCGGTTGATACAAGGTGAGCAGCTTTGAAATCGCTTTCGCTCTCTTGTCCAAACGCAATACCGTCTCACAGGCTTCAACCACGCGTTGTTTAGCATGCTCATCTCCGGTGGTTTCATAGACACCGTGATAACTCTGCGCTACAGCGGTATGATAGGCAACAGCATCTACGCCTTCAGGCACTTCGGCGGGAAGGTCGGCAGCAATCCCAACGGCTCTGTCCCAAGTCTCCGCTTCAGCATAACAAACAACGAGCCAATACCGCGGGACCTGTTGCTCAGGATGCAGCCAAGACGCTTGCGCATAACACATCACCGCTTCCGTCCAAGCGGCGTTGGCGACGTGCAACTGTGCCAACTCAATATAAAAATTATACAACCCTTTTTCCGTTATTGTATAGAGCGATGCACCGGTGTTCGCAAGCCAATCTCTTTCCAATAAGAAATTAATCGCTGAGTTTCTCTCGTCTTCCGTAATCTGGATATCGGTGAGCAGGTGCTTCGCCATAGCCGCATTCGGAAAAATCTTGGTACGACTTTTCAATAACGGATAGGCTTGCACAGGCTTATCCATCGTTAGGAGTTTTATCCCTGTAGCGATCCGGAAGAGCGATACAATCTGATCGCTATTTTTGCGTGACATTTCATCAGCAACCGATTCCCGATTCTCCGAAAAATAGAGATTGAGTTCGGCGACCGCATCTCGGATATCGGTATTGCTTGGATCAAGTTGATGCGCCTGTGCGTAAAACCGTTGCGCTGTGAAAAGTTCTCGCCAGTCGTGATAGATGGAACCGAGTCGAAAATTGGCAAGTGCATGGGTCAATGTTTCGTCAGTTGTATTGAGGATGTCATCGTAGGCTTGAACGGCTTCGGCAAGCCTGCCTTCGGTTTCTAACGCTCGCGCTTGCGTGATTAGATTTGACATAACAGGTGTGCTTCCTTGATAAATGTTGACCATCATTTTAACCCGATAACTTTCGTTTGTCAAGCAGTTTTCCTGCCTGATGAAGTAGTACTCACTTGCCAGTTAACGGTACTCAGTTAACACCCCTTCATGAAACAGAATGTGATTCATTAAAACATTTCTTAACTGAAAACCGTACTGACAACTGACAACTATTACTCAAAACGTATTGACATACTTGAAAAAAAACGGTAAAATTACAATATGGAGGATCCTTTGATGAAACAACTCTCACGTCTACTCGTTTTCGCAATCAGTATCGGACTTTACACCGCCACGGCAGCCCCGCCAGACGCTATCGACACACCGCCGTGGCAGCCTATAGGAAAATATACACATCCCGACATCCGAGAGAGTTCCGGCATCGTCGCAAGCCGACAGTTTGAAGGTGTCTACTGGACGCTCAACGATTCCGGTAATCCTGCCACACTTTACGCCACAAAACGCAACGGCGAACTCATCCAAGAAATAGCAGTAAAAGGTTCCCGAAACTTCGATTGGGAAGCACTCGGTATTGACGGTAAAAACCGACTCTGGATCGGCGAAATCGGTAATAACAGTAGACTTCGGATGGACCTGAAGGTAGTTGTTGTTGCAGAACCGGATCCCTTCACCGAAACAGAAGCAGAAGTCATCGCGAGTTATCCCTATCGGTATCCAACTGAAAACGTGGATGCGGAAGGATTATTTATTATCAACGGTATGCCTTATATTGTCTCTAAAGAGCAGGAACGTGCTATACTTTATCGGTTCCCAACACTGCAAACAGATACAAAACAGGTATTGGAAAAGGTCGGCGAATTCGCCGGAGCGAAATTTGTGACCGGAGCTGGCGTGTCAGAAGATGGCACACGGCTTGCCGTTTGCACCTATAATGCCCTCTGGGTATATCACGATACGTCAGGCGATTTAGCGAAAATGATTCAAGGCACACCGTGGCACTTACCACACAGTTTCTATGGAGAAGCGGTCTGCTTTGATGGCTACAATCTCGCCTTGACAAATGAAGCGAGAGACATCTATTATCTCCCACAGTTCTGGTATGAAAAAGCGTGGCCCTTACCCCCGAAGGAGACGCAATCCGCGGTTAAACTTTTTTCAACAATCGAAGCAGGGGACGCAACAGCTCAAGTGGAGACTTACCTCGCAGCGGGATTTGATATGGGCGGAAACCAAGTCGCCTTCACACCACAGAACGTTAATGAGCAAAGCACCCTAACAATACCGATAGATGCACCTTACAGAAATGTCTATGAAATCTGGGCTATTTTAACGCGTGGGCAAGAATACGGGCACGTTGAACTATCTGCAAACGGCACTGTAGTCGGTAACCCTTACGACTGCTATTCCACGGAAGCGATTGCCGGTACATTGGTGAAGTTCGGAACGGCGCAACTGAATGGCGGCAAAAATTTTATCACACTGAAAAGTGTTGGCAAAGCATCAGGCGCGACAGGCTATAAGATCGGTATCGATTCCTTTCAACTGCTACACGCCTCGCCGTTTGTAGAAAAATATAAGGTTCTAGGTCCCTTCCCCAGAAATGAGTTCAGGACTGTAGATACGCCCTATCCACCTGAAACAGATCTTGATCTGAACGCTACCTACGAAGGGGTTGAAGGGAAGTCTATCCGTTGGCGTGAAGCGACTACTGAAACAGATGGCATGTTAGATTTGCGAAAAAACATCGGTCTCGATACGAACGTTGTCGGCTATGCGCTCAGCTACGTCTACGCGCCAAAAGTGACGGACACTGTTTTACTCTTAGGGAGCGATGAAGCAGTTGCGGTCTGGTTGAACGGCACCGAGATTCACCGAAAAGATGGGTTTCGCAGCGTAGGTCCAGATAGCGATGCGGTCCCGTGCGAGCTGCAAGCAGGATGGAACGTAGTGTTATGCAAAATGGGTCAGAACGGTTGGTCGTGGAGTCTCTATCTGCGGTTCACGGACGCAGACGGTGTTCTCAGATACGCCCCAGAACCAGAAGAATAGCATTTTCCCCGCAACCGTCTGAACCGCTATTTTCTCCAACCCTATCAAATTTCCTCACTAATAAAAAAGCAAACCCCCGTCTGTATCCAATTCCACGAATTCATCGTTAAACCTTCAGATAAATATATCATAAGGACCGAAAACGTTTAACCTATGATAGTGGAAATAGACACATTACTCAGTTTGAGAACAGTAGCGGGGTATATTCGATGCAATTTAATTTTCTTAGATGTAACAGACAAAGCACTTTACTGCGAACCGCACAAACAATCGGCTTGGTTGTGATCATCTTGGTAGCCGTATCCGTTCCGGTAGATGCTTCCAGTATAGCACACCGCGATATTTTTGTCGGCGCGAGTGCCCGGGCAGTCGGTATGGGGAGCGCGTTCACGGCGGGTCCCTCAGCGAATAACGGTTTCCTCTGGAATCCATCTTCATTAGGATTTATGGACGGCATAGAAGTGAGCATGGGAGGGATGCCGTTTCCCGGTAGCACATCAAGCAGCGAACAGGCGTTCTCTATCGCCGCGAACCCAAAATCGTTCGGCATAACAGACAGAGACTTAGGGAACTTATCTTTTGCAACATGGCTTGACGGTTGGGGAAACGATACAACCGAATCCACACAGATTGTGCTTTTAGGATATGGACTCGCGTTCGGACATAACGCCTCAGCCGGCGCAAACTTACGATACTATCAAAACAACAATCCTATCAGAACGAACTTCTTATGGAGCGTAGATTTAGGGATGCAGTTCGCCTATCCCTTGGAAAAATGGGGTGATACGGTGAAGGTCGGTGTCAATTTCTCCGAACTAAGCAACGGTATCCGAGAAGATGGCGTCCTCCTTGAAAGTTCGCCCCTTGCAGCACGTTTCGGTACAACCTACGAATTCGGCAGCCATACGCTCTTTTCCGCTGATTTCGCTGTCCGAGGCGAGAACAGTATAGACTGGAGCGAACGGCTTCGACTCCATATCGGCGCCGAGCACTGGCTCATCAACGGATACTTCGGACTACGTGTCGGTTATACCACGCTAACAAATTCTAATAGGTTCTTGGAAGGTGAATTGGCAAGAGGTATTAGTTTCCGAAATTCCGCCGGACAACTCGATTACGCTTACGTCAGCGGCAGCGACTTTGAGGACGGCGTTCACTGGATATCCGCAACCCTACGTTGGGGCGGTGGGAACACACAACTGGTATTAGCAAACGCATCCCCCAAAATACCAAAAACACCAAAAAAAGAAAAGGTACAGGTACAAGAAGAACCCGCACCGATTTTAATGCCTGCAACCCTCACACCTGAAACAACAACGTTAGAATTGCAACTTTCAGACCAAGTGATCTCACCGAATAACGACGGTATTGCAGACGAAACAACACTCCGTTTGCGGCTCACAGAAACTCCGAACTCGCAAGGAACGGCAAGCGACACCCTAAAGTGGCAGTTGAATATCCGTGATGAATATACCGAAAGTGTTTGGCAAAAATCTGGAACAGGTCTCCCCACAGAAGGGATCGTCTGGAAGGGTATGGCAAACACAGGCGACTTGGTTCCAGATGGCAACTACGAGGTACAACTCCATGTCCTTGACGCGCAAGAGAAACCGCACCTTAAAGACAGCGAGAAAATTACGGTAGACCTGATCCCAACAACGTTAGAACTCTTTGGAAAGACAGCGACAACGGTCGGTGTGAAAACATGGGACATGAGTCCACTCGCTCACTGGAAACTCGAAATTTTCGATACTGGAAACACACTTGTCGAACAGGTAGAGGGAGAGGGGGCACCACCAGAGGAGATCACTTTAACTCAGCTTCAGTCACAGCCTGCCACCACTTATACTGGCAAATTGCACGTTCAGGACATCGCTGGCAACCAGAACACACAAGAAGCACAGCTCACGCTCGGAGCGGAGCCGCAACCGATAGTAGAACCGCTCACAGCAGCAGCATCGGTACCACCGATAGCAAGGTTGACATTGATGGTCGGTTCTTTTGCCGAACCCCGCAATGCCGAAATGATGGCTGAGAATTTGATATGGATGTATCCAGATGAGAAAGTGCAGATATACACGGCTGTTATTGAAGGACAGACGAGGCATCGCGTAACGATCGGGGAATTTGTGCAACGCTCGGAGGCAACAAACCTCAAGCAGCACGTTGAAGAGACACAAGGCGTTGAACCGATATTGATTACGCTCCAATAACAGGACTTACGCAAGCCCTACGACAAACCCGAATCTCTTGGACAGAAAGGCGTTTCCTAAAAGGAGTCAGGACGCATCTTTATTCCTATTCATTTTCGGACAAAGACGGTATTGTGCTTGCGGGACCGTCTTTCGGGATGTTCGAGCGTGAATTATTAGGAACAGTCTGTCTTTTTGCCTTAAGCGCGCGCAAACGAACAACAACGGGGGGCAAATTTTTCTCGTATTCTTCTCGTGACTTCCGACAGTATTCCAGATAATCTTCCAAATATGCCCCAACTTTTTCTCGGTTTTGCAGATAATATAGGATTGTAGCGTAGACCTGTTCCAGTGTGACCGTATGAAAACGTTCAGCGATTGCCTCGGCTGTTTGATTGTAGTTAATATACTCGTCCAGGACAGATTCGATGCCTATACGTGTGCCTTTAATGCGAATATCATCTTCCGCTAAAAAGTTAAAGTAATCTTCAATTTGCATGAGACATCTCCAATAGTTGGGCTCCAAATAAATAGCACTCTTTTTATTACTGATTTACTTTGCTATCCGATTAAACTATCTCTGTGATTGCTTAGGAATTATAACATTCCTGCTTCAAAATGTCAAAAACGCGCTTCGATTAGGAAAATGGACTTATTTTGTTTCTGATTCATGAACGCAGCTACCATCCCTACAGCTGCAATAATTATTGTTATGATTGTGACCATTTGATTATTCCTTGTAATAACAACTATTCTAATCAAGGTAGAGGTTTAAATTAATCAACATACCACTTCGGAAAAGCGATACCTTTCTGTTTAAGTCTGGCTAACTCGGCATCAAGATCACATTTAGACTGCTTCCCACCGTGGATACTCGGCTCAGCACAGAGCATCTCGCGGAGTGTCTGCATGGACTCAAGCACGTTGTCACTCGTAATTCCTAACACTTCAGTCAACAAACAACTATCTAATTCTTTGCGTATGGAATCATACGCGCACTCATTGACAGGCAGCATCCGCTTATACTTCAGACGTTCAAACAACTTTTCAGCGTTTGCTAACGCCTCATCGGAGAGCTCACGGACATCGAGCGTAGGCAGTGTTTCTAATGTTTGCTGGCGTAGTGTACCACGCCCCATCTGTTGTTTACTACTATGTGCCCAATGACAAAACAATCCTAAACTTGAGTTGCACCAGAGTGTCCAAGCAATTTCATGACACGGGTCGTTGAGTAAAACGTTAATCATTGAACGGACACCAATAGAAGATTTCTCAGTAAAGGAAGAAATAATCGAATTGGAGGTAAATCTCAGATTAATATGATAGTGCGTTTTGCTGAAACAGTCTAAAACGCGCTTGACCATCGCATTGTCATTTGAACGTGGTATTGCAGTAGAATCTGGTGCAGCAATCATAGCACGTTGTAAAGGTGCGTCAACTTTCCACAACGCGTCATAACCATCGCTATTTGGCTCATAATCCTCAACCATAATAAATGGACCGTCTTTTTCCCGATAAGAATCTGCAGAACCCACCCTTGCAATATCTTGTACGTGGCAAATATGAATCGGTAAAGTCTCTCTTGACATCGGAAAGTGCAGATTCCCGATTGCCAGCTTGTTTGCCATCTGTAGTAATGCCATGGATCTTGCTCGTGTTGCGATCCATGGAATACTATCTTTTATTGGACAATCTAACATTAAACCACTGTTTGTGTTCCCAACGCTAATCATATCCCCACCGTTAGGGACATCTTCAAGTCTTCGTATTTCGTCGCTTCTGTTAATCCGATTTGCTATTTCAACAGATTCAAGAGGACTATGTGGTTTATCTGTCAGACAGACAAATTTCCCGCGCCCTGTGTTTTTATCTCTGCCCTTCGTGGCGATAACGATACATTCTGCGATGGTAGTGTCCGCAGAGAATGTACAGTCTTCCGCTTTTGCCTGCGCCATGGTTATCACGACTACGTTGTGGTATTCGTTTGCCCACATATGCCGCAGTTCCTGCGTAGTCGGAGATCTCAACACTGTCAGTGGCAAAATGAAACCCATTGTTCCACCGTTCCTTAGCTTTTTGTCAGCAAGGTCTACAAAAGCAGAAACGAAACCGTTAGCTCCATCAGTTACTCTTGTATTTTTAGATTTCAACGTAGCCTGCATCAATTTCTGATCTTCCTTAGGTCGATCACTGCCTTGGAAAGTAGATTTTGGCACATCGGTATTGCTATCCGATCCTGGTCTTGTGAAGGGCGGATTTTGTATGATAATGTCAATATCGCCGTGTGGGAACGTCTGCTGGAGTTTAACCACCGTGTTGTCCTCACCGCCTATCTGCTCAGCCTCTGTGTCAAATAGTTTTATATCATCAAGCAATTCCAGTGAACCGATGGCGTAAACCCCATTATCCATCACACCATAAGGCGCAGTTACTATTTGCGTGCCTCCGATTTTGACATCTGCATATGTACTTGCAAGTGCGGCCGCGGTAAGGTGTGTCGCATTCGGCATAATATCTACACCACCGATGTTCTTCTCCAACATCCTCTGATGGATGTCTCTACCGCTTCCACCCGATTGCTCATACAGAGACAGAATACGTTGATAAACACCGTTGAGTAGAGCACCCGTTCCACAAGCAAAATCCGCCACTTTCGGAAGTTTACCTCTCGGCAGTTCAGGCATCACGAGGGTTGACAACAACACTGCACTTTCGGGGAGCGTATAGTTCGCCTTGACGTATTTTCTATCAGTGATTAATTTTTGGAACACAATACCAGCGAGTTCATGGATTTGCGCGATGCCGGTATCAACGAGATCCTTGGCTGCCTCACATAGAAGTTTTAAGATATGTTTAACCAATCTGTCATCCGTTGCAAGTGCCTCAACAAGGTCCCGGGCATCCTCAAAGATTGGGCGATAATTAACCTTGAGAATCGCGTTCCAGTCCTCAATAACATCGGCATAATCAATTATCGGTAGGAGTTGTCGGAGTGAGCGGACAGATTCCATCTCTGCTTTACCGGCGAGGGAACTCTGAAACACAAAAGCATCGGTGATAATCAAGGCCGCCATGCGGAGCGTCTGTATGTTCGGTTTTTCTGCTGTGTTATCTTCCGCTTTAGAGAAGACCTCTTGGTGCAAAATTGCCTCAATTTTTGTGCCGATAGCAGGATGCTCAACAATGGCATCTTCAAGCAGATAGGCTGCCTTGTTGATACTTTGCTCCATCTGCGCTGCAGCATTTTCAAGATGAGAGTTCGGTATTGCACCGATGTGAAGCGCATTTGCGATGTCTCCTACGGTGCCGACTGCCCATCCGTTTGTTGGAAAGTGTGCAACGGTATCACCGACAGTATTGACAAGTTTGTATTGGAGATCGTCTGCTGTGCGGAGTTTCGGATTAATGTCCGCGCCCGCCATCGTTTTAAACCGATCAGGATATAGGATCGCCATGACGTTATTCAGGGTTTTTCCAACGACGTGGTATTCGGTTTCAAGCTCAAGCACAAGTCTTGTCTCTGCTTGTGCTATAAGGTTTTTAGCGTTGGTGGTGGTAGCGTACTTCGCTTCAATCCCTACAGGTTCTCTGCCGCGTTCAACGACAATGGCATCAAGTTCGCTGTTGCCTTTGATGAACGCATGAACTGCTGTTTCAACTTCCCATGCGTGTCGCATATTTCGTAGAATGTTCACCAAGTGATTTGTAATTGTCGTTTCATGCTGGTTCGGCATCTTATTTCCTTAGAATTGCTTTGATGATGGATAAGTCTGATCCGTTTAGATGAAGTTTAAGGAAATATTTCGGTAATTCCATATTTTCCCCAGGCCCGGTAGGTTCGGTTTGCAACCGAACCGGACTGCCCAAGAAATTACCGAATTAAAAAACTGACATTTCTCACAATTGTTCGGGTCATGTAAAAAATGAGTGCAAATGCAATTTTAAACCCCTATGGTCATTGACTTCGTGAAAACAAAAGCACACATATTTTGCAGGAGTGAAAGTTTTCTAATTCCTCTAAATCTAATAACATCCATACGAAATACCTCTAAAAAACCAATTTCATACGCTATTTTATTCTATTTTCTATTGAAAATAAGGTGTTTTTTTCACATAGTGGAGGTTTACCAACGGTCGTTTTTTAGCATTTTCATAACCGCGTATTGATAGAACCCTTATAGATAGTGGCTTCTGAGTGCTTTTGAGAAATCCCAGAAAAATTAATCTTCATGAAACCGCATCTACCTGTTTGAAAACACCGGTTTATACAAAATAAAACTCCGAAGCGTTTCCGTAAAAGAGTCTATTTCTTTCTGCATCCGAAGCATCTTCAACAGCCCACAAGAGGGCATCTACCCACTCCTGATAGGTTGCCGCCAACGTACAGACGGGCCAATCGCTCCCAAACATGAGCCGTTCATAGCCGAAGGTTTCTATTAGATGCCGGATATACGGTTTAAGCTCCTCGCGCGTCCAATTTTCGCTCGCGGTTGTCACGATTCCTGATACCTTGCAATGGACGTTCTCAAAAGCAGCGAGTTCACGGATATGCGTTGCCCACGGTTCAAACTGCCCGCCTTTTATATCTGGTCCGCCGCAATGGTTAAGCGCGTGCTGTACATCCGGTGTCGCCTTAACCAACGCAATCGCCGCTGGCAGCTGTGCCTGATTCGCACAAAGTTCAAAGGACAGATCAAACTTCGCCAACAATTTCACACCGTTAATCAGTTCAGGCGTCGCATAAAACTCTGGATCGGGATGGTGCCACGCCATCCGACGCACGCCGACAACGAGTCCGAATTCGGCAAGCTGCGAAAGGATCGCTTCGGCATTCGGTTTTTCGAGCGGTGCTGCCGCTGCAATTGCCCCTATCATCCCATCCGTCTCAGCGATCTCCGTCAGCCACGCTACCTCTTTGACGACATCCGTTTCAGCTGGATCTCCCTCAACATGAACCGACTTGACGACATTAAGATCACCAATCGCCGCGCGATAGTCTTCCGCTGTATACCGTTTCTCTAACAGGTCAAAATCCTCAAGCCACGGGTATTCCAAGTTTTCAGTATCCCAGAGGTGTTGGTGGGTATCAATTATCTTAAGCATCTGTTCTTCCTCGTTTCCAATAGGTTAGACACATTCTGGTTTGACAGTATAACACGTTATCGGAATAGCGTCAAATTATGGAGGTTTCCAGATAAAAAAAATGAGTTGAATTTTACGGAGATATCCCGTATAATTCTTCTAATAAAACAAACACTATCATAACAGAAACAAAAACAAAATTCGGAGGTGTTATTATGTTTTGGGGTTTCTTTGACCCACTGTATTTCGTATTTCTCGCGCCGGGACTCGCATTGTCTCTATATGCGACATTTCGCACAAAATCGACATTCTCAAAATATTCAAAAGTCGGATCGCGTAGCGGTCTAACCGGCGCACAAGCCGCCGAACTGATGCTAAGGAGACAGGGTGTCAGCGGTGTGCGAATTGAACGCTCCAGCGGGTGGCTCAGCGACCACTACGATCCATCTAAGAAGGCTTTGCGGTTATCCGACGATGTCTATTCCAGCCAATCGCTTTCCGCAATAGGGGTCGCCTGCCATGAAGCAGGACACGCAATTCAAGATGCACACAATTATGGAATGCTAAGCCTACGTACGGCACTTGTCCCTGCGACGAATTTCAGTTCAACCTTTGCGTATATTTTGCTGATAGGAGGATTTTTGCTCCAGTTCGCAGGCTTGATATTCCTGGGTGTCTGCCTACTTTCAGTCGGAGTCGTCTTTTCACTAATAACGCTTCCTGTTGAATGGGATGCCAGCAGACGCGCAAAACTTGCAATGGACGAAGCCGGGATGCTTTCGCCAGAAGAGAATCGCCACACCAGTAAGGTACTCAACGCAGCGTTTATGACGTACCTCGCAGCGGCAGTAACAAGCGTCCTCACACTCCTCTACTATCTGATGCAGTTGGGTATATTCGGTGGCGATGAATAAAATTAGTAGAACTTACGCACTCCGTCTTAAAGTCCCCCTGATAAGGGGGATTTAGGGGGTTAATTCCTATTTTTTGCGTCTAAATGTCCAATATTTTCTCAATTTGCGTAAGTCCTGATTAGGTAGGTGGCGCGGTTCGACACCGCGCCTATTGGAGAGATTAGAACTCAAACCTTGCTTTCGATATCAACACCGGGCCATTGATCGTCTTGCTCGGTAATATCGACAACGATACCGTCCGGGTCTTCAACCTTAAAGGCTTCTGAAGGCAGCTCGTCCGAATTCGGATTATACGGTTTGCTACCGTCTAAACCTTCCCAAGTGATTTCAAAACCGAGCTCCTCACACCGTTCCGCGGCTGCCCGCAAATTCGGAACCCGGACACCGATATGGAGGTAGTCTAACATGCCACCGACATGTTTCGGACGTTCGGGACCGCGGTGCTGAAATACTCGGAAATTGTGATAACCATCGGTAAGATCGTAGCAACCGTTCATCGTTGAAAAGACACGCAATCCGAGCGCATCGCGCCAGAAACGGATACTCTTCTCCAGATCGGTCGTACGGACACCGATATGTACAAGTGTTGTTGACATAGAATAGCTCCTTAAATTATATCCAGACAGTCGGTTCGCGGTTTTCAGCGCGATGCTCGTAGAGTATTTTGACATCATCAGGGAATTTATCGAACGTCTCACCTGGAACCGTGGCAGTATTGACACCGAAAAATTCTAAATTCAACCACCACGGTGCGTATCTGACAACAACTGCAGTCCGTTTCCCTGCACTCGGATTTTCGGCGTTGGAATGCCAAATCCTGCTATCCATGATAAGGACACTACCGGCACTCCCCGTGGCTTGCATCTCACCCTCAAGTGGGTTACGGTCGCCGATGCCGTCTTCTTTACCTCGCGGGTTACGAAGGTCCACATGCGTCTTGGGCACAATCCAAGTACCACCGTTCTCTGTCGTAAACTCGGAGAGCATCCAGAGCGTAGTAATGCCGATTACAGCACCCGGAAACGGCTGCGGAATATGCCATTTCTGGTTCAGATCGTAAGGGAAATCAGAGTGATATGCACGCACTAATTCATAATGCGGTGGACGAATCTTGTACTCGGTCTGTGATATACGCACCTGGGGTCCTAACAATTGACGAATAGTCGTAAGGAGTCGTTCATTCGCGAGGTGCCCGGCAAATTTCGGCATGAAACTGATCACATTTCGTTCCCATCTGCCGTGTTCTTTGCTGAACGCATTATAGTCCGCTTCTGAGGTTTCGACCTCTTCGCGAACCGCGTCAACGACACTCACAGGTATAACGTCTTCTATAACGCACCAACCCTCTTCCCGCAACTGCGTAACGTAGGGTTCAACTGCTCCTAATAAGTTGTCGGTTTCCATTGAAGTCTCCTTGCCTGTTATCATTCACAAATGGTGTGTCGATCACGGTTATAGCGAACGGCAGTTTTAATGAGCGGTGCGAGGCGCATCACTTTACCGAGGGAACCGATGACACCGATTTCGCGGGTCGTAATGGCACCCATGACATTCAGCTCACCCGTCCAAAACCTGTGAGCGACATCACCTGTCATCGTGAGTTCAACATCTGGTGCTGTGGCATCACACACACCACGGATAATGCGATACTCACCATTTGCTGCCGTTAGCGTCATTGTACAATCAGGCGCGGTGTGGTTAAACTGAACGCTTAACGTCAAGGTTTTCAGAACTTCTCGCGCCTCTGGTAAGGTCGAAAGTTCTGTAAACAGTTCACTGATATAGCTGTAGAGTTGTTCAGACGTTTCAAATATAGCCATAGTTTGCGGTACAGCGTATCGTAATAGCACTAATAAAGTCAAGTGACTTTTTAACAAAATTTTAGGAGTCATAAAATGAACAAATCAAATCCCTTAGAAACTATCGCCAATGCCTTAGGTGGCGATGATGGGTTGAGGCGGAGAGAGACCGTCGGTATCCCCAGTTTCTGCTATAAATCTCCTATAGGTTGGATAGACATCATCGCTGAAGAAAACCGTATTTCAAGTGTCTCCTTTAGTAAAGCAGAGCCTTCATCTGAACCCGCCGTCCCACTAACGCTCCCTGTTCTCGCCAGAACGATCAAATTGTTGGACACATATTTTACCGGAGGTGCCATTAATTTCGCTGAGATACCGGTACAAGTAGCATACGGTACGGGGTTCCAGCAACAAGTCTGGAAAGCAATTCAGCAAATTCCTTATGGAGAAGTACGGTCATATCAATGGATCGCTGACCAGATCGGGCGGCCGAAATCGGCGCGTCCTATTGGAAACGCAGTTGGTGCAAATCCTGTATCAATTCTCATTCCGTGCCATCGTGTCATTAGGAGTAATGGAGCATTAGGTGGCTACGGCGGCGGATTAACGCGGAAACGTCAATTGTTAGCACTCGAAGGTCAAGACATCGAGAAATTGAAGTAAGGATGCCGACTTCGCGCAAGCATCAAAAGTAGGTTTTCTGGGAGTTTTATTTAAATGACTGTTGAGAAAAAATTAGGCAAATCCACACAAGCCATTCATGCAGGCGAAAGAGATACATCCGCCACCGAAAAAAGCGGGATACCTCTACTACCACCAATCTATCAGAACAGTACCTTCCGTTTCACAACAGCCGCAGAATGTGCGGAAGCGTTCCGAGACGAAGAGAGCGGTTATGTCTATACCCGTTGGGGTAACCCGACACAGGATGTATTAGAAAAGAAACTCACTGTTTTAGAGGCAGGCGAAGCTGCACTCGCAACGGCATCGGGAATGGGAGCCGTTAGCACAGCACTACTGACCGCCTTAGCTGACGGCGGACATGTTGTCGCTATGGCAAACCTCTATTCCGCCACATTCCAAATTCTCAACGAAGACCTTCGACAGTTTGGAGTCGAGACGACCTTTGTTGATACCGCAGACTTATCGCAAATTGAACGCGCTATCAGGGCAGATACGAAAGTCCTCTATCTCGAAAGTCCAACAAACCCGCTCCTGAAGCTGATAGATTTACGCGGAGCCGCCGAGATTGCAAAGGCGCACAGACTTACCTCAATTATCGATAATACATTCGCAACACCGTGTGGGCAGCAACCGATTAACCTCGGTATTGATGTCGTCGTCCACAGTATGACAAAATATCTGAGTGGCACCGGTGCAGTCATCGCCGGTGCAGTCATCGGAAAAAAAGAATTCATCACACGCGTGAAAAAAGGGGCGTTGCGGAACTTCGGTGCTGTCATTAGTCCATTCAACGCATGGCTCACCCTGCAAGGCATCACGACGTTACCCCTCCGATTTGCAAAGCACTGCGAGAATGCAGTACAAGTCGCCAAGTTTTTGGAGACACATCCAGCAGTGGCGTGGGTTCGGTATCCGGGTTTACCGAGCCATCCACAACACCAACTTGCCCAACGGCAGATGGAAGCGTTCGGCGGTATGATTACACTTGAATTGAAAGGTGGGCGCGCCGCGGGGGAACACCTCGTCGATCGCCTCGAACGCTGCGCGCTTGCCGTTAGCCTCGGGGATGTACGGACACTCATCTGCCACCCCGCATCAACGACGCACTCACACGTACCCGCAGAAATCCGTCAACAGATCGGAATTACAGACGGCTTGGTCCGAATCTCCGCCGGTTTAGAGGACATCGAAGATATTCTCTCCGATCTCAAGCAAGCCTTAGAAACCTGCGCTTCTTAAGCTTTGGATATGATTTTCAGTAACGCTATTTGACTGATGGGACGCTTCTCTATGCGGCTCCGGAAAATCTTTCAGGAGTTTCTGATACGCCTCTATCGCTAAATCGGTATCACCGTTGTCCTCATAGATTTTCCCGATCCAATACTGTGCTGCGCGTCGGTTATCGTAATCATAAGTGCCGTTATCTGCCACCTTCTGATAGGCATCAACCGCGCTCGCTATATCCTCGTTGGCATAAGCGATCTGCGCAATGTAAACCTGAGAATTGGCGGCATTTTCGTTGCGCGGGTAGAGTTCAATGGCTTTCTCAAGTTGGGCGATGGCTTCGTCGTATTTACCGAGCCTTTCATAAGCCCATCCCATGTAGAAGTGCGCGTCCTGTCCGGCTTTGGTCTCTGGATAGAGATCAACGACTTTCTGGTAGCCGTCAATTGCCTCCTGATATTTTCCTTCAGCGAGATAGGTCTGCGGGATCCCGAAACTCGCCAAAGGTGCAAGGTCTGGATCACCAGAATCGACGACGTTTGTAAACTCCACGCGTGCGTTCTCATATTCCTGTACCCTGAGATAAATCTCGCCGGTAACGTATAAAATCTGGTAGAGAAGCGGACTGGCGCGGAACGGTTCTCGAAGTGCGTCAAACGTTGAGAGCGCACTGTTCAACTCGCCTTTCCCGTAGTAGCACATCGCCGTATTAAACTGTGCCTGGTCTGATAAGTCGCTACCTGGATATAACGTTATTAATTGATTGTAAAGAGAGAGGGCGCGATCGTAATAAGAATCAACGGATTCAAGCGTCCCGGTCCGCTTTAGATCCTCAGCAATCTTATAAGAGGCGAACGCGATGGCATACATGGAATCGTCTGCCCACAAACTGTCAGGATAATTGTTGATGAGCCGTCGGAAGAGCGCGAAAGCCTCTTCATCGGTGCGTGGAATCCGTGAAGCGAGCTGATAGATGGCATCATCTGCCCACAAACTGTCAGGGTATTTGTCGAAAACTTCGCGGTATGCGGCCCGGACCTTCCGTAAACGATCTGCATCTGGACTATCAAGTGTTACCGGGGGTTCGTCGAGTGCCTTTACCACCGCCCACGCCTTATCTGCGTTTTCGTAGTAGGCTTCGTAACTGGTGCTATCCCCTGTGACACGTCCCAACCAAAACCCACCAGCAAGCGCAAGCAGAACACAGATTTCTGCAATTATGAACTTCTTCATCTTTCTTCTCCTTCCCAAGTATTAGTTCTGAATATACTAACAAGACTTTGAAAATATGTCAAGCGCAGCTTACGCCTTCAAAATAGTCAACTCACAGGAAAACTGAACCCAATATAGCAATTTTCGTGCCGATCCGAATGAGACCGTACCTATAGGAACTGTATGAACATCCGCAAAGTCCTGCACAAAATAGGGCATATTTCAGCACCCAGCTGCACGAAATAGGGCAGTGTTGACGAGAATTCCGCCTGATAAGGGGTGTTTCTTATAGGGAGGTTGATAGATCGGCTTTAGTGCCCAATTAATCCTGAACTTTACTATAATTGTTTGACAATATATAGATAGTCTGATACAATCTTTAAGAGACAGCAACGGTTTTTCTAAAAATATAAATGCGATTTTGTATGACTGTTGAGGATAACAGAACTACATCGAATCGCCACACTTTAACGATCTTTTCAATAGAGGTCACATCATAAAAGAGAGGATTTTTTGTGCGCAAATACTTGTTTCAAACAGCCGCGTTAGTTTTAGCGATCTTACTGGTAACACCACTTGTCGCGAACAGCCAAGAGAGTATTCTGGACAAAGTCAAAAACCGAGGAAGAGTCATCTGTGGTGTGCATGGCGGTCTGCCGGGGTTCGGTTTCCTCGGTGAAGATGGTAAATGGAGCGGTTTTGACGCGGATTTCGGACGCGCAATCGCCGCTGCCGTTCTTGGGGACCCAAGCAAGGTTGAATTTGTTCCCTTAAATGCAGCCGAACGTTTTACCGCACTTCAAACCGGTGAAATAGATGTCTTAATCCGCAACACCACTTGGACGCTTAGCCGAGACGCTGAGTTAAGTACTGACTTCACACCCCCTACATTCTACGACGGGCAAGGCTTCATGCTTCCGAAATCTCTTAATATTAAATCGATTAAGGAATTAGCAGGAGCAAGCATCGGTGTCACCGCAGGTAGCACAACCGAACTAAACCTGGCAGATACGATGCGGTCATTAGGCATCGAATTTAATCCGGTTGTTTACGCCGACATTGACACCCTTTATAGTAGTTATGATGCGGGACGTGTGGATGTTGTTACCAGCGACAAGTCTCAACTTGTCGCGCGGCGTAAGGATCTAAAAAACCCAGACGATCATGTCATCCTGGATGTAACGATCTCAAAGGAGCCGTTGGGACCCCTCACCATTCACGGCGACAACAAATGGAATGATGCTGTGAGTTGGGTTGTTTACGCAACGTTTTTCGCAGAAGAGCACAATATTACGCAGGAAAATGTCAAGTCCCTTAAAACTGAAAATCCCGAAATCAAACGTTTTTTAGGTGAATCCGGTGAAATGGGCGAAAAACTTGGACTTCCTGCAGACTGGGCAAAACAGATCATTATGGCTGTCGGTAACTATGGAGAGATCTTTGAGCGTAACCTCACGCCAATCGGACTGCCGCGGGGCGTTAATAAACCCTGGACCCAAGGCGGTTTGCTCTACGCAATGCCGTTCCGTTAGATTTTGATTGTAAGGATACCCCTGTTTTAGATGCGCGTTGGCTTAGGCGCGCATCTACTATTGTTCTGTACAGAACACTCCCTTTATAACTATGATGGAAGATAATTCACATAAGATCATATCAGATAAAATCCCATTCTATCGAGACGTTCGGTTTCTGAAAGTATTTTTTCAGATACTTTTCGTTATCGGCATCATTCTGTTAGCAGGATTCCTATACGCAAATATGCGAGATGGACTCAGTAGACAGGGAATAGAACTGGGTCTGAATTTTCTAAACAGTGAAGCAGGATTTGAATTATCCGAAGGAATTGATTTCGAGCCTTCCGAAACATATCTCAAAGCATTTTGGGTGGGTATCGTTAACACAATCAAGATCAGTATTATTGGGATAATCTGCGCGACTGTTATGGGCTTCTTTTTTGGAATTGCTCGCCTTTCCAGCAATTGGCTAATCCGTCAAGTAGCATCCGTCTACGTAGAATGTTTTCGTAATATTCCGCTCCTCCTACAGATCCTGTTTTGGTATGCGCTAACGCGGGTACTTCCTGTTGTGCGAGAGAGTCTTAGTTTTTTCGATAGTATTTTCATTAACAATCGTGGCGTATACCTTACCTTCGTTGAACGAGCGGATGGATTTAACACTTGGTTGTGGTATCTTCTATCGGGTATCACCTTAGCGATTTTTGTTGTGCTTGGTCTTGCAGCATTCCGTTATTTTTTTCGGTTTCGTGAACTTCAACAAACAGACCGCCCTTCCTTTATCTCTCATATAATCTTTGGCGCGAAGTGGGCTGCCGCACCTATCTTCTTAATAGTCGCTATTGTAGGATGGTTCTTAACGCCAGAGCAACCTTTTGTCGTAACACGCCCTGTGTTACAAGGTTTTAACTTCGTCGGCGGAATGAGTTTTTCACCGGAGTTTTCTGCCCTTTTAATTGGACTCGCTGTCTATACAAGCGCATTTATTGCAGAAGTGGTGAGAAGCGGTATACAAGCAGTGGTAAGAGGACAACGGGAGGCAGCCAGATCTGTCGGTTTAAAAGAATCACAAGTCTTGCGTTTAGTCGTCATACCTCAAGCGATTCCTATAATTGTGCCGCCCCTTACCAGTCAATATCTCAACCTTGCCAAGAACTCAAGTCTTGCAATTTTTATCGGCTTCCCTGACCTATTTATGGTTGGAGAAACAATGATTAATCAGACGGGACAATCTATTCCTGTCTTCGCTATGATTATGGTGAGTTATCTGATAATGAGTCTAACGACATCCGCTTTCATGAATTGGTATAACCGTAGAATAACCCGAATTGGTAGATAAAGATAACTAAAAAAGGATAGAAAAGTGGAAAATTTGACATTTACACAAGAAGTCAAACCCCCAAATACCAAAAAAGGGCCTGTGAAATGGTTAAAAGATAACCTGTTTAGCACATGGTATAATACCATTTTAACCTGCTTAGGTCTTGTCATTCTATTCTTTGTTTTTAAGGGTGTTTTCACATGGGTATTCACACAAGCAAATTGGAAAGTTATCCCTGCTAACTTGCAAATCTTGTCCGTCGGTTCTTATCCTTTAGAACAGATATGGAGAGTTTCCACTGTTATATATGGGTTAGCAGTATTATTGGGGCTGAGTGCCGGCATTTGGAATGGATTGACCCGGCAAATTACAGTCGCTATCGGTTGCATTGGTGCAATCATACTCCTTTTACCTTTTCATATAGCGGTCCGAGAACACGCGCTAATAGCAACTGTTATCCTTGCAGTATGTTTTGCGATTGGACGAAACAAGGATAATTGGAAACGCTGGGTAGTGGTAGGTTGGTTACTCTCTTTCCCGTGGACGATGATGATGCTGCACGGTTTCGGCGCGGAGACCGTAACAACAACAAATTGGGGCGGACTTCTCCTTACACTGATTCTGGCTGCTATTGGGATCCTTGCTTGCTTCCCACTGGGCGTACTATTGGCACTCGGACGGAGAAGTCAACTACCAGCCATAAAATGGGTCTCAACGATATATATTGAGACGGTCCGTGGGGTGCCTTTGATAACTTTACTGTTTATGGGGAGTATATTGCTACCAATTTTTATGCCCGGTGATTTTCAACTCGATAAAGTTATACGCGCTATGGTTGTGCTAACGCTTTTCTCTGCTGCATACATGGCAGAGAACGTGCGTGGTGGACTTCAAGCGATTCCGCAAGGACAAGTTGAGGCTGCGCAAGCAGTCGGACTTACTTATCCGAAAACGATGCTATTTATCGTTCTTCCACAAGCACTACGATCTGTTATTCCAGCGATCGTTGGACAATTCATCGCACTTTTTAAGGATACCTCTTTGGTATCCGTTGTCGGACTGCTTGATCTATTAGGGATAGGCAGAAGTATTCTCGGGAACCCAGACTGGCAAGGACTCCAGCCTGAAGTATATCTATTTATTGCGGCTATCTATTTTGTTTTTTGTTATGCAATGTCTTTTGTTAGCCAGAAAGTTGAAGCAGATTTAGGCGTCGGAAAGCATTAGGAATTTGTTATGATTGAAGGAGGAACCAGAAGATGACTGAAAACGAAAATACAACGAATGACCCAATTATTATATGTGAAGACGTACACAAATGGTTTGACGATTTTCATGTCCTTAAAGGCATTACCACCACCTTCAAAAAGGGAGAAAAGGCGGTCATCTGCGGTCCCTCTGGATCAGGAAAATCTACCTTTATCCGAACCATAAACAGACTTGAGGAACATCAACGCGGCACAATCATTGTTGATGGTATTGAGCTTAGCAACGATCTCCGTAATATCAATCTCATCCGTCAGGAAGTCGGTATGGTTTTCCAGCAGTTCAATCTCTTTCCGCACCTGACGAATATCAAGAATATAACTTTAGGTCCAATCCAAGTGCGGAAGATGTCAAAAAGCGCAGCGGAAGAAGCCGCTTTGGCCCTGTTAGAACGGATGGGTATTGCTGACCAAGCCTATAAACACCCGGCAGAAATATCGGGTGGACAACAGCAACGCGTCGCAATCGCAAGGGCATTGGCAATGGAACCGAAGATCATGCTCTTTGATGAACCGACAAGCGCACTCGACCCCGAAATGATCTCAGAAGTGTTAGATGTGATGCGTGAACTTGCACATTCCGGTATGACAATGCTGGTTGTTACGCATGAAATGGGATTTGCTCGGGAAGTGGCAGATCGCGTCATGTTCTTTGACGAAGGTGTGGTCATAGAGGAGGCAGCACCGGCAGATTTCTTTGACAACCCACAGCACGAACGCACAAAACTTTTCATCTCACAGACATTGCAACATTAAGGTTATGTTGCAAATCTGTTAGTAAGCTGCTTGCAGAAGCATAATCGGAATCGCTTCAGAAATTGAAGGCGTATATGAGGAAAGCAAAAGCACATCGCTAACCGGTGGACGTTGAAGAATATCTAAGACAATGTCTTGAAGTTCTTCAGACAATTCAGTTAAACCGGTGAGCGGAAAACTCCGGGGCCCCATCTCCGTTTTCTGGGCGAGTAAAGAGTACTCAAGGAAGGTCAACCCAACAGCTTCATGTTCTTGTTTGTTAAATCGCAGTAAAATATGGGAAGTTAATTCAATGCCCGTTGCCTGTTCACCAGGGGCAAAAGAGACATAAAGTGTATCACTTACTTCATCGTAGTTAAAATTTGGTTGCGTCATAATTTTTTATTCAATTTAGGTGTTTAAATACTAACTCTGAATCTGTTCCTTATTATATCATACAAAACAGATGAAAGCAAATTATGATTTTTCAAAGGGTGAACGCGGTAAATTCTATAATTCAAAAGCCGTTTTTACTATCTCTAACCCTGATAAAAAAGATGTAGGACCAAAGATGCGGTTGAATAATAAAATAGCCATTGTTACAGGGGCAGGACGCGGGATCGGAAAAGCAGTAGCACTTCGGTTTGCTGAAGAAGGTGCCAAGGTCGTCGTTGATGATGTGAATAATGCCAACGGCGCGTCAACTGTCGATGCCATTAACGCTGCAGGCGGCGAGGCACTGTTTATTAATGCCGATGTCTCCGATGCCGCCGAGGCAGAAAGCCTTATTTCCAGCACCGTTGACACTTACGGTACTGTCGATATTTTGGTCAACAACGCCATCTGCTCAACTGCCGATGTCTTGAACAACAACTGGGAAGCAAACTTGGCGGTCGCCCTTCAAGGGACGAGCCACTGTTCCAACGCGGCTATCCCTGTGATGCAACAGAAGGGTGGCGGCAGTATTGTTAACATCGCTTCTGTCAACGGACTTATCGGATTACAAGCAATTCATGCCTATTCCGCTGCGAAAGGCGGCGTTATCGCATTGACCCGTTCCATGGCAGTCGCACACGGCAAAGACAACATCCGTATCAACTGTATCTGTCCCGGCACGATTCAGACCGAAGTGTGGGACCCGATGATTGAACGCAACCCCCAAATCTTAGACGAAATAACGCCTTGGTATCCGTTAGGGCGGATCGGACAACCGATTGACATCGCAAACGCCGCGCTGTTCCTCGCCTCCGATGAAGCCAGTTTCGCAACAGGCGCAGTCTTCGTCATTGACGGTGGTTTGACCGCAGGTAATCACCAGTTTCCAATTTAAAAGTAGGACGCACGCGCCGAGTGCCCTAACAAATACAAACCACCGAAAGATATAGCGCAAAATGGATAAAAACGAACCCTTCTCCGGTAATAAATTTTTCTTAAGCCTGTTCTTACTGATAGTCGCATGTTTTGGGTTTATCCTTGTCTTCACTGTGTCCCTTGAATCAAAAGAAAAAGGCACAGTGCTATATTTTTTCATAGCCGCCCTCAAAATTCTTTGTGCTGGAATTGTATGGATCGCTATCTTATATCTTACATTTTGTTTATTGGTCTTTTTGTGGTACTTGATGCGAGGATTGATTCTTTTTATTTACAACATGCTGCGGATATTCTATCGGAAGTTTATGAGATCGTAGCACAAACCTTAGTTTGTGCAGTCTGAGTTCACCTTGACGACAAACAAAGGATATAACTCTATGGGAAAAGAAAAATTTGACCAAAAACTAATCAAACTCCTCGAATCGAATTCCAACTTTGTAGACGGAGCCGGGACACTTCACCGCGCAAACGTCAGAGAACGCGCACGAAAACTTGACCCCGAACTCATCACCCTTCTGCTCACCGATAAGGAGATTGAAGCGAAATTCTTCACAGAAATCGAGGGGCGTTGGATTTTCAATTATAATACCTTCGTTGACTATATCACCGACAAAAACTTCTTTGCCGACTCCTATACCAAGTTTCGTAACAAAATCGGATTGAACATTGACGGAAAATATCTGCGTGAACGCGGCGAAGTCGCGCTCGTTTGGCCCTACAAGGATTGTGTATTGGAGGGTGGCCAAACGCGGGAAGAAGAAAAGCGGAAAGAGATTTTCTTCAATGAAATCCTTGCACCCGACGAAATTAACCGCATGTTCGATCCGAAAGTCCTAATAAACTGGAAACGCCATAGTAATGGAGACAACACCGACAAAAATCGGGGGGGGGGGTAATCTATAATAAGTATTTAGAGAATGTGATTGACGAACTTAAGAGAGATGAGAACGGCACGATTCGAGAAAATCTCATCATCAAAGGGAACAATCTCATTGCCCTCCACTCCCTCAAAGAACAGTTTTGCGGTAAGGTAAAACTCATTTACATTGACCCACCGTATAACACTAACGGTGAAAGCACCACTTTTGGATATAACAACTCTTTCAATCATTCAAGTTGGCTCACTTTTGTAAGAAATCGACTTGAAATAGCGAAAGACTTATTACGAGACGACGGTTTGATCGTAATAGCAATAGATGATGAAGAACAAGCTTATCTTGCGGTTCTATGTGATGAAGTCTTTGGTAGGGTAAATCACGTAGGTACGGTCATAGTCCAGAGTAAACCCAGCGGTAGAACAACCGATTCTTATTTCGCAACATGCCATGAATACTTGCACATTTATTCTAAACAGGCAGGCTTGCCAGCAATAAATTTTCTTGAACTAACTGATGAACAAAAGAGACAATACACCGAAGGTACAGGGGAAAAAGCTTTCAAATGGCGCGATTTTTTGAGAACAGGTGGACTTTCAACTCCTGAAGAAAGACCAAACTCGTATTACCCAATTTACTTTCTGCCACAGGGAGAACATATTTCTTTAGAAAGGAATTCTGATGAACAAATTGAAATCTTGCCATTAGATAGTAATGGTAATAAAAGGGTTTGGCGAAAAACACGTCCATCTTTCAAAAAACATGTCAACGATAATGAAATAAAAATTGAGCAAAATAAATCAGGGCAATGGAAAGTTAAGATTATCGACAAAATAAAGGAAGGCACCCGACCTAAAAGTGTCTGGACTGACAGTAGATATGATGCATCTTCGCATGGAACAAAACTATTAAAGAACCTTTTTGAAGGACAAAAAGTTTTTAGCTATCCTAAATCAATATATGCTGTTAAAGACATCATTGAAATATTGACGGAAAAAGGTGGAGACGACATAATTCTTGATTTCTTTGCTGGAAGTGGAACAACAGCGCATGCTGTTTTAGAATTGAATAAAAAAGATAACGGTAACCGTCAATTTATTTTGGTTGAACAGATGGATTATGTTGAAAGTGTCACCGTTCCACGCGTGGAAAAAGTCATAAGAATAGAAAACATTGGCGATTTCATCTATTGTGAACTCATGCCTTACAACGAAGTTTTCATGGAGCGAATCCAGTCCGCAGAATCAAGCGAAGAACTTCTGAGTATCTGGCGCGATATGTCAAAAGATTCCGTTCTGAATTGGTATGTCAACCCTCAAAAACCCGCGGAAGCCGAAGAGCACTTTATTGCTATCAATGACGTTGAAAAACAGAGACATCTGTTAGCGGAATTGTTAGATAAGAACCAATTGTATGTCCATCTCTCCGAAATAGAGGATGAGACGTTTGATGTCAGTGAAGCAGATAAGGCGTTGAATAGGGCATTTTATGGAGAATAAACAAATCTCAAAAGGACCTCCTTCAATCCGTCACTATTTTGTAGACGAAGGCGGAGATGGCATCCTATTTTCACGTAAAGGAGAAGTTCGCGTTGGTACAGAGGGGTGTTCTCGGTTCTTTATACTCGGTTTACTTGATGTGTCGGATCCCTCGCTATTAAAGGAGCGTTTTGATGAACTGCGAACCCGACTGATGAGTGATCCCTATTTTAGCAGTGTACCCTCTACGCAGCCGGCTGCACGAAAGACAGTAGTTGCATTCCATGCTAAAGATGATTTGCCCGAAGTGCGTAGGGATGTTTTTAGGATTTTACGTGACACTGTGGGATTGCGCTTTTTTGCTGTCGTTGCTGACAAATTGAGCGTCCTTGAATACGTACGCCAACGCAACAAACGAGAACCCGCTTATCGCTATCACCCCAACGAACTTTATGACTCTTTGGTTAGGCATTTATTTAAAGAGAAATTATATCAGGGCAACGAATATGAGGTTGTCTTCTCGAAACGCGGCAAGTCTGATCGGACAGATGCCTTGCGTCAAGCACTTAAAACAGCTCAATCGCAATTCTTTGCACAACCTCATATAACAAGTGATGTGTCTTTAAATATTACTGTTAAAACTCCGAAAGAGCATGCAGGTTTACAAGCTGTAGACTATTTTATCTGGGCGTTACAGAGACTTTATGAACGAGGCGAAGATCGATATTTGGCGTATTTGTGGCAGGGCTTTGGGTTTGTTCACGACATTGATGACGCACGCAAGACACCTCATGGTGTTTATTATACACAGAACAAACCACTCACAACAGAAACCTTAAAGGGGAGAAAATAAAAAAGCCAGGGATATAGGATTGTGCTGGGCCGTAGCCTTCCAATCACACGGGTGAACCCGAATTTTGTCCACTGGCAATTATATAATACTACACTTTTGCACAAAAATCAAGTAATTTTACATGTTCTGTCTTACAACAACGACATAAAAGAACCAGGCTATCTACTGAAAAATCAATGCTATATCAACCTCTCCGAAATAGACACGCGGATTTTGCGTGCTATGATGCACAAACTGAATGAAGATTGATAAAATATTTCGGTAATTCTATATTTTCCCCAGACCCGGTAGGTTCGGTTTGATGAAGTTTAAGAAAATATTTCGGTAATTCTATATTTTCCCCAGACCCGGTAGGTTCGGTTTGAAACCGAACCGGACTGACCAAGAAATTACCGAATTAATAAATTAATCTTCATCAACCGAACCGGACTACCAAAGAAATTACCGAATTAATATTTCAAATTTCATAAAGTTTGTGCTACAACTCACTTTATAGGAAAATGTATAATGTCTGAACAATTCCTTTATGAACAACTTGATACGCTCTCCGATTTTGGTGCTTTGGACAAAGAGATGTCGGATAGCATTACGCAAAATCTGAAACCTGCTTACCCACTGCGTCCGTATCAAGTGGAGGCGTTTGCGAGGTTCATTCACTGCTTAAACAAGGGCTTCCCCGGCAAAAGAAATCCTTTACATCTGCTGTTTAACATGGCGACCGGTAGCGGTAAGACGCTTATCATGGCGGGGTTGATTCTCTATCTCTATGAACAGGGATACCGGAACTTCCTCTTTTTCGTCAACGCCGATAATATCATTGAGAAGACAAAAGACAACTTCCTCAACCCAATATCTTCAAAATACCTTTTCAATACAAATATCTATTTCAAGGGTGAACAGGTCGCGGTAACGGAAGTGGAAAATTTTGAAGCGGTCAACGAAGACAACATTAACATCTGTTTCACCACGATTCAGAAACTACACAGCGATTTGATGAACGAAAAAGAGAATGCCTTAACTTTTGATGATTTTAAGAAAAAGAAAATTGTTCTTTTGTCTGATGAAGCACACCATACCAACGTCTCTACGAAGACACGACAGATGAAATTGGACATAACGGCAGAGAATCCGAATTCGGTGGAAAAACCAACATGGGAAAACACCGTTGAAAAGATATTCACTGCAAACGACGCTAACTTGTTGCTGGAATTCACCGCCACTTTTGACGACAAAACGCCTGCAATCGTAGAAAAGTATCGGAATAAGATCATCTACCGCTATGATTTGGTAAAATTTCGGAATGACAAATACTCGAAAGATATTGAGATTGTGAGGTCGGATTTCAGTCTGCAGGACCGCATCTTGCAGGCAATCATTCTCAATTATTACAAACAGTCTGTTGCAACAAAATACAAGATCCAACTGAAACCTGTAATTCTCTTCAAAGGAAAAACAATCCCGGACTCCGAAAAGAACAAAGCAGACTTCCATAAACTTATGGATAGTCTCACCAGAAACGATATTAACAGAATTCGGAGATCTGAAGTGCCGATTATTAAACAGGCGTTTCGCTTTTTTGATAACCATAATACCAATTCCGAGGATCTGGCACGCTACCTAAAAACAGATTTTCAAGAAAAATACTGCCTTGCGGTCAATTCCAAAGTCGAAAGAGAGAAGTATCAGGTGGAGGTAAACAGACTTGAAGAAGAAAACAACCCGATCCGTGCTATCTTTGCTGTGCAGATGCTTAGTGAAGGGTGGGATGTGCTAAACCTGTTCGACATCGTTCGCTGTTATGATACCGGCAGTACAGGACATAACAAAATTGGAAAAGCGACCATCGCCGAGGCACAACTTATCGGGCGCGGTGCTCGCTATTACCCGTTTAGCCTGCCTCCGGAACACGAGGATAAATATATACGCAAATTTGACAAAGACCTCGAGCATGAACTCCGCGTCTTAGAAGAGTTTCATTACCACAGTATCAACGATTTGCCTTATATCACCGAGATCAAAAAAGCATTGGTCCAGCAAGGACTCATAGATGAGCAAACCGTGACGCGTCCACTGAAACTCAAGGAGTCATTCAAAGAGACGGACCTTTACAAATACGGTGTTATCTGGATAAATAAACAGGTACCAAGAGACTATCAACACGTCAAATCTTTTGAAGACTTGGCATCCTTAAGTGTGAAAAAGAAATGGCATGAGCATATCATCTATGAAGGATCTGGAGGCGTGACAGGTATGACAGAGAGTGACCAAACCTATACCACGCGGAGCAAAAACAGCGAAGACATACCACTAACGGATATTGAAAAGAATATCGTCCAAACTGCCATTGCGCATAACCCGTTTTTTCAGTTTGCATCACTCAAACAGTATTTTCCACAGTTAAAATCAATGAGCGAATTGAGAAATTCGGACAATTTTTTAGGTGGTTTGAAAATCACTTTCAAAGGCAATTTCTCTCAATGGGAAGACGAAGCTTCAGAAAAACTCAGGGCATGTTGCGATCTTTTAGAAAAGATTGAAACCGAACTTCGCGAAAAAATTACCGAGCATGAAGGGACGAAGTATTTTTATAAGGAACAAATCCGTGATGTTTTCAAAGCGAAAATTCTGAAATTCAATGCTAAGGGTCCACGAGCTGATGAAAATCACGATGCTGAGCGTATCGCGAAAGCCGAAGAGTGGTTTGCTTTCAATGGCCTCTACGGCACCAGTGAAGAAAAAGCATTCGTGCAATTTCTAAAAACGCAGCTTGAGGAACTACAGAAAACTTACGGTGGCGTTTACCTCATCCGTAACGAGAGGCACTTTTATATCTATAACTTCTTTGACGGTAAAGCCTTTCAACCTGACTTTGTTCTCTTTTTAGGCAAAGAAAATGGCGAAACACTGAGTTACCAACTTTTTGTTGAACCTAAAGGTGAACATATTGAAGACTTTGACAGATGGAAAGAAGACTTCCTCAAAGAAATTGATACTGAACGTAAAAGCGAACTCATCATAGAGGATAAGAACTATCGCATTATCGGGTTGCCGTTCTATCAGGAGAAAAACCAAAATGAATTTCGTGAGGCACTTGATGAAGCATTGCAACTATAAAAATCAAAATCCGCGATTCAAATAATAAGAAAACGCCAACCTCTAACCTTACCAATTAGAAATTTCCCACTAAAACCGTTGATAATCGACGCGAGTTGTGATATACTTTTCTTAACTATTTGCAGGAAGAGGTGAACACCATGAAAACACTCGCGTTAGAAACGGATTATAAGATCAAATTGCCCCTTGACTGGGTGAAAGAATTAGGGTTAGAATCGGGTGTTGTGATTGAAAGAACAGATGACGGTATCCTAATCCGTCCCTATACTACCCAGACGTGGGACGAAGTTTACGCCGAGAAACTCAAAATGAGGGACCCTTCAGCATTGGACTTGTCCGAGGTAAGCGGTGATGACCTTATCTTCTGATCAATTCGCGTCGCGTGGGTTAGACGCGATGCTTATTGTCTACTCCTTGCTTGACGACCATCCCGCATCCGCCGCGTGCGAGTCGTTTATCCGAGACCACACAAATTGGTTCACAACGGTGCTTACGCTGTTTGAAGCAAAGGCAATTCTCACAAAGGTTTATGCTGTAGATGTCAATCTTACCTCACAACAACTTACGCAATTTTCTGCTGGACCTATAGAAATTATTGAGGTAGATCTGCCGATAACCCTCGCTGCGATGCAGATCGCCGACACCTTAGAAATCGACATCACCGATGCTGTTTTGGTGCAAGCAACGCGCACTCGCCATGCTAACATCCTTGCAACAGATGACCGTAAACTAATACAAGCCTGCCATCAAGTAGATATTGCGGTTGAAAATCCAATTGATGTTTCGCTGCGGAGGCAAATGGCAAGTTGGGAAGCAAAAAACTTGCCGCAAAAAGGATTGCCTCGCATCCTAAGGCAAATTCATCGCTGGCTGCATCAAAACCATCAACAAGTCGCCGAAGATTTCTGGTCCCAAACCGGCGGTGGAAGCCACTTACCCTAATAGATAACACCCCCGAAGGCATAGTAGGAAAACAAAACTCTCCACTTAGCAGATAACTTGATGTTACAGAGTGTCAATCAGCGAAATCTGTGTCATCCGTGATAATCCGCGATTCAGAAAAAGGCGCAATGAATCACGCAACTACAAACAGAAACACTCTTAAAATCTGCGTAATCCGTGTCATCCGCGATAATCCGAGGTTTGCGGCGTACTCGCCCAAATGCGACCTGCATTCAGATAATAAAAAAACGCCAACGCCTAATTTTGCTAATTAGAAATTTTCCACTAAAACCGTTGATAACCGACGCGAGGTGTGGTATACTTTTCTTAACTATCTGTAGGAAAAGCAGAGCCATTCAATTGTTGGTTTTTTTGATCATTCTCGCAGCGGGATCGCGAGCACAGCTCGCTCCTACAGCGCAGAGTCCTCAGGCAGAAAATCAGAATTAGTGGAGAATTGAATGCCTCTGATAAGAGGAGGTGGATACGATGAACGACTATAGAGATATTATTACCATTGAACCGGGCAAACGCAGCGGGCAGCCGTGTATTCGAGGCATGCGGATTACTGTTTACGATGTCTTTGAATACTTGGCATCAGGTATGACAATCGCGGAAGTACTTCACGATTTTCCCGAGTTAACCGAGACAGATATTCGCGCCTGTTTTGCTTACGCTGCGGACAAGGAAAAATCGCAGGTGGTTGTTTATACAGATGAAACTGCTATTCGATCAGAACCTATCCGACCGACTGGTGACGCTACTCGCGGACCTGTTTCCTAATTCTACCCATGTCAAAACGATAGAGTTAAATACGGCAACGGATACCAAGTTATGGAATTACGCTCGTGATAACGACTATCTCATCGTTTCAAAGGATACAGACTTTAGGAATAGGAGCGTTATTCACGGTTATCCGCCAAAAGTGATTTGGATCAGAATCGGGAATTGTTCGACAAGTGCTGTCGAATACAATTTGAGAAAGCATTTCGCTGATATTAAAGAATTTGCAAGGGACGTAAATGCGGGATTATTTATCCTGTGGTAAACGCAGGCATAACATGAAGCCTGAGGATGAACTGTACACTAACTAAATTAACAAACGTTAACCGATAGAATTCGCATTTCATGAACAACTTGAAAACAGACTGAACCCCTCGCGTGCCACGAAGCCAATCCAACACTACACTTGCGGCACTTTCAAAAGAGATAGACAAAAATTAAAATTGCCCAATTGTTCACGAAAATTTCAGAGACATAGAATTCAAAAACGTCATCAGCCCATGTTCTGACTGCGTTCGCTCTGTTTACAAAGGAGAAAAAAGGATCGTGAACAATTTCGTGAACATTTATGAACATCCTTGCAAAAAAATTATCGTACACAGAATCTATTGCGCTCACAAACTCACGCCTTGAATGGGTTCACAACCCTGTATACTGCGAACACCAAAATTGAACAAATCGCGAATGTTCATGAAAATTCGTGCCATGTTCACGAAATGTTCATAATTTACGTTCGAGAAACCGATTATCCGCGAAACCAAAAAAATTAACAATCAGTTAACACGGTTTCTAACCCGATGTCGTCACTTCGACCTCCTCCTCAATCCACATCATCCCTGTCACCCGCAATTCAGATTTGTCTGAAAAATTGAGATTGATAAACAAGCGTATCCATGCTATGATTTAATACCAAAGGAACTTTGCCTTTTGCCGGAAGCAGCGGCGGAATAAATTGTCTGAATCAAGGGAGAGATATAATGGTAACACAAGAACAGATCGATTTTTTTCAGGAGAACGGGTATCTCAAATTCGGTAGGGTCTTAGATAGCGATGGCGTTGAAGCCATGCGTGCAGGTTTAGATGCGATTATTGAACTCGAACTCAACGAAGGCGACGATTCTTCACCGGAGTTCAAATATGGACACGATCGGCGTGAAGATAAACTCAACCGAGGCAGTGGTCACCCCCGCGCAATTCATCAGTATGTCAATATGTGGAAACGTGAACTGAGTTACGAGGCAGCTATCCACAACCCACTCATTGCGGGGACAGCACGCGCATTACTTGAGACATCTGAAGTCCGTCTCTGGCACGATCAAATTATCTCCAAACCACCCAAAGACAACGGACATTTCGGATTTCACCACGATTTTTTCTTTTGGCCCCTAAGTCCACCGAACATCGTGAGCTGCTGGCTCGCTTTAGATGATGCGACAGTCGATAACGGGTGCATGCACGTCATGCCGAAGAGCCATAAAGATGAACGGTTCTCAGTGGAAGCCAGAGCGGCATTGGACGCGGCATCAGCAAAAGCGCGTGAAGAGGAAAGCGAACCGCCGCCGAACCCATGGACAGAGAGACGGGAATTGGACATCAGTCACGGCGTTCCGGTGGAGTTGAAAGCAGGCGAGTGTATGTTTCACCACTGCCTCAACTGGCACGGCACACCACCAAACGTAACGGATCGTCAACGCAGAGCATTTGTCATGATCTTTATGGCAAAAGGGGTCCGCTATAACAACGCGCAATCGCCGGGGCATATCCTCGTCCCGACCATCGAAGTTGCAGACGGTGAACCGCTTACCGGTGATGGATTTCCGGTAGCATAGTGCTGTATGGCATCGGGGTTACAAACCCCTCCTACAGTAGAGGTCCAACGAGATGAAAGATTCAACGTTTATTACAAGAGTTGTTTTAAAGAACTATAAGAGCATCGCAGCGTGTGATGTGCGATTGCAACCGTTGACGTTTCTTGTCGGGCGCAACGGCGCGGGTAAGAGCAATTTTCTTGATGCCTTGCGGTTTGTTACAGATGCACTGAACTCAGAATTAGGGCATGCAATACGCGATCGTGGGGGTATTAAAGATGTCCGACGCCGTTCACGCGGTCATCCAAACCATTTTAGCATTCGTCTTGAATTCGTTCTACCTGAAGGCTTAATAGGACACTATGCCTTTCGCATTGGGACTCGTAAGAGTGGGACTCGTAAGAGCGATGACCGGCCTCGCGATAAATATGGCGAATACAGAGTTCAGACTGAAGAATGTAAATTACTGAATAGCCAACGCTTTACACCTGAGGCATACTTCCGCGTTGATGAAGGTACTGTAACCGATACAAGTGTAAAGGTTGCTCCCGCAGCTGCGACTGATCGCCTCTACTTGGTAAACGCTTCAGGTTTATCGGAATTTCGTCCTATCTACGATGCATTTTCTCGAATGGGGTTTTACAATCTCAATCCTGATATAATCCGAGATCTCCAAGCACCAGACCCTCGCGATGTACTTACACGTGATGGAGGCAACCTCACAAGTATCTTCGCCCAACTTTCACCAATTGTTAGGGAAAACATCGAAGAATATTTAGCGGCGGTCGTTCCTGGAGTACATAAGGTAAAGATCAAAGAGTTCGGACCGAAGGAAACCTTAGAGTTTAGGCAGGATGTAGCAGGTGACGAGCATACATGGCGATTTGATGCAAACAATATGTCTGATGGCACGCTCCGCGTATTGGGAATTCTGGTAGCACTCTTTCAGGGAAATCACAATGACCAAAAACGCGTACCTCTCGTTGGAATTGAGGAACCAGAAATCGCACTTCATCCCGCAGCAGCAGGAGTTTTGCTTGATGCTCTTCGGGACGGTGCCCACAAGACACAAGTGGTTATCACCAGTCACAGTCCGGACCTCCTTGAAGACAAGCACTTGGATGTGGATTCAATTCTCGCTGTTGAAGCGTATGATGGAAATACGGTAATTGCCCCTGTTGACGGAGTTAGCAGGTCTGTCGTGCGCGATAAACTGTTTACAATAGGAGAACTTCTACGTAAGGATCAATTGGAACCTGATGAGGCATCTGTCATTTCCGCTGAAAAGGCAAAACAACTTCATTTATTCGATAAAAAAAAAAGAGTCCTAGTTCAACAGAGAATAAGGAAAAACGCAGATGACAGTCAAAGTCAGTTGCATTGTTGAGGGGGAGGGCGATGTGGCAGCTGTACCGCTCCTGATTAGACGCATCGCAGCCGAACTTTATCCAGAATTGGCGATCCACACGCCGCGCCCTATCCGTGTTCATAGGAATCAAGTTGTTCAACCAGATAAACTTGAACAAGAAGTTGAATTAGCAGCTCGGAGAATTGGTGGGCAAGGAGCTATATTTATTATCCTTGACAGTGATGATGACTGTCCAGCGGAACTAGGGCCTGCGCTCCTTGAGCGAGCGTTACAAACTCACGGCAATTTACCGATTGCTGTCGTGTTGGCGACATGTGAGTTTGAAGCATGGTTTCTTGCAGCAGCCGAATCCATCCGTGGGCGGAGGGGGTTAAGAAATGATATTGACTCTCCAGAAGAACCAGAGGCAATCCGGGACGCAAAGGGATGGTTAAGCAATCGAATGGAAAATGGCAGGAACTATCATGAAAAGCGGGACCAGCCTGCCCTTGCAGATAGTTTTGACCTTGAGCAAGCACGCCGCGCAGATTCATTCGACAAATGCTATCGCGACATCGTTTGGCTCCTTGAAGAATTGCGAAAAGCAAGCGATCAGACGAGTGACCAAACTTAAGGAAGAAACATAATCTACCACACCGACTTTACTAATGAGATGGAGAATTTAATATGGAAAACAGACCCAATGTCATTTTTGTTTTAACGGACGATCAAGGACCGTGGGCTGCGGGTTGCTGCGGCAACGATGAGGTCCGGACACCCTACCTTGACCAGCTGGCTTCAGAAGGTACCCGTTTCCCGAATTTCTTCTGCACAAGTCCTGTGTGCTCGCCAGCACGGGCAAGTCTTATGACCGGACGTATCCCGTCCGCACACGGTGTACATGACTGGATCCGAGATGGAAACATGCCGCCTAACCCCGCCCGATACCTCGAAGGTTTGACGTGTTATACGGATGTCTTAGCCGACAATGACTATACCGTCGGATTGAGCGGCAAATGGCACCTCGGCGATAGTTTAACACCTCAACACGGGTTCAGCCACTGGTTTGCGTTGCTCACTGGTGGAAGTAAGTATAATGACGCGGATATGATCCGAGATGGTCAAGTAGAGATGCAACCCGGTTACCTCACCGACGTGATCACGGATGATGCCTTAGACTTCATCTCAGCGAACAAAGAGGGACCCTTCTATCTCAGCGTCAACTACAACGCCCCACACACGCCGTTTACCGGACACCCGCAGGATATTGTTGACTCGTATGACGATTGCCCGTTCAAGACGTGTCCACAAGAGGCATTGCATCCGTGGGCTGTTCAGGGCGCAGCGGCGCACATGGGTAACCGCGAATCGTTGAAAGGCTATTTCGCAGCGATAACAGCACTCGATTTAAATGTCGGACGAATTCTGGATCGGCTTTCGACGTTAGGCATCCGTGAGAATACGCTGGTGGTCTTCAGTAGCGACAACGGCTATTCGTGCGGACACCACGGATTTTGGCACAAAGGTAACGGCACATTCCCATTGAATATGTACGAAAACTCCGTCAAAGTCCCGTTTATCGTCAGCCATCCGGGTAGCATCCCAGAAGGACGCGTCAACGAAGCAATGGTGAGCCAATACGACTTCATGCCGACACTGCTCGATTATCTCGGTTTACCAGATCCGAATGACGATATGTCGCCGGGTAGAAGTTTCGTACCCGCGCTTTCTGGTGAGACAAACGATGCGAAAGATGAGATCGTTATTTACGATGAATACGGTCCCGTCCGCATGATTCGGACGCAGGAATGGAAATATGTGCATAGGTACCCGTACGGTCCGCATGAATTATACGATCTGGTGAACGATCCGGGTGAACGGAAAAACCTGATAGATGAAAAGTCTCAGCACGCGCGTATCGATGATATGCGTCAACAGATGGGAGCCTGGTTTGAACGGTACGTTCTCCCGGAATTAGATGGTGCCAGATGCTCGGTTACCGGTGGCGGACAAGCAGAAAAGTTAGGAGAAGGGAATTACGGTGAAAATTCCTTCCATCCAAGATACGCGCCTCCTCGACGAAATGTGTAGACAGCATATCTTTATCTCAATCGGATACGCTGAATGCTATCCGTGCATTTAATGTCGGTTTAGTAACATCAAATGGAGGAAGGCATGTCAAATCAGGCGGAAAACCGGAGCCCGAATATTTCGCGACGGCGTTTTCTGAAGAACGTAGGCACTGGTACTGTTGCCGCAGCAGTTACGCCATCGCTCCTTATCGGTGCAGAGAAAACAGGAGGAAATCGAATGCAAAACCAACCCAATGTCATTTTTATCCTAACGGATGACCAAGGCCCCTGGGCTGCGGGTTGTTGCGGTAACGATGAAGTCCGCACACCTTTTATCGACCAACTCGCTTCAGAAGGAACACGTTTTCCCAATTTTTTCTGCACGACTCCGGTATGTTCGCCTGCACGTGCCAGCCTGATGACTGGACGCATCCCTTCTGCACATGGCGTACATGATTTTTGCCGGGACGGCAGCATGCCACCCAATGCTGAACGTTATCTTGAAGGTTTGACCTGCTATACCGATGTACTCGCTGACAACGGTTACACTGTCGGGTTAAGTGGTAAATGGCATCTCGGCGATAGTTTGACGCCACAACATGGGTTTAGTCACTGGTTCGCTATGCCTTTAGGTGGAAGCAAATACAACAACGCCAACATGATTAAAGATGGACAAGTAGAGATGCAACCCGGTTACCTTACAGATGTGATTACCGATGATGCATTAGATTTTATATCGAAAAATAAAGAAGGCCCGTTCTATCTCAGCGTTAACTATAACGCGCCACATACGCCTTTTAACGGACATCCAAAAGACATTGTGGATTCCTATGATGATTGCCCGTTCAAGACGTGTCCGCAGGAGGCATTGCACCCGTGGGCGGGACGAGGAACACATCCTCACATGGGCAATCGCGAATCATTGAAAGGTTACTTCGCGGCAATAACAGCTCTCGATTTAAACGTTGGCAGGATTTTAGAACGCCTTTCTGAATTAGGTATCCGCGAAAATACGCTCATCGTTTTCAGTAGCGATAACGGCTATTCGTGTGGTCATCACGGATTTTGGCACAAAGGCAACGGCACATTCCCACTGAATATGTATGAGAATTCGGTTAAAGTGCCTTTTATAATGAGTCACCCCGGTAAGATACCAGAGAGACGCGTGAGTGAGGCGATGGTGAGTCAATACGATTTCATGCCGACACTGCTCGATTATCTCAGTTTACCGGATCCGAATGACGATATGTCACCTGGCAGAAGTTTTGTTCCAGCACTTACAAGAAAAACAGACGATGCCCAAGATGAGGTCGTTGTGTTTGATGAATACGGTCCTGTCCGTATGATCCGAACGCAAGAGTGGAAATATGTCCACCGCTATCCTTACGGACCCCATGAGTTGTACGATTTAGTGAAAGACCCAGGAGAACGGAAAAATCTAATAGACGACAAATCGCAGAAGGCATTGATAAGCGATATGCGGCGACAGATGGGTGCGTGGTTTGAACGGTACGTAATTCCACGATTGGATGGCACAAGATGCGCAGTCACCGGCAGAGGACAAAGGGCAAAAATTGGAGATGGGGTGTATGGGGAAGATGCCTTCAATCCAAGATATGCAACCCCTCAAGGGAATGCTTAGGAAATTGATCTTTCGTCCGTTTCCAGTTTTCTACGTTGACATCAGAACAGACTTCGTGTATGCTATGTAACACGCAACTGAAACTACAAAGGACGTAGATTTTCTGTCCGTTAAGGAGAATACCATGACTGCTATTGCTGTGCAAACCCATTTGACACCTGAGGAATACCTCGCTTGGGAACGCAAAGCACCCTTCAAAAATGAATATCTCGCCGGACAGATACTTGCAATGTCCGGCGCAAGTCGAGCGCATAATCTCATCACAGGAAATATACTTACTAGTCTTAACAACCAACTGTTAAACCGGGATTGTGAGGCCTACGCGAGCGAGATGCGCGTGAAGGCAAACCCGTTAACATCTTACTTCTATCCAGATGTTACTGTCGTCTGCGATGAACCCCGTTTTGAAGATGATGTGTTTGACACGCTTCTCAACCCGACTGTTGTCGTAGAGGTGCTTTCCCGCTCAACTGCGGCTTATGACAAGGGTGAGAAATTCGAGGCATATAAACAGATCACGTCCTTGCAAGAATATATCCTTGTTTCGCAAGATAGGGTAAACGTTAAACGCCATTTTCGTTTAGGAACGCAGTGGAAAGCTCTCGAATTTCAGGAACTTGGGGATGTCCTACCGCTGAATTCCATTCGCTGCGAACTGCCTTTGGGGCACATCTATAGACGCGTCAAATCTACAAATACGCCCTGATCCCACCGCAGATTCAAGGAAAACCTAAGAATTTCATAAGCGCAACCAACGGGCGCGCCGGATATAGGGAAAAGAACGGATTGCACATAACATGCCTAACCGAACCGCAAGGAACAATTATAGTAGATTTTGAAGATATATTTATACTTTAACAAACAATATCTCCGTGCAGGCGGGGTTTGTAACCCCGCCACTGTGAAATTAATTACGGAATCTACTATAAAAAATTGAAAGGAACGAAATGGCGAGAGCTTATGCCCCCGGCAACATCTCGTGTGTTTTCAAGGTTATTCCGCACACCGATCCGGCGCGTATGCACTCGCTCGGTATGGGTTTCACCGTTAAAGAAGGTGTAGAGGCTATCGTCTCCGAATATCATGAGACGGTAGTGCTGTTTAATGGAGAGCACATCAACTTTCCGACAGTCCGCGCTGTTGTCAAACGACTCATCCAAAATAGTGGTATCGCAGGCGTAAAGGTAGACCTTACTTCGCCACTGCCGCTCGGTTGTGGTTTTGGACTCAGCGGTGCCGCATCGCTCGCGGTAGCTTACGCGCTCAATGGACTGCTGTCGGCAGATCAAGACGACGAAGCACTTGCGATGACAGCGCACATCGCGGAGGTTGAAAATCGGACGGGGTTAGGCGATGTCTGCTCACAATACCACGGCGGCTGCCTCGTCAAGTTGAAAGAGGGCGCGCCTTTAACTGCCGACAGACTACCGATTGCAGAACAACCTATCTATTACCGTTACTTCGGCCCGATTAAGACGAGCGAAGTGCTCGGAAACAGAAAACAGACGCTGCGTATCAATCGTGCTGCAGACGTGGCACTGAGCGTCTTGAAAACGCTTACCGATGCAAAACCCAGTGACGATCTCTTCAATGCCTGCTGTGCTGTCTCAAAACAGTTTTCGATGGAGAGCGGGTTGCTCAGTGATGCCCGAGTAATAGATACAATTGGACACATTGAAGCAGAAGGTGGCGTTGCCTCAATGATTATGTTAGGGAACGGCGTTTTTAGCACGCACCCTTTCCAGGACGCGATAGAGACAAAACTCGTTCATAACCCAGCACGTATTATTTGATAAGAGCAAGGTGATATCGTTCTTCAAACGAGCAAACAACAGTGATTTCTAAATGATTCAGCATCGGTGCACCGCTCCATTACATTCCGAGGTGGTTTCTAATAGGTTCAAATAGTGTTTTACCAATAATCTCCATCAATATCGATCAAAAACCATCGTGAAACGAAGTGGAACGATGCACAAAAGTCAATTATTTAAAATTCTCGTATCACTTTTTTCGGTATCCGTTGTCTTCGGCGCAGCGGAAGCTGCAGATGTAGATTTCGGGTTTAACGGCCGTTACAAAACAGGCACGTGGGCACCTTTACGTATCACCGTTCAAAGTCAGGACCAACCGACACCGTTTATCGGGAACTTGGTAATCGAGGTCCGAAGTTTTTCTTCCGATACACCTATGGAGCGGTACGCCGCTGAGCTGCGTCTACCCACCACTGAGGTCTATATCTATTGCCCCAAAAATGCGGTACAACTCGTCGTCCAACTTATACCGACAACACCTTCAAAAGATACAGCGTTGGGGAATACACAACCGAGCGTGATACAGGAGGTTCCGTTACCGATACCTCTTTCACGTAAAGATAACCTCGTACTGGTGTTAGCACCGAGTGGTGATAAACTCAAACGATTTGTTGACAAAAAACAGTTGGTTTCCGGTTCCGATGGTGCGCAGGTATACGTCGAATATCTCAAAGATTCGACATTACTGCCACAAGACTGGATAGGTTACAGTACGGTTGATGTTCTGGTAATTCGTAAGACGGTCTTGACAGAGAGACGTATCTCTAAAGCACAACAAACAGCATTATTGGACTGGGTCCAGCGCGGTGGCACGCTCATTCTATCCGGGGGTAACGATTTTAACATTCTACGTGGCAGTTTTGTAGAACCTTTTTTACCGGTTGAATTGAAGCGTCTAAAGAAAACAGATAGCCTCCCAGACACCGTGCGTGAAAAACTTGGCTTTCAAGGACTGGATGCTAACAGCACTGTGTTTGAACTTATCCAATTTGCTCCAAAAGTCGGATGTGAAACACTAATCGGGAACCCAGAAGAACAGATATATGTCGCGAAACGGAAATTTGGAGATGGACAGATTATTTGTCTCGCGTTTGATTACAATGCACTGCCATTTTCGGAGCAGCAGGTAGGCGAAACATTCTGGCACGAATTACTCAGTCGTTACGGAAAATCGGCGCGGCACTTCATAGATCAATACGCGCTTGCACTTCAACACGAAGAAAAAATTCACGAGGAATTCCTCTCAACCTCGCTAAAAACTGGTCTGATCGGGGTGCCAATCGTAAAATTATTGTTTATTGTCGTACCTATATACTTACTCAGTTTTGGTGGTTTATTATTCTATTTTGGTAAGTCAAAACAGAAGGTACGCACCTATTGGATAGGCGGATGTGTGTTGGTTCTACTATCGGTAAGCACAATTGCAGTTGCTCGAAATGTGTTGCCAAATAGCATTACAGCAGATCGACTATCCATTCTATCAGTCTACCCTGAGCGGCAGCGTGCGCACCTACTAAGTTACGTCGCCGTTAGGGCTACAGCACGCGCTAAAATATCTATCGGTTATACAAAAGACAGTTTTATCCGTCATCAGGAAGTCGAGGATTCACGCCTTGAACATCGGCAAGAGATCGGAACGCTCTTTCAAGGTTCGCAAACTCAACTACGCGAGCTGTTTGTGGGTCCGTGGTATCCTACGACGTATGTGAAAGAAGTATTTTTCGATTTAACCGAGAACGCGCGCACATCTTTAAATATCGGAAATCGCGTTCTCGGTCAATCCGAACTCCAGCATACCCTCGAAAATGCGTGGTATGTTACAGGCAGAGAGATGACCTACTTAGGAGACGTTGCACTTGATGCCGAACCTGAACTTTCAACGGCAACACCTCAAGTAAAAATAACACCGCAAATACCACCCGATCCGAATAAAGAACTAAGTGGTAAGCGGAAATGGTTCGCTCGAATTCTACGACAAGAATATGTATTACGACATCTGGCGGAAGAGGCAGAGGCAAGCCTGCCACCCTATTGGATCGGATGGACTTCTCAAGACTTTACAGATATAATAGTAGACGGAAACCTTAAAACGGACGATGAAACTTTAGTGATCTTTCGCCCGACACCTGGACTCAAAGAAAAGTTTGAGTGAAAGATTAGATGCTCTTTACGGTGCTTTCTATCAAGAGGTAAACTATGGATGTGCTATCGCTCGGTATTTATGTCGTTGATGTGCTTGGACGACCGATAGACCAGTTCCCAGAAAAAGGGAAATTAGCACTCTTTGATGAACTCGAAATCCATACCGGAGGTTGCGCGAATAACACAGCACTCGCCCTCGCGCGCTTGGGGATCACTGTCGGCACCATGGGTAAAATTGGCACCGATGCCTTCGGTGACCTGATTCTGCAAACGCTTTCAGACAATGGCATTAATGTTGCTGGTATGCGCCAAGACAACGACGTTAGCACCTCATTTACATTTGTCGCGATTGCCTCCGATGGTGAACGGACTTTTTATCACTATATCGGTGCGAATGGTGAACTCCGTGAAGCAGATCTGGATTGGGAACTCATTAAAACCGCTAAAATTTTGCACATCGCCGGTGCACTCGTTATGCCAAGTTTTGATGGTATCCCGATGGCGAATGTCCTCCGAGCAGCGAAGGCACAAGGTATAACCACCTCGCTCGATACAGCGTACGATGCTACCGGAAAATGGATGGAGACATTAGAGCCGTGTTTGCAACACGTAGACATCTTTATGCCAAGCATCGTTGAAGCACAACATCTCACGGGTCTATCTGAATGCCGTGAAATCGTCGAATTTTTGCGAAATAACTACGACATTAATACCATTGCCATTAAGATGGGGGAAAAGGGTAGTTATGTCTCTACACCAGAAACAGCACTCTCTGTACCTGCCTATCCTGTCAATGTCGTCGATGGAACAGGTGCTGGGGATGCCTACTGCGCTGGCTTTCTCGCCGGTACCATTATGGGTTGGGATCTGAAGGCGACTGCAGAATTGGCATCCGCGACGGGGGCAGCGTGTGTTACCGCTATGGGAACCAGTGCAGGCATTCAGAATCTTGAAGAAATCTTAAAAATTAGCCGTCAGTAGTCAAAAGGAACATTGAATGATCGTTCAAACAGAAAATCTATCCAAATGGTACGGCGAAGTCATGGGCGTGAATGACGTAACACTCGCAATTTATCCCGGAATAACCGGTCTACTGGGTCCAAACGGTGCTGGTAAGACGAGTTTAATCAAACTGATGACAGGCCAACTTAAGCCGAACCAAGGCACCGTCAAAGTGCTAAACCAAACGGTATGGAACAATCCGGAGTTGACGCGGCGGGTGGGCTACTGTCCCGATATAGAACTGGCATATCAATTCATGAGCGGATTCGAGTTTGTTACTTTTTTCGCGACATTAAGCGGATATGATGAAACAGCAGTCAAATCGCGGAGTCTACAAGTATTAGAAACAGTGGACATGCTATCGGCAAAGGACAGACCTATCGGGTCTTATAGTAAAGGGATGCGGCAACGTATCAAACTTGCACAGGCGTTAGTGCATGAACCGGAACTCCTATTCCTTGACGAACCGCTCACCGGGTTAGACCCGAACGGTAGACGACACGTCCTTGCCTTGCTAAAAGACCTTGCTGACAAAGGTATTAGCATCGTTGTATCGAGCCATATCCTCTACGAAATTGAAGCATTAACGGAGACGATTCTGCTCATCCATCAAGGGCGCATTCTTGCAGAAGGCACCATCTCCGACATTCGCGAACTGATTGACGAGCACCCGCATAAAGTCTACTTGAGCACCGACGAACCGCGCCGCTTAGCACAAGTCTGCCTCCCTTTTCCAGATATTCTGAGCGTTACCTTTGTCAACAATGGTGCTACTATAGAAGAATCGGAAACAGACGCAGCAGGCGATATTATCATCGAAACCGCTAAACCTGATGCTTTCTATGGACGACTTCCCGAGCTCCTCATCGAAAACGAATTGAACGTCTCCCAACTCTATTCCCCGGATGACAACCTCTCTTCCGTGTTTAAATACTTGGTTGGGTAGGCTACGATTTTTAAACTTCACTGTCTGCGGACTGCCCCAACTTCACCAACGCACCAATATCTGGTTCATCGCCTGCGAGTGCTGCGAAACTTCCGTCATAGATAGCACGACGGATCCCGCGCATGAGACTGAGGTAAAAGTGCAGGTTGTGTAACGTGTGCAGTTGTGAACCGAGAATCTCATTCTCAATGTGCAGATGTCGGAGATACGTCCGTGTGAAGTTTTGACAGGTATAACACGTGCATTCTGGGTCTAACGGACTAAAATCATGTCTGTACTTTGCGTTTCGGATGCGGACGATACCGGTTGTTGTAAATAGAGAACCGTTGCGTGCGTTTCGGGTCGGCATGACGCAATCGAACATGTCAATTCCACAGCGGACACCGTAGACCAAATCTTCAGGTGTACCGACACCCATCAGGTAGCGCGGTTTTTCTGCAGGTAGCAGCGGCGCGGTGTATGCAAGGGTTTCATACATCAAATCCTTCTCCTCGCCGACGCTTAATCCGCCGATGGCATACCCCGGAAAACCGATTGATACGGTGCCATCCACACTCGCCCGACGCAGGTCGCGCTCCATACCGCCTTGTACAATCCCGAAGAGCAATTGATCCGAATTCTGATGCGCCTCTTTGCACCGTGCTGCCCACCGCAACGTCATCTCCATCGAATTCTTTAAATAGGCATAATCGTTTGGCAGTGCAGGACACTCGTCAAACGCCATGATAATGTCTGCACCGAGTGCGTTCTGGATTTCGATGGAACGTTCGGGAGAGATAAAGTGTTCGGTGCCGTCTATCGTAGAACGAAACGCTACACCTTCCTCGGAAATTGTGCGTAGCGGTCCGAGACTAAAGACCTGAAAACCTCCACTATCTGTTAGGATGGGGTGCTGCCACCCCATAAACGCGTGTAAGCCGCCCGCCTCTCGGACAATTTCGTGTCCGGGACGTAGGTAGAGGTGATAGGTGTTTGCGAGAATAATTTCTGCCTGAATCTGGTCGGAAAGCATCTGCGGGGTGCAAGCCTTCACCGTCCCGCGTGTCCCAACAGGCATGAATATCGGCGTATTCACAACACCGTGTGCTGTCTGGAGTTTACCGACGCGTGCTGCAGTGGCATTATCTTGGTGGATAAGTGTATAGGGGGATTCTATCATGTAGGGTTATCAGTTGTCAGTTACCAGTTACCAGTTACCAGAAAGAGAAGTTTGAACTATCCGAAACCTCTTTCACTGGTTACTGGTTACTGGTTACTTCTTTTTAATGGATAATCTTCGCATTAAGGACAGGACTGTCCTGTACAAACGGTTTGCCGTTGATTGTGGCAGATCCTCGGAATCTGAACTGATAGGTCTTATCTTCCAAGGAACCGATAGCCTTCAGCGGGACTTGGACTTCGGTTTCATTTACCGGAATCGTAACAGCTTCCGTGGTGAAACCTTCTGGCAAATTGATTGGTGTCAACGTGACAACATCCGTAAAACCGCCTTGACGGACGACTGTTAGCGTGAGCATCGCCTCTTTTGTCACTGGAGTTTCGTTTTCTGTCGTTTCGGTATCCGCGGCTGGGTTCGCTGCAATTGCCAGAGTGTCCGCTTGTGCGTTTGGGTCTGCGTCACCGTTTGCAGCAACTGTTGCGGGGAAGACGATACTAAAGCGCAAGGGTTCTACGGTTACAATGAATGGTGCCTCAAGGATCGTCAACGGAATAGCGGGTGTTGATTGACTCACCGTCTCTCCGTTAACGTTCGCTGTGCCAACGACGGAAATATAGTTGATACCGGGTGGTGGTACAACAGAGAACTGTTCCCTTCGTTCAAAACTTCCAGCTCGTATAGAGAGGACTGCTTCACTTTTACCTGGAGCAACAGTGACAGGTGCTGCAGTTACACGCGGTGGCAACCCGACGACTGACAGTCTGATGGGACCTGTGAAGTCGTCGCGTCGATCCGTTGTTACATGAATGTTGACTGTTTTATTATGTGCAACACTCGCGCTAATTTCAGCAAGCGCCAGCGTGAATTCGGGGGCTTCCATCACGGTCAGGAGTATCGGAGAAGGCGCAGCAATCCGTTCCACCTGACGACTCCCGACAGCACTGACACCCGCCACCGAGAACGGCATCAGACCGAGGGGTGCATCCCACGGTGCTGTTACTGTGATGACCGCTTGATTTTTCCCGACTTCAATGACAGCAGGACTCACGTCATAAGTTTTCGGTAGTGTAGGACAGTGTAAGCGGATAGGACCGCCGAGCCTATCAAAACGGCTAACGTTGACTTGCATGGCAAAAGTGCCGCCACGACTCACGCGCGGACTATCTAAAGTGGACGGACGATTCTGGCTGTCAAGCATGACTGCACTAAGCGTGAAGTCCGGTTGTAACGGACGGATATTCAAGCGATACGAATAAGCACTTCCACCCTGGTTGTTCAAGTCTCGGATAGCGATGGAATATTTCCCTGGTTCCGTGAAATTCTGTTCAATACGTGCATCGGCGCGGCGAGCGTCGTCGTTGATCGCTAAGACCTGGGCGTTCTCTGCACCGTGAAGCGTGAGGAGTGCATCCAGCTGCGATGAGAGCCTAAGTGCCTCTACTTCAAAAACGAGAAATTGCGGCGTTTTTATCTCAAATGAAAACCGATCAACATCATCCGGTTTGTCAATTTTTCCGTTGATCGTTATGGGTGTGTTTACGGGGTTCGCTTTATCAGCCGAATCGTTGGGTTCACTTTCCGCCATTTCTGCCAAACTCCCGATAGAAAATGGGTGCGGATTACTTGTCAAGCCAGAAGGTGTTTTTACCCTTAGTGCTTGTTGGCCTGTTGGTGTTTCAGCATCTATCGAAACCTGTATAGCATTCACAGTTTCGAGGTTCGCGCCGGTAACAGCAATCGTATTATCTGTTCCGCGTTGTCCACCAAGCGGAAAGATCGTCTCAAGGTAGGGCAACTCACCGATACTCAAACGATAACGAAACGCGCCGCCACCTTTATAGCGGATATCCCGGATATGGAGTGTGTATCTCCCTGTTGCAAGCACTGTGTAATCGAGGATGGAATCCAATCCACTTCCCTGTCCGCTGTTCGCCACCTCAGTCCCGTTAGGGTCTCGGAGTACAAGATATGAATCCAGGGGAGACCCGATACGCTGCGCCGTCACCTCACAAATCAGCAGTGCATTCTTCTTCAGATTAAAACTGAAACTGTCCTCATCATCAATAGATGCGATCACACCGTTGACAGTGACAGGCAATTCCAACCCGTTTGACATTTCAGTCTTTTCAACCGTCTCGTTTTCATTGACTTCCGGTAGGTTGCCCACGACAAAGTTTTGCGCGTTGGAAACACCATAAGGCGTGACGATTCGGACCTGCTGTATACCTAACGGTGCATTCGGAGCGATCGTCAAAGAGGCGACTAACTGCACATCGGTCGGAACACGTCCAGAGATACCGGTGCCGTTAAAGAGGACTGCTGCTTGCTGGGTTTCCTGCCTGATCTCCGCGGCGATGCCGCTCCCGCTGAACCACACGGCTGTTGCTGTGTCAAGGTTCTTACCTGTGAGGATCACTTCTACGTTTTGTCCCTGTTGTGCACCCTGCGGAGAGACAGTCGATAGTGCTGGCACAACCTGGGCGTGTGCAAGACCAATCGTTAGAAGAGAGATCACCATAACGAGAAAGGACCGTTTTCTTAAAAGATAAGAGAGCGGGGCATTAACCTGTCTTCTGGATTTCCGAAATAGCGTATTAGGCATTTTTAATTACCTCATGTTTGAACATTTTTCGTTTTCCAAACTATTAACTTTAGAAAACAGAAATTTTGACGCTGAAAGCGTTGAGGCTTTCTTTCACACTGTACACACTTCCGGTAACACACAAGCGAAACAATTTACCTCGGTCAAAAGGGTATGTGATTTTTCCGGTTTCTGTTGGGTAAAACCATTCTATGGCGAGGGCACCGAGAGCTTCCACATAAGCGTCACCTTGTTGACGCTCCCAGACAGAGGCAGGTACGCCTTCAGGAGCGTTTTCCGTAGGGAGATCTTTGTCGCCATCAAACAAGTAGAAAGTTCCTGCCGCCTTACCTCTCCCGACACCGATATCCAGCGTAAGCGTGCCTCCGTCTTCAAACGCCGTGGTATCAATCTCTAAAACGGTGTAGTCCTGATGCGGGGCCATAGGAGTCTGAAAAGTGTCCATTACCTCCGCTGAGGAGCACACAGGGGTTAGGACGATTCTACCCAAACCGGGACGTTTTCCTTCTAAGGCTTCCGATAAGAATAGGTGGTATCCCTCGGTTGCAGAGAGTCCCCTATCCCTGCTATCTCCGTAGAGTCGGTTGAAATCTTGACTACCCATCAGTTCAAGCTCAGACGAGATAACCAGACAATCCACTGGCGAAAGTATATTCCACCCGCTTATGATAGCTTGTGCCAAGGGATGTGTTGTGTCAACCCCCTTGAAACCTTGCTGGATTCTCTGGGCAAGGTAGGCGCGTTTTCCTGGTGTGCGCCCGAAGGCAACATTAGACACCCGTATGTTGATAAAATGTTCGTTCAAGAATTTGATGTTTTGTTCGTCGGAGAGAGCACCTGCCCTCAGGCTTTTGCCACTTCCTCAGCAAGCCTCATCTGCCAAGGGACCGTCTATGGAAATGGCGTGAATCGGTTTCTGCTGTGCTTGTGCTAATTCCAACGCCACCTCCATCGGCACCCAATCAATTTGTTCCGATTTGTAAAACTGACAGTTTAGCGCACGCTCGGCTTCCTCCTGCGTGATGGCGGTAGAACCGCTCATTGTACTTTTCAAGCCGGTCGTGATGTCTTGCAAAACGGCTTCGGCACCAGCACGGAGTTCCATTTGCGAACAGAAACCGGTATCCATAATCCAGTTGGAATCATCCCAACTCCTTTCGTCCTGCCAGCCAACCTCAAAGTTCACGGGACCTTCTGGAACGCGCATCTGAAAGAATGAGACTGTCTTTTCTGGACGGTTGACAATGAGATGTCCGGTAAACTGTGAAGGCGTGAACCAGCCATCACCTAACTTGAATTCTGTGTGAATGCGAAATACAATGTCTGCGAATTCATCAGTGTAGGCACGTAAGCAAGCCCACAATCCGGGATCCCCGTAACCGCGCATATCCAAATTTGGGTTTGGGTGAAGTTGCCGCAGCAGTTCAAGTGCCCCCTCTTCTTCAATCCGCCAGGGAATTCCAACAGACACCGCTTCGTCTGGTAGGAATGCACGGAAAACCGATGCCGAATACTCTTTTTCTGGCACGGCGACTCGAAGATTCGCTAACTCGTCCCACTCATACGCCACGTGGTAGTTAGATTCGGTGTATTCAATCGGGGCGATGAAACCTGTGAGGGTGACTTCTAAGTTATCATCAAGATTAAGTACAATTTTATTCTTGGGCATTGGAGTTAGGTCTCTGTCAGGACGTTGAAATCTTCCGAGCAATCTGTGCTTGCAAAAAAATCTATTAGATAGGGACGGATGTGGAAATCCGTCCCTACAGAAAGAACTAAACTTGTACAGGTTCGCAGAAAGCACTGGTCTCTTGACCATTAACTCGCCTCTGATACAATGGACAAAGGCACGAATTGATAGTCAACACGGAAAGACCAGTGCTATGGTCGATAGTTAAAAGATTCCTACAATCGGTTCGCCTTTCACCAATTCACGGGGCTGATCCAAATGGTTGTAGACGATTGTGTGCGGGTCAATACCGAGCGTATGGTAGACGGTGGCGAGTATATCGCGTGGATGCACCGGGTTTTCAAGCGGTGTTGAACCTGTGTCATCGGATTTCCCGTAAACCTGTCCACCTCGGACACCTGCGCCTGCGATTAATCCGGTGTAGCAATAGGGCCAGTGGTCGCGCCCATCCGGTGCGTTGCTGTTACCGGAGGTGCTAATCCCCATCCGTGGGGAGCGTCCGAATTCACCGATCGCCAAGACAAGCGTTTCTTCTAAGATTCCGCGTTGATCCAAGTCTTCAAGCAGTGAGGAGACCGCGCCATCTAACTTCGGACAGTGGAGATTTTTCAGTGGACCGAAGTTGGTTGCGTGTGTATCCCACGCTGTTGTGTTCGGATCACCGTTTGCGACAGAGGGCCAGTTCACCTGAACGAACCGGGTGCCTGCTTCCACCAAACGGCGAGCGAGAAGCGCGCTCTGTCCAAACGTGTGTCTACCGTACTTATCTCGCATCTCATCCGGTTCTTGTGAAAGATCGAAAGCGTTGCGTGCACGTTGTGACAAGATGAGGTTGTACGCCTTCTCATAATACTCATTCAAGGCGTAGGAGTCCGCTACCTTATCAATTTCGGGCATCCCGGCGTTAATCGTTTCAAGGAGATCCTTCCGACGTTTCAGACGCACGGGCGGCACCTCTGGACGTAAACTTAAGTCGTCAAGGTTAATTTCCTGATTCGGATCTTGGAAGAGGAAGTACGGATCGTACGCTCTACCGAGGAAACCGGCATTTCCGCCTTTACCGATGATATTACTCTCCTGCATCGGACGTGGGAGTTGCACAGCGGCGAGCATCGGTTCATCCGGTGGCCTGTAGTTGGCGATATGCGCTGCGGCGTTCGGGTGGTCAGCGGGTGAAGGCGGATCCAGCTGTCCCGAGGGTGCGACTTTGTCTGGTGTTTCACCGGTAACCATCTGATACATCGCGGCGGTATGGTTAAAAAGCCCTGCCGGCGTATAACTTACGGAACGGATTAAGCAGGCTTTGTCCATCTGCTGCGCCAAGCGCGGCATGGTTTCGGACAATTGGATGCCTGGCACATTGGTCGGAATCGGTTTGAACTCACCGCGAATGTTCGACGGTGCTTCCGGTTTCGGGTCCCAGATGTCGAGGTGGCTTGGACCGCCTTGCAGGAAGAGGAGGATGACCGAGTTGGCTTTCCCCCATCCGTTTAACGGTTTAGCGGGGTCAACTGCCGTATTCGCGTTCGCTTGGAGTGACAATACCTGTGGCAAACTAATGCCGAGCATCGCCGCACCACCGACACGTAGAAATTCACGACGTGAGAACCCGTCACACAAGCGTCCGGGTAATTGTGGTAACGATAACATCTATTGTGTCCTCCGTTTTAGTTAGCGATTGAATAAGAAAGCGGGACTGTTGATTAACGCCCAGAGCAAATCTTGCACGCCTTCTTCTTTCGATTCAGCGTTCGCGATGTATTCAACCGCTACTGCATATTCGTTCTTCTCTGGTAACCGAGAAAGTGTTGCGAGATATAGTTCTTCAACGAGAACTCGGTCATCTTGATTCGTTTTAATAAGTTTTGCGACACGTCCTTCTGGATCAATGAGTGCTTCTGCGACTGTGGGTCCATTAATGAGGTTCATTGCGTGTGCGAGACTGACCTCAGTTGTGCGTTCACATTCGCAAGAGGTCTCGCGTTCGGGTCTGCCAAACAGTTTCAAAAATCCGTCATCTTTGACCTTACTATCTGGTAATTGGGCTGCGCGGAAATCCTTAGGTACCTCTTGGAACCGTGGTCGGCTTCCCGTTGCAACACCGATAGCATCTAACAACTGTTCAGCGGTTAAGCGTCTTGCCACGGCGTGTGAGAAGTTAATCGTATCTGACTTGTTCCACTTATTCGTCTTGATACTCTGTTGATAGGCTCGTGAACGTGTAATTGTCTTCATGATATGCTTCATGTCGAACCCACTGTCCACGAAATCTTTCGTCAACGCGTCAAGCAGTTCGGGGTTACTCGGTGGATTACTTGTTCGGATGTCGTCAACGGGTTCAATAATCCCGCGTCCCATGAAGTAGCTCCAGATACGGTTCACGCCTGCGCGTGCGAACATTGGGTTGTCCTTCGCGGTAAGCCATGTTGCGAGCATCTGTTGCTTATTATCGACGTGTGCGGTCACTTCGCCAAACGGGACAGACGGGTTAACCACTGCCAACGTTCGCGGGTGTTGCACGGGTTGAGGTGTGTAACTTGCGTAGACGACTTCATCACCCGGTAGCTGCCCGGGTTTTATCTGGACATCAGCAAAAAAGGCACCGAGTTCATAATATTGATTTTGTGTCCACTTCTCAAACGGATGGTCATGACATTTGTTGCAAGAGAACCGGACCCCTAAGAAGAGCTGCGTTGTATTTTCCACAGCAGCCGTATATTCACGTGAGACGCGGAAATAGTTTGCCGCAGGGTTCTGATACGTACTCCCGCTTGCGGTGATTAGGTCCCGCACGAACTCATCGTACGGACGATTCTGTGCGACCGCCTGATGAATCCACTGCCGGAAGAGCCAGACCCCGCGTTCACCCAGGAACTTGCGGTTAGACTGTAACAGGTCTGCCCATTTATGCGTCCAGTGGTCAACAAACTCAGGTGTCTCGACGAGTTCGTCAATTAGTTTCTCACGTTTGGTTTTGGAATCGGTGGTATCCGTAAGGAAGCTGCGAGCCTGCTCAGGTGTCGGCGGTAAGCCTGTGAGATCAAAATAGATACGTCGTACGAACTCTTCATCGGTGCAGAGATCAGATGGCAGGATTTTCATCCGTTTGAGTTTATTGTGTACGTGAGTATCGATGTAGTTGTATTCAGGCGTTTCAACCCATTTGTATCCGCTCCTGTCGCCCATAACGATGATGCCGTTCGTGCTGTATGCACCTTCATATCGGGTCAGGATAGCGGTTTCGCCGCGTCGTTCTGCGGTTATGACACCGTCGTCAGCAATTTTTGCGACATCATTGACGCTGCTCGTAAACTTCGCTTCACGTGTGACATCTCGCGTTGTACCATCCGGATAGTGTGCGATCACTATAAGTTGCTGCTTCATCCCCGGCATAGCGAGTTCAGCGGAATCCGGCATGACCTCTAATCTTTCGACCCGCTGCGTCGTTTCGACATCAGAATTCGCACCCTCTGCTATCCATTGACGGACGAGTTCATAATCGCGTGATTCCGGAACAATGACCTGTCCACCTTTATGGGGTACTTCAGATGTCGGTTTTAGGAGCATTAAGCTCTGTTCGGGGAACGCTCGGTTGAAACGTCTACCGGATATATCCTCAATCAGAAGTTCATAATCAAAATCGGGATCATAACCGCGGAGTGAAAGTTTGAACCCGTTTTTTCCCTTCGCTGCACCGTGACATGTGCCGTTATTACACCCTGCATGGCTGAGGAGCGGCATGACATCTCGCACAAAACTGACCGGTTGCGCTTCAACACTATTAACGGTAACTGGGAATTCAGTGCTCACACCCTTAACAGTAACGACAATGTTCGTTGTGCCGACAGATTCCGGGAAGATATAACCATCTTCATGCACCTTTACCGTGGTATCCGCAGGTTTCAATACTGCCCACGGTGTTACATCCACCCATGTACCATCTTTCGTCCTACCCGACACAAGTACGCGTCTACCGTCGCGTGCATGCGCTAATGTCAGTGCTTCTGGATGGACTTTCAACTCCGTTAAAGCAAGGTTTGCTATCCATTCCTCTGCTGTCGGAATCTTCGCACTCTCGGGCTGCGCCATCTCACTCTGCACGGTTAAGTGGAAAGCGCAGCAGATAGAAAACGCGACAAGGAGCACTGTTACAAAGTTAGACCTGGGTTTCATCAAAAAACTCGGCGTAGATACCCCCGACCATAGTTGCCGGAAGAGACACCGACCTCCTTATTAAATCTTCTGTTGTTTTTTCGATTAGATGTTCACTCAGTTTTTCTCACGCCTCATACACTATTTGCTATCAATTCTGTGCCAAAATCTATGTAAGATTCCAAAGTAGTACGGAGTTGTCTTCACTGCCACTTGCGAGTACGTTCCCGTTAGATGCATATAGAACGTTCCTGACACTCCTTGTGTGTCCGACGAGTGCGCCTTTAGGTTCGCCAGTTTCTGCATCCCACAACCGCACCGTCTCGTCGCGTCCGCCGCTCGCGAGTGTGCTGCCATCCGGCGAATAAGCGACGCTCCAAACGTAACCGACATGTCCTGTAAGCGTTGTAATCAAACTGTTTTCAAACATATTCCACAACCGAATTGTACCGTCAATACTTCCACTTGCGAGCGTGCTGCCGTCTGGGGAATAAGCGACGGAATTGACAATATCTTTATGTCCTGTGAGCGTGGTTTTGTGCCTTTGCGTCGCAGCGTCCCAGAGAACTACGGTATCGTCTCCACTTCCAGCGGTAAGCGTACTGCCATCAGGAGAATACGTAAGACATCTAACGGAGCTCGTATGCCCTTCAAGAACGTTTTTTGCTTCCCCAGTGCTTGCGTCCCATAACCGCACCGTGCCATCGGGACTTCCACTTGCGACTGTGGTCCCGTCTGGTGAATAGACGACGCTTCTCACGGCATCTGTATGTCCTTTGAGCGTGGCTGTCGGCGTGCCACCGACGGCATCCCAGAGAATGACTGTGTTATCTACACCACCACTGGCGACTGCGGTGCCATCCGGTGAAAAGGCGACACATCTCACATACTCTTTATGCTCCACGAGGAGATTAAGCCCCAAACCGCTATCTACATCATAAATCCAAACGCCGATGTCGCAGGCGACTGCGAGTTGCGTACCATCGGGTGAGAAGGCGATATCTCCGGTTAGATTTCCTTGATCAAGTCGTGCTTTGACGCCTTTAGGTAGATTCAATTGTCCATCCATATTTGAAGTATCCAATGCGTATAATATTCCTTATTTTAATAATATAGCGTGCAAGCCTAAACCTGCGGTAATTACTGTTTATTTTACGATCCGTATAATTGCGTCACTATGACGTTAAAGTGACGTTTATAGTAGAGTTTGAAAATATATTTACACTTTGATGGACAGTATCCACCAATGCAGGCGGGGTTTGTAACCCCGCCACTGGAAAATTAATTACGGGCTTTACTATAAAACGTCACAGTGACGTGCATAAGTCAAGTGGCCCGTGAAGATGCGACGTTTTTTCCAATTTTTTAATGCTTTTCGTTTTACTGGAGAGTATTTCGTGCTACTTCTGACTTTTTAGTTCTCCCCATACTATCGGCAACTTTTCACCTGCGGTAACATCAGCGAATTCCGATTCACTTGCCAACCAGTTGATAACGTTTTCTGTGAGTTTCTCTATTTGATCAATACTCTCGTTGTTCTTATGATAGTTCGGAAGTCGCCAGTTCATGTTAAAGACTTTACCGTTCCCTGCTTCCCAATACCCGAACGCTGCAATCCTATCCGTGTAATTGGTCCCGCCCTCCCAAGCATGGGCGAGCGTGGTAAAATTCTTCCAAATTTTGTCGTAATAGTCACCACTGACTGGATATCCAGTTGAATTGACCTGGATCCAATCCTCGACTTCGGGTGTCTTTCCATCAACATTCTCGAGCCCTTCTGTCAACCCGAGTTCCAGCGTCTCTTTGAGGACGATAATACCGACCCTGCTTCCATCGTTCTCAACGGGTCCAAATCTCCGTGGTTCTGCGTTTTCTAACCCCAACGGCGTAGCATAGCGAATCGCAGCACCTGTTAGAAGCACTGCCCCGCCACTTTCAGCGTAATCTAAGAACGCATTTATCTCTGCGTCGGATAATCCGCCCGGATCGGCATCGCCATCATGCCACCAGACAACACCGAATTGCTTGAATGTATCGCTTTTCAAATCTGCCTTAGCGAGTTGTTTCGTTTTGAACGTTTTTTCGGCGAATTCCAATGCAGGTGCAGTAAAATCACCTTTGTCACCGAGGTAGACGAACCCGACTTCAACCGCTGCATTACCAATACTTATACCAAAGCAGAGAAAAAATGTCAAACAAAATACCGTTTGGCGAAACTTGTTAGCCAAATCTTGCCATTTAAAAGACTTTTCCATGCTTGCTCCTTTGCGTTTATGCAAGGTAACTTTCGTGCGTTTGCGTACTGATCAGCCATTTCAAGAATTGGATTAATAGGCACACCAAAATTCTCTTCTACCTATTCGGACTTCCGTAAATAGTATCATGCAATCCGGTTTTTGTCAAAGTTTTTGGACAAAATTCGCGGGTATTTGCTTATAAACGCTTATTCGGATTGCTATAGGACTCTTGGAGTCGTTCATTGCTCATTTTCACGAAATTTGGATTGATTTCAAACCCGATGAAATTCCGTCGATGGCGCTTACAGACGACTGGACAGGTGCCGACACCAGCAAATGGATCGAGAACCAGATCCCCGGGTGATGAACTTGCCAACACGATTCGCTCGATTAATTTTTCTGGTTTCTGGATCGTGTTAAGTGCCTCCCTACAAACTAACTCCTTTGATTTGTAGGTTAGCTGCTTTATATCCCCCCAGACGTTGCCTGGATTCTTACCTTTTGCATTAAACTTGGTTTTCCCGAATTTACCATTTGTCACGGATGGCACATTTTCACACCGGAGTCGATGTTCTAATTCGACAAGTTGCGAAACCCTGATAGCGTCGAGGTTATAGCACTTCGGTCTCTCACCTTTGATGAAATAGCAGATGATGTCGTAGTTGTTAGTGTAATTGATTCTACCTTGTGCGAGCCGACTCGGTTGATACCATACAATCTTTGAACGGAGATTCAGGAATTTGCGATAATCTATAAAGTCGATACAATCCGGTTTACCGAACAGATAGAGTGCGCCGCCATCTTTCAGTTTCGGTGTGAGTCTTTCGATGAGGTTGAGGTTAAACTCCTGAATTGAGGCGATTTTATCCCACGAGTTCTCGGTCACACCGTACGGTCCATCACATACAATCAGATCCACTGAAGTATCTTCTACCTTTTTGATCAGTGTAAACGTGTCGCCGCAATAGATAGTGTTAGGTTCAAGCATAATACGGCAAAGCGTCCTATCAGTTTACATCGGTCCTACGCGTCGCGGTCCTATGTCCATAGCGAACATGGACGCGTCAAAATTCCGTTTTAACAGATCCATCTTGATGTCCTGCTTGTCGGGTGCGTGCCAGAGATTGTTAAATTCGTCCGGATCCTCGGTTAGGTCGTAGAGTTCACCCTCCTCGTGTCCGTGGTAAACTGCCAATTTGTAACGTTTATCCCGATACATTGTTGCATAAGAATGGTCGCGGCCATTGACAGCATCGTAGTACTCACACCTGACGAAATAGCGGTGATGGTTTGGGTCGGCTTCGCCTCGGAGGATAGGCAGTAGCGAACGTCCATGCATGCCTTCAGGCGGTGTTAATCCCGCTAATTCTAAGAGTGTCGGTGTCTTATCAACAAGTTCAACGAGCGCATCACTCTTGAGACCGCTCACAAACTGATCCTGCCATACGAAAATCAACGGCACTCTGACCAAACCTTCATAAAAGCGGCACCCTTTCTGAATGAGTCCGTGATCGCCGAGCGTTTCGCCGTGGTCGCTGGTAAAGATGATAACTGTGTTTTCCCGCTGTCCTGTCTCATCAAGCGTTTCGAGAATCCTACCGAGCTGCTCATCAATGAGTTGGATCATGGCATAATATGCGGCTTTGAGGGTCTTGGCATCTCTGGCACCGACTGGGTTCGTCCCTCGGCGTGGTGTCCTTGATGTCTGTCCGCTCGTAGTAACGAGGGCGGGCCCCGGCAAGATCGGATTCCGGATGTCCAGTTCATCTGGTGTCCGGACTTTGGACTGAAAATCGACGGCTTGTAGTCGGGTCTGCTGTTCAAGGTCGCTGTCTCGGAAGAGTGGCTCAGGCATCTCCACTGGGTTGAGTTGTTCTCTGTGTGTCTGCGGCGGATTGAAGGGCGGGTGCGGATCGTAGATGTTGACACTCGCGAGCCACGGGCAATCGCGTTCTTCACGAATGAACTCGATTGTCTTTTCCGCACACCATGTTGTCTGATGCAATTCGGCTGGTACACCCTCTGCATTCCGGTTCAACTCGCCGAGGATGTATCCCTTTGAGCGGACCCAATCCGCGTAATCATGTCCGTGTTCCCAGTCGTCTCGTGGAGCATGGCTGTATTGCCAGTAGCGGTACCCGTCATCTGTGCGTGGTTCTATCCGACGGTAAGCACTTGCGAGATGGAGTTTGCCAATGAGGCCGCAATCATAGCCGATGTCAGCGAGGGTACGCGTCACAAGCGGATACGCGTCTGGGAAAAAATCGTTTCCGTTGCGATTTGCGTGTGTTGCGTTCGGATACATACCGGTAAGAAAACTCGCTCGACTCGGTGTACAAATAGGGCTTTGACAATAGGCGTATGTGAACGCGACCCCGTCTGCTACGAGGCTATCAATGTTCGGTGTTGACAGGTATGAATTGCCCAGCGCACCGATTGTATCGTAGCGTTGCTGATCTGTGCAAACCCAGAGTATATTGGGAGCGGTGGCAGCCATCGGTCAGCCTCTTCGTCTATGCTATTGAACCGTTGCGCTGAACCCGGTCTCTTTAACGACGTTGGCGAGTTCTTCAGCAGTAGCGGTATTTTTCCGGACTTTAATGATTGCTTGATCGGGTAGAGAAACCTCAACACTGATAACGCTCTGGTGTTGTGAAAGTGCATCCTGCACTTTTGCGACGCAAGCCCCTCACGTCATACCCGTTACAACGAGTGCGACATCCGCACTTGCTGTTGCCTCAAGCGGTACCGACATAAAGGCGTTAAGCAGTTTTCCGGAGGTGGCATCAAACACTCGGATCTTCCCGTCGAAACCGCCTGCAGCGACCTGTGTGCCGTTAGGATGGAACGAGACGGCAAAAACGGCTACGGTATCTCCCTGCGTTGTTGCGAGGCGTTTTCCATCTGCTACGTTATAGATACGCACCTCACCTGCGGCACTACCGATAGCGATACGCTGACCATCTGGTGAGAATGCAACGGCTTCAATCGAACCGGCTTGCGCTTCAAACGCGCGAATGAGGTTAAAATCGGTATTGCCGACATCTCTGCGGATTTCACGGAAAATCTTGTAGAGCCGCGGTATCCGGTCTTCGCCGCCACTGAGTACCTGTTCTGCAGTCGGATGCCGTGCGATGGTGTTGATCTCCCCGTAACCTTTGTTGCTGGAGTTGATGTCATCAACGAAAGAGCCTGTGTTCACCTCAACCAATTTGAGAGCGGTATCACGTCCGGCACTCACGAAATGGGAGCCGTCCGTAGAAAAGACGGTACCGAAGACCCAATCGCTATGGTTATCAAACTTAATGAGTTCTTTTTCATCTTCAACGGATAGGACGCGCACTGTTTGGTCTGAACATCCGAAAGCGACGCGACTGGCATCTGGTGAGAAAGAGAGTCCATAAATTGTATCGTAACTGGAACGTATGGCTTTGATGAGCGTGTTGGTTGCGGTATCCCAGAGTTGGACTTCGCCGAATTGTGCGGGGGATCCACCTGCTACACCTAAAATTTTGCCATCCGCCGAATAGGTGAGCGACTGTATTCGGCGTGCTTTTCCTACGAGTCGCGCTTTGATTTCAAAATTCACGGCATCATACAACAAAACTTCATGGAAACCGGAAATGGCGAGCGTCGTACCGTCAGGCGAATAGGCGACAGCAGAAACCACTGGTGGTACTGTGTAAGTTGGGTAGTTTCCTTCACCCATATCATCGACTTCGGCGGGTGTATCGTCGTGTGCGCCTTCGAGGATCCAACGTCGGAAGAGTTCAACCTCTTCAGCCGAGAGCGGTTCCATGTTTTGTGGCATCGCAGGTTCATCGCCGGAGATGAGTTGAATGATGAGACTGTCATCGGGTTTCCCCGGGACGATTGTTGCGTCACCTGCCATCCCGCCTTGTTTGAGATCGGTATAGGTTGTGACAATCAAGCCGCCGTTTGGGTCACCCGGATGATGGCATCCTTGGCAACTCCGTTTGAGGATCGGGACGATTTGTGAGTGGTAACTCACGGGTGTGTCTCCAGCGTGGTTGTCTGCTGCTACAAGCGGAAGCAACATCACAAAACAGAGAAGACACATCATTAGATGGACTGTAAACTTTGATCTCAACATGTTCATATCCGTCGGAAACCCTCCCATTTATCAAGGTGAAGCACTATAGGTCGGCGTATCAAAATGTTGCACTTGACATATTTTCTTGATAATTATATCACATTTTTATAATAAAATTCAAGAAAAAATCGGACGCAAACATGAATGTTGATTTTCGTTGACAGGTTTTGAAAAACACGCTATACTTACTCTATCTTTGCGTAATAGACACATTTTTACAGAAAGTTTCAGAATAAAAAAGGAGATATTTTTCAATGAAAATGGATTTAGGACGGAATTTGCGGGTTTTTAGTTTCGGAAGTCTTGTGCTTTTACTACTTCTCGGTTTTGTCGGTATCACGCAACCTATGAGTGTAACGCCGTATGAAGTTGACACCGCACATTCAATGATACTTTTTCGTGCAAAACATAACAACGTTACCTACAATTACGGCAGATTCAACGAATTCACCGGTAAGATCGTGATGGGCGCAAGGGATGCAAGCGGTCGTTCTGATAGCACGGTGGAATTTGAAGTTAAGGCAGCGAGCGTTGATACCGGCAACGAAAAACGCGACCAACATCTCAGAAGTTCCGACTTCTTCAGTGCTAAACAGTTTCCTCTAATTACCTTCAAAAGCACGGAAGTCCGTGTGAAGGAAGGTGAGGGAAATATGTTGGAGGTCACAGGTGATCTCGAATTACACGGTGTTAAGAAATCAATCATAGTGGATGTCGAAATTACGGGGCGCTCTACAGGGCGAGATGGCGAATCTCTCATCGGATTTGAGAGCATTTTCGAGATTAAGCGGAGCGAGTTCGATATGACTTACGGAATGGGAGGTATCAGCGACGACATCCGACTTATCGTCAGTATTGAAGCGAAACACGAATAGGCGTGCGTTTGCGATGCGCTACGGACGCGCTTGCGCCAAAAAAAGAACTTTCGTTGGTGAGGACTCTAACCTCGCCAACGAGGATATCAGCGATGTTAATATTCAAACAGCTTGTTTTCGGTTTACTTCTACCAGCCATCGTTGGTGGCGGAATCTTTGTTCTCGCCTCTAAAAGAGCACGCGATCAGACCGAGGAAGGGGACGGTTTGTCCTCGGGATGGCTTGTGGCTGTCGCACTGGGAGCTGGATACATCGTCGGATACATCGGTTTAGAAGGGCTGCCGCCGTTTCTACCACGAGAAGGAATCCACTGGCTCTGCTATCTCGCGCTTATTGGACTCATTTTGGGTGTCTTTTGGTATCTCTCGTTCTTGGGGCACTTGATTGCCCAAGTCGTCGTATCCATTGTTATACCGCGACTCCTCCTGAGTTCAATGTTCAAATATAGTTGGGGACAGATTGAAGGCATCATCTGGTGGGTATGCCTTGCCGCTGTGATTTTCATTTTTTGGAACACAGTCCAACAGAGTTTTAACGCACTGCCATCGGGTGGTTGGAGTCCGTTTGTCTATTTTGGACTCTCTGGTGGTACTGCGCTCATTCTTGCGGTCTCTGGAAGTCTGCGCTTGGCACAGCACGCCGGTATTCTGGTAGCACTTTTCGCAGTGATATGGATTATCACGCTTTTTTTACGACCTGACGACAAAGTACGCGTATTTCCGATCGGGGCATCCGCGGTTATAGCACTTATGTTGGCAAGCATCTGGATGAACGGCTATTTCTATGAAGAGGTTCCGGTAGCGAGTGCTGTGCTGCTATTGCTCTCACTATTCTTAGTACCCGTTGGACGGATAGAAACAATTCAGAGGTTCGGTGCGAGGCGTTCTGCTTTTGTTCAGGTAGCAGTGATTGCGTTGCCTGTTCTTATTGCAATAGGCATTGCCGTGGCGCGTTCTGGTCTTTTTGGCGAAAACAGTGGCTATTAAATGCGAACAAATCATCGGGCGTACTTGTCTAAATATCTGGAGTTTTCTTATTAAATTTTGCCCGTTTTCGTGCAATCGGGCGTGATATATGCCCGATTTTGTGCGATTTTCGCCATACATTTCGCCAGCAAAACGGCTAATAAAATGGCACAGAATTTGCTATATGGCAGGTGTAAATCTCAATTTGATAGTAAAGTACCCAATAGCGAGGTTCCAAACCTCGCCTGCAGTAGGGATGTTGAAGTGAGGTCACAAACCTCGCCTGCGGTGTGGATGCAGAGAAGGATTTTCAAAAGACAACAACGGATCGGAGGTAAAAATGGACTTCGTACGGACTCTGAATTTTGGTGTATTTTTTAAGGCGACACTCGCCGTTAGGAGCCTTGCCATAGCCTTTCTGCTTGGTGCGCTGTTCCTTTTTAACGGCTGTGTAAAGATGGAGGCGACGCGGAAAGCGGATTGGGAGACACATTTCACAGATCTCCACTTTGTCAACCATAGACAAGGATGGATTGTTGGCGAGAGGGGGTTGATCATCCACACGGCAGATAGCGGAAAGACGTGGAAGCAGCAGGAAGTTGATACAACAAGTCCAGGATTTCGTATGCCTGATGCCTCGTTGGATTTCAAAGCGGTTTACTTTACAAACGCACAGAACGGTTGGGCAGTCGGCGATGAAGGGTTAATAGCAGCGACTGACGATGGTGGTAAACATTGGACACTGCAAAAGAGTGGCACCTCCGCGATGCTCCTCGATGTCTACTTTGCGAATTCAAAAGAGGGTTGGATTGTTGGCGAAGACTCGGATGTTCTCTATACCCAAAACGGTGGTAAAGAGTGGAAACGTTTCGAGTATGTTAGCGAATTTATGCTTAATGGAGTCTGGTTTGTTAATGATTCAAAAGGTTGGGTTGTCGGGACACACGATAGAATTTTTCATACCCAAAACGGGGGCGAGTCGTGGCGCGAACAGAGTAATCGCTTTGAGGGTGAACGCGATCGCATGATCAATGACAATAAGCAGGTCTTTTTCGTCAGTGACAACGAAGGTTGGATCGTTGGCAGCGACGGTTCTATTTTCCATACGACAAACAGCGGTATCACTTGGACGCGTCAAGACAGTCGTATTCCTCTGATTAATGGACACGTCCGAGACACTATCAATAGCATCCACTTTACAGATGAAAATTACGGTATCGCCGTGGCGGATGTCGGTTTCATCACACGGACGCAAGACGGTGGAGACAACTGGCAATTGATGGAGAGCGGTACTGAAAACAATTTAACGGGTATCCAGTTTACGACACCAACAGAGGCGTGGGCGGTTGGATGGTTTGGTACGATTCTGCACACAACCGATGCGGGTGCCACATGGGAAATGACGAGCGGTACGACAGCGAACGATTTACAGAACGTCCAATTTACGGATGCCAACCGTGCGATTGCAGTCGGCAGGCGCGGCACGATGGCAATGAGTAACGATGGCGGACAGACCTGGACTGAAGTGGAAACGGATATCTGGGACGGTATCTGGAACATCTATTTCGCGACAGATAAACACGGTTGGGCAGTCGGTGATCGCGGGCTGATTGTTCATACAAGCGATGGCGGTGCGAATTGGGAACGTCAACGTGGACCTTCCTCCTTCACGCTCCGTGCTGTCCATTTCGTGAGTCCTGAAGTCGGCTGGATCGTCGGGGACCTGGGGAGTATTATACATACGATTGATGGCGGTAAAACATGGTTGCCACAAACGGCGACAGGTGATTTTCTCTCTTTGATGTTAAAGGGTGTATTTTTTCTTGACGAGAAGAGAGGTTGGGCGATCGGATGGCCCGGTGTCTGCCTTGCTACGGAGGACGGCGGTCTGACATGGAACCAACAGGATACCGGTACCTTTAATGAACTCTACGGTGTCTATTTCGCAGATGAAAATACCGGATGGATTGTCGGGCAGTTCGGCGAGATTCTACATACAAAAGACGGCGGACAGAAATGGAATTTCCAACGCAGCGGCACACAAGAAAATCTGAATAAACTCTATTTTGCGGATGCACAGCACGGTTTAATCGTCGGTGACAACGGCGTGATGCTGACGACCATCGATGGCGGGAAAAAGTGGGAGATGCAGGAGAGCGGTACAGAAAACGATCTTTATGGTCTCGCGCTCTCGCCTGACGGCGTTGTCGCTGTCGGGAAGGGTGGCATCGCGATGCGATACTCAATCGAAGAGGCGCAGTTGCCTGCTAAATTACCACCAGTTGCTGAGGAGCCCGAAGTTGTTGAGGAAGTTGAGGTTGAGATTGAACCTGTCGTCTATCATTGGGACATTATCCGTCAGGCAGCATGGCGCACCAATTTCTCGGACACACATTTCGTAGATACCGAGAACGGTTGGGCAGTTGGGTCAGACGGTGTCATCGCGCATACGACAGACGGTGGTCAAACGTGGTTCCCGCAACACAGCGGTGTGAGCGAAAATTTGCGTCAAGTGGAATTTGTTGACGCAAAACACGGTAGAGTTCTCGGTTCCGGTGTCTTACTCCAGACCGAAGACGGTGGCGAAACGTGGAAACCGATCCTTCAATCGACGAAGCAGAACCTGCCGCGCGTTAGCACGATGCACTTCTTGAACGCCGCAGAGGGGTGGCTTGGTGCATCGATTGGGCAGACCTTGCATACCACTGATGGGGGCAAGACGTGGAAAGTCCAAAAAACCGGAACGACAACAGGAAACATCACCGACATACATTTCATTAACAGTCAGATCGGTTGGGCGGTGACACCGCAACGTCGAGACGGTGGATTCATTCTGCATACTGTTGATGGTGGTAACTATTGGAAAATTCAGGCAAAAACGAATCAACCGGGTGTCGCTGTCCACTTTGCCGATGAAAACAACGGCTGGGTCGTTCTCGGTAACGGGAATTCTTTGTTGACTGAAGATGGCGGCGAAACTTGGAAGTTGCAAACCACATCACAAGGCACGCGCGGCTTGCAGCGTGTCACTTTCCGTTCTGATACGGACGCTTGGGGACTTGGCGGTGGTGGCGCATACATCACCGAAGACCGAGGCGTGACTTGGAAATCTGTGCCCGTTAGTACAGGCGACAACACAGAAGACAATCTGTTCGCCATGTTTATGGACCAGGCGAATCCGGAGTCCTCTGAAGACGCTGAAGTAGAAATGGAAGAGGAGACGGAAGGAGAAGAGGTTACAGAGGGACCGACGTTACAGTATGACGAAACACCCGAAGAAATTCAAAATCGGGTTCGAGCGCAGAGACAACGTTCGGGGCGTCTCGCGCCTGAAGGCGAACTTCCCCCGGGTGCTGAACGTGCGACCCCTCCGCCACCAAGGCAGCAACAACCGCCGCCACCTCCGGAACCTGGAAGACGTAGACGCGGGGGTGGTACTCGAATTGCGAGTGTATACTTCCTTGACGCGGAACACGCATGGGCAGTCGGTAGTGGCGGTGGTATCTATCACTCCCCAGACGGTGGTGAGACTTGGGAACGCCAACTCGGTGAACAGCAGGCTAACAATTTCCGAGAGGTGCTCTTCTACGATGACAAGAACGGCTGGATAGCAGGCGACGGTGGCGTGTTATGGGAGACGCAAGACGGTGGACAGACATGGCAGACGATTTCAAGCCGGACGCGTCAACGTCTCATCGGTGTCCACTTCGCAAGCTTAGAACCGAAATGGGGCTGGGCAATGCAAAGAGACGGTACCGTGTTGTATACCACAGATGGCGATACGTGGACAGCGGGTGACACGCCTGAACGTCCACCGTTTATGGAAGGCGATTCGCCGGGCAATTTCTCACTGAACGATGTCGCTTTTGGTAAATTCTCTGAAGGTTGGGCAGTCGGTCAATTTGGGGATATTATCCATAACAAAGATGGCGGTCCGACATGGACGCAGCAGCGCACGACTGCGAATGACAGGCTCTTGAGTGTGGATATGAAATTCGCACCCCTCGGTTGGGCGGTCGGACAAGGTGGTGTTGTCCAACGGACTATCAACGGCGGCGAATATTGGAAGTTGCATGAATCGAACGTCACCTACGATCTCAACGCTGTTTCATTCTTCACGAAACGGAAAGGGTGGGCAGCAGGTGAGTCTGGTATTGTGCTAAGGACAACCGACGGTGGTTTCACGTGGGAACCTAAGTTAACTGGCATTCCTAAAGACCTCCACGGTGTCGTCGCGATCTCTGAACAGGAGATTTATGCGGTTGGTAACGAAGGAACGATCGTCCGCTCAACCGATGGCGGTGAGACATGGGAACAGGAACATACCGATATTGACAACAACCTGTATGTTATCACGCGTTCCAAAGACGGCAAAGCGTTGTGGGTTGTTGGACAGTGGGGTGTCGTGCTGCGTCGAAAGTTAGAAACGAAAGAGCAGATGTCGATGCGGTAACGTGGAGGCACTTCTAAGTCATTGAAAAATTGAATCGGCACGTTTCCTTAAGTGAAAAACTTGACGCGTCGAACAAGATATGCTATACTCTACGTGGAATGGACAATTTTAACTTTATTGACCTCTTTGCTGGTATAGGTGGGATTCGCATTCCGTTTGAAAAGTTAGGCGGAACATGCGTGTTTAGTTCCGAATGGGATAAACACGCTCAACAAACCTACGCGCATAACTTTGGTGAAATACCTGCTGGTGACATCACCCAAATTAAGGAAACCGACATCCCGGATCACGATATTTTATTGGCGGGTTTCCCGTGTCAACCGTTTAGTATTATCGGGGATAAGCAAGGCTTTGAAGATACGCGCGGCACACTGTTTTTTGACATCGTTCGGATTTTGAAACAGAAGCAGCCGAGTGCGTTCCTCCTTGAAAATGTCAAGCAGCTGCTTACCCATGATAAGGGGCAGACCTTCGCGGTTATACAAGAGCAGTTGTCCCGATTGGGGTATACCACCTATCACGAGGTGTTAAACGCTCTTGACTTCGGACTGCCACAAAAGCGGGAACGGATTTTCATTATTGGGTTTCGCGAACCGATAGCATTTGCGTTTCCGAAGCCTATTGGTTCGTACAAACCGCTCTCAGAGGTATTAGAACCTGACGAAGCAATTGAACCGAGTCTATTTGCCTCAGAGCGTATTCAAACATCGCGACGTGAAAAATGCAAAGGCACACCGTTTTTCCCATCTGTCTGGCATGAAAATAAAGGTGGCAATATTTCGGTTTTACCTTTCTCGTGTGCGCTAAGAGCTGGTGCCTCCTATAACTATCTTTTGGTGAACGGTGTTCGGCGACTCTCGTGTAAGGAAATGCTTCGTCTACAAGGATTTCCTGAAGACTTCGAGATTAAAGGTAACATGATGCAGATTAGAAAACAGACCGGAAATAGTGTCGCTGTACCTGTTGTCTACGCTATTGCAGAAAAAATGCTGGAGGCATTACGACAACGCAAACCGATCATACGACTTGAGGAGCAATTGCTTCTTTTTGAAAACAGAATCAATACTTATACCTAATGGAGAATAAAACAGCCAAAGATCATCTTGACACTATTATCAGAAAAGCCAGAGTCCATTTCTATAAACCGATACAAATTGCGGAGATACTTCGGAGAGATAGGATTGAGGGAGACATAGACCTTGGCAACTTGGAAACTTACCGAACACCTTCAAGAAAATGGCGAGATGCAATTTCTCTCAGGTTTATTGGACGGGTTTCTACATCAAGTGCAAGGTACCAAGACGACCTTTTTAACCCAAATGCTACACCACCAACAGTTTTATCGCAATTGGGAGAAATAAACCGAGATAATAATGGTGCAGTCGAAGTTTATATTTATACTGCGCTAAGAAATCGGCTTTCCCAAATGTCATCGGGTCTATCTATCGTTTTACAAGCAGATAGGACTTCTTTTGCCTTAAGAAATTTCATAAACAGTTTTACTCGGGATCCCGGGCTCTCACGAAGCGTTGATAAGATATTTGAAATTGTGGTTTACGCCTTGTTCTCAACACTGTTGGAGGTACTTGACGTAAAAATTGGAGTGCATATCAACAACATCAACAATATCATTCTTAGCGAGTTTTCTGATTTTACGGAAAAGGTACTCGGATTGTCCGAAGATACGCCAGAACTATATCAAACAGCGAAAGTTTATCGGGTAGGTGTTACTAACGCAGCGGACAGAGGTCTTGATATGTGGGCAAATTTTGGGGTGGCAATCCAGATAAAGCACATATCTCTAACACCTACAACCATTGAGGATATAAGTAGCACGATTTCCGCAGATCGAATAATTATCGTCTGCAAGGAATCTGAGAAAGATATTCTTGTATCCGTTCTACAACAATTTGGCAGTGCAAATCGAATCCAGAGTATAATAACCGAGAATGAACTTGATGAATGGTACGAGAAAGCCTTGCGTGGACAATCGTCTGAGTTAATTGGCGACAAGATATTGCAAAAACTCGCAAATGAAATAAAAGTTGAGTTCCCTTCAACCACCTCAGAATTTGACGATTTTTTCAAAGAACGTGGCTATGATCACTTATTACCTGTTGATTTTTAGTAATCTTAGATTTGTTAATTAGAAAGTAAAAAATGAAATCAAAATCCAGCAAAGCATTCCTTATTTCAGTTCTATTGCATCTCGGTATTGGGGTGCTTGGTGTCTTTTATTGGTTTGGCACGGCACCGATGCGTGAAGAATCAAGTATCAATGCGCTGTTTGTCAGGGAAGAGAAGCCGGAAGTCAGACGCGTAACGCCGCCAAAACGCGCGCAACTTGTCCAGAAAAGGACACGCGCTGCGAGCCAGCAACGCCTCAAAATCCTCACAAGCAACGCGCCTGTCAGCAGTCGTGGTGTCGTCTCGGCATCGGAACCAGCACCATTTCAGCAATTTGACAGTGACACCTTGGGTGAACCTATTGGACCGACGGCGACAGCAGTCGAATTTGAAGACGTACCCCGCGTTCAAAAGGTCATTGAGCGTCCGTTTGTGAAAGAGGAGAAGGTTGAAACTCGATATAAAAGCCGATTAGTAAAATTCATTGAAGCGCAAGAGGGCCCGCAGCGGATTGTTTATTGCGTGGACCTGTCGACCAGTATGCAGAATCTTCCACCACACAAACTGAAGAAGGTTATAGACCTCATGCGGGACTCGCTAACCTTCCTTGAACCGCACGACAGTTTCAACATTGTGGCATTCAGCACGGAGTTGGTCGTTTATCAAGAAAACTTTGTTCCTGTGAGTGATGAAACAGTTGCTGTGTCGTCCAACTATCTCGCTGACATCCAATCCCACATCCACACAAAAGGGACGGATCACGATATGCTAACGGCATTGACAGAAGTCGCTAAAACGGTTCCGACGCTTGTCGTTCTCTTCAGCGATGGTATTCCTACGACTATTAAGGGGCCGGACCTGACGCTTATCGGTCAATACGCGACAGGTAATGGACACATCTTCGCTATGGGTACCGGGATGTCTCCGAATTTCCCGGGTGCGGTGATGTTGAAGCGTCTCGCCACAGTCAGTCAGGGAGATTTGTGGTTGGTTGATAGAGGCGAATAAGGGAAACCGTATGCATGATGCAAGCCGTAGACGTGCTGAAGAGATTGCCACAGGTTTGTACCCACATCAAATAGAGGGTATCGCTTTTCTGTTAGGTCGTCGTCGTGCGCTTCTTGCCGATGATATGGGCCTCGGCAAAACGCGTCAGTCTGTTCTCGCGATGGTTGAAGCGGAAGCAGAGGGTCCCTATCTTGTGATTTGTCCTGCATCCGTCAAACGGAATTGGGCTCGCGAGATTCAACTCGTTCTTCCGACCTCTGAACCTGCTATCGTCGGTCCCAATCCGCTCCTACCCACTGATTTCCAAGACTGGGTTATCATCAACTACGAAATACTCGGCAAGCATCTGGAAGGACTTCTCGCGTTTGCATGGAAAGGCGTTGTTTTTGACGAGGCGCATTATCTGAAAAATCACCAGAGCCAACGCAGCCGGAATGCTGCGAAACTGGTGAAAGCGATTCAGGCGGAACCGGTCGTGCATGCGTTAACTGGTACCCCGATGACAAACCGTCCGCGCGATCTTTTCCCGCTACTGCGATTAATGAACCATCCGCTCGGTAAAAGTTTCCTGAGTTTCGCCAAGCGTTATTGTGATGCCTATCAAGGCGATTTTGGATTGGTGGCAGACGGTGCAAGCAATATCGAGGAATTAACGGTGCAGTTACACGGCGTGATGTTGCGGCGCACGAAAAACGAAGTATTAGACCTGCCCCCGAAAGTGCGAACGTGGTTGGATGTTGAACTTCATCCGTATGCGATTCAGCACTTCAATAACGCTGTTCGTGAATTCTTAACGAAATTTGACGCGCCTGAATCTATTGATACAACTGCGGATGAACCAGAGAACTCGGAGCGTCGGCGAGCCGTTGGTAGGTTAACGACAGCGCGTCGCAAACTCGCCTTTGCAAAGTGTCGTCATACTATAAAATTTGTTGAAAACGCGTTGGAACAAGGTGAAAAGGTCATCCTTTTTACAACCTTCCTCAATACGTTGGAACGTTTTCACAAACATTTTGGCGACCGCGCCGTTTTCGTCTCTGGGGAGGTTCCTGCGGAAGCGCGGCAAGACCGAGTTGATCGGTTTCAGAACGATGAAAGCGTTAGACTCTTCATTGCGAATATGCATGTTGCTGGTGTCGGAATCAATTTAACGGCTGGACGGCAGGTCGTTTTCAATGATTTGGATTGGGTGCCAGCGAACCATTGGCAGGCAGAGGATCGCGCGTATCGTATCGGGCAGACAGGGTTAGTTAATGTCACCTATATGATCGCGCGTGGGACAGTAGATGAATTCGTCAAAACGGTATTGGAGACGAAAGCAGCGTTGATGGATTCCCTTGTTGAAGGCAAACTCTTGATACCTGGCGAAGACGGTGCGCTGGAGCCCGATGTCCTCAGTGAACTTAAACGGATGATGAATGCGCTCTCCGTACATACTGCTGATGTTGAGGAACCAGAACTCCTGGGTGTACTTCAAAAAGCGAGTGATGTCTACCTCGAAGAGAATGCAGTACATCTCCGCGAAGCGACGCGTGCACAGTTGCGTCCATATTCCGAAGAAGCGATCCGTACCTTAGCACAAGTCCTTGCGGGTCCTGAGCGGAGTATCTATCACGCTGAAAGTTCATCGCAGCAAGGCAAGTTTTATACGCTGGAGGTTGTCGGTACAGATGTAACATGCGATTGTCCGGGATTCACACACCGCGGCAGTTGCCGACACGTCCGTCCGCTGAAATCTGCGCTCGTTGCTGACAAACCGTTACCGCAGGGGTATAAACAAGTTTCACCGGATTAATGTGCATTCGAGATAACATTGAACAATCTTTTTGGCAAAATTTCCGCTTGACTTCTGGCTGGAAATCTCTTAAAATGAGGTAAGCCAAACCTGAACAGAGAGGAAAGCAAAGATATGCCACAAGATATAAATCAACCGAATGTTATCGTTTTTTTTACGGACCAACAGCGGTGGGACACCTCCGGTTTACACGGTAACCCGCTTGACCTGACCCCAAACTTCGATCGTATGGCACAGCGCGGGACACATGTCCGGCGTTCATTTACGTGCCAACCGGTCTGCGGTCCCGCGCGCTCCTGTCTCCAGACGGGGTTATATGCCACGCGTACGGGCTGCTTCCGAAACGGTATTCCATTATCCCCGAACCTCAAGACGCTTGCACACCATTTCGGTGAAGCAGGCTACGCGACCGGATATATCGGTAAATGGCACCTTTATAGCCGCAGTGGTGCTGGCCCAGGACCTGTGCCAACGGAGCATCGTGGCGGGTATGATTACTGGTTAGCATCCAACGTCCTTGAATTCACCTCCGATGCATATCAGACGACACTCTATAATAACGACAATAAACCGGTTGACCTTCCGGGGTATCGTGTAGACGCGCTCACTGATGCAGTGATCCGCTATGTCGATCAGCACCAAAACGATCCGTTTTATCTTTTTACATCATACATCGAACCGCACCACCAGAACCATTTGGACGATTATCCGCCTCCAGACGGTTACCGAGAACGGTATACTGGGAAGTGGATACCGCCGGATCTGGCAGCACTGGGTGGTTCGACGCATCAGCATTTAGGCGGTTATTACGGTATGGTGAAAAGGTTGGACGAAGCACTCGGTCGCCTTCTGGATGCGCTCAAAAGTCTCCATCTGCTTGACAACACGATTATCCTCTTTACGTCTGACCACGGATGTCATTTCAAGACCCGTAACAGCGAATATAAACGTTCGTGCCATGAGAGTTCTATCCGTGTGCCGACAGCGTTTCACGGCGGCGATTTCATCGGTGGTGGACAACTCCAAGAGCTTGTCAGTCTTGTAGACCTTCCGCCGACGCTCCTTGATGCAGCAGGTTTAGAAGTGCCTGCTGAGATGCAAGGCAAGTCCATTATGCCGTTGGTACGCGGGGAAACGGAGGGTTGGCCAGAGGAGGTCTTCGTTCAAATTAGCGAAGCACAAGTCGGCCGCGCCGTGCGGACACAACGTTGGAAATACGGTGTAGATGCGCCGAATAGTAACGGCGGTAGAGACGCTGGATCAGATCGTTACGTGGAACAGTACCTTTACGATCTTCAGGCGGACCCGTACGAGTTGCGAAACCTGATTGGACTTCAATCGCATGAACCGGTTACAGAGGTGATGCGGGAACGACTCATTCGGCGGATGTTAGAGGCGGGTGAGGAAGCTCCGACGATCGAACCGGCACCGACACAACGGAGCGGACAGCGGAGTGTGACCGAAGCGGAAGCGCGAAGTTAGTACAGTAAAGAGGTGTATAAATTAAAATATGAAAATTACAGATGTAAAGACTTTGGTGATGGGAACGAGTTGGCGGAATTTAACCTTTGTCAAAGTTGAGACAGACGAAGGGTTGACCGGCATTAGCGAGGTGCGGATGAATAACCGTACGGATGCGCTTGTCGCTTATATAGATGGTGCGAAGAAGCGGCACGTCATCGGGAGCGATCCGTTTAATACGGAGGATCTCTACCAGCGACTTTTTCGCGATGACTACGGTCGCGCCGGTGAAATCGTCGCAACCGGCATTAGCGTTATTGAGATCGCATGTTGGGACATTATCGGTAAAGCACTGAATCAACCTGTCTATCGGTTGCTCGGTGGTGCCTGCCGCGATAAGATTAAGGCGTATGCGAACGGTTGGTACCGCGTTGAGCGCGCACCGGAAGAGTTCCACGCTGCAGCGAAAAGAGTGCTTGAGAAAGGGTATCGAGCACTGAAGTTTGATCCGTTCGGTGCAGGCTATTACGAGCTTTCTTATGAAGAGAAGTTGAAGTCTGTGGGACTTGTTGAAGCGGTGCGTGATGCTGTCGGACCGGATGTCGAAATCCTTGTTGAGATGCACGGTCGGTTTAGTCCGTATACGGCGATCGAGATTGCGTCGGAATTAGAGAAGTTCCAACCGAGTTGGGTTGAGGAACCTGTGCCGCCGGATAATATCGCCGCGCTTGCCAAAGCTGCTGATAAGATTAACCTGCCTGTCGCTACGGGTGAACGGCTCCATAACAAGTATGAGTATCGCGAGTTGATTAACCTACAAGCAGCAGACATCCTGCAACCTGACATTACACAGACAGGCGGATTCTTAGAAACCAAGAAGATCGCAGCGATGGGAGATATGTGCTATATGACCGTTGCACCGCATAATGTGGGTGGACCGGTTTCCACAGCAACCGCCTTGCACTTCGCTGCTTGCACGACCAACTTCAAGATTCAAGAACACTTCAACGATTTCTCTGAGGCGTGGGTTAAAGAGGCAGCAACGGGATGTCCAGAAGTCATTGACGGTTATTTTACTCTGCCTGATGGACCTGGACTCGGTATGGAATTGAATGAGGATCTTATTGCCGAACACCCGTATCGCGAAGGTTCGTTCAATCTCTGGGAAGACGATTGGCATAAACGTGAGTATTAGTCAGAATTGTGATTTTTGGGATTGATGTTTAGAAAGGGATTAACCTATAATCCAGACCACGATAATGACTGGATTGAAGAGGCATATTAACAATAATTATGAGTTTTCATTACAAAGATGGGTATCTCTACTGCGAAAAATTGAGAGTTAAAGACATTCAAGAACAGGTACCCTACAGTCCATTTTATCTTTACAGCCTCGCGCAGTTAGAGGCGAATTACACTGCATATCAGAAAGCCCTTGAGGGGATCGACTCCATCATCGGCTATGCGATTAAAGCAAACAACAATCTCACCCTTCTGAAACGTCTCAGCGAACTCGGTAGTGGCGCGGTTCTCGTTAGCGGAAATGAATTACGGATGTCACTTGCGGCGGGATTCGATTTGAGACGGACAATTCTAAATGGGAATGGTAAGACGCTTGAGGAATTGAGCCTTGCTGTTAAACACGGTGTGTTGATTAACATTGACAGTGAATTTGATTTGGCACACATTCAGCAGACAGCGAAGGACCTTGACACGCCAGCGAATGTGCTTATCCGCATCAATCCGGATGTGGACCCACAGGTGCATCCGTATGTCTCCACCGGCATGAAAAATTCCAAGTTTGGTATCCGCAATGAGCGGCTCAACTGGTTTTTAGACGAAATTCGCAAAGATCGTTTGTTGAACTTAGTCGGTGTGCATTGTCACCTCGGTTCGACAATCAAGAAGGTGCGTATCTTCCGAGATGCAACTGAAGTGATGCTCGGTTTCATTCGCGCCATTGAAGCGGAAGGTTTTTCGTTGCGTTATCTGAATATCGGCGGCGGTCTGGGGATCGACTACGAGCGTACGGGTGAAGAGATTCCGACACCGTCCGATCTTATTGATTCCATCCGCGATCTGTTGCCTGAGGACATCACGCTCATTATTGAGCCGGGTCGTTCACTTGTCGGGAACGCCTCTGTTTTTGTCAATCGCGTTATTGGTGTGAAGACAAATGGGAACAAGCATTTCATCGTCACAGATGGCAGTATGTCGGAGCTTATCCGTCCGAGTCTCTACGATACCTATCAACATATCCAGTTGATTGAACCTGTTGAGGGGGCGGTAGAGATGTACGATATTGTCGGTCCCGTCTGTGAATCCGCAGATTTCTTGGGCAAAGCGCGTTCGCTTCCTGCACCACACGAGGGTGCTGGACTCGTCGTTTGCGATGCGGGTGCTTACTGCCACGCCATGAGTTCTAATTATAACCTAAAGATGCGTCCGCCGGAATATCTTGTTGATGGCGACAAACTTACCTGCATTCGCCGTGTTGAGACGTTGGACGATTATCTGCGGTTGTTTGAAGTATAAACATCCATATTGTTTTCAAAAAAGTTAAATTCTGAAAGTAAATATTGCATTTATGCCTTTTCTGAACGGATACGCGATAAGGACAAACGGATTACTACATCCTGCTTGTGTCAGGCGGGGTTCCAAACCCTGAAAAACACTTTCTTTGCATTGGATTTTAGCGTTTGCAAAAACCCCGCAGATGTGTTCGCGTAAATCCTATTAGAAATGGTCAGGATTTACGCAATTTTGACTTCGGTTTTCCGTTCTGTTAGATGAGAATTTTCGGAAAACACAATGTCTCCTGCCACAAACAGGGATGTTTGTGCTACAAAAGAGCAGCCTGCGTAAGTCCTAATGGTATTACAAGCGTTCCTGTAAGAACTGAATGCCGGTTTCCAGATTGATTTCATGTTCACCCTGGAAATGGTCCAAGACTAACCTATCGCTTTGCCCCGATGCAGCGTAGATTTTCTCTACCTGTTTGAATGCTTGTAACGCATCCGCTTCAATGAAACACATATCGTCCGAACCGATTTGCGCCATACAAGACCGCGGCGCGATCAATCCTGCTACGTCTGCGATGTCGCCTGCCTTCCGTAGCCCGAACATAAACTGTGAACCGCAGGTATTGCCGCGTCCTCGGTCATTGAGTGCGTCTGTGACTGTGCTGAGATAACAGACGATGACCGCTGCTTTGACGCGTTGATCCAAAGCGGAAATGTAGGTCGTCATAGTCCCGCCAAAGGAACATCCCATACATCCCAAGCGATGACTGTCAACTTCAGGACGCGATTGGAGGTAGTCTAAACATCGCTGTCCATCGGAGATGTTGAGTCGCAGGAGTTGGTATCCGAAGTATCCGAAGGCGAGATAGGCGACGTTGCATCCATCTCGACTCGGTCGTCGGACCCACTCATCACGGTCCTTCCGCTCACCGAAGCATCGCCAATCCGGTGCGAGTGTTACAAATCCACGTTTGGTTAATTCAACCGCATACTGTTTTTGATAGTCCCCTACAACACCGACTGCGCCATCTTTACCGATACCGTGCCCGTGTGCGCAGAGGACTGCGGGTGCCGGATTCTCTGCATTTGCACCGTCTGGCGTTAAGATGTATGCTGGAATAGATGAGAAGGGATCGGGGTTAAAGATAATTTTTTCCCGCGTGTATCCATCAAGCTGTGTTCGTTCCAAAGTTTCAACCTCTAATGGTATCACTTCTGGTGCCGGTCCGAGGTCGTTAATGAGATTGCGCTGAAATTTGTCTCGCCATTCTTCCCAGTCCTGCTCGGTTGTGCCATCAAAATGGAGGGGTGGTGTCGCCTTCAGAAGTTGTTCAACGCCCTGCTCCGCTGTCAAAAAACGTTGTGCTGCCATAATTGTGCCTCCGTTCACGAGGGATATAATCCGCGCATTCGCGTATCGCTTAGACGTTTACCTCATTATCTACATCGGAGAAAAAAAGTCAAGTCTTATTGCTTTTGGAGGGCAATCAGCCGTCAGCCATCAACTATCAATAGAGAGCATTTAGCAGAGATGTAGACATTTGATTTGAAAATGGATAGAGGGGTAGAGTGATTTATTGAATGTGACAAAACACTTTACTTTCGCCTTATTTTTCGGTATAATAAATAAAAACGGAAAGAGAAAAGCGGAGGGTTCCTCCGACTTATAGTAAAGCCCATAATTAATTATACACTTTTATAATATCATCAATAGATGCCTCAGCATTGTATTGACGTCTCCGTTTGATGATGGCGAAATCCTTCTCAATCGGGTTCAACTCCGGGGAATAGGGCGGTAAAAACAACAAACTCGCACCCGAAGCCCGGATCAAGGCCGCTGTCTCTAAACCTTTATGGAAAGAAGCATTATCCATAATCACAACGTGGGTATCATCAAGCAATGGACATAACATCTGCGAAAGCCACGTGTTGAAAGCAATCTTATCACAACTGCCCTCGAAAAGCAGAGGCACCGTGAAACAGCCATCAAGACGTGCTGCAATCAAAGTCGTGGTGGTATACCTATGGCTTGACACTTTATCTTCAACACGCATCCCTTTCGGGGCATAAGCATACCGACGGAAATCGGTTTCACTGAAACCACTCTCGTCAAGATAAACCAGTTTTTTGCCCTTTTCTGTCTCTTGCTGAAGTGCTGAGAGATACTCTTGGCGTTTCACTGGACACTGTTCTTTGTAGGTCGTGGTCTTTTTTTTCGCGTGATATTGAGTTTTTTCAACGCATACCAAATACCATGTTTCGAGACACCAAAATGGTCAGCACGCTCCTGTTGGGTGGCATCTGGGAAATCAGCGACGTGTTGCTTGAGGGCTTGATAATCAAGGGTTCGAGGGCCTTGAGGCCCCGGTTTTTTACAGGTCAACGGGTCTTGAGCAGCCAACCAGTCATAGATGATAGTTCGAGAGATGCCAAATCGTCGTGAAGCTTCGGCTTTACTACCGCCATTCTTAACGAAGTCAAGCACGCATTTGCGGAAATCTGAGGAATAACTCATAAGACTTAGAGGATACCATAAATATCAGAATATGTCAAATTATTTGCGGGCTTTACTATAATGGAGAAAAGATTTTATGGAACTTTACGAAGCCGTCAGTCCACTGGATTTCAGATATTATGGCGGCGATCCAGATTTTATGAAACGGTTGCTGCCTTATGTCTCTGAAGCGGGATACGTTACGTCCCAGGCGAAGGTAGAGGCGGCGTTGGTACGGACTTTAGCAAATTATGGTGTCTGCACATCAGCGATCGCTGATGAAGTGGAAGCGGCAGTGGATCTGGTAACAGCGGAAGAGGTCTACGAGGAGCAGTCGCGGATTCGGCACAACATCCGTTCGCTCGTTAATGTCATCCGTCGAAAGATTAGTCCGGAAGCGCGTCCTTATGTCCATCTGTTTGCTACCTCGGCGGACATTCTGGATACTGCTACCGCGTTGCGGTTCAAGGCGTTGACTGAAAACGTTATTGTCCCTGATATGATTGCGTTGGTGCAGCAACTTATCACGTTGGCGCGTGAACACGCAGAGACCGTGCAAATCGGTAGGACACATGGACAACACGCGGAACCGATAACGTTTGGCTATTCGTTGGCACTTTACATCAGTCGTCTCGGCACCCGAATCGAAAAGATTCACGAGGCGGGTCAAAACCTACGCGGTCAATTCTCAGGTGCAGTCGGGGCGTTTAATGGACTCACCCTGATTCATGAGAATCCGGAGCAGATTGAAGCGGATTTCCTTGCACTGATAGGTTTAAAACCGTCGGATACGCACACATCAACACAGTGTGTCGAACCGGAGTTTATCTCGGATTTGGCATATCAGGTTACGGCGGCGTATACGGTGCTTGCGAACTTTGCTGACGATATGCGGCACCTTTATCGGACTGAAATCGCGGAGGTAGGGAGAAAATATAATCCACAATTGGTGGGTTCATCAACGATGCCACACAAAGTGAATCCAGAAGCCTACGAGAACATTAAAAGTATGTGGAAGGCGTTTGTGCCACGTATGCAGACCGTCTTTATGGATAGCATTTTAGAGCATCAACGCGACCTGACGAATTCGGCATCAAGCCGTTTCGTGACGGAACTGTTCACAGCGTTTGATTATGCGATCTATCGACTTCGACGCGCGTTAGACGAGATGGATGTCAAAGCAGACAATATGCGACGCAACCTCTCACTCAGTGCTGAGGATACGATTGCGGAGCCGATCTATCTGTTAATGGCGTATTACGGATTCCCGGATGCTTATGATCACACCCGGAAGTTAATCGGACAGGTACATCAGACGGGAAAGAGCCTGACGACGCTATTGTGGGAAGATGAGACGTTCCAACCTTTCTTGGAAAAGTTGACGGAACCGCAGCGTGCTGCACTTCGTGATCCAACAAACTATATCGGTGCCTCGGTTCGGCGGACTCACGCGACATGCGACGAATGGGAGAAACGGATTTTTAATTTACCTTGCGGTTAAATCGCGTGTATTTAGGCTTTTGTGTACGCTCCTCAAATCGGCACTCCACTTCTTACGTGCTACGGCTTTTGAAACTTTTTAGACAAGATTCATACAACATCACGGTCCATTACCACACGATGGGGTTTTTCCTGGAAACGGCACCTACCAATACCTTGTGTAGGTCCTATTATCAGCTTTCCTTTTGAAGTAACGCGTACATTATCCAACTTGTGAAGAATCTTAAACCTAATCGCGTAGTCCGTAACGTAGTGGAGGACGGCTCTACGGAAATGAACATCAAATCCCAGATCCAGCTTCACCGAAACGCAAGGAATAATTAAAAAATGTTTGATATTACCTATTTAGGACGGCGATGTTTCCGTTTCATTAAACGCCATCCCCGTATATCTACACTTGTTAGTTTATTATTCATCTTCTGTCTTGGCATTTGGGCAGGTCGGACGGTTGAGTTTAGCAAAATAACCGACTACTTTCGTTCCTATACCGATCCTGAGCGGAGCGATGTGACGAAATCGGTTGCGCAAGGGATTGTCCATCGCCAGATATTAGACAACGGTGTGCTGACGAACATCCTTGCGGTATCACCGGATGCCGCGGATGTCCGACCCTATCGTGCGCTGAGTGCGGGTATCGGGACAGAATCGTTGGTATCGCTTGCCCGGCGGCACAAGGCGTTTGCTGCGATCAACGGCGGTTTCTTTGAGATGTCGGGGACGTTCCGTGGAGAGTCTGTTGGCGCGCTGAAAATTGATGGCGAATGGGTCAGTGAACCGGAACAGGGGAGAGCCGTCATCGGTTTTAGGACAGTGGATGGGAAAATTGAGACGTACATCGACAGGATCGCCTTACTGTTGGAACTCATCCTGCCGAACGGAGAGACGTTGCCAATTGATGGTATAAATCGGAGTCGTGGTAGAAGCGAATTGGTCATTTACCGTCCACATTTCCATGCCGTAACGTTGACAATGTCAGATGGTGTAGAGGTAGTTGTGAGAGACGGAGAAGTAACCGGTATCTACAACCAGCAAGGGAGTTCGCGCATTCCAGCAGACGGTTATATCCTATCCGCGAGTGGTAGGAGACGTGTGGATCTATTAGGACACCTCAAACAAGGTGATGTTGTCGAGATTCGTGAGACGGTCATTCCTGAACGTGTCGGGGACAGTAATTTATGGCGCGGTTTTGCGCATATTATCGGCGGTGGTCCGTTGCTACTGCGGGATGGTATTGCTCCTTCGACACAAGCGTACGAGCATGAGGGTTTTGATCAAGCGTTTCATAGTTTTTGGCATCCGCGAACAGCGATCGGTAAAAAGGCAGATGGCACGCTCCTTTTTGTAACAATAACGGCAGCAGCGGCAGGTGTCCGACGGGGTGTTATGTTAACTCGCCTTTCGGAGTTGTTTTTGGAATGGGGTGCGACGGATGCGCTTAATCTTGATGGTGGTAATTCATCAATGTTGGTCATTCAGGACGAAGTCGTGAGTGTCAAGAAAGCGGATGCTGCTGCGAAGCCTGGTGCGAAGGGTCCATCACAACAGGTTTCGCGTGGCAAGCCGACACCGGAAGCAGATCAACAGCAACAAGTTTCGCGTGGGAGACCGAGTCCAGAAAGGGCGCGAGCGGCGCGGAATATGAGACCTGGGCGCGGGAACCGCCGAATTCGTCCGATGCCGCAACCACAAGGACGCGCAATTGCAGATGCGATCTTGATTTTTTTAAAATCTTAAGGTATAATAGAGTTAGGAATACTCCATAGATAATAAATCGCTCGCCAAGTATTGATATGATTGCAAAACAAATTGAATTGCCAAAAAACAGGTCGGAATAGGAGGGAAAAGCCGTGCTAAAGAACAGTAAAGTTCCGGAATCTATCGAAACGAACCGTACATCTGATGTAGCATCAAAATCAAATTTACTGTCGAGACGTTCCTTTTTCAAAGGCTCTGTTGGACTTGCTGCCTCCGCGATTGCCGCGGGTGGACTCATTTTGCCTGCCGAGGCTCAGTTTGGCGGCGGGTTCCGAGAATATATCCCGTACGATGCGACACGCGATATTCATTACGGTACACGGTACGGCATCATTGAACATCACTATCCTGAGATGAATCCGACAGGCGAGAAGTTCACGTTTGTGCGACTCAAGTACCCAGGTGGTGATTGGTACACGAACATCGTCAACTATTACCGGGGCTGGCCATCGGATTTAAAATTCGCGGAGATCCTGGCTGAAAATACGACAATTGACGTTGAGGTTCGTAAATATCCACAATACGTTGATATAGATGATGAAGGTCTCTTTGCGTATCCGTTTCTCTATATGACAGGGCATCGCGGGATTCGGCTTTCTAACGAACAGATACGTAAGCTGCGAGATTATTTTGAGCGTGGCGGTTTCCTTCACGTTGAAGATTGTGATGCGCGCTTGAACGGCGGACGCGGCGGTTTACGTCCACACGTCTATGAGATGCTCCGTAAAGTTTTCCCAGAAAAGAAGTTGGAACGCTTAGATATAAGCCATCCGATTTATCACACGCTTTACGATCATGATGAGTACCTCGGCGGCGATAAATTTATTCCGAGTATCTGCGATCACGATGAAGCGATTATGGATGGCGACCGCGTGATGGTTTACTTCTGTCCGAGCGATCTGAATTGTGCCTGGGAAGGTAGACCGTGCAGTCCGGGAGGCAGGGAGCAGATGGAATGGGCATTTGAACAAGGGATGAACGTCGTCGCTTATGCGCTGTCCCGATAACGACCGAAGGGTTATAAGTTATAAGTCGTAAGAAAGAGGTTTGAGTTCATTAGAACCCATCTTACTTATAACCAACCCCTTATAACTTAGGACTCAAAACGAGGGAGAAAATAATGAAAAAGCATTTTAGGCTGGCTTGTAAGTTAAACCAAAAACGGACGCTGTTCTGTCTCATAGCACTGCTTATTTTTCTTGCTTTGCATGCAAACGCGCAAGAACTGTTCTCAGATGCAGTGGGGCCTGTTACAGTTCAAGAGGTGAAAGGGATAGCACCCTTGACGGTGCCCTATATCACATGGGGCGGTGAGGCGGCACTTTTTCATGCGAACGGCGGGGTGACGACGCGTCCGGGGACTATCATGGCAGAACTGGGGATGAATCTCAAGTTAGTGCCGGGGGATAACTTCCAGCAACAGGTCCGCGACTATATTTCAGGCAAAACACCATTCCTACGCGGTACTTTTAGGATGATCGCACAGGCGAGCGAAGTTGTGGGAAAAGATGCTCGCACAAAACCGGTTATTTTTGGACAATTGACGTGGTCAGCGGGTGACCATTTCGTTGGTCGTTCTAACATTCGTAAGATTTCTGATCTCCGCGGTAAAAAGATCGCCATACAAAAGGGCGGTCCACACGTAGGGATGCTCTATGATATGCTGAAAACTGCGCGTCTTTCAAAGTCGCAGGTGGAAATTGTCTGGGTGGACGAGTTAACAGGTGCCAAGGGGCCGGCAGAACGTTTCCGAAACGACGCGACGATCGCTGGCTGTTTTGTGATAACGCCGGATATGATTGGATTGACAGGCGGTCCTGAAAACACGGGGACAGGTGCTGAAGGCACCGTCAAAGATGCACGGGTCGTCGTTAGTACTGCGACGCTTTCTCGTTCTATTGCGGATGTCTATGCCTGTCGCAAAGATTTTTACGATGCTTACAAACCGTTTGTTGAACGCTTTTTCGCGGGTTATCTAAAAGGTGCCGAAGAGGTCGTGACGCTGAAAAAAGCTTACGAAAGGGGCGGATCGGAAAAATATACGCAGCTCCTGACGATGATGCAGAACATCTACGGTAAAGAGGTATTGCCCACACTTGAAGAGGATGCGCACGGCTTAATCGCAGATTGTACGTTCGTTGGACAACCCGGCAATATCTCCTTCTTCAACGATCCGAGCAACACAATCACAGGATTTGAAGGTTTCAACAAAGCGGGATTGGATATGGCGGTAAACTGGGGTTTCGCAAAACAGAGATATGCCATGATTCCATCCGATCTAAATTTTAATGCGCCAACCTTTAAGAATCTCCTGACAACGACTGTTACGGCTCCAACGCAACTGAAACAGACGCGTTTCAAAAAAGAGACCGTTCGTGCAGAGATTGAGTCGTTCAATGAAGATGCTGTGTTGGACGAAAAGACGCTTATCTCATTCACGATTCAATTTGATGCGAATCAAGACACCTTTAGTGATGCTCAGTACCGCGAAGAATTCGACAGAGTTGTTGAATTGGCTTCAAAATATGGGAATGCTGCAATAGCGATAAAAGGACACAGTGATCCGTCTCGAACCTTGAGTATCTTGGTTAAAACAGGGCTCAGTACAGGTATTTTGAAACGGACAGGCACGCGCGGAAATTACAAATATTTTATGGATGGTAAGTCGTTTAGTTTGGAAGACACTGGGAACCTGATCCGTCTGATCCAGCAGAAGAAATTTGATGACGGCACGAATGTAGAAAGTCCGTATCAAGTCATGCGCGCTGCGCTGAAGCTTTCTGAGCAGCGGGGTCAAGCCGTTAAAGATGCGATCATCTCCTATGCACGTCGCAAAAACGCACGCATTGATCCGGAGCAGATTGTGCCGGTAGGTGTCGGGATTAAGGAGCCTGTTATAGCAAAGCCGACGAGCCCTGCGGAGGCAGCAGAAAACCGGCGCGTTGAATTTGCGTTGATTAAAGTTTCAGCGGAAGCCGTTGCAGCCTCTGATTTTGATTTTTAACAGTTATCGGTTGTCAGTTATCGGTCATCAGTTAAAAGAACCTCTGAAAAGCGATAAATGATAGCCACTCCGCGGATAGGGTACCTTATGAAATGTATTATGGCAGCCGGATCCGGCACACGATTGGTTCTGCTACTGAGTCTGTTCATTTTCGGTCTCCAGATTTGCAGTGCTGAGGACGGGATTCATAAAGATAACATCGTTGTGATTCTTGATGCCTCCGGTTCAATGCAGGAGAAGTTTAGTAGTGACCAGACAAAGTCGAAGATGGAAGCCGCGAAGGCGGCACTCTTGGAAGTCCTCTCGAAAGTTCCAGACGACACACATATCGGATTATTGGTGTTTAGCGGTGCTAATATCCAAAGCGAATGGGTGTACCCGTTGGGAGCGAAGGACACGCAAAAATTGACAGCAGCGATTCAGTTACCACAACCGAGCGGTAATACGCCGCTGGGGAGATATATCCGCATCGGTGCGAACCGTCTCCTTGAACAACGCGAAAAACAGTATAACTACGGTAACTATCGGTTGTTAGTTGTCACAGATGGCGAGGCTTCGGATGCCGACAAAGTCAGACATTACACGCCTGAAATCCTTAATCGGCAGATTCGGATTGATGTGATTGGTGTTGATATGCAAACCGATCACATGTTGGCAAAAATTGTAGATAGTTACCGCAAGGCAGACAATCCGGGAGAATTGGTAGCGGCAGTATCTCAGATTCTTGCGGAAACGGGTGATACGGGTACGGACGTTGGTGGTGAAGATGCTTTTGAATACATTGCGCCGCTTTCAGACGAAATCGCCGCCGATCTGATTCAACGGCTCACAACGCCGCCAAGCAATACGGCGATTGCTGTAAAACAGGCAGAGCCGACACCGAAACAAACGACAACACCGAGACAAACACCAACTCCGCAACGGCAGGGCACTGAAAGTCAAGGTCTGCCGTGGTTTGTTATCGTCTTGATCGTAATAGCCGTTGTCGGTTTCTTGATTCTCAGAAATAGGAAATAGAACTATGGACGCAGGAAAGAAAAAACGGATTATCATCGCAGCGGCAAGTTGGCTGATTATCATCGGTATAATCGGGTTGGTTTACAAATTTGTTGTTGAGCCGTGGCTTCGCGGCGATCTCGTTAAAGAGACGAGTACACAGCGGTATGCCCACACCATCAAGGTTGCACACGACTCGTTTCCTGGGTATGCGATCCTGCGTTCGCCTGCTGTTCAAAACCTTTTGGATCGTCAAGGGATTAAACTGACATTCATTGATGATAAAGCCGACTATGTAGGTCGCGCGCGTGCGCTGAAAAGTGGCAAAGTTCAGATGGCGGTGTTTACTATTGATGCTTACCTGAAGACAGGTAGCGTCATTGGTGAGTTCCCAGGTTCAATTGTCCTTGTGATTGATGAATCTAAGGGTGCGGATGCGATCGTTGCGTATAAGCGCGGTGTCCCGCAAATACCGAGTTTGAGCAATCCGCGAGCGCGTATCGTGCTGACACCGGATTCACCGAGTGAAACGCTCGCTCAGATTATGATTAACAAGATGAGTCTTCCGAGTTTACCTTCTTCGTGGGCAGTGGAAACAAACGGCGCTGAAGATGCTTACAAGAAACTTAAGTCGGCTGACCCAGATGACCCATACGCCTATGTCCTCTGGGAACCTTATGTGACAAAAGCCCTCACCATAGATGGTGTGCATCTGCTCCTGGACAGTTCAAAGCTGAAAGGCTATATTGTCGATGTGTTAGTGATTCAGCGTGAATTTTTGGACTCGCAACGTGAACTCGTCACGCACGTTGTTCAAGCGTATCTCCGGGCAAACTATGACTACAACAACCAACCGGGTGGGTTAGCCGCCTTGATCCAAGCGGATGCCAAGCAGTATGGGGACTCACTTAACCAAAATGAAACAGATAAATTGGTCAAGGGCATTGAGTGGCGGAACACCGTTGAGAATTATGCGCATTTCGGTGTGATTCCCTCTACGGAAGCGAAAGGTACAGAACGGTTGGAAACAATGATCGCTAAGATTACACAGGTCCTTGTGCAAACGAATTCGATCCCTGCGGATCCAGCATCAGGAAATTATGAGCAGCTTTTCTTTGAGGGTATTTTGCGGTCGCTTCATCACGATAAGTTCCACCCTGGCATGTTGAATGCGAGTGGCAACGATGGGTTAGGTGATATTTTCGCTGGCTCAACGCCGATGGAACAGGTTCGAGAGGAGGCGGCACTGAACCCACTTTCTGATACAAACTGGAATACACTTGCGCCTGTCGCGGCGATGAAAGTGGAGCCGATCCAATTCGGACGTGGGAACGCTCGGATTCTCCCAGGGAGTGAACGTGCGTTAAAAGAGCTCGCTGGAAATTTGAAATCGTTTCCGCAGTACTATCTCAGAGTGGTAGGACACACACGTCAGGAAGGGGACCCTGCAGCGAATCGGGTTCTTGCTTCACAACGTGCTGAGGCAGCGGCAGCAGCTTTGAGAAATTTTGGCATCGCAAATCATCGCATCCGCGCGATTGCGAGTACTCGGACTTCCAGCAAGATGCGCGGGGCAGCGGCACAAAGCGTCACATTCGAGCTCCTTGGAAAACCGTATTGAGGAATAGAGGAATGGTTATCAGTTGTCAGTACGGTTTTTCTGCGAAAAACCTTTCGGTTGTCAGTTAAGAAAGAGGTGGTTTGACTGAATCAGAGTCCTCTTTAACTGACAACTGACAACTGATAACTAATAAAAGAAATTGATTGATCGGAAATTGTTTCGGAGGAAATTCTTACTCCATCTTCTCGGTAACCCTTCCGTTGTCTTCCCTTTTGCTGGGGGAGTCTCCATCGCCTTTGCATCTTGGATACTCAACTTAGAGCCGCAAATTCTGTATCTATTCGGTAGTGCTATTCTCAGTACCTTAGTTCCTATTGGTGCCCTGATTAGCAAGTGGGCAACCGGTACGGACGATATAGCGCAACAGGTTCATCGCGAGATCCTTCAGGAAGTGCAGCACACTCAAGAGACAGAACTCAACATTTTACACGAACAGCTTGAAGCCGATGGTGATGCCCGAACAGAAACGATGCTTGGAGAGCTCCGTGCCTTGCACAAATCCTTTCAGGAGGAAGCCGGTGGTGATGGATGGATGGGTACACTTCCGATTAACGTTAAGGCTGACATTACAGACAAAGTTTCAGAACTCTTTACACAAGCGGTGCATTGTCTGAAAGATACACTTAAGATGCATCGAAAATCTACGGATACACAACTCGGAACGACTGTCAAAAGCGTCCTTCACCAACACCGCGAACAACAGATTGAAGACGTGCAGCAGACGATTATTCAACTCTCACATCTCTATGCTCGGGTGCTGACACTCAACCCTGAAAGCGATGAGACAGAGCTCACACGCTTGCGCACGGAACTTGATGAAAGTCTCGCTTTTGCGAAACAGGTTGACGCGAAGATACGTGAATTAACACCAACACAGGATTACGACACACTCGAAACAAAAGATAAAGCGTAAAGGACGAAATTTATGGAAGTTCACATAAGGCACTACGACAATATACCCAACTGCTGGGCACCTGTTTTAGAACGTTTAAAGCAATTTGAAGCACTCGCGCAGCAAATCAATAAAGCAAAAAAAGAACAACAAAACGATCTAAGCGAAACACTCAAAACGTTCTATACACAGCACAATGCGTTGTTGGCGGACACGCGTTCTCACTTGCGACACGTGCCATCCGACTGTGATGAAGCGACTTTAGATATTGCGTTTGTTGAGGCTGTTTGGTTGGCACTTGAACACTATCCTGCTCTGGTGCATCATCGAGAAATAGAAAATTTAGATACCGCCGGTTCTAAAATCTTTACACTCTTTACACCGGATGCGCCGGTATCTTTGGCGAGGCGCGAGAAACTTAAAAATGCGCTTCAACGAGCATTCAATCTGAATTCGGGAACAGTGGATAGACTTAATCGGGACCTGTCTATGCGCGCCCGTCCACTCAATCATCGGCATCAAATTATGAAGAGTTTAGAGACACGCTTCAACTTAGTGTCCGATAATCCGAAACTGGATGCGGATATTTTACGAATCTTTCGGGCTTTGTATCCGGGTGCCCCGTTTGAAGTCGGTGAGGTAAAATTGGTGAAAACATCCTCCGCGCTCTATTTTTGCCTTCCAACCGAACCGATAGAGAAACCAGACGCATCTAAACAGCATGAGGAAAACGATACGTCGGAAGCCTCCAAAACCGACTCTGAAAAATTTCTCCGAAAAATTTGGGAGGTCGAACCTTTTGCACATTTCCCTGTGTTCGGAACTTTTAATGCAAAAGATTTAGACTTAACTTTGCGTCAGGAGATTGTCACTGACACCGAACTACCTCTGGAATTAATCACGTCAACACTGACACGGATGATAGGCGTGCTTCCTTTAGCAGAACTCGACAAATATCTAATCCACGATACTTGGGGCCATCAGTGGCAGGAAAGTCTACTTGATTTTGAAGTGCCTTACACGGCATTGACATTATTCCAACGTCCACTCTCTTTAGCGGAAACGGCATCCGTTTTCGGGAAACAGACTTCGTTCTCCGACACATTTGCCAAAACGGAAAGCGGAACCATAGAACTTGATCCTGCCAAACTGCAGCACTTTATTGATGCGGAATTATACGAGCGCGAAATCATAGCTTTTACACCTATTCTTGCGGAACTGTTGGCGGATGTGGTAGAATATAAGTTCTTAGAACTCTATCCTGAACAGGAACATCTACTGCCGAGTTCCTCTTTACTCAAAGCGTTTCCGAGCAAATTGGACTTAACACTTGCAGACCTCCGGACTTGCTTTGTACACGCCGCCGAACTCTTCCAAAACTGGGTTACCTCTGCGTCAACCCAACAAGACTTACATGCGGAAATCTGCGAGAAACTTGATATTCCAAACGATGCATCGAAACACGAGGAAGTTTCGCAAATTCTCAGTCGCGCGGTTGAACTTTGTAAGGCGCAGCTGCACGCTTTTTACCAACCAGAATGGTCTTGGGAACAAACTGAAGACGGTTACTTGAAACTGAACGCCTTTAGCTTCGCGGGGCTGAACTTTTTACGAATCCACACTGCACTTATTCAGACCTACAAAGCACTATCAGAAATTGAAGCACCGTACGGTTTCAAAGATATTCTGGTATTATCAATGGGTACTTTCTTTGAAAGAGATCCACAGCAGAATATTTGGCAGCTTGACAGTTTCTTAACAGAAGCATTTCTGCCACGCTGGGAAAAGTTGGCTGCGGTGGATTTGCGTTCTTGAAGCAGTTGTAAATACCGTTGTAATTGTGGACTTTATATATCAGGAACCACCTTCTTTAAGGTGCAAGCACAATCTTTCGCGAAGGCGTTCGTAAGCGAGGCTCGCGCCAGCGATATTACCTGAAGCCGGTCCTATTTGGAGTTGCGCGATGGTGCCGGAACCGAAGAGGTTTTGGATAGGATAGAGTTGTAAATCGTCATCCAAACATGGTAAACCTCGGACGATCGGAATCTGGTGTTTTGCGATTAATTCCGCTAAAAATCCGTAACGACGTAGATCAAATTGATATCCCGTTGCTAAGATGACGCGAGACACATTTGTGATAAGACCTCGCGTCGTTTCAATTTGTAGCCTTTGTGCTGATGGGCATTCTTCTGTCGCGACGATGTTATGGATAAAAGTTTCAGGATATAGATCAATATTTGGCGCGTCCATTAACGCCTGCATAATATCGGGGGTAATACTCCCTTCGCCTCTATTTTGCTGAATGATGTCGTAGCGTCGCCGAAAATCGGTTTCATTTGCGAATTCGGTGAGTGCTTTGGGACCTAACCAGATCGGCGGAAAATCGAACTGCTCTGTTTTCAACGCTTTCCGTGCGATTAACACCACATTATGCCCGCGCTCGCTGAGACTTTTGGCAAGTGTCCCTGCTGTTAATCCCCCGCCAACGATAACAATTTTACTGCCACTGCCTTGTTCGTTTTCATTATTGATTGCGAATTGCGATGCGTGTAGAACGGTTTCAGGATATTGGCGTTGCCACTGCGTAAATTCGAGTGGTATGTAAGCGCAATCGTCGGCACCGATGGCGAGGATGACACACCTGCTCCGAAAACCTTCGCTGTTCGTTGAGATGAGTCGGAACGGAAATTTGTCCGCGCCTTTGTCCCACCGTAATTTTACTACCTCAAACTGGTGATAGACTCGGTACGCTGCGAGTTCAGTAAGCATCTTCCTGCAGAAATCCCAAAAGAGTTGGGTGGAAGGTTGTGCATAAGGCGGTGCCAGTTCGGTTGTCCGGTTGTGGTGTTCTGCGTATTCAACAATATCGAGAGCGCCCGGTGTGATGTGATGAACTGCGGGAGAACGGAGGAAGGTCATCCCTTGACGTTCAGTTTTGCGTCGCCACTGGGTAAGTGGCAGCGGATAGCGATCAACGATTGCGAGCCGGTTCGCTGCTGTCGGGACTTCACGGAGTAATCGAAGGGCAATAGACACACCGTGTATTCCGCCACCGATTATGGTAATGGGGATATTCCGGTGTGCAAGGGTTTTCATAACTCTTCAATCTTCCAATCTTTTCCTTCTTTTTTTAATCGGTATTAGGTCCGGGTAGATGGAAACTTTTAAGGGCGAAGGTCTCTGAAAACAATTCTTCGGTTGCGCGGTAACGGCTGTATCTATATTGGACGACACCGATGGAGGGCGCGACCCAGTAAATTGCGGGTGGACTAATCAAGAAACTTGACGGCTCTGGACTATCTCCATAAACCACTTCCTCATGAACGACATAAGTGGTGTAACTACCTGCGGGAACGGTGACCTGTACATCTCTCTCAGCGACATAACGCGTGACTTTCACGGGTATACCTACGGTTTTCTCAAAAACCACCCATTGCTTTCCGACTTGCAACGGAAAATCCCAGAGGAGGCGAGGCGGGAAATGTTTTTCGTGTTGGACCGTAACGGTATTGGCAGAGGATGGCACGAAAATGTCGAAAGCGGATTCCTCGAGTGCCTGTGCGGTCTTAGAGAAGTAAGTCGCAAAAATCGGGAATGGGAATATATCCAAGAATTCAGCATCTAACCGAAGGTAGAAAGCATTTGCGACCAAATGATCAATAGCCTGCCAGTTGAATTGGTCAGTTTCGACGGGATTGAGTTCGCTGACGGTCATCTGCCGATGCGTTGTTCCACTGATATCGCGTGTTCCTTCAATGCGGCGCGTGAATTCCTGATCGGTATCCACGTTGATATACGTCCATGCGGAGCCTGTATCTGTCGGGAAGTCAATTGCGTGGAGTCGTCCGGTTGTATTCGGCGGCGGTAGCGTGATTTCACCGTGTGGGTCAACGAGTCCTTCGTCGCCACAGCTGCAGAGGAATAGCAGGAGAAGTATAATGGGAATGGCTTTCGGTCTGCGGTTTTCAGTTCTCAGTAAGAGTTTCCTAATACGCATCAGACTTCTCTTTAACTGACAACTGATAACTGACAACTGGTAACTTTTCATCATTTCACCACACAAAATTTTCCGGTGCTTTGGAATCCGTTTCCGTCGGTTGCGCGGAAAAAGTAGAGTCCGGTGCAGACCATTTCACCGCGTGCGTTTGTGCAATCCCATTGGGAAGCGTTGTTGATGACTTTAACCAAGCTTCCGAAAGCGTCGTAGATTTCAACGGTTAATCCGTTTGGATAGAACGACAGATGTTTTCCTTGCGCTACATAGAGCGGATTCGGTGCGACTGTGACAATTCGTTCTGCGCTATTCGCGATATAGTTGAAGGTTTGCCCTTGCCAGATTTGGGTGCCTGTTGCACCCGAGGGGGTCTGTCCTCGAATTTTGTAAAGATAGATCCCTGTCGGCGGAAATCCGTTAGTGCGGAGTGTTCCGATCCATTTCGTCGCCGTTTCCTGTGTAAGAAAAACGGTATAATCGTCTTTAGTGGGACTTTCTACCGTTAGATGTGGTGCGCTTTGTAACGGCTGTGTGCTTTGCACTTCAACCTGCCACTCACCTGTGCCGCGGGGCTGCGTTTGAATGAAAAATGTGGGTGCTCCGTTCACTGCGTCAATCTCTGGAACGATACTGTTCGGGACAATGCTCGGTGTTCCCATAATGCCGATTGCGTCAACAGGTACAACGGCATAATAATAGTGGTCCTCGGTATCAATATTAATCGTTTCAAAGACAGTTGTATCTTCAAATCGGGTTTGTGCGCTGCCCACGCGTCCGACGATCTCTATATCATTTTCAGGGATACCGTTGCCGTCTCGGTCAGCAGCGGCGAGGACTTCATCAGTACTCTGAAAGGGTTGCGGAACATCTGTTTCGCTCTGTAGGCGGTAGCGTTTTCTAACGATTGCCACTTCTCGAATATCGGCGGGGTCGTCAAGTTGCCACGTCACGACGGGTCCAGTGCTACCTTGCAAGACAGTAGCGTTGGACAGTATCCCTGTCGGTGGCGCGCCTGCTGTATAACTGACAGCACCTCCGAAAGTTCCACCGGGAATGATAACCTGTTCGACATCGGGATGCATATTGATGAGAACGAGCGTAATTTCTTGAATATCTCCACCGAAATCTTTGAAGGTCATCTGTGCTTCTTGGGAACGTTGATAAGTGAACGCCTCCCTGATTTCTGTTGTGCCGCTCCGTTTCCTGACGATAAACTTGGCAGCCCATCCACGCAATCCTGTAGATGTGTGTCGATCCAATTCCGCCTGAATTTTTTCTTGATCGGTATGTGTCAGGCTCCGCATATCTATCGGCGCGAGGTCTGCGCCATCAATTTTGACTGCGAATTCCGGCATAACCCCGGTTGGTCGGAAGACGATGTACCTTGATGCGAAATGCTCAGGCATGGATTCAGAATCGAAATCTGCATGGATTGGATAGCTGGTATGGACATCATTCGGATGAATAGCCACCGGTGGGAAGCGATGGGCAAACTTGTAACCAAGCATGTCGGTTGCAGTGTTGGCGCGGTTGTCTGTAAAATAATTCCATACCGTGAAGGTCTTAAACGCTTCAGCGAGCGTGGTCCCGTTATTCATAAAAACATCGTAGAAGTTCCCCATCTCTCGGTAGCTTCCATCGGTAGTATTTCCGAAAAACTGTCGGATAATATCGTATCCGAACCGTTCTGCCATATACAGTGCCCAGATAACAGACCCGTATTCATGGTCGCCGACGCGACTTTCAAGTGAGATGTCTGGAATGAGAAACCAGCGACGCAGTTGATGGGTATAAAGATTATAGGAATCGGTTTCGTTGGGTTCATCTGGATCGGGCAGCGTATCGCCATCGTCAATGCGTCCGCCGTCGTAGGTCATGACTTCTATCCAAGTTGCGGAGGCTTCCATGAACCATATCGGCATATAGGCGTTGTATCCGAATTGGACACCGTGCAGGAATTCGTGGGTGCAGGTTGTTTCAAGATAGCGGATACCCTCGGTTTTCCCGACGTAATCGTAGATACGGGAATTAATCATGAAATAGGGAGCGACGGTTAGTGCTGTAGATAAGACGCGTCCCTCAAACCAGTCTGCCGTTGTGATACCGAGCGCGGGAAACGTGAAGAGATAGACATCATATTTATGATCGCCGCCGTTCTGCGCCGCCCAGAAGTCGATATAAGGGACCTTGAATCCCATCAGGTCAATTTGGACATGATAGGCGCGTTCCATCGCATCTGCACAAAGGTCTATATAATCAGGGACACCGTTCCTTGGATGGAAATCTTCAAGTGGCGGTGCGTGGGGTCCGACGCGCGTGTAGTGGAGTCTGAAGTGCGGCGTGGTAAACTTTTCTGGTAGTTCTATGTCGCCGAAGAAGCTGCCGGGGAGTCCGGGACGTAGGAAGATCGGTTTGAACTCCTGACGATACATCGCGGGTAAGTTGTTCCAATTTTTGGCGAGGGTGACAAAACTATCGGTCGCACATTCTGTAATTTCGCTTCGGGTGTACCGAGGTTTAAGGTTCTTGAACTGCCTTGCGGTTTGGATTGCATGCTGGAGTTCAGGATCCGGTGGTAACGCGTGTGCGACAGATAGAAATGTTCCTAAAAAGAATAAAATAATGGGAAAAGATCGTAATTCCATATTTTCAACGCAACGTGTGTCCTTATTATTTTTGCCCAATTGACTTGCAAGATTCCCTATCTATTATATACAGTAAAGCAGAGGAAATTCAAGGAAATAAGAGAATTTTAGGATAAGCATTCTAAGCAAAATGGGTGGGTTTTCCATCAAGGCTGGTATGATTGGTTTCTTTCCAATATTCTTCTACGCCTTCTTCGCCCTTTTTAGTTGCCCATGCGTTTAGTTGTTCTCTTTCGCCGACGTAGTCGTAAAGGGGAACAGCCATTCCGCAGGAGGTTTGTACGAGGTTGATGTTGAGATCAAAGATCTGCCTTGCCCCGGGAAGTGGTCGGAAGAGTGGAAAGAGGAGCTGCCATTCAGGATCGTCTTTGTGGATGGCTCTTGCTGTACCGTAGAGTCGGAGGATTAAGGGGTTATCCTCAAATGCGGTGAACATCAGCGTCATGCGTGGATTTTCTTGAACGTGTGCGGCGGTTTCGTTTCCGCTGCCTGTTACGTTCAACCAAGCGACACGGTTTGGATCGAGGACGCGCAAGGAATCCATGCCCTTCGGAGATAGGTTAATTCTACTGTCGGCTGTTGCGGTTGCAACAAAAAATATTTTCTGCTCTCCGATAAATTGCTGTAGTTTAGGTGAAATGTGTTTGTATAATTTTGCCATCGTGTTGACCACTCCTAAAATAACTTGAGTGTTGCCCAAGTTGTTGCTAACTTATCTGACGGTTCAACTGCTTGTGGTTCGGCACCTTCAATGTCGCTTACATATTCGCCTTCATAGAGGCGGACGTGGTCGATCCAGACATCAATTTTTTCTAATCCCATGATGATACCGGCGCGTGAACTCACGTCATCCACAGGCATTTCAAAGGTGATAAAAAACTCCTTCCACGTTTCGGACAGACGGATTGACCTGCCAGAATATACATTCCACGGCACGCCTTGATGCATAATACGCATCGTGACATTTCTCGGTTTTTCGCTTTTTGCCCACAAGCTGTAAGTATAAGTGGTGCCTTCCAGCAATGTGAAGGGTTGTTGATACAGTTGTATGTGTCCCAATGCATTGCCTACTTTATTAATTTTTATATAAGCGACGTTTTTACCGACAATGGGTTCCGCTTTTTTACCTTCAGTTTGGAAGAGTGCGTTGGCACTTTCGTGTGTCCAATGGTGCCATCCCTGAAGGTGTAGATCGAAATCTCCGTTGTTGAGGATATTTTCGGGAAGTTTCTCGGCATATACCAGCGTTTCAAACGCAAACAACACTATTAAGGTGAATAAGAATCTCATCTTTATCGCTCCTTAAAATTGGATAGCGTTTGTACTGTTCATATGCTAACTCTTTTTCCACGAGGGTCTTGACTTCCTCATAGATACCTTCTTCCTTGAGAAAATCATCAAAGCTGCTGCCGCTGTATTTATTCTTTTTCATACCGCTTGTCTCTAAAGGTTGAAGGCATGCCGGAGCCATTGGAAAAATCGGACGAGGTACCCGGGCGAATCTTCGGTAATTTCAACATTCTCCCGGTCCTCAGTTTGTAACTCTTCCCACCGCTTCTGGGCGATCCCGTTGACTTCCTCAAAGGTGCCCTTCTCTTTGAGATATGTCTCAAATTTGCTACCGTGATGTTTATTCATCTTCTACGCCCTCCTACCTTTTGATAGGTTTCTCCGCCTTCGCGCCAAACGCAGATCCTTTCGTGGTGTCTTTCTTGATTTTTTGATGAAGCCGTGTAGGAGGATCATCCTCCGGCTTTCAAGGGTAAACAAAGTCCGCGCGATACGTTTTCCGGCACTGATACGACTGCGAATTTCCCACAGATGTTCTTCTCCAGTCATTTTCTTAACAAGGTTTGTCTGTAAGACCTGGGGCCAATATTCCGCGACCACTCTTATATCAAGATCAATTATGTTTCCATCTTCCTCGCCAAAATTGCTGAGCCATTCTCGCACGGGTTCACGTCCTGTTTCGGTGCGAAAAAAGATGACATTAAGCATAGAGGCTCCGGTTAGAAAAAGGAAGATAGACGGATATTTTCAGTTTAGAAATTGTAACACAACATGAGGTGCCGAGTCAAGAAAATTCAAAGAATGGATTGGCGTTTTAAACGAAACAGGGCAGGTTAGAACCTGCCCTGAGAGAGGGATCCCGGCAGCGACCTACTTTCCCGCGGGGTCTCCCCCGAAGTATCATCAGCGCTGAAGGGCTTAACTACCGTGTTCGGGATGGGTACGGGTGGTTCCCCTTCGCTATAGCCACCGGAAAATTTTTTGTATAGCTCCGTAGATGTGATGGAGCCGTTACAAGAATATTTGACAATTGTATAGGTGTGAGGGGATCAGTAGAGAGAAAAGAAGTTATCAAGCCCTCGACTTATTAGTACCAGTTAGCTGAACCGTTCACACGGTGTACACATCTGGCCTATCAACCTTCTTATCTCGAAGGAGTCTTACCAACTTAACGTTGTGGGATATCTTATCTTGAGGGAGGCTTCACGCTTAGATGCTTTCAGCGTTTATCCTCTCCGCACATAGCTACCCAGCGGTGCCACTGGCGTGACAACTGGTGCACTAGAGGTACGTCCACCCCGGTCTTCTCATACTAGGGGCAGCATCTCTCAAATATCCTACGCCCGTACCAGATAGGGACCGAACTGTCTTACGACGTTCTAAACCCAGCTCGCGTGCCACTTTAATCGGCGGACAGCCGAACCCTTGGGACCTGCTGCAGCCCCAGGATGTGACGAGCCGACATCGAGGTGCCGAACCGCACCGTCGCTGTGAGCGCTCGGGTGCGACTAGCCTGTTATCCCCGGAGTACCTTTTATCCTTTGAGTTACGGCCTTTCCACACAGCACCGTAAGATCACTAAGCCCTGCTTTCGCATCTGCTCGACGCGTCCGTCTCGCAGTTAAGCTCCCTTCTGCCTTTACGCTCTGCGCGTGGTTTCCAATCACGCTGAGGGAACCATAGGGAGCCTCCGTTACATTTTAGGAGGCGACCGTCCCAGTCAAACTACCCACCTGACACTGTCCTCGGCCCGGATTCACGTGCCGGAGTTAGAATTCCAATGCAACAAGAGTGGTATTTCAATGATGACTCCACTGAAGCTAGCGCCCCAGTTTCACAGTCTCCCACCTATGCTACACATGCAGCATTAAAACCCAATATCAAGCTATAGTAAAGGTTCACGGGGTCTTTCCGTCTTGGTACGGGTAACCGGCATCTTCACCGGTATTACAATTTCGCCGAGTCTCTTGCCGAGACAGTGCCCATGTCGTTACGCCATTCGTGCAGGTCAGAACTTACCCGACAAGGAATTTCGCTACCTTAGGACCGTTATAGTTACGGCCGCCGTTTACCAGAGCTTCAGTTCAGAGCTTCAGGTTGCCCTTAACTCCTCACCTTAACTTTTTGGCACCGGGCAGGCGTCAGTCCCTATACATCATCTTACGATTTAGCAGAGACCTGTGTTTTTAGTAAACAGTCGCACGGGCCATTTCACTGCGGCTTCTTTCAGTATCACGTCGAAACGCGGCACTTACTCAAAGCACCCCTTCTCCCGAAGTTACGGGGTCATTTTGCCGAGTTCCTTAGCAAGAGTTCTCTCGAGCGCCTTAGGATTCTCTCCTCGCCTACCTGTGTCGGTTTGCGGTACGGACACCATGAGTTGTCCACTCGAGGTTCTTTTCTTGGCAGCCAGTTGGGACAGTTTGCATCCTTACGGAATCCTGTTCACCGTCTGGAGTTTGATGCACCGGATTTACCTGGTGCCCTCCATCGGGCTTAACCCAGCATTTCCATCAGCTGGTAGTCCTTTGTGTCTGCGTCTCCCCTAGTTTCATCCGTATCATGGTGGTGCAGGAATATTAAGCCTGCTTCCCATCGCCTACGCCTTTCGGCCTCGGCTTAGGTTCCGACTAACCCTGAGAGGATTTACCTTCCTCAGGAATCCTTAGGCTTTCGGCGAACAAGCTTCTTACTTGTTTTATCGCTACTCATGCCGGCATAATCACTTCTAATTCGTCCAGAGCGCCTTACGATTCTCCTTCAGTCCTACTATAGAACGCTCCCCTACCATATTCCTGACGGAACCCTGACGGGCCCCTTACGGAATATCCACAGCTTCGGTAACACGCTTAGCCCCGGAAATTTTCGGTGCAAAGTCGCTTAACCAGTGAGTTATTACACACTCTTTAAATGATTGCCACTTCTACGCCAACATCCTGGCTGTCTGAGCAACAAAACATCCTTTACCACTTAGCGTGTATTTAGGGACCTTAGCTGGTGGTCTGGGCTGTTTCCCTTTCGTCAATGGAGCTTATCCCCCACTGACTGACTCCCATGCTTGGGACAATGGCATTCGCAGTTTAACTGGAGTTGCTAACCTGGTGGGGCCGCGAGTCCAATTAGAGCTCTACCGCCACTGCCGAACACATGAGGCTAGCCCTAAAGCTATTTCGGGGAGAACCAGCTATCACCAAGTTTGATTAGCCTTTCACTCCGATCCACGGGTCATCCCCCAAGTTTTCAGCCTTGGTGGGTTCAGGCCTCCACACACTTTTACGTGTGCTTCACCTTGCCTATGGATAGATCACTTGGTTTCGGGTCTACTCCATGCAACTATACGCCCTATTCAGACTCGCTTTCGCTACGACTCCGCATCAAAGATGCTTAATCTTGCTACACAGAGTAAGTCGCCGGCTCATTATGCAAAAGGCACGCGGTCATGCATGTCACTTTCGTGACTTAGCACTACCACAGCTTGTAGGCTATACGGTTTCAGGGACTTTTCACTTCCCTAACAGGGGAGCTTTTCACCACTTCCTTCACAGTACTTCGTTCACTATCGGTCGCCAGGGAGTATTTAGCCTTAGGAGGTGGTCCTCCTGGATTCCTACAGGTTTGCCTATCCCGTAGTACTTGGGGTACCCATCCAAAAGCTCGCCACCGCTTTCGCTCACGGGACTTTTACCCGCTCCGGTTGCTCTTTCCAGAGGCATTAAGCTAGCAGCACGTTAACTTTCGGTGCAGCTGAACCTGCACCCAATGGACCCCGCAACCCCCGGCATACAACGTGTTCAGACTTGAACATATACCGGGTTTAGGCTGTTCCCTTTTCGCTCGCCGCTACTGGGGGAATCGAGGTTTTCTTTCTATTCCTCAGGGTACTGAGATGTTTCACTTCTCCTGGTTGTCCCTCGTGTAAACACGAGTAGCAGGGATTAACCTGCTCGGTTGCCCGATTCGGGAATCTCCGGATCAAAGCCTATTAAGCGGCTCCCCGAAGCTTATCGCAGCCTGTCACGCCCTTCGTCGACTCCTGGCACCAAGGCATCCACCGTAAGCCCTTAGTAGCTTGATAAGTAATATCTATCTACCGATTTACCCTCTCTATACAATTGTCAAAGAACAACACCTATTTTTTATAATAGGCGATGGAGATGAGCGGAGTTGAACCGCTGACCTACTGGTTGCAAACCAGTCGCTCTCCCAACTGAGCTACACCCCCGTGTGGTACATCGTTAAGTATACCACACTCTGATATAAATGTCAAATTTATTTTCAAAAAATTTGCCAACGGAGGAATCGCACCTCACCTTCGATCTTTCAACCGATGCTCCTATTTTGAGCGTATGGCACACAAGCAAGATTAAGTATACCACAAAAAACTGTGAATGTCAAATTTATTTTGCGAAATTTTACCAAAAAAGTGGATTTTCTGGGTATCACCGTTCACAGCAACATTAAGTATACGACATTTTTTCCTAAATGTCAAATTTTTTAAGGGTTTTCAGTTATTAGTTGTCGGTTGTCAGTAAAAAAATCTATATATCCGAAGGATTAAGGGTATATCTATAGAAGGCGGGGTTACAAACCCCGCCTGCAAAGAGATAGAGAACGGTTCGCTTTAATTGCCACCGAGTTGTTCGTCTGGATTTGTGTCTGGACGGTTTCCGAGCCATAGTTTGATGGCAGGGCTGCTCGCTACAATCCTTTGACCGACAGATGCGTTGACGACAATGGTGTACGGACGCGTCTGTTGTGTACCGATGAACGGATTACGGCGGAGTTCATTATTACCACTGCTGACTATATTTGGTAGAAGCCTTAGGGTCGCCTCTGTCTGATTTCCTCGAATTAAAGTGTTTTGTCGCTGGAGACGCACCCCGAAAGGCAGACCGACAGCGGTCAGGTTCAGGTTCTGCCGATTGCCACCTTGTCTATCAACTGTGACAACAACATCAATCGGTGTATTCGGCGTTACCACTATTTCCTTTAATTCCGTCGATACGATAACAGGTAAGGTCTCCGTAACACTGACGACAACGCTTTTCCTTTGGACGGTTTGATCGTTGTTCTGAATCCGATAGACTTCAACCGGGGTTGCTGCACGACGGTATTCATTGCCGGCAGCAGTGGTAACGGAACCGACAACTTCAACGACCCGATGTTCAAGTTCGGCATCAGGTGCAGCGGTGAGCGTAATGTACCCTTGTGTTGTGCCAGCACCAGAGAGGATTGCGCTCTCACTTGCCGTGATACCGGGTGGCAAATTTTCAACGGAGAGCCGTATCGGCTCTGTAAACCCGACACGGCGTTGGAGCGTCACGTTCAACAAGACGGTCCCGCTGCGTCCGATATTTGGATTATCCGGTGTTACCGAGATCGCGAAATCGGGTTTCGTTGGACGGACATCCAAATGGTAGACATATCCCGCGCCCCCGTTTCCAGTAATGTCCTCAACTCTGACAGCGTATTCACCGGGTTGATTGAAGCTGTAATCAATAATAGCGTTGCGTCTACCGCCGATACCGGCATTATTTGCTAATACCTGTCCGTTTGCATCGAGCAAGGTGAGAGATGGACTCAACGGTGAGTTCAGGTTTTCTGCGGAGACAGCAAGTGAATACCCACCTATATCTGCGAAAAACCCCCACGGTCCATAACCGTTGGTAACCTTGACAAGGATCTTGTTTCTACCTTTAGAGACAGGTAGTTGGATAACATCATCAGCACGGCGGAGCGGACGGTGGACGTATTTACTGAAAACGAGTTTGTCGTTCACCCATATCTTGATGGTATCGTCGGAGCCGAGAGATAAGAGATAGTTCTTATCTCGATCGGATTCGAGATAGGTCAAGGCATAACCGGTGACATCGTCTTCTGGAACGTTTGAGAAGACGTTCTCACCTCTGCGATTGGTTTTATACCACCCAATCTTCCGCCCGTCTTTACCGATGTATTCTTTTTCAAGATCAATCTCGGTTTCAGGTGGATAGACGGTATCAAAACCTTTTTCATCAACGTTATCAAATGGGAAGATGACCCACCACGGTCCGAGGCTCGTGCCTTCCGAAATGGTAAAGCGGTAGTAATCGACTTCACCGGGTTCAGCGATACGTCCGCTAATCGCGCCGGGTGTTGTGATGTGTTGTGCATGTTCGAGTTGGCGTGCGATGAGTTCACCTAAGCGTCCTGCTTCTTGCGCGACAAAAGCGATGATACGGTCGCGTTCAGTGTCAGTAATGTCGGCGTTCTCTTTATTCGCCATACGTGCGATGGTGTTACTCCATTCCTCAGCGGAGAGTGCACGATTGCTGGGTGAACGGAGTTCGTGACAGGCACTACACTTCGTCTGAAAAAGGATTTCGGATTCGGAGGATTGTGCCGTCGTATCTTGAATCGTATTCTCGTCTGGTGTCGTCTGAAGGTCAACATCCATTTCTATAGTTTCTGGATGCACGTTGACAATGAAGGGAAAGATACCGTAGGGTGTACGAATCTGTTTGAGACCGGGCTGATCATCCTCAGTCAACTTGACCTGCCATTCCGTTTCCGGTAGATTTTCACCGCCGATAACACACCGAACGATGTTGATTTTCGGTGGGGGCGGTGGTCCGTATGAGACCTGATCGGTCCCCTGTGTCGTGCGTGTGTTATCCGTATCTTCAAGCGGCAGGGTTCCACCGGTAGGGAACAGATAGGTATTGTAAGGGAGGACACCTATCATTAATCGGTAGACAGAATCAGGATTTCCGCGGTGTAATAGATCACGAATACGTAGGAGATAGGGACCGTCGTCAGGAAGCGTAACATCAATGAGCGGATCGAGGCTATAAAAACCGTTACTGCGTGCGAGTTCGACTCCGTCGGCACTGAAAACAGAGATCGTTGGATTGAAAAACTGTTGGCTGACGTTATTAAGGCGATATGCCTTGACGCTGAACACACAGCGTTGACCCTGAGTGCCTTCAAAGACGTAATAATCTTCGTCGCCACCGGGATTAACAACACCGTTGATGAGGGTTGGTAGTTCAATATGGGTAGCGGATTCTGGGTCATTGTTAGCTTCGGTTTCAATGACATTCGGCGTGTGGCTTACCTCGAAGGGCCATGCGGTGGATGTGCCGTGCTTACCGACGATCCGAACTTCTCGAAGCCCGATGGGTGCGTCGGGTGCGATATATAATTCGGCGGTTAACCCGGCACTCGCTCGCGCTGCAGATGCGAGATAATCTTCGATTTTCGTCTGTGCGTCGGCACTAATTTCGGCACCTTTCTCGGTAATCATCCGTTGAACGGTTGCTTTCCACTGTGCGGGTGTCATTGATCTGTTGCTCGGGGATCGGAGCTCGTGGCACTGTCCACAATTGGCTTCAAATACCGGTTTGTGTGTATTATCAACTTCACCGCCAGCGGGATGAAGTTGCGCGGTAATCCCGGATTCACCTTCAATAATGACCTCGTGTGGGTCGTCTAAATCGGCACCTTGGATAGCGATCTCAACAATTGTGCCGGGTTGTCCGCCTGCTGGAAAGAGTGAATTGAGTCGCGGTGTCCCTTGCGCGAACGCGTAGGGGTTGGGTAACCCAACCCCTACAAAGGAGATAAAGAGCATTATAAAAAACGTTTGGATTGCTCTTGCAAGGCTATATTGCTTAGTCAAAAGGGGTATAGTATTGGTAAGCATCGTGAAAGATCCTCCCAAATTAGTTGTCAGTTGTCAGTTATCAGTTAAAAGATCTCTTGTGGACATCTGTAAATATGTTGTTCCTGCCACAAGATGGTAACTGACAACTCTGCGCAAGCCTCTATAGACTTGCGAGACAATGCGAGGTAACTGTTCTCACTGCGAAGCATGACAACTATTTAGAACTCGTGGGTTAATGCCCGTCTACGGAGATTCCAGAGCCGGACTTTTCCATCGCGCCCTCCGGCTGCGACGAACCGACCATCTGGGCTGAATTTTACTGCGTAAACAGCGTCGGTCGATTCATCAAAAGTGCGGAAACGGTTTCCGGATCGTATATTCCAGATAATCACTGAAGTGTCTGCGCTACCGGAGGCGATCATCGCCGCTTGATTGTTCTGTCTTAGTGAGACGAAAGCTGCATCAACGCTGTAAACAGCACCTTGATGTCCGTTGTATTCGCGAACGAGGGCACCCGTCATATCTGATGAATTCTGGCTGACAGGAATCTCCTCGTCACCACCTGCCGGGGCCACACGCCACGTGCGGACGGCATTATCCGCGGAACCGGAAACGATCACATTTTCATCAACTGAATAGGCGAGGCTATAAACAGCATCATCGTTCGCATCAAAGTTCACCAAGACGTTAAAAGTTTCTGGGTTCCATACTTTTATGGTTTTATCTTCACTCCCTGTGACAAAGTATGTGCCATTCGGGTGATATAGGGTACACAGGACTCTCCCGACGTGTTGGGTCAACCATTTCGCCTGTTTGTCTATAAGTTCCTCGGTATTTTCAAGGAGGTTTATATCAATGACCGCTGTCAATTCATCCATACTTGCAGTGAGCAGCGTTTTGTTATTTGGGCTTAAAGCAATAGATTCAACGGTATCGGCATGAATCTCGAAACTTTTTATGAGTTCTTCGGATGCAACGTCCCAAATTCGTATTTCGCCGCTTTGTGCTGGGATGCCGCTGCCTGCATAGAGCCTTAGCGGCGATGCCTGGTCTGTGGAGGAGAATTTAAGGCATCGGACATCGCCAACGTGTGGCTCATAGACATGAATGACACGTTGTGTCTCGAGGTCCCAAAGTTCAACCCACTGATATTTTCCGACAGCAAGCGTTTTTCCGTCGGGGCTAAATTCGAGTGACCAGATCGGCGACAGCGGCTGCTCTGCAAAACCGGCAAGTGTGCAGAAGCAACAGAAAACAGAGATAAAAATCAAAACAGACTGTTTCTTGTACATAAGGGTGAAATATTGGAAGGCTGGAAGATGGGAAGCGGACTTCTTCAATTCTTGGGTCTATTCTTCCGTACTTCTGTCCTTCCATCTTTCTCTCTTTATTAGGACTTACGCATTTTATACTAAATACGCCAAGCGGGGTTACAACCCCGCCTGCAGACGGGTCACGAGCGTTAAGCAAGAACGCCGCGAATCGGTCTTCCGCCGCGCGAGAGCACGATTCGGACACCATCTGGCGACTCAAGGTGCTGGTTGTAGTCGATGCCGAGCGATTGGTAGAGCGTCGCTGACAAATCTTCCGGACGGACGGGTGTTTCAGCAGGCTCCATACCGAGTGGGTCTGAAGCACCGATGACTTGTCCACCTTGGACACCGCCGCCGGCTAACATGATTGAGAAGACCCGTGAATGGTGGTCGCGTCCGGCGTTTCTATTGATGACAGGCGTTCTGCCGAACTCGCCCATAGCAATAACGAGGGTGCTCTCCAACAATCCACGATCCTTCAGATCAGATATTAAGGTTGCCATTGTCTGATCGAAAGCGTTGAGTTTCCCTGGCAAAGATGAGAAGATATTGTTGTGGTTATCCCATCCGCCGTTGCTGACAGTGACGAAGTTAACACCTGCTTCGACGAGTCTGCGTGCGAGGAGGCAGCTTTGTCCGAAAGTGTCTCGCCGGTATGCGTCGCGGGTTTTACCGGGTTCGGTATTAAGGTCAAACGCGGCGCGTGCATCTGAGGAGCTCATCAGGTTATATGCGGAAGTATAGAAGTTATCAACGGCTTCAGCAGCGGGGTTTCCTGCTTCGTACTTTTTAAAGGCGGCATCAACGGCTTGCCTTAAGGAGCGTCGCCGATCAACGCGCTCAACAGAGACCCCGTTGGGTGGTTCTAAGTCTCGAACTTTGAAGTTCTTACTTGCGGGATTTCCGCCGGGTGAGAAGGGTGCAAGCGATGCGCCTAAGAACCCACCACCGCCATAAGCGACGGGTGCCGGTACAGAGATGTAGGGTGGTAAAGCGGTCCGCTGTTCTTTGAGTTTGGAGACAACAGCACCGTATCCGGGAACGGCAAACCCGGGTAAGGGTTGATAACCTGTCATCATATAGTGTGTTCCACGCTCGTGTGCTGCCTCAGGAGAGGTCATCGAACGGATGATGCAGAGTTTATCGGTCTGTTGTGCGAGTTTCGGGAGATGTTCACTAATTTGTATGCCGTTTACGTTTGTGGCTCTCGGCTTAAAAAGCCCGCGAATTTCTTCAGGTGCATCCGGTTTGAGATCCCACATATCAAGATGGCTTGGTCCACCACCTAACCAGACGAGAATAACGGATGTTGCGGTGCCGGCAGAAGTTCTCGGTGCGTTGACGCTTGCTTCTGCGGCGGTTGCGGCGTGTGCTTGGAGCCGGAAAAAGTCTGTGAGGCTCAATCCGAACAAACCGAGTGCGCCTGCTTTAAGAAAGTCTCGACGGTAAAATCCTTCACAATCCGTGTGTAGACATCTGTCTTTAGCCATGGTTCTCTCCTTGTGTTAGAGATTCACGTGATGCGTTCCTGGCTATCGGTTAAAATCGACGACCCTATAGTCAGGTTTGTCACGCTGTAGAGACCACAAATTAATTTCGTGGGGGTCGTTTTCGTAGCCTCTTCATCCATCTTTGTGCTTTAGCGATGTTTGTGTCAAGCGGTTCTTTCATTTCAAAGTATTCTGTATGTCCTGCGTAGATTTGATGCCAATCAACGATACACGGCATCCGGTACTGTGTCAAGGTTCGCATGAGGAAGGCGCGTACTTTTGCGCGGGTATCCTGAGGTGCGTTATCAATAGCGTATTCGATCTGTTCATCAGTGATAACGCGCTCCATCTGTCCCTGCGCCTCCAGAGCGTAGTAGAGTCCATTTTCTGTATGAATATTATGATATTCTAAATCTTGGCTTTTGATCCATGGGTCATCCCAATCAAGTTTCTCTTCAGCGATGAAAGCCTCGAGCATCCATTTTTTTGCGGCCCAATCAACACGAGGGATAACGTTTTCCCAACCCTCTTCGAGGTCATCAAGTATAGACTCCCATGCGGTAAGTATCCACTGATTTTCTTCGTCGGGTTCGGTGATAAAAGCCTGAACGAAGTTGAGATACTCTCGTTGTAAATCGATAGCGGAGATTGTTTTTCCGGATTTAAGTTCAATGCGCCATTTAAAAGTATTATCCCGCGAAATGTGTCGAATTGCGTATACTGGGTCCGCGAGTTCAAAACCGGGGAGCGGCAGTTTTTCGCCATGCATTTCATAGAATTCTTCGATTGCGGTGAGCAGTAGTGCCGTCGTGCCGACTTTGAGTGCGGTTGCGTATTCGGACATATTAGAATCACCGACGAGGAGGTGTAGTCGCCGATATTTTGTGTAATCGCTCAGCGGTTCGTCGCGTGTGTTTATAATAGCACGACTGAACTGGATCCACTCATAAATTTCGGTAACGATGTGATCTGCGCGTTGCGAGATTTGATAATCTCGTTGTTCACTGAGTTCCGGTTGAAAATCTCCGAATTCAATCATCTCATCATAGACACCGACTCTGCCAGCACCAGCGTAAATTTGACGGGTTACAAAAAACGGCATGAGTGTGGGGATGACGACTTTATAGAACGGTACATCTCGGCTAATTTGAAAATTTTCGTGGCATCCAAAGGTTGCACCGGTGAAATGATCGATATTATTTTTGAAGAATGCGGTCGGCAGTCCTGTATCTGTGAGGATGTTATTGATGATACGCTCAATGGCTTTATCGTAGGCGACAAGATCGAAGAGCGTTCCGCATTCTGGGGTTGCATATTCCAGGTGCCCCATATCAATATAGAGCCTCCCCCCGTTGAAGAGGAATCCACCGTTCCCGGGCGGTTCTCCCCAGTCTCGGTAGTGAATATCGCGTAGTCCGAGTTCTAAGACATCGAAGACGTAATCCCGAACGCGTGCTGCGACACCTTCCGAGGTACCACGAATCCGCTCGGTGTCTGTCATGCATCCAAATTCGGTTTCGATTCCAAAAATGCGTTTGTTCATTTTTTTATAGTTGTCAGTTATCAGTACGATTTTTTTGTTCAAAAAAAAATCTTTCAGTTATCAGAAATGCGATAGACATACTATCCGCTACGGAATTGAAGAAGTTTTGAAGTCTTCAATGTTTTCGTGTGGAATCCGGTTCGGTTGCAAACCGAACCTACCGGGCCTGGACTATTCCTCCGATAACTGTTACAGTGCGGCTTCGACCTCTTGAGAGGTAAGGAGCCGGAATTTGCTTGTCCCTTGCTGTGTTGTTTCTAAGACTCCTGCTTCAATCTCACCGTCTTCGCGGGCAGCGGCAACAACTTCGTACATCTGCGTCGTATCCATTTGCGTCTCTTCTAAATCGGTTTCTTCTGGTTCTCGTGTGCTTAATTCCTTACCGATTGCCCAAGTTTCTAAGCTCAACCGTAGCGCAGCGGTCAAATCCCTGTCTGCGTCGGTGGGTGCATTCGTCAGATAGTTTTGCATACCGGTTTCAATCACTTCTGTTCCGCCGATAACTACGAATTTTGTGTCGGTTCGGACGATGCCATCAAAGTTGATTGCGGTAAATAGATTTTTTTCAGGCGTACTGCCGAGTTCGGCGAGTAACATTTTAATGATATAAGCCTCACCGACAATAGACTCAAATGCCTGCTTAAAAGTATGCGCAAGGACATAGTTCGTGAGTCGATGGAGATTCACATCTTCAGTAGCATTTTGAAAACCTTGAACACTTGCGGTATCGGTAACGAGCATTCGGAGGCGTTCAATATCAGCCGGGTGTCCGATTGCGGAGAGTGCGATTCGGTCGTGTACCTCAAAGATTTTCCGTTGTCCCTTACCAATTGTCGAGAGCAACATGCCTTCGTTATAGGTGATGCCGACGACGGGACTGCCGAGACGGAGTTGGTCTTCAATGTAATCTCGTCGGTCTTGAATCGCTTCTATCCATCGATATGGTTCATCTCGCATTCTTTTAAATTTTCCTTGCGGTTCGGTTAGATGAGTTTAGACGATGACGTACGCTTCCCTATATCCGTCCTCCACTACGTTACGGACTACGCGCTCTCCGTGATGCCGCTTAGAAATTCCGTATAGACGAGCGGCTAAACTCTCTATAGTGCTGTGTCATGTCAAAAAAGATCGCGAGCACAGCTCGCTCCTACTGATCCGGTTGTGCTTCAGCGTACCAGGTCGCTAAATTATCGTCAGAAATGGTATCAACGCCGGAACGTGTTACGACCTTGACATTTGGAAAAATATTGACTTTGGCGTTGTATCCACTCGTTGCGGCATCGTACTCACTTGCGATGTCCAAAAGTCGTAGGATTGTGATTGCTGCTTGCTGTTGGTCCATTGCGGACAACGGTGTATCCCCGAAGCGTGATAGGTAGCGTAACACGCCACGGATCCAGACAGAGCCGGAGCCAGTTGTTGCGAAATCGACGTTCTCAAAGTGTGCGCCGAGTGCGTCATAGAAAAAGATTTTTCCGCCGTTATCGTCCTCGTCGGCATTTAAGTCGTAGAGCGCGAAGATTGGGATAACGCCTCCGATGCCTTGGAGTGCCATTGCCAAGTTGTCCCGTATGAGTCGTGACAACATCCGAAGCTTCCCCTCAAGGCTCAACTCTTGGAGCTGGCTGCGACGAAAGTATTGGAACGAGTGTTCCAAGACTCTCGCAATTTCATAAGCGATTGCGGGTGAACCTGAGATGGCAAGCACCGAATGTCTATCAATTTGCAAGACTTTCTCGGCGCGATCATAAATCACAGAGGTACCTGCAGTGGCACGTCGGTCGCCTGCGATCATGACCCCGTCTCGGTAAAGCACAGCAACAACAGTGGTGCTATGTGCAATTTCGATATTCGCGGCATGTTGTGCAGTATCCGATGGCAACGCCGTCTTCAACGGATAGTTCGCCTGTTTCAAGAGATTAAGGAAATCGCCTTTGTGGTTAACCACTGCCTGTAGTGCGATATCTTCATATTCAGGCTCGCTTTGGTTTAGGAGATTCCGCTCTAAACGCATCACTCCCCCGTTCTTTGGCGATAGCGGCGAGACTGATCTTTGTCAACACGTCGCATCCGTTTAAGGAGTTCCTGCGTATCTGGACGACTGACTTTCTGACGTTTTGGTCCTTCGTTATCACTGTCGCCATCCCCAGGTCCTATGGGTTTTGTATCTCTCTGCTTGCGTTCAAGCTGAGCAATCATATTGGCTGCCATTTTATTTCTCCTTTTTAGTTAGTTAACAGTTAACAGTTAACAGTTAACAGTTACAAGAGGTTTTTAATCGTTCTAAAGTTTCCTCTTTCTGACGACTGACAACTGAAAGATCTTTTCGTAGAAAAAATCGCACTGAAAACCATTCCTCTAAAAACCTATAAACCCAATTTTTTAATCAATATTTCAACGGTTGGCGATTCGTCAAGTGCCTCGTTATATTGCTGTGCGATCTCTGCCTCGGCGAGTGCGCTGAGGTTCACCTCTCGAGTGCGTCCGTTAACGGTAAAGGTAATGCTATCCCACTGTATCGCCTTTATAGATGCCCCGAACCGATCAACGGCACGTCCTCTGAAGTAAGCCCGTGTACCCGCTGGTGGGTTATGGAGTGCTGTTTCAATCTGTTCGTCCGTGACGACCCGACGCATCGGGATTCCATAGTAGAGTCCTTCATCCATATTGATATTATGATACTCTAAATCCAAACTCTGGAGCCATGGGTCGTCCCATCCGATTCCTTCCTCTTCAGCGAAAGTCTCAAGTAACCATTTCTTTGCGACCCAATCGAGGCGGTCTACGAGCGTCATCGGATCCGTTTCAAGTGCGTTGAGTGTGCTTTCCCACTCCGTGAGTACCCAATCTGTTTCAAACGCTGTGGTATCCGCGAGATATTTCTGCGCGAGGGCGAGATATTCACGCTGGTGGTCAATAGCAGACATCGTTTTCCCGTCAGTTGTCGTGACCAACCACCGATACGTTTGGTCGTGCGATACAGTCTTGATGGTATCAATCGGATTTGCGAGTGATAGACTTTCGGGAACCCTCCGTTGTTCAATGAGCGCGATAACGAGTGCTGTTGTTCCGACTTTGAGTGCGGTTGCGTACTCGGACATATTTGCGTCGCCTGCGATGCCGTGCAGTCTCCGGTATTTAGAGGCATCGGCGTGCGGTTCATCTCGCGTATTGACGATAGGGCGGTTGTGCATCGTATCAACACTCGCCTCAACATGGAAGAAATCTGAACGTTGCGAGAGTTGGTAATGTCCGGCTGTTGCGAGACCGGCTTCAGTTTCAATACCGAGTTTACCTGCGCCTGCGAAAATTTGGCGTGTGATAAAGAACGGCATAATCCCCTGTTTTAGGATTTCAAACGGGACCTCGCGTGCCATGAGGTAATTATCGTGGCAGCCGTAGCTATGTCCGTGAAAGTCGGTATTATTCTTGTATAAGAGTACGCGTTTTCCGAGTTTCTGACTCCGTGTTTCAGCGCACCGTTGCAGGATGCGTTCGCCGGACTTATCGTGTGCGACGAGGTCAAATATTTTGCTGCATTCAGGCGTAGAGTATTCCGGGTGTGCGTGGTCGTTATAGAGTCGTGCGCCGTTAGCAAGGATGTGGTCGCTTTTAATTTCGGCAAAAGAGAGTCTCTCTTTTTTGTTTCGTGCTCGGTCGCGTTTCTCCTCTTCCTTTTCATCCGGGTGATTAGAGAGTGCACCTGCGCGAAAGCCTCGTTCATCTCGAAAGGGGTCTTCGCCGCGATAGTCCCATACCGGTCGAAAATCTTCCTGCCGGTAGCTTTTTATTAACTCGATGGACTGCTTGACAGCATCAATATGTGCTTCATTTTCGAGTGTTATTCCGTATTCAGTTTCGATTCCAAAAAGCATTTTTAATTATGGGCTCCTGGAGATCAGTAACCAGATTTAATAATAGGACTTACACAAACCGAGCATTTGGACGCAAACAAACGGTATTTTCCATATTTAAAACCCCCTAAATCCCCCTTATCAGGGGACTTTAAGAAGTAGTGCGTAAGTCCTAAATAATTTAGAAAACCTAAATGACACGCGATCCAGAGGTTTTACGTCGCTCTCGTTTTTCAGTTTTGATAGGTGTAACTTTGACGACGTTCACTGGATCGTAATCAAGAAGTTTGAGCCAATCTTCGGTCGCTTCGGTAGGCGGGAAGATTTCACTTTCAATGTACTCTGCGGCGAGTGCGTCTAACAGGTCTGTGCGTGAGATGCCGACCTCTTTCTCTGGGTTCTCTATTGCGCGTTTGAGCGCCTTTTCCTTTGCGCGTTGTACGATAGACTCAATAATAGCGCCGCTACAGAGATGCCCGCGATAGAGTATATCGCGTCTTCCGCTCCTGAGAGAGACTTCGAGGAATCGGTTGTCTTCGTCCTCCCGAAACATCTCATCGACGATCTGTGCGATAAGGTCTTGAACGGCTTTTTCAGCGGGGATAACGTCAGGTGTTGTCTCCTGTTCGTTGCTCTCTGAGAAGACTTCAGCGGCAATAGGCAATTCAGGTGTGAGATAGATTCGGAAGATGTCCTTCGCAGCGTCTGCATCCGGGCGTGTGACTTTAATTTTCCTGTCGATACGTCCTGGACGTAAAATAGCGGGATCAATCAGATCGGGTCGGTTCGTTGCGAGGATAATAACGACATCCTGAAGGGATTCGATACCATCCATTTCGGCACAGAACATGGGGACGAGTGTATTAGAGATGCTGTGTGATCTAAGTGCGCGCCGTGTCCCTAATACGGATTCAGCCTCATCAATGAAGACAAAAGCCAACTTGCCGTCTTCCTTCTTTTCGCGGGCGATCTGAAATATTTCTCGGACTTTCCTTTCGGATTCTCCGAGCCACATATTTAGGATTTCAGGACCTTTGATGTGCAGGAAACAGCCTTCAACATCCTCACCGCTCTCCTTTCGGAGCTGCTGCGTCAAGTTATATGCGGTCGCTTTCCCGATGAGCGTTTTTCCACATCCTGGAGGCCCGTGGAGCAGGAACCCTTTTGGTGCACTGTATTGGAACCGCGAAAAGAGTTCAGGATGCAGAATCGGGAGTTCAATCGTATCTTTAATTCTCTGGATGGTCTCTTCAAGTCCGCCTACCTTGGACCAGGGGATATTCGGTACTGTCTCAAGCGCGTAAGCGTCGGTCTCTTTAGCGGCGATGTGCTCAAGCGCGACTCGGAAGTTGGAATCGACGCGTACTTCATCGCCGGATTTGAGTTTTGCGTCGATGAGATCAGCGGAGCGTTCAAGGATGACAGACTGTGCGTTAGGCTCTTGCCCGATCCGGAGTCGTCCATCCGGCATAATATCGGCTATTTTGGCGATGGGACCTGCATCGTTATATCCGAGTTCACCGACGACGACGAATGCGTCGTTGAGGAGGACACTGTACCCTTTTTTCAAGGTTTTCGGATCCATCTGTGTATCGAGGTTTGCGTAGTATTCGGAGCCGCCGACGATGACGCGAGCGATGTCATCCTTGGGTAATCCGAGCAGTGTGCCGATACGGTTGGCAGGTGAAGTGAGTTGTTCGATCTGCGCCTCCATTTCGGCGTGGATACGGAGCGCTTCCTGCTGAATGGCTTGGATTCTTTCGCGAAACTCACCTTCATCGCTGAGAATAGAGCGACGGAGCTCCATGAGCCATCTACGACGACGGTCCTCCGGGGGTGTCTCAGTGATAAGATGGTGAACCAACTGTAACGAATAGCCGGAACTCATCTCTTCCTCGGGGTCGAGTTCATCTTCAGCGTCTTCGTCATGTTCGTCATACTTGAGATCATACGTATCAGTCTTTGTGCCGACGTATTTAGGATTCTTCTTATCGTACATTTGAAGGTCTCCTCGGGCAGAAGCGGATGACTTTACGATAGAGTTTACCACACTCCGCACAATTGTGCTAACAATTATTTTGGAAGTTGTCGGTACGATTTTTTCAAAAATCTTTCGGTTGTCGGTTGTCAGTGAAGAGAAAGACTTCCTATATCAAGTTCACCTCTTAACCGATAACCGATTTCTAACCATAAATCTACCTTATCAGGAGGATTTAATCTATCCAAATTGCGGTCTGTTGTGGTAATTTGTAATAGTGTAGCACAATTTGCAACATAAATGCAAGAAAAAAACGACTTTGGACGGAGTTATTCAATTTTAAGAGATTATTGGGTTGGATGTGTTTTTTTTGGGATCCGGTGCGAAATGCTGCGACAGGCTGCGACAGGCTGCGAAAATTTCTGCGGTTTTTAAAAAAGCATAACATATATAAAGTATTAACGCATTTATAAGGCTGAAGAGGGTTTTCGGGGATTCAACGGGGCGGCATAAGATCCGGTTCGGTTGAAAACCGAACCTACCGGACCTGGGGAAAATATAGAATTAATAAACGGGCAATAATGCACTTCGCATTTGGGGTTTTGCTTAGAAGAAATCCGCAGAAATACCCAAGCAAAAACGGTGTTTCTTCAAGTACACCGAAAAATTGCCCTACTACGAACGGTGAGGTTCATAGTAGGGCGATTTAACTAATACAGTTCAGTTTGGCTATTTGCGTATCAATAGTTTGCGGGTTGCGGTGTAATCGCCGGCTTTGAGGGTGTAGAAATAGAGACCTGTTGCGACCTTCTCACCGAATGCGTTTCTGCCGTCCCAATGGATCGCACGAGAACGACTGTGATATACACCGACAGTTTGATACCCTAACTTCAGTTCCCGCACCACAACACCCCGGATATTGTATATCGTGAGCGTAACTTCAGCCGGTTTGGCGAGTTGGTACGGTATCCACGTCTCAGGATTGAACGGATTCGGGAAGTTCGTGAGCAGGGCGGTCCTATCAGGAATGATAGGCGATGTTTCAACAGATGGCGCCGCACGTGCAGCGTCTTCCACCGGAATTTTAATATCAAGGGTTAGACTTCCACCCGCTTCCTCAATTGCTGCGACGAGTCTACGGAGCGGAGCATAATCCGCAATCGGATTCAGTGCCAGATAAAGCGTTGTCAGTGAGGTCAAATCCTCAAGTTCAGAGATATCGCTGATATGGTTATATGCCAGGTTGAGCGTTGTCAATGCCGTGAGCCCATCAAAAACATCCGACGGCAAAGAATTCAAATTGTTAAACGACAGATTGAGCGTCGTCAATGCCGTGAGCCCATCAAAAACACCTGACGGCAAAGAACCTAAACTGTTCTGATTCAGTCCAAGGGTCGTCAATGCTGTCAACCCATCAAAATCACCCGATTTCAGGGAAGTCATGCCCTTGTTCCCTATATTAAGGGTGGTAATTGCCGCCAGATGTGCTGTCGTCACATCGTCAGCAGCATTGACACCCGGTACCGCGGCGACAATCGCATTTTGCACCTGTTGTGTTCGGTGATTCACGGGTGCTATGACCTTGATCGTGACATCAATGGTGTCCGTGCCACCATTGCCATCAGAGACAGAGACCCTCACTGAGTAAGAAGACTTCGTTTCATAGTGTAAGGCCGCTTTAGTTTGGAGTTGTCCAGATGTGCTAACAATACTGAATGAGGAAGCATCGGTGCCACTAAGGTGATAGGTAAGTGTATCATTATCTGCATCAGTCGCAGCGACAGGGGGGCCGATGTCTGTGCCGGAAGTCGTACTCTCTACCACCCAGCGCGTCGTGCTGGTGCCTTCGGGAAACGCGGGGTTGAAAATGTCAAGGTTTAGACTTCTACCATCCGCCTCAATCGCTGCTTTGAGTCGGCGGAGGGGACCATAATCTGAAATTGGATTCCCACCGAGCAATAAGCTGTCCAGTGAGGTCAAATCTTCAAGCTCAGAGATATCACGGATATTGTTATCCAACAGAGCGAGGCCCGTCAATGCCGTCAATTCGTCAAAGATACCTGATGGCAAAGAACGCAACTCGTTAGAGGACAGATCAAGGGTTGTCAATGCTGTCAACCCATCAAAATCACCCGATTTCAGTGAAGTGATGCGTTTTTTACCCGCTTGCTGAGCGGAGGAATCAAATGTCAGATCAAGGGTGGTAATCGCCGCGAGATGTGCTTCCGTCACATCGTCAGCAGTATTGACCCCCGGTATTGCGGCGACAATCGCATCTTGCACCTGTTGTGTGCGATGAACGATCGGTTCATAGACATCGGTGACATTGATCTTGACATCAACGGTATCCTTGCCACCATTGCCATCGGAAACAGACACCGTCACAGAGTAGGATGTCTTGATTTCATAATTCAATGCTGCGTTGGTTTGGAGTTGTCCTGTTGCGCTGACAATACTGAACGAGGCTTCATCCGTGCCACTGAGGGTATAGGTGAGGGTGCCACCATCTGCATCCGTTGCGCTGACGGCTGTGCCGATGTCTGTGCCGGAAGCCGTATTCTCTGCGACGGTGCGCGTGGTGTTGGTGCCATCGGTGAACTCAGGTGGAATATTAATATCAACGGTTAGACTTCTACCATCTGCCTCAATCGCTGCTTTGAGTCTGCGGAGGGGACCATAATCCGAAATTGGATTCCCACTGAGCCCTAAGCCACTCAGTGAGGTTAAATCTTCAAGTTCAGAGATATCACGGATCTCGTTATCCATCAGAACAAGCGTCGTCAAAGCTGTGAGTTCGTCGAAGATACCGTCTGGCAAAGAACTCAACTTGTTACCGATCAGAGAGAGAATTGTCAATGCTGTTAACCCATCAAAATCGCCAGATTTCAGGGAAGTGATGCGTTTTTTACCCGCTTGCTGATCGAAGTAGCTAAATGACAGATTAAGGGTGGTAATCGCCGCGAGATGTGCTGCCGTCACATCGTCAGCAGAATCAACACCGTCTATTGCGGCGATGATAGCATCTTGGACCTGTTGCGTGCGGTGAATGATGGGTTCATAGACATCGGTGACGTTGATCTTGACATCAACGGTATCCGTGCCACCATTGCCATCAGAGACAGACACCGTCACAGAGTAAGAAGTCTTTGTTTCATAATTCAATGCAGCGTTGGTTTGGAGTTGCCCAGATGTGCTGACAATACTGAACGAGGCTTCATCCGTGCCACTAAGGGTATAGGTGAGTGTGTCGTCATCGGCATCAGTCGCAGTGACAGCCGTGCCGATGTCTGTGCCGGAAGCCGTATTCTCTTCAACGGTGCGCGTGGTGCTGGTGCCATCGGTGAACTCAGGTGGAATATTAATATCAAGCCATAGACTTCTACCCGCTGCCTTAATCGCTGTGACGAGTCGGCGGAGGGGACCATAATCTGAAATCGAATTCTCCTTTAGATAAAGCGTTGTCAGTGAGGTCAAATCTTCAAGTTCAGAGATATCACGGATATTGTTATGCTGCAGATCAAGGGCCGTCAGTGCCGTCAGTTCATCAAATATACCATCCGGCAAAGAACCCAAACCGGTTAACGCTAGACCGAGAGTCGTCAGTGCCGTCAGTTCATCAAATATACCATCCGGCAAAGAACCCAAACCGTTAACATGCAAATGGAGAGTCGTCAGTGCCGTCAGGTCGTCAAAAATATCAGACGGCAAAGAACTTAAACTGTTAAGCCCCAGATTGAGGGTCGTCAGTGCCGTCAGGTCGTCAAAAATATCAGACGGCAAAGAGCGCAAACTTTTGTTATCCGAGAGATCGAGACTTGTCAAGGTTGTCAACCCATCAAAATCACCCGATTTCAGGGAAGCAATGCCCTTGCTCCCAAGATCAAGGATGGTAATTGCCGCCAGATGTACTTCCGTCACGTCGTCAGCAGAATCGACACCTTCTATTGCGGCGATGATAGCGTCTTGCACCTGTTGCGTGCGATGATTCACGGGCGTTAGTTCATAGACATCGGTGACATTGATCTTGACATCAATGCTATCATTGCCACCATTGCCATCAGAGACAGAGACCCTCACTGAGTAAGCATTCTTGGTTTCATAATCCAATGCTATATTGGTTTGGAGTTGCCCGGATGTGCTGACAATACTGAAGGATGAAGCATCCGTGCCACTGAGCGTATAGGTGAGTGTGTCGCCATCGGCATCAGTCGCAGCGACAGCCGTGCCGATGTCCGTGCCGGAAGTCGTGTTCTCTGCGATGGTGCGCGTGGTGCTATCACCAGCAGTGAACTCAGGCGGAATTGTAACATCAAGGGTTAGAGTTCCACCCGCTGTCTTAATCGCTGCGACAAGTCTGCGGAGGGGACCATAATCTGAAATCGGATTCTGGGCGAGATAAAGCGTTGTCAATGAGGTCAAATCTTCAAGTTCAGAGATATCACTGATAGCGTTATTATTCAGAGAGAGTGTTGTCAATACCGTGAGTTCCTCAAAGATACCGTCTGGTAAAGAACTCAAACCGGTACCTTGCAGATTGAGCGTCGTCAATGCCGTCAGGTCGTCAAATATACCATCCGGCAAAGAACTCAAAGCATTCCTATACAGATTGAGCATCGTCAATGCCGTCAATCCATCAAAATCATCGGATTTTAGGGAAGTAATACCCTTTCTCCACAGATTAAGGGCGCTAATTGCCGCCAGATGTGCTGTCGTCACATCGTCCGCAGAAGTGACACCCGGTATTGCGGCGACGATAGCGTCTTGGACCTGTTGTGTGCGATGAATGATCGGTTCATAGACATCGATAACCTCGATCATGACATCGATGCTATCACTGCCACCATTGCCATCGGAGACAGACACCGTCACAGAGTAGGATGTCTTCGTTTCATAATTCAATGCAGCGTTGGTTTGGAGTTGCCCAGATGTGCTGACAATACTGAACGAGGCTTCATCCGTGCCACTAAGGGTATAGGTGAGTGTGTCGTCATCGGCATCAGTCGCAGCGACAGCCGTGCCGATGTCTGTGCCGGAGGCGGTGTTCTCCGCTATAGAGCGCGTCGTGCTGGTGCCATCGGTGAACTCAGGTGGAATATTAATATCAAGCTTTAGACTTCCACCCGCTGTTTTAACCGCTGCGGCGAGTTTGCGGAGGGGACCATAATCTGAAATCGGATTCCCACTAACGTATAAGGTCCGCAGTGATGTTAAATCTTCAAGTTCAGACATATCACTGATAGCGTTACTCTGCAGATAGAGCTCTGTCAATGCCGTCAGTTCATCAAATATACCATCCGGCAAAGAACTCAAACCGGTGTCCGACAGACTGAGCGTCGTCAATGCCGTCAGGTCGTCAAATATACCATCCGGCAAAGAACTCAAATCATTAGACGACAAACCGAGCATCGTCAATGCCGTCAGGTCGTCAAATATACCATCCGGCAAAGAACTCAAATCATTAGACGACAGATTGAGCACTGTCAATGCCGTCAGTTCATCAAATATACCATCCGGCAAAGAACTCAAATGGTTCTTATACAGAGAGAGTGCTGTCAATGCTGTCAACCCGTCAAAATCACCCGATTTCAGGGACGTAATGCCCTTGTTCGTCAGATTAAAGGTGATAAATGCCGCCAAGTGTGCTGTTGTCACATCATCAGGAGTACTGACACCCGGTGTTGCGGCGACGATAGCATCTTGCACCTGTTGTGTGCGGTGAATGATCGGTTCATAGACATCGGAAACGTTGATCGTGACATCAATGCTATCACTGCCACCATTGCCATCGGAGACAGACACCGACACTGAGTAAGAAGTCTTCGTTTCATAATTCAACGCTGCATTGGTTTGGAGTTGTCCGGTTGTGCTAACAATACTGAACGACGCTGCGTCCTGCCCACTGAGCGTATAGGTAAGCACATCCGCATCTTGATCGGTCGCAGCGACCACCGCGCCGATGTCTGTGCCAGAAGCCGTGTTCTCTGCAATGGCGCGTGTCGTGCTGTCGCCATCTGCGAATACAGGTGCATCATTGGCATCGGAGACATTGATCGTGACATCAATGCTATCACTGCCACCATTACCATCGGAGACAGAGACTGTCACTGAGTAGGCATCGTCTGTTTCATAGTCCAATGCTGCGTTGGTTTGGAGTTGTCCGGTTGTGCTAACAATACTGAACGACGCTGCGTCCTGCCCACTGAGCGTATAGGTAAGCACATCCGCATCTTGATCGGTCGCAGCGACCACCGCGCCGATGTCTGTGCCAGAAGCCGTGTTCTCTGCAATGGCGCGTGTCGTGCTGTCGCCATCTGCGAATACAGGTGCATCATTGGCATCGGAGACATTGATCGTGACATCAATGCTATCACTGCCACCATTACCATCGGAGACAGAGACTGTCACTGAGTAGGCATCGTCTGTTTCATAGTCCAATGCTGCGTTGGTTTGGAGTTGTCCGGTTGCGCTGGCAATACTGAACGACGCTGCGTCCTGCCCACTGAGCGTATAGGTAAGCACATCCGCATCTTGATCGGTCGCAGCGACCACCGCGCCGATGTCTGTGCCAGAAGCCGTGTTCTCTGCAATGGCGCGTGTCGTGCTGTCGCCATCTGCGAATACAGGTGCATCATTGGCATCGGAGACATTGATCGTGACATCAATGCTATCACTGCCACCATTGCCATCGGAGACAGACACCGACACTGAGTAGGAATCACCTGTTTCATAGTCCAGGGCTGCGTTGGTTTGGAGTTGTCCGGTTGTGTTGACAATGCTAAACGAGGCGGCATCCGCACCCTCCAGCGTATAGGTGAGCCTATCGTTTTCAACATCCGTTGCACCAACAGCGGTTCCGATGTCTGTGCCGGAAACCGTGTTCTCTGCTATAGAGAGCATCGCGCTATCTCCAGCAGTGAACACAGGTGCCTCATTGATGTTTGTTACACTGATAGTGACATCGATACCTTCACTTGCAATATTGCCATCGGAAACAGAAATCGTCACCGAGTAAGAAGTCTTGGTTTCATAGTCTAATGCTGCATTGGTTTGGAGTTGTCCGGTTGTGCTGACAATGCTAAACGAGGCGGCATCCGTGCCACTGAGGATATAGGTAAGCGGGTCGCCATCCGGATCCGTGGCAGTGAAAGGATCGCCGATGTCTGTGCCGGAGGCGGTGTTTTCTACGACGGTGCGTGTCGTGCTGATGCCGTCCGTAAAGGTGGGTTTTTGGTTCGGCATTTTAATGTCAAGGGTTAGACTTCTACCTGCTGCCTTAATCGCTGCGGCGAGTCTGCGGAGGGGCACATAATCTGAAATCGGATTCAATGCCAGATAAAGCGTTGTCAGCGAGGTCAAACCCTCAAGTTCAGAGATATTGCCGATATGGTTATATGCCAAATTGAGCGTCGTCAATGCCGTCAGTTCATCAAATATACCATCCGGCAAAGAACTCAACTCGTTAAACAACAAACTGAGCGTCGTCAATGCCGTCAGTTCATCAAATATACCATCCGGCAAAGAACTCAAAGCGTTCCTATGCAGATTGAGGTCTGTCAATGCTGTCAACCCATCAAAATCACCCGATTTCAGGGAAGTCATGCCCTTGTTCCCTATATTAAGGGCGCTAATTGTCGCGAGATGTGCTGCCGTCACATCTTCAGCAGCATTGACACCCGGTGTTGCGGCGACGATCGCATCTTGGACCTGTTGCGTGCGGTAATTCACCGGCATTGGTTCATTGACATCATCTGTGAGATTGATGGTGACATCAATGGTATCACTGCCACCCCGGCCATCGGAGACAGAGACCGTGACAGAGTGAGATGTCTTGGCTTCATAGTTTAACGCTGCGTTCGTTTGGAGTTGCCCGGATGTGCTGACAATACTGAAGGATGAAGCATCGGTGCCACTGAGGGTATAGGTGAGTGTGTCGTCATCGGCATCAGTCGCAGTGACAGCCGTGCCGATGTCTATGCCGGCGACAGTATTTTCCGCTACGGTGCGCGTTGTGCTGGCACCTTCGGTGAACTGAGGCGGAATATTAATATCAAGGGTTAGATTTCTACCAGCTGTCTTAATCGCTGCGGCGAGTCTGTGGAGGGGCGCATAATCCTCAATTGGATTCAGGGCGAGATAAAGCGTTGTCAGTGAGGTCAAATCCTCAAGTTCAGAGATATCGTCGATACTGTTATATGCCAGACCGAGGGTTGTCAAGACTGTGAGTTCGTCAAATATACCATCCGGCAAAGACTCCAAATTGTTATACGACAGATGAAGCGTCGTCAATGCCGTCAGTTCATCAAATATACCATCCGGCAAAGAACCTAAACTGTTCTGATTCAATCCGAGGGTCGTCAAGGCTGTCAACCCGTCAAAATCACCCGATTTCAGGGAAGTCATGCGTTTGCTCCCTACATTAAGGGTGGTAATTGCCGCCAGATGTGCTGCCGTCACATCGTCAGCAGCATTGACACCCAGCACCGCAGCAACAATCGCCTCGCGCACTTGTGGTGTGCGTTCACTGAGGGGTGGATCGATTGCCTGTGCATATCCTCTGCTATATGTGCCAAAAAGTATTAAGAGGGTTAAAAAAAATACAGGGGACTTTTGTTTCGTGATTAACAGCTTCAATATAAACTCCTATTGTTGTTTGAGGTGTAAGTGATATATCACAGTAACCTGTGAGGCGATGCCAAAAAACGAGGCGTGTGTGGCGCGAAAAATCGCGCAGCCGTTAGCACTGCGAATATGATCTTGTGAAGTAAAATACCTAAAGATATTTAAGGTAAGTGGAGGCGGATAAAACTTGGTAATGTGAATTGAAGAAGCAAGCAATGCCAAGAAGTACAACGTACCCGTTATCGGACAGGGCGCACTTTGTATCACTCTCTTTAGCATTACAGTTTGAATAGATCGGTTCGTCACTCTTAATTTCTTTTTTGTTTCTATGAAATCGGGATAAGTATGCGGTATTTTCTCGCGGTTGTGTGAGGTGGGCAACCTACGGAAAAATACACAATTCTCTGAAAACTCAACTCGCAACTGATAGGGGTTGTGCAAACTTTAGTATGTTATAATATCTTATATTTTATTTTAAATCGGTCTAAAACAATTAATATCTATATTTAACTCAAATTATACAATATTTTCAAAATAAAAGCAAATTATATCCATCAAAAATCGTCAGGATGATTTAGTTTTACACAAATTATCGGATTTTCTAAATGTTGATTTTTTAATGCTATAAACATTTCGTCGCTACGCGACTGAAGAGGTTTTTGAAGTCTTCAAGGCTCGCGCGTAAGACCCGGTTCGGTTGCTAGAAGAAACACTTTCTTTGCATTGGATTTCAGCGTTTGCAAAAACACGCCCCTTGATCCCTCCAACCCCCCTTGATCCCCCCTTATCAGGGGGGTAGGAGGTAGGCGTGTACACCGCAAAACCGAACCTACCAGACTTGGAGAAATGGCGCGGTTGCAAACCGAACTTACCGGACCTGGGACCGAGACGGGTTTTCTTCATTTTTGGGCACTCAAGTGTTCATGATTAACTTGACTTGCATCGCTGTGTATGTTAATATTTTCGCAAACAGTAGCAGGAGAGGTGAGCGATAATGACACTAATATCTATGTTTGAAGATACAGTTCAACAATACGGTAGTAAACCGGCACTGGCGCACAAACCGAGAGGTGGCACTTATCAAGATATTTCTTATACCGAGTTCGGTGCCTCGGTCGATGCGTTCAGTAAAGGACTCAATGCGCTTGGGGTGCAGAAGGGTGATCGGGTGGCAATCCTATCTGAGAACCGTCCGGAATGGGCAATCTCGGATTTCGGTATCCTCAAAGTAGGTGCGGTGAACGTCCCGATGTTCTCAACGTTGACCGCGGCACAGGTCGGTTATATCCTGAAAGATTCCGGTGCAAAAATTATCTGTGTGTCCACAGAAAAACAGTTGGAGAAGGTAGCTTCAATTCGAGATGAAATCCCAACACTTGAACAGGTCATCATCTTCGATGCCGTTGAAGGTGAAACGCCAGAGGGTGTTCTCCAATTCACGGCAGTCTGTGAAATGGTGGGAGAGGAAGCTGATAGTGATTCGCAAGCAGATGAGGTTGCGACGATTATTTATACGTCAGGCACAACGGGTAACCCGAAGGGTGTCATGCTGACGCATGCGAACTTTATTTCTAATCTGCAAGCGTGTAAATCGTTGATTGATGTCAGTGACACGGACGTGTTGCTATCGTTCCTGCCGTTATCGCATGTGTTTGAACGGCTCGGTGGACATTACGTGCCATTGTTCTCTGGTGCGAAGATTGCTTACGCGGAGAGTACATTTACGGTAGCACAGAACATGAAAGATGTCGCGCCGACGGTGATGCTGAGTGTGCCGAGGCTTTACGAGACGATGAACGAGAGAATCCTCCGTGCGGTCCAAGAGGGTTCGCCAATCAAACAGAAGATTTTCCACTGGGGTGTTTCCGTCGGTTCAGCGGTAAGTTCGGCGATTCAACAGGGTAGGAAACCGTCTGCCATTTTGCAATTGCAGCAAGGCATCGCCGATAAACTCGTCTTCGCGAAGTTGAAGGCGGCGACGGGTGGAAGGTTAAGGTTTTTTGTCTCAGGCGGTGCGGCGTTGCCACAATCTATCGCTGAGTTTTTCCATGCAGCAGGGATTTTGATTTTGGAAGGCTACGGATTAACAGAGACTTCACCTGTTATCAGTATGAACTATCCGGAGAAATGGAAGTTCGGAACCGTCGGGACATCTGTCCCTGGTGTGGAGGTGCAGATCGCTGAAGATGGTGAGATCCTTACGCGCGGTCCGCACGTGATGAAAGGTTATTTTAACAACGAATCTGAGACAGCAGAAGTTATTGATGAAGAGGGTTGGTTCCATACAGGCGACATCGGCATTATAGACGCGGATGGGTTCATTAAAATTACCGATCGCAAAAAGAACATCATTGTACTTTCCAACGGTAAGAATGTTGCACCGCAACCGATTGAGAGTGCGTTGGTGCAGAGTCCATTCATCAGCCAGATTATGGTGATAGGTAGCGAACGGAAAAATCTTGCGGCGTTGATCGTCCCGAATTTTGACGCGCTGAAGGCGTGGGCATCTGACAGTGACACTGGTGGGGAGATTGACACGGGTGATCTTTCAGCGATGCTCCAGACGCGCGAGGTGCAGCAGCATATCCAAGGTGAAATTCGGAGTCGCTTGACGGATTTCGCTGATTTTGAACAGGTGCGGCGGTTCACGCTGCTCGACAAGGAGTTTTCTCAAGAAGAAGATGAGATGACCCCGACATTAAAGTTGAAGCGGAACGTTATTATGGAGCGATACGCGGATGCGATTGAAGGGATGTATCCAGAGGACGCTTAGACAAATACGGCTGGTACTTGTGTCAGAAGATTTACGTACGACGCGGTGCCATCACGACTAATCCATCCTTAATGATCTCAATTGTGGCGGGTGTTTTGCACATCGGTTCACCGTCTGCGTAGAGGAGCATCGGTGTATCGGTTTCGATTTTTAAGGTGCGGGTCTGGTGTATGGAGACGGCGGGATGCTTGACATGTCCGCCCCAAAAGAGCGTTACTAAGAGTCGGAGTACTGTGACGGAAGAGACTGGACGGATGATGCAGACATCGAAAAGTCCGTCATTGATGCGTGCATCTGGGACGATTTTGAACCCTCCGCCGTAGCGGCTTGTGATACCGGTTGCTGCGAGCAGAAGGGGGCCCTCATAAATGCCAAAATCGCCTTCAAGACGGACAGATGGGGGGTCGTAGTAGAACAATGTCTCTACTGCTGCATACGCGTAAGAGGCGGTTCCGGCAAATAGGGGTGTCCCTTTGGTAGCGCGGCGACTCACTTCCGCATCGTAACCACAAGTCGCTATTGTGACGAAATAATTTTTAATTATACCTTGCGGTTCGGTCAGTGGAGTTTGGACCTTAAAGTGCTTTTCCGTAGATCCGCCCTCCATTTCATTTCGGGCTACAGATTCTGTTGAAAGAGACTTTTGCTGACAGCTATCTTCCTGATTGCTGATTGCTGATTGCTGATTGCTACTATAACAACATCCTAAATCGACCTGGATAGGTGTGCCGGATAGGAGTGTTGCGATTGCGGCTTCGGGTTTTAATGGCACACCGATTGCTGCGGCAAAATCGTTGCCGCGGCCGCACGGCAGGACACCGAGGGTTACATCTGGGACTGTTGCGATGCCGTTGACGACTTCGTGGAGTGTGCCATCACCGCCGCAAGCGATTACGAACCGCGTTCCGTCAGAGACGGCTTCTTCCGCGAAACGTTTCGCATCGCCGGATGCTGAGGTTAACATCAGCTGCCCGTGTTGTCCAGATTCGGTAAACGCAGCGTATGCTTGTTCTGCAACGCTTTTCGCCCTGCCTTTGCCAGAAATTGGATTTGCAATAATAACAAAATTGTTCATAGGTTAATGGTTGTCGGTTATCAGCTATCAGTACTCAGTTAAGAGGACTCTTGTAACTGAGTCCCGATAACCGAAAGATTTTTCGCAGAAAAATCGTACTGAAAACTATTTAATCACTGCGATTTTTCCTATCTTTTTTTGTTCCTCAAATTCAAGCAGATAGATATAGATACCGGTTGATACATCTGCGGTGTTATTGCTTGTGAGCCACCACTGTTTACGATTGCGATCTTGTTCGGTTACGTCTAACGTCTCCAGCAATTCGCCGTTTGGTGTGAAGAGTTGGATGCGCGTACCGATAGGGAGTCTGTCAAAAGTGATAGCACCTTTATCTGCTACGTTGGGACGTACTGGATTTGGATAGACGCGGGCTTGCATCAGATCCGACACTATCGGTTCCTTAATCCCCTCTGGTATCTCAAGGGGTTGCGTCGCGGCGCGTATCGGGTTTTCATCGATATCCGATACATTGGAGACACTAATCTCATAGGGGGCTGTTGTCGCTGTAAGGGGTTGCCCGAAACGTTCAATTACACTATCTGCATCAAATGCGAGCAGTGCGCGTCTTCCCATCCGGTCTCGTATAGCAGACACCGGATTTATGCCGTCAATCCGTTGCATCTGGCGCAGGATGTATCGACTCTCGTCGGCGATGCCGAGGTTCATGCGTCGGTCATAAGTAACAATCACCCAAACATTCTTGGAGACCGGAGTTTGCTCGAAATCTTCGCTATGGGTCTGAAATTCGAGTTGTGGCGTGCCATCCTCTTGCCCGGGCTGGTGATAGGTTGCGCGAATGAGTTGCGGCGGTTCGCGTGGTGTTGCGGCAACGGGTTCGGTGCGTTGTGTTTCGTTTCCGTTATCTCTCTTTGCCGTGACCCTGTACCAGTAGGTATTATCCTTTGTCACACGCCTATCCAAGAACCTTGTGACAGTTAGGTTTTCCGCGACTTTTTCAAACGTCGCATTTGCAGGTGCCTCCTCCTTGTCCCCTTGCGCACGATAGACAGTAAAAGATTGGAAGGTTGGAAGGTTGGAAGACGGGATGTTCGTTTCTTGGGTATTTCCATCTGTTTGGACTGGGGTAGCCTCCCAGGTGACTTGTACGGCTTTCTCCGTTAAGGGTCTGGCTTCAACATTCCACGGGGTGAGGAGGTCAACACCGTCTGGGTCGGTTGCGAGAATGGACGCTAAACGGGAAACACCGTCTTCAAGGTTCACGTAAAATTCATCAAACCCGTTTTGATTAAGTTCAGCAGCGAAGAGCGCAGGTGTCGGTTCCATCTTTCGGTGCCATAGTGGGTTTAATGTCGTGCCGTCCCATGCTGTCACATAGAGGTTAGGGTATACAGCAATGATTAAGTTGTTGATACCATCACGATCCACATCTGCGACGGCGAGGCTGTTAGCATTGCGTCGGTGCGGTGCGATTGCGAGTGTGGCATCGCGTGTTCCATCTGATAACAAGGCGTAGCCGTGGGGTGTATGCGTAAAGACGAGGAATTTCCAAAGCAGCGGACCGGAAGGGTTATCCGGTAGTGAAAGTAAACCGCCAACGACAAACTCTGGGCTGCCATCGCCGGTGAGATCCCCTGAAACGAGTTGCGTAATATTCTTGAGCGGGAGTTGTGTTTGCCATTCCAATCGGAAGGTATCACCGAACGGCGTAGATTCATAAATAAAAATTTCGCCTTCACTGTCCCCTGACACTAATTCTGTGTTGCCATCGTTATCGAAATCAGCAATCGCGAAACGTTGTGCGAATACGTTAGAACCAGCGGTCTCATTCACTAAAACGGCTTTTTCGATATGCGTATTCGTGGCGTTGTCGTATCCAAAAACAAGGAGTCGATCGTTGTTGTTATCTGCGCCGATAATCTCTTTTCGTCCGTCGCGATTCAGGTCGGCAATGGTGCCGCCAGAGAGGAAGGGTGTCTCCCAGATAATTCGGTCAGGGTAGCCTCGTGGCGTGCTACTTTCAATGAGAAAGGTTCGTGAATCGTCCGTCGCGAGTATTTCAAGTAGACCGTCGCCATCCGTGTCGTCTACTGCCCATGTAATAAATTCTTCGAGGTTAGAGAGATTCTCGACACTTTCGACGGTATGTGCGAGTTCATATCTACCACTCGGTAGGCGTTCATAGATCGCAAAGATTGCTGCCTGTAGTTCGGTGTCCGGCGTATCCTGGGACAGTGGACTTCCGACGATTTCAGTTTGACCATCCCTATCGAAATCGGCTGTTACACTCGCGATATGGAGTGTCGGGATATCGAGAGATTTCTCGGTGAATCCGCCCGGTGAAATGTAGCCGGATTTAACATCAACGGTATAATAGGTGCCGCCGTTGTCTTCCCTCGTCTTAAGGTGCGTCATATTTTCCGACTCAACGAAAAATTGGTAAGTTCCGATATCGAACCCCAAGGAGAGTGAATGTTCTGTGCCGAGGTCTGTGGTGGTAATAGGCGCGAAAGGTGCGAGGCTCCCTTGGCGGCGATAATAGAGCGTATTTTGCGTGACATCGTCTGTCGCCCAGGTAAAAATCGTCAGGCTCCGTTCCCCGTAAAGCGTTTCCGTTGCGGTGAGTGAAATAACTTGAGGTGGCGTACGGTCTACGCTCAGAACGACTTGGTCATGCGTCTGTTGTCCATCGGTGGCGGTTACCGTTAGGCGGACAGTATAAATATCCTCCGGTACGGTTGTGGTATCCCAGACAGCCAACGTTTCGCCGATTTTTTGTGTCGTTGCGGGTTGTGTGAAGGGTGTAAATTCGGTGGGTACTGTCGATTGACCGTAACTGAGGTGCCAAGATTGAAATTTATAGCCGCCCGCGGTGCCGACGATTGTAATGGCATCCGAACCGCCGCTGTTGGTTTCAGGTTCGAGGATGCGTGCCTGTAGGACTCCGCTTGCGAGGAGTGCTCGCTCGGCATTGATAGTGCCTGCGCCGACGAATCTTTCGTCCAATTCGTCACTATCCTCTTGATAGACGGGATCGGCGGTGTTAATTAGGATGTGTCGAATTTCCTCGTGTGTGAGTGTGGGTCGCTTTGCGAGCAGGAGTGCTGCGACCCCCGCGACGTGAGGCGATGCCATAGAGGTCCCGGTGAGAAGCCGATACTGGTTATTAATCTGTGTGCTGAGAATGACGTTGCCTGGGGCACCGATGTCTATAGATGCACCGAAGTTGGACTGATAGAACCGCTGCTGGTTCTGCTCGGTAGATGCGACGGCGATAACTTTTCGGTAGGCAGCGGGAAAAATTGCCGCCGGTTTTTGAGAGTTGCCGGCAGCAGCGACTAACACGACACCGCGCGCATAAGCGTAATCAATTGCGTCTTGGATAACGAAGGAGCGGCGTTCGCTGCCCCAACTCATGTTGACGATGCTGGCACCGTTGTCAGCGGCATAGACGATCGCGGATGCGGAGTCATCGTCTTGCATACGAGAACTTCCACTGAGCGAGAGTCCTGCACGTATTGCCATGAGCGGACACTCCCAGGCGACACCGGCAATACCGACACCATTGTTTGGCAATGCACCGGCAATACCAGCGACGTGTGTGCCGTGTCCTCTTTCATCAATCGGTTCATTATCGCCTTCGAGATAATCGCCTTCTGCCTGTAGGTTGGGTGCGTCGGTAAAGTCCCAACCGTAGACATCGTCAATATATCCGTTTCCGTCGTCGTCGAGTCCGTTTTCTGGGATTTCGCCAGGGTTTATCCATGCTTTTGGTGCCAAATCTTCATGCTTGTAATCGATGCCGGAGTCGATGATAGCGATGACAACGTTCCGGTTACCTTTTTCGATTGCCCACGCCTGTGGTAACCGCATGAGAGGTAGATTCCACTGTTCCGGGTATTGTGGATCGTTTGGAACGATTGTGTCTGCGAGTGTAGGACGGAGATAGTTATACTCGACCGCTTCAACAAGCGGATTTTGTTGGTATGCGATCTTGAGTGCTTCAAGGGGTGCGTCGGGAGAAAACCGTAACAGGTAGATACGCTTCAGATTCGGATTGAGTCCTGGACGCGCGAGGTATGGAAATAGCGGGTGCAGTGATTGGACATTGTGTTTTGCGTGTAGAACGGAGATGGGTGCGTTTGCGTGCGACAACTCAAGTGCTGTTGCTGCCTCTGGTGTCAAACGGATTAGCAGTTCGCCGGGTGTAATATGTGAATGGATATCCGGCAAAGTTGGATCTTCTGCTTTTGTCAGCGAGAATTCGGAGCAGATTACAATTAGGAGTAAGATACCTATTGACAGAATTTTGGAGCGTTTCATAGTAGTTATCGGTTGTCGATTACAAGCAGGATTTCATGAAAATCTTCTATTAGAACTTACACAATGCGCAATGAATTGCGCTACTACGAACCATAATATAAATTGTTGCTCAAACTTTTAGTTTGTGTCACAGACGGTGCCAACTAACAGTTTACGCTACCTTGCGATTTAGCAGAAACTTACGCGCAATGAATTGCGCTACTACGAACCATAATATAAATTGTTGCTCAAACTTTTAGTTTGTGTCACAGACAGTTTACGCTACCTTGCGATTTAGCAGAAACTTACGCGCAATGAATTGCGCTACTACGAACGGACCCGTTTGTAGTAGTGGGATTTATCACACGTTGTTGAATTATTTTAGCATATCATTAAAGAAAAAGATAGGAAAAGCGAGAAATGGTTATTGGACGGAGGTTTATCTGTTATTACCGATAAGCAGAAAAAAGCAAAAGCCTTGCCATCAGCGAATGACTGATGGCAAGGCTCTGGTTATATTCATCCAACAGTGAGGTTACTCAAAGAGCTGAAGTGCGCCATCTTTGACCTCAAGGACAACCGGGTCATATACAGCTTCCCCGTTCTCATCGAAAGAGAAATTCCCTAAAATCGTGGGGAAATTCATTGTTTGTGCCAATGCGCCTTGAATTGCGGCTGCATCCGTTGATCCGGCATTTCTAATCGCGTTGGCGAGGATATAAAGGGTTGCATAAGACTGCGCTGCCCACGGTTCAACTTTTTCAATCTCGTATTTCGCCTGATACTTCTGGATGAACTCTTGGTTTCCAGGGATGTTAGATAGACGCGTCCACCCTGTAAAAGCGATTGCGCCCTCAGCGGCATCTCCGACTTCCTCGACTTCCCTGTCAGTCAGATCAGGAACGATCAAACGCACAGTATCTGGAATACCGATTTCGCGCGCTTGCGTGATAACTTGCGTCATCTCCGTTGCGAGTGCAGAAATAAAGAGCGCGTCCGGCTGCGGATCCAAGTTCATGATATTGGTGAGTTGCATCATAAAATCGGTATCGCCGGTTGCGAAAGTTTGCTCGGTGAGAATTTCAACGCCGCCCGCCTCAAGTGCTTTCTTTAATTCATCGTTACTACTTTCGGAATAGGTATCCTCGGCATCATATATCATCGCCACATTCTCATAGCCGAGTTTCTCCTGCGTTGCCATCACGCCATTCGGAGCGATTATATCTATAGCAAGACCGGCGCGGAAGATATAATCCCCAATACTACTCAAACCGGCAGCGGAAGAAACCGAGCTAAAAGCGACCACGCTATTTTCTTGCGCAATCGGAAAAGCATCTTCGAGGTAATCTGAGATAGCGATTCCGACGATAGCCGGTACACCTTCATCAACCAGTTCTTGAACGGCTGCAATGGCACCCTCTTCAGTACTCATATCGTCCACGGTGCGAAACATGATGTTCACACCTTCGTGCATATTAAGCTCTTCTCTTGCCAACTCGAAACCGCGTTCCATCGGAAGCCCATAAGGTTCCGCATCTTTCCCTGTTTGAGACACGATAACACCAATGGTAATCCCTTCAGCCGTCATCGGCGGCATTTCCGTTTCAGTATCAGGCATCATTGCAGGCATTCTTTCGCAACTGGAAAGTCCTATAATCAAAGCAGTAATTGCTGCCAATACAAACGTGAATGTTATGATCTTCCTTACGTTCATTCTCTTCAATCTCCTTTATTTTTAATTGAAAACTCAGGTAGGGCCAATTAAGAAAAACGCCACCACCCTTAAACCAGGTACGTTATCGGAAAAACAAATAAGTTTTGTATTATAACCCAAGTTGCCACTTGAGTAACGAACGCGAGTTAAATTACAAAAATCGTAAAATTATAAACATAATTTTTTAATTCCATATTTTAAAAATATGGTTCAATATGACTATTATAGCACCCACCAAGATTAAATACAATATAAAAGTTACGCTGCTTAAAGGTGGTAACTTGGGTTATTTTTTACTTCGAAGTTGGTGTCAACTCAAAAAACGAAGGATATAGTTTTCGGTTTCAAACATTATTAACAGAGGGCATAGGGTTTAATTTTTTAGAATCAAGATTCACAGGATAAACGGATAGACAGGATTAAAAAGAGGCGAGATTGAAAATCTTACTACCTATTCCATCGGAGAAAATACAGCCAATACCTCCGATGTTTTTTCATCAAAAATAACAGTTACCAGATTTCCGCGACTGTGATTAGAAAAATTGATTACCCACGCGAACCCTTGAAAACGTGGGTAGGCGTGCACGGCGTTTTGACCTGCTAAAGCCGCTTTGACCCGTGCGTCTGATTTTGCGATCCGAAGGATCGCGTCTGCTTTCAACCGAGAAGCGTTGACCCGAATGAGAAGTGAATCAAGGATTTGCTTGCCTCCGTTTATCTCTGGTGGTAATGTTTTAGGGTTTTGCTGCGCGAGATCACGTAGGCGGGATGCATACGCTTGATATGCGTCGCGATGTTTCTCGTAGTTTTTAAGACCGTAAGTGATTGGGATTTGTGCATACTGTGCGGCACACATCGCCGCAGCATCGGCTTCAAGTTGGAGCGCCTTTACATAATCGCCTCTCTGTTCGGCTAATTTCCGTTGTTTCCTGAAAAAGGTCGGATAGATGCCGAACTCGTAAAAGCGATCCGGATAGCGTGGCAGCCATACTGCGATAAATTTTGAAATATTTTCACGTTCAATATGTAGGCACGCAAGGGAATCGGGGTTACAAACCCCTCCTACAAATTTCTGCCATTCAGAGATATTTTCACGTTCAATATGTAGGCACGCAAGGGAATCGGGGTTACAAACCCCTTCTACAAATTTTTGCCATTCAGTCTCGGCACGCGTGCGGTGGTATTGGTGACGCTTGTGAATCTCACGCGCTTCTTTTTTCGCTCGTGCCGCCCATTTTTCGTATCCGTGCTGTTTGTAGTAGTCGTATGCAATCTCGTTCATCGGGAGAGAGATGCGTTTAAGGCATTCCGCTGCGGCTTCGTGCCAGAGCGCGAGTCTCCCGAAGTCTCCAGTTCGCTCGTAGTGTCTGATAAAGATGTCAGCAGTTGCTGTACCTTGAAGGATCGCCAGAACTGGTTGCGTCATTAGGAGAAGTAGAGAAAAAAGTAATGGTGAAATAATTTTCATGGATGTGGACGGCAGAACGGAGTCTGTCTACTACTTTAGCATGAAGCGGACGGTTCCTGAGAAGGTCTCGTCGGGTGCAAGCACGATGACGCCTGCCGGGATTCCACGCGCCTCAAGGTTGATAGCGTCTGTTGGACATGTGTACGGCTCGAAACAGATGGCATTCCTGTTAGGCGGTGTATAGACGACGAGTTCCCTGAACAGTGCATCCGATTCCATCACCATACCGTATCCGGTATCGCGATTCTCAATGATACAACGACTCACACCGTCAATCAATTGAACGTCTGTGAAGACGTGATCCAGTTTCAGCTCGGAAAAGGGTTGTCCATTTTGTAGATCAAGTGTTCCAATAACATCGTGCTGTTCTCCGGTTGGAACGAGGACTTCATCAAGTTCCCAATACTTGGCGGCGGGAACAGTAATGACTGCTTGCGCTGCCTCTGCCTCGGTGCCGAGGTCTACACTGAAATAGGGGTGGATACCGAAACCCATCGGCATATTTTGATCGCCTGTATTTTTGATGGCAGTCTGCATCGTCAACGCTGCATCTTTGAGGCTATAGGTAACCTCAATTTTAAATGGGAAAGGGTATTGACGCGTGATTTCCGGGAAATCTTGAGAGTTGAGCGAACAGACGAGTGTGGCACCATTTTCATCGGCGGTATGACTTTCGACCTGATAGGGTTGATTTAATAGCAGTCCGTGGATTGTCGTTGGTGATTCTGGTGGTTTGTCGAACTGATAGGACTTTCCTTCAAACTGCCATGCGCCGTTCCGTATTCGGTTCGGGAATGGGAACAGGATCGGGTTGCCGTAAGCAGTCGGACGCGTTTCCAATGTTGCGAGATCCGGTGGTGCGTCTATGAGATTCAGCCAAGCGTCTCCGACTGCTACCTTGAAGGCATAGCAGTTATTTCCGAGTGCAGGCACGATCTCTGCAACGGCTTTGTTATCTTGCTGTATATAGTAAACTTGAAAACCTTCAACCGTCTTTGCTGCGACTGAATATACTGTATGCACCATCGTTTCTCCTTTGTCTGCATGGACGAGTATCGTTGAAAATAATAAGAGAAGCCAACCTGCGCCAATACGGTGCAGGTGTCTCCAAAGTCCTTTGGATTGATGGAAAGAGAAGAGACTCATCATTTTTTACTTACGCTATGCTTTGGCACACCAGTGGATGCCGCGTCGTAGTACCTCCCGGAAGTTCGGATTAGAAAAGGTGATGTCGTCGTGCCCGCTCTGGAGGCAGAAAACCCGCGATTCTCTGTATTCACGCGCCCAACCGAGGACCTCCATACTGTTTGGGTGATCGACAGTTAATAGGACTGCGCTATCAGTGCCGGCGGATTTCATCGTATACGTCTCGTCCCCCATCTCCCAATCGGTAAGGCCTTCAGTGATAGGATGTGTCGCATCAGCGATTTGCACGTTTAGCGTTTGGCGTGGATAGTATCCGAATTCGTCGCGATCGTCCACGCCACACATTTCGGAATAGGCATCCCATTCTGGAAACGCGAGAATTGCGTGATGTAGAATCACGATGCCTTGCCCGCGTTCTGTTAATCCGAGGATTGCGCGAGCTTGCGGATCCGTCGGATACGGACGGTGGAAGTTATAAAAGACGACGGTGTCGTAATCTTGTTGGTTCGGATCTTTTAGAAAGTCGTCGAGATCTTCTCGGACGAATTGGATGCCTTCCATATTCTCGAAGACTGCGTCAAACTGTTTTTCTTGAAACCCGTGTTCACCTGTTACAATCGCGATTTTCATATTTTAAATTTTCCTTGCGGTTCGGTCAGCGGAATTGAAGACTTCATTGAACGCCTTGCGAACATTTAAAAGTTCCTTTCGGTTCGGTGAGGCAGGTCGCCTCTAATCTGTAATTGCCTGATAAGTTAGGACTTGGAATAGGTCTTTGAATTGATAATGGAACCGGATGTCTTCTGAAATAAGTTGTGTCATCAGGATACCGATCAACGCTTCCACGGGATCAATCCAGAAGTGTGTGTTGGCAATGCCGGCCCAACCGTAAGTCCCCAAGGAGCCGAGCGTGCCTGTTTCAGCGACATCCCTGACGACTCCGAATCCGAGTCCGAACCCGCAGCCTATATCAAAGGTTTGAAAGTCGTCAGGGAGGTGGTTCGTCCGGATGAGTTCCACGGTTTTTCGTCCGAGGAGCCGCTTACCCTCAAGTTCACCGTTATTGAGCAACATTTGACAAAAGCGGAGGTAATCCGCAGCGGTGGATTGGAGTCCGATAGTGCTGGGGAAGAAGTTCAGCGGTTCATTTGAAAGAAAATAATCATACGGAGATTCAATCGGCTGAATGCTGCCATCTTTCGAAGGTTCGTATATGCTGCTATGTCTATGTGCCTTTTCTTGTGGGACAGCGAAACCGGTGTCGTTCATCCGCAAAGGTTTGAAAATACGGGTATCCAAAAATTCTGCAAACGGCATACCGGATACGACTTCTATGAGGCAGGCGAGGACATCGGGAGACATGCCGTAATGCCACGCCTCTCCTGGGTGAAAAAAAAGGGGAATCTTACCAAGCCAATTTACCAGGTTCGCGTAGAAGTCGTCGCTGTCTAAATCGCCAAAACTCTCATCCTCTCTGTAGCGTTGATAAATCGGATGATCTGAGTCCTCGCCCCAGTCATAGATAAGTCCGGAGGTATGTGTGAGGAGATGCTTTACTGTCACCTCGCGTTTTGCGTCAACGATAGCTTCGCCACCTTTCGTGTAGACCTGCATGTTCTTGAAAGCTGGAATCAATTCAGAGACGGGCGTGCTGAGTTGAAAATGTCCTTCTTCGTAGAGCATCATGACAGTGATAGCGACAATCGGTTTCGTCATAGAATAGATACGAAAGATGGTATCATAAGCTATCGGTTTGGCGGTGGCGATGTCCTGCATACCGAACTTTTCAAAATGGACGAGTCTGCCTTCACGTGCGATCATAGTTAATGCGCAGGGAATTTTTTTATCGTCTACCCAACGTTGCATAGCGGGAGCGATGCGTCCGAGTCGCGAAGTCGACATGCCGACATCCTCAGGGATGGCTCTCGGTAACCCTTCGTATAGTGCCATTAAAATCTCCTAAGATAGTTGTCAGTTATTCAGCAATTGCTTGATAGGTTAGCGTCCGGAATTGGGCGTGGAATGGAGAATCGCCGATCAACTGCGTCATTAGGATACCGATTAAATCTTCGACAGGGTCAATCCAAAATATGGTGCTTGCGAGGCCGCCCCAATTGTAAGTGCCTAAAGAACCGAGGTTGTGCGTATCGGCGACATTCGTGACGACAGCGAACCCGAGCCCGAACCCGCAGCCTGTTCTCTCAAGCGGATGCCAATCCTCAGAGATATGATTCATTCTGATGAGTTCAACGGTTTTGTTTCCAAGGAGTCGTTCGCCATCAAGTTCGCCATCGTTGAGCAGCATCTGACAGAAGCGGAGATAATCCGCAGCGGTTGACTGGAGTCCGGCACCACCGGAGTGGTGAAAACTCAGTGGTCCGCTGGAAACGGGTCCTCTTTCAATCACCTGAATCCCACCGTCTTCCGAAGGTTCGTACAAGGTTGCGTACCGATCCGCTTTTTCCTCTGGTACCGAGAAAGCGGTGTCGTTCATACCTAACGGGTTAAAGATACGGGTTTTCAAAAATTCCGCGAACGGCATCCCGGAGACGACTTCCACAAGGTAGCCGAGTACATCGGTAGACATACCGTAATTCCATGCATCGCCTGGGTGGTGAAGGAGCGGAATATTTCCGAGTTCTTTCGCCATGTGTGCGAGGTCTCCGCCGTAGAAATCTGCTTCATTATACCGCTCATTAATCGGATGCTCCCAATCCCCGCCGTAGATAAGACCAGAAGTGTGTGTGAGCAGATGTTTTACCGTCAATGCACGTTCGGCATCAACGATATCCTCTCCGTTTTCCGTATAGACTTGCATATTTTTAAAAGCAGGAATAAATTCGGAGACGGGTGTACCGAGTTGAAAATGCCCTTCTTCATAGAGCATCATGACAGCGATACTCGTAATCGGTTTCGTCATCGAGTAGATACGGAAGATCGTATCAAATTCGACAGGTTTCGCAGTGGCGACATCTTGCGTGCCGAACTTTTCAAAATGGACGAGCCTGCCTGCGCGTGCGATCATAGTCAATGCGCATGGGATTTTCCCGTCGTCAACCCAACGTTGCATGACAGGAGCGATGCGTCCTAACCGCGAGGTAGACATGCCGACATCTTCAGGTACGACCCGCGGTAATCCTTCGTATAATGTCATTAAAATCTCCTAAGATGGTTGTCAGTTGTCAGTTAACAGTTAACAGTTAAGACATTGTGTCTGGAACATTTTCTGTCTCGGTCCTCCACAAGACACCTCTTTAACTGACCACCCTTAACTTCCTCTAACTGACAACTGAAAGATTTTTTCATAGAAAAAATCGTACTGACAACTGTTACCTTCCTCACTCAGTTAGTGCCTGATAGGTTAGTGTCCGAAATTGTGCATGGAATGGACAATCGGCGTTGACCAATTGCGTCATCAGAATAGCGATTAAGGCTTCCATAGGATCAATCCAAAATGTGGTGCTTGCCATGCCGCTCCAACTGCAAGTGCCTACAGAACCGAGGCTGCTGGTATCAGCGACATCTGTGATGACAGAAAACCCAAGTCCAAAACCGGTACCTGTTCTCTCCGGCACCAACCAATTGGGTGGTACATGGCTCATCTTAATGAGTTCGGCGGTTTTTCTTCCGAGGAGCCGTACACCGTCAAGTTCGCCATCGTTGAGGACCATTTGGCAGAAACGGAGATAATCCGCAGCGGTCGATTGTAGTCCACCGCCCCCGGAATGGAAGAAACTCAGCGGTCCAGTTGCGGCATGAACCTTCTCAATTTGTTTAAGTCCACTGCCTCTGACGTAGTCATATATCTTTGAATATCGATCCGCATTTTCAACGCGCACCGAAAAACCGGTGTCGTGCATACCCAAGGGCTGAAAAATACGAGTTCTCAAAAACGTTGCGAACGGCATTCCCGATACGATCTCTACGAGATAGCCGAGTACATCGGTAGACATACCGTATTTCCACGCGCTGCCAGGTTGATGGATGAGCGGGATGCTCCCAAGTTTTTCTATCATGTTGGCGAGGTCGCCGCCGTAGAGATCGGCATCCTCATATTGTTGATCAATCGGATGGTAATCTGTATCGCTGCTATAGATAAGTCCAGTGGTATGTGTGAGCAGATGTTTTATTGTTACTTCGTGTTCTGCGTCAACAATATCCTTGCCATCTTTCGTATAAACCTTCATGTCCTTGAAAGCGGGAACGAATTCGGAGACGGGTGTTGTGAGTTGAAAATGTCCTTCTTCGTAGAGCATCATGACAGCGATACTCGTAATCGGTTTCGTCATCGAATAGAGTCGGAAGATCGTGTCAAATTCTACCGGCTTTGCGGCGGCGATATCCTGCATGCCGAACTTTTCAAAATGGACGAGTCTGCCTTCACGCGCGATCATGGTCAATGCACACGGGATTTTCCCGTCGTCAACATAGCCTTGCATGACCGGAGTCATACGTCCTAACCGCGAGGTAGACATGCCGACATCCTCAGGTACGGCTCGCGGTAATCCTTCGTATAATGCCATTAAAATCTCCTAAGATAGTTGTCAGTTTTAATAGTTATCAGTTATCAGTTGAAAGAGGGGACTTATGGTGGTAACAGAAAATGTCCCTGACACAAGTTCTTAACCGACAACCGCAAGCGCAGCGTACTGACAACTGAAAGATTTTTTCGTAAAAAAATCGTACTGACAACTGTTAACTTCTTCACTCAGTTAATGCTTGATAGGTTAAGACTTTAAATTGCTGTTGGAAAGGGTACGGGTTACTGAGGAGTTGCGTCATAAGCAAGCCGATCAATTCTTCCTGCGGATCAATCCAGAAGGTGGTAGCAGCGGCACCGCTCCAACTGAAATTCCCAACAGAATCGAGCGTATTCGGTGGGTTTTTACGTGTAACAACCCTAAAACCGAGTCCGAACCAATCATCGTGATGCGGATAGCGCATCAGTTCAACTGTTTTTTTCCCCAATATACGGACCCCGTCGAGTTCGCCACCGTTGAGTAGCATCTGAGAAAATCGCATGTAATCCGCAGCGGTTGAGACGAGTCCACCACCGCCCGATGGGAAATATGTGAATTCATCATCTGGGACCCCTGCGCGTTTCGTCCGTTGAAGTCTATTCTCTCGAGTGCGCCTATAGAGTGTAGCGAGTCTATCGCGTTTCTCAGGTGGCACTGAAAACCCGGTGTCCACCATACCGAGCGGTTCAAAGAGTCGTGTTTGGAGAAATTCCTCAAACGGCATACCAGACACGACCTCTACAAAGTAACCGAGTACATCGGTAGAGACACTATAGGTCCACTTCTCACCCGGTTCGTGAACGAGTGGAATGTTGCCGAGTTTTTTGACCATATCCGCCATGGTTGATCCGGGTTCACGGATTTTCGCCTCTTTATAGAGTGCATCGACAGGTTTATTGCCCCAACCGTAAGTGAGTCCGGCGGTATGCATGAGGAGATGCTTGACGGTTATCTTCCTCTTCGCATCCAGGATCTCGGTCTGGTCTGCATTGTAGACCTTCATGTTTTCAAATTCAGGGATAAACTGAGAGACGGGTGTGGTAAGTAGAAAACGTCCCTCCTCATATAGCATCATTACGGCGACACTGGTAATCGGTTTCGACATGGAGTAGATGTGGAAGATCGTATCGGATTCAATCGGTTTGCTATCTTCAAAATCCCGCATGCCGATAGTTTCAAAATGCACAATCTTACCGTGTCGTGCCACAACTGTTAGGAATCCAGAGACTTCTCCTGAATTGTAGTAACCTTGCAAGAGAGAACGGATGCGTTTGAGGCGTTTGGTAGAAACACCGACCTCTTCTGGTACGGCTATTGGCAGTCCTTGTCCAAAAGCGAACGAGGCGATGAAGAAAAGTAGTAAAGATATGTATGTTAATGTTTTCAATCCATGCTCCTTTACTCAGTGAGTGCCTGATAAGTCAGGACTTGAAATTGCTGGTGGAAAGGGTATCGGTTACCGAAAAGTTGTGTCATGACTAAACCAACCAATTCCTCTTGCGGATCAATCCAGAAAGCGGTAGCGGCGGCACCAGCCCAACTGAAATTCCCGACGGACTCCAAAATATTCGGAGGGTTTTTCTGCGTAACAATACTAAAACCGAGTCCAAACCAATTGTCGTGATGCGGATAACGTATGAGTTCCACTGTCTTTTTACCAAGTATACGGACCCCGTCGAGTTCGCCACCGTTGAGTAGTATCTGAGAAAATCGCATATAATCCGCAGCGGTTGAGAGAAGTCCACCACCACCAGAAGGGAAAAACGTGAATTCATCGTTTGCGAGTGCTGGCTTATCAACACGTAAGAGTCCATTCTGTTCAGTAGGTCCATACGCTGCCGCTAATCTGTCGCGTTTCTCCGGTGGCACCGAAAATCCGGTGTCTACCATACCGAGCGGTCCAAAAAGGCGTGCCTGCAGGAATTCTTCGAACGACATTCCAGAAATCACCTCTATCAGGTAGCCGAGTACATCAGTAGATACACCATAGGTCCACTTTTCGCCGGGTTCATGTGCGAGTGGGATTTCGCCGAGTTTTTTGACCATATCCGCGAGTGTTGAACCGGGTTCAAAAATATTTGCCTTGCTATAGTGCTCATCAATCGGTTTATTGCCGCCGCCGTAAGTTAACCCAGCGGTATGCGTGAGGAGGTGCTTGATAGTTATCTTCTTCTTTGCATCAAAGATCTCGGTCTGATCCTCGTTGTAGACCTTCATATTTTCAAATTCAGGGATAAATCTGGAGACAGGTGTGCCGAGTTGAAAATGTCCTTCTTCATAGAGTATCATCACAGCGATGCTGGTAATCGGTTTCGACATGGAGTAGATACGGAAGATGGTATCCGGTTCGAGCGGTTTTTTATTTTCAACATCTCGCATGCCGATGGTTTCAAAATGCACAATCTTACCGCGTCGTGCGACGGCTGTCAGGAGTCCAGGTAGGTTTCCTTTATCAATGTAACCTTGCATGACGTGTCGGATACGCTCAAGGCGTTCAGCGGAAACACCTACCTTTTCCGGCACTGTCATCGGGAGTCCCTGTCCGAATGCGAATGTCATCATAAAAAAAAGTAGTAGACACGCGAAAGTTAATTCTCTCAAATTATTCTCCGTTTTTCAGACAGGGTTTACGCGTTTTTTCATCAAGTCCTATATAACAGGACTTACGCAAATTTGACTGCAGCCCGTTCTGTTAGATGGAATTTTTTGGAAAACACAGCGTTTTTGTAGCACAAACTAAGAAGTTTATGCTACAAAAGAGCAGCATGCGTAAATCCTGATTTATTGTACCTGTTTCATATATCCCCAACGTGTGGCGAGTTTTCCGCCGGGATCAACACTGAGGATTTGTGCCAACCCGACATCCATCGCTTCTTGGATTTCGGCTTCGGATCGTGCGACGTTAGAGATGCGTATCTCATCAATGATACCTTTTAACCCGTTTGCGTTATCAAGATTCGGTACACCAATGGTAATCGGGTCGTTGCTCTGAAACGACTCAGCGTTGGGAGCCTTGGTCTCTAATTCGCCATCAACGTAAAGGTGTCCCATCTTGCCATCGTAGGTAAAGGCGAGATGATGCCATCTGTCGTCCGTGATAACAGACTTGCCATCTATACTGAATGCACACGCGCCATTTGCGCCGATCTGTGCATGCAGGACGCTTTTATCTATCTGCACCCAGACACCGTAGTTCCGGTTGGTACATCCGGCTTGCTGTTTACAGACTATACCTTGCCACTTACCGGTGCTTTCTTTGACTTTAACCCACATTTCAATAGTGAGTGTTTCCAACTCCAGTTTTTTGGTAGAATCCACGACGACATAGCCGCCAGCATCTCCCGGAAACTCTAATCCGGTTCCGAATTTTGCCTTTACCCACTTCGGGCTTCCTTTGAATTTGCCATCGTGTCCGTTCCCAGAAGCGTCTTTGGCGATCTTTCCAGCACCTTCCTCAAAGAGCCAAACGGCGACGGTATTTTCATCGATCGCTGCATCCACTTCTGCAATACCAATGAGGATCGTAACTGCGAGCGTAAAAAACAGACACACGACACTATAGAAAGTTTTCCTATCCGTGATATGCATAGCCATTTTTGTCCCTCCTTTACTTCGGTATTCTATCAAGAAAGGAGTTTTAAAGTCAAGTGTTTTTGGGAGATCAATTGAGGAGACGGGAAGCGCGTTGGTCCAAAAAATGTTGACACGAAGTTTTATATTGCATATAATTTCGCAAGTCCTGTTAGACGCGTCAGGGACGCGCTAACTGTGATTTGGACAAACACATAAGGAGGCTTAGATGGCAGAACGAATTAAAATGGGATTAATAGGATGCGGTGGCATGTCCGGCGCACACATGAGAGCGTATCGGGAACTCTGGTCGAAAGGGTTGAGGGATTTTGAGATTGTGGCGGCGTGCGACATCGCCGAAGAACGCGCGGAGGAACGCGCGAATCAGGCACACGAATTTCAAGGCGGGACAAAGCCTGCTGTGTACACAGAAGTTGATGAGATGCTGGCGAAACACCCTGATTTGGAATGTGTTGACATCTGTGCGCTTCACAGTGTGCACCACACCCTCGCGGTGCCTGCGCTGGATGCCGGAAAGCATGTTATTATTGAAAAGCCGTTCGGTATCACAATGCGTGCCTGCCAATTGATGATGGAAGCGGGAGAACGGAACGGCAAGATTATCTCTGTCGCAGAAAACTATCGTCTGGCACGTATCCAACGCACCCGGAGTTGGGCAATCGCGCAGGGACGGATCGGTGAGCCGCGTATGTTCTTCTGGATTGAAGTCGGCGAAAACCTCGGTAAATGGGGGTGGCGCAACTTTAAGATGGACGCTGGCGGCGGCTGGGCATTAGATGGTGGTGTACATTTCACTGACCTGATGCGCTATATCCTCGGTCTTGAAGCTGAAGAGGTTTATGCAATCAACAAAGCTTATGAACCTTACCGTTACGACAACCCGGGTGCGCGTGAAGGGGGCTATGCCGTTGATGTTGAAGATGCGATGATTGCGACTATCAAGTTTGAACAAGGCGTTACAGCGCAGTGGACATGGGTAGGTTCGGCACCGGCACACGGTTTCGGTCAACATACCATCTACGGCAGTGAGGGGGCACTTGATTGGGGTAGAGGTTTGGTGCCGCGCGGCGGCGAACCGATTTCCAACGAAGACCTGATGAAAGAATTCACGGATAGCCTCAGCGATTCGGAACGGGAATACTACTTCCCAGGGGGTATTGAAGACACCGTTGCAATTGAGTTGAAATACTTTGCTGATGCGATCCGAAGCGGTGGCAAACCTGAAGTGGATGCTGTCGAAGGTATGCGCTCTGAAGCGATCTGTATGGCAGTCTATGAATCGGGTTGGTTCGGTCGTCCTGTAACAATTGCCGAGATCGAAAACTGCGAACTTGAAGGCTATCAGAAAGAGATTAACGATAAGTTGGGTATCGGTGCGTAGGTATAACCGCTGGAATTAGATACTCATTTCTGTGTGGAATTGGAAGATTGGAAGGCTGGAAGGTTGGAAAATCTTCCGTCCGCACGATTGGTTAAAACTATGGAGCGATTGAAGGGGAAGGTTGCGATTGTTACAGGTGCTGGTAAGAAAGGTGAAGTTGATGGAACGGGTTACGCGACATCCATGCTTTTCGCGAGAGAAGGTGCGAAAGTCCTATTGGCAGATATCTCCGTTGAGAATGCGAACGCTACACTTGCTGAAATCGAGGCGGAAGGTGGTGAAGCCTCGGTGTTCATTGGGGATCTGTCTACGGAAGCAGCCTGTGCTGGAATGGTAGCAGCTGCTGTTGAACGTTTTGGAAGCGTGAATGTGCTTTTTAACAACGTTGGGCTCGGTGGTTCTGGCATGGTCACAGAAGTGGACGAGGCGAAATGGGACAGAGTGATGGATGTCAACCTGAAAAGTATGATTATGGCGTGCAAGCATGCAGTCCCTCGGATGGCTGCAGCTGGAGGCGGTTCAATTATCAATGTTTCGTCAATTGACGCGTTGCGTGCGGGTTCTTCTCGAAATGTGCCTTATGCAGCAGCGAAAGGTGGCATGATCTCTACAACGAAAGTAATGGCTGTTCATCACGGACGTGACAATATCCGCGTGAACTGTATCGCACCTGGTCATCTCTATGCGTCGTTCCCTGCGCCGTACCTCAGTGAAGCGGAACGGGAACGACGGAGGCGCATCGGACCGCTTGGTACTGAAGGCACCGCATGGGACGTGGCGTGGGCGACCGTTTTTCTCGCCAGCGACGAGTCAAAATGGATTTCTGGTGTTGTTATTCCGATTGATGCAGGCTTACTCGCTGCGACACCGCTCGCTGTTGTGCATCAACTGGACGAATAATGGGCAGTCCAGCATAGACATTCAATTATAGATAATAGCGTCATTGCGAGTTCCACAAGTAGTTTATGTTGAATTTCACTGGATCCTCAGCAGCGAGTACCCCTTCCATCTGCACCTGTAGATCCAAAAGTTCCGCGGATGTAGTCTCATAGAAAAACTGAATGCCGACTTCGTTATTGGGGCCGATGAATTGTGCAAAACCGGTTATATCATCGTCTGTTAGCTGTTTTCCATTTAGTGTAACTGTTACGCCGCTCTCGCTAAGTGTTGGTGGATTTTGGGGCGCTGTTCCCTCTGGGTAGTACACCCAGATAATCCATCCATGTCCATCATTGGTATCATCTGGATTATCGCCGTTGTTGCCACCATTCTCGTTATTATTCCCATTATTGCCACCATTCCCGTCGTTATTCCCACCATTGCCACCATTCCCATTATTGCCACCATTCCCGTTATTATTCCCATTATTCCCGTTATTCCCACCATTGCCACCATTGCCACCATTCCCGTTATTATTCCCATTATTCCCGCTATTGCCACCGTTATTACCGTTATTATTCCCATTATTCCCATTAGCGCCACCATTCCCGTTGTTATTGCCATTGCCGTTGCCGTTATTGCCACCGCTACCGTTATTACCGTTGTTATTGTTGTTATTGCCGCTACCGTTATCGCCATTGCTGTTGCCGTTATTGCCACCGCCGTTATTCCTGTTGTTATTGCCTACCCTCGCTGCGCGCAAAATAGGGTTCCCTTCATGATAGAACAGATAAATTTGTTTCTCAGGATAGATGTGGATGGTAGGTGCGCCGTTCTGCGTTTCTGGTATAAGGTTTAGGCAGGTTTCGTCGCTACCGTCCTGAAAGCAGACGACATTCCCATCCGTTGAGACAAGATAGTGGTCTACCTCATTAGCAGTTAGCCCTGAACCTGTATAAGGCATATCGGAACAACCGGTGATGCTGAAAAGGGTAATTAGGATTCCTACGATGAATCTTAAAGCGAAAGGCTCAATTTTTCCCATGACGTTCTCCTGCTTATATACGACTACTGTAGTGGGCGTAATTGGAGAATATTCCTGTCCTCGTCAGATTCCACGTTCTCTGCACTGATGTGGAATATTGCTGTATTGCCTGGAACTAACTTATTCACTTGGATTGTTATCTCCGGTGCCTCAGTTTCAACAGAAAATTGAACACTGCGCCTGCCGTCCCGTTTATCGGTTTGGGTAAAGTCGACTATCTCCAGATCTGTTCGTCTATTTGTTCCAATTGTTTTTCCTTCGACGATCCTGATGTCGAGTCCGCTGGTTTCAGGTGTTCGCCCACGATTCGCTTCGGGGAATGTGTCTGGGTAGTATATCTGGATAATCCAGCCTTCGGGCACATAGCCGGTATTACCACTATCGAGATTATCAACATCTGAGGGGAGTTGCGCTCTGCCTGCCGCTACCAATTCCTGTACAATTTGGGTGGTATCCATGAGTCTCTTCGCTTCCAAAATAGGATGCCCTTGATAATCAAACACATAGGTGATATTTGTTGGATGAACGTGGACGGTAGGTGTATAGTCCCTATCTGTCGCGCCGTTTTCTGTTGTATCCAACAGCAGTTTTACGCAGACTGTATCAAATCCATCTTGAAGACAGACTGTATCTTGTTCAATTGCGTTAAGATAATCGTCTACATGGCGGACAGTCAGCGTTGGACCGGTATAAGGGACATCGGTGCAGCCTGTTATGGTGATAAGTACAATGAGAAGGCTACTGATTAGAAAGAATATATTGCTAACTTTTAGATTTATTTTTTTCATAATGTTACTCCTTTGTGGGAAATATTGAGACAGATGACAGATGACAGATGATACATCTCTGCATAGGTCAAACGTTACAAATAAACGATAGATACAGATTTTAGGTTTCACGTTTATAGTGATAAAATTACAGTAAAAAACTGACTTATCGTCTATTTTTTCGTATTTTTGTTGGGATTGTCTTTCTCCAGGATCGGAAGAGGTGGCCTACCGTTGACTTTGTAGCATAGGAGACCATTGGTTTCCTGTGCCGAAGAGGGCGCAACCTAACAGGATACGCTACAAAACCTTTGTGAATAATGCCTTCGCCAAACAATTAGCGCGAAGGGTTTTGGACATAAAAGTTTACCCCGATGCGTTGAATCTGTTCAATCATAGCGGGGTTGTCAATCTGATGAAAAATGGATAGGTCATTAGAACTGTGCGGGGAAGTTACCGCGGGCGGCATCCATAACTTCGCCAGTAATTTCGTCGTGTCCATTGTCCTTGGCATAACTTTCAATTCCCATCTTTGCCATCGGACGCACAAAAGCGGGAATCCGATCTAAACGTTCCAACGCCTCGGCTGTCCAGATGGGACCCTCCGGTTCAGTAGGTATTGAATCTTCTTGAAATGCATCGGAGATGACAGAGGTAAAGGGGCACTTACCGCCTTCAGCAGTTTCATCCGACTCTGTTTCAGTAGAAAGCATGTCCGGCATCGACGCACTCTTTGCGGTTTCTAACTGCGAGCGCAGGAGCTGCATCGGTTGTGCCGCTTCATTGGTTCCACCGAGTTTAAGGTCCAAGGATTTTAACATCTGCGTTTCCGATGGGTTGAGAAACATAGCGATCTCTGTAAAACAGTCCGGACACTCAAAAAGTGCGGTTACAGAGCCTTGTTCAGGACGGGTCACATCTTTAAACTTCATCGCGGTATCACAGTCTGTGCATAAAAATTTCATTTTTTTAATTTTCCTTGCAGTAAGGCAATAAGAAAAGACACAAACTAACAGTTTGTGCTACGGTTAAAAAAGTTTTGGATTTTTTCAGCGACTTGCATGAGTGCCTGGCTTGCCGGAGCATCTGGGTGTTTGTCAACATAAGGGGTTCCATCGTCATTCGCGAGCGCGAGTTTCGGGTCAAACGGAATTCTGTCAAGGATTGACTCTTGGAATATTTTATCAAGCGTTCCATCAACGGAAAAGAGGGGTTCTTCCTCACCACAATGTTGACATATATAGAACGCCATATTCTCGACGACCCCGATGATAGGGACCTTGAGAACATCCCTCGCCATAGTGATTGACTTTTTGACAATCAGCTGCGAGACTTCAGAAGGGATTGTAACAACGAGGACACCGCTGAGATTAGGAATAAGTTCTACGAGATTCGGAAGTCGATCAGTTCCGGGTGGCAGGTCTAATAGAAGATAATCCAAGTTCCCCCATTGGGTATCAGCGATAAATTCCCGGAGTGCGCCGATCTCCATTGTGCTTCTCCATGTGAACGCATCTTTTTGTGTGTGTGCATTCCAGATCACAGGTGCGTCGTCTTCAGCAAGGAGTAGGTCCATAGAGATAAGCTTCGTGCCGAGTGCGGTCATCGCCGGTTTGACACCGATAGACGTATATTCGAGCGTCGCGTTCCGAACTCCCATCATCTTCGCAAGCGTTGGTCCATTGATATCCGCATCAACGACTCCGACAGTGTTCCCTTTCAGCGTAAGGGCGGTAGCGAGGTTTGCGGTGAGCGAACTTTTTCCGACACCCCCTTTGCCGCTCATAATTGCCACCGTATATTTGACGGAAGCGAGTCGTTTCTGGAGTCGGTTCGCTTGCGCTGTGACTTGCCCGATAATGTTGGAGCCGGCATCGCTCGGTAAATCTTTGTAATTCTTCATTTTGTCTGCTTTAACCGATGACTTTTTTTCGCGAAATTAGAACCAAGAACATAGTCTGAAACGAAGTGGAAGACGGATCCTGTGAAATAACATTGAAACAACGAATCCGCCTGATTAACCGCAAGGAAAATTTAAAAACCACGAATGGCGTAGAGTGCCTGATAGCTGCGGAGATAGAGCGTGCCATTTGCGATGGCAGGAGATGCAGCGATGTCTTCACGCATGGCATTGCTGGCGACGATTTCAAATTCACGTCCGGCTTTGACGACTGTAATCACACCATCACGAGATGTCAGATAGATATGTCCATTCGCGTAGACAGGTGAGGCGCGATGTCGGTGCCGATGCGTCCGTTCTCGATAGAGCTCCTCTCCCGTCTCAGCATCAAGACATATAAGATCGCCGTTTTCTCGACAGAGATAGACCAAACCGTCGTGGATAAGCGGCGAAGGAACATCGGGGGTACCTTGCTGACGTTTCCATATTTGCCATTTACTATCGGTTATATCGCCGGGTACAGCAGCCGGGTTGATGCCGACAACAGGACCGTTTTTAGCGGAAGGGACGACAATGAGCCCTTCGGTTGCAACAGGAGAGGCGACGAACCGGAGGGAATGGTTGTAACTGAATATCGGATTGAAACCGCCACATCGCCAGATTTCGCTGCCGTCTTCCAAACTGTGTGCAGTGACATAGTCAGCACCGTGGACAACAAGGTATTCACGCTCGTCATCACGATAGAGAATCGGGGAGGTATAAGCCTGTTCACATTCAGCGGTTGCGTCGCTGTCTCGATTATGCTTCCAGATCTCCTCACCGGTCATTTTGTTAAGTGCGAGGACAACCCATGCGTTGCTGTGGATAAGTTGGAAATAGAGGCGATCCTTGTCAAGCAGCGGTGTGGTTGCCATGACAAAAAAGAGGTTGAATTCGCCGTAACGGTCGGCGAGATTGGTGTGCCAGACTTGGTTCCCGTCAAAATCGTAGCAGGCGAGGTCCCCGGTTCCGAGGAACGCCCAGACGTGTTCGCCATCGGTTACAGGAGAGGGTGCGGCAGAGTTGCCTTCGCCACCGCGGACGACTCGGTTGCCGTGTCCTAAAGTCCGCTTCCAGAGTTCTTGCCCGTCAGTGTTGATACACATCAAGACGAGCGCGTCCCCTTCAGCCGAGGTGAGGAAAATTTTGTCTTCCCAGATGACAGGTGTAGCGGCGGCTTCACCGGGGAGCGGTAAACGCCATTTGACATTTTCGGTTTGACTCCACTCGATGGGTGCCTCAGTTTCTTTGCTGATTCCGTCGTTGTGTGTTCCGCGCCACTGTTGCCAATTGTCGGCGAAACCGTTAGCGGTTATGCTAAACACCAAGAATAAGAACGTTATTGTACATATCAAAGCCTTCTTTTGCATAATGAACCTCCGCTTTCAGTCAATCCAGTTGTGATTCTGCCTTTTTGTAACCATTAGCGATCCTCGTCTGTCCATAAACCCCGATCAGGTCCCTTCCATTGGTAAGGCACTATTTTTGATAAAGTACCTATATTATATTCTGGAAACTCATAGCCTGCCTCTATCACATAACCTTCGTTTGTAAAAATGGGGAATTCCAGTTCCGAGAGAGCAGCAAAGGGTTCAATCTCCAGCCATACATCAAGATCACCCTTCACCGTTCTATAAAAAAGATCCGCGGAATGACTCTCATGTTTCAGAATCATAATCACACCAGATTGTCTGACGTTTCCGTTGGATGAGCGTACTTTCAAACGGACGACAAGATCATCGGCTGGTGGCGGGTCTGATTTCACTTTAAACCATAAACCTTGAAGTGAACCCTCGGCAACGCCTTCGTTTGGACCGAGTATTTGAAAAGTGACCGTAGGGATATTGCTCATTATTTACCTTCTGTTTGAAAAAGTAGTCACGCCTATACATCAATACCAAAAATGAGAACAGGAATATCAATATCAGCAACGACTCGCTGCCCTAAATCCTACACGACCAGTAATAGTTAACGCAAGTTGCCATCTTCGTAGCATAGACTGTCAGTCTGTGCATAAATGGGCGCAACCTAACAGGATACGCTACAAAACCCTGCAAATCAGCGACGTTTTCAATGAAAAATCTTGTAGGTAGCAACTTGGGTTAATAGTTACGAAAATCGCAACCGCAAACTGAAAATCAAAACTTATTCTCACATCTATCGCACGCGAAAACTTAATAGAACCGCCCACCATAATTATTATTCCCTGGCGTGCCGGGCAAACAACAAAGAATCACAAGAAGGACTATTGCCCCAATAGGGAAAATCATGCCAAACAATAAACACCAGCCTGATAGATTAATATCTTGCAAGCGTTTTGTCGAAACAATGCAACTGACACAAAGCCAAACAAGGAGAAAGGAAAGAAAGAAAATAACCCCAACCTCTCCAAACAAACCAATATGAACGGCAACTTCCCTGAGGAGCAAAAGAAGAACAAAACCAAGCAAGCACATCAGGAGATAGCACAAATATTGTAAGCGGTTAATTCGACCTTTAAAGGAAAACAGAAATTCAGATAACTGAAACATGATGTCTATTCCTGTTTCGGTTGTTGATAATACTGTCCAAGCACTTCATTGGCGAGGCTTCGACCGTCCTCAATGACGCGTGCGGCGAAATCAAGTGTGACCTGTTCGATGTTGTTTTCTTGGGCGCGTTGCTCAATTCGGGTTTGCGTGATGTTCCGCATAAATCCTGCAGGCACCAAGTTCAAACGCTCAATCGCTTCTTCAGTCCACTGCACTGGACTTTCAAAACCTTGTGCGACACTTGTGTTTTCGGAGTCGGAAGTCTGCGTTTGCATGGCTCTGAGTTCCGGTGCGTCCTCACGGACAGCGGCGGCTTCACCCATACTGTCATCAATGATCTGGGTTGCGAACGCGTTCGTGATTGTGCCGATCTTCTGGGAACGTGCGGATTTCTCGATGCGTGCTTTGACGTTTCGGCGCATGTAGCCGCGCGGGACACCGCGCAACGCCTTTTTCGCCTGTTCCGACCACTGAAGTCTGACCCCATCAAATGTCTCTTCCTCAGCGGCACCGCCTTCGTCCACTGCAACGTTCTGTAGAGAATCTTTATCCACCATCTGAAAACGTTCCGGTGATGCGCTACAGACGGGACACTGGACAGGTTGCTGGTTATGTGCTGCGTAGCCGCATTCACCACAGATATAGGTCTTGACAGCATCGGACTCTAATACTTTCTGTTCAGCGATCTCTTTTGCGACGCGTGTTAGTTTTTCGGAGGCGCGCTGGGGCATAATCGCTTCCATCGCCATATCGATGACGCTCTCGGTAATCACGGAATGCCCGCGTTCTATGGCGAACCGATGGACGGCTGTCTTGGCAATACCGCGTACCAAAGGCGGTGCCTTCTCCATTCTATCTAATGCTTCCTGCGTCCAGACGAGTATCTCCTCCGCTTTGACATCTATCTGCGGGAAGTAACGTTGGCTTGATAAGAGGACATTGCAAGGCGCGAGTCGTAAAAGGTTCTCAGCGGTGCTACCGATGTCTGCATCCTCTTCACAGTGGACACCGATTCTGCCTAAGACGAGTAGCCATGGGTCTGTTTTTCTGGCGTATTGTAGAATTTTTTCGTAGGCTTTTCCGTCAAGCAGCGTAATTTTTAAGGCGTAATCGTGTTCTTCTTTTGCGATGGAGCGTGCGACTTCGAGATGTGACTGATAAATCTTCGCTAATCCGGTATCAATGACCTCTTCGTGGAGCTGCTCTTGTTCTTTGAATCTGAAAGTTCTTGCGGCACGCTCGGTTAGGACGTTGACCACCGAATTGAAGACGATGTAGTGTAGATACGGATCGTAGACACCGACAGCCTCGACCTGTTTGTTGAACTTCTGTCCGAGTTGTATCGCGGTTTTCAAACCTGAGAAAGATTCGGGGCTGCCGTCAATAGCGACGAGGATATTTCCGTCGTGCAATTCAATGGGTTCGAGGTCGCGGACGACGAGCGTATCGGTATTAATACGTCGGACGACGCGTTCGCAGACGCCACCGATCAGGCTATCTTTGACGGCTCCCATGCCGAGTGCACCCATAATTACAAGGTCGTAATCGCTTTCCTGAATATCTTCAACAAGTTTTATATAATGTTTGCCTTCCGGCATTTTAGGTTCAAAGGGGATGTCCAATTCTTCGCACCTATTTTTCATCACCTCAAGATAGGAATCGGAGATCAGTTGTAACCCCATGGTAATGAGCGTATCGTGGATTCGGCGTTGCTTTTCAAGCTCGACCTCGTCTTGATACTCTTCGGGAAGCGTGTATTCCATCTGCTTGAAGCGGACATCGTGCATCTTTGCAGCGTAAACGTGGGAACCCACTAACTGCGAACCGAATTTCTTTGCGAATTCGACCGCTAAAGCGATACTTGCATCGGAATAGTCGGAGTTGTCAACGGGGACGTAGATTTTTTTCATCATTTTTTAATTTTCCTTGCGGATCCGAATGTAAAGCAGAGACAAATTATGCCATTTAAAGCATAATTTCACTACGGGTTACGGTTTCTGTAACGCGCTCCTAAAAAGCCGCCGAGTATATGCGCAATCAGTGTCGCTGGCCATAAGTAAACCATCGCGGTTTGCCACTTCCAGTCGAGAATAAAGTGTCGAACAACGATGTTAATTGTAATCGGAATGTAGAGGCATCTGCTCCACGGTCGGCTGAACCTCTTATATTGCCCGCGGAAAAATCCGAATGTGAAGTGAACTACAAAAGCTGCAAGAGAGATTAAGAGATTCAGGTCAAAGTCTCTCATTTTTTAGAAGTGCTTTGACATCTCGCCGTAGGCGCAGCAGCGCGGGTTTGCTCCGACTATCGTAGTGCCCATGGATTTTACCCTCCGGTGTAATGAGAGCAAACCGTGTGCTATGCAGTATTTCGTTATCCTTGTGCCCTGCGGCTAAACTGAACCCCTGCTCGGCTAATTGGTAAATGGAAGCCTTCTCACCGGTGAGAAAGTGCCAGCGTCTATCATCTGCACCATAAGCCGTTGCGTAGCGCGAGAGTACATCCACGGTATCCCGTTCTGGGTCTACGGAGAACGAGACGAAATAGACCGGGGCCGTAGCAAATTCGGATTGCAGGCGCGCCATCTCCTGTGTCATCGCTGGGCAGATCGTCGGGCAATTGGTGAAGATAAAATCCGCGATCCAAACTTTGCCCGCCATATCGGATAGACTTAACGGCTGTCCTTGCTGGTTCGTTAGACTGAAATCGGGCACGCTGGCTTCAACTCTCTTAGGCGATACCTTTGGCTTCATATCAAATGCCGACCACAAGTTAAGCCCTGCGATGGCGATAATGATGACACCGAGTCCGACCCAGATAAGGGTGCTTTTGTCAATCCTTAGCTTTTGGCTGTTGGTATTAGCGGATTCCGACATCTTTTTTACCAAGTTCACGTTATTCTATGATTAAGGCACAGCCTAACAGGCTATGCTACAAAGATTAGTGGGACGATGTATCCATAACTTCTGCCGCCGGTTTTTCGATGCCCTCAATCCGTGTGTCTAACGTGAGGTCAGGCATCAGCATAATGACGAGAAAAACGCAGATAATAAAAGGCGTTATCACGATAACTGCCAATGTCTTCCTTTCAAATTTCAGGTGCATGAAATAGTTAGCGACCAAAATAGCTTTAGAACATGCCATTCCGATAAGCAAGATGGCTTTGAGTACTATAGGGAAATCGGGTATCACAACCAAAACCTCAGCGATTGTGAGTCCCAAGAGCCACCAGAAGATATTCATGTATTTCGGATGCTCTTTGTGTCCGTTTTCTGCCATTTCCATATCCTCCTACAATAGATAGATGAAGGTGAAGACCATAATCCAGATAAGGTCAACGAAGTGCCAATAGAGCCCGACGATTTCCACTTCATGGTTAAATTCGGCGGTATACCTCCCGCGCAAGCCGTGTATCAAGATCACAACGAGATAAATAACCCCGCCTGTCACATGCAAGCCGTGGAAACCTGTAATTGCGTAGAAAGTTGGACCGAAGAGGTTTGACCCGCTAATCGCTTGACCTTTCAAGGCACCGTATGATCCGTGTTCGGGGATACCCGTAAGTGTCAACCCATGGTGAATCAACTGATACCATTCATAAGCCTGTAACCCTAAGAAAATAACACCGCCAGCGATTGTGAGTCCCAAGAACATGCACATGCGCGAAACATTGCCGTTCTGAATAGACTCCAGTGCTTTTACCATCGTGACACTACTGCATATCAACAGGAATGTCATGCCTGCGGTTAGGTTAATGCCGAGGATTGCGTCGGGCGGTGCCCAACCGATTGCGCCTGCGCCAGCTCGGACAGCTGCATAAGCTGCAAGCAATGCGCCAAATGACATGGTATCCCCGACGAGGAAAACCCACATGCCGAGTTTACCGAGGCTATCCGGTGTCAGCGAAGGTTCGTATACGTCTTCAGTGTGATCTAAAGTCGTAGCGTGTTCCACTATATTTAAACTCCTTTCCGTTTAAGAGTAGGTGCGGTTTGAAGGTACGCCCCTACCGATGAAGTGCGTAAGTTCTATCAGTTATCAGTTAATAGATGATTTCTTAATCCATCGGTTTCTTATTTGCGCGCCGGTAATGCCAGAAGACTGTGCCACCGATGACTGTGAAAACCATAAATGGCATTGCCATCATAAAGAGGATACTAAAATTAAAGCCTTTACCGATAGGATCGTCAAGTGTTTTGCAGGCGGGACACGCCTCAAGATATGACGGTACTATCAGCATAACGACTATCAAGAGGGTAACCCATAAAAAAAATCTATACATCCTAACAATTCCTTTGTAGGAGGGGTTTGTAACCCCGATTCTTACGAAAGGTAAACCAATACGTAGAGAATTGGCCAGAGTGCGACAACAAAAATCCAGTAGATTGTACAGGTATCAACACCTGTGTAACGTTCTGCCGAGAACCGTCCAGCCATCGCCATACCGAGGACTGTGAACAACCAGATAACAGCACTGAGTACATGAAGGGCGTGGCATCCGATCAGTACATAAAAGATGCCGCCATAAACACCCGATTGGAGTGTAAGTCCTTTGCGAATGAGTTGGACCCATTCACTTCCCTGTATACCGAGAAAGAATAGTCCAAGCACGCCTGTGATTAAGAGCCAATTACGGAGCTGCTTTACGCTGTCTTTCTGGATTGCGCGCCACGCTTGAAACATTGTGTAACCGCTGATGAGAAGTAAAGCCGTATTGATGCCGGTTACGACACGTGGAAGTTCAATCCCGATATGCGATGGCGGGGGCCAGGTGACGTTCCCGACGCGAAACACGAGAAATGCTCCGATAAGCCCCGAAAACAACATTGTCTCCGCACCGAGCAGAACTAATATTGCCAATCGCGCGTTACTCAAAGGTGGACGTTCACGAACATCAATGTTATTCTGGGTTTCCATTTTCACGTACTCTGCCTTTTACAATCCGGAGGGCAATCTCAACGACCGCCACAATAACGAGGAATGCCCCGATGATCCCCAAAACTGGCGTTTTAATACTCTCCATTGTGCCTTCAACAGCAGGCGGTATTTTGCTCCCTGTAATCATTATCCGCGTTGCGATAATAAACAAGACAACAAACAATAGCGATAATATAATACCGAGGCGGAGATTTCGCTTGCGATGCTCGGGTGCGTTCATGCGTGCTCCAATGGATCTGGTCCAAAACGATTTGGTCCATGCGTCCCTTTGTAAAAGCCTAATTCAAAAAACGCCATCACGCGAGTCAGTTCCGACCAACCTGATTTGTCCAAGTCATGCCAACGTTTGACATTTACTGCCAAACCGATCCACGCGACAAGTATAATGTACAGTAGCAAAAGTGCAGACACAGCAGCGTTATTAATCACAACAGGACTGTTAGGAAAACAAATCACAAATATAACACTGATAGCCGCTATCAGCAGATGTATTGTCCAGTATTTTGCTCGATTAATTCGACCTTTGAAAGAGAACAAGATTTGAAGCAACGTCATTTGCTTCCTCGTTAACCTAAATTTTATCCAATGCCATTGTAACAAATATTACTGGCAGATAGAGCAACGACGCATATAATAGATAGCGTGCCGCTTGTATCGAACGTGTGCGTGCCATATAAATCCCGATCGCCAAAAACGCGCCGCCGATCAGCAGTGCTGTGAAGAAATAGACGCTACCGGCGATGTTGTACCATGTCGGTAACAAACCTATACCGAAAAGTGCGACACAATTAACCACAATTTGACGACATGTGCTTGCGCCATCTGGATGTATAACCGGTAATAAGCGGAATCCGGCTTTTGCGTAGTCTTCGCGATAGATGTAAGCGATTGCGAGCGAATGCGGCAGCTGCCACAAGAAAAGTATCGCGAATAGCACCCACGCTTCACCTGTCAACGCGCCACGCGCTGCGACCCATCCGACAACAGGTGGGAGCGCGCCCGGTACAGCCCCGATCAGCGTACAGAGAGAAGTCTTTCGCTTCAGCGGTGTATAGAGAAATAGATAACTTACGACTATCAGCGAAATGACGAACCCGCTCAAGGTATTGACGATGAACGTCAGGTAAAGCATCCCGCTGCCTGTGAGAACAGCACCAACGGCCAGTGCCTCCACTGGACGCATTCTTCCCCCGGGAAGCGGTCTGTCTTGTGTCCGTTTCATCTTTGCGTCTGCATCCCGTTCAAGGTATTGATTAAGTCCTAATACGCCTGCTGCAGTCAGCCCGGCACCGATCATCGTATGCAAACAGAGCATCCAATCGACTGTCTGTTGTGCGCCGAGATAGAAGCCTGCGGCGGTCGTAATGAGGATCATCATCACCAGTCGTGGCTTGACGAGTTCAACATAGTCAGCCGCGCGTCGCACAAAAACCGAGTGCTTCGACGGTGGATTTGTTGTACCTGTGTTGTTTGGTAACGTTACCGTTGTTGAACCCATAATGTCCATCTCATTCCGTAGCCAACGCACTACTTGCAGGTGCATCAACAACTACCGATGCATCAGTGAACCGGTAGATTTTCAGGGTTAGCACAAAGCTGCTCACCAACATGAGTGCGCCGACTGCGACGTGTGCAGTGGTAATTGTGACCGTAAGTGCTGTTGCGAATGTTTCTCCGAATGCCGTTAATTTCGCGAAAAACGCTCCGGTACCGAGCATCAACTGAACAACAAGCAGCCCAAGCAATAATAATGGCATTGATTGTCCAATTCCGTCTGCTTCATTGTCCACTGCTAACATACGTCTTGCCAACAAAAAGATATGCAGCGCGACCAAGAAAGCGAAAAGCAGGTGTGCGTCGAGTCTGCTCCCTGTATGCCGCAAAATCGCGCCAAATATAAGTTGCACATAGATAAGGCACGTCGTAATCAGGCTTAAGCGGCGCAACTTCTGTGCTGTCTCGCCTGTAGTTTTAGACATATCTTGCCACCAATCGCGAGAAGCGAACCACGCGATCCCACAGAGGAGTGCGAAAAACGCTTGCGCCAGACATGCGTGAACGATTGCGTAGTTGCGGTTAATTTGCGTAACTCGAAGTCCACCGAGCACACCTTGTACGATTACAGCGATCAACGCAGCGAGTCCGAGCCACTTTAGCCATTTACGGGAATCCCTTGCCAATATGAAGACGAAGAGAGCAATTGTCAACATTCCGACGAGGGATCCCATGAGTCGATGGCTATGTTCGTATAGGATACCACCCACCATCTCTGATAGCGGATAAAGAAACATATTGGACCCGAAGGTTGTTGGCCAATCAGGTACCGCCAATCCGGAGTCTGTACTTGTGACAATTCCGCCGATGACAATCAACACGAAGGTCGCGCCTGCGGTGAGGCGCGCCGTTCTGTGTAGCCATGGACTGTAATTAGCGCGATTTTTCATGCGTTTAGTCGCCGCTTGTTGCGGGTGCGTGTTCAGGCTGTGTCTGTGGAAGCCAATCAGATTCTTCGCCCGGTACACTATATTCATAGGGACCGCGGTAGACAGTCGGAATTTGACCGAAGTTGCCGTGCGGTACCGGTGTCGGTGCCTCCCATTCCAGTGTGGTTACGTGCCACGGATTCTGTTCGGCGACTTTCCCTTTGTATATGCTCCAGAAGAAGTTGAAGACGAGTATCAATTGTGCGAAACCGAGTGTGAATGCACTCATCGTGATAAAGATATTCATACCTTCAAACTGTTGGAGGAATTCATACTGGAGCGGGTTGGAGATTCGCCGCATGTGTCCACCGACTCCGAGAATATGCATCGGGAAGAAGGTGCAGTTGAACGCGATGAACGTCAACCAGAAATGAATTTTGGAGAGCGCATCGTTCATATAGCGTCCATACATTTTCGGGAACCAGAAGACGATGCCGCCGAAAATAGCGAACAGACTTCCACCGAACACAACGTAGTGAATATGCGCTACAATGTAGTAGGTATCGTGGACGTAAATATCGACCGGCGTGTTTGCCATGTAGATACCACTGAGTCCACCAATGACAAACATCGAAACGAAAGCGATACCGTGAAGCATCGGCGTTGTAAATCGGATAGAGCCACGGAACATTGTCCCCAGCCAGTTAAACGTCTTAATGGCTGATGGGACTGCAATGAGCATGGTTGTTGTCATGAATATCGACCCTAAACCTGGACGCATCCCGCTCTGGAACATGTGGTGTCCCCAGACGACCCATCCCAAAAATGCGATAGCGATCATTGCGTAGACCATGGAACGATAGCCGAAGATCGGTTTACGTGAAAAGACGGCGATCAATTCGGAAGCGATACCCATACCCGGCAAGATGAGGATGTAGACTTCTGGGTGTCCGAAGAACCAGAAGAGGTGTTGCCAGAGCAGCGGGTCGCCGCCGCCTTCCGGTGTCGCAGTGAAGAACGTTGTTCCGGCAAGCCTATCAAAGACGAGAAGCACAATTGCAGACGACAGGACCGGGAAAGCGAGTAGCAAAAGGATCGCAACGATGAAAAGCGACCAGATAACCAATGGCATTCGGAAGAACGTCATTCCGGGTGCCCGCATATTGATAATCGTCGTGATATAGTTAATAGACCCGACGAGCGAAGAGAGCCCCTGAACAAAGAGGCTAAGTCCCCAGAGGATTTGTCCCCATTCCACGCCTGTCCATTGTGCATCCGAAGAAAGCGGTGTATAACCTGTCCATCCCGCTGCGGCGTGTCCGCCCGGTACAAAGAACCCGACCATCATTATAATTGCTGCGAGGACGGCGAACCAGAATGAGAGCATATTGAGGATTGGAAACGCCATATCGCGTGTGCCTATCATCAACGGAATTAAGAAGTTTCCGAAAGCGCCGACCAAGAGCGGTACGACGACGAAGAACACCATAACGGTGGCATGCATTGTAAAAAGCATGTTGTAAAATGCGGGTTCAACGACCCCGTTAGGCATATTGACTTCGAGCCATTCTTCTTTTTCGGATTCGTAGATGCGTTCCCACATCCTGTCGGTACCGGTGACGACTTCGCCTTCTTCCATGTATTGTTGCGATGCGCCGATGATGGGTAACGGTCTTTCAGGATACGCAAGTTGCCACCTAAAGAGCAGCGCAAGCCCGCCACCGAGGAAAAACATAATCAGTCCATAAATAAGGAACTGCTTACCGATCATCTTGTGGTCGAGCGAAAAGATATATTTACTTATAAAACTTTCTTCGTGATGATGTGACGTATGTTCGTTATCGTGCATCTTTATTCTCCTCCTTCAGCCTACTGAGGCCATCTTTCTTGCACCCAAGCGTCGTAGTCGGTTTGTTCGTGTACATTGAGATAGCCGAGCATCCCAGAGTGTCCGAACCCACAGAGTTCGGCACACGGAATTTCATAGCGTCCTGCCTTTATCGCCTCAAACCAGACATTGATAAATCTGTTGGGCAATGCGTCTTGTTTCAGTCTTAATTCCGGGACAAAGAAGCTGTGAATGACATCTATGGAGGTTAATCGGATATGCACGACCGCGTTGATGGGTACATGCAGTTCATTTTCCAATGTCAGGTCATCATCTGTCTCGAATTCGTTATCGGGTCCAGGGTATGTCATATCCCAATTGAATTGTTTCCCGCTGACTTGGACGACAACATCTGGATTCTCAGGGAATTGTGTAGGTGATTTAATCTTATTCCACTGTGGGTAACTGAACATAGCAAGTACAAAGACAATCACCGTCGTCGCGGCTGTCCAGACGATTTCTAAGGTTGTGCTACCTTCAATGTAGGTTGCCTTCTTCCCTTCCTGATGGCGATATTTAATCAGGAACACAATCAGGGTTGCCATCACAAGAATTAGCACAGTGATCGTAATGTAAAAAATTGCGTAAAAGAGTTTATCAACACCTTGCCCGTACGTTGATATGTTCTCAGGTAGCCATGGAAGCATCAAGTCCTCCTAACAGTGCGTTTCGCTTACTATAGACGAGAAACGCAGATAAAATTTTTGTTCCTAACACGTTTAATTCGTTTGTGCAGACACGGTAAGTGTCGCGCCTACATAAGTCAAGGCACAAAACAGGCCAGTAATCAGCATAGAAAGTGCCCAAGGTGCACCTTCGCCAAATGCTTTTGTCGTGGTGTCAAGGTAGAGGCTGTGTCGAAAAGCAGCAAGCCCATACGTTAACGGATTGAACTTCATTGTCCATGCCAACCAACCGGGTACGCCTGTACTCGGGAAAAACGCGCCCGAAAGTAGCCAAATCGGAATAAGCAAGAGATTCATAATCGCGTGAAACCCTTGCGTAGAATCCATCCGCCAAGCAATTAAGAGTCCAAGGTTTGTCAGACCAAACGCCAGAAGTATCATTATAGCGATCGAAAGTAAGAGTGATGTCACGCCAAACCGAATGCCTATCGTTGGTGCGAGTAGTAGCAGTAGGAGTCCTTGTCCGAGTGCGAGTGTTGTTCCGCCCAAGGCTTGTGCGAGGACAATCTGCCACCGGGGTACAGATGCGACGAGTATACTCTGCAAAAATCCTTCGCGTCGATCATTCACGACAGAAATTGTAGCGAAAATGGACGTAAAAAGCAAGACTAAAACGACGATGCCGGGATAAAAGTACGCGATGTATCCGGTTTCGTCCGATGCCCCAGCGGGCTGAAACGAGGCACTTAATCCACTCCCGATAAGGAGCCAAAACACCAGAGGTTGTGCGATAGCACTGAAGAGCCGGCTCCGTTGCCGATAGAACCTGATGATTTCGCGCCACCATATCGTTGTAATCGGTAGCAGAACGCTCAACACGATTTTTTCCTTTAGACGAGTGGATTCCCCGTCAATTTCATGAACACATCTGCGAGTGTCGGTTTTCCGAAGCGTACAGACTGGATTTCATCAGGAAATGCGGCGACCACATCTCGAACAAACTCATGTCCCCCTTCACATTCAAGGCGTAGTCCGTCGTCTGTTAGCACCGTTGAAACGCCGAACTCCTCCGTAATAGCAGTGGCGAGAGTATCGCTGTCGGTACTCTCTATAAGGATTACATCGCCCCCGACTTCTGCCTTAAGTTCTTCCGGTTCTCCGAGTGCGACTAACCGCCCGACATCCAATATTCCGACCCGATCACACATTTCGGCATCTTCTAAGAGATGTGTTGTCATGAATACAAGAATATCTTCTGTCTGTGCAAGCACACCGAGATAATCGTTGAGTTGCTGGCGTGCAGTTATATCCAAGCCGCTCGTAGGTTCGTCAAGCAAAAGCACACGCGGGGAGTGCAGCAGTGCTTTCGCAATTTCAACGCGTCTTTGTAAACCTCCAGATAGGATTTCTACACGTTCTTTGGCTCTATCGGCAACGCCGAAACATTCAAGGAGTTCCGAAATTCGGCGATGGAGCACTTTACCAGAGAGCCCATAAAGATGCCCGTGATGGCGCAAATTCTCAACGATGGTAAGTTTACCATCTAATCCCGGGTGCTGAAAAACGACCCCTAAGAAATCGCGAATCGTTCTCACTTCAGTGGCTAAGTTATATCCGAGGATATGAACGGTACCTGAAGTGATCCGGATCAGCGTCGATAAGATTTTAAAAAGGGTTGTTTTGCCACTTCCGTTTGGTCCGAGGAGTCCGAAAATCTCACCGCATGAGACGCTAAAACTGACATTGTCAAGTGCGCGTCGTCTTGGATAAGTGTGGGAGAGATTCTCTACTTCAAGCCTGTTTTCCACGTTTCACGTTTAAAGATGGCGCGGTTTCAAACCGCGCCTACAAATAGTTTGAAGATTGTGTGCCTATCTTATTTAAGTTTCAGCGTGAAATCTTGTGTAACTGTGCCGCCAGCCTCTACGGTAACCGTAACAGGTGCTTCGTTGTTCGTGCCACACGCTTCATGCCAATACCCGAGCTTATATTCGCCTGCGGGTACATCTTCAAGTGTGAATTCACCTTTTTCGTTTGTCACGGCAAAATAAGGGTGCGGTACGTACGCGATCCAAGCGGACATCCAGCCGTGAATATCACATTTGACGGACACAGGTCCTTCAGCTTTCTTTACACCAGCCAGCGGCATTCTCCGACGGTTCTTCGTCTGCTGCTTGTTCACCGGTGTGTTGATGTTACTGAAGATGTGAACGTTGTGATTAACTCTATCGCTATTGAGCATCGTTAATCGGGTATTGAGCGGAACAATCTGGACATGCGGCGTGAATTTGCATCCCTTTTGGTCCATTTCCAATTTCGCCGCTTTGTCAAAGTCCTTGCCTGCAGTAATGTCAATAAGATAGACGATCGTGTTTTTTAGGGCGTTGTCTTCACCGACAACGACAGATTCATCATATTTTTCGGTCGCACCACAAATCTCGACATCTTTGGTGACTTCGAGCATCTTCATTTCAGGTTTGTCGCCTTCAAACTTCACCACGCCGCTAATCGTGCCGCCATTGCCTACTGCCATCGGTTTATAGTTTTCAGGAAATACTAACATTTCCATTTCACCTGCATCGGAGTCCGCAGCGAAGGTGATACCAACGTAGCAGCATGCAAGAAGGAGGGTCAGACTTGCCAACAAATAGGTTTTCATTTTTGTCTCCTTTTAAGAGTTATTAGTTATCGGTTGTCGGTTCTCAGTTAAAGAGCCTTTTGATTTGTCTCAGGTATCTCTTGAACTGATTGTTGATAACCGAGACTGGTAGACTTTATAATTACCCCAAGTTCCTACTAACGGGTGTTTACATATTTTTAGACATCTTCTGTATTTCTACGTTGTACGAACGCTCGTAGACCGAAGAGCAAACCGACCGAGAGAACCGCGATGATCGGCGGATAAACGAACCGTCTCGAAGAGGGGACAGGCTCAAGGATAAAAGTATACCAACTCGTCATCGTCCGTTTCGTGTCAATATCCCCATTGGAACCATCCCAAGCAGAGAAGGCGATTGGGACAAAGACACCCGGTTCGAGTTGTAAATCTTTTTTATTCTCGGTTTTCAAGGCACGTTTTACCCACAATTTGTATTGTCCATCTGTGTAGGTGCTCTGTACTTGAAGTTCGCCTTGTGCTTCCTGCGCTTCGGCACTGTTGATCCCCTTAGCGGTGAGTTCGGTCACCTGCTCAGGTGTAGACGCTTTCCAATGCCAGAGATAGACCGGAAGTCTACCGCCCCATAGGAAATAGGGTTTCGGAGCCGTCGGTCCTTGTGGCACCTTAACAGGAAATTGAACTGCCAATGCATCCTCAAGTGGTTTCCCTGTTGTTTCATCCGTTTCGTCGCCGGTTGTATGTGTCCGGTCATCCCAGACAAAAAGGAAGGCGACCTCTGTATCGTTGTAAAACGATTTGACGTGTACGCCGTCGATTGTTGGGTTAAACTGCCGAGGCTCAATGACTACCTGTCCAACAAGCGGGAAGTATCCGGCATCAAATGTTTCCCAAGCAGCATCATCTAAAGCCGGCAACGCGCCTTGAACATATTGCGAACGCAGGATGTTATTGCCAATAGCGGGTTCAGGACGCTTTTCAGGCATAAGTGACTTCACATAGTTCGCCAGATGCCAACTCTTTTCATAGACGATTTTCATTGCGTCATTATAAGTCTGTATATCATCTGCACTGACCTCACCACCTTCCTTGATGGTGAGTGCGATGTCAACAGCGGCATCCATTTTCTCGTAAAATTTTCCGGACTCCTCTTCTTCTGCCTCTGTCATCTCGTCCTTATTTTCCAATTCGATGAGACGTTCGGATTCCTCAGAAGTTAACCCAAAATTCAGGAAGCTATCGCCTTCAAACGCAGGCATTGGTGAACCGGCAATGCCGCCAATAAATCGTTTGAAGATGTCTTCGGTATCTGCGCCACCGCGGTAGCTCCAACCTTGTGTGAGATTTGCGGGCCAGGTCTGGAATCCCCAGCTATCCGTCAGTGTTGGTGCGGAGGTCCCATCGCCGCGTCCGATATTTCCGTGGCATTCAACACACCCGAGTTCAACATAAAGTGCCTTCCCGGTTTCGACGCTCTGTTCGGAGTAAGGTATTTTTCCTTCCAAGGTAATCTGTTTTGGTGGATTTTCATTTTCTTTGAACCCTGCGTGGAAGGTTTTGATATATGCGACGACTTCCCATCGATCATTTGCGGTCAAAGCGGTTTCCCATCCTGGCATAGAAGAGCCGGGCATCCCTTCGGTAATAATGTCGAAAAGGTCTTGATCGGTTGGGAGTTGCCCTGCCTCTGTAGACCGAATTTTATACAAACCACGTGTGAAATCCCTCGGTTTTGGGAGCAAATTCTCAGCGGCGGAGCCGTCGCCTCTACCCTCAACACCGTGGCAGTGTGCACAGGAATTTTCATAAACCTCTTTTCCTCTTTCGGAAGCCTCTGGCGCGTTTTGTGCGTACGTAAGGCTCACCAAAGCAAGCGTTCCAAAGAGAATAAATAGGAGAGCAATTGTTCTGATTTTCATTAGTGTGCCTCCCCAAAGGTTCGTGGTTGATAACCGGTATAATCGGATAAAAATAGAATAACGTCCCAAATTTCTTCTTTTGTCAACTTATCTTCCCAGATAGGCATCGCTGAATCCCAGGGCGTGCCGGCTGCTGGTAACCCTGGACCGCCCTTGGCAATTCTCCAAAAGAAGAACGATTCTTGGAAGTTCGGAATAATCCCCGGGTCTTGGAAATTAGCCGGTAGCGGTTGAAGGTATGGTGCGAAATGCCCCTGTCCATCTAAGTGATCTCCATGGCAGTAAAAACAATTATCATGATAAACACGTTTCCCGTTCTCAACATGGGCTCTGAACGCTTCTGGATCATCTTTTTCATAATGCCGGTACGGGTTAACGACATCTTGCATCGTGCCGATGACCTCATCTTTGTAGGTCAATTCGAGCGGCGGTGATGGGTGTGCGTCGCGCGGACTTCCCGGCGGATTCGCACGTTGTGCAATAATTGAGTAGGTATAACCGAGCAGAAAGAGCGGGATTAACACTACAAGAACTCGGCGGTGGATACGTCGTCTGTCGTCCACGAGTGTTTCGCGAATGGGCCGTAAAAATTCACGGAACTGTGAGTCCTCAACAGAGATATGCACCAAGATAGCGATTACAATTAATCCCATGTACATCGCAATCACACTATTGGGTATGGGTACTGAAATGACGCCTCCGACGACGAATTCCAAGAAAACCCAAGACCCGATCAAGATTATGAGACATATTGTGAAAAGCGACAACTTTTTCATATTTTTAATTATTAAGTTTCTGCTCTAAAGAAACACCCAAGCAAAAACCCCTCCACTTCGTTTCAGGCAGGCTTTTGGTTAATTCGAGACTGGATTTGAGACTTTTCAACCAATTATAGTAAAATCCGATGTCGTCTGTTATTCCGCGGGAGTCTCCTCTGCTGCAGTTTCGGGAGTTGCTTCCGCCGTTGCGCCGGTGAGTGTACTTAAGAAAGAGAGTAGATTGGTCATATCCGCCACCGATAAGATGATCGGGAAGTTTTCAGGCATCGGTGATGTGACAAGGAGTTTCTTCCCACGGGCACGGGTCATCGTAGCTTCATCAAGATCGAAGGTATCAAACACCTCTTCGCTTCCGTCTACGGTTAAAACGATCTCCTCGTCGTCCATCGTTCCTGAGACATATTCACCCACAATTTCGTCGCCATCGAAAGTGATAACGGTCATCTGGCTCTTTACATCTGTTTTTGAAAAACTTTTATTTTCGTCGCCGACCTTGAGCGTCACGGTTTCATCGGTTTCCGAAACGAGCTCGCCTGTTACAGGTGCTTCGGCATCAATAGGCGTTAGCGTCAGTGCAAAATAACCTCTCGCCTGTAGGTTTGTGAGTTCTTCAATCGGCTCGTCATCAATTTCAGTGAGTAAAATTGTATTTTCCTCTTCCGTTCCGTCAGCAGTCTTGGTGCGGACAACAATTTTTTCGGTGTCTTGCGAGACGAGTGTTCCTTGGAAGGTCGCTCCTTTGGCACGAACGGTAACGGCACCATATCCGCTAACAATCTGTGCAGCGGGTAACAGGATCGATTCTTCAAGGTAGCGCATGTCGTTAAAGGCTGCGATTTCGGAGAGGTCTGGCGCGGTAACGATTTCAAAGTCTTCATTGGTTTCACCGGCTGCAGGACTCTCTATACCTGTCACGGCGTGGCATGAGATACACGCGGCATCTACAAAAACTTTTTTGCCGAGTTCCGGTTCACCCGTAAGCAGAGGTGGCAATGCCTCAGCAGTCGTCCCTGCTTCTGCCCTATCTATCGGTTCATCAAACGGTGTCGGGTCAATTTCGCCACCTTGACTCTGAAGGTAGGCGATGACCGCCTCAATCTCCAATTTGGTGAGATTGATAGGCGCTTTCCAGACCTCTGGCATAATCTTGCCATAGCCGGGAACAAGGAAGTTTGCAGGTTGATACATAGACTCAATCAAATACGTTTTGGCATCCATACCGGGTACACGGGTTGCAGCGTTAACGCCGATGTCTGTTAAGTCGGGACATCTCCCAGGTGGTGCAGAGGCATCAACAGTATGGCACGCGGCACACTGTCCTTTCCCATTAAAGACCAATGCACCCTGTTCAGCAACAGCGTCTGGGTCGCTCCAATCGAGTTCGGTTAGATTTACCGCTGTGGAACTTTCTGGGACGAGCCCTGCGATAAAAGCGTAGAACCATATTATGGCAAGCGAGAAAGTGAGCAACTTAACAACGTTGGACCATAAGACGATGTTTACGATGACCGAGATTAGAAACCATGCCGACCAAGGCAGCAGATTCTCCGAGGCGATCGGGAATGCAGATGCCCCAGCAATATAGGCGATGAAACTCACCACCATGAGGATTAGATTCGCAATTTTTATAAGCGTATTTCTCGACATTTTTTAAACTATGGGCCTCCGCGCACCGTTCCACTTCGTTTCACGCCCCTTCCCAGTAACGGGTGGGGACCCCGGTTTTCGGTTAATTCCAACTGTCTCTGGACTATGAAGGTCGCTAAAAATTTTGAACTCAGGGCTTACGCGACAGTTTACCACCCGCTTAGGATCGACCGCTAACTAACCAGAGAAAGAAACGAACATATCCTTCTCATTTAATCATCCGCTTGCGCGACAGCCTCCGCCTCTAAAGCAACTTTCTCTTGTTTTTTCTTTTCACCCCACAAGCCGAGCCAGAAAATAAACCCGACGAGCGCGAAAAAGGCGACCATAATAATCGCTACCATGTTCACCGCTTCACTGAGCAGGGGTGTAAATGCATCAACGGATGTATCCTGCATGACACCGAAGATGTGCCACGCCTCTCTGAGTCCTGACCGTGCATATCCCATGAGTCCCATAAGCGATGTGAACGTAATCGCGATGAGGATTAAAACGTATTGCGAACGGTCTGTCATCTCGCCCCAGTTGATAGCACCGGATGTCGTGGCTTTGCGGTACATGAAGATGTCAACGACAGTAACGACAGCCATAACAGCGAGCGCGATTAGCACCTGATACGGGGTTAGGACATTGACCCGCAAGTCTGTTGGAACGCTAAACCCGACGATACCGATCACCACAATTGCGACAGTTGCAAAAAAGAAGATTGAGGAAATCGCTACATTTCCGACCTTTCCCCAACTGACTGTAGGCGTTTTCCCTGAACGCCGATAAAAGAGAAAGCTCAAGAAAGTGGTAAGGATAATGATGTTAACCACAGTATTTTTGGCAGTCATTAATCCGAACAATCCGAGATGCGGGTGGTTTCCACCGCCCATGGCACTCAGTTCACTTGGACTGGCGATTCTGGAGAGGGTTCGCGGTGTCATCCAGACAGCGACACAGAGAATAATAATCGTAATCATATACGGGCGGTAGCGTGCATAGATTTCTGCCCCCTCAATCCGTCCCATACCCGACCAGAGATAATAGTTTGCACCGATAAAGAGGACCCCGATCATCACTGCTTGAATAATAAATAGCCAAGAGAAGAGGCTGCCCATCATGTTGATACCCATCGTGTTATTGAACAAGTAGATTTCTCTACCGAGCCAATAGCCTAGGAAAGGCAGTGGGATAAGTCCGCAGAGCGCGATGAAGTTTCCGGTATACCCCATCCAATCGTAGTGCGCTTTGTCTTCTTTCGTCTTGGCAACGAGGAATCGGAACGCTGCGTAAGCTGCGACAATAGATCCGCCGAAGGCGATATTCCCGACGAGTCGATGGATATTAATCGGCATCCACGTAAAATTGTTGACAGCATCCCAAACGGTTCCCATGAACTCGCCTGTTGTCTCGTTGTGGAGCGGTATCATTGAATGGTCTGTAACACCCTCCATAACGGTTTCAGGGGTGAGCGACGGGTCCGCAGCCAATTGCTCTTCCATCCAAGATTTCTTACGCATCTCAGAAAGAACGCCGTGCTGGGTTGCTGGGCTCGTCTGGTAACTCAACCAAGAGTTAGAGACGAACATAATTGCCGTGCCCCACACGTTTAATAGAACACCGAGGAAGAGATGCCACCCTTTATGTCGCCCTTGCATCTTATCCCATCCGTAGGAATAGAGGTAGAGCGTAAAGGTTTCGCCGAAAAATAGGACGACGTAAAAAATCATCGTCGGTCCGAATATCCCGCTGAGTTTAGTCATCACCTTCGGATAACACCAGATGAGGATAAAGACGAGAACACCACCGAGCAAGGCTGTCGTCGAAAACGCGCCCATACAGAGTTTAATAAACTCCTGTGCCATCCGATCATATCGTGCGTCCTTGGTTCTCCATCCAATAAATTCGATGATAACAGCGAACATCGGGACACCGAGAATAAAAGACCCGAATAAGAGGTGGAGCTGTGCAGCGATCCATGCTGCGGTTCGGCTGCCAACCACCGGGAACGGGCGATATTCAGCCTCAGTCATGTCCTGGGCGAACGCTGGTGCGATAGCCAAAAAGGCATAAATGGCGAGCACACACCCCAGTACGAGATAGAGTCTCTTTTTAGATATTTTCATGGCTTTCGGCTGTCAGCCGTCGGCTGTCAGCGGGATCCCTTTCAGTTTTCTGAACCTATCAAACGAAACAGACTATCAGCCGTCGATTTTTGGTTTCCGTCAGCAAAGAAGGTTTCTTGCTGACCACCGACGGCTGACGGCTATTATTTTGCTTTTTTCTTAAAATCAGCACTCGTAAAGTTGACGTTGACATCACCATCGGCGGTAACTTCAACGGTTTTATTTGCTGAGCCGAGCTCTTCGTGCCATGCGATGACGCGTACTCTACCGGCAGGAACATTTTCGATTGTGTATTTACCAGTATCTTCAGATTTTTCATAGGCATCTGAACCGAGCCAATTGCCTTCAGCATCTTTATAGCCAGTGACTGCAAAGAAGTTGTTAGGAACAGCGACGATGTAGCCGGTCATCCAGGCATGAATATCACATGTGAATTTAATTTCTTCAGCTTTTGCGATTGTATGCGGGATAACAATCCCGGGCTTGGGAATCTGAATGTTCGGTGCCTCGTTATCTTGCGCATGGGAGTGAACGTTGTGTGCGACTGGATCGCTGGACGTAAGATCCACGGTAGCCCCAACCGGAACTGCCAAGACGTGTGGATAGTAAGCACAACCCTTCTGGTCCATAACCGGATTCTTCTCCGGTAATGTCACTTCTGCCCGGCGGACGCGTGCGTAGATAACAACGTTCTTGATGCCTTTGCCTTTTGAAACAACGAGTGCTTCGGATTTTGTGCCGTTTACAGTGTCAACGCAATGCTGATCTTTGGTAGCGGTTAGTGTTGGACGTTCTGGGGCATCGCCTTCATACATGACGGTGCCGGTAATATTACCAGCGAACGCAACACTTGCGAGCATTCCAAAAACGAGCAGAGCCATTAGGCTTTTCATGATTTTTCTCCTTTATATAGTTTATAGTAAACCTACAATGAACGAGACACCTATAGAAGTCGGGGTTCCAAACCCCGCCTGCAATGGGGCCTTTATATAGTTTAAATTTGTTCAGTAATATATTAACATTAGTAAAACTGAGTACGCAAATAAAAAGACCGAAAATCTGTACTATTTTTTTCTAAACCATCTTTGCGTTATGGACGGAATGTCTCCTTAATATAGTTGAGAATCTCACGTTGCTCTTCATCATTAAGATAGTAGTAAAAGGCAGGCATATCATTTTTCCCATCGTTAATACTATCGAGCAATTGTTCGTCATCGTGCATATCCCACAAGCTGTTGTCTGTTAGATCTGCTGGATCCAATTTTTTGAATCGCCCGATCCGTCCATTACCTTCACCGTTGTATCCGTGACACCCGGCACAGTATCGGGCGTACTTAAATTCTATCTCCGACGCATATTTCGTACTCGGATCGACCTGATTACCCAACCAGATTAAACCGTTGAGCCATACAATAATCATGACGATGACAACAGCAAGGTGTCTCATAATAGTTGTCAGTTATCAGTACGATTTTTCTGCGAAAAATCTTTCAGTGGTCAGAAAGAGGAACCTTAGAACTATCAAAACCTCTTGTAACTCTCACTGCGAGGCAAACCGATGACTGATAACTATTAACGTCCTAACGAGATGAGGTAATCTCGGACGAGTTGAATCTGTTTTTCAGCGTCGTTTCCGGCATATCCATCGACAGCCATATATTGTCCACCGACGAGTGGCCAGGCTTGTGGCATCGCCGTTCCGGGTTGGAAGGATTGCGGATCCTTCATCCAATCAATAAGCCAATCCGGTTTGAGTCGTCCTTTCGCCAACGAGAGATCTGGACGTCCTGCCTTGTCGCTGCCTTCAGGGATAACTTCACCCTGTGAAGGGTGACAAGAGATACACTGGAGTTCGTCAAAGATCTGTTTACCGACGCGTAGTTCAGCAGTCGTCGGTGTCGGCGTTTCGAGTGTCTCATAAGGGAACGGCTCATCGTCGAGTGCGGAGAAGTACTTAACAAGCGTTGTCGCTTCATCATCAGACAAACTGAAGGTCGGCATCCGGACTTTGAGTCCATAGCGAATATCAGACGGCTCTTTAAGGAATTCAAACAACCAATCTGGGTAGACTCTTGCGCCTTGTGATTTTAAGGGTGGTGGTGCGAATTGCTTGGCAACCGTCTCACCGAGTCCTTCGTGTGCGATGATAACGTCTCGATAATCGCCACCTGCACCTTCGATTTCGTGGCAGCCGCTGCAGTTATACTTTTTGACGAGTCGTCTCCCCGCATCGATGCGGTTCAATTTTTCCGATCGGTTATGTATATAGCTGAGCGGATATTTTTCGGGTTGGAAACTCTTTAGTAGCACGGCGAGTACCTTCGCCTGTTCATCGTCAATCTGGAAAACAGGCATCCGAGAGACAATACGACGGGTTTGATAACGGCGTGGATCGGTAACTTTACCGATTGTCCAGCCTGTCCAACTATGTTCAACGTCTACTGTATCACCAAAGTCAAGTTCATCAGCGAGTTTCGCCCCGAATTCGCCGAGGTCTGCCCCCACTTTGGATTCGTTTTCAAAACCGGGAATCTCGTGGCAACCGAAGCATCCGTAGGTTCTAACAAGCACCTCGCCTTCCTCAGGATCTATTTCACCGATGGATTCATCCGATGCATTAGGCATTGCTTTCTGTAAACTCATCAGATAGGCGACGACGTTGTCAACCTCGCGGTTAGTTAACCGCAGGCTCGGCATACTGGTATCAGGGTCATAAGCCTTCGGATCGCTAATCCACTGATGGAGGTAATTCGGCGTGACCTTCGCCCCGACACTATCGAGTGCTGGCCCGAAATCACTCCCTAAACCGTCAACAGCATGACAGGTAAGACAACCGACGGTTTTAACAGTCTCCTCACCTGCTCTAATGGCACTCTCAGATTGGGAATAATTTGCTGAGGATTCGTCAAGGTCTGTATCGCTCATTGTTGCGAGGTAAGCTGCAATAGATTTCACTTCATCGACGATCCGAACGACAGAACTGTCCGGATACGGATATTCGGTCCCATCGTCTGTTTTGATTACGATACCGTTGGCGGTTTTCGTGACAGCACCTGTCCGCGTTCCACCGTTTTTGAGGTAGACGACTTGACTCATACCGTCAGCGGGGAAGAAATTCGGCATTGTTGCATTTGGCAGATAAGCTTCCGGGTTCTTAATCCAACTCTCAAGCCAAGCGGTATCTTTCACCTTACTACCGACTTTCGCAAGTGAGGGACCGACTTTCGCAATATTATCAATAGCACTATAGCCTTCTACAGCATGGCAGCCGTGGCAACCGAGGTCTTCAAAGAGTGCTAACCCTTTTGTGAGATTCGGTGCGTAGTCTACGGGTTGATCCGTATCAGGATCGACACCGTGGTCTAACATCATCACACCATCGTGGCAGCGCCGACAATTAGACTCCATATATCCTTTGGTATCTTCGGACGTTCTGCCGGTATGCTCATCTAATCCGAGTACGGGGCTGAGCCAGTATTCGGCATGGGTTAAGGCGTGAGCAGCTTTCGCTGTCAGTGCTTGTCCTTGTCCGCCGTGGCACGGTGTGCAGCCAAATCTATCAACCGGGTGTTTTTCAAGGAGGACATCCCGATGCGGATGCGTCTGGAGTACGGAGCGATAATTGGTATCATAAGAGATTTCAACTTCACCGAAGACATCAACATCAGTAAATGTAAGCGTTCCGTTTTCTTCGAGTGTATATTCGTCTGGTTCAGCATCAAATCCATCAATTACGATGTTTTCACTACCGACCTTGACGCTTGCGTGTTTTAAGCGGTGTACAACAGGATTTTCGCCATCACCTTCTACCTCAAAAATCTCTTGCGCCGACTGCTCATAACCGGCTCTATCGGCAGAAAAATGGCATGTCGCACACCGATCCGCGGTATAATCAAAATCCTCAAGATAGTATTGTGTAATGCTTCGGGTTTGACGGAAGGGGTTCTCTAAGAGGCTTCCGAGGAAAGTTCGCTTGATGCCACCGACGGAACCGAGTTTTTCCTGTAGGCGTGTGACTTCATCGTATTTCTCTTTGTCGGCTTGCAGAGCCTGAAGTGAGGCTTGTGCAGCAGCGATGCCGTCAAGGATTTCAGTGTCCGTAGCGTTATATTTCTGTGCGGTAAGGTAAGTGCTGAGCGCGAGTTGTGGATCGCTATTGGTTTGATAGAATTGTGCCAAGTCCTTGTTAGCTCCAGCAAAAGCTGCCTCTGCTGTTAAAACAGCCTCCGTCAGTTCGCCTTCAATGCGGGATTCAAGTTCAGCGAGTTTGTTTTGCCATTTGTCAACCGTCTCATTGTGTCTGCCTTTTGCTTCGTGGAGGCTATGCTGATACTTATAGTTAATCGCGTCGGATTCGCTCTGCCGGAATTTGCGTTCCTGCATCGCTTCGTCCAATGCGACTTGAGTTTTCTTGACTTCCTCTGTCAATCTGGCTAATTCTTTAGCATCGGGTTTTTGAGGCGTTGTGAGTTCGGGTAAAGCTAACTTTGCCTTTTCCAGTTCCGCGTATGTCTTGTCATATTCATATTGATAAAACTGCTGCTGGATCTGTTTCCATGGACGCCGTGTGATCATTTCACTCCAGAACCCCCAGAGTGTTACGAGTCCTAACAGTCCTGACAAAATGAAGAACAAAGCAGAATACGATTTATTTTCAGCGGGAATCTCTTTTTTGTTCTGCACGAACTTTACTACCTCCATGTCAATTGATACGATATAATGCCATTGCCTACAAAACGCCCGCGTGCGAGCCATACCTGCTAAATGTTGAACCAGGGTGACACCCAGATGTATTTCACATTGAAAAATATTCGCAAGATCATTTTTATCGGCAGTGCGAGCATGGTCAAGAAGAGAAACGAGACAATGATATATCGAACGAGACCGAGCTCCTGTAAGAAATTGCTGGTATTACGTTTCCATAAATAGACGATGGGCCCGAGTGCGAAATAGCCGGCGACGACGACGAACCCGAAAAAATTCGCAGTATTCGCGTCGCGAATCCCGAAAAGATATGATAAATTTACGTTTGTCAACGGAACGACGAGGTGGGGATCCCAATACTCCCACGGTGCGAAGAAGTTCCACCCTGGCCCCCTGAGGAAGGTTCCGACGATCATCAGGACGATCCATAGGACGATGAATCCAAAGCAGAAGACAGCGAGCGCGAATGGCCGCTCTTTGATTGTATAATACCCCTTACCCTTGGGGTTTGTGTCAACGTAAGGTATTGCGATCAAACCTGCGATAATCAAACCGGGGAGTATAACCCCAGCGATCCAGGGATCGAAGTAGACGAGCATCTCTTGAAGCGCGAGGAAATACCATGGTGCTTTAGACGGGTTCGGCGTTTTCGTCGGGTCGCTTGGCTCTTCAAGTGGTGCGTCAATCATAATTGACCAGACCCCTAACACCAGCATAACGATAATTGCGCAAACAAACTCGTTTCTGCAGAGATAGGGCCAGACATAGACCTTATCGTTAAGATGTGCATCCGATGGGACACCGGTTTTATCTGTTTGGCGCGCCTGTCGGTATGAAAGCCACATAAAATAGGGTATCAAAAAGAGAATAGCAACAATAGGGACATTATCGGGTTTCGTCACCAGTGCTATAAAATGCTCCATATTATTTCCGCTCCTTCAAAGATAGGGTTCCTGACCCGTGCTAATAGAAACCGCGTTCCGCCTATAGCGGTCCGGAGATACCTCCATCTTTACGTACGCGCCAGAAATGGAGTGCCATCAATGCACTCGCCAAAAGTGGGACTGCGACGCAGTGTAAGATGTAGAACCTCAAAAGCGTTGAAGGTCCAACGATTGTGCCTGCCAATAGTGCGAATCGTACATCGTTTGATTGTGTGATCTCGGTGGGCGCAAACGGGCCTTCGTTTCCCAAAACAGGCGTTGCACTCGCCATATTTGTGCCGACAGTCACCGCCCAAAAAGCCAATTGATCCCACGGCAGTAGGTATCCGGTGAAACTCAGGAAAAATGTAACGAGTAAGAGGATGACCCCGACTGCCCAGTTGAATTCTCTCGGCTTCTTATACGACCCAGTCAGAAAGACCCTGAACATGTGTAGCATGACGGAAATAACCATGCCGTGTGCTGCCCATCGGTGCATATTGCGTAGGAGCATACCGAACGGGATATCAAATTCGAGGTACTGCACATCGGCGAAAGCGTATTCGGCTGTCGGGCGGTAATAGAACATCAGAAGCACACCGGTGACAGCGGTTACAAGGAACATAAGGAAGGTGATACCCCCCATGCACCACGTAAACCTGAAGTTGAGTGCATGGCGAGAGATCCGGGGAGGATGGAGATGCAGCCAAACGTTTTGTAGGATTTGTAAGGTATAACGACGACCTGTATTTTCGTATCCGTGGCGGAAAATAGAGCGCCAAATATCGGAATTCGTAATTTTCTCTTTGAGCCCTTTACGTTCTTCGTTCATATTTTTATAGCAAGCTCCGACGTGTGTGTTGCGATAGATCGGTTTTCGAGATATTTGACATCTCCGAACCGCCTTTTCTACGCGATCGGAACCAGGTGCGAATGCTCTCCTTTCTTCAGACCTTCAAAAAGGAGCCTGGGTCAGTCCACTGCCCCTTCTCACCTAAGAATTTCACAGACTTATCAATCTCTATCTGACCATCTTCTGCCAACGTAATTTTAACACGTTCAAGCGGCCGGGGTGCAGGCCCTTCGTAATTAATGCCTTCTCGGTCAAACCCGCTACCGTGGCAGGGGCATTTAAATTTGCTTTCAGAACTGAGCCAACGCGGTGTGCACCCAAGATGCGTACAGATGGTCAAGAGTGCGTAGAACTCACCATCCTGCTTTCGGACGATCCAAACCCCGTAAGGCTCTTTTTTGAATTTCTCGCTAACGCTGCCCGGCGGATATTCCGCTGGAAATCCTGCCTTAAAAATAGAAGACGGTTCAAACAACACACGTGGATATAGATACCGAACCAAGCCCGGTCCGAAGGCCAAACCCGATGCTGAAACGAAAGTCCCCCAACCGAGAAATCTGAAAAATTTACGTCGAGATTCCACTTCCACCCCCGATTTCCTAACCGACGCTCACACGTCAATTCTATGCAATTACGATTATAACCTGCTCTTAATTCTTGACTTTTTCCGATTTCCTCAACCTTATGTTCTTTAGTTAGCCTAAAGTGGCAAATATAATAAACAATAGTATCAGTGTTGCTAAAAATAGTGAAATGTATACTACTGTCTTTACTAACCACATATCTTTCCAAGCACCTTTTATTTCAGACCAGAGTTTTATAATCACGAAGATTATTATTGATCCCAAGCCTAATGTAGTTGTTACTAAGAAGGTGATTAGTAATTCCATTCTCAAGATCACTTAGGTTCTATACGACTTTGCAGATAATAACTTTATTGACTTTAGGATCAATCTTTACCCCTATGTGTTGCGTCGCAACCTTGTGCCAATTATCCCAATCCAAGTAAGCATAATGCAGGCTTGCTTGATTATCAAAACAAATATCAGATTTTGATTTAAGCACTACACTTTTTCAAAGGCTGTGTATCTAATATAAAGAGGCTTACAATTATTCAACTTTCGTTTATCCATAGTCAACTTTGGTGGACGTTTACTCGGAATGCTACAATTATTACTGATTGTAGTTCGCCTTGTTCCTTTCTCTCGCCTTGTTCCTTTGCTTCCCACCTCATCGTTTCCAATGACGCAGTTAAGGTAAACCATACACAGTTGGGCTTGTGTAGCGGGGTTTTCATTTCGGTAGGATTATAGCATAGAATAATTTTGAAGTTGTGATTATTTTGTGCTATAATTGAAGTAAATCTAATAAGGGGGTATAAATCATGAAAAATGAAATTTTGACACCAGAATTAATTGCCCAAAGGGGTCAAGAGATACTTGATGCTTTAGAAGATTTCAGTCAACAAGATTTAGAGTATCAAGAAGTTGTTAGAGCAATAAAAGTTTATTGTTCTAAATATGACGTTCCTCTTGATGTTTTCCTAAAAGAATTACTTGATGTGTCCTGTTAGATATATCATAATTGTAGATAAGAAAATTATACCACAGAATAGTTAAGTTTTCCTTTTTTATTCTGAATTATTACAGATTTTCATCTGAAAGGAGGTAATCCGAAAATGATTTATTTAGGTGTATTACCAAATGGTCAATACTGCTTCTTCACGGATTGTGATTCCATTGATGATGTAGTATTGTTCTTCTCTAATTACCTGTAATAATTATATGGCGGGATTGTTAGCAATCTCGCCTTTTTCTTATTTCAATACCTACCTTAATTACTTTCCGCATTTATCATTTGCTTGTCGTATCGCACGCGTTAAATATTATATCATCTATTTAAAAGTTTGTCAACCATTTTTTTCAATTTTCACACAAAATTTAGAAAATAATAGCGCAGATATAACATTATTAAATTTTTACGCACTCAGAGGTCAGAACTTCCATCATTTTCGAATATAAAATGTGTAAAATTTCGTTCAACATTTCAACAATTTGTGATAGAATCTAAGTTAGAGATTTTCCGAGTTTTCAGAAATCGATAACCCCTGAACGGAGGAGAATTGAAATGAGACGCGTTACAATTAGTTTAATCATCCTGGGCTGCCTGTTTGCACAACTCAGCAGTGCTGAAATTGATCCGAAATCTATTGTCGGTGCATGGTTGTTTGATGAGACAAACGGAAAAGTCGCTAAAGATTCATCTGACAATGGTAACGACGGTAACCTCGTCGGCGGTGCTAAATGGGTGAAAGGCAAATTTGGCAACGCTATTGAGCTCAATGGTAAAGACGCTTGGATCACTGTTCCAGAGATTGGACCGCTTGAAGACTTTACCCTTATAAAATGGTTCAATTCGACCGGAAGAGTCGGGGCGTGGAGATGTTTCTTTAATCGTGACGGCTGGGCAGCCGGGTATGTCCACTACCAATTCCGTCCAGATAACAAGATGGAGATGGCTATCCACTCCAACAACCCGGTCCGACATCCCGGTTGGCCCGACTCGGATTTCACAGCAGATAACAGTATCTTGAACAAATGGTTCCATCTCGCTGTCGCTTACAGTAGCAATGAAGAATCGGTTCGCGTTTATTTTGATGGTGAACTTGATGCTGAAGGTCCATGGGGACCTTTGCCGGGCGAATTTGGTCCCGGACGTATCGGTTCATGGGACGGCGGTGGTAGAGAGTGGGAGGGTCTGTTCGATGAAATGATCCTCTTTGATGTCGCATTAGCAGAAGACGATATTCAAATGCTGATGGACAACGGCTTAGAAGCAACACTGGCAGTTGATCCAACAGACAAAGTTGCAACGACTTGGGGGAAAATTAAGGCAAGATAAGTAGGGCCGAAGTGAACGGTAATCTTTGGTATACGTCTCGATGGCTATTGAAAATCAAGTACTTCATCAATTTCTGCCATAACCCGCATCGTCTCTGCCACTGCAACCAAAATTGCACAATACTGACGCACCTCCGTATGAGTTAAGGGCGTGTTTTTTCTATCCTGCAACCATTTCTTACATACCTGATACGCCCCTATCTCATACGCCCATACTTCTGGTGCCACATCCGTGAAATGTTGTGTAGTGTTAATCCAGACGTGTCCATCTTCATAGTGAACCCTTGAGACAACGGCATCGCCTTCCCCTTCAAACCGATGCAGCGGTGAAATCTGTACATCTTTCAAAAGATGCCAATGAATCAAATTCTGCCCTAACGTTGCAAGTTTTCGGAAGTATTCAACATCTCGCGGCAAAGGGATACGCGGGAAGTCATATCTCAAGAAATCATAATACCGTTCGCGATAGATAGGACTGTATAGCACAGCGTAGATATAGGCGAGGATTTCTTCTGGTGAAATGTCTTCGGGGAGGTTAAACGGTTCAATCTGTGGTAATGCCAACGCCTCCGAAAACGCGGTGAGAAAGGCAGGCTTGAAATTGAGTGAACGTTCCGTCGAAATTCCCAATTCCTCTGGATTTGGGTACAAATATAGTGGAAAAACATGGGTCGGTCCATCCGTATTTGAGACACAATTCCCATCTGTAATTCTGTTGGTAACAAAGATGTGCTGCCATGTGGTAGCACTCCGAATGATGCGGTGTGTACAAAGGGCAAGGTTTTCACCTATAAGAAGATGCGACATAATCGCAGGTCGCGGCATACAGTGAAACCCACGCGAATGTCCTGTGTAATAGGTATATCGTGTGTCAAATGGGCGATAATTGATCGGCACAATGTGCTGTTCCGTCTCAGGATGATTTTGAAGATCTTCTTGAGCGAGACGAACTTGCCAGTCCCGACTATCCCTCGGAAGCCTATATTGTTGCCGCGCCTCGGATTCAGAGAGTGACACAAAATCAGTAACGGTGGCTCGCACCGCTTCTGGGGTACTATGAATAGTGAGTCTATCTCGTGCTGTTATAATGCCAATTGAACTTGCTTGAAAGATGTCGGTTAGTACCCAACCGGCTTCGTATTCTTCTATATGTTGATTGTGACGTGGCACGAAATGATAGAAAGGTGAGTCAGGGGTTAGTTCTGTCCATGCTGTGGTCTGGACATCAGTATGTGAGAGGGTCGCGTATTTTTCAGATCGACTTCCCCACAAGTCAGCATAATAGATTTTTGCTGGTGCAACGTTATCGCGTTCCTTAACACACAACAGAATTGCAGTCCCTTGCTGAATATCAAAGACATTTTCATCGGTTTCACCATCAGGTACGATTTCTCCGATTCTGCTGCTGCCGTGTAAATTGAAACAATAGATGGTATTAAAACTGTTCATCAAGCTCTGCCGCATACCACGAAAGATGATACCGTACAAAAATCCATTATTTACAATATAACCGATAACACCTTCACTATTTCGATCAATTCGCCACTGTGCCCATCGGACAAACTTCACATAGTCTCCTTGAAGTGCTTGAAAGTTTTGCTCTGCCATTGGTGTTCCATCAACACGCTTGTAATCCTCCATCAGCTGGCCGATGAAATTCAGGGATCCAGTAGCGTCACGGCTTGGGTTAGCAGAACTCCGCTGATAGGGAGGATTACCAAGGATAACAAGCAGAGGTGCATCTCTTTTCACTGAAACCGCCGCGTTTGCCTCATCAGAGATGAACCCTGCAAAAGGTAAACGTTGCTCGCGCGCTATGGGTTCCTCTAACGTATTGGTAAGATAGATACAGAGACGTTCAATCGCCTGCCATCCTTGTGCCTGTAGAAACAGGCTCAATTTCAGATGTGCAATCGTGTAGGGTGCAACCAACAACTCAAATCCGAAAAGTCGTTTGACCAATTGTGCGTTGATATACCGGTTCCAGTCGCCTGTACCGTAGGTCGTTGTGACGTATTCACGGATGCGGTCAAGTACTGCTAAAAGAAAACCTCCGGTGCCCGTCGCCGGATCAAGGATGAGCGTGTTGTCATCGGCAAGCCCGTCGGGCCTGTTCAGTGCTGTCTTGAGCAAGGCATCAACAGAGCGGACAATGTAAGAGATAACCTGCGGCGGTGTATAGTAAACCCCCCGGTCAACGCGTCGCTGTGGGTCATATTCCGCAAGGAACGTTTCATAGAAATGGATAACCGGGTCTTCAAAGTGGGTGCTTGTCGTAAATGCCGTGCGGAGTGTCTCCGTAGAGACGTTTCGGAGGAGGTTTGCAATATCATCTAAAATATAGATGATGTTTTGATTGAGGTTCGGCGAATCGACTTGGTGGAAAAGTTGTCGCAAAAAGGGGTTGGAATGCGGGAGTGCGCTGGCGGCGGTCTCTCGTGAGAAATTTGTCGCGTTAGGTAACGCGCAGCGTGCAGCGAAGAGTCCATACGCGAGGGTTTGTGCATACATATCGGCAAACTCATCGGAGGTTAAAGTAGAAAGGAGCAGTTCCCTAAAGGCAGAGAACATCGCGTAGGTATCGCTGTTTTCATCAATGAGCGTCGTTGCAATTTGGGTTTGGAGCTCACGTGTGCGGCGTGCAAGATGTTTTGCAAGTGCCTCTGGAGTAGGGATTTGCCTGGGGCTCGCACTGGCACTGAAAAATCCATCTAATAGACTTTTCAGATTTTCAATTTCGTTATCAATTCGTGCTATCGCGCGCAAGGTACCATTCGTATACAACCGAAATTCCACGAAATTAGTGAGGATAAAATTATCAAGGTTTTGAATAAAACGTTCATTCTGTACCTCGGCATGCCCAGTGAGTACCTCAAGGTTCCTGTCATAAGCCTCCGCCTCAATATAGCCGAGGGGGAATAGACCTTCTTTGACAACAAAATCCGGTCTACCGATTTCTAATTGTCGTGGCTCGTGCGTAATAGTGATAGCATACCCTAAAAGTTCAGCGGTCTGTTCCAAAAAGTTTTTGAGATGTATATGTAAGGAGAGTTCAGCGGTAGCATCGTCCTGTTCTCGGGTCTGTTGGATGTTTTGCCTGTACATTCTACAAATCTGTTGAAATGGCATTAGATTCCCTTTGAATTCAGGTAGTCTTAGCATAGAGTACACTGTAATTTTCAGGTTTTTGGTGGCATCCGTTCAACCCAACCTACATGCTATAAACATATCGTCGCTACGCGACAGAAGAGGTTTTTGAAGTCTTCAAGGTTTCCGCGTAGGATCCGGTTCGGTTAGATGAAATTTGAAATATTAATTCGGTAATTTCTTTGGTAGTCCGGTTCGGTTGCAAACCGAACCTACCGGGTCTGGGGAAAATATAGAATTACCGAAATATTTTATCAATCTTCATGAAACCGAACCTACCGAATCTGTGGCCGAGGCGTTATTTTCTCTAAAATTGACACTTATAGTTCTTTGTTCAACAACACCATCAACAAGAAACATTTAAAAAAGGGTTAACCTCGGCGTTTCGGTTGCCTGTTGTAGTTTCTGTACGGCTTCGGCAATATCGTTGATGAGGATTTGCCGCATCGCCATGAAATTCTCATCCTGTTGTCGCAGTACGTAAGCGGGGTTAAACGTCGCCATCGCGTAAGGCGCGTATTGTGTATCGGTAAACCAGATACCGCGTTCTTCGGTAATACGGAAACTTCGACGGATAAGGACTTTCGCAGCAGGCGCGCCCATACAGAGGATAACCGACGGTTGGACTAAGGTGAGTTCTCCATCAAGCCACTTCGCGCATGCTTTGATTTCCGATGCCTTCGGTGGCCGGTTTTTCAATCTGTCGCCTTTAAGGTTCGCTGCGCGACACTTAATGATATTGGTGAGCCAGATGTCATTACGCGTTAAATCATTCGCTGTTAGGACTTCGTCAAGCAAATTCCCGGCAGGTCCCGAAAACGGCAGCGTCGTGTGGTTATCTGCGGCGGATGGTCCCTCTGCGACGATTGCCAGCTTTGCGGTAGCATCACCACTTCCGAAAACGACGTTCGCGCGTGTCTTCGACAAGTCGCAATCTGTACAAACACTCGCTCGCGTTTTGAGCGTCTGCATCTGTGTCCGAGGCGTGTCCATAATCTTTATCCTAAGGGCGTACCACCTGAAGTTTTTGCGAAGTGAATGCTGGTGTGTACGAACTGTTCGGGTTGCGTCCGTGTAAATGTGAGTTGACAGATCGGTCTATCCCAAGTGTAGTGATAATCGCTGCCATAAGCGGAGACGCTTATCGGTAGATAATCCTCCGGTACATGGATGAAACAGGTGCCTTCAGCCTGTCTAAGCGGTTTACAAATGATCAGAAAACTTTGGCTATGAGGATCCCAACCGGCAGACAAGATATCAGCACCGCCTTGGGTATAGTGCATATCGGTTGCGAGCAATTGGGGTACGTCCTGTTCTTCTCGGAAACAGAAGAGTTTGACAGAGCGGGGTGGAATATTCAAAAGGTTTACGTTTTGGGAAACCTTTCCGAGGTATTGACGCATCCAGAAGTCGTGAACGAGGAAATCCTTAGATTCCGAGGATTCGAGTGCGTCAAGTTTAAAATAGACATCATCTTCATGGTCGTTCCAATTGAAGATAGCGGCGAGGTACCATGTTTCATGGGGCGTCGAAACAGGCAGACACCAGATTCTGGGAAAAGGTTCCTCGTAAAGGTCTATAGGTGTGGCAGGTTCCCCGACGAGTGGCAAGATTTTTGCTAAGGATGCCGCTCGTGATGGCGTTAACGTTGCGATCTGATCTGCACAGAAAACTGCGCCGCCACTGAGTGCTGCGGCAGTCAACTCAACGATTGCTTCGTTGACAGGTCGGGGTTCATCAACAGAAATTTCGCCGAAGAGATGTCGCCAGAGGACGTTATGTTCTCGTAGATGCGCTGCATATCTGGTCAGACGTTGTTTTATACCGCGTTGATGGTGCCACTGATCGCTGGCACGGTTAGAAGCAGCGGCAGTTGGGAACGGTGAATTGAGGAGCGGTGCGTTGATGTCAATACGACCGAGCGACACACTTGAGATCGTATTGTATCCAGTGAGCAGGACCTTCTCTTTTGGTGAACTGTCCTCTAAAGAGGCTGCATCAACCGTCTCCCTCAAAAGTTCTACGGCAAAACGGTAGAGTTGTAGGGCAGTGAGGTTGTCATCATGCCATCGCAAATCGTGTGAAGTATTGGTGAGTCCAATCGTATAGCCTGTGAAATCTACATTAATAAATGAACATCCATAATCGCTGACGATATGCTTAATCTGTTCACGAATTTGTTCTTGTACTTCAGGGTGCGAAGCATCCAAGAGTGCGACCTCTTCACCGGTGTCTGGGAGATGAATTGTAGCCAGCTTGTATCCGTTATGTGCGGCACGTCTGCGTGAGCGTCCTTTCCCATTTTGGCTGTTGGTCTGCTTCTGTATGCAACGGTCTGGATGGTTCTGAACTAATTTTGAATCAAGTGCGACACAGAACGGATTGATTCGGACCCCTACTTTGAAACCTGTTTCTTGAACTTTCTTTACAACCGTATCGGTTTCCGCTGCGGTTTGCAGTCCTGATACTGTGTCCACTTGAATATAACTGACCCCGCCCGGGTAACTGGGTTGAAACAGCGGGTGATTTGCAATTGTGTCTATTTGTGTTAAGACAGCATCAGGGTCAAGTGGTTCGGAAGGACTGGAAAAGCTCCAGGCGGTAAGAGGCGTAGCACGATCTTGCGTGTTCAATGTATCATGTTGTGCTGCTAAGCGTGCAGTATAGTGCTCATAAGCAGCCTTAGCACTCCCGGTAAAGTTAACATAAGCCGTCTCAGAAACGATTTCTGCGCCAGCGTCGCATTGCTGTTTACACTGATGATAAAGTTTCCAAAGGTTAACACCGGATCTCTTCTTATTATTAGATTGCGAACCGCGTCTCCCACTCCCATGACAACCGACTTGAATCCGGGGCCACCATTTCTCATTTGTCAGGAAACCGAAGACAAGTGCCTTGCCACTCTCCGTATTGTGAAGTACGCCATCCTGGCTCGGATGCATAGTGTCGGTCTCGCTGAGTAGGAATCCATCATAGAGTTTTTTACTGACGCCTGGAGAAACCGGTGGCATATTAATAAAGAGGTGACAATCCGCTGGCGTGCCACCGAGCGACACAGCACCCCGATTGGTGGAAACTCCAAGCACTGTAACGCTATCAAGTTGCAAAGGCTCAGTTTTTAGATTTTCAACGCCAACTTTAAGGTGTATCGCTGGTTGATCACCGTAACAATTGAGATAGGTATTTATTCGGATACCTTTATCGGTCGGTTCGCACGAGAAACGGATCTGATGACACTCTCCAAAAACATCTGTTGTCGTCGGTTGTGTAGCAAATTCGCGGGTGCCAGCATTCTCAGTTTTGATGACACTGCCATCGCCGAGTGTAACTTCGGTACAACCGTTTCGGATAATCGTGTCCCCGCGTTCATCAATATAATCCCAGGTTCCTCTTGCGAGGTTGAACTTAATCTCAAACTTATTGTGGTTTATCACGACGAGGTTCCCCTGCCGTGAGACTGCTATATCATCTGCTCTCATCCATCAACTTCCTTTTCTCGTCTGTTATTCCGTGTGCATATAGTAAAACCTACAATTAACGAGACATCTATAGAAGGCGGGGTTCCAAACCCTGAAGAGACCCCCGAGCAAAACTCTGCAGTCGGGAGGTATGTTATTTTCTAAAGTGTTGCATTATTCTTTGGTTTTACTATAAATAAAAAGCGTCGTTCCGTTTAAACATCCTCGTTTCCGCGCGGAACCGATGTTTGCAGAGAAAACGCTATACGGCAGTGCCACTTCTCTTCCGACAGACGCTCAACACGATAGAACAAGGCGTAAACGAACGCTGTCTTACACCATAGTCAGCGAGCGGTCGCAACTGCCCGACACGTTATCATTGTTGTCGGTTGGTCCCCCGTATGGGAAAGTGAAAAGGTATCTCCGGCGGCGAGGAAGAGGACATCGTAGCGTTGCAGTGTCTGTGTCTCCTCGCTATCATCTGTTACTTCAGCGCGCCCATTTATAAAGACATAAATTGCTTCACTGTCTATCGGTTCGTGCGTCAAATGTTGTCCGTCGTTAAGACAGATGTAATCCAAGGAGAGATGTACGGCACCTTTCTCTGGTGAGACGACGCTTCGCCACTCGGCGACCAATTTTCCGAATACAGGGCCCGATCGCGCCATATTAAGCACTTGCACGTTGCTGCGGTGTCCATGTTGCGGTGTAGGTGCTTCATCCGGTGTGTCTCGTTCACCGCGGTAGAGTGCCATATCTGGTGGTGCTTGGAAACTCATCAGACGTGCCATATTCGGCGTGGTATTGACCGTTCCGTGGACCTCTCCTGCGGGTACAAAAATAACATCGCCTGCAGCAATAGGTGTATAGACGTTCCCCTGTCGGATGGCACCACCGCCTTCTAAAACGACAATCGCGTCTTCTGAGGCATCGTGATAGTGCTGCGTAAACTCTTGACCCGGCGCATGGAGACCGTGGTTGAGTGTCAGCTGCGTTGAACCCATATCGGGGTGTACGACACGCCAATTCTTACCTTTTCCCATTTGAAACGGGGTTCCAGATTGAAGATTTAAAATTTCCATGTTTCGTTTCTTCGATAAAATGATACGATTGTATCGCTATAACTGGCTATTCGGTTTCGCGTCAAACTCCCAATTTCGTCAGGCATAGTAGACCGCTTCGCGTGTTCAACAAGCAGCGTACCATCGGGACTGAGCAACGCGTTATCAGCCAGCAGTGTCAAACAGGTCGTATATAATTCCGTGCTACCCTCTGGACTTTTGCTATAGGGTGGATCGAAATAGATAATCCGAAATACGACAGCCTGTTTCTGAAGATATGAAATTCCTTTCACAGCGTCGCGACGGAGCAGGCATGCTTTAACAGTTGGCTCTTGCCCTGCACCCAAACACCTTGTGTGAGGTTCTGCCGAAACCCCACAGGTACTAAGGTTCTGTTCTATAACTCGGATGCATCGCGGGTCGCGTTCCAAAAAGGTGGCATGCTTCGCGCCTCGACTCAACGCCTCAATCCCGATACTTCCCGTACCTGCACAGAGGTCGAGAAAATCCGCGTCAATCACCTGTTCGCGTAGAATACTGAAAACCGACTCTTTAACCCGATCTGTCGTAGGACGGACGATGCGACTGCCTTTCGGTGCAGCTAATCGTCTCCCTTTGAATGCGCCAGCGATAACTCTCATTTTTTGGGTTACCAGTACCCAGTACGCTACGCTTCCAGTTTTCAGTAAAAGAAATATCTTCTGGCAGTAGCAGGAAAGGTAACCGCCACAATGTATTAACTGCGTACCGAAAGGTTTTTCGTAGAAAAACCGTACTGAATACTGACGACTATTCCTCTGACAACTATTAAGCTTTGAACAACTCTTCTATAACGGTTCCGTCGTTGACGACCCGAATGGGTCGACCGGAGCGGGAGTAGTTTTCTTCGTCGCCATCAATTCCGAGTGCAAAGCAGAGCGATGCGAAGAGGTCAGGCACACCGACAGCACCCCTAACGACCTGACTGCCATCTTCATTGGTGCCACCGACGATCTGTCCGCCGCGTACACCGCCGCCTGCGACAACAGCTGACCAACCGTTCGTGTGATGATCGCGTCCATCGTTTTCGTTGATTCTCGGCGTACGTCCGAATTCACCGAGCCAGAGTACAATCGTCTCATCAAGGAGATTCCGTTCGGACAGGTCCTTCAGGAGCATCGCGTACGCTGGGTCTACCATATCAAGAAGTTCTTTCGTGCGTTCAAAGTTGTTTTGGTGCGTATCCCATCCATCGAGCGAAACTTCCACAAACTTGACCCCGGCTTCGACGAGCCGTCGCGCCATGAGACACCCTTGACCGAACCGGTTCATACCGTAGGCTTCGCGGGTAGCGATCGGTTCATCATCAAGATTAAAAGCATCTATTTTCGGGGAGTTAATCAGTTCGTCCGCTTTCTCGTAAATCGCCTCGTGTGCTTCGGTGCTGCGTCCTATCCGCTTGGCGATGAAATCCTCTTGAATTGCTCTGAGCATCTTGAGCCGTTCGCGGAAACGATTGGTGTCCATCCGTGCAGGATAAGAGATGTCCTCAACAGGCATCATCGGGTTCTTGACGACGAACGGATCGTGCGCTGCACCGAGGAACCCACCAGAGTAGGTCGGTGAATTGATGCTCACACAACTCGGTAGGTCCAAGAATTCATCTTCAAGATAATGAGAAGTGATTGAACCGAGGGTTGGATGTCTGACGGCTCCACCCGGGGCATATCCAGTATGTAGTAAGTAGCGGGCGCGTTCATGATTTCCTTCCCGTGAGACCATCGAACGGATAATCGAAAGATGGTGTGCCTGCTCTGCGACGTTCGGGAGATGTTCGGATATCTCTATACCTTTAGCACTCGTCGGAATCGCTGCAAAGGGACCGCCGTTCTTGGTGCCCGGTTTCGGGTCAAACGTATCCAACTGACTTGCACCACCGCTCATAAAAAGAACGATACAGTGCTTTGCACGCGGCACAACATCTTCGAGTTGAGCGAAACTACTCGAACCGAAGTGCTGCATCGCAATGAGTCCGAGAAAACTGCTAATACCGGTCTTAACAAAACTGCGTCTTGAGATCTCTTTATGCCATAATTCTGGTGTATCGTATTCGGGAACCCAAATTTTCGTATTCATTTCTATCCTCCTTATTTATCCACTTGTATCATTTTAACATGTTGTGCTTTTAAAAACAAGAGAAAAAATTTAAGGCTATAGACATATCACCCCTATAGGGTTCGGAGAGACTACACAAATCAGCACTTTATTGTGCCTTTGGAACCCTGACACTCACCGGACAATCTCCAAAAAACGTATTTTTTCTCTGAATGCACGTTTTCTACCTCGAAATTGTGTCTTAAAATAGCAGGAAAGATATATTCCGTATTTTTTTCTTCCAAAACATACCAAGAATTCACACTCCTCGCTGGGCAGATGGACTGGATCTATAGTTTATCGTTTCGTCCGGATGGCACGATACTTGCAAGTGGGAGTTATGATAGCAGGGTTCATTTGTGGGAGGTCGCGATGGGCAACCTCAAAACTATACTCACAGGACATACAAGCGGGGTCGGTAATGTGTTGTTCAGTCCGGATGGAAAGACGCTCACAGGATGTTCAAACAAAACAGTTTTTTCTGCGATGTTGAGACAGATGTGGTAAAATTGACACACTGGTCACATGCATATCGAATTCAATCTGTTGCTGCCGGATCTGCTTTCGGAACCGTTATCCTAAGCGTCGCCGCGGCATATTTCTTTATTAATATAGAACTTACGCACTCCGTCTTAAAGTCCCCCTGATAAGGGGGATTTAGGGGGTTAATTCCTATTTTTTGCGTCTAAATGTCCAATATTTTCTCAATTTGCGTAAGTCCTGTTAATACTTTATAGTGTTGCCGGTATGGACCCTTAAGATGGAAAACCTGACCGTTATGATGAGAAAGATAAACAGAGGAACTACCAATGGATAAAAAAACAAAAATCGTGGCAAAACACATCCAAATCATCCTTTTAGGGGTTTCTACTTTGCTGATACTCAGTCCTCTTGTCGTGAATGCGGATACCCCAAAAGCAATCACGTCTCAGATCAGCTATAGTTGTTATACCGACTTCTACGATCTTGAAGCGTATCAAGGTTTTTTACCTGCCCCCGAGGGACTCCATTATCATGTCCGGATGAGAACTACCGCAAATATTGATGACACACCCGGAAAAGAGCGCATTGTGCTAATCCTTGGTGATACAAAATCTCGCACATTCTCCAGCAGCCCCTCAGACTTCGGTAGTTGGCACCAAGCGTTTCTCATCATTGCTGAAAGAAAAGCAGGGAAACTTGAGAGGAAAGCCTTATTCAAACTTTTTGATACAGGGACCGACCCGTTAGTTGTCTCAACGCAATCTATTGAACTTCATAACGCCCCATTGGTCTTCACAGAACCGACGGATGCCTCCTTTAGACTCGTAGATGTGACGGACGATGGCACTTTGGATATTTGGGTGGAATCTGAACACGGGGTTGCCGTCATCTCTTTTCAGGATGGCGCGTTCAAGGAAGTCTTCAGCAATGCCACACTGACCAGAGAGAAACTCACAGAAACTCCTAAGTTTGAATATCATTATTACGATAATCTGGCTTCCCGTGAAGGGCAGACGTATCACCGCTTTTTGGCTGCCCCACCACCGGAAGGACTCCGTTACACTACCGTGATGAAAGCCATGGCAAACATTGATGACACGCCTGAAAAAGAGAACATCGTTCTAATGATTGCTAATGGCGGAGAGGAATGGGTCCAAGCGTTTCTCCTCATTACTGATACTCAAGCAGACGGGTCTCCGAAGAAAAAAGAGTTATTCAAACTTTTTGATGCCGGCACGCATCATTTTGATGTACCAGGGAAAACCATTGAATTTCAGAGCGCACCCTTCGTCTTTACGGAATGGATCAGTGGGATCACTTGGGATTTTATCAATGCCACTCACTTTAGCCTCGTGGATCTGACGGGCGATGGCATTTTAGACATCTGGGTGGAATGTGCCTACGGTGTGGCTGTGATTTCGTTTCAGGATAGTGAGTTTGTGGAAGTCTGCAGTGCCGATAGTTCTCCCAGAAGGGAGGCCCCCATAGAATACATTGATATAGATAACGATGGCATCTACGAAATCAAGATTCCTGATAGCATACATGTCAAGGGGGGTCCTGGCGCGGCGGCTCTGGAATGGATGAGTTTCTACGAGTGGGACGGCACCACCTATGTCTTGAATAACCGAAGATTCTATGCTAACAATGATAAGTTCTTCGCTCGGTTATTGGAAGCGTATAATTTTTGGCATTATTATGCAATACAGGATGAATACAGTTTTTACATAGGATTAGTCTTCTACTATCGCGGCAACCCAGCAATGGCGCAAAAGTATCTACAATGGGTCGTCAGAAATGCTAAGAATGATGATTACATTGAAGCCGCGGCATCGATCTTGAAACAATTGACACACCACTAAAAAGCGGACCCAACTCGTCTGACATCTAACAGACCCAACCGGAGACAAGAACATGAAACAACCTCTTCAAACCATACTTTTAGGACTTACTATCTGCCTTCTGCTATCGGGTTCATCGGTGAGTGCTGCGCCTCCAATATCCCAAACTTCTGATGTCCAGTATCGACGGTTTCGTTATGCGTATGATCCTGAGGGGCAGAAGTATCACGTCTTTCTATCTCGGCCCGTACCGGAAGAACTCTATTACTCTACCGAGCTCCGAGCCACCGCAAATATCGATGACACCCCCGAAAAAGAGACTGCTGTTCTAATGACAACTGTTAATGCAAAAAGTGCAACACGCCCTGGTGAATGGAAACAAGTATATCTCCTGATTGCTGACCATCAGGCAGCAATGCCCAAGAAAATAGACCTTTTCAAACTTTTTGATGCCGGAACTTATGCCTTGGAGGCCCCAGCGAAAACTATTGAACTTCAGAGTCCTCGGTTCGTCTTCACGGAACCGCCAAAAGATGCCCTTAAGCCTCCCGATGTGTCCTTTAGACTTGTAGATTTGACGGGTGATGGCATTTTAGACATTTGGGTTGAATTTGGCTATGCTGTGGCTGTCATTTCTTTTCAGAACAGCGAGTTCAAGGAAATCTTCAGTGCCTACACGGTTCCCGGACCCCTGCCTGACGCTGAGTACGTTGACCTTGATAACGATGGCACCTACGAAATCAAAATTCCCTACAGCATCTATATTGAGGAGCTTCCTGGATCACCATATCTGCCATGGATGAGTCTCTATGAGTGGAATGGAAACGATTACGTCTTGAATAACCAAAGATTCTATGCGGATAATAATGATTTCCTCATTCGCTTATTGGGCGAGTATAATTATCAGCTGCTGCAACGCGGAGGATTTGTCAACTACTGCGAGACATACAGGTTTTATTTAGGGTTGCTATACTACTATCGGGGCAGCAAGTCCCCCTCGGATTTAGAGTGGATTCTGGAACATGCGAAGAATAACGATTATATTCAAGCGACATCAGCTCTGTTAAAAAAATCGCCACCCCCGCGAAGATGAAAAATAACCCATTTACAGAATGCTCGCCACTTTTATTTGGAGACAAAAAACATGAAGCAACATCTTCAAACCACACTTTTCGGGTTTGTTATTTCGTTGATACCATTCACTGCTTTTGTAGTGAACGCGGATCCTGCTAAAACGATGCCCTCCCAGGTCAAGTATAACTACTATGGCTTCTATTTTCATCAGGAGAAAAGGTATCACCGTTTTTTGCCCAGTCCTGCACCGGAAGGACTCCTTTATCATGTCCGAATGACAGCCGATGCAAATATTGATGACACCCCTGAAAAAGAGACTGTTGTGCTAATTGTTGTGGGTCCAAAACCTCGTCCACCCTACGACAGTCGCAAATCCTTCGGTAACTGGCCCCAAGCGTTTCTCCTCATTACCGAGAACACAGCAGACGGAGTTCCGAAGAAAAAAGCGTTATTCAAACTTTTTGACACAGGCACATATCCGTTGGAGGTCCCAGCAGCGGAAGTCATTGAACTTCACAGTCCACCCTCCAGAAACCTCAAGCTACCGACCGATGTTTCACTTAGACTCGCGGATATAACAGGCGATGGCACTTTAGATGTGTGGGTGGAATCTGCCCACGGGGTTGCGCTCATCTCTTTTGAGAACGGCGAGTTTCTGGAAGTCTTCAGCCGCTACACGGTGACCCGAGAGAAACTCACAAAAACTGTTGACGTTGAGTATTACTCGTACGAGATCGGGTTTGATCCTGAGGGGCATAAGTATCACCGATTTCTCCCTCCTCCGGCAGCCAAAGGCGTTTATTACGATACCCAAAAGAGAGCCACCGGAAATATTGATGACACCCCTGAAAAAGAGAATATTGTGCTAATGGCTGCTGAACCAGGACATGGTGAACCTCGCAGCGAACCGCTCCAAGTGTTTCTCCTCATTGCTGAAAACGAGGGAGACATGTTGAAGAAAAAAGCGTTATTCAAACTTTTTGATGCGCGGACTTATGGGTTCGATGTCCCAAGGGAAACCATTGAAATTCAGAGTGCACCCGTCATCCTTCCCGAAAGGATCATTAGTCGGGCTTGGTTAGTCGGTCATGTCTGGTTTAGACTCGTTGATTTGACGGGCGATGGCACTTTAGACGTATGGATAGAATCTTACTACGGGGTGGTTGTGATTTCTTTCCAGAACGGCGAGTTCAAGGAAGTCTGCAATGTCTATAGTTCTCATAGAAGGGAGGACCCTATAGAATATGTTGACCTTGATAACGATGGTATCTACGAAATAAAGATTCCTACCAGAATATCTGTCGACGGTATCCCGGGCGCGGCGTATCCTGAATGGGTAAACCTTTACAAGTGGAATGGAACGACTTATGTTTTGAATAACGAAAGATTCTATGCTGAGAACGACGAATTCCTCACTCGCTTATTAGAGAAGTATAATGTTGGGCATCGTTTTACAAGAAACGAAGTATACCATTTCTACATCGGGTTGGTATACTCCTATCGGGGCAACGCAGCAATGGCGAGAGAGTTTCTACAGCGCGTCGTCGAACATGGCAAGAAACAAGATTACATTCAAGCCGCGGAATCTATTTTGAAAAAGTTGCCACCCGACTAAAAAGCAGACACACCCAATCGGAGGCAAAACATCCTCTGGGCAAGTCCTATTCAACAGGGCTTACGCAAATTGAGAAAATATTGGACATTTAGACGCAAAAAGTAGGAATTAACCCCCTAAATCCCCCTTATCAGGGGGACTTTAACACGGAGTGTGTAAGTCCTATTCAATTTTTTTTCATATTTTGCACGTTTTCGGGAATAAAATGTGTCTTTATAAATATCATTAGCGGACCGCGAATAAGTGAGTTTCGGAAAAACTGAAAGGGATGTCCTATCCGAGAATTAACGAATAGGCAAGAAACCCCACATCCATTCATTACGGAGCACGACAATGATAGAAGAAGATGTTCAACTTATCCACAGAATTTTGTCGGGCGATGATGCAGCTTTTACTGTTTTAGTCCGAAAATATCAGAAAAGTGTACATGCTTTGGCATGGCGGAAGATAGGTGATTTCCACTATGCCGAAGAAGTTACGCAAGACATTTTCCTCCAAGTCTATAACAAACTTTCAACGCTTAAGGATCCGCGCCAATTCGCTGGCTGGCTTTATGTTATGACAAGTCGGCACTGTAGCAACTGGCGGCGCGACAACAAATCAAGACTACAATTGCTGGAGACGATGGCTATGGACGCAGTTGATAAATCTGCATACGCGCGTTATATATCAGAGCAACGCGAAGCTGAATCTGCTGAAAAGCGTCAGAAGCTTGTCAAGAAATTGATTGATAAACTTCCTGAGAGCGAACGCACTGTCATGACGCTCTACTATCTCGGTGAAATGACGACGCGAGAGATTAGCAGGTTTCTTGGTGTCTCTGTGCACACGATTACCAGCCGCCTGCAACGCGCAAGACGACGTTTACAACAGGACGAAACGCTCTTGATACAAGAAATGCTTGGAAGTTTCCAACTCTCTACCGACCTTTCAGAAAGTATCACGCAGAAATCGGTACGGAGGGATGTAACCCATTTGAGATATATGTCATGCTCTACTACTGGATACTGAACTTTGGACAATTTTAAAGTAGGCAAATACTTCTGATCGAACACCCTCTTTTGTAGCATAGGAAACGGTTAGCCTGTGTTGCTATAACAGAGGCAACATTTCTGTCGTGTCTCCAATTTCCGGCAATCTTGGATTAGTTTTCTCCAAGTTCCGAGAGGTGTGAAACCCATGGAAAAATCCCTTGATAGACATAGCATGCCGCTACGATGCACAGACTAACAGTCTCCTATGCTACAGGTTCACGCAATCCGAATTATCCAAACAATAGTACTGGACATTTGACAAAGAAAAATTTGACAATTACGGTTCTGATACGTCACTTACCGTGCGAGATTTAGTGAAATCGGCTGAAGCAAAAAGATGGATACCACCGGAAGCCGATTAAAGTACCCACCGCATCTATCCAACGCCTTCAAATATTTGAACGGGTCTGACAGCCATCAACATTCACACAGGCACCCGTGACAAGACTTGCGCGTTCCGATGCAAGGAAGACGACGACATTCGCGATTTCTTCTGGCTTGCCGAACCTACCGAGCGGCATTTCGCTCTCTACAAATGCGTCCATCGCTTCAGGATCCGCTGCGATACGGCGCGCCCAACCACCACCGGGAAAGAGGATTGAGCCCGGTGCAACACTATTCACACGAATATTGTCCGGTGCAAGCTCCTTTGCCAGCGATTTCGTCATACTAATCTCGGCGGCTTTCGCGGCGTTATAAGTAATATGTCCGCCACCCTCTCTGCCGTAGATAGAGGTTATCATGAGGATTGTGCCACCGCCCTGTTTCTTCATCTGAGGGATTGCGAGTCGGTTAACGCGGGCTGCAGATACCAAGTTCAGATCGAGGATCTCGTGCCACTCGGCATCCGAAATCTCCTCCAGAGGTGTCCATCGGCTACCTCCGACGTTGTTCACGACAACATCAATCCTGCCGTAAGTCTCTACTGTTTCTGCTATAAATGCTTCGACCTGTTCTGTATCCGTAACATCTGTCTGCTTGGCGAAGACTGTCACGCCTTTCGCAGTCAGTTCATTTGTCACATTTTCGAGTGTCTCTTGCGTTCTACCACAGATGCTGAGTAGCGCGCTCTCTTCCGCGAATTCGTGTGCGATGGCGCGTCCGATCCCGCGACTTGCGCCTGTTACGACGACGACTTTATCTTTTAATCCTAAATCCATTAGATTCTGTGTCCTTTTTTTGTAGTGTGAAATTGAAAACCATACCTTAATATTTCTATGTTGCCATTATAGCCGAGAACCTTTGAAATGTCAAGAAGATAGTGGGTGTTGTCTGGCGATAAAAATACACTTGACAACCTAACAACGATTGTGTTAAAATATATGTGTTTAGAGGAATAAAAAAACCAAAAAACACAGGAAAAGGATTATGGCATACTATATCACCGAGGAATGTATTGGGTGCATGGCGTGTTTAACGAATTGCCCTGTTGACGCGATTACAGGCGATAGGAACATGCTGCACATTATTGATCCAGATATCTGTATTGATTGCAGTGCGTGCGGGATGGTCTGTCCGGTTGAGGCGATTCGCGACCAGTTTGGCGAAGTGTGTAAGTTCATCCGTCGCCCAACACACCGTCCGATTGCCGTTATCTACGAGGAACTCTGCTCTGGATGCGATTTCTGTGTCCATATCTGTCCTTGGGAATGTCTTGAACTCAAGGATCCAGAGACCGGTGAACATGCTGAAAGTTTCTTCGGTATCTGTGAACTTGTTAAACCGAAGGAGTGTGTCGGTTGCAAGTTGTGCGAAGAAGTTTGTATTAAAGACGCTATCCGCATTGAGTCACCCGTGCTTGTCGAACTCGCAGAAGCGGCAGAAGCAGCAGATTGACGTTATGGGAGCGATGCTTCCAATGGCGAAGACACACCTTTATAAACCGGACCTTGTTATTGTTATTTCTGGACCCTCTGGTTCAGGAAAAAGCACCGTCATAGACGCGCTCTGCAAAGCAGATGAGACCTTGCGGGAGTCTGTCTCAGTAACAACGCGTAACCCGCGTCGGAATGAAGTCGATGGCGTTGATTACCACTTCCGGTCGAAATCAGCATTTGAAAAGCATATTGCGGAAGGCAACTTTCTTGAGTGGGCGGAATACGGTGGCAATTTCTACGGTACCCTGAAATCCGAAATCGCCGCTGCACGCGAAGCCGGAAAAGATGCTATTTTAGAAATCGAAGTCCAGGGCGCTTTGCAAATCCAATCGCAAGACTTATCACCCGCGCGTAGTCTCTTTATTTTTATCATACCCCCACCGTTTGCTGTCCTGAAGAAGCGGCTCCGTCGCAGGAAAACGGAATCGGAATCGGAAGTCAACAAACGCCTCGCTATTGCAAAATCTGAAATCCTTGAGATTGAACACTACGATTATTGGGTTCGTAATCCACAAAACGCAGTCCAAGAAGCAGTTCAGCAGATTCAGACCATCATCGCCGCAGAACGTTCCCGCATAGATACACAATTGATAGAGACAATTAACCCGTTACTCGGTATTGATAAATCAGATTAAATTATGGAGAGAACCATGGATACCATAAACAACTTTGGATTCAAACAGAGAAAGTATATGCCAGTCTTTCCTAAAGCAAACGGTAAAACTCCGCGTACAACTTGCTAAATCTCAACGCGAATAAAAACATGGATTTCAGAGATCGGACTATCCTCTTAGGTGTTACAGGCGGCATCGCCATCCACAAATCGCTTGACTTAGCGAGTCAACTTGTCAAGCAAGGTGCCTCCGTTCACGTCGTGATGACAGAAAACGCCACTCGACTTGTCCAACCCCTGCAATTTCAAGTCATCTCACGGAACCCTGTCCTCCTGAACCTATTTGACGCAGGCGCAGACTGGAAACCGCCGCATATTGATCTCGCTGACCGTGCTGATCTGCTTGCGATTGTCCCTGCGACAGCAAACATTATCGGTAAACTTGCCAACGGCATCGCTGACGACGCGCTTTCGACTCTCGCTGTCTCTGTCCACTGTCCGATACTTCTTGCACCTGCTATGAACGGACACATGTATCAAAACCCTTTCGTTCAACGGAACCTCGCCACACTGAAAACGCACGGCGTTCATTTCATTGAACCTGCAAGCGGTGACCTTGCTTGTGGTTATGAAGGTGTAGGACGTTTGAACACAGTCGAGATGATCCTTGAAGGTGCGAGTCATATCTTAACCCCAACTGCGAGTTTGGAAACACAAGATTTGCGAGACGTACGCGTTCTCGTCACGGCAGGGGCGACGCGTGAATATATTGATCCGGTCAGATTTATTACCAACCGTTCCAGCGGTAAGATGGGATACGCCATCGCTGAAGCGGCGGCACAACGCGGTGCTGAAGTGCAGTTGGTTAGCGGCACTGCTACCGTCTCCCCACCTATCGGTATCAAGACGCAGTACGTCGAAACGACACTTGAGGTGTACGATGCAGTTCTGGAGACGTTCAATGAAACGGACATTGTTATCATGGCAGGCGCGCCTGCTGATTACCGCCCACGCGAATTCACACCACATAAAATCAAAAAGAGTGCTGACACTTTGACGCTTCCACTCGAAAGAAACCCAGACATCGCGCAGACGCTTGGCGAACGAAAAACGCATCAAACGGTTGTCTGTTTCGCCGCCGAAACGAACGATCTCATTGAGAACGCAAAAAAGAAATTAATACGCAAAAACTGCGATCTGATTGTCGCGAACGATATTCTCGCAGATGGTGCGGGATTTCAATCCGACACGAATATTGTTACCCTGCTCGACCGAGACGGCTGCTGCGAACAACTCCCACTTTCTTCAAAACGAGACGTGGCAGACGCTATCCTGACAAAGGTTGTGTCTTTACGAAATAGCGCACAATAGACTGCTCAGGAAATCGGACTTACAAAGTCCTCCTACAAGATGAACGAACAACAGGTCCGCGATTTTTTTATCCTCAACCACACCCGCCCGAAAAAGCAGTTAGGACAAAACTTTCTTGTTAATCCAGAAATCCTTAAATTTATTGTTGAAGCTGGGGAACTGACAGACAGCGACACGGTCATAGAAATTGGTGCTGGGTTAGGTTGTCTGACTGAGGTGGTGGCGCGGTCCGCTAAAAGCGTTATTGCTGTTGAAGTGGACACGTTACTATATAAGGCTTTAGAAGCGCGGTTTGGCGTAGCTTGCAAGCCAAAGCCTGATCTACAAAAGTCGACCGATCCAAGGGTCCAACTCCTCAACGCGGATATTCTCAAATTAGAACTCAACACACTGTTGGTTGACGGCACAGGGACTGTGCCTACTACTTTTAAAGTGCTTGCAAACTTGCCTTATAGCATCACAACGCCTATCTTGTGGAAACTCCTTGAACACCACAAGCAGATTCACAGTTGCGTGTTAATGATGCAGAAAGAGGTTGCGGAACGAATTGTGGCAGGACCGGGAGGGAAGGATTACGGCGCATTGACAATCGGCATCACTTATCACGCTGAGGCAGAACTCATCGCTACACTATCGCCAGAGAATTTCTATCCAGCACCGAAAGTTGACTCTGCGCTTCTGAAACTGACGATGCGCGAAGAGCCGAAGGTCGCGGTTGAAAACGAGGAGCTTTTCTTTCGCGTCGTACGGACGGCATTTCGGACGCGACGGAAGATGCTAAAAAATTCTCTGGTTCGGGGTCGGTTCGCGTCAGCGGAAGTATTAGGGACTGTACTTGAGGAACTCGGTATAGCGCCCCAGCGGCGCGCTGAAACATTAGATATTGCGGAATTCGCAGCACTCGCGAATGCCTTGTCTCAATTTTATAGTGAAATCCACAATTAATGAGACATCTATAGAAGGCGGGGTTCCAAACCCCGCCTGCAAAGGGGGTCGGTATTATAGACGGATGTCTAACTCAAAGAGCTGCCAATGGACGATTTTCCAATCCGATCCTTCACGACGGAACTCAAATTTACAGTGCGCCTTGAGTTCCCTTAAGTCTCGCTCTTCACCTTTCTCGGCGTTTATATCTAACCGCAGTGTTACTGCCATTTTCCGAGCATTTGTCACATCTATCTCTATATCCTTGAAAATGAATTCAAGCGAGACATACTCTTCAAAGAGTTGGGTTATCGCGGGAACGACGTCCTCATAATTTTCGGGAATAATGCCTGATGCCACACCGAAAAGCGTCGCAGGATCATCTGCAGCGACGTAGGTCTCCGAAAAGAGTGATCGGATCGCTTCAATGTTATCCATATCCAGCGATTCGAGGAGGTCGCTAAAATGGTCAAAGAATTCTCGAACCTCGGCTGCCGGATCCCTGAGCGGTGTTAAAGCGACCTCTACAATCAAACGCGGCTGACTGAGCGCGAACGGTTCGTTATACGGTTTGTAATCGACATCCGCAACAGCCAAGGTGTGTGCATCGTTATAAGGGATACCGTGAAAAGCGAAAACACCATCTGCGCCAATTGTAACGGATAATCCTTGTAGCGTTACAGTCGCTCCGAGAATCGGCTGACCGCTTCCAATATCAGTGACGGTACCAGAGACCGTTCCGTATTGAATAACAACCGTTTGCTCAGGTTCGGGTTCAATTTCGATCGGATTCTCAGTCTCCCCGCATGCGAATAGACACACCATGCCCATAACGAAGAAAAGCCAAACGTCTCTTTTGAAGGTCATCATCTATTGCCAGCCTCCTCTCAATCAAAAAATTTCTCAAGTGTCTGTGAACTCGGTGGTTTCGTGAACAGTGAAACAACCACTAAGGTAATAGATGAAACAGCGATGAGGACAGCGACAGGCATAATCCCGGTTCCACCGACACTATACTTCGGTGTCTGCCAGTTACTGAAAAAGAAATAGAGCCACAACACAATAACACTTATAATTGCGGCGAATACGCCCGATTTTGTGCTACGCCGCCAGAACAACGCCGCGACGACAATCGGAAAGAGTCCCGAAAATCCGGTAAAGGACCAGATCGCCAGTCTAAAGATGCTCGGCGTCGCAATAAGCGAGATGAGATAGGTGACACATAGTACACCACTCACAAACAGCCGTCCGACCCAGACCCGCTGTTTCTCGGAAAACGCTTCTTGACGATAGTGCCCAATAATATCATGTGTGAACATACTCCCGATAGCGAGTGACTGTGAATCGAGCGAAGACATAATCGCAGCGAAAACACCTGCTCCCAAGAAACCGGCTAAGACACCGGGCGCGTGGATACCGATCATCTGAATCAGGACATTGTTCGCTTGTGATCCCTCTAAACCTGGAACATCTACATTGCCGAGTATGCCGAGCAGGACACTCGGAATCCACACGATCGCAATACATAACGGATATAGGATAATCGCATAACGGAAGGATCCGACATCTTTCGCCGTTAAGAAATGTGAAAAGATATGCGGAAACATACCGACACAGAGCGGAACACAGAGATACGTCAACAATTCCAACGGTTTAATATGTTCGGCTTGCATCAGTAAACCTAGGTCAACTTTAGAGATCGCATTTGACAACCCGCCCATCCTATGTGTAATCACAAAGAAGGTAATACCACCGAGGGTCATAAAAACGAGCGTTTGGAATGTGTTCACCCATGCAGTGCCGCGCATACCGCTGTAAGTAACGTAACTGAGGACAACCGCACATATCAGTAATCCTCCTATCCACTGTGGAATTTTGCCATCCGTGAGTGTCGCCAATGTGCCACCACCGCCCATTACACCAATCAGCAGATACGGTATGAGGAGCAGCACAAATATAACGAATAAGAGGAGTCCTAAACCGTCGGATTCCCATCGGTCCCGGAAGTACTGTACCTGTGTTACATAGCCGAACCGTTTTCCGAGTCGCCAGAGACGCGTCCCGATGAAGAGGAACACGCAAGGTACAACGATTGCGGAAGAGGATGCCATCAACGCGAAAACACCGATGCCTCTGTGATAGGCTTCACCAGATGCGCCGAGAATTGAAAAGGCGGTCATGTTCGTGCCGAAGAGTGTCATCAATAGGATGAACCAGTTGATTGTCCGACTCGCGACGAAGTAATCTTCGCCGGTGTTCCGAAAAAGTTTATGGCTCAAAACACCGAGCATCAGCACCACAGCAAGATAGATAAAAACGATAGCAAGACTCATTGCTCACCCCAATCTCCGCGCGCTTTGACGAAGGCAGCCATCAGTAACGTCGCGACAATGCAGAACCCGATATGATAGAGCAGCCCAACGGGTAATCCTAAAACAATCTCTGGTGTCTCCCAGAACCAGAAATCGTTGTGAAGCAGAAACAGCAAGACGAGCAGTCCGTATAACAACCATTTCATTCGATTTTTCATGACGCGTCTCCTTTCTCCCGCCAATTATAGTAAAAAATAGGAATACTTGCAAGTATGACGATTCCGTGAACCCATACGAGCTGCACAACGGTCGGTGCGAAGAAGAGGACAATTGCAGCGATAAATAACAGGCAGCGTGCCCATAACGATAATTTGTTAAAGATATAGCCTGCGATAGCCGCTGCTAAGATAACCGTCCCGACCAGCGTCAGTGAGAAATTCCCGACAACTGTCCACAACGCCGGTGTGCTACCCTCATTGCTCAACCAGAGCAGTGCCGGACGCAAGACAAAGGCGTAAGGTAAGGCGAAACCGACGAGTGCGAACCTGAACGCAGCGAAGCCTGTCTTCATTATCCCGGAACCTGCAATAGCCGCAGCGGCATACGCTGCCAACGCGACAGGGGGTGTCACCATCGACATCATTCCGAAATAGAAGATGAAGAAGTGCGCCGCAAGCGGAACAACTCCCAAGTTGAGAAGCACGGGACCCACCAAGATCGCCATCAGCAGATAACAGACCGATGAAGGCAGCCCCATCCCGAGAATGATCGTTGAAATCATAAGAAAAAAGAGTGCCAATATTAGGTTCGTAGCCGCGAGCGGTAAAAGCGTTGACGGTAACTTGCTACCGACTCCGGTGAGCGTCACCACGCCAAGAATAATGCCGACGCACGCCGCGGCAGCAATGAGCGAAACACCGCTCTGCGCTGCACGTCTACAAGGTGTAATTAAAAAGTCGGCACTTTTTTGCAAGTCCGAAATATCAGATGAGGTCTCTGTTGTCGTCTGCTGTTTACCAATTTTCTGGATGAAGAAGTTTAACAGGCTTATCACAACGATAACCAGTAGACTCCAACTCACTGCCCGGAACGCCGTAGCACCGAGCAGTAGGAACACGATCAGCGTAACAAACGCAGCGAGAAAGATGCCACCTTGCACAGTCAACAGTTTATCGTCTTTTTCTTTCTGTGCGTCGGGACTCGCTTCTTCAGAGTTGTGAGCGCGCCTATCTTTTGCAGCATTCGCAGCAAAGTGTACCATACACAGCATGCCGGTGTAATAAAGGATTGCGGGTAGCAGTGCTGCCCTAATGATCTCCAGATAGGTAACGGAGGGTTCCACGATTTCGAGCATCATATAAGCGGCGGCACCCATGATAGGTGGCATGAGCGCGCCGCCAGAACTCGCAGCGGCTTCTATTCCGCCTGCTATCGCTGGTTGGAACCCAGCGCGTTGCATCAACGGGATCGTAAACGTTCCGGTTGTCGCGGTGTTCGCCACGGCGGAACCGGACAATGACCCCATCATGCCGCTGCTCAACACAGCGACCTTCGCAGGCGCGCCGGCACTTGCCCCGAAGACACGCCTCGCCAAATTCAGGACATAACCGGTCGCACCGGTCCGTTCCAACAACGTGCCGAATAAGACAAAGAGAAACACATAAGTGAACATCACGCGAAGCGCGACACCGAAGGTGCCTTGACTGTGTAGGAACGTCTGACTGACAATACGTTGGAGAGAATAACCGCGATGCGGAAACAGCCAATCCGGCATAAATTGCCCAAAACTGGCATAGAGAAGAAATAGGAAAGAGAGCAGTGGGAGCGCGATACCGATAGAACGGCGCGTCGCTTCCAAGACTAAGACGAGTCCGATGCCGCCGACAACGTAATCCAGGGACAATTCCGCTCCAGCGCGATCGCCGAGGGACTTACCGTCTAACCAGAAACCTTGAAAAACCGGCTCCGTTTGTGCCACAACGTAGCCGAAACAGAAGATTACACTCCCTATCAGTACAGCATCGAGGACTTGAAAAATAGGATTGCCTTCAAAACGCGAGTGAATAGGGTATCTCAAGAACACCACTATTAGCCCGAACATCGCGAAGAGCGCTAATTCTGATTGCGGTGCGAGCTGCGGATAGTTGACCTCTGCCAAGATAAAGAGGCACAGCACTACCGAGACGACAAGAAAGATGTTGTCCTTTAACTTTTGTATCAATAGATTAACCGATTCTGCTTTTTGTAGGGGTTGGGTAACCCAACCCCTACGGGTTTGAACTTTCACCTATTTCCAAGGCAAACAACGAGATGCCTAAATTTCTTTTAGCTTAGCAGGAAATGAGGGGAAAATCAAGGGAAAAGGGACTGCCTCATGAAACCCCCTAAATCCGCCTTATCAGGGGGACTCTAAGAAGGGACTGACTCATGCCGAATGGTTGTTATCAGGATCAATCCGTGCTGTGGCTTCATTCGTCCGTTGAGATTCCCCCTTAAACACAGTATAAAGATACCAGAACGCAGGCACCAACAGCACAATTCCGATACCCAGCACAATCAGGACCGGACGTAGCACAGTATCTGGCGCAGCCGTATTTGAAAAGGTTAAGTCCGGTGTGACAAGATACGGATACTGCGCCAATCCCCAACCGAAAACAATCAGTGTCACTTGTATCGGGACGAGGATGCGTGCGAGTCGAAATTGACGCTTCCAAATCGTCCAGATTGCGGACAATGCCACCGCGCCTGTCAAGACTTGAAAGGGAATCGACCAAGATGCGCTACTAAGTCCACGCCGAATTGTCGGTGCGCCCTCAGCAGATAAGATAAAACTCAACCCTGCCATTGCGCCGACGCTGACTGCTGCGATGAGGGCGCGTCGTCGAAAATCTTCTCGTAGTTCGGGGTCATCCGTCTCCAGCGTGAGGTACACTGCTGCAAGCAACGCGCAAAGCGTCAAAGTGAAAAAACCGATTGCGAAGGGAAACGGAGCAAGCCACGCGGAGATGAAGTCGGTCTCTACCTGTCCACTTTCCACGTTAACGTGAATTGTGCCGGACGCAACTGCCCCCAACGTAACCCCCAACATCACAGGTGTGATGACACTCCCAATAGCGAATACGCGGCTCCAACGGCGATGCGTTGTATCGGATTGGACATCGTAGGTGCGAAACACAAATGCCGAACCTCGGAGCACAATGCCGATGAGCATTAATGTTAGCGGAATATGTAAAGCCGTGCTGATCGCTGCGAATGCGACCGGAAACGCCACGAAAAGCAGCACGATAATCACAATCAGCCAGACATGGTTCGCCTCCCAGATGGGTGCGATGGCTTGTGTGATAAGTGTACGTTGTGATTTCGCACGTGGACCCGTTGCGAACAGGTCCCAGATACCGCCACCAAAATCCGCACCACCGGTCAACACATAGATAATCAAGGAGATAAGCATCACACCTGCAACGCAGAGTTCAAGGGTCAACATCGGATTTCCTCATGAATTTGTGTCATACAAGCGAGGATTCTGGAAAATATGGCGGCGTAATAAGATAATAACAATAATTGAGAGAAAAATATAAAGCACCGTAAAACTGATAAAGGGAATAACGAGATTCGGCATCGGCGTTACTGCTTCCGATGTACGCATGATATTGTAGATAACCCACGGTTGCCGACCGACCTCTGTGACCGTCCAACCGGCTTCAATTGCGATAAATCCGAGCGGCGTGCAGAACGTAACGAACCGCAGGTACCAACCTTGGGTCGGCAAACCTTTGTGTTTCCACGCAAGCCAACCGCCAAGGAGTCCAGCGATAATCAACACGATCCCACAAGCGACCATGATCTGAAATGCGAAGTGCACGATTGCCACAGGTGGACGGTCTTCGCGTGGCACTTCCTTAAGTCCCATTATTTCTGCGTTGAAATCGGAATGCGCGAGGAAACTGAGTGCCTTCGGGATCTCAAGTGCGTATCGTGTTTCTTCAGCGTCTTCGTCGGGGATACCACCGATCCGCAAAGGTGCGCCGCGTTCTGTTTCCCACTGTGCCTCCATCGCCGCGAGTTTGATAGGTTGGTACTTCGCGACCCGTTTTGCACTGATGTCCCCTGAAATCGGTTGGAGGATCGCAAACACGGCACCGACACTCAAAGCAATGGCGAAAGCGCGACGGTGGAAGAGGTTGTCTGGATCGCGTCTGAGAAGATAGGCGTGGATGCCCGCTACAGCGAATCCCACCGCAAGGAATGCAGCGATCGTCATGTGGAGTGCTTGGCTAAACGAGGAAGGGTTAAGCATCGCTGCAATCGGATCAACGTTTGTCACCTCGCCATTGACGATTGAGAAACCGGTAGGCGTGTTCATCCATGCGTTGGCGGTAACAACGAAGATACCGGACAAGGTGCCGCCGAGCAGCACCATCATTCCAGCGAACCAGTGTGCATATTTCGGGATACGCTCCCAGCCGTAGAGGTACAGTCCCAAGAAGATCGCCTCAAGAAAGAACGCAAGACCCTCCAACGAAAAGGGCATCCCGATGATCGGACCGGCATAAGCCATGAATTCGGGCCATAACAGACCGAGTTCAAACGATAAAACAGTGCCAGAGACGGCTCCGACAGCGAACATGATAGCTGTGCCTTTTGCCCACTGCTTTGCCAGCGTGAGGTAGACTTCTTCGCGTGTCTTGAGCCACAACCCTTCGGCAATCACCATCAGCAGTGGCATCGCTATGCCGACCACAGCGAAGATGATGTGAAATGCAAGTGACATCGCCATCTGTGCGCGTGCTGCCAACAAATCTGTCATGAGAGCGTTCTCCTCCTTCATGCACGAGCTGCACACCGGCGAGTGTTCTCAAGCACCCACCCTATTGCTAACTACAGAGAGGCATCAGGCAACCCAGGGTTCAAGTCCGAGGAGTCTCTTTCCGAGTGGTGTCAATTCGGCTGTTTTACCTTGGTAATGCTCTTTCTCTTTCTGCTCTTTTCCGAGACCGGTCAGGCGTTCGCGCCACCCTTTAACACGTCCTTCGCTTGTTGCTTTGCCATCATCTGGTGCGGGTGACATCGTGATGTATTGTGCCATCCGGGGACGTTCAGCAGAATTCGGGCTGCTGCCGTGTGGTAATGCGCTATGCCAGATGACGAGATCACCGGCTTTCCCGGCTACCGGTACCGCCTCGGCTTGGTAATCTCGTACGACTTGCCGCGGGTTCGCATCATCTGGAAGGTCGTTCAACCATGACTCCAACTTCCGATGAAACCCCGGAATACAGGTAAACGCGCCTTGATTGCCGGGGGTATCCGCCAGATATAGTACACCTTGCACTTTTAAACGCACCGGCATACTGTCCAACGACATATCCCAATGCAAATAAGGACCGGTGAACTTCCAATCTGGACGTTCAGGCGGATTCATACTTGCGCGATCAAAGCTGACCCAGAGTTTATCAGTTCCCCAAATCTCCGAGAACGCCTGATGGATACGCGGGTATTGGCGGTTATCCCACAACGCTTGGTGCTGGTAAATTTCGACCATAATGCTCCGTCGCGGCGGCTCAGGATACCAACTCTCTGGATCATCACCGTCCATTTCAAGGAAATTCCAGACGGCTTGTTCCGCAGCGCGACAATTTTCAAGTGGCACCGCTTCTGGCACGACGACATAACCGTGCTCTTCCCAAAATTCTAAGGCTTCTGCATCAAAAACTGGCATGCGTTTCTCCTTTTCAGTTTCGAGCTGTTCTATGAACAGAGAACGTTTCGAGGCTTTGAGAATCCGTGTAGTTTTAAGAATACCACAAAACACAGAAACAATTCAAATTTTAAAAGGATATTTTTTTAGCAATCTTTCGCGGTGTTGCTCACAATCGAAACGCTGAAAAATTTTCTTGAAATTGACGCAACATTATGGTAAAGTACGAAAACTTTCGTGGATATAATTTAGCGAATACGGAGAGGAACTTCCCAATGCTTAAAGCAGGATTTATCGGTGCAGGTGGACGCAGTCAGGGTGCACATTATCCGAGTGTTAACCGTCTGGAAGACGATGTTGACATGCTCGGTGCGTGTGAACTCGATGCGGCGAAACTCGCGCAAGTCGCGCAGAAATATGAGTTTCCACATACGTTCACAGATCACCGTAAGATGTTGGATACTTTGGATTTAGATGTCGTCTATTGTGTGATGAACGAAAAGTGGATTTTGCAACCCGCTTTGGATTGTCTCAACGCCGGCAAGCATCTATTTATTGAAAAACCGCCGGGTGCGAACAGCGACGAAACGCAACAATTACTTGAGGCAGCAATCGCCAATGATGTCTACTGCATGGTAGGGTTCCAACGCAGGTATGCGGCTGTTACCCGTGAAGCCATGCGGCGCGTCGCAGAAAAGGGACCCGTGACGTTAGCCGTTACGACTTTTAACAAGCAGATGTTAGGGGGGAATAGGGAGTTTACGACAACCCTCTGGAACGATGTCTGTCACGTTGTCGATTTACTTCGCTATATGGCGGGTGGCGAACCGGTGGAAGTTACCGCGCATCGCGACACTTTTGATGCGGAACAACGCAACTTCTATACCGCCTTCGTCCGTTTCGATAATAACGTCACAGGTGTGCTTTTCGGGAGTCGCGCATCGGGTGGACGTGTGCTGCGCTCTGAATTACACGGTGTCGGTATCGGTTGTTATATGAAAATCCCTGAAGAGATCGAAATTTATGAGGACAACCAAAGAAATGTGATGGGCGGTTGGGAAGTTGACGGTGTAGATGAACGCGACCAACCGAGTTATGAAGGCGTGCTAACCATGCACCAGCATTTCGTCGATTGCGTCCGTAACAAGAAAGTCCCGCTCACAGACCTCCGTGATGTTATTCATTCAATCCACCTCGTGGATCAGATAGAAGGTCCTTTACCGGATTAATGTGTTCGTGTCCTGAGACAAAACATATATAGGACTTACGCATGGTGCTCTTTTGTAGCATAGGCTGTTAGCCTGTGCCAAGAGAACGTCTGTAGCATAGGAAACCGTTAGTCTCCTGTGCCAAGAGAACGTCCGATTTTTTGGGGAATTCCCATCTAATAGAACATGCTACGGCCAAAACTGTATAAATCTTAATATAGCTGAATTGGAGATCGAATCTATGCTTGATGAACGCCATCTACAACATCAGATTACAGATGAACAGCGCGACAGTCTAAATGAGGATGGATATTTTATCGTTGAAAACGCGCTCCCGTTAGACCTTGTTGAACGCCTTGAAGAACGGGTCGATAGCATCTATCAGAATCATCTCGATGCCGGTTACGACCCGCATACGAAAAACCGGTTGGCAGCGCACCAGAACTTTTTCTATCCAAACTTCCTCGGCAGAGACCAGATTTTCGTAAACATTCTGGACTGGTATAAAACATTTCCGAAGGTTTGGGGCATTCTGGGCTGGAACATCTACTCCTACCACAGCCACTTCATTGTCACGCCACCGCGTCCGGAGGCGGTTCGCGGTAAACCGGGGCCCCTCGGTTGGCATCAAGACAGTGGACGCGTTAATATTGAAATCGAAAGTTCGCCACGTCCGCGGCTCTCCATTAAAGTTGTCTACTGGCTATCCGACTGTTCAGAAGTCGGGCGCGGGAATTTCTATGTTATTCCGGGGAGCCATCTGTGGGATAAACTTGAGCGTCCCGCGGATGGTTCGATGCCGGAAGGTGCGACACCTGTCTGTTGTAAAACCGGCGATGCCGTTTTCTTTGATCGACGCCTATGGCACGCACGGAGCGAGAACGATTCCGACATCACGCGTAAAGGACTCTTCTACGGTTACGGCTACCGCTGGCTCCGAAGCAAGGACAATATGACGATCCCAAAGGAGATGTTCGATCGGAACGACCCCATCCGGCAGCAGCTGCTCGGTGGTGGCACTAACGCAAATGGACATTTTTCACCCAAAGACGCGGATGTTCCGTTGAAAGTATGGCTTGAAGAACACGGCGTTATTTCAACGTAGTAGCGTATCGTGATTCACCGATTTTTTTCTTTGACTTTTCCGTTAATTATGGTATATTGCCATAATATGAACGCTTCAAAAGATATTATTCAACGTTGCCACAAACGGCACAACGCACTGCTTCGACAACGAAGGACGGTGATAACACCGGCGTTGTATAAGCAGATACCTTATCATATTCAGGTCCGTTGCGCCCGCGGAACGCCTATTGCCCTGGACGATTTGGAGCGAGCAGACATCTCGTTTATGCCGATAGGACACGCCCCTGAAAACGATCGCGGACCGAGGGATTTTGGGGGCGATCGATTCCTGAAACGTCAAGGCATAAACGACTGGCCAGACAGGAGGTGGTACGCCTCATGGGGGATTCAGATATATACCGGGATTCCCTCGGAACGCAATGGTGCCCGCTGGCACGACTTTTACTTTACATATCAATCTGTGTGTGCAGCCGCCGATGCCGTTTTAACTTGTATTGAGGCACTCCTTAAAACGACTGCGAACCCACTGTTGACGCTGACAAAATCGGGTGGACTCCGTTTCTCTTGCAGAATCCCGGACTACCTTCATCCGAGCACCGGTACGGCAAAGTCTTACATCTACAAATATGCACCCACCCTGGAAGATCCACACCGGCGAGACGTGTATCTTGAAATCCGCGGCGAAAAAGGTTACAGCCGTTGGGATTCGCGTTACGAGATCCTCTGTGGCGATCTGTTAAATCCACCTGTCATCACTAAAGAGGTGATCTTTACACCCGTTGATGCCCTCCGTGCTGCGCTTCACGAACCTGGACTCCTTGGAGAAGCCTATCTCGAAGAGCTGTCAGAAACGACGACTGTTGTGCCAGCCTCCATCGGTTCAAAGAATCTTAATCTCGCTAAAGACGTATTGTTGCAGCGCGGTTTTTCTTATCTCCGAGAAAATGTCGGTTTTCATCACTGGATCCAGCACCACAGCGAGCCTGATGACACATACGTGTCACTATGGGAGGACCAAGGTATTGTGTGGCTACGGGCATCTACGCCGAACGCAGGACTGCCTACGCGGGCCACCCCAATAACAGATATATGGAATGACACCGGTATTACGCCGCCAACATCTGCTTCGACGCTACCTGTAAGCGATAAAGTACTTGCAGTGAGAGAGGGCAAACTGAGTCCATTGGGAATAAAACGTCCGCCGCCGGTGCTTCATCAGCAGGCGGATACAAAAAAGGTTTATCAAACACCTGAAACGCATGCGACGCAGATGCAGCGGATTTTCGAGAAGAAAGCCCGCATTATCGGTATCACCGCGGAGACGATTTCAGGTTTCACTTCCGCAGTAGAAGCGTACCTCCTCAGCGGCGGTGTCACCTGCTTAAACATAGCAGACCGCAGCCTCGCAGAAGCAATAGAAGCGCGGTATCATGCCCTAAAACTGCCGTCTTTTGCCCGATGGCGAGCCATGCTGTACCGCTGGGAACAGGTGAAAGACATACCTACCGACGAACGCATGGCAAATCCATTTCAAGCAGGCAATCTCTGTGAGGATCCCGAACGGTGTCGCGCCATTGAGGCAAAAGGCGGGAAAGCACGGGAGTGTATCTGTCCGAAGTGTCCGGTTTATACAGAATGCCAAGCACGGGGATACCTCTCACAACCGCTCACACTCAAACACGTCAAGGCACAGATATCACCGATCCAAAGACTGTTTTTCAATCCGCAATTCACGGAAATGCTTGAACAAATTCTTGAGCCTGTGAATGAAACGGAACGTGTCTGTATCCTTGATAAGAGACACGTGGAAATAAATCGCCTGTTTCTTGAGTTCGTGGTATTAAAAGATGTATTGGAGAAGTGGGCTGTGAACTGGTCCGGGCGTGCCTTAGGGAACTTCGCTACATCCTTATTGCGTGCCTTGGAAGTCCGAGGTGAACCGAATGGAAGTGCTGTTGGACGCGTTCGCTCGGTGGTAGCGGCGTTTCAACAGTACGAAGAAGAGATTGTTCAGCAGATGTGTCACATTAATGTCCAAGGCAAAGTGGTAACACACAAAACGGTTGACGATGAGACCGGAAAGGAATTGGCACACTTTGCGATTGCGTTTGAAGGCGGCACTTCTGCCTGCATTCCTTTGGACGCTCACGCCGAAGATAGACTCACAGAGAAAGGGGTGCCTTGCTTTTCACTTGATGCCTTCACTCCTAATGCAGATATCGAAATCCCGATGCGAATGGCTGAAGCGATTGCGTTGGGGGTTCTGGACACCGAGACTGTGGAGAAGATTCAGGCGTTTCCGACGGTCTATCACGATCCAAACTGGACGCTCTGGCATCAACTCAAGCGATTTTTTGCGCATTACCCGCGTGATGTCGATGCGCCGATGCGTTGGAGCGATAAAGTCCTACAGTTCTATGTGCCACCTATTCTTCATCCGAACGTCAAACGTCTCTTGTTAAGGGCACCAACACTTTCTGAACGATACCTCGGTAGGGTGTTCCCGGGTGAAGCCATTGAGGTCGTTCATACTGAACCGACAGCATGGGTTCCCGGAAACCAGGTTTTTCAGATCCGCACAGACATCTACTCGATCCGCACACTTTTGAACTACGACACCGATTGGGACGTTCTGAGCTTGTCTAAAATCGGTGAGCGTCTCTTTTTGGGTATCCGCGCTGAAATTGATAGAGACCCGAGCGTTAAGCACGCCATTATCGCGAATACTTTAATTACGGAGCAGTTAGCAGACCTCAGAGAAAAGGAGAATGTCTGTTTCGTAGAGAAATTTAAAAGATCTGGCAGAGTGGACCTCAATTTCCAAGCGGCAGACGTTGTATGGATCGTTGGCATACCGAACTGGCCCGAATCTGAGTTGTGGTTTCAAGCACAGATGTTGTTTGGAAACGATGCCGAACCGCTCCATTATGTCGGAGAACCCGATTCGGCGTATTACAAAGACGAACGCATCCAGAATCTTCTTCAACAGAATATTGTCGGTTTACTCACACGCATTATAGGGCAGATAGGATTGAACCGCTGGACGGATAAGAAGGTGATGCTGCTTACGAGTTGTGCAGTCCCCGACATCACCGACAGACCTGAAACACTTCTTTTCGACTGGGAAGATTTTGAGATCGCTGGCGGTCTTGACAAACTTCCTGAAGTCATCGCGACACGCGAGCGGTTTGAAGCCGAAAGTGCCAAGTTAACTGCCGAATCCAGCAGGGAAGAAGTCGAACGCATCTTGGGATGTTCCGCGCGGCAAGCGAACCGTCTGCTGCACAAACTTCGGGGAGGTAACATTCCGCGTGTCAGTTTCCAAGAACAGATCCTCACGCTTCTTGCTGATGGTGAAAAAAAAGCATCGGAACTCGTTGAGGCTATTGGCAGTAGTTCTCAGTCGGTAGGCAATGAACTTAAGCGGCTTGTAGATATTGGCAAGATTACAAGGGTTCAAAGGGGTGTGTACGCGCTGAAAAAAGAGTGAAACCCAACCTACGACAAGATTCAAGTTTTTTCTCAGACTCACGTTACATGAAGAAAAAAGGGAGCAATTGGTGTATTGCTCCCTTGAAGAGGTATTCTAACAGAATCCTCGGTTGCATGCGTGTTGAAGTGGTCGGCTTAACCACCGCCGCCTTCGGCACCACCTTCACCACCCGCGCCGCCGTGTTCATTGCCGCCTTCACCACCGCTCCCAGTGCTGGGACCGACTTCGGGGTGTGCTACCCACTCAGTAAAGGATTGGCCCCCGACCGGGAGTGTGATGGCGTGCGATTCACCGGGCATAAGGTCAACATTCGGTGTTGGACCCAGTTCATCAACGGTGACCGTGCCGTCATATAAATGAACTTCAACGCGAACTTGCGTTAAAAGCGCGCCAGTCGTATTTGTAACATCACCTATAAAGGCATCAGCCGACGCATTGTATGATATAATTAGACGGGCACCGTTTCGGACATTGTCATAAGTCTCGGTAAGACCGTATCGGACTGACGACTCTTCGTCATCTGCTACTGGTAGGGTAGTTATCGGCTGCTGCGTCGCCTGGTCACCCCGTTCACAAGCGATAATCGCCGTTGTCATCAATATAACAACCAGTAGGGTGAGGGTTCCAAAATTGCGTTTCATCTGTATGCTCCTTTCTAAAAGTATGAATTGTATGAATTGGTGAAAGATAAAATGTAATCTACTATCGTTTGGCTCTACAGAAAAGTGGTGATTGGTATATTGCTCGCTTGGAAGCATCTGCTAACAGCGTCCTCGGTTGCATGCGTGGTGAAATGGTCGGCTTAACCGCCGCCAGCTTCTTCGCCACCTGCGCCATGTTCACCGCCACCTTCACCACCGTGTTCACCACCACCAGTACTGCTGGGCCCGACTTCAGGGTGTGCTACCCACTCGGTAAAGGATTGGCCCCCAACCGGAAGTGTGACATCGTGCGATTCACCGGGCTGAAGGTCAACGTTCGGTGTTGGACCGAGTTCATCAACGGTGACCGTACCGTCATATAAATGAACTTCGACGCGAACTTGTGTTAAAATCCCATTGGTCGTATTTGTAACAGTGCCTGTAAAGGCATCGGTCGACGCATTGTACGATATAACCAGACGGGCACCGTTTCGGGTATCATCATAAGTATCGGTAAGGCTGTATCGGACTGACGACTCTTCGTCACTGGCACCAGCAGCGACCGGATTTTCTGTGCTGGAATTTTCTGAGTCATTTGAACATCCGGTAATACCGGTTATCAGTGCGAAAGCCATCGCTGTGAGAATTCCCAAATAGTATTTCATCGGTGTGCTCCTTTTGATATATTGGTATGAACTAATTTTTCTATATTTGCTGGCAAGGTTTTGAGCCTTAAGCTCGATAGGCTATATTTTCCCAGGGCAAGGTCAATTGGTGGCAGAAGACTTACGCATTTTTCCCTGAGGACCTACATATTATGTTCTGCAGGCACCGTTTTCCAGTAACGAGTGACGACCCCAGTTTCAAAAATTGCCTGCGATGGGACTGCATAAGTCTCGAATTTAATACTGAAGTTAAATAAAACTATTTTAAAATTATTAAAATATAGTCTTAATATGTAAAATTATACAACAATATCCCACATACAATCAAGTATTTTACCCGAAGTTGCCATCTGTAAATCTATGGGATTTCCTATAGGACTTACGCACCTTAAAGATATAGCTTGTAAGGTTAGTAAATTTTAGGACGTATTTGCTTCAAAGTTTTTATCCGATAGATATACTTAAAACTAAATCACCCTGGCGCGTAAGACCGATTTTCTTGACAGGAAAAAGAAAATCGCGTATAATATCAATTAATTATGGGACGAATGGAGGCGTAATTTAATGTTTCAGACAAAGTTTTATGTAGGTATCCTGGCTGTTAGTGTCATGACAGCCATTTTGATTGCAACAGTATCAGGGGAGGAGGCAGTGACAGCTCCAGACACACTAAAAGTGGGGATGATTGCCCCAGATTTCACATTGAAAGATGAAGAAGGTACTGAGCGGAATCTCAGCGACTATCTCGGGAAAAAGAACGTCGTCCTTGCGTTTTATCCGAAAGATTTCACCGGTGGCTGAACGACCGAACTTTGCTCGCTCCGGGATAATTTGAGCGAGATAGAAGCGACAGGAAGTGTCCTGTTCGGCGTTAGTGTTGATTCCGTTGACTCACATAAACGGTTTCGCGAGGAACAGAAATTCGGGTTTTCGCTGTTAGCGGACACCGAATTTGAGGTGAGCAATCAGTACAGCGGCGTTATGGAGCGTTTCAACGCCTCACAACGGGCAACCTTTATTATTGATAAAGCAGGGTACATCCGCGCCATAGATAAAGAGGTCAAGGTCAGAACGCACGGCGAAGATGTCGTCGCCATGCTTAAGAAGGGACTACCGAAAATAGAAGTTGGACAACCCGCGCCAGACTTCATTGCAACGGATAGTACCGGCGAAACCTATCAGTTGAGCGAGTTAGTGGAGAAAAAGAATGTCGTCCTATCGTTCTACCCGCGCGATTTCGGACGTGGCTGAACGGCGCAAGTTTGCTCGCTCCGTGATGAGTCGAGTGGTTTCGCAAAATACGATGCACAGATTTTCGGGATTACACACAACGACGCAGATTCGCGTCAGAAATTTTCAGAAGAAAACCGGTTGAATTTCCCGCTTTTGATGGACACAGGACGTAATCTTTCGCTCCTGTATGGTGCGACCGACGCGCCAAACGGCGCAATTAAGCGTTCAGCGATCGTCATTGATAAATCGGGGAAAATTATAGAGATTGACCGGCAGGTTAACGCCACTACCCACGGGACAGACCTCGTCAATTTCTTCAAAGCCTTGGAATCAGTAAATTAATAGATGGCGCGTAGCAATTTATCAACGATACCGGCAGGCATCGCGTGGAGTACCTCTGTTCTCTTTAGTCCGTTCTTGGTACCGATTGCGACTGCTGCCGGTGTTGTCTACAAACATGCAGATCCGCAAAACGCGCTCCGCTGGTTAGCGATTGTTGTGCTATTTGTTACTGTGCTACCTGCACTTTCAATAGCCGTAATGGTGCGGCTTTCCAAAGTTAGCGATCTCCATCTGCAGAATAGAGAAGAGCGGTTTCTACCTTTATGTTGTACGCTTATCAGTATGATTGTGGGGACGGTTCTATTGCACCGACTGGGTGCGGCGCGTGAAATCGTTTGGGCGGGTGTCGCGTATATTACGAATAGTGTTATTTTTTCGGCAATTACACCGCTCTGGAAGATCAGCTTTCACAGTAGCGTTACCACCGGATGCGTTACCGTCCTTGTCATGCTCGTTAACCCACTCTTTGGATGGTTATTCTTGTTCGTGCCGCTGATCTCTTGGGCGCGGGTTTACCGGAAACGGCACACGCTTCTCCAAACGGTCGTCGGTGCGCTCCTTGCGGTTGGTAACACGGTCATCGTTCTTCATATCGTGCGACTTGGAAGTCAAAGTTAGCGTGTCTGTCTGAGAGGTGGTAGGTTGTCCCAATCGCATTCTAAGCAGAAATTGGCTTCCTTACCGAGTTGGCGCACTCTACCGCCACATTCAGGACATTTAAGGAGGCGGGGGCGGTTTGTCTCTTCCGGACTCGGTGGAAACATGAGGAGCTGTTCTATCGGCAGATTCTGCTCCCTTGCCCTTCCGAGTTCGAGTTGGACATTCTCCAATATATCACGCGTATCAAATTTAAAGGGGGGCGGCGAATTGCGATTTAGATTAATAAATTCGCTTCGGTAGATCCGAACGGTATTATCTTCTTGAACCTTCCGCATAAAGAGTGTATATTTATCGGGTGCTACCAGATACGCTGTGGTATCTAAGACGTGTCTGCGGGGTTTGATTGTTATCTCATAGCCGCCATAATTGAGTATAGAGGAACTTGACCCGGTTTGCATCTGACAGATCTCAAAGAGTTCATGAGAACTTGAGGCAGAAAGGATCAAGAGGTATTGACGGCACGGATGTTGGACGAGACGTTCAAATGGCAGAAAGACTTCCGATTCTGCATTATCCCGGAGAAATTGAACGAAAGTCGCATAAATTAACTCGTTCAATCGCCGAGATTGCGATGTGTTATCTTCATGAACACGGTTAAGTTGGCGCGAATACAGCTCAATGTGGACATTCACATCAATAGGTTGATTTTCAGCATTGATACGCTGCAGCCGTTCCACGGGACGGTCAGCCACTTTAAGAATAAAAGGTAACATAGCAAACCCCTCTCAAACTCCTTACACACAAGGAATATAATAAGTTTAACATACGATTGATTTTTTTTCAACGAAAAATAGCAGTTAGCGTTTTGCTTGACAAAGCGTTGCATACCTGATATGTTAAAATAGAGCGTTAGCAGAAAATCTCATTATCAGAAAGGACACAGGTTATGTCAGGGCACTCTAAATGGTCAACAATCAAACATAAAAAAGCAGCAAACGACTCAAAGCGTGGTAAACTCTTCTCAAAATTGGTCAAAGAGATCACAGCATCTGCGCGGATCGGTGGTGGCGATGTGGATACGAATCCACGACTCCGAACAGCCATCGCAGCGGCAAGATCAAGCAATGTCCCCAATGATAACATCGAAAAAGCGATTCTTCGTGGCACGGGTGAACTTGAGGGTGAAACCTACGAAGAAATCCTCTACGAGGGCTACGGACCCGGCGGTGTCGCAATAATGATAGAAGTCTTGACCGACAACCGCAATCGCGCGGTTGCCGAGATTCGACACGCTTTCAGTAAACATGAGGGCAGAATCGGTGAACGCGGGTGCGTTGCCTGGGGTTTCGATAAATGCGGATTGATCGTCGTTACACCCGATAGCATCGATGAAGAAGATTTATTCATGACGGCAGTTGAAGCCGGGGCGGAAGATGTAACCGCTTCCGGTACGGGTATGGAAGTTATTACACCCTTCGAGATGTTTGATAGCGTACTGACAGCAATTCAGGAGACACCCGCCAAAGTTCAACTCGCTGAAATTAGCATGATACCACAAACTACAGTGAAGCTCGAAGGGAAAGAAGCGGAACGGATGCTACGCCTCATGGATGCACTCGATGATCTTGACGATGTTCAGAAGGTTTATGCCAACTTCGATATTCCCGATAATCTGTTAGAAGCCGCGGCGTAACAAAGGTATACCGTAGTGGAGTACGGCTCGATGGGAAGGTACCTCAAATGCAAAATCTGCCTCAGCCAACCGCAAGGAACAGTAAAAAAATAATCCTTGGTGTTGATCCGGGCATTGCGAATACAGGATATGGTGTGGTTGAGTCTCACGGCAACCGTTTGGTTCCGCGTGGTTTCGGTAACATCCGCACCAGTCCGAAAACAGCACCAGAGGTGCGGTTGAAAGAGATTTACGATGTCATAACCGGTTTGATCGCAGAATTCGCTATTGAGAACGTAGCACTTGAAGATATTTTCTTCCGTAAAAACACGAGCAGTGCTTTCAGCGTTGGCGAAGTCAAAGGTATCGTGAAACTTGCGGCAGCGAATGCGGGTTGCTCTGTCACTGTATATACACCCACTCAAGTTAAACAGGCGATCGTCGGCTACGGGAAAGCCACAAAATCTCAGATGCAAAAGATGACCCAAGCACTGCTTAAACTTAAAGAGCCGCCTCGGCCGGATCACGCTGCAGATGCGCTCGCGCTCGCGCTCTGCCATGCCCGTTCCTATAAAGTCCTTGAACTCCGGAAAAAGTATTCTTAACTATGAGCCTTTGTGCATCGTTCCACTTCGTTTCACGATGGTTTCTGATGAAGGACACAATATAATTGACCAAAAACCCGTTTGAATTAATCAAAAACCTGCTCGAAATGTAATGGAGAGCAGAAAAAGGGTTCCTAACTATGAGCCTTTGTGCATCGTTCCACTTCGTTTCACGATGGTTTCTGATGAAGGACGCAATATAATTGACCAAAAACCCGTTTGAATTAATCAAAAACCTGCTCGAAATGTAATGGAGAGCAGAAAAAGGGCCCAATAGTTAAAAAGATGATTGCTTATATCGAAGGTGCTATCGTCCATAAGGATACAAAACAGGTTATCGTAGATGTCAACGGTATCGGGTATGCCATTGATGTGACACCGCGTGTTATAACCGGTCTACCGCCTATAGGCGAGACGGTTACGTTCTATACGCACTATTACCAAAACCGTGAAAACAAAGTCACGCTCTACGGATTCACCTCAATGGATGCGCTCAAAATTTTTGAACTGGCACTGACTGTCTCTGGTGTAGGCCCGGCACTTGCACAAAACATTGTTTCGAGGTTGTCGCCTTCACAATTCCAACGCGCTGTCCAGCGTGGAGATACAACCACACTTATGCGGGTGCCGCGCTTAAGCAAAGGGATCGCACAAGTTATCATTACCAAACTGAAAAATAAAATCGGGAAAATAAAGTTGGAAGGCGCGGTAGATACGGAAAAATCTGCGTCACCAGATATAGCGGCGATCCAAATCCTTGTTAACCTTGGTGCATCAGAACTTGAGGCAGAACAAGCCGTTGAAAAAGCACAAAAAGTGCTTGGCGGTTCTGCGAAACGGGATAACTTAGTTAAACAAGCACTTCGCTATATCCGAAATTAGTTTTTTAGAGTGGACCCCTATTTTAGGGTTTCGTACTCGGATGGAACAAAATGGATAACCACAACATACCAGACTTCTCCCATTTAGCAGATGAAGAAGACGACTTTGGATATAGCCTCCGTCCGGAGACGCTAAACGAATTCATCGGACAGGATAGAGGCAAAGAGCAGCTCCGTATCCACATTGAAGCCGCGAAAAAGCGTGGGGATGCACTTGAGCACGTCCTACTCGTCAGTCCACCAGGACTCGGTAAGACGACGCTCGCGCGGATCATCGCCAACGAAATTCAGAGTAACTTTAAACAGACGATTGGACCCGTTATGGAACGGCTCGATCTTGCATCAACCTTGACGAACCTCGAAAAGGGAGACGTTCTGTTTATTGACGAAATCCATCAGATGAAAGGACACGTACAAGAGTCCCTCTACCCTGCAATGGAAGATTACCAACTCGATTTAACGATCGGTCAGGGTCCAGCATCGGATTCCGTGCAAATTCAACTCCAGCACTTCACACTTGTCGGAGCGACGACGCGTGAAGGTCTGCTCGCCGGTCCGTTTCGAGATCGTTTCGGCATCCGCATCCATTTAGATTATTACGAAGCGGAAGACATCCAGAAAGTGATCCGAATCAACAGTTCAAAACTCAACATTAATATTGACGAAGAGGCAGAATACACGTTAGCTCGCCGTTCGCGCGGCACGATGCGTATTGCGAATAAACTACTCGCTAATGTTAGGGATTATGCTGAGGTTAAAGGGGACGGTATACTTTCGCTTGAGGTCGCGGAGGCGGCACTTGAATTTTTTGGCATCGATGAACACGGATTAAACGCACAAGATTACGCCTACTTTCAGACGCTTATTGAGAAATTCAGTGGACGTGCAGGCGTTAAAGCACTCGCCGTCGCTTTAAGTGAAGATGAACGCACGATTGCGGAAGTTTATGAACCTTATTACATTAAAGAGGGGTTCTTAGCATTGACACCCGGAGGTCGTGTCGCAACCGATGCGGCTTACGCGTATTTCAACTATCCTGTCGGTTCACAAGCATCGTTGTTCGATTCGACGTGATCTTTGGCGAGGTGCAATCTCAACGTAATTATGAAACTCACAGATTTTGATTACCATCTGCCGCCTGATCGGATCGCGCAAAGACCCCCTCAACGGCGTGATGCTTCACGACTTTTGGTAGTCAACCGAGAGACTGGTGCTTTTCACCACACACAATTTTCACATATCGGTGAACACTTGCCGCGCAATTCCGTGTTAGTCCTAAACGACACTAAGGTAATACCGGCACGGCTCACCGGTAACAAGGCAGAAACCGGCGGTAAGATAGAACTGCTCCTCATCCGAGAAACCGAGACGGACACCTGGGAAGTCCTCGCGAAACCGAGACGGAGCCTTCGGATCGGTACACGGATTGGATTCAGTGAAGCGAAACTGACAGCAGAAGTGGTGGCGAAACCCGATGATGGACACTGTATCGTCCGTTTCGATTACGATCAGAACGAAACATTTTTAGCCATGCTTTCGGACATCGGCATGATGCCGTTACCGCCTTACATTCGTCGTCCAGCAAACGCTGAAGATAGGGTGCGCTATCAGTCTGTCTATGCCGTTAGGGAAGGTGCGATTGCTGCGCCGACAGCAGGGCTGCACTTTACAGAGGAGCTGCTGGCAGCACTGAAAGGTAACGGGATAGAGATCGCGACGTTAACACTGCATGTCGGACCTGGGACGTTCCAGCCGGTGAAAGTCGAAAATATTGAGACGCACAAGATGCACGCCGAGTATATTCATCTGACTGAAACAGAAGCGAACCGGATTCGCATCGCGCAGGCATCTGGATCAAAAATTGTCGCTATCGGGACGACAGTGGTGCGTTCACTTGAAACCGCCGGTGCGGCTGGAACTGTCCACCCTTATAGCGGTTATAGCGAACTCTTTATCTATCCCGGATACCGATTTAACGTGGTAGATGCCTTGGTTACCAACTTTCATCTACCTAAATCAACTTTACTAATGCTGGTGAGTGCTTTCGCTGGGCGCGATCTGATTCAGAAGGCGTATGAAGCGGCACTCGAAAATAATTACCGTTTTTACAGCTATGGCGATGCCATGCTGATTCTTTAGGAGACACTTATGGACGCAATAACAGGTATGCTCGTCCCGTTTATCGCGATGGGTGCTATCTTTTATTTTTTACTCTTTCGACCCGAGCAAACGAAACGCAAAAAACATCAAAATATGCTGGAGAACCTGTCTAAGGGTGACGAAATCGTAACCAACGGGGGATTGCACGGCAAGATCCTCGGATTGAGCAACGATAAGAACATAATCCTGATTGCTGTTGGGGAAGTAAATAGCCAAGAAGTCAAGGTTCAAATCTCGCGGAGTGCTGTCGCCTTTCTCAGGAAGGGTGGCGAACTCATTGAAGGCGAGTAGTATCCTCTCCACATTTCAACTTTTTGGTTGCATCCACAACTGATAACTACCGCTTCGGGATGTCAACAGGATGGCTTGGTGCCGTTCTGGAAGAGCAAATACATCATTGTGATACACCTGTGCGCGCACCGTTTCCGTGGTGCGCGTGACATTGTAAACCGCAACGCCATCAGTATCTCGGAACCGCTGGAAGCAGATCGCCTCGCCACTTACATGGACATCTGAACCCTCCGAGAAAACGTTTTCCCTAATCCTGAGACCTGTCTCATCTTCACCAATGGTCTCGCCTTCCGTCAAAATAACCGCCGCAGATTCCGAATGAGACTGTATTCTGGATATGGCGATTTCAACGCCTATTTCATGCGTAAGGATTTCGTAGGTGGTGTGATGTGGAATATACGCCATACACGCCTCACCGTGGAAAACATCTTGACGCTCCCCTAAAGTTCCATAAGCTTTGTTGCCGTTATGTCCGACTAAGAGGGTACAGTTGCCGCCCAAAGCGATCAAGGCGACTTCAGTATCATCAGAATGGTCAAAGAATGTTGCATTAGGCGTGAGGGTAAGGATTCCGAAATGGAGTTTCGTGATGCCCATCTCGCCGGGTTTCACGATTTCGGTGTATCCGTCGGTAGGAGTGTAATTTTTAGATGCCGACATGGGGTTGAAAATTCGACAGGTGTTCGACAAGGCTTGCTAAGGGCAGTCCAACAACATTAAAATAGCAGCCTTCAATACGTTTAACGAAAGCGGCACCGCGTCCTTGAATCCCATACGCGCCAGCCTTATCCGATGGTTCACCACTCTCAATATATGCTGTTATTTCGGCACTCTGTAACTTCCGAAAGTAGACCTGAGTCGTCTCTGACCAAACATGTTCGCGCCCCGATGATGCATCGATGAATGCCACACCGGTCACAACCTGATGGCGTGTGTTGCTCAGGGAAGTCAACATCGCCAATGCCTCGGCATCGTCAGCCGGTTTACCGAGAAGTTTACCCTCTAACGCTACCAGTGTATCTGCTCCGATCACCAAACCGTTATCATAATGTTGCGCGACAGAGGATGCCTTTAACAAAGCGAGTTCTTGTGTCACCTCGCTCGCAGGTCTATTGGCATAGACATAAAGTGGCGGTTCCACAGCATCGCTTGGGTGTACATCGTATGTTAATCCGATCTGTGATAGTAATGCTGCGCGCCGCGGCGATGCGGAAGCTAAAATCAGATGCGGAACTCTCATAGGATATTCAGCGGCTTGCATGCTACTTCAGGCAATACCACCTTGCATCTTGCCCCTCTTGAATTTCCAACAAATCTGCCTGTACCAATTCTTGGATCCCATTTTCAATATCCCTTTCAGAAAATCCGATTTTCTGAAGGAGCGGATCGCGGTGCGGCATGCGAAACCAATCCGGATTATCGGAAGAACAATATTTCTTCTTAAAGATTTCCAGAGCATTATATAGACGCAGCGTCTTTGGGGGCAATCCCACAAGTGGGTTAATTTCGGCAAAGGATTGGAGCGATTGGTTCGGCATTGCTTCAGTCCTTAGATAAACAAAGTTATTCATACTTTGAATAACGTATTTACTTACAGAACGGTTACAAAAAATAATCAGCGTCCTCGCCTGACTTTCTCAATATATCAGTATCGCGATTGATTTTAACATACCGATGCCTTTACATCGTATTTGACAATCCTTTGACATTGTGCTAAACTTTTTCAAATCCTACTCAGGACGGTGCGATATTGCTCACTCAGAATGAAAATCGTATATCGGGACGTTCCCTTCTGCTCGGTATCTGCTGCGTTATCGTTATCTGTTGCATCGTCTCCTATGCGGAACTTGTGATTACCTACATCCAAATCGGGTTTTTACAGTTACCGCCAGCTGTTATCGGGCTGTTCTTTTTCCTTGTATTAGGGAATCGGTTGCTTGCCAAACTCAAGGATCGGTTTGCGTTTTCACCGCGCGAGTTGATGTGTATTTACTGTATGATGCTCGTTGCGTCAATGATTTCGTCGCGCGGGGTCATGGAAAAACTGATCCCTGCCCTCATCGCAGTCAACTACTTCACCAATGAGACCAACAGTTGGGACACCCTCTTTTTCCCACATATCAAGCCGTGGCTCATCCCATTCTCTCCTGAACAGAAAGGTCAAGCACCCATCGCTATCAGCTTCTATGAAGGCATGCAAGGTGGCGATAGTATTCCGTGGCGTGCGTGGTTAGAGCCGTTATGCGCTTGGGGTGTACTCGTCTTTTTAGTCTTCACGGCGTTTCTCTGCTTAGCAGCGATTTTACGCAAACAATGGATCGAAAACGAGAAACTCTCATTTCCGTTAGTCTCTCTGCCGCTTGAATTCGTCCACGAGGGACACGGTTTCTTTCGTAACCGATTGATGTGGTTGGGGTTCGCACTGCCTGCGTTGATTTTCACTTTAAACGGACTCCATGAAATCTGGCCACAAATTCCGAACGTATCGCTACGGTATCTGCTCAATCAGTATTTCACCGAACAACCTTTCAATGCCATCGCCTATACGCCGATCTTTATATCTTTCGCGGCGATAGGTTTTTTCTATCTCCTACCGACACAACTGCTGTTCAGTCTATGGTTCTTCTTTCTACTGACACGGCTGCAAGATGTCGTTGCAGCGATGTTCGGTTTACGGGTCAGTAGCATGCCGCTCTATCCAACTCGACTTTATATCGGTTACCAAGTCGCAGGTGCTTATGTTGTGCTGGTCATTTCGTTTATCTATATGGGATTTCCACATTTCCGACGCGTTTTTCGCGAAGCCTTCACCGGAAACAAAACAGCGGATGCCGACGAACTCCTCCCTTATCGCACGGCAGTTTGGGGACTCATCGTTAGTTTGATTCTTGCAGTCGGATGGTGCTATGCAGCCGGACTGAATTTAGGTTTCGCTGTGTTTGAGATACTGGTGTATATCTGCATCGTTGCGGTTGTGATGGCGCGGAGTACAGCAGAAGGCGGTCTGTTGATGACAGAAACATCGTTCCGACCGTTAGATTTGTATCAACTCATTGCGAGCAAAGCATCATTGGGTGCGCAAAGTCTCACTGTGCTGTCGTTTCTTGACGCAATTTTCACTCGTGACCAGCGCGGGTTAATTCTGACAGGCTTCTTAGATGGCTTAAAGATTAGGGACCGGGTCGGAATGTCCTACCGTTCGCTGGTAGGCGTGTTTGTGTTAGGCTGTACACTGGCGTTTCTCTGCGCAGCAGCCATCCATCTATGGCTTCCGTACAAACACGGTGCCAACTATATGTATAGTTACACCTATCGCGGGAATCCGCTTTGGGCATTTCAGGATAATGTCGCAGCGATAGAAGGGTTAGGCACAGATCACCGTACAACTGGAGGCATCTTTTTCGGTGTGGGCATATTGACGACAACCGGCTTGGTCATCTTAAGGATGCTCTATTGGTGGTGGCCCCTGCACCCGCTTGGGTATGCGTTATCGGCTTCATGGACACTGGTTGTGTTCTGGTTTCCGGTTTTAATCGCGTGGGGCATTAAAACGCCGATCCTACGCTACAGCGGCATTCGGCAGTATCAACGACTGCGCCCCTTCTTCTTAGGCATGGTTTTCGGCGAATTCAGCATGGCGGTCCTGTGGACACTCATCAGTTGGAGTGCGAACGTCCCCGCACCATTCTTTCCGTGGCCCTGAGCATCACCTTTCAGAGGTCAGGCAGCAGTCCGATTACGTGCTGTGACCTCCCACGTTCCCCGACAATATCCATCGGTATCCACGACATAGTAGAACGGGTGCAACGCGACACACGGACAGATATGCGTCGGGCAGACGTAAATCTCTTGTCCAATGTGCATCGGTGTGCTGTCAGGGACATTAACCGCCCAATGCTCCTCGTGTTGCCTGTCTACTTCAGCATTTTCGACATTCAGAAGGACCCCTCGGTCCCCCGCGGGATCCGCGGCAATGGCTTTATGTCCCAAATCAAGCGTAATCCGATGCGGCGTTGGGATACTGATGACACGACTCAGGAGCAGTGCTGCAGGCGTGAAACCGAGGTCAGGAAAGTAGGTCGTATAGCCGTGGTCGTGGAAAACGAATGTTCCCGGCGATGCCTCAACCCCCGGTGTCTCGGCATAGATCGGGAATGTCGGCGTACCCCCCATCACGACCAAGGGTACGTCAAGCCCTTTGGCAGCGAGTTTATCTTTCATCTCTGCGACTTGTGCGAGACTTTCATTGCAGGAGGCTTTCCGTTCGGTGACATCCTCATCGTGGATGTGTCCATCGTAGACGTGCAATCCCCAGGGCTGTAACCCTTCCGCTGCTTGAATCTGTGCGTAGAGATCCACAGCAGCATCGCCGACCGGTATCCCTGTCCGGTTCATCCCTACATCTACATCCAACATGACTTTGACCGTTAAGCCGAATTTTGCCGCTTCTGCCGAGAGTGCTGATACTGCCTCTGAGTGATCAACAATGACCTTGAAATCAGCATCTGGATATCGCACCTGTAGCGAAACAAAACGGTTGACGTTTGGTCCTACCATCTGATAGGCGATTAGAATATCCTGAATACCGTTCTGTGCCAACATCTCTGCTTCGCGTAGCGTGGCGCACTTGTGCTTCAGGATACCGGCATCGCGTTCCATCGCGATAATCTCTGCGGTTTTATGCGTCTTGGCATGCGGTCTGAGTTTTGAGACATCCCCATTAACAGTAGCAATCGCATGTTCAATGTTCTGCTGAACCTGTGTGAGATAGACAACAAGGGACGGACTCGGTATCGTCTCAACGTTCTGAATACGGTATCTCTTATCCATGGGTTTACCTCTTTGCATGATCAATTGTCAAATAGTTTATGAGTTACCGAGGACTTTCCATGCACGGGCATAGTTACGTAGGGTTTCGTCTAAAGCAGTGCTGCTGTTTATCCCGATGTTACTGGCGGTTTGCATGTCCGCTTTCGCTTTTTCCGTTTCCCCGAGGTGTAACCATACCTTGCTGCGCCTATAATAAGCATCGGCATAATCTGATTTGAGGTCTATTACTGTGGTATAATCCTCAATGGCTTTGTCAAGTTCGCCTTTCTCGCTGGATGCTATACCGCGCGCGTAATATTTATTGACAAGTTCCTGATTTCGTTCTTGCATTGCTTTTCTCCTTCACAAGACGAGTTTCTTGAGGGTAATGATAGCATAAAAGGTAAACAGATGTCAACCGAATCGTCTCAGAAGGCAGGACGATTTAGTTTTCGGCTTTTTGTCCAATTTTTAGACCCCCAGGCCCGGTAGGTGCGGTGTTTTTGCTTGGGTGTTTCTTCTAGCAACCGCACCGGACTTGAAAAGGAAGATCCAAAAATTGAGACAATCCGACAATTTATCTAAAACTAAATAACCCTGCTCAGAAGGTATGATAGACAATTTGCTTATCAGTAATGGTATTAGCAATAACGGGACACGGTGGGCGCCTGCTGCTTTTTAGGTTAACGTCGCGGTACGGAGAATAACCCGATCTTCGGTCCAATTATCGCGATACCATGTACACGCCTCAAAGGTATCGTTAAGCGCATCCATGCGCTGCTGCAACATTGCTCGGAATTGCTCTCGGAGTTCAGTCGATTCGGGTGCATCAATCAGATTACAAGTTTGGAACGGGTCGGCGACATTATCGAAAAGTTTCTCGCTCCGATCGGGACGGTGGACAGCGTAGGTATACTGTTTTGTGCGGAGGGCGCGCCACTCATAGCCATCTTCCCATTTGGCGGTACACCCCATCCCCTGCATGAACGCTGCATCCGGTTCATCAGTGAGTTGCTTAAAAGCAGCGTTGCTTAAATCGGTGCCTTCAACGTCCTCTGGAATTGGCAGATTCAGCATGGATAGCAGTGTCGGCATGATGTCAGGTGTATTCAGGCATGCGTCTGAGACGTGTCCTGCTGGAGTTTGATCCTGCCACCGGACAAGAAAAGGAACGCGGACCGCCTCCTCATAAAAGATGTTCTTCGCTCGGCGACCCTGCGCGCCAAACATCTCACCGTGATCAGATGTAAAGACAAAGATTGTATTGTCGCGCAATCCGAGATTATCAATAGCCTGTAGTAATCGTCCGATATTCCGATCCAGATTGGTTGTCATTGCGTAATAGACGCGCATCCATTCAGGTAACTGCGTCCTCTGTTCAGGGGACATAATTGCCCACGTATCACCGTAGGGGTCATTCTTATCGCGATAGTTGGGAGGCAGCGGGAAGTCGATGTCTCGGAACATCTCATAATCATCCGCTGGAACGTTATCTTGTGTCCACGGATCGTGCGGTGTCCCGATGGAGAGGAAAAGCGCGAAAGGGTCGTCTGCTGTTGATGCTCGTTGCAGGTAGTCGATTGCCATATCGGTCTGCCCGTCCGGTTCGTAGCCGGGAAGCACGATTTTCTCAGGCGAATCTCTGTGATAATACGCATCAAAATAGAGATGATGAAAATTGTATGCCGACCATTCACCATCGAAACCGAGGCGATGCTGTCCGGGCGGGATGTAGGAATTCCTCGGATCGTTGTGTCTCCCTAACTGATTTGCCCACAGATGCCATTTCCCGATGTAACTCGTCTGGTAGCCGTTTCGATGCAAAACATGCCCGAAGCAGTCGTGATTGGGGTTCATGCGGAGTTCATTAATCGCCATACCGGTGCTACTGGCGTATTTACCGGTGAAGAGTGATGCACGATAGGGCGCGCACATCGGGCTGCCAGAAACAGCGTTGCAGAAATTCGCACCCTCTGTCGCGAGATGGTCAATATTAGGGGTCCGTGCGCGGGTATCGCCTGCATAGCCGCACGCCTGGTAGCGGAGCTGATCGGCGAAAATATAGACGAGATTTGGTCGCTTTTTGCTTGAACGAAACATCAAAATATTCCTCTCAATTTGTGATGTCTACAATATAGCATACCGCAGCAGATCCTTCAAGCCAAAAACGAGGTTCATGTGAAATTACCCAGTGCTCGTAAAACGGTATTTTTTGGGAAAAGCAATAAATTCAGGCTGATTTTTATTTACAATTCTTCCGACTTCTGTTAGACTTATGCTAACTAAACAAAGATGGGACAAGAGCATTATGATAAACCTCTATCTCATCATTATTAAGGAGTATTTTCTGATGCAGAATAAGGAACCTGTTGTTCCGAATGTTATAGGGCTGAAAGCCCAGATTACAAAGATCGTTTTCTCAATTTTACTGTTAGGTCTTCTCACGCCTGCCTTTTCCCAAAACGGAGAGGCACCCTTGTCTAAAACGACACTTCAACTGCTCCATGCAGCGGATATGGAGGGCGGTATTGAGGCACTCGAAAACGCGCCCCGCTTCTCATCCGTGCTGAACGCACTCAAAGCCGAGGTTGAAGACACAGTCATCATCGGTGCCGGCGATAGTTATATTCCCGGTCCATTTTTCGCAGCTGCCAATAACGGGAGCCTTCGTGAAGTATTAGGGAGAGAAGGTTCAGGACGCGCCGATATTCTGATGCTCAACGCGATGGGTTTCATGGCGGGCGCACTTGGAAACCACGAATTTGACGCAGGGACCGGTACACTCGCGAGTTTAATTGCAGCAGATGGCGATTACGCCGGTACAGCGTTCCCATTCTTGAGCGCGAACTTAGACTTCAGTCTCGATAGTAATCTTGCTTCGCTTGTTGTTGAGCCGGGACAGGAAGCGAGTACAATTCCGAACAGTATCACCAAGAGCGTCGTTATCACCACTGCCTCCGGTGAGAAAGTCGGCGTTGTCGGTATGACAACACCACGGCTCGGCAGCCTTTCTGTACCTGGGAACGTCGGCATTGCACCGGCAGACCCGAACGATATAGCGGCATTGGCAGCCATCGTCCAAGCATCCGTTGATGCACTGACAGCAGCGGGCATCAATAAGATTATTCTTACCGGACACCTCCAACAACTTAGCCTTGATGAAGCCATCGCAGCACACATCAAGGATGTTGACATTATCATTGCGGGCGGTTCAAACACGCTCCTCGCCGATGAAACAGATCGACTCCACCCTGGCGATACCGCAGAGCGTCCCTATCCGATCTTGACGCAATCCGCATCAGGCGAACCAATTGCGATTGTCGGTACAGATGGGAATTACCGATACGTCGGAAGGTTGGTCGTCGATTTTGATGCATCCGGTGTCTTAGTTGCCGAATCAATTGACGCTACAGTTAGCGGTACCTTTGTCACCGACGAACAAGGTGTTATAGACACCGGTAATGCGGAACCTGCAGCACGCGTGGTCGAAATTACCGAGGCGGTACGGAATATCGTGACTGCAAAAGATGGCAATATTTTCGGACAAACAAGTGTCTATCTGAACGGGAACCGTGGCTCTGTCCGCACGGAGGAAACTAACATCGGGAACCTCATCGCCGAGGCTAACCTTGCTGCAGGGAAACGGGTTGACCCGAGCGTCGTTGTGTCTCTGAAAAATGGCGGCGGCATTCGTGCACCGATTGGCGTGGCTGCCTATGGAGAATTGCTTCCACCGCCTGCAAACACCTTGGTTGGTAAAGCCGAAGGTCAAATCTCACAGATTGACATCGAAAATACGCTTCGGTTCAACAACGGACTGACACTGTTGACCTTAACCGCATCAGAACTACTTGAAGTCATCGAACACACAGTCGCTGCCTCTGGCGAAGGTTCAACCCCCGGACGTTTCCCGCAAATTGCAGGTATGGCGTTTAGCTTTGATGCTTCACTACCAGAAGGTTCGAGGGTTCAGTCGCTTGTCATCACCGACGCAGATGGAAACCCGGTGGACACAATTGCCCAGAACGGTGAAATCGTGGGCGATGCGGATCGCACGTTCCGAATGGTCACGATCACTTTCCTTGTCGACCGCGGCGACGACTATCCGTATGCTAATTTCCCGAATACGCATCGCGTTGACCTTGCTGAAACGATGACAGAGGAACAGTCTGGCGGACAGGCAACCTTCACGGATCCCGGGACAGAACAAGACGCGCTTGCGGAATATCTCGCGGCGAACTTCGTCGAAACACCGTTTGGTATGGCGGACGTTGGACCCGAAAACGACGAACGTATCCAAAACCTCGCTTTCCGTGCTGACAGCTTGGTTGTGCCAATGGCAGACGAGAACGCGTTTGACATCGCACTCGGCACAGGTTTGAGCATGATTAGCTTACCGCTCATGCCCAGCAAACCTTACACAGCACGCTCTTTCATGGAAAAAATCGGTGCAACGACCGTTATTGAATTGGATTCCGCTACGCAAAGGCTCGTCGGATTCACAGCACATTCTACCGGCAACGGATTCCCGATTGAAGGCGGGAGCGGTTATATCGTTAACGTCACGGAAGCGAAGACTATCAGTTTCACAGGGAACGCGTGGCAGAATACGACCGAAGAAGCCGCAGCCGCACCGGTAGCAGCAGCCAGTACTGGGAATTCGAAGGCATGGGCATTTGTCCTACGGGCGCAGCTTGAAGGCATCAGCGGTGTGACGCTAACTGTCTACAACGGACACACCAAAGTCGCAGAAGCAGACAATGCCAACGGTTTCCACGCCGCTTGGGCAGACCTGAACCGTCAAGCAGTGGTCTCTGCTGGCGATACACTGACAATCGAGGTGCGCGACACAACCGGTAGTCTCATCCGCACACTCCAGCATGACATCAGTGCGACAGACATCCATCGGGCGTTCACTGAACTCCGACTCACACCGGCTGATCTTATCCCGCAACGGACTGTACTGCTTGCCAATTACCCGAACCCGTTCAACCCAGAAACGTGGTTGCCATATCAGTTGGCAAACGATGCAGAAGTTGTCATCCGTATCTATTCCACCAATGGACAACTCGTCCGAAACATGGACCTCGGATTCCAACAGGCGGGATATTATATCGGTAGATCACGAGCGGCTTATTGGGATGGACGCAATGATTTGGGTGAGAGACTCGCTTCAGGTGTCTATTTCTACGAGTTGAGCACGCCTGAATCATCAGCGACACGGAAGATGGTTATCAGGAAATAGTATCAAATGACCATAGGATAGCTGGAGTGCTGATGTTTATTAGGTTCCCAGCAATCGTTTCTGAGTGGGTTAAGTTGAGTTCGCTGGCATCATCTTTGAGAAATGATGCGTTTAGCGATAAACATGTTAAAAGTATAGCAAAACCCGTAGGGGATGTCAAGAGTCTCATTGGGCTTCTCCTTGGGGTGTCGCTTCATCGTTTGTAGATGAATTAGCAAGGTTTGCATCCATGGTTTGGAGTTGGTGCTGCGGAATCAGGTCAAGATATTGAGAGATGACGCGTTTAGAACGTCGCGTAATCTGTGAGATTTTATCAATATCTGCGGTTGCCTTGCGAACGACTTTGACGGACTCATAATCTCGAATGTATCGGTCAACGGCTTCCTTAGAATGCTTGGTTTTCGCAGCAATAGTAGGTGTTAGATGTCCTTGAAGATAGAGCGTTATGATCTCTTTCTTATGGGTGATAGCACCCGATAAGTCATGGATATTGCCACGAGTCGGCAAGAGTTGTCCACTATTATTTTGCCATTCTTTGACATAATCGTTGATGACCGCATCACAGACATTCAGCAAGACAGCTAAGTCAAGATGGGTCAATAATGCGCCTTGGTCATAAGCCTGATGACACCAACGAACCAAGCGATTGATCCGCAGCTGTCGTGAGGTAAAACCGTTGCGAAAGGATTCAATATCCTCTGTAGCGAGGTAAGTTAGGATGATCGGTTTCATACGTGTTTTGATGATGGCTTTTCCTTTTTCAGGATATTCATCAATCGGCACTGCCATCCAAACAAGTTGTCCATACCTGAGGTATCGTTCATCAGGGAGTTGGTCGCCCGTGGCGAGTTTCTCTAAAGGGAGGGTAATCACGAAATAGTCTTCAACGGTCTTGAGAATATCATCAACAATAGCCGTCGCAGTGACCTCGCCTTTGTCATACCCGTAGTCATTGAGAAAGCGATGGATCAGCAACTGTCGTAGGGATTTATCGTTGATGCGTCTGAACTTCTTCTCGTTGATGGCGGTGCGCGTCTGAGGTTTGCTCATGAGAGATTCTCCTTTTTTTTCGCAATGGGTTCAGGGTGAAGGAGCTCGGTCATCCGGTCGGTGTTCCGGTATTCCTGATACAGCGAGAGATACTCGCGTATGAGTCGGTCAGAGAAGTGTGTGATGAGCCGTATCTGTGCGTCAGGAAACCCTTGATGATGCAGCGTAGCAACTTGTGTGAAGTCTTTCAAGTAGCGGTAGACCGCCCGTTCAGAGTGGTTCGTCTTCTGCTCAATTTCGGTGAAGGTATACGCTTTGAAATACAACTCCAAGATCTGAGTCTTATGAGACGTGCCGGGCCCCATGTCGTGTTTCGCTCCGCGCGTCATCACGAAATACCCCTCCTGCTTCAAGTGTCGGATGTCGCGTTTGACGGTAGCAGGACTGGTGGTTAATAAGACGGCTAAATCCTCATAACTGAGCAATGCATCTTGGTCATAAGTCTCTTTGGTCAATCGGAGGATGCGGTGCCGTCTGAGACCTGCGAGTCCGTAAGTCGCTAAGGTTTCAAGATCAGCGTTTATATCATTGAGGGTCAACCGACAGGAGACTTTTTTTGCTAAAGCGATGTGTTTACCTGCCGGTTCCTCCGCAGCGACTGCCTCATAGCAGATTTGTCCGGATGTCAGTTGAACATCGGCGTGTTGCTCAAAATAGGTGGAAATCTGTTTATAATAGGCTTCAGCGACGATAGGCATAAGGTTAAAGTCTGCTGAAATCTTCTGGATAATGGCGGCTCTTGCGTTCTTGGATTCGAGTCGGTTGATACCGTAGGCGGTGTCCATCTTACGATTCATCTTGACCTCCATGAGTAGATTATCGGTGATGCCAATACATCTACTTGTTAGGGTAACGCATACTATTAGTATAAATCATGGGGTCATTTGATACAAACTATAAGTAACGCAAAGACTGGAAGTGTGGGATGGAAGGTTGGAAGCACGGTATTGCTCCATCCTTCCACGCTTCCAATTGCATGCTGTCCGTTATCTGCTGCTACTTATCAGGTAGCTTTCTCCACTGCCCCTTAGTGACTCGGTCTATCAGAATACGGGCTTTTTGACTGGCACGAACCTGTTTCTCAATTTCAACAGGGTCCCAGTCTCCTAACAGTTGTGTCTCAAGTTCTCGGCAAATCGTTTGATACGCCTCATCATTCGCGAGATTCCGAAATTCATTCGGATCGTTAACGATGTCGTAAAGTTCCGGTGGATCGCCGAGACTATAGTTGAATTTATAGTGTCCTTTCCGGAGCATCGCCATTGGTCGTTGAACGCCGTGTGCAAGGTATTCGGAGAAAGCGAAATCTTTCCAATCGCTTGTGTTGTCCTGCATCAAAGGCAACAGACTATCGCCATCAAGTTGATGCCCAGGCTGCGCGCCTGCAATATCAACAAGCGTTGCCGTTAAATCCACAAGCGAAACGACTTCATCAAACTGTCTACCGGCAGCCATCTCATCAGGGAACATAATCTGTAGGGGAACACGTGAAGACGCTTCATAGAAATTCGACTTGCGCCACATACCGTGCTCACCGTTCATCTCACCGTGGTCACTGGTGTAGACGATAACGGTATTGTCCAACTGCCCTGTCTCCTCAAGCGTTTTGATCAGGTTGCCGATTTTTTCATCAAGATAGGTAATTAACCCGTAATAACCGGCACGTCCACGGCGGACGAGTTCCTCTGGAAAATCAACACAACCGAACATGTGTCGCATCCGTTGATAGACAGGGTGCTGGTTTTCGAGGTGTCCTTCTGGAATGTCCGGGAGATCAATCTTATCAAGCGGATAGAGGTCCCAAAACCGTTGTGGCACGACGAGCGGGAAATGTGGCGCGATAAACGAGACATTGAGTGCCCACGGTTGCTCCTTCCGAGCGGGGTCTCGGAGATATGCCAAAGCCTCTGTCTCTGCAAGGTCGTCCACCTCAATTTCCACTGTTGTCCCTGGACCCGCGTGTGCCAACCCTTGCCATGGACGCTGCGCGGGTGGTGTGCCGTTATCCCAATCCGTGAGTGCGTGCTGTCGCTCCGCGTGTAGATCGCGAGCGAGTTGTGTGCGAAATCCGTGGAGTTGATCCATACCACCGAAGTGTTGCTTTCCTGAGAGCACAACATCATAGCCTACTGCGCGCAGACTGTGTGCCCATGTGACAGCATCTGGACGCAGGGGTGCAGCGTTGTCCCACGCGCCGATCTTGTGGATATACCGACCTGTCATAAACGACATCCGAGACGGCATACAGAGCGGCGAGTTGCAGTAAGCGTTGTTAAAAGTGACACCTTCTTTCGCGAGTCTGTCCATGTGTGGTGTCTGGACAAGCGGGTGTCCGTAGGGACCGCTGTACATCGGTGCATGTTCATCGGACATGATGATGAGGAGATTGGGGTGTTTTGAGAACATGGTATTCCTAATATCATGGGAGAATTATCAATTTCTTCTAAGATACCATCTCTTTTATTGACTGTCAAGAGAAAACAACTGTAACTTTTTTTACCAGAATACAGTTGTCTCCAGCAATATCAGTATGTGGCAAGTTCCCATAAAAGCCGAAAAACATTGACATGGACGGCAAACCCTGATAAAATGTACAGCAAGTTCGTGAAGATCGCCGTGTGACCAGTTTTTAGTAAGCTCCGGGGCATCACGGAAAAGGAGGAAAACCGTGTCAGTTAAAACAAAAAAATGGGTGCTTAATACTGTTGAGAAATTGTCCATCTCCGAGATGGAAGAATTGAAGCGTTACTTGGAATACCTCGTCTGGAAATCGCAAACGCCAAAAGGGAATCTTGAAATCCCACCAGATTCGCCAAAATCTGAACCAACGGGCCAACCTACACAAATTTTAGCAGCCCTTAACAGATCACATCGGGTGTCGATAGAAGACGCTGAAGCATTGCTTCAATCCATTAAAGAAGGTGAAATCCCAATCCAATTTGATTCTGATTTTGACGAATCAGCAGGTAAATAGTTGATGAATTACCTCTTGGATACATCAACGTGCAGCCTCTTGATGGCGCACGCCCCTTACGCTACTTCTCATTTCAATTCTCTGTCCGATCTCAATGACTATATCTTTACCTGTACGATTGTTAGAGGCGAAATTCTCTTTGGAATTCAGAAACTGCCGATAGGACGTAAGCGACAGGATTTGGAAAATCAAGCCATTAATTTGTTTGACGAATTGCCATGTTTAGCAGTTCCCAAGGAAGCTGCCGATTACTATGCACCCATGAAAAATTACGCTGAACAACATGGAACACCCTTATCAGAGAATGACCTCTGGATAGCCGCAACTGCGATGGCACTTGATGCGATTCTTGTCACTGCTGATTCAGATTTTCAAAGGATTGCCGAGTTCGGCTTACGACTGGAAGATTGGACGAGTGAATGTCCATAGGGGTCACTGTACATCAGTGCCTGTTCGTCGGACATGATGAGGAGATTGGGATGTTGTTTTACGGACATAGTGTTCCTATAAAAATATGATGAACACCGCTCAATAAGTGAATCGACCGCCCTTTGTTCCACTTTATCCCTGAAATGAGTTTGCTTCCATCTTGGGAGTTAAAGGACGAACTGCCTGCTGTCCCAACATTACGGTGACATCTTCAAATAAAAGAGACTCAATTCCCCGAGACTGCTGGAATCGGTTTTCCGCCACAGGTAGGGTCAAGGTTCGTTCCTGTTCTGTCAACATTGCAGCAATATCTTCCGGCAACTTGACATCATTTTGTCGTTCAAAGTCTACAACGCTATCGTAACCTTTGCGAAATAGAATGGAAATATTCAGCCCTTTGTCCTTTGCAGTTGTCAGGTCCTCTCTAGCTTTCTCCCATTCCTGTAGGTATAACCAAGTCCGAGCGCGGGTGTAATAGACTTGAACATAATCGGATTTTAATTCTAATGCCTTTGCATAATCCGCAAGAGCCAGGTCAAAATTACCTTTGCGAAAATGAGCAAAACCGCGATAGTGATGGGAGTGGGCCTCATGCGGGTTTAATTCTATCGCCTTACTATAATTTGTAAGAGCCGAGTCAAAATCGTCTTTGAGAAGGTAAACATCGCCGAGTTTGCGATAAGGATACGCATCGTTGAGAGTCAGTTCTATTGCTTTGCTATAGTTCGCAATAGCAGAATCAAACTCGCGTTTGCTGGTGTAGGCGTTGCCAAGATCAATGTAAGCACCAGTATACTCAGGTTCAAGTTCTATCGCCTTGGTATAATCTACAATTGCTCTGTCAAATTCGCGCTTGAGACCGTAAACGTGACCACGACTATAATAGAATCCAGCGTGACGGGGTTCAAGACATATCGCCTTATTGAAATCTACAATGGCAAGATCAAGCTCACCTCTAATTGCATAAGCAGTCCCGCGACCGTGATAGGCATCAACAAACTGAAGGTTGCGTCTTATCGCGCTGTTATAATCTTCAAGAGCGATGTCAATTTCACTGATGCTGGCGTAAGCGATACCGCGCTTAACGTAAGCTTCAGTGTAATCTGGATTCAGTTTTATCGTAGTGTTATAGTCTTCAATTGCAAGTGCGATCTCCTCTTTGGCAACATAAGCGTTGCCGCGATGGTAATAGGCTTCCGGATAATCCCAATCGTAACTTCGACTCCTGTGTATAGCAGTGGTAAAATCTTCAATCGCCTTGTCAATTTCACCTTTGGCAATATAAACGAGTCCCCGACCACAATATACTTCATGAGGTCTTCGGGTGAGACTTGTTGCTTCAGTATAGTCTGCAATCGCCAAATCAAACTTACCCATCTTACGGTAAACATCGCCGCGGCGAATGTAGGCTTGGACAAAACCAGGGCTTCGTTCAATGGCTCTGCTAAAATGCTTGATAGCCTTCTCATAGTGTGCTAATTTCTTCTGGCTCGCCATTTTCTGAATCTCCTTTTTCTACCTCGGTTGATCCGGTATAAAAATCTACGTAATTCTCCAAATGGATATCTTGATTTTTAATAAATCCATGCAGGTCATTGTAAACCGTTTCGGCAGAAACACCGTGATATCTCTCCAAATGTTTACGCATTGGCTTTTTAAGGTCCGCGGGAATATTGATCACATCATCTTCGTTAGGTAGAACAAAACCATCGGGATGCCTAACAAATACACTTTTCTGGGCAATAACCCGATTTATCGGCTCATAAGGTTCTGCAATGTAGGGTTCTATTAGTTTTTTCTCTTGCAAGATGATCCTGCCATCTTTGCCAAGGGACTCTTCACGGTCAGAAACCATAAAGAGCGCGATAAGGTAGTCCGTCGTGAAATCTATAAGGTTAGTCTTACCGCCGTAGTGCTGGATTTCAGCGAGGATCTCAAAATCTTGAACTGTTTTTCGGAAAAACCTTCTCGCTGCACTCAACATCGCTTCCTGAACAACTTCTATATCAAAGTGTTCCGCCTCAACATCAAAGTCCTCGCGTTCAAGGAAATCTCGATAAAGTTTTGAGGAGACTTTCGCATAATACGGGTGTTCCTGATAATGCTCAGGTTCACCACGATAGAGATATTCACCCGTGTCCGATTTATTTTCTATTGTTCGGAGTATTTCATCAACTGTGCTTGGTACGTTTTGATTTTCTTTGCTCATTCATTTCCCTTTAGAATCACAATACTGTCTAAAAGGATAACATGTTTCGTGAAGGATGTCAACCGAATTTAATTCGTTGCAAAATCGGGGTTCCAAACCCGTCCTACAGCATTTTTCTTGAATTATTCCCTGCAAAGTGCTATGCTGATTCCACCAACAAATACAACACAAAGGACTTCTGTAGCGCAAGTTTTCGCTTGCAAGCTACGCGAAAAGCATGGCAGAAACCAGACCTAATATTCTACTTATCACCAGCGATCAACAGCATTGGAACACTTTGGGCTGTCTCAACCCCGAAATTCAGACACCGCACTTGGATGCTTTAGCAGCGCAAGGCACACTCTTCAATAGAGCCTATTGCCCAAACCCGACCTGCACGCCAACGCGCGCATCTATTATCACGGGGAAGTATCCGAGTCAGCACGGTGCATGGTCCCTCGGTACAAAACTCTCTGAAGATGAACACACCGTCGGCGAAGATTTCACAGATGCGGGTTACCGGACTGCCTTGGTTGGGAAAGCGCATTTTCAACCCCTGCATGGAACTGAGGAATTTCCATCCCTGGAATCCTACCCTATCCTCCAAGACTTGGATTTCTGGCGGAGTTTTAACGAACCGTTTTACGGGTTTGAACATGTTGAGTTGGCACGCAATCACGCCGACGAAGCACATGTCGGACAGCACTACGCCATCTGGATGGAAGAGAACGGTTGCACGAATTGGCGGGATTATTTCGCGCCTCCGACAGGGAACGCACGGGGTCAACGCCGAAAGTGGCCGATTCCAGAGGAATACCACTACGATACATGGATCGCGGAACGCACGAACGCACTCATGGAAACGTATCAACAAAACGGTGAGAACTTCTTCCTCTGGGCAAGTTTTTTTGATCCGCACCCGAAATACCTTGTCCCAGAGCCGTGGGATACGATGTATGACCCGAATGAATTGACGGTACCATCCGTGACGGAAGGGGAACACGACAACAACCCGCCGCACTTCCAGTTAACACAGCAGCAAAAACCCGATTTCTCCGCTTGGCGCGAGAGTGGAAAGGGTGTACACGGTTTCAGCTCACATCTACGCGATCGGGATGAACTCGCCAAGGACATCGCCGTCTATTACGGGATGGTGACGCTGATGGATAAGTACATCGGGAAAATCTTGGCAAAACTTGACGAACTCGGACTCGCAGATAACACCCTGGTTGTGTTCACATCCGACCACGGACACTTTTACGGACAACACGGTCTTGTCGCAAAAGGCGCGTTCCATTATGAAGATGTGATTCGAGTGCCGTTTATTGTGCGGTATCCGGGTGTTGTGCCTGCTGGTCAGCAGTCGGAGGCATTGCAGACGCTGGTGGATTTAGCACCTTCGTTCCTGAGTGCCACCAGCATTGATATTCCGCGTCCGATGACCGGTGTAGATCAGATGCCGGTCTGGTCAGGACAGGCAGAACAAGCACGCGATCATATCCTCGTCGAGAACCGTCATGAACCGACAACGGTACACGTGAAAACTTACGTTGACGATCGTTATAAACTGACCGTCTACTACAATCGAGAGTATGGGGAATTGTTCGATCTGAAAACGGATCCTGGAGAGATCAATAATCTCTGGAATTCTGCTGAACATGCGGCGTTGAAGGCGGAGATGGTGATGAAACTGCTGTTCGCGGAGATGGGAAAAGAGCCGTTGTGGATGCCGCGGACTTCAGGAGCCTGAGACTCCTAACCAGCGAGGTTTAATAACGCCGTTTCCAGTGCCAACTGTCGCTTCCTGAGATGAGTGGACGGATGTCTTCTGGCAGGGTCTCAATGAATTCGGGACTCACTTCGTTGCCGGGCCATTCGCGGACCATCGGGGGTGTGTAGCCGGAGATGAGGATGACGCGCTCCTTGTCGCTACGGATGGCAGTCGTGCTGTGGATCAATGCCTCAGCAAAGAGCAGCACGGAACCGGCGGATGCCTCAACTTGGTAGATGAGTTTATCATCAGAAAGCGCCGCTTCAATCATTTCGCTCTGACTCCACGTCAGGCGGTGGCTGCCCGGTATGACACACGTGCCGCCATCATCGGGACCGACATCGGTGAGATATGCGAGGGTCTTGACGAAGATGCAGTGGAACTTGTTCTGTTCTATGTAGGTGCCCCACCCGTGTTGCGTCCCGCGATGGAAACCGGTTGGGTTATAGCGGCGTTTGTGGAGTTCGCCCAATTCTGTCTCTGGGTTCCGTCTGTTAATAATCGCTTCGGTTTCCTCAAGACGTACTGCGCCACCGACGACTTCTTCGACCAATGGCACGAGTTTTGGATGTGCAGCATACTCCAATAACGCCGGATCATATTCCACAAGATTCCCTAAAAGCACGTGATGTTCACCATGCCACCGAGCATAGACGCGTTTGGTATCCAGATCCTCGTCGGCTCTGATTCTATAGAGCGCATTTTTCATACGTTCAATTTCGTCGTCATTCAGGACGTTCTCTAACAGGACGAAACCGTAGATGTCGAAATGGAGTCGCTGTGCCGGTGTTAGGGAAATTTTTTCATTGCTCATGATTTTCTCCTTCAGAGAACTCTTCAATAAATTCCTCAATTTTTTGTTTTACTTCATCAGGAATCGGATATGCATTAATTTCTTCCCGGATATCTTCAGAAGTTCTGCCATCCTCTCTTAACTTGATAAGCAACGCTGGGAATACTTTCTCAAAGCCAAATTTCGCGATTGCCCTTGAAATGAACAATAAAATTCCCACCACAACGATTCCACCAATCCCAAAGGGGCCCAAGGCAGCAAGGGATGCTGCTCTTGCTGCTGCAATGCCCGAAGGGACATACGCCATTAACATAACCAACACAAGACCGGTAACTCCCAATTTGGCAATTACTTCCGCTATTTTGTCTAACGATAGGTTATCTGGATTTGGTAGTGGTATATCGCGTATAGAAGGAACCGCTTTCTTCAGTCTATCAAAGGCATTTTTCAAATTCCACCACCACTCAGCCAAAGGCACTTCAGGCATCCGTATTTCCACTTTAGCTTTCATCGCGTCAATAGCGTCTTGCAGATCCTGAGTAGCCTTTCTCAGCTTTTTCAACTCATCTGATCCCGCCTTACGGACAGTACGTGCGGCGCTTCTTAACGCCTGAATAGCTTCTTTAGGATCCGGTATCCGCTCTCTGCCTATCGATCGGATACCATCTATTAATTCCGGAACGATACTTAACATATCTCGCACCCCTGTCCCGGCAGTGTGAATGCGATCTTTCATATCTCGTATCAATTTCATAGTTTAAATATCTCCACACTTGAAAAAAATAAGTGAGTTCCTACAAATGCTGCACCATAGGTGTCAATTTAGGACCGTAAGCCCCATACGCTAATCGCTATGGGGACCCCGGGTTAAACGGCGTTGAGAAAGTATACGTCGCAGTGCCGATCCCCTCAAATCCAAACTGCTGTCCTATAATCCAAAAATCCAGTGAAACCCAACTTCAGATACATCTGATCCCGGGAAACCAAAAAGATGTTGGGTTTCTCTCAATTCTCTCTTTGACAGGCAATCTATGGGGTAGCTGAGTTTTGTGTTACTTTTCAGTGTTTTTTGGAGTATCCGTTCAACCCAACCTACAATGCTTCAACGTTGCTATGTCAGATCCGGTTCGGTTGCAAACCGAACCTACCGGACCTCGGTCCTAAGGAGTTTTCAAGGTTTTCGCGTAGGAACCGGTTCCGTTAGGAAACCGAACCTACCGGACCTGGGGTCTAAAACGGTTATTTTTTCTAAAATTGACACTTATGGTGTCTTGATATGTCCCCAGAAAGTGGTGAGTTTTCCGTTTGGGTCAACGGCGAGATCGAGTGCTTCCTCTCCTTCATAAACCAGTAAATCATCAACGTAGCCGGGGACAGTTATTCCCCACGTATAGAAAGCGACCCACTTGGCAGTGGGACCGAGTGCTGGCATCCGAAAGGGGAGTCCTTTTTCGGGTTTGGCACCCAACGCGTCGTCCCTGTCATCGCCTACGTAAAAATCAAATTCACTTTTGCTGATATCAGCGACAACGCGGATGTATTTCCATGTATCAGTTTCAAAATCTCCAATGGGTTGCCATGCACCACCGTCATAAAGCCGGACAATACCGGCATCCCAGTTGATGTAGGTGCAACCATTGTTTTCGCCAAAACCATCAGCAGTAGCGACTTTGAGATTGAAACACCTGCCGCCGCCTTCAATATAGACATAGAATTCGACAGAAATAATGGGGTCTTCGGTCTCTATGGGAATACCGAGCCCATCTCCATCCGCACCGTTTAAGATAGCGAGTGCTTTTTTATCGGTTTTGACGGTGTCGGTCGAAACCTCAAAATCACCACCTATTGCCTCCCAATCTTTGGGTGGATTACCGGTCGGGAATTCCTCAAATCCTGTTTGTACAAACACTTTTCGTGCGTCTGTACTGCCCACGAAGACAAACGTTAAAACCAAAGCAAGTGTTAAGAGAACATATTGGCAAAAAGCCATCTGCTTATTTTTCGTCATTTTTATTTCTCCTTTTAGTTTTTCATGGCATCCAGATATTCCATTCTCCCTTTTTCTCCCATTTACGACACGCGAGACATAAACACATAAACCGAATTGCGAAACGCGGCGCAGCACCGACATTCATTGTGCCGGAATGCGGTAACAGATGATGAAAAAACAGGACATCGCCCTGTTTCGCGATAACCTCCATCGGTTCGCCTAAATCCATCTCTGAAAACAGGGCGCGGACATCGCGGACATGGTTCGAGAATTCTGGGTTTTTCTTACGAAATTCACGAATGCGTTGGGGTCCCTTTGGCCATATCACCGTCGTTCCGCCGTGCGAATTGGCATCGGTGAGATAGGTCAGACTGGTTGCCCGAAATGTACCAGGATCCAATCGAAAATCTCGAAAATCGCCATCCAAGTGCGGCGATGGGTTTTTCCATTCGGTTGCAACAGGAAATTGATTGAGCGCCCAGATACCATCTGGACGTGTCCCTTCACAATGCGGAATTTCTGGGTATCGGGATGCGAGTTGCTTAAGAATATTGAGGTAATCCGATGTGCAACACGCTAATACATCCGGGTGGGTAACACCGAAAAGTTCGATGCGGTTCCCCTTTGGCATCTGCTCCATGTAGAAACCGGCGAGCGGCGGACGTTTGAAATGTCCCCATGCGTCAGGATTATCTGGCTCCATACCCATCACCCCCCACATCGCGTCCTCTGCCTTTTCGACGGTCTCTTGTGGGATCAGTCCAGAAAGGAGAAGATAGCCATCTTCTTCAAATTGCGTTAATTGTTGCTTTGAGAGCATTGCCTATTCCTTATGGTATCAATCCCCAATTGTGAGTTTGGTAACATCAATCTTAGGTTCAGGGTACTTCATGTCCAGTTTCTCGAGTGTCTCCACGATACATTCTGTGATAACGAGGTTCCGATACCATTTCTTATTTGCTGGAATTATATGCCAGGGTGCCCAATCCGTACTACATTTTTCGAGCATAACTTCATACGCCTGCATATAATCATCCCAATAGGCGCGCTCGCGAATATCAGATGCCTCGACTTTCCAATGCTTTGTCGGATCATTAATCCGAGATTCCAAACGCTCTTTCTGTTCATCTTTTGAAATATGAAGGTAAAACTTCAGGACAACTGTCCCATTCTCAACGAGCATCCTCTCAAAATCGTTGATCTGCCGATAGCGCTGCGACCAGACCTGCTCTGGCACCAGATTATGCACGCGAACAACGAGGACATCTTCATAATGCGAACGGTTAAAGATGCCGATTTTTCCCTTGGATGGAACGGCTTTGTGGGCGCGCCATAAGAAATCACGGGAAAGTTCATCCGCAGTCGGGACTTTGAAACTGACGACATCACATCCTTGGACGTTGACACCCTCCATGACACGCCGAATGGTACCATCTTTACCACATGTATCCATGCCTTGCAAAATAATAAGAAGGCCATGTTGACTTTCCGCGTAAAGCAGCCCCTGAAGTTCCAGCAGCTGCTTATGCAGTTTTTTAAGGCGTTTTTTCGTTTGCCCTTTCTTCTCGTAAACTCCGGTATACTCCGGTGGGTAATCATCCAAACTGACCAATTCACCAGGCGTAATAATATTCTTAGGCTTAAGTTCCATCGTAGGTTTCCAATCCTTCGCGCTTCATAGTAAGCAGCTTAGTAGTCGTATCTTATGCTGGTGAGGTTTGAAACCTCGCCAGCGACAGTGTGTTCTTGAATTATTGCGACAAAGATTCATAGTAGTTATCAACGAGTCGTCGGTATTCAGGTGGCACATCTTCCTTTGCAACCTGGGTGAGTTGCTTCTTCTCCTGAAGCGTATTGAGCCGTTCTTCAAGAGCGGCTTCTAACTTTGTCAAGTCCCGAATAACGAATTCATAGTTCGGGAACGGATTTGATCGATTTCCTGGTTGGTAATCCATGGTATCCAAGACATCAAGCCAAAGTTCGTTAATCTCACGTCCGGATTCTCTACCACCGGCGCGCGCCTGTTCTTGGTTTTCGTTTTCGGCTTGCCCAGGTTGTTGGCCATCTTGCCCTTGTTGTTGTTGTTCCTGCTGCCTATCCTGCATGGCTTGTTGTGCCTGCTGCATGCGTTCCTGAATCTGCTGTTGCTGCTCAGCGAGCTGTTGTTGCCGCTGCTGTTGTTCTTCGGTCTGCTCTTGCCCTTCCATCGCTTGAAGTTCGCGTTGGATGTCCTCCATCTGCTCTCTGGATTGCTGAAGTTGTTCGAGTGCGGCTTCGAGCTGCTCTTCTTCGGTGCTTGCCATATTGGCGCGTGCCTGTTGCAGATCACCTTGTACCTGTCTCAGCGTCTCTATAACATCCTGCTGGTTCAAGTCAGCGGCACGGAAACTACGCCACTGTAGTGCGCGCTGCGCAGTTGACATATCGCCAGCGGTCTGTTCTTCAATAAGCCGTCTTGTCGCGTCACTCACATTTTGCGCTGCCTCTGGATTCTCCTCACTGAGTTGTTCGGGTAGGTTTCTCAGCGTGCTCTCAAGAGATTGAAGGTCGCGTTGTAATTCACGCTGCTCGTTGGCAAGTTCGGAAGCTCTCCGCAAATCTTCGGGCTGCAGTTCAGCTTGTCGAGAACGGTCTCTCAGCTCTTGTGTCTCCTGCTGGACACCAGACTGTTCCTCTATCAGCTGCTGCGCCTGCTGTGTCGCCCTTTCAAGTGCAGAATCGGCGAATTCGGATGCGACCTGCTCCAACTGTTCAATCGCCTCTTCAAGTCTCTCCTCTGCTTTCTGACCTTTGGCGGCACTGAGTTGCGGTTCCTGTTGTTGCATGTTTTCTGAGGCTTGCTGCATCTGTTCACCTGCCTGCTGCATCGCTTGACCGGCTTGATCTAAGCGTTGCCCTTGTGTGCCCTGTGCATTCTGCTGCATCGTGCCGAGCTGCTCGGACATCTGTTGTGCCTGCTGCGACAACTGTCCCTGCTGTTGACTATTCTGTTGCATCTCGCTCTGAGATGGTTGGCTCTCACGTCCCATCTGCTGGCTCTGTTGATTCAGCTGCTGTTGATCCGCCAACATCTGACGTGCCTCATCCAACATCTCCTGTGTCTGCTCTTGCATCTCCGAATCAAGTTCGTTTTGCTGGTTTTCAAGCTCGCTTTGCAGCTCCTCCATTTCGAGTTCAAGATTTTCGGCAAGTTGCGGATTATTGTTCCGCATCTGCGTCAGAACTTTTGGTAACTCAAGGCTGACTTTTATCAGCAGTTCGAGTGCCTCTTGTTCTGCAGGTATCGCCTCATCGGGTTCAATAGCATTAAGGCTATCGGCTGCTTGACGCATACTGGCGAGAGCGTCCTCCAAGTTCATCAGAATTTCTGGGGTGACTGCCGATTCACCTTGCATCGCCAAACTAAATTCATCAGCGAGTCTCTGCGTCTTATCGATTAATTCGTTCTGTTTATTCGCCGTTGTCCTAACAGCACTGCGATATTCCTCGGTAATTGAAGCCGGTTTCGTGTTAATGTGCTTTGCTGTTTCGCGAATAATCTGTTTCTGGTTGGCGACCATCTCCAATGCTGGGTTCGATTCCTGTTGTTGCTGCTGTTCTCCCTCTTGCGCTTCACCTTCTCGGAAATTCTCATTAAAGGGACGGATCTCAATGAAGTAGATATCACTATTGGCTTCACCAGGACCTGTGTGTGTGTTATTATCAACGGCACGTGCAAAATAGGAGATAACATCGCCCGGTTCAACGTCAAACTCTTCAAGATAGAACGTGTAGCTGCCATCGGCGACGCGGCGTTGGCGTGTATCAACAGGGGCCGGTTCGGGGGTGGTCGCTTCCATAGCCAGTTCCTGTAGTTCACCAGACCCGACGCGGTACATGAGTTTCAACGCCGAGATCCCGTAGTCATCCATCGCCTCAGCGATAACTTCCACTTCACCCAACTTAGTCGTTTTTATATCTCGCCCGGGTTCTTTGATGACAACTTCAGGGACTTCGTCTGGCATCGCTTTTATGGCGTATTCAATAGGTATCTCGTTGTTGAAACCGTCAATACATAACAATTGGACAGTATAGGTTCCATCCTCAACAACATCAATGGTTGTTGTCAGCGTGTTTCCATCGGAGATAACCATTTCGGTTGTGACAGGTTCAGGTGTTCCGATCAACCTTTCCGTGAAAGAGCGGTTTTTAACATCACGCCTCAGCGAAAATGTTGCGGTTTGAATGGCTTTGTTAGTTGTGAGTTTTAGTTCAGCCTGTGTCCCGACCACGGCTTGGATATCGCCTGTATCCGTTTGAACGACAGGTTTGAGTCCTGTGTAGTCGGGGTAGGTGTAAGCGACCGAAATTTCCGTCACCTTCGGCATCTCAAACACCTCAACAGTGTAACGTTCCGAAGTTGCCTCGTTTGCGACGACATAATATTCAATATCTGCCTCAATGTTAAAAATTTCATAAGCGAACCCGCGTTTATCGTCTGGGTTTTGCAACATATTGATCTGTTGTTGCGTTGACTTGTCCTCATCGTCAGGCGTAGCGGTCTTTTGTATGTAGGCATCCTCGTAGGTTAAGACGACTTTATCAGCAGATTTTCCGGTGACGGTAACGTGAATCGGTAAGCTTTTACCGCGGAGGATACGGGCACTCCCCGGTTCAACAGTTAATTTGGTCGTTAAAACTGGATCGGTCTTCTCCCAAGGCACGAGGACGCGGAGAAGACTGGTATGGATTTCTGTCGGAAAGATAAGGGCGAGTACACAACAGGCGGCAACAACTAAAGCCGCGATGCCGACCTGTTTACGGGTGCGGCTATGATCAATTGTCGCTTTAAAATCTATGCCCTTTACGCGCTCGGTGGTATCTTCAAGCAGGCGTTGGAGCATGTGAGATTCAATAGGGTCCGTCGCGTCCCGATTTCCGAACTGGACAGCACTGACGAGCCTATCCTCGAGGTCGGGATGGTTGCGTTCTACATTGAGTGCGACATCTCGGAGCGTCAGCGATGCTCGGAGCGGTTGAACGAGGTATCTGTATAAGAGGTAACCAATCAGCCCGATTCCGCCTATCAACAGCGCGATCCGGACAAAATTTGGGAGGGGCATCAACCAATCCACAATCGCCTCTCCCATAAACAGAGCGGTTAAGCCTGTCAGGACAATAGCAAACCCTGTCCAGAAGATACTCCGTTTCCAGGCGCGTCGCGCTTCCAAAACCTTTGCCTGCAATTCTGCGTAACCTTCTCTCGTATTCATTATTCTCCTCCACCTACGTTACCGTTATTTTTTGTTTTCAGCCGATAGCGGGGTTACAAACCCCGCCTGCAAGCGGTGTGTATCCTGTCTATGTGTTGCTAAGAAGCAGATGAAACTTGGAATATAACATCAATTCCGACTCTTAATAACCAAATGACTATTGCTGTAAGACACGCCTTTGTTTTACTGACTTCCATCAGTGTTGCGACTGCTATAGTTAAAACGAAGATATTCCATATACCTAAAAGATCCATAAAACTCAAAAACATCAGCAGATATTGATTTTCGATGAATGGCACCAACATGTGCATTCCGGGAATAATCCTGATATCAGTGACTGTCTCAATATCTTCAACGCGCCTAAAAACTGGAAGGAATGCGATATTGATAAAAAACACCAACGGATTAATTAAGATACTGTGCCACCAAGCTGCGAAGAAGTGTTTAAATTTCAGTACCTCACTTAGTTTGAAGACTCGCGATATCACGGTGAATATCGCGCTGAACCCAACAGCACAGAGGACTCCAAGAATAATCCCACTCACCGCAACAAATACCATAGATGTTGCTCTGGTAGATCCAAGTAACTGAATATCAGCGAATCTACTTGCATACTTTGGGTTCAGGAACCGTTGTGTGAAAGGGTAAACCATCCATGCCAACCACACAACAAGGACGCAAAAGACAACGAATGCAACCCCCCATTTCGGTCTGGATTTCAGTCGTGTAAACGTGGCTTTCGGGTTTGCAATGAGATCAATTAGATTTCGCCAACTCTCTCGCATAACGATTATTTTTCCGCTTCGAGTTGTGCCTTTTGCCAACCGTAATCAACATCTCCATCATAGAATTTGTCTGGGTTCTCGACCACCCATATTTGTTTATGGATGATCCAATTATTTGGATCTAAAGCGAGTGCCTTTCGCCATTCTGCCATGGCTTCATCTTTTTTACCGCTTTCGAGCAAGACGAGTCCGAGTTGAAAACGCGCTGCCGCTTCGGCATTCGTCTTCCCGGCTGGCTTGCTCGACGATTTAATATCGTTAAGGAGTAGTGCATTGTAGCCTGGGTCCGATAACCACTTCTCAAGCATCGCAACAGTTTTTTGATCTTGGACGTTAACACTGAAAGGTGCTTTCACCAACCGTCCGGCTTCATCAATCATGATGCCGTAAGGAATCGCTTTGAGATTATAGCCGGTACCAAGTATGTTCTGTGAATCAACGAGCGTAACAAAATCGGCATTTGCTGCATCGTGCCAAGGCTGGACGACAGATGCGCCTTGCGCATCAATAGCAACTGAGACAAGGTTTAAGGTTTCTTTGTGTTCGGCGTAAAATTTCTGCCACCCTGGCAGTTGTCCACGACACCCTCACCACGAACCCCAAACATAGAGAAACGTCTTTTTCCCTCGGAAATCGCGTAAGTGTCTTGGCGTACCCTCTAAATCGGGCAGTGTGAATTCAGGTGCGAGGCGTGTCGGATGGATAACCTCTAATCGGTTCGCTGAAGGTTTATAAGTTTCAAAACCAAAAGTTTCCGAGATGGGCGCGGGCTGCAGATATGTCACGCCATCAATATCAACAACACCGTCCTCTCCATCTTGGAATTGGAGCGGCACACAGAGTTCCGCTTCTACACCGCCGCAAAGGACGACCATCTCCGTTCCTTGTGGATATTCCACCTTCAATCCGAGCTGCTCGGCGAAGGGTTTTAAGGGGACGAACCATGTCCCATCTTTGGAAATGGGTGATAGGGTAAATTCAACACGTCGTCCATTTACTGACACCTGAAAGTCCTCTTTCTTCATATCTTCCCCTTTAGTGAACCCTATCTGTACACCTACGACAGCGTACAACATTACCAATGTTAAGAATCCGATCATAGTCTTTAACTTACGACCCGATACGACTGCGCTAATCATTGTGTTTTTGCTCCCTATGCTGTGCATCGTAAATGAGGAATTCAATTATTTGCTCAGCGGTTTTCGGCGTAAGACCCGACCCCGGTTTCCGCATCATCTTATACACATATTGCCGCCACTCTTCGGGTGTGAAAGTAGAATTAATCGGGCGTGCAACGGTATGGCATCGGCTACATTTATTGGTAAAAAGGTTGTATAACGCTTGCATTTTCGCGGGATAACTGGTAACATCAATAAAGTTGGGTCCCTTATCCGCTGGATACGTTTTTGGTGCTGTCCGTGGGGCATTCAAAGCGTAGAACATCGCTATTCCTACAAGAACGATGACCCCTAAGATAGTTCCAAAGACAATTATTTTTTGCATACTTAGCATTCGGCTCCGAGCCTGCTATACGGCGGTAACATCCTTCACCTTTTGTACAATAGCATTTGCACTGATGCCGTGATGCGCCAGGAGCTCTTCCGGTTTTCCAGAGCGCGGTATTCCAGTAACAGCAAGTTTGTGGACGCGAATATCTTCAGTTGCGACGGCATCGAGTACAGCATCCCCTAAACCGCCTTCAGGATAGTGGTCTTCAACGGTAATCAGGGTCTGGTTCGTGTCGGCTGCAGCTGCTTTGAGTGCTTCCCCATCAACCGGTTTAACAGAGTATAAGTCAATGACACGGATAGCGATCCCTTCTGCAGCGAGTATCTGGTGTGCTTTTAATGCTTCGTGAACGGTAATACCGCCAGCAACAACGGTTACGCTATCTTCACTGCTCTGGCGAATGACCTTACACCCGCCGATAGGGAACTTTTCATCGGCATCATAGAGAATAGATGTTTTTGGACGCGAGGTTCGGAGGTAAACGATCCCCTCGTGTGCGGCTGCTTCCGCAACAAGCCGTTCAGCACTGACTGCGTCGCTCGGATAAAGTACCACTGCGCCTGGAATTGCTCGGAACATGGCTATATCCTCTAAACCCATTTGTGAGGGTCCATCTTCTCCGATAGAGACACCACAATGTGAACCGGCATATTTGATATTCGCTTGTGAGATTGCCGACATCCGGATCTGATCGTAAGCACGCGATAAAAACGCAGCAAAAGTAGAGACAAACGGAATTTTTCCGCGTTTTGCCAAACCGATACCCGCACCGACTAAGTTCTGTTCTGCGATGAACATCTCAAAATATCGATCTGGATGGAGATCCATAAACTGTTCGGCGTAGGTGGAGTTTTTGGTATCTCCGTCTAAAGCGACAACATTCGGGTTCGCTGTGCCGAGTTTAGCGAGTCCGGTACCGTATCCGCCGCGTGTCGCGACCTCTTCGCCGGACGGATAATCCGGTGGTTCACATTCAGTCGCAGGGTGACCGACACTCCTATTGACTGCAGTAGGTGCTTGGATCTGAACCGGTTCTAAATGTAAGGGGCCGAGTTCGGCTAATGCGTTATCAAGCTCCTCACCTTTAGCAATTGCCTTCCCGTGCCAGTTGTCCGCGTTTTCGAGGAACGAAACCCCTTTCCCTTTAAACGTCTTAGCAACGATCATAGTAGGTCTGTCGGTTGAGGTTTTCGCTTGATCAAGTGCTGACAATATTTCATCAAAGTTGTGTCCATTAATACCGATGGTCTGCCATCCGAACGCCTCAAAACGCTGACAATAGGTGTCAATATCAAAGGCGTACATCGTGCGTTGACTCTGTCCGAGTGCATTGACATCCACAATTCCGATCAGGTTATTGAGTTGATAGTGTGATGCCAAAGCGGCGGCTTCCCAGACCCCGCCTTCTGCAGTCTCGCCATCACCGAGCAGAACATAGACGCGGTAGTCGGATTTGTCTAAGAATTTTCCGTTGAGTGCCATACCGAGTCCAAGTGATAAGCCTTGCCCAAGTGAACCTGTCGCCACCTCTGTCCACTCAAAGCGGGGTGTCGGATGTCCTTCAAGGATGCTGTCAATTTGGCGTAAGGTAGACAGTTTCTCATTGGGAATGATCCCCGCTTCAGCATAAGCGGCGTAGAGCAGTGGAGCGGCGTGCCCTTTAGATAAGATGAATCTATCGTTGTTAGGATTTTGGGCATCGTTCGTGTCATAACGCATCGTATGAAAAAAGAGCGCGGAGACGATATCCGCAGCGGAAAGACACGTCGTCGGATGCCCAGATCCCGCCTCTGAGGTGGCGGCAATAGAGTGAATTCGTAAGTTCGTCGCCTTCTGTTTAAGGATAGTCTTCAAGGTTTCCACAAATTTGTTAATCCTTCTTTTTGAATTAGTTTTCAGTACGATTTTTTCGCAGAAAAAATCTTTCAGTTTTCGGTTCTCGGTTCAGATTGTGTGTCGGGACATTTTTTTCTAACCGTTACAGGAACTCTCTTATAGTAAAGCCCATAATTAACTATACATTTATAGAAGGCAGGGTTCCAAACCCCGCCTGCAAGGAAGGGTACCCCGCAAGGAAGAGTGTTTTGTGTATGCGAAAATGTTCATATATCTGCGGGCTTTACTATAACTGAAAACTGTTAGCGGTTTAAGCCTTCTCAAAGTTTAATTGATCGGACCTCCGCTTTGCCGCTAAAACGAGGTAATGCCCTTGACAGGTCTCGATTAAGTCCTCGAAAATCCCGATTGCTTGAGAGAGGTCTTGTAATTTGGCGTATGCCTCTGCTTGCCAGTACTTGGATTTCGCGACGATGCCATCAGGGTCAATTGTGTGGTCTTCAGTGCGCTGGGCTTCGTAAGCGATAGCTTCATCAAATTTTTCGATTGCCCGTTGATAATTTCTTTCTACATAGTAGGCTGTCACCGCGTCGGCGTAAGCAGTGTTGCTCTGTTCTCGAGGCCGGAAATGTTCGACGACCGGTCTAACCGGTGGGAACTCAAGCGTTGGCAGTTCAACCTCTAACTCGCCCTCATCATCGGCATCGGTGTCACTATCTTCTTCGTCATCTTCATCTTCGACCTCATCATCTTCAGTTTCATCATCTGTATCGGTATCGTCAGGCAATGTATCTACCGGTTCTACAAGCCGTTGTTCATCAGCATCCGCCTCGTCTTCCGCATCATCAAGGTCATCCTCGTCCTCCTCATCTTCGTCATCTATTTCGGAGGGTGCCGCTTTGCGAAAAGCCAGAGAAAGTGCTGTATTAGGCTCGTCCTCATCTTCTAAATAATCATCCTCCGGTTCAATATCTAAATCTTCATCTTCGTCATAGTTATCTATTTCTTCAAATTCATCTGTTTCTTCAAATTCATCTTCTTCGTCATAATTGAATGTCATGTGTTCCTCCGTTTTCTGTTTCTTCAGGATTTACGCATTTCTTTATGAGTTTTTAGATAACAGGACTTACGCATTCTCCCATGATAACGGACATAATACGCACTGCAGGGTTTTTGCAAACGCTAAAATCCAATGCAAAGAAAGTGTTTCTTCAGGGTTTAAAACCGCGCCTGCAGTGGGAGCTGCGTGAGTTCTATTTAGTTGAGGGGTGTGCATAAATATTTCCGCGTAGGGGTTGAGTTTCCCAACCCGACAATGAACGGATAACAGTTTAATAGCGGACGAGGGAACCTCGCCCCTACGGGGACGTGTATCCAACGCTTGGAATAATGCACACCCACTCACTTAGTTAACAGTCTCTAATACTTGACCTTCACATCCGCCCAAGTTGTCGTCATTTTATCAGCGGGTTCAACTGCCAAGACCTCAGCATAAAGGCCGTTCTTATACAGTTTTTCAATGTCCTCTTGTGCCAAAGCGACACTGAGGATTAACACTTCATCAACAGTCCCTGCGCCAAATCGTGTGCCGCCGCAACAGTCATCAAATCCGATATTGACGGGTCCATTATCAGGATCAATAGGGTTTTTAGCCAAATCCAATGAACTCTCTTCTTCGGCATCAATATAGATGTACCACTCACCGGTATCGCTATCAAAAGTGGTGGTGTACATGTGCCATTCGGTAATATCATCGGTGCCAACATTACCATCATTCCACCCACCCGGTTTATTCCAGCACCCGCCGTTGCAAACTGGCCAGGCAACATTTGTTGTATTGCTGTTAGGATGAATGATATAAGCGGGGCGTTTTTCAACAATCCACCCAGGTTGGTTCCAAGTTGGGTTCGGGCTCTTCACCCACGCTGAGACCGTGATTGCGTCGTTTGGGTTTTCATGTGCTGGAATTTGAACGTAAGCGGACTTACCGTCGAATTCAAGCGCCATCCCAAATTTACCCTCAACCCACTTTGGCTTACCATTGAACTCACCATCTAAACCGTTTTCGGAGGCATCGGAGGCGACATCGCCTTTGCCTTCATCAAAAAGCCACACGCCGACAACGGTATCCGGATCAATCTCGGCTGAGGCAGTGGAAATGAAAAGAATGCTGATAGAAAAGAGACACATCAGTACAATGCTCAAGACTCCAAACCTTCGAGAAAAAATATAACTGAAATTCATTGTGATCTCCTATGGTTAATATACAACCCAAGTCCTTACTAACAAATCCAAGCGATTTACCCAAAAGCATAAAACGCTTACAATGCCGATATATCTATCCTATCAGATTCACAGGTATATGTCAAGTAGAAAAATGTAATTTTTCAGCAGAATCCAGTTCACCGATAATTTATATAATGTTGACATAAGAGCAATATTTGTCTATAATACTCTAATACATTCATCAAATACAAAGCGCAGGACCCTATGAAAGGAATCGTACTTATCTTTTTAATTTTTGGTTTTGGCGTGATGTTCTTGTTCGGACAGGCTGTAGCGTTAGAACATCAGCACAACGATGTGCAGCGACTCCAACGCAGTTCCGAGTACAACACGCTTCTCGCACAAGGTTCAGAAGAACGAGACGCAAGTGTGCCAACAACCGAACCGAACCGTTCAACGCAAGAAACCGACCGTGTAGAGAGTGCCGAGCGTCCAGAACAGACTCTGGAAAAGGCACCCAACAATCAAACACAGCAGGCTGAAGTAGCAGACCCGGAGAACGGCGAAACCGCTGAAGAAATACCTACAGAGTGGGAGAAAATACAACGGATCTTCAAAGTTGTTAACAACTATGAATTAGCACCAGATGCAGTCGTAACGACCCTCATCATCATCGCCGGGAACGCGAAGCTACACGGGCGTGTTACAGGGAATGTCCTGGTACTTGGCGGCGATGTTGAACTCGGATCAGGCGCGCAGGTGAACGGAACACTCCATCTTATCGGTGGACAGGTCACCGGAAATATAGAACGCATAGCGCATTTACAGGTGAGCAACCGTTGGCAGATAGTGCCTGCTGTTGTGAAACTTCTGATGTCCCCGTATAGCAGCGTTTGGGCAACCGATAAAGTAACGGGTTTCCAATTTGCAGCCCTTAGGTTCGTGCTTCTGCTTATCATGTACCTGCTGATCGTCGCCGTATTTCCGAAGCCGATAAACGCCGTGAGTACACTGTTTGCACATCGACCGATTGGAAGTATACTCTTCAGTCTCACGATGTTGGCTGTGATACCGTTGATTCTTGCGTTACTGACGGTTTCAATTGTTGGTGTTCCGTTTATGTTGCTGGTGTTGTCGCTCCTTCTACCGTTAGCACTCTGTGGTAAAGCGGCGATTTTTCTTACGCTCGGTAGTACACTCTTTTCAGGCCGCTTGAGACCGCTCGCATCGATCTTCGGTTACATCCTATATTTTATGGCGACATCCCTGCCGTATATTGACTGGATAACGTTCCTTATCGTCAACACCATCGGGATCGGGATTTGTGTGCTATGTGGACTCCGTCTAATGCGACAGCAAGGTTCGCATCGAAACACATCCCTTCTACCTGGTAACGAGTGGAGTTCCCGAACAAAAAGGGTTTAGTACGCATGGAATTAGCGTCGCCGATCTTCTTAATTTTGCTCATTGTAATTCCGTTGATGCTTATCATAAAGCGACGGCTGCCGAGAAGGACAATCCGCCCTGTTATCCGTTTTTCTGACTTTAACCATGGATTCGCAGCCGGTGTTCAGAAGATGCGGCAATCCGTTTCGGTTAAAGCGATGCCGCTATTGAAGGTACTGAGATTCATTGTGCTCGCGCTGCTCATCATTACGCTCGCGCGGCCACAACTTTCGCAAAGCCGTGAGCACAGCATCGCGCAGGGTATCGACATTCTTTTAGTCCTTGACATCTCAGAAAGCATGCGTGCGGAGGATTTTGCAGGGTCAAACCGCCTTCAAACCGCAAAATCGGTTATCAAGGCGTTTCTTGCAGATCGCGAAAACGACCGCATCGGATTGGTTATCTTTGCGGGTGAAAGCTTCACGCTCTGTCCTTTGACATTAGATTACTCAGTGCTGGCGGAACTCCTTAGCGATGTAGAGATTGGGCAGTTAGAGGATGGAACGGCTATCGGTGATGCACTTGCGACAGCCACGCATCGGCTCCGCGCCTTCGCATCGAAAACTAAGATTGTTATCCTTTTGACCGATGGCGAAAATAACGCCGGAAGTATCGCACCCGAAACGGCAGCATCGCTTGCAGCAGCTGACGGGATTAAGGTTTATACCATAGGTATGGGAAAAGAGGGGGGCGCGCGTATCCCTTATGCCGATACGACGTTCGGCAAGCGGTACCGAGAGGTACTAACCTATCTCGACGAGGGAACGCTAAAGCAGATTGCTAACGCAACAGGTGGCATCTATTTTCGCGCGACAGATACGCAATCGTTGAGGCAGATTTATGCGGAAATTGATAGATTTGAAAAGACGAAATTCGAGACAATCAACACCATCGTTCGCAAAGAACTGGTCGGATATTTCTTGATACCTGCAGTCCTACTGTTGGGAATCGAGATTCTATTGAGCAATACAGTGCTACGAAAAATCCCTTAGGTCGTTTGGAACGAAGCGAAAAACGGGTATACGGAGAAGCACATCAAACTCCGAACCCATTTGCCCCAAGGGCAAGGAAAATTTAAAACATGGAAAATATTATTGCTTGCAATTTAGGTAGTTATCGGCAGTTTCGTGAGGGTGCGTATGCACACTTGGCGGAAATCGGTCTAACGAATGTGGAAATCGGTGTGCCTTCGGTTGAATCCGTTGATGCGGTCCAGTCAGAACTGAAAACACACGGACTGACCGCCACCAGTCTGCTCGGTAGATGTGACATACAGTCCGAAACGGCTGTCTCAGATTTCCAACCGACGTTGGAGATTGCCAATAAGATGGGTGTGAAGATCATATTTGTCAGTGTCCATGCCGGTGATACGGACAAAAATGCCGTGTACGATCGGCTCCGCGCGATCGGAGAGAACGCCGCGCCGGGCGGGATTAAGGTCTGTCTGGAAACGCACCCAGATTTAATACACAACGGCGATATCGCACTTGAGACGATGCAAGCCGTTAACCACCCGAATATCTGTGTCAATTTCGACACAGGGAACGTCTATTATTATAACCACAATGTAACCGCCGTTTCGGAAGTTCAGAAAGTTATTCCACACGTCGGCGCGGTCCACCTTAAGGACACAAACGGCGGCTATCGGACGTGGCATTTCCCGGCGCTCGGTGAAGGCGTGGTTGATTACAAGGCGGTCTTCCAGACATTGAACGATGCCGGTTTCTACGGTCCCTTCACGATGGAATTAGAGGGTATCGAAGGCGAAAACCTTGACGAAGCGGGTGCCAAAGCGCGGGTGGCAGATTCGCTACAACACCTGAAAGACATCGGGGTAATTTAATTTTACCTTGCGGTTCGGTAAGATGTGTTTAGATTTTGACATACTTTCCGTAAAACCGTCCTCCATTACATTACGGACTACGTTTCCTTGTTTAACTATAAAAGGGAGAGGCGAGATGGATACGAATCTTTGCGTTATTAGACTTGGCAAGGGAGAGCGCGTCAACGACGCGCTCGGAAAAATCTTGGATACCCCAGATATGACGACAATTGGTGCCTTCGCTGTTTCAAAAGAAAATCCGACCGAACTTCATTACCACGATTTTGACGAGTATTGGTATTTCACGGAAGGCACAACGACGGTGACGCTCCGAACGGCGGACGGTCAATCCGAATCCTATCGTATTGGTCCGGGAGATATGGTTATCACGCCGAAAGGCGTTGAGCATGGACATACCCCAGACGATGTCGTTAAAGGCGTACAGTGGGTGAGCGTGATTCATCCCGATGCCCGCCGTGGACATTTACACAGAGAATTCACAGCAGTCTAAAATTGTAGGCATATCCTGTTATATCGTAATAGGGAACACAAACATGAATACGGCAATCCTCACCAAAAGTGCGATTAAACAGACGCTTCTCAGCCACCAGAACACGTTGAGAAAATACGGTGTAAAACGCCTTGGACTTTTCGGGTCCTATGTTAAAGATACTGCTCATAGTGAGAGTGACATTGATTTGCTTGTAGAACTTGAGGAAGTGTCATTTGACCGGTATATGGATCTCCGCATCTTTCTCGAAGACCTGTTTCAGAAAAAGATTGACCTCGTCATCTCGGATTCGCTGAAACCACGCTTGCGACCACGTATCGAAAAGGAAATTGAATATGTCCCGGGACTCTGACATCTACCTTGAGGATATATTAGAGGCAATAGAGCGGATTCAAGGCTACGTCCAGGATGTTACACGCGAGAACTTTGAAACGGATCGGATGCGGATTGACGCGGTCATCCGAAACCTTGAAATCATTGGTGAAGCCGTTAAACAGATCCCTGATTCAGTTCAAGAAAAGCATCCAAGTATCGCATGGCGGAAAATTGCTGGATTGAGAGACATCCTCATTCACAAATACTTTGATGTTAATCTCGAAGTTGTCTGGAGTGTAGTGCAATCAAATATTCCGATTTTGAAGATAGAAATCCAACAGATTCTTAAGCGGAAAAGCGAATAATTCTATAGTGCCCGCTTATTAAGAAAGGCAAGATTATGTCAACACACACGCATCCGTTGCCACGGCGGCGGTTAGGACGCACGGAATTAGAGGTCACATGCCTCGGTATGGGTGGCGCAGGACTCGGTAGAAGCGAGGTTACCGACGATGAAGCCGTCGAGGCGGTGCACCGAGCGATTGATCTGGGTATCAATTATTTGGATACCGCACCGCTCTACGGTGAAAGTGAAAGAAGGGTCGGGCTTGCACTCGCTGATGGAAACTGGCGGGAGAAGATTTATCTCGCCACAAAGACAGGTACACATCCCGAATGGCGTGGTGATTATAGTGCTGCAGGCACACGCCGAAGCGTCGAAAATAGTCTGCGGTTGTTAAACACCGATTATCTCGATGTCTGCTTAGTGCATGACCCCGACAGCATGGACCCCGTCGTTGCGAAAGGCGGTGCGTTGGACGAACTTCAACGGATGCGCGAGGAAGGATTGATAAAATTTATCGGACTCGGTGTGCGGCAACACGAATTCCATAAGATCGCTATAGAGACCGGTGTTGTCGATGTAATTTTAACGTACTTGGATTACACACTCCTGAGTCAAACCGCAAACGAATGGTTGTTACCTTTTGCCGCTGAAAACGACATCGGCGTTATTAACGGCAGTCCGATTGCGATGGGATTGCTTTCTGGCGTTGAGCCGGATATTTCCGTCAAAAGGGTACATTTAGATGGCCGTGATGCCGAAAAAGCACATCGACTCTATCAGTGGGCAACCGATAACGATTTGAACCTATTGAACCTCGCTATTCAATTCTGTTTTCGTCAACCACGGATTGCGATGAACCTGACCGGTTCTAAGAATGCGTCAGAGGTAGAGCAGAACTTCGCTGCTGCGACGATACCGGTGCCAGAGGATGTGTGGGAGCAGCTGCAGGATCTTTTATAGACAATAGGAACTTTATGGAACCTGCAAATTCCGATCTATTTCCGGGACACCGGTTTTCAGGTATTTCATATCAATTTTGATGCCAAGCGGATAATAGATATCCCATATCCTTATCGTAGACGCATCGAAATTTTGGGTCGGGTAGACAGGACTAAAGTCCCGCCCTCATTAAAGTAGAGATACTAAAACTGGGGACTAACGAAATAAATGTCGGCAAAAAATGGAGTGAGGTTTCTTCATCTCCGCGAGAACCTCAACAGCGATTGCCAAAATAGCAATCTCCCACAGACTCAAAATGTTGAACCCACTCAAAAACGTAGAGATCCTAAAACCTGTGAGACTAGCCAAATAAACGTCGCCCAAAAAATGGAGTGAGGTTTCTTCATCTCCGTGAGAACCTCAACAGCGATTGCCAAAATAGCAATCTCCCACAGACTCAAAATGTTGAACCCACTCAAAAATGTTAATAGTTCCTCATTTTTCAGAAAAGCTCCGACCTGATGAAGCCCTGGAATCATTTGCATATCTAATCCTGTATGGACATCTTGTGGACTTTTAAAAATGAGAAGCAACACCGTATTGATACCCCAGACAAAGACACTAATTAATGCAAGGTGTACAACACCCACATAGATGTGACTGAACTTGAGAACGGTTCTGTTTATTCTAAAAAGGCGTACAACTGCCCAAAACAACAAACTCAATACGACGATCAAAATCAGTATGACAACAGACACGCTAATGATCTCAGCTATAAGTTCGATTATACGATCGGTAGTTGCCATTTTATTAACATCTTCCACTTTTTCCGCTGTGTTGTAGGAAATGATATGTGTTTCAAAAGGTGCGGTTGCCCACATTATGATAGTAACACCAATACAACAAAGTATAAGTGTCACAACCCATTTTGGTTCATCTTTAAGGCGCGTGAAAACTGCTCTGGGTTTCACAACGATGGTTATGATGTTATGCAAACTTGTTTTCATCTCTCTTGCTCCGTTGAGGGTATTGATTGGTAATGATATAAAAATTAGGGATGTCCTCTCTAAACCGCTCCGACTTATGTTTCAACTTACGTTCATAATAATACTTCTGACAAAAATTGTCAATAAAAAATCAAACTGATTGTTTATCCAAAGATGTGCCTGAAACTTATATCCTTATAGAAAACAAAATCACTGCTCTACAATCATACGGACTTATTCCTCAGGATCTGTTGCAAGGTATTTTGCCTTTGTTTCTATACCAGGAGGGTAGTAAATTTTCCAGACTTTAACATCTGCTTCCTTGAAGTTAATTGTTGGATAAACAGGTTCCCAAGCATCGCTTAACTTGCCACGTAACCCAGTTTTCTTTGGCTCGCCTTTAGTCAACATCAGATGAGTTGCCCCGTGGGTTTTTAAGAATTCTAATACCTCGCGTTCAGAGTGGGTAAAGAGGACGTGTTGCATGTAGAGATGTATCCAATGCTGAATATAATGATCTTGATCCGTGATAGTTTTAACACCCCCAAGAACATTGAGTTGGCTGCCGTATCTCCAATGAGCAGCAACAACAGCAGTAGGAGGAAGCTCTGCTTTCATCCACTGAAAAACCTTTGCTAAACTACTATTCCCAGGTATTGCTCTGCGCATCTGGGTCGCGGAATAATGCGAACGGTAGGTATGGGCTAAAATGGGTGGAAAAAACATAAAGAGAATTAGTAGAAATACGGGGATGGTATTTTTTATATGTCTGTGCAAGGTATGTCGCTTTAATTTTAGTTGAAACTTCTCAATCAGCGTTTCTGAAACAAATTGGATGAATTGTGCTGTAAAGAACGCTAACGGTATACCAATAAAGAAGTCATAGCGTTTGGCATCACGTGTCAGAGCAACCCAAGTGATGAACCATGCAGTAAAAGCGATTAAAACGAGTTGATGAGGACTGTGTGTTTTTTGCCTCCACACAAGAATAAGAATAAAGCCAATGGCACAGCTAGCGATAGCAATATAAAAAAGTACATTTCCGAATGATACTCCCCACAACCTATTCAGCGGTTCCCTGAAAAAGGTAGTTAGGACAAGCATTACAAGTGGGAGAAGGAAGAGCCTATTAAATTTCCTCCAACACAATATGAGCCCAAGGCTGCCTAAGAAAAAAATGCTTCCGTATCTAAAGAGCCAATATTTGAAATTTGGTGTCTGGAGTTCCGTCACGCTTTGCATGAGTCTGTTCTGACTGAATGGAACGGTGGTTTCAACGAAGGTGTCAAATTGACTTAGAATGTAACTGATTGCAAGAGCAAGACCTACAAGGGTCAAAATTAGTGCAAGGATTTGAGCAGACGGTAAGTGCTTCTTTACTAATGGCATTTTTGTCAATAGTAGATAACGAAGAACACGGAGGCAGAAAATTACCGATGGTGAAATTAGCATTAAGACAAATATGTGCTTTGCAAAACCCTCACCATTCCGATAGGCAAAGGAGGCAAAATAAAGGGCTGGTACAAATGTTAATATCCAGATAAAGTAATATCCCAAACCTTCTTCTGTTTCAGATGTTAGGAATTTCCACAACTCAACGCAGAGGATGACAATTAGAAAAACACCAAAGCCTTCCCAAGAAAGTCCACCAAAGAAAACAGTAATCCCACTTGCAAATGTCCACAATAGTTGTTGACGCGAATGCTTCACCTGCAAGGATACAAGATAAGTTATAATAGCCAAAATACCAAGCATCAGGCACCAACTGTCGCGATCGCTGAATCCGGCAGTACTGCGTTCAATGGTCCCTGGGAGAGTTGCCAAAAGCAGACCTACAGTGCTAGAAAAGAAGATTCCGAAGGCACGAAAGAGAAAAACGCAAAGTGCACCAAGTCCCAGTACAAAACAGACAGTTGGCGCATAAAGGGCAATGTCATAAAGAGAAATGTTCGGCCAGCCGCGGGCAAGTGCCTTGTAGATATAAGCAAGAACATAACTATAAAGATTTAAAGTTTGGTTTAAATCTCTGCCGTATGGCAACCATCGGTGCATATCGCGTTCAGGTAATCGTCCGTGTTCCAAGACAAGTTGTGCCTGCCAATAATAGAGATAAGCATCGGTCTCGGTAAATTGTCCCGTTGGAATATTACCCACGCCTTGAATACGTATCCAGAAGGCCAATAGTAAAACACCGAAAATTAGTGTAGCAGCACCAAAAGCAAGGTATCTACTATTGGAATGACAGGATTTAAAAACAAAAATTGACACGGCTCGAACCATAAGTTTGTAGCAGAGCCAATTAGATATGGTAGCAACAACTGTTGATACCATATCTAATTGTGTTCGCTGAGCATGGATGCTCTATTAATCTGAGGGTAACTCTGCACGAAAGCACACATTGCGCGCGTTTTGGATTAAAATCTTTAACCTAATCAGTAAATGTTTTAGGCGTTACCGGTGGAATTGCTTTATAGTAAATCCCATAATTATTTGCACACACAGGAAGTCGTAAGGGCTGGGTTACCCAGCCCCTACGAGGGTGCGAAGTGTAAACACATTTTCCGATTTTACTATAAGGTTAATCAAAATAACCCATACATGGATCACAACAAGAGCCACTATTAAAATAGAGCGTTATAGGCGTCCCACAGCCATCACACCATGCCTCACCACCACAAGTGCCGCTATCCATGCCAAAGGTATCCCTAACCCATTCAGCACCTTCCTTCACGGCTTCAGCGGCTTCCGTAAGTGCGTCCACCGCCTTATCCTTTGCATAATCAAGAATTAGACCCCCTAGCCCTTTTTTTAACTTTCCTCCTTTTTTACCTTTATCTGCAGCATCTGCTTGGAAGGGTACAATCGTTCCCACAAACATTACGATTAAAACGCAGGCTAGAATTCGTAAAAACATTATATATTCTCCTTAGAATATGTGTACAAATTAAGTATGTGTACAAATTAAGTAAACAAACAATCAACCGATTGAGTTGCAGGTTCACTTCCCTTTTTTCGATGGAAGCGACACACTGAGGCGTTCACGGACGATTTTTCGTATCTTGTTCCGCCGAGACTTTACGGTGTTTGGCAGAATCTTTAGTACACCTGCTGACTCAGCCTCCGTCAATCCCAGTTCCCACAACTCAAAAACTTCTACATAAATGGAACCCATCGTCTCAACAACCTCTCGGATTTCATGGATGCGTTCCTGCAGGTAATACTTTTGGAAACCTCGTTGCCTTTCTTGCTCAGCGGCGAAGCCATAGTCCTCGTCAGCATTTTCCCTTATGATGCCGCGTTTTTTGGCATCCACGAGGAACGCTTTGCATTTGCTACGCGCGATCTGCTTCATCCACTGTTTTGCAGAGTCTATGTCATCTGCTTGCCGACGGATGCGCCGTACAATCGCCAAGACGGTTTCTTGGTAGATATCCGCCTCTTCCTCGGCATTGTGGATCTCATAATGGATGATAGTTTTCAGCAGCCGCTCATATTTCTCTATGAGGGCGGCAAGTGCGTCATCATCTCCATTCTGAATACGCGTTAGTAATATTCCATCTGAGAGGTTTTTTGAGTACTCTGTGTCCATTCATAACAACCAGACCTTGAAAAAAAGAAAAAAGGTCACTGCGATGTAAAAAACACGCCTTTTTTACAAAAATTGTGCGATTTTTTATTTTGCTGCACCAAAAATGTCGTATGTAGTCGGCGTAAAGGATTTCTCCTACAAGTGTTGGGGTAGACTTGTATCGGCAGGTCTAACCTTATAGGAAAAGATATGTATCAATGGTAGTCAATGTAAATTCAATGGAACAGAAATTTAAAACTATCACCTAACTGCTCTTTAAAGACTTAATTTTTGAGGCGAAACCGTGGAAAAAAAAAGGAGCTAAAAGACAGACTGCGATACTACAATGTTGACGTTGCCGCTGTTTTGTGTTATATTTGTTAGCAGGCAATAGATACAAAAAAAGGGTTTCGATCTTTGTTCAGATCAAAACCCTACAGTGCGGAGGTTAGCTAACTTTAATGAAATTCAAGGGTAAGGTTGCATTGGTAACCGGTGGAAGCCGTGGTATCGGAAAGGCGACTGCGCTGAAACTTGCTGGTGAAGGCGCGACCGTTGCTGTCCACTATTCACGAGCGATTGATAAAGCGGAAGCGGTCTGTGAACAGATTCGCAACATGGGGCAGGAAGCGATATCTGTGCAAGCCGATATCGCCGATAGAGATGCCGTGAACAAAATGGTCGCAACCGTGACAGAGGAACTCGGTACAATAGAACTGCTCGTGAACAACGCAGGCGATGTCGGTGATATGACGTTTGATGAACTTACACCTGAACATTGGGATCGGATTATAACTGTCAATCTGACGGGTCCCTTCAACGTGTTGTGGGCAGTTAAACCGGGAATGATTGAAAGGCAATTTGGACGTATCGTTAACGTGTCGTCAATTGCTGCGTTGGCAGTCCGTCCGAACCAGTTGCCTTATGCAGCGGCGAAAGCAGGTGTCATCTCGCTGACGAAATCGTGTTGTGGACCGCTTGCACAGCATAATATTCGCATCAATTCGGTTGCACCCGGTGCGATTGCGACGGATATGTTAGGTGAAGTATCGGAAGAAATGGTGGAGCAGCTACGCTCCACGACACCGCTCGGTAGGCTGGGTGAACCGTATGAGATGGCAGATGTGATCGCGTTCCTTCTGAGCGAAGATTCGAGTTATATGACAGGTTCGACTGTTATTGCGAGTGGAGGTAGGATTCTCATACCTTAGCCACAAAAGAATTAGAAAAAGAGATGGAAGTATGGAAGGTTGGACGGAGCAACTTTGATAATAAATGATGTGCGGCTAATAACAAGTCATTTCTCCGAAGGCCCACCTTGCGACCCCTGTAGCACAAACTTTCCAGTTTGTGTGCTATGGGGCAAACTGGAAAGTTTGCCCTACAACATGCTTTTAGCAAACTCACGTTTTTATACGATGAGCCCAAGAATTGTATCACCAATTTCCAAATCAAAAGCGACAAACGTCTGCTTGTCTTCACAGAGAAATGTATTGCTCTGAAAATCACGACGGGAACGCACTTCACGCAAATCCCATCCGTTGACTTGAATGTGGCGTATCGGCATATCAATAGCCAAAGTGAAATTTGCTGTGGGGAATTGGGTAGAAAGATAAATCTCTTGCACAACCCCCCTACCCCCCTTCTCAGGGGGGAAAGAAGCCTTTTGTTCCGAGATTGAGATATCGGTGAGTTCACGTGCCATCCAATAGTGCCCAATTTCCGATGTTTTCATCCAGAGCGTTTTTGTGCCATCTGGATCATAATCGTCGAGCCGTGCCTTGACGGTCTTCAATATATCGAACCCCAATTTTTCGCCGTTGAAATAGAATCCGGGCCAATGTCCGACGAGGACACACGGAAGTTCCTTTTCGAGGATAGGTGGCAAGCGGCCGCCTTGTCCATCTTCCGTGATAAACCGATCCGCATCGCCTAAATCGTAGCCTGTCCATCCGCCGAACCAATCGCCCGCACATGAGACAACACTCGCGATAGCGATGCCGTTCTCCTTTTCAGCATACCAGATAGGTACATCCGGCAGTTCATCATGCTTCAACCACAGGAAATAGAACGGACGCGGGTTGTTATTGACATGTTGAGAGGCAGTCAGGACGGCTTTCGCGTATGCCGCCTCTTGGCGTTTTCCGAACGCACCCGGGCTGGTCACGCCCTCACACGGAATGCCGACATTATCGAGCATCTCCATCGCTGTGATGATGTAGTCTGTGAGTCTCTCATCAACGGGCGGGTCCACCCATTCTACCTGTTCCCACTCCTCGGTGAGCGTGAACGTTTCCAGATCAACCACAGCCGTATGCGTAAGCATTTCGGGGGTCAAATCGAAACTGGGCCAGATAAGTTCGCGGTAAACTCGCAGCCATGCGTGATATTCCAGTGTCGAAAATTCGGGGAATCCTTCATCCACGCGTCCCATTCCAGCAGGATACGGAATCAGGCTGAATTTACCTTTCACGCCGTTTTCCCAACACCATTCTGCCCACTCTGCCGCAAAATCTGCGGGAATTGTCGGTGGGACTTTCCTGAATTGCGCGGCATCACCTTCCCAACGGTCAGGTAGCACACCCGGTTGATGGCGTGCTTTCCAAGCGTGTCGTTGCTGTATCCAATAATAAGTCAGATTAATGACCGGACACGAATCATCAACGATAAGGGAGAGCGGCGTTCTTAACAACGGGTTGCAGATAGCGATATTCATATTTTTTTCTTTTCGTAGGATACGGTTAAATCTCCTGGAGACAGCGTCTGATATAAGGCACATCATCCACCCAAAGACCGTCAACGCCGCCTGCCTTACGTGCGGATACAGCCCAATCGACATCCTTTGCCGTTTGGATAAAACCGGCTTCGACAAAAATCCCATTTGCCCGAAGTCGTTCAACTTGACGTGTAACGGCGTGTGTGAAAGCGTTATAGAGTTGAAAATGATTAATGCCTGTCCACCCCATGATGATGCGGTTCGCATCAATTGTGGCGGCTGCCTTAAGGAAATTCGCCATCGGATTGATGAGAATCGCACTCGTCTGTAATTTTGGCTCTAAACGTTTCGCCTCAACGAGTAGATGTCTTCGGAAGTAAAAGGTAAGAATACTGGTGAGGTGGACGACCTCGAAATGGCACACCCGTTCAACGATGATAGGTAGCAATTCCGGCATGTCCGATTTTGGCTCAATAAAACACGGCATCTGGTTCTCACGTGCAAACCGGAGTGCATCATCGAGGTGTGCTACCGGTTCATTCGAGTTATCCACTTTTAATTCCTGTACATCTTTCCATTTCAGTTCGCTGAGCGGCGTTTTACAGCCAGTCGCTTCCCGTATATCGGTTCTGTTGAAGTCAATGTGGATTAGCACCGGTTGCTTATCTTCGGTGAGACAGACATCAAATTCATATCCATCGGCACCGTCTGCCAACGCCTGTTTGAAAGAGGCAAGTGTATTTTCTGGTGCGCGTCCCATACCGCCGCGATGCGCGAGGAGTTGGATCTGCCGCATACTTATTCCTTCTTATGCCACATCCGCTCAAAGTTATCCTGCGGATTAAAACCTAAGATACGTTTCGTCTTGACGTTGGAGAACTGTTGGTGCGGTAGATCTGCGAAGATGTTGAAAATCTCACAGCGCGACGGAAGTTCTTCCAGATCAATCTCCAAACCCAATCGGAACGCTTCCCCTGCGTCGCGCCAACTGACAGAGAACGGGTTGAGATCCGTGCCTTCCGCTTGATCTTCATGTTCACGGAAACTGAGGAACAGATAGCAGAGAACGTAGATATCGTAATGCTCGGTGAAGATTTTGCAGATTTCCTGACCTAAGCCTTTTGTCAACGGATAGAGTCCGGTACTTGTATGCGGCGGGACATCTGGGTTAATCTCATAATCGTAGGTGGTATAACTATCACCCTGAATCGTGAAATGGGGTCCTGTGTTGATGACGCGGCGGATCCCGTGTTCGACAGCAGCACGCATTGTGTTATAACATCCGCGTGTGCTGACATCGAAAGCCAACTGTCTATCGTGTCGGAGGACAGAGCAGTTGAGGATTGCATCCATTCCTTCAGCGGCACGCATTACCTGATCCAACGAACCGACATCAATGTGTATCGATTCGTGCTTCGTCTCAATATCGTTGATGTCCGTAACGCGTAGTGTATAATAAGGTTCCAACGCCTTGACGACATGCGGTCCAAGATAACCGTTACCACCCAAAATGAGTACTTTCATCGTTATACCTCCTCTGCCTGTGCTGGCACGAATGTCGGCTCGAATTTCAGATGTCCCTTGGCTTTTCCGATCGAAAAACGGGAGCCCGGAAACTCTGACTGGATATGAAATATCCGCCACGATGACGAAGATTCAAGCGCACATCGGAAAGCAGCGACGGCATCGTTCATCTCAAGCCACATTGAATCATACTCGGTTGTCGCTGCGGCATCAGCAGTGATGAGGTTTCCGAGCCGGAGGCATGTCACGTTGATCTTACCTTCACGACCAAATTCCCTGCATGTGAACTCCCCAAGATGCTTTGAAAGCACAAAACTATCGACAGACGGGCGTGGTCGCCAACTCTCTGTGACTGTCCAATCTTCACCGTGTTGGTAGAAAAGGAGGAGTGTGCTTGCATAAATGAAGTGCTTCACACCCTCCGCGACTGCTGCCATCAATAAATTATAGGTACAGCGCGTCTGGTAGTCGATGGCGTAATTCTCCGGTTGCTCGGCTTCAGTGAGAAGATTAGGTGGTGTTTCGGCAATATGGATAATCGTATCCATGCCGCGTACCAATTCGTTGGTTGACTCGTCGTGCCCCAGTTCGCTTTGCACAAACGTGCCTTCAACATCCTCAACCGGATATAACTCCGTTAATCGGAGCGTATGTTCTTGCGCCAATGCGCCTGATACGTTGCGCGCCAGTTCGGAACCAGCGGAGGTAATCAATATATTCATAATTTTTTACTTATTACGTTTCTGCTCCGATTTTTTCCTGAATCGGGTTTCCGACAGGACAGAGGAATTAAAGGTTTAAGGATCTATGGGTACAGAACAAAAAACGATTTATGAACCGCTTCTACAAAGCATCCCGAATCTTTGCCGCAATGTCGCCAATTTCGTCCATATCACCTTCGCTTGGCTGCCAATATTGCTTCCGAAGCGGATCACTCTTCCATCGCGGGATTAGATGGAGGTGGAAATGGAAAACGGTCTGAAACGCTGCGGCTTCATTGGACTGGAAAAGGTTAAGCCCATCCGAGTTCAATGCCGTCCGGATCGCATTTGCGATCGGAATCGCTGCTTGCATAATTTTACCACCAATCTCCGGAGGCATATCGAAGATATTTCTATAGTGCTGCTTCGGTATCACGAGGGTATGCCCTGGGGTGGCGGGGGCAATATCCATAAATGCGAAGACGTGTTCATCTTCACAAACTTTAAACGCCGGAATCTCACCAGCAACAATCGCACAAAAGATACAATCCATTATATCATCGCTTCCTTCGATTAAATCTTAGCAGATATTTTAGCAAATTTGGAGGAGAAAATCAACAGTAAACCTGTTGAAAACAACAGGGATGAGTTTGGATAGATTAACTTTGAAAGTTTCAATGAACCTTTAGATTTTCCTACAAACTGCTGACAAAAAAGGAGGGACCTTTTCAACAAAGATCCCTCTCCTATAAAGACGATGAATTTACGAGCAGTTATCAAACACTGAACGCGTAGAGACAACATCCGCTGTCTTCCCTATACAGATTATGATGGGGCAATTTTTGGGACATTTTCAGTAATTTTTACGAGGGCTGCGATAGCATTACCCGTTATTTTCGTTTTGGGAAAACGTTGATAGCATACCACAAAAGCGTTGCGAGGCTGTGGCGCTGACGACCTCTCGATCGCGAGCGTCTTCTGTAGTGGATACTACCGTGCCTGCATCCCATCGCATTATAGAGGGCAGTCTTTTTGGTATTTACGAGTTTTAAAGTCAATTTCGACATCTCAAGATCCTCGAAATGTCCTAATTTGGAAGAAAAACGTAAAATGGTGTTCGTCGGTTACAAAAATATTTGAGGTAGGAAAATCCCACCTGCAGATCAACTGCCGTAAAACGACAAACAATTTTTAACTATTTAGGACTTACGCATACTGCTCTTTTGTAGCACATACTTCCCAGTTTGTGCCAGAAGACCCTGTGTTTTCCGAAGATTTTCATCTAACACAATAGGCTGCAGTCAAAATTACGTAAGTCCTGCTATTGATTTGAGACGCATAGCAGAAAGAAAAGTTTAGAAAATATCATACCACTTACTGATACGCTTTAAAATCCATCCACTATACGGGGCCTATGGTAGAGGTTTACGATATTCCCTTCAACCCTTGCGGTCACGCGTCTGCCGTCGTTGAAAGTTACTTCAAAACGCGTCTCGGAATCCTGAAAAATCTCTTGTGTCTTCGGCAATTGGATGTCCTTCTGTTCTGCCCACTCTTGAATCAGTTTCGCGACGGAATCCGCGTCATGGGGTGCAGATGCTGCCTCTTTGAGTTCAATTTGGAAAGCCGGGACATGCCTTCTGCTGTAATTGAACCAACGCGATGTCCGTAAGAAGGGTACGAGTGCTTGCAACGCTTCGACAGTCCCGATTCGGCTCAATGCTTCCGAAGAAAATCCACGCACATAAGCCGACTCGCTCATGAGCGCTTCGCTCAACGCGGGAATGGCTTCTGTTGCGTCGGGTCCAATACGCGTTAAAGCCTGCGCAGCAAAAAATGCTAAATCTGTATCCTCTGGATCCTCCAGAACCTGTACCAAAGCCGGTACCGTCCTGGATGCTGGCACTTTGATCATACCCAATGCCGAAGTTGCATGTTGACGCACCTCTTCAGATGTATCGGTTAACAAGGCGATGAGTCCGTCAACGGCTTCAGCTGCAAGGGGTCCCATTTCACCGAGCGCATACGCTGCAGATGCGCGGACATTCTCACGTTCATCTTTCAACGCCGCGATCAGTGCAGGCACGGCAGGCGCACCAATAGCGGCGAGTCCGTGCGCAGCGTCACAGATATGGAGAATCGGCTCCATCTCAAACGCCTTTTTTTCTGCCTCAAGTGCATCGCTGAGCGATTCAACAGCCGATGCACCGATAACTCCAAGTGCATAGATGGCGTTTCGTCGTACCGGTTCGTAACTATCTTCAAGCGCGTTGACGAGTGCCGGAACCGCTCCTGCAGCAGCTTCACGCATAAAACCTAAAGCGTTCGCGGCTTCCATACGTGCGGCGGTGTCGTCCGTATTCAACGCCGCGATCGCTGATACCACATCCATCTTAGTATCTGGACGCGCTGTTTCATATAGATCCGTTTTACCGTACATCCAATTCCACATATACGTCCAGAGGATCTCGGCATCGTAAGGGACATGATTGACTTCGGGAGGTTGCCACATAGCCGTCTTACTGTCCCAAGAAGGTGCTGTCGGTTGCTCGGTCCGCATAAAGACGAACTTCATACCGTAGCGATTCAGGGAAGCATAGCTTTGAAGGAACGAATGGACCATGTCAAAGTGCATAATCCAGACGGTGCCGAGTTCACCAGACATTGGAACAATGTTTCGATTTAAGAAATTCTCACGGAGCAGCCGTATCCCGTTTTCACCTTCGGTATGCACTTCGTGCGGCAGGCGTTCGCCCTCCAACATGAACTCTCGGATGTACTGTGTTCCGGGTATGATGCAGGTCGGTCCCTGCTCAACAGGACAGGGTTGCGGATAGTAGAAGAGGATTGCCCAGCGCGGTGTGCCATGGCGGGGTCGTTTTCCACCGGCGTGTCCATCTTTGTGCAGCGGCATCATTAACCGCTCCTCGCCGTTCTCTTTCCCTCTCGGCGTGCTCCAATTAAAATTTGGATGGCAGTGACGGTGCGGATGCATGACGTACCCGTTCCCCAAAATACCGGTCAGCGCGCCGCGCACCTCTGGTGACTCCAAGACGACTTGAAGCTCCGGCACCAACGGTAAAACGTTATTAAGCGGATTGTGATACCTATCGCCTCGAAAATCAATCGCACCCGCGAAAAGTTCGTCAGTTTTGTTGTAGATGGTTTCGTGGATATGTGCCGGCACATCCACTGTGACGTTGACATACCCATTCAGAATAAAATGGCGAATCTGCTCATCTTTCAAAAGATACTGTTTTTCTGTTGTCATGCTACCGCTTCGCTTAACCTCCTTTTTCGTGACTGTGCTTGAAAATGACGCGTTCCTGCCTTTTAATACCACGCTGCTTTATCAACGACGTTCTGCAACGGTTCACCGTTAGCGAATCGGCGTGCGTTTTCCAAGACAACTTCAAATCGCCGTGCCGGAAGATTCTCTGCATCTTTGACAGCGATATGTGGTGTTATTAACACATTCGGCAATCGCCAGAGCGGACTTTCAGCGGGTAACGGCTCAACTTCAAACACGTCCAAACCGCATCCAGCAATGACACCGTTTTCAAGTGCCGCGATGAGATCGACAAGTTTTGTGGTTTTACCACGTCCGATATTGATGAAATAAGCACTGTTTTTCATCAGGGAAAACCGATCTTTGTGCCACATTCCTTCGGTTTCAGGGGTATGTGGTGTCGTCGTTATCACAAAGTCGGCGAGCGGAAGGAGTCTATCGAGTTCTGAGGGATCGTGTTTCTCAACGAAAGGCACTTCGTATTCCCAGCGTGCGTCAACACCGATCACCTTCATCCCGAATTCGCTGCAGAGGCGTGCGGTTTCATGTCCGATACCGCCAACGCCGACAATCAACGCTGTCGCCTGTGCGAGGTCAATATATCGGTGCTTACGTGCGTCCTTGTCCCAGACACCTTGATGTTGTGCGTCTATATAATAGGGCAACCCACGAGCGAGCGCGAGCACAAACATCATGATATGCTGTGCGATGTGGTCGTTGTAGATACCGCGCGGGTTACAGACGACGACAGGATGCTCAATCAGTTCAGGGTAATAGTAGCCCGGGAAGGGACCTGCTGCAGGGTTCTGTAGCCATCGCAGGTTTTTCGCTAACGGCAGTTGTTCAGGAGACACCCAACCACAGACGGCATCGGCATCAGGGAGGTGTTCAGCGACGGCTGCGTCTGTTTCCGGTAAAACGACGGTATATACAGGTAGTTCGTTCCGAATACGTTCAGCCCATTGGCGTGATTCCGCGTTCTGTGGCGGCATGAGTATAAGTTTTGGCACAGGTTTCGTTCCTCGCTTTAAGATTTTCCGCCTATTCTAACACGATAGCAGCAGAAAATCAAGCGGAAGACGCAAGAACGCAAGAATTTTTCGTTTGACATTTAAACGGAAAATATGGTATAAGGTATCATGGCATTACTCAAAATCAACTTTGACAAGTGACAGATATCCGCTGGGATGCGCACGTGTTTACCTCTGGACCACGGGTAGATCACTGGAGAGAAATGGTATAGGACGAGCTGCACACATTCTTGACAGGAGACTAATTTGCTTCTTACTTCACCCAACTAATGATGAGTCCGATGTGGCTTCCAAGACCGACAACAATACTAATAGCAATAGCAAGGTTCGCTCGCTGCGTTGACGATGATTCAGAGCGACCCTCCATTTTTCCCTTTATCCAACTTACATCTTGTTCAAGTGAACCCAAGCGATCATCCACGCGCTTAATGCGATCATCCACGCGCTCCATCCAATTTAAGACGAGTTTTTGAAATTCTTGATTGTCCATGTGTGACTCCTTATGTATTAACGAACTTCACCAGAATTTTAACACATTTTCATAAAAATGCCAACTTTTTTCTTAATACATCTCGACGAAAAGAGAAAGACCTGATTTATGGAAACGCCACTCAAAATCAACTTCGATAAAGGCACGCTTGTCCTACAGAATGTCCCAGAGGCACTCCAGTTGCAGTTGCCTGATATCCGTTGGGATGTGCGTACGCTCACCTTTCGAGCACCCGCCTACCGCTATCGGAAGATTATCTCGCAGCTGCGCGCCCACGACATTTCATATCAGGACACAGCGAGACAGTTCACAATCGAACCCTTCACGCATCAAAAATCAATTACACCTTACCCATACCAGACGGAAGCGATCGATGCGTGGCACGCCAATGGAAAGCGTGGTGTTGTCAGTCTCCCAACGGGTGCCGGTAAAACGTTTATCGCCATTCTGCTGATCGCAGACATACAACGCCCGACACTCGTTCATGTGCCGACGATTGACCTGATGCACCAGTGGCACGCTGTGCTGACAGAACACTTCGGACAAGAGATCGGACGCTACGGTGGCGGTCAGCACGAATTAAGGGATATTACGGTGACGACCTATCAATCCGCAGTCATGCACGCGCCGCATTACGGGAACCGGTTCGGCTTTGTTGTTTTTGACGAATGCCACCACCTACCCGGAGAACAGTATCAATACGCCGCCATCAGCAGCATCGCACCTTTTCGATTGGGGTTGACAGCGACACCTGAACGGGTTGATGGAAAAGAGAGCCGCCTCTATGCACTCGTCGGTGAGTGCTGTTATGAAGCAAAGGTTCAGGAACTCTCAGGAAAAACGCTCTCCGAGTACCGTGTTATGACCATCGCGGTTGAGATGGAAGACACGGAACGGGTACAGTACGAGGACGCGCGCCGCACTTACTTAAGTTTCCTCAAACAGGCAAAAATCAATATGGGAACACCGCGCGGATGGCATACATTTCTCTGGAAAGCGTCCCAATCCGATGAAGGACGCGCTGCCTTTAAAGCATATCTCACACAGAAGCAACTGAGTTTCGCCTCTACCACAAAACAAGAGTGGGTGTGGAAACTGATTCAGAGACATCGCGGCGACCGGATTATCATCTTTACACAAGACAATGATACAGCATATCAGATCGGGACGCGTTTTTTTCTGCCGGTGCTAACGCATCAGACGAAACTCAAAGAGCGGAACGATTTTTTAAACGGGTTCCGTGATGGCACCTATTCCATTTTGGTTACCTCGAAGGTACTAAATGAAGGCGTAGATGTACCGGAGGCGAATGTCGCTATTATTGTCTCAGGGAGCGGAAGTGTTCGGGAACATGTGCAGCGGCTCGGGCGTATCCTCCGCAAGCGCGAAGGCAAACAGGCAGTGCTTTACGAACTCATCTCTAAACAGACCGGCGAGCATTTCGTCAACAGACGGCGTAGACAACACCACGCCTATCAGTCGCCTTAAAAATTCGTATCGTCTAAAATCGCCTAATTCGTTCTGAAATGGAGAGCGGATGCAAGAAAACAGTACTAACGTCCAAAACCACGTCATTTAACCGCAAGGTATAATTAAGAGATGCTTACCAAAGACCTACTTCAATATAAAATCAAGAGCGGGCAAATTCTACCACAGTTCGTGAACCCAACTGACGAACAATTACTGGTAGTTGCTGAACAATTGATCTCTATTTTTCAAGATTCAATAAACACACCGCGCGCAACGCTCTTAGAATCCAGTAAGCAGGTTATTGATAGCACACCAAAGGCACCGATCATCAAACGCGGACTCGAAAAACTCCTGTTAGATCGGACAGAGTTTGATACGGCACCCAACGAAGAACTGATCGCGTTTCGGAAGCAACTCTTTACAGAGACGAGCCGTCTGCTTTCACAAGAACAGTTTCAGGACTACGAAGATTATCAACGTAGGGTGTTAGAGACAATAGCAAGGGAATCGCGACCAGAGATCGCTCCTACGCAAGAGGGAAACGCAGCAGAGGAATCGCGACCAGAGATCGCTCCTACACAAGAGGGGGTGACGTTGGGGGCTAAACTCTACTCGGATCTACCGAGTAACCAACCGGTTTTGACATTCAATACGCTTTCTGCTGAACGCCTGCTTCATCGTTATAATGCTGCGCAGGTACAGGGGGTACTTCTTCATTGCAACTCGCTGACGCTAAAACTCTCTGATTCTATGACCGCTGAACTCCGACAACTGTTCAAGTACCTCAGGTTCAACCAACTCCTCTCCACAATTCGGAAAGAAGGAGAATTGTATGAGATTACGGTGGACGGACCGCTCAACCTGTTTTACAAAACGAAGCGTTACGGGATGAATCTGGCGAACTTCTTTCTCGCCGTTTTGCATCAACCGAAATGGGAACTGACTGCGGAGATCCAGTTTCGGAACAAGCGGATCTCTCGGTTATCGCTCGATGAATCTTGTGGTATCAAACCGATTTCACAGCAGTTTCTCGCCTATATCCCCGAAGACATTCAACTTTTTCAGACGATGCTCCGAAACAAAACCGAAGATTGGCAGATTCGCCCGGGCAGCCAATTCCTTCCGTTAGCAGGCGATTTCTACTGTTTTCCTGACTATCAACTCGTTCACAAAAGCGGCGTGGAGACCGCTATTGAGTTGTTCCATCCGTGGCATCAAGGACACCTCATTGCAAGACTTAACACACTCGCTGAACAGAAAGGTGTATCCCTTATCCTTGGTGTCTCAAAGGAGTTAGAAAAGAAGCCGTTGATTGCTGAGGCACTTGAGAATTCCGCGTATTTCTCACAGTTCGGTTTCACATTCCGAGATGTCCCGACGATGCGTACCTTGCTCCCAATTTTGAACTTGCTTGTTTAAGGCAGCGCAAAGAGACACTATGTCTTGACCCAAAATAGCAGACCCACTTGATTTTAACCGTATCTTCTGCTAAAATGTACCGGAACGATGGAGGGAAAACTATGACTTTATATAGATTCGGCGCGCTATTTTTAATCGCAGGCTTAGCACTCTACCTCACGGCATGTGGCACAAAAGCGATACCGTATTCCCAAAACACGGATGCCCTCGAACCGAACGAAGTCGCTGTCGCACACTATAATTGGGGTATGCAGTCTGCTCAGGACGGTAACTTTGCACAAGCGATCACCGAACTCGAATTAGCGATCGAGAACGAACCGGGATGGGTCATGCCGTTCTTTACGTTAGGTGTTGTCTACGGCAATCAAGGCGAACTCGACAGAGCCATTCAAGCGTGGGAACGTGCGACACAGTTGGATGCCAACTTCGCGAAGGCGCATTATAACCTCGCTGTCGCTTATCTACACAAAGAAGAGAACACGCGATCCATTGCATCCCTACGTGAGGCGATTCGCGTGGATAAAGCAGCACTTTCTAACGCAAAAGCGGACCCTGCATTTGAGCGTATTCGCAATACTGCAGAATTCCAAGCACTGGAGCAAGAAACTACCCCTAAACAGTAAAACCTTACGCCCAGAGGAACACATTAATGAGGAATTGCAACATGGAATGGTTTGCAGTGTTTGTCCTCGTAACCGGTCTCGTAGGTCTTAGTATAGTTGTACGAGATGCCATCAAAAATGCTAATAAAGGCTAATGTTGAGTTGGCAGACTATATTTGCGTGCCATTTCTACATCAACGGATTTTCTAAGGAATAGGGACATGGCACGTTATACCACTCTTTCACCGACAGAACTCGCGCACATCGTCGCACAATACCCGATCGGTACATCGCTGAAACTTGAAGAAATTCCGGGCGGGTTCGGAAATAGCAACTTTAAACTGATAACTACAGATGGCGAGTTTCTGCTGAAAATTTGCGATGAGAAAGATTCAGCAGAACTCAACATGCAAATTAGGCTTTTGGAGCATCTCCGCCAGTATGGCTACCCGACGGTGTACCCGATCCTAACGAAGGACCAGAAACCGCTGACGCATGAGCCCTTTGGGAGTGTGATGCTCTACCCATTCCTACAAGGAGAAGAACCCTCACCATCAGCGAATATATTGGCACAACTCGGCGAGGCGTTGGCAAAACTGCACTGTATTCCGCCAGTTGTAGGACTCCCACCATTTGCGATGGGTATATCACAGATGCACCCTTTTCTTAAAGAGGTACAAGACACAGAATTTGCTACACACCCGTTCGTCGAATCGCTAAAATCGCAATTGGAAGAGATCGAACCGCTTCTCAATTTGCCACTCTCGAAAGGACTTCTCCACGGCGACCTTTTTTTGGACAATACGCTCTTTGACGGTGAAGAGATGGTAGCAATCCTCGATTTTGAAGAAGGCTGTTACGATACACTGCTCATTGATGTTGGCATGACAATTATCGGGTGCTGTTATACATCAGATGATCGGCTGAATTTAGAGACTGTCCAGCGATTTCTGGATGCTTATAACGCCATGCGTCCGTTCACAGAGAGCGAATGGAAACATTTGGATCGCTTCGTTCACTACGCTGCACTCTCCATCGCGTTTTGGCGATTTCGACAATTTAACATCCGCCGACCAGACGCACACCGTGCAAACACCTATAAGGAGATGCTGACACGCAGTGTCGAATGGCAGTCTTTATCTGATATAGGACTTACGCATTCCGCCTTAAAGTCCCCCTGATAAGGGGGATTTAGGGGGTTTAAAGGGCAGAAATTACCACTTTTTGCGTCTAAACGTCCGATATTTCCTCAATTTGCGTAAGTCCTGTGATAGATTGTTCCGCAAGTTCTCTTAACTGATAACTCTCACTTCAAAGCAAACTGACAACTATTTGAAATATGTCTTTAATACGATTAGAAAACGTCACCAAATTATATGACCCTGACCTAATTCTTGACGATATTTCGATTGCAATTGAGCACGGCGACAGAATTGGGTTAATTGGCCGTAACGGAACTGGAAAAACAACGTTAATTAAAATTTTAAACAGTACGCTCTCCAATTTTAAAGGGAGAGTTGTGGCTGCGAAAGGGTTACGCACCGGGTATCTCAGCCAAGAACCGGACCTTGCACGCGATTGTACGTTAAGACAGGAGATGCTGAAGGTCTTTGAAAAAAGGCGTGCGCTTGAGGACGAGATGCTCCTATTAGCAGAGGAGATGGAGACAGAAGAATCGCCACAACTCTTAGCCGAATACGCACGGATTCAGGAGCAGCACGAATCGCTCGGCGGTTACGATTATGAACATCAAATTAACCGCATCCTCAGCGGTTTAGGTTTCGCTGAAACGGATTTCAACTTACCGATCAATGTGCTCAGTGGTGGTCAGAAAAGTCGGGCGACACTCGCAAAGCTGCTTCTCGAAAAACCGGATCTGTTACTTTTTGACGAACCGACGAATCACCTCGACATCAATGGGATCGAATGGCTGGAAAGTTATCTCAATACTGAATACGGCGGTGCTGTTCTTGTTGTCTCACACGACCGATATTTTTTAGACAAGGTGGTTCGTAAGGTCTGGGAGCTTGAGGACCATAAAATAAAAATCTACCGCGGGAATTACGCCAAGTACGTTGAAACTAAAAACATTGAAAAGCTGGTTAGAGAACGAGAATTCAAAAAACAGCAGGCAATGATCGCGCATGATGAAGACTTTATCCGTCGTAATATGGCGGGGCAGCGGACCCGCGAAGCACAAGGCAGGCAGAAAAAATTAAACCGATTAGAACATATCGAAAAACCGAAACCTGACGCGCCGACCCTTAAACTCAACTTTACACCCGAAACCCGCGGCGGTAACGATATTCTTCGATGCAAAAACGTCGGCAAAGCCTTCGGGGACAAAGTGGTATTCACAAACCTAAATTTTGAGATATACCGTCGTGATATCGTTGGCATTATCGGTGCAAATGGGACCGGAAAAACGACGTTGTTCCGCATGATTTTGGGAGAAGAGTCCGCCACAGAAGGCGAAATATGGGTCGGTCCGACGCTCAAGTTTGGATACTATACACAAGAACTGGAAGGACTCAACCCAGATAATGAAATTATTAACGAAATATGGGAACTTCGTCCACGACAGACCCAAGGCGAGATACGTAGTTTCTTAGGCAAGTTCCTTTTTTCTGGCGATGATGTATTCAAACGGGTCGGGAACCTGAGCGGCGGTGAGCAGAGTCGTATCCAACTCGCCAAGTTGCTATTAGCAAATGCGAATGTGTTATTACTTGACGAACCGACGAACCATCTCGACATCCCAGCGCGTGAAGCGTTAGAAACAGCACTGTCGGAATATCCAGCAACGCTCTTTATTATTTCTCATGATCGGTATCTGTTGAACAATCTTGCGACGAAACTCCTGATTTTTGACGGAACACCGAGTGGGACTGCGACCCTTTTTGAAGGTAACTACGCTGAGTACGTAGCGTCACAAGAAGGACACCGAGAAGATACGCTACCTCTCGAAAACGAACAGGTGCCGCAGCAGAAACCATCGCCGCCACGGAAAAGTAAACCGAAATCGAAACGAAAACGGAAGATAAAGGCACAACGCCTCGTCGGGAGCAATTAAAAAACCGCCAAACCACGAAAGATGCTTATAATACCTCCGAAAAACGACGTTTTGGCTAAAAAACGCGCTAAAATCGTGTATTTTTGGCATTTTAATTTGACATTCAGCTGAAAGGAGGGTATAATTATTATATCGTATACGACGGCAAATATGTCCGATATAGGATATATTTATTTTTTATCGTCCGTTTTAGCGCATACGTGTTAGCAATAACACTTACAACACTGACTTTTAACAGCAAGTTTTAGCTTGCAGCGTTGCCAAAAATGCCTAAAGACCCGGAATTCCATAACGAAATTGATGTTGTCATGCGTGTGATGCGTCATGCCCAAGCGGCGGTCCGATCTCGGTTCATCCAGGAAGTTGTTCCGAAGCGCTTGACGATTGTCCAGTTTAACGCCTTGCAGCACCTTCACTGGTATGGTCGTGATGCTGGCATGTCGGTGAGTGAGCTCGGCGAGCATTTAGGTCTCGCGCACAACACTACATCTGGGTTAGTCAGTCGCTTAGAACGTCACGGTTGGGTTGTCCGTCGTAAATGCGATACAGATCGGAGACGTGCTCGGATCAAACTCACGTCGCAGTCTGAAGAACTTTTCCGCAAAGGTGTAGAACACGCGGCTGATTTTTGGCAAAGTACTTTTGGTCAGTTATCGCCCGAAGAACGCGAAAACCTCATCGGTAGTCTAAAACGCCTGAAACAGGTGATGGCAAAGCCGGTTTGGCCAAGTTACGCACAGTTGCACCCGAGCGACACCGATTATCTTCAAAAACGATTTGAAGCCGATTTGGATGAACTCGCCCAGACAAAACCAAAGCTTGTCGGTATGCGGTTGATTCTGGCGCAAATTGCGGAAAAGCAGAACGAACATGAACTCGCGGCGTACCTGAACCAAGCCGCCTCTGAGGAGATACGTCACACGAATCAACTGTTGGCTCTGCTCGGACATGGTGAAAACATTGAACGCCTCCTCTCAGCACTGATCCATGAAGACAATGTAGTCTATGAGGAGCTGCTCACCTTGCTCGAAACTGCTTCACATACCGAAGAGACCGAAGCGTTAACACTTCTACAACAGATGGTTCAAGATAGCCAGAGATATAAACGTTGGTTTCGCAGTGTCCACAAACAAACGAATCAGTGACTACCTTTTGTCAATGGCCACCTAAACTTCTGATTTTTCGTCTCCCAAGAAACGGAAGTCGTTTTCCCGGCCGATGACGCTTAAGAGGAGAACATGCAGTCTCAAAACCCTGAAAGCCTTCCTCCAGAGTGTTACGATGATAACGAACTGATTGAGCGATTTCAACAAGGCGATACCGCTGCGTTTGACACGCTCTTTACCCGCTACCAGAAACGCACCTACCGTCTGGTGCAACGCTACATCTCGAACCGCGAAGATGCCTTAGATCTGACGCAAGATGCCTTTATCCGTGCCTACCAAGGATTAGGCGATTTTAAGAGTCAGTGCCAGTTTTACAGTTGGCTTTACCGAATCACGGTCAATCTGTGTATCGATTTTTTAAGGAAAAAGTCGAGATCTGAAGTGCTTCTCTATGACTCGAATGATTCGGGCGATTTGCCGATGGCAAATATTCCGGATCCGCGTTCAGATTCTCCCGCGAAAGCGGCTGAGAATAAGGAGTTGAGGGCGCATATTCGCAAAGCGGTTCGTCGCCTTCCGCCAAAGCAGCGCCAAATTTTCATCCTGCGGCACTGGGACGGGTTATCGCTTAAAGATATTGCAGCGACCGTTGGCAGGTCCGATGGAACGGTTAAGGCACATCTGCTGCACGCGCATCGTAACCTTCGCAAACACCTACGTCCTTACCTACAAGAAATAGATTCTTAGGAGTTTCAGTATGCGCGCTTAGAAAGCGCGCATACGCCGAGCCTGGCGGTAGGTTCGGTTTGCAACCGAACCGGACTACCAAAGAAATTACCGAATTAATATTTCAAATTTCATGAAAGCGCGCATACGCCGAGCCTGGCGGTATAAGTACCGACCGTGCCAGTGATAGAGACTTTTTGCTGCCTATGCCTCCACAGGTTCTTCTGATGCAAAGAGTGCTTCAACGAAATCTTCCCCTACGAAATCCCGTAAATCGTCAAGTTTTTCACCGATTCCGATAAGTTTGACCGGTGCTCCGATCTCAGCGTTCACTGCGATCACGATACCGCCTTTCGCTGTGCCGTCGAGTTTTGTAACAGCAACCCCCGTAATCGGTACTGCCTCATTGAAGACCTTCGCCTGTATCAAAGCGTTCTGTCCTACTGTTCCATCAACGACAAGAAGGACTTCATGCGGGGCGCCAGCATGCCCTCGTTCCATTACACGCCCGATTTTTGCCAACTCGTCCATCAACGGTTTTTTGGTATGTAGCCGCCCAGCGGTATCAATGATTAGCACGTCGGCATCGCGATGTTTCGCTGCCTGAATCGCATCGAAGACGACAGAAGCGGGTTCAGCGTTTTCGCCGCCGCGTATCAGTTCCGCACCTGCGCGTTCACACCAAATTGCGAGTTGATCCTCCGCCGCTGCGCGGAACGTATCACCGGCAGCAATAAGTACACGCTGATCGTCTGTAACAAAACGATTGGCAAGTTTGCCGATCGTTGTGGTCTTACCTGCACCGTTCACACCGAGCACCAAAATCGTATACGGTTTTTCATCTTTAACCTGTATCGGTACATCCTCGCCAAGGAGATTCAGAATTTCCGACTTTATGACAGACTCCAATTCCGAAGAATCACTTAACCCCTCCGCTCTGACGCGTTCTCTGACGTTATCCATTAACGTCAACGTCGTATCAACGCCGACATCTGCTTGGATTAAAATTTCTTCAATTTCCTCCATCAGGTCTTCGTCGATTTTCCTCCCGATCTGCAGTAACCCTGATAACTGAGACATGAACTGGTTGCGAGTTTTCGCTAACCCGGACTTCAGGCGGTCAAACCAATTCTGTTGTTTATCGTCAGCATCAGACGCAACATCACTTTTGTCACGACCCTTAAATAGATTTCTTAGCATTATCTGCGTTATCTCTCCTTCTATGATTATCCATTTATATCTATAGCCTCAGCAGAAAACCGTATCTGCTACCTTGATATAATACAGTAACAGCGAGTAGAATAGCAAACAAAAATGAGGCGTTAGTTTTCAACTATCAGCAGGCGGATTTTCATCCATCCGATTTTAACAGTGTATAGACGATTTTTTCTTGAAACACCTCTGAATTTATTTTATACTAATAGTGCGATTAGAACATAGTTGGCATATATCGCATAAAAAGACATCTTGGGAAAACTTCGTTAGTAAAGTAAAATAAATCGCCTACTAAAAAATTGAGGTATTTATCATGAAAACGCAAACACGAAACCGGCTCTCCAGCCTCGCAATAATACTAATAACCTGTCTATTTTTCGCCAGCTGTGCCGAAAAGCAGTTAGAAGAACTCATTGAACAGCAAGATGAAGAAAAGACGATGGACACAGCGGAACCTACGCAACCTGAGGAACCGGTCGTGGCTCTCCCCGGTCTACCTGATGATGTGGCAGGGTACACGCAGTGGCTCAAATTAAACGCAGAACCGATACCGCCTGTGCCTGGTGGGGACCCACACAACGGGACAAAAAATGTTTATGTGAATAAAACACGGGAAAACATCGCACCGAACGGTGAACAGCAATTTCCATATCCCGACGGCAGCATCGTTATAAAAGAAGCATACCGTCCCGGTAAGGACTACGTTGGACTCATCGCCATTATGCGGAAGAAAGCGGGTGTGGACCCGGATCACAACGACTGGGAATTCATTGAATACGTCCGAAACGCACCGGATGCTGAGTTCAGCGTCATCGCCAAAGATGGCGTGTGTTGGGGATGCCACTCCAGAGTCGAAGATATCGATTACGTTTTTACAGAACTTGAATAGGATTTTTGCTGGCGAGGTTTGATACCTCGCCAACTATGTTACATCCATTAAATTTTACGATAAAACAAGGAGATTCTCTTGGACATATATTCTAATAACTACGTGAAGCAAATCAGCCACACTATCGGACGCGCAAAACGCTGGTATATATCGAGCATCGTACCATCGTTTCTACACCTTGGATTCGTCGTAAGTATCGCGCTCAGTCTCTTATGGCAGACCAGTGCGGAGGCGCGTCCTGAATTTGCAACTGAACTTGGAAAAGAATGTAGTTTTTGTCACCTTGACCCTGCAGGCGGTGGCCCACGAAACCGTATCGGCGAAATTTTTGAAGAGAACTACTTTGAATTTCCTGAAGACTTTGACATGGAAGCCGTGACCGAAGAAGCTATGGAGGTTGTCAAGCAGCTCACAACATCACTCGACTTTCAGACTGCATTCATTAAAACAACACATGTCGATGAAAAAGAGAGTACTATCGCAAGTTGCAATTCGTGCCACTCTTCAGTTGATAGATTCCTGCTCATGCAAGCAGAGGTAACGTTTAACGCAAAAGCCTCGGAGAATATCAGCTTAACGCTCTCCAATAATGCTGGCACAACGATGAACGCGTTTGCCACGGTAGATGCGATCCCGAAACACCTCTACGTCAAAGTCGGACAGTTCCGGCTCCCGTTCGCTATTAAACAGAAGGACCACAATATCCTTGTCCGCGAAGGTTATGGACTCGGTTCTAATAAACGGGATATCGGGGTTGAGCTTGGTGGAAGTGCGGGTAAAGTTTTTTATAATGCAGCCCTCTTTAACACCGATAACGCAACGGCGAAAGGTGGACTCGGCACGCTCGGTGCGCAACTCGGACCGGTTCGCGCGGGTATCTCTGGCATCTTTGAAAAACCGGGTGAAGAGTGGGAACGACTCATCGGTGCATTCCTCACGGCTTCTTATGCCGGTTTGAGTATAGAGGGAGAATTTAATTGTGGGAGCAGCGGCGAGGTCGCCTCTATCGCACCAGATGACGTTGATTCAAAGGGATATTATGTCGGTGCCAAATATCGCGTTCTGCCGCAACTCACGCTTGCAGGTCGATACGGCTTGTTCGATCCGGATCGCACAGTAAAGGGTGATGCGAGTCAACGGGTGACACTGAGTGCGCAATACAACTTCATGGAAAATGGGGCAATCTCGCTATTTTACTGGGCAAACCTTCCGAACGCCGATCGAGGTGCGGATGAGACCAGCGGCGACAAAGGCACACTGCGCCAACTCCAAGGTACAGACCAGATTATCTTGATGTCACGATTCTGGTTTTAAAAGGTATACGCGATAGAACGCCTAACAGGAGCACGAAAAATGTTACTGAACATAGGGATGGGTTTCTACATCCGTCCCTATGTGTTTATATTTACACATAACGTCACTTAAAGACACCTTTTTATTTCTTCCCAGCTACCCCAAAATCCCACTTAAAGCGAACACACGCCGTTTAAACGCTTTGTACAACGTCCGAAAAAAGTTGGCACAAAAATTGCGTAAGGTGTAACGGAATTACTTAATTATTGGCATCTGTATCTTTTGCTGCTCGTTAAATTTAGCAAGATTTGCAGATGAGATTCTATAACATATAATTTTACGACCAACAGTCTACAAGTGTCGGCAACAAAAGGACCGGCACGAACAAACTTTCTAAAGTACAGGGGGCACTCGTCATGGTGTTTTCCAAACTTTCTAAAAATCTTTCGCTGGAACAGGGAAATTCCCGAAATTGGCTACTCAAAAGTCTATTCGGGGTCATAGGATTGCTGGCACTGCTCCTCGGTGCGTGTATCTTCTACATCGTGCAGAACAGCATGTACGCCAAAACGCGATACAGCGTTAACACATTCACGCCACAAGGCGAAGTGCCGCAATGGACAGACTTCTCAATCACTTTTTCGGAAGACGTTGTCGACAAATCGCGCGTGGGGACAGAAATCCCCTCGGAAGCCTTGCGGTTTACACCTGCTGTTCAAGGCATTGCCCGTTGGGTTGCACCCGACAGAATAGGTTTCTTTTTAGACGCACCTTTAGCACCCGCCGCCCAATATACTGTTGAACTTACATCAGAACTTAACCCATCCGAAACATTCCTACTCACCGGTCAAAAAGAATTTAAATTCGCCACAGAACCTTTCACAGTCCAACAAGCACGCCTGGAATTCAGGACCGACAATACGCGTGAATATGCGACAGGTTACGGTACAATTGCATTCAATTATCCAGTAACGACGGCTGATTTAAAGGCACATCTATCTATTGAACTCGTTGACGGAACAGAAATCCCTTATCAGGTCGAAACCAATGCGGCAACAGCACGGACAGTGAAATTTGTGACAAAACGGATAAAACGCGGTAATGCTGACCGAGAGATAAAAATCAAGATTGAAAAAGGTTTTAAATGTACAGGCGGGGACATCGGACTCGAAAAAGTGCACGTTACGCCTGTCACCCTCCAAGGTCAGGGGACACTCGGTGTAACATACTCAGATGTATGGGAAAGCGACGGTAAACCGTATATATCAGTCAATTTCAGTTCTCCGGTACCCAGCAACACAATCGAACCCTATATAGAACTGACACCAGCCGTGGACTATCAAGTAACATCCGACTATCGAAACATCAAAATTCACGCTAATTTTAAGCGGCGTACCACCTATACGCTCAAGATACGACGCGGTTTAACAGCGCGCAACGATGCCGTCTTAAAACAGGATTACTTAACCAAACTCAGAATACCTGACCTTGATCCGCAACTCCGGTTTCTTGGAGATGGGTTCTTCTTGGCGCGGAAAGGACATCTCAACCTCGGTCTCGCAACAATTAACGTTAAACGGGTGGAACTCGAAATTGAGAAAGTTTTTGCTAACAATCTCATCTATGTTTCAAGGTTAGAGAGATGGAGTCGGTGGAGCCGTAACTTAGGCAAACCTATCCATTCGGAAATGCTTGATATATCCACGGACTTGAACGAAGAAGTAACGACCGCTGTCTCATTAGAGGATTACCTCTCAGACGAACATGTGGGTATCTTCAAAGTTGTTGCGCGAAATGCGGATAGTCGGTGGTACAGTGCCCATCAATGGGTCCTCATTACAGATTTAGGTATCAGCGCCAAACGTGCGGGCGATAATCTATACGTTTGGGTGAAATCTCTTGCGACCGGCGATCCGGTGCCGGCAGCGCGGGTCAAACTTATTAGTGACAACAATCAGACACTGCTCAGTGGCACAACGAACTGGGCAGGTTTCATCGAGTTTACCGATGTCGCGGAGAAGACTAACAACTTTATACCGTTTATGATTACCGTCGCCAAACGCGACGACCTCGCTTTTATTCAATTAGACCGTCATGAAATCGCAACTGCTGACTTTGATATCGCGGGACCCGCGTATTTACAGAAAGGCTATGAAGCGTTTCTCTACACGAGTCGCGGGGTCTATCGCCCCGGTGAAACTGTTCAACTCGCCGGTATCGTGCGCGGACCGAACCAGGTGACACCGGAATCACTTCCCACACGCATCGAAGTTATATCACCTGACAGCAGGATCATTAAAGAGATCCGGCAGCAGACAAACGAAAGCGGTGCCTGCGATGTGAAGATTCCGATTCCTGACTACGCCTTGACAGGTAATTATATTGTGAAAATGAAAATTGCGGACCGAGTCGTCGGTAGTATACAATTTCAGGTTGAGGAGTTTATGCCAGACCGGATGAAAGTTGTCCTAACATCCGATAAATCGTCTTACAACCTCGGAGACGAACTCAGCCTCGAAGTGAACGCCACCAATTTGTTCGGACCCCCAGCTGTCGGTAGAAAGGTTCAGACATCTCTTCAGTTGAAGGCGGTTCAACTGACAGGTTCCGACGGTATCCTATCATCTGGTACGGACGCTACAAAGTTTAACCAAGAACGCGACTCCGATGGCAATGTTAAAGGCACGCGTTCTTGGTTAAATGCCTTTGTCTTTGGGAACAGCAGACAATTTGAGGGTCAACGGATTGAATTAGGCGAAACCAAAACCGATGCCGAAGGCAAAGCATACTACCAATTCACAGTTCCTGAGATGCTGAAAGCACCGTCGTTACTAAACGGTATTCTGACATGCAGCGTCAGTGAAATCGGTGGAAGAGCCGTTACTGCCGCGCATCGTATTGTTATCCATCCGTACTCGCATTATGCCGGGATTCGTCGAGCAACCACTGGAGCGGTCAAAATTAACCAACCCCTCCGTTTCGATTATATAGCCGTTGACAACACAATGGCAGCTGTATCTGGGAGACCCTTGAAACTCAGCCTCCACAAAGTGCATTGGAATACAATACTGCGACGAAACAGTACCGGACGTTACGAGTACGTCTCTGAACCGCAGACAACTGAGGTGAAAAGTTATGATCTCACTTCAGGTGAGAATACACAGACGCTAACGCTAACGCCTTCGGATTATGGTGAATACCGTGTTCAACTTGAGGATACCGAATCAACGGCGACAGCAGAAATCGGATTTTATGTCAGCGGATGGCGCAATATGCCGGTGTCTATGGAACACCCAACGCGCTTAGATATGACACTGGATAAGACTGCTTACCGTCCGGGGCAGACAGCGAAACTAAATATCAAGGCACCTTTCCCGGGAACGCTTCTGCTGACTGTCGAACGCGAGAAGGTCCTGAGTTATCGCACAATTGTAATGAAAGAGAACACGGCAACTGTATCAATCCCGATCCGAACCAACTACAAACCGAACGTCTACCTCTCAGGCACACTGACTCGCGCCATCCCAACGGATACGGATACCTCAACATCGGATAGCAAGTCGCTGTTACCGGCACGCGCGTTCGGTGTAATTCCATTGAAACTTGATGCGTCGCGAAGACAACTCTCCATCGAAATGTCGCTTAAACAGACGGATGAGGAAACCGGTCATACTGAAGAAGTCCGACTTCTTGGAGATAACGATTCTCAAATTTCGCAGACCGATGTCGGTCCCGTCGCGGCAGCGGTCGTCCGACCGAACAGCGCGGCGAACATTACGTTCCAAGTTCAGGGACGACGCTCTTGGCAAAAATACAATGTCTGCATAGCCGCTGTAGACGAAGGAATTCTAACGTTAACCGATTTCCAAACACCGAACCCACACAGTTTTTTCTATCGACAACGCGGATTAAAAACCCGCTCTTTTGATCTGTATAGCGGGATTTTACCTGAAATCGCTGATGTTACGGACAACTCAAGCACAGGCGGCGACGCTGCACTCTCACGCTTACGACAGAAACGGCTTAACACGAGCGGTATCCGCCGCGTAAAACCGGTCTCGCTCTGGTCGGGGTTCGTTAAAACCGATGGCAACGGTCGCGGTAGTGTTGAATTCAAGATTCCACAATTCAACGGGAGATTGCGTTTGATGGCGGTCGCTTTCGCCGGATCAGACTATGGTGCTACGGAAGCGTACTTGACTGTACGTGAACCTATCGTTTTAACGCCTACGTTCCCTCGATTCCTTGCGGGTGGCGATAAAATTCGTGTCCCCGTTACGCTCTTTAATGGGACAGGCGCAGCTGGCGAATTCACCGTCCAATTGCAAGCAGCGGGCGATGTGCAGTTGCTATCCGCGAACGAGACGGATATACTGGAGGCACAGCCACAAAACGGTACAGTCAAAACACCAGAGTCCGAAAATATAGAGACATCATCGGATGAACTGACCATAAACCGAAGTGTTGCAGCGGGAGAAGAGGCACAAGTCTTTTTTGACATTCACGCGCAGGACGCGATAGGGGAAGTGGCTTTCAATCTATCTGCCCAAGGTAATGCGGAAAGGACAGAAATAGATGTGAAATTGCCGATGCGTTCTGTCGCGCCGCCCGTGACAACAACGGGACACGGTGCAGTCCGTGCCAGTAAATCGGTCGATTTCATTCTCCCATCGAATCTACTACCGGACTCATCGGAGTTTAGTTTGACGTTGGCACCGTTCCCCAATATTGCGTTTGCGGATAGTCTGCGTTACCTTGTCCGTTATCCACATGGATGCCTGGAGCAGACAACCAGTAAAGTGTTCCCGCTGCTCTATTTCAGCGACTTGGCACGAACCGTCGAACCGATGCTCGCAGCAGAAGATGCTGTGGATTACTACATTACATCGGGGATCATGAAACTTGAAAGTATGCTGATGTCAAGCAATCAGTTCTCGTACTGGCCCGGTGGTACTTATGTGAATCCCTGGAGCAGTATCTATGCGTCTCACTTCCTCGTTGAAGCGCGGAAAGCTGGGTATGAGGTGGCAGACCGCGTGTACGAGGCAATGTTAGAAGGCTTAAAAACGCGAGCAAAATTTTCGCCTGATATGGAAGATGAAAACAACACGAAAAAGGTAAAAACTGAGATCGCGCTCGCAACCTATGCCTCTTATGTTTTAGCTGCTGCGGGGCAACCTGACCGTGGCACGATGCACTACTTGAAAAATAGAGGCGCAGCCGGTCTCAGCGACTATAGCTACTTCCAACTCGCTGGGGCATTCGCACTTAGCGGCGAACTCGAAACGGCTCTCTCAATGCTACCGATATCTGTATCACCCAATTTTAACGGGAAAGATACGGAAAAACGGGAGACAGGTGGAATCTTCAACTCACCTATCCGGGCGCAATCAATTATGTTGGATGTACTCGCCGAAGTTAACGAGAACCACCCGTCTATTCCGATGCTCGTCAAGAATCTGAGTGAAGCGACCTCCGATGGAAACCGATGGCGGACAACCCAAGACAACGCTTTCGCGTTCCTCGCGCTCGGTAAGATTATGCAGAAACAGGCAGATCGGAATTACAACGGTACCATCAGAATCAACGGTGAACACTTCGCTGACTTTGATGCCGATGAGGTCCGTCTCACGGATGAAGCGTGGGACGGTGCGCGCATAGAAATCTCCGTCAAAGGCGATGGCACTTGTTACTACTACTGGAGCGCATTCGGCATCCAACGCGATTCGTATATCGAAGAATATGAACGCGAACTCCAGGTACGTCGCCGCTACTTCAATAAAGATGGTGAGGTACTCACCGGCACGTTTGTACACGGCGACTTAATCGTTGCTGAGATCAGTGTTAAAGCACTCACGGCGAACCTGGAAAACGTTGTCGTCGTCGATATGTTGCCAACAGGTTTCGAGATTGAGAACCCACGCCTGGAATCCAGAGCGGGGATCCCATGGCTAAAAGCACAAGATTTCAAGCCGGATTATCTCGACATTCGTGACGACCGCCTTATCTTCTTCGGGACGTTCCCGCGGCAACGTGAACGTAAGTTCCACTACGCGCTACGGGCAGTGACACAAGGCGAATTTACGTTACCACCGATCGCAGCGGAAGCGATGTATGACCCGACGAAGTCTACTGTAACGGGCAGTATGGCGATCAAAGTGGTTACGGAACAGTCAGCAACCCCCCGCTAAAGCAAGGGGAAACTTGTGCGAAGATTGATGAGAAAGCATAACCATCAGCAGAGTAGGAGAGGTTTCCAACCCCGATTCCTGTCGGTTATCGGTCCTCGGTTAAGAGGTTTATTGTGGCGATTACCAATTCTGTCAATGCCACAAGGTCCTAACCGAAAACCATTCCTCCGACAGCTGATAGCCAAAAACCGATGGAAACTGATGGCTATTTCGCCACTCTCTATTATTCTCCTTTTTGTGCTGGCGAACTGGTGTTTCCCACTGCCGAAAACACGTCTCCACCCGCCACCGTCTCATGTTGTCTTAGATCGGAACGGTGAATGGCTTCGTGCGTTTTTAGCTGATGACAGTATGTGGCGATTTAGCAATCAACAGTCAGCAGACAGCAGACAACTGTTAGCCGATGGCTATTTTGGTGTCTCCCCGTTGTTACACCAAGCGATGTTAACGGCAGAGGATCGTTGGTTCTATTACCATTGGGGGATCAACCCTGTGTCTATCGGAACTGCCCTCTACGACAATATCAGAGCGGGGGAGGTCGTGCGCGGTGGTTCGACAATTACGATGCAGCTTGCCCGACTGATGGAACCGAAAGCGCGGAATATTCCGAACAAGCTTATTGAGATGTTCCGCGCGCTCCAACTCGAATTGACATACTCCAAATCTGAGATTCTCAACTTTTACTTTAATATGCTCCCGTATGGTGGCAATATAGTTGGAACCGGAGCAGCATCACGACTTTACTTTAACAAACCGCAGCACGCTATTAGTCTTGGTGAAGCAGCCCTCCTTGCTGCTATTCCGAACGCACCGGAACGCTTGCGTCCGGATAGGTTCCCCGAAAATGCGCGGCAGGCGCGAGAAAAGATACTGAACCAACTTCTTGAACGTAGACAGATTTCAGAAGAAGATTGGCGTGAAGCGTTGTCCGAACCGATACCGACAAAACGGTACGCCCTTCCATTCAATGCCCCGCATCTCTCACGTCTGTTGGTTAAGGAAAACCGGTGGAGCACAGAAACCGCAGTAGACGGCAGGATATACACGACGATAGACGCGAAGGTTCAAAAAACCGCTTCGCGCATCCTCAGCGAATATCTGAGTGCGTCGGCTGCCGGGGTTTTAGGCTCACAGTCCCACACTGCAAGCACAGGTGCAATCATCGTTATGGACACACAAACCCGCCATGTCTTGGCAATGGTAGGATCGCACGATTTCTTTGACCAGCAGGCATCAGGACAGGTGAACGGAACGCTCGCGCCGCGTTCTCCTGGATCCACGCTCAAACCTTTTGTCTACGCGCTCGCGATTGAACAAGGCTTGATAACACCGGAAACGCTACTCTTTGATGTCCCTGTTAACTATGCTGGATATGAACCGGTCAATTACGACGGTACGTACAACGGCTATGTCACTGTACGTCAGGCACTCGCATCCTCTCTGAACGTCCCTGCTATAAATTTGAGTGCGCGTCTGAAAGACGTTACACTGCACGCTTTCCTCAAACAAGCGGGAATCTCTACATTGTCACCGGCAAAAAAGTATGGGCTCTCTATGGTCCTTGGTGGGTGTGAGGTGAACCTCCTCGAACTCACAACACTTTACGCAGGGTTGGCAAATATGGGTGAATTCGCACCATACCAGATAGTCATCAGGGGTCAGCAATCAGCAATTAGCAGTCAGCTACAAAAACGCAGCCTGAAACGAAGTGGAAGGCGACTCGACACAGCCGAACCTCAAATCTCAAACCCGGTTGATTACTCCGCAAGGGAAATTAAAAAACTGCTCCGCGAAGAGACAAGTTTCATTATAACGGAGATGCTCACTGCGTCGCAGCTGCCTGCAAACACTGTCAAAAATCCAGAAGCCTTTGAAAGCACTATGAACTTACCGAAGATCGCATGGAAAACCGGGACATCTTATGGACATCGGGATGCGTGGTGTATCGGGTATTCACCGCAATTAACAATCGGTGTATGGCTCGGAAATTTTGACGGGAAAGGTGTGCCGATGCTCAGCGGTGCGGACGCAGCAACGCCAATTCTATTCGCGCTTTTCACTGCACTTACCGGACAAGACACACACCGCTGGTATACAACACCGGAACAACTCAAGACACGAGAGGTCTGTGCACTTACGGGTGTCCCGCCTTCACCACACTGCCCGACCCGTAAAACCGATGTTTATATTCCGGGTATCTCGTCTGTCAAGACCTGTACGATTCACAGACAAGTTTACGTTGATACAGTTACGGGCTATAGTCTCTGCTCACACTGCCGGAATCTTTCAACAACAGGCGAAGATTCTGTCAAACCTCTACAGAACCCGCCAGTAGGGGCCGGGTTAGGTGAAGAAACACCCAAGCAAAAACACCCCTACACTGTGGAATCGGAGATATTTGAAGAATGGCCCGCCGAGGCGGCGACTTGGTTGGCAAAAAATGGATTTGCTGTGCCGGTGCTTCCAGAACACAACCCACTGTGTACAGGTACAATCGCTGGCACTGCGCCGGTCATTCTATCTCCCGCACAAGATACCGTCTACTATATCCGGGATGGCATCCCGATAGAGCATCAGAAAATACAATTGTCCGCCTCAACCTCTAATCGGACCCAGCAGCTATTTTGGTTTCTGGATGGTGAGTTAATATTCAAAGGAGGCGCGGAGCAACCCTATTGGATCACACCTGTTAAAGGGGAACATACAATTACATGCGTGGATGCGGAGGGACGCTCGGCAAGCCGCGCACTCCACATCTCATCCTTCTAAGGAATAGTTTTCAGTACGATTTTTTCTGATGAAGTTTAAGAAAATAAATCGGTAATTCTATATTTTTCCCAGGGCCGGTAGGTTCGGTGTTTTTGATAGGGTGTTTCTTCTAGCAACCGAACCGGACTGCCAAAGAAAATACCGAATTAAAAAATTAATCTTCATGCAAAAAAATCTTTCAGTTATTGGTTTTCAGTTAAGAGGTGTTGTGTTAACATGAGCTACCCTCTTTAACTATAACAAATTATGGTAAAAAAAGCACTACTTGCTATTGCCTTAATCGGAATTGGATGTGTTAGTTTTCTCGTCTTTTTTGTCAGTTACGAGGAAGGCCAGAAAAGGTCAGAAGAATCATCCGTTGCGCAGGAAGTCGAAACTGAAGATGTCCTAATCTATTGGACCAACAGATCAGGTAGAATTCGGCGCATTCACTCTGGTAGTTCAGACATTAAAGACCTCGTTACTGACGTATGCGCTCCAATTGATATAGCATTAGACATTTCCGGCGGTCAGATGTACTGGACGAGCGGCTGTAAGATTCAACGTGCCAACTTGGACGGCTCAAACGTTGAGGAACTTGTTCCACTCAGTGAAGGCATAAAGGAAGGCATTGCACTGGATATTGATGAAAATAAGATGTACTGGACCGTCTGGAATGCTGCGACGGATAAGATTCAACGCGCCAACCTTGATGGTTCAGACGTTGAAGACATCATCACTGATTTGAAAAGTCCACGTGGCATCGCCTTGGACGTTCCAAATGGGAAAATGTACTGGGCAGCCCTTGATGCCGGTAAGATTCAACGTGCGAATCTCGATGGTTCAGATGTTGAAGACATCATCACTGGTTTATTGGGTCCAAACGGTATCACTCTGGACTCGGGTAGAAATAAGATTTATTGGGCAGATGAGTATAGTGGTAAGATTCAGTGTGCAAATCTCGACGGTTCAAATTTCAAGACGCTCTTTGTTAGATATGGTAAGCTGGGTACTGCCCTAAGCATTCCGTTAGATATTCTAAATCTAAAAATATATTACGCGAATAGTCCGATCGGTATCGCCTTAGACATTTCGGGTGGAAAAATATATTGGACAATTCCACATAAACATAAGGTTCAGCGCGCCAATCTTGATGGTTCAAATGTTGAAGATGTTGTCACCGACAGTATACTAACTATTGGCGTTGCCTTGTTTATCTCACCATAGTAGTAGCGAAAAACGTGACTGTCTATTCCATTACCAAACTCCCAAGTGCAATCAATTTCAGCCACCCCTGATAGCAGCAATGGTCAGACACCCCCAACCGACAATAAATGCCAATCCACCGATGGGTGTAATCGCCCCGAGCCACCGAATGCCCGTAAGACTCAACACGTAAAGACTCCCCGAAAAAATTAGGATGCCAGCGAAAAAGCACCATCCCGCCGCAGTTGTGAGTTGGTTCTGCCACTGTGAGACTGCCCACGCCGCAGCGATGAGTCCGAGACTGTGGTACATCTGATAGCGGACAGCGATCTCAAATGTCTCAAGCATCTCCGGCGCGAGTTTTGATTTGAGTGCATGTGCTCCAAACGCCCCAAAAGCCACCCCAAGCAGGCTGAAACCCGATCCGAGTGCGAAGAATAGATTTTGCATGAATGTCTCCTTTAAAGTGAATGGTTGTCAGCAAGAAGATTTTGATAAAAATATACCTCTTGCCAAAAGTCAAAGCCAAATCTTCAGTTCTACAGTTCACATCTCTGGCTTATGAACTATTCCATTATAACTTAAATTCGACATCTCATGTCAGGTGTTTTTCCAAAAACGTAGCAATTTTATAAATATTTTCTTGACATTTTTGTTACATAGTGATAGGATATAATTTCAACGGCATAGCTCACTCTATTCCGTATCGTTAACAGTAAAAGGAGAATTTTTTGGACGTATGAAACAATACAGGACCGACGAGATCCGGAACATCGCCATTATTGCGCATTCAGGAGCAGGCAAAACATCGCTCGTTGAAGCGATGCTTTACAACGGTGGTGCCATTGAGCGTATGGGTGCCGTAGATAGTGGAACTTCTGCAGCTGACTATGCCGCTGATGAGATAGCACGCAAAACGACGCTCAACTGTTCCGTCTGTATCGCAGAATGGGAAGGACACAAACTAAACCTAATTGATACCCCCGGCGCAGAGGACTTTTATGGGGACCTCTATAGCGTACTCCGAATTGCCGACGCGGTCATCGTTGTCGTCGATGCAACAACTGGTGTCGAAGGTGGCACTGAAAAGGTATGGGAGATCGCAGACACCTATCAACTCCCACGTCTCATTTTTATTAATAAAATGGACAAAGAGAACGCCAGCTTTGAAAACGCACTTGCGAGCATCGAAGAGATTTTAGAGACCCGAGCTGTACCCGTTCAACTTCCGATTGGAAAAGAGGACAATTTCGCAGGTGTCGTTGATGTGATACAGATGGCAGCTTATTTACAACCAGATGGGAATAAGCGAACCTCGAAATCGGAAATCCCTGCGGAATTAGAGGCACAGGCTGAAGAGCGCAGCGAAGCACTCGTTGAAGTCGCAGCAGAAAGTGATGACGAACTCATTGAGAAGTTTTTTGAAGGCGAACTCACGGAAGAGGAAATTCAGAACGGTTTGCGACTCGGTATTTCTGAAAATCAGTTCACACCTGTACTCTGTGGTGCAGCATTGAACAATGTCGGCGTGCAGCAATTGATGGATATGCTCGTGAGCGGGTGCCCATCTCCTGTTGATGTCGGCGCGGTCCAAAACGTTGAAGACGAGGAAGACACCCGCGAACCGTCTCCAGATGCCCCGATGTCCGCTGTTATTTTCAAAACGATAGCCGACCCATTCGCTGGACAACTGAGCCTTTTCCGAGTTTACTCTGGCACGTTGCGAGCAGATACGCAAGTCAGCAATTCCACGCGCGGGCAGACTGAACGCCTCGGCAAAACGACATTCATGAACGGTAAGGATTCAATCAGCACCCCACACATTGAAGCGGGTGATATCGGTGCGCTCACTAAACTCGCCGCAACCCATACAGGCGACACGCTCTGCGACCGAGACGCACCTATTAAACTTGCAGGCGTTGATTTCCCGAACTCAGTGCTCTCTTACGCGATCCGTCCAACACGTGAAGGCGACGACGAAAAATTAATAACTTCACTCACACGTATATCTGAAGAGGACCCCGCGTTTAAAATTGAACGCAATGATGTCACGAAGCAACTGCTCGTCTCTGGACTCGGAGACCTGCATATTACAGTCAACCGTGAGCGGATGGCAGACAAATTCGGTGTCGAGACGGAGGTCTCACCGCCGAAAATTGCGTATCGGGAGACGATTCGTCGGAACGTCCGGAGTGTCCAAGGACGGCACAAACGCCAATCGGGTGGAAGAGGACAGTTTGGTGATGTTTGGATTAACGTTGCCCCCTTGCAACGCGGTGAAGGCTTTGAATTCGTCAACAATATTGTCGGCGGTTCGATTCCCCGCAACTATATACCGGCTGTCGAAAAAGGCATCCGTGAACGGATGGACAGAGGCTTAATCGCGGGGTTCCCCGTCGTTGATGTTCAAATTGATCTTTACGATGGTAAACACCATCCCGTCGATTCTTCGGATATGGCGTTCCAGATTGCCGGTTCTCTTGCGTTTTCTGCCGCATCCGAACAAGCCGATCCGGGATTGCTTGAACCGATCATGAAGGTTACAATTACAGTGCCGGAACAGTTTATGGGGAACATCATCGGCGATCTGAACGGGCGCCGTGGACAGGTGATGGGTGTCGAACAGATTGGGAAAAAGCAGGTAATTCAGGCGAATATCCCACACTCGGAGATGCTTCGGTATTCGGCAGATCTCAAGTCGATGACGAGTGCCCGTGGTACCTTTATAATGGAATTCTCGCACTACGAAATCGCACCGGATGATGTGATGCAAAAGGTCATCGCTGAGATGAAACAAGAAGAGGAAGAGTCGTAAACGCCTTAAAACGCGTAGAGAAAAAAAATAAACCCGCTGTTGATCTATATCAGCAGCGGGTTTACGTTTAAAAAATAGAGACATCCAAGGATACCGATTAACCATCCAAATGGAAAATCGCCATTTTCAATTCGGTCATCTCTTCTATAGCGTACTTCGGTCCCTCTTTGCCCATACCGCTCTCTTTGACACCACCGTACGGCATCAAGTCCGCACGCCATTGTGTCCCCCAGTTGACCATCAGATTGCCAGATTCGACCTCACGGACGAACTTCATTGCCCAATCGACGTTCTGCGTGAAAATGGCGGCACTCAGTCCGTAGTTTGTATCGTTAGCGAGCGCAATCGCTTCATCGATATCGTTGACGCGCGTCACACCGACAGCCGGTCCGAATACTTCATCACAGGAGATTTTCATCTCCGGTTTGACGTTCGCGAGGATGGCGGGTGTAACGAACTGATCTTGTTTTTCGCCACCGGTGAGGAGTTCTGCACCATCCGAGACGGCTTCCTGAATCCATTCAGCGACACGCGTGGCATCACCTTCTCGAATCATCGGTCCCATCCGTACGCCCTCTGCAAGTGGGTCGCCGGTGCTGATTTGGGCAACCTCTGCTTGGAACGCATCTAAGAAATCGCCGTAGATTTTCTCGTGTGCGATGACGCGTTGCGTTGAGATACAGACCTGTCCAGCGTTGGAGTAACCGGACGCTGCTGCGGCACGTGCAACTTTCTCAGGATCAGCATCCGGCATAACGATAAGCGGTGAATTTGAACCGAGTTCCATCGTGACGCGCTTTAACCCAGCGACGCGACAGATGTGTTCCCCGACATCACGGCTGCCGGTAAAAGTGATTTTTCGGACACGTCGGTCTGAACAGAGCGTATCCCCGATTTCGCCGCCGGGTCCCGTTACACACTGAATCGCTTCCGGGGGCGTGCCTGCTTCTAAAAAGAGTTCTACGAGTTTCAAGGCGGAGAGCGGCGTATCCGTCGCAGGTTTGATAATGATTGCGTTGCCACCGGCGATTGCAGGACCGGCTTTGTGACAGACGAGGTGCAGCGGAAAGTTGAATGGACTAATACCGGCAACGATGCCGCAGGGCATACGCACGGTGAAACCGAGTCTGCCTTTGACACCGGGCGCGCCTTCAAGTGGGATTGTTTCGCCGGTCAATCGTTTCGCCTCTTCAGCGGAGAGGGCAATGATTTCGGAAGCGCGTGTGGCTTCAACAGTTGCCTCTGCTAAGATTTTGCCCTCCTCACGCGTGATAACTTCGGCGAGTTCATCGGCGCGTTCAACCATCAAATCCGCCACTTTCCGTAAGATTTCATAGCGTTCATAGCCGGTCAGTCCCGCCATGACTTTCGCCCCGCGTTCTGCGGTCTGAATAGCGGTTTCAACGTCGCTTGCGTCACCTCTGGGGACAGTATCAACAACTGAACCGTCAAAGGGACTCAGGACATCAATCTTATCGGATTTGTCAATCCATTCGCCACCTACGTGCATTTGCATAATGTGTTTTCTCCGTTTCTACGTAATGGTTGTTAGTTGTTAGTTGTTGGTAAGAAGTTTGCGTAACTTATTGTTTCCCTCTTAACTTATAACTTATAACCATTAACCATTTTCGTTTTTAGGAATGCCCAAGTTGTTGTCGCTTTTCCAGCTGCCTCAACAGCAGCATAGTCAGCCAACCCGTTATCCATAACATCGTTAAGTTCATCTTCAGAGAGAGCCTCGGTAAAAAATCCGACCTCATCAAAAAGTCCTGTCGCTGCGACATTGCCGGGACGCGCGCCTATCCAGATAGGCGATTCACTTGTATCCAATGTGCCGCCACTCGGTTCCTCGCCATCCAATTTCCCATCAACGAACATCTGAACGTTTTTGCCGTCATAGACTTTAGCGATGTGGTGCCACTCACCATCGGCAATAATAGTTTTACCATCAATCCGTCCGACGTTCCCGCCGACGTGCCACATAAAGACAGGGTAATCAGCATCGTGAATCCATATATCGAGATGTCGGACATTCTCTGGTTCAGGCCAGACATCGCCATTTCGCCAGACGATGTATTGCCAAGAGGCAGCTTCCAGCCTGACCCATGCGACAAACGTATATGGATCGGAATTGAAGACATCGTCGTGATCGACACGGACGTAACTATCACCTTTGCCCGGAAATTCTAATGCGCCACCGAATTTACCATTATTGACCCATTCGAGGGACCCCTTGATTTCACCGTCATGCCCACTGACGACATCCTTGACAGTCTTCCCGGCGTTGTCCTCAAAGAGCCAAGCACTCGCTAAACCGAGTTTTGCAGCGTGTGCGGTCGGACAGAACGCCATTACGAGAATGAATAAACTGAAAACGGTTGTGAACGCCTGTATTGGGCAGACAGAAATATTTTTTTTCATTTGAACCTCCTTAGACGCGGCAATTGTCAAGTGCATCCTCATTCAATTCAACCCCTAATCCGGGCCTATTTGGGACCGTTGCGTATCCGTCAACAAGTGGAATCGTTGAGGGTGTGACGAGGTCAAAAGCGCGCAATGCGTTCAGTGTGATTGATGGCATGGTTGCATTCGGCATAACCGCAGCGAGATGCATGACGTAACAGGTGGTGATACCGAGTCCGACAATCTGTATCCAGACGGGGAGATGGTTTGAAATCGTCGCCTCCCGTATGGCATTTGCAGCGCGCGAGTCGGGATAGGCGATAATAAACGAGTCGTTCATTTTCGCGCGAATCGCCTCAATCGGGTCCGGGTTCCCGAAATGGATTGTTATCGGCATATCGGTGTGTCGTTTAATTTCTTGATAACCTGCGATATCGGCTTGTCGAATCGGCGTTTCAAACGACTCTATATTGTAATCTTGGAGCTGCCGTGCAACCTCAAGGGTGCGCTCGGGTGTCTCAAACGAATCGTTGGCATCAACGCGGAGTTGATAATCCTCCGGTACAGCGTCGCTGATCGCCTGAACCTGCTCAAGCACTTCAAACCATGGACGCGCTTTAATCTTATGGAGTCGATAGCCGAGTGCGTAGGCGTGCTTCGCTTCTGCCGCCCACTCTTCTGGTGTCATATCAATAGACCAATAGCCGAACGCCGTTTTGTCGTGAACCTTTTCCCCTAAAAGTTGATGTACTGGCACCCCGAGGGCTTTACCCATGATGTCATAAAACGCCTGTTGCAAGGGTGTCGGTGCCCAACCGTTCATAAACTCAAATGGGTTTCTACCGATATAGCGTTGGACGACTTCATCAGACTGGCGAGAACCGTCGCCAATCCCGACGAGCCCGACATCGGTATGGACTTTGTAGACGTGGTCAATCTGGTAAAGATTGCGACGGGTCATCAATTCATTCACGCCTTCATGATACGGCACTTTCACCTTGATAACATCGATCTGTGTAATCTTCATATAACAAAGTCCCCTTTTGCCTGACGACTGCTAACGCATTACCACGCTTTCGATTTACTCATCACGCCGGATCCAACTGACGACATCTTCTGCTTCACCTGTGCCACCCTCAACCCCATCACTTCCGAATGAGATAAGATCATATCCATATCGGTCGTGTACGCCTGGACGGATATAGACATAAGGGTTTCCCCAAGGGTCTTCCGTAATCGGAATTTGGATGTAGGGTTCGACCCAGTTTATAGGTATCGGTGGTGCTTCAGGCTTTTCCCAGAGTGCCTTCAATCCTTGTTCGGTTGACGGATAATCGCCGTTATCTTTAGCGTATCTATCAAGCGCGATACCGAGTGTTTCAATATCAGCATCGGCTTGTGCTTGTAGTGCGCGCCCGGCTTGTCCAAGCAAACGAGGTGCGAAAACCACAGCAGCAATGACCACAAGGACAATAACGACAACTAAAATTTGTATGGATGTTAATCCTGCTTGTTTAGAATCAATTGATTTCACGCATTTCCTCCGCGATCTTCGGAAAATTGGGATTAGAATCCCTCCCACGACTGGCATAGCAAAAACTAAATCGCTATCAGATGCTCTTTAAAACGGCTGCAGTTTTCAGAGCTGCCGACAACTGATAACTTTCTTTAGTGTATCACATCCCCGAAGTTGTGTCAATTTAAAATTCGCTTGACACGCCTCACTACGCGTCATATAATAATCCATTATAAGTGAAATATCCTATCACAGGAGAAAAAACATGAAACCTTATCTTCTAACGCGAATCGTGAACCAGATAATGATTCTATTCACTGTTATGCTATTGTTTGCGGTCTCAGTTGAAGCCGTTGAGGAATTGAAGGTTTCTCGACTCAACGGCGGTGTTCAGTATTGGTGGGAAGTCGAGGACTTCGATGAACGCGATGCGGACGTATTCTTTTTAAACGATGAGAAAGGACACGCGGTTGATGACTTAAAAGGCGCATCTGGCGATAGCTACCTTATACATAATTCACCGAATCCACCAAACAACCTTCCACCAGCAGAGGATGTCTTCTTTGTGAAATATACAATTGATATTGACTCAGGTGGCACTCACTTTGTCTGGGCAAGGGCATCTTGGGATCGAACCCCCAGCGGTCGTACGAATAACTCCTTCTTTGTTCAGGTGAATGGTGCTCCCGACCTCGGCAAATTCGAGCGACACATCAACACACTTGGCGATGCCACTTGGCTCGACGCATGGGAGGATAACAATCCGTGGACGTGGATTGGGGATTCGGCACAACCGCAGGCTTTACAAGGACAAGCAGGCGGCGGACTCCAAAACGGTTTGAAAACTCAATTCGACGCAGGCGAAAATACGGTGATGCTTTATCATCGTGAGGGTTCGCTCAATGCACAAACAATGTGCTCTGATGTATTGATGATCTCAACAGTCGACTTTACACCAACCGACGACGATTTTGCCAAAGCAGCTCCACTATCTGTCCAACCAAGGGATAAGTTAACAACAGTCTGGGCACGAATGAAAACTGGGAACTAATATCAATTCCACCAGAAAGATATTAAAACCGCATTAAGGAAAAAATATGACTCCACCCAAAAAGGTGCTTGTTACAGGTGCCACTGGACAGATTGGTTACATGACCTACAAACGCCTGGAAGAACAGCCGGAAAAGTATGATGTTTACGCGCTCGATTACAAACCGGAGCCGTCTGTTCGGGTTCCACAGTCATGGAGGCTCGAAATCCCAACTGAGAAATTCATGCTATGCGATATCGCTGATTTTGAACAGGTACGCCAAGCCGTTGAGGGTATGGACGTTGTGGCGCATCTCGCCGCAGATCCAAGTGGAGAGAGTTGGGAAAGTTTGCTGAACAACAACATCGTCGGGACTTACAATGTTTTTGAAGCCTGCAAAACCGCTGGCGTTAGGCGCATCGTCGCCGCCAGCAGTATTACAGTTTCGCAGGGGCATCGCGAGCAAGAACCGTACAAAGCGATGATGGAACGCCGACATGCAGATATACCGGAAGAAATCGAGATGATTACACCGGATATACCGGCAGAACCGAGAAGCCTATACGCCGCAACCAAAGTGTGGACGGAGTCTCTGGCGCGAACGTATGCGTATCGTCACGGTTTGTCGTGTATTTGTGTCCGCATCGGTCAAGTCGAGCGGGATCGTCCCCGTCCACCAAATGGTGCCGATATCTACGCGAGTCAACAAGATATTGTTCAGATATTTGAACGGTGCATCAATGCCGATAAGCACTTACAATTTGAGATATTCTACGGTATGTCAAACAACGACCTCCGTTGGGTGGACATCTCAAATGCCCGGGAAAAGGTGGGGTTCGTACCAGAAGACAGGGCGGAGGATCATCACGACTATGACACGTGATCAATTACAGAAAAGAGCTGTAACGTAAATCCAAAATCTTTAAAACAGTGGAGGGATCCGAGGATGGCGAAAACGGTTGGTATTGTTGGAACGATGGATACAAAAGGTGTGGAATTCTCATTCATCAAAGCGCAGATCGAATCAGCTGGAATCTCAACGTGTGTTATCAATACAGGTATATTGGGAGAACCCCAATTAACACCGGATGTCTCTGCTGATGAAGTCGCAAAAGCAGGCGGTTCATCTTTACAGGCGCTGCGGGATGAAGGCGACCGCGGCAATAGCGTCGCTGTGATGGCAGAAGGCGCAGCAGCACTTGTCGCTGAGAAATACGCTGCAGGTGAGATTGACGGAATAATTTCACTCGGCGGCTCTGCAGGCACGACGATCGGCACGACAGCGATGCAGGCTGTTCCGGTCGGTGTTCCGAAAATTATGGTGTCTACACTCGCATCAGGTGACACGAGTCCTTATGTACAATCAAAAGATATTTGTATGATGTATTCGGTCGTAGACATCGCGGGTATCAACCGTCTGTCGCGCCAGATTCTCGCTAACGCTGCCGGCGCGATTGTGGGGATGATAAACGCGGAAGTCCCCGCGACAACCGCAGATAAGCCGTTAATCGCAGCAACGATGTTCGGTGTAACGACCCCGTGCGTCACAAAAGCGAGAGCGATTCTTGAAGAAGCCGGCTACGAAGTCCTCGTGTTTCATGCAACCGGTACCGGTGGGCAAGCAATGGAAGATTTGGTGAAAGGCGACTTTCTCGTCGGCGTATTAGATGCGACGACGACCGAACTCGCCGACGAATTAGTGGGTGGAATCCTGAGTGCCGGTCCCGATAGATTGGAAGCCGCGGGGCAAACCGGCTTACCACAAGTTGTCGCACCCGGTGCATTGGATATGGTGAACTTCGGTCCGCCGGATACAGTACCAGAAAAATTCAGCAAAAGATTATTCTATCAGCACAACCCTACAGTGACGTTGATGCGGACCACGGCTGAAGAAACCGCCGAACTCGGACGTATCATGGCGCGTAAACTCAGTGAAGCCCAGGGACCCACAACAGTCATTATTCCGACACAAGGTGTATCAGCAATTGATAAAACAGGACAGCCTTTTGATTCACCGGAAGCACGGGAGGCGTGGCGCGAGAATCTAAAGGCGCACATCGGGGATAATGTTACCGTTATCGAAATGGACGCTCACATCAATGACGACGCGTTTGCGACAAAACTCGCAGAAACGTTGTTGAAGAGCATACAATAGAGAGGAAAGAAATGGCAAAAGCTTACAGAACACTTACGGAAGCAGACGTTAACCGCTTCATCGAGAAGGGGCACATTGTGCTACGAGACTGCTTTCCACGTGCACTGGCGGAAGAGTGGCGTGCGTTTGCCTTTAAACGGCTCGGTTATGATCCAGACGATCCGAGTACCTGGAAAGAGCCGCGCATTCACATGCCCTCTATGAACCGGGTGCTGATTGAAGATGTCGCACCAAGGGCGTGGGATGCTATCTGCGATCTGCTCGGTGGTGAAGACAGGATTATGTCTCGGAACAATTCAAAACCGGGGTGGAGTGATGGCTTTATTATCAACTTTGCGTTAGGCGCGGACACACCGTGGCAACCACCTTCACCGGAAGTCTGGGGGTGGCATAAGGATGGCGACTTCTTCCGTCATTTTCTTGATAGCCCGGAGCAAGGATTACTCACCATCGTTGTCTGGTCAGATATTTACCCACAAAGTGGTGGGACATTTGTGGCGTGCGACTCCGTCCAGCACGTTGCACAGTGGTTATACGCACACCCAGAAGGGTTGTTACCCGGCAATGGTTTTGGTAAACTTATTGGAAAGTGTAAAGATTTTGCAGAGATTACCGGAAATGCGGGGGATGTTGTGTTGCTGCACCCGTTCATCTTGCACGCTGCGTCACAGAATCCATCCGGTCGCGCCCGTTTTATCACAAACCCACCGGTTGCGCTTAAAGAACCGATGAATTTCAACCGTGAGGACCCAGACGATTTTTCACCGGTGGAATTGGGTGTTCTGCACGGATTAGGGAAAGACCGTCTGGATTTCAAGCCGACAGCACCGCGGGAACGTTTAGTGCCAGAACGCGTCAAACGTCAACAGAAGATACTGGAGGAGCAGAAGAAGCGACTCGCAATGGAATAGGCTTTTGGCAATTCGCTGTTTGCGAAAGTTGGCGAAGTTGCAAACTTCGCCAGCGACTCCAAACGAAGGAATAGCACTTACTCAAACTGACTTCGCATCTGATGGCAGGCTTTACCCCTACCGCGAATAATATCCATCCGATGCCATGTATCAACGGTACGACAAATAGCATCACTTTCGCCGAAACGTTTTTGTACCTCAGACTTCGTAAACCAGTCGTAGCCGTTATTTGCAAGGGTATCAAGGTCAAGGTTTCCATCCGAGAACCCGTAAACCCGACAGATACCGCCTTCCGATTCAACATCTTCGATATAGGACATCCACGGCACGTCCAAACCGAGTTGCGTTTTAGTGATCTCTTGCAGTGAACCGATGCGTGCACCGACATCCCAACCGACAAGCTTCTCTTCTTCCCAGCCTTCACCACCCGGCAACTCCCAACCCGCTGTTTCAACGTCGCGGTGCAGTAAAAATCTCGATTCCTGTGTTGATGTATCCTCAATGAGCAGGCGTGTCGTCGTAATCGGCTTGTCAAAACAGATGGGTATGAGACGTTTACCGTCATCGCTTAAAGCATCCAACGCAGCGGGGTCGTATGGATAATAACCGGCTGCCGGGGGCGCGTTCACAGCGCAATACTTGTTGAAGATACCGCATCGGTCTTCAGTCGTGGTACCTGCAGGTGCTTTGTGCCAGACATGCTCGTTGACGACAAGCAAATCGCCTGCTTTAAGCTCTGGATCAATGAAGGGTGCCAACTGTTTAGCATCGGGACGGTTGAGATCCAAGATGTGTGCGTCCGGATCAATTACCTGTGCCAACTTATGCGACTTTGGTGCCACCAGAAATGGACCGAACGCCTCATCAAAATCGGTCAGAGGGATGATAGCGAATACCCAATTCATTGATGAACCTACGGGTCGCCAGCGTTTGTAGTCGCAATGTGCCCCGGCACCTTTATCGCCGGGTGTCCTGAGATAGGCGACGTAAGCAGTGAGATGCGCGGGCTGTCCGAGCACGGATTCTACGGTGCCAACAACCGTCGGATGCTCGGCGATAGCAGCGAGTCCGGGATCCGCGAGTCGATTGCCGCTGACAGTGTATTTCGCCGGTTGCGGATATTTAAGGGTCGCGGGATAAGCCTCGCGGATCACCTCGTGTTGGACGATGCGCCGAAGTTCCTCCGCTTCCTTAGCAGATAAAGCGTTCCGCAGAATCAGATAGCCGTCCTCATGGAAGTCAGCGATCTGCTGTTCTGTGAGAGATGGTGTTAGCGTTGTCGTCATAACGGAAACTCCTTAAAAGGGGATGTTCTAAAACGGATGCGACTTCCGCCCAAGCCTCTCGGGCATTTTCACACGAAAGGTCTGGGGTGAATCCGAAATCGAGATAGATTTTGATTGCCGGGATCCTTCCGATTGATGTGTTGAGAAAACAGCGTTTGTGGGATTGCTTGAGACGTGTCATCGCCACCGACATCATCGGCTTAGAGAGTCCACGTCCTTGATAGTCGGGGTGAATTGCTACCCAATGGATCTGTCCCCAGTCTTTGCCATCCATGTCTGGCTGCCACCACGCCGTGATTGTGCCTATCTCCTCGCCTGCGTCCGTCGTGAGGAAAAAACTCCGATCTTCCATCGCCAATAAATCTCGTTTGAATTCGCGCATAAAAAGCCCGTCGTCAATGTTGATATAACGTTCCGCTGCTCTCTGAATCCGGGTCCAGATATACCCTTCATCGGGACGGTAATTGCGGATAGCAAAACCTTTTGGGATGGGGAATTGTGGAGTGTTCTCCATGTTTTCGCGGATCATTCTGACGCTGTCGTTTTTCATGAGTAATTGTGCTCGCGGAAGATTAAATTTTGAAACCTATTTTCCGTTAATATAGCAAATCTTGGGTTAGAATAGCAAGAATATTCTGATGGCTACCAATACGTGCGTTAGAAACTGCGTCAACGATGGAGGAAATAGATAAACAGAATTCTGTTGTTTTTTCGGAAACTATATGATACTATGTATCTATCATGGAAAAATCACTTACCCCTATTCCAATTTACACGATCGGTTACGGCAGCCGGTCAATAGCAGAGCTGATTGAAATGCTACACCAGCACGAAATAGCCTATCTCATCGATGTCCGGTCAGCACCCTATTCCCGTTACAAACCTGAATTCTCCAAAGCACGACTTGAGGCTGAGCTCACAAAACATGGTATCCGCTACGTGTTCATGGGGGACGTACTCGGTGGCAGACCGGACGACGAAACGTGCTACGTTAACGGAAACGTTGACTACGAAAAGATCAAAGCTGCGGAATTCTATCAACGCGGGATCCAACGTCTCCATAGTGCTTTTATGCAGCAGCAGCGTGTCGTTCTAATGTGCAGCGAAGGGAAACCAGAGGAGTGTCATCGCTGCAAATTGATCGGTGCAACACTCACGACACAAGACATCCCTGTCATTCACATTGACGAAAACGGTGAGCAACTGACACAGGAAACAGTGGTTGACCGGCTGACAGGTGGTCAATTGTCGATGTTTGGGGAACACACATTCTATTCGCGGAAAAAATATTCATAATCAAACTCACTATGCAAATTAAAATTATCACTATCGGTGTGTACGGCTTCGACGAATCCAGTTTTTTTGAGGCGTTGCGTAAAGCAGATGTTGATACGTTTTGCGATATCCGAAGTCGACGCGGTGTCCGCGGTCGTACCTATGCATTCGCCAATAGTCAACGACTGCAGGCACGGCTTGCAGAACTCGGTATCCGATATATTTATCGTAAAGATCTCGGTCCGACGAAAACCGTCCGCGAAAAACAGGCAGCGGCAGATAAAGCGACGAAAACAGCTAAACGCAAACGCACTGAACTTGGTAAAGAATTTATTGAAGCCTACCATACCGAATGCCTCGCCGGGTTTGAACCGAAAAGCCTACTGGATGAATTGGAACCGGATGCGAGAGTTGTAGCCCTCTTTTGTGTGGAAACGGCGCCGGAGGCGTGCCATCGTTCTTTAGTAGCGGATAAATTAGCGAATACTTTGAACTTGGAGGTTGAGGATATTCTACCGTGAGAGTCTTAATTGTTGCGAAAACTCGGATGGGTGGTGGCGCGTGTATCGGTGCGATTACGGAGACCGGAAAAAGCGTGCGACTCATTCCGTTCAATGCCGATCCGCATGATGGCGCAAACCGAGAATACAAAGTTGGCGATATTTGGGAGATTTCCGCTGAGCCGGTTCCAGCCTCAGAACTCATCCCGCCGCATAACGAAAATATTGTTGTCCATAAAAAGCGTCGCCTTCGGACCACGAAAGACACAAAAGATTTAGTGAGTGCTATTGAGCTCCTGATGCCGCCGAAAACAGGACATCCGTGCGAACTCTATGACGGTTTGTTGAAAACTACAAGTAGCGGCTCGCTCTATCTTCCTCCGAGAGGCGATGTTCCATCTTACAGTACTACATTTTGGAGGCCGAATAAACCTCTGGTTCTTGAAAGTGAGCAGCAGCGAAACCCACGGTATCGCTACCGTACCGAAAGTGGGGGTTGTACACTCACCTTCGTCGGTTACCAAAGACCGGTGCCTGAGATAATCCCGGCTGGAACACTGCTGCGTGTGTCATTGACACAATGGGGAAGACCGAGAAATACACCGAATTTAGAGGAACGCTGTTCTGTACAACTTTCTGGCTGGTTTCTTGAAAGAGGAACCCCAAAAGAAGTAACATCTCCACCCGAACGTAGAGAGCTACCACCACAAACGGAAACACCATCTTTAGAGATTCTCAGAAACGTTTTTGGGCATGAACAATTCCTTCCGTTTCAAGAAGAGATCATTGAAGATGTTCGTAAAGGTAAAGATGCTTTGATTGTGCTACCAACAGGTGGTGGGAAATCGCTCTGCTATCAATTACCGGCGTGTGCCTTTAATGGATTGACAGTCGTTGTTTCGCCACTGATTGCCCTCATGCAAGATCAAGTGATGCAATTAGAAAATAGAGGAATCCGAGCAGCTTTTCTCAATCACACAGTTGTAGAAGATGATTATGTTGCTACGATGCAAGAAGTTAGAAGCGGTAACATCAAGTTACTTTACCTTGCTCCCGAAACACTTGTACAACGCGCTGGCATCCAAGTAATGCTTTATAATTCAAACGTTGCATGTCTTGCGATTGATGAAACACACTGTATTTCACAGTGGGGGCACGATTTCCGTCCGAATTACGGTGAGTTAAATTGGGTGCGTGAGCAATTCCCAAATGCTGTTTGTATTGCTTTAACAGCCACGGCGATCCAACGAGTTCGAGAGGATATTAGACAATCCTTCAATATTCCCGCAGAAAATCAATTCATCAATAGTTTTAATCGAGAAAATCTCTTCATCTCCGTTGAGCCTCGGTTTGAGTTGCTTGGGCAAACATTGGCATTTCTGCAAAAATACACCGACGAATCCGGTATTATCTACTGTCAAAAACGGAAACATGTGGACTGGCTGTGTGAAAACTTAAAAGAGTATGGAATTTCTGCCTTGCCCTATCACGCAGGTTTGAACGCCGAAATCCGCAAGAACAATCAAGACGCTTTTATCAACGGTGATACCCGCGTAATAGTTGCCACAATTGCATTCGGGATGGGGATTGATAAGCCAGATGTTCGGTTCGTTTTACATGCGTGGCTGCCGAAGGATCTGGAATCTTATTATCAGGAAATCGGCCGCTCTGGCCGGGATGGGAAACGTGCAGAGTGTCTCTTGTTGTTCAGTCCGGATGATGAAGATACGATCAACGAATTCGTTGATGATGGACATCCATCGCAACATGAAGGACGGATTGAAGCTTTGCAAAAACTCATCGCGTGGGCAACTTCAGAAGAATGCCGCCGCAAAACGTTATTGGGTTATTTTGGAGAACCATACGAAAACGAAAATTGCGGTATGTGTGATAACTGTCGTAAAGCGAAAATGGAACAGGTCAATTTGACAACTCCTGCCCAAAAGTTTTTATCTTGCCTTCATCGGGTTAATGAAAGCAAGACAAAGGAGGTTTTCGACGAAGCATATTTCATTGGCACTTTACAAGACGAAAATACAAGTATCCCAATTTGCCTACCATCAGGGGCTTTGTATATCATCGATATTTTACGCGGTGAGAAGCAAGAGAGGATTATTAAAAACAAACATAAAGAACTTAGTACCTGGAAGATTGGCATTGAGTACAGCAAAGCCCAATGGTGCCATCTCGCTTTGCAATTTTTCCAAAACAATCTTTATGAATGGGACGGGGAAGATGGAAGCCTTCATTTGACAGATAAGGGTTGGAAAGTCAACACAACAAAAATTACATCCGACAATCAGTTTTGGGGTTTTCCGGTAGATTTGGTAAATATAGATTCGGAAAATAATATAACTGTGGAATTGAACACTTATAAGTCTAACACCGAGGAACAGTACGATTACGATCCGGTGCTTTTTGAGAGGCTTCGCCACAAACGTAGAAATATAGCAGAGAAAGAAATAATCAAAGCATCAATGGTTTTGCCTACTGATTCATTGAAAGAAATGGCAACCCAATTACCACAGTTATTAGAAGAATTTGGGGAGATTAAGGGCATAGGAAAAGTACGGATGAAATACGCAGATGATTTTTTGCCTATTATTCGTGCCTACTGTGAAACACACAAGACAGATTCGGTGAAAAGCCTAACAGAAGTAACGAACACTTACGAGCCAGTATCTGAAGAATCGAATGAGCATATCCCTGCACTTTTTGAGAAACTTCGCGATAAACGTGAGGAATTAGCAGAAGCAGAACAAATACAGGCCTCAAGGGTTATGACCATTGATTCACTAAAAAAGATGGCAACCCAATTACCACAATCGGTGAAAGCATTTAGTCAGATTCATGGCGTAGGGAAAGTGAGAATGAAATACGCAGATGATTTTTTACCAATCATCCGTGCGTACTGTGAAGAACACGGTATTGATTGAAGGCTCTTTCTACTGCATCTCAGAAGTATTTGGAACCTGTGAAGGCATCTCTCGCAGCACAGGAATAACATAACTCCGAATTGCCAAACTCTCTATCGTTCCTGTCTCTACTCGCGGCTCTGGGTCCCGCCGAAATGTGCATAAAACCACCGATACCGCGAGCTGCTACATACTTCCAATTTTCTCTAATAGGTGCGCGACAACATCCGGTATTGCGTTCCGATCTATCCACTCAATGCGGGTGTCCTTACGGAACCATGTCAGTTGTCGCTTAGCAAAACGACGGGTGTTCTGTTTCAGCTGCGCAACCGCTTCGAGATATGTACATTTCCCATCAAGATAAGCAATCAACTCTCTGTAGCCAAAACTTCGGAGTGCGGCACTATCACGGGTATAACCTGCTGCCAATAGAGACTCCACTTCGGCAACTAACCCGTTTGCAAGCATTACATCCACGCGTTGTTCAATACGCTGATAGAGCAGCGCACGTGGCATCGTCAGACAGAAGGCAGTAAACGGATACCGCTGGTTATCTTGTTGCCACTGTTGCTGATGCTTGGACATCGGAACCCCTGTCAATTCATAGACCTCCAAGGCACGGATAACACGGACGACATTGTTTGGGTGAATCCGCTCTGCAGATACCGGATCGCAGGCACGGAGGCGTTCATGGAGGGCTTCAACACCTAATTGATCTGCTTCTCGCTCAAGCTGCTCTCGGAGTGCGGTATCCGCACCTGGCCCTTCAAACAGACCGTCAACAATCACTCGAAAGTAGAGACCGGCACCCCCAACAAGCAGGATCCGCTTACCCCTATTTTGGATGTCGGCGATCGCAGCGTCTGCAAGGGATTGATAGTCAGCAGCGGAGAAGGGTTGGGAAATGTCTGCGCAATCTATGAGGTGGTGACGTGCTGCCTGTTGTTCTTCTGGGGTAGGTTTGGCGGTGCCGATGTCCATTTGTCGGTAGATTTGGCGGGAATCAACAGAGATAATTTCAGCATTGAGATGCTGTGCAAGTTGAATCGCTATCTCTGTTTTACCAACGGCTGTGGGACCGAGAAGACAGAAGAGTTCGGATTTCATTTTCAGGATGCTACCGCTCTCAACTTGGGGAACCACCGTGTAAAGAAGGCAACCGCTTTGGGATCTTGGCGGTGCGGTGCGAACACGTATTTGCCTCTGCTTTTCTCTGAATAAGAGAGCATATAGATGCCAACACTGTATCCACCACCACCAATAGTGACAACGCCAATAGCATTTCCACCGATAGCAATAACGCCACAAGCGTTGAGGCCAATAGCAATAATCCCACAAGCGTTGAGGCCAACAGCAAACCCTCCAATTCCAATTATACCGACAGCAATAATGCCGGGCAGGTGTATTATACCTATGACGAATACCCCGTAACCTATCATTCCAGCATCGAATCTCGCCCCTATGTCCATAAACAAGGAGATAAACTGCTGTGAAAATTGCCAATTAGGAAAGAAAATAATAGTGGTAATAGGGCATATTAAAATGGCATAAGCGATACCCCATTTTATCAGGTACGGTTTGAACGCTTTTTTGAAGTTTTCGGGCGTAAAGGTTTCTGGCATTCTGTAATCCTCCATAATCCAGTGCTGAGGCAGGGGAATTCCGCACTACATAATGTTGGTGTCCACAATCCAGCCGCCGCCGAGGACGTATTCGCCATCGTAAAAGACGGTGGCTTGGCCGGGGGTAACGGCGCGGCGCGGCTCGTCAAATTTCACGACCGCTTCCGTTTCACTGATAGGCGTGATGGTCGCGGGTCCGCCGTCATCACGGGATCGGATTTTGACGTGTGCGCGGATCGGTTCTGTTAACTTCTCAATCGCGATGAGGTTGATACGTTCAACGTGCATCGTGTCCTCAAAGAGCGCGTCAGATTCGCCGACAACGACGGTGTTATCCGCTGAATTGATCTGCGTTACATAGAGCGGTTTGCCGACGGCTATGCCTAATCCACGCCGTTGTCCGACGGTATAAAACGGGACACCGTCATGCTTACCGAGAACGTTGCCTTTTTCGTCCACAATATCGCCGCCCTGGATTTTCTCAGGAACTCTGTCTTGTAAGAAACGTCTATAGTTGGTATCGGCGACGAAGCAGAGCTCTTGGCTTTCGATCTTTTCAGCGGTCCGTAATTGGTACTTGCGAGCAAGTTCACGGACCTCGGCTTTCGTATATGCACCGAGGGGCATCATCGCACATTGCAATTGCTCCTGTGTCAGCGCGGCGAGGAAATACGACTGGTCTTTGCTCACATCAAGTGCTTTGCGTAAAAGATAGCGTCCGGTTTCTGGATGTTGCTCAATACGGGCATAGTGTCCAGTAGCGATGGCATCGCATTCCAATGTCTTCGCGAGGTCAAGGAGTTTACCGAACTTGAGTTCTCGATTACAGACCATACACGGACTGGGTGTCCTGCCGATGAGGTATTCTTCAACGAAGTAATCAATAATCTGTTCACGGAAAATGTCTTCGTAATTCACGCCGTAGAAGGGAATATCGAGTTGTGTGGCGACACGACGCGCGTCCTCAATACCTTCAAGTGAACAGCAGTTGGGACGTTCTGGTTCCACTTCAATCGTATCAGGCGCACCGAGGCGCATCGTGATGCCGGTGACATCATAGCCCGCGTCAACCATCATGGCAGCAGTGACGGAACTGTCCACGCCACCACTCATTGCAACGAGAATCTTTTTGATTGCCTTCATCCAGTTGTACCAAAAAATCGGTAAGGTTGGGAAACCTCGCCAACTGTGTATTGTATCCTATTTCATTTAATTATATCACACAACAGCGGATTTGTCAGACGAAATTGGCATTCTATATAGATGCCATCTCAGAAGTATTCAGTTGTCTGAATCACGGATTTTCGCGGAGGCACCCAGCACTGTTTCAAACAGCACCTACCGTGTGTAGGTTGACATACTTTTCACACTAAAGCGCGGAGATTTCGTGATCTATCAATCTTGCCCTCTATTAGGTCCTACAGATTTCACTACGAAAGACAATATCTTGTCTCTTAAATACGGGAGCCACTGAAAAACTTGATTTTCCTGTTTACCGTTTTCTGGGTTCCATCTCCAATTTTTTCCCCGCACTACTGCTTTGACCTCTCCGCGTTTAATAGATTCGCGATAAAGTTCTCTTAACTCCCTTTCTGTTTTATCAGGATAAGAGTAACGAACACGCAAGTATGCTATTAATATAGGTTGTGTACTCACTGAAACCCCAATAGCATCACCGAACTTGTTTCCATATTCATAAAAATAAATGCTATGCAATAGACTTGCAAGTTCCTCAGAAATTTCAAGATATTTATCTCGAATTCTGTCATGTTCTGTACGGTCGGCAAATTTCTTTTCATACACATACACCCAGTAGTCGCGTTTCGCCATTTGTAGAGGTGTCATATTAGCAGTGTTTTGAGAACACCCTGATAACAAGATGATCAAACAAACAGCCAAACCAGTGGAGATTTGAAAGAATTTGTTTTTGTGCATTTTCTGATGAAAACATTGATTTTTCATTGCTCTAACCTCGTAAATAACGTAGCATGGTTAGGAAACCACGCCGACCTTGATGAAGATAGGTTAAAAGCATCAGGAAATTTGCCAATCCTCGTTTCCAGCGTATTTGGCATTGTAAACATCTTGATTGAGTTCCAAACCGAGTCCAGGTGTGTCTGGTACAGTGAATGTGCTATCGGTGAAACCGTAGCCTGACGTATCAATGACATCGCTGGTGAGGGTTGCGACTTCGCCGTAGAGGAAGTGCGGAATCGTCTTTGCGAATTGGAGGCTGAGGAAGAAGCCGAGCAGAGACCCCCAGTTATGCGGTGCGCATTGGACATTGTGGGCAGCCGCCATATCAGCGAGTCGTCTCCAACCGGTAACCCCCAACCCTTTCATATCGTGCTGGATGACATCAATCACACCCGCTTCAAAGAACGGATCGTAGAATTCAAGCGGTTCACGGGTACGCGTCTCGCCATCAGCGATTAAAGTCTTTAACCCCTTTTCTCGGATAAAAGCCTTTAGGTTGCGATAAAGTTCAACATCTTCCTCAAACATCTCCTCTATCCAAAACACGTCGCAATTGCTCGTTTCATTGAGAAAGGTAATAACTTCGTCGTAGGTATAAGCGTTGTTTGCATCGACGAGGATGTTGAACCCTTCACCTGCGGTACTACGGGCAAGTTGCACGAGCTCAATATCACGTTGTAAACCGGCTTTACGTTCCATGAGATGGTTGCCGCGCCCGATTTTCATCTTGCAGGCGGTAAACCCGTTGGCGAGACTGCTTTTGACATCACTTTCAATCCGTTGGAGTCCTTCGGCTTTCGTCTCATAAAGGAGATCGTTGAAATAGATCGTGCTGTCGTAAGCGGGCAATCCGTTTGAAAATACGTCGTTCCCCATGAGTTGATAAGCAGGTTTACCGAGGATTTTGCCGATCATATCCCACAAAGCATTTTCAAGTCCGCGAAATTCCTCTGCAACCCCATCTTCAGGATTTAAGAGGTCGAAAGGGTTTTGATTGAGCACACCACTGGCAGCCTCAGCGGTCCTTGTTGCCCAACTGCCGGCTCCCCATCCGAGTGTTCCGTCGTTGGTATAGATACGAACAATGCGTTCGCGCCATTTCCCGTTCGGGTCCGGCTGTTTTATCTCCTTCGCCCCGGAGTTGCAACCGATTGCAGGTTGGTCAATTTCGATGGTAACCTGCTCAATTCTGGTAATTTTAACATCGGTTGGATAATCCTGCATCGTTAGAATCTCCTTGCACTGTCCGGCCACTGTCAGGCAAATCAGCCCTGATAAAACCCCAAAATTCCAGCGGAACCGATAAGCACCCATTCCTCAATTTGCTAACTCAAGATCGCCATCGTCTTGCTTAATTACATCGAGTAGTTTAATGAGTTCGTCTTTCACCATATCGTTGGTTTCAGCCTCATAGAGCTGGTAAATTTTATGCGGTAGATTGTCGTACTGGTCTGCTTCTTCAACCTGTTTAATGAGTACAGGTTTTTTAAGCAGTTGCACAATCCGAAGCCTGTTATTGTGGTCGGTGACTTCGGAGTTGGTCAACAATTCTATAAAACGCGCAGCCAACCCGTCAGCCATTCCTTTTTCGGCATAGAGATGCAGCGTATCCATAGCGGCTTGCTTCATTTGAGAGGCTTGCTGCGCTTCCGAGTCAGCACCGCTGTTCAAGACTGCGATGAGATTGTCAACAGCACTGGCATCATGATATTTCTGTAATGCTTTTGCAGCATACATCCGTACGGTGCCATCGGTGTCTTTAAGTGCCTCAACGATTTTGGCTACTGGTGGATCATCAAGGGATACCAAGGCTTTCGCGGCAGCTCGACGGACAACAACATTCGCATTGCTTAAACCGGCAACAATCTTCTCTTTATACTCTGGATGTCCGAGCAGATATAGAGCGGTATCTACCTCCATCTCCAAACCTTCGTCCCCAATTGAATTGTGGAGTTGTTCTAAGCCTGCGGTAGCGGTCGCGTCGCCGATCTCGCCGACAGTGCGAATCAATTTCACCTTAACAGGGACTGGGGTCGCGCTGTCAAGGACGGTTTTCAGAATTGCGTCAACACCATCGCCGCCGATTTCTTTTAATATTTGAAAGAAATCGTCGTGTGCCCCCGTATATCGGTCCTTGACGAGGTTCTCGAGTACAAAAGGCACAGCCGATGCACCACGATCAACAAGGACTTGTACGGCATCTTTCTGTACCCTGTGGCGTTCACCAAGGATTTCCAGAATTTTTTTGATTTCAAACTCGCCTAATTGACCGATACGCCGGTCGCGCTCACTCTGGAATCTGGATTCTACCTGATATACTCTTGCAGCCCCTGTTGAAATTGCATGGCCATAGGCGATAACCAAGAGTGCACGGGGTTCAACTTTGTTCACCTCTTCTACTTCGGCGCGTTCAAGATGCTCAACGGCTTCCATTGTGAGTCCGGCGTTTAACAACTTTTTCCTACCGACTTCCAATTGGGTGATGATCTGTTTCTGCTGACAACCGAAGCTCACAACACCTATAAGCAATAGTACTATCAAAGATTTCTTCATGTTCTGTTTATCTTTCCTCCTAAAATCTCAATTAGACTCACCTGTCCGTATCTCGCACCACACGTAAACCTATGAAAAAATAGACCGCAAACACTTCTTGGCGTGATTGGGCAGTCTTAATTTAGGATTTCGCTTGCTCATCTCTGAAATTTCGGAGACACGCACGGGCTTCCGATTATAGATACTCGCGCATTCTGTGGACAGAGAAACCGAACAGTGAGTACAGATACGATTATTTTAAAATAAATACATTTTTATGTCAACAATATTGCAGATCAGCCATCTGGTAAGGAAGGTACTTTTGTTCACATATCTTCGGGTTTCAATAAATTGTTCCTTACACCCTACTGCAATTCATCAAGGAGTTGTTTCAGTGTGGTTTTGACGAGTGTGCTCTCTTCCTTCTTCTCGTGGTAGTCATACAACTTGAAGGCGAGATCGTCAATTGACTTTATCGCCTTGATCTGTTTCTTAAACGGCTCTCTCCTCAGAAGTTGTACAAGATGCAAACGATTGTCTGCGTCGCTCACAGTTCCACCGATAATGAGTGTCGTAATCCGGCTCGCTAAACCTCTGGCGATTTTTTCTTCTCCATAAATGTCAAGGGTATTAATCGCAGCCTGCTTCGGGTCTTTGTTTAGCACATCACTGGTAAGGACATCCACGAGTCCATCAACAGCAGCGGCATCTTTGTGAACAGCGAGTGCCTCCACAAGTGCTGTAACGACTTCAGAATCTGTATCTTTAAGCCCCGCGACGAGCGTTTTGGTCGATATATCTTTGATATTGACCATCGCTTTTGCAGCGGCGCGCCGGACACCGACATCATCATCACTAACACCAGCGATAATGTCATTTTTATACGACTCCTCACCGAGCTGATAGAGTGTTGTGCTAATCTCCATTGCTAATCCGGGTTCTGAGGTTTCGGTATGGAGAGTTTTCAAAGCATCTACGGCTTTCGCATCTCCGATTTCAGCCAATACATGCACAAGTTTACTTTTCAGAGCCGGTGAGGTGGTTTCATCGGTGAGTTTGGCTAAAACAAGCTCTAACCCATCAGCCCCTATGTCAACCAACATCCACTGCGTAAAATCTTCATGAAGTGCTGGGTATCTCCCTTTTGTGAGGCTGTCGAGAATTAAGACTGCGGCATCGTGTCCTTTATCAACGAGTGCTTGTAAACCGGCTCTCCGTACCTGCGAACGCCTATCATTGAGCACCTGTAGGACGCTCTTCATCTCAGCTTCTGTCAGTGCTTCAATCCGTTGCTCCCGTTCACTTTTGAACTTAGCCGCGTTCCCGGAACGGTCAGCATCTCCAGTGGAAATCCCATAAGAATACGCGATAAGAAGTAAGGCACGCGGTTCAAGTTTATTAACTTCTTCCGCTTCCGCTTTTTCAAGATGCCCAACGGCTTCCAAGGCGTTTCCGCTCTCAATTAATTTGCTCCTACCCACGGTTAGGTTGCTGGGTCCCTTCTGTTTTGTTTCACAGCCAAAACTCGCGAGCAAGAGAACGAGTAGTGGAATGATGACAACCTTTTTCATTTTCTCCCGTTTCCTCCTGATTTTTTAGAATACAAGGACGTTTTCGTAGTATGAATCTCTGAACATAGGTTCGCGTTTTGCAGCATATTCTTGCTGTTGCACGCCACGGCACATTGTGGCTTTAGAAACACTTGAGTATAAAATACCACATATTTTGAAAAAAGTCAAGTATAGTTTTGGTTCCGAATAAGGTTGACAGGTCGATCGGTTTTGGTTATACTAACAGCAAAGAAACTCAGTAATTCGCGCCTATAAAAGGGGAAAATATTTTGATAAAATTTTTTGGACATCTTTATGTTAACTGCATATCTCTATTTCGCGGACAAAAAACAGACGCGCAAAAAATCAGCGTGAAAACACTTTCCTGCACTCTCGGTATATTGATCCTCTGTGTGATTTCACTGCACGGACCAACACACGCCCAACTTATGACCCCAGAAGAAGTACTCGGTTTCCGGGTCGGTTCGGATTATCAGGTAGCGGGATGGCAAACGGTGTCCGACTATATGCGCCACGTCGCGGCGAACTCGAATCGAGTTTTGGTAGATGAACTCGGTAAAACGACTGAAGGGAACGACCTTTTGATGTTGCTGATTTCGGCATCGAAGAACTTGGACAATCTGGCACGTTATCAGGAGATTCAGCGGGAATTAGCAACAGCCAGTAAAAATAGCGAGGAACTGGATGCGCTCGTTGAAGAAGGTAAAGCGGTCGTGCTGATCAATTGTAATCTCCACTCAACAGAGATCGCTTCTTCGCAGATGTCAATGGAACTTGTTTATCAATTCGCGACGGAAGAGACACCCGAAATCAAAGAGATCCTTGAGAATGTAATCATTCTGCTGATCCCTTCGGCGAACCCTGACGGATTGGACATTGTGGTGGATTGGTATAATCGCACCGTTGGTACACCGCATGAAGGTTCGGAAATCCCGTGGCTGTATCATAAGTATACGGGACACGATAACAATCGCGACTGGTTCATGTTGACGCAGGTGGAGACGCAACTGCTGACACGTGTGCTTTATGAGGAATGGTTCCCAGAAGTTGTCTACGACGTTCATGAGATGAGCTATCGGGGTCCGCGCTTCGTGATTCCGCCGTACTTCGAGCCGGTCAACCCGAACATCCCGCCGCTCCTACAACGGACGCTTTCGCTTATAGGTGCGCAACTCGCCTTCGATTTGACCAGCGAAGGCCTGACAGGCGTGCTTTCAAGTGCTGTCTACGATACGTGGTGGCACGGCGGATTTCGGACGGTGCCGTATCGCCACAATATGGTAGGCATATTAACGGAAGCGGCGCGTGTGGAAATAGCAACACCGATTTTTCAACCGCACCATACCCTAAGAGGCTATCGACGCGGGCTTGATCAGTATGCGCTCCGCACTAACTTCCCTGAACCGTGGCCCGGGGGCTGGTGGCGATTGCGAAACATCGTAGATTACGAGAAAGCCGCCGCACACTCAATTCTCGGTTTCGTCGCTGAGAACCGTGTGATGTTGAAAACGAACTTTTATAAGATGGGACTCGACGCAATCGTAAAGGGGCAAGATGAACCACCTCGCGCGTTTCTTATCCCGACGCGCCAACGCGATATTCACACGACCCTAAAGATGTTGGACATCCTAAACCGTGGTGGCGTACAGATTCATCAGGCAAACGCACCTTTTACCGCCGATGGTGTAGAATATCCAGCGGATACCTATGTCGTTTTAATGTCGCAACCGTTTCGAGCGCACGCGAAGGACCTGCTGGAGGTACAACGTTACCCGGAACGCCGTCCATCCCCGGAATCACCACCGGAACGTCCTTACGATATCGCGGGTTGGACACTACCACTACAGATGGGTGTGAGAACGATTGAGGTCGTACATCCGTTTGAAGCAGACTTAAGGCAGCTGCCGATGCTGCCAGCGATACAAGGCACGCTTGAAGGGGCCTCTGAACCGACAAGCTATCTGTTTGAAAATCGAACGAATGTCGAAGCGATTTTCCTCAATCACCTGTTCAACGCAAAGCTTGCGGATAACAGTCCCAAATACAGACTTTATTGGGCGCGACGGAGCGTGGAGATCGCTGGTAAAACGTTACCGAGCGGGACTATTTTAATACAGACAGTAGAACCACCACTCCAGCAGATCGAAGAGATGGCGGCACTCGCATCGGAATTTGGCATCCATATCCACGCCGATGCATCCCTGAACGAAGAGATGATCCGTCGGAGATTCACAAGTCTGCAGGCACCGCGGCTGGGTCTCTACAAACCGTGGACAGCAAATATGGACGAAGGGTGGACGCGCTGGGTCCTGGACACACACGGATTCACATACAAGAGTCTCACGAATGCCGAAATCCGAGCGGGGGATTTAGCAGCACGGTATGACGCGATAATTCTGCCGGATTTCGGTGCCTCTGGTATCCTCAACGGACATGCAGCAGGAAAATTACCGCCAGAATACACCGGTGGTATTGGTACTGAAGGCTTGGCGAATTTGCGTAGATTTGTGGAGGAGGGGGGTACACTTATCTGTTTGAATCGCTCGACAGAACTCCCTTTGAAATATTTCGGACTTGGTGAAAAAGGGATCGTCAATGTGGTAGAAAAAAATAATCAACCCAACGAAGATGCGTTTTTCTGTCCGGGTTCACTCCTACGTGTCCGTATAGACACAAACCATCCGATCGGACACGGGTTAGATAGCGAGATGGCGATCATGTTTAAATCGGGACCTGTTTTTGATGGCGTTCGCGGCGATTCAGAAGCCGTAGCGACGTACCCAGAATTCAATCCGTTGATGAGTGGATGGCTCGAAGGCGAAAAACGGATTCAGCAGAAGGTAGCACTTCTGGAAACCCCTTTAGGTGATGGACGCGTCATTCTTTTTGGCTTCAAACCGCAGCACCGCGGGCAGTCTTATGGCACTTTTAAACTGCTTTTCAATGCGATTTATTATAGCAGCGTATCTCAGGACTGACATCACAGCACGTCTCAGGTAAAAACATCAAGGCAGACGTAAGCGGATTTCACCCGCAGCGGCGCGCAATTTCAGCAACGGTCCGCCGCCGTTAATCGTTCCCTTTAACCGACTTTCAACATCTCTGTGAGGTTGAATGGAAAAGTCGCTTGAGATATTACCTTGCGTTTGGACATCCACGTTAACTGCGATATCGGGATGGAGCGCGACATCTATCACTCCACTTTCGGATGTGTGCAAAGTCCACGGACGTTGTGGTTGTGTTGTTATTTCCGCACGGATATCCCCCATAGCAGCTGTCAGGTTAACGCTACTCTCGCACCCTTTGAGCGTAATGTCCCCACTCCCGCCGGTTTTTCCCCACACTGTGCCCTGGATCTCACCAAGATGTAAGTTGCCGTCTAAAACCTCGGCACTTACTGTTCCCATCAAGTTATCAACGTGAATATCTCCAGAGGAGGAAGTTTTGAGTGTGACACTATACTGACGCGGGACTGTTACGCGAACGTCAACTGTAAACCACTTCAATCCCTCTTGCCAATGCTCTCGCCCACGCTTGAACTTTCCTTCAATTTGAATATCTGATGGGGTATCAGAGTCACCAGTTTTGGTTATGATCTCAAAATCCCCGGGCAATCCACTAATCCATTTGGCAAACTTTGGTCGCAGTTCCCGCAGCTTTGCTCTCCATTCCTTTGTGCCGGCGATATTGATATGATCCTCATCTGTGGTTTCTATATGAATCGTACCAAACTCTGTATCAACCGTTAAATGTCCGGTAGGATTAACGGGGAATTCTGATCGGTCCGTGCGTGAGTGTTCGACGTCTATTATGAATAGGAGAAGAATAACCACCGATAGAAACAGGAATGGAAAGACCAGAAAAACGACTAACCGCTTAGACTTTGTCACTATGGACTCCTTTTGTTAGTGTTGCGGTTCATCAATGTAACCGAGGCTTATTCAGCATCATTGCTATTTTGCGTAAACTTTGATAGGAATCATTTTTTTCGCGTTACTTATTCTTGGTACGTTCTTACTAATGAACCTTTCAAAGCGTCTCGATAGAGACTTCCGCCTTTATAATAAAATGAGAAACCAGATTTTCTCATAAAATCGTTAAGGGGTAGGCTCATAAGTAGTTCTAAGTCTTTTGAAATCACTTGACAATCCACCGGTGATCCCTTATTCCATCCGCTAATGATTGCCCGTTCTAATGGTGAAATATCCTCAACACCTTTAGCATCACGATGCTGTCTGAGATCACGGTTTAAAACCCAGACATTCACAAAATTAGCGTTCAGATACTTAATTGTTTTCTTATCGGAGAGGACAACTGCCCTCAGAGATTTTCCACTGCCTCAGCACGACTCATCCATAAAGACACCCTCCGCTGACACGACGTGAATAGGACGGTCAAGCACTTTTGCCTTTTCTAAGGCCGTATCTAAAGGCACCCATTCAATTTCTTGTGCCTTGTAAAACCGTCTTGCGAGCGCGAGGTGTGCTTCCCCCATAGGAAGTTCTGACGAGAAAGTGATCTCCTTGGCACTATCTTCCCCAGCGGTCATTTCAATGCGACAGACACCATTGCCGGTAACGGTATACCCATCGGGATGTTTTCTATTAACATCAAAGTTCAATGTGTTTTCTGGGACATACATCTGAAAATAAACTAATTCTCGCGAGTGTCTGTCAAGTATGAGACGTCCTGCAAATTGTGAAGGCGTAAAAAAGCCATCTTCTAAGATAAACTCGGCATGAATACGAAACACAATTTCGGCGTAAGTATCATTGTATGCTCGAAGCAATGCCCACAACCCGTCTGTGTCCCCACCTATCTCGAAAGTCTTACCGATCTTGATTTTTATAGTGCCAGGGCTGATGTGCATTTCAAATTGCGGTTTCTCAGCAAGTTGCTTGAGCAATTGAAGTGCAGCTTCACGGTCAATTTCCCATGCCTCGCCGACGGAGACAGCTTTTTTGGGGAGAAAACCCTGAAATACTGACCTTGGATGATCTCTGTGTCGTTCTACCTCCCTCAGGTTTGCGAGGGATTTCCATTTAAGATGGAAGTCGCCAGTAGAAAACGTAATTGGCGCGATAGTCGCTTGGACCGGAATCTGTTCTGGACCTGCTAACGCTAGGCGGACCTTCTTGGCACCACCCATATAAGAAGGTATAGCACACCCAGAAAAGAACAGTATCAAACATAAACAGAGTAAAATACTTTTGTAAATAATCAACTTCTTGTGCATTTTTGTCTCCTTTACAATTTATCCCATAAAGAAGTTGTATGGAAACCGAATGAGATAGTGTATAAAAAATCAGAATCTTAATGAAACGATTGGTGATTTTGTCTATTAGAGACACTTGAGGTGAAAAAGGATAGTGGAAACTATACGAGGTAGAAAAAAAGGAGTAGACCCCAAGCTAACCTCACAATATCTAAACATTTGCACAGCGTATATCCAGACCGCCAGATTCCCAACAATCGCCAAACGCGTGCCATCTGGAAAATATACTACGTCAGAGAAAGTCCGTTTACCCAACCGCGCTTTGGCACCATCGGGTAAACGTATTTGGCGTTAATCTCACAAATTTTCGCGCTGATGCACGTTACCCACTCGGCATTTCGTCTTTAATTATAGAAGGTGTGAACCAGACATCTGTTGCCGAATTTTGTATTTATCCTTTTAGCAGACACCGACACGAAGGAGGCATCTTTTGGAAAGAGAAGACGATGTTCAACTCATCCGCAAAATTTTATCGGGCGATGACGCTGCATTTAGTATCTTGGTGAATAAGTACCAAAAGAGCGTTCATGCACTGGCATGGCGGAAGATCCAAGATTTTCACTACGCGGAAGAGATTATGCAAGATACCTTCCTTAGGGCATACAAGAAACTTCCGACGCTCAAGAATCCGAATCAATTCGCTGGTTGGCTCCATGTCATCGCAAATCGACTCTGTATTGACTGGATACGCAAGCAAAATCGGAGGCAAGAGCAGGAACTTGTGATGCAATCCTTGGAGGACACACGTCCAGAAGAGATCGAGGCATCCTCCTACACACATCACGTGTCCGAACAGCAGATGACAGAGAAAACCGAACGTTACCACGAACTCGTGAACAGACTTTTGGAAAAACTTCCAGAGAATGAACGCGCGGTTGTAACACTCTTCTACCTCGACGAAATGTCAACGAAAGAGATCGGCAAATTTATGGGCGTGTCAGTGAATACGATTACGAGCCGACTCCAACGCGCGCGAAAGCGTTTGCGAACAGATCAAGAACTCTTAGGTCAAGAATTCTTTGGTCATTTACAACTATCAGATAATCTGAAGGAGAACGTTATGAGTCAATTAGAGCAACTTCGCAGCAAGTTCGATGCATTCATGGCACAGGTAAAATCCGACCCCGCATCAAGAGCGGATATTCTTACAGAAGCCTGTAACGAGATTGAAGATGCATTTAAGGGTGAAATCACGCCCGAATTGGTGCATCTTGCTGCCGATGAGATATACCCCTATATGGGCAAACTCGGCAAAGAAAAACGGGCAGCTCTACTCCGTAAGTATATGGATGACGCACCAGATGATGCGGAGCGTTTCTGGGCGCATCAGGGATTAGTACACAGTCTCGCTTCTCTTGAAAGAAATCGAGAAGCTATCGAGGAACACGCCCGGCTTTACCGTTGGACGTGCCAGCACTTGCCAGATAAATACGTGTTAGAGGCTGCCTCCAACACGACGGTGGCTGGATGTTGGGCGGCGGAAGATCGTATGGATGACTGGATTCAACTATACAATGAAGCCTCTGAACGCTTAGAGAACCCTGGAGTGAGCTACCAAAGTCGTGGCGAGTTCCTGCAAGACGGAGTAGATGTCCTACGAGGCAACGACAGGTTCAATGAAGCACTCCTTGAAATAGAAAAGTTGGAACGTGCTAACAACGAACCCGATTCAGAGCATTATTTTCAATTCTGGTTGATTGCGAAAGAAAATCGACTCCTCATGTACGGTAAACAGGGAGATTGGGAACGCTTCGATCAAATTTTTACGGAAATGAGTGCCTATCTGGAAGGAGAGTTGAAAAAACGGGACGCGGGTCAACCGGTAAACCTCAGCGACCTTATGTGGCTAACTCACGATATCGGTTGTTGTCTGTTGTGGTCTAAGAAGTATAATGAGGCAAGACGTTTCCTACAAGTCGCCATCGATTTGGAAGATAACAACCATTATGGACACTTCCAACTCGCCGCAAGTATCTGGGCATCTGAGAAGAATAGAGAAAAGACGCTACATCATTTAAAGGTCGCTCAGGACTCCTATGTGGCAAATTCCTATAATCAGGATACATACTACCCGACTTTCCTTGAGACACCCGAATTTTCGGATGTAAAGGATGATGAAGCGTTTCTGAAAGTTCTCGGACAGAAGGCAGAAGGCAATGAAGCTTCGTGATGCGATTACCGCGGGCGTAAAGCCTCTCACGCAAAATAGGCTACGTGCAGGATTGTCCATTCTCGGCATCTTCATCGGGATTGCCGGTGTGCTGTGCATGGTCGCTATCGGCGATGGTGCGAAAAGAATCCTCGTCGAAGACATTGAAAAACTTGGCGGGGCAAATCAGTTCACGTTCTGGACGCGTATGTCCACTTTCAAACGTGGACGGACCCGGCGCACCACCGAACGATACACCGTTGAAGATGCTTTTGCGATTGAGGCAGAATGCCCCGAGGTTCTATATGTTTTGCCTAATCATGAAAGTTATGAAATCTTGGTTACCAGCCGAGATGGAAGTCAAACCCGGTCACTTTTAGAGGCTTCTACAGCAGACTATGCACAAGGCATGGGCTGGGAACTACAAGTCGGTAGATTTCTCACCGAAAACGATATAGAGACAGCAGCGCAGGTCTGTGTTTTGGGGTCCGGTGCTGCTGCTGATTTGTTTGGAGAAGCCTCTCCACTCGGTCAAGAGGTAAAGGTACGGTATCCTTGGCCGGAAAGAACAGTCCGGATGCGCGTTGTGGGGGTGATGAAACCCAAGGGTCGTAGCCTCACTTGGGTCTATTGCTTGGATGACGCTATCTGTCTCCCCTTGACAACATATCAACAACGACTTAAAGGTAGACGCTACGTTGAACATTTGATTGTCTTTTTTCAAAAGGGGACCGATGTTAACAGGGTCATCGCTTCTGCTAAGGATATCCTGCGGAAAAGACACCGCGGACAGGATGACTTTATCGGGCATTATATACCGAAACTGACATTTCGGCGATTAGAGCACATCCAAAAGGTGATAAAGATCGCTTTGGGTAGCATTGCTGGTTTTTCGCTGTTTGTCAGCGGTATCGGCATCATGAATATATGCCTTGTTTCTGTTGGCGAAAAGATGCGGGAGATAGGTCTACGGAAATCGGTGGGTGCGAAACGGATTGATATTTTCTATCAGTTCTTGTCGGAATCAATCTGTCTCTGTTTGTGTGGTGGCGTGCTTGGCATCGTAGGCGGTTGGGGTGCAGCACACGCAATGTCACGGCTTGCATTGCGGATCGTGCCGGTTGTAGAGACATGGCCTGTCGTGTTATCTTTACCGTGGATACTGACTTCTGTTATCTTCTCGATTGTGATAGGCGTGGGTTTCGGTGTCTATCCGGCACTGCGAGCGGCGCAGCTTTCACCGGTAGACGCGCTCCACACCGAGGGTTAGTGAATTTTGCCTTTGCTAAAAAAGATCAAATGGATTAAAATTAATTTGATATAAGAATTAGTAATACCAACCCTGTTGATTTCATACAAACAAAACAAGGAAAGCAAAATGGCAGAAACACAACAGAACCAATCAAAAATGCCATCTACCCAACCCACGCTCTTAACAGCTGAGGATCTGTGGAAACAGCCTGATGACGGTTATCGGCATGAATTGGTAAAAGGAATCATGCGTAAAATGCCGCCCGCTGGGTTTGAACACGGAATCCGATCGGCTAAAATTGGAAGACATCTCGACGCGCACGTTGAAAAACATAAATTAGGCTATGTCTGCGGTGCTGAAACAGGATTTAAGATTGCCCAAAATCCAGACACTGTGCGTGCACCAGATGCTGCGTTTGTTCGTCAAGCCACAATTGATGAACGCGGTATTTCAAAAGGGTATTGGGAAGGCGCGCCCGATCTCGCGGTTGAAGTCATCTCTCCAAGCGACACCTACACTGAAGTCGCAGAAAAGGTGGATGAATGGTTAAATGCAGGATGTGCGCTGGTGTGGGTCGTGAATCCGTGCCGAGAAATCGTAGAAGTGTACCGGTCTCCTGAAGATATGACCGTTTTGCGTGGAGATGACATCCTTGAGGGTGGCAATGTAATTGAAGGATTTCAGTGTTACATACGGGATTTATTTGTTTAAAGGTAGTCAGTCTTCTGTTAAAAACTGACCACTGATAACTGATGACTGACAACTATAAAAGTGTATTTACGTTGTTCTCAGGCATAGTATAATCAATATACCCCATTGGATTGGTCCCATTGAGGTATTCCTCAATATTGGTGTATCCATCGTTGTCCGTGTCCTTTGCGGCATTGGAAGCGTCATTGGGATCAAATTCGTACTGCTTTTCCCATGCGTCGGGCATACCGTCCCTATCACTGTCAAGCGGTGCGGGCAGACTCTTAAGTTCGGGCCATCCGCCAACATCTTTCTGTGAGTCAATAATACCGCACTCTTTCGATTCATCAACCACGCGCCTCTTATCTTTATATGTCCGCCCTTCATAAGTGGCATAGCCATTACGGGTTTCATCAACAATGCGTGCATCAATCGCATCGCGTTTCGGCAATGAGGCACCGACACGCTCAAGAACAGCATGATATGCCTCTTCAGCAGTCTGTTGGTTGATAGGTATAGCATCAAAAGGTTTATCAAGTTTTAATCCCGCAATATGTGAGCTGCCACCCTGAGGCTGCACGCCACCGTCCCAGTTGTTCTTTGTAACCGCGGGGTTGCCATGAACAACATTATCAGCAACATACCATTTGCCAAAATCATTGACCAAATCACGCGATGAGGGATTAATAATACGGTGCGTCACATCGCCCGGACGGGTTGCAGGTCCTGGCTTAAAATAATTGGCGACCATGTTGACAACGGTAAAGTTAAATTCTGCCTTACCTTGTTGCTGTTTCTCACCACCATAAGCACTGTTATACCCCCAGTTGTACACCACGTTATTTCTGAAATCGTTATAGCCGCACCCTGAAGCAAAACGCGGGTTGCGACTGGTATGGTGCGCCAGTAGGTTATGATGGTATGTGCTATGGTTTGATCCCCATATTCCGCCAAACCCATGCGTACCTTTGACGTGCCCAGAATTGTATAGACTTTCCGATATTAGACACCATTGGATGGTTACATTTTCGCAATGGTAGATAGAAACTGTTTCATCAATACTCCAACTCGCTGAGACATGGTCAAGGATAATATTCTTGTGATATCTGCCTGCTATGGCATCCGCATCATTATCCGTCTCATCTCCCAATCTCACCCTTATATACCTAATAATCACCTCGCTTGCATTAATTGAGAGTTGATATTTCTTAATACAGATACCGTCGCCGGGAGCCGTTTGTCCAGCGATAGTGATATATGGATTGGAGATTGTCAATCGACTTTCAAGCGTGATCGTACCCGAAACCGTGAACACGACGATCCGCGGGCCTTCTGCTTCCACTCCTTCTCGCAAGCTGCCCGGTCCCGAGTCGTTCAGATTCGTTACCAAGATCACCTTTCCCCCTCTACCACCGCGTGTCATCGCGCCATAACCTTCGGCACCGGGAAAAGCCGGAACAGATGGCGCATCCGCAGCAAATCCGTTCGGAATCAACGCGAGCATACCAACACAAATAAAAAAAATAAGGGATCGGAATGAACCCGCAAATTTCTTTGTTATGAGAGATCGATTTTTCATAAAACTTCTCCTTCTATTCTTGATCATCTACATTGTTATTGCCTTCTTGTTTATAAGCGTCTAACTTACGATGTAGCGTCCGCACGCCGATGTCGAGTATCTTTGCTGCTTCTGTTTTATTCCCACCTGACTCGGCGAGTGTTTTTTGGATCGCTGCGCGTTCAATCTCTGCCATCGTCATACCGACTCTACCGATAGTCTCCTCGTCATCCTGTACCGGAAATCCATAGTCGTCCTGTCCTTGTGTGCTGCCTTGTGTTTCAAACGGCGGACCGATCGGCACAACCCTATCTTGGCGATGCTCAAGCGTCTTGGCTATCGTTGAAAGCACTTCTAACGCTTTTTTCAGGACAGCAGCGGCATCATCCGCATCGCTAATTTGCATCCAACTGGTATCTTCATCTGGAATTAGGAACGGCGCATTGTCGTTAGCGGTTGCGGCGGGTTCTAACAGTCGGATTGCGGAGAGGATGAGTCCGAGAATCGTCTTGTAAATGGAAACCATATTTTCTGTTGCAAGTGCGCCACCTGGGGTATCAACGACCTGTAAAGGTTCTCCGGACACATTAAAAAGTCCGCTATCTTTGATATGTGCGGGTGCAAGCTGCGTACCAGTGGACTGCACCGGCACCAGAGGCATCTGTCCATGTTCGGCTTCCAAGGGGAAATCTTTAAGTTGAAGTTCATCGGTGGTGGCTAAGATAATGGCGGTTTCGATAGCATTTCTGAGCTCACGGACGTTGCCACGCCAGTCAGCGTTCTGGAGGTAATTGAGTGCATCCGACGTTATACCCCTAATAGGTTTATCGTGTTCTGCGCTTAATTCGGAGATGAATGCGGAGACGAAGAGCGGGATATCCTCGCGACGATCGCGCAACGGTGGGATCTGGATACGGAAGAGATTGAGACGGTAATAGAGGTCTTGCCGAAATTTTTTCTGCTGAACGGATGCTGCGAGATTGACATTTGTGGCGGCGATAATTCGGACATCGACTTTAATATTTCGCTCACCACCGAGCCGTGTGAACTCCTGTGTCTCCAAGACACGTAGAAACTTCACCTGTACTTCCGGCGACATTTCACCGACTTCGTCTAAAAAGAGCGTACCGCCGTTTGCTTGCTCAAATACGCCGCGTCGTTGGTTCGTCGCACCGGTGAAGGCACCCTTTTCATGTCCGAAGAGTTCGCTTTGAAGGAGTTCTTGATAAAACGTTCCGCAGTTGACGGCTTTAAAGGGTTTATCTTTACGGGGGCTGCCTTCATGGATCGCCTGTGCGATGACATCTTTCCCGACACCGGTTTCGCCAGTAATGAGGACAGTCGCTTTCGTCGGTGCGACTTGGGCGACTTGACGCAAAACCGCCTGCATCGGCGCGGATTCACCGATAACACGGCGCGAACTATCACTGGTAACAAGCGTTGGAAGATTCATTATAAACTCAGGTGCAGCTACTGTTTATGTGCGATTTCGATTAACTTTTGGGGATCTTGCTTGACTTTTTCAAAGACGTGGAAACCGTCCCGACACGCGGCTTCGCATAACCTTCTTAACACAACGCCCTTCATAGCCCAATTGGTGGTGCGAAGGCTTTTCTGCAAAGCACTACCAGTTTCAACAACATGAAGATTCGGTAAGTCTTCATTGACGACATGTTTGTGACTTTTCGCAAGCAAGAAAATTAGCGTCGTCGGACGTTCCACCTCAAAGACACGCTGCAAGGACTGAATATCGTCTTGCCGCAACAGCGAAAAGGCGAGATCGTAACTGTCAATCAGACTTGCCATCTGTTCAGGGACACCACTCTCACCGTATTCTAAGACTTCAAGCTCGTGAAGCGGCGCGGTATCAAAGGGAACGATAATGTCGGTTTCGTTAACCGGACCCTTTTTCCCATCAACGCGACAAAAATACCACGGAAAATAGAGATCCAGCGTCGTTTCACCATATTGGTCGTGTTCACGAATCTGTTTTAACCCTTCCCGCAATTGTGCGTTCAAAGGACCGGTGAACATCTCTCCGGCAGGCGCGCTGTAGTCTCGACTTTCGTGATACCACCCCTCCTCATTGTAGCCACAGAGCTCCTTTATCCGCGCCTCAAGACGTTCAGACGACGTGCAATCCTCTCCACGGAGTGGATTATCGGGTTTCTGTTTCTGACCGGTTGTGTAAGGACTTAAAATCAATATTTTCATATAAATGGTTGTCGACTGTCGGCTTTCAGGAACAAGAGACTTCTGATTAACAGAAACCCTCTTTGCTGATTGCTGACGGCTGACGGCTGTTACGCCGTTTGCTGTCCTCGATTCCAGAGATACAGGATTGGGCTCGCGACGAAGACCGAAGAGTACGTACCCACCATCACGCCGACGATAAGCGCTAAGGCGAAGGTGTTAATCTCCTCGCCAGCACTGGAGAGGAAAAATATAACCAAGACAACAAACAGCGTTGTCAAAGAGGTGATAACAGTCCGGCTCAGCGACTGGTTGATGCTTCGGTTGATGACGGTTGTGTAGTCGGTGCCGCGTAAGGTTTGCGAGTTCTCACGGATGCGGTCAAACACGACGATTGTATCGTTGAGCGAATACCCGATAATCGTGAGGAACGCGGCGACTGTCGGTAGATTAATCTCTTTCGACAAGACGGCAAAGACACCCAAGGTAATCAGCACATCGTGGACGAGTGCCGCTATTGCACCGATAGCGAAGCGGAACTCAAACCGCCAAGAGATGTAAAGCAGCAAGATGATGATCGACGAGATCACAGACCAGAGCGCAGCCAATTTGAGATCGCTTCCGACACTCGGTCCGACTTCAGAGACATTAACACCACCAACGAGTGCTTGCCAATCCTCTCCACCTTCTTGGAGTGCGTCTGTGAGGATTCTACCGACACTTGCCTGAATTTGGACAGTGGCACTTTCACTCAAGTCGATGCCGAATGCGTTCGCGAATGTCAGTTCAACTGCGTCGCCTTCGGAGCTGTCTTTCAAGCCAACAATTTCATTGCGTTGCTGCGAGGTACCGTCAACGAGTTGGACGGTCTCGCCACTACCCAATAGATGTACTTTCGGAGCCGTTTTGCTGACTTGAAGCGTGGTAGCAGTCGCATCGCCAGGATCTGCTATAATGGGGATGTCAACCAACTGCTGCTGAAATTCTGGACGGAATCCCATAGAGATAGATGCCTCGTTTTTGGCTGCATCTATCTGGATCTTTGCCCTGTCATATCCGATTTCAGTGAGTTTGGCTTGCAATTCAGCCTCTGTGACGACCCTGTTGAACTTCGCTTGGATTTTAACGCCGCCACGGAAGTCGATACCGAAGTTCGGACCCTGATGGATACCGAGGAAGACCAAGCCGATAACGATAAGCACAGCCGAAAATATAAAACCGGTGCGGTATTTGCTGATAAAATCGAAGTTTGTATTTCTAAGTAGTTCCAATGTTTCTATCCTTTACGATTTCCCTGTTTGTTAGATGCTGAGTTTTTCCACATCTCGGTTTCCAATAGTTAGTCCGTATATCTCGCGTGTGACGACGATCGCGGTGAACATACTCGCGAGGATACCGATACCGAGTGTTATCGCGAACCCTTTAATCGGACCTGTCCCAAAATGATACAAGACAAGCGCAGTAAAGAACGTAGTAAGGTTGGCATCTAAAATTGTTATAAATGCGCGCTGATAGCCGCTTGTGATCGCTGCCCAGACGGCTTTACCGGTTCGTAATTCTTCACGAATTCGTTCAAAGATTAACACATTCGCATCAACAGCGATTCCGATGGTAAGGACAAGTCCAGCGATACCGGGGAGTGTCAATGCTGCACCGAAGCCTGCCAAAGCACCGAGAAGGATCAACATATTAAAGACGAGCGCGACAATAGCGATTAATCCGGAGAGTCGGTAGTAGATTATCATGAAAAACAGGACTATACCCATACCGATGAGTGCAGCGCGAATACCGTTTTCAATAGATTCTTGCCCGAGGGTGGGACCGACAGTACGCTCTTCGGCGATCTGGACACCTACCGGAAACGCGCCAGCCTTCAAGATGTTGGATAGGTAACTCGCCTCCTCATAAGTAAAATTTCCCTGAATAATCGCATTTCCGACAATCTGGTCCTGGATGACAGGTGCAGATTGGACCCTGCCGTCAAGTAGGATCGCTAAGTGTTCACCGATATGGTCGCCTGTAATTTGTGCGAATTTACGTCTGCCAGGTCCATCAAAACTCAGTGAAACGACAATATCAAAACTGGTTCTCCCTGTTGTCGGGAAGGCATCGGTAATCCGATCACCGGTTAGGAGTACCGGACTTTCCAAGACGTACCAACTTCCGGTTTCCGCGTGTTCGCGGATTTCGCTATCTTCCGGGATACTGTCAGGAGGGGGCGTATCCGAGCTACCACTCCATAAGTTTCCACCCGTCGGCGATTTCTTGACGAGTTTGAATTCGAGTCTGCCCATCTCCCGAACGATCTGTAATGGTTTTGAGGAGTCTTCAGCACCGGGTAACTCGACGATAATTCTGGGTTGATTCGCTTCTCGCCGGATAGACGGTTCTGAGACACCAAATGCATCAACACGATTCCGTAGGACGATAAGGACCTGTTCAATCGCCTGCTCACTATACTGTTGAATTCCGCTCTGTGTGAGCCGCAATTGATATACAGACTGTGTTTCGGTTCCGTTGCTGAGCTGCCGTGCGTCTTCAAAAAACTCGGTCTCGTTGAGGATACGTTGTGCTTTCTGGAGATACTCCGTTTTTTGCGCTGCGTCGGATCGGAGTCGGGAGGGGATACCGACAAAAACATTGAGAGCGTCTTGTCCCTCTACCTGTTTAACTTCACGGCACAAAATATCTTCTGTGCGCAGTTGATCCGGAATTGAGAGTGCGTGTTCCTTGAAAAGTGCTGCTTTGGAGGCTTCCAAATCTACTTCCAACACCAGATGGACACCCCCTTTGAGATCCAACCCCAACTTCAACCGTGTATCGGGTATCAGCCGACGGACAAATGTGGGGAGACTCCCGTATAGGTAGAGGTTGTCGAGTGTCGCTTTCGGATTCTGACGCGCCTTTTCTGAGATGAGCCGAACGTAAAATTCGCGGGCTTCAGTGGTATCGAATTCGTAATCCACCTCGTATGCAAAATCAAGTTTTCCCAAGTGGACACCGAAGACCTCTTCTAATTCACGGGTCGTATCCTGGAAACTAATTCCTTCCGGGTACTCGACCTCTGCAAGGTTCACCTTCAATTCGTTATTCTCGGTGACTTCAAAAGGTGGGAGTTTTTCCTGCATCCAAAGCGGTAGGTTCCCGTATAGCGGATTGTAGAAGCTATCCGGGGTGGGGATTAGGTATAAGATAGAAAACACCAAAACCCCAACAATTAAAACTATTTTCCAGATACTGAATCTGTACATCCAAATTTTCTCCTAAGACATTTTTTAATAGTGTCAGTACGATTTTTTTTCTCCGAAAAAATCTTCTATTTCAGACGCGCCTGGGAGGAATCGAACCCCCGACACGAGGCTTAGGAAGCCCCTGCTCTGTCCCCTGAGCTACAGGCGCAGGTGTTATAGTTTAGTATTTAATGAGCGAAAAAATATCGTGGTTCGGAATCTTCTCTCTCCCGTTGAGTGCTAATATTTCGATTAAGACAGCAACACCTACGATGTTCCCCTCCAATTTTTCAACAAGTTCAATAGACGCAGCGAGTGTCCCTCCAGTTGCTAAGAGATCGTCACACATCAGGACTCGACTGTGCTTCGGAAACGCATCTTTATGAATTTCAACCGTGTCATGTCCGTATTCAAGCTCGTAAGTGGTCTCGTGCGTTTCAGCGGGTAATTTCCCTTTTTTTCGGATTGGGACAAAAGCGGTACCGAGTCGATACGCGAGTGCAGTTGCAAAAATGAAACCTCGTGCCTCAACGCCAGTAATAACATCAATCGCCTCATATTTATAATGGCGCACGAATTCATCAATCACCTTATGAAAAGCGGTTGGGTTTCCTAAAAGAGGCGTGATGTCCTTAAACACAATACCCGGTTTCGGAAAATCGGGGACTTCTCGAATAAACTGTGAAAAACCTTGCATTTCGTACCTTTATCCTCCTATACCCTCCTGATGTGGGTGTATCATGATCTTCATCCCTTTTCTCGACTCCATCGCTTCAAATGCTTGGTCAATCTCAATGAGTGGAAAATGGTGTGTGATGAGCGGCTTCACACGGACCATCCCTTTTTCAAGGAGCCGAACTGCTAATTCATGGTGGCGCGGTACACACCCGTGTGAACCGGTGACGAAACATTCTTTATAGTGAATAATATTAGAGAGAACGCTCATTGGACGCATCGTCTTCGGTAATCCGCCGAACAGATTGACGTATCCGCGATGCGCGACCATTTCAACAGCCTGTTCGTGTGCTTCAACGGAACCGCAGGTCGTAATGACGATATCGGGTCCCTCACCTCCGGTCTCTTCCTTGCACCTCTCAATAACATCCTCCTCTTCAGAGGCGATGTAGGCATCCGCTTCATAGAATTTTGCGATTTCCATACGGAGTTTACTGCGTTGGACCCCAATGACTTGCGTTGCCCCCATAACGCGTGCGAGATCTATCATCATACAACCTATCGGTCCGAGACCGATAATAACGACGCTTTTTCCGAGCGACATGTTGACGAGTTCAAGTCCATTGATAGCACAAGCGAGCGGTTCAGCGAGCGCGGCTTCATCAAAACTGAGGGTCTCACTAAACGGTGTTACAGGTCCCTCTTCCAAAACGAGGCGCGGCAGTTTCATATATTGCGCGAAAGCACCGGGGATCTGGTAGCCGATAGCATAGTTGATGTCGCAATTGTTTCCGAGCCCATTTCTGCACCAGTGGCACTGCCCACACGGAACATCTGCACCGATTGACACGCGATCGCCTTCTTTGACGCGCGTGACGTTTTTGCCAGTCTTGACGATGACACCGGAATTTTCGTGTCCAATAATGGTGGGGGGTTTAACTCTTGGGTTGCCGTGATGGAGGATGCGAACATCGGAACCGCATATACTCACAGCTTCGACGCGCATTAAAGCGGCATCGTCATCAATTTCGGGTTCTGGGACTTCTTGCACATTTAAATTATCAAGACTCTCAAGTATAGCCGCTTTCATATTTTTAACTTTCCTTGCGGTTAAGGCAATGGTTTTGGGCTTTGAAGTTCTACGGCAAATATCTGAAGAAATACCGGATTTAGTCTGGGAATAGACTAAATCCATTCCTTGTATTACATTGCAAAAACCCTTCCACTACGTTTCAGGCTACGTTTTTCATCCTTAATGAATTATCAGTTTTTAGTTACAAGAGGTATCTAGTCTACCAAAACGACTTTACTGACGACTGACAACCGACGGATGAATCAGAACTTTTGCGTAAAACTCACGCTTATCTCGCATCTTATGTAATATGTCTGTACTGTCCGCCAACGGTACTTTGTGTGTTATTAGCGGCGTAAGCGTTAGCATACCGGAAGCCATCGCTTGAAGTACAGTGCGCCAATCGTCGTCGTTGCCTGCGGCACTATAATCGGAATTCCACGTTCCGAAAATGCTCACCTCACGTCGCATCAACTGCGATATGAGTGCTGCGGGTAGGTTGACATCCGTATCAGGGTTACCGAGCAAAACGACACTTCCACCGCGTCCGACACTTCCGAGGGCATCACGGTAGGTAGCCGGGACACCTGCAGCCTCAATACAGACATGCGCGCCCTTGCCGTCCGTATGCGCGTTCACAACTTCAACCGGTGCCTCAGCCGTCGTATTGAAGACCTTATTAAAACCGAGTTGTTTTGCCAGTTCCAGTTTCTCGGCAACGATATCAAAGAGAAAAACGGTCGCCGCGCCCATTATTTTTGCCCACTGCGCTGTCATCAATCCAATCGGTCCAGCACCGAAAATCGCAACAGATTTTCCAGCAAGCGTGGTATTCGCGCGGCGGACAGCATGGAGTGCGACTGCAGCGGGTTCCGTCATCGCCGCCGCCTCTAATGCCACACCGCGGGGGACAGCGATCAAATTTTCTTTTGGCGCAACGATATATTCAGCAAAAGCACCGTCGCTGCGTGAACCGAGATAGTCGTAGTCGTGGCACTGGACATATTTCCCCTGTTCACACGCCGGACACTTGCCACACCAGAGCAGCGGGAACACGACAACCGGATCCCCGGGGACAAAGTTGTCTACCCCTGCACCGCATGCATCAACGATACCTGCGAATTCGTGTCCACAAACGGTAGGGAAACGATACGTACCTTTGACAAAGATTCTCGGGATATCGGAACCACAGACCCCACAGAACCCGATTCGGACGCGGACATTCCCCTCAGCGAGGTCTGGTACCGGAATCTGTTCTAATCGTAAATCACCAACGCCATGAAGAACAAGTGCTTCCATATTTAATAGTTGTCAGTTATCAGTTATCAGTACTCAGTTAAAGAGAGGTATTGAGGCATCAGCGTCCTCTTTTAACTATCCCGTTTTTCTATTTTCGAGTCCAATCGCAATCGCTTTCTGCGTTCGCTGAACATTTTCGAGTCGTGAACCGGATTTTTGGAAAACACTGCTCGTGCCGCCGACCAAGATATCCGCGCCTGCGGACACCATTTTAGGAATATTTTCAAAACTCACGTTGCCATCAACCTCAATGGGGAGATGGATGGCATGTTTATCCAAAAAAGTGCGACACTCTTCGATTTTTCGGAGCGTTGCAGGAACGACTTTCTGCCCTGCAAATCCGGGGTTCACGGTCATAATCAGTACAAAATCGAGCCGGTCAAGCACATAATCCAATGCGGAGAGCGGCGTTGCTGGATTCAGTGCCGCGCCTGCCTTAATACCGTGTGCCTGAATAAGCGATAACGTTCTGTCGAGATGCGTTGCGGATTCAACGTGAACGGCTACCTGTTGAACGCCGACTGCTGCGACTGCATCCACAAAGAAATCGTTGTTTTCTACCATCAGGTGGATATCAAAGGCGCAATCCGTTTTCGGTCGTAATTGTTCAATAAGCGCGAGCCCGATCGGCATATTCGGCACGAAGTGTGCGTCCATCAGATCGAAATGGAGCATATTAATGCCAGCGGCTTCTAACGCCCGAACATCGGTTTCCAAGTTACATAAATCTGCGCACATCACCGATGGCGCGATGTGGATGTCCGACTCTGAAGAGACCGTATTTGCATCAGCCAAAATAGCACTTCCTTAGCGTTGAAATTCTCCGCCTATCCGAAAAATTAAATCTTTAATAGTATAGCATAAAATAACGAATTTGTCAAATTTTTGGATGGCACCTGGAGTTGGAAAGAGAAAGAATCCCTTCACATTTTAATTCGATACAGAAGGCAGAAGAGTAACAAGTTCATATCTTTGTGTATGTCAAGAATGGTCGGTGTTGAGTTTTGCGAATATAATGACGAACTAATTATCAGGATTTTGCTGGACACAGCAAATACAAAAAAGCCGTCAACTGGTTCAGTCAACGGCTTTCTTTTCTTCTGAATTTGTGAACTATGACTCCCTGTATTCTTTCCACAAGGTGCGCCGGGCATTGATTAACGCGAAGAAGTTTACGATCTCTCTATGCCCACTGAACAAAAGTGTCATAACGTTCCTTGCGACGTGTTGTTAGTGTCGCTGAAATTAAGGGTTTGTAATCGCTTCCGCGCGCGTTGAAGTCGACTTTTAACGGTGTTCACCGGCACCTCCAAGGATTCGCTAATCTCTTTGACAGGCATTTCATACAGATAGTGGAGTGTTATTACCTTACGCTCATGCTTTGGCAGTCTTTCCAGAAGGTTTTTTATTTTTTTATTGTAACGTTCGCTGACTTCCGCTTCGTACTGTTCCGAGATATAACGCGCATAAGAGTATTTTTCTACCAGATCCACAGATGCTGCCTCCAGTGACTGTACCACAGGCACCTTTTTTCGCATCCAATGAATGCAACACCGATTCGCAATAGCATAGAGCCACGCAGCAAACTGATTGGGGTTCCTGAGTGTTGAGAGCTTTTTGTACGCTAAGAGGAAGGTGTCCTGCATAATTTCTTCAGCGTAGTGGAAATCGCCGATCTTGCGCCAGATGAATGCGTGAAGATCCTTCTGGTACTTTCGGACTAAGGCATTGAATGCAGCGTCGTCTCCCGACAAAATGTCATAAATTTGTTGAATATCATCCTTTTTTTTCACTCAGTTTCCTCCCAATGCACGTATTAAATATTAGCATTTCCGCAAGGCTTAACACCTTCCTGTCAAATCCCCATGCTTTAGCTAATTTACCCTTCCCAGACGGAGCCGGATGGTCCTTCTATTAGAGTGGTGGCGGGTGCCTTGACCGTTGCTATTCGTTCGTGGATGTGTCCTTCAGAGTCTCTGCGATGAGTCTCTCCAAATCTATTCCGCTTGCATTGTGGTTAATTAATTGACCTTCTCTGTTAATAAGCCACAGTGCTGGGATACGGCGAATGCCATATCGCCGGACAATAGCATCCTCGCCCGATGCGCTATCGAAAATTTGTCGCCATTGGATGTCATTTTCGTTAATATAGTGGCGTAATCTGGCTTTTTCGGTATCAAGATTGATCCCAATGATGTCAAAGTCTTGGTCTTTATAGGTATCGTAGATTTTTTTAACGTTCGTCATTTCCGCTGTGCTGGGGTCGGACCAGACTGCCCAGAAGTTGAGCAAGACGATTTTTCCACGATAATTTTGCAGCGAGATCGGATTTCCGTTGAGGTCAATAGTAGAAAAATCAGGGACAGATTTTCCGATCAATTCTTGTATAAGCGTATTCGTTGATCGTTCCTTTTCAACTTTAGAATAGAGACGCTCAAGTTTCGGATTGAGGTTATAGACATCACTTGGGTATTGCTCAAGTATTTCTTGTAAAGTGCCAATAGCTGCCTCGGCAGTGTCATACATATCTTCTGGGGTGTCTTCCCAAGTGGCGGTTGACGTATAAACATCAAAGGAAAAACTTAGGTTTAAACACTCAAAATCTCCATTTTCGTGATGTCGGCACCGCGCCAACGGTACGACATCTCCATACACCAATCGCATTTGACTTCTACTTTTTCGATACTCAGAATGAAACTGGTATCCGTAACTCACAGGCATTTTCGGATCTATATTAGCGGCATAGAGTGCTTTACCTTTAGCCGTATCTGCTGGACAGACCAAGATACTTAAATCCGCCAGATATTTAGGGTAAAGATCAGAGAGCCATCCAGGAAAATCTTCGTTTTCTTTCTGATAGGCTTGGATCGCTTTACCGATTGCAAGTAAGTTTTGGGTGCATATCTCAATATTTTTCTGTTGCTGTTCTTTAGTGAGAACGCGTTTTTGATTTAGATTTTGCGGTGCTTCGAGCACCTCGGAGGTATCCGAGCCAGCACTAATGCCTTTGTCAGAAGGCACATCTCGTTCGACCTGATTCCGTTCATCGGGTTTAATATCTGTGTCAAGAATGATAGCAGTATCAATGATTTCAATGGTAGGTTCAGAGGTTGCCTCGAAACTGTAAGGCCTCTGGAATCGAGTGAAATAATAGTTGCTTGCACCTAACAACAAGACAATCAGAAAAATCGTAGTTCCAAAAGCGATCCAAGGGGTGAGGGTTTTCGGAGTTGGCGGAGATATGGGATTAATATCAGCGACTTGCCGCATGATACGTTCAGTGAAATCCGCAGGAATTTGGATACTTCCCAGTATTTCTTGAACCAAAGTTTCTTCTTGTTGTTCTTGTAAACGTCTCCGTCCACGTTGGAGCCGACTCGTGATTGTGTTTACGGAGACACCTAAATACTTGCCAATCTCTTTGGTTGTCATTTCACCGAGATAGTAAAGTGTGACGACGGTGCGTTCGCTCTCTGGAAGTTTATCGAGCAGTTTTCTGACAAACTCATATCGACGCTCGTTGGCTTCAGATTCACGTTGCTCGGATTCATATTGTGTATATGATACCTCTTCAATGACTTCCATAGGTGTGTCCTCCAGTGACTGCGTTGGGGGCTTGTGCTTCTTGAGCCACTTAAAGCATAGTCTATTGGCAATGACATAGAGCCACCCAGCAAATTGGTGTGAATTCCGGAGCGTCGAGAGCCTTTTATAGGCTTGGAGGAAGGCATCTTGGGTAATTTCTTCAGCGATGTGAAAATCCCCAACCCTCCGCCACACGAGGGCATGAATACCTTTTTGATGTTTTTGGACTAAGGTACTGAATGCGTCATCGTCGCCTAACAAGGTTCTCCGAACCAGTTGAGCATCGTTTTCTCTTTCCATCAGAAGACTCCATGATAATGAATGGGTTCAGGCTGTGATTGTATCCGCATTGTATCCGCCGAGTAAAATAATAATGTGATAGGCGCGGATTCCCAATACCAATGCACCCGCCCTTGGGTGTATGGGAAAGCATGCATCACAGGTTGTTTTTATGATTCTCGGCAATGTATGATATCCTTTTATAATTAAAGAGGAAATTTTTTTACGAAAAACGTGCAAAATAAAAAAATAACGTGCATAGGGCTATTTAGTTTTCCATTTTATTCCGAATTTGAGACGGAAGGGTGCATAGTCTGAGAAAAGGAACCCTATTTTCATCCAAAAAATGATATTCCGCGTTAAATATCGGAACGGAAGAATTTTAGGAATGCGACAGTTGTCAACACCACAGCAAAGAAACAGAGCAGCATCACATCTATCGCCGATTGACGGAGCGTTTCTCCTAAAGTTATTGTCTCCAAAGGTGGTGGTTGTGTGATTTTGACAGTATCCTCTGATGTAAATGATCTTGTTGTAATATGATCTATAATTTTGCTGAACATATCTGTCTGGAGCATATCGTAATAGCGATTTCCCACTTGAAAATAGGCATTTCTTGTCCCTTTTCCTGTTTGTGTTAAGTTAGTAGCGAGGTAGATGAGAGAAGATGTCGGTGTGATTCGAGAAAGCGTCTCCCCTAACTGTTCTTGTCGTTCAGTTTCACGTTTATAATTCCGATCCAATTTGTTAGCATAGTCCCGGAATTCCAATCGGTATTCCGCTTCGAGAGTTTTCAAGCGTTCATCAACTTTTTTACCATTTTCCCCTGTTATCCTTATAGAACCGTCTTCGTCCGGAGGGAGCTCCATTATGATTTTCCATTTTTCCTTATCAATTGCCGCGTTGAAATCGTCTCGCATGGCTGTTTTTTCCATATAGACACTTTGTGAAGTCTGTGTTGGTGCGATAAGTTTGGCAGCGAGAAACCCAACGCGGGGCGTAATCAACACTGCAAACACCCAGACAGTAAAGGCGATGATGAGTGCTGTCTTAGAATTGTCTAAGTAAATGGAAATCACTGTGCCGATCGCAAAAAAGACACCGATGTAGAGCAGCGAGATGAGGGATAAACCGAGAACCCTCGGAAAAATTTCAGGCTCACCGAGAGGGAAACCTTGCCAGACAAGTATCAGTAAGCCGAACAGCAACGACACCAAGAATGGAACGACAAACACCACGTATCCGCCAATCAATTTACTCCATAGAAATAGGTCGCGCGGCAAGGAATTAGCTAAAGTGATCCGAAGCGTGCCTGCTTCTCGTTCCCCGGCAACGGCATCGAATGTAAATAGTAACGCCAGTAGACTGAAGACGGTACCGACGACGAACAGAAAATCGAGATGTCCTAACAGATAGGAGAGAGAGGACGCCACGACGGGTGCTCCTTGTGTAATCCCATTGCGCGTCATGCCGAGATAGCTCGGCAATACATCCCCTAATCCATTTGCGAAGACGCTCAACGGAGTCGGCTTGAGGATGAGTTTGGAAACTTCCAGTTCTGGTTCCAATGGCATCTTCAAGTTGATTGTCGTTTCCTCAATGTTTGCAAGTTTAACGGCTTCTTGGTAATCCACTAAGTTCTGACGATAATTTCGGTAATTCGTAGAAAGTGTGAGCGGAACGAGAAGGAGGCACATCACAAGCAGCGCGACGAACCGGATGCTCAGAATATGATGCATAATCTCTTTTTGAATCAACGTTATTAACATACTGAACTCCCTTTAATTTTTTATCACGATATAGGGTTTAACGTGAGTTTGATAAATACTTAGGATAGGCGCATTTCCTCTTAAAGTCCTCCTGGTAAGGGGGATTTAGGGGGTTAAATCACTAAAAATCGCCTTTTTTGGATGCTTGACTACACCTCAATGCTGACGAAAGCTAAATAACTACTCAACAGAGACATGATGAGAAACAACATTAACAGTAATAGTTCCGTCACTGTAGTGTTGAAATCCTGCGTCAGCCGGAGTGTGTCCTCAAAGATCGGGATCGATTCAGGGATGACCGGTTGCTGTGACATGCCTTTACGAACGCCAATAAAGTGAAGACTCTGTGGATCGGTTCTGTCAGTCTCAACGATGAATTCTCGGTACTCACGAGCGTATCGTTGAGCATTCTCCAAAAACTGCAGATGTCGTTCAAAGCCGGTTCCGGAAAACGATTCGAGAAGATGCTGGAGAAGCGCAGCCGGTGAAATCTGAGTGATAGAACGCACGCGTTGGGTCTGGGCAATCTGCTGGGTTAAATGTTCTTTAATCAAGCCCTCCTGCGCTACTGCATCTTTGGTAACATACTCGCTGCCCGCCTGCATATCTTCCTGCTCAGACCTACTTGATGTACGCCAGTATTCCTCCAAGTGTTTTTCATTAAGTTGCTTTTGGCGTTCCCGCAGTACATCAGCAGACATCGGGGGTGTCCCACCACTGGCAATTGAGGCAAGCAAGTTGGGCATAAAAACCACAAAGGTAACCCACGCGAGCAGAAGTATGACCAACCCAACTGCACTGCGTTGTACACGTGCTGAGACGAGAAGGCCTAATGCGATAAAAATACAGGTGTACAGGAGCGCGATGAAGTATATAATACCCAAACGTCCCCAAGCATCGGTGTCGAGATTAACTGCGCTTGACGTGGAAATTACCAAAAGATTTACCAACACTGCAAATGTAAAAGGGATGTTAATACTTATCAATGCCCCTAAAAACTTGCTAATGAGGACGGTGTGTCGTGGCATAGGATTCACCAATATCAAACGCAGCGTCCCCCGTTCGCGTTCACCAGACACCGAATCAAAGGTCAACAAGAGTACTACCAAACTCAAGACATAACCGATGATGAATGCCCAATCTACTTTTGTGACATCTGGCAGGATATTTGTCAAATTAGGAGTGGCAGCCGGATAGGTCAACCGCCAGAAACTCTTTAGGTTTCCATTTTCCCAAAAGTGGTAATTTCCCCTAACGGTATCAGACAAAAAAGGGCCACTCCCCTCTGCACAGAAATACAGCTTGGAAGGCTTTTTGTAAAGCTTGCCGGGTCCCTGTCGCGCAAGTTCATAAAGGTTGTCTGCCAATGCTATTAAAGTATTGCGCTCACCGGTGATAGCGGTGAGATATTTTCGGTTCCGCTCAGGATGCTCTCGGAGATGCACAATGGCATTGGTAAGCATTAATCCCAACAATAGAACGGTAGTGAGTGCGAACCGTAGGTTATTCAGATTATCATAGAGTTCACGTTTTGCAATATGCCAAATCATTTTGTAGTTTTTAGTTATCAGTTAAATTCCGTGGCAATTGAAAGGATTTTACATCTCACAAACCATTAACCGCAACCGTCCTATACCTCACTTTTAATGAAAATCAGAAATATGATGATGAACAGAATCACATTGGTTATAATAAGGAAGAAAAGGTCTGGGAAGGCGCGCTTTGCATTTGTAGCCACATCACTTCTCGTAAAAGAAAATTGTGGAAACGTACTCCAGTCTGCCTCTGCTTGGTCTGCAGCGAACCATTCTCGAGATCCAAATGCTTTCCTATCGTATAAGTAGTTAATCACAGCACGTCTATAGTATCGAGCCTCCTCAAAAAAATCTTGGATCCCATTTAAATCGGTACCTGCCCATGCTTGGGTTACAGCGTCGTATAATCCAACAGGAGAAAGTTTGAGTAAATTGGTAGCAACTGATGCAGGTTGCACGAAAATGTCATCAAGTGCGGATTTTCGGATGAGCCACATTCGATCTGCGGTATTGATAATCCGGGATCCGAGAAACTCATAGTAATTTTGGGCGTGCTGTACCTGTGGCAGGTGTCTATCATAGAATTCGTTAAAGAATAGCACACTCCAATAGTAATACATCAGCGTTAATTGGTTTTCGCCAAATCCATCGCCGCCGCCCCAACCGGCGGGTCCGTCCATTCCAAACGCTGGATCTTCTCCAGGTACGGCATCAGTTGTAAGAAAGTGTTTCCGCTCCCTGTCAAATTCCTCCCATATCTGTTTGATGTGGTTGTAAACAGATGCTGTCTGTGCTTTCGAGGGTTGGGATGGATTAACCACGGCGATAATCATGTTTGGATAGGCAAGCACTAAAAAACCCCAAACGAACATTGACATCATGAGTGCAGTGCTAGTCCTGCGAGTTACTGCAGAAATCAACATTCCGATAAGATAAAATATTGACAAGTACGCGACGGATGCAAATACAATTCCAATGATTCGTAGCAAATCATCGGTCTTTAGTGAAATTGAAGCGGATGTTGCTATTAGAATCATTGCAAAGAGCAGGCTTATGAGCAACGGGACAAGCAAACAGAGCATTGTGCTGACGTATTTGGCAAGCAGGATATGCCCACGACTGACCGGATGCGTCAGCACAAGACGTAAAGTACCAAGTTCACGTTCTCCTACAATTGCATCGTAAGCGAAGATGAGTGCGAGTAGGCTGAGCACAACCTGAAAAATAAAAATAATATCGATTGAAGCGAAAATGTTGAGAAAGGAGTTATCCGCCCCGTGTGCTTCAGCATCCCATAGGGATGGGACAAATTCATGAGATACTCCAATCTCGTTTCCAAGCCGTTTATCTAAGCCTACATTGAAAATGCTCATTGGATTAGGCGGTCTGTCAATGCTTAATTTCCTTATACCTAATGAATAGGTTTTCGCATCTTGTACTTCTTGCTGATATGTTTTAACAGCAGCATTGTAACTTGCTAAGCGTCGATCATAATCTATGATGAGCACAAAAGTAGCAGCGACGACAAGCATCAACATAATAAAGACTGCGGCGGCGAAACGGAACGTCATCACGTTGTTGAGGAGTTCGCGGCGAATAAGTGTTGTCAACATTAATTTTTCCTCATTTTCTGATATTCAAAGGGAAGCGTCCTGTACCCAGCTTGTCGGCATCAAGTCAAATTGTCCGAAATTAATAACGCACGTCTATTGTAAAAGTGCTCGGTATCCTTAGCGCGTTCAATTTACCTCTTTTAGAGAAATTCTCGCCTGAAAGGCATTGACAGAGACTTTGTTATCCACCCGTTCAGCGGAGGTAATTACGAGTTTAAAAACTTGACCTCGATAGAAAGGATACGTAATTTGCCCCGTTCCACCGGAAGGAATATCCGTCGCGTTGGCAAACGAATGATAGTATCGCAGCCCGCGTTCCGACGGAAATTCAGTGTCGCTATCGTATAAATAGAAAGAACCTGCAAGTTCAGCACTCCCGACACGTATATCAATCGCGAGCACCCCACCATTTTCAAACGCTGTAGCATCAATTTTTACGAGAGTAGACTCCTGATAACCGACCTCCGGAGTCCGTATAACGTCCACTACTTCCAATGTTGGCTGTGCAGCGGTGAGCAACACGTCCAACCCTGTTAAGAAAGGTTTGAAAGGACTTTCCTGTTCTGGGGTATCTTCTTCCTCACCCAATAGATAAGCGAAAGAGTTATTAGCACTAAACCCCGGATACTTCCCCTCCACTGCTTCAATCAGAAAGAGTCGGTAATTTTCTGCTGCTGTTCTACCACCATCTAAGCCGTGACCACCGAAGAGGTATTTATTCAAAGCAAGTTTCCCTTTCAATTCAAAATCAGGCGATATAACGAGACAATCCACAGGCGAGCGTTCCTGCCAACCGCTCCTGATTGCTTGGGTTAACGGATGGGTAGTGTCAAACGATTTAGATTCGTGCGCGTATCTTTTGGCAAGATATTCCCGCGCACTCGGTTTGCGTCCTAATTCAAAATTAGAGACCCATGTATTGATAAAATTTTCGTTCAAAAATTTAATGACTCGGTCATGAGCGAGAGCACCTGCTCTCAGGCTTTTACCGCTCCCTCAGCAGGCTTCATCGGCGAGTGGTCCATCAAGTGAGATAACATGAATCGGTTTCTGTTGCGCGGGTGCCATTTCCAATGCTTCCTCCAACGATACCCAGTGAATGCGCTGCGATTTGTAGAATTGCAGGATTAAAAGACGTTCGGCTTCTTCTTGTGTGATTATCTCTGTGAATTCGGTGCCTTGTAGAACATCTTGTGTCCCGGCACGGAGTTCCATTTGCGAGCAATAGCCGCAATCTGTAATCCATCTCGGAGCATCCCAACCTTCTAATGTCGTTTCCCAATGAACATCAAAGTTCAGCGTGCCTGGAGGGAGGTACATCTGAAAAAATACGACAGTTTCCTCGGCACGGTCAATAATGAGATGTCCTGCAAACTGTGAAGGGGTGAACCAACCATCCTCTAAAGCAAATTCCGCATGAATCCGAAACACGATGTGGACAAGTTGATCGTTGTAAGCACGTAGGCATGCCCAAAGACCTTTACACTCTTCCATCCCGTATATCTCCGTACGCATGTCCAGAGAGGGATTGGGGTGAAGCTGTTTCAGCATTTTCTGAACACTGGCTGGTTTAATTTCCCAACACTCACCAACCGGAACTGCTTTGGTTGGAAGAAAATCACGAAAAATAGCAGCAGAATACTGCTTTTCTGGCGCCGCAGCGCGGAGATTCGCCAAAGCATCCCATCTCTTATGAAAATTGCCTGCAGTACACTCAATAGGGGCAATAAACCCTTTGACAGATACTTCTTCGTTATTACCAAGACTCATCGAAATTTTGTTAGAAGATTTCATCACATTCCTCCGTCTCTGTTGACCTATCTTCACTTTACTTTTAAGAAAAAATTATTGATGTTAGGCAATTGAATTAAATGCTAAATAAATTGCATAACCGAGTGTGTCCATATCTGTCTAACAGACTGATATGACAGTCTTTTATATTTAAAGAGGCAATTTTTTAGTGGGAAACGTGCAGAGGAAGAAAATAATGTAACAGACCACTGCTTCATTATTAACGAGACAAAGCCTCACGAAGCCGAAAATCAAGGTCTGTAGAAGGCTCAAACGGGATGTCAATCGGTTTGTGAGAGATCGCACTTTCATAGATACCTAAAACCGCGTTGAACTGGTGTAAGGCAAGTTTTAGATTTGTTTCGACAGGACGAGTATCGTCTTCAATCCAGTCAAACATCGCATCGGTAAGTCCGGCTTGGGCACGGGCGTTGTGGGTGTGCCAGGTTTCGGGAGTTGTCGGAAATGCGGAATATTCCGACAGTTTCGGACAGTGAATCTCCCAAGTGCCAAATTCTTCAAAGCGGACATGCCCGGTATCGGTATAAGCAGCGATGCGGCAATGCTTATAACTCGCCGAGTCATTAATAACACGCGGTGATGTGTAGCCGGTGTTCCAGAGCCCACAGACCCCGTTTTCAAAGAGGACTTGACACGATGTCGTATCAGGGGCAGGATAATCACTCTCAAGCAATTCCGTCCCACTGGCGTTACCGAAGACTTGAACGATAGGGGAACCTCCGTTTAGAAACATCGCCCAATCTATAATATGCGTCCCTTGGGCGGAGATATTCATGCCACATGAAAAATCTAAAAAACGGAGACTTCCCAGTTCATCATATCGCAGGGCATTTTGGCAACGCTTGAGATCGGGATGCCAGCGGTATTGTTTCCCAACACCGAATTTTGTAGCGGTTTGTGCTTCCAATTCACATAGCAAACGCCAGTCTTCGACACCGCAAGCGATCGGCTTTTCGACGAGACACGCTGGCACGCCAAGCTCTGATACCATCGGCATGAGTTCACGCCACTGATCCGGCATCGTAACGAGATGAACCAAGTCGGGTTCCTCTTTACGGAGCATCTCCTCGGCATTCGTGTAGCCGGTAGTCTTGAAAGTCTCAGCAAATTTTTCGCGTCGGGCGACATTTGATCGGTTCGCGCACGCGACCAACTCGCCTCGCGAGACCTGTTGATAAGCACTTGCATGCGCGTAGGCTCTACCGCCGCAGCCGATGATTGCACTCCGATATTTCGGCATTGTATGGACCCCTTTCATTCCTCGCCTTTTCTGTTGAACTTTCCGTTTCGCCACTCTTTGTATACCAGAAACGCACCGAGTAGACATAAACTGTAAAATAACACGACTTCTATACCACCCGTTATTATAGCCAGATCCAATCCTTGTAGTAAGCGCACAGCCCTTACATCTTCGCCCGGCTTCCATGGCCACATATATGCGTAAACTACAAGGATAAGCCCTCTGAGAACCGTAACACCCATAGCTGTTGCGAGGACGATCAACCCTTTCGACCGCGTTCGGAAGCAGAAAAACACCAAGAAAACCATAAGTGCCAAAAATCCGACGTACCCAATCCACGTCGTCAAATCGACAAAAACTTTCATCAAAATGCCCTCTCAAAGACACGGATAACCCGTTTGATAAAAAGCGAAGATGGATTCACATCCCTGAAATCTCCTCTATTCTAACGCAACAATGAAGAAGATGGCAATAAAAAAATGCGTGCATCTTTGCAGTGAATCTGATAAAATAAAAAGAATTGTTGACGTGAAAAAAAATAATAAGGAATGACACAAGGAGGATTACACAAGTGAAAAGGTTAACTGTCTTAATGCTCCTACTGAGCATTTTTTGTTATTTCAGGATAACCAGTACCAACGCTGACGTAATAGGTGTCTGGCTCTTCGATGAAGGAAACGGCAAAGTCGTCAAAGATGTATCCGGTAACGAGCATCACGGCGAAATTGTCGGTGAAGTGGCGTGGGCAGATGGTAAATTTGAGAGCGCGCTCGAATTTGATGGTGGTCATGTTCTCGTACCACATGCGGATGTCATGAATCTTCGGCAGTGGACGATAACGGCGTGGATAAAAGTCCCGGAAATCGTCAATCCTTACCAAGTGATTATGGGTAAAGAGGCGTGGCCAGAACGGAACTACACGATGTGGATTCGTCCCGGTGTGATGACTTTCGGATTTACACTCCCTGGCGGTGCACAAGATCTACAAGTCGGTAGCAAAGAGGTCACGGATAATGAATGGCACTTTGTCGCCGGAGTGTATGACGAGAAGAATCTGATTCCTTATGTTGACGGTGAACAATTCAATCCGCGCGGTGCGGCTGGTAAACCTGCGACAAACAACGCACCGTTTATCATCGGTGCGCAAGGACCTGCTGGAAACAGCGGACCGTTGATAGGCATCATTGATGAGGTTGCGGTCTACAACACAGCATTAGACGAAGATGAGATCGCTGAGGTGATGGAAGGGCTCACCAAACAATTTCACGCCGTAGAAGCGACCGGGAAGTTAGCGGTAACATGGGGACGTATCAAAAAGAGTGGCAAGTGATATAGTGGTTTTGCAAAATTTATGTAAACATAATGTCCCGATTTCTCGTTTCAAGTCAAGATTCCGAATCGCGGGTGATGTCCCGCGCCGACGAAATGCGAGTTAATCGGGGCATTTTACGTAGATTGGACAATTCGGTTGCGTTTTCATAGAACTCGGCACAGGAAACTAACCGTCTCCTATGCTACAACAGAACTCGGCACAGGAAACTAACCGTCTCCTATGCTACAAATGAGAATACACGTGCTGAAAAATTTTTTGTCGAAATTCGCAGTTCACCACTTTTTAAGATGTTTGGGGCTGCTTTTTAAAATTGGGATATTCCTGACCATCGTCTTTTCCTTAACGTCTGATGTTGCCGTAAGCCGCATCGCTGAAGAGAACAGCGAAACGAAAAAGGAAACCTTAACACCGAGCGACAGCGTCGTCGTTCCCGAACCTTCTGCATCCGAAACCTCGTCGGAAGATGAAAACCCTACTGGGATCGGATTGTTTAACCGTAATCCGTTCGACGCTGACCTTCCGCCAAGACACTTCATCTGGGAGCCAGAAGAAGCGGAGCAACCCGAGAAAGAGGTAGAAAACAGACAAATTCAACCGTACCTTGACAGTCTCCGCAGATGGCGAAACCCTCCTGAATTGACCGACTTTAGCAAACTCTACGATTGGAAACCGAAACCGAAGCGCGACGAAGACGGTATCGCCCTCCCAATGGATTCCAACCTTAAAATAACCGGTCTACAGTCCGTAACGATAGAGGCGAACAAAACGCACTATTTCGGGAGCGGTGATCTGAACCGATACGGTGGCTACGGATACGGCGGCGGATATGGCAGTTATTCATCGGGTCTGGACTTGGGGCTCACGTCATCGTATGGCTACGAGGATTTTGGCTATGGAGGCTTCGGCGGTAGTAGTTATGGTAGTAGTGGCTACGGCGGCTACAGCAGTTACGGCAGTAGCTACGGCAGCAGCTATGGTGGCGGTTACGGCAGTAGCTACGGTGGATATGGTAGCGGTGGTATCCCACGGGCGACAGGTTTCAACCTTCGACAGATACAACAATTCGGGTTGCACGGTCGTGTTGGACAACGGACACATATCGCCGTGGACTATAGTGCTGGCGGTAGCGGTTTCGGAGGCGGTGGATACGGCGGATATGGCGGTGGATATGGCGGTGGCTACGGCCTCGGTGGCACAAGGGAACAGAAGATTAAAATCTGGTACGAAGGTAAACCGGAGAGCATTATAAAAACGCTCTCGTTCGGGGACATCACGCTTAATTTGCCGAACACGCGTTTTCTGAACATCAATCGGAACCTATTCGGACTTGAAGGCGTTTTTGAATGGAAAAACACACGTCTTACGGCTTTCTACTCTCGAAGTAAAGGGATACGCGAGGTGCGTACGTTCCGTGGTCAGTCACGGCGTGCCGGTGGCTACGGTTACGGAACACCAGGCACGCAGATCCCTGATATCAATTACATCAAAAATCGGTACTACCATATCCAAAAAGGTGAAGACGACTTACTCCACGAGGCGTATCTGCCTATTAAAGCCCGGAGTGAACAGATTTACATTGACGATGGTGTTGTCGGCAACAACCAAGGCGGCATACGGACGAGTCAAGGTTATTTTAATCCGCAATTTGCTGGACAAGACTACAACATCGACTACGATACGGGTGAGATCGAATTTCTGTCATCAATCTCCGCAAACTATACGATCGTCGTTGCTTACGAATATGAGGGTGGCGGCGGCGGTAGCGTCGGGAATCCGAGCGAAGTCTTCGTCGATGAAAACGGCGACGGTAGAATTGATGAAGAGGGTGAAGAGATCGGCTACGTCGTGCTGAAAGAGAAAGGGTTTCGTGGGACGGAGGCATCGCATGTCTACCACCTCGGGAGTCCGAACATTAACCCACGCGATTTTCAACTCACGATCCGCCGACAAGGGCAGAACGAAACCTTCCAGACAAACGAAGGCCTTGTTCCCTATATAGAAATCTTCGGATTGGATCAGAACGGTGATGGCAACGTCGATGCACAATTTATAGATTACGACAGAGGATTATTGCGTTTCCCAAAGACGAACCCTTTTCAAATCACGGACCCGGACCACCCATATTATGCCTACCGAGATTCGCTTAACAACGATGCTCTTTACCTTGAGGGTTCTTTCTCAAATGCCCAAATTTATACGATCATCGCCGACTACACGTACCAGTCGGAAACATACAACGTAGGTCTGTTCGTTATTCCGAATAGCGAGACAGTCCGATTGAACGGGCAACTCCTGACCCGTGATACGGACTATATGATGCTCTATGAGGTCGGCACAATCCGATTTTTCAGGCAACTCGACGAGTTCGACGAAATCGTTGTCGAGTTTGAGAAGACCCCTTTCGGTGGCGGATCACAACAAGCGGTTGTCGGTGCTTGGTTAGAATATACGCACAAGCCGAAACCCAAGTCAGAGAAACAACAGAGCCTTGAGGATAGATTTGACCGGCTCGGTGGTCTCCAGTCGATGGATTCAAACACTTTCGGCGAAGGCACGGATGCGTTCGGTGAAACATTGCCGGGCAGAAGCGGCGGTCTCGGCGGTTTAGGAAGAGGGAGCCTCGGTGGCGGCTTCGGTAGGAGCGGCTTCGGTGGCGGCGGTCTCGGTGGTTTCGGTGGCGGTTATAGCGGTTTCGGCAGTTTAGGCGGTAGGTCCCGAACCGGTAGTTATTACGGTGCCTACGGTAGCGGGAATTATTTCAACCCGGTTTTCCAAAAGGGGTTCATGCTCTCAACAGGTTATATCCTGAATACCGGACAACAACCGGCGGAGATACCAGATGTGAACGGCGTGCCGAATCGCTTACAAGCGTTCAACATAAACACAAGTTTTGGTAGAGCGTTTAACGTCGCTGGTATCTTCAATTTGTTGCCATTTATTAACACGAGGAATTTCCCGTTTTCGGTTGATTTTAGTGGTGAGGCGGCTTATTCACATAACAACCCGAATAGCATCGGTGTCGCACTCATTGATAGCATGGAAGGCGCGAAAGAAGCGACGACTGTACCGACATTAAAATACAATTGGAAACCGAGCAGTCTACCCCATATCAGGGAGGACACATCTGCGACTGGCGCGGACGCTTACGGTGTAATACCGACAAACGAGAATCGTGCAATCTTTAAAGTTGCGCTGAAGGATAAAGACGAATCGGAAGCCGTTGGGAACTATATGCGGAACCGAGATGTCCCTGCCTCTTCAATCCAGCCGCTATCGCTGTCAACCGAAGAACGGCTTATCATGGAACTCGGCTACGATTTCACCGATGTCGTGGCGGAGTGGGGCGGTTTCTCGAACGGCATCTCAAATTCTGGTGTCGATTATTCCGAACGCGGTTTCGTTGAGATATGGATGCGCGTTCAAGGCGACGATAACGTGACCCTACACTTAAATCTCGGTGTCGTCAATGAAGATACGGATGCCGACCAACGTTTGGATAGCGAAGACCTCCCGAATACACTCACGGATACAAACGGTGATGACAACATTGATGCGTTAGACCTGGATCTGGAGAACCTTTCGCAAGTAGACCGTTATCGCGGAAACGGTGCCTTGGATACAGGTGAAGATGTTGGATGGAATTACGACGGTCCCATCGAAAGTGCGTCTATCGGAAATGATAACCAGATTCTCAATAGCGAAGACCTCAACGGTGACGGCGTACTCGACACTATAGATGCCTATTTTGAAGTCTCGATTCCGTTGAACGAAATCCCGAATGAGTGGATTAAAAGCAAAAACACTAACGGCTGGATGTTCCTGAGTATCCCAATTTCTAAATTCAGACCGGCAGGCTCTCGTGTGCCGAGCCTCGTTTTTGTGCAACACTTCCGATTCTGGCTAAGCAAAAACGCTCCGGGGAGTGCAAACGGCATACTGCAATGGGCATCCATTGAAATCGTTGGAAATAAATGGCAGCAAGGTATTATTACCCGTTCAACCACGCAAACAACGCCAGAGGTGGGACCCACAGGTGAGATACTCTCAACAAGTACCGTTGTTGAAGACACGATCGAAAAGTTTATCGTCGGTACAAAAGACAATTTCAGTTACGATGCTTATCAGAGTGCTTACCTCGATATTGAGGACAATGAACTCTTCAAGAAGCTGCACCCTTTCACAGCGACCTCACTCGGTTTTCAAACACAACAGCAGCGTGAACAGACGTTGAGCCTTGAATATTACCTGTTCCCCGGTTCTTACGGTGTTACCTCTAAACAACTAAAAGGCTTAACCCAAAGCGACGGACAGGACTTCAGCAAACACGATACGTTACGGTTCTGGCTCTACGGCGATAAAAGCGACACGACCTTCGTCTTGCAACTTGCACCGACTGTCCGCACCGGCTATCGCAGTTCATTCTATAGTTCAGATCCGTTTGTAAATCAAACACAAGAAGAAGATATTAACGTTTTCGAGAACCTGACCGATTATTATGAATATACGGTGAAAGTGGACTTTGAGGGTTGGAAATTAATCGAGATCGATTTACGGGACCTCCATAGAAATGCTTACCCCGATATAACTGACAGCACTTCTGCTGAAACAGTCGTAGGGGTTGGGTTACCCAACCCCTACACAGACACTGAAAGTCCAGATGACACCCCAGACGGTCACCCTGACGGTTTCACTGTTAGAGGCAGCAACAGTACACGACTCTCTATTAAAAACATTGGCGGTATCCTGCTCGGCATCCGTAATGATACGGGACGTGAAATGAGTGGCGACATCTGGGTGAACGAGATTCATCTCGGTGATCCGCTCGTGCGTGCTGGTTGGGCGCGTCGGGGTAACATGTCAATGTCGCTCGGCAATATCGTGAAATTGCGAGGCGGTTACGCCAGCCAAGATAAAGACTTTGAGAGCGGTGCAGGTGAAGTCGGTCGACAACGGCTCTCTTCGCGCGGGTATAGTACGACAAACAACGATTATAACATCGACGCAGATGTTACGATTTTCCCGTGGCTGCCGATCCGGTATAGTATCCGGCAGCAAGACACCGAGACCGAAAGTTTGCGCGGTAGTTATAGCAGCTTCCAGAGCGGAAAGAGCGAAATCCGTAATCGAGATTTTTCTGTGCAACTCAGTCGGAACCCGTACCCGAACCTCGGCTTCGCATATAACTATCAAGACTTTTGGAACGAACGTCAAGGCACACAAATTAGCCACCTCTATACCGGCAGCTTCCGATACGAACTCGGTTCAAAACTCGGTGTTAATGTCCAGTATCGCCACGAAGATGTACTTGCGAATCCCGAAACCGCAACGGACACCTCTTCAACATCCTATTATAGTTACGGTTACGGTAGAAACCGAGACGAAAAGACAGATAGTGGTACAATAACATTCAATATCAGCCCGACAAGCATCTTTAGCCTGAATCCGAGTTATGATGTGCGTCGGACGCTTGAGAGGCGAGATGACCAGAGATCCAGCATAGGCACAATCAACAGTGAGACGACAGAAACAGCAGCGACCGAAGAGACGGAGCCGGGTTTCTCAATTTCTGAACGCTCACACCGGCTCTCACTTACGCCACGCTTGAACCGAGATTTTCTCGGCATGCGACCAACTGTGACAAGCCGTCTGAATTTCCGGGAGAACTGGTTCAGGGAAGAAAAAAATGCCTCGCTTAACGGCAATGTCAGCCTCGGTGTGAACCTGCGCGTCCAAAAATGGTTCGGTTGGTTCTTGGAACCGCAAAAAACGCCGGAAGCCACAAATAACAGTCAGGAAGCAGCGGTCAGTGGTCACGGAGATAGTCAACAACCGACAACCGATAGCCAGATTGCGCAGCTCCGAGCAGATGGTATCGACGAGACACAGATTCAAGAGTTAAAGGAGAATCGTGGGGATTGGATTGAGCGTGATAAAGGCGAGGCCAGTACGCCGGTCGTAGGGGCGGGCAGTAGTAGTAGCGGGGGGGAGGGCCGCCCTGCAGTTCAGGACGGCATCTTGCAGAGGATTCTCAAGAGTTTCACGATTAGTACCAACGCTAATTTTACCGCGACTGAGTCGTACCGGCAGCTAGCATCTGGATTGTCCGCATTAGAAATTTGGTCGCTTGCGGATGACGCGAAGGAGCGTTCAAACGCCCGACGCAGCAATCGGTACACGCTGCGAAGCTCGGTAGACCCGTGGCGTTGGATGTCTTTAGGTGCGAATGCCAGCACATCCGACAGTTTCCGAAAAAGTTTGGGGAGTACGTATACAACGCACGCTGAGTCGTACGAAGCCGATGTAAAACTGAAGGCACAAGAGACGACCAGTTTCCAACTCCGTTATAGTTTCACGAAACGCGATAATTCAACGCTGGAAACGACACTCAGCGACAGCACGGCACATACACCCTCACTCAGTTGGCTGCATACATGGGGGAAAGAGACGCGGACGGCACTGGGGATACGAACAACATTCCGAGACCATGAGCGGAGCGGCATCTTGAGTAATGCGCTGATTATTACGCCCAATTTCAGTATCGACTACCGTTACCGCACAGAAAACGGTATACGGTTCCCGTTTTTCGGCAGGATTCCGCTGAAACACGATTTGGAGTTGACGAACACCCTCTCTTGGGCGATTCGTAGAGAAAATTTTGGGGCGAACCGCGAGGAACGTTCAGAACGTTACGAGACGACGTTGCGCGTCGGCTACAAAATCAGCACACACATCACAGCAAACTTCCATCTCGGTCTCAGCTACCATCACGATAGAGTCGAAGAAGGCAGAGATTTCCTTTCCGTCGCAAGTGCACTCACCATCCGCGGCGAAATCCAATAAGTATTCAAACCAACCGACTGCAAAATCGTCTTAAGTCCAATCCTCTATCTGTTGTGTTGACTGCACGACGTGCATCCCTGCCTCGGAAGCCTTGGCAAAAGCAGCGTCAGCGGGTTCTGTGTAGTCCACCACCCCGGGCACGACAACGGCGGAGGTTAGGTCGTCCATCAGATAGATTTTCTTGGCTAATTCGGTATCGGTCTGCTGAATTTCTGCGAGTAGGTCGCTGACAGTCCACGCGACGCAGTGGCTCTTCGCCTGTCCGGCGATAATCACACGATCGTATCCGAGCAGCGTTTGAAGAAAAGGACTGTTTTTCTCTGCAATCTGTTTCCCATCGGCATCGTTGAGGACTTCCGGACGTAAGACAGAATAGTTTTCAGTGAGCGGGTTCTGTCCTTTAGTCTCATAATGGGTCTGGGCCTTACGGGTGATCGTGTGGAAAAAACAGGCTTCATCAACGGCAGAGACAACGGCATGTCCGATCCCACCGAGCATTGCGTGGTAGGGCCAGATCGCCAACGGATATTTTCCTTCCGCAGTTAGGGTGTTGACATAGTGTTCGCCATACCGCCTGAGCCAGGTGTATGCATCGGATTCTGAAACCTGACTCGGCAGGTTTAGGCTGCTCACAACAGCAGGGTTAACGCGCCATTTCCCTGATTCAATATCTCCTTGTGTAATCAAGGTCTGTAGCGGTAAAGGGTGTTCACCAGCATCGTTGACCCAGAAGATTTCGTGGAATATCTGCATCGCCGTATGCGTATCCATTGTGCAAGCGATTTTGGTGATCTGTGGAAGGTTGCGATAGATAAACTGACATAGGCGCACGTTGTCTTCGACTGCCCCATTTCCCGACCTTCCACCGACGAACAGTTCATAACCCGGAATACAGAACGTGTTCTGGACATCGACAAGGAGAAGACAGGTACGAAAACCGTCCTCGGATGCCGGAGGTATTGAATGTTCCGCTGCCCATGCCAGCGCTTCGCTTTGACGTTCTTGATATGGGATTCGCCAGACTTGGTCTACCTGAGCGGGGTCAAAGTGTTGAGGAAGTGGAAGTTGTGATGCGGACATTTTTTTTATCCTTTTGCGTGCTGGTGTATCTATAAGTGTCAAGGCACCCATAACCTAAAGGTTAGGGCTTGTGCTTCATAGCAGTTCGCGTTTCCGAGGAAACGTCTTACATCTGCTCCACAGAGGGATCACGAGCAGCCCTCAATATGTTTATCGCAGCGTTTATGTCTCTATCGTGGTGTGAACCGCATTCGGGGCATGTCCACTGCCGATCTGAAAGCGTAAGGTTTTTGTTCTGATACCCACAATCTGAACACGGTTTTGTTGTCGGAGTCCACTGTCCGACTTGTTGGAACTCACGATTATGTTTAAAACACTTATACCGCAAAATCTCAACAAACTGATAGAAAGCGAGATCGGAGACTTTACGTCCCCAGAGTCGTTTCATGCCGTCAAGGTTCAGCGTCTCGGTCGCGATAAAGTCAAATCTTCGGCAAAGATCGGTAGCAAGTTTGAAATGCCAATCTTTTCGCTGGTTCGTGATATGCCGGAACAAACGGACGATTTCACGAAGACACCGCCACCAATTGCCGGAGCCTTTAACTTTACGACTCAATGCTTTGTAAAGTGTTCGGAGTTCAGTCAAGGATCGTTTCAGAAATTGTGGGTGGTGGATTTTCTCACCGTTGCTGAGCGTCAAATAAGTTCCCATACCGAAGTCTGCGCCAACGCTTTCACCTGTTGCGGGCAAAACTTCTTTGGATACATCATCGGTCACAACATAAAGCCAATACGTTCCAACAGCATCGCGAAGGATTTGGATATAGCACACTTTACCTTTCCAATCGCGGTGGTGATGGAAAGAAAACCAACGTCTATTGAACTTAAAAGATTGCGAGTCTTCGTCCCAGTCTTTGAAAGAGATACGGATGCGTCCTTCTTCAAGAAGATAGCCGGATTGAAACTTCGCAGACCGCAGTTTTCCACGTCTTTTGTGTTTTGGGCGACCGAACCCTGGAATATTAAAAAAGTTTTCAAAACCACGGTGAAGATTGATAATCACAGCGTCAAGCGTATCCCGCGGTATCCACGCCCAGTGTTGATGTGTCCGTTTCAACATATCCGTCAGATGTGGCTGCAAACGATAACGCCCCGCATATTTACCATAGATACGGTGATACCTATTCTCAAGTTTGAGAAAGTGGTTATGCACATCACACAAGTCGTCAAGCATATTCCCAAGACGCATATTCTGAGGATGCTCGCGTATCTGATATTTATACGTGCGACGATTTTGTTTCTTTTTTCTATGTTTTTTCATCGGTTTTCACGGTTCACAGCTTTAACCTCCATCCAAGGTAGGTTAGGGACAGACACGCCTTGCGACGCGCTTGGATGTGTCCCTACCGTGATAGAAATAGTATAACATTTTTGACAACTTTTGTCAAAAGAAAAAAGGAGCGGGCATTCCTCCCCAAGCTAAAGCATGGGGTCTCCTGCCCGAAGATTGATGATAACACACGGAGCGTTTCTGACTGTTACGACGGTTGCGGTTGTTAGAAATGTTTCAGGAATTTTATAGGATTTCGCGGTTTTCATCAACAAAAATTAGTGGAATATGTCACAGATATATGATAGAATGGTTTAACGTTGATCGGTTAGCATCATTTAGCACCCAAAATTTTGTAGACGGAGCATAGCAATGAACAAACTTTTTAAACCGCAACCGGATTTGGAAGAGAGACTCGATCAAGTCAACGAGCGGATACGACGGGCACGGTGGCGGCTCGATTGGCAAACTCGGGAAGCACGCATACCCCTCAGTATCCAAGAAGATATTGGTGTCTCTCAATTGGAAGGGGACGTAATGCTCGTTTCACGCGATCGGGCTTTACGTGATAAAGTAAGAAACCTTATCCATTCTGAAGGTTACGGTTGCGATATTTCAGAACGAAGCACATCAGCCGTGGGTTTGTTGAAGCTGGGCAAATATCAGATGATAATTGCCGACTACACGCGACGCTCACGCGGGCGGCTGTTTGAATATGTTAAGCGGTATCAACCGCATGTCAAAATTGTCTCAATTGTCCGTAATAATGACGAAGGACGACGGGTCATGAGGGCAGGCAGCTACAGCTACCTCTTAGGGCGTGGTTTTGACCCAGAGCAACTGCGCACTTGTATCATCAGCGCGCTAAAATTACAAACCGATGTCTGTTGGTTGTTGGCAAACGGTGAACGCTGCAACCGGTCGTGTGTCGATAACTTTGAACCTGAAGAAGAATATCGGATCCTTGATTGAAGCCTTTACGGATAACAACACCCAAAATACGGAGAACTTCCACACGAAAACTTCACGAAAAATGGCTACGAATTTAGAATTCAAGGCACGGTGTCAGTCGCTTGACAACCTCTATCCGAGATTGACCGAACTAAACGCGAAACATTGTGAAACCGTCCATCAAATTGATACGTATTTTTGTATGTTGGAGGGCAAAGACGCTTCGACACCGGAAACCTGTAAACCGCGTCTTAAATTGCGTGAGACTGATGAAGCAGACGAAGGATGGCTCATCTATTATGAGCGTCCGAATCGGAATGAATCCCGCTATAGTCAGTATCACCTCAGCAAAACCGATGATCCATCAACGCTCAAAACGTTGCTAACCGCTGCGTTAGGGATTGAAACGATTGTTAAAAAACGCCGAGAAATCTGGATGTTCAAAAACACACGTATTCACCTTGATAGGGTTGCCGATTTGGGGCAATATATCGAATTAGAGACGGTGTTTCAGGGACAGACTAAAGCCGAAGCGATAGCCGAACATCAGCACGTTAAAAATATACTTCATTTACATACCGCCGACCCGGTTGCTGTCTCTTATAGCGACCTGATTATACAAAAAACATAGACATTCGGAGAAGTTAAGATGAACCATTCAATATATCAGAAGATTTTAGAAGCAAGTAGGGACATGGATCGTGCCAAACGGAGCAAACTGATCAGAATCTATTTGCATATCCCGTCGCTACCGAAATTACGGGCGGCTCGAAAATCGTTAGCAGAACTAAAAGCAGCGTGGAAACGCAAAAACGGTTCACGGCTCGGTTAACAAACGAGAAAGAATCGCCTGTACCAGCAAAGGAATCATCAACTCATGATGTCCGGTAAACGTATACCCCTTACCGTCCATCTCCGTCGGACGTTTGACGACATTCTCTACAGGACGATATTGCTGGTTCATATCGAAATTCGCAGCGGTGAAGTTTGATACGGTATGCCCCAAGTTCCGTGCGATTGTCAACGCCTTCAAGAAAACCTCCGGCAGAATCACAGCCGACCCGAAATTCAACACGATCCCTCCGCCTTCCAAGTCTTTTACTAACGTTGTCAACAACCGGAAATCGGTGAAACTCGCTGCACCGATAGCGGCACCGTCTGCACTCGGATGCTGATGGATAATATCCGTACCGATGGCAACATGCACCGTGATCGGTACATCAGACTGAACACCTGCAGCAAGGAGACTATATCCGTTGTAGGGAGCATCCATTTCGATTAGCTGCTTGCCCAACGCTTCACCCATCCCGATGCCTGTATCTGCAGCGTTCTGGATTGCTGTGTTCATCAAGTGTCCAGTCTCCTCCCACATTCCAAACTGTCCGTTCTGAAGATAAACAGAAACATCCTCGGAAGTCTCACCAATGAGTGCAATCTCGAAATCGTGAATACTGCTCGCACCATTGAAGGCGAAACCGGTAATCACGCCACGCTTTGCCAACGCTATTAAAAGCGGACTCAGTCCACACTTGATGACGTGACCGCCCATCATCACAATGACAGGTTTCTGCTTGCGATATGCGGTAACGATGTCGTCAACGAGTGCCGGAAAATCCGACCCTTTGAGAATCTTCGGGAGACTCGCTAAGAACGGCGACAGATCGGTCTCTGACTCCGGTAGCGTCGCAAAATCGTGAACGGAGACTTTGTTGATACGTTCCTGAAGCGGATAAGTGGTCACAGCAGACATATCAACCGGCTTCCAACGTTTCTTCATGTTTTTGGTCCTTTATGTAAAAAATTAGGTTTCCGACAATAAACCAGAACAGCAGCACCGTGCGTTGGTGTAGGATGTTATCTGCGAGTCCATAAATAAGTGCAGAAATTAGGAAACCGCTTGCACCGATGAAAGTACCGCTGCCCCAAAAACCGGTGGCACGTCTTATGCCGTAAACCTGTCGGCATAAGATTACTATTATCCAGAGAAATAGCAAGAGCGACGGGATGCCGTGTTCAACTGCAATATGTAGATAGATATTGTGCGCGTGATACGGGATGTTGTATTGTTCAGCCGGTCCACTGCGTTGATATTCATAACGAAACCGCCCCAACCCGATGCCTGTTAACGGATACTTTTTAATCAGTTCCAACGAGGTCTGCCACCACTGCGGACGTTCCCCCATAAATCCGGTAGGTTGTTCAATCATCGTTTGGAAACGTGTCTTGATATGCTGCGGCATCAGAAATAACGACACAATTAGCATCACAATGATTACAGCAGAGCCTAACAGAATTCGTCTCCGCAATCCGCCAGTGGATTCGAGCCTCCGTAGGGGCTGGGTTACCCAGCCCCTACCAGCTACCCAGCCCCTACCAGCTACCCAGCCCCTAACAACGAGATAGACACCGAGACAAGCAGTTGCGAAGGTAACGCTGATCCAAGCGGCACGCGTGAGCGTTAGCACGAGATTCGCACTCATCAGTATTATAACAGCACCAAGAACCAAAGTTATCCGTATCCGGTTCTGTTTCTGTCGCCAACCTGCCAAAAAATAGCCCACCACAAACGGCAGTCCGAGCGCGAGATATGCACCGAGATCGTTCGGCATTTTAAAGGTCCCGGTGAGCCGTTGCTCAATCATATAGACCCTGAGATGTGTTCCATCTTTGCGAACGACGTAGCGTCTCTGGCGCGCTGGGTCATCAATCCGCCATTCGTCTGGAAACCGTTTTGAAGGCGAAATTGTGGCACTTTCGGAGAGCGGTACACTGCATTCTCGTAACTCGGCACGCAATTCATCTGAGAAGTTTTTCCCGACATCAAGTTCCTCCTGAAATTGTACCCCGATCCGCCCCATAAAGTCAATCGCTAAACGGGTGTCATTGGCGTAATACCAGAGTCCGAGTGCGGAAGATATACCGGCTGCAGCGATAAAAGTGATGACAATATGCTGCCATCGGTTCCCCAAGCGGCTATGGATAACGGCATAAAAGAGTAGAATCGCACGGAGCAGTTTCCAAAAATAGCCGAGGCTACTTCTCGCAGGATGTGGTGCAAAGAGACAGGCGATCAGCGATAGTCCCAAAAATAGAAGGATGGCGAGATCGAGCGGGGTGCGTTGCCAACCGAGTTTCCGTTCAGAAATTATCCGACCGACCCACCCGAATAGCACGAACGAAAGCCCGATATTGAGAAATGCCGTAGAATAGCCGAAAGGTAAAGCGAGGACGAAAATAAGGAATCCGATGTAGGTGGCGGTATTAAATATCACCTCAGAAGCAGCATATAGAGAAGGGTCTGGTTTCGGGTTCGGCATACACTTGATATTCTCCCACAATTAAAACAGTGGGATTCTTGAATTCCTTAGGACTTACGCATGCTGCTCTTTTATAGCATAAACTTTTAGTTTGTGCTACCAGAACGCTGTGTTTTCCACAAAATCTCATCTAACAGAACAGGCTGCAGTCAGAAATAGGTCTAATCTCTACGAAACGTTATGGATTTAGAATAACACAGAATCGTTCACTTGTCCAAAAAATTCTATAGTATAGAAAGCGTATAACATCTTGATTGACAAAATACGGACTTGTGGCGTAAAAATATGCAGAAAATTTTCTAAATTCTGAAAAAACGCATTTTTTTTCATTTTTAATTTGACTTAACCGTCTTAGGATGGTATAATTAATCTCGTAAGTTATTGAATAATCTTGCGAATTATTGAATAATCTCGTAAATTGTCCAGCGCGACCATTTACACATTTCGATGCGAATATTGCTAACTTTTGTGAAAGGTTAATGAATAGAATGGTGGTCATGAGAAGCAGGTTTTTGAATCCGTTAGAAAGAAATCGCTTGGATGCGGCGGTAGATGTTCGTGTGTCCGAGCGGCGTAGCACGTCTGCTAATATCTCATTGTCGCCCATGTCTACCCCCCCCTCGCTTTACAAAAGTTAAGTATTTCGCTTCACAAGGTCCGTCCGGCTACGGAGACCTTCCGCTCCCGCGTATTGCCTTTGTCACGAACGAGGTATTTCTTCGCGGGTTTTTTGTGTTGCATCGCAGACGGATCTGCCAAGTGCGTTCTGTCGCGTTGCATTGCAACTTTTTTGTTTGACAATAACACCCACACGTGCTACACCTAAGCACATCTCTTGTTGTTGTCATAAATATTTTTCAGATGGCAGCCTCTAATGATTTTGAGGTGCGCCGAGGGTGTTACGACCACCCGCGACGCGGCACTGCCATTATACCGGAATGACAGCGCTAACCTAATTGTAGCATAAATCACTGATTTTGTGTAATTTTTAGGTTAGCACCTTATATCAGAATATAGGGGATCGCTATGTTCTACCTTTCCCAAACGCTTGGTACATGCTTTCCCTACTGAAAAAAAGAGGTAATCAATGAAAAACATGTTTATGTTGAAAAGACTTGCGGTCTTCACGCTAGTGTTCTTCTCACTATTTCTTCTAATTAACTTTATCCCTGACTCCGTTTCAAGTAGTTCTTCCAGCGATGGTTGTTCCTCCGATGGTTGTTCCAGCGATGATGATGATCGTTCTCCAATGGAGAAGTATAGAGACTCCCTTCTAAATAAGGAACCGGAAACACAGCCTGTGGAATTACCGGACAATTTTGGCGAGGATGTTCAACCCGATCCAAAGCCAGGAGCGACCCATAACAAGAGGAAGCGGAAAATAACTACAACCGAAGAAAGAACGGTAACACAGAAACCATCATCAGATGGCTGTGGTGTCGATACGAAAGTCTCAGAAAAAAAGAGTGCTTCGGTTAAAATCACAAGAGACGGTGATAGTGTTGAGGTCGGATTAGAGGAGAGACGCGAGTATGGAAGTGATGGTTCTGTCACGCAGGGATCTAAGAGGACTGTAATAATAGAGGAAGAGTTTTGATTTTTACTAAAGTTTGGACATTTTTTCTCGGATAGACATGCTGCCCCTACGGGGCAGCGAATCGGTGCATCCACGTCTGTTTGTCTGCAAGTTGCGTTTGTCTAAGGAACTTTGAGAAAAAATCAGAGAGACGTTGGAAATCCGGCATGAACCTAACCGCAATTGTTCAAACTACCTTGTTTTTGTCCAATAAGTGCGGGAAACCATATCATCTTTGATGAGGCACAAACCCACACAGTCATTGAGAAGACAACACCTTAAAAGGTCTCAAAGAACTTCTACATACCTTTAGACACCTTTGAGACGAAAAGGAGACCAAAACCCTGATTTTTATCGCTTTTTCCAGCACGAAAGCTGCCTTGAAAAAGTTGGTGACCGGTTATGATAAGGGTTTCAAAGGTAGAGTGTTGTGATTTGAGATCTTTTGACCCCTCTTGAAGGCAGATGGGGACTGGGATTTATAGCCTTTCATTGACGAACTGGATCCTTATATATTTGGACGAAAACAAGGAAACTATAGTGAATTTTAACCCTATTCTCTTAATATTCTCTAAGTCCACGAATCCATTGGCGGATAGCCACCTACCCGCGCTGTCCGCCTGAAAATCAAAGAGGTTCCTGATGAAAGACATTTTTCTATTAAAAAGACTTGCTGCCGTCACGTTAGTGTTCTTCTCGCTCTTTCTTCTGATCGATTTTGTTCCTAACTCCGTTTCAAGTGAGAGTAGTTCCTCCGATGGTTGTTCCAGCGATGATGATAATCGTTCCCCAATGGAGAAGTATAAAGACTCCCTTCTAAATGAGGAACCGGAAACACAGCCTGTGGAATTACCGGACAATTTTGGCGAGGATGTTCAACCCGATCCAAAGCCAGGAGCGACCCATAACAAGAGAAGAATGGGTGGCAGTGATGAAGTAACGATAACACAGACACCATCGTCAGATGGCTGTGGTGTAGATGAAGTCCGCGTAGATAAAGATTCCGGTTTCTTAGAATATAGAATAGACGGGAAAGGCGCGGGTTTAGAAATCACGGAAGAGACCGCTGTAGACGGCGACGGCAATATGCTGAATAAAGAACATAAGGTAAAAGTGTGGATCGTTGTTGAGTTTTAACGCTATTTTCTCTTTATAGTAAAACTTACAATTAGCGAAACACACCTATAGAAGGCGGGGTTTCAAACCCCGCCTGCACTGAAAGGAGATCCTACAATGATTTCGGGAAGAACACTCACAGTAACAGGCATCATCATCGTTCTCTTGTGTGCCGGACTGTTTTTTTATACCGAGGTGGGCACTCGGAATTTCGCAGAACAGTTGACAACACGCCCTCCTCAAGAAAAATCAGTGGAACACGTCGGAAATAAAACGCAAGAAACCGTCCTTGTTACACCCCAAGAGCACCCTCGGTCAGAGACTCAAAGCGGTGAAAAACGGCTGGAAAACCACACTGCCGAGGAAAATCAGAGTACGAAGAGCACACTCCCCGCAGTTGAACGCGCTGGAGAAGCCCTCAAGCACCGTTCTCAAGATGAGATTGACACCATTTTTGAGGATGCCTTTGCTTTCTTGGATGATTATACAGTTTTTGACGTTATAAACATTGAGGCAACCCGGACAGAGTTAGCAGAGATGCTGAGAGAGCTGCATGGTGACGACCCAAGGGTCTCGGAATTCCTTGGCTACTGGGATACGTCAAGCCTCATTTTCTCGATAAGGGCGGAATATAGGAAAACCGGTGCAACAGATGCCAACTTGCGCGAACAAATTTTTGATATGAAACCGACGGAGGTTGTCCCGAAAACCTTTGAACTCGGTTCAGACTTACTACACCCCAGCGAAGTCGTCTCAACGCCACGCAGCGAGTGGTTACAAAACTGGGTGGGACTTGTAGAGAAAGCAGAGATCGCGCATTTTTCGGGATTGGTTGCCAAAGAAGCTTTTGAGAATGGAGAGATCACCGCGCAAGAAGTCGAAAGTTTTATTGAGGATGTATCAGGCTTCGACGTAAAAGTTCACGTTGTAGAGGAATAAGCATCGTACAAATGTACAAATCAAGGTGAAATCACAAGAAGATAGAAATAAGGAGGATAGACTCATGAAACACATCATTTTTTATCATCAACGTTTTTTGATACATTTTGCGATCAGTGTGATGTTTTGCTGCCTTGCCTTCACCCCCTCAGTCCTCGCCGAAAAGCAAAAGCCCCCAATGGAAACCACGAAACAAAAGGGGCAGACGACCGAGGTTGTGAAAGCGAAAAACCCCTCAACGCGCCTGGAACGATTATATCATTCTTGGGTTAGAGACAAAAAGAGAACGGAAAAGGACGCATCTAAGAAACAGACATCGGAGCAGCCATCAGTTTCCGGTACCAACGATACGCCAGCAGCTACCAGCGATACGCCAGCAGCAGCGGTTCCCTCCGGTCTCCAAACGCCTGAACTACCGAACCCTTTTTACGCCGATATTTATAAAAAGGGTGAAAGCGAGGGGATGCGTTTCGGCATTCAGGACAAAGATGGCACGATTTACGCTCTTGAGATAGAGAAAGAAGTCACCGCAGAAGGCATTTCAAACAGAATAGGTATGAGTGTTGAATCCGATATTGATGCCGAGTCAGAGAAGCTCGACGCATTTTTCTCAAGGACGCGGGAGGTACTGCTCTTTGTTCCGAAAAAGATCGGTACCGGTGTCATCTATTTCGGACGTGGGATCAAACATTTGCTTCGGTGGTAAACGTGATGTCTTATGCAATTACCTCTACCGCTTAGACAGGCATATCTCTGCCCGTGATATGCCCTGTGGTTACCCCCTCGGTAGAGATTTCGGACAAACCCTAAAACCTTACGGCTCTACGTGCTTGCGTACAGCCACAAAACGATTGGAGGAATGCCTGTGCCGAGCGTTTGACGGGCAGAGGCATTCCCTGACTGAAACAAAAGAGGTTACAGATGAAAAATATGTTCGTTTTAAGTTTTAAAAGGATTGCGTTAATACCGTTAGTGCTATTCTCGCTATTTCTTTTCATCGACTTTGTTCCTGACTCGGATGCCCGACGGGGCATTATTTCCTACGGCATCAGAGCAGCCAAAGTGAAGACTCCTCTGAGGGATGTGACTCCGAGGAGAGCCAACCCGATTCTGGTGTCACATCTGAGGGATGTGGATCTGTTACCACATCTGTGGTAGAGGGATCCGATTATTCTATCATGCCCTTCAGAGAACCACCATCGAATGGGAACCCGTCAACCGAGATTACTATTAAAATTGAATTTGAATTTTAACCGCAATCCGGCTTTTGATATTGAATCTCTCCCTTTACAGATGGATTCAATGTCAACTTATCGGACGTGGAATCAAACATTTGCTTCGGTGGTAAACGTGATGTCTTATGCAATTATCTCTACTGCTTCAGAAAACTTTCAAGACAGGCTTATTGCTGAGTGTGGTTGTGCTGGCTTACTGGATTCGTATCCCATCGCCTGATGGCATACCCCCTCCTGGACAGTTCACCGAAACGGATGGCTACTTCTACTATTGGCAGGCATCGCTGATTTCCGAACACGGATACCTCCCTGCGCGCGATATGCACCGGTGGTTGCCAGTCGGTAGAGATTTCGGGCAAACCGTCAACCTTTACGGTCACGTCCTCGCTTACACACACAAGATCCTTGCGTGGGTCTTTCCGAGCGTCACACTTTATCATGTTGCGATCTACATGCCCGTGGTCTGTTTTTGCCTCGGACTCGGTGCGCTGTGTCTCTACCTCTACCACACCTACGGGTTGATGTTCTCGTTCACCGCAGGCATAATCTTGGCAACGTTGCCCGGTAGCATCGAACGCAGCACGGCAGGCTTTGGCGACCGCGACGCATTTTCTCTGATGTTCGGCATCCTCTCAGTCGTCACGTATCTCACTTCTATACAGGTCTCCGAGACACCACGTAAACGGCTTATTTGGACGTTGTTGAGTGGCTTTATTGTCTTTCTTGGGGGGCTGAGTTGGGAAGGTTTCGGCGTGTTCTTGAGTGTTGTTATCGTTGTAGAACTCTACCGGTTTTTGACAACCGAAACAGCGGAAGGATTCGGACGTTATGTCCTGTGGGTGTGCTGCTTTGTTCCGACACTCTATCTCGCCTCACCTGCCTATAGAAACGGTTACGCCTTCGCAGAACACCTCGCAGCGTTTGTTTTTATGCCACCTCTTATCCTATTGGTGGTGCGTGCCCTTCGGTCTCTGCTGATCTCAAAAGTAGACCGCCTGCGTTCACACGTTCGCATCGTGTCATTCGGATTGATACTCGCAAGTGCTATGCTCGCTCTTGGTTATGCCTGGATACAACAAAAGACCTTTGCCGATACCACTGTCCCGTTCAGTGACACCCCTGTAATGCAAGCGATGACGGAGCTCCGGGCACCGCATTTCAGGTATTGGGTTTACCGCTACGGGTCTATTTTTATTCTCGGAAGTCTCGGTTTTATCCTGATGCCACTGACGTTTTGGAAACAGCGGGGGATGCTCTTATCTCTACCGCTGACACTCTTTACAATCACGTCTTTTTTTCGCGAACCGTTGGATAAACTCTGGGGTGAACCCTTTAGAAACGTTCTTTTTGGTATTGCCTGTGTCGGTTGTGTCATAGCGATCCTACTGTTGGCATGGCAGCAGAAAAAGGAGGTCTCCACCTCTGAAGTCGTTTTTATTGCCTTCTGTCTCTGGTTTTTCGCATGGGTTGCACTCGCCCGTGATGCGAAACGTTACGATCTCTTTATCGGTGTGCCACTTGCCTTCGGTGCGACATCACTCCTCTATTGTATTGCCGAAACACTTACACAACGGCTCAGGCACTCCGAGTATGTCACGGACAAGTTTCGAGAAGACTTCACCGCTATGAAACTCATAAGCGGGACTGCCCTGATACTGACGATTGCGCTGATGTTTCTGCCACTACGACACGCACATACCTATCGTGCCCGCTCTACAGCGGAAAATATGCGCAAGCCTTCGCCTTCACCCTCTATAATTATGGTGATGCACTGGATGAAAATCAGACTCCCACGCAACGCAATTGTCGCAGCACACTGGACTTACGGCAGCCAACTCAACGTGCTTGGCGGTGTGAAAACCATCATAGACCAAGACACCTATATCCCGAACTGGATACTTCTCTATGAGCAGCATGTCCATAACGCCACAACCGAAAGTGAGGCGTTGGCATTCCTAAAAACCCATGGAGCAACACACATTATGCTCACCGGACAGGACCCCAAAGATTCATTTCTCCGTGGCGAATTGAGCGAGGAAACCTTTCTTCCGATCTATCCGAAGCAAAACTTTGCCGATGCCGCTGTGAAGGTCTGGGAGATTGCGTATCCCGCGGACATTCAAACCGATGTGAAATACCTAAAAACAGGCTTCCCCGAAATCGACGAAACGTTAGAGACCCGTTTTATCGGAAACCGTTGACATATCAAACGACAGACGACCTTTTGAATAACGGAGGACCCCATGAATCCGCTGGCTCAAATAGCACTCTTCAGCACTTTACTTTTCGTTTTTCCTTTGACAGGGAAAACGACACAAACGTCCTGTACGATCGTGTTCCCGGCAGAGAGATGCGCCGAAGGAAACTGGCGCACCTATCCGCCCCGAACCTATCTCGTTTTTTCCGAAGACGGCAGACGCGTTACATTGCGAACGAATCAACGGATTCCAGAAAGGAGTGATCCGTCTGTTGCGTTTCGGCACCCCGCAAATATCTCTGAACCTCTCAACGCGACATCTACGCCTCTGCCGACGTATCCGTCCCTCCTCGTGGAGATTCCGTTCTAACCCGTTCTCAAATGAGAGCCGTTCCCTCGCACGACAACCACTCCCACACGGGACGTTCTCGTCAGACGATAGAAAACACCGAAAAGACAGACCTTTGAAAAACAGTTTCTCCCGATTCCTTAAGACACGAAAACTTTTACACTGCAACCGGTATCCAAGGAGACCCTTGGATGAATGCCTTGAATCCCTGCGATTTACCAAAGTCGCCCCTTACATTCCGAAAGGCACCGTGCTGTTGGATATTGGTGCGGGTGATGGCACCTTCTTGCGCTACCTTGACGACCACATCGCGTTCGGCATCGGTATTGACTCACACCTACGCCAACACGTCACTTTCGGCAGGTGTCAACTCATTCCGGGGTATTTTCCTTATGACCTTCAGCTCCCGACAACCTTTGATGTCATCACGATGATGGCGGTCGCAGAACACATCCCGATGTCCGTCTACCCTGATGTTGAAGCGGCGTGTTGGAAATACCTCACGCCCAATGGACGACTCATCATCACCGTGCAGCATCCCCGGGTCGAGCCGCTTTTAGACACACTGAAGGCACTGAAGATTGTTGAGGGATTCTCCATGCACGAGCATTATGGTTTTGACCCTGAATGCCTGCCTCACATTTTCCGACACTGGGAACTCATAAAAAGAGAGCGGTGGGGCTTCGGACTCAACAACCTATTCATCTTTGAAAAAGCGGATCAATTATAGACAATACCCCACAAAGTGTGGGGGCGTCGCAGATAAGAGACACAACGACACGATCGGAAGTCAAGAGACAGAGGGGAACCAATGAACCCGACAGACGAAAAACAACAGATTGCCCGCGCCCAAGAGGGCGACACCGAAGCTTTTTCGCCCCTGGTTGGCAAATACCACACCCGTCTCTACCGGCACATCCAAAAACGGCTTCGCGACCCCGAAGTCGCCAAAGACTTGACACAAGAGACGTGGCTGAAAGCGTATCGTGGCATCGGGTCTTACCGGGGCGAGTCGGCGTTTTACTCTTGGGTGTATCGGATCGCCGAAAACGTCATCACCGACCACTTCCGCAGACACGCCACAGAGACCGCGTCGCGACATCTCATTGACGAGACCTGTATCAGAGACACCGACACCTGTCCGAGTCAGTCGGTCGAACGCAAAGAGCTTCGCCTTCACCTGAAAAACGCCATCATAAGCCTCACAAAGCCACGGCGAGACGTGTTTGTGTTATACTACCATCACGAGCTACCCATCAAAGCGATCGCACGACTTCTGAACCGTTCTGAAGGCACCATCAAGACGCATTTGCGAAACGCACGACTCCAGCTGCAAGAACTTCTCACCCCTTATCTGAACAACTCTGACATCCCCGCCGATATGAAAGACCTGAAAACAGGTGTCCCCGAAATCGACATCTAATCACTGAAAACTCACGATCGGAACGGACAACTTTAACATATAGGACTTACGCATGCTGCTCTTTTGTAGCACAAACTTCCCAGTTTGTGGCAGGAATTGTGCCAGGGCGATTCAATTGTCCGTTTTTGGCGGCGTTAATACTTAATTTATGTTGTGTATTTTGAAAAAACGCAGAAAATTTCGCTAGATTTCGCTAGATTTTGCAGCGGATCCTGAAAAAAGCCGTCCAACCCAATAATTTAATTGAATGGCACTGGAAATTGTGCAAATAGTTCTTGAAAATTTACGGAGGTTGTAATACAATACTCGTTAACTAACACTATCCAGAATGTATAAAGGGTAGGACTTACGCATCTCTTTAAGCCCTGGCGGGGTTACAAACCCCGCCTGCAGTGCGTTCGCTTAAGTCCTAAAGAGGATTCCACCATGCGTTTTATACACAATTTCGTTGCGCCACTTCTCGTATTCTGTCTGATCGGTTTGCTCACAGTACCTGCATCCGCCTTTATTGAGCGAGAATATACGACTCGTGAAGTCCTTGATGCCTGCACGAACATCGTTTTCGGTAAAGTCAAAAGTGTTGATCGTGCCCGTTTGCGGGGTATCGTCACCGTCGAAGAAGATGTCAAAGGTAAGAGCGGTCTCAAGGAAATCAAGATGAACTTTGCCACCGGACATTACAAGCGAGGCACCTCTCCAGAAAAACTGGCGAAATTGCTCAAACCTGGGATGCCGATCATCGTTTTCTATCGTGAACACTACGGTATCGATAGCATGTGCTTTGTTGATAATACATGGTTTCAGATGCGTGCCTATCGTGGTGGATATAGCGGCACTTGGTGGACATTCACACACATTGACCCGATGATGTCGCGGACGTTTGATGGTAAGACGAAGGCGTTTCAAAAGATTGTTCGCGACATGTTAGCCGGTAAAATGTGGGTCGCTGCACCAAAGAATGCTGCGAAAGTCTTAGTCCTGACCGGAAATAGCACATACCCGACATGGAGCCAAACCCCTGTCCATACGAACGCTGCAACCTACGAATACCAAGCATTGCGGTCAGTAAAAGAGGGGAGCAAACGTCCGATCGTTTATGAACTCACAAAAGAACGGACGCTGCCGCATCTCGAGAAAGCCGACATCCTCTGGATCGGATATGAAGAGATTGCGAGTTACGGACGCTACCTCCTTTCGGCTGAAACCGAAGCAAAGATTAAGACATTCGTGAAGAACGGCGGTATCGTTGTTGTTGCGGGGCAAGACAGTAGCGCGGAGAACCCGTGCGGCACAGGGTGGCTGCAAGGCGGTAAGTTGAAAGGCGTTGAAAGTCCACCGGCACAGAATTTTGCTGTCACCAAAACAGGCGAATCCGTGTTCTCTACCCCTAACAAGATCTTGTCCGGCAAAATCTTCTTCGATGATGCATGGGTCGATTGGGATCGGCGGGATGAAGTGTTCGCGACGACCGAAGATAAAAAAGAACTCGTTATCGGTGCAAGACGGCACGGTAAGGGGTTATACATTATCACCAGCCTTCGTAACGATAGCCAATATACAACTGAAATAAACAAAGCACTCATAGAAAATATCATGTACTATGCTGTCAGTCAACTTAAGTGAGGGTGGTTCATTATTCCAAGCGTTAGAATCTGCGACTAACGTAGGGGCGAGGTCCCCTCGCCCTCTATCAAATCTGCTATCTCTTCATCGGACGGGTTGGGGAACCCAACCCCTACGAGGATATTTATGCACCACCCTCACTTAAGTAGGGGAAACCGGGTAACCCAACCCCTACGGTTGAGGTTTTCTGCGATTATACCAAACCTAATTGATGATTCGTCTCAAAAGTGCCACCATTTCTTTCAGTTACACTCGGTTCGGTTAATGAAGTTTAAGAAAATAAATCGGTAATTCTATATTTTCCCCAGGGCCGGTAGGTTCGATTTGCAACCGAACCGGACTTCCCTAAAAATTACCGAATTTAAAAATCAATCTTCATCAAACCGAACCTACAGGGTCTGGGCTTCAGGGCGGTTACATGAATTTCGCAACGACTAACGTGATGTCGTCACTCGTACTTTCACCGCGCTGGTATGCCTGAAGGTCGTTCAGGATTTCCGCTTTAATCTCCGCGGGTGTTAGGTGCCGTTTTTCCGAGATGAGTGCTTTGAAACGTTCCAAACCATACATTTCAGCGTCTGGGTTAAAAGCCTCGGTGATGCCATCTGAGTAAAGCACTAACAGATCACCTGGGTACCATTTGACTTCTGTGCTGTCGTATTGTGTGGGTCCATTGAATTTTGGGAAACCGGCTGGCATAAACCCCGATTCTAATTCAATCGGGTCGTCGCTATCGTTTTCGTGTTCGGCACGATAGAGCAGCATTTGCGGATGCCCGGCATTGGCGAACTCGAACCGATTGTCGGGGTGTATAATCAGATAGCAGCAGGTCATATAGATAAAGGCTTGTGAATCTTCTTCTACGACTCTGGCAACCGCTTTCATAACTTCAGGCACGGAGGCATCAAAACGGATTTGTGTTTGCAAGCAGCTTTTGGTCATCGCTGCGACCATCGCGGAATGGTAACCGTGTCCCATCACATCACCAATAAAGATAGCGACGCGGTTGTCAGAGAGACTTAAATAGTCATAATAATCGCCGCCGACACTATTCGCTGCTTGACAATAGCCGGCAGAAGATATAGAGGGGTGCGAAATCTCTTGGTCTGGAAGAATAGACTGCTGGATCGCAGCGGCGAGGCGCATCGATTCTTCTTGTGCAATCTCTTTACGGATTGCACTCATCTGGATTTCGAGATCGCGTCGGATTTTATCGTTTAAAACGCGGAACATCCCGCTACCGATCCGAGGTTCACGCGCCATTGCGTTGTAAAAATCGGCTCTCGTAATCCGCAGGAGCCGCGTCGGTTTTACCGTCTTGACGGTTGCACTCCGGGGTTTGTTGTCAATCAAAGCGATTTCACCGAGACAGTAACCTTTCTCGTTAAAGAACAGCACCTCTGTGCCTGCTTTGATAATGCTGACTTCACCTTCGACGATCAGGTAGAGCGAATCGCCGTCGTCCCCCTCCTCAAATAGTGTTGCATCAGCAGGATACGCGACTTCGCTCGCGCACTGACAGATCAATTTTAATTCGGTCTCTGGGAGCTCCGCAAAAAGTTCCGTCTGCTGTAAAAACCTTATTTTATCTTCTTCTGCTAACATTATTAAATCAGCCTTTGACTTTTTGTAGAAATTGTGTTATCTTTTAATAGTTGTCAGTCGTCAGTACGATTTTTTCTTCGAAAAAAATCTTTCAGTGGTCAGTCAAGAGGTCTCTTGTAACTGATAACTGACAACTGTAGGACTTACACAACCCCCAGGTAGGCGAGGTTTGTAACCTCGCCCACTGCACGACTTTTGTAGAAAAAATACGTAAGTCCTGAACTGTTAACGCATTCAACTGGCAATCAGTCCTCATCTTGTAATATGTATTATGCCACAGAAAAGAGAATTATGTCAATAACTGATTTTTTTCGCGGGAAAGTTCTGCTGATTACCGGTGGTACCGCATTTTTGGGGCAGCCACTGATCGCAAAAATTTTGACTGCGCTTCCCGATGTCGAAAAGATTTATCTCCTGATCCGCAGTCGTACCGATACCTCTGGAAAACGCACGTCTGCACAAGAACGGTTGGAAAATGAACTTCTCGCCTCGGATATTTTTGCTTCGCTCCGTCGTTTGCACGGGAACAACTTTAGCAGATGGGCACTACAGAAACTCATAGCCGTTGAAGGCGAACTCACTGACGAAAACCTCGGATTCAGTGCTCCGGATTACCAACGACTCCAGCGCGAAGTCCAGGTCTTTATTAACGTCGCTGGACTCGTCGATTTCGACCCACCTTTTGACGACTCTCTATGGGGCAACGCGCTCGCTGCGAAACACGTCGTCAACTTCGCAAAGGGCTGCGAAGATGCAGTGTTCCTCCATGTTTCAACCGCTTACGTTTGCGGGAACAAGCCAGGACCGGTACCCGAAGAATTACCGATACCCTATCAACAATACGCCACAGCGCATCGCGAAAAGACCGGTATATCTATTCCAGAGACGCTCTCCGAAGAGATCGAGGGGCTGCTCTCTTTGAGCACTACGATTCGTGCTGAAGCTGAGACACCGGAGAACCTCGCGCGTTTCCAGCAAGAAGCAGAACGCCAGAAGAAAACGACGCGTAAAGGGATTGACGCGCACGTTGAAGAATTGAAGACGGAATGGCTTGAGGAACGCTTGGTTGAAGAAGGACTGAAACACGCTCGCTCGCGCGGATGGAATGATACTTATACTTATATGAAATTCCTCGCCGAGCAGATGCTCATGGAACTGCGCGGTGAACTCCCAACTGCTATTGTACGTCCATCAATTATTGAAAGTAGTTTTGAGGAACCCGAACCCGGTTGGCTCGGTAAGTTTAGGATGTCTGAACCGCTAATCGTCGGGTTCGGAAAGGGACGGCTTCCAGATTTTCCAGCGGACCCAGATATAATCTTGGACATTATTCCGGTTGACTTCGTTGTGAACGCTATGCTGGCAGCCGCTGAGGCGACAGCAAAACGCGGTGGTATCGAGGTCTATCACGTGGCAACAGGCACACAGAACCCGCTCTACTTCCGCGGTATCTTCGAGGCGACACACGATTATTTCGTTGAGAATCCGATGCTGGAAAACGGGAAACCGGTCGCCGTACCGGTCTGGCAATATCCGAGCATGGAAGAATTCCAGCGGAAACTCGATACCCGAATGGCACTCCTCGACCTTACCATCCAAGTGCTTGATAAACTGCCGATCCGCGCAGCGAAACGGAAACGTCGTCAACTTTCGCTGAAACAGAGCGGTATCAAGGCACTCTTGCATTATATCAGGATTTACGCGCCTTATACGCGGACGAGTTTTGAATTTGAGACGCGAAAGACGCAAGGACTTTACGAAACACTCTCCCCGACGGAACAGCAACGGTTTAATTTCGATGTCTCACAGATCCATTGGAGACGGTATTTCCAAGAGATCCATATCCCCGGTATCAAGAAGCACGTCCTGAAAATTGAAGGTGGCACGGCGAACGGTTCGGAGACAGATGGCGCGCGTGCCTCCGCTACAAAACAGGGGAGAGCAGGCGCGCAAGACGAATCAGAGGAGTCTGTCCCGGAACCTGAACGGATTGATCCAGAAACGATTGTAGACCTGATTAAGACGCAAGCATCGCGAATTCCCGACAGGGTTGCCTTGCAAATGGCAAGCGAGGACGCGTGGGAACAGTACACCTACGCCGAAACCTATACATTATCGCGTCAAGTTGCATGGCAGTTATGGCAGAGCGGTTTACGTAAAGGTGACCGCGCTCTTCTCGTTTCTGAAAACCAGCCGGGGTGGTGTATCGCGTATCTCGCCGCCGTCCAGATCGGCACGGCAGTCGTTCCACTTGACGCACAGACCCCTACCGCCGAAATCTTGGCAATCGCCGAGTTCACCGATGCAAAATCGATTTTAGCCTCTGAAAGTGTATTAGAAAAAGCCGGCACTGCACTATCAGCAGTAGGGTCTACGCTGCACAACATCAATAAGAACTGTGCAGTCGTCGGTGAAGATAGTGGGAGTAGGGACGGGGTTACCCAGCCCGTACAGATACCAGACGACTTCCCGAATGTAGAGATTACACCGGATACCGTTGCGTCTATTATCTTCACAATGGGTACGACAGTAGAGGCAAAGGGTGCCATGCTCACGCACGGTGGCTTCATCTCTAATGTCCAAGCAGTCGCGAAAGCACTCCCGCCGACAGATACAGAACGCATCCTATCCGCACTCCCGTTATATCACGCTTTGAGTTTCTCTTGCAGCTTGTTGATGGCACTCTACAGCGGCACCACGGCAACTTATGTTAACGCACTCCGTCCGACAACGCTTCTGAAAACGATGCGTACGTTGAAGACAACGGCTTTTATCGGCGTACCGCGTCTATTTCAGATGCTTCAGGGTACGATTGAAAGACAGGCAACACGAGAAGGGACCCCAGGGACAACGTTGCCAGAGAAGGTGCAGGCTGTTATGGGCGGCGAGATTCGTGTTCTCGTTAGTGGCGGTGCTTCGCTGTCAGATTCGGTTTACGACGGGTTCCAAAAGTTCGGTATGACCCTTTACCAAGGTTACGGCATGACAGAGACGGCACCGGTGCTGAGCGTTAATCCGTACCTCAAGAGCAAGCGCGGATCGGTCGGACCGGCGGTGGAAGGTGTAGAACTCCGGATTGAGAACCCAGATAGCGACGGCATCGGTGAAATCATAGCGAAGGGACCGAGTACGATGAAGGGATATTATCAGAACCCCGAGGCGACAACACAAGCTATCCGAGACGGATGGCTTTACACGGGTGACCTCGGTTACATCGACGATGACGGCTACCTTTATCTGACGGGTCATTGTAAAAACATCATCGTCCCCGCTTCTGGTAAAAACGTCTATCCTGTCGAACTGGAGGCACTTTATCGGAACAGTCCTGCTATCGCTGAAATCTGTGTTGTCGGTATCCCTTACGAAGACGAATCGGATACAGCCATTCATGCTGTCATTGTGCCGACAGATCCCGACGAGACCACAAGAATTGAGATTCAGGAACACCTTCAAGCGTGTGCGAAAGCGTTGCCGAGTTATCAGCAATTTCACAAACACCATCTCTGGGAGAAGGCACTCCCGAAAACTGAAGACGGCAGTATAGACCGGGTCCGTTTGAGACGTAACTTAGTAGCACATATTAAAGAGATGGCGCAGGTTCAGGCAGATGCCGAAAAAGAGATAGAAAGCGAAGCATCTGGCACGCCGAGAACGGATGTCCCCGAAGAAATCCTATCTACGTTTGCACGGTTGGCACGGATGCCAGCACACCAGATTCACCGCGATAGCCGCCTGGATACCGATTTAGGACTTGATTCCCTCACACGGCTTGATCTATTGTTAGTCCTTGAAAACAGACTCGGTGAAACAGTTCCAGATGCGCTACTCGCTAATTTGGAAACGGTTGGTGATGTCGTTGCATTGATTGAGACCTTTCATACAGATGGAACGCGCGAAAAACTGGCACACACCGAAACAGAAAAACTGGAATTCAGACAGATACCCCACTGGTACGCGCGCGCCTTTCGCTCCGTGATTACGAATATCTATAAACGCTATTTCTCGCTCGAATGCCACGGACTTGAGCACATCCCGCACGGGAAACCGTATATCATTATGCCGAATCACACGAGTCACCTTGACACGTTGACAGTGATTACAGCACTCGGAACGAAGGCGTATCGACTCTGGACGCTCGCTGCACGTGATTATTGGTTCGCGACACCGCTTCAAGGATGGTTTGCGCGGACATGTCTCAACGCGCTTCCGATAGAACGCGAAGGCAATTTTACGGAGTTCCTACAGGACCTCCGGGTCGCCAACGAAGTGATGGCACAACATAACGGTCTGCTCATCTTCCCTGAAGGGACGCGCTCACTTGATGGCAACCTTCAACCGTTCCAGCCGGGGGTGTTGAGTCTATTCATCTACGGTCCCAACGTCCCGATTATACCGGCTTATATTGAAGGCACCTATCACGCGCTGCCGAAAGGCCAGAATTTTCCAAAGAAGCATCCGGTGCGTATCATTTTCGGAGAGTCGATCACCTTTCCGATAGACGAAAATTGGAAAACGCAAGACGGGGCACCTATTGACCCAGATAGATACCAAGAGTTCCTGGACCTGGCACAGAACCGTGTTGCAGAACTCGGTGAAATGTTAAAACGACAGCACCGCGCTTAGGAAGATTCATCATGGCGGAAACCTCAAACACGAAAAAGAGGGTCGCATTTTTTGATGTAGACGGCACACTATTGAAATCTACGATTGTGCATTACTACATCTATCTGCGCGCTGCACGCATGCCGTTCCCACTAAAGTACTTCTGGTTGATCGGGTTCTTGCCGAAAACTGTCTATTATCTGATTCTGGATAGCATAAGTCGAACCCGTTTTAATCAAGTATTTTATCGTAACTATCGCGGTATGGAGGTTGCTGAGGTTAAGGCATTATCAAGGGAAATGTTTGAAACGTCGCTTCGTCCAAAAATTTACGCCGAAGCGGTATCTCAAATTCAAGAACACAAGGAAGAGGGGACCGCTGTGGTTCTCGTAACTGGCTCACTCGATTTTATTGTGCAACCGATTGCGGATTATCTCGGTGTTGATGCTGTATTGGCACCGCAGCTTCGTGAAGAGAACGGACGATTTACGGGTGAACTCATAACCGTCCCGCTCATCGGTGAGGAAAAGGCAAAAGCGGTGCGAAGTTACGCAGACCAACACGAAATTTCACTCGAAGAAAGTTATGCTTACGGCGACAGTCAATCCGATATCCCGATGTTGGAATGTGTCGGCAATCCGGTCGCCGTGAATCCAAGCAAAAAGTTCCGCCAGAAAGCGTTAGAATCTGGCTGGGAAATACACGAATGGCTTTGAATGGGTAAAAAAAGGAGAATATACATGAATGTTAGGCGTTATTTTGAATCTCTGTCTGAACCGAACGATACGATGTTTGTTGAAATAGACGATAGACACAGGTTTACCCGTCGCGGCGACGACTGGATTAAGTTCCGTAGCGATCTGATTCAGTTGTTAGAGCAGACGATTTCTGAAGAATTGTCCCAGGAATTCGAGGCAGCAACAGCGGATTGGATTTCGGAGGATAGCGTCTCTTCTGGCAACTGAAACAAAACAAGAGACCTAAAAACGAGATACATTAGGAGTTGCTAAGAAAAAATATGGACAAATCAGATATTTTGTGGTATCATTAAGTACATACATTTTATAAAGATATTCAATGCCTCAATTCTCGAGGATATATTCTCAAAAGGAGTTTGCGTTTTGCATCGACAATCTGCAAAGAAACACGCGCGCGCGGACAAGGCGAAACAGATACGAAACCGCCACCGCAAAGCGACGCTAAGAACAGCACTCAAACAGGCAGAAGCCGCACTTGAGGCAGGCAACGTTGAGACAGCACAAGAATTGTGCAAAACGGTGGTGAGTCTTTTGGATCGTGCCGCCGGTAAAGGTGTGATTAAAAAAGGTACAGCAAATCGTCAGAAGTCTCGACTTACCCGTAAACTGCATGCTATCGCCTACCCAGCAGCGTAATCTTATCTCTCTATCGGATACGTAGGGGTGTTTTTGCTTGGGCGTTTCTTCTAAGTTATCTAACCTTTACAAATAGAATGGAACTCGCGAGGTATCGGAACCGTAAACGGCGAAACCTCGCGTTATCGCGAATGACGAACGCTCGCAAAGTCGCCTTAGAGTGCCTGCTAACCCTTTCACGCAGCAGTACATCCATAGCATCTGTCGTTGATCGCGCGTTTGAAAGGTATGCGGTTGATGGACGCGAACGCCGCTTCATTAATGGACTCGTCTACGGCGTTATCCGTTGGCAGAAGCAACTTGATTGGGTGCTGGATCAGTTTATTAATCCACGGTTCCAGTTAGATACCCGACACCGCAATATTCTAAGGCTCGGTGCGTTCCAACTCTTACATCTCGATGGCGTACCGGCACACGCCGCTATCTTTGAAACGGTCCAACTCGCGACTGCACACCTACGGAGAGGTAAAGGACGGAAAACTGCGGGGTTCATCAATGCGGTCCTCCGCTCCGTGCAACGTGAAGGTGCGACACTCACTTATCCGCAGCTTGAGACGCACCCGACTGAACATATCGCATTTTCGCTCTCCTACCCGACGTGGTTGGTCCAGCGATGGCTTGAGACGCGCGGCGTTTCTTGGACGTTAGCGTTCTGTCGTGCCAGTAATCAGATCGCGCCGCTCGCACTCCGTGTGAATACCCTCCTAACCAAACGTGAAGATGTTTGCCAATCGTTAGCAGCGAACGGCATCGTCGCGACCGCCTCCGAAATAGCACCCGATGGGATAGCCTTCGGAAATCGCGCGATGACCGCTTTTGATGCCGCCGGTGATAAGACATTGAAAGATATTCTCAACCGAGAGGACATCTATGTTCAAGATGAGAGTGCGATGTTAGTCTCATATCTGCTCTCGCCAGCAGACGCAAAATTCATTGTGGACTTATGTGCATCGCCGGGTGGCAAGACGACGCATCTGGCACATCTCATGGGAAATGCTGGGAAGATCGTCGCGGTGGATGTCTCGGCGGAGAAGATCGCTTTGCTGGAAAAGAACTGCCGACGTGTCGGCGCACGGAATGTCGAAACACAAGTCATGAACGCAACAAAAGCAGATCTCGGATTTATGCGTCAAGCCGATGCTGTGCTGATTGACGCGCCGTGCTCAGGTTTCGGGACGCTTCGGCGACATCCCGACATCCGATGGAATAAGACTTTAGATCAGATTCGTACGCTCAGTAAAATACAATATAGCCTGTTAAAAAACGCAGCACAGCATATCAAACCCGGCGGTATCCTTGTCTACAGCACCTGCAGCATCGAACCGATGGAGAACAAAGGGGTCGTCGAAAGGTTCTTGACAGATCACCCGATGTGGACAGTAGAAAATGCGCAACAATTTTTACCTGAAGTACCACCAAGTATTATAACACCGCAAGGCTTTGTTCAGACATTTCCGCATGAACACGGCGTTGATGGCGCGTTCGCTGCACGTCTCCGAAAAGCGGTTTAGAAGTGTGATGGAAATTAAAAGAATTGACTTTAGGTTATATGCCATTACAGACAGGCATCGTTGTGCGCCGACTCCGTTAGCTGATGTCGTCTCTGAGTTGCTGGATGCGGGAATCACGGCTATCCAGTTGCGCGAGAAAGATTTAAGTGATGCCGAGTTGATCGAATTGGCGCGACCGATCGCCGAGTTATGTCGAAATTATGAAGCGAAACTTTTCATCAACACATCCGATAAAGTGCTCCAGCGGAGCACCGTGTCTATAGCGGATGCGTCAGGAGTTCACCTCCCAGAAAATGCAGAATCGGTAAAGACAATTGTAGGAGCGGTTTGTAACCGCGATTCCGATGAAAACTTCTATGTCGGGTGTTCCGTACACAGTCTCGACGCAGCACAGAGACGGGAGACAGAAGGCGCAGATTTCGTAACCTATAGTCCTATCTATCCGACAACAAGCAAACCTGGATACGGTCCAGCGGTCGGCATAGAAGGACTCGCAAAGGTGGTAGAAGGCGTTAAACTCCCTGTCTTTGCGTTAGGTGGGATTACACCTGCGCGCGTCGCTGAGTGTCTAACTGCTGGTGCCTTCGGTGTCGCTGTGATGTCAGGCGTTATGTCTCCAGAAAACGCAGGACAACAGGCGAAACGCTATCTTGATTTTCTTAGCGATTGCTTTTGAGCTGCCGCGGCCGTTGTCCTTGCAGATGTTAGATCGCTAAAAGACCTTCATAATCCAGAGGTAGTTGGAATTAACCAAAAACCACCGTGAAACGTAGTGGAACGGTGACCAGAGGCCAATAGTTAAAAAAATGAAACAGATATTAACAATTGCAGGCTCAGATTCAGGCGGTGGTGCCGGTATACAGGCGGATATCAAGGCGATCTCGGCGAATGGCGGTTTTGCGATGTCCGCGATTACCTCTGTCACGGCACAGAATACGGTGGCAGTGACCGACGCGTTTGATCTGCCGATTTCACTGATTGAGGCACAGTTAGACGCGGTTTTTACGGATTTCGATGTCGCCAGCGTCAAGACAGGGATGCTCTCCTCGTCAGCGATTGTTGCGGCGGTCGTTGGGAAGTTAAGGGAATATGCACCGCCAACCCTCGTTGTGGATCCTGTGATGATCTCGAAAAGCAAATTCCCGCTGTTAAGAGAAGAAGCAATTGATAGCCTCAAAACAGCGTTGATCCCACTCGCGACGGTAATTACGCCGAATGTTTATGAAGCAGAGTTGCTTGCAGAACAAGACATCCAGAACATAGATGACGCGAAACGTGCTGCGAAAACGATTGCCGGACTCGGTTGCCACGCTGTCCTCGTCAAGGGCGGACATCTCATCGGTGAAAACGCAACCGATGTGCTCTATTGCAATGACGCGTGGACGCTCTTTGAGGCGGAACGTATCGAGACAGAAAACACACACGGCACAGGATGTACCTATTCAGCAGCGATTGCGACCCAATTAGCGCACGGTAAGGATTTAATGGATGCCGTCAGGACAGCGAAGGTGTATATTACAGGGGCCATCCAACACGCCTTGGATATTGGGAATGGTCACGGGCCAACGAACCACTTTTTTCGGATATAGGGGTTGGGTAACCCAACTCCTACAACGGTTGTCGTCCGTCGAACCCGTCATCAATTTCGTGCCAGTAGCGGATCCTTTTTTCACCCATTTGCCAACAGAGATAGACCTCTCTGCCTTGACGGAGATGCGGGAAATCGACCAATCCGGGATCAAGTCCTTTTAGATGGCAACCGCGTGCCGCAATTCGGTCTAAAACTTCCTGAAATCGAGCAGTTGTTCTGAGCAGGTCAGGCGTGTGTTTACTGCCACCATTAGCGGAAACCACTTCCAAGAGTGGCGTAACTTCTGCATGGAGTGCTGCAAGTTTGGCTCTTATGGCTCTCAAGAGTGAAATCTCATCCATTAATTCAGGGATACATTCGTTGGCTTCTTCGACTGTAAAATATCGTTTTTTTTGCATTTTGGGTTTCCTTTCTTCTATAGTTCCTTAAGTTTACAAGAATATGCCTAAAATGTCAATTTATTAGTTTTCAGTAGTCAGCAATCAGCAGTTAGCAAAGAGGCAAGCGTTATAAAACGTCTCTTTTTTTTCCTGAAGGTTTCCGATTGCCATCCTTGCTGATAGCCGATTGCGAGTAAAAAATGGAAAATGAGACAAAAGCCACAGCGCAACAGAATCAAAACGTCACCCGTGCAGCTGGCATTGTCAGCATCGCTGTCATGGTATCCCGTGTGTTGGGTCTCGCCCGCGAAACGGCGATAGGGTACTACTTTCGTTCGAAAGGCAGTGCGGATGCTTTCTACCTCGCCTTCCGCATTCCGAACTTTCTACGCGATATGTTCGGCGAAGGCATCTTGAGCAAGGCGTTTATCACAACCTTCCTCGCGACAGAGGCTGAAGATGGCGAAGAAGAGGCGTGGAACCTCGCGAATCGTATCTTTAATCTAACCTTTCTCGTTTTAATCGGTATCACAGCGCTCGGCATCGTTTTCGCACCTATCCTGGTCGATGTTCTGGCACGGGACGATTTTAACGAAAGTTTAGACACAGCCGCGCATTTTGGGTTTGAAAATAAAGTCGAACTGGCGATTTATCTCACGCAGCTGATGTTTCCGTATCTACTGTTTGTGTCGTTTGCAGCGATTGCGATGGGATTGTTAAACAGCAAGGGACGGTTCGCGATTCCTGCTTATGCGTCCACTTTCTTTAATATAAGCTCTCTCGCTGTCGGGATAGGTGGCTACTATTTAGGTCCGATGTTTGCTATCCACCCTGTAACAGGTATGGCGATCGGTGTCATTATCGGCGGTATCCTACAGTTCCTGATACAGGTGCCGTCTATGTACCGCGTCGGATTCCGGTATCGTCCGCTGCTGAGCTTTCGGGATCCACGGGTGCTTCAAGTTGCGCATCTCATTGGACCCGCCGTTTTAGGAGTCGCGGCGGTTCAGGTGAATCTATTGACGAACACCTTTTTTATTACCTCAGATTCTGGGTGGTTGACGTGGATTACGAGAGCCTATCGCGTGATGCATCTCCCGATCGGGATATTCGGTGTAGCGATTTCAACGGTCGCATTGCCACAACTCGCGCGGCTTGCGACAGCAGGAGAGACAGAGAACTTCCGAAACGCACTCTCCTACGCGCTCCGGTTAATGCTTATCCTGACGATCCCCGCTGCGATCGGGTTGATGATGTTATCGGAACCGATCTGTCGTCTACTTTACGAATGGGGTGAAACGGTCGAAGAGGACACATTCGGCACAGCGGGTCTCCTGTTCGTCTATGCGTTCGGTCTGTGCGGGTTCTCAACACTGAAGATCGTCACAGACGGATTTTACGCTTATAAAGATATTCGCGCGCCTGTTATCGTCAGTATCTGTGCCGTCGTGCTCAATATCTGCCTCAACTATCTGTTTATCTACCGAGGACTCTTTTTTGACCCGCGTGCCGTGGTATTCTCAACGGTTTTGACCGTGACACTCAATTGTTCCGTTTTACTGCTATTGCTCCGTCGCAAGGTTGGCGGATTAGGACTCCGCGCAGTCGCACCGCTGACATTCAAAATTTTGATTGCCTCCGCGGTGATGGGGTGCGTCTGCTGGCTCACAAACGGAGTCATCGAAGGCGATTGGCTCGGTACGGAAGGGATCGTTCCACGTGTTATCGGGGTGTTCGTTCCGATCGGATTCAGTCTGCTGACACTTGCAGCGATGTATAAGTTTCTGAAGGTCTCGGAATTCGATGACATCTTGAATATGTTCAAACAGCGACTCGGAAATTAATACCATTTCTGATTACATTGCCTCTTATGTAGCATAGACTGTTAGTCTGTGTTCCCGTACTCTAACGTCCTTCATAACGCGACGACACTGTTTAGAAATGGTATAACGTGTTTCCAAAGGGAGGAGATTTTGTTAACAAAGCGTATAATTCCGTGTTTAGATGTGCGTGCTGGGAAAGTTACGAAAGGCATCGCTTTTCAGGGGAATGTTGATGTCGGCGATCCGGTTGAGATGGCACGTTTTTATTATGAAGGCGGTGCTGATGAACTCGTCTTTTACGACATCACGGCGAGCAACGAACGGCGCGATATAATGATTGATGTCGTCTCTGCCGTCGCCGCCGAGATTTTTATACCGTTTTCTGTCGGTGGCGGATTGCGGACGCTTGAAGATATGCGACGCGCGCTACTCGCAGGGGCGGAGAAGGTGAGTATAGATTCCGGTGCTGTGCGGAACCCTGAACTCATCGCGGAAGGTGCGCGCGCATTCGGTAGCCAGTGCGTCGTGTTGAGCATGCAAGTGAAACGCGTCCCGAAAAGCGAAGAGATCCCAAGCGGCTATGAGATTTACATAGACGGCGGCAGGAAACCGGTCGGTTGGGATGCCTTGGAATGGTCGTCACGCGGTGTTGACTTAGGTGCAGGCGAAATCGTCGTCAATAGCATCGACGCAGATGGCACGAAAGCCGGGTATGAACTCGAATTGACAGGTGCTATCGCGGACCTGGTGCCGGTGCCGGTGATCGCTTCCGGTGGTGCAGGAAACCCACAACATTTGCGCGATGTTTTTGTCGAAAGCAACGCCGATGCCGCAATCGTCGCGTCTATTACACACTACGGCGAATTCACGATTGAGGGTATCAAAACCTATCTAACAGATGAAGATGTGAGCGTGCGGGATACATGGTAAAGTAGTTATTGGTCATTGGTTATAGGTTATAAGTGGTAGGTTACAAGAAAAGGTTTCCGTTGGGAGTCTCTGAAACTTCTTAACTTATAACTTATAACTGTTAACTTATAACTATTAAAATGGAGGAAATATGAAGCCACAATTACCTGATGCAAGAAACGAAAACATTTTAATCCACGTCAATGGCGAACTCTTACCTCGCGAAGATGCGAAGATTTCTGTATTCGACAGCCTCGTTCAAGGTGGCGACGGTGTATGGGAAGGTTTGCGCGTCTATAACGGGAAGATCTTTGCGCTGGATGAACACCTTGATCGACTCATAGATTCGGCGCATGCAATGGCATTCGCAAATATCCCGACGCGTGAGGATGTCAAAAAGGCGATCTTCGAGACGCTCGCTGCCAATCGGATGCGCGACGGCGTTCATATCCGTTTAACGCTCAGCCGCGGGAAAAAGGTTACCTCCAGTATGGATGCCCGCGTTAATCAGTACGGCACAACTTTGATCGTACTCGCGGAGTGGAAACCACCAATCTATGCCAAAAGCGGTATCCGCTTAATTACGTCAGCGATCCGACGGAACCCGCCGCAGTGTGTTGACTCCAAAATACATCACAACAATCTGATCAACAACATACTCGCTAAGATTGAGGCGAACGTCGCTGGTGTGGATGATGCGATTATGCTCGACATCCACGGGTACGTTTCAGAGACGAACGCGACGAACATGTTTGCCATCAAGCGCGGGCACGTACTGACACCGCATGCTGATAGCTGCCTCCCCGGCATCACACGCGGTATGGTCATCCAAATTGCGCGCGAGGCGGGGATTCCACTGACGGAGCGGAACGTCTCACTCGTTGAAATCTACACTGCAGATGAAGTCTTCACAACCGGGACTGTCGGCGAGTTGAGCCCTGTTTTAGAGGTTGATGGCAGAAAGATTGGAGAGGAAGGCATCGGTCCCGTAACGACTCGGCTACAGGAACTGTATGCAGAACGGACTGCCAACGAAGGTGAACCATTGCCATAGACGCGATAAATAAAAAAACCGAATTTAATAAAGGCATATTGGGTTGTATATCTTTAGTGATGAAGTTACCAATCTTATTTTAGAACACGATAGACAACAGAGGACAGACGAATGATCGATTTGAACGGTGCCTTGAAGAATTCGGCACTCTTAGAGGTCCATGCGCATTGGGACCCGATTGCCGATTCGACTTATAACCTACACAAAAACTCACCAGAAAATACGGAACTCTTTGATCTTTCACCAAACGAGCCCGTTAGAGCATATAAAGGCGATGCTTTCAACGCCTTTCTTTCTTCCTCAAGTGTAGCAGTCGGAGACGTTTGGGAATTGGATCTGGATAGCGTCATTCCATTTCTTTCGCAATTCCATCCCGGTGCGACAGGGAAATTACGACACGGACAGAAAGGCGCTTTCGCGTGTTTACGCGCACTTTCGCCGAATTATGCTGACATCTCGTTCCGAATTCATGCCGAATTTACTTTGGCGACCCGCCGGAAACCGGGATGGAAACCGGTCACCCATGAATATTTGATAGACGAAGCCCGTTTTATCCCATCGCAATTTGCCGGACGGTTGCTAATCAACTTAAAGACAGGTGATATATACGACTTCTCGCTCGCACTTCCGCCGCGGAATAGCAATGTGGACATCAACGACTTTGGGTATGCTGATATGGTCTTTGTGCCGCGCATGGAACTCCTCGCCACACCGACAAAAACATCAGACAACATCGAGTGGGAGAGTGCCATTACACCCGAAGCAGCGCGCAGGATCTTAGAATTGAAGTTTTACAAATTCGCTGAAATCGACTGGCTGCCACTTAAAGATGCAGTTGAAAAAGCGGAGGCGACGCAGCGTCCGATACACGCAGTCCTTACGTGGGGGCCCTTAGTTGACGAATCCTGCTGAGCGAACGGTAAAAACCTGAGAGCGGGTCCGCTCTCGAATTCAGAAGTCATACAAACACTCAACGAGAATTTTGTAAATACTCCGGTGCTGCTTCGTGATCTGTCAGAATTGATAGACGGTTCAGAAGGGGAGCGCGTCAGTCTTTTTGCCAAGACGCTCAAAGACCATTTCGTCTACCCAGTGGATATTCAAGTGCTAAGTCCGAAAGCCGAATTGATTATGCACCAACCAGACAAAGATCTCCCAGACAAGAATCGGACAGAACACTATTTGACGCTGTTAACGGGTGCTGCGAAAGGCGAGGTTGTAAATCTTACCGAATCGACGCAAGCGTTAGATCTCAGTGCAAGCGACTGAGATTTCTAAGCAGCATCACTTAGTTTCTCATCACCGATCTAAATCTCAAGGCGGATAAAGGCGAGATAGGCACTTGACGCAATGACTATTAGAAATAATACCAATAGCAATAAATCTGCCGCTGCTGTGTTGAAATCACGGGTGAGGTTGCGTGTGTCTTTAAATTTGGGAATCGCTTCTGGATTGACAGGTTTCTGCGACATCCCCTCCTGAATCCCAACGACATGAAGGCTTTCAGGGTCTGCCCTATCCGTATCAATAACAAATTCCCGGTATTCACGGGCGTAACGCTGGACATTCTCAATAAATTGCAGATGCCGTTCAAACCCTGTCCCGGCGAAAGATTCAAAGAGACGTTGCGTCATCGCTGTTGGTGAAATACGGGTTATCGCACGCGCCCGTTTCCCTTGTTCGATCTGCTGCTTCAGATAGGCTTCGTTGAAGCGTTCGTATTCTTCTGCTTCCGTGGTAACATACTCCCCCAGTATATGCACGGATGGCGACGTTTGAGAGTCCCCGTATTTATTCCGATATGCATCGCGCGCCTCATCTGCAAGCCGCATACGCTGGGTCCAAAATTCCATGTAAGCGATCGGGACCGACGTTCGGCTGCCGATAGATGCTAACGTATTCGGCATAAACACCACAAAACTCACCCAGATTAACAACAAAACGACAAGACTCACACCACTCTCTCGTACCGACGCGGAAATCAGGAGTCCCAAAGCGATAAAGAGACAGGTATAAAGGATAATAATACCGTACAAGATGCCTAAACGTCCCCAGGCTTCGGCATTGAGTTGCACGGCATCTGAAGTGGAAATCAGGAGCAGGTTCATCAACACTGCAGCCGTAAATGGGATATTGATGCTGATGAACGCGCCTAAAAACTTGCCGCCCAAGACGATGTGCCGCGGGATAGGGTTTGCCAATGTCAATCGCAGTGTCCCGCGTTCCAGCTCGCCAGAAATTGAATCAAAGGTGAACAGCAGCGCGATGAAACTCAGCACATAACCGACAATGAACGCCCAATCCAGTGTTGTAAAATCAGGACGAATGTTAAATAGATGTGGTGTATCTTGTGGATACATCATCCGCCAGAGGGGTGTCATGTTGGCGATGCTGCGCCCGAAGCTCGCTCCGCTGGTGCGCGCCGGTAGGAACGCCTCATCGCCTTCTGCACAGAAACGGAGCGGTGAGGGGATTTTGTGGAGATCTCCAGGTCCCCCTGTCGCGAGGTTATATAAGTTGGTGCTACGCGATTCTAACGTCTTTACAGCAGCGGCAGCGGCGTTGTGATATGCCTGTGCCCGTGCGGGGTGTTCGCGCAGATACACAATCGCATTCGTCAACATCAATGCAAGAATCAGAACCGTCGCCAATGCGAAACGGAGGCTATTCAGGTTGTCGTAGAGTTCACGCTTTGCAATATGCCACATTTTATGAGTTAACAGTTTGCTTCGCAGTGAGAATACGATTTTTTCTACGAAAAAATCTTTCAGTTGTCAGTTAAGAAGCCCGGTAGGTTCGGTTTCCTAACCGAACCATAAGTGTCAATTTAAGAAAAAACAGCTAACCGACAACTATTCTACACTTCGCTTTTGATAAAAATAAGCACTATCGCCATGAAGAGGACGAGGTTACAGATCAACAGTAGAAACAGATCTGGTAAAGCCCGTTTTGCATTCGTCCCGACATCACTTCTTTCAAAAGTGAACTGCGGGAGTGTGCTCCAATCGACAGCATCTTTATCGGCGATAAACCACTCTCGTGACGAAAACGCGTCTTTCGCGTAGAGATACTCAATTACAGCTTTTCGATAACGTTGCGCTGCGTCAAAAAAATCTCGGACACCTTTTAGATCCGTGCCTGCCCACGCCTGTGTCGCAGCATCATAAACACCGACCGGTGAAAATTTCAACAGTGTTCTATCCATCACGGCTTGTTTAACGTAAATCTCATCAAGTGCCTGCTTGCGGATGCGCCACGCCCTTTCTACGGTTCGGGCGGACAGCGGTTCAACAAATTTATAGTATCTTTTCGCACTCGGGACGTACTGCTCAAATTCTGGATGGATTTCTGAAATAAGACTTATATTTTCGACGTAGGACATAAGAGTTACGGGGTCTACAAAGGCGTAACTATGCAGCCCTATTGTCTTGCTAAATTCCGATGTTTCGCCAGCGATCCCCTCCTTCTCAAGGAACTTTTGACGTTCCCTTTCATATTCATCCAAAATCTGTTGAATCTGATCTTCAACAATCTTCGTGCGTGCTTGGATGTCGCCTCCGGGATTAACCGTCGCCCGAATCAGGTTCGGGTACACGAGTATCAGAAAGCCCCAAACGAACATCGCGAGCATCAACGCCGTGCCGGTTCTACGTGTCGCTACGGAAATCAGCAACCCGATGAGGTAGAACAGGGATAGATACGCGAAGGAAGCGAACACAATTCCGGCAATGCGAAGGAAATCGGCAGTTAACAGCGGAATTGAACGCGTTAACAATAGTAAGGCGAAAAGTAGGCTCAATATCAGCGGAACCAACAGACAGAGCATCGCGCTGATATATTTCGCAAGCAAAATTTGCCCGCGTCCGATAGGCTGTGCGAGAACGAGACGCAGCGTGCCGCGTTCACGTTCTCCCGCAACCGCATCGTAAGCGAATATCAACCCCATCAGGCTGAGGATAACCTCAAAAACAAAGACAATATCAATTGAAGAAAAAAAGGCGATAAACGGATTGTCGGTACCATGCATTTGGGCACTCCAGAGCGTCGGCATGAACCCGTGATAGATACCGACGAGGTTTCCCAAACGTTTATCTAATCCTATATTGAAAATACTCAAGGGATTCGGGGCGCGATCCACGAGTATGGCCATCGTAGAATACGTTTTTGCTGCCCGCAGTTTCTGATAATGCGTTCTGACAGCATCATTATAGCTGTCCAACCGTTGTTCATAATCTTGGATAAGCACAACCGTATTCACGACCACAAGCAACAGTGTGATAAGTAGCACCGCCGCGAAGCGGAACGTCATTAGATTGTCAAGCAGTTCCCGACGGATGAGTGTCATCAACATTTCTATTGCCTTCAAGTCCCCCTGATAAGGGGGATTTAGGGGGTTTCGTCCTTCGTTCTTCAAGTCCCTCTGATAAGACGGATTTAGGGGGTTTCGTCCTTCAAGTCCCCCTGATAAGGGGGTGTTTTTGCTGGGGTGTTTCTTATAGGGGGTTCAGAGGGCTCATTGAATCACACCTCAACGCGCACAAATGCCAGATACGCCCCTGCCAGCAAAACAACGACAAACAGCATCAACAACAGCAAATCCATCGCCGCTGCGTTGAAATCTCTACTAAGGCTCAATGTATCTTCAAATATCGGAATCGACTCTGGTGAAACCTTTTTCTTTGACATCCCGTCACGGACACCGATAATATGCGGACTCTCTGGGTCTGCTCGCTCAGTGTCAGCGATAAATTCATGGTACTCGCGACTGTAAAGTTGAACATTCTCGATAAATTGGAGGTGTCGCTCCAATCCGGTTCCGGCGAACACCTCAAGGAGATGTTGAGCGATGGCTACAGGTGAGATACGGGTTATTGCGCGCGCTTGGCTCACCTGAGAAATTCGTTCGCTTAAATATTCTTGGCGCAACCGCCCATCTTGCGTCGCATCTTCGGTGACGTATTCACCCGATATTACCATTCTTTTCGATGGATCGTCTGTCTTTTCCCGCTGCGTGTGATATACCTCCAAAATTGCCTGACGCGTTTGCCGTCTATCTTCCTGAAACGCATCGTAACTTCTCGCCGGTGAGAAGCGGCTGGCAATTGAGGCGAGTGTGTTCGGCATAAAGATCACGAAACTCACCCAGATGAGCAGAAGGATCACCAGACTCACTGCACTTTGTCGCACACGTGCGGAAACCAAAAGACCTAACGCCAGAAAGAGGGATAAGTAAAGCAACGCGATACCGATAACAATACCCAAACGGCCCCATTCATCGGCACCGAGGTGGACAGCATTTGAGGTGGAAATCACCAAGAGGTTCATCAGCACCGCAATGACAAACGGGATGTTAACGCTAATAAACGCCCCTAAAAACTTCCCGATGAGGACAGTATGCCGTGGGATTGGGTTCGCCAACATTAATCGTAGCGTACCTTGCTCACGTTCACCGGATAGGGCATCAAACGTAAAGAGCAGCGCGATCAAACTCAAGACGTAACCGATTACAAATGCCCAATCTATCTCGATAGCTTCGGGATCAATGTTTTTCAGATTAGGCGTAACAGATGGATAGGTCATCCGCCAGAAGGCTTTTAAGTTTCTACCGCCCCAAAAGTAACTCGCTGCATCGGCTGAGGTAGGCAACAAGCTATCGCCGCCATCGGCACAGAAGTGAAGCGGTGACGGTTTTTTATAAAGTTTCTCAGGTCCTTTTTGCGCGAGATCATACAAATCCGTGCGAGATGTTAACGTGTCCAGGGATTGCGTCGCAGCATCACGGTATTTCTGCATCCGCATTGGATGTTCTCGGAGATGGACGACCGCATTGGTCAGCATTAACGCCAGCAGCAGCACGGTTGCCAGTGCAAACCGAAGACTATTCAGGTTATCATAAAGTTCGCGTTTCGCTATATGCCACATTTTATTAGTTATCAGTTACAAGAGGTTTTTGATAGTTTCAAAGTAAGTACTGGAAACTGAAGGTTCTTCGTAGAAAACCGTACTGAAAACTGATGACTCTCCTATACTTCGGTTTTGATGAAAATCAGAAATATTAGCATAAAGAGAAATATATTCAATAGGAGTAGGAGGAGCAAATCTGGTAATGCTCGTTTCGCATTTACCTCAACACTGCTTCTTTTAAAGGAAAATGCAGGAAGCGTGCTCCAATCTACCGCGCCCTCATCTGCAGCGAACCATTTTCGGGAGGCAAAGGCGTTTTTGCTATAAAAATAGTCAATGACTGTGAGTCGGTATTGCCGAACCGCGTCGAAAAAATCTCGGACACCTTTTAAATCAGTGCCTGCCCACGCTTGCGTCCCCGCATCGTACATCCCGATGGGTGAAAATTTCAATAGCGTTCTTTTCATATTTGCTTTCCGAACGAGTGTGTCCTCTAACGCCTGTTTTCGGATAAGCCATGCCCGCTCTGCCGTTTTGATCGTTGAGGGTATGAGAAATTGGAAATAATTTTGGGCGTGCGGGACTTCTCGTTCAAATTTTTCGTCGAGTTCTCCAAAGGTCATCATACTGTTGTAGAGATACAAGAGTGTTAATCGATTTTCAGGGAAGTGTTCGTAGAAAAAACCCATCCCGTTGATGTTAAAGGTCGGATCCTCTCCCGGAAACGCATCAGTCGCAAGGTATCGCTTCCGTTCCCTATCGAATTCATCCCAAACCTGTTTTATCTGATTAAACGCAGAAACTGCTCTGGCTTCGGGAATATCTGACGAGCGGATCGCGGCAAGTATTAGGTTCGGATATACTAACACCAGAGCTCCCCAGATGAACATGGCAAGCATCAACGCGGTACCGGTTCTTTGTGTCACTGCTGAGATGAGCAGCCCGATAAGGTAAAATACCGACAGATAAGCGACTGACGTTAAAACGATTCCACCGATACGCAGGAAATCATCAACACTTAGAGAAATTGAGACGGTTGTCGTTAACAAAAGCATCGCAAGCAGCAGGCTCATCAATAGTGGCACGAGCAGGCAGAGCATCGCACTGATATATTTCGCGAGTAAGATGTATCCGCGCCGGACGGGATGCGTCAGTACCAACCGCAATGTTCCGTGCTCGCGTTCACCTGCAAGTGCATCATAAGCAAATAGCAATGCCATCAGACTTAGAACCACCTGAAAAATAAAAATAATGTCAATTGAGGATAGGATGTTGAGATACGGATTATCTGAGGCGTTCATGCGGGCTTCCCAGAGTGTCGGCACATTATTATGCGCAATCCAAATCTCATTTCCGAGTCGTTTGTCCAAGCCAACATTGAAGATACTCAACGGATTCGGAGGGCGATCAACCTCGACCTCTCCAGCTGAGTAAGTTTGTTTCTCTTGTATCTCTTTGTGGTGTGTTTTAACAGAGGCGTTGTAACTTTCCAATCGTTGCTCGTAATCTTTAATGAGGACAACAGTATTCGCAACAACAAGCAGTAAAGTGATAAGGAGTGCTGCCGCGAAACGGAAGGTCATTAGGTTATTGAGCAGTTCCCTGCCTATGAGTGTTTTAAGCATAAGCATTATTCCGTCTTAAAGTCCCCCTGATAAGGGGGTGTTTTTGCTGGGGTGTTTCTTATAGGGGGTTCAGAGGGCTAATTGAATCACACCTCAACACGCACAAACGCAAGATACGCACCAGACAGAAGCACTAAGACAAATAGCGTTAGCAGTAACAATTCCATTGCTGCAGTATTGAAGTCCTTACTCAGATTAAGTGTATCTTCAAATCTCGGAACGGATTCTGGAGTGATAGGCTTCTTGGACATACCTTCGCGAACACCCAAAATATGAAGACTTTCTGGATCGGCTCTATCGGTGTCCGCAACGAATTCACGCAATTGACGGGCATAACGTTGTGTGTTTTCCACAAATTGCAAATGTCGCTCAAATCCGGTTCCAGCAAACCCTTCAATCAGGTGCTGCAGAAGTGTAGCGGGTGAGATACCGGTGATAGCGCGCGCACGATACACCTGAAAACTCCGATATTTTAATCGTTCTTCGTACTTGCGTTCATCTCTTTCAGCGTTTTTAATGTAAAACTCGCTTTTCCCCCTTAACGTCTTGTCGTCCACTTTACTCGACCAGAGCCACTCGTCGTATTTATCCCATAAATCCTCTTCAATTGGGTTGCGCTGCTGCCAAAACTCGTCAAAGGATGTTGCAGGTGAGAAGCTGCTTGCAATTGAAGCGAGGGTACTCGGCATAAAAACGACAAGGGTTACCCACATCAACAGCAGTATCATCAAACTCACCGCGCTCTGTCGCACACGCGCCGAGACCAATAACCCTAACGCCACAAACAGACTCGTGTACAAAAGTGCAAGACAGAAAACGATACCTAAGCGTCCCCACGCCTCTACTGTCAGGTGAACGGTACTTGCAGTGGAAATCAATAAGAGGTTCACCAGCACAGCAAGCGCAAACGGGATGCTAATACTGAGCAATGCCCCTAAGAATTTGCCGATAAGCACAGTGTGTCGCGGAATTGAATTCGCTAACATCAATCGGAGTGTGCCTTGCTCGCGTTCACCAGAGAAGGCATCAAAGGTGAACCAGAGGGCTATCAAACTCAAGATGGAACCGATGATGAATGCCCAATCCACTTGTGAAACGCTCGGTCCAACGTTCTTATTCTGGAGGTTGGCATCTGGATAGGACAGGTTCCAGACACCTTGGTGTGTCGCGTTACCTTCTACATCGGTCGCGAACACATCGGGTTCATCCACTTTGATCGTATCTGGTAAAATGAGTTCACCTCCGTTTGCACAAAAGTGAAGGGGAGACGGTTTTTTGTAGAAGTTTCCGGGTCCGTATTGTGCCAGTTTAAAGAGACTGTCGTCGGCGTGAGCCGTTAAACGATCCGAAGATTCAGTAACAGCGTCCTGATACCTCTGTACCCGTTTTGGATGCTCTCGGAGATGCTTAACGGCGTTGGTTACCATCAGTGCCAGCAATAAAACGGTTGTTAGAGCGAATCGGAGGCTATTCAGATTATCGTAGATTTCACGTTTTGTAATATGCCACATTTTATGAGTTGTCAGTTGTCAGTACGATTTTTTCTACGAAAAAATCTTTCAGTTTTCAGTACTTACTTTGGAACTATCCAAAACCTCTTTTATTACTCATCGGTTATGGGAAGAATAGTTATAGGTTATAAGTGGTAGGTTATAAGAAAAAGTTTCCGTTGGGAGTCCCTGAAACCTCTTAACTTATAACTGTTAACTTATAACTATTCTACACTTCACTTTTGACAAAAACCAGCAATATCACTGTAAAGAGAATAACATTCATTGTAAACAGTAGAAGCATGTCCGGGAGTGCTCGTTTTGCATTGATACCGGTATCGCTTCTCTGAAAGGAAAACTGAGGGAGCGCATCCCAGTCCGCTGTGCCTTTGTCAGCAGCGAACCACTGTCGCGATTCAAATATCTTTTTGTCATAGAAATAGTCAACGACTGCGCGCCGGTAACGTTGAACAGTGCTGAAAAAGTCTTGAATACCCGCTAAATCAGTACCTGCCCAGGCTTCGGTCGCTGCGTCATACAGACCAACGGGTGAAAACCTCAACAACATGCGTCCGAGATTTGCGGGTTGGACGTAGATAGCCTCTAATGCCGGTTTCCGCACAAGCCACGTCCGTTCTACAGTATTGATAGTCTCTCTGTTGTAGAAGCCGTAATAATTTTGTACGTGTGGCACCTGCAGCTCAGATTCCGCTTTAATTTTTCCAGCATACAATCCGGTTTGGTGAAAATAGAGCAATATTGAGGGTTTGTCCTCATCTTTCCAGAAGGTGTATTCAACACCTTCCAAGCCAAATCCGGCAGCCATATCTTCACCGCTACGCGATGGGGGACCTAAGACAGCATCATTGCGGATAAACTGTTTATCTTCTTTATCTAATTTTTCCCACATCTGTTTGATTTGATTATAGACGGAGATTTGCGTGTTCGGTTGCGGGACGATGTCAACTGCCGTAAGAATCAGATTTGGGTACACAAGCACTAAGACTCCCCAGACGAACATGCAAAGCATGAGCGCAGTACTGGTGCGGCGCGTCAGCGCGGAGATACATAAGCCGATAAGGTAGAACAACGACACATAAAGCAGTGATGTCAGCACAATCCCGCCGATGCGAAGAAAATCAGCCGCGCTTAAGGAAATCGTAGTGGATGTTGTCAGCAAGATGATGGACAGGAGAAGGCTTATTAACAACGGCACAAGTAGACAGAGCATCGCACTGATGTACTTGGCAAATAGGATGTATCCGCGCTGGATTGGGTGCGTCAGTACGAGGCGTAATGTCCCGCGTTCATGTTCACCAGCGAGCGCATCGTAAGCGAAAATCAGCGCGAGCAGGCTGAGTACGCCTTGAAAAACAAGCACAATATCAATTGAAGTGAAGAGGCTAAGAAATGGATTATCCGCCCCGTGCTTCTCCGCATCCCAAATTGTCGGCACAAACGCGTGGTATACTTCTATTTTGTTCCCCACCTGCTTATCTAATCCGAGATTGAAAATGCTCAACGGGTTCGGAGGGCGATGGACAATTAATCCTCCGGCGTAACCGGAATAGGTTTTTTCCTCGCGTAATTCTTGGTGACTTTCGTTGACAGCCTTGTTGTAAGCGGTGAGTCGCTGCTCATAGTCTTTGAGGAGCACAACGGTATTTGCGACCACAAGCAACAGTGTAATGAAAACAGCCGCCGCAAATCGGAATGTCATCAGGTTGTCGAGAAGTTCTCGACGGATGAGTGTTGCCATCATGAAGTGTACCCCTCTACAAGTTTACCTGTTGTGCTTTTTTTCTACAAGGTTTTTCGGTTCATCAGTTCTGGTTATTTATAGTAGAGTTTGAAAATATATTTACACTTTGACGGACAGTATCCGCCAATGCAGGCGGGTTTGTAACCCAGGACGATTTAGTTTTCGGCTTTTTTTCCAATTTTTAGACCCCCAGGCCCGGTAGGTGCGGTGTTTTTGCTTGGGTGTTTCTTCTAGCAACCGCACCGGACTTGAAAAGGAAGATCCAAAAATTGAGACAATCCGACAATTTATCTAAAACTAAATAACCCTGTTTGTAACCCCGCTACTGTATAATTAATTGAGGGTGTTTCATAAATAATAGTTGTCAAAAGTCAGGATATTGGGTATCCTTCATTTTATACCACATAAAGTGAAGGAGACACCCATGCAATATCCTGACATCAGAGAGTATATCACATTTCTGTTTTCAATGTTAGACGCGTTCTCAGCCACCAAAGAAAAAGTTTCCAAAAGAGGAAGACCCGAGACTTATCCGGATGCTTCTCTCATCGTCTTTTATGCCGTTATGACACTCAAGGGGATTACCGCTATGCGCGCACAACAGGATTACTTATTTCACCATCCCCTCTACCTTCAAAGATGTCGACTTCCGGCGTGTCCGTCTCATGTGACCCTCGGACGGAGATACAAAGCGTTGACACCGACACTTCAGGCTTTCACTGAATACGTTGCGACATGGAGCCTCAGCAATGGTGGACACTTCCCCCAAGAAGTCGTTTATGAAGATAAAAGTCTGTTTAGAGCCGCGGGGCCCGTCTGGCATCAGAAGGATCGCCTCAACAATGAGATACCCAAAGGTTTGCGCGGTGTTGATACAACTGCGACTTGGTCGAAAAGTGGGTATCATGGATGGGTCTATGGATACGGACTCCATCTCACTGCCACCGAGAGTGGATTTCCAGTGATGTTTCAAGTCGAACCCGCCAACGTCAATGAACGCAACGTATTGGATACCAAGAAAGAGAAACTCATTGACCGAGGCACGCGCTGTATCGTTGCTGATAACGGGTATGTTGATAAAAAACGCGCCACGGCTTTTGCCGAAGTTGACGTGCTTCTGTTGACTCCCAAGACGACTTTAGCCGAAGCAAACGCACTCTTAGGTGCAGACCCGCTCTATACAGCGACAGAAGTTGCGACTTACCGAGGGGCGAGAAAGACGGCGATTGAACCTGTCTTTGATTTATTGAGCAAACTCTTGTCGATCACAGGAACGCATAAGCCTTTACCGGTGCGAGGTTTGGCATATGTTTCTACCTTTTTGGGCCTGGGTATCCTACTTTTGCAGGTATCCATGTTAATGAATGTCCGATGCCGGATACCGACACGAAATGTTTCTTACATTAAAACCTGTTTTCGATAAAAAAACATTTATGAAACACCCTCAATTAATTACGGGTTTTACTATATAATCTGAGCGAATGCTTTTTCTTCATTAAATTTATACCATTTCTGAAAATTAATATTGGAATAAAAAAGTGAACCCAACACTTCAATCAGACCGAAGCCTGTCCTGAAATGCTGGGTTTCATTTATATCCGGAAAGTAGATGTGTGCGTTAATGCTACGTTAGTGGACGTTGTCGAATCTCGTGCCAAGGACCGGTGATCGCCAGTGTAATCCCTGGACTCTGAATGTTCACAAACAGCGTCGTGCCGTCAGGTGAGAACGTTGCACCCGCGAGTTCAGACATGTTGCCGGCGTTGCGAGCGAATTTATAGGTCTGTCCTTCCGGTGTTACACCGATAAGGAACTCTTCGTTGGGCCCGTCTTCGCAGATAATGAGATCACCCCACGGTGTGACCGTCAAGTTATCAGCATTCTCCATGAGGTTGCTGTCGTTCGGCTCGATGAAGAGCTCAATGGTTCCGGGTTCTTGTTCTTCACGGCTTGTGCCTTCATAAGGACTCGGTATGTATCTCCAGATTTGTCCTTTGTATGCAATGCCGCCATTGGTGCAGGCGATATAGATTTCGCTTGTGCCTTGATTATCGCCGTGCCACATCCCTTCACCGCGTGCGAATTTCGCCGCATTCTTACCTTCACTGCCCTGGAGCCGGAGATCATCATCTGGCGATTCCACGTTCTCAATATCGACCCATTCAACTGTGAGGGTTTCCCCCATCGGCACCGGGTGATATGTCCACGGGAAGATTTTCTGTGTCCGACTTCGCCAGTTCCGGGTATCCGCTCCTTCGAGGTCTCGGATTCTCAGTGCCTGAAGCTTGCCACCCGCTGCGAGTTTTTCTGGTTGGTCAGGGATAAACCTGTAGATTAAGCTATCCCCCCTGTCTTCGGTTTGATAGACGATACCGGTCTTCGGGTCAACGGCGACCGCTTCATGATTGAAACGTCCCATCGCTTTCAACGGGATCGGATCGGCTAATCCTATTTCGGCAGAGACCGGAACCTCGAAATTATACCCGTGGTTTACCTCATAAGTGTTCTCTTTCTCTGATTTCTGCATCGTCTCTTCGCAAGTGACCCACGTATTCCAAGGTGTCGGCCCTCCGGCACAATTGCGGATCGTGCCTATCAGGCTTAAGAAGTGTTTCTCCAGCGTCCTCGTGCGTGTATCATAGACGAGGGTCGTCGTCCCGCCGAGGCACGGTAGTTCGCCTGAGCCAGCGTCATAAAATCTATCAATAGCCGCGCGTTCAATCTTTTCGTTGTTCCATCCGAAGGGTCCAACGGTTTTGGCGGTAGCGACTAATTCGTGATTTCGGACGAGGATCGTTTTACCATTAGGACCGGGGAAAGCCGCCATGCCATCGTGTCCACCTGGCACCCAGAGTCCGTCGTCCATCTGTTCGCCTGTTCTCGAAAAAGCGTGTGCAGTAAACCCTTCGGGGAGGTCAAGGAGGCGGTTTGCGCTCGGCGTGAACTCGAAGGGTGGTTCAGGTCTAAAACCGGGTACTTTTTGAATTAGGGTCCGGCTACACCCCATAAATCCGAGGCTAACGGCTGCGGATGCGGTTACGAGCGCGCCGGAACGTAGAAATTGCCGTCGAGATAATGTGTGTTTCATAGAGTTCCTCGTCAAACGAACGTTAAAGAGGTCACCAAGATTTCTGTGTTGTAAACAAGTTGCGTTTTCTCATCTAAAGTATAGCCTTAACATTTTACAATACTTTTGAAATTTTTTCAAAAGTTTGTTACAAACGTCCAGCATTGTTCAGGTTCCGCTTCATTTAATGCCACGCCAGCCGACCTGATCAATAGGCACAGACTAACAGTCTATGCTACAAAAGAGGCACAGACTAACAGTCTATGCTACAAAAGAGGCACAGACTAACAGTCTATGCTACGACAGATGGAAAGTAATCTTGACAATAGGGCGGGGTTGTGTTAAAATTTACTTCGTAAAGTCAATATACACAGGAGACAAACGCGACATGGAGAACCATCCTTATGCCCCGGCGGAAATAGAACCCTATTGGCAAGCCGAGTGGCGAGAAAACGAAGCATTCAAGATTCCAAACGATATCGAAACACTGAAAATGAAGCCGAAATTCTATGTGCTCGGAATGTTCCCCTATACTTCAGGTGCCGGACTGCACATGGGACACGCAAAGAACTACGTGCCGACGGATGTCCTCGCAAACTTCCGACGGATGCAAGGCTACCATGTGATGCACCCGATGGGATGGGACGCCTTCGGACTCCCAACAGAACGGTATGCGGTCCGTGAAAATGAACACCCGGCAGATGTTACCAAACGGAACACGGAGACCTTTCAACAGCAGATTCAACGCATCGGTCTCTCTTACGACTGGTCCCGAAAAATTGATACCTCCCTACCCGAATATTATAGATGGACACAGTGGATTTTCCTTCGACTCTATGAAAAAGGTTTAGCGTATCTTGCGGATGTGCCGGTCAACTGGTGCCCGGCGTTGGGTACTGTCCTCTCAAACGAAGAGGTCAAGGACGGTAAATATGTTGAGACCGGGGACCCGGTTGAACGTCGCCTTATGCATCAATGGATGCTCAAAATTACCGCCTACGCCGAACGGTTGTTGGACGATTTGGATCTATTGGATTGGCCCGACGGGCTTAAAGAGATGCAAAGACACTGGATCGGCAAATCCGAAGGGGCAGAGATTACATTCAATATCAAGGATAGTAAGGAGACGTTTACCGTTTTCACGACGCGCCCGGATACACTTTTTGGTGCGACGTATTGCGTCCTCGCGCCGGAACATCGGCTCGTCTCCGAGATAACGCATCCGGATGCAGCAGCCGAAGTGAATGCTTACGTTAAGGCATCCGCGAACAAATCTGATCTCCAACGTACAGACCTCGCCACAGAGAAGACAGGGGTCTTCACAGGTGCGTATGCGATTAACCCGTGTAACGACCAGCCGGTCCCGATCTGGGTTGCGGATTATGTGCTTATGACGTACGGTACAGGTGCGATTATGGCTGTGCCGGGACACGATGAACGCGACCACGAATTCGCCTCAACCTTCGGCATCCCGATTGTTGAAGTCATTAAAGGCGGTGAAAAACCGATTGAAGAGGCGCCCTTTGAAGGTGACGGGGTCTGCGTCAATTCCGATTTCCTCAACGGTCTGCCGGTCGCTGAAGCGAAAGCAAAGATGATCGCTTGGCTCGAAAGTGAAGGGAGAGGCACCGGTCAAGTCGAATACCGTCTCCGGGATTGGCTCTTCTCGCGGCAACGGTATTGGGGTGAACCTTTCCCGCTTGCCCACCTTGAGGACGGAACTATTATTCAGCTGCCAGATGCGGCATTGCCTGTTGAACTGCCGCCGATTGATGCCTATAAACCGACGGAAGACGGCAAACCGCCACTCGCTCGCGCCGATGAAGAGTGGCTGAAGGTGACACTCCCTGATGGCAGCATTGCGACGCGGGAGACGAACATCATGCCGCAGTGGGCGGGTTCCTGCTGGTATTACCTGCGGTTCCTCGATGCACACAATACGGAGGCACCTTTTGATACCAAACTCGAAAATTACTGGATGCCGGTAGACCTCTATATGGGGGGTACTGAGCATGCGGTTCTGCACCTGCTCTATGCCCGTTTCTGGCATAAAGTGCTTTACGACTCCGGTTTGGTCTCAACGAAAGAACCGTTCCAAGGGTTGCTTAACCAAGGCACGATTCTCGCCGAATCTTACCAAGACGCTACAGGTAAATACTACTATCCGCACGAAGTCGAGCATAGCGATGGGAAAGCCGTTACGAAAACGACCGGTGTCCCGCTCCAGACACAGATGGAGAAGATGTCGAAATCCCGATTTAACGTCATCAACCCAGACGACGTTATCGACAATTACGGTGCCGACGCGCTTCGCCTCTATCTACTGTTCATCGGTCCGGTTACGGCAAGCACGCCGTGGCAGGATGCCGGTGTAGAGGGTGTCTACCGGTTCCTGCAACGCGTCTGGCGACTCGTTATCGACGAAGAGAGCGGCGAACTCAGCGAGAAGTTGACCGACGCTGCGGGTGCAACGGCATCCGAACTCTGGCGTGAACTCCATAAGACCATCAAGCAGGTAACAGACGATACGGAATCCATTGACAAAATGAACACTGCGATTAGTCAGATGATGATCTTCGTGAACACTGCGACACAGGCGAAGACATTACCGAAGGAGATCTTGAAAATTTTCCTGCATCTGCTCTCGCCTTATGCGCCGCATATTGCGCAGGAGTTGTGGCATCGTCTCGGTGAAACAGGTTTCATCGCGCATGCACAGTGGCCCACACACGACGCATCGGTCCTCACAAGTGCCACTGTAACGATTATTGCGCAAGTCAATGGGAAACTGCGCAACCGGCTCGAACTGCCTGCGGATGCGACGGACAAAGCGATTGAGGAAGCCGCACTCGCGGATGAACGGGTTCAACGATTTATTGAAGGAAAACCGGTTCGGAAGGTTATCGTCGTGCCGAATCGCCTGATTAATATTGTTGTTTAATAGTAGGACTTACGCATTTTTTCTTACAGTCCCCCTGATAAGGGGGATTTAGGGGGTTAAATCAGCAAAATATACCGTTTCCCCATTCAATTTGCGTAAGTCCTGTAATAGTTATCAGTTATCAGTTACAAGAGGTTTTCGATAACTCCAAAGTCTCTTAACTGAAAACTGAAAGATTTTTTTCGCAGAAAAAATCTTACTGAAAACTGAAAACTTCCTCTAACTGAGTACTGTGTACTATTAAGAAGGTGAACGTATGCGTATCATATCGGCCATAAGTGTATTGATCCTGGTTCTCACGGTAGGTGGTGTTGCGTTTGCAGAAAGCGGCACCGGTAAACTGGTCTTTGCCATCCGTGAGCCGCTCCTAAATGAAGACGGTTTCCGAATTACGACTCGGACGCTGGAGCGCGGACGGGATACGACCAGTTGGTGGGAATTCTACCAGTATAATATCTGTACAATAAACCCAGATGGTACGGATTTCCAGCGACTCACCGATGATGCTGTCTCTCGCCATCCGCGATGGTCACCCGATAGGGAATGGATTGCCTATATCTCTGGCGTGGAGCGTTCTAAATCGCTCTATGTGATGCGAGCAGATGGGTCTGAGAAGAAACAGGTCATCAAGAAAGAATATGGCATTCACGATTTCTGGTGGTCGCCGTCAAGTCAAGCGGTTCTGGTTGTGGTCGAACTTGACCGTCCGAAAGACCCGCTGGAAAATTGGGAGGTAACCGTTGACGGAAAAATCAAGCGTTGGCGGACCGAGCGATGGGCAAAGGGCTGGCTACATTGGGACGCTAAAGGCGAAAGGGTTAAAGAACCGAATAGAAGGATACTCGAAGTGTTGCCGAACGGAATACAATGGCCCGAATGGTCGCCAGACCGTAAATGGATCGCGTTTAAGACGGAAGGTCTCCTTGCGATTGCAGAACCGGATGTCGTCAGCATGGGGCGGACATGGTTCATGCAACTCGACGAACCGCCGTGTGGAAATATCGAAGAATGGTCACCAAACGGCAAACAGGTACTTTTTTATACGTCAGGCGAGATCTGCGTTGCCACTATAGCGGACGGACGATTTCAGAGCTACCTGAACCTGAGTCTTTATCCGGGACGGGACGCAACATGGAGCCCAGACGGCAGTCAGGTTGCATTTATCGGTAAAGATCCGGACGGACGGCGCACCAGTGAAATCTTCATCTTAGATGTTGAAACCGGCAAAATGCAGCAGATGACCTCAACGACACACGACTATTTTGATTTACATTGGCGGTAAAGGAAGCCTCAGAATACTGGTTATCAGTTAACAGTTAACAGTTGTCAGTTGCAAGAGGTTTTCGATAACTCCAAAGTCTCTTAACTGAAAACTGATAACTTTCTCTAACTGACAACTGAAAACTAAAACTGAAAACTATTCTATGACAGATTCCATACTTAATAACAATAAAGAAAATGGGGACGGAAGTGTTTCGATTATACCGTTAGGCGGCTTAGGTGAATTTGGGCTGAATATGATGGTGTACGAAACCGAGGACGACCTTATCGTCATTGATACCGGTTTCATGTTACCTGGATCAGACATGCCGGGTGTCGATCTGATATTCCCAGATATCCACTATCTCGTTGAACGTCAAGAAAAGATTCGCGGTATCCTTCTCACACACGGACACGAGGATCATATCGGGGCTTTAGCTTATGTCCTACGTCAGTTGGATGTACCGGTCTACGGCACGCAACTCACACTCGCCATCGCGAGTGGCAGGTTGCGTGAGTACGGTGTGCTCGGTAAGGCACAACTCAACACGATTACCGCCGGTGATACGGTTGAGTTGGGGGATTTCACCGCTGAATTCATCCATGTTGCACATAGCATTCCGGATAGCGTCGCGATTGCGCTGCAGACACCGATCGGTGTTATCGTCCATACGGGTGACTTTAAGTTCGATATGACCCCGGTTGACGGTAAGTTGACCGATATTCAGCGGCTTGCACGCTTAGGTGCGGAAGGTGTGCTGATGCTCATCTCCGACAGCACAAACGCTGAACGTCCCGGACAGATACCTTCGGAACGGAGTATCTATAGCACGATAGACGGTATTTTCCAGAATACCGAGCAGGCGTTGTTTCTCTGTACTTTCTCCTCAAGTCTACACCGTATCCAGCAATTCATTGATCTGGCAAATAAGCATCGGCGCCTCATTGCTGTCACGGGACGCTCGCTGCTCAACAATGTGCGTACGGCTACCGAACTCGGTTACCTTGAGGTGAACCCGGACTATCTCATCGATGCGCGTGATGCTTCTATGTTTAGACCGCATGAAATCGTAATTTTATGCACCGGTAGTCAAGGTGAGCAGCGCTCCGCTTTAACGTTGATGGCACTCGACAATCACCCGTTTCTAAACGTGGAACCGGGGGACACAGTCGTCATCTCTGCTCGGATTATTCCGGGTAACGAAAAGGCTATCGGACATGTGGTGAACCATCTGCTCAAACGCGGTGCGAAGATATACCATGAACGCAACGCTGATGTCCACGTTTCGGGGCACGGTGCAAGTGAAGACCTAAAGTTGATGATCAACCTGTTGCGTCCCAAGTTTTTTACGCCGATGCACGGTGAATATCAAAACCTTATGCGGCACGCTGAACTCGCTGAATCGGTCGGTATCCCAAGAGAAAACATTAACGTCGCTGAAGATGGCGAACTCATTTACTTGACCCCTGATTCATGTGAAGTGCTCGGACGTGAGGGGCGTTCCGGACGCGTGTTTGTTGATGGGAAACCGGAAATCGGGCTTGAAGATATCGTTCTACGCGACCGTATCCAACTCTCGGAGGACGGCATCGTCGTTCCGATTATCGTCCTGCATAGTGATACAGGTGATGGCAATCAGCCGTCAGCGGCCAATGACGACGCTAAAGCCGGACTGAATACTGGAGAGATAGAGATTATCTCGCGCGGGTTCGTGTATATGGACGAATCGGAGGCACTCATAGAAGAAGCGAAAGAGATTACTCGGAGCGTCATCGCAAACCTCAGCGACGAACAGAAACACGAGACGGAAACTGTGCAAGATGAAGTCCGAGGCGCGCTCCGTCGATTTTTCTCAAAACAGATGCAACGGACTCCACTTATTTTCCCGGTTGTTATGCGGGTTTGAAATGGCTATTGGCTTTCGGCTTTCGGCTTTCGGCAAGATGGCTAATCCGCTGATGGTTAAAAAAAAGAGGAATATATCGAATGAAATCATTTATGTTTATTTTGGCAATTGCCATTTTAATAATAGGTTTTTCCGCCTGTGAGCGGGTATCCGAAATTGTCCAACCGACCACACCGCAGGTAGAAGATAAAAGTGGCGAGATTGCCATCGGTGTCGTTTTACCTTTGACGGGGCACTTAGCTGCTGCAGGTGAACTGATGGAACAAGGTTTGGACCTCGCACTTAATGAAATTAACACCACACAACCCAGCAATACCCAATTCAAGTTTATCATTGAAGACGACACGAGTACACCGGAGGGTGCGGTTGCTGCTTTCAATAAACTGATTCATGAAGACAGCCTGTCTGTTATTCTTGGGCCCGCGTCGTCAAGCGCGACGGAGGCGGCTTTTCCCATTGCCAAAGAAAATCGGATTGTTGCAATTAGCCCGACAGCGGGCGCTCGCGGGCTCACCGCAATCAGTGATTTTGTCTTTCGGATACCGCTCACGACAGACATCGTGGTTGCTAAAGGTATCGAAGTAACGCACGCGAAACTCGGTTATCAACGCGTGGCCACGATGTATGACGAAACCGATGTCTTCTCCACAGATCGGGACATGGCATTGCAAGAAGCGTTTACTGCGAAGGGGATTGAGGTGCTCGCCACAGAACCCTTCAAGAATGGCGATACCGATTTCTCGGCGCAATTAACCAAGATACAGGCGTTGGAACCGGATGCCATTTTTGTGTCGGCGTTGCCGCCCGAAAAACCAGGGATATTGATTCAAGCAGACGAACTCGGTCTATCTGCTCCGTTTATTGTCAGCTCATTGACCAATGTTGAGGTGGCAGCCGCAGGTGCCGCCGCTGAAGGCGCAATCACTTTTATCGGTTGGCTTCCGACAGACGACACCCCCGGAAATCAAGCGTTTGTCCAGAATTATAATGAGACTTACGGGACGGATCCAAACGTCTTTGCTACGGCATCCTACGCTGCTGTCTACATTTTAGCAGAGGCGATTAAAAATGCCGAAGCAACCGACGCACTTTCAATCCGAGACGCACTGGCGAATATCGTGGACTTTGACACGGTTCTGGGGAAATTCTCTTTTAATGCCGATGGGGACGCTGTTTATGATCAGAAGACCCTGATCGTCAAAGATGGGATGTTGCAACCTTTTGAGTAATCTTTGCTGCGTGAGAAATGCCAGCAATTTTTATACTATACAATTCCAAATGTGGTATAATTAAGTTGTCCAGTTTTGGGTGGCACTAAACCAAGCATGCCTGCTACCCTCCCACCTTTGCTGGGGGATAAACCAAACTGGCACTGGAACACTCTATGAAAACGATTCTTTTACTCTTGATACTCTTTTACGCAATCGCTTTACCAGCCCCCGGTGCATTAATCGACGCAGACCTTGATAAAATTCGCTTGATTGTCAATGAGGAAATCAAACCGATAAAAGACGACATCGTAACGCTAAAAACAGATGGGGCTGTGATAAAAACAGAAGTCACAAATCTAAAAGGAACTGTTAATGGCAACTTTGATGCCATTCAAAATAATTTTGACAGGCAAAATAATATCATCATTGCCTGCATTGGTATCCCCTTGGCGGTTCTTGCGATCGGGGCAACTGTGTGGGGGATATTAGCGCATAGGCGCAGCAGAAAAGACCAGACCCTCGAAAAGCAGATTGAAGTACTTACGCAAGAAATCGAAACACTCAAACAACAGCGGATTGTAAACCCCTAACATCCCATACCGTCGGATTCCCACCGACAACTGAAACGGTTGCATAGCAACCCGTACTGACAGATGACAACTATGAAAAAAAAGACAATGTATGAAAAGATATGGGAGACGCATCTGGTGCGCGCTTCCGCTGATGAGGTGCCGATCCTTTATATCGACACACATCTCGTCCACGAAGTCACATCCCCACAGGCATTTGAGGGACTAAGGCTCAACAATCGAAAGGTACGCCGGCCGGATCTGACGTTCGCAACGATGGATCACAACGTCCCGACGACAGACAGATCGCTACCGATTACCGATCTGATTGCGGCGAAACAGATGGAGACGTTGGCGGAAAACTGTGCTGAGTTTGACATTCCGCTTTATGACATCGACAGCCCTGATCAAGGCATCGTCCACGTCATCGGACCGGAACTCGGCATCACGCAGCCCGGTATGACCATCGTCTGCGGTGATAGCCATACCTCAACACACGGTGCGCTCGGTGCGCTCGCCTTCGGTATCGGTACGAGTGAGATTGAACACGTCCTCGCGACACAATGCCTCCTACAACAGAAATCGGAAACCTTTGAGATTCGGATTGATGGTACACTCCCCTACGGCGTGACCGCGAAAGACATCATCCTCTCGATTATCGGGCATATCGGTATCGACGGGGGCAACGGCGCTGTGGTTGAGTATACCGGTTCTGCGATCCGCGCGCTGAGTATTGAGGAACGGATGACGGTCTGTAATATGTCGATTGAGGCAGGTGCACGCGCAGGTATGATCGCACCAGACGATACGACCTACGAATACATCGCTGGCAGACGTTTCGCGCCCAAAGATGAAGAATTCGATGCAGCAGTTGAACGTTGGAAACAACTCCCGACGGATGAAGGCGCGACCTACGACCGAACGCTACATCTCGACGCAGCAGACATCGCACCACAGGTGACGTGGGGCACAAATCCCGGTATGGTAACCGACGTGACGGGACGTGTCCCAGATCCAGCAGACATGACGACAACCGACGACAAACGCGCGGCTGAACACGCTTTGGCATATATGGACCTCCAACCGGGTACCCCGATAACAGATATTCCGGTAGATAGAGTCTTCATCGGTAGCTGCACGAACTCCCGAATCAGCGATTTACGGGCTGCTGCTGAAGTTGCAAAAGGCAGAAAAGTCGCAGAGACTGTCAGCGCAATGGTCGTTCCCGGTTCGCAGGCGGTCAAACGCCAAGCGGAGGCAGAAGGACTTGACCAAGTTTTTCGGGATGCAGGTTTTGAATGGCGTGAAGCGGGTTGTAGCATGTGTCTCGGTATGAATCCAGATACCCTAAGTCCGGGTCAACGTTGTGCCAGCACATCAAACCGAAATTTTGAAGGTAGACAGGGCAAAGGCGGACGCACGCACCTCGTCAGCCCACAGATGGCAGCGGCGACGGCAGTTACAGGTCACTTTGTGGATATCCGAAAGTTTCAGTAGGAAGCATAAAAGGTTAGAAGACCAGAAGGTGGATATTTTTTCAAACCCAATATTAGGAAAATAGGGAGTTAACAATGGAATCTACCATCATTGAAAAAATTAGGGAACTTCCTCCGGAACTCCAAGAAGAAGTTATCAATTTCATTGATTTCTTACGAACAAAAAAAAGTTCAAAACGGAAGAAAAGCCAAATTTGGAATGGATTGGCGGATTAAAAGCGTATCGTGACCAGTTTACAGCCCTCGAACTTCAGAAAAAAGCGTCAGATTGGAGAAGACAGAAATATGGAAGCATTTAAAGAACACGTTGGATTTGTTGTCCCACTCGATCGGATTAATGTTGATACAGACCAGATTATCCCGAAACAATTTTTGAAACGGATTGAACGGACAGGTTTCGGTGAATTTCTTTTTAACGACTGGCGTTACCTCGAAAACGGTGAGCCAAACCCGGAATTCGTGCTGAATTTCCCGCGCTACGCAAAGGCGAGTATTCTCGTTGCCGGTGCAAATTTCGGTTGTGGTAGCTCGCGTGAGCACGCGCCGTGGGCATTGCAGCAGTACGGGTTCAAGGCGATTCTCGCGCCCTCGTTTGCGGACATCTTCCGTAATAACTGCTATAAGAACGGTATCCTTCCGATTGCCCTGCCTGCAGAAGTTATCGCATCGCTCAGTCAAGAGGCACACGACACCGAGGGATACCAGTTGATGATAGACTTGGAGGCGCAATCGGTGATCTGTCCTGATGGCACTGCACACACTTTTGAGATCGGGGACTTTGAGAAACACTGTCTGTTGAACGGACTCGACGAAATCGGTTGGACTTTGCAGTATGAGGCGGAGATTGCTGCGTTTGAAAACCGATAGTCGATTTCGGTTTTGTTAGATTCTAACAGCAAACAGTTGAAGAAATCAGGCACTTGTGGGTTTACTGTAACAGTGCCTGTTTTCATCTTAATTCGGTGAAGTCCGGTGCGGTTCCTATAAGAAACACTTTCTTCGCATTGGATTTCAGCGTTTGCAAAAACACCGAACCCACCGGGCATTAACCGACAACCATCTTTGTTTTCACAGGAGGATTGAACAATGGCGCAGTTTTTTTCTGAAGCAAGCCGGACTTTCAGCGAATACTTGCTTTTACCGAACTTAACGACGAAGGATTGTATCCCTGAAAACGTTATCTTAAGGACCCCTCTGGTGAAGTTTAAAGTGGGGCAGCAACCCTCTCTGGAAGTGAATATCCCGTTCGCTTCAGCGATCATGCAAGCCGTTTCGGACCACAATTTGGCAATCGCACTGGCGAGACAGGGCGGAATATCTTTTATCTATGGCTCCCAAAGCATTGAAGAGCAGGCAGCGATGGTCCGGACAGTAAAAAACCACAAAGCGGGGTTTGTCGTTAGCGACTCAAATTTAAAGTGTGATAACACGATAGCAGATGTCGTGAAACTCACCGAAGAAACAGGACACTCGACGATTGCCATAACCGAAGACGGCTCATCTTCAGGGGAACTGTTCGGACTGATAACGGATAAAGACTATAGATTGAGTCGAGTGGATTTAAACGCTAAAGTGAGCGAATTCATGACACCCTTTCCTGAACTGATCGTCGGTCAAAAGGGAATTACGATTGAAGATGCCAACGATCTCATCTGGAAACATAAGATCAATTGTCTGCCGATCGTTGATGAAAACCGTGAACTGGTGCATCTGGTGTTCAGAAAAGATTACGATGACCATAAGAAAAATCCGCTTGAATCCGTAGATTCACAGAAAAGGCTTGTCGTGGGTGCCGGAATCAATACAAGAGATTATAAAGAGAGAGTGCCAGCACTGGTCGCAGCGGGTGCCGATGTTATCTGCGTCGATTCGTCCGAAGGGTACACAGAATGGCAATCGGACACCATCCGATTTGTTAAAGGGACGTACGGGGATGCTGTGAAAGTGGGTGGCGGGAATGTCGTTCACGGGGATGCGTTCACGTATCTGGTGGAAGCGGGTGCTGATTTCGTAAAAGTCGGTATCGGCGGCGGTGCGATCTGTATCACACGCGAACAGAAAGGGATCGGTCGTGGGCAAGCGACTGCCGTCATTGAGGTTGCCCAACAAAGGGATTTGTATTTGCAGGAGACCGGTGTTTATGTGCCGATCTGCTCAGATGGCGGTATATTCCAAGATTATCATATCGGTTTGGCGCTTGCGATGGGCGCCGATTTCGTGATGATGGGCAGATATTTCGCAAGATTTGATGAAAGTCCAAGTAAGCTCAGAAAACTGGGTATGAATACGGTAAAAGAATATTGGGGCGAAGGCACAAAACGCGCCGCCAATTGGCAACGCTACCACGAAGGCGGCAGTCCGGAATTATTGTTTGAGGAGGGCGCTGATGCTTATGTGCCTTATGCAGGAAAGATGAACGATAATTTGAAAACGACGCTCGCAAAAATCCGATCGCTTCTATGTAATTGTGGGGCGATATCGCTACCGGAATTTCGTCAAAAAGCGAGATTCGTGTTGGTCTCTTCAGCAAGTATCCGTGAAGGCGGTGTTCACGATATTATTCCGAGAACGACACAGGATGGCTAATCTGACAACCGTACAAACTGGTATCCATCCTGTTTGAGTGCGGTGATGATTCGGTCTGTCGCTTCGATTGTGCCTGACCGGTTCGCCTCTCTATTTTCCGCTTTTCCATCGTGTAGGACGATGATTGAACCCGTCCGTGTAGATGAACGTGTTTTCTTCAGTACCGTTTTAGTGATCTTATCAGGGTTCTGTGTCGTCCAATCCCAACTCCATACATCGCAACCGATATGTGCGCGGTCATTTTTCGCGAGTACATAAGCGACGGGTAGAAACCGTGTCAGCATCGGTGCTCGAAATACAATCTCCTCAACACTCCCGTGTTGCCGAATTAAGTCGTCTGTGCGTTGAATTTGCCGTCGAACAGAGAACGGCGGCAAGAAACCGAGTACCGGATGACTATAGGTATGGTTACCGATCTGGTGCCCTTCAGCAATCATGCGACGGACAGTTTCAGGATGCCTTTCAATCCGATTTCCGATGAGGAAGAATGTGGCTTTGACATCGTGCTTGGCGAGTACGTCGAGCAACCGATCGGTGTAAGGCGGATTTGGCCCGTCGTCGTAGGTGAGTGCGACGATCCGTTTGTCCGTGTTCAGATGGACGATGTTCTTTCCAAACGGCGGTCGAAAGAAAAACCATAGGAGTACTGACGTTACGAATCCTATTGCAAGGGGAATCACTGATTGCATCCTGTCATCCTACGAGACCGATTTTTCTTGACCTTTTGAATAAAATAGTTGACATTCTACGCCGAACCAAGATATAATATTAATATGCCATACTTTGATGAAATCGTCAAGCATCTCATGAGCCGGTTCCCTTATCCGTTCGCAATGTTAGCACTCAATACACCGGATGTAGAAGTCGGGGACAGCCTTAGCGGGCGACGCTGCTATTTGCGCTCTCGATTTTCGGGAGTTTAGCACATCCGCCTGAACTTTTTCAGGACCGGATATTGGAGGAAATCATGCAAGAATCTCCGTTTTACGAACGTGTGATGCAACGCGGTATCGCACAAGGTATTGAACAAGGGGCACGCCAAACTCATATCGAAAATACTATCGCTATTCTCAACGCGCTTTTCCCTAACGATGATGCCAACGCTCTAAAACCTCAACTTGAAGCGATTGAGGATCTTAACCGCTTGAAGGAGTTAAATCTCAATGCTTCCTTAGCAACCAGTTTTCACCAATTCCAACAACAGTTAGAGGCATAGCACCAGATTCATTGCGGACGTTCGCTAATCTTACGTACCTCTGGGAGATTCCACCAAGGCAAGGACGGATATTCGTGGTGTTCCCAGTGGTAACCGAAGTGGTAACAGGTGATAAACGACCAGAACGTTGCGTACGCGTTGCTCTGCGCGCGATGTGGATTATCGTAGCCACCCTCTGGCGTGCGATGCGGTAGATATGTGCCAAAATAGAACAGCTGCAACGTGCTAAGCAGTGCCGGCACAACCCAAAACAGGAGGAGGTTGATCGCCGGGATCATCAGAACATATTCCATAACCTGAAATACCAACGCCATGCCGACGATCTGCCACCAACTAAGGTATTCCTTCATGAAGTGGAGATACCACGCCAAGAAACCGGTCCGTTGCCCATCGTGAAAGTCTGGATCCGCATCGCTTGCGGGGGTTCGGTGGTGCGCCCAGTGCTTTTCCAACAATTTGCGATATGAAAACAGCGCGTATAACCTGACAGCGATTGTCCCGACGATGTTGTTGCGTCGTGGATGCGCCGGACAGACCGATCCGTGCATCGCATCGTGTACAGTGATGAAGAGACCGGTGTAGAGGAACGTCTGGAAAAGTATGCCTATAGGGACCAGCGCAATGTTGAGATGCGCGGCATCACGTGTGAGGAGAAACGTGAGGCTCAACCCCCAGAGTCCGATGATGGTTATCGCAATGAAAAGTCCTCTGTTTATGCGTTTCATAGGTTTTTCAAGACCACCAATCCGAAATAGATGAGTTGCGCGAAATAGGCGTGAACCGCGATGTGAGGGAACGCTCGGCGAAAGAGTCCAGTTTGTCCACCGATTATCGCAAAGATAAAACTCAAGCCGAACCACGCCAGATAGTTTTGTAGAGGAACTGGGTTGTCGAGCCACATCCAATAATCCAATTTCACTGCCGCAGGCTCCATAAGTAGGTCAAAGCAGACCATCAACGCTGCCACTAAAAATGCGAGTTTAAAAGGGTTTCCGGCTAAAGATTTCGGTGCGATTCTCTGAGCGACGGCAGTGGAGGCGATGAGCATCACAAACCAAGCGCACCCGATACTCATCGGAACGCCACCGACCGATGGACGCAGTGTCTGTCCATAGAGGTATGTTCCGAAAATCGAACCCGTCTGAACGCCGAGCCATTCAATCCCGAAACTCGCAACGATAATCCCGACGCTCAGGATGGCGAATTTCGGTCGTTCATGTTGCGGGTATATCTGCCAGCATTCATAGTACAGCCATACTGCTAAACCGAACATGATTGGCGAAGCGAGGAGGTGCATAACGTCTTGGAACACGCCGAGCAGATGCCAGAGTCCGCCTGCGCCTAAGAGCAGATAAAGCGCGCCTATTTTTAGTTTGTTCATTATTTTTAGTTTTCAAGGTTTCCGTGTTGAATCCGGTTCGGTTACAAACCGAACCTACCACACTTGGGACCGCTCAATTATTTATTTACCTGCATGTCAATCTGTCGTCCCTTCCATTGGAGGCGACCGCGTTTGACTTGGAAGAATGAATTGATACCGATCAGTAAGGTCAGCAGTACGCCAAACGGATGTAAAATCACGCTTGTCCAGAAAGGGTGCCGATATTTGAGTGCCAATGCCATCCGCATCGCAATGTTCATACCGATCGCAACGATTGATAGTTCCCTGAGCGTCGGAAACCAGACCGTGATATAGGGCAGCACACACATTGTCCACAAACCGAGGGTGAGCATAAAAAACGGGACAGCCTTGTATCGGACGAGTCCAAAAAGGTTTTTGGAGAACCCGTCCCAGACTTCACTGAACGAATGATACATCCTGCATGACACCACGCGCGTTCCTGCCGATATCAAGATTCGGATCCCGCTTTTTTTTCCCAATCGGCTGAGTTCAACGTCCTCGACAACCTGATTGGATACGGCTTGATGTCCACCAATTTGCTGATACGCTTCGCGCGTGAAGGCGATCCAGAGACCGCTCGCAGCGGCGAGCGATGGGAAGCGGCTGAAGTATGTCAGCCATAACGGGAGTCCGGCGTAAACGAACATATCAATCACCGGCACGACGAGTTTTTCGGATAGGGTCACTGTCACCTTCTCAGGAAACGCCGAGAGTAAGCCGAGCTCCAACTTTTGCATGTAGGCGACCGTATTCGTAATGGCGTTGGGTGCGGGTCGATTATCTGCATCGGTGAAAATCAGGATCTCGCCATTCGCGTGTTCGCTGAGTTGATGGCATGCCCAGTTTTTTCCCATCCATCCCGTCGGTAACGGTTTACCGTGAATCGCCTGAACTTCGGGATGTTGTTCACCGAATTTTTCAATAATCGTACCTGTGCGATCCGTGGATTGATCGTTAAGAACGTGAATCTCAAAGTTATCGTAGTCCTGAGACAGGAACCCTTCGATACAGGCACCGATGTTGGTCTCCTCGTTCCGCGCGGGTATCAGCACCGAGACGCTCGGACAGGTCTGGAGGCGGTGAGATTTTTTCAGCATCGGCGCAGTCAACACATTAAACAGCGTGACTGTTAGAAGAATCGTTAATAGAATTATGGAGATGAGTAGTAAAATAAACAAGGCAGCATAGCCCCTTCAACGCAATAGGTTTTGACCGGTTTCCTGATGGAGGATCCGTGAAGCGAGATCCTCTAACAATGCGGTTTCAGCTTTCTCGAGCCAATCCGTCCCTTGAAACGTTGTTGGATCATACACATAAGCATCGCCAAAGAGAAAGAACACGCTTGGACGTTTCTCACCGAGGAATTCGGTACGTATCGCTAACGGTAGCACAGTGACAGGTTTCCCGTGTTTTCGTAAGATCCACGCAACGCCGCGTTTGTAGCCGAGCGGACGCATACCCCACGGCAACAACGCGCCCTGCGGGAAAACAGTGACGAGCGACCTCTCGCGTTCGAGTAATTCGACGGTATATTCGAGGGATTCGATGACACTCTGTCGATTCTCCGGTTCAATCGAATAAGCCCCGATTTTCGCAAAGAATTTATATTTTGTTAGCTGCGCTTCCAACATCATCAGGTAAGTTGTGCGTCGGAAAACCTGTTTGTTGAGCAGGTACACAAAGAACCCGTCCCACCATGTGCTATGGTTTGGTAACAGTAGCAGCGGCAGATCGTCAGCGATTTCCGGTCGTGTGCCTAACAACCGAATCTCGTGAAAATTCCGCTTGAACAGCCACGTCAGATAGGGTTGGAAGATGATGTCCGCCCAGAGGCGGTGCTGTGCGCGAATCATTTATGTATTATTCCGGTGTGTGCTGCAAATATTTTCTCTTGTGCCGATAGGACTTTTGTTCGGAGTCCCTCGCGTAGTAAAATCTTGATTTTTTGCGCCGACGGTACGAAGACGCGACTTAAGAACGGGTTGTAGTCGCGTTCTTCAATCTTTCTTAAGATGCCGCGATAAATTTTAGCGGCTGAATAGATGGCGTACTGCGACTCCGTTTTGAGTAACGGGATGCCCGGCATCGCTTCTGTATAGTATTGATCGGCGCGTTCGACTTGGAATTTCATAAGTGCTTGTAATTGCGGTGTCATCTTTTCGGTGATGATGTCTTGTTCCGTTACACCGAATTGTGCCAACTCTGTTTGCGGTATATAGATGCGTCCCATCTCTTTATCCTCTTTTATATCGCGTAGGATATTGGTCAGCTGCATAGCGATACCGAGTTTTTCAGCGTATTCAAAGGCGTGCTTGTCCTTATAGCCGAGGACGGATGTCATCATCAGCCCGACAACAGCGGCGACGCGATAACAGAAGAGAGAGAGTTCATCAAACGTTTTATAGCGCGCTTTCTCGACGTCCATGGCAACGCCTTTGAGTAGATCGCGCGGATACTCAATAGGGATACCGTACGCCTTGGTGATGATAATGAACGCTCGAATAACCGGATGTTGAGATTCACCTGTATTGTAAGCAACCTTTAGCTCTTCTGTCAAGAGCTGAATCTCTCTGAGGATTTCTGCTTCTGTGCGCTGACGCGGGGTGTCAATCAGGTTATCGCAGTGTCGGCAGAACCCGTAGAGTGCGAATGTCGCCCAACGTTGTTCCTTGGGCAGCATCCGTGCTGAAAAATAAAAACTTTTTGAATAATAGGCGGTTATCTTGCGGGCATATTCAAAGGCGACCCGATCTTCTTCTGTTTTCCAGAATCTCACTTTTTAAATTTTCCTTAATTCTATATTTTCCCAGGACCGGTAGGTTCGGTTTCTAACCGAACCACACCTGGGGATTACTCTTTGTTAAATCTTTAGCAACGAGTTTTACGGTCGTTTCTGCTGTTAGTAGCACGCCCGGTACACCAGCACCGGGGTGCGTGCTTGCGCCGACAAAGTATAGTTTTTCTATATCCTCGCTTCGGTTATGGGGTCGAAAATAGGCTGTCTGTGTCAGTTTTGGTTCGACACCCCACGCGCTACCGAGGTGGTTGTTCCGTTGCGTTTCAAAATCCGCAGGCGTAAACGTCTCAAGCACCTGAATTGAAGATTTTAAGTCTGTCAGTCCGAAATCGTCTTCCAAGTACCTCAGCACTTTCCGCGTATACGCTGCCTTCGTCTTCTCCCAGTTGATGCCGCTTTGCAAATTCGGCACGGGAATCAGGACGTACAGACTTTCACATCCCTCCGGTGCCATCGACGGATCGGTCTGCGACGGGATATGGAGATACATCGAAAAATCGTCTGGGAGTACCTTAGTGTCAAAAATATCGGTTACCAATCCTTTATACCGCTCAGAGAGGATAAGCGTGTGGTGTTTTAGTTTCGGATATTTTTTACGGACACCGAGGTAGAGCAGAAAGGCACTCATCGAATATTGCGTCTTCCGAAGTCTCTTACCCGACCATTTCCTACGGTGTTCGGATTCAATCAGTTCACCGTAGGTGTGTATAAGATCGGCGTTGGAGATAACGGCATCCGCTTCGTAAAGTCGACCGTTCGCAATAACACCGGTCGCTCGCTGATTTTCAACAACGATCTGTTCTGCTTCCGTATCGGTTTCAATGACACCACCGAGTTGCTTGAAGAGACCTTCTAATGCGCGGACGAGGCTATACATACCGCCTTTGCAGAACCAGACCCCTCCGGTTTTTTCGAGGTATGGGATCATCAGGTAGACGGCGGGTGCGCGGAACGGGTTGCCACCGATGAACAGCGGATGAAACGAGAAGGTGAAACGGTGTCGCGGGTCCTCGAAATACCGTTTAACGAAGTCGTATGCAGGCATCAGTGCGCGAAGCCGTAGGGCGCGCGGCAGAAATCCGAGCATCGTCGGCAAATCAAACGCAGTCGCGCCCAACCCGTCTGTGATGACGGCATCGTAGAGTTGACGGGTATGTGCCATGAACCGGTCATAGTTCTCCGCGTCCGCCGTGCTGAATTGTGCCATCTGCTGTTTCATCTGTCCGCTATCATCCGTATAATCGAGATGTGTGCCGTCATGGAAGTAGATACGGTAAAACGGGTCGAGTTTCACCAAATCGAGGGCATCTTCCATCCGGGCACCAGCGCATTCAAACAGCCGTTGAATCAAGTCCGGTGCGGTGATAATTGAGGGTCCCATATCGAAAGTGTAGCCGTCTTTAACGAGCTGGGACGCGTGGCCGCCGACTTTCGCGTTCTTCTCGATCAGTGTGACGTGCATGCCTTTCGCTTGGAGTCGGATCGCTGCTGCGAGTCCGCCAAATCCTGAACCGATGATGACGATTTTTTGTTTCATTTTTTAATTATACCTTGCGGTTCGTTGAGGTCGGTTGAAACAATAACGTTCACTTCCCTAAATCTGCAACTTCACACAAACCAAATGAAGATTAATTTTTTTATAGTAAAATCCGAAAATAGGTTTACACATGTACCATAGGCTGTTAGCCTGTGCCTCCGTGAGAACTAACTTCACCCATTCATGCAACAATACGAGTGTATAAGTAATTACGTGGTCCACTATAATCCGGTATTTTCTTTGGCAGTCCGGTTCGGTTGCAAACCGAACCTACCGGCCTGGGGACTACAACGGTTATTTTGATGCGTAATCTTCGGCGATTAATGTGGCTGCGATTTTTCCAGATAACATCACCAACGGGATTCCGCCGCCTGGATGTACCGAGCCGCCTGCGAAGTAGAGTCCTTTCAGGAGACGGCTTCGGTTCGGTAGACGTTTGAACGCCGTCGTTTTGCTGTTCGAGGATACGCCGTAGATGCTGCCTTTATTGCTGGCGTAAAGTTCAGCGAAATCTTCGGGGGTGTAGACCTGCTCTACGGCGATCCGAGCTGCGATGTCGAAACCGAGCTGCTTTAATTTGTCGAGGACAACCGTCCGCATTCGCGCTTTTTCCTGTTCCCACACCTGTCCGGGTGCAAGGTACGGCATGTTTAGCAACACAAACCAATTTTCGCCATCAGCGGGTGCATGCGCCGCATCGGTTTTGCTGGTGATAGCGATGTAAATGGTCGGTTCGTCTGGTACCTGCTGATGCTTGAAAATCTGTCTGAACTCTGTCCTATAGTCGCTGGAAAAGACGATATTGTGGTGCGCTAACGCGGAGTACTTCCCTTTGACACCCCAAAGGAATACCATCCCTGAGAGCGACGGTTCTAATTGGCTGAGTTTTTCGCGTCGATGCTGTTGATCAAGTAATTCGTGATGTGCGATGACAGCGTCTGCACCACATAGCACATAATCGGCATCAATTATCTCCCCGTTGACCTGTACGCCGCTGACCCGTTTACCCACGCGACAGACACGTTCAACTTTGGCAGACGTGTGAATCTGAACGCCTCGCTCCCGTGCGACGCTTTCCAGTGCATCGACCAAACGGTATATGCCGCCTCTGATGTAAAACCCACCCAACCCGTACTCAACATACGGGATGATGTTAAGCGTAGCGGGTGCCTGAAACGGATCGGAACCGTTGTAGGTCGCGTATCGGTCAAAAAGTTGAACGAGGCGCGGGTCCGAGAAAAAACGGGATACCCGCTCGTGAACCGTCCGAAACGGGTCAATTTGATGGAGCCTGAACAGCGTCCGAAAATGCCGAGGTCGCATCAGTTTCCTGAACTCATGAATCGGCGTGAACATAAAGATTTCGGCGGTCAGGTCGTGGATACGTTCCGCGTATTTCAGGAACCGTCCGTGTGCCTCCACGTCGTTTGGCGATAGCTGCGCAATAGCGGCTTCCATTTTTTGTTTATCCGCGCTTGCGTCCATCACTGCACCGTCCGAGAAGAAATATCGGCATATCGGCTCCATCGGTAGAAAGTCGAGATAGTCTGACCGTTTGAAACCGGCGACATCGAAGAGTTCGTCGATAACAAAAGGCATCGTCAATAGAGACGCGCCTGTATCAAAGCGGTAGTCTCCTAAAATGACTTCGTTGACTTTGCCGCCGATTTTCGGGTTCTTCTCAAAGAGTTGGACGGAGAATCCGAGTTGTGCGAGTCGGATGGCACCGCTGAGTGCGCCGAGTCCGCCACCGATAACTGCTATACGTCTGTTTTTCATGCCGAGTAACCTTTATAGTAAAGTCTAAAAATAAATAGATATTTACGAGTAAAGACATTCCATTTAGTTCCCCCCTGATAAGGGGGGTTAGGGGGGTTAACGGGTATTTGTAGTGTCTAATTAATTCTAATATAGTAAAGTCTAAAAATAAATAGATATTTACGAGTAAAGACATTCCATTTAGTTCCCCCCTGATAAGGGGGGTTAGGGGGGTTAACGGGTATTTGTAGTGTCTAATTAATTCTAAACTTTACTATAATGCCACAGGATACCAACGGTTTCCTCTTATAGTCCCACTGATAAGCGGGATTTAGCGGAGTAAGCCACTGGAATATTGTTGATTAACAACTGTTTAACCCCCCTACCCCCCTTATCAAGGGGGAATCCATAAGTATCATAAACAACTGTTTAACCCCCCTACCCCCCTTATCAAGGGGGAATCCATAAGTATCATAAACAACTGTTTAACCCCCCTACTTAACCCCCCTACCCCCCTTATCAAGGGGGAATCCATAAGTATCATAAACAACTGTTTAACCCCCCTACCCCCCTTATCAAGGGGGAATCCATAAGTATCATAAACAACTGTTTAACCCCCCTACCCCCCTTATCAAGGGGGAATCCATAAGTATCATAAACAACTGTTTAACCCCCCTACCCCCCTTATCAAGGGGGAATCCATAAGTCCTGTCATAGTAGATTTACTTTAGTTTTTCATAGAGCATGGCGTTAAGAAGTGCCAGTGTGAATCCGTATCCGAAATCCTCAATCGGGATTGTTAGGATGCGGTAGCCGATCTGATACGCTTCGCCATACAGGACAACCGGTCGTGCTGTGAGGTAACCATTAAACACGAAAATCAAGCCTGCAACAATTGCAAGATAGAGATACGTTTTCGGCTGTCCGAGCAGGTCTGTTTTTAATAAGGTATCCATCAACGCAACGAGTCCGAAACAGCAGATCACCAATCCGGTGTACTGCATCCCTGTGCTGAAAACCGCTATGCCGATGGGCAGCGCTGCGTATAAGGCTGTCCTGATGTAGCGCAGCGGTCTCAGCGATGTTGATAGTTTCGCGTGTGGTAGCGTCTCCCACACTAACAGGCACCCGAACGGGACTGTGATAAAAAAGAACCATTCCGCAATCGGCAACCCCAACAACCGGAAATCGAGCGTATACGCTTCGTTGAACCGCCAATGCGAACCTGTAACGAGTGCGTCCCATAAGATAAACGGAATCGCGACGATCCCGTTCGTGCGCAATTTCAATCGCCACTGTGAGATGTGCTTAATCTGGTGGTTGAATTGCGAAACGATGGGTCCAATAAGGACGATGAGATTGAATAAAAGATATTCAAATTTCATTTTTTAGTTATCAGTTTTTCCCCAGGCCGGTAGGTGCGGTTTGCAACCGCACCCCAGGCCAGGCCGGTAGGTGCGGTATTTTCCCCAGGCCGGTAGGTTCGGTGTTTTTGCTGGGGGTGTTTGCTTGGGTATTTCTGCGGATTTCTTCTAGCAACCGAACCGGACTGCCGAAAAAATTACCGAATTAATATTTCAAACTTCATCAAACCGAACCTACCGGGCATCGGGTCTACTGATAACTTCTAAATATATTTCCTCGGTATCGGTCAGTTCTGCGTTTTCGAGTAAGAACGCGACGACGTTTTTGATTAATTTCGGATCGTAGGCGTGCCTGTGTTGCGGTATCAATTTGACGATTTTTTTGAAATCGCGCTGTGCGTCATCGCTCCGTCCGAAGAAAAACGGCAAGTAGTAGCAGGTTGTGCCGTGGATAAAGAGTGCTTCGATGTCGTCTGGGTTCTTCTCCAAACCGCTGTCCATAAGTGCGAGACCGCGCTTTGCCCACTTGAGTTTGGTGTGCGGTAAAAACGCATGTTTGCCCTTGAGTGCGATAAGCGCGCCGATGTAGACCTGCGTCCGTCCGGCGTATTTCGGTTCTTGCTGCGCGATTCGCTGAAATATCTCGATTGTGGGTGCGATCTGCTTTTTGTCTTCAACCGCGGCATAAAATTGTTTTCGCGCGATTTTGAGTGTCCGTTCTACGGGTTCTTTGTCCGCAACGCTATCGGTACATATCAGAAAAAGCAGTGCTATTATTAAATACGGCTTACGCATGGTTGCTCTTTGTAGCACGATGCACTTCGCATCTGGGGTTTTTGCTGGGGCGTTTCTTCGCGTACGCCGCAAAACTTTCCAGTTTGTGGCAGGAAACCGCTGTAGCACAAACTGTTAAGGTTCATTTTGAAGGTTTCCGTGTTAAATCCGGTTCGGTTACAAACCGAACCTACTTTTCTGGGGCCGGTTCGGTTACAAACCGAACCTACTTTTCTGGGGCCGGTTCGGTTACAAACCGAACCTACTTTTCTGGGGCCGGTTCGGTTACAAACCGAACCTACTTTTCTGGGGCCGAACCTACTTTCATGGGGATTGCCAGGGTGCTTCACGTAAGTGTTTAATGACGCGGTCGAGTACGAGTTTGAACCAGTACGTATAGTGTTGCGGATTTTCTTGGATGTCTTGTTTCAGGATGTCGATATTCATCCACTTCCAATCTTCAACTTCGTCTGGGTTCGGTGTCGGTTGACCCTCATAGCGACCGACGAAGACGCGATCCAATTCGTGCTCAAATAGGTTGTCGTTGAGTTTGACATGATAGGTGAAGCTGAAAAGCTCGAGGAGTTCACAATCGAACCCCATCTCTTCATGGAGTCGCCGTCTCGCTGCGTGCTGGTGGCTTTCACCGGGACGTGGATGGCTGCAGCACGTATTTGTCCAGAGTCCACCGGAGTGGTATTTTGTCTCCGCTCGTTTTTGGAGTAGCACTTCATCTAAAGCGTTGAACACGAAGATTGAAAAGGCGCGATGGAGTTGCCCATCGCGATGCGCTTGTATCTTTTCGGCTGTGCCGATGTCTCTGCCGTTATGGTCAACGAGTATGACATGTTCTTGTATCATTTTTTTTCTTCCTTCCTTTTCTATCTCTTGTAGAATAGGCTCTCAGCCTGTTTTCCCCAGGCCGGTAGGTTCGGTTTAAAACCGAACCGGATTCAACATAACATCCTTCACCCCTCCAATCCCTCTTCAGGCCCGCTCAGACACATATCTGGTAGGGGCAGTTTATGAAGATTATTTTTCCTCAGACCCCAGGACCGGTAGGTTCGGTTTGCAACCGAACCGGATTCAACATAACATCCTTCACCCCTCCAATCCCTCTTCAGGCCCGCTCAGACACATATCTGGTAGGGGCAGTTTATGAAGATTATTTTTCCTCAGACCCCAGGACCGGTAGGTTCGGTTTGCAACCGAACTGGATTCAACATAACATCCTTCACCCCTCCAATCCCTCTTCAGGCCCGCTCAGACACATATCTGGTAGGGGCAGTTTATGAAGATTATTTTTCCTCAGACCCCAGGACCGGTAGGTTCGGTTTAAAACCGAACCGGATTCAACATAACATCCTTCACCCCTCCAATCCCTCTTCAGGCCCGCTCAGACACATATCTGGTAGGGGCAGTTTATGAAGATTAATTTATTAATTTGGTTCTTTCTTTCGCAGTCCGGTTCGGTTACAAACCGAACCTACCGGACCTGGGGCCGAGGCTGTTATTTTTTATAATATTATTACATATTGTCTATATTATGTCAATAAAAATCTATACAAATTTACAAAAATTTGTGTTTTGTATAGAAATTATTTAGTTTTTGCCGAAATTATTGAGAAATACATTGACAAATCATAGACATGATGTTATATTAGTTATCAGTTAACAGGCCCGGTAGGTTCGGTGTTTTTGCTGGGGGTGTTTGCTTGGGTATTTCTGCGGATTTCTTCTAGCAACCGAACCGGACTGCCAAAGAAAGAACCGAATTAATATTTCAAACCTCATCCAACCGAACCTACCACACCTGCGGGTCTACTGGGCCTGGGAGGGTCCGAGATTGGATTAAAAATATGGCAAATAAACATAAACACGGTATTAAAACCGTTGCGACGCAGACAGGGTTAACACAATTTACAATTCGGGCATGGGAAAAACGGTACGATGTGGTTACGCCGCTGCGTACGGAGACGAATCGCCGTCTCTATTCGGAGGCGGATATATTGCGGTTGACGCTGCTCCGCTTAGCGACAGAGACGGGACATAGCATCGGACGGATCGCAGACCTGCCGACTGAAGCACTACTGGAAATCATTGGAACGGAGGGGATGATTGCCCAGATCCCTGCAATTGCGAAGGAGGCTGTCTCGGAGGAGACCTCACTCCGTTTTTATATCGCTTCCTGCCTCGCAGCGGTTAAACAGTTTCAGACGCAGGCACTCGAATCGACGCTCTTCGCGGCATCGGTCGCTTTTAGTCAGCCTGTGTTCCTCGAAAAACTGATTACGCCGCTGATGCAGGAGATCGGTGAACAGTGGCGTACGGGTACCTTACGGATTGCACAGGAACATCTTGCACTGGCGATCGTCCGGACACTGTTGGGGGGTATGCACCAAGGGTTTGATGTATCCGCGTCGATGCCGAATATTGTCGTCTCGACACCGCCAGGGCAGCTCCATGAAATCGGTGCATTAATTGCTGGCACGACTGCGGCTTCGCAAGGGTGGCGCGTTACGTATCTCGGCCCGAATCTACCGGCTGAAGAGATTGTCGGGTGCGCGGCAGAAAATTCGGCGAAGGCGGTCGGGTTGAGTATCATTTATCCGACAGATGATCCGAGTATGGCAGACGAATTACAGAAGCTCCGGCGTGGACTTGGGGAAGATGTTGCTGTGTTTATCGGTGGGTCGGGCGCGGTCGCTTACGATTCCGTGATTAATGCGATCGGTGCGGTTCGGGTCGATGATATGCCGACTTTTCGCGCGGCACTTGAGGTGTTGCGAACTGAATAGCGAGGTGGGTGCTACAAGCGTGCTTTCAAGCGTGCAAGTTCGGCTTGGAGTCTTTTGACTTCTGCCTCAGCCTTCCGTCGGGCCGCGGCTTCTTGTTCTGCGCGTTCTGCCTCCTGTTCCGCACGTTCTGCCTCCTGTTCCGCACGTTCTGCTTCTTGTTCCGCACGGGTTTGCAGCCAACGTTCTGATAAAGGATCGTAAACCGCGAGACCCTCTTCCGTTAGATGGAAACTCAGACCCAATACCTCTGAACAGATACCCCCATCAACGTCTGGAGCAATCTCAACATACGCACCCCCAACAAGCCGAAACCCTAACAACGGCGAAGGGAGATACCTTCTATCCGGATCGTAAAGAAAATACTCCGCAATCTTCATACGCGCATAGTGTGTCATCTTCTCAGCTAAATCATTCCTATAAGTCCTTCTACTCGAAAACTCCATGACGAAATCCGGCGGTTTGCCTTCCTCCCACACCTTGTAGGTCCGGCGGAACTTCTTTCCGAGACCGAAGGCGACAAGAATATCCGGTGAGATAGCCGTGTGCATCGGACCCTCTCTATCATACATCATAATATTGCCAGAGATATACGCTTCTGGGTTCTCTGAAAGATACGTTTCGATCATATCCTGTATACGTTTTATCCAATAAAGATGAAGATCGGTATCCGCCATAGGTTTACCATCCGATTCGGGGTAAAGGTCTGTCGTTTCTGTCGGGGCATAAGGGATATGACGCACGTTCGTAGGAGTTTCCATCTGTGTTCTCCTTTACCGTTTTGGTACAACTAACTGCGGAGCGTTCGCTTGAAGACTTCAAGGTTCTCAGATTCTGGCACCTCAAGTAATATTTCCCGTAAGACTTGCAAATCGTCTATCGCTTCAAGAACAGGGCGTAAGGCGGCGACAGCATCTGGATCAAATCGCATATTGAGCAATGCGAGGATGCTTTCTATGGCACCTCTCTTTTCCCCTTGTTCTATACCGCGCTCTATACCGCGCTCTATACCGCGCTGTAAAACAACCTCATAAAATGGAGACTCTTGCATGATTTCCTCCGATATTAACTGCTGAAACAACTCTGGATCATGCGCTAAACTCCCAAGAAATGCCAAAAAGATCGAGGATATGTTTGACAATAGGATCAAACTGTCGCATAAAGTTATTATACACCCATTTTATTAAAAAATCAACTTTTTCGATGACTAAAGCGCAGTTATTTAGTTTTCGGTTTTTTCTCCAATTTTTAGACACCCAGGCCCGGTAGGTGCGGTGTTTTTGCTGGGGTGTTTCTTCTAGGAACCGCACCGGGACTGGAAAAGAAAAATCGAACATTTAGAGAATCCGATAATTTGTCTAAAACTAAATCGTCCTGTGACTAAAGCGCGGTTATTTAGCATGGTAGGTTCGGTTGGAGGGTTCAATGTTGAAGCCGGTTCGGTTAGAAACCGAACCTACCGGGTCTGGCGAGGAACCGCAGGCTAACAGCCTACGGTACGACGGAAGTTTCAAAACGAACAGGACTAACAAAGAAAACACCAAAGGAAAAAATGAATCTTCCAGTGCGGTTTTGCGACAGACACGCCTGCCCCCCTGATAAGGGGGGATCAAGGGGGGTTATCTCCATCAAAAAGAACCTACCCCCTGATAAGGGGGGATCAAGGGGGGTTATCTCCATCTGCCCCCCTGATAAGGGGGGATCAAGGGGGGTTATCTCCATCTGCCCCCCTGATAAGGGGGGATCAAGGGGGGTTATCTCCATCTACCCCCCTGATAAGGGGGATCAAGGGGGGTTATCTCCATCAAAAAGAACCTACCCCCCTGATAAGGGGGGATCAAGGGGGGTTATCTCCATCAAAAAGAACCTACTGGGCTGACAACTATTTAAAAGCAAAGAGCGGTGGACAGGGAATCCACCGCTCTTTAGGTTAGTTCTTCGGTTATCTTCATCCCTGAATAACCGAGTTGTTGCTTATTGCAACGCTTTTAGTTCACCCCATACCGTCGTGAGTTTACCAGCAGGTGAAACATGACCTTTCAGACGACTCTGGCGCAAGGTCTGCACCTTACCGTCGAGGGAGACATCCTGAATCTGGTAGTAGTAGACGACATTGGGTTTCGCGGTCGTGTCAACGAAATCGTAAGTATTACGCTCACTCGTTGTACCTTGACCTTCAATTAGTTGTGCATTCAGTTTCGTGAACTCACCGTCTCTGGTTTCACTACGGAGGATGTTGAATCCCGCGTTGTCTAACTCAGATTCGGTAATCCAACGGACAACGATGCTGCCATCGTCAAGACGTTCCGGACGGAACTTCGACAACTGGACAGGTAGCGGACCACCAGCACGGAAGCCAGGGGTTCCGAAGTCGTCTGGGTTACCGTAGTACGTATGCGAAATCGCCCAAGCGAGGCTCGTCGCATCCGCAGAGACCCATGCCTCTTCCATCATACCGTCAACCGCAACACCTTCGTCGTAAATACGGAGCAAGGAGCTCCGGCGACCATCGTCTTCACTCATCGGAAGCGGCCAAGCCGGTTCATCACGCGTCCGACTTATACCGTCAAGGTTACCGACTGCGTCAACTTCTACGTTGTCCTTGTCAGCCAACGTGATGTTGAAACCTACGGAACTCAAGACAGGATCAGTCCGACGCACCATTTCCAACGCATTCCGATGTGCTGGCGTTGTCCAGAGGTTGATGACACGGGTGCTTGGGAAATGACCCGGATCCGAAGTCAGACCGGTCGTTGTCGCAATCAGAACCGTCTGATTCGGCGAGATCGTCTTACTGCCAAGCGTCAGTGTCGCACTGAACGTGTTGGTTTCCAATTCTCCATCGCCGTTCGCAGCGTTCTCGATGTGAAGTTTCCAACCCGCGAGATTCACCGCTTGCGTCATTGAAGAGTTGTAGAGTTCAATCCACTGTGCCAAGTTCTGGCGCCCCTCACCGGCATCCACCATAACCTCGGAGATTGTGATTTCACCTTCAGTGAGTCCGCCAATTTTATCTTTCAATGCGCCGTTATCATATCCCGGTGTTCCACCGTTTGAAGGGACAGCTGCAGCACCGCGGTCATAACCGATACCGGTATAGACACGGACTTTGAAGTGTTTCTCGCCTCTACCATTACCCTTATCTCGTTGATAGACGAAACCAGCTTTGAACGTTTCGTCTTTGGCCCCGCCATCTGTGCCGTCAATCACATTCCCGTGCGGTAAGCCGGTGGCGGTCAGGGGCCAGAGGCTGGTGCCGGTGTTCGCATGTGCAAACGAACCGTTACGTGTGGCGACAACATCTATGAGACGGTCAGATCTGCCCTCAGACTTGTGTGCATCGCCGTGTCCACCCCGAAGAATCAGCGTAAATTTGCCATCATCTGGGAGATCCACAGGCGTGTCCTCAGGCGTGACACGGAAGAGATGTTTCGCACCCTTGTTCAATTCGTCTGTGTCTGCGACTTCGATGTTGTTACCGCCAGCGAGATCCGTATCTCTCGGATGGCGCGTTGAGATAACGAGATAACCGCCCGCAGGAATCTTACGATTGTCCCACGCTTCGCCAACGAAATCAAACAACTCCGTATCGGTGTCTTGTGCCGTCACCTTTGTCAACTGATAGTTCCTCAGCGACTGAGCGGCATCCGAAACGTTATGGAGTTCGACCCAGTCGTTCTCAGAACCTTCATTGTTACCGATCTCATTGATGCGGAACGGTGTACCAGCAACGCTACTCGGTGTCAGGATCGCTGTCGTCGTGTAATGTTGATCACCTCTTGTAGAGTAGATCCATCGCGCAGCTTGAGCACCCGTAACACCTACACCATTAGGCGTATTCGGATCACGACGTTTCGAGGGTTCCCATTTGCTTTTGTCGTTACCACTGGGGATCCAGTCGCCCAGTTTGCTACGATTGTTTGTGCCGACGTGGGCGTGACCGTAATTGATATTACGGTACATCGAAACGATGTTAATTGCTGTAATCGTTTCCCGCTGATCTACAGCACGCGTGCCTGTGACACGTCCGCTCTGACCAATATCAACAACCCAACCCGTTCCAGAACGGTTCGAGACCTGATCAATATCGCTCTTCGGAACGGGACGACCGTGGGTGAATTTGAGCATCCAACCCTCAAGATTGATAGCGTCCGCAGTTGTGTTATACAGTTCGATGAACTGCCACTGCTTTTGATCCGCAATGAGCGTCGCACCGAAGTCCAGACCCCAAAGGATTTCACTGATAACGACCGTACGAGAGTTATTGTCCTCAGCAGGATCGCCATCATCTACGCCGATTGTACCACCGATATCAAAGAACTCTTGAAGATCGGGGAGTGCTGCAGCCTCAACCACAACAAAACCCTTTGAAGCGATTATACCTGAGAGGGACGTCGTCATGGTATCAGCGTCATACATCGCAGTAGCACCGTATTCAGTTCTCGGTCCCTCTGGTGAGGCTGAAGCTGAAGCACTTGCGGCACTTCTGCCTGTGGCATTACTAGCACGCACCTGGAACTCGTATGCCGTGCCATTTGTTAGACCCATCACAGTGTAGGACGACATACCATCATCGCTCATCATAAGCTCAGCTTCGGGAATCATAGCCCAAAAGATCCCGCCATCCTTGCTGTATTCGTACGCGGTAGCATCATCAACAGTATCCCAAGTCAAGGTGACCTGTCCATTACCCGCATCAGCCATAAGATTCATAGGCATAGCAGGCGCAGTGAGATCTGGTTCTTCATAAGCCATTGCAACCACTTCGACCATCACAATTTCAGATGCCACATTCACATGACCAACAGGAGTATTAGGCTCACTATTGAAATAATCACCACGGATCACATTAGCCCTAACGAGGTTCTCAACCGCTGTTAAGTCTACATTTATCCCATTTGCCAGAACGGCTGCGCGTTGCTCTGCGTCAGTGGTATCAGCGTCGCCATCATCAGCCAAGGTAACGGTAACTGTCGTCATCCACTCTAAACCACTACCTGTGTAAGTGGCACCAGCAGCAGCGGTAGCAGCAGTATTAGAAGCATCACCACTGTTCACCGCCCCATTTCTGTCGTTATAGACAATGGTAGTGATAGAATCAGCATTGAATGAACCAGCAGCTATAGCAGCACCATCAGAAGCATTTACCAAAGACACCATACCGTCAAGCTCAAGCGTCACATCAAAAGTGATCATAAGATCGGTAATTGCTCCACTCGTGGCCTTTCGGACAACCTGAATGCCGTCAGTAGTAGGATCAACATCCTCCACCATAACGGTGATCGTCGGGTGCATGTGACCAGCCGAGGCGTGGTCGGCAAAATTCGTGTCGCCCGTTATATCATCGTGCGCCATCACAGGTATCGCCACGAATGCGAAAATTAGAATTAAACTTGCTAAGGAAAATGTCAATCGATTTGACATACTTTATTTTCCTCCAAAATGTAAATAGAAAAAAAAATAGTGTTAAGTCTCACTTTTCAGCAAAACTTCCATTCAACAATCGAATGGATTCAGGGAAATAAACCCATTCATTTTAGCTATTGGCTATCAGCAGTCAGCAGTCAGCAAAGAGGTGTTAGGTTAACACAATATCTTTTTCTGCTGAAGGCTAATGGCTAATAGCCATCAAATAAACTAACCTTTTTTTGGAAGTTAACAGTTTCCAGTTAAGCACTTGTGTCGGGAACATAATCTGTCGATGCCACAAAAAACCTTTTTCACTGGTTACCGGTTACTGCAAACTCCTGTTATATGTCATCACGTACATTTTATGATGGGACTTCGCTTCCGAGATTTAAAGCCTGCTCTTTATAGGCTTTAATGAGTTCCGCCTCGAATTCTTTCCAGAGCTCTAACTTCCGCCAAGTCGATACAGTTGCCTCAGTAAAACCGAGCTTGCTTGCGATCTCTCGGTTGCCTTTACCTTCAAACGACATCTGGCAAGCCATCAGCACCTGTTTTGTACTTACTCTTTTCGGCATGCCAAACACCTCCCATCCTTAAAAATTAACGTCTATAATGACCAATTAACTTTAATTATACACTGTAAAAAAAGATTTGTCAAGATTAAAATCAATTTTAAATGAATTAATGCCAATTAAAGCATTTTAGATACAGTTTGTCAACATTAATTCTACAATGACTGATTACCTTTAATTATATCCTATAAAAAAAGTGTTGTCAAGATTAAAACCGATTTTGTGTGAATTAACGTCAATTAAAGCATTTTAGATACAGTTTGTCAACAAAAAATTAGGAAAAAATTAAAACAATAGCGTCCGTAAGTACTAATTTGTATTAATTATACTTAATTTAAAAAGATTTGTCAAGATTAAAGTTAATTTATTTTTGAATTTAGAAGAAACAGTTAACAGTTAGCAGTCATTAGTAAGAAGAAAGTCCTGTAGGTTGGGTTGAACGGATAGAAAAAAAACGTCAAAATCACAGAAAAAACAACTCGCACCAGATACACTCCATTTACCACAGACAGAGTGAAACCCAACGCTTTGATTTCACATTGCCGGAACGCTGAGGAGGTAAAGTTGGGTTTCACTCTGTTCTTGAATAGATACGGCTATAGACTTTCAGGTATTTTTGGCGCGTCAACATCCAACTTCTCAACACCGTTCAACCCAACCTACAAGAACTGGTTCTCCGCTTTGCTGACTGCTGTTGGCTGATGGCTGTCGGCTCTTTAAACCCGAAACACGCGCCGGTCGCACTCCGATTTCGAGGTTCCCTACGCCTCGAAACGCAATGCAGGCACGTGTTCTCGGGTGTTTTCGTTTTCTATGGAGGAGAATAAATATCTTCCTCACACTATAATTATACAATTAAACTTAAAATTAAGTCAAATTATTTTATCTATTTTTGTAAAAAAATGAAATAAAAAGAAAAAACAGAAAATAAAAAGATTAGATAGGATTATACAGGATTTTTAGGATGGTAGGTCATAATCAATCGCGGTAGGTTCAGTTTGGAACCAAATTTTCCCCAGACCCGGTAGGTTCAGTTTCAAACCGAATTTTCCCCAGGACCGGTAGGTTCGGTTTGCAACCGAACCGGATTCCACCCGAAAACATTGAAAACCTAAAAAACCTATTGAATCCCCTCTCAAACCCCAACCCGGTAGGTTCGGTTGAAAACCGAATTTTCCCCAGGCCGGTAGGTTCGGTTGAAAACCGAACCGGACTACAAAAGAAAGAACCGAAAGAAAAAAATAATCTGCAGCAAAACTTGCGGAAATCTGGTGGCATTGGATGGGACTATGTTAAATCCGGTTCGGTTGAAAACCGAACCTACCAAATATGGGATTGAGCAGGACTAACGACCCAAGTTCCCCACTGATAAGGGGGGTTAGGGGGGTTAGTTCGCGATAAAGGATGTTATGTTGAACCCGGTTCGGTTGAAAACCGAACCTACCAAATATGGGGTTGAGCAGGACTGAAAAGGGTTTTGAAGGAATCAAGGATGTTATGTTGAACCCGGTTCGGTTGAAAACCGAACCTACCAGATATAGAACTGAGCAGGACTCAAGAGTAGGGCGATTTGTCGTACCACAATCTTCCAGATTGTGTCTGCCGGGAACCCAACCAGATTCCACCCGAAAACATTGAAAAATCAAAACCTATTGAATCCCCTCTCAAACCCCAACCCGGTAGGTTCGGTTGAAAACCGAATTTTCCCCAGGCCGGTAGGTTCGGTTGAAAACCGAACCGGACTTCGCTAAAAAATACCGAAAGAAAAAAATAATCTGCAGCAAAACTTGCGGAAATCTGGTGGCATTGGATGGGACTATGTTAAATCCGGTTCGCTAACAAACCGAACCTACCAAATATGGGATTGAGCAGGACTAACGACCCAAGTTCCCCACTGATAAGGGGGGTTAGGGGGGTTAGTTCGCGATAAAGGATGTTATGTTGAACCCGGTTCGGTTGAAAACCGAACCTACCAGATATAGAACTGAGCAGGACTCAAGAGTAGGGCGATTTGTCGTACCACAATCTTCCAGATTGTGTCTGCCGGGAACCCAACCAGATTCCACCCGAAAACATTGAAAAATCAAAAAACCTATTGAATCCCCTCTCAAACCCCAGACCCGGTAGGTTCGGTTGAAAACCGAATTTTCCCCAGGACCGGTAGGTTCGGTTTAAAACCGAACCGGATTCCACCCGAAAACATTGAAAACCTAAAAAACCTATTGAATCCCCTCTCAAACCCCAACCCGGTAGATTCGGTTTAAAACCGAATTTTCCCCAGGCCGGTAGGTTCGGTTTAAAACCGAACCGGACTTCGCTAAAAAATACCGAAAGAAAAAAATAATCTGCAGCAAAACTTGCGGAAATCTGGTGGCATTGGATGGGACTATGTTGAACCCGGTTCGGTTGAAAACCGAACCTACCAGATATAGGAGGAAACGAAAATCGCAAACCGAACCTACCGAGCAGGGATCCGAAGCAGTTTATAGGGATCATTCCTTCTTTTCTACCATAGGAAACCGTTGGTTTCCTGTGCACCGACAACGCCACAGTTTTTTCAGAGCTTACCCCCTAACAGAAAATCATTAGGGATCATTCCTTAATAATAGGCGCGTCCCCATCAAGCAACCGAACCTCGCCTTCATGATCGTATTCTATTTCCGATGCAGATTTACGTCTGTATGTCCACTTCTCGCTCATGAATTCCCATTCCGGCGGGATGATCCAACCGTCGCAATACGCAATCGGTTGTTCAGGATCACCGTCCTCATAAATGATTTCGACTTTCCTGACAACCCATCTCTCACCGACCTGTTCCTCATAGATCCGTTTGACGACTGTCCGGAACAACAAACTGTCCCTGTCGCGATACTGCGCGCGTATCTCGCTGATAAATAGCTTTCCCACTTTTACATTGTGCTCCATCACAATATACCTCTTTCCCAGGCCCGGTAGGTTACGCAGTCTCCTCTCTTGTACCATAGACTGTTAGTTTGTGCACCGACCCCTCTCTTGTAGCATAGACTGTTAGTCTGTGCACCGACCCCTCTCTTGTAGCATAGACTGTTAGTCTGTGCACCGACCCCGCTTTTGTACCATAGGAGACCGTTGGTTTCCTGTGTTTCTTTCTACCATAGGAAACCGTCAGTCTCCTGTGCACCGAGAACATCTCCGTTTTCTGTAGCGACTGAGGACTTAACTGTATACCAACAACTGAAAGATTTTTTCGCAGAAAAAATCGTACTGTTAACTGACAACCATTAAATGAAAAAAGCGGTGGACAGGGAATCCACCGCTTTTGCGTTAGGTTAGTTCGGTTATAGACTTCTCCCTGAATAACCGAGTTGTTGCTTATTGCAACGCTTTTAGTTCACCCCATACCGTCGTGAGTTTACCAGCAGGTGAAACATGACCTTTCAGACGACTCTGGCGCAACGTTTGCACCTTACCGTCGAGGGAGACATCCTGAATCTGGTAGTAGTAGACGACATTGGGTTTCGCGGTCGTGTCAACGAAATCGTAAGTATTACGCTCACTCGTTGTACCTTGACCTTCAATTAGTTGTGCATTCAGCTTCGTGAACTCACCGTCTCTGGTTTCACTACGGAGGATGTTGAATCCCGCGTTGTCTAACTCAGATTCGGTAATCCAACGGACAACGATGCTGCCATCTGCCTGACGTTCCGGACGGAACTTCGATAACGAGACAGGCAGCGGACCACCGGCACGGAAGCCAGGGGTTCCGAAGTCGTCTGGGTTACCGTAGTAAGTATGCGAAATCGCCCAAGCGAGGTTCGTCGCATCTGCGGAGACCCAGGCATCTGCCATTGTGCCTGTAAGCGCAACACCTTCATCATAGACACGGACTAAGGAGCTTCGGCGGCCATCATCTTCGCCTGTAGGAAGCACCCAAGCCGGTTCATCGCGGGAACGACGGTTGCCGTCAAGGTTGCCGGCTTCGTCAACAGTTTTGTTGTCCTTATCAGCCAACATGATGTTGAAACCTGTGGAACTCAAGACAGGATCGGTGCGACGCGCCATCTCTAACGCATCCCGGTGTGCCTTGGTTGTCCAGAGGTTAACGACACGGCTGCTCGGGAAATGATCCCGGTCGGAAGTCAGACCGGTCGAGGTCGCAATCAGCACCGTCTGATTCGGTGAGATTGTCATCGTGCCGAGTGTTATCGTCGCACTGAACGTGTTGGTTTCCAATTCTCCGTTCTCACTGGCAGCGTTCTCGATGTGAAGTTTCCAACCATTGAGATTCACCGCTTCGGTCATCGAAGAGTTGTAGAGTTCAATCCACTGTGCCAAGTTCTGACGACCTTCACCGGTATCCACCATAATCTCGGAGATCGTGATTGAGTCCTTATCACTGAGACCGGCGAGCTTATCTTTTAACGAACCGTTATCGTAGCCAGGGGTTCCACCGTTGGCTTTAGAGTTCACAACCGTCCGGTCATAACCGATACCTGTGAATCCACGAACCTTTACAGTGTGTTCGACATTCGATGCACCGGCTTTCGTCCGTTCATAGACGAAACCGGACCTGAAATCTTCATGCCCATCACCATCATCATCGTTGTTCACATCACCATGCTTACCACCTGCCGCTGACAGGGGCCAGAAACTTGTACCTCTCCCTTGATCGCTATAGTTCTGCATACCCACAGCATCAATGAAATGGCTCGATGCTTTCAGTTTATCGTGCGCATTCCGAAGGATAAGGTTGAATTTACCGTTATCTGGGAGTTTCAGGTTCGAATTAACATGGTAGAGATGCGAAGCACCCTTATTTTCCTGATCGGCAGCTGCCAAAGCAACGTTGACACCACCAGCGAGGTCCGTATTTGACGGATCGGTGTTCACCAGTAGAATAAAGCCGTTACCCGGAACCTTGTAGTCCTTGTCGTGGAGGTTGACCAAGGAATTGTCCGTACCGGTCGCTGTCACGATACTCAGATGATAGTTCTTCAGACTCTTTTCGTCAGCCGTTACGTTACGGAGCTCGACCCAGTCTTGCGAATCACCCGAACCATTGCCAATCTCGTTGATAACAAACGGAGAACGGGCAACAGAGCTCGCCGAGACGATAGGTGTACTCGTGGCATGTTTCCGACCTTTTGAATCGTATATCCAACGGTTCGTCGTATGTCGTGTCGAGGCTTTCCAGGAACCCTTCGCATTACCGCCAGGAACGCCTTTCAACAACTCGCCACGGTTGACGGTCGCTTTCGCCGCTTCCGTCTCAACCTTATTGTAATTGATATTACGATACATCGAGACGATTCTCACAGGCGTAATCGTATTATCAAGGTTGACTGCTGTCGTGCCAGTCACACGTCCGCTCTGTCCAATATCAGCAACCCATCCCGCACCAGCACGGTTCGAGACTTGATCAATATCGCTTGCGGGGACAGAACGACCTTCGGTGAAGGTCAGCGTCCAACCGGTGAGATCAATCGCTGCGTTCGTGGTGTTATAGAGCTCAATAAACTGGTGCATCGTTTCTTGAGCAACTGCAGCACCGAGATCGAGACCCCAAAGGATTTCGCTGATAACAACAGTTCGCGAATTTCCGCCAGCGGCAGCAAGGTTATCACCTAAACCGATTGTACCACCGACAAAGAGAAACTGTTCAAGATCGGGGAGATCATCGGAATCAATCACAAAAAAACCGTGGGCAGCGATCATACCTGCCAAGGTTGTTGTTTTCGTGGCTTCATCATAAGAAGTCATCGGGGCCCCTGCTGCCATCATCGGTGTAGCTTTTGCAGCAGCACTTGCAGTACCGTCACCGCCAGCACCAACAGCACGCACCGTAAGGCTGACCTCAGTGCCGTTTGTTAAACCCATCACAATGTATGACGCCATAGTTCCGTCATCGTTCATGGTAATGTCAGCGGCAGGAATTGCAGCCCAAGCGGTTCCGCCATCCTTGCTGTACTCGTAACTGTCAGCACCCTCAACGACTGCCCAAGTCAAAGTGACTTGTCCGTCTCCTGCAGTAGCACTAATAGACGCAGGTGCAGCAGGCGCAGGAGTCATCATCGGTGTAGATGAAATCTCGTTGCTCGCAGAGTTACCCGCACTATTTACAGCACGTACGATGAAACTGTAGTCCTGTCCATTCGTCAGATCCATCACAGTGTGTTCAGTCGTTTCTGCATCACTATCTGTGATAGGCATCCAACTCACGCCCCCATTCATGCTATACTCGTAGCTGTCAACAGCACCACCGGTCGTCGGACCTGTCCAACTTAACATTACCTGTCCATCACCGGCAGTAGCCGTGAGACCCGTTACTGGACCAGGAGCATCCACCGGTACCATCGGGGTGGCTGTAGCAACAGCACTTGCAGCACCGTCACCTACTGAATTAACAGCACGCACATGGAACATGTATTCCGTGCCATTCATTAGATCCATCACAGTATAGGACGACATAGTTCCGTCATCGTTCATGGTAATGTCAGCGGCGGGAATTGGAGCCCAAAATGTTCCGCCATCCTTGCTGTATTCGTAACTGTCAGCACCCTCAACGACTGCCCAAGTCAAAGTGGCTTGTGCATTACCCGCCATAACAGTAAGAGAGGCAGGTGCAACAGGCGCAGTAGGTTCCACTACTATCTCTGGCAACGCATTAACCAGCGTGAACGTGTAAACATCCGATAGCAGACTGTTACCCCCAGGAACTTCGGTAAATTCTGGGAATGTCGCAAGGCTGAACACAGCATTCACATTTACCCGGACCCTGAAGGTAAACTCTTTATCATTAGCATCCGCAGTACCACTTGGAAACGCAGTCGCGAGAGTCGCTACTGCCTCAAATTGATTTTCGGTGTTTGCTACGCGTGTAGCATCTGCAATACTCACTGTCCCTGTAGCAGTCGTACCATCAACGTTCAAGACCGCTTGGGTGTAACTATTATTACCTTCCAACGGACTGGTGGTTTCATCTGCAGCAGCGGGAACGGCTCGCAAATTGTTTGCCGCAACAACAGGCTGATCAAATGTAATAACCAAGGTAAAGACATCTGTAGTGCCAACAGTCGTTCCACTGACCGCTACCATATTGCCTCTGACAGCATCGCCCGCTTTCAAAGTAATCGAAGTCACACTTGGGTGCGAATTGTGTGTGGGGACATCCTCGGTAATACCTGCAGTCAGAGGGTCATTTTCTATGGCTGTGTTTACCGGGTGAGTATGATCTTCCGGTACTGCTGCCGGTGTAACCCCCGGGCCATGTGCCATCACAACCGTCGGCGCGAACGCTATAGCGAAAATTAAAATTAAACTTGCTAAGGAAAATGTCAATCGATTTGACATACTTTATTTTCCTCCAAAATGTAAATAGAAAAAAATAGTGTTAAGTCTCGCTTTTCAGCAAAACTTCCATTCAACAATCGAATGGATTCAGGGAAATAAACCCATTCATTTTGGCTATCGGCTATCGGCTATCAGCAGTCAGCAAAGAGGTGTTAGGTTAACACAATATCTTTTTCTGCTGAAGGCTAATGGCTGATTGCCATCAAATAAACTAACCTTTTTTGCGGAGGTGCGTCGGAGGCAGCCTCGCGCGAGTGTGTAAAATTTATGGAGGCGTGGCGATTTCGAGGCTCAAGACTTGCTGTTTGTATGCATCGATGAGTTCCGCCTCGAACTCTTGCCAGATCTCCAACTTACGCCAATTCGATACAGTCGTCTCGGTGAACCCGAGTTCTTTGGCAATTTCGCGGTTGCTTTTTCCGTCAAAAGACATTTGGCAGGCTATGAGTACATATTTTGTACTGACTCGTTTCGGCATGCGAAATTCCCCCTATCTGTAGAGATTAGCGTCTCTGATGACCGCTCATCCGAGATGCTATTTAAAAAAACAAACATCCCGAATTATCTCACATATACATTAAGACGTTTGATTTTTTTGTAAGTTACAAAAAATTTGTCTTAATATGCTAATATTATACATAATAAACAGAATTAAGTCAAATTTTTTTCGCTTTTTTTGAATAAATCTAATTTTTTCGCAATTTTTCGGTAAATCCGGTTCCTATAAGAAACACTTTCTTCGCATTGGATTTCAGCGTTTGCAAAAACACCGAACCTACCGGATGGGTGCGTCCTTGAACTATTCGCACAAACCACTTTATATTAAGGAAATCTATTCAGTCAATTACGAATTAACTTTATTTTTTTCCTTATATGCTAATATTATACATAATAAACAGAATTAAGTCAAATTTTTTTCGCTTTTTTTGAATAAAAACTAATTATTTTTCGCTTTTTACCGTTAAAAAGCATTTTTTTTTAGTTTTCGGGTTCTGTTTTACTAAAGTTTAACCCAAGTTGCCACTTTGTAGCTTATGAGACTGTTGGTTTCCTGTGCACTGACAACATTTCCGTTTTCTGTACCATAGGAAACCGTCAGCCTGTGTTTCTTTGAACCATAGGAAACCGTTCGTCTCCTGGGCACCAAGAACGCATTGGATTGATGCACAGACTAACAGTCTATGCTACAAGAAGACCACAGACTAACAGTCTATGCTACAAGTCTGAATTGTAGGTTGGGTTGAGCGGTGAAACCACAAGCGCATTTTCGCTATACACAGTCTTCCGGTTTTCAATGAACCCTCCGAATAGATAGGTGTAGCGAAACCCAACATCCCAACTACAGAAACTTCGGTATTTTCTTTGGCAGTCCGGTTCGGTTTCATGAAGATTAACTTTTTAATTCGGTAATTCTGTATTCTGCACGAGACCCGTCTCCTCCACTGCAGGGTTTTTGCTGGGGTGTTTCTTCAAGGTTTGTAACCTCGCCCAATTACCGATTTATTTTACCTAACTTCATCAAACCGAACCTACCGGGCCTGGGTAAAATTATGTATTAAGACAATAGAATACATATTTAATTTTATATCTATTTATATGTCCTAATACGCAATATTATACACAAGACGCGGAATAAAGTCAAATTTTTTTCTTTTTTTTTGAAAATAGCGGCGGATATTATAGTTTTTTAGGGTGAACAGAAAAAAAGCGGTGGTTAGGGAGTCCACCGCTTTTGGGTTAGGTTATTTGGGTTATGGAAGATGTTATTCTACACCAAAGAAAACAAAAACACTGAGAACACGCCCCACATCGCGTTTGGCATAGCACGCAATCACGATGGGGTTCCGCTTTCGAGGCTCAATGCTTGCTGTTTATACGCATCAATGAGCTCTGTCTCGAATTCTTTCCAGATTTCAAGTTTCCGCCAGTTTGACACAGTTGCCTCGCTGAAACCGAGTTCGGTTGCGATTTCTCGGTTGCTTTTCCCGTCAAATGACATCTGGCAGGCGATGAGAAGTTGTTTTGTACTGACCCGTTTTGGCATGCGAAATTCCCCTATTCGTTAAAATTAGTGTTCCTTGTTTCGTGACGTTTCAAATCTTGACATACAGGATTTACGTAACTTTCTATGTACTATCTGCGTCCGGCGAGGTTACAAACCCCGCCTGCAACGATAGATACAGTAGTGCGGCAAAACCTGCCGCGCGAAAAAAACAGCCTGCGACGAAGTGCTCTATGTGAGACCAAACGCGCGCAGGCATGACAGAAATAGAATGCCTCTGAAGACTTCACGACCTTGTGAAATATAATACTTATCACTTGTTGAGCGGAGGGGGGGGGCGTTAACCTTTTAAATAACAAAGTTAACTCTGCGTTAATAACACAAAAAACCGACGCACCTATAGAGAGCCAGTGTCCAGTACTAACGCTTACACGATAGCCTCGATGCTCCGGTAAAATCGGTCTATTGGTATTAATGTATCCGCTCTGCATGATCGTTACCTTATATAAGGAGGAATCCTTGTGGGGCTGCGTAAATCCAAATTATAGTCTAATAATTATAATTATCATAATCATTGTAATAATTATATGAAAAATAAACGGTTTTGTCAAGTTAAAAACCATCTTTTTTTGATTCAACGAGAATTAAACCATTTTAGATATAATTTGTCAATAATAAATTTGAAGATAGGAGGAAGGGAGGATGGCTGTCGGAAACCATCAGCCATCAGCAGACAGCAAAGAGCGGTGTTTTTGCTTCAGTGTTTCTCCCATAGGACTTACGCACTCCGTCTTAAAGTCCCCCTACCCCCCTGATAAGGGGGGATATGGGGGGTTGGGGATTTAGGGGGTTAATTCCTACTTTTTGCGTCTAAATGTCCAATATTTCTCAATTTGCGTAAGTCCTGTCCCAGATAAACCTAACATCTCTTTTCTGACGGCTGAGAGGTTTTTTCGCAGAAAAAACCGCCCTGACGGCTGTTCGCTGATGGCTCTTTAACCCCGAAACACGCGCCGATCGCACTCCATTTTCAAGGTTCCCTACGCCTCGAAACGCAATGCAGGCACGTGTTCTCGGGTGTTTTTGTTTTCTATGGAGGAGAATAACATCTTCCTCACACCTTAATTATACGACAAATTCCAAAATTAAGTCAAATTTTTTTGTGTTTTTTTGAATTTATTTTATTTTTTCGAAATTTTACCTAGGTCCGGTAGGTTCGGTGTTTTTGCAAACGCTGAAATCCAATGCGAAGAAAGTGTTTCTTCTAGGAACCGAACCGGATTCCAAACGGAAACATTGAAAACTTCAAAAACCTCTTCAGTCCCCCTCAGACCCAAAAACGGTAGGTTCGGTTTGTTGTATCACAATCTTCATGAAGATTGATTTTTTAATTCGGTAATTTCTTTGGCAGTCCGGTTCGGTTAAAAACCAAACCTACCGGGCCTCGGGAAAATATAGAATTATCGAAATATTTTATCAAAGTTCATCCAGATTGTGTCTTCTGGAAATTCTGTCCCATAGTCGGTCATTAGACATCGGACCCACGACCGGCAGGTTCGGCTTCTAACCGAACCAGATTCCAAACGGAAACATTAAAGGTCTCAAAACCGTATCAAGTCGCATAGCGACGCTATGTTTATAGCAGCGTATCGACAAAAAAACCTCAGCCCCGTAGGGGCGGCATGTTTATTACATCTGTAGGACTTACGCATTCGTTCTCCTTAAAGTCTCCTGCTATCGCCTTGTGAGACACATCTTTTTCCTTGACATTACATTATAGTAAAGCCCATAATTAATGAAACAGATCAAATCGAAGCGATTCCCATCTTATTCCCCCCTGATAAGGGGGGTGTTTTTGCTGGGGTGTTTCTTATAGGGGGGTTATCTTCTTAAAGTGTCCACTTATTTTCGGATTTTACTATAATAACGCCAGTTTGAAAAAAATATTAGAGGTCTCCGAGGTGAACGCAAATTGAGCAAAAACAATATATTCCCTGAAAAAGCGGCGATTTTTAGGAATACAACCCCCTAAATCCCCCTTATCAGGGGGACTTTAAGAGCAAATGTGTCTGCCTCAAGTATTTATCAAACTCACGTTATAATATATAGGGCATGATTTATACTGATGTTAATTCCGTGATGGGTGACCGATATTATCACGGCTCATCACAAAAATCAGTTCAGCACCTACTGCAGGCGGAGTTTGAAACCCCGCAGGCAGTCCGTTATACAAAAATCAGAAAAATTATAGTTCAGGTTCAAAAAAAAATATGAAAATTCAAAGCATTAAAGTCTATCAAGTAGATCTGCCGCTTCATGAAGGCAGCTACAACTGGTCTGGCGGGAAATCTGTCTCTGTCTTCGACAGTACGATCGTCGCAGTTGAAACGGATGAAGGCATTACCGGCTACGGTGAGGTCTGCCCGTTGGGACCGTTCTATCTCCCCGCTTACGCGACCGGTGCACGTACCGGTATCGCCGAACTCGCGCAGCACCTCATCGGTGAAGACCCGACACAACTGCTCCCGCTCAACCGACGGATGGACATCGCGCTCAAGGGACATCCGTACGTGAAATCTGCGATCGACATCGCGTGTTGGGATATCCTCGGTAAAGCCTCAAGCCAATCCGTCTGCACACTGCTCGGTGGCAGATACGGCGAGGATTTCATGCTCTACCGTGCGATCTCGCAACAATCGCCAGATGAGATGGCAGCGAAGGTTGCAACCTACCGCGCCGAAGGCTACCGTAAGTTCCAGTTGAAAGTCGGTAGCGATCCAAATACCGATATTGAACGTATCCACGCCGTCGCCGAATTGATGGAGCCGGGAGATGTCCTGATTGCGGATGCGAATACCGGTTGGTTGATGCACGAAGCTGCCCGTGTCGTCCGGGGCGTGCGCGATGTGGATGTCTATATCGAGCAGCCCTGCCTCTCCTACGAAGAGTGCCTCGCCATCCGTCAGCGTACGGATCACGCGTTTGTTCTTGACGAGACGATTGACAGTATCCATACCTTATTGCGCGGGCATGCCGACCGTGCCATGGATGTCGTGAATATAAAGATCAGTAAATTCGGCGGCTTGACAAAAGCGAAACTCGCCAGAGACCTCTGCGTTGAACTCGGCGTTGCGATGACGATTGAGGACAGCTGGGGTGGCGATATTACGACCGCAGCGATTGCACACCTCGCGCACAGCACACCCACAGAATTCCTTTTCACAGCGACAGATTTTAACAGTTATGTCACCGTCAGCACAGCGGAGGGCGCGCCGCAACGGGTTAACGGTAGAATGGCAGCATCAACGCAACCGGGGTTGGGGGTTGTCCCGAAGATGGATGTGTTGGGTGACCCAAAAAGGTAGGTGCGGTTTAAAACCGAACCCATAAGTGTCAATTTTAGAAAAAAATCGCCTCGGACCCAGGCCCGGTAGGTTCGGTTTGAAACCGAACCGGATTCTACGCAGAAAAATTGAAACTTTCAAAAACCTCTTCAGACCCATTCAGAAACAAAAAGGTAGGTGCGGTTTAAAACCGAACCGGAATCCACGCAGAAAAATTGAAAATATAAAAAATCTCTTCAACCCCGATCAGAAACAAAAAAGGTAGGTGCGGTTTAAAACCGAACCGGATTTTATACGAAAACCTTTCTTGAAAACTTTAGATATGAAAACCTTTCCAAAACACCGCAGCCACACCTTACGCACAGGGAGGCATTCAATACCAGGCACATATTACCACATTGTGATCGTCACCAACAAGCGGCGACGAATCCTCTCGGATAACAAGATCGCAGCAATCATTTTTCAGACCTTTGATTGGATGGAAGCAGAAAAACGTTTGCACTGGATATGTATTATGGTGATGCCTGATCACGTACATGCTGTCATTAGACTCGGAGAGCAGCAGACGCTCGCGAAAGTTTTGCATTCTATAAAACGTTATACTGCACGTGAAATTAACAAACAGTTATCGACGGAGGGTGCCTTTTGGCAGAAAGGTTATACAGATTGGGGGATTCGAGATGACGCTGCATTAAACGATACTATCCGTTACTGCTATGCGAATCCGGTAAGAGCTGGAATAGTGGAAGCACCTCGCGATTATCCACATTGGCGATGCAAATTTCAAATGGAATATTGAGAGGTTTTCGTGTTGAATCCGGTTCGGTTGAAAACCGAACCTACCAGCCCTGGAGAAAATATAGAATTACCGAAATATTTTATTAGACTTCATCAAACCGAAACTACAAGACATCCGAAAAGTAGGCGCTGTTTGAAACTGCGCCGGAACACACACCCAAACATTGACACACGGAAAAACCGAAACTACCAAACATGGGGCTGAGATCGCTTCAAGGTTGTCTTGTTGAATCCGGTTCGGTTGCAAACCGAACCTACCGGGCCCGGGAAAAAGAAAAGAGAAAATTATGTCCATTAGAATTCTCTCGGCTGCGGATGTTCGTGCGGCGTTGCCGATGCCGAAAGCGGTTGACGCAATGCGGCACGCTTACGCGCAATTGTCGGCAGGGAAAGCGATCGCACCCCCGCGGCAACACATCTCCACCGACAACGGCGTTACGCTCATCATGCCCGCCTATCTCCCTGAACGGAACGATTTCGGAATCAAAGTCGTCTCGGTTTATGACGAGAACCCGATAAGGAAATCGCGGTTACCACGTATCACCGCGACCGTCTTAGTGCTTGACCCAGCGACAGGCGCGCCAAAAGCGTTCATGGACGGTGCCAGCCTCACGGCTATCCGGACAGGTGCCGGTGGCGGCGTGGCGGCAGACCTGCTCGCTCGGCAGGATGCAGAAACGGTTGGACTCTTCGGCGCAGGTGTACAAGCGAGAGCGCAGCTGCAAGCGGTAATGGCGGTCAGAGACATCACACGTGTGAACCTGATGAGTCGGACGGAAGCCTCTGCACGACAACTCTCCGCTGAGATTTCGGCGTGGACGGATGCACCGACGGTCCATCTCGTCCGTAATTCTGAACAGGTCGTTGCGGACGCTGACATCGTTATCTGCGCAACGACATCGGCAACGCCACTTTTTGATGGGAACGCCTTAAAACAGGGGACACATATCACAGCCGTTGGGACGTTTGTACCCGAGAAACGGGAAGTGGATACGACGACAATCAGGAAGGCACACCGAATCGTGGTCGATTCACGGGAAGCCTGTTTAGAAGAGGCGGGTGATCTAATTATTCCGAACGCTACAATCGATGCAGAAATCGGTGAGATTGTCAACGGCGATAAACAAGGGCGGCAGTCAGATGACGAAATCACGTTTTTCAAATCGGTCGGCGTGGCGGTACAGGACGCGGTTGCGGGGGCAGCAGTGCTCGCAGCGGCGGAAGCGGAGGGGTTAGGTATCGTTGTTGAAATGGCGTAAACAGTGCCGTAGGCCCCTACCAAAAATTTAGCACACGCCAGGGCCATTTAGTTTTAAATATTCACTTTATTTCTGTGAATATACCTCTTCTGTAGGAGCGAGCTGTGCTCGCGATATTGTGTCCAAACGTTAACTTATGTCAACCAAAATCAAGATTGGAACCGAGAACTAAATGGCCCTGAGCACACGCAACGTTTACTTGACTTTTGGTAACTTTTATGGTTTAATATCTAAAGTAAAACTCTGAGATCCGCGTCTTGTAGGAGACGTTAAACCCGGACATCAACAATGAAAGTTAGAGAAGTCATCAAATTACTTACAGATGATGGTTGGTTTCTTCACAAAATAAAAGGCAGTCACAGGCATTTTAGACACCCAACTAAATCCGGCAAAGTAACAGTTCCAGGAAAAATGGGTAAAGATATTCACCCGCATACATTGAACTCCATTCTTAAACAAGCATCTTTAAAATAAAGGAACTTTTAACGAATGCGTTATCTTGTAATTTTTGAACAAGGCGATATGAATTATAGTGCGTATGCCCCAGATCTTCCTGTATGTGTAGCAGTAGGCGATACGCTTGAGGAAACACGAAAAGAGATCGCTGAAGCTATGAAATTTCATATCGAGTGTCTACAAGAAGATGGAGAGATTATTCCGAAGCCCACGTCAAAATTGCCTGATCAAACATCTTCAGATATTACAGCGGAATTCGTTGAGGTTGAAATAGACAATATTACCCCCGCGAAGCAGTCCAATTTACCTTTTTTAACCAATATTATGTCTCGCTTTAAACGGAAACGCGTTTAAAAACTGCAGTGCTACTATGAAATATGTACATTTTCACCATTTTTTTAGAATTTGCCGAAGACGCGCACAAAAATTTCCATGTAGTTCTGATCGTTGACATCACCGATTGCGCGCTGGTCTATGTAACGCGCACCGATATGCAGAAACATCTGTTTCTCGTAAGCGACAAAACTTTTTTCCATCTCCGCTAAAAGGGCTTGACGGACAAAATCGTTGTCGTCTTCAAGCATATCGTTGAACAGAAGGACCTGACCGCCACCTGTGAGCTTGATGGTTTTCGTGAACTGATAGACAACCTTAAGGATAAGTGCTGGTGCCATATCCCGCACGTATGTCCGTTCAATCTCTCGCAATCGCAGTCCACGCGATATCTCCTCGCCATCAATCTCCGCACTTAGCGGAAGGTATTCGATCCGGTCCTCCGCCATCCGAAAACCGTTGCGGATGGTATACTTGAACATCGGACTAATCTCCAAAGACTTGGAGGGGCGCAAACGGTAGAGCGTTTTGAAAATGCCGACTTCATAGTGTTCATTATCCCTGTCAAAATCGATGTCATACTGAATCTTGGCGCGCGCCGTCGTGACCATCCGATCAATGCCGAGATATTCATACGTGATTTTCGCAGTATTAATGAGATCGTTCTGCATCAATAGCGGATCCCTACGTCGTTTCTCGACCTCAACACCGCCATCGACATAGAAGAATTGGAGATCCCCCGATCTCTCCATTTCCTGGATTTCCGGTTGGGACCGATAGAGGCGTTCATCTCGGCTCCCCAAAAACCCAGCGTAATACCACGTTTCGTCGGGAATCTGATCCTTTACGAATTTGAGTTCGTTCTCGAAAATGAGCGAAGACGCGCGAGCGAGCTCTTTCCGGTAAACGAGGTTCGCGAACGCTTTCGTTGAACTCCCGTAGGTTCGGCTCCCTAACCGAACCTCCTTTTTGATATTTTTTTCGACTTGTAGCCCAAGATCAATATCTACGACACTCGCCTGACCACTCACCTTCCGGTTCATAAACAGACGCATCCCCTGTAGCCCGACATCAAACTCGTAATTCGGATCAAGGTCATTTTCTTCTTCATCCCGGATGCCGTTATTGTTCCGATCACTTTCATCAAGGAAATCCTCATCGACATCAAAGAGTAGAATATCGTCCTCATAGTCAAAGATACCGTTGTTATTTTTATCCAAATCGCCGGGAATAATCAGTGAAGGCGGATCAAGAAATGTGTTATCGGAATAGCGGTCCTGGTCATCGTTGTCGCCGACGGAGCGGGATGCATCAAATCGTGGACCGACGCGAAACGCCTCCGCCTGAAAGATTGTATCACCGACAGTTCGGAAGGCTTTGAAAACTGTCGTCGTCGCATCGAACCGTGAACGCAGGTTCTTTTGCAATGCGTTTTTCGGCGTGATCGCCACCTCTGCTTTCACACCGTAGTTGGTAAAATTGGTTTCCAAGTCCACCGCCCACACCGGAACTTCACGGAAATACCAAGAAAGTCCGAGCTGCGACTTGCCGAACTTTGTTACCTCGCGTAAGCCGATACCGGAGCCTTCTGTCTGCCCCTCTTGCCCGTTCAGTCGGTTCAGCAGCCCCGGTACCATTAGAATTGTCCAATCGGTATAGTTGGATCGAACTTCCCAACGGACACCGCTCAAGTCGATCTGATCGAAGGTGAATTTCGTGAAGGTTGTCGGCACCTCTCCGAGACTTAGGATATTCTTGACGCTCCCTGCGGTCTCCTCAATCACCATAACGCTGTGGAAACCGCGCCGAAAGAGGCGATCGAAATCGAAAGTATCTTGCCTGACCTGTTCCTCCTCTGTGCCAGCGAGGAAGTTTCGTCGGTTCGTGAAATCGTATTCGACACGTCCCGACAAGAACAACTTGCCAAATAGACTATAAACGTCCTCTGCATCCGCGCGGAACGCGAGGGCACCGTTGAACATTAAAAGGAGAAATCCGAGGATCAGGCACTTTTGGATACCTGTGTTTATTTGCATTATTTTTTCTATCAAAGTCCCTACCCCCCTGATAAGGGGGATTTAGGGGGTTAAAAGTGTCAAAGTCCCCCTGATAAGGGGGATTTAGGGGGTTAAAAGTGTCAAAGTCCCCTGATAAGAAAGTATAAAAGTCCCCCTGATAAGCGGATTTAGGGTTAAAAGTGTCAAAGTCCCCCTGATAAGGGGGATTTAGGGGGTTAAAAGTGTCAAAGTCCCCCTGATAAGGGGGATTTAGGGGGTTAAAAGTGTCAAAGTCCCCCTGATAAGGGGGATTTAGGGGGTTATAGTAAAATCGGAAAATAAATCAACACTTTTACAAAGATAACCCCCCTAACCCCCCTTATCAGGGGGGAATAACATTGGAAGTGATTCGACTTGATGGGTTCCAATAATTATGGGCTTCACTATAAAAGTATAAAAGTCCCCCTGATAAGCGGATTTAGGGGGTTAAAAGTGTCAAAGTCCCCTGATAAGAAAGTATAAAAGTCCCCCTGATAAGCGGATTTAGGGTTAAAAGTGTCAAAGTCCCCCTGATAAGAAAGTGTCAAAGTCCCCCTGATAAGCGGATTTAGGGTTAAAAGTGTCAAAGTCCCCCTGATAAGCGGATTTAGGGGGTTATAGTAAAATCGGAAAATAAATCAACACTTTTACAAAGATAACCCCCCTAACCCCCCTTATCAGGGGGGAATAACATTGGAAGTGATTCGACTTGATGGGTTCCAATAATTATGGGCTTCACTATAAAAGTATAAAAGTCCCCCTGATAAGGGGGATTTAGGGGGTTAAAAGTATAAAAGTCCCCCTGATAAGGGGGATTTAGGGGGTTAAAAGTATAAAAGTCCCCCTGATAAGAAAGTATAAAAGTCCCCTGATAAGCGGATTTAGGGTTAAAAGTGTCAAAGTCCCCCTGATAAGGGGGATTTAGGGGGTTAAAAGTATAAAAGTCCCCTGATAACATGAATAAAGAGTTCCGGATTTAGCGGGTTGCGGATTTAAGGGATTTTATCACAGATATGCGCTCACATAAATTTTGGTACACCCCTTCAAGATTATTTAGCACCTCTGCGTTGGTATATCGAACCACTTCAATACCGTATTTGTTTAGATTCTCAGTTCTGCGTTTATCGTACTGTTCTTGATCCGCGTGCGTATCCCCATCAATTTCAATAACAAGCATGAGTTCAGCACAATAAAAATCAACAATATATTCACCCAAGGGTTTTTGACGAGTGAATTTTAGATTGTCCAATTGTTTGTTACCCAATACCTCGTACCAGAGTTTCTTTTCTGCCGGGGTTGGGTTTTTACGGTTTTGACGCGCCTTTTGGGTTAGCGTTTTGTTATAAGGTATGTACAATGAAGAAACCCCCCTGCCCCCCTTATCAGGGGGGTAAGAATCAAGACCGATAACTATCTTCACCTCAAAATGTCTTCCGGTCCGTATGACTCTGTGAAGGTTGTCCAAGTTCCTGTGCGTTTATCAAAGCGGCTTAACCCTCGATATGTACCGAACCAAATATAGTTACGATCAACAGCCATCGAAAGGATACCGTTATGTGTCAAACCGTCATCCCGTGTGTAAGTCGTCCATGTATCCGTCAATTGCTCAAACCGGCTGACGCCGGCATTGTAAGTGCCGATCCAGACCTCTTTGCCATCAACCCCGATAGTGGTAACCTTGTCGCTTGCGAGTCCATCTTCTGTCGTATAGCCAGTCCATACGTCTGTCTTTTCATTATAGAGCGTCACCCCACGATCGCTACCAAACCAGACATTATCGCCATCAAGAGCGATACAACTGACTTCATCGCTAGCGAGACCGTCTTCCATTGTGATCGTCTTCCAGAGGTCTCTACCGACATCGTATTTGCTGACACCTCGGCGGGTGCCGACCCAGACGTTCCGCTTGCTCGCCGTGATACACCAAATTTGATCGGTAACCAACGATTCTGCGAACTCCTTAGATACCGCGGACGGTTGGATTTCAGTGCCAGATGTGTAGGTAATCCATGCGTTGAGGTCATCGGCTGTACGCGGATACTTCCCAATCCCGGAATTCGTTCCGACCCAGATGCTATTGCCGTCGCTGCTGACAGAAGTTATATTATTTGCAGGCAACCCGTGCTCGGTTCTGTATTGATCCCACCGCAACGCGATCTTATCAAAACGGTTCGCGCCGTCGCGTGTCCCGATCCAGACGTATTGTTCATCGGTTACGATAGAACTCACAACGTTATCGGAGAGCGCGCTTCTCTTTTTCCGTCCATGTCGGTCCCAATGCCCCCCGTGGGTCTCTATGTGTTCGTGGCCCCCCTCCTGCTGATAATTTTTCCAAGTGCCTAAAACCTTGTCGTAGCGGGACATCCCTTTATCGGAGCCGACCCAGACGAAACGCTCATCTGTATCTACCGTCCGGATGGTGCGTCCAAGGAGCGTAGGCAGTGCCGTCAACGGAGTCCAGGATTCTTTCCGTTTGTCATAACGCGAAAGCCCGCGCAAGGTTCCCACCCATACATAATCCTTATCCACTGCAAGCCCATACTCACCGACATGATTATGGAGCAGCCCTTTGATATCTTTAAACGTTGTCCAAGTGCCAGAGGCGAAATGGAACCGTCGTAGCCCTTCGTTGGGTGCAGCTAACCAGAGATAGTCGTCATCGGCTGCGAGTTCGAGCGTTCCGCGTCCAGATCGGATTGTCGTCCACTCTTTTGTGCGCCGGTCATATCGCGTGACACCCGCGTCATCCCACGGTCTGTAGAGTATCCAGACATCCTTCTCTGTTGCGATTATGCGTCTAATGGTCTTCGCGGCGAGCACGTCATTCGTCGAAAACGTTGTCCATCTCTTTGTTTTCTTATCGTATCGTGAGAGTGGACGGTTGCTGCCTCTGTCCCATTCCGAACGCGCAACCCAGATGAAATCGTCATCTACAGTAATCCATTCCGCGCCTCTACCCGCGAGTCCATCCCGGGGTCCGAAATTCTTCCATTCACGCGTAATCTCATTGTACCGCGTCAACCCTCTGCCAGACGCAAACCAGACGTTCGATCCATCAACGCCAAGGGACTTTATCCGCTCAATTTCGCGGTTATCCTCTTCTTCAACGACCCGCCATGTCTGCGTCGCTTTACTATAATGGTTTAACTCCAAGCCTATCATCGGGATGACCCAGACACTCTGCTCGCTGACTGCAATCTTATCTACATCGTCTGTAGAGAGTCCATCCGCGGTCGTCCAATGTTGCCACGTATCCGCCATCTTATCGTAACGTAGCACACCGTAATCCGTGGTGAACCAGACGGCATCCGTGTCCACATAGATCCAACGCACAACCGTCATGGACCTTTTCTGCGTGAACCGCAGAATATCTAAACGTGTGAAACGCCGCCATGTTTCTGTCGGACGATGAAACCGCACGATACCCCCGTTCGGTGAAGACTCCCAATTGTTGAACCAGATGTAATCGCCATCAAACGTGATGTTTGAAACCAGTGTCTCAAGGAACGGCTCCCGCATCGGACGGGATTGATGTATTTTTATCAATGGCTGACGGCTGTCGGCTGACGGCTGACGGCTATCAGTAAGATGGCTATCAGCAAGAGGCGTAACTTCATCAGAAACCTCTCCGCTGTTTGCTGACGGCTGACGGCTGACGGCTGTTTGCTGACGGCTATTTTTCCAATGATATTCAACGAGGCCGATATCGGTCGCCAGCCAAAGCGTCTCATCTTCACATAAGATGTCGCGAATGTTATACGGCACGTTCGAGAGCGCATTCCAAGAATTGGAAACGATTGTGTAACTTCCGAGACCCTTCGGTGTCCCGATCCAGAGAACCCCCTCTCGAAAAGCGAGTGCAGTCACATTGGGAGAAGGCAATTGCGCGTTAAAGGAGAGTGGTAACCAACGTTGCCGGATTTTGTCATATCTTGCGAGCCCTTGGTGCGTGCCTGCCCACATCGTCTCTTCTCCTTCTTCGCCTGCGGAGAGTAGGACATTCACATAAGCGTTGGGAAGCCCATCGGTAGCACGGTGCATCTTTTTATCAGCGATCGAATACCGCCAAACACCGTCAACGCCACCGAACCAAACACTGCCATCGCGAACAAGGACAGATAAGATAAGCGGATTTTTGGGGGCAGCCGCCGCTTCCGTAGCGGTTGAGGACCCCGGCACGTCAAGCTGCGTCCATTTTTGAGACGTCGCGTCATACATGGCAGGTCCCAAACTGGTACCGAGCCAGATAATAGGATCAGACTGCGTCGCATCGGCATCAACTGCCGTCACGAAAGCTTCACTGTGAATGGCTGTCGGAGACCCTCGGCTCTCGGCAAGATGGCTATCGGAGCCCTTCGGCTTTCGGCTTTCAGCATTAAGAGGTTTCTGATTCATCAACATCTCTTTGCTGTCCGCTGTTTGCTGACGGCTGTCTTGCTGATCGCTATTCCGCGGTGTATGAAATGTCCATTCGCTGCCGATATACGCTCGCGTGCCAAGCCCTCGATCGCTGCCAATCCAAATGACTGTCGGAGACCCTCGGCTTTCGGCTGTCAGCAAAGAGGTTTCTGATGAAGGGACGTTCTCTTGCTGATGGCTGATCGCTGATGGCTGTTCGCTAACAAATATTGACGTGATGTAAGGTGTCGGCAGCCCGTCTTCTTTCGAGATGGTTTCCCAGCTGCGCGTTTGTGGGGCGTAGACAGAGATGCCAGCGACGGTTGCTATCCAGAGGTCGCCATCCGTCCCACGCGTTATCGCGCGAACATCGTTGTCGGCGAGAAAATCGGCTTGCTTGTAAATTGTCCATTCACCTGTCACCTTATCGAAGCGGCTCACGCCATCCTCTTTACTCGCAAACCAGACATCATTGCCGTGCGTGGTAATCCAACTCACATGATTGCTCGATAATCCATCTGCTTCGGTGTAATGCACCCACGTATTAACGGGCTTGATGAACCGGTGGACACCCGCGTTGGCAGTTCCAAACCAGATTTGGAAACCATCCGCACGGATAGAGGTCATCATATTGCTTTCCAGCAGGTCGGTCTTCGTATACGTTTTGATGAATGTCTGGTCAACCTGATTGTATTGACTGACCCCTTCCTTTTGGGTGCCGAACCAAACGCTGTCATCGTCCACTGCAATCGTAGCGATCTCGCTGTCTATCAAGCCATCTGATTTCGTATAGTTATTCCAAGAATCGGTATCCCGATGATAACGACTCACGCCACCCCTACTGAACCTCGGATCCTCGTCCCACCCATGCGGATCCGGGTTTATCTCTCTATCCGTGCCGACCCAGACGTATTCCGGTTCGACGGCGATGGTCGTAATTATTTTACTGACCAAGCCGTCTTTCCGGGTACGGACCGCCCAACTGTCAATCGTTTTGTCATAGCGGTTGAGTCCATTAGACGTTCCGAACCAGACATAGTTTCCATCTACAGCAATAGAGGAGACCAGGTCGCTCGCTAAACCGTCAATGGTTCGGAAGGTCACGAAGGTGTCCGTTTGTATGTCGTAGCGACTTACGCCTTCATCTGTGGCGAACCAGACCCACTGCCCATCAATGGCGACGGCGTTCACCCTATCGTTTGCCAATCCATCTTCCATGGTATAGTGTACCCACTGATCCTGCTGACGTTTCCAACGCGAAACCCCGCGCGTTGTTGCAATCCATACGTTCTCTGCATCTGCTGCAATACAGTTCGTTTCGTTGCTGACGAGCGTCCGCTTCACGGGCCACACTTTTTTAGCACGCGAATCTTCACGTGAATCCTCACGTAGCAGATCGGATTGCGGATCGGTGGTTACCAGGGGTCCACAACCGGTAATCATAAAGAAGGGAAACAGGAATAGGAGACCTACAACCAGAACGTCGGACAAGCCTTTGTACCTGCGTTCTAAGGTTTTAAACATATTTTCGGTTACCCCTTTACCCAAGTTGATCGAGAAGTTGTTTCCTTATTTGACAAGTATTATGGCATAAATGCATTTCATAAGCAAGAAAAGCACATAAGAAAATTGGGAAGGGGGCCCGGTAGGTGCGGTTTGATGAAGATTAAGAAAATATTTCGGTAATTCTATATTTTCTCCAGGCCCGGTAGGTTCGGTTTCTAACCGAACCGGATTCTACGCGAAAACATTCTCGGCCCCAGACCCGGTAGGTTCGGTTTCAAACCGAACCATAGGTGTTTCGGCTCAAAGACTTTTTCAAAGTTAAAAGCATACCTTGTCTCTAAAATTGACACCTATGACTCACGTATTATGTAGAATTTCACAAAAAAATACGTAAATCCTATTTTTATAGTAAAGCCCGAAAATATATAGACACTTTAAAAACAGAAAACCCTCTCCTTGCAGGCGAGGTTTGTAACCTCGCCTGACTCACGTATTATGTAGAATTTCATAAAAAAATACGTAAATCCTATTTTTAATGCTTATAGCAAACCTACAATTAACGAGACATCTATAGAAGGCGGGGTTCCAAACCCCGCCTGCAGTGGGACTGCGTAAGTCCTATATAGATCAAAACACATATTTTTCGATCAATCCTACTTCCGTATCAACATCTTGCGCGTAGCAGTGAAATCGCCTGCGGTGAGCGTGTAGAAATAGACACCACTCGCAACAGATTCACCGAATTCGTTTTTACCGTCCCAATACGCCGCACGGCTTCTGCTTTGATAAATACCCGCAGATTGATACCCCAGTGACAAAGTGCGCACGATTGTCCCATCTGCAGCGTAGAGGGTTAACGTAACGTCTGCAGGGGCTGCCAACTGATACGGTATCCACGTCTCTGGGTTGAATGGATTCGGGTAATTCGCGAGGAGTGCTGTCTCTGTGGGCAACAAGTTTTTCAAAATCTGCTCCAAAACCTGAATTCCGCGTCGGTACGAAAGCATATCCGGTTCTGCGGTCAGCATAATTTGGGACAAATCTCGCTTAGCAAGCGTCAACCACGCCTGCACCTGTACTGCAGTCAATTGTCCTTTGGAAACGGACTGGACGGAGGGTGCGGCTCCGACACTGTCCAACGCGTTAGAAATCAGATAAAGGTCCAAAAGATTTACGACACCATCACGGTTCAGATCCGCGGGACTCTCACCAGAAGCCCCAAAACTCGATGCAACCAGTACCAAATCCAGTATATTTAATACACCGTCCTTGTTCACGTCAGCGAGTACGGTGAGAACGTGTTCTACGCTGATCGGGAGTGGGAATGCCCACAGAATGACAGTGCCGTCAACACTTCCGCTCGCAATAGTGCTGCCATCCGGACTCACAGCGACACTTGTGATTGAATATGTATGACCCTCAAGGGTTTCCAGCTGCTCCCCTGTGGCGGTGTCCCACAAACGGATTGTTGCATCATAACTGCCACTGACAAGCACTTTACCATCTGGACTAAAGACAATACTTGTAGCATTCGCGGGGAGGTCGGTCGGTACGTCTTCTGTTAACTCTCCTGGGGCATCTACAAGTATCTCTCGGTCGATCGGTCTGCGGAATGTCTGGAGAAGTTCCGCCGTAGCAACATCCCATAGAGAAACGGTGTCAATACCGCCGCTTGCGAGTTTGGTGCCGTCCGGACTGAACGCAACCGTCCAAACATCGTCTTCATGTTCACTGATTGTGTGTACAACGTCGCGGGTTTCCAGGTCCCATAAGATAATCTTATCGTCACGACTGCCACTGGCAAGGATGGTGCCATCAGGACTGAATGCGAGCGTCTCGACACCGGCTTCATGCTCCCAAAATCCTCCCATATACCGACCTGTCCCGACATTCCACAAACGGATGCTGTCGTCTTCACTACCGCTTGCGAGGATACTCCCATCCGGGCTGAACGCGAGGCTAATCAGATAGGAATAATGTCCTCTGAGCGTCTTGATGTGCTCGCCTGTAATCGCATCCCATAACCGAACGGTATTGTCTTGGCTGCCACTTGCAAGGGTCCTGCCGTCAGGTGCGAAGACAACAACATCGACATCATCTTGGTGACCGCTGAGGATATGCCGGAGTTGCCCTGTGTCCGCATCCCAGAGTCGGATGGTTTTGTCCCAACTCCGGGTGGCAAGGATCCTGCCATCAGCACTATAGGTGACACTCGCAACGGCATCGGTATGTCCTGTGATCGTTCTTAGACTGAGATGCTCACCTGTTAGAGGGTCCCATGAATGTATGGAAGCGTCCCATCCGCCAGTCGAAAGCACCGAACCGTCCGGTGTAAAAGCGAGTCCAAACACATCGGCGGCATGTTCAGCGATCGTCTGTATAGGTTCGCCTGTGGAGGCATCCCAAACCCAGACAGTATCATCTTCACCGGCACTCGCGAGCAGACTCCCGTCCGGGCTAAATTTCATGTCATAGATATGAGACGTATGCCCCAGAAGCGTGTTTTTGATCGTCCATGTTGCTGTGTCCCATAGATGGATAACAGCGTTCAGATCCCCGCTTGCAAGCGTTTCGCCATCAGGACTTAGGACAACACTTTGGACGTTATCTCGATGTGCTTCAAGGGTCTGCAGGAGTTCGCCTGTGGTAACATCCCATATCTTGATCGTATCGTCTCGACTCCCACTGATGACGGTGCCGCCATCCGCACTGAAAGCGACACTGCTGACACCGTCGGTATGTCCGCGAAGTGTATGTAGAAGTTCACCCGTTTCCGAGTTCCACAGACACACCGTCCGGTCTCTACTACCGCTCGCAAGTATAGCACCATCCGCACTGAAGACGAGGCTCCGGACGCTCCTGCTGTGTTCGTCAAGCGTCTGTAGCAGTTCACCGGTTTCGGGATTCCACAAGCGGATAGTCCCGTTCGCGCTGCCACTCACGAGCATCGTGCCGTCAGGCGAATACGCAATTGCCGAAACGCCCCAGCCATACCCATGCAATAACCTAATTTCTTCATAGGTTGCAGTGTCATAAATCCAAACGCCAAGCGTGCCGCCAGCAGCGAGTTGTGTGCCATCGGGTGCGTACTGAATTTCATATAACCACCCTTTACCGAGTCGTGCCGCGGCACCTTCAGGTAGATGCCATTGCGGTGAATCCTGGGCAAAAGTGTTGGGTTGATAAGCGATAAAAATAAAAAATAGCGTCAAGAATACGAAAAACTGCGTTCTTTTCACAATAAAATTTCTCCTTTTGTAGCTAAATATATTGCCATTATTCATAGATTTTTTGTAGCGTAGGCTGTATGAAGATTGATAAAATATTTCGGTAATTCTATATTTCCCCAGGCCTGGTAGGTTCGGTTTCCAACCGAACCGGACTACCAAAGAAAGGACCGAAGGAAAAAATCAATCTTCATTTAGCCTGCGTCCTTTGTAGAATAGGAAACTGTTGGTCTCCTGTTCAGTCCCTTGTAGCGTAGACTGTTAGTCTGCGTCCTCTTATGCACAACCTAACAGGTTATGCTACAAACCGGCAACTTGTATTAATCAGGACTTACGCATGCTGCTCTTTTGTAGCATAAACTTTCCAGTTTGTGCTACAAAAACGCTGTGTCTTCCAAAAAATTTCATCTAACAGAACGGACTGTAGTCAAAATTGCGTAAGTCCTGTTAGTATACCACAAAACTCGTTTGATGTCCAATTCGGATAGGAACCGTCCAGGGTTATTTTTTGACAGAATCCCTTATTCTGTGTTATAATACCCTTTCTGTTAATAAATGTTTCTTTATGTAAAACAAACTTTTAGTTTGTTCCGCAGTGCCACGCCTGCCACGAAAAACGGTAATCTGATAACATTATCGAAAAATAGTATAATTTCGTGAGTCAAATTGCTCCTGACGAGACAGACATTATCAAGCATCTGTGGACAAGCAGGCTGGGATAGATGGAATCCAAATTACAAAAAGATAGAAGAACGCGAAGTATTCTATGCAGAGGCTATTCAATGCCATATTGAAGGTATGCTGCTTGACGGTGAACCTATTGCTGAACCCAAGACCTGGCATACCATCAAGATAATCCGGATTATATAGAAAGGGGTTATATGCCCAACTACGAAACACTGGGCTGGGTTTTGAGCGATGGCGTGGCTACAATTACGCTCAACCGGCCACGAGCAGGAAACGCACTAACGATGCAGATGGCACAAGAACTCATGGATGCCTCAATCCGCTGCGATGACGATCCTGAGGTACGAGCGGCTGTGTTGACGGGGGCAGGAAGGATGTTCTGCGTCGGTGCAGATCTGAAGCAATTTCCACCCGCGGGTACCAAAATGGCATCCGAGATTAAGTTACTTACGACGTGGCTACATGCGGCTATTTCACGCTTCGTACGGATGGACGCGCCGCTGATTTGTGCTATCAACGGGACGGCAGCCGGGGCGGGGATGAGCTTGGCATTGATCGGAGATATGGCATTAGTAGCGGCATCGGCGCGGTTTAAGATGGCTTATTCGAGGCTTGCACTAACACCGGATTGCGCCGCAACCTATTTCCTGCCGCGACTTGTGGGATTCCGGCGGACATTTGAGTTGTATGTGACCAACCGGATACTCTCAGCAAGGGAAGCGGAAGCATGGGGGATGATCAACCGGGTGGTCCCGGATGATGCTCTACTATCCGAAGCCCAAGCACTCGCTGCACAACTTGCATCGGGACCGACACAGGCAATCGGGGCGACCAAGCGGCTATTCCATAGTGCATGGACAGAATCATTGGAATCCCAGATGGAGCAGGAGACGCGAGCGATCACAAATGCTGCCCGGAGCCCCGAAGCCGCTGAAGGTTTCGAGGCATTCTTTGAGAAACGCGAACCTAACTTCAACTGAAACACGTGAGAAAGCAAAGGCTACACAAACTTAATTAGAAAACCAAAATATACACCAAATAATGGTTGCAATGCAGCAACTCACATTACTTAGAATTCGTCAGCTGACATCATTATTGCGAACCCAGCACAGGAGCCTATACCGAGGAGCAAACAGCCCGTTCTGACGCTGGTAGTCCGAATCTTTTTGACTTTTTCACCATAGGTAGCGGCGTAGACGCGGATATATTCTGGCGATTTGCCGAGGAGCCTTGTGGGAGGCAAAGAAATACTTTCATCCACCTTAGTCGGATTACCCTGTAAGATGCAACCCATTAAAAACCAATGCCCTGGATCAGCATACTGCTGGGCATCTCGTTCTGCATCGGCTATGGCCTCTGCCATCAAATTCTGTTGGGCAAGGGTTACAAAGGGCGGACTAAACGTCAATAACATCGTTAAAAGAACGAAGACATAAAATGCTGAACTTTTTTTCATCTCATTAACCTCCTCTTAGAGAGTGTAATCAACTCAATTGAGATATTCACATAGACCGAATCAAAATTGGTGCAGCAAAGATATACCGAGTGGGAAAAGGTATACTTAAGGAGATAGCTCTTCGGGTCGAAGGAAAATCCAACGTTCGTTCTTGGGGCTCAAGGATTGTATATCAATGCCTTCAGGCAATCCCTGAGGAAAACGCGCATACGCACGAAATTCATCCAAAGGTTTCACAGGATACATCATTTGTCTATGCTTATCCACGAGGGTATCCCCAGAAAGTTGAACTGTCGTTAATTTCATCTGAGTGATACTATCAATAGAAATATGAGTCAATTCCTGCTCGATAAAAATAAATATTTGACTCGGATGTATCGCTATTAACTCGCCATGCGCTTCCCCTTCTGAATCTCCGGTATGATATCTAACGGTGACCCAACCCCCATAACTTTCATGTTGAGCAGTGGAGACAGACGGAAGCCACCCTATTGGTGCGGTTGTACTATAGGTTGTTGTTCGACCACAACCAGCAACATAAATGAGTACCAACAATAGTATGGGCAAACTTGTGTATCTATTGAAGTTTTTCATAACGGCTCCCCCAGAATTTTTTCTCTATATCGACTTCGACCTTCTTAAACTCGGGTGCTAAAACACGCAATGCCCGTTCAGGATTAAATAGCATCATCGCGGCAAGCGCAGGATTTTCATCTACGAGCCATGCCTCACGCATCCATTCCAGATAGTAGCCTCGGCTTTCAAGGAAAAACTCATAACTCTCAAAATCCTTTGGCAGTTGATAAACGAGCGTGTATACGTCCCCCGGTGATGTTGTTAAAGCCGCCTTTCGGTCTGTCAACAACTGATATGCCTCATCAGCACTAACGCCATCCTTATTGACTGCGATAGGAGACAGTCGAACGGGGTCAAGTTGTTTACCTAATTTAACCAATTGAACTGCGTCAAGCCGCCAATGCCCCTTTGTGAGACGCAGGCGAATGTTCACGCGTTCGCGCTTTAGAGGGGGTAATTTCACAAGGTGGACATCCGTGGCTAAGGGTCCCGTTTCTTTGACTTCGTCTACGGAAACCCACTTACCTGTATCGTCCTGCAAAAGCACTTCGATGCCCCCAAGTGTCTGACCGATACCCGTAACCGCTTTTTTAACGTTTGTATCACCTCTTTCAAAAGCAGCTATCCATTGTCCTGCGGAGCGACCCATGTAAGATAGTCCCTGATAAAACAGAAATGTGCTCATCAGAGATTCCCGAGCAGCGATGACTAATCCATCGCTATCAACCGGCACGTTCTCAAATTCAAGGTCAAGTGTTTCGCGCGTCGCAAGGTATTCGGGGTCTGCCTCACTGAATCGTTCCTGTCCATCAACAGCACGCAGTAGGGGCAGACAATCTCCTTCCGCCGCAGTGGCAGCACAGGGTTCAACAATTGTGTCAGCTTCCCAAAAAGTGCCATCAGCAGTTTGGAAAACCCGTCCACCTATCTGCCGTTTTACTGCGAGCAGATCGACGTGTCGCACGACATGGGTTTCAAGCATTTCATTTTTCATTTGCACTTTAAAACGACGATCCGTGGGTCGTGCACGATACAAAGCATCGATATCTGACGCTTCAAGAGAAGGTGCTACACTCGCGGAAAACCCTTCCGCTTGAAGGATGGGTTGATCACCGTCTGAAACATAAAAGGTCGGACACGATCCAAGAATTGGAGTATAAGACGCTAATACCGCCACCATGCCTCCGGTGAGCGCCAGGTTACCTACACCGATTAAGGTCCGCATTTTGACTTCTGGGGGAATGTGCTGGGTGTTCGTTTCAAAAATCGCAACTGAATCGATGGGTATCGTCAATACTCCGGTTTCCAAAGTTTCTCGGTTGGTATTGAGGAGTTTGCCTTGTCCTATCACCGTTCGGTTTTCTGAATCAACTTTCCACGATGACAAAATATAGACTCGACCGTCATGCATGTGTGCCTTTAAGAAGGGTGAGCTGCTATCAAAGGATTGAAACTCGGCGGGTGCAGTCAATTTCCGTTTTAGCATATAGCCGCAACCGCACTGAAATACGAATGTGAATAGAATTATCCAACATAGCAGATCTCTGCACGGATGTTTTGGTCTTAAAAAAATAGCACTAAAGCATTTTCTCAAATTCAGTGTGAGTGTGAAATATAGAGCCGTTTTCATGCATTGGTTCTCCTTATCGAATTTTATCAATTGTCCAGCTGCCATCACGATTTTTGCTGGCATGGAAATCTCTATCAAACGGATTATCGCCGCTGATATTGATCTCCTCACCTGTTATATCCTCGTCTGCACATAGGAATTCCACATTAATCGTGACTGGAAGTCCAAAGATTTCGGTTGTATACGTATGATCGGTTTTTCTACAGCCTTGATTATCTTGATTGACATAAAAGGTAATCGGTACCTGATCCACAGTGTAAGTGCAACTTTCTCCGGGTTGCAATGTCATACCTACAGCACATATTCCTTTGTTAATAGGAGGGGCATTGACAGTGACTTGGAATGTTACAGGCATTGAAATAGCGTTGTCTTGTGTGCTGTCATCTGTGGCAGTGACCGTGATGGTTGCTATTCCGGGTGTGTTGGCAATGATGGTAAGAGCATCTCCATCAACTGAAACGATGGCTACGATCAAAAAATTATCAGAAGATGCATTGATGCTATGTGTGTCGTCAATATCCGCATCGGTGATGTTGACACGGATCTTCCGCATATCGTTAATCTCAAGGGTTTGGTCGTCTATCGGATCAATTTCTGGTTGCGCGTTGTCGATTGACACATCACAACTTGCGAAAATAATAGATGTGAGAAGCGTGACAGTTGTTATGATTGCGATGCGGGTTTCTCGGTTCATAAGTGCGTTCTCCTTTGCTACGATGCACAGGAAACCAACGATTTCCTATGCTACAAGTGTCTGCTTATTTTTGGATTTTACTATAAACCCCCTAAATCCCCCTTATCAGGGGGACTTTAAGGCGGAATGCGTGAGCCCTATAGAGGTTACTTTCGTATTAACATCTTTCGTGTTGCGGTGAAATCGTCCGCGGTAACGGAGTCGCGTGTGGACTCCGTGGACAATGTATAGAAATAGACACCACTTGCGACGGGTTCACCGACAGCGTTTCTGCCGTCCCAATAGGCGGCACGGCTGCGGTTCTGATATATTCCTGCGGGTTGATGTCCGAGCGCTAACTCCCGAACCACTTGTCCGTTCACAGTGTAGATTGTGATGGTAACCTCTGCAGGTTTTGCCAAGTGATAGGGTATCCATGTCTCTGGGTTGAACGGGTTCGGGAAGTTTGCCAGAAGCGCATTCTCTTTATCAGCAGTAACAGTTATTTGGGCGGTGAGTGCGGGGCCGTTGTAGTTTGCGATGGCATCTGCGCCGATTGTGAATGTGAGTGTGCTATCAACGTTGATATTGCCATCAAATTCAAGTTCAACAGTGATTTGGGTATCACTTTTTTTGTCGGGTTCGTGCCAAGGAATTGTTACGCCGTCAATCCCAGAGACCGACACGGCACCTCTAATGTCAAAAATAGAACGTGCGTATTTTCTACCAGTGAGCGTAAGCGTGACAACGCTGTCGTCCAGTGTCGCTTCAGTTAAAGGAGCGTTAGTTGAGGCAAAAATTGATTCCTGCCCGCCGCTGACAGAAACGTGTGCCGTGAATTCTGGCCCGTTATAGTCAGCGATAGCGTTGGGACCTATGGTAAAGGAGAGGATTGCATCAGTGTCAATATCACCGTTGAATCTCAATTCAGCGGTAATTTTTGTGTTGCTGATGCGGTCTACATCGTATAGGGTCGCGCCCTGAATCCCGGCTATTGTCACTGCTCGCTCGATGTCAAAAGAAGAGCGTGCATAGTTGCGTCCGGTGAGTGTGAGCGTGATGATGCTGTCATCGAGCGTCGCTTCCGTCAAAGGTGCCTCTGTTGAAGCAGCGATTGACTCGTGTCTACCGGTGACACGGAGTTGTGCGGTGAGTGCGGGACCGCTATATCGCAATAGTGCATTCGCGCCGACGGTAAAGGTGAGCGTAGTGTCAATATCAAAGTCGCCGTTGAATCTCAGTTCGACAGTAATCTCGGTCTGACTGATGCGGTCTACATCATATATAGTCACGCCCTCAATTCCGTCTATTGTCACTGCCTGCTCAATGCCATAAGAGGACCGGGCGTAGTTACGTCCGCTGAGAGTGAGTGTGATGATGCTTTCGTCAAGGGTTGCTTCCGTCAAGGGTGCCTCACTTGATACTGTCACTGATTCCTTGCCGCCGGTAACAGGCACTTGCACGATCAATGGGGCCCCATTGTAGTCGGCAATAGCACCCGCGCCAACTGTAAAAGTGAGCGTAGCATCGGTGTCAATGTTGCCTTTGAATGTTAGTTCAACTGTCAGTTCAGTGTCGCTGATGCGATCCAAATCAAACCAGTGGAAAGTGACACCCTCAATACCAGAGACCGACACGGCATCCCTGAGGTCAAAGGTGGATCGCTTATAAGTCGCACCGTTGAGCGTGAGCGTAACGATGCTTCCGTTCAACGTTGTTTCTGTCAAGGGTGCTTTTGTTGAAGCAACAACCGATTCTTTACCGCCGTTGACAGGGAGTTGTGCAATGAGTGCGGGCCCGTCGTATTCGGCAATGGCATTCGCTGCGACTGTGAAAGTGAGCGTGGCGTTGGTGTTAAAGTTGCCCCCAAATTCAAGTTCAAAGATAATGATCGTATCGCTCACACGCTCCACCCCAAATATGCCAATGGTTACTCCGGCAATACCGGATACTGTTACAGCATTGTCGAGGTCGAAGTTAGATCGAATGTAAGTGCCGTTGTTAAGCGTTAATGTGACGACGCTGCCATTTAGCGTCTCTCCCGTTAAAGGCGTTATCGTTGACGCGGTCACCGATTCCGCGGTTGTGGTGACGTGTGCAGTTGCGGTGAGATCGGGCCCGTCGTAGTTCGCGATGGCTTCTGCTTTTACTGTGAAGGTGAGGGTCGCGTCGGTATCAAGGTCTATACCGTAGAACGTCAGTTGGACCGACAGTTCCGTCCCGTTCAGACGGGTTACATCAAACGGTCTGATAGTTACGCCAGGAATACCCGATACTATTAACGGATCGCTGAGCCAGTTTTCATAGACCCGGTTGCTCAAAGTCAGCGTCACAATGCTTCTGTTCAGCGTCATTTCTGTCAGCGGTTGCGAAGTTAGCGTTAGTGTCGGACTTTCCTGATCGTCCACATCAATGATAATGATAATGACAGTGATGGTAGCCGTGAGATCGCCATCCGAGACAGCGACTGTTACAGTGTAGGTATTCTTTTTTTCATAGTCCAGCTCGGCATCGGTTTTCAGTTGTCCGGTCGTGTTATCGATGTCAAAAGCTGCCGCGTCGGGACCGCTAACGGTATAGGTGAGCGCATCGTTGTCCGCATCCGTCGCTGCGATCGGGTTTCCGATGTTTACGCCTTTCGCGGTATTTTCAGCGACGGTGCGACTGGTGTGATTGCCATCCGCGAAGCTCGGTCTGCTATTGGTAGGTGTTTCAGGTGGGGTGCCGGCGACATGGATAGTGACAACGATTTCATCTATCAAGGTGCCATCGGAAACAGTGACAGTTAATGTATAAGACGGCTTGTTGTAGGTGCGCGTTGTCTCGGTTTTCAGTTGTCCGGTCGCGCTATCGATATCAAAAGCCGCTGCATCGGTGCCGCTGAGATGATAGGTGAGCGCGTCATTATCGGCATCTGCCGCCACCACTGGGTTGCTGATACTTCTGTTTACGAGTGTGCGTGTGGTGTTGGCACCGTCGATAAACACCGGTGCATTGTTGATTGTCCATCCAATATCTTCAAGCATACCGAGTGCGACGGGACCCGGGTCATGAATCGCTTCTTGATTCGCAAGATACGGGGTCATTAAAGCGTCCGCCTCGCCAGCCGGAAAAGCGATCTCATCCAAATGTGTGTAACTCGAACCTTGTTCCCATGAACTGGGGGCGTGGAGTTGGGGGCGGATACCGGCGTTTGCTGCAACGCCGCTTTTCCCGTTCCAGAAGAGGTCGTTACCTGTGAATTGATTTTCAAGATCGGAGGAGGGATCCGGGAAAGACATAATCGTTTTCTCGGCTCCATTTTCAACAAAAAAATCGTAAATATAAGGCAAATCAGGCGTGCCGTCCCTCAGCTTACCTGTCTCACCGGACCAACGAAATCCGGCGACGGATGTCTCTTCCACGCTTGCGAAGCTAAAGAAACCGAGACCGTGGGCGATCTCATGCAGCACAGTACTCACGAAGTCGGTTTTCCCTGCTGGTGTCCTTCCGTCTGTACCGAAGTACCAATTCGCGTCCTCGTGGCTATTGAATCTTGTGATGATATCCGGTTCGCCGACTGAGAGGTCTCTATCGGCTCTCGTATCGGCGAGCGCCTCTGGAAACCAGAGGTCCAGTGATCCGGGCGATTTCCAGCCTGCCGGGCGCGCCCCGCCTAAAATAATAACTTCACCGTCAAATCCACCTAAATCTGTGAAAGATGCGTCAATCTGGATCGGCACGGGTGGCCGGATGAGCGAGTTCCAAATATCGACTGCGTATTGGAAGGCTATCCGCGCTTCGTCGGTAAAACCGTCGTAGGTTACGATAAATTGGGGGTCTTCTATCGCGAGCGCGCTGCCGTGTTCGGACAGTTTCAGTGTTGGTGGCGGCGGGATGCTTGTATTCGCGTTTTCATTGATCCCGTATAAAATGCTCATCCCTTCGAGTGCTTTTCTTGGATTCGTCGGGTTGAGTGTTGACGGATTTTCAGATGTCCCTGACCGTTTTCCCGACATCGCGTTTCGACTCACGGCGCGCGGCACCGGTGCAAGAAGTATGCATATCAAAAAGGAGACTATCAGTAGGACTTTTGCGAGTTTCATTGCGACTCTAAATTCTTGACGTGTGTTCCACGCCAGTCCTGTAGGTTGGGTTGAACGAATACCACCGAAACCCTACAATCAGAGAAAACACGACTTGCTCCAGAGACACCGCATTCACCAGAGAACAAGTGAAACCCAACACTTTTGGTTTGAAATTTCTTGGACACCATAGGTGTCAATTTTAGAAAAATAGCCGGCCCGAGCCCCAGGCCCGGTAGATGCGGTTTCTAACCGCATCGGATCTTCCGCGAAAACCTTCAGCGCTAACCTTTGTGAAATACGGCTTCCACCGCACAAAACACACAGAGCGCGGTTGGGATAAGTCCAGTTCGGTTGCAAACCGAACCCGTGCTCTTTTGTAGCATAGACTGTTAGTCTGTGCTCTTTTGTAGCATAGACTGTTAGTCTGTGCTCTTTTGTAGCATAGACTGTTAGTCTGTGTGCTTTTGTAGCATAGACTGTTAGTCTGTGTGCTTTTGTAGCATAGACTGTTAGTCTGTGTGCTTTTGTAGCATAGACTGTTAGTCTGTGCTACAAAAATGCTTGTGTTTTTCAGGGATATCCCTCTCATAAAGCACATTAGCGTCAAAAATGCGTAAGCCCTATTCATGAAACCTCACCAGCAAGGGTTTTCTAAGTTTTGCCCGCCCTATGTTACTTGAGGATTAGCATCTTGCGCGTGGCAGAAAAATCGCCAGCGGTGAGTGTGTAGAAATAAATTCCACTGGCGACCTTATCGCCGACAGCATTCCTGCCGTCCCAATAGATCGCTTTTGACCGGCTCTCGTAAGCTGCAGCGATCTGGTATCCGACATCAAGTTTTCGGACGACACGCCCGCGTGGATCATAAATCGTCACCGTGACGAGAGCATCTTCTGCCAACCGATACGGTATCCACGTTTCAGGATTAAACGGGTTCGGATAGTTCGGCAGCAGCTCGGTCTCTTTTGGAACCAACACAGCAAGGAGCTGCTCTAAGAAGCGGATACCGTTTTGCAGCTGCGAATCCGTGAGCGTTAAGCCGTGTGCTTGGGTCAGCCACCCTCGAATATCAGCAGCCGTAAACATCTCAAGTGCCGTCGGATGCAGTGAAGGTGCCGCTTGCGGCTCATTGATTGCCCCCGCGACGAGTATCAAGTCTTGGACGTTGACAACACCGTCACCGTTAACATCTGCAGCGTTGGGACCGGATTGCGCGAGCCGTCCAGCAACGAGTACCAGATCGGAGATGTTCACAACCCCGTCCCGATTAACATCGTATTCGACGAACTGTGGTGAGATGTCATTGATGACAATGCCGATACCGGGGGTGCTGATGTCGTCTTTATCCCCATAATAGGTAAGTTGATTGGCTGTTAAATTCGCGTCCGCAGCAGAGATCCAGCCTCCTGCTTGGGTGCCATCAAGCGGCAGGCTATCGGCATAGCGGCGAATCATTGAGGTCCGGTGTCCCGCTCTCGTTCTCCCTCTGTTTTGCCCATAAGGTAATTGCCATTGCACAACGTTATCCTTAAGGTTTCCAGCCTCGTCTACCAAGTTCCCTTCAGCATCGATCAGTTTTATAGAGAAACCTTCTGTACTCAACCACGTCGTCCAGAAACCGATTGGTAACGATGTCCTCCAATCAAGATCATAAATCTGGTCTTTGGCGAGGTTCTTTGAGTTTGAATCAGTTGATCCTACCACCAGAACAACATCATTTGGCCAAAGTCTCGGCGCATCGCCCCAGAAATCATCCTTAAAGGTGATTGTTGCCCTCACCGATCCGGTCAGTTCTGGTGAGTTGACATTCTTAATGACCATTTCCCATCCTGCCAGATTAATGATGTTCGGACCAGCATTGTGTAATTCTATCCATTGGACAGGTGTAAAACTTCTTTCCGAACCAAACATAATTTCACTAATACTGACAACACTCTCTCCCTGAGCGGGTCGCGGAGGCACGCCTACAGTCACTGGCGTTTCCTCTACAGTTAATGGACTTTCCACCACAGTCGGCGGCGTTTCTTCCACAACTGGCGGTGCTTCGTTTAAGTCAGTGACATTGATAGCGACGCTGATGGTGTCCCGTCCACCCTCGCCATCAGAGGCAGTGACCGTTACCGCATAAGCCTTCTTCGTTTCATAATCAAGTGGTGCACGCGTTCGCAACTGACCAGTCGTACCAACGATGCCAAAGGCGGCTGCGTCTGTACCACTGAGTGTGTATGTCAGGGCATCACCATCCGCATCCGTAGCGGTGATAGGGCTGCCAATGTTGCTGCCGGCAGGCGTGTTCTCCGCGACGGTGCGCGTCGTGCGACTACTCGCGAAGACCGGCGCGCGGTTCTCCGCTACGTCCGTAACGTTGATACCAACACTGATAGTGTCTGTGAGCGTGCCATCGAAGGCACTGACAGTGACAGCATAAGCGTTCTTCTCTTCATAATCAAGCGGGGCACGCGTTTTCAGCTGTCCGGTAGAGCTGACGATACCGAACGACGACGCATCTGTGCCATCAATCGAGTAGGTGAGGGTATCCCCGTCAGCATCCGTAGCGGTGATAGGGCTGCCGATGTTCCTACCTGCAGGCGTGTTCTCCGGTATAGAACGCGTCGTGCGACTACTCGCGAAGACCGGCGCGCGGTTCTCCGCGACATCCGTGACGTTGATAGCAACACCGATGGCATCTGTGAGCGTGCCATCGGAGACGATGACGGTGACAGCATAAGCGTTCTTCTCTTCATAGTCAAGCGGGGCACGCGTTCGCAACTGACCAGTCGCACTCACGATGCCAAACGATACCGCATCTACGCCACTCAAACTGTAAACCAAAACATCATCTTCGTCTTCATCGGTCGCGGTGACCGGCGCACCGATGTTTCTGCCAGCAGGCGTGTTCTCCGCGACAGCGCGTTCTGTGCTGCTGCCCTCTATGAACTCCGGGGCGTGCGCCGTCGGTGTTTCGTCTATGTCCGTGACGTTGATAGCAACACCGATGGCATCTGAGCCACCATTGCCATCAGAGACAAGAACAGTCACAGCGTACACATTCTTTTGCTCATAGTCAAGCGGGGCGCGTGTTCTCAGCTGCCCAGTCGTAACAACGATACCAAAGGACGCTGCGTCTACACCACTCAGACTGTAAACCAAGACATCCTCTTCATCTTCATCAATAGCCGTGACGGGTGCACCGATGTTTCTGCCAGCAGGCGTGTTCTCCGCGACGGTGCGCGTCGTGTGGCTACCCTCTACGAAAACCGGTGCGTTGTTCTCTTCTACGTCCGTGACATTAATAGCAACGCTGATGGTGTCTGAACCACCATTACCATCGGAGACCGAAACAATCACAGCATAAGTGTCCTTCTCTTCATAGTCAAGCGGGGCACGCGTTCGCAACTGACCAGTCCTGCTGACGATGCCAAAGGACGCTGCATCTGTACCGCTCAAACTGTAAACCAAAACATCATCTTCGTCTTCATCGGTCGCAGTGACGGGACCGCCGATGTTTCTACCGGCAGGTGTGTTCTCCGCTATGGAACGTTCCGTGGCACTGCCCTCTACAAAAACCGGCGCGTTGTTTTCTTTGACATCCGTGACATCAATCGTGACACTGATGGTGTCGGTGGCACTGCCATCGGAGACGGTGACAGTCACAGCGTAGGTATTCTTTTGTTCATAGTCGAGCGGTGCTTGCGTTCTCAATTGTCCAGTCGTGCTGACGATGCCAAAAGATGCCGCATCTGCACCGCTCAGACTGTAAGTCAAGACATCCTCATCTTCATCGGTAGCCGTGACAGGACCCCCGATGTCTCTGCCAGCGGGTGTGTTCTCTGCTATGGAGCGTGTCGTGGCGATGCCCTCCGTGAAAATTGGGGCATGGTTCACCTTCGGATCGCCGGTAGGTTTCGGGATACCGAGGGCGAAACTGAGAGCCGCATCGCCGCCGGGTTTGGCGAGACTATAGCCGAAATGATTTGTCGGCAGCTCGGGGAGCGCGCCAATATCGACGGTGACGGCGTCCGATGTACCGGGGGTGGGGATCACGGTGAGAAGTCCGCTTTCTACACTACCAGCGGCAATCGTAATAGTCGCTGCGCCGCCATCAATACTTCCATTTGTAACAGTAACGGGCAGCACGATATTGAAAGGCGCGCCGGTCAGGGTCGTCGCCTTGAACCGGTTCTCGCCAACCTTCTCCAGCGACACAGTGATAGACAGATCAACGGTGTTACCACTCAGGAAGAGGGAATTTAATGAAGAGAGCCCTAAAAAAATACCCGCAGGTAGACTGCTGAGTTGATTAGAGGACAAACTGAGCCAATTCAGAGAAGAGAGTCCAGAAAAGAGACCCTCCGGCAGACTGCTAAGTTCGTTATTACCCAAATCCAGCCCAGTCAACGCAGACAGACCAGAAAAGGTATCCGCCGGTAAATTGTCCAAACTATTGTAAGACAAGTTGAGCCGCCGCATAGCCGAGAGTCCGGAAAAGATTTCTGCTGGTAGACTGCTGAGTTCGTTGCTACCCAAGTCAAGGCTGCTCAACGCAGACAATCCATCAAAATCGCCTGCTTTCAGTGTCGTAATGTTCTGATCACTCAGGTTAAGACCGGTAATTAAAGCGAGATGTGCGGCGGTTACATCGTCGGCAGCATCTACGCCTGGCACCACTGCAACAATTTTATCTTGGACCTGTTGTGTACGGTCACTGACGGGTGTCAACTCAGGTGCGTTGTTTTGTGCGTAAACGTAATTTACACCCTGTACACCGCACATTAATAACAAGACTGCGATGATAGATACTACGATTTTTGGGTTCATAGTTAGCGTTTTCATGATAACTCCTTTTCGTTCTTTTCGATTGCCCGCTTGCCTTTGCGGGATACATCTGTTGCTTCACGCCATGTAATACAATTTGAAACTTGACGAAGTACTCAGAGAGAAATAGTATAATATTCAGGACTTACGCATTTCCTCTTAAAGTCCCCCTACCCCCTGATAAGGGGGGATCAAGGGGGGTTGGGGATTTAGGGGGCTAAAAGAACAGAAATGACCACTTTTTGCGTCTAAACCTCCGATATTTAGTCAATTTGCGTAAGTCCTGAAAAATACATACCGCGCAGGGTTATTCAGTTTAAAAAAATATCTGATTTAGCGTCTTTTTTTTACAATCCGGTGCGGTTAGGAAACCGCACCTACCGGACTGAGGATTGCGACGGTTATTTTTTCCTCTTTCCGAACCGCGTGCCAATCCCAAAAATGAGTGAGAACTCATTAGCATTACCCTCTTCATCCGGCAATAACAACCGCTGATACTGAGCTTCCACACGCATCACAAAAGCAGAATCTATACACCACTGATACCCTAAACCGATCCCGAAATTTATTAGTGTCTGATTGCCACCATCAAAGAAAGCGTCTTCAGCATTAAATATAGTTGTAGAAACCCGCCCCAGGACGTAAGGATTAGACACCGCATGGCTCTGTAAAAAGTACAAAACCCGACCACCAAGATAGAGTATCGTTATGCTTTCGGTTTCCGACTCTCCCCAATACTCTGAAGAAACTGACGTTCTCCCGAAACTAAATTCCGGACCAATCCCAAATTGTTGACTCGGGAACCACGTCGCATATAGTGAAGTCGGAGAGGATATATCCAACAATGTGCTTGAGGGTAGCCGAGTATAAGTGAGACTTGTTGTTGAACCATCAGCTTCGGGGATAATGTGGGAAATCCCGAATCGTGTTCCGATCTCGAATTCAGTAGTTCCCAAAGCAGGAACTGTTACTAAAATAAAAAAAACAAACATTGTTAAGGTTGAATGCATTTTATTTTTTTTCACAACTAATGTTTTCATCATAAACTCCTTACACCTAAGTCAAAGTTCCAAGAAAAGGAGATGCCGAATGTTAGGCATCATGTTTCGGTTTAGTAGCTTAAAAATAAGTTCTAATAAACTAATTACATCCCGATGAACTTGAAGAAAAAAGGTCACTTGATGTGCAACCTGATCCAGATCCACCATAACCGGAACTATCATTTAATATTATGAGCCCGTATAAAGCAATATTAACCAGACATCCACCACTTGCTAATTTCAGACGCGATGCTCGCATTTGTTTGGTATAAGTATCGGCGTAGATCACAACGTATTCTGGTGATTTTCCAAGTAACCGATGTATCGGTGGATTTGAATTCATAAAGGCAGCAGTACCAACGGTAAAGACACCACATCCAACCCCAGTCAGAAACCATATCATTCTCTGCGTATCATCTAAATCCGATTTGGCATCCGTTTTCGCAGTTTTTATCAATTCTGCGTGACTGCTGATTTGTGCAGCAATGCTCAGAAATGGCGTGCTGATAAATAACACCATTGTGAAAAGAACGAGAATGTGAAATTTTGATCGAATAAACATTTGATCTCCCCTTTGCTTTTGTTAGGCAGCCCTCGTTTGTCGCGATCGGTAGATCGCGCCTACTTCCGTATCAACATTTTACGCGTTGCAGAAAAATCCCCTGCCGTAATTGTGTAAAAATAGACACCGCTTGCGACGGGTTCACCGAAGGCGTTTCTCCCATCCCAATACGCCGCACGGCTGCGGTTTTGATAGATGCCCGCGGGTTGATGTCCGAGTTCCAACTGTCGGACGACATCTCCCTTTATATTATAGATGGCGATCATAACCTCAGTAGGTTCTGCCAACTGATACGGTATCCACGTCTCCGGATTAAACGGATTCGGGAAGTTCGCTAAGAGGGCTGTCTCTTTGGGAATTAAGGCTACGAGGAGTTGCTCCAAGAAACGGATGCCCTTTAGGGACGTTGCATCCGTGAGATTTAGCTGCTGTACTTGGATAAGCCACTGTTTGACATCCACAGTGGTGAGGGTTGATAGCACTTGAGGATTCACGGACGGTGCAGCAGCGACGTTGCCGAGTGCCCCAGCAACCTTGACGAGATCTCTGATATCAACAACACCGTCGCCGTTGACATCTGCGGTGTTTTGCCCTGCCTGCCCGAGGTTTGCAGCAACCAACACAAGGTCTTGGATGTTCACACTCCCATCGCCATTGACATCCTCCGCAAGGAATTCAGGGGGTACTACTATAGGTATGATAGAGGACGATACATCCCATAGTTTGACTGTACCATCACGGGACGCAGATGCGAGTGTATTTCCATCCGGTGAAAACACTGCAGAAAAGACAGTATCTTCATGCCCTTCAAGTGTATGGATATCCCCGTTTGTTGTCATATCCCATAACTTGATGCTATGTTCTGTTCCAAAGGCGAGGGTGGTGCCATCGGGTGAAAACGCTACAGTAGCGACACCGTCCCCCCAGTCTAGCTCAAGTGTGATAGTATTTTCTTTTGTCGCTACATCCCACAACTTCACTTCTCTCTCAAAAGAACCCCGGCCCGTGGAGGCAAGCGTTTTCCTATTGGGTGAAAACACTACAGAAATGACACCATCCTCATGCCCTTCAAGTGTAGCGACATTTTCGTTTGCCATCATATCCCACAGTTTGATGCTAATCCCCGCCCCGAAGGCGAGCAGCATGCCATCGGAGGAAAATGACACAGGGGTCTGAAAACCACCAAACCGTCCTTCAAGGACAACAGGACTATGCCCTCCAAATGTAGCGATGTTTTCTTTTGTTACTACATCCCACAACTTGACGATCCCGTCCCATGCGCCGGATGCGAGCGTTTTCCCATCGGGTGAAAACGCTATAGAAACGACATTATCTCCATGCCCTTCAAGTGTAGCGACATTCTCGTTTGTCATCGTATTCCACAACTTGATGTTAGTTCCTGCTCCGAAGGCGAGCAGCATGCCATCGGGGGAGAACGTTACAGATGTACCACTCCGCTCAACTGCAAGTGTGATAGTATTTTCTTTTGTCGCTACATCCCACAACTTCACCCCCGTAACATCCGCGGATGCGAGTGTATTTCCATCGGGTGAAAACGCTACAGAAATGAGACTTTCTTCATGAATCGCAAGCGTGGCAATATGTTCTGGTGAAATCCCCGCAGCATTAAATTTCACCCACTCGTAACCAATAGATGCATCAACAGTATTTATTGCAGCGTGCCCAAGGGTAAGCGTTTGCACTGCTCTGCCGTTGGCATCGGTGGTTACTTCGACAGCTGTGGATTGTCCGTTTATCAGTCCGTCGCCTTCAGTGACAGTAAATGTCACCTGAACATCAGGTAAGGGGTTATTGTCCCGATCTCTCACTTCAACGACCAAGGGATTCGCCAATACGGTGCCGAATGTCCCTCGCTGCTCATCACCGGAGATTTTCACTAACTGGTATGGCGAAATTCCCAAAGCCTCAAACGTCACCGACTTGTTCCCTATGGATACTTCAACAGAATTTATTCCCGGCTTAGGACCAAGGGTAAGTGTTTGCGCTGCTCTACCGTTAGCATCGGTAGTTACTTTGACAACTGTGGATTCTCCATTCAGGAGTCCTTCACCTCTGGTGACTGTAAATGTGACTTGAACATCTGGTAGGGGATTATTGTCTTGATCTCTCACTTCAACCACGAAGGGGTTCTCCAAGGGTGAGTCAGTTGTGCCTTTTTGGCCATCAGAATATGCTTCTTCAAACGTTAATGTTTCTTCAAATGTTTCTTCAGTTGCGTTTTCATCTGATGGCAGGATGTTTGCCTCTGCTCCGGAGATTATCGCCAAGGTGCTCGTCTGCTCGACTACGTGCTGGGCTACGTTCCACAACTTTACCTCGCCTTCCGTTGATCCTGAAGCAAGTAAGGTGCCATCCGGCGAAAATGACACTGAACTAACGGCATCAGACTCAAAAAATGCTGCACCAGACCTAAATACTGCAATAATTTCGTGTGTTATAACATCCCAAATTATCACCTGACCACGCCTAGAAGATTGTTCGCCGGAAGCAAGGAGAGTGCCATCGGGCGAAAACGCCACAGAAGTGACCTCCCCCCGTCCCTCAAGTGTAGCGATATTTTCGTGTGTTGACACATCCCACAACTTTACCGTATTATCATCAGAGCCAGAGCCGGAAGCAAGGAGAGTGCCATCGGGCGAAAACGCTACAGAAGTGACATCCCTCCCTCCCTCAAGTGTAGCGATGTTTTCGTGTGTTGACACATCCCACAACTTTACTTGCCCATCATAAGAACCGGAAGCAAGGAGAGCACCATCAGGCGAAAACGCCACAGAAGTGACCCCCCACCAATGTCCCTCAAGTGTAGCGATGTTTTCGTGTGTTGACACATCCCACAACTTTACTGTATTATCACCAGAGCCAGAGCCGGAAGCAAGGAGAGTGCCATCGGGCGAAAACGCCACAGAAGTGACCTCCCGCCAATGTCCCTCAAGTGTAGCGATATTTTCGTGTGTTGACACATTCCACAACTTTACTGTATTATCATCAGAGCCAGAGCCGGAAGCAAGGAGAGTGCCATCGGGCGAAAACGCCACAGAAGTGACCCCCTCAAGCGTAGCGATATTTTCGTGTGTTGACACATCCCACAACTTAATTTCATTATCCAACCTAATTTCATTATCACCAGTAGAAGCGAGGAGTGTGCCATCCGGGGAAAATACTACGGAATGGACAGGACTTCCATGTTCCAAAGTGATTTGTGCAAGGGTATTTTGTAAACTAATTAATGAAACAACCAGTAAGGTTAGGGTTACAACGAATGTCTTTTTCATAATACAATTCTCCTTTGTGTCAATTACTTTCGTATCAACATCTTCCGCGTCGGTGTGAAATCGCCAGCGGTAACGGAGTCGCGTGCGGACTCCGTGGACAATGTATAGAAATACACACCGCTCGCGCCAGTTCATCATCTAATTTATATCATTAATCTGCTACCCTTACTAACAAGAATATGGAAAGACACCCTGCTACACTTCCTCCTACTGTTGAGGTGACCCGTAATGTACGAACTTTTCTTTTGTAGGCGTTGAGATAAGACGCAACATATTCAGGCGATTTTCCGATAAGCCTCTCGGGTGGTGGAGATGTCTTAGCAAAGATGCCCCAACTGGCAATACCAATACAAGAAGCACTAAGTGCTAAAAGACCGACACCGCATGCAAATGCCTCATGTTCTTCAAAGTCGATCACCAAACCACCTGTGAACTCCGAGGGGTTCTGTATCATGTATCCACCCATAAAACCATAAACCAAAGCCCACGGCAAAGTACCCCCTATACAACACCATAAAAGTTCGTTAGTGTCCTTACTTGCATCCCGTTCGGCAGCGGCTTTTGCCTCAAGCACCACAGCGTTTGCCTTTTGTGCTGCAGCAGTTTCAGAAACCCCAGTCAACACCGGATTCTGTTGTGCGAGGGTAACAAACGATGTGCTGAAGGTCAGCACCACCATTAAAACAACCAATGTGTGAAACATAGAAATAATTCTCATCTATAATGCTCCTCGAATTTCTTACTATTTGCGAATCAACATTTTGCGTGTTGCGGTGAAGTCGCCTGCGGTAATTTTGTAGAAATAGACACCGCTTGCGACGGGTTCACCGAAGGCGTTTCTACCATCCCAATACGCCGCACGGCTGCGGGTCTGATAGGTTCCCGCGGGTTGATGTCCGAGTGCCAACCTCCGAACGACATGTCCGTTTATATTATAGATAGTGATCGTAACCTCAGTAGGTTTTGCCAACTGATAAGGTATCCACGTCTCCGGGTTGAACGGATTCGGGAAATTCGCTAAGAGAGCATTTTCTCTGTCAGCAGTAACCGTTACCTGCGCTGTGAGTGCAGAGCCGTTGTAGTTTGCGATAGCGTCTGCGCCGACGGTAAAGGTGAGGGTGCCATCGGTGTTCATATTTCCATCAAATTCCAGTTCAATAGTGATTTGTGTATCGCTTTTTCGCCGGGGTTGATGCCAAGGCACTGTTACACCTGTTATTCCGGAGACGGAGACCGCATCTCTGATGTCGAAAATGGAGCGTGCGAATTTCCTACCACTGAGCGTGAGCGTGACGGTACTACCGTCGAGTGTCGCCTCTTTCAGTGGAGCAGTCGTTGTAGCAACCACCGATTCCTGCCCTCCCGTGACAGGGATTTCTGTTGTGAGAGTGGGACCGTTGTAGTTTGCGATAGCGTCTGCGTTAACGGTAAAAGTGAGGGTGGCATTAGTGTCGATGTCGCCATCAAACTCCAGTTCGATAGTAAGTTGTGTATCGTTCTTTCTGTCTGGATCGTGCCAAGGCATTGTCACGCCGTCAATCCCAGAAACTGACACGGCATCTCTGATGTCAAAGATAGAACTTGCGTATTTTCTGCCGCTAAGTGTGAGTGTGACAACACTCGCATTGAGTGTCCCTTCTGTTAAAAGCACTGCTGTTGTGGCAACCACCGATTCCTGCCCTCCCGTGACAGGGGTTTCTGCTGTGAGAGCGGGACCATCGTATCCCGCGATGGCACCTGCGCCGACGTTGAATGTGAGCGTAGCATCGGCATCAAAGTCACCGCTAAATTCCAATTCAACAGACACCTTTGTATTGCTGATACGGTCCACATCGTCCACGGTTACGCCATCAATCCCAGATATCGTCACAGCCCGCTCGATGTCAAAGGAGGACCGCACATAGTTGCCTCCGGTGAGCGTGAGTGTGATGACGCTCTCATCAAGTGTTGCTTCTGTCAATGGAGCTTGCGTTGATGCTGCCAGTGCTTCCTGCGCTCCGGTGACAGGGATTTCTGCTGTGAGAGCGGGACCATCGTATCCCGCGATGGCACCTGCGCCGACGGTAAAGGTGAGGGTGCTATCGGTGTCAATATCACCCTCAAATTCCAGTTCGATAGTAAGTTGTGTGTCGTTCTTTCTATCGGGTTGGTGCCAAGGTATTGTGACACCGTCAATCCCAGAAACTGATACGGCATCTTTGATGTCGAAAATGAAACTTGCGAATTTTCTCCCACTGAGCGTGAGCGTGACGACGCTCTCATCGAGTGTGGCCTCTGTCAATGGAACGGGTGTTGAAGCGACTATTGATTCTTGTCCACCGGTAACTGGAATTTCTGCCGTGAACGCGGAACCATTATATTCCGCGATGGCACCTGCGCCGACGGTGAATATGAGAGTAGCATCGGTATCAAAGTCTCCATTGAATTCGAGTTCCACAGTTACTTTTCTACTACTGATACGGTCTACATCATCTACGGTCACACCCTCAATACCGGTTATCGTCACAGCCCGCTCGATGGTAAAAGAGGACGGCACATAATCCCGTCCGGTGAGCGTGAGCGTGACGACACTCTCATCAAGCGTCGTCTCTGCTAACGGGGCGACAGTCGTAGCGACGACTGACTCAGTGATAGCGGAGACAGGTATTTGCACTGTGGCGGCGGGCCCATTGTAGTTTGCTATAGCCCCTGCACCAACGGTAAAGGTGAGTGTCGCATCGGTATCAAAATCGCCATCAAATTCGAGTTCAATCGTAATTTCTGTGTCGTTCTTTCTATCGGGTTGGTGCCAAGGTATTGTGACACCGTCAATCCCTGAGACTGACACAGCATCTCGAATGGTGAAGATGGAACGCTCGTAACTCCTTTCACTTAGGGTCAGTGTTACGATGCTTTCATGGAGAGTTGTTTCTGTTAGCGGTTTTGTAGTGGATGCGCTTACCGATGCAGGGGGACCAGTGAATGGAATTTCTGGCTTTGAAGTACCTGTGGTTGTGGTTCCCGATCCTGAACCGATGGTAATTTGCCATTGACGGGCTTTGCCATCTTCGCTCCCAGTGACGAGCGTACTTCCATCCGGGCTGAAGGTAACACTCCTAACCGGCGACTCATGTCCGAGTGTGGCCAAAATTTTTCTCGTATCAGGATCCCATAACCGCGCTGTACCATCCACACTCCCACTGGCAAGCATACTGCCATCAGGATTAAAAGCGATACTCAAGACAGGTGCCTGGTTGTCAAGTTTGGCTTGCTGTTGCCCGGTGCGAGGGTTCCATAGTCCGACTGTTCCATCTGCACCGGCACTGGCGAGTAGAAAACCATCAGGACTGAAGGCAAGACTCAAAACGCTATCCGTATGCGCACTGATTGTGGTTCGAAGGTTCCGAGTGTAAGGGTCCCACAGTCGGATTGTGCCGTCTACACTCCCAGTGGCGAGTAAGGTGCTATCGGGACTGAAGACAGCACTTAAAACGCCACTATTTGTATGTCCACTGATCGTCGCTTCGAGCGTTTTCGCATGCGGATTCCATAATTGAATCGTGCCATCTGCGCTCCCGCTGGCGAGCAGTGACCCATCCGGACTGAAGGCAAGACCCAAGATACCCGCCGCTGTATCTCTACCAAGGGCAGTTTGGAGTTTTCCTGTGTTTGGATTCCATAAACGGATTGTGCCATCCATACCCCCACTGGCAAGGATACTCCCATCAGGGCTGACAACAACGTTTCTAATAGGTGTGTTATGCACAAGTGTCCCTTGAAGTTGTCCTGTATGCGGATCCCAAAGGTAAATCAGGTTTGAAACGACAGCACCCAGCAACCCACCATCTGGAAAAGAAAACGCATTTGAGACGCTATCTGTGTCCCAAACAGCAGTGGCAATAAGCCTAATCGAGAGGTGAGTCGCATCGGCAGCGATCACGACAGTATCAGCGATGACATCAACTATAAGACCCAAAACAGTTCCAATGGCACCCCCAGTCCCACCAATAGCCTCTCCAATAGCACCCAATGCCTCACCAATAGCCCCAATGATTTCCCAAAAGAAACCGTGACTAACACTCTGGACTCCGAAAGTTAAAAAAACAGTGAGTAGCATTAACAGGATGACTTTGCGATTCATAATTATGTTTTTCATTCTGAAATTCCTTCATCCTTGTAGGAGGGGTTTCTAAACCCAATTTGGAATTATATTACCGCTGCCCTTAGGATTTTCACGATTCGGCGAATATTAAGGAGCCACGGTACGGATTCAATCGTCCAACTTCCATCAAGATTTTTTCGGGCAGAAAAATTCGTCCCGAAGAAGTCATCTTGCTCTATATCTAAATCAACACAAAGCTTTAAGTTTAGGCGCGCCCGACACGAGCGACCATCCTTGTGAACAGAGAAAACGATATCTGCCTCCCCAAATGGATCGCGACCGTAAGTACAACTCTCTCCTGGTCTTAAGGTCATTTCAGCAGTGCAAACCCCCTTATCAATTAGCGCGTTAACAGTGACCCGAAATGTCACCGGTATTGCTGCTGCATTGTCTTCGCTACTGTCGTCTGTAACAGAAACTGTGATGGTCGTGATGCCTGCCGATATACCTATGATAGTAAGAGTTGTATCGCTCACTGAAGCAGTCGCTATGCTCGTATTATCAGAGGTGACATCGATGTTATGTGTGTCGTCCGTGTCCTCATCAATAACGCTTAACTCTACCTTCGCCTCGTCGTTCACATAGAGCGTCTGATCGGTTACGCTCTCAATTTCAGGTTGGCTATTATCATCGAAAAATCCGCAACCAATTAGTACAAATGGCGTACCAAACAGAATAGATGTTAGAATTAACAAGACGATTTTCGGATTCAGACTTGTGTTTTTCAATACAAGACTCCTTTGTAATTGTGGGGCAACGGACAGGAACCTTGCCCTATAAAAACAGCCTAAAAATTTACTTATAGTTTGTATCAAATGACCCCATGATTTATACTAATAGTATGCGTTACCCTAACAAGTAGATGTATTGGCATCACCGATAATCTACTCATGGAGGTCAAGATGAATCGTAAGATGGACACCGCCTACGGTATCAACCGACTCGAATCCAAGAACGCAAGAGCCGCCATTATCCAGAAGATTTCAGCAGACTTTAACCTTATGCCTATCGTCGCTGAAGCCTATTATAAACAGATTTCCACCTATTTTGAGCAACACGCCGATGTTCAACTGACATCCGGACAAATCTGCTATGAGGCAGTCGCTGCGGAGGAACCGGCAGGTAAACACATCGCTTTAGCAAAAAAAGTCTCCTGTCGGTTGACCCTCAATGATATAAACGCTGATCTTGAAACCTTAGCGACTTACGGACTCGCAGGTCTCAGACGGCACCGCATCCTCCGATTGACCAAAGAGACTTATGACCAAGATGCATTGCTCAGTTATGAGGATTTAGCCGTCTTATTAACCACCAGTCCTGCTACCGTCAAACGCGACATCCGACACTTGAAGCAGGAGGGGTATTTCGTGATGACGCGCGGAGCGAAACACGACATGGGGCCCGGCACGTCTCATAAGACTCAGATCTTGGAGTTGTATTTCAAAGCGTATACCTTCACCGAAATTGAGCAGAAGACGAACCACTCTGAACGGGCGGTCTACCGCTACTTGAAAGACTTCACACAAGTTGCTACGCTGCATCATCAAGGGTTTCCTGACGCACAGATACGGCTCATCACACACTTCTCTGACCGACTCATACGCGAGTATCTCTCGCTGTATCAGGAATACCGGAACACCGACCGGATGACCGAGCTCCTTCACCCTGAACCCATTGCGAAAAAAAAGGAGAATCTCTCATGAGCAAACCTCAGACGCGCACCGCCATCAACGAGAAGAAGTTCAGACGCATCAACGATAAATCCCTACGACAGTTGCTGATCCATCGCTTTCTCAATGACTACGGGTATGACAAAGGCGAGGTCACTGCGACGGCTATTGTTGATGATATTCTCAAGACCGTTGAAGACTATTTCGTGATTACCCTCCCTTTAGAGAAACTCGCCACGGGCGACCAACTCCCTGATGAACGATACCTCAGGTATGGACAACTTGTTTGGATGGCAGTGCCGATTGATGAATATCCTGAAAAAGGAAAAGCCATCATCAAAACACGTATGAAACCGATCATCCTAACTTACCTCGCTACAGAGGATATTGAATCCTTTCGCAACGGTTTTACCTCACGACAGCTGCGGATCAATCGCTTGGTTCGTTGGTGTCATCAGGCTTATGACCAAGGCGCATTATTGACCCATCTTGACTTAGCTGTCTTGCTGAATGTCTGTGATGCGGTCATCAACGATTATGTCAAAGAATGGCAAAATAATAGTGGACAACTCTTGCCGACTCGTGGCAATATCCATGACTTATCGGGTGCTATCACCCATAAGAAAGAGATCATAACGCTCTATCTTCAAGGACATCTAACACCTACTATTGCTGCGAAAACCAAGCATTCTAAGGAAGCCGTTGACCGATACATTCGAGATTATGAGTCCGTCAAAGTCGTTCGCAAGGCAACCGCAGATATTGATAAAATCTCACAGATTACGCGACGTTCTAAACGCGTCATCTCTCAATATCTTGACCTGATTCCGCAGCACCAACTCCAAACCATGGATGCAAACCTTGCTAATTCATCTACAAACGATGAAGCGACACCCCAAGGAGAAGCCCAATGAGACTCTTGACATCCCCTACGGGTTTTGCTATACTTTCAACATGTTTATCGCTAAACGCATCATTTCTCAAAGATGATGCCAGCGAACTCAACTTAACCCACTCAGAAACGATTGCTGGGAACCTAATAAACATCAGCACTCCAGCTATCCTATGGTCATTTGATACTATTTCCGTATTAACATTTTGCGCGTAGCAGTAAAGCCGCCTGCGGTAAGCCTATAGAAATAGACACCACTCGCCACAGACTCACCCAAGGCACTTTTACCATTCCAGTACGCCGCTTAGACGATCAAAATAGCCTCAAATTTACTCCTTCACCGTTGTTACGAAGGTGATTGAAATCTCGGTCTCGTTGCCTGCAGCATCAGAGACTTTACCTTTGATAACATAGGTAGTCTCGTTGTCAATCTCTTTGGCTTTGACGAGTTCGAGTGTGGCTTTGTTACCTTCAACTTTTCCAAGCCAACCGACATCATCGCCCCCTTCAGTTTGAAGGGCAATGTTTCCGGTTACCTTTTCACTGAAAGTAATCTCAATAATAGCATCATTGTTAAGAAGGTCGGGATCCACATCCTTCTCACCATCTTTAACGGTTCCACCCGTGACTATAGGCGGCTCTACGTCAAGGGCGATAACAATATATATGAGCGTCACGGATCCACCTGCCCATGTGACTGTCAAGGCGAGAGGACCAGGAGGGAAGGGACCCATAACGATCAAGGTTTTGCCACTACCGGCAAGAAAACCAGCACTGACTGTGACATCAGCAGGTGCGTTGTCAAAGGTTAAGGTGATAGCTGCATTCTCAGCAATCTGTGAACCGATTGGGGGATTTACACTCACAAATGCTGCGGAAGGCGGTGGTGGTTGCGTTTCCAGAGGTAATTGCGGTTCGGGCGGTTGTAGGTCTATCACGCTGTTGTTTACCTTACGCCAGAAGTGCGTTCCAACCTGGGTCCCAGCGTCTACTGTCATTGTTAATATTTCTCCATCCCATGTATAAGTTGCTCTGGAAATTATATCTACTGTTTCAAAGTCTGCCGTTTCAAAGTCTATTAACATGACTCCTTCATTTGGAAAGATTTCAAATGAGCCTGTGGAGAGTCCAGAAACTTCTAACACTTGCAATTTCTGGATTATTTTTTGATCTGCCGATATTGTCATAGTCCCGGCAACTTTGGGAGGTTCAACCACCAATTTCGCGCCATCTTCAGAGACTTCTGACTTGAATAATTCATAAGTCCCGACTAATTCTTTATACAGACTTTCAACATCGGCTTTACCTTCGTAGAGAGTGTCGACATCGGCTTTATCCTCGCCGCAACCTGTCATGAAGACACTCAGCAGCAAAGTGATGATAATTGTGAGAATTAAACTAATCTTTTTCATCTCAAGTATATCCTCCTGTATTGTCTCACCAAAACCTTTACTTCCGTATCAACATCCTGCGCGTAGCAGTGAAATCGCCTGCGGTAATCCTATAGAAATACACACCGCTTGCGACGGGTTCACCGAATGCGTTTCTGCCATCCCAATAGGCTGCACGGCTGCGAGCTTGATATATCCCCGCGGCTTGATGTCCGAGTTCCAACGCCCGAACGGCATGTCCGTTTATATTATAGATGGTGATCGTAACCTCAGTAGGTTTTGCCAACTGATAGGGTATCCACGTCTCCGGATTGAAGGGGTTCGGGAAGTTTGCTAAGAGGGCGTTTTCTCTATCGGCGGTTACCGTTACTTGTGCGGTGAGTGCGGGCCCATTATAGCCTGCGATGGCATCCGCACCGACGGTGAATGTGAGTGTGCCGTCTGTGGTCATGTCTCCGTCAAATTCGAGTTTAACAGTGATTTGTGTATCGCTTTTGCGTTTCGGTTGGTTCCACGGCTTTGTTACGCCATTAATACCGGACACTGTTACAGCATCCTGGATGTCCCAAATAGAACTTGCGTATTTAGCCCCACTGAGCGTAAGCGTGACAACGCTCCCATCCAATGTAGCCTCTTTCAGCGGTGATGTGGTTGATGCCGCTACGGACTCTGTGTTGGCCGTGACCTGTATTTGTGCGGTAAGTGCAGCCCCGTTATAGTCCTTAATCCCACCCGAGTCAACGGTGAAGGTGAGTGTGCCATTCGTGGTCATGTTGCCAGAGAACGCCAGTTCGATAGTGACTTTGGTGTCATTGACGCGATCCAGACCGAAGAAACCGTCGAAAGTCACACCTGAAATACCAGAGACCGACACAGCATCTTCGATATCCCATTCAGAGCGTTCGTAAGTGCCACCGCTAAGTGTAAGTGTCACGACACTTTCATGCAATGTTGCTTCTGTTAACGCGGATGTTGTTGATGCGGTAAGCGTTGGGGTTCCCCCTATGTTTCCCGGTTGTTGCGGTTGTTCTGGTGTTCCAGGCTGTTGCGGTGTCTGAGCTGGATCGGGATTCTGACCCCCGGCAGCTGCGGGTGTGTCTCCAGCGGAGACAGAAACTTGATCAGTGAGTGCAGGTCCGTTGTAGCCTGCGATAGCATCCGCACCGACGGTGAGTGTGAGTGTGCCATTAGCGGTCATATCTCCATCATAAGTCAGTTCAACGGTGACTTCCGTATCACTTTCGCGGTCTATATCGAAACTCCGCACCGTGACACCCGAAATGCCAGAGACAGACACTGCGCCCCTGATTGTGGAATTCCATCGTTCAAATTTCCTGCCGCTGAGCGTGAGGGTGACGACGCTTTCATCAAGTGTCGCTTCTGTCAACGGTGCGGCAGTGGAAGCAGTGATTGACTCCGTAACGGCAGGAATAGACAGTTGAGCCGTCAAGGCAACACCATTATAGTCCTGAATCGCCCCTGCTCCTATGGAGACCGTGAGTGTGCCGTTGGCAGCCATGTTCCCGTCGTATTCCAATTCTACTGTGATTTTCGTATCGCTGACACGATCCACACCAAATGTATCAACGGTTACGCCATTAATCCCTGAGACAGACACCACATTTCTAATCCTGAAACTTGACCGCTCAAAAATGCCGCTGCTAAGATTGAGTGTGACAACACCACCGTGCAACGTTGCCTCTGTCAAGGGTACGGCAGTCGAGACGCTTAAGGTCGGCGTGCCGCCAGTATCTCCTGGTTGTTGCGGTGTGTCTTGGTTTCCAGGCTGTTGCGGTGTCTGAGCTGGATCGGGATCCTGACCCCCGGCAGCTGCGGGTGCGTCTCCAGCGGAGACAGAGACTTGATCAGTGAGTGCAGGTCCGTTGTAACCTGCGATTGCACCCGCACCGACGGTAAATGTGAGCGTACCATCGGCATTGAGATTTCCGTTGAAAGTCAGTTCAACGGTGACTTCCGTGTCACTTTCGCGGTCTATATCAAAACTCCGCACCGTGACACCTGAAATGCCAGAAACAGATACCGCGCCTCTAATGTTGAAAATAGACCTTTCGTATTTAGCACCACTAAGTGTGAGCGTGACAACGCTTTCATCCAGAGTTGCTTCCTTCAACGGGGATGCCGTTGATGCAGTTAGCGTTGGGGTACCGCCTGTGTTTCCAGGCTGTTGCGGCTGTTGTGGCGTTTGAGGTTGTTGCCCACCGGGACCTCCCGTTGGAAGAGATACGGTATAATCCCGCGCGTCAAGGTAGAGCTTAAAAAACATACCCCAATTATTATTCGAGATCAGAGCACCGTGATTGCAAACTTTAATTAACAGTAAATTGTTACCAGCATTCAGATTTACAGGGAACCGGTTTTGTATGCCTTTTGTTCTTCTTTCAATATCGTTTTCGTAAACAACTGAACCGTTGAGCCAGACTTTGATAGAATCATCGCTCCCCACGCCCATCAAAACATCGTTTTGAGCATGTGGAGAGGAGATGTTAATCAAAGCATAAGCAGAATAGTAACTGAGTTGATCCCTATCGGTGAGCCCAATCTCTCTGACGACGTTGATGACATTATCTGATGAACATAAGAAAATTCCGCAAACGGTGGTAGGCAGCAAACGCCCGCTTGTCCATTGCAAATCGTTAAAGTGATCCCCTTCATTGACCCCGGTTTGAGCGATCTGTGCCTCCGTAATCACGCCCTCACTGGCTTCAGACAGATTATCAATATCTATGTCTCCACCGGGGGCGATCATCCAGAGCCAGGGCCCCTCTATATGATCATAATCGCTTTCTATCGGTTTCTCAGTTACTATAGGGGGCTCAGGTTCCACAGGAACTTCTGTACTGGCAGAGACAGCGACTTGCGCCGTAAGTGTGGGCCCGTTGTAGCCTGCGATGGCATCTGGTCCCACAGTGAAGGTGAGCGTCCCATCGGCATTGAGGTTTCCGTTGAAAGTGAGTTCCACGGTGACTTCTGTATCACTTTGTCGGTCTATATCGAAACTCCCAACGGTGACCCCTGTGATACCGGCAACAGATACCGCACCTCTAATGTCAAAGTTAGACCGTTCAAACTTCCTACCGCTGAGGGTGAGCGTGACAATATTTTCATCAAGGGTGGCTTCTGTCAATGGTGCCTCAGTTGAAGGGACGACTGATTCTGTAACAGCAGGAATAGTCGTTTGCGCGGTGAATGCGGGACCGGTATAATCTGCTATGGCACCCGCATTGACAGTGAATGTGAGGGTGGCATCTGTATCAATATTGCCACTGAACGCCAATTCAACAGCGATCACAAGGTCGCTCACCCGGTCCACGCTGTCAATCATTACGCCTGGAATTCCAGTGACAGACACGGCATTCTTAATTCTGAAAACAGATGCCTCGTAAGTTTGATTGTCAATGGAGAGCGTAATGATGCCACCATTGAGCGTTGCTTCTGTCAACGGTGCTATTATGGTTGATGTGATAGGTGTCGGCGTGCCGCCTGTGTTTCCCGGTTGTTCGGGAGTATCAGGCTGTTGATTAGTGTCATCTGCAATTTCCTCGATCTCCCATGAACCGCTGGCGAGTTTCTTGGCAACAAGTGTATAGGATACACCATTGATGTTTGTGTCTTTAATGTTGAGGTTATTCGCGGCGGTGAAGAACAGGAATTGTCCAACGCCATTGTTGTTGACAGAAAACTCGGTATCCGTACCGGGGTAAGTACAACTCTCACCCGGTGCAAGCACATCGCCAACTTTACAAATCGCCGTAGGTGTGGGCAATTCATTTACGTCGGTAATGTCAATTGTGACATCAATTGTGTCAGTCAAGCTGCCATCAGAGACGGTTACAATTACGGTATAGGTGTTCTTAGTTTCATAGTCAAGAGCTGCCTTCGTTTTGAGTTGTCCGGTCGTCCTATCAATACCAAACGAGGCAGCATCTGTGCCACTGAGGGTGTAAGTGAGCGTGTCGTTATCGGCATCCGTAGCAGCAACAGCCGTGCCGATATGTTGACCAGAGGCGGTGTTTTCAGCGACAGTGCGGGTGGTGATTGTGCCGTCTGTGAACACGGGTGCGCGGTTCTCTACTGTATGGGTGACATTGATAGTGACGGTGATACTATCAGACCCACCATTCCTATCAGAGGCAGTCACTATCACTGTAAAAGATGAATTATTGGCATCGTGAAGTGACCACCCCCGAGTTGTCAACTGGACATGATTTTGATTCTGCCCGTTAACAGTCTTACTGAACTTGTAAGTGTGGAATAAATTAGCATCTGCACCACTGAGACTATAGGTTACAGAATCGCTATCAGCGTCTGTAGCAAATAGTGGATTACCGACATCATAATCGCCTTCAGTGTCTCCTTTCGGTGGGAGTGTCATTGTAATCGTGATGTTGTCACCCTGACTGAATAGGGGGGCATCATTTGCATCAGTTATATTGATTATAACATCAATAGAGTTACTCCCACCATTGCCATCAGAGACAGAAATCGTAACGGAGTAGGATGTCTTTGTTTCATAGTCGAGTGCGGCTTTGGTTTTGAGTTGCCCAGTGGTGGCATCAATCCCAAACGCTGCCGCATCCGTGCCACCCAGACTATAGGTAAGCGTATCGTTGTCTGCATCTGTGGCAGTTACCTCAAGCCCGATGTGTATACCCGTTGCGGTATTTTCTGCAACTGTGCGAGTCGTGTTTGCCCCCTCCGTGAACACTGGCCCTCTGTTCCTCGGCGAATCGATAATCGTTCGCGGCAAATTGGCGGATTTCGTCGGTTTATAGCCTTGATGGTTCGCAGGTAATCCCGGCAAGATGCCGATATCCACAGTAACCGCACCGGTTGTGCCGGGCGTGCGGGTCACGGCGAGGGTCCCACTTTCCATACTCCCTTGAGGGATCGTGACGGTGGTCGCGCCACTGCTAATGCTGCCATTTGCAACGCTGATCGGTAGCGTGATACGGAACGGCGCGCCAGCGGTCACAACGGCTTTAAACTCGTTCGCGCCTCCCTTCTCCAATGACACGATGAGCGGTAACGGATCAACGGTATTGCCGTGGAGCCAGAGCCGCGTCGATGCTGTTAGCCCCCGGAACACGCCGGTCGGTAGGGTTGACATCTGATTGTTATTCAGCAGGAGGGATGTCAGCGATGACAGACCAGAAAACACCCCGGCTGGCAAGTCCGTCAACCTATTACCATCCAAATAGAGGTGTATCAGTGGTAGTCCGGAAAACACATCTGCTGGCACGTCCGTCAATTCGTTGTTACGTAAGGAAATCTCGAGCAACGCCGGTAACCCCGAAAACACCTTCGGCGGCAAGTTCGTGAGTTTATTGGTATGTAAATTAATTTGTCTGAGGGAAACCAATCCATTGAAAAGTTTTTCGGGCAAACGCATCAGTTGATTGGTATTCAGGTGGAGGTGTTCCAGAGATGTAACGCCATCAAAGAGTTTTTCAGGCAACAGGGTCAGTTGATTTTTATTTAGGTAAAGGGTTCTCAGGGACGACAGTCCAGAAAATATCTCTGTCGGGAGGGTGCGGAGTTGATTCTGTGCCAACTCAATCTCTCGTAGGGACGACAGTCCATCAAAATCACCTGCCTTGAGTTCTGAAATGCCTTTTGCACGTAGATTCAGACTGGTAATTGTCGCAAGGTGGGCCTGCGTCACATTCGCTGCGGAATTGACACCCGGCACCGCTGCGACAATCGCATCGCGCACCTGCGGTGTGCGATCACTGAGTGGTGGATCAATTGTCGCTTCGGTTACATCTGTAACATTGATAGTAACAGTAATGCTATCACTACCACCGTTGCCATCAGAAACGGTGATTGTTACCGAATAAGAGGTCTTTGTTTCATAATCGAGTGCTGCTTTTGTTTCGAGCTGCCCGGTCGTGCTGTCGATGCCAAACGACGCTGCATCTGTGCCACTGAGGGTGTAAGTGAGCGTGTCGTTATCCGCATCTGTTGCAGCGATAGCCGTGCCGATGTTTGTATTGGCGGTGGTGTTCTCTGCTATGGAACGTGTTGTGCTGGTGCCGTCTGTGAACACGGGGGCGGTATTCTGGGTTCCTTCTGTGACATTGATAGTGAGGGTGATACTATCAGACCCACCATTCCTATCAGAGGCAGTTACTATCACTGTAAAAGATGACTTATTTGCGTCGTGAAGTGACCACCCCCGAGTTGTCAGTTGTACATAGCTCTGCTTCTGCCCGTTAACGCTTTTTGAGAAGACATAAGTGTTAAATAAACCAGCATCTGTGCCACTGAGACTGTAGAAGATTACGGTATCGCCATCAGGGTCTGTAGCGGATAGTGGATTACCGACATCATAATCGCCTTCAGTGTTTCCTTTTGGCGGGAGTGCCACTGTGATAGTAATGCTGTCCCCCTCACTGAAAACTGGGGCGGTGTTTGCAGGCGTTTCATTAACATCAGTGACAGTGATGGTGACGGTGATACTCTCGCTCCCGCCATTACTATCAGAGACGGAAACTGTCACCGTGTAGGCTGCCTTTGTTTCATAATCAAGGGCGGCGTTAGTTTGCAACTGTCCGGTTGTACTGACAATGCTGAATGATGCTGCATCTGTGCCACTGAGTGTGTAGGTGAGTGTGTCGTTATCCGCATCAGTTGCAGCGATAGGCGTGCCGATGTTTGTGTTGGCTGCGGTGTTCTCTGCGACGGTGCGTGTGGTGCTGGTGCCATCGGTAAACACCGGCGCGGTGTTAATCTCACTGATGACTTTTAGTGGTAGGGCGGCAGATTTGAGGAAGGTGTAGCCGGCATGATGTTGCGGGAGACTCGGCAATGTCCCGATATTGACGGTGACAGCAGCGGCTGCGCCGGGGGTGCGTGTTACGGTGAGCGTTCCGCTTTCCACACGACCTTTGGAGATTGTGACTGTCGTCGCGCCACCGTTGATACTACCGTTGGTAACAGTAAGTGGCAGCACCATCTCAAACGTCGCGCCTGCGGGTGCGACTGCCTTGAACTGTCCGTCTGCGACCTTCTCTAATGACACACCAAGTAGAATCGGATTAACCGAGTTCCCTTGCAGCAAGAGTTGGTTCAGCACTGCCAACCCTTCAAATACACCCGCCGACACCGTAGAAAGTTGATTGTTGTGTAGATGGAGTGTACGCAGTGCCGATAACTCATCAAAGACATCCGCTGGTAGCGATGTCAGTTGATTATTATTCAGCAAAAGGCTTGTGAGTCCCGACACGCCATCAAAAATATCAGATGCTAATGTGGTGAGTTGATTATTATCAAGGTAGAGTTGTGTCAGTGCCGATAACCCATCAAAAATATCCGATGGTAGCGATGCCAATTCATTAATATTCAACCAAAGTTCTGTGAGTGCTGTCAGTCCGTCAAATACATCCGATGGCAACGTGGTCAGTTGGTTGTTATTCAGCAAGAGTTGTTTCAGTGCTGTCAGCCCATTAAACGCACCTGCGGATAGCGAGGTCAGTTGATTATTTTGCAGGTAGAGGTCTGTAAGTGCGGATAGTTCGTCAAACACATCTGTAGGTAGCGTGGTGAGTTGATTGTTATTCAGTTGGAGTTGTGTGAGTGATGAGAGTCCATCAAAGACACCCGCGGATAGCGATGTCAGTTGATTATTGTGCAGCACGAGGTTTGTGAGTGTGGATGGTTCATCAAATACACCGATTGGCAATGATGTTAGTTGATTGTTAGACAGGCCGAGCACTACAAGTGCGGATAGTTCGTCAAACACATCTGTCGATAGCGTGGTGAATTGATTATTATCAAGATCGAGTTGTGTGAGTGCTGAGAGTCCATCAAAGACACCTGCGGGTAGCGAGGTGAGTTGATTACTGTGTAGGAAGAGTGATGTCAGTCCTGACATTCCATCAAAATCGCTTGCTTTCAGTGAGGTGATGGACTTATCGCTTAGATTGAGGACTCTAAGCGCGGCGAGGTGTGCTTCGGTTACATCGTTAGCAGAATTTACGCCTGGCACTGCGCGCACAATGGCATTGCGCACCTGCGGTGTGCGGTCACTGAGTGGTGGATCAATTGTCGCTTCGGTTACATCTGTAACATTAATTGTAACTGTAATACTATCAGTTCCGCCGTTGCCATCGGAAACGGTGGCTGTTACAGTATAAGATGTCTTGGTTTCGTAATCTAAGGCAGCTTTTGTTTGGAGTTGTCCGGATGTGCTGACAATGCTAAACGACGCTGCATCTGTGCCGCTGAGTGTATAGGTGAGCGTATCACCGGTATCGGCATCTGTAGCAGCGATAGCCGTGCCGATGTTTGTGTTGGCGGCGGTGTTTTCAGCAATAGTGCGTGTGGTGCTGGCACCGTCAGCAAACACAGGTGCCCGGTTCTCGTTGATGTCCGTGACGTTGATAGTGACAGTAATGCTGTCGCTGCCGCCATTGCCATCAGAAACGGTAATTGTTACGGAATAAGATGTCTTTGTTTCATAGTCTAAAGCTGCTTTTGTTTGGAGTTGCCCGGTAGTGCTGACAATGCTAAACGACGCTGCATCTGTGCCGCTGAGTGTGTAGGTGAGTGTATCCCCGGTATCGGCATCTGTAGCAGCGATAGCCGTGCCGATGTTTGTGTTGGCGGCGGTGTTCTCTGCGACGGTGCGCGTGGTGCTGACACCATCGGTAAACACAGGCGCGGTATTAGTGTCACTGATGACTTCCAACGGCAAGTCGGCAGATTTTTGGAGCGCGTAACCGAGGTGATTTTGGGGTAAACTTGGCAATGTGCCGATATCTACCGTGACAGCAGCGGTAGTGCCAGCAGTGCGGGTTACCGTGAGGGCACTGCTTTCTACACTGCCAACGGGAATCGTGATGCTCGTTGCACCACCGCTAATACTTCCATGCAAAACAGTAATGGGCAGCACAATGTCAAACGGTGCGCCAGTGGGTGCGACTGCCTTGAACTGACCTTCTGCTACCTTTTGTAGTGATATGGTGAGAGGGAGTGGATCTACTGCGTTGCCACTTAATGTAAGCACCTCCAGTGCGGAAAGACCCTTAAAAATATCCGACGGTAACGACCTCAAATCATTTTTAGACACCCAGAGCTTTGTCAGTGCGGAGAGACCCTTAAAAATATCCGACGGTAACGACCTCAAGTTGTTGTCCGCTAAGTAAAGTTCCGTTAGTGCCGAGCAACCGTCAAAAGATCCCTTCGATAGTGTTGAGAGGTCCCCGCCCCACAGTCCGAGCCTTGCCAAGACGGGCAGATTAGAAAACGCCCCCTCAGAAATAGTCCAATCTTTAGACGAAAGCACATCATCACTTTCCCAAAAATCGATAGATGCCAAGGCAGGTAGATTAGAAAACGCCCCCTCAGAAATAGTTAAGCTAATGACACTCCAAAAATCGATAGATGCCAAGGCAGGTAGATCGGAAAACGCCCCCTTAGTAATAGTTACGTTATCACTACTCCAAAAATCGATAGATGCCAAGGCAGGTAGATTAGAAAATACCGCTTCAGAAACAGTTACGTTATCACTACTCCAAAAATCGATGGATGTCAAGGCAGATAGTCCCTCGAAATCACCTACTTTCAGTTGTGATACGCCATACAGATCAAGCGAAGTAATCGCAGCGAGGTGTGCGAGGGTCACATCGTTAGCATTATTCACGCCCGGCACCGCTGCGACAATCGCAGCGCGCACTTGCTGGGTACGTTGGCTAAGTGGTGGATCAATTATCGCTTCGGTTACATCTGTAACATTGATAGTGACGGTAATGCTATCACTACCACCGTTGCTATCAGAAACGGTGATTGTTACGGAATAAGATGTCTTGGTTTCATAATCGAGTGCGGCTTTTGTTTCGAGCTGCCCGGTGGTGCTGTCGATGCCAAACGAAGCGGCATCGGTGCCACTGAGGGTGTAGGTGAGTGTATCACCGCTATCCGCATCTGTTGCAGCGATAGCCGTGCCGATGTTTGTGTTAGTGGCGGTGTTTTCAGCGACCGTACGGGTGGTGCTGGTGCCATCTGTGAACACAGGATCGTTGTTCGGCACTGCTGGAATGACTGTGAGTGGTAAGTCAGTAGTGGATTTGACGAGTGCATAGCCTTGATGACTTGTGGGTATCCCCGGTAAAGTACCAATATTGACAGTGACATCAGCAATTGTCCCAGAGGTTCGCGTCACGGTAAGGGAACCACTTTCACTACTGCTTTTGGAAATAGTAATGCTGCTTGTGCCACCACTGATGCTGCCATTTGTCACGGTAAGCGGCAGCACCATATCAAAAGGTGCCCCCGTAGGTGAGACTGCCTTGAACTGACCGTCTGCAACCTTTTCAAGAGACACAGTTAATGGAAGTGGATCAACTGCGTTGTCCTTCAGGTCGAGCGTTGTCAATGCGAAGAGTCCGTCAAATATACCCGTAGGGAGCGTCGTAAACGCGTTGCCATACAGGTCGAGCCGTATCATTGCTGTGAGTTCGTCAAATATACCCGCAGGGAGCGTCGTAAACGCGTTGTCATTCAGGTGGAGGCTTCTCAGTGCTGTGAGTTCATCAAATACACCTTCAGGGAGCGTCGTCAAAGCGTTGTCATTCAGGTGGAGGCTTTCCAGTGCTGTGAGTTCATCAAATACACCCGCCGGGAGCGTCGTAAACGCGTTGTCATTCAGGTGGAGCTCTATCAGTGCTGTGAGTCCATCAACACCTTCAGGGAGCGTCGTCAAAGCGTTGCCACCCAGGTAGAGGTTTGTCAGTGCTGTGAGTTCATCAAATACACCTTCAGGGAGCGTCATCAACGGGTTTCCACCCAGGTTGAGGCTTGTCAAAATACACCCACAGGGAGCGTCGTAAACGCGTTGCCATACAGGTTGAGCACTTTCAGTGCTGTGAGTTCATCAAATACACCCGCAGGGAGCGTCGTAAACGCGTTGCCATACAGGCCGAGCCGTGTCAGTGCTGTGAGTTCATCAAATACACCCGCAGGGAGCGTCGTCAAAGCGTTGCCATCCAGGGAGAGCCATGTCAGTGCTGTGAGTTCGTCAAAGATACCAAATGGCAGCGCGGTCAAATCGTTGTTAGACAGCTGGAGGTTCGTCAGTGCCGTAAGTTCGTCAAATATAGCGGGTGGGAGCGATGTCAAATCGTTATTCCGCAGGTTGAGCGTTTTCAGAGCTGTGAGTTCGTCAAAGATACCAAATGGCAGCGCGGTCAAATCGTTGTTAGACAGCTGGAGGTTCGTCAGTGCTGTAAGTTCGTCAAATATACGGGGTGGCAGTGTGGTTAAATTGTTGTAACTCAGCTGGAGGCTTGTGAGTGCTGTGAGTCCATCAAAATCACCGGATTTCAGGGATGTAATGCCAGTTCTATTGTTGAGGTAGTTCCAAGAAAGAGATGTAATTGCTGCGAGGTGTGCTTCGGTAACATCGGCGGCAGCATTTACGCCCGGCACTGCGGCAACGATGGCATCACGCACTTGCGGTGTGCGCTGGCTCACCGGAGTCAACGTAGAGACCGGAGCGGTATCGTTTATGTCTCTGATGTAGATAGTAACGGTGATTGTATCTGTCAAGACACCATCAGAAACGGTGATTGTTAATGTGTAGATGGGCTCTGTTTCATAGTCTAACGCTGCTTTTGTTTGCAGTTGCCCGGTAGTGCTGACAATACTGAATGATGCGGCATCGGTGCCACTAAGGGTGTAGGTGAGGGTATCTCCAGAATCGGCATCCGTGGCAGCAATAGCCGTGCCGATGTTTGTGTTCGCTGCGGTGTTCTCTGCAATAGAACGTGTTGTGCTGGTGCCATCGGTGAACACGGGCGCGTTGTTGGCAGCAACGTCAATGCCAGTGAATTCCAAAGGAAAATCATCGGATTTGACGAGGGTGTAGCCAGAATTCAGTGGGGTCCGCGGTAAAGTGCCGATATCCACAGTGACAGCAGCAGTTGTACCGGGCGTGCGCACGACAGTAAGTGTCCCGCTTTCCACACTACCAATAGGAATCGTAGTGCTGCTTGCACCACCACTGACGCTGCCATTTTTCACAGTAAGCGGTAGCACAATCTTAAAAGGAGCTCCCGTGGGTGCGACTGCCTTGACTTGATCTTTCCGAACTTTTTCAAGGGATACCGGAAGAGGCATTAGATAATGCCTGTTTCGCCCCAAGTAGAGCAAATTCAACTGAGTGAGCCCTTTAAAAATACCATCCGGCAAACTGCTCAAATCGTTACCTGCCAAGTGGAGTGTTTTCAATGCGGTGAGGTCGTCAAATATACCGGATGGGAGCGATGTCAAATCGTTATCGTTCAAGTAGAGTTCTGTCAGTGCGGTGAGGTCGTCAAATATACCGGATGGGAGCGATGTCAAATCGTTATACTCCAGGTTGAGCGTTTTCAGTGCGGTGAGGTCGTCAAATATACCGGATGGGAGCGATGTCAAATCGTTATTTTTCAAGTAGAGTTCTGTCAGATTCGTGAGATTATCAAATATATCGGATGACAAAGTTGGAGTGGACAAGCGAAGTTCTGTCAGATTCGTGAGGTTGTCAAGTATGCCAGATGGCAAACTGTTAGTGGTCAAGTGAAGTTCTGTCAGATTCGTGAGATTATCAAATATATCGGATGACAAAGTTGGAGTGGACAAGCGAAGTTCTGTCAGATTCGTGAGGTTGTCAAGTATGCCAGATGGCAAACCGTTAGTGGTCAAGTGAAGTTCTGTCAGATTCGTGAGATTATCAATTGTACCATACAAAGTGTCAAGGCTGGCATTTAAACTGAGGCTTGTTAGCTTGGTATTGTCGTTAAATATACCAAATGGCAAAACGCTAAAATAGTTCCCGCTCAAGTCGAGCGTTGTCAGCCCGGTGAGCCCATGGAAATCACCTGACTTTAGCGAAGTGATATATTTTCTTTTTAGATCAAGGTTTGTAATTGTCGCGAGATGTGTTTTGGTCACATCGTTAGCATTACTCACACCCGGCACTGCTGCGACAATCGCATCGCGCACCTGCGGGGTGCGCTGGCTTACTGGAAGATCTGTATTTATTATTTTTCCCTCGAACACAAAGCGCGGATAGATAACATTTCCCTCGTTGTTTCCAAGCATGTCAGTGAAAAGGAACCCAATATGATGTTGGAGCGGATCGGCAAGACTTGTATAAGGAGGGCTACTGTATGTTCGATCAGACGGCGTTATGCCATCATAATTGAATTCAATAATGGTATCTGTTTCGCTTGCCAATTTGCGAAATTCTTTTACCTCAGAACCGCTTGCGCCCAATATTCTTTTCGTGCTAACCAGTAGCATAACCTGATAAAGGCCATCAGCATCGCGTACCCTCAGACGGATCGGGACGCTCTTTGCATTATGCCGGTAAAACTTCGGTGAAAGAAGTTCAAGCGTAGGCGGCGATTCGTTTTTAAGCGGGATGTCCGAATTGAAGTAGGGACTCACAGCCAAAAACTCGGCGGCACCGGCAGAGAGTTGGGCCGTTGACCGAGTGGGACGGCTATATCCCATGATGTACGCTGTATCCCGAAAATCGTGGTGTAAACCAAAGGCGTGCCCGAGTTCATGGGCAGCAGCGGCCCAGTGCCATCCGCCATAAATCATCGCCCATCCACTGCTTTTTCCGCTCACACCGAATCCATGTGCTCCGCCTCCTGTGCCGACATCCACTACAATAAGAATAACGTTCTGTGAGTTGTCATAGGCTTTGATTATTTCGCCCTTTGTTCTACCTTGGTACTCACTCTCAGGATAGTCTCCATCCACGCGGTGTACGATTGGGTCGCCTTGATCATCGGTTTCTATCTCGAAGGTTTTGGAACCGTGTCCGTGTGCTTCCATCTGCTCGCGAAAGAAAGCCTGAATCTCAAGGATTCCCGATTTCATAGCTTCAAGGACCTCGGCACGATACAGTTTATCGTTGGGTAATAAGTAGAAGAGCCGCACAGTGCGCGGTATGCCTACGTTTCGCATTTCAGGTTCTACATCACTCACACTGATATTAACCGTTATTGAAGCAGTTAAAGTACCATCGGTAACATTAACAGTGACTGTATAGAGGGTTCGGGTTTCATAGTCAAGTTTTATATTGGTTTTTAGTTGTCCGGTTGTGGGATCAATTGCAAATGAACTGGCATCTGCCCCACTTAGTGAATAGGTCAATGCGTCGTTATGTGGATCAATAGCTGTCACTGCTGTGCCAATGTATCCACCTGTATGTATATCCTCCGAGACTGTGCGTGTCGTGTTCTGACCTTCAACGAATTCTGGGGCAAGGTTAAAGTGGGCGAGTGTATAGCGGCTGTGCTCTGATGGTGGATCCGGTAAAATCCCAATTAGCACGGTCGGATCATCAGATGCGCCGGGGGTTGGTATCAACGTGAAAGGTGCACTTTCCACACTACCGATCGGAATCGTAGCGGTCGTTGCGCCACCCATAACGCTTCCGTTCGTAACATTGAGCGGAACTACAATAGTAAATGGCGCGCCAGTAGGCACTACTACCTTAAACTGGTTCCCACCTATGTCTTGTAGCAACACAGTTAAAGCCGCGTCAATGTTGGCGTTGTTACGGAAGCTTAAATTAGTCAAGGAAGTCAAACCGGAGAAAATACCATTGGGTAAACTTCCAGTGCTATTACCTGATAAGGTTAGATGAGTCAGCGAAGTCAACCCCGTAAATATACCCGCAGGAATACTGCTCAGTTGGCTGCTTCCTAAGCTTAGTGTCGTGAGTGAAGTCAACCCCGTAAATATACCCGCAGGAAGACTGCTCAGTTGGTTTCCTCCTAAGCTTAGTGTAGTGAGCGAAGTCAACCCCGTGAATATACCCGCAGGAAGACTGCTCAGTTGGTTTCCTCCTAAGCTTAGTGTAGTGAGCGAAGTCAACCCCGTGAATATACCCGCAGGAAGACTATTCAGTTGATGCCCAGTAAGGTCAATTGCTGTCAGCGAAGTCAACCCCGTAAATATACCCGCAGGAAGACTACTCAGTTGATTTCGGGAAATATTAATCGTTTCCAGCGTAGTCAGCCCCGTAAATATACCCGCAGGAAGACTATTCAGTTGATTCCAAGCAAGAGCAATCCCTTTCAGCGAAGTCAACCCCGTGAATATACCCGCAGGGAGGCTGCTGAGGCTGTTCCTATGTAAATTGAGAGATCTCAGGGATGAGAGTCCATCAAAGTCGCCTTCTTTCAATGCTGTAATGTTCTTTCTATATAAGGAAAGTGTGCGAATATTAGCAAGGTGTTCTTCGGTCACATCGGCGGCAGAATTTACGCCCGGTACTGCTGCCACAATTGCGTCACGTACTTGTGGTGTACGATCGCTCACAGGAGTAATGTCCGCATATCCTGTGAAATAGGTGCAAATAGATATCAACAATGCCAACAGAACCGATACGATAGATTTATGATTTCTGACCAGTGATTTCATCGTGAACTCCTTAGGTTAAACTATATTAAGTTACGATATGACATAATTTAATTATTTGGAAAAGTAATATATTATGTCTATAGTCCACTGAAATTATATAGTCTTTAAAAAAAAAAGCAATTGTTTTCTTCGGGCTTACGTATTTTTCACGATTCCCTACGCAATAAGCATCATGAACAGAAAACGATTTAATTTTCGGTTTTGATTTTCGTAGGACTTACGCATGCTGCTCTTTTGTAGCACAAACTTCATAGTTTGTGGCAGAAGACCACTGTGTTTTCCAAAAATTCTCATCTAACAGAACGGGCTGCAGTCAAAATTGCGTCCGTCCTGTTTGACTAAGTTTTTTGGCATTCGTGCAGCAAGCGACTGCTATGTCACGCCAAAATTGAGAGGTACAAAGATCGCGAGCACAGCTTGCACCTACAAGAAGAGGCGTGTGGATCTCGGAATCGATATTGTAAAATAAACATTTTTGACCCATCACTTCAAGCATGACAAAACACGACTGAAAGGTATAGGGACCACCATTAACGAACCAGAAGAATTGGGGGGTTCGGACGTTGTCTTCTCAGACGCGTACCCAATTGCCAGAGGGGCGGAGACGGGAGGTAGCGGGAACTACCTCGGTAATCCGTCTCCAACGTCCAATCGCAATCATACATGATAAAAAAAATCATGTAAAAGCTGCGACGCTGCTTAAAATATCAAAGATATCAAAGGAGATATATGATATAATTAAACATGCACTGGCAATCCTGGTTGGCAGTGCCGCGGTTCGGGAGTCTTGCACACTCGCCGAACCATCTATAGAGGTTTTTTACGGATGCCAATAAGCAGTGTAGCAAAAAAAAATATAAATTACAACATTTTTTTTACTTTACCCCAATTTTTATGTGAATTTAAGTCCCTATCCGTCAAATTTTGAAGGGATGCCAATATTTTTCGCGCATTTCCTACAATGCAGATTTTTGCTTGGTGAGGGTCCCCTACCTTTCCTACTGGCGTGCAAAAATCGTGCCAACTCTTGCAATCTTTTGATTTGTCATTCTGTATTGGACGGATTCACATGCGACACAGCCTTGTGAAATCAGGGTTTATAGCATCTTATTGATTCTAAACTGAATGTGGTCATGTTTCGCGAAACTGTGTAAAGACGCAAAAATTTTTGTGATGAATGGCAAATTTTTTAGTTTCACAAAAAATTTTGGGTTTGCCAGAGTGAGTGTCTCTTCAGAAAAAATTGGGATCTCAGGTACCCCGATAGATCGACGAATATGTGAATTCGGAAGGAGCACAAGATAAGTCCAAGGAGGGGGCGCGGTGAGTTTTCAGGGAAGGGTATCGACTTTTTTAGCTGTTTTCCTCAGCCAATGCTCGATATTTATCCAAGGTCGGGACAGATATGTGGAGACGTTTGGCAATGTCCAGTTTCGAGGTGTGAGAAATTTCTGCCTCATACCGCATAAGAGTAATATAAGCGGTTATCTCGGACATGGTTCCGGTCTGGGCGAGTTCGCATAATCTATTCCTGACCTCTTCAGGTATTACGGGCGGGTCTCCATTAGGGGCTTGTGGGGGATCTGCTTCGACGGCGAATGAATCCTTAAACGCTTCCGAGTCAGTATCTGGGTGTTCGTCGGGTTCATTTAGGTTTTCTACTGCTGTTTCGACATCCTCTTTTTTTAATTCTTTGCCTTTTGCAAAGATAAGTGCGGTTTCTATTACGTTTCTGAGTTCTCGCACATTCCCGTACCAATTGATATTTTGAAGATATCTAATCGCCTCTGGAGCTACATCGGTGATTAATTTATTGTAACCCTCGCTTAATCGGGAGACAAAATCATGCGCCAAGGGTGCGATATCGGCACGCCTGTTACGGAGCGGTGGAATCTGAATCCGAAAGAGGTTGAGTCGATAGTAGAGGTCTTCCCTAAATTTTTTTCTATTAACTGCAGTTTTAAGATTAACGTTTGTTGCGGCGACCACTCGGACATCGACTTCGATGATTTCTTCGCTGCCGACGGGTGAAAATTCTTGCTGTTCGAGTACACGCAGAAATTTCACTTGGACTTCAGGCGACATCTCGCTGACTTCATCCAAGAACAAGGTGCCGCCGTTTGCTTGTTCAAATATCCCGCGATGCTTCCGAATAGCGGTCGTAAAAGCACCTTCTTCATGTCCAAAGAGTTCGCTTTGAATGAGTTCTGGCGAAAACGCACCACAGTTGATGACTTTGAAAGGCTCATCTTTACGTTCACTACTCTCATGGATGGCTTGGGCGATAACTTCTTTGCCGACCCCTGTTTCACCCGTAATGAGAACAGTCGCTTCTGTCGGAGCGACCAGTTCTACCGATCGAAAGACCTCTTGCATCTGCGCGGATTCGCCGATAATATTCCTGGTGACATCCTGCGTCTGTGTCGTCGTTGTCCCACTCATTTTGTTTTCCCTGCTTTTTGATGAAAAATTACCCTTATAAAATTTGATTGTACTCGGCAAGAGCTAAGGAGAAATCACCACATTTACCTAAGAGGCGTGCCTTCTGATGTCGGTATTCTCGATTCTGTGGATCCATATTGACTTGAGAGGTCAACCGTTGAATCTCAGCTTCTGCATTTGCCCGGATCTCACTCAGTTTTAGGCTCGTCTGTCCGTGTTCAATACAGTCTTGTAATCTTTCTCGGAACCATAGAGAAGGCAAGATGCTCCGGAGCGTGCCTGCATAAGGTTCGCGATGCCCTTCAATAGCTAAACAGAACTCGCGGAGTTGACCGGAAGCACCTTGTATATTCGCCGAAATTTCCTCATCTCCGCCGCCCATCCTGAAAGTGTTCTCCGTAGAGAAGCATTTCCAAGTCTGCAGATCGCTCCAGATGTAAGAGGCACTCCCAGTAATCTCAATTTTATGATAGGAGTCGTTTCCCCATTGGCGATTAGAGGTCTGGCAGAAAGTACAAAGCGCGCCTTGCGGAAACTTGATAGTACAGGCGATGTTCGGCGCGCCATCTCTGGAAGCCATTACGGTTGCTTCTTCAGGCAGCACTGTATATTCTACAAAGAGCCGACGGACTATCTCAAAGACAATCTGGAAATGCAAGTCGCCAAACTTCAACAAGTCCTTTAAATACGGCACGCGCCCGATTCCGAGCAAGAACCGCATGTCCTGAATAATTCCGAACCCGGAATCACCAACAATACGTAAGAGGTCTTGAATACATCTGCCAAATATGAACCTTGTTCCTGTCATAACAAACCGATTATATTTTTCCGATGCTGCGGCGAGGTGGAGTCCGTCCTCCAGAGAGTCAGGCGGAGTCGGGGCCAAGACATTGATACCGGCAGCGAGTGCAGATTCGATGAGCCGGGCACGCGGCACGCTTGCTGTCTCCTCTGACACAATGATAACACCATCTAATTTCGGATGCATTGTATTGAACATCTCTTCAGGGCTCTCAAAGAAATCACATTCGAAAAATGACGCAAACTCCTCAACACGGGCACGGTTTTCCGGAATGACACTGGAATTTGCGATGCAGTTTACACGCAATTGAACAGGGTACAACGCCCGAAATAGCCACGGTTGTATCTGCTCCCCAGAATAAACGACACCCATCCTCATAACGTTCTCCCGTAATCGTAATGCTTTTTTGTCGTCTCTACCTCAGCGATCTGTTCGTTTGCTGCTGAGATCTCGGTTCGCGCCCAACGATCAATAGCGTTGTTTATTCTCGTGATACTCGTCTCGTAGAGCACTTGAATTTCAGGAACTGTTTTAGAGAGGCGTTCGGCTATCTCTGGGGGCGGCTTTTTTAATACAGTGAGACACCCTACCTGAAATTCCAGCAAACCTCTGAGTCGGAGGGTCAGTGCCAACATCCCCCACCATTTACTGTACACCTCAGCGATTAATTGTGTGCCGCCAACCAATGGGCGCGAGAGCGGGTTATTTTCTTCAGATAAACACAAAATATCAACTGCAGTATCTATAGTGATGTTTTGAAGACCCTCCCAACGCGCATTACCACGCCACACATCCGCTGTAGAAAAATTGTGAGTCTGCTCTATAGTGCGACAGAACACCTCATGCTGCACCCTATTAGCGGCACGCCGATCTACTAAAAGATCCAGGGCAATCGCATAAACGCTCCGCCCATAAGAGATAGCGTCATTAATACGTGCAGTATTTATCACAGCTAAGTTTGGACCTAACCTGGGGACCCGTAACTTGGCTGCGTAAGCTGCTGAATCGTAGTATTTTAAAAATTCCTCTTTTGTAATCTTCGCCACATCCCTTCAAAAGCAATACTCAATCGGTTTCAAATTTCGGGCAGACCAAGTTTATAATTTCTTCTGTTCGTAACTTGTCCTATATTATTTTATCAGGGCCTCCGTATTTAGTCAACCCTCAAAATTTTTCGGAATATAACGAGCAAAATTCGCGCCGATAAAAATCTATGGTAAAACCTACAATTAACGAGACATCTATAGAAGGCGAGGTTCCAAACCTCGCCTGCAGTGGTGGTAGGTTTGTTTTTTCTAAAGTGTTGATTTGTTTTTCGGTTTTACAATAAAATAAAATATTGAAGAAATTGCCTCACGCACTTTCGTGCAATACAAACGAACTAAGCGTCCGAATCTTCTTTTCGATACCCTCAATCCAACGTCTCGGATCGTGGGTCTGATTCGCCATTTTCAATGCCATTTGGAAATCCTGCCTCGCCTCGTCAATATTACCGAAATCTTGATTCGCGCTGCCTCGATTGATATACATAAGCTGGAGGTCAACGGCGAGATTCTTCGCTTCGTTTTCGCAATAGTTCTCAGGGCGCGTTGCTTTCGCGTAGCAGTAATTGAGCGCGTCCCGCAGGAGGGAAATCCCTTCGTTGAAATCGGTGATCGCATCCGCCAATCGCTCCATTTTCAACTTCGTCAACCCGCGTGCGCGATAAACCTCGGCATCCACAGGTTTCATGCGGAGTGCCGTGTCAAAATCGGCGATCGCATCCGCCAATCGCCCGATTTCACGTTTCGCCCATCCACGCTGATAATAGATCCGATAACAAAAATCGTCATCAGGGTTTAGCAGAAGTGCCATGTCAAAATCATCGCATGCTGCGTCGTATCGCGCTAAGCAATACTTCGCCTGTCCACGAAAGTAGTACGCGTCCCAATAAGCAGGGTTTCTGCAAATTGTGTTATCAAAATCGTAAATTGCCGACTTGTATCGTTCTAAGTAAAACTTCGCTTGTCCACGAAAGTAGTAAACCTCCCAAGGGTCTGTTTCGAGTAGCACCGCTTTATCAAAGTATTGAACAGCAGACGCATACGCACCCTTGTCGTAATACTTTTTCCCCTGACGGTAACAGTACTCAGCGTGTATGCTGTGCGCCTTTCCTGATCGGCGGACACCTTCAAGGAGTCGTCGGTCCTTTGGATCAATTTGTAAGTTCCTATCGTCAATCTCTATCAAGAGTTCGTTGAGTTGATTATCAATGCCGAGATCATCGGGTAGAAATCGCCTCATATCCGTAGAGGATTCTTTCCCCTCCAAGAGGCAACGACAATTTCCGCAAAGTGTCACTCCGTTGGACAACGCCAACCGAAGCAACGGATATTCGTTTCGTGCCAGAATATGATGGACTTCGAGATTCTTGTCAAACCCGCATCGCCGACAAGCTTTGCCATCACGCGCTTTAACCTTGTTTTTGAAAGTTTCGTAATACGTCATCTCCATATCATTACGCTATCATTTATAGTAAAACCGAAAAATAAGTAGACATTTACGAGTAAAGAGATCTCATTACCAAAACCGATAGTTCCCCCCTGATAAGGGGGGTGTTTTTGCTGGGGTGTTTCTTATAGGGGGTTAACGAGTATTTGTAGTGTCTAATTAATTCTAAACCTTACTATAGTAAACAAAAAGTAGGGCAGGCATCACGATACCGTGTCAGTATCCTACGGCTATCTGTGGGAGCAACCAAAAAAACCTGAAACTGCCCTTAGCAGTTAACGATACCTCTCCTCCTTAATCATGGGAATGTGATTCGACCCTTCAGCACCTACCATTTTATGGGTGCTCAAATCCATCAAAGGTCGTAATTTTTGTTAAGTTACTACATGACATAATTCTACTACGACTAAAATAAACCTTTACTGTCTATACACGACTCTAATTATATAGTTTTTTTAGGCAAAAAGCAATTATTTTAACGCAAGTCATCAATAACTACCCACTTGCTATCTATACTAAAGTTTGGACAATTTTAAGAATTAAGGTGTTTGAAAGCAGAAAAAGAGGTATCCTTTCATAAACATTCCACAGTTTTGAAAGGAAAATAAAAAATGACCCTCCTTTTCTGCTTAGAAGATATTCTATCGAATTTTCGGCATTTATTCAATCAACAAAACTTCGCACTGTTCCAAGCGTTTATCTTCGGATTCATCGCTAATAGAGGCAATGCAACGTTGACAGATCTTTATCAATGTAGTGCTTCAGAGACGCAGTATTGGTCATTTCCGAAGTTCCTTTCCCGGGGCAAATGGAACGCTGATGCTGTCGCTGGAGTTCTCATCAGAGGCATCCAACACTATTTTCCCGATTGGGTTTATGTCTATGATGAGACCAAGGCACTGAAGACAGGCATCGCACAATGGGGGTTGCATTTTTTCCGCAACTTCAGTTATCAAAAGCGTCGCGTGAATCAATCGAAGTTTCATTATGAACACGAGTTTGGTGCGTTAGGTTTACTTTGTCAGACAGCGACACAATGGCATTTATTCCCCGTCTGGGTGAAACTCATCGCGCCCCAGACGATCCGCGATAAAAGTCAGACGGTGTTGAAACGTATCTGTTCAAAGATTGCCCCGGGCCTTATCATCTTTGATCGAGGCTTCGCACGGCGAAAAGTTTTTACAATCGCACGCAGTTTCGGACATCATATCTTATGTCGTGCGAAATCTAATGCTGTTTTCTATCGTTTACCCAAACCGCCAAAACGCCCTAAACGCGGGAGACCGAGAAAATACGGAGACCGTCTTGATATTCGCCGACTGCGATATAATGACACAGATATAGATGCCAAAAGTTATTCGATTGCCTCAAAGGTTGTCCGGACGAAAATGTGTGATGTGGAGGTTCGACTCGTCGTTATCCGCAACCGTCCGAAACCCTCAAAACCGTATCGGTATTTCTGCGTCTTTACAACAGATCTAACGCTTGAGATACCCAAGATCGTTGAATACTATCAACAAAGGTGGCAGATTGAAACTTCTTTTCGAGATGTCAAACAGCACTTCGGATTTGATGCCTATCGCGTCAAATCTCGGAAAAGCATCAATCGGTTTGTTCAACTGAGTTTCGTCGCAGCAAGTCTGACGAAGTTGATATTCACAAGACCCGACGCACCGCAAAAAGGGATAAGTGTCCAGGCGGTCTGTGAGCATCTCGGCATTCATTGGTATCGTCCGAAGAAACTTACACAAGGCTTACGCGTGGCTTATCTCCGCTCACAAATGGCGGTGGCATCATTTTCTGCCAAGTTCAAAGAAAAAACAAACTCGCAGAATATTAATGTGAGTTTTCAAGACGATACGACACTGCCTTTTGACAAGGCAGCATAAGTTTACTATATCGTCCAAACTATAGTATCTATAGTAAAACCGGAAAATAATGCAACACTTTAGCAAATAGCAAACTTACCGCCAATGCAGGGTTTTTGCTTGGGTGTTTTTTCAGGGATTGTATCCCCGCCTTTTATACATGTCTCGTTAATTGTGGGTTTTACTATAAAAGACCATAGTTGCTCTTTTGTAGCACAAACTTCCCAGTTTGTGGCAGCTCCATTTCAAAGTCAACACAATTTTAATTTGACTTAAAAGTCAAATTTGTGTAAATTAAATAATAAGACATATTGAAATAAATATAAAATAGTATAATAATATGTCTTAATACTTATATTTGATTGCGTCAATATCGTTTTATAGTAAAGCCCACAATTAATTGGACACCCAAAGATTGGCGGGGTTCCAAACCCTGAAGAAATCCGCAGAAATACTTTCTTCGCATCGGATTTTAGCGTTTGCAAAAACACCCCAAGCAAAAATCCTGCAAGGAGAGGGTTTGTGTTTTAAAAGTGTCTATATATATTCAATCTTCGGGCTTTAATATCAGGACTTACGCAGGTCGCTCTTTTGTAGCATAGACTGTTAGTCTGTGCTACCAAAATGCGTGTGTTTTTTCAAGGCTATCCCTCTCAGAAAGCACGTTAGGGTCAAAAATGCGTAAGTCCTAAATATAATAAGATGACAAATCAGGTTAATATAGCCGAAGTTGCCATCTTTAGACAGCGTAACTTTTATATCGTATTTAATCTTGGACGGTGCTATAATAGTCATATTGAACCATATTTTTAAAATATGTAATTAGAAAATTATAATTACAATTTTACGATTTTTGTAATTTAACTCGCGTTCGTTACTCAAGTGGCAACTTGGGTTAATATAGGGAAGTGTGTCCATGACAACCAATGTTTTACAAGATATTATTCAACGCTGCCAGCAACGGCACGAGAATCCGCTTAAGCAACGGAAAACGCTCTCAGTGCCTCAGCTTTACAAAGGGCTGCCTTACCATTTTACAGTCTATTGTGCACACAGATACCCTGTGATGCTTCAAGACTTGGAAGCAGCAGGTATCTCTTTTGCGCCGATAGGGCGATCCCCTGGAGCCGACCGCCCCCCGCGATCTTTTGGAGGTGATCGGTTCTTGAAACGTCAACAGACGACAAATTGGGACACCAGTCAATGGTTGAAGTCGTGGGGGCTTCACGTGTATACGGGTATACCCTCGGCACGCGATAACGCGCCTTGGCACGACATCGCCTTTACATATCAGGCACTATGTGCTGCACCTGATGCCGTTCTCGCTTGCATTCAAGCACTTGTTAATGCCGTTGCGAATCCATTGTTGACGATGTCAAACTCTGGCGGGTTGCGCTTTTCTTGCAGGGTACCGGAGTACCTGCACCCGAACACCAAGCAAGCAAAATTGTATATCTATAAAGGGACACCGACAGCAGAAAATCCGCACCAACACGACGCATATCTTGAAATCTCCGGTGAGAAAGGACACACTTGCTGGGATGCGCGCGCTGAAATCCTGCTCGGAGATTTGTTAGATCCGCCTCTGATTCCTAAAGAGGTTCTCTTTGCCCCTATCGATGCACTTCGCGCTGTGCTTCACGAACCGATTTCCCAAAGCCTTCAATACAAGGAGAGTCCCTCCGACGCGCCATACTCTCTCGGATCGAATAAACTTGATCTCGCAAAAGAGGCGTTTTTCAAGCGCGGGTTTTCTTATGTCAGGCAAGAAGATGGACATCACTATTGGCAGCGACAACAGAGTAAGAGTCGCAACACGGAGGTTGCATTGTGGGAGAACGAAGGGGGCGTGTGGATACGCGCCGCTGCCTCTGATATCGGGCTGCCTATGGAAGCAACACGCATAACAGATGTTTGGAAGGATACCGGCATCCTCCTGCCAGTCCCCGCGACGGGGCCCCCTGTAGACGATAAGGTGCCTGCCATTCGGGAAGCGACACTCAGTCCACTCGCAATAAAACGTCCAAAGCCGATATTACACAAGTCCGAAACGACCGAAAAGACTGAGGAAACACACGAAGAGATTCGCGTTCAGGTGCAGCGTGCTTTCGATAGGAATGTGCGGGTCCTTGGATTTACTGCCGAGATAGACGCAGAGAAAGACCCTGAAGTCGCATCCATTCTGCAAAATAGTGACGTAATTTATGCACAGGATTCTGAGATTGCGGCAGACACCCCATTAAAGACGACCAAAACACAAATATTAGAGGATCCTCGACTGTTTTTGGACCCACAATACGGAAAAATAGTGGAACGACTTCTCGAAAGGCCTGATGGAACACATCCGATTTGTATCATCAATGTCCTAAGAGAAAACGCGCTGTTCCTTGAATGCGAATTATCAAAAACCGAATTAGAGGCCTGGGTTGCTAACTGGCGCGGCAGTGCCTTGGGAAACTTTGCCATACTCCTACGCAATGCAGTAGGAATCAAAGACAAATCCCATGCCCACTTTATCCAACGCCTCCGGACAGTGATGCAGATATTTGAATGGTTGGAGGAAGAAATTATCCAACAGATGTGCCACGTCGATGCAGCGACTGCTGAAAACATTCAGCAGTTACCAACAGTTTGTTCGGATCCAGACTGGACGCTCTGGCATCAACTCAAACGCTTCTTTGCGCATTACACAAGGGACGCTGATGCACCGATGAAATGGGAGGGCGAAGTCCTACGTTTCTGGGTGCCGCCAGTCCTACATCCAAGCATCAGACACCTTTTGGTCACCTCCCCAGCTCTCTTCGGCGAGCATCTACATCGGACGTTCTTGGATGCGGAAACCGAGGTTCTTCCAACCCAACCGATAGCGTGGATTCCTGGGAACCGAGTTTTCCAGATTCGCAGCGATATTTATCCACGGAAAACAATCTTAGATATCAATAACACGTGGGACGTTCTTGGCGTGTCCGAAACAGGACAGCACATTTTTTGGAGAATCCAAGCCGAAATTGAACGGGATCCGAACATTAAACATGGGATTATAACGCATGTTTACACAATTGGGCAGCTGAAGGATATCGCGAAAAATGAGAACATCTGTTTCTTGACGGATTTCCGAAGGGTGAGAGGATTGGAAACCGCTTTTCAAGAGGCAGAAGTCATCTGGATAGTTGGCGTGCCAGAAATAGAACAAGCCATTCTGGAGCGCACGCAGATTTTGTTTGGAAACGACGAGGAACCCCTCTCTTATGAAATGGAAACTGAGCACCACCGTTACAAAGATGAACGCGTCCAGAGCATTTATGAAAAGACGGTCGCCTGTATATTCACACAGATTATGGCACGGGCTCAGCTGAACCGCCTGGCAAACAAGAAAGTTGTGTTGATTACCGGGTTGCACATTCCTGAGATTACCGACAGACCCGAAACGCTCCTTTTTGACTGGGCAGATTTCGATGTCGCTGGTGGGTTAGATAAACTCGCTGAGGTGATAGCGACACGCCAACGTTTTGAGATAGAACGCGGCAATCTAACAGTTGAATCCAGCAGAAAAGAAGTAGAACGTGTATTAGGATGTTCGACAAGGCAAGCGAACCGAGTGTTGCAAAGGCTGAGAGGCGGGAAACCACGTGTCACCTTCCGCGAGCAAATTCTCGAACTTCTCACCGGTGGCGAGAAAACAACACCCGAATTCGCGGAAGCGATTCAAGGACATCCAAAAGCGATAAATACAGAACTCACGCGCCTTGTCAACAGGGGTGAAATTGTAAAAGTCAAACGCGGGGTATACACACTACCGAAGGCATAAAGCAGCGGTCCGGTTTTGTCTCCTCTGCATTTCGGCGTTGACGGTGCGAATGCCAGCCACCGTCTCGTTAATCGGATTGTTTGCGGGGTCTCGAAATCCGCACTTGCGTGCGTTGTTCTTAATGTAGGCACCACAGAGGTGGTATCCGACGCACTGCGGGATATCCCAGAGCGCGTCCATCACTTGGCGATAGTGATCTGCATCGTGCAAGCGGTCCGCTGTCGGGGGCCATTTGGTATCGCCGTGTGCGCGTATATGTCCAGCCGCGTCTGCCAGCAGCACCGGCTTATCTGCAAAGCCTGCCCAGCGCTGCATCTTCGTGGCGATATTCCCCACCGTCCCAAAACACTGAAAACTGAGCACATCAACGTAAGGCAGCGCGGCCTGGACGACTTCCTCGGGTAGCAGCGCGTTCGCCTCCCATCGGTCCCCAAGGATAAGGTGGTTCGGGTCGTAGCGGCGGATAGCATCACGCGTGACCTTATAATAGCGTTCGGCAATGGCAGAGAGTTCGCGGCGTCCTGCCTCCGATTCCAGCAGCTCCGGATCGACTAACGACCCACGCCACTTTGTGTCAGGCGAGGTGTGTACCCACTGCGGACAATCGCAGTAGAAGTAGCCGATCAATTTCGGATCGTCGCGCAAGCGTGCGCACGCATCGCGAGCGACGTAGTCGCACCACGCCTCGAAATCGGAGCTCATCAGGTCGGGCATACGGACCTCAACCTGCCACTGATGCGCCTCGGTGAAAGGTAGCAGATGGCAGTAAGGCATGTCCGCCCATTGATATTCCTCGTAGGTGAAGGCTCGCGAATGGCGGTGATAACCCGGCGTGATAATTACGACTTCCTGCGTCCAACCAATCGTGTTAAAGCCCCAATCCTGCAAGTCATCGGCGACAGCACGTAGCCACTGTTCATGACTGTTGCCGAACTCGCGCTCCCACACACCGCTCGATTCTATATACCGCAACGCAGCCGAGTCAATATGGTTCATGCCGATGGACCAAAACCGCGTACCGTCGGGTGTGATGAACCACCAACGTCCATCCCGTTTCTCAATTGTGTAAAAGTCTGCCATTGTGACAGGTGCTCCTTTCACAATCAGTATTCTTTCTATTCCTAAGTATACTTGGAAGATTGGCAAATGTCAAGGGGTACTATAGCCTCCAATTATAGTCTGCGCAGTTGGGCTGTCGGATCCTGGGGAAAGGTACTCTGAAGATACGGACACAATCTTAGATTCAACTCGGAGCAATAGACAGGTTTCCAACCGTAATACTTTCCCCAATTTCAAACAAAACTGTCCAATAATTGAACACTAAAGCGAAAAATTTGGCTTTATAGTAGATTCCAAAAATAAGTTTACACTTGTAGCATAGGAAACCGTTGGTCTCCTGTGCCATCGGAACACACAACTTCACAGTTCATACGACACGATCGTAGGGGTTGGGTTTCCCAATCCCTAAGGTCCCCCGCGTGTGCAAATAATTACGGACTCTACTATAAACACGATTTCTCGCCTGAATTAACTTTGGCATGGAACTTGCAACTATATTAGTATTAGCATGCCGAGTAAACCTATGGGAAGCCTGCCTCCTTGGAAGAAATATGGAGCGATGCAATAGGCTCTCCCATATTTTCATTGCTGCATCGCTCCCTCTATCAGTCTGTTTGGAGAAAATGACTGGAGCCGGTAACATTGAGACGGTTCAATTTTACACCGTTGCGGATAAAGGAGACTAAAAAATGATATACCGACACATCTTCACATATCTCTTTTTAATCACGCTCATCCCATTGAGTGCCAATGCGTTTCCGCCGGCTTCGCCAGCAGGTGGCAACTATTTAGTGCTTGATGGCGTGGACGATTACGCAGTTTTAAACTTTGAAACTTTCGGCATACTTCTACCTGAAGGCACAGATGAATTCACCGTCGAAGCGTGGGTGTATCCAACGAAGCCTCCTGATAAGCACACAACCGCAGGGATCCTCAGCCAACAGGTGCGAATGACCGTCGTGAGTGATAAGTACGACGGATATCAACAACTCAAAAAATCTATCGATTGGCGGAACGGAGATCTACTGCTAATAACTACTGCCCACGTTGCTGGATGGGGCGGAGGTGGCGTAAACCCGTTTTTCCCAATGACAATTTCGCCGAATCAATGGCATCATATCGCTTATCAAGCAAAACGGAGAGAGACAATAACTATTGTCAACGATCTTTCAAAAACACTACCGCAAGGAACAACTATCGGACACGATCTCTCTAAATTCTGGCGACCAAAGGATTTTACACTCGGCGGTTTTGGAGAGAAAATCGAGCTACCCAACGCGCCAAATCGCTTTTGGGGATCCTTTACTGGCTATATTGACGAAGTGCGCATCTCGACCGTCGCCCGTTACGATGTTCGCAAAAACGCCTTTATGCCGAATAAAAAATTCAAGAATGACGGAGAGACGGTTGCCTTGTGGCATTTTGATGAACCGGGTGGGTCGCGTAGGTTCTCCGACGCATCAGATAACGCATACCATCTGGTAGGGAACGGCGGTGCGAAGACAGGCATTCCACTCGCTGTTAAGCCTGCCGGAAAGATCGCAACGCTATGGGGACAACTTAAGCGGTGAAAACAGGCATCACCCTTTCGGTATCAGAAAGCTCGATGCCGATTGATTTGGATTGCGGAGGCTGCACTTCTTCGGGCATTTTTGAGTCAGTCTTGTTCCTTTTCGTGCAACTTAATAACTGTAATATCAAGATTATGGGCATATTTAACGTATTTGGCATTGGCACGAAAATTGCTCAGTATTTTAAGACGGAAACAGATGCCGTCAAAATCATAAAACTCTCAAGAACAGCCGACAGCCGCATTGAGACAATTCAGTTTTACACGGCTGCGGATAGAGGAAATTAAAAATGCTGAACCTTCTTTTAGATCAAAACTCACGGATTTCCTATATTGTGCTGATCGGTCTTTTCTGCTTCCCCTACTTCGTGTTCGGGCTTGAACCTATCGGTACAATTGGGCAGCCGCTTCCTGAACAGCACGCTTTCCTTTCCAACGATACAATTTTACGCGTTGTTCCGACGCACATTCAGGTTGTTGATTTACCGACTGGGGCAGTGATTGACGAATTCGGTGAACGAACGTACTACAGTGATGTGGTGTTTAGTCCGACTGCTTCGCATTTAGCGATTTTGAATCACTTTGGCGATCCCAGAGCGACAACAGTAAACATTTGGGATGTCAACACTCGCGAGCAGACCATGACGTGGAATTTTGAAAGCCGCGTTACCCTTGTCGCATTTAGTCCAACAGACTCGGTGTTGGCAACATCCTTTAAAGATGGAATCCATCTATGGAACTGGCAAACTGGAGAGCTGACCGGAACGATGGTGCGTATACACTCCGCACCCAAACGTGCCATGACCTTCAGTCCAGATGGTCGTCATCTCCTGATAGTCTCCAGACAGCCAGATGTCGAGTTGTGGAACGTCGAAACGCTCAGCTTAGATGGACACTTTGAGGGACATACCGGCGGCTGGGTTGAGGACGTTGTTATCAGTCCAGATGGCACAACTATTGCAACATTTGAAAGAAACTCAAATTCAGTTTATGTCTGGGATGTAGCAACGCTACAGCTGTTATGGAAAAAAACAAGCGATAAAGGAAGAATTTCAAGTCTCGCCTTCAGTTCAGACAGCCAACGTCTGTATTTTACAACACAAACCTCCGAACTGAGCAGGTCGGGTTACGGTCCTTGGTTGGGTTGGGACGATCAAGTACGGGTCTTGGATGTTAAGTTCGGACAACAGATTGACGCGTTTGGCACCGACTTCACTCGATTAGAAACAGTGACACTCTCACCAGATGAAAAAACAGCACTTCTACACTATCACGATGCCGTTGTGCTATGGGATATTGAGAAAAAACAGTCTTTAAATGTATCGGCTGATTTTATTAACTATGGCTGGGCGTTGGACGCAGCACTGAGCCCTGATGGACGAACACTGCTCAGTGTCACCCGAGACTTTATTAAGATTTGGGATGTCCCTTCAAGGCAGCTGCGGCGACTCATTTCTGCCGAAAAAGAACTCTTTGAAGGATTCGCTATCTCTCCAGATAGTAAAACATTTGCTATTGTTCAAGACCCGTGGGTGCAGGTCCGAAATTTGCGTACCGGTAAAGTTGAAAAACAATTCCCACATCGCGTTGGACTCTTTTCTGAAATCACCTTCAGTCCCTCAGGAAAATGGATTGCAGCGGAGGAAGATTGGAGAGACCTGTTCGTCTTAGATGCCAAAAACCCAAACAGATTTCAGAAAATTCAACAGGAAAAAATTCGCAGCTATTATGCACTTGCTTTCAGTAAAAATGATACCTACTTGGCAGCTGCCGGTGAGGCGAAAGATGATAGCTGCTGGATTTTGTTATGGAAACGTGAAAAGGATACCTTCGTTTTTCAATACGAGTGGCAAGTGCCGAAACTTTATAACAGTTTACACCCGACACTCGTCTTTGCAACCGATACGATATTAGCAGTCCCTACCCACGACGGCATCCAAATCTGGAAACTCTTGCCAAATCAGGCACGACTTTCAAAAACACTCGATGGAGAGACACCAGTGCATTTTAGTTCAAACACTCGCTACCTCTACGCTGATCAAAACGGTAAACTCCAAATCTGGGATTGGAAAACAGAAACACCCATGGACTATCCATCTATCTCATCGTATTTTGCCATAAGTCGAGATGGAACGGTATTACTTTCGTATGCCGATACTGGGCAAATCCAGGTATGGGATGGAAAAGCACTACTACCTACACAGGCTGACACTATTACCCCTCACGGTAAGCAGATTGTCATACTCGGAGACGTAAAGCGGAATCAACTCCTACAAAACTTTCCCAACCCATTCAACCCAGAAACATGGATCCCATTCCGACTTGCTGACGAGAGCGATATTACGATTCAGATTTATAGTTCAACTGGGCAGTTGGTGCGTCGTCTGTCGCCAGGTATAATGCCTGCAGGCGACTATTCCGAACAATCCCAAGCAATCCACTGGGATGGACGCAATCAGACCGGTGAACCTGTGAGTAGCGGTGTCTATCTCTACACGATTAACGCTGGCGATTTTACAGCAACCCGTAAAATGCTTATTCGGAAATAAGACAGTTTCATGGCATCGCAAACTTGATACTATTTCTGATGAATAATATGTCTCTTACTTGTAGCATAGGCTGTTAGCCTGTGCATTATAGCGCAACATTTCATAAAACCTGTAATGCATCATAAATTTTTAGAAATGGTATGAGTTAATTTCCTCGCGAAGGAGGGCACAAACCGATGAACACCTTAAAACAAGCAATCCATCTCATGTTTGTCGGGACTTGCGTCCTGAGTATATCTGTGCTCTACGGTTGTGGTGCGGACAGTCTCGGACCCCATGAACCGCTCTTGCCTACAGTTGAGGCAGAGGCTAAATTCTCAAATAGGTTCCAATTGGAGGAAGATCCGCAATTTTTCTACGACCTCTACGGGAAAGAAATCGTGGAAGGCAGCGAACTCAATTCATACACCGATCAGAAAGAATTTGATCAGAACGGTAAATTAGTTGTTGGGTGGGGCGGTCAGCTGGACAGTCTTCGTTTCACGACACAATTAGACCGGACCATATTGGTTGAGGAAACTTTTCTCGGTAGATATACTGAGTTCGCTATTGGCGATCACCTGCGATTCAAACCGGATACCCTGTTTCCAAACCGATATATTCTATCCAAAACTGAATTTGATGGACTTCGATGGGACATCTCTTTTGCGCAAGAGCACCATCTTTTTTCTTTCATCCACTCACGTATCTCTAATCCTATTAAACTAACAGATAGTACCTTAGTGCAAAGACTTGCCGGGGATCTTGGACGCCGAAACGGGTTGAATGCAACGTCAGGTGTCAGGAACATCGAAAACGCGCGCCTCATCGGTTTTCGTGGACAAGGACTTTTAGGCGGATTGTTCCGCATCGGACTTACTTACGTCAATTTGCATAAAGAACACCCAGAACGTTTGGTAGGTTCACTCATGGGGACTGTCGCGAATACACCCCCCGAAACAATTTCCATTGTTTTCCGTGATGACTCGCCTGAGGATAATTACACGCATGCCTTCACAGACTTTGACGCTTATGATCCCGACAGACATAGCAATCATATCCAAGCGGGGGTCGGTGCAGCTTTCAAAAGCATGAAGATTACAATCGTTACACAAGGGTTTGAAAAATTATCCTTTGCGGCTATAGCGGAAGGCGTTGAACCCGCCCTGCTCCCTGAAATGACGCACCAATTCGAGGTCTTCGCTGACGAGCTTGTGCCGGTTGACCACGCTGGAGGCCCTTCCGAAGTCCGAGATTCCGTTGATGGGCAGTGGAAAATCGTCAACGGTTTCAATAAAATGAAATACGATCTTATTCTGACCGATACAAAGATTAACATTGACCCGCGAACCGTCAAATCCGTTGTTTTTGATATGATCGTTGCAGGCGATTACAATATCGCGGTTATCGGCTTTAGTGCAGCGAATCGCGCAACAGAAAACCCGGACCTTCAAGAATGGATTAAAACGACGGATGGTCGCATCCAGATGCCGTATCGAGACATCATTCAGGCACCAGGGAATTACGGGCAATCGCCGGATTATATCCAAAATAGAAAAAAACTGGTAGATAATCCGACACAATGGAAAGGCGAAGGGAGACCTCGGAAAGTTCGATACCGCTACGGTGCCGCACGTGCAGCAACGCTCTATGGACTTGACCTTGAAGGAACTATCGGAAATGTTTTTATCAGGACACACTACTCTATTAATGGGAAATACAAGCAGTACCCTACCATCCCGAAAGATAAAGTAGGGTTTAGCCGAACCCAAACGACTATTCAGAGTCCAGATGGTGAGGAAGAAACAGGTGTCTCTATTGATTTTCTCAACGGGCTGCCAGTAGACGCAAATGGCATCCCAACTTACTCAGAAACCGAGGGTGAACGTTTTGAGGCTTTTTTAAGTGGTGACGGTACAGATGAGGATGGCAACGGGAGACTCGGTAGGGAAACGGCATGGTTCGTTCAACTGAAGTCTCGCTTTAACAAACTCCACCTCGAAGGGGTCGTGTATCATATTGACCCGGGCTACACAACCAACTATCTGAATTTCGGGGCACATCCGAACCGCGGCCAAATTTATACGCTTGAAAGGCAACCGGGGGAACCTTTGGTAGACGACGAACTCCCAGAAGAGCAAATTCCGTGGGACGCAATCAATTATACGCTGGTTGAAGATGACGATGATGGTGATGACTTGCCCGATAGCATTAATTTCGATAGCGTAATTCCACACGCTGATGACCGAGACCAGAACGGAGTCTTAGACTATCAAGAGGATTTTCTCATTTTCGATGCTGACCCACCTGTGTTTACCAACCCTATTGATCTAAACAATAACGGAACCATTGATACGATTGAGGATGACTATGAACCCGAATACGAATACGGAATAGACCGTCAAGGGTATCACCTCAAAGCGAAATATAATCTGCTTGATAACCTCGCTGTTCAAGTCGGTTGGTTAAACGAACGAGAAATTTCAAGCCGGCGCAAAAATAACGCCAAATACATACATGTCACCTATAAACGCGACATCCCCGATTTTGGCAGCTTTGACTTCCAAAATCGGTTTGTCCGAGCGCAAGATGATATTCCAGACTACACAATTGTCTTGCCCGTTGGAGAATTGGAGCCGATTCACATCAATGACGAACTTGATTTTTACAACGCCCGGGTGAATACAACAACGCTCCAATGCATCTATACCGCAGTATCAAACTTGACCCTTGAAGCCAAATTGTTCGTTCGCATGCAAAAACAGTTTGAACAAGAGGCAGAAAAAGCTCTTTTCAAGGATGTTGAATACGATCCGGCATCAGAAAACTTTGAACCTGATGAACGCGTTGACTTTATGGTGCCAATTAATCAGGTCCGGCTTGGTCCATTCTATCCCGATCACGGAATTAACGCACTTGACCCGGCTGATACCGGTTTAATCTATAACGCTGCGAACTGGAGAAAACGCCGTTATCCCGAACGGAACACGCGTAATCAACTCACGATTCTGAAGGCGAAATATGAGATCCCATTTGCGGAACTGCCACTCGTTAACAAAATTGTTGACGATTTAACGCTAACACCGATGGTTAAATACGTCTGGGACCGCGCTTTTGACCAGACTGCAGAAGAAATTCCGAAAACACTCGACCCAGACCTGTTTCTCCCAACCGACGACCAACCGGTCGAATACTTGCGATTCAATCGTCGCAGTCGAGAGGACGTTCTCGGTGTCCGTCTCGATTATCAGTTTACAAAACGGTTAAATATCATTGGTGGCTTCCAATACCGGAAATTTACGAATCGAGATACAAATTTCAGGCACTATCTACGCAATTTCCCAGCGGATGTTAGCGTTCCAGCCCTATACCGTCCCGACCTGCGAACGCGTATCCTTGAAATCCAAGCCATCAACAAGGGCACTTGGATCGGCTTCTATATCGTCATTCTTGCAGGTCACCGCAGAATCACGAATCTGTTTCAACACACCACGAGTAATACAACGTTTGTACGAGCAATGATCGGTTTCTAATTTTTTCTTGCACTCCAACGCTGAAGTTGCTATGATAGGTATAAACCAGCACACTCTTTTTGGCAAACTTCGGAGGCATGCATGAACAACTATCGCATCGCCATTATCGGCTTGGGTGGCATGGGTGGCTCTCATGCCCAAGCAGTAGCATTAGAAACAAACTGCGAACTCGTTGCCGGAGCAGAAATCAACCCAGAACGGGCGAAAGCGTGGGCAGAACGGTTCGGTGTCAATGCGATCTATGATGATTACGAAAAAATGCTTGATGAAGAACAACCGGACATCGTTATCGTCCCGACGCAGGCACCGATGCACCACCCACCAACGATCGCAGCGGCACAGCGTGGTATCCACGTCTTCTGTGAAAAGCCGATTGCGCTCAATCTGACTCAAGCCGATGAGATGGTCGAAACCTGCGACCGCTACCACGTCAAGTTTGCCATTAATCACATCAAACGCGCCAGCCCATACAACCGTCACATTCTCTCACTGATTGAAAAAGGCGAAATCGGTGATGTCGTCCTGATGAAAGCAACCGATAAAGGCGGACGCAAGGCGGGCAACTCACTGATGGAGATGGGGACGCACCTTTACGATTGGCTTCGACTTTTCGGGGGCGATGTTGAATGGACACATGCACACCTCGTTCAAATGGATGGACGCGAATCAACCGTTGACGACATCAAACATACCCAAGAGGTACACCCACACGACCGCGATGCGGGACTTGTGCTCGGTGAGCGCGGACACGCTGCCTTTCGTTTCAAGAACGGTATCCACGCTGATGTCCAGTTCATCGCGCAGCCACAGACCAACGATAACGCCTATGGTATCGACATCATCGGTACCGAAGGCAGAATCGCTATCCGAGAGAGCGTCGGCACGACGATGTTTATCCACAGAGGACAGCACCAGACACCAGCAGAAGCGTGGGAACCCGTGCATCTACCTGCCGAAGACCTCGACGAGCAAGGCAATCCACGAGATAAGGCATCCATACGGCTGCTATTGCAACGCCTCATGCTACGCGATCTGATTGAAGCGATTGAGGAAGATCGAGAACCGTTCGCAAGTGGTAAAGATGGCAGGGATTGTCTTGAGATGATACATGCGACGTGGGAATCACATCGCAAGGAGGCGCGTGTCTATATGCCACTCACACCACGAGATCACCCCCTCGAACGCTGGAAAAGAACGCTGGAAAAGAGAGGAAAGTAATTGAGAAACAGTAGGCGTGCTTTGATGAAGTTTAATAAAATATTTCGGTAATTCTATATTTTTCTTAGGCCTGGTAGGTTCGGTGTTTTTGCTGGGGTGTTTCTTCTAAGAACCGAACCGGACTGCCAAAGAAATTACCGAATTAATATTTTACTCTTCATCAAGCGCGCTGATCTACCATCAAGTGAAACAGGAGCGATTATGCAACGTTTGGACATCCTTCACCCGTCGATTGACGATTATTTACTCGGTATTATCCCTGAACGCGACGCAGTGCTCACGGAGATGGAAGCACACGCACGCGAAAACCGGTTCCCAATTGTCGGACCGCTCGTCGGGCGCGTCTTACATCAACTGGTATTGCTCATCAATCCGACACGGATTTTCGAGATGGGTTCAGGCTTCGGCTACTCAGCGTATTGGATGGCGAAGGCACTCCAAAAACCGGAAGCCTCTATCATCTGTACCGACGGTTCACAAGAGAATGCCGACCGCGCAGCGGGGTACCTCGCACGCGGCGGTATCGCGGATCGCATTGATTATAGAGTCGGCAATGCGCTCGAAATCATCGACGAAACCGAAGGCGAGTTCGACATCATCTACAACGACATTGACAAAGACGGGTATCCCGAAGCTTTTCACAAGGCGATTCCGAGAATCAGGAGTGGCGGACTGTTTATCACGGACAATATGATATGGGGTGGACGCGTCGTCACCCAAGAACCCGGCGGTCCTCCGGCAGGACTCAATGAGCAGGAGCAGTGGTTCCACGCTGCGACACTCGGTGTCAGAGAGTTGACGCGGCTTCTTTATAGTTCACCTGACGTTTTCACAACGATTATTCCGCTCCGCGATGGTGTTTCAGTTGCAGTAAAACGTTGAAGTAGGGTTATTGTGTATTACCTGCGCCTTGATCAACAGTTTCGGACGGTTTCGTATCTCCGGCAATCATTTCACCCAGCTCGGTTCTCAAATTTTGGATCTGAGAAATCTTTTCCGCTATCTTATCAAACATCTCTTGCTTGGCTTTGACACCTTCACCGATGAGGAACGCGGTCGCCTCGGAACGGCTATTAAATTGCCCCGATGCCACGAGTTCATCAATCCGACTGAGATTTTCCTCATCAACCCTGACCATAACCACATTGTTTCTTCTTCCGCGACCTCTCGCGTGTCGGGGACCGCGTCTTTCGCGCGGTCTTCTGCTTTGTTGTTTTGGACCAAATTTTGGCATTTTCTAATCTCCTTTTTTTTGAAATACAACTAATTTAATTACACGTAATTATTATACACTATTACACAGGAGATTGTCAAATTAAATTTCGATTTTTTGAAGATCAGGATCATTTATCATTCAATTGTCCGTTTTTGGTGTTGTCCTTTTCGCATTTTCGCAGGTGTTAATACTTAATGTATGTTATTCTTTTTTAAAAAACACAGAAAATTTCGCTAGATTTCGCTAGATTTCGCTAGATTTCGCACCGAATCCTGGAAAAAAAGACATAAAACCCAATAATTTCTTAAAATTGAATCGTCCTGAATGGCTCTGTTTAGAAGATTGACATTGACTGAAATTTGGCATACAATAAATAGCCTACACAAGGTTATGAGACCAAAGTTTTAAAATAAGGAGATACATCCAGATGACAACAATGAAATGTAGTAGGTGCGGTTCCGAGAAAGTCATGACCAATCTACGGATTCGGGACCGCTACGATGCAGGCGTAGGACAAGATTTAGAGGTTGAAGTCCAAAGGGACCCCGGTGCCCTGATCTTCAAACAAACACACAGAGAACCTCTAAGAGCGACTGTCTGTGGTGAATGTGGCAATGTCGGTCTCTCTGTTAAGAACCCACAAGCACTTTGGAAAGCCTACACCGAGCGAAAAGATTGATAGTCCATGCTTCAGGCCCCTCATAAATAGAACTTACGCATTTTTCACGTCCCCTTTCTCAATTCATACCTACCTTTCAGAATTATGCACCTTTTTTAATTGAATTCGCGTCACTATAGGGAAGGGAATTGATAGGGCACCTCTTTGAGGTTTGCAGCCTTATCTATTTACGCACACGAAAACGCTACCCGTTCCAAATAGTCTTTCTGGAGATTTGACGATGAGAAATGATGATGTCGCCTTGATTCAACGTACCCTTGCCGGTGATGAGAACGCTTTCGCAAGTTTGGTTAGAAAGTATCAACAGCAGGTCCACGCATTCGCACGGCGGAAAATCGGGGATTTTCAGATCGCTGAAGATATTACGCAGGAGACTTTCCTGCAAGTCTATCAAAAACTGGAAACCTTAGACGATCCGACGCTGTTCTCACAGTGGCTCTATACGATTGCGAATCGTCTGTGTATCGCATGGTTCCGAAAAAATCGGTTACAGACCGAACCGCTCGAAGATGTCTGCATACTCGGCATAGAGACAGAACCGTACTCGCGCTATGTCGCATCGGAACACGCGAAAATAGCTGTTGAAACGCAGCGCGACCTCGTCGAAAAACTCCTCACAAAGTTGAAAGAGAGCGATCGCAAGGTTATCACGCTCCACTACTTTGAAGAGATGACATCTTCAGAAATCGGCGAATTCTTAGGTGTCTCCGAAAACACCATTAAAAGCAGGATCCGCCGCGCGAGGCAGCAACTCAAGAAATACGAATCTATCATCCGAGAGGTATTAGGCATCCCAATTGGCGCGGAAGATCACTACGCCAAAGATTTGAACGGAGGTATTCAGATGAAGCTAACTTTTGAAAGAGAGAACCTTTTGTCGTCCCTACAAGCACTACAGAGTATCGTGAGCCAGCGAAATAATACCGAGCCGATTCTCTCAAATGTTCTCATCCAAGCGGAGGGGGGCACGATTGAGTGTATGGCAACGGATGCGGAAATCGGGATCAGAATGAAGATTGACGGAACCGTCAAAGAAGCCGGATCAATCCTCGTCTCTGCCGAAAAATTGGTGGATATCGTTAAAACGTGGCCCGCTGAGAAACCGATAGACTTCGCAACAACAACAGACAATCACGTCGAAATTAGCGGCGGGGACAGTGTTCGCAAAATCGTTGGGTTTCCCGACAAAGCGTTTCCACAATTCCCAGTTGTCGATCCAGAAGCATTCGCTATTGATGGGGAAGTGTTACGGTCGGTTCTCCACAAAACAACATTCGCCGCAGCGACAGACGATGTCCGCTACTTCCTAAAGGGACTCTATTTTAACCTCCTTGAAGATAGAACGGAAGTGGTTGCAACCGATATGATCCAACTTGCCCTCACACGTTGTGAACCGCTTAAACTGTCTGGAGATAGCGATGGGTTCATCGTCCCACTCAAAGCGATCAAAGAAATTGAGCGAACCTTTGCCGATGCGCCAGAGATAAGAATCTCACGCATTGAGGATCAGGTCCTCTTTGCAGATGCGGATACCACATTGACGACGCGACTCATAGACGGTAAATATCCAGAATATGATAACGTCATCCCAAAATCTTTTGAGGGTCATGTCGTCGTGTCAAAAACATCTATTATGGATACAACGCGTGATATTTTTGCCCGCGCAAATCCGGAAGCAGGTAAGGTCTGTTTAGAAATCAACCCGCAACAGATTCGGATTTCGGCGAAGACCTCTGAGACAGACGAAATACATGAAACATTAGCAGCGGAATCAGGCACTGGGAGCGTCCGTATCGGTATCAATGCTCAGATGCTGATAGAGACACTCTCACATATTGAAACGGAGTCTGTATCGCTGGCGTTCAGGAACGCGATGACACCTGTCGTTGTTAAACCGATTGGCGAGGACGGACATATCTGCCTCCTCTGTACAATGCTCTTGGATTCCTAACCGGGAGATTGACTAAACACCTGCCGAACGGTTTAGTCAAAAAGGTTGTTAACCGACCTATCTATTACCTGACCCCTCAAGGCAACCCGAATGATTTTCATCAACTCCATCGCCGTGGCAATCAGAGCACTACTTGCGAACAAATTGCGTTCCTTACTGACGATGCTCGGCATTACGATAGGTATCGCAGCTGTGCTCGCAATGGTTGCTATCGGCGATGGTGCCAAAGAGATTATCCTTGAGGATCTCGAAAAAATAAGCGGGATTAACGTCTTCACAGTTCTACAAACTTCTTACAAATGGGTCGCAGGTCGCCGCGTACCAACTCGGAGCGGAGAATACCTTAACTATGGCGACGTGCAGGCAATCGAGCAGGAATGCCCATCTGTCCAAATTGTTGCCCCACGGATTCCAGAGTGGTCGCGTGTACTGATACAAGCCTCAGACGGCACAAACATCCGTGCTGGCTATAACGGTGTAGATGAAGATTACGCCGTAGCACTGGCGTGGGACTTGGCAACAGGACGGTTCATCTCTGAGGAAGACGTTAAAAATTCAACCAGAGTCGCTGTGCTTGGGGCAAATGTCGCGACCGGGTTATTCGGTGAAGTGTCTCCACTCGGTAAAGAGATTAAGATTGCTCGGCGTACAACGCGTGCTACAAAAGAACGTTTTATCGTCATAGGTACACTGGTGCCGCGTGGACGGAGCCTCGAATTCGGATTCAGTTTCGACGACCTCGTTTTTATGCCGATCACCACTGTGCAGCAACGTTTCACAGGCAACAACCGAATCCCACAGATTGCTGTTCATCTGCACACCGTAGAAGATATGCCTCAAGCGATTGCGGAGGTTACAGCCGTCATTCAGAAACGGCACCGAAACCAAGATGACTTCTTTGGGACTTTCGATGTACGTTTAGGACTCGCGCGCCTCATGAAAATCAGTACACTCATAAAGACCGCGTTAGGAGGTATCGCCGGTTTTTCGCTGCTTGTCGGTGGGATCGGCATTATGAATATGATGCTGGTTGCTGTCGGAGAGCGGACCCGAGAAATCGGACTCCGAAACGCATGCGGTGCGAAGCGGGCAGACATTCTATTACAGTTCCTAAGCGAATCTGTTCTGCTATGTAGCATCGGTGGTCTATTCGGTATCGGACTCGGTATTTTCGCAAGTAAGGGGATGGCGTATATAGCAGTGCGTATCGTGAAAATCGTCCCCGAATGGCCCGCAGTACTCTCCCCGCAGTGGGCATTGATATCCGTCTTTTTCTCTATGCTACTGGGTGTCAGTTTCGGACTGTATCCCGCCATAAAAGCCACGCGGATGTCACCAATCGAGGCATTGCGCACTGAATGAGAACATATTTTCAACCCCATAGAGGAAACAAAACGTTGGATAAGTCGAAAAAGAGACCGAATTTGGGAAGTGGCAGAATCGCTGCGCGGCATCCAACGATCCAAAACAGCAATAACCTATTTATCGTTGATAGGTAAAATAAACTATATGGAGAACTTTAATGACCTCTGAAGTCGCCTTACAAAAACGCGAGCAAATGATTCGCGATGGTTTCTGTGTCATCAACAACATTCTCACAGATGCATTCTTGCAGGAACTCCGTGACGAATCAGAACGACTTCTCGCTAACCACGTGCCACCAGACCACACCAGATACCATGGGCATCACCTACAAGTTACAAGCAAAGACAATACGCTCGTTCAGAAACTATTAAAATGGCACCCTACACTCAATGCATTAGAAGAAATGGGGTTCGGCGATTTCCCAGTCGCCGGAGGCATCACGATTCTGACGAAAGATCCAGGTGCCCCCCCACTCTATTGGCATCAAGATTGGTACCATTGGAACGATCCAATTAGTTGCGCGCCTTGGCCCCAACATATCTTTATGAAATATTATCTCACCGATACAACACCAGAAAACGGCTGTTTAAAGGTTATTCCGGGCACACATTACAAGCGCATTGATTTGCACGATAAACTTCTCTACGGAAGCGAACTCGGTGATGTCCATCAACCCAGATCAGAATCTAAGGAAAAATATTCTGTGATGTTCAGGGACCATCCAGACCAGGTGGATGTTTGTGTCAAAGCAGGTTCATTAGTGATGCGAGATGCACGCCTTCTGCATTCCGTCCGAAAAAACGATACGGACAAACGACGCACAATGCTTCTCGTATGGATTGTCCGCCCAAACACCATTCCAGACTATTGGAGCCACGAAATCCCCGAACCCGTTTTAAATCGAGATGAAACCAAGGACTATCCCAGCTCACAGATCCCTAATGAATTTTTAACTTATCGTAAATCTCATAATTAGTTATACAGTTTTATGATTTGTTCAATAGTTGCTTCAGGGTTGTATTGATACTTTCGCTTAATATTAGCGAAGTCCTTCTCAATAGGGTTCAGCTCCGGCGAATACGGCGGCAAAAATAGTAAACTCGCACCCATGCGGCATCCAAGAGATTTTAGCAGTTGAACCGGATGCAAAATTGCCGACAACATGGGGACATCTTAAACGAAAGTACGGTGTGCGCGATGGGTCAAATTGACGTATAAAATCTCATCCCTTTTAAGATTATGCCAATTTGGCAGACGTTCAGTGGAAATTTCCACTATTTCAAGCAATTACTATTGGCATAGATATTGCCTACCATATCAGTAAAATCTGAAAATATGTAGACAGTTATTCGGTGAAAAGCCCTCACCTTCGCTGGCGAGGTTTGTAACCTCGTCCTCATAATGTCGAAATAATTATAAGCTTTACTATAAATGATGTTCCTAACCCTGATACGCCAAGAACTTTTGACCCATCTGATGAGCGCACGTTTTTTTGCTGCGGTCATCATTACACTCTTACTGGTTGTCGCCAATACGTTTGTCTTGATCGGGGCACACGAAGAGCGTATCGCCGACTATAGCCAGAAAGAAGCAGTGAACCGCGAGACAGTCGCAGCAACACCTGCCTATTCGGTTTTAAAGTTGAAGGTTCAGCGTCCTCCCAATTCCCTGAGTCTCTTTAGTGCCGGCTTAGAGACGCGTTTCGGCAGCGATATTGACATAGCATTTAACAGCGTGCCAGCCCTATCAAATCCCATAGCCGAGGTCAGACCAGACGAGGAATCTCAGTGGAAGTTTGATAGAGTGTCGTCCCTCTCAAGCCCCGGAGCACTCCTCGGTATAAATAACCCATATCTGCTCCTTTTTTCACAGATAGATCTCGTCTTTATCTTTCAAGTTGTGTTGAGCCTGATTGCCCTGCTTTTCGCTTATGATGCCATTGCAGGCGATTGGGAAACCGGTACCTTGCGCTTGGTGCTCTCACACCCTGTCGGGCGCGGGCACGTCCTGCTTGCCAAATATATTGCGGCGATGGTCTGTCTGCTGCTCCCTGTGCTAATGAGTCTGCTGCTCGCCTTGATTCAGTGTTCCTTCGCGCGTTCCCTGCAATTCAGCACAGAGGATTCTCTACGAATTGGCGGTATTGTTTTGACAACTATTGTCTACCTATCGGTTTTCTACCTGATCGGTCTGCTCATTTCCACAACAACCCGCCGGGCTGCCACGTCCTTGATGCTCTGTATGTTCTTGTGGGTGGTTTTGGTGCTTGTCTATCCAAACTGGAGCCGGTTTGCCCTGAACCCGGTGGACGACATGCGTGCAGAGAAGTTATCCGCTAACCAGCAGATAGCACAGATTCGGGAAGAGGCAGATCGAGAACAGAAGCGGTTCTTGGTGAACAGTCCACTTAAGGGAGACCCTCCAATATTTTTCGATACATTTACAGGTACCGACTTCTATAAAGGCGGGGGATGGTATCTCGGAGATTTCCCTCGGGTTCACATCGAAATCGAATTGAAAAATACTGCGGATCCCTTGGTAACACACTTGCGCCGTTATTATGAATTTGCCGCGACACTGCAAATCCAGAATGCCGAAAAGGTGTACTTAGTTGGGAAGCAACTGATGGCACAGACATCCCTCCAGCAAGCACACTGGGATGAACGACTCATGAAACTTAGTCCGGTGAGTCTGTACACGTTCGCAACCGCCGCGTGGGCAGGTACCGATTTAGACAGCATGACCGACTATATCCGAGCCGCACAGATATACCGGCGTACCCTCATTGACGCTTTTCATGAGAGAGATGTCTTCGCGAGTCTGCAGTGGTTTTCAACAAATCAAGGCGCCGTAGACTGGTCGATTCTGCCTGACTTTCGTTTTGAGCATGCAGATATCAACATCAACGCACAGCGCGCCCTACCGGAATTACTTTTGCTGGTCTTCATCAACCTCGTCCTATTCACGTTAACATTTCTGGTCTTCATCAAAATTGAAGTATAGAATGGTTATCAGTTATCGGTTTGCCTCGCAGTGAGAGTTGTCAGTTAAGAGGTTATCGTCTAACGGAACCCCTTTTAACTGACAACTGAAGACCGAAACTATTTCGCTCAAAACTGATAAAGATGTCCAACGAACGTAGGTCCACCAAACGGGTGGACTGGATATACGGCGAGAATCGTTTTTCCACGGGAGTCCTGAACGAACCGCAAGAAAAATTTGTGTCGGATTCAATCGATAGGACCGAAACCTGTAAGCCCAACCAACGGGCAGGGCTGGATATACGGCGAGAATCGTTTTTTTCACAGCTGTTCTAATCGAACCGCAAGGAAAATTAAAGAAATGATTTGGCATATTGTTACACGTGAACTTTTGGATCATCTCACGAGTCTCCGCTTCGCCTTAACCACGCTTATCCTCGTAGCGTTAATGGTCACCAACGCCGTTGTGCATCTTCAGACACATCCTGAACGCATTCGGAAATATTCTGAGAACGTTAGTGCATCCCACACCGAGTTGAAATCCCGCACACAGTTATATGCGCTGCTACAAAAGGGTCCGGGTAAACTATACAAACGACCTTCAGCGCTCACCTTCATTGCCGATGGAGGGGACGCGTTTTTGCCAAGTAAAACCATGAGTGCCGGTTCCTGGAGACTCTACGGGTCCGCCAGCATTTGGGCAATGGGCGTTCCACGTCTGAATATGGAGGCGATCAGCAATCACCGCCCGACTGCAGTGGTGATTGATTGGGTCTTTATCATCACCTATCTGCTCTCTTTCATTCCGCTCCTGTTTACCTTTGACGCGCTCTCTGGAGAACGGGAACGCGGTACATTGCGGCTGTGTCTCGCAAATTCCATCTCGCGTCCTGCCTTGTTAGTGGGTAAATTCTTCGGCTCCTTCATCGCAGTCCTCATCCCTTTCTATTTCGCTGTGTTGTTCAATCTCGCCATCATTTCCACCGAGAGTTGGACGCAGCTGAGTGGAACAGACTGGGGACGTGTAGGGCTCATCGTCCTGATTGCTTCTTGCTATGCTGGCATCTTCATCGCCGTTGGACTTATCGTCTCCGCGATGACACGAGAAAGCCGGTTAAGTCTCGTTGTCCTGTTGCTAATTTGGGTGACCGCCGTAGTGTTTATGCCCTCAACCCTCGGCACTCTCTCAACAAAATGGATGCCCTCTGTCCAAACGCACCATCAATTTCGGATGGCAAAAGGGACCGCCTTCGACCAAATTTTAAGCGATTTCCTCAATAAAAAGGAAACTTTAAAAGAACGCCGTCAATCAGCAGGCACCTCTCAGGAAGAAGTTGCAGAGGTAGACACTTCAGAATTAGAGATCCAGCGCGAGTTCGTTAGCAAAGACATGGAAACACGGGAGCGGCTGAGCCGCCAGCATCTCGCTGCACAAAGTGCGCAAGTCCTACATGCAAGACAAATAACCCGGTGCTCCCCCGCAGCGATTGTCCAATATGCCCTTGAATCCATGGCAGGTACAGGTTTTAATCGCCATTTGCAGTTCTTAGAAAATTGCCATCTTCATATCCGTCAGTTCCGAGACTTTATCGCTGAAATGGATAGAGCAGATCCAGAAAGCCTTCACTTCATAGGCATCCCAAAAGGAATGTCAGAAAAGCCGGTCTCACCAGAAGCTATCCCGATATTCGAGGATAAATTAACTTTTCAGGATACGCTCAACCCTGCAATAGTGGATATGTTGTTGCTCATTTTATTGCTCAGCGTTCTCCTTGCAGGCGCATTTCTCGTCTTCCTGCGTTCGGAGGTATAAATTACAAGGCTTACGCAAACATTTTGCCGGCGAGGTTTCCTAACCGCGCGACTCCCAACGATAACATCACTAATTTTCAAACACTCCGACATGTATTATGAATCTCCTTCTCAAATTATGCACCTCTTTTTTTTTAACTCGCGTCTTTAATTATAAATGAACAAAAATGCACGCTGGAGTCTTTTCGTGAAAAACGAAGATGTTGCATTAATCGAACGTATCCTTGCAGGCGATGAGGCTGCTTTTGAAAGTTTGATCAGGAAATATCGGAAGCAGGTTCACGCGCAGGCATTACGAAACATCAATGATTTTCAGATCGCTGAAGATATTGAACAAGAGACCTTCCTGCAAGTCTATCAGAAACTGGACACGTTGGAAGACCCGACACTCTTTCCAAAGTGGCTTTATGTGATTGTGGACCGACGCTGTATCGCATGGCTCCGCAAAAACAGTCGACAGACCCAACCGTTGGAGGAAACCGACATCTCAGAAATTGAGACAGAGGCGTACTCCCAATACGTCGCATCAGAACATGCAAGAACAACCGCTGAAGCCCAGCGCGACCTCGTGCAAAAGTTGTTAGCGAAGTTGAAGGAGAGCGATCGTGAGGTTATCACGCTCCACTACTTTGAAGAGATGACATCTTCAGAGATAGGGACGTTCTTAGGTGTATCCGAAAATACGGTTAAGAGTCGGCTGCGCCGCGCGCGGCAACGACTAAAGAAGTACGAATTTATGATTCAAGAGGCGTTAGATATTACGATTGAGGGGGGGCACCGTTCCCAACATCAACTCAAAGGAGAAATCAACATGACAAACGAAGTGAAAGATGAAACCAAAATCGAAGTAGACGCGGAAGAAACGCAGCGTCAGATTGCTGATCTACAAAACCAAATTAATGCCATCGCGGCTGAATCAGATGCATCTCTTGCATCGAAAAGAAATGAGGCACTTGAGACCTTACATCGGCTTCCGCATAACGCTGAACGCCCGATCTCCTGGGGCTATGTCGGTGGCTATCAGACATCATCTGGAAAGAGATCAGGGCGCATCGCATTTTGGTCGGATAGTATTGATAATTTTCTATCGAAAGCACCGGATGCCGACATCGTGAATCTTGCGAGTCTCTTCACAAACGCTAACGTCATCGCTGTCTTGAGACAGTTAGTGGAGGGAAAGAGATCGGTCTCGGATTTGGCAAATGGGTGCGATCTCCCAGAAAGTGAGGTAGAGAAAGCCGTAGAGACGTTAAGGGACGCGACATTAGTGGCGCGCACAGAGAACGATCTCATTGAACCGAAAAACGATGTCATCTCCTTTTTCCTGAACTTCGTGAGTATGACAATCGTCCATCTCGGACATATCAAACCTGAGAATTAGGCTCGGTTTTCGTTGGCGAGGGTTTTAGAAGCACCGACACACGGTTTTTTCTAAGACCTTCGCCACTGCAACACCATATTTCAGGCAAACCCTCCGACAAATATTTTCCTTTCAAACCCACTTTTCTCAAAATTATGCACCCTTTTCTCTCTGTTCGCGTCATTATATAGTGACGCGAAGGGATAGTTTCGCGTTTTGTAAGCGTATCTATCCGAGAAATGTGTAACCCTATAGGTCCGTGGAATGTAAATAGCCTTTCTGGAGATATCCGATGAGAAATGACGATGTTGCGTTGATCCAGCGTATCCTCGTAGGTGATGAGAATGCTTTTGAAAGTTTGGTTAGAAAGTACCAAAAGCAGGTTCACGCGCTCGCATTTCGGAAAACACGGAATTTTCAGACTGCTGAAGACATTACACAGGAGACCTTCCTGCAAGTCCATCAGAAACTCGCAACGCTAAACGATCCAACAAAGTTTTCAGGATGGCTCTATGCGATTGTGAATCATCTGTGTATCGCATGGTTCCGAAAAAACCGGTTACAAACTGAGGCATTGCAAGAGATTTACATCTCAGAAATAGAGACAGAGGCATATTCTCGGTACATCTCGACAGAACACGCAAAAATAACTGCAGAAGCGCAACACGATTTGGTCAAAAGCCTCCTTACCAAGTTGAAAGAGAGGGACCGCGAGGTTATCACGCTCCACTACTTTGAAGAGATGACATCTGCTGAAATAAGCGAAGTCTTAGGCGTATCTGAAAATACCATTAAGAGTCGGCTCCATCGCGCGCGACAGCAGCTAAAGAAATACGAATCTATGATTCAAGAGGCATTGGACGTTACCATTGAACGAAAACACCATTCTCAACACCAGTTGAAAGGAGATATTAGCATGTCAGACGAAGTGAGAAACGAATCCGAGGTTGAAGCAAAATTGGAAGCAATGCAACGTCAGATCACCGACTTGCAAGAGCAAGTTAATACCATTGCATCTAACGCAAACGCTTCTATTGATTCAGGTAAAAGAAACGCGCTTGATGCCTTACTCCGACTCCCCAGTGATGCGAAAGATCCGATCACGTGGTGCTATGCGGGTGCTTATCGTGCCGCTTCTGGACAGCGGTCAAGCCGCGGCTCCATCTGGACAACCAGCACCGATAACTTCCTATCAAAAGCACCAGACACTGAAATCGTGAAACTTGCGAAATACTTTACGAACCCCACTGTTGTCGCTGTTTTAAGACAGTTAGTGGAGGGCAAGAAATCGGTCTCGGACTTGGCAAACGGGTGCGACACTTCCGAAAGTGAGATGGCGGAAACCGTGACACTGTTAGTAGACGCGGCGTTAGTGAAGCGCACGGAAGACGATCTCATCGAACCGAAAAACGATGCGGTTTTCTACTTCCTGAATTTCGTCGGTATGGTAACCGTCTATCTAAACCCTGAAGAATATCATTCCCAGGATTAATTAAGGAATCGTTCAGTTTTTTGGGTGCTACTGAGGCGTGAGGTTCTCGCGCCTCTAATCACATTTCGTAAAATTATGCACCCTTTTTCATCTAATTCGCGACTATATAGCGAAAAGTGAAATCATCAATCAAACTTTCTCTGTATCTCTAAGCACGCCTACCGAGAAATATTATACCCAGTCATTAAAACCAACAATTATCTGAAAACAATTGACAACACGTTTACAATACGGCAAATTACCGTCGATGTGCGTCAAGTATTTGGTCAGTGCCTATAAGGTAATGTGTATGTACTTTTCACAAATTTTGCTATAATTCCACGTAATAACACCTTTCTGGAGATATAAGATGAGAACGGACGATGTTGTGTTGATTCAATTTACGCTTGCAGGGGATGAAGCTGCCTTTACGAGTTTAGTTCGTAAATACCAGAAACAGGTTCACGCGTATACCCTGCGGAAAACTGGGGATTTCCACATTGCCGAAGACATCACGCAGGAAACATTCCTCGAAGCGTATCAAAATCTCGAAAATCTGAGAGATCCGCTGAAATTCTCAGCATGGCTTTTCGGGATTGCGAATCATCTCTGCATCGCATGGTTCCGAAAAAATCGATCAACGTCCGAATTTTTACGTGAGAACCATACTATAAAAACAGATACATATTCACGGTATGTCGCCTTAGAAAACGAGAGAGATACTGTTGAAGCACAACGCGAATTGGCACAAAAGCTGCTTTCAAAACTAAAGGAGAGTGATCGACAGGTCATCACACTCCACTATTTTCAAGAGATGACATCGGCTGAGATAAGTAACTATTTAGGCGTATCACAAAATACGATTAAGAGTCGGCTGCGACGCGCGAAACAGCGGTTAAGACAATACGATTTATTAATTCAGGATACAATAGAGAGTCCTGTTGGAAAGGAACACAGTTCCCAACACCAGTTACAAGGAGAAATTAGCATGGTCGATAGAATGAGCTCGGATATATTGAAAATTAAGTCGTTATCACAACGTTCACGCATGCAACTTTCCTCAGACAGAGAATGGCTTGCTTACGTCGTGATAGATCCTGACCGAAAATTATCTTTTGAACAACAATCCACTGAATTTTCGCCGCATCAACTGACTGGCGCATTGACAGAAAACCATAGTCATGAAGTATGGGTTACGAACATCAAAACGAAGGAAACACAGAAACTCGGAGCAGATGTGGGGGTTGACTGGGCACCACGATGGTCTCCAGATGGAAACGCCTTAGCGTTCTGTTCTGACCGAATGGGGGCACCCCATCTTTGGGTTTGGGATAGGGTTGAAAATCAACTGCGCCAAATTAGCGAAAAACCGATTACTGCAACACACGGTCTTGAAGCACCGCAGTGGACTTCAGATGGAAAACATATCATCACAAAGTTACGTCCCGAAGATATGGACCTTTCCACAATCATCTCAGCGAAAACAGTTCCACAAGCGATAAACGTTTGGCATACAGATACGGATGAAGAGCCTTCTATAGATGATTTAGACCCATTCGTGTGGGTCAAAGGGGATTTAGGTGTCTTCAACGTTGACACAGGTGATGTGCAAGTTCTCAGACGAGGGTTGTTTACGAGAAAAATTACACTCTCTCCAGATAATACTGCAGTTGCTGTGTTCAATGTGATACGAGAAGAGGGGTTGATATCTCAAGAAATCCTGTTTGAGTTATTATTAGTCCCTTTAGATGGAACCCCCGTCCGAATTTTAGCTACAAATATCAGGGAAAATGCGCTATTCGTGAGCTGGTCACCAGACGGTAAGTATCTGGTATATGCGCAACCGGAGGGTCTGTTTATTGTTTCAGTCCAAGATGGTGAACAGAAGAACCTGACCACAGACCTTACAGAGAAACTGCGATTTTACGCACGTCCGTTATGGCGACCATCAGGAGACTCGTTTTTCTGCGGCATTGATGGAAATATCTGGGAATTCGCAGCAGACGGCAGCGATGCCCGGAAATTGACAGAAGAATTGGATAGACACATCATCGGTATGGTCGCGAAAGTGAATACCCATGTTGTCTGGCAATCAAGCGATGCGCAGTCTATCTGCGTTCAGACGCACGATCCAGAAACAAAGAGAGATGGCTTCTATTTGATAGATACTGCGGAGGCACGTGCGACTTGTCTGTTTGAGGAACCGATTTGCGTAACCAAACGTATTGCAGACGAATTCGATTTAAAGGTTGTAGCTAACGACACACAGATTGTCTACAGAGCGCAAGATGCGACATATCCAGAGGAAATCTGGATGCTCCATACAGACTCTGGTAAACGACAACAGGTGACCGATCTCAATCCACATCTGAACAACTTACAATTTGGTGAAGTCCGTTTCGTCGAAACACAAACCCAGGAAGGTGACCGTTTGCGTGCTGTTTTGATGCTACCCGCCAACTATGAGGAAGGCAAACAGTATCCTTTAGTTACGTGGGTCTATCCGGGTATAGCTGGATATATTTATAATTTTGGGTTCGATGATTATATCATGAACTTCCAACTCCTTGCTGCACGCGGTTTTGCCGTGCTTGGTGTTGATATGCCATCCATATCCAACAAACCGTTAAAAGAATTGCCCGGAAACGTGCTACCGGCAATAGACAAAGTCATTGAAATGGGTATCGCCGATGCTGATCGTTTGGGAATAACGGGGTACGGTTCCGGCGGATACTTCACAGTCGGACTGATTACACAAACCGACCGTTTCAAAGCTGCAGTTAGCGGTGGCGGTTTCTATAATTTGACCAGAATCTACGGAGATCTTACGAAACACGGAAGAAGCCGCGGTATTAATTGGATAGAAAGCAAGAACCACATGGATATAGGCGGCTCCCTCTGGGAAAAACGCCAACGATATATTGACAATTCACCCCTATTTCACTTAGATAAGGTAGAGACCCCTGTTCTCATCTATTGTGGTGAAGGGTATGATGGTTTTGATTACACGCAGTCTGGTGAGATTTTCTCTGGATTACGCAGACTTAAGAAGAAAGCGAGTTTTGCGTGGTATCGTGGTGAAGGGCATATCGTGAGGAATTGGCGACCCGAACACCGCGCCGATTGCTGGGAACGTATTATAGATTGGTTTGAAAAACACCTGAATTAAAGAACTGGCACTTCAAACTAAAGAGAGGGAGTCTACTCATGGAAAGTACCAATGTCTTCCGGCGACTTACAGCGATCTTCTGGGTATTAGGTATCGTGTTGCGTAGACATTTTCTCTTGGCTATGTCTATGATCTTCACGGCTTTGATTTCAAGCCTTGAACCGGTTGCGAGCCTTTACATTTTTAGTAAAGTTGTTGACCGGTCGGTTGACTATGTTCAAGGCACAGCAACACTTAGGGAAGTAGGTCTTGTGTTCGCGCTTCAAGGAGGTCTCTTTGCGGTGCAGCGGATTATTAGCCCGCTGAAGGCTTGGCTTGGCAGCGTCTTGTCGAACCATCTCCTAAATGACATTACGATGGATCTGATGGAAAAGACCTCAAAGCTGCCGTATATTTCGCTTGAATCCGAGGAAATTTATAATAATTTGGAAATGGCGAACGGCACCAAGGACCGAATCCCACAAATCTTTACATCAACTATTAATTTAGGCAGCAGTTTCGTCATGTTTGGGTCGATGTTCGTGTTACTGAGTCAGCTAAGCCCTTGGTTAGCGGTAGCTGTCGTTGCGATTATGCTTCCATATATCCTTTTGGATCAACACATTATCAAACAGAGTTGGGAACTGACCGAGAGATTGTCAATTCTTCGAAGAAAAATGGGGTTTTTATCAGGGATTTGGTCGGGTAGAGGGACCTGTAGAGAACTCCGTATTTGGAATGCGCTGCATTGGCTTTTTGAAAAATACAGTGAAGTTTTTAGGACTTGGTTCACTGCAGAGCGTCGCCAAAGTCTTAAGCGAATGGTTTATCAAATTTCAGGTGGGTTGTGTATGGCAGCGGGTTTTGTCCTTGTGCTGTTCATGACTTTGCAATCGATTGAGGCTGGCACGGTGACCGTCGGTATGATAGCCATGTACATTCAGGCTGTTAACAGCACGCAAGGCGCTGCATATCAGGTTTTTGTTGGGGTTTCTTCGCTATTCGAGCATGGATTGTATGTATTGAGCATCCGAAGGGTGCTGAAAATGGAAGTCCCCGCGGAAGCAACCGAAAGCAGCACCTCACAAATGCCCGATCTTCTGATGAACGAAAAGCTGCCGACAATTACTTTTGAAGGCGTTTCGTTTAAGTATCCGGGATCGGATGCGTTCGCTGTGAAAGATATCAACCTGGAGTTGCAGCCGGGCAAGATGACGGCACTTGTTGGTGAGAATGCCGCAGGTAAAAGCACAATCGCGAAAATGGCAGTCGGATTATATCCGCCAACAGAGGGGCAAATCCTCGTTAATGGGGTTCCGTTTTCTTCTGCTAACACTTCAGAATGGTTCAAACACACGAAAGTCTTGTTTCAAGATTCGAGCCAGTATGCCTTGACGCTTGCTGAGAATGTGCTACTCGGTCAAGGCTCTGATAGGGAGGTCATGCGAGTTTTGGACGAGGCGGGATTTGCACCATCAGCAGAAATTGATGCGAATACGCTTTCTGAGATTTTATCAAAAGAGTTTGGTGGCACGGAGCTTTCCGGCGGACAATGGAAAAAAGTTGGACTCGCCAGAGCATTGGCAAAGCAGGGGAGTTTCTTCATGCTCGACGAACCCTCGGCTGCACTTGATCCGAGAGCAGAATATGAACTGTTCATGAAACTCAAGGAAATGATGTCCGATGTGACAACACTTTTCGTTACGCACCGATTAGCAGCAACTATCAACGCCGATTGGATTATTGTATTAGACGACGGCAAGATAACAGAACAAGGTAAGCATGAGCAGTTGATGAAATCTGACGGACTTTACGCGCAACTTTTCAATCTTCAAGCCAGTTTGATGCAGGAGGCTACCTGGGAGTGAATCTATGGTGGATGTTTCGATTTTCTGGGGCTACCTCCATTCAGTTTTTGAATCTTCTTTTTGAAGCCCGGTGCGGTTCCAAACCGCACCTACCGCCCCCCTTCCCAGTAACGGGTGAGGACCCCGGGTGTCTAAAATTGAACAAAAAAATCGAAAGCTAAATTGTCCTGGTCATGATTTGACTTTGCTTGCTAAATTTGTTATCATTTTAATTTGAACATTTCCCGACAAAAACGACAAGAAGGTCTGACAGCAAAGGAAAAGTAATGGCAATATTAACACAAGCACATCATGACCACTTCGATGAATACGGCTACATGGTCATCAAGGATGCCGTCCCGATTGAACTCTGCGAGGCGGTGGTTGACGCGATTTTTGATTACTTGGAGATGGATCCTTCAAATCCGAATGACTGGTATCGCGCGCCGCATAAACCCGGCGCAGGTATGGTGGAGATGTATTTTCATCAAGCGATGTGGAACGTCTATCAACATCCACCGATTCATCAGATTTACAGTGAGGTTTATGGTACAGAGAAAATTTGGGTTCATATTGATAGAGTCAACATGAAGCCACCGAAACATCCGGACCATCCTGAGTGGGATCATAAGGGTATGTATCATTGGGATGCGGACACCTCGAAGCTACCGGTTAGGTTCAGCACACAAGGCGTTTTGTTTCTCAGAGACACCGCCGACAATCAGGGGTCTTTCGTCTGTTGGCCCGGGGCGCATAAGTCGCTGATTGATGCAGAAAATCCGTGGGTGCCAGAGCTTACACCGGAAATATATAGGGAAAAATTCATACAGGTACCGGCGAAAGCGGGTTCACTGCTGATTTGGCATGTGGCACTTCCACACGGCAACGGTCGTAACACGTCCGATCAGCCGCGGTTAGCACAATACATGAACTATTACCGTATTCCGAATCCTATGAACGAAGAGCGGCGGCAAGAACGGATTACACTCTGGCAGGAGCGCAGAGCATTAGGACGTGGACCCTATCCGGGTGATCCGAGGGGATGGGAAGCGAAAAACTATGGATCGCCGGAACTAACACCTTTGGGACGGAAACTATTGGGACTTGATTTGTGGGAATAACAAGCATTGCGACCGAGGCTCCCCATCCATAACTCGGATGGGGAGGTCGCTCCTACAAAGGATAAGTTAATATGTCTTAATCATCGCCCAACTTGTGGCTAATTTCCCTTGTGGGTCTACACCGAGTGCCGCTTGTAGTCCGTTCTCTCGGATTGCATCGATCTGATCTTCAGTCAGCTCCACGTTAAAGATAGCGACTTCATCGAACGAACCGATCATAAAGGTGTGGTTCGCCAAAGGTGCCCCTATATTGATCTCTTGTGTATCAACGCTGGTGTCCATCGCAAATTCGGTTCCCTCTTTTTCCTGAAGTTTACCGTCCACATATAGATCGTGGTCTTTTACCGCATCTGATCCTTCGGGGAAAACCACTGCACAATGATGCCATTCGCCATCGCAGACGTTGTCTGTACCGAAATTGTTGCCGCTGTTGACTTCTACTCGCAAGTTGCATTCATCACCTCGGACGTGTGCACGGATATAGTATTTTTGGCTCGGAGAATTCACACCCCATTTAACCCAAGAATGGTCGCGGACCGTTGTCGTTTTAAACCAGAAGACAGTTGTTCGCGGTTCTGTGCCTCCTATACCCTTATAATCCGTGACAATGAGGTTATCATCAACTCCATCGTATTCTAAGCCGTCTCCAATGACACCTTTGACGTACTTTGCCCCAGTGATTTTTCCATCCCGACCATTCCCAGAAATATCTTTCGCAGTGTTGCCGTTTCCTTTGTTGAAGACATAGGCGACCTCAACAGTTTCCAGATCAACCGGCGCAGCATGGCTGATATTTATGCATACCCATCCCAAAGTGATAACAATCACCCAAACGAACAAAAATCTACTTTGATTTTCAACTCTCATCTCTATTCTCCTTTTATAAAAAAATAGTATCCGATTTCTAACCCGAAACGCCACATACTGATTCGCCAAAGTCTTATGGAGCAGATTATAGCAAAATCGCCCAAAATAGGCAAGCAAAAGCTCTCGATCCGCCAGGGCCATTTAGTTTTAAATATTCACTTTATTTCTGTGAATATACCTCTTCTGTAGGAGCGAGCTGTGCTCGCGATATTGTGTCCAAACGTTAACTTACGTCAACCAAAATCAAGATTGGAACCGAGAACTAAATGGCCCTGCTCGATCCGCCAGGACCATTCAATTTCAAGAAATTATTGGATTGGATGTCTTTTTTTCAGGATCCGGTGCGAAATGCTGCGACAGGCTGCGACAGGCTGCGAATTTTTCTGCGGGTTGTTTTAAAACATAACATATATAAAGTATTAACACCTGCGAAAAGGACAACACCAAAACCTAAAATTGAATGCCCTGCGTAATCCGCTTATTTTATCCAAAAACGCACGGATGCAAAAATTTTTGAAAAAAAAATTTGACAAAGGGAAAAACATGTGTTATACTTAACAGTGTTAAGTTAAATAACTTTGTAAATAAAGGTGAAGCGATGGGTATTAAAGAACGGAGAGCGAGAGAAAAAGAACACTTACGACAGCAAATTCTTTCTGCGGCGCGAGAGTTGTTTGTCAGCGAGGGTTACGAGAAAGTCTCCATGCGGAAGATCGCCAACAAAATCGAATACTCACCGACCACAATCTATCTCTATTTTAAAGACAAGGTAGACCTTTTAGATTCCGTTTGCCAAGAAACGCTCTTGCACTTGTTGAACACACTTGAACAACTCAAAAAAGATAAAAGCGATCCGGTCGAGACGTTGAGAAAAAGTGGACGTGCTTATGTCGAGTTCGGTTTAAAATATCCGCAAGATTACAAACTCACCTTTGTTATCCGTCCGCAGTTCCAGAAAGGTTTACGTCTGCAAGAGGGATCGATTGGCAAAAAGGTGTTTGATTACCTGCGCGAAATGGTCTCTGAATGCGTCCGACAGAAGATATTCCGGCAAGTGGATGTCGAGACCACCGGTCAGGTGATGTGGTCAGCGGTTCACGGTGTTACACTGCTTCTGATTGATTTCCCTGATTTTCCTTGGACTGAGAGAGATCAATTGATCGACACGGTAATTCACACAACGATTCAGGGTTTAAAGGCATAGATTCAAACGATTTGGCGAAAGCCAAATAACGTGAACCACAAACTGGAAGTTTGTGCTACAACTCACGACTCTGTGATGCGAAAATAGAACCCGCAATACATCCGAAACGATCAATCAAACTGGCGTAAATATATTTTTCGCTTATAACTTAACATTGTTAATTTACTTATCTATGTTAACATAAGAGAATCCGAAGGGAGAATCAAATGGAAAAGCGAAACCTATCTGACAAACGCTTTCTTTCCATAACCAAGCGGACAAAACATTATAGACGAAAACTGTTCTTGATATTAGTTTTTGGCGTATGTTTATTAAGCTGCTCGGTGCTATCCAACGAACGGGTTGATCCGCTGATGGCTACTTCTGCAAAATTTACTTTCGAGCAGCACGAGATTGTCACCAGCATGTCAAAGCACCAAACTGCTTTGACAGGATTTCTGCTTGGTGGCGATCTCGCGGAACTTGTCGTCGTGAATATTGACGAAAATAACGACCGGCATTTGTGTATCTACGCGTTCGGAAAAAACACTTGGGCACCGAGAATCAACACAACACTACGTCCTGAAGTATTGTTTGTCGATGTGATGAACATCAGTGGAGTTGACAGATTGATTATGTACACACAGGGTCACTTGGGCTGGTTTGATCCTGAATCATCAACAGAACACACACTGGTGACGGTGCCTTCTATGATTGTGCCGCCCGACGGTAATATCCCCCATGTAGACATCACCCGCGACATGAATGGCGATGCCCGCGATGATCTGGTAATTCCGGATTCCGATGGTTTTTGGGTGTTCATTCAGACACGGGATGGTGTGTTCGCCGATCCAGTGAAACTTGGTCTACCTACCGAGGCAGATAGAATCTACGAAGCCGATAAATATCAACACGCGCCGTGGGATCAGAGTCGCATCCATGAAATAGATTATAATCAGGATAGTCGCAACGACTTGGCGTTTTGGAATGTGGATCACTTCAAAGTTCATCTCCAAGACGAACATGGACTATTTGCCCCGATATCCACAATTTTCACTACCGATGTGGTATTCGACTCCGATGATCTCGCTTCGCTTGCCGCGCCATACGGCGTTCGGCGGCGGCTTAGAGATCACCAACCGACCGGAGCCTTGACGGGAAGGGTGCTGCACGCGTTAACTGACATGAACGGCGATGGTATCGCAGACCTTGGCGTTTTTTCGCTGAAGGGTGGAAGTCTATGGCACATGCACTCCACCTACGAAGTACACCTGGGCATGCTAACACCGAATGGCGGTATCGTGTTCACGCCCGACATTGACACTGAGATACAGTCGGACGGTATCCCTTTCGGGATGTGGCAGTACGACTTCGACCGCAACGGCCAGGTCGACATGATGTTCTCAACCCTCAAGCTGCGCGTCTTCAAGCTTATGGGCATGCTCGTCCACTCGGCTCTGACTGGTTCCGATCTGAGAGATCTTGAGTTCTACGCCATGGAAGGCGGCATCTACCCCGGTAAACCCAACGCCACCCGTAAAGTCAAAACGAACACGCGCAGCAAGTCAGGGGAAAGATCCGTGACTTATCCGTCAGTGCTGATCGGGGATGTGAACGGGGACAGACGCTCGGACCTGCTGATGGGGTGGGGGCGGAAAGAAATGCGTGTCTTTCTCGGCGTGCCAGGAGCGGATCTGTTTGCTCGAAAGCCTCAAAAGGTGGCAGTCCGCGTGCCCAACAATGAGGAACACACCTGGTTGGTGGATATTAATAAAGACAACAAGCAGGACATCCTCATGTATTATCCATCCACCACTGATCCGCACCGGGTGACGCTGCTGATCGCCCGATAAGAAAAAAGGAGCATAAAAATGAAAAATCCATCTCACAAACGCTTTTTTGCTGTAGCCAAACGAAGCCTGTTCTCCATACTGGTTCTTGGTGTCTTCCTATCGGGATGCTCAGGTCTGTTTGGCAAAGGTGCTGCTCCGATACGGCACGCTGCTGCTGAATTTACTTTTGGGCAGCACGAAGTCGAAACTGACACAGCAAAGCATCAAACTGTTTTGACGGGATTTTTTCTTGATGGTGATTTCGCTGAACTTGCTACCGTGAACATCAAGAAAAATAAGAACCGACACTTGAACATTTACGCGTTCAGTGAAGGCACTTGGATACCTAAACTTGAGGTGCCGCTACGTCCCGAAGTGCTGTTCGTGGATGTCGCAAACATCGGTGGGCGTGATCGCTTAATTACCTACGAACACGGTCGGCTGAACTGGTTTGATCCGGACGCAGTGGTGGAACATGCGCTGGTCGAAGTCACTACGAACTACAAAGCAACAGATGACGGTCAGATTCCGTCCGTTGACATCACTCGAGATTTAAACAGCGACGGTCTTGACGACTTGGTAATGCCAGACATTGACGGGTTCTGGATCGCTACGCAATTGGGAGACGGATCGTTTACGACTCCGATAAAACTCGGACCGCCCGACCCGTTTCTCGACGCAGTTGCCTTGGACCATTCCGACAGTTACCGCGAGGTAGGGATAACGCCTTTAACTGTCCTCTGGTATCTGAGTCGTGTCCACCAGATGGACTACAACCACGATGGACGCATCGATCTCGTGTTCTGGAACGCGGACCATTTCGATGTTTATCACCAAGAGGCTGGAGGGACGTTCGCCACAACGGAAACCGAGACCTTTACTGTTGATATTCCATTTGATACTGATGGTGCCTACTCGATCGCTTTTGATTTTAAAGGTGAGAACATGTTCTCGCTGATTTTCGGCTTCAGAAAGAACACAAAGCGTCGAGTGCTGCACACGTTCCAAGACCTGAACAGCGACAGCGTTGCCGACTTGGTGATCCATTCATTAGAAGGACGGAGCCTTGGGAGTCAGCGGAGTCTATATGAGGTGCATTTCGGCACACCGACACCTGACGGAATCGTGTTCGCACAGGAGGTTAACATGACAATCCGACCACGCGGGACTGCTGGCGGACTGCAGCCTTGGGGCTATTCGTCGCAGTGGTTCCAAGATCTCGATGGAGATGGTAACACCGACATTCTGTTCAAAGACGTAAAGACTGGACTTGTGGGGATGAGTCGTGCGATGGTCGGAAAGTCGATCGCAATAGATCTCGAATTCTATCGCATGGAAGACGGCACTCATCCTCATAAACCGACTACCCGGCGTAAAATCAGACCGGACTTGGACATCTTCGAGACAGATAGGGTCTTCTTTCCAGTGGTACTTCTCGGCGATGTGAACGGGGATGGACGCTCGGATCTACTGGTTGGAGAGAATTGGAAAGCGCTGCACGTCTTTCTTGGCGTTCCGGGACAGGAGCTGTTCGCACGGAAACCTCGAAAGGTGGCAGTCGCTATGCCTAATGACGAGCGAAACGCTCGATTGGTGGACCTCAACAAAGACAACAAGCAGGACCTTCTGATACATTATCCGTCTACTACCAATCCGCATCGGGTGGCACTTCTCATTGCCCAATAAGTGTCAATTTAATGAAATCGCCTCATAGCATTGTAGGTTGGGTTGAACGGATACCACCAAAACCGTAAAATTATAGAAAAACGGAGGTTTCTTCATATACACTACATTGACTATAAACCGAGTGAAACCCAACGCTTCTGTTGTTCAGTATTCGTGCCTCTATCTGTCTGAAGTTGGGTTTCACTGCGTTCTTGAGTGTGTCCGATAACTATTGGACTTAGCGTATCTGAAGGCGATATGTCTACCTTTTGAGTTCCGTTCAACCCAACCTACAAGACTACGAGACTAAAGAGGGTTTTGAAATCTTTGAGGTTTCTGTGTAAAATCCGGTTCGGTTTCAAACCGAACCTACCGGACCGGGGAGACCAACAAACAAAAAGGAGAAAAACAGTGAAACGTACAATTTTTTGGCTCATCTGCATTTTTGTAGGGGCAACTTTTAGTTTCTCAGTTCAGGCACAAGAGACGAATCTCACCAAAGACTTTGGAATCGGGCTCCAAGGCGCGACACCTGAATTTGGTGGGGTCAGTTTTCGCTACACGGGATTTGCACCCGTGTATCTTCAAACCGTTGGACGTTTTATTCTCAGCGATGAGAATAGCGATCACATGTTAGGTGCTGGTATTTCGTATGCCATATTTGAACATCAAAGCAGATGGAACCTATCTCGACTCTATTTTACTTTAGAAGGTGCTTGGCGATATGAAAGAGGGATGGATGCCATTATCCCGAAGTCCGAAATTACCGCGCAGCCCGAAAAAACGAGAGAATACACGACCACGACGTTAGGTGGTGGCATCGCCTTTGGCGGCGAACTTGTGTTTTCACTTGGCGGGATTCCGCTCGGTTTGAACGTGGAAGTCGGTCAAGGCTTTGGCAGGGAAAATTCTGATTCTGAATCTAAAGGTATCGCTGGCGTGTACGTAGGAATGGGTATACATGCCTATTTCTAATGTAGGTTTGATATGAGGACTGGTAAGATTGAAGACTGGAAGGCTGGAAGGTTGGGTTCTTTTCCATCCTTCCAATCTTCCAATCCCAGTCAAACGCTTTCATGTTTTTTCGTCCTTTCTTTTTTCCTTCATCATCAGTAGTCTATCTGTTCAATGTCTCCTTTTAGAAACTATTGTTCGGATCAATAGTTCAATTTGATAGGTATTCATACGGATCTATCCCCGAAGAATCCATGTCTAACACTTGAACACCTGGCGGAAGTACTCCCTCACTGACTTGGTCAGTAATTGTGCTATCGCCTCCCGGTCCATAAATCAAAGATGCATATTTACGAATTGTGCCATCCGGGAGTTGGTCCTCCTCCCATTTGACATAAACAACATCTGGATAGTGCAAATAGACCTTCCCATTTTGCATACTCATACCCACAAAATCACGATCGCCTTCATTCCATTTTTTGACGATAACGAGTCCCAATAGTTCTCGTTCGGTCAACTCATTAATTTTGGCGGTTTCTGCTTCAGGTTGGAGCCAAACCACGGCAAACGGAAAATCAGGAGGTACTTCAGCACGTTGAATTTCATTTGGCCCCAGTGCCGAACAACCATATATTACAGCCAGTCCAAATATGGCTAAAAGTTTCGTTAGTGATACTGGGCGATATTTCATCTTTTATTCTCCTTTGAAAGATTATTGTGACAAGAACGCATGTGGATTTATACCGGCAGAATCTTGATCGACGATCTCTATACCTGGAGGAATTGTGCCATTCAATAATTGCCCAGAAAAGGAACTATTAACTGTGGAAACCTCGTTAATCTGCCATTCTCCTGATTCTTCTGACTTCCCCCATATATATTATATAAGCTTTAAATCAGAAAAGTTAATAGTACTCGTGATTTTTTTTGAAAAATTAGGGATTTTGGACATGCTATAAACATACTGAAGAAACACCCAAGAAAATAAAGCCCTACGGGACTGAAGAGATTTTTGAGTCTTCAAGGTTTACGCGTAGAATCCGGTTCGTTTGCAAACCGAACCTACCGGGCCTGGGGCGGTCTAAAATTGGACGAAAAGCCGAAAACTAAATCGTCCTGAAGTGACCTTTCATTGCTATTGCACAATCTCAATAGATATGGTATCATGAATGTTCAGCAGACGCAATACAATTGACCTTTTTTCGTCAATAAATGTAAGAAAATTGTTTCGGAGGTAATTAGTGAAAATAACACAGAAGATTGTCGCAATGGGTGGTGGCGAACTTAAAATGCTGGAAACCGCCGACATCGACAAACGTATCATTGAACTGACCGGTAAAACACGACCCAAAGCACTCTTTATTCCGACTGCCAGTGGCGACCCTGATGGATACGTGGAGACCTTCGAGACGTGTTACGGTCAGCATTTCGGATGTCAGACGCGCGTCCTCAAACTAATTCATAATCCACCTGCGTTTGAGGAGATGTCAGCGTTGGTATTGGATTCGGATCTGATTTATGTCGGTGGTGGAAATACCTATCGAATGATGAAAATATGGCGGCGATTAAAATTGGATACTGTATTAGCGGAAGCAGCGTCCCGCGGCATTGTGCTATCAGGTCTCAGCGCAGGTGCAATCTGCTGGTTCAGATACGGACACAGTGATTCACGCGCTTTCTCAAGCAGCATAGAATGGGATTATATCCGTGTCAGTGGATTGGGGTTCATCAACGCTGTATACTGTCCGCACTATCACCATGAAGGGCGGGAAGACTCCTTTTCAAATATGATTGCAAAGCGCGGTGGTATCGGCATCGCTTGTGACAACAACGCAGCGATTGAGATTGTCGGAGACCATTACCGCGTGCTGACCTCCACTCCGAATGCGAAGGCATATAAACTCTTCAAGCGTAACGGGCGCGCCGTTGTTACGGAATTACCTCAAGATAGTGAATATATCCCTTTAAGCGACCTGCTGAGGCGAAAATAAAGCAGGACTTACGCAATTTTGACTGCAGCCCATTCTATTAGATAAAAATTTCCGTAAAACAGAGTGTTCTCCTGACACAATCTGGAAGATTGTGGTACAAAAGAGCATCATGCGTAAGTCCTATAAAGGAGAAATATGAAAATTATCGATGTGAAAGCGATGACGCTCAAAGGTTATAAACAGTGGAATTACGTTCAGATTGAAACCGATGAGGGGTTGACAGGGATCGGAGAAGCACATCCTGGTGCCGGCATCGCTGAAATTATCCTGCAATTCAAGAACAGACTTGTCGGTGCGGACCCGAGGAATATAGAACCGCTCTACAACCGATTGATTGGTGCTGCGAGTAACCGATACGCGATGGGTTTATCGGCGATCGGCGGGATAGAGACAGCGTTGTGGGATCTGCTTGGTAAAAGCCTCGGCGTACCGGTTTATCAGTTGTTGGGTGGGAAATATCGGGATCGGATTCGACTCTATGCCGATGTTGGACACGGACGTGGAAACACACCGGAAGGGTGGGCAAAACGTGCGAGAGAAGGTGTTGCTGATGGCTACCAAGCGATTAAGTTTGACATTGATAATTCCGCGAACGAACTCAAGCAGGATGTGGTCAACCGAGAACTCAGTACAGCGGAATTGCAGAAAATGACATCGCTGGTCGCCGCCGCGAGAGAGGCTGCAGGTGACGGTATCGACATCAGTATCGACTGTCATAGCCTATTCAGCGTCCACTCGGCAATGAAGCTCGCGGAACGTTTAGAACCGTTTGATTTGATGTTCTTGGAAGACCCTGTGCCGAATGATAACGTCGAAGCGATGGCGAAAGTCAGTTCTGCGACATCTATTCCGATCTGTACCGGTGAGTTCCTATTTCGTCGAGACGGTTTCAGAGAGCTGATCCAGACGCAAGCCTGTGATATGCTCCATGTCGATGTCTCTGGCACAGGTGGAATGCTTGAAGCGAAGAAGATTGCGGATTTGGCGGATCTGTATTATATGCCGTTTGCAGCGCATAACATTACATCACCTATTGGAATGACAGCGACAGCGCACGTCTGTGCCGCGGTGCGGAACTTTATTGTCATGGAACTTCCGTATCACGCCGATCAGGTGGATTGGCGTTGGGATCTCGCAATCTCCGATGAACCGCTTATGCAAGATAACGCATTTGTGGTGCCAGAGCAGCCCGGATTGGGTGTCGAAATTAATGCAGATATTGCGAGGGAGCATCTGATGCCTGGATCCGATCATTTTGGTGTATCTTAGCCTTTTGTGTTTATTTTTTGACTTTGAGAGTTCCCCACAAAGTTGATAGTTTTCGTTTTGGAGAAACGGATAGCGACTGTGGTGCCCAATCGGGTTCTATAGCCATCTTTAAGTCCACAGCAATACCGACAACGCCACTGCCATCGGCGTTGATTATGTAGATACCGTAAATGCCATTTCTCTCTGATGAATAAGCAATTTGCTGACCCTTCGGTGACCACGTCGGATGTCGATCATCGGATCTACTGTTTGTCAAATTCCTTTCGTCTGTGCCATCTACATTGATAACATAAACATCAAAGATTTTGTTGCGATAAGATGCAAATGCAATCTGTGTGCCATCTGGAGACCACTCAGGTTCTGTATCCCAAAACGGAGCGTCAGTGATCCGTCTTATGTCCGTGCCATCAGCGTTCATTACAAAGATGTCCGACCCAAAAATACGGGTCGATTCAAATACGATCTGCATTCCATCTGGAGACCACGCCGGATGGACATCCGCAGTTGGATGGTCGGTGAGCCGTATCGTATTTGTGCCATCGGCGTTCACCACATAAATGTCTGGGGTCTGATCCCGGACCGATGTAAACACAATCTGTTTTCCATCTGGAGACCAAGCAGGACCCCGGTCATGTGAGGGATGTTGGATCAGGTTAATCGGTTCCCCACCATCTACGGTCATCACATAGATTTGCCAGAACAATCCATTTCGGTCTGAGTGAAAAGCGATCTGTTTTCTATCGGGGGACCAAGCTGGTGCTCTGTTGGACGACTCGTGATGGGTGATCCGTCTAAGCTTCTTACCGTCAGCATCCACCACATAAATATCTTGTCTTCCAGGCGTACCAGACATAAAGGCGATTTGCGCGTCCGGACACAGCGTCGTACACAGCAATATCCAAGTACCCAATGCTATAAGAGCAGGCAAATTTTTCTGAAGTTTGTTTGGTAGTTTCATTTGAGCTGAAGGTTTTCGCGAAGGATCCGATGTAATGAGGTTAAGCGGTTTTTCTTTCGCTAAGGCATTGATACTGCAGAAGCATAAGTTGCGATGCTTCCAATGTTTCTAAAGCATACGTTCGTCCTTTGACATCGACAAATTCAACCTCAAATACGTCCGGTTCATATTCTTCAACAATGGTGCCAACCTGTCCGCGGTATAAGTTGAGCATTGGCATATCTTCCAAAAGCGCGACAGTATCAAGTAGTTTCATTATGCCCTCTCTCAGTAGAGATATAACAGGTTACGAGTCTCGGAAAATTTTCGTCGTTCCTTACAATCCAGATACTTCTAACTTTGGCCGTTCGTCCTGAATGGCTCATTTCAAAGTCAACAACGTATTTTTGCCCGTAGACATTACGCTTCGTTGGAACAGCTACATTCTTTTGAACTGCATCTAACAGAGCAGATTTCAAAACTTCAGCATCCTTTATGTCTAAATTCAGAGCAGATTTAAAGACTCTTGCCTTGTGTTTACCAGGGTGATGCTCGGGGTTTAGGCAATAACCTGTCAACTTATCAATGGGTACGACAGCTCGCTCAGGGAGAAAAAACTTTTGCATAAAATATTTTCATTAAGCGTTTACAGAATCTTACACCCCTTCAGAATTGCCCTAAATACTGATATGAATCAATTTTTCACACACAAATTTTAACACAGAATCCCACTACTGTCAAACTTTATTACGCTGAGGCGGGTCATTTAGTTTTATGGAAATGTTGTGTTTCGTGCCTGTTTTCGCGGAGTATCCGAGGCAGTTAGGACGGAAATCCGCAGAAATACCGTTTTGCTGGGGTGTTTCTTAGGCAAAAGTACCGCACCTACCGGTCTGGGGCGCGAGTGTCACGTTAAAAGAATAAAAAACGAAAATTATCCGGGTAATGCGCCTTGATAATTTACACCTGTAAACATCCCAAGGACCATCCAGAACCCGACGATGCCGAATTCACCGATAACCAGCCCCATAAACATAGGTCGGAAACGCCGATAGTATCCGATACCGCCAGATTTTAGTGCCAAATACTTCAAAAACCAACCGACAAACATACAAGACCAGAGGAAATAGGAGGAGTAGACCGCACCCATTACATATCCGATCGGGTGAAGTTGCCACCACATAAATTGACGTTGCATAATCAGTAGGAAACCGGTGATGCCGGTCCCTAAGAGCATGCTGTACGCTTCTCCCAACTTCGGGTCTTTCGGATATTGGATCAGCGAAACGATATGATTGAAGTACCTCGGCGCACCAATGAAGGGTCCCCTTTGTAGATTTAATCCACCTTTATCATAAATCAGGGGTAGCGATGCGGCGTAGGAGACACCGATAGCAACAACAATAGCAAGTACCATAGCACCGAGGACGCTTCTTCGTTTCAGTTGAAACGGGTCTGCTGCTTTGAATCCGTGTAGCACGCTCGGCATCAAAATGCCGCCCCAGTCGCGCATCATCACACGCTGAAACCCTAACAAGGACAAACTGCTTGCATTTATGATTCTTGAGCCTGCAATAATTTCAAAGTATTCGACGGGATACATCGGTGCCTGAATGAGTAGCATGCCACCATTGACGACCATCCACGACAGTGCGGTAGAAGCGATCAAGAAGAGCGCGATAATACTACAGGCGACCCATAGCGACATACCCGCATAGACGCAAAGTCCCGCCAGTAGAACGAAACTGAAAATCGTTCCGAGCACTGCCCACCTATAGGGTAACACCTCATCTGAATCGTCTATCGTTTTGGACTTCGCGGACTCCAAAAAGGTTCGCCGCAGCAGGTCTCCGATATGTCTACGGCTGTTAATCAGGAACGCAAGCACCATGACCACATACGCAGCCATCGTTTGACCTCTCACAGAGATCCACGGACTGATAGGGATCGCAAAGGCGTTGATGATGATATATTGCAGCTTGAAAAATAGGAAGAAGAACCAGCAGCTAAACGATACCTCCATCGCGAGGAAATAGGTGATACCGATGACAGAAAAATAGAGGAAGAACCGAAATTGGGGCCACCATCCCATCACAATCCACGGTCGCTCCGTGAACGGTTTATAGAGATCGTAACGATTCGGAATGGACGGTAGTGCCGGAACATACTCGTGCAGTCCGTTGAGCAGATGGAAGACGGCAGCGATGCCAAATCCTACCCAGACGAGGCGACTGGTGAAAAGACTCACCTTCCGCCCGTTCACTGAAGATTGCTGAACCATCTCTACAGGCACTGTAACGAGCGGAAAGATGAACCGTTCGCGCTCAACCCACTGTTTTCGGATGACAATTGAGACGCAGATTGTCAAGGCATAGAGCAGCAGGATAAAAACCGTCCAGACGATGAGCGGTTTTATCCAGAGTACCCACGGAACAAGCGATTCTCCCTCGTAGAAATCGGTAACGGCGTGTGTGTCCCACACGATCAGCCATTCGGGGAAGTGCGGGTGAAGCGTTTCCACCCACTCGTTTTCAGGTGTCGCAAAATAGACGGGTGCTGCCAGATACGGGAGCAGGTACCCGATCATCCCTTTCGATGGGATCGCTGAACTGACACCCATCATCACCCATATTACCATTAACTCCGCCGGACTCAGCACTGCACGAGGCAATATATTCTTTAAAAGCGGATTGACAAGCAAAGTCAGAACAATCAGCGTAAAGACTGCCCCTAAAGGGAAATGGTTCCCAGAAATATCTGTCCCTTGGAGGTAGTAGTCGTTATAAGGGGTGATCGCTGTTTGGACGATAACGAGTGCCAAACCGATCAGGATTGTTCTGACGCGCATCTGTTTTCCTCTATAGACATATTCCCCTTACAGGGTTGAATATAAGATTGAAAGTTCGAGACAAGAAGACACAATCTGGAAGATTGTGGTACAAGAAAACACAATCAAGATGATTGTGGTACGAAAGAGCAGCATGCGTCAGTCCTATTCCTCTATAGACATATCGGACTAATGCGAAGCGGTTCGAGGTATCATCTGCGGGTGCGCATAGACGGTGGCATCGAAACTCTTTTGCATCAGTTCCCATTTGACGGCTTGGTAATCGGGATGTTCGGAAAGGTCGTTGTGTTCCCACGGGTCGTTGTCGAGATCGTAGAGTTCGCAAATCCCTTTCTGGTGGTAGACCACAAGTTTCCAACGTCGGTCTCGATACATCGTTGCGTGCGTCTGGTCTGGAAACGCAATTGCCCCGAAAAATTCGCTACGCACTGCCTCCCGATGGTCAGTGGCAGAGATCTCACCGCGTAAGAGCGGCGCGAGCGACTTGCCCTGCACATAGTACGGAATCTCCATACCCAACGCATCGTATAAGGTCGGAACAATGTCAAGCAGTTCAACGAGTGCGTCGCTTTGAACGTCTTGTCTGAAGTGTCCGGGCCACGAAATCATGAGCGGCACGCGGACTGAACCTTCGTAGAAACGACACCCTTTGTATACCAATCCGTGGTCTCCGAGCGTCTCTCCGTGGTCGGATGTGAAGACGATAATCGTGTCCTCACGGAGTCCTTCGGCATCCAGATAGTCGAGGATACGTCCGAATTCGTGGTCGAGTTGTTCAATCATGGCGTAATAAGACGCTTGCATCTTTTTATCGTCCCATTCGGCGGGTGTTTTCACCTGGGATTGGAAGTCGATACCGGTATCTGTTAATTTTGACTGGAAGGCGATGTCGCTCTCCTGAAAGTGCGGACCGGGGAGTGTCTCCGGGTCATACCGACGGTAATACTCCCAAGGCGCGTCAAACGGTGGGTGCGGGTCAAACGGGTTGATACTCAGGAGCCACGGCTGATTTTCGCGGCGATTTTTCTGAATAAATTCGACCGTTTTTTCGGTACACCAATAGGTCTGATGAAGGTGCGGCGGGACGTTATCGCACTCCGGTGTCGGTGCATTCACGCGTCCGGACTGGTTTGGATACTTTTGCGATATTGCTTTGCCTGCTATCAACGCTGCGGGATCAATACCTTGTGCGCGTTGCCAATCGGCGTACTCGTGTCCGATCGCGTTGGGTTTACCGTGATCGTGACTGTATTGGAAGTAACGATAGCCGTCATCCACGCGTTGTTCTTGTGCGTCAAAGGCACTCGCGAGATGGAGTTTACCAATCAATCCACAATCGTAACCGTCTTGTGCGAGCACATGCGTAATCAACCGGTCTTCGTAATACTGCGGAAAAACTGGGTTGCCGTTCCCAGTAACGCTCACGGCTGACGGATACATACCTGTCATGAAACTCGCACGAGAAGGCGTACAGATGGGGGACTGACAATAGGCGTGCGTGAATGTAACCGATTGTTCCATAAATGCGTCGAGTTTCGGTGTATGAATATGCGGGTTTCCTAACGCTCCGATGGTGTCGAAACGTTGCTGGTCTGTACAGTACCATAGGATATTTGGACGTTTTTCCATTTCTCTCACGATTCCTTTCCCGTTTGTTACCGGTTGACGGCTACGGTGTTATTAGCAGGACTTACGCAATTTTGACTGCAGTCTATTCTGTTAGATGAAAATTTCCATACACAATCACAATCTGGAAGATTGTGGTACAAGAAGACACAATCAAGATGATTGTGGTACAAAATCTATTCTATCAAATGTTGCGTTTTAGATTAACAAAAATCTGGAGATTGGTTGTTGGTTTTCTGTTGCTATGGTGACAAAGATATGGTATATTTGTTTTATAGTAAATTTTGTAATTACTTATACATTCTTTCGCGAACTAACCCCCCTAACCCCCCTTATCAGGGGGGAACTTGGGACGTTTCCATGTATAGATATTTTTAGAATTCACTATAAAATCCAAAGCGTAGCCAAGCGTGAAAGGAAGTAGCCATGCGAATTGCAGTCGGTTGTATCGGACACGAAACCAACACCTTCTCACCTGTCATAACAACCATTGATAACTTCAAAAAGGGGAGTTACCACCGTGGCGACGAAATCATCAGCGCGTTCCGAGACACCCGAACGATCACCGGCGGTTTCCTCGATGTCGCAGAACAACTCAATATGCAGCCTGTCCCGTTACTGTGGACATTCGCGACACCGTCTGGGATGGTAGAACACGCTGCTTATCAGACGCTTAAATCAGAATTTCTCACGCTTTTACAGGACACCGGAAACCTTGACGGCGTGCTCCTCGACCTACACGGTGCAATGGTGACGGATGAACTTGAAGATGCAGAAGGCGATTTGATTCAGGCGGTACGTGAAACGGTGGGAGCAACATGGATCGTCACGACGCTTGATCTCCACGCGAATATCACCGCCAAAATGGCAGCCGCTTCTGATGTCATCATCGGGTTCGATACCTATCCGCACGTAGATTGCTATGAACGCGGGTTTGAAGCCGGGCAGCTGCTCTTCGGTATGAACGCGGGGAAAATCCAGCCGACGATGGTATATCGCCAACTCCCGTTACTCACCGCGCCGCCTGCACAATGTACAATGAAAGCACCGATGGCAGAAGTTATTGAGTCACTCCACGCGCTTGAAACCGAGCGCGGCGTTGTGACGGCGACCCTCTCTATGGGTTTCCCGTTCGCCGATATAGCAGACGCAGGCGTTTCCATACTCGTTACCACCAACGGTAACATGGCACTCGCGGAAACCTACGCTGACCGATTCGCGTCCGACATCTGGGAAATGCGCGAGCAGTTCACGTTCAACCTACATACCGTCGAATCCGCGATTGAGATCGCCAATCAGACAGAGGGTAAACCGATTGTCCTCGCCGACGGTTCGGATAACCCGGGTGGTGGCGGTCCTTGCGACGGTACAACAATCCTGCAGAAGTTTATAGAAGCAGATGTTCAAGACGCTGTGATCGCTGTGATCGCGGACCCCGAATCCGTTGCGCAAGCCGTTGCGGCAGGTGTCGGGAACAACGTTCAATTGAATGTCGGTGGGAAAACGGATACACAACACGGCGCACCCGTCACATTGACGGGATATGTTAAAACACTCTCTGACGGTAGATTTATCCTCAAGGGTCCGATGGGACGCGGCACTGTTGGGAATATGGGGAGGACAGCTGTTATCCAAGTGGGTGGCGTTGAGATTATCTTGACGGAAAGACGGATTCAACCTTACGATGCCGAGGTGCTTCGGAGTGTCGGGATTGCGCCGCGAACCTGTAAACTCATTGCGCTTAAATCCGCTGTCCATTTCCGTGCAGACTACACCCCCATCGCACACCAGATTTTGGAAGTGGATACGCCAGGGGTCCACAGTCCGAACCTGTTCAATTATAACTACCAGAAACTAAGACGTCCGATCTATCCGCTCGACCCGACGACCCCTTACGGAAAAACCGGTTCTCGTTAGTTATTAATCTGATTGCCGATGGTTGATAACGCTTTATGGACTGTCACCGTATGTCGGTTCTTTTGCTGGACGGACGGTCCACTTTTCAAAGGCAGCTGTGAACGATTTTGCTCTCTCTCCAAAGTGGAGGTACCGGATACTGTCAACGGGAACGGAGACCTCGCCGTAGATTGATGAACGTCCCAACAGTCTGCCATCTTGAACCTCAAGTGGCTCGAAAATTAGGATTGAACCGTCGGTCAATGTGACGCGGACTTCAGGTTGATCGGTTGGTGTCTGACGGCTACCACTGTCCCTGCTGATATTAACGACCCGTGCGACACGGTCTATCGGGACGGAAAACTCCCGCAATTTTGAGTCAAACTGAATTGTTTGTCCCTGAAAGTCTAAGAGTTTTCCACGTCTCATATCGCCTGTTTTCGCGACCAATATATGACTCGATGGGCTATCTCGGTTGAAACGCGGGACGGTTAACGCGCGTTCCAATTTCTTAAGCGACTTATCCTTTTCAAAGTTAGATGGCGTGTTGAAAAGTCCCAACCATTCACCTTGCTGTACCATTTTTCCATTTCTGGGTGCGATTTCAATCCATCCGTGTCCACGATTCCCTTCTTTTACGACGACGACCAATTGTCCTTCGTTCATTTTCTTCACGTCGTCGGCATCTATTCTAAACGTAACCTTATCTTTTCCCTGCCCAATCAGCTCCATTTCAATCGCTGCAACTTCGGGTTCTTTACCCGCCCAAGCAGTGCGTAAGGAATGAAAATCGGTTGCGGGCTGCGTTCTATCCATGCTCGGTGCGTGTGTCCTGTCGGAAAACTCAAGGGCTTTTATATCCACTGAATTCAAGTGCTGCGCGCTGATGAAAGGTGATTGGAAGTGGACGGATTCTCCATCATAAGCGGAAATTTGACAGGGTAAGATCTCTCCATTTTTCAGATGCAACGTGTGCCAGAACCGTGCGTAGGGGAGATCGGGTAACCCAGCCTTTACGGGGACCCCGGTTTCCGCCACCATAGCAGATTCATCGCTTCGTTCTATGTGATAGGCACGGTTGTATACCAATCGTACCCGCTTCAACGCGCCTACGGACTCCCACTGTACAGATGCTGTCCCTTGACCGCCACCGAATACAACGCGTCCCCGTAATACAACGCGTCCCCGTCCTTTTTCTGATGCCAAAACCAACTTATCCTTATTTTTCTCTGCTTCGCTAATGTCAGGTTCTGCAGCAAACTGAAGCAGTAAAGCATCTGAAAACGAACAGGTTACCGGTTCGTCGGCGAATGCAGTCTGGAGGACCACGCTATCCGACTTCACTTGCATAAGTTTGCCGTGCAAAACAACTTTATCAGGATATTTTAGCATAACGGCTTGATCTAATTTCGCCGATGGAACTCCCGGTTGAACGATGTGGTTAAGTGCTTGCAAATCAATATTGCGTCGTGTTCCGTCTGTGTCAAGGACATAGGCATCGTCTCCCTGAACAAACAATCTGCCCTGAAGTTTCTCGCCATTCGTCATGTAGACGCGCGGTTTAGAAAGGTTCATTCGCTGCGCTTCCGGATCCTTAAGTTGGCGATAGACCTTTACGTTTCGCACGGTCAAATCTTCACCTCGGTTCTGAATGTAGATACCCGAATCTTTGACCGTTGGCTCGATATCCTTTAATTCCAATAGAAAATTGCCCGTTTCACCAAACACTCTCAACACGCCAGTATCCGGGTGATAAGTCAGTCGCAAACGGATGCTCCGTTGTTCGGGTTGAATCGCCAAAACGGATTTAAACAGGACACCTTGAACGGCGACGAGTTCGTCCTTCCAGGTTGCTAACCGCAACGCTTGGTAGAGGTCCTTGCCAAAAGCGAAAGAGAAATTGGGTGGATGCGCATCGGATGCTAATTCTAATTCAATCTCAAAATGTTCAGACCAGTTGAAGGCGTAGAAGATTTCCGCTTTGTCTATCCATGTCTTGGGGTGACCTTCGGAGTCCGCGAACCAGTCGGAACGTCGCACAAAGTCGAAAGGAAGCGCAGGATCAACCGCTTCTCTCTGAGGTTTAGGTAATTTCCAATTTTTTAGTTGGGAACCGTCGAAAAGGAAATCTGGACGTTCTCGGCGTTCAAGCATATAAACGGCTGAACGGTTGACGCGAAACTGACCGTGACGTTTGCTGGAAAAGAGAAAGGTGTCGTCATCCGAACCGATGAGATCGGCTATCCAGACATCACCAGACAGCGTACTCACCCGAAACATCTCCGTTGTTGACACTTTTCGGTTCTCAGTAGTGGGTGGGGAGTCCTGTTTCCGGAATGCGACACCCTCCAATACCTTGACATCAAGTAGCAGATCGTCGAAAAAATAGGGTGATGACCAGCGGATTGTTCCTGCACTGCTTTCGCGTAACTGTCCCGTCAGAACATCGCCATTTTTCCAGCGTAACCCTATCTCGTAGGGGTTAGGGAACCCGGTACTTACGGGAAACAATAAACCCCCTGCTATCGCGATGACAATGAGTATTTTTTTTATGTTTTCCGCCATCATATTTCTCCTAACGTGTGCTTGATAAAAAACGTATCTCTTGTACAATACCTTCGCCAATTATCGGTTAGTAGGTGAGATTTTATCGTCGTCATAGGATGGTTCTCTTGCTGAACGGACGACCCACTCTTCAAAAACGGATCTGAACGACTTCGCTTTCTCTCCAAAGTGGAGATATTGGATACTGTCAACCGGCACGGAAATCTCACCATAGATTGCCGAACGCCCCGACAGTTTTCCGGCTTCAACTTCAAGCGGCTCAAAAATAAGAATCGGATTATCAATCAAAGAGACGCGGACTTCAGATTTTGGTTGGAAGATTGGAAGATTGGAAGATTGGGTATTCATCCTTCCATCCGTTTCCTCGCTTCCATTCCAATCGCTGACATTAACGACTCGTGCGACACGGTCTATCGGAACAGAAAATTCTCGTAACTTTGAATCAAATCGGATCGCCTGTCCGTTGATCCCCAACAATTTTCCCCGCTTCAAATCGCCGTTGTTCGCCACGAGAATGTGGTTCGGCGGATTATCGCGGTTGAAACGCGGAACGGTTAACGCACGCTCTAATTTCTCATTAAGTTTCCTCGTCTGCGTTTCAAGCGGATCGAACATGAGTTCAACGCCACGTTTGAGAGCAGCAGCATCGTTTCCTGCAAAGTTCCTATCGACGATAACGACTTTGGGCTGCTGTTTTCCGGCATCGTCAGGCAGCACAACTATTTCGACTTTCCCATCTTTCCTACGACGCGTCACAGCGTTCAAAATCCGACCATCTTCCAAGATGACACGATGCTTACCCTTCCCACCTGTGATCGTAATCGGGTTTCGGTTCTCCGTTCTTGCACTCCCTTTTTTGCCTGAGAATTCAATACCTTTGACATAGTCCGAACCGATGTGTTGTACACCGATAAACGGTGACTGGAAACTGAGGGTCTCTTCATTGTATGACAAAATTTGGCACGGAATAACCTCTCCGTTCTTCAGGTGTAACAGATGCGGAAATTTTTTCGCGTCAAACGGTTTTTGGCGCGATACTCGCTGTAAAGACCTTTCAACACGCGCACCGCGAACGTTCGCCAGCCGGACGGGTTTAGATGCTCCGACAAGCTGCCACCGTAGGTCGGTGGTATTCTTACCATCAAACAGAATATGACCGTGAAGACTGCCAGATTCATAAAACAACCTGTCATAATCTTCTGCAGATGTTTGCGATTCGGTTTTTGCGTTGAACTGAAGCAGCGAAGCACCGACAACAGAGCAGATTACCGGCTCGTCAACGAACGCTGTCTGCATCAGCACGTGATCAGGATGCAATTGCGTTACCTGTCCGCGTAGCACCGAACCATCAATATAGATCAGTGATGCTGAAGACATATCGGTTGGGTCCAACGTGATCCCTGGCTGCACAGCGCGATCAATCTGTGATAAATCAATATCCGTTCGCGTGCCATCTGTATCAAGGACGTAGCCTCGATTGTTCGCCACAAACAGCTTACCGGGAATTATTTTCCCGTTCATCAGGTGTACCCGGGGGTTGGAAACATCAAACTGCCGATATTCAACATCAGTAGGCTGTTGATAGATTCTCAATCGCTTTATCGTTAGGTCTTGACCTCGGTTAAAGACATAGATGCCGGCTGCTTCAGTTGTTGGACGGACACCTTCTAATTCCAACAAAACGTTGCCATTCAGGTCAAGGACTCTCAGTACGCCGAGGTTCTCATCATCCGTCTCATGATAGGCGAGTCGCAGCCGGAAATTCCGCCGGTCTGGTTCAATTGTCAGCACAGATTCAAACAACGTGCCTTGAACAACGACAAGTTCATTGACCCAAGTTTCGAGTCGGACTGTTTCATATAGGTTTTTACCGAATGCGACGACAAAACTCGGTGGACGTGCAGTAGATGCCAATTCCAGGTCAATCTCAAAACGTTTAGGCCAATCGAGTGCGTAGAAGATATTCGCCTTGGCTTGATTCGTTTGCGGACGACTCCCGCGATCTGTGTGCCAACTCGGTTGCGTGTTTGCGAGGAGTTGCGGCCCGTTGTCGTTCTCATTTTCTCCGGGTAGTTTCCAAGCTGAGAGTCGGGAGCCGTCGAAGAGCAGGTTGGCGTGCTTTCGACTCTCAAACGAATAAATCATCTCTCGGTTCACGCGAAACCGACCGTGACGCTCGCTGGAAAAGAGAAAGGTGTCGTCATCTGAACCGATGAGATCGGCTACCCAGATGTCTCCGGATACTGTGCCGATGCGAAACGCCTCAGTTGCGGGGGGTTCCGCTCGGTTTGGAAAAACGATCGCGTCTAATACGCTGGCATCAACGACGAGATGATCCGAAAAGTGTGGCGATGCCCAACGAATTTTTCCACTATTCTCAGTAACCGATAGTGAGCCTGGTTCGCTTTCTAATAACCGACCGGGTAGGGAATCGCCATTCTTCCAACGCAACTGCGCCTCTTTCTCGTAGGGGTTGGGTAACCCAACCCCTACTGGAAGTGTTATGATCGTTAGTACTGTGATGGCGAAAAGTATCGTTTTTATATTCCGCTGCATCGTTTTCTCCTTTTTTTTAATAGTTAACAGTTTTCAGTACGATTTTTTCTGCGAAAAAATCTTTCAGTTTTTAGAAAGAGACTTTAGGATCTTGACCAACAACTCGTGCCTCTAAAAAAATATCGGAAGAACCAAGAACGCGTGCCTTTAACATTTGTATCGGAGTCGCGTTCTTGGTTCTGAGTTGTTGGTGAAAAAAACCTCTTGTAACTGATAACTGAAAGCGTAGCGTACTGTTAACTGACAACTATCTACCTTTCATAAATAGGCAGTAGGCGATAGTTTAATGCCAATGTAAGAATAGCCATTCCGGTTCCGTATGCCCCGCCGTAGCTGCTCGTGAAGCTGCCATCTTCTTGTTGCATGCCTTGGAGTCGCTCAATGGTGCGTCGATTCCAAGCCTTCCATGCCTCGAAATCGCTTTGGAAGAGTGCCTGCGCCATATAATACAAGTTGTAGAAGGCGTACCCGCCGCGTATACTCTGATCCATCCGACGCTTGATGAATTCAGAAGTGGCTTTGTACTCCGGGGTGTCCTTTCTTTTACCGATTGCGTAAACGAGCGTTGCAATTGCTGCCCGAGTGGCACCATCGCCATGGCTGCTCATAGGTTGGTAAGCGACACCGCCGCCGCGCATCGTGCAGGTTTGGAAAAAATTCAACGCTTTGTCAACGGCTTCGTTAGGCACTTCAATACCTGCATTCCGTGCGCCGAGGATCCCCATTAATACGGTTCCAGCGACAGTTGTGTCGGCATCTTGGGATGTCGGCGAGTATCGCCAAGCGCCCCATGGGTTTTTCTCTTGCGCCGTCAATGCACACCGCACGGCGAGTTCCAAAGCCTCACCGATGGTGCGTCGCCGCTCGGTAGGCACATCCGTCCCTTTCCAGAGCAGATCTTCGCTGACAGCACCGTACGCCTCGGAGAGTGCTAACGTCGCGAAACCGTGGTGGTACATTGATCCGCGTCCGAACCCGGTCATGTATCCGGTTTTAGGGTTCTGATTCATAATCATATGGCGCAAGGCTTTACGGATGTTCGTGGCATAAAGCCCGAAATCCGGGTCTTCGCCACTCGCCATGAACGCCATGAGACAGATCCCTGTGATGCCTGCGCCGTTCTGTCCGCCTGGCCAACTACCGTCTTCGAGTTGTGTGCTTGCGAGATACCGCAAACCTCGGTCGCTAATGCTTCTAACCGCTGGTGGGACACCTGTACCGTATCGGATCGTTGGATCTTGTGCATGGGTTTCCATTTCCATCGAAAATGTGCAGAGCAACATCCAGAAACTGAAAAACCCGATAATGCGTGTGTATCTATTCATCAGAAACCTCCACCCTTCTTGTATTTCTGAATGCTTAATTCTCTTGGATTGTAGCGAGACCGGTTTGCCATTCCTCTCCCTTTTTGCCCGCGTAGAGCATGACGTAGGTGCCGTTGATGTCGAGGATCTGACCTGTCAATACGCTGTCGCAATCGAAAGCTTTAGGGTCATCCGATGGTGTAAATATAGGATTGTAAGGGTTCGGTTCAAAAGTCTCAAAATCGCGAGTCCGTACATGTCCCATCCGCCAGACTTCGCCATCGAAACCACCATAGATAACATGGAAATACTGCGGACCTTTGAACACTTCGGTTTCACGAACAGATTTGCTATCCCATGTTTCGCCACTCCCTGTGAAAACCGGATTGGCAGAATTTTTTGTGACCGCTGCTGGATTGCTCGTCGGTGCGGTTGCGTGACACATTGTCAACCCTTCTCCGAACGATTTTGTTGCCTTCGCTGTATAAAGGATATGAATCGTGTCGCCGTCTATTGCAACCGAAGGGTGCGATGCGCCGTCGAGTTCATGTTCGGCATCCGCTGGAATGACAGGTGTGTTTTGGACGCGTCGCCATTCGCCGAGGTCTCCATCGCTCACAAGCAACCCCGTCTGTTCAGGTGTCGTTTTCCCTTTGCCGCGATAGTACATGTAATACTTCCCGTCAGCAGGATTGAGAAACGGGAACGGGTACTCGACGGCTTGGTCATCAAAACCTTCCGCTGAAGGTTCAACAACTGGGTTGCGCGGGTCCTGGGTGATATTCGTGATGTCGCTGATCGGTGCCGTTGCGTGCCTTATGAACCAGCAACGGTCAACGTCCCGATCACACCAGATATAGTGCAGTGTGTCCTCAACGACAATTGCGTGTGTCGCTGCAGCCCAGAGCGGAGGTTTCAAAGCGATAATCGGATTCCCTGTCTCTATCCTCTTAAAACTGGCGAACACCTCAAACGGGATCGCATCTCTGTTTGTATCTGTCATATTAATCCTTTTAGGGCTTACGCAAAGATCAATATTTTTGAATGTTTTATAGTGGATTCTGTAATTACTTATACATCTTCCGAACTCCGAAATCCCTACGGTGTAGGAGACTAACGGTTTCCTATGCTACATGTGTAAACTTATTCTCGGATTTTTACTATAAACCCCCTAAATCCCCCTTATCAGGGGGACTTTAAGATGGATTGCGTAAGTCCTAATCAAATGTGATTAGAAGGTCTATCTTCCCTCTAAAGTGTTGAAATAAGTGTCTAACCCTTGACGAAATTCCTCTGGCAGGACGCGTCCGGTTTTACCGGTCGCCTGTCTCGGTGATCGATTTTCGATAAAGGCACTACCGCTGTCGTCTCCGAGTCCGAGGAGCGTCAAGGCAGAAGCCGTCGGTGGTGGTGCCGTCGTTACCATCGGTGCGTTTGGTAGCCGTCTGGTTTGGAGCAGGATTTCGATAACCTCTGTTATCGCGGCAATCGCTTCGGGACCGGTATTCGGTTCCGCGAGGATGTCTTCTACCTCACCCATAACATCTGCGGCCTGTGCAACTTTTGCGAGTTGTTGCTGGATTAAGGGTTCTTGAGCGTTAGGCAGGAGACTAATTTGGTCTGCGACTTCGCGGGTATCCTCGGTAAGCGTAATCTGTGTATCGTATAATGCGATGGTGCGCTCGCTGTATTCGTCGGGGGTAAGTGCCTCCTTCGCCTGCTCAACTTCGCGCGTCTCCTCACGGAGCTGAATCTCACGATCAATAATACGCATAACTTCAAGGACAATCTCCGGCGGTAGGTTCGGTCGCTCTATTAATCCACCTTCTGGTGGTGGACCTTCGGGTAGCGGATCTACCAATTGCTCTGCCCACCGGTCAAGTGTATCCGCCCAGAATTCTGCCTCAATGGTAGACTGTCCAACAAAATTTTTGTTAATCGCGTTCGCGATCTCTTCCATCTGGCTCGATACAAGTGCGTCCTGCATCTCCGCAAGCACACGTAAATAATTCGGTGAGGGCCGTCGATCTGTATAAGCTGCCATGTCTTGAATAATCGTAGAAACGGTTTCAGATTCATTGGTCTCTCGATCCGCTAACCGCTCCCGATCAGAGCGATTATCTACACTGCGTTCAAGACCGAAGCTGTCGAGATTGTTCAGGTCTACTGCGATGTCTATCTGCCTTCGCGATGCAGATTTTAAGCGTTTCACGAAGGTGCTGTTTTCAAAACTGACAAGCAGTCTTCCCATCTCCTGTGCCAATTTCGCGAAAGCGTCAAGCAATTCCCGTTGCTCTTCAAACGCTTCTAAAACAAGGTCTGCTGCCCCAGGCGTTTCCGCCGCGCCTTCGTCTGCTTCATTCTCCTCGTCTCTACCGCTTCCTGTGAGGGTTGTCATCGGGATGCCGAGATCACCAACTATCTGCGGCGCCTGCCCTTCCGCCGCTTCGCTCTTATTGAACCCAGACTCAACATCAGAGACGGTAGGCGTTGGGTTGGCAGGCATATATCCCGGTTTACCGTCTGGTCGTTTGCTCCGATTAACACTAACCCCTTTGCCGGGGGTGTTTGGGTCTTCCGGCATTTCGTCCAAATCTTCAGGTGGTACTTTGTTGTCGGGTCCGTACTTTTCTACCTGTTCCGAGTTGCTCGGTTCACCTTTGGTAGGCGATTGGGGTCCCTGTGCTGATTGATTTTCCTGTGGGTTTGTATTCTCGGCAGCGGCTTCTTGCTCAGCGGGTGCCCCCGGTGCTTCAGAAGCACGAGAAAGCAGTTCTGCGACAGACGGCATCCGCTGTCCAGCGATCCCCTCCAACTGTTTAAGGATTTCTGCCCACGCCTCAAGATTTTCTGCATCAAACTCCTCGTTCTTCGCTGCCTCCTTAATGAGTTCCACGCCGCTTTCGATTAGGCTGTCAAGCCGTGCAGCGTTTGCGCGTTCTGCGGCAGCCTGTTCTTGGATTCTCTTACGCTGTGCCGGATCGTCAAGTGCCTCCGGTGAAAGATCGCGCAGTTCGCGGTTGGTTTGGTGCAGTTGTAACTCTTTGTCGTGGACATCCATTGCAGCCTCTGTCCAAAGTTGCAGCTGCCCGATCAACCACTTGAAGTGTTCCGCGGGTGTCAGCACATGGAGCACAAGCGGTGCTGAATAGACGCGCTCACGATTCGGTAGATAATCCTCCACATAAGCATGCAATCGCAGGCTCTGCGGTCGGACATTTTCACGTTTGGGTGCAAAGGTCGCCGCGACTGTCAAACTGTCCGCAGTTGGTGTGCCTGCGGATACCGTTTTCTCGCCGCTGATCGGTTCCGGGTTGTGAACTGGATTCGGAATACCCTCCCATGCCAAGCCGATCTTTTTGACACCAAAATCGTCCGATGCCTGAATCTCGAAGGTGAGTACCTCATCGGTAATAACGACCTGATTGTTCTTCAATTTGTTTAGCGCAACCGTCGGTGATGCATCGTTAACTGCTTCAAATCGTAGTATTTGTGGTTCGCTTGCGGAAAGTCCAAATTGATCGCGCCACGCGAGTCGCGCTTCAATCGTTGAATCCACCGTAATCGGTTCAGTTATCACGCGCGTCCCCTCGACATGTTGTGGCAGATCGTTCAACGTCGCTTCCGCGAGTTCGCGTGTCATCGTGGCTGCGAGTGTCGCAGCACTCCCTTTCACCAAACTCACTATTCCACCCCGTACATCGACTGTCATCGGTTCTTGACGTTGCAGGTAGGCAGGCAATTCGACTTTAGCAATAAGTTCCGTGAGTGCGGGACGCAATTTCGGCTCTATTGGAATAGAACGTCGTGCATCTCCGACCCGAAGTGCGATGTTTCCGTTCTTTGTCTGAGGCGGTAACTCAAAACGGTAGGTGTCATCGTCTAACGTTGCAATCACCGGTTCCTGATCCGCGTACCGCGCTTCCGCTGACTCAGGTTTCCATGGTGAATCTTCTTTCAGACGCGCCTGAACATCAAAAGGTTCCGCATACGCCACAACACGGCGGTCAGTCTCACCTTCCAATTGTGCGAAGGTATAACGTTCCACATTGCGCCACGGTGTCAGCCATCGTGCAAGGGTGTTTCGACTCGTTGCGGGAATTACTGCGACCCCAATGACAACCAGTATCAAAGGCAAAATCACGGCATAAACCCATTGACGGTGCCGCGGATTTGGAACAGCCTCTGCGAGATTATGTTTTGCGACCTCCGCATCGACCTGACGCATAGCCGCTTCAATCAAAGCCGGACTCGCCGATCTATCTGAACGATTAGATGCCAATTCCACAATACCGAGTACGTGATCCCCAAAACGTGGAAACTTATGCTGCAACAACCGAGCGATTCCCTCCAATTGCCGATGTCTCCATACCCAATTATAGTACTTCAGCGGCAAAAAGAGTACCATGCCGACCATTCCAGCTATTAGGATGAGTACCCGCAGAAGCGTAGGTGTATCAAAGATACGGTCTAACCCGAACACGACGAGATAGGAAATCATCAACCCAAAGATCGCCGCCAGCGTCCCTTCAGCAAGTTTGATGATCCACACTGTTTTCTGGTACTTTTCCAGTGCTGCCTTCATACGAGGCGGTAGGGGTTGGGTTACCCAGCCCCTACGATTCTTTTGTGTGCGCGGTTCTGCTTGTGTTCGGTTCATGAAAATCTCCTTTAATAGTTATCAGTTGTCAGTTAACAGTTAACAGTTAACAGTTAACAGTTACAAGAGGTTTTTGACAATTCTTACACTTCTTAACTGAAAACTGAAAGATTTTTTTCGCAGAAAAAAATCGTACTGACGACTGACAACTATTAGCTATACCCACCCATCGTCTACCATCAAGGTCAACGGCGACTCCATTTCGTCCATAGGTAGGTGAATCCGCTGCCGTTTCCGAGACGACTCATAGATCGCCATTAGGAGTTCCAAGGAGGCGTAACCTTGATATCCACTTGAGCGGTGTTCCCGATCCTCCTCAATCGCTGCAATCAGGTCTCGTACCGGGTTACTCTCCGCTGGCAATTCGGGTGTCATCCACGCGCCACGGGACTCCTCATTTCGGATACGGAGCGAGGGTCCACCTGGGGCAGCGAGTTCAATCTCGCCATCTGTTCCGTAACAGTAGATATGGTGATAGCCGGGTGCGGTATCGCTACCAGATTCAATGATGCCTCGGGCATTACTCTCAAATTTGAAGTAGCCGAGTGCGAAATTCTCGGAATGCAGATCGTATTTCATCGGCGCGCCAATCCGTTCAATCTGCCCGATGACCCAGGTAACAGGACGATCACCGTAGATATAGCGCATCAGGTCAACGGTATGTGTCGCATTGTCTTTCAGGTCGCCGCCGCCACAAACCCCGTGAATTCGGAAGATTTCACCGATCTGCCCGTCAGCAATCATCTGTTTTGCGGCAGCATAAGGTGCAGAAAACCGTACCTGATGGTCAATCGCTAATTTCACATTGTGTTCTTCGCACGTCTGAAGCATGTCGCGCGCCTGTCCGAGGTTCTCCGCCATCGGTTTCTCAGAAAGGATCCCTTTGACCCCGCGTTTTGCGACTTCAATCACGACAGGTGCGTGCAATTTCGGACGCGTGCAGACCGAAACAATATCAATATCCTCTGTTTCGAGCATCTCAATGTAATCGGTATACTGTTTTTCGACACCGTACTGCTCGCCGTAGGCTTTTACACGCTCTGGGTCAATATCGGCAATTGCTGTCAGCGTTGCTCTCGGTTCTTTCACGTGCCACCTGGTGTGCATGTGAGAAATCCCGCCGCAACCGACGACTGCTATTTTATAGTTATCGCTCATGATAAATCCCTCTGTTCTTTCGTGGTCTCTGATATGGATTAAAGATATGATACCATGTTTGACGACGGTTGTCTATTTACATTTAAGTGATAGAAAGAGCAATACCTGGCATAGGTTATTTACACTGCACCTGTCATTTTTCTTGCAATCCAGAATACGCCGAGTAAAAAGATTAAGAGACCTGCCCAAATTGGGTGCGCCCAGATGCGTGTGCGATGGACAGTCGATTCGGGTTCCGGCAAGGCTGCGAGATATTCTAATAGATTCGGTATTTCAGAGACCGATACGAGTTTGCCTTCGGTAATTTTGGTAATCTCCTCCAATACATCAAAACGTGCCAATCGTCCCTGTTGTTCCCGATTTAATCCTTGCACTGATAGATCTGTTTGTACAGAGGCGCCGGTTTCGCTACTACTCGCAATGAGACGATAGTTCCCGGGTTCTTTCGGTACAAACGAACCGACGAAGAGTCCCGCTAAATCCTCCGTGCCGGGTTGTAGCCGAATGGTCTGTGTCTCACCCGATGGCGAAATCGCTTGTACCACGACCGTCCCGCTATCCAAGGGACCGCCCACGTTGTCAATGGCGTTGGCATTTAACGTCAAGACATCGTCGACATTGGGTCGGTCGGGTGAATAGAAGAGCCGTATCGATTCGCTCTGCGCCATCTGTCGTCGGTACGCCATCCACCGTGCGACCTGACTCCAGAAGCGATAGTGGTATTTGTCTTCAACGCCTTGCCGCCAACGCCAAGCACTGTCGGTTCCCATAAAGAGTACTTTGCCCGTGCCATAAGTTTTGGTTACGATTAACGGTACGCGTCCTGAGGCTGTCGTGACTTGGTCGTGTACTGCGAGTGTCTCGGTACCGACCTTGGCGCGCTTGACACCGGCGTACCAGAAAAATCCAGGCAGCTTGCGCCATACTTCACTGTTATCTTCATCGGTATCCCCAAGACGTGTTAGCAAACTCCGCTGTCCGGCAGTGGTGAGTGCGAAATATCCTTGGGCACTCGATCCGATACCTTCAGGTGTCGCTGGATCTAAGACCACAGGATAAAGGTCGCCGAGCGGTCCTGAGATCAATGAATCCTGCGCCCCTTTACGCCCCGGCATAAAGACAAGCCCTGAAGCTTGTGCACTGACCAACTTCCTTAATTCCTGTGTCTGTTCAACAGTTAGTTGCCCATCTTTGACACCGACATCGCCAAGGAATACCACATCATAACGACTTAATTCTCGCGCGTCAGGGAAACGCTTAATGTAGCTGCGGCCCCCACCGACTTTCGGCAATTGGGGATGAAAAAGGAGGCATGTTACTTCAACACCCGGATCGCGTTCTAAGGCGTTCCGTAGATACCGGTATTCCCATCGCGGATAAGATTCGATGACAAGCACCCTCAATTGTTCTTCACGTATGGAAATGGGTGCGGAAATCTCATTATTTTCCGGTATCAACTCCTCAGCATCCTTGGCAATACGTAGGCTCAACGTGTAATCACCCGTCGCTGGCAATGTACAGACGATATTATCTTGCGCTTGGCGCATCGCAGGAACACGGACGACTTTGGTAATCTGTTTTTCCGCAGTCGCAGATGTGGCATCCGATTTTCGATTTATATTGAGTGTGACACGGACATCTCGATCCTGTCCCAAGGTGCTACGCACAACAAAGGGAATACGGACCTGTTTGTTAACCACCGCAAAGGTCGGCGCGTCCATCCGAACTAATTCGAGGTCCGGTAGCGGGACCCGACTGCCGACACCGACAGCGAACATGGGAATCCCTTTCATCCGAAACCGTGTAGCTGCCTCCACTGGCGAGTTGCCGACATTCCAATCGCCGTCCGACAGAAGCACCACGCCGCGGAGATTGGTATGGTTGTCAAGAACGTGGGTCATTCCAGCATTCAGATCGGTCGCTTCTTCTGGTGGGTCTAACGCCGAAGAGAACGGCTCGAATACGACGTTGAGATCGTCCGCCTCCTGTACGTTCTCTGTACCAGATGTGGATTCGCCTTTCCAGACCGCCTCGGACATCAAGGGTTGAATCACTTCCGCACGGCTCTTCGGTTCATCGGAGACATTTTCACTGTCAAGAACATCCCGCGTCTCCATACTTTTGGACTGATCCCAGAGGACAGCGAGGGTTGAACGGCGATCCGGCGGTTGCGTCTTCAGCCACTCCGGTTGATTCAGCGTGACAACGACTAAACAGACCAATACGAAACGCAGTAATTCAAGCCAGCCGGTCTGTTTGCGATAGCCGCTGCGGTGCCATGCTAACCAGCATAGGACACCCGTCACAGCGATTACCAACAGCCCCAAAACCATGATGGAACCGCTTGAAAGAAATTCCAAACTCCCTTGTTGTTCTTGCATTTTTTTAATCTTCCTTGCGGTTCGTTCAGGCAGATTTTGCGAAGAAGCACTCTCTCCGTTCATCTGAAGAAATACTTTCTTCGCATTGGATTTTAGCGTTCGCAAAAACCCTCTGCTACGGGCTGGGTAACCCAGCCCCTACGTTTTCAGGCTAACATAATCGTCTAAAAGATTGGAAGGTTGGGAAAGTTATGCAAGACTGGTCCCCTCCAGTCCTTCTTCCTGTCTTCCATTCCTGGTATTCCTGCTCGGCAGACTCAGCACTGCCTCCACAATGAGCGCTAACGCCATTGCGATGAGGAAAATACGCCACAGTTCGCTCGCTAAAGCAGATGTATCGCCAACATCAACATCAATTCTCCTATACGACAATCCATCAAACAGCGCATCCACTGCCTCAACAGGTGATGCCTTGGCACTATCTTCAGCCTGACTGCGGTTCACGGCGACCCAGTGTGTATCGTCTTGATAAACGCCGGCATGTAATCCACGCTCCGAGAGGGACGCGGTATCTTTTTCAGGTGCAATGGAGGTCCACTGTTCTCGGTCTCCGAGTACATCGAGTCCGGCATCGCGTTGATATGCCGTAGCGAGTGCCAGGCTCCCGTCAGTCAACGCTCGTTGTAACATAACATAAAACACGATACCGTCACGTTCGAGAGAAGAAAATTGCGCTGTGGGAAGTGTGCTACAGAAATAGACTGCGCCGCGATCCGTCACGACACGGTTTAATAGAGGGGCATCGGTGTCAAACCTTGCCAACGGCGTTCCCGGACTCTCAAGCGTGCGGTAGCGGTAGGTGCGCAATGCGCTCAAAGGCAAAGCATCACCACTCTCTACATGTGCCAACAGATCCGCGTCGCCGCGCCACCATGAGAGTCGTAGGGGTTCGGTAACCGAACCCCTACCAGACGCGTGCCAATCACCCCAGTGTGAATCAAACAGTTTTCCGCCAGAACCTCCCGGTCCCGGCGGAAAGAACATCGCGACACGTCCACTGTTGACGAAATGTGTAATCTGTTCGGCGACCAACCCCTGCGGAAGTGCTGCTTGCCAAATCAAGAGTGCTGTACGCTCCCAGTCAATCTCGGCGACGCGGTTTACTGGAATCACGTCAACACGGTGTTTTAATCGGTTGTCGATCGGAACAGCGAGTGCCCGACGGAACGCCTCACCAACTTTTGCGTCATCGCTGACGACAACTGCCTTCCGTACAGGGGGTTCTGAAAAGACGAAGAAAAACCGATTGTCCAATGGATTCGCATCGCCGGGTAAACTGACCGCGCCCCAACCGGAGTTGCGTTTACCATCAATAGGGATGCGGTGTCCGCGCAACGAGGCACCGAGTGTGTCAAGCTCCACTTCAACTACGGAGCGAACATTATTGACTTCAAACGCAATCGGTACCTGCTGTGTGTCGCTGTTGCCATCCGTTCTGCGAACCATCACATCAAGAATGAGTTCTGCAGTGCCGCCCCGCTGCCACCGTTGTACGTTTTCCACCCTGAGCGATAAATTGTTTGAAGGCGGGTCTGTATAGGCGATCAAAAAATGATGCACGCCCTGTAATTCAGCAAACGCCCCCCGTATCGCATCCCAGCGTCCGCTGTGAACATCCCAATCGTTCTCTTTTAGGTCCGAACAGATCCAGATTTCGGTGCGTCCTGACTCGTTTGCTTTAAGATAGGCTAACGCCGTTTCAAGCATCGCTGGGATATTTGCGCTGGTGGCACTTGCATTGGTCACAGGTAGATTCAACAGTGCCTTCGGCGAATCCACCTCTTGCATCTGTCCAGTGGCACTATCAATCAGAATAAGGTGTGTTCCGTAATCCCCTTGTTCCAGCAATTCTGTGAGTCGTTTGAGTGCTGTGGATCTCTTCGACTCACCCGCCTGTAGGTCTTGCATCTCCATACTGGCGGAACGATCAAGAAGGATTAGGGTGGCATCGGGTTTACTCAATCCGACGCTCCCTAACCATCCCCCGGATAGCGGACGACTCACAGCAAAGATTAGCGTCCCGATAGCCAGAACGCGCATCAGTAAGATAAGCAGATGCCGTAGACGTGCCATCCCTCGGCTCATCCGTTTCGCGCTCATCAGGAACATCATCGCCGCCCAAGGGATGGTCCGGTGCCGTTGCTGATTAATCAAATGGATGAGGACCGGCAGCACCATTAACGGAAGTGCGATCAATACAAGCGGTTGCAGAAAACTCATTTTTTAAATTTACCTTGCGGTTCGTTGAGATAGATTTTAAGAAAAAGTCCATCTCCGTATGTCCGCCCTCCATTACATTACGGGCTTACGTTTTGGATTTTTTCACTTGTGTTTTTTGGGTGTCCGCCCTAACAAAAATCGTGCCAATACGTCTCCGTAATTCTCGTGGATACAGATGCGATGGTAGTCAACCTCGGTATCTCGGACCACCTCGTCCATATTTTGGAGGTACATCTCCATTGCGCGTCGGTACTGCGCGCCGATGACGGTCGGATCTGCGAGTATCGGTTCGCCGCCTTCCATGTCAACAAATCGTATGGGACGATCGAATTCAAAATCCAGTTCGCTCTGTTCCATGAGGTGAAATACGGCGACATCGTGTTTACGGAACCGAAGGTGCTCAAAACAACTCCGTACCGTTCCGGGTTCAATAAATAGGTCTGAAATAACGACGATCAGTGCTCGCTGCGGGACCCGTTCGGCGGTTTCGTGGAGAACCTCAGCCAACCCAGTCTCGCCTGCTGCTTCCATCGCGCCTAATTCATCAAGGACTGTGCTGAGATGGGTTGCACTGCGCTTGGGTGGGATCTCTTTGTGGAACGTTTTGTCCACACAATAGAGTCCAACGGCATCGCCTTGTAGCGCGGCTATGTACGCCAAGGTGCCAGCGATTCGACGGGCATAGTCAAGTTTATTTATATCGGGATCGCCATCCGTTGTAGCGGACGGCGTGTGTGCGTACCCCATCGAGCCGCTGGTATCAACGACCAAGCACATCCGCAGGTTGGTATCGGCTTCAAACTCTTTAATATAATAACGATCATTACGTGCGTAGGCACGCCAGTCGAGTCGCCGTGTGTCGTCGCCTGGAACGTATTTACGGTACTCGGCGAACTCAAGACTGGAGCCGCGAATCGGACTCCGGTGTTTCCCGGATACATTCCCGATCATAGGGAGTCGAGCGTGGAGCTGGAGCGTGGAGAGCCGCTCAAGGACCTGCTGGTTGAGGTAATCTCGTCTGAGTTGCAATGCCATAATTTACCCCTGTTCTGACAACTCTTCGACGAGACGGTTGACGATATCTTGGCTGGTAATGTTCTCAGACTCGGCTGCGAAGGATGTAATGACGCGATGCGCCAGCACGGGGTTGGCAACTGCGACGACATCTTCAAGCCGTGCCATGTAACTCCCGCTGAGTGCTGCGCGCGCTTTCGCACCTAAGATTAGGTATTGAACTGCGCGAGGACCAGCCCCCCAAGCGACAAGCGGTTTCAGCCAATCAGGTGCCGCATCGCCTTTCGGACGCGTGCTGCGGACCAAATCAACTGAGAATTCATAGATATGTTCCGCTACAGGTACACGACGAACAAGGTCTTGAAAAGCGAGTACCGCTTCACCGGTTAGAACGGGTTCCAGTGTTGGTAGCGCGACACCGGTGGTCGTACGAGCGATCTCTATCTCCTCGGATCGCGCAGGATAATCCACCTCAATTCTGAACATGAAGCGGTCGAGTTGCGCCTCTGGTAACGGATACGTCCCTTCCTGTTCAATCGGGTTCTGTGTCGCCAGTACGAAGAACGGTGGATCCAGCGAATACGTTCTGCCGATGACGGTGATTTTGTATTCCTGCATCGCTTCGAGCATAGCAGCTTGTGTTTTCGAGGGTGCCCGGTTAATCTCGTCGGCAAGAATGAGATTCGCGAACAGTGGACCTTTCACGAACTCGAATTCGCGTCTACCGCCGGGGATCTCTTGAAGGATGTCTGTTCCGGTGATGTCCATCGGCATCAGGTCCGGGGTGAATTGGATTCGGCTGAACTGCAACGCCATCGTCTCGGCGAAACGTCTGACTAACAATGTTTTTGCTAATCCGGGGACCCCCATCAACAGCGCGTGGCCCTGCGAAAATAGACAGATCGCCAAGTGTTCGATAACTTGCTCCTGACCGACGATGATCTTCGCAAGTGTTTGTTTCAATTGGTCGTAGACGTTCTGGAGTTCGTCAATCGCAGCAACGTCATCGGCATGCATTGCATCTGTATTTTGTGTCGTGTTCATCAGATTCCTTTCGCGTTACCGGCGTGAAATTATGTAATCAGGGAACATAAACGATGTAAATATTCCATTTTCTTGCGGTTATCTTGACAGTCCGTACTGCACATAATCGGGCATGTTTTATACCTACTTGCACGAAATCGGGCAAAATTTACTTACCGACAGCATATATAGGTAAATTGAACGTTTCAATTATTAATGACGCAATTTAGATGCCAAAAAGGTGCATAATTCTATCAGGACTTACGAAAATTGAGAAAATCTCGGACTTTTAGACGCAAAAATCGGTAATTTTCGTCCTTTAAACCCCCTAAATCCCCCTTATCAGGGGGACTTTAAGATGAAATGCGTAAGTCCTATTTATTTTCCCCCGATATTGAGCAAACATTGGTCTTAATTCACCATGTGTTCGGGTCAGACGTACATATTTTTAGTTGCAAACCGTGCGGATTTTCTCTAAAAAATCTGAAAGCGGTTTTATTCTGTCACGGACAAGATCCAGTCTCGAATTAAGTCGAGCACTTTCGGTGAAATTGTCTCCTCAATGGCACCGTACTCGTTTACCAACCCTGTAAGCGCACGTTGAAATAGGTGATTGTGTTTTGGCAAACGATGTACAGTGACATCCTGATTCCCACCCTTGTCAAGTGCTGCGGCGATGGCGGTAAGATTTTGCTCGGCATCAACTTGTACGTCCAGTTCACCGTTGAGTGCGAGGACGGGGACACGGATTTTCTCAAATGCAGGACGCGGATCGAAAGTTAAGAAATAACGCATCCACGGCGTAAGAGACTGTTCCACAAGTGCCTGTACCTGTCCGTCGTCCTGCTTTGCAGGCGGAACACCGTTAATTTCGAGCTGCTTACGGACAATCCTTTCGACATCTTGTCGCCGTTCTTCTTCCGCCATATCTTCTGCGATCAAGGTCGTAAAGAGTTGATCAAGGAGCGTGAGTAATCTCTGCTGACGCTCATTTGCGATTCCGGCTGCGTCGAAAATGCGTTCGTTCTGTTTACGCAATAACTCGGTACCTGAAACACCGGGACCTGCCATCAGTACGATAAAACTAACATCATTGCTGCGACTCGCGACAATAGCCGCGATAAGACCGCCTTCGCTGTGCCCTACTAACCCAATAGGACCGATTCGAGCATCCTGCTTGAGGAATACCACGCCTGCTTCTACATCGGTCGCGAAGTCTGCTGTTGTTGGCGGTTTCGGATGCGGCGTTGATTTGCCGATACCGGGATCATCGACACGGAGTACGGCAATACCTGCACGGCTGAGATGGTCGGCGAGCACCCAAAACGGTTTGTGCCCGACCAACGTTTCGTCTCGATCCTGAAGACCGCTGCCGGAGATGAGCAGCACTGCAGGAAAGGGACCGTCATCAAATGGTAACGTCAAAGTCCCAGCAAGGTTGACAGTGCCGTTCTGAAATGCGACTTCTTCGATTTTATACGGGAAGGGTGGTTTCGGTTCTTGCGGTCTTGCGGGTACCTCGACAACCTCGCGGGAAAGTCGAAATCCGAATGTGGCACCCCCTTGGCTGAAGGTGCCACTGATAGTACTATCTTGCAGTTTTCCATCAAAGGTTGGGTTCCCCGGAATGCCACGGATTGAGAACTTAACTTGCACACTGCCATCTTCCTCAACGACTTGGATATCAGAAAGCGGTAAATCGTTCGCACCTTGGGTCGGAATGTCGATAGTCCCTGTCCACTCATTATCATTGGTGGTGAGATCAATTTTTACAATAATGGGTTGACCGGGGATTTCGATCTGTCCTTCCCAGTGACCGGTAACACGGTCCTCTGCATGAGAAACTGAGAGACCCACTACCATTGTGATGACAATGAAAAGTGTCCTAAGTAAACAGGATTCTATCTGTAACCGGAAACGCTGATGAAAATTGCTTTGCACTTAGATTGATTCCTTATAGATTGGTTTTTAGATTTCCCCATGTCGTTGCTAATTTAGCTGCAGGGTAAACAGCCAATGCGGATTTGAGACCTCTTGTCATGAGGATATTAATATCATCTTCAGCCAATGCGACACTGAAAAACGCGATCTCGTCAAAGACACCGGAATAATATTGTCCCCATTGATGCAAAAAAGTTGCTCCGATACCGATATCAGTAAAAATATAGGTATCGACAACTGTGTCGCCTTCTTTGCCGTTGTAATAGCCTGTCGCGTTTCCCTCGCCATCTAATACAAACGCATAGTGTCCCCATTTATTGTCATCAAATTTCGGGATGACCGGTTTCCACGCCCTGCCCCAAATGTCAACTGCTTCACCTTGGAACCGAATTGCGAAAGCCGGATTTGTTGGTCCACTGAGATTCGATATTAACCGATCATCATTGGCGGCATCCCTCGGTTTCGCCCACAAGACCACTGTAACCGCGCCAGACAGACCCAAATTTCCGACAAGGACATGTCCTTTACTCTCGTTCCCATCAAATTCGAGTGCGGACCCGAATTTACCATCTTTTATCCATTTTGGATTGTTCTCAAGTTTTCCATCGTTGCCATTTTCGGAAGCATCCGCAGCGGTATTCCCTTTGCCTTCATCAAAGAGCCATATCCCGACAACGGTTTTCGGATCAAATTCGGCATTGGCGATGTTGGTAAACATCAGGCTAACGATCATAAAGCCGAAACACGCAAGCGTTGAATTCGCCATTACGATTTTCATCTGTCATAACCTCCATTTATTATTCAAGAGCGTTGTGAATTATTCTCCTTTGGCAATATGCGAAATAACTTAAAATTTTGGGACTTTGAGTACTTTTTTGACCTGGCCAGTACTCACATCCCATAAACGGATGGTCTGATCGTTACTCCAACTTACGATTGTCTGTCCATCAGGACCGAACGCAGCACCGTTAACAGGCGCGGTATGTCCCTTGAGCGTTTTCTTATGCGTCCCGGTGAGAGCATCCCACACGCGGATAGTCTTGTCTCTACTTGCGGTGGCAAGCATGTGTCCATCGGTACTGAAGACGATACCATCAATACTTTTTCTATGTCCCTTGAGGATCTGTTTATGTTTTCCTGTTGCAACATCCCAGAGACGGACGGTTTTATCCCTGCCCCCGCTCGCAAGTGTGCGACCATCGGGATTGAACGCTACACTTTTGACCTCTTTTGTATGTCCTTTGAGGATCGCCTTTCCCTCTACTGTGAGAACATCCAACAGACGGATGGTCTCATCATCTATACTTACAAGCGTACCGCCACCAGCGTTAATCGACACATTGACAAAATCTCTATATTTAAATTGACTGGATGTTTTCTTGTGCGTGCTTGTGGCAATGTCCCATAGACTGATTTCATAGCTCCCCCAGCTTGCGAGTGTATCGCCATCACGACTGAATTGGACACGAAGATTTCGCCCATGGTCGGCTATGAAAGTTTTCTTATGTTCGCCGGTACTAACGTCCCAGAGGCGGATAAGTTCGTCTTCACATCCACCCGCGAGCATCCGTCCATCCGGACTGAACGACACATCATAGCCACCCATTCTATCTGTTGTGAGCAGTATCGGTTCTTCATCACTGTTCATATCATAGAGCCAAACGCCGGTAGAGCCAGCAATCGCTAAACGGGTACCGTCCAGGGAATACTGTATATCCTCAATTCCGCTTGTATTAACATGCTTTGAAAGGGTAATTGCGATAAAAACGATGAAAACAATACCGAGTGCCACACCGCCGGCAAAGAACAGTATGTTTTGCAGACGCTTTGGAATGATACGCACCAGAAGAACCGAAGCGATACCAGCCAGAATACCGATAAACAGACTTTTTTCCACCAGAAATCTCTCCTTTTTAAGAGTTACCAGTTATCAGTTGTCAGTTATCAGTTAAGAGGTTTTCGGATATCCCAAAGTACCTTCTCTCACAGCGAGGCAAACTGAAAGATTTTTTCGTAAAAAAAATCGTACTGATAACATTTAATCCAGAAACATCTGTATCACTTTGTATTGCTTGCTGTGTTGCGTATAGCAGTCAAATCCCACAGCAGGACTGTACCATCTTCACTTCCACTTGCGAGGGTCTGCCTATCTGGACTGAATGAAACATTTGTGACACCCCATGTATGTCCCTCAAGGGTTTTCTTCTTCCGTTCTTTGATGACATTCCATAGACGAATCTGTCTCCATAAACCGGTGCCTCTTCCACTTTGACTTGCGAAGATTTCTCCATCGGGACTAAACAATACGCTCCAAAAAGTCCCGTTATACGCTGCGAGTGTTTTTTCTTCATCGCCAGTGTTTGTATCCCAGAGACGAAGGGTACCGTCCGGACTTGTGCTTGCGAGAATTTTTCCATCCAGACTAAACGAGAGGCTTCTCACTTCTGCTGCATGTCCGGTGAGCGTAGTTTTGCGTTCACCAGTGTTTACGTCCCATAAATGGATATTCCCGTTCAGACTTCCACTTGCAAGCGTTGCACCATTGAGACTGAATGCGAGACTCGTGATACTCTCCATACCCCCTGTGAGCATTTTCTTTTCTTTTTCAGTAGCAATCTCCCATAGGCGGATTGTCTTGTCCGCGCTCCCACTCGCAAGTGTCTTCCCGTCCGGGCTGAACGACACACTTTCAACAGGTGCTGTGTGCCCTGTGAGGACCGCCTCTTGTTTTCCGGTATCCGTATCCCATAGATAGATGGCTGTGTCTCCACTTTTACGGGCGATAGTCCGCGCCGTGTATTCCGAGAAAGCCGAGAGATCGGTTTTTCTGCCACTCACAGCGGCAAGCATGCGTCCGTCGGGACTAAACGACACGTTCTCGAAATAACCTATGTTCTCTGCGTGCCTGCCAATTAAGTCCATTTTATGATGTCCGGTGTTTGTATCCCATAAACGAATGGTTTCATCTCGACTCATAGTAGCAAGTGTTTTCCCATCCGGGCTAAACGATGTTCCAACGATCCAGATGCCATGTCCTGTGAGCGTTTTTCGGAGCGTTCCGGTCTCCGCGTCCCACAGACGAATCGTATGATGTGAATCGGCACTCGTGAGCGTTTTTCCATCGGGACTGAACAACACGTGATTGACGTGATCCGCATGTTCCAGTGTTTGCCGTAGTTCTCCAGTTTTCGCGTCCCATAGCCGGATCGTCTCGTCTTCACTCCCAGTTGCGAGGGTTTGTCCATTAGGACTGAAGGTGACGCTATGGACACTCTCCGTATGTCCTCTAAACGTTTTCTGAAGTGTTCCAGTCTCTACATCCCACAAGCGAACGGTATAATCTTTACCTCCACTCGCGAGCGTTTTTCCATTGGGGCTGAACGCCAAACTATAAACGTCCTTCGCATGACCTGCGAGCGTCATCTTGAACTTTGCAGTGTCTGTATCCCATAGTCGGATGGTTCCACCCAAATACGCACCTGTGAATGTCTGCCCGTCAGGACTGAACACTAAACAGGGTCTGTAACTAAGACTTGTAGCGATTGTTTTTTTTCGCGCGCCCGTTTTTGCATTCCACAGATGGATTCCTTTGTAATTATTGCTCACGAGGGTTGTGCCATCAGGACTCAGGGAGACATCACTCCCCACACGTTCAAATGTTCGCTTGCGTTCTCTTGCGGCAACATCCCACAGTATCACATCGTCCAAATCCCCACTCACGAGGGTTGTGCCATCAGGACTGAACGCTATATTACCAACACTGTACTTACCTCTCTTTAGCAATGCGAGTTCTTGAAGGGTCTCTGCGTCATAGAGCCAAATGCCGACAGAACTGGCGACTGCTAATATAGTGCCATCCGGAGAATATTGTATATCGTTGATACTGCCCTTACCGAGGCGGGCTTTGGCACCTTCGGGTAAACCCCATTGCGTGTAATCTTGAGCGAAGCTGCTGGGTAGGTATAACCCTGAAACGGTAAGTAGGATTAAAAAGATAGGAAAAGAAGTGCGTTTCATACGATCAGGTGTCTCTTAAATAATTGGGTGCCTTTATGGAACGTTTGTCCAACGACTTTTGCTCTCTTTTTAAGTATATCACAAAACTGCGAAATGTGCCGTTGAAAAATCTGAATGTGAGTCGCATTTGGGGTTTTTGCAAACGCTAAAATCCAATGCGAAGAAAGTGTTTCTTCAAGTACGCCGCGAATCACGGATTATCGCGGGATACGCAACACAGACTAACAGTCTATGCTACAACGGATACACAACACAGGCTAACAGCCTATGGTACAGCGGAGGGATACGCAATACAGACTAACAGTCTATGCTACCGGAAATACATGCCACAGACTAACAGTCTATGCTACAGGGGATCGGTCTCGGCTTCTGCTTCATTATGATGCATAATCTCTTGCAGACCGGTTGCAATGCGGAAGGCAACGAGGCATAAACCGATTGAGAGTGCAAACAACCACCGATAACCGATAAGCGGTGCGAGGATTCCACCCAACACGGGTGCGAAACTCACAGGCATGAGTATCGTGTTCATAAAACCGATATAAGTCGGGCGGCTTCGGGGTGGTGCGATGTTTAGCATGTATGCCATGAAACCGACCATCATGCCGTTACCCAAAATTCCGCCAGCGATGAAAATCATCAAAAATGCGGGCATCTGTAATGACATCGGTAATAAGCCTGAAGAGAAAGCGAGTATAGGCGGAATGCCCATCATACCTGCCGTGATAATCAGCACCCATCGCACGCCATACTTTTCGCCGACGTATCCCCACATCGCATTTGAGACCACACCGCTCAAGGCGGAACTGACGATAAAAAAGCCGATCGTTGCATCTGAAAATCCGAGTTCGTTTAGCGCATAAGGCATGTAGAACGGGGTTGCCATTCCAGAGAAATGTCCAAAAACACGGAAAAGGATAAACCGTCGGTAATTCGCGTCTGTACGGAGGAAGTGGGGTCCCTGCTTTAAATGTTCGGAGATCGGTTGCCGAGTCGGCTGGACGGGATGAATCGGTTCACGGATACCTAAGAAACTGATGAAGGAGAAGAACGCTGCAGTCACCGAGCAGATAAAGAGAAAGGCGTAGTTATAAGGGAAACCGAGGTCGGTCTCGACGTTACAGATCGTGCCGATAAAGTACATGGTGAACGCTCTGAAGGCTTGTGTGATACCACCGAGCATGCCGGTAAATTCGGATGCGTCTCCGAGCACGGCGCGCACGAGGAACCCGACCCAAATAGCGAAGAACCCGCCGTAGAGTTGTCGGAGACTGAAGAAACGGGCGCGACGTTGCGGTTCTATCGACTTGGAGACGATGTCCATGTATGGGAGTGTTGAGACACCCATAGCGGAGGAAGATAAGAAATAGAGTCCGAGGAAACAGCCAGCGAGTAGCATCGGATTCCGCTCGCCGATTGCGATGGCGCAGAAAGAGATAGCGAGCCATGCCAACACGCGAATACTCATACCGAGTGCGTAGAACGGCATTTTACGCGGGCGGTGCTCCAATAGATTGGACATCAACAACTGGGGCCACATCCAACCTGCTGTCATCATTGAACCGGTTAACCCTACGAGAAGAGGCGAACCGCTTAATTTATCAATAAAAGCAGGCAGCACGGTCGACGAATCCGCAAATGCGAGATTAATACGCATGAAGGTGCCTTGGAGCAGCGCAAATCGGAAGTTTCGCCGTTGGATTTTTAATTTACCTTGCGGTTCGGTTAGGTTGCTCTGATTAATAAGTTCAATTTCCGTAGTTCCGCCTTGATAATGGTTAATGGTTTTTGGTTAATGGTGATAGGTTAAGAGGTGTGTTGTGGCGGTTACCAATGCTGTTACTGTTACAAGTCTTTAACTTATAACCAATAACTAAAAACTAACAACCAATTAACGCAAAAACCTTTTTACTGTGTTTCAGGCTACTCGCTATCGTGCGAAATTCTGCACCTTCTCTTTTGACACAATTTTCGGAATTAGGTTGAATTGAAATTTCAACTGTAACAAAAATTTCCTTTACACTGCCCCGAGGTTGTGATAAATTGGAGGTAAATTTTTATTTTTATGTGGCTGTTAGCAGAATAGCCAAAAAGGAACAGATATGGAACCTCTTCGGATAGGATTTCTCGGTGCTGGCGGTTTCGCACGGCACACTATTTATCCTGCACTTCACCTTGCACCTGTCGCATTGCAAGCGGTTTGCGATGCTGATGAAGACCGCGCAAAGGCTGCTGCCGGTAAATTCGGCACAGGTCGCTATTACACCGATCGGCACGAAATGTTTGAAAAAGAAGACCTCGAAGCCGTTATTATCTCCATGGGACCTGACCCGCGGCAGCCGCTTGTCCTTGAAACGCTCGCGGCGGGGTATCATGTATTCACACCGAAACCGCCGGCACCCTCCCTTGAAGAAACGCTCGCTTTGGCAGAAACCGCAGAGAAACACGGTAAAACACTTATGGTGAACTTCCAGCGGCGTTTCAGTCAAGGCGTACGTCAAGCGAAAGCGATTATGCAGACCGAATCCTTCGGCACACTGACACAACTCTTCTGCTCGTTCTGTAGTGGAAAATACCCGACGGTCAAAAGTTATTTGCTTGATTTTGCCATCCACCATTTCGATTTGGCGAGGCATATCGCCGGTGCTGATGTTAAAGAACTCAGCGTTTTTCACAACGAGGTCGATGGGCAAGGCGCGTTTGCTGTCGCTGTAGAATATGCAAACGGTGCAGTGGGCAGCCTACAACTGACGAGTCAACGGTTGTGGCGGCGTAACTACGACTACATCGAAATTACTGGACAACATGAATACATCGTTTTAGACGGGTTGTGGGGTGCTCAACATTTCACTGAATCTGGGAACACCTTTACCTCTAATTTCTCCGATGAACGGAATGGCGAGCTGACTGGCGACGGCATCAGTCTCACGGAGTTTGTCAACGCGATTCGTGAAGATCGGGAACCGGTATCGAGTATTCAGGACTGCGTTGGCACGATGCGGTTCTATGATGCGGTGCTCCAACGCAAAAAAGGCGTTATTCGCTTATAAGTTATCAGTTAACAGTTGTCAGTTAACAGTACTCAGTTGTCAGTTAAGAGGTGCTGTGGTTAATCAGGTCCTTCTTCAACTGATAACTGAAAGCGCAGCCTACTGACAATTGAGGACTACTCCGCATTAATACTCTCTAAAACCGCAAGGCACGCCTCTCCGTTAACCAACCGATGATAATAACCTGCGATGCGCTCGGTAAAATCTCGGTTCTCGTGTAAGCTGCGCAAGGTTGTCCCACCAGCGGGTGACCACAATGCTGCATTTGAGAAAATAGCTTCAATCCGTCCTTTCACGTCTATTTGACTCGCGCCAAACGCGCCCCTCAGGATGTCCTGTATTGTCCGGTCAGGGTCCCGGATTTCATACTCTGTAGCGGTATCGGTGATACCTCTGTAATCATCAAGAGACGAGACTGCATGTGGCGTTAAAAACCGAAGTACCGTTGCGAAGGAATAGGCGAAATCGGATTTGAATAATTCTGTACTGGCATCGTAGTTCGGTGACCGGACGATATCGGCGGCGCGTTCGCGGAGTTTCACGGTCTCGATGATGTTAATCCGGGCATTGTCGTCTTTGACTCGACGGATGCGGTCAATGAATTCCAGTGTATACGCTTTCGCGCTTTTACCGGCGATTGGGATATCCGCTTCCACGATCTCGGCGTATCCCTCCATTAGGCGTTCCAAGTGTGGTGCGAATACTGGATGCGCTGCGGCTTCGTTGACATAATCAATCCCAGAGAGCGTTCCCTTATGCGTAATCCCAGGTACATGCACGGAATTCACCAAAAGGAGTTTCCAATCGTGATACGGTTCGATGCTCTCCTGACTCACAATAACGCCATCGTCTTGAAGTTCACCGAATGGGACGCGTAACATACCATTTAAATCTTCGAGAATAAACGGTGTTGCTGGCATTGCTTCTGCATACGTTACCAATTCATCTGGTGTCTCAATTTGTGCGCGTGCAGCTGCTTTAATCTCGTCAGGTACAGCGTAGACCTGCGGCACGAGTCTATCGCCCATTTCGTTGAGAAAACCGACGTTTGTCTCTAACCACGTTGTGTAATCATCACTCCGTTTCGGATACGCGTTGCAGAGAATATCGCGAATCACATCGCCGTTATTTCGGAGGTTATCGGTATTGATAACGCAGAGCGTCGCGTCTGCACCGTGATAGCAAAAGTAGCGGTAGAGGGTCTTATCTAACACATCCATCGCGAGTTCGCCTTTAGCGATTCCGGCTTCGGTTACGCCGATAAGGATAAGGTCAAGCGGATTTTCGGTTTGCGCATAAAATCTCTCACGACCGGCTTCCGTTGCGAGTGTTGTCGCGCCGACCACACTTGATACTTTTTGGATGTCGTGGATACCACTTAAATCAAACGTGACGACGTGGTATATCCCGCTCTGTTTGTTGAATGCATCGGCTTTCTCGGCACCGCGCGGCTGCCCGACGAAGATACCGGCGTTGTAGAGATTGCGTTGGTTGAGGATATGGACGAATTCGTGGGTCAAGGCGCGTTGTAAACCGCCTGCCCCGATAGCAAGTATTTTGATTGGGCGCATTTTTGTTCTCCTTTTTATTGGCTATCAGCGGTCAGCAATTAGCAGTCAGCAAGAGATTTTTGTGGCAGTTTCAAACGTTCGCGACCGCCATATAATCTACAGATAACCAATTATCATTACGCATTTCTACAGCTTATCTTTTCCTAAAATATCAGCATAGAGGGTTAAATAAGCATCAGCGATGTGTTTCCAGTCGTAGGGTTTAACACGCGCAACGCTTGCTTTGCCCATTTTAATGCGATCTTCGCCAGCGTTAATCAGTTTGATGAGTGCGTGGGCGAGTCCATCAACATCGCTCGTATCAAAGATCGCGCCGTTGACCCCATCTACGACAAGTTCATCAATGCCTTGAACGCGACTGACAACGATTGGAAGTCCTGTCCCCATTGCCTCTAAAACGACGAGTGGCATCCCCTCGGCGAGTGAGGGTAAAATGAAGAGGTCCGCCTGTTGGTATTTTTCTGGTAATTCCGCATAGGGTACTGAACCGGCAAAACGAATGCATGACGTTACACCGAGATTTTCCGCCAATTTCAGAAGTTCTCCGTGATACGGTCCGTCACCGACGATCTCTACTTCAAAGTTATGTGAAACCTTTTCAAGGACTTGCGGCAGGGCGCGGATTAGGAATTGGAACCCTTTGCGTGGGATGAGCCTCCCGATTGTGAGGACTCGGATTTTTTCTGGATAGGGATTGCGTTGGACAGGTGTAAAAGTTTCCAAATCCACAGCGTCGGGAATTACATCCATTTTTACATTTGAATCCGTCTCTTGCGCGAGTTCGCGTAAGCCTTCACTACAAGCGACGACCGCTGCTGCGTTCCCCCAAATCGTTCGGATGGCGGGTTTTAGGAGCAGGTATAACCACCGGTAATATGGCGGATCCGGGCTGCGGCTCGGCACGTCACGTCCCCCCAGAAATACGACATACGGCACATCGCGGTATTTTTGTAGAAGATAGGCACCACCCCCTGCAGGAATCCCAAAAAAGACCTGAACGATATCGGGTTGAAATTTTTTCGCAAATCGTAACCCGTAGAGACTCGAACTGACGGCGTAGGTCAGCATCTCATGTACGGCACACACATCCCGATTTTTCCGAAGTGCCCGTACGCGATGGACATGAAAACTTTCTACCTCCTCATCCGTAGGGCAATCCCGAAACTGAGAAGTAATCAGATGTACATCGTGTCCGGCTGCTGCGAAGTGTTTGCCTAAAAAGTAGCTGACCCAACCACCACCGCCGCCGATTGGCGGAAATTCATGATTGAACATCAAGATTTTTAATTTTTCCTTGCGGTTTGTACTTTTAACTTTCCTTGCGGTTCGATCAAGCGGGTTAATCATTTAGCGTGCCTCTCCGTAGATCCGCAGAAATACCCAAGCAATGGGAAACGCCCAAGCAAAACACCCTTCCACTTCGTTTCAGGCTACAATAGTTATATTTTACAGGACTGAAGAGGTTTTTGAAGTCTTCAAGGTTTTCGCGTAGGATCCGGTTCGGTTACTGAAGAGTAAATGAATATTTCGGTAATCGTTAAAGATCGCGAGCACAGCTCGCTCCTACCAAGAGGTTATTGATGCATTACCGAATTAAATTCTTAAACTTCATCAAACCGAACCTACCGGGCCTGGTTATAACTATTTTTTTTGTGCAAACTTCGTTGCAAATTCGATAATCGCAGCAGCAATGTTGATGCCGGTGACCGATTGTAGTTCTTCAAATCCGGGTGATGGGTTGACTTCCAAAACGACGGGACCTTTGTCTGTTTCCAATAGATCAACGCCTGCTATCTCTAAGTCCAGTGCGGTTGTCGCTTTCATAGCGAGACGGATATACTCTTCCGGTAGCGTGATGGCTTCTCCTGATGCGCCTTTGTGAATATTGGCACGGAATTCACCCGGTGGCGCGCTCCTTTTCATCGCGGCAATCGCTTCACCACCAACGACGAGAACACGGATATCAACCCCACCGGCTTCCTTAACGAAAGCCTGTATCACATAATCGTGATGGAGATCACAAAGTGCGTCCACGGCTGAAGTGAGCGATGTCGGTGTGTCTAACAACATGACACCTCTGCCGTGTGTGCCGTGAAACGGTTTTAAAATAAACGGATACTCTCCGATGTCGGCTACGGCGTTTTCTAAAAACGCGGCGGAACCGACGGTGAGACTCGGTGGGATAGGCAAGCCGTGCTGTGCGAGGATACGTAGGGAACGGAATTTGTGTCGTGCCGCCGCAATCGCTTTTGAACGATTGATGACAGGTATCCCTATCCATTCAAAGTGCGCTATCACCTCTTCGCCGTATCCTGCCGTTGTGCGGCTGAGTCGCGGTAAGAGAACGTCAATATCCGCTACCGGCTTCCCGTGATAGGTGATGCGGTTGCCGGTGCCACCGATGTGGAGATAGAAACCGAAAGGGTCTAAAATTACGGCGGTGTGTCCTGCATTGCGGGCAGCTTCGCTGAGGCTAAGCGTGGAATGGTTTTGAGGTCCTCGTGAAAGGATGGCGATTTTCATATTTTTAAGGGACGGACCTCACTACAAAGGCTGCAAACGCATTGGAAAATCAATCTGTCAAATGTTTTACACTCTCATCGTAATATAGCACAGCAATAATTATACCTTTGCACAGTCGGAAATGTCAATCGTTTCTTTTAGAGGTTGTTTTTAGTTATCGGTTGGTGGCACGGCAACGTTCACAAGCAGCTCTAATGGCTCTGATGATTCTTCCAAAAGTTTCAGTGCGGCTTCTCCGCGGCAGCGACGCTCGTTCTGAAGTTCGGTTGCACGCTCTCTGAAAAGCAGTACTGTCTCAGTAACTCCGGGTTCGTTGGTATCACCGGCGAGGATCCCACGAACGAGCAGCTGCACATTTTTTAGTGTGGAACTGTGTAGAACAGTGTGCGTTGCGCACTCGTTGAGGAGTACTCGATATTCGCTCAACAGATCGGGTCCGACAAGGGCATTGTTCTTCTTAACCAACGATTCGGCATCTAAAATAAAACCGAAACTGTTATCCTCACCTTCTTCATCAAGTGCGACATAACGTTCATTAACAAGCAAAAAGACGTACTTGTGATCGCCAGCCAAAAAATCCTCGGCAAAAAGTTTTTTACCATACCACTCTTTCGTCGGAACAATCGTACCCCTTTTCAGACATTCCTTGTAATTCGCCTCGTCAGTTGTGTAATGTGCCAAAATCATCATGTAAACCTTTCTATAGCATAGTGTGGGTGATGCACTGACGCACCATAGGTGTCAATTTAGGGGTTTTCCGTAGCATTTTGTAGCGATGTTTCCACATATACACCCCTTACAGAGCTTAGGTCTTTTTTGAGCTGCTATAAACATTCCGTCGCTACGCGACTGAAGAGGTTTTTGAAGTTTTTGAGGTTTCCGTATATTAATTGCCATTGGTTTTGTAGGTTTCTTGTAGAAAATCTGCTAACTCTTCAAAGGAGTCGAAAATTCGGTCGCATAGGTTTTCGAAGAAGATGCTCCGCGTTCCGGTGTAGACTGCATACACCGGCTTGTTATGACGGGTTGCGTAGTTCATCTCGCTGAGAACACCGGGCGATAATTTGTCTGTCGGATAGATGACGACGACAAAATCGCTCTGGTGGACAAACTGGTAATCCCGTGAAATCGTTCGGGTCTTGATTTGCTCAATCACGCCATCATCCATCTCACCCATCGTCGTAGGTACACTTCCATCTCCGCCAGCGGTCACGAGTGCCATATCTTTAATGGTGAGTGGGTCAAAAACGATGAACGATCGGCTCAATTTTTCGCCGATTTCTCGGATTTTGTCAATTTCTTGCGGCGTATCTCTCAAGAGTGTAATCGGATAACTGAGGTAAAATTTCGGTTTTGGTGAAAAGAGGAGTTCATAGAAATTCTCAAGATCGTGTTGCCGTGCGACGGTATAGTGCGGTTTCTCTGTGAAATGTGCGATCTGTCTCGTCAAGAACTCTTCCTCGTCTAACCAGACATTGAGTGTCGCATTATCCATCGCTGACCATTGTGCGCTTTCTTTCATCCGTGCCGATATATCGGTGATATTATCGACGACGTTAATCAAGAGGTCGGGTAGTAGAATCTCAATATCTTTAAAGGAGAACCCTTCAAGGAGACTCCCACGCCATCGGAAGCAGGTGTGTAGACCGATGACAACATGCTCATAGGATTCTGCCCGTCGGGCGATCTCATAGAAAGCGGTACGACGCGCTAAGGATAAGACTGCTGGATCTGAGTCGAGAACTTTTTCTGTGAAATGGACGCGGGACTCTGCGGCGGCGCGATGCATAACGTCCCCGACGTTGAAGAAGCCGATGTTTAACTTCTTTTTCATGCAGAGTATTTTAAAATTTGCCATCAACTCTTTGCGTCCAGAACAACTGATTCCCGTGCAGATAATCTTCATTTTTTAAATTTTCCTTGCGGTTCGGTAAGGTGGATTGAAGGTTTGACGTTCCTTTCCGTAGATCCGCTTTCCACTTCGTTTCACGCTGCGCACTTTTACTGACAAGAAAACACCGGTTCCAAAACGCTTTCATCGCACGCAAGCAGTATTAAGCACTTGCGGCTAACGATTTCAATTTTGCGAGTGCTTCCTGCTCTTCTTTTTGCCACGGACGGTGTGCTGGCTTATCCAGTTTTTGTGGGGGTCCGCCGAAGACGAGGATATACGCTCTACGCGCTGCTGCGGTGCTATTCGGTGCAGAGTAGTGCAAAGTCCGACAGTGGTGGAACGTTGCACCCCCGGCAGGTATCGGGCAAGCGACTGCTTCTGATACGTCAACATCATCCGTTACCAATCCGTGTACGAGCGGATCGTCGTTGATATGCCGATGCCACCGGACCTCTCCTTTGTGCGATTTCGGAATAAATTGGAGACACCCACTTTCAAGCGTCGCCTTATCAAGCGGGAGCCAGACGCTTAGGCTATGTGGACGGATTTCGGGATTCCAGTAGGCTTCGTCCTGATGCCACGGTGTTTCATTGCCGTAGTGCGCGGGTTTCAAAATCATGTGTCCGCCGCCACCGATTTTTTCGGCTTCTACATCGAGTAATTTCGCGGCGAGCCGATGGGCGTTCCGAAAATAGATCGTTTCACGGAGTTCAGGGAATTGCGCCTCTGGACCCAATACCTGCGGCAACGTCTCCTTTCCGGTGTGTGCACGTGGACCGGCAAGATCAAAATAGCGTCCCTCTACTTCGCCTGTCCGTTCGGTGAAGAGTTCATCGTAAATGCCTTTAAGCCATTCTACCTCTTCATCCGTTGTGATGCACGGGATGCTCAGGTACCCGTTCTCCTGAAAGAAGGCGACCTGTTCGTCAGTTATGTCAATGTGAAGATCGTTGTTGGTGTTCATAATAAATCACCGAATTGAAATATCGTAAGGTAAGATTGTTACAACTTGTGCGCCACCTTCAAAACCGAATAGACTTAACCAAGCGAGGAGATGTTGCGACTGCTTTTCTAACAGAGACAGCATCGGATGACTGGATGCTAATTGTAGGAGTTGGGTACCCCAACCCGTACGGATTGAACCTTCCGTATCCTCAATCATCTGCTCTATGAGTTGTTCAAAAAAGGGTCGCTGCTCCGGTAGCACGATGAGGTTGAGTTTGTCGTCTTCAGTAAAACCTGCCTGTTTCTTGGCAATAGAGAGTGCGTCCTCGAGTCCGCCGAGTTCATCCACGAGTCCGAGTTCCTGCGCCTGTCTGCCTGTCCAGACGCGTCCTTGCGCGATTTCGTCGATGTCGTCAAAAGATTTGCTCCTGCCAGCTGCGACTTTATTGACGAAATCTTCATAGACGGTTCGCATTAGCTTTTCCACGCGTTCCCGCTCGGTGGGTGTAAAACCGCCGTAGTCCGAATAGAGAGTAGCGTTCTGACCGTGTGCGATAATCTCCTTCGTCAGCCCGGCTTTGTTATAGAGTCCTTTGAGATTCAGTTTACCGCCGAACACACCGATCGAACCCGTTAACGTGCTGGGTTGTGCGACGATTGTGCCCGCTGCCATCGCTATATAGTAGCCACCAGAGGCAGCGACATTGCCCATAGAGACGACCACCGGTTTCTCGCGTTGCGTGAGCATCACCTCTCGCCATATTAAGTCAGAAGCGAGTGCAGAACCGCCCGGGCTGTCTATACGTAGCACGATAGCATGAACGGAATCGTCGGTGCGCGCCTTTTCAAACGCTTTCTTTAATGTTTTCGGTGTAATCATCGACATTGGCGCGAAGATGGTGTCAATGTCCGGTAATATGGCACCATTGGCATAGATCAGTGCGATCTGATTTTCTGCGGTAGCCTGTGCACGTTGCGGCGGATTCAACATACTGAACAGCTGCATCAGCCCCGCGAAACTGTTCATATCCGGCACTTTCCGTTGACGTTCAGATCCGGGTTTGCCGACCTGCACCTCTTCGTCTTCAGATGCTGCTTTTAGTGTTTCGACTAATTCGTCGTAGTATTGCAAGGTATCGATCAATTTCGCCTGTTTCGCCTCTTCGGCTGTGAACGGACCGCGATCGATTAAATCTGATACGTCCTCTGTAGAGATACCGTCTCGGCTCTCAGCGATATGGTTTAGTAGTTGGGTATATAAATCGTCCAATAAAGCCGTCATCGACTCACGGAATTCATCGGACATGCCGTCCCGTAGATACGGTTCGACACCGGACTTGTATTTTCCCATCGCTAACATATCCGCCTCAATGTCTAATTTGTCGAGCAGCCCTTTGTAGAAGAGGACTTCGGCGCGTAAGCCGGTTAAGTTGAGCATCCCGGCAGGCATCAGGACGACGCGATCCATTGTAGCAGCGAGGAGGTATTCGGCGTTCCCACCGCTTTCGAGATAGGCGATTGTCTCTTTTTTTGCTGTCCGGAATTCATTGAGTTTGTTTCGGATTTCTTGGAGTGTTGCCCACCCTAAACTGACACCCTCTATTTTGAAGATCACCCCGGCGAGATCATCGTCCGTTTTGAGAGCATCTAATTTCTTAAAGAGTCCGCGAACTGTTTTTGTTGAGGAGGTGCCGAAGGTGCTAACGACTTTGGTATCGGTGTAGGCCCCGCTGAGTGTGAATTCAGCGTATTTTTTGATAGGAATCGTTGTCTCGGTTTCCGCCGCTTCCTCAGCGAATATCGGAGAAACGAGAATCAACAACGCCAGTAGAGACGCATACGTTTTTAATAATTTCATCTAATCTTCGGGCAGGAGACCCAATCCTTTAGGTTTGGGAGGAATGCCCGCTCCTGTAGTTAAAGTTGAGGCGTGTTAGCACTCTAAAATCGTTTCGTTTCGCACCTGTTGTCAGGCGTTTACCTTCAAGCGTATAGATGGAAAATAAACCTTTCGCATTCACACCCGCAAGACGTGTAAGACCATATTTGACGTGCTTTATCAACGTGTTTTTGACGAGACCGTCTCCTAACACACTGCCACCATATCTATTTCGCCGCCTGCCTTTTGATTCTTGTTCTCTGTGGAGACACCTGCGTTTGATGGGGATAGGGACTATACAGAATATATCGGTATTCTCAGGTATAGAAACACCGCCTACCGTGTGATATGCAAGACACCAAGAATCTACGCAATGTGCGCTAAAGGTTTCTGATAGCTTGTTAGATGCCTTCTTGAGTCCTAACCTATCGCGTAACTCCTTGGTTTCCCACCCTTGTCGTGTCAGCAACTGCCACCGCTTTCGGATTTCTCTATAGAACCACTCCTTACCGACTTCAAGCGGAGAAAAAGATTGATTCCACTTCTTCGCACGTTCTATTGTCCGTGCCTTAATATCCTCTACACAGACGTGCGTGACTGGATACAACTTCGACAGCCAATCCAATATTCGTAGTTTCCAATCCCACCTCGCACGTGTGCCAGCAGGGATCTTTTCTTTTCCGGAATTACGATTCTTTCTCTGCTTGCGATTCGGACATTTACGAGAACGCCTACTTCTACGCAACTCACGACGTTTCGCAACTTTCTTACCCACTTTATTGTGTGCGTCCGCTTGGATATTCAAGTAGGTATAAGACGCTGATTTGACAGTAAGACCCTCTTTCTTACTGCCAGGGTCTACACCGACGACTATATCTTGCGTGTATTCGTCTTCTGTCGCGTAGTTAAGCCGAATACAGAAGATACCATTAGACCAATAAGGTGTCGCTAAGCCTTTTTTGATAAGCATACCTGCTTTGTTTGGGTGTGTCGGCATTAGTTTCTTGCCCGACTTGCTCTTGACTGGAACAAACATCGTTTGTAGTCTCCCTTACGGGTTGTGTGTTGCCCCTTCCAGATCGCGCTATCCAAAGTGAATCAGACGAGGGGAGTATCCGAAACGTTGCTGATGCTACCACGCAGAGATACCGCGATATATTACTGTAGAAAACTGTTTAACTTGTGGAGTGGACGCTTGGCATGCGCTTCGCACAAGCCCAAGTCTTTAGACTTGGGTAGTTGACTGGTTTATCCTTCTTTTGGGTATCTGATTTAGCACTGCTATTTTAGCATAAGATGGGGATTATGTCAAGTGGCAAATTTTTTAAGGGCGGGTGTGTAAATATTTTGTCGAGTGTTGCCTGCGTTCATAATGGAAGTTATGAAATTTCATAGTATTTCACAGTAAGGATCCGAAAGAGTGTGTCGAGGACCGCTACGAAGTAAGGTGTGGTAAGGGTTTTCACGGTGTTGTGAATCCTGTCAATTTTTTCGTAACTGTGAAATTACGGTTTTAAGGTTCTGGTTGTTTCGTCTACAAACTTAGTGGTGGCATGGGTGGACGAGGGTTTTTATTTTTGGTAGTGAAAACGAGTTACTGTGAAATTTTTGTTGATTTGTCTGAGGTTATCGGATTATTGTGTTCCTGTCTGTTGGTGCCTTGGTCGGATGTGGTCCACGGCATATCGGATGCGGGGAGTATGCTATTTTATACATAACAAAAATAAAGTGTATTTTGTTAATTAATTACGAAAGAAAAGGAAACGCAGACTGTGGTTTTATACATATTTGCGCGACTAAGGAACCTTAGATCTGCAGGTTGGAGTCTCAATATCCGCTGTTCTCCGTTCGTTTCAAGCACCACCTGTTTGCTTTCTATCGAGACCACTTTCGTCTCGGCATCTATCTTCTCACCGGTGGTCACGATGTGTCTGGTGTTTCCTGCGGTCGTTTCAATGATGGCGGTCGGCGGTCGGTTCGTAGGGCGAGGTTCGTCTTTGAGGAGTTCATTCAGAACCGGACGCGTTCGCCACGTCTCGCCGCCGCCTACATCTACCTCGCCTCCATAAGCGAAAAACGTGCTGAAAACAGACAAACCATTTACTTCTACGAGCAAGCGGAAACCTTGCTCAAAGATAATCCGATTCAAATGGCGATGTTTATAGAAGAGGCAAGCGCACTCGGTCACTTCCATCCCACCGATGATGAAGCAGTGATGCGGTTCCTCAAAGCGCACCAAAAATGGCTTTCCTCAAAATCCGACTGAACCCGACTGATTTTTTTGATGTTTATATCGCGAGCAAAACAGGCTTCTATAGTTGCCATTTTTCAAGGGAACTGCAGTGGGAGTTTTGGTTGTTTGGGAATAAAAAAGGTAGGTAACAACGAAGTTACCTACCTATGTTTATATTCCGGGATGCCAATCATCGTTGCTATATCCATTACTACTGGCTTGTCCACCATTGGGTCCCATCTGGGACAAACAGCAGTTAGAAATCCCTATTTGGGAGACCAGTCCTCATCATCTTGACTATAGATGGAAGCACTACGGAAGATATAACCCCAGTCTGGGCTAGTTCGATCTATCCGGCTTGCAGCATACTGAGATGCAGAAAAGCCATTGTTACTTGCCAAATAAGAACCGGAATCGTTATAATCCCCATCTGGATTATTGGCCTTACGGTCGCTCCCAGCCTCTGCCCAAACAGAGAACCAACCATCACTTCCGCTTTCTGCGCTAACTGATGCAGATGCCGAAAGTTCTGATATAAAGTTATGGTTACTGCGATGATCGTTAGAATCTGATGAGGCAGATACGTCAAACATCACTATTTCACCATTGTACCCATCAGGGTCACTGCCGCTAGCTAAAACAGTCCCAATAACGACAGCAAAACAAAGAAAAAACATTAAATATTTCATTTTTAACTCCTATCTTAAATCTAAAAATTCATACGGGTTTATCCCAGCATTATCCATATCAATTGCGGTAACACCTTCAGGGAGAACAGGGATTGATCCGCCGGGAGGAATAATCGGATTCGTCCCCCGAGCCCCACTTGCACTGCTAATAAACCTACGGACAGTTCCATCAGGCAATTCTACTTCCCTATACTTGACATAGGTTGTATTTGGATACAAAGGATAAACAAGGCCACGTTTCATAACGGCCCCTGATACACTCTTGTCTCCTTGATTCCAGAGTTTGATTAACACTCTGTGCATCAACTCATGATCGCGAGACATACTCTCCGTATTATAAACCCACGTAGGTATCATATCATTTGGATAATCCAGAGGCACTGCTGGAAATGGTCCAAAGCCATAAGGGGAGACCGGCACATCTTCTGCGGGTGCTTCTTCCTCTGAAACAAAATCTTCGGGTAAGAACGCATCCGCGATGTCAACACCATCGTTGGATAACACCTCGCTCGCCTCGGATATTTGTGTGTCCGTTGTTTCGTCGGGCGTGTTCGTAACACCTTCGGTTTGAAAATCAACAGGTGTGGTGTTTTTCGCCGGTGGCTTTTCGAGCGGTGACACCACCGTTTGCGGTGTCGGACCCAAATCGCTTTCTGTGTCGCGGAGGGCGTGCCAACTATAGAGTAGGCTACCCCCAACAACTATGACAAAGAAAACGAAACCGCCTTGTATCAAGCGACTGGAGAGTAAATCCCGTAACATAATATCTCCTCTCTCTCATAAAGTTGATGGAAAAATGCCGGAAAAGATAAAGGGTTGGAGAGATGGCAATCTTCCTTTGTTGAGGTGCTAACCTAAAATTTACAGAAAACATAAGCGTTTAATGCTACAATTAGGTTAGCGCTGTCATAGTACAGTTATGGCAGTGCCGCGCCGATGGGTGGTTGCATCATCCTCGGCGCACCTCAAAAACGTTAGAGGCTGCCATCTGAAAAAAATATGTATAACAACAGGAGATGTGCCTAAGTGTGGCACGTGTGGGCGTTATTGTCATACAAAAAAGTCAAAACGCGAAGGAATACATCAGGTCTTTCACAAAAGTTAGCAAGATTCGCAATTGAAATGTGTAAAGGGTCGCGTTCGATAAATAACAAGGTTTAACCGAGAAATAAAAAGATTACTCGATAAAACACAAGATCAATTATACCCTCTGAAAAGAGTTTTGTGAAATTAAAATTTCAAAAAATGTATTTTTTTGAGATTGATTTTCTCAAAGGAGTGGGTTTGTTGGGTTTCGCTTTATGTATTCAGGACTTACGCAAATTAGGGAAATATAGGAAATTTCAACCCCTACCTTCCAACCCCCCTAAATCCCCCCTTATCAGGGGGGACTTTAAGGAGGCCGAATGCGTAAGTCCTATCTATTTACAGAAAGCGAGTATTAGCGAACAGCAGTTTTGGTAGCAATAGAAGGGTTTGCGTTTTTACCGCTTACCCCAACGAACAGGCTACAGAAACGTGTCTACGACAGGTATTGTAGGAGAGTCGGACAGAAGTCTATTATCAGGATCTTTTAGGTTTTCAGGCTACAGATATCTACATTCATCTATTTGTTTGCCGAGCAATTTTCTCCCAATCCCATAGAAGAATCGTGCCATCTATACTTCCGCTGATAAGCGTTAGACCATCGGCAGAGAATGCCAAGGCATTGACTTCTCCTACATGCCCACTGAGAACAGCAAACTCGGTGCCAGTTTCTACATCCCACAGTCGAATGGTGTTATCCTTACTACCACTAACAAGATGTTTACCATCTGGTGAGAACGCCAGGGCTTCAACTCGCCATATATGGTGTCCTGTGAAGATTAAAGGATTTGGATTGGCACTAACCTCTGATAGCATAACTGAGCCATTCTCGCCGCCACTGGCAAGGCGTGTGCCATCCAAGGAAAATGCTAAGCCTATCTTGTGTAAAAAAATTACAGGAAGTTCGGGAGCTCCTGCTTCATGCGTTGTGAGAGTTGTTAGGAGCTGTTGTCTACTTAAGTCCCACAACCATATTGTCCCAAATGCGCTTGCGCTAGCAAGCGTTCTACCATCTGGCGAAAACGATAGATTATTTACCCACTCTGCACTTGGGCTTATTGTGCCATCTCCATATTCTAATTTTCTACCGGAATTTATATGTTCTGTGAGATTTAAAAGCAGCGTTCCGGTGCGTACGTCCCATATTCGGATGCTTCTATCTCGACTGCCACTGGCAAGGCGTGTGCCATCTGTTGTAAACGCCAAAGTGTTGACGGTGTCTGTATGTCCTTTGAAAGTTAAGAGTTGTTTTCCGGTGCTTACGTTCCATAACTGGAGCGAGCCATCTTTATCTCCTACAGCAAATGTTGTATTATCCATCGAAAATGCCCATGATTTAACCGCATCAATCTCATCAATACTTTTGATAAGATTCGCCCAAATTTGTGTTAGATCTCGCAGTATTTTTCCTGTGTGGATATCCCGCAACTGAGTGCCATTTGTACTTACACTGATAAAAGCTTTACCATTCACCGGTAGAGCAGTTCGCCTGGGATGCTCTGCAAGGGTTGATATAATTTCGCCCGTACGCACTTCCCACAATCGAAGAGAGCTGCCTCCTCCTGCAGTCGCAACGGCAAGTGTTTTGCCATCAGGGGAAAACGTCAAATTAATAGCACCGCGTCGGTTTTGAGGCGGCATAGGTTCCGGGTATGGTATTGCAAAGTTTAATATCAAATCTCCTGTGCTTACCTCCCATAGTTGAACCGCTGCTGTAATCTGATTGGCAGTAGCAAATGTCCTACCATCTGGGGAGAACACTACAAAAGGTATCTGCTCCCTACGTGTATGTTTGTCGCTCTCCTCTACTTGCTGCGGTATAACGGTAGACAATACGTTTCCGGTTTTTACATCCCAGATCCAGATCTTGCTTCGCGTGGTCCTTATGTGTTCACCAGCGATGTCTGGGTTTTTCGCTACACTCGTTTTAGTTTCTACACCTGCAAGCACAGTACCATCTGGAGAGAACACCAGTCTGTGAATTGGACTGCGAACCGACTTTGTTGACATAAAGGTTGGGTGCAAGTTTCCAGTGGAAACATCTCCCAACCGGACGACTGCATCAGAAACGCCATTAATAACTGTTACGCCTGATTTGGTAGCGGCAAAAGTTTTCCCATCAGGCGAAAGCGAAAACGGCTTAAGAGGACGATCACGTTTCGCGGGATTTCTTGCCCCGTTTAATATTTGTTCCGAAACGTCTGACAATAAACGTCCTGAATTGACATCCCATATCTTAATCCTATGCTCGCCAATACCCTCCAAACTGGTCAGAGTTTCCCCATCTGCAGAGAAAGCCAATGCTGTAACCGGAATTCCTTGCAAACGATTCACAAATGCCTCCTTATTTTCAAGGAGCGTGTGCCGTTCGCGGTAGGTGGTAAGGTCCAAGAGTCTAATTGTGCCGTCTTCACTGGCACTTGCAAGCAATTTGCTATCTGGAGAGAATGCTAACGCGTTTATTGAGAATACGCCACCGGTACCAGAAAATACTGACGTGCTAAACCCTTCCCTATGCCCAGGAAATAGTGCAAGTTCTTTACCGGTTCGTGCGTCATAGAGCCAAATACCTACAGGACTTGCCACCGCGATTTGAGCACCATCTGGAGAGAACTTTATAGTATTTATACGCCCTTTACCGAGGCGGGCTTTCGCGCCGTTGGGTAACCCCCAAGTTGTATACTCTTGAGCATACCCGTTTGATAGGAGCAACGTCAAAATTAACAGAAGTGTGCAAGCCGAGTATCTCATTGTTTGTGATTTCCTTGCAGGACGGGGCCGGAAACAGCACCCACAATGCATAAGTGCTTCTTTTAAGACTTCCAATCCTATCTCGGTATGTGATTCGCAACAATTGTCAAATCCAAGATGTTGACGATGCCGTCGCCGTTGAGGTCTGGCGAACTTTCTCCGAAACGCGAGGCGATAAAGGTGAGATCCAAGATGTTTATGATACCATCCGCGTTGACATCCCAAGGGGTAGGTGCAAGATATGGCGCGAGGTCCCATAAGAGAATGCTTGCATAATTCGCGCTGACAAGGTTCTGGTTATCGGGCCAGAATGCGAGGGCAACGGTTTCAGATGTAGGTCCTTCTAACGTCGTGTGTAGCTGTTGGGTGTGAACATCCCATACATGGATGCCATCCCCTATGCGCGGTACAGCAACAGTTGCGCCATCTTCCGAAAACGCTAATGTCGCATAGTTCCCCGTGCGTCCCCAGAGCGTCGTGCGGTGCTGACCGGTATTTGCGTCCCATAAATAGATACCGTGCCCGTTTGTACTTGCGATTGTTTTTCCATCAGGCGAAAACGTCACATCTTGGATTGGGCCGTCATCATCATAAATGGTAGTTCGGATTTCACCTGTGTCGATATCCCACAACCGAATATTGCCGTCGTCGCCTCCTGTCATAAGCATTTGACCATCTGGGGAAAACGCCAGCGATATATCAGTTGTATGTGCCTTGAGCGTTAATTGTTGGGTGCCATCTTCTGTATCCCAGAAATAAATCTGCGTATTAAGATTACCGCCGCTTGCCAAGGTCTTACCATCGGGCGAGAAAGCGATTGCCGTAACACGGTCGGAATGCTCCCCCAGGGTAACCCGTAGTTTTCCGGTAGCCACATCCCACAACCGTAGTGTTGTGTCTATGCTCCCGCTTGCGAGGGTAGTCCCATTCGGTGAAAATTCCAAAGCAGTAATCCCTTTCGTATGCCCAGTAAGCGTAGCAAGTTTTCGGTCTGTAACAACATCCCATAGCCAGATTTCATTGCGTTCATGCTCAATAGCGACAGTTTTCTTATTTGGTGAGAATGCTGCGTGTCCCAACCGCCAATGTCCAGTAATAGTTGTCCGTTGTTCACCTGTATCTGCGTCCCATAAGCGAATTGTCTCGTCATCGTAACTTGTACTGGCGAGGGTTTTACCATCGGGTGAGAAAACGATCGTATCAACTGAACCTGTATGTTTCCAAAGTGTGGCGCGCGGTTTTCCTGTATCTGCCTCCCATAATCGAATTTTCTGGTCGTGCCCTGCACTTGCGATTGTTTTGCCATCGGGTGAAAACGCGACGGACATGACAATTGATGTATGTCCAGTAAGGATATCACGCACGGAACGCGTGTCCATATTCCATAACAGAACCGTTCTGTCCCACCCGCCACTGACAAGCGTTTTGCCGTCCGGCGAAAAAGCGACAGAATGGACACGATCCATGTGTCTTTCCAAAGTTATCTGGTGTTGCCCTGTGGCTACGTCCCAGAGTTGAATTTTGTAGTCCCACCCGCCGCCGACAAACGTTTTGCCATCCGGCGAAAACGCCACTGACGCGACATAGGGTCCGTCTTCAAGAATAGATCTATACTCTCCAGTGTCTATATCCCAGAATCGTACTGCGCCATCACTACTTGTACTTGCGAGCGTTCTGCCATCGGGTGAGAACACCAGTTCCCAGACCTCAAGCTGTCCTATTTCTGGTAACGTTAACGCGATTTCGGGGGGTCTTTTTAAAGTGGTAAGGTGTTCTCCGGTATCCGCATCCCACAATCGAATCTCACTTTCTTGTCGCCACCAATTCCATTTTCTACCTGCGCCGCTGGCGAGGATTTTCCCATCTGGCGAGAATGCCACTGACAAGACGGGTTCGGTGTGTCCGGTGAATAAAGCAAGTTCTTCACCGGTGTGTGCATCGTATATCCAAACCCCAATCGAGCTTGCGACAGCGATCCGAGTGCTGTCCGGCGAATATGCAATACCGCCGTGTAGCCTCCCCTTGCCTATGCGGTATTTCGCGCCTTCGGGCAAACCTATTTGGGTGTAGTCTTGCGCATAAGCGTTTGATAAAAACAGGAAAACAATTAAAAGGAACACCAAAGTGAAAAATCGCGTTTGTATAGTGCAGCGAAGATGATCGCTCGTTGAAAGAACATCCACCCGGAAACGTAGTCGCTTAGTTTTCATAATTTTCTCCAAAGTGCTGTGCGATGAGGACGAGATCCAAAATGTTGACGATGCCGTCCCCGTTAAGGTCTGGTGTCGCTTGTCCGAAACGTGAGGCAATAAAGGTTAAATCTAAAACGTTTATAACACCGTCGGCGTTTACATCCAAGGGTCTCGGTACAGATGTTAGAGACCACAATTGGATTGTCCCGTCAAGACTCGCGCTTGCGAGGGTGCTGTCGTGGGTATCTGCAGCAACGGACGGAGATTTCTGTAAGAACGCCACAGCAAGGATCGGAGCGGTATCGCTTTTGAAAGTTCCTTTTAATTTCGCTGTTTGCGGATTCCAGAGACGAATTGCGTTATCCCAACCTGCGCTGACGAGTGTGTTTCCATAGATGCTGTCCGAGGCTGGTGAAAATGTTAATGCAAAAACCGGATCGGTATGCGTTTCAAAGGTCTTTAGGAGTTGACCAGTGGCTATATCCCAAATACGGATTGTGCTCTCGGTGTCCGGGCTCCAGTATCCGCCGCTTGCCAAGGTCTGACCGTCCGGTGCGAAAGCGAGTGCTGTGATTGCGTCTGTATGTGCGGCGAGGCTGTGTCGGCGTTGATGGGTCTCCAGGTCCCACAATAGAACTGTTCCGTAAAAACTTGTGCTGGCAAGTGTTTTGCTATCTGGTGAGAACACCAATGTAGTGACCATATCCCGGTGTCCGTGAAGGACAGCGGCACGGACTGGCAGTTCCGTTCTTAAGTCCCAGAGACGGATTTCTCTGAAACTGCCGCTGGCGAGGGTCTGACCATTCGGTGAAAATGCCAACGATACAATCGGATAAGTGTGTCCAGTGAAATCGGCTGTGTGCTCACCCGTATGTATGTTCCAGAGGTGGACGGTAGCATCCGTACCTGCGCTGGCGAGTGTCTGGTTATCAGGTGAGAACGCCAGCGCGGTTGCAGTATCCATCGATACAGGAAGCATCGCCAGTTTTTTGCCGGTATAGGTATCAGACACTGCGATACCATTTGTAGTTGCGACGGCGAGGCGTGTGCCATCAGGTGAGAAGACTGTGGTATTTATCACCGTTTTTCCGAAGGGTGCTTCACTGCCTTCCGGCAAACGCCACTGCGTTATACCTTGTGCGAAGGGACTCGGTAGAAAGGAGAGATAAAACAGGGAGAGAAATACGAAAACTTGGAAATTCCGCACAGTGAGTTCCCTTCCGCTTGCCGAAGAGGCAAGCGGATTCCAAAATGATTAATCAAATGGTGCTACAAGATATATCTGCTCAAATCTTGGTCTTTGACGATTTCAGCGAGTTCCGATTGGACATAGTCGGCATCGATGGTGACTTCGCTCTTTTCGAGGTCTGGTGCGTCAAAGAAGAGATTCTCAAAGAGTTTTTCCATGATAGTGTGCAGGCGGCGTGCGCCGATGTCTTCAACCGATTCGTTAACTTGGAAAGCGAGTGCCGCAATTTCGTCGATTGCGTCATCGGTAATTGTGGCTTCTACGCCTTCAGTCTTGAGCAGTTCGGTGTATTGTTTCACCAACGCATTTTTAGGTTCCGTCAGGATAGACTTAAAGTCCTCCTTATTCAGGCTTTTCAGTTCCACTCGAATTGGGAACCGCCCCTGTAATTCTGGGATGAGGTCGGACGGACTTGACACATGGAAAGCACCGGCAGCGATGAAGAGGATGTGGTGGGTACGGACGGCACCGTATTTTGAAGTTATGGTGCTACCTTCAATGATCGGTAGTATATCGCGTTGTACGCCTTCGCGTGAGATATCGGGTCCGTGCCGCGATTCTCTCCCTGCGATCTTATCAATTTCATCTAAAAAGACGATCCCGGAATCTTCAACGCGTCGTATTGCATCGCTGATGACAGCATCCATATCAATGAGTTTTTCAGATTCCTCTTGCATGAGGAGTGTCCGCGCCTCGGAGACAGGAACGCGTCGTTTCTTCGTCTGGTTGGGGAGGATGTTACTAAACATATCTTTGAAATTGATGTCCATCTCCTCAATACCGCTCGGTGAGAAGATTTCAACGAAGGGTACGCTCTGATGCTTGACGTTGATTTCGACAGGCTTATCTTCAAGTCTACCTTCGCGTAGCCATTCTCTAAATTTCTCGCGGGTTTTGAGATAGCGTTCGCGTTCTCTTTCACGGTCTTCTTCGGCTTCGGCTTCAGCGTCGATTCCGAGATCGAAAGGCAGTTGAAGGGCTGTGCTTTCATCCTCTTCCTCAGCTTCGTCCATCGCCTCTTTTTCCAAGCGTGGACGTTGCTGTAGCGAACGCGGCATCGGAAAGATGCAATCAAGGAGTCGTTCTTCGGTGAATTCGCGCGCCTTTTCTTCAACTGCCTCGGCTTGTTCGGCTTTAACACGCCCGATGGCAATTTCAGTAAGATCACGAATCATGGATTCAACGTCGCGTCCGACGTAACCGATTTCGGTATACTTCGATGCTTCTACCTTAATAAATGGTGCGTCAACAAGCCGTGCAAGCCTACGTGCGATCTCAGTTTTGCCAACTCCTGTTGAACCGATCATGATAATGTTTTTAGGTGAAACCTCGTCTTGCATATCTTCACCTAACATTTGTCGCCGCGCGCGGTTGCGTAGGGCAATAGCGACACACCGTTTCGCCTCAAACTGCCCGATGATATACTTATCAAGTTCCTGAACAATCTGCCGCGGCGTGAGTGCCTCTGCTAAAGTGCTTTTTTCGTGTATTGCATTAGATTTCTCCAAGGTTAAACCTCCCGGTTTTTAATTTTTCCTTGCGGTTCGGTGAGGCGGGTTGGGTGTTTGATGTCCCTTTCCGTGGACCTGAAGAAACACCCAAGCAAAAACCCTCCCACTTCGTTTCAGGCTGCGTACTTTATAGATATTTTCCGTTAAAGCGTATTTGCTGCAAGATCCGCTCATTTACGTTAAACCTGTTCCTGACAACGGAAAGAACAGCGCAGAGACCAATATTAAAAAACACTATATTTCTATTGTATCAACTTCAATTCGTGCGTTGGTATAGATACAAATTTCACTTGTCAATTGGAGTGCTTCTGAAACGATCTCCCTTGCTGTTAAATCTGAGTATTTGAGCATGGCTTTCGCTGCTGCGAGGGCAATAGATGAACCCGAACCGATAGCGAGTACATCGTCGTCGGGTGCGATGACATCGCCGCTCCCTGAAATGAGGTAACTATCGTCGACATCTGCAGCAATCATCAGTGCGTCCACTTGGCGTAGAACCCTATCGCTGCGCCACTCACGTGCAAGTTCTACTGCCGATTTCTGGAGGTTTCCGCGATACTGCTCCAACTTTTTCTCTAAATTTTCATACAGCGTAATCGCATCCGATGCGGAACCAGCGAAACCGATTAGGACCTTGTCGTTATGAATCCTACGAATTTTCCGTGCCCCGTGTTTGATCACCGTATCCGCTAAAGTGACTTGACCGTCGCCACCAATAGCGACTTGACCGTCCCGTCGTACGGCTAAAATCGTTGTCGAACGAATTCGCATGCCTCTGATTTTTCTTTGCTGCAATTAGATTTCCTCTGTGTGAAGTTAGTTCTCATGGCACAGGCTAACAGCCTATGCTACACAACACAGGCTAACAGCCTATGCTACAAGTGAGGCACAGGAGACCAACGGTTTCCTATGCTACAAGTGTGAATATATTTTTAGATTTTACTATAAAAACTAAAAAGTCTTTTTCTATGCGAATTGGTACTCTTATTTTACTGCGTAAAACATTAGAAAACCGAGAAACTGAAGTGCTCCCATAAAAATACCGCATCGGATCCCCGCCACACCGGTGTGCTGCTCTCTCAGAAAACTGCCGGTTACGCCAAAAAAATATGGACATAACAGAAACGTGAGTAGAAAAGCGAGCGGCACAAAAACCGGAACGGACACAATCTGAGGGATATGATCCACTTGTAGGGTATTCCAGACCCATAGATGTGATGCGCCAAGTGCGTAAATCAGGACACTTCCAATCGCGGCACCCATACCGGTAAGACCTGCTGCCAACATCGCAGAACCCATAAAACCGAGCCTCGGATTCTCAGACGCATCGGCAAAATGGGTTTGGAAAACCGTCGTGAGCCGTTGATAACAGTAAGCCGCCAACGTCGCGAACACCACCCAATTCAAGATGATTCCAATCGGTGTGGTTAGATCTTCCAAGAAATCTGAACGCAGATAGAAGATAAGGCCTACCTTCCGTGAGAAAAGCCAGTCCATCGGAACGTACGTCAGCACCGTTGCTACCGCAAAAATGGCACTGCTTGAAAACAGTGAGACATCTTCATCTGCCTGCAAGATACAATAAAGAAACAGGATAACTGCGATTAGGACGTTCGGATAGAGAAGCCAAATTAATATGTTCGGATCGCGAAGCCCAATAGCCCCAACACGGTTCACCATTAAGAACGTTAAAAGCGTAGTACCTGTTACAATGTAAACCGCTCTATCCGTTTTGACCGCCATACACGCTCCATTGCGTTGCTTTAGTGTTGATTCTCTCCAGCAAACTTAATCACGAGTTGGTCTCCGGTTAACTTTGCGCCAGCTGTCTTTTTATTTGCGAGGGTCCGCGGTAATGCGACGTGCTGCTTGAAACCTCCGACTGTAATAATCAACTCATCACCATGTTTCGTCAATCCGATCTCCTCCTTACTCAGAAACGGCAGACGCATTGACAATTGGTAGGTGTCATCTGTCTTTCGGAATTGATAGGGACTCTCTTTAGCAAACTGATCTGCTGGATCCATATCAGAATAGAGAGCGTCTGCTAATGCGTGTAGTCCGGATTCGCCGACGATCTCTTCTGCGAAAAGGTTCACCTTCCAGATGGGGACATCCGAGAAGTAGTCCATCGCCTCTTTAATATAATGTTGCTGCGTCTGTTTCCAAGCCTCAAAATACGCTGCATCAACGCCATCCGGGAAGATACGATTGATAATCACTGCATCAATACAGAGGCCGTATAAGCAAAAATACATAAACGCTCGTTGCGTCTCTTTGATTACAATTTTCTCTGGATTCGTTACCAATCGGACAGTCGTAATTTTTGGATCTGTTAGAACATTGTCAATCCCTTCGAGTTTATCAAACAGGTCTTGTATATTTTGGAAATAGTTGTCCCTCGGAATAGGAACTGAACTGACCTTTTCAATTACGGGACCGGCGATCTTCGCCAGGCCACGCTCCAATTTGAAGATGTGGTTCATGTACCACTCCAATGTCGTCGGGATACTGACAAATCGCAGCGACTCACCTGTAGGTGCGCAGTCAAGGATAATCACATCGTAGCTTTTTTTTCGGACATACTGGTTGATATAGAGGAGTGCGCAAATCTCTTCCATCCCGGGGAATACCGCGATCTCCTCCGCAACGAGGCTGTCAAGCCCGGAACGGTTCAGCAACGAACGGATATAGTTGTAAACATCGTCCCAGTATTCAATAATAGCTTCTTGGACGTTGATCTCCTGTATCCAGAGATTCTCACGGATTCGGATCTGCTTCTCTTTTTGCTGATAGACGAGTTTCTCATGGTTATCAAACGCGTCTCGGAGCGAATGTGCAACATCCAGCGAGATGACGATCGTCTTGTAGCCGAGTTCAGAAAGTTTGATACCGGTAGCGGCGGCGATGGTTGTCTTGCCGACACCACCCTTGCCTGTGTAAAGGATAATGCGCATGTCTAATTCCTACACGTCAAAATTTTATTTCACCTTCTATAGTATACCATTAAAGAAACCAGCATGCAAGGAAGGTGTTAGGCAGGATAAAAAAATAATCGCTTGCATTAGGAACTGGAAATCGTGTATAATATTATTTGTAAAATATTGTGGGGTGCTCTTACGTATTTAAGAGCTGAGAAAACACCCATTGAACCTGATCTGGGTCATGCCAGCGTAGGGAGACATAAAGAAGGGCGACGAATGTCTGTCCCTTCTTAAGAGATTATAGCGATTAGGTGTTATACTTCCGATTGCGAATCTCTTCTGCTGAGGCGCGGAGCCGTTTCCTTTTGGCTATACCCAAAACGGAAGACGGTTTTCTGCTTTAAGGAACTTGGACGTATGCTCAGTAAATTCGTCGTACCTATAGCGATCCTATTCGCAATTTTAGGGATATGGGAAACCAGCGTGCATGTTTTCGATATACCGCGCTACATCCTGCCGCCCCCCTCGAAAATTGTGATGACGCTGTTTGAGGAACACGAGCAATTGCTAAAACATACGCTTGTAACCTTAGAAGAAATGCTCCTCGGATTCGTCCTCGCGGCGAGCATCGGTATCCCGTTAGCGGTGCTAATGTTTGAGTTTCCTGTGCTGGAGAAAGCCTTCTATCCGTATGTTATCGGTTCACAAACGGTACCGGTGTTTGCGATTGCGCCGCTGTTAGTGCTGTGGTTCGGTTTCGGGATCGCCTCGAAAGTGGTCATGGCAGCACTAATCGTATTTTTCGCGATTGTGCTGAATACATTAGACGGCTTAAAGTCCACTGATCCTGACACAGTAAACCTGTTCCGGATCCTGCGAGCAAACCGGTGGCAGATCCTCTGGAAAGTGCGTATTCCATCGGCACTGCCGTTTATTTTTTCCGGTGCAAAGATAGGCATATCCATCTCCACAATCGGTGCGGTCATCGGCGAATGGGTCGGTGCAAAAGCAGGCCTCGGATACCTGATGTTGTATGCGAATGGACAACTCCAAGTTTCATTGGTATTTGCCGCTATTTTCTGTTTAACGCTTTTAGGCTTAGGTCTCTTTGGACTGATGACGCTATTAGAACGATATGTAATGCCGTGGCGGCATCCATAATTGACACCTATGGTGCATAACATCGAATAACAAGGAAGGAAAATTTCATGAAAACAGCAATTTGCTTAATGTTTCTCATCAGTTGTGGTATACTCTTAACGGGATGCGACCAGAAAACTGAAATGGAAAAGGTTACGTTGCTTCTCGATTGGGCACCGAACATAGATCATGCGCCGCTTTATGTTGCGCAAGAAAACAAAATCTTTACCAAACATGGGTTAGAAGTCGAACTCCTCTGGGGTGGCGATCCAGATGCGCCACTTAAATTGGTGGCGGCGGGGGAATATCCGTTTGCTGTGAGTTACCAACAGAGCGTGACGATCGCGCGGGCGAGTGAAGAGGTTTTGCCGGTCAAATCCATCGGTTTACTCGTGGAGCATCCACTCAATACGATTAGTTTCCTGAAGGAGACCGGCATTAAAACACCTTCAGATTTCAAAGGAAAGAAGATTGGATACACGGTCGCACCTTTGGATGTGCTTCTGTTTAACGCCATAGCGGCGAATGCTGGATTGTCCGAAGATGATTATGAACTGATAAACGTCGGTACGAATATTGTTGCACCGATGCTAAGCGGTCAAATTGATGCGGTGATCGGACCATTTCGGAATTACGAGATTAACTTGTTGAAACTCGAAGGTGCAGAAGCAGGTTATTTCGCACTTGAGAAACACGGTATCCCAGACTATTATGAATTGGTAATTATTACGAATGATGCTTATTTGGAAAACCATCCAGAAATTGCGAAAAAACTGATGCAGGCGATTCAGGAGGCGATTCAATTTACGAAGGAAAAACCGGATGCCGCGCTTCAACTCTTTTTTCAGGCAAACCCGGATGCCAGCAAAGAATTAGAAGAATTGGCATTTCGGGATACACTCGATGTCTTCGCGACGACACAGGTGCAATCCGCGGAAAAATGGGATGCTTTTGCGAAATTTGCTTACGAAAATGGGTTAATCCGCAAAACGGTTGAAGCGGAAGATTGCTTCGTCAATATCTTAGAAGAGTAACTGTCTCCTTTAGGACTTACGCGAAAAGCAGGAATTTCGGCATTTTTAACCCCCTAAATCCCCCTTATCAGGGGGACTTTAAGAGGAGAAGCGTAAATCCTATCCTTATTGAATTAATGACACACAAGAAGATTATCATCATCGGTGGCGGCGTGATAGGACTCGGTATCGGGTGGCAGCTTGCGAAAGCGGGTGCTGCTGTCACGATCTATGATCGCTCGGAATCCGGACGTGCCGCCTCTTGGGCAGCTGCGGGTATGCTTGCCCCGCTCGCTGAAGCACATAGCGCAGAGCCAGAACTCTTGAAACTCGGTTGCCAAAGTCTATCACGTTATTCGCAATGGGTCGCCGAATTAGAGGCAGACGCGCAGATGTCCGTCGGCTATCGGGATGAAGGCACACTCATTGTCGGGTTAGAGCCTGACGACACGCATCAACTCCGCCATCTTTATGCGGCGCAACGGGATTTGCAACTCGACGTGAACTGGTTGACGGGACGGGAGGTGCGTGATATTGAATCGGCACTCTCGCCTCGCGTGACGGCAGCGATTCACTGTGCAAACGATTACCAAGTCGATAATCGGCTTATGGTAACCGCCCTGCAGTGCGCCTATCAGCATCGCGGTGGGGTGTTACATGAAAATAGCACCGTTGAAAGTGTCGTCATTGAAAACGGAAGTGCGATCGGTGTTCAGGCGCAGGACGGTTTCCAAAACGCTGACGTTGTTATTCTCTCAGCGGGATGTTGGTCGGCGCAGATAGCCGGAATTCCGGATGCAATCGTTCCGCCGGTGCGCCCTGTGAAAGGACAGATGTTAGCACTGCAGATGGAAGAAGGCATCACTATCCATTCGGTTATCCGCACTGTCAGGGCACGGTATCCGACATCGGTGTACCTGGTGCCGAGAACTGACGGTAGACTGATTGTCGGTGCGACGAGCGAGGAGATGGGATTCGACACGCGTTTAACGGTTGGCGGTGTGTTTGAGCTGCTTCGCGGCGCGTGGGAAGCGGTGCCGGGTGTTTATGAATTGCCGATCCTTGAGACGTGGACAGGTTTGCGTCCGGGTAGCAGGGATAATGCACCTATACTCGGCAAAACGCCTATTGAGAATTTGATATACGCGACAGGTCACTATCGCAACGGCATTTTACTTACACCGATTACGGCTTACGAGGTCGTCAAACTGGTTCTGACCGGTGAAACTTCAGAGGTAATCGCTCCATTCCAGTTAGACAGGTTTTTAAGATAGTACCTCATCCACTTTAGATTTTAGGGTGGATTTGTGATCAATGGCAAGAACGGGCGATAATGCACTTCACATTTGGGGTTTTTGCAAACGCTAAAATCCAATGTGAAGAAAGTGTTTCTTCGCGTACGCCGCACAACTGCCCTACTACAAACCGAAGTTAAAAAAATGAAGATACGCGTGAACGGCGAAGAAAAAGAGGTTCGCCTCAATATAAATGTTTACGATCTGCTGGTCGCTTTAGAATTAGAGCCGGTACAGGCAGGTATCGCTGTCGCCGTGGATCGGGTGGTTATCCCGAAAACGGAGTGGCAAAAGACGGAACTCTGTGAGAATAGCGATGTAGAGATTATACGTGCTGTCCAAGGTGGTTAGCAGGTTGTAAGGCGAATTGAGACTTCGGAAAGCACTTGATAGATTGACTTGTTATCTGCTATACTAATTGAAAAAGTTCAAGGATAGATAGCAAACAATATGCAAGAACTCAAAATCGCAGATCAGACATATACATCAAGGTTACTCATCGGAACGGCCGGATACCCGAATTTCCATATTATGACAGAGGCTATCGCCGTGAGCGGTGCCGAAATTGCGACGGTGTCGATGCGTCGTGTGAAATGGACGGAGGCTTCGGGTGAAAATCTGTTCGCGCTCCTCCGCGAACGCGGTATGACGATCCTGCCGAATACCGCGGGTTGTTTCACAGCAAAGGACGCTATATTGACAGCAAATCTCGCGCGAGAAGCCCTTGAGACCTCGCTTATCAAGCTCGAAGTCATCGGAGACGATCAGACCTTGTTTCCTGATGTGGAGCAGCTGCTCGGCGCGGCGGAAACACTTGTGAAAGACGGTTTCACCGTGTTACCGTATTGTAATGATGATCCGATTACGTGTAAGAAATTAGAAGACCTCGGCTGTGCAGCGGTGATGCCACTCGGTGCCCCGATCGGTTCTGGGATGGGGATTCGGAATCCTTATAACATTCAGATTATCCGAGATCTTGTGCAGGTGCCGCTTATTGTGGATGCCGGGGTCGGGACAGCCTCAGATGCAGCGATTGCAATGGAGTTGGGGTGTGACGGCGTTTTGCTGAATACAGCCGTGGCGAAGGCACATCGTCCGGTGCTGATGGCGGAGGCGATGAAAAAAGCGGTTGAAGCGGGTAGGGCAGCGTTTTTAGCGGGTCGGATTCCTCGGAAACTCTATGCGACGGCTTCAAGCCCACAAACGGGGATGATTGAATAGCGGCAAGTTTTACTTTTCCTAAAATAACACGAGTAGGGAAAAACACAACGATCACAAAGAAAAATAGGATTAGTGTCACAAACTTATAGAAAAAATAATGAAAAAAAACTTCTTCTCTTTAGGGCTATGTCTCCTCACCTTTATACATCTGGGCGCGAGTTCCGTCTACGCACAACTGCAGACTGAATTCGGACAGAGTCTCCTTGAAAGGGAACCCGAAACGCCCGAAACTGAACCTGCAGAGTTGACCGTTAATGCTCATTTCTCTAATACATTCAACAATCATATTGAACTCGGTTTGAGTGTCGATCCCTATACCAGTAGCCTCGCTGGACAAGACGATCCGCAACTTTCAGGTTTGATTAACCGCTTGGGTGTCAACCTGAGTGGCGATTTACCGATAGTCGATAAACTCCGATTCAAACTACAGTATACCCCGCAAGCTGAAAACTATATCGGTGCCGAAGGAAAACTCAGCGAGTTTAACGCGTTCAGCAACACCTTATCAACTGAATTTAGTTTCCAACCGGCTGCGAGTCTACCGCCTCTTGTCGCGTCATATCAGGTGCAACGTCTCCTTCGTACCTCAAATGTTTATAACAACATGGAGCAGCAATTCGGTTTCCGGTTCGGACGTGTGCTGGAATATAATTTTCGTCTACACCGGTTCGACGATGCAGAATCGCGGAGAGAGGATTTCCTACTCGTGGGTTCCAACACCCATAACATGAACGCACGCTTGCAGTTCGGCATCCTTAAACAGATGCTCGGTAAACTGGAATATGGGTTTGAACACAGCAGCTACGAGACGAATTTAAACAACCTCATCTTAGGTGTAGCAGGACTTGAGGATAACGAACGCCGAAAGGATTTGCGACATATCGGTGCTGCGAAACTGATTCAAGTTGCAACTGAACAACTCATGTTTCAGGAAGAGGTTAACCTATTTCTGAACCGTTCCAATGTCGATTTCTTTAAATTCGTTAGTACGGAGGTTGCGGTGAGTACCTTTTACAGAATCGAGACGGGACGGTGGCTCCGACTTCGGCTATCCAGCGTGTGGATAGACTTTGACGGCAGGCAGATTCTGAACGAGATGGGAATTATTACGGAAGATGCCCCAAATCGTAGCGATAGACAAATAGGGGCAAATGTTCAGCTGAATTGGGAATTCAACCCGCATCTAACACTCAACGCCGACTATCAGATTACCCGCAACCGAACGAACGAAATGGACCCGTTCCTCGATTTCCTCAATTATACCCACACCATCGCGACTGTCACGCTTCGCGGCGCGTATTGAAGTCGTGTTAGGAGCATATTTCATGACCATCGAACAGGTCAGACGTTTAGTAGAAGAGAGGGGTATTGCGTTTTTCCTCTGCTCTTTCGTAGAGATGAGCGGAACCCCAAAAGCAAAGGTTATTCCGTCTACACACCTTGAAGACATGGCAAAAGAAGGTGCCGGTTTCGGTGGTTTTGCTGCAGGCGAGATCGGTCAATATCCGCACGACCCGGAGATGGCGAGTATCCCTGACTTTAACTCGCTGACAATCGTGCCGTGGCGGAAAGATATCGCGTGGGTGGCAGGAGATATGTATGTTGAAGGCAAAGCGTGGCACTACTGCCCGAGAACAATTCTGCAGCGGCAATTAGCGGCTGCAAAGGCGAAAGGCTACGTTTTTAATGTCGGTATCGAGGCAGAATTCATGCTACTAAAGCAGGATGAATCTGGTGCCTACGCGCCGTGGGACAAGCTCGACACGCTCGACAAACCGTGCTACGATCTAAGAGCGTTGCATCGCAACCTTGATATGATGACGACTTTGATCAAGTACATGCAAGAATTGGGATGGGAGCCGTACGCAAATGACCATGAAGATGGGACGTGTCAGTTTGAGACGAACTGGACCTATTCGGACGCGCTTACGACAGCCGATCGACATACCTTCTTCAAATGGATGGTCAAGACGCTTGCCGAAGAACGTGGACTGCTGGCAACTTTTATGCCAAAACCGTTCACGAATTTAACAGGTAACGGCGCGCACTTCCACATGAGCCTCTGGGATGCGGAGAATCAGACAAATCTGTTTCTCGATGAGACGAATCAGAACGGACTGTCTCAACTCGCTTATTGGTTCACCGGAGGGATTTTGAAACACGCCGATGCGGTTACAGCGGTTACAAATCCGCTTGTGAATAGTTACAAACGCTTGGTTCGTAGACCCCCGCGTTCGGGTTCATCGTGGGCACCGGTTTATGTTACCTACGGTGCCAACAATCGGACGCAGATGATTCGGATTCCTGCGCCTGGACGCATCGAAAACCGCTTGGGGGACGGGGCGGCGAACCCTTATCTTGCGGCGACAGTCCTCCTTGCAGCAGGACTGGACGGCATCGAAAACCAGATTGATCCGGGCGTGCAAAACGAGGACAACCTTTACGAAGTATCGGAAGATGAACTCCAACGGCGCGGGATCTATTCTCTACCAGCGACGCTCGGCGAAGCGGCAGACGCGCTTGCGCGAGATGAAGTGATCAAAAACGCCCTTGGAACAGAATACGCCGATTACTACATTCAGGTGAAACGTGAGGAGTGGCGCGATTATCATTGGAGCGTTAGCCAGTGGGAGACGGACAATTATTTGGAGGTTTATTGATGCTGGGAGTAAGGAAAATTTTATTTAGATGGATAGGCTTAGCACTCATAAGTTTTTCTGTGCTTTATATTCTGAGTTGTGGGCAACGTGAAGAAGCAGACGAGGTTAGCCCGACCGAATTGGTGGGGGCGGATCCAAGCACTGAGACTACACCAACTCCCGAACCTGTCCCGGAACCTGCAGCGGAGCCTGTACCAGAACCGATGATCCCAGATGGAATGGTTCTCATCTCGGAAGGTGAGTTTGAGATGGGTAGCAATAATGGAAACGCTGATCCCGATGAGCAACCGGTGCATACTGTTCATCTCGACGCGTTTTACATAGATGCAAACGAGGTAACGAACGGCGAATTCAAGGATTTCGTTCTCGCAAATCCGGCGTGGCAGAAAGAACAGATTGATGAAAAGTTCCACGACGGTAATTATCTGCAGGATTGGAATGGAAATAACTTCCCACTTGGCGAACGTGAACATCCTGTCCGTTATGTAAGTTGGTACGCTGCGATGGCTTATGCGGTCTGGGTGGACAAACGTTTACCCACAGAAGCGGAATGGGAGAAAGCGGCACGCGGTGGGTTAAAGAAAAAACAGTATCCGTGGGGGAACGGCATTAATTTCAACAGAGCAAACTACGGTAAGAATATCGGTCTGACAACGCCTGTCGGGGAGTACCCAGCAAACGACTACGGTGTACACGACATCGCTGGAAACGTGTGGGAGTGGTGCCTTGATGGCTACGAAGCCGATTTCTATGCCAACTCGCCACGCCAAAACCCGACTGCAGGCGCGAACAACATTGAAGAGATTGTCAACGATTTCGAGAACATCGTGGATTTTCGCGTCATCCGTGGTGGTGGCTGGAATAGCGAACCCGAATGGTTGCGTGCCTCAAACCGACACGGAACGAGTCCAGCGTACGCGGGTATCGGCGCGCTCGGATTTCGTTGCGCGAAAAATGTATCGCCGTAACCCTATTACCAAATCTGCAGGCTTATACCTACTTTCATCTTGTAGGCACGATTTGAAACTGTGCCTATCGATCTTTTCCGCACTGTGGATGTGTTTCGTAAGCCGCCCGCTAATCTGCCTCACCTGCATCTTGTAGGGCATTATTGATGAGCGATTCACTCAGGTGCATTCCGTTATCTCGCAACTGAATTAAAAACGGCTTGATGAGATCAATCAAGCCTTCCTCCTTTGCCTCTTGCAAAACGCCTACTGTGCCTTTAACTGTTAATCCGATTTTTTTCGCCTTCTTTCTTCCCTTATTTTCATCAAGAAGGACGAGACGTGCCTCATGTTCAACTGCAAGCGCGAAAACCTCTGCTTCTCCATCATCAATACCTTGATAAATTTCGGCACTTTGCGGATTCGTCAGGTCTACAACTTTAATCCACGGTGCACTGTTGAGCACTTCCTGGTAGACTATCTTATCTAATGCTAAAAATTCCTTTTCAACTTCTCTTGGGATCCACACTTCGGTATAGAGATCTCGCAATAAGGGAAGGCAATTGAGGCCCGAGAGTCCAATAAGCGGGGTAGTATTACTAATAACTGGCTGTATCGGCATTCTTTAAAATCCGCTTTTGGCGTACTCTTCCTCATCACCAAACGGTGAGAGTCCGTAATCCCCCATGAGAAATATGAATTCCATGCGTGGGATACCTGCAAGTTTTGCGGCCAGGCCGCTGCTGAGTTCGTCGTTTCCGTAGTACTTCATTCCCAACGCGATCCGCGCATCTTTATCCATTTCAAACGGTTCGCTCCGCGGGGTCAACAACTCCACAATCTCTTCCGGCAAACGACCGCCTATCTTCTCCTCAAAGGCAGCAATGCTCTCGTGGGTATTGTGAAACGCAGCAGCGACATCCACGTCTTGTAGGAGTGCAGCTGTCAGGTCGGTCTTCGCTTCTTCCCAACCTTTCGCAAGTAGCCAAGCTTCACCTCGTGTGTAATAGAATTCAGCAATCTTTGGCCTGAGTTTTAGTGCCTCGGTATAATCCGCAATTGCCCTGTCTAACTCGGCTTTCGCGCGATAGGCGTTGCCCCGATGCGTGTATGCCTCTACAAGTTCTGGGTTGAGTTCTATGGCTTTGTCGTAATCCTCAATTGCCTTGTCCAATTCGTTGTTGGCGTAGTAAGCCTGTCCTCGATTAACGTACGCTTCGGCAAATTCTGGATTCAATTCTATCGCTTTCCTATGATCTTCAATCGCCTTGCCTAACTCGCCTTGTTGATTGTAGATGAGACCACGACAGGTATAGGGCTCAGCGAGTTTTGGGTTGAGTTCAATCGCCTTGTTGTAATTTTCAATCGCCTTGTCAATCTCACTTTTATCACGGTAAGCTTTACCGCGTTCCGTCCAAGCCTCTGCAAACTCTGGATCCAGTGCGATTGCAGCGTTATAGTCTTCAATAGCATGGTCTATGTCACCTTTAAGGTGGTGGGTTACACCGCGCTCGGTATAGGCATCAGCAGCTGTATCAGGTTTGAGACGTATCGCTGTGCTAAAGTCTTGGATGGCTTTCTCAAAAACCAATAGATTGCGGTAAGCCATCCCACGGCCATAGTAGGCAAATGGATCTTCAGGTGTGAGGCTTATGACTTTGCTAAAGTCATCGACCGCTCGGTAAAACTTGCCCTTGTTGTAATAAGCTATGCCGCGATTTTTATAGACAACGGTATTCTCCGGTTCCAGTTCTATTGCTTTGCTAAAATCGGCAATGGCAAGATCGTACTCGCTATTTTTTGTGTAAGAAGTACCGCGGGTGATATAGGTGTCGGCACTATTAGGTTCCAATACTTGATGTGTTAGCAATAAAGCAATGTCTGCAGGCAACGGAAAACCAATCACCCGCTCAAAACTTTCAATGCTATTGATGCCTTTGTAAAACTCATCTGTGATATCTAACCCTTTGTCCCGGGCAGTAATAAGATCAGTTTTTGCTTTTTGCCAATTTTCTAAGTGTATCCAAACAAAGCCGCGTTCCAAATAGGCCTTAGGGTACTCTGGGTCGAGTTTTATTACCTTGCTAAATTCATCAATTGCCTTTTTAAATTCCTTGTTTTTGACATGAGCAGCACCAAGGTTGCAGTAGGCAATGACAAACTCTGGATTCAGTTCTATTGCTTTGCTAAAATCTCTGATGGCCTTGGGCATTTCGTCTTTTTTGGCGTAGATAGCACCGCGATTGTTATAAACATCAGCGATTTCAAGATTTAACTCTATTGCCTTGTTATAATCGGTGAAAGCAAGCTCAAACTCGTCTTCATTAAGGTGAGTGTTGCCTCGGCTATAATAGGATTTGGCATCTTTCGGATCTAGGGCAATCGCCTTGTCATAATCCGCAATTGCCTTGTCTACCTCGCCTTTGTCTTTATAAACATTACCTCGATTGTGGTAACCTGCAGCATAACCAGGATCCAGTGATATCGCCTTGTCAAGATCAGCAATTGCTTTGTCTAACTCATCTTTTTTACGGTAAGTAATCCCACGGTTGCTATATACCATCGCATGATTCGGATCCAGCTTCAGTGCTTTGTTATAGTTGTCAATTGCTTTGTCAAGTTCACCTTCAATGTCATGAGTCACGCCCAGACCGTTATAGGCATCAACGTACTGTGGATTGAGTTCTATTGCCTTGTTAAAGTCTTCAAGAGCAAGAGTAATTCGTCCACTTTCACGGTAAACGTTGCCTCGGTTATTATAGGCCTCAACATAATCTGGATCTAATTCTATTACTTTGCTAAAGTCTTGAATCGCATTAGTGGTATCACTTTTATCGTAGTAGGAAATACCGCGACTGTTATGGGCCTTGACATCATTCGGTTTTAGTTCTATTACCTTATCAAAATCTGCGATAGCAAGATCATGCTCCTTTTTTTTACTGTGGGTCCAACCTCGATTAAAGTAAGCACTGTCAAACTTTGGATTGAGTTCTATCGCCTTGTCATAGTCTTTGATGGCAAGATTATATTCTCTTTTTTCACTATACGCTGTGCCGCGATTATAATAGGCATCAATATAATCTGGATCTAATTCTAGCACTTTGTCATAGTGTACAATGGCCAGGGTAAATTCGCCCTTACAAGCATAGGCATTGCCGAGATTGTAGTAGGCATCAGCATTATTAGACTCAAGTTCCACTGTCTTGATATAATCAGCGATACTCTTATCAATCTCGTCTTTGCGTCCGTAAGCAATACCACGATTGTAATAGGTTCCGGAAAATTTTGGGTTTAATTCTATTGCTTTGGTATAGTCTTGAATAGCAAGATCCAACTCATCCTTACTAACGTAAGCGAGACCGCGGTTGTTGTAGGCAGCCGCATGATGCTGATTCAACTCTATTGCCATAGTATAATCCGCAATCGCTAAGTCAAAATCATCTTTTTCGCTGTAGGCACAGCCGCGGTTGTTGTAAGCATGGACATAATTGTTTTCGCGTTCTATTGCTTTAGTGTAGTCTTGAATAGCAAGATCCAACTCACCTTTGTGGCTATAAGCAACGCCACGGTTGTAATAGGCATTAGCAAAACCAGGTTCAAGTTCTATCACTTTAGTATAGTCTTGAATAGCAAGATCCAACTCGCCTATATCACTATAAGCAACACCACGGTTGTAATAGGTATCGGCATCGTATGGATTCAGTTCTATCACCTTGCTAGAGGCTGTGACCGCGCGTGTTTGCTTATCGTCTTCGCTGTAAACAACGCCTTGGGTGTTATGCACCACTGGATTGCCTTCTCTCTTCATATCAGCAAAGCCGCTGTTGTAATGGACATCAACAAAACCTTGGTTCAGTTCTTGCATCACTTTTTCCTCCACAAATGTGGATTACTTGAAGAAAATAATAACATGTAAAATGAACAGATGTCAACCGAATTCACAGCGCGGATAGAACACACATCTTGTTTGACACTGAAGAGGCCTGGAAAGGTTAGATTGGAAATTAGGTTTACCCCTGTCGATATCGCTGGAGATATTTTTATCTGTTAGTGTCCTTAGCAAACGGTAGTTGTATTGGATACTTGCGAATATCACCGTTTTCTGGGGAGTAGTAAGCCTCAAAAAAATTGAAGTCGGTCCGATTGTATTCTTCACATTTTTTTTTAATAATTTCGACGATTGCCCTTTTGTCCTCATCGGAGGTCTTGCTACCAAAAATAATCCCTTTCAACGAGCGAAAGTCATAGGTTAATTTCCTGTTACCTGTCTTATCAAATTCGCCTAAACTATCGCTCAGGATGAGACGGTATTCTTGCTCATATTCCCAATCCCTAGTTTTAATAGTGATATCGCGAAAAAAATTCTCCCAATAACTTTTTCGCCAAGTATCTTCATCACTATCAGGCCCAATATGAGAAGCACATTCGGAAATATTACCATTCTGATCGGTATACCATAATTTTTTAAGCGCGGCTATTGGCAACCGACAGATAGTCCGAAAAAAGTCAATCTCACCGGGTCTGTCAGCATAACTAACCTCATAGAAAGGAATTGTTAAAGACCTGCTACCGCTTCTTAGATTCAACTTTAAACTGTGTGAGTTATCTGTTTCTACAGTCTCAAAAATCAAACATGCCCCTTTATGGCTATCCCCGTAATGCCCCCATACAGAGGAGTTGTGGTAACTTTTCATAAAACACGCAGTGTACCACTTGGACCATAGTAGCCTCTCAAGTTGTTCGACATATATCTTGGGGAAGTCAAATATCACTAACTGGTTATTCCTCCTTAATATTCCTTCGGAAATCACAAGACTGTTGTATTGCTGCTTAAATCTTTCAGTATTATCTATTATCTCATTTGACAAAAACGCGTTGTCAAGCTCCTCCTCAGTCTTAGCCTCTTCAGCCAACTTCAGCGTGAAAAGGATCGAGGCGGTTAATATTGAAACAGGTAATTCCTCGGGTAATTCCGGCATTTCGGATTTAGGTATGAATCCATGGGCAATGTACGATTTTACGATTTCTTTTAAAAGAATAGGATGCATAATTCGGAGATAATATTCGATCTCTCTATACCTGATTTTGCGCTTCGTATTCCCAAGTGCCTCAATAATCTCTTGTATATTTGGCGAGTTGAAAAAAATGTGCCAAATTTCATCAAACAAATTCTGCGCTTGCGGGGTTGGTAGTTGATCCCAACAGCCTTGGATTGGAATACTATCTACTTCCAATATTCTAGAGTCTCCAATCAGCCTGAACTGAAAATAACTTAGGTGAAGACAGTAAACGTAATGTTTGAACAGATTAGCCCAAACAATCTTATCTCCGCTCCATATAATATCCCGAAAACCCTCCATTGGATCATTCAATTGCTCTGGACTAGCAAAATAGATAGTCTGCTTTTCAAGTTCTTGATATTCTCCTAATAGAGAGTTTATACTTCTGAACCTAAAGAATTCTGCCATTTTATCTCCAATCTGTTGCTGACAGTATTTTATGATTGGTAGGACTTACGCAGACAGGCGATAAATCGCCTTACTACAAACAGATTACCTTGGAAATAGGTCTGTTTCTCAAAAGTAGTGTGGTTCGTAGTAGCGCAATTCATTGCGCGTTGGGTAAGTCCTGATTGATTTATTTTTATCCGCAATCTGAGTTACTTAACAAAAATTATGGTAACACATTCGATAAGCAGATGTCAACTGAATTCGGAGATTTGAGACCTAATTCATTTTATCCGCCACATACCGCTCCGCTGGAGCGGAAGATTGGAAATGCAAGGGCTATAGACATATCGCTCCGCTGGAGCGTAATCCGCGAAATCTGCACAATCCGTGATTCAGAAAATCTACGACTTACCACGCAAACTCCTCGCCTTCCGCAGCCGTGCTTCCACCAGATTGACAACCGCTTCATACACACCATCCCGTTCACCTTGTGTGAAACCAAGAGCATCAAAGATGATTGCGTCAAGGGCGAGACGGTCAGGTTGGTGGATCTCATCAAAGATAGGAAGGATCTCTCTCGTTTTTATATTTTCGTAGCATTGGTGAATCTCTCTCGCTATGTATTTTTCTGCTAATATCGGAAGCGTTTTTAACCAATAAACGTTGGTATAAATAACGCCCTCACCCAAGTTAGAGATGCCTTCGGTTTCGATTAGCAAGGGAATTATAGTGCTGTTTAAATAGGCAGAAACTGCAGAATTTTTCTCCCTGAATTCTATAACGAAAAACCGTTTATCTCCAAAATAATCGCCAGCGTTTTCAAAGCATCCAAATCGGACATTGTAGGCATCCGACCATAGCATATCAGGATAACTCCATTGTCCCAAATCCCACCACCTTTTCCGTCCTCTGCAACTTGGCCTCTGGTGATACCCTTGCGACTCGCCCCATTCAATGTATTTCAACGCTGATGTGCCTGCTAATGCTGCTCTGTCCGCATGGCACATAAACAACTTGAACTGTAGTTGGTTTGGATCCACACGGATACTCTTGCATTCCCGTGGACTTTTGATAACAGGTTTCAGAAATTCAGTCTCAATACCCCATTCTTGAATCCGTTCAGTATCAAGGTAAAAGAATTCATTGGCACCCGTTGTGAACCCTCGCCGCACCTCTGCAACATCTCCGAGGCGTACCAGTTTATCTTTCCCTTTCTCTAAGAGCGTCCAATAGATGTCAGGAGCGCGGAGGTATTTCCCACCCCACTTGTCGCCTGCGTATTTGTTCTCACGCGTGCCTGCCTGTTTGAGTTCGGTATAGGTGCGCTTCCGCTCTCGACGGTTCTCTATATCTGGGTCGCCGATAAACGTCTTGAAGGTGAGAAAACGGAGGTGTGAATCTGCATCGGGTGTGCCGTTGTGGAGAATACTTACAATCGTGTTGATGTCGGCACTCTCAAACTCACGTTCCGCTTCGCTGTGGCAGATAACCACACCCGCAGTGTTGTCTAAGAGATACTTCTGTAACGGGGCACCATAGTTGACATCCAGCCAGCTGTTAGAACAGATAAAGGTATGGATACCGTTTGGACTCAGCAGTTGCAGCCCGCGTTCATAGAAATAGACGTAGAGGTCTGCGGCACCCGTGTAACAGGTGTACCGTTTTTTCAACGTGGGTTTGAGGTGCTTGATTTTCTCTTGACGGACATACGGCGGATTGCCAATCACGACATCGAACCCGTCTGTGATACCGAACATCCATTCCGGGTCAAAGAAATCTGCGGTGGCGTTCTGGTCGTAAGGATCCCAATTAGCGATCTTTTCAGTTGTCTCACTCGGAAACCCGTCGCGTTGGAGCATCGCGCTAATCTCGGCGCGGAGGTCTGCATCTTGTTTTCGGTAGCGTTCTTTGGTGCGCGGGGTGCGAGCAGTGAAGTGTCTCCGCCGTACTTCTGCCAATGCTGTTTCCTTGCTGTCTATCTCCGGATTGCGGAGCAACATCTGTTCAGGTTTCTCTATATCAAGAAGTGTGTTTGCAGCGACGAACTTCGTCTCAAGGTTGGGTAACGGACGCACGCCGCGGTTTTCGCGCGTATCGTCGATCTTCTGCTCCACGATTAGCGAGATAAAGAAGCGGAGCTTGGCGATCTGTGTAGCGATCGGTTGGATGTCCACACCGTAGATGCAGTTCTCTATGAGATAGAGTTTTCTGCCGTAGTCGAGTTCGTTGCGTTCAAACGCCTCATTGATGTTTTCAATTTCGCCTTCTAATTCGTCAATCGTGCTTTCTCGGATAACACTATCGTCAATCTTCTCTGCTTCTGTGATGGTGTTTTGAACCCTGTCGATTTGCCGTTGTCGCCACTGTGCGTTGCGAGGGTCGAGTTTGCTGAGCAGAAAGACGAGTTTGTGGAGGATACCCATCGGGAACGCACCGGAACCGCACGCTGGGTCAAGAATTTTGAGTGTGTCAATGGCATTGATGAGCTGCTGGGTTTCGGTATCGGTGAATTGGTGGGGTTCGTCGTTGTAGGATAGGAGGTGTCGGAGTTTTTCAGTAACCCCCCTGCCCCCCTTATCAAGGGGGAAAACCGCTTTATCGCAGTCAACCCCCCTGCCCCCCTTATCAGGGGGGAAACCGGACGCATCTAACGCGCTTTTGAGGTAGGCGATAAGGGATTCGTCTACCATGTAGTTGACGACTTCACGCGGAGTATAGAAAGAACCGGTCTGTTTACGCGCGGTTGTGTCGGTTTCGGGGTTGTAGGCAGCGAGCAGATTTTCAAAGACTTGACCGAGCAGCTCGGGATCCAATGCGACCTCTTGCTCTATCGGTGTATTTTCGGCGATGGTGAATTTGTAACGGTTGAGGATGTGGATTAAGCCACGCACGGTATACCGACTGTTTTTCGTGTCATAGACGGCATTGAGATTGACCGCTTGAGGTTCGGAGAAGAAGAGTTCGTTTGGGACGGAAAGCGGGTTGTCGTCTCTGTCGGAGAAGCCGTCGATGCGTAAGATTTTCTCTGCATTGGGTCGCGAGCTGGAGCTCGCTCCTACAGGGACAGGTTTATCAAGGCATTCAAATAAGCCGCCGTTAAGGAACGGGATCGTCTCAAATAGACGCAATGCCACATCTGGATTACTGAAATAGCGTTTGTAACGATACAGCGAAGTGATGTTATAGTGCTGTCGTCCCTCATCTCGGAACTTGCGGGGAACCCCCCTGTCCCCCTTATCAGGGGGGTTCATTTCCTGATTCAACGTTGCGAAAAACAGGTTTTGGAGGATCGCCTTGTAGTAGGTGCTTTCTTGTGGGTCAACATCCTTGAGCAATGCTGCGATGTTGTCTTCATCAAAGAGCGTGTGCGGGACAAGTCCCTTCTCCTTGAGAAACCAGACGAAAATGAGCCGCGTGATTAGACGGATGACACAGGTAGCATTGTGAACGGCACGGTTAGAAACCGTGCCTACCGACGTGAATGGGAATGTCACATTCTCCACTGCCCAGAAATACCAATCGGCGATCTCTTTGAAGAAGCGTCTGTTGAGTTCTGAGGTATCCAACGTCTGCTGCCACGCCTGATGGAGTTCGAGGAAGCTTGTAAACCCGTGCCGCTGATAGAGGGCATCAAGCGACAACTCCGCCAAGATATCAAGGTGTGCGCGGTGCGGATTTACAATGTCAATATCCTTGATGAGCGTCACCTTTTCAAGCACATCGCGATCCCCATCCCGTTGACTCGGTCTGCGGTTGATAATGGCGAAGGTGAGAGCGTGCCCGTGCTGGAAAATCAAGAGTGCGGGCATAGCATAGCATTTATTGATTTCGCGGGCGATACTGGCAAGTGCGGTGCGGGAATAAACATCTCCTTTGAGTTTGATGGCGAGGAACAGATAAGAGTAATAGATCGTGTCATCAACGCCTTCGTCTTCATGAAAGACAATAGTTTCTTGTGTGTGCTGTGTGATTTCGGCAGCGGTAAGTTGAAAGAGAAAATCTGCGGTGTGCCATTCGTGGAGCAGCGCTTTCTGTCGGTTCATCCGCTTATGCCTGTCAAAGTCTTCAAGGAATGCCGCGACGGTGTTTTCAGTTCGGTTGAGGGTTCGCTGGCTTTGGTAACCTAAGACGTTGAGGAGATGAGTCGCGTTTTTGTAGAGTTCGCCGTCCGCAAAGCCGTTAAGTGCGTGCTGGATGTCGGTTCTAAGGTGTGTTTGGTGCATTATTATTTTCCTTTAGGGTTATATCCGTTTAGTTTACACGAATTCTCAGAGAGAGGCAAGTGTTAATTATCTGAATGATGAGGATATTCAGTGATTAGCATTTTATCTGTTGAAACAAAAACGAAAATCTGCTACGATGGAGTCCATATCCTATCCGGCAAACAGACGCAATTTGGAAATCATGATGGAACGTCCGCAGGCATCGCTAAATTTGCACGGCACCTTGATAAACACAGAAACCCAATTAGAATCCTATCTGTCTGAACCGACAGGTGAAGTAATAAAGGCAGTTGCTGCGTTGGAAGGCGATATCCTTATCCTCGGTGTTGGTGGGAAGATGGGCCCGACACTCGCCAAACAGGCAAAATTCGCTATCGAGCGTGCGGGGGTTGCTAAAAAGGTGATAGGGGTCTCCCGTTTTTCGACACCGACCGTGCAGGAAGATTTGCAAGCAGCCGGTATCGAAACGATTCCGGCGGATCTACTATCCGAAAACAGTCTGCAAAACTTACCTGAGATTGAGAATGTTATTCTGATGGCAGGTAGGAAGTTCGGTTCAACCGGCAATGAAAGTCTGACGTGGGCAATGAACGGTTATATGCCGGGACGTATCGCGGAAAGGTTTCGTGATTCTCGGTTGGTTGTCTTTTCGACAGGGAATGTCTATCCGCTGACACCGGTCTCGCACGGTGGCGCGACCGAATGTTCACCGGTTGCACCGATTGGTGAATATGCGCAATCCTGTCTGAGCCGTGAACGGATATGTACGCATTTTTCGTTGGAATTCGGCACACCGATGGCAATCCTACGCCTCAATTATGCGATAGACCTCCGCTACGGGATCCTGTTAGACATCGCCGAAAAAGTTTATACCGAAGAAACAGTATCTCTCGAAATGGGCAATGTGAACGTGATATGGCAAGGCGATGCAAACGGCGTCGCGTTACGCGCCTTTGCACACGCGCAGCGTCCGCCATTGGTTCTCAATGTAACGGGACCGGAGACTGTCTCTATCCGGTACCTTGCGGCGCGTTTCGGCGAAATATTCAATAAATCGCCACGTTTTGCGGGTGAGGAAGCAGAAACGGCATTGCTAAGCAACGCCGCTCGATGCCACCAACTCTTTGGGTATCCACGCGTTTCTTTAGGACAGATGATTGAATGGGTGTCGGAATGGGTTCGGATCGGCGGTCCAACACTCCATAAACCGACCCATTTTGAAGTACGGAATGGAAAATTCTGATAACTTGAAAAAAATTATAGACAAAAAATGCGAATTTTGTTAGTATGTTATGGTAGTTTTTTGATGATGTTTTCCGTATTAATGGGTAATGCTTTCTGTCAACTGCCTTCACCTGTGCCGATTGCGTTCTCCTCGGATGTGAGTGGTAATTGGGAAATCTACTTGACGGACACAACCGGAAAGCAGTCCATCAATTTAACGGACAACCCGGCAGCGGATTACTATCCGACATGGTCACCCGACAGCACCCAAATCGCTTTTTTTTCTCGCCGTGATGGGAACCACGAGATTTATGTGATGCAGTCCGATGGGACGCATCAGCGACGGTTGACGCATCACCCTGCGACGGATAAAGCACCGGCGTGGTCGCCTGACGGTACGCGCCTCGCTTTTGGATCAAACCGAGGTGGCCCTTTCGACATCTATCTGCTTCATCTCACGAATGGCGAGGTGGAACATCTCACTGAGAACCCGTTTCAAGATGAGGCACCGGCGTGGTCGCCTGACGGAAATGCGCTTGTTTTCCACTCAAAACGGGAATTCAATTGGGATATATACGTCGTTGACATCCACAGCCGAGTTGAACGGCGATTAACACATCAACCGTTAATGGATACTTATGCGGCGTGGTCCCCTGACGGTACCCGGATTGTATATGCCGCGATGCACCGAGAGGTAGAACTGGCAGATTTCGACCTGTACATTATGGACGCGGCAGACGGCGGAAACAAAACTGCACTCACGGATACACCGACGGACGAGGCTGTTCCTGCGTGGGCACCGGATGGTGATTCCATCGCTTTCCAATTTGAGAAGGACGGCAGATGGGTTGTCCATCTCATGCATGCTGACGGCAGTGAACGCCGCGAATTGATTGATAACGGGGCATGGGCAGCACAACCGAAATGGCACAACAGTCCGGGTGTCCTTCCGATAGAACCGTCCGGACTACAAATCCAACTGTGGGGGAGAATCCGAACCCGATAAGGAAACTGTAATCGCGAACCTACAGAACAGACAATACAGCGTTTTTTTTAGTATTCACGATCAATAATTTACTCACGTGAGTTTGATAAAAGCATATCGTAGCATACAAACTGGGAAGTTTGTGTTACAAACACACAAAAAGGAGATTTATTATGCGTTTCAAGACATTAGTCTTAGGTACACTTTTCATCTTCGGTTTACTGCTAACAAGCGGTATCGGTTACAGTTACGAACGAGCGATCGAGGCAGAAATGGCAGATATGATTGAAGAGCCGATGATCATTGCCGACGATCCGAACGCCTCCGGTGGACAATTCGTCTGGGCGGAGGGTGAACCCCTCACAGGTGGTGGCGATGCCGGTTCGGTGACATTTAATATTCATATTCCGGAACCTGGCACTTATGCGCTCTGGGGTAAAGTCCTCGCCTGGGACGGCAATAGCGACTCCTTCTGGGTCAATTGGATGCCTATGGACTCAGACGAAAATTCCCAAGAGACCGGCAATACAGAGTTTCGCTGGGGTGTCGCTGGAGGCAGCGAATGGCACTGGGATCGAATTAACCACTGGCTTGACGGCGGTACATTTGAACGGGAATGGGAGATAGACGCAGCAGGAGACACCATCCTGCGTATCGGAGTCCGGGAAGATGCGACTATGTTAGATGTCATCTATATCACCGATAACCTTTCCGAAGACGAAGCGGAAGTGAATCCTCGTGATCCGATCCCAGAAGATTCTCTTACACCTGTCGAACCGCAAGGCAAACTCGCCACAACGTGGGCAGGACTTAAAGCCGGACGATAGGAAATTGACTTAATCTACCGCGGGCGGTTTGATAGAGCTGCCCGCGGACTTCAGACAGTAGAAAGGAGGATTTCAGTGAAATTCAGAACAATATTGACCCTGGGTATACTAACTATTTTCTTTTGTGGAATTGTGGAACTGAGTGCAGAGGTCGAAATTGCCCTTGAAGCCGAATTGGCAAATGAAATTGTGGATCCTATGATTATCGCTGACGATGATAACGCCTCCGATGGAAAATTTATCTGGGCGGAAGGAGCACCCCTCACCGGTGGTGGTGATAGAGGACACGCGAATTTTATCATCAATATTCCGGAAGCGGGTGATTATGCGTTATGGGGGCACGTCATCGCTTGGGACGGCAATAGTGACTCTTTCTGGGTTAATTGGATGCCCGCGGATCCGGATGAAAATGCGCAGCAAACCGGGAACACAGAGTTTCGCTGGGGGGTCGCAGGTGGTGCTGCATGGCACTGGGACCGTATCAATCACTGGTTAGACGGTGGAACGTTTGATCGGGAATGGGAGTTTGACGAAGCAGGTGAGACAACCCTCCGTATCGCCGTGCGCGAAGATGCAACCATGTTAGACGCAATTTTCGTGACGACGAATGTAAAAGCCACAGTTGCCGATCAAGCGAACGTTCGGTTGCCAACCGACGAAGATCGGAAGATACAAGTTGAGGGACTCGCAGTGAGTCCAAAAGGTAAAGTCGCCACCACTTGGGGTACCCTGAAACGGGCATATCAGTAAGAACAGGCAAAAAAATGGAAGGAACTGGAATGGAAGCGTGGAAGAGAGGACGGATGGGGCCCCAATCTTCCATTCTTCCATTCTTCCAACCAAACTTTTCCAAACTTCCAGTTTGCCAACCACGATCCGCCGCCGAACCTCGCGGCACTTCATAAATGGAAAAGTTCGTTTTTGTGAGCAGACGGTTATTGCGAAAAATATAGTGCCGATCCGCATAATACTCAATCCGCCAGAAGTCAAATCCCCGTTCAAATTGCACGACCCGTTCAGGTACACCGAGATGGTGTCTGAGTTCCTCGGCTGCGAGTTTATCGCGTTTAATGAGCGCGTGTGTCGTGTATGCAACGCCAGACAGAATTACGCCCAACGCAATTTTCCCTCTTAATTTTGCCGAAATGCCTTCTGCATCAGGTGTCAACCCATAAATAAAAGAAAAAATAAGCAGAAGCGCAGATATTTTTTTTATTTTTTCAGCGTAAATTTGATAAAAATTTTGCATTTCTATGATATTTCGGTATATTAGGACTTGACAAAGAAATTGATTTAAGGGTATCCTAATTGAACTGAAAAAAAGAATCGCTATTAATAGTTGTCAGTTAACAGTACGATTTTTCTGCGAAAAATCTTTCAGTACGTAGTTAATTCTGACGGTTATGTTTCCTGCTACTGATAGAAGATACCTCTTTAACTGATAACTGATAATTTATTAGCGATTGATTTGGAGCGTGATCAGCATGCATTCTAACGGAGATACTCCGCACGCGACAGATGTACCGAACTGTACGACGGACCTCAGTATTGAGGACGTTAAGCAGGAGCTGTACAATCGTCATCACCCCAGTTTAACGTTTCTTGACATAGAGGCGCACGCAAAGACCATCCACAAAATACGGACCCTTAAACAGAAACACAATGTTGTGATGCTTGGTCACAACTATATGGAGCCGCTTGTCTTCGGATTGTCTGAAAAAGAGGAGCAAGGCGATTCACTCGGTTTGAGCATGTACGCCGCGAACACAGAGGCACCGTATCTGATCTTTAACGGTGTACCTTTTATGGCGGAAACAGCGAAGATTCTGAATCCGAGTAAAACGGTGTTAGTCGCCGACAAGTCAGCGGGTTGCTCACTCGCGGATAACTTCGGTGCCGAGGATGTTAGGAAACTAAAATCTCTTTACCCTGGCGCGCCGGTAATGATCTACATCAATAGTTACGCCGATGCGAAGGCGGAGTCGGATATCTGTTGTACGTCAGCCAATGCAGCACACATTGCAAAAACTATGCCTGGGGACACCCTCATCTTTGTACCCGATATTTTTTTCGCGCAGAATTTGGAAGAAGAGTTGAAAGATGAAAAAAATATTGTCTATCCCGGCAAAGACAATACAGCACGCGGTGCGGTCTGTGAAGTCCACGAAAAATTTACACTCGACGACCTACTCGCGATCCGTGAATCCTTTGAAATTCCGAAAGGGCACGTGCACCGTAAGCTCTATGCGCACTGGGAATGCCGTCCGGATGTCTTGAAAGAGGCAGATTTTTACGGTAGCACCAGCCAGATTATGAAGGATATTGCGGAACGGGTCGCGGCAAACACCCTCGAACGCGCTTTCGTCGCTTCGGAGTGCGAATTAACCTCTAACCTCGCTCAAGAGTTCCCAGAAGTTCAATTCTGGACAGCCTGCTCAGTTCGATGCTCACACATGGCACGCGTGAACCTGAATAAAATCGCCAATATTCTCGAAGCGATCGATCAGAACGACGATCTCAGCGAATTCGAGATTACGCTCAGTGCTGAAACTATTGAGAAAGCACGTGCACCGATCGAACGGATGCTTGAAGCGAGTGTTTAGTAGCCGTCAGCAATCGGCTTTCAGCAGTCAGTAAAAGAGGCTTCTGATTAACAGAAGGTTTCCCTCTTTGCTGTCTGCTGTTTGCTAACTGCTGATGGCTATCTACTTAGAAGCGCGTGATGAAAGAGACGCGATGCGCGTTACCGAGATATGCGTCGGGGATAAAAGCGTAATCAAATTGGAAGTCAATATTCGCCAATACGTCCTCACCGCTGCGGCGTACACCGATACCGAGTGACAAACCGTCGCTGGGGTTCTCGTTCATACCGATGCGGTAACCGATACGTGCGGCGATACTATTGTAAAACCACCGCTCTATACCGACATGAAAACTCGGATTCGCGTCAATGAGCGGAAGATGTGCGTCTGCGGCCAACGCCCACACCTCCTGCACAGACATCGATTCTTCAACCTCTGTAGCCACTTCTTTCCAAGTTCTGTAAGCGAGTCCTGCGCGGACTGCCATCGGTAAGTTTTCGCCGCCGCCTAAAACCCCTGCATTCTGAACAGCCACCCCGATACCGAGATGATTATCAAGCAGTTGCAAAATGATTCCGACATCTGCTGCAACACCGTAGGCATTCTGAATATCCAATTGTTCTGAGATTATTTTCGCTGTCCCACCGATGGATAGTGCCGTACTGAGTGGATAGGCGAGAGATAAACCTGTAGCAAACCCACCGACCGTTGCGGTGCTATCTGGGTCTTCTGTCGGTCCCTGTCGTCGTTCAATCTCTGTGAAGCTTCCGAGGAAACTGGCACCCCAGACGATCCGTTCTAAGCGCTGTGCGTATCCGATGGTTTGGTTGTTAATTTCGGCGAACGAGAAGTGTTGCATCGCTGTCAATTCGCGGTCGTGGACAGCGGTTAACCCTGCTGGATTCCAAAAGATGGTATTGATGTCGTTGGCAAGTCCAGTGAAGGCACCGCCCAATCCAGCAGGTCGGCTGCCGCCTTCAATTTTCAGGAATGCGGCACCGGCTGTCCCTGCGCCATCGTGGATATCAACTGCGTGTGCGCTTTGAGCCGCTGCGGTTATTATGAGAAGTGCCATTGCGATTAGAACGGAAACCCCTCTTTTCAGCATCATAAGTTCTCCTTATCCTAATTTTTCGTATCTGCTTGGACGTAGGTATTTTTTGTGTTTTTTTATAAATAATAAGCACTGCGAGCAGGGTTAGAAACTTAGTCAACGACCAGCACTTTACCGACAGCATTCGCGCTATTTCCTGCTTTATTAGCAGCTTCTAAACGGAAGATGTACAGCCCTCTCGCAACAGGTGTGCCGGCTTGATTCTCCAAATTCCATTTAACCAATTGATCATTACGCTGTCCGGATACAACATTGGAATAGGTTTCTGTTCGTACCATGTCTCCACTCCAGTCATAGATGCTCAAGGTGAGGTCAATCGTCTCTCCGAGGGGTACGTTGACATCATAAGAGAAGAATGCGACATCTCGATTTGAGAGTCGGAGCGGATTTGGCCATCCATAAGTCGAACCGCGGAAGGTGAGAGACACAGACATCGTATAGGTGCCGATGTCATAAACGGCGTAATTTCCGGCGTTATCGGTAACCCGGACATCTAATTCGTATTCGCCGGAACGCGAGGGCAGGAAATCGATGGACCAACGGCTCCAGGGTTCCTCTTGTGCGCCGCTATCGTCAACTGCGGGGACTGGATCAATCGGCTGTCCATCCGGGCCGGTACCTACAATTTCGACGAGCCAGACACCCGATGGCGGAACAGTTATTTCTCCTTCACCGACTCGCTGTGTTCCTTCGGGGTCCGATGCTGTGCCTTCAAAAAGGATCGGCTCATCCGTTAGTTCGGTTTCGCCACCATCACTGGTTACAGCGGCGGTTGGTTCATCCGTTTCGTAAAGGAATTGCGTTGTGATGGAATCGACCGGTGCGAATCCGAGGCGTTCGGAATCGTTGCCTACACTGGTAACCGTAACCTGATAGGGTCCTTGTAGCGTCAATCCACCGGATTTAAACACGATTGTGTCTACACCGTTCTGCTGTGTGTTACCAGCAACTTCCGATCCATCTGGTCCTCGGACAGTAATGTGTGATTGTGTCAGGTTGACACCTAAACCTGTATCAAAGATACTTACTTGTATAACGATGCCACTGGTGGTAGAGACCGCGCTCGGATAGTTCTCGGCATCAAGGTCAACAAGTAGCGGTCCCTCATTGATAAGCAGTGTGCTCACATCAATCATTGGGGGACTGGTATCGTAGACGAAGACCCTTTCATAGGGTTCATCATCATTCCCCGCGCGGTCTACTGGGTTAACAGTAATCTGATACTCGCCATCAGCAGAGCCGTTGTCTGCGAGTGGAGTTGTTAGAAGGAAAATCAGCGTGCCTTGTCTATCTTCAGATACGTGTCCTGACACTTTTGCAGGGTTCGGGGACAGCTGCTCAAAAGTTATCCATGCATCGTCGAGATTTTCCCAATCAATTCCCGATGTGTCGTCGGTGAGAGTGGCGCGAATCTCGGTCAATGAATTATTCCCTGCGGATGCAGCGACGACGAATTGAACGGCATCGTCGTTCTCAATTTCTGGTGACTGTGTGTCGTAGGTGAAGGTCAATAGCTGAACTTCACCGCTTCTACCAGAAGCACTGATAGGTGTAAACTCGATGGTATAGATACCGTCTTCGGAGCCGTCCGTTGCGAGTGGACGTACCAGATTATAAACTAACCTACCGCTGAGTCGCTCCTGCTGTCCTGCGACGACTTGGTTTTCAGGATTTAAGAGCCGAAGCGTTGAGAGATGGTTGGCATCATCGGTTTCGAGATTCACCTCTATCTGTTCAATTTCTTCATTCGTAAACGCTTCGTCCGCTGGTGCAGTAACCGGTTCTGTAGAAGTGATGACAGGTAGACTTCTTGACAGGACGAAACTCCGATCAAACGACGTTACACCGCCGTTCCCTGCTCGGTCAGCAGCTTGAACGCGGACGGTATAGCGTCCATCCTCAACGAGTTGATTGGTGTTAAGCGTCAAAGTCGTTGTCCCGGTATTAACAAGCTCACCGGTTATCTGTTGTCCACTCGGGTTAACGAGTGTGATGGTTGTCATTGCCCAGTCGATACCACTCCCACCCTCGTCATTGAGCGTTACCTGTATCTGTGTAATATCCTCAGTAAGGAATGCCCCATCAACCGGGTTTGTGCTAACGAGGGTTGGCGATTGCGTGTCATAGACAATCGAATGTTCAACACTGAGCGCGTTCCCGGATCTATCTCCAACTTCAATAACGACGGTATACTCACCATCCATACTACCGTCACGCGGTAAGGGTTGGTCAAGTGTGAGGAAAACTTGGTTTTGCGTATCGTTTGTGAGCTGCGCCGGGACTAAGTTCCCACTGGCATCTCGTAGGCTAACACTCTGATCTGCTAACACGAGATCCGCGGGACCGACATCTACGATAGTGAATTGGAACTGCCTTAAACTCTCACTGATATAGGAAACGGGTTGACTCAGATCAATTGGATCGGCAACAAGAATCTCGGGTTCCTGCGTATCATAGATAAACTCCCGATAAACAGTATTCCCCTCACGCCCTGCTTTGTCAATAGGGGTAACATATACGCTGTATCTCCCATCTGTTGTGCCATCAGTTGTCAAGGTTATCGGCTCCCATATCAGGAGGTCTACGCCATTAGAACCTGTTGTTCCCGGAACGATTGTGTTATCGGTGTCTGCCACGGTAATATCCGATCCATCGGAACTGAAATCTAATCCAGTTTCCGCGGGGTCTTCAAGGACCGCGCCTATAATCACGTTACTTGCATTGACGTAAACGACATCGCCGCCAGCTGCCGTCTCTATATCGCCTATAACAACAGAGTTGACAATCGGCAACGGTATATCGAGAATGAAAGTGTAATTCGTTGGGACAGATGCAGCGTTACCTGCTATATCCTGCGGTGTAACAGAGAGTAGGTATGTATCGAGTTGGTCCAATTCCACGAAACTGACGGTCATTTGAGAAGTGCCGTTATCTTGCAATGTGAGCGGAATATTTACAACTTCAGTATCACCAGTTGTTGTAGAGATGCCAGAACTTACCAGTGTAACGACGGTATTCGCGAAATCAACTCTCGTTGCTTCGTCAAAGTGAAGGGTAATACTGCTGACAGGTTCTGAAATCTCGGCGGTGCCTTGTGGGATAAGTTCGACGGGTGTCTCTGTATCCGCTATCACCAAAGCGAGCTGCGGTGCCTGAGAATCATAGATCAAAGCGTGCTCGACATTTAGAGCGTTGCCTGCTCTGTCAAGGAGAGATAACCGTATGGTATATGCGCCATCGACACTACCATCTCGAGCAAAGGGGGTCGCCAACGTCAAATAGAGTTGGTTTGTTAGTTCGTCAAACGTCAGCGTTGCGGGAACGACACCGTCTGCACTGTCTATCAACGCAATTGTTTGCGATTCGAGCAGCAGATCCGCGGGTCCCACATCTTCAACGGTAAACGAAAACTGATCTAAACCGCCACTGATATAGGAGACAGGTTGACTCAAAGTGAGCGGCGAAGATGCGGTTATGCGAGGTCCCTCGGTATCATAGATAAACTCCCGATGAACGACATCGCCCTGTCTTCCGGCTTGATCAATGGGTGTAATCGTGACGGTATATCGACCATCTGCACTCCCATCAGTCGGCAGAGATATCGGTTGCCATACCAACTGGTTCGTTCCGACAGCGCGTGTCTGACCAGGCACAACTGCCCCTGAAGGCCCCGTCACAACAATACTTGAACCATCATCGCCTAAAGCGAGTCCGGAACCGGCACCGTCAATTAAAGTGGCGACCATCGTGGTATTACTACCGTTTAGGAAAACGACATCCCCAATCTGTCCACCCAATTCGACAACGCTCACACTCGGCAGGACGAAATCGAGTCGAAACGCGTATTGTAGAGCACCTTGTACAACATTACCTGCTATGTCTTGCGGTGTGACAGACAGTGTATACAATCCTGCTTGGGTGAGTGCAATAAAGCGTGCGGTAAGTTGCGTAAGACCATCAGGGGAAATATTGATCGGAATCGATTGCCCGTCGGGACCGATCAAACTGACAACGGTGTTCGCAAAATCGACACGGGTCGCTTCCTCAAATTGGAGCGTGATACTGCTGATAGATTCCGCAATCTCGGCAATCTCTTGAGGGAGAAGTTCCAACGCTGCTTCGGTGTTTATCGAGACCGATGAGATACGAGGCACTTGAGAATCGTAAACGAAAACATGCTCCGCCCCCGAAACATTTCCGGATCTATCAACAAGCTGTAATTTTACCGTATATTCGCCATCGGCACTGCCATCTTGTGCGAGCGGTGCGTCAAGCGTGAGGTATAACTGACTGCTTATCTCATCAAACGTCAGCGTGGCACTAACGGAATCACCTTTCGGATCAAGAAGTTCTATCGTCTGTTCTGAGAGTTCTAAACCTGCCGGTCCCACATCTTCAACGGTAAACTGAAATTGCGAGAGCGTGCCGCTGATATAAGTACCGGGTTGCGTCAATGAAATCGGTGTAGCATCTGTAATGCGTGGTTCTTGTGTATCGTAGACGAATTGACGATAAGTAACATCGCCTTGCCTACCGGCTTTGTCTTTCGGTGTAACGACGACAGTATAACTTCCATCAGCACTGCCATTGGCGGGCAGCACTATGGGTATCCACGTCAACTGATCTGTGCCGTTAGAGGTTGTAATACCGGGAATAGGGAGACCGGTTTCACTGGTTACCGCGATCGTTGAACCGCCATCGTCCAAGTCTAACCCGGCACCACTCAAATCAGCGAAAGTCGCGACGATGTCCGAAGCATCCCCGTTGACGTAAACGATAACGCCGAGTTTATCGCCAATCAGAACCGAAGTGACTGTCGGTAAGAGTCCACCGACACGAAACCTGTAAACAAGCGGCGCGGTACTCTGGTTTCCAGCCAAATCCTGTGGTGTAACCGTGAGAACATATTCACCACGCTGGGTCAAGGGTTGGAACGCGAGCGTTAAGACATTTCCACCGTCATCAAAACTGTTCACAGCGATGTTCTCACTAGCCGGATTGGTCAGCGTGACACTGGTATTAGCGAAGTCAATCCCACTAACAGTCCTTTCCGGTGTGTCCTCAAAGGTTATGATGATCTGCGAAAAGTCTTCGGCAACGGTTGTTGTACTACCGGTGGAAAGTTCTGGTTGGGAGTCGGTTGCAATCCGTACACTCTCGACGACTGGGATTTGGGTATCCAAAAGGCGTTGAAATTGTTGTGTGAAACGTCGTCCGGTAAAATCGACGAATGTCGCCGTTAGGGTATATTCACCATCGGCACTGCCGTCGCGTGGTAGCACGCCCTCAATGTTCCAAATTAACAGGTTATTGATACTATCGTGTTCAGGTTCTGCCTGTGCGGTCAGTGTGCCTTGCGCGTTCCTGACGGTCAGCGTTGACGCATCGAAATCAATACCGGCACCGATATAGCCGCTGAGTTCCGCAGTAGCCATCACAAGATTGTTGACCGTTTTAGTCTCCGGCATCGTCAATCGAATCTCAGGTCGGAAACCTTGACTCACGAGATAGAATTCGCGTTGAACGGTAACACCGAGGTTACCGGCTAAGTCGGTCGGAGAAATTTCGATTATGTAGGTACCATCATCGGAACCGTCTAAAGCAATAGGTTGTGCGAGTGTCAAAGTCGCTGCATCCGTGCCGTTACTGGTTAGATTTACAGGCACCTCTATTGCCTCTCCATTGACATCACGAGTCAATCGGAAGGTGCTCCGAATGAAATCTATGCCGCTGGTTGCTTCATCAAGTACAACCTGCACTTGTGAGAGTTCCGAAACGGTTGCATTGGCAGCGGGAACTGTAGAGGTGAGTGTAGGAATCTGTGTGTCGTAGACAAAATCGTAGTTGTAAGTCTCCGTATTGCCGAGGGTATCGGTAGCCTGAACGTTGAGGACATAGCGTCCATCTTGTCTTCCGTCTCGACTCGTCAGCGGTCTTTCCAAGACGTAAGTTAATTGACCGGTATCCTGTGCCAGAACGACGCGTCCGGGAAATGTATTGAGTCCGCTATCAGCATCTCTCATTCCGAAAACGATACGAGTGTCGCCACGCAAATCGACACCGACCCCGGCATCATCAAAGGTTGCGACAATCTGTGGAAGCGGTTGTGCGTGGTAAATCGTGTTCTGATTTAGTGTGAATGGAGATTCTTCTGTAGAACCTAAGGTGACAACCGGTGGAAGGTTATCAAAAATGAATGGTATCTGTAAAGCCCCTGTCTGGTTTCCAGCCTTATCGACTCCGTTAATCTCAATTGTGTACACACCATCCATGAGGCCGTCGCGTGCCAAGAGGGGCGATAAGAAGGTCCAACGGATTTTATTAGCAACGGGTTGTGTCTGTCGTCCTAACACAGCCCCGTCGGGTCCGGTAAGACGAATCGTGGAGTCAGAGAAATTAAGACCGTCCTGGAGGTTATCGTTAAGCGTCGCTTCAATAAAATTCGTTTCTGTGCTAACACCACCGCCGGGGATCAACGCGCCATTTGATGTGGCAACCTCCGTCAAATTGGGTGCAACATTATCAAAAGTGAAATCCAACGTTTGCTCAACGGTATTTCCGACCCTATCGGCGACAGCGATTGAAACGGTATATTTCCCATTTTCCGACGCTGTGTCCAAGCGATTGCCTAAGGCAAATGTCAATGCTGTTGCATCGTAACTGGGGGATCCCTGCACGGCAGCACCGCCTTGCTTTTTCACTTCCAGTCTGGTTCGATTAGAAGTGAAATCAAGAGGCGTTCCTCCAGCAGCATCTGCTGTCACCTTAATCAACTGGATGGGAACATTAATAAAAGCGCCATCAACAAGTGTCAAGTTCTCATTGGCAGTCACTTGAGATATTAGAGGTGCTTCTGTATCAATGGTAATAGGAATCGTTTGCGTTTGGGCAGAATTCCCGCCCTTGTCAACGACTCGAAGTTTTAATACATACTCTCCATCCGGAAAAACTCTGCGTCCGCCATCACCACCATTCCAAACGTAGCTATGACCGCCCTCACTTGTACTCAGGTTAACAGACTGCCCAAATAGGGTTTCGTTTTCACCTGTTTTCCGGAAAAATTCCAACCTACTCTCTTTAAGCCCCTCGTTTGTGCCATAAAAGACGTTAATCCTATCAAGGACTCGATCGCCATTTGGTGAGAATTCTGATGTGTCGGTGCCAATCGAAATATCTGGAGCAGTTTTGTCTAATGTCACCGACACGTCGGTCGAGAATGGTTCTAAGACAAAGAGATCATCATCTATTTCGTCTGTGACTTCAAGCCGAATTATGTATGTTCCGTCGGAAAGATTTCCTCCATCCCAATCGTGAGTTTTTGTCTGATTTATAGATATCTCGCGTTTCTGGGTACCAATAATACTAGCTCCATTAACTGTGAGGGTATAGGTATACGGACCAGGAAAATCTCCACCAGTCCCAGTTAATCCAACAGTGATATGTAATTTCTGTTCTGCCCCGTTGAAAACAGAATCATCTCCATCGGTGTCAACAGCGGACAGTGACACAATAAGTGCCGCCCAAACATTGGTAGGTACCATCAAGATTGCGAGACAAACGAAAATCTGACTTATAATAGTGAGCTTAAGTTTGCGAGCTTTGCTGAAACCGAGAAAATTCACCAAAATAGAACGGATTGGCGATTGAGTGGATGGGTCGTTTTGCTGCTTGCTTTGGTTTCGACTTTTGTGTCCCGGTTCGTAATTAACACCGGACATATTTTTAGTTTTTGACACTCGTTTCTCCCTGCTTTTCGCGAGTCCGAAAAATTGCAAAGGTTCGGTGCTTCGCGTTGATTCACAAATTTTCCGGGCAGGTTCGGTTGTCCTACACCGGTATCGGCACCTCCACGTTTCAATACAACAAGCGGCATTTAAACTATGTGTTTTTTACACATAGGACACTCTATTGCGCACGCCTCTGGCATCAAAGGGAGTGTGTCGAGAACTTTTTTGTATCTATTGACTGCTTCTGAATCCTTTAATTATCATGCTCTTGGGGATAAATGCAGAGCAACCCCTTTATGATGTTTAGACGCAAAAAACCCGATTAGGTTGATAAAAATTACAGAAAACCGCGAGGAATGTAATATGACGACAAGGCGCAGTAACAAACCGCGCCTGTAGATTATAGAACAGAGACTAACCGATTTCGCCATTTGCGACCATCGTCAATAACGCGGAATCGTCAACGGTGAGTGGTAAAATGATCTTCGCTCGCCGTCTACTCGATTCATAGGTCGCGAAAATGAGTTCGGCACCCTGAATCGCCTTGCGTCCGCTGAGTTCCGGTTCGCGTCCGGTCTTAACGCTGTCAACCAGATCAAGTACAGAGAGGACCGTATCGTCGCCTTTCGGAATATCGCTTAAATCAGGGGTTTCCCAACCGTCGGCACCTGCTCGGAGCAGTCGTACCGACGCGCCGCCGCCGACATCAATAATCCCCTCCGTACCGATGAGGCGGTTTGCGAACCCGTTTAAAGAGACACCGCCGGTGGTCAACAAGCCTTCTACACCGTTTTTCCAGCGGACCCATGATACACCGCTCGTCTCAACTTGCGTTCCGAAGACGAGTTTTTCTTCTGCTACATCTATTTGACCAATTACCCAGTCAACAGGTTCGTCATTATTATAAAAAAGGAACATATCGAACCAGTGTGTTCCCCAGTCAAGCAAATTTGGACACGATCCTTCAAGTCGTCGGAGTTCACCAATCGCGCCTTCGTTTGCCAACTGTTTCGCTTTTATGAACTGGGCACCGAAACGGCGTTGATGACAGAATGTTATGACGACATCATTATCAACACAGGCCTGATAGAGTGCTTTGGCATCGCCCCATGTGGGTGCCATCGGTTTCTCGGAATGGATGGCTTTAATGCCGCTGTTCGCAGCAGCGATGACCATATCCCTATGGAGCGCGATCCAGGTGCAAACGCTGACGAAATCGAGCGATTCTTTTTCCAACATCTCTTCATAATTTTCGTAGGTGTTGGGCACCTCAAACTGCTCTGCGAAAGCGTCCCGTGCGTCTGCAAATGGATCGGAACACGCGACGATCTGAACGTCTGGAGATGCTTGATATCCACGGGCATGGGCGCGTCCACGTCCGCCACAACCGATGATACCTGCTTTAAAAGCTGCCATAGTAATCTCCCTTTCGGTACGATTTTGTGATCGCACCTATAATCTGTTTAATTGACTCATAAGCGTTTCGTCTAAATGGATACCGTCGGCGAGATGTGTTTCGCGTTGACGGTAGGCTCGTTCACCTGGTATCAGAATTTCTGTAACCCCTGATTCTCTTGGGTTCTCCTTAACGCGTTTGACGAGTTTGTCAACTTCTGTTTTGAATTGCGCCAACGGTACAAAACTTGTCGGGTCTATTGTAACAATGAGTAGACCGTAGTTGGTACCGGGTGGCGGAATTGTCGCAGCGTTGACTAAGACTCCCGCAAGGATTTGTGTTACAAGTGCAAGTCCGAACCCTTTATGACCGCCAAACGGACGGACACTCCCCTTCAACGCTGCATCGGCATCCGTTGTTGGTTCGCCTTCTGAATCAAAAGCGAGTCCTTCAGGGATTGCGGTGTCGTCTCGGATAGCGACGAGCAGATCGCCATTAGTGATTGCAGCGGTAGACATATCAAATAGGAGGGGTACTGTATTAGATGGGATTCCGACAGCGATCGGGTTTGTTCCGAGCAGTGCCTCGGTGCCGCCTTCGGGTGTAATACGGGGCAGACAATCCGCAAAAAGTAAGCCGACGGTATCGGCTTTTCGCGCCATATCGACATAATATCCTGCCATACCACAGTGTGATGTATTATAGACACCGACGATGCTCGCACCGTTGCGTTTCGAGCGTTCAATCGCAAGTTCCATCGCCCGATAGGCGACGAGATAGCCGGGTTGGTTTCCGCCATCTATTCGCGTGCAGAGTGCGACTTCCTTGTCAATCCGAATGTCAGTCCGTTCGCCTTGCTTATAACGGTTCTTGATTCCGGTTAATCGGATAAAGCCGTGTGTTTTTCGTCCCCGGAGTTCCGCCTCTAATAGGATATCCGCGACAATAGCGGCATCCATTGGAGACATGCCGCATTTTTCCAAATAAGTTTCCGCGAGTTCTCGCGCGTCAGCAACGGAAATATGCACGTTTTTACTCCATTCCTTGGATTATTTTATCAATGACATAGCAATAGTCTAATTTGGATGTTGACGCTTGTATTTAATGCTGCTATACTTTAGCGCAACTCTGTTTGACTGTCAAGATGTATTTGGCAAGTCACTTTTTTACCTGTTAGTGTAGGCGCGGTTCTTTTAACTACGCAGAAATACCTAAGGAGAGACGACAGATGGCAAATCGAAAACATGACCTCGTGGAATATCCGATACAGGATAACGTCCGACTACAGGCATATTGGCGCGATGATGCTGGCGGACGCGGTCCGGCAGCATCACTGTACGTCTACGACGACGAAATTATGCGTTTCGACTGCTTCGGTGGCGATAACGGACACTGCCATTTCAACTTACGACAAACACGAGGCAGAAGATGGATGTACCCAGAAGGTTCTTTCCAAGACCATATCCAACAGAGCCTTTTTGATCTCCGAACAAATCTGAACTTCTGCCTCCAGACGCATCAAGACGAGAGGGTTCAAGAGGTAAAGATAGAGCGAGAAAACTTAGAACAAGCAGCACAGCAGATGGAAGCACATTTGTTAGTGCTCGCTGACAAACTTCAGGATAGTGCTGCATGAAAGTCGTGACTGCGGCGGAAATGCGTCAAATCGATCAGGACACTATTGAAGGCATCGGCATTCCCGGTATTGTTCTCATGGAGACGGCTGGGAGTGCCATCGTCGGCGCAATTGAACAGCACTATCCGACAGCACAACGGATCGGTATCCTTGTCGGCAAAGGTAATAACGGCGGTGACGGTTTGGTCATCGCACGCCAACTTGCCCACACAGGACACGATGTGCATATCTGCCTCGTCTCGCCAGCAGAGAGCTTCACAGGCGAGGCAGACATCAACCTTCAGGTTGTGAAAAACCTGGGACTACGTATCGAGGTAATCTTGGGCGAAAAGGAAGCACGGAAGCGTGGAAGCGTGGAAGCGTGGAAGCGTTGGATGACGAATTGTGAACTCCTTGTAGATGCCATTTTCGGTACAGGGTTGCGCGGAGCGGTCCGGGATCCAATTGCCAGCTTCATTGATGCTATCAATAGCCTCTCCGCACCTATCCTCTCCGTTGATCTACCCTCCGGTCTTGATGCGGATACAGGAAATCCGTTGGGCATCTGTGTACAAGCAGACCGAACGGTAACCATAGGTCTACCTAAGCGAGGCTTGTTAGTGCATCCGGGTGCTGAACTCGCTGGAAAATTGGAAGTTGTTGACATCGGCTTCCCGGAACAGGTTGTGGAGGCACAAGGGATTAAGGTCCATTGGACAACGGCGGAACAAGCATCGGAATGGATACCGCAACGTCCGTCTGCTTCACACAAAGGGAGTTATGGTCGTGTCCTTGTCGTGGCGGGTTCTACCGGTATGACGGGTGCGGCAGCACTCGCAAGTGAGGCGGCTTTGCGCGCTGGCGCAGGATTGGTAACACTCGCAATCCCAAAAAACTTGAACCCGATCTTAGAAGGTCTGTTGCCAGAGGTGATGACGCTTCCACTACCGGAAACGGAGACAGGCAGCTTATCGACATCGGCAATATCAACTATCCTTGAATTCGCGGCGCAGACAAAATCTGTGCTGGCAATAGGTCCCGGCATCTCCCAACATCCAGATACAGTGGCACTTGTTCACCAACTGATCCGTGAGCACCGGAAACATATACTCGGTGGCCGTATGGTTATTGATGCTGATGGATTGAACGCTATCGCGCAAACGCCAGAAATCATGTCGTTCTTAGACAAAGAGACAGTGCTAACACCACACCCTGGCGAGATGGCGCGGTTAACGAATACGCCAGTGTCTACGTTAGAAGCAGACAGAATCCGTACGGCACAAACGTATGCGAGTGAACAGGGCGTAACACTCATCTTTAAAGGTGCGCCTACCGTTACTTCTGACGCAAATGGAAACGTGTGGATCAATTCCACCGGTAACCCGGGCATGGGAACAGGCGGCATGGGCGATGTCCTGACAGGCATCATTGCAGGACTGATGGCACAAGGATTATCAACGGAAAGGGCAGCTCCACTCGCTGTTTATATACACGGTTTAGCGGGAGACATCGTCTCGGAAAGATTAGGCATGCACGGACTTATTGCAAGCGATGTACTCAAGGCAGTGCCGCAGGCGATCGCTTCGCTGATTTAATAATATTATAGCAGCAACGGTGTTCAAACTTACCAAGCACCTGAAAATAAAAAAAAAAAGAGTGAAACCAAACGGATGTGCTACAGTTTGCAGTGTTGGGTTTCGCTATGCTTATCCATACAATTGATTGGTTACTGACAATGGACATCCTTTGTAGAGCGCGCTGTTCTTAGTGATTTCCCGCTCAACCCAACCTACGATACGATTATATTATCCAAGTAGAAATGGATAAAAACAGACGGAGGCATTATGGAACTCGGATTGACTGGAAAAGTTGCTGTCATCACAGGAGGAAGCGAGGGGATTGGCAAAGGGATCGCGCTTCGTCTGTGTGAAGAAGGAGCGAAAGTCGCGATCTGTGGACGCCGCGAAACCGTCCTATCAGATGCCGCTGAAGAGATTCGCACACAAACCGGTGGCGACGTACTCGCTATCCCGGCAGACGTAACGAAACCGGAGACACTGGAAAATTTTATCGGTCAAACCGCAGACCGGTTCGGCAAACTTGACATTTTAGTTAACAATGCCGGCAGATCCGCAGGCGGTGCGTTTGAAAGCATGAGCGACGAGGCGTGGTATGATGACTTAGACCTTAAATTAATGGGTGCAGTTCGCTGCGCTCGGTTGGTGATCCCACATCTAAAAAACAGCGGTGGCGGTAGGATTATCAATATCACGCATCCGGGAGGTAAACAACCCGGTGCCGGTTCATGCCCGACCTCGGTGAGCCGTGCCGCAGGCATCGCTTTGACAAAAGCACTCTCTAAAGAACTCTTACCTCACAAAATCTTGGTTAACACTGTCTGTCTCACCTCTATTAAAAGTGCGCAAGGCGAACGGGCATGGAAAGCAGTGGGGTCTCCGGGTACGCTTGCGGAATACTGGGAGGAACGTGGTGCGGAACATCCGCTCGGACGTTTAGGTGAACCGGGTGAAGTAGGACATCTCGTGGCATTCCTTGTCTCAGAATGCGCGTCGTTTATTACGGGGACGGCAATCAATATTGATGGCGGACTTTCTGCAGTCGTATAGAAACCTTTTCCGTATGTGTGGAGATGATGGGCGGCTCTAATCCTTTTGACCGCCCTTATATTTTCTAACGAATGGAGAACAACATGGAAAACTATAAAATTTATCCCGTCGCAGCGGCGGATGCCTCCACTGCGTTCCAAGTGGAGCTGGATCCGCGTGCAATCGTTGCCGCGGAAGAACTCGAAAACAGCGGTGCCCAAGGGACCGAAAGAGAGGAAATTCTACAGAAACACCTCGGTGCAGATTATGAGAAAGGCTACCGCGGCACAGCATGGGGACTGCACGGTATCTCTGAAGGCTTGACACCAGCACGATTGGCAGTTTTATTGGAAGCACACGGTGAATATCTGGATCCGTGCGCTGAACGTGAAACGTTTGACCATAGCATGATGGTTAACGTTGAAGAGGAATTAGCGTCACAGCTGGACGATATTCCCGAATCCGTTTTAGAAGCAATTGTTGAAGAATACAAGACTGAATTGTTAGGCACTTAGCACCACGGTTTTTATACAACTTTTCTGGGAACTTTTCTACGCAGAGGGTGTGCAGTAAAGTATTAATTGACGGAAACGCGCGTTTCAGCGATAGCAGCGACGCTTTTACGAGCCTAAATGAGCGAAAAACTAACAAAGGAGATACAATGCAATGAAATGTAAAAAAATTGTGCAGATGCTCACACTTTTGATAGTTTTGAGTATTTCCTCTCTTTTCGGATCACAAGCAGAACTGATCGTACTTGGCGAGGCGATAACATGGGTACACGCAAGAGATAAGTGGGATCCGTCACAGATGGCATTGGTGCGGGCAGAATTCGATGAGGAAATCTCATACGGTTCTAAAGAATACGCAGGTCCACAAACCGTACAAGCACTGATCAACACCTTTGATGAAGCTTACAACCGCAAGCACTCACGTACCGTAGTGACCGTATTCTCAAAATCGAGTATCGCTGAAATCAAACGGGACGAAATGATGGGGATTCATGCCTTGTCGGAACTGCTCTCAAAAGAGGGTGTCCCTATCACGTTTAAGGACCGTGAAATAGATGCACGGTACCCTCGAACAGCATGGCTTCAACTTCTTTTGGAGAGAGGCGTTACTATAGAAAGTCTTATTGATTATTTTTTCTGTATGGCACATCGGCATCAGTTAGCATTTTTGGAGGATAGTCCGTATCTCTGGAAAACTGAGACTCACGGTACTTCAGCGATAGATGCATGGGAAACCTACAAAGCCGATTACATCAAAAGGTTTGTAAGGTTCTACACTCGGAATTGGAAAACGCCAGCAGAGGCTACAGGAAAACGGTTAGAAGCTGCCAAAAGTAGTATCGCGAAAGTTCCTAATGTTCCAACACCCCCGCAGATTCCGCAATTCCACAACGAACCTGAAGAGACGACTCTTTCACCTCTACAACGTCTTGTAACCCAATTAGAACAAACAGTAGAAGATTTGGAACGTCAAAACAGATGGGACGCAGCCGGACAGGTCAAAGAGGTTTTAGAACACATTAAAAAGGCTCTGGAAGATAACAAGACGACCAAACCGCCAACTAAAGAACTAAACCGAAGCGAGAAAAAGAAGTCAACTTATCCACCTTTGTAGAAGAAAGGTAGGTTTTGTCCACTGCATAAGGAGTGCGCTAAATGTTAACGACGCTCGTTCAAAAAGAGATGATGCATCATATCCTCAGTGTCCGGTTCGTTGCCCTCCTCGTGATGTGTCTCTTGCTTGTTCCGCTCACCTTACATATCAACTACCACAATTATCTCCAAAACCAAGTCAATTATCAGGAATCCCTTAAACTTTCGGTCGCGGAATCTGAAGAGAAGCCTCCTGATGCGCCAGACCCAGATACGGAAGTCTCTAAACTTTTTCTTCAACCGACTCCCTTAAGCGTGTTTGCGAAAGGGTTGGAGGAATCACTTCCGAGTTATCTTGGTATGACACGCAACGGCGTAAAACAAGGATCAATATCACTCGGAGAAGCCCCGCTTTCCTCCGCTCTGGGTAACCTCGATTTTTTGTTTATTGTCAGCACTGTCTTCAGTCTGCTTGCGCTGTTGTTCACGTTTGATGCCGTCGCGGGCGAAAGAGAAGCTGGAACACTTCGGATAACCTTGGCAAACGCATTACCAAGAGATATGTTCTTATGGAGTAAGTTGATTGGCGGATATATTATCTTTGTCGTTCCGTTCCTTGTATCGTTTCTCTTAGGTTTACTCCTACTTGTCTCGCAAGGGTTCCCCTTGGGTGAGTCTGGTATCTTCCTACGTGTGTTAAGTTTGACCTTACTCTCGCTGCTCTACATTGGCGTATTTTTTGCAATAGGGACCGTAATTTCCACATATTTAGACAATTCCAAAACAGCACTCATCGTCGCTTTTACCGTTTGGGTACTTGCGGTGCTGATTGCCCCACGCGTTGGGTTTCTGACCGCCAAACTCATTGCTCCGACACGCGCGATTCAGAGCGTATATATGGAAAAAACGGCGATTCGCAATAATCTCAATGCAGAAAAGGAACAAGCGATTAGCGGAAAGATCGTCGAAACGCTGGGAACCTCTATTAACTTTAACGAGGATGCGAAAAAAATAGATGAACTCAGGGCACCGATTGATGCCGAATATCGACAAAAATTTCAGGAGCAAGCCAACAAAATCGAGCGAGAATACCAGCGTGAAAAAAAGCGGCAAGAATCGGTCGGAGAAAATCTTTCTCGAATCACACCAACATCTTCGCTCACTTATCTCGCAATGAATTTAGCCGAGACCGGAAAAATAAAAAGAAACACCTATTTCCAAACGGGTACTCGTTACTATACCCTACTTGAGGAAGAGTATTTCAGTGAAATCAGAGACGATCAATTTGCGACGATAGCGCGATTTACCTCCCCTAGTCCTCCAAAACCAAAGAAAATTGCCCCGCCGCCAGATATGGCAGAAACCTCTTTATCAGAAACCCTCCGTCACTCAGCGGTAGATCTGTTGCTGCTCTGTTTTTTAGCAGTCGTGTTAACGATCGTGGCGTTTCTAAAATTCTTCAGATTGGATATCTGAGGTATTAAATCGTCAGCCCTCCACTACTGATCACTTAACAATATCTCCAGTGTTTGCAACTTTTCTGGACAAATAGTGTGTAATACAGCAATACAATCCCGAAAAGTGATACTTACTGTGAAAATTCAGTAGAAAAACAGTGGCTATTCACTGACTTCGCCTGAATTTGATGAGATTCTATGCACATGGAGATTTTGATATGCGAAAAATAGTTTTACGATTGAAAATCAGCGATTCCAGATCACTTCTACTGTTCACCGTCACAACCCTCTTGATTTTAACTTCAGCTGCTTTGGCAGACGAGAACCAATTTCTGCTTCACCTCGAAGATCTTAAAGACCCCGGCAGTTTAGCGGTGAAACTTCAAGACACGCGCGCCGTCATATCGCAACACATAGCTGCGCAATTCTCTGCCGAGACACAACAACTATTAGACCAATATGATGGTATAAGCAATCCGTCCGCAGAACTTCAGAAAGCACTGCTTGATGATTTGAACCGATGCCTCCAAGTAGGTCCGCTCTACGATGCCGAGAGTTTTGCTGATATTAGACTCAGCGAATGGACCCAGGAATTTCTTGCACAAAATCCAGAGAGCGGCGATTCTCTGATTCATTTAAACCGTCTCCTTTTGACAGATGCCTATCCTTACGAGTTAACCTCGCCTATAGAAAAGCAAAACCCCAACGATGCCAAAGAGATTGAAAAATGTAGAGAGAATTTAAGACAGATACAACTTGCCCTTGAAAATTATCGCGCTGAAGTAGATACGGAACCGCAATGGCTCTCCGAACTTTCTCCAGAATATCTGAAGAAAAACGTGCTGCTTTGTCCTGCAGATACAACAGCAGGAGTACCCGGCGTACTAACCGTAGGCGGCTCGGACCCGACACTGCCGTGTAGTTATCTTTATCAATTTCGTCCTGATCAGAAAGCAGGACAGGAACTTCTGTTGGAAATAGAAGGCGATATGCTGCCTATCGTGCGCTGCGAACATCATCTGCTCAATCTAAGCGTCAGTGGAAAAATTTATCGTAACGGACCGCAGAGAAAAATTTATAACAACAGCACAGTGAACGCCATTTCCATCCAAACGAATTCCTCGTCAGATCTGCCCGAAGAAGTCAGAAATCAGATAGAAGATCAGCCTCTCAAAGGCGGTAATAATCAAGTCAATAGAACCGTCTTCCAAATTAAGCCCACGGACGACCTACAGGCGAAACTTAGAGAACAATTCGGCGAGGCGTTTCTTGAATCACCAGAGGGTAAAGCACTGCTCAATCAAGTAACAACGGCATCCATAGATCGTGAAAAATTTGCATTTCTATTGGAGAAACCGATGCCAGACATCGTGTTGACCGACCTTTCGGGAAAACCTGCTAAGTTAGAAACACTCCGTGATAAATTTGTCCTCGTGAACCTTTTTTCAACGGATGCTACCACCAGTGGACCAAAGTTAAAACAGATGGAGAAACTGCTTGCAAACTACGATACTACCCAATTACAAGCCGTTGGTATTAGCACCGATGATTCCGCGAAAGCAATTGAGGCGTTCAAAGAGAAACACCAACTTTCGATGCCCATCTGGGTTGATAAAAACGGTCAGCTGCAGACGCTTCTCAATAGAGACGCGTCCAAACCGCAAATGGAACTCATAACGCTTCTTTTAAATCGGGAACTCGTTGTCAAAGATGTGTTTATAGACTTCGAGCCAGAAAACCTTTCACAAAAGGTCAACAAGTTATTTGATGCCGAAAAGTAGCAATCAGTGTCTACCGTGATCGTCGATGCTGTGAATGTAAACGAGGTAAAAACATGTTTCTAACGCTAATTCAGAAAGAGATGATGCATCACATTTTGAGTGTTCGATTTGTCGCGCTCCTTTTGATGTGTCTCCTGCTTATTCCGCTCACGCTTTCTATCAATTACCGAAGCTATCGCCAAGACTTAGTGGATTACCAAGAAGCCGTTAAACTGACAGCCACTGAAGAAACCACAATGAATCCGAAGATGCCGCTGGAACCGGAGATTGAAGTTTCCAAACTTATCCTCAAACCGACACCTTTGAGCGTCTTTGCAAAGGGGTTAGAGGACTCACTGCCAAGTTATCTTGGTATGACGCGCAACGGAATTACATATGGGCTACCATCGACGTTTTCAGCCCCGCTCTCCCAACTGTTAGGGCATCTCGATTTTCTGTTTGTGGTTAGCACGGTTTTCAGCCTGCTTGCGTTGCTGTTTACGTTTGATGTTGTTGCTGGGGAGCGAGAAGTTGGCACGATTCGGATTACCCTATCAAACGCCGTGCCGCGCGATCTCTTTTTGTGGGGCAAGTTAATCGGTGGCTACCTTGTGTTCGTTGTTCCGTTTCTGGTGTCGCTTCTATTCGGCTTACTTCTGCTTGTCTGGCAAGGGTTTCCTCTTGGTGAGCCAGATATTTTTCCACGAGTCCTCGGTCTGACGGTCATCTCGCTCCTCTACATCGGGGTGTTTTTTGCAATAGGGACGGTGATTTCCACCTACTTGGACAGTGCCAAAACAGCACTCATTATCGCTTTCACCATTTGGGTGTTCGCCGTGTTGATTACGCCACGCCTCGGTTTTCTTGCAGCGAAGGTTATCGCCCCAGCACGAACTGCCCAGAGCGTCTATATGGAAAAGAACGCCCTGAGAGACGATTTCAAGGCGGAATTTGAAAATCAAAAAATGAAAATGATCATGGAAATCCCGCCGGATGATCAAGGACGTATAATGGTAGATGGCAACAAGATAAATGAACTCATGAAACCTCTTGCAGAGGAACATCGATTAAAATTCCAGGATCACGCGAATAGGCTTGATCGAGACTACAACCGTGAAACAAAACGACAAGAACAGGCGGGTGAAACGCTTTCCCGAATCACACCGACATCTTCTCTTATCTATCTCGCGACAAACTTAACACAGACTGGAAAGGTGCAAAGAAGCAATTACCTTCAAACGGGTGATCGCTATTATGATATGCTCGATACAGTTTTGTTCAGCAAAATCGATGATTATGCCACCAACAGAATGTACACAACGACTGATATTGTTCAAATTATACAGCCGCCACCTTTAGCAACTGACACCTTAGTGGAAACGCTTCGTCAATCGGTTGTGGATGTGCTGCTGCTCTGCTTCTTTGCGGTCGTGTTGACAACCGTAGCGTTTCTAAAATTCTTTAGATTAGATATTTGATGCACACACCAATTCCGAAATTATGCACCCTTTCTGCTTACAAACTGGATCATTTATAATTGAAGGCTCTATTTTTTCAAGGAAAATATTTTTTAACTAAGGAGACGCAATGACAATGAAACGCAAAAACATGGCTCGAATATTCGCAATTCTGATGGTTTTCGGGTTCACGACTCTTTTCGGGTTTCAAGCAGACTCGCAAACAGTCAATTCTTTCATAGAATCAATAGAAAACAGGTCGCCAAACCCACTCACGACTCCTGAAGAGTATGACGGACCACAAACCGTGAAGGGATTGATGAACGCTTTTGATGCGGCGTACAACCAAAAGTATTCAAAAGCTAAAGTGATAGCAATATGTGACGATGGTGTCGTTTATAGCAGCGAACTTGCAATTAGGGGTGAAATAGACGCGAGATATTCACGAGTAGAGTGGCTCCAGATGCTTTTGCAGAGAGGTATCACTATAGAGAATTTCAGCGATTATAGGGTCTACCTATCAAAGCGGCATACTTTGGCATTTTTGGAGGACAATCCAGATTTACGGAAAATCGGGTTTCTTGGCATGCCTATAATGGATGATCGGGAAGCCTATAAAGTCGCTTATATCGATAAGTTGGTAACTAAACAAATTGAACGCCTCAAGAAAAAAGTTGAAGACACCAAGAAACGGATTGAACGCGCCAAGAAAACAGTTGAGCGTGGTAAGGAACAATCCAATTTACAACAGCTTGAATATGTGAAAAAACTTGAGGATGCAAGGAAACGACTCAAACGTATCCAAGAGGCTTTTGAACGTTCCAAAAAACCGATCCCACCCCAAGAACCAAACCCTAACATGCAGAAGAGATCTCCTTATCCACCGCTGTAGTGTAGACAGCCAAGTACCAGTAAGATTAATGAAACACCCAGATAATGATGCTCATAGAACAAGAGATAATGCATCGCCTCCTAAGTATCCGGTTTGTCGCGCTCTTTTTTTGAATTTTTCACAAAAAAAGAGATTAATCCAATAGGGTGCCTCTGACAGTAGGTTTTATCGCAGAGATTCAATACTTGTGAAAAATATTGCAACCTTTTTACCCTTAAAACGCGTCTATATGACATAGGACATATATTGTTTTCAGGTTAAACTTGAAAAATGCGGCTAAATGGATGCAGTATCTTCGTGTTAGAAGATACCAAACATAGGAGAGAAAAAAAATGAATCTCACTTTTCAGAACGTGGATATTTTATTAAGATTCCCGCTTTTCACAGTTTTAGGGGTTGCTATTTTTATCGGTGGTTGTAGTTACTCGTATACACAGACGCAAAGATTCGGTTCCAAAATGCGTACGTCGAATATACAGTTCCGTGAAAACATTGAATTTAAGTGGCAGGCACCCACCACCACTCAAAAATACACCGGACCTCAAAACGCACAAGAACTGATGAACGCATTCGACACCAATTATAACGCTGGACACTCAAAAACCGAGGTGAGTATATCTCATACGGTGGACGGGACAAAAATAACTTATAGCAGTAAACTTACAGAAAATGAGATAGATGCAAGGTATCCGCGTGTAGAGTGGCTCCAGATGCTTTTAGATAGAGGTATCAGTATAGAAAATTTCGGTGACTATTCACGTTCCCTATTAAAACGACATACATTGGTACTTCTGGAAGACAACCCGGATCTACGACAATTAGGGATCTATGACATCCCGCCGATGGATGATTGGAAATCTCATAAATCCGCGTATATCAACAAGTTAGTGGAAGACCATGCCAAGCATGCTAAAAAGTAAGCATCTCTCTCCATGACATACCCGTATGCTCTTTTGAACACCAGCGGGTATTGCAGAGGACCGACATATATATTCCTTGAAGACAACCGATATTTCAGGTATCATAGACACAAAGCAATCAACTATAGGAGAAACCCGATGTTAGAAACCCGCGAACTCACGAAAGTCTATAACGAAAGCGTTTTAGCTGTCAACAAATTGAATATGAAAGTAGACGACGGTGAAATCTATGTCGTTCTCGGTGCGAACGGTGCTGGAAAAAGCACGACGATCTCTATGCTGCTGAATTTTATCGAACCTACGAGCGGTACCGCGCTGATAGACGACATTGAGATTCCGAAGTTCCCACTGGAGGCGAAAAAGCATCTCGCTTATGTCTCTGAGAACGTTGAACTCTATCGGAACTTTACAGCACGACAGAATCTCTCCTTTTTTGCGAAACTCGGTGGACGCAAGAAGGTATCAAACGCCGAACTTGATGCGACACTTGGACGTGTCGGTCTCCCTGAAGAAGCGTTTACACGCCGTGTGAAGACTTTCTCGAAAGGGATGCGCCAACGCTTAGGCATCGCCATTGCGATTATGAAGAACGCACAGGCTGTACTACTTGATGAGCCGACTTCCGGTTTGGATCCGAAGGGTGGTGCCGATTTTCTGAATCTGCTCCGTGAACTCAAAGAGGAAGGCAAAGCCATCTTCATGTCCACGCACGACATCTTCCGCGCGAAGGAGATCGCTGACAGAATCGGTATTCTGGTGCAAGGCAACCTTGAGCGTGAATTGACGCGTGAGGAAATTCAAGCAGAGGATCTTGAAGCACTTTATCTGCACTACGTCGCCGGATATGAACCTGAGGAAGATGAGGAATAGTTATCAGTGTAACAGTAGCCAGTGGTCAGTAACCAGTGACCAGTCAAGAGTCATTAGATTAACCTAACGCCTCTTCTCTGGTAACTGGTAACTGGTAACTGCTGAAAGGTGAAAATATGGAAGGATGGAAAAAAAGACGGAAGGATGGATGGTTGGAAGCAGAAAAGGGAGAAATGGACTTCCAATCTTCCAATCCTCCAGTTTTTCAGTCTTTGATGCTCCTGCTGGCTTTTGTTAGCGTCGTGGGAATGCTATTTGTAATTACCCTATTGGCATTTGCAGAAGAGCCTGCCGCGCCTAATGGCAATAGCACGAGAACCAGAGATGAACAGGACCGTCATATCAAGATAGAAATCGAGCGTCAGAAAATGAAATCAGCAGAAAAGCTGATGGACAAAAAGAAGATTGAGCTCGAAGAACTCCAGGCGATGATGAACGAAAAAAATAACATCGTCACCGTCGCCGAAGTGAATACCGCAAAGGAAGACTATGAAACAGCTGTCTCTGAATATGAACAAGCAAAACTGGAACTTCAACGGGTGGAGCTGGAATCGCTCCAAGATGAATGGCACATCACCGTTGAAGAGACAAGTCTGTACGAATCTGAAGATGGCAGAGAGCGGTTCTCAATTACGCTGCGGAATAGTTCATCTCCTGTCAAACTCGTCGAAAGCTCCGAAGTTGTCGGACAAGATATTATCATCAGCGCACAGATTGATGATATTTTCGTCACGATTAAAGAGCAGGAAGGCGGGGCGATTATCACCGAACCTTACGAACGACGGATTGAGACCCTCAAAGAGGGCGAATCTGTCACTTTGGAGTTTGAACTCATAAAAGAGAACATACGAGATGTCGTCGTAGAGTTGAAGTATTCGGGTCGTGAGGAAAATAAGAACATCCACCTCAAACAAGAAGACCCGTATATTTCCGTTGTGTCTGCAAGGCGTTATAAGGAGGGGGACCGCCGACGTTTGGAAGTCGTTCTTAAGTACGGTGCATTAACAGACGAAACAGGAGAAACAGACACCAACACCGCACAAGAGATCAATAATGTCTACGTCTCTATCAAAGACGACATGGCTGCTATTATCGGTTATCCTTATGAACATCGTATTCCGCAACTGAAAGACGGAGAGGAAAAAACGCTTGATTTTGAACTGCGGCGGAATGTGGACAGTGTCACTGTTAATCTCAAATATCTTGATCAAGAAATACCGTATAAAATCCATCTTGAGGAGGATACACGTTATATCTCTATCCTCAGTGCGAAGAAGTTTCGCGTTGAGAACCAGATGATGGTGACGCTCCAACTGAAAAACACTTCCACAACGGAATCGATGTCGAGCAACGCGTCCCCTGAAGAAATCGCAGCGGCAAACGAGATTCGCGGTATTTATGTCTCTTTACTTGACGTTACAGACGACACGAACATCGTCAAACCTTATGAGGAAAAGATCCCGATTCTCGGTTACAATGAGACTGTAGACTTGACATTCCAACTCCAGAAAGATGTTGAAAGCCTCAAGGTCTCGCTCAATTATCCTGAACTGCCGCAACCCGATATGCGGTTGATCTATTTGCAAAAAGAGTCTGCTCTGGATGTCGTCAATGTGAGTTCGCTGCGATTCTCACAAGAGGGGAACCTCGGCAGTAGCGTTACTTATGATTTGACGTTGGACCGGTTGGCGGAAACAGAAAATACCTTCCAGTTGCGCGTTATTAACCTATTGAACCGTCTCTCCTTTGAGTTTCAGGACCCAGAGACGCGTTCTCGGCAGTCTCAGGTGAAGTTTACGCAGGAGCAATCGAAGCGAAATCTATCCTTGATTGTCTACCTCCCAGAGGAATTGGATGCCTCCTACCTTGATAGCACACTTGAGTTCTATGTCGCGGTGCTCGACGAAGCGGAAGCGAATGAACTCGGAGGCGTTAATAATCGGTTGGATCTACCTGCTGATCAGATTGCGAGCATACAAGGCGGTGTCGAGCGGTTTGAACTCATTCCGAAAGGTGTGCCAGAAATCGAAGTGTTCGTGCAGAACGCGTTCCAGACGATCAAAATTGGCGAAGAGGTCAACATGACAGCGACGCTGCAGAACATCGGTACCCGGGACCTCGTTGACATCCGTATGATCGTTGATGTTAACACCGATTGGAAATACAGTGTTGTCCCTGAAGTCATCAGTTCACTGGCAAGGAATGAAGAGAAGGAGATACAACTGACGTTGAGTCCGCCAGCGGACATCGGTGTCGGTGAATATCAGGCGAAGTTGAACGCCGAGGTTACCGTCGATAACCGGAAATTCGAGGCACGCGACCGTTCCATCACGGTACAAGTTGAATCACAGACCCAGATGTCGGTGACGACGCTGCTGTTCGGTGCGTTGATACTCCTCATGATTGGGATTGTCATTGTCACAATCCGCATTAGCCGACGTTGAAGAATAGCCGTCAGTATGGAAAACCCTTCGGGTTTTCCTTTCAGTAGTCAGTTATCAGTTCCAAGAGGTGTTAGAACTATCAAACCTTCTTTAACTTTCACTACGAGGCAAACTGGTAACGGTTAACTGAGAACTATTGAAATGGAGATTTAGGGATGAACAAAAGGGTGACGGCACTCGTAATAGGAACCTTATTTTTCAGTATTGTGGGTGTCGTTTCAGCACAGCGGCTTGTTTCGCTTCAACCGGTACGCGCGATAGAACTCGCGCTACAGAACAACGAAGCGGTCAGAAAAGCCGAGCAGGTATTAGAACGCGCGAAAGCGAACCTTCGCTTGTCCAAAGCTGTGTACTTACCACAGGTAGGACTTACGAGTGAATATCAACGCCAAAAGGACGGCGATATTGATGAGAGAGATTATCTCACCCGCGCGCAGATGAGTGTCCTTCTTACGCAATTCGGCGAAATCCCCGCAGGACTTGACGCAGCGCAGGAAGAAGTCCGAAAGGCAGAAATCGAATATGAACGCGTGAAAAAGGACAGCGTTCATGCTGTTCGGAATCTCTGGCACAATATCATCCTAACACAGGAAGAAATTACACAACGTCGCGCGATTGAAGTTGAACTGGAGGAAAAATTAAGAGGCACGGAACTCAAACAAGAAAAAAAACGGATCCTCTACCTGAGTCGCCTCAATACGGAACTCGAATTGTCTGAACAGCGGCTTGCACTCAACGAACTCCAACGGCGACTCGATGTCGATACTGCCGAACTTATCAGGCTTACCGGACTCGATCCACTCGCGCAGGTCGTTCTCTCACAACCCCTCCCCGATGACGATGTAACATTGAATGCCGCTGTTGAACTTGCACTCGTAAATAGTCTCGATTTACGGGACTTACGCGGTGATATTATCCGGCAAGAACGCCTCGCCGCGGAGACAATATGGAACCGGTTCCCTGAAGTCTCTGCCGAAGCACGCTATAAGGATCTCCACGTGCTGCTGGAGCAACATCAACAGAACAGGACCTGGGACGCAAAGGCACTCTACGATCCGGTGATATGGGATCGAGAGCGTGATGCGTCAAGCATTTTTGAGACGAATCCGCGCACCCAAGACGGATGGGAGGTCCGCTTCAATCTCAATATCCCGCTATATGATGGGAAAAGGACTGAGAATCTCCGTTCTGTAGAACTCGCAGAATTGGAACGACTCCAACTGGAATACACTGAAAAAACGAAACTCATTCGGGTTGCAGTCAGACGGGACTACCGCGCCGTAGCGAATGCAAAAGAACGGATGGAGATTGAGCAGAAACGGTTGGAAATCCGTGAGCAGCAACTCCGGACAATAGAGCGGGTGCTTGACCAAGTTACGTTTGATATCCCTGGTTATCAAGGTCTGACCTTCACCGATGCCTTTCAAGCACAATCACAGTTTACAGAAGCGCAACGTGTCTTTTATCAGGCACGCCGAAATTACGCGGCGGCGAAGGAGAAACTCCGAGAAACAATGGAATGGATTGAATAGTTTATCAGTTAACAGTTAAAGAGGACTCTTTCTGGAAACTCATAATCACTTAATCTCACTCATCAGAAAAGAGACTTGCGCGATAATAAAGAATAGAAGATTAAACAGCACCAACAAACCGACTTGTGATAACACACTCCGATAAGAAATTCGCTCCTCAAAGACCGGCACAGCGTCCGGGTTCACAGGTTTCTGGGACAATCCCTCTTTCACAGGATAGATATGGAGGCTCTCCGGATCGCTCTGATCTTCCGCCTTGATGAAGTCTATGAAAGTCTGCCGATACCGGCGCGCCTGTTTCACAAAGTCCATATAACCGGCAATACTTGTGTTGGCGAGTCCCTCCATTGCATACTGGAAAGTCGCTATCGGTGAAATTTGGGTGAGGTCGCGAGCGAGTTGTACCTGTCGAAGCTGCTGATCAATATGTTGGTCCGCGCGAAGCTGCTGATCAATATGTTGGTCCGCGATTTGCTTTTCAGTATCTCCAATCGCTGTGAAGTATTCCGCCCAGGTGCGCGTCCGGGATGGATATTCGATAGCGGGTGCTTTTTTGATCTTGTTTGTCCCGCCCTTCCATTCATCGTCAATTTGATCTAATTGCGCCCGTCTTCGCATTGAAATCTCGTCAACGGATGGAATCGGGTTCAGATTCCCGACGAAGGTGCCGAGCAAGCTCGGAAAAACAAATGCTAAGAAAACCCAAGTCAGTAGCAGCCAGACTAAACTTGTAATGGCGTTTGAGACACGACTCGAGAAAAAAAGTCCAATAAAGATAAAAGTAGAGACAAGCAACGCAAATAACCCCACCATCCCCAAAATCCGCAACCATTCTCTCGGTCCAAACGGGATATTTCCGGAGATAAGAATGATGAGTAGGTTCATCAAGATACTGATGATAAGCGGTACCATGAGCGTTACAAAAGCCCCGAAGTATTTCCCCAACAACACCTGTCCGCGTGAGACCGTGTTCGACATCATTAGGCTCAGTGTGCCACGCGCTCGTTCTCCGGCGATAGTATCGAACGTGAATAAAATCGCGAAGAAACTCATCAGGATACCGATGAAGACCCAGTTAATCTTGACCCGCCTTGTCGGTGTGCTGCCCGCACTCTCCACTTCATACTCTAATTTCAATGGCGGTCGCCACTTGTAATCTTCATCCTTGCCACCGCCGCTTCGACTGATAGTTCCCTCACTCTTCATCTTAATAGAACGCGATACCACCTCATCAACACCGCCGGCAGAGAACATCAGACGGCTCGGACGCTTGGGTATCTCGCCAGGTCCTACGAGTGCTAGCTCTGCTAAACTTTGATCGGCGTATTTTATAATGTGCTTTTTATTTTCTGTTACGCGTCGGTTATAGTCATTCATCTGCATTATATAACCGTCACCACCATGGCTATATATGAGAGCATTCACCATAAACAAGACAGGTAAAAGAATAACCATCAAGGCGAAACGAAGGGTTGTGAGATTGTGATGTATCTCTTTCAACATAATCTGCCAAATCATTTTTTTATCCTTGTTCTTCGCGCTTTGCTCCACTTCGTTCCGCAAAGGTTATTGACATGTCTTAACGGTCCCTTTTCCAAGGAACTCCAAATACATATCGGAAACCAGTCTGTAATGAAATGGAAGGCGGTCAAGTGCCAATTGTTTCAAAATTCAACTCAAATCATATCGTAGGAAAGATACATAAGCCGCCATAAACAGAACAATGTTCCATGCCAACACGATAAAAATATCTATGGCGGCACGGGATAAACTTTCGGAGAGGGAGAGCCTTCGATGTTGGAAAACAGGCAGGTCCGTGAGTTCCGCAGCACCCTTGTCGGTGGAAAACCACGCCCGAGACGAGAACGCCTCCTTGTCTTTGAAGTATTCAACAATCTCACGCTTATAGGCTCTGGCGTTCTGAATAAAATCGTTATAACTCTGTCGGTCTGTGCCTGTTATCGTTCCCACAGCGAAGTCATAAGTATCTGCGAAGGAGATGCGTGAAAGCGCGTCTGCAAATTTCGCGTTCCGCTCCCGTTCTTCCGCAGGCTTATTGAGAATTTCCTCCGCTTTATTCGCATATTCAACCCGAAGTTGCTCTTGATAGTCCAAAATTTCTTGAAAGATAGAGGTATCTGCCTTAGCAACGTTTGTGATGTTATACCCCTCTATCAAGTAATAGCCGCCGGACTCAGAAAAGGTACCCATGCCTGTTCGCGTTCTCGCAGGTTCGCCGTCCTCAGGCTCCCAAGTAATTGACTTTTGCAAATTGTCGTAGCCTCTCTGCTTGAGATAGGCATCTCGTTCTTTTTTGAAATGATCCCAGACCTCGAAGGCAGGTTGGAGAGATGCCGACTCAGGGTTCGACTTATAAGGTGGAAATTTGTCCACCGCGAATGCAACTACATTTGAGTGAACGCTCGTTACCATCACCCAAATAAACATCGAAAGGATCAATGTCGTCGCAGCGGTCTTCGTCCAAACCGACAGCAGCAACCCTAAAAGATACCACGTTGATACGTACAACAGTGAGATACCGAATATTAACACAATGTGTGCGATGTCATTTCCATCAAAGGCGGTAACCGGTGAAGAAAGCGCGATGATCAGTGCTACGATCAAACTCATCAAAACAATAGGGAACAGTGATAGCATCCCCCCGAGGTATTTCCCAAACACTATCGTATCTCTCGGTATCGAATTGGATAACACAAGTTTTAGTGTGCCGTCCTCTCTTTCGCCGGAAATTGTGTTGTAAGCAAACAGGATCGCCAATGCACTGAGCACAATTTTGAAGATGAAAACCACATCAACGGTCAGGAACATTGCAAGGAAAGGATTGTCTGATCCCCGCTTCTGCGTCGGTGCGAACCATATCGGGCTGGAGAGTTCAAAGATAGGTTTCCCGAGTTCAACAGTGACTGTATTTGCGCCGAAATTCTCGGTGCCGACGTTAAAGATACCCAGCGGATTTGGTTTTCGATGCGCTTTCAGTTTGATTTTGGAATAGAGTTCCCACTCTCTCGCTTCTGTTTCTGCTTCTCGAACAGCCGTGTTATACCCCGCCAACCGCTTCTCGTAATCGTCCACTTGAACGAAAACAGCGACGGCAGTTGAGAGCAGACACACGATAAATCCAATCATAAATCGAGATGTCAACACATTTGAAACGAATTCTCGTTGGATAACGAGCCAAAGTGCATGCATAAACTCACCTCATCCCATAGTAGTAGGCACGCTCCGCTGTGCCGTAACAGGCTTATCATCTCTTACTTTTCCATAATTTCCGTTGGCAAGTAGATTATCTTATAATATATGACGCGTTTTAAGAGGAAAAGGTTGCCTGAATTTTATCCTCAGGCAATCTCCCTCATCTACAGCGTTTATTCGCTGCCGGAACCAGTAGGTTTGACTTCATACCTCTTTAATTCAAAGGTTTTAACCGTGGTTGAAGCCTTAACTTGAGAGTGATCTATAATTGTCAGAAGGATATCCTCCGCTTCTTGGTGAAACTTGACAATTCCGACGTTGGGGGCTACCCACAGCGTCGTAACGGATTCACCGGGCGGATTTGGGATCTGGTCAGAAGGGAATAGTTCCACTGTTGTCTCTGTCTGGTATTCAATCTTTAAACAGTCTTCAAAAGTACCAACAGGTGTCTCAACGTTTTCCTTCCCTAAGACCTTGCCTGTCTCAACAATAGTGAACTCAGATATGATTTCTTCAGGGTCTTGCGGCGGATCAGGTGTCATCGTGACTTTGGCTTTTATCTGTGTTGCGTCCCACTTTTCGTTGAAGGTAACAGACGTTGGAAGCCCATAAAACGGGTCTTGTGCCTCTACCTCAATGTCGTAGAGGAGATCGAAATTCTCCTCATGGATTTTGCTGAAGGTTTCTACCTCTTTGGTAAGACGCGCCTTGATCGCTTTCTCTACATCATCACCGACCCAGAACGTCACCCGCTCTTCACCAACTTGATAGAGATGGGGGTGGATGTGATAGTCATAATCTGCCCAATCTTTGAAGGTCGGCTCATAACTGAAGGCGTGATACGTCTCACCCTCAATCTCTTTGTTTTCAATGACACGACGTGTTAATTCGTTTCCATCTGGGTCTTCGTAAACCCAGTAACTTCCTATCGCGTGTGGGAAATAGGTGTCCACTTTTTCTTTACCGACCAGCGTTGAACTAAAGGAAAAAATAAGTAACAAACTCAAAACGACATGAAATCTTTTCAACATGATAGATGCCTCGATTTTTCGTTTTTTAACCTAATCTAATTCACGGTGTAATTGGATGTCCCGTTGCGGAATTGACCCCTACTGAACTCTTTGACGCTTTACCTGTTAATAGGGAATTCACAAGATTCATTGTCGGGAATAAAGAATTTACCAACTCCAATTACTTATCTTCCAAAAGTTGATCGGGCTTGCTGTCCCCTTTTTCGAGGAGTGCAATGCCGATACGCTGTAAACTCTCCGGTGTTCCGATATGCCATCTTCCATTTATCATATCCACAAACACAAGTGCCTCCCGATTCGTTGCCGATTCCTGGAGCACCCAGTTGGTGTACGTAATCGATTCACCACTTGTCCACTGCCATTCGGTTTGATTTTCCAAACGAGTTAACCCGATTAAAAAAGGCTCTTGCCCGAATGTGTCTATAAGCCACTTCTGTTCCGCTTCGTCGTTAATCGACACCAAATGTGCGCCTTGGGCAGTCGCCGTAGTGCGAGCATCCTCCCAAGTCTTACACCGAATCTTTTTATATTTGTGCCCATTGGTAGGATTCACTACCCACGCTCCGATTGGGTTCGGTATTGGCGGAACAGGTAGCATCGAAGCCTCGCTCAAAATGGTGCCAGAAGTAAAAGTACTAAAATCCCAACGAGAGCCACAAGCGGGTGTTTGAAGTTTGGAAATCTCATGATTATTTTTACCTTTTCAAAGATTATTTGTGTTAGTTTTTTGAGGAACCGATACCTATTCTTCAGTGATTGCTCTATGCTTAAGGTCAGCCCAAGTGGTGGCGATTTTGTTTTTGTGTGAAACTGCGAGAAAACCTTTCATCGCTTCGGCAATTTCGGCTTCGGTGAGGACGCGTCGCCAGATACCGAATTCATCAATAGCACCGTTCTTGAAGGTATACCGTGGGTCGCCTGCCGCGCTCCCAATACATAGGTCTACGTCATTAATACCCACGAATCCAAATTTTTCGTCGTGGTCGTAAAATACTTCGCCATCCAGATACATTTTCGCGGTCCTGCCATCATAGGTAGCGGCGATATGATGCCAGTTTCTATTCATCATAGGTCCCCAGCCAATAAATCCCCACATCTGGTCCCCTCCACCCAAGGTCATTCTGATTTTTGGACCCTCGACTAAATTACCGAAGAACCCGACGTTATAGGACTCGTTCCATTTACCTGGGACATAGCCGCCTTTATCAACCCACACTCCCCAAGCTGCGTCCCAATCTTCATGATATAACCAAGCTGCCATCGTTATCTCGCTTTCGATTTTTAGCAGATCGTCAGCAGGAACATGGACACAATCATCACCTTCCGGCTCAGCAGCAATATGAATCGCATCCCCATATTTGCCTTCAACAAAATCTACATTTGCAACGATTTCGGCATCAAGATCGTTGCCAGATGCATCAAGAATCTTTTGGCCTTTTACGTTGTCAAAAGTAAAATAAACGACGAGGTCCTTCTCCAATTCAGCAATAGCTTGAGTTACCGTGAATAACATAACAAGAAAAAGTAATGGCATCCGTCTCATCTTATTTTTCCAAATTTCCCTTGAAAAGTGGATTGTCTCATAATATTATGACGCGTTTTAAGAGGAAAAGGTTGCCTGAATTTTATATTCAGGTAACCCTCCTCACCTACAGTGTTTATTCGCTGCCGGAACCGATGGACTTGATTTGGTATTGCGTTAGTTTAAGGCTTTTTTCCACTTTTGAATCAGCGGATTTATGGGTAAATTTCACGATTCCGACGTTAGGTGCTAACCAGAGTGTTGTTAATTCTATACCGGATATATCTTTCGTCGTGTCCCCTTTTTCTGTTGCTTCCGTATACCAATACTCGATTCTCAAACAGTCTTCAAATGTCCCCGCCGGAGTCTTTACAGTTTCTTTGGCTGCGACCTTCCCTTTCTCAATCAAAGTAATAGGAATAGATGGCTGATCGCCACCCGAAATCTGTAAATTAGGAATGGAACTTTGGATTTCAAGTTTGAGCGTTACGGATCCACTGATTTGCGTTGCTGTCCATTCTTTGTCAAAAAGGATAGGGGTCGGGAGCAGATAAAAGTCGTCCTGCGCTTCAACTTCAATCTCATATCTGATATCAGCACTGACATCACCAGTTGTTGAAATCTGTTTCTTGCTATCTGCCTCCATTTCTTTACGGAGTCTTGCCTCAAATGCTTTTTCAACTTCATCACCGACAAAGAACGCGATCCCGTCCGTCCGGATTTGGAAAAAATTGGGATGAACGTAATGCTCGTAATCTATCCAATTTTCCACAGTAGGTTCATAACTGAAAGCGTGATACGTTTTACCCTCAATTGCTTTCTCCTCTACGGCACGACGTGTTAATTTCTTGCCGTCCTGATCTTCGTAAATCCAGAAACTTCCGGACGTATGTGGAAAATAGTCGCTTACCGATTTATCGGCTATCAATGCTGGACTAACAGGAAAAATAAGCAATAGACCCAAAACGACACGAAATCTTTTGAACATAATAGGTTCCTCCAATCGACAAAATCACTGACTGTGCCCCAAAATACCAGCCAAAATAGAGAGTTGCAATTCCGTGCAATCTGCTCTTTTTGTGATGGTAACATCAATATTTGATGCCTCCGTCGGCGGTTTATGGAATGGTCCACCTAATGTGATAGACAAGGTAATCTTTTCACCATTCCGTTCAAGCGTTAACTTTATTACATCACCACCCTTCCAATCCTTGGCAGCGTTTCTGATGTCGTTAAACGTTTTCACCGGTGCCCCGTTAATACCAATCAGATTGTCTTCATCTTGATAGCCGACCTTTGAAGACCTATGAATAATCAACCCCTTATTTGTCTGTGTTAGTGAACTGATATGAAGCATCGTATTAATTACGTAACGGCTGTTGGGAATTTGTTCACCAGATTCCATCTTAACATCTACACCTATATCTCCGAAATATTCAGAGAGTGGCAACCTTTCTGTTCCGGAAACGTACTTAAGGAAAAACGGATCCAAATCTTTACCCGCAACGTCAGTGGCAATTCGGACGACATCATCTATCGTATACGTTTTGCCGGTGACACCAAACTCACTATACATTTGCTTCATTACGTCATCAAGGCTCTTTTGATTTTGTGTGAGTTTACGAATTTGCATATCCAAAGCGCAGGCAATTAGATTACCGCCTTGATAGACCAAACCACTATTGCTGCCCTTGTTTTTCCCAGCCCCGCGTATAGAAAGTTCGCCGTGCTTAGAGAGATACAACTCACATGCACGTTCAAGATTTTTGAGAAAATCGCTTTCAGAAGTAAATCCAAGACGGGCAGAGGTAATGTGTGAATAGTACTCAGTAAACCCTTCGCTAAACCAGTATTCTTGCTCTTTAAAATTAATAGCTCTCCCGTTCCAAATATGGAAAACTTCGTGTCCGACAAGCGGCACCCAAAAGCGGCTGCTCTCTTCATCCAGTGTACCTCCTATCAGAACACTGATGCTGCGTCCTGATACACCACCTCCCATACGTCCTTGGTCGCCATAAGGATTCGCGACAAACAGCATTCTGCCCTTCGGCGTGCCGCTGAATATCTTGGAATACGCCTTTAGAAAGGCTTCAACCGTTTCTTGTATTTCAGCAGCAGCTGCCTTAAAACTTCCACCAATTGCCGCAATAACCTCCGCTTCGCCAGACTTTGCCACTTTCTCAGAATGCGTGCCAAGTACCATATACGCATATATCAAATCGTCCTGATCTTTCACAGCGAAATGATGTTCGTCGTCTCCGATGCGGTGCCAAGGCGTTGAAACGTACCAGTCATTAGGAACATTAACACGCAGTTCAACATCGTCCACTTCACCAATGATGAACAGCGCATATCCCGGCAAGAAGATACAATCTTCCTGAACGTAAGGTGTTTCAGACCTTCCTGGGGGCCATTGTCTCTCATCATGATTTAGTAATACTTTGTAGTTCAATATCACAGGTGATTTATTTCCTGCTTTAACTGCCCAACGAGTTTTTCCGATTTTCTCTATTGGCAATTTTTCTTTGTCAGTATTGGTAACTGTCAAATCTTGGAGATACTCGGCATAGCCGTTACGTACCATTTCAGTGCCAAAGCGACTCATGTATAACGGAAGTATCTCTCCTGTGTCCGCTTTCGGTGTTAAAACACACCGAACGTGTGCCACACGCCGTTCATCTGCTGCTATTGTGACTTCATATCTCGCGGACGTAAGCATCATTTTCAGGAACTCAGGAATCGTTATATCCTCATCAGAGCCCGGCGGTGTACCACTATTCTCGACGACTTGGCACTTTTCGATAATTGCTTCACCGCGATAGTCGTTTTGCCATCTATAGGTCCAGGCGTTATCCACCTGTAAAGGGAGGTATGATTCACCTTTGACTGGAACATCATATTCGAGCAGTTCTGCTTCGGTTATGACACCGCTGGCATGTTCATAGCGCATTTTCACGATGCCAACGCCTTTGGCGAACCATAAATAACGCGTGCCGTTTACAAGCGTATTTCGCAGCTCAGCATTGGTATCCTGTATATCAGCGTCTGTGAAGACAGTTTTATGCTTCAGGCAGTCCGAGAACGTGCCTGCGGCAATATCCACCTGTTCATAACCCTCCAGGGTTGTTTCCACCTGCGATTCCCAGTGACCTGCTTGCGTCCAAGTATCCCCAATACCCAAAGGATACCTGAAAAGATCAGTATTATAGTGAAAAAAATAAGCCATCAACATGTACATCGGAGTTGGGTCCCCTTTACCACTCCCTTGCGTCCCAAAACCTGCGTTTACCAAAGCCGCATCCGTTTTCGTCAGATAGAAATTTCCGCTTGCTAAAGGTTCTCCACTTTCTTCATTAGTGGTGCCGCTAAACGTGATGTAACGATCACCTCCATTAGCAGGAGGCACTTCCGATTCATCCGCGTGTGCAGCAGCGCATAAAATCTGATCCGTTTCCAAGGCGAATCTACTGTCTATTCCTGCCATCAGTATTGCTAAAGCAATTGAAACGGCAATTATCCATTTCATCAACAGTTCACGCGAATAGAAAATAGTGGGTTTGATAGGATCAATTTTTTGCCTGATGTTTCTGATTAGATTTATGAACAATGCTTGTTGAATCACGGGTCTCTCCTTTATTTAAGATCGGTGTGTGATGTAGATGGCGAAGGGTGTTGTAAAAAATAAACCTATTTCACAAGAATACACCTAATCTCATAGTGTTCGGCAGTAGTGGGTCCCTATAGCTGGGGACATGCCTTGCCTAATATTCCGGACCATATCGCGCGTTGCAATTCTGTGCAATCTGCTCTTTTTGTGATGGTAACATCAATAGGCCCCGGCTCCAATGGTGGACTTTCAGATGGATCCCCGGCTAATGTGATAGGTAGGTTGACATTTTCACCATCGCGTTTAACGGTTAGTTCAACAACATCACCGGGTTTCCAATCTTTGGCGACCTTCCTGATGTCGTCAAAAAACTTCACTGGTGTACCGTTGATGCCTATCAGATTGTCATCATCTTGATACTGCTTGGACTGGTGGATGAACATACCCCCTCCTGTCGGACCACCAAATGAACTGATTTCAAGCATCCCATGCACAATATACCCAAGACTCGGAAGCTTCTCGCCAAATTCTATCTCAACATCCATACCTGCATCCCTGAGATATTCTTCCAGAGGCAAGCGTTCCGTTCCTGAAACATACTTTTTGAAGAACGATTCAAAATCTTCATCGGCAATTTGGCTGACAATCCTGATGACATCTGCCATCGTGTATTTATTTTCGGTGAAACCGAATTCACGATACATCCGCTTCATTACGTTGTCCAGACTGCTTCGGTTTTCCGTGAGATCACGAATCTGCAGATCCAAAGCCGCAGCGACTAAACTGCCACCCTCATAAACAAGATAGCGATTTGCAGACTTGTTTTCACCTGCTTCTCGAATAGAGAGATCGCCCTGTTGAGACAGATACAATTCGCACTTGCGTTCCATATCTCTGAGAAAATCACCTTCAGCAGTTAAACCGAGGCGGGTACAGGCAACTCTCGAATAGTACTCGGTGAACCCCTCGCTAAACCAATATTCTTGTTCACTAAAATTGATAAGTTTTCCATTCCAGATATGGCAAACCTCATGTGCTACCAGCGGCACCCAAAAACTTCTATTGGTTTCATCCAAAGACCCACCCATCAGAACACTGATACTGCTCCCAGAAACGCCGCCGCCACGATTTTTTTCATCGGGGTTCGCCACAAACAGCATACGATCTTCCGGTGTGCCGTCGAAAACTTCCGAATATATATGCAGCAGAGATTCAACAGTTTTTTGAACTTCACCCATAGATGCTTTGAAGCGTCCACCCAATGCCAGCAAGATCTCAGCATCTCCCACTTCCACAAAACGTTCACTGTGTTCACCCAGCACAAGATATTCGGATTTCAAGGCATCTTGGTCTGTAATAGCGAAACGGTGTCCGTTGTCTCCGATACGGTGCCAAGGCGTTGAAACGTGCCAGTTATCAGGAACATTAACACGCAGTTCAATATCATTCACCTCAGCGACGATAAACAGCGCATACCCGGGCCAGAAAATGCAATCTTCTTGGAGATATGGAGACTCATCTCTTCCCCACGACCATTCTCTCTCTTCATGATTCAGCAACACTTTATACCGTAGCGTCACAGGTGATGTATCCTTCACTTCAATCATCCACTGTGTTTTACCAATCTCTGTGATCGGTATTTTTTCTTCATTAGCATCGGTGGCTGTTAGATCGCGAAGATACCTACCATATCCATCATAGAGACCTTCAGTGCCAAAGTGGCTCATGGATAGCAGCAACGGCTTTCGGTCCGTTTGTAGGTGCGAGGTTACCTCGTCCCTACTGTCTGCCTTCGGCGTTAGCACACACGTAACATTCGCCACGCGCCGTTCCCTGGCATCTATTTTAACCTCATACCTCGCCGACGCAATTTTCATCGGATTATCAAGGTTCTCAGGTTCACTGAAATTTCGGATAACGCGCCACTCTTCAATGGCAGCCTCGTCCCGATAATTGTTTTGCCATTTATAGGTCCACACATTGCCAATTTGCAAAGGGAGGTATTCTTGGTCTTCAACTGGCACCTTGTATTCAAGCAATTCGGCTTCCGTAACGACACCGTTGGAGTGTTCATATCGCAATTTAACAAGACCGACCCCCTCAGCAAACCATAGATAACGGGTGCCGTTTAAAAGCGCGTTTCGCAGCTCAGCCTTTGTATCCTTGACATCGGCATCTGTGAAGACAGTTTTATGCTTCAGGCAGTCCGAGAACGTGCCTGCCGAGACTTCTACAAATTCATAACCTTCTAAATGACTCTTTGTCTGCACATGCCAGTGTCCTTCTTCTGTCCAGCTTTCTCCAATATCGATCGGGTATTTGAAGAGGTTCGTATCGCAGTGGCTCATATAATATAGCAACATGTACTTCGGCGACGGATCACCACCGCCGTGTCCGGAGGTACCGAAGTTGGTAGAGGTCAAAACAGCGTCGGTTTTCTTAAGTGTGAAAGAACCTTCCGCCAAATGTACGCCGCTTTCTGTAGCAGCACTGGTACTGAAAACAATATTGCGTTCGGATTTAACCATTTTGTTCATTAGCTTTCTCCTTTACTGCCTAAAATTCCCGACCAGATGATATTTTGTAAGTCCGTGCTATTCGCGCTTTTCGTGATAGTGACATCAATGGGGCCTGGTTCCAGTGGCGGTTTTTTCGACGCGTCACCTGATAGTGTGATGGGTAGGATAATTTCTTTACCTTCCCTTTCAAGGGTTAATTTTACGACCTCACCGGATTTCCAATCTTTGGCAACCTTCCTGAGGTCATCAAAAAATTTTACGGGTGTACCGTTGATGCCTATCAGGTTATCATCGTCCTGATACTGCGGTGAATGGTGGATGAATAGACCGCCTCCTGTTGGACCACCAAATGATTTGATCTGAAGCATCTCAAAGAGGATATAGTTAAGACTCGGAAGTCTTTCACCAAAGTCTATCTCGACATCCATACCCGCATCTTTAAGGTATTCTTCTAACGGCAATCGCTCTGTCCCTGCCACATATTTGTGGAAGAAGGGTTTAAAATCTTTACCCGCAATTTGGCTGACGATCCTAATGACATCGCCCATCGTGAATGTGTCGTCGGTAAGACCGAATTCACGATACATCTGCTTCATCACATCGTCTAAGCTGCTTCGGTTTTCTGTGAGATTGCGAATCTGTAAGTCCAAAGCCGCAGCGACTAAACTACCGCCATCATAAACGAGTTCTCGGTTAGCAGATTTATCTTTCCCTGCCTCACGGATAGATAACTCTCCCTGTTGGGATAGATACGCTTCCCACCTGCGTTCAAAATTCCTGAGAAAATCACTTTCAGAAGCAAATCCAAGACGGATAGAAACAATATGTGAATAATATCTCGGGAAACCCGCGCTAAACCAATATTCTTGTTCTCTAAAAATGATAGCCTGATTCCCAACCCAGAAAGAGGAAACCATGGATCCGACAAGCGGTAACCAAAACCGTCTACTCGCTTTATCTAACTCGCCACCGATATGCACGCTGATGCTGCGTCCGGATGCACCGCCACCGAGATGCCCTTTTTCGCCATACGGGTTGGCAACAAAAAGTATCTTACCTGTTGGGGTAGCATCAAAGACATCTGAATACCCGTGCAGAAGTGACTCGATGGTGGGTTGAACTTCATCAATAGACGCTTTAAAACGTCCACCGGTCGCAATCACGACCTCTGCATCTCCCAGTTTTGCCAGACGCTTACTGTATTCACCGAGCACAAGATACGCGAACATTAGGTCGTCTTGATCCTCGCATACGAAACGGTGTTCATCCGACGCAATCTGCTCCCAAGGCGTTGAAATGTGCCAGTTGTCAGGTACGTCAATTTTTAGCTCAATATCTTTCACTTCACCGGCGATAAACAGCGCATATCCGGGCAAGAAAATGCAATCCTCTTGGACGTAGGGTGCTTCATTCCGACCAAAGGGCCAATCTCGCTCATCATGATTTATCAACACCTTGTATTGCAGGATTAGAGGTGATGCGCTCTCTACCTCGACAACCCACTGCGTTTTACCAATCTCCTCTATCGGCAATGTTTCACCGTTTACATCGGTAACCGTCAAATCTTGAAGATAGCGCGCGTATCCATCGTATAACCATTCTGTCCCAAAATGGGTCATGGACAAGAGTAACGGCTTTCGGGGACCTTTAGGACCCCTATCTGCTTTTGGTGTTAGGACACACTTAACATGCGCGAGGCGCGGGGCATCGGCATCTATTTTGATTTCATATCTCGCCGATGCAAGTTCCAATAGGTTATCAAGATTCTTGAGATGACTGAAATTTCTGATGACACGCCACTTTTCAATAACGGGTCCGTCGTGATAAGTGTTGCGCCACTTGTATGTCCACTGTATGCCGACCTCAACGGGAAGGTATTCTTGGGTTTCGACTGGAATATCGTATTCAAGCAATTCGGCTTCCGTGACAACACCATTGGAATGCTCATAGCGCATCTTCACAAGTCCAACACCCTTAGCGAACCACAGATAACGGGTGCCATTTATATAGGCGTTTCCCAGTTCAGCATTGGTATCGTCAACATCAGCCTTCGTGAAGACCGTTTTATGTTTCAGGCAGGCTGGGAAAGTTCCAGCAGATATTTTGACCGTTTCATATCCTTCTAAGATTGTTGTTGCTTTTGATTTGTAAGGACCCTCCTGCTCCCAACGACTTCCGACAACTAAAGGATATCTAAAGATGTCCATCTCGCTACTATGATTAACATAGCGCAGCAGCATGTACATTGGTAGCGGATAGTTACCCCTGAGTCCTACTGTTCGAGAACCGATAGATACGAAAAGTTTATCGGTCCGGCTGAGGTCGAAACCGCCTTCCGCTAAATGTTCCCCGGTTTCTGTTGCTGCAGTCGCCTGAATGCCAATATATCGCGGTTCGCTTTTTAATAAATTCGGACCCGAGCTTTCTCGAAGCATCAACTCCTCCTTCTCTAATCGCTTCCGTGCGCGATAAAGCCGACTTTTCACAGTGTTCAGGGATAGACCCAAATGGTCGCTCACCTCTTCACATGTTAAACCACTAAAATAATGCAATATCATCACCGAACGTTCTGTCTCTGGTAACTTCTGGAGAAGGCGTTCCACAACCTCACGCAGTCCATCTGTTGACGTTTGCACCCGCTCCCTCTCAAGATATTGCGTATAGAATATCGTTTCTAACTCGGCTTTCGGCATCGCATCCAGTGATTGCATTGTAACCGGTTTTCGCCGCAGCCACTCAATACATTGACGCTTTGCTATCACGTATAACCATCCTAAAAAACGGTTGGTATCCTCCAAACTCGGAAGTGATTTAAAAGCCTGGATAAAGGTGTCTTGGGTAATCTCTTGTGCCGCGTGGAAATCACCGATTTCACGCCATGCCAGCGAATGAACCCATTTTCGATGTCTTGCCATCAGCACAGTGAAGGCACCCTCATCACCCGATAATATCCGCTGAATCAGATCAACATCTTCGTTTTTCATGACCGCCCTCCAAAGTCATCTGATAGCATGCTTCAGTTTGCAAACTTCACTGAAATTGTCTCATGGCGTTAAGTCGTATTTTAAGGTGTGAAAGGTTGCATAAAATGCATTTTTATGGAAAATTTTTGTTGTTGGAAAAAATGGAGGTATGTATAAAGCAGATGGCGCGCTTGCAGAGCGCGCCTATAATTGTTGTGGTCCGTATCCTAATAATCAGCGATGGAGCCGTCTGGCAATCGGCTATTGGGCCAGGTGAAACGTCTATTCGGATCCCGTCCGACTTCTATCACTTTCGCTTCATCCACCTCAACACCTAAACCGGGTCCCTCAGGTAGCGAAACGTAGCCATCTTCATCCATCTCCCATGTCTTGTGTGCGACACCGTCTGGAAGTACGTTTTCATAGCCTTCGTGGATAAGGAAGAACGGCACTGCAGCCGATAAATGGAAACTCGCCGTAAGACCGAGATAAGACATCGTACAGTGCGGTGCGATCGGCACGTGATGCGCTTCTGCAAGTGCCGCGACCTTTTTAACTTGTGTAATGCCTCCACCGTGTCCAACATCGGGTTGAAGGATGTCAATGACTTGTGCCTCAAGGATCTCGCGTACCTCCCATATTGTGCGATCGCGCTCGCCGGTTGCCAGCGGTACGGGAACGGATTCTCGGACTTTTCGCATCGCCTCAATATTGCCCGGCACCCACGCCTCTTCTAAAAAGAGCAGATCGTCGGGTTGCAGATACCCTGCGAACTGCTTAAGAATCGGTGGCGGTAAGCAGCTATGTGCGTCAAACATCACGGCACCATCGGAACCGACCTTCTCACGTGCATCGCGGACGCGTTGCACCAGATCAGCGATCTCATCAGGGGTACCCGCAAACGGTTTAGAACCTCCCGGTCCTGTTTTAATCGCTTTTGGACTCGGATATTTCCAAATTTTATCGCGACAGGGCCCCCCGAGGAGCCGATAAACGGGTACACCCCAGAGTTTTCCGGTAATATCCCAGAGTGCCATATCAATTGCGGAGATGGTATGTACCATCAACCCGCCGCCTCGGATGTTGCGATGTGCTCGGAATAGGCGTTGCCAATGATGCTCAATCCGTGTCGGGTTCTCACCGATGATCATCTCGGATAGCGAACGCGCCAACGCACAGGTGACAGTGGTCTCCATATTGTTAATCTCGCCCCAACCTGTAACGTCCATGTTCGTCTCAATTTTGACGTACGCCTTCACACCCATCGGATACGCCTCAAGGTTTGTCACTCGAATCTCGGAACCTTTATCTTCATAACCAGCCATCTTAAAATGCCTCTCTTTTGATGTAATCTACAAATCTATATCGTTTTCTATAGTTTGCAACGTTTTTTGGTGTTTGTCAAGGAAAACGATATAGAGTATTACGAGAAAATTTGACAAAAATAAACTGAAGTGATAAAATAGCCGACACGGTTTTAGGAGTTGCTTGAATGCAAAAATAAGGAGGCAAACAGATGGCAAATCAGACATACCGCGTCGGGATCATCGGTTGTGGTGGGACGGGTAGGTCCCACTCCAGAGCATGGGGAAATAACTCCAGAGCAGAAGTCGTTGCAGCGATGGACATCTATGAAGAATCGGCGAAACGGATCGCTAACGAGTACGATATCGCTGCTACCTATACCGATATTGAAGAAATGTTGGCAAAAGAGGATTTAGACATTGTCAGTATTACAACATGGCAGGGACCGCGCGCGGAAGCCACCGTCGCGGCAGCGAAGGCAGGCGTGAAGGGGATTATCGGTGAAAAACCGATGGCTGCTTCACTCGGGCAAGCCGACGCTATGCTTGAGGCTTGTGAAGCGAATGATGTCAAACTTATTATCGGTCACCAAGGCAGATATTCCGCAGCAAATATCGAGGCACGTAGGCTCGTCGCTGCAGGAGCGATCGGTGCACCGACAACGCTTCACCACAGCGCCAAAAGACACGCTGGACTGTTGAATACAGGGACGCACGCAATTGACGGTTGGCGATTCACGTTGTCTGACCCCGAAACTTTGTGGGTGATCGGACAGACATCGCGTACGACAGATCGGTGGGAACGCCGCACGATCTGCGAAGACCTCTGTATGGGGTTAGTCTGTTTTGAAGGCGGTGCCCGCGGCATCTATGAAGGCGATCTCCCCGAACCGCCCGTCTCAATGCCGAAAGTCGCTGGCACGGAAGGGCAAATTCGTAACGGACCCGATGGGACACTCTTGCTCCAAAACGGAGATGCGAAAGGGTGGCAAACCATCAAACCGCCACCAGAGCCGAAAAACCAATTCCAAGAGTTAATCGAGTGGATCGAGGGTGACATCTCCGATCACCGCGGCAGTGGTGTGCAAGCTCGCTATACGCTTGAAATTATGCTGGCTATCTATGAGTCTTTGCGGATCAAGAACGTCGTCACGATGCCTATGGAAACCAAAGAGTTGCCGCTTGAACTCATGGTCAACGACGGCACACTACCGGTCTTGGAAGAGGGACGCTACGATCTACGTACGCCGTTTGAAGGACAAACGCGGAAGCGGTAATTTATGGAGAGAACAGATGGAAAAGAGGGGTAGACGCTCATTTTTAGAAATTATAACGGCGTTTATTGGTGGGATTCTAAGCCTCGCTGTCGGTATTCCGCTCATCGGGTTTGCAATCTCACCGGCTTTTAAAAAAGCGGAATCGAAATGGGTGGATTTGGGGCTTGCAGACCGGCTTAAAAACAGTCAGTTTAAAAAGGTGGACTATACTTTCACAGCAAAAGACGGCTGGGTCCAGGCAACAAAAAAACGTTCTGTTTATGTAACCGACGTTGGCAATGGCGAATGGAGTGTCTTTTCGCGGACCTGTTCACACCTCGGTTGCCTCGTCCGGTGGGACGAAAAACAGGAATCGTTCCTCTGCCCCTGCCACGGTGCGATATTCGATAAGACGGGTGCTGTTGTTGCTGGTCCACCGCCAGAACCGTTGCAGAAACTGGAAACTAAAGTCGAAGCAGGTATTCTATACGTAAAGGAGACGTAGATGCGACAATTTCTCAACGAACGTCTCCCATTAACGGAGTTCGCCGAACATTTACGTAAACCGCTGCCGAAACACATCAACCTGCTTTTCTCGCTCGGTAGTTTAGCGATGTTCCTGCTTATATTGCAAGCAGTGACAGGCGCGTTTCTTGCGTTCTACTATTCGCCTTCTCCAGAACACGCACATAACGCCGTAACCTATATCAGCACAGAGGTACCGTTCGGTGCGTTTGTGCGCGGTTTACACCACTGGGGTGCGAGTGCGATGGTCATCATCGTTGTCCTGCATCTGCTGCGTGTCGTTCTCTACAGTTCATACAAAGCACCGCGGGAACTGACATGGATCTTCGGCGTTCTCTTGCTACTGGTTGTCCTCGGTTTCGGGTTCACAGGTTACCTGCTTCCGTGGGACGAGAAGGCGTATTGGGCAACGGTTGTCGGTGTGGAAATCGCCAGTACCGCGCCCGGATTAGGTGATTTCGTGGCGAAGGTGATGCGCGGCGGAACAGAGATCGGTGCTGTGACGCTGTCGCGGTTTTACGCGCTCCACACCATCTGGTTGCCGTGGTTAGCCTTCGGATTGGTCGGTGTGCACCTCTTCTTCGTTCGATACTACGGGTCTTCAGGTACTCCCAAAAATACACCAGAAGAGATGAAAACCGGAAAGCCGTTCTATCCGGATCAGGTATTTGAAGATGTCGTCGGTATGCTCATCCTGTTCGTTGCCCTCGCTGCGGTTGCGTTGTTCGTTCCCGTTCCGCTCGAAGATGTCGCCGACCCGACGAATGCCGATTACGATCCGCGCCCGGAATGGTATTTCCTGTTCCTGTTCCAACTGCTGAAGTATTTCCAAGGTCCCTTTGAAATCCTCGGGACGTTTGTGATCCCGACAGTCGGCATGTTGCTACTCCTCTTCCTCCCGTTTTTAGACAGAAGCGAACGCACCGTCCTCTGGAAACGTCCGATCGCACTGACGGTTACGAGTGTCTGTGTTGTCGGCATTGTTACCTTGACGATCCTCGGTGGTACTTCAAAGAAACTTGAAACGACAGAAGCAACTGTACAGGAGACCGTACAACCCTCAGAGGAAATCCAAGGAGCTGCTACACCGGACACCGAAACAGAACAGGTCGAAGAAGGAGAAGCAGTGTTTGACTTCCAACTCACAGAGGAAGAGATAGAAAACGCCGTAGAAATAGGAACAGAGTAAGAATTGCGACAATCTTTCCGATAAGGTCAGCACGCCAAACTTACTCTACAGACCTCGTAGAGACCTATGTCAAACCGAAATTTGGAATAGGACTTACGCATTTTTTCATAAAATTCTACATAATACGTGAGTCAGGCGGGGTTACAAACCCCGCCTGCAAGGAGGGTGCGTAAGTCCTATGGAAAAACAGTTCACGCTTTTTTCTGCAGACACCGAACTTGAAACGCCAACAGAGCAAACGACCTCTGATGGGGTCGAATGGGTCTCCTTTCGTGATCTCGTTCCTGAAATCGATGATACCGGCTACTTGACTCACGCGATCTACGCCTATCCTGCGAAATTCATCCCCCAAATTGTCCGCTACGCGATTAACACCTATACAAAGGAAGCGGATTGGATTATAGATCCGTTTGCAGGATCAGGGACAGTAGGTGTTGAGGCTTACTTGTGCAAACGCAATGCCATTCTCTTCGATCTCAATCTACTTCTGAACCATATTATGCCGCTGAAAATTTATAGCGGGAAAAAACCGTTGAAGGAAGCGGATTTGTTCAGACGCTTGGCAGCAATGCGAGAAAGCAACCACCGGTTTACACCGGCTTGGTCAAACGTCGATTACTGGTACGCACCCGAAATGTTAGAGGTCTTATCATATTACTGGGGATTCATCCATAACACGGACAACGATGTTTTTTCTTCCATCATTAAGGCTGCGTTGTTGAAGGCGAGTAAACGTTTCTCCAACACAGAGGACAGGACACCTAAACTTGCGAGATCCAAACGTAAGTTGAACGCTATAGCGGAACTGCTTAAGACAAATTGGAGAGAACAATTAGATGAGATGGTTCATAGTGTCTCACTAAAGACGTTAAGAAGGCTCAACGACTTCGTGTGTGCGGTTAGGAAACCGCACCTACCGCAGCATTACAACGAGCACACGCCTGACATACAGTGGCAAGGCGGTGTGGATTCGTCCTATATCACTGTACCGAGAGAATGCGACGCGCTCATAACATCGCCACCCTACCTCCAAGCGCAGGAGTATATCCGTTCCACGAAGATGGAACTTTTCTGGTTAGGGCACACCGAGGAAGAGGTCCGGGAATTATCGCGGCTTGAAATCCCGTATCGGAAGGCAGATCGGATCGTTGAGACCGAAACGTTGAATAAAGTCCGGGAAACGCTCACCCGTGCCGACCTTTGCAAACGACTTGATTCCTATTTCTGTCACACGGTCAATGCCCTCGAAAACGCGATGGGTCAACTGAAACCGAATGCCGCAGCCTGTATCTTTGTTGGTAACCCTCGGATTGACGGCATAACGGTCGAAATATGGCGGATTTTAGCGGAGTATTTTACGGAACGCGGATGGACGTTTGAAAAGGTCTATGAGGATAGAATTAAGACGCGGAAACTCTTCGGTGCGCGGAAAAATAAAAATCCGGACGGGATGAAATCAGAATTTCTACTGATACTAAAAAAGCACGCTACCTGTCAAACAGCTGCTCCGCCTCGCGTACCTCTTCTTCAAGATGCGGAAGTCCCTGCGCCCGATCCAGAAACGTCTCCAGATAGCGACGCATCATAAGCAGATCGCCGTTTTTCTTATACGTCTGTGCGAGTCGGTAATACGCCTCTGCATCGCTGTCGTCAAGCGATAACCCTTTTTCATAGGCTTGGATAGCAGGCAGGAATTGCCCGTTTTTCTCATAAGCGAGTCCGGCGTTAAAATAGATATCCGCGTCGGCATCACCGTCCTCCATTTCGAGTGCGGATTCGTAGTATTGGACAGCCTCCTGATACATCTCGCGGTTGAGATAGGTATCAGCGAGGTTGTAGTAGGCATCAATAAAAGTCGGATCTGCTTCAATGGCACTGCGGTAAGCGGCGAGTGCCTCTTCAAACTGGTCGGTCATATTGTATGCGTAGCCGAGATTGTTCAGGAACGCCGGATTTTCGGGTGATAACTCCAACGCAACTTGGAACATCTCAATCGCGAGTATAAACAGACGGGTATCCATATAAACCAAACCGAGGTTGTTATATGCATGCTCATGTTCCACATCAAGTGCGATGGCGTGTTGAAAAGATTCTATCGCTTTCTCATACTCACCCAATTCACGATAGATTTTTCCGAGCTGAAGATGCCCTTCTGCATCCGTTGGGTTGAGTGCCTGTCCCATCTGCAGTTTTAACGCATCACGTTGAAGTTCACGTTTCTGTTGCTGTACCGAATCAGGAGAACCGCAGCCGACCAGCAAAGAAAAAATAAACAGTATAGGGAGATATTTATGATTATAGATACACATACGCATTTCTACGATCCCACGCGCCCAGAAGGTGTCCCGTGGCCGAACCCTAATGACGAGGTGCTCTACCGACGGGTGATGCCGGACGACTATAAAGTACTTGCAGTCCCTGAAGGCGCGACAGGTACGGTTGTCGTTGAGGCGAGCAAGTGGCTTGAAGATAACCAGTGGATTCTCGATCTCGCCGCAGATGAACCGTTTATTGTCGGGTTCGTTGGACATTTAGAACCCGACGACGCGGATTTTGAAAAACACTTGAACCGATTTGCAGCGAATCCGCTTTTTCGCGGGATACGCCTCGGTAGTGGACACCTACGCGCCATCGGCGACACGAATTTCATGGCAAACATCGAAAAACTGGCAGCCAAAGAACTCACCTTAGATCTACTGATTAACCCTGATGCGTTATCACTTTTACCGACACTCGTCGAACATACGCCGGAGATGCGTATTGTTATCAACCACATTGCTGGTGCCCATATATCAGAAGCGCCGCCGGATCCGGCATGGGTTTCTGCTATTAACGAAGTGGCACGCTATCCGAACATCTACTGTAAAGTTTCCGGATTGGCGGAACATACAGGACAAACGCCAGCACCGACGGATGTTGCCTATTACACGCCAACGATTGATGTCCTATGGGACGCGTTTGGCGAGGATAGGCTCATCTACGGGAGCAATTGGCCTGTATCGGAACGTTTCGCGCCGTATAAAGTCGTGCAACAGATCGTGGACGACTATTTCAGTGCGAAAGGCGATGCAGTCAAGGCAAAATTCTTCTGGCAAAACGCCAAAATGGCATATCAACTATCAGTTTAATGGCAATCAGCCCTCAGCAGTCGGAAACCGTCAGCCATCAGTAGTGCATGTGGTAAGTTAATTCTCGCTTGCTACAAACAACTCTTTTCTGAAAGCCGATGGCTGATTGCTGACGGCTTTTACGCTACCCATCGGATAAACTCACCGGCGGGTTGCCGTTTCGGTTCGTTGACTTCAGCAGGGTAACCCGTATAGAAGAAACCGATGATATATTCTTGCGAGGAGTCAATTCCTAACAACTGGTAGGTCTGCTCTTCCATTGTGATTCTGCCTGTGCTCCACTGCATACCGACTCCGGCATCCCATGCGGCGAGTTGGACGTTCTGCATCGCACAACACGCAGCGGCATAGTCTTCGCGTTGGCGTTGTTCGTCGCCTTCTTGTAGGCATGAAACAGCGATGATTGTCGGTTTAGACATGAATTTCTGGTAAGCGAGTTCACCGATTTTGGCGAGATTCTCGGCATCAACGTGGTCGGGGGTATCCTCCATCTTGATTTCGCGGTAGCGGTCTGCAAGGATTAGTTTTGTCTCCTTGCCAATCACAGTAAACCGCCAAGGCTCCGTGACATGGTGATTGGGTGCCCATATCCCATAACTGAAAACCTGTTCGATAACATCGTTCGGGACGGGCTCTGGTTTGAACTTAAAAATCGTACGTCGTGTAAGAATCGCGTCTTTAACATCCATTATGTCAGATCCTCCTTATGGAATTGAATTATACCGTATTGTGCCGTTAATTGCAAGGTGCGGCTTTGCCCTATTGTAATGCAATTTTAAGACGTTCCACCGCTTCAATGGCATCCTCGAGTTCTTTTCTGTAGATGTTCACAAAGGTCGCATGACTAAGTTCGTTTAGGATAAATTTCCGAGCCTGTTCAATTTGATCAACAATCCTTAGATCTAAAAGCAGAGGACCCGTTCCATCCCTCTCCATTTTTATAGGCACCCAGAAGTCTTCACTTTTCAAGTCCTTCGGATTCTCACGATATTTAATGGCGAGATCCTTTTTCTCACAATATTGCTTGATTGCCGCTTCAAAAGCGGTACGCAGGTAAATTGCGCAGGCTTTGTAGTCGTTTGCATCAAGATAATCCAGGAAACCTTTTGATCTTGATGCCTCAATCAGAAGTTCCTCATTTGTCTGGTCCTTAACAGTTTCAGACCATTCATAAGTGCCTTGTTTTGACTGTGCATCAGCTCGGAGGTTCAATTTGATATATCCGTCATCCGAGTTAAAGATGTTTTGGTAGGGTTTAAATTGGTGACCTCCCTCGCTAGATTCAAGGAATCTTTTCAACGCCTGATATAGTGAAGTTTTTCCACTGCCATTTTCGCCGTAAACAAGCAAATTTTTTCCCGCCCTGTGCAGGTCAATCTGATATGCCCCGTAAAAAGCTCTAAAATTTTTAATCTCAATTTTGGTAATTCTCATGCCTTACTTTCAATGATACGGATAGGTTTTATACTATCCAAAAAGAATAGATTTATCCGGATAGGATGTGTTCTTTCATGCAAGTGCTCAAAGATGTCCCGGAACGCAGACATCTTATCGCCTTGAATCTCTTCAAGCCGCGGTAACTGTTCATCTAATAACGGTTGAAAAAAGTGTTTGTCGCCTTTATGAAGCTCGTCCGACAGATAAGCCTCATAAACCATGCCATCAATGATTCGATTAAAATATCCAACCATCACGCGGTCACGGGCGTATTTTAAATCCCTACTGTTTACCGTAGGCTGTTTCTTGAGATAAAGGATATATTCAACAATTTTATGGATGAGTGCCTTCTGTTCCGATTTCATGTCGGGGATCGGAATTTGCGCGACATACCGCGGCACGAATTTTAAAAAAGGTCCCCGGACCTGTGGAGCCGTCCGCGCGTAGAACCATGAAACCGCTCTGGTATTCAGCACACCGAGAAGCCAGAGTTCACTCGTGGGTAGCAGAGATGCAGGGCTGCCTACATAGTAGCCTTCATCATCAAAAGCAAACGCAGTTTCACTCGCCAGATCTGCATAGAGACACTTCGGTTGCGTGAACCGAGCTGTATCCGTTGGAGCCGTTTGGAGTTCATACCATTCTTGCTTCCCTGATCTCTTTTCCAGCGTGTCACGGTATTTTTTCAAGTGTTTTTTGATTGCTGGATAAGTGTTGATGTCTACGCCTCTATGCGTAAAGATCAGCCACTTGTCCTGCGGTTCTCTCCGCGACTCGTCTGTCGGTTTCACACGCCAGCGTTGGATGTCGCGCGCCATCAGAAACGGCTTCAAAACATCAGCAGATGAAGGATATTCCGCGATGAGTGCATCCCGCGTGGTACGCCCTACGATAAACGCTTCGTTGCATCCTGTTGTGATACCACGTGAAGACTGCCCGCGGAGATACTCGTTCAGCGGTTTGCCAGCATTGCGGAATTTCTCCAGTAATTCCAACACCGCATAAGATTCTTGTGTTTCACCATCAGCAGTCAAGACTCTCTGCGTTGTCGTAAAACTGTTGACTGGATATTGCCTCAACACTGCGACGATGTCTTTCGGCAGTTTAACACTATTTCTACGTTCAAACGTTGCAACGTCCCTGTAAGCGTTATGAAACGTTGCGACAATATCCATGCCTAATTTCTTAGAAGTTGTCAGATCGGTTTTCGCCTTATCCCATTCTTTTAGATGCAACCAAGCTTCTGCACGGTTGTAGTAAGCATTTGAACATTTTTCATCTAATGCTATCGCCTCGCTCGCATCTTCAATCGTCTTGTCAAATTCACCTTTTCGCAGATAAGCAACACTACGGTTGCTATAGGACATAGCATCTTTAGGAGCGTGTTTTATTGATTGGCTATAGTCTGCAATCGCCTTGTCAAGATCGCCTTTGAGGAGGTAAGCATTGCCACGATTGTTATAAGCCACGGCAAGTTCAGGTTGTAACTTTACTGCGATGTTAAAGTCATTGATAGCCTTGTCAACCTTGCCTTCGCGCAAGTAAACTTCGCCGCGATTGTTATAGAAACCAGCATCATTTGAATCCGGAACTGGAGGTCGTGTATTTTTGTACTGGGACCGGTTTGACGTGTTCATCCGCTTTGCTCTAAAAAATAACTTCCTTTGGTATCAAAATGATAACAGATTCCGATCAAGGATGTCAACCGGATTTCACATGATGATTCCGAAAAAATAACTTGAAATGAGCAGTTTTTTAAAATATAATAAAATTCCATAGAGATACGAGAACTTTGCCCAAAACCCTATTCGTAACTGTTTCTATTAAAAATAACTCAAGTTGCCACCTTGTAGCATAGGAAACCGTTAGCCTGTGTCTCTTCGTGCCGAAAATGGTAGGAAACACGCCAAATTTTACGCAAAAATGCCCGCTTTTCACTAAAAAATGGTGTTTGTGCGTCTAAAATCACATAGGTAGCAAGTTGGGAGAAAAATAAGATGTTTACAGAAGTGAATTCCCAGTGGCACTTAACCGTACAAATTAGCAGTCGAGCAATACTTTTATCCATAACCTAAGAGGAAATGATTATGTTTCCAATAGATGAAAAACAGGTCGAAGCCATAGTGGAAGTTAAAGAAAAGCAGGTGGATGCCATAGTGGGAGCCGTGGTTGATTTATGTAAACGTGCACAAACGGAAATAAAATTGGATGACCTTGTTGATAACTATAGACATTTCTTACAGGATGAGCATCCAACACGTGTTAAATCATATTATGACCTTTTAAACAGGCAACCTGCCAGCGCGAGGGCTGAGGCGGTTGCATTTTACTTTCTTAGAAATCACAGTGACAATATTCAAGTAGAAGAGGATTCAAAAAAAGGTGGTGTGGATTTTCGGTGCCAAAAAGGCAATGCCGAATTTGTAGCTGAAGTTACCTGCCTTGATGCTGAATCCGTAGCTCGTAAATCAGGTCTGAAAAACGAACCTCCTCGGAATCGTTCCGGTGGATGGTACTCCGGGATAACCAATAAGTTATTTGATAAAGTAGATGAGAAAACAAACCAAATGTCTGGATATGACTGTCCTGCAATTTTAGTAATGACATGTGAGCATCCCTTGGCTGATGTGCTCTTAGACACAATTGATGCAGAGTTTTTGTTGACAGGTGATCAGAAGATCGCAGTTGTACCATTTAGCAACTCAATGGAAAATCTTGATTCGATAACAGATCTGGAAAACTCAGTCTTTTTTCTATATAATCAAGAAAATGGGAAATTAGAATCATGTAGGCGTAGCATTTCAGCGATCTTGCTATTCAGTATTTTCGGTGCCAGCGTATTTGTTATTGGCATCCTACCCCCAGATCCTACCCACAAATTTTCCATTAAGTTTCTTCCATCTGTCCCGTTTGTGAGACTGAAAAAGTGGCCACCAGAAAACGGTATCTTTGAGACTGAATGGATAAGTTACAAAACGGATGAACACGTAATAGATGAACCGGAACCTCATAGATTTTGGTACGATGAGGAATTAAGAAACATATAACATCTTTCTGTTAAGAGGTAAATATCTAAGGGGTTACTGCGCTTACACAACGAAAACCATTGAGACCGTAAGAAGTGGCTGGCACATTGCCGTTGCGGGCGGCGATTCGTGCGAATTGAACGGATAGTACCAAAGAACCACCACGATTGACGCGGGAAGTTTTAACGTTCGTAAAATTATTTACAATGTATGCGATACTATTTACACCAGAAACCGGATTACGATATGGAGAAGTTAAATAAAAGTCCCAATTATATTCATCAAGGCACCACTCAAAGACATTCCCGGACATATCATAGAGGCCATATCCATTCGCAGGATAGCTGCCGACAGGAGTTGTGTTAATACTACTGTTATAGCCTGCCATGCTAGAATCCATCGAATTACCCCACGGATACTCCTTGCCAGACAAACCACCACGCGCTGCCTTTTCCCATTCTGCTTCTGTCGGTAAACGCTTTCCTGCCCATTTCGAGTATGCCATTGCCGCGTACCAACTCACGTGAGTAACAGGGTGGTTGCCTTTCCCCGGTGGATAATCATTCCTATTCCAATCATATAGGTAGTAGCTAGTGTGATATTTGGCAGGGATGCGATCTTTTCGCCACTCTGGATTTGCATCAACAAACTTTTTATACTGAGCGTTTGTCACCTCATACTTGTCAATATAAAAAGCATCAAGGTAGATAGTATGCACTGGACGCTCATTGTCCTCACCATCGTTACTTCCCATCTGAAATGCGCCCGCTGGAATCAAGACCATGTCTGTATTCTCAATGTTTGACGGCTTTAAATCAAATAATTGAAATTCGTATGGAATTTGAACATTCTCAAGACGAATCGGTTTACCACCTTGGGTTGCTGGATGAAAAGTGGTTTTCTTTAATGCCTCAATTGCTGCCTCCTCAAGCCCGAATCCAAGATTTGTAGATGATACAATGTCCTGTGGCATTCCGTTCACATCAACAGTTGCTTGTAAAACAACTGTGCCTTCCTTTTGTGCTTGCTGAGCCTCCTTCGGATAATTAGGTTTCACTTGAGTCTTGTATTTGGGCAGAACAACCAGTTCTTCAATCAGGTGTGGCACTTCGCCTGGCACAACACGTTCAGATTTATCAACTCCTGATTGCAGCACAGAAACCACTGCCCCAAATTGCGACTCCCAAGCATCCCGTTTAACAGTTCCTTTCTCAACACCCAAGACCAACAATCCCGCATTCTGCAGCGTCCTATTTTCACGAATCTCTTTCAGAAAATCATCAGTTTCCAATCCCACCTCCGCTGCAGCGTGCGATGCATCCAGTGGTCCTTCAAACTGCTTAACTAACTGCTGTATAGGTTCGCTACCACCGAAGACTCCGCCAGCAGCCTTAATTGCCTGCCGATACCGCGCAATATCCTCGCGGACAAGGCTATCCATTTCCGATTTCTCGGTATAGAGACGCAACGCTTGCGCCTTGTCATAAAAGGGATTACGACTCTGTTCAATAACCGAACGCACCTGATCTTCAAAGATTTTCATCCCTTCTGTGTGGCAGCCCATGCAGGAGAGTCCATTACGGACAACAGGGTCCCGCGATCCAGCGTCTGACACAATGTTAATCGGTGCCTCATCAAGTCGTTCACCTGTTGCAGTGGACAGATAGTACGCCTGCAATCCGTTGGGAAGGTTGAAGATTATCTCGCCACCGTCGTACGTGAAATTGAGCGGATGTGTGAAGATATTTTGTGTGCCTACATTTCCTGCGAAGTCGTAGGATTTCCAATATGCCCCATATCGGGATTTGTGGCGTTCCACGATGCGGTTGTTGACTGACACACCGGACTCATTAAAACCTGCACGCCAGACGCGAACCCCTGGGGCATTTTTTATGTTTTCGGCGACATCCACCTCAAGTCGAGTCTCCAACTCCTTATCTGTTTTTGGAAGATCAAGAATCTCATGATAGAGCGGCGGGAGTGAAGCGGTGGCGATGAACCAATCGGCACGGATGAATGGCAGATCGCAGTCCGTTTCCTTGCATAGCGTTGTGTATGTTGACGAGTTTAATTGCACACCGTAGGGATACGCCTGTTCAATCTTATACCACTTATCGCTTTTGATGTCCCATTCGTAGTGACGCAGGTCAATGTAAAAGATTGTTTCTTCTCGGTCAATGGGTGTCGGCTTAATAACCTCAGCACCCCAAGAGAGGCTGTTAACCAATTTTGATAACGCATTCCGATAAGCGCGGAGGTTGTCATCGCTTGCGCCAGCGTTGTAAAGATGTGTCAATGTGAAATAGCGTGCGAAGGAGCGGTCAAAGGCAGTGAGAGAGATCACATGGGTATGGATAGTTTGGAGCATCGTCTCGGTGGTGATAAAATTACGTTTTGGTTTGGGAATTGCCTCCCAATCTGGGGCACCTGCTTCAATCCAGCGGCGGATCACGGCGATTGCTTCGGGATTGAGGGAATCTTGTCCCAACGGCATTTGTGAACCTGTGTCTGTATCGCCGAGCAGACGTAGATAGAGTTCGGAGGCATCGGGTTGACCCGGGATGACGGAGCGATCTTCGATTAAGTCTTTATGCTTAATTGTAAGCACATCGCTGTATGATCCGAATTCACCGTGGCAGTCGAGGCAGTGTTGCTCAAAGACAGTGAACGCTTGTTGTGCCAAGGGTTGTTGTGCGGACGCAATCTGTTGACTCAAGACTAAGATCAGTAGGCAAGTGATTATGTAATAGGTTTTCATATTACCTCCATTGCATTAGTACCTGATCGGGATTACAAATCCCTCCTACCATTAATTCCACCCAACCGATTGCAAGTACAAACGCCAGAGATTATCTCCCCATAAGAGGACAAGCACCGCAGCACCAGCAAGAAACGGACCATAAGGAATAGGACTCTCGCGGCTTTTCACGCCGGAGACGATGAGAGTCGTTCCGACAATCGCGCCACTGAAGGCAGAAAAGCCTATCACCATCGCGAGTTCGGGCCAGGCACCGAGGAACAATCCGATGAGTGCCATCAATTTTATGTCTCCGCCACCCATCGCTTTTTTGCGTAAGACCGCGCTCCCGATAACAGCAACCAGCCACAACACTAACCCACCCGCAACAGCACCGATGATACGGATGAGCAGATACCAGACATCACTGCGTTGATACGCGATCGCACAAACAATACCGAAACCGAGAATGAGTCCAGTGACAATGAGAACATTTGGGATGATGTAGTGCTGTGCATCGATGACAAAAATTGGCACTAATACCGCAACGAACACAAGTGCAAGCAGAAATTCGAGGGTGAGTCCAAAACGGTAGTACATCACGAGGAACAACCCCGCCGTGGCAAGCTCAACCAACGGATAAAGCACGGAAATTGACGCGTTGCAATACCGGCATTTTCCACGTAAGAACAGATAACTCAAAACTGGGATGTTGTCATAAGCACTTATCGTTTCGTTGCATTCGGGACAAAAAGAGCGACGCGGAGAATGGATGGATACGTCTGGATGAGGAATACGGTAGATGCAGACATTAAGAAAACTACCGATTGCTAAGCCAAACAGGAAGATGAATATCGGTATCCAGATATCAAGCACGGAGGTTACCACCAATATTTCTCGCCGAGTTGTGGGTCAACATGATAGACTCGACTGATCTCCGCAACGCCGCCGACTCGATATTTTTCGGGGACGCGCCGGTGATCTTTCGCGATCCCAACTTTATACCTGTCTTGAAGAAGGACGTACCTGCCGCCCCACGGTGTTTCAGGAATAGATTCGAGATAATTCCCGCGCCACCCGTCGACACCAGGATCCGTCACCAGTGCGTCCAAACGCGTCGGATAACCGCCGGTATGTCTATGGTATTTTTTGATAGCAACGGCAATTGTTTCGACATCGACATCCGCTGTCCCGACTTTACGATACTCCAGCCACGGTGGAAAAGAGAGTGCCCCAACCACAGCCATTAAGACAAGAAGAATTAGCAGTTGAAGGCGAGTCATCCCGCCGTTTTCATTGATGTTTTTTCTAAGCATCGTTCGTCCATTCTATCGGGGTTAGAAACCTCTCCTACCATAAGTTTAGTCTTCGGAACTCGGTCGTGAAATACCGTACTTGTTCATTTTTTTGTACAAGTTGCTCCGCTCGACCTCTAACGCCTCGGCGGTCCGCCGGATATTCCAGTTAAATTCTTCTAAAGCCGTGAGAATACACTGCGCTTCAGCAGTATCCATCATCTGGCTCAACGGGGTTCCTGGTTTGTAAAGTGCCACACTCGGCAGAGACTGCGATCCTTGATAATCCGTAGCATCGCCCGTAAAGTTAGGTGCGGAAGGCACTTGTGGCACCAATGCCAAAGCCTCTGCAACATCGGGTGCCATCACAACATCTCGGCTCACCATAATAAGGAGCCGTTCAACGATATTCTTTAACTCGCGGATGTTTCCGGGCCAATGGTAACTTTGAAACACGGTGTAAGCCCCTGGATCAATAGCCTTCGGGGTGGATCCCATATTGAGTTGTAGACGCTCGGCGAAGTACTTGACTAACGCCGGAATATCTCCCGCTCGTTCGCGAAGCGGTGGCACCGCAATAGGTACGACATTCAACCGATAGAAGAGATCCCGTCGAAACCGTCCGTTTTCAATTTCTTCTGGCAGATTTTTGTTAGTCGCAGCGATAATCCGTACATCTACCTCCCGAATCTGATTACCACCGAGCCGTTCGACTTCCCCGGTCTCAATAACGCGAAGTACTTTTGCTTGCGCCTTTAAGCTCATATCGCCGATCTCATCAAGAAAAAGGGTTCCACCGTCTGCAAGTTCAAAACGTCCCTGCCTTCGGGAATCCGCGCCTGTGAATGCGCCGCGCTCATGTCCGAAGAGTTCGCTTTCAATAAGTTCATCAGGCAAAGCGGCGCAATTGAGTGGAATAAAGGTTTTCGCTGCGCGTTTGCTCTTTTGATGAATAGCGTTAGCGACAAGCTGCTTGCCGGTACCGTTCTCGCCAGAGATGAGGACCCCGAGTTTGCTACCGGCGACCCGATCAATCTGTGAACGGAGGTGCTTGATAGCGGCACTTTCGCCCACCATCTCATCAACAGGGATAATTTGAGACTTCAGTATCTCGTTCTCTTGCGATAAACGCGATATCTCCAAAAACGGTTGGACACTCGATAAAATCTTATCAATACCGATCGGCTTCGTGATGTACCGTTTTGCCCCGAGTTCCATCGTCTTAACGGCGATCTCGATATCTTGCTGCGCTGACATCATCACAACGTTCAATTCCGGGTAGCGTTCCCGGAGCTTGACGAGTGTCTGGACACCGTCCATACCATTCTCCATACGGATATCCAAGAGAACAAGATCAACATCGGATTTCACCGCTTGTTGCAAAGCTTCCTCACCGCTTGCAGCGGTCAAGGTTTGATACCCCCGCATTTCGAGACCTTGGGATAACATCTTAAGCGTATTTTTTTCATCGTCTACAATCAGAAAAGTTTCCATTTCATTTGTCCTATCACAGTATGTTTCGGTTTTACTCTGGCGGGTCTACCGACCGATCTTGCGTCTCCAGTTTCGGAGTCAGACCTGTGAGCGGTATTAATCCTTCCGGTCCTAAGGTTAACTCTTCGGCGCGTTCATTTCGGTTATATGGAAAATAGATACGGACTGTTGTGCCGACATCTTCGGTACTCTCAAATTCGATTTCGGCACCATGTTCTTCAACGATTCTTCTCACAATGGGTATACCGAGTCCCGTCCCTTCTGTCTCGGACTTCGTAGTGTAATAAGGGACAAAGAGGTTCGCGATAGTTTCATCCGACATACCGTAACCGGTATCTTCGATTTCGAGTGAAACGATGCCGTTGGGTTCCGTGTCTTCATCTTTTTGTTCTTTCTTTTCGCCGTTTTGTAGGTCTTCAGAGTTTCCGTAGGGTTCACTTGGTGTAAAATAGGTTGTTACCTTAAGCGTTCCGCCATCCGGCATCGCTTCAATCGCATTCTTTAGAAGGTTACCGAGCGCCTGTGTGATCTGCTCTGGATCAAGCAACAGTTTCGGAATCTTTCCGAATTCGGTTTCGACTTTAATCTTAGAAATATTTTCCAGCCAAATACTTTCGGTAGAATCCTTCTCGTGTTCTGAATCTGCTGCTGTGTCAGCATCAACTTGATCGGAATCTGGCACCCAACCTGCCGTATATAACGTCAGAACAGACTGTATAATATCATTTAAATGGTTTGGTTTCCGCTGCGCTCTCGGCATCCGTGCGAATTGATGGAATTCATCTATCAATTTCCCGATACGATCAACTTCCTCAATGACAGTGTCGGTACATTCACTAAATATGTTCTCAAAAACTTCAGGTTGAGATTTCGCCTGTTGCAAGTTTTCAACGGACAGCCGAATCGGAAAGAGCGGATTTTTGATCTCGTGCGCCACCTGCCGTGCGACATCCCGCCATGTCGCTGCACGTTCTGCTGCCATACGCGCGTCTAAACCGCGTTTCAGGTCTCGCGCCATCCGGTTGAAACCGTTCGCCAGTTGCACCATCTCACTGCCAGATTCAATGTTAACACGATGATTAAGGTTCCCAGCAGCAATTTGACTGACACCCTCGCGTAGCACTGCGATCGGACGCGCCATGCTGCGACTGACGATATAACTAATGAGGTAAACCAACACCAACCCTCCGGTACCACTTAAAAGCAGTGTGAATATCAGCTGCCGTTGCCACCCCATCTGGCGTGCGTGTGAATAGGCGACAATCAATCCGACAGGTGCTGCCTCACGGGTCGTTGCGAAGGCTGAGTTGAACGGTTTTATCAGGGAAGCCGTAAAAGGACCCCCATCAGCATCTTTTGATCCCGGTATAACGACTTTTTGTTGGGGTTGCGTCCCAGAGAACGATTGAAGCCAACCATCAAAAGGTACACGTCGCGCCGCGTTGTTCAACGGTAGCCAATCCTCTGCTGTCATCTCGCCTGATTCGGAACCAAAGACCGTCGGTTCAGGCATCGGTGGTTCTCGGACAAGGAAAACCGGATGCTCATCCGACTGGATGATGGTCTCTTTCTCCTCCAGCCATGTTTGTAAGTTATAGCCGCCTGTAACAAACCCCCATTCGCCGACTGCCGTTATTTGAACCACAAACTGTTGACCGAGATCGTCCCGTTTGAACTTTATATGTGCCTCTTGGTTCTCTAACGAACGGTATACAGGCGCGTTTCTCCCAGTCTGCAAGTCAGGGTATAGAAGTTTTCCGTCCGGCGTACCATACTCGAATAGATCAAACTCCGATATTGGCTGATAAGGAAAGTGCGGCTCCATCTCAACGGCGCGGTGCAATCTCTCATCAGCAGCTGCAGCGTGAACATCCTTCTGAACCTTGTTAAGGAATGCTTGGTAATTGTTTGAGATCTGTGCCTGCCGCGTCTCGACGTAGGAATCAATTTCCCTCTTAAAAGCGAGATGGATCAAAAAACTGGTGCTCCCCAAAATAGCCCCAAACATAACAAGGAACACGAGACCGTAAGCAAGAAATATTTTATCCTGAAACTGGAGAGCGGAGAGTCTATTCTTCATTCGCGGCATACCTTCTGCTATGCGTGCTCTGGTGCCATCGCAAAAGATCGGAAATTCCGTTTATAGCCTTCAACACCGTCTTGGAGATATGTTAACTCAGTTCCGTCACTGTTGTCAAGATGTAACCCTTGGAGTCTGCCTTTCACGGCGATAGTATCCATTAACGTCCGCATCAATCGGCAAACAGACTGAACATCTCGCTTCGGGAGTGCCAACGTTGCGTTGAATACACCTTTATCGCTAAAATCTAAGGCAGTACCACGATAGGAAGCGGTCTGCATGTGTGTCATGGATAGCCCTTCAATATCTGTCAACTTCTTATCCATTTCCGTATCTGTTGGCAGAACTAAATCGGGACCTAGGTCTTCCCAATGGATAAAAAGTACAACTTTATCCCTCGGACCGGCGATGATACCGTTGAGGATTGAGTGGTTACTTGTAGGTCCCTTGGCGTTTATGACGTTAGGACCGACACCGCGCTCTTGAACAGACTCCGTACAGAGTTGAACGAACCACTCACCGAGGCAGCTATTGTCGGCATAGTTATAGAAAACAACGGTGTTTTTGCTTCGGTGTTTGGGACTTTCGCCCTCTTCCGCGAGATGAATCCACTGCGCGAGTTGATAGGCGACCTTGTCTTGATATTCACGATCAGAAAAAAAATCTTCGTGCGCTTGCTGTACACCCTCCACTGCGGTGCGGATGCGCGTCTTTGGCGTTTCGCCTTTTCCGGCTGTCATCGCCAGGAAGAACAGGCCCACAGGCGAAAAGGCTGAGAAGCGTCCACCGACACCCTCTCGAACAGGAAGCAGTGTACCACCGTAAAAGGGGGATTGCGTATGCATTCGAAACAGCACACTGTCGGTAGTTAGACCGGTTGTCGCGAGGACCTGTCGCCGCCAGTTGACATCACCAAGCACTTCATGGATGACCATCAACGTCGCCATCGTCTCGGTCGTTGTGCCGGATTTGCTGATAACGTTGAAAAGCGTCTTCTGAAGGAGGTTCCGCGCCTTGAGCATCTCAATCAAGCCGATGAGCTTGCGTGGATCGAAAGTATCACCGGTGAAATAAACTTCCGGCGCGCCGCCACGTTCTTCAGGCGATAATAGGTTATGGTACGGATGATTGAAAGAATCGTGAAAGACACGAGCACTCAGGTCAGAACCACCTATACCGATGGTGACCAGCACCGAAAATTCCTCACGCGCGCGGGCTGCCAACGTTCCAACGTTATCAATATCCTCGTCTTGGAGATGGCTACGGGTCCAAGCACGCAGTGTCGATTCTAATTCAGGAAGCGATACAGACCTCTCATCTTGAAAGCCGGCGTGAATCTCTTGTAAATCGGTATCAACTTTCTGCTCTTCCGCTGTAACGGATGCCGACTCCAGAACTGAATCTGGTGTCCGACCATCGATGAATAGATTAAGTTCCCTATCCAACAACCTCCTCCTCTTTTTTAAACTCTTCCATATTTGTCTGAAAGACGGACGATATCTTCTTCGTCAAAGTTTCCAAAAGCGATTTCGAGTATTCGGTAGTCTTTCGATTCACCGATAAGTTGATGTTTCGCGCCTTGTGGGATAAACACAGGTTCCATCGGCTCAGGACGTTGAATAGTGCCATTAAGTTTTAAACAGGCACCCTCATCAAGTGGGATCCATAATTCGCTTCGGTGGTGGTGATACTGATAACTCACCTGTTCGCCTGCCCGAATCTCTAAAATTTTGACTGTAACTGGTTGATTCAATACATACTGTATAAAGTGCCCCCACGGCTTTTCGGTTGTTGTTATCTCTTGAAGTTCTTTTGGAAGTGATTGCATGATTGATTCCCTGAACAGTGGCGCGCATTTATCAAAAAACGCTAACAAAAATACGAGAAATAGTGTATCATATAAGTAGCATCTGAGTCAACCAAAATTTTAGTCCATAGTTAAAAATTCCTGTTAACCTGTGAGGGGTTCCTATTGCTAAAAGATACAATTTCAACACTTATTCAAAATAGCATCTCGGAAAAGGTTTTCCCCGGAGCGGTTGCATACATTCTTACCGGCGAAAAGGTGCTTTACCACGAAGCGTTCGGCTTCCGATGTGTAAAACCGAAACGGCTTCCGATGCTGCGTATGACACTCTTTGATTTAGCATCGCTGACAAAACCTATTGTTGTCGGAACACTTTGCATGCAACTCGTTGAAAGCGGCGAACTCTCACTGAATAGACCTGTAGCGGAATATTTGCCAGAATTTCGACAGAAAGACGTAACACTCACACATCTGTTGACACATACCTCTGGACTCCCGGCATGGCTACCGCTCTATCTACGCGCAGGATCGCCTGAGAACGTCATCTCCTATCTCGGGCAGATCGATTTGGAATCTCAGCCCGGAGAGAAGACGGTGTATAGCTGCTTAGGATATATCGTACTCGGTAAACTGCTTGAAAGGGTAACAGAACAGCCGCTTGACCAACTATCAGAAGAACGGATTTTCGCACCGCTCGATATGGCGTGGACACGTTTCAATCCGCCGCAGGAATGGCATAAGAACTGCGCAGCGACGGAGGATTCTAACAGTTTTGAACGTCGCATGGTTAACTACGAACGCTACGACTGGCGTGAAGGCGTGATTATCGGACAGGTACACGACGAAAATGCCCATTTCCTCGGCGGAATCTCAGGAAATGCGGGACTCTTTTCGACATCAACAGACCTCGGAAAGTTCTGTAAAGCGTTGATGGATAACGGCGGAAACTCGCTATTGCGTCCGGAGAGCCTCAACAGAATGCGTCGAGTCGTTCCAGTGAAAGGAGAACGCCGCTGTATCGGTTGGATCGTAACAGATGATGGGTGCCTCTATCATACAGGATTCACCGGTACCTCAATACGGATATGCCTGAAAAGAAAACTCGCGGCTATCCTACTGACAAACCGGGTACATCCGGATGCTGACCGGCGCGGTATCATCGAATTTCGGAGAATGTTCCACAACGTTTTGTTTCTATAGACATAACACCCCTACGGGGTGAAGAGGCACCTCTAAAACCACATATAACCTATGCATCCAAAGTTTTGAAAATGGAAGAAAAACGCTGAAAAACGCAACGTCCAACCGATATAAATCTCCAGACGACTGTATAATATAGTTATGTCTACTACAACAAATTCTCAAACACTCGAATTAGGATTGAGCGTCTTACGCACTGAGAAACGTGACTGGCTTCAAGGGAAATCCATCGGACTTATTACAAATCATACCGGTGTCGATGCAACCTTACAAAACAACTATCGACTTCTCGCAGAAGTACCGGAGTGCCGCCTCTCCGCGATTTTCACGCCAGAGCATGGACTCTGGGGTGCAGTCCAAGATGGTATCGCTATCAATAGTAGCGGCGAGGTAACTTCTCCTCTACGAGACGAAAACCCATTAAATGTTCCCGTTTTCAGTTTATACGGTCAATCCATGCGCCCAACAGCACAGCAGCTTGAAGGCATAGATCTACTGGTCTACGATATGCAAGATGTTGGCGCGCGTTACTATACCTATATTTCCACGATGCTGTACGCGATGGAAGCAGCCGCGGACTGCGGGGTTGCGTTCATTGTCGCTGACCGACCTAATCCGATTACGTGTAATTCTATAGAGGGACCGGTATTGGAAGGTGGATCCGAATCGTTTGTTGGAATACATCAGATACCGATCCGCTACGGGTTGACAATCGGGGAATTGGCGACGCTATTAAAAGCGGAACGCGTGCCGTCCTGTCAGCTGAAAGTTGCGTGGATGCCCGAATATAAGCGAGCGATGTGGTTCGATGATACCGGATTGCCGTGGGTGCCACCTTCACCGAACATGCCTACCCTAACAACAGCGACGCTCTATCCGGGTTTATGCCTGTTTGAAGGGACAAATATGAGTGAAGGCCGTGGAACGACAAAGCCGTTTGAATATATCGGTGCGCCTTGGTGTAACGGCGAAAAATGGGCAGAACAACTCAACGACTGCCAACTGCCGGGGGTTCGGTTCCGTTCTGTTGTCTTTACACCTGCCCCTGCGTCTGAGACCACAAAATACGCGAAACAGACCTGCCACGGTGTCGCTATCCATATTACCGATAGAGAACGTCTCCGTCCGATAGAGACAACCATTCAGATGCTATCCACACTAACGGCTGAATACAGTGACCATTTCGCTTTCTCAGCGTCACATTTTGATAGATTGGCAGGAAACAGATGGCTGCGAGAGGCATTATCGAATCGGAATTCAGCGGAGGCAATCCAAGCACGGTGGAGGCAAGAACTTCAAGAGTGGCAAGACCGCACAATACAGTATCACGTTTACGAATAAAAAAATGAAAAACTTTTTTGAACTTCTCAAGAAAAATAAAAAAATCGTTATCGGGTTAATGTCTGGCACTTCAGTTGACGGTATTGATGCTGCCATCGTGGAAATCACGGGAAACGGTTTAGAGACCGAAGTAGACCTTATCGCTTTTGAGACTTTTCCGTTTCCATCCGGTGTGCCACAACGTATCCTTGCGCTCTGTCAACCCGATACGGGTCGCGTTGACGACATCTGCGAGATGAATTTCTATATCGGACACCTTTTCGCGGAAGCGGTGAAACATATCGTAAAAAAAAGCGGAATGCATGCCAGTGATATTGACCTCATCGGCTCACACGGACAAACGATTCACCACCTCCCCAAAGACGCGAACACCTCGCGCTATCCGTCAACATTGCAGGTGGGTGAACCTGCAGTCATTGCACACGAAACGGGGATTCCCACGATAGCAGATTTCCGCGTCGCCGATATGGCAGCAGGCGGACAAGGCGCGCCGTTGGTATCATATCCGGATTATTTGCTGTTCCGCAACAGTACGAAAACAGTCGGACTCTTGAATATCGGTGGGATTGCGAATCTCACGGTGCTACCTGCAAACGGAACGTTTGCGTCTGTCTCTGCTGCGGATACGGGTCCCGGCAACATGTGCATCGACGCTGTTGTCAGAGAAATCACACAAGGCTCAGAGCATTACGATAAAGCAGGTAAACGCGCCGTACAAGGCACGCCATACCAACCCATCATCAACGAATGGTTAAAACACCCGTTTTTCCACCAGTCTCCACCGAAAACGACTGGACGTGAGATGTTTGGACGCACTTATGCGATGGCGTGCTTGGAGACCTGCCGTAAGCACAAACTTTCAGATAACGACTGCATCGCGACACTGACCGAGTTGACAGTTCAAACGATTACCGACTACATCGAACGATTCATAACGGGACAGAACCCGATAAATACGCTTTACGTGAGCGGCGGCGGTGTCCACAATCAGACAATCATGCGACGACTCGGTGAACAATTGCCGAATACAGTGGTTGAACCGGTAGACACCTCTGGCATCTCAGCGGATGCGAAAGAGGCAATCGCGTTCACGATTTTAGCGAATGAGGCCCTCCACGGCAACGCTGGGAACCTGCCTTCAGCGACTGGGGCATCGGTTCGGAAAATTCTGGGTAAGTTTGTATGTCCGTGATTTACAACCATCAGCAATCAGTCTCCATCAGCAAAAATCACTTTTCGGGGATCATCCTTACAGGGATCATAATACTTTTTATCTTTACGGTGCCGGTGGAATCTGAAGATGTGCCAGAAAAAGAAAAACCTATTATGAAAACAACAACCCCGCAAGATTTGTCTCACATCACTATTGATTTAGCCGTTAAGAGAGGTGTCCACAGTGTCGCTTTCAGTCCGGATGGTTCAATCGTCGCAAGTGACAAGAACAATACCGTTGGACTCTGGGATGCTGTCACAGGACGGGAGATAGAGAGGGAGGAAAATTTCTGGGTGGTTTTTCAGGGGGACTTCACTGCGGACATCAACAGCATAGCGTTTAGTCCTGATGGACGGATGATCGCAGGGGCGATCAATGCAAGTGAGGTTATTTGCCTTTGGGACGCTGCCACAGGTGCGCAACTCAGATACATGCGGGAAAATGCGCCGAACGCTTTACATTGGGTCAATACCGTCGCATTCAGCACTGATAGCAAGATACTTGCGAGTGGCAGTGAGGACGGCAATCTTTATCTATGGGATGTAGAAACAGGTAAACGACTGAAAGCACTGACTGAGGAGACAGAAAATATCTTTAGTGTTGCCTTCAGTAAGGGCAGAAAAACGTTAGCGAGTGGCAATGCAGGAAACATCGTCCGTTTGTGGGATATTGCTACCGGCGAGAAACTGAGAACACTTACAGGGCACACGAATTGGGTCTTTAGTGTCGCTTTCAGTCCAGACGGACGGACACTCGCAAGTGGAAGTTGGGACAAGACAATCCGAATTTGGGATACAACTACAGGACAGCAACTGAAAATTTTTACGGGACACACATCCACCGTGTGGAGTGTCGCCTTTAGTTTGGATGGATTAACCCTCGCAAGTGGTGGTGAGGACAAGACAATTCAACTCTGGAATATTGCCACAGGTACGCACATCTCGACACTTACAGGACACACGGCACCTGTCAAGAGTGTCGCTTTTAGTCCGGATGGTGTAACGCTCGTAAGTGGAAGTGAAGACGGAACAGTTCGCCTATGGGACCTCACGTCCCCAGTGCTGCTGCGAAAAAACAGGGAGGAATAGAAGAAGGGGGTAGCGTTTTTTGCAGAATTATGCACCCGTTCCGCACCTAAGTAGCGTCACCAGATCTGAACGCACAATTACGTAACTAACACCAGTTTGAAAAAATATTAGAGGTTTTCAAGGTGGACGCACATTGAGCAAAAAACAATATACTCTCTGAAAAAGCAACTATTTTTAGGAATACAACCCCCTAAATCCCCCAACCCCCCATGTCCCCCCTTATCAGGGGGGTTGGGGGACTTTAAGAGCAAATGTGTCTGCCTTAAGTATTTATCAAGCTCACGTTAACTATTCATTTTTGGAGGCGACTCATGAAAAACGACGATGCTGACCTCATCCAACGCGTCCTTGAAGGCGACGATGATGCCTTTTCTGTGCTGGTGAGAAAATATCAGAAACAGGTGCACGCCCTCGCATGGCGTAAAATCGGGGATTTCCATATCGCTGAGGAGATCACACAGGACACTTTTCTGAACGCATATAAGCGGCTTTCCACACTCAAGAAGCCTCAGCGGTTCGCAAGTTGGCTCTATGTCATCGCGGCGAACCGTTGCAGCTCTTGGCTCCGTAAAAAGCGGTTGTGGACGCAACCTCTTGAGGAGCTTGAGGAAACAGACAACGAGCAGCGACAAAAGGCGACATATTCTGGATACGTCGCTGCGGAAAATGAACGCACAACCGCAGAAGCCCAACGGGATGTCGTTAAGAAGCTGCTTGAAAAATTACAGGACAGCGAACGCACCGTTATCACGCTTCACTACTTCGCCGAGATGTCCTGCACGGAGATTGGCACGTTTTTGGGCGTATCGAAAAACACAATCAAGAGTCGCCTCCGCCGTGCGCAGCAGCACTTGAAGAAAGAGGAGCCGATGATTCGTGAGGCTTTAGAAAACTTCCAGATCACGCCAAACCTCACAGAGAATATTATGCGAGAGGTCGCCCGCATTAAACCCGCCGCACCCTCCGGTGCTAAACCCTTTATGCCGTGGGCAATCGCCGCTTCCACGGTTGCAGTGCTATTGCTGATGCTGGGCATCGGAAACCAGCAACATGCACTCCGTTTCCAGAAGCTGTATAGCCTCGATGCCGCGTCAGAGATGACAATTGAACTGATCGAAACACCTATCGTGCTGAACGTTGCGTCTAAACCGGATACGCGAACACAGATCGGAAGCACCAACATACCGGGTAGAAGCAGCAAATCGGAACAACTTCCCGAGGATGCACCAGCACTCGTTGCGGAAGCACACGCTGATGAACTTACCGACGATTACACAAAATGGGAGCTCCCTAAAGAGGCGAAAGCGAGGCTCGGAAAAGGTGGTATCAACGCGCTTCAATTCTCGCCAGATGGCACACAAATTGCTGTCGGTAGTAATATCGGTGTGTGGCTATACGACCTAAAAACGGGAAAAGAGATTACGATGTTCCCTGGTATGTGCCAATCCATCGCTTTTTCGCCTGATGGACGATTCATCGCAAGTGGTGGTGGTAGATATACATTTCACGCGGGGTTTCAATTGTGGGAGATTGCTACGGGTCAGAAAGTGGAACTTACTGACGGTACGCCTCCTGCATCAGTATTGCAATTCTCTGAAGATGGGAAAACGCTTGTCACTTTAGGAAATCAGGGAGACTCGATTGGTAGATTAGATGTTGAAACAGGAAAAGCGGATGTGAAAAATATAAAGGAACGGTCTTGGGAAATGATAAAATCGAGATCTATGCCTGAACCCTATGCACTTACACACGACAAATTTGCAGTTGGCGGAAAAGATGGGAAAATAGAACTATGGGACACAATGACGGGTAAAAAAATATCTACCCTCAAAGCGAAAATAAAGAATATTGAGGCATCACCACTACTGCCTTCTTTTATAGTAGAAGCAGATAAAGATTTGAAGGCGCGTACAATTGAGGCGGATAAAGATGAGAAAGTTCAAGTGAAGGGACCTCGGCCTTTACAGATGAAGAAGAAAGTTGCTCCACCTGTTATCATTAGGGAAGAGATACCACTTTTACTACAAGGCAGCAACCACGTTTTAGTCCTTGAGTTTTCGCCGGACGGAACAAAACTCGCAAGCGGAAGTAAAGATAAAACGGTACGATTATGGGATACCGATACTAACGAAGAATTGGCTACTCTTGGAAAACACACCGGGTGGACAAACACATTAGCGTTCTCTCCGAACGGGAAAAAACTCGCAAGTGGAAGCACCGACAAAACAGTGAATTTATGGGATACTGAAACAGGCGAACTGATCACGACGCTCAACGGACATCTAAACAGCATCTCTGCACTATCGTTTTCACCGGATGGTAAAACACTCGCGAGTGCAAGTGCTGATGGAAAAATAAAGTTCTGGAACACGGAAAACGGGAATTTGCTACCGATCAATATTACAGAGCATACCGAGTGGGTGAAGGCTGTTTCCTTCTTTAAAGATAGTTCCACACTCGCAAGCGTCGCATTTAATGGGATCGTTACTTTTTGGGATCTGAAAACATCACAGAAAACCGGTTCGCAAAATACTGGACATCGAGATTTTTTACCAACTTTAGCATTTTCACCGGACGGAACAAAACTCGCAAGTGTCGGTGCACAAGCGACTATGCTCCTTGATGCAGGTCTAGGGAATATGATATCTTCTTGGATGCCGGATCCTCAAGTTCGTCTAACGGATGTCAGTACCGGAAACGAATTAGCAACATTAAATGAGGTAAACGTTGGAATTAATCCGTACCCATGCATGGTTTTTTCACCTGATAGGAAAACAGTCGCCTTCGGCGGTTTAGGTAAAATGCATTTATGGAACACTGAGACTGGCACCCGTCTTGACGTATCCATCTTAGATGAACATAACGCTAATGGAAAAGGCGACTTGGCACCGCTGCCAGACGTGATGCCCCATCAAATGCCTCAAATTAGTGCTTTAGCATTCTCACCGGACGGGAAAAAACTTGTCAGCGGAACTATGGGTGGAAAGGTTCAGATGTGGGATGCTGAAACCGGGGTTGAATTAGCACCCTTCTTCGCTGGAAAGGAAGGCGTTGGGTATCGGGATCCTATTACGACGTTTGCGTTTCCTTCAGATAGCAGGCGAATCGCTGTCGGAAGCGAACGAAAAATCCGTCTGTTAGGTGGCAGCAAGCAGCCTCAACTTAAAGATGTTCCACGTGGCGCTAAATCTTTAGTGTTTTCGCCTGATGACACCGTTCTTCTCGCAGGACTTAGAAACGGTAGCATCGAACTATTTGATATGGCTACTGGTGAAAAAATAAGTACGCTCAACGGACACACCTCAATAGTAGAGACGTTAGTCTTTTCACCCGATGGCAAAACGCTCGTCAGCACGGGACAAGACGGAACCATCCTTGTCTGGGATTGGAGTAAAACCCTGAAAGGTTTGCATAGCACCGAAAAACAGTGAAAGTAGGGGCTGGGTGACCCAGCCCCTACAAAACAGACCTTATCTACTTGGCAATCCTCCATTCTAATGGTGTATAATTGAACAGAAGTTATACTGATTGATTGCGTATTTATTACATAAACCGTAGACAAATGGAGGAAAAATGAATAGGTTTTATAGAGTTCTACTGATATGTGCACTCCTAATCGGATCGGTTGTATTCGCCGCCAAAGCACAAATAGACGAAACAACCGAAAATTATACAAAATGGGAACTGCCGAAAGCAGCGAAAGCAAGATTCGGAAAAGGCGGGATTAATGCCATTCAATTCTCACCAGACGGCACACAAATCGCTGTCGGAACCAGCATCGGTATATGGATTTACGACCTAAATACGGGCAAAGAGATTGACCTGTTACCGGGGCGATCTCAAGCCATCGCATTTTCACCCGATGGCAGATTTATCGCAAGTGGCGGCGGAAAATTCTCGTTTCGTGGCGGCGGACTTCAGTTGTGGGAAACAGCCACCGGTCAGAAAGTATCACTTACTGATGGTCATCGCTCGGCATCAGCACTGCAATTCTCTGAAGACGGAAAAGCACTTGTCACTTTAGAAGGCTGGGCAGACGTAATCGGTAGATTAGATGTTGAAACTGGAAAAGGAGATGCGAAAAATATTGAAGACCGTTCTTGGGAAAAGGTGACGCGGCGAACCAGCCCTGAACCTTATGCACTCACGCACGACAAATTTGCCGTTGGAGGTCAGGTCGGGAAGATCGAATTGTGGGATATAACAACTGGTAAAAAATTGTCTACGCTTGAGGGTCACGGAGGAATTTTACCCCCAGTAGAGCGCAAGTTGGCAATTCAAGAGGATAATCACGATCAACCGTTTTTCCTCCCAGACGAGGGTGTTCACGTATTGGTCTTGGAATTTTCGCCTGATGGCAAGCGACTCGCAAGTGGAAGTAAAGATAAAACGGTACGATTGTGGGATACTGACACGAACGAAGAATTGGCTATCCTACAAAAACACACAGGATGGATAAATGCATTAGCCTTCTCTTCCGACGGCAAACGACTCGCGAGTGGGAGCACGGATGGAACAGTGCATCTATGGGATGCCGGCACGGGTGAATTAATCGCAACATTCACCGGACATCTAAATGGGGTTATTGCCCTATCGTTTTCACCCGATGGCAGCAGGCTTGCAAGTGGCAGCACGGATGGAACAATCAAATTCTGGAATACTGAAACTGGAGGATTGTTACCTATTAGCATTACAGAACATACGAAGTGGATCAAAATGGTATCCTTCAGTGAAGAAAGTTCCGCGCTCGTAAGTGTCGCCTTTAACGGCATCATTGACTTTTGGGACCTGAACACATCGCAACAAACCGCTTCCGAAGATGCTGTACATGGTGATTTATTGCAAAGTTCAGCACTTTCACCCGATGGAACAAAACTCGCAAGTGCCGGCGCGAAAGCCACTATGTTTTTTGAGGCAGGCGGCTCAGGTGCAACCCTCTCCTCTCGAATGGGAAGTCAACGAATTCAGTTGACGGAGACAAAGACAGGGCGTGAGTTGGCAAACTTAAATAATACAGATGGTGTAATGAATCCGGGCAACAACAGTATAACTTTCTCGCCTGATGGAAAAACAGTTGCGTTTGATAGCTCGGGTAAAATTTATGTATGGAATACGGAGACAGGGAACAGCGTTAACATCTCGCTTATAGATGAAGAGAATGTTCCAGAAAATCCAAACAATGCCGATGGAAACGGTGATTTTGAATTCCCACCAGGCTTGATGCCTCGCCATATTACACCTTCTATCAGTGCTTTGGTGTTTTCGCCTGACGGAAAGAAACTTATCAGTGGAAACATGGGTGGAAAGGTACAGATGTGGGATGCTGAAACCGGAGTCGCGTTAGCTCCTTTTCTTGCAGGACAGGATATGGAAGAGGCTGTGAAAGGCGGACCCGGTAATTTTACTGTCACATATAGTGATATTATCAGAGCACTTGCATTCTCTTCAAACGGTACGTTGCTCGCTGTCGGAAGTAGCCAAAAAATTCGTTTGTTGGGCAGCAGTAAGCAACCTCGGCTTAAAGATGGACCACGCGGTGCCACATCGTTAGCGTTTTCTCCTGATGACAGCGTTCTTCTTGCAGGACTTAGAAACGGCGGAATCGAATTATTCGATTTGAAAACTGGCGAAAAGATAAATACACTTCATGGACACACAGCAATGGTAGAGGCGTTAGTCTTTTCAGAGGATGGAAAGACGTTCGTTAGCACGGGACAAGACGGAACTATCCTTGTCTGGGATTGGGAACAAGCAATCAGTCAGATAGCCGTCAGCCGTTAGCAGTCAGCAAAGAGGAGAACCAGCGTATAAAACGACTCTTTCTTGCTGAAAGTCGATAGCCGATGACTACTAAAACCTAATCCTAAGAGACATGCGATGGCTGCCGCCCAATGCTGGGTGGTTCGCAAACGCGTAGTCTAATCCGGCTCCGGCACCCGTAACGAATCGTAGGTTCAATCCGGCACCTGCCGTCAAACGCCGAACGCTTTCAATCCCCTTGCGCTCATCAAAGCCGATACGCAGCGAAAGCAGATCGAAGAGTGTCCATTCGGCACCGCCATGCAATTCAACACCCTCCTTGATATAGGTATCCAAAGCCAAGATGAGTGTGCTACGGAAAATAGCGAGGGCATGCGTCGTTGCAATGCCGATTTTCAGATTCGGCGATATTGTCTCGGTGTGCGATGTCATATCTGCTGATGGCGGCGGCGTGTTCCAATAAATTTTTGTCCGAAAAGCGTCGCTCGCTTGTAATCCGAGCGTCAGTTGATGCGGTTTCTCTACAGCAGTGGTTGCAACGAAACCGATGTCAGCACCACCGCCGATGGCGTTTGTGGTCCGATAGCCGCTCATATAAAGCAGCTTAAGCGTACCACCGAGATGGAAATCGACACCACTGAAGGAAGGGATTGTCCAGCCAGATGAGAGTAGGAATGCGTTGTCTGTATTGTTGAAAGTCCCGATCACTTGTGGACGATTCGTCGGTCCGACAGGACGGCTCACGACTGGCAGGCTGGTGATTGGAATATCGTTAACACCGACACGTAGCCAGCTGACACCGATCGCGCCACGATTCTTCAGTGGGTGGACGTAACTCACAAAATCGTAAGCATCCTGTCCGTTGAGTGTGGAATGCATGAAACTGACCTCATATCGGGTCAGCTGCCCCAACCCAGCGGGATTCCAATAAGCCGCGTAAGCGTTATCGCTTAACGCTGTTCCTGCGCCACCCATAGCGAGTGCGCGCGCACCGACACCAAGCGTCAGGAAGTCCGCCGTGTATTTCGCATCCACAGATTGGATAGTCCCACATAGCATCATTATAGAAAAAATAAAGGAGATGATACCTTTCTTCATAGAAACCTTCAGAATATAGCTGTTGGCTCTCAGCCATCAGCCGTCAGCAAAATAGCCGTCAGCCGATAGCCCTTAACGCAATTTCATCATTTTGAGTATCTCAGTAATATCTTTTTCACCTTCACGTTTAATCTGGAGTTTAGCGTAATAAACGCCGTTTGCGACCTCAACACCATCCGCATCTCTGCCATCCCACTCTACCATCAAGAACCCGGGAGTCGCCGGGATAGAGAGTTCCCGAATCATCCGTCCGCTTAACGTATAGATTTTTACCATGAGCGAATCCGCCGGTGCCGTTAATTCACATGTGAGCGTCGTTTTACGCGAAAACGGGTTCGGATAGTTCAGAAATGAGAGCAGCTGCAGGTTGTCGTGAACCCGGAACGTAATGCGTTTTGTGTCGGTGTTCCCGTGTACATCGCTTGCCGTCAGCCGAAGTTCGTACTCACGGGGTTCAAGTTCTGGTGATGGATATGTCAAAACGAGTTGATTCGAGCCGGGGTGGTGCGTCAGTTGATACGCCTCTGGCGCGATGCGCTCGGATTCACCGGACACCCTTCCAAGTTCTAACAATAGGGGTCGGGTGAGATAATCGAGTCCACTCGGATCGGTTAATGTTGCGCCGATAAGGGGTTCAGGGTCTGTTGCATCACCCGGAACGAAATGCTGCTGGTTACCGATAGTGAGTTGGATATCTGGTGGCACGGTGTCGTCGCTGTAAACGAGTGTGATCGGTCCGAGTCTATCGGTAGTCGCTCGAATCGTCCCGACAGGTCGGGTTTCAAAGCGGAATCTGTCGCCTGGTGCAAACGGATTTTCGCCATGTGTTAGTTGAAGCCGTAACCCGTAGGGTTCATAGAAGAACGGCTGACCGACTGTCCCACGGAGCGGCGTACCATCAGATGCGGAACGTAAGACCCCAGTTCTCTTGCCTTCAATCTGAAATTCGGTGTCTGTAAGGAAAAAGACAATCCATTGATCTTCAGGCATAGTTGCACTAGCATCGGTTTCTAACCGATGGAGTTCAATATAACTGATAGTGCCAGTACCCCGATTGGTATCTCTGAAACCGGCAGGGGACCAGCGTAATTCTTGTTGTAAGGGACCTTCAATATTCAGTCCGCCTTCCAGTGTTTGGCTGATCGCAGTTACGTTAAACGTCCAGACATCACCGAATACGAAGGGTTGTTCAAAATCCTGTTCCATATCAAGGGCGAATCCGTGTGTCCAGTTCGGATAGTCTATACTGAAACTTGCGAGTTGCTCTACTGGCGAAATAATTTCTAATTCGCCAGGATTTCCTGGATTGTCTACACCGTCCACAAAAGGTGCGTGGAAGACGCGGTATGTGCGGGGTCCTGTGAAAAAGAGAACGTATTTTCCGACTCGCGCGCCTTCAGGTTGGATGCGGACATTTCGGAGTTGTCCACCGCCGACATTCTTCGCATTTATATCTGTTATATGTATCCGTCGTCTCAGTGTTCCGGCAGCATCGGTTAGATATTGAGAAGGAAGTCGCGTCCAATATCCGAGTGTCGAATTAAACATGTAGACCCCCATCTCACGTGCCCGCGCGGCAACTGCCGTGTCAAGTGTACCTGTAACATCTAAACCACCGGAAACCGCCTCTTCCGAACTTCCTAACACCTCTTCGGCAAGCTGCGTTCTCAGGGTTCCATAATCGAAATTCAGATCAATGGCGTACTGGTTCTCAGTTGTCAGTACGCTGCGCTTTCGGTTCTGAGTTAAAGAGGTGCTATGATATTCCAAAGACCTCTTGTCACTGTCAACTGAAAGATTTTTCGCAGAAAAATCGTACTGAGTACTGTTAACTACTGATAATTCGTACCCATAAGTGGAAGTACCGGGTAGCGGTGCGCGCTTGGGCTGCCCGTTCTCGTCAACACCTGTAATTGTGTTTAGGGAAATCGGTAATGAATCTCGGTTAGAAGGTACGCCCCCTGCGTTTTCCGATCCAATAGCAGCAAACCGCTGCGCATCTAAAGAACGGACTGCAAGGACTGCCACATCCTGAAACGCACCGGATGGCACTGTAACGACGCAATTTCCGTCCAAACTGATAATTTGACCTGAAGCGGCAGCATCAACTGCACCGACATCAACAGAAATACGCCGGTAGGCGATATTATCTTCTTCGTCGTTTTCAACGACTTCACCCGGACGCTCCGATTCCGTTTCCGTTGCATCAATATAAACAAAGATGTCGTGTATACCGGGACGCAACGGGTCCGTTAAGTTCAAAGTTGCCGTCGCAATCGGTAAGACGTTCAACGGATCGGGTTCATAGTGTTTTCGATAGGGTGTTTCTTCTCGTTTCCCATCAGGTGCCTCTCCTGAATTAATCAACGGCGTGCGTTGTAGCCAGTCACTGGGTTGTATCTGTGCACTGCCGAGAAGCACAGCACCGCTATCAACAAGCATGTCCTCGTCAACATCCGGATTGCCGTTAAAAAAACTAATTTCGACTGGATTCCCTACAGGGTCTCCTTCTACCTGAACATCTGTTGCAAGGAACCACTGCTTTCGCTCAGCATTGTAGCCGTAACGAATCATATCAGTCCTCTGCACCTGTACAACAGAGAGGTTCGGATAGGCATAAGGATAATATTGCAATCTATCGCTTACGGTGATATTGCCGTCGGCATCTGTGACCTGAATATCGTATCGGATAGCGGAGCCGTCTGTAGGTGCATCTAACGGTTCAGGTGTTGTCCACCAGCCGTCCTCGCTGCCTTGAACGAGGCGTACAGTTTCCCACTCGCGCGTCGCTAAATTCCGCCATTCCAAAACCACCAGTAGGGGCGAGGTCACCTCGCTCCTACTATCATCCGAAATCTGAACAGAGATACGAAATTTTTGACCGAGAACGCGTGCCTTTGAAGAAGATGTCGGAGTCGCGTTCTCGGTCAAACCCCCGACCAATTCGGGTTGGATGTCAAGAATTTTAGGGACATTGACAGTAAACCCATCGCCACCAACAGCGACTGTTGTGTTGCTCTGCGCGTAATATTCAACGTGCGCGTCGCCACTGGCGATGTTTTGTGGAACGGTGAAAGTAACAGTCGGATATGCCCCACGGCTAATAGAAAGCGTCTTCGTCAAGACAACATCACCTGTGTAGTATTCAACTGGCCCGGCGACCCCTTGAGAAACGGCTGTCTTACCGGGAAATACAGCCTTGACAGTGAGCGTTCCATCAAAATCGGTATTTTTTACAAATTTTTTCTTCTGACTGACTGTGTCATAATCGGCATCCAGAACATGTCCGGGTGCTATTCGGAGTGTATCCCCTGGTGCGACCGTCTTCGTCTCAATAGCAGGTTGAACCTCGCCATCAGCGATAGCCATCTGTAGAGCCGGATCCCCAAATAGCGTGTACTCTAACATGACATCAATCTGTCCAGTCCCTTCCGTGATCAAAAGTTCGGTTTTTGAGTCGAAGCTCAAAGGGCCGAGTTGTCGGACGTTCCGTTTAAAGAGCATATCAAAGATGATACGGTTGAGTGCGTCGTTCCCGCTGGCGTAAGTGAGGCGTGTGGCGCTCAACATGCCGATGATCCCGCCTCTCTCTTTGCGCAACAACTTTTCTGCCATGCTCGGTTCACCCGGTTTATCAAAATAACCGTTGTAACAACTCAGGACTAACATAAAAGGAACCTTGTCAGTTTCCTCCACCTGATCAACAGATACATTGTCAAAAATGATTTCGTGTGCCCAGACAGTATTCCCGCCGTGTCCGGCGTACTGTGCGAGGACAGCCCCCTCTCCGAGTGCTTCAATGATCATGTCTTTCGCGAGGCGTTGGGGATGTACATCAAAATCATCAGGTCTCGCCTCGACCTCATCCGTAATATCCTCAAGGAAAATTTCGACGGTCTCGTATCCCAATCGGGTGTGGTCCTTCGCGATCTCGTCGAGGCTCTTCTTAAATATAAAATCCCCAGAATTGCTAACTTCGTCGTCAGCAACAGAGATGATCCTTCTGCGCCAGTCGTCGTTTGGTGGTGCCTGTTCGTAAGCCAAGATTTTACTGACAACAGCCTCGGCTTCGTTAACGGTTTCGACGCTGAGTCTACCGATATAAAAATCTGTGAATTCGTCGTGTCCGGAGACGGTCGCATACCAGTGATCTGACGCTGTACGTCCGAAGGAATCGGTTCGGATGTAGTGCGTCGGGATATACCCGTCAAGTTCAGGCGGCTCGGCGTGGATTTCCGTATCAATACCACGAAAATCAAAGGTGCCGTCGCCGAGGAGGACAACGTAACTCAGTGCAGGTGGTGCCCAGGATTGATAGGCGTGTGTTAGAAAACTCTTGATCGCTTTCGGGCTGACGGCTCCATCACCGTAGGTGTTATAAATATCGTCAGTTGTGACAACCTTTGTTCGGTATCCGCCGCCACCAGGTGTGGCACGCCATGCTGATAGCCGTTCCGCTGCAAGCAGGAATTTCGGGTGTGTCACAACCAAATAATCGACACCGTGCGTTGCTGTTGCCAAATCTGATGGCGCAACGACTTCGACACGCTGAGGTTGCCTTAGTGCCGTATCAGAAACCGCAATAAACTGTGCACTTCGGGTATCAAGCGTCTGAAACAGCGCATTGTATAAATCTGAACGGGCGGGATCCGGTTCTACGGTAACACCGCGCATCTGAGCCGTGAGGTATGTGCCATCTGTTTCAAAGATGTGGACACCTGGGTCTCGGAACGCCTCAATTCTGTATTGGAGTTTACGTCCGCCGGGGGGCTGTGTGCGTGATTGTAGGGGCGAGGTGACCTCGCCCCTACCAGGCGATCTGAACCATAACTCGTCAGCAACAGCGCGGAAAAGTCGGGTATACTCAACAGAAAAACGGTTGAGATAGACATGATACGGATACCGAGTCGTGTCCTCATCAACATTATAATCTACGCGGGCAAGCGATAAAACATTCTGTTCGCCGCTTTCACTTCTGTTCTTAAAGGTATCCCATGTACGCAAAGTCCGCTCGACGGTGATCGAATCCTGCGAGTCCCACTCGGCGACATCAATTCGGACACCGTTGATAGCAACTAAAATTTTGTGTTCGACCGGTGTGCCGCCCTGTAAATCAACAGAGATATGTGACGGGTCAAAGCTTTTTGCGACATCATAGAGCGGAAACGCAAGACGCATTTCAGCCCCGTCACCACCGTTTTTGATGCCGTCCCAGTACCAGAAGTCGAACGAGGTAAACCAGTCGTGTTTATCGCCATCTGTATAGGCGAATTCGAGGTTATTTGTCAGGTGATCTTCTTCAAAATGGACTTTAGATCGGAAAGTTGGAACTTGTGTTGCCGTTGGATCCGTCGGGTTTGCAGTGACCTGCGGCACGCGATCCAAAATGCGTTGACTCTTGTCAACTGTGAGCCAATAGATGTTCCAACGGCTATACCGATTTTTCGGTTTATGTCCCAAGAAAAAGATAGCATCCTCTGGGTCAAATCTTTTGTCCGCTGCACCGCTGACATAGATCGGTACGTCTCTGGCTCCGTGTGTGAGCCGAAGCCTCGCAGGATTGGCACCTATGAGGTCTATCCCCCAGTCGCGCGCGAGCGATGCTGCAGTTATAGCATAGACACCGGTCTCTTCAACGAACAATTTATAGCGTGTGGTATTGCTTACATTCGACAAGAGCGGCGGTGCTGCTGGTACCAGAGGTGTTTTTGCTGGGATGTTTCTTCGCGCTGCCCGAAAATGCGCTGCTTGTTCAGCATTGAGGAGTTGACGAGAGAATGCTTGCTCAAAAACCTCAGGTTCGGTTGTCGGCTGTCGGCTATCAGCAGTCAGCGAAAAGGTGCTCGGATTATCAAAAACCTCTCCTTGCTGATGGAGACCGATGGCTGATGGCTGACTGCCGTAAGAAAAACGGATGTTCACAGTGAAACGTGAATATAAGCGTAACTGCCGAGTTTTCGGGAAATACTGCACAGGATATAATGCTAAGGCGATGACACGCTGACTCCGAATATAACCTTCCCGGACGACGCGCGCAAGCGGCAACCCCGGATACGACGCATTTCCACCATTTGATTGATATGCCCTTCCCCTCTCTTCCCAACGTTGTGATGCCGCGTGTTGTAAGTGTTTTTGCCTAGTATCGGTTTCTAACCGATGTTCTTCAAGGGTTTTTGCTGGGGTGTTTCTTTGTTGCACATCGTAAATCGGGACAGGCACTAAACGGACACCGTTGCGCGTTTCAGACGGTGCAGCGGAAACGTCAATTCCATCGATGTCAGCTGTCACCGGTATACCGAGCAGAAGACGTGTGACCGGAACCTTCGGATTGCCGGGTTCACTTGTGAAACGGGAGTCGGCATAGCGTACTTCGTGGTAGCGAACATTGTCGCGGGTAACTTCAGAAACAGTCAGGTTAGCTAATGTAAACTGAACCGTGATACCGTCGGTTGATGTGACTTGGGTAACGCGTGCAGACGCTCTGAAAGTCGATATGAGAAAAAAGAAAGCGGAGACAATTAGTATGAGACCAATCCGCGATTTTTTGTGCCGCTGTTTCTGTTTTAAGAATAATTGCATTTTTATTTATTTAGGTAATTTCGATCAACTGAAAACTGATAATTGAAACCATTTCTCATAACTATATAAGTGTTTTGTAACGTAGTGTTTCTTCGTCTTTTTTGCTATCTCACTTTCAAAAGAATTTTACCAAAATTTCGGTTCGCTTCCATATATGCATGTGCTTGTTGTGCTTCTGCTAATGGAAAAACGGTATCAATGACAGGTTGGAGTGCACCGCGCTTTAATTCCGGTAACCATCTGTCAACGAAACGGTGCGTGATAGCGATCTTTTCGTCAATAGACTGGGGTCGCATGACTGAACCGATAATCTTAAGCCGCTTACGCATCAGCGCGCCGAGATCGATTTCTGTGGTCGCGCCCCCGATCAATCCGACTTGCAATAGCCTGCCTTTTGTTTTGAGTATGGAAAGATTCTGTTCAAGGTAGGGCGCGCCGATAAAATCTAAGACGACATCAACGCCTTCTCCATCTGTTGAATGCGCAATTTCAGCGACGAAGTCGGTTATTTTGTAGTTGATACCTTCTATTGCGCCGAGTGTTTTGCATTTATGAATCTTTTCCGGTGTGCCAGCAGTGACGAAGACGTTAGCACCGGCATGATGAGAAATTTGGATACCGGCAGTGCCAACACCGCTGCCACCAGCGTGAATTAGAATTGTCTCACCTGCTGTTAATTTTCCGAGCGTGAAAATGTTTTCGTTTGCAGTGAAGAATACTTCGGGAACCGCAGCGGCTTCTTCAAAACTCCACCCGTCGGGTATAGGCATCGCCATACGGTAGTCGATGACCGCTTGTGCTGCGTAACCACCACCACCGACGAGTCCAAAGACGCGATCGCCTTCAGATATGCCTTCTACAGCGGGTCCGACTGCTGCAACAGTACCCGCAATTTCTAAACCGAGTATCTCAGAATCACCCGGTGGCGGTGGATAGCCGCCTCGCCGTTGGATCAGGTCTGCACGATTTAGTGCAGTGGCATGGACATCCACCAAAAGTTGTGTTGCTGTAGGTTGCGGCGACGGGACTTCACTTAACTGCAGCACCTCCGGTCCGCCGTCCCCTGTTCTAATAATTGCTACCATCTGTTGACCTCATTTCCTTATTTGTTGAAAACATACCCCGCTTCCTTCAAAAATCCGCACACGATTATCTATCTGGGAATAAACGTAAAGTGATCAAAAAATAAAAGTAGATACCTAAAAAAAAGCAAATTACAACTTTTTGGGATTAACAACGTCTAAAAGAGTAGGATACACATAAAAACAAAAGTTAACCAAAGAAAGGAACACACAATGGAAAAGAAAAACAAGAGGGCTTCAAAAAAATCAGCATCTCGAAGGTTCAACCCTGTGAAAGCGAAGCTGGAATCTATGAACGAATGTTTTGAGCAATTGCGTAATGGGCTGCCAGAGAGTCAGGAAGCATACATCAATGGCGACAGGATCACGCACTCTTACGTGAAAAGCTGTTTTCTTATGATTATTCAGCGTGCTGTGGATATTAATAACGTTATCATCGAATTTAAGGGGCAGACTCCGCATCAGCAGAAGCATCATAGTTTTTTGACCTTACATCAAAACAGTGTTATTGATAAAGAGACACTCAATTTTTTCACGAAGGCTTTAGCGTACTATGAAAGCATTATCAATCCGTATCAAGAACTTACGCCTGCTGAACTTTACAATATTTCTTGCGATCTGTTGGCGCACGGAAAAGTATATACGCATCAACTTGAAAAGTACTTCTCGAATTCCTCACCGACATCATAAAAATAGGCGCGGTTAGGAACCACGCCTATCTACTGCTATGTGACAGCTGAGTTACAGCTGCACCTGCGAGTCTTAATTAAATTCGACGATACCGCCAGTGCCCTTTAACTCAATATCCGGTTTAAGTAGAATCTGCTCTTCTTCTTCCAATCTTAATCCAGTCGGATGGAGCACATAAGCGATCCTGAGCGGGAGATATTTCCCTAAATCGGCGTATCTATCTTCCTCGGTTTTATAAATCTGCATCTCGCTCATTTGGGTCTGATAGGCGTACCAATATTTCAGGTACGACTGGATTCGGTTGTTATAGACAAGTTCACCGGAGCTTGCGTTAACAACTTTGACTCGGGTACGACCGATGGCGATAAGGCGCGTCCGGATATAGGTGGATGTCCCTGAAATTCCGCTCTGGCTGCCTTGCTTCATAAGATGCTGATTGTAATCCCGCCGATCTAAGCTCGGTTTCTCAACCATCCCGATGATTACCAAGTCCGCGTTGAGTGCTTGTCCAAGTTTCGCCGCCAAAGCGGGGTCTTCATAAATTTGCTCGAGTGTTAATCCGAGTTCGGAGAGTTTATCGTCAACGGGTTTAACCTTGTTTGAAATATCGTAAATCCACTCAGCGTCTTTCAATATAAGTTTTAAACGCTCTCCGAGGTTAACGCTGATTCTTGTACCTAATTTGTTTACTTCCTCTGCCGCATTTGCCTCAGTATAAAACGGGGTAACGACAACGCGTTTTGCTTTGTCAATCTCTGGTGGTGTGGTGATGTTGACTTCGCTTCCGTCAATACAACCCACAATTGTCAAGCAGAAGAGCGGTATGAAAAGAATCGCAAAAAAACGTATCACTGAAGTGTGCCTCCTATAAATTTGGACCTAACTTGAAAAACCAAATTTTCTATTTTCGGAAAATTTGTGCAAGTTTTATGCTAAATGCTCTAAAAAGTCTTTCCGTCATGAGTGACGGGACAAATATCGTGCGTCTTGGAACAAAACAGGCTTAAGCTTCCTACACGCGGTTTAGAAATTTTCATTCAGTATAGGCGAAATCCGAGAATTTTACCATTGCGTACTGTATTTTGGAAGCTGAATTACCTACAGCATACCACAAACCCAAAAAATAAGTCAACATCTATGCAACAGCTAATGCTCGGACTTCTCCAAATTCGTGTGCAAGTTTCGTCCATGAGTTGCCTGCGTCCGTGCTTCGATAGAGTTGCCCGCTCACACTACAAGCGATTATCAGGTCGTTGACCTTCGGATTGTGAGCAAATGTCCAGATTGTGCTGTTGGCAGTTCTGCCAATATCAGAGCGGTTCCATGTTTTTCCGACATCACCAGTTAAGAAGATACCTCCTTGGTCACCTGGGGGTCCGTTTCCTGCCCCAATGAACACTCTACCGGTATCGCCATTAAGGAAGAATGCCGCGCGACAATAGGGCCACGGATAATGTGCTTTGACGTTCAATGGTGTCCACTGCTGCCCCATGTCTGTGGTTATACAGACATCGTTATTCGTGGCTGCAACGATAGTTTTCGGGGAACCGGGAACGACACAGAGACCGTGAATGTCTAAACTGCTAAGCCCTTCACTCCGCTCTGTCCATGTTTCGCCACCGTCGGTGCTCAGACGCATCCCGTCAATCTCAATCCCTGCGTAGAGGGTTTGTGAATTTTCTGGATCGACCACAAAAGTCGTGACGCGCGGGATAATCGGAACGCCTTCGCATTCCTCTGCCAAAGCGACCTCAAGTTGCTTCCAATTTTCGCCGCCATCAGTGGACTTAAAAAGTGCGGACGGACAGGTACCGGTGTAGATCGTATCGGGTGACTTCGGATCAATCGCTATTGCCCATACCTCTCGTCCATCCATCGGACTTGGAAGGCGGTGCCACGATTCAGCGGCGTTGTCTGTTCGGAAAACACCGTTTTCAGTACCCGCATAGACAATATTTCCGTCACTCGGATTGACGGCTATGGCGCGAACGTCGGCTTCAGGAAAGAGTCCGTTACTGACTCGCCGCCATGTATCCCCGTTGTCAGTACTGTGCCAGACGCTTTGTCCAATAGTTCCTGCATAGAGTGTAGGTTGCATCTTTCCTCCTTTTTATCGGTCAAAGTTATCAGTTACAAGAGGTTTTTGATAGATTCAAAGTCTTTTTCTCATAACTGAAAGGTTTTTCGCAGAAAAACCGTACTGAAAACTGATAACTATTCCAGCGATCTTGTTTGACCAAGAACGCGCGCCTTATCTTTTAATATCGGAAATCGCGTTCTTGGTCAAAACAATTCTTGAATCCAGTGAAATCTGATAGGTGACGGATTCCGGTGCTATTTCTGGATCAAGGCGAAATGAAAGTCGATACATATAGTTGTTTTGCGAATCTGGCGTTACTGGGTACATCGCTTGCGATTCTTGATGGAGACGTTCAATGTTGTTCTCAACGCGCATCAATGTTACAGATGGTACTAAACCGACGAGAGGTTCACTCGGCACGGCAACGATGTCCCAGTACTGTGAATGCACCGGATTCCGAAGCGCGGCAGTAACGAAAGTGATGTGTGCGCCGCGTGTTGCGTTATATTGATACTCTGTATTTCGTGTTTCGGCATTGATTCCTTGTGATTGTAGACTCGGAATTAGGATCACGTTTCTGACAGTATCCGGTAAAACAATAGAACCCGATCCGTCGGTGGATAGTACGATCTCACGTTTATGGACATCACCAGTGTTATGGAATTCAATTGCGTGTGCGGTGCTGCTTTCGCGGGACCGACTTGAAAATCCGAGTGTCAATCCACCAGCATCTTCAAATCCGATATAGTCCGCCGAAAAATTACGCAGCTCCCCATCCTGTGTGCCGCTTGGATAGGAACGGTGCCACCGACGCGGTTCCAGAGAGAGTCTTATGGTGCGATAATCAGATAGATAGTTTGCGAGTTTCCAATCATTGAAAATCTCAGAAATCTGCTGCGTCGTGTTTCCATTTGATGCGAGTACATCCGCAACGCCATTGAGCGACGTGCCTCGATTTTGGACGATTTCGGTCAATGTTTGCAAACCGCCGTGTCGCTCATGCAGGTACAGCATCCATAAAAAGGTTGCACCGTAGTGGGGCAGGGCATCTGTATCCGTTTCAGGCCATGCGATGAGTGAAATAGATGGGTTTCTTTCAAACGCTGCGACATGCTCTAAAACGGAATAACCACAGAGAAATGAGGCATACCCTGCACAGCCTTCATCGACCCAAGTGGCTTCGTGCGGATCATGTCCCCAGTGGATAAGATGTTGAAGTTCGTGCGCGACGACATTGTGAGCTGCCTCGCTACTTGGATTAAGCGGCTGTGTGTCCACATACAACATATCTGCTTCGTTACTACGAATTGGGAAACGGCGAAATCCAGGGTTCCTAAGTACACCGCGACTTTGGTCCGCTGGATTGAAAAAACCAGCCGTATACTGGTCAATAGGGTTAGCATCTCGAATATTAAGTAGCAGTAAAATAATTTTACCGTTTCCGTCAATGTCAGGTGGTGCCCCAAAAGACTGTGTTAACGTCTGATAGATGCCGCGTTGCGGATTCGCGGGCGTTGCAGCATCAAAAGCGTGCACCATCGACTGAACTGTTTCGGCGGTAACTCGCGTGTTCCATTCCGATGCTTCAACGAAAACGTAACAGAAATTGCCGACCCCGCGGAGGACAGCGGAGACGGTGTATTGCTGCATACTCCTAAAATCGGGGGCAAAAAACGTTCTCTCTGCTCCAAGCGGTAATGTCGGCGCACTTGGAACCAACGGACTCGGCACGTTCTCGTCCGGAAAAATTTGTGTCGAGCCGCGAAGTGCCTCTTTTATGAAAGACAGCTGTGGTGTTCCACAAAGATGTGCTTCCGAACTTTGACACGGTAACCCTCCTGATAGCAGTAGCATGAAGATGGACAGAAAAACCGTTATATTTTTCATATTAGTTGTTGGTTGTTAGTTGTTAGTTACCCTCTTGTGGCATTGCGTATCTTGTGGAATCCAAAGCAACATTTTGGACCACAATATCTTAACTTATAACTTATAACCAACAACTATTAACTATTTGCTTGACTTGATAGTATCAAGTTTCTGGCGAAGTTCGGCGTTATCCGGTTCAATATCGACAGCATGTTCCAAAGTTTGCAGTGCCTTTTGTTCTAAGCCTTTTTTAAGGTAGGCATCGGCAAGATGTTTGAGAATTTCAGGTTCATCGGGCAGGTAACGGGCTGCTTGCTCTAAATTTTCTATGGCAGCATCAAGTTTCCCTTTTTTAAAGTAGATAAGTCCTAAGCTATCGAGATACGCACCGGATGTTGGAACGCTTTTAAGTGCACGGCGAACGAGTTTTTCCGCTTCATCCAATTTAATGCCCTGCTCGGCGTAGAGATACCCTAACGCGTTGTAGGCATCAGGCACATTTTCTCCAGACGATAATTCTATTGCTTTAAGCAAGTAATCTTCTGATCGTTGAACATCGTTGAGCATCTGATAGGCTATTCCGATACCTGTGAGTGCGGGGACATAGTTGGCATCAAAGGTCAAAATCTTTTGAAAATTCTCTATAGCTTTCTCAGGAACATTGAACCTCAGGTAAACCTGTGCGAGTTGATGGCGTATGTTTTGGAGTTCTCGGGCTAATATAATCCGATCTCTACTCCGCCTACGATCCGTGCGCATCGCCGTGACTTGTTCCTCTAATAAGGTGACTGCACGCTTGATATGGTATTCAGCTTTTTCAAAATTGTTTTCTGACTGATACGCGATACCGACACCACTGTGTGCATTAATTAACATGACAACATCGTCTGGAGATATGGTTAACACTCTTTCGTAAGAATGCAATGCTTCTCCATAACGGTTCTGTGCTTTGTAAAGTTCACCGAGTGCGTTATGGTATTCCGCCCTAAAAGGCATAATACGGGTCAGTGCCTTAAATGACGTAATCGCGAGTTCGGGACGATTGAGATCGCGTGCCATACTGCCGAGGTAATAATGCGCCTGATGGTGATCAGCGTCCAATTCGACAACACGCTCTAAGGCAGTAAACATCTCCTCTTCTTTTTTTCTGTTGCGTTCTTGGTTAGAAAAATATCTGGAATAATATCGGTTCGTTAACATTTTTGCAAGCGTCCACGCTGCGTTGACACTTTCGGGGTCGAGTTCAACGGATTTTCTTGCATCTTCTTCCGCGCCAATAATACTTTGCCATTCTGAAAATCTAAGTTCGGCACGTTGCGCATAGATAAAACTGATGTCGGACTTAGATAATACTTTATCTGTCAAGAATGCCTCGTCAGATTCTAACTTTGTGATTAAAGCATTGTAAGCATTTTGGCTTTTATGACTATTGGGGTCACGGGTACTGCAATAAGCGGCCCACATCAGGTCGGTATAGATTTCCACTGCGCGCGCCATATCAGCATCTAACTGTGTATTATCATCCGTGAGCGGTACTAATTCGGGTGTTTCACCTGTCGGTGCGGTTTCCAACCGCACATCCTTATCCGCATAAACACCGTTGGAAACCATCATAAAAGCAAAGATAATGAAAATACTAAAATATTTCATCGGTTTCTCCGTTTGTAGGTGCGGTTTCCGAACCGCACAACCTTACTCGACCAAAGAGGACGAAAGTTCGATTTTAGCAGCGTCAACAAGTTTTTCATCCGATTGGAGTGCCATGATGCGTACGCCTTGTGTGTTTCGCCCGATCCGTCGGATGTCGCTGACAGCCATTCGGGTAACATAACCGTTTGAACTAATAAGAACGAGTTCATCGGTATCTGCGACCCGTTTTGCAGCGACGACGGCTCCGTTTCGGGCAGATTTACCGATAGCGATGATACCTTTGCCACCGCGTCTCTGTGAACGATACGCGGAGATAGATGTCCTTTTACCGTACCCGTTCTCTGTGACAATCAGCAAGGTGTCATCCTTTCTATTCGCGGAGCCTTGTGCTTTCTCTTCTGCATCAGCAGCTTCGTTGTTAACAATCACCATTTGGGCAACAAAGTCCTCATCACCGAGTTCTATACCGCGGACACCGCGTGTATTACGTCCAAGGGGTCTAACGTTTTCCTCACTGAACCGAATAGCAGTTCCGTTGTGTGTAACGAGGAAAACATCTGATGTGCCTATTGTTACTTGGGCACCAATGAGTTTATCGCCATCGTCAAGGTTCACTGCGATGATACCGCTTGATAACGTATTCTCAAATCTGGAGAGTTCTGTCTTTTTAACGATCCCATTTTGGGTTGCCATGAAAACGAATTCGTCCGCGACGGATTCGCCAGCGTCAGCCTCCGCATCAGTTTCGGGTTCTATGTTAACAGTTTTAGGACGCACAGGAACATAAGCAGTGATGTTCTCATTTGCTGCTAATTTTAGCAAATTAACGACGGCACGCCCGGCGGATTGGCGACTCGCTTCAGGGATTTGGTGGACCTTCAATGTATAACATTTGCCCAAGTCTGTGAAAAATAAGATGTTCTGATGGGCGGTCGCAACGAAGATATGCTCCAAGAAATCGCCATCTTTCGGCGCGGCACCTTTAATACCGACACCCCCGCGATGCTGTTTCCGATAGGTGTCCATAGGTAACCGTTTGATATAGCCGCTGTGAGAAAGCGTGACAACCATATCTTCGTCGGCAATGAGGTCCTCTACTTTAAACTCTTTAACTTCGTCCGTAATTTCGGTTTGACGTTCATCACCATATTTTTCTTTCAGGGTTTCGAGTTCCGTCCGGATAATATCGGTTACCAACGTTTCATTGGCAAGGATAGCACGGTATTCGGCAATACGGTCTAAGATGTCGGTGTATTCATCGTGGATTCGTTGGCGTTCAAGTCCGGTTAACTGACGAAGCGTCATCGTTAAGATTTCCCGCGCCTGCAACTCGCTGAGTTGATACGTTTCTCGAAGCTCTTCTTCCGCTGCTTGTGGTGATTCAGCGGTTTGAACAAGTTCTATGATCGCCTCAAGGTTTTGAAGTGCTAAGAGATACCCCTCAAGGATATGGTTTCTGCGTTCAGCACGGGCGAGTTCAAATTGTGTGCGCCGGCGGATCACATCGCGTCGATGCTCAAGATAGTAGTACAAAATTTCCTGAAGTGTTAGTACTTTCGGAAGCCCATCTACGAGACAGAGCAGGTTCGCACTAAAATTTGTTTGCATCTGTGTGTGCTTGTACAACTGATTTAAGATAACCTGAGCGATCTCGCCGCGTTTGAGAATTATGACGATGCGGATCTCTTTGTCAGACTCGTCGCGGATATCTCTAATACCAGTGACGGTTTTATCAACAACCAACTGATGCATCCGCTCCAAGAGTTGATTTTTCTTTACCTGATACGGAATTTCAGTGATGATAATCTGTTCCTGTTCGGATCCGCTTTTGCTTGTAGAGACTCTCTCTATGATCGCTTTGGCACGGACGGTCATGCTCCCTCGGCCAGTGGTATACATCTCTTTAATACCCCTGGTGCCGACGATCATTCCGGCTGTTGGAAAGTCGGGACCGGTAATGTGCTCCATCAATTTTTCTGAGTTAGCGTCTGGGTCCGAGAGTTTGTAGAGCAGGGCATCAACAACTTCATTGAGGTTGTGAGGGGGTATGCGTGTGAGGTAGCCGACACCGATGCCTGTCGTACCGTTGACGAGCAAGTTAGGCAGCAGCCCCGGAAGAACCGTAGGTTCTTCAAGTGATTCCTTGTAATTCGGTTGAAAGTCAACAACCTGCTTGTCAATATCGGTGAGCATCTCCTGGGCGATAGCGGTCAAACGGCATTCTGTATAGCGCATCGCGCCCGGTGGGTCATCATCAATACTGCCGAAGTTCCCTTGACCGTCGATGAGCGGGTAGCGTATGCTAAAGGGTTGCGCTAAACCGACAAGCGTACCATAAATCGGACCATCACCGTGTGGGTGGAAGTTTTTCATGACTTCGCCAACAACGGCTGCACATTTATCGTACGGACGATTTGAAGTGAGATTTATCTCTCCCATAGCATAGATGATTCGACGGGTTCCCGGTTTGAGACCGTCTCGGACATCCGGTATCGCGCGATTGGTGTTCACGCTCATCGCGTAGGCGAGATATGATGTTTTCAGTTCATTTTCTATGTTGGTTTCTAAAATATTTTCCATCTGAATAATTATAAGTTACCAGTTATCAGTACGATTTTTCTGCGTTAATGGTGATTGGTTAATAGTTAATGGTTATAAGTTAAGAGGACTTTCTTACCAACAACCAACAAATAGTTGTCAGTTAAGAGACTTTGGAACTATCGAAAACCTCTTGTAACTGATAACTATTAACTATTAGGCACCATACATATCGAAATTGACTTGGGTGCCGTAGCGTTCAATAAATTCGCGACGCGGTTCGACAGTGTCACCCATGAGGAGTGTAAAGATACGATCGGCTTCAACCGCGTCTTCAAGTGTGACTCTAAGTAAGACGCGGTCATCTTGGCGCATAGTCGTTTCACGCAACTGTTCAGCATTCATCTCGGCTAACCCTTTGAACCGTGTAATTGTAAGCCCTCGGTGTTCCATACCAAGAAGACGCTGCACAAGTGAAATGATATTGTTCGTATGATACATTTCACCATTTTCGGATTCGATGCTAAATAACTTCTCATTCGGGTTATCTGTATTTTCCGCTGATTCCTGCTCTTGCGGTAAGAAGTCTGTCTCTTCAATATTAAACCCGGCGAGTTTCTGAAGTTCCTGTCTGAGTTCCTGATACCAAGTCCTTGAAACACGCGGTGTTGGATCGGAAACCGGCGGTTCGGCATTTTCTGGCGGATTCCCAAAAAGCGTCGCCTGGATACTGTCAGCAGATGGCGATCCTTCACGGGTTTCTTCTGCTTCTAAAGTTGCTATATCCGTTTCATGAGACAGAGAGTCCTCAAGCATATTAAGAAGTTGGCCTACGTTATCATGAGAATCACTATCGTTGGTTTCATTCTCTGTTGTTTCAGAGGCTTGGTCTGTACCCAAAAGCTGCGAAGGTGTTAGGTGTCCGCTCCGTTGGATTTGATCAAGAAGCATCTGAATTTTTCGGACGGCACTTGAAATTGTCCTATATTCAGATATGGTATAAGGAGCATCGCGCCGAGAATTTACGATCTGGACAGTGTCAAGCGCAAGCGTAAGAAGATAATCTTCCATCTCCTCATCATCTTGGAGATATTGTGCATTTCTACCTCTTTTGACTTGGTAAAGCGGTGGTTGTGCAATATAAAGATGTCCAGAGGCGATGAGTTCGGGCATCTGCCGGAAGAAGAAAGTTAAAAGTAGCGTTCGTATGTGTGCACCATCAACATCGGCATCTGCCATGATGATAACTTTGGCGTATCGGAGTTTCTCGAGGCTGAATTCTTCTGCTCCGATGCCAGTTCCCAAGGCGGTAACGATGTCAATAACTTGCGCATTTTTAAGTATCTTGTCAAGTCTTGTCTTGTCTACGTTGATGCCTTTACCTTTCAATGGAAGGACAGCCTGATTCTCTCGGTCTCGTCCCTGTTTAGCTGTACCGCCAGCGGAGTCTCCCTCTACAAGGAAAAGTTCAGTTTTTGAAGGGTCTCGCTCGGCACAGTCTGCGAGTTTCCCCGGCATAGAAGCGGAATCGAGAACACTTTTACGACGAATAACTTCACGCGCACTCCGTGCGGCTTCGCGTGCGCGTGCAGCATCGATCGCTTTTTGGATAATGCGTTTGGAAACGCTTGGATTTTCTTCAAGGAGTTCCTTAAGGCGTGAACCGACAAACGTCTGGACGATGCCTTCTACCTCAGTGTTCCCGAGCTTGGATTTTGTCTGCCCCTCAAATTGTGGATCCGGAACTTTAACACTAATAACTGCTGTGATCCCTTCTCGGATGTCTTCACCGGTAATATCGATCTTGACGTTTTTCAGGAGGTCATTGGCATTGGCGTAGTTTTTGAAGGCACGGGTAAGTGCGCTTTTGAATCCGCTTTCGTGAAATCCTCCCTCCGAGGTTCGGATATTGTTCGCATAGGAACTTATGTTTTCCGAATAACCTGTATTGAATTGGAAGGCGATCTCAACGACAACGTCTGACTGGACACCCTCAATATAAATAGGCTTCGGATGGAGTGCCTCTTTGTTCTGGTTGTAATAGGTGACAAAAGAAGCGATACCTCCCTCGTATTGGAAAGTCGTCGGTTCCGAATTTTCTTCATCCCGCTCGTCTTGGAAGTTGATACGAACGCCTTTGTTCAAGAAAGCGAGTTCTCGAAGCCGATCGCGAAGGGTCTCGTGTAAGAAGTCGATGGTATCAAATATCTCAGCATCTGGCATGAATGTCGTGCGGGTGCCGGTTTTTTTGGTTTTACCGGTTTCCTCTACTGCGGTCTGCGGGATACCACGCGCATAGTGCTGTTCGTAGGTTTTACCATTTTGTTGGATTTCAACACGGAGCCATTCGGAGAGCGCGTTAACACAGGAGGCACCGACACCGTGTAAACCGCCAGCCGTTTGGTATCCGACTTGCTCGCGACCGTCGAATTTACCGCCAGCATGCAGCGTCGTCATCACCACTTCAAGTGCTGAAACGCCAGCAGTTGCATGCATGTCAACCGGGATACCGCGACCATCATCAGCAACAGTAACACTCCCGTCCCGATGGAGTTGGACATTAATCTCTGTCCCATAACCTGCACCAATTTCGTCAATACTATTATCTACTAACTCTGTAACGAGATGATGTAATCCGGTTGAGCCGGTACTACCGATATACATACTCGGACGTTTTCTAACTGCTTCAAGTCCTTCAAGGATTTGTATGTCACTCGCTGTGTATGTTCGTTCGTTTTTAGACATTTTTATTTTTCGGCACCTCGCTTTTCGTTAAATTGTATAGTTATATAATATGAGGACAGGTATTATTGTTGATAGAACTTACACGCTCTGCAGGGTTTTTGCAAACGCTAAAATCCAATGGAAAGAAAGTGTTTCTTCAGGGTTTGTACCGCCATCCAGCGTCTCGTATTACGTAGACACTCACGAAAAATGCGTAAGTCCTAATTGAGGGTATAAGGTAAACGCAGGACTGCTATAGAATACCTTATCCTTCTATAAATAGAATACCTTATTTTCACAATTTTGTCAAGACTTATTTCGGCTCTGGGAGACAAATAATTGGGACAGGGAGGTTTTTAGGTCGGTATCCGTTACATCAGCAACCATTTGATCAATCTGCTCTAACGTTTCGGGCATCGGTGCGTTGGCGGTACGAGCAGGAGATATTTTTGCGATCGTTTTTGGTGGTTCTGCTCTGGTTGGCGCGTCCGCTGTGTGATGGGATGTTGATGTTAGGGGTGGACGCACATCTATCCGGATATCTGTGAGAATAGGTTGTCCTAATTCGGCGTTCAAATTTGCTATGATCCTCTCTTTGTGGAGTGATAATTCTTGTTTGTACGGCGGATATTCTGTGTAGACTTTTAAAATACCGCCTGAAATTGATACCGGCATCGTTTTTGTACCGATCGGTGTTCCGAGCAGTTTTCGCCACAAAGAAAAAACTGTCTGTTCGAGCATTTTAGGCTCAAGGTCACGGGTGCGCACAAGTTCCGTAAGGAGATCGCGTAGTTTTTGTGTTTTAGGCATTTTGTTTCTCCGCCTCCAGTTTGCTGCTACTCAGGCACATTATGGGTTCCCACGGTGTAACTCACGTTAGCATTTTCTACCGTTAGGACATTCGGTTCCTTTAGATAGTGAACAAGCGGATCAGCGTCTGTCGTCGTAATAAAGGTTTGTGCACTTAAATTTTGGAGGACCTCTAACAGATATTTTATCCGCCTATCGTCTAACTCTGAAGTAACGTCGTCCAGCAAGACTATTGGATCCTTGCCTGTTAGGCGTCGGATTAATTCTAATTCTGCTAACTTTAGGGCTAAGGCAATTGTACGCTGTTGTCCTTGCGAACCATAAGACCGTGCGCCTTCTCGAAACGTTTTGGCTTCTTGTGGATCAGTTTCATTATTTTTGTTAGGGGTGCCAACTACATCCGTCTTCGCTTCACTTTCTAATTCAATTAGGAAATCGTCTCGGTGTGGACCAACTGAAGTTGTGCCTCTCTGTAAATCTGCTTCGCGGGATGCATTCAGTGATATATTAAAATGCTTAGCAACCTTAACGGTAGCGGTCTCCGAGTTGGGTGTTAACATATCGTCCGGCATCACCGCCGAACGATATGTTAACGCGAGGTTTTCTTGTGCACCTGCAAGTTTTAGGTAGTTTTCGGTCGCGTAACCTTGCAATTGACAGAAGATTTCCAGTCGTTTTATGATAACCGCAGTGCCATGTATGATTAGCAATTTGTTCCAAGCGTCCAGCTGCGTGATACTGGCGGCCGTTGCGCGAATCTGCTTTAGCAATTCGTTTCGTTGCTTGAGAACAAGGTTGTATTTTTGCAAATTTTTTAAATATTCGCTGTTAATCTGTGAGATTAACAGGTCTAAGAATCGCCGTCGCTCTGAGGGTCCACCCTTGACTAATGTCAATGACTCTGGTGAGAAAAATACGGCATTGAATTGCCCAATCCACTCGGAACGTTTTGTCTGCAAAATGCCGTTCTTTTTTAATTTGAACTGTCCGCGTGTTTGTTTCATGGCTTCAAGCGAGACGACCTCGTTGATGCCGTTCCTGAGTGTCCCTTTTAGGTAAAACCCTGCCTCATGATGCCGAATTAATTCAGCATCATGCGTCGCACGATGTGATTCGGCGGTGCATAAAAAATAGATCGCTTCAAGCAGACTGGTTTTTCCTTGAGCATTCCCGCCGACAATTAGGTTAACCGACTGTGGAAAGTCTACCTCACAATCAATATAATTACGAAAATTGCGTAGGATGATATGATTTAATAACATCTGTTTTGTAATGTGAAAATCGAAAATATTTTTCGCCGGCGGGACTGCCCTTAAAATTATTTGTGAAACAATATTCTCGAAAGTTTCTATTTTATTACCCTTGAATGCCTATTTTTCGATACTCATTTTTTTGACTTATCAACGGACCTACTGTTTGTACTAATTACTATATAAATTTATATAATTCTTAGTAGTAGTAGTAGGGGCTGTTGATAAGTGGATAACTCACCTGAACGCTTGTCACCATTGACAAGTACCCTGTTGATAACTTGTGGATAAATTAGAGAGTTATCAACAAGTTATCAACAGGAGTGTGAGGTACATAGGTTATCAACAAGTTATCAACAAGTTATCAACACAATATTAACAGGGTTATCAACAAGTTATCAACAGGTTTTTGGATGCGTAGAAATTAAAAAATTGGACAGATCGCCGAAAAAAATGTAAGATTCGACTATCGAAATTGGTCAAGTAAGAGTACAATTGTTTGGCGTTCTTCATCACTTTTTTCCATCATGGATTCTATCTGTTTGCAAGCGTGGATGACAGTGGTATGATTTTCTCTATTAAATGCTTGTGCGATATTTGAATACGACATCTGTGTTAATTCTCGGCACATGTACATAGCGATTTGACGCGGTTGTACTAATTCTTTTGTCCGTTTCATAGAGACAAGGTCTGCTATTTCGATACCGAAGTATTCAGAGACGACGGTTTGTATACCTTTCGCTGTCGCGACCCTTCTGTCTCGCATCGGTGATGGGACAACGACATCACTCAGGACCTGTCTGGCAAAATCCAGCGTTAGATTTTCTCTGAGTATTGTTGCTTGAGTGACCACTCGGACGAGGGTGCCCTCTAATTCTCGGATGTTAGTTTCAACGACCTCAGCGACGTAGCTGAGTACGTCGTCAGGAACATTGTCGAAGCCTTGGTCTCGGCATTTTTGCCGCAGGATTGCGATACGCATCTCATACTGTGGCATACCGATTTCGGCGACCATCCCTGATTGAAACCGGGATCTGAGGCGTACTTCAAGATTTTCGAGGTTATTCGGTGTCCGGTCGCTGGTCATGACGATTTGATTTGAGTTCATGTGGAGTTCGTTAAAAGTGTTAAAGAACTCTTCTTGCGTCCCTTCCTTGCGTTGTAGGAATTGTATGTCGTCAATCAAGAGCATATCTGCTGTTCGATATTTTGTACGGAACCCCTGTGCTGATCCACGGTTAACGATTGACTCAACATACTCATTCATAAAAGTCTCTGAGGTAACGTAGAGGACCTTCTTATCGGGTTGTGTTGCTGAAAGCCTATTGCCGATTGCGTGCAGAAGGTGCGTTTTTCCCAGTCCGACACCGCCATAGATGAAGAGCGGGTTATAATCGCGTCCTGGATTTTCCGAAACGGCTAAGGCCGTCGCGTGACAAATCCGGTTCGGCGTATCAACAACGAATGTATCAAACCGATAGTTCAGATTTAATCCAGTCTGATTTCTTGGGAGTGGAGGGGTAGGGGGTGTAATAACTGATGTTTCATTCTGACCGAGTGCTTGCTCCGGAAAATCTCCACTATCTATTTCATAAGGATCGCTGCCGCCACGGGTTCCACGGGACATAGATTCATCTATGATAAGTGTAAGTGCACACTGTGCACCGATCAGTGTTGCTAATACCCGCTGGATGTCAGCGCGGAACCGTTCTTCAATTCGCGTGCGTGTGTACGCGGAAGGGACAGCTATCTTCAGTGTTTCAGCTGTAACGGATAGCGGAACCGCTTGATGAAGATAGACATCCTGTTGTGCCGTATCCTTGAGTTCTTCGAGTATTTCCGACCAGATTTCGTTCGGGGAATGCCGCATGAGCGTAGGTCCTAACCTAAATTGTGGATATGCCTTCAGCATTGGTGCTGGTTTTCAGGCAGGCTTTATAATGATTTAATAGAGTGCGATGAATCTGAAGTTAAATGAATTCAAACTGTACCAATCAAGCGAAAATTGTATAAATAAAATCGTATCATTTTTTTATAGAAATGTCAATATCTTTAGAGCAATATTTTTCGTGAGTTCCAAAATTGTGTCATTTATGCAACAATTCTATCGTAGACATTTTAGTTGAAATTGAAATTTTGTGAAACCTTTTTTTATTCTTAAAAGATAAAAGTCGTAAAGAGACAAAAAATTTGACAAACCTCTAAAAATAGCGTATTATTTTAACGGATTACCTAAAAATGATACCCATTCTGACGAACAGAATATCTATTTTGCAAAGGCAGAATCCAGAATAACTGCCCCTGCTTTGTACCTGATTTACATTGACACGGAAGGAAAATATAATGAAACGCACATATCAACCGCATCGACGGAAGCGTAAAAATAAGATGGGTTTCCGCAAACGGATGTCCACACGGCATGGTAGACAGACCATTGCGCGCCGCCGCGCCAAAGGTCGGAAAGTTCTGAGCGCCTAAAAGGTGCATCAACGTATAACACGGAACAAAAAACGCGAATGCCTCGAACATTTAAACTGCCTCATTTTTATCAGAGCCCGATTATCTCAGTTGTTAAGCAAGTACGCCGAGACACAGATACGAGAAAGCGAGACCTCTCTCCAAGCGTCTTGGACTTTGGGCCCGTCCGATTCAAAATTGCGCGTCACTTCGGTTTCTGTTATGGGGTAGAGAACGCTATTGAGATCGCCTATCAGGCGCTGGCAGAAAATCCTGACAAACGTATCTTCTTGTTGTCAGAGATTATTCACAATCCACGGGTTAACGAAAACCTCAGGCAGCGCGGCGTACAGTTCTTAATGGATACGACGGGAACATCATTAATCTCCTTTGATGTTTTAACTCCGGATGATGTTGTTATCGTACCCGCTTTCGGTACAACACTTGAGATAGAGCAGGTCCTTAAAGAACGAGGCGTTATCCTGACCTCTTACAACACGACCTGTCCGTTTGTTGAAAAAGTTTGGCGGCGGAGTGAAGAGATCGGCAAGCAGGACTATACCGTTGTTATCCACGGGAAGCACTATCACGAAGAAACCCGTGCAACCTTTTCACATGCGCAAGCGGGTGCTCTCGTTATCGTCGTTCGCGATATTGCAGAGGCACGGAATTTAGCAAAGGTCATCTCTGGTGAAGCGGGCGCCGCATTCTTCTTTGAAAAGTTCAAAGATCGGTTCTCGAACGGGTTTGATCCGGATATTCACTTGAAACGCATCGGTGTTGTTAACCAGACAACGATGCTCGCGACAGAAACAGAGGAGATCGCGAATTTGCTGCGCGACACTATCAAGGAGACTTATGGTGAGGCTCAACTATCCGCGCACTTCGCCGATACGCGAGATACGCTCTGTTATGCGACGAAAGAAAATCAAGACGCAACTCTCGCTCTTATTGCTGATGGTGGCGATGTAGCAGTTGTCGTTGGTGGCTATAATTCTTCAAATACAAGCCATCTTGTCGCCCTTTGTCAGCAGCACCTTCCCACCTATTTTATTCGGGATGCAAACGAACTTCTGAGTCCGAACCGCATTCGTCATCTCGAATTAGAGACCAAACAGGTAAAAACCACAGAGGATTGGCTTTTTCAGCCAAACGGGACAGACCAGAAAAACCCTATTGATATTGTTCTCACGGCTGGCGCGTCTTGTCCAGATGTCCTTCTCGACGAAGTCTTACAAAAAATTGTTGGCTGGTTTCCAGACCCGCGTCCGTTAGAACAAGTTTTGGAACCGTTCCAACAGGCCTTCTAACTGCTATTCTATCTTTGACAGTGCCTCTAAAAGCACAGATGTTTGCGTCGGTGTGCCGACACTCATGCGCACATGGTCCCGTAAGCCTTGCGTATCGAAATACCGGATGAGAATCCCGCGTTTGGCTAATGCTGCTTTCAATTCTGCCGCATCTTTTCCGATAACACGAGATAAAATAAAATTCGCCTCACTGGGATACGGTTTCAAGAAGTCAAACGCCTCTAAAGCGGTATAAAGTCTTTCGCGCTCTGCCACAATTTTCCGCACGTTCCCTTTTAAGTGATGCACATCCGACAGCGAAGCCAACGCTGCAGTTGTTCCGGCAACATTTACATTGTATGGCTGCTTAATCTTCAACAGGTGTGAGAGGATCCAATGTGGAAAAATCCCGTATCCGACCCTTAACCCTGCCAATCCTGCCCACTTGCTGAACGTCCGAAGCACAATCAAGTTCTCATGTTCCGAGACCCAGGTCGCGCGACTGCTACCAGCAAATTCAATATAGGCTTCATCCAAAACGACAATTAATGGAAGCTGCAGGAGCTGCAGAAGGCATGCATCGTCAAGTGTCGCACCGTCGGGATTGTTAGGACTTGTAAGAAAAATAAGTTTAATGGTGCTATTGTTGTCTACCAGCGAAATTATAGATTCGGTATCTAACGAAAAATCCGCGTTTCGTACACTGTCAATTATTTTTCCGCCGTTAAGTTCCGTGTCGAAACGGTACATCCCGAATGTCGGTGGGCAATTGATGACAGCATCATCTGGTGCAATGAATAACCGAATGATGAGGTCTATTAACTCGTCCGCGCCGTGTCCGGCAACGATATGGGTTGCGTCAACCCCTACATACTCGCTCAAGGCATGGCGAAGTGCCGTACTGTCAGGATCTGGATATATGTGGTAATAGGTTTCATTTGCCAATGCCTGAGACACGCGCGGTGAGGGTCCATACGGGTTCTCGTTAGCGTCAAGTTTAATGATATCCTCGGGAGCTATGTTCAAACGTTGGCTGAGCACATTAAACGGCAAGATAGGCGTGTAAGGCGCCATGTCCGCGATGTCCGAGCGAATGAGGTTTGAATATGGTTTTTCGGTTGTCATTTTTTATCGTTATCAGTTGTCAGTCGTCAGTTGTCAGTTAAGGGGTTCTGATAGTCAAATCCGCTTTTAGCGGACAACCGATAACTGACGACCGTTTACTTTTATTTTCTTGGGTTCGGTGAGGTACGTACTTCAACTGCTTTCGGGGTCAACGCGCCAATGGGTGCTTCACCCTTCAGGACCCGTTCAAAATCGTCTATTGTCATGTCTGACACGCGTAGGTTTGCGTCTTTCGTTCTACCGGCGATGTGCGGTGTGTGGACGACATTATCCCGATTCCGTAATTCGTCATCAACGTGTACCGGTTCGCTATCGTAGACATCGAATGCGCCTGCGAGTTCATCGTTAACGATCCGTTCTCGTAACGCTTCCATATCAACAGCATGCGCGCGCGTGATGATGACAACCAAACTCCCTTTCTGCAGATGGTAAATCCGTTCTCGATTCAACAGATGCCGCGCCGAGGGTGTCGGCGGAACCGCCACGAACACAATATCGGAACTGCCAGCGAGCGTATCCATATCAACCCGCTGCACATCCCATTCCTGAAGACGGGCATCTGGAACAAACGGATCATAGCCTGTTACCGTTGCACCGAAAACTCGGCACCATTTTGCAATTTTCCCGCCGATCTGGCCGAGACCGATGACCCCTATCCGTTTCGTACCGAGGTCGCCGTTCACGAAGTCCGGATCGTCACAGAATTGGTGGGCAACCGGAAGTTTATTGTTTCCCCATATCGGGTTCTCCCAATCCCAAAGTTTCTCACCGTTTGCCATCTTCAAGTGCCATTGGGCTGTCCGGCGCAGTGAAGACAGCGCGAGACCGAAGGCGCACTCAGCCACAGATTGCGACCAAGCGCGTGTCGATTCAATAACGGGAATACCACGTTCTTGGAGCACCTTATACGGGATCCCGTGTCCAGAATTATCGGTCATCGCGCCGAGCACTCTCAATTTTGGAGCTGCTGCGATACACGCTTCGGTTAGGTTTCCGCCGAAGTGCGAGATGCCGACAGTTTCGCTGAGATCAACCTGTTCATGAATCGGGTCTCGGCTATGGGTGTTGAGAACAAGTGTTATACCGAGTTTTTCTAATCGGTGCACCATCTGTTCGTGCACGAAGGGCCAAGAGACTTCTAAGTTTGGATGACGTGTGAATACAAATTCGGGACTTGCCATTTTTTAAATTTTCCTTGCGGTTCGGTTAGGTATTTTGCTAAAAAACGGTTAAGGTCTCGTGGCGGTTACCCTTTCTGTCACTGCCACAGGAAATCTCTTTAACCGAGTGCTGACAACCATTCTTCCGATAACTATTTTCGACGAATAAGCAGATGTGGTCCAGTCGGATATCTACCGACGCGTGCGCCGTAGAGCGCGAACCCACCTTTCGCTTCAGCATCCGCTTTCACTTCATAACGGATTGTTAGTGTCGCCGTGTTCAGAGCGTTTGATGGGTCTACCTTGACATTGTGAAGATAGCCATAGATGCCGGGGTGTCCATTAATATAAGAGAGCGCGCCCCGTGCATCCGCAGGACAGTCAGGAATCCGGACAGTCTCAATTTCAGTGCCGTTGACCGAGATTGTTACGTCGGACGGGTGTTTCTCCGGTTCCGTCTGGCGAGCCCCCCCGTACGCGCTGGACGCTTCAAAAACGAGTTCTGTCTCTGCAACATCTGCTGTGCTGAGATCTTCTGGTAACGGAATCTCGTATTCAACATAACCGCTCCCGACTGCAGAGAAAAGGTGATCATTGTGTGTCGGTTCGTCCCACGAGGTGCCGGATATGTTTTCAGGTGTCCAGTTGAGGCGTATCGTTCCTGAATCGTCTGATTCAATCGGTTGCGGGAGTGCTACGAAATGCTCAAAGTTGATAAAATTACGAGCGACAACGGTTCCTGTTTGATCCGTTACCCACATATGGAGTGTGCCGACAGCGGGGTGAACATCAGGGATTTGCAGTACGAGTTGGTGAACGTGTTCCACCTGATATTGCGGGAACGGAATATCGACATGACCAGAGACATTCGCACGTGTAACCTCTCCAGTTGCTGACATTGTATCCAGTTGCCAGTGAAGCGTTGTTCCCGTGATGGTCTTGTGTGAGAAGTGGCTGGCGTAAACGTCCGCTTTTATCTCGTCCCTCGGTGCGACTGTCGTTCCGGGTGGATAATCAATAGCGATGAAGTCGAGCGTATTGATGTCGAGATAGTCGTATCCGAACGCTTTCACTGACCGATCGTAGTTCATGAACCCGTTATGTTCCCACTCAATGTCCTGCAACTCGGTGTAGATGTAGCCGCAGATTTTTGGATGAAGTCGGAGTTCGTTTGTTAGATATTTAAAACACCATGAGACATCTTTATCACCCGCGCCTGCAGAGATACCACCGTATTCGCTGTTAATCAACGGTGCGTCGCTTTGCACGTTGTCGCCAGCGTAATTGAAACCTGAACCTGGGTACGTCTCTGCGACAACATTCGCGATATGTTCTTTTGCGCGATCGTAATCATTGATATAGAAATGCCAGGAATTGATGTCCGTTTCGACGTGATCATAGAGACAGGGTGAGTTGTCTTCAATTAGTCGGGTTGTATCTAAGGATTTCGCGAGGTGATACATCTCGCGAACCCACTCCTGCCGATCTGTCATCTCCTTGTATGCGTTACCGCCGAGGCCCCACGTTTCATTGAAGTTGCACCAAGAGATAATTGAGGGGTGATTGTAATCGCGCGCGATGTTGCCACGAAGCGTCTGCTCAAAACGTGATTTTGCTGTTTCTGTATAGTTGCCGAAGTTTGGGATGTCGCACATAAAGAGCAACCCTAACTTGTCAGCCCAATAGTAGAGACGAGGTTCATCGACTTTGATATGAAGGCGGAGGAAGTTGAAGCCGAATTCTTTCGCACGTTCAACATCCTGACGAATCGCTTCGTCTGTTAAGAATGTGTACACACCTTCTGGGTTAAACGATTGATTGAGTGCACCGAGCAGGTAGACAGGGCGGTTGTTAAGGTAGATGTACTGATAGTCTCCACCGGGAGCTTTTGCGATAGAAACCTTCCGCATTCCAAAATATGTAAAAATTCTGTCAATAACGGTAGCTTCTGTTACGAGTTCAAGTGTGACATCGTAGAGGTTTGGCGTATCCACATCCCATAAGCGGAGTTGTTCAGGTGGAATGTTGACTGTCCACTGCGTCTCACCGCTGGAAACCTGAACCGACCCGCTGAGTTTATCGCAAGTCCAGTGCAGGGTTACGCCGGTGTTTTCTACATCTCCATCTATTTGGACAGCAAACGTGGCGGAAGCGTTATCAATGTCAGGTGTGATGTGGCACTGCGCGATATGTGTTATGTTTCTCGGTTCGAGGTAGACTGTCTGCCAGATACCGCTTGTACGTACGTACCAACCGATCTGTTTTCCTGCAAGTTGTTCGCCGTGGTCTTGTGCGTCGTAAGCGCGAACGACGATAGTTGTCTGCTCTTTTGGCGTAAGTACGTCTGTGATGTCTAATTCAAAGGGGAGGTACCCGCTTTCGTGCCTACCGACCTGTTTGCCGTTTACCCAGACTGTTGCTTCCCAGTCAACAGCACCGAACTTCAGAATAACGCGTCTGTCGCCCCAATTTTCGGGGATAGATACGGTTCTGCGATACCAGCCGATTGTGTGTCTCGGTTCGTCACGGTAATTGCCTTCACGGTCTAAACCGCCGCAGGTGACCTCTTCTGGGTTGAGGTAGGCGTTTTTGCTCAAGTAGTTTTCGTTGCTCGCTTGTTCTTCATCTCCCGATGCTGCAAGACTTTCCCAAGGATAGGGTACCTGTATGTGTGTTGTCCAGGGTGAATCGGCAGTTTCTTCGGGAGCGAACCACTGATGCTGTTCACCGATGTCTTCCGGATCGAATGCGAATTCCCATGTACCGTTGAGGCAGATCCAATCGATGCCTTCTGATGTCCCGCGTTGAAAATCTGGACGCGGGTATTCTGGGCGCGGTATGTCTGTATTATTCCCTCTCATGTTTTTCCTTATTTTAAATTTTCCTTGCGGTTCGATTCGTGTTGTTTGAAGTTTTAGCGTTGTCTCCGTTTTTACTGCTTTCCACTTCGTTTCAAGCTGCGTTTTTGGCGTTATAGCAATCCAAAACTTCGCTTCCAAAGTTGACTGTCCATACCAGCATATCACAGATTCTTTTTCTTGGCAATTTTTTCTGATATTGGTAGAATTTTACCACTCGGCTTCCCAAAAAGTTATCAAATTTTCTGACAGTAGTCAACAGAGTGAATTCTGCAACTTTTCCTTGACTTCTGCTAACATGTTGGTATAGGATACTGAACTATAGTAAAACCGAAAGATAATGCAACACTGTTGCAGGGTATTTGCTTGCGGTATTTACTTAGGGTGTTTTTGCTTGGGTATTTCTGCGGATTTTTTCAGGGTTTGGAACCCCGCCTTCTCAGCAATTGTGATAAAAAAGGAGGTCTCCTATGGAAGAGAGACGAACAGATTTTGGAATCTTCGTGCGGCTTTCCGGAATGATGTTCCTACAGTTCGCGATATGGGGTGCATGGGCAGTGCTTATCGCTGGACACATGCAAAATCTCGGATTCAGTGGCACACAGATTAGTTATGTCTTTGGTACGACAGCCATCGGCTCCATCATTTCCCCGATCATCGCGGGATGGGTCGCGGATCGTTTGATGCCAGCACAGGTGTTCGCAGCGATCTCGCACTTACTCGGTGGTGTCTGCCTCTTCGTCGCGTGGAAGCAGACCTCGTTCCCGATGATGTGGGCATCGATCTTCCTACACGCTGTCCTCTATATGCCGACGATTGCACTAACCAACGCAATCGCTTTCCATCACATGGGACAATCCGATAAGTTCGGAAATATTCGGGTCTTCGGGACACTCGGCTGGATCGCGATTAACTGGGCATTGAGCTGGTACCTCCAATATTGGGAAGGGCGAGAACCGACGCTTCCACAGGTTGATGACTGTCTCCTCTTCGGTGCTGTGCTTTCGTTCATCATGGGTGCCTACTGCCTGACATTACCCAATACGCCGCCGAGCAAAGAGGCGAAGAATCCGTATGCCTTTCTTGAAGCCTTCTCCCTCGTCTCGAATCGCAATTTCGCGGTACTTCTGATTATCTCTTTCGTTGTCGCGATTGAACTTCCTTTCTATTACAACTTGACGTATCTCTTTCTGACGGAGGCAGAACACGGGGTTGGGTTAGCAGGGAGTAGTGCTAACTTAGCGATGAGCCTCGGACAGGTTGCTGAAGTTGTGCTTATGCTTCTCCTGTTTCCGTGTCTGCGGCGGTTCGGTATGCGGTTCACTATTTTCCTCGGTATCCTCGCGTGGCCGGTGCGATACGCTATCTTCGCGATTGGAGAGCCGGTATGGTTAGTCGTCGGGGCACAGACACTGCACGGCATCTGCTACTCTTTCTTCTTCGTCGGTGGTATGATTGCTGTGGAAAGATTGAGTCCGCAGGATATTCGGGCAAGTTCGCAGGCACTACTCCTCTTTGTCACGAACGGGTTTGGCATGCTCGTCGGGCATATCGTCAGTGGTCGCGTGCATGAATACTTCGCTGACCCAGCGGGTGGACATGCCTGGGCAAAAATCTTTATGGTGCCTATCACTATAACCGTTATCGCTGCGGTCGCTTTTATCGTGTTGTTCAACGAGCAGAAGTATCAAGCAGATGTGGAAGCAATAGAACAAGATACTGCGAACGAATAATTAGGAGGCATTATGTCCACTCAAAAAACACTCACCTTTCACTCCACTGGCGGTGATTTAGCAATCTCAACGATTAAGGATTGGCGTGTTACTGTCTCCGATGATGCAACTGCTTCTGAACAATATGCTGCAGAAGAATTCCAAAAGTGGTTCAATCAAGCGACCGGATTAACGTTACCATTTGTTACGATACAGCAGAGCGCCGATGCGAATCATACCGGACGGATCGCTATTTCAGGATTACCGACGTTAGCGGATGAGGACATCCAAATCAGGGTTGAGAGCGGACGGATCCTCATCCAAGGCGGTATGCCGCGCGGTGTTCTCTATGCCGTTTATCAGTTCCTTGAAGAACTCATTGGCATCCGATTTTTAACGGCTGATCACACATATATTCCCGATGCGTCTGCGCTGAAAATCCCGCGCGGAAGTTACATTTATTCGCCTCCGTTTTCATTCCGTTGGAGTTATTATCGCGAGAACTCAGAGAACCCAGCGTTCGCGGCAAAACGGAAAGTCAACACCGTCACAGATGCGGAGAACCTCGGTGGGAAGACCCAGCAGCAGCTCATCAATCACTCATTCCATGCGTTAGTGCCTTACGGGACGTACGGTGAAAGCCATCCCGAGTATTACGCATTCGTAGACGGCAAACGGGATACGAATACCCACGGCGGTGGACCGCAGCTCTGTGTGACGAATCCCGAAGTCATTGAGGTCGCTGCGGAAGCCGCGATCCAACAGCTCACAGAGCGTCCAAGAGATACCAACATCAGTGTGAGTCAAGCGGATACAGCAGCATATTGTCGATGTGAGACGTGCGAAACGCTTAACGAGGCGGAAGGTACACCGATGGGATCGCAATTAACTTTCGTCAACGCTGTTGCCGAACGTATTGAGAAAGCACACCCGCACGTCAAGGTCGGGACGTTGGCGTATTGGTATACTCGAAAACCGCCGAAAACGATAAAGCCGCGACACAATGTACAGATCCAACTCTGTAGTATTGAGTGTTGTACGCTCCACGCCATTGACAACCCAGATTGTGAGCAGAATCGAGCGTTTTGCGAAGATACCAACGCTTGGGGAAAAATCTGTGACGACATCTGGATCTGGAATTACAACACCAATTTCCGTTCCTATGATCTGCCCTTCCCGAACCTACGGAGTATTCAACCGAATGTGCGTTATTTCCTGCGCAACAACGCCAAAGGTGTGTTCATGCAAGCAAACGGCAACGGGTTAACAGGCGAATTCTCCGACCTACGAAATTATCTCATCTCACATCTGATTTGGGATCCACAGCTTGATGCGGAGGCACTCTTAAACGAATTTGTGAATCTCCATTATGGAGCCGCGGCACCACCCATCTTAGAATATATCGTCTTCCTCCATGACAACGCTGAAGCGAGAGGTCTTCATCCGAGATGTTTCCCAACACCGGAGGATGTCGGTTTGGATGCCGAGAGTGCGCAGACCATTTTCGATGGCTTCCAGCAAGCGTTAGCACTTGCCGAGAAATCAGAGATTCGGGCGCGCGTCGAAAAAGCCGCTATCCCTGCTTACAAGGCGATGCTCGTCGCTGGTGGTGAGCTGTCACCCGAAAAGCGGCACACACTGATTGACGAATATATCGCACTGTGTGAACGTTACAATATGTCACACGCTGCAGAGACGAAGGCAGCGGAAGCATATTTTGAAGAACTCCGCAACCAATAATCTCTCAAAATGTTTGATTTCCAAGCACCCCTCTTCCTAATTCTGCTCGCCATTATTCCTGTACTAATTCTCGTGCAACGCCGGACACACCTCGGTACAACGAAATGGCGAAAAAGTGTCACCTTCTTCCTTAGAGGTGCTGCGCTGCTGTGCGCAATCTTCGCTTTGGCAAATCTCCATCGTACAGACAAAGAACAGAGACTTGCAGTCGTGTTCCTCATTGACACATCCGAAAGCGTCTCTCCGTCGCAACATGAGGAAGTGCTTAAGCAGATAAACGCCGCTGTCGCTAAACTGAGATCTACCGATAGATTCGGTGTCATCGGTTTCGCGAGGGAAACCTCAATCCTCACAGAGATTAGAGAGAAGCGGGATCAATCTTTGGCGATGCTACTGGAAACGATTTCTGAGCAGACGATGCGACGGGACGGTACCGATGTGATCACTGCGCTTAAGCGTGCCATCGCACTGCTGCCAGACGATTACCACCGTCGGATCGTGTTGTTTAGCGACGGGATCCATAACGCTGGCGGTATATCTCTTGAAGACTACCTACCCTTGCTCTCAGCCAGTAATGTCGAAACCTTAACGATCCCGCTTGACACGCTTAAGGACGCTGTTCGGGTTGTGCAGCTACAGGTACCCACACAGGTCCGTAAAGGACAACGTTTTAAGATAGGCGCGGTGATCGAAACCGACGGCAGCATCCCACAGTTAAATGCCACGCTCTATCATGAAGGCGCGCCAATTGATGAATTTGAGTGGACTTTCGGAACACGCCGCATGACCTTAGAGGTGCCACCTGTTACAAAGGAGGGAAACCACAGATATGAACTGAGACTCGAGCCGACCGATGAAATCCCTGAGAATAACCGAGGATACGGCGTTGTAAAGATTCAGGGCGAGCCGCGCGCCTTATACGTAGAAGCGGATATGGCACAAGTTGGACCGCTGAAAACTGTCCTTGAAGAGAACGGCTTTAACGTTGAAGTTAAGTCACCTACAGAGATGCCGACTGAACTCATTGAACTCAAACGCAGCGATGTCCTGATTCTGAGCAACGTTTCCGCGGATATACTCTCATCGGATCAGTTGCGAAACATTGAAAACTATGTCCGTGACCTCGGACACGGGTTAGTCGTTATCGGTGGCGAACGTGCATACGGACCGGGGGGTTATACGGATACTGCATTGGAACGTGTGCTCCCTGTGGAGATGACACCGCGCGAACAGAAAGACACCGTTGCTGTTCTTTTTGTGTTAGACACGTCCGGTAGTATGGCAAATTATGTCGGTGGACAGCGACGTAAAATTGATCTTGCAATTGCTGGCATCCGTGCCGGCATCGAAAACCTTGAAGAAGATGACGTTGCTGGAATTGTCAGTTTCAGCGCGGGTGAAGTAGCGTCCGACGACATGTCTCGTCTTACGTCTGATCGTAATGTATTGCTTCAAGGCGTTCAAAAACTTAAACCGACGGGTGGAACAACGTTGATGATGGAGGCGGTTGACAAAGCCTCCGAGATACTTAAAGCAGATGATGCGAAACGGAAGCACATTATTCTTTTATCGGACGGTAAATCCGATGACGCGGCATCCGATTTTCTGGAGTTAGCAGAACGAATTGCCGCAGCACGTATCAGCATCACGGCGATTGCGATAGGCGACACAAACAAAGAACTTCTCACGCAGTTGGTAGAGACCAGCAACGGACATTTTGTTGAGGTTCAAAATCTACAGGAACTGCCGACGGTCCTAATGGAAGCCGTTCGCGAGACACAAAGTTACATCGTTCAGGAGCTGTTTCGACCTGTTATTACGGTTCCGGATATGCCGATTGTGTCGGGTATTGGCACGCTACCACAACTGCACGGTTACACAGCAACAACAGAAAAGGATGTCGCACAAGTTTTCATCCGTTCACATAGAGATGAGACGGTTCTCTCGGGTTGGAATTTCGGATTGGGAAAATCAATCGCATGGACATCGGACGCTACTGCATGGGCAAAAGAATGGGTTTCGTGGGACAATTTCGGTAAATTTTGGGGGCAGGTTGTTAACTGGACGCTACCGACAGCGGAAGCAGGCGCAGACTTCGATCTCGTGTTATCGCTTCAACAGGGAGTCATAGAGGTGCGTATTGATGCTCGGGATCCGTCGCAAGCGTCCTATAAGGTTCGTGTCGCCGGTCCCGGTGAGACGAACAGTGAGGTTGAGATGCAACAGGTGACATCAACCCGTTACAGCGGTACCTTTCAGATACAAGACAGTGGATCTTATATCGTCACTGCACAACACGAAGGCGATGAACAAAAGCGCACCGAGGTTTTGTCGCTCCCTTACCCGATAGAATACGCTGAGTTTGAGGTCAATACCGATCTGCTAAAGACGCTTGCTGCTGGCACTGGGGGTGTCTATGAACCGACACCGACACAGATCGCAGCACCGGCAGGCGTTCCAATCGAAAAACAGGTCTCACTTGCGCAAGCGTTGTTGGTTACTGCGGCGTTCCTCTTTGTATTGGAGATGATTTTCCGGCGTTACAGCATAGCGAATCGGCGTATCGTTGAGTTGCTCGGACGGTTGCGCGGAAAGCCTATGGAGACACAAACTGTAAGGGCAACGCCGGAGGCAGTGCCTTCAACCGAACGCGTCAGAGAGGACACAACCTCGCCACAGCGAACAGAGGCATCAATGACACGGTTATTAGCTGCCAAGAGACGTGCGCGTTGATGGTGTAGGTTTTTTTCTGGAGAACTGAACGTTTGGATAGAACTGAATCACACTTGGAATCGGTTTTCAAGACGTGGTATTTGCTGAATTGAATTTGACGACTTCCTCCCAAAGCATATTGCCTTCAGCATCACAAAATTTACCAAGGAACTCAGCGGTAAACTTATTGATGACTTTAGCATATTCTTGCATAAACTGTTCATTTTTTGTTTTGGCTTGATGTCCGAGAGGTTCAATTATGCCGGTGTACAGGCTGTCATCACCTGAAATAAATTCCCAAAATTTTTGTCCACATAGTTTCAGATAATCACCTTTATCTGGATTTCGATCTTTTCCATAGCAACAGCCGTTAACAGCGACAACATTCGTTGATGAGACATTTGTCCTGAGAATTCGTTTGGCTTTCCTAAAGTTGTCTCGTAGTTTTTTGACTTGGCTGCTATTACCCCAATTGGGTCCAGATTTGATTGACACAATATATCTTATATTATCCCTTTCAAAATCCAAATCAATCCCTTCTGATGAAGATTTCTGCCCGCCGTATACTTGCGCACAAATAAAAATAGCGAGTTCCTCCAGAAATCCACCAAAAATTGTCTCTTCTTGCGAGGATAGGCGAGCATCTAAGATGCCCTTTACAAAATCTTGGGCTGTGTTAATGTTTTTCGCCTTGAATAAATAGGGATTTTTTTGTCGCACAACATCCATCAGTTTCAACTTTTGGAGACTATCTAACCTTTTCTGGTGAAAGACTTGGATGTTTGCTGCAACATAATCAGTGATCTCTTGTTGTGTAATGGGTTTCATCTTGTGTCTCTTCAAACAACAGATATTGTGTCGGTTTGATGTTCTCTTTTGCCAATTGATAATAATCAGGTAAAATTTCAATGCCAGCGGAATTTCGCTTTAACGTTTGAGCGACCTGACATGTTGTACCTGAACCTGCAAACGGATCAAGCACCCAATCGTTTTCTTTCGTAAACAACTTGATAAACCATTCTGGCAACGCTTTCGGGAAAACAGCACTGTGTTTTCGATTCCCCGTCTCCGTTGCTAAGTGCAAAACATTTGTCGGATACGCCATCTTCCGGTCTAACCAATTCGAGACGTTTTTACCGAACCCGCTTCCGACTTTCGATGTATCCCGCATCTGATCTGTTTCGCTGAGTTTCTTTAATCTCTTCTCTGCCCAATCCCCCATCGGTACCATAACCGCCTCTTGGTACATATTGAATTTTCGGGTTTTATTAAATTGTAAGCATCTCTCCCAAGCATCTCTGAACCGGTTCGGCCATTTACCCGGATAGCAGTTTTTCTTGTGCCAGACGAACTCCTCTGTCCACAACCACCCTTGTCTTTTCATCTCAAGTATCAATTCAATAACATAGGTATGCCGTTCTCCGTCAACAGCCTGCTCCTTGATGTTTAGAATGAACGTGCCGGACGGCTTGAGGACCCTTAAAAATTCTTCGGCGCGAGGCATGAACCAATTGATGTAGGCATCAGGACGAATTCCGCCATACGTTTTCGATCGACGATCCGCATAAGGCGGAGAAGTCACAATCAGATCAAACGAATCGGTGTCAAAATCGGTGAGGACCTCTAAACAATCGCCAAGATAAAAATCTGTTTTTATTCCTGTCATTTGGTGCCCTTTATGTGATAAACAGAGCCTTTCGTAATAGAAGCAGTCGCAGCGCGTAGAGAAGCATAGGTATGCAGTTGACTATCCTTAAGATACCATGTTTAGGAAAAGAAATCAAGAGGAATGATTTTAGCAGGGAAGCATTCAGTTTCTGTAGCAGGGAAGAGAGAGGGAGTGGGCTTACCTGGAATCGAACCAGGGACCTCACGCTTATCAGGCGTGCGCTCTAACCGTCTGAGCTATAAGCCCGCGAGGCGTGTCTTGAAAAAGAGAGATGTTCGCGAAGACACAGTTGCGCTTTCTTTGTCAAAAAGCACTATTAATTATACACTTCAAAAGGCGATTTGTCAAATTAATTTTAGAACTTACGTGTGACACTCTTTTGTAACATAGGGTTTTATATTCTTCTTATCTAACCCCAGGTAGGACTATCGGCTAGGGTAGACTCAACAATGGGCACCTTCAAGCCGTAGAGGGCAGCAACTGACTTGACCAGTTCTATGAACCAGTCTGGTGCAAAAGGTGCAACAATCACTTCTTTGATCAGGAGAGAAAGATCGACTTCATAATAAGCTCCGCCGATATCTTCATCCCGAAGTTTCGATATTTCATCATCCCTATGAAGTATATGAATCGCTCTAATCTCAAGTTCGTGTTCAAAACTTTTTCGCTTGTGTAGAAACGGAGAAAGCACATTATCTTCAGGAATAATGGCACTTTCATAATCAACGTAACGAACCCTTCCAATATTGACTCCTTCGCTGCATGTAAAACTCTCTTTCAAAGCATCGAAATCAGTCTTGATAACAATTCCATCTGTCTCTCTGGCGTACAATTTCCACATAGCCTCTGATTCATATCTGTTTTCGTGCCAACAACTGATGAGTGTAAAGCGACGTGCCTCCTTTAAACTTTGAGCGAAGGTTTGGAGAGTATCTGGAGGAATATCGGGGTGCAATCTGGGACGCAACTCTGCGGTTACTTTGGAGATGGATCCCTCAAAAGGGTCTCTGAATTTGTCTGCCGCTGAAAAAAACAGTGCTCTTTTATCCAAAACAGATACAAATTTTGTGAAGTCCATGTATCTCCATAACATTGCATCATTAGGTGGCGGGATGCAGAACGGACTTTCTTCGTACATCTTTGAAATTCCTTAGGCAAGGGTCCAATGCAGCAGCGCGCTTTTACCTATAAGGTTTGTGTGCTGCAAGTTTCTAAATCCTTGTTTCTAATTTTTCAACGAGTCCTTCCGTCGCGGACTCATCCTATATTTAACCCTCAAATTAGGGCTTGGAAGTAGCGTCGGTTTCTGCTCATCTACCTCAATTCTGTCTATTCTGGCAATGTTTAAGTCAACAAGCCAACCAGGGGATAAAATTAAATGGATCTCTCCATTGATGTCTTGTTCGCCAATAGACATAGTTTCCGGGGCAATCCAGACTTCTTCTACGTATCCATCATCATTTATGGCCCTTGGCGGAATATCCGCATGGACCCATTGCCAATTCGATCCATCGTCGAATTCTACAATAGCCCTGCATTCTATCAAGTCTGCAGATTCTCTGAGATTGCGTCCATATTCAAGTTTTTCGCGATCGTATTGGTCCATGGTTCTTCTCCTTACCGATAATAGAGTGTGAAACAATTTTAGAAAACAGGTAAACTGCTAATGTTTACTAACGTAAACACATCTCCAAATTTAGCGGAAAATCGGATTGAAAGATGAAAGGAAAATCGGATTGGTAAGTATAGCAAACGGTAGTTGTATGGAAAAGAATAATGTTCGAGAAAGTTAAATAGTGTGTGCGTGTCATATAAGGTAAAGAGCGTTTGAACATAAGTACTGTGTGAGAATACTGATGTTGTAGCTCCTTAGAAAGGAGGTGATCCAGCCGCAGGTTCCCCTACGGCTACCTTGTTACGACTTCGCCCCGGTCATCGGTTTCATTTTCGAGAGCTCCCTCCCAGAAGGTTGGGTCACCCGCTTCGAATGCTACCAACTTCCATGGCGTGACGGGCGGTGTGTACAAGGGCCGGGAACGTATTCACCGCAACCTGCTGATTTGCGATTACTAGCGATTCCAACTTCATGCAGTCGAGTTGCAGACTGCAATCCGAAGTGGGGTCGGCTTTTTGGGATTTGCTCCACCTCACGGTTTGGCGTCCCTCTGTACCGACCATTGTAGCACGTGTGCAGCCCAGGGCATAAGGGCCATGCGGACTTGACGTCATCCCCACCTTCCTCTGGCTCGTCACCAGCGGTCTCTTTAGAGTCCCCAGCATTACCTGATGGCAACTAAAGACAGGGGTTGCGCTCGTTGCGGGACTTAACCCAACATCTCACGACACGAGCTGACGACAGCCATGCAGCACCTGTCATAGTGTCCCGAAGGAAAACCATATTTCTATGGCGGTCACTGCGATGTCAAGCCCTGGATAAGGTTCTTCGCGTTGCTTCGAATTAAGCGACATGCTCCACCGCTTGTGCGGCCCCCCGTCAATTACCTTGAGTTTTAACCTTGCGGCCGTACTCCCCAGGCGGGGTACTTAATGCGTTAGCTACAGCACAGAGGGAATCAACACCCCCTACACTTAGTACCCATCGTTTACAGTAAGGACTAGCGGGGTATCTAATCCCGGTTGCTCCCCAAACTTTCGCGCATGAGCGTCAGTCTTAGACCAGAAAGCCGCCTTCGCCACAGGTGTTCTATATGATATCTAAGCATTCCACCGCTACACCATACATTCCACTTTCCTCTTCTAGACTCAAGTGATGCAGTATCAAACGCAGTGGTTCGGTTGAGCCGAACCCTTTCACGTCTGACTTACACCACCGCCTGCGCGCGCTTTACGCCCAGTGATTCCGGACAACGCTTGCCCCCTACGTATTACCGCAGCTGCTGGCACGTAGTTAGCTGGGGCTTTCTACTACGGTAACGTCAAAAACGCTGCGTTATCAGCAACGCTCAATTCATCCCGTAACACAGAGGTTTACGACCCGAGGGCCTTCATCCCCCACGCGGCGTCGCATCGTCAGGGTTTCCCCCATTGCGAAATATTCTCGACTGCAGCCTCCCGTAGGAGTTTGGGCAGTGTCTCAGTCCCAATGTGGCTGACCATCCTCTCAGACCAGCTACCCATCGTCGCCTTGGTGAGCCGTTACCTCACCAACAAGCTAATAGGACGCGGGCTTATCTCCGAGCGGCAGCCGAAGCCACCTTTCATACGGCCGACCGAAGTCAACCGAATCGTATTTGGTATTAGCAACCCTTTCGAGTTGTTATCCCCATCTCAGAGGCAAATTACCCACGCGTTACTCACCCTTTCGCCACTTTCCACCGGACCGAAGTCCGGCTTCTCGTTCGGCTTGCATGCCTCATCCACGCCGCCAGCGTTCGTCCTGAGCCGGTATCATACTCTCCAAAAAAGTTTTGAGAAATACATCTTCAAGTAAATCGAAGTGCACTCACAAGCTATAAAATAGGCACGTCACGTTCACTATTTAACTTTCAAAGAACATATTCACCTTCCTTGTCGAAAGGTGATATTAATTATACATCCTAAAAATTGCTTTGTCAAATAAAATTGTAAAAAAAATGCATAATTTTAGAAAAAAAGACCTAAATTTCAGGAATTTATTACTTTTTTTTCTGAAACGGTCTTTTCAAACGGAAAATTAGCAAATCTGCCCAATTTTTAGGCACTTTCGCGCGTATGACGCTATATTCGGATAAGTATCGCAAAATTTTATTGAGAGGCTGAATTACCACCACCGATGGCTGGGAGGAAATGGATCTCTGCGTCTGCGTCAACACGTTCAAGTAGACTGCCTCGCGTGAGGAGACCGTTGACGTATATAGCAATGCCGGGTTTGATGCGATCTTCCTCACATAACCGGGCTTTCATACCGGGATGGCGAGTCTCTAAGTTTTCAATCACCTCTCGGATTGTCGACCCGGGAACGGTGATGCTTTCTTCGCCAGCTGTTAGGTTACGTAGAAGAGAGGGGATGGCTACAATTGGCATGTCTATCCTATTTGAGGGAACCGTAGGGGTTGGGGAACCTTAAAGAAACGCCCCAGCAAAACACCTCTACGAGCGGGTTGTGTGGAGTCCTTATCGCGATGTGCAAGCATATTTTCGGATTCTATTGTAGAAAGGCGCGCTTTGTTGGCGCGCCTTCTATTGTTTATACCTTAAATTTTGCCCATCGCTTTTAGAAGCCGATCCGGCGACATCGGGAGTTCCGTCATCCGAATGCCGATTGCATCATAGATTGCATTGGCGATGGCAGCCATCGGTGGCACAATCGGCACTTCACCGACCCCACGTACACCATACGGATGCCCCGGATTCGGGACTTCAACAATGACAGCGTCAATCATAGGTAAATCTAAGCAGGTCGGCATCCGATAATCAAGGAAACTGGCGTTGGTCATTTCACCTTCGGCATTGTAGATGTATTCCTCATTCAATGCCCATCCGATACCCTGAACAGCACCGCCCTGTATTTGTCCTTCAACATAACTCGGATGAATGGCTTTTCCGGCATCTTGGACTGCGGTATAGCGGAGGATATCGACCTTGCCGGTCTCCTCGTCCACGACTACATCTACCACGTGCGTTGCGTAGGCACCACCGGCACCACCGGGATTCACAGTTCCACTGCCGACAATCGGACCGCCGGTTTCACCGAGCCGGGCACATAGGTCGCGGAAACTGATCTGTTCCTCTTTGCCATTGATGCTTGAGAATTCGCCATCCGCAAACTGCACGTTCGCTTCGTCAACTTCCCAGAGTTTCGCTGCACGAGCGATCATCTGCTGTTTGACATCTTGTGCGGCTTCATAAGCAGCGTAGCCGGTCGCGTAGGTTGTACGACTACCGCCTGTTACGGCAGTGTAACCGACAGAGTTGGTATCAACAACGCTTGGGTTGACCGATTCCGCTGGGATACCGAGGACTTCTGCCGCCTGCATAGCGATCGAAGCACGCGTGCCGCCGATGTCTGTGGAACCTTCAATGAGGTTAATGGTACCATCGGAGTTGACGTTAATCGTCACGCTGGACTCCAGACCGATATTGAACCAGTAGCCAGAAGCGACACCGCGACCGTGGTGCTTCTTCCCGTTCGAGGCAGTATAGTGCGGATGCGCTTTCGCTGCTTCAACTGTCTCAATAAAACCGATCCGCGGGTGAACAGGTCCATCTGCGCGTCGGTCCCCCTCTTTTGCACCATTCATCAATCGAATTTCGAGTGGGTCGATATTGAGGTGTTCCGCGATCTCATCAAGCACTGTCTCTGAACCGAAAGCAGCGTTTGGTGCCCCCGGGGCGCGGTAAGGGGCTGTTTTCGGTTTATTGACGACGACATCGTAGCCATCAATGATGACATTTTCGATGCTGTAGGGTGCAAAGATACACATCGCACCGGGTCCGACAGGTGAACCGGGATAGGCGCCCGCTTCAAAGGCGAGGTACCCCTGTGCAGCGGTTATCTTACCTTCCTTGGTAGCACCCATCTTGACACGGATGAAAGAGGCAGGTGTCGGTCCTGTGCCTTCAAATACATCAGCACGGTTCATCAAAACCTTGACCGGTTTACCAGTTTTCTTGGCAAGCAACGCCGCGACAGGTTTGATGTATACGCTAATCTTACCACCGAAACCGCCACCGATTTCCATCGGGACAACCTTAATTTTCGAGATCGGATATTGGAGGATTTCGGCAACCTGTTCGCGGACGGTAAACGCGCCCTGCGTGCTACACCAGATCGTCAGTTGACCATCGGGATTATAGTGTGCTGTGGCGTTATGCGGTTCGATATAACCTTGGTGGACAGTGCCGGTGATGAACTCGCGTTCAATGATGACATCCGCTTCCGCAAAACCTTTCTCAGGGTCCCCGAGTTTATGCTGGATATGACTGGCAACGTTGCTCGGTTCTTCTGCTGTTTCACCGAGTGAAGTGGTTTTCAGGTGTTCGTGGAGGAGCGGTGCATCCGGCCCCATCGCTTGCCGAACCTCTAAAACAGATGGTAGGACTTCGTATTCGACATCAATAAGTGTGCAAGCCTCTTCAGCGATATGCGGATTTGTTGCAGCGACCGCAGCGACCGCGTGACCTTTATAAAGGACTTTATCACTCGCCAAGATATTATCACAGAGGTGTTTCAGATCAACAGCACCTTCCCCAAGGTCAGCGATTTTGCTTCCGGGGTCGGGTATATCCTTCGCCGTGACAACGCCTTTCACACCGGGAAGTGCTTCGGCGCGACTTGTGTCAATTGAGATAATTCGTGCGTGTGCGTGCGGACTCCTTAGCACCCTACCGTGGAGGAGCCCCGCCATCTGAAAATCTGCGCCGTAAAGTGCTCTGCCGGTGACTTTGTCAACACCGTCGTGGCGGATGGGGCGCGTTCCGATAACTTTGTAGTCTTTGTTTTCAGGCATTCCTATTTTCCGTCAATTCGCATTATGAGCGATAGAAATGTACGAACGGGTGCCGCAATTTCTACTGCCTCAGTCATGCTATGGACGCTCCTTTCACTTAGCTGCGGCTGCATCAAGTACAGCACGGACGATTTTATCGTAGCCGGTACAGCGGCACAAGTTTCCAGCCAACCAGTATCGGACTTCATGTTCGGTCGGGTTCGGGTTTTGATCGAGGAGTGCTTTCGCGCTCATGATGAAACCGGGGGTGCAAATACCACATTGGAGCGCGGCGTGTTCGAGGAAGGCATCTTGGATCGGGTGCAGCTTGTCAGGCTCTGCGAGACCTTCGATGGTTTCGACGGATTTGCCTTCAGTTTCTACACCGAGGACGAGACATGAATTAACAAGTCTACCGTCGAGGATGACACTGCAAGCACCACAATTTCCGTTGTTGCATCCCTCTTTAGCACCTGTCAGGTGGAGTTCATCTCTGAGGACTTCGAGCAGGCTTTGTCGGGGTTCACAGAGGAATTCCACCGTTTCGCCATTGATAGTCGTCTGAACGTGCGATCTTCTCGCCATAATAAAAATTCCTTTCACGTTTCGTAGGGAAAAAAGTCGTTATCCTTATCAATCGACAAAGCTTATGTCGCTTCTCGGACTCTCTGGATAGCACCGTTGAGGGCCCGCTGCGTCAACACTCCGACGAGGTGTGTCCGCTGTTCAGCAGTGCCGCGCATATCGCTAATCGGACGTGCTATCGCTTTTGCGGCTTCTGCGGCTTCGTCGATTGCTGTATCAGAGACTTCTCGACCGACAAGTAACGCGCTCGCTTCTTCGGCGAAGAGCGGTGTCGGCGCGACAGCAGCGAGTGCGATACGCGCGGAGACAATCCTCTGTTTCGCGTCGTCAAGCACCACGGATGCACCGGCACCCGCAACCGCGATGTCCATCTCATTCCGGGGGATAAACCGGAGATAGAAAGAGCTCGAATTGCTTTCTGGTGCCGGTATCTTTATTGAGATAAGCATTTCACCTTTTTCAAGCACGGTTTGACCGGGTGCTGTACAGAACTCTTCAACGGGGACTTCACGTTCGCCGTTTGGACCGGCGATCACACAGGAGGCGTTCAGTACAATCAGTGGTGGTATACCGTCTGCAGCGGGTGAGGCGTTACACAGGTTTCCACCGACCGCGGCGCGTCCCTGAATCGCAGTGCCACCGATAATTTTGGTTGCATCGATCAAGCCAGGATAAGCATCACAGATAGCATCAACGGCGTAAATCTTATAACACTCGACTGCAGCACCGAGCGTCAAGCCGGTGTCAGCATTGTAGTCTAACGTGTTAACTTCAGGAATAGATTTGATGTCAATTATCCAATCGACATCTCGGCGCGCTTCTCGAACCTGAACGATGAGGTCGGTGCCACCGGCTAAGATACGTGCGCTCTCTCCCTTTTCGTCGAGTAGGGCAACGGCTTCCGGTATCGTATTTGCTGCGATATAGGAAAAATCTCGCATGACCGGAATCTCCTTTCGTTACTATAGTTGGGATTTTGTAAATTACTTCGTGGAGATTGAGGCAAAAACCTCGCCACGGAAGTTTATATTTATGAGATAGGTTTTGGGATATTCAATTTAAACCGTACTATAGCAAAAATTCGGTTTTAAGGCAAGATTTTTTTATCGTTTAGGCGCGCAGATTTCAGCGATCAACGTCTCCGAATTCACAAACTTAACCTGGATACCGTTATAATCACTTGTGAAAGCGGGATCCGCTGCGACAAAATTGTCTATCTACCATAATATAGTGCTACCATAAGTCAATCTACTTGCATATAGTAGCGTTTTTGCTGCACACCATGAGCGCGGGGATTCTAAAAACGACTCTCCAACGCTCAACTCCATAGCCCAAGCTGCCACTTATAAGTTTTTAGGCATGCAGACACAGTTTTTAATTCAAGTGGGTTCATTATCCGCGAAAGTTTCGTAGCGCAAACTGTTAGTTTGCACATGCATAGGCAGAATTTAACGAATCAATGCCCAAAGGTAGCAACTTAGGCTATTGTTAGGACTTCTTTGATTTCAATCAAGAACTTTGAGGGACGCGCGCCGAATATTGTCCAACTCTTCAGCACTGAAGACATCCGCTCGGTAGAGATTCCGATATTCTTCGGAAACGCTCTGACCGAATATCATCAGATCGTCCGTGTTAATTGTCACCCATACACCGTTATGAAATAAAATGCGGATCGGATGTGAGGCGAGATCCGGCACAGCATTTAACATCACATTGCTTGTTGGACACACATTCAATTGGATCTGATTCTCCGAAAGCCAACGCATAACTTCAACTGATTCTGCAGCACCGATGCCGTGTTGAACCTCGTCTAAGTCAAGGACTTCAACCGTCCGCCGTACTTCTTCTGCACCCCCAAACTCTCCAACGTGTGCTTTGAGTTTCATTTCCGCTTCGCGTGCCTTTCTGTATAAAGGCTTCACGGCTTCAGGAGCACACGCTTCTTGATAGCTATACAGATCGATTGATTGAAATACACCCAATTCCACGGCTTCGTGTGCTAACGCCACCAACTTGGGATCGTTAGCATGTGTCCGCGGAAAACCGAGTTCTGGACGCAGATCAATCTGTGCGCCATATTGTTCAGCTAACGCCTCAAGAAACACTCGCGCTCCAACTAACTCATCTGGGTAGTATTCAGCCATCCGAATGTCAAAACTCATCTCGAGCACAACAACGCCATCTTGTATTGCATCGCGCACCCCTGAGGATGCAACAAACTTAAAACTTTCGGGGGTTATTATGTGATGAGATAAGATTTCGTTTACGTATTCCATCATCCCCTCAAGTCCTTTCATCTTAGAAGGAGGATGCTTCAGGGGATGTCCCACCCAGCGTTCCAGATTCTCAAGCCGTGTACTTAAGAAGGCGTGAGAGTGAACATCAGTTTTGGGGGCTGCCTTCATAGCCGTTAGATTGTCTGTGGACAGTGCCTCAACAAAATTAATGGACATAATATGGAAACTTTCAGGAGAAATGCCATGCCGTTCCAATACATAAAGACTGAAAGCAACATCTGCTATTGATTTTCCATGGAGTCGCGAGCACAGCTCGCTCCTACAGTAAGAGGTTTTGCTGGCGAGGCGTTTTGCTTAGGTGTTTCTACCAAGTAACCTCGCCAGCGGAGAAAAGACAGGCTAAACCTGTTCAACGCTCAAGGTTGCCGATTCATCGTTGAGTTTTTGTACGACAGTGAATGCTTTTTCGCTCAGCGCATCTGCGACTTCAATTGTCAACGTCTCTCGGAGGATATACGCTTGATGTACGCGAAACGCTTCGTCTGCAAGCGGCGATGCGTCGGTCAGAGAGAGTTTAATCCGGTCGGAGACGTTAAAATCGGCTTCCTTCCGCATGTTTTGGATCTTATTGACGAACTCGCGTGCCAAACCTTCAAGTACCAATTCATGCGTCAGTTCCGTTGAGAGTGCGACGAATTTCCGAGCGTCTGCCTCTACAAAGAACCCTTCTCGGTTCTGCGTTTGCACGTCGATTTCTGACGATTCGAGGGTGTATGTCTCTCCTGCAGCTTCGACTTGTAAACTGCCAGCGGTTTCCAGTTCTGTCTTTGTCTGCATTGCGTCTGCCGTGGCGAGTGCCTTCGCGATGGCTTGAACGCCTTTACCGTATTTGGGTCCCAGAACCCTAAAATTAGGTTTAAGTGTCACTTGCGCGAAAGCGTCCATATCTTCTGTGAAAGTGATCTCTTTAACGTTGAGTTCATCGTGGACGAGTTCTGCTAAACGGTTAACGGTCGCCTTTTCAGCATCGGAGAGTCCACCGAGTGTAATCTCTGCGAGCGGTTGTCGCGTCTTGATACCGGAACGGTTGCGTGCGGCGTGTCCCATACGGATAACATCACGAGTGAACGCCATATCGGTCTCTAACTGTGCGTCTTTTAGTGTGGTATCTGCTACGGGGTATCGCGCGAGGTGAACGCTCAGGGGTGCCTCAGTATCGAGCGATCCGACTAAGTTCCGATAGAGTTCATCCGAGAGAAACGGAACGAACGGTGCGGCGAGTTTCGCGACGGTTACAAGCACCTCATAAAGTGTCGCGTAAGCGGCTTGCTTGTCGGGTCCCGCTTCTGCACCCCAGAACCGGTCGCGGGTTCGGCGGACGTACCAGTTGCTGAGGTCATCCACAAACGCCTCAATCGCACGCGGCGCGTTCGTGAGGTGGTAGTTCTCCATCTCGTCTCGTACGTTATCGATAAGCGTGTGGAGACGGGACACGATCCATCTGTCTACAACCGCGCGTTCTGCAATCGGCGGCGCGTCTTTCAAGACATCAACTCCCTCCAAGTTGGCATACATAACGAAGAAGCTATAGACGTTTTGGAGCGTTCCCATGAACTTTTTCAACGCTTCGTCGATGCCATCAATTTTGAAAGCGCGTGGTGTCCAGGGTGTGGTTGCGGTGAACATATACCAGCGTAGCGCGTCTGCACCCTGTTCATTCAAAATTGTCCACGGATCCACTGTGTTCCCTTTACTCTTGCTCATTTTTTGTCCATCGCCGGCGAGGATGAGTTCGAGACAGAGACAGTTTTTGTAAGCCGGTTTATCGTAGAGGAGTGTACCGGTTGCTAAGAGACTGTAGAACCATCCGCGCGTCTGATCGATCGCTTCGGAGATGAAGTCCGCCGGGTACGCTTGTTCAAACAGCTCTTTGTTTTCAAAAGGATAGTGCCATTGTGCCGTGTGTGCACAACCGGAGTCGAACCAGCAGTCAATCACGTCTTGGACACGGTGCATCGTGCCGTCGCATTGTTCACAGGTGAGTGCAACGTCGTCTACATAGGGACGGTGGAGTTCAATAGCGTCGGGGACGTCTATACCGAGTTCCTTCAATTCAGCGATACTGCCGACGCAGTGTTGGTGTCCGCAGTCATTGCACACCCAGATCGGCAACGGTGTACCCCAATAGCGTTCGCGGCTCAACCCCCAGTCGATGTTATTTTCCAGCCAGTTCCCGAACCGTCCATCTTTGATGTGTTCTGGATACCAGTTGATTTCCTGATTGTGTTTATGCATCTGCTCTCGGATAGCTGTCGTTCGGATGAACCACGATTCGCGCGCGTAATAGAGGAGTGGATTATCACATCGCCAGCAGAACGGGTACTGGTGCGTATATTCGGCGGCTTTGAACAAGAGTCCGCGTCCGTCCAAGTTTTCGATGATCTGCGGATCGGCATCTTTGACGTATTCGCCTGCCCACGGCTCTTTGACCGCTGCGACGAATTTGCCATCCGCCCCTACTAATTGCACCAAGGGTAGGTTATATTTTTGTCCGATGTCGTAGTCGTCTTGTCCGAAAGCGGGTGCAATGTGGACCAAGCCGCTCCCCTCTGTCGTCGTTACGAAATCTCCGGTGACAACATAGTGCGATCTTTCGGCGTGTTCGCCGCTATCAAAAAGTGGTTCGTATTCCCAATCTTGGAGGTCAGTTCCCTTATAGCTTTCGACGATCTTCGGCGGTTCATCTCCAAATAGGTTCGGTAGACATTCTTTCGCGAGGATGAGGTGCTGCCCGTTGGGTTCTTCAACGGCGACGTAATCGTAATCCTCGCCGACAGCAACGGCGACGTTAGAGGGTAAGGTCCACGGTGTCGTCGTCCAGACGAGTAGATACGTATTCTTTCTATTTTTCAGTGGGCGATTTTTCAGTCGGAACCGTACAAAGATAGACGGATCGGAGACCTCTTGGTAACCGAGCGCGACCTCGTGGCTCGCTAAGGTCGTGCCGCACCGATAGCAATACGGTTGTACCTTGTGACCTTGATATAACAAACCCTTGTCCCATGCTTGTCGGAGTACCCACCAGACACTCTCAATGTAATCGTTTGACAGCGTGATATAAGCATCGTCAAGGTTTACCCAGAATCCGATGCGCTCTGTCATTTCTCGCCAGTCCTGTTCGTATTGAAACACATTCTCTTTACATTTTTCGATAAAATTCTGAACGCCGTAAGCCTCTAATTCCGCCTTATTTCTGATATTGAGTTGTTTTTCGACTTGGTATTCGACCGGAAGTCCGTGTGTGTCCCAACCGGCTTTACGGTGGACATAGTGTCCCGTCATTGTTTTATAACGGCAGACGGCATCTTTCATGATCCGTGCGAGGACGTGATGGACACCGGGTGGCGCGTTTGCGAACGGTGGTCCTTCTAAAAAGACGAAGGGTGGCGCGTCCTTATATATCTCCATACTTTTCTCGAAGATGTCGTTTTCACGCCAAAATTCCAAGGTCTGTTTCTCTTTGTCGGCAAACGTAAATTGTGGTGATACCTCTTCAAACATAGGGAAATTCCTTGTTTAATAGTTGTTAGTCGTCAGTACGATTTTTTTCTCGAAAAAAAATCTTTCAGTTGTCAGAAAGAGACTTTGTAATTATCAAAACCTCTTGTAACAGTTGTCAGGAAGCGGAAACTTTAGAACTATTAAAAACCTCTTGTAACTGGTAACTGAGTAATACTAAAACTGACAACCGATAACTGACAACTATTAAAAAACAAAACGCCCCACCGAAATCGTCGTTTCAGTGATGGGCGCTGTAATAAAACTTCTTGTTTGTTCGTGATCAGCCCACCACAGCGCGGCGAATAGCAATTATAATGAATATGGCGCGCAAACCCGTGACAGCAGAAATGCTCTCTGGGGATAGGGTGTTGTAGCGCACAGACTCCCGATATTGCGATGTCGGTGTGGTAAGCGATTTTTTGTCCATATCTCGTTTGAATGATGCCTGATGTTATGAAAATTTTGTCAGACTTGATCAAGATACATGCTTCTTAATTAGGATACTACATTTTGTCAAGGATGTCAAATATTTTCTCTTGCAGAACCGAAAATTTAAGGTATAATAAAAGGAAAAGAGATCTTGGATACCATAAGAGATGAGGGCTCGAGAAAAAGAAGCGAAATAACACACTCCAGCGGATTGCATCAAAAGCCTTGCGTGCTTCCGTTGTCCTTTTGAAGGTAGAACCGACCGGACATCGCAGGGGTAAGCAGATACAATAGGTGTGAACGTGCAACCGAAACGATTTCTCGTATTCAGATCAGAGGAAACCCGTTTATGAAATATAATAAAAAGTGTCTGTTGAGTCTTTTCACGTTAACTTTCGTGTTCCACCTCTCGTGTGCGAAGGTTTCGCAGCAGAACGTCTCTGACAAAATGCCGATACTAACGGCAGAACTTGCAGCCGAGAAGGGTAAAACTTCAGTCGTCCGTATTGCGAGTGGGAAGGTGCTCTGGAACGAGATAAATATAGGTGCAGGCAGCGGTTTCTTTGTAGAGGTTGATAAGATTGTAACGAACCTTCATGTCATCGCACGTCCGGGACCCATTTTCGCGAAGCTCAGTGGCGAGAATGCTATTTGGATGGTTGAAGGTGTCACAGCGTACGATCTGGAAAACGATCTCGTCGTCTTGAAGGTTATCGGTGAAGGCATCCCGCTCTCCCTCGGCAGCAGTCGGAGGGTTAAAAAAGGTGAAACCATTTACGCCATAGGCTACCCAGGTGGCGGAAGCTACAAGCTCACAGAGGGTGCTATAAAAAACAGTCAGTATCAAGATAAATGGCTGCAGACGACAGCCGATATTTCTAAAGGGAATAGTGGCGGCCCCATGCTAAACAGCAACGGTGAGGTTATCGGTGTCAGTACTGCCGTAGATGATTCCTATAGTTACGCTGTCCGTGTCGATACGCTTAAAAATTTGCTTTCCGAGTCTGGGGAGGTCGAGCTTCTCGCAGCGTGGTATAAACAGAAGCGTATTCGTGCGTATAATTACCAAGAGCGCGGTGAAGATAAATACAACGATAAGCAGTATAGAGCTGCGATAGATGATCTCAATAAATCTATTGAAATGGATGCCGAATATACACAGGCTTACGCAGCGCGCGGGTACATGTCGTCGCACTACGGTGAGGCTATTGTTAAGTATGGAGCCATTGGACACGCCCAGCAACACTACCTCGCGGCGATAAAGGATTATACGGAGGCTATCAAATTAGATGCAAACAGCGATGAGAACTACAACGGTCGCGCGCATACCTACGCTCATTACGGTGAATATGAAGCCAGGCAAGGCAATACAACGGAGGCAGAAGAACAGTATCTCGCGGCGATTGAGGACTATACCGAAGCCATCAAATTGGATTCGGACGACAGCAGAAATTACAGCGGTCGCGGATGGGCAAAGTCTCTCTTCGGGGAATTGAACGTTGGTCAAAAAGAATTCGGTAAAGCGCGAAAACAGTATCAGTCGGCGATCAAGGATTATACCAGAGCCATCAAGTTGGAGCCTGAAGATTATATAAACTACAAAGATCGAGGATGGGTGAAATACCTCTTCGGAAAATTGCGAACCAAACAGGGAAAAACTGCCGACGCACAGAAGTACTATCAAGCGGCGATCGCTGACACCGAAAAAGCCCTTCAATTAAACGCCGACAGAGCCTCTATCTATCATACCCGTGGCGTTGCGAAGGCTGCCCTCGGTGAATACGACGGCGCAATAGAAGATTTTGATACCGCGATAGCGCATAACTCCGATTATACCGAAGCGTATCACAGTCGCGGAAAAGCAAAGCAGGCACTTGATCAACATGAGGCGGCGGTAATAGATTTTACGAAGACTGGGCAATCAAGAGGCAAAGGCACCGTATCAGCGGCGGAATTGGAGAGAGCCGTATCCGAAATGGTCCGCATCCCCGCAGGTGAGTTTCAGATGGGCAGCAATGAAATCGCAGAAACCATGCCCAGGCACACTGTCCATCTCGACGCGTTCTATATCGATCCGTATGAAGTGACGAATGCGCAATTCAAAGCGTTCATAGATGCGAACCCTGAGTGGCGCAAAGACAACATTCCGAGCAAATACCATAACGGTAACTACCTCAGACACTGGGACGGGGACGACTATCCGAGAGGGAAAGCCAACCATCCGGTTGTCTATGTGAGTTGGTACGCAGCGATGGCTTATGCGAAATGGAAAGGCAAACGACTTCCGACAGAGGCAGAGTGGGAGAAAGCAGCGCGCGGCGGCATGACAGGCAGACGCTATGTCTGGGGGAATTCCCGCCACCCGGGTAAAGCGAACTACGGGTATTACGGAAAACATACCCGTCCCGTCGGGAGCTACCTACCGAACGCATACGGTCTGCATGACATGGGTGGGAACGTATGGGAGCTGTGTTTGGATGAGTATGACAGAAACTTCTATACGCGTTCTCCGAAGGAAAATCCGGTTGCTGGGGTCCCCGATATTGAGGCGTTAATGGAAGATTTCACAAGCGTCCGGACGATACGCGTATCACGCGGCGGTTCATGGAACACACCTGGACCCGCCGGTGCAGCGAGTCGTGGTAGCGATAAACCGACGAACACGAACAGTTGGCTCGGATTCCGTTGCGCGAAAAGTGTTACGCCTCAGCAAGATACCGAGGCAGCTTCCTCACCTGACGATTTGGAGTAAAAATCGCGTCGTATTCTTGTGTAAGATAGGCACGCTTTATCAGCGCGCCTATCAACATAACTATCCTTCTGCTTTTGCCTTTCGGACGTTTTCTTCTTTTGCCTTTCGGACGTTTTCTCTGGCACTTTCAAGTAGGTGCAACGCACTCGGATTAAGTGCATAGAGTGCTTCGTAGTACGCGAGGTATTCGTCTGCATCATCAGGGAGCCTGAAGCCTCCAAACCACAACTTCGTCTCTCCTTTAACAATAACATCAACCTCTGGGATATCCCCATGCTGTTCGACCAACTGCTCTCTGTAGATTTTGGCAAATAGTTCTGGATCATCTGTCTCCTCCATCATTTTTCTCTTTAGCGACCTTTCAAGTAGGTCACGATTGTGGTGGGTGGGCCAGAGAGCATATTGTGCCTTCACAAAGTCAACCATTGCATCAGTTGTCGTAAATACCATGACACCTGTTAATATTTTTTCTCGCTCACGCGCTGCGACGATATGAACAGCAGGAATGTTCCCGAATTGTTTGAGCAGGTTTGCATGGTAGTATTTGGCGCGTAATTCAGGATCTTTCGTCTGCTCCCAGTTTGTAGGAACATCTAACGCCATCAGTTCCTGGATCTCTGCATCGCTAATATCATAAGTGAGTTGACTGGTATCGTAAAATTCGCTCGGTATCACTATCGGATCTGTCTCTTCAGGGTCCCCGCAGCCGATCAAGAAAAACAGACTGAAGAGACATACAAAAGTGATCACGCCTACAAAATATCTTTTCATCATTTTTCAATTCTCCTTCAAAATTTTGAACCTCTATTTTTGAGGTTTTCTATGGCAGAAACCTGTAGTCTGAATTCGACTGGACATATAAATTCAGTATAACACAGATCCTGCAATTTCGTTAATATAACTTTGTTGTAAGTTATATTGTTCCTCTTCAAACGCGTCGGGGTCTATCAGACATAACGATACCGAGGGCATTTAGTTTACATAGCGAATTTTTCTTGACTTTCACGGGTTTCTCTGCTATAGTAACCTTATGCAAGAAGCGTTGCTCAGCGTACAGAACCTCAAAACCTATTTTCGTACCCCTGAAGGACTTGCCCGTGCTGTGGATGGCATCTCTTTCGAGATTGCACCCAACGAGATTTTCGCGCTTGTCGGTGAGTCGGGGTGCGGTAAAAGCGTCACCGCGCTGTCTGTGATCCAACTCGTCGCGCAGCCTGCCGGTTTTATTGCAGGCGGTGCCATCTACTACAAGGGGCAAGACATCACGCGTCTGCCGGAGGTCGAGAAACGGAAGATTCAAGGCAACGATATCGCTATGGTGTTTCAAGAGCCGATGACGAGCCTCAATCCTGTTTTCACCGTCGGTAGCCAGATTTCCGAGGCAATCCGACAACATCAGAACCTCCGCGGTGCCGCTGCACGGAACGCTGCGATCGAGATGCTCGACCTTGTCGGTATCCCGGAACCCGCGGCGCGTTACGATGAACATCCGCACCAGATGTCCGGCGGTATGAAACAGCGCGTCATGGTTGCGATGGCACTCTCCTGCCGTCCGGGACTCCTCATCGCTGACGAACCGACAACCGCACTCGATGTTACGATACAGGCACAGATCCTTGAACTCATCCAACGCCTTCAGCAAGAATTACAGATGGCGGTACTGCTGATTACACACGACTTGGGTGTTGTTGCGAATATAGCCGACCGTGTCGCTGTGATGTACGCTGGGAAGATCGCGGAGATAGGGACATGGGAGCAGCTTTACGAGACCCCCCAGCATCCGTACACAGTCAAACTTTTGGAATCGACACCCGCTCGCCATAAGCGTGGAACGCAGCTGCACACGATTACCGGCAGAGTTCCGAAAGCCACCGATTATAACGATGGCTGCCGATTTGCTGATCGGTGTCCGAAGGTCATGGACGGCTGCGAAGCTATTCCACCTATACTGCACACGGTTAACGGGAGCGAGCATACCGTTGCTTGCCATCTCTATAATCCTGAACCGCCTTTCAATGCCAAACTAACCAAGAACACAAAATTGGTGCTTGAAGATGAAAGAATGGAAGAATGGAAGAATGGAGGGCAATCTACCTCCCATCCTTCCGCAGGAACAGACGAGAATTCCGCTTCCAACCTTCCAACCTTCCAGACTTCCAATCTGGTTCAGGTGAAAGACTTCTGTGTCCACTATCCGATTCAGAAAGGAATTTTTAAACGGACTGTCGGTTATGTCTATGCGGTTGACGATGTCACGCTCGATATTCCACGCGGCAAGACGCTTGCACTCGTCGGTGAATCCGGCTCCGGCAAAACCTCATTCGGCAAAGCCATCCTCCGTTTAGGTGTGCCTGTTAAAGGCGATCTCGTTTATGACGGTGCTAACGTTGCAACCGCTACGCGTCAGGAGATGCACCCTTATCGGAAACGGATGCAGATTATCTTTCAGGATCCGTATGCGTCTCTCAACCCGCGGATGACCGTCGGTGCTATTATCCAAGAGGGGATGCAGGCGCACGGTATCGGTGAATCCGACCAGGAACGCGAATCCCGAGTCACAGAACTGATGCAGCGTGTCGGTTTATCGCCGGATATGGTAACGCGGTATCCGCATGAGTTCTCCGGCGGTCAGCGGCAACGCATCGGTATCGCACGCTGTCTCGCGGTTGATCCGGAGTTCATCGTCTGTGATGAGGCGACGAGTGCGTTGGATGTGTCCGTCCAAGCGCAGATACTGAATTTGCTGAAATCGCTACAGAACGATTTTAATCTTACCTACCTGTTCATCACGCATAATCTCTCTGTCGTCGAGTATTTCGCTGATGAGGTGGCGGTGATGTATCTCGGTAGAATCGTCGAGCGTGGGGCGACAGAGGAGATTTTCGATGCGCCGAAGCATCCGTATACGCGGGCACTCCTCTCTGCTGTTCCGAAAATGGACCCGCAGACCGGCGTTGAAAAGATTCGATTAGAGGGGGACGTGCCTTCACCCATCAATCGTCCGTCCGGTTGCCACTTCCATCCACGGTGTCCGGAAGTTATGACGGTATGCAAGGACGAATACCCGGACGTAACCCGTTTCACACAAACGCATTCATGTAACTGTTACTTATACCAAAACGCAGAATAGATAGTTGAATGGAGCACTACCACCACTTCTAAAAAATACGATCTGAACTGAGGGCGTGGAAAATTCACCGAAAATCCGCTTTTGACAGGGGATTTGCATCCGTTACGTGGATATATACACAGAGGTACGGGGAAACTAAGATCCAAGGGACGCAGCCTGAAACGAAGTGGAAGGCGATCCTACGGAAGGAAACATGAAACCCCAGGTCCACTTCAACGAACCGCAAGGTAAATTAAAATTATGGCGAAAATTAGAATACTCTCTGCAGATGTTGCCAACAAGATCGCCGCTGGCGAAGTCGTCGAGCGTCCCGCTTCCGTCGTTAAAGAGCTGATCGAAAATGCCGTGGATGCCGGAAGCACCTCTATTCGCGTCGAAATCCGTGCAGGCGGTAAACGGCTCATCCATGTCTCCGATAACGGTGTCGGCATGGCACGCGAAGACGCACTGCTCGCCTTGGAACGCCACGCAACGAGCAAGGTGAGCCGTATTGAAGACCTTGAGCATATTCAGACGTTTGGGTTCCGCGGCGAAGCGTTAGCGAGTATCGCTTCCGTTTCACAATTTGAACTCCTTACCCGCACCGCGGACGCACTTGAGGGGACGAAGGTTAGCGTTGACGGTGGTGTCTTCCGTTCCGTACAAGAGAGCGGTTGTTCTCCCGGTACGCACATGTCGATTAACAACCTCTTTTACAATGTTCCCGCACGCCTGAAGTTCCTCAAGACCGATACCACCGAGATGAACCATGTCACGAATCAGGTAGTGTGGGCTGCGCTTGCGCATCCGAACATCCATTTTTCGCTAACACACAACGGTAGGACTATCCACGATGTGCGTGCCTGCGATTCACATCTGGAGCGGGTACGTCTGCTCTACGGTAAAGAGTTCGCTGAAAACCTCATTGAGTTCACGGAGGAGCTCCCCGAACTGAAAATATACGGTTTACTCGGAAAACCGGAATTCACGAAGACGAATCGCGAGTACCAACTCTTTTTTATGAATCAGCGTCCCATCCGTAGTCGGATCATCGGTGCAGCCTTGAAAGAGGGATTCGATGCGATGGTTACCAAGGACCGGCAGCCTGTGGCACTCCTTTTCCTGACATTGGAACCAGAGACCGTCGATGTCAACGTCCATCCTGCCAAGGTTGAGGTTCGGTTTCGGAACGAACGGACAATCTATAGCGGTATCGTCCGCATGCTTCGCAACGCGCTCCATAAAGCGAAGTATATCCCCAAAATTGAGACACCTGTTGAGCCGACACAGACTGAAGGGGATACCGAAAACCGAGGAACGCACACATCGCAGCGGTTTCGGACACCGAGTTCCGCATCGGTTGTTACAGGTAGGGGGCAATCTACTCGTACACAACGGACGGACGTACCATCTGTCCCAACACAGAGACCGGAGGAAGGCCCCGGACAAGAGCCTGAAGAAGTTACTGACACTTCGGAAGCGCAAACGCCGTCCACGCCGACTGAAATCGTCGTGCAACCCCCGCGGCAGGAGATTCCAGATGACGTAAACCTAAGTCTACTCGACTTTGAAAACGTCCAACTCAAGACGAACCTCTTCAAAACCTATATCGTCGCTGAGGCGGGAGATAAAATATTCTTCATTGATCAGCACGTCGCTGCCGAGCGTGTGTTATATGAGCGTTTCGTCAACCAGATGCAGGCCGATGGGATCCCGGTGCAGGGGTTACTACTGCCGGTCACCTTGGAAGCCACACCGCAGCAGCTCAGTGCTTTGAAAGTTCACGGCGACATCTTTAGTAAACTCGGTTTTGATCTGGAAGAGTTCGGTGGAAACACAATCCTGATTCGTGCGATCCCGTCGCCACTTCCTACCCGCGTCGCCGCACAGACCGTCACGGACCTACTCGACAAACTCCCTGAAGAACCGCATACCGATGTCCAACTCCCAAAAGCGATTGATAACGCTTTGATCACAGTCGCGTGTAAATCTGCTGTTAAAGCAGGCGATACATTGGATATGAAGGAGATGGTGAACCTCATCAAGGAGCTATCGCAAGCGAAACTCCCGTTCAATTGTCCACATTCCCGTCCGATTATTGTTGAGATGGGTCGCGATGAATTAGAACGCCGCTTCCATCGGTAATCGCTGTTTCCCAGGCCCGGTAGGTTCGGTTTGCAACCGAACCCTATAGGATTTTTTGATTTTTTCAAACGTATTAAAATATTCTCCAAGTCCACGAGGGGTTTGAATGTAATATGGACACTGAAGTAACGGCCTTCACGCAACCTTGGAAGTCATATCAAGCCTGCAAGCTTGAAATATCGGAGCAATTTGACATCTTAGCGCAACGGGAAAATAACTGGGATGGACATGGATCACCAAAACCGACTGATTTAGCCTTAGCGCACGCGACGGTGGTTATCGGCGCGTTGTTAGATACTGTCATTTCCGCTGGACATCGGTGTGACACGCCATCTATCTCCAGCGATGAAGATGGCGATGTAACCGTAGCATGGTATAAGGGTGAGCGGCAACTACATCTTCAGATCGGAGAACATGAGGCAGAGTTCTTCAAAATTTGGGGAACGAATATTGATACAGAAATGGACGTGGATTTTCCAAAACCTGACAATTATCTAATGCTTTGGGAATGGTTAACGGAAATGTTAATGATCACGTCGTAGATGTCGCTCCTGATTCTACATGTGAAAATCCTGCACATGCAAAGACTGTTGTAAAACCCGAATTTTGGGGATCAAACAATAAGGAAAAAAGCATTTAAATTGCTACGAACCTGTCTGTTTGTAGTAGGGCAATTCATTGCCCGTTATTACCGAAATATTTTATCAAATTTCATGAAGTTTGTGCTACATAGGTAGCAACTTGGGTTATAATAACTGGAAGGATTTGTATATGCTAACAACTACCATTATTGTAAGTGTTGTGATTGTTTTTGTAGCTGCTATTGGCTACTTAGTAAATCTGATAATCAAGCAAAAACGAAACTTAAGTCGATATAAAGGTATTAATGATGTTGAAGCTGAACAAGAAAGGATTTGGGCATCAATTGAAGAAGAAAAAAGAGCAGCCGAAGAAGTCATAGAATCGTTAAAATCGCAACGAGATCGTACTAAGTCTCAGATATCTGATGTTCAAAAAACATTGGATACACTTAAAAAGGAACTTACTATTGTCCGAGACGCAGCGGAGATCCAGTCTTTTGGACTTTATGAACCCAAATATGACTTTGGCACGTCCGCAGAATACAGAGAAAAACTTGATGAGATACGGGCAAAACAGAAATCAATGATTAGGGAAAAGACAGCAATTATCTGCTCCACCGAATGGACCGTTGATGGTAACAAAGCAAAAGGGCGGCAAATGACTGATAGACAAATTAAGTTGATGGCTCGTGCTTTTAATGGTGAATGCGATTCCATAATTCTAAAGGTGCGCTATAATAATTTCTATAGTATAGAGAAACGGATTGAGGCAGCTTATAAAGCTATTAACAAACTCGGAGAACCTAACCAATGTTCAATTAAGAGGAGTTATCTCAAATTGAAACTTGATGAACTCAGACTCGTTCACGAGTATGCAGAGAAACGCCAAATAGAATTGGAAGAACAACGTAGGATTCGGGAGCAGATACGCGATGAAGAACGTGCCCTCCGGGAAATGGAAAAGTCCCAGCGAGAAGCAGAGAAAGAAGAAGAGCGTTATCAGAAGGCATTGGATAAAGCACGTCAGGAAGTTGAGCAAGCATCGGGTGACAGACAGCAGAAGTTACAATCAGAGATTGAACGTCTCAATGAATTGCTATTAGAAGCACAAATGAACAAGGAACGCGCCATGTCCAGGGCACAGATGACCAAATCAGGACATGTTTATGTTATATCTAACATAGGTTCTTTTGGTGAAAACGTCTACAAGATTGGAATGACGCGCAGATTGGAACCGAATGATCGAGTCAGAGAGCTCGGTGATGCTTCTGTACCGTTTCGCTTTGATATTCATGCAATGATCTATTCAGAAAATGCACCTGAACTTGAAAACAAGATACATCGTGTTCTTGAGAACCGAAGTGTTAATAGAATCAATAAACGTAAAGAATTTTTCAATGTTAGTCTTAAGGAGATTGAAGATATAGTTAGGAAACAAGATGTTAATGCCGAGTTTATTCGTATACCTGATGCGAAAGAATTCAGAGAAACACAACTCATAATTGCCTCAGAAATGGAGACAGATAAGTTAAATAATCAGGATTAAAACTTGAAATCAAAAGTATCTTGATTACATTATAATCCCACACTTCGCACTTGTTTTAACGCATTTTGGTGTTTTTAGACGAACCCACGTCACGCAAGGCTCCGAACAGGATAAGGACATGTGGAAATGCGAATGAGGCGTTCATTTCGTATCTATCCTTTTCTCTGATCCATTTGACATTGTTCGCTGAATTTTAAAACCACAAGGGTTCAGGAAATAAATAGCAAAAAAACGAAATTAGAAGTGCGGAGTATAGGGTTAACTTAACCTTTACTGATTTTTCAAGGTGATTTAGTTTTATTCCTCTGCCAATAGCATCCGCTCAACTCTCTCTTTCGCCTGCTCTACAATAGAATCGGCTTCGCTTCTGAATTCCGCTACTTTCGCAAGGCGGTTTTTGATCTCTGCAACGATTTTATTTTGAATCTCAATTGGTGGAAGGATAATTTTGAGGGTTTTAATAGCTTTGTAGTCCAGAGCGGGACGAGTGCCGCCGGTGACTTCTCTAATCGACAAAGACTTACCAAGTTCGGAGTTGAGAAAAGCCTCAATGTAATGGGGATTGATAGTAATGTTTATAATCTGCTTTTTGAGTTGAAATCGAACGGAATGCTGATTTATGTTTCCTTCAAAGTTATCTGGTACAACCGCAACACTTCCAATTCTACCAGTTATTGTAAACACCAGATCATCTTTTTTGAGTTGTGAACGTTTAAGCATACCGTTATGAACTTCCGGTGTGATAAATTTTGCATCATGTAAATCAATTCCATGATTTGTGACATTTTGAACTCTTAAAAACGGTATTCCGGTAGACGAATCCGTATAGTAGTTTTCATCAACCTTTGGCGTAGCACCGCTGGAAATTTCACTTATCAAGACACCCAAATTGAAAACATCAAACTGCACGTTTTCCATGATTTGGTCAACGTTTCTGAATTTGGATTGGTAGTAGAACGAATCAACCCGCTTACCCACTGTTTCATTGGCATAGACGACAAAACATTTCTTTTCCTCAGTCTCTGGCATCTCAATTCCTAATTCCGTCAACACATAATCATCAATTGAATCCAAAAGTGCGCCTGCCTTTTGTTCGTTTTGCTTTTTCTGTGCATAGGCGGATCGTATAAAGCTGGCGATGTGATTTTGTATGTTGGGTGGTGGAAGTAGAATCGGCAGCCTTTGGACATCTTGAGGTTGTAATCTTGGCAAAGTATTACCAGTCATTAAGCACGAAGTTTGGTTAATCACCAGTTCTGAACTCAAAAAAGTAAACAAATATAGATTATTCAGATCTTTCCCTTTTAAGACGTGGAATTCAGTTGAGCAAACGCCTTTAAATTCGGCTAAGTGAACTTTATTCAAATATGGTCTTAACTTTGGAAATAGAATATCTCCAACTTCAAACTTGAGGGCACTATTAAACGATTCTTTTTCTCCAGTTGGGGGGATATAAAAGCCTGTATTTGACTCGATGTTTTCTAACCCTACATAGGGCAATTCGGAAGAATCGCTGATAATCTCTTTTCTAAATTCCACAGCATCTTTCAAGTTTATCCACTGATATTTGGATGATTTAATAGCCTTGATACTGTTCGCTCTCAGTAACCGATAAGCACTCGGATCTAACCTTCCCAAGATTTCGCCCCGATAGGTGAGGAAAATTTGATTTTCCCTATCAGGGCTTACGCGAAAAAATCCGGGTTCTCAATGAACTTTCGGTATTCTTCACAGATAGTTTTTAGCTCGTTAACGGAGTCCTTGCGGCCTGTTGCGTCATAACCGATCCGCTCAGCAATCGCCATGAAGATCGGATGATTGGCGTTTTCTCGAACCCACTCGCGGATGTCCTCTGTGTTCTTATCTTCCCATTCCTCTTTAACAACGTCAATCTGTTCCTTGTATTCTGCTTTGACTTGGTTTTCCCATTCCGGATCGGCTGCTGCTTTGAATGCTGTTTTGTATTCCTTTTCCAGCGCGTTCAGTTTGGCGGTCTGTGCCTTAAGTTCTACGCGTGCGGTTTTTACATCGAACAATTCAAATTCTGTGGGAGGTGTGGACTCGATTTTCGCGAAGAAGAAGGTACTAAGGGTTTGAACTTTTTTTGTTGGCGTTTTGTCAAGTTTCTGATTTAAGGCATCAATACTGTCCAAAATAGCCATGAACTGCTGCCTATAAGTTTCCGTTACATCAACTTGTGCCGGAGAGCCTATTGCGATAATAGACTGCCGTTTATCTTCGAGTGCCTCAATCTGGGGGACATAGATCGCTTCGTTCTTTACAGTAATTTGGTTAATGGCGGCTTGATAGCGTTCATATTCCTGTTCTGAAAACTTGCGAAGGAACAGAATAGAGGTTTTAACACCGGCACCGTAATGTGAGAAAGCGATCTGAGGGAGCGAGACGACAGCGAGAATTTGGTAATGCCGTTCAATGTAATCACGAACATCTTGCAGTGAAGAGTTGGTCAAGATGCCGTCCGGTAGGATAATCGCGAGTTTTCCGGTTTCCCATTTGAGGAAGTCGAAACAGCGTTCAAGGAATAGAATTTCGGTCTTTCGAGAAGTTTTGCCTTTACCGAGTTCATAGTTTTCAAGATAAGGCAATTCTGACTGTTTGATGTCTGCTCCGAAAGGTGGATTCGTAAGGATGACATCAAACTTTTCTTTTCCAAAGCCTCTGTGTTGGTTGTAAAGTGTATCAAAATCGACGAGTGCATCATTGCTGATAACGTTGCTATGTCCATCATCGTGGATGATCATGTTCATCTTTGCGACGCGGGCAATAGAGTCATTGACTTCAATACCGAAAAGCCGATCCTTTGCAAAATCGTGCCAGTGGGTATAGTGTTCGGGGGTGCCTTCGGTGTAGAAATCAGATGCCTGTTTTCGGATGTAATCCATGGCGTGTAGCAAAAAACCGCCGGAACCGCAGGCGGGATCGAGGACGAGTTCTTCGTGGTGCGGCGTAACCATATCCACCATAAACTCAACCACTTCGCGAGGCGTAAAGAACTGTCCGATTTCGCCTTTAAAAAAATTCCCTAAGAACCGTTCAAAGGCAACGCCTTTCACGTCCAGATCGGTTTGGTTGAGGCTAATCCCTTGCAAATGGTTGACGACAGAGAACAGGCGGCTTTCATCAATTTCAATATCTTCTGTAAACACCTCTGGGTCTTGCGTTTTTGCTTCTCGGTAGAGTCTGTTAATTCGATTTGCGACGGACTTTGCCTTCTCACGCGTCTTAATTTGAAAATCGTAAGGTTCACCGTCTCGTCGCGCTTTCTTTTCGTCTCGGATTTTGATAAAGAGGATTTTGGCGAGTTCATCAAACGCGTCAGTTGGGGTTAGTCTACCGCCTTGCCAGAGCGTTTGGTGGCATTTCTCAAGGACACGGATAAGGTCACCCCTGTCGATGATGGACAGTTCCCAATTCGGGTCTCCCTTTCTATATCGCCATTCCTGAACTATGTCATAGCTAATGGGTGGTGCAGCGATAATATTTTCGGCGCGTTCACCCGGCTTATGGTTTTTGACATCAAAAGATCTACGCGTACTTCCGGCAACCACAACAGCGTAATATCCACTGAGAGAATTACAGTTGCCAAAAACTTGTTCAATCGCTTGATTGAATTCTGCTTCAGAAGTTTCGTCCTTTTTGCATTCAACCACAATAAAAGGATTTTTCTTTTCATCGTCTTGGAAAACGACGATGTCGGCTTGGTCAGACGGTGTTCTACGTGGAACGCGCACCTCTAAATCTATTCGGTTTTCGGGATATTGAAAAAGCTCGATGAGTTCAACATAAAACCTTGCGCGGACCTGTTCTTCTGGGTTGGTAAATCTGTATTTTTTCTCGGGGGCAATATAGTGGATTGTTGTTCCTTCGTTGAGGAATTCAATATAACCTTTCTGCTCTCCGATGTGGAGGAAATCGGTTTGGTCGTTTCTCACTTGTTCCCTACCTACTATTTGAACGCCTTGTGCCAGTTAATTTTCTTCAGATTTCTCAGGCGTGTGTTATCGTTGACTTCGTAGCATAATCTGTTAGATTGTGCTTCTTATGGCGCAGACTAACAGTCTACGCTACGAAATCCGTGTGAATAATGCATCCATCAAACAATTAGCACAAGTCGTTATTTGAATAAAATGCTATAGGACCCACACCGCCATCTTACCTGTGCCACGATTGCACCACGCATAATACGGAATCGCGGTAACATCTATCTGCTTCGCAGTCGGTCCTGTGATGTAGAGATTATCTTCCCATTCGGCATCGCTCAGGACGCTGCCTGTCCCGCGGATAACCGTCACACCGCCTAATAGATCGCTATTGAAGGTTGTGTTCAGTGCATTGTTATCGGCGAGAGATAGCGTCTGAAAAGCACCGTCAGGGTTGTCAATCTCTTCAAAGCAGTAGACGAGCGGACCGCGGCGTAGCGCAGCGCGTCCGAGGTTTTCTCTCACGAGGGGATGCGCATGGACGCGTGTAACAGGCATAGGCAGCCGAAGTTCCACACGGTCGCCAGCCCTCCATTCTCGTGTGATGGAGAGATAGCCAGCAGCGTTTGGCTGTGAGTTATCCGCTTCACCGTTGATGCGCACTTCAAATTGGTCGCACCACCCCGGAACCCGCAAATTCAGCGTGAAAGGCACCGGTGTTGTCGGTGTAATTGTCAGGGTTACGTCGCCTGCCCACGGGTAATCCGTTTCCTGCGTCAGGCGGACAGGGACGTTCCCTGCGGCAATCGCGTCGGCGGTGCTACCGACGTACAGGTTCACATAGATACCTTCCTCCGATTCGGCGTAGATGTACTGTCCGACGGAGGCGAGGAGTCGAGCGATATTCGGTGGACAGCAGGCGCATCCGAACCATTCGTGTCGATGTCTATCGCCGTGGCTGGCTAACGGGTTTTGATAGAAGAAACCGGTACCGTCGAGCGAGATACCGGAGAGCGCGCCGTTGTAAAGTGCCGTCTCCAATACATCCACAAAACGGGATTCCTCACGGAGCAAGAACATCCGATGCGCCCAGAATATCAGACCGATTGAGGCGCACGTCTCAGCGTAGGCGGAGAAATTGGGGAGTTCATAATCTGTTGTGAACCCTTCGTTGTGTCCTGACGGGCCCACACCGCCTATGATATACAGCCGTTTCCCGACGTTCTGCCAGAGGGCTTCCAATGCGTCTGTGATAGCCGTATCACCGGTCTCATAAGCGATGTCGGCGGCACCGCTGTAGAGGTACATTGCACGCACGGCATGCCCGACACATTCTGTCTGTTCTTGTATCGGGAGATGTGCCTGTGCGTAGTGTCCCTCGAATTTTCCGTCGCGTGTAAAGTGATGCTGATACGCACCGAGTCCACCCGGAAGATCGGGGTTTTCCAATTCTTTCTCGAAAATTGAGGGTGAGTGCCCGCGTCGTGTGACAAAGTATTCCGCGAGTGCCATGTAGCGCGGTTCACCGGTTACACGCGCCAACTTCACGAGTGCGAGTTCGATGCCTTCGTGTCCGGGGAGCCCGTCTCGTTTATTGAAGCCGAAGGTGTTGTCAATCAGATCGGCGAACCGACAGGCAACGTCTAACAACGTCTGTTTTCCGGTGGCTTGATAGTGCGCGACGGCTGCTTCAAAGAGGTGTCCGGCGCAATACAGTTCGTGCATCATACCGAGGTTCTGCCACCGTTTCGTCGGTTCGACCAATGTGAAGTAGGAGTTCAGGTAGCCGTCGGATTGTTGGCACGCTGCGATCTTTGCGATGACCTCGTCGAGTTCCGCTTCCCATGCTGGGTTCGGGTGCGTCCAGAGCGTATACGATGCCGCTTCCACCCATTTATGGACATCGGAATCGTTGAAGAAGATCCCTTCAAAGTTCCCGGACATGAGACCGGCGGCTTTCGCAAAGTTATCGATCCTGCCGGTTGTCTCGCACTGTGTGAGTTCATGTGGAATCGTTGCCTCAGAATTCGTCTGTTGGCGTGGTGCCCAGAACCGGTCATTAATCGTGACAGCCGTGAACGGAAGTGCTCTCAAAATTTATCCCTCGCTTCAGTGTATATCAGCGACTTTGGACACTAATCTCTTGGAACGCTGTTTCAGGTAGATAGTCTCCTAACGCTTTCCGCACGTCGAGTTCCGAGAGTTTTCGTGGTGTGATTAAAATACATTTCTTCCGCGATATCCTGCTCCAAGATGCCTCAAAATCGGTGTAGGTTAATCGTCGCTTGTTGAGATTAGACGGATTTTCGAGGTACACTTCACCCAATTGGTTATTGTATTGGGACATCGGTAAGATTTCGGGGCTTCGTCCCTGAAATTCGACCATGACAATCGGAGCCCACCCTTTTGCGATAAAAGCCTTCAAGATATCGAACGAACAGTTGGCGACGATCGCGCTATGTTGTATCTGTCGGCGTGTCATCGCATGGAAATCGTCAAGTCCGCCTCTACTACTCACGCGGACGCGTTCTTTGAAAGCGTTTCTCAGGTAAGGTAGTTTCTCCAATTGGATGGTAGCACTGTCAGGTAATTTGGCTTGGTTTTGACTGGATTGCGTCGCTGATGTCGTCCGTTCGGCAGCGGCGAGGGCGGATTCAGGGATGTAGTATTGTCCTTGCGGTGGCGGCCCGCAATTGATTGCGAGAAGCACGAAAACAAGCGAGGCGACGCACGCAAGTAGGGTTGAAGAAGAAGCCGAAGAACCGTTCAGGAGTCCCTGACGGACTTCGTTTAAAAAAGGCAAATGGCGTTTCATAAATTTTTTCCTCCTTGCATATAGAAACGCTATATATGAGAAACGGTTTACAACTGATAGTTAATCCATCTTGACCGAAATTTCACGTTTCTCTTTCCATGATTCCACAATCGCTTCAGTAATCCGTAACGCTTGCAAACCATCTCTTCCTGTCGGTGCAGGGGGGCGGTCAGCGAGCAGATCGTCAACGAGTGCTGCCATCCGTAACGCGAATGTCCCGTTAAAGGCGAGTTGTTCGTCTCTAAAGATGGAGGGTCGGTATTCTTCAACGACTTGATTATCGCGTCTCATCAAGGTCGCTCGTGTCAGGACGTTATCGACGGTGATTTCGCCATCGGAGCCACAGATTTCGAGATGTTCAATCGGATGGATGAAATCGCTATCCCAACTCGCTAACAATGTTGCGACGGCTTCCGTTTCATAACGGAACGAGATCGCCATACTGGTGTAACATGTATCCTCACCTTCACGCGCTTCGTGTTTCCGCGGTTTCGCCATCTGTGCACAAACAGCGACAACTTCGCCGCCGAACCAGCGGAGGAGATCAATCGCGTGCGTCTGCAGTTCATAAAGTAGGTAATACTCGCCTTTCCAAGTTGAAGCCGGACCGCCTTGCGATAATTTCATGTCTAAGTAATACGTCTGACCAATCGCGCCTGCGTCAAACCATTTCCGGGCTTGAACATATCCGGGCGCGAAACGACGGTTGTAATCGATAGCGAGGTGTACGCCTTTCTCTTCTGCCTTCGCGACCATCTGTTCCCCTTCGTCGATGTAAAGCGAGAGCGGTTTCTCGGAGATAACATGTTTGCCCGCTTCCAGGCATTCCATCACGGGTTCAAAGTGCAGATGGTCAGCCGTTACGACATCTACCAAGTCGCATTCTTCTTGTGCAAGCATCTCACTGATGGAAGGATACCATTTCGCGACACCGAGTTCTTCGGCGCGTGCTTTTGCTTTGTCAACATCTATATCGCAGACTGCAACCAATTCTGCCCCCGGATGCTGAAGATAGCCGAGCTGATGCAGACGCCCTATGCCACCGCACCCAACTGCTGCGACTTTCAGTTTTCCTGCCATGATCTTATGCTCCTTTACGCGCTGGGCGCGTTGCTAACACAATGCGTCCTATCAAAATTTTGATTAGATCCCACAAAGCTATCTTTATCTCACAAATTTCCCGCTAAAAGATATAATATATCATGGATTCAAAAAATAGCAAGCGAAAATTTTGTACCTCACTTTTGAACTACAAAATTGAAATCATTGCAGTGTCAGTACTTTTGTGTTATACTTTTTCACATCAGACTAAATAAAAAGGGGTGCGCCGAATGAAGGGAATTGCTTAACAATCCCATTGCTTTAGCATTGGGTCCAACCCCGCTAACTCGTGTGTTTGTGGCAAAAAACATTTGACGAAACAGTGTATTTTGTGGTATAATTATCTTACCAGTTGGCAAGCATTATCAGCATAACCGCATGGTTATGTGCTTGCCTACCCACTGATAAGGGGTTAAAGACTGGCACTGGTAAATCCCAAAATGGCATTAAAAGCACACAAAATCGCCTTGTGTCCGACAGATGCACAGGTTGCTTGGTTTCAACAACAATGCGGCTATGCGCGATACGCCTATAATTCCGCACTCGCAGACTTCAAAGCAGGCTTATCGGATGGTGTTTTCCGTTCATTCATAGAGCTCAACAATCGTTGGAATCAACGCAAAAAGGAGTTGGACTGGGCAGGCGATCAAGACCAACGCGCTGCATTGCATGGCGTCAAAAACCTATCCGATGCGGTCCGGCGTTGGCAGAAAAAGCAAAACGGTTTTCCGAAGTTCAAGAAACGTGGCAGCCGTCAATCCTATACCGTAGAAGGTTATCAATGCCGTGTAGATGGGAAACGTATCAAGTTGCCCAAGATTGGCGAAGTCAAGATGTTTTCGGCATTGCGATTTGATGGGAAGATCAAACGCGTTACAATCTCAAGGACAGCTCACCGTTGGTTTGCGTCTATCCTTGTCGACACAGGAACACCTAACGTCCCTCGCGATACACGCGGGCTCCCTGTTGTCGGCATAGATGTAGGTATCAATACACTCGCAACCCTTGACGACGGCACGAAGTATGAGAATCCCCGACCGCTCAAGCGATATGAGCGAAAGTTGGCACGTGAACAACGTAAGCTAAGTCGAAAGGTATTCTTAAGTCAGAACTGGTATAAACAGAAGCGGAAAGTGGAACGTATCCATTACCGGATCGGCTGCATCCGTCGCGAAGTCCATCATCAGGCAACTACAAAGCTCGTCAAACGTGCGTCTAAGATCGGTATTGAGACGCTTTCGGTTGCCAACATGCTTAAGAACAGAAAACTATCGAAGGCGTTATCAGATGCTGCATTGGGTGGCTTCCTTGAGAAGTTAGAGACCAAAGCCGAAACGTTGGGTATCCCGATTGTTCAGGCACCGCAGTTTTTCGCCAGTTCGAAGACGTGCAGCAGTTGTGGAGAAAAGAAAGAAGATTTAACGCTTTCAGATAGAACGTATCATTGTAGTGCTTGCGGTGCATCTATTGACAGAGATGTAAACGCAGCTATCAACTTAAGGAACCTCGCCGCGGGATACGCGGAGAGTTAAAACGCTTGTGGAGTTTCTGTAAGTCCTCCACTTGCGGGAGGCACGAAATGAAGAAGCAAGAAGCCCATGACTTTAGGCATGGGAGTATCACTTGCCCGCGTTGTAAACAAAAAGACGCTGTCAAAAATGGGAAAGCGAGAGGGAACCAACGCTATAAATGCAAAGCCTGCGGTTTTCAGTTTACGCGACTGACGACCCGCGGCAGACCACCGTGGCAGAGAGCCTTAGCCGTCTTCTTATATTGCCGTGGGGTTTCTATCAGTGATATCGCGCGGATGTTCTCGGTGGCACCGAGTACGATCTTCAAGTGGATCCGAAAATTCGGTTCCGAACGCACCCCGCTACCCGCATCCGAGGGAGAAGGCGCGACACTCCTTAACAAGGGTGAGATAACGGCATATCTGAAAGAACAGAGTGAAAGCGGTGAATCTGGAAAAATTTTTGTCGTGATACCCGAGGATGTGTCAACCGAGAATGTGGTGGTGGGAATTAAGCGGGATTGATTATAAGTCGTCTCACCGACACACAATTTGATTTGTCTTGACAACCCGCAGTTGTCTGTCTTAAAATTGAAAGCAGGAGGTTGAAAGGTAATTTATGAAAACCCGACTTTTAAAAAAGTGTTTTGGCATGCCAATTATGCTAAAGTTTAGCAGTGTTGTTAGGTATAGTGCCGGTGTATGTCTGTTGATGCTCCTTTTCGCAGGCGTTGCAGCCGCAGCGGATTCGTTTGGTGACCCGTTTGAGGGTGGCGATTTGAAGAATCCTAACTGGGAATGGCAGAATGAACCGCCGAAATGGGATGTCGGCAAAACCCGCGCGGATTTCCTGTATATTGATAGTGAACCCAACCGGAATCTCTGGGCAACAGACGCGTCTCACTTCCTGTATCAGGAGACCGATACAGATATGTTTGATGTCGAAACCCACTTCTTCGCCAGATGGGATACCAGTTCCGGTGTCAATGGACTTGTTGTGAAAAGTCCATCGGATGATAATTGGGTAACCATCAAGTTCTGGTCGCGCGATGCGGCAGCGAAAGGTCATATCCAATATCAAACCAAGCAAGCCGGGATGGGGCCGCCTGATATCCAATGGAGATTTGGGGATTGGGGTGACATCGAAATGTCCCTCCGACTCAAAAAAGATGGCGATACATACACTGCTTGGTATAAAGCAGCGGAAGATAAGGATTGGATGGATATTGGAGAAGGGGACTTTGAACTTACGCCACCGTTATGGCTCGGAATTTATGCCGGTGTCGCCGCTGGCACAGGAAGTTTGGAAGTCGAATACGAATACTTCAGAGACAACCTGAACCCTTTCCCCGTTGAACCCGGTGGTAAAGCGACAACAACTTGGGGTGCTGTAAAATCCCAATATTAAAGGATGGGCGAGACGCATGCGGTACTGTCTGATTATTTTTTTTACGTTTTTTGGTGTCTCGGTCCTCGCGGCATCCACCTTCAAAGATGTCAGTCTTACCGCGAATGTCCATCAACGTGAAATACCTGTTGATACGGAGTCCGGGGCCTGGTGGGGTCCCGGGACCGCCGCTGTAGATTTTGATAACGACGGCTGCTGGCTCGATATCTTCGTTGTTGGGGATGGCGGCTTACCCAACGCACTGTATCTCAATAACGGCGATGGAACATTTACGGACGTGGCAGCCAAGGCAGGCGTTGCAAACACGCCAAATGGACGCGGCTGCGTCTGGTTCGACTATAACAACGACGGTTGGCGAGACCTCTATGTAACCTGCGCCGGTCCCAACTTCCTCTTTGAGAACAACGGAGATGGTACCTTCACGGATGTGAGCGAATACGCAGGCGTTGCCGACGAGAAACACGGCACCGGTCCTGTCGTCGCCGATTATGACCATAATGGATGGTTGGACATCTACATCCCTAACTGGGGACGAGCCCCTTCTCTCCTGAACCCGAATCCCGCTTCAAAAACCAATGTTCTCTACCGAAATCGTGGGGACGGCACCTTTGAAGAAGTTACAGGCAGTGCCGGAGTCGCCGATGATGGCATCGCTTGGGGCGCGATCTTCTTTGACTACAATGCCGATACTTGGCAAGATTTATTCGTTGCAAACGATCACGGACCGGATAAACTCTATCGCAACAGAGGCGATGGTACCTTTGCTGATGTCTCGGAGCAGTCCGGCATCGTAACCGAAATCAACGGGAGACCGACAGGTGCGATGGGACTCTGCGTCGGCGACTATGATAACGATACGGATTTAGACTTTTTCATCACCAACTACGATGCCGATCTCCTCTGGCGAAATAACGGGGACGGCACCTTCACAAACGTCGCTGAAGCTGTCGGTGTCGCAAATGAAGGTGTGGGGTGGTACGCCAGTTTCGTTGACTTTGATAACGACGGTTGGCGCGATCTTTACGTCGTCAACGGTGATGTCGATGGTTCACAGAAGACCAACCGCAACCGCCTCTATCACAACCAGAACGGACAATTTGTTGACCGTGCCGATGCACTTAACGCCACTGTTGACGCTGTCGCACGCGGCGCAACCGCTGGTGATTTTGATAACGACGGCGATGTCGATTTCTATGTCGTCAACAATACAGGCAATACCCTTCTTCAAAATAGTCTGGATCCTGGCTTTTCAAACTTTAATGGACACGGCTTTCCGAATTCTAAGAATCGACGCATCAAAATTAGATTGATCGGTACAGCAAGTAACCGCGACGGCATCGGCACACGGGTAACAGTGAAATTGGGTAACCACGTTCAGACGCAAGAGTTAATCTGCGGGACAGGTTTTTTGGGCAGCGACAGTTTAGAACTCGAATTTGGTTTTGGCCCTGAATTATATCAATCGGGTTCTATTACCTTGGCATGGCCCTCTGGGATTGTCGAAACGCATCATCAGTTCGGTTTTGGCGGGGATGTCTATACCTTTACGGAAGCAAGAGACGTAGTGACAGCGGTTGAACCGATGGGGAAACAGACCACAACATGGGGCAAAGTTAAAGCTGCCGAGGTCTTCCAAAACTATCCAAACCCGTTTAACCCTGAGACTTGGATTCCTTACCAACTCTATGAGTCTACCGATGTGCATATTTCAATCTACTCCCAAACAGGTGAACTGATTCGTGACTTCAATCTCGGACATCAAGCGCACGGCGAAAAAACGCTTTATTGGGATGGTAAGAACCGAGATGGCGAACCTGTCGCCAGTGGAATCTATTTCTACCAGTTCCGAGCAGGCGATACCGAAAGCACTCGGAAAATGTGGCTGATGAAGTAAGCATAATTCCTATACCTGTGATAATTTCTGAACTAAACGGAACGAGATTAGAATGGAGGAAAAATGGCTTTAATAATAGAAAACGGCAAAATAAGCAATGGGCGCATTGTCCTATCCAAACCGCTCTCGTTCCCTGAGGGTACTGAAGTACGCGTACAGATAGAACCCGTAGATCCAGTTATTGTTAGCGATGATGACAGTCAAGACAAGGATTCCGGCGAATCTGAAGACTTTGCTAATCTGCCTTGCTTCGGGATGTGGGCAGACCGAGAGGATACGCGTGACAGTGTCGCATGGGTACGAAAACAGAGAGGAAATAACAGAATTGGCGTTCAGCAAGAAATATCTGATTAAAGCAGGCATCTCTTTGCTGATAGCCGATAGCCAACAGTTGATAGCAAAATGGATAACATATTCTTCAGGTGGTGGGGATGCGGTGCGTTTGACGTTCGCTTCGGTGATGTCAACATCGCTTTCGATCCATACCTTTTTAATCAGAACTTGGCAAACGCGCAGCCGATATACGAATATATCTTCATCTCCCACGAACATTTCGACCACTGCCATCCTGCTACTTTGCGGAAGTTATGTCGCGGCGAGCATTTTAAGAAACTGTTCGTCAACCCCGGATGCATGACACCCGCACAACCGATCGCCGAGAAATATGGGGATGCTGCATTTGAACGCGACCTCCCGATCACAAAGCATGTGCCTGCCGATAAAGTACAGGTTCTCTATCCGAAATATCTCAACGAGAGTCAAGGAACATCGCGCGTGTTTCAAGGTTCAGAGACACTCGACCTCGGCGATATTCAGATCGAAACGATTGAAAGTGGTGAGAACCAGACCCCGGATTTACCGACAAACGGTTATCTCATAACACATACAAAGAAGAACCTCTCAATCTTACACACCGGCGATCTTCACGAACCGTATCCGGCGTTGGAAAACCTACGCGGTAAGGTCGATTTTTTGATTCACATGAAACTCGGTCTCGGTGCCGGACTCGCGCCGCGACTTGTTACGTTGATAGATTTGATCCGACCCCGTTTCGTGATACCGACGCACTATCGAACCGACCGGAAATCCGACCCAATTCCAGAGGGACATTGGCCCCCGAACGTCACCGATGAAATGGCGTTTATTGAATCAATGCGTGCCATCATTGGCGATAAAACGCATCTGCTCCCGTTCACCGCAGGTATAGAATACGAAGTAGAGATGCCGGAGAAACAGGTCATCTGGAAATGGGAGTGGTTTAACACATGGGACGTTCCACCCTGGCGCGAATGAAACTTGAAGATACAATTTCTTCCCAGCCATTCTAAGATACGCTTACAAGCAAGGAGTTACGACGATGAAATTGACACGTTTTCTGATCTTGGCAATGTTTTTTTCCTTGATACTATTTCAGGTGAACGCCTCTGCACAGGATTATACCCGGTGGCATTTACCAGACGGTGCCACAGCACGCCTCGGTAAAGGTACAATAACCGGAGATATCCGGTATTCTCCAGTTGGGAGTCTACTGGCAGTTCCGAGCACCATCGGTGTCTGGATTTATGATGCGAACACTCATCGAGAAATTAACTTGCTCGTCGGGCATGTAGCACCTGTCTCAGCTGTCGCATTTTCTTCGGATGGCAATACCCTTGTGAGCGGAAGTCGGGACGGGACGATCCAATTGTGGAACCCACAGACCGGTGAACAGAAAACGTCTCCGAGAGGACACAATAGCCCTATTACTTTCCTCGCGTTTTCGCCACGGACAGATATCCTTGTGAGTGGCAGTGCGGACAGTACTCAAGTTTGGAGGGTAAATACAAACAGCTATTCAACCGACCGCTGGCATATAGGAGCTTTCGCTTCCGTGGCACTCAGTTCAGACACCGTAATGCTTGCCAGTGTGAGGGGCGGGGATGGCCAAGTTTACCTGACTCACATATTGCGTACAAACAATATTTACCGTAGCACGACTGCCACCTTCAGCGGACCCGAAGGAGGTGTCGAATGGGTTGCGTTTAGTCCGGATGGTGAGACGCTTGCCACTGCAAGTATAGACGCAACAATTCAGTTGTGGGATCCACATACGGGCGAACGCAAGGCAACACTGACCGAACACACAGACGATGTTACTGCGATTGCGTTTAGTCCAGATGGGGAGACGCTTGTCATTGTGAGTCAAGACAACACGATTCGCTTATGGAATCTGATGACTGGTAGCTCTAAAGTTATCCTTACCAAGCATACGGGTAGTATCACTTCCATTACCTTCAGCTCAGATGGGGAGACGCTTGTGAGTTCAGGTGATGACCAGATGATCCAATTTTGGGATTATGTCACCTTCCAACACAAGTCTACTATCACCGGTCATACTTTTCCAGTTAATGAGGTGGCGTTTGCCCCTGATGGACAGGTTTTAGCAAGTGTCGGCGACGGCATGGTAATTCGTTTGTGGGACACAGACACCGGGCAGCTTCAGAATACACTCATTGGACACGAAGGACGTATCTTTTCTGTTGCATTTAATCCTGATGGACGTATACTCGCTAGTGGCGGTGGGAACCCGGACACGACAATTCATTTATGGGATGTCCATACTGGACACCCCAAGGACCCTATTATAAGCCATAAGTTCGGTGTGGAATCTATTATGTTTAGTCCGGATGGTAGCACACTTGCAACTGGGAGTTGGGACACCACAGCTCGATTGTGGGACGCTAATACAGGTGAACACAAAGCGACCTTGAAAAGTGATAGGGTCTTTTCTGTCGCGTTTAGCCCAGATAGTCGCACGCTTGCCAGTGGCGGGCGAGACAGCGCAATTCACTTGTGGGATGTGGAGAGCGGAGAACACCAAGCATCTCTGGAAGAACATACACGCCCGGTTGATACTGTTGCGTTTAGTCCTGATGGCGGCACGCTTGCCAGCGGCAGTTGGGATAAAACGATTCAGTTGTGGGATACACAGACAGAGCAATCCAAAGGGATCCTCACCGGACATACAGATCGGGTCAAATCCATTGTATTTTTTCCGGATGGTAAGACTCTCGCCAGTGGGAGTTGGGATAAAACGATTCGGTTGTGGGATCTACAAACAGGGCAGCACCAAGAAACCCTCATCGGACATACTGATTTTATTAGCACGCTCGCGCTCTCGCGGGATGGCAGCAAACTTGTCAGTGGCGGTGAGGATGGTACGATTCTTTTATGGGAGTTTCCACCTTTTGTACCAGCGCGAGTAGCGGATGTCAACGGTGATGGTGTTGTGAATATTCAGGATTTGGTGCTGGTCGCCTCGAATTTCGGACAGACCGGACAAAATCCGGCAGATGTCAACGGTGATGGTATCGTGAATATTCAAGACTTAGTGCTGATCGCTTCCGAATTTGATGACAGTTAAACGCCTGAATGAATACCGAAAAAATCAAAAATTTGGAGAACATTTGACGTGGCAACAAACCGACACCTCCGAGTCGCTATCTACGGCTGTGGTAATTTCGCGAAACGGACGCGTATCCCAAATCTATTACAGACAGATGTGATCAACATTGTCGCCGCTTGTGATAGTAACTTACAAGCAGCACAAGAAATCGCTGACGAATTCAGTATCCCAAGTGTCTACCACAGCGCAAATGGCGGCGCGCATAAAATGCTTGACGTTGAAGACATCGATGTGTTATACTCTATCGTGCCTGCATACGTGCGAACCGATGTCGAAGTGACTGCAGTGGAGAAGGGGATCCACCTCTTCAGTGAGAAACCTCAGGCAATCACGATGCGGGTTGCCCGTCGCATAGATGACGCTGTTCAACAAGCGGGTGTTATCAGTACTGTCGGTTTTCGTGAAAGGTATCGTCCGCTCTTTCAAGAGGCACGCCGATTTTTGGCAGACAAAAACGTTGTGCATATCCGTTTCCAGAGTTTCGGCGGGTTGCCGCCTTCAACAGACGATGGTGCTAAAACGTGGTGGGCAGAGATGGACAAATCTGGGGGTCGTGCCTTGGATTGGGGTGTCCACGCAACGGATTATAGCCGGTTCATGACGGGTTTGAATGTCGCACGCGCACAAGCCTTCTATTGTCAACGATCCGCGTATGCAACGGCACTGTCCTCAAGTTTTAACTACTGTTTTGACAATGGGGCTACCATGACGCTCAGTTTCGTCTCAGCCGGTTCCAGTCCGAAGAACGAACCGTGGTTTACGGTCTTTTACGAAGGTGGATGCCTCGAAATCTATCGGTACGATCGGATTGAAGTGAACGGCAATGTCCTTTATAAAGCGGACGAGTTTGATCCGTGGTTGGAACAGGATAAAACCTTTATCCGCGCTGTACAGACCGGCGATGTGAGCCTTCTACAGAGTGATTATCATGATGGATTGTTCTCTTTAGCACCCGTTCTGGCTGGTTGGGAATCCGCCAGACGTAACGGGGAATGTATTGATGTCGCGTCATTCATGGATGACGTTTAAGTAAAAATAGATGAGGAATAAATATGGATGCAAGATTGAAAAAGATTCAGATTACACCGATGAAATTCGATAAAGAGGGCGCGATGCAGCGAGAAGAATTCGCTACATTGACCCTCGAAGTCCCTATGGACAGTACAGCGCAACGCGCCGCTATTATAGAACTGTGTGAACTCCTTGACCAAGAATGGGTTACGGTTGACGTTGAAGGTAAAAACGTTGTCGCTGTCAGCACCGCATAATTTAAAAAATATGAAGAAGAAATGGCTTTTCACGCCTGGTCCAACACCGATCCCTCCTGAAGCACTGTTAGCGATGGCGGAACCGATAGATTACCATCGCAGCAAGGATACCGTCGCTTTAATTAAAGATGTTCTTCAAAAACTCAAACACGTCTTCCAAACTGAGAACGATGTTCTCTTTTTAACATCATCTGGTACCGGTGGTATGGAAGGTGCAGTCGCTAACCTACTATCTCGTGGGGATAAGGTGATTGTCGTCCGGAGCGGTAAATTCGGGGAACGGTGGGGTGAGATTTGTACCGCTTTTGGCGTTGAAATCGTACCTATTGACGTAAACTGGGGAAATGCCGTTGATCCGGAAGCGGTGGGAAATCTCTTAGATGAACACCCCGATGTCAAAGCGGTTTACGCAACGCTCTGCGAGACCTCAACCGGTGTTCTACACGATATTGAGGCGTTAGCGCGCCTGACCCGTGTGCGTCCAACGCTTTTGGTTGTTGATGCTGTCAGTGGACTCGGTGCCGACGATTTACAGATGGACAATTGGGGTGTTGATGTCGTTATCTCTTGTGCCCAGAAAGGGTTGATGACACCCCCCGGTTTGGCAGTCGTGGCACTCAACGAACGCGCCTGGGACGCAGTCTCGCACTCGGACCTCCCGAAATATTACTTTGATTTCCGTAAGGCTTACGAGACGGGATTAGAGGGTTCTGTCCCTTACACACCGGCAGTGACGCTACTCACCGCGCTTCAGTGTGCCCTGACCCGTATCTGTGACGAGGGGATCCGCGAGACGATTGCGCGCCACAACCGCTTAGCGGAAGCGACGCGGAGTGCTGTTAAAGCGTTAGGGTTCACCCTTTTTGCTGCGTCACCGGCGAATACCGTAACCTCGATCCAGTTCCCAGAAGAAATTGATGGGAAAGCGTTTCTCAAACTGATGCTTGATGGATACGGTATCACTTATGCTGGTGGTCAGAGCCAGTTGAGTGGGAAGATCGTCCGAATTGCGCACCTCGGTTGGATGGATGAGAGCGATGTGATCGTCGCGATTTCTGCGTTTGAGCGGGGTCTAATCGAGATCGGCTGCGATATTCCACTCGGTGCAGGCGTTACCGCTGCACAGGAAGTTTTTCGGGCTGTACGGGTTGTGTAACCGAGAGATAGTTAACAGTTGTCAGTTATCAGTTAAAGAGGTTACTTGTGGTCGTAACAGAATTGATAACCGCCACAAGGTCTTAACTGTTAACTGAAAGGAAACGTACCCGTTTCCGTACTGAGTACTGTTAACTATTAAAAGGACAAGGAATATGTCTGAAACGACACTTTTTGATGCCTCCTATGAACAACGGAAAAGGCAGCTGCTAACCGAAACTTTGGAGCGGCTTCGTCCGATCTATAGTAGATCAGAGTTGAATTTTTTACGTATTGACAGTATGAGCCGAGAAGGTTTAGCACAACGCTCTGGACGTGGATTCGTCAATCGTGATATTCTTGAAACGGTCCTCGGCAATTTGCTTGAGTGTGTTGCCCCGGGTTCCCATAATGCACCACATCTTCATCGCCAGAGACGCGAGCTCTCGGAAGCGATTGAAGAGGTGGTTGATCAGTTATACGCTATGGTCTCGCAATCCTTTTTGGCTGTTCAGGATGAAACGCACCTTGATGCTGCCCTCGAAACAACGTTTTCACTCCTCTGGGAACTGCCACGTTTCAAAAGTCGAGCCCTCTGGAACCGATTCGCCTCTCTCAAAGACCCGGCTGTCTGGGATGCGTACCTGCTCCACACGGGGATATCACGTGAAAGAATCGCTGCCATTGATTTTCGATCTCAAATTGATACCGCAATTCAAGAACGCACTTTTGAGCCGTATCAAGATTTCCTTGGGACGTTGAACCTCGCCACCGTTTTGGATTACCAGCTCCAATTAGTCGTGAGTACCTATCCCGGGTGGCGTGTCCTCTTCTACCACGATGTGGCATACGCATTGACGCGCAGTGAACCACCCGAAGATAACCCAGACCTTCAAAGGGTCCCTGTTCCGTTGTTGCCGCGTGCGATTTCAGAACTTGCTGGACGCTACTATCAAGCCGATTTGCATCCCGAAACGCAGATCGGTGATGCCAATTTCCTTGAACACCCACATCGCGGTGTGACCACTGGTCAGACAGGTATTATCGGTTCTGGGTGCGTTATCTATCCGAGTACGTACGGCGGGTTGAGCGTCAAGGTTAAACAACGGCACCCCGTCATCGGCGATTTTGTTGAAGTCGGTACCGATACCAGCCTTCTCGGTCCTGTCCAGATTTCTGACCGTTCCACTGTCGGCACGAATACTGAAATCTATGGATTTGTTGAGATCGCACGGGGATGTCGCATCGGATCGTCTGTTGTTATTGGAACGGTTCGCGGTGCTGCCGATCATCCGGGACGCATCTATATCGGGGATGAGGTGCGTATCGGCGACGGGACGGTTATTGAAAATACATCGGAGATAGACTTAGTCATACCGAACCGCGCCCAGATCCCCGCACGAAGCCACGTTGCAAACGATGGGTTCGGATTCCCGCGATACATTGTCTGACTGGAGAATAAGAAATGAAAAAGATAGCGCGCGCTTTAATCAGCACCTACAATAAAACTGACCTTTTAGAGATCGCCACTGCGCTCACACAGCGTCGTGTAGAAATCTTATCCACCGGTGGAACGGCACAACACCTTCGGAAAGCAGGGATTGACATCGTTGATGTCTCTGATTATACCGGCTTCCCTGAAATGCTGGACGGTCGCGTGAAAACCCTCCACCCAAAAATCCACGCTGGACTGCTCGCTGAACGCGATAACGTCGAACACAACGCACAAGCGGAAGCACACGGCATCGGTCCCATTGATATGGTGGTATGTAATCTGTATCCGTTTGAAGCAACCGTCGCTAAACCGGATGTGACACTCCCTGAAGCCATTGAGAACATTGACATCGGTGGACCGACAATGATTCGTGCCGCGTCGAAAAATTATCGACACGTCGCGGTTCTCACGAACCCAAGCCAGTACCCGCAAATTGTTGCTGATTTAGACGCGAACGACGGATGCCTGTCAGAAGAACGGCGATTTGAATTAGCAAAAGCAGCCTTCGCACATACCGCGCAGTATGACACCGCAATTACTGCCTACCTTACCAACAATAATTCCCCCCTGATAAGGGGGGTTAGGGGGGTTGATAGAGCAGACGACTCCGAAACAGAAAAATTCACCGATAGCCTAACCCTCCATTTCAAGAAAGAGCGCACGCTCCGCTATGGCGAAAACCCGCATCAGTGCGCCGCTTTCTACAGAACTGAAACCCGTCCAGGACCCTCTGCAGCGTGGGCAAACCAACGCAGCGGACAACCCCTCTCGTTCAATAACCTCCTCGATTTAGAAGCCGCTTTGGAGATCGTCAAGGACTTTGCGACACCAGCGTGTGCCATCATCAAACATAACAACCCGTGCGGACTTGCAACCGCTGATAACTTACAAGATGCCTTCACGAATGCGCTGGAATGCGATCGGACCTCTGCCTTCGGTTCGATTATCGGACTAAATCGCAAAGTGACGATTCAGGTGGCGAATACGATCCGCGAAGCCGCGAATGCCGGTGTGAAGGTTGACGCAATCATTGCACCGAGTTATACTGAGAAAGCGTTGCGTGCGCTGTCGCGCGTCAAACGCCGTCCTATCCTCGAAGTCGGATCGCTTTCAGCTGCGGAACCTGTCTTACAAATTCGTAACATCACCGGCGGTGTCCTCGTTCAAGACCCAGATATCCACGAGATGAGAGCAGAAGCACTACAGGTTGCGACCAAACGTTCACCTACAGACGCTGAGATAAAATCGCTCCTGTTCGCTTGGAAGGCGTGTAAACATGTCAAGTCCAATTGTATCCTGTTGGCGCACGGCACACAGAGCGTCGGTATCGGTGCCGGACAGATGAGCCGTGTAGATGCTGCGATTATCGCTATCCGAAAGGCGGGTGAGAAGGCGAAGGGTGCCGTGTTAGCCTCGGATGCCTATTTCCCGTTTCCTGACGGTGTCGAGATTGCGGGTGAAGCGGGCATCAGCGCGATTATTCAACCCGGTGGTTCTGTCAATGATACCCCCGTAATTGAGACTGCAGACGCTTACGGTATAGCGATGGTGCTGACAGGTGTCCGCCATTTTCGGCATTAACAATGTTAGCTCGAAATTAATATAGGTGAAGTCTCAAAGATGACTGAAAGCGCACAGTACATCAAGATTGTTGAGTGGTCAGGCGAGGACGAATGCTTTATCGGATATTGTCCCAGATTATCGGTCCATGCTGCCACGGCACTGATGAGATTGAAGTTTATCAACAGTTGTGTGAGATCGTTGACGAGTGGATAGAAATCTTTCATCGCGACAATGAGGCACTCCCGCCGCCAACTATCGGTAGGAACATTGAGGAATTTTTGAACGGTAGGAGTAATACCTAAGGAGAAACAAGTGAAAACGTATACATTTGAGGTTGTCATAGAAGAAGACGAATGGCTCGACGAGCGCATTAAGGATCCTGTTTGGCGGACTTATATTCCCTCATTGGTGCATCAAGGGGCTTCAAGTTGGGGGTATACCCAAAAAGAGGCTTTAAAGAATCTACAAGACGCGGTGGACCTTCTCTTTGAATATCTATCGGAGCAGAAAGAAGAAATCAATCTTGATTCGCTCTTGCGGCACCCAGAAGAAGGTTCTTCTGAATCCTGTTCACAAATTCAGGTTAGTGATGTACCTTTAATTACTGTAACAATTTAATATGGCTATCAATTACAGTCGGTTAAATTCACTCAGAGCACGAAAGTTAATACGAGCTTTGAAACAAGATGGATTTTATGAATTCAGAAGGAAAGGGGCCCTCCGCTTTTTTGCGCATCCAGATGGACGGACAACAACCATCCATCTCCACAATATGGGACAAACTTTTGCCGTTGGCACGCTCAAAGCTATCATTGAGGAACAAGCAGAGCGGACAGAGGCTGACCTTGAGCGTCTTGGAATTCTTTAACCTGCTTCACACTCAATTAAACAGAAAAACATCATAGGAAATTGAAAATTGTCTACGACCTTAACACTCCCACCCACAATAATCACAGGTGCAGGGGCATCGGAGAACGTCGGTGTAGAGGCGAAACGGCTCGGGGCAACGCACGCACTCATCGTGACCGATCCGGGCATTGCTAAGATCGGATACGCCGACCAGATTGCCCAAAATTTACACACTGTTGGCATAAGTACCACCTGCTTCTCCGATGTCACACCCGATCCGACTTTACAGAACGTACGGGATGGACTCAAACAATACATTGACGAAGCCTGCGACCTGATTGTGAGCATCGGTGGCGGCAGTGCAATCGACTGTGGAAAAGGCATCGCCATGAAATTGACAAATGACGGTGACTTCGCCGATTATATGGGTGTGGATAAAATCCCGAATCCGGGCGCACCGCTCATCGCGATACCGACAACAGGTGGCACAGGCAGCGAAGTCTCCAAAGTTACTGTTATTACGGACGATCTTCGATCTGTCAAGATGATGCTCAGTAGTGCTTGTCTATTGGCGCACGTTGCGATTGTTGATCCTATGTTGTCCCTGACAACGCCCCCGCATCTAACCGCGGCGGTCGGTGTTGACGCGTTGACGCACGCAATAGAGGCGTATATCTCCAAACGCGCCCAACCGATCACCGATGCACTCTCATTGAAAGCGATAGAGATGATTTCGGGTTCACTACGGCAGGCGTGGGCAGACGGCGAAAACATCTCCGCACGCGCGGATATGATGATCGGTGCGTCTATCGCAGGCATGGCGTTCAGCAATTCCTCTGTCGCTCTGGTTCACGGGATGTCGCGTCCGATCGGAGCGTATTTCCACGTTCATCATGGACTCTCGAATTCGGTGTTGTTACGTGATGTAATGGCATTCAGCGTCGTCGGCACACCAGCGCGTTTCGCCGATATTGCCCGTGCCATGGGGGAACCGATTGACGGGTTATCTCCGATGCATCAGGCAGACGCAGCTGTCACTGCCGTTGAACGCCTTGTTACCGATATCCAGATGCCGAGACTCGGTGAGATTGATAAAATTGACAAAGAGAAATTCGAGGATGTAATTGAACAGATGGCAGCGGATGCCATTGCAAGCGGAAGTCCTGCGAACAATCCGCGGCAGGCGACTGCTGAAGAGATAGTTGCCCTCTACCGTCAATGTTTTTAAGAGTAATAGGCACGCTCCGTCATGCCGTTCACACTTATAAGTATCTTATGCCTCGTGCAATTCTAAGAAAAATAATCGTAGCGTTTCTGCTGTGTTTATCACTTGCCGGATGTGAGACTTCTGATGTGCTACTCCCGGAAAGTAGCGCACCGATTTATTACGGAACGATTGACAGCATCGACAACGTCTACGATGGCGACACCATTCAAGATGTAGCGATCCTAATCTATCCGTTCTATTCACCGATACGCGGTATGAATGAAGCACAATTAATACTCTGGCCCGGTATTGAACGCCGTACAGATGGCATTTATAGCCTCACAGATATCAGAATAGCGGGGATAGATACACCTGAGAGGCGTCCGATCCGTGGTGACCGAACCGAAACCTCGATTCAGAGAGAAAAGGAACGCGCGGAAGCCGCAACGGACTTTCTGAAACAACTCCTCCTTGACAACAGCGAAGACGATGGCACCCTCGGATTTGTAATCCAGAACCCGGAACCGGATAAATACGCCGGTCGAACCGTCGCGGATGTGATCTGTTTCAAGGACGGTGTCTCTACTGATGTCGCTGAGGCGTTGTTAGAAGCTGGGCATGCCGTTGCCTATGACGGTGGCACAAAAACACAGGATTGGGGTGCAGAATAAACAGAAAGGAAGAATTGTGAACAGACTTAAAATTGTTGTCCCCGGTGATTTACCGCCGCAAATCCAAGGTTCAGCGCATCTCGAACGCCTGAAACCTTATGGCGATGTTCAACTCTACACCGACCGACCCGAAACACCAGAAGAGAAGATCCGACGTGCTGAAGATGCGGACATCCTCATCAACTCACGCGGGATCGTCAAGTGGCCCGCGAAAATTTTATGTCAACTTCCCAAACTCAAGTTAATCTCGCTCTGCTCCATCGGCACCGATATGATTGCACTCGACGAGGCGAAGAAACGGGGTATTACCGTCTGTAACCAACCGGGACGCACCGCGCCAGTTGTCGCCGAGCACGGGTTCGGACTGATGTTCGCACTCGCGAAACGCGCGGCGTTCCTGACGGCTTCCATGAAAGCGGGTGGCTGGCCCCGGATGGACAACATCTACCTTCAAGGCAAGACTTTAGGCGTTATAGGCACAGGACATATCGGCGCAGAGATGGCACGTCTCGGACGTGCTGTCGGGATGGATGTTATCGCATGGACGTACAACCCTTCAGCGGCACGTGCCGAAACGTTGGGTGTTCGGTTTGTTGAATTGGATGAACTTCTCCAGACCGCCGATGTCGTGAGTCTGCATGTCAGGTTGACAGAGGAGAGTCACCATCTCATGGGTGAACAGGAATTCGGGTTAATGAAACCGGGTACGCTCCTCATCAACGTCGCACGGGGCGGCGTAATTGACACCGCCGCACTCATCCACACACTCAACAGTGGACATCTCGGTGGTGCCGCGATTGATGTCTATGACCAAGAACCGCTCCCAGTGAATCACCCGCTTTTGGCGTGTGAGCAAGTGATTCTGACACCGCACTGTGCAGATATGACCCCCGAAGGCGTTGAACTTCTCAACGAAGGCGCGGTGGACAATATCATCGCTTTTTTAGAAGGTAACCCGCAAAATGTTGTTGTTTGAGGTTTTCAGTGATAATGGAAAATAATCGAGCACAGACTGCCGTAGTTAAGAGTATAGGCGTTGATACGGGTGGTACTTTCACGGACATCGTGATGCGTATTGATGGCGACCTGTTTACGCACAAAGTCCTCTCCACACCGCAAAATCCTGCACTCGCTGTGATACAGGGTGTACGTGAGATCTTACATCTGCACAATGCCGATGCCGTAGCGGAAACTGGGGTATCCAGCCCCGACATCGTCCACGGATCGACTGTCGCAACCAACGCCCTCCTTGAACGTAGGGGCGCGCGCATTGCTCTCGTTACAACGAAAGGTTTTGAAGACGTTTTAGAGATAGGGAGACAGACGCGCCCATCACTCTACGATTTTTTCGTTGAACGTCCGGCACCGCTCGTCCCTGCCGATAGACGGTTCGGTATACCGGAGCGAACGCTGCACACAGGTGAAATCCAAACCGAGATTGAACCCGCCGATTTGAATGCCCTTGCAGCCGAACTCGCGACATTAGAATTGGATGCCATCGCGATCTGCTTCCTGTTTGCCTACGTCAACCCGCAAAATGAACAGATTGTAGCAGCGCACCTCGAGAAGCTTGGGATACCGATTTCATGCTCACACGAAGTCTTACCCGAATACCGTGAGTATGCACGTTTCAGTACCACCGTCGCGAATGCCTACATCCGTCCGACTTTGGAACGACACCTCTCCACACTGACAGATTCTAAACAGTTTCCAGAATCATTCCGCCTGATGCTTTCCAACGGCGGCTGCGTTTCTGCGAGGATTTTTCAGCGTAGCTTGCAAGCTGAAAACTTGCTAACGAAAAGTCAGCGTGGCTTGCAAGCTGAAAACTTGCTAACGAAAAGTCAGCGTAGTTTGCAAACTGAAAACTTGCTGTATAGAGGGGAAGCTGCCGGTATCCGGACGGTTCTTTCGGGCCCCGCTGGAGGTGTGCTCGGTGCGTATCAGATCGCTAAAACTGCTGGCTACGACCAGATTATCACCTTTGATATGGGTGGCACTTCGACAGATGTGAGCCTCTGTAATAACGGCATCTCGCTCACGACGGAGAGCATGATTAGTGGACTCCCCATCAAGGTGCCGTTGATTGACATCCACACCGTCGGTGCAGGTGGTGGCTCTATCGCAACTGTGGACGCAGGGGGCGCGCTACGTGTCGGACCGGAGAGTGCTGGCGCGGACCCCGGTCCAATCTGCTACGGAAACAACGGAGAAAACATCACAGTAACCGACGCGAACCTCTTTTTGGGACGGATCGCTGCAACGCAGTTTTTAGGCGGGGCGATGTCGCTTGATACCCATAAAGTCGGCACTTATATCGAAAAATTTGCGACACGACTCGGTATCCCTGCGCTGCAAGCCGCTGACGGTATCCTCAAAGTTGCCAACGCAGCGATGGAACGTGCGATCAAGGTCATCTCTGTTGAGCGTGGATTTGATACGCGCGATTTCACGCTCGTCTCTTTCGGTGGTGCTGGCGGTTTGCACGCCGCGTTTATGGCTGAAAACCTCGGCATCGGAACGGTACTCATCCCACCAAACGGCGGTTTACTCTCTGCCTATGGCATGCTGTTTGCGGATGTCATCAAAGACTACTCACAGACGGTGCTATGGCGGGTTAGAACGGGAGACGAAAGGCTTATTGAAGCATTGGGCACTGGGTTTGACGAACTCTTAACCGGTGCAGAAAATGAGATGAAAGCGGAAGGATTTCTCCCGAATCAGCTGAAAATTGACCGTTCACTTGATATACGATATGAAGGGCAGTCTTATGAACTCAATATTCCCTATTTTGCCGAAAAACATGACCCTTCAAACGAAGTAAAGATACTCGTTGAAAGTTTCCATGCTGCACACGAGCAGCGGTTCGGTTATGCGCGGACCGACGCACCGGTCGAGATCGTGAATCTCCGACTCACAGCCACCGGTGAAACCGACAAACCCCCTATTCAAGCTCTACCGCTTGCGGATGCGGATACGTCTGATGCGCTTACCGGTCAAAATCCTGTCATATTTGAGGGTGAGGTGCTTCAGACCAATTTTTATCGCCGTGAGGCGTTGCGTCCGGGTAATCGAATCTCGGGTCCCGCAATTGTAACCGAATTTAGCGCGACAACTGTTATACCGCCAAGTTTTTCCGCTGTCGTTGACGCGTATCAGAATTTGATTTTGAGAAAAAATAGCAGCTCGCGCATGCCTTGACAGCGCGCATACGGTTTGATATACTCTCAACATTGTGGAAATTGATACACAGGTATCGCGTATGACGTAGAAGTTGATAAGAAACGCACGTCTATTCGCAATTCGCAATCGCACACTATTTAACCGCAAGGAAAATTAGAAACATGAAGATCACAGATGTTAAAACGATTCTGACAGCACCTAACGGGATTCGGCTTGTCGTTGTTAAGGTCGAAACGAGTGAACCCGGTTTATATGGACTCGGTTGTGCCACGTTTACACAACGTCCGCTCGCCGTGGCAACGGCGGTCGATGAATATCTCAAACCCTTCCTTATCGGCAAAGACCCAGCGAATATAGAGGACATCTTCCAGACCAGTTTTGTTAGTTCCTATTGGCGAAATGGGCCCGTACTGAATAATGCGCTCAGTGGTGTGGACATCGCCTTGTGGGACATTATGGGCAAACGCGCCAATATGCCTGTCTACCAACTGCTCGGCGGTAAGTGCCGTGAGGCTGCGACGCTTTACGCACACGCGGGCGGTGGGACTTTCGAGGAGGTGGAGCAGAGCATCCGTCGGTATATGGAGCAGGGTTACCGGTACGTCCGCGCACAAGTCGCGATACCCGGATATTCGACTTACGGCGCAGGACGTGGAAAGCGGAGTTCACCTGCCTTTGAACCGACACCTTATGTCAATACCGTTATCAAACTCTTCGATCACTTACGAACTCAGTTAGGCGACGAAGTGGAACTCCTACACGACGTACATGAGCGGATTCCACCTATTCAAGCCATTAATCTCGCCAAAGGACTTGAACCATATAACCTCTTCTTCCTTGAAGACCCGTTTGCACCTGAAGACGTAGACTATTTCCAGTTAATGCGTCAGCAGACAAGCATCCCGATTGCGATGGGTGAGTTGTTCAACAATCCGAATGAATACGTCCATCTTATCAAGGATCGGCTCATCGATTTCATCCGCGTGCATATCTCACAGATTGGGGGTATCAGTCCGGCACGTAAACTCGCCGCGTTCTGTGAATTCTTCGGTGTCCGCACGGCGTGGCACGGACCCGGAGATGTCTCACCTGTCGGACATGCCGCGAATGTTGCGCTGGATCTGGCGTGCTATAACTTCGGCATCCAAGAGCAGCACGTCTTCGGGGACAATACGCAAGAGGTGTTCCCCGGCTGTCCGGAAATTCGGGAGGGCTGTTTTTGGGCAAGCGAGGCACCCGGACTCGGTATCGATGTCAACGAAGAACTCGCTGCTCGATTCCCGTTTCCTGAACATCCACTCAATGGCGGTTGGGCACCGGTACGCCGGATGGATGGCACGGTTATTCGTCCGTAGGTCGAATAATGACACGGATGCGCGTATGAAACCTATTGTTTATACTGCTTTTGTACTCTGGGCAAGTCTCGTGTATGCTGAGATTCGGTTCACGCGCGTGACCGATGAAGCAGGTGTCCAGTTCCGCCATTTCAACGGAGCGACAGGCAAAAAGCATCTCCCCGAGACGATGGGTGGTGGTGTCGCTTTCTTCGATTACGATAATGACGGTCATCTGGACATCTATTTCGTCAACGGTGCCTCCCTCACTTTAGGAGGGTTTTCTAACCCCGATGCCTTACAACCCATCAATCGGCTCTATCAGAATAACGGTGACGGTACTTTTAGTGATGTGACACAACATGCTGGCGTGGGTGATACCGGTTACGGTATCGGTTGTTGCGTCGCTGATTACAATAACGATGGCAACAGCGACCTCTTTGTTACCAACTACGGTCAGAATGTCCTCTATCGAAATGATGGCGATGGCACGTTTACGGATATGACGACCGACGCGGGCATCGCAGGTAAACCGCGCTTTTCAGCCGGTTGTGCCTTCGCAGATTACGATAATGACGGTTGGTTGGATCTCGTCGTCGTCAATTATGTCGCTGTTGACTTAAAGACGGCACCTGATTGTTCACAAGCGGGGATACCTGCGTATTGTCGTCCGGAAGATTTCGCCCCGGAACCGGATGTCCTCTACCGCAACAACGGCGATGGCACCTTCACGGATGTAACACAGGATGCCGGAATCATCTCACTCGGCAGAGGACTCGGCACAATCTGGACAGATGTCGATAATGACAGTCGGCTCGACCTTTACATTGCCAATGACCGGGAACCGAACTTCCTTTATCGAAATAATGGGGACGGTACTTTCACGGAACTCGGTGAGCTGCATGGTATCGCACGCAACGAACACGGCGACGTTGAAAGCAGCATGGGGATTGATACCGCGGACCCCGACAACGATGGTGATTTCGATGTTATCCTCACGCATTATCAGGCTGAAACGAATACGCTCTATCAAAACGACGGAGACGGTATCTTTTGGGACATCACCGCACAGAGTCGTTTGAGTGAACCGACACTCCTACCCTTGGCGTGGGGCACCGGTTTCGCTGATTTCGATAACGACGGTTGGTTAGACCTCTTTTTTGCCAATGGGCATCTCCACGATAACATTTCAGAATTGGAGGAGATCGGGATTTACAAACAACAGAATCAACTGTTCCGCAACCGAGGCGACGGCATTTACACAGATATTTCGGACATCTCCGGTGAGGGGATGTTGATAGAAAAGTCCAGTCGTGGCGCGGTCTTCGGAGACTACGACAGCGACGGCGATCTGGACATTCTCGTCACGAATATTAACGATACACCCGACCTGCTCAGAAACGATACGCCACCAGAGCATCACTGGCTCAGCATTAAACTCGTCGGAAACCAAAAGTCGAATCGCGACGGAATAGGGGCGAAGGTGACACTGCAGAATGGCGACACGCGCCTGCTCCGAGAGGTGAAGAGTGGTGGTAGTTACCTCTCCCAAAATGCCCAACAATTGTCGGTTGGGGTGGGTGCCGCAGATCGGATTGATCGGGTGATCGTGCGCTGGCAGAGCGGTATTCAAGAGGTCATTGAAAATGTGGAATGCAATCAGGTATTGACAATTCGAGAGGGAGAGGGTATTATATTAGATTAAGTCAAGTGATTAAACGGGGTCGTTGTAACTCAATTTTCCGATAACCTTTATGGAGGAAAATCTAATGGATAGCAGGTTCTTTGTTATAATCCTGACGTTTGTGGTGGCATTTATGCTCACTGCAAATCCGTCCGTACTCGCGAAAGTTGACCCTGCAGATCTTGTCGGCATGTGGTTGTTTGAAGAGGGCGCGGGCGATGTCGCTAAGGATACTTCCGAAGCAGGAAACGATGGGACCATTGTGGGCCCCAAGAAATGGCGTGACGGAAAATTCGGAAGGGCACTGGAGTTTGATGGCGACGGTGTCTATGTACAAGTAGATTCCAACGATAGTATTACGCTTGAAGAATTGACGATTGTTGCCTGGGCGAATCTGGAACCCTCGCAAGGCACGCGTTGGCAATCTATCATGATGCGCGGTCAGAATCCACGGAACTATTTGCTGGCTGTTGATAAGGACAGTCAAACGCTACAACTTAGTATTACCAAAGGTGCACCGGGGGCATGGGGAGGTCCAACTGGCGGCCCCGTCGTCACAGGTGACGGATGGCATCACCTTGCAGGCGTTATTGGTGAAGATGCCGGATTGGTTATTTACACAGACGGTGAGGAGGTTGGCAAGCAGCCCTACGCAAAACCGAGCCTTGATGCTGATCCCGGGCGGATGCGGATCGGGGACGGCTCGAACGGTGGACACCAGTGCGAAGGCTTGCTTGACGAGATCGCGCTCTTCAACGTTGCACTTGAACAGGACGACATCAAAGAGATCATGGAAGATGGTCTTGAAGGCGCAACAGGCTTGTTGGCGGTGGAACCCGAAGATAAGTTGACGACAACATGGGGGAAACTCAAGGGTTTTTGATAGGGTGTTTCTTATAGGATTATAGTTAATTTTTCCATTCGGCTGTCAGTCGTTAGCGAATAGGTATTTCTGCACAGGCGAGGTTTCTGACTTCGCCTGTTTTTATTTTCGTTCTTGACGAATCTCTCGCAACCCCTCGCGGTAGAGCGGATTATCAGGGGCGAGTTCAATCGCCTTTAAAATAGCCGTCTCTGCTGCGTCGTATCTCCCGACCTTGTAGCACAGCCACGATAAGGTATTGTAATACGGAGCAGAAGCCGGAGACAGTTCTGTCGCGTGGCGCGCCAATTCAACTGCTTTTGCCAAGTTCCGATCGTGTTGACCGTACAGATAGGCGAGACCGTGGTACGCCACGGCATCTTCGGAGGCAAGTGCGATGGCGCGTTCGTAATGTCTCTCTGCCGCGTCAAACTGGCGGTTGGCGGTGTAGAGCGTGCCGAGCAACGTCAGCGTTTCTGGTAAATTAGCGTTGATCTCAAGCGCGCGATGGAACTGTTTTAAAGCGTTCTGTCCATCTCGGTTTTGCATATAGGCGGCACCGAGGTTGTGGTAGATCTCTGCTGTCTCTAAACCGAGCGCGATGGCGTGTTCATAGTGTATGATTGCTTGCGTTGGGTCTCCTTGATCCGCTGCGATTCTGGCGAGTCCTGCGGATACTTGTGCTGTATAGGGGGCTGATGGACTGTATCTCCTGACCCGATTGAACGTTTCGGTGGCTGCATCATATCTTTTGTGTTTGAGATAGATATTCGCGAGTGTAAGCAGTGCTACGGCTTTTTCATCGGTATCAGCGACGAAAACCGCTTCGAGGTGTTTCTGGATCTCCGCATCCGCTGCTTTTAAGGCTCGAAACTGCTGCATCGCCTTTTCGGCTTCCGGTATATTCCGAGTTTGCCGGTAGCATCGGGAAAGTTGGTAGTAGGCATTCGGCATCGTCGGTGTTAACGCGACGGTTTTTTGATACGCACCAATTGCTGCGTGCCAATCCTGTTTACGGCTATACAGCACGCCGAGGTGGTAGTGTGCATCGGCAAAATTGGGATCTTCTGCAATGGCTTGCTGTTGCGCGGTAACTGCTTTTTCAATCTCTCCGCGTCCAGCATAGATGTTGCCAAGGTTATGATACGCCTCGGGAATCCCTGCCTTGTCTCGCTTTACGACTTCGGTATATAATCTGATCGCTTCGTCAAACCTACCTTGTCGATAAGCGATGTATCCCAACCCTAATAACGCTTGCGACATCGCGATTTCGGTGTCAGTGTTGTCTTTTCCGTCTGTATCAAAGCGAAGTGCGTCCTGATAGGCGCGGGTCGCTTCCTTGTAGCGACCGAGTTGCGAATAGGCGTACCCTAAACGCGAAAAAGTTTTGCCATTTTCGTAGGAGCTGGGTAACCCAGCCCCTATTGTAAAGTGGTGGATGGCTTCCTCGTAGTTTTCCTGTTGGAGTGCTGCTTCTCCGAGTTCGTAAGCGTTTTGGGCAGTAGCGAGATGTCCACCTAAGACATGGAAACACAATGTGATAGATAGCCAACGAAGTAAAATTCTCATCGCTATTTCACCTGATGAAGGAAGTGTATTTAATCGAATCCTAACCGTTTGACCTCTGTCTGGAGAGCGATACCTGTGTTTTCTTGGACCTGATCTTGGATATACGCGACCAACTTCAGGACATCTTCTGCCGTCGCGTTGTCGATATTGAGGATGAAGTTTCCGTGCACCTTAGACACCTCTGCGCCACCGATGCGATAGCCTTTCAATCCGCTAATGTCTATCAGGCGTCCTGCGGAATCGCCGGTTGGGTTTTTGAACATACACCCCGCATTCTCTTCGGCGAAGGGTTGCGTTTCGACTTTCTGCTTGTAGAACGCCTGCATCTGTGCTGTGATAGCGTCAGCGTCTCCCGGTTCAAGTTCCAATGTTGCGCCTGTAGCACAGAAATAGGCATCCAAACCGCTGTGTCGGTATTCAAAACGCGCTTCGTCGTGTGTTAGTGTGATAAGTTTACCGGTGTCGTCCATGACAGTAACGTTTTTAACGACATCCCCGAAGCTGCTTCCCCATGCACCGGCATTCATAATCAGGGCACCACCGACGGAGCCAGGGATACCGAGTGCGAATTCCACACCGCTCAAGCCGTATCGCGACATCGTTTTCGAGAGCCTCGGCAGAGAAAGTCCTGCACCGACGGAGACGACATTCCCGTCTACCTCCAGTTTCGCTAACTCACCAACTAACCGGATACTGATACCTTTGAAACCAGTATCACTCACCAACAGGTTGGATCCGCGACCGATAATCGCAACCGGAACATCCCGCTGTTTGTGAAAACGCGCCAACGCTGCCAATTCGGACACCGTGCTGACTTCGATATAAGCGGTCGCTTCACCGCCGATACCGAAGTAGGTGTGCTTTGCGAGCGGTTCACTGAATCGGATCCGTGAACCTGGGTGTGTTATGATTTCCGACACTGCATCTTTCCAATCCATTCTACCCTCCTTTGCCTCTATCACTATTTTATCATAGACCCGCTAAAGTTACAATTAAATCGTTATTAAAGTCTATTAGCGTTACGATGAACTTCACATTCCGTTCCAAAATAAGGAGAAAACCGAATATTCCTCGCTTGACGAGACCACGCAGAAGTGGTATATTGTTGTTGCATAAGCTTATGCAAATTCTAACAAGGACATGCTTTGTCAACACCCTATAAGCAGGAGAGGAATTTCAGAGATGGCGACACATCACTTCCAACCGACAGTCTATCATACAGCGATCGGTGCGCACGAGCCGGTGCTTCATATTGAAAGCGGCGACACTGTTTTTACAACCACTGTGGATAACGCAGGTTTTGATGCCTCGGATACACAGGTTACCCCCGGCGGCAACCCCCAAACAGGTCCGTTTTATATTGAATCGGCGGAACCTGGTGATACGTTATCTGTCCATTTTGATCGGATTCTCCCGAACCGAAAAATCGGACGGACGGCTACCGTCGTCGCGCCAAATGTTCTGGATCCGCACTACGTCGCGTCCGAGATGCCGGAAGGCGGTCGCGCAGAGTGGCAGGTGGATGTAGACAAATGGACTGCAACTTTGATAACACCGGAGACGCAGTTGAGTAAACTCACGTTGCCGCTCGAACCGATGGTCGGATGTTTCGGGGTCGCGCCACCGCGCGGGCAGGCGATTTCGACAGCGACATCCTCTACACACGGTGGGAATATGGATTATCGCGGTTTCAAGGAGGGTGTCACCGTCTATTTCCCGGTTTTTGTTCCCGGCGCGCTCTTTCATCTCGGTGATGGACACGCCGTGCAGGGGGACGGTGAAATTGTCGGGACCGGTATCGAAATCTCTTTTGATGTGCAGTTCACGGTTGAAGTCTTGAAAGGGAAAAGCATCAACTGGCCCCGTGCCGAGAACAGTGATTACATTTTGACGGCAGGCAATGCGCGACCGTTGGATCAGGCAGTGCAACACGCCACGACGGAGCTGCTCCGATGGTTGGATGACCTCGGTTTAGAGAAACGCGCGGCACATATCCTATTGGGGCAAGCGGTGGAGTATGATATGGGTAACGTGTTTGATCCGGCGTATACGATGGTCTGTAAAATTAAAAAGTCGATACTCCGCGATATTGGGATTATGTCATGATTTATTCATATCTAATTCCGCCATGGATCTGAGATTCAACAACGGTGTCATCACGCCGCCTGCTGCCGGGAGCACTACGCCAGTATCGTAAAGTTTCATCGCAGAGATGGTCGCGTGTGCGACATCTTCAGGTGCACCGGCGCGGACCATAAAGATGTACCCCTTCTCTGCCGCTTCCTCATAATCCGGGATACGGACGCGCGAGAGGTCGGTGTTGATGACACCCGCAGCGATACCGTTGACTTTAATGCCGTGCGGTGCTAACCGTCCGGCAAAAGCGCGCATGCTCATCTCCAACCCCGCTTTCGAGATACAGTAGGCGGTGCGGTTATCGGATGCCATCGTATCGGAAATCGAGAGCGTATAGATAATGCACCCGCGTATCTCGTTTGCGATCATGTAATTCGCGATGCGCTGCGTGAGGAAATGCGTCGCCTTGAGGTTGGTATTGACAATCAGATCAAACTGTTCCGATGTCTCCTCAAGGATATCAGCGATACGGGTGATACCGGCGTTATTGATGAGGATGTCCACCTTCCCGAAAGCGTTGTGTGCGGTGTCGAGCAATCTTTCGTGTGAATCGAGATCGCTGATGTCTGCCTGAATGATAACGGCTTTTCTGCCGAGTGCTTCTATATCTTGTTGTACGGATTCGGCGGCATCACGGTTCTGGTTATAGTTGATCAGCACATCTGCACCTTGACGCGCCAATTCAACGGCGATTGCACGTCCGATGCCGCGGCTGGAGCCTGTTACGATTGCCGATTTATCTGTGAATGAAACGTCTGTTGCGAAAAAGCCGAGGTCTGTGTCTGTTGACATGTTATTTCTCCATTTTTGCCTAAAATCCGGTGCGGTTAGGAAACCGCACCTACCGGAGTTAGAAAAGGTTTTTGCCTAAAATCCGGTGCGGTTGCAAACCGCACCTACCGTCCGTGGGGAATCTTTTAATCTGAGTACGGATCTGCGGCATCGCGGAGGGCATCTCCTAAGAAATTGAAAGCGATGACGACGACGAGCACCGGCACTGCCGGAAAAATGAGCCACGGATAGTGGAGCAGAACTGTGACGCGCTGTGCTTCCTCTAATAGGACGCCCCAACTCGTCATCGGTGGACGGATCCCTAAACCCAAGAAACTGAGTGCGGTTTCGCCGAGAATCATACCGGGAATAGCGAGTGTCGCGATAACGATGATATGGCTATAACACCCCGGCATCAGATGTTTTGTGATGATATGCCAATGTCCGGCACCGGCAGCGCGTGCCGCCATCACGAAATCACTCTCCCGATACGCCAAGACTTTTCCACGTACCTGCCGCGCCAATCCACCCCAACGGATAATCGACAAAATAACGGTGATTCCGAAATAGATCTGAATGCTCGACCAGCCGGGTGGGAGCGCGGCACCGAGTGCCATCCACAACGGGATATCCGGGAAGGCAGATAAGACCTCAATAACGCGTTGGATGAGGTTATCGACCCAGCCACCCCAATATCCAGATATAGTGCCGAGGACAGAACCGAGAACGATGCTTAAAAAGACACCGACCAGACCGAGTGTCATTGAAACGCGTGCCCCGTACATAATCCGCGAAAATAGGTCGCGCCCCATCCGATCTGTACCCAACAAGAACATGGGACCTGCGGAGCTAAAAAAATGTCGCTTGCCGTCGGCATCCTTGAAAAAGAATTCAACCGAATGCTGCTGTGTCATATCCCTTGTAAACTCTAACTCAAGGCTCTCTGGATTCCGAACGGATTTCAAGCCGTAGACGTAGAACCCGTCCTCGAATGAGAAATGGAGGCGTTGCGGCGGAACGTGGCGCAGCCGCATGTTGATTTCGTTATAGTGATAGGGCGCGAAGAAATCCGCACCGATGGCGATAGCGTAAAACAAGACTAAGATCACACCGGAAATGACACCCATGCGGTTCTTTCGGAACCGTCGCCATATCAGTTGACGGTAACTCAGCTGCCCGCCGTCTGTCCAAGGGGCATCTGCACCCTCTATCTCTTCTGCTGTCTCGATTGTAAGTTTCATATTTTTTTAAATATTAGATTTCTGCTCCGATTTTTCCGTAAATCGGGTTTCTGATAAAAAACAGTGAACAACCGTAGCCTGAAACGAAGTGGAAGGCGGATAAACGGAGTGGGACTTCAAGTGTTAAATCCACCTAACCGAACCGCAAGGAAAAATTAAAGATCATTCATAGCGAATCCGCGGGTCTACCCACGCCAAGGCTATATCAGCAAGCAGGTTGCCGATAACAAGCAGTAGACTCAACATCATAATCAACGTGCCAGCAAGGTAGATATCCTCGTTTAGTAGACTGTTTAGGAGAATCGGTCCGACCGTTGGCAACCCCAATACAATAGAGACGATCGCTGAACCGGAGAGGATACCGGGCAGGCTCATCCCTAAAATGCTGATAAGCGGATTGATTGCGATACGGACAGCATGTTTCGCGACCACGACGGTCTCTTTGAGTCCTTTTGCACGTGCGGTTTGCACGAACGGCTGTCCTAACACATCGAGCAGGTTGCCGCGCATGATGCGCATGAGGCTCGCTGTGCCGTTAATACCGACGACAATCACTGGAATCCAGAGGTGCTTGATGAGGTCGTTGAGTTTACCCCACGTCCACGGCGCGCCTTCATAGTAAGCCGAGAAGAGCCCAAACAGCGGAACACCGAAGATGTCAAACGCGAAGACCATCAACGAAAGTGCCAAGAGGAACGCGGGGATCGACATCCCGACGAAACTGAGGAAGGTCAGAAAGTGATCTGACCATTTATATTGATGCGTTGCTGAATAGATACCAAGCGGGATTGCGACGATATAGGTAAAAATGAGTGATCCGATGGATATGAGAAGCGTGAATGCTATCCTGTCCCATATCAGTTCATTGACTTCGCGCTTATACTCAAATGACTCACCGAAATTACCGCGAACAAAACCGCTGATCCAGATGAGATAGCGTTTCCACAACGGCTCGTTCAGCCCGTAGCGTTCGCGTAATTCTTCGACTTGGGCGAGTGAACTGCTATCGCCGAATTCTTCCTCTAACCGCTGGATTTCTCGGTCGAGGTAATCGCCTTGTGGGAGTTGGATGATAATAAAAGAGATAATAGAAATCGCCAGAAGTGTCGGCACAGCGATGAGACATCGGCGAATGATATAAGTAACTATCGGTCTATCTCCTTTTTTAAAAGTTGTCAGTACGATTTTTTCTGCGAAAAAATCTTTCAGTTGCCAGTTATCAGTTACAAGAGTCCTCTTAACTTACAACTGGGAACTGACAACTATTCCTTAGATATCCAACACTGCTCAGGATAATGGGTTGCTGGTGTAACGATTGCCCATGGTCCTAAAATGCCGTCGTTGGGTACGTTGTGGAAATGGTTCGCGACGACTAATAGCGATGGTGAACGTGCTGCGGAACCGAGGTGAAACGGTCCCTCGTCAATATGAATTTGGACAGCATCGCGAACATACTGATGTCGTTTTTTCAGGTCGGGTTCGCGTTTAATCTCATCATATAGATCGAGAAGTCTCTTTAACGGTCCGGTAGGAGGTTCGCCCTTTTCACCACCGGTTTCATACCATTTCCCGACCTTCGGATGCCAATACTTCGGGAGCGTCGGGAAGACCCAGTCGGGATAAGTGAAGAGGTCCATCTCCGCTTCACCGTGCATGCTGATTGTGAATTTTCCGAGTGTGCGGCGGAGGCTCAATTCGGCACCCGGTGGCGTATAGAGCAAGGTTTTCAATCCGAGTTGCTCCCATCCGTCTTGAATAATCAGTCCGATGTCATTTTCTTGGCTGTTGAGGTTGGAACTCGGAACATCCATGAGCATCTCAATCGGTTTGCCATCCGGACGCAACCTATAACCGTCCTTATCGCGCTCGGTGAGCCCCATTTCATCAAGGAGTCGGTTTCCAGCGGCGATATCGAAATCGGCATCGGCACGTTTCCATTCCTCAAAGAGTGCCTGCCCGTCTTCATCGGCGAAGTGCCATCCTTCTTGGCTAACAGTTGCGGCTTGCGGTTCGAGCAATCCACGCCATGCAATCTCGTTACATTTTTCACGGTCAATGCCGTAAGCGAGTGCTTTTCGGAACCGTTGGTCTCGGATGATTTGCCGTAACACAGGGTCCGGTGCGGTCCAATTAATAAGAATAGCAGGTTGCGCGCCAGCCGTGCTTTTCCAACGTCGTACCTTATAGCCGCCTTTCTCTTGACCCTTCAGGTAGAGTGCGAGGTCTCGGAGTTCCATGCCGCGATATTGGCAATCAATCTCGCCTGCAAGGATTTTAAGCACGCGAACTTGCGGTTCCGGGACTAAACTGGTCTTGATTTTGTCGATGTAAGGGAGCTGTCTGCCGAGCGTATCGACGACATAGTAGTACGGGTTCCGTTCGAGTTCGACCCGGAAGCCTCCTTTTTCGTATTTCGTCAACCGCCAGGGCCACAATGTCGGACGCTCTGTGTTCTGATACGGTATATTCTTTTTTTCAAATTGGATAAAATCGGTGTATTCGGGGTTACCATCCGGATGAAATTGCATCATATAGTGCTTCGGAATATTGTACTGATTACACCACCAAAAACCGGTCGCCAACCAGAGCGGTACGAGCCAGTTGGGACCTGCGAATTTCATCACAATCGTGTAATCATCAGGTGTTTCGACCTCCATCGGGATGCCGTTAACCTTACACCAGACAGGCGGGTTGTATGGATGTCGCTTATCAAGACAGAGCTGATAGTAGAACGCAAATGACACAGAGGTATAAGGGTGTCCATCCGACCACTTCACGCCTTTGCGTAGATGTAACGTTAGGATACTACCATCTTCGTTAAATTCCCACGATTCTGCTAAACCCGGTTCCAAGCCAGAGGCATCGAATTTCCAACGGATGAGTGGCGCATAACCGGCAGTCATCTTCCATGTTCCTAATTCTGGGTGCGTGTGAAACCGGTGCCATGTTCCGCCGTAGGGACCGGGACCTTCATACCCATCAAAATCGGTTTTAGCGACGAGCGGGTTTTCTGGGAGCCGTTCCGAAAGCGGTGGGAGTTCGCCTGCAGCGACCTGTTTTGCCCACACCGGCGCCTCTCGCGCTTCGAGCCCACGCGGAAAATCTGAAACATCCTCCGTCGGGTTCACTGAACATCCGACAATGAAGATTAGCAAGACGGGTAGCACTTTCATAGTTATACTCCTTTTAACTCCAGCGTATCACTGAGATGGCAAGCCACCTGTACACCCGGTGCAACCTCTTGAAGTTCCGGTGTCTCCTCTCTACATATATCGGTTGCATAACGGCACCGTGGGTGAAAATAGCACCCTGTAGGGGGGTTTGATGGGTCAGGTACATCGCCTTCAAGTCGAATATGTTCACGTTTGCGCTGCGCACTCGGATCGGGGAGGGGCACGGCGGAGATGAGGGCTTCTGTATACGGATGCTTCGGTGATTGATAAAGCGTCTCGGCATCGCTAATCTCCACAATTTTGCCGAGATACATCACAGCGACGCGGTCGCTGATGTGTTCCACCACACTCAAGTCGTGTGCGATAAAGATATAGGAGAGTTGAAATTTTTCGCGAAGTTCTGCCAAGAGGTTGAGAATTTGTGCCTGTACGGAGACATCCAACGCGGAGACCGGTTCATCTGCCACAATGAGTTCGGGTTGGAGTGCTAACGCACGTGCGATGCCGATGCGTTGACGCTGCCCACCGCTGAAAGCGTGCGGATACCTGCGCATGTCTTGTGATCTCAAGCCGACAGATTCAAGCAGTTCCACAATCCGATCTTCAAGTGCCGATCCTTTTTCGATACGATTGACACGCATCGGCTCCCCGACAATATCTGCTACGGTCATACGTGGATTGAGGGACGCGTGTGGGTCTTGGAAGATCATCTGGATACGTCTCCGAAAAGGACGCATCTCGCTGTGTGTCAGTTTTGCGAGGTCTACCTGTTCTTCTCCGAAAACGAAACTCCCGCTTGTCGGCGGAATGAGGCGGAGGATGCACCGTCCTGCAGTTGTTTTTCCGCAACCGCTTTCGCCGACGAGTCCAAGGGTTTCGCCACGCTCGACATCGAAACTGATTCCGTCCACGGCTTTCACATAACCGACGGTGCGTTGAAATATCCCTTTCTGTATCGGGAAGTATTTTCGGAGGTCGTTCACTTGAAGCAATTTCGTCATTTTTTTTAGGAATCGTCAGTTGTGAGTTGTTGACTATCAGTGTGGAGCCAGCATCGCGCAGCGTGTGCGCCGTTATCGATGATCTTGAGTTCAGGCATCTGGTCACATTTTGGTATCCGATCTGGACAACGCGGTTGAAACGAACAACCAGCCGGTAGTGCCAACGGATGCGGTACTGTCCCCGGTATAGACGGTAATGTTTTTTGGACTGTCCTACCGAGGACCGGTATGGATTTCAGTAAGCCTTGCGTGTACGGATGGAGCGGGTTATAGAAGATGTCGTCAACACTTCCGCGTTCAACGACGCGTCCTGAATACATGACGACAACTTCATCAGCGAGGTCCGCGATGACACCGAGGTCGTGTGTGATGAGCATAATCGCCATCCCGAATTCTGCTTGAAGTTCCTGCATGAGACCGAGCACCTGTGCTTGGATTGTCACATCGAGTGCTGTTGTCGGTTCATCAGCGATAAGCAGTGCTGGTGAGCAACAGAGTGCCATTGCGATCATAACACGTTGGCGCATACCACCGGAGAGTTGGTGCGGGTATTCATCAACACGTTGTTGGGGCGCGGGGATCCCAACACGTTCCAGCATCTCGATCGCACGTTCGCGTGCCGTTTTTTTATTGACTTGTTGGTGTAAAGCAACCGCTTCGGCGATCTGGTTTCCAACGGTATAAACCGGATTCAGCGAGGTCATCGGCTCTTGGAAAATAATCGCTATTTCGTTGCCTCGAATCTGACGGATCAATTCGCTTTTCGGTGGCACCTGTGCGATATCCAACGGTTCAGCATCGCCATTGCGATAGAACAGGATCTCACCGGCTTCAATCCTACCCGGCGATGGGACTAACTGGAGAAGCGAGAGACCGGTAATACTCTTTCCGCAGCCACTTTCACCGACAACGCCTACAGTCTGTCCGCGTGCAATAGAGAAGCTGACATCGTTCACGGCGTTCACGATGCCATCGTCTGTTGGAAAAACCGTTTTTAAACCGGAAATCTCCAGAAGCGGTTTTTGATGAGATGTGTTTTGTTCTGATGCCATTTTTTTATGCTACTTTGCCAATAGACCGATTTTAGGCAATTATACACAAAAGACGGTTGTCTGTCAACCGTTTTTGATTTTGGAAGGGTTATGGGTTGTCTGTTGTGGATGGATGTCAATAGCGAATTGGGTGGGAAATATATCAGCGGTGTCTTATAAAAGAATGCAGGCGAGGTTTCTTACCTCGCCTGCTAAGTCTTATTGATAGAACATGCGCTATAGTTCTGTTTTAATCTGATTCCAAAACACAGTCAACTTTTCGCTTGCCGCGTCTTGTGCGTACCCAGCGACGCTTGCTCGACCTGTCTGTCTATTCGTCTCGACATAATCGGTGTGCCACGCTCTTGATGCTCTTGATCCAATACTCGTCGGACTAAAGAAGTGGTTATACGCGTTTTCGGGAGTGATAACCGGCTGCTGCGACATGCGTCCGTCTTCTGCTGGAGGCACAACATCTTTGAGTCCTGCCCACGGAGATGTGGAGATTTTGATGTTCTGTAGCACCGTTTTCTTCATCGCTATTAGACCGGATTCCGGTTCCGGTGGGTTAGTAAAAAACGCGAGTTTGATAATAAAACCGGAAGCGACAAGAAAAAAGAGCAGTGCGGTCGCGTTAACAAGCCGTGGCGAGAGGTCCAACTTTAACCGATCAAGGCACCACGCCAACGGATTTGCGAAGAACGCCAACTGTTTCTGCTGATGGAGTTCTCGAATACGTTGCTGAATGTTAGCAACCAGTTCCGGTGGAGTTGCCGGTTCCTCTACGCTCTCAAGCATACTTGCCGTGTTCCACAACGCTTCGTATTCCTTCTGGCATCCTTCACAGGTCCGAAGATGCTCTAAAACGACACGCCGCGACACGCCGCCAGAAACCGCATCTGTTGTTCGTGCATCTTCCGCTACAACTAAGTGAGGCAGATTGTTAAGAGTCTGTTCGCAATTCATCAATAAACGCCTCCTTGTTAAAGATAATATTTGCTCAACTTCCGCTTAAGATTCTTTAGTGCTTGGTTCAACCGTGAGGCGACCGTGCCTTCCGAACACTCCAAAATCTCCGCAATCTCCCGATATTTCAGGTGTTGCATATAATAGAGCGTGACGACTTCGCGTTGCTTCGGCGGTAACCGATCAATAGCACCTTGAATCATCTCGCTCTGTTCGGTTTTAATCAGCATACGCTCAGGTGAGTCGTTCTCCGAAGCGGGACCATGGATTTCCGCCTCTCTGGTGTAAGCTGTCAACTTCCGCTCGTTGGATTGCGATTTACGGATATACTGCTGGCACGTATTAATGCCGATACGATACAACCACGTTCCGAACTGGGACTGAAATTGGAACGATTTAACGGATTTGTATGCCTCTAAAAATGTCTCTTGTGTCGCGTCGGCGGCATCATCGGGATTACCAAGCATCCTATAGGCAAGCCCATAAATCTTTGAATGATGCCGATTCACAAGTTCGTTGAATGCTTCGGCATCTCCTTCCACTGTCTGGTGTACGTACACATCGTCAGGAATCATATTACACTCGCTTTAGCAGGATGTTGTACAATCTGTTGCATCCACGCTGATTTTCCTTCGCTTTTTTAAACGGACAAACGCGTTATAAATATTTCGTTGTATCCAAATAGGTTCTTCTTCATTTTTTTAAGAGTTATCGGTTTTTAGTTATCAGTTACCGGTTAAAGACGGGTTTCAGAGCGTCTCAGGTTCTTTGCGCGGGGGGTGCCACGGATGGCAACGTCCGGCAAAACGTTTGAGTGAACTGCTTTTAACGATGATTGCCTGTGGACGTAGCACCGTGGCGTAGGAAGTCAAAAGCGCGATCGTGTCAAGCAGGGAATTGTAGCCTGACATTCCAGACATATCGATGTATATTTTGCTGAACGGTTCGCCGAGTTCCAACGCTGCCCGAACATCAAAACCATCGAGCACCTCAAAATGTAGATCGGGGTGTCGCTCCCTTGCGCGCTCAATACACTTGAGGCTGATGTCCGTGCCGATAACTCTCTTGCAATAGGGTGCGATTAAGGTTGTTGTCGTGCCCCACTCGCAGCCGATTTCTAACACAACATCTTCGGCGTTTACCCACACAGGGATCGTAGCGCGATATTCTTTAACGCCGCGCGTCGCGATGAACTCGGTATGTCCATCAAATAATTGGTTTTGGGTCGCCATATATGTCTCTGATATAGACGGTCTATGTCTACACGGATTCACACGTCTCGCAGACCAAAGCGAAACGTTTTGTACCGTTCGTCTCAAACTCTGTTTCGTAATCGTAACTGACTCGGACGTTTGTGTCACCGCACCAATCACAGCGTCCGGAGAAAGTGTGTGCCTTCTGCGCCAACAGCATCTCTTTCTGTTCTTCTATCTTCCGGGTTTCAGCGATGAGGTCGAGTGCGCGTTGGCGTAATCTCGGATCGGTCTCCTCTTTAGCGATTTTTTCGAGGAGCGGTTGCAGTCTCGGGTCGTTCGGGTTTCCGCCGTCATCGAGTGTATGCCATGCGGCTCTACGGACCCGCAAATCGGGATCGACCATACCTTTGTAGAGTGCCACCCAGACAGCATCAATCCGTTTCCGAACGTGGCACGGACAGAGGTTGTCCATCGCCTCGACTCGATCATCGGGGTCAGAAGAGTAGGCAAGTTCAAGATAGTATTCAACCTCGTTGCCACGCAAGCGGTCCTCACGCCGACGATGCGCTTTCTTCTGATACTTGTTCATGCCTTTTAATTTTCTTGAATTTGGCATCTTTGGATTCGCCATCTGTTTCCTCCGATTTTTCAGATTGAAACTGTCATACATTAGCATTGTAACACAAGTTTTTCGGTTCTTTCCAGTCAATCAACAAACGCTGAAGCATAAACCCTTACGTGCATGTTAGACTTATTCTTCCAAGTCTTTAAGAATTTGCCCGATGATAGGTTGCAGCGATGGAATATGGTCTTTAACCGTATTCCAAACTATGACGTGGTTAACTGCAAAGTATCGGTGGATGATCCGGTCTCGCATTCCCGCCATCTGTTGCCAAGGGACCTGTGAGTACTCTTGTCGAATCGTCTCTGGAACGTTCTTTGCTGCTTCACCGATAATTTCAAGTTTTCGGACGACAGCAGAAGTGGTTTTATCATCGGCGACAAACGCATCAAAATTCATTCCTTCAACGAATGCTTGAACAGCATCCATTGCTTCAAAGATGTCCTTCAGATAGAGTCGGTGGTTTCTCACAGATAGATCGCCTCACTGAATACAGACTCCCGAATCTCCTCTCGGAGTGAGTTTCGCGTCCCTACATCTACCTTACATCCGAGTCTGTTCTCCAAAAAGTGTTGGAGACCGACAAGATCAAATAGACTGGCACCGGGATCCATATCCACCAAGAGATCCAGATCGCTGTCTGCGTGGAAATCTCCGCGCGCATGAGAACCAAAAACAGCTACAATCTGCGCTTTGTACTGTTGGCGGATTTGGTCATTTTCCTTTGCGATTATTTTTTTTAGTGCTTCAATCATGATGGAGCTTCTTCAAAATTGAGGATTCACTGAAAATTTGTTTTGTGAACGGCATACAGCGTATGCCTACTATTTTGCGCCGCGGACGAGTGCTTCGACTTCATCAATCTCTTTTGGGACACCGCTGGTTAGGTTTTCGTTTCCGGATTCTGTGACGAGGATGTCGTCTTCTATACGGACACCGATGCCTAAGTACTTCGATGGAACGTTCTTGGTGCCTTCAGCGACGTAGAGTCCGGGTTCAATGGTTATGATCATTCCGGGTTGAAAGGTCTTGTAATCGCCGTTTGCTTCGCGGACACAATTGACATCGTGTACGTCTAAGCCGATCATGTGCCCGATGCGGTACATGTAAAACTTCCGATACGCGCCGTCTTCTATCAATTTCTCAATTTTTTTCTTCTTTTTCAGGAGACCGAGACGTAACATCCCCTCTGTCAACAGTTCAATTGACTTCTGGTGCGGCTCGTCAATAGAAACTCCGGGACGGATACCGTCGATAATAGCATAGTGTGCGTCAAGAACAATCTGATAGATGTCTCTCTGCGCTTCAGTAAAGGTGCCGTTTGCGGGGAAGGTACGGGTAACATCGCCGCAGTACCGATTGTATTCCGCGCCTGCGTCGAGTAGCACAAGGTTTCCGTCCTCAATTTCGCAGTCGTTTGTGGTATAGTGTAACGTTGTCGCGTTTCCACCACTTGCGACAATCGTTGGGAACGCTGCACCGCCAGCACCATTCATACGGAATGTGGATTCGACGAGCGATTCCAACTGGTATTCATAGAGTCCGGGTTGAACCGCCTTCATCGCTGCGACATGACCAGCAACCGTAATCTCGGTTGCCATTCGCATCCGCTCCAACTCCGTTTCGTTTTTGATTAAGCGCATCTCGCTGAGAATAGGACTTGGGTCAACTAACGTGTCAATGCCTTTACCACCGCGAACCTTTGACTTGACGGCGCGTGTGAAGCGCGCAAGCATTTCGCTATCAATGTCCTCATTGGAACCGAGGGTATAATAGAGCCGCTCCGCGTCCTGTAAGTATTCCCCGATTTTCTCATCAAATTTCTCTATCGGATAGGCTTTATCTGCGCCGTAGCGTCTCCGTGCGTCGCGAACACCGACACGTTTACCGTTCCAGATTTCCGCCTGCTTGTTTTTCGGACGCACAAACAGGACATACTGGTGTTTCGGATGTTCAGGCGCGATGACACAGATCGACTCCGGTTCTTCAAACCCGGTAAGGTAATAAAAGTTCGGATCTGGACGATAAATGTATTCGGTGTCGTGGTTCCACCGTGCCGGTGGTGCGCTGGCGAAGATAGCGACACCGCCAGGTCCCATTTTTTGAATAAAGGCTTCGCGATTCTGTTTATGCAAGCCGGTTCCTGTTATCCTTTCACTGAATATTACCGAATAGATCCGTATATTTCAGTGCAGTTCCTGTTTCCGTTTACTGCCTGTCCCCCCTGCATCTCGTTGGTACAAGTAGACTACAGACTCCGCAGGCGTTTTACATCTCGGTCTCACCGACCGCGATGGTTCTTAAGTTGATAGCGGCGTTAACGTCACGATCCTCAGTATATCCGCAGGCATCGCAATGATACGTTCTGTCCGCTAACGTTAAATCCTCTTTTTTATCTCCGCAGTTGCTACAGGTTTTACTGGACGCAAAAAACTGCGGGGACCTCACTATTTCTATGCCTATTGCATCCGCTTTCGACTTCAGCATCGCAAGGAAACCACCTAACGCTGAGTCGCTTAACGCCTTCGCTATTTTGCGATTCTTTAGCATATTGGTAACCTTAAGTGTCTCAATTCCAATCTTACTTGCACGCTTGAGGATTGCTGTAGTCGCTTGGTGGTGTGCGTCCTCTCGAATGCTTATGATGCGATAATGGATACGCTCAACCTTTAGCTTCTGTTTATAGTAGTTATTTGACTGGTATTGCATGCGACTTAACTTCCGCTGTTCACGGGCGAGTTTACGCTCATAACGTTTCAACGGGCGTGGGTTATCAAACTTCGTACCATCACTTAACGTCGCCAGTGTGTTGATTCCTACGTCAATGCCGATAACGGGTGCAGTAGGGTCTACTACTTGCTGAGTGTCTTCCGTCTCAACTGTGACGCTGATAAACCAACGATGCGCCGTTCTGCTAATGGTAACTCGGTTAACAACTTGTCCCTTAAATCGCACTGCCTCATGCATCTGAATCCAACCGATCTTCGGCAACTTAACACGCTTGCCGTCAATTTGAATCTTCGCGGATTCCATTTGATACGACTGCCGTGACCTGCGTTTCTTGCGTTTCGGACGATTATTCTGTCCTTTGTTGTAGCGGGTTATCGCATCCTCGAGGTTCATAATCCCATACATCGCTGCCCGCTGATCCATCTCCTTACACCACTCAAACTCTTGGTACTTCCGGGCGTTAAATGTCTTGCGTAATTGCGACTTCGGAACACCCGCATTCCATGCAGACAAGGCAAAATTATACGCTACATCGGAATAACCGCACTGCATCGCAAACCAATGACGCTGTCGATCCGTCGGTCTTAGTGCTATTTTATGACTTCGTAACATGGTGGTATCCTTAGGTTCTCCTTACTTCGCCCGATTCACTGGGTTGGCAGGAACCGTGCCGTGTGGCACGGGTGAATCACCTGCCGTAAGAACATAATAATCATACCACCATACGCAGTAAAAGTCAAATAAAATATACGCTTTTATTTGGATTTATTCAGCGTTAGAAGTCCTTGCAACTATCTCCTCATGAAGCTGCATTAAACGTTAGAGATACCCGATGGGTGTACCGATTTTGCCAACGGTCCCGCCGCTGGCGACCATCGGATAGATAGGTTTTGACCAGAAAATACCGTCAACGGGTGAAGTTATGGTTTCCCGTACGTTGCCGAAAACATCACAAATATCAGCAACCGGTTGCGCCACCGTCAGCTGCTCATATAACTCTGTCCTGTAATAGACGAAACCGCCTTCATTGCTGAGGATCGGTACAAATTTTTTCACAACAATCTGCTGTTCAGGGATCTCCGGTGTTCCAGCAATGAAGTTGTAATATTGTAGCACATTTCGTACGCCGCGGACACCTTTTTCGATGCTTGTGGCATCCCATCCGTGTGTCCCACCTAATTCCGGGTCGATCGTCGGAATCCCGACTTCCGGTGCTGCTTGTGCGAGTTGCCCTTTTGGTCCCTTCTGATCAAGGATGTATCCGATACCGAAGACGCGTGCGAGTTCGAGACATTCGCTGTGCAGTGTATGTTTTTTGTCAACACGGACGCGAACCTCATCAATCATCGGTTGCACGCCGCCTTGATGCAAGTCGATGCAGTAGTCCGCCTGCTGGACTGCCTGCTGGAATAGGTGATAGGCGATCCGTTCGCTCGAGGTACCGTCGCGTCTCCCCGGAAAACAGCGGTTCATTTTACGATTGTCTACAGGACTAAATGCTTGTTTGGCGTGGAACGCGTGAAAGTTGACGATCGGCACGGCGATAATCTTACCGTGCAACTGTTCCGGCGTGATTGTCTGGAGAATTTTGTGAACAACGGCGATTCCGTTAAGCTCGTCTCCGTCGCTGATTGCTTGGATATAGAGCACTTTGCCGGGGTGTTTTCCGTTGATTAAGACAATCGGGAGTCGGACAGCCGTTCCGTCAGGCATCATGCCGACTGTGAGGTGTCCCTCCATCCGAGTTCCGGGTTGCGCAGCCACTTTTCCGACCACAAAGCCGGCATGGTGAGTTTTCTTTTTCATGAGGGGTATTATAGCACAACACAGAAAATATGTCAAACTACAGAATTGGTTTTTACTGGAAGAAGGGCTGTCGGTTGTCGGGACGGTTTTTCTGCGAAAACTTTTCGGCTATCGGTAAAGAGATATTCGCTTAATCAAAAATATCTTCGCCGACAGCCTCTTTCCTACAAAAGACACAATCTGGAAGATTGTGGTACAAAAGAGTCGTATGCGTAAGTCCTAAAATACTTGATTGTCAGACGCTTTTCTGGTACACTTATAGGCATGAATACCGAACATCTAAAAAAAATTGCTGCAGAAAAAGCGGCGGAAACCGTCCAATCCGGTATGATTGTCGGATTGGGGACAGGTTCTACTGTCTATTATGCCCTATTGAAGCTCGGGGCGATGGTGCAAGACGGACTTGATATTGTCGGTATCCCGACCTCTGAAGGGACCGAGCAAATTGCATTAGAACAAAAGATACCGCTCACAACACTCGCCATGCATCCTACTATCGACCTGACGATTGACGGTGCCGATGAGGTAGACACACATCTCAACTTGATCAAAGGCGGCGGTGCTGCCCTCGTAAGAGAAAAGATTATCGCCAACGCCTCAAAAAAAATACTGATTGTCGTCGATGAAAGCAAGGTGTCACGTGCCCTCGGTACCAATTTTCCGCTTCCTGTGGAGGTTGTGCGGTTTGGGTGGGAAGTCACACAGATTGAGGTCAATCGAATTTGCGGAAAGTCGACTTTACGCGTCGCATCCACTCAAGATGGAAAGCAAAATCCACTGATTACCGACAACGGTAACTATATCCTCGACTGCCACTTTGAGGGTATTCCTGCGCCAGCAGCGGTTGAGCTGCAGCTAAACAACATTCCCGGCGTGTTAGAGAATGGGATTTTTGTCAACCGCGCCGACAAGATCATTATCGGCACACCTTCCGGTATCCGTTACATGGAGTAGCACCAATGCTTCGACCGTTTCTCTCGCTTTTCCTGCTCATTTCTATAACACTCACGGTTCCTCATCCAGTTAGGGGTGAGGTCCTTACTAAGAGTGGGTTAGTAGACATCCCGACGGGGCGCGTGCTGCAGCACAGCATATTCGAGGCAGGTACTTATCTCGGTTTCCAACAAGCGGCAGTGAACCGATCCACGACCAACCTTGGAGATGCATTTGCAGTGCGCCTCAACTTCGGGTTGTTTGACAGACTTGAAGTCGGACTGACTCATCTCTGGAACGGAGACACCCCAGATCCAGCCACTGCGCGGACTGCGAACCTGAAGTTACTGCTCCTAAAAGAGCCAGAAGCAGGGCTGGTTCCCGGTGTCGCGATAGGTATAGAGAAACTCGGGAACAAAGTTTTTTCGTCGGACGCAGAAGCGGAAGGTGGTGAAACGCCCTCAGCGTTCCTTGCTGTCAGTAAAACCTTTAATCTACCGCGGATCCATCTATTTTCTTTCCATGTCGGTGTCGGTACGCAGCGATTTGCGTTTGAAGAGCAACCTATAGGCATATTTGCTGGTCTGAGCAAAGAATTCAAACCTGCTTTCGCCAGAGGCGACATCGCGACGCTTCTGGAGTTTGACGGGTCGGGTGTGAACGCCGGTTTGCGGTATATCACTTCAAACGGACTTCAGGTCGCGCTCGGTGCCGAGACCTTGAACAACCCAGACGAACTCCGTTATCTCGCCGCCGTTTCGTGGACAAACGAACAGATGCTTGAAGAGATTGATGCCATGAATAAGTTAATCAGGCGTGCGACGGCACTTGTGGTCGAGACCAAGCGCGCGATTTCGGAGAAAAAAGCGACGGATAAGGCTACTGAGACTCCGCCGTCCCAATAGATTGCATCACTGTTTGGAGCGATGTCATGAGTTCGGACAAAAAATCTTGCGGTGGCACGAGTATGATTTCGATCCTACGATTTTTGGCTTTTGCTTCCGGTGTTTCGGCGGTATCTATGGGTTGATAGAAGGCATAGCCGGTCGCTGCTAAACGTTGCGCGCTGACGTTGGCGTGTTCTTGTAAGTATTTCACGGCTGCGATTGCGCGTTCGGTCGAGAGGTTCCAGTTCCGCAACGCGTCGCCACCGATCGGTGTGTTATCCGTGTGTCCCTCAATCCGGATGGCGTAATCCGAATAGTCAGCGTTTAGAAGTACCTCTTCCGAAATTGCATCGAGAAGTGATTTTCCCTCTGTGCTGAGAATCGCGCTGCCCGTTTCAAACAGAATTTTACCCTTGACATCGAGTTTCAAGCGTCCCGCCTCATCTAACACAGCACCCACGGTATCTTTAAACCGTTCCTGGATCGCAGCGATTGACCGTTGCGATTGCTCCCGAATTCGTTGCAATTCGGATTCAATCTCCGTAAGTTTTGCGCGGAGACCCTCTTTCTCACGTTCGAGCGCGCCTTTGTCTTGTTGGAGCTTGTTCCGTTCAGCAGCGATTTTTCGGGCGGCTGCGCTTGCATTTTGCAATATCTCTTTGGTTTGATTGAGTTCAGAACGCGTCTCCGACAAGGTCTTTTGCGTTTCAAACAATGTGCTTTCGTTTCGGTTAACTTCTTTTCTACATCGGTTTTGGCGGTCTCAGTTGTCTGCAATGTGGTTTGGGTGGTAGCCAATTCTGCCTGCGTCCGTTTGAGTTTGCCCGAGGTTGAGTGGAGCAGAAACGCCAGAACAATCGCAGCAATAGCGACAACACAGATGGCGGCGATCGCCAGAATTTTTTCTTTAGACATCTATTTCTCCTTGTAGGCGGAGGATCGCGTCAAAATTATCATTTTTGGAGGTCTTGTTATTTTTTTCTATGCCGCACGTTGTGCAGCGATGCGTAAGGATATAATTGCCGTGTTTTACGGTAAAGCCTACCGGTTCCATTAAACCGTGGCAGGTTGCGGATCGGTCACCGGGGTTGACATCGACGTGTCGGCTCCAGAGGCACTCTGGACAGTGATTGGTGTAGCCGTTTCCGTTGACGGAAGCACCGCACTGTGCACAGATGAAATCTTCAATGTGGCGTTGAAATTTTTTGCTCACGGGTCAGCACTCGCATTCTTGCCTTGTGCAAGTCGGTGTAATGTCCGTTTTAGGCTTGGTGAAACCGAGGCGGCGCGTTCTAAGTTCCAATGATCTCGAACGAATTCGCTTAAGCGTGTATTATATCCATAACCTACAGGAATCTTTGACCCAGGTTTGGGAACCAATTCATCTCGTAATCTTCTTTTTTTACTCTTTCGCGCCAGTGAAACAAGGAATTCTTTAGGTTCAGGTATCTCGTCCGTGTTGACTGGAATACGATTAACTGGTATTGATAGAAATTTCGCGACTCCTTCGCGATCTGCCATCAGCCATGATTCAACCTCCATAACTGCTACTCGAAACAAAAATCTTGGATTGAGATATCCTTTAACCCATGAATGAATAAGTTCCAGAGGACAACTTCGAGGAGAATCTAAATCAGTTAATAGAAAAATATCTAATCCCCTAGCGGATCTGTTGAGTTCTTCGGACTTTCCTCGAAGGTATCCATTTCCATTGTTGCTAAGTATGGTTGTTACTTCAATACCAAAACTTTTTAGAATTTTAGTCGAGACCACTTCACTGAGATCATCTTCGACTGCAAGGATTACACTGTTTAACATCATTCTAATAAGCTTAACTGTTCAGCATTTTCAGGTCGAGTTCGTGAAAGGACAACTTCACCTACGGTAAATCCATTCTCAAGAAGTGCAGGCACTTCATCAAGATCAGAGGAAGGCTGAACGCTCGTTCCTTCTTTAGCAGGTATAAGCAAAAGTACTTCTCTACCATCAATACCTGGTTCTTTAAGAAGTGCGTCGCTGTGTGTACTAACTAATACCTGACATCTTCTACTTCTTTGCATCCTAGAAATCAATGGAGCAAGTTGTGATACTATTCCTGCGTTTAATGAAAGCTCAGGTTCTTCCAATAAAAGAACTGAATCGTTTTCAAGAAGAGACCATAGGAGTCCAAGGAGTCGGAGCGTTCCGTCAGAAAATTGATCTTCCTGCTGCCATCCGCCTTTGGCCCGCCAGTGAGAATAGAGCGCGCGTAAATGCGGACGACCAGTGTTCTCATCGCGAAGAAATTCCAATTGCTCAAATTGAGGCACCGCAATCTTGAGTGCCGACTCAATCTTTTTCAATCGAGAGCGCCGTGTTCTTTCAGGAACGCTAGCAACCCTTTCGAGAAATCCTTGCCCAAACGGATCTTCCTCAACGATCCTACCTTGAATTGTATCCGCAAAACGGAGAAGTTGTGGCACTAAATGTAGATAGGTAACATTTCGGAGGAATTGCGGAATTTCTCGAAATTCCGCATTCACATTAATCTGTTCAAGAAAGGTCTGAGTACGACGCTCCATATCCTCTTTATCATCTTTATCTGGTCTATCAAGAAGTAGTTTATTTTCTTTATATACCTTCTCTTCTGTAAGATAGGTTCGACGATACCCTCGGGTTTCTTGACGAAATGCCAGTACATATCGCCATATAGGAGGATCATCTGGCGTATCCGCGATATGAATTTCAATGGTTACTTCTGGGTCCTGTCTTGCGGACAGACAACGGATTTTGGAGACACCCCCTCGATCCTTGACAGCTTTTTGAAATCCACCACCCTCTATCTTAACAATATCGCGCAGAAAGCGAAAGATGTCCAGCATATTGGATTTACCTGAAGCATTCGGACCGACAATAAATTGCCGTTCCCTAAGTGGAACATTGATCTGTTGAAAATTCCGCCAATTCTTTGCGATAAGCCGATTTATAACCATAATAGTAAATTCCTCACAATAGATATTTCAGTAAACTTGATATGAAAATAATAACATATCCAAGGCAGTAAATCAAACCAAAATGGACAGTTATTTTTGGTCTCACGGAGGTAGAATAATCCGGAAATCACGCCTAATGAAATTTTAAGCGTCTATAAAAGGGCGCACATCCCACAACAGAATTGTCCCATCAAAACCGCCACTCGCCAGCAGTGTGCCATCCGGAGAGAAATCGAGCGACTGCACGTCTGATGTATGTCCCCAGAAGGTATGGATATTCTCTGCGGTGACAACGTCCCATAAACGGATTGCCATCTTCTCCATCCCCTGCTGCCACCAAGTGCCGGCGGCGAGATATTTTCCACAAGGCGAAAAGGCAAGCGCATACGTTCGGTGATTGTTTTCAGGTTGCCGGATTGTGCGTAACGTTGTCAGTTGCTCAGTGCACCAGAAGCGAATTTCGTTGTCCATTCCGCCAGCGATTATCTTGCCACAGGGTGAGAAGGCTAATCCCATCGGTATACGTGGTTCACCTATAGGTAACACAGCAATTTCTTCGCCTGCTTCAACATTCCACAATCGAGCAGTCTCGTCATCTGACCCACTTGCCAATTGTCTCCCATCTGGCGAGAACGCTAATGCCCAAATGTGCCCGGTATGTCCGGTAAGCAGTGTTAGCTCCTCTGGGTGCTGGAAAATCCATACATAGAGTGTGCCTTCTCTGCTCCCCGCTGCGACCTGATCGCCCGTGGGAGCGAACACTTCGTGCCGCGCCCAATCTGGAGGGTCCGTAGGTGCTGTGAATTCAGCAATAGGTGCGTCGGGTTTACTGGTATTCCACACCTTGGGGGCTCTCTTGAGGTCAGTTCCTAAAACGTCTCCACAAGGTAAGACAGTAAAAGAATGGATAAATTTATCTTCAACCAGTGTCTCTTGTATCCGTTTATTTTTAACATCCCATAAGGCGATGCCGACCCCAGCGATACCCCTCCCCAAACGCTTACTTGCGAGGGTTTGATCGTCCAGCCATATCACCTTCGGGTCGGGCCACGGAAAATTAGGCTCATCGAGTGTCGGGAATGTTTGCGCCTTGCCGTCTGATCGTTCATTAGACAGTGCGTAGGCGATAGCCAGCTGTGGACATTTGAAAAACCATTCCGCACCAATGCTCCCTACCGAAAATTCAAGGACTTGTAGTTTTTCACAACGTTCAACATCCCAGATTTCAATGGTCTGGGTTGCACCAGTGCCACCGAACACAGCCGTTAGCAGTGTGCCTTCCGGCGAATAGAAAGGTTGCTTCCAGGCTCTTCCAAACTCGTTATAAACTTCCTTCTGCACGCCGTGTGCGATATCCCACACGCGCAGGCTATTATCTCTACTACTTGATAGAAGAAAGTCGCCACACGGCGAAAAGGTTACAACATCCACCCAATCGCTATGTCCTGAGAAATGAGAGATGCGTTCACCCGTTGTTCCATCCCATACTGAAACGCAGCGGTCAACGCGATCGGCATTATCCAAAGTCTCATCAGCAGCTGCACCCGCCAGCAGACGACTGTCGGGAGAAAAGGCAAAATTTCTACCCGCAAACTTAACAATTGACTCACCTGTCTCCGGATGCCATACGTAAGTTTGTGTGCCTTTTGTATCTGGATTCAGAACCTGTCCATCGCGCGAAACTTTAGGGTTGTCTGCCCTTGCAGCAAGGAATTTACCGTCGGGTGAAAATTTGAGTTCCGAAATATCATTTGATTGGAATTCGTGTGTCCCTCGATCCATCTGTGAGATGCACGCACCGCTTTGAACATCCAATACTTTAACAACACCATTTGAGGCAGCAACAGCAATCCATTTACCGTTTGATGAACAGGCAAGTCTCGCAAAAGCGTCGTGACCTTCTATCTGCGTGACGCATTCTCTGCTTTGAACATTCAGCATTTTAATGATGCCATCTGAAGTAATGATAATCCATTTGCCATCATGGGAAAAATCAATAGAATTAACCATTCCTCTTCTCGTTTCCCATAACGAAATCGGCGACATTGACGGGATATCATACCACCAGAGTCCCATGCTGGTCCCGACGGCAAAATACGTGCCATCTGGAGATACTTTAACATTACCGTGCTTTACTTCCCCTTTTCCGAATCGGGCGATTGCGTTTTCTGGCAATGCCCATGTCGCTCCTATGGTATCTTCTGGGACTACATTCAAGCGTGCTGGTCTTCGGTTTTGCATTGTATTAACCTCTTTTATATTTTATGGAGTGCGCTGAGGCAGGGAGCCCTTGTGCTACAGTGAATTTTAGTGTATTTTAAAGTTCTGCGCGGGTCATGAAGGTTGCGTAGATAGCGGAAGTCCGCACGAGATCGGGGATATGGACGCGCTCATTGATGGCGTGTCCGCCTTCGCCACTGGGTCCGTATCCGATGCCGGGTAGACCTGTATTGACGAAATAGTGTAAGTCCGTAAATCCGGTAGTGCCTTTAAAATTCGGTCGATTGAAACGGACGATACGCACGGCATCGGCGAATGCCTGTGCTATTGGCGAATCGGTGTCTGTTAAACACGGTTCAATCCGCAAGATGGCGCGTGCCTCCGCTTCCAAATCGGGGTAGTATTGACATGCCCCGGAAATCGCTTCCCGCAATTCGAGTTCGGCAAACTCAAGTTCTTCGTTGGGTGTAATTCGTCGGTCGATAGAGAATGTAACGCTTGAGGGAACGGTGTTGACTTTGTCGCCATCGGTGCCGTGAAATGCCCCACCGATGTTCAATGTCGGATAACGATCGCTGCCATCAGGGAGTTTAAATGCGCGTTCTGGCGATTTTAGATTCCGTTTAACGCGTTGGAGTGCCGTTACGAGTTCGGCGGTCTTCTCAAAGGCGTTTATGCCGTTATCTGGGTTAGCCCCGTGTGCCGCTTTGCCCTTAACTTCAATTTCTAACCAGAGGACACCGTTATGTCCGTTACCAATATTCAATTTCGATCCACCTTCGCAGTTGACAACGTAGTCCGCATTAACCAACCCTGCTTCGACGACATACCCGGCACCCAATTCCCCGCCGGTCTCTTCATCGCAGGTGAAAGAACATTCGACGTTGAATTTCGGTTCGGTGTCGGTCTTTTGGACAGCCTGAATCGCGAAGAGAAGCGCAGCGATGGCATCCTTCATATCGTCGGCCCCACGTCCGTAGAGCCATTCGCCGTCAATTTCGCCGCTGAACGGGTTCCCGAAACGCCATTCGCCTGCAACGGGGACGACATCGTAGTGTGCGTTGAAATGCACCGTTTTTTTTGCACCGACATCCCAACGCGCGATGAGGTTTAACCGTGGGTGGTTATCGGCATTTGGGATCACCTGTTCGGCGCGTTCCGTTGGAACTTCGGCAATCCGCGTTTGCATTCCTAACGCTTCGCATTTCGCTCGAAGTAATTCCACGATTTCGGCATAATTTTCGCCTGGTGGATTCACCGTCGGAATCCTGACGAGTTCTTGTAGCAACGCACAGAGATCCGCCTGATGCTCTTTAATATAGGTTTGAACGGACATTTTAGGTCTCCTGCATCGCCTTATGTGACGACTGCCTGATCGCTGGCTGACAAGTGCCCGACTGTCTCACCGGTCTCCGTGAAGGTACGGGTTACAGTGACAGAGGCATAAGTCCATAAGATTTTCATCTGTGCACCGCTTTCATTCCAGAACCGGTGCGGGATGCCAGCCGGGATGAATGTGGTATCGTAGGCTTGCATCGTAAAGACTTCGCCATCCACCTCACAGGAGGCTTCGCCTTCAAGAATTGTAACGGATTCATCACAGTTATGGTAGTGACGTGCGATCGCTGCGCCGGGCTCAAACATCGTTACACCGTTGGTGAGTGAAGTGGAATCGATCCATTTACCGGCTAACGGGACGGTTCTTACGCCGGTGCCTCGGTCTATAGGGTTCTGTTTTCCAAAATCAATTACATGTGCTTTCGTGCTCATTTTGATCCATCGCCTTTCATTAACGCTCCCGTCAAATCCCATGCTTTAGCTTGCCGGATGTAGACGGAGACCAATGCTTTGTGTCAAAAAAATAAACTTGACAATCATAAGAAAATGTCGTATAAGTATAGTATCAGGTTGGCAGACATGTCAAGCGTTACTGCAAGGTAATGTGTCTGCCTCTCACTTGACATGGAGATAAACGCCTGATACCTGATAATACCATGAAAACATACGAATACGAATTGTATCACCAGGAAAATATAATCAAAATCGGTAATCTTATTGACGATTTGCACCAAGTCCACGTGCATTTGATAAGATTACAACGCCGCTACTATTCCATGTATGGTAAATATATTCCGTTGAAACGTATTTTGAAACATATTACGAAGTTGAAGCGGACAACGAAACCACATTGGAATTAACTCCCGTCTCAAATGATCCAAAACGTTGCGATTCGTATTGATTTAGGATACCAAAGTTTCTTTGATAATATAGAAGATCGAAAGAAATATCTAACGAAAAGAAAGGTTGGAAGACCTAAAATCAAGCCAAATCATAAGTATAACTCTGTGACTTTCACACAGGCAGGTTACAAAATAGAAGATAACCGCCTAACTATCCATTGTCTTGATACCACATTTACCTTTTGGAAGCACCGAAATTGGACAGGTAAAGTCAAAACTATCACAATCAAACGTGACAAAGTAGGTGATTACTACATTTATATCACCTGCGAAAATCCGAAACCTCTAAAGAAACTCCCTTTGACCGGTAATGAGGCAGGGGTAGATTTCGGTTCAAAAACATTTCTCACGCTTTCAGACGGTATCAAGATATTGTCCCCACAATTCTATAAACAGTGTCTCAACGAAATTCGGTCAGCAAACAAAGCACTTTCACGTAAACAATATCTGTCGAATGGTTGGTTTCGTGCGAAACGACACCTCGCGCGCGTTCATAAGAAAATAGCAGATAAAAGACGTGATTGGTTCTTCAAGTTAGCACTTCGTCTTGTGCGTAGATACGATACTATTGCTATTGAAACACTAAACCTTGGGGCTATGAAAAAACTTTGGGGACGCAAAATCTCTGATATAGCCTTTGGTGAGTTTTCGCTCATTCTAAAGTGGACATGTGCAAAATACGGTAAAACATTGTTGAGAGCAGGTCGCTGGCAACCCACAACAAAACCTTGTTCTAATTGTGGATTTCACAACAAAGACCTTACATTCAACGATAGATATTGGACGTGTCCACGTTGTAAAGCAGAACACGACAGAGACGTGAACGCTGCGATAAACATTTTGCGGGTTGGGGTACCCTGGACCTAAACCAGATAAATCCGTTCTGATACGGAATAAGAACCCGCTGGTGGAGACGACGTTAGACGGTGGACTCTTTGAGAAAACCGCTGTTGTCTACGAAACCGAAGCCCCTACCTTTAGGTAGTGGGTGGTATCACGATTTGACGCAGTTTAGCACGAAGCAGGAAAAAAATCAAGCGTAAAAAGGGAATGGCACAGGACGATTTAGTTTTCGGTTTTGATTTTGGTTTTCCTTTACAGATGTTAACATTCTTTCGCAAGATCGCGAGTGCAGCTCGCTCCTACAGTGGAGAATATTGACATATATAAAGTGAATGTGTAAAACTAAATACCCCTCGGGAATGGCAGAATCCTTGCGAATGCATCAATCGCTTGCTGTATCTCTACTTCGGTGTGTGTTGCCATGACGGTCAGTCTCAGACGGCTCGTGTCGGGCGGGACCGCTGGCGGACGGATGGCGGGTGCGAACACGCCTTCAGCGAGGAGTGCGTCTGCTATATTTGTCGCACGTTGCGGGTTTCCTAACACGACCGGAAGAATCTGTGTGTCGCTCGGTAATAGTGTATACCCTATATCGGTCAACGCCGTTTTGAGACATTTCGCGTGTGAGAATAGACGTTGCCGTAGTTCAGGTGAAGAACGCATCACATTAAGTGCAGCATTTGCCGCTGCTAAGGTCGCGGGTGGCAAGCCTGTGGTGAAGATGAAGCCGCGCGCCTTGTTGATGAGCAATTCAACGAGTGCATGACTTCCAGCAATATATCCACCGAGCGCGCCGATCGCCTTGCTGAGCGTTCCCATCTGAATAATATTTTCCGCTGTCAACCCGAAATGTGCAACGGTGCCGCTGCCATCTCTGCCCAATACACCAAACCCGTGTGCGTCGTCAACGATTAACATCGCCTCGTATTCGGCAGCGAGATCGTAGATGTCGGGGAGTGGTGCGATATCGCCATCCATGCTGAACACACCGTCTGTCACGATGAGCCGCCGCCGAAACGTTGCGGATTCTGATAGTAACTCCTTAAGATGCTCCACATCGCAATGCCGATAAACTTTCTTAGCGGCACGACTGAGACGGCATCCATCTATGATGCTCGCATGGTTGAGCGCGTCGCTTAAGATGAGGTCGCCTTCACCGGCGAGGATAGGGATAACACCTGTATTGGCAGTATACCCAGAACTGAAAACGAGTGCAGCTTCGGTGTTTTTGATTTTAGCGAGATTTGTCTCCAAGGTCGTGTAGAGTGCACTGTTCCCGGAGATGAGACGTGAGCCGCTTGCACCTGTGCCGAAAGTCTGCGTCACCTCAACAGCGGCGGCGATGACTTGTGGATGTGTGCTTAATCCCAGATAGTTGTTTGAACCGAGCAGCACAACATCGCGCCCATCAAGATTGATTGTCCCTGTTGGTGCGCCCATGACAGTGCGGAGGTGGCGGCGTAATCCAGCGTGTTCCAGGGCTGTAATCTCTGTGTCGAGCCAGTCGTGATTGTGTGTCATAAAAAGCGCGGAACCTTAAAGGCAAGCGAGGTTGCAAACCTCGCCTGCAAGCAGTATGCCTATCCCATGAACTGTTTCAAGAAGATATGACTCTGCTGGAGAGAACGTTGCCGTGCCTCTAACGTCTCTTCATAAGCGCGGTCCTCTACTTCAACGCAGACTGCGCCGTCATAGCCGGTATCGCTCAGGACAGAGAAGAATGCGCCCCAATCGACATCACCGAGTCCGGGTAGTTTCGGCGTATGATAGGACAGCGGCGTTGCAAGGATACCGACTTCATCAAGTTTGGCGCGATCCAATCGGACATCCTTCGCATGCACGTGGAAGATCCGATCCGCGAAGGTGACGAGCGGTTTCAGATAGTCCATCTGGAGCCATATAAAATGGGACGGATCGAAATTGAGTCCGAAGTTCGGGGACGGAATCTCCTCAAACATCCGTTCCCAAATAGCGGGACAGTAGGCGAGGTTTTGCCCAGCGGGCCACTCGTCTTCCGTGAAGAACATCGGACAGTTCTCAATACCGACGCGGATACCGTGGTCGTCGGCGAATTGGATTAACGGTTTCCATACCTGTTTAAAACGGTGCCAGTTCTCATCTATCGTACGTGTCTGGTCTCTACCGATGAACGTGTTGACGATGCCAACCGACATCCGTTCTGCTGCAAGAATAAGTTTTTTCAGGTGTTCGCTATAGACAGCCGCCTCGGTTTCGTCAGGTGTTAGCGGGTTCGGGTAGTAGCCTAATCCGCTGATTGTTATCCCAGTATCCGAGGCGCATTGCAGGATTCCATCTGCCTCCGCATCGGAAAGATTTGCCACATCAACGTGTGTAACACCTGCGTAACGCCGTTCTGCTTTCCCTTTGGGCCAGCACATCAATTCAACGCAATCGAAGCCGGTATCGTCAGCGAATTGGACGACTTCTGTCAACGATTGATCTGGTAAGATCGCACTTACAAATCCGAGTTTCATTATGTACCCTCTGTTTCGTTTTTTCGATATTCTACTACAGATGGATGCAGGTTGCAAGTGTATATTGAGCAGATAGTTATCGGTTAACAGTACGGTTTTCTACGAAAACCTTTCAGTACTCAGTTAAGAGATGCTTGATGAATCAAATTTCTGTTCATGGAGGATTGTTAACTGGTAACTGACAACTGAATGCTTCTGGACTTTTATCAGAATAAATGCACATAAATTGAAAAATGTGATACAATACGTTGTATAGGTATCTCCAGAGATTCACACATAGGAGAGGAAAATGACACCAGAACAACGCTACCTATTTGACGTTACAGGCTATCTACACATCGAAGGTGCGGTTAAGGGCGAAGCGTTAAAGACAGCACAGGCGGCTGTTGATCGGTATATCCATACGCCGGTTGATGAGCGTCCGGAAGGGTTTACGACGCGTCCTCACGACTTAGAACCCGGCAAAGGCGGAAGATATGAACACGGTTTCGCTTTCGATAGGTCGCTTGAGGCGATGACGGTGCATCCCGCTATCTGGCCCCTTATCAAAGAGTTTACCTTCGATAAACCGCGTTTTGTTACGGGAACGCTCACACTCGAACAACACAACCCCGATAGACAACCGATGGGAACGAACCCCGCAGGTTTACACTGTGCACGCGAGGGACGGCATTGGCTCACGCGTTACGAGATCAAAAACGACCGTATCTACTGCAACGATTTTGTGGCGTTCTTTTATTTAACCGATGTGCAACCGGGGTACGGTGGACTTATTGTTATCCCGGGTTCGCATAAAAGCAAATTCGAGAGACCTGAAAATCTTTTGACCCCAGGACCGGACGGTATTGATCCTGAACCGGACGACGTTTTCACGAATATCACACCTAAAGCGGGCGATTTTGTCGTCATCTCTGAACTGTTGACGCACGGTGTTCTGCGGTGGAAACCGAAGGATCGGGACAGGCGTTTCTTGATTCTCCGTTATCGTCCACAGTATGAAGGCAAGCCGAGTCTGCCTGAAGTTATTATTAACCGTTTGACACCTGAGGTACAGGAACTGGTGCAAACGGCATCCTATCAGCACACGAAAGAGATTGTGAAACAAGATGTTGTCGAATTGAGCAATTAAGGCAGGACGGGAGGGAAGGATGGAAGCGGGGAAGTATCTTCCAGAGGCGTTCAGTTCTTCTATAATTTCACGGACTGGATTGCGCACGCCGCATCTCCCGCTTAAGTGGAGGAAAACTCAATGGGAACGAACCAATATCGTGCTTGTATTGTTGGGTGCGGTCGAATGGGTGGCACAATTGACGAAGAAGTCCGTGCGACACCAAACGGCGCGTTGCCCTATTCGCACGCCGCAGGCTATACCGCTTTTGATCGGACAGACCTTATCGCTGCCGCGGATGTTGTCGAAGAGAAGGCACAGTACGTTTGCAATAAATGGGATATTCCGAAGTATTACTTAGATTATCGCGAGATGATCGTCGAAGAGAAACCCGATATTGTTAGTATTGCTACACGTCCGGGTAACCATGCCGAGATTACAGCGTTCGCTGCAGAAAACGGCGTGAAAGGTATCTACTGCGATAAACCGTTGTGTGCCTCTATGGAGGAGGCGGATGCGATGGTCGAAGTCTGTGAGAAGCATAACATCAAGTTTAACCTCGGCACGCAGCGTCGTTTCACACCCGGATACATCAAAATGCGTGAACTCCTCGAAAGCGGTGAACTTGGCGAGAGACGTGCTATTATTGCTTATAGTGGTGGTGCTGCGCTCTGGGGGTACACGCACGCAGCGGATATGCTCCTCTTTTTGGCAAGTGATTCGCCGATTGAATACGTGCAAGGTAATGTCGCCGTTGACGATGCCGATTTCGAGGATAACCGCACGGAATCTGATCCGGGTATTGTTATGGGGTTCGTCCGTTTTGAGAACGGTATCAATGCTATCAGTATCCCCGGTACGGCTTATGAGTTTGAGGTGAATTGTAGCGACGGGACTGTACGTGCACTCAATAACGGACTCGGCTTTCACCTCCGCAAACGGCAAGGACAGTTTAACGAGATTTTAGAAGCGCAATTCCCACCATATCAACGGAAAAGTGGTACCGTCGGTTGTATTGAAGACATTGTTGATGCAATCGAGACCGATACGGAGACAAGCGGGAATATTCGTCTCGCACACCGAAGCACTGAGATGGTCTTCGCAATCGTTGACTCGCAGCGTCAGCAGGGTAAGCGTGTATCAATGCCGATGGAGAACCGAGGCCTCTATCTCGGAAGGTGGTAACCGATGTTCAGAAAACGTCAGAAAATAGGCGGCACGCACTGTGGATTTACAATTTTTGGCGTTATCGCGGTTGTGCTGCTCCTATTGAGCCGTATCGCAACCGTAACGAGTGATGAATCGCAACCTGAAACCGATCCGACACGTCCAGCGAGTACACGCTACGAACAGCGCGCACGCAGTCGAGACGGTATCGGTAAATTTTATATGGGACGTGAAATATCGCAGGTGATGGGACATCAAGGTGCAGAGTGGTTGGAACGTCCGGAACGTGAGCGTGAAGAGATGCCGAACCGTCTCGTTGAACTCCTAAAACTCAAAGAGGGGGATGTCGTGGCGGATATCGGTATCGGCACAGGCTACATTGCTCGGCGTATCTCACCGAAAATCGGGAAGACAGGTACCATCTACGGCGTTGAAATACAGCAAGAGATGCTTGACATCCTTGCTGAGAAGATGGCGGAAGAAGGTATTACCAATATCAAAGGGGTCTTAGGCACGATTACCGATCCGAAACTGCCACCGAATTCGGTGGATGTGGCGATTATGGTGGATGTCTATCACGAATTTTCGCATCCGTATGAGATGATGCAGAATATCTGTCGTAGTCTGAAAACGGGTGGCAGGGTGGCTTTTATAGAATACCGCTTGGAAGATGACAATGTGCCGATCAAACGCCTGCACAAGATGAGCGAACTGCAAGTGATTAAGGAGGCGACACCGCACCCATTGTCTTGGGTAGAGACACTCGACGATCTACCATGGCAGCATGTCATCATTTTTGAAAAGATTGATGAGCAGTAGGCAAATTTGGATCGGTATTTACAAAATCATAACCACTGCTATGTTTTGTGGATACCATTGAAACCACCTGTTTCAGATACCGGTAATTTGGACTTTTAGGGAAAGAAACTGATGAACAAATACATGCAAAAACGGATGAGACAATGGGAAAAAGCGGAGCAACACCCGCTGAATCAGGAGGCACTAGAGATACTACGCGTGTTATACGCGATCAGTGAGGATCCGGAGAATGCACATCTAAAAGTCCCCGACGAACTGGAGGACCCACCGACGATGTCTTATCCAGATCTACCGATACTGGATCTGTTGCGGTGGGGAGAGAGTCTATACCTCCTGTACGACTTGGAGTCACCATCAATGAATCCAATGTTGTATCAACTGGAGAGGATGGTAATGGACGGAGAGGAGCCGAATAGATTAATGAAACTGATTGCGGGACCGCACGGGGAAGGGAGTATAGCAGTCAACCTCTGGACGCTACTGGAAGGAACACCGAAACAAAAGGAGGAAATCAAATCGGAACTTCGGAGCAATTTGAAGTACCTATTAGAGGGCGCGCGACACGTGCTGAATCTACGCCGACAGAGACGTGAGTTGCTACGCGCACAACAAAAAAAAAGGGAAAACCAAGTATCTGTGTTGACACCAGAACAAGAAGAACTCCTGCTGGATACAATTGAGGTGATAATTGAAGATGAGACCGTAAGACTCATAGCTCAAGATACACTCAATGAATCTGAACAAGAACTCCTTGCGGCATTACAAACAACTGCGAAAATATTGACATCAGGACAGGAAGAACTCCTGCTGGATACAATTGAGGTGATAATTGAAGATGAGACCGTAAGACTCATAGCTCAAGATACACTCAATGAATCTGAACAAGAACTCCTTGAAGCACTACAAGTTGCTGGTGTTTCACTTGAATCTACTCAAGGAACACGGATTACACAAGAAACAAAAACCGAACCCGAACCTATAGAAGCACCCAATATCAGTTCTGCACCAGAGAAGACTGTCCACTATTCTGAAGATCAAATCAAAGATATTGTTGCTGACTATTTTAAATCACTTCGCATGGCTTCGCCAAATTATAGTGTCAAGCGCGAATATCTAATTCAAATGGGCAGTGACCGACGCAGAGCAGACATCGCCTTTTTGAGGAATGGAAAACTCGTAGCAATAGTGGAGTGTAAGAGAACGGGACGCGTCGAAAACGGTAATGAACAGCTAAAGTCTTACCTCTGTGCAACTGATACTTTTTTGGGTATATTTGCAAATGATGGCGATCCCAATAAGTGGACTTTTTGGGAAAATCATAGGCACAACAATTTTTTAGAAATTGATCGTAAAACTTTTGAAAACTATATTTATAACCACGATAAGGCAATACAAGGTAGAGAAAAAAGATAAAACAGGAAATAGAAAGAGAAATAGATGTCGAAATAAGAGAGCGCGTACGAAAAAACACTGATACCAATGCTATAAGACAAGACGAAACGGATCGTATAAAACGGGAGGTAATGGAAAACATTGACAAAACAGCAATAGTGAATAGTGTGAGATCGCAGATAGCACAGCAAGCAGAAAACGGATTGTTAAACAAAAGAGATGAAGAAAATCGCAAGCATGGACGCTCACAAGGTTTCTGGTGGACTGTCCTTAGTATTATTGGAATTGGGATTTTAATAGCACTGCTAACGTCAGCGGTGTAATTCGATGGGTATTAATTTGCGGATATAGATATCGATTTAGCGATTCTCTGTGATATTTTTCTCACAGACCTCTATAAATGCTGTCCCTATAGAACTAAAGAGGTTTTTGAAGTAAATCCGGTTCGGTTAGGAAACCGAACCTACCGGGCCTGAGGCCTGAGGCGGTTGTTATTCTAAAATCGATATCTGTGGATATTAATTTTGCGGTGTTCACAATTTTTTTGTCAAACCTGCACTAAAATGCTTACGCAGTGGATGTCTTCTGATAATCCTTGTTTGCTGCTTTGAAGACAGAATCAATAGCCCCAAATAGGACAGGCAAATTATCCACACTAAAACTCGTTCGATTTTGGGTGAAGGTTTCGTTGACAAGATGCCCAATTTGCCAAAACGTGCCATCGCTGACAATACCGTACACAGGATTTTCCGTATCCTCGTTTATCTTTTGGGCGGCGACTAACTCCGCTAAACATTGTCCCCAACCTATCTCAAAGTCGTTCTTCTTTGCTTCAACAAGCATTATTAGCGGTTTGCCGACAACAAGTTTGCCCAATTCGGATCGTGTTGATATAAAATAATCTGGGATACCGCTTAGCGTTTCATCGTAGGCAAGAGGTTCCTTTATCCATAGGGCATAGTTAGCAGCGTACGCTTTATACACTTCCCGCAAGACTGGAAAAATAACGGCTTCACAGCGCGCGCCTTCAGACGCAAAAATGGGAATATACTCTGCTAAATTCTAATTCTTTCAGAAATTCTTCCGAAGGTGACACGTCTTCCTCAACCTTTATGAAGTCATTTTCGATGTGTCGGATGCCAAATTTTTCCTGAACGTCAGGGATCTTCTTGAAATCACTAAATGCCATTGTGTTACCCCTTGATCTGCCCGCTAATTATGGTATCTGAATGTTTATCAAAGCATGTTGTCTTGTGTGGACAACAATGAAAACCGCATTAACTCCGTAATCCTCGTTGAGGACATTGTAAGACAATCTTTTGAAATTGTCAAGAAAAATGTTTGACAAAAGCGCGACCGTACCGTAAAATATGGCAACGGTGGTCATAGTACCCACACGCTAAAGCGTGGGGCTTGTGCTTCCTCACAGATTGCGATTTACTCTAATGAGTTCACCGTCTTACGTCTGCTCCACTTAGGGCAGCTAAGCCTGCCCGTTTGATGTTGATAGCAGCGTTGACATCTCTATCGTGGTGTGAACCACATTTGGGACATGTCCACTGCCGATCTGAAAGAGAAAGTTTTTCGTTATAGTGTCCACAATCACTACAAGGTTTTGTTGTCGCAGTCCACATATTGATTTTATGAAACGTTTTACTGTGTTTCGCACATTTCTGTTCGATGACCTGAAGGAGTTGATAGAATGCATTATCAGAGACTTTGCGTCCCCAGAGGCGTTTCATACCGTCAAGGTTGAGTGTTTCAAAAATCAGTATGTCAAATTCTGTGCAAAGTTCAGTAGCAAGTTTCCATTGCCAATCAAGGCGTTGCCGTGATATTTTACGATACAACCGTGCCAACGCACGACAGGCACGATACCAATTGCCCGAACCTTTAACTTTGCGACTTAGCGATCTGTGTAAAGATTGTAACTTATTGAGTGATTGTTTCAAAAAATGCGGTGATTCTATTGGACGCCCTGTGTCGCTTGTGAGTAATGTTTTGTTTCCATAGTCAAACCCAGCACTTTCACCCGTCATAGGTTTCGGTTCGGAATCGTCAACATTATCGCACGAAAAGCATATCCAATAATCACTACATCTGTCGCGTTTGAGTGTGATCGTCTTGATAGTCCCTTGTATTTCACGGTGCTTGTGAAAGGAAAAATAGGTATCTATACAGTTGATTTTGATACGATTATCTTCAAGCGTGTAGCCTGCTTGTGTAAATGTTAGGGAGTTGTATTTATGGCGTGGCTTGATTTTAGGAAAACCAACCTTACGCGTCGTTTTGCCTGCTTTACGGTCTTTGATGTTATCAAAAAAAGCATTCCGCGATTTGCCGTAACGCAGGACAACGTCTTGAACAACTTGGCTTGGCAGGTCTGCCCAATGCGGTTTTAATCGCTTTTTCAGTTCGGTAACGTGCCGCTTCAAACGAGAAATAGACACGTTTTTGCCGAACCTGCGATAATACCGGCGATCAAGACGCAGAATATGCACATGAATCTGCCACATATCATCAATCATATTGCCAATCTTTACAGTGTTAGATTGGTGCTGAAATTTGAACTTGTAAGATTTTCTCATGGTATATCACACATCACACCTTTTTACCCCTTATCAGTGGGTTGGCAAACACGCCACCAAGCGGCGGCGCTGATAATGTTTGCCAGTGTGATAGTATTAGTTATACCACAATTTTAATGCAATTGTCAAATCTTTTTTTGACACAACGATAGGCGGCGTCTACATCCCCGCCCTAAAGGTTTATCTTGCGGGTTTGACACCGAAGATTATGCTAAACTTTTTGATTAACGGAACGTCACAAATTGCTAAATCTGGTATGAGAAATTGCAGCTCAGATTTTTAGCATAGAAAGCTGATAAATTGCCGATTACAACGCTGAAAAGGGGAGATAATTCCAGTGAAGATCGCTAAAAGTACGGTTCCACTATTTGCTGCGTTGGTGTGTTTCTGCCTCGCTGTGTTCGGGGGTCCCTCGGCACCTGCAGAACATCACGAGACACCACAAGCCATTTTGAATTACAATCTCGACATCCGTCCAATCCTTGCGGATAACTGCTACGCCTGCCACGGTCCAGATGCGAAAACCCGACAGGCTGACCTGCGCCTTGATACGAAAGAGGGAGCGTTCTCCGAACCGAGCGGGTATCCAGTACTCGTCCCAGGCGAACCTGAAGAGAGCGAACTCTATCTCCGCATCATATCCGAAGATGAGACCTATCGCATGCCACCCTCGGACTTCAATAAGACACTGACACCGGAGCAAATTGAAGCCCTCACGCAGTGGATTCGCGAAGGCGCGCAATGGGAAGAACACTGGTCATTCACGCCACTTGTTCAACCGATGCCGCCTGCTGTCAAGAACCGAGATTGGGTGCGAAACCCGATTGATGCGTTCATCCTCTCACGCCTCGAAAAAGAGAGTCTACAACCGGCAGACGAAACCGATAAACGGACGCTCATCCGACGCTTAAGTTTCGATCTTACCGGTTTGCCACCAACACTTGAAGAGATACACCGATTCCTTAATGATGACTCCCCAAACGCTTATGAAAATCTCATTGATACCTTCATGGCGAAACCGGAATACGGTGAACATCTGGCGCGTTTCTGGTTAGATGTCGCACGCTACGGGGATACGCACGGACTGCACTTAGACAACTACCGCGAAATGTGGCCCTATCGGGATTGGGTTATCAACGCGTTCAACAAAAATATGCCGTTCGATCAGTTTACGATTGAGCAGTTGGCAGGCGATATGTTACGAGATCCGACGCTTGATCAGCGTGTCGCTACCGGTTTCAATCGGAGCCACGTTACGACAAGCGAAGGCGGTTCCATTGATGAGGAATACTACGTCCGATACGCCGTTGATAGAGCCAACACCACAGCCACCGTCTGGATGGGGTTAACTGCCGGTTGTGCCCAGTGCCACGATCACAAGTACGACCCAATTACGCAGAAGGAATACTATCAGCTCTACGCCTACTTTAACAACATCACTGAGAATGCGATGGATGGTAACCGCAAGGATTCGCCACCGGTGGTGAAGCTGCCGACACCGGAGCAAAAGGCACAACTCGCAAACTATGACGCGCAAATCACCGATTTAGACGGACAGAGCAAAGGTCCCCTTCCACGTATTGATACTGCCCAAATCGCATGGGAGAACAGCATACCGAGATGGACATATATTAAACCGAGCGTTGTTCTCTCACAAGGCGGTGCAACGCTTGAAATTCAGGAAGACAATTCTGTTTTAGCGAGTGGTACGAACCCAGACAAAGAGGTCTACGAGATTATTGCTGAACTCCCATCCGGTAATTGGAGTGCTTTGCGACTCGAAGGCATCCCGGACGAATCTTTGCCAGCAAGTGGTATCGGACGCAGCGATAACAGCAATGTGATCCTGACAGGATTTTCCGTTGATGTCGTTCCTGTTTCAAAGGCAGCGGAAGTCCTTAACGCAGCCAAGGCGGCAGCAGAGAAAGCAGCGGAAGCAGCGAAAGTGTCAGAAGCAGAAGAGGAGGGCGTACCGGAGACGGATGTTGCTGAAGAAGCACCGCCAGAAACCGATGTCGTTGAGGAACCCGCGCCGGAGACGGATGTTGCTGAGGAAGCACCACCAGAAACTGAAATTGCAGAAGAGATAGCCGAAGAAACGCCGCCGGAAGATGCGGCAGCCGAAGCATCGGAAACCGAGACAGCACAAGAAGATACAGCCGAACTCGCTGAAGAACACGATCCGTGGGCACCTGTCCGCATTGTACAAGCATGGGCGGATTATGAACAGCCAAACGGCGATTTTGTTATTGTGAATGCGATTGACGATAAACCTGAAAGCGGATGGGGATTGGAAAGTAATAAAAATCCGGGTAATGGTCGGCAAGCGATCTTTCTTGTCGCAAATCCCTTCGGTACACAAGGCGGCGTGTTAAGAATTCGCCTTAAACACGAATCTGAATACGCTAAACACCACTTCGGACGATTCAGACTTGCCGTTACAGATGTCCCGACGATCTATCCGATGGGTTCTAAAGTATCGCTTGAAAATTGGCATTCGGTCGGTCCGTTTACTGCTGAACACGGTAACATCGCCTTTTATAACGTTTATGAACCGGAAACCAAGCCTGTCAATACACAGGATAAATTCACCGTCGGTTCGGAGACATTGGTGTGGCAACAGCAGACGCACTGGTCAGACGGACAGGTTCATAACGACATCGTCGGTGAAAACAGCGCGACATACCTCTATCGGAATATCGTTTCCGAAACGAGACAGAAAGCGGTGCTTTACCTGAGTAGTAACGACGCTTTAAAGGTGTGGGTAAACCAAACGGAGATGCTTGCGAGCAATATCCAGCGTGATGCGGCACCGGATACCGATAAACTCCAGATCCAACTCAATCCGGGCAACAATGCGCTCCTACTCAAGGTGGTCAACTATTCGGGTCCATCCGGTTTCTTTTTTCGTATGGAATCCGATGAACCGATGGTAACAGCGAACATCGTTGATACGGTAGCAATTGAGAGAGGACAGCGCAGCACGGAGCAACAGACGCAAATCCGAGAATACTACCGTCGAAACGTCTCAAAGGATGAAAGCCTGAGGAAACTCTACGCCGATTTAGCGGATGTCCAGAAAAAAAGAAACAGTCTGGATAGTTCCATCATCACGACGCTTGTGATGCAGGAGAGAACGGAGCCGCGGGGTGCTTATGTTCTCGAACGCGGTGCATATCAGCACCGAGGCGAGCAGGTCATCCCGCAGACCCCAGCAGTTCTCCCGCCGATGGTAAAGGGTGCACCGTCGAACCGATTGTCACTGGCAAAATGGCTGGTGTCGCCGAAACATCCGCTCACTGCACGTGTCACGATAAACCGATTCTGGCAGAACGTCTTTGGCACCGGAATTGTCCTGACAGCAGAAGATTTCGGTACGCAAGGCACACCGCCATCGCATCCGGAACTCCTTGATTGGTTGGCAACCGAATTCATCGCCTCGGGATGGGATATGCAAGCGATGCTGAAACTGATGCTCACCTCAGCGACGTACCGTCAGAGCGCGAAGGTTACGCCTGAGAAATTGGAACGTGACGCTGATAACGTGTTGCTTTCTCGGGCGCCGCGTTATCGTTTCGATGCCGAAATTGTGAGAGATAACGCACTTGCAGCGAGTGGTCTGTTGTATACGCAGATTGGTGGACCGAGTGTCAAACCGCCGCAGCCAGGAGGACTCTGGAAAGCCGTCGGGTTTACTGGGTCTAATACCGACACTTTTGTTAAAGACACCGGTGCCGATAAAGTGTACCGTCGAAGCCTCTATACCTTCTGGAAACGGACTGCGCCGCCGCCGCAGATGAACATCTTGGATGCACCATCACGTGAGGCTTGCACAATCCGCCGTGAACGTACGAACACACCGATGCAGGCGTTAATGCTGATGAACGATCCGCAGTTCTTTGAAGCGGCACGTGTCTTTGCAGAACGCACTCTCAAAGCGGGTGGCGAAACGCCGGAGGAACGGATCGCCTTTATGTTTGAGATAGCGACTGCCCGGGAACCGAGGGCATCGGAAACCGCGCTGCTCGTTGAAACGCTCGAAGCGCACGCCGAAGAATTTAAAGCGGATCCGGAAGCAGCCAAAGCACTCATTACTGTCGGCGAATCGAAACCCGATGAAACCTTAGACGCAGTCGAAGTCGCTACATGGACGATGATTGCGAACCTAATCCTGAATCTGGACGAAGTTCTGAATAAGGGTTAGCAAGACCTACTGCCTGTCTTGCTATACTCGTAGCGTGGTTTTGAATCGCGCAAGGAGCCGTATAATGGACCCGATTAAAGAATATCTGCATCTTGAAACGCGCCGCCAATTTTTTGGCAAATGTGCTATGGGACTCGGCGGTGCAGCCCTTGCCTCGCTGCTACCGAATGGCGTTGTTCAGGCACTCGAACAACAAGCCGGAACGCGGGTTGGTGGGCTGCCGGAACTCCCGCATTTCGCGCCGAAAGCAAAACGCGCCATCTACCTATTCATGTCTGGTGCACCCTCACAGATGGACCTGTATGACTATAAGCCAGTGATGGGAGAATGGTTCGATAAAGAGCTCCCGGAAACAGTACGGATGGGGCAACGGCTCACGACGATGACTTCAGGACAGAAACGTTTTCCGATTGCCCCGTCTATTTTCGAGTTTCAAAAACACGACAACGGTAGCGACGGTGCTTGGCTGAGCGAATTGCTTCCGCATACGGCTTCCATGGTCAAAGACATCGCCATTATCAAGTCGATACATACCGATGCGATTAATCACGATCCGGCGATCACCTTTGTCTGTACGGGTGACGAAACTCCGGGTAAACCGAGCCTCGGTGCATGGTTGAGTTATGGACTCGGCAGTGAAAACAGGAACCTGCCTGCCTTTATCGTGATGAACGCCACATGGAGCGGTCCGAAAGGTGCGCAGGCACTCTATAACCGACTCTGGGGGTCGGGTTTCCTCCCCTCGGAACACCAAGGTGTCCTGCTCCGCAGTCAAGGCGATCCGGTGCTGTTTCTCTCGAACCCTGAAGGGATGAGTGAAAAAGCACGCAAACGGATGCTCGATTCGTTAGTGAAACTTAATGAGGAGCTTTACCAAGAAGTCGGTGACCCTGAAACGCATGCGCGTATCTCTCAATATGAGATGGCGTTCCGTATGCAGACTTCCGTTCCGGAACTCACAGACCTGACACAAGAATCTGACAAAGTTAAGGAGATGTACGGGCCTGAGGTTGACACCCCCGGTACGTTTGCCAACTGCTGTATCCTTGCGCGGCGGATGATGGAGCGTGATGTCCGACTCGTCCAAATCTTCCATCGCGGTTGGGACCAGCACGGCGATCTCCCGAAAAACATCCGTAACCAAGCACGCGACATTGATCAACCTTCGACGGCACTCGTGCAAGATTTGAAACAACGTGGGATGCTTGACGATACGCTCGTTGTCTGGGGCGGTGAGTTCGGACGAACCGTTTATTGCCAAGGTGCGCTCTCGAAAGAGAACTACGGACGCGATCATCACCCGAAATGTTTCACGATATGGATGGCGGGTGCTGGTATCAAAGGTGGGATCGTCCATGGTGAAACCGATGACTTCAGTTATAACATCGTCAAAGACCCGGTCTCTGTTCGAGACTTAAACGCTACCATCCTCAATCAACTCGGTATTGACCATAAACGGTTGACCTTCAAGTTCCAAGGACTTGATCATCGGTTAACGGGGGTTGAGGAGGAAGCAAGGATTGTCAACGAAATATTGGCATAACTGCAAATTTTTACTGACAGGCGTGCCTGTCAATAATTCCGAGATATGCACCGCCACACTTAAATTCGGACGTAGGTATCGTAAAGGAGAGACATAATGGACCCCATTAAGGAATACCTCAAACTTGAAACACGCCGCCAATTCTTCGGCAAATGTGCTATGGGGCTTGGCGGTGCAGCCCTCGCCTCATTACTGCCGAATACGCTTGCAGATGCACTGGAACAGCAAGCCGTACCGCAAACCGGTGGGTTGTCAGAACTCCCACACTTCGCGCCGAAGGCGAAACGCGCCATCTATCTATTCATGTCCGGCGCGCCCTCGCAGATGGACCTGTATGACTATAAGCCAGTGATGGGAGAATGGTTCGATAAAGAGCTCCCGGAAACAGTACGGATGGGACAACGGCTCACGACAATGACTTCAGGACAGAAACGTTTTCCGATCGCACCGTCTATTTTTGAGTTTCAAAAACATGACAACGGCAGTGACGGCACATGGTTGAGCGAGTTGCTACCGCATACCGCAACTATGGTCAAAGACATCGCCATTATCAAATCTATACACACCGATGCGATTAACCACGATCCGGCGATCACTTATATTTGTACCGGCAACGAGACCCCCGGCAAACCGAGCCTCGGTGCCTGGCTCAGTTATGGATTAGGTACAGAAAATAATAACCTCCCCTCTTTTATTGTGATGAATGCTACGTGGACCGGCAGGAAATCAGCACAAGCACTCTATAACCGGCTCTGGGGTGCTGGATTCTTACCCTCTGAGCATCAAGGCGTACTCCTCCGTAGCCAAGGTGATCCGGTGCTTTTCCTCTCAAACCCCGAAGGGATGAGCGAAAAGGCACGCAAACGGATGCTTGATACGTTGGTTAAGCTCAACGAGGAGCTCTACCAAGAAGTCGGTGACCCTGAAACACATGCGCGTATCTCGCAATATGAGATGGCATACCGAATGCAGACCTCCGTGCCGGAACTGACAGACCTGAAACAGGAACCCGATAACATTTTAAAGATGTACGGTCCTGATGTCCACACGCCGGGTACGTTTGCGCACTGCTGTATCCTTGCGCGGCGGATGATGGAACGCGATGTCCGACTCGTCCAAATCTTCCATCGCGGCTGGGACCAGCACGGGAATCTTCCGAAGGACATCCGTAACCAAGCACGCGATATCGATCAACCTTCAACGGCACTCGTTCAAGACCTGAAACAACGCGGGATGCTTGACGATACGCTCGTTGTCTGGGGCGGTGAGTTCGGACGAACTGTTTATTGCCAAGGCGCACTCACGAAAGAGAACTACGGACGCGATCATCACCCGAAATGCTTTACGATATGGATGGCGGGTGGCGGTATAAAAGGCGGGATCGTCCACGGTGAAACCGATGACTTTAGTTATAACATCGTCAAAGACCCGGTCTCGGTTCGTGACCTGAACGCTACCATCCTCAATCAACTCGGTATTGATCATGAACGGTTGACTTTTAAATTCCAAGGACTTGACCACCGGTTAACTGGCGTTGAAGAGAAAGCACGGGTTGTCAGTGAGATTTTAGCATAATGGTAAGTGCCTTGTAGACTCGCTAATCCTATAAGGTGCACCGGTCTTCTGCTCCAGCTATGCATCAAATTTTCGTGTTTGCTGTTCCGCAAGAATGGACGGATTATAGACATGCAAATTTACCACGGTACTGAACAGACCCTTGATGCAAAAACGTTCCTCTCAATTTTACGTGAGGACTATGAAGGTGTGTTTTTGACGAGTTGTGTCATTGAAGGAGCTGCCATCTTTTTAACCGAATCCACAACAGACACCGCGGAACAGGCCGTGGTTGACAAGGAAATTGTCTGTATCGGGTGCACGTTTAAAAACATCGTTAAATTTGAGAAAACTGATTTCCAAAAGGAGGTCTTTTTCGGGAATTCTGTTTTCCAAGAGGCCGTTCATTTTCGAGGTGCGGTGTTTCAAAACACTTGTGACTTCGCGAATTCAGTGTTTGAAGGCCCCGTCTTCTTTAGAGAGGCAGCTTTTCGCGGAAAGGTGAACTTTCGACAGACGTGTTTCCAGCGGGTTGCTGATTTCAACGAGGTGGAATTTTTGGAAAATACTATTTTCAAAAATGCTACGTTTCGAGAGGCTGCACATTTTAGTCAGGCATTTTTCAGAAAAGAATTGGACTTTGTACAGACAGACTTCTCCGAAACTACAGTTTTTAATCATTCAACATTTCTCGGAAAGACCAACTTCACCTCTGCGCAGTTCGCTGTTGCAGCATCATACCGGAATGTAAATTATACGCCAAACACGATATGGCAATGGCTTAAGAATAAACGAAAACGGCGGCCTGAGGCACCAACGGAATTTTACCTTGATAGCGAAGATATTAATGAGGTTTTGAATCCTTTTTTCAAACGTTACGTAGCGGATCAGCAGTTCATACGTGCTTTTCAAGAGAGAAGTCCCTTCTGGGCTCAGGTTTGGCGGTGGAGTTCAGATTATGGGCGCAGTTTAGCACTTTGGGCACTCTGGTCCCTGCTCATAGCTCTTTCATTTTCACTACTGTATATGCAAGGTCCTTCTTGGCTGCCAGAAAGACTACAAGAAATGATGCCTCAGTTCCATCAAGTGACCGGCGAGAACGTGCATGAACCCTTGACGTTTTGGAAATCCTTTTACTTTAGCATTGTCACGTTTACAACCCTCGGATTTGGTGACGTTGTGGCGGACAATACATCAGCACGGATCCTCGTTACGCTTGAAGTCATCTTTGGATATGTAATGTTAGGAGGTTTGATCAGTATCTTCGCCAATAAACTTGCCAGCCGGAGTTAAGCTTAGGTTCTCTCGATAGGAAGGCTTTCCGAATTTGCGCGGATAGTTTCTGGTAGCGCGAAGACACAAAAATCAAGAATGTCGAAAAAATTAAAAGCAGTTGTTGTTGGGGCAGGTTGGTCGGCAGAAGGACACACAAAAGCGTTTCAACATTACGGTGTCGAGGTGTTGGCGATCTGTGCACGCAAGCCGGATGTTGTACAGAAAGTCGCGGACGGGTTAGGTGTGCCAGAGGCTTCAACGGATTGGCGCGAAAGCCTACTGAGACATAAACCAGACATTATCGCCCTGACAACGCCTGCGGTTTTGCGGGTAGAGGTTATTGAGTTAGCGGTGGAACTCGGATGCCATATTATCAGCGAAAAACCGTTAGCACTTACTGCAGCCGAAGCCGAGCATATCTACAACCTTATTAAAGACACCGATCTGAAACACGGTTTCGCCGCGACGCATCTATACGATCCGAGCGTCGCTTATGTGCGCGAATTATTGACACAACAGCATATTATTGGTCAGTTAACGGCGGTCGATATCGGATACAGCCGCCGGATTTCAGGCAACACACCTTCAAAAACAGTCAAGCCTTGGAACTGGATGAGTTCTTTGGCACACGGGGGCGGCGCGTTGAACAACGGACTTACACATCGGCTCGGTATGTTGGAACGGATGACCGGTATGAAAGTTGTCTCGGCTGTCGGTGAAGCGAAAACTGCCATCAGGAAAGCACCCGTCGTTCCTGAAATTCGGGACTTCCGAGAATGGCGACGCAAGGAGATCACACACGAAGAGGCATCAAAGTTTGAGTGGCGGGTGTGTGATGCAGAATGGGATTATTCGGCGTTCTTTAAATTAGCAACTTCAGACACAGCGGAGCATGAAAACACCATCCTCGTAACCATGCGTACGAATCCAGGGGTGCCGACGCGTTCACCGACGGGCGGTTGGTATTTTTATGGTACCCACGGAACATTGGTCGGGGGAGGTGGGCATATCCTGTCCCCTATCACGAAACACGTTTCGGAAACGAGCGAGGAATTACCGGTTCCAGAGACGCTAACGGATGCTTTACCACGTATCGGGGACGACATCCAAAACAAATGGGTTGCACTCGTTCGGGATTTCCTCGCGGATATTGAGAACCGGCCCCACGATCCTTACTTAACATTCCAAGACGGTTGGCGTTACCAGATCGCTATTGACGCAATTCGCGCGAGTAGCGGATGGACAAAAATTCCTACCTGATTTTCGTGTTCTTGTCGTTCAAATAACCAAATGGAAACCTTATGCCTAAATTGGTTGTCAAAAACTTCATCAATATCCGTGAAGCAGAAATCGACATGGATAAAACCCTAATTGTCTTCATCGGTGCGACTGCCAGTGGCAAAAGTGTCCTTGCGAAGCTACTCTATTTTTTTCACGAACTCATTCGCGACTTCCGTCAATACATCAAAGAAGTTAATACAGACCCATCGGGACATCTGGACCCCGCTTCAGAAGACCTGTCAACAGTTTTCCACGCACAAATCGCGCATAAGTTCCGTGAGTTTTTCGGCGATGTGAACGAGTTAACGTCGGTCCGAGGCGATGTTGATACCGCCAGACCGTTTGAAATTACCTACCACTATACAGCGGATAGTGTGCTCACATTGACATTAGATGCCGAAAGAACGCTTGAAATCCAGCTTCCGGGTGTGATGGACGAGATCCAAGCCCTTTCTGCCGCCCTCCAAGAAAAGTTGAAAAAGTTTGATAAAAAACGGGTTCGTGGTATAATGTCAGCGTTAGAGGTCGAACCGTCCACAAAAGAGGATGCACCTTCAGCAGATGCGGACAACGATCGCGCATCTAAACGGAACGAACGGTTCCTCTTTATCTTAGAGATGGCAATCGGACTCAGCGATATCACTGAGAAGTTAGCCGGTACGTACCGTGATAGCCTGTTCATCCCCGCGGATCGGAATATCGCTGTCAACTATCCTGACGCACTTAAGAGGATCTTCTATGGTGGCATCAAAAGCGATCTCCAGACGCGTGCTGCTACCCGTCCGCGTGCGAATTTATACCTCATCGCACGGTTTTTGGAAAAGAATGAGGAGTTCCTTGATATTTTCAGCGCGCAGAATTTCCACAACATTTATGACGAAAAAGCCGAAGCCGAGTCAGATAGCATCGATAAACCGGTGATAGAATTTCTCCTCAAGAACATTTCGCGTATCTTAGAGAGCGAATATGAAACCATAGGTGGGGTCCCCGAATCGGAACTCTATTTACATCTCACCGGCGAAAACGCGACGCTCTTAGAGCGCGCATCCGCCGGACAACAAAACGTCATACGGATTCTGCAAGATATGTTCACGAATGTGCTTTACAACGAAGTCACCTTCCGCGTGATTGAAGAACCTGAAGCACATTTACACCCGATAGCACAAAGACACCTGATGCATATCCTCGCGTTGATGCGGAACCATATTGATAGCCAGATTGTTCTGACAACGCATAGTCCATATCTTTTAGCGGTAGTTCAGAACCTACTGACCGTCGGGCAACAGTCAGTGAAGACCACGCAGGCAGCGACAGAGATTCAAGAGCGTGTCTCAGAACTCTGTTGGCTCCTACCAGATGACGTGGAGGTCTATCATCTTAAAGACGGGGTCAGTCATGCCATGGTGAAGCCGGACGCTGAACCGGTACTCGAAAATCCGCTTGCTGATCTCCTTGCAGATTTCTAAACAGTCGTCAGTATCCACAAGCACGAATACCATCGCACAACCCTTTGACGTTAAAATATACGGTAAAATAGACAGATGTACGAGAAACACGGCGAAACCATTAAAGCACGAGTTTTCCTTGAGGCACTACAGAACGATGCAACCTCCATTATACTCACGAATTGCATCATTGAGGGTGTCGTCGATATTTTTTCTATCGAATTAGAGCGCGACGAAAACGACCAGATTCTTCTCAACAAGAATGTCTCTTGTATCGGGTGTACATTTAGAAACATCGTTAATTTTCGGACGGTCGTCTTTCAAAAAGATGTCGATTTTCGGCGTACGCTCTTTGAGGCAGACCTCGATTTTGATGAAGCCGTCTTCCACGGGACCTCCGCGTTCCGTGAGGCGATCTTCCAGAGGCGTGCCGACTTTCATAGCGCGATCTTCCATAAGAGTATCAGTTTTTGGCGTGCAAGATTTAACAACGTCGCCGACTTCCATAGGGTTCAATTCCGTAGAAATGCTGTCTTCCACGAGACGCACTTCTACGGTGAGGTCAACTTCCGGCGCGCGCTGTTCCAAGGTATACTTGACTGCAGCGGAACGTGGTTCCCGGAAACAGCAGTGTTCAATAGCGCGACATTTCTCGGAACCGCCTACTTTACCGGCGCACATTTCATGACTGTTGTTGCGTTTCGTGATATTCGGTATATCTCCAACACATTCTATCGGTCTGTCAGAGACAAACTGGGTCGAAAGGGACACCATCCAACCGAATTCTATTTAGATAGCCGACACGTCGATGAGGTTGAGAACCCGTTTTTCAAACGGTATGTCGCTGACCAGCAGTTCATTCGGGCCTTCAGCCAAGCGAATCCGTTGCTGGCACGTTTATGGCGCTGGAGTTCCGATTATGGTCGAAGTTTAGCCCTCTGGGCATCTTGGTCTATTCTTTTCGTTTTTTTGTTCGCGATTGCCTACAGATTCCCTGTACCGGCGTGGATGTCGTTATGGTTGGAAGGCTTCACGCCGCAATTTCATCAAACGACAGGTGCGTATGGCGGGGAACCGTTAACCTTCTGGGACTGCATCTATTTTAGCGTTGTTACTTTCACGACACTCGGTTTCGGAGACATCGTATCGGACAATGCCGCCGCCCGTTTTCTCGTCACTTTAGAGGTGATTTTCGGGTATATGATGTTGGGTGGATTAATTAGTATCTTCGCAAACAAACTGGCGAGCCGAAGTTAATTCACGAATGGGTTGTTGGGTTTTGCTATCTTTATTTTTCTTAATGGTCATGAAAATGGATCTTCCAGTAAATTGTGTGGTTCTGGGTCAGTTACCGCTCAACCCAACCTACGCTAAAAAATTAGGAGTTTTTCTGTGCTGATGAGAATGTTACGGACGCTTTCCATCGTTCTATTCATAGTCCTGAGTTTTACACTTTTCTGTAGGGGCAGCCTTCACGCTGCGGTGGAAACCTCTGATGCCTCTGGATCCGTTTATACAGACTATTTCGAGCACATCACGCTCTTTTCTCAAGGACGGATCACCCGTTTCACGGAGATGCCGATTCAGGTCTATATCTCGCCAATCCTGAAAGAGAGTCCGTACCTCCCAGAAATCCGACATGCAATGCAGGTATGGCACACTGCCAGTAACGGTGACATCCGTTTTGAAGAGACCGAGATACCTCAGAACGCAAACATCCGTGTCAGTTGGGGACACAACGCGCTTTATAACGGCTTCCAAGACATGCGGCTCGGTAGCGCACAACTCACGCGAAGAACATCGGTTGGGAAACCGATGCTAGCAAAAACCCTCCAGAATAGCCATCAGTTGTCAGCCGACACCCAATTTACCGTTGAGATTATCCTCATGTTAGAAGGTGATGGCACTATTGGTGAACTTTCACAGGAAGAGATGCGGACAGTCTGTCTCCACGAGTTTGGACACGCCATTGGATTATGGGGGCACAGTCCGCACCCGGGGGATATCAGCTACTCGACAGCGACAGCACAACATCCATCTCCTCGCGATATAACTACGTTACGGAGACTCTATAACACACCGCCCGATACGCCGCAGCACGAAACTGCCGTTAAAGTCTTGAAAGCTGAGATCGAACAGAAACCGCACGCCGATAAGCAGAAACATCTCCGGTCCCACTACCTACTCGGAACCGTCTACCTTGATAAAGGTGATACAGACACCGCAATCACAAGTTTCCTAACCTGTCGGCAGTTAGATGACAAGTTCCAACCCGCAATTGAGAAACTGATTCACGCCTACCATGAAACCGGTAAAACCCCTAAAGCGATAGCACTCCTTGAAAAACAGATCACCAAAACACCATCCGCTGCAGATTATAACACACTCGGTATCTTCTACCATGAGAGAAGAGAGTCTGAAAAGGCGATACAGGCGTTTGAAAAAGCACTCCATATCGCACCTTACCATAAAGCTGCGCGCCGAAACCTACACCAACTCCTCCGTGCAAAGGCGTTCAAAGCGTTGGCAGCTAAAGATTTTGAAACCGCCACCTCGACTTTTGAACGCGTGATTCGGATGGACCCGCTCGATGCCCCTACCTACCAACTGATGGGCAACGGATACGCTCACGCTGGACAGTTTGAAACAGCGATCGGCTATTACCAGAAAGCCATGGATATCAATCCTGTTGATGCACTGACGAAGCAATATCTTGCGAAATGCTATAACAACTACGGCGTAGCACTGCGAAATCGGGATGAATGGGATGCGGCAATTGATGCCTATCGCAATGCATTGCGGTTGATGCCGACCCTGAACATTGCTCGTAAAAACCTTGGCGATGTGTTCACCCGAAAGGCGAGCGCGCATAACGAGGCGGGTGAATTAGATGAAGCCGTGAATGCGTATCTCGAGCTAAAGAAACTCTATCCGGACGAGATACACATCCGTAACCTGCTTGGCGAGTTATATCTGAAAAAAGGCGACTATGCCGAGGCACTATCGGCATTTCAACACGTTTACAATATCACACCCAACGCCGACCACGCCTTACATAACCTCATCGCGGCGTATCATCATTATGCGCGCAGCCTCAGCGAGACGGGGACGTACACGACAGCGATCCAACTCCTTGAGAAGGCGCTCCGGCTTACACCGACCGATGCGAATTTGCGTCTGAGTTTGGCGAATGCCTATCAAGGCGCGGGGGACTATGAACGCGCCACCCTGGAGTTGTCGCGCGTCTTGGCGCAGGAACCGGAGAACCGACGCGCAAAAGAGGAGCAGATCAACTTGCGAATCCGACGCGGGAACGCGCTTATGGAACAACGCAACTACGCCGCCGCCATCACCGAATTTGAGACGATCCCAGAACCGAAGCGGAACCTCGAAATTTACAACACACTCGGTTACCTCTATCTCGTGACCCGTGAATACGAGAAAGCGTTCGTCGGTTTTGAAACTATTTTACAGAGAGATCCGATCAACATGCCAGCCTTCAGGAATTTATTGTCGCTGGAGTCGCAATTGGTCCGGCAGCGTTTTAACAGAGCGAAACTTAATCTTCTCACAAAGATCCGATGCGCCCTCGCCATCACTTTAATCAGACGTAAACAGACCGATGCAGCGGTTGAAAAATATGAACTCGCGTTGAAATCCAGGTCCGAAGAGATGGATCCACTGCTCATCGAAACGGGTAACCAACTCGCGAGTTGGTTCCAGCAATACGGGGACACCGAAAACAGGGAGACGATCCTCCGTTGGGTTGAAGAACGCAGCAGTCGGTAAGCGTTGTTGTAGGAGGGGTTTTCAACCCCGATACCGTAAATCGGGTTTACAAAACCCTCCTACAATAAAAAAGAGCGGGTCAGGTGGAATACCTGACCCGCTGCTATATACAGATGCATGAAACTCGCTGCTGTTTCTGGATGCCGACTATTGCGCACCGCCACCACCGCGACGCCCCTCGCCACCACGGAAACGGTTCCTCATACGCTGACGCTGCTCCTGTTGTGCCGTCTGACGGTTTTTAATCAATTCGGTGACTTTAGCGACCTGTTCCTTGGTTAAGACCTCTTGAAGCCCTGTTGTGAACTCTTTGCCGACAACTGCAGTAAAACTCTGCATTTCTGCCATAGCTGCCTCTCTATTGTTGGATGCTTGTAACTCTTCCATCTTTGATGCAAACTTATCGCGAGCAGCCTGATAGACGGGACGCGCTTTCACGAGCGACTCATCATCCACTTTCATAGTAAATGTCAAATCTACCCAAGAATCATTAATCCAAGAGACCGGGTTAATCATCCCCTGCATGCCGCCTCTGTTACCGCGTTCACCGCCCTGACGGTTTCCACGTTCACCTTGTGCGTTCCGGTCGGGACGTTGTGCCAAGGTTGCGTATTCAAAAACGAAGACACCGAGGATTGCGAGAACTGCGATTGCTGCGATTGCGAAAAATTTCTGTTTCATTTTTATTTCTCCTATAAGGATTTCGGTTGTGTGAATACCCGCAAGTTTTTTCAAAGGTGTTCACATTTTAGGTTCGCTTCTTTAGTCAGATGTGTTCAGAAAAGGTTCGTTTTTTATTTTTTTATTGGGTAACTCTAAAAAAAAATATTTGACATCGCGAAACCACTATGTTAAACTTTTAGGAGGTTAAAAACTCCAAAATCAGAAGGAATCAGCATGAAACAGATATTTGCAACTGCGGTTAAAAACCGCATTAGCAGTGTAGTCATGACGGTTTTTGCGCTGTCTGTTTTAATCGCAAACGCCCATGCCGCACACAATTGGACAGACCAGATTGCATCTTTCAAACCGATGGTGGTGAACGTCGAAACCTCTTCCGAAGTCGTCTTCGAGATGGAGCGGAAAGGCACGAGTTTTGCCACCGGTTTCGTTGTCGATGCGGAACACGGTATTATTGCCACAAACCAACATGTTACCGGGACCAGCCCCTCTTACGTCAAAATAAACTTCCACGACGGGAGTTTCACGGAGGCACGGATTCTTTATTATGATCCGACGCACGACTTCGGGTTCTATCAGATTGATCCCGCCGAGGTCGAGTTTGAGCTTCAGGCTGTTGAACTCGGCGAATGGGATTCACTCGCCCTCGGCGATGAACTTCTGCTTATCGGGAACAACGAGAAAGAAGAATATTCAATCAAATTTGGGACCGTCGCGAACTTGAATGTTAACAAAGGGGACCGGCACTCGAGTTACATCCACACGACATTTGACCGGACGGGCGGCTCAAGCGGAAGTCCCGTCTGGAATACCGCAGGTGAAGTGATCGCTGTTCACGCACGTGGAACCGATACCTCCAGTTTTGAACTCCCGATCGACTATCTCGTTGATGCGCTTGAGTTTATTCGGAATAAAGTGACTATCCAGCGCGGCGAAATCGGTGTGGATTTAGAACTTGTCTCAATCGGTGAAGCCATCAAACATTTCAATTTTCCCACCGAATTGCGAAAAGAGATCGGACCCTCGAAAGCCGGAACACCAAAGGTTATTCAAATTGAATCTATTGTACCGAAGACGACCGGTGTCCCTATCCTGCGCGCATCCGATATTATCTATCGCGTCAATGATGAACCTATCAAAGATGACCTCTATACTTTCGATGCTGTCTTAAATCAGAACGTTGGCAAAAGCGTTAATTTGAACGTCTATCGGAACGGAGAAAACCTCAGTCTTGATGTGCCTGTGGAGGACTTAGAGTCGAAGAAGGTGCGTCGGTTTGTTAGGTTTGGTGGCGCAATTTTTCATGACATTACGCCGAAACTCCGCCGTACACTTTTCTTAGATGCCGATGGTGTTTATCTACCGCATGCCGTTGCCGGCAGCAGCTTCTCGCGGGTCGGCGTACAAGAACGGAATGGGAATTCTAAGGTCGTCATCCTCGATATTAACGGGAAACAGATTCGTAATCTCGACAATTTTATCGAAGCGTGCCAGTCGATTACGGATGGACAGCACACTTATGTCGTCGTCCGAGATTTTAATCTATTTGATAGTTCCCCGAAACCGAAGAGTTTAACGGTTAACCTCAAGTTCGGCCCCTTGCAGCAGTTTGAATGGAATCAGGAGATATTGGACTGGGATGAGGTAGAGGAATAGCGATCAGCCATTAGCTGTCAGCAATCGGTGCGTGGTAGATAAAGTTGTGTGTCTTCACAAGCGTCATTGCTGATGGCTGTATACTACTGAAAGCTGATAGCCAATTCAATAAAATCCGATGCGGAGGGCTTTTCAAAGATTCTGGCATAGTTGACACGGATAGCTTTCCACGCAATTCCCATGCCGACTGTCCATGCTCCGTTTGAGATGCCGATTCGGACAGGGACAACAGGGAACCGATCCCACTCGGCACCCATGTACACCTCTGGCGTTGTTCGGTCAGTAGGAAATGCGACATCTACCGAGAATTGGTAGGCATCATAGCGGTAAGCGGTGCCGAGTGTTAACCACTGGATACCGTAGCCTTCAAGGTTTTGCGCGAGGCATCCGAACTTGAGATTCGGGAGTGGTTTGAAAAGCAACCCGATGTCATAGTTTGTTTGGTACCCGAAAAATTGATAAACATCCGAGGGGTGTCTCCGTTTAAACTTGAGACTCAATCCCGCAGCCATGTACGAGCCGAATTGCCGAGCGATGCCGTAATAGTTGAAATCGGGAACGCCGCTGTCAACACCGAGCGCGATTTTGTTACCCCAGAACAGACCATAACCCCGGTAACTATAACCGATACCTTTCGGATCGAACCGGTAATCGTCGCGATTGTAAAACTTATTGACTCCGAAAAGTTTCACACCTTGTCCCTGAATGAGTCCGGCGGGGTTCCAAAAACCGGCAGTCGCATCATCAGCGACTGCGGTAAAGGCGTTTCCCATCCCTAATGCACGCGCGCCAACATAAAGCGGACGCGACACCTCTATCGGCAACGCCGCTTGCAGCACTAACGGACACATCAACAACAAACAGAGAAAAACGTATACGATTCGCATCGCCAACAATTTAGCATGAAAGAGACAACATCTCAAGGAGAAATTAAATCACTTGACAGCTATCGGCACGCTCTACCTCGTTAGTACACCGATCGGAAATTTGGAGGACATCACCTTGCGTGCTCTCCGTATCCTCAAAGAAGTAGACCTCATCGCTGCCGAGGATACACGCCAGACGCGTCGCCTCCTAACACACTACGACATCCACACGCCTCTTACAAGTTACTTTGAAGGCACTTCTTCAGCGAAATGCGATAAACTGGTTACGCGTATGAAAGCAGGTGAGACGATCGCCCTCGTTTCAGATGCAGGCACGCCTATTATTTCGGATCCCGGGTATCCGCTCCTACTTGGGTGTATTGACGCAGGAATCCTGATCGTCCCGATTCCCGGGGCATCAGCTGTCATTACCGCAGCGTCTGTTTCCGGATTGCCTCTACACAACTTTGCCTTTGAAGGATTCCTCTCGCCGAAATCTGGAAAAAGAAAACGTCAATTAAGTGTACTCACCGACGAGGAACGGACGTTAATCTTCTTTGAATCCCCGTATCGCGTTTGCCGTTTCCTTGAGGATGTCCTTGAGGTGATGGGAGATCGCGAGATCGTCGTCACACGGGAGCTGACGAAACGGTTTGAAGAGATATTCCGTGGGAACGTCAATGAGGCACTTCAGAGATTCCGTGATACCGAGCCGCGCGGAGAGTTTACAATCGTTATTGCCCGGAAACGGCCCCAGGCCCGGTAGGTGCGGTGTTTTTGCTGGGGTGTTTCTTCTAGGAACCGCACCGGGCTTGAAAAAGAAAATTCTTATTGCTGGGAGAAAAAATGACAGTTGATGAGATCAAACGAATCGCCGTTATCGGTGCAGGACTGATGGGACACGGTATCGCGCAGGAGTTCGCCAGTGCGGGCTATACCGTCCGTATGCACGATGTTACAGACGAACACCTCGAAACCGCACGTATACAGATTGAGAGCAACCTCACTGCCCTCGCTGAAAGTGCTGTTATTCAGAAAGAGAGCATTGCGCCGACGCTGCAGCGCATACAGACGCACACCGAACTGTCCATAGTCGCTGAAAACGCCGATTTTGTCATCGAAGCCGTCACTGAGGATTTGGCACTCAAACAGCAGATATTCGAGGAATTAGACGGAATCTGCCCAGCGCACACAATTTTGGCGAGCAATACGACCGCGTTAATGCCGAGCCAGATCGGTGTAAAGGCGGAACGCAAGGATAAGATACTCAATACACACTATTTTAATCCGCCTTACCTGATTCCGTTGGTCGAACTCATTCGCAGCCCTGATACCTCCGACGAGACAGTCGCGGTGACGTTTGACCTCTTGACCGCTATCGGGAAGACACCCGCGATTATTGAGAAAGAGGTACTCGGTTTTGTCGGACCGAGGCTGCAAGCCGCGCTAATTCGGGAAGCCTTTGCGATTGTAGAACAGGGGGTCGCGAGTGCAGAAACCGTTGATCTCGTCGTTCGGAACAGTTTCGGACGTAGGCTCAGTGTCGCTGGTCCGTTTGAGGTCTTTGAACTTGCAGGCTGGGACCTCGTACTCGCCGCCTTTGAAGAACTCTATAAGGATCTCAACAGCTCCGCTGACATCAATCCGCTTCTCCGACAGATGGTCGAATCCGGTAAACTCGGCGTAAAATCTAAAGAGGGTTTCTACAGTTGGACGGACGACAGAATACAAGAACTCCGAGACCGAATGAATCACGCACTCATACAGCAAGCAAAAGAGAAGTAGTAGGCAGACTCCGTTCTGCTGTTATACATGCAATCTAAAAAATTAAACGGACTTCGATCGGTTGGTATCAGTAAAAAGTGGCGTGCTCTCGTGCTGCTGGTTGTATTAATAGGGGTAATCGTTTTAGCGATCTATCATAGACGCGTGTGGGGGTATCTCAGTGAGCTCACCGCCGCCTTCCAGAGCATTGAAACTGCCCGTGCGTACATCGCGAGTTATGGTGCGCTTGCGCCTGTTGTCTCCGCGATGCTCATGATCTTTCAGAGTGTAATCGCACCGCTGCCGGCGTTCCTAATTACCTTCGCAAATGGTTTATTGTTCGGCGTTTGGTGGGGGGCAGCCTTGTCTTGGGGCAGTGCGATGCTCGGAGCTGCCCTCTGCTTCTATATCGCCCGCGCCCTCGGACGTCCGGTCATTGTTAAGTTGTTAAGCGAAGACGCTGTCGATACGTCTGATCGGTTTTTTCAACGATACGGCAAACATGCAGTGCTCATCGCGCGTTTGGTTCCAATTATCTCTTTTGACGTTATCAGTTACGGGGCAGGACTTACCGGTATGCGATTTTTGGGGTTTGCTATTGCCACTGGCATCGGACAACTGCCAGCGACGGTACTTTATTCCTACCTCGGGGATCGCGCAACTGGAAGTATCAAGGTACTGCTTTGGGTGTTCGGAATCGTTATAGCGATTTCAATTATAGTCGGACTCGTAAAACGCCGAAACACAGCAGTAGGCACAGGCCCTGTGCCATAAACAAAAAACTGATATGACTATGAAACGCTACCTTATCGTCTTTCTCAATTTTATGATGATTTTTTCTTGTCAGCCAACAAAACCCCAAACCTTCAAAGACAAACAGCAAAGATACCCTCGCGTCCAGACAGCGTTTGAAGAAAAAGACAGCCTACTTCGCAGTCTATTTGCCGACCAGGGTATCCGCTATCCACCACAGAAGCTCTTTATCCGAGCCTTCAAACAGGAGAAAATTTTGGAGGTTTGGGTGTCTTCAACATCTGATGCCGTTTTCAAACTTGTAAAACGTTACGCTATCTGCCGCACATCAGGGAATTTGGGACCTAAAAGACGCGAAGGCGACTTGCAAATTCCGGAAGGCTTTTATTATATTGATAGATTTAACCCCAAAAGTAACTTTTACCTATCACTTGGGATTAATTATCCGAACCAAGCGGATAAGATTTTGGGCAGAAAAGGCGAACTCGGGGGTGATATATTCATACACGGCGGATGTGTCACAATTGGATGCATTCCAATCACAGATGAATATATTAAGGAAATCTATTGGTTGGCAGTACAAGCAAAATCAAACGGACAGACAAAAATCCCTGTCCATATTTTCCCAACAAAATTGAGTGATTCCACAATGGCACGCTTAAAAAGTACTTTTCCAAATGACAATATCTTGATAAACTTTTGGGAAAACCTAAAAATCGGGTATAATTGGTTTGAACAGTACCGAAAATTGCCGAAAATCTCAATAAATCGGGATGGCACATATCAGTTTTCGGATTCTTCAGAAGAATAGAGGAGATTCAAAATGGTACGTATAGGTGTAGTTGGAGTCGGTGGCATGGGCGGTTCCCATTGCAACGCACTCCCGAATGTTGAAAATTGTGAGTTTGTAGGTGTGGCGGATTTACGCCTTGACGCAGCGCAAGCGGTCGCGGAAAAACACCAGATTCGCGCCTTCCAAGACTATAAGGAACTGTTTGCTATTGTGGATGGTGTCGTCGTTGCAACGCCACCGGTAGCACATACACAGGTCGTCGTCGATGCAGCGTCGGCGGGCGTACACGCTTTCTGTGAGAAACCGCTCTCCTTGACGCTCGCTGACGCGGATGCCATGATCGCTGCATCAGATAAGGCTGGCACGCATCTGATGGTTGGACAGGTGTTACGTTTCTATCCTGTCCATGAACTCGGTAGACAGATGGTCGATGCTGGCGACATCGGCGACATCACTTACATCGAAACCGATTACACGGGACCTTACAACGCACCGCGTACGCGTCCCGACAGTTGGTACGGCACCGTCGGCGGACTTCTGGAAAACGGTATCCACAAATCCGACTTGATTAACTGGTTCGGCGGCACTGCATTGACCGTCGCTGCGGAGGTCGGCAGCCTCTCTGGACATGACGATTGGGAGGATTATACCGTCTCGCTCATCCGCTACGATTCAGGCGCAGTCGGTATCTTACGGTGGGGACGTTTCCTCGGCGCACGCGGCACCAACGAGACGATCATTGACGGCACGAAAGGTTCACTCCGTTTAGATATGGCAGCCGATCTCGCCTATTTCAAGAAAATCGGCGGCAATTGGGAAGAGATCGTTCCGAACCGTGATGGACCGAGCAGAGTCGTCGGGGAGTTGACCCATTTCGTCGATTGCATCCGAGACGACAGAACACCGATGATTGATGGAAGAGGCGGAAAACACGCCGTAGAGGTCGTCTTGGCGACTTACCAGTCGGCGAAAGAGAAGACCAAGGTCACATTGCCGATGAAGGTATAGAAGTATGTGGCTGGAAGAATGGAAGCGCGGAAGGATGGAAAGAGCCCAATCTTCCAATCTTCCAACCTTTAAAACCTATGCTCTTCCTTATTCTCAACATCATCCTGCTCTCTGGGTTCGGGCTTTTTCTCAAGCACGCCAAAACCAACCAGCAACGTTTGAACCCGATCGGTTTTGTCAATTACCTTACCGCGTTTTGCATCAGCGTCTGGGCACTCTCGCTTGAACAGGACTTCGCCTTTTCAAAGCTGACACTCGCGTTAGGGGTGGCGAACGGCGTGACGTATGCCATCGGGTTTGAACTTTTCACCATCGGTATCCGTCTGAGTGGTGTTGTCGTCACGGTTGCGATCGTCAGACTCTCAATCGTGATACCGATTCTGGTATCCATCCTGTTTTGGCAGGAGGTCCCAAACCTCTGGCAGAGCATCGGACTCCTCTTGACTTTTCTGGCGATCCCGCTCCTTAGTCAACGCGAAAAGGAACCCATTGACAAGTGGACACCGAGTAGACCAGAAATCAGTCAAGGCTTAGGCTTCGCTATTGTTATCACGATTCTGCTTGTTACCGGTATATCACGGCTCACCATGAAAGCCTTCAACGAGATGTGTCCGATTGACGAGAAGTCGTTCTATATGACACTCCTCTTCGGTGTGTGTACAGCCGTGTACTTCGGTGTCTGCCTCCGTCAGAAAGTATGGCCAAACTGGTGGGAAGCCTTCTATGGTGTGCTAATAGGCGCGTGTAATGTCGGCGGGAGTTGGGCACTGCTCATCGCACTCGATAAAGTGAGTGCTTTAATCGCCTTTCCAATGTCGAGTTCTGGGGGTGTACTGTTCACGATGTTCGTCGGGATGGTGTTCCTGCGTGAACGGTTGAGCCGCACCTCTCTCATCGGGGCACTGCTCGCGATGATTGCATTAATCTTCGTCAATCTGAAGTCGTGATTCGTGAGCCTACACACCGAGCAAAGACAAATTTGACTTTAGGCGTAAAATGTGGTATCATTTATGAAAAATTGGGATTTGTTTAAAAAATGCGGGAGAGCGTAGAACTTCTCATTCGAAGCATTCACTTGATCGCTACGATCATCTGGTTCGGAGGTGTCCTCTTTTCTACCTTCGTTGCAATGCCTATCCTGCAGCAGCACCTAACATCGCAAGGCCTATTAGCGGTTCACAACCGTTTTCGGACATGGATACGATTGATGATCCATATCCTTCTGACAACAGGCGCGATGGTGTTCTTTATCGTTGCATGGGATAACCGGTTTTTTGCGGAGCAGGGCGGTAGCGATTTCAATTTCAAGACCTATATGCTGATCTTCGTCGCAAAACTCGCGGCGTTTGGGTTGATGACCCTCTTTTGGGGACTGTATAGTTCGCTCTATCGTCGGCATCTTGAGGTTGCACCACCAGACAGCGAAACACATCATGACCAGAGTCCGTATATCAATATGTGGAGAGGGTTGATGCTAATTGCAGGCTTGATCGTTTTCGCGCTTGCATTGCTGGTAAAGCACTAACTTCAAAATATCATATCCTTTTCCCTTCTCAATCATCTAAGAAACATGGAAAATACTAAAATTCAGGCAGTCTCATGGAATATCACACGGTTGTGTAACCTGAAATGTACGCACTGCTACCTCCCGGCAGGTTTCGTAGACACAAGTGAATTAATGGATGGGAACCTCCATCTATCCGATATTCACGCGACACATAAACATTCGAGAGCGGCAGAACTCAGCCAATCACAATGTTTTCGTGTCATTGATGAGATCGCCGAAATCAACCCGCACATCCTCCTCATCCTCACCGGCGGAGAGCCGTTATTACGCCCGGATATCTTGGAGATATCGAAGTATGCCTCCGATACCGGGTTTCTTGTTGTTATGGGCACAAACGGTGTGCTACTCAACGACGCAGTGGTCGAGAAGATGCAACAACACGGTGTCACCGGCGCAGGCGTGAGTTTAGATTCCATCCAACCGACAGACCACGACAAGTTTCGCGGTATGGAGGGCGCGTGGAAAGCGACGATGAACGGTGTTGAGGCGCTCAAACGCGCACAGATGGACTTCCTCGTCCAAACTTCCGTAACGCAGTGGAATTACGACGAAATCCCGAAAATCGTTGAATTCGCCTATCAACTCGGTGCCAAGGTGCTGAACCTCTACTTTCTCGTCCGAACCGGAAGAGGCAAGACTGTGATGGACCTAACGCCTGCGCAATATGAGAAGATGCTTGAGACGATGTTCGAGTTGCAGGCAGCTTATACCGGAAAGATGCTCATCGCTGCGAAATGTGCACCACACTACAAACGTGTTATCTATGGACAACGGTCCGATTCCGCTTTCCTTCAAGGGTATCCGAGTGGGACCTGTCCCTGTGGTATCTACTACTGCCGTATTACACCGGAAGGTGAACTAACCCCGTGTCCTTATCTACCCGTTAGCGTCGGAAACCTCAAGGACGAAAGTTTCGTTAAACTCTGGAATGAATCGAAGACTTTTCAGGATTTGCGCAACCGGAATCTGCTTGAGGGGAAGTGTGGTGCCTGTGAATTCAGAGAGGTGTGTGGCGGCTGTCGGGCGCGTGCTTATGCAACGACAGGGAACTACCTCGCTGAAGATGCTTCATGTGAATATAAACCGGGGTCTGCACCTGTTAATGGAGACGGCGCACAACGCGGTACACCACCTGTACAGATAGAGAAAAAGATCGCTTTCGCAACGGAAGCTGATTACGATTTGCAATGGACGGAAGCAGCGGAACAACGATTGAAACGGGTACCGTCATTCGCACGCGGTATGGTGGTTAAAAGCGTTGAAAAATATGCACGCGAACACGGGCATCGTGAGGTTACGCCTGAGTTGATGCAAGCCGTCAAGAAACGATTTGACAAAACTGGAATCCCATCTTTCCGACCAAAACGCTAATGTGAGGTCGTAGGGGCGAGGCATGTAATACAAGGAATGGATTTAGTCTAACCCCAGACTAAATCCCCTCGCCCATGTGAGCCGTTGTACCCTAAACGGTAGAGGAACTTGTATGCTGACAACAGAACAGATAACATTTTTTCAGGAACACGGATACCTGATTCTTAAAAACCTCATTGATTCAGAGGTAATCGATGGGTGGCGAACACAGGTATGGGAGCATTTTGGTTCCAGTTTTGAAACGCCGGAGACGTGGCCCAACGACTATGAGATTCCGGGCTTCACCTTCTCGCCGTTATTTGGGCATCTACCTGTGATGCAAGAGATTACTGAGCAGCTTGGGGGAGGACAATTTTTCACAGGCGGTGGCGGCTCACCAATTATCAAATGGCCCAAGCCTGAAGAAGCGTGGTCAATGCCCAAGGATGGACACATCGACGCGTATGGTGCCGTTGCTGGTTGGAGTCCTTTCATGATAGGCGCGACAACCTACCTTTATGATGCTGAACCCAAGGGCGGTGCTTTCATCTTTTGGCCCCGAAGCCACTATTCAACGCATAAATACTTTCTCCAATATCCAGAGCAGATTGATGGCAGTTTCTACGATATCGAAGGTTGGAACTGGGATGTGCTTTCGGATTTATCCCCAGAAGTACCCCGAGAATTTATAGGTGCTGCGGGTGATGTTGTGCTGTGGCACGCGTTTCTCTGCCACACCGGATCGGAAAACGTGAGAGATGTTCCTCGTTTTGGTCTCTTCGCTCGCTATGCCCACAAACAGCAGGAAGAGATTAAATACGAAATTCCAGAGGACCTTTGGAAATATTGGGCAATTTAAAAAACGGTTATCAGCCCTTTACCGATAGAGGGAACTTAGATGCTTACAACAGAACAGATAACATTTTTTCAGGAAAACGGATATCTTATCCTTGAAAATTTTATTGATTCGGAGATAATAGAAGGATGGCGGGAGCAAATCTGGAAACATTTTAATTCCAGTCTCAATACGCCGGAGACGTGGTCCAACGACTACGTGGTACAGAACTTCAGTTTTTCACCGCTATTCGGACAGTTACCTGCGATGCAAGAGATTACCACGCAGCTCGGTGATGGACAATTCACGGGCGGTGGTGGTTCTCCGCTCGTCAAATGGCCCAACGCTGAAGAGAAATGGACAATGCCCGGTAGCGGACACATCGACGCTTACGGTCCTGGCGGTTGGAGTCCCTTTATGCTCGGTGCGACCACCTATCTCTACGATGTTGAACCTGGTGGTGGTGCCTTCGTTTTTTGGCCCGGTAGCCACAACTCGACGCACAAATACTTCCTTCAATATCCAGAGCAGATTGATGGCAGTTTCTACGACATCAAAGACTGGGGGTGGCATGTGCTTTCGGATTTATCACCAGAGGGTCCACGTGAGTTTACAGGTGCCGCTGGTGATGTTGTCCTCTGGCACGCGTTTTTGTGCCATACCGGTTCAGCAAATGTCCGAGCGGTTCCACGTTTCGGTATCTTTGCACGCTACTCCCATAAAAAACGAGAAGAGATTAAATACGAAATTCCAGAAGACCTTTGGAAATACTGGGCAATTTAAGGAGAAAATATGAGCGAACAGAATAAGGCAAACGAACGGATTACAGATGTAGAGGAACGCTTGACGCGCGTCGAGAATCTACTCGTCAGTATCAACGAAAAGTTAGAACAGCGTTCTGATGTCAGTCAAGTGGATACCGAGAAAGCAGAAGGACTTAAACAGTGGGTAACTAATTACGTCTCAATGCGGTTACAGCAACTCGTACCAGAGACATGTGACCACCCCGACGAAGCCGCACTTCAGGACGGTCCTTATCTTGACAACACCACGGTGCCTTGTACCGAGGAGGTTGAACACCGGGTTAAACGGATACCGATCCCGTTTGTCCGTGAGATGGTCGTCCAGCGCGTCGCTGAGAATGCACGAGAAGCTGGGGTTGAGCGTGTGGATATTGATTTCTTTGAGAAAGCCGCTACATTTTGACAATGCAAAGCCACAGAGGAGTTCCCTCTGCCGAATTTTGACTGGAAGGACTTCTTAAAGGCACCGCTGTAATCATGGACTGGGTTTTCAATACCTTCTCAGAATATCTTGAGAACGACTTTAAAAAGCGGGTCGGGAATCCGAATCCGAGCGTTGCCGACCTTTGGCAAGCCTTTCAGCTGCTCTTTCCTGCAACCTCAGCACAACTCCTTGTGCAGGAGCCTGTGGGCAATACGGTACGCTTTAAACCGCTGGCATTCTATCACGCCGACGAAATGGGGCCATTGATTGAAGCACCAATGGAATATCTCAAACACAATTTCGGCGGCGGAAAGTTCAAAATTAATTTCTATCACGGTATGCAGTTCATCGCAACGATCAACTTCAAACCAGAGGGACCTGAAATCTGGCGCGAACTCCCGGAAATGGAAACCAACCCTATGATCGACGAAACTGAAACTTAAAGGAGTAGGCGCGCTCTGTCGTGCCGTAACCGAGGACAAGAAAAATGGCCCAACAACAGGAATTTGGAGAATGCCCGTCGTGTGGGAACGAAAATCTCCGGCGGTTAGATGGAAATTCATGGTTCTGCTTGGATTGCGATTGGGACAACCTTACAGTTATACCGACAGGTAATGACGAGATCCTTGCTTCCCTGCGGCACGGGGACATCCATGCGCGACGGATCGCCGCGCAAGCACTTATCAATATCGGGGATGCTGACCGGCACCTCGCCACCTTGACGGATACGACAACATTATTAGAGGCGTTGGACGATGAAGATGCCGATGTACGCTACTTTGTCGCAGTCGCTCTCGGAAAACTCAAAGCCAGCCTCAGTCTTGGTAAACTCAAGCAGCTTGCCAAAGATGATGCCTCCGCACTCGTCCGAGAAGGTGCTAAAACAGCTGTTGAACAGATAGAATCGCAGAAACTGTCTTAAAACGTTTTTGGTGTAACCTACTTAACTGAACCGCAAGGAAAGTAAAAAAAATGGAGAAAATTCGACTCGGTTATATCGGCTGCGGGTTCATGGCACAGAAAGTCCATATCCCGAATTTTATGAGTGTCCCGGACTGTGAACTCATCGGACTCGCAGAGGTACGTTCTGAACTCGGCAAAACAGTCCAAACCCGTTTCGGTATCCCCCAACTGTACCGAGATCACACGGAACTCGCGCAGAACGCTGATATTGAAGCCGTTGCGGTTTCTGCCGACTTCGCCTTACAAGGTGAAATCGCTAAGGATCTGCTTTCAGCAGGTAAGCATGTCTTCATGGAGAAACCGATGGCTGTCTCCACTGAACAGGCGAAGGCAATCGTCGAAGCATCGCAGAAGTCCGGTAAGAAGTTGATGGTCGGATACATGAAACGCTACGATGCCGGAAACGAGATCGTCAAGGAGAACGTTGCACAATTCCGAGAAACCGGCGAACTCGGTCGCTTGACGTACGCCAGAAATCACGGCTTCGGCGGCGATTGGGTCTGCAATCTCGATACCCATATAGACGGCACGGACGAACCGAGACCGAGCGCACCCGTCAAAACCCCAGAATGGATACCAGAGCAATACCGAGGCTCCTATCTCGGATACCTTCAGCAGTATACACACAATATCAACCTAATGCGCTGGTTCCTTGATGCTGGCGACAACGTTACCGTCAAAGCCGTCGATTTAGATGCGAACGGATATTCCGGTGTCGTCATCTTTGATATGGGCGGCATCCGTGTAACGCTCGAAACTGGACACGTTTCACACTATCGTTGGGATGAGCATAGCCAAATCTACTTCGAGAACGGTTGGGTTCATACGTGGGCACCGCCGTTGCTATTGAAAAACACACCCGCAGAGGTCGAAATCTATCGAGCAGGCGACGCACAAGAGATGACGCGTCCGATTCCGAGACCGAGTTGGACGTGGGCATATCGCAGAGAGGCGGAATACTTCGTCGCGAACGTCCGCAACGATGAACCGTTCCGCTCTTCAGCCGAAGATACGCTCACAGATGTCAGGCTCTTTGAGGACATCTACCGGATCTTCATTGAACAGCAAGGATAGTTATTTCCGCATCAGAATCTCCGTGCCGTTGATGTTTATTGCAGGTTCGTAGTTCTCTTGTAGGTATGCCGCAATCAGAGGGTGTCGTTCCTCAACCCGGATACTGTCAACAGCATCAAACCAACCCCCCGTCTTAAAAAGCACCAAGCGTGTTTTGTCCCGTTCAAGTGCCGCAATCACCTCTTCCTGCATCGAAGGTGTCGATGCGTACGAGACCTGATGGAATCGTGTGACACCGGGTCGATCCGCAAAGAAATAGTACGCCCCCTGACTCGTGAAATCAAAGATTTTTTCGTTCGGTTCGGTGTTTTCTTGGATATAGGCGACCACCTTTTGAATCTGTTGGACTTGATCATCGGGGATGTCCACCGCGCCTGCGCGTGCCAATTCCTCGGAGACAACCCGTTGCTTGAACGGGTTCTGACGCAACCGCTGCCACTTCCCATTGAATCCTGACAGGGGTCGGTGTACCTCGCCAACGTACCAACAGAATATTGCCATCGGAATCAGCACCCACGCTGCCTTCAGTGCGTTGTGCCAAGCGGTTTTACCTCTGAATGACGATAAAATGGCACGGAACATTCTGAGAATACCGCCCTCCAGCGGAAGTAGGCAGAGCAGCCATAAGAAAGTCGCACCGAACGTTAAATGTCCGCCATCTGAACGTCCCAAGGCAGTCCGGAAGAAGGCGACACCACCGAGGAGTAGGAGGAGAAGCTTCATCGTGTTGGCTGAATGGGTGCCGGATAATCCGCGATAGGTCAGGTAACTCGCGATAATCAGAAAGACACAGATCGGTAGATACCACCGAAATCCTACACTGAAGATGAAAGCAGACCACCCTTCCGACGATAATAGCGTTAGCGTTTCCGACAGAGACGGAAACGCGAGTCCCCACGTCGCCAATTGATACCGACACTGGATGTAGGAATTCCAGATCGCATCGTCCAAGGCACCGTGTGAAAAAAAGTAGGCGGCTATTGGAAGAAAGCCTAACAATACCCCACAACTATAACTGATGATCGGAAATAGCCGTTTCTTCACACCCTTTTCTGGTCCCTGTCCATTTTCTGATTGCCGTAGGGGCGAGGTCACCTCATTCTGACGTAGGGGCGAGGTAACCTTGAAGAAACACCCAAGCAAAAACCCCCTACTAAGCGCATATATTACCAGAAACAGTCCGATTGCACCTAACGAATATAGACCGATTTCAGTGCTATACCAGAAGGCTAAACTCGTGAAAAGTCCAGAGAGGAGGAGTTTCCGCGAAAGGACGCTGCGCTTTGATCTACCTTGCGGAAACATCAGGAAATTGGCAGCGAAGGCGAAGCTTATTAAGCCGAGGCTGTGCCGTGCTGATACCCAGAAATCTGTCCCGGAAGCGATAAGCACACATAAAAAAGCGGTCAGGAATCTGCCCCGAAAAACCTGTAAACCGAGCAGATAGAGGGCGACACAACCGAGCGGATTTAGGACACGCTCCATTGTACGCAAGCCGAACAGGGTCGGTTCAAAGATTTGACCACCGATCCACGCCAAATAAGCGTTTTGGAAGAGCCCGTGCTGGATATAGACATCCCGAAACGGGATGCCACCGCGCAGCATCTCATTAAGCGGTGCGAGTCGCTCACCTTCATGGAATAGATCTATATTGCCGTGGATATTTCCAGAGTAGATCAGGAGATAAATAAAAATCGGAAGGACGATGTATTCAAGTCCAGTGCGCCAGAACTTCGGGTGCCTATAGCCGCTGCCCCTCGTTGCTTCACCTTCTTCGCTGGCGGGGTTTTCAACTGTGTTTTTTGAAGACCACAGTCCCGGAAAATACCGCCAATACAATAGTGCTAACTTCAACAACACCGACAAAACAATCGGCAAGACCAACCCTATCCATATATTCTGACCGATATAGTAGACCTGTAACCAACAGAGCCATAACGGGACAGATGCCAACGCATTTGCTTTAAGCACACGTGCGATCGGTTGTGCGGTTCGTTTGGCACACCAGCGCGAGTAGGTCCACCATCCGAACCAATATAGCCATATCGTTATCGGGATACCGAGGAGTGCCAGCAGATAGTAGAAGTATTCCTGTTGTTTCGGATACGCGTTAACGCTGAGCCAACCGACGACACCGGAGCTTGAGTGGTATTCAAAAACAATGTATTTCTGGAGAGTCATCCCTATAGCGATTGCAAGGGATGCGGCGGAGAAGGTGAGAAGTCCTACGTAGGGTCTGAGTGTGGGTGCCTTGACAACGCGGATGTCCGGCATAAATTGCGCAAGATAGACTCGCCAGCGTTGCATGGTTCTTGCCTCAATATAGCACACAAAACCGTTGTGCGCTTTGATAGCACAATTTAAAGATCGATAGGACTTACGCACCCTCCGTTGCAGGCGGGGTTTGGAACCCCGCTTGACTCATCAAATACCTATAAAATTGCGTAAGTTCTGATAAAAAAAAATTACACTACCGTGTTAGGTATTCACAAGGGGACCCTCAACCTCAACAAAATCCTTTACGGTTTCGTCCCATGCGAAAGCCTTCACAGCGCGGACCTCAGTCCCGTAGACAGAAATCACCAGATAGGTCGTACCCGGATAAGTCGGTTCATCCCACATTGTCGCGTCTGCTTTGTCTTTTTCCGAGAAATAGGCTTCGTGGTTCGGATGTGAATGATAAAACGCCTTAATCTGTTGTGTCTGAGATGCTTTGGTAACCTTGAATAAATCGTCAGGGTGTATCACGTAAGCTGTACGCGCATCGCGCGGATACATGTCTGGGTCTTCCCGATGCAATTCGTTCTGTATGTTCCGGCATTTCCAGACAGATTCTTGAACCCCATCACTCAAAATAGCACCGCAGCATTCATCGGGAAACTCCGATTTCGCATGCTCGCAAATCACGTTGAGGGTTTCTATTTGCAAAGTTAGCATAGCAATCAGCAGTTTTAAAGTCCCCCTGATAAGGGGGATTTAGGGGGTTAAAAACACTAATGTTGTGTCCATTTTCTTATTCTCAAATTAAATAGGTAAACCCTGTTCGTAGTAGGGCAATTCTGCGGCGTACTTGAAGAAACACCGTTTTTGCTTGGGGTCTTTGATAGGGTGTTTCTGCGGATTTCTTCTAAGCAAAAACCCCAAATGCGAAGTGCATTATTACCCGTTGTTGATCCGTAAAACATGCGATAAATCGCACTACTACAAACCAGCCCTAAAATTCAAACTGGATCAGGTGCTAATAATCTCTCTGACAGCCGATAGTCATTAATTTCCGCCAGCGATCGCTGGGATAATTGAGATTTCGGCACCATCTGCGACAGCGGTCTCTTTTCCGTCGAGGAAACGGATGTCTTCATCGTTAAGATAGATGTTTACAAACCGACGGATATTCCCGCCTTCATCACAGAGACGCTCTTTCATTCCCGGATAATTCGCTTCGAGGTTCTCAATAATGCCTTCAATGTTGGCACCTTCTGTTTCAACTTCCGCCAAGTTCTGCGTCAAACGTCTCAGCGGTGTCGGAATACGGACTATTACAGCCATAATATATTTTTCTCCTTTTTTTGTAGCCATTAAATCGAATAATGTAATCCACACTCTTTATTATTTTCTTCGGTATCTGCGTTTTCTGATGCGGATGCTCCGTTCTGCCAACGCCACCGTCCGGCGCGTTTCGGTTCGCCCGGTCTTATCTGTGTTGTGCAGATGATACATCCGATGGAGTCGTAATAGTGACCTTGTGTATCCGTTTCAAGCAGCGGATTCACAGGAATTTCGTTTTTACGGACAAACTCCCAGACATCCTCCGTGGTCCATTGGATAAGCGGGTTCGTCTTCAGCACCGGATGCGTCGTTGATGAGATAATTTCTGCTTTTCGGAGCTGCTTCCTCGCATCCGACTGATCCCGACGTAGACCGGTTATCCAGACATCTAATGTTTCGAGGAGTCGTTGCATCGGACGCACTTTCCTGATATTACAACAGTGTTCCTGTTTCGCTTTACTGTCAAAAAACAGGTATTCGCCGTGTTGTGCGACCATATCTTGAACTTCTTGGGGCTCCGGTTTAACCTGTTCAATCTCAATGCCGTAGCGCGATTCCACCTGCTCAAGGAAGTTGTAGGTCTCTGGGAAGAGGCGAAGTGTGTCAAGCGTACAGACCCGGAACGGCAACCCGTTTTCAGCCGCCAAGTGAATCAAAACCATACCCGAAAGTTGACCACTGGTGACAATCGCAGCGCGTTCTTTGAACCGCTTAAAGAGGGAGAAGAGGATTTCTTGGGGCTCCTCCGTCAACAAAATTTCTTGGCAGAGCGTTTGATCGACTGCGTACTTCAATTTTTAATGGTATTCCTTTAGACCCCAGGTCCTGGTAGGTTCGGTTTGTAACCGAACCGGACTTTCTTTTCTATCCCCAAGCCCTGGTAGGTTCGGTTTCCTAGGGGAAACACCCCAGCAAAAACACCGAACCGGACTTTTCTGTTACGGAAGTGTATCCATAATGTCCGATTCGATTTCAAAATAACGACTCAAACTGAAATAGCGTTCTCCGGTATCTGGAAGAATCGTAACAACGGTTTTATCAGGTCCCTGTGCCTTCGCCACCGCTAACGCCGCATAGACGTTTGCACCAGACGACATCCCGACCAACAACCCTTCCGTCCTCGAAATAGTCTTCATCATTTCATACGCCTCTTTTTCCGAGACAGTGATGACTTCGTCGATAATATCCACGTTAAGCACTTCAGGCACCATCCCTGCGCCGAGTCCATCAATTCGTGTCGGACCGGGTTTACCGCCGGAAAGCACCGCTGAAACACGAGGCTCGACAGCAACGACTTTCACATTCGGGCATTCTGTCTTCAGCACCTCTCCGACACCTGTCAAGGTCCCGCCGGTGCCGACCCCTATAACGCAAAAGTCGATATCAGTGCCGATCGCCTTGAGGATTTCGACGGCTGTCGTACGACGATGGATTTCGGGGTTTGCGGGGTTCGTAAATTGGTTCGGCATATAGTGCCGCGGGTTCTGTCGGACGATTCTCTCCGCCTCCCAGATCGCACTCGCCATACCACCGTGCTCCGGGGTCAGCACAATTTTCGCACCGAAGGCAGAGAGGAGTTCATATTTCTCGCGACTCACATTTTCTGGCATCGTCAAAGTAACAGGATAGCCTCTCGCGATGCCGACGATAGAGAGTCCTAACCCTGTATTACCAGCAGTAGGCTCCACGATCGTATCCCCTTTTCTGAGGATCCCGCGTTCTTCAGCATCGACGATCATAGCATAGCTAATCCGGTCCTTGATACTGCCACCCGGGTTGTAAGCCTCCAATTTCGCGAAGATCGTCGCATCGTCCTTACCGGTCAAGGCGTTCAATCGAATCGTCGGTGTATTCCCGATGAGGTCTGTAAGGTTCTTAGCGATTTTCATGTTTGTTCTGCCTGCGTGCTTTAGACAATTACCACGTTAAAGTATACCATACCCACCGCAAAAAGTCAAATTTTCAAATACATTGCACGTGATCAAGAGATATACTCACAACGGCAGCAACTTATACTACTTATATTCTCGGAAAAAAATAGCGGTAAATGAGAAAGTATGCAAAATTCCAGATCGGAGTAACGGAGTTCTGCCATCTTTTTATCACGTGGATCTTAGACGTTCATAATGTTACTCTGTTGAAGTGAACTCTATAATTTTCCTTATGACGATTTGCGGGTCATCCTGCGTAGATAGGAATTGGGAATCTGTGATACCCATTGATTTCAACCAGGTCTGCCAATATTCTTTAACAATTTCCAAGTCAAGCATGTGCCGATGTGCAATTTCAACCATCAGGAACTTCACGTTATAATTGCTGAAGTCTTCTCCAATTTCCAACAAACCATGTTTTTCAGTGTGAAATTTCTGTTTCCAGTTTGGGGTCTCGCGTAACTTGGCGACTTGATGGTAAGAAATGTAGGTTCTCTTGGGGCGCTCGATTTGAATATCGTGGTTGAAATCAAGGTAACCATCGGAGAGGCAAATGATGTAGTTAAGAGCGTCAGGCTTTAGGTAGACTTCTGCACTATCTCGAAACCACTTCCAAACATCCGATCCAGTGAATACCTTCTGTTTACTGACAGATTGGTACAATGCGTCGATTGCTCCAATAAGTTTGGTTTTCATTTTTTTAAATTCTGGAGCTCCACCTGCTCTTTGCTCAGGTGTCGGCCAAATTTTGAGATTCATTAATGTTTGCTGTTGAATTGAATCAACATTTGGCTGTTCGGGGACGACAAAAGCAAGTGTGTCTTTAGAGCCGATATACAGATTTGGGCGTACAAATCTTTCCTCGAAGATATTAACGATACTTTCTGTAATTTTAATATCCTTCTTTACTTGATGAGGATTCTTCGTTTGGGAAACCCGGTCAGAAGTGTCAATAATAACAATAATATTTACCGGTTTCATAAGCGATGCTTCTGACGAGATATTCTTGGCATCTGATTTGTCGCTTGTGCACCCAACTGTTAACAACAAAAGAGTAACAGCGAATACTCTTGCCAAAACCTTAATATCTTTTTCCATATGATACTCCTTTACGAAAGTTGGGCAATTTGTGTCGTGAGTATTGGATATATTTTTTTGTGAGTTTCGCACCGCGAAATAACTGTGATAAAAGCCCACCTTGACAGTGTGCAAGATGTTTACATAGTAGAACAAAGCCGTAGTTAATCGGAATAGTCAGGGACACCTTGGTAATAGAGATCGAGTGTATCATTTGCAACTTGTTTAACTCTATCGATTTCGTCGGATACCTCAGAAGTACCATCGCCGCTATGGGCGACGAAACGGCACCATCCATTCAAGAATTGGTTAACTTGTGACTCCATCTTATTGCGGTTGACCACTCGTTTATTAACGTTCCCGAACAATTCCTCAATTTTTGATCGCGTTTTGTCGATCTTCTGTTGAAGATTTGTATCTCTACTCTTGAATTGTTCAATCTCGCTTTCTAAGTTGTCTGTTTGGACATTCAAGATGGCAATTTGGCTATCAATTGGTGTCCTAACGGCTTTTGCAATTTTTTCTTCTGTGATTTTCTTTCTTTCCTTAAGGTGCTTAATCTCATTTTGCGAATTCTCCATTCCGGCTTTTAAGACAGCAATTCGTGTCTCACGTTGTGTCTTTTCGTTTTTTATTTCTGACTCGCGTATGTTCTCTGCCTCAGATTTTTCTTGGATAGGATCCGCAGCTTTCCACCGCTGATTCATCACATGATAAGTAATGCTGACTAACAGCGAGACAACAAAACCGCAAAAAATAACTGTCCACATATTGAGGTCATTCATTCTGAAGTGCCATTGTTCGGTCTCTTGTCCCATGAGGATTTTGGCTTGGTGTATTTTTTGCGAAATCTGAATTGCAAGTATGCCATCAAATATCAATGTAAGAGCTGCTAATACTGCTGCTACTAAATATCCCCATTTTTTCTGTTCCCAGAAGTAGTCGAGCGCAATTGCAAAGGCTAAGAAAACAAATGGAAACATAACGACGAACAGATTCCACTCACCTTGGAAAGCCTTGAATAAAGCCCTGGGGTTAACAACATCATTGACTCCAGCATAGGTTCCCTGAGCTAATTGAGCTTGGATTGCTTCTGTGTTTAGAAAGAAGGCTTTATCAACGGCGGAAGCGTAAAAAAAGAAAAGATAAATGGCAAGGAAAACACAGAATATAGTAGAGATAATCGCAGTAATAATATTTATACCAGAAGCTCGGTGTTTGGTAGACGTAGTGTCGTGAGCGGAGGTGCCCAAGGTGATCGACTTTAATTCTGCTTCTGTTGGACCTTGTAATTCGACTTCAAGCCCTGCAAGTTCCTCTTTCCTATCTGCCAATGCTTGGTTCTTTTCCTCAATTGCTTGTTCTATCTGTGCTTTTTCCTGATACAAATCGTTAATTTCTTCTTCAAACCGCTTTATGAGTGGATTGTCAGGTATATTTTCAACAGTCGCAGTATTGAAGAATTCAGGGTTGGAATCTTCAGACATCCCTTCAGTTGCAATAGGTTCTAATCTGTTTATTGATAGTGTTTTCAATTGGACCTCAAGTCCTGCTAATTCTTCTTTCTTCTCGGCGAGTTCTTGGAAGCGTCCTTTGATTTCCTGTTCACATTCGCGTTTTTGTTCTTCTAACTTGACTACTTCTTCATCCAAAGCATTGAGTTCTTGTTCGAGTTCGTCGCGAGTAGAGGCGATTTCTAATTCCTCGTTATGGATAATTCGCTTAATATGTTGGGGCAAGCACTCAACGATGCCTTGGTGGTTCGCAGCCCAATAGAAGCCATTTTCTTCACTATAATAAGGTTTGCCATTTAAACTTGGCTTAACCGTATTTTCCTTGTATTCGTTTTGCAAAGGTTTGTCCTTGGTTATATAATTGAGGTTCGGTTTTGGGAGTCTGGCTGGTGGTGTTAGTTCAACGGACCCGCTACCTGTTTCTACCGCTTCAGTAGGTACCCCATTATCACTCTTAATTTTTTTGGAGTCATCAGATTTAGTATTAGGTCGCAAGAACTGCTTGAAAAAATTCGATACGCGAGTTATAAGGTTCTTTTTATCTTTAAAAGCTTCCGTTCTCATCTCATCTTGCTTTTCAGTCTCAAGATTTTCAAGCAAAGCAATTGCCTTATTCACTGGATACTTAAAAAACTCACGGTTAGAAGCAACACGGTACTTGGCAAGTCTGTTATGCATCTCCCTTTCAAGCGTTTCATATCTCTCGGAGGATAACTCAAAAGCAACCTCAAAAGGTATTGGCACTCCTGTTGTGGCTGAGAGCTCCTTTGCTCGCTCCGTACTATCACGGAATGTCTTGCCGATTTTTATTAGGCCCGGCATTGCATCATTTTGTAAAATATAGACATATCCTATAGTCGTTTCCTTAAACATCGATTCAGTATTCAGTATCATTTTGCGGTGTACGATGGTGTTACCTTGTATAGCAGGACTTGGCAAAATATGCTGGGAAGGCGAACGTGACTTACAAGTGGATAATAAAAATTAAAAATTCGGACAATCTGCATAAGTTTCCAGGAGTACTTTCCAGTACTTGTTTTCGAGTTTCGGTCTGGGATGTAACTAAACCCAACAATACATTTATACCGAAGCAAAAAACCGTAGCACCCCTGCACGTTTGTACTTTTTCACACCAAAGTTGAAGGGGACAGAGATCGCGACCACAGCTCGGAAACCAGACGCATTCTAAATACTTTCATTTTACGGTGGACAGAACACCAGTGAAGTACTATGTTTAAAACTGCCCAAACTTTATAACAAATTATACCATGTTTTCTTCTTAAATGTCAAACGGAAATCTTGATTCAGACAGGACGATTGAGTTTTCTGTTTTTTCGTCCAATTTTAGACACCCCAGGCCCTGTAAAGTTTTGCTGGGGTGTTTCTTCACGGTTTGCAACCGCACTGGATTTTAAAAGGAAGATCGAAAAATTGAGACAACCCGACAATTTATTTAAAACTAAATAACCCTGTTGATTCAGATATATTTCACTTCTGATTCTCGCTCCATTTTGCGAAAAAACGAGGCACAACCTAACAGGTTATGCTACAAAGATGACAACTTGGGTTAAATTGTCATAAAAAACGTGAGTTTGAAAAGCACGGGTAAATTGTTGCTTCCTTAACGAATGACCAATTACCTTTGATTATACGTATGAAAAAAATATTTGTCAAGTTGAAATTTTGCTTTTTTGGGATATAGCGATAATAGATTATATCTTTTACAATTTTTGAAAAAAAAAGAATAAAAAGATTGAAATGGAAGCAAAAGGTGGGATACACTTCAACTATTTTTCGCCTCGAGGCGCGTTGAAATGTAGAGGCTGAGAAGAATTGAGATTGTGAATAGCAATAGTCCCCAACTCGGCTTTATCTGTGCACCACCGGGGAGACTTCTAATCGTTAGTATCAATATAGCGACGATATAGACATCAAGCATAGAAAACCGTCCCCATTTGTGGACGAATGCTGAGATGCCTCTGTTTGGCGTGCCGCCGCTGAGCGTATGATAGAACACGCTTAACTTCAGGATAGGAAAAACAACTGAGAAAAGAAAGATAATGCCACCAAGTAAAATATCCATGACAACCCCTTTCTTTACCAGTGCCCAGACGCTACTCAAAATCGAATAACTTGAAGGGCCGGGTGTGATAAACGCCATGATGAATCCTCGGATAGTACCATCGTTTGCATCAATCCGCATGACCGGCAGCATAATGCCTAAACCCAAACACACCACAGCAATATTCACGAGCCATGTGAGTTTTATCTTTTCCTGAGTGGTCATTCTCCTTCAACCGTGTAGTTGCGGTTTCCTAAACTGTTGTTTAACGAGTTTGAATATTAAATATGCACATTTTCTGTCAATGGTGGGCGGGAAACCCTGCAGGGTGATTTAGTTCTAACCAAATTATCGGATTTTCTACGCCGTTTGATTTTTCTTTTCGAGTTCCGGTGCGGTTCCAAACCGCACCTACCGGGCCTGGAGGTTCAAAATTGGAAGAAAAAGCCGAAAACTAAATAGCCCTGGGAAACCCTACCCCTACGGGGTTTCGGGACCTCTCCGAAATCCGAATTCACAGGATACCCAAAATCCTGATTCAGATATATTTTATTCCTGATTCTCACGCCATTTTGCGAAGTCTGCTTCGATTTCGTCCGACCATTTACGATCTATTTCACCCGGTGTATAGATACCTTCGCGTAGCCGTTGGTGTCCGAATCGGTCTCGGAGTGCGACTTCTTCACCGCGCTCGACCACCTGCTGCGCGAAGTGCGGCGGAATAAAGATAACACCGCCACGCCTGCCTAAAACGATGTCGCCGGGTAAAACCGTCGCCTCCGCGATACGGATGGGGATGTTGATACCGGTCAACGTGACGTTCGCAATACCTGTCGGGTCTACGCCGCGCACAAACGTCGCGAAATCCGGCAACTCGTAGATACCGTCCAAGTCTCGGATACCGCCGTCGATGACCATACCGGTCCCCGTTTTCGCGTAAATGGAGTTGCCGAGATTGTCACCAGCGAAGGTGCCGTCCTTCACTTTACCGAAAAGATCCACGACGATAACGTCATCTTGAACGAGTGTGTCAATCACCCATGAGTTCTGACCGCCGACGCATCCATCTTTTTCGCCTTGTGCAGAGACAGCGTCGTTGAAATCCGGGCGGATCGGCACGAAGGCACACGTCACCGCTCTGCCGACGAGGATCCGGTCGGGGTGGAGGTTCATCCAATCGCCAGCGAACTGAAATTTATAGCCGTTCCCGTTGAGGACACCCCACGCCTGCTCAATACTGATCGCCTTCATACGCCGAAGGATATCGTCGGAAACGCGCGGTCGTCCGTCGGGAAACCGCTCGCCTTCCCATAAATGCGTCATCGCGAGGATGCTCTCTTTATTAATAAGTTGCACGTTGAGTTACTCTCCTGTACTTACTTCTGACAATCGTATAATGGGCAAATGGAACAGACACCAGGGAAAACGAAAGTCCGCTTATGAAATCCGTCTCTCATATTCGCTATGTGTTCCAACCCAAAACCAGATGAAACCCTCTTCTTCCTGACGGGCTAAAGCCCTATAACCTCTACTCACTCGGATTGCCCAAAGGTCTCCAACCTTTTTAAAACGGAGAGAAGGATGTCTGGCATTTTGCCGAAGGAGTTGAAATTTCTGAGGGACACGTCTTTGGACATTGGGCGGAAGTTCAGCGTAGGCATCCCAAAAATCGTCATCAAGAATATGTTCCATACTACAATAACTTCTGTAGTTCGTCTATGCTTCGGTATTTGCCTTCTCGATAATTCTTAATAGCTTTCTCGGCAAGGTGATCCAGCCGTCCGGCTTTCACATCTTCTTCAAATTGCTTCTCCCAAGCCTCTTCTTCAGCGACGAGTGCCTCATGAAGTTTTTTTTCAAGGGTTTTCAGGAGTACAGCTTCTGTAGGTGCCTCGCATTTGACTTTTGGAACGTCTGGTATCTGTCCAAGCCAGTTCGCACCATTTTTTTGGATATGGGCGGTATAGGTCTCCTCAAAAACCTTGTCATGAATGTCAACAGTTTTTATTTTTTCCATGAGTTTTCTCCGTAGAGCATTATGGAAAGCAAGTGGTCCTGCCGCCCATGAGGTGGTCAACAGTTATAAACCTGCATTTTTCCACACTTGATCCAATGATTCCGCAGTCGCTTTCGCTGCATCGGCGGGTTCCATCTCGTTCACTGCTTTACTGAAAGGTTCCGGCGTTACCGGTCCCTCGTAACCGATCTCCGTCAGGATCTGCATCAGTTCGGTGAGCGGGATCACACCGGTTTCGGCAGGCAGACATCGGATGTTGTCAATCTGATCGTCCGGGTCGATGCCAGCAGGTGCGTCGTTGATGTGGACGTAGACGACATCGGATACAGAGAGTTTCCGCACATCGTCAACTGTGGAACGACAGGTGTACCAGTGCCATGTATCGAAGAGCAGTCCAACGTTACCGGTACCGATAGCAGCGGCGAGTCCTAACATCGCATCCATGGAATAGGCGAAGAGATGTTTGGCACTCTTACGACTCGTTGCCGGTCCAATGAATTCCAGTCCAAGTGAATGTCCATGGTCTTTAAGAATCTCGGCGACACCACGCAACCGTTTGACGGAGAAATCCCAATTCTCCTGATACGTCATATCGTTTGAGGCGGGACCGACGACCGTAGTCGTCCGGTAGCAACCGAGTTCCGCAGCGAGTGCTGCGCGTTCCGGTAGCTCCGCCAAACCGGCATAATACTCGGCATCGGAACCGCGCCAGCTGACACCGAAACCCCAGCCACCCATGGCGATACCGGCATCTGACCAGAGGTCTTTGACGTATTGTGCAGAGTGTTCTTCTGCGAGTTGTGCGGCTTCGCCGATATTCATGTCTAATCCGTCAAACCCGGCATTTTTTGCGAGTTCTAAACCTTCACTCATATTCGCCCGGATACCAATCGCACCGGTACTTAGATTCTTAAACATATTTTTAATTTTCCTTGCGGTTAAACACGTGGATCTGGGACCTCACGCGCATTTGTTAAGAGTCGCCCTCCATTTTGCGGCGTACTCGCCTGCCCCCCTGATAAGGGGGGATCAAGGGGGGTTGCAATCTACTTCATTACGGGCTAACGTTTTTGATGTTATTGTCTTTAGTCCTGCGAATCCTTTAATCCTGTAAATCCTGATTCAGACAATTTTTCGCCGCGTAAAACTTTCGCAGCAACAGCCCACGGGTAATCGTTGTCTTCCGCGTTTGCGTCGCGATACGTCGGAATCCAGACCCAGCGTTCCTCACCAGAAATGTTCGGATGACTGGAATGGAGCGTCAAATCGTGAAAAAAGACTGCACCACCAGCCTCCAATTCCGCTGTGATGGCGAGGTTTTCATCGACCGCACCCGGACGCAACCGGTTCCCGAACCCGTGTCCATCGTTGGCATCGCCGTCGTGGAGAATCGCGGATTTATGTGAACCTGGAAAAAGTTTGAGGCATCCGTTTGCGACAGTCGCATCGTCGAGTGCCACCCAGATCGAGACTTTGTGTGCACCGTGCCAATAGTGCCAATCTTGGTGCCACGGACTCGCGAAGGTCATCGCCTCACTCTTGAAGACCACCTTATCGCTCAAAAATTCGATGTCCGGCGCGAGGATACCTTCCAAGATGTCGAGTAACCGCTCGTCACCGACCGCCTTTTGGAAGACTGGACTCCGCGTCGCTAAACCGACATGTACGCCGTGTCCAGCGGCTGAACCTGTCTCCGCTTTAACGGCTTCCAAGATGTCGATACATTCTGACTTGAGTCGTTGGACTTCACTTCGCGTAAACAAGTTCGGTGCGATCGCGAAGCCGTCCTTTTCAAAGTCGTTGCATAGCGTTGTCAGTTCAAATAACATTTTTTATGCCTCTACAGCTGCGTCAATCTTGACTTCTTGTCCTGTCTCAGCACTTTTGAGCAGTGCTTCCATCATCTGTTGCACAATCAGTCCGTGTCGGAGCGGTGCTTGGCAGGTTACATCATCTAAAATACATTCAATGAAGTGATCGGCAATAGCATCCCACGACTTTCTATATTGACTCTTTGGAGGCTTCCCCTTTATGTCCTCGAATTTACCTTCTTCATCGGTTCGATAGAGGCGTAGCGGCTTCAGCGTCGCCCCCGCCTCTGTACCGAAGAGTTCGATCTGAAATTCGTCGGGTTGGTGTGATGCCCAGAAACTCTCGACCTGCAAGCCGAGTCCGCCTTCAAAAATAATAAATCCACCGGCATAGTCGTCGGAGTCATATTTCTCGTAGATTTCTTTCGGTGCTTTTGTTCCCTTCCAATAGCCGAGTCCTCGGGGTCCGAACTTCGCGCCAGCCGTACCTAACACTGCGATCGGCTTCGGTAATCCGAGGATCCACCACGCTGAATCAAGTACATGGACACCCATATCACGAAACGCGCCACCACCTTTCTGGATGAAACCGAGATTCCAGTTCGGGATACCGCTCCTCCGAACGCTCCGTGCCCGTGCGTAATAGAGTTCGCCGAAGTAGTCATCGCGTGCAAGATTGCCGAGGTATTGAGTGCTATCGCCGAAACGCTTAGAGAGCGACATCATATTGACGACACCGGCTGCTTCGGCTTCTGCGACCAATTTTTGCGCCGCTTTCTCAGAATCAGCCAGCGGCTTTGTTACCATGACGTGCTTACCGTTCCGCACCGCTTCTAATGCAATCGGGACATGCCACTGGTTCGGTGTGCCAACGAAGACTGCGTCAATATCGGTGGCTTTGCACATCTTTTTGTAATCTGTATAAAATTTGACTTCACCCGGTAAATCATTGGCGAAATCCTTCATTCGGTCTTCAAGTAGATCGCAGAGTGCGACGACATTGCCGCGTGGGTTTCCAGCGAGTGCTGTGCCGTTAGGTCTACCGATACCCATCCCGACGACGGCGATACGAACAGAATCTTTTCCTGCTGCCATTTTTTCAATTTTCCTTGCGGTTATTCAAAGAGGTTGTGTGAACGACAGTAACATTTTTTATGCCTCTACAGCTGCGTCAATCTTGACTTCTCGTCCTGTTTCAGCACTTCTGAGCAGCCCTTCCATCATCTGCTGCACGATCAGCCCGTGGCGAAGGGGTGCTTGGCAAGGCACGTCATCTAAGATACATTCGATGAAGTGATCGGCAATAGCGTCCCACGCCTCATTATGTTTGCTCGGTCCGAGATTCACGTTTATATCCTCAGAGGTACCGGATTCGTCTGTCCGAAAAATCCGCAGCGGACTCAACGTCGCGCCTGCTTCCGTTCCGAAGAGTTCGATTTGGAACTCGTCGGGTTGGTGTGATGCCCAGAAACTTTCGACCTGCAAACCGATTCCACCTTCAAAAGTGATAAACCCACCCGCGTAGTCGTCGGAATCATATTTCTCGTAGGTCTCTTTCGGTGGTTTCATGCGGTTCCAGTAGCCGCGACCCCGCGGTCCGAACTTCGCGCCAGCAGCACCTAACACTGCGATCGGTTTCGGCAGTCCGAGTATCCACCACGCCGCGTCGAGAACGTGGACACCCATATCACGGAACGCGCCGCCGCCTTTCTGAATAAAGCCGAGATTCCACGCCGGGATTCCGTTACGACGGACACTCCGTGCCCGTGCGTAATAGAGTTCGCCGAAGTAGTCTTCGCGGGCAATGTTACCGAGGTGTTGACAGTCATGCCCGAAACGTGTGGAGAGCGACATCATATTAACGACACCCGCCGCGTCCGCTTCTGTGACTAACTTTTCTGCCGCCTCCTCGGAATCGGCAAGCGGTTTCGTTACCATGACGTGCTTACCGTTCCGCACCGCTTCTAACGCAATCGGAACATGCCATTGGTTTGGCGTACCAACAAATACCGCGTCGATATCGGTGGCTTTGCACATCTTTTTGTAATCTGTATAAAATTTGACCTTGCCGGGTAAATCATTAGCGAAGGCTTTCATCCGATCTTCAAGTAGATCGCAGAGTGCGACGACATTGCCGCGTGGGTTTCTTGCAAGTGCTGCGCCGTTGGGTCTACCGATACCCATCCCGACGACAGCGATACGAACAGAATCTTTTCCTGCCATATAATAAAATATCTCCAAATGTTTGGTTATCAGTTTTAATAGTCATCAGTTTTCAGTGAAGAGTGCTCTTATAACTGTTAACTGTTAACCATTTTAATACGGACGACCGCGTTGATTCAGGGGTGGGTTCACCTCGTTTTTGACAGGTTTGATCGTCTTGAGGTACGCCCAAATCGCTTTCAAATCTTCGTCGTTCATCTGCGCATAGTGCTTCACAGGCATCGGTGGTAAGATCGCGCGGTTACCTTCGACCCCTTGATGCAGTCCTGTACGCATTGCGTTGATGAACATCTCTTCCGTCCATTCGCCTAATCCCGTCTCTTTATCGGGAGTCAGGTTCGAGGCGAAACTCGTTCCGAAGGGACCAGAAAACGCGCTCATTTGCGGTGATGTGAGGGTAAAAATGCCCTGCTGCATCATGCTGAAATTGTAGCGTGGGTAAGGCTGCCCTGCAGGATGTCCGGCGAGGTACATATTCATGTTATACTCAGCACCCGCACGCGGCGTATGGCAATATCCACACGCGGAGACTGCGTCCACAAGGTATTTACCACGCTGTACCATATCACTCTGGCTCTCGACAGAGCGGATATTCAGTACAATAACGGCACCCACAAACAGCACCACTACACAGAAGATTAAAAGGTTTCGATGCATTCATTACGCTCCTTAATAGAATCAAATCTCGAACTCAATTTAGCACACCGTGCAAATAGATGCAATAGAAATTGCTTAAGTCCTACCGATAACAGTTCTCCTAAAAACGATAGGCTAATTTCGCATAGTAAAATCCGCCGTTGAAACCGAAGGGCGCAGCACCACGGTCATACGTGAAAACGCCGGGCGAATCCGCTATAACTCTCCCCGTACTATCTATTAGCGTACCCCCGCGCGCTTGACCCACCTCGTTCAAATCGGGCAACTGGTTAAGAAGATTATTAATCCCCAGCGTCAACACTAAAGACTGATTCAACTGATAGGTTCCTTGAATATCGGCGACCCATTTTCCGCTATACGTTTGTCGTTGTGCACTCTCGCCACTCCCCGCTTGAAAGGTGTAGCTACCGAAGTAGCGCAAGGCACCACCGATAGTGAGATCACCGATGAGGTAATCCGCACTGATATTAATGCGAGTGTTCGGTTGCCACTCTTCAATGATAGAGCGTTCTCGTTCCGGAAAAAGAATTTCCTCAAGACCGATTAGGATAGGACCGGGAGCTTCCACATCACCGATGACTTCCGTATCCGCCCAAGTCGTCGCAACTTTGACATTCAAGATGGATTCATTGTCGAAAGCGTGTAAGTAACCTGTTGCTACGTCAATGCCGCGGGTGCGCGTTTCGGCGACATTTGTAAAGACTTGTGCCTGATTCGCGCCAGCTGCTACCAAGGCAGGTACGGCATCCGCACTGAAACTTCCACTCAGCACAATCCGATCGTCGATATCAATCTGGAACGCATCGACCGTCAGCCATAGGTTCTGAACCGGTTTGACGACAATGCCACCAGAGACATTGACGGAGGTCTCCTCTTTAAGTTCTGGAATGTTGAGCGCACGCGCCGCATCGCTATCATTTTGAAATGTCCCCACCTCAAACGGTAGCAGTTCGGCTGTGTTTCCATCACCGTCAGCGTCGTTAGTGTCTGGCTTGAATTGTGTGCTGATATTGTTGAAATAGATTTGTTGGAGTGAAGGCGCGCGAAAACCGGTACTACCAGCCGCGCGGAACGCAATCTGTTCTGTCAGGTCGTAGCGCGTTGTCGCTTTCCCTGTAATCGTAGTGCCGAAGTCGCTGTACTGTTCACCGCGCACCGCTGCACCCACAAGCAATCCCGTTCCCGGCTTTCCGCTGAGATAGGATTCAAAGTCTGCATAACCTGCGATATTGGTTCGGTTTTCGTCCACTTCGTTGTCGGGTCGGAATCCGGGGAAAACTTGGATACCACCCGCGGCACCGTCTGCACCGAGACCCGCGTTGAACCAAGAGACCGGTTCACCTGCGCGGATACCGTAACCTTCCCGACGCAATTCGATACCACCCGCTAAGTTCACCAGTGACGACTGGTACATCAGCGGATAGGTGACATCTACATTAAAAGCGGTTTGATCGAGTCGAAAGCCGCCGGAATCAGCGGACGTTGGACTGCCGGATCCATAAGATGCGTTCAGAGAGTTAGAAACGGAGAAGTCGAATGTATTCAGACCGTGGTTGAAACCGATGTCAACATCTAAATCGGTTGGGGCGTGTTTCCAAGTTACACCGAATGCAACGGATACATCTTCAATGTCAGTGTTAATTTCGGGAAGAAATCCGTCTGGATAAATCGCCTTCACATTGCGACCGGTATCCTTGGAATTACGGTAGAAACCGGAACTATTATTTTGGCGTGTGGAATAACTCCCGAACGAATATAATTCTAACGCTTCCGTCAAGGGCAAGCCGAAATTATAGAACCCAACTTTCTGCACCGAGTCAGAATCCCCGACACGGAAGTTTTTCCGGTTAAAGTAGTATTCACGCGGATCGAACCAGACCGGTTTTTCACCTGTCACATTTCCGTTCGCGTCTTTAATCTCAATCGTGGTGTCCGGTGGCCTGCCTGGGTCTACTTCTACCCAATCGTATTGTCGCGTCCCGGTAAGTCCAGCACGATTTGTGCGGTATCTATCACGCCATTCAACGGAGAGGTTAAGGAATCCGGTTTCACCGACTTTCATGCCATAGTTGGCGTTAGCGTTCCATGTATCGCCATCACCCTCATAAGTTTGTCCCCAATAAATGTCGGCATCGCCTGCATTCGCATCATCTTTTAGCACGATATTAACAACACCAGCGATGGCATCAGACCCGTACTGTGCAGCCGCACCGTCGCGTAGCACTTCAATCCGCTCGATTGCCGCCGACGGGATCGCATTGAAATCTGTTCCGGCAGTGCCGCGACCGACAGAGCTGTTGACGTGAAGCAAGGCACTCTTGTGACGGCGTTTACCGTTGATCAACACGAGGACATGATCGGGTCCCAAGCCACGCAAGGTCGCCGGTCTCAACGCGTCGGTTCCGTCGCTAATCGTTGAACTCGGAAAGTTGAAGGAGGGTACCAACATCTGGATAGAACGACCGGTTTCGGATTGTCCTGTAAGCCTAAGTTGTTCTCTATCTACCACTTCAATCGGGACGGGTGCCTCTAAGGCGCGCCGACCGATACTACGCGTACCGACAACGACAACCGCATCAACCGTTTGGACGGGCGCAAGCACAACTGACACTTCTGTTTGTCCAGCGGCGATGTTAATCCGCTTGCTCGAAAAACCGATCGCTATTATAGTCAGCGAGTCTGCGTCTGCCACGTCCTCGAACGTAGCCGCCCCGGATGCGTCCGTCGTCTGTTCTCGATTCCCGATCTGTAATTTTGCTTCTGGGATAGCGTTCCCATTCTGGTCTTGAACGATGACTTTAAGTGCTTCAGCACTGGCGGTTATCGGCGTTAATAATGGTAGGATGCCGAATAAAATCGCTACGACGCACCAGAAATATCGTCTGTTTTCTGAAATTAACATTTTGGAAGCCTTTCTGTAAGAGATATGAGTTCTATTTAAAAAATAACAAAGAGAACTCCTTGCCGTATAAGGAAATAAGCAATCCTTATCCACAAGAGTTCTCTCTGAAGGTTAACCACAGCATTGTGGTATTTACGTCAGGTTGATGATTTCTGAAGCGGGGTTACAAACCTCGCCTGCACGCGTGTCTGTTTGCGAACAATTTAGAAACTATAGGACAACTTCGCGTAGTAAAGTCCACCGTTGAAACCGAACGGGGCAGACCTTCTCGAATAAGTGAACACACCCGGTGAGTCAACAATAACATGACCGGTGCTATCTTCTAAAGTTCCGGTGCGGGATTGTCCGATTTCGTTCAGGTCTGGGGTCTGATCGAGCAGGTTGTTCGCACCGATGGTTAACGAAAGTCCTTCGTTCAGTTGGTAGTTCCCTTGAATATCGGTGAGCCATTTTCCGCCGTAGGTCTGACGTGCCGGGTCGTCACCGCTGCCCTCTTGAACGGTGTAGCTACCGAAGTAGCGCAAGGCACCGCCGATAGTGAGATTGCCGACGATGTAATCCGCGCTCAGATTAATGCGAGTGTTCGGCTGCCACTCCTCAATCATAGAACGTTCCTGTGAAGGGAAGAGGGTGTCTTCGAGTCCGATGAGGATTTCTGGCGCATCCACATCACCGATAACTTCCGTATCCGCCCACGTAAACGCAGCCCGGAGATTAAGCAAGGATTCGTTGTCGAAAGCGAACAGGTAACCTGCTGCGACATCAACACCTTGTGTACGTGTTTGTGCAACGTTTGTGAACACCTGGGCACTACTCGCCCCTGCTGAGGCTAAGCCTGCGACGCTATCAGCACTGAAACTACCGCTCAGAACAATCCGATCGTCGATTTGAATGAGGAATCCATCTACAGTGAGCCACATCTTCTCAACCGGTTTCAATACGAAACCACCGGAGACGTTGAATGCTACCTCCTCTTTGAGTTCAGGAATACCGAGCGCACGTGCGGCATCACTGTCGTTCCGGAACGTACCGACTTCAAGTGCCACCAGCTCTTCTGTGTTTCCATCATTATCAATATCGTCAGCGTCTACTTTGAATTGTGTGCTAATGTTATTGAAGTAAAGTTGCTGCAACGAAGGCGCGCGGAAACCGGTGCTACCCGCGGCACGCACCGCAACCTGTTTCATCAGATCGTAGCGAGCCGTCGCTTTTCCAGTGACAGTCGCGCCGAAGTCGCTGTACTGCTCACCGCGCACCGCTGCACCGACGAGGAGACCACTTCCCGGTTGTCCACTGAGATAGGATTCAAAGTCTGCATAACCTGCGATATTGGTTCGATTTTCATCTACTTCGTTGTCGGGTCGGAATCCGGGGAAAACTTGGATGCCACCCGCGGCACCGTCTGCGCCGAGTCCAGCGTTGATCCATGAAAGCGGTTCGCCTGCATGAATCCCGTAGCCTTCTCTGCGGAATTCGACACCGCCAGCAAGGTTGATAAGCGAGGATTGATAGTCGAGCGGATAGGTCACATCTAAGTTGAACACCGTCTGTGAGAGTTCAAAGCCACCGGCATTTGCTGAAGTCGGGCTGCTCGGACCGTAAGAGGCGTTCAAAGAGTTGGAAATCAAAAAATCAAACGTGTTCAATCCGTGGTTAACACTGACATCCACGTTCAGATCGGTCGCCTCGTGTGTCCATGCCACCCCTAAAGCGAGAGAGGTATCACCGATGTCGGTGTTAATCTCTGGCAGGAAACCGTCTGGATAAATTTCTGTGACGGTTCGGTCTGCTTGATTGGCTCTGCGATAGAAACCGGCACTGTTATTTTGGCGTGAGGAGTGTCCACCGAAGGAATAGAGTTCTAAACCTGCAGCGAGCGGGATTCCGAAATTATAGAACCCAACTTTCTGCGTGGAGTCGGCATCCCCGATCCGGAAGTTCTGACGCTCAAACGTATATTCGCGTGAATCAAACTGCATCCCTTCCTGTTCTTCTCCATTTATCACAGCAATTGGATCGTCAGGACCGGCTTCTAACAAACTATACTGGAACTGACCTGTATCCCCGGCGCGGTTTGTGCGGTATCTGTCGCGCCATTCAGCAGTCAGATTGAGGAACCCGCCTTCACCGACGCTCATACCGTAGTTCGCGTTTCCATTCCATGTATCACCATCGCCTTCGTAGGTTTGTCCCCAATAGATGTCGGCGGCACCTGTATCCACGTCGTCTTTCAGCACAATGTTGATCACACCGGCGATAGCATCGGAGCCGTATTGTGCAGCCGCACCGTCGCGTAGCACCTCAATCCGTTCAATCGCTGATGACGGGATCGCATTGAAGTCTGTACCAGCCGTGCCGCGACCTACCGATGTATTGACGTGCAACAACGCGCTTTTGTGCCGACGTTTGCCGTTAACAAGCACGAGCGTCTGATCGGGACCTAAACCGCGCAGTGTCGCAGGACGCAACGCATCCGTACCGTCACTAATCGTTGAACTCGAAAAGTTAAAAGACGGAACTAACATCTGGAGGACGCGACCGGTTTCGGATTGACCGGTAATGCTGAGCTGCTCCCTGTCAACCACTTCAATTGGGACAGGTGCCTGTAAGGCGCGCCGACCGATACTACGTGTACCGACGACGACAACCGCATCAACCGTTTGCACAGGCGCGAGCACCACTGCTATTTCTGTTTGTCCAACAGCGATGTTAATCCGCTTGCTCGAAAAACCGATCGCTAACACTGTCAGGGACTCGGCACCTGACACGTCCTCGAACGTAGCGGAGCCAGATGCGTCTGTCGTCTGTTCTCGGTTCCCGATCTGTAATTTGGCTTCCGGGATAGCGTTCCCGTTTTGGTCTTGAACGACTACTTTAAGGGTTTCAGCACTCGCAGTCATCGGTAGGCCGAATGCGAAGCCTAATAGAATCGTTATAACGCACCAGAAATACCTTCTATGGTCTAATATTGACATTTATTTTTTTCTCCTATGTTTGTTATTGTTAAAATCGGACGAATTAGGTGTAGTTTTCCATGGGTCGAATACTCTATTTTATGTGTCCGCATGCTTAATTATGCATCATTTTTCTCGGAGAATGCAAATTAAAGTTTGAGAGTGGCGAGTGGTGTCGCTTTTTTTACAAAAAACGTAGTTTTTGTGCTAAAATAAAGAGAAACTGGACAATTCTTGCATGCATCAGTAGAATCCTTGTCCTGTGATAAATATTAAAAACCTGTTTTTGATGAAGGAAAACCGAATCTTTAAAAAATGTCCGGCTTTATGATGGATTATCCGTTAACACTCGTACAGATTTTGGAACACGCATGCCGTATCCACGCGGATAAGCAGGTTACCACACTGCTGCCCAACGGAACACTGCATCGTTATGACTATGCGACGTTGTACGAACATGTAAAACGATTGGCGAACGCGCTCACCGAATTGGGTGTCCAGCGTGGCGATAGAATCGCAACGTATGCCTCCAACACCTATCAGCATCTGGAACTCTACTACGCCATTCCGTGCCTCGGTGCCGTGCTACATCCGCTCAATGTACGTCTTTCGCCGACGCAGTTAGCGCAAATTGTGCGCGAAGCAGAGGACAAACTGGTCTTTGTTGATAGTGTATATAGAGCGAAATTTCAGGCGTTGCAAGATAAGATTGATCCGCTACAGACCGTCTACTTCAGTCGGAAGTCCACGGATACGGATACCTGCTACGAGCAACTGCTTTCGGATGCTCAGTCAGCGTATACATGGGATATCCGAGACGAAAACTCGGCGATGGGACTCTGCTATACCAGTGGAACGTACGGTGAACCGCGTGGCGTTCTCTACACACACCGATCCATGTTTCTCCATACGCTTGCAGCGAATCAAGCCGATGTCTTCGGAGTGACAGAGGCGGATGTCGTTTTGCCGATCGTCCCCATGTTCCACGCAATGGCGTGGGGACTGCCTTACGCGAGTATGTTTGCAGGCGCAGATATTGTGCTACCGGGTGTCAAACCTACCTCTATCGCGGACCTTATTGCTGATACCGGTGTTACTGTCGCTGCAGGTGTGCCGACGGTCTGGGCAGCGGCTTATCCCGAATTGCGAAAAAGAAGCGCGGACATCTCCAGTTTGCGGCGAGTGATTGTCGGCGGAGAAGCGATGCCACCCGCTCTTATTGAGGCTTATGAAACAGAACTCGGTGTCGAAATCTGCCACGCATGGGGGATGACAGAGATGTCGCCTACCGGGACACTCTCGAAACTGCGTGCCGGACATCAGAACTTACCGGATACCGAGAAATGGCAAATCAAGGCGAAACAGGGACGCCCTATACCGGGTGTTGAGCTCCGCCTCGCAGCTGAGACAGCTGACGGTTTTAAAGAACTCCCGTGGGACGGTGAAGCGATCGGTGAACTTCACGCGCGGAGTCCGTGGACAGCGAACCGGTACTACAAAATTGAATCGACACCCGAACACTTTACAACTGACGGGTGGTTACGCACAGGCGATATGGCGACAATTGACGCGGAAGGCTACGTCCAAATAGTTGACCGTGCGAAGTCGCTCATCCGAAGCGGTGGAGAATCTATTTCAAGTATCGCCCTCGAAACCACGCTCCTAAAGCACCCTTATATTCAAGAAGCAGCGGTTGTCGGCATACCCGATGAGAAGTGGGGTGAACGACCCGTCGCTGTCCTCGCCCTTACACCGGTAGGTGCGGTTTCTAACCGCACCGATGCGGACATCTCGGATACCCTTAGAAAACAACTCATATCGGAATTTCCTAAGTTCTGGATCCCAGATAAATTCATCTTTGTTAACGAGATTCCGAAGACCAGCGTCGGGAAATCCGATAAACGGGCAATTTTGATGCAGCTCACAGGGACCCAGACCGCGCTCAAAAAAAATCGGATATTCAGTCCTACGGAAAAGAGAGCGTGAGCATACATCGTACCTGCTGAGAATTTCGTCGTAACTCATGTTATTGAAACGTGCCGAAGATCCGATTGTCGAAAGGGGAAATTTTCATGAAGATGAAAGCCGCTATCTACACAGGTATTGAACAAATCGCGATTCATGAAGTTGAACGTAACGAACCGCCACCTAATTTTGTGCTTATTGATACCAAACAGACCGGCATCTGTGGCAGCGATCTGCACAGTTATTTCGGACATTGGGGACAATCGCATGAGCATGCCGCCGGACATGAAACATGTGGTGTCGTCACTGCGCTCGGAGACGACGTAACAGGTTTTGAAATCGGGGATAAGGTCGCCGTGGAATGTTTCTCGCACTGCGGTACCTGCAAGTATTGTGAAACAGGTCAGTACAACCTCTGTGTCAACAGAGCCTGGATCTCACCGAAAATGCACGGCGGATTTTCCGAATTTACGGCAACACACCAGTCGGGGCTCTTTAAATTACCGAAACGGATGACGTTTGAGCAGGGCGCACTCGTTGAGCCACTCGCAGTCTCACACCGTGCTGTCGCGCGTTCGGGTGCCAACGCCAGAGACACAATCGCCATTATCGGCGGCGGCACTATCGGGCAACTCTGTTTGGCGGATGCGGTTGCTGCAGGTGTTAAAGAGACATTGATTACCGTCAAATATGAGCAGCAGGTGGCGTTGGCGAAAGCATTGGGGGCGGATCACATCGTCAATGTTGGGGACACCGATGTGCAAGAATACGTCAAGGATGTGACAAACGGCATCGGTTTTGATGCGGTCATCGAAACCGTCGGTGGTGCGGAGAACTTTAACATCGCCACAACGATTGTACGGAAACAGGGTGCCGTCGTACTCGTCGCAGGCTACTACAAACCGCTTGAGGTGAACCTCTCCACTATCGTCTGGTCGGAAGCGTTCATCACAGGTTCCAACTGCTACGGTTATAGCGGGATGGAGACAGATTTTGAGGCTGCAATTGAGTTGATAGACTCTGGGAAAGTCGATGCCACGCAATTAGTGACGCACTACTATCCGCTTGAGGAGATCAGCGAAGCCTTCCGTGTGTCTGCCGATAAAACCTCCGGTGCGATTAAAGTCCACGTCTGTCAAGAGTAGTTTCTGCCAGCGGTGGTGAAAAACCGAGTGCCGACCATTTTACCTGAGACTTCAAAATCTCGTAGCAATCGTCCGATTTACGACGATGAGGGGATTTATACTATGCAAAACGGAAAATATATGTTGACCACTGAAGAACGAGAACAGTTCTGGGAACAAGGCTATCTCGGTCCTTATACGCTCTGCAGTGCTGAAGATATGCTCAGCATGCAACCAGAAATCGAGAAGGTTCTGGAAACCGATGCGCCGGACCACAAAAATAGAGTACATAACCGACACCTCGACGCTCCCATAATTCATGAGCTCGCCACGCATCCGGCTATCGTCAAGCGGATGGCTTCTATCTACGGGCCGGATCTCCTGCTCTGGCGGACGAACTTTTTCGTCAAGGAACCGGGTGCTAAAGAGATCCCGTGGCACCAAGATTTCAACTACTGGCCCCTTGAGCCCCCGATCATCATTTCAGCGTGGATTGCCGTCGATTCAGCGACATTGGAAAATAGCTGCCTCCAGATCGTCCCCGGCTCACACCGAAAGGTGATACCGCACGTGAAAGCGACCTCGGATATGGCATTCGGACAGATGGGGGACCTCGGATTCGTCGATACAAGCAGTGCTGTCAACTTAGAGATGCAGCCCGGCGAATTTGTGCTCTTTAACGAACGCACCTTGCATCATTCAGAGGCGAACCGATCCGATAAACGACGTATCGGATTGGCGGTACGTGTTATCCTTCCTATTGTTAAAGTTTTTGATTGGGATGCTCCAGAGCATGAACTCATTGTCATTCACGGCGAAGATCCTGTCCAATTTAATAAAAGGGCTTAACCCCCCGAAGGAGTCGTTCTATGAATCATCAAATTACGCTTGCATCTCGTCCAGTCGGGTATCCAAAAGAATCGGATTTCAATTTAGTCAAAACCCCGATTCCGACACCGGAAGACGATCAAGTCTTGGTAAAAACGATCTATCTCTCCGTTGATCCATATATGCGGGGACGGTTGAATGCTGTGAAGTCTTACGCTGCGAATGTTGAGATTAATCAGGTGATCGTCGGTGGTGTTATTGCACAAGTTATCGAATCGAAACATCCGAATTTCAAGATCGGGGATATCGTCAATGCGAATATCGGATGGCAGGAATACGGTGTCGCTGCTGCGGATGAATTACGGAAAATTGACCCGACAATCGCGCCTATTTCAACTGGGGTCGGAATCCTCGGTATGCCGGGCTTAACGGCTTACTTCGGTCTATTGGAGGTCGGAAAACTTCAGACGTTAGAGACCGTTTTTGTCTCTGGTGCTGCAGGCGCGGTCGGCTCTGTCGTCGGACAAATCGCGAAAATTAAAGGATGCCGAGTCGTCGGCTCCGCTGGCACCGATGAAAAGGTTGATTATATTGTTAACGAACTCGGATTCGATGCCGCTTTTAATTATAAACACGTTACCGATTATCACACTGAACTGCAGAAACTCCTGCCGGATGGTATCGATGTCTATTTCGACAACGTCGGCGGAGAAATTACGGATGCCGTTTTCCCGAATTTAAGAATCAATGGACGGGTCGTTATCTGCGGACAGATTTCACAATATAATTTAGAGAAACCGGAAATGGGACCGCGTTTCCTATGGCACATGATTACCAAACGCGCAAGGATTGAAGGTTTTCTGGTCTTCGATTTTGTTGACCACCACCCAAGAGCACTTGCACAAATGGCAGAATGGTTGCAACAAGGAAAACTCAAATATCATGAGACGATTGAAGAGGGCGGAATTGAGAGCGCACCTGCCGCGTTTATTAGCATGCTAAAAGGTGGCAATATCGGGAAACAACTCGTTAAAATCGCTGAATTGGACATCTGAGCATGATACGGACATGGCGAGGCGTCCCGCCTCGCCTGTCTCTAATGGTGCGCTCTAACTAATATCCCTTCTCTTTATCAATCACGCTGAGAAGCGGTTTACCGACGAGCAGTCGTTCTAAGTTATCACAGAACAGTCCAACCGACCGATCCAAGCGGATTGGTGAACCACCGGCGACGTGCGGTGTAATAATCACATTCGGCAGATCCCATAACGGACTATCGGTTGGCAGCGGTTCTTCAGGTGTGACATCTAACCCCGCCCCACCGATGCTGTCCGAAGTGAGTGCCCGGAGCAGTGCCGGCCCGTCTACAATCTTACCACGCGTGACGTTGATTAGCAACGCGTGTGATTGCATCTTCTCAAACGCTGCGTCATCGAACATACCGTGCGTCTCCGGTGTCAGCGGCGCACAGATAACGACGACATCTGATTCTGCAAGTAGATCGTGGAATCGATCCATCTTCCAGACAGCGTGGATGAACGAAGGTGCTTCGACTGTTTCTGGGTCAACGGCGATAACACGCATATCAAACCCTTGTGCCCGACGCGCCACGTCGATCCCGGTGCCACCGAGTCCGACGATACCGAGCGTCCGTTCGCTCAATTCCCACGTCGCGTGGCGGATAGACATCCTGTTATCCCACGTCCGCTCGCGCACCGAGCGTCCAATACCGCGCAGGAGTCCGAGGAGCAGTGCCCATGCTTGATCTGCAAGGTGTGGTCCGACAAATCCTTTCGCGCTCGTCAGAACGACGTCACTTTTAACGAATTCAGGGAACAGTAATCCGTCAACCCCTGCCGAAAGCACTTGGACCCATTTCAACTGCTCCGCTTTTTCAAAGAGCGAACGGTTAAACCCACCGAACACGATGTCAGTGTCTACAATTTCGCGCACGGCATCTTCGGAATTCTTCGGTCTCACAAGCGAAAGTTCATCAGAAACCGATTCAATCTGCTGCTGTTGTTCAGGTGTAATATCGGTATTGATCAAAATTTTCATGTTGACTTCTCCTGAATATGGTGGTATCCTATAGGGGAGTGGTTCATAAATTAGATCGCGAAATATAAGAGGCGTGGCATATCGGAAACCTGTGGTGCTATGCTAAATAGTTATGTGCCACCCTCATGACTGAATACAAAATAGCGAAGTGCTTGCTAAAAAACACATTCTCAGAAAAAGGAGAATTCTATTGTGATAAATTTATCTTTTATGCGTTCAGTTAACCGGCGTGAACAGGGTCTGTTTTTGCCTATCTTGGCAATCGGTATCTTACTAACTGCAGTCTTCATCGCCAGTTGTGGCGACGAAGGCGATACGACTGAAGACACGACCGGTATGACGGATATCCTTCAACCGACGACGACAACGCCTCCTACTACACAGACACCGGTGCCTGATCCACCCCCTGTCGAAGAACCTGTTGTAGAGGGGGTCTCTTTTAAGGATGATATTCAGCCGATCCTCGCGGAGCGGTGTGCAGTTCCAGGATGTCATGTCGCTGGACATTTTACCGGATTGGACCTCAGTCAATACGATGCCTTCAAAAAAGGCGGAAATGGCGGTCCGGCGTTCACCGCAGGCGATGGCGATGGCAGCCTTGTTGTCAATCGTATTGACGGCGGCGGTATGCCTCCCGGCGGGCCACCCTTGGATGCCGACCAAATCCAACTCTTCATTGATTGGATTGATGAAGGGGCAGAGAATAACTAAATCTTGGCGATAGCATACTATTGTGCTCTCTTTCTGTCAAGACAAAAAGATTCTTACTGTCAAGACAAAAAGATTCTTAAAACCTACCGCCCCCTCTAAAAGGCGCGTCTACTACGCGCCTTTTTTCTTATCTCCTCAAAACAGTTCTATTTCGAGCGATTCAACACTGTAAAAAGCACCAATATTAAACTTTTTTTGGGGAATTGGCGCGAAATTTGCCATAACATTGTGTAGATTAAGCACATTTTCAACATTAATTGCGAATAATTTGCGTTCTAAAACCCGAATTTGCACTTTTATGCAACCTTTTGGTCCTATGTCCGCGTTTTTAATATATAGAACTTACGCATTGTGGCATAAACTGTTAGTTTGTGCAATCTGGAGAGTTCATAGATACCACGGATATCCACAGGCTCTGATGGCGTAATAGGCAAAATGACCGCATTTTGCGTAAGTCCTAACTTAAAAGTTGCCATCTTAGGCAGCGTAACTTTTATATTGTATTTAATCTTGAGCGGTGCTATAATAGTCATATTGAAACATATTTTTATAATATAACATTAGAAAATTATAATTACAATTTTACGATTTTTATGATTTAACTCGCGTTCGTTACGCAAATGGCAACTTGGGTTAAGTCCTAATATATTGAGAGCACCGTTCTTAATTTTGGGGGAAAGTAATAGATGAAAGCCAGTGATTTCGCACTAATCCGGCGTACCTTAGAAGGCGACCAGAGCGCGTTTACAACGCTCGTGAAAAAATATGAGAAATGGGTACACGCCCTTGTCTGGCGGAAAATAGGCGATTTTCACATCGCTGAAGAACTCACACAGGATGTTTTCCTCAAGGTGTATAAGAAACTATCGACCCTGAAACCGACAGACCATTTTCCGGGTTGGCTGTATGTAATTGCGTCACGGCACTGTATTACATGGTTCCGAAAGAAGCATCTCTCCATAACATCACTTGATGCGATGTCAGCATCAGAAATAGAGGAGTTCTGCTATACGCAGTATGAATCAAAACGCGATGAAAAGAGTGCTCTCGAACGTCAGCGCGAAATTATCAAACGTCTCCTCCAGAAGCTCCCAGAGAGCGAGCGCACCGTCGTAACCCTCCATTATCTTGCGGAGATGTCTTGTGAAAAGATAAGTGAATACTTGGGGGTATCACCGAACACTATTAAAAGCCGTCTCAACCGCGCCCGAAAACGATTAGAGAAACAGGAACACCTGCTCCAGGATGCCTCCAGTCTTTTCCGAGTGCCGCCAACGTTGGCAGAGAATATCGCCCGCGAAATCTCACAGATTAAGCCCGACTCGCCATCTGTAGGGAAACCTTGGTTGCCGTGGGGTATCTCTTTCGCAACGACCCTTTTGGTGGTTCTCTTGATAGCCCCAGGAACGTTGATGTTATCACGCTTTCAACAGCCCTACAGTTTTGAAGCGACATCGGAGATGACAGTGGAACTGATTGACGTATCCGTTCTCAAAGAATCGAAGCGCAAACCAGATGCCCGTACCCAATTCGGGAGAGCCGATATACAGGGTGAAAATAGTAGCACCACACTCGACGCAGAATCACCGTTTATCGCAACCGTTCAAGCGGATGGACAAGACAACCGCAAAACAGAACCGCAATGGATTCAGACGAAAGGATTTGGAGACGCTGCGAGAACCGGACTCTTTCTCACATCTGACCGCACCCTCTATGCGATTGCGAAAACAGGACTCTATCGACTTTCGGAAAAAGCCGACGCGTGGACATTCGTCAATTCCAGGAGTCCGAACCGAGAGTTTGAACCGGTGATGACAGAACACGAGGGTACATTATATCTTCTAACCTCAGATGAACTCCTAACTTCAACCGACGGTGGTAAGACGTTAGATGTGATCGGGACGCGACCTAAGGGACACCCCGTTGCTTTGGTTATCACAGATAAACCACAAACCTACAGATCAGATGATGCCGAAACGACAATATTCCTCGCGCTGAAAACAGAGATATTTCGTTCCAACGATACCGGTAAAGTGTGGGAATCCATAGGTGAGGTCCTGCAATCCGAAAGGACTATGGATTTGGGCAGTCCCAGTTTCCGAATTTGGGACGCATTGGTTATTGATAATGCTCTGTTTGTTGGGACAAGCCACGGACTGTTCCGGTTTACTGATACTTGGGAAAAGTTAACTGTACCGACTTCACAAGGCATTAATTCGTTGGCAGTTGCTGAAGGCAGACTCTACGTGGGGACAATCACATATCCTGTGGTTGTATTAAACCAAAATCCTGCTCCCGAGATTTTCTATTCGACCGACTTTGGTGACTCATGGACAGATATCACACCCAATATCCATAAATTTCCGACTAAGGTAATGACTGCAATTCAGCTCGTTCCATTTGAAAAAATTCTTATGGTAATCGGTCCCGGCGGGATGCTATTCTCTTACAACGGTGGCGAAGTATGGACAGATCTTGGAGATGGTCCCAATATGTCTGCCCTCGGCGTTTCTCCTGTTGTGGCGTTGGACAAAGATAATTTTTACAAATCTGACGTTTCAGGGGTTACTCGCTCGACAGATAGTGGTATCACATGGCAACCCTTTACAATTGGACTGGTGAATCCCCATATTCCAAATCTGTTTACCATCAAAAACGCGCTTTACGCGCTAACACCTACGGAAACGCTCAAATCTATAGACGGTGGCGAGTCGTGGGAATCCGTTGGCTTGCGAACTAATGGAAATGCTCCACTGAAAGGCGCGAAAATCGCGATCTCTGACGGTGTTCTCTATGCAAGTGTCTCTGAATTTGATAAAGTTACACTTTTTCGCCTCTCTGATGCCGGTGATATGTTTCTAACGATTGAAGGTGTTCCGAATTTTAAGAGGGGGCCTTTGCAAACAGAAGGCCCAAATTGGCATAGAGACGCTTGGACAAACGGTAACGATGTTGTAATAGCACAGGGTCATTGGAAAGCTGATGAACATCGCGTTGTCAAAGAATGGAAAGCGAATAGGACCTTTGCTTTCAGTGAAGATACCCTCTTCATGGAATATAGGCATAAACTTTTCAGATGGCAGCGTGGCGAGACGGCGTGGCACGACACAGGTTTGGAAAACTCTGGTTCTTTATCCGGACCTGATGATGCCAACAGAGGGTTAACCCTTGCTGTTTCTGGAGAGACTGTCTATGTCGGTAAACGTGACGGAAGTCTTTTCCAATCAGTCGACAATGGCGACACTTGGCGCAATATTACCCCGAATCTCGCTTTTTCGTTTGGCTACTTCAAAGAGATGCTGTTTGCCGGTTCAACCGTCTATGTCTCAACGGACAAAGGTGTTATGTGTTCGCGAGACGGTGAAATGTGGCACGCACTCACGGATGCTGACGGCAATAGGTGTGTCATTGACCGAATCGCTGTTGACGGCATAACGGTTTACACTGTATGTGATAGCGGTGTTTATCGGATAGAGACAAACACATTAGAACAGATTGCACCAAAACTCCCCCACACGGCAACCGCATTTGCCGTTGATTCCAATACCTTCTACATCGGCACAAGACAGAACGGCGTACTCCGTTTTCAACGTGAAAATCGTTAAGTACCCTGTTCTGTTAACGAAGCCTAAACGCCTCCATTTACCCCAAGAGATTTCCTCTTCCTATCTCTTCTCAATATTGCGCGTCAATTCCCATATCTTACCGAATTGTGCAAAATTTACGGAATTAAATAGGTACAAGTTGCCGAACGCTCAGGATTTGCATAGTGCTAATTTGTCAAGAACCCACTGATGACGTAGGTTCTCAAATTGGCACGATACTTGCACTTCTAATCGTGCTAAGTCGTTGAACGTGTCTTATTATTTTTAGCTGTCACTATAAATACCCCTATGAGAAAGGAGTGCCTATTGACAACCGATAACTACCCTGATGACGATTTCAGTTCTTTGGGGGCGAGAACCTGTTTGTAGCAACTGAGACGACCAGTAAGCTATAATTTATTTTCAGAAGAGGTAAGAAAAATGAACGAATACTCAGCGTACGTAACGTCCGTCATTGACGGTGATAGTTTTAAGACATGTAGCCAGACAATCCGTTTAGCAAATATAAACGCACCCGAAAGTGATACCTTGGAAGGTCAACAATCTACGGCGTATTTGAGATGGCTCATAGAGCGGAAGCGCGTTAGAATCAAGTCGGTGGCTACCGATTTTTACCGCCGTGTCGTTGCGCATGTATGGCGGGAGTCAGACGATTTGTACATCAATAAGGAGATGTTTGATAAGGGGTATGCGGATTTGACATAACTTAGGCGTTTGTTAAAATAGTCTATTATTAAGAGGGTTTGGATGGCACCCATTAAGTCTATCTGTTTCAAAATCGAGGAAAATGTGCAGAATTGGGTATGCAGGATTTACTAAATCGGCAAAATTTACACGGTTTTCTGTTGTTAATCTCACGAATTACAAAGATTCTTCTAATTGGCACAATAATTGCTTAATTGGCACAATAATTGTCCCTGATTATGTGCTAAACCTGTTTTAGCGTTTTATTGTAGAAGGTATCAAAATCGAACCCAATTTTCCGTTTAGGTGGTTTGGTAAACTCCAATGCCACCAACGGGAAAAACAGAAAGGAACAGACCAACCATGAAAAAATTTTGGATGAACAGCCTCCCGATTCTTGGGGTACTCTTTGTATTAACCGTCGGATTCACGGTGTTTAATGACTTGGGTGCATCGCCATCTGACCATAATGATCCGTGTCCTGATCTGTGGGAAATCTGTGCGCAAGAAGTGAATTATGCCTCTGAGACATGTGGAAAGTACGGTAGCGACTCCAACTGGTGTAAAGATGCAAGATGGGATGCGAACGCGGCTTGTTACGCTGCTATGGACTGTGATTAATCTTTTTGCGTTTTAATTTATGTTCGGTGTTACTCTGGAGGGTAACGAAACCGGATATAGGAGATTAGAATAGTGAAGATAAGACCCATCTACAGCGTTAGCATTCTTGCCATCGTTTTTGGTCTCTGTATGCTCGGATGGATTGTGTTTCAGCCGAGACAAATGGAACGGCTTGTCACATACGGAACTGTCGTGCCTGAATCACCGACTTCGGAAGCATCACTGTCCGATGAGGAGCGGTATGAGGTGTCATTAAAAACGAGGGTGGCACAGGAGATAGCGTACATGTTTGAGAACGGGACTGATGATCCCGATGCGCAAGCACTGAAGAGAGCCATGCAATCTCCGGAATATCTGGTGTATAAGAAAAAGCAGGATGCCGTTTTTCCCGGATTCAATCTTGTGCTTTGGTGGGATTTCCTCGAATCGCAAGGCATTGAATCTTCAGCACGCGAACTGCAGGAAAAAAACTTCCGCGAATCTTTCCCGACCGGCGACTATGCCGATTATGAACCGATGATGCGGAAGACACTCGCCGAGGAATTCTTGGCATCCGATCCGCCGTTAGATATGACAGATAAACAAGCGATGCGTGAGTATACGCTTACGGTCCTAAACCGGTTTAGGAACGATTGGCGCAACAAGATTTGGATGCGCGGATATTTCGATGGCTATGACGGTGATGTCGATTGGGCAGAAAATGTCCGACGCAACGCTACGAACATCGTTGCAGAACGCGCATCCGTGGATACAGCGACGATTCCGCAGCCGATAGTTCAGGAGGTCGCCTCTGATCCAAGTGTGCCCGATGTCGTTCAAGCCGATGCAGAAGTGCTATCGCAACAACGCGGAGACGTGCCATCTGTTGAACGCTTGGAGCCGATTCAGGAGACTGCCAACGAAATCGAAGTTAGACGCACAGTGGACATGTTATCTAAGATGTTTGCTATACCGGATTCATCTGACTTTGAGACCGAACTACGCGAACAATTTTTGCCGGAACGTTTCAACCGTGCTATCCAAACCTTGAACCAATATAAACCGGAGGAAGGACTCCGCAGACTCAAGGAATCAGACCCAGAGGTTGCCGCACAGGTTGAACGCCTCATCCAGCAATACAGAGAGGACGATTAGCATGAAAGATACGCACCTATTCTATGCTGTCTGCATCATCGCTGCCCTTGCCGTTGTTGCCGTTGGCATCGGGTATGCGACCGATATGCTTCCACTGCACAAACAAGGTGTCGCCACAACGGCGACACCCACCACGCAATCGGAGGTAGAGACGGCGAAGACGACCGAAACCACAACGGCACAAGAAGATAAGGGCTGCGGATGCTGTGCCGAACGCAGGGCGAAGTACCAAGAGATGATGAAAAAACGTCGTGAACGTCAAAAGGCTGCAGCTACAGCAGAACAGATGACATCGAAGTAGAGACACGGAGATCTTCATGAAAACTATAATATCTCTTTACTTTATCTTTTCTCTCTTTGGCGGTTTCTCTACCACCGACACATTGTTTAAATACAAACATGAGGATCGTCAACTCACAGGACTTGAGAGACAGGCAATCGCCGAATTAAAAAAGGAATTCAGCGGTGAATTATTAGATGTGAATCTAAAAACGCTTCGCGAACTTTCCGATAGTGATGCGTATGTCAACTTTCTCTCGAAAAAGTATCCTGAATACGCGCCCATTACGGCGTTTCAGGATTTCTTTTACAGAGTCCGGCCACCCAAACAACTCTACTTTGACCTCTTCTTTAAAGAGCAGTTCGGTGTTGAAACGATAGAAGATGTCGGAGATGACGAGTTTTTCATCGCTTACGCCTATATGGCGGCTTATTGGACGCTCGGTGCCCATGAACGTGGTGGTGATGTGTCTCCGATTCAACGGCTCAACAACTGTTGCCGCGTCGGTCAATACATCCTCGCGAAGACACCGGAAGGCAGGAAGTTACTTGAACGGAGACTCGACATTGATCCAACTACCAAGCACGTGCCGTGGCTACGGATACTGGATACCTTTGAACCGCTGCTCTGTTTAGCAACGCCGATCCGAGAGGAAGATGGACGCTGGATAAAGAGCCTGTTTGCTAAGTATGGACAGTCTGATGGGATGTTGCGCCTTGTCGTTCGAGATCCGATGCTATTTGATAGGATCCTCTATACCTTTTCAACCGACACAACCTTTCTCCGATGGCTCTACGATCCGATTGATGTAGACGGTACGTTGGGTAGACACTAATCCGATGGAGATACGAACACTCGGCACGATTGCCCTACTTATCATCGTTCTGTTTGGTGCTTTTTTGATCCGTATTCAAAGTTCAGCGAATATCCCGCAAGGGCAGCTGACAGACCCAGACGGCTACTTTTACTATTGGCAGGCACAGCTGATTTCGGAGAACGGACAACTTCCGGCACGCGATATGCGTCGCTGGTTACCCCTCGGTAGAGATTTAGGACAAACCCTGAATCTCTACCCCTATGTCCTCGCGTACACACACAAAGTACTTTCGCTTGTGTCTCCGAATATCACACTTTATCATATCGTCTTTTATATGCCTGTTATCTGCTTTTGTCTCGGACTCGGCGCATTGTGCATCTTTCTCGCGTACACTTTTGATCTACGCGTTGCGGGGATGGTAGGACTCTTTTTAGCGACCCTCCCCGCTACCATCGAACGTAGTACCACCGGACTCGGAGATAGAGACAGCTGGTGCCTCATGCTCGGTCTACTTGCCATCATAACCTATCTCGTCTCCTTAAAGGCACAAAGGCCACAATCGCGTGTCCGGTGGACACTCGCGAGCGGCTTTACGGTATTTCTCGGCGGTATCAGTTGGGAGGGTTTCGGCGTTTTCCTGAGTATTATTCTATGTGTTGAGGTATGGCGATTTATCACATCAGAAACAGAAGCAGACGTAAAATATTATCTAATGTGGGTCTGTACCTTCGTACCAACGCTCTACATAGCGTCCCCTGCCTATCGCGATGGATACGGTTTCGCGGAACACCTCTTCGCTTTTATGCTGGCACCGCCGCTCCTGTTTTTGGGTATCCGGCTCCTCCGACACATCCTGATAACACAAACGCCTTGGGCTGAGAGACTCAAACTGCACACCCGTTCCCTTGCGCTCGGCTTAACGCTCGCGGGTATCGGACTCGCACTCGGATACGTTCTGATACAACGTGCCACCTTTGCCAGTACCACCGTCCCGTTGAGCCAGAATGAATTGATGAAAACCGTGGCAGAGCTGAAGAACCCTTTCCTTGAATACTGGATGTTCCGTTATGGCAGTGTGTTTGTATTAGGCTACTTCGGGATCGTCGTGGCGGTCATCCGCTTTTGGAAGGTGAAAGGCGTGCTGTTCGCGCTTCCGCTGACGCTGTTCGCAATCGCTACTTTTTATCGCAGCCGACTTGACAGTCTGTGGGGGGCAACTGCAGGCAACCTGCTTTTTAATGCCGCAATTGTCACCTGTCTTGTCGGACTTGTTATTCTCGCGTGGCGACGGCAGAACGTCCCTGAAAATGAAACTATCTATATTGCCTTCGCTATGTGGTTCTTTTTCTGGTGTGCGCTCGCTCGGGACGCGAAACGTTACGACTTCTTTATCGGGATGTCTGTCGCTTTTTTCGCCTCGGACCTCATCTGTTTCCTCGCTGATTTTTATGGTAGACTCGTCAAAAAACGTCTTCCGAAACGTCTACTAAAGACCGCCATTATCACAATCATGTTGGGGATTGTTCTCTTCTGGACCCCGACGGGTGGACACGCGAGGCGCACACTGCTCACTGCTACCTATTTCCGACAAGCGATACCCGGGAAGAGCGCAGAAGCACATGCCTTCACTTGGATGAAAAACAACCTTCCAGACACTGCTGTCGTCGCCGCGAACTGGAGTTTCGGCAGCCTCCTCAACGTCATATCCAATGTCAAAACTGTCGTTGACCAAGATCATTTCATACAATACTGGATACACCTCTATAACCGGTATGTCTACAATGCTGAATCTGAACGAGAGATATTAGCGTTCCTGAAAACCCACAACGCTACGCACATTATGCTAACGACGAAAAGAGAACCGTCGGATACATTTCTGCACGGTGATTTGAGCGATGCGTTCGTTCCAGTCTATCCAGCAGAGAACTTCCCAGAAGCAGCAGTTAAAGTGTGGAAAATTCATTACCCTCCTGGTATTCAATCACATCCGAAATATCTTGCTACAGAACCAGAAAAGTAAGGTCAATCGAATAAACTGACAGAAAAATCTTTTAGTTTCTGCCGCTAAAAGCCGAAAGGTTCACGCGGCATTGGATATGCTGAAATTCTTACCAGAATTTGAAAATTGTCATATTTCCCCAATTATTCGTTTTTGTGTTTTATGCAACCCTTCGTCCTGGTATACGCGTTATAATATTATGAAACCTCTATTTTTGGCATCCTCCAAAAAAACAGACGGTTGATAATCAGACGTGGTCGTTTTTTCGTGGTGATTTCTGGGAAACTGGCGTGTCATACGCTAAAAAACTACAGCAAGATAACGCGCATATCCAGATGACTGAAGGAGAAATTAAAAATGATGATTCACAGAACAGAAAATGGTAAGTCCTGCGATAAAGCGAACGTTTTTATTCTCGGAGATGTATCCGATGATACTGTGAGGAATTTGGAGAATCTCCTTGAAAAAGGCGGTTATGATGCTGCTATCGTAGCAAGGGATCAGGTCGCACAACTCGCAACCACTGATTCCGAAGCGATTTTGTTGGTGTCTGGAAATGGGAACCACCACCAAAAAACAGAAGCAGACGCGTCGCAATCAGCGAAACGTAAACCGCTTTCCAATGCTACATTGCGCGGGGATTATACCGGTATTATCGGGAAGAGTCCACAATTTGTTGAAATTCTCAGGCAAGTTGATAAGGTGGCAAATACGGTTGCGAAAGTGCTTATTTGTGGTGAAACCGGGACAGGGAAAGAGTTGATCGCAAGAGCCTTACACGAAAACAGCGACCGTTCGGCGAATAGGATGGTCTCCGTTAACTGTGCAGCCATTCCGGATCCACTCCTTGAAAGTGAACTGTTTGGACACGAAAAGGGTGCCTTTACCAACGCTCGGACACGACACATCGGCAAGTTTGAGAGAGCAAACAACGGGACACTCTTCCTTGATGAAATTGGCGATATGCCGCTATCATTGCAGGTAAAGTTGTTGCGAGCGGTTGAGTCTGGCGAGATTGAACGTCTCGGTGGCACAAATCCGATTCCAGTGGATATCCGAGTTATCGCGGCGACACATTGTAATATCACGCAAGCGGTTGCCAATGGGACTTTTCGACAGGACCTCTACTATCGTTTGAATGCTGTCTCTCTGGCGTTACCACCGTTGCGTGAACGTAGGGAAGACATCCCTATATTGACAGAGCATTTTGTAGAGAAGCATAGTAGCATCTACACGCGAGAAGTACCCACAATACACGCTGAAACATTCACATGTCTAAGAAACTATCCGTGGCCCGGTAACGTCCGAGAATTAGAAAATGCCCTCATCCATGCGATTCTTTTTGCTGATGGTGAATGTATTTTACCACAGCATCTGCCTGAAGAAATTCTGGCGTTCCAGCAGCCATTGACCGATATATCCGACAAAAATCACGAAACTCGGTACCGACAAACAGTGACGATTCCGATCGGTGCAACCCTGAAAACCGCTGAAGAAACCATTATTTGTGATACTTTGGTGTGGCAGGAGGGTAATCGGACGAGAACCGCAAAGATATTGGGGATAAGCCTTCGTACCTTGCAAAATAGGTTGAAAGGCTATAAAGAATCGGGGCGTATGCCCGCTGTCTTGTAAGGCAAGTTGCTTACTTCCCCTTCTTCCGCACGCTTCGGCTATATAAAATTTCCAGCCAGTTTGACATGATTGAATCATAAACCGTCCAAAATGTTGCATTTTATGCACCATTTTCATTATCTATATGCGTCACTATACTATGAAGCAATTATTCTTTAGATATAATGAAAGGAGATATAATGAAAACAAATGACATTGACCTCATTCGACGTGTTTTAGATGGTGATCAACGGGCATTTACCGCGCTTGTGAACAAGTATCAGAAATCGGTGCATGCGCTTGTCTGGCGTAAGATCGGTGATTTCCATATTGCCGAGGAACTCACACAGGATGTATTTCTGAAGGTTTACAAAAGGCTATCGACGCTGAAACGCCCTGAGTTTTTTCCAGGATGGCTCTATGTCATTGCCACGCGGGCCTGTACTTCATGGCTGCGGAAAAAGCAGCTGCAGACACAATCTTTGGAGGCCATGTCCATAGTCGAACTCGAAGAAATCTGCTACGCACAATATGAAGCGGACCGTGGTGAGGAATCAGCGATTGAACACCAGCGCGAATTCGTCAAACGCCTCCTCCAAAAGCTGCCTGAGAGCGAACGCACTGTTGTAACACTGTATTATCTCGCAGAAATGAAAAGTGAAGAGATTAGCAGGTTTTTAGGGGTATCGTCAAACACAGTGAGAAGTCGGCTCCGCCGCGCCCGCGAGCGATTGAAAAAGGAAGAATTCATGATTCAAGAGGTGCTGGGTAACTTCCAAATGCCTATGAATCTAACCGAGAAAATCATGCGTGAAATCGCTAAGATCAGACCTGTATCTCCTTCCGTAAGCAAACCTTGGATACCGTGGGGACTCTCACTCGCATCAACCTTTTTGATTATCCTGATGGTCGGGATGAAACCTCAGGCGTTATCCCGATTTCAGCAACCCTACGACTTGGATGCAACCTCGGAGATGACAGTTGAGTTGGTTGACGCACCCGTTGTGTTTGAATCAAAACGGGAACTGGATATAAGAAATCAGTTTGGAAAGAGTAATGCTCCGGGAAAAGACGGTAGTAGTACCGTTTCAAGAGCCGATGCTGGACTGTTGACAGTAGCACAAGCGGATACAATAGAGATACTTGAGGCAGAACCGCAATGGATGCCAACAAAGGGACCGGAAGGTGGCCGTGTAGGGAACCTATTTGCCACATCTCAAAAAGAGGTCTATGCGATTGGAGGCACTCGACTCTACCAGTTAGCAGCTGACAACACCGGATGGACACTCATTAACGCCGCACTTCCCGTTACACCTTATAGGATGCCGATGGCAGAAGGGAAAGATACTCTCTATATTGTTACTGAGACCGATCTGCTCGCGTCAACGGATCGCGGTGTGACGTTGCATTTCCTGGGTCCACGACCACACGGGCGCGCTGTCGCGCTCCTTATTCCCAACAAGTTACGCTGGTCACAGGACGCTCAGATCGAAATGTACCTCGTCCTTGCAGACGGTGTGTTTCGTTCAACTGATACTGGTAAGACGTGGAAAGCCTTTAACGAGGGCTTGACCGCACCGGAGATACATACTGCCGTTACTGTTGAGAACATCCTCTTTTTCTGCACAAAGCAGGGTCTCTATCGACGGAATGCAGGCGTTTGGGAGAAATTATCTGTTGCACAGGCACAATCTATTGATTCATTGGCAGTTGCCGACGACAAAATTTACATCAGTGCTCCAAGACAGGGAGGTCAGAAATCCGGTTCGATCTTCGCCTCAACTGATTTCGGTACGTCGTGGGTTGACATAACCCCCACAAATCTAAAAGTAGGAATGTCGCCACTCACAATCGGATCTGTCAGACTTGTCGCAGCAGGTGAAACGCTCTTAGGACTTGGAGCTGGCGTGTTACGTTCAAGAGACGCTGGCGACACATGGGAATATCTCGGTTTTCACAAGCACGCGCTTGCAGTCGGCCTCTTTCCAGCAGTCGCTTTAGATGAGAATACTTTTTTCACCGCAGGCGTATACGGAACCGGGCGTTCAACAGATGGTGGCAATAGTTGGCATTCGTTCACAGCAGGTATAGCAGAATCTCACATTTTCGATCTCGCGCAGGTTAATAACGTGCTCTACGCCACAACGAATAAAGGCATCGCTAAATCCGTGGACGGCGGGAATCAATGGACACAACTCGACACAAATCTACCACTCCCTCCAGATAAATCGCTCGGTGAATTGAAATTGTCGAATATGACGGTTGTAGGGAGTTCGCTTTACCTCAGAGCAGATCAGGGCGGAAGTACAAACTGCCTGCTCCATTTACCCGCCAATACTGATACGCTGACCCATATTGAAGGAATGCCAGTTTATGTGGATCCGAGCCACGGCAAATGGCTGGAGAGCACAATCCGATCCACAGCTACTGTTGGCCTGAGTAAGGCAAATCAACCGGATCTGTTTCGCTACCAACTCGGTATTGAGGAAGCCGTCGTCCGAACAACAGGTGAATTCGCTGTCAGCAAAGGCACGTTTTACATTGAATATGAACGCAAACTCTACCGATGGACCCCCGGAGATCGCGAATGGTACGACACCGGTGTCCGAGATGCACCCGTATTCGGGGATTTCTATGCGACTGACGGTTTCCAATTCGCTGTCTCAGGAAAGGTCATCTATCTCGGAAAAAGTGACGGCAGTCTTTTCCAATCCTTAGATGGTGGAGACACTTGGAAAGATGTTACCGTAGGTTTCCCTTTTCAGCTGAATAGATCGGAATCGCAAGACCAACTCCTAAAGAAATTACCGCACTTCAGGGATATACGCTTTGTGGATAACAGGGTGTACATTTCAACAAAAGACGGCGTTGCTATGTCGAACGACGGTGATACCTGGCACACACTCACCGATTCAAAATATACACCGATTGCCATGCGTCAATTAGCAGTCGATGGCACAACCCTCTACGGTGTCTCCCAAACAGGTGTTTATCGGTTGGACAACAAGGCTGGCATCTGGGACCGGATTACCTCCGAAGTCCTTGGACCGGTAACGTCTCTCGTTGTTACGGGGAATGTCTTCTATATGAGCACGGAACACCATGGGCTTTTAAGTTTACCGCTACGCACTCTGTAAGTTATTAGGCGGTGAGGTTTTCAACTGCTTTTCCATTGATGGGGTCTTCTAATTTCACCCATAACACTGCCTCGTTGATTGTAGGTTTGCGACAAAAGAAGGAGAATCCATGATTGAAAAAATACGCAGCATTGAAAGCAAGACTGCGCTGGCAAGGTTCAGGTGCCAGATCTCCACATATCTCACTATAAACGTTATGCAAGAAACCCTCCGTATCAAGCCTGTTTTTCTTTCGACGATCAAACGGCGGGTATTCACTTTCGTGTTGATACTTCTGATGAGTTTGACGCTCAATTTCGGTGCGCGAACATTACACGCAGATGAGGCAGACGTTTTGGTAGTAGAATCACAGTGGATTCAAACGAGCGGACCCGGAGGCGTTTCAAGAGCAGGACTCTTTCTGACATCTGACCGAACCCTCTACGTTGTTGCAAAAGGGGGACTTTATAAACTCGCAGAAAAAGCGGACGCGTGGACGCTTGTCAGTGCCAGCGGTCCGAATCGGGAATTTGAGCGAGTTATGGCGGAACGCGGTGGGACCCTCTATCTTCTCACGTCCAATGAACTCTTAGCCTCGAACGATCGCGGTAAAACTTGGGATACCATCGGTGCGCGCCCTGAGGGACAGGCTGTCGCTTTGATTATCACAGATGCGCCTGAAGAACATAGTACACAAAGTGCTGATATGACGATATACCTCATTCTCAAAACAGAGGTGTTTCGATCTCAAGATGCCGGTAAACGGTGGGAATTTATAGGGCATGTCTTGCGAACCGAGGTCGTCCCGGAAGCAGGGGACCCTAATTTCCGCATTTGGAACGCTCTCGCCGTTGAGAATGCGCTCTTCGTCGGAACGAGTGAGGGACTTTTTCGGCTGACGGATAACTGGAAGAAGTTACCAGTCCCTACTGCCCAAGAAATCTTTTCCTTAGCAGTTATTGGAAACAGACTCTATGTTGGTACGTTCACTGGAACGCAGGATACGCCGGATTGGAGTCCTCATGCCGCAGTTTTCTATTCGACCGACCTCGGCGATTCCTGGACCGATATTACGCCGAATGAATATCCCCTTAAGTTAATAACTGCAAGCAGGATCGTTCCAGCTGGAGATACACTTATGTTAATAGGTCCAGGTGGGGTGCTACTCTCTTACGACTCTGGTGTGACATGGATAGACCCCGGACGTGGCTCACACGGCGTTACGAATGCCCTCTTTCCTGTCATCGCGTTAGACCAAAATAATTTCTACAACACCGGACTTGACGGAATAGCGCGATCAACTGATGGCGGTGTCACGTGGCACTCCTTTTTAACAGGACTCATAAGTGCGGATGTTCAGAATCTGATTGCAGACAAAAACATACTCTACGCAGTTACCGCGGGTAAGATTGCTGAATCAGCAAACGGTGGTGAATCTTGGGACACTGTTGACGTGAATGGTGGAGATAAACTCCTGATTCCGAGGATTGAGACAACCGATGCGACCCTTTATGTAAGCAGCATTGCCAATAATCGAACGCAACTGTTTCACCTTCCTATCAACAGCGATGCACTGGTACCTCTTCAAGGCATACCGGATTTCGAGGAAGATAATCTGTATGTTGAATGGAAGAAAAGGCTTAGGAAAGCCAGAGAAACCAACGTCAATGTTCGTGAAACAGAGCGGCTATGGCGAGAAAACTTACTCCTTATCGCTGAAGAGGACACAAGAAATGGAGGGTTTATCCTCGCTGGAGAAACCGTGTTTATGGAGCACCGACGAAAACTTTTCAGATGGCGACCCGGCGAAACAGCATGGCACCACACCGGTTTAGAAGATCAAGGAGAACATCCACCTATTGACGCGAAAGGGTTCACACTTGCTGCTTCAGGGAACATTGTGTATGCCGGTAAACGTAAGGGCGAACTTTTCCGATCCTTAGACAACGGAGATACCTGGAGCGACCTCACCGAAAGCCTCGCCTTTCCGTTTGGATATTTCAAAGAGATCGTATTTGCGGGTTCAACCGTCTATGTCTCAACGGACAAGGGGGTCATGGGTTCGCTCAGTGGCGAAGTCTGGCACGCGCTTACCGATGCTGACGGGGAAACGCTCCTTATGGATCGTATTGCAGCTGACGACTCAACCCTTTACGGCGTGTGTGATAGCGGTGTTTATCAAGTAGATGTCCGAACAGGCACATGGGAACAGGTCGCGCCTATAGTACCGCGCACAGCGACTTCGCTGGCTGTCGATGGTGATATGCTCTACATCGGCACAAAGCAAAGCGGTGTGCTCCGATTTCAGCGTGACGGTCGATAAATATCTTCTCCGCTTTTTTCCATTCATTAAACGCGCAATCCCCAATGAATTGCATTTTATGCACCATTTTCATTTCTATATGCGTCACTATATCATGAAGCCAATATTTTCTATTAGGAGATACAAATGAAGGCAAATGATGTAGATCTCATTCAACGTATTTTAGATGGTGATCAAGACGCATTTACCGCGCTCGTCAATAAGTACCAGAAATCGGTGCATGCGCTTGTCTGGCGTAAGATCGGCGATTTCCATATTGCTGAAGAACTCACGCAGGATGTCTTTTTAAAGGTTTACAAAAGGCTATCAACACTGAAACGTCCAGAGCATTTCCGCGGATGGCTCTATGTGATTGCGACGCGGCACTGTTTTTCATGGCTCCGCAAGAAGCAGCTACCGACGAAATCTCTGGATGCGATGTCCACTGCTGAGCTCGAAGAAATCTGCTACACGCAGTATAAGGCAGACCGCAGCGCGGAATCGGCGACTGAACACCAGTACGAACTCGTCAAACGCCTTCTAAAAAGGCTTCCTGAGAGCGAACGCACCGTTGTAACGCTGTATTATCTTGCCGAGATGACGAGTGATGAGATTAGCGCGTTTTTGGGGGTATCACCGAACACGGTGCGGAGTCGGCTCCGCCGCGCCCGCGAACGCTTAGAAAAAGAAGAATCCATAATTCAGGATGTCTTTAACAATTTTCAACTCTCTCCAACCCTAACGGAAAATATTGTGCGAGAGATTGCGCGCATCAAACCTGCATCTCCACCCGTGAGCAAACCGTGGCTGCCGTGGGGCTTCTCTTTCGCTTCGACTTTTTTGGTTATCTTGATGATGGGGGCGGGTCCGCGTGCGTTGTCTCGTTTCCAGCAGCCTTACAGTTTAGATGCAACATCGGAGATGACAATAGAATTGATAGAGGACCCTGTTCTGATCGCTTTGGAACTAAAACGGGATGTAAGAAACCAGTATGGAATAACTGGCAACGTCGGAAGCGGCAGCGGTACAGGCGCTAAAACCGATGAGCGGCTGCTCGCAGCTGCCCAAGCGGATACCATAGAGAGACAACAGACCGAATCCCAGTGGATTCAAAAAAAGGGACCGGTAGGCGGACGAATCAGCAACCTCTTTGTCTCATCTCAAAAGGATGTCTATGCTATTGGAGACGTTGGACTCTACCGATTGACAGGTGATGACAAGAGCGAGTGGACTCTCATTAACGATTCGCTTCCGACTGTTTATTCGGGTAAATCAATGGCAGAACGCGGTGATACCCTTTATATTGCCACAAAAGCAAATCTATTCGCGTCAACCGACCGAGGTGTAACATGGTATCCTCTCAGTGAACATCCACAAGGCTATCCTGTTGCGCTGTTCATCACGGATATCACTGGAATTCACAGTCCACAAGATGCCTCGTATGAAATATACCTCATCCTTTCAAATGGTGTGTTTCGTTCGACAGATGCCGGCAACACATGGCAGGCGTTTAACAACGGGTTGACGGCACCTAAAATACAAGACGCTGCCGCTATCGAAAATGCACTATTTTTGGGAACGCGCAACGGACTCTATCGACTTAATGCTGGCGTATGGGAGAAATTGCCCGTCGCAGACGCACAATTTATTGACGCTTTAACAGTCGCTAGCGATAGAATTTACCTCACGACCCGAAGGCTGAAGAATCAGCAACTCAGTTGGCTGTTCACTTCAGATGATTTCGGAGACTCCTGGACCGATATAACGCCGAAGAGTCAATCATGGGGAATGCCCCTATTACCGCCCAACCTTGTCGCGATAGATGAAACTGTTGTCGTTTTGGATTCCGGGCGGTTATTACACTCCACAGATGCTGGCGATACATGGGAGGACTTCAGCTGGCATAACCCCACATTTACGACTAGCATGAACCCAGCGGTCGCCTTAGATAAGCAGACTTTTTTTCTTGCGGGCCCCATCATTATCGGACGCTCCACTTTCACAAGGGGCGGCATCAGCCGTTCCACTGATGGCGGCTACACCTGGCACCCGTTTTCAATAGGCATCGCAGAAACACACGTCCGCCAACTCGCACACGTTAACAATGTACTCTACGCCATGACGGATGACGGTATCACGAAATCTACTGATGGCGGAGAAAGGTGGACCTATATCTTGACAGAGTTATTTCTTCCAAAACCTGCAAATAAAAGGAAACCGATCAGTAAACCGATCAGTACACTCGGATTATCAAATATGACAGCGATAGGAGACTCGCTTTACATGAGAGCGAAACACGGCGGGAGCACAAACTGCCTACTCCGCTTATCTCCAAATATGGATACGTTGACGCATATTGAAGGCATGCCAGTTTATGTGGACCGTCGCCACGGCGAAAAGTTAGAGAACATAGCAGACACCAGAGCTACACTTGAACGCAATGAGATGGATCAGAGGGAGCTGACTCGCTATCTCCTCGGTATAGAAGAAGCCACTACAAGGACAACAGGTGAGTTCGCTATCACTGGTGGCACCTTCTACATCGAATACGAGCGCAAACTCTATCGATATTCTCGCAATGACCGTCAATGGTACGACACCGGCATGCAAGATGTTCCTGTGTTCACAGGTTTTTACGCCACTAACGGTCTCCAAGTCGCTGCCTCAGGCGCAATTGTCTACCTTGGTAAAAGTGATGGCAGTCTCTTTCAATCGCTGGATAGTGGAAACATTTGGACAGATGTTACCGCTAAATTTCCTTTACGGCTTAATAAGTCGGTGCCACACACGCAGCTGCTGGAAAAGTTACCGCATTTCAAAGAGATCGTCTTTGTAGATAACACGGTGTATGTGTCAACAACAGACGGGGTCGCTATGTCAGACGATGGAAAGAATTGGCACGTGCTTACGGATGCCGGACAGACACCGATTGTTATGCGCCACTTAGCAATTGATGGCACAACCCTCTACGGCATTAACCAAACGAGTGCCTATCAATTGAAGAGAAACACAAGCACTTGGGTTCAAATCGCGCCAGAGATACCAGAACCGGTGACGTCCCTCGTTGTTGGCGGAAGTGTTCTCTATGTCGGCACGGAACACCGTGGGGTCTTGAGTTTACCTCTGCAATGAACTTACGGATCAATATTCTTCGCTGACGAGATTTTCGGACGCTCCGTTACCCCATTAAATCCTAAATCCTCCCAAAATTGCATTTTATGCAACATTCCAACCTTTACACGCGTCTATAATATCATGAGACCCCTATTTTTTAAGAGGAGACATGATGAATACCAATGATGTTGATCTCATTCAACGGACTTTGGATGGTGATCAAGACGCTTTTACCAAACTGGTGAGTAAATACCAGAAATGGGTACACACGCTCGTCTGGCGGAAGATCGGTGATTTCCATATTGCCGAGGAACTCACACAAGATGTGTTTCTGAAGGTTTACAAACGGCTATCAACGCTGAAACGTCCGGACCATTTTCCGAGTTGGCTCTATGTGATTGCCACACGTCGCTGTATCGCATGGCTCCGAAAAAAGCGATTGTCAACAAAATCTTTGGATGCTATGTCCACGACACAGTTAGAAGAGTTATGTTATACACAATATGAACGGGATTGCTCAGAGGCAGTAGCGATTGAACACCAGCGCGAACTCGTCAAGCGTCTTCTGAAAAAGTTGCCAGAGAGTGAACGCACCGTCGTAACGCTGTATTACCTTGCAGAAATGTCGGGTGAGGAGATTAGTCAGTTTCTGGGTGTATCGCCAAATACAGTCAGAAGTCGGCTGCACCGCGCCCGACAACGCCTACAAAAAGAAGAATCTCTCATTCAAGAGGTCTTAGACGGTTTCCAACTCTCGCCGAATCTTACAAAAAATATCGTGCGGGAGATTGCGCGCATCAAACCGTCATCTCCTTCCGTGAGCAAACCGTGGCTGCCGTGGGGTTTCTCTTTCGCTTCGACTTTTTTGGTTATCTTGATGATGGGGGCGGGTCCGCGTGCGTTGTCTCGTTTCCAGCAGCCTTACAGTTTAGATGCAACATCGGAGATGACAATAGAACTCGTTGATACGCCAGTTATTCAAGTATCAGCACGTGAGTCTGACACACGCACCCAATTCGGAATATCTGACATACACCGTAAAATCAGCAGTGATGGATTCCAATCTGGCACACTACGCCTCGCAGCTGCACAGACGGACGAGACCGAGTTTCCAGCAACAAAATCGCAGTGGGTTCAGACGAAGGGACCGGGAGGCGTTTCAAGGGCTGGACTCTTCCTCACATCCGATCAAACCCTCTACGCGATTGCGAAAACGGGACTCTATCGACTCTCAGAAATAGAAGATACGTGGACGTTTGTCACTGCCAGCGGTCCAAAGCGAGAATTCAATCCTATTATGGCAGAACGCGAGGATACCCTCTATCTCCTCACATCTGATGAACTTTTAGCCTCAATTGATGAAGGGAAGACATGGCATAGTCTCGGCGAGCGACCTGAAGGAAGGGCGGTCGCGTTGATTATCACGGATATAGCGATGTACCTCGTTCTCCAGACGGAAGTGTTTCGTTCTGAGGATGTCGGTCAGCAGTGGGAGTCTATAGGGCAGACTTTGCAAGCCGATGCCGTACCAGAAGCAGTTAATCCCACGTTCTTCATTTCGGACGCGCTCGCTATTGGCAACATGCTATTTGTCGGAACCAGCCAAGGACTTTTTCGACTTACTGACGCGTGGAAAAAATTGCCTGTGTCAACTTCGCACGGTGTTGAATCGTTGACGTTTGACGGGAACAGGCTTTATATTGGTACCGTCGTTGGACCTTCAAGTGCCCCCGATTGGAGTCCGTATGCAGCAGTCTTCTTTTCAACAAATCTCGGCGATTCCTGGATCAATATTACACCGGATGTTAACCTGTATGCCAGTAAGATACTACACGCTGTTGAGGTTGTTGCGGTTGGCGATACACTTATGATAGTTGGTGCCGCAGGTGCTTTACTCTCTTATGATGGCGGTGAGACATGGACCGACCACCGACGCACGTCTGGCGCGTCTCCTATTGTTCCCTTGGACGAAAATAATTTTTACAAAACCGATCACAATGGTGTAACACGCTCAACGGATGGTGGTATCACATGGCATCCTTTTATGCCTGGAATGGTGAATTCCCATGTTTCAAGTCTCGTTACAATCGAAAAGGATCTCTACGCGTTAACAGACACAAAAATGTTCAAGTCTGCAGATGGCGGTGAGTCTTGGGAACCTGTCGGTTTGAGGATTGACGAAAATGCTTCATTGGAAAGTGCAAGAGCAAAGGTTGTAACAACCGACGGGACCCTCTATGCAAGCAATAGTGAACTCGATGGTGTAACGCTTTTCCGTCTCTCTGATGCTGGCAATATCTTCTTACGGATTGAAGGTGTGCCAGGTTTTGAAGAAGACACATTATACGTAGAACGATCAAAAAAAGCGAAGACGGCGATAGAAAAAGGCGTTGAAATGAATAAAGTAGCGGAATTATTGGAAGCCGACTATGATCGCGTACTTGAGGAACTACGGACAAATGGGACCTTTACATTCACTGACAATACTATCTTTATGGAGTACAAGCGTAAACTTTTCAGATGGCGGCGCGGCGAAACGGCGTGGCATTATACAGGTTTGGAAGACAGTGAAGGGATTTCGCCTATCTTTAGAAAGGGGTTCACGCTTGCTGCTTCAGGGAACACCGTCTATGCCGGTAAACGGGAGGGTGAGCTTTTCCTGTCGATAGACGGTGGAGACACTTGGCGCGACATTACTGAAAACCTGCCTTTTCCGTTTGGATATTTCAAGGAGATACTATTCGCTGACGCAACCGTGTATGTCTCAACGGACATAGGGTTTATGCGTTCACGCGACGGTGAAACTTGGGAAGTCGTCACCGATATTGAGGGCGATAGGCTAATCATGGATCGCATTGCGGTCGATGGTGTTAGGGTTTACGGTATCTGTGATAGCGGGGTCTATGAGATGGATACCCAGACCGACGCGTGGAAACAGATCATCGCAGAACTACCACACGTGGCAACCGCGTTTGCCGTTGATGGTCGGACCTTCTACATAGGCACCGAGCAAAACGGCGTGTTCCGCTTCCAACGCAGCGATCCGTAAATATCTTTCCGATTAAAAAAATCAGCACATCTCCTCTTGCAAACTTACTTAAAACACAGTATAATAGACGCAAATTTGGGTTTCAGCAGGAGCGGGAATGGAAACCAACGGAAACGGGAATCGGAACCTCGTTAAACCACACATTCTACTGATTGGGTTGGTACTCGTCGCTTTTAATAGTTACTGGTGCCTAATGGGGACAGAGGTGTGGCACTCTACGCAGCTGACGATCGCCTCTCTGTTTTTTAACGCTGTCTTTACGCTCCTTGTCTTCGTGCTGATCAATCTCCTGCTCCAACGGTTTATACCGCGTCTGGCGATGTCGCAAGCCGACTTACAAACCATCTACGTCATGGTGGTGATGGTATCAACCATCAGTGGACATACGATGATGGGATACCTCATCCCTGTCCTCGCGCATACATTTCAGTTCGCATCGCCAGAAAACGAGTGGCTATCGCTCTTTGGAAACAGCATCCCCAGTTGGATCGCCGTTAAAAGTCCACGTATCTTGGACGGATTCTATAACGGCGATGCTACGCTCTATAATTCTGCCACCCTAAACGCATGGATACCACCGGTACTTGCCTGGTCCAGCTTCGTCATCGCGCTCTGGCTGACGTTATTAGCCGTAACGATCTTCCTCCGCAAACAGTGGACGGAAAATGAACGCCTGAACTATCCGATCGTTCAACTCCCATTAGCATTGACGAGCAACCCGAAACGCTTTTTTACTTCACCGTGGATGTGGCTCGGATTCGCACTCGCGGGAAGTGCGGAACTGCTAAACGGATTGAGTTTCCTATTTCCAGAAATCCCATCCCTACCCATTAGAAACAAATCGCTTGGACAGTTCAGTTCAAAACCGTGGAGCGCGATGGGACCGATTCGCATCTCTTTCTATCCGTTTAGCATCGGGTTGATGTTCTTCACGCCCCTGGACCTCTCGTTCTCATGCTGGTTCTTTTGGCTACTGACCCGCCTTCAGATGGTCGTAACAGATATGTTCGGGGCGCGCAATATCTATCATCTTGAACAGCAGACGGGTGCGTGGATAGCGTTCGGATGCATCCCGTTGTGGATGGGACGACGGCATTATGGACGGATTATCCGTAAAGTTTTCGGGATCGCACAACGCCGTGGTGAACCGCCTCCTGACGATTCCGTGGAACCGATGCGTTACCGCACAGCTGCTGCACTATTCGCTGTCGGGTTGCTGTTCCTGTTCTTCTTCTGTTTCCAAATGGGGATGACCTTCTGGGCAATTGGACTCTTTTTTCTATTCTATTTTCCGATGATTCTCGGGATCACCCGTATCCGTGCCGAAATTGGTCCGCCACTGCATCAACTCATCCTTGTCGATCCGGGGCGGACGATGGTGTTGACGTTAGGCACACGCCGGTTAGGTTCAGGCAATCTGATGGGATTAACGTTCCTCTACCCGTTTGTCCGCTGTTTCCGCGCGCACCCGACACCAAGTGAACTGGAAGCGTTCCGTTTGGCAGAACGGAGCCAAATCGGATATCGGCAGTTGCTCATCGGTATGATCTTGGCGATTGTGTTCGGTATCCTGATAACATTTTGGGCGTATTTACATGTCCTTTACGATATGGGGGCCGGAAGTAAGGCACGCGGTTGGATCGTCTATATGGGATGGGAGACCTTTAACCGCCTGCAAACATGGCTTGTGAGTCCACGGGAGACGAGCGTGCCAGAACTTGGTGTTATCGGCAGTAGTTTCCTCTTCACAATATTCCTGATGATTATGAAGATCCGGTTTTTATGGTGGCCCCTACATCCTGCCGGTTACGTGTTAGTCAGTGGTACAGGAATGGGACGGCTGTGGTTCACGATTTTCCTCGGTTGGCTGGCGAAGGCAATCGTGCTAAAAATTGGCGGTGTGAAACTCTACCGACAAGCCATCCCGTTCTTTTTAGGGCTAATCTTAGGCGATTACACGCTCGGATGTCTCTGGAGCCTCATCGGACTGGTGCTGCAGATACCGACGTATATTGTATGGCATTGAGGCACATCGCCGCTTGCAAACTTGCCTAAAGCACAGTATAATAACTATAAACTTGGACTGAGGTGCTATTTTAGTGAGCGACATTCCAAAAACACATCCGCGATACTTGTCATTGACATTACGAGATACCATCGTTGCCGGTGTGGAGCAAGGCATCACCTCCATCCACGGGCTCATCGCGCACGGTCGCGGGGAGGCTTTTGATTACCTCATCGGGGAAGCAACACAACCCTTCGCTATTGAGGCGATCCACGCTGCTGCGGTTATGCTTCTATCGGCAGAACACCCCGTCATCTCTGTCAATGGGAATGTGGCAGCGTTAGCACCGGAGGGACTCATCGAACTGGGGCAAGTCCTGAACGCGCCGTTAGAGGTGAATATCTTCCATACGGAAACGGGACGGGAACAGAAAATCCGAAAGCATCTCCTAAAACATGGCGCATCGGACATACTGATGCCTACAGCCGAAGCGGAACTCTCCTATATCGACTCTAACCGAAAGTTCGTGCATCCAGATGGCATCTTTAAAGCGGATGTCGTTTTCGTCCCATTGGAAGACGGCGACCGATGTGAGGCACTCCGAAAGATGGGTAAAGATGTCGTGACCGTCGATCTGAACCCGATGTCGCGAACAGCGAAACAGGCGAGCATCACGATCGTGGACAACGTCGTCCGAGCATTGCCACTGTTATGCGAAAAGATTCGCGAATTGTCAAGCGATGCTACAACACAACACATTCTGAAAAGATACAGCAACGCAGCGGTGTTACAGGAAGCGTTACAACATATCAGCAGGAGCGGGAATGGAAACCAACGGAAACGTGAAGCAGAACCTCGTTAAACCGCATATTCTGTTGATTGGATTGGTGCTTGTTGCCTTTAATAGCTACTGGTGTCTGATGGGGACAGAGGTCTGGCACTCCACGCAGTTGACGATCGCCTCGCTATTCTTCAATGCCATTTTCACGCTCCTTGTCTTCGTGCTTGTTAACCTATTGCTCCAAAGATTCATACCGCGTCTGGCGATGTCGCAAGCCGATCTGCAGACCATTTATGTCATGGTTGTCATGCTAACGACGATCAGCGGGCATACGATGATGGGGTATCTCATCCCTGTCCTCGCGCACACCTTCCAATTCGCATCGCCAGAAAACGAATGGATCCCACTTTTCGGACATCATATCCCGACATGGATCGCCGTCAAAAGTCCACGGGTCTTAGATGGGTTCTACAATGGTGATTCCACACTCTACACTTCTGCCACCCTAAACGCATGGATACCACCAGTGCTTGCGTGGTCAAGTTTCGTTATCGCGCTCTGGCTGACGTTATTAGCCGTGACGGTCTTTCTCCGTAAGCAGTGGACGGAAAACGAACGCCTAAACTATCCGATTGTCCAACTTCCCTTGGCATTGACGAGCAACCCGAAACGCTTCTTTACTTCCCCATGGATGTGGCTCGGATTCGCACTTGCAGGCAGCGCAGAATTGCTGAACGGCTTGAACTATCTGTTCCCCGATATTCCTGCGCTACCGATCAAAGGCAAAACAATCGGGCAGTTCAGCTCAAGACCGTGGAGCGCGATGGGTCCGATTCGCATTTCCTTCTATCCATTCAGTATCGGATTGATGTTTTTCACACCACTGGACCTCTCGTTTTCGTGCTGGTTTTTCTGGCTTCTCAGTCGCCTCCAACTGATTGTAACAGATGCGTTCGGCGCGCGGAACATCTACCATCTCGAACAGCAGACAGGTGCCTGGATTGCATTCGGGTGCATCCCATTGTGGATCGGACGGAAACACTACGGACGTATTATTCGTAAGGTTTTCGGTATTACGCAACGCCGTGGTGAAGCCGCGCCTGACGATTCCAGAGAGCCGATGCGCTACCGCACTGCTGCCGGTCTGTTCACCGTCGGGATGTTGTTCCTTTTCTTTTTTTGCTATCAGATGGGGATGACGTTTTGGGCAATCGGACTCTTTTTTCTCTTCTACTTTCCCCTTGTCATTGGGATTACGCGTATCCGTGCTGAAATCGGACCGCCGTTGCATCAACTCATCTTTGTTGATCCGGGGCGCACGATGGTGCTTGCACTCGGCACACGCCGACTCGGCGCAGGTAACCTGACAGGACTAACATTTCTCTATCCGTTTGTCCGCTGTTTCCGGGCGCATCCGACACCGAGCGAATTGGAGGCATTTCGCTTGGCAGAACGGAGCAGCATCGGATATCGGCAGCTTCTCATCGGGATGATTTTAGCAATAGCCTTCGGTATCTTGATAACGTTTTGGGCATACTTGCATGTCCTCTACGATATGGGTGCCGGGAGCAAGGCACGCGGTTGGATCGTCTATATGGGATGGGAAACGTTTAACCGCCTGCAAACATGGCTTGTGAGTCCGCGGGAGACGAGCGTTCCAGAACTTAGCGTTATCGGTAGCAGTTTCCTGTTTACAATATTTCTGATGATAATGAAAATTCGGTTTCTGTGGTGGCCCCTACATCCGGGCGGTTATGTACTCGTGAGCGGAACAGGAATGAGTGGCTTGTGGTTTCCGATCTTCTTGAGTTGGCTGGCGAAGGCGATTGTGCTGAAACTTGGCGGTGTGAAACTCTATCGGCAAGCAGTGCCCTTCTTTTTGGGACTGATACTTGGTGACTACACACTCGGATGTGTCTGGAGCCTGATCGGATTGGTGTTGCAAATGCCGACTTATATTGTGTGGCATTGACGGATTAAAGAGGAGTGTGAGTTCATTATTGTGCCCCTCTAATTACTGGACGAAAATCCATACCTAATTCCCTCTTGACAGTGCAGGTCAAATGTGTTATCATTTCTTCATCTTCGGGACTTGTGCATTGTGTCAAAAAAGAAAACGCGTGAGGTTTCACCGCCCCGCTAAATAAAAGGAGATCATAACATGAACATTAAAGCAGAAGTAGACAAACGCGTAGAAGAAGTGCTTCGCAAGTATCTAACACATGCCGAAATGCACCAATACATACGCGACAAGCAAGAGCGTGAAACGGGAATTCGTTTTATGGACGGTGTTATGCCGGATAAAGAAAAGAAATGTCGTTTTTGTCGTGCGGTCATTGAGGATAAAGTAAGAGAAAGAATCAGTGAAATTTCAGAGAATTGGAGTGAAAGAGAAAAAGAACTGCAAAAAAGAAACCAAGAACTAATGAAACGTCTGTCGGAAGAAGAACAAAAAAAAGACTCTTAAAGCGTCTGTGGGGAAAAAAGTAGTCAAACAGGCTGAACGGCAAATGGAAGGTAAAAATGTATTCGCAAAATTTGTAGCGAATCAGTCAAATTTGAAAAGTACAGCACTAAAGGAGACACAAGAATGGCGCATGTTTGGAGAAAAAAACATAAAAACCGCAATAGAATCTTGGACAAATTCTACACGAGACAGGAAGTCGTCAAAAGGTGTTTAGATGAAGTCAATAAATTACCTTACAAATACGATTGCGTGATAGAACCGGCTGCGGGGGATGGTGCCTTCTATAAAAATATCGAACATGACACCAAAATAGGGATTGATATTGATCCGCAACACGATGAGATTATCAAAGCGGACTGGTTCAATTACAATATTAGTGAAGTGTACAAGCACGTATTGGTTATAGGGAATCCACCGTTTGGTCAATATCAAAAACTATCTTCAAAATTTATATCGCATGCCCTCGCATTTAGCAATGTCCAAACAATCGCTTTTATTTTCCCAAATGTTTATCGAAAACACACACGACAAAAAATATTACCTTATGATTGGAGAATAGTTTCCATCACCGAATTAGGAAGGAATTGTTTTACTTTAGAAGGGAAGGCATATCATGTGCCTGCAAGTTTCTTCGTTTTTGATAAATCGGAAGGAAAAGATTTAAGAGTTAATCCAAATGCCTACACAGAAACGAATGATTTTAAATTCTCCAATAAAGATGATTTTGACATATTTGTATTTGGTGCTTCCCCAAGAAGAATCACAAAAACGCCGACACCAAACAATAGAGGTTACTTCCTTAAGTCAAAAATCCCAGTAGAAGATTTAATAGCCAGAATCAAAGCAGTTGATTGGAATGGAAATTCCTGTGCAAATGGCGGTGTATATTGGCTAACAAAATTTGAATTTTTAGAACAATATATAAAATTCCACGAGCCAAATAGATAAGCACTTTAGTTCATTTAATGGTTAATATGAAAACGACTCACAATATCCTTTTTCAAGACGCACGAGATTTGAAAAATATTCCATCAGAAAGTGTTGATTTGGTTGTTACCTCGCCACCGTACCCTATGATTGAGATGTGGGATGAGATGTTCAGCCATCAGAATCCAAACATTCAGGATGCGTTAGCTTATGGCGATGGGATGCAAGCGTATGCGTTAATACACGAAGTTCTTGATGCTGTATGGAATGAAGTGTTCAGGGTTTTAAAGAACGGTAGATTTGCGTGCATTAACATAGGTGATGCAACAAGGACGGTAAACGGTAATTTTTGTTTGTATCCTAACCACGCGAGAGTCTTGACTTATCTTCTAAATATCGGGTTTTCAGCATTACCCGATATCCTCTGGCGAAAACAGGCAAACACGCCTAATAAATTTATGGGTTCGGGCATGCTGCCTGCAGGGGCTTATGTGACGCTGGAACACGAGTATATTCTAATCGTCAGGAAAGGATCGAAAAGAGAATTTAAAACGGAAGCCGAAAAAGCAAATAGACGTGAAAGTGCCCTGTTCTGGGAAGAGCGGAATGTCTGGTATTCGGATGTTTGGATGGATATTAAGGGAACAGGTCAGAAACTTCCGAAGGCGATGTCGCGCTTGAGAAGTGCAGCATTTCCATTCGATTTGGCGTATCGACTCATCAATATGTATTCTGTAAAAGACGATGTGATCCTCGATCCGTTTCTGGGGACAGGGACCGCGACTGCGGCTGCGATGACATCGGGACGTAATAGTATCGGTGTTGAGATTGATAAGAGTTTTCAAGAAGTTATTTGTCCGATTGTGCACCATATCGTCGATTTTTCAAACCATTATTTGCGCGATAGGTTGCTAAGACACTATGTGTTTGTCGAAAACCGTATTCAAGACTCAAAGCCTTTGAAATATATAAACAAACATTATAGTTGTCCGGTGGTGACGAGCCAAGAGCAGTTTATTCTCTTGAACGGCTTAAAAGAGGTTCACACACGCGGAGATAATATCTTTGAGGTCATGTATTCAATGAAACCCCAAACTTGGAATTTTGATCAACCACCAGAAGCAGTGGACAGGAATAAAATGAAGCCTCACACAAAACCTTCTCAACTCAGTGTTTTGGACACACAGTAACTTCACATTGCCAAATGGATACCTATGAAAATCAAACTCAAAAATGCTGAAATTCAGGAATATGTAAACGCGCCTGCTTCCGCATTTCCGAAGTACACAACCCAATTAATGAATGTCGCAAATCAGAATTCTCAAGCGACGCGACCGAGGCACGTTGGACAATTGAGCGAACTGATTCAGGAATTCCCGGGACAACTTTTGAAGAATGGGTTACGTGGTATCAAAAACAATATCCCGAGGCAATTGATGAAGCAACAGATAAAATAATCTCAATGATAGAAAACTTCAGCGAAGCTGTCGAAAAAATTGACCGTGCTATGGTTAGATCATGGGTAGAGGACCTTATTCTTGTTAAGACATTCGCGGGACTTAAATTTCAGGAGGCAATCCTGAAAAAGTTGGCGGAAGTAAAAGGCTGCGACTACCGTTTGGCAGAACCGCATGAAGAATCCCAAGGAATAGATGGTTTTGTCGGTGAAGAAGCGTATTCCATCAAGCCCAGCACCTATGATGCAATGCCGACTTTAGCAGAATCCATAGAAGTGAAAATTATTTTTTACGAAAAAAAGAGAGATGGTGTGGTATTTGAAATACCGGAGGATTAGGGAAGCGTCCCCCATCCGCACAGAAACGCTGCCCACTGGACTATAGAAGAAGTCTAACCGCTTACAAACGCTTTTTTTCTTCCTGCCCTTTATACTGTAGCTGATACAACCGATAATAGATACCACCCTGTTGCAACAACTCGTTATGCGTGCCGGTCTCTCGGATTTCACCGCGGTGCATCACGATAATCCTATCCGCATTCTGGATCGTTGAAAGCCGGTGCGCGATGACAACGGAAGTCCGATCTTCCATCAGACGTTTCAGCGCATCCTCAATCAAAATCTCGGTTTCGGTGTCAACGCTTGAGGTCGCTTCGTCAAGGACAAGGACACTCGGATCCGAGGCTAAGGCACGCGCAAAGGCGACCAACTGCTTCTGCCCGACAGATAATCCAGCACCATCTTCTTTAATCTCTGTACCGTAGACCTCCGGCATCTTCTGCACAAACCTGTCCAAATGCACATTCTTTGAGGCATTCGCCACCTGTTCGGGTGAAATTGACGGATTCCCGAGCGTGATATTCCGCTCAATGGAATCAGAGAAGAGGAAGATATTCTGTTGCACGATACTGATCGCGCTTCGTAGATCCTCCAAGTTCATCTCTCGGATGTCAACACCGTCAATCAGAATTTGTCCTTTGTTGATCTCATAGAATCGACAGAGCAGATTAATAATAGAGGTTTTTCCAGCACCGGTATGCCCTACGAGCGCGACCTTCTCACCCGGTTTCACCCTGAACGAGACATCCCGCAGGACGTAATCATCATCGTTATAGGCGAACCAGACGTTTTTGAATTCAATTTCACCTTTCAGACCCTTGGCACCTTTTTTGGGGGCAGTAGAAATAATAGAGGGTTGCGTGTCGAGGAGTTGGAAGATGCGTTCCGAGGATGCCATTGCGTTTTGGAAGATGGTATACTTCTCGCTCAACTCACGGATGGGCCAGAAGAACCGTTCAGCGTAGCGGATGAACATCACCAACCCCCCGAAGGTCAGCGCGTTTTGTACGATTTGTCCACCCCCGTACCAGATAATCACGGCTGTTGCGAGAGAGGCTGCCACTTCAATCAATGGATGGAAGATAGAGAAATAGAAGATACTTTTCAGGTTCGCAGCGAGGTATCGCCGGTTACGTTCATTAAAGCGGAGATGACTTCTTCGTTCTTGTGCAAACAGTTTCATCGTCGTCATCCCGACGATGTTTTCCTGTAAAAAAGCGTTGATTCGCGCAAGCTGCTTACGTTGTTCCCGGAACGCACGACGCGAGTAGATCTGGTAGACGAGTGTTGCGCCGAAGATGATGGGGATTACGGTGAACGTTACAAGGGCAAGTTTCCAATTATAGAGGAGCATCACAACCACAATCCCGAAAATGCGGAGCAGGTTCGCAAAGACAGTAATCACACCCGAGGAAAAAAGCTCATTGAGGACTTGAACGTCTCCCATAACGCGGGTCATCAGCCGACCGACCGGATTCTTATCAAAAAACTGCACATCCAAGCGTTGTAAATGTGAAAAGAGGGTCTGGCGGAGATCATGCATCACATGTTGCCCGATCATCTGTGTGCGATACTCTTCAAAGTAACTAAACACGAACTCGCTGATCAGTGCGAACACGAAAAAGATAACGATTGTCGTTAATCCCTCTACTATGGCAGGGCTGAACCCTTCTGATACGCCGCGGGTAATGTAGTTATCAATGGCGAGCTGCATCAGAAACGGTCCCGCCAATTGCGAGAGTGTATTCCCCACCATGAGAAATCCGATGATGAGCAGATGGAATTTGTAGGGTTTGAGGTACGAAAGGAGTCTCCGCATCAACACCCGGTCATAGACTTTTCCGAGGTCTTCCTCTTCATCGCTATATTCGTATAGATTGCTTCCCATGCCAAACACAGGCGGGTTCCTCCTTCAATAATATGTCGTCGCTTGGTGTGCTTATAAAGGACACTTGTCGTTGCGCCGATTACAGTTCCTCAAGTTCTTCTTGCAAAAGTTGCGTCTCATAGATACGGGCATAAATCCCGTTCTGTTCAAGGAGTTGTTCGTGTGTACCTGCCTCAACAATGCTGCCTTCATCAAGGACAACGATGTGATCGGCATCCTTGACCGTAGATATCCGGTGCGAAATGAGGATTGTCGTGCGACCTTTCATTATCTCGGAAAGCCGACTGAGAATCGTGTCTTCAGTTTGGGTATCCACACTCGCGAATGCATCGTCAAGAATCAGGATTTTCGGTTTAATGATAATCGCACGGGCAAGTGCGGTCCGTTGACGTTGTCCACCCGAAATTGTCAACCCGCGTTCACCGAGGAGCGTTTCTAACCCGTTTGGAAACTCCTCAATTTGTTCAAGGAGATCGGCAGTGTGCGCTGAATCTTTTATCTGCGCCTCGTCTGGTGTTTCGAGACCGTAGGCGACATTATTTCGTAAATAGTCAGAAAAAAGGAAGGGTTCCTGCTCGACCATCCCGATATTGGAACGGAGAACGTTTAACGGTATATCCTGAATATCTACGCCATCGACAAAGACGGTGCCGCGTTCTGCTTGACGGATGCGTGGAATCAGATTGACAAGCGTAGATTTCCCGGACCCTGTCCCGCCGACAATTGCAAGCGTCTTACCACGTTCAATTTTGAGATTAATATCCTTAAGCACAGGTGTTCCGTCGGGGTAAGCAAAATTAAGGTCTCTAAATTCGATCTCACCTTCAATATCTTTGATCCCCCATTTCACCTGTTCACCATCAAAGATTTCTGGCTTTTCATTAAGGATCGCTTGGATTCGCCCCATAGACGCTGCACCGCGTTCAAAGGTGTTGACGATGAAACCGAGCGTGATCATCGGACGGATAAGCATCATGAGATAGGCGTTGAAAGCGACGAAAGTGCCGAGCGACATCTCCCCATTAACAACGCGGAGTCCACCCATCCAAAGGAGGACGGCAATGCCAACACCCGGCAAAAAGCGAAAAAGCGGAAAAAAGAAGGTCATCAATTGGATCTGCTGCTGGTTACGGTCAACAAACTCTCGGTTCAGTTCTTGGAAATGTTCAGTTTCGCTCGCTTCAAGTGTGTAGGCTTTCACAACGCGGACACCAGACAAATTCTCTTGTACTTTAGTGTTCAACGTCGAGAACGCCTCTTGGATACGTTCATAATGGGTATGCAACCGTTTTCCAAGAAATCGGATCAAGACCGCGAGCAATGGATACGGGAGTAGTACGACGAGCGTCAAGGTTACATCAATACGGAGCATGATAGTCAGGGCAAGTCCAAAAAACACGATCGCGTCCGCTGTATACATCACGGCACTGCTCAGCACCATTCTGATAGCGTTGAGGTCACTCGTTGCACGCGTCATCAGATCACCCGTCCGGACATTATCGTAATACGCAGCGGAGAGTTTTTGAAGATGGAGAAAGAAATCGGCGCGGAGGTGAAACTCCATCTGCCGCGCTACACCTTGAATGGTGTAACGTTGGATGAAGCGCAGGGCACCGCCAACGAGTGCTACCCCAAAAATGAGCGACGCGAAAAAGAGTATCCGCCCAGAAGAGACTGTAAAGATTTCTCCGACATAAGTTGCGTCATACTGGCTTCTCCAAGCGAGTGCTAATTCATCGACAACCATCTCCATAATCATTGGACTAATCAGCAGGAGCACGTTTGTCACAAGCACGAGGAAGAAACTCGATATAATGGCGTACCGATACCGAATAACATACTTCTTGAGACCGAGTAGACTACGAATGGTGGGACTCCTTTCCGGCGAGTGCATCTTGCCGCGCGCGTAATTGTTGCCTATTTTGACGTAAATGTTGGATATGTGTTTAATCAAGTTTCTTCCTGTAGGAGCGAGTGTTTTTGCTTGGGGTGTTTCTTGGTGCTCGCGATTTCTTGGAAGTGTGTGAAGGTGCATCCAAGGATGTGTATGGATGAACCATTATCTGTATACGGTGTAACGAAATCTATCTATACAACCTTTATTTATTCAACCTTTATTACAAAGAACTATCATCAAGGAGTAAATATGAAACAAAATCGAAGACCCGCCCCATTCAATGTGATGTCGGGTGACACCGAAGGAATTACATGGGCATTGCCAGAAGGCGCAATCGCTCGATTGGGAAAAGGAATTGCATTGTCCAGTGGGGGACCGAAACTGGGACTCTCTCCCGGCGGCGTGTATTTCGCCGTTCAAACCCGTATAGGTCTCTGGTGGTATGAAATGTCGTCAAAGTCGCCTATCGCGTTATGGGAAACAGAGCGTGGCATGATCTCCGCTGTTGATTTTTCACAAGATGGCGAGTGGATTGCTATCGCTAATTATGATGGTGTTATTAAGGTCGTGGATATTCAGAGTGGTGAGTGCCTCGCGCAGATGAAGCGGACGGAAGAACATAATATCTATTGGCACCTTAACTTTTCACCGGATCGCAAGTGGATTGCTACCGCGAATTGGCACGGCATCGTTGAGGTGTTAGATGTCCATCGCGATGTGTGCATTGCAGAGGTGGATCGAGGGGAGCGTGAAGTTGTATCGGCTGATATTTATGGATTGGAATTCTCCCCAAATGGACAGTATGTTGCTGCGACTGCAGATAACCTTGGCACAGAAGGCACACAAACTTACATCTGGGACCCTGAGACAGGCAAGTTAATTTTCAAGTTTGCGGGTGGAAATTTTAGCTTTTCTCAAGATAGTTGTCTACTGGCAGGAGTGACCTCTGACGACCCCATTGGTGATGCTGATCCTATTAATCACTACATCTCAGTATGGAATATAACGACAGGTGAACGTATCTCTCACTTTAGCGTGAAAAGTGCTTGGATGGATACTCTTATCTTTTCACCTTGCGGCGAGTTCCTCGCATCCAGTAGTAGAGATGAAAGCCTACGCGTGTGGGACGTGGCAAAGAGTGTGCAAAAGGTGGCTTATAGTGACTTTCAAATGCCTCGGACAGTGCCATTTTATTCAACAGAAGGTGAGTTATTTTCAATTGTGGATAGGCAAGACACCATTGAAGTCTGGAATATGGAACATCGTGAAAAAATACAGATCCCCAAACTACATCCGAGGAGTGTTGATGCCGCATGGTTCAGAGAATTCCCACAATCGGCTCTTGCCGCGATTCACACCGGCACCACAGTAAACAAAACGATTCAAATTGGCAACATACATACATTTTCAACAATTCGTGAATCTGCCTGTTTTCCAGATCCGGTACTGTTTTTGTCGGATGGAAAGACATTGGCAACAAGAGGATATCGCAACGGTATTGTGTTATGGGATGTTGAAAGCAAACAGGTTCGGGAAACATTACTGAAGGATACACGTATCACTTCCTTTACCGTTTTGCCCTCTGGAAGCATATTAGCTGCGCATAGTGAAAATAACAATGTCAACGTTTGGGATGCCGAGAAACCTAACGCACCGATTGCAGAATTCACTGAAACCGATCCGGTACAATTGATATGGAACATTGCATTCGCACCGACAGGTGATCTACTTGCAGTTGGAAGTAGAGAAGGCACAATCTGTCTATACGATTTTAAACGTACAGTACAGTTGAAACCGCTGATAGGACACACCGATCATATCTGGTCAGTGTGTTTTTCGCCTGATGGCGAACGGCTGGTAAGCGGTTCAAGTGATAAAACCAATCGTCTATGGGATGTTGCTACCGGGGAAGAAATTGCCGTATTGCCTTTGGACGAACCGCGCACACTTATGGACATAGCCTTCTCGCCTTCTGGTAACTTAATCGCTGGTGGACTGTTCGGCGAACTCCGCTTATGGTGTGCCGATACCTTAACAACACTTCACGCGATACCACAGCCACAGGAACGGGAACTGTATGCTTTGGCATTCTCGCCGTGTGATAAGTATCTGGCATCGGGCACTTGGTGGGAGGCAGGCATGGAGAAGATGGCAATTCGGTTATGGGATGTTGTAAGTGGTGAGAATATCGCAACCTTCTGGGGACATCCGACAGACATTCAATCGCTTGCATTTTCACCAGATGGCACACTTCTGGCAAGTGGTAGTTTTGATTGCACCACCATCCTCTGGGATGTTAAGTCCTTGACGGGACATTAATTCTATAAAATCATTTGACAAAACCTGTCTAAAATGGTAAACTTACTTTCAAACAACGGAAACTAAAAAGTTCCGCACTTCGTCCGAAAAGACCCGTTAATCCGAAAAAACAAAGAAAGGATGGCAATATGGCATCACAAAACGAACTAAAGTCAATGTTAAACGCACCCGTCGCCTTAGCACCGAACACCTACCTACACTTCTATAACGGTGGGAAACTCCGTGCTGAGTTCATGGGTGAACCCGATCCGAAAGATGATTTCTACTCCGAAGAATGGATCTTTTCCACGAACCGTGCAATCACGCCCGGCAGAGATAACCCACCCGATAAAGGCTTCAGCCGCGTCGAACTTCCAAGTGGCGAGGTCGTTCTGTTGAAAGAATTGTTGGATGCGTTCCCCGAAGACACGCTCGGTGGCGCGCACGTCGCTAAATACGGTGCTGACCTCGGTGTCCTCCTCAAGATTTTCGATGTCGGTGAAGGCGCGCATATCCCGATCCACTGGCATCCGAACCCCGATTTCGCACAAGAACACCTCAACTCACCGTTCGGTAAAAACGAGGAATGGATCGTAATCGGCACACGTCCGGGAGCAAAAGCCTGGATCGGCTGGAAAGAAGATATGGACAAAGCGGAGTTCCGCCGTCTGATGGAAGCTCAGGACGTACAGGCACTGCGAAGTCTTATGCACGTTGTTGAACCGAAAGTCGGTGAAGCCTATTTCCTACGCACACCGATCGTCCATTCACTCGGTACAGGTCTCTGCATTCTCGAACCGCAAGAACCTACCGACTGGAACATCCTCGCGGAATGGGAAGGATTTCCCTTTGAAAGAGATGACGGACACCTCGGTCTCGGATGGGACCTGGCAGTCGATGCCGCTGAGTTTGATAAATTGGAACTCGACTATCTTAACAACTACATCCGACGCACTCCGGAACTTGTCCGGGCAGAAGGTGATAATCGCGAAGACCGAATTGTGCCAGAAGAGGCTTTAAAGTTCTTCGGCTGTTCGCGCTTGACAGTGAGTTCAACGCTGAGTATGCCCACAGGTAAAGGCTTCTACGCACTCGTGACGTTAGGTGGCGAAGGTGTCCTGCGCGGCGACTTTGAAGATGTCCCGCTTAAACGCGGTAAGTCCGTTTTCATTCCGCGTTGTCTATCCAGTTACGTCATCGTTAGCACCAGCGACACACCGATGGAAATCATCTGTTGCTATCCACCAACCCTTTAAAGTATTAGGCATACGCCGTATGCCGTAACGACTTGCTGTGTGACGCAAGCGGTAGCACGCAATGTTAGACTTTAAACCGCCTAAACCTAATACAATCGTGATTAAGGTAGTCGGAGCCGTTATGCCGCTCGTTAATCGCTTGTATTTGAAAGGGTTAACCTTAGATATTGATGCCGAATCCATCGCTCGTTTGAAAACGATGGACGGGTACCCTGCTGTGCTGGCTCCGAACCATGCGGCAGCTGCGGATTCAGCCGTTGTGTTTCTTTTATCCAAACGGCACTCTCAGCCATACTATTATTATATGGCTGCCCGGGAAACTTTCGACATCGGCAAATTAGGCGGGGTCCGCAGTTTTCTGATGCAACGATGCGGTGCGTTTTCGATTATCCGTGGTGCCGCAGATCGAAGTGCTTTCCGTACAACACGGGAGATTTTATCTAAAGGCGACCGACCCCTCGTTATCTTCGGCGAGGGTGAAATCTCACGACAGAACGATACCGTTATGCGTTTTGAGAGAGGGGCTACGCAGCTCTGCTTCTGGGCGTTAGATGATATGCAAAAAGCTGGCATCAGCAAACCGCTCTATATTGTTCCTATCGGGATCAAATATTTATACCCACAGGACATGTGGAACGCTATTGATGCTGCCCTCACCGATTTAGAGCAGGCGATACTCCCGTCTACCGAACGAACGCCAGCAGAACGCTATGAACGGTTACGGCGGATCGGTGTCGCTGTCTTCAAGACGCTTGCGGTGGAGTATCAATACAGACTCGACGACACTCTACCATTTGATGCACATATTCAGAAACTCAAAGAACAGATATTGTTCCACACTGAACAAATTATGGGCATACACGCTGACGGTGATATGCTCACACGGGTACGTGCCTTGAAAAATTTCGTCGATGCCGAAGTCTATAAAGACATTGACGAGATGACCGAATACGAACGGAAGATACATGAGGAACTGCTCCAGAAATTCCAACAATGCTATTCCGATCTGAATCGGTTAGTTAATTTTATAGCGATTTCGGACGGATACGTCGCCGAAGCACCGTCAGCAGAACGGTTTCTTGACGTGATTACCCGTCTGGAGAGAGAAGTCTTTGGTAGCGCAAAAAAACAGGGACCACGGGTCGCATCAATTCGTGTCGGTGAACCCATAAATCTCCGAGATTGCTACGATACCTATAAGAAAGAAAAACGAGAAACGGTAGAACAGGTAACCCTTGAACTCGAAACAGCAGTACAGACACTGGTGACGAGGGCATCATAAATATCCACTACCGTAAAAGGAGAAAAACATGGCAAAAAAATTGTCAATTGGAAGTTGGGCTTACGCATTTGGCCCTTATGAAGATAACCCTGTCCCGTTTGATGATGTCGTTAAACGGCTCAGCGAACTCGAATTCGATGGCATCGAAATCGGCGCGTTTAAACCGCATATTGACATCAACGACTACCCGATGAAAAGCGATCGGGATGCCGTTAAAGGTTTGATCGCCTATTATGGACTCGAAGTCTCAGGCTTAGCTGCCGACTTCTGGTCGCATCCGGGTCCTGGTACAGACGAAGCACAAGAGGACGATAAATACTTCAAACTGTTCAGACAGAATCTCCAACTCGCCTTGGACCTCGGATCGCCTGCTATTCGGGTAGATACCGTCAATGATCCCGAAGAAGGCATTCCCGGGGTTGAACGCGAAAAAGCGTGGGATCGGATCGCCTCTGTTTGGAGACGCTGCGCACAAGTCGCTGAAGACCACGGTGTGCTGATGCTCTGGGAGTTTGAACCCGGATTCATGTTCAACAAACCGAGCGATATTATCAATATGCCGAAGGTTGTTGATCATCCGAATTTTAAAGTGATGTTCGATACATGCCACGCACAGATGTGTGCAGTCGTTGGTGCGCGACAGCACGGAGAACAGGAGACGCTCGGTGATAACGGTGTGGTTGATCTCGCACGGCAACTCAAAGGACAAATCGGACACTTCCACCTCATCGATTCCGATAACACACTCCATGGCGACGAAACAAGCACACACGCACCTTTCGGAGACGGTGTACTCGACTTCGACGCAATTATTCCTGTCATCATGGACGAAACAGGGTACGACGGCGATTGGTTCTCTATCGACCTCTGCTTCTGGCCCAACGCTTGGGATGTCACGGAAGACGCAAAGAAGTTCCTAACACCCTATCTGGAAAGGTATTAGTGCCCGGCAACCGTACTTGCAGGCGGGGTTTGTAACCCCGCCTTCTATAGCCTATCTGGAAAAGTGTTAGTACCCGAGAACCATTAAATATGCTCAACTTGCGTTCATTAGACCCCTTAATCGAACTCGCTTTTGAAGAGGATATCGGTATCGGTGATATAACGACAGACGCAACGGTACCACCTTCGCAAAAGGGAACAGGGGTTCTTCTCGCGAAAAGTAACGGTACGGTCGCTGGATTGCCGATCGCCGAACGGGTGTTTGAAAAGTTAGATCCGACATTGGTATTTCACTCGCGTGTGAATGACGGTGATACAGTCGTCGCAGGCACACCGATTGCCGAGGTTCAAGGCAGTGCTAAGACCATCCTGATGGGTGAGCGGACGGCTCTGAATTTTCTGCAACGGCTCTCCGGGATCGCCACGCTCACGGCACAGTTTGTGCAGGCGGTTGCTGACTACGATGCCAAAATTGTGGATACTCGCAAAACTGCAGCCGGATGGCGCGGGGCACAGAAATATGCTGTCCGAATCGGCGGCGCGCAAAACCATCGATTCGGGCTCTACGACGGTGTGTTAATCAAAGACAACCACATTGTTGCTGCTGGCGGCATCCGAAACGCCGTTGAACGCGCACGACAAGTCGTTCCGCATACAGCGAAAATTGAGGTGGAAGTCGAAACCGTCGAACAGGTCGATGAAGCCTTAGACGCAGGCGCGGATATTTTGCTCCTCGACAATATGCCACCAGGCATTATGGCACGAGTTGTTCAAGAGATCGGAGACCGAGCCATAACGGAAGCATCCGGTGGGATTACACTCGATAGTGTGAAGACCGTGGCAGCAACGGGTGTAGACCTCATCTCGGTCGGAGCATTGACGCACTCGGCGATGCCGATGGATATTAGCCTGACGCTCACGCTCACTGCCGAGTAGAATATGGAATCGTCTGCTGCTGGAAACTGTGCAAACAACTGCTGGATAAAGGAAATTTAATTCTCAATGCAGGAATTCTTGAGCCGCTCCTTAAATCGAGAAAATGCGGTTCGCGGTACAATCCTTTTCATATTGTGTACATTCGCTGGACTGTTTCTCAGTTTTTTGTGGGGCGGGAGTCAAGATATAGAGCAGGTTTTTCGCGAGATGCGGGTTGAGATGCTCCTCGGTGCTTGCCTGTTTATGTTTGTAGATTGGTTCTTCGGAGCACTCCGTTTCCATGTTTTCATTCGGAAAGTGATGCCGACGATTCGGTTCTGGGACAGTTTCCGCGCGAATTTAGCGACGCTCTGTGTATCAGCCATCACGCCGTTTCAGACAGGTGGTGTCGGGCATCTTTATATTTACGCGCGGGCAGGCGTACCATTATCAGGCGCGATAACATCAGGGATCATCTGTTTCCTCTCAACACTAACGACCCTTATTCTTTGCGCCGGTGGAATTGTCTGGTTGGACCCACCATTTCTACCGAAAGAGGCGACGTGGGTCAGTCTATTTAGTTTTCTGATGTTCGGCTTGGTATTTGGGGCGTTCCTTTTGCTGCTTTTCAAGCCAGAAATCGTCTTCCGGTTTTTTCACTATCTTTGCGATGCCGTGCAGCGGCGGTTCACACGCCTCGCACCGATCTTAGAACGTGCCACATCACGCGTAGAACAACTGACGACTGAACATAAATCGTTCACGACGATGTTCCTCCGTCAACACAAATTGACCTGCCTATTGAGCATACCTCTAACGTGTGGGTTCTTAGGCGCGCGAATCGTCGGCAGCTACATCGTCGTTCAAGCACTCAACGGAGACGCAACATTGTGGGAACTCTGCATCATTGGGTTGGTGTTAAACTTCGTTGTGTTGTTCGCACCGAGTCCCGGGGCAAGTGGCGTTGCGGAAGTCGTCACCGCTGCACTCATAGAGCGTCTGATTTCTAAAGAACTTATACCACTTTTCGTACTGCTGACGCGATTCTTCAGTATCTATTGTGCTGTTGTTGTTGGCGGTATCGTCATCGGTTTACAAATCGCCAAGGATTTTAGGCACCAGAAAAAGACATAGCAATAGACGCTATGCCGTGAAATCTGTCTGAATTTATCCGAAAATCGACGGATAAAAAGACATAAGAAAGGAACACTATGGCAACGACTACATTAAAACTTGATCCGACAACGACGAAACTCGGTTGGATCGGCACCGGCGTGATGGGACGCTGGATGTGCCAACATCTGATGGATCTCGGATACGGAATGACTGTCTATAACCGTACGAAATCAAAAGCGGATCCGCTTTTAGAGGCAGGCGCGACCTGGACAGATTCACCCAGCGAAGTCGCAGCAGCTTCCGATGTTATTTTCACGATCGTCGGATTTCCTCCCGATGTCCGAGAGGTTTATCTCGGCGATAAGGGCATCCTAAAGGGTGCAAAATCGGGAAGCATCATCGTCGATATGACGACAACGGAACCCTCCCTCGCGCAAGAGATTTACGCCGCAGCGCAAGCGCAAGATGTCGCATCGGTAGACGCGCCTGTCTCAGGCGGCGATGTCGGCGCGAAAGAGGCGCGCCTCTCTATTATGGTCGGCGGCGACGAAGATGCTGTACAAGCCGTGATGCCGCTCTTTGAAGCGATGGGAAAAAACATCGTCCACCAAGGCGGCGCAGGTGCCGGGCAACACACCAAAATGTGTAATCAGATCACGATCTCCGGCACAATGATTGGAGTCTGTGAGGGGCTCATCTATGGTCATAAAGCCGGTCTGGATTTAGAGACGATGCTGTCGTCAATCAGTGGCGGCGCAGCGGCTTGCTGGTCTTTGGATAACCTCGCACCCCGCGTTCTCCAGCGGAACTTCGACCCCGGCTTCTTCGTAGAGCATTTCATCAAAGACATGAGCATCGCTTTAGACGAAGCACGCAAGATGAACTTGAGTCTGCCCGGGTTGGCGTTGGTGCATCAACTCTACACAGCAGTCCAAGCACAGGGACACGGTAGGTTAGGCACGCAAGCACTGATGTTAGCGTTAGAACAGATGTCCGGCGTGGAAATGGACTAAAGTTTCACCTGAATCACGGAAACTGTCTGAAGGCACGTTGCATTTGGGTGTGTACGCCGCAGATCGCGGAGAACGCGGAAAAGGTGTCTCTAACTTCTACAATGCCTTTCGTCCGAGATGGGTGCTGTCCGAAAAACAATATCTTCCTTCCGCGTTCTCTGTGTCCTCTGTGCCTTCCGCGATTTGCGGCGGACGCGAAGAAATCCGCAGAAACACTTTCTTCATATTGGGTTTTAGCGTTTGCAAATATCCCAAATGCGACGTGCATTCTGACGGTATCATCCGCGATTCTGACAGAAAAGAGATCAGAATTACCGAATTAATAAATTAATCTTCATCAACCGCAGTGGGAAACCGAAAAAAGAAGATTTATAGTAAAGCCCGCAAATAATTTGACATATTCTGATATTTATGGTATCCTCTAAGTCTTATGAGTTATTCCTCAGATTTCCGCAAATGCGTGCTTGACTTCGTTAAGAATGGCGGTAGTAAAGCCGAAGCTTCACGACGATTTGGCATCTCTCGAACTATCATCTATGACTGGTTGGCTGCTCAAGACCCGTTGACCTGTAAAAAACCGGGGCCTCAAGGCCCTCGAACCCTTGATTATCAAGCCCTCAAGCAACACGTCGCTGATTTCCCAGATGCCACCCAACAGGAGCGTGCTGACCATTTTGGTGTCTCGAAACATGGTATTTGGTATGCGTTGAAAAAACTCAATATCACGCGAAAAAAAAGACCACGACCTACAAAGAACAGTGTCCAGTGAAACGCCAAGAGTATCTCTCAGCACTTCAGCAAGAGACAGAAAAGGGCAAAAAACTGGTTTATCTTGACGAGAGTGGTTTCAGTGAAACCGATTTCCGTCGGTATGCTTATGCCCCGAAAGGGATGCGTGTTGAAGATAAAGTGTCAAGCCATAGGTATACCACCACGACTTTGATTGCAGCACGTCTTGATGGCTGTTTCACGGTGCCTCTGCTTTTCGAGGGCAGTTGTGATAAGATTGCTTTCAACACGTGGCTTTCGCAGATGTTATGTCCATTGCTTGATGATACCCACGTTGTGATTATGGATAATGCTTCTTTCCATAAAGGTTTAGAGACAGCGGCCTTGATCCGGGCTTCGGGTGCGAGTTTGTTGTTTTTACCGCCCTATTCCCCGGAGTTGAACCCGATTGAGAAGGATTTCGCCATCATCAAACGGAGACGTCAATACAATGCTGAGGCATCTATTGATGATATTATAAAAGTGTATAATTAATTATGGGCTTTACTATAAAAAACAAAAAAATCCGATAATTTATCTAAAACTAAATAGTCCTCACTCCTTATGCAAACCCCTTTTGCTTGCGTGAATGGATGCGTGGAAGGTCCCAAGATTGAGAAAATTTGCCTTCCATGTTTCCAGCTTTCCCTTGCCTTCCGAAAACCCTAAAGCACAAATCGCCGAGTGCGCCTGTTGGAATAAAACCTAAATTTCTAACGGTATACCCCCTTTTTAGCAAAAACTATGTTTTTATCATGTCTAATATCTATTTTATGCAACCTTTCGTCCTGACATACGCGTTAAAGTAATATAGAGGCTCCGTTTTTTCGCATTGCGTGAAGACAATAGGACTTACGGAAACTTAGTACAAGATGATAGATTTTGACTTTTAAACCCCGTAAATCCCCTTAACATAACCGCCCCAAGGGCAAAAAAGGTGGCACCGTCCGAAATGCTGTTCTCAAGAGAAAAGTTGCATGGAAATTACGACCATATTATCGGTGAGAGTCCAACGCATCTTAAAGTGCTGAAACGTATTGACAGGTTCGCAAAATCTGCTAAAATAGTGCTTATTTCTGGCGAGACCGGGACCGGTAAAGAACTCGTCGCGCGTGCTTTGCACGCAGAGAGCCCTTATGCAATGCACCCTATGGTTGTCGTGAACTGTGCGGAGATTGCGGGGGATCTAATGGTAAGTGAACTCTTTGGACATCAGAAGGGCGCGTTTACCGGCGCAGACCAGCAACGTATTGGACTGTTTGAAACCGCATCGGGTAGCACACTGTTCCTCGACGAAATCGGGGAACTTCCGATGTCCTTACAACCAAAGTTGTTGCGGGTCCTTCAGGAACACGAGATTCGTCGTATGGGTGGAACAGCACAGATTCCAGTGTCAGTACGCGTTTTGGCAGCGACGAATATCGACCTTATAGAAGCGGTTGCAGCAGGCAGGTTCCGCCGAGATCTCTATGAGCGATTAAAATCCCTTCATATCCAGCTGCCGGCGTTACGGGAGCGGCGGGAAGACATCCCCGCGTTGGCAAAATACTTTTTCGCAAAGGAAAATAACTGTTCCAGTCAAAAGGTAATGGATATAAATCCAGAAGTCCTCTCGTTATTTGATGCCTACAGCTGGCCTGGGAATATCCGGGAGTTAGAAGGCGTCATCGGTCGTGCCTTCCTCTTAGCGGAAGCGGGTGAAATCTTACCGCACCACTTACCACAAGACTTGCGGATGCCTCAAGCCGACCTATTGCCGTTGGCGGATGCGACAGCCGTAGCCAATCCTAACGCTCCAGAATGTTTTGTGCTGTCCTTCCCGATGGGGACAACCCTCAAAGAAATAGAGAAATTAGCGATTTTGACGATTTTGGCGCGGGAGGACGGGAATAGGTCAAAAACGGCGGAGGCTTTGGGGATTAGCCGGGCCACCTTGCACACCAAGTTACGTACCTATAGTGATGAGGTATAGAATTTACGCAAATGTAGTAAGGGCTTTTATATCCGTGTGCCTACAGCAGAAAGGTTTGTTGATGCACTGCGTCTGTTTGTCTTTCTAAGGAGACTGGGTATTACGATGCTCGGCATTCGAGTCAAAATCATGCGTTCAGTGTATCAAGTGTAAAGAATCTTTACAGCCCAGTGTAAAAAATATTGACAAGCGTAAAGAATCTTTACAGTGGAAAAGTGGTGAGATCCTGTCACAGTGCGGTTTCTCACATTGGCATGATACTTGCTACTATAAACATGAACTCAACTGTAGCGCGTAGGAACATCAATAGTGCTACCAAAGATGAGTTAGTTAAAGGACAAAGGTGAATAATATGTTTCGTGATTTACTTTCCAGTCGCTTGATACAAGCCGGTCTCGTTTTCTTTGTGTTGGTTGTTGGGGGGAGCCTACTCTATAGTTGGCACGCCCACCGTTCCACGAGAGCCGAGTTCGGGCCGATACCGCAACCGGTGGTGTCACCGCCCGAAAACGCACCGGCGAAAACAGTTCCTATCGTGTTTCAAGACGATGGCGTTATGAACGCGCCCGACGATACAACAGCAGCGGAAACGGTAGACGAAACCGAGCCGATGGACCTCGCGGATGCGTTTGACCCCGACGATTTTGTGTTGGCAGAAGAGGCAGAAGAAGCACCCGAAGAGGATGTGCCTGTTTCGCCCTTTGGTTTCGGTCCCTACCCTGAAGTGCCTGCGGATTATCCTTTGACTGGTTCCCTTCCATGGCTCTGGAGCGAAGAACGCAAGGCTCAGTCGGAAGAAAACGGACGAGATGGACGTGAGTTTCGAGGTATCTCCTTTACGGAGTACCTGAAAGAATACGAACTCATGGGGCGTGTCGGCATCAAATTGTGGAACGAAGGTCGCGTTTTTGGTGGCATAACGACCCTGGACCAGACGGGGCGGTTTTACCCAGATGAGCCCGATATCCTCTACGTAAAGTGGGCCGAGACGACAAGTTCAGATGGGAAAGTGCGACGCTATATGGCAAATACCATTGGGTCAGCACTTCAGAATATGCCGATCGCTGCAATGCAGGGGCGGGAACCGCCCCCGGACTGGATAGAAATACGATCTTTCAATGAAGGTATAGACCCGTATGAATATCTCGGGCTAAACCGTTAACATCCATATTAAAAGGAGAAAAACAGATGAAAACAGTCATGAACGCAAAAGTGTGCATCCCCGTAATTCTGATCCTCATCGGTCTATCGTGTGTCGCCTATGCCACGTGGTCCTGGGCGGGTGCAACCGCCTGGTGTGCAAAGTATGATGATGGCTACGGAGATGCCCACGCTTCTGTGGGTTGGGGCGGCATGGCGGACGGCAGTTGGTCCGCATCCGCAACGGCTCGTGCCGGCGAGAATTGGAATAGTTCGGGAGCTGGGGGTGCTGTGGCCGGCGGCGGTGGTGGTAGTGCAGATGCGTCTATAGATGACGCAACGGCTGCGTCATCCTCTAGTAATATTAGTGGAACAGGCACCGATGGTCAGGCGTACTCCGATTCAAACTCGGATAGTTTTTAGTGAGTCATATTGTCCGGCGTGAGTTGTGAAGACTCCCACTTTCACGACTCACGTCCCCAAAAAACGTCCCGCCGCGCGTCCGTTTGGACCGTGGCGGGGTCTCTCTTTTTTTCTCTAAAACGATCACCCGAAAACCTCTCACGCAGCACGCCGCCGCTCACCATCAAAAGAGGACATCAGATGCCGCCCCTACTCCGTATGTTGAAGGTCTTCAACGATACCTCGTTTTTCAAACATATCCGCACCGGTGTCTTCCTCCTCGGTATCCTCTGCCTCGCTTTCTGGATTCGGATCCAAGGTGTGGAACGGATCCCCGATGGACAGTTCACCAGTAACGATGCTTATCTCTACTACAAGCAAGCGCAGACCGTAGCAGAACAGGGTTATTTACCGGCTCGCGATATGGACCGCTGGCTGCCCCTCGGTAGAGATAACGGGCAACTGCTCTCGTTCTACGCCTATGCTATTGCATATACGCATAAAGTCTTTCCGTGGTGGTCTGTATATCAGATACAACTGTATCTTCCTGTACTCTGTTTTATGCTCGGTCTCAGTGTTCTCTTTCTCTTTCTCACCCGCTGCTATGGCGTGATGTTTGCATCTATTGTGGGCGTGCTTCTAGCAACGCTCCCCGGCAGCATTGAACGCAGTGCTGCCGGTTTTGGAGACAGGGATGCATGGTGTTGGATGCTCGGTGTCCTCGTCGTCACCAGTTACTTATGGAAAGAACAGATGGCACCCGGACGACGGAGATACCTCGCAACAGCCCTCTCAGGGGGCATCGTTTTCTTGGGCGGTCTGAGTTGGGAAGCCTTCGGGGTTTTCGTCCTGATGATCATGGCAGTGGAACTCTATACATTTTGTAGCACGGACACCGAGCAACACCTCACAGAATATTGCCTCTATCTGCTCATGTTCGCGCCGTGGCTCTACATTATTAGTCCCGCTTATCACAGTGGATACGGGTTCGCAAAGCATCTGTTCGCCCTCACAATCGCACCACCCCTCGTCGTTTTCGCCCTGCGGAGCACGAGATACCTCATCCTAAAGTCTATGGTGTCACTCCGCCCCCATGCCCGAAATCTCGCAGGCGGGCTAACGCTCCTCGGCATCATAACAGCCCTCGGCTACCTCACCAGCCAAACCGACTCCCTCGTAACAACTACATTCGCTTTTCACGAAAACCGACTCATGAAAAGCGTCACAGAGTTAGTTGACCCGACGTTTCACTTTTGGGTGGCGCGATACGGCACCATCTTTGGACTCGGCAGCATCGGATGGGTCTTCGCAAGCCGTACACTCTGGACGAGAAAGAATAGATTAGAGACATTACTCCATCTCCTTTTGAGTGGACTGCTCATTGCTTTCATCATGACAACCTTCCAAAAAGAAGACATCATCAACGTGATAGGCACCCATGGTAGTAATACTCTCTCTCTCATGTTGTTGGCACTGATGACTCTTACCCTGGGTATCGCTGCCGCACGAAATATGACACACTCTCACTCTCAATCTATATGTGTTTTGTTTCTTGTCTGGTTTCTCTTATGGGTCAGCCTCGCCAGCCGTGGGAAAAGGTATGACTTCTTTACCGGTTTACCATTCGCTTTCGGAACAGCTTGGCTGTTGTGGCTATTCCCCAAACATCTCATACAAAAACTCAAGGACCTAAAGATACTCAACACACATCCGAAAGAACGACTTGTGACCACCAGTCTCACACTCACCGTGTTTGTCGGCATCCTTATCTGGACTCCTGTCGGAGGACACCTCAACCGCGCAGGATACGCCTCCGCGAAAATGCGGGCACCGACACCGGGACACGAGACACCGCTAAAACAGACGCTCACATGGATAAAACACACGCTCCCCGAAGATGCAATCCTCGCAGCACAATGGGATTTTGGAACGCAGCTCAACGTCTTTAGCAACGTTCAGACCGTTATAGACACAGACCATTATCTCCCGCACTGGATACCCTTGTATTTTAGGCATGTCTTCTGTGCACAGTCCGAGCGAGAGGCATTGACATTCCTGAAAACCCACGGCGTAACCCACCTCGTGTTCACAGAACAAGACGTGATCGGTAAATCACAAGAAAGCTCGTTTATCGGCAGTCATCCGAACAACGACAGACTCTTTCGGTTTTTTCCACTACAACGCGAAAAAATACCTATCGGGGCACCCTACAGACTGATACCGAAAAACAATGAAACGCCCCTCATTTTTATCGACTTTGAAAGCACAAACCCGAAGACGCTATCGGTGTCCATAAAGTTTAAAGACACCACCCAAATTAACAAAGAGATCGCATACGAACAAGACAAGAGAACACAGGCAATCGCACTTGAAAATGGCGGCGTTCTTTTCTTTTTGAATACAGAAAATCAACTTTACAACGCCTATTACGTTCCGTTTGTTGGGTGGAACAGCCTCGCCGTCAAGCTCTTTTTTCGTGCGGAACACAGCGATGCTTTCGTTCCCATCTATCCTACTCAGGACCAGGCCCCTGCTTCCATCAAAATTTGGGAGATACACTATCCGCCCGACATCAAGACCAATCCAAAATACTTGAAAACAGGTTTCCCTGAAATAGACAAGGATTTACCACTTCAATAAACATGCTCACAAAAACGATTGTATTCATCAGCATCGGCGGACTGCTCGTCTGGTTTTTGCTCACACAAGGGACCTCCGAACCGAGGCGGAAGGAAAACCGAGTTCCACAAAAACAGGGCATCGCAGACCGATATCAACGCCGACACCGCACACCTGACACCTTAACTGACTTTCAGAACACCGATTTCTACCAGACCATCATAAACAACAATATCTTCCATCCGTTAGGGTGGACACCCCCTGTACCTCGTGAACCCTATCGTCTCATCGGAACGATCTTGCCTCGCTCTGCGAACACCCCACCGAAAGCGATCATTCAAACGACCGCAGGAGAGAAAACATATATTGTGTCCATCGGTGAGAAAATAGACGCATCGACCGAAGTGGTAGACATACAACCCAAACAGGTGACGATTTCCACAGACGGAAAACAACGCACCTTGAAACTCCCCATCCGTTTCTGACCGCCCACTTTCTTTCGTTTCCTGTTGTCAAAACCTATCAGACAGGCACATGATAGGTTCGTTAAATTCAATTGCCAAAGATTCAGTTTGAATGTGTGCCAACGCCTCTATCAACAAACGAGCGTCAAGACCGACCCGCACCTTCCCGTTCCCAGACGTTACAGGCACTGTTTCGTGTGCCTCTCCTAATTTTGGACAAAAATCTTGACAAGTATCTCCATTTCGTATAGTATATTTGACGATGATTGTTGATTGCTATAGAGAAAACTTTTGCAATTTCAATCCGAGATACGCTCTATAACACCGCGTCTATCTACAACTCAAACACCGCGTCTATCTACAACTCAAATTTCCTGACCCGTATATCCACCAAAACATTCGTTTTTGTACGGACACCGAACGATAAAACCGAGGGTATCGCCTTTCTCCTTGAAATATGCAAACTACGGACTTACGCGCCTCACCGACAATCGCGAAACGGGCAGTGCTGATTGGCACTGTCCTTATTATCGCGAATAGCTACTGGATCGCTTATGTCGAGATGATTTGGCACACGGCGCATCTCACAACAGTTGCGATGTCGGTCAACGTCATGTTCGGTATCTTGGCGATGACATTACTGAATATGGGGGTTCGGCGTATCTCTCCACGGATCGCCTTGGAACCGCGCGATCTGCTGGTCGTCTACAGCATGCTCGCTGTCGGGAGTGCTTTTTCAGGACACGACTGTATCCCGCGCCTGATGGGACTCATCCCTTATGCTTTCCGCTTCGCGACACCCGAAAACGATTGGGAAGCACTCCTCTTCCACCATCTCCCCGAATGGCTTGTCGTGAAACATCCGAAAGCCGTCAACGATTTCTATGAAGGCGAGGTGAGTTTCTTTACAGACGGTTATGTGCAGTACTGGATTGTCCCGATCCTCGCGTGGTCGGCTGTGATTTTTTTGTTGATGCTCATCTTTCTCTGCCTGACCGCACTCCTTCGTAAGCAGTGGATTGAGAACGAGAAACTCGCGTATCCGATCATCCAGATTCCGTTAGAGATTACCACCAACCGCCATATCTTCAGAAATCGCCTGCTCTGGATCGGTTTCGGGATCGCGATGGGCATCAATCTGCTCAACGGGCTGCAGTTCTTCTTTCCTGTCCTGCCAGAGATTCCGGTCCGAAAATACAATCTTAATATCTATTTCACACAGAAACCCTGGAACGCTATGGGCAGTACGCCGCTCCGATTCCACCCCTATCTGATCGGTTTCTCGTTTATTCTACCCCTGGACCTGGCGTTTTCGTGTACCTTTTTCTATCTGCTGAAGAAGGCGCAGCTCCTGTTTGGGAGTACCGTCGGTATCGCGACGTTACAGGGTTACCCGTTTTTCGGGGAGCAAGGCGCGGGTGCGTTATTGGCACTCCTTGCGATTGCGTGCTGGTCCGGACGGAAACATTTTGCATCCGTGATGAGACAGGTAATTCGTCCAAACCCTGCCGAGGCGAGAACCGAGGCGATCTCACCCCGGAGTGCGGTAATAACACTCAGCGTTTGTCTCCTGCTCCTCGCTGTTTTCTGTGTCCGTGGCGGAATGTCGCTATGGGCATTCGCAATTTTCATCGGTATCTACCTTGCAATTGTGGTCGGACTCACACGAATGCGCGCTGAACTGGGACCGCCGATGCATGCCATCGGCTATCTCACGCCTCAATACATGATGATCTCGTTGCTCGGGACGCGGCGTTTGCGGGCTGGCAACCTCACGATGCTCTCACTCCTGAATTGGCTCAGCGGTGCGAGTTACGCCTCCTTTCGGACGCACCCGATGCCGGAGCAGTTAGAGGCGTTCAAACTTGCAGAACGTACCGGTATCCGAAATCGGACGATGTTTATTGTCCTTGTCATCGCGAGCCTCGTCGGTATCCTATCAAGCCTAATTCTCTACCCTTATGCGATTTACAGTGAAGGTGTGGCTGCAGGGTCGGAACAGATTCATGCCGGTGGTGCCGATACCTATAACTTCCTTTCGTCGTGGTTAGTGAACCCGAAACCGACGGATTGGCTTGCGACCTCCGTCTTAGGCTTAACATTTGCAGCGAATTTAGGGATCATGTTTTTGCGGTCGCGTTTTGTGTGGTGTCCGTTGCATCCGGCAGGATATGTTATCGGTGTCGCCCCAGGCACAACGGACGTTATCTGGTTTCCACTGCTCCTGGCGATGGTAACAAAATGGCTCATTTTGAAGCATGGCGGAATCAACGCCTACCGGAAAGCGGTGCCCTTCTTCATCGGACTGGTATTAGGCGAAGCATTGATGGGGTGTTTCTGGCCCCTGTTAAGCCTTATACTGCGGTCGGCTGTGTATAGTTGGATATAGGGTTCAATCGATAATTTACGCAAGGTCAGTTCGTATCGTTGAAGGATAGGAAGGTAGGAAGGTAGGAAGATAGGAAGTCCCACCATTCTTCCATCCTTCCGTTCTGCTATCTTTCCTGTTGCGAATATCTCGATTATGCGTCTGTCTTATTTTTTTTTCTTTTCCTTGACATTCGCCGAATTCTATGCTATTATTTTAACGACCTTCCGTCAAATTTCCATACTTTGGTTTGCAAACGGAACAGTAGCCTGAAACGAAGTGGAAGACGGATTCACAAGTTAACCCTTGGAATAAAAACCTACTTGATTTCTCCGCAAGGGAAATTTAAAATATGATTGAAGTCAAAGAACTCACAAAATCCTATGGTCCGACGGTCGCGGTCAATAAAGTCTCTTTTAACGCGCACGCCGGTGAAGTATTAGGTTTTCTCGGTCCCAACGGTGCGGGAAAGACGACGACGATGCGTATCCTCACCTGCTATCTTGCCGCTGATGCGGGGAGTGCTACCGTTGCCGGGTACGATGTATTTGAAGAATCCATTGAAGTCCGAAAACGGATCGGTTACCTCCCTGAAAGCGCGCCGCTTTACACCGATATGGGTGTCCTCGAATATCTGAATTTCATGACGCAGGTGCGGCAGCTTCCAAAAAGTCAGCGAAAAGAGCGGATCCGATCGGTTATCGACACCTGCGGCCTTGAAGGTGTGATTCAAAAAGACATCGGTGAACTTTCCAAAGGTTACCGCCAACGTCTCGGATTGGCGCAAAGCCTCATCCACGATCCCCCTATCCTCATTTTAGATGAACCGACCTCCGGGTTAGACCCAAACCAGATTATTGAGATTCGGAACCTGATTAGAAACATCGGGCAGGAGAAATTGGTGCTTTTCAGCACACATATCTTGTCGGAAGTTTCTGCCACGTGTAGCCGGGTTTTGATTATCAACAACGGTGAGATTGTCGCCAACGGCACACCAGAGGAACTCACCAGTCAGGCGAAAGGCGAAGAAATTGTACATATCGCCATCCGGGGTCCCCAAGAGGCAGTTGAATCGCAACTCAACGAATTAGACTTCGTTTCGCAGTGGACGCACGTTGAAACGACCGACGGTATCGTCGGCTACCAGATCAACGCGACGCAAGAGAGTAATGCTGTAGAGGCACTCTTTCACGTCGTTGTACAAAACGGGTGGAGCCTTACAGAACTCCGTCAGGAATCCGCAGATTTAGAAGATGTGTTCCTCAATTTGACGGATAAAGAACAGACACAAGTCCAAAAACAACGATCCGCAGAACAGGCGGATGATACTAATGATAATGATGATGCGTAGATAAAGATTATGACGAACATTGCAGCTATTTTTAAAAAGGAATTCAGAAGTTATTTCAACTCACCCATCGCGTATATTTTCATCACGTTTTTCCTCGGTCTCTCTTCATGGCTTTTCTTCCGCGCCTTTTTTTTCGGTAATCAAGCTGAAATGCGCGGGTTCTTCGGATTGATGCCGTGGATCTTTTTGTTTTTCGTTCCGGCTGTCACGATGAAACTCTGGGCTGAAGAGAAGAAGATCGGGACTATAGAAGTCCTGATGACGCTGCCGATTCGAGATTATGAGGTTGTCTTAGGAAAATTTTTCGCGAGTTTCGCACTCCTTTTCGTGACCGTCCTCTTCTCGCTCGTTATCCCCTTTTCAGTGATGTACTTCGGCGATCCCGATGGTGGTATTATTATCACCGGATACATCGGACTCCTGCTAATGGGTGCGGCGTACCTCTCGATCGGGCTGTGCGCCTCAACGCTGACTGAGAACCAAATTATCGCCTTTATTTTAGGAATTTTCACCTGCTTCGTGTTACTCATCATCGGCGAAGATATTGTACTTTTCAATGCACCGGACTGGTTGTTCCCAATTTTCAACTATCTCGGTCTCGGTGCCCATTACAGTAGCATTCTACGCGGTGTACTTGATTCTCGCGACATCATCTACTATCTGTCCGTGATCGGCTTTTTTCTCTATTTAAGCACATTGGCAGTCGAAAGCCGTAAATGGCGTTAGGAAAGGAGGGAAACTGTTTTGGCTAATAAACGTATCACACACGGCGGCAACACCCTCGCCTTTGTCGCAGTCATCTTTGGCATCCTCGTGTTGATTAACTTTTTGTCTACACGCCGTTTCGTTCGGACGGACCTCACTGAAGACAAACGCTATACCATCTCAGGAGCAACCAAAGATGTGTTGGAGGCATTAGATGATATCGTTACAATCACGGTGTACTTTTCTACCTCACCAGCCGAAGTCGCACAGGTCAGACGGAATGTGAGAGATATGCTCGACGAATACAAGGCGTTCTCAAAGAATCTTCAGATTGATTTTGTAAACCCGGCAAACTTTGACGATGCACAGAAACAGGAACTTCGTTTTAAAGGCATTCCTGAAGTCCAGATCAACGTCATGAGAAAAGACAAAGCGGAAATCGCGAACGTCTATATGGGGGTCTCAATCGGTTACAGCGGTAAGGAAGAGACTTTGCCAGTTATCCAGTCAACAGCGAATCTCGAATATGAACTGACTTCTACGATCCTTAAGGTCACTACGAAGGAAGCGAAAACGGTCGGGTTTTTGACAGGACACGGCGAGTTGGATATCAACGATCAAAATTATCAACAGTTCCGCCAACGCTTGGATAAGAACGGACAAGGACAGTATAATGTTGCTTCTGTCAGCCTCCAAGATGGAAAAGCGGTTGATGAAACTGTGTCAACGTTGGTCGTCGCAGGCGCGCAGCAACCGTTGACGGAACGTGAGAAGTACGAACTCGATCAGTTCATTATGCGTGGCGGTAGAGCGATCTTCTTAGTCGATCCGATTCAGATACAACCCGGTACAATGCAGGCGACACCCCTAAGCACAGGACTTAACGACCTATTGGAACATTACGGTGCTAAACTCGGCAATAATTTGCTTATTGACAGAAGATTCCACGACAACGCTCGGTTCCAACAAGGTTTTATGACCGTTTTCCAACCGTATCCATATTTCGTCCAAATTAGGAAACCGAATTTCTCCACAGAACACGCTATTACAAGCCAGTTGGAAGCATTGACGTTACCGTGGACGAGTTCCTTAGAGGTGATAGCGAAGGAAGGTGTCACCCCAACGACGTTAGCAAAGACAAGCCAATTCGGTCAGACGCTCCAAGGTTATTATAACCTGATGCCGAATTTCCCGGTCTCCGATGCAGAGACACAAGCGTATCCGGTTGCTGTTGCCCTCGAAGGCACCTTCAAAAGTTTCTACGCCGACAAAGAGATCCCACCGGTCCCAAGTGCCGATGCCACCGGTGCCGAGGACGGTGAAATACCTGTGTCAACAGAGGATACCGAAGCACGAACAACGATGACCGAAAGCGCACACACGCAAATCGTTGTAGTAGGTAACGCACAATTTTTAACACAGATGCGCAGGGATGGCGTTGACTTTTTCTTGAATACCGTGGACTGGCTGACGCTCGGCGATGCACTCATCGGTATCCGTTCACAAACAATCACAAATCGTCCGCTTCAGATAAAGACGCGTGATGGCGAGTTCCGTGAACCCTCGGAAATTGAGAAAAACTTCATTAAATATCTATGTATCGTAGGTATCCCACTGTTAGTTGTCATCTTCGGACTCGTTCGGTATGTCTTAAGAAACCGAGCAAAAAGGATAGTAGAAGCCTTTAGCACACGATCTATGACTACGGACTAAGAACAAACAGAGGAGATTTTGATAGCGACAATGAAAACGAAACAACTTCTGATTTTAGGCGGCGTTTTTGTTTTCTTACTATTCGTCGTTCTGATTTTTGAGAACCCTTTTGGGAAAAGCGAACACGAAAAGAAAATTGAGACAGCGATGCCACTGTTTCCAGACTTTGATAAAGAACAGGTCGCGAAAATAGAAATCGTCGCACCTGATGGCACCACGACACTTGCAAAACAGAATGGTGAGTGGAGGGTCGCCTCAATGGACAACTATCCAGCCGACAGCGAAGGTATCGCACAATTGCTGACGAAAGTGAGCGAGCTAAAAAATACGAAACGCGTCTCTAATAACCCCGAAAAGCAGGCAGAATTCGAGGTAGACAGCACCGGTGTCGAAGCGAAATTGATGGATGCCAACGATAAACTGTTAGCACACCTATTCCTCGGGAAAATGACATCCGGTTTCTTGAGTAGTTACGTGCGTGTGGCGGACGCTAACGATGTTTATGAGGCACAAGGTTCTCTCCAGTCTGTCTTTAACAAAGGCACTCGCACTTGGAAAGACCGGACGATCTTCGATTTTAATAAGGGAATCGCTACGCAACTTAACATCTCTTCACCGGAAGAAATGATTGAACTCCATCTTGATGAAAACGGAGCATGGCAGATGCTGAAACCTGTCGCGACCACTGCTAACACCAGCGAGGTTGATAACTTGCTCACAACGCTCAGCGGGTTAGACACAGACGATTTCGCCCCAGCAAACGACGACCTTGCAGTTTACGGCTTAGATGTCCCACAATCCACGATCTCTGCTGTGTTGAATGACGGCACAATGGCAACGCTTCACATCGGAAAAGAGGAAGAAGGCAAACTTTACGTCAAACGCAACGACAAGGAGCCTGTCTTCAGACTCTTTAAATCGAATGTGGATAGACTTATAAAGAAATCCGATACGCTTAAAGCAGAAGAAGCACCACCAGAAATTGGAACTGAGTAGCGAAATTTTAACAGTTATCAGGACTCAGTTAATACTTTGTGGCGGTTACTTTTCCTGCCACTGCCATAATATACCTCTTTAACTGAAAACTGAAAGATTTTTTTCTACGAAAAAAATCGTACTGTTAACTGACAACTATTATAGTAGATTTTGGAATTACTTACACACTTGTTCCTTACCAGAGCAGCGTTCGTAGTAGGGCAATTCATTGCCCGTCTCTTCAAAACGTATGCAAATAATTACGGGCTCTACTATAAAGCGGCATAACTGTCGCTCCAAAGGGGGTTTAATGTGAAGATATTTAAATTTTTGTGTTTAGGGATCAGTGCGCTGTTTATTATACCCTTCACGGGGTGTGATTCCCGAATCACTGCCACGCTGTTACCACCACCAGAGGGGGGAAGCGTCCACGTCACTGGCACCGGCTTGGTCACGGGGGAACCGGACATCGCAACGCTCTACTTAGGCGTGTCTGTTGAGAAAGAGACAGTCGAAGAGGCACGCGAGGAAGCCGCCAGCGCGATGACTGCGGTGATAGACGCTCTGAAAGATAACGGCATCGCTGACAGAGATATTCAGACGGAGAATTTCAGCATCTATCCGCAGTACGATTACACGGAAGAGGGACGCGTCCTGCGTGGTTATAGGGTGAACAATACCCTTAACGTGAAGGTACGGGAGTTAGAGAGCCTCAGCGATATCATTGACGATGCCACCGCAGCGGGTGGCGATATTGTTGTGGTCAACTCTATCCAATTTATGATTGAGGATCCTACGCTACTCCAAGCGCAGGCGCGTGCCTTAGCGGTGAAAGATGCCGAAATGAAGGCGCAAACCTTAGCTGAAGCCGGTGGTGTTACGCTCGGAAAACCGATCACCATCACTGAGACATCCTACGCTGCGGGACCCCCGATCGCCTATGCTGAAGCTGCCGAGTTCGCTGACGACAGCGCGCGGACTTCGACACCGATCCAAGCCGGTGAACTTACCGTCACCATAAATGTCACCATCGTTTACGAGATTGAGTAAAGACTTCTCCCGAATAACCACAGGGACAGGCTCCAGCCTGTCCCTACCTTATACAAAGCAAAGAAATGTTTTGATCGCCTATGAAATTAAGTTGAAACTTTTAGACGGGTTTAAGTTGATAGATGCGTCTGAAAAATAAGAAATTTTCCATTAAAATGGTGCTGAAGACTAAAAACTTCTACTTGTGAAAATAGCTCTTCACATCCCATTTCCTGAAAAGCAATTTTCATTTTATTATATTGGTGGTTCTGGTCAGCATCATCATGACATGGAACAGCAAAATTTAGTGTATTGTCCCCAATTTGATCATACTGCTTCGGATTCAAAATATTTGCTTCGGCTTTAACTCCAGTCATAATACGAAAGCGTAACCTTACTGAGGCATCATCCACATTTCTCGTTCTACTGAAGGTTTGCTGTTCACTGAACATATCTAACAATTTATGTTTCAGGGATGGTGACAATGATTCCCCAAGTTCTCCTAACCGTTCCTCCAGTGCTTGACCAAAAGACTCTGAAATTAAAGTTGAAACAGGAACCGTTTCAAAAAACTTTCCGTGAACCAAGCAGACTTTCACGTCTGACTGCCTCCTACCACGCACCAGATAGAAAACTTGACGAATAGGTAAAGAAAGTATATTGTTTCCTGCTTCTTCCATTTGTGTTCGGATAGTGTTTGTTTTACCTTCGGTTAACTTCCTAATATCCTTTTCACCCGTCGGAATTGTGGAATTGAAGGAAGCAACCGAATAGCCCTTTTTACTATCTTTGAGTTCGATCAATTCGCCACCGGTAAAATGTGCATCATCATTATTGAGCTTAATGGCTAAATCGGGAAATTTACCATCACCCACACAGGAGAGAATTTGTTTATCGAACGGAAAACTCTCAAGTTTCCTTTCTGAGAGAAATTCCTGTTTTTTCTCGCACAAATCAGCGAAGAAGTGATAAATAGAATAAGTCATTTATTTTTTCGACTCAAGCAGAGCTAACTGTTTGACGGTAGATTCATCTGAAGATGCAAACTGTCTGTCTATCTCGTTATGTCCCCAAATTGTTTCTAAATCTGGGGTACATACGTAATCCTTGAAGAAGCGAGAGATGTCGTCTGATTCTCTCCGTTCAACAAGTCTCTTTTCCATGAGAGCGACATTGTCTGAGTCGAGTTCAATCCCGATCGATCTTCGGTCCAATTGTTCCGCTACAACCAACGTTGTTCCTGAACCCGCGAACGGATCGAGAACAACATCACCCGGATTTGTGGAGGATAAAATAATACGAAGGAGGAGTTGAATGGGGGCTTGCTGCTTATGTAGACGATTACCCTCTGCATCGCGCAGGGCTTCGTCACCGGCAAAATAGCCGGAGGTTAATTCACGGATATCGTCCCAGACATCGGTAACGAACATGCCGTTTTCCCGCGCGTGCTTGTAACCCTGTGGCAGCGGTGGATCAATACGCAACCGATGGAAAACGCGTGGGGTTCTGCCTTTCGTCGCAAACGCAATGATCTGGTAGTGCTTGCCGAAACGTTTTGTCCCCGGCACCGCCGAAGTTTTCTTTTTCCAAATAATCAGGTTTTGAAAGGTCCAACCGGTATCGCGTAGGCATTGCAGAACGAATTCCGTGTTTTTTTCGCGTTGCATGAAATAGATGGCCCCGCCCTCGGAAGTCGACGCGTACACCTTTGCACAGATTTCGCGCATCCATTCCCAATATTTTTCAGGCGGAAGGTTGTCATCCCAAGCATTGTAAGCCTTATCTTGATTGAAGGGTGGATCCAGAAAGGATAAGTCTATGCTTGAGGAAAGAGTGTCGCTATCTAAAGCATCTGTGCAATTTTCACGGAGGACGATGCAGTTCGTTCTCATTGAATTGTCCATTATTCGCAATCTTTATAGTAAAGTAGGCGTGAAGATACCGCGTCAGTATGTAGAGGGACCAGGAAAACGCAACCCTACATGACAGGCGAGAGACCAGTCGGCAAGTCGATAAATTTAACTACACGGTGAACTGCTTCAGCGTGTCGTCGTCCAAATTCTCTAAAGCGTCTTTCGCGTCGTCCTTCTGTCCTGTACCGAGTTCCTGCTCAGAGAATCCGTGGCCTGCAATCACCTCTTCGGCAACATAGATCGGGACCTCGCAGCGGATCGCGAGCGCGATAGCATCGCTGGGACGACAATCGATCTGAACCGTTTTGTCGTTCATATCTACAGTTAGGTGCGCATAGAACGTCCAGCGTTCATCCTTTTGTTCGACTGCGTTTACACAGACATCTGTAACCTTTGCCCCAAACGTTTCAATCATAGTTTTCAGCAGATCGTGTGTCATAGGGCGCGGGAACTCGATCTTTTCTAAATGCATCTGAATAGCCGCTGCTTCCGATTCGCCGATCCAAATCAGGAGTATCCGATTTTCCTCGCTCTCTTTCTCTTTTAGCACAACTATCGGTGCCCCTGTACTTCGATCGATTGAGAGGAAGTGAACCTTAACTTCGGTTTTCTCTTGTTTTTCTTTATCCATGTGTTTATCCTTTCATTGGCTTTCGGCGATTAGCAGTCAGCAATCAGTAAAGAGGGTTCTATTAATCAGAACCTCTTGCTACTGACGGCTGACGGTTTCCGACAGCCATCTTGCTGAAGGCTATGCGTCTGTATCAGGTGAATCACCTGAATCCACTTGTGTATCGACTGTCAATGCGGAAGCGTAATCCCGAACGGTGCGTGCGATTTTTTCCGTATCGAGACCGCTGAAACCGACAATCTCCTTAAGTAAAGGGACTGCTGCGCCAGCATTAACGATTGAACCAAGGATACGGTTCATACCGTTGCTGCCATTGCCGTTATTTCCGAGGTCAAGGACTCGGATGCTTTCGATACGTTCCGCCGGTTTCATCAACTCGCTTGTTACTTCGGGGAGTGATTCGACGAGTGCAAGGATCGCGTCACTAACGAGCACTTTCGATTCCGCCTGATTCTTCGCGGCGATAGATGCTTCCTCGCCTTCCGCTTTCGCTTTCGCCTCAACAAGGAGTGCCTCAGCGAGAATCCGTTGGGCTTGTGCCTGAAGTTCAGAGGCTTCAAGTTCTGCCTTAGCAGCTTCAATAACGGCATAAGCCTCCGCATCAGCGTTGCGTTCTTTGGCGATGCGTTCTTCATCCGCTTCTTGCTCGGCACGGATGAGTTCGATCTTGCTTTTACGTTCCGCCTCTTCGAGTTCCTCGGCAGTTAAAACCGCTGCTTCGGCTCTCGCTTTTTCAGCAGAAATGCTCAACAGTTCAATGAGTGCTGTTTCACGTTCCTTCTCTTTGAGTGAAACCTGGATGGCGTTTTCGGCTTGCGCCTCTTTCTCTTCACGATCTTTTTCAATCAGAACGATTCTACTGGCGATGCTGGCTTCCTCTACAGCGCGTTCCTGCTCAATTTTGGCAGTTTCAACGGAGAGGTTGCGCTCAATTTCTGCCTCCTGAACCGTCCGTTCTTGTTGAACACGTGCGACTTCGACGGCCTGTTTTTGTGAGATTTCCGTCTCTTGGACTTGGCGTTCCTGTTCAATCCGAGCCGTTTCTAAGCGCTGCTTCTGCATGATCTCCGAAGATTTGACCGCCTCTTCCTGTTTGATGCGCGCCTCTTCAACGGCTTGTTGCTGTTCAAGTTTGTGCGCCTCAACTTCGCGCTCCATCTCTGCCTTGTTGGTGGCGATCGATTTTTGTTGCTCTTCCTTGGCAAACGCAAGCCGTTTCTCGACTTCTAAGCCCTCTGTTTCCGTCTCCTCTTCGCGTTGTTTAATTTCCAGTTCGGCTTTGAGTCTGTCTTCTTCACGCTTCACCTGGTTTTCGTGTTCAATCCGAGCGGTTTGTGTCTGTTTATCTTCGACCTCCTGCTTAATTGTCTGAATAGCGACAACATCAAAACGGTTGTTCTCGTCAAGGGCATCCAGTGGTGTCTGGTCGAGATTCGTGACAGCGACGCTCTCTAATTTGAAGCCGTTCTGTTCAAGGTCGTCGCGACAGGCTTCCTGAACCTGATCCGAAAATTCTTGCCGTTTTTCGTGAAGCTCTTGGAGGTCCATCGTTGCAGCGACACTTCGTAGGACACCGACAAGCTTACCTTCAAGGAGTTTATTAACCGCGTCCGGCGTTAGCGTTTTGTCACCGAGACTCGCGACAGCTTTAAGCACATCTTGTTCATTGGCTTCAATTTTAACATAGAATTGTGCTTCTATATCCACACGTAAACTGTCTTTTGTGATCAGCGCGCCTTGACCGGTTCGCTCAACAGGTAACTGGAGCGTATTTAGAGAAATGAGTTGGTGCGTATTCGTGATTGGGTTGATGAGGGTACCGCCGAAGACGACGCGTTTTTTTCGTCCGCCGGAGACGACTAACGCCGCATCCGCTGGTGCTTTTTTGTAGAACGAACGATAGACCAATAGGAAAATTACGACTAAAGCAACAACACTGCCGATAATTGTGATAAACAAATTCGGATTCATACTTTTATTTCTCCCGATATAAAATAAACGGGACTTACGCAAAATTGGTTCAGAACGCCTATTTTGATATAATAAAGGCACTTTCTATCAGGGTTCGGTGCGGTTAGAAACCGCACCTACCAGGGGAGTGCGTAAGTCCTAATAAAAACTAAAAACGTTGAACTAACGCTAATCTACCTCACTCTTTCGCACATCGAAGATCCGTTTTGTGTGATCATAGTTCACGAGAATTACGGTATCACCTTTGACAGGCGGGGCATCATCGGATTTGGCACGGCAACTGACGGTTAATTCCGGACCGTCCGGAACTTGGACACGAGCCGTCCCAAAAGTTGTGGTAATTTGTCCGCTAATCACGCGTCCACTCAGACCGAGAAGATGTATATCACTGATGGCTCTTTCGCTTTCAGGGAATAATTTTGAAAGCCCGATAGAGATATAGCGCGTACAAACAAAACAAGAGAATAAAGCGATAACGCACGATATCCAAACCCACTCCGGTTTTTCCGGTACATTAAGGAGTGTGTTGGCAATAAGTCCAGTGATGCCCCATGTCCCAAATAACGACATCAGCACAATCATCAAGGGCACCCTGCCGACATTTAGAAACCCGAACACATCACCGAAAGAGGGTGTGTGCGCGCCGGCATCGGTGGCATCCACATCTGCGTCTATATCTGCATCAACATCTGCGTCTATATCCATATCTGCGTCTATGTCCACATCCGCATCTATATCTATATCCACATCTGCGTCTATATCTATATCTGCATCAACATCCGCGTCAATATCTGCGTCACCGAAATCCATTGCTCCCATCGCAAGTCGAAAGAGTGCAAATAGGAACACAATAACCAACGGTGCCGTAAACCAGACGTTATATGATGCGAGGAAATAAGTCAGGAATTCTGTCATGGCATCTTTTTCCGATTTGTGATCTGCTCAGTGATGTACGTGTACGCACATCGGGCTGATCGGAAGTTGATATTATCAATCCAGTGGATATTACGTACAACGCTAATTTCGAGTCTCGCTTGGCTGAGGAGCCGATGCTTGAACTGTCGGACTAATCTAACTGCTTGAATCTCAGTGAACAAAAGGTTGCAACGGATGTTTGCGTAAGAAACTGCGAGACTCCCTATATATCGCTCATCTAAGACCAATACCCGTCGCGTCGTGATAAAGACGAAATCTGGACGCAGCAGACTTGAACGCCCGAGGATGCATAGACAGACCTCTTCATCCTCGTGTATGTGTGCGTGCACAGTTTTTTGGATACGAGGCGGCATTTGGTCAAATTCAGCCATCTTATTTTTTAAAGTAGATGTATTTCAGTGAGAACAGATGGACTACATGGAAATGGAGGTGGCGGGAATCGAACCCGCGTCCGAAGGCAGTTCAATAGAGGCTACTACATGCTTATCACAGGTTTTAAGGTTCGCCTATCCGACTCCCCTGTGCGGGATTCGTAATAGACTATCTCAAAAGTATTTCGCGGCACGCCCTTTGAGAATGAGCGAGCGGCTAGCCCGTATTGCGACGCTTTAACTTCCCTGACGGGCAACAGGTCGGTCAAGCGTAGCCGCGCTATTAAGCGGCTAATGCTAATTCTTCATCAGCATTTATAAATGTTCCGCCTATTTTACGAGGCCTGCGGAGACCTCGGCATGCAACCCATATATCATTTACCTTCGTCGAAACCTGTACACCCCCGGATTTTTTGTTAATAGGTATTTAGAATTTATACCCATCAGATTGGATTTCAAGCGATTCGTTAGTTATAGGATCGTATCTCATTTACGGTTGCTTCGCGCTCAATCTTATCGCGTTTATCGTAAAGCTGCTTACCCATCGCGACGGCTATCTCTAACTTCACCTTACCCTTACTGAAATAGGCACGCGTCGGGACAATCGTCATCCCTTTTGAGCGGATTGAGCGTTCAAGCTTCGTGATTTCCCGGCGATTGAGCAGCAATTTGCGTCTCCGTTTCGGTTCGTGGTTCGCGATATTGCCGTGTGCGTACGGACCGATGTGCGCGTCAATAAGGAACACTTCGCCATCTGTTACCTGTGCGTAACTGTCCGACAGGTTCAAGCGTCCAGCGCGAATCGCTTTCACTTCGGTGCCTTGTAAGACAACACCGGCTTCATACCGATCGCGTAGGTGATAGTCATACCGTGCTTTCCGATTCACGGTAATCGTTGGATTTGTCGTATCTTTAGCACTTTTCATAGCGATATTAAGTATAACATAACATTAACGCGTGTGCAAGAAAAAACACAGCGGTATTTCAGTGATCGGTTAATTAAACGACGGTTAACCCTATGAGGTTGACTGAAGCCTAAAATAGTTGTCGAAAATTTGAAGTTTTTTGTTAAAATCGGATTTTAGTTGAAAACACGGAACATATCTGATACACTATACTACAAATACCACAGTGTTGGAGACGCAAAGTACCCTGCTTTGATTGCCTTCCAAAACTGACAAAGGAGTTTTTGATGACAGAACTTTATGATACACGTGCGCCGAATCCACCATCACGCGCGGCCTTAGTAGGCGTTAAACTTCGAGACAATCTGATGCACGAAACAGAGGAATCGCTCCAAGAACTCCGGCAGCTCGCAGAGACTGCAGGTATTGAAGTCGTCTGTGAGACAATTCAACCCCGAAATAGACCGAACCCGACATATTTTATCGGTGAAGGAAAGGTTGAAGAACTCAAACCTATTGTTGAAGAACTCGACGCAGACGCAATCATCTTTGATGAGGAACTTTCACCCGCACAGACGCGGAACCTCGAACGGGCACTCGACATCGTTACGATTGACCGAACAGGACTCATTCTCCATGTCTTTGCGCAACGTGCACTCACGAAAGAGGCACGGCTACAGGTATCATTGGCGCAGCTTGAATACGCACTACCGCGCCTGACTCGCATGTGGACACACCTCTCTCGACTCGCAACAGGCGGCGGTGGCGGCGGTGGGCCTATCCGGGGTCCCGGTGAAACCCAGTTGGAAATGGACAGACGTTGGATCCGTAGGAACATCGGGCGGGTCAGAAAGGCACTTCAATCGGTTGAAAAGCAACGCACGATACAGCGGAAAAATCGTTCTGAAAAAGTTAAGGTCTCTCTCGTCGGATATACCAATGCCGGGAAATCGACGCTCTTCAATCTATTGACAGGCGAAAACGTCTTGGCAGAGGATAAACTGTTCGCAACCTTAGACTCTACCACGCGAAAAGTGGAGCTCCCACAAAATCAGCAGATTCTTCTCAGCGATACCGTCGGATTTATCAAGAAATTGCCACACCAATTAGTCGCAGCATTCAAGGCGACACTTGAAGAGGTCGTTGAAGCGGACCTCCTACTTCACGTCGTCGATGTGAGCCACGCAGAGGCGGAGGCACAAATCGCCGCTGTAAACGAAGTCCTTGACGACTTGGATGCCACCGATATTCCAATGCTCATGGTTTTCAACAAGATTGATAACCTACAGACGGAAGACAACCTCCAGGTCTTAAGGAGCCGGTATCCAGACGCACACCTCGTCTCGGCACAGCGCGGCGATGGGATTGCAACGTTGAGGGAGGCGTTGTCGAACCGTTTTGTTGAACTCGGTCCGAACCTCTCTTTGAGTATTCCGTATACGGACGGAAAAGCACTCGATTTACTCTATAAATACGGCACCGTACTTAATGCTGAATACGCCGCAGACGCTATTCATGTCAAGGCACGTATGCCGAACCGCTACCTCAAATCGGTCTCCGAATTTTTGGTCTCTTCCTGAAGGAAAGGAAGTAAACACAGATGCGATGGCTCGACCAGACCGACATCGGACACGACTTGCAAATCTGTCCAGATTGTGACAGAGCTTATGAAGTGCTTGATCAGTTTCAGGGGAGTCCGTTGGGAGATGCATCGCTCAATCCAATTGATGCTGTTTTCAACGATGCTTACTACATCGCTATTCGGTGTCCACAATGTCTCGAAATTCGGTACCTCTGTATACAATCTCTAACCGCTACACAATTTCATAGCGAAAAGGAAAACAACCACCCTCCACTGCAGGCGGGGTTTGGAACCCCGCCTAATGAATGAAAAGGAACAGCAATGAAAATAGGCGTTACCCAAATTATACTCGGAAACATGTCGTTAGACGATACGCTCTCGCTCTGCCAAGATGCCGGGTACGATGCCGTTGAGCTCACTTTCGGTGAAGGCAGAGACACCGACATCAATATGAGTGATTCGGAACTTCAAGGCATCGCTGCGAAATGTAATGCGGCGGGTATCGAGATCGGCAGCATCACAGCAGGGTACTCGGATCGCGGCAACCTGCTCAGTCTGGATGCAACGCAGCGTCAGAAAGGCGCAGCCTCTCTTGCCCGTGGGTTAGAAGTCGCCAATGCACTCGGTGTCGGCGGAATTCTATTGCACCCAGGTCAACTCACCGTTGAAGGGACCTACCAAGAGGTCTGGGATAATCTTGTCGGTATCCTGAAAGACTTAGCACCGTCGGCGGAAACGCATCAGGTCGCGATCGGTCTCGAAAACGTCTGGAACAAGTTCCTGCTGAGTCCAAAAGAGATGCGCGACATCGTCGATGAGATAGGTAGCGAGTGGGTAGGCACCTATCTTGATACAGCGAACATGATGGCTTACGGTTATCCAGAGCATTGGATCCGTGAGCTCGGAGCCCGCATCAAACGCGTACACTTCAAGGATTTCGACCGTAGTGCTCATCGGTTCGTTAATCTTTTAGAGGGTGATACGGATTGGAAGGCAGTTATGGAGGCGTTCCGCGCCATCGGTTATGACGGGTACGTTATTCACGAAGTCGGTGGCGACAGAGATGCCCAAATCGACTTGGCGAAACGGATGCGTGAGATCGTTTCGATGTAACCCAAAAAAGAGAAGGCGATGGCTTACAACGAACCATCGCCTGATGCCGGAGGTCGGACTCGAACCGACATGGACCTAGGGCCCGCTGGATTTTGAGTCCAGTGCGTCTACCAATTTCACCACTCCGGCACTTTCGGTAAGACAAATTATAGCACACTTTCAGGAAAAGGTCAAATTTTTTCAGTAGGAGGGGTTTGTAACCCCGATTTCGTAGGAGGGGTTTGTAACCCCGATTTCGTAGGAGGGGTTTGTAACCCCGATTTCTCGGAAAATACAAAGAACATGGCGAACCAACAACGAAACCTCACATCCGAAAGTATATTCCAACGTTTCTTTACAAGCGTATTGGCACTTTTGGGTCAACTCCGCGAACTCGAGACGTGGCAAACCTTATTGTACTGGGTACTTTGGCGTGTGATACCGAAACGCCGCCGAATCCTTCGGTTGATACAAGAACTTCAACCGCTTCACCAAAATGCCTCTCCTGAAATGCGTACCCTCAGAGATGAAGTTTTTACCAAAAGCTGCTTAGAACTGAAGCGTCCTGAACACGCACAGACACTTCTTGAGGTTCTCAACGGCGCGCACCATCCACTCGGATTTGAACAAATCTTTCTTGCAGCGATCTATCCTGTATTGGTTAAGCGAGACATGGCGGTAATCCCGATGACGACTGGAACCGAGCACCGGCTTGATGTGGAAGTCGGTTACCTCGGATACAATGAAGACTATTTCTTCTGGGTTTTCGAGATTGACGGAACGAAGCGCCTTACGCTCGGAACGCCGCTCAACCCAAGAGAGGCAGTTCGCGACGACAAACGCTATGTCGTGTATTCGCTTGGGAGTAATCGCTTGGTAGACACCGACTTTGCTGAATATGCCGAACGCTGGCTGCTTGATTCCCCGCGTTTAACAATAGCACTTCCGCTGCTTGCTGCAGCTTACGCCGATCAATGGATCCTCAATGCCCGCCTCTATCTGAACCATATCCTCACGGACCTCAAAAAGCGGAACTATTATGTCACAGCAATGACAGTACCCGATTTTGAACGGGAGCGGTTGTCACTTTTACGCCGTCTCTCCCTGGACCGGCTAAGAACACGTCGACTTCAGTCCGAACGCCGAAAGCGGTGAGGTAGATACCCGGTTCAATCGAGAAACAGACCCCGGAGATTAAGGCTCGCGCATCGCGTGTCTCTAAGTTATCCAGATTCGCACCGTTGCCGTGGATAACCGTGCCGATATTGTGTCCAGTCCGATGGATAAAGTATTCTCCGTACCCTTTTTCCGTGATATACCCCCGAACACAGTCATCGACTTCATAGCCGTGAATTGGTACCTCAGCCGCCCATCTCTCCTGAATGAAGCGTATCGCTCTATCGCGTGCTTCTTTGACGATATCGAAAATCTCGACGTATTGTGTCGGTACAGTTTTTCCGGCGTAAGCGACCCATGTCGTATCCGCAAAAACGGCATCTGGATCCTTCTGCTTTGCCCAGAGGTCAATTAAGATGAAATCGCCTGCTTTGATTTCTTGGGTATCCGTTGCGGAGGGCGCGTAATGCGGGTCGCTGCTTTTTGCGTTCGCTGCGACAATCGGCGGATGGTCGGTGACGAGGTCCATCGCCGCAAATTGCCCGAGGATCTCCTGCTGCACGTCATATTCCGTAATCGTTTTTCCGTCCCGTAGCTGCGAACCGATCCAGTTGAAGGCGTGATTTTTCGCTTGTAGCACCAATTTTGCGGAGAGTTGATGTCCTGTCGCTTGTGCCTCGTTCAAGCGTGCCTCTATCCGCTGCGCCAGTTCCGCAGAGGTCTGCACTTCAACCCCAAATGAACGGATGCATTCCAATGTACCGGCATCCACGCGTGAAATATAAGGGATTTCGGCGTTTGGCGAGTACTCCATTGCAACGGTTTTGACATCGGCGAGCAGGGTACGGAGTGCGTCGTTCAGTTCTTCCCAACCTGCGTAAAGCGCGACCTGTCCTTGTACGTTGACAAAATTTGATGTTTCGATTTTGTGTACCAACCACCGCGGTTCACCCTGTTTCGGGATGAGACAGAACCATCGACGGGTGATATGTGCCTCTGCCAAGCCTGCGACGTTCTGTGCGATCGGGTTTATCCCCCGAAAATCGTATAGAAGCCATGCATCTAATTCTAATGCTGTTAGTTCATGCTGGATTTCGGTTATTTTCATGTCAGTTATTATTTTTTTAGTTGATTTTCCCGTTTATAGTAAAGCCCATAATTAATTATACACTTTTATAATATCATCAATAGATGCCTCAGCATTGTATTGACGTCTCCGTTTGATGATGGCGAAATCCTTCTCAATCGGGTTCAACTCCGGGGAATAGGGCGGTAAAAACAACAAACTCGCACCCGAAGCCCGGATCAAGGCCGCTGTCTCTAAACCTTTATGGAAAGAAGCATTATCCATAATCACAACGTGGGTATCATCAAGCAATGGACATAACATCTGCGAAAGCCACGTGTTGAAAGCAATCTTATCACAACTGCCCTCGAAAAGCAGAGGCACCGTGAAACAGCCATCAAGACGTGCTGCAATCAAAGTCGTGGTGGTATACCTATGGCTTGACACTTTATCTTCAACACGCATCCCTTTCGGGGCATAAGCATACCGACGGAAATCGGTTTCACTGAAACCACTCTCGTCAAGATAAACCAGTTTTTTGCCCTTTTCTGTCTCTTGCTGAAGTGCTGAGAGATACTCTTGGCGTTTCACTGGACACTGTTCTTTGTAGGTCGTGGTCTTTTTTTTCGCGTGATATTGAGTTTTTTCAACGCATACCAAATACCATGTTTCGAGACACCAAAATGGTCAGCACGCTCCTGTTGGGTGGCATCTGGGAAATCAGCGACGTGTTGCTTGAGGGCTTGATAATCAAGGGTTCGAGGGCCTTGAGGCCCCGGTTTTTTACAGGTCAACGGGTCTTGAGCAGCCAACCAGTCATAGATGATAGTTCGAGAGATGCCAAATCGTCGTGAAGCTTCGGCTTTACTACCGCCATTCTTAACGAAGTCAAGCACGCATTTGCGGAAATCTGAGGAATAACTCATAAGACTTAGAGGATACCATAAATATCAGAATATGTCAAATTATTTGCGGGCTTTACTATAAAAAGCGTTTGCGTGTTTGTTCATCCCGAGCAGCATCAAAGGCATCAAACAGTAAAATTGCTTTCTTGTCTGAAACAGGAAGGGATTTCAACCTCTCAATCAGATTACCTTTGTATGATAATCCATTCTCCAAATCTTCGGGAGTACCATTCCCGAGTTGGTCAATCGGTAAAAGTAGATGCGGTATTTCCTCGGATTTTAGGTGTTGATGGAGTTCTTTCAATAAGTAACTTTTTCCAACCCCAGGATTTCCAATAACTACACCATTTCCCAGCAAAGCAAAGTCTTGCAAGTCATTACGTAGTTCTTCTCGATCAATTTTTATCGTTCCGGATTCCCAACCCCATAAGTTATTAACCTGTTCTAACCAATCCAATATATCCTGCGGTTCGTCCCCCGTCTGCCCTTCACCGAAATGTTGCTCAAGTATATGCTCTACCCTGCGTGTCTTTTCCAGAGAAAATCCTGAAATTTCTTTGAGTAAGTCGCTATAATCAAGTATGTCATTTTTCTTGTCAAAAGTGAATTTACCATCTATGATTTCATCAATTTTTTTTGATTGATATCTGCTTTGTTTTTCTGTCAAGATATAGATGACAAGACGGTCATATTCTTTATATAGTTCAAGGGCAACAAATTTTTCTAAAGTCCGTTTGACCTTTTCAGAACTAGGCGTTGATGTAATTTGGTAAGCCGTTCTCGTTTTTTTATCACCTAAATCTATTCCCGGAAAATTAGACCCCAATTTTTTTAAATCTGTATGTTCATAGATTCCGGAGAACAATTCAACTAATGCATTTTCAGATACACAATTGATATCCCTTTTACCCATTGCTGTCGCAACTCTAATTTCATCTAAAAATCTTAACATTAATTTTTCAATTCTATCTTGAGATTTTTTTAAATTCATTGAATTAACACCTCATACATAACAATTTAAACGTGAGTCTAAAAATGAAAGCGTCTTGTAGGTTGGGTTGAACGGAAACCCACTAAAAAATTGCATATAGCGCATAGTTTCAGGGGAACAGAGAAACCTGAAATTACCAAAAACCGAGTGAAACCCAACGGAAACCTATGAGACCGACACGGTTTGGGATGTTGGGTTTCGCTACACCTATCTACCGCCATGGTTGATTGAAGAACGGAACGCTGTGTATAGCGAGAGTGAGACTGTGGCTTTACCGCTCAACCCAACCTACGGAAACCATATCCAGATTTTTTAATTATCAAACTCACGTTTAACAAAATCATAGCACATTTGAACGGAGGAATCAAGAAAAATCAAGATGATAGACGGGCTGTTTGGTTCTTGGTTTTTAAGCGTTTTGGATCGGCAAATTGAAATATTAATTCGGTATTTTCTTTGGCAGTCCGGTTCGGTTAGAAACCGAACCTACCGGGCCTGGGGAAAATATAGCATTACCGAAATATTTTATCAAACTTCATACAGCATATCCTACAGAATACCAACACAGACTAAGATGTGATTATTTTAACGGGGGCAATGTGTTAATGATGTCTACTGTCTCTAAATTCACCGTAATCACCTTGCCAATCAACTTGACGATGTATTGTGGATCATCTGCACGGTTTGGGTCGTTGAGGATGCCGCTGCGTTTGTCGGTTTTGATGCGGTATTGGTCTATTACCCACTCTAACGCGGAACGAGTGCCGAGTCGGTAGTCAAAGGCTTTTTCTGGGATGCCGGATAGCGTCAGGAATTCGTTGTACACAATCTGTGTTTTGTCTTTGGAGAGTTTCATTTTTTCGACACGCCAATTGAGGGGTGGCGTTTGAATGCGTTCTAACCTATCGTACTCCGGTTGGGATTCGTAGGTGATGTGGAGTTCTGCTAAGCGTGCGCCTGCGTCTGCGAATCCTCGGAAATCTGGGGCAAAAGGGATATGTGGTAGGTCGCGTTTGAGGTTGGCTTCGTATTTCTGGCGATATTCAGGATGATGCAGGAGTCCGTAGTTGTAGTGGAAGATGTCCCATTTGGTGATGGTGTCGTCGTTGTAATACGTTCGGAATGCTGTCAATGCCCAATCGGTGATGTTTTCACGGCGGTTTGTGCCGTCTTCGTCATAGATGTAGAACGGAAAGCACTGGGAACCACCTTGAGGCAATTGATCCGCAAGTTGATTGACCATTAGTCCAAACATCGGCCAGTCTCTTCCGACCTTAAGCCATATCACCCGATTTTCCGTTTCGGTTTCTGGTGTAGGAAAGATAGTCGGAAATACAGATACAACATCGTTCATTATTCGGTCAAAATATAGATTTGATTTCGTAAACGGACGATAGAAAAATGTTCTCACTTTGTGCTCAGCAAATTCGGACGTTGTTCCGCGTTCCAATTTCACTTTTAAGTCTCGACTCCACTTAATTTTAGTGTCATCAGATGCCACAAAATCGTTAAGGTTGGCATCCCGATCCGTCCGTTGTCCCCATCGTGCGACTTCCGTATTATAATTTTTAATCATTTCGCTCATGTTTTCAGTCAACATGTTTTGGTTGAAGTTGCAAACCCATGCGTCGCGATTGGTTTTCACGCCGTTGCTGTAGGTTTTGAAGATCACATGCGTTGCCTCATCTTTTTTTGCCTTTGCTTCTTTAGTACCCATTGGAATGAAGGTTTCAAACTCGGCGTGAAGTCCTTCAGTGAGCCATGTATGCCGTGTGTCGGGTTCAATCAGTTGCCACGGGACATTACCTGTATGTTGACGTTCAGTCAGAAGATCGAATTTCTGTTGCTTGTTCCAGATGTCATTGGTGCGATAGTAGAAGATACGCGGCGATTCCGACGAGTTTTCCTTTTTCTTCACAAATAGGTTGATGCTCACACCTACGCGAATCCCGAACACGTTGGCATCGGAGACTTTTAACCCTTTCCGCGCATTTCCACCTAAATCGAGGATATAGATCGCGTCGCAGTCTTCGGCGAGATGTTTCCGCATGCCGTCAAACGCCACACCACTGAGAAAACTGTTGTTTGTTACGAAAGCGACAACGCCTTCATCGCCAATCCTGTCCAATCCCCACCGAATTGCTTTTATGTATGGATCATAGAGCGCAGTTCTGAGCGTTGCCTTAGAATCTTTTACATAAGTATCCGCAATCCGCTGGTCCATTGTCTTATATTTTCGATTCTTGTTGTTGTCGTTCTCGTTGACCTGTCCTATGTTATAGGGTGGGTTGCCGATGACGACGAACATATCGGTCTCTTTCTGCTTTTCGACGCGTGTCGTGTTCGCAGGCGTGAGGAGTTGCAGCTGCTGATCCTCTATCATCTCAAACGTATCCACGAGACAGATGCCTTCATAAGGGAGATACCGATGCGTTGCGGTATAGAATTCTTGCTCGATGTTCATGCTGGCGATGTAGTAGGGCAGGAGCATCACCTCGTTGCACTGGAGTTCCGGTGGGTCGGCAGTGTATTTCCGCTCCAGTGAAATCGGATCGAGTGCTTGCATGATACGGACGATGAAGTTACCGGTGCCGACGAATGGGTCGATGATATGTACGCCACTATCCGAAAGTGAGCGATCAAACTCGGTCTGTAAGATGTGTTCGACGCTTTTGACCATGAAATCGACGATCGGTTGCGGTGTGTAGACGATACCGTGCGTGTCCGCCACCTTGACGGAGAAGCCTTGAAAAAACTGCTCGTAGACGGTGTTGAGAAACCCCTGTTTCTGTGAGAAGTCGGTAATCGTACTGGCGGTATCTTCAATCGCAGCATAGAACGGCTCTAACGGACGGAGAAATTCGGAACGATTCAGCGTCCGTTCTGTTAGCACATCAATGACGGTCTCAATTTCGCGGGCGATAATATTTCGGCGTGTGAAGTCGGGGTTATCAAAGACGGTGCGGAAGATGCGCTCTGTCAACAGATGCTGGATGAGCATCTCCTCTACAGCAGCGATGGAGAGGTTCGGATTAATGGAGGTCTGACACTGCTGATGAAAACTGGCGAATGCTTCTTGAAAATGCGGATTGTTTCGGCGTTCTGTTTCGATGAGCGTCGCCAATTTCTCACCGAGTTCCGGCACCATCTCTCTGAATTCAGCGACTGCGGTATACCACGCGGCGATATTCTCCTCCCGATAGGCGAAGAAGGTCTGCAAGACGTGGACGAGGTTCCTCGGCTCGGTGATGTCGGGATCGAGCTGCAGCTGTCCGTGTTGATAGAGGAGTGCGTGTGTCGGGGATTGCACGACGATGTTTTTTGATGGGTAGCCTGCGGCGAATTTCTTGTTTGCCTCAACGTGTAGATCGTCTTGTGTATCTTTTGCTTCCCAGTAGCCGTGTGGTAAACCGAACGCATCAACGACTTCACCGTCGGGTCGGATGCGTTTATAACCCCCCTGGCCCCCCTTATCAGGGGGGAAAGTCTGGTCCCTCTTATCAGGGGCGGAAGTCCCCTGGCCCCCCTTATCAGGGGGGAAAGTCTGGTCCCTCTTATCAGGGGCGGAAGTCCCCTGGCCTCCCTTATTGGGCGGGAAAGAGAGCGTCTTTTCACAGAGGAGTGTGAGGTTGGAACGGTGGCAGTAATGCTGTAGCAAGTTTTGGAAGGCTGCGCGGACGGTGCCTTCGTTTTCCTCGCCGAGTTGTGCATATCTTTCGAGTTCGGTGTAGTAGTTTTTGATGGGTTTGTGGGTCGTTTTGATGTTGATATCTGGCATGATGCGTTGTCAGTTTTCAGTATTGTATCCTTCTAAGAGATAGCGAAACCCAGCGGAAATCCTAATACGCTAATATACGATAACATATTTGATCTAAAATATCAAGTTTTTTATCAATGTCTGCTATGCCAGTACCATTCAATTTTAAGAAATTCAGGACTTACGCAATTTTGACCGGAGCCTGTTCTGTTAGATGAGATTTTCGGAAAAATACAGCGGTTTCCTGCCACAAACTGGGAAGTTTGTGCTACAAAAGAGCAGCCATGCGTAAGTCCTAAAATTATTGGATTAGATGTCTTTTTTCCAGGATCCGCTGCGACAGGCTGCGACAGGCTGCGAAATTTTCTGCGTTTTTTAAAAAAGCATAACATATATAAAGTGTTAATGCCTGCGAAAAGGACAACACCAAAAACGGATAATTGCATACCGCTGTCTGCCGTGCGAAGAAATATTGACAATTGCGCGTTGACACCCTATAATATCCACTAAATCAACATTGAGAGGCTAAAAGTGGATTTTAACATCATAAACTGGGACACCGGTTTTTTGGTAGCATTGGCTCCAGTGACTGTGGTCTGGGGCATTATTGCCGCAGTTTTTGGGATATTGATAAAAATAGTCTTTGCGATAGCGGTCTACCGAGATGCTGTCCGTTTAGACCAGACGCGAACGCTGATTATCGCAGGTCCTCTGATATGGGCGGTAGCCACCCTTTTTGGGGGTGTCGTTACAGCGGCGATCTATTGGGCAATGCACCATTCACGCCTAAACCCAGATATCCCGATCGCTTCTACAGAAGATGGAGAGGATTAGACTAAAATTTAAGGCAGGCTCATTCGTCTGACCCTAAACCTATGAATGCATCCGAAAAACAAGAATACCGCGAGGGATGTCGGCATCCCGAAATCCAAGCACTCCGTCCAGAAACAGAAAATACGGAAGCTATATGGATACCGACACTTGAACAACTCCAGCAACTCTTGACAGAGAAACTCCCGTACCCGGATCGGTCAGTTTTGCAACGCACCGCAGACGGTTGGGAATACGAGACCTATTTTCGTGAATGGGCTGCCGATTACGGCACCTATATTGATACACATCGACAGTTCTCTGGCACCGATGCCGAGAGTGTGCTTTTACAGGCACTGATGGCACTGCTCGGTATCGGGGAACGATGGATGGTTTAGCAGAGGGAATTATGAATTTTGAACGACTCCTTACAACGATTCAGGAATATAAACTGCAAGACATTTCGCTCGAAAACGTAACAACACTCCTGAATGACACATTCAGCGATTGGCTTGCCGCACAAGGCATAAGTCACCTCATGATGTTCGGAGATAACACAGTATGCCTGAACGTGAGGGGCGAGTTAAAACACACCATATCAATAAAGGGAATAGAAGCACACTCCCGATTTCTTGTAATTTCACTCGACCAAGTGGGTGAAAATCCAGAAGCGATAGCGGAGGCACTCAAATCCTACACTTCAGAGGGTGATGGTGCTTACGTCTGGGTTATCCCAGACGGCTACATGGCAGCACTCACACCAGCAGAGAAGGAATGGGAACAACACGGCGGCGGCTATTTCTCACACGAATCTATCTGTATCTCCAACACAGCCGATATCGATACCCGTTGCCTCCTTGAAGTGCTATATGAGGATACGACGTTAGAGAAGGTCTCCTGTGAATTTGACGTGCCGGCGCATCGTTCGGTGCATTACCGACTCGATAAACTCAAAGACGAAAACGGCGAACCCTTGATCGCCAAAGATGCCCCCGTTAGTTACAAGATTACCAGCCGTGATGCGCGGGTTGTCGTTCAAGGTTCGCGTATCCTGACGAGCGGTGAGAACAGTATATTCGCCAGTTTCGGAACTGTAATGGCGTGGTGCCCAGTGTAATATTTGACATTCTTCGCTATTTGTGTTAAACTGAATATACTTCCAAAGTTAAAATATTGGGATTCTGAAATCATGAAACATCAACACGACCCATTATCTGCCGAGGTTTACTTCGTAGCAGGTAATGAAAAAAGCAAGTTGGGTGACTATAAAGGTGCTATCGCCGACTATAGTGCGGCAATTCGACTAAAGCCAGATTTTGCGCGTGCCTATTACAACCGTGGAGAAGCAAAGGACAAATTAGGTCAGATACCAGAAGCAACGACAGATTTCCAAATCGCAGGAAAACTTGCAGAACAAGCCGGCGATGTCAGTCTCACAGTTACCATTGAACAAAAACTACAACTGCGCCGAATTACTTCTGAACCGGGCAAATGTGGTGGGCGTCCCTGTATCCGAGGTATGCGGATTCGGGTTACGGATGTTTTGGGTTTGCTCGCCAATGGACTGTCTTTCAAAGAGATTCTCGAAGAGATGCCGGATCTGGAAGCCGAAGATATTTTCGCATGCCTCCAGTTCGCCTCACAGATCTCACTGACACCGGTGTCCCTTGATTTAGCGTGTCTATTTCACTATTAACATTTTGCGGGTTGCCGTGAAATCGCCTGCTGTAACGGAGTCGTGTGTGGACTCCGTGGACAATGTATAGAAATAGACACCGCTTGCCACGGGTTCACCTACCTCATTCTTGCCATCCCAATACGCTGCACGACTTCGACTTTCGTAGAGACCGGCGACTTGATGTCCTAACGGCAACGTCCGCACCAAGACACCATTTGTGGCATAGATACGCACCGTAACATCCGCAGGTTCGGCAAGATGGTACGGTATCCATGTTTCAGGATTGAACGGGTTCGGATAGTTCGGCAGCAACGCTGTCTCTTCAGGGAGCAGCGATGCTAAGAGCCGTCGGAGATTCTCTATTCCGTGTCGGAATGCGAGCGACCCGTCATTCTCAACCTCCGCCTGCGCGATCCACGTCTGAATCGTTGCGGGCTCCAATTCCAAAGTCTCTATAGCAAGGTTGGAAGGTGCACCTGCCGCGTTTGGTTCACCGAGATGTTGCGCCACAACGATCAAGTCTAAGACATTAATAGTGCCGTCACCATTGACATCCGATACCAGATTGACGGAGGCATCTTCACCCAAATGTTGTGCCACGAGTATGAGATCGAGAACATTCGTAATCCCATCGGCATTCACATCCCAAGCCGGATAGGCGCGTTCCTCGATAGTGATAACAATTTCGGGAGCATCTGAAGAAATTGTCTCGCCGCTACTGGAACCGGAAAAGAAGTTGGTCAATGTAATTCGGGTGTCTCCAGTCGTTTTCGGCATAAATGTAACCGATAGCAGCATTCCTGTGCCAGTGACACCGCCACCACTGGTGCGTGCCGAACTAATCCTTGTGATCTCGCCTGCCGTGTTATCAATCGTGCCTTGCAGGAAGAAGGTAGTGCCGCCTCCCGATTTCAGAAAATCATCCTCGTTCACCTCAACCGCTTCGAGTACATCTGCGTCAAAGGCAATATCCACCTGCCATCCCGCCAAATCAGTAACGTCTTCTGCACTGAAATGAAGCGTGAAGGTCTCACCGAGGCGCGCAGGCGTTGGGTTTGTGGCAAGGGAGAAGAACTTCGTATCGCCGACAACCGAGATGGACGGTTCTCCAACCGCGATGATGATATCAGGCGGACGGGATGAAATTGTCTCACCAAGACTGGAACCGGCTTGAAACTTCCGTAGTGATAATCGAGTCTCACCATTTGCCTTCGCTGTCAAAGAGATCGACAGCAGTGTGCCTTCACCCTTAGCACCGCCTTCGGATATCCGAGCAGCACCTATACCGTTGATTCTCCCGGCTGTATTGTCAATTGTGCCTTTCAAAAAGTGGGTGCGTCCGCCGCCCTGCTTCAGAAAACTACCCTCGCTCACACTGTTTACTTTTAGCACTGCAGGATCAAAGAGAATATCAGATTGCCATCCTGCTAAATCCGGGATGGCTTCTGTCTTGAGTTGAACGGTAAACGTATCGCCAACCTTAACCTCTGTCGCCGCTGTGGAAAAGGAGAATCTGTTGCTGGGTGGTAATACTGTATATTCAGTATCAGGTGCAAATCCAAAAAGGGCAGCTCCGGCCCATCCACCTTGAGAGTCAAAAACTGCGACTAACAAAACATTTTTTCCTTGCTTCAATGTGGCAGGGAAGGATACTTCGTAATCGCCACTATGCCCGTGATACTTCTCGTTGATCAATTTTCCGTTAAGCCAAACTCTGTGAGTATCATCGCTTCCAGCAAACATCGTTGTCTGCTGTTCCCTATGTGAATGCAAAATAATAGAACCATACATAACTCTAGAACCGTGGTTACTGCTATCAATGCCAAGAGGACGCACCAATTTTCTTGTATTTCCCCAATTAGGATCGATTTCGTGGGAAGTCCACGCATTATTTCCGACGGGTCCACCTTCCGTTGCTCCTTCAGTAGCAATACTTAGTTCCGTCACTTTACCTCCGCTCGCTTGTGCCAGCAGATCTTTGCCATTGTTAAAACCTTCTCCCGAAAGTACTACCCACAACCAGGGTCCCGCTATTTTCGGACCGCCTGAAGGAAAACCTTGGTTACCGTTCATCTGAACAAGCGTCTCCTCGGGTAATTCCTCTAAAGGCGAAAAGTCAGATATTGCGTTATTGCGGAGATCAAGCCGCTCCAAGTTGGTTAATCCCGCAAGCGGCGATACATCCGATATTTGGTTGTTCTCAAGATACAATATTTCCAACCGCGTTAACTTCGCAAGCGGCGACACGTCGGATATGACATTGGCATCAAGATTCAGATGTTCCAACCGCGTTAGATTCGATAACGGAGATATATCCGATATCTGATTGTTGATCAATGTCAACCATTCCAACTGTGTTAATTCTGCTAATCCGGAGAGATCTGAAATACCGCAGTTGTTAATCTCCAATCGCGTCAGACGCTTTAGTCCTTTCAGGGATGGAAGTGCCGATACCAACCGGTCGTCACCGTATTCTATCCAACTGAGTCGTGGTAACCTTACCAACGGAGAGAAATCGGAGATCGGCGTGCGCCAAGCGTCTATCCGTTCTAAACTGATTAAGCTCGCGAGGGGTGACACATCCGATATAGGATTCCGTGAAATCCCGATCCCGTTTAGTTTTACCAATCCAGCAAGCGGCGACAAATCTGTTATCTCATTCTCCTCAAGACCGAGCCAATCTACATTGACTAATCCAGCAAGGGGTGATACGTCCGTTATTCTGTTCCCGCGCAGCTTGATATTGTTAAGTCGTGTCAATCTTCTGAGTGGCGCTAAGTCGGAAATTGCATTATGACGAAATTCTATCCGTTCCAGATTTGTCGCAGCCTCAAGACCCGTCAGATCGTTAATCCCAGCCTCATCCGCCTCAATGCGCTCCAACCGTGCCATATCTCCTGCGGTAATTAAAGCACGCGGTGCTTTGCCGAGTGCTTCTTCAATTGCAGCACGCAGGTTCGGATCCGGGATAGTGACCAGATCCCCGGGACGTAGATCGATGTCTGGGTCAACAGGTGGTGTTACGATGTCGTCGGGCGAATTGAGTGCGGCAACGACTTGGATAAAACTCGAGGTCCATGCATCTCGACTGACATTTCCGCCCTCCAGTAACCCTGACAACCCTAAGCTCCGTAGACGCTGTTTATCGCGAATCTCTTGGAGGAACATCTCTGTCTCTAAACCGAGAGCGGCGGCGGCATGCGTGGCATCAACAGGTCCTTGAAATTCCTCATGGAACCGATGCACCGGTTCAATACCGCCAAAGACACCACCGGTGGCTTCAAGTGCCTCCCGATAACGTTCCGTGTCCTCCGCTACGAGCGCATCTATCACGGTTTGCTCTACATATAGACGCAACCCTTGATCTTTTGTCGGTCCATCGGGCCCTTTCGTGATAACCGAGCGCACCTCGTCTTCAAATGTCTTCATCCCTTCTGTATGGCAGCCTATACAGGAGAGTCCATTCCGCACGGCGGGGTTGCTCGCTGCAGGATTGGAAACGATGTTCGTCGGTGCTTCATCTATCCGATTCCCGGACGCATCGGAGATGTAATATCCTTGTAAACCGTTCGGCAGGTTGAAGACAACCTCACCGCCATCCTGTTGGAAAGAGAGTGGATATGTGAAGATGTTCTGTGTGCCGACACTTCCCGCAAAGTCGTAACTCTTCCAATACGCACCGTATCGGGAGGTATGCCGTTCCACGATCCGATTGTGATTCGAGACACCCGAATCGTTGAAACCGGCGCGCCAGACGCGAACGCCAGGGGCACTTTGAAGATTTCTGGCAACATTAACCTCCAGTTGCTGTTCTAACTCCCGATCCGTCTCTGGCAGGTCCAGAATATCGTGGTAGAGCGGGGGTAACGACGCATTCGCAAGGAACCAATCCACATGGACAAACGGTACTTCGCAGTCCATCTCTTGACGCAGATATACCAGTTTCTCGTGCAGACTTGCTTGTGTTTCCGGGTCAAAGTCAATATTGTACGGATATTCCTGCTCAATCTGTGTCCACGCCTCATTTCTGACATCCCACTCGTAGTGGCGCAGATCAATATAAAAAAGTGTCTCTTGTTCGTCAATCGGTGTCGGATTAATCACCTCGAACCCCCAAGAGAGACTATTCACCAGTTTCGAGAGCGCGATCTTATATGCAGTGAGTGCTTCAGGACTTTCACCGGCGTTATAGAGATGCGTCAACGTAAAATAACGGGCAAACGGACGATCAAATGCCGAAAGCCTCTCAAGATGTGTTTCGATGGTGTCAAGCATCGTCTCCGTTGTAATGAAGTCGATGTCATACTGTACCTCCCAATCCGGCGCGCCTGCTTGAATCCAGAGCCGGATCGTCTCAAGCGCATCAACCGACAATGCGGGTTGTCCCCACGGCATGCGCGGTTTTTCGGCGGTATTTTCAATCAAACGTCTATAGAATTCGGAGCCATCAGGATTCCTTGGCACAACCGTCCCGCCGGCAATGAGTGCTGTGTGCTCAATGATAAGGTCTTCGGTAAAGGCACCGTGTTCACCATGGCAGCCGAGACAGTTCTTTTGAAAGATCGTGTATGCCTCTTGTGCGAGATCCTGCTGCGCAGCTGCTGTCCCAAATCCGAGTACGATAAATGTTAAGGTAAAAAGGGATATGTATTTATCTTTTTTCATCATCAATTTCCTTCATTGTTAAATCCAATGGGGCCCTACTTCCTGATGAGCATCTTTCGGGTTGCCGTGAAATCGCCTGCGGTAACGGAGTTGCGTGTGGACTCCGTGGACAATGTATAGAAATAGACACCGCTGGCAACCGGTTCACCTATTTGATTGCGTCCGTCCCAATACGCTGCTCGTGCTCGTTGTTGATACACACCGGCGGGTTGGTGGCCTAAGTCTAACGTCCGAACCAGAGTGCCATTTATAGCATGGATGTGAATCTGAACGTCGCTTGCTTGCGCGAGTTGATAGGGTATCCAGGTCTCTGGGTTAAATGGATTCGGGTAGTTCGCAAGCAGTGCTGTTTTTTCTGGCAGTAACAGTTCTAAAAGTCGTTGAAGGTTGGCAATGCCCTGTTGGAAGGCAAGCGATCCGTCGTTTTCAGTTTGTGCTTGTGCTATCCATGCCTGTATTATCGCTGAATCTAACTTTATATTCTCTATCGTGATGACAGGCGGCGCAGCAGAAATTCCGCTGAGTTCACCGAAATGCTGTGCCACAAGAACAACGTCTGAGATATTGACAAACCCGTCGCCATTCACGTCCGTTCGTGCGTTGGTCGGATTGGTTTTTCCGAAGTCTTGTCCTATCAGAATTAGATCCAGGATGTTTGTTATTCCGTCTCTGTTTATATCGTAAGCAGGCGCTTCGATTGTGACTTTTTTATCAGGGTGGTTCACTGTATATTCTGTGTCTTTAGCGAAACCAAAAAAACCGCTAAAGGCGCCATGTCCCCGATTGCAAACAGCGACTAACAAGACATTTGTTCCCTGTTTCAGCGTGACAGAGAATGCGTCTTGAAAGTCGCCAGCACCCCGTAGCACAGGGTTATAGTGAACCACTTCACCGTTGAGCCAGACCTTCACTTCATCATCGCTGCCGGCAAGCATCGTTGTCTCCTGTTCACGCGGAGATTCCAACGTGACGGAACCGTAGACGACGTGGTCATATACCTCCGAACCTGACCCCCAGCCAAGAGCATCTGTCATCTCATTGATGTTGTCTCCCCCTGTAGGTGAGAGGGTGTGTATTTCCCAGACACTGCTTCCGACAGACTTCCCTTCGGTCGCGCCAAAGGTAGCCACTTTCACCTCAGTGACTGCGCCCTTCGTCGCTTTAGCGATCAGATCTGTATTGTCAAGACGTGCCCCCGGCACGATCACCCATAACCAGGGTCCCACTATTTTTGGACCTGCTTCCGGGAAAGCGGAGTTAACGAAGTTTGAGTGCGAAATTGATGTTTGATCGGAGAATCTTTCCAAACTCAATACGTCTGCTATTGGATTCTCGGTCAGCCCCATCCATGTTAAGTTGGGCAAAGATGCAAGCGAGGATACATCCGATATCGCGTTGTTGCTGAGGTCTAACCACGTTAAGTTAGACAAAGATGCAAGCGGAGAGACATCCAATATTTCGTTGTCGTGCAGGTCTAACCAGGTCAAACTTTGTAAAGAGGCGAGTGGGGATAGATCTGATACCTCATTATGTCTAAGGCTCAAACGTGTCAAACCTGTTAAATTTGCCAAAGGCGAGAGATCCGATATCTGGTTACCAGCAAAATAGAGTTCCTTCAGACCGGTTGCGTCTGTCAAAGGCGAGAGATCCGATATTTCGCCACCGCAAATATTTATCTCTCTCAACTTTGGCAAGTTCGCCAAGGGTGCAAGGTCTAATATAGGCGTGCCCCAAGAGTGAAAGTGTCCCAAATTGGTTAACCCTGAAAGCGGTGAGAGATCGGCTGGTGGGTTCTCACTCATTGATAACCCTTCAAGTTTTGTTAAACCAGCGAGAGGTGATAAGTTAATTATCAGATTATCTGAAATACCTAACCCTCTCAAGTTGATTAATCCTGTGAGCGCGGAGAGATCAGATACCGCATTATGCGCGATATGCAGTCTCTCTAAACCGATTAACCCTTTAAGTGCGGATATATCGGATATGGTGTTATCCTCTAATTCTATATGACGCAATCTGGTCAATTCTGCAAGCGGCGATATGTTGGATATCAAATTGCGGTTAAGTCTCAGGTCGTCAAGGTTTATTGCCGTTTCAAGTCCTGTCAAATTGCTAATGCTTCTGTTATTCGCATTGAGGCGAGTCAACGTCTCCATCTCCTCCACTGTAATCCGGACATTCGGAGTTTTACCGAGTGCTTCTTCAATGGCAGCTCGCAGGTTCGCGTCGGGAATGTTAACGGTCTGTGCCATTGTTGTCAGTGGGAACATAAAGAACGGTGTCGCACAGAAGACAAGTATGTAAGCGTAAATGTATTGTTTCTTAATGAGTCGCATTCGGTTTATCTCCTTAGGTGCGTGCTTGTAAACGTGCAAGTTCTGCTCGGAGGCGTTCGACTTCTGCTTCTGCTTTCTGTCGTGCGATGGTTTCTTGTGCTGCGCGTGCCTCTGCATCCTCTGCGCGCGCCTCTGCATCCTCTGCGCGTGCAGCCTGCTGCTCTGCTGGGACTTGGAGCCATTGTTCCGCAACCGGGTCGTAGACCGCCAATCGCCTATCGCGTATATGGAAGTCCAAACCGAGAACATCCGAATGAATCCCGCCATCAGCACCGGGCGGCATTGGGACATAGACACCCTTTACCAACTGAAATCCCATCAAGGGTGAAGGCAGATAAAGTGCCTCGGCGTCATAGAGGAGGTAATTCGGTATACCGAGCGCGGCGTAAAGCTCCATCTTGTCTGTTAAATCGTTTTGATAGGTGGTTTTGCTTGAGAATTCCATCACGAAGTCGGGGACTTTGCCTTCTTCCCACACCTTGTAAGTGTGTCGCATCTTTTGACCGATGCCGAAAGTGACGAGCACATCCGGGGCGCAAACTGCGCGCGGGTTTCCCTCTACGTAATACGTTAGAATATCGCCGGAGACATAGACCTCTGGCCTCTCCGAAAAATAGGCTCTCAACGCTTGTATGAGCCAGATAAGGATTTCAAGGTGTAAGTCGCTCGCTGCCATAGGTTCACCGTCCGTGTCGGGATAGATGTCTACTGCGTCTGTAGGTGCGTAAGGCATATCGCGCCCATTTTTATAGGTATCCATCTGTGGTTTCTCCTTGCGGTAGGATGTGTGAAAAACAAAATTGTTAGGGTTTTGTGAATAAGACTTCCGCAGTGCGTATCAATTCCCGTCATAAATCGTGAATCGTGGGGGCCCGGGCCCCTCGTCCACTTTGTGCCTAAATCCCGAACATTATACCTCTGTAAGTAGCCGGATGTCAATCTTTTTTATGGGTATTTCTCGGCTTACTTACGTATTAACATTTTGCGAGTGGTGGTGAAATCACCGGCAGTAACGGAGTTGCGTGTGGACTCCGTGGACAATGTATAGAAATAGACACCGCTTGCGACAAGTTCACCTACCTCATTTTTGCCATCCCAATACGCTGCACGGTTCCGACTCTCGTAGAGACCGGCGACTTGATGTCCTAACGCCAACGTCCGAACCAAGACACCATTTGTGGCATAGATACGCACCGTAACATCCGCAGGTTCGGCAAGATGGTACGGTATCCATGTTTCAGGATTGAACGGGTTCGGATAGTTCGGCAGCAACGCTGTCTCTTCAGGGAGCAGCGATACTAAGAGCCGTCGGAGATTCTCTATTCCGTGTCGGAATGCGAGCGACCCGTCATTCTCAACCTCCGCCTGCGCGATCCACGTCTGAATCGTTGCGGGCTCCAATTCCAAAGTCTCTATAGCAAGGTTGGAAGGTGCACCCGCCGCGTTTGGTTCACCGAGATGTTGCGCCACAACGATTAAGTCTAAGACGTTAATAATCCCGTCGTCATTTACGTCAGCTTGTGGGTTAGCCGATGCCTCTTCACCCAAGTGTTGTGCCACGAGTATCAGATCGAGAACATTCGTAATCCCATCGGCATTCACATCCGAAGCCGGTCCGGTAGGTTCATCGGAACCGACGACGACGCTAAGCTCCGGCGGAATAGCAGGGATTGTCGCACCTCTGCGAGAACCTGCTTGAAAGTTATTGAGTGTTAATTGGCTCTCACCGTTTCCGATAGCCGTAAATTCTACCGAGAGCAGCCTCCCTTGGCGTTCTACTTTGCCCTGCGAAAGCCGTACGGCTTTTAAGCCGGTGATTCTACCGCTTTTATTATTTATTCTACCCGATTGGAAGAACGTATCTCCCTCATTCTGCTTCAGAAAGTCGCCTTCGCTGACCTCATTTGCTTTTAGCACTGCCGGATTAAAGGTTATATCAGATTGCCACCCACCTAAATCAGAAACATTTTCTGCATCCAGATGAAGCGTGAATGTATCTCCAACCTCAAGGCGCGTTGCTGCTGTGGAAAAGACAAACCTGATGCCCGGATTGAGCACAGCGTATTTTGCGTCCGGAGCGAGTCCAAAAAATCCGCTAAAGCTCCCATGCCCGTGATTGTCAAGTGCGACTAACAAAACATTTTTACCTTGCGCCAGCGTGACAGGGTAAAAATCTTGGTAATCGCCGGTGCCGCGATTGATAAATGCTTGGTGCACCAATTCACCGTTGAGCCAGACTTTGACGGCATCACTACTGCCGACGAGCATAGTTGTCTGCTGTTCCTCTGGGGAATCCAAAACGACTGAACCGTAGACGATATGGTCATATATCTCCTCACCTGTCCCCCAACCGAGGGCATCGGTCATCTGGTTGATATTATTTCCACCGGTAGCGGCGAGGCTATGAAGTGTCCATACACTCTTTCCGACAGCCTTTCCCTCTTTCGCGCCGTTGGTAGCGACCTTTATTTCTGTTGCAGCACCACGCGTCGCGCGCGCCAGAAAATCTATATTGCTGTCAAGACGTATTCCTGGGACTATTGCCCATAACCAAGGTCCCGTTATTTTCGGACCGCCCGAAGGGAAGCCGGGATTACCCGCCATCCGAACAAACGTCGCATCGGTTAACCGGTCTAATGCTGAAAAGTCAGATATCGAATTGTTGCGAAGGTCTAACCGTTCCAAGTTCGTCAAACCGACGAGCGGCGATACATCCGAGATGACATTGTTTTCAAGATACAACAATTCCAATCGCGTTAACTGCGCAAGCGGCGATACATCCGAGATGACGTTAGCGTCAAGATTCAGGTGTTCCAACCCCTTTAGATTCCTAAGAGGCGATATGTCCGAGATTAAGTTATTAATCAATTCTAACCATTCCAGTTGTGTTAATTCTGCCAACGCGGTGATATCTGTGATGCTGCAGTTGTTGATTTCTAAACGTCTCAGTGTTTTTAATCCCTTCAGGGAAGGCAGCGCCGTTATTGCCCTGTTATTGCCAAATTCTATCCACCGCAGTCTCCTTGCACCCGCCAAAGTAGAGAAATCTGATATCGGCGTATTCCAAGCATTGATGCGTTCTAAACTAATTAACCCAGCGAGTGGCGATACATCGGATACTGGATTGCCTGAGATCCCTATTCCATTTAATTTTATTAAATCCTTTAGCGGGGATAAATCTGTTATTGCGTTCTCCTCAAGACCGAGCCAGTCCACATTGACTAATCCAGCCAGGGGTGATACATCGGTTATCTTGTTCCCTTGCAGCTTGATGTTATTGAGCCGAGTCAATCCTCTGAGTGGTGATAAGTCGGATATCGCATTACGGTGAAATTCTATCCGTTCCAGCCGCGTGGCGGCCTCAAGACCCGTCAAATTTCGAATCCCCGCATCGTCTGCAATAATGCGTTCCAATCTCGCCATCTCTGCCGCTGTAATCGGGGTTCTTGGTGCTTTACCGAGTCTCTCTTCGATGACTGCACGCAGATTCGGATCTGGAATAGAGACCAAGTCGCCGGGAGCATACTCCGTCACCGGATCAACCGGTTGGGGGACGGCATCATCAGAGAAATGCAGCGCGGAAACCACATTATCGAAATTCGATGTCCACGCATCACGTTTTACATTACCACCTTCACTTTCGAGTGCACCTAAACCTAACCCCTGTAGACTTGGATTCTCACGAATCTGTTCAAGGAACATCTCCGTCTCTAAACCGACAGCAGCGGCAGCGTGTGCTGCATCTACCGGACCTTGAAATGCTTCGTAGAACCGATGCACCGGTTCAATACTACCGCCAAATACGCCACCTGTCTTTTCAAGTGCTACCCTATAACGTTCCGTGTCCTCCGCTACGAGCGCATCTATCACGGTTTGCTCTACATACAGGCGCAACCCCTGATCTTTTGTCGGTCCATCGGGCCCTTTCATGATAACCGAGCGCACCTCATCTTCAAACGTCTTCATCCCTTCTGTGTGACAGCCGATACAGGACAAACCATTGCGTACAGCGGGGTTGCTCGCTGCGGGGTTGGAAACGATGTCCGTCGGTGCTTCATCTATCCGATTCCCGGACGCATCGGAGATGTAATATCCCTGCAGACCGTTCGGAAGATTGAACACCACCTCACCCCCGTCGTGTCTAAACGTCAGTGGATGGGTGAAGACGTTCTGGGTGCCGACACTTCCCGCAAAGTCGTAACTTTTCCAATACGCACCGTGTGGCGATCTGTGGCGTTCTACAACACGATTGTTGTTCGACACACCTGAGTCGTTGAAACCGGCGCGCCAGACGCGAACCCCCGGCGCACTTTGAAGATTCCTTTCGACATCTATACTGAGTTCTCGTTCGAGTTCCCGATCTGTCTCTGGGAGATCCAGAATCTCGTGATATAGCGGTGGCAGCGACGCGTTGGCAAGGAACCAGTCTACATGAACAAACGGCACTTCGCAGTCCATCTCTTCACGCAAATTCGCCAGTTTCTCGTGCAGACTTGATTGGGTTTCTGGATTGAACTCAATTTTATACGGATATTCCTGCTCAATCTGTGTCCACGCTTCGTTTCTGACATCCCACTCATAGTCTCGGAGGTCGATGTAAAAAATGGTTTCTCCCTGATCAATCGGTTGTGGTTTGATGATTTCAAACCCCCAAGATAGACTGTTCACCAGTTTCGAGAGCGCGATTTTATACGCAGTGAGTGCTTCAGGACTTTCACCGGCGTTATAGAGATGCGTCAGCGTAAAATAACGGGCAAACGGACGATCAAACGCCGAGAGCCTCTCAAGATGTGCTTTGATGGTGTCAAGCATCGTCTCCGGTGTGATGAAGTCAACATCATACTGTACCACCCAATCCGGCGCGCCTGCTTGAATCCAAAGCCGAATCGTCTCAATCTCATCGGCTGACAGTGCAGGGAGTCCCCACGGCATTCTCGGTTTTTCGGGTGTATTTTCAATTAACCGATTGACGAACTCCGAAGCGTTCGGATTTCTCGGAACAATCGTCCCAGAGGCGATGAGTGCGGCGCGATCAATGATAAGGTCTTCGGTAAAGGCACCGTGTTCACCATGGCAGCCGAGACAGTTCTTTTGAAAGATCGTGTATGCCTCTTGTGCGAGATCCTGCTGCGCAGCTGCTGTCCCAAATCCGAGGACAACAAATGTTAAGATAACGAGGGATATGTATTTATCTTTTTTCATCACCAATCTCCTTCATCGTTAAATCCAATGGGGGCCTACTTCCTGATGAGCATCTTTCGGGTTGCCGTGAAATCGCCTGCGGTAACGGAGTTGCGTGTGGACTCCGTGGACAATGTATAGAAATAGACACCGCTGGCAACCGGTTCACCTATTTGATTGCGTCCGTCCCAATACGCTGCCCGCGTTCGTTGTTGATACACACCGGCGGGTCGGTGTCCTAAGTCTAACGTCCGAACCAGAGTGCCATTTATAGCATGGATGTGAATCTGAACGTCGCTTGCTTGCGCGATTTGGTATGGTATCCATGTCTCTGGGTTAAATGGATTCGGGTAGTTCGCAAGCAGTGTCGTTTTCTCCGGCAATAGTGATGCTAAAAGTCGTTGCAAATTCGCGAGGCCTTGTTGGAATACGACCGACCCGTCGTTTTCAATGTGTGCTTGTGCTATCCACGCCTGTACCATTGCTGGGAACCGGTTATCCTTAAGTGTGAGGGCAGAAGGCGCGGCGTTACCTGCTGCTATATCTATACTTCTCGCCACAAGTGTGAGGTCTAAGATGTTGACCCTTCCATCGCCATTCACGTCTGAGCGTGGGTTTAGGTATTTGTCTCTTCCTAAGTCGCGTGCGGCCAGAATCATATCTAAGATGTCCACTGTTCCATCCGAATTTATATCCGTCACACGCGGCACCCCAACAATAAACGAGCGGTTCGGGATATCCAGTGTATACTTTGTACCCGCATCAAATCCAAAAAAGCCGCTCCACCAACCTTCACCTTCGTAGATAGCGACTAATAAGATGTTTGTTCCTTCTTTTAGTGTGACTGGGAAGTTCTCTTGATAATCATCGGCATCCCGATCCACAGGATTGTCGTGAACCAAAACGCCGTTGAGCCAGACTTTAACGGCATCACTGCTGCCGATGTACATCTCTGTCCGCTGTTGACTCGGCACCTCTAAGACGACGGATCCGTAAGCCACATGGTAATTGATGTCGTCTGCTCCTAAAGCGATGGCGTTTACAAGGTCATTGATATTATTGCTGCCTCTTCGCGAGAGTTTACCGACTGTCCAGACGCTGTTTCCAACGGCGTCGCCTTCTGTCGCACCGTCGGTAGCAATCTCTAACTTTGTCACTGTGTCACGACTCGCTTGTGCCAGAAAATCTATACCTGAAGCCGCGGCTTCTGAACCAGACATTCCGTCTGTCGGTGCGATAACCCACAACCAGGGCCCCTCTATTTTCGGTGCTTCAGGTACGAATCCGGGGTTATTTTGCTGAATAATGATGACACGCCTTGGGAACACGTCCAGAGGCGAAAAGTCCGATATATCGTTGTTCTCAAGGTTTAGAAAGGTCAAGTTAGTCAACCCAGTGAGGGGTGAGACATCCGATATTTCGTTGTCTTCGAGATTCAGATGTGTCAAACCTGTCAAGTTGACCAGAGGGGATAAATCCCATATCTCGTTGCCAGCAAAAGACAGCTCCCTCAAACCTGTTGAATTCGCTAAAGCGGAGAGGTCGGATATTTCGCCGCCGCAGATATCTATAACTCTTATTTTCGGTAAGTCTGCCAGAGGTGTGATATCTAAAATAGGGGTACCCCAAGAGTGAAAGTCTCTTAGGCTAATTAATCCTGAAAGTGGGGACAGATCCGCTGGCGGGTTCTCGGACATCCATATCCGATTCAGTTTCATCAAATCCGAGAGCGGCGATAAGTCAATGATAAGGTTATGTGAAATATCTAACCCGTGTAAATTAACTAAATCTGCGACCGGTGATAAGTCACGTATGAGGTTATTAGGAACAATTAACCATTCCAAGTTAATCAAATCTGCAAGCGGTGATAGGTCAGATATAACGTTGTTTCTAAACTCTATGACACGCAGCCTATTCAACTCAGAGAGTGGCGATAGGTCCGATAACAAACTGTCGTTAAGTCTAATCTCTTCAAGTTTTGTCGCGAATTCGAGTCCTGTCAAATCACGTATGCCGGCGTTATGCGTTTCGATGTGTGTCAAAGTTGCCATATCGTCTGTAGTAATCGAAGTGCCGGGTGGTTTACTTAATACCGATGTAACAAAAGTGCGCAGATTCGTGTCGGGAATATTAACGGTTTGCGCTTTTATTATCGGTGGAAATGTAAAAAACAGTGTCGCATAGAAGGTAATTGCGAAAACAAAAAAGAGACGTTTCTTGGTTAGCTGCATCCAGTTTTCTCTCCTTTCTTACTGTTGGCGCGTCGCCAGAGAAATAGTTTGCAAATACACCAATCTTCTAACAGCAGTTACATCAGGACATGTATTTAAGGTAAGGATACCTTAATATATGGATAAATGTCAATACTTTTTCAAATGGGAAATATGGATCGGTAGGTACGATTTTCAATCGTTATCCGCTGCTAAGAAGGGGATAGGAAGAAAACGGACCGGATTGAGCATTAAAAACCGAATGCTGACAGCCAACTATGCCTTCCGCTTCGGGTTCCAGAAGGCGCAAATTACTGCCGTAATCGGAATCGCAAGTACTAAGCCGAGTGTACCCGCCAACAACCGTACAATCTCTGCGGAGACGACACCGATGCTCAGCAGCTGCACCGGCGGCGATTTGAAGAAATCCAAGTCCGGTGCCACGATCGTGACGACAAGCAGCAACTCCACACCGAGATACGCAAAGACCAACGTGTTCACCATCGTACCGAGGATATCCGTGCCGACGTTGAGACCGGAGGCGATGAGTCGCCATGTCGGTATGTTCGGGTTCGCTTTACGGATCTCTTCCATACTCGATGCCACTTCAATTGCGCCGTCAACCGCGACACCTAACACACCCATCAACATCCCGGCTAAGAGGATCTGAACGAAATCGAAGGGTGGCGTACGCGTCGCCTCTATAATGTCCGCCGAAATAGCGTTCTCTAAACCGGAGAAATGGAGATGCTGCTGCGCAAACAGGACAATCAGACCCGCGACCAAAATACCGCCCATCGTACCCAGCACCGCTGAAAACGTTTTCCGACTCGGACCGATCACGAATACGAGAGACACAAACGCCACAGCACCCGATGTCAGCGTTACAATGAACACAGCATTCGCGCCCCCCGAAATCATCGGTAACATGAAGAAATAGATGACCGCAGCAGAGATTAACATCGCACACGCCGTCCGGATCCCTTCAATCCGACCGACAAGGATAATCAGCAGCAGCATCCCACCTATCATCCAGATCAGAAAACCGTCTCTCCCATAATCTTGGACAATGTTGACCAGACTCACCTGCTCAGGGTCCCCGCCCACACGACAGAGAATAACGTCACCCGGTTCCGCGGGGATACTCAACAACGGCATGTTGTGATTCACGATGTTTCGGAACACCAAGTGCCTGCCTTTATACATCCCGCTCAGCATCTCTACTTCAAGGATATGATGCTCACTTTTCGACTCGTAGACGTTGAGAACGGTTTTTTCGCCGTCTTCCATTTCACGGACGCTATAGGTCTGCTCGTATTTTATATCCGAAAGGAGCCACCGACTATCCTTCCACGGTTTGATTGCGACAGTGACTTCGTCAGATAACGGGATATTCTCGTTATTGAAGGCTTCACGCAGCGCAGCAGGAACGACGCTGTTGTTCAGATCGGTTATGGCACTGCTGTCGATGTTAAAGAGGAAATTCGCATTCGATTCAAGCAGTCGGATAACTCGACCCTTCGCATATTCCGATTTATTGACGAGGTTTCCATCCACATCCATCTGTTCCGAGATTGTCGCCGAGAGTTCATGCGTCCGGAAATAGACGAAGGCTGTACCGAGCAGGACAACGACCATCGCAATCGGCACGGCGATGCGTGCTGCGCTGCGCGGCGGATCCGCACGAAACAGTTCCTCTAACTCTTCCTCTGAAGGCAGGTCTTCATGAATTTCGGATTTATCTACTTTCGCGTATTGTGTGAGGAACCCCGCAACGGATGCAGCGATTGGTACTGTCAGCACCAATCCGATAGTGCCGACCACCGCTTGAATAATCGCAACGGCTGTCGCTTCATCGTTGACGAGTCGGAGAAATGGGTAGATAATACCGACTTCGGGGAAGTCGATCTGTGGAAGTAGCATCGTCATCATGTGCGCGCCAAGATAAGCGAAGATGAGCGTGTCTGCCATCGTACCCATAATGTCGCGTCCAACATTCAACCCGGCACGAATCGCTTGCCGTACACTGATATTCGGATTCACCTGTTTGACTTCATGGACACTCGAGGAGATCGACATACTCACATCCATCATCGCACCGACGGCACCCAAGATGATACCAGCGGACAGGATACCGGTGAAGTTCCAGTGATGTGAGGCGGGTGTCCGCCACAGCGCGATGCCGAGTTCAAGGAAACCGAATTCTTGCGCGAGTCCCGTCAACGCCAAGACGTGCTGACTGATGACAGACAGGACACCCACAGCGGCTAAGCCGCCGAGCGTGCCGAGCACACCGGAAATAACCTTGAAACTGAACCCTGTAATCAGGAGGAAGGTCGCTAATGTGAGGCAGGCAGCGATGAGGAGCGCGACGGTGATCGGGTTATAACCGCTGATGGTCAACGGCACTAACAGATAAAGTACGGCGAGCGCAGTGACGAACAGCGTTAAGATCGAGCGCACGCCTTTCATTCCCGCGACAAGTATCATCAGCACGCCTAACGTACCAGCGAGATACAGCAGGAACGGCGTACGGAAGTACTCACGCATTGATACATTGTCAATTATCGGATTCTTCGGGTCGCGGATCGGAATGTCGAGGAATAGTACCTCTCCTTTGCGCAACACCCGGTCCCCGAAAGCGCGACCCGTCCAGACGTTGTTGACCTTGACCGTCTCGCCACGAAACTGACCAGAAAGGATACGGAAGGACAACACTTGGTCGGCTTCATCACTCGTGTCTATATCGGTAACACGTCCTAAGCAGACGAGGACCTGTAACGCACCGTCGTACGTCACTTCTGAGAACCGATAAAGTTTCACATGCAACACCGCGACACTCAGTAGGATAAGCACGATGCCGATGATTTTGATATTTCTTTCTCGCATATTGTATTTTTTGCTTAGTCTGAGAATGTGACACGTCTGTAAATATGACCTAAAAGGAGTTCACATTTAATGGAAGCGACAGACACCACGTTCTTGTATGCTCAAAGCCTCGAAACTTACAAACAGCAAAATCCAATGGTAACCAGTTGCAAGTAACATGCCAATTATAGCAAACCTTTCCTATTCAGGCGGGGTTCCAAACCCCGCCTGCATTGAGTCTATGTTCCTTCGCCCGTCTGCATTGGGTCTGTGTAACTTCTATTATTGAAATTGCACGAATTGGTGCAGTCTTAGTAACAATGTTGCCCGAATCTGTGCAGAAAAATGTACAACAGGACTTACGCAATTTGACGATATGACGCTCCGTTATGCGGTAAACTCTAAAAAATACAGGTCGCATTTGGGCGAGCGCGCCGCAAAACAGAGACGTTTTCAAGGCACAGGCTAACAGCCTATGCTACAAAAGAGCAACCTGCCTAAGTTCTATACAATCTCTATAGTGTGCAGCGTTTAGAGATGCTTCCGAATATTTTCGGCGACACTGCGCGGGATGCCTTTCACGGAGAGCAGGCCGTCAAGACTCGCTTCACGGATTGCATCGATAGAACCGAAATGCTGGAGCAGTGCCTGCTTACGTTTTGGACCGATATTCGGAATCTCGTCGAGTACCGATTCACTCAAGGACTTCTGCCGGAGGCGTCGGTGGTACGTAACCGCGAACCGGTGCGCCTCATCTCGTAGGCGTTGGATCATGTGTAAGGTCGGGTTATCCTCTCGTAACACAATCGGTTCCGATTTACCTGGCACAAAAATCTCCTCAATCCGTTTTGCCAATGCGATCATCGGGATATCTGGGAGTTGAGAAGACGCGAAGGTTTTCATAGCCGTTTGCGCCGCACTGAGCTGCCCCTTCCCACCATCAATCAGCATGAGGTCTGGCAGTTTATTAAATTTTTCATCGTCGGCGAGTGCGCGTCGGAAACGACGGAGGATCACCTCTTGCATCATCGCAAAATCGTTTTGTCCCTCAACGGATCGGATCTTGAACCGACGGTATTCCGATGAAGCCGGTTTCCCGTCCTCTAAGACCACCATTGACCCGACAGCGAACCGATCACCGAGATTGGATATATCGTACGCCTCAATCCGTCTGAGCGGTTGTTTCAACGAAAGCAGCTCTTGTAGTTCAACGAGCGCGGGTTCAACACCGCTACTATAGACCACATTCTGTTCGCGCTGCGTCAACAGGATCTCAGCATTCTTGGATGCCAAAATCTGTAGTTTCCGAAGTCTACCTGCTTTCGGCATAAGCAACGAGACACGATTTCCCCGTTTTTCGCTAAGCCAATTCTCGATGATTTCTACCGATTCAATCTGCATCGGCAAGACAATCGTCTTTGGCACGAACACAGCGTTCTGGTAATACTGCGAAATGAAAGCGCCTAACGCCGTTGCGAGCGATTCCGGGTCTACGTCGTTAAGGTAATAGTGTTCACGGTCTAGCAATTTGCCATCACGGACACGCAACAGTTGAACGCAGGCGATGTCTGTTCGTGCCGCGATACCGATAACATCCTCATCTGCGGCGGAGACGCTATCTATATTCTGCGTCGTAATCGCTTGTTGAACGTCTTTAAGTGTATCTCGGTGTTTCGCTGCCGTCTCAAAATCGAGTGCCTCCGCCGCGGCTTGCATCTGTTCCGTCAGCTCTTTAACAACAGCATCTGTGTTCCCACTGAGGAATTGGCACACTTTCCGAACGATGCCGTCGTAATCTTTGGTATCTATTTTATCGGCACAAGGACCCGGACACCGACCGATATGATAATCCAAGCAGACTCGATACCTGTTGCCGGACTGTGTTAATGGCAGCGAACAGGTACGGATCGGGAAGAACTTCGTCAACTGTTTAAGCACCTGACGTGTTGAACGGACGTGAACGAAGGGACCGAAATACCGTGTCCCGTCGTTCTCGGCAGTACGCGTGATATGGATACGTGGGAACGGTTCGTCCGTTGTCACGCGTAGGTAGGGATAACGTTTATCGTCCTTCAGTTTCACGTTGTAACGCGGTTGGTGCGCCTTGATGAGATTATTTTCCAGAATCAGTGCTTCCACTTCTGTCTCGGTGACAATGTAATCAATCTCGGTAACATATCGTATCATCTGTGAAGTCAAGGCGTGTGCAGATTTTTCACCGAAATAGGAGCGGACGCGTGTCCGCAAACGGATCGCTTTCCCGACATAGATAACGGTGCCGTCGGAGGCTTTCATCAGGTACACCCCAGGGACATTCGGAAGGGACTTCCACAATTCAGGGGTCGTATTATCACGTTGTTCTGCCTGCATTTTTCACGCTCCTGTGACCAGTGCGTCTACTCTTGAGAAAACTGAACTTTAGCATAGATTGCCTGTAAGGATAATTCGCAGTCTATTGAAACGAGATAAAACACATCGCTTAGGAAGGCTTGTGCCGCAGGAGTTTCTATAGTTTCCATGATTCTCTCTCCACATCAGAGTTCTATCGGTCTAATTTTATCACACAACATCGCGAGCGACAAGAAATCCTCAAAAACACCCAAACAAAATACTACAAGCAAATAAACCCTACGGAACTCAAGAGGTTTCTGAAGTCTTCAAGGTTTCCGCGTAGGGTCCGGTTCGGTTGGTAGAAGAAATCCGCAGAAATACCCAAGCAAACACCCCCAGCAAAAACACCGAACCTACCGGGTCTCGGGCTGTGATGGTTGTTATTTCTTAAATTGACACTTATGGTTAGGTTATCTCATATACGACTCGGTAGATCGGTCTGCCCTCCAAAATGTACTTCATTTCATAGTGCGTAGTAATATCGCTGTCCGGTCTGAGAGCTGCATCAATAAGATGAAGCACCGGCAAACCTGTAAGCCGTTCCTGAATCTCTTGAAAGTATTCCGCATGGTCCGTCACAATGTAGAGTCTGCCGCCTTCTAACTTAAGTGTCCGCGTCAAGGCTTCTAAGAAGTCTCGGTTCCGAAAGAGCCGTCGTTTCCGCTGTCGTTTCCGGGGCCACGGGTCTGGGAAATAGATATGATACGCTTGCACGGATGTCTCAGGCACATACCGCGTCAAAAAGTAGTTGGCATCCGTCCGCACGAGTCGGACGTTTGAGAACGTACCAGACGTTCTATCGACACCGAAATGTCGGATATATTTTTCAAACCGCTCCTGCGTTATTTCCACGTATTTCTGCGCGCGCTCAACACCGATATAGTTAACCTTCGGGTGCCGTTTTGACGCTTCAAGCAGGAAACGTCCTTTACCGGATCCGATCTCGATCTCCACTGGATAAACGTTCCCAAAGAACGATTCCCAATTGATCGGTGCTTCCAACTCGCTGAGCGGGACAACCTGCCCTGTTACGATGTCAATGACTTGCGAATGGGAAGTCGTATGTTGGTAATATATCTCGTTATAATTCGGATTTTCACGCATAGGTTGTCTAACTTACATCCGATTATGGCTCCAACAAAAATTTGTGGAGGTGTGTTTTAACCAAATTATCCTGCGGTTGATAGCCCAATACTTCAACGGCACCACTAATATCGAGGAAGCTCTGTTGATACCCATCAGAGTTCGCCGAGCGTCCGTAAGTAATCAGATATTTAACCGGTCCATCGTAATCGACAGCCAAACCGAAGAGTTGAACGCAATCTCGGGGTGTCAGGAGTGTGCTGCAGTGTCGAATCCCGCTCGGTTCGTCCGCACCGCTGAAAGTCCCGATACGGATACTGATGAATTGCATACCGTGGGCATCAACGAGGTACCGACCGGCGATTTCTGCCATCCCCTTCATCGCACCGTACCAGCTGTCGGGACGAAACTGATCTCCGGTTGAGAAACGCGGTGGCGAACCCAATCGCTCGTTCCATCCTGAAACGTGATTTGTACTGGCGTATACAATCTTCTGAATACCGCCCTCTCGTGCTGCTTCAAAAAGATTCATAGAGGCACCGATGTCGCTGACTTCACCCGGGGCCTTCCCGAGCGACTCTTGGCGGATATATGCGAGATGCACCAACACGTCGTGGTCACGGCACAATTCTTGCATCGCGGCGTAGTCCCGAATATCCGCTTGTACGACCCGCGAGTTCGCCCCCGCAATCGGGTTGACATCCATCAATGTTAAAGTATAGGTATCCTGTTCTTCCCAGGCTTTCCAGAGCGCTGTGCCGACGCTCCCCGCTGCACCCGTAATTAAGACCCGTTGTTTCATTTTTTTTAAATTTCCCTTGCGGTTCGATCAAGCGAATCTCTTGTTTCAATCGCCTTTACGTATATCTGAAGAAACACCCAAGCAAAAACCCTTCCATTACATTACAGACTACGGTTCTAATGCTATTTTTGACACTCCCACACGTAAACGATTGGGATTCTTCCTTCGTCGCAGGATGCCCACCTGTCATACCCACCGAAGTGTTTGACTTGATTTTGGGGCTTACTTCTACTCCAGAAGCGTTTTTTCTCTCGGTATGCCCTACCGCGAGGGTTTCTTTTTCCGTCATGATATTTCTCTTTTGTATCTTGGTGTTTTGATAAGGTAGCGTCTTGGGCGATGCTATTTACCGCGACTTCTCCCTCTGTAAGACCTGCCAAGTTTTACCACCTGCACTCCAGCCACAAATACAGTGCCAGTAGACGCGCTTCGCGTGTGGACTTCGGTGTGTTCGCGTTAATTCGCATTACAATGTGACCTGTGCTTTTCTCAAAAAACCTTTTTGATACTTTGTTAAGTTAGCTGGGTTGGACCCAATGCTAAAGCAATGGGATTGTTAAGTAGTTCCCTTCATCAGAGACCCAATTTTGAGATCGGAAAAATTGGAGCAGAAACCCAATATTTAAAAGACTATTCCCCGTTTTCCGTTTCTAATGCCGCCATAATATCAGCATGCACCGCTTTCGGGTCAGCCACCGGTTGAACGTAGAACCGGTCGATCGCTTGACCACCTAACCCCGAACATTTACACATCTCAACGTTGAGTCCGAGTTGTGCTAAGATACCGCTGAAGTAGTGGAGGAACCCGACTTTTTCCTCGCCAACCACGACAATCTCAGAGTAATTCCGTGCTGTCTCGACGGTGACAGCGTCTACCCCCCACGTCTCACTGAGGTTGACGTAGTGTTTCTCAAAAATTTGTGCAAGTGTCACCTCTTCCGCAAGGAGACTCCGGATGTCAAAATCGATGTCCCTTTTGAGTTCTTCGTCAAGCGGCATCGGTTCGCCTCGGTGGTGCGGCGGTTGGTGAACAAGCCGATAAATCTCAAGTTCAATATTCGTGTTTTGTTTCGTGTAGACCCGGGCATCGCGGACATCTATACCGTTGGCATAGAAGAGTCCGCTGACTGTGTGCAATTTACCGATGCGGCTCGGGCTACAGAGATGCAATTCTGTAAAGCCAAGGCGATCCACAAATTGGACGATCCCTGTAATTCCGGTCGCATCTCCGTCCGTCGCAGAAACTTCCGCTTGGGTTGTCATCTTGATGTGCATGGCGATCTCCTCTGGCGAGACCCCGATACGGTAGGATACCGGCATGTGCTGAAGGAATTGCTGGAATTCTTCAACCGGCGCGAAGGCACCCCATTGTGTCTCCTCCTGCCCGACAAACCGGCTACGCGCAGCCTCGTATAAACTCTTCAGATTATGCTTGACAACATGGCTGAAATTCTGTGAACCGTTGGCTTTGGAATCGCAGTAAGTCAGAAGATACAGTGCAGTTAAACGTTCCAACGAATTAACTTTCTTACAGAATTCGGCGATCACACTTTCATCCCAATGGTGATAGCGTGCCAAATCTATCATTGTGAGGTGTTCGCGGATGAGGAAGCAGATATCATCTGCCTGTTGTCCGTTGAACCCGAATTCAGGGGCAATACGTTCCGCTTTTTCAGCACCAGTTGCCGGATGCGTTGGATCCGGCTTGTCTATATCGTGTAGAAAAAGTGCCATATAGAGCGGACTCGAATCCGACAGCGATCGAAATGCTGTATTGAGTTCCTCCAATTCCGAAGTCGGGGAGGGCGACACGGGTGCCCCGAAACCTGCACCACCAAATGGACTGCTCGGTTCCGTTTGACGGATTTCATCAAGGTAACCAATCGCAACGAGCGTATGTTTCCCAACCGTATACGGGTCGAGACTGCGTTCACTCCGCGTCATCATCGCCTTTTCAAAAAGTGCGCCACCTTCTCCGAGGTGTGAAAGAATATCAAGTCTATGGAGGCGTGTGAGTGTCTTCGCAACATCGCCGGGGACGTTTATCAGTTCTGCCATCCGCTTCTGAAAAGAATCCCAATCGAACGCATGAACATAGCGCGAAATGAAAGTAGAAAGTGAGGCATCAATCTCAAAATCGTATTGTTGGAAGTAGGTGAACAGAATAAAAAGTTGATCTGCATCAAGTTCACCGAAATTGTTGTCTATGCAATACAACGTATCCGTACTTGCCGCGAGGACATCTGAAATTCGGATGCCGTTCGCCAGCATCTTCCGGATTAGCAACTCCGCCTTGAAATGTAGATATTTCGCTTTGGCGTAATATTCAGCCATGAACGCGTAACGCCCTGCGTCTGTTTCGCCGCTCAATCCGAGCACCCGCGCGATCTCTGCCTGCAGTGTATCCCCCTTTTCAGGATGATAAGAGAGATCATCATGCGGCGCATCGGCAAGCACATGCAGAAGATTCCGTACCTTGAACATGAAATCAAGCGAAGGCATCAGCTGTTCGTCACTGTAGCGTTCATAGAGTTCCGGAATCGACGTAAAGTCCGGCAGTCCACATATCCAGAGCGCGTACTGTAGCGTCCGAAGGCCACCGCGCCCCGTTTTCACATTCGGTTGGTTGAGGTAGATGGTATCCTCAGAAGCCTTGAAAGCATCCGCCTTGGATTTCAGGAGGTCCAACACGAGCGATATATCCGATTTCTCGGAGTGTACGGCTTTCCGGAAACGCTCCGTCAACGTTGAGGCACCCGCAATGAAGCGCATATCAATCAAGGCAGTCATATCCTGATAGTTCCACTTCGAGATATCCGCAAGTGGACGATAGATAAAGCTGAACTCAAACCCTGGAATCACGGAGTGGAGGCTATCAAAAAAATCATAGAACCACCGGATTAATTCAAGCGTACTCTCGTCATAAATATCCTCTAAATCTACGGAAGAGGTGTAAATAACATCCACATCCGAGAAATAGCAGAGCTCATTTCTACCGTAACTGCCGACACCATAGAGCGCGACGTCCGGTGCCCATCCGTCTAACTCTGCCGCTAAGTCGTTCGTATCAACATCTGGCAGCTGGCTCAGGACATCGATCTGCTTCTGGAACTCATCCCGAATCTGAAAGGAGGCGACCTCATACACTTTCTGAATAACGGCATCCCACATCTGCGTGTGGTGCTCGCATGCACCGAACCCGCTTTCACCCTTCAGAATACCGGTTTTTAGCTGCTCCCGCTCGGATTGGATGAAAGCAGCGAGTTGTTTTTGTAAGACTTCAAAAGTTACATCAAGGTCCGGCACATAAATCTTGAGTCGTTTTTGAATATGTGTCGTATCCATCTCATTTCACCTCCCCACTGTATCAGAGCAGCCCAATTGCTGCATAAAGAACTGATGTCTGAATCGAACCTATTATACAGCATACACGAAAAAAAGACAAGCGAAATTAGCGATTTTTATGGATATAATTTGCCTTTTGTCTTACTATGTTGTATCGTATATAGTTATATATAGACCTAATTATATTTAAATTTAATAATATTAAAAATTTACCTATTATAACTAAAGTTGCCATTTGAAAAATAAAAGGGTCTATTGTTAGTGCTTTCGCGCTGTAACACGATTTTTTCAAAAAACAAATATAAACAAGAGGAGCGAATATGCGATTATCTCATGTTTATGACCATCTTAAAATTGTCCAAACTTTAGTAAAACTAAATGTCCCTGTCCAATACCCACTTTTTCCTTGACAGACTTTTATACCCTTGTTAATATGAAAAATCGGGAGATCTAAAAATGAGCGATGTCAAATATCGGGTAGCCATCATCGGTTGTGGGCGGATGGGGCAGAACTATGCAGAAGCCTATACCATCTATCCCGACACAGAAATTATTGCGATTGCCGATGCCAACGCGGAACGGCGAAATGTGCTCGGTGCGCGCTTCGGTGTGGATGGACTCTACGCAGATGTAGAGGCACTATTGCGCGGCACCGTGCCTGACATCGCTGTTGTCGTCACGCCGACCCAGTATATGAAAGATGCCGTGATTGCATGCGCTGAAGCGGGGGTCAAAGGGATCTCTACGGAGAAACCGATTGCCGCGCGTCTCCAAGATGCCGATGCAATGGTCGAAGCGTGTGAAGAACGCGGCATCGTGTTCGCTGGCGGTAATCTACAACGCGCAATGAATGAGGTTCAAGAAGCCGCATCTCGACTCCATAACGCTGAATTTGGGGACATCAAAGGTGCGAGTGTTCACGGGTTTGGTGGCGAGATTTCTGGGGGTGGTTGTCAACATATCTCAGTCTTAAGGCTATTCACGAACGCTGAAGTTGAAGAAATCGTCGCGTGGGGAACACCACCTAAAGCGTTAGCCGCAGAAACCGATGAAGGCTTAATCATCAATGGGTGCTTCCGACTCACGAACGGACTGGAATGTAGTGTCTTCGGCTCACCGACACCTTGCCGCGGTGTCGATGTCTGGACAGATGAATGCCTCGTCCGTTGGGATTGGATCCCACCTGAGATTTTCAAAGGTTATGACCGACACGGGAATCGTATCCGATTTGATCCGAATTACAGTCCGTACCGATGGCACGAATTCAGTTATCTGACAGGTTCCATCCGTTCCTTTTTGGCAGCAGTCGATGGGAACGGACACCCATGGATTACGGGTGCAGACCTCCGACAGGCACTGGAGGTGGCGATTGCAGCAAAACTCTCTGCATCTCGAAACAGTGTTCCCGTCAAATTACCGTTGGAAGACAGATCCCTAACACTCTATCCACGTCCCTACCGATGGCTCGGAGGTGACGCAACCGGCAGACCTCAAAGTCTCGAAGAAGCGAAGTCGTGATGCCATAACAGGAGAACAACGATGAACGAAGATCAGAAATATCTATTCGATTTGACCGGATTCCTCATCGTCGAAAACGCTTTGACACCTGAAGAAGTCGCACAATGTAATGCCGCGATTGATCACCACATTGACGGACTCAGAGAACGCGAGAACTCACTGGCAGGCGGTTCACCTGCACTTGTCGGCGCCGCAAACCGGATGGACATGGGCGGCATGCTCTCATGGGAGAAACCGTGGTGCGAATCGTTCCGTAATCTGCTCGTACATCCCAATGTTAAACCGTATCTTGAAGAGGTATTGGGGAAAAAATATCGACTTGACCATGGCCCCGGTTTAATCGCTATGGAAAAAGGAACGGAGGGTGGAACCCTACACGGTGGTGGGATTGAGCGTCCTAACTTCTCTGAAGCGTACTTCTTCAAATACGGGAGAATCTATACAGGTTTGACCGTCGTCGAGTATATGCTCGCTGATGAAGGTCCCGGTGATGGTGGATTAGCGATCATTCCGGGAAGCCACAAGGCGAATCTTCCTTGTCCGACCAACATGAAGCGATACGAGGCATATCAGCATCTGGTGCTTGAAGTCAACGCCAAAGCCGGCGATGCAGTGATTTTCACTGAAACCTTGACGCACGGCACGCTCCCGTGGAAAGGCGATCACCAACGCCGCGCCTTGCTCTATAAGTTCAGCCCTGGATTCCAAGCGTACAGTGCAGGCGCACACCAAATCACATATCCCGATTACATTGAGGACATGACCCCAGAACAGCGAGAAGTCATGGAGGCACCCCACATCCGGCACTAAATTGCAAAGGAGAGAGCTGTGTCAAAACTACGCGTTGCTGTCATCGGCTGCGGCGGCAGAGGCCGCGGCCATACAAAAATCCTCTCAGAATTCGACGACACCGCCGTCGTTGCTGTCTGCGATCCCGTTGAAGCCGCACGAAACAACGCTGCGGATATGTTCAATATCCCAAACCGTTATGAAAGCATTGAGGCGTTACTCGACAACGAAACTTTAGACGCTATCTTTGTCGCGACACCGGCGCATCTCAACGGTGAAGCAGCACTCCCTTGTCTCAAACGCGGTGTCCATACACTCTTGGAGAAACCACCCGGTATGAGCGTTGCGGAAACCGTCGCTTTGCGGGATGCCGCAGAACAGTCCGGCGCGAAAGGGATGGTCGGTTGGAACCGTCGTTTCCATCCGATCATTGTTGAGGCGAAACGTCAGGTCACCGCCCGCGGTCCCGTGACACAGATCGTCGGTGAATTCCACAAGAGTATCAACCGGTTAGCGCAATCCGGCAAATTTCCTGAACACCTTATGGATAATATGTTCCTCGAAACACCGATCCATGCCCTTGATACGATTCGCGCCATCGCTGAAGCCGATGTCCAAGAGGTACACAGTGTCGTCCAACGAACGATTTCGGATTACAAGGACGTACACGCCGCACTCATCTTGTTTGACAACGGCTGCGTCGCCCAACACATTGCCAACTACACAACAGATGCACGCCTCGAACGCTACGAGATTCACGGGAGAGACATCTCTACTTACCTTGAAGGTGTCTCCCAAGGCACCGTTTTCTGCGACGGAGCGCAGCACAAACTAACCGAAGCCGGTAGCGGCGGCTCTGTTGAGCAGGATCGGTATTTCTTGGACTGCGTCAAATCCGATACACCGGTTTCATTCCCCGCCGCGAACCTTGACGAAGCGGTTAAAACGATGCAACTCGCTGAAGACATTCTAAGCGGACTGCGCTAAGGCGGTAAGCACGCGCCGCATGCCGTAAACAGTTTGTAGGTTGGGTTGAACGAGAATCAAGTGAAGGTGGATAGAAAAGAGACCTGTCAAGTTTAGTAGGAAGCCTGAAGACACCAAGCGACGAGTGAAACCCAACGCTCTTTGATTCTTGAATTCACATCTGAAGGAAAAATTAAAAAATGCCAACGCTTGATGAACGCTTTGAGGCTTATAAGACCGACGGCTTTACGGTTTTTGAGAAGGTTTTTGACGAATCGCAGATGAAAAGTTGGCGAGAGAAACATGCAGAACTCTCCGCCGCTAACAACGGGCAGACGTGGTTCGGAAACACCCTCGAATTGGCACCCGAACTGATGTGGTCGGCTGTCTCGCATCCGACGATCCTCGGATTTGTGGAAAAGGTGATGGGACCCTTCGTGCAATTAGACAATCTCACGCTCGCAGCGTTTCCACCGATGGAAAAAGAGAAAGCAGAAGGCAGAGTCTCCGGTTGGCACCGCGACCGGTGGGCACACGTCCCTTTCACCGACGCGTATCACCGTCCGAACGCCATCAACGCCATCTCTTATCTGCAAGACCTAACGGACGAATTTGGACCGCTCCGTGTCATTGTCGGTTCGCATCGGAAACCGATGACGATGGAAGACGCGCAACGCGGAATCCCACATCCCGATGAGACGTTGATCCACATGGGAGCCGGTGATGTCGTCATCACACACAACGGACTCATCCACTCCGGCACGCCGAATACTTCTGACACGTTACGCTATTTCTTCAGCATTTATTACAACCTGACCTGGCTGAAACACACCGATCATCACACAGGGCCGCATACCCAAGCGTTGCTCGAAACCGCAAAGGCTGCCAATAATCACCAGCACATGCGTCTCCTCGGTGTTGATGAGCAACTTCAACCGCGATGCAACTCCGGATTCCTGCAATCTGACGAAGAACGCTGGGAAGAATGGGCGACCGCCGATCGCGATGCAATAAAGGAGGCGTAACCGATGGCAAGTCCAAGTGTCGTGCCAGCAACGCTCAACGTCGAACTTGATTACCAATTGCAACAAGAGGTCAACTTTTTTCTCAATTGGGGGTATCTCGTCGTCGATAACGCCGCAACACCGGAACAGATTGAATCGTTGCGCGCAGCACTTGATGAAGCCTATGAACGCCACAATAAAAATCAATTCATCGGTGAACTGCTTGAGGAAGATGATCGCTTCGCATTTCTGTTAGACAATCCACCTGTCCTAAAACGGATGGAAGCCATATTAGGCACCTGCGTCCAACTCCATAGCGCGACGGCGCGTATCTCCGAACCCGGAACGCCTGACCAGAACTGGCACCGAGACGGTCCTTGGCCCGTCGCCCCGAACGGTACACCTTATGGAAGTCTCCCGGCACAAATCAACTGCGGTTATTATCTCGACGAAGTTACTGACGAAAACGGTCCGACGGTTGTCCAACCCGGTAGCCACAGAGCCCCCTTTCGTCCGCCACCGAGTCCGATCGAACTGCCTGACGAAAAACGGGTCCTCGTTTCGCCGGGGCAGGCGGTGATGTTTGATGGCTGGACGTGGCATCGCGGTGCCGCGAACAACTCTTCACAACGTCGGCGCGTCTGTCTGATGTGTTATCAAAATGCGTGGATGAAATCCCGAGAACCCTTTGACGGTCCGAAAGTCACCAAACTCCGTGAAGAAGGCACCCCGCAGCAGAAACTCTTGCTCGGTGCAATCCCAAAATGGTAAAGCGGTTGGCAATCAGCAGTTAGCAATCAGCAAGCGGCATACAAAACTTCGGCAACTGCTACCGACACTGCCGATAGCCGAAAGCGAAGCGACCTGAAAGCCGACAGCGAATGAAAGGAAATTTATATGAATCTCGCTTACATCGTTATTGACACACTCCGCTACGATCACATCGGTGCAAACGGTAATGACTGGATAGAAACACCGAATTTCGATCGGTTCGCGGCGAAAGCATTGGCTTATGACCGCGCTTTCTGTGCCAGTTTCCCAACCATCCCTTACCGAACTGATGTCATCACCGGTCAATACGGCGGTCCATTCCACCCGTGGAAACCGCTCCGGCATGAACGGCAAACCCTACCGTGGACACTCGCACAAAACGGATACGCAACACAACTCATCCACGATACACCGCACCTCGTCAACGGCGGACACAACTTCGACTGGCCCTTCCACGCTTGGACATTCGTCCGCGGTGCTGAGGTCGATCGAGATTGGATTATGGATACCGACCCTTGGCCCGATAACTGGGTACGCCAATCGTTGTTCGATTGCCTTGATGACCAGGCAGCAGCGTCTGGGATGCTCCGCAGCTACGCACGCGCCAACCGAAACCGCAAGAAACCGGAAGACTGGAACTGTGCGAAACTCTTCAACACAGCAGCGCAATTCCTCAAAGATAACGCCAAGCGAGATAACTTCTTTCTCTGGGTAGACTGCTTTGATCCGCATGAACCGTGGGATGCACCGCTCGAATTCATGAAAAAATACGACAAACGCCCCGGTTATGATGGACGCGTTGACCCGCGCAGCCTCGGTTCAAGAAACAACCCGAACCTCTCAGACGAGGCGAGACAGCACATCAAAGCGCAATACTCGGCGAAACTCACATGGATGGACCACTGTTTCGGTCAATTCCTTGATGCCCTCGAATCCACTGGACTCGATAAGAATACGGCTGTCATCCTAACGGCTGACCACGGCACAAACGTCGGCGAGCGCGGTTCGTTCGGCAAAGGACAACCCGTCCGTGAACAGGAAGCGCATGTTCCACTCTTCATCCGTCTTCCCGAAGGTGATACCGGACGGAGCAACGTCATCGTTCAACCGCAGGACTTCTTCCCGACGGTCCTCAATATTTTGGGTGAAGCGCGACCTGATGGGATTGAAGGACACGACATCCTGACACCGGCGCGTGAAGGCGGATCCGGTGAACGGCAACTTGCGCTATCCGGCGGGAGCATCGAACGTTGGCAACAGGCATCACAGAACGAGAACGCGATCCTCTTCACCGCATTCGACCAAGAGTGGAGTTTAGAGGTCGCCGCGAAACCTGAAAACTCAAAACTCGTTGGACTCGGTGCGTTAGAATACGTGCAGGACAAGCACCCGGACATCGTCGCGAAACTCCATGCAGCCGCCGTTGATGAGATTGAACGCCGCGGCACGGATCCGGCACTCATGGCGTGGCTCCGAAGTGGTGGAGAAGGCGCATTTCCCGCCGATGCCAATTACTGGGACGGCTACCCCGGACCCGCAGGCTTCCGACCCTATTTCGGAAAACTTTATACCGGCGAATAATTTTCGGCACTTACCCAAATCCCTTTGCAGGCGGGGTTTCTAGGAGAAACACCCAAGCAAAAACACCCCGCCTTTTCACTAAGACTATACCCCCCCTTGCAGGCGAGGTTTGCAACCTCGCCACGTTTTTATGGTTTCAAAAAATACAGACTTGACAAAGGCTTCCGATTTTGATAACATAATTAACATTGAACAAGACATGCAACCGAAGAAAAATAACCCTTTTAAGGAGTTCTGTGATGAAGAATGCAAAACTGCAAAAGCAAGCTATGATGTTAATCGAGCGACTCCCAAAGAAAAAACTCAAAGCCGCTATAGATTATATGACTTATCTGTATGACAAGGAAGCATGGGAAGCAACTTATGAATTGGCATGTGACCCTGAAATTGCCAAGGACCTGGAAGAAGCTGAAGCCGATATGAAAGCTGGTCGACTTAAAAGTTGGGATGATGTTAGGCGCGATGTTTGAAATACAATTCACCAATAAGGCACAAACACATTATAACAGCCTTGATGCGAATATGACACGCCGAATTAACAGAGCAATCAATCAGTTAGCCCAAAACCCTTTCTTTGGACCTAATATCGCCAAACTCAAGGCTTCCAACACGAGACGCTATCGCTATCGCGTTGGAAGTTACCGGATCATCTATGAAGTGGATACACAACATCAAAAATGCTTTGTCATAAGTATCTCGACGCGTGGAAGATCATATCATCCTTAATTCAACACCATAGGACCCGAGCATAGACCTAAACCGCTTAGAGGCATCATGCATGTCAAGAACACGCAATTATTAACATCCGCTGCTTTCAAAACCTCTCTGAGTTTTCAAACGTATCTCTGACACAGGAGAAATTACTTATGCCACATACATACAAAGCCTGTCTCATCGGATGTGGACGGATGGGCGCAACTATCGACGATGAAGTCGCAGGACGACCGGATAGCTTTATATGGCAACCCTTCTCGCACGCCGCTGCAGCCGTCGCGTGTGAACGAACCGACCTCGTCGCCGTTTCCGATGTTTTTGAAGAGAAAGCCGAAACCATCAGACAACGCTACGGTGCCGAACGCGCCTATACAGACTATCAAGAGATGATCGAAAAAGAGAAACCGGACATCATCTGTCTCGCCACGCGCCCGGGACCACACGCCGATATTACCGTCTTCGCCGCCGAGAACAACGTCAAGGGTATCTACTGCGAAAAACCGCTCTGCTGCTCCATGGAAGAAGCCGACATCATGGTGGACATCGTCGAAAAGCACGGTGTCAAATTCAACTACGGTACGCAACGCCGTTTCATGCCGATCTACCGCAAAGTACGTGAACTCGTCGATGCAGGCGAAATCGGTGATGTCCAATGCACCATCGCACAATACGGCGCAAGTTCCGCACTCTGGGGCTTAACCCACGCCGCCGATATGCTCCTCTTCCTCGCTGGCGACCCAGAGGTCGATTTCGTGCAAGGCACGGTTGTTTGTAACGATTCAGATTGGGACGGTAATCGTCTCAATACTGACCCCGCTATCACCAGCGGTTATATCCGTTACGCCAACGGTGTCCACGGCTACAACACCGCCGGCACCGGACCCGAATACGAGGTCTGCGGCACCGGTGGCAAAATCCGCATACAGAACAACAGCAGAGAAATCCAATTCCGAAAGAAGGACGGCACCTTCTATGAAGAAGTCCCATTTCCAGAAACATCCCGTGCCACGGGCACCGTGATGGGGATCACAGACATCGCCGAGGCACTCGACGAAGACAGAGAGACGAAGGGTCCCGTCCACCTCGCGCGCCGGAGCCAAGAGACACTCATGGGGATCATCGAATCGCACCGACTCGATGGCAGACGCGTCTCACTCCCGATGGAGAATCGTTCGCTTTATGTGTCAGGAAAAAGTTGGTAAAATCGCGCACACCCGTCATCCCCTATTGCAGGGTTTTTGCTTAAGAAACGCCCAAGCAAAAACGATGTTTCTCCAAGGTTCTAACCCCGTCTCTCATTGCAGGCGAGGTTTGCAACCTCGCCAAAAAATATGAACATAGAAACCCAAATCCAGCAATTCCGAGAAACCTTTTATAACGTCAAAGCCGAGGTACAAAAACGTATCGTCGGTCAAGATGCCATCATCGAAGGCGTGCTTTTCTGCCTCCTCGCCAACGGACACGCCCTCCTCGAAGGCATCCCCGGCTTAGGCAAAACGCAGCTAATCCACACACTCAGCGAAGCACTCAACCTCAAATTTCAACGTATCCAATTCACACCGGATATGATGCCTTCCGATGTCACAGGCACAACGCTCCTTATCGAGGACGAACAAGGCGGAAGGCAACTCGAATTCCGACAGGGACCCATCTTCGCACAACTCATCCTTGCAGATGAGATTAACCGTGCCACACCGCGTACCCAATCCGCGCTCCTTGAAGCGATGCAGGAACGCACCGTCACCGTCGGACGCACCAGCCACAGATTAGAAGAACCGTTCTGTGTCTTGGCAACCCAAAATCCGTTGGAGATGGAAGGCACCTATCCGCTCCCAGAGGCACAACTCGACCGGTTCCTATTCAAACTCCTCATCGACTTCCCCAGCGAAGACGAGATCGTCGAAATCCTGCGCCGTACCACATCCGGAGCCCAGATCACCATCAACAAGGTTACGAACGCCGAAACACTCAACGAGATGCGCCGCCTCGTCCCGCAAGTTCCGATCGCCGAGCATATCGAACGCCACATCATCCGACTCGTCCGTGCGACACACCCAGATTCCGAAGATGCACCGGAGATCGTGAAACGGTATGTCCACCTCGGCGCGGGCATCCGGAGCGTCCAAGCGATAGCCCTCACCGCCAAAATCAGTGCCCTCCTTGATGAACGCTACAACGTCGCCTTTTCGGACATCGATGCCGTTCTACGCCCCGCACTCCGTCACCGCATCCTCCTCAACTTCGAGGGACAAGGCGAAGGCATCGAACCGGATACTGTCATCAATGAAGTCTGCAACGCGCTTTCGGAGAGGTAGCGTCATGCCATATTATCACTTTTCATAATATAAAATTCTATATTATGAAAAACAGACAAAAATAATAATATAAAATTCTGTATTGCGAAAAATTGAGAGAATCATAATATGAAAAAATTCATAGCGGGGAAATATAAACAGCATCAGGAATATAGGAGTTTCACGCCTTCCTTTGTAAATGAGCGTTTTACTTGGGATAACCCGCAGATAGATGTTCTGTTAGAACGAGCGGTGCGCCTGTTAGGTGAATTAAACGCTTACGCGGAACTCATACCAGATGTTGATTTTTTTATTCGAATGAAGGTTGTGAAAGAAGCGAGAGACTCCAATCTTATTGAAGGAACCAAAACTGAGCTTGATGATGTCTTATTACCCCAAGAGGAAATCAAACCAGAGAAACGCGATGATTGGGACGAAGTTCAGAATTACATCAGAGCGATGAACTTCGCGATAGCCAAGTTATCTGAACTCCCACTTTGTATGCGACTCTTAAAGGAAGCACACAAAATTTTGCTCGCCGGTGTCCGAGGAAAACACAAGGCACCCGGCGAAATCCGCAAAACTCAGAACTGGATCGGCGGTGCGTCATTAGCAGATGCCTATTATGTTCCACCTTCTGCAGAGGAACTGCCAGACCTCCTAAGTGATCTGGAAAAATTCTGGCATAATCCGTCGCTACAGATGCCTGAACTTATCAAAATCGCTATCACACACTATCAGTTTGAAACCATTCACCCTTTTTTAGATGGAAATGGTAGGTGTGGAAGATTGCTAATTGTCCTGCAGCTCCTTGATGTAAAGATATTGCAAAAGCCGGTCCTCTATATGTCTACCTTTTTTGAAAGACACAGAGCTGCCTACTACGATTCATTTTCTGTGGTCCGTACATCAAATGACTTAGAACAGTGGATTAGATTTTTTTTAACCGGTATTGCTGACACTGCCCAGCATGGAATTGAAATATTCCGGGAAATTATCGCACTTCGCCGAGAGTATGAAGAAAAGGTGCTAACACTCGGTTCCAGAGCAAAAAACGCCCATAAGTTACTCCGGTTCATGTTCGGGCAACCAATAGTCAATGTGAAGTTAGCTACAGAGGAATTAGGGATAGCCCTTTCAACTGTAAACCTGCTCCTAAAATCCCTAACAGAACTCGGTATACTGAAGGAAACTACAGGCTATTCTCGCAATCGCCTCTTCGTTTTGGAGAAATATCTAAACCTCTTTAGAAGTTAGCGAAACCGACTTCCGAGAACTTGACCAACACCTTCCACTCACTGCAATGCAATGCGAACTCCCTTTACAAGAGATATACGAAAACGTCCCATTCTCTGAATAGCACCAATAACCGCAGTCAGGGTTTGTAACCCCGTCTACAGCACCATCTCATGCCCGATAGGTTCGGTTTGCAACCGAAACCCGAAGCCATCCCACCCGTTACTGGGAAGAGGAACTGGATTTACGCGGAAATATTGAAATCTTCAAAACCTTCTTCAGTCCGGTAGGGGTTTATTTGCTTGGGTGTTCCTGCACTATGTTTATAGCATCTTTAGACAATTTTAAAATAGGCAAGGTATGGAGAGACAGGAATTTGCAGAAGAATTACACATCCTTTTCCGCACCGAAGGAGATCCCGCCTATCTCTCCCCAATCTTCCAAGAACAAGATTTACCTCCAGTATAGGTCGAAGCCCGGAAGCAAGATCTTCAGCAGCACAAATCTCTTACCTATATCACCCGATAAATCAGCGATCCAGACAGTCTAATCTCAACATTCTCAGGTTCTTTTAGTTTTCTCTTTTGTAGCGTATCCTGTTAGGTTGCGCTCCTTGATGCACAGGAGACCAACAGCCTATGCTACAAAGAATTCCTTGTGTATCGGTAGCAAGGATTTGTATTGAAAATAGGTTTCCGAGCTATAAAACTAAATCGTCCTGCAACATTCTCAATTTCAGTTGACAATTTGCTAAAAATGCTTTACACTTAAAGACATGCAAATTCGCCCAGAGAGATACTGCACCATATTACATCAAGCGGAAGCAATTCATATCAGCGATGGGTACAGGCGTATTAATGAACGGATAATCACAATGAATACAGACATTAAACTTCAACAATGCACAACTCCTTTTAAGGACTATCTTCTTAAGGATCTGGCACAACCAGAATTTGCAAAAGGCTATTTTGAAGTTGTGCTCCAAGATCTTCATAAAGATGGCAACATTGAAATACTATTACTTGCCATGAAAGATATTGCCGAAGCGCACGGTGGAATTGAAGAACTGGTCAGATGGACAAGCCTCAGTCCGCAGGCTCTTACCTATTTGCTTAACGAGCACCCATCGCAATTGGATAAAGTGCTGGACATTCTATCAAAGTTAAAAGACTCCATTTATTCAAAATGTGCCGGTAATAAAAAGGAGAAAAAATATGGCAATTGCTAAGATCCTCGAACATGGACAAATAACCATTCCTAAACCAATCCGCGAGAGCTTGGGGCTTAAGAAGGGCGATGTCGTGGATGCACGAATTGAAGGTGATTGCGTGGTGATTACGCCCAGAAAATTGGTCACATCGGAAGACTGGGAGAAACTTCTGCAAGTGATGGACAGCGTCCACAAACAAAACAGAGGTATCAGCGAAGAAGAAGTATATCAGGATGTCCAACGCGCAGTTGCTGAACTTCGCTGAGAAAAAAAATGGGATGAATTATTCGCCCATTCTCAAGAAGTATTATCTAAACTGGCTTCTGAAGCACTTGCCAAGCATCATAGTGGACAAACGCAGGAACTCAATCCAGACGAACTATGAATTCAAAAACGCCAAAACGCTTCCGTCCTTTCTGCTTGCCATCCAGCCCCAAATTATGCTAAAATGCACATAGCATGAACCAGCAGAATCTAAAACACCCGCACAAAGAACTCCGCGCCCTCCTCGGAACACGTTTTAGCACAGACGACACCGTCCGAGACGCGCACGCACGCGATGCCTCCTATCACCGAGGCGCGCACCCAGATGCCGTCGCTTTCCCGAAAACTGACACCGAAGTCGCCGAGATTGTCAAAATCTGTGCAAAACATAAGATACCGATAATCCCCTACGGCACCGGTACCGGAGTCGAAGGCGCAGTCGTCGCAACCGAAGGCGCGCTCTGTATCGCACTCAACGAAATGAGCAACGTCCTGCGCGTCAACCCAGACGATAGAGATGCCACCGTCCAAGCAGGCGTGACACGCTTACAATTGAACACACACCTTGAAAATATCGGCACACAACTCCATTTTCCCGTCGATCCAGGAGCAGACGCTTCACTGGGTGGGATGGTCGCAACCCGCGCCTCCGGCACGAGCGCCGTCCGATATGGGACAATGCTCGATAACGTGCTCGGTTTGACTGTCGTTACTGCTGACGGCTCTGTTATCCACACCGGTGGTAGAGCGCGAAAATCCGCCGCAGGCTACGACCTCACCCGCCTCTTCATCGGTTCGGAAGGCACGCTCGGTGTTATCACTGAAATCACGTTGAAATTAGTACGGTCGCCCAAAGCCGTCGCCGCTGCTGTCTGTGCTTTTCCGAGTATTGCCGCAGCCGTAGACACTGTTATCAGAATGATGGATACGAGTATCAGCATCGCCCGCATTGAACTGTTAGACGAACTTCAGATGGATGCCGTCAACAAATATGCAGGATTAGATTACCAAGTCGCACCGACACTCTTCCTTGAGTTCCACGGGTCCGAACACACCGTCGCAGAGAGTTCTGAGATTGCTGGTAAAATCGCAGCGATGCACGGTAGCGGCGATTTCCGATGGGCAACAGACGAAACCGAGCGCAAACGCCTCTGGCAAGCCCGATACGATAGTTACTACGCCGCACTCAACCGTCGTCCCGGTTCTGTCGGTTATGTCACCGATGTCTGCGTCCCGATCTCGCGGCTCGCGGAATGTATCGCGAAAACGAAAGCACGTCTCGCGACATCAGACCTTGAACCCTCAATCCTCGGACACGTCGGGGACGGCAACTTTCACGTCGTCTTTCCGCTGGAACCTGATAACACGGACGAGTTAGCAGAGGCACAACGACTCAGCCACGAAATTGTGGACATCGCTTTAGAGATGGACGGCACCTGTACGGGTGAACACGGTGTCGGTATCGGGAAACGCAGCGCATTAGAGAAGGAACACGGAGCAGCCGTCAACTTGATGCGTGCTATCAAACACGCCTTGGATCCGCAAAATTTGATGAATCCGGGTAAAGTCTTTTTGTAGGTCCGTTTTCAACATAGAAGTATGCAGAACAACTGGAAAACCCTCATCACCGATTACGTCTGGTCCTCTATAGAACCAGAACGCCGAGTCCTCGCTGAAATCGGTGCAGAACTCATCGCCGCGGAAACCGGAGACGAAGCGGAACTTAAAACCCTTGCACCAACAATGGACGGTATCCTCACCTGTTGGAATCCGGTTCGCGAACCCGTCATCGCCGCCGCAAAAAGGTGTCAGGTCATCGCACGCTACGGCATCGGACTGGATAACATTGATGTCGAAGCCGCCACTGCGTACGGTATCGTTGTCACCAACGTCCCTGCCTATTGTATCGACGAAGTGTCCGACCACGCCATGGGACTCCTCCTCGCGTGTGCAAGGAAAATTCCACGTTTCGATCGCGCTGTCAGAAACGGTGTATGGGATCAGAACATCGGACCAGAGATGCACAGGATCCGAGGTAAAGTGCTTGGCATCGTCGGGTTCGGACGGATTGGGCAAGCGATGATCCCTAAAGCCAGAGCGTTTGGACTGACAATCAATGTCTGCTCTCCGCGTACGGATCCCGAACGCATTCGGCAACACGGTGCAGAGAAGATCTCGTTTCAAGAGCTCCTTGCAACGTCTGACTTTATCACGATCCACGCGCCGTTGACAGCAGAAACAGAACACCTGTTCAGTGTCGCCGAATTCCGTGCGATGAAACCGACAGCATTTCTAATCAACACGGCGCGCGGCGGTATCGTAGACACACCTGCACTCGCAGCTGCGCTCCAAAACGGAGCCATCGCCGGTGCAGGTTTAGATGTGTTGGAAACCGAACCCCCTGAATCGGATACCGAACTACTAACCCTTGAAAACGTCGTCGTTACACCGCACGCCGCGTTTATCTCAGAAGACGCAATCCTCGAACTGGAGGTCACCGCTGCGAGATGTGTGGCGCAGGTGCTAACCGGACAACTACCGGAATCCGTTGTTAATCCATCAGTCTTGAAACAACCAAACCTTCGCGCAAAATCATTAAAGTAGTAGGCACACACCGCTGTGCCGTAAACATTGGAGAATTCACATGCAACAACTGCCTGACGCAACCGGGCATTTCGGACAATTCGGGGGTAGATACGTCCCTGAAACCTTAATGCCCGCACTCTTAGAACTTGAGGACGCATACAACCAACTCAAAGATAACCCGGATTTCCAACAAGAATTCCGGTATTACCTCCGAGAATACGTCGGACGACCGAACCCGCTCTATTATGCTGAACGTCTGACGGAGACCCTCGGCGGTGCGAAGATATACCTCAAACGCGAAGACCTTAACCATACAGGTGCGCACAAAATTAACAGTGCCATCGGTCAAATCCTGCTTGCACGCTGGATGGGCAAAAAACGGATTATCGCCGAGACCGGTGCCGGACAACACGGGGTCGCAACAGCCACCGTCGCTGCCAAGTTCGATATGGAGTGCGAAGTCTATATGGGTGAAGAAGACATAGAACGGCAGGCACTCAACGTCTTCAGGATGCAGTTGATGGGAACAAAAGTTGTGCCTGTTGATTCCGGTTCTCGTACGCTCAAAGATGCGATCAACGCCTGTTTCCGGGATTGGGTCACGAACGTCCGCACGACGTATCTACTGCTCGGTTCGGTTGTCGGTGCACATCCGTATCCGATGATCGTCCGGGACTTCCAAGCCGTCATCGGTGAAGAGGCGAGAGCGCAAGTCTTGGAACAAGAAGGTGCGTTGCCGGATTGCGTCGTCGCCTGTGTCGGTGGGGGCAGCAATTCGCTCGGTATGTTCTACCCCTTTTACGCCGATGAATCTGTCCGAATGATTGGCGTAGAAGCCGCTGGTGAAAGCATCCGTAGCGGACGACACGCCGCACCGCTCACGGCAGGCAGCGTCGGTGTCTTTCACGGTGCCAAGTGCTACCTCTTACAGGAGGATGACGGACAGATAACCCCCGCACACTCCATCTCTGCCGGATTGGACTACCCTGGTGTCGGACCCGAACACAGTTTTTATCGTGAAACCGGTCGGGCGGAATATGTCCCGATTACCGACGCAGAAGCGGTGGAAGGTTTCCAACTGTTATCGGAGACGGAGGGCATCATCCCGGCATTAGAGTCCGCGCACGCCATCGCTTATTTGCGGGAACTCGCACCGAAACTCGGTAAAGAGAAGGTCATCGTCGTATGCCTTTCCGGTAGAGGCGATAAAGATGTCTATACCATCGCAAAAGAATTAGGCATCACCCTTTAATTTTGTCCGAATCCATTTCGTGTTCTGTTATTCACAGAACACCTGGCAGGAGCGTGATAAAAAAATTGCCATTTAGATGCCTTCTATGATATAATTATTTTGTTCAGTTTTTGTAGCAAACCTAAATGCGACTCTTTATCAAGGTTTACGTTTTCAGGAACACGGGAGGTTTTTCCAATGAGGTTATCGGATTTTGATTCTGATTACTGGGATACAGTTGATGAGTATAATCGTGATAATTTCGATTCTTACTCTAATGACGGTTGTTTTGAAACCTTGGCAGAATTCAAGCGGCGTGTAGTACGTGAAGCTACTGAGTATGAAGAAAAACGTGCGCGTAAAGTACGTGAAGCACCTAAGCATTGGTTACCGCCTGATTATGAGCCATAAGTGTCAATTTTAGAAAAACAACCGCTTCGGATCCAGGTCCGGTAGGTTCGGTTTCCTAACCGAACCGGATTCTACGCGGAAACATTAAAGATTTCAAAACCTCTTCAGCCCTGTAAGGTTTATTTGTTTGGGTGTTTCTTCAGCATGTTTATATTAATCGCCTATAGAATTGTCCAAAATCGCTAAAGCTAAATTGACACCTATGGTATTATGGCAAAGGAGAACGCAATGGCAAACATTACGAAAATTCAAGAAGAGATTCTGGCACTCTCCGAAACCGATTATCAACAATTGAGACAATGGCTCAATGAATTAGATAGAGACGAATGGGATCAGCAAATCGAAGCCGATTCAAACGCTGGCAAACTGGATTTTTTAATGGCTGAAGCACTTGAAGCGAAAGAAAAAGGGACGCTTAAGAATCTTGAGGATCTTTAAGTGCACAGAACGACACCACGTTTCTGGAGATATTTTGAGCAACTGCCAGAACCTGTGAAAAGAGTCGCAAGGCAGAATTTTGGTCTACTCTTAACGAATCCAAAGCACTTATCTCTCCATTTTAAGAAAGTTGGCAAGTATTGGTCAGCGCGCGTAGGACAAGATTATAGAGCACTCGCAATTAAAGACGGAAGTGATTTCAGTTGGGTTTGGATCGGTAAACACGACGAATACGAGAGATTGATTAATTCCTAATCCAGTATCACAAAACAAATTCACCAGCGAATTTTAAGTCAACGAATTGCTTCAGATACGTATAAATAAATGAGGTGGCACGATGGACCATGAAACCGGAGGCTCTGCCTCAAACCAGTCACCACAGCAAAAAGTCCGCAAATTCGTCGGTTGGATCCTCCATCGAGACGGTCCCGTTCGGAATTGGCGGTATATTCCGACGCATGTGCTGTTGCGCAAACTACGCTCCGAATCCGCCGAGATGCGCGCTTACGCAGCTGAAGGATTAGGAGGGATCGGCGATGTGCATGCCGTCGTACCGCTCATTAACGCCTTAACCGATAACAATTCGACCGTGCGCCGTTTCGCCATCTCCTCCCTCGGACACATCCGTGATCCGCGTGCCGTTGACGTGCTGATCCCGTTTCTGCAAGATGAAGAAGCAGACATGCGATGCGCCGCCGCCGTCGCACTCGGAGAATTAGGTCTCAGTGAAGACAGGTTTTCAACGCCTCCTGTCCAGATCATAGAAGCACTGATACACAGTATAACAGACAGCGATAGAGGGGTCTGTTCTGCTGCGATTGTCGCGTTAGGTAGAATCGGGAATATACAGGCTGTCTCCGCACTCAAGGCACTCGAAGAAACCACCGAAAGCGAATGGATCCGCCGCTATATTAGCGAAGCACTCCATCAAATCGAAGAACAGAACGCTTAAAAACAATAATTATGAATGAAATCCAAAACTTCAAATCTGGCTACGTTAGCATTATCGGTGCGCCAAACGTCGGGAAATCGACACTGCTCAATACCATTCTGGGGCAGAAATTAGCCATCGTCACCCCGAAACCGCAGACGACCCGTAACCAGATACGAGGCATCCACACCACTGACACCTGTCAAATCATTTTCGTCGATACACCCGGACTGATGAACCCGAAGTACCGCCTACAGAGCGAAATGGTCAAGACCGCGTACGGTGCCTTAGGTGATGCCGATGTCGTGCTTTTTGTGATTGATGCCGCGCGCAGAGACCCAGACATCGAAGACACCATCCTAAAACGTCTCAAGCGTACCAAACAGACGACAATCCTCGTACTCAATAAGGTAGATCTCGTCGATAAGCCGACCCTACTCCCGCTCTTTGAGGACTACAGCCAAAAACTTGAATTTGCACACATAATTCCGATCTCCGCATTGAACGCGGATGGGGTTCCCGTACTTCTTGAGCAGATCGAAGGCTACTTACCGTCCGGACCGCTCTATTTTCCAGAAGATCAACTCAGCGATCTCCCTGAACGTTTTTTCATTGCAGAAACCGTCCGTGAAAAGATTATGCTCCTGACGAAACGCGAGATTCCCTACGCATCCGCTGTCGTCGTCGAAGAATTTGAAAAACGTCAGACAAACAGATCGGAAGAGATCATCTATATCCGCGCCATCATCTATGCAGAACGACAGACACAGAAACAAATTATCATCGGTAAAAGTGGTAAGTTAATCAAACGCATCGGTCAACTTGCGCGACCTGATATCGAAAAATTCTTAGATACTCGCGTCTTTTTAGAACTGTACGTAACCGTCAAAGCCGACTGGCGCAGAGATGCCCGCAAACTCAAAGACTTAGGCGGTTTTATGGATATGTAATCAGTTTAATCTCGGTCAGACCATCTATCGCAGCTCAACAAGCACAACACATAGGAAGTTAAACGACCATGACAGAAGAAGCCATCCATGTCCAAGGCGCACGAGAACACAACTTAAGAAACATTGATATCCAACTCCCGAAAGATAAACTCATCGTTTTTACCGGCGTTAGCGGGTCCGGTAAATCCTCACTCGCAATTGACACCGTCTATGCCGAGGGACAGCGGCGCTACATCGAATCCCTATCCGCCTATGCCCGTCAATTTTTAGGGCAGCTCGGGAAACCGGACGTAGACGAAATCATTGGACTCTCGCCTTCTATCGCTATCAATCAAGGGTCAACAGGACATAACCCGCGTTCCACGGTCGCCACCGTAACAGAGATTTATGACTATCTCCGTGTCCTCTACGCGCGTATCGGGCAATTACATTGTGTTGAATGCGGGAGTGAAATCGGCTCACAAACCGAGGCAGATATAGTTAAAACGCTCCTCGACTACCCTGACCGGACAAGGCTCATCGTTTTAGCACCCATCGCCAGAGGCACCCGTGGCGCACACCAAAAAGAATTTGAGAGTCTCCGAAAAGCAGGTTTTGCAAGATTGCGCGTTGATGGCGAGATACACGAACTGCGTCCCGGTTTCGCACTCAGTTCAAACCGACGCCACAATATTGACCTCGTCATTGACAGGATCGTCATTAAGGAAGGGATTGAGGCGCGTCTCGTTCAAGCGGTAGACACAGCACTCGCGCGGGGTGAGGGAATCATGCTGGTTCAGACCGTTCCGGCTACAAGCGGAGCATCGCCATTCTTGCCTGAAGAAGATGATCGCATCTTTAGTAAAAACTATACCTGTTTAGAATGCGGGATTAGTTTCGTAAAGCCGGAACCGCGGCATTTCTCATTTAACAATCCTGATGGGATGTGTGAAACTTGTAGAGGCTTAGGCGTGCGGATGGGTATTTTACCGAAGTTAATCGTCCCAGATGAAACGCTCTCTCTCATGAAAGGTGCCGTTAGTCTCTGGGGACCTCTCAACAAGCAGAAGCGCACCACAGAAAGAGCTATCGCTGAAGCCGTCGGAAAACACCTCGGATTTGACATCAAAACACCTTGGAACGAACTCACACAGGCACAGCAAGACGCTATCCTTTACGGCACCGGCGACGCTGTCCTCACGATTACGACCCCAGGCACAAGCGGACACAAGAGACGCAAGCAACGACGACGACATCGTGTCCATTTTCGCGGTATCATCCCAGCCGAAGAACAGAAATACTATTTTGAGGACGGTACGGAAGCCGACGAAGACAATTTACCTGACCATTTCGTCAAAATGCCGTGTAGGGAATGCGACGGCACCCGGTTGAATTCATGGATAAAATCTGTAACGATAGCGGATACGCCGATAACCGACATCCTCGAAATGTCTATTCGGGATGCAACCGAATTCTTTAACGAGTTAACACTCCCGGAACGTGAAGCCTTCATCGCCAACGAACTTCTGAAGGAAATTCGAGGCAGACTCGGTTTCCTTATGGGAGTCGGATTGGGATACTTGACGCTTGCGCGTCCGGCACCAACACTCTCCGGCGGCGAAGCACAGCGCATCCGTCTCGCCAGTCAAGTCGGTGCGGGATTACGCGATGTCACTTATGTCCTTGATGAACCGAGCATCGGGTTACACCCCCGCGACCACGCCGGGCTGCTCACAACACTCCTCAATTTACGAAACCAAGGCAACACCGTTATTGTTGTTGAACACGATGAAGCGACGATGTTAGTCGCCGATTGGATTGTCGATTTTGGACCCGGTGCAGGCATCAAAGGCGGAAAGATAACCGACATCGGAACTCCGGCGCAATTCATCAAGGAGAGCGACTCGCTTACGGCACAATATCTACGCGGTGATAAAGTGATTGTCCAACCGGAATCCCGGCGTGCTACAGGGGACAAATGGATACAGATTTGCAACGCACGGCAAAACAATCTTAAAGAGATCAGTCCGAAAATACCGATCGGGACGCTCTGCTGTGTGACAGGTGTCAGCGGTTCTGGGAAGAGTTCCTTAATCCATGATATTCTCTACAGTGCACTCGCTCGCGACCTCATGAAAGCGAAAACCGTACCGGGTGACTATGACAAAATTCGCGGTGTCATCAAAAACAGAAACGTCCGTATTTCCGAAGTCATCGACAAAGTCATCAATATCAATATGGCACCCATCGGACGAACACCGCGTTCCAATGCTGCGACCTACACAAAGGTGTTTGATGCGATTCGGTCACTCTACGCCGGGTTGCCTGACGCGAAACTACGCGGCTATAAACCGGGACGGTTCAGTTTTAATGTTAGCGGCGGAAGATGCGAAGCCTGCAACGGCAACGGCGCGAAAAAGGTTGATATGGGACTCCTCTCCGATGTCTGGGTAGAATGCGAGGTCTGCGAAGGTAAACGCTTCAACACCGAAACGCTCAGCATAAAGTATAAGGGCAAAAACATCTCTGAAGTCCTTGAAATGGATATTGATGCTGCACTCGAACATTTTGCCGATATTCCGAGAGTTGCAAGAGGGTTGCGACTCCTACACGATGTCGGTCTCGATTACATTAAGCTCGGACAACCCGCGCCGACACTCTCCGGGGGTGAGGCACAACGCATTAAACTTTCAAAGGAACTCTCCAAACGAGGAACCGGTAAGACGCTCTATATCCTTGATGAACCCACAACAGGACTGCATTTTGACGATGTAAATAAACTATTGATGATCCTTCACAGACTCGTAGACGACGGCAATACCGTTGTCGTTGTTGAGCATAATCTTGAGGTCATCAATTCGGCAGACTACCTTATTGATTTAGGACCGGAAGGCGGGGACGGTGGTGGAACAATCGTCGCGACAGGTACACCGGAGCAGATCGCAGAGACACCGGAATCTTATACCGGACAAGCACTCCGCGGTGATTTCGATATCTGGCGGGACGCGAAGCGACGACTCATGAAACCTGAACTCGTAGACATCTTCGGACAGGAACAAGAGAGACGGACGGCAATCGCTGTACAAGGTGCCACGGAAAATAATCTCAAGAATGTCGATATTGACATTCCGCATCGTAAAATGACGGCGTTGACAGGGGTCAGCGGCTCAGGAAAAACATCACTCGCGCTGGACACGATCTACGCCGAAGGACAGCGACGTTATATTGAGACGCTTAGTACTTATGCACGGCAGTTTATAGGGCAGATGGAGAAACCGAAGGTCTCGAAGATTGAAGGACTTTCGCCTGCTATCGCTATTTCGCACGCCAACGCAGGGCAAAACCCGCGCTCAACAGTCGCAACGATCACTGAAATCCATGACGGACTCCGAACGTTTTATGCGAGATGGGGTAAACCGCACTGTCCGGATTGCCTTGAAGAGGTCCGACCCCAGAGTGCCGAAGAAATTACAGAGAAAGTCTTTGAACTGTTCCCTGAAAAGAGGGTGGATGTCCTCGCACCGCTCACAAACTTTATGCTTCTGCCAGAATCGGAGGAAGGGAATGTTCGAGGTAAAATTATTGACATCAACGCCAGCGAATCCGCCTACGGGTTGAAGGGCAACGAAGATTACGCCGATGTCTTCAGCCGGTTACAGAGAGCAGGCTTCGCACGCGTCCAGATTAATAACGAAATTCATCGGCTTGATGAAGTCCCGAGACTCAGTAAAACCATTCGACATGAAATCTTTATCGTCATCGATCGCGTTGAACTTGTTGAGGAAGAGAAGAGCCGATTTACAGAGGCGGTCGAATTGGCACTCGTTCAAAGCGGTGGATTTGTGCTCCTCCAAGAGACCGTTTCCCCGAGTCGCACATCCACAAAAACGGACGCATCTAAACGCGAGAAAACAAAAAAATCGACGCAGGCGTTACGCGTTAAAAAATTCTTCAGCGAACACGCCATGTGCGCTTCCTGCGGTAACAATTTCGGGCAACTCACACCACGCCACTTCTCCTTTAACAACAAAATCGGCGCGTGTAATGCTTGTGACGGACGTGGAACGAATGTACACCCACCACACGAGCGATGTCGCCATTGTCAAGGCACCCGGTTGAAACCGTTTCCGAGCTGCGTGATGTTTGAGGACACAACTATCTCCCAATTGATGGAGATGTCAATCACCGAAACCATTGAATTCTTTAACACGCGTCTGAAACAGATTGAAGAAATTATGGACGGTTCCCGGAACGGTAAAGACGATCTCGCTGCGGCGAAAGGCGTGTCAACGTCCAGGGCGACGCATCCGGCGCTCCATGTTCATACCTCGCCTGAGTTTGAAGCCGAGGTCCTTCGCCAAATTCAGATACGGCTGCAGTTCTTAGAAAACATCGGACTCGGTTATCTCGCGTTGGATCGCGGGGCACCGACGCTCTCCGGTGGCGAAATGCGTAGGATTCAACTCGCGAGCCAGCTCGGCAGCGGACTTACAGGCGTAACCTACATCCTTGATGAACCGAGCATCGGATTACACCCACGCGACCAAGAACGCCTTATCGCTGCACTTAAGCAACTCCGTGATATCGGTAATAGTGTCCTTGTTGTCGAACACGACCGCGACACAATATTAGCCGCCGATCATGTCATCGACTTCGGCCCGAATGCTGGCAAAAGCGGTGGTGAGGTCATCGCGATCGGTGCACCGGAAACCTTCACATACAAACCGCCTGCTACAGAGAAATCGTCCGCCAAATCACTGACGCAGGCATATCTCTCTAATGAAGTCGCTATCTCGGTTCCCAAGACACGACGCAAAGGCACAGGTAAACAACTCGCGTTATACGGCGCGAAGACGAACAATCTCAAGGACATTGATGTTAAAATCCCGCTTGGGACTCTTACCTGTGTAACCGGTGTTTCAGGGTGCGGAAAGAGTTCGCTTGTTGAAGGTACCTTAAAACCGGCACTCGAAAGCAGGAACTCTATCAAAGCCGACAGTGCCAGAAACCGCCTCTATACCCACTACCTCAGCGATAGAGAGCGTGAACCTGTGTACAACGATTATGGGACACCGGAGTATCGAAGTGTCCGTGGCGTTAGTCATATCAAACGTCTCATCAATGTTGACCAGAAAGCGATCGGCGAAACGCCGCGCTCCAATCCGGCGACCTATACCGACCTGTTCACGAAAATTCGGGAACTCTTCGCTGAGCAAAACGACGCAAAGATGCGAGGCTTCGGTGTCGGTATGTTCAGTTTCAACCTCGCTGTGGGACAGTGCCATGTCTGTGAGGGACACCGTTTCAACCGCGTTGAGATGCATTTCCTACCGGATGTATGGATGCCGTGTGAAGCGTGTAATAGCACCGGCTATAGTCAGGATACCCTCGAAATCCGTTATAACGGCAAAAATATCGCTGAGGTTTTAGGTATGACGGTAGATGAGGCACTCGAATTTTTCAAGGGCAACTCACGTATCTGTCGGACGCTCCGGATGTTAGCAGATGTCGGACTCGGCTATATCCAACTCGGACAATCCGCACCGACGCTCTCTGGCGGTGAGGCGCAGCGTGTCAAGCTCGCGAAAGAGTTGGCACGGCGTACAACCGGTTCAACACTCTATATCATGGACGAACCGACGACTGGACTCCATTTTGACGACATCCAGAAGCTGCTCAAGGTACTGAACCGCCTCGTTGATGCAGGCAACACGATCATCGCCGTGGAGCACAACATTGACATTATCAAATCGGCAGACTGGGTCATCGACTTAGGACCGGAGGGCAGCAAAGGCGGCGGAAACGTCGTTGCGATGGGCACACCGGAAGATGTCGCAAAAGTCCAAGAATCTCACACCGCACGCTTCTTACGGGAAGTACTATAACCTAAGTTGCTAACCCAAAAACATCATCTACATCAGAACCGGTCCCGATTTCCCAAAGGTCTGTCGTAGGGAAATCGGTTCCACGGTTTCCTCTACACTACACCTTCCTCGCCGACCGTCATGTTTCCGGTGTCTCCGAACTGGAATTCGCCTTCACCGCATTTCCCGTGTGCGACACCGGTCAAATTCCATTTTTTTTTCATAATGCATCTTTTTAGCCTCAAAATTCGTCTTTAATATTAGAGAACGTAAATCGTATTGCTGCAATTATTTAATGCTATAGAACGCAACATTAGATTGAGGAAAAAAGCGCAACCTCATCTTTTCATCAGGGGGAGTCTCGTGGAAAAAGAAGACGATGTTCAACTGATTCAGAGAACGTTATCGGGCGACGATACGGCATTTGGTATCTTGCTCCAAAGATACCAGAAAAGCGTGCACGCGCTCGTATGGCGAAAAATCGGTGATTTTCATATTGCTGAAGATATTACGCAAGACACCTTCCTTCAAGCATACAAAAAACTCTCAACGCTCAAAAATCACAATCAGTTTGCCGGATGGTTGTATGTTATCGCAGATCGGCTTTGCATTGATTGGAGTCGGAAGAGAAGGCTCATAACGCAATCGCTGGAGGGTACACCTGTGGAAGAAATCGAAAGATCCTCTTATATGCATCACGTATCGGAAGCGCGAGAAACAGAACGCACCGAGCGTCGCCGTGAACTCGTCAAAAAGCTGCTCGCGAAGCTTCCTGAGAGCGAACGCACAGTGGTGACACTCTACTATCTCGGCGAAATGACTGCCAAAGAGATTGGAAAATTTTTAGGGGTGTCTGTAGGGACAATTAAAAGCAGACTGCGTCGCGGACGAAAGCGTTTGCAAGAGGACGAGGAACTGATGATCCAAGAAGTTCTCGGCGGCGTGCGAATACCGGCGAGTTTGAGCGAGAACGTCATGCGACAAGTTGCTGAGATGGCACCTACACCGTCTTCGGCTGCTAAACCGTTCCTTCCATGGATGGCTTTAGGTACAGTTGCGGTTTTGGTCGCGCTGCTCCTCGGGGCAAGCAACCGATACCTCACCCGTTTCCAGAGACCGTATAGTTTTGAGGCACAATCCGAACCGACGATTGAAATCGTTGATGCGCCTATCATCCTTGATATAGCAGCGAAACCGGCTGCCCGAAATCGGGTCGGACGGGATACCAGTCCCGGCAAAACCAACAGTGCCGGCACTCAAGTCTCTAATGTAACTTCAGCATCTGTTCCATCGGAGAATGCTACCAAGTTTTCTACAGCACAGTGGGTGAACGGAAACGGACCGCCAGCGGGACCTATCCGCAATATCTTCGCTGCATCTGACGGGACCGTTTATGCTATTATAAAAACAGGGGTATACAGATTAACAGCAGGTGCAACCGCGTGGACACGCGTTGACACGAGTGTTCCAATTGGTGGATCTTTGATGCCAATGGCAGAACATAGTGGTAGGCTTTATGTTGTTTCTATTGACGAGATATTTGCTTCGGATAACAGGGGTGAGACATGGAGGTCACTGGGTCGCCGCCCCAAGGGTGATACCGTGGAGCTTGTCATTACAGATGCCGAAGAAGCATCCAGTTCACAAATGCCTATTACAATGTATCTCGCCCTTAGAGATAGCGGGATTTTCCGATCCACAGATGGTGGTGCGCAATGGAGTCCTCTTAAGGATGGGTTGACGGTTTCCGAAAAGATTTCCACAATTGCTAATGTTGGAAAAACAATATTTGCTGCTACAGAGAACGGTCTCTACCGTCTCGATTCAGGCATCTGGGAAAAATTGCCATTGGATACATCAGGAGTCGTCTGTTCCTTGGCAGTCTCAGGAAATAATGTTTATGCTGGAATAGGGCACGAGTCGTTGGTGAAATTAACGCCAATGGAAATAAGCGAGGTCATGCGGAATAATAGGTGGCATTTTGCCAAAATTTTCCATTCGGCTGACTTGGGCGCGTCGTGGACTGAAATATGGCATGAAAATCAATATCTTCCTTCAGGCCCACCGGCGGGTATAACGGTTTTGGCGGCTGGTAAGACGCTCTTGGCATTGGGTCTCGCGCAATCTCGTTCAATAGATGGTGGACAAACTTGGACCCAACTTGGAAGCGACATGAATTTTCGGAGGAGAAGCCGCCTTCCAGCTGTAATAGTAAACGAGAAAACGTGTTACAAAGTCAACGTATTCGGCATTCACCGCACGACTGACGGTGGTGAGTCATGGCACCTATTTATGGACGGGATAGTGGGCACACTTATAACCGATTTGGTGGCGTTTGGCGATAGATTATACGCCCATAACGGCTATGAAGTTTATCAATCAACGGATGCGGGCGTGTCCTGGGAAATAGTTCCGGCTGATAGACAAAAAGCTGGATTCAGTCCCTTCACTACCAGTGTGACCGTTGATTTAAAACTGATGGTTGTTGACAATATTCTTTATTTTCTTTTAAGTGGAGGACCTACAGGCGCCAATGTGGGAATTTTCCGTTTATCTGCCGATGGTGATAGGTTCATTCCCGTTCAAGGTGCCCCCATTTTCGACCGTTATAAACTTGCCGATGAAAAATATAAGTCAAAAGAGCGAGACTATCTGCACGTATCTCGTCTGAGAACTGAGACTGCTGCGGCGAGTCGTAATGTGTTTTATATAGAATACATAGGAGAACTTTTCAAATGGAAACTCGGTGACCCAGAGTGGACAAGCACTGGATTAATAGAGGATAATCATTCTGAGACATCCATCCAGGTATTCAAATTAGCTGTTTCAGGAGAAACCGTCTACGCGGGTAAGCGGGATGGTCAGCTATTTCAATCGCTTGACGAAGGGGAGAGTTGGAGAGATGTCACACCAACCCTGCCCCTCCGCTTCACTCATTTCAAAGATATAGTCTTTGCGGAGGCATCGGTTTACGTCGCAACGGATAATGGTGTCATGGCTTCGCACACTGGGGAAAACTGGCGCGTGCTTACGGATGGAATAGGGACACGCGTCGTCATAGACAAATTTGCTGTGGATGGCACAACGGTTTATGGTGCTGGTGATGCTGGCAGTTATCGTTTGAATGCGCGGGCTCAGTGGGAACAGATTTCTTCGGAGGTGCCAAATACAGTCAGTGATCTCGTTATTGCTAACGATAAACTCTATAGTGCTACCGATCTGCTCTCTGGTGCTAAAGACCACGGACTGTTTTACATCTCGCTTGAAGAGAATGAAGAAAAATAATGGGGGTAAACCGTGAAAATTCGTTGGACATTAGGTTTTTTGATTATCTGTACCCTATTAGTTGTCAATATAGGCGACCTTGCCGCCGAGAGAACTTGGACACTGCGAGCGGACATGCCAACAGCCCGGTATAACTTTGGGACGTGTGTCGTGAACGGAAAAGTATTCGCAATAGGTGGCGAAATTGAGGTATTTGGGGACAGAGCTGTTGCAACCGTAGAGATGTACGACCCGAAAACCGATACATGGGAACGAAAGGCAGATATGCCGACAGCCCGGACTGGCTTGTTTGTTGAGGTTGTAGATGGAAAAATCTATGCCGTTGGTGGGTCAGAAGTAAAGAAATTTCAGGTGGGTCCAGGTTGGGGATACAGTTTTAAACGCCTTCCGGCTGTAGAAGTGTATGATCCTATCGCCGACACATGGACACCGAAAGCGGACATGCCCGTGCCGAGAAGTGGCGGTTCCTGTGTCGTGGGTGGAAAGATCTATATTATTGGTGGTTCAGCAGCTAACAGAGAAGAGTGGCGCTTAGATATCGTGGACGTATATGATCCAGTGACAGATACATGGGCAAAAGTGAAAAATATGAACCATGCGCGGTCTGGCACATCAGTGAGTGTTGTGGATGGAAAAATATACGTCATGGGCGGAACCGGATGGCCCCAGATCCCAAATCATCCAGGTCCCTTTCTTTCCAGTGTTGAAGTATTTGATCCAAAAACCAATCGATGGACTGAAAAAAACGAGATGCCTGCCCCAAAATCGGGGCACAGTGCAAGCGTGATCAATGGAAAAATCTATGTGATAGGTGGTGGCTTTCGGGGCAATGGTCCATACATGTACCTCTCAACGGTTGAAGTCTATAATCCTGAAACTGACCGTTGGACCCAGGAACCCGACATGCCGATTGGCAAATCAGGACATGCGGCTGAGGTAATAAATGGAGAAATCTACATCTTTGGGGGCAGTAGTGCCGGGATTCGGACACCACTTACAACGGTTGAAGTCTACGGCACAGGCGAAATTCCTCGGAGTGTTGACTCTGTCGGAAAACTTGTGGAAACTTGGGGCGCAATCAAAACAAGGCGATAGTGGTTCCATAGATTGGGTAGAACGGGGCGGGATAAAAGGAGTGTTTCATGTTCATTAACGATAAATTGCTACTGAGTGCAGTGTTATTGCTCGGTTTATTAGCTATACCAGTATTTTCTTTTCAGCCTTCTGGTGGTGTTTTGATGCTTGATGGCGAGGATGACTATGCGATCCTTCCACTTGCCGAACACGGCTATATTATCCCCAGAAACACCAATGCGTTTACCGTTGAGGTATGGTTCTATCCGAAAGCTGAAGCGAATCCGGAACCAGGAAAGTCAAATATTATTCTGAGTCAGCAAGTTCGCTTCGGATTAAAGCCAGATAATAATTGTAGGGGTAGGATCGGTGAGAAGGATCAAGTGTGTTCTTCTGGTGCAGCATATCTTGAAGGCGCAGGAGCGCACGGTATCACAGGTATTAATGCCGTCATCAAAAAGAATCAATGGAACTACATGGCAGTCATTTTCACGGACAGCACGTTTCATTTGGTATACAACGATCAAATCGTTCGAGGCGCGAAACGTGGTTTTATGAACGTCGTGGCTGCCGAACTACGTCTCCGTGAAGAGCTTAAAAGTTTCTTTGTGGGTGCGTATGCTGAAAGGGCTTACTTTCATGGCGATATTGATGCGATAAGGTTTTCGGATATCGCTCGGTATGACTTACCCGCCGGGCCGGGGACCTCACCCTTTGAACCGCCGCGTCGTTTCGAGAGTGATGCACACACGTTGGCACTCTGGGATTTTAATGACGATGCAGGCGCAGATCGCTTTAAAGATACGTCTGGGAATGGGTATACATTAATCGGCATGAACGGTGCTACTACCAGTGGCCCACTTACTGTCAATCCTGCTAATACTTCTCTAACCACGACATGGGGCCAAATGAAAAAGGAGTAATCGCTTTAGGAGAAATACGTATGAAATTGACAAAAGTTGCGGTAAGCATATTAAGTTGGGTGTTATTGCTCGGTTTATTAGCTATACCTGTATTTTCTTTCGAGCCGTCCGGTGGTGTTTTGGTGCTTGATGGTGAGGATGACTATGCGAGACTGCCACTTGCGGAACACGGCTATATTATCCCCAGAAACACCGATGAATTTACTGTTGAGGTATGGTTCTATCCGAAAACTGAACCTAAGAAAAGAGAGAGAAACCTCGTTCTGGGTCAGCAAGCTGTTATCGGATTGATTGCAGAAGATAAGTGTGAGTTGAATAAGGATCAAGTTTGTTCCTATGGCTTCACATTTCTTGAAGGGAAAGGCATTCGCACAGTCATAGGTATTGAGGTCCCAATTGAGAAGGATCAATGGAACTATATGGCAGTTATTTTTAAAGACGGTTCATTTTTTTTGGCATACAATGACGAAATTCTTCGCACAAGTAGAATTAACCGGGTGAACTTTGTGGCTGCGGAACTCCGGTTTCCTGAACGGTTTAGAGATTTCTTCGTGGGCGGCTATGCTGAAGATTGGGTAATATTTGAAGGTGGTGAGCTGTTATCCCGAAGTACCTACTTTCAGGGTGCGATTGATGCGATAAGGTTTTCAAATATCGCTCGGCATGATTTACCCATCGCGCACGGGTTCTGGCTGTTTGATCCACCGCATCGTTTTTTGAATGATGAACACACGTTAGCACTCTGGGATTTCAATGACAAGGAGGGTGCAGATCGCTTTGAAGATACGTCTGGGAATGGGAAGACGCTCATCGGTATGAATGGTGCCACTGTGGTTGATGGTGAAGGCGTTGGTAATCTTGAAATTCGTCCCGACACTTCTTTAACGACGACATGGGGTCAAGTCAAATCGGAATCATTTTGAACTTGAAATTTATCGTTGAAGTTGAATTCGGAGAAATGGACGACGTTCTGCGGTAGACTCAAGCAAGGTGAGCCGTAAATGTTATTTGGAAATTGAAACATGAGGAATATCTAAATATGAAACGTGGAATCATTTATGTTGTGTTAGGCATGGCGTTAGTATTGGAGGGTAGTCTGTTCGTCAGCAGTGAATGGATGGTTGAACGGGGTGTCCTTTCTTTCGTTTCTACGACAAGCGAAGACCGTCCTATTATTCTGATGGATACCCAAGGAGAGGTGCTCGAAGAACTGATAACAGAACAAGGGCATCCATACGCTTTCACTTGGTCCCCTGATAGACGTTGGATCGCTTATGAAGTGTGCCGGAACGCGAACTGTGAGATTCATGTGATGGAGGTAAGAACGAACGTGATAAGGGTTGTACACCGCCAGTTAACTTTTGGGGGTGATAATCGATCGCCTGCATGGGCACCAAATGGCAAATGGATCGCATTCGTCTCCGAGCGTGCCGCGGACAAAGACATCTACAGAATGGATGTGGATGGAGAAAATGTGATACAACTGACGCAACAAGGAAATTGTAACGAACCTAATTGGTCCCCAGATAGTCAGTGGATCGCTTTTGTTTCCAACGCCACCCTTTTTCTGATGGATGCTGAAGGGAAAAACTTGAGGCAGCTCGGTGAGGAGAGTGCCGTTCTCTTTGAATGCACATGGTCGCGGAATGGCAAACAGATCGCTTTTATCGGAGCTGACGCTGAAGGCGACATAGAAATTTTTAGTATTGACGTAGATGGCGAAAACTTGCGTCAACTCACACGGTCACAAGAACGAACATTTATCTGGGAACTTGTCTGGTCGCCGAGTGGAAAATCGATCGCCTATATTGTAACGCAGCTCCCAAAAGGACCCATCAATCAGATTTTTGCCAAGGCAGTCGTCCATGTTGTAGATACAGTCGGCGGCGACGGAGGGAAACCAATTGAAGCAACGAGAGACTTGGCGCCTCGTTATCTGAGTTGGTTACCGGAGGATTTTCTTTCCGTATCACCGAGTGCGGAGAAGCAGATGACGTTTTGGGGTGAACTCAAGAAAACTGGCAAGTAGTGGTTTTCTTAACTGCTAATGAGATGTGATCGTGAAAAGGAGGGTTTCTGATGTTTATCAGTTGTAAGTTTCTACTCAGTGCGGTGTTATTGTTTAGTTTAGTTCTGCCAGTATTTTCTTTCGAGCCTTCTGGTGGTGTTTTGATGCTCGATGGTGAGGATGACTATGCGATCTTTCCGTTTGCGGAACACGGTTATATTTTCCCAAGGAACACCGATGAATTTACTGTTGAGGTATGGTTCTATCCGAAAGCTAAGCCGGAGCCAGGAAAGTCAAATATTATCCTGAGTCAGCAAGTTCGCTTCGGATTGCAGATAGATAATCAGTGTAGGAGACTGCCGCTCGGTGAGAAGGGTGAAGTGTATGCCTATGGTACAGCATATCTTGAAGGCGGAGGAGCGCACGGGCTCAGAAGGATGAGTGTTCCCATCAAAAAGGATCAATGGAACTATATGGCAGTCATTTTCAAGGACAGAACGTTGTATGTGGCATACAACGATCAAATCTATCGAACACAGAGAGATGGCCGTCTGAACGTCATACAAGGGGAGCTGCGTTTCCCTGACTGGTTTAAAAATTTCTGTGTGGGCGGTTTTGCAAAAAAAGAATTAGTCGAACATATACCTTACTTTCATGGCGATATTGATTCGATAAGGTTTTCCGATATTGCTCGGTATGATTTACCTACCGATCCGGGGCCCTCACAGTTTGAGCCGCCACACCGTTTCTCAAGCGATGCGCACACGTTGGCACTCTGGGATTTTAATGGCGAGGCAGGCGCAGATGGCTTTAAAGATACGTCTGGGAATGGGTATACATTAATCGGCATGAACGGTGCTACTACCAGTAGTGCGCTTGTTGTCAATCCTGCTAATACTTCTATAACCACGACATGGGGCGAAATGAAAAAGGGGGCATCGCTTTAGGAGAAATAAAGTATGAAATTGAAATTGATTTTTTCTATGACTCTCTTGCTGCTGATGTGTGGAACGGTGTCTCCACTTTTTGCAAAAGCCCCGACAACACCGAAAATCCTGTTTACCTCCACACGGGACGGCAATCGCGAGGTGTATATGATGAACCCTGATGGCTCCGAACAGGTTAACCTCACACAGCATCCTGCTACTGATCTTCAGGCAGCCTGGTCTCCCACCGGTGAGCAGATCCTATTCGTCTCGGATCGAGACGGCACGCGAGACTTGTATTTGATGGATGCCGATGGCTTGAATGTCCGACGCGTCTTCAAGAAAAAAGTAAAGGGGTGGAGAACAGACCCTACTTGGTCTCCAGATGGTAAACAGTTTGCATACTGGTACGTGGATTGGGATCGTCTGGAATTCAGTCTCTATCTTGGGACGTTTGGAGAAGAGGATGCCGAACTGCTCCCGTATGGGAATTCCCCTGCGTGGTCTCCAGATGGTTCCGAAATCGCTTGCTCTGTATCCCATGATAAGGGGGCTCGGCTCACATTTATAGATGTCCGCACACAAGAACGAGAACAACCACTCCCTGATAAAACCCTCTTGTGGCAATATAGTCCTTCCTGGTCTGCTTTAGGTGACAGACTGGCGATTGCAGGGAATCGGCAACCATTGCCAATCATTTTGGATCGCGCCCTGCACCGCGTATGGAAGGACAAACAAGCGATCTTCATCGTCAATCGCGACGGCACCGGTCTCCGCCAGCTTGTCGAGGAAGCGGGTCGCCATGCCCAGTATCCTGAGTTGTCGCCGGATGGATCGGAAGTGCTTTATACACAGGGATTCGCGACGTTCTACATTTTCAAAGTTGATGTAAACAGCGGGATTCGGACGCAGCTGACGCGTACTGGCGGAGATTCTGGCGGTGATTGGTTTGATCCGAGGCACGCATTGCCTGTAGAGCCGCAGCCAGCTTTACTAACCACGACATGGGGGGAAATGAAAAAGGAGTCATCGCTTTAGGAGAAATAAAGTATGAAATTGAAATTGATTTTTTCTATCTCAATTGATGGAAAAGATGAGGCAAAAGTTGCGGTAAGTCTATTAAGTGTGGTGTTATTGCTCGGTTTATTAGTTTTACCTGTTTTTTCTTTCGAGCCTTCTGGTGGTGTTTTGGTGCTGGACGGTGAAGATGATTATGCGATCCTTCCACTTGCCGAACACGGCTATATTATCCCCAGAAACACCGATGAATTTACTGTTGAGGTATGGTTCTATCCGAAGGCTGAACCCCAAAAAAAAGAGAGAAACCTCGTTCTGGGTCAGCAAGCTGCTATCGGATTGACTTCAGAAGATAAGTGTGGCGTAAATAAGAATCAAGTTTGTTCCTACGGCTCCGCATTTCTTGAAGGGAAAGGAATTACCGCAGCCCTAGACCTTCATAGCCCAATGGAGAAGGATAAATGGAACTATATGGCAATTATTTTGAAGAATAACACACTTTCTTTGGCGTACAATGACGAAATTTCTCGCACAAGCAGAATTAACCGGTTGAACTTTGTGGCTGCGAGCGTCCCTCTCGGTGAAACATTTAGAGATTTCTTCGTGGGCGGCTATGCTAAGGATATGATAATAGTCAAGGATGGCGAACTGTTATCCCGAAGAACTTACTTTCATGGTGCGATTGATGCGATAAGGTTTTCAAATATCGCTCGGTATGATTTACCCGCTGAGCGGGCGACTAAGCCGTTTGATCCGCCGCGCCGCTTTGTGAGTGATGAACACACATTAGCCCTCTGGGATTTTAATGACAAGGAAGGCGCGGATCGCTTTGAAGATACGTCAGGGAATGGGAAGACGTTAGTCGGTATGAATGGTGCCACTGTGATTGATGGCGGAAATGTTGGTAATCTTGAGATTCGTCCCGACAACTCTTTAACAACAACATGGGGTCAAGTCAAGTCGGGATTATTTTGAATTTAACACACGAAATCCAAACGGTTTAGAATGCTTTATCTATTTTCAAATTGGGGGGGGGGTTGATGTTCATTAACTGTAAATTGCTATTCAGTGCGTTATTATTGCTTGGTTTATTAGCTATACCTGTATTTTCTTTTCAGCCTTCCGGTGGTGTTTTGTCGTTGGATGGTGAAGATGACTGTGCAATACTCCCTTTTAAGGAGCATGGGCATATTTTCCCCAGAAACACCCATGCGTTTACTGTTGAAGTATGGTTCTATCCGAAAGCTGAACCGAAGGAAAAAGATCGAGACCTTATTCTGACGCAGCAAGTTTCCATCGGGTTGCTGGCAAGAGAGAAGTGTATACTCGGACAGAACCAACTTTGCAGTTATCGGCATGCATATCTTTCAGGAGACACAGCTCACGGACTTGCAGGAACTGATAGTCCAATCCAGAAGGATCAATGGAACTATATAGCCATCATTTTCAAGAATAGCACGCTTTGTCATGCGACCAACAATCGAATTAGTCAAGGCTGGAGACTTGCCCGTGTGGACAGGGTGTCATTGAATATCAGTAGACCTGAAAGGGTGCAAGATTTCGTCGTAGGCGGATATGGTGAGGATAAGTTTGTGGCACCTAACGGTGGGTTGTTATACCAAGTGAGTGGTTTTCATGGGGCAATTGATGCGATCAGGTTTTCCAATATCGCTCGGTATGACTGCGCCGAACAGGGCCACAATCCGTTTGATCCACCACCTCGTTTTTTGAATGACGAACACACGTTGGCACTCTGGGATTTCAATGACAAGGAAGGTGCAATTCGCTTTGAAGATACGTCTGGGAATGGGAAGACGTTAGTCGGTATGAATGGTGCCACTGTAGTTGATGGTAGAGGCGTTGGTAATCTTGAGATTCGTCCTGACAACTCTTTAACAATAACATGGGGGCAAATCAAGTCAGAATCGTTTTGAGATTCATAGAGAGATTTAAAAAGGAAACCTACAAAATGAAAAATCTACGAAATCTATCAATTTTTGCTTGCCTTTTTCTGCTCGTTTTAATTCCGGTGCGTGCTGAATCGCTTCCACCGGCTTCACCTGCGGGTGGCAACTATTTAGCCCTTGATGGGGTGGACGACCACGCCATTTTGGATTTTGAAACCTTCGGTCTCCTCATGCCGGAAGGCACGGATGAATTCACCTTTGAAGCGTGGATATATCTAACCACACCGCCTAACACGGATACACACCCCTTGGTTCTCAGCCAACAGGTGCGGATGTATGTCTGGAACCACGGACACTTAGGTTTAAGACTCATGAGTGCAACGCACCTTCATCGTTTGCGTGGAGTGGCGTTTGGCATGCTACCGCCTTTTTCTTTATCCTTGAATCAATGGCATCACATCGCCTTTCAGGCAGAAGGGGTAGAGAGTATGCTCATCATTAACGATGTCGTGCGCATCTCAGGGGGAAGAACAATTCTCGCAGCGGATCTCTCACACGCCAAACATCCACGGGATTTTACAATCGGTGGGTTTGGAGAGAAAATTGCGTCTGATTGGCACGGCGGTCATTTTTGGGGGCATTTTGAGGGTTATATTGATGAGGTTCGCATCTCAACAGTTGCGCGTTACAATGTCGGCAAACGCGATTTCACGCCGCGGAAAAAGTTCGAGAATGACGCAGAGACGGTTGCATTGTGGCATTTTGATGAACCGAGTGGAACACAGGAGTTCTCAGATACATCAGGCAATGCTTACCATCTAATAGGTAAAAACGGTGCAAAGACGGATGGCGAATTTGCAGCAGTTGAAGCAGAAGGAAAACTCACGACGCTATGGGGACGACTTAAGAAATAAAAAAGAAACTTCAATCTTGTGTCTTGAGTTTCCCCACGTGGTTTTCAAGAGAGACGACTGCGGTGAGACCGGCAAAGCGAAGGCTGGATCGAACCAATCCGCGCCATGGTGCTTCCTCCAGAGAGTTTTCTGTAAAAAGCAAGGCTGAAAAAACATATCTACGGTACGTCTTCCTCGATGCGGATACGTTGGTTCGGTTTAACATTCTTACGTGTGCTGACAGCACCCCTGGGCCACTTCACTTCGATAGTTTCGATAATAGTATCATCGTTTATGCCGAAAATGGCGGTGAGTTCGCTCTGTGAGCAGTAGCTGGAGCCGCTTTTAACGGTTCGCGTCTGTGTTCCCAAGGCAGAGGTAATACGAATCTGTGCGCCGATGCCGTCTCGGTTGCTTGTTTCTCCGACGAGTTGTATCTTAATCCATGCGTTGTGGTTGCCACCGTCGTTTCGGAAGAGGTACGCGGGGCCGTTGGAGGTCGTCATCAGTAAATCCCAATCCCCATCGTTATCAATATCGCCGTATGCTGCGCCTCTGCCGACCATCGGTGTCGCCAAATCTGCCCCGACTTTGTGAAGTGCGTCGGTGAATCTACCGCGAGCGTCGTTATGAAATAGGTGTGCGGGTTGCGCGTAGGTGACCTGACTCTGGATGGCGTTGATATCGGTTTCGACGTGTCCGTTGGCGGTGAAGATGTCGAGATTTCCGTCGAGATCAAAGTCGAAGAAGAAACATGCGAAGGTGAGGGTCAATAAGGAGGCGTTCCCGATCTGTGCGGCGGGTGCATCGTCAATGAAAAAGTCGCCATCGTTGTGATAGAGATTGAGCATCTCGTTGGAGAAGTTCCCGATGACGAGGCTCTCCTTACCGCTCCGATCATAATCGGCGGCATCAACGCCCATTGCGCCGGTAGCGACACCTTTTTCGTCATGAGAGACACCGACTTCCAGTGCGGTTTCGATGAAGGTGCCGTCGCCGTTGTTTTGATAGAGTTTATTGGGTTGTGTATCGTTCGCCTCGAAGATGTCCGGTAAGCCGTCGTTGTTGTAATCGAAAATGCAAACACCGAGCGATTTGCTGGTATTGTCCTCAATGCGTGCACTGCGGGAGACATCGGCAAATGTACCGTCTCCTCGGTTTCTGAAGAGTTTACTCGCTTGTCCTTGGTAAGATTCAGGCGTGCAGTAAGATTTATTGATACCGTCAAGCGTACAGAACAGATCGTTTTCTCTGCTCCATTCAACGTAATTTGCGACGTAAAGATCGAGGTGTCCGTCGTTGTTGTAATCGAACCATGCGCAGCTCGTACCGAAACCGGGATTATGGATACCGGCGGTTTCTGTGATGTCAACGAAGGTGCCATCACCGCGGTTTTGGAAGAGTCGATCGGTTTCGAGGCAGCTGATGTAGATGTCTGGGTCGCCGTCGTTGTCGTAATCGGCGACAGCAACCCCCATACCATAAAGCGAGACAGAGAGACCAGCGGTTTCAGTCGCATCGGTGAAGGTGCCGTCTCGGTTGTTTCGGTAGAGTGCCATCGTTTGCCGCTTCCCCGTCGGGCTGCCCTCCCAATCTTTTCCGTTAACGAGGAGGATGTCTTGCCATCCGTCCGTGTCATAGTCGATAAAGGCGCATCCTGAACCCATCGTTTCAGGGAGGTATTTCTTTCCGTAGGCACCGGAATTATGAATAAAGTCGATGCCTGCAGCCTTTGTGATGTCGGTGAATTGCGGCAAATTTTGTGCTGTGGCGTTTAGGGGAAGCAGTAGAAAGCAGCAAATTATCAGCAATCTGTTTTCGGTATTCAGCAAGCGGTATTTACGTATCCTGCTGAAGCCTGAATTCTGAAACTCGTGCGTCATTCGCAACCAACCTATTCCGATAATACCAATGCCTCTTGTGTGTTTGGTCTCCATTTTCGTCTACTCTTTATCAATCGTTTTTCAGATGTCCCCATGTGGTTGTGAGAATCTGGATGCCGGAGCGTCCAGGTCCACCGTTAAAGATATTTGCACCTGTGATTTCAACGTCATCAAAGCGGGTTTCTGCATTTGAGACGAACAACCCGGCTTGCCCTGGTCCCAGGGGATTGGGATCAAACATAGTAAATACCTTTTTATCAATCTTGAATTCAATCGTGCCATTTTTATAAATAGTAGTGGTGAGTTGATACCATTTGTCCATTTCTACGTCAAAATCGAATTCTCCGAGTGTGATGGGATTGGCAGGATGTGTGCGGAATTTCCTAATGGAGATAAAGTTAAAGTCGGCAATGACCCTGAAAGCGTAATATACTTTAAGGAGTGCGTCATCATTATAGTTCATCACGATCCCAAAATTCGCGGGTTCCTTTTTACTTTTGATCAGTTTTGCTCGGCAGGATACGGTGTAGTATCGCCACGTAGTTTCGCCGGTCACCCACAAAGCAAGTCCTGATTCGACCAATGATTCCGCGACGGCTTCACCTTTATCAGTCCACCACTCTCCTGCACCGTTACTATAATGAACGATTTTCCATTCGGTCATGTTGTCGTCTTCAAAACTATCTTTCCAAGTGCCTGCAAGTGTGAGTTGGTTCAAAGCGAAGCTACAAACAATAAGTCCGAAAATGAGGATTTTTTTCATCACGGTTTCTCCTTTGTATGACGGTCTCTACGGTTGAGTTATTTTTTCTTCAGTTTCCCCCATACGGTTGCGAGTTTGGTTCGCGGTTCGACAGGACGCGGTTTTCCGGGTCCGCCATTCGAGACGTTCGCGCCTGTGACTTCAAAGTCGTCAAAGTGTGCGCGCCCGTCTGCGACGACAAGACCGGCTTGTCCGCCTTTTAAGATATCATCGTCAATAGCAGTAAACACAGTATCGTCAATTTTAAATTCGAGGATACCCTCTTCGTAAACGGTGGCGGTTAGTTCATACCATGTATCAATCTCTGCATCAAAGAGGTAGCTGATAACGTTCCAATCGTCGTGAACCGCTTTTACGATTCGGACGGTGCCGAAGATATAATCAAGAAAAAAGAGGTATCGACTATCTTCCTCGCCTCTATCGTGGAGTGTCAGTCCGATGGTTGGTGGCTCGTTTTTGTCTTCTACTAACTTCGCTCGACAGGAGACGGAGTAGTTTTTCCATGTGAGTTCACCTGTTAGCCAGAGGCTCATAAAGCCGGGTAAAAAGATTTCGCCGACGGCTTCACCGTCGTCAATCCACCACTTTTCAACCTTCCGATCAAGATTAAAGATTTTCCATTCACGGGTGTCGTTGTCCTCAAAATCGTCGCGCCATGTCCCCGCAAACGTCTGTTCCGATTCTGCTATTAAAAAGCAGGCAAGCGTGATAACTGTGATCATTAATGTTAACTTTCTCATGATTATTCTCCTTTTCTTACTAACACATAAACGCAGCCTGAAACGAAGTGGAAGGCGGATTGGAGAAAAAGGGTTCATAACCACAAATTGCTTCGTTTCTCCGCAAGGAAAATTAAAAAACTATGCACTGGTCGTCCGCATCGGCGTAAGGACAGAAACTGCAATGCTTGAGATTTTTCTTGTAAATGCCCTCTTGCAACGCCGAGATTTTTTTTCTCCACCGTCCTGCGGCTTCCTCTAATTCTGCGGCACTGAAGTGTCCCGTTTCACACTGTCCGTGTTCGGTAAAGAATATATTTATTTTTTCCGTCGGTTGTTCTGGATAACACCGATGTATCAATAGGCTATAGAGTTCCATCTCTGGCGAGCACACTGTTGGATGCTGAGCATCGCCGGTTTCGTAGATAATTGCTTGCCGATGTCCTGTTTCATCTCTAAAGAGCCTGTCAATCCTACCGTCAAGGATATGTCCGTCAACATCGGCGTAGATGTGCTGATGCGTTTCGGTTTCCGATGCTCGGAGTGCCGTTTGTCCGAGTTCAGAATCGAGGAAACTGTTGATATGTTTCCGAAGTTCAGTTTCCGTGTCCGCTATTTCTGGGAAGTTTTCAAACGCCTGTTGAATTAACGTGTCGAGGTCTTGCGTATCTGATGGGCTTCCGATCTGCCTCAGGACGGAACGAATCGCAGCCCCCATTTCATCTTCATCGGAATCCGGTTTTGCCTGTTTGATTGATGGAATGCGTAGCACATTTTCCAACTGATACCGTAGTGGACACCGCGCGTAGTTCGCGAGTTCAGACACGGAGAAGGCAGCCGGAACTTCGGTCGGTTGTAGTGCTGATGGCAAATCCTCTGGAAACGCGATCGGCATCGCTTCATCTGAGGTTTCCGCGTCCTCATCTGTAGTATCTGCAAGTGTCCGAGAAATCGGGATTTGGAGTGGAAAGCGTTGATCTATTTTGCTGCCGTTTTTGTATGCCTCCTGTTTAACATCTAAATTCAGTAAATTGTCTGTTTCACTGATTTCGAGGTGTGTATAGAGCCATTCAAGCATCTGTTGCGGTTTGCCACTGTCTCCGAGAGTCCCAGATAAGATGAGTCGATCCTCAGCGCGTGTTGCGCCGACGTAAAACAGTCGCTTCTTTTCGGCGACATTTTTCTCGTTTGCGCGGTTTTTCATGAAGTCAACGATCTCCGGCTCGGTCTTTTGATAGCCGTTATCCGGATGGAGCGGACTAAAACCGATCCCGAATTCCTCGTCGATGAAAGGTTCTCGGTCCGTTTGTCCTTGCCTATCAAGCCTCGGAAGCATGACAACAGGGAATTGTTGCCCTTTGGCAGCGTGAATCGTCATAATCTGGACCGCGCCGCTGCTCGCCTCGATTGGTGCCTGTCCTTCGCGCGGCTCTTCTGTAATTAAGATGTCCAGAAATTCGATAAAATCTGGCAGGATTTGCCTGTTTTCATCGCCATCAAAGTTTCTCGCGAGGTCCAAGAGCTTCTGGTAGTTTGCCCAGCGTTGTTTTCCATATTTCCCGATTTTCAGCGTTCCGATCAATCCTGTTTCATTAACGATTGTACCGATAAGTCGGTTTACAGGCATACGGCGTGCGAATTCGATATGCGTCTTTAATATGTCTATTGCCTGTCTGAGTTGATCTGTACAACCTTGGTAATCCAGCGTCTTCTCCCAAAAAAATTTCTTTTTCTGTTTTTCTTCTTTTCCCACTATCTGTTTTTTCTTTACTAATGAGATTTCATAGAGTTCAGTGTCGGAGATACCGAAAGCGGGACCACGGAGGACAGCGGCGACGGATGCGTCGTTTTCGGACGGATTGTTCAGGAAATTGAGGTAGTTCCAGATGTCGTAGATTTCTTGTCGTTGATAGAAACCGATGCCACCTGTCGTCAGATAGGGAATCCCTGCTTCAAGTAAGGCGTTTTCGATGTCTGGGAGATGCGTTCTGCTCCGGATGAGGATAGCGATGTCGTCGTACTGGATGGGACGTTCCGACACTTTTCCATCCTCGCCGCGCACCCATACCGTTTCTTTTTCGTTTGCAACGATCTTTTGGATGTGCTGTGCGATGAGTTCAGACTCATTCGCTGAGGCATTGCCACCTTGTCCTATCAGGGTTTCAATGGTGCCGTTTGTTCTCCCATGCCGCGCTTGGGTTAGTGCCTCATATTCCACCTCGAATTCGTTTTCATTTCCAGTACCCATCAAGGACCCGAAAAAGTAATTAACGAACCCGATGACATCCCGAAAGGAACGGAAGTTTTCTGTGAGGGAGATACGCTTGCCGCCCTCTCCAACGATTTTTTCTTCCGTCTTGTTAAACACGCGGATATCCGCATCGCGGAAACCATAAATACTCTGTTTCGGATCGCCAACGATGAAGAGGTTCGCGCTTTTGAGTTCACTTGTCAGCAGCATCACCAACTCATATTGTAATTCGTTTGTATCTTGGTATTCATCTACCATGTAGTATTTATGCCGGTTGACGAATTCATCACGGATTTTTTTGTTATCGAGGAGCAGGTCTCGTGTTTTCAGTTGTAAATCGTTGAAGTCAAGCATGCCTTGAGAGAGTTTCGCTATGTCGTAGTCGTTTAAGACTCGGGTGTATAGCGTGAGCAGGTCGCGGACGGTGCTGAGCAGAAAATCGTCGTCGGTTTCAACGGTATCTGTCTCAGTATCGTCTGCGTTATCACTTTCTATTCCGTTTTCAAGGTCTGGTAGGATCTTAATCTTTTTTACAATTGATACCAAAAAATTAATCTCGGTTTCAATGCTTGTTGTATCAGTACGCCTACCAATAAAAGCAGTTTTCGCGATGTCGCCATTTTTGATTGTGATTGGGTCAATAAATTGTTTGAGTAACCTCGGCACTTCAGGCGAGTGCGGGTTTGTGGCATATCGTGATTCTAATTGTTGGGTCAAATCTTCAACGTCTTCCACATTTCTTCCTGACGCAACTTGCAACACTGTGTTAAGGCATCGAATGAATTCGGAGACATCAAGTGCTGACATCGATTTTTCGAGAACCCGCTGTTTCAAATCTGCGCGTATCTCTGTGCTGCTTCGGTCGTTATAGATTTTCTGCTGGAGTTTTGCGATGATGTCTCGCTTATCAATCATGGTGGAAAAAATTTCCACGAGCTTTTTCTGTGCCCCGTAACGTCTTAGCAAACGCGCCAATTCTGGACGATGACGGTCGTCAGGATTCGTGGCGATGTTTTTGAGCGTCTTTTTAAGGGTGTCTTGCAGTAAAAGTTTCTGATCGATGCCTTGTAAAACGCTAAAATTGGCTGGTACCTTTGCTTGGAACGGAAATTCTCGCAAAATACGTGAGCAAAAGGCGTGGATGGTTGAGATGTATGCCGAACTCATCTGATCGAGGAGAGTGTCTCGATCGGTTATGTTCTCCGCTTCGTTGAGTCTCTCGATGACGCGCTCCTTCATTTCAGCGGCGGCTTTCTCTGTGAAGGTGATGGCGACAATATTTTGCGGATTGGCGTTACCGTTGCGCAAAATTTCGAGATAGCGTTCGACCAGTACAGCGGTTTTCCCGGAACCGGCACCGGCGGTTACGCAGACGTGTTTTTCGATGTTTAGCGCATCTTGTTGCGATGGAGTAAATTGCATCTTTTGATATTGTTCCTTAACTTCATCAAATCCCGCCTGCACTATTTATGGTAGTGGGATCACTGCTGTTGCTGCTATGTCGAGTTGCACGGTATCCCCTGCTTTTTTGATTTCGGTGCCGGGGTTGTAGTGAACGGCTTTGAGCGGAATGTCTGCAGCGACCAACTGGTATTCTTCCATCCTGCCCAAGTAATGGACTGCGGTGATTTTCGCTGTTATCCGGTTTTCGGCGCGGCGGCTGCCGTCCTGCCCACTGTCAACCATGAGTGCTTCTGGTCGAATGGAACACCGCACCGGTGTCCCTGCGCTTAACTCGTGATAGACGGTTGCGGAGTGCAGCAGCCCGACCGGTGTTTCAATAGTAACACGGCCATTTGATGTTTGCTGAACTTTCCCCGAAATGAAGTTGGTCTCACCGATAAAACTCGCTACAAAAGCGTTCTTCGGGAACTGGTATACCTCGCGCGGGGTCCCGACCTGAACGACAACGCCGTCCTTCATAATCGCCATCCGATTTGCCATCGTGAGCGCGTCCACTTGGTCGTGCGTTACGTAGAACGTTGTGATATTTGTTCGCTCGTGAATCTGTTTTATCTCCTCGCGCATCTGTTGCCGGAGGGCAGCATCAAGATTGCTAATCGGCTCATCCAGCAGTAGGACGCTCGGTTCAATGACAAGTGCCCGGGCAAGCGCGATACGCTGTTGTTGACCGCCAGAGAGCGTGTTGACTGCCCGGTTACGATAGCTCTCCATTTGCACCATCTCAAGCGCACGCGTGATCTTTTCAGACCGCTCCGATTTTTCGAGTTTGCGGAGCGTTAACCCGTATTCGATATTTTCGGCGACAGACATGTGCGGCCACAACGCATAGTTTTGGAAAACCATCCCAGTATTGCGTTGGTGTGGCGGTACATCGTTCATAACGGTATCGTCGAACCGTAATTCACCGGTATCGGGTTTGTAAAAACCAGCGACGATACGGAGAAACGTCGATTTACCGCAGCCAGATGGACCGAGGAGGAAGAAGAACTCCCCCTGTTCAATTTTTAGGCTCACATCGTTGACAGCGAGCGTCGTATCAAATGCTTTTGTGACATGCGTTAATTCTACAGAAACTGCCATAATAGTTGTCGGTTATCGGTTGTCGGTTAAAAGAGGTTTCTAATACACATCAAGAATTCCTGATGTCTCTCCACTGATACTATTCTTCTAAATTTTTCACGCAACGGAATCCGATGGTACTCCCAGATGAGAGGTGATACCATCTATCTGCGACGCGGAGATCTTCAGGGCTGCCACCCCATCCGCCGCCGCGTAGGATACGGAAGTTTTCGTTATCTGGTGCGGTCTCTCTGCCGAAGCGCGGGTTATTTTCTGGACTCTGACTATAGAATTCCGCGCTATATTCATCGAAACACCATTCCCAGACGTTGCCTGCCATATCATATAGATCATAGCCGTTTGGTGGGAAACTCCCGACCGGTGATGTCCACTTATAGTTATCTGTGCCACCTATGCCACCAAGATTGGCATCTGTATATGTTATTATATCACCATTGGGGTATAATTTTCCAGTGAGATTTCCGCGTGCAGCGTATTCCCATTCTGCTTCGGTGGGTAACCGCTTGTTTGCCCATGTGGCGTAGGCAGCAGCGTCGCGCCATTTTACGCCGACGACAGGCAAATCAGGGGCATTGAAACGCGGGTTATGCGACAGTGGCGGCTGAGGGTAGCCTGCGCTTTCGACGAATTTCTGGTAACGCGCATTCGTTACCTCATACACATCCATATAAAACGCATCAAGCGTGACGGTATGTATGGGTTGTTCGTCGCTATCACCCGTGGTGGAACCCATCTGGAATGTTCCCGCAGGGATCAGCATCATTGTTGCACCGTCAATCTCAGAGACAATTTCCACAGGATAATCGGTAGGGGCGGTAGGTGAATCCTCGTTGTGCTGTGTACAGGCGTACATACCGACAGCAACGATACCGATGAGAAGGATGTCAGCAATCTTCATAGCGTTTTTGCTATCTGTGTGGCAGCTTCGACGATCCACGCCTGTTCTCTTCCATAGACGGTGCGGAGATCTAACCAAAAAAGCCCATCCTTGATCCTACCGATGATCGGAATTGTGGCGTTTCGGAACGCTGCAGCGAGCGTTTCAGCGGATACTTCTCTCGATTCAAGGACGAGCGCGACGCTCGGCAACGTCTCAACTGGTAGGGCACCACTCCCGATCTGCCCGTAGGTCTCCGAAATTTGGACATCGATCTTTTCGTCAAAAATATCTTGGAGTTGTACTGTTAGCTGCTTCGCTATGGCGTGGAGGGTTTCTATAGATCGGGTATAACGGTTAAGCATCGGAAACTGCTCAGCAATAGTGCCCCCGTCGGTGAGATAGCGTTGCAGGGTCGCTGACAATCCCGCGATAATGAGTTTATCAACTCTAAGTGCGCGCATCATCGGGTTTTTACGCATCTTCTCAATCCACTCCGCTTTACCGACGATGATGCCAGCCTGCGGTCCGCCGAGTAGTTTGTCGCCGCTGAAGGTGACGATATCCACACCGCTATTGATGCGTTCTCCGACGAGGGGTTCGTGCGGGAGTCCGTATTGTGTCATGTCGATGAGTGCACCGCTGCCGAGATCCTCCATCGTTGGGATACCCCGTTCTGCGCCGAGCTCTGTCAACTCTTCCATCGCTGGTGTCGAAGTGAAGCCGAGGATTTTATAGTTGCTCGGATGTACCTTGAGCAGTAGACCTGTGTTTTCATTAATAGCCTCGGCGTAATCGCGAAGGTGGGTTCGGTTGGTAGTCCCGACTTCACGGAGGATCGCGCCGCTTGCCGCCATGACATCTGGGATACGGAATGCGCCCCCGATTTCGATCAGCTCGCCGCGTGAGACGATGACCTCTTTGCCGCGTGCGATCGTCTGCAGTGCGATTAGAACGGCGGCGGCGTTGTTATTGACAACCGTGGATGCCTCGCAGCCTGTTAACTGCTGTAGGAGCGGTTCGGTAATCCGATCGCGATGTCCGCGCTGACCGGTGTCGATGTCGTATTCGAGGTTGACATAGTTTTCTGCGGCTTGCTGGATGGCTGCACAGGCAGCATCGCTTAGCAGAGATCTGCCTAAGTTGGTATGTGTAACCGTACCTGTTGCGTTAACGACGGAACGGATACGCGGTGCTGTTTTCGCTGCAATTTTCTGGCGCGTCCGTTCGGCGTATTCTGTCTGTTCTGGGAGTTGTGAGTAGTTTCCGCTCAGGATCTCGTTTCGGATGTCAGCGACAGCATCGCGCAGTGCTTCCGTGACAAGCGGACGCGCATAGGTGGCTTGCAAGTCGAGCATCTCCTGTGTATTCAGGAGTTTTTCGATAGCGGGTAATTGTCTTAGAAGATCTCTTATGTGATTGGTTGTCAAAATGGTTCCCAAGGAATAGCGTTGCTGTATGGATTATGGGTAATTTTCTTATAAGATAGCACATTATAGATGAGTTGTCAAATTGAAAACAGGGCTATTTAGTTTTCGGTTTGATTTCGATTTTCGTTTACAGATGTTGACGTTTTTTCTCAAATATCGCGAGCACATCTCGCTCCTACAGAATAAAATATACACACATATAAAGCGAATTTTTTAAACTAAATGGCCCTGAATTGAAAACGCTTGTCGGAGGGATCTCCGAAATCTATGGTAGAACGGTTTTCTATTCCAGTTCCTTCACCTGTTACTCGGAAGGGACACATGTCAAACTTAACAACCAACCAAAATCCAAGCAAAAGGCTCAAGGTAAAAACTATTAATCCGAGACAACCTCTAAGCGTCAATTTCTGATGCTCCATATTAGGGGGTATTATCATTGATTTGTTCCTTTAAAGATTGCTGATGCTCACGGGTTAGATGGTGGTTCGTAGCTATTTGTGTGTTCGTGAATCGGTTGGCGTTCGCGGTTGACGTTTGGGTCGGTGCGGCGGGGGATGCCGGTGATCGCATCGACGGATTCGTCTGCTTTAAAACGTAGGTAGAGTTTCTGCGATTTCGCGGCGAGCGAGGGGTTCCTCAGGGCTCGGTAACAACGCATCATGTTGTAGTGTGCATCCAAATCTTCGGGATCGACGGTGAGCGTCTTCTGGAATTCGGTGAGCGCGGTTTCGTAGTTGCGTTTTAAGAAATACATCTGTCCGAGTCTGTTTCGGACACGCGTATCGCGTGGGAATTGCGCAGCGGCGTGCTGGAGATGTTCAATCGCTGTGTCATAATTGCCGTACGCCTCCTGAACGAGGGCGTAAAAGTAGTGAACCTTCGCGCGATGCAGGTTTTCCGGCGGCAGTGTCCTCTGGATTTCAAACGCTTTTTCAAGCATCGTTTCGGCACCTTCCATATCGCCTTCCTCGATTCTAACTCTTGCGACATTCACCCATCCGTCAAGGTATTCCGGTTCTATCTCCGTCACTTTCAGAAATGCGGTTTCAGCGGCTTTCAGATCGCCTTGTAGGAGGAGTCCGATGCCATAGTCGTTCCAGCGTTCGCGCGCATTTTCAGACTGTGCTGATGACGGCACAGGAGTTGTGCCGACTACTTTTAAGGTTGCTGTGGCGGATGCCATCGTGGTGATTGGGAGGTTCGGGATCGCCTTAATCTTTCCGGCGACATCTGAGGTATCACCCGTCCAGACCCACTTGCCGTTGTCGTAGCCTTTGCCTACTTCAAAGTCAGTGTCTTCAGGATCTCGGACACCCGCATAAGCCCATTGCGTGTGCCACCAGTTGAATTTCCGGTAGTTAAGTTTTGCCTCCACTGTAAGCACATCGCCGCAATCGGGTGGGATTTCGAGTCGGTAGCGTACGGTATCAGCGGCACCCGGCGGGATTGTGTTTGAATAGAGCACCGTCCGCATCGCCCAAGCGTTCCGTTTATTAATCAGGTTCCCGTGTGCGTCGAGCATATAAGCGCGATAAAAATGTGCGCTCGGATCAACCGGTCCGTTGCCATCGGGCGCGGCGATCCTGCCGTTCCAGAAGACGATCTTCCCGTTTTCGTCTGTGGCTTTCACTTCCAGCCAGATGTCAAACGCATCAATCGTCCCAGCGGGGAACCGGTGTCCGACGTTGCGGGTACGGACGACGACATCAATCCGTGTACTTCTGTCTCGTACGATTTCAACGCCGTCGCTTGGCATCGGCGCACCGTTTGTGAATAGGTCTAACGTTACCGTATCGTCCTGCAAAAAATCGGTCACGGCTTTGAGTTGGTCGGGATGTTGGTTGACGAAGGGGAGTGCCGTGTTCGCAGCGGGGAATCGGTGGCTGTGAACCTTGCCGTTAATGTTTGCCGCGTCTGTTGAATCAACGAGCGGCATATGGCAATCGACACATTTCTTTGCCGTTTCAGGATAATAGAAGGAGAGCGCACCCTGATGTGAGACCCCACTTTTCTGCCACTGATCGTAGTCGTTAAAACCGCGGACCCAACGGAAATTGTTGACCGGCTCATCGAGGTGTACCTTGTGGCAGGTTGAACAGAATTCGGCAGTGTTTTGACGATGGAACGGTTTGAGGAAACTCTTTTTATGTGGCTCTGGGTCGAGTCGGATGAGGTAGTTGTGCAAACTCCGAATGATCGGGTTATCGCTGGCGGCGAGGTCGTGAAGTGGCGGATATTTGATGACGTAACCGCTGTTGCCCATCGTATCTTTGACGCGTTCAATAGAGTGGCACGCTGTGCAGGCAAGTCCGGCTTGTGCGGCAGGCGTATGGAGATTCTCGCGGATGGGTTTGTCCATCACGCCGTTGAGTAGGATCGCTGGGTCGTGGCAGCCGCCACACCATTTAGAGGGTTCAATACCGTTGACCTCCTGCATATAGATTATCGATTTACGATACCACTGGTTATTGAACGAGGAGAAGTGGTGCGCCGATTCGTTCCACTGCCGATATATATCTGGGTGGCAACCGCTCGTGGCGCAGGTCTCCGATGTGAGAAAGAAATCGGTTGGGATGAGTCCCCCCGTTTCTGTTTCAACGGATGCTGGAAAAAAATGTCCGGTTGTACCGCCGCCTTCTTCGTACATGCTCGTCGGCGGTAGTGCCGGGTTTTCAACGAGATACGTTTCGTTCGGTAGGTAGTGTTGTGTGAGTTTCGCACCGATAGGGAACAGCACAACGGCAGCCAACACACCGACGGTTATCTTCCGCAAGAGTGGCGTGAGAAATTCCGCGTCTCTTAATAGGTAAATGCAGAAAAGGAGACTACCTATGCTCACGCTGACGATGTGCGTGATGAGAAGCCAGCGGTAAGGCGTTATCGCACCGACGACCATCAGATACAGCCCTGTTACGATACCGATACCGATACCGATAATCCCTATGTGTCCGAGTTTTGAAACTTTTTGCTTCGGAATACGCGCTTGCAAGCTGCGCCTTAAATATTTGTAGACATAGATGCTGAATGGCAGTATTAAAACGATGCCGAGTCCAACGTGGAGCAGGACGTTAGCGATATAAAAGAGCGTCGGTTCGCCGAAGCTGAACAGGTACGCACTGTTGAGAAGTAGAATAAGGAAGGCAGCTAAAGAGAGTTTCCGCATTTTTAAAATATTCGTGGATTGGACGATAAGTGATATATAAATCGGCGCGTTTGCTTGAAGTTTTGGATCGCGAGCACAGCTGGCTCCTACCAATGGATGTCTACATCTTTTTATATTTTATCATATTTCTCTATGAAATGCTATGTAGAAAATATAAATGGCGAGGTTTTCCAACCTCGCCAGTGAAAAATTTCAGGTAAATCTTGTTGTATCAGTTACCAGTCTTTGATGAGTTTTACACCCTCATAGTGTATTTCGTCGTACCACTGGCGAAATTCCTCTTTGGGTAATTTCTTGCCTAACGCTTCTACCTGAATCGTGGCATCTTTAGGAATGGCAACAGTGAATTCGTCGGGTGAAATCGCGCGATTCAGGACGAAGTTCTGTGTCTCTATGGTGGCTCTACTGATGAGGTGTTCCTCACCGTCCAAATCAATCCAGAATGTTTCGGCGATGCCGTTTGTGATGAACCATGCGTCTCCACCGTGTCGGATATCTCCACTGTGTAGGTCGTAGGAGAGTCTAACACGGCTGACAATAGGCGTGCCTTTCTTGATTTGCCCATCTATGGAATCTGCTTGGAGAAGAGAGCGGTTTTCATACTGTAGATAGCAAAAACCGAGTTCAGGTGAAACCCAAATCCTTTCAAAACTGTCTTCCGGTTGATTTGGCTGTCTCGCTTCGAGGACATAACACGGGAAACCGTTGAAAAACTCAGATTTTAGGATACGGAAGTTTCGTTCTTTCAGATAGGTTGATAAATTTTGCCCATCTGTGATGTGGAACCACCGTCTCGGATCTACCCGGTCTCTTGAAGGGTCTAATACGGTTTTTGTGCTACTTTCTAAAAGTCCGTTTTCGGGGACATCCAAGTTCCGCCGAAAGTGATAGTTGGGCTTGCCCGTTTTAGCGTATGTTATCTCCAAGGTTCCGCTTGGCGATGATACGAGGGTTACGCTCGGCGTTTGCGTATTGTTGGCAAAACCTTCTTCAAAGTCCATGCGTGTATGCCATGGATCGAACGCGAGACGCGCCTTCCAAGTACTATCGGCATCAGGTATTCCGGGTTGCCTAAAAGTGTAGAGACATTCCCCCTCGCCATATAGAGAGGATCCATCATAATTCCGCATACCGAGCAAAATCATATTGAAATCGTTTTCAGCATCTGCGGCGTTCTGTGGTAAAACGGGTAGTGAATCTTGTTGCGCGAATGCTGTCGTGAAACAAGCGAAGAAAACGAAACTGGTAATTGCAAAACAGAGTGCTTTCATGTTTGAAAGGAACATTGTTGTCCTCCTATCTCCTATTAAGGGCTTTATTGAAACGAACCGTTGTAGGTGACCCGCATCGGTAGCGGTTCAGTTTTCCTATTGCTGTCCGTAGCGTTTGAGGAACTCCATCTTGGACAATTGCTGTTCTTGACGATCCACCGTAATCATCGCATCGTCAGGGATATCAACGGTAAATGTTTCTGGTGGTATGTCGTGATTGATTTTGAAATTCTTTAGTTCCAGCATCTGTCCGGAAATTATAGGGTCTTTTGGCTTAAAGTTGACCCAAGCGTATTCATGAAAGACTGTTTTAGGGAACCAGATATCTCCGTGTTGCTGATAAGAGATTGTCGTTCGAGAGACGGTAGGTGCCTCCATCGGCACCTCGCTGTCGAGGGCATCTACTGGGGTAAGGTGCTGGTTCTCATATTTAAGGTATTGGAACCCTCGATCGGGTGCGATCCAAATTTTTTCGGGCCTATCCACGTCCTTTTCTTCCAAAACATAGCAGAGAACATCGTTAAAACCTTCGCGCCCTACGATCTGGAAGTTTTTACTTTCAAGGTAGGTTGCTAAATCTTTGTTTCTCAATGTGAGCCATCGTCTCGGATCCACGTCATGCCAAGGGGTAAGCACTTGAGGTTCTTCGGTGCTAAAGGCGTAGTCGGTTTTTCTATTTTTATGTGGAACGATTTCCCACGATCCCTTGGGGGTAAGGAGCGTCGTTTTGCCTTGTGAGTGGAAACGGTTCTCCTCCGAATCGAAACGTGTATTTTCTGCATTAAAGGCGATGGTGCCGGTAATAATAGTGGTGTCAGAATCGACGAACGGAGGTACCCCAAGCGTGTAAACGATTTCGCCTTCACCGGATTTCAGCAGTGCGTCATGCTGTTTGATAGCTGCCAAAAGTGCTTCGAGGTCAAGCTCATCTTCAGCAGTGTCTTGCAGTGGTGTATCCTGTGCAAATGCTGTGAGTGTCAATCCGAAGAACCGTTTTTCGGGTTGCGGGGTACTTGGCGTTTCACTTTCAGTGGATGTGCTTGTACGGTTGTCTCTACTGGGTATAATCGTTCTTCCGAACTGGTTGCGCAGTGCCAATTTTGCATTATGGTCAAGGATAATAGGGGTGTCCACGATTTCGATGAGGTGTTCAGATTCTGCCTCGAAACTATACGGTTTCTGATAGCGGAGGAGGTATTGGTTACCGACACCGAGTTCTAACACAATCAAAGTCGCCGCTGTACCCAAAGTTGTCCACGGCAGCAGCGGTTTCGCAGCTGGCGGCGATGGCATCGGTTTTATATTCGCAATTTGTCGTCCGATGTTTTCTATAAGGCTAACAGGCAGTTGAACGCTACCGAGCATCTCCTCAATCAAGCGTTCTTCCCGCTCCTGTAGACGTTTTTTCGCTCGACGGAGCCGACTGTTGATTGTGTTCACCGACACCCCTAAAAATTTGCCGATCTCCTTCGCTGTCATTTCGCCGAGATAGTGGAGGGTTACGACTGTGCGTTCACTTTCTGGGAGTCTTTGCAGAAGGTTTTTCACGATTTCATGGCGATGTTCGGTGTTGTCTGCCTCGCGTTGCTCTGATACGTAACGTTTGTAAGAAGCGTTTTCTATCTCTACCACAGATGTTCCCCCCAGTGATTGTGTCGAAAGTTTCTTCTTCTGGTGCCACCGTTTGCAAAGGTTATTCGCGATGACATAGAGCCAACCCGCAAACTGGTTCGGGTTTCTCAGTGTTGCGAGTTTTTTGTATGCCTGAAGGAAGGTATCTTGTGTAATTTCTTCGGCAAAATGGAAGTCGCCGACCTTGCGCCACGCGAGCGCGTGGACACTCTTTTGGTACTTTCCGACCAAAGTGGTGAACGCTTCGTCGTTACCTGACAAGACACTTTGAATGAGTTGCACATCATCTTTTTCCATCAGGATTCTCCGTTGTTACGAATCTCTTTAAACTTGGCGCGTTTTAGTGTTCAATTATTAAAGATACAATTTTGGGGCGGAAAATGTGCATAATCTTCAAAGTGGGTTGAGTTTCATCCTCGTCAATAGTGTAGGAGCTGGGTAACCCAACCCCTACAGTGGTATTAACGCTGCTAAGTTTCATCTCAAACTACCATCAGATTTAATCTGCCCCCATATTGAAGCTAACTTCTCATTTGGATGAACCGCCAAGTCTGGAAATGTGGATTGCCATGATGGAGAATGTCCTACGGCGATAAACTCCGAATTACGACCATCTGCATCCATTACCCTGATATGAGGTTTTCCTGGAATTGGACCTGCGGCGATACCCTCAGCACCTATTATGGGGGGACCTGGATGCACATGAACAGCGATCCGTTTGCCATCCGGGGACCAAGATGGGGCGTTTTCACCCTCATCAGTGAGTTCGGTGATGTTTTTCCCATCGGCATCCATTAAAAAAATACCGCCACTCTCATTGCGGGTGGAGTAGAAAACAATATGTTGACCATCAGGGGACCACGCCGGAGTTCGGTCTTCGCCAGGATGTTGCGTGAGTTGACGCAGCTCGGTTCCATCTACGTTGACAACATAGATATCCCGTGTCGGCAGATCCGCGTCGGCAGCAAAAGCGAGTTGGCGACCATCCGGAGACCAAGCAACCTCCTTGATTCTTACCAGATGTTGACCCAGCTTTAACAACCTTTCTTCCTTTGTGTGAATATCTATAATGTTAATGGCGAAAATTACGCCATAAGCAATCTTGCTACCATCCGGAGACCAAGCCGTACGCAAATCAAAACTGACATCCTCTTTTAGAACCCTCAAATTGCTTCCGTCTGCATCCATGAGCCAAAGTTTATTGGCGTTCCCAAAAACAATCGTTTTTTTATCGGGGGACCAAGTCGGCCAAGCTTTGCTTTTTGGACTTTCTGTTAACCTGCGCAAATCTGAACCATCCGAGTTTATCATACAGATGTCCGAATGCGTCTGTCCGTCGGGAAAACACGCAAAAACGAACTTGTCTGCCGATGTGCTGTGTGATATGTGCCATGTACTTAAGGTTAGTCCGAAAAGCAGGACGGATATGATCCTTCTCATTTTTAGTCTCCTTATCAAATTGTATCTTCAAGTTCCAGTTAAGAGGGACGAAGATATGAGGAAAATTACTGGTTTTCTGACGTAACGCTGTAAAATTCAACGGTTTTCCTCTGTATCTAAAACGTATTCCTGCTGGAAATGGAGATTTTAACTATTAATGAGACAATTTTTTGTTCGCAAAGGTGCATTATTTTCGGAGAATCGGAATTTTAATCTGATACTATTTCTAAATAGTGATCAGGACTTACGCAAAGCGCATCATTCTACATAAAGAGAGGTTTATGAATAGAAATGGTATGTGTATTGGGTACTGTTGTATGCGTAACGGTTTATCCGGCGGTGTAGCCACCATCAATCGGTAGGGCGATGCCTGTGACAAATGCGGATTCGTCGGAGGCGAGGTAGAGGGCACCGTAGGCGATCTCTTCGGGCTGCGCGAGTCGGCGCATCGGGTGCTTGTCCGCAAGGATCTGATATTCTTCTGGTGTTTTGATGACACCCGCGACCAGCGGTGTCTCAACGAACCCCGGACAGATGCAGTTGACTCGGATGTTGTCTTCGGCGTAGTCGAGTGCCATCCCGCGGGTGAGGTTCGTCACCCCACCTTTAGAAGCGACGTACGCTGCACGAACCCCCGCGCCGACAAGTCCGTAGATAGAGGATAAGTTGATAATAGAGCCGCCGCCGTTTTGCTGCATCGCCGGGATCGCCGCCTTCGAGCAGAGATAGACACCGGTGAGGTTGACATCTAAACAGCGATGCCAATCTGCTTCCGGCAGGTCGGCGACAGGAAGCCGCATGGCAATACCGGCACTGTTCAACAGTATATCCAGTTTCCCGTATCTGTTAATGGTTTCCTCTACCACCCGCGCCGTGTTGTCTGACATTGTTACATCGGTTTGAACGTAGATTGCTTCGTTGCCCGCGTCTCGGATGGTCGCGACCGTCTGGTTCGCTCCGTCTGCATCGATGTCGGCGACGACGACTTTTGCACCGTGTTCGGCGAATAGGATTGCTGTGGCTTTGCCGATGCCAGATGCGGCACCTGTGGTGATGGCTACTTTATCTTTGAGTCGCATTTTTTGGTAATTGGGATCTTTCGTCAGTTCGACCTGATTTAGAGACCTTTCTCTGTCCACTCTGCAGGGTTCACTTCTGGTTCACCGATTCGGTTTCTGAGGAGACCGATCTTTTCAATTTCGAGTTCAATGACATCGCCGGGTTGAATCCAGCGGTCGAGTTCCCATCCGCACCCTTTTCCGACAGTGCCTGAACCTAAAAACTCACCCGGATAGAGCGTCTCTGATTGCGAGACGAACGAGATCATTTCGGCGAAGGAGTAATACATATCCGATGTATTCCCATCTGCCCAAACTTCATCATTGACTCTGGCAATCATCCGGAGGTTATACGGGTCGCAGATTTCATCAGGTGTAACGAGACAGGGTCCCATGATATTGCTGTTATCGAAGTCTTTTCCTTTCGCGGGACCGAGTGCCATCGTCATGTGCCGAAACTGAATATCGCGTGCGCTGATGTCGTTGTAAATGGTGTAGCCTGCGATGTATTCGGGTGCCTCTTCTATAGAGATGTTTTTTCCGATTTTGCCGATGTAGACCCCCCACTCCAGTTCAAAATCGAGTTTTTTGGTGTAGTTGGGCCACGTGACAACGGTTTCGTGTCCGGCGATGGAAGATGGGCTGGTGCTGCCGCGGTAATAGTTGGGGAGTTTGAACCATTCTGGTGAGATATCTTTACCGGTGATCCGTGCGGCGGCATCCATGTGCGTTTTGAATACACCGAAATCACGTAGGCTTGCCGGACGCGGGAACGGCGCGAGCAGCTGCACATCCGTAACCGGAAAGATACTGTCAGACGTATTGGCGCTGTCAACGGTTTGATCAATATGTTTTTGCGCGTCAGCGATACAATTTTGCTCGAAGAATTGGAGCATATCTGGGGCAACAGCCGTGAGATCGACGATCCGGTCATCGGAAATCCATGCGCCGAGTTTCGGTGTTGTCCCTGTTGATTTGGTTTGAAAGGTAACAAGTTTCATAGGTGTTCTTTTTAGATAATCGCGCCTCCTTATCCAATTAATTGCGTCGTGTTGATTATACAAGAGATGCGTTTAGAAATCAATATTTTTTCACGAAAACTAAATATCCTTAGATTTGTCTTGTATATGTGGCAGCGATGTGGCATAATTAACAATGTATTTGCCGATGTTCACGATGCCCTTCTACTATGAACGTCCCGAAACGGAAAAGGTAACAATATGGTTACGCGACAAGACATTCAAGCGACATGTGATGACATCGTGCGCGAGTTCTCGCCGCTACAGGTTGTTCTCTTTGGCTCTTATGCCTACGGCACACCGACGAAATATTCCGATGTCGATTTGCTGGTGGTGATGGCGATACCAGAATCCGAGACGCGCCGTCAGGAGATAGACATACGCGAGCGTATCCCCGAACGCTTTAAAATTCACTTGTTGGTGCGTTCACCTGAAGAAATTGCCTATCGCCTTTCTCATAATGACTGGTTTCTCCACGAGATTACCGAAAAAGGTGAAGTGCTTTATGAGACCCCTAATTTTTTCCTAAAACCGCCAAAAAAGGAACTGTGCGATATGAATCCATTGACGCTGGAATGGGTGGAAAATGCCGAGGAAGATTATATTGGGATGCAGCAGCTGCAACAAGCACAGCATCCACTCTATAATCTTGTCTGTTTCCATGCCCAGCAGTGCGTTGAAAAATATCTAAAAGCATGGCTTCAAGAACGGAACATACCCTTTCCGAGGACACACGACTTAGAAGAATTGTTGGAATTAGTTGTACCTACAATGCCTATATGGCACTTTTGGCATCCCGATTTTACATTGCTTTCCAAACACGCGGTGGCAACTCGCTACCCAGGTGTTTCGGCTACCGCCGACAATGCAGAGCATGCGGTGCATATTTCTACTGAAGTGCGTCAAGCCGTACGTGGACAGTTAAAACTTCCACTTGATCCGTCAGACACTTAAGGTGACAGACATGGTTACGCGTCAAGACATTCAAGCGACATGTGATGACATCGTGCGCGAGTTCTCGCCGCTGCAGATTATTCTCTTTGGCTCTTATGCCTACGGCACACCCACGGAGTTCTCCGATGTTGATTTATTAGTCGTCATGCCGGTGGCGAAATCGGAAACCCGTCGGCAAGAGATAGAGATTCGGCAGCGTCTTGCGCGTCCTTTCCGTCTGCATGTGCTTGTGCATTCGCCTGAAGACCTTGCGTATCGCCTTGTATATAACGATTGGTTTCTCCGAGAGATTACTGAAAAGGGTGAGGTGCTTTATGAAACGCCTAATTTTTTCTTGAAACCTGTAAAGAAGGAAGAAGACGCGATGAATCCATTGACAGCAGAATGGGTGCAGAAAGCTGAAGGCGATTATACTGTCGCACAGCAATCCGCGCAAGGACAGAACCCAGTAAATGATGTTATCTGCTTCCTGGCTCAGCAATGTGTTGAAAAGTATCTAAAGGCGTGGCTTCAGGAGGCGAACATCCCGTTTCCAAGAACCCACGATTTAGAAGCGTTATTGAACCTGATTGTTCCGACGCTTCCTGCTTGGGCTGCGTGGGGCGAAGATTTTTCAAAGTTATCGGAACACGCCGTTGATCCGCGTTATCCTGGGAAATTCGCGACTGCGGACGAAACAACACACGCGATGCGTATTTGCGGTAAGGTTCGGCGAGCCGTTCGCGAGCAGTTGAAACTACCCCTTGAACCTTCCGAATCCCAGCAACTATGATGGAAGCAGAATTGTTCGGAACACAAGTTATGCCGTTAAAGATAGAAACAGCTCTTCCAAGGACACTTCAGTTGTGTGCATTTCAAGCAATTTCCAACCATGTCCGACGACGGTTTCTGCTACCTCTGCTCGAATATCGGTTGTCGGTGTATAGTGAAGCTTAAACGCTGCAACATCGTCTGTACTGGAATCGGTCTGCTCAACTTGAATCACGTTTTGAATATCAGTGAGTACAGGTCGTATCTCATCGGCTGACGCGCCTGCGATCTCAAGCGATAACGTTAAGGAGACCGACACCGGTAGGTTTTCCGTCCCGTTTTGGGAACCTGATATGGCGCGACCGTCTTCCAACTGAACGTCCCCTGTAATTTCGCCTCTACTGATGATAATCAATCGTTCGCACGTCATACTCGCTTCAGGTAAGATATGCGTGCTGAACAAGATTGTGCGTTCCTTACCGAGCGTCTTGATTAATTCTCGGATTTCGACGATTTGACGCGGGTCCAGACCGGAGGTCGGTTCATCAAGGATTAAAACATCCGGCGCGTGGATGAGTGCTTGTGCCAAGCCGACACGTTGCCGGAAGCCGCGCGAGAGTTGCCCGATAATCTGATTCCTGCGTTCGGTGAGTCCGCACGCTTCAATAGCGTCGTCGAGTTGACTTTTTATGTTCCGGCGCGGCACACTACGAATCTTTGCCATATACCTCAGATACTTCGTCACCGTCATCTCTGGATAGAGCGGTACGTTTTCTGGGAGATAGCCGATGCGTTTCCGTACTTCCCTCGACTCCTTGAACACGTCGTATCCTGCGATGTTAACGCGTCCACTACTTGCGGGCATAAAGCAGGTGAGGATCCGCATCGTTGTGGTTTTCCCAGCACCGTTGGGGCCGAGGAAACCGACGATTTGTCCTTTGTCTACCTGAAAGGAGATGGTTTTGAGTGCCTGGAAGGGACCGTAGTTTTTTGTGATATTTTGGACGTTTATCATTTTTTTCCTGAAAAGGCGAGGTTCCAAACCTCGCCTGCGACTGCGTGTATTAGTGTGCGAGGTTCCAAACCTCGCCTGCGACTGCGTGTGTTAGTGTGCGCGGCTCCAAACTCCGACTGCGACTGCGTGTATTAGTATGCGAGGTTCCAAACCTCGCCTGCAACTGTGGACTGTTGTATAAGGTTTAATCCGTATCAGCAGTGGGTTGTGAATTCCGCGGAATGCTGAAATTTAGATCCCGGTCTCGACCTATCAGATACGGATTGTTATCCGGTTGAACCGCTTCCGATTCGGCGAAGGCTTCCGGTAGATCGACAGTTTCGCAGCGGACATCCACCCGATCCGGATAGACGAAGACCTGTCGCCACATCATCGGATAGCAGATAATACCGGCGGAGACGATGCACAACATGCCTTGTTCCCGAAAAACGCGATTCAGGTGAAGGTGTCCACAAAAGAACGCCAAAATCTGTTTGTCAAATGGTGCCGTAATTTCGAGGACTTCCGCGGAGTTAGCGATTCTCGAACCGACACCTTGAAACTCAACATTTGGAAAAGGGAGTTGATGTGAGAAGATGAAAACCTCTTGGTCATAATCTCGTGCCCTTTTCAATTCGCGCTCAGCCCACGCCAACTGATTCGTACTGATATACCCGTGCGTTAAATCTTCTGGGACCTCTTGTGAGTCAAGGAGGATAAACCGAATATTTTCGTGGACGAAGCTGACGGACCCCATGCCATTGGTGCTGAAGCGTGCTAAGTAGGCATCTTTGGAACCGGTTTCGGGATGTAAATCGTGGTTGCCGGGAATGTAGTAGCAGGGTGCATTTATCTTTTCACCGAGTGCTTGCGCCGTATCAAGCGCGGCTTCGTAGTCTGCAGCAGACATTTCAAAACTGTTGCCACCACACACAATGTCTCCACCGTGGATGACAAAAGCTGGCTCAAAAGCGTTCAACTGCTCAACCAGTTTTTCATAGAGTGCGACGCTGTTTTTTTGTTGTTGTAGTCCACCCGCAAAATTCCTCGGGGCATTCGGGTAGAGATGTGTGTCCGTGATGAAAGCAAATTTAAAAAGTGTCATGGTATCTCTCGTCTTTCGGCGCGGCTCTTAATTTTATAGCTCCTTGACGTAGCCTGTCGTCCCGTTGGGATTCACCCATTCGGTTTCCCAATGCGTTTCAATGCCTTCGCGCCAGGTCTGTGCTGCCGCTGTCAACGCAGCGGTGATATCTGGGTGTGCGTCCTTCAGATTCTCCGTTTCGCCCATATCGGTTTCAAGATTCGCGAGGTGGACATCGTCTTCCGGCGGCGCGCCCTCTACCAATTGACCGTTGAGGACTAATTTCCAATGACCACGTCGGACGGCGGTCTGTTTGCCCATCTCCCAATAGATTTCGCTGTGCGGTGTCGGTTCACCTTTTGCGACCATCGGTAGGACATCGCGACCATCAAGTTCATATTCGGACGGATCGCCACCGGCTGCTGCGAGGAACGTCGGGAACACATCCATCGCTGCGCCGACTTCACCGATGACCTGTTCGGCTGGAATCTGTTCGGGCCAGTGCATGATACCGGGAGAGCGTATGCCGCCTTCGTAGAGACTGAATTTATGTCCTTTCAATTTTCCAGCGGTACCCCCGTAATACGGGTCTTGCGTGCCGTCTAACCAGTTCCGTGTTTCACGCGACGGACCGTTGTCACTCTGGAAATAGGAGAACGTGTTTTCTGCGAGTCCGAGTCGCTCTAATTCTGCGAAAATTTCGCCGACGCTGTCGTCAACTGCGCTCAGCATCGCAGCCATGATTTGCCGGTCCCATGGTAAGTTCGGGAATCGGTCCACGTATTTTTGCGGTGCATGCATCGGATAGTGCGGCGCGTTGTAAGGGACATAAAGAAAAAAAGGCTTACCGAGTTCAACAGACTTGCGAATATAGTTAATAGCGTATTCCGTAATGAGTTCGGTGAAGTACTCGCCGTTTCGATAGATTTCTTCGCCGTTTTCCCAGAGATCGTGTGTCTGATCAATCCCGCGTTGTGCCATACCCCAGTAGAAGATATGTGAAAAGAAGTCGATACAACCTGCCATGAACCCGAACCAGTCATCGAATCCGTGGTGTTCAGGACGTGAGCCTTCCGCGAGACCTAAGTGCCATTTCCCGGACATCGCGGTGTAGTAACCGCGTTCCTTCAGAACCGTTGCGAGTGTCGGAACGGAAGGCGGCAGACCGGTGGCGGTGCGATGTCCTGCTAAAATTGATCGGACCCCAGCGTGGCAGGGGTATCGTCCTGTTAAAAGTGCCGCACGTGAGGGCGAGCAGACCGGTGAATTCGAGTACCAATCGGTGAACCGTGCGCCTTCCGCTGCCATCCTATCGAGGTGTGGCGTTTTGAAGTCGGTCGCGCCCATGCAGGACAGATCGCCGTATCCTTGGTCATCCGTTAAAAAAACAATAAAATTAGGTTGCATAGTTCTACGGCTCCATTGTGTTACTTCTTCCAGAAACTCCGGTCTAAGCTCCGATATTGTATGGCTTCAGAGACGTGGACTGCCTCTATGTTCGGGTTTTGATCGAGGTCTGCGATGGTGCGTGCTACCTTCAGAATCCGGTCATAAGCACGCGCGCTTAACCCTAATTGATTAATCGCAACCCGGAGTAGGTCTTGTGCCTGATCATCAACTTTGCAATATTCTCGTATCTGCTTTGATTGCATATTGGCATTGGCGTGTATGTTTGTGCCTACGAAACGTTCGTGTTGGATTTGGCGTGCGGCTTCGACGCGTTCTTGGACTTGTGCCGAGGGTTCACCGGTGGTATCCGCGGCAAGTTCCGAGTATTTTACCGCTGGCACCTCAACTTGGATGTCGATTCTATCTAATAGGGGACCGGAGATACGGGAGACATAGTTCTGAATCTGGTTCGGTGTACACTTACAGTCTCGGTTCGGATCGCTGAAGAACCCGCACGGGCACGGGTTCATCGCCGCGATGAGCATGAAATTTGCTGGATAGGTGAGCGATGCTGCTGCACGCGAGATCGTTACCTGCCGATCTTCAAGCGGTTGCCGCATGACTTCGAGGACGTTCCGTCGGAATTCTGGGAGTTCATCTAAGAAAAGCACACCGTTATGTGCAAGACTCACCTCACCGGGACGCGGTATGTTCCCACCACCGATTAACCCTGCGTCTGAAATGGTGTGATGCGGTGAACGATACGGACGCGTCACAACCAGAGGTGTATCACTTGGTAGGACACCGACGATACTCTGGATCTTCGTCGTTTCTAAAGATTCCTCCATTGAGAGTCTTGGCAGGATGGACGGAATCCGTTTTGCGATCATCGTCTTACCGGAACCCGGGGGTCCAATCATAATCAGGTTATGTGCACCCGACGCGGCGACCTCAACGGCGCGTTTGACGTGCTCTTGTCCTTTGACATCGAGGAGGTCGATGTGCGTTTCTGCGCGCGTTGCATGCAGGTCGGTGTCGAGTGTATGCGGCTCTGGTGCTATCTCTTTCTCGGAATTGAGGAGTGCGGTTGCGTCTGATAAGTTGGTGACAGGGTAGACGTTCACACCTTCTACGATGGCCGCTTCTTTAGCATTTTCAGTGGGTAAAATGAGGTTCTTGATCCCGTTATCTTTTGCAGTAATGGCTATCGGCAATGCGCCTTGTATGCCTCGAATGTTCCCATCAAGTGCCAGTTCACCCAGAACGATGGCGTTTTCGAGCCTCGCAAGGTTTACCTGATTGGTAGCCGCCATGATACCGATCGCAATCGGAAGGTCAAACGCTGAACCTGTTTTGCGGATATCCGCAGGTGCGAGATTCACGGTGACCCGTGTCTGTGGGAAGTAGAAACCGGAATTTTTAAGGGCTGCGGTAACCCGGTCTCTGCTCTCTTTGATGGCACTATCCGGTAAACCGACAGTGGTGAAGTAAGGGAGTCCACCTGCGACATCTACTTCAACTTTTACGATATAGGCATCAATTCCCAGCAATGCGCTGCTAAGGACTGTTGCGAGCATACAGGTATTTCCTTCCAAGTTGCGTTGTTTTGAATCGTTTTTGTGCGGTTCGTATTATCGTGGACGTACAATTTATAGTAAAACCTACAATTAACGAGACATCTATAGAAGGCGAGGTTACAAACCTCGCCTGCAGTGGGGAAGTATGTTAATTTTTAAAGTGTTGCATTATTTTTCAGTTTTACTATATATCTACCGATTTTTCGTACTATCGTATCACAGTTGGTATTAAGGGGTCAACACTTTTCGTTCTTGCGCGACCTCTGAAGGGTTATGGCGAACTTAAGTCGCCTGTAAGTTTGTGTAACAGTTGTAACTGTTTTTGGTTAGCGACGACTAATATGGCATCTCCTGTCTGGAGCCTCTTATCGCTCGGCGGGTTATAGAGGAATGCGCCGTCGTTATCACGGATAGCGATGATAACCAATCCGGTCTGCTCTTGGATACTTGCGGCTTTGAGAGAGATCCCGTCGAGTTGAGAATCGCGTTGAACAATAGATTCTGCGAAATGTGTGTCGTCATGATTTTGCGTAATACTTTGTAAGAACTCTACGAGATGTGGATAGAGGATACTCGAGGCGAGGCGTATGCCACCGATATGATCTGGCAATACAACTTCATCCGCACCAGCGGTAATAAGTTTACCCGGTGAGTTGTCTTCAACGGCTTTAGAGGCTATTTTTAGATGCGGGTTGAGTTTTCGGGCGGAAATGACGACAAACAGGTTATCTTGGTCCCGACTGAGACATGTGATAAGTCCTCGCGCACGTGTGATGCCTGCTCGGATGAGCAGTTCATCGTCGGTTGCGTCGCCGTGTAGGTACGAAAAATTCCGTGTATCCGTCAGGTGCGTAATTCGCTCTTCCTCGAATTCAATACCCACGAATTTTACATCTGCCTTCAGCATCTCGTCAAGCACATGTACGCCGGTATCGCCGAGTCCGCAAATGATATAGTGGTCTGATAATTTATCGACAGTTCGGATCATCTTTTGTTGTCGGAAAAAACTCTGTAATTGCCCTTCAATAAGATACGCCGTGGCGATCGTGATACTATAGGTGAACACACCGAACCCGCCGATGAGCAGAAACAGGGTGAAAATACGTCCATCATCGCTCATGTCCATGTTGCCATAACCGACAGTTGTCAAGGTAATGACAGTCATATAGATCGCGTCAAGGAGTGTCCATTTTCCTTGTGGATTATCCTGTTCGAGCAGTAGATAACCGACAGTTCCGATCACAAGCAAGCTGGCAAGCATCGCTAAAGCGATTATAATCTGGCGTTGGTAGTTCATTTAATAGCACTCAGTTATCAGTTAACAGTTACAAGAGGTTTTGATAGTTCCAAAATAGTTATCAGTTAACAGTTAAGACATTGTGTCTGGGACATTTTCTGTTCCTGTCACAAGACACCTCTTTAACTGACCACTGTTAACTGACAACCGTTAACTTCCTCTAACTTTGACCAACAACTCGTCTACAGATACTTTTACTAAGGCGCGAGTTGTTGGTCAAAACTGAAAGATTTTTTCGGAGAAAAAATCGTACTAACGACTGACAACTATTCGCTTTTTAGCGAAGCGTTTGACGACTGGGTTTGGGTCATGTCGTGCGATGTCGAAAAGTTCTTGATACGCGATCCTATCAATCGTCGGCAACAGCCGCGCGACTTCCATCCGTACACACGTCGCTGGGTCTTTAAGCCCGCGTTCAAACCAGCGTTCAGGATCGTCAAGATCGTGTTTGGCGAGTGCGGCGAGCGCGCCAGCACGGATACGTCTGTTTTTCGATTCGGCGTGTGGTAGAATTGGGGCGACATAACCTTCATCGCAGCGGCACATAATTCGCAAAGCATTGCAAACGACATCCACCGATTCATCTTCAAGATGCAGCACACACCAATCAAATAGCTCTTCAGCTCCGACTTTTTCAAGGGAGCGGAGTCCTCGCATCCGCCGTTTCGGGGTTTCATCAGAAATGTCTGCTATTGCCTTCTCGTAAGATGTATCAACTTTCGGTGGCTGAAGCGGTTTCTCTTGCGTCTCAAGGCATACACGGACTTCAAGCGTATCATTCTGAAGATGTTGAATAGGGAGCCTTTCAGGACTGAACGGAATTTTATCAAAGAAGGCTGGAAGCCACTGCCTACCTCTTTCAAAAAACTCGTGCCAATCGATACGGTTTCCGGTACCCGATTTCATTCGATTATTCATCCAATGTGCCAACCTCACAACACCCCAATGATTTCGGCTCACACCGTTGTGTGAGTAGAGCCCTAATTGATGATTCACCCATTTTGCTAATGCGATTGGACAGGCTAACAACTCAAAGAAATTAGACTGTAGGAGTTGAATAGACAACTGTTCATTAATAGCTGCGATGCCGCCTTGGGCTCGAATTTTGCCGTTACCGATGGACGTGCGAAGTGCTTCAATATCTAACTCGGTTTTCAGGACAATAGGTCTATCGTGTTTTCGCCGCGCCTTCTGTTCTGCCCGGTTTTTTGCATAGTTCCACTGCGTTGTAAACCAGACAGCCCCGCCGCGGGGTCGAAACCCGTTTTCAATAATCCCTCTTGCGTTGCTTAACGTCGTGCCGTGATAAAATTCCATGAATGGTTCCTCCAGAAAGTTTAAGGACGTTAACCCGACTTGTAGAAGATAATTCATGAAAATTGCTCGTACGCAGACTTACGATGCCTTGTCGCCGAATTCTTGCTGCCCGCAACTAAGAACCGTTTTCCGTTTCGTTTGTTGGGGCTTCTGCTTCAGGTGCGTTATCCGATGTTTCACCTTCCGATTCTTCAGCCGAAGTCTCCTCTTGCGTTTCCGCTTCTGGGGTTACTTCCTGCCTACTGATTGCGCGGACGTATCCCATTCTCAGTTCGTAGAGCGTGTTTGCCAGAAAATTGGCTTCCGGTGCGGTGAGATTGCCCGCCGTTTTTTCTTCGAGCATCTCAATCGTATCAATAATGCCTTTTACGAGTCCGAGATTGACAACCACCTCGTCTGTTTCAGGGTCCCGGATGCCCTCTAAATAGAGCTGCCCTGTAGCGACGAGATTGTTAAGATAAGTGATAAAATCTATACGTGGAAGTTGTTGTGCTTCTTCCTGCGTCGTCTCTGCCATATATCGCTCCTGTCCTAATTCCGGTTTGCCTGATATATCCAGTGTATGTTGTTATGTGAAAGGTTAGGCTACTCGTCGTCAAAGATGATGATTTGTGCGAGTAAGCTCCCTGCTTGATTGTTGTTGCTTGGGTGTTCGTTCATAGCAAGAAAGATAACACCGTCGGCAGGTGCTGGATTGTCATAACGCGATCCGACAGCGAAAACGGTGTTTCCGATCTTGGCGATAAGTGCGCCGATATTCGTGCCGGGGAGCAGATAGCCGTCGGAACCTGGCGTTTGCGGGACACCATCAGCACCGCACCAACCGGTTCGATTTTTCAGATCTGGTGACCAAGCACCTTCTCCATCAATAACGAGGCGTTGTCCTTTTTTTACACGCACGTAGCTCTCCTGCCAAACCGGACTCGGACGAGCCGTGCGGATAACAGTCAATGCCATACAGATTCCTCCGTATCATAGTAAAGCCCATAATTATCTGAGGGTGTTTCATAAATGTTTTTTTATCGAAAACAGGTTTTAATGTAAGAAACATTTCGTGTCGGTATCCGGCATCGGACATTCATTAACATGGATACCTGCAAAAGTAGGATACCCAGGCCCAAAAAGGTAGAAACATATGCCAAACCTCGCACCGGTAAAGGCTTATGCGTTCCTGTGATCGACAAGAGTTTGCTCAATAAATCAAAGACAGGTTCAATCGCCGTCTTTCTCGCCCCTCGGTAAGTCGCAACTTCTGTCGCTGTATAGAGCGGGTCTGCACCTAAGAGTGCGTTTGCTTCGGCTAAAGTCGTCTTGGGAGTCAACAGAAGCACGTCAACTTCGGCAAAAGCCGTGGCGCGTTTTTTATCAACATACCCGTTATCAGCAACGATACAGCGCGTGCCTCGGTCAATGAGTTTCTCTTTCTTGGTATCCAATACGTTGCGTTCATTGACGTTGGCGGGTTCGACTTGAAACATCACTGGAAATCCACTCTCGGTGGCAGTGAGATGGAGTCCGTATCCATAGACCCATCCATGATACCCACTTTTCGACCAAGTCGCAGTTGTATCAACACCGCGCAAACCTTTGGGTATCTCATTGTTGAGGCGATCCTTCTGATGCCAGACGGGCCCCGCGGCTCTAAACAGACTTTTATCTTCATAAACGACTTCTTGGGGGAAGTGTCCACCATTGCTGAGGCTCCATGTCGCAACGTATTCAGTGAAAGCCTGAAGTGTCGGTGTCAACGCTTTGTATCTCCGTCCGAGGGTCACATGAGACGGACACGCCGGAAGTCGACATCTTTGAAGGTAGAGGGGATGGTGAAATAAGTAATCCTGTTGTGCGCGCATAGCGGTAATCCCCTTGAGTGTCATAACGGCATAAAAGACGATGAGAGAAGCATCCGGATAAGTCTCGGGTCTTCCTCTTTTGGAAACTTTTTCTTTGGTGGCTGAGAACGCGTCTAACATTGAAAACAGAAATGTGATATACTCTCTGATGTCAGGATATTGCATGGGTGTCTCCTTCACTTTATGTGGTATAAAATGAAGGATACCCAATATCCTGACTTTTGACAACTATTATTTATGAAACACCCTCAATTATCTATACATTTATAGATGGCGAGGTTATATGAAGTTTAAGAAAATATTTCGGTAATTCTATATTTTCCCCAGGCCCGGTAGGTGCGGTTATCGGTAATTCTATATTTTCCCCAGGCCCGGTAGGTGCGGTTTGCAACCGCACCGGACTTCCCTAAAAATTACCGAATTAAAAAATTAATCTTCATCAACCGAACCGGACTGCAAAAGAAATTACCGAATTAAAAAATTAATCTTCATTAAACCCCGCCTGCAATGGGAAAATAATTATTCTTTCTTTCGGATAGTGATGTTCGTGATAACATCGTCTTGTGCGATACTATCAACGACATCCATTCCACTAATGACGTTTCCGAAGATGGCATACTCACTGTCAAGAATGGTTTCATCTCGGCAGATAAAGAATTCGGATGCGTACGAGACGCTGGCACCCTCCTCTTTTGCCATAGCGACAACGCCTCTTGACATCTCCTTCGCGCCGTTTTCAATAGCGAGTGTTTCGCCGGCAGCGAGTTTTGAGCCTGCTTGGATGAGTAGCTCTTCTACGCGATAGAATTTCTCACCTTTGTAATACTCCACCTGCGCGTTTTTGATGAAATTCTTAGAGGTTTCTGGAGCCTCGGTTGCGAGAAATTCAAATTCAATATTACCTTTCGCCGTTTCAATAACGGCTACCGATGTTGCGGGATCGATCTGCGGTTTTGCTGCGGTTGTGGGTGTCCCTGTCCCGCTGCGACGTGCGCGCGGGGCGGGCGCTTGTCTCTCTTCTTGTGCGCAACTCAACACGAAGGTGGCAAATAGAGTCGCCAGGACCAAAAGTGCTGCCGATGCGAACTGCCGATGTTGCTTATTCTGCTGCGGTTTCCTTAACATGTTTTGACTTCGCCTCCAATCGGATTTTTGTCATGACATCGCCTATCTCTAAGCGATCGACGACATCCATACCTTGAATTACACCGCCGAAGGTGGTGTAATTACCGTCAAGAGTAGGTTGGGGTTTGAAGCAAATGTAGAATTGGCTCCCGGATGAGTTCGGCGCGTTTGTCCGAGCCATCGCCACTGTGCCTCTAAGGTGTGGACGTTGATTCGGGTTTGTGTACTCGTCGGTGATCGTCCAGCCTGGACCGCCTGTTCCATCGCCTACCGGACAACCACCCTGAGCGACGAAACCTTCGATAATACGATGAAATGTTAAACCGTCATAAAACTTCTGGTTGATGAGTTTGATGAAATTGGCCACCGCCACAGAGGCGGCATCGGGGTAGAACTCGATTACGAATATGCCTCTATCGGTTGTAACGACTGCAACCAGCTCTTCAGGCGTTAGATTACCCCCGAAAGGAAGTGCGCAGCCAATTATTAACGTTAATAAGATAATAAGAAGAAACGTTGGACCTTTGTATAACAAACTTTCCTAACCTCCACGCTGTGCCAAAAGATGGCGTATTGCTTTCGTTGAGAGTCCTTTTCTGGACAGTTAGTCGGTCTTCAGGTGACCCCAGAAGGTTGCCAATTTACCGTGGGCATCAACGGACAAGGTGACCGGTGTCGCCATATCCTGGAGCAGCTCATCCTTGGTTAAAGCGTAATTATAGATTTTGACTTCATCGAGGGCACCGGTAAGGAACCGTTGACTTGCGCCGCGGGCACCGATATAGAGGGAGTCGTTGTTCGGTGATAGTTCACCCTTACACGGCATCTCTGCTTCGAGTTCACCGTCAATGTAGAGTTTAATGTCATCACCGTCCCAAGTCCCAGCGAGGAAGTGCCATTCGCCATCTTGGATGCTCGGACCGATATTGTCGTCGTTGCACGGTTCCGGGAGATCAAAAAATTGAAGGATCGTCCCGCCGTTGTAGAGTGCTGCGAGATTGTATAGACCGGCGACCCAGGCAGTGCCTTTCTCAACGCCGCTCTGGATTGCCTCGCCGCCCTTGACAAGTGCCCAAAACTCAATCGTGATGGCATCAACAATATCGAGGCTCGGACTGTCGGCGATTTCACCAGCGGTTTTGCCATCGAACTCCAGTGCTTTTCCGAAGACACCGTCAATCAATTTCGGATTACCCTTATTAAAGGTCGCATCGTTACCGAATTCGGATAAATCTTTTACAACGTCGCCTTCTAACGCGTCGAAGGAGAGATGCAGAACAAGGTCTTGCGCGCTACAAACCGTTGTAACACTTATCAAAATCAGGAAAAGTAGTCCAAAGATAATCTTCATTTTCAAACTTTCGCTCCCTAAAATAGATATTTGCTTGATCTCTAAGCAATTGTTTTTGTTAGGTTCTTGTACGGAATATCGCAACTTACTGATTTGAGAACCTATGATAACCAGCAACTGTCGAAGGTTAAATTCATACACTTTAACGGAAGAAAAGACAAGAACCTGCCAGACAGTTATAAATAATGTAGCAGAAGTGCCGAAAAAAGTCAAAGGAAATGTTTTTTGTGCATTTTTCGTGACAAATTGGGAACGGATTGGTATAATGAGAAGAATAGGCGTGAAAACAGGCGGTAATTTTGATAAGGTCCGAATAGGAAAGGAAATTATGCAGAAGTTAGTGTTTGACGGGAAACTGACACAGACGAATTCACTCGGTATGCAATTTGTACGGATTGAACCGGGCAGTTTTATGATGGGGTCAGAGAACGCGTCGCTATCAGATGAATTGACGGAAAACAAGCCGCATCTCCGCGACGGCGATTGGGATGAGAAACCGGTGCATCCGGTAACGCTCACAACCCCATTTTACATCGGTGTTTTTCAGGTGACCAACGCGCAGTATGCGGCGTTTGACCCGACACATCGGGACTTGCCCAGCCTTCGGAACGTCGGCTTTTCTAAAGACGATGACGAAGCCGTCGTGTTTGTCGATTGGCACGATGCAACGCGCTTCTGCGAATGGCTCTCCGAGAAGGAAGGCGTTCCATACCGACTGCCGACCGAAGCGGAATGGGAATACGTATGCCGTGCAGGCACAACGACCCACTTTCATACCGGTGATACACTGCCCTCAGAGTTCCATAAAAACGTTGGTGAGAGTTGGTACCCGGATGCCGGGCGGAGTCGTGGTGTAGAGGAGATCATGCCGCTGCACGTCGGACGCACACCACCGAATCCGTGGGGGGTCTACGATATGCACGGAAATGTCGAAGAGTGGTGCCAAGATTGGTACGGCACTTACGAACCGGAGTCACAGGTGGATCCGGTCGGGAGAGAAGCCGGTCTGTATCGGGTTACGCGGGGTGGCAGTCATTCGACGTTGCTCTGTTATCTGCGTTCTGCGAACCGGATGGGGGCGGTGCCTGAAGATAAGCACTGGTACATCGGATTTCGGGTTGTTTGCGGTGAAATGCCGCAGACATCGGCTATACCTGTCCCGAAAGTAGCACGCTGGGGACGTGATGTCAAACAGGAACCTGTAGAGGAAAGAACTCCCCCCGGCCCCCCTTATCAAGGGGGTGAACGTAACGTCCCCTATTTCGCGGAGCCGTTGACGTTCGTTAAAATTCCAGACGGCTCGAATGGACCGCTCTTTTCAGCGCATAACCACGTCCCAGCGATAACAGAATGCCCGAACGGTGATATGTTCGCAGCGTGGTATTCATGCGTGACGGAGCGCGGACGTGAGTTGACGGTTGCCGCAAGCCGACTGCGTTTTGGTGAAACGGAATGGGAGCCTGCCGAACCGTTCTGGGGACCCCCGGACCGCAACAATCATGCGACTTCTCTCTGGCGGAACGAGAACGGACGGATTTATCATTTCAACGGACTCTCGGCTGCCGCGACGTGGGGACCCTTGGCATTGGTGATGCGTTATTCTGACGACAACGGCGCGACGTGGTCGAAGCCGCGCTTCATTTCACCGGAACACCGTCTCCGACACATGCCGATCGCTTCTGTTTTTCGGAGGCAGGACGGCTCTATACTCCTCGCTTGTGACGCAGTGAGCGGTGGCAACGGCGGCACCGCGATATGGATCAGCGACGATGATGCGGAGACGTGGTACGATCCGGGCGAAGGGCAGCCGATCCCGGAATTCGCTGCAGGAAAACAGGGCGGTTGGATCGCCGGTATCCACGCTGCTGTGGTTGAACTCACCGATGGGAGACTGATGGCGTACGGGCGCGGCGATACGATTGATGGACGGATGCCGAAAAGCGTCTCGGCAGATGGTGGTAAAACATGGCACTACAGCGCAAGCCAATTCCCTGTGCTTTCCGGTGGACAACGGTGCGTTCTCTTACGCCTTCAGGAAGGTCCCATTTTCTTGGCATCTTTCACCGGTGATCGTCGGGAACTGACCCCGATGCCGATTGTTGATGCTTCTGGAGAGGAACGCCTCGTTACCGGACTCTTTACTGCGTTGTCTTATGACGATGGCGAAACGTGGGAACATATCCGTCTGGTCACAGACGACGGGGCTGATCGGGAAATCGAAACGATGGACGGACGACACTTTACAATGGGGCGCAACAGTGCCGAACCGGGTGGGTATCTCGCTGTCTGCCAAGGGCAGAACGGGATCATTCATCTAATTAGCAGCCGTCTACACTATCGCTTTAATCTCGCCTGGTTAAAGATGTAGGACCCAGGCCCGGTAGGTTCGGTTTGATGAAGTTTAAGAAAATAAATCGGTAATTCTATATCTTCCTCAGGTCCGGTAGGTTCGGTTTGCAACCGAACCGGGCTTCACCAATAAATTACCGAATTAATGAATTAATCTTCATCAACCGAACCGAGTTTTACACAGGAACCTTGAAACCTTCAAAAATCTCTTCAGTCCTGTAAGGGCGGAATGTTTATAGAAAGGCGTTGTAAAAAGCGATTCGGTTTTACGGATTCCACTATAAAAGGAGCGTATTGTGTTATCAAACCAACTCGACAAACCGCAAGGAACATTAAAATTACCTTTTTTGCATCAGGAAGTGGAAGTCAGCACGGATTTACGGGATAGTAATGACATCCTTGACGACCCTGATGCGCTGAAAGAACGCATCGCAGCGGACGGGTACCTCCTCATTCGTGGACTCCATGATAAAAACGCTGTCCTCACGGCACGCCGCCGGATTCTGGAGAAACTCGCAGCGAAAGGGATGCTCGCACCGGAGACACCCTTAATGGATGGCATCTTCAATCCGGATTATCCCGAACCGACATCGACCGGTTCAATGGGCAATAAGGTGTTAACGCAGCTGCCAGCATTCAAGGCAGTCGTTGAAGGCGCGCCGGTGATGGACTTCTTCAAACGGCTCCTCGGTGGCGAGGCGCGGACGTTCGATTTCAAATGGCTCCGCACGGCAGGACCCGGATCAGGTTCCCCGATACACTACGATATCGTCTTTATGGGGCGAGGCACGCAAGACCTCTACTCCTGTTGGACCCCGTTTGGGGATGTGTCGCTTGACATGGGTCCCATCGTCTTCTGTCTCGGCTCTAACCGGTTTGAGAAAGTCCGTGCCACTTACGGGCAATCGGATGTTGATCGTGATATGATTGAAGGACATTTCAGCGACGATCCGCTCGAAATCGTTGAGAAATTTGGTGGGCAGTGGGCGACAACGACGTTTTCTGCAGGCGATGTTATCATTTTCAGTATGTTCTTTATGCATGCTTCCTTGGTTAACACGTCTAATAAAATTCGGATAACCGCAGATACGCGCTATCAACTCGCCGCTGAACCGATTGACGAGAGATGGATCGGTGAAAAGCCGAAGGGACATTACGCCTGGAAGCAGGAGGACGCAGAGATTGAGTCTTTAGAGGCATCTCGGGAGCGGTGGGGAGTCTGAAAAATATGAACACAGATCCGAGCGTACACGACACCTCAGCAGCATCGCAGGTCAGTAAACCGAAGTTATTCGTACCGTTCATTCTCATTTTAATATGCGCCATCGCAGTCGGATTCGGGATCAGGTATTACAAGAATAGACCGGAACCGACGACTGAGGTGCCGTGGGAGGTCTACTTCAGTGAAGTCGGTGCGGTTAACAGTCCACATTCCTTGGAAAAACGACTTGTCCACAGACTCGGTGCTGCGAAGGTGCGCGTTGATGCCGCACTCTATGATTTGGATGCCGCGCCGGTAGCCGATGCGCTAATAGATGCATATAAACGTGGTGTGCAGGTGCGAATCGTAACGGAAGCGGATAATATCGATGACTCCGAGATTGAACGCTTGCAAGAGGTTGGGATTCGTGTTGTTGACGACGGTGATGATGACGGATTGATGCATCACAAGTTTATCGTGATTGATGAGCGGTACGTCTGGACAGGTTCTTATAACATCACGTATAACGGCGCATATAAGAACAGTAATAACGTCATACTCATTGATTCAGCGCAACTGGCGTATAACTTCACACAAGAGTTCCGAGAACTGTTTCTGGCAGCACAGACGGGAAAACCTTCTGATGCGTTTGTGGCGTATCCGAAAATAAAGTTAAGCGATGAGACAGAGATTTTTACCTATTTTTCACCAGCGGATGACACGATTTCGCCACTGCTGAAAGAGATTAGGTCTGCGGAGCAGTCCATCCATTTTATGGCGTTTTCGTTTACACACGACGCACTTGGCAGTGCGATGCGAGATCGTTTTAAATCAGGTGTTGATGTCCGGGGTGTGTTTGAAGCAAGGCAGACAGATAATCCATACTCCGAATATAAGTCAATGAAAGAAGCAGGTCTGTCTGTCGTTCTGGATAAAAACAGAGGGGCTATGCACCACAAGGTGATCGTTATTGATGGCGAGACAGTTATTACAGGCTCCTATAACTTTTCCAAGAACGCGGAAAAACGGAATAGCGAGAACCTCTTGATTATCAAGCAGAATCGTGAGATCGCAGCGGCGTACCTCGCTGAGTTTGCGAAGATAACGCAGTAGGAGCGGTTCGTAATCCCGATTTTAATAGTTATTGGTTATAAGTTATAAGTTATAAGTTAAAAGAGGGTTGGATTTACCGCTGAAATCTCTTAACCGACAACCAATAACCAACAACTTATAACTATTTATTACTTTTTCTCGCCTAATATGACCGTCCGATGTTGCGCGTTACCGTTTCTACCGATTTTGAGATGGACCTCCGTTTTGGGGCGTTCACTGATAACGCATCTCAGCAACTCGTTGTAGGAACGGACAGGCGTTTTGTTGAATTCAAGAATAATATCTCTCGGTAAAATCCCACTTTTGTCTGCCGGACTCTCTTCAATGACTCCGGTGACGAAAACACCAGACTTACCCACGTTAACCTCAACACCGAGCCAACCGCGTGCGACTTTTCCGTGCTCTATGATTTCTTTGGCGACTGAACGTACCATCTCTATCGGCAGCGCGAAGGTAATCTCCGGCGATAACTCTTGGACGAAGAATTGTGAGATATCCGGATCACGCTCTTCCTGGAGAAGCATGCCGGTTGATGAATTGACGGTATAAGGCGGCTCTGTCAAGACTGCGAGTATCATTCCGACGATCTCTCCTGACGTGTTAACGACTGCACCGCCGTTGTTGCCGGGCGTAACCGCAGCATTGATTTTAATCAATTTTCCACACAACTGATCCGGTAAAGTATCCCAACCCCCAACGATGCCGAAAGAGACAATCGGGCTGTGTCCGTAGGAGCTGCCCATCGTTACAACCCAAGAACCGGTATCAATTTTTGAGGAATCACCCGACTTCACGCGTAGCGCAGTTTTAGAGTTTTGCGGAGGCGTGGTTGCCGAGTGGGCATCTGAAACGCGGAGGATTGCAATATCGGTGAATGTATCAATACCGACGAGTTCTGCTGTAGAGACCTCTCCATTGTTAAAGACGACCTCAATCTTACTCGGTTTCTCCAATTCAAAGGTCGTTGTCACGATGTGTCCATGGGCATCAATAACGATCCCGGAACTGATATTTTGGCGGGTAAATACCAACTTTTCAGTGTCCGGCAGGGATGGCATCGCCGTTTTTTGCGTCGCTACGACCTTTACAAGGGCAGGACGCGCATCGGTGACGATCTTCTGGAATTCCTTTTCAAAGAGTTTCAGGACACTCTCATTTGCGATACTCGGTGTGACCGCATAGAACAGTAGGCTGAGCATCCCGATGATCAATTGTTGGCGTTTCGATTCTATAATATACATGCTTGTACCCTTAATTGCTTATTCGCTTTCGGCTATCGGCAAGTGCTCACTGCAGGCGGGGTTTGAAACCCCGCCTGCACTGGTAGGTTCGGTTTGATGAAGTTTAAGAAAACATTTCGGTAATTCTATATTTTCTCCAGGGCCGGTAGGTGCGGTGTTTTTGCTGGGGTGTTTCTTCTAGGAACCGCACCGGACTTCCCTAAAAATTACCGAATTAAAAAATTAATCTTCATCAAATCCCGCTTGCACTGTTTGTAGGTTCCTAAATTAGAGTCCGCCGCTGGTAGAGGCAGTGGTATAACTTACCTGCTTTAACATATAACGTTGCTGCATCGGTTCGGTGGGTGTTGAGATAACACTTCCTCGCAAAAGTTGATTACTATTTCCAACGACACGTCTGGGTGGCTGTACCGGAAAAACCTCAGGCGATGTCGCTATCTGTTCCGTTCGAGGTGTCGGTAATACCGACGCTGGACGGAGGTCTTGATAAAAATAGGTGCCAGTTACGGCGAGGATCATGGCGATAACGCCACTGATTGCCCACTTCGGACGGCGAAACACGTCAAGTAACCGATACCAGCGTGTTTTAATGCTACCGGTCTCGCTCTCTTCTGTCCTGAGCCGTTGTTGCAATGTTGACATAAAGTACGGCGACGGTTCTACCTGTGGCAATTGCTGTACCGCGTTAACGGAATCCTGAAATCGAGCATACTCGCCTTGACACGTTTCACATGCTGTAAGGTGGCTTTCAAAATCCTGCAGCGTTTCGTAATCAAGTGTGTCCTCAAGATGGGCGGAGAAGTGTTCCTCAGCCTGTACGCAGTTCATAATTCACTCCTGGATAGTTATCAGTTGTCGGTACTCAGTTTTCAGTTAAGACATTGTGTCTGGGATATTTCCTGTCACTGCCACAACCAACCTCTTTAACTGACAACCGAAAGGAAACGTACTCGTTTCCGTACTGTTAACTGACAACTATTAAATAAACGGTTTTAACTTTTCTTTGAGCATGAGTCGGGCGCGGTTGATCCGAGATTTCGTCGTACCGCTCCGAAGTTCAAGTACCTCACTGATTTCATCGTAACTCAGACCTTGTAAGTCGCGAAGCACAAGCGGGAGTCTATACTGTTCTGGCAGTTCTGAGATCGCTTTCTGGATAGCGTTCTGCAATTCTTTGCGTTCGAGTGCGACTTCGGGTTGGAAAGCCGGGTTCGCTGGGGCATTCCCGATTAAATCAATCTGCTCTGTATCTCCGTCACTATTGTTTTCGCTGTTCACGACGTTATCAACTCTGTATCGGTCACGTCGTCCTCGATTTCGCAGCTCATTTTTGCAGAGATTCGAGGCGATGTGATACATCCACGTTTTAAAATGCGCACCCTCCGATGTGTAGCGATCTGCGGCTTTAAAAATACGGATAAAGGTTTCCTGCGCGAGATCCTCCGCACTGTCCCTGTCGTTGATGAACCGAGCAATGAAATTGACAAGCGGCTGCTGATGTCGGCGCACGAGAAGCGTAAACGCGTTTTCGTCACCTTTTTGGTAGCGTTCCATTAATTCATCGTCTAAGTCAGGCATCGGATACCTCCGGAGGTGCTTATCTATAATATACACCAAACTGTGGATTTGGTTGCAAATTTTTTTGATAGACAGGACGACTTCTCTTCCAATCTTCCACAAACAGAAAAAATTTGACTTATGTGCGAATTTAGGGTATACTTATTAACGTATCAACCCGAACGCAACTTACGCGATTCGGTAACCGAGTGCCGATGCCTCTTAAAATGCCCAAGAACGCACGTGGTGTCTATGTTTGAAGCCATTTTTGCTAAAAAATCGTGTTTGGGTCAATGCACACGTGGGTTTGCGGGATTTTTGGGGAAAATTTTGAGGTAAAAAAAGCCTCGAGCAGCTCGCGTTTGGTTTTGGCGTTTTGGAGCCACGGCCCCACTGGGCTTAAAATGGGGTCTCTTTGGATACGCTTTCCCGTTTGAAGGGAATTGAAACTTGAAAAGACTGCTTACAATAGGTAGCGATAATCGCATAGATTTTGAAAATGTGCGAGTTCAGACGGACATAGCACCTATAATTTTGCCTCAAATTATCGGTTGCAAAATTATCCATAACACGAGAACCGATAAAATTCGGAGAGCAGTATCGTCAGCCATTTGCGAGAAAAATCGTATAATCACTTCCGATCACGTTTCAAACGATAAAAAAACAGCGGTCATATACGATTTCGATCTGATATATCGGCATTTAGTTGCTAATAGTGAATATGACGCTAAAATTCGAACGTTATTCACGGAACTGGATTTTGATGTTATGGAAGTCACTTATGAGGAATTGATAGCCAATACGCCAGAAGTTATCGCATCCATCTATAATTTTTTAGATGTAGACGGCAGATCGAATGTTCAGATAGCGGAAGCAGGTATCCAAAAATTATCCAATACTATAAACGCAAGGCATTATGAACGCTTTGTTTCGGAATACAAATTAAAATGCACTGGAGATTAGCACAAGATCAAGTATATTAACCACGCCGTCACCGTTAACATCAGCAACTCCACCGAATGATCCCAGTGCATTTGCTACTACTACTAAATCAAGTATGTTAATTACACCGTCAGCATTAATATCGTGTGGATTACCTTTGAGATATATCTCGCCGTCCAAGTCACCGATAACATGTGTAGTGCCACCAAATTCGCTCGCTTTGCCTATCACGTGCCGTTCAAATTGAACTTCCCTCTCACTACCGCTACGGTTATATACTGCCCAACCTCGTGCGAATTCTCGGATGAATAGACCGTCGATACCATTATAGGTTTTTGCTTTTTCTCCGATCGGTTTGCCTAAATCAACATTGTAAAAGTCATACCAATATTTCTGGTGTGTATGCCCATGCGGGATACCTGCATCATGTTCAGCATAATGCCCTTCCCAAATTTCGTAAAAGTGTTCGTGGTTTATTTTTACGATACCTGGAGAATAAGTAATATAACTATTAGAATGTGTAAGTCCTAATGTAATAATCGCTCGTGCTTGTTTTAAATTTCGTTCGTGATTCATCGGGATCGTTCGGATCGCCCAACCTTCTAAACAATTGGCTGTTGGTTGTCTTAAATTATTTTCATACCATAACAGCGAATCCTCTATTTGCATTAATTCGTCGCGTGTGTAGCCATTGGGTTTGCCACCAGAGGTAACTTCCATATAAGCACCATTGATATACGGTGCTGAACGTGGGATTTTACGAGTATTTGTATTAACAATGATTAAAAAATCGTCACCGACAGATTCTCGAATTCGTCTGGCGAGTTCGATAAGAGCGTCTGCTCTGTTTCCATGAAAATAGTGATCTATATTTTCGGGTCCAACATCAAATACTGGATTTTCGCTCCACCAATCGATAAAAATCCCATCGTGTAATCCACAGTTGGCTATTGCTACTGTCCGCTGTACAAAATGGTCTATCGCACCTGGCAAAGTGTAATCGATGAGATATTCCGCCCAGCCTTCATCTTTGATTCGTTCTCCATTTTCATCACGTAGCCAGTATCCCCAGTTATCTGGATAAACTTGCGGATAAGCTCCATACACATTTAACGGCACGAGAAACAAAAAGTTCGGATTGAGTTCCAGCATTTCGCTTTTAACTTTTAAGTTGTAATTCACGCCTCCAACAACAGTGGTAATTTTATATTCGCCTGAATCAAAATCCCAGTGTAATCCACGAAACAAGCCAGACCAATACAAATCATTATAGGTTTGTAATTTCTTTCGAGTCTCCCAATCCAGTACTTCAAAAGGTTTTGGGTGGTTAATAATTTTGTAATCCCACGCACCAAAAAGTGACGGGAACGACCGATTTTCAATTCTGGATATGATATCGGAACGGTCTACAATACATATTTCTTTGTCGCTATATGCCGACACTACACACAATAATAACGCTAATACTAAAACTGATTTTCTAAACATTATTGGTCTCCTTTAAAATTATTGATTTGTTCTCGATCTATGCCCATATTTACCATTTATAACCACACATGAAAAATCGCAACTATGATAATGCATAAGGTGACGATAGTTAAAAATCCCCACACTGCTGTTTCAAAAACTTTTAACTTTGGATACGCTTTCCCGTTTGAAGGGAATTGAAACTCCCGATTTGAGGGGTTCGCTTGCATCCCCTGTAGTTTGATGTTCTTTGGATACGCTTTCCCGTTTGAAGGGAATTGAAACAAAGTACTCTTGTACAGAGTAGTGATTTTCTTGGCTTTGGATACGCTTTCCCGTTTGAAGGGAATTGAAACTCTTCGATGAAGTTTATGCAGTATAGAACGTTGTCATACTTTGTATCCGCTTTCCCGTTTGAAGGGAATTGAAACCCTCAAAAATAGCGCACTCGTAATTCAAGAAACTACGTTCTTTGGATACGCTTTCCCGTTTGAAGGGAATTGAAACCTGACTGCTCAGCGTCGCGCCTGTCCAGCCCCAATCTCTCACTTTGGATACGCTTTCCCGTTTGAAGGGAATTGAAACCCAGTGTTCTTCCATGACGGCACCGCAGAAATCACACGACTTTGGATCCGCTTTCCCGTTTGAAGGGAATTGAAACTATGTTCCCATTGCCAAAGATAGTAACACCATTCTCTTTGGATACGCTTTCCCGTTTGAAGGGAATTGAAACGATGATGCTGGTATCGCTGTATAAGCTTGTTTGAACTTTGGATACGCTTTCCCGTTTGAAGGGAATTGAAACCACTGTTGTGCTATGTTTAGTTTTTGCGATTTTGCTTTGGATACGCTTTCCCGTTTGAAGGGAATTGAAACTGTGAATGGGTATGAGTCATATGGGCTGAAGTATTTTGCTTTGGATACGCTTTCCCGTTTGAAGGGAATTGAAACAATACTATATCTTTTATTTCATTTGGCAACATGTTACTTTGGATACGCTTTCCCGTTTGAAGGGAATTGAAACTGGAGTGTTTTTCCTGTATTCACACCGCCGTGAAGCATAATCTTTGGATACGCTTTCCCGTTTGAAGGGAATTGAAACTTAGGCGGCTTTCTCTGCGTCAGTTGCGGTTGGTTCTGCTTTGGATACGCTTTCCCGTTTGAAGGGAATTGAAACTTAGTCTCTCACATTAAAGCCGTAATCAACCAATTCTTTGGATACGCTTTCCCGTTTGAAGGGAATTGAAACCACCTATTCTATGTTTGTTGAGACGATTATATTCATCTTTGGATCCGCTTTCCCGTTTGAAGGGAATTGAAACTTAACCTCACGAAAACACAAATTATTACTCATTACTTTGTATCCGCTTTCCCGTTTGAAGGGAATTGAAACACTGGATAAGGATTTACATCAAAATTAGCCATTGTCTTTGGATCCGCTTTCCCGTTTGAAGGGAATTGAAACTTAAGATCGAGAATCGGCAATATAAAATCTTCAAGTAGCTTTGGATACGCTTTCCCGTTTGAAGGGAATTGAAACTCTCCTGTAGTAGTAGGATATGGCTTTCGCCTTGTTGTCTATACCTTTGGATACGCTTTCCCGTTTGAAGGGAATTGAAACATTTGGTTTCTTACATCTATAATATCGGATGTCACATCACTTTGGATACGCTTTCCCGTTTGAAGGGAATTGAAACTATTTTTCAAAGGAGATTATAATGTCCCATTATGATTTAACTTTGGATCCGCTTTCCCGTTTGAAGGGAATTGAAACTAATTACTTGATTATCGCTATAAAATTCCATCCATGTTCCTTTGGATCCGCTTTCCCGTTTGAAGGGAATTGAAGCCGCACTGTGTAAAACATAGGCACACCATAGGTGTCAATTTAAGAAATAACAACCGTCTCAGACCCCAGGCCCGGTAGGTTCGGTTTGCAACCGAACCGGATTTTACACGGAAAACTTGAGGATTTCAGAAACCTCTTTTGTCCCGTAGGGTTTATTTGCTTGGGTGTTTCTTCATTATGTTTATAGAGATGCGTCTCCTCCGTCTCCTAAGCCCTGTAAGGGCGGAATGTTTATTACATTCGTTATAAAACGCTGCGAAAAAACCCCTACGGGGTTTAGGTTTTTTGGCTATACGCTGCTATAGACATGCTGAAGAAATCCGCAGAAACATCCAAGCAAAAACCCCAAGCAAATAAACCTTACAGGACTGAAGAGGTTTTTAAAGTCTTCAGTGTTTCCGCGTAGAACCCAGTTCGGTTGATAAAGATTAATTTATTAATTCGGTAATTCCTTTGGCAGTCCGGTTCGGTTCCTAGAAGAAACACCCCAGCAAAAACACCGAACCTACCGGGCCTGGGGAAAATATAGAATTACCGATCTGGTATTTCTCAAATCTATCAAGGAGGTAGTAATAATCACGAGATCGTAGGTATAGCGAAGTGAAAATGCGTCTGTTTTGAAAAAGTTGCTTGATTTTTAGCGCATGAGATGGCATCCTAATCGTTCATAGAAGAACCACTTTCAGTGAACACTTAGGAGGACCTCTCATGCAGTATCACCTTATCAAATCTACAATCTTTTTTCAAGACCTTCTTTCTTCTTACTTTCGGAGGATCACTCAGCAAATCGTTGAGACGCTCGTATTGCTGTGCGTTTCTCATCTCTTTGGACTTTACAACCCGAATCAAGTTGCTGATGCGTTGAAACTACCGAAGGCACGTCTTTATCGAAGACTTGCCGCTCTGAGTCTCTATCACGCAAAGGCTTTGAACCTCCGACTCGGGTGTGCGATGGCAGTTGATTTCATCAAAGACGCTGAAAGCAAGAGTGCGTCAACACAATCCCGGCGGCGTATCACCCTCAGCATTGATGATAGCAACCTCCCTCGTGAAGGGGAGACGCTCGCTTACACTTCAACCTACTACTCAAAGAAACACAAGACCCCGATTTGGTGTCAGAACGTCTTAGGAATGACACTGACCGTTGGGGATCGCGTGATTCCATTAGACGTGCGTCTCGTCAGTAAACAGGGACGGGGCAACACAGATAAACCGAGTCTCGTTATGGCTATGATCCAAGAAGTCTTAGAGTGCTTTGATACCCAAGGCATTGATCTGAGAAAGTATCCGATCACCTTTGATTCATGGTATGGCAGTCGAAAACTCGTTGATGCCTTATCGGATTTCGGATTTACTTCTATATTGGTTCACGGCAAAAACAACTATGTCATGCGTATCGGCGATAGAAAGGCGAAACTTTCGGCGCATAAAAAACGCATACAGTTGTCTGAAGATCAATGGGGCTGCGATAAACCTGTTTGCCGACTCAAAGCAGAAAGTCCAACTTTCGGCAACTGTGTCATCATCTTCTTTCGAGATCGCCGAAAAATACGCACACTCTTAGTCTTTGGCAAACCCCTGCGCACCTGCGAGGCACTAAGGATTTGGGCACAACACCACGGTATTGAACAGTTTTGGCGGTATTTGAAATCAAGTTTACGCGTCTCCGCCATGAGTCTTGAAAGCAGACACGGGGCCTATGTGAGTCTCGGTATAAAAGTTATGAGTTATCTGATGTTGCTACAAATTAGCATCTCAGAGCGACGCACATTTCATCAAATACAACTGCAGCTCACTGGAGAAAGACAGATGCTCATAGAGTTCATGGCGCATTTTCATAAACCTAACCCTAAAGAACCTTGATAATTACGGCTTTAGGAAAACTTTTGAGAAATATCAGCCGATTTATTTTCTTAAACTTCATCAAACCGCACCTACCGAGCCTGGGTCCCAACCTTCCACCTCTACTTTTTCGCTTGATTCAGATCCCCATCCTTGTTATCATATCCGCATGCCGCAACTCAACCTCAAACCCAGCCATAGGGCAATCCGAGACTATTATGCCACGCTCCAGCAGTACGACCGACACGCCGTTACACACGAAGGCGCGGTCAGCAACCCCTTCGCTTTTCTATTGGATAGCTGCGCAAAACAGGTGAACGCCACACTCATCGCACAATACGCGATGCGCACGCCAAACGGAAATCGTATCGTTATCGACGGTGCGATCCTCGACGAATACGGGCTCCCGTTCGCTTATTGGGAGGCGAAAGATATAGACGACAACCTCCCCAAAGCCGTCTCAGAAAAGCAGCAGGCTGGCTATCCGCTTGATAACACCTTCTTCCAGACCCCAGAACGCATTATCTTATATCAGAACGGACAGGTCGCTTTGGACCTGGACATCACCGAACCGGCGCGACTCATCGCCGCACTCCATCACCTGTTCACATATACGCCACCGGCTTTGGATAACTGGCAGACCGCCGTCTCGGATTTCAGGGAGCATGTCCCAGACCTCGCAAACGAACTCAAAGCACGCATCGACCAACGCCACGATACCGATCCAGCGTTCAAAGAGGCGTTCTCCGATTTCTATGACACCTGCCGTACCGCCATCAACCCCGAACTCTCACAGGATGCTGTCGAGGAGATGCTCATCCAACACATCCTCACCGAACGCATCTTCCGCACAGTTTTTGAGCGATCGGATTTCACACGCAGAAACATCATCGCACGCGAGATTGAAAACGTCAGCGATGCACTGATGCGGCACGCCGTGAGCCGAGACGCGTTTCTCGCACCCTTGGATCGGTTCTATGTCGCTATCGAACAGGCAGCGACGCTCTGCAGAGATTTCACCCAGAAACAGCATTTCCTCAACACGTTCTACGAGAAGTTCTTTCAAGGCTTCTCCGAGGATGTCGCAGACACACACGGCATCGTCTACACGCCACAACCCATCGTCGATTTCATGGTGAGAAGCGTCGAGCAGATTCTGAAAACCGAGTTCGGTCGGTCCTTGTCAGATACCGGCGTACATATCATCGATCCGTTTGTTGGGACGGGAAACTTCATCGTCCGGCTGATGCAGGACATCCGAGGCACGGCGTTGGAAGCGAAATACCGGCATGAACTCCACTGCAACGAGGTGATGCTCTTGCCCTACTACATCGCCAGTCTTAATATCGAACAGGAGTACTTCCAACGGACGGGGATATATCTACCTTTTGAAGGCATCGCGTTGGCGGATACATTTGAACTGCTTGAGCAGGAGCAAGGCGAACTCTTCACGCGTGAGAACACAGAACGCGTCGCGAGACAGAAGGCAGCGGATATGTTCGTCGTCATCGGCAATCCACCGTACAATATGGGACAGATTAACGAGAACGACAACAACAAGAACCGGAAATATAAAACGATGGACGAACGCGTTGCAGAGACGTATGTAAAGGATTCTGAAGCGACACTGAGAAACAAACTCTACGATCCATACGTCAAAGCGATTCGGTGGGCAACAAAGCGAATTGGAGAAGAAGGCGTTGTTGCATTCGTGACGAACAACGGATTTCTTGACGGTATAGCATTTGATGGCATGCGAAAACACGTCGCACAAGATTTCGACGTAATCTATATTTTGGATTTAGGTGGAAATGCGCGGAAGGGATTGCAGGTTTCAGATGCCAATGTATTTGGTATTCGCGTTGGTGTAAGTATCAACCTTTTTGTAAAAAATAATCAGAATTCATCAGAGAAACCTAAAATCTTTTACTATCGCGCTAATGACTCGTGGAACAGAAGCCAGAAGTTCGACCTTTTGAATAATCGTCAGCATATAGGCAGCATTAAGTGGAAATCCATCCAACCTGACAACCGCCACGCATGGCTAACCGAGGGGCTACACGCTGAGTTTGATACTTTTATCCCCTTAGGAACCAAAGAAACGAAAGCAAAAAGAGATGATGCGGTAGGTGCTATCTTCAAAATTTATAGTCTTGGTGTCAGTACGAACCGTGACGCATGGGTATGCAATTTCAACCGAAACGCACTGACTAATAACATAAACGAAATGATTGAGACCTACAATGAGCAAGTGTTCAAATGGGAGCGGAGACCAGATCAGGATACCGATGTTGATGATTTTGTGATTTCTGATGACAAGAAAATCAAGTGGAGTCGTAACTTAAAAAGGGAATTAAAACGAATTAAAATCGCTGAGTACGCTGAGGACCAGGTAAGAAATCTATTCTATCGTCCTTTCACAAAATCTTACCTATTTTTTGATCGAATCATGAATGATGAAGTATCTCACTTTCCCTCTATTTTTCCAACACCTGAAACTGAAAATGAAAATAGAGTGATCTGTGTTAGCGGACGAGGACACGATATTTTCAGGTGTCAAATTGCTAATGGAATCCTTGAGTTGAAATTTTCAAACTCTTTTAATGGTGGTACTCAATGCTTTCCGTTCTACACCTACAACGAAGACGGTACAAATCGTCAAGAGAACATCACCGATTGGGCATTGAAACAGTTCCGAACCCACTACAACGACGACACGATTACCAAGTGGGATATCTTCCAATACACCTACGGGCTCCTGCACCATCCTGTCTATCGCGAGAAATACGAAATGAATCTCAAGCGCGACCTACCGCATATCCCGTTTGCCGAAGATTTCTGCGGGTTCGCCAAAGCAGGTGCAGCGTTAGCAGCCCTCCACGTCAACTACGAATCCGTTCCGAAATTTGATGGATTGGAATACATCGAAACGCCGGGGATGAAAGTGGATTGGCGCGTCGAGAAGATGAGACTCTCTAAAGACAAGACGCAGCTGAAATACAACGATTTCCTGACGATAGAGGGTATCCCTGCTGAAGTGTATGATTATAAGTTAGGCAACCGGTCTGCGTTGGAGTGGGTGGTGGATCAGTATCGCGTCAAGATAGACAGGCGGAGCGGCATCATCAGCGACCCGAACAGAGAATCGGAACCGCAATATATTGTAGACCTCATCGCTCGCGTCATCACTGTGAGCCTCAAAACGGTGGAGATTGTTAACGGCTTGCCACCACTACGGTTTGGATGTGCACCTTGACCTCAAAACCGGTTTTCGTGTATGATTGTTTTGAGAGAAGGATGCCGTAAAACTATAAAAATTTATCGTATCTGCTAACAGATATCAAATGGAGATTTATTATGTTTGAACAGGTTTTGCAAGAGGTTGAGGCGCAGTGTCGGGCAGAGCGGATCCCGATGTTAGGTCCGGAAAAAGCGAAGTTTCTCGCTGGTTGTGTTGAGGAAGCGAAGCCGTCTCTCATCGTCGAATGCGGCACGGCTATCGGGTACTCTGGACTCTGGATGCTACAGGTCTTGAAAGCTGCGGGGACTGGACGCTTGATAACAGTCGAGATAGATGCCGACCGCGCAGCGCAGGCACGCGCAAATTTTGAACGCGCCGGAATGTCGGACCTCGTTGACTCACGTATCGGGGATGCCCAAGAGGTACTTAAAAGTATCCAAGACCCCGTCGATTTCCTGCTCCTTGATAACAACTTCAGCAACTATTTTCCCTGTTTTCAGGCAATCGAATCCCGTCTGACGAATCCTGCTACCGTTTTGGCGGATAACGTCGGCATCGGTGCCGATTCGATGGCGGATTATCTCGGACACGTCCGTGAACGTTATGAATCTGAGACGCATTGGTTTGACATCGACTTGCCGTGGGTGAAACAGGACGCTATCGAAGTGAGCATCTATCGGCGTTAATTTTTTTCGCGTTCCACGCACGCCTTCTATACGGGTGCGGTTTCTAACTTTACCATAGGTGTCAATTTAGGGGGGGTCCGTAGTCTTTGAGATTGTAGGTTGGGTTGAACGGCTGCCACCAAAAACGTGAAAATCACAGAAAACATAACTCGCTCCAGATACGTCACATTTACCAGAGACCGAGTGAAACCCAACGCTTTGGTTTGACGTTTCTGGGACCCTAAGTGTAAAGTTGGGTTTCACTATGTTCCTGAATAGATAGCGCAGTTTATTGACTTTCGGGTGTTTTTGGTGTATCAACAGGCAGTTTCTCAACGCCGTTCAACCCAACCTACAGAAACTCCTATAAACCCCCTAAATCCCCCAACCCCCCATATCCCCCCTTATCAGGGGGGTAGGGGGACTTTAAGAGGGAACGCGTAAATCCTAATGTTATTAGGAGAAGGAGCAGGTTTGTATGGCTTATGATTTTATGACTGTTGCACGCTTACCCGCGCCAGATGACAACGTCGCTATCGCGACGCAGACATTGGAGAGTGGCACGCGTATTCGCTATGACGAACAACAATTTCAGCTATCGCACACCATTTTAGAGGGACATCGCTTTGCGATCCAGCCGATTTCGGAATCGTCACCGTTGCTGTCGTGGGGGTTGCCATTTGGGTTTGCGATACGTCCGATTGCCCCGGGCGACTACGTCTGCAATCAGAAGATGATTGATTCGTTGTCCATTAGAAACCTATCGTTTACATTGCCAGAAACACCAAACTTCAGCGACAAGATGGTGCCATATCAATTAGACGAAGCAGAATTCCGTCCCGGTGAGCAACTGGCGCGTTATACGGACGAGCGTTGCTTCCGTGGTTACCACCGTCCGGGGGGACGCGGGGTCGGCACACGGAACTATATCGTTGTTATGGGAACAACCGCCCGGACCTCCAGCTTCGCGAGACAGCTCGCCGATATGTGTTCGGTAGGAGGGGTTTGTAACCCCGATACATTTCCGAATGTAGACGGCATTGTCGCTGTAACGCACACAGAAGGTGGTGAAGGCAAGACACCGAATAACATTGATATGCTGCTCCGAACGCTCGCGGGTTTCACCGTCCATCCGAATATCGGCGCAATGTTGCTCGTTGACTACGGCACCGAGGCAGTTACAAACGAGATGCTCCAGTCATACATGCAACGCGAAGGTTATCCGTTAGATGATGTTGTCCACCGTTTCTATCGGCTACAAGGGAGTTTCGACGCGGATTTGGCAGAGGGTACGAAAATTATTAACGGATGGCTGGATACCGTGAACAGTGTACCGCGTACCGAACAGTCTCTGGAATATCTGAAAATCGCTTTGCAGTGCGGCGGTTCCGACGCGTTCTCTGGTGTGTCTGGCAATCCGCTCGCCGCTTACGTCGCGAAAGAGGTTATCCGTTACGGCGGGTGCGCTAACCTCGCAGAGACCGACGAACTGATCGGTTCGGAGGCTTATGTGCTACAGAACGTCCGCGACCTGAGCACCGCACGCACTTTCCTTGACACGATTGAGCGGTTCAAGGAACGCGTTTCATGGCACGGACACTCGGCAGAGGGAAATCCGTCCGGTGGTAACAACTTCCGTGGACTTTACAACATCGCCATTAAATCGATCGGTGCAGCGATGAAACGGCATCCCGATGTCTGCCTCGATTACGTCATCAATTACAGCCAACTGATGGAAAACCCCGGTTACTACTTCATGGATAGTCCCGGCAACGATTTAGAGAGCATCGCCGGACAGGTGGCATCCGGCTCCAACATGATTTTCTTCGTTACAGGCAACGGCTCCATCACAAATTTCCCGTTCGTACCGACGATTAAGATCGTCACCACTACCGGACGGTATGAGATGCTTACCAAGGATATGGACGTGAACGCCGGTGCGTATCTTGACGGGACACCGATGGAAGAACTCGGCGAATCTATGTTGGACCTGACGGTAGACGTTGCATCGGGTGAACGGTCGGTCGGTGAGAAAGCTGGACACTCGCAAGTTTCGTTGTGGCGCGATTGGAAACAGACGGGACCCGTGGATTTAGACCCTTTGTTGACAGCATCCGAATTGCAGTCTGGCGAACCAATTCCGATTGAAACCTCAGCAGAGGCAAACACCAAAAGGTTGCAATTCCGTGCACTTCAAACGGAAGCAGGGCACCGTACGGATCAGGTCGGGTTAATCTTACCGACGAGCCTCTGTTCTGGGCAGATTGCACAGATGATTGCGCACCGTTGTAATGAACGGAAGATCGGCGAGAAGCAAGGTATCTCTCGGTTTGTTGCACTCCCGCATACAGAAGGTTGTGGGGTCTCCAGCGGACGTTCTGAGGAGATTTATACCCGCACGATGATCGGACACCTCACGCATCCGACGGTCGCACTCGGTCTGCTCCTCGAACACGGTTGTGAGAAGACGCACAACGACCACGTCCGACACGAGATTCAGAATCTCGGCATCTCACCCGAACGCTACGGTTGGGCAAGCGTACAGTTAGATGGCGGGATTGATGCGGTTATTGAGAAGGTACAGGACTGGTTCTCGGAAACGCTTGCGGATAAACCGTCTGTTCCTGTTGTCGATGCCGGGTTAGAACATCTCTGTATAGCGGTGATGTCAACCGGTGAAGCGACGGAAGCGGTATCGGCGTCTCTAACGCGATTGACGCAGACAATCGTTGCTGCGGGTGGCACAGTTATCGTACCAGCAAATGCGGGATGGCTATCGGTTTCCGTCGGCGATCAGCAATCAGTGGATCTTCTGGCAGACACGCCAACTTTGGCGTATGGGCAGCGGGTTGAAAGAGCCGGTTTTCACATCATGGAGGCACCGACGGATCAACCGACGGAGACGTTGACGGGGTTAGGTGCGACGGGTGTAGACATGGCGCTTGCACACATCGTCGGTGCGCCGTTGCAATCGCATGTGATGGTGCCGTTGATTCAGGTCTCTACAGATGCCACAACACAAGCCGCCTACGGCGCGGATTTGGATTTAATGACGGCTAATGTTGACGCGTTATTATCGTTGATTGTGAAAGTTGCCTCGCGGCAGTATACACCCAAGCTGCACGGCAAAGGGAATACAGATTTCCAGTTAACACGGGGGTTATTAGGAATTTCGATGTAGGCGTGCTCGCAAGCGGGCGATTTCTTCTCGGAGTTGTACGGCTTCGGCTTCCGTCTTCTCCTGTGCATTAGATGCTTTTTCAGCGCGAGCCGCTTCTTTTTCAGCGCGTGCTTCGGCAGTTTCAGCGCGTGCTTCGGCAGTTTCAGCGTGTGCTTCGGCAATTTCAGCGCGTGTTGTTTCGCGTTGTCGTGCGATAGCTTCTTCTTCAGCGCGTGCTTCGGCAATTTCAGCGCGATCAGCAGCTGATTCTGCAGGAGTCTGTAGCCATTCTCCAGCAGCTGGGTCGTAAATCCCTAAGCCGACATCACTCACATAGAAATCTAAACCGAGCGCCCCAGCGTGGAAACCGCCATACTCGTCTGCTGAAATCGGAAGATATGAGCCATCCACCAACTCAAAGCCCATCAGTGGCGACGGTAGATAGAGACCCTCCGCATCATATAAGAAATAGTTTGGTATTCCCAGTGAAGCATAGAGTTCCATCTTCTCACCTAAGTCTTTTCGATAGGTGTTTTTGCTGCTGAATTCCATCACGAAATCGGGGACTTTGCCCTCGTTCCAGACGAGATACGACCTGCGGAGTTTCATGCCTAAACCGAAAGCGACCAGCACATCCGGCGAGACCGATTTACGCGGGTCTCCCTCCACGTAATACATCAGGATATCCCCAGAGATATAGACTTCAGGACTTTGCGCGAAATATGCTTCAAGGACTAATAAAGTCCGTATAAGGATACGTCTGTGAAGATCGCTGACCGCCATAGGTTTTCCATCCTCTTCCGGGTAAAATATTGCCGCGTCTGTAGGGACAGAAGGGATTCGGGCTTCTTTGGTGGAAGTTGCCATCGGTATGCTCCTTTTCCGTAAGATGCGTGAAAAATTGTACAGGACTTACGCAGGTCGCTCTTTTGTAGCATAGACTGTTAGTCTGTGCAACCGAAATGCGTGTGTTTTTTCAAGGCTATCCGTCTCAGAAAGCACGTTAGGGTCAAAAATGCGTAAGTCCTATTGTAGATTGGTCTTTGATCTACAGTTTGTCTGATGTGTTAATTGTAACCGAAAACTAAGTAGATGTCAAGAAGGTTTGAAGCGTAGACTTCCACGGAAACCCTTACAGCGGCAATGAAATCGGGGCTCCGATTTGTGAGGAGCGATACGTCGCCTCTGCTAATTCGATACCGTCTCTGCCGATGCGTCCGTGGGTCGTCGGCTCCGCTTCACCAGCGATGCACTGCAGCCAGTGATCGATGCTCGCACCTTTCGCTGCCATCCCCCAATACCGCTGTTGGCGTTGCGCTTCAGGTACGTTGCGATAGGTATCGTCATCGGGGACCGGTGCGGTGAATTCTTCCGCCGATGCCATATCGTACGTTTTCCAACGGAGTCCGTGCCGTGTCAACGTCGCAGAACCGTTGCTTGTAACGAGACCGTTCCCGCTGTGGCCGACTTGCGCTGCCCAACTCTTCATCATCATTCCAACACCACCGTTCTTGAAATGCACGGTTAGCACGGCGTTGTTCTCAACGGCTTCGTGAACAGGCGGGTAGGTGCCACCGAGCGGGACATGACTCGTGAACCCATAGACAGTAGAAGCGGGACCGTAGAGCCACAACCAGATATCCAGATGGTGAATCGCCTGCTCTACCAACATACCGCCGGATTCTGCCTTGACAAAGAGCCACGGATGCCGTTCGGGTGAAAAATAACCGACCTGATTAGAATACGCCATCTGCAGCGTGCCGAGGGTGCCGTCGTCTAATAGCGATTTCAGTTTCTTGTGTCCCGGATCGAACCGCATCATATAGGCGACCATCAGGAGGACACCTGCGTTTTCAGCGGCGGCGACCATCTCATCGCCTTCTGCAACGTTACAACACATCGGTTTCTCCATCAAGATATGTTTGCCAGCGGCGGCGGCGGCCCGCGTGATTTCGAGGTGTGGACGCGGATGGACACAGACATCAACTGCGTCTATGTCCTGTCTATCAAGGAGTGCGCGATAGTCTGTAGAGGCATCTGCACCGAATCTGTCCGCCTGTTCGTTTGCAGAGGTTTCGTTAATGTCTGCGATAGCGACAATGTCCGCGCGACGTGACGGTTCTTGGTAATACGGGGAATGGAGGTTACGAAAGATGCCCCCGCATCCGATAATTCCGACTCTGATTCTATCCATGAGTTTCTCCTTTAGGTTGTGTAACAGAACGCTATTAACTCAGTCTTGTAGGTTGGGTTGAACGGCGTTGAGAAGTTCCATGCTGATAGACCCAAAACACCCGAAAGTCAATAGGCTGCTCTCTCTATTCAAGAACATAGTGAAACCCAACTTGACACGCTCAGGGTCCCAGAAACGTCAAACCAAAAGCGTTGGGTTTCACTCGGTCTCTGGTGGAAGTAGCGTCTCAGGAGAAAGTTATGTTTTTCTCTGATTTTAGGGTTTCGGTGGCAGCCGTTCAACCCAACCTACGGTACTAAAGATGGTGTTGCCTACTACTTTTAAGGATAGGAGGCGGTGTCTCGTCTTCTAAGAGTGCGAGTGCCTCCGCGATGATTGTGTGTTGCAGTTCTCGGTTGTTCGGTTCACCCAGCGGATGTCCGAAACCGTACGGCACCGATAAAGCACGCGGCGGTTTCACCTTCTTCGTAATATCTTCTATAAGTGTGATTGAAACCGTAGAGATTCCTGTCGCTTCAACGGCACGTTGTATCAATCCGACGGATTGATTACACATCGGTCAGACAGGCGTTAGGAAGGCGACATCTACGCCATCCGTTTTCAGTTTATGTCCGACCTCAGGTGCCGATTGTGTGATAAGCGCGTCCGGTTTTGTGATGGAACCCATGAAACTGAAGTGTCTATGGTTTAGCGAGCCGATTTTGCCTTCGGTCTCCAGTTCCTTGAACCTATCGAGTGGAAACGCGAGGTTCGGATCGGTTTCGAGACCCCGTTCATCGTAAGCTGCGCTTTTGTGTCCGTTGATGAGTGCTTGCGTCTGTATGGCATTCGGGATCTCGCGGTACGAACAATCCCCACCTTCAAAGGGTTTCTGCCCTTCGAGAAAAAAACCGGCGGTTGTAATGAGCGCGACGCGACATTCGTTCAAGGGTAGGCGCAGCCGTGTATGCGGAGTTACCTCATAGTGCTTACCGCGATAAAGTTTCATAAAGAATCGCGAGAACGGATCAAGTTTACGTAAGGGTGCCATACCTACCTCATATTAGCCGTTCGCGAAGATGAGTCGTTTTCGGTTTTGGCACGGGAGTTGGACCGTCTGTCCGGTGATGCTACTCTCAATCGTGGCGAACCCGATTTCGTTGACAGCCGTATAATCGTCACGGGCGCAATGCGGAAGCGGACCGCCGTCCAAGTAATCGGTAATCTGTTTGTACGCAACTTTGAAAGGACTGGCGTTTTCGGGGAGATCGAGGGTATCATTGTCAACCAATTTTCCGCCTCTATTCACCGTCGCGCCGCTATAGAATCCTGTCTGGACACTCCCTTCACTACCGAGAATATCGACCGAGAATCCGCCGCGCGTCCCGTGGTTGCCGACATGGAAACCGATGACACCGCTCTCAAATTGGATGGTTGAACCGACGATCGCGGGTTCAGGTTCGTAAGGTTCCGGTACGTCGCCACCACCGGAGACGAAACCGGTCACGGCAATCGGATCGTAGCCAGCGAATTGGCAGATCATATCCGTTGTGTGGATCGAGAAAGAGAGAACACCGCCCCCGCAATAGCCGATAACGGTTTGCACCTCACCGATGAGTCCATCTGCTATGAGCGATTGGAGGCGAATCAGATGCGGTCCCCAGTGCCGTGTATAATCTACAATGATCGGGATTCCCTTTGCATCGGCACCGGCGGTCATGAGGTCAACCTCTTCGAGCGAACATCCGGCAGGTTTTTCGAGGAAGATGGCTTTAATGTCAGCCTTCAAAACGTTCTGCATCACGGCGAAATGGTGTGGCCCACGGACACAGACAGCGACGATGTCTAAGTCTTCGCTTTCGAGCATCTGGACATCTGTTTCATAGTAGTTGATGGAGTTGTCAGGGAACCCGGGTCCCCATGTCTGCTGGAATTCTTCTTGCCGTTCCGCGGACATATCTGCGACTGCAACAAGTTCGGTTGTTTCGCAGAAACGGATACCACCGGCATGGCAATACGGATAAGCGTCATCAGGCGTTGAGTAGCGGGCGGCGATGCTGCCTAACCCGATAATACCGACACGATACATTGGCGTAGCTCCTTTTTCGAGGGTTAATAAGAAAGCATAACACAAATATAGGAAATTGGCAAGGTGAAGTTGACAGTCGCAGGGCCATTTAGTTCTCGGTTCCAATCTTGATTTTGGTTGACATAAGTTAACGTTTGGACACAATATCGCGAGCGACAAGAAACACCCAAGCAAAAACACTCGCTCCTACAGAAGAGGTATATTCACAGAAATAAAGTGAATATTTAAAACTAAATGGCCCTGGACAGTCGATTGCACAGGCTAAATGAAATTTGATAAAATATTTCGGTAATTCTATATTTTCCCCAGGCCCGGTAGGTTCGGTGTTTTTGATAGGGTGTTTCTTCTAGGAACCGAACCGGACTGCCCAAGAAATTACCAAATTAAAAAATCAATCTTCATACAGCTTATGTTACAGTACCGTCCTTTCTAACAGTTCTATTGCACAGGCTAACGGTCTCCTATGCTACAGGGGACCGCGGGTCAAAAATTTTACGCACTTAGTGGTTGGGCATTAGGTAGAGGTGGAAACCTTCGTTGCCGATGACGGAACCGGTAAACTTAGCTAAAAAGGAGAGATTGTGTTGCGCACGCAGTTTGGCGCCTATTGCACGGTTCAAGATAATCAGTACCGGTTGAGAATGCTCACGACTGAGCTTTCGCGCTGCTTGAATAACGTGTTGATTGGTAACAGTATGCGTACGCGCCTTGTCCCACCTCACAAAAGAACCGAGTCGGCTCCCGCTCGGATAGTAAACCTGTCGTTTCGGTAGATAGCCGACGACGGTACTCGCAGACGGATCCTTGTCAGCAACTATTAGATGGTTCTGCATGCCTTGCGATTTGATGTATTCGGCTGTGAGTTTACCGTAAGAGAAAATATGGCGATGTTCCATCCTTGTGGCGATAACACCACCGATAGCGTGGCAGATAAGCAGCAGCGTCAAGACCACCGTCCCTGCTACATTTAAAACGCGATCCACAACCGAATCTGTGTCCTCTTGCTCCGTCTTACCGTAGGCGTTAGGTAACCTGACCCCTACGCATGATCGGTAAATCCAACAACACATCAGAAATGTTAGGAAAAGGAACCCGTGATGTCGGATGCTGCCCTGATATTTTATATAGAAAAACGTCAGCAGTCCAAACGTCCCAGCGAGATAGATAAGGAGCGCAGTGGGGCGTTTAAGAAACAACAGCACACTGAAAAGAATAAAAAAATAACAGAGCGGGGTTTGGAGGGCTTGGAAGAGCGGATAGGTTGTTAGTAGGTTTGACCCCCAAAAATGGAGTGTCGGCTTCGGGAGTGGAAGATACGCGTGTGAAATCAACTTGACGATAGTGTTAACCCGTTTCGGATCATAGTTAAAGTGCCACGCGACTGCAAATCCTGTATCTGGTGGTGGGTTGAGTTGCAACACTGCTGTCGTAATACCGATACCGATGAGTGCGAACCCGATCCAGATCCGTCTTTTATCTCCGATAGCCGCAATTTCTTGGTTTAGCGGTTCAAAGAACCGGCTGCCAAAGACATATTCGCAACAGAGCACACCTCCGATCGCTATCGTAACGATCAGTGCGTGGACACTCGTATGCGCAAGGAGGAATAGCACACAACCGACCCAGATAAAGCGTTTGTAACGTTCCCTGAAAAGCACACAAAAGACGGTTATCAGTAGCATCCCAAGTGCGTAGTTTCGAGCGACAATGGTATATTCATAGAGGACAAAATATCCGAAACAGAAGAGGAGTTTCTGGAACCAGTTGAAAGGGGCGTACCGGACGAAGAGATAAACAGTCGCACCAGTAATCAGCAGATGGAACATCTGCATAATCACAGGCGAATGTGTTATACGGCTCAGTGGCATCAAGCAGAGGTGCCACAAGCCTGGATGTCCTTCATATTTGAGATTTGCGAAGAGATTGAAAACGGAGGTGCTGTCCCGTGCGAGGAGCCACGCCTGAATTTCGTCTCGCCACATCTCGTGTTGGCTTGCCGTAAGCGCGCCGATTGCGAGGAAAAGGCACGTCAAACCGAGGGCGTAGTGTCTGCTTCTATTCTCCATTATTTTCTATCGTTCAGAACTTTCGATTGCGGGTTTTTTATTATTTCATTGGAGCGCAAGGCTTGAAATTGGTAGCCATAAGCCGCCGGTACTCTTTGCTATGAATTTCTGGAACGGTTCATCGCGCCCGATGACATCTACCTTAATTTTCGCAGTCTTCATCTTCATCATCACATCTATAGAGGAGTACGCGCCACTTACATATTCATCTGTGACAAAAATAAAATGGATTTCAGCACCCTCTCGGAATACCACCTCATCCGCAGCACGAATGAGCGCATCCAATCCTTTTTCATCGCCTCGGAATCTCAGTTGTGCCAGAACTTTTTTAATCTGCGAAATAGAACGCGTCTGCGGGATGACTTCAAAATCCAATCCGAGGAGTCCGTACCCGGTGCCGCTACGGAAAGCGACGACACCGATCGTAAAATCTATGCCGGCACTGTCAAAGAGGTCTGTCATATTGTTGAGGTGTTCCCTGACTGCATCAACATCGTTTTTCATACTACCGCTACCGTCAACAACAAAGACGATATCAACGAGATCGGTGCTTCGGGTTTCGACAATGTGTTTACCGACCTTCGTCAACGCGAGGTCTGGGAGTGTAAGTGCTTTAAGATCAGACAGTGGTGCACTGCCGGTTCCGTTTAGGAAGCCATCTGTTGCACCGCCAAGTTTCCCTGTCCGTGATCTCCGTGTCCCTACTGTTCCGACGCCACCGATGCTTGATCCACCGACGGGACCAGATTGTAGTATACCTCGCTCGGAGACCCGTCCTTCTGAATAGATAGGTGACGTGGGTTCAGGTGTTTGCAATTCGACCGTTGTATCTTGATAAGCGGCTGCCACGGGCGGTTTAAGCATTGTCGGTTCAATCTTCGGTGTTTTTATCTGTTGGGTGTTCTCGGTAGATATCAAAGGTTGTACCGGAAGGTGCGCGGGTCTTTTCAACGGACGCAGGGAACTCCGCGAACGGACCTTAAGGATGTCAAGTTCCGTCACCGGTCTGTTTTGCAAATCGAATTGCTGCCGATACAAGGATCCGAGTATGAACAGCAGAAGCACATGGAGCGCAATAGACAGAACAAGCGCATTTGGAATGTTTTTCTTGGAGAGGACTTTCATGTTCGATATTTTTCCGAATCTTAACGATGGCTAAGGTGTTGCTCACAAGTCCACAATAGAAATTATTATATCACTATCTACCGACTTACTGCAAGGAAAGAAAAAGTTGACGAAAATGTTAAAATCTGGTATTCTATAACCTAAGTTGCAACTTACAAGCTTTTAGGTGTGATAACACTACCTTTTAATTGAAAATATAGGGAATTCCGGAATTTTGATATGCTATGGTGTCTGAAACCAACAGTTTCCGTTCATTTGGTATCAGGTGGCAATTTAGGTTACCCTATAGAATTAGTGGAGAGGCATAAAGGTAAATAGGATTTCGCTTGATACACGCAGGTGAAACAGGTCCTAAATACGCAATGTTTTGCTATGAGTATCCGCGTCCAGCTGTTACTGTTGACATCGTCGTTTTCAGTGGAGGTGTCCCGGATGTACTCTTGATTCAACGGAAGCAGGCACCCTTTGAAGGGTGTTGGGCGTTGCCGGGCGGTTTTATTGAGATGGACGAATCACTCGAAACGTCGGCACGCCGTGAATTAGAGGAAGAGACCGGTGTCACTAACGTAAAGCTAACCGAAATCGGCACTTTTGGTGATCCGTTTCGGGATCCACGTGGACGGGTGATTACCGTCGCCTATACAGCGATCGTCGAAAAGTCGCTATTAAACATTGAACCCGGTTCAGACGCGTCAGAGGCAGCGTGGTTCTCAAGTACGGATTTGCCGGAACTCGCGTTTGACCACAGTGAAATAATCCGAAAGGCACTGGAAAAGTTCAGATGAAACACTACGGTTTAACACTCAATTTAAAGGACGATCCGTCCGTTATAGAAGAATATAAAGCGTATCACCGCGATGCCTGGCCAGAGGTCGTTGATGCCCTGAAGTCAGTCGGTATAACGAAGATGAACATCTATCTAATCGGGTGCCGGCTGTTTATGGCTATGGAAACGATTGATACATTTGACATAGAACGAGACTTCCCGCGCTATCTTGAGGTAAATCCGAAGTGCAAAGCCTGGGACGAACTGATGCGCACTTTTCAGGAACCGGTCGCAGAAGCGCAACCAGACGAATGGTGGGCACGGATGGAACCTGTTTTTGAACTATAGCGCTAAAACTGAAAATACATTCGTGAGAATAAAGATTATGGCAATCAATTACAACTTCATCGCATACTGTAGTAAAACATCACCGACGGATTGGATTATCGGCATGCGATCTATTCATGGCGAGGTGCCGTTGGATATCGTGATACCTGACGGTAATGTTTCGTCGGACCCTGATAACCCAGAATTGATTGGCGTGTTGACAACTGAAGGTTTAGAACGTGAGAGTAAAGACGGATTGGAACTCTATCGTTATCTTCGACAGTTGAACCCGAGGAAAAATGAGTCGTTCAGTTACAACGAAATCGTTATACGAAATATACACGGTCGTATAACTGCTCTGAAAGTTGGTGAAGAGCTTCGGATACAGATTACATACACGCAGCGGAAAGAATCGTATAAACTGTTTTCTTATGAGATTAAGTTGCTCGGTATTTTTCCGAATTCAGATACTGACACAGCGGATGACGAGGTATCCGAAATCGCTACCTCGCAGCCATCTCAAAGGAACTTACTACCTGGAATAGAAGTCGATACCGATAGCGGTGTAAAACGGGAAGGCTATAAAACCACAAACACGCTTGAGAAATTAATCGCTTTTACCCAGAATCTACAGCAGCAATTGGAAGAGACAAAAAGAGAACTCGCGTTGACAATGGATAGGATTGAACGACTTGAGAATGGATATCGAGACTTTAGTGCAATACAAGACCTCGTTCAAGAGATTCTTGACCGTCTCACTCGATTAGAAAGGCTCGATTCGCGCATTGAGAACCTTGAGGCAGACCAGCATGAACTCCATAACCTCCAACAACTTTTGCGAAAATTCCTGATAGCATTGAATCAACAGATACGCGTAACGCTTGAGGAACAAGACGATCCATCCTCGGTTGATTAGGATGGGATAGATGTATTTTTTCATGAGAGGTTGGGTAATCAACGGGGTTTGCGTAAATCCTAATTCAGATCAAAAAGGAGAGACCTGCGATGATGAAATTAGGGACCATGTCTCTAAATGTGAGAGATACAACAGCTACCGCATTCGCACAAATCGTCTACGACCTCGGTTTTGACGTTATTGAATTGCATTCAAGTGCGTTTGAGTCTACTGACGCAGATTACTTACGCGCTCTAAAAATGGATCTCATGCGAAAAGGGTTACCCTTGGGTTACATCGGTGTTAGCAATAACTTCGGTAGACCGGTTGCTGAACACCCCGAACAAATCGCGCTCATCAAGCAGTGGATTGATATTGCGGCTTTTATGAGCTGCCCACTCGTACGCGTTTTCGCTGCCTATGTGCCTGAAGACTGTGAGGATGAGGAGACTTTGTGGCCCCCAATGATTGAAGCCTTCAAGGAGGTCGCTGCGTACGGGCATGAATCCGGTATTCTCGTTGGACTCCAGAACCACAACCACAACAACGTTACACGCGATGGAGATGCTGTTCTACGTGCCTTAAACGGAACAGATCACCCCTATTTCACACATATCTTGGATACCGGACAGTATGCCGGGTCTCCCGGTGCCAGTGGACATCGTGGGTCTTCACACCCAGATTACGACTGTTACGCGAGTATTGAGCAGACTGCCCCGCACGCTGTCTATGTCCGAACTAAGTTTTATGAAATAGATAGCGGTGTTGAGGAGTGGCTGGATTACCCACGTGTTTTGGACATCCTACGCGGTGTCGGTTATAACGGCTGCCTCTCAATTGTATACGAGGGTCAATCCGATCCGATTGAATCGATGCGAAAGGCGAGAAGTTATCTGGAATCTTTGTTATAGGCGTGGAGGAAAGAACGCATGAAAACGCTTGCTGCTGTTATGTATGAACACAACCAACCGGTCGTCATTGAGGAACTTGAGTTAGACGAACCGAAGGCAAACGAAGTCCTCGTACGTACTGCTGCGAGTGGTGTCTGCCACTCAGACCTTTCAGTCGTCACGGGTGCTATCTATTACGATGCAGCTGTCGTGCTTGGACATGAAGGCGCAGGGATTATTGAACGGATTGGCGCGGATGTAACAGATTTTCAGCCGGGCGACCATGTCATTTTGTCTTTCGTCAGTTACTGTGGCGGTTGTCGCATGTGCGAGATGGAGAAAGTCTGTCTCTGCGAAAGTTATGACGTACCACGCGGGTTTCAGTTAGACGGCACCTATCGTTTGTATAACAGCGCGGGGGACGGTATCCTTCAGATGGCACGCATCGCAACCATGTCGGAATACATGGTGGTCCCACAACAAAACCTCGTGAAAATTGACAAAGATTACGCGTTGGAAAAAGCGGCACTCGTCGGATGCGGTGTAACAACCGGGGTCGGTGCTGTACTGAACACTGCGAAAGTGGAACCCGGTAGTTCGGTGGCAGTTATCGGGACAGGTGGTGTCGGACTGAACGCTATCCAAGGCGCGGTACTCGCAAAAGCGGAACAGATTATCGCTGTCGATATTGCGGAGAAGAAACTCGACTTTGCGAAAAGTTTCGGGGCAACGGATGTCGTCAACGCGGCAACGTGTGATCCGGTTGAAGCGGTTCGTGAATTGACCGACGGTCTTGGGGTAGACTATGCCTTCGAGGTGATCGGAAACCCGAAGACGATTGTGCAAGCGTATCGTATGGTGCGGGCGGCTGGCACGGCTGTTATTGTCGGCATGGCGCATCACGAGATGGATGTGAGTATCCCAGCACAACACCTCGTCTCAACGGAGCGGCAACTGATCGGCTCGTTCTACGGTTCGTGTCACCCGCGTGTTGATATGCCCAAACTGCTGCGTCTATATACAGACGGTAAGTTGAAGTTGGATGAATTGATTACACGCCACTATCGGCTTGAGCAGATTAACGAAGCCTTCGCCGATATGGAAGCGGGTGAAAATGCCCGCGGGGTCATCGTCTTCGATTAAATAGGACGGACGCATTCTGCTTTAAAGTCCCCCTGATAAGGGGGATTTAGGGGGTTGGCAGAAAGAAATCTAACAGAGAACCGAGAACTAACACATGAAATCCATACACACTTCGGTCCGAGAACAGTTTAGCCAGCATGCAGACTACTACGCACAGAGCAGCGCACACGCCAAAGGGGATACCTTAAATGTGATCCTCGATTTTGCGGAGCCGACAGGGACAGAGCAGACGTTGGACATCGCGACAGGCACAGGTTTCACGGCGTTTGCACTTGCACCGAAGGTCGCTCATGTTGTCGCCACCGATCTGACAGCGGCGATGGTCTCAAAAGCAGCAGAATTGGCAGCGGAACAGTTGATAGATAACATTACGTTTTCCGTCGCCGCTGCGGAGTCGCTCCCGTTTACCGATGCTTCTTTAGATTTGGTGACGTGTCGGCTTGCACCGCACCACTTCCAAGATGTCCCGAAATTTCTCAGCGAGGTCCATCGCGTTCTACGAACAGACGGACTTTTTTGCCTCGTGGACTCTGTTTCGCCGGAATCAGAAAAACTCATCGCGTGGCAGAACCGTGTCGAGAAGCTCCGTGACAATTCGCATGTCTATGGATACCCACCATCTGAGTGGGATGTGATGATTACGGATGCCGGGTTCTCGCTTGAGAGGACATCACACGTCCGAAATGCACAGATGTCGTTTTTGTGGTGGGTACGTCCAGAGCAAAACCCGCCCGAGGTGGTGCAAGACATCCGTGATGCGTTTGCGCAGCTTTCACCTGATGAAGCGAAGCAACACTACACAGTTGAGCCTGCGGACGATGATTTCTATTTCTCCTGGCCCATGTATGCCGTTAAAGCGCGGTGTGTATGATAGAAACCCGACCTTCAATACCCCCAATCTTCGTCTGCCAATGGCGCGCGATTAAGTTCATCCCTAATAGTCTAAATACGGCGCGGTTGAAAACCACGCCTGCATAGAGACGTGCGTAAGTCCTATTAGATTAGAAAGTTTGCGTCAAACGCACCATTGACAAACGTCCGATTTCCGGTGCCCCGATAAACTGTTGATGCTTGCGATCCAAGAGGTTTTGAACAGTTAGCGATAGGCGCGGTCTCGGACCGAGGGGTATCTCATAACCGGCGTTTAAATCGATTGTATAATACGATTCAATATCGCCGACGTAAACCCCTGACCTCACAGGGAACCCCGCCACAAAACGCGTTCGGAGTCCCACGCCTAACCCGAGATCGGCATTAATGTATTGGACACTTGCTCCGAATTTATTCTTAGGCGCGTTGAGCGCGATATCACCCAGTCCATCAACATCTTCAAAGAGGTCTTTACTCACAAACGAATAATTCGCACCAAGACTTAAACTCGGACTGAGGTAAAAAGTAAAATTCAGATCTAACCCGTTGAGCGATATGTCGCCATAGTTCCGATAGGTCAGCATAACCGCGTTCGGGTCGGATGCTTGTTCGGGTGTGACCGTGCCGAAGGGAATGAAAGCTGCTCCGTTGTTATCGGTACCTGCTATAAATAACCTGACCAATTCTTCAACAGGTGAACCGTCGCCGTTTCCGCCTTGTTCAGGCGCGTCAAACGCGAGCACAGCTTGGCTAAGAACTGCATTTTTCGGATCGGCTAACGCTGCCGTGATCTGTGCGCCGAGCGATGCACTTAACGTTGTCGAATCTAAGAACACATTCGGTGTCTCAACTACGAGAGGCCCGACGAAATCGTTAATTCGTGAGTGATAGACATCGACCGAGAAAGCCAACTTATTCATGAGGATTCCTTTGTACCCGACTTCATACGTTTGCGTGATCGTTGGCTTCAGCGCATCAACATCATTGACATCTTCAACGTCAATAAAGTTACCTGCCTCTGGGTCAAGCGAACGGAGGACATTTTTAACACCGTCTATCTGTGTTGGGATAAGTGCCTCAAATCCGGCGGAGAGGTCTGTTACCAAGGATGCAGCGAGTTCTTCTAAGACAGGGGCTGGCAGTCCTTGAATCACTTGCGGTATTAGCCCTTGAACCACTTCCGGCGGCAATGCAGCAATCGCCCCGGGCTCCTGCAATGTTGGCGGTAGGAGTTGAACCACTTCCGCCGGTAGCCCTGAGACTATTCCTTGGATCGTCACTGGAGATTGGGCTTGAAGGAGGGCTGGGAGTGCTTCAACAGTGAAGGTCTGCTTTAGGTTCGCTTCAAAAACAGGTTGAACGCCACTCAGGACAGCACTGCGTCCGACATTCCACATAACGTTGGTAAAAACAGGGTCATCAAGAGGAATGTAAGTCTCTGCTGGCAAACTTGCCAACGGCGAGAAGGGAGAGCGAAACTCAGGACGACCATCTGCACTTCTTTTGAAAGTGAATCCTGTTTCAGCGCGTACGCCTTGTGCCCGTATGTCAATATTCGGGCTGAAACCTAACGCTGGTTGGAAGTTAGCGCCTAACTGAAATGCATCTTTTGCCGACAAGATATCGAGAAATAGGTCTGAAGTTCTCGGCGTATTGAAGGCGCGGTTATAGGTAGCTCTCAAGTTATGATCTTCGTTGGGTTGGAAGGCAAGTGCGACACGCGGGGAAAGAACAAAATCTTCGAGTTGGTTGTGGTCGTCAATCCGACCCCCTGCAATGAACTTTAACTGTGGAAGGATTTTGGTTTCTGACTGTAGATAGGCGCCTATCTCGTTGATATTGTCGTCCTCTTCATTCATACCATTAATTGTGCCTTCCGTATCGGGGCGCGTCAGTAACACGTCCAATCCATAAGTGAAGCGTTGCCAATCGCCAAAACTATAGCCGTGTTGAATCTGCCCGACATACAGATCGGAATTGTCAACAGTAGGGTCACCACTCCGCACGACATAAGTATCACCAGCATTGCTCCGGTTCCAAAAGGCTTGCGCGAAAAGGTCTTTGTAAATGAACCTGCCTTGGAGGTAACCGTACGTCCAGTTTTGGGCTTGACCAGCACCGATGCCAGTGAGTTCAATACCGGTGGCTTGCGTAAAACCACTGGCAATAATAGCGGTCGTGTCATCGTTTGGACTATAATCAACCCGAAATTCGCCACTGGCTCTGTAAGTATCGAATATGAGTCCGCCTTCACCTTCAACATCCTCTTTTGCTCGCCCCTCTTCCCAATCATTCCCGCGAAAATAATTGCCTGAAAACTTATAGCCAATCGTCTCGTTGACAACGCCTGCATGTCGAAGCGAACCCATAAGTGTATTACGTTCACCGCCGCCAATACTAACTGTCGTTCCTTGCGAAGTGAACGGTGAGCGGGTAATGATGTGCATGACACCGTTGGCACTATTGGGTCCGTAGAGTGCTGCGCCGGGACCTGAGACGACTTCAATCTGTTCAATATCCTCGTTTATCGTCGGAATGAAACTGTAACTATTGACACGCAGCGAGGGGACACTCGCAATCCGATTATCAACGAGCGACAAAAGCGAACCCGAAAAAACGTTGTTGAAACCGCGAACGACAACATACGATGCCCCAAGTCCAGCACTGACAACATCCACCGCACGCACCGATTTTAAGTGTTCTGTAACACTTGGTGTGACGCGGTCCCTAATTTCCGAAGTGCCTACAAGGGCAACGGATGCTGGTGCCTCAAGCACCTTTTCTCGACGGCGCGATGCCGTTACGGAAACCTTTTCAAGTTGAATCGCATTTGAAGAGAGCGCGATCTCTATAGACTTCGTTTCGTCGGCAGCGAGCGCAAAGTCTGTTACTACAGTATCGGCGTACCCCGGTGCAGATGCTGTAATTGTGTAGACTCCTGCGGCTAAATTTGTAATTTCGAGCGCGCCGTTTGCTGCACTCACGCCAGTAACGACATCACCGGTTTCGGGTGTGACAGTAATGGAAACGCCGTTCAACCGATTACCGGTCTCGGCATCTATCAGCGTGATGTTCACTGTAGCGGCTTCCGAAGATGCTACAGTGATACCCAAAACGGCGTATAAAAATAGGCTAAGAAGCAGAATTGATGATTTCATGTTATCTCCTTTGTAGGAAACTTTGGATTTCTGAAGGTGTCGGTAGTGAAGGGATGACACCGACCTTCTGGGTTGCGAGTGCACCTGCAGCGTTTGCGTAGCGCATAATTGCATCAAGTTGGATTTTTTCGAGCGATGTTAAGTCGGCGTGCTGTGTCAGTTGGCTGAGCATTGCAGCGACGAAAGCGTCTCCTGCGCCGAGTGTATCCACGACGTTAACGATGAAACCGTCAACAAAACCTGCATCGTTGCCATTCGTGTAGTAGCAGCCGCGCTCGCCTAATGTGACAACGAGCAGCTGCGCACCGAGTCCAAGAATCCGTTCAATGCCTTGATTCAAATCTACATCGCCTGTGATAAATTCCCATTCTTCTTCTGAGATTTTGACAACATCTGCGTAGGGCATCACCTCCCATATCCATCGCTTGGCGTTATGAGCGTCATCCCAGAGCATCAACCGCAGGTTCGGATCGTAGGAGAGGCGTGCGCCACCCGCTTTTGCTGACCGGATGGCATGGAGCGTCGCTTCTCGGCTCGGTGAATGGCTGAGGCTGACAGACCCGTAGTGGAACAGTTCTGTCGATTGGACGTAACCGATGTCAATTTCATCTGGAGCGAGTTGGATGTCGGCACCCGGATGGCGGTAGAAGGTGATGTCCTTCATGCCGTCGGAGCGTGTGGCGACGAAGGCTAAGGTCGTCCGAGAGGTCTCGCCTGCGATGAGATGGGTCGTATCAACGTTGTTCTGTTGAAGCACTTCACGTAGGAAATCGCCGAACGCATCCGCGCCGACTTTGCCGATGAATCCGGCATCTACACCGAGTTTGGCTAAACCGACAGCGACATTGGCAGGCGCGCCGCCTGGAGCCTTGACAAATCCTGGGGCTTCTGCAAGTGCTACATCAGGCGTTGTGGAGACAAAATCAATAAGGAGTTCACCGATACATAAAGCTTTTGGCATAGGTTTTAGTTCCTCGGCGAGTTCTAAGTCCTATATAATATAAGCAATTTAATGAGATTCAATGTTGTTTAAAATGTTGTGCGTAACGCTTGTGCCTGCCCAGTCTCTGCGGATCGGTATCCGGCATCAAAAATCTCTATAACATGCCGGGCATGCTCCGCCGTGACGATCGTCGGTTTATCCTCACGGATCCAGTCTACGAGCTGCATAATATCTTCATAGACGTGTGCTTCTTGGATGTCGCGGTGTGGTCCGACGACGTGTGGCAGTTCGCGTCTCGGTGCATCAATCGGTTTCCCGTTAAGTGTATTGCCTTCAATCGCGCCGTCCGTTCCGTGGATCGCCAATCCACCTCGGATAGCGTGTCCTGCGGCGGCACCGTACACAAAACCGAAGAAGGCATCGCCGAAGTCGAGTAGGATAAAGGTGTTATCGTCCATATCGCAGGGGAGCATCTCGCCTCGAAATTCACGTTCTTTGACGCGAACACCCGAGAACGCCGTCACGCGTTTCGCGGGTCCGAGGATACCTGTCATCGTGTGCAAACCGTAGACAGTCATATCGTAGAGTGGACCACCACCAGGTTTACGGAAATACCACGCCGGATTGATGTTTGAGAGCATGTCGTCGCCGTGTCTAACGGACTCGTTTTCGTGGTAGCGTCCGAAAGAGGAGCCTGTCGCTGCCCACGTTAATCTCCCGATGGCACCGTCATTAATAAGCCTGCGGATCTCTTGGTGGATCGGACGGAGCATCTGACCCGGGGAAGCCACTAATTTTATGCCTTTACGCGCCGCCGATTCAATTAGGTCATCCGCTTCATCAACGGTCGTTGTCATCGTTTTGTTGAAATGCGCGTGCAGCCCGTGTTCAATTGCAAGTTTCCCCTGCTCATAATGCAAACCGATCGGTGAGGCGATGCTAACAGCATCTACATGCCCATCGGCTAAAAGTGCCTCGTAGGTTTCGTAAGCGTAAGGGACATTAAATTTTTCAGATGCGGCTTGTGCCCGACCCGGGACGGGGTCACAGACAGCGGTTACCTGTAATCTATCTTGAACATCATCTTGTGTGAGATGCGGAAGGATGCCCCGCACGGAGATACTTCCGACACCGATAACACCGATGCGTACTCTGTCACTATTTGACATAATATTTCCTCCAAAAGCCAAAAATCGTAGCACGCAACAACGGCGCGGGCGGAACTAACAAGAAGAGACTTTTGCCGAATAACCTTAACTGCGCGCAAGCAAAATTAAAAAATTAGCGCCATGATGTTTCGTGTTGCCAACCGACAGCGTCTTTGAGTTTATCGCAATTGATAAACGATTGATGTCCTTGAAGCGTTCTTACTTTTGGCAGAAATTCAGGTTTAAAACGTTCAACGAGTTCTTGAGAAGGTTCCAGTGCAGACGTATCATCAGCATTGAGAAAATAGACATCGTGTGCTGGTAATGTGTCCGCCTTTTCCATAATTAGGCGGTGTGCACTGGCGACATCTTCGCTACCGACCCAGCACCAGAGCCACGGTGTCCAACCGGTTGTCGGTTTGGCGTTCTCTGCCATCTGCTTTCGCCGCTCTTCAGGACTGATACCTGCTGGACGTGTGACGTAGGTTCGGATACCGTACGCACGCGTATAACTCGCCAAAAGGTCTTCGCCGCAGCGTTTAGAGAAACTATAGGAATCTTCCGGATAACACGGGTGTTCTTCATCTATCGGTAGGTAATCTATCGGAATGTGGGTTTTGCTAATCCGAAAACCGTGTCCGAGTGCGCAATTGCTCCCAGACATCACAACCGTTTGGACACCCGCCTCAATCGCGGCTTGCATGAGATAGTAGGTACCGAGCATATTCGTTTTGAAGGTTGCGTCGAAGCGGATACCTCTCTCTTCGGCGTTCGCCCGTAAATCTGGATGATCGACGGGGCCCGGTTGTGCGCCGAGGTGTTGGATAGCATCCACACCTTCAACGGCGCGTTGGCAGTCTTCAAAGTTGTTCAGGTCGCCTTGAACAAAAGGCAGGTGTGAGAATTCATCCGACGGCGTTCTACGGGACATCAGCACCAGCGAGTGTTCCGTTGCCAATTCTCGGATGACATATTCGCCGAGTCTACCGCTTGCACCGGTTATCAATATTTTCATCAAGAAATCCTTTTATTATTATCAGGACTTACGCAAATTGAATGGGGAAACGGTATATTTTGCTGATTTAACCCCCTAAATCCCCCTTATCAGGGGGACTTTAAGAGAAAATGCGTAAGTCCTAATCTTATTTCTCTGTGAGGTCCCACAACAGCACTGTGCCGTCCGAACTCCCGCTGGCGATCGTCTGTCCATCTGGACTAAACGAGACGCTATCGACTCTCCCCGTATGCCCTCTGAGAGTACGCAAAAGATTGCCAGTGTTCACATCCCATAAACGAAGTGTTTGGTCCCAACTCCCACTTGCGAGCATCTGTCCATCTGGACTAAACGAAATGCTGTTGACAATCTTTGTATGTCCTGTGAGGGTGCGCAAAAGATTGCCAGTCCGAACATCCCATAAACGGAGTGTCTTGTCACTACTTCCACTTGCGAGCGTCCGTCCGTCTGGACTAAACGAGACGCTGTTGACGTTTTGTGTATGTCCTATGAGGGTGCGCAAAGAATTACCAGTCCGAACATCCCATAAACGGATAGTTTCATCTTTATTTGTCGTGCTGGCGAGCGTTTGACCATCCGGACTCAGCGACATACTAAGAACATAATCCGTATGCCCCGTGAATGTTCGCAAGAGATCTCCGCTCCGGACATCCCATAAACGGATAGTTTTGTCAAAACTCCCGCTGGCAAGTGTCTGTCCATCTGGGCTAAACGAAACACTATTCACATAATCCGTATGCCCCGCGAGCGTCTGTAGAAGGGTACCACTCTGGACATCCCACAAACGAATAGTTTGATCCCAACCCGCGCTGGCAAGCGTCTGACCACTTGGACTAAACAGGACGCTAACAGCGCCGCTCGTATGCCCTGTGAGGGTGTGTAAAAGGCTGCCAGTGTCCACATCCCATAAATAAATAGTTTTGTTATCATTGCCGCCATCTGCGACCATCCGACCATCCGGACTAAATGCGACGCTGTTTACACCTCCCGCATACCCTGTGAATGCTCTTAGTAGTACCCCGCTTTTTACATCCCATAAACGGATAGTTTCGCTATCATTGCCGGCGATTGTCTGTCCATCCGGACTAAACGCGATCCTAAAGACTCCGCCCATATAGCCCGTAAGAGTGTGCAGCAGTGCCCCACTCTTTACATCCCATAAACGGATAGTTTTGTCAAAGCTTCCACTGGCAAGTATCTGACCATCTGGACTAAATGAGACCCTAAAGATCCCATCCATATGCCTCATGAGGGTGTGCAGCAGTGCCCCGCTCCGGACATCCCATAAACGGATAGTTTTGTCAAAACTCCAAGTCGCGAGTGTTTGACTATCTGGACTGAACGCCATGCTAACGGCTCTGTCCGTATCCTCTGTGAAGGTGTGCAGCATATCTCCAGTGTCCACATCCCATAAATAGATAGTTTTGCCATCATTACCGGCGATCATCTGTCCATCCGGACTAAACGACACACCACCGACAGAATTCGTAGGGTCTGTCAGCGTCCGCAAGAGACGCATGCGCTTTACATCCCACAAATGAATAGTTTTGCCATTATAACTGGCAAGTGTCCGACCATCCGGACTAAAGGACATGCTAACCATCCGAAGGAACGGATATCCTGTGAACGTGCCTAAGAGACTTGCACTCTGGGCATCCCATAAATGGATATATTCGCCCGCACTCCAACTGGCGAGCGTCTGGCGATCCGGGCTAAACGAGATCTTAGAGGCTCCAAAAGTACGCGTTTTGAAGGTGTGCAGGAGATGCCCACTTTTTACATTCCATAGACTCTTACCACCGGCGAGCGTCTGACCATCCGGACTAAATGACACGCTTCTGACACTGCCCGTATGCCTTGTCAGTAGGTTGCGTGCTTCGCCGGTTCGTACATCATACAGCCAAACGCCGATGGAACTTGCTACCGCAAGGAGGGTACTGTCCGGGGAATACGTGATCTCAAATATGAACCCTTTATTGAGGCGAGCTTTTGCACCTTCCGGTAAACTCCACGTCGTATGGGAAGCGCGAACTTTTCTAACACTCTTCTGTTCCTTGTAGACTGAGAGGGGACCCACACAACCCACAAAATGAGGCAGTATAAACAAAAGGGGCAATACGGCAATTAACAACCGGCTTGACTTTGGATAGTGTGCTCGAATTTTCATAAAATTTCCTAAAAATAACAGGTGCCACCGAATGTTAGTTTCCGGGCGGAATATAGCAGAAACTAAAAGTTCATGCTACAATTAGTCAATGAAAGGTTTGAGTTTTTTGCAGAACGGTTCTGCGAATTGAGTTGACAAGTATAGGTGTGTCGTCTATGATTGTGGCATTATAGCAATATTTCAAATATTGTCAAGCGAATTGAATTTTTATGGGGGAGCAATAATGTACAACGCTGATACACATTTTAAAAACCTGTATGACACCGTTCCGCGACAATACGAATTTCAGGCAACCACGCGGGAAGAGTTGGTGGCGTGGCAAGCCAACTTCCGTCCGAAACTGCGCGAAATTCTCGGTCTGGATAACATGGAAGCCGATTTATCGGGCTACGTTCCGAGAGCAGAGCAGCTGGAAGTCTTAGATATGGATGACCACTCCCGTGAAAGTTGGTATCTGTGGGTAGAACCGACCGTACCGCTGCCGTTCTATCTACTCCGTCCGAAAACGATTGAGGGTAAACTTCCGTTGATTCTCACACCCCACGGACATAATCATCCGCATATCTACGCTGGTATTGCGGATACAGAGGCAGACGAAAAGCATATGCTTGAAGGTGAGCGCGACATCGCACGGCAGGCAGTTGTGGAGGAAGGTTATATCGCCATCGCGCCAACGACGCGTGCTTTCGGTGAAACACGGACGGATGCGGATAAAGAAGCGAATAATACGCACTCGTGCCGACACCAGTTGGTTCACAGTATACTCGTTGGTCGTACACCGATCGGGGAGCGGGTGTGGGATATGTCACGCCTCATTGATTGGGCAACGGCGAACCTACCAGTAGATGCGGAACGGATCGCTATTACTGGCAACTCTGGTGGTGGGACCGTCTCACTTTTTGCCGCTGCGTGTGAAACCCGTATCACAGTTGCGGTACCGAGTTGCTATTTCTGTACGTTTGAAGGGAGCATCGGCATGATCCGGCACTGCGAATGCAACTATGTGCCGTGGGTGATGCGGCTTGGCGAGATGTACGATGTCGCAGGTTTAATCGCACCGCGTCCGTTCTGTGCAGTTGCCGGACGAGATGACAGAATCTTTCCGATAGATCACGTCGAATTCGCGTATGAACGGTTGAAAGAGATCTATACGGTGGCAGGTGTACCCGATAGATGCGAACTCTTTATTGGCGACGGCGGACATCGCTATTACAAAGCAGGAGCATGGCCCTTTGTGCGGCGGTATTTCTCGGAATAGATGTCAGTTATTGCTAACCTTTTTTGATTGCCCACAATGTTTTCAAGATGATTTTAATATCCAAGGCGAGAGACCAGTTTTCGATATAGTATCGGTCATAAGAAATCCGTTCTTCAAGAGATGTGTTGCCGCGTAAACCGTTGACTTGTGCCCAGCCGGTCATACCAGATTTGACGCGCTGCCGTGCAAGATAATGCGGAATCGATTCGCTGAAGGTGTCAATGAGACCGGACATCTCTGGTCTCGGACCAACGAGACTCATATCGCCTTTGAGGACATTGAAAAATTGGGGTAACTCGTCGAGACTCCAGCGTCTGAGGAACTTTCCGAGCGGTGTCTGTCGTGGGTCGTCGGTCTTTGCCCAGATATGCCCGACTCTCTGCTCCGCGTCTGCACGCATAGAACGGAATTTGTAGATATTGAACGGCTTGCCTGCTCTGCCGACCCGTTCCTGACGGAAAATGGCTTTGCCGGGTGATGTCAGTCGGATTGTGACTGCGATGGTGAACATCAGCGGACTTAACACGATCAACGCAAGCAGACTGAAAACAATATCTATTAGCCGCTTGACGATACCGTGTAAACCTTGCATCGGTGTCTCTCGCAATTGCAATATCGGGATACCCTCAAAAAAGGTGATAGCTGTCCCACCTTTGATAAATTCGGAGAGTTCAGGGAGTAGATTGATTTGGACGGGTACGCCTTCACACGCGTGGAGGATTTGGAGGATCGTCTCGTTCGGCACCGTCGGTGATGAGATGAAGAGCGTATCGAGTTGATATTTTTGTACAAGTTCAAGTATATTTCGACTTTCGCCAAGGTGTGAGATTTCTGAAGTGTCAGCATCTGCTGGTAGGTGCGGTTTCAAACCGCACCTACCGACCAATTTGTAGCCGCTATTCGGTTTCGCTTTCAAGGTCTCAATAAACTGTTCGGCGCGGGCATCATAACCGATGAGTGCGATGCGACTCACACCGACCCCTTGCGCGTGAATCGCTTGACGGAAACGGTGCAGGACGACCCTTCCCAAAAACAACCATACAAAACTGAAGCCAGAAGCGAGCAGCATGACCCAGCGAGAGTAGGCATCGTGGTGATAGATGAAAAAGAGTCCAGCTAAGGTGGCAATGAGTGTAATACCGGTCGCTTTGCAGAGCGTCCAGAACGCTGAAACGGATGCGTTGCTTTCTGGATGATAGAGTTTAAACGCCTTCAACGTCATTAACCAGATAATCGCCATCACGGGGATGAGTCGGAAATAGTCATCAAGGGGTGGGGTGCCACCTTTATGCAGTGCCAGTGCCTCAGGTGTCCAACCGGATTCAAACCGGACCCAATATGCTACGACAATTGCAGTGGCAACAAAACAGAGATCGAATAAAATTGTGAGCGCGATGAGCAGGTGGTCAAGCGTTTTTTTGTTCATTGATTGAATGTAGGATGGAACTTGCAAACCCGTGCTGAGGGCTGCTTTCAAGTTGCCTCTCGTCATATTTTATTTTAAGCGGAGCTTGCAATTCTGCCAGTCTGATACAGCACTAATGTAAGTATAGCAGATTTGCAGGACGCTTTCAAATTAAAATCGGGTGCGATTAAAAAATAAAGCGAACGCGAATCATTGCTGATAAATTCCGCACAACGTGTTATGCTATCCACACAGACGTTTGTAGATCAAGTTTCGGAAGCCTGAAAATTTTACCGAAATGAGAGAGGATGATAGAATGGCGAATCAACTGAGAGTAGGGATTGTTGGTGCACATCGTGGGAGTTCTTATGTCGCACCTTTTAGCGCGATCGCAGAAACCGAGGTGACAGCGTTTTGTGACATCAATACGGCGACACTCGAAAGTGTTGCGGAACGGTTCGAGGTTTCCCAACGGTTTACAGATTATGAAGCGATGCTGGATGCCGTAGACCTTGTTGTGCTTGCGACACCTGAGAACCTCCACGTGCCGCAGTCGATTGCGGCGTTAGAAGCCGGAAAACACGTCATCAGCGAAGTGACTGCCGCTGTTAATTTAGAGGAGTGCTACGACTTGGTTCGAGCGGTTCGGAAGTCGGCTGCCAAATATACGATGGCTGAAAATACGTGCTATTCCAGGGCAAATGTACTCATTCGTAATATGGTAGAATCCGGCATGTTTGGGGATGTCTATTTCGGGGAAGGCGAATACCTCCACAACGTCAAGTCGCTCCACCACGATGCCGGCGGCAACCCGACGTGGCGTTACTACTGGCAGGTCGGTATCAATCGGTGTAACTATGCAACGCATAGTCTCGGTCCGGTACTTCAGTGGTTTGGGAGTCGCGTTGCGAGTGTCTGTTGTCTCGGAACCGGTGTTAACACCGACCCTGAACACGCGATGGAAGACACCGTGATGATGCTGTGTAAAACAGATTGTGGCGGGTTAATCAAGATTCGGATTGATATGCTCTCGAACCGTCCAGCAAATTCCTATTTCAGTCTACAGGGCACAGAAGGCTGTTATGAGGGTTCGCGCGGGTTAGGGGCGGCACCGAAAATTTGGTTGAGTGAGTTCGGGATCAGCGAACAGTGGAGACCGCTCTCGCAATTTGAGGACTGTCTACCGGAACGTTGGAAAAATCCGCCAGCTGAAGCAGAAAACGCCGGTGACCTCGGCGAGTATTTCAAGGTCCGCGATTTTGTTGATAGTATCCTCACGGATACAACCCCGCCGATTGATGTCTATACGGCGATGGATTTCACAGTGCCCGGTTTGGTTTCGGAGCAATCCATTGCAAATGGTGGTGAACCAATAGAAGTCCCAGATTTCCGAACAATCGAATGATGGATAGCAGTTGATCAGTAGAACATCGTCAACTTTCATTCTCGCGGCGGTGGCGATTTCCAGATAGATTTTATGGCTTGAATGTAATCTCCATTTTTTCCATGTTCAAGAATCCACTGTAGTTCCGATGGCATTCCGTCCTGATCATAGTAATGATGGCGTGTCAACTCGTTTGACACGCTTGAGAACGTTATTTTGCTCCGACGATAGGCGTGTACCAACCCTAAGTAGAATTTGTATGTCTCGCACAAGTTGATAATACTTCCGTGTTGAAGCAGCGTATAATTATACTCGTTCAATAGGCGAATGAGGAACTCGTTATTCTCGGCATAGAATTTCTGGTTATTCAAGACATAATCAGTTCCATCCCACTCGTAGAGGCTCACCCATGGTAGATCGGGCGCGCCAGGAACCTCGTCAACAGGTATACTATACGGAATTTTGATTTCGTAGGTGCCGTCATTATCCAAGTCAACGTACTCAGCATCAGGCAGAAGCCCAGGAACCGTATAGCGGCTGAAGACGACCTTGAACTCGCTATCCTGAAACGAAATCACGGCAACGGCATAGCCGAATTCAACCCAGATGTCTAAAGTGCCATCGCTTGTCAAATCAACGAGTCTAAAGGTGGCAGCACGAGATTTAAGAGCATCCTTCGGCGGTTCCGTGAAGACGAATGCGGGACTTTGATACTCAATGGATTTCGCGGACGGCACCTCCAAGGCATGCTCGCCTGAATCAAAAAGTTTGAAAAATGCTTTTTTCTTCGGCACCGCTGCCTGAGTCTCATCAGCGATCAAGAGAAATGCTTGAATCCACTTACCTGAGAACGGGTAGTACTGTATTGTCGGCATGTCAATAAGCATTAAAACAACGGACTCTTTTTCGGGGGTGTCATCAATGTTGGCAGTGGCTTTCAGCCGGGTGTTGTAAGAGAGTCCTTCAGGGCGGGTGGCAGGCAAAAAGCGGTGATACTTTTGACCCTCACGCCAAGAATACCGTTGATACTGGACCTCAGAATTTGTCGTTTTAGAGGTATCTGCATTTACAACAAAGGGAGTGAGTATCAGTGAAATACAAAACGCTAAAAGTGTGGTTTGAAGATGTCGCTTCATGGTTTTCGTCTCCGATTTGACCTGTCTGATATTAGACGCTGGCAGTTGATTTTTTCAGCCCCAATCTATCTTCTGGGCTTTTCGAGTTTTTTCAAGAGGAACTCAGCGGCTTGAATATAATCTTGCGCGTTATCGCTTTGAATATACTTTCGTTTCTCAGCATGTTCGACGACCCACTGTAGATGTCTTCTTGCCATTGAAGCATTGCCCCGATAGTAGAAGACCAACCCTAAGTAGAAACTGTATGGCTCATATCTTCCATATCGAACCAACAGATAATTATACTGATCCAATAATGCAATGAGGAACTCGTCATTATCGGCATAGAATCTTTCGTTATTCAAGACGTAAGTGTTTCCATCCCACTCATAGAGGCTTATCCATCGCACATATCGTAGGCCGGGAATATCGACCATATAGATGCTGTATGGAATCTTGATTTCGTAGATGCCATCGTTATCCAAGTCAACATATTCTGGCTCCTGATGTCTGGGATAGGTGTAGCGGCTGAAGACTACTTTGAACTCGCCATCCTGAAACGAAATCACCGCAACAGCCCTGCCAAGCTCAAGCCATACGTCTAAGATGCCATCACCTGTCAAATCAATGGGCTTACAGCCGATTCCGTTCCCTTTGGCAGCACTTGGCCACGGTTTCTTGAAGACAAATGCCGGACTATGATGCTCAATAGATTCCGCGGCTGGTACCTCAAGATCATGAAGTCCGGCATCATAGAGTTTGAAGAATGCTTTTTTCTTTGGTACGCCTGGCTCTGTCTCATCAAGAATCAACAGAAATGCGTGTGCCCAATAGCCTTCAAATGCACCAAGTGTTCCTGAATCAACAAGTATTGTAACAAGGGTCTCTTTTTCGGGGGTGTCATCAATATTTGCGGTAATTTTCTGCCGGGTATCGTAAAAAAGTTTTTCTGGTGCCGGCTCAGGAAAAAAACGGTGATACTTTTGACCTTCGGGATCACTTGGAACATCGTAACGGCTATACTCGACCTCAGAAATTTCAGGGGTTTGCTGAGCAGTACTGACTGCCCAACCACTCAGTATCAACCATATAGAAAACGCTAAAAGAAGGGTCTGGATGTATTTCGCCATAATTTTTTTCTCCTATACATTCTCATACCATTTCTGTTAATAACCTCTCTTTATTCAAAGACGGATCCCGGTGTGAGTTCCCACAACAGCACTGTGCCATCTGGGCTGCCAGTAATGAGGGTCTGTCCATCCCGTGCAAACGCCACACTATTGACACCGCCCCTGTGCCCTGTGAGTGTATGGATAGGGTTGCCTGTGTTCGCATCCCATAAACGCACCGTACTGTCCTTGCTCCCCGTCGCGAAAACCTCTCCATTCGGCGCAAATGCCACGCTATTGACCCAATCCGTGTGTCTTGTGAGTGTGCGGGGCGGGTTGCCTGTGTTCGCATCCCACAAACGCACCGTATTGTCGCGACTGCCGCTAACGAGCATCTGCCCATCCGGCGAAAACACCACACTCTCGACAGAATCCGTGTGAGCTGTGAGCGTGCGAATGAGAGTGAGCGTGTCTGCCTCCCATAATCTGAGTGTCTTATCCCAACCGCTGCTAACGATCGTTTGTCCATCCGGCGAAAACGCTACGTCACGAACTCTAACGGTATGCCCCGCGAATGTTCGGGTGAGTTTACCAGTGTTCGCATCCCATAAACGCACCGTTTTGTCAAAACTGCCACTAACAATAGTTCCGCCATCTGGCGAAAACGCCACGCTATTGACACCATTTTCGTACCCTGTGAATGTTCGGAGGAGTGTACCGGTGTTCACATCCCATAACCGCACCGTTTTGTCGCCACCGCCACTGACGATAGTTCCGCCATCTGGCGAAAACGCTACACTTTCGACCGAACCTGTATGCTCTGTGAGTGTGTGGATGAGGTTGCCGGTGTTCGCATCCCATAACCGCACCGTTTTGTCAAAACTGCCACTAACAATAGTTTTGCCATCGGGAGAAAACACCACACTATTCACTGAACTTGTATGCCCTCCGAGTATTCGGAGGATTTCACCGGTGTTTACATCCCATAACCGAAGCGTACGCTCCATACTTCCACTAACGAGAGTTTCTCCATCTGGCGAAAGTGCCACACTTTGGATGTAACCTTCATGTCCTGTGAATGTCTGGAGGATGTTGCCTGTATTTGCCTCCCGTAAACGGATTTTATTGTATCCACTGCCCCCGCTGACGATCGTTTGCCCATCGGGTGAAAACACAACGCTATTGACCGAATACGCATGCCCGCCCGTGAATGTTCGGAGGAGTTTGCCGGTGTCCACATCCCATAACCGTATCGTTTTGTCATAACTGCTGCTAACGATCGTTTGTCCATCCGGCGAGAACACTACACTACTGACCGAACTCTCATGTCCCGTAAATGTTCGGACGATGTGTCCGGTGGTTGTATCCCATAAGCGGATACTGTCCCCGGTTGTACCAAGGATGATTTGTCCATCCGGCGAAAACGCAACATTATCAATCCGAGTCCTATACCCTTCGCGTGTGTGGATAGGGTTACCGGTGTTCGCATCCCATAAACGGAGGGTCCCGTCCCAACCGCCGCTAATAAGTGCCTGTCCATCCGGCGAAAACGCCACACTCTCGATCGAACTTGGATACCCCGATCGTGTTCGGAGGAGGGCACCTGTGTCCACATCCCATAAACGGAATGTATCGTTCCGACTCGCGCTAATGACTATTCGTCCATCCGGCGAAAACGATACATTCTCGACCCAATCTACATGCCCGACGAATGTTCGGCGGAGGTCGCCGGTATCCGCATCCCATAACTGAACTGTCTTGTCCTGACTGCCAATAGCGATGGTTCTTCCATCCGGAGAAAATGCGACACTCAGGACCGGACTCGTATACCTCGTGAGTGTATCGAGAAGTTTGCCCGTGGCGGCATCCCATAACCGCACCGTTCTGTCCTGACTGCCAGTCGCGATGGACTTTCCATCCGGTGAAAACGCCACGCTACTGACCTGACCCGTGTGCCCCGTGAGTGTGTCGGTGAGGGCGCGGGTGTTCACATTCCATAACCGGAGCGTCCTGTCACCACTGACACTGACGAGCGTTCGTCCATCTGATGAAAACGCCACGCTGTTCACCGAATCCGTATGCCCTGTAAATGTGTGGATGAGGTCGCCGGTGGTGGCATCCCATAACCGCATCGTTCTGTCCCGACTCCCACTAATGACTGTCTCTCCATCCGGCGCAAACGCCACACTCTTAACCGAATACGTATGCTCCATGAATGTGTGGATGAGGTTTCCGGTATCAACATCCCATAACCGCACCATCCTATCCCAACACCCACTAACGAGGGTCTCTCCATCCGACGAAAACGCCACGCTACTGACCGAATCCTTATGTCCCGTCAATATGCGGATGAGGTCGCCGGTATTCGTGTTCCATAACCGGAGTGTTTTATCACTACTGCCGCTAACGAGGGTACTTCCGTCTGGACTAAACGCCACGCTATTGATCCAGCTGGTATGCCCTGTGAACGTACGGATCGGGTTACCGGTGGCCGCATTCCATAATCGGAGCGTCTTGTCCCGACTCCCGCTAACGAGCGTCTCGCCATCCGGACTAAAGGCTACGCTATTGACAAAATTCGTATGTCCTACGAGCAGGTCGAGTGCTTCACCTGTCTCCACGTCATAAACCCAAATACCGACACTACTCGCCACAGCGAGGCGCGCACCATCGGGGGCGTAGGCAAGCGCGGAATATGCGGTTTCGCTTATCCAGCCTTTACCGAGACGCGCTTTTGCACCCTCAGGGAGACCTAATTGCGTATAACTTTCATACTCAGCGAAGGTTTTGGGTAAAGATAGCGTTGAAATCAGAATAAGTGCCGAAAAAATTGAAAACAATTTTGCTTTCATAGGAGTCTCCATTTCTTAAGGATGGACGTACTCAGAAAAGATATCTTCTCTGAATCTACACAACTCTCAGGAAAAAGGTGGCAACCTAACACATATATCGAAAACAATGTGCAAGAATCATACCAACGCAGAAATGCTAAAATGGACAGATAATTTGGGAAAGTGTGTGTTATCTAACACAATAGGGAAGGGATATTCACGAAACTGTATCAAATTGAAAACACGTTGATAAGGGGAAATACCAATGCGGCTTTCTTCAGATACGGGCACGCCACTGATAACCGCATCAGCAGCGATGGATTAGATTTGAAAACGGTGTGTCCTATTCTTCTTCTTCGACAGGCGTAAAGACGAGTCCACAACTACTGCAACGGTATCCACTCTCCGATTTTGACTCGACGAGTGGAAATAGCATACCGCAGCAGATCGGACACGGTTCGTCAATTTCCATGTCTGCCTGTTCCGTTTCGCCAGATCGGTTTTCAAATTCAACAATCATATTTTTAATTTTCCTTGCGGTTAAGGCACGTTAGTTGGTGCACTGAAAATTCGTTTTTAAAATCTGAAGAAACACCCAAGCAAAAACCCTTCCACTTCGTTTCAGGCTACGTTTCCTATCCTAACATGAATTTGAATCGCGAGTACGACGTGCTTCTACCTAAGAGGCAGTTTTACTCAGCAACATTAACGCGCCTATAGATGTCGGGCAACGGTATCTCGCATCCGATTGAGGTGAGTGACAGGATATCATCGTCCAGTGCTCGAAATTCGGTATGCTCCCATTGTCGATCTTGCCGCCAATGATGTTCAACGCCGACCTTGTGTTGTGAAACAAGAATGTAGTCTTGCAACGATGTGAGTTGCCTATAATGTGAAAATTTCTCGCCTCGGTCATAAGCTGCAGTGGACGGTGAAAGCACCTCTACGATAACAATCGGGTTCAGAAGTGTGTCCAAAACATCATCTTCAAAGTGAGGTTCACCGCAAGCAACAACGACATCTGGATAGAAATAGGCTATTGGATTCGGCTGCACGCGCATATCACTGGAATGGACTTCACAATCTGAGTGCACTAACTGGTTGTAAAGTATATTGGATATGTTGCTTGTGATAAGACTATGAACGCGACTTGCCCCAGACATTGCAAATATCTGACCGTCAAGGTATTCACTTTTGTGGAATGCCTTTCGTTCTTGCGTGATATATTCCTCAGCGGTGAAGAGGGTTCGTGCTGGAAGAGATGCCATACGTTTTTCCTTAGAATAGAGGTCGTATTAACGACATAATACCGCGTTTTTAGGAAAAAGTCAATCTTTTTCTTTTTGTTGTTCAGAACGATTTAGTATCTCGGTAGGGTTGAGTCAATGTCGGCTGCCCACTGATCAATCCCGCCGATGAGGTTCTTGGCATCCGTGAACCCGTTTTGGTGCAAATAGGCGACGGCGTAGAAACTACGTTGTCCATGATGGCAGTAGACAACAATCTCTTGGTCTGACGGGAGACTGTCCACGTGATGCGGCAGCGTGTTGAGCGGTATTAACCGCGCGCCTTCAAGATGCACGATGTCGTATTCGCTCTGCTCACGGACATCCAACAACAGGACAGGTGCGTTCTCGTCGAATTTCTGCTTCAATGCTTGTGGCGAAATTTCGGGGAGTTCGGTCTGCATTATTTAGTTTTCCTCGGTTTGAATAGGTGACGTTTCATCAAGGGGCGCACATTCTGGACACGGACAGGTTTCACGTAGTACCTCAAATGGATAGATGCCAGTGTTGTGTCCATCGTTCCAACTGAACTGGAGCGCATAGCGACCGACTAACTGCACGTCAAGCGGTTGAATGTCGTCCGAGACCTCAATCAGCGATACGTCGCCGTCGCCTTGCGGTGCAAAAAGGGAATGGATGTCTCTCCCTTTATGCCGAATGATAGCGCACTCAGCACACGGACACATCTGCCGAAGATAGGTGTATGGATACCAACTGACATGTCCATCCTTCCACGCTACCTGAAAAGCCTTGTCGTGTTTTTTGAGGAGTTTGGGACTTTTCTTTTTCATAAATATTTGGCAAGCAGCCCATTTTCGTGGAAAGAGATTCCTAAAAAACGTCCATCTCCACAATCAAGTCGGAATTAAGCAAAAACCATCGTGAAACGTAGTGGAACGATGTCCAAGGCCCATAGTTAAAAAATACCGAGTTCGTCCCTTGCGTCTTCAGTCATCATGTCAGGGTTCCAACGCGGGTTCCAAACGACATTAACATTGACTTCCTCAACACCGTCGAGCTGCTGCGTGACGTGCTGTGCGCCGTTGATAATCTGTCCACCCGCCGGACATCCCGGACTCGTTAGGGTCATCGTAATATCGACAGTAGTGTCGTTGATGTCAACGTCATAGATAAGTCCCATATCGACAATATTGATACCGATTTCGGGGTCAATAATGTTTTCTTTAATAGTTTCTAATACAGTGTCTTCGGATACCATTGGATTCCCTCCTATAATGAATCAAATTAATCAATCAACACTGACAAAGATGTCGTCATCTTCAATTTTGACAGGGTAGCATTCGATGGCTTCGACAGCAGGCATACAGAGCGGTTTTCCGGTTTTGACGCAAAAGCGTGCGCCGTGTCGTGGACATTCTATCTCGTCGCCGTTGAGGAAACCTTCGGCTAAAGGACCGCCGTCGTGTGTACAAACGTCCTCCATTGCATAGAACTCACCATCAATATTGAAAAGTAATACTGGAACGAAGTCCACCTCGACTAAGTGTTTCGTGCCGGGGGGGACTTCGCTAACTTTCGCAACTTTATAGAATTCTGGCATTACGCCTCCTTATTCATCTTCTTCGCCGGGCCAGCAGTTGATGCCGTAGACACCGGCTTTGAGGACCTTGAGTGCCAATAACGCGCACTTGATGCGAACAGGTCCCAAAGGGATACCGACCATATCCAACATATCGTCTTTCGTGAGCTGCTTAACCTCATCAAGAGGTTTACCCTCAATTCTCTCAGTCAACATAGAGGCAGCCGCCAGACTAATCGTACAACCATGTCCACTGAAACGGACCTTTTTGATTTTATCGTCCTCAACAAACAGGTCCATGCGAATCTGATCTCCACATAGCGGATTATCTTCCTCGTGTGAAATATCAGGGTTCGGCAACGTCCCGTAGTTGCTCGGATTCTCGTAATGGTCAAGCAGCTCCTCTTGATATATGTTCATTTTCTTCTCCGGATCATAAGTTTTTGTGCTCTGCACAGTCCTTCGTATAACCTGTCAACATCTTCAACCGTGTTGTAAAGGTAAAAACTGGCACGTGCAGTGGCGATAACATCGAATCTTTTCATGAGCAGTTGTGCACAGTGGTGTCCAGCACGGATAGCGACACCGTGTGTGTCTAAAATTCCCGCCACGTCGTGTGGGTGGATACCGTCGATATTAAAGGAGATGACTCCGGCTTTTTGATGCGGTGCGGACGGTCCGTAAATCGTAATACCTTCGATCTCTTTTAAGCGTTGATGTGCATATTTTAAGAGTTCTTGTTCATGGACATGGAGTGCTGCTAAGTTTGCTTGTGTGATATAGTCCGCGGCGTGTCCGAGTCCGATCGCCTCAGCGATACTCGGTGTCCCCGCCTCAAATTTCGCTGGGAGGTCCGCGTAAGTTGATACGTCGCGCTCGACCGCGCGAATCATTGAACCGCCACCGAGGAAGGGCGGCATCTCCTCAAGCAGTTCCAATTTACCGTATAACACGCCGATACCGGTCGGTCCACACATCTTATGTCCTGAGAATGCAAGGAAATCACAATCGAGTTGTTGAACATCGACGTGAAAATGTGGCACCGATTGTGCTGCATCGACAACGACTTTCGCACCGACGGCGTGTGCAGCCTCAGTGACAGACTGAATCGGATTAATAGTTCCAAGGACATTAGAGACGTGTCCCATGGCGACGAGTTTCGTTTTTTTTGTGAGAAGGTCGCGGAGTTGCCTGAAATCGAGCAGTCCTTCATCAGTGATCTCAAGGAATCGAAGCACTGCGCCTGTCCGCTGTGCCAGTAGCTGCCAAGGCACCAGATTGCTATGGTGCTCCATAACGGTCAGGACGATTTCATCGCCTTCCTGAATATTCGTGTTTCCCCAACTATGAGCAACAAGATTAATGGATTCCGTTGTGTTCCGCGTGAAAATGATTTGGCGTGTGCGCGGTGCGTTTATCAATCGCGCCACCTTCTCGCGAGCGCGTTCATATTCATCCGTTGCCTGTTCCGAGATGCGATAGATACCGCGATGGATGTTCGAGCGATAGGTATCGTAATAGGCATCCATCGCCTCAACGACAGGACGCGGTGTCTGTGTTGATGCGGCGTTATCCAGAAAAGCCAACGGCGGTTCTGTCGCGAAGATCGGAAAATCCTTACGGATACGTTCCACATCAAGTGGGCGAAATTCTGAGGTGTGCATTGTTTGTTTAACCTATTTTATTCATTTCTGTCGATCGGGTTACTTTATATACTGTGCACAAACAACCATATCATCAATATCAGGATGTTGTGCAAAAAAATAACTACCCCATCGATAAGCAGTATAGCCTTGTTGTGTATAACTCTTATCAGGAGTTCCCAAAATTTGTATTACTTGACCAAGAGTAGTTTCATCCCAAACATAACCTACGAATTTACCGTCGGGTGATGGGTCTACAATTATCGGAGGACCTAGTCTTTGTATCCCTGATCGAACAATCGCATCCCGTTGCTGTAAAATAGCGTTATGCTGTCTACGTTGCTTTTGGATTTCTTTTTCTGCTTCAAGTTGTGCTTCCATACTGATCCTCGCTCCTTTAGCAGCACCTTCCATAAAATTGTGGATTGCCGGGCCGGAGCAACCAAAGCAGATAGAGATGAAAATGCTAAATACCATTAACTTTTTCATAAGGCATGCCTCGTTAGGTCAGTTCGCGAGTTTAAGTCTCCCCTCTGTGAGTTCGTTGGATTTCGCAAACTGAACCTAACTTACAAATTTTTAAACCACCTTAGTTTAATCTCAATGTAAATGTTGTGCATCTCGGAATCACTTGTCGTACCAGAATCTGTAACGTCTCAGTTGCTGTGTCTTTTGATTCTGCCACTCAGTCCAGGTTCTACCGTTTTTTGAAGACCATTCTTTTACTCCGACAAGTCATCCATTTCTTGCATGACTTCAAGGTTGTCGCCGAAGTATAAAGTGTTCATTTGCTATCGCTTTGTTGCTCTGAATAATAATTAAGTTGACGAAAATCAAGTGTAAAACTATCTTTATATTCTTTTTTCCTAAAATCTTGGTATTTAACTTTAATTTCCACTTCCGAATTTTTATCTTCGTATACAAAATCGTTTAAATTTTCCATCAATTGTTTTCAAATAGAAATACGGTGAAATACATTTTGTTTTGGAACGAGGACGTTAATTCCATTTTCAAGGAAATTTACGTTGTTAAGGGGTATACCCTCAAGAGGTGCAAATGAAAAATCCCCTTCAAACCTAATATCGCGAGCAGCTCTTGTTCCAACATTTTGGACATATAGACCTCTCTCAACGTAGTTACGCCCATGTTCCTGGAATCTTTCAAGCGTTAGGAATACGGCTACTTCCGGTCTATCTGTCAATTTGACCAGTCTATGTGTTAGCCACACGTAAACCACAGTAGCGATTGCGACGACTATTGTAGTAATTATTGTGATCCATTCCATTTTTATTTACCATCATTTGGCCTGGGCATTTAGTGTCTCCGCGCGTGACTTCAAGGTTGTCGCCGAAGTGTAAGGTGTTCATATTTTTCGTCTGAATCGAGGACTATCTGAACCAGCATTTACAAGATTATAAAATTACTGAATCACTTGATGAAGATTTGATTTTATAGGTTAGATAATCACTTTTCGATCTGATACAGTTTCCGATCCTAAACTTTTCAGAAAGTTTCATACTTGTTCTTCTGTCGGTTTATATCCGACCTTACTTTTCGCTTTTTCCATCACAGCAAGTAGCAAATACTCATTTTTATCCTGGAGTAACTCGTTCCAAAATTCTGGTAAACGTGCCGCAACCTCACGCTACTTAGAAACTTTTTGATAGTCGTTTTTAATTGCCGTAATAGCTTGGCCTTTTTGAACTCCTTCATAGTTTAGGTATCTGTCAAGACGCTCGGCACTTTCCTCCCTGTCGCTTTCGATCAGGTCTAATTCGTATACCTTACCTTCTTTGTATTTTCCTTCTCCCGTTGCGTGAAAAAATCGCCATATCTGACCATCAGTGAGAATTGCGATTGGGACTCCTGCACCAAAAGCATACCCGAATAATTGTTCCTCTGCCCCTTCAAGATTGCCAGCTTGTTTAACTTCAACAAAGATAAGAGGCTGTCCGGGCGGGTGACACAGCGCAAAGTCAACCCTCCGTCCCTCCATTACATATTCAGGAATAATGATCTGAGGTTTGAATTTCGGCCATCCTAATGCCTCAAATAATCTTTGCACAATACCAAAAGAGACTGCAGCTTCGTTTGAAAACTCACCTTGTTTTAACTGATTTCGTATATCATCAATGTGTTCCTTAAGTGTTATTTTAATACTATCTCGCCTTTCAACATTCTGTTGCACAACATGTTCCTGGAGAATCTCAACGATCTTGGGAGCAATTGGTCGCAGTTTTTCTTCTAACACGTCATCATCAATAGAAAGGAATATGCCTTTGTCAACATCCAGCGGGAAAGCCTTATCCTGTTTTACACCGTTAAGAGCATAGCGAACACGCACAAACGGACTATATCTACGACCTTCCCGATAAGGTTCTTCCACACTTAAAAATTCGATAGCGTCAGTACTGGGGACACGCCCTTCCAAGTCTATAGTCTTGAATGTAAGTTCAAGTTTATTGACATTATCAACTATATGTTTCATGAAAGTACTCCTTGTTTATTGTGAGAAAGGCATATCAACAAAGACATCAAAACAGTTCACGACACAAGTTGCAGGAATAGTTCCATAGGCAAGAATTTCGGCATCTCGTAAGGCTCTGACTATGTTTCCAATTCAAGGGACAAGTAAGTGGACGAGGAGTGCATTCGCATTTGTAATGGCGAGGCATAAACGCCTCGCCTATAGTAATAGACGGTTATCTGCTCGGGAAACCGATACTGACAGCAGACGGGCCGTGGTCTTCACACGCTTGATCGGTGGGAACATCGGTTTCAGCATCGCTGGATTTGACAATCCCTTCCGAAACCAAATACTCTTCCACTTCATCGCCACTGACATCAGCAAGCATCACGTTGTCAATTTGGACGCACGGTTGATACGGCTGCCGCGTTTTCTGAACCATTTCGCGATAGTTGTTTTCGTTGTTAATGATGTCCCTATCTTCATAATCCAAACCGTATTTGGCGAAGATGGCACGGACACCATTGCTCCATCCACAGACAGGCTTCATATAAGCGATAATTTTCGGTTGACTCATTGTGAGTTTCTCCTTTTTTTATTCGTTATCGGTTGTCAGTTATCGGTTATCAGTTAAAGAGGATGTTTTGCTTGGCGGTTTTCCCTGTTAAACGAAAACCTCTTAACTGACAACTGAAAGGTTTTTTCGGAGAAAAAACCGAACTGATAACTGACAACTACTCAAGTTTACGTGTAATTGACGTACTTAACTCTTCTCGCACCGATTCTAACGGGACACGTTCTATGACGGGTTCAAAAAACCCTTCAACAATGAGGCGTTCCGCTTGTGTATAAGGCAGTCCGCGACTCATGAGATAAAAAACCTGATCGGCATCAATCTTTCCGGCAGTTGCACCGTGCGTGCAACGCACCTCATGCGCCTGAATCTCCAATCCGGGTAAGGTATCGGCATGCGCACGTTCACTGAGCAGCAAATTGTCGTTCTTCTGATACGCATCCGTATGGTTCGCTGCCGGATAGACATAGATGTTCCCACCCCATGCGGTCTGCGACCTATCTTTGAGGACAGTACGATACATCAGATCGCTGGTGGTATGCGGTGAAATGTGTTCCTGTGCCGTGCTAACATCTAAATGTTGGCGAGCGTCAGTGAAAGCGAGTCCCAACATTTGGGCGTGGCTTCCGGCACCTTCCAAGATAGAGGCTTGGTTGATCTTGTTAAGCCTACCACCGAACGCAGCACTGACCCAGCAGAGATTCGCGTCTCTGGCGATCATTGCGCGGTGTGAAGCGAAATTCCAGACCGTCCGATTCCAGCGTTGAACCTGCACGTAAGTCACGTTTGCGTTCTGTCCTGCGAAGATTTCGACCGCGCCGCTATGTAAACCGCTCGCGTCTGATGTCGTAGAGGCGTTGTCCTCTAAGACCGCAACTTGACTTCCCTCTTCAGCGATGATAAGTGTATGCGACAAGTCCGCTTGATCGGCTTCCGACATCCTGATAAAGACACGCAGCGGCACTTCGACGCTTACACCTTTCGGGACGTGTAGGAGGTAGCCGCCCTGCCAGAATGCACCGTGAAGCGCGTCAAACTTATTATATTGCGCGATATTGCCGCTCTTTAAGGCTGTTTCCAAGGTTACTGCCTTGCGCATGAAGGAGTCGCGGAGCAGTTCCGGTTGTTCTTGGAGCGCGGTCCGGAGGTCCGCAAAGTAGACCCCTGTTTTCTTGAGTTCTTCGCTGGTGGAGATGTGTTGGCACTGTCCGTCAACCTGTACGAGTACACCGGATGCCTCTTCATCGTTGTTGTCTACATCTACGTCGGACACGCCGCCATTCGTTGGCAGAGTCGGACGATACTTTTCGACATCGAGACCACGGAGAAATCGCCGAGTGCGTCGCCAATAATCTTGCGTACGCATATCAACAGTACGTCGCCAGACATCATCTTCGGTCGTATGCGGCATCGGTAAAGACTCGTAAAGTGCGTAAGCCTCTAATCGTCTCTCACGCATCCACTGTGGCTCAGTCGCTGCTATTTTTTCAAGAAATTCTTTTGAGAAATAACCTGTTTGCAATTTTGTTTATCCTTTTAATAGCCATCAGCCATCGACTGTCAGGGAATTAGCCGTCAGCCATCAGCAGTCAGTTAAGAGGTTTTCGTTTAAGAATACCTTTTCTTGCTGAAAGCCGATAGCTGACTGCTGATAGCCAACTGCTAATTAACCGATTGAACCTTCCATCTGAAGCTGGATGAGACGGTTCATTTCCACAGCATATTCCATCGGGAGTTCTTTCACGAGGGGTTCGATGAATCCGTTTACAATCATCGTGGAGGCTTCTTCTTCCGAAAGCCCGCGGCTCATTAGATAGAAGAGTTGTTCCTCCCCGATTTTGCTGACACGCGCCTCGTGTTCGATATTCGTATCGTTTTCGCTAATCTCAATAACCGGATAGGTGTCGGAACGGGAGTTCTTATCAAGGATTAGCGCGTCACAGACGACGTGCGATTTACAGCCTTTTGCACCTTTAGCGACATCCACCCATCCCCGATAACTCGATCTGCCACCATCTTTGCTGATACTCTTAGAGGTTATCTGCGAAGTGGTGTTCGGGGCACAGTGATAGACTTTCGCCCCGGCGTCTTGGTGCTGCCCCTTGCTGGCGAATGCAATTGAGAGGATTTCACCGCGCGCCCCGGGTTCCATCATATAGACGCTCGGATACTTCATCGTCAACTTACTACCGAGGTTGCCATCGACCCATTCCATCTGCGCATCTTCATAAGCAAATGCTCGCTTCGTGACGAGATTATAGACGTTCCCTGCCCAATTCTGGATCGTGGTATAACGGACGCGTGAACCTTTCATACAAACAATCTCGACAACCGCACTGTGCAAGGATTCACTGCTGAATGTCGGTGCTGTGCACCCTTCAACGTAATGTACCTGCGAACCTTCGTCAGCGATGATGAGCGTGCGTTCAAACTGTCCCATGTTTTCGCTATTGATGCGGAAATAGGCTTGCAGTGGGTACTCGACCTTTACACCCGGCGGCACGTAAACGAAACTACCACCGCTCCAGACAGCACTATTGAGTGCTGCGAACTGGTTATCCGCGGACGGGATAATCGTCCCGAAGTATTTCTTCACCAGATCAGGGTACTCTTTGATAGCCGTATCCGTATCAAGGAACACAACACCGATTTTATCCAATTCTTCAACGATGTTATGGTAAACGACTTCGGAGTCGTATTGTGCACCGACACCGGCGAGGAATTTCCGCTCGGCTTCAGGGATCCCGAGCCGGTCAAAGGTCTTTTTGATGTCGTCCGGTACATCATCCCAGCTCCGTTCACTCCGATCAGAAGCTTTCACGTAGTAGTAGATGTCGTCAAAATCGAGTTGTGTCAGGTCCCCGCCCCATTTCGTCATCGGCTTCTGTTTAAAAATCTTGTAAGCCTCGAGCCGATACTGCCGCATCCAGTCCGGTTCGCCTTTGATGTCGCACATCTGGTTGATGACTTCCTCGTCCAATCCCTTGCGTGACTTGAACGTCGGTTTAATATCGTCGTGGAACCCGTACTGGTAATCTGTACTAATTCCGAGTTCTTCTACGGTGTTCTTTTCAGTATTCGCCATTTTATTCCGCCTCCTTGACGCCGTGTTTTTCTCTAATCGGATCGTAGCCTTCTGCCTCTAACATCTCTGCAAGTTCCCATCCACCGGATTCAACGATCCTGCCATCAAGCAAGATATGTATGAATTGGGGATGGATATATTCCAATAAGCGTGGATAGTGCGTGATAATTAGCACACCTAAATCTGGTCCGACCAACTGATTGACGCTATCACCGACGATTCGGACGGCATCGATATCGAGTCCGGAATCGGTCTCATCAAGAATAGCGATCTTCGGTTCAAGCATTGCGAGTTGCAGGATTTCAGCGCGCTTCTTTTCACCGCCGGAGAACCCGTCGTTGAGGTATCGTCTTGCGAAAGAATCGTCAACGCCGAGTTGTTGCATCTTCTCGCGAAGTTCACGCCGAAATTCGCGCATCGGAATAAGTTTATCGTTCCCGGAACCGTTCGTCTCTTTACCACGAACTGCACTGACAGCGAGCCGTAAGAAATTCGCCAAACTGACACCTGGAATCGCTGTCGGGTACTGGAAGGCGAGAAAAAGTCCGAGTTTCGCACGTTCGTTGGGTTCCAATTCCATGACATCAACACCATCGAAAATCACTTCGCCGGAGTCCACCTCGTAGAGAGGATGCCCCATCAAGCCGTTCGCGAGGGTGCTTTTACCAGACCCGTTTGGTCCCATAAGGGCGTGAATTTCGCCCTGCTTTACATTTAAATTTAATCCTTTGATAATTGGTTTCCCTTGCACACTGATGTGCAAGTCTTTAATTGTCAACTCGTTGCTCATTTTTTAACTTCGGACTCCTTAGTTGTCGTGAATTTAGAACATTTTAGTACTTTGCTACTTGCGAATCCATTTTTGGTGCTTACCCACCGATTCTCGACATATTTCGCTCCGGTTTGACGAAATCTGCTGCATTAATTTTGTGTCCCGCCTCTTTCTGTTCAACTGCATCGAGAATCAACGCTTCGATCTGTTCATCTGGCACATCTTCGCGCAGCGGCGTAAGCAGGTCTGTCTCCGTTAACGAAAAGAGACATGTCCGAAACTTTCCGTCGGCGGTCAAGCGGACGCGATTGCAGTTTGCACAGAACGGGTCACTCACAGAAGGGATGATGCCGACCTCATTCCCATTATCCGAGAAACGATAACGTTTCGCAGTGTCACTCTTCGCTTCCCCGTTTAGGGTAACCGGCGTGAGTGGATAGAGTGCATCAATTTTTTCAATAATCTCTTTTCCCGGAATGTACATGTTGCGACCCCAGACATCATCGGCATCCAGTGGCATAAATTCGATGAACCGAAGTTGATAGTTATTTTTGCGTGCGAAGGTCGCAAGATCAACGATTTCGTCATCGGTGAAACCGCGCATGGCGACAGCGTTAACTTTAATCGGATTAAAACCGCATGCCTGCGCAGTTTTCAAACCTTCAAGCACACGAGAAAGGACCTTCCGGCGCGTCATCTGCTCGAACTTCTCTTCGTTAAGCGTATCCAAACTGACATTAATCCGTCGAAGTCCAGCATCGTAGAGTGCCTGCGCTTGCGTAACGAGACCGATACCGTTGGTCGTCAAACTAATGTCTTTGAGCCCTTCTAACGCCGTCAATCGCTCTATAAGTTCAGGGACACCGGGACGGACAAGCGGTTCGCCACCCGTAATGCGGACTTTATTAACACCCAACCCGACGAAAATACGCGCAAGATGCAGAATTTCGTCAAAAGTCATAATCGCAGAATCTGGCATAAAGGTCATGTCTTCCGGCATACAATAAATGCATCGAAAGTTACAGACATCCGTGACTGAGATTCTAAGATTCGTATGGATCCGCCCAAAGCGGTCAAGCATCTGTCGTTTCATTGTTAATTTAGATTGCCTTAGATTGATTTAATCACCTTAAAATTTATTCATTAATAGTATATCATATCTGCATTCTTTTTGCAAGTATTTTTTATAGTAAATGCTATAAAAAATAATTTGGGTAAATAGCACGGAATTTTACCCTCACGCCACATAAGACTTTTTGTTGACATATTTGTAACTTTCGTGTATAATAGGATTATACTTTTGTAAACTGGAGGCAAAAATTGATGAATGAAAAAGTGTTTGAAGTCGGCGGTGTTGAGCTGCGCGTTGATGACCGCAGTTTCGGGGCAGATGGTGGCCCCTCTGTACGGGTTTACGGCGAGGCGGATGGTAAAGATATTCAACTTCTCCGTTTCGACTGTTTCCGCAAGGACCCGCACTATCATTATGACCCCTCCGGAAAGAACGATCAGCGGCATCTCGATAAAGCGAGTGTGCCAGATTCAATCGCATGGACTATTGAACAGTTAGGACAAAATCTCGTGGAGATGATTCAGACAGCAGGCTATGGCAGCGTCGCCGAGAATGTTGACCAAGCAGCGGTCGCGCAAGTCCTGCCTGAAGTGGAATCCTTGATGCGGGGCGAAACTTAATTTTAGATACAGATGTGTGTTAGCGCATAAAGGAGAAGATAACGTGGCAAAATCTATAACTTTTAGCGTGTTTTTGCTTACGCTGTTTGTAGGCTTGACCGCTTTGGCAGGAACCCCACAGGATTGGGGGAAGTGGAAAGAAGGGGAACTTCTCCTCGAAAACCACAGTTTTGAAGAGGATATGGAAGGTTGGGAATTAGAAGATGGCGCCTGCTGTGACCGTGGGGGTCTCTATACTATGGAGATTGATAAGAAAAACCCACAACACGGAAAGCAGTCGCTCAAAATTGTCGGACATAAAGCCACAGGGACCGGTTGGCATGCAAAGGTTAAACAACGCGACATGTCTATGAAAGCTGGTGAGACGTACACGGTGATTTTTTGGGCCCGCTCTGAAAAACCACGTGAGGTGAGTCTGAGTATCCAGATGCAGCACGATCCTTGGACATTTTACCAAGGTGGCGCAATCAATCTATTAGGACCTGAGTGGATGGAGTATCACATCACATTCAATTCAACTGCTGATGTTGAAAGAGACATGTGGGTCGGATTGGCGATTGCGCAATCGGATGAAGATTTCTGGATTGATAACTTCCGCTATTTTGAAGGCGAACCGGAAGATGATCTGAGTCGGGACACACCCTTCCCTGTTGATGCCAGAGAAAAGTTGGCGACACAGTGGGGTGAGATTAAGAGCGAACGGTTCTAACAAATTTCATTCGATTTAATATAGTGCGGTCATCAGACCGCGCTACTTTTTGATACACATTGAACACCAACTTCACAAACGCGTTTTAGTATACAAATGGAGGAATTAACGTGACAAGATCGACCCTTATAAGCGTGTTTCTGCTCATAGTACTAATAGGCGTGAGTGCTTCTGCAGAAACAGTACAAGAATTAGGGAAATGGAAGAAAGGTGAACTTCTCATTGAGAACTACAGTTTTGAAGACGATTTAGCCGCTTGGGAGTTAGAGGACGGTGCGTGTTGTAATCGCGGCGGACTCTACACAATGGAGATCGATAAGAAGAACCCACAGCACGGGAATAAATCGCTCAAGATTGTTGGACACAAAGCGACAGGTACAGCGTGGCACGCTAAGGTTAAACAGAGAAGCGTCTCAATGGAGAAAGGCGAAAAATATTCTGTCGTTTTTTGGGCGCGTGCTGAAAAGCAGCGTGAGGTGAAAGTGAACTTTCAGACGCAACACGATCCCTGGACCAATCACCTGAGCGGTCAACCCAATCCTACGCTAATTTTGAGCGGACCCGAATGGGAAGAGTATGACTATACCTTCACCGCGACGGTGGATGTTGTGAGAGATATGTGGGTTAGCCTGTCAGTTGCGCAATCCGATGTCGATTTCTGGATTGACAACTTCCGCTATTTTGAAGGTGAACCGCAAGACGATCTGAATCGGGACACACCATTCCCTGTTGATCCGAAAGAGAAGTTGGCGACACAATGGGGTGAGATTAAGAGCGAACGGTTCTAATGCGTTTGATTTGATTTTATAAGGCGCGGTCTTCCGACCGCGCTTTTTTATTTCAGTGGTGTTTTATCGTTTTTTATTATCACTTTTCTAAAGGTTAGGGATACGCGTCGCTGCCGATCATACTTTTGACCGTCCCACGCATCTGTTTTTCTTGCAGCTATCCCGTGCAACCACTCATGTCTTGCTTCACCATGCAATACAACCAAACTGCTCGGTTCAAGCCAGACTGGAAGTTTTTCCGATTTGTCAAATTTATTTGTGAAATCCATAATGCAACCGGACCCCAAACTCAAAGAAACGATTGTGTCCTCAAAACAGGGCTCACAATCAATGTGGCTTGCGATGCCTTGTCCGGGTAGATACTCATTGACGATTACCTGATCGGCTACTTCGGGCATGTGTTTGTCTTCATACAGTTTTTGGCTGAGTCTTTTCAACCACTCCGGTAGTTCTCCAATACGCATATCATAGTTCACTCTCCGCGCTTTGTAATCATATTTAAAACCGTAATGCTGAACCCGTCGCTTTAGATCGTCTAACCACCGATTTTTGTCGATTTCTGTCAACAGCCAATCGTGTTGGTGTTCATCAATATAGTTCTCTACATATTGGAGACCACCTATTATTGCAATCGCTTCCTGATTCATTGACGGTGATTGTTGTTCAGCGGGTTGTTCCTGCGGTACGGTAGTGAAGTCAAGTTCTAATTGTTGTTGCATGGATCAATTCTCCATTAAAAAAGTTACCTATTGGGATAAATTTCATGGTAATAGGACCTATGCGCCTCAGTAATAAATGCTATTTCCTAGCCGGATCGAGTTATGAAGGTAACGTCTCGTCGCGTAGCAAGAGACAGGTCCATATTCAATATATAAGCCCTAGACGATGAAAATTATTAAAGGTATCATAGGACACTTTGACCGTGTTCGGTTCTCTCCATAAAGTATCATACTTTATACGTGCCTCTTCTGTGGGATCCTGCCACGTAAAACCCATATCAAATATTGAGTGGTATGCTATTACCTGAGATTTGAGTCCGTGCCACCTTTCTTGAAATTTATTACTCACGGGATCCTGATACACCATGCATATTTTATTATGGCCGTAATCAAACGCTACAGCTTCAAGTAGATTGCCTAATGTTTCCATATTTGATGACTCGTTGAATGTATTGCTCTGAAGGAAGTAACAGAAGTTAAATATAATCAAAGCATCACCAGAATTATCTCCGTTAATATTGATATCAGCCAATAACTGGGGCAACCTATCATAGTTAGGTATTAGATGTAGTTGATTATAAAAAGGTTCATTACTTCTGTCGGATCCGTAAGGCCCATATTGATTCATTTTTTTTGCCGTATTAAGCATTGTTTGCGAACTATCAATACCGACATAAGTGATGTTGTTCTGTCTTACATCATCCCAAAACGCAATATTTGCAGCATCCCAAAACGCGATACCTGAAGTTAATGGACCACAACCAAAATCAATGAATATAACTTTATTGCTTACGGGCAGAAAGAGTTTCCTCCTAAAAATATACTAAAGTTTGGACAATTTTAAGAATTAAGGTGTTTGAAAGCAGAAAAAGAGGTATCCTTTCATAAACATTCCACAGTTTTGAAAGGAAAATAAAAAATGACCCTCCTTTTCTGCTTAGAAGATATTCTATCGAATTTTCGGCATTTATTCAATCAACAAAACTTCGCACTGTTCCAAGCGTTTATCTTCGGATTCATCGCTAATAGAGGCAATGCAACGTTGACAGATCTTTATCAATGTAGTGCTTCAGAGACGCAGTATTGGTCATTTCCGAAGTTCCTTTCCCGGGGCAAATGGAACGCTGATGCTGTCGCTGGAGTTCTCATCAGAGGCATCCAACACTATTTTCCCGATTGGGTTTATGTCTATGATGAGACCAAGGCACTAAAGACAGGCATCGCACAATGGGGGTTGCATTTTTTCCGCAACTTCAGTTATCAAAAGCGTCGCGTGAATCAATCGAAGTTTCATTATGGACACGAGTTTGGTGCGTTAGGTTTACTTTGTCAGACAGCGACACAATGGCATTTATTCCCCGTCTGGGTGAAACTCATCGCGCCCCAGACGATCCGCGATAAAAGTCAGACGGTGTTGAAACGTATCTGTTCAAAGATTGCCCCGGGCCTTATCATCTTTGATCGAGGCTTCGCACGGCGAAAAGTTTTTACAATCGCACGCAGTTTCGGACATCATATCTTATGTCGTGCGAAATCTAATGCTGTTTTCTATCGTTTACCCAAACCGCCAAAACGCCCTAAACGCGGGAGACCGAGAAAATACGGAGACCGTCTTGATATTCGCCGACTGCGATATAATGACACAGATATAGATGCCAAAAGTTATTCGATTGCCTCAAAGGTTGTCCGGACGAAAATGTGTGATGTGGAGGTTCGACTCGTCGTTATCCGCAACCGTCCGAAACCCTCAAAACCGTATCGGTATTTCTGCGTCTTTACAACAGATCTAACGCTTGAGATACCCAAGATCGTTGAATACTATCAACAAAGGTGGCAGATTGAAACTTCTTTTCGAGATGTCAAACAGCACTTCGGATTTGATGCCTATCGCGTCAAATCTCGGAAAAGCATCAATCGGTTTGTTCAACTGAGTTTCGTCGCAGCAAGTCTGACGAAGTTGATATTCACAAGACCCGACGCACCGCAAAAAGGGATAAGTGTCCAGGCGGTCTGTGAGCATCTCGGCATTCATTGGTATCGTCCGAAGAAACTTACACAAGGCTTACGCGTGGCTTATCTCCGCTCACAAATGGCGGTGGCATCATTTTCTGCCAAGTTCAAAGAAAAAACAAACTCGCAGAATATTAATGTGAGTTTTCAAGACGATACGACACTGCCTTTTGACAAGGCAGCATAAGTTTACTATATCGTCCAAACTATAGTAAAAATATAGTAAGAGCTATAAAGGTGCATGGGCATGTAATTGACACAATACAATAGCACTTTATCTTCGGGAGAAAAACCTCCAGATGATTCATCAAAATTTGTCTGCCCCTGTTCCAGTATAGATTTTCTTAGAGCGTTCATCCTTGTATATCTGCCATTTTCCAATTCCGCGGCGAGGTTCGGTAGACGGCGTTTGAATGGCTGTGTTACTATATCTCTAAACAGATTCTTTAGACTTTCATTAGGCTGATAGTAGTTTTCATCAGGCCCCAAAGAACGGTTACTGGCATCACGCTGTATTCTAATCATGTTTTAAGTTCTCCTACTTAGAAACTGATATCATCATATTTCATTTTGAGTATGAGCAGAATTTACCATGGATGATGTTTGTTGGAAGTACAGAACCGGGTTCAGGAATTTCATCACCAAACGCTTTTGCAGTTTCTATCCAGCAAAAAATAGCGTCTTTTCCGTTCTCTATCGTCTCTTTGATGGTTTCACCATCAGACATACACCCCGGTAAATCAGGGAATTCGATTAGATAACCTCCACCTTCTTCAGGCGGCAATATACTCATAAGAAATGGGTATTTCAGTTCATTCATGATTTATCTTCCTCAAGGTGTTCAATTTTTTCAAGACGATTTGGGTTCTACGCGGATACGGGACTCACTTCCAATTTACTACAGTATACCATCAAATTGACATTGAATCAAATCTACTCATAGCACAGTATCTCGTAGTAGACGGTACTATTGTGCAGTAAATCATTTATGAGTCTACGATAAGAGAAAGTTTCAACATTTGCTTGGATTACTTGACTTCTGAACACTGACAGACGCGTTTTGAGTTTTTCCCACTTGCCATACAATTTCAAACGCCGAGCACCGGATAATGATCGATGATCCGGGTTTTGGTACACTAAGCACATTTTATGCTGATTATATTTTTTCATCATCCGAATGAGTACATCAGATAAGTTATCAACATCTAATGTCGGACTCGAAAAAAAATAGCAGAAATTAAATATAATCTGTGTCCCATCACCATTTTCAATGTATTTGCCCAATAATTTCGTCAAGCCATCGTAACTGTCGTCGTGAATTAACGCAAATTTATCAAAAAAGGGCTCTTTATACGTGTTCGGACCATATTTGTTGATTGTCACTGCCTTATTCAGCATCGTACGTGAACTGTCAATGCCTAAATAAGTCATGTCGCTCTGTCCTGCGAAAGCTCGAAAAGCGATACCTGAAGTTAATGGGCCACAACCGAAATCAACGAATACAACTTTATGCTTTTCGCCTATCGGTGTGATACACTTCGTAAAAATGTGATAAGAACCGAAGAGGTGCCTCGGCATGTGATGAACACAATAGATCGCTACCTTATCTTTTGGAAAATAATATTCGTTAGACGGTTTATCAAATGAGACTTCATCAAAATTGCTCTGCCCTTGTTTCAGGATCCGCGCTATATCTTCCCAGTAGTATATTCTGTTATTTTTAACATCTTCTGAGAGTGCCGGTAGATCGTGTTCAAAGGGTTGTATGATGAGCTCTTCAAACAGATTTTTTAGATTTTCACTGGGTTTATAGTAGGTGTCGTTGGAACAGTGTATATAGGACATATCTTAGCGTTTGAGGCAGATACTTAGCGACTCATGCTCGTCAGGAGAGTTCACCGCTACGCCGATGCTGATACAGGACGCTCTTCTAATTCGCCGTGGTAGGCAAGCAGGATCGCAACGGCGATGCACGTCCCGATAACACCGACGGGCCAGAAATTACCGACTGAATCGATCATCCATCCGAGCAGGGGTGCGAGAATGATGGTTGCTAACGATTTCGATTGCGCCTCGATGGATAGGATTGTCGCGCTCATCTCCGGTGTGGATTGCGCGTTGAAACGGCTAATCAATCCCGGTCGCCAGAAATTCTGGAGCATTGCCAAGGCGACAAAAAGCAAAATTATTGCTGGATACCAATTGAACCAGAGTGCCGGAATCAACAAGGCAAAGAGTGCCAAATCTATCCACCACATGAAACGTGCGGCACCTTCATCACCACCACGCCAATCCGAGACTTGGTGGGAGTTTCGAGAGGCGAAAGACGATAAGAAATGGAGGATAAAGTAGATACCTGCAACAAGTAATGCCGAGCGTTTTGACGCATCCAGTGCTAAAAGTAAGGGTAATGCCAGTGCTGTCTGTTTGAGTATCGGTTGGAGGAAGTCTTTGCTGGCTTTATACATCCCTTCAAAACCCATACCTTCAAAAACGAGACGCCGGAGCGGCGCGAATTGGACGGACTGTTTCAAGGCACTGCCGAGCATGCGTGAAACCGCTTTAAGCGAAAACTCGCTCTGCTTATCACCATCTAAGTGTGCCGGATAGCCGAGGAAGTTGATAATATTCAGCGCGTAAGGGATGATCGTAAACCAGAAGATGTCTGTGAAGTTGCCACGGTAAAAGACCAGACCACCAGCGATGAGGCTTGAAATAGCGGATCCCATCTGCGACCAGGATCGGGTGAAACCGTATACTTTTGTTTTTTCGTCTGAACGTCCCTGAAGGCGGAGCCAATCGAAGATCATCGCCTTGTGGGTGCCACTGCGAAACGCGTCGCCTAAGCCGAAGAAAAACATGGCAGCGAAAAGCAGGAACAGCGATGTGCTTTCAGCGAATATCGCAAAAGAGACGATATAGGCGCAGAACGAAAAAATCATGGCGCGTCGTCTGCCGTAAAGGTCAGCGAGCGCACCGGACGGGATTTCAAATAGGTTGGTGCAAATTTCCCGAAATCCGATCAGGATGCCGATTTCAAGGTAGGACAACCCCTTCTCAAGGAACACCAGATACAGAAACGGATCGTAGTAGCGTTGATTCTTCAGGAACCCGTAAAGCGAAAATCGGAATAGCATCGGCATGCTCCTGCCTTAACAAATCAAGGGATGCGATTTAGGGGAAGTTTGCACCGCAATTTCGATGCATATAAAGATCGTTGTATGTAATTGCTTAGAAGGATAGCATATTTGAAAAAAATGTCAAGGAAAATTGATTGGAAATCGGAAGTGTTTAAATGACAGCGCGTCAGATTCGTGTGTACGGCACTGACGCGACTGAGGTGTTCAAACCTATAAACTGGCGACTAATTCTTCTTGGTATGCGAAGATAGCAGGGGTGCCACCTGTGTGGAGGAAGATCACGGTATCGTCGGGTCCGAGTTTGCCCTGTCGGATGTGGTCAATGAGGCCCGCCATGGCCTTGGCGGTGTAGACAGGATCGAGAAAAATGCCTTCTGTCTGAACAACGAGTTTGAGTGCGTCAATACATTCCGGTGTGAGGTAGCCGTAAGCCTGCCCGATATAGTCATCTGTGTTCTGGATATCTGCATCGGTGACGCGCGTCTCTACTTCCAAAAGTTCGGCTGCACTGTTTGCGGCGGTTCGGAGACGATCCTGTTTCTTCTCCCAACGAATTGGTGCGATACCGTAGGGTTTCATTTTCAATCCGAGTGCTTTGGTCCCAAGGATGAGTCCTGCCTGTGTGCCGCCGACGGAACAGGTGTAAATCCAATCCGCGTCAATTCCTAATTCCTGTTGTTGTTGCGCAATTTCGGCGATGCACCATGTAAAAGCAGCAGCGGCGAGCGCAGTCGAGCGTGGCGATGCGACGACATACGGTTTCAATCCCTGCGCTTTTAGTTTTTCTGCCAGTTCATATTTCACGACATCTAATTCGGGGCCGAACGGTACATCAACAATTTCGACATCCGCGTCTGCTAAATTATCTAACAAGAGATTTCCTTGGAGAATACTTTTGTGGTCCCGGGCGAGGCGAAGGTAACACTTCAACCCAAGTTTACCACAGGCAGCAGAGGCTTGTCTACAGTGATTCGATTGCGAAGCTGCGCCGTGTACGATTGTATCCGCACCTTCTGCGACAGCGTCCCCGATTGTGAAAGTAAGTTGTCGGACTTTATTGCCACCAAATGCCAAACCTGAGCAATCTTCACGTTTCATGAAGATGCGGGGTCCACCGAGTGCCTCAGAGAGGCGGGGACACGCCTCTAAAGGTGTCGGAAAATGTCCGATATTCACTTGTGGCAGCTGCTCGACTTTCTGAATCAAGCGTTTGATCGTTTCCATTCCTGTTACTCCGCTTCAATAACGACGGCCATCTGACTCACCCGTCTTCCATCCTTAGATTGTAATCCAGGGGAAACAACTTCAACGACTGTGCCCGGTTCAAAATCACAGGCAAGCGCCCCCTTGACTCTATGGTGGTTCTGTGAAACTCTGGTTACGCCGACTTCAATCGGAATGACCTCGGAATCTACGAGATCCAAAAACCATTCGAGTCGTTCAGGTAACTCAGCCCCCTTTATGCTCTTCGTAACTTCAACGAAGAGGAAATCTCGGATAAACCCGATGAGGAACTTCTTAAAGATGATGACCTCAATCTTGGAGGCGTGTTTCCTCTCTTGTTCGGTCAACTTACTCGCAAAGCGTTGAAGGTAGGCATCACATTCGCTCTGAATTTTCTCTACATCACGTTCATTTTCGGCGAGCAGATCGGGGAACAACGTTGGGGACGGCGTAGATATACCGCGCGTCTGCTTCAGAGTCTGTCTGAGACGGACATCAACTTCATCAAGCGCCTGTGCAAGCTGTTCCGCTCCCTCTGTAGGCCGTCCGATCTCTTTACGCCATGCGATCACCTCGTTCACCATAAAGTTCAGGAGTAGGATTGCAATTTCCGCTTCACAGAGCGTTTCGGGGTCCCAATTAGAGAGATTGAGTCCATATCCTTCATTGTAGTCCCTTTCCAACTTAGCGAGTTGGTCTTGGAATGCATTCTGAATTTTTTCGCCTTTCTCCTGATAGTAAGCTTTGCCGCGTCTGCCACCAGCGGTGAGTCCTAAGGCTTGGGCGAACTGTCCAAAGACCCCTTTTTCCCGTTTTGAAGAGACCTTCTTGGATTTGGTGTTACCAGCGTTAAGTTTCGCTACTTCTGTTTTCCGTTGTTCCGCAAGGGCACTCGGTGGAAGTGACGGCACTTCAATCTTAAATTCGACGTTAGCATCCACACGAGGCAGGACAGGTTTAGTAGGTACAGACGCATTTCGCTCTTCTGCTTGTCCTGTCCTTTCGATCTCCGCTACAGTAGATACGGCTTTGTCGCTGGACGTTTCTAAAGGTGTCGAAATTGGATTCAGTGGTTCCTTTGTTGCCGGATGCCCGGCTGTTTTCTCGGCATCCTCTGTCGTTTTGACCTCCGATAGGGTAGGTTCATCGGTGTTGCCGTGTACACTTAAAGGCGTTACATCGTTTTTGATCGTTGGATCCTCTAAAGGTTTCAACGCAGGAGCAGCCGCGTCAACTGCTTCTGGCGTTTGAGGTTCGGCTTTGGATGTACCGAGTTCAGCAGTATCTCCCGGAGTGATTTCCGTTGGCTGCTTATCTTTAAGTGTGTGCAATTCATCCAATATTTTTTCCAGGCGGGCGTAAACCGGTTCGGCGTTGTCAACAAAAAAGGTTAAGCGATATGCGTCAATAATCTCTGTTGGAAGATGACGCGAGACGGGCGTGTCACTTAGCTCAAACTGCGCCCAATTGGCGAGTCCACTCATCGAAAGTTTCTGATACATCACGCGCACTCGCCTATCGGAATCGGTTAAATTCCGGACGCTCATGACGATGCAGTCACCATCGATGCTAAATACGATCTCAATATCTCGGAAACGCCCTGTTACGCTGTTCTTAGCCATGTTACTTTTCTCCTTGGAATCTCTCTATAATACATAATCAAGAACGAAAACAGGTTGGTCAGATTGTGTCAAATTAATCCAATGTCAAATTAATCCAATTTAACGTCCCTGTACCAATTTGCGTTACAAAATTTTTGCTGTTTCGGTGTTCCAAGAATTAGAAGTTACGAGTTTAGTTTTCGATGCATGTTTACCCACTGCAGGTTTCTGCAAACGCTAAAATCCAATGCAAAGAAAGTGTTTCTTCAGGATTTGGAACCTCACCTTCTATTGAGGTAAGCGATGAAAAATCACCGTCGGATGAACATTTTTCGGGTCGCATGGAAATCTCCGGCTTGAATTGTATAAAAATAGATTCCGCTTGCGACAGGTTCGCCGATAGCGTTTCGCCCATCCCAATAAGCCGTGTACGAACCCGCTTTTTGGTATCCGAGCGGTTTGGAATAGATACTTCTTCCTTGTGTGTCGTAGATATGGAGCGATACATTCGCATTTGAGGCGAGCTGATACGGAATCCATGTTTCTGGATTAAAAGGGTTCGGGTAATTTTGGTTTAAACGGTTGACAGGGGTAGAATCCATTACATTAGGAGTCCAGTTGGATCGGGGCGGTTCTTCGACTGCCAGCGAGATGCCTTCCGGATGCACGCGGAGGATACGGAGTTGATACAAATCTGCGATATAGAGGGCCGTGTCCGTTAACCTCAATTCCGACGGAAACCAGAGTTCGCTATTTTCGTAAACAAGCGATGAAGTTATTTTAAGGGTGCGCGTATCAATCATCTGCACGCCTCTACTATCGAGTAGATAGAGATAGCGACCGCCGACCTGGGCATCAATAGCGAGGGCATCGTTTTCATACTTGCCGTGCAATGTCGGTTCGTGAGGTTCAGATACATCAAGGACGACAACGCCAACGCCGCTATCCAGCAGATACACACGATCTTCCGCAAACGTAACACCTGTCGCATTTCCCAGCGTCGTGTAACTTCCGACAGGACGTGGCGCAGCAGGTTCTGCTATGTCGAAGATTTGCAACCCGCCGTCAAGCGCAGCAACATAGACAGACGATGCCGCTGGGTCAACAACGACACGGTAAGCACTTCCAGGCACATCGCGTTCGGAAACGATGCCGCTCTGTTGCGGTGCTCGGCTATCGACGATAATCAGTGATTCGGCACAAAGATACGCGTAACCCTCATGCAGCGTAATATCCGAAACAGGTGCAGCTGTCGGTATATGTGCCACAATCGCATTCGTATCGAGATGAACGATGAACATCCCGGTATCAGCGGCAACAAAGCCGTACCCGTTCTGTACACGGACTTTGGTGCAATTTGCTGACCCGAACGGTTCCCCAAAAGTCGGGGTCTGCGTAGGAAATAGTAAGTTTCGGCGCAGCGTGCCGTGATAAGGCGTTGTAAAGTCGAGGGTACGCAATCCCCCCACGCCGTTTGCGATATAGACACGCCGTTGACCTTCTGTTGTCTCTACCACATCAATGCCGTAAGCAGTGCCGCCGAAGGCATAGTGGTGTAACCACCTCGGTGATTCAGGATCGCTGATGTCGATTGTCTGGATGCCGGCTTTTCCATCAGCGACATAAGCCAAAGTCCCCCGGACGACGACATCGGTTGCGTTCCCGAACGTCGGTTGTGAGGAAATGCGTCGCGGTTGCCGTGGGTTCCCTACATCAATAATGTGGAGTCCGGCTTGTTGATCGGCGAGATAGACGGTATTGTTGCGAAGTTGAATGCTCGTTGCGAATCCGGGTGTATTTAATTGGACACCCATTTCGGGGTTTTCGGCATCCGTAATATCGACCAAGGTGAGGTTGCCTGAAGCGACGAATGTATAAACGGCATCCGCTGTCTCCGCGATCTCATAAGTATTCGCGAGGATCGGGACAGCACTTTGAAAAACAAAATCGCCGAATGGACTCTCTTCAAGAATATATAACCCGTGTCTGTTGTCACTCACGTAGATGGTCTTGTCTCGGATAAGAATATTCAGCGGTGTACCCGCGGTACGGAAGAAGCGTCTCGGTCGAGGCGTTTGGGAGTTACGGACATCGTGTTGATTGTAGACGAGTAACCCGCGCGCTTTACCGAGGACATAGAGATTGTCGCCATCCGTTTGGACCCGGCGCGCGTCCGTGAAACCACCGAGTGTTTTGATGACGCTCGGAGCCGTTGGAACTGAGACATCTATAACATGTACACCGCCGACACCGTCAGCGATGTAAGCCGTATCGCCGTCAACGGCTACAGCGCGTGCGCGGCCAGGTGTGGCGATTTCACCGATACGGACAGGTTTCGTCGGCTCGGTCAGTGATAAGATCTCCAGTCCCCAAGTACTCGCCGCATAAAGGTAAGGCACATCTTTTTCACGAATTGTAAGATCGGTATAATCGCTTGCGAGATGGATGTGTGTCATCGGTTCAAGTTGTGTTTTCGCCCTGAGACCGGGACGGAACAGACTCGGTTGGGTGTGATTGTCAAGGACAGCCGTTATGGAATCCGGTACTGTATCTGATCTCCGTTCACGTGGTATACCTATTACAAAATCCTCGCGCTTGTTCACAGCAGTGTAACTGAATATCTGTGGTGTATCCGCTGTCAGCATCAGTATAATCTCATCATTCCGCTGGAGTCTTTCGCGTCGAAGGTGTCCCCTATTTTGCGTGTCAAACGGAACAGATGTAACGACGGGACGTCCGTCGGATGGGAGGTAGAGCGTTGTGGCGTAGAGGTTGCCTGAACCTATGCCCGTTATTGAGATGTCAAGCGTTTGAGGTAGATTCTCGAAGTGAACATAGTAAGCACCCCACTGGTCTATCGCAACATTTTCCGCCGCGTTCGGATAGTTAAAGACGCGCGGTACGGAAGCGGTTACCCTTCGGTTTCGTAAGTCGGCATAACCGAGTTTTCTGTTTTCTGTTTGTCTATTTTGCCAATTCGCGAGTCCCCAATCCAGAAATACATCGGGAAAGCGTTCGCTTCTACCACTGCCTGCCAAAGCAACGTCGATTGCTTGTTCACCGAGACTATCCGTTCCAACGATACCGCGGACGAGTTCGCGCCCCCCATACTGTTCGTAAAGGTAGAGCATGAGCATGAAAGCACCGCCGTAATACACATCCCACGTGTTCGCGGACGCAAGCGAAACGCTCGGATCCCTGAGATAACTGTCAACAAAAATGGTGTGGACTGTGCCGTAAACTGCCCATTCTACGAAGGAGGCTGTCCCTTCTTCTAACCACCGTTGGTCAGTTGTCCCACCGTTTTGGAACCAATTGACGAGATGCGCGAATTCGTGTGCAAGGCTGCTATAAAACGTGTGTCGCGGACGTTCCCTGAACTGGAAGATGTCCATATAGAGCATCTCACGACGGTTACTGTTCGATAGCGTAGGTAATTGATCGGCAGGTGCGAAGTAACCACCGTAGTCAAGTCCTGATTCATTCATACCGACATCGTGCATTAATAGCGTGATGCGATTGTCTCTGTCGAGTCCGGGTCTCCATTCAGTTCCCATCCAACGCCGAACGTTCGGATAGATGCGTGTGTCAAATTCCCGCGCGATTGCAGATGCCTCAGCCTCGGTGAGCATATCGCGCACCGAATCCTCGATGTAGACGTAGAGATGTTCACTTTTAGCAATGCAGGTGGCTGTTACCTCTGCTTCTGGAATGTGAATAAAAAAGCGATCTGTCTGTCCGAGTTGGACGTGTGCAGCAGGTGCAGCAGCAACTTCTTCAGGTGCGTGTTGCGCGAGGTGTTCTTGATGCAGGAGCGGTGTCCCACACAACCACGCCTCTCCATGAACAGATGGCTCCGGGGCAGCGAACACGAAGCTGCACACAATAAAACTGATAAGGCTGACGAATACCAAAAATCGCATACGATCTACTTGCTCTCCGATGGATACGGGTTATACACCATCTGTAGCGAATAAGACTTAATATCTATTTTACAGTGATTGCCCCGCAAATGCAAGCAATACAACAGTATATGCTTTATAGTTTTTCTTTTTTCTTGACAGAATACACAATAAATGATACTATATTAAAGGTTATTTCTCAAAAATGGGAGACGTGTCTGATACATGCCAAAACGAAAAAGAAAACACCAGAATACACCTGCCTCGGACGTGATTGGCGAAGATGACATCTTACTACGGGCAACAGCACCGTTGCAGCTCTGCTATTACGGTAATCCGGTCCTCCGTAAAAAAGCCAAACCGGTTGCAGAAATCACAGAAGCAGAACGTCAACTCGCTGCCCAGATGCTGGAGACACTATATGCGACAGGCAACGGTATCGGTCTCGCCGCAACGCAAGTCGGTATTCTGAAACGACTCATCATTATTGACATCGGTGAGGATGACGACGAAACTTACGAACCGCTTGTACTGTTTAACCCGGAAATTCTGAGTGTTGAGGGGGAAGTTGTCGCCGAGGAAGGGTGCCTCAGCATCCCCAATGTGACGGCAGAGGTGAGACGTCCGGAGAAAGTTGTTGTTGATGGGATGGATATTCGAGGTGAACCTATCTACATTGAAGCCGACGGCTTGCTGGCACGTGTACTCCAACACGAAATCGATCATCTCAACGGTGTGCTTTTTATTGACCGAATCAGCGGGTTAAAACGTCAGTTATTGAAAGACGAATTGTTATGGATACAACAGGCTGAGCGACCCTTTTAAAGTTCGAAACCTGCGCGTTATATGCGGAGGCTTTTTCGGCGCGACTTGTCCGCCGAAACTTGCTATTCAGAGATATGTTAAAACAGAAACTTGAACCATTTCTACAGACGAAACTTGATCAACTTTATGAATGCTTGCAAGCATATCAGAAGGTTATCGTCGCTTTTTCAGGCGGTGTTGATAGCACATTCCTCGCGGAGGCAGCACAACACGCCCTCGGGGATAACGCACTCGCTGTGACGGCTATCTCTGATTCCTATCCCATCCGAGAGATGCGAGCCGCACAGGATATCGCCAAACAGATCGGAATCCGATTCGAGACCGTCAACACACATGAATTGGACTTGGAGGGGTACGCAAGTAACCCGACCAATCGGTGCTATTTCTGTAAAACGGAGTTGTTCGATAAACTCCGTCCGATCGCTGAAAAATACGACGTGGGAATGATCGTCTACGGCGCAATCCCAGACGATGTCGGCGACCACCGTCCCGGAATGGATGCCGCAAAGCGGATGGGTATCCAAGCACCTCTGATTGATGTCAACTTGACGAAAGCAGAGATTCGCGAGATTTCAAAGGCGTGGGAACTCCCGACGTGGGATAAACCGGCGTTTGCGTGCCTCTCTTCACGGTTCCCTTACGGGATGCGTATCACACGGGAGTTGCTACGACAGGTCGATGCTGCGGAGCAGTTCCTTTATGATTTGGGGATCCGTCAATTCCGAGTCCGACACCACGGAGAACTTGCGCGAATTGAGTTGGAGGCGCAGGAGATTTCGAGACTGCTCTCAAAAACCGTGCGAGACGACATCAGTACACACTTTAAAACACTCGGATACGCACACGTCACACTCGACTTGCAGGGATACCGTTCCGGGAGCCTGAACGAAGGCGTTGCAATCACTTAACATCAGAAACCAGCAAACGAGAAATAAACGCAGGAGGTGTACAGATGTTTGAGCTCAAAGGTATTATAACAGTCATCGCAGCATACCCTGTCCATATAATGAGTTTTGTTGGGTCTGTTCTGCTACTTGGACTTGTCCTACCGAGACGGAAAAGACGACACAAGCATCTGTTGGCTACAAATGAACCGGCTAGTAAAAAGAAAGGACTGACACAAGACGAAAAGGAATTTCTTGCTGGAAAAATTCAGAGTAATGGCATTGTAAATCTCAAGAAAAGTTTTGCTGGCAAAGCGAATCCTGTTTATACGACCTTAGCCATGGTCAGCTTGGTTATACTCTTTTTTATTTTGGTTATACTCTTTTTTATTTTTGTTCTTTGGGTGCTTCCCAAACTTTAAAGAAAACTTATCAGTATATGTCCAACCAACAAACACAACAACTTATCGGCGTAGACACCTTCAATTGGAAGAAATGGGACGCTTGTACACACTGTGGACTCTGTCTACCCACCTGTCCAACTTACCGAGAATTAGGCTTAGAAACGGATTCTCCGAGAGGAAGGCTCTATTTAATGGGAAGTGCCTTCAAAGCGGAGGATGCGACCCCGCTGAACGAAGAATGGTCGGAATACATCTACCGGTGTTTAGATTGTCGTGCGTGTGAGACCGCGTGTCCGTCCGGTGTCCATTTTGGAGAACTGCTCGAAGAGGCGCGCGCTATCTACGAACAGAATGCCACCCGCTCAGCAGCTTATCGATTCTGGACGAACCTTGTCTTCAAACAACTCCTGCCGAATAAAGAACGGTTGGACCTCATCTTTGAGTTGATGTGGCTTTACCAACGCCTCGGCATCCGATGGCTGGTTCAGAAATTGGGTGTCCTGAAATTGATGGGGCAGCTCGGTGAGATGGAATCGTTATTGCCGAAAATCCCGCCGCCGCAACTGAAGTATACGATACGTGACATTACACCCGCCAAAGGTGAAACGCGATATCGCGTCGGATTCATCCCTGGATGTATCATGAATCAGGTCTTCACAGAGACGAATGTCGCGACGATCCGGGTTTTAACAGAGAACGGTTGCGAAGTCGTTACACCGCGAAAGCAGACTTGTTGCGGCGCACTACATCTTCACAACGGCGTGCGAGATGTCGCTTCAGCCCTCGCCAAACAGAACATTGACGCATTTGCGGACGAGAATTTAGACGCTATTATTATCAATTCTGCTGGGTGTGGGGCAACGCTTAAAGAGTATGAGGTACTCTTGGAAAATGATGACACGTATGCAGAAAAGGCGGAACACTTCAGCCATAAAATGCGAGACATCAGCGAATTTTTAGCCGAAATTGAGATGATACCGCCGATAGGAGAAATCGAAAAACGGGTTACGTATGACGAGCCGTGCCATCTCCTTCACGGGCAAGGCGTAAAGGAACAACCTCGCAAAGTGCTTCAGTTGATACCGGGGCTTGAATTGATTGAGCTAACCGAATCCGAATGGTGCTGCGGGAGCGCGGGAATCTATAACATCACACAACCTGAACTTTCGCAAGAGATTCTCGAACGCAAAATGGCACACATCGCTGAGACCGAGGCGGACATCGTCGCAACGGGAAACCCGGGTTGTCTCCTTCAGATTCAACTCGGCATCCAAAAACACGGGTTACCCATGAAGGCAATGCATCCGGTTAATCTTTTGGATTATGCCTACCGTGGCATCGCGCCAGAGACGTTTTTAGCTGAGCAATAGCGGAGGTCATAAAGCACATAATGTTTTTATCTGACAGAGATATTATCAAATATATGGAGGCGGGAAAAATTAAAATTTCACCGGAACCTGACCTTCAAACCCAACTCGGCAGTTGCTCTATTGATTTCAGATTAAGCAATACTTTTCGTGTGTTTGAACATAGCAAATATCCCTATATTGATCTCCGCACTGAGATTGATACCAATGATTTGATGCGAAGGGTTGATGTTCCCGATGGTGATGCTTTTACGATCCAACCGGGTGAACTCGTCCTCGCAGCGACGCAGGAGGAACTCGTATTAGCAGACGATGTTATGGCACGGCTTGAAGGGAGAAGCAGTTTGGCGAGGCTCGGTATTATCGTCCATAGCACAGCAGGGCTCTTTGATCCGGGGTGGACCGGTATCCCTACCTTAGAATTAGGGAATCTCGGACGTATGCCTGTCAGATTATATCCCGGTATGCGAATCTGTGCTTTTACGTTCGCGCAACTCTCATCGCCTGCCCGCGTTCCCTATCAACTCAAACCGGCGAACAAATATGCTGGACAGGACGGACCCGAAACCAGTCGATTCGCTAAAGATGTTGAGTTTTCAGACGAATGACCTCAAAAAATCGCGGTTTGATAGAGGGACGCTGCTATGCGCAAAAAACGGGCAATCCTATGCCTAATAATTTAGCAAAACTTTGGGGTTTCTTATATCGAATGTGGACAAGATTTCGTGACAGCGGACAGGTTCAGGCTCTTTTTCGGCTTTGACCGCTGTAATCCGTGGTTTTACACGGAAAATTTCCTGTTTTCGTCAATTAATGCCCTGCGATTCACACTTCCTATTGATTGGCATAAATTTTGCTTATGTATTCAATAAGGTGCTTGTCAAACGTGTGAGTTGCGTGTTCGATTGACGAAACCTATGACATTTTTATCAGGTATTAAACCGGATTTTAGGGAAACCACCGGGCTTCGTGCTATGTTTTCCCTATGCCGTTTGATCAGATTGTCGTCTCGGTCTCTCGATCGAGATACTTTAAATCACAAGTTTCGGCTCACAAACGGTGCCGAAATAGGAGGATATGTAATGACACCAAGTGAGGTGATCGCACTTGCTAAAGAGCATGATGTGAAAATAATCGACCTCAAATTCATGGACCTGCCGGGGATGTGGCAACACTTCTCGATGATGGCAGACGAATTGACCGAAGACCTCTTTGAAGAAGGTGCCGGTTTTGACGGTTCGAGTATCCGCGGTTTCCAAGCGATTAACGAGAGCGATATGCTCCTCTTCCCGGACCCAACAACAGCCATCATTGACCCGGTCTGTAAGATTCCGACGCTGAGCATCACGTGTAACATCAAAGACCCGATTACGTTGGAGAATTACACACGCGATGTCCGGCACATCGCACAGAAGGCAGAAGCCTATTTACAATCCACCGGAATCGGCGATATCAGTTATTGGGGACCTGAAGCAGAATTCTATCTCCTCAACGATATTCGTTACGGACAGAACCAGCACTCCGGTTTCTATTCTGTTGATTCCGTTGAGGGGAGTTGGAATTCCGGGCGTGAAGAGAACCCGAACCTCGGATACAAACCGCGCTACAAAGAGGGGTACTTCCCGGTACCACCTTCCGACACGCTTCAAGACCTACGCTCCGAAATCTGTCTGAAACTTATAGAAGCTGGTATTGATGTAGAGGTTCACCACCACGAAGTCGGAACTGCCGGTCAAGGCGAAATCGATATTCGTTACGGCGAACTCACGTCTACAGGTGATAAGATTGCGTTGTATAAGTACATCATCAAGAATATCGCGCGCGCAAATAACTTAGTCGCCACCTTTATGCCGAAACCGCTCTTCCAAGACAACGGTTCTGGAATGCACGTCCACCAAAGTATCTGGAAAAACGGTAAGAATATCTTCTACGATCCACAGGGGTATTCGCTGCTCAGTGAAGACGCACTCTATTACATCGGTGGTCTGCTCGCACATGCTCGTTCGCTCTGTGCAATCATCGCACCGACAACCAACTCTTATAAACGGTTGGTACCAGGATATGAAGCCCCGGTCAATATCGCCTATTCACAACGGAACCGCAGTGCCTGTGTTCGTATTCCTGTCTACTCGAAAAGTGAGAAAGCGAAGCGCGTCGAATTCCGGACACCGGATCCGTCTTGTAATCCGTATCTCGCCTTCAGCGCGCTGCTTATGGCAGGTCTTGACGGCATACAGAACCGTATCCATCCGGGTGATCCGTTGGATAAAGACCTTTATGACCTTGAGCCGGAAGAACTTGCCGACATTGAATCCACGCCAGTATCTCTCGGTGATGCGCTTGATGCCTTAGAAGAGGATCACGAATACCTCCTCAAGGGTGACGTATTCACGCAAGATGTTTTGGATGTCTGGATTGATTACAAACGTGAGAACGAGGTCGATGCAGTCAACATGCGACCGCATCCGTATGAGTTCTTCCTCTATCACGATATTTAGATCGTCTGGAGATGCCCTGAAAACCATTTGGAGGGCGGATCCGCGTATCCGTCCTCCCTAACAACTTTATTCACATTCAGTAAGGAGAGTCGCATGAAAAAGCTGGAATGTATTATCCGTCCCTTCAAGTTGGAGGAGGTTAAAGAGGCACTCAGTAATGTGGGTGTCCGAGGCATGACAGTTAGCGAAGTTCGTGGGTTCGGACGTAGCCGTGGACATACCGAATTGTACCGCGGTAGCGAATACACGATCGAATTTGTCCCGAAATTAAAAATCGAAATTGTTGTCGCCGAAGAAAATGTTGACAAAGTTGTCGAAGCCGTTCAAACGGCTGCTGCCACCGGAAAAATCGGCGATGGTAAAATCTTCGTCTTGCCTATTGATGAAACCATCCGTATCCGTACAGGTGAAAGAGGTCCCGCCGCCGTTTAACGTTCTATACTATTTTCCCACGGAGAGGTGGGCACACGTGCCTGCCTCTTATCTTTTTCCTTCAGTTTAATAACGAAGCGACGAGTGCTTCCATCGCTGGCACTGTCCCGACATCTGGTAACGACGACAATGCTGCCCAAGTCTCGTAACCACCCTCCTCTGTCAACGCCTTATCCGTACAGATATAACCGATATACCCGTTTGCTAAACTGACGAGGAACAACGGGTTCGCGTCAGATGCTGATTTGATGTTAAATCCTGTTTCAACGAAGACTTCTCCGGGGAGTGCCACAATCGCTGCTTCACCGAGACGTATCACCTGAACAGGTGCCGTCATTTGTGCTGGAAGTTTCGCGATACGTTGGCATTCTCGGGCGTAGACATCAACGAGGGCTTGCGGGATCGGCTGCCCAACCACCCAACTGAACGGACCCGTCTCGTAAGCGTCGTAAGTTCCTTGCGGTACAGACAATACCTGCTCAGCAACTTTGAGATCCTCAGCGTTAATCTGTTTGCGCGGGAACGTTAGCGTCCCAAGAGAACCACTGAGATCAAGTGTATCGTGCATCACCATGAACTGCATCTCGGTGATAAAATGTCCGGCGAGGACATTTGCCATCTTCACAGCTTGCCGATGTCCGCCTGCCGTCCATTTTGTCTGTCCGCTGAAGTCGATATTGTTAATCTGTCCTGATGCAGCATTCCAGAGCAGGGAAATACAGGTATCACCGAGATAGCGTCGCATGAGTCGGTCGAAATGACCGAAGTAGTCCGCGGAGAGCGCGTTGCCATTGTCGGTCCCAATATAATGGAGCGAAAAGTTCGCAACAGCAGCGATCGGGGTGCCCGCTTCCGTTTCGACGAACATCATCGCCAATTCCGGGTCTATTGTCCCTGTCGGCTCCACAAGATCGGGGTTATTGACCCCTGGATTCATGCGGACGGTGCCGTCTTTCATACGCCAGCGCCGATTGAAAGTGATACGATCCTCATTGACGCTGGCGAACCCGACCCGTGCAGGCTGAAGTCGCCGTACAGCAAGCTCAACCGCATCGGCAATTTTCAGCGGCAACGACTTGATATAGGAATCATCTTCGTCAACACCGAGCAGATTAGCAACAGCCACACCAGTATGTGTATGCGTCGCATTCACCATCACGTGCGCTGGAGGGATACTGCATCTATCAGCGATGCGTGCTTTGGCTGCGTCTCCGACCTTCTCAGGTATCGCGATGAGGTCACACGTGATGACTGCTACGCGCGTTGAACCGTTGTCGATGACGACGGCTTTCGCAAAGAGTTCATCGTGAACATCTTCGGCGTACCTCGGCCGAAAACTACCGGGTATCCTTGCGCCGAGCGGGGGCGTGATATTCGCGGTCGCGCTTCCTGCTTTAAGGGTTGTTGCCATTTTTCAGCCTCCTTAATGTAAAACTTGTGAAGGATTGAAACTGATCTCAGCTAACGAGAACCGCACCATCAATGATGTTCATCCGTTTCGTTGCGATTGCAGTCTCGGGACACCATTTGTGGGATTCGGTTCTCGGTCAATACGAAATGGGTGGATGTCAAAATCGGTTTCGCCGTTCATAGCGAGTTCATTCATAATACGTCCGACGAGGGAACAAAACTTAAAACCGTGTCCTGAAAAACCGGCAGCAACCAACACATCTGGGCAGTGTGGGTGTCTGTCGATGATAAAATCTTCGTCTGGGGTTTCGGTGTAGAGACAGACTTCGGCGTGCGTGGCGCGTCCGAGGTCTGGCATGCGTTCCCGCACATAAGCATCAATGTGAGCAATGTACGCTGCATCTGGTATGCGTCGGCATGTATCTGGAGAGACGAGTTCTCCCCTTCCGTGACGTGCGATCTTTACGCCGGAACCGAAAGCCGGGATCCCATAGAGGAATTCACCGTCCGCTGTCATCTCAGCAAAGACAGGAAACCGATCCGGTCTGAAACGGTCAGCATCTCTGGGTTGGTAGTAGCACACCTGTTGCTTCGTGACAGTGAGAGGGAGACCCAATTCCGCGAGGAGTTTTCCTGTCCACGCGCCTGCAGTCACAACAACCTTTCTGCCATGGAACTGACCGTCATCTGTAGAGACAGTGGGAGATTCGCTCGGTTTCCAATCAATGTCGGTTACAACGGTTTCCTCTCGGACGGTTGCACCGTGCCGTTCTGCCAATTCTAAGTGCGTCAGAACGCACTCGGCAGCGTGGAGAAAACCGGTATCCTCCTGCCAGAGGATGTCCATATCGTCTGACACTTGGAACTGTGGAAACCGTTCCGCCGATCGCGCCGCAGACCACCACTCAGATTTAACGCCAGCGGCATCCAAACTTCGCCGTACAGACTGTCCATAAGGATTCCCGCGTCCGCCGAGACATACGCTTCCCGTGATGAAAAGCAGCGACTTTCCTGATACGGACTCAAGATCGCGCCACTCAGCGTAAGCGGTTTTCATTAATTCGGTGTAGAAGGGTTTATCGTAGAAAAAACGGATGATACGGGTCGCGCCGTGCGAACTCCCGAGGGTGTGTCCACGTTGAAACTGTTCTAAGACAAGGACATCTGCACCCGATTTAGCGAGATGATAGGCAGACGCACTCCCCATCCCTCCGGCGCCGATAACAATTGCATCGTAGATATTTTTAATTATTCCTTGCGGTTCGGTAAGGCGGGTTTGTGCATTCACGTGCCTTACCGTATATCCGCCCTCCACTACGTTACGGGCTACTCCGTTGTAGCACATGCGTTCAGTTTGACGAGTTACACAACCCCTCCCAGGCAAGCGGAGGTGGTGGTGCAGAGAAGGAAACCCATCGTTTAAAAATCTTCGTAGGGCGGGAACGGATTCGGTACAGTCGTGAAATGCTGATACCGATCTTCGCCGCGCAGCAGAATCGGTTTCCACGGACGCTTCAATGAATTATCCTCTGCTTGTCTCACCGATGGGTCTATGTAACGGATTGTTAAACCGCATCGCCGGCGCGTCGAGTGATTCGGTAAACTGCCGTGTATCATCTGCCCGTGATGGATAGACATCTCTCCTGCTTTCAACACCAGATCAATCGCACTCTCTGCTTCCGCTTCGGTGACTGGTGCCTCCTGATTGATGCTCAGCAGGTTTCCCGCCTGTTCGGATTTTCCGTGTTCTTTGATACCCCGCTGATGGCTTCCGGGAATGACCTGCATGCAACCGTTACCCGTGTCGCTATCGTCTATGGCGTACCAAGCAGTAATCGCATCTGGCGGTTCGAGTCCCCAATACGTTACATCTTGATGCCATGCCACGAACTTCTCACGGGGTCCGTATTTACAGAAAAAATGCGTGGCTAATAGCATGATATCGGGACCGATAAGTGCCTCAATGACCTCAACGATCTTCGGATGTGTGGCGAGTTCCCAGATAAATTGGTGGTCAAAATGCCAGTCGATGAGACCAATTTCGCATTTTTCTTTCCCGACTTCTGCTTCTAACTTATCGTAGGCGTGCTGATAGCGTGCTGCTTCAGTCGTATCAGCGATAGGAATGCCTGTCAAAAATCCATCTTTCCGATAGTTTTCAAGGAGTTGTCCGTTTGTCGTTTCCATTTTTTAAGAACCTCTCTTACGAAAGTTCAGGAAGTTTGCACTGTTGAAACCACTGCGAATCTTCAGGTGGCGATTCGTCCGGATTTTTCATCGTTTCAAAGGTTTTCAAGGCGGGTGTTACGGTTTCTGTCCATATCTGCTCGACTTCTTGGAAAGTTACGGGACGGCGTTCGGAAATATCCTGTTTTGTATAATCCTCCAATAGTTCCGCCATCTTTTTCCCGAGCCATGCGACTTCATCGTTCACCATACGTTCACCGATGCGTCGGTCTGATTCATAAGCGTTTCCGCCCATTGCGAAGTGCGGTCCTTGTGCGTCCGCTTCAGGCATACGGGACATATCAACGCATTCGGGTTCCAATGCCCAGAGGAGCGAGGTTTCAACTCTACCTGCGTGATCCGCGCCGTTGCCCTGTCGGTCGAAACCGGGTGTATTCGCCTCAAAGTCTGGGAGTCCATAGAGTCGCATAGCGAAGTGTGGCTGAATTAAACCGAGAAGTGTTTTGAGGTCTTGCCAGTTCGGTCCGTAGTGTCCTGTGAGGAAGATAGCGGCATGGAATCCGAGCGCATCGGCGGCGCGGACATGGTAGCAGACGTTTTTGAAGTGTTGCCACGCCGGCATTGCTGTGAGCCAACTCCGTACTTCGCCGACATTCTGGTATGCCCAATTCGCGTACATGCCGTGTTCATGGATGTGCCAATAGTCTGGTGGTGCGACGATGCCGCCGTGTGCGTGCGCCGTACGGCAAGCGATTGCATGCGCCTTGAGCGCATCCAACCCAACTGTATTTTGCGGTCCGTGCGGTTCACAGAGTCCGTAGGTGAAATAGACGGCCGGACATTCATTGAACGCTGCTTCTAACTCATCGGGGAACATCCGTTCCCAACGTACCTCTTTTCGCATACAGATTTTCCTTTGAATAGTTGTCAGTGATTGATTTGTAGATTTCCCAGGTTCAACCTTTGGCAGATTTTCTTGGCACCAGTCAGCCGCGGTTGCAGTTCAAACGCCATTTTCAAAACCGTTCGCGCCTCTGGATACCGGTCAATCTCTACATAGAATTCAGCGATTTTTTTGTATATCCACGCCGTTTCCCGTTTCGGCAGTTTTAACGCCCGGATTTTCGTCAACGGAATCTGCGATGTTTGATGGTAACCTTCAACACTGAAGTAATAAAGATAGATAAATTTGAGTCGCTCCTTGACTTCTCGGATAAAGTGTCTAAAACAGGGACGTTTTACTTCTGCTGATAAGAGAGATTCATATATCAACATTGCCTGCTCAATTTTTCGGTGTCGTTCAAGGGTGGAAGTCTCATCTCCGTTAGAGAATCCGAGTTTCTGGTAGGCTTCGGCAATGAGAAACTCACAATCGCGGCTCTCTTCGTAGCTCAGGAAATCGTCAATCCGCCACTCTTTCCCAGTCTCTTCGGAGTGGTGACGGAGCTGTTCATACATAGAAATGCCGGTTTCGTAGTTTTGACGCAGCAGTGCTTCGAGCAACAGTTCTAACTTCGCGTAACTCTGGTTGAGTCTATTGAGTCTATCGAGATACGTTTCGTGCTGTAGGGTGCCGCTTGCAAACCCATCTTGAAAAGACTGCTGCCGTTCGATCGTCTGTAGGACCCGGTCGTAATCGGATTTCTGTTTTTTGTTCTGGAGTGTGCTATAGGCGTTACAGACTTCACGGAACATCCTTTCGGCAAAAGCGATCCGTTCAGGATTTTTGTCGGGATGGTAGCGCTTAGCAAGTTTTCGGAATGCGCTCTTTATTTCGTTGGCGGTTGCATCACGCCGAATCTCTAAGATTTGGTAGTAATCTGGAATTTGCATTATAGATACGATGTTCCTGAAAGATATGGTACTATAATTCCACATATCCCAGAATTTGTCAAGTGGAAATTCGGTTTCCGTTTCAAATCCGTTTGATATTTTCCATCGCTTTATGATACAATACAACTATGGCACAAGACTACGACAATATAGGAAAAAAATTATGGGCGGACCACGCCGTTGACCTTTCGCGATTCGTACTGGACACAGATGACGTTGAAGTGCTGACAGACCTCGGCACCGAGCAGCAGATTATTGAGCGAGAGACCGACATCATAAAGCATGTCCGCGTCAACAATTGAGAAGTGGTCCTACACGTCGAATTGCAACTCCGAGATAGCACCGATACACCAAACCAGCCTGAAAATGAATCCCGACAAATCCTGATACTGCATCGCTAACCAACCTAAAAGCAAGATGACTGAATCCAGCATCGCGCCTTTCGCGTTTCCTGATTTACATTTGTTAATTAAAATATCACAATTAAATTTACCACTTTTGTAGCATAGGCTGTTAGCCTGTCGCAATAATAACGCTGTTTTCGCAGGTATTAATACTTTATATATGTTATGCTTTAAAACAATTCGCAGAAATTTTCGCTAGATTTCGCTAGATTTCGCTAGATTTCGCACCGGATCCCGAAAAAAACGTAAAATCCAACAATTTCTTAAAATCGAATGGCTCTGAGATAAACCCACAAAAAACTTGACAGCAGCCCTCAAATAGGTTAAGATTAAAAAAAGCGTCACACCCGAATTTGCACAAGAAACAGAAACGGAACTTGCATGTTTCCCAGATTGAGGAAATTATGAAAACTTATCGTGTCGCCATACTGGGGTGTCGGAGTCGCGGCACCTCGGCAGCGAAAGCGTACCACGCGCATCCACGCACAGAAATCGTGGCACTCTGCGACCTCGTCCAAGAGCGGTTGGATACCCTTGGCAACATCGTGAACGTCTCCGCACGCTTCACCGATTTAGATGAGATGATCCGACAGACGGCTCCCGATATTGTTGCCATCCCTACGGCAACAGAGGCGCACTATCCGCTCTGTATGCGGGTGCTTGAACACGGCGTGAATATCGAAGTCGAGAAACCGCTCTGTATCGATCTCGTTCAAGCGGACGAGGTGCTGGCCAAGGCGAAAGAGGAAAGTGCTCGCGTTGCCGTACATCACCAACGCCGCACGAGTCCGTCGATGCAGGCAGTCGCCAAAGCCTTAAACGAAGGAAAAATCGGTGACCTCCGTTACATCTATGCCAGTGGCAAAGGTTATTATGCTGGCTATGGATTAATGAACATTGGAACGCATGTTATTAACAATATGCTCCGTTTTGGTGGGAAATGTCGGAGTGTCATCGCACAGGTAACATCCGGCGGACGCACCCTTATACACGACGATGTGCTGCCCTCACCGGCTGGTATGGGCACAGTCGCAGGCGAATACGCTACCGCTACGCTCCAGTTCGATGAAAATGTCACCGGTACCCTCATTCAACATAGATTTCCGAAGGTGGATACCGATGCATACATGATGGAACTCTACGGTACTGAAGGCAGACTCCTCTGGTCGGAACTCAAAGGTTCGTGGTGGCTGCCGACACCGCATTTCGTCCCCGATGGCACGCACGATCAGTGGGAGGCACTCCCATCTATCTATCCGGCGCATTTCGATCCGAATAAAGGCGCAGATGCCGACGACTACTGCTTCGTTGACGAATATGTGAACGCACTCGATGAAGACCGAGAACACGAATCTAACGGCGAAGAGGGCCGCCATGTTATTGAGATTTTGATGGCAATCTTCGAGTCTGCTGTTTACGGCACACACGTCAAGCTGCCCCAGAAAAATCGGGAGCATCCATTATTACGCTGGCGTGCCGAAGCAGGTTTAGGGCAAATTAAAGAGATGCCGCGCGACTACGGCACTTGGCTGTCCCTTGAAGATGAACGTTTGTACAGTAAAAACACGTAAAAAGTAGGTGCGGTTCCAAACCGCACCTATGTAATCCGGCAAAATTGGAGACGAAAACCCATGCCGAATCCTACGACAAATGCTGACAATCTACCACCCATCCCGCTCACGGAAGAACAAAGGTTTCTCTTTGATACCCGCGGGTGGCTCCTGTTCCCAGGTATCCTCAGCGAATCAGAGATTAAGGAGATGCGCGAGTTCTGTTACCAACTCAAACAAGACCCCGCGTCAATCCCTGAACACCACCGTTCCTCTATCGGGGGGCCCCTTGAACCGTTAACCGATCACCCTGTTGTGTTCGGATTCATGAACGAATTCCTGACCTCCGGCTATGCTAACGAGAACTGCTACGGTTTCCGACTCGAAGGCACGTTCCTAACTATCCGAGCGAACGGACACGACAACTTCCGTCCACACGGTGGGCGCGGGATGCTCAACTTCCCGGGCAACTCGCATACCTATCATCTGCACCACGATAGCGCACACAGCGGATTGACGCGTGTCGTCTGGGAGCTTAACCCCGTTAAGGAAGGTGGTGGCGGAACGATGTTCCTCACCGGCAGCCATAAAGGCGCGTTCCCCGCGCCGAAGTCAACAGCAGATCGGAATTCACCCTTGTGGGAAGATTATACCTGTCCTGCCGGCTCCATGCTCGTCTTTACAGAGGCGATTACACATACCGGCGCGAAATGGATAGACGAAGAAGCCGATCGGGTCGCGATCTTCCACTGCTATAACACTGTTGGCAACAAGTGGCATAAGTGGGAACCACACCCGAAACACGTTGAAGAGATGCCGTTCAAACGCCAAACACTCTTCCGTCCCGTCTACTGTCAAGACAATGCGCCAACGTTGGATGCTGTGTAGTAAGTAGCGAAGTGAACTCGTTGGGTTTCAATTTTGGTGAGTTTATGCTGGCAGTCATTTGGGTAAACAGTGTCGCGAAACGAAAAATTAATAAATTGGAGGAATTGTGATGGAGTGGTTCGTAGTTGGTGTGTTTGTGGCGTTTCTCCTTACGCTTGGTATAGTTGTGCGAACCGCTACAAAAGATTAAAGTTATTGATAATGGGATCGGAGAATTCACGAAAAATTATAGGTTGAGGGTAGAATATGCAAATTAGCAAAGTCAAATCTTTCGTTTCAGCGAGCGGTCATTTCTTCGTGAAAGTCGAAACCGATGCCGGTATCTACGGTGTTGGTGAAGGTGGGTTACGCCGTCGCGCAGTCGCCTTAGCCGAAGTCATTCGCTCGTTTGAACCGTTCCTTATCGGTGCAGATCCGTTCCGGATTGAGCATCTCTGGCAAGTCATGTTCCGTGGGGGGTTCTTCCCCGGCGGTGTCGTCCAATCCGCCGCTGTGAGTGCCGTAGATATCGCACTCTGGGACATCAAAGGCAAAGCACTTAACGTCCCTGTCTATGAACTCTTGGGTGGACGCACAAGAGACAAGGTCGTCTGTTACCCGCATAACGGCGGCGGCTCCATTGACGCACTCGTTGAGAGCTGCCGGCAAACCCAAGAAGCCGGTTGGAAGTTCGTCAGATGGGGTCTCGCTGACGGTTCGGACACCGGAACCTTTGAACCGAAACGCGCGATCCAGAACGGCATTGAACAGGTACAAGCCGTCCGCCACGCATTAGGCGACGACGTAGAAATACTCGTTGACGTGCATACGCGTCTTGATCCAGCGGATAGCCTCGATTTCTGTAACAAGGTCGCCGAGTACTACCCCTTTTTCATTGAAGACCCGCTTCGGAGCGAGAACCCCGCCAGCCTCAGACGACTCCGGCAGCAGACCTCGGTCCCGATTGCCGTCGGCGAGCAATTCGACAGCAAATGGACATTCCGAGAAGTCATCGAAGAAGACCTCATGGACTATTGCCGTGTGGATGTCTGCATCGCTGGCGGACTCACAGAGGCCCGCAAAATCGCCGGATGGTGCGAAACACACTATATTCACATCGCACCGCATAATCCGTTGGGACCTGTATCGGCTGCGGCGTGTCTGCATCTCTGTCTGGCATCACCGCTCGTTGGGGTACAGGAACTCCCGCGCGCACCGATGTCCTCACTCACCGATGTGTTCCCCGTACAGGTGCCGTTTGAATCGGGGTATCTCTTACCGCCCGAAGGTCCCGGACTCGGCATCGAATTCAACGAGGACGCACTCACGAACGTCACAACGCAAGAATACGGACCACCAACCGGCTACCAACGCGACGACGGTTCCTATACGAATTGGTGATATCCACCTAACTAAGTAGGTGCGGTTTATGAAGTTAAAAGAAAATAAATCGGTAATTCCGATTTTCCCCAGGGCCGGTAGGTGCGGTTTTGCGGCGTACACGCCCAGATGCGATCTGCATCGCACCGCACCGGACTTCCCTAAAAATTACCGAATTAATAAATTAATCTTCATAAACCACACATCAGAAATTGTCCAGATTTAACGATGAAGGAGAAAATTCAAGAATGACAACCGCTGAAATTAAAGCGATCGCGACAGAATATATCATTAATACTTATGGTGACAGAAGCCTTGCATTTGTCAAAGGCGAGGGACCCTATCTCTGGGATGCCGATGGCAAAAAATACCTCGACTTCCTCGGTGGACTCGCCGTCAACGGTTTAGGGCACTGCCACCCGAAGGTCGTAGAAGCGATCCGTGAACAAGCAGGCAAACTGCTCCACACGTCTAATTTGTACTATATCCAACCGCAGGCAGAACTCGCGAAACTGCTCGTTGATAACTCCGACCTGGATCAGTGCTTCTTCTGCAATAGTGGTGCCGAAGCGAACGAGGCAGCCATCAAACTGGCACGCAAATACGCCAAGGACAGTGGCAGAACAGATGCTTATGAAATCATCACCATGGAGAACTCGTTCCACGGGCGCACGATGGCAACCATCACCGCTACCGCACAGACGAAATATCACGTCGGGTTTGAACCGATGCTTGAAGGGTTCAAATACGTCCCGTTCGACGACTTGGAAGCGACCGAAGCCGCCATCAGCGAAAAGACGTGTGCGATTTTAGTTGAGCCGATCCAGTCCGAAGGTGGCGTTAATATTCCCAGCGACGGTTACCTTCGAGGCTTACGCGAACTCTGTGATAGACATAATCTATTGCTCATGTTTGACGAAGTACAGACGGCGATGGGGAGATTGGGAACATTCTTCGGATACCAGAGTTATGGCGTTGTACCGGATGTGATTACGATGGCAAAGGCACTCGGTAGCGGCGTGCCTATCGGTGCGATGTTAGCAAAAAGACACATTGCGGAGAGTTTTGTACCCGGCACTCATGCAGCGACATTCGGGGGAAACCCCTTAGTCACCGCGGCGGCAGCGACAACTGTCCGAACGATTCTCGAAGAGAACCTCGCCGTGAACGCCGTTAAAATGGGGAACTACCTCGCAGGCGGACTGATGGAACTGAAAGACAAATATCCGATCAAAGAGGTTCGAGGGAAAGGTCTGCTCCGAGGTTTAGTCATGGAAGTTGAGGCAGTCCCGATCGCTGCGAAATGTATTGAGAACGGGCTCGTCACGATATGCACGAATGATTATGTCCTACGATTCCTACCGCCACTGAATATCAATGCAGGACACGTTGAGGAAGCCGTCAATATCGTCGAAAAGTCGATGTCGGAAGTTTTGTAAGATGCTATTATACCGCACACCCTTAACTTGTAAAGTCTACAATCTTCATCAGGTGATTTTGTTGATAGCACTCGGGGCGTGTCTATTTCTGTTTGCTGCTATTGTCGGATGCAGTCTGAGTACCTCCACGGTTCAATTGACACCGGCAGCACGTGCAGAATTAGATGCCATTCTTACCAATTTGCAAGTGAGATACGACCTCACCGGCTCCCTAAATACGCAGATGAAGGTGAGAATTGAGGAGGGTGAACAGCGCGAAGAACTTCGGGAATTGTTGTGGTATAAGAAATCGGAAAACGGTGGTGAATTGCTTCACATCCAAGCGATGGGCGGGTTTAATGAACCTCGCGGTGTGGCAATCGCTAATCAGGATGAAAACCAATTCCTACTCCGACTTCTCAATGAGCAGAGAGCGTACATCGGACCGTTATCGAATGGAGTATTGCGAGAAATTTTCGGTATAGACCTACGCGTGTCGGATGTGCTAAGTGCCATTTTCGCCAACCCGTTTCTTGATGGACGCATTGATGATTTCATGTCCGTTGAGAGTTCAGGCGCGAAATTTACCATTAAACGTGCAGCGGTCAAAGAAGGCCATGTAGAGACTATCACGCTCTTTGTTCGGGAGGGTGAACCGAGCGTTAGGGAGTGGCACATCCACGATGAAAATGGAGTGCTTCAGCAGCGTGCCGCCTTCTCCGACTATCGCGAGGTAGATGGTATTTTGCGTCCGCATAAGGTCGAAATTGAACGCCCACTTGAACAGACACGGGTCGCTGTGAACATCACTAAAGTCGAACTTAACGTCGAGATTAGCGACAGTAAATTTGATGTGGCACGGTTCTTAGAGGGCGACATCGAAATTATTCCGTTGTCGGAATTAGCCGAGTAACGTGCAAAATTGTGCAGAAGATAAGAGTCCGCGCCCACGCCAAAATCAATCTCTATCTGGATGTCGTCGGTAAACGTGAAGACGGTTATCACAATCTCGAAACGGTCTTCCACTCCATCGGTTTGCACGATGATGTTATCATCCGCAAGCAGGACACGAACGCTATAACCTTCCGCTGTGGACACCCAGCGGTTCCATCTGATGCCAGCAATTTGGCATATCGTGCAGCCGAACGCCTCAGTGATGCAGTAGGCGGCATCGGCGGTCTTTCAATCGAAATCGAGAAACGGATTCCTGTTGCCGCAGGACTCGCAGGTGGAAGTGCCGACGCTGCCGCAGTCCTTCACGGTGTAAACAAACTTTTCCAGCTCGGTTTCACACAAGAGAGGCTGATGCGTTTTGGGGCACAGTTGGGGGCAGATGTTCCGTTTTGCCTACACGGCGGTGCAGCGTTCGGAACCGGCATCGGTGACCAATTAACACGTCTTCCCGCGCTTTCGGACCTACCGCTCCTCCTTTTAAATCCCGGTATTGAGATTTCGACAGCCGCTGTTTTCAAAAAGCTAAATTTTTCCTTGACAAAGCCTGAAAACGCGGGTATAATTATAAGGACTCACATAGAAAACGGTGATGTCCTCGGCGTTTCAGAAGGCCTTTATAACCTTCTTGAAGTCCCAGTTTTTGCCCGATATCCTGAAATCGCCGCGCTAAAAACCGAGCTTTCTACGCAGGCTGGGTGTTCTGGCGCGCTAATGTCTGGGAGCGGTGCGACGCTGTTTGCTTTGATGCACAACAATGCGTCGGCGCGCCAAAGTGAATCACATTTCAAAAACAGAGTCAGTTTTTGCACGACGACGGTAACCAGTCCCGTCGGTGTGTACATCAAAGATTAAAGGGCGGTGGCCAAGCGGTAAGGCACAGGTCTTTGGAACCTGCATGCGTAGGTTCGAATCCTACCCGCCCTGTCTCTTTTTTCACATAGTCCCTGAAGATATAGAGAAAAAGGCAGAATTTTAAAATGCAACAAGCAACATTAGAGGTTCAGCAACGTGACACTTTCGGGAAGCAGCATGCACGCGCACTGCGACGAGACGGGATTGTTCCTGCTATACTCTATGGACGTGCACAAGACACCTTGACAATCCAACTCAATGCTCGAACCTTCAGACAATTCCTACGAACACACGGTGAAAATATTATCATTAAGATGGAAGTCGGCGAAGGCAACATGGAAACCGTCATTATCAAAGAAATTCAACGCCATCCGGTGGAAAAACAGACGTTGATCCACGCCGATTTTATCAGAATCTCTCTTGATGAACCGGTGACATCAACGGTACCCATCGTTTTGGAAGGCAATCCACCCGGTGTGCAGGAAGGTGGTATCCTTGAAATGCCACTTCGCGAAGTGACGCTTCACTGCTTGCCTTTACGATTGCCGTCTGAGATTTCGGTTGATGTCAGTGGATTGAATATCGGTGATGCCATCCACATTAGCGACCTAAGCCTTGATGATGACCTTGAAATCTTAGACGAACTGGAACGGGTCATAGCGATGGTCAGCCAGCCACGTATGGAACTTGAAGAACCAGAAGAGGATGAAGAAGGTGAAGGCGAAGGTGAAGAAGGCGTTGAAGGTGAAGAGGCAGCCCCCGAACAGCCTGTCGAACCAGAAATCATTTCTCGTAGACGCAGTGACGACGAGGACGACGAATAGCACTGTTTATACGAAAGAAGTACAAGAAAGGTGCGTCAGCAGGGACACGCTCCCTGTTAAAATTGGCGCGCTTTTCTTATCTTTGCTCGTTTTTGCTACCCCAGCGCGTAGCATCGCACAAGCCCCTACCGTTCGCTTTATTGATGCCGATGGAAAAACCCTCGCTGAAGTGCAAGCACAGAATCAGAACGAACAGGTTTACCTACCAGTTCACGCTGTGAAACAGGTCATTGATCCCGAAACTACACATCAGTACAACCACCCGCGCCAACGACTCACTCTCAAAACGAAAGACAGGGAAATCCGGCTACAAATGGGGAGACCGACAGTTACTATTGATCCCGGTGCAGAGACGGTTACCCTCGCTACGCCGCCTATAATCATCGCACAGCAGCCGATGTTGCCTATCGATTTTTTTACACAACTCCTACCGATCCTCAACGATGTTGAAGTTATCTATAATTCCAGTCTAAATCGGCTACAGATAAGACCGAAAGCCACCTTGACCTCTGTTGAGACAAGCGGGGCCAAAGATTTGATAATCATTGTTGATCCCGGACACGGCGGACCAGACGATCGCGGAGCTACAGGTAGCACAGGGATCCTTGAGAAAGATATTGTTCTGGCACTCGCCAAGCAACTTCAATGGACGAGCAAGCAGCACGGCATACAGCTCCATCTCACCCGTGAGACAGATGTCAAGAAAACACATTTTGAACGCATTCAGGTCGCTAAACAGAACCGTGGACAACTCTTTCTTAGCTTACATTGCAACACCTCTTTCTCACCCTACCAAAAAGGTATCAGGATCTATGTCAATAACCCGAAAGGGCAACTCCGTTTCCCAAGTACGACCAAACCGGCACTCACAGGGCAACGACTAAAAATTCTTGCACAAGCAGACTATTTAAAACAGAGCAAAGACTTCGCTTATGCACTCCAAGCCGAACTGAATTTTCTGACAGAAACGCCGACCCAAATTATAGACCTACCGCTCATGCCGTTATCTGATGCCTATATGCCAGCTGTCGTTTTGGAACTCGGCTATCTTTCTAATGTTGAGGATTTAGAAAAACTCTCTAATTCTGAGTATATCGTAAATATCGCGCAGGCGATCATCCGCGCATTCCAGCGATATATCTCTTCTATTAACCAAAACGCCTCGCCTACAGTATCGGAACAATAGGTGCCAGTCGGGTATTAAAAAGGATCAAAGGGTGAAATATAACGACACTGCAGGCTTTTCAAGATTTTTAGTGATATGGGGTATAACCCTCGTCGCCGTTGCTATCTGCCTCGGTGTGACACTGTATATCATTGAGAGATCAAAGCAAACGGTGATTCCGGTTGCACCGCCACCGCTGCCAGCTGCTGCGAACCCTTCGGAGGTACCACCGGAACCGCAAGATGTCAATCTATTTCTGTTTGATTCCACCGCGATGATGCTTGTCCCCGTCAAAATCGAACGGCGCCTCCGTAGAGAACTCACCCAACGCTTGAATCAGGTCGTCACAGCACTCATTCAAGAGACACCGCCGAACTTCAGAAACACGATCCCGCGCGGAACAGAACTCAATGAAGTCTATATTGATAGCCAACAGACGGCGTACTTGGACTTCTCAAGCCATCTCACCGATGGACACATCGGCGGCACGACAGCTGAATTTCTGACGGTCACGGCAATCCTCAGAACCGTTTTTGACACATTCCCAGATGAGATTAAACAGGTTCAGATTCTAATTGATGGCAAAGAGATAGAAACGATTGCCGGACATCTCAACCTATCGCAGCCGCTGCGTCTCCCGTGATTCAGGAACCAGGAACCAGTTAAAGAAGTTTTTGATCGTTTGAGAGTCTCTTTTCTGGTAACTGGTAACTGGAAAGTATAAATCAATAGTTATATGGATAGAAAAGTGAAACTCATTGTCGGGCTCGGCAATCCAGGGGCACGCTACGAAGATACGAAACACAATGTCGGGTTTCGTGTGATTGACGCACTCTACGAAGAATTCTGTCAACAGGATTCTGGAGTTCTGCGTCCGACACATACCTCGGTTTGCAACGCGCTTGTGATACAGACGACGTGGCACGATACATCTATCATTCTCGCAAAACCGATGACATACATGAACAACAGTGGTGCCGCCGTCGCTGCCCTCGTTAAGCGATTTGAGGTGCCACTATCTGATCTTTGTATCGTTTATGATGATGTTCATCTCGATGTCGGCGTGCTTCGGATACGTCAGAAAGGGAGCGATGGCGGTCAAAAAGGGATGAGGTCTATCATTCAACGGTTAGGGACTACGGCATTTCCGCGCCTGCGCATCGGTATCGGAGAACCCACTGGCGATTTGGTCGATTATGTTCTCAGCGAATTTTCGGGAGATGAGGAAATTGAGATTGAACAGACAATCAATCGCGCCGTTGATGCCATCGAAACGCTCGTCACGGACGACATCCTGACAGCAATGAACAAATTTAACAGGGGAACAGTTACCAGTTAACAGAAAAGGGAGTTTGGATGAATCTAACGTCTCTTTAACTGGTTACTGGCCACTGGAAACTGGAAACTTCAAACTAATGTCAAATCAAAAACCCTCTTTGCTGACGGCTGAAAGCCGAAAGCCGAAAGCCAAAATACAAACAGCCGTTGATGCCGTCCTAAAAGCGATACAACTCTGCGAACAGGTACAAGCGGAGATGGTATCAACCGATGCAATTCAAAAGACCGACCGGAGTCCTGTGACTGTTGCTGACTTCGGATCGCAGGCACTGATATGTAAAGCGATCAACGAGGTTTTCCCGGACGACACAATTGTCGCCGAAGAGAGCGCACAAGCACTGCAGGAGAACGCACCGCTCTTAGAACGCGTTGCAGACTATGTGAACCGTTTCTCTGAGGATACAGAGGTGACTACCGAAACCGTCTGTGAATGGATCAATCACGGAAGTGGTGAAGTCGGACCGAGTTTCTGGACGCTTGACCCAATTGATGGCACCAAAGGTTTTCTCCGGCGTGACCAATATGCCATCGCTTTGGCTTACATTGTTGATGGGGTTGTTCAACTCGGTGTTCTCGGATGCCCGAATCTACCTTATCATCTTGACGCTACAGACGCTGGACATGGATGCCTCTTCGTTGCTATTCGGGGGCAAGGGACGCACCTCTACACCAAAACCGGTGAACTTTTAAAACGAGTACACGTATCAGAGGCGAGACACCGTTTCGCAGAGAGCGTTGAATCTACACACGGGGACAGTGAAGCACATCGTAAGATTGCAAACGCGCTTGGGATTACAGAACCGCCTGTCCAGATGGATAGCCAAGTGAAATACGGGATTGTTTCACGTGGGGAAGCGTCTCTTTATATCCGGCTCCCGAATCCGGCATACCCGGATTACCGGGAATGCATCTGGGACCACGCCGCAGGGCTGATCGTCGTCGAAGAAGCGGGGGGCACAGTTACAGACGCGAACGGGGCATCCCTGAATTTTTTGACAGGAAAGCGGATGCAGGAGAACCGTGGTATCGTCGCAACCAACGGGAAACTCCATCAACACGTTTTGAAGGCATTATCTCATCGATAAGGAGCTAAAAAAATATGAAAGCTGGGCAAATTGTTGCACCACGACAGATCGAAATTATTGACATAGAACAACCGAATCTCGCTGACTATCCTGATGGCACGATAATGATAAAGACCCTCCATAGTGCTATCTGTGGAAGCGATATGCCATCATTTGTTCTTGAACAGCCCGCAGAAAATTATCCGCTGGGACCAGGACTTTCGATCCACGAGGCGATCGGCGTTGTCACCGACAGTAAATCAGACAGGTTCAAGGTAGGAGATGAAGTCCTTGCGCTGCCGCGCCACATCGGTGGACTTTCCGAATATTTTCTATCGGATGAGAGTGTTACGATGCCGTTGACGGATTTTCCACGAAAAGACTGCATCCTGATGTCGCAGCCGCTCGGCACTGTCGTCTGGGCGTGTCGGAAGCTGCCGAACCTGCTCAATCTTGATACCGTCATTATTGGACAGGGACCGATGGGACTCCTCTTTTCGCACACGATAAGCAACCTCGGCGCGCGGACAGTGGTTGCGTCAGACCTCGTTGACTTCCGACTGTCAGTCTCGAAAAAGATGCGTGCAACACACACCGTCAACCCCGCTAAGGAAGACCTCGTCGCCGCTGTTGAAGAGATTACGGAAGGAAGAATGGCGGATATGGTCATTGAGGTCGTCGGACACCAGACAGAGACGATCAACCGGTGTCTCCAACTCCTCAAACGCGGCGGAACGCTCCTCGCTTTCGGTGTACCGGACGACGAAGTTTACGATTTTCACTTCATGGATTTCTTCAGGAAGAACCTACGCTTCATCGGTTCTGTCGGACCGGATGCACCGAATGATTTCCCACTGGCAATGGATATGATTGCCCAAGGACGTTTCGACGTATCACCGATAATTACGCATCACTTACCTTTCACAGAGGCGCAACTCGGATTCGAGATGGCTCTAAACAAGAAAGGGGAAGCAATCAAAATTGTTTTTGATTATGAGTGAAATCTCTGAAGATTTGACATTCACGTTAGGTATTCGTAGGGGCGAGGTCCCCTCGCCCAATTTACGATTATAGTAAATTGAAAAAATAAATATACACTTTCGGTTCCGCCCGGTAGGTTCGGTTTCCTAACCGAACCGGACTCTACGCGAAAATCTTGAAGACTTCAAAAACATCTTTAGTCCCGTTGGGACGTTATATTTATAGAAATGGGTTTGAAAGAAGTATTCAACCCTGTAAGGGTGGTATGTTTATATTTTCCATGCTGAAACGCTCGCTCCGAAGGTGAAAACCACAATAAGAGGATTGGTCTTTCTGATACAAAAGGAGAAAAATGAAAGTTGTGTTTGAAGGAAACGACACTGCCGATGTATCGGCAATACAGTCGGTGTCTGTAGGTCAGAGGTCTGGGCGGATTGAAGTATGTGTTAAGCATAAAATGGAAAAGACTGATAAACAAAAGGTTTCTTATCTTACTTATCCTTCTTCTAAGTACTCACGCCGTCATTTACCAGAATCGGCTGAAACGATTGCTAAAGAACTGGAATCTTTGTCCAAAGCATCAAATATGCCGATAGAACAAGCAATAGAATTAACTGCTTGGCGGAACGGACATCTACAAGTTAAAATGGACGCTAATAGTCGTGCTTCTGCTCGTGGACTTGCCCTTTTGTGCTGGGATTGGCCTTTGAAGCAAAACCCTCCTGCGAAAGAACTTGAATTTAGAACGGGGTTTAAAGATGCTGATATCAAAAGGGTCACCAGTACTGATACCTATAAACAATCCGTTTCGGATCTAATGCTTGAAACTTACAACACGGCTGATAAGTTCAAGTGGTGGATTAGGGACTACGGACGGAATATGCCTCGACAGTTTGGCACTCGCATGCGACTCAGTGTGGGCACTGCCAATGGATTCATTATTTCTACCGCCGAACAGCATAATGTAAACTTAGGTAATCTGAGAGGCAGTTTGGCATTTTTTGAGTCTGAAAAGACTATCGGTTCTGGTAGGCATTCAGTCTACCTTTATTATTATCAGTGGGATCGAGACGGCGCGAAATCCAAGGGGCAAAGTGTTTGGGAATGCAAAATTGGCAAAGCTGAACGCCCACTACAGGAAAGACTTAGAGAGCAAGCCACAGATCCAGAAAAATTCAAGCTGGGTCTCCATATTAAGACTGACAAGCCCAAAGAGACTGAGGACATCATAAAAAATATTCTGAAGGAGCGCGAAAAACATCTAGACGGGTCCCTGAGAACAGAATGGTTTCTGACTAATCCGAATGAAGTCGAAAGAATTTACAAGCGCATTTAAAAAATTCTTGTGAAAGTGCTTTGGATGGGTTAATGGATGGACAAAGTTCTCCACCTTGCCCACCGAAACCCTCAATTTCAACGAAATGGGTATCACAACGGTAATTCAACGATCCGTCCTTCACGGCTGGACTGGTAAATCGCGAGGATAATCTCAACGGCTTTGCGTCCTTCGCGCCCATCAACGAGATGTGAGGCATCATGCTCAAGTCCGTTAATAAGGTTCTCCATCTGCCGTCGGTGATTCGCGTGGTTAATCGCACGCGGGTCGGATGCACCGCCACCCGTGTCCGTCTTTTGCGCGAATTTCTCGCGGATTTCGGCATCTTCAGGGAGTTCAGGATCGAATTCCCACGTCACGATGTCCTCTTCGGCTAAAACGACGGTGCCTTTTGTACCAGAGATTTCGGTCTTCTTGAGCATGCCCGGGTAAGTGGCAGTCGTGCCTTCAATAACACCGAGGGCACCATTTTCAAAACGGAGCGCGGCGACCGCGGCATCTTCAACCTCTATCCGCTCATGTGCTAAGGTATCCGTAAACGCTTGGACGGCTTTGACAGGACCCATGAAATACTGGAGCAGATCAATCGCGTGGATGGATTGGTTCATCAGCGCGCCGCCGCCATCGAGGTCCCATGTACCGCGCCAACCGCCGCTATCGTAGTACTCTTGTGAACGGTACCATTTGATATAGGCATCGCCTAAGGTGAGTTTGCCGAACCGTCCACTCTCAATAGTAGATTTAACGAGCCGCGTACTTTCAGTGAAACGGGAGTTGAAGATAGCACAGAGCCGAACGCCAGCTGCATCGCACGCTTCGATGATCGCATCGCACCGTTCGAGGGTAATCTCTAACGGTTTTTCAACGACGACGTGTTTCCCCGCTTCTGCCGCAGCAACAGCCGGGTCTAAATGTGCACCGCTCGGCGTACAGATGCATACAATATCAAGGTCGTCCCGTTTGAGCATCTCTGTATAATCGGTGTAACTGTCAACGTTGTATTGATCGGTGAGTCGTTTAGCGTTTTCAGCATTGCGTGAACTGACCGCGACGAGCCGACCGTTATCTAATTCAGAAATCGCAGCGGAATGAAAATCGGAGATCATCCCGCATCCAATAATACCAAATCCGTAAGTTTTCATATTTTGTATGTTCCTTTAGTGAAAGCGAAGATTTACAACAATGCGTTTATAAAAAATTATGACTTCTAACGAAAATCAAGTTTCAGAGCATGCGTCTACAGAAGAACAAGCCTCTGAACAGACACCTGTCAATAAAGCCTTCAGAATCGTCTGTATGACGTTCTGCCTCGCGGTAACAGTGCTGTTCATCTGGGTCTGGCATCACCAAACCCAGTTCAACGACCACTATCGGAAGGCGACCTTCCTGATGCGTAACGGTGACGCAAAACAAGCGATAGAGGTGTATAAGAAAGCGATTAAAAATAAACGGCGTACGCTCTTCTTCACGGAAGAACCCTCTGTTTACAACAACCTCGGACAGGCATATCTCTATGCCGAGGAATATGCACCGGCTGTTGAGAATTTCAAAAAAGTGATTGAGATGGCACCGAATATCGCCGAAGGCTATGTGAACCTGACAACCGCCTATCTTCGACAGAACCTACCCGCTGATGCCCGCGCGTCGAGTTTACGCGCCCTCGAAATTTTTCCAAAAACTGCCTTACTCCATTACAACCTCGCGTGCGCCTATGCTTTAGAGGGTGAATCTCAAAAAGCGATAGACTCGCTCACACAGGCAGTAAACCTCAACCCAGAACTCAAGACTTTTGCACAGGAGGAAGGCGCGCTTAAGGGAATTGTATCCGAACTTCCGTGAATCCGTACAACTTATCACGGGTAGGCGCGCTTTATAAGCTCGCCTTATCACGGGTAGGCGCGCTTTATAAGCTCGCCTTATCACGGGTAGGCGCGCTTTGTAAGCGCGCCGGTTGATAATGTACCAATGATTACGACTTTCCCTCAACAGATTAAGAAAGAACATCCGTTAACTTCTGTCCACAGCGCGGAGTCTTAATCTCAAATGATTTTCCGCGGAAATGTACTTTGGACCGACTGTTCTTGAGTTGTCTAACTTCTGCTCTGCTAATTCCGTTGTGGAACAGAATCGGGTGACAGACGTTTTTAGAACCACTCGGCGTATAATTAGCAGCGAAAGCGGCCCCGCCTTTTAATTGGTTAGATGCCTTTGATACGTCTACCTCACCGCCCTTGAGTTCTATTGGAACTACTACGAAGTTGGCAGCTTCGTCGAAGTAAAATAGAACGCACTCACATTGATTTCTTTCCACCCGTCCACTTGGAAATATCTTGTCCAAATCCACCACAACCCGATCTTCTTCTGAGAAATCGGTTAAGTTCACGCTACATCTGCCTCGTCTGAATGAATTTCCGCTAAAAAGGTTACCTTTACCTACCCGATCCCGGATATCCTCAAGAATCTCACTCTCACTCACCTTCGGTACCTCCTGCTGTCTCCTCAAGTTGGTTTCGGAGGTCTACCGAACGGTTATAGAGTTCTTCAGCCACCTCTCCGTATTCCTTGGGTTCTATACCAGCGATGTGTTCAAATGGAATTTCCTGTACAGGCTTGTCCGTGCGGAACCACCACGCACCGACCTCTTCCTTCGTCAACCAAGTCGTCGGTTCCGCCTTATTTTTCCCCAAATTCATCACTTCGCCTTCGCGAACCAAATTACCGATCTGCTCAAGGAGCCAATCGCTATGTGTCGTAATAATCACATGTACACCGGCTCGTACTAAACGGGCGAGGATTAGGGCGATTTTGGTTTGGGCAGCAGGGTGCAAATGGGCTTCGGGTTCTTCAATGATGAGCGTATCACCCAGCTGAACAATACCTCGGAGAAACAACACAAGCGGTGCAAGTTCGGATACCATTGACGAAGAATGACTCATACGCAGTATCTGTTCAGAGTTTTGTGGGCGGTAGCGAAATTCTGGATATCCTCCCATTGGTCGTTTAACCTCTATCTCGCCACGAAGCACTTCGTCTTCGAGAACTTTGGCGATCCCATTCATTTCATCCGAAGATACACGATGTTCATCGAAATTTATGATTTGCTTTAAAAAATCCGCTATCATCCCAGAAAATGTGGAAATTTCAGAGAATTGTTCCAATCCAACGCGGGTAGCGCGATCTACAAGCGAACTGGCAATCATACCGTGGCTTTGCATAATACCGCTCCGGGCAGCAGGCAAGTAATAAGACTTTGCAGGTCCACTCCAACTGAAAATGCGCACGGGCTCTCGCCTCCAATTTCTAGCCTCAAGTATTTCCCGTAACGCCGCTCTATCGTCGTGACGTAGTATCGTGTTGTTATTGATATACCCGTCTGCAGTAATACCGGATCCAGAGTCATAAATTTCAAAGGACCAAAGGGTTTGATTCTCCTCATTGACCTTCAGTAAAACCCTCATTGTGCTACTCTGATCCTGAGCGAATCTTGTCAATTCAGAAGCAGATTCAAGATCGAAACATCGTCTAAATTCATCTTTAAACCTTTCGGGATTCACCAAATCCGATTGCAACCGATCCTGTAACCACTCAGGTGAATTAGAAAATTTGAATGGTTGTCCTGTTACATTTAATTTTTCAAAAATTTCTCGTATTTCCTCTGACAATACCTGAGTCGAGGATCTGGCATGTTGCAAGTGGTGAATATGGTCTAACTGGAGAATACGATGAGGCGACCAAGGGACTCGTGAGATTCCATCGAAAGAGCGGTGTAACGCATAAATGAGTGCGGCGAGATATGTTTTGCCGGTGTTACTCTCACCGACAAATACAGTCAACGGACGCAGATCTATCTTCGCTTTCTCTATCGGTCCAAAATTCTCAACTGCAATATGAATATTCGGTGATTGCTGTCCATCTTTAGTTTTCTGCATTGTTTTCACATCCCTACTGGCAACGGTTTTAAATCAATTATACGCCTATACCTACCTATTTGCAACGAAAAATGGGCGAGAATGAGATCCCGCCCATCCCATTAAAAACGATTTACACCGCCGTTACCTCTTCAAATTGCCCCACGTTGTCGTCAGTTTACCACGAACAGAAACAGAGAGTGTATCGTTGATAATCTTCTGGAGTTCGGCTTCAGTGAGCGGATAGTTCGCTAACATCAACTCGTCAATCCGTCCCTGAAAGAAACGCGGGCAACACGCGTTATTCTCGCCACCGAACTTCAGTGACCTGTTCGGCATACTCCGTCCAGGTCCCTTTTGCGCGATAGCCGTGCCATCGGACTCACCATTGATATAGAAACGCGCTTCACTGCCATCCCAGACAAGTGCGACATGGCTCCACTCTTTCGCTTTTACCTTGCCATTAGAAATGTGGTAGCCAGGGGCACTCGTGTCATAGAAATAGTAAGCGAGTTTCCCATCGCCGGGTTCAATCTGCAAATAATAGGTGTTCTTGAAGAAGATGGTGAATTTGTTCTCCTGACCTCCTGCTGGTAATTCATTCGGATAAATCCATGCCATCATTGTAATCGCTTCATCCATATCAACTTCGTCGGAGTGCTCAACCTCTATGAAATCGGCTTTGCCAACCGAACCCGCCATCTCCACGGCTCTACCGAGAATACCTTCAGTCCATTTCACATTCCCATTAAATTCGCCGACTAAGCCGGCAGTCGCCTCCTCGCTCTGGTTCCCTTTACCTTCGTCGAAGTGCCAGACATATAGCTGCTTACCGAGTTGTTTCACATTCCCCTTCCCACCCGCAGCGTAACCTGCGAAGCAGAGGGATACACTTAGAAAAACGCATAGTATCGTAAGAACTTGGGCTCTCATCAGTGATTCCTCCTCATGAATGAAAAGAAGGACGGTTATAAAACCCGCCCTTTTGTAGGGGCTGGGTTACCCAGCCCCTACTTAACAACGAGCAGGCATTGCGCCACTGCCGATATGACAAAGAATAGTGATCTGTTTACATTTTCGACTTCAATTGACCCCATGTTGTGGCAAGTTTGTCCTTCGGAGACACAGCAAAGAAGACACCGTTTTCCATATCTTGGTTGATTTCGTCAACTGTGAGAGCACGATTGTAGATCGCCACCTCATCGACCAAACCGACCATACCCTTTAGCCCCGTCTGCGCCTTACCGATACGGAAGACAACATCAATGCTGTTAATCTTACCCGCTGGTGGTTCGTATTCCACATCCAGCTCGCCATCAATATATTGGCGAATCATATCGCCATCGTAGGTAGAGGAGACATGGTGCCACTCCTCTAACGCCGGTTTAATCGTCTGTTTGTTTCGAGAACCTTGCCAACCCCCGATGTTAATCCACGTCTCAATTTGTGGTGCACCGGTAAACTGCGCGCTCCATTGCAGGCAATAACCCCCAACGTTTGCTCCGCTTCTGCGACCCATCAGGTTAGAATCGGGTTGAGACTCTTCGGGGAAAAACCAGGCTTGAATCGTGAGTTCATCGGTGATGTCAAGCTCAGGAACCGCGTCTACCTCTACAAATTTTTCGGTGTCTTCAAGATAGACAGCACCACCGAACTTGCCGTCTTTTGACCAAACTGCACCTTCAAAAGTGCCTTCAAGGTTATTGCCACTCACATCTGTAACTTTGCCACCCTCATCTTTGTCAAACGTGAAGTACAACATGAGGGCATCGTCGTCGTTTATTGCCCATGCACTAACACTGAAACTCAGCGCAATGACGAACAAAACTATGATAATCGGTTTCATACCAGTGGCTCCTTTGTTTGTAGCCGTCAGCCGTCAGCCGTCGGCTTTCAGGGGAAATAGCCAATTAGAAACTGGAAATTTGTATTTCCTTCGCAGTGATAAACTCAAGCAGTGCAGGAACGCCTTCCTCTGTTTTTTGGATACCGCGTTGGATAGCCGGAATAATCTGGTCTGGTGTTTCGACGCGTTCACCGTAACCACCGAACGCCTTCGCCATATCTGCATAGTTGCCGGAGATGTCTGTAGATCTGAATTTTTCGGTGGACACAGGCATAATCGGAATCTCAATTGCCATAGAGAAGTTATTGAAAAGGACAGAGAGAATCGGTATCCGTTCACGTACCGCTGTCTCGAAATCCATACCGGTAAAACCGATGGCTGCGTCCCCCCAGACATTAACGCAAAGCGCGTCCGGTCTGGCGAGTTTCGCACCCATGGCGAGTCCGAGACCGTAGCCGAGCTGCGTTGTCTTGCCCCAACCGATGTAGGTCAATAGCGCAGTAGACTGCCAGAAAGGCGACATTTGGTCGCGTGGACTCCCGGCATCGTGCGTAATGATCGTGTTTTTGACATCAACAGTCCGCAACAGGTCCCAAATAACACGATAAGGGGTCATCGGCACAGCGTCGGAGGTGAGTTTCGGCATCCACTCTTCAAGCCACTCCGCTCTGATAGCACGAATTTCTTCTGTGATAGCAGTCGTGTGCTCTTCGGATGCACCCTCTGATCGTTCACGAACCGCTTCCACTAAACCCTCTAAAATCAAACCAGCATCACCGACAAGCGCAATTTCAACCGGAACGTCTTTGTTAATATCGGCGGGGTCTAAGGTAGCGTGCATGACACGTGTGCCTTCTGGAATCTTGACCCCGAAATGCGTTCGGGTGAAGCTGCAGCCGATACCGAACAAGAGATCCGTTTTTTGGAGGAAATGATGCACCGTTTTCGGAATCGAACGCCCCCCGGAACCCAGTGACAGTGCGTGATCTTCTGGAAAAGCACTTTTCCCACCTAAACTCGTTGTCACAGGTGCGCCGAGGAGTTCCGCCAATGCTTTCAAAGAATCCCACGCTTTCGCATAATGCACACCTTGTCCGGCATAGATCACTGGACATTCCGCGGCAAGTAGCGCATCTGCAGCGGCATCAATTGATGCACTGTCAGGTGCATAGCGTACTATTGGAACGGGTGTCGGTTCAAAAGGTTCGGGAATTTCTTCACTGAATAGGTCCGATGGGAACTCGACGAGTGCAGGACGCGGTCTACCGTTGCGTACCTGTGTAAATGCGCGCCGCAACGCTTCCGGCACGGCACCCGGCAAGGTCACCTGTTCGCACGACTTGGTTACGTGCCGATAGTTCAGCGCAGAATTGAAATTCGGTTGGATCTGTGTTAGTGTTCTCGCATATCCCATCGGTAAAACGACGATTGGCGCGGAATCACCGTACGCTTGTGCGACACCGCCAAACGCGTTCTCAGAACCGGGGCCGCTCTGCATACAGAACACACCGATCTTATCGCCAGAGGTCATCCGGCTCATCGCATCTGCCATGTGGAGTCCGATTCGTTCCTGCCTAACGATAATCGGACGGATGTCTAATTTCGCCGCCGCCTCAATTATCGGGTTCACAGGATAGGCAAACAGGTATTCTACACCTTCCGCTTTAAGGACTTTTGCAACTGCATCAACAACTTTCATATTTTTAAATGTTCCTTGCGGTTCGGTGAGGCGAATTGGTGTTTTCAAGTGCCTCTCCGTATATCTGAAAAAACACCCAAGCAAAAACCCCTTCATTACATTACGGGCTATGTTTTTGGTTTTTTCATAAAATAAAAAAGACTTATACACTGGGGGGCGTCGGTTTTCCGGCATCCATCACAAGCGGAAAGCTATCGCCTTCAAGTTTATCACCATTATTAACGGTGACAAAAGGTTTCATAACGTGGTTACCACTTTCATCGTAGAGCGTTTCGCCGGTCATATAATGCACCGCAATCGCGCGACGCGGGTTTCCACTCCTGTTATCGTGTGAACCGTGCCATGTCAAAGAATGATGGTAATGGACGTGTCCTTTCGGCACCGGACAGAGTTCCACTTCCAGTTCACGGTCTTCAAAGTGGTCAGGCATCGAATGGATATCTTTGATCGAATGCAGGAACGGAATCTGATTACCCCAGTGGTAAGAACCCGGGACCATACGCATACATCCGTTGCTCTCATCGACATCGTCCAATGCGACCCACGCTGTTACCTGACTCGTCTTCGGTGTAAGGATCGGCCAATACGGTGAATCCTGATGCCACATATTGACACCACCGACCTCAGCGGGTTTGTACTGGATCTGGTCGTGCCAGACGCGCAACTCCATCGCCGCCGTCAGTTGTCCAATCTCTTCGACAATGATCGGGTTGTGAACGAGGCGGTGATACGCTGGACTCGCCTCCCAAATGTTCACAACTTGCCAGACTGGGCTCTCTTCCCTACCACCGAGATTAACGATATGAACCGGCTGCGGAATATCGGTTTTCTTGTAGTCATCAATCACACGGGCTAACTCTGACCGTAATTCCTCGACCTGTTCATCGTTTAAAGCACGACTCCCGAGGAGAAACCCTTTTTCACGAAATGTGTCAACCTGTACTTGGCTGAGCATCCTTGCCTCCAATAGAAAAAACTTATATATTCGCCTTCGTCGGCTTCCCTTCATCCATCACAAGCGGAAAGTGGTGACCGGCTAACTTATTGCCGCCGTTGACCGTAACAAAACGTTTCATAATGTGGTTGCCACTTTCATCATAGATGGTTTCGCCGGTCATATAATGCACCGCAATCGCGCGACGCGGTTCGCTACTGGTGTTGTCATGAGAGCCGTGCCAGGTTAAGGCGTGATGATAGTGGACGTGTCCCTTCGGTACAGGACACAGTTCAACTTCTAACGCGTTATCTTCAAAGCGATCCGGCATCGTGTGGATGTCTGGGATTTCTCGTAGGAACGGCATTTGGCTCCCCCAATGATAAGAGCCGGGGACCATACGCATACAGCCGTTGCTTTCATCTACATCGTCTAACGCAACCCATGCCGTTACTTGACTCGTCTTTGGCATGAGAATCCCCCACAACGGCGAATCCTGATGCCAACGGTTGATGCCACCGACCTGCGGCGGTTTGTATTGAATCTGATCGTGCCAGACGCGCAACTCTGTCGCTGCTGTCAATTGTCCGATCTCTTCCACAATGACAGGGTTGTGAACCAACCGGTGGTAAGCCGAACTCGCCTCCCAAATATTAACGATCTGCCAGACCGGACTCTCTTCCTTGCCACCGAGGTTGGCGATACGTACCGGCTGTGGCACTTCAGGTTCCTCATAATTATCAATCACGCGTGCCAATTCTTCGCGCAATTCGTCAACTTGTTCATCACTGAGAACACGATTACCGAGCAGAAACCCCTTTTTACGAAATGTGTCAACCTGTGCTGGGCTGAGCATATTCTCTTGCCTCCTATAACATCTTAAGACTTACACAAACCCATCTGCAGGGTTTTGCTTAAGAAACACCCCAGCAAAAACGATGTTTCTTCAAGGTTTGAAACCCCGCCTGCGTGCGTATTACGTAAACACTTACAAAAAAATGTGTAAGTCCTAACATCTGTTTCTTTAAGCTATGTAATATTGTAGTTCCTTACATTATCATGTCTATTAGGACTAACGCATTCTGCCTTAAAGTCCCCCTGATAAGGGGGATTTAGGGGGGGATTCAGAGGTTTGAAATTTACTATATTTCCCTAATTTGCGTAAGTCCTGTCTATTTTAGGTGTTGACAATCCTATTTTTCAGTTCGATCCACTCATCATCGGTAAGTTTAGGGGGCCAAGGTATCCGTTTACCGACGAGTGCGGAGCGATACGCCGCCATAATCAGATCGAAACCAAGCAGTGCGAACTCCAGCCTATTGCGATGCGGTTGATTCTCGTCGTCCAGCCACGTCGCGATCGCCTCGGTAAACGCGCGCTGTCCGAACTTGTCATCTTCACCGAAGTGGGTCGGCTCAACGAAATGTTGTGCCATACCGTCGAACTGATAACCCCAAGAACCGTTTTCTCGCCACCACATCCTGCCTTTTGTGCCCCAAAAATCGAGGTTGCACCGCGGATTACTGCCCGGAAAATCCACAGTTCCAAACGCTGTCCGTGCGGATTCAAAAAAAACGCGCGCCCCGTTCTCAAATGTATAGATCGCCATCAAGTCTTCGGGACACTGCCGGTGCGGAACATCATAAATTTCAGCACCTTCAACGGCACCCCAGACGTGTGTAATCGGAATGTCTTTTAATGCAAATAGCACGACATCCATGAGGTGGGTATCCATATCGGTAATATCGCCTTCGGTACATGCGCGGATGAAGTGTATTTCACCAAGGCTGTCATCATCGAAAAATTCCAGCAGCTTCTCAGCGAACGGTAGATATCGGCGTTGATGATTGACGATAATTTTAAGACCGGTTTTCTCGTGTGCAGCGGCGAGTGCCTCTGCTTCACTCGGTCTCAGGGCAAGCGGTTTCTCTATTACCAACGCTTTCACACCGGCTGCAGCGGCAGGCTCCACCCAGATATGCCGTGGCACTGTCGGCTCTGTTACAGCATGGACGATATCCGGTTTTTCCTGTTCTAACATCTCGACGTAATCGGCATACCCCGGAACATTCAGTTCTGCCGATGCTGCTTTCAAGCGTTCCTCGTCAATTTCACAGATGGCAATTACCTTCATGTTCTCAATGCCTTCGTAGCATCGCGCGTGGTGAACACCGCGCCTACCCCCGACGATTGCGGTTCGATACATCGCCATAGTGTGCCTCCTCATTGAAGCGTGCAGATTCCCGAAATTTGCCATTATATTAGCATGCTCACAAATTTGTGTCAACTGTTTGATTTGGATGTTTTCAGTTCTATATTGTTAAATTCGCGTGCTTATGGTACAATACAACGCATCAAGTAAAACCACCTTTTGTAGGAGGGTTTCATGAAAATTGATAAAATTGAGTCCTTTTTTATTCGAAACGGCTATGTGATTCGGATTCACACCGATACAGGTATCAGCGGGGTCGGACAGACAGCGTGTTGGGGATACCCTGAAGCCGTTGATCAAATCATCAACACGTTTAAGAAACACCTCATTGGTCAGAATCCGTTGCGGATTGAGCATCACTGGCAATACCTCTACCGTATGGGTCCCTTTCGTGGTACTGCCCTGAGCGGCGCAATTAGTGCGGTAGACATCGCATTGTGGGACATCAAAGGTAAACACCTCGGTGTTCCGATCTGGGAACTGTTAGGCGGCAATTGCCGTGATAAAATCCGATTGCACCTCCTCGGCGGTGGCGGCACCCCGGAGACGATGTATGAAGCAGCGAAAGCAGCCGTAGAGGAAGGCTTCACGGCACTCAAATTTGATCCGTTGGTCGGAAATTTTCAGGATATGGGAGTCGATCGGCTCGTTAAGACTGCGCGCGATCTCGTCGCAGCGGCGCGAGAAGGCGGGGGTCCCGATCTCGATCTTATTGTCGAAGTACATCGGAAACTCACACCGATGAACAGCATCGTGTTAGAAGCCGCTTTGGCACCGTTTAATCTCTATTTTATCGAAGACCCGATTCAGATAGACACCATCACAACGCAAGCAGAATTAGCGAAACGGATGACAACACCACTCGCTGTCGGCGAACGGAATGTAAGCATCTGGGAATTCCGTGAAATGCTGGAAGCAGGCGGACCGCAATATGTGCGCCCCGATCTCGGTCTCGCCGGTGGTATCACGCACTGCAAGAAAATCGCGGCACTCGCTGAAGCGTATCACAGCGCGGTTGTCACGCACAACTTCCTCGGACCGCTGATTACCGCTGCATCGTTGCATTTAGACGCAAGTGTCCCGAACTTCATCACACAGGAATACACGAAACGAGATGAATCCGAAGACTTTGCTGTGTATAAGGTCGCTTATCAACGCGAAGGGGGTTATATCCCAATCCCTGAAGCCCCGGGTCTGGGCATTGAACTTGACGATAGTTTAATCGAGCAGAACCCTTATCAACCGATGAACACCGGTTCAACACCGCTGCGTGAAGACGGTTCCGTCGCTTACGCGGTGTAACAGCAGCCAGCCATCAGCAGTCGGCTATCAGGCAAGAAGTTTTTGGTGAAGTGAGATACGCTTTCTGACGGCTGACCTCTGAAGGTCGATAGCCAATAAAGAGGTGGAGGAAATCGAAAATGAATGCTGACGAAAAATATCTATTCGATCTCAACGGTTACCTTGTTATCAAGAACGTGCTAACACCTGAGGAAGTCGCACTTGCCAACGAAGCGATTGACAAGCATAGTGACAAGGGACGCGTCCGTCCACGCGATCAAGCACTCGACGGGGGTTCACCAGACCTGAAAGGCGAACAAGGTCGAGGCGAACTCGGCGGTATGCTCCACTGGGAGGAACCCTGGTGCAATCCCTTCCGACACATGCTTGCGCATCCGACACTCGTCCCTTATCTGAATGTAATATTGGGAAAAGGCTTCCGTATGGATCATCAAATGTTCCTGCTTTCAATGGATAAAGGGGCAGAGGGACATACGTTCCATGGCTCTTCCGGTCCTGGCTTCGATCCGAACCAGTATTATATCTTCCGAGATGGACGGATGCACAACGGATTGACCGTCGTCGCCTTCCAGTTGACGGATGTGCCACCCGGCGTAGGCGGATTGATCGTCATTCCGGGAAGCCATAAGAGCAACTATCGGTGTCCGCAAGAAATGCGACTCTATCAGAAACATCAAGAACACATCCGGCAGGTCGTCTGCGACGCGGGTGATGTCATCATCTTCACGGAGGCGGTGACACACGGCACATTACCGTGGACTGCCGACCATCCGCGCCGTTCCATCTTGACGCGCTACACTGCAGGCAATATGGCGTATGTCCCCGCTTATGAAGTACCGGAATGGGCAAACGAACGCCAGCGTGCTGTCATGGAGCCACCTTATCATTCTCGATTAAATCGTCCCACCTTGGAAACGTAGGACAGTGAGAGTCTGTGGGGTATTTCTTCAGATGTGAGAAAGCAGCGTGAAAGCCTAATCTCACGGTGTTTAACCGTAAGGAAAATGAAAAATGAATGCTGACGAAAAATATCTATTCGATCTCAACGGTTACCTTGTTATCAAGAACGTACTAACGCCTGAAGAGGTCGCTCTTGCGAACGAAGCCATAGACAAACATGGTGACCAAGCACGCATCCGTCCGCGTGAACAGGCACTTGACGGGGGTTCTCCTGAACTGAAAGGCGAACAAGGTCGAGGCGAACTCGGCGGTATGCTCCACTGGGAAGAACCGTGGTGCAACCCCTTCCGACACATGCTTGCGCATCCGACACTTATCCCTTATCTGAATGTGATATTGGGGAAAGGCTTCCGTATGGATCATCAGATGTTCCTTCTTTCGATGGACAAAGGCGCGGAAGGTTTTATCTTTCACGGCTCCTCCGGCCCCGGCTTCGATCCAAACCAATACTATATCTTCCGAGATGGGCGCATGCATAACGGTTTGACCGTTGTTACGTTCCAGTTGACGGATGTACCTCCCGGAGCAGGTGGATTAATCGTCATTCCGGGGAGTCATAAGAGCAACTATCCGTGTCCGCAAGAGATGCGGCTCTATCAGGAACACCAAGAGCATATCCGGCAGCTTGTCTGTGAGGCGGGTGATGTCATCATCTTCACGGAGGCGGTAACGCACGGCACGCTGCCGTGGACTGCTGACCATCCGAGACGCTCCATTTTGACGCGCTACACTGCAGGCAATATGGCGTATGTCCCCGCTTATGAAATACCGGAATGGGCAAATGAACGCCAACGCGCTGTCATGGAACCGCCGTATCATTCCCGATTAAATCGTCCTGTATTAGAGACATAAGGAGGAATAACCGATATGTCGACTTCAATGAGTGCAATTCTCGGTCTCATTTTTTTGGGACTCGCGAATGCCTCTGTTTTCTTGATGTTTAAGTTATGGGGCTATCCGTTTGACAAAGAGACGCACACGAGTGCCGCGCCACCGTCTTTGATGCTTCTCCACCGACTCATTGGTTACGCGTATGCGATCCTCTATGTCTTTATGATGTGGCACATGGTGCCGCGCCTGTGGAATTATCAAGTCGAACTCCCGCCCCGCACCGTGGCACACCTGATGCTCGGTATTACGATCGGTGTGTTGATCCTCGTTAAAATCGCTATCCTTCGATTTTTTCGGCATTTTGAGGAATCGATGCCCTATATCGGTACGTGTCTACTTATTTGCACGTACCTATTGATTGGGTTGTCGGTGCCGTTCACGTTTCGTGAAGCGGCGTTGCGGACGCAGACAGGCGCGTTCAGCGACGAGGGTATCACGCGAACCCGAAAATTGCTTGAGAACGCTGGATTGCCAGCCGAAGCACCCCTCGACCAACTCGCGTCAAAACGGAAGTTGCGCGAAGGGCAGCACGTTCTACAGCGCAAATGTGTCGTCTGCCACGACTTACGGACGATCCTCGCGAAACCGCGCACACCGCCAGATTGGGTACGTCTCGTCAATCGGATGGCGATAAAACCGATGATCGGTGAACCGATTCATCAAGAAGAGGAGTGGACAGTCTCGGCGTATCTCATCGCGATTACACCAGATATTCAGGTCTCCGTGCGCCAGCAGCGGCAAGAACAGATGCGCGCAGATGAGGCGAAGACTGCCGTTCAGACCGCGACTGTCGCCATGCAAGCAGAAGCTGCAACCGATACAGCAGTCGTCGCTTACGATGCAGCAGAAGCAAAAGCACTCTTTGAAGATAGATGTTCGCAATGTCATCCGATTACAGATGTGGAAGACTACCCACCGCGTTCTGAAGAGGAGACAACCGAACTCATAACACGGATGATAGATATCGGACTCTATCTTGAAGAGGAGGAGATTGAGTTAATAACCCGCTATATTAATGAGAACTATCTGGTAAGTGAATAGGAGGACGGACGAACGCTGTTAGGTGAGGGGCCCCATGCCTCGCCTTCTACAATCGAATCTTTTTGAAAGCCTCAATCTGTGCCGTAATTGCGCGCTCCGTCGGGAGGCGTTCCGCACTCGATGCGCCGTAGAAACCGACAACGCCTTCGGTGTTTTCGAGTACGTACGTCGCGTCTTCCGGTTCTGCGATGGGACCGCCGTGACAGATAACGAGGATCTCTGGATTGACCCCTTTTGCGGCATCGTGGATCGCCTGTACCCGTTTAGCAGCGTCTTCCAATGTGAAGGCAGTTTTGGCACCGATAGAGCCTTTTGTGGTGAGTCCCATGTGTGCGACGAGGATGTCCGCACCCGCATCCGCCATCTGTTCTGCTTCGGATTCATTGAATGCATACGGTGTGGTCAGCATCCCCATCTGACTGGCTGTCCGAATCATCTCCACCTCAGGACCGTATCCCATGTCGGTCTCCTCAAGCAGTTGTCGAAAAGCGCCGTCAATCAGTCCTACTGTTGGGAAGTTCTGTACACCGGAAAATCCGATTTCATCTATCTGTTTCAAGAAAACATCCATCAACCGAAACGGATCGGTGCCGCAGACTCCTGCGAGAACGGGAGTATCCGGGACGACCGGTAACACTTCGCTCGCCATCTCAACGACGATCTGGTTCGCGTCGCCGTAAGGCATCATACCCGCGAGTGAACCTCTCCCTGCCATTCTGAACCTGCCGGAGTTGTAGATAATAATCAGGTCAATGCCACCAGCAGCCTCACATTTGGCAGAGATACCCGTGCCAGCACCGGCCCCGATGATGGGTTTGCCTGCGTCAATGTTGTTGCGTAGTTGTGTTAAAATATCTTCACGTCTAAATTTCATATTTCTAAGCCTTTTTGGGTAACAAATATTTGAATATTATAGACTGGATTATACCAAAATTTTGAATTTGGTGTTATATTTAATTTCGCTTGAACCCTATGCAGATTCCTCTAAAAAATGCAAATTTATTTAATTTTTCCCAAAATGCACGTTTTCTACCACAAAATTGTGTCTTTAAATAGCAGGAAAGATTTGTGCTATGTTTTTCACGCTGAATTCTTTAACACATTCCGTTTCCCGTAGAAAATGAGCGACAGGTGTATAGAACACGTATATTATATCCTCGTTTTATTGCCATTCTATGTTAGAATAATATGAGTTAAAACAATCCCTCCGAAAAAGGATAACTCTCATGCAAAAAACACTGTTTTTAATTTTAGCGATTGGGCTGGCGATATGTGGTATTCCGCAAAACACTATCGCACAAGACCCACAAGATTTGCATTTACGGGACTTACCCGAAGGCGCGAAAGCACGGTTGGGCAAAAGCGTGATAAAAGGAAACATCGCCAGTTCCCATGATGGAAAACGTTTAGCAGCAATATGTACCATCGGTATTTGGATATATGACACAAAGACAGACAAACCACTCAATCTGCTGACAGGACATACGGATTGGGTTACAAGCGTAGCATTCAGCCCGGACGATACCCTGTTGGCAAGTGCGAGTATAGACACCACCATTCGTTTGTGGGATATGAAAACTGGCACTGAACTTCAGACGCTGCACGGACATGAACGCGATATCAATGCTGTAGCGTTCAGTCCGGATGGGAGGATGCTCGCAAGCGCAAGCGATGACGAGACCATCCGTCTGTGGGATGTCCAAACCGGGACACTTCTGCTGGGGCTGGCGGAACATAAAAATAGTGTCAGTAGTGTAGCATTCAGTCCAGATGGTAAAACATTAGCAAGTGGGAGCTTGGACAAAACGGTGAGGTTATGGGATGTGCAGACAGGGAAATTGCTGCACTCGTTTATGGGAGATAGGTACAGAGTCTATGACATCGCGTTCAGTCCGGATGGGAAGTTGCTGGCAGGTGCAGGTGAAGACAGTACCACCCGTTTGTGGGATGTCCAAACACGCGAGACACTTCATAGGTTGCGTGAGCGTCACAGCAACGGGGTCAAAAGCATTGTGTTCAGTCCGGATGGGAAGTTGCTGGCAGGTGGAAGTTACCATACTATCAATTTCTGGGATGTGCAGACAGGGACATACCTGCGATCGTTGAGAGATCGCGTCAATAGCCAGAGCCTTGCATTTAGCCCAGATGGGAAGACGCTAATAAGCGGCAACAGGTACAACACCGTGCGTCGATGGGATATGAAAACCGGTCTTGAACTTCGGAAGATGGTAACGCATAGACAGTCTATCAGGAGCATCGCGTTTAGTCCGGATGGAAGGATATTAGCGAGTGGCGGTTACAATACAGTTCATTTATGGAGTGTGCAGATGGGCAAGTTGCTTCAGACAGAGAATGTTGCGGAGTATCATTCTCTCGCAAGCGTCGCGTTCAGTCCGGACGGCAAAACAATCGCAGGTAGCAGTTTGGACAAAACCGTGTTTTTGTGGGATGTAGAAACAGGGACAGTGGGCCTGGCTCCGCTTGAGGGTGTTACTGAATACCAACCAGCAAGCATAGGCTCTCCTGGGTTCTGCTACGTTGCATTTAGTCCAGATGGCAAAAAGCTTGCGGGTACATATTATAAAGGCTTACTCTATTTGTGGGATATGCAAACAGGAAAACGGATAAGAACGATAATATTGAATAATCAGGCTGATGAACATATAGATATGCTGGATAGAGATAAGTTCACAAGCGTAACCTTCAGTCCGGATGGTTCTATGTTGGCAACCGGATGTAGTGACAACACCGTGCGCACATGGGATGCGGATAGCGGTACCCGGCTTTTGACGTTAGAGAAACATAGAGATATTGTTTTGTGCGTAGCGTTCAGTCCAGATGGTAAAATACTGGCAAGCGGCAGTTTAGACAAGACCGTGCGTTTTTGGGATGCAGCGTCGGGTGAACTCATCCGGACGCTGGAAGAACATCGCGGTTCTGTTAATAGTGTCGCATTTAGTCCGGATGGCAAGACGCTGGCGAGTGACGGTGGTGATGGCACCGTGATGTTGTGGGAGGCAAGCACCGGCAAACATCTGCGCACACTTGAAAGGCATTCGGACAGTGTTACGAGCGTCGCGTTCAGTCCGGATGGCAAGACGCTGGCGAGTGGCAGTTCGGATGGCACCGTGTTGTTGTGGGATCTCGCGGTTGATACTATGGATTAGGTTGCGCACCTCATAGGTAAGAGGGCTTTGTAAGCCCGATTGACTATCACAAATGGATGGCAACTGAAGTCGATAGCCAATAATCATATCCTTCCTATTGCTAACACATGTTGTAATCAAACTAAAGACAATCCCTCTGAAAAAGGAAATTCTCATGCAAAAAACATTGATTTTGATTTTAGCGATTGGATTCGCGATGTGTGTTGTTCCGAAAAATACTATCGCGCAAGACACACAAGCTTGGCATTTGCGGGGATTACCTGAAGGTACCAAAGCGCGGTTGGGTAGAGGCACAATAACTGGCGGTTTCGCGAGTTCCCACGATGGGAAACGTTTGGCAGTGCCGTGTAGTATCGGTATTTGGATATACGACACAGAGACAGACAAACCACTCAACCTGCTAACAGGATATACACGGGGCGTTTCGAGTGAGCGGCGTGTTCAAGATAGAAAGTTTCTCTGGATACTGACAGAGGATATAGAAGGAGTTTTGAGCGTTGCGTTCAGTCCGGACGATACCTTGTTGGCAAGTACACACTACGATAAAACCGTCAGTGTATGGGATGTACACACCGGCACTGAACTTTGGACGATGCACGGACATAAGGATAAACCCACAGACGTAGCGCTTCGTCCGGATGGGAAGCTGCTGGCGAGTGCAAGTGAGGACGAGACCATCCGGCTGTGGGAGGTAAGCACTGGCATACATCTGCGCACGCTTGAAGGACATCTCGGGAGTGTCAGAAGCGTCGCTTTTAATCCAGATGGAAAAACACTGGCAAGTGGAAGTGATGACAAAACCGTTCGCCTGTGGGATGTAGAGACAGGGAAAACGCTGCACGCGTTCATGGGACATAAGTACAAAGTCTATGACATAGCGTTCAGCCCGGATGGGAAGTTGCTGGCGAGTGCAAGTGAAGACACGACCACCCGTGTGTGGGATGTAGAGACAGGCGAGTCTCTTCATAGGTTGCGTGAGCGTAACGGCAATGATCTCTTTAGTGTAGCGTTCAGCCCGGATGGGAAGATGTTGGCAAGTGGAACCTATAATATGACCTATCTATGGGATGTGCAGACCGGGACATACCTGCAAATGTTGGGGGATAAGCTTGGTAGCAGGAGCCTTGCATTTAGCCCAGATGGTAAAACGCTGATAGGTGGTAGTAGGTACAACACTGTGCATCTGTTAGATCTCGAAACCGGCATAGAACTTCGGAGGATGATAGCGCATACCCAGACTATCCGTAGCATTGCGTTCAGTCCGGATGGCGAGACACTGGCAGCTGGTGGTTGGGATAATAAAGTTCATTTGTGGAATATGCAGACGGGCGAGTCTCTTCAGACAGATAATGTTGCGGAGTGGCATTCGCTCGTTAGTGTTGCATTCAGTCCGGATGGCAAAACAGTGGCAGCTGGCAGTTCAAACAAGACCGTGTTTTCGTGGGATGTAGAAACAGGAGCAGTGCGTTCGGCTCCGCTTGAGGGCAATGCTGTGTCCCAACCAGTGAGCGTGCCCACGTCTTGCTACGTTGCCTTTAGCCCAGATGGTAAAAAGTTTGTGAGTGCGAATGCAAGGGGTTTCATTTATTTCTGGGATATGCAAACAGGGAAACGTATAAATGAGATAACATTGGATGTGAAAACAGATAAACCTATAAAGACGAGGTTCGTGAATCAAAGTGTGTTCACAAGTGTAGTGTTCAGCCCGGATGGAAAGATACTGGCGAATGGGAGTCATGACGGTACCGTGCGGACGTGGGATGCGCAGAGCGGCGATCCGCTTTTGAAACTGGATAAACATAAAGCTAATGTTTATTGCGTCGCGTTCAGCCCGGATGGAAAGATATTGGCGAGTGGCGGTGCGGATAATACTGTGCGTTTTTGGGATGTAGTGTCGGGTGAACTCATTCGGACGCTGGAAGCGCATGGGTTTATTTATACCATAGCGTTTAGTCCGAATGGCAAGACCCTTGCAAGTGATGGTGGTAATCACACCGTGATGTTGTGGGAGGTAAGCACCGGCAAACAGCTGCGGACACTAAAAGGGCATCGGAATGGTGTTACGAGCGTAGTATTCAGTCCAGATGGAAAGACGCTTGCGAGTGCAAGTTGGGATGGCATCGTATTGTTGTGGGATCTCACATCTGATAATGTGAATTAGGCTGCACATTAGACATGATGAGTAGGCGGGTGCAGGTACCCGCCCTTACATTTTAACGCCGCGCATGCTGTGATTCCGCAGGTGCGCGGTATTTGACATTAAGATGTGGTGTTTCCAATCTCACATGTCCCTGAAGGCGCGAAGTCAAACAACTCTCCAATGCACCGCTTACCAACAAAGTGCGCTCTGCCGGATACGGTGCAATCCCCGTCTCAAAAAGTTCCTCAATCTTGGCGATAAGACACGCCGAATAGGTGACATTTGGGGTCGGTGTTAAGAAGAACTGCGTGGAGACCGGCACCGACGCATCCTTCAATTTCGCGGCGAAGCAATAATCCCGAACTGCACCGTTGAGCATCAGAAGCGTTGCTCGCAATCCGTCGTTATATTCAATAAGATAGGCGGACGGGTTCTCAACAAGTCGGTAGATTTCACTATTACGGATCATATCTTGTGTTCTACCGTCTTCATCCGTTAAACCGCACGGCGTATCGCTCCTCGAAAGTGCCGCTTCTAACAACTCCAGAGACCAGCGTCCGTCTTTGCCTGCTTCCCAGACTTCCTCACCCTCTATTAATTGGACAGCAGCGACCCCTGTCTCGCCACCTTTACGGCGTTCTGTCATACACTGCATCGCCTCCAAAGCGTGATAGTCCATCGGGTCCGAACCGCCTACACCTACCATAAGCGCTTCTTCAACCTCACATTCCAACGGCAAATCGACATCCGGCAATCGCCACGTGACGGGCAGCGATGAACCCGCCAGCACACCAAAACCGAGGCGGTGTCCGTCGTCCACCATCTCCTTCGCTTTCTCAAAACTATAGGAGAGGTGTTTGTCGTTGAAGATCGGCACGGCGCGTCCATCTTCCTCAAAAACCTTGACGCACTCTTTGAAAAATTCATACCGCGGATAGAGTACCTGATTTTTCTCGTTGTGTGGATATTCGCCGTGTTCACCGATGAGCAACACAGCATCCACAGCAAGTTCATCACCACCACACCGGAGTGCCTCGGCGATAGTAGGGTAGACAGAAAAACCGAACTCTCTGGCGCGGTCTTCACTTTGGTCGCCTTCTGGTTTTTGATCGACGTATAGAGAGACAACTTTCATATCAGAACGGTGCCATCTACCTTCTTTCGGATAGCCGACAAGAAACCGATCCGCAAAATGTTGTGCATGCGACAGATAACGATAGATTGTGGTAATAACGGCAATTCGCTTCATATCCTCATGTCCTCCAGAAGGTTGATGCTTCGGTGGGTTGATAGGTAATATCCAGATGCGGTGTCTCCTGTCTTATGCTTTCGTTGAAAAGGCTATCAACACCTGCTGCAACGAGTCCTGTCGTTAACAGTGTACGTTCAACCGGATAAGTCGCCTCGCCTGTCAGGAACATCTGCTCGATATTGTTGACCAACGGCGAGAAGAAATTCGCCAACGTCGTCCGTGCGGGCGGCATCGGGAGATACATCTGCGTTGAAAGGATGTCGTCGCCTGAACCGATATACGCGGCGAAATTGAAATCTTGGACTAATCCGTTCATCAGAATCATTGTAGATTTCAACCCGTCGTTGTGTTCATACTGATAGGCGATGGGGTCTTTCACGATCTCCTTCAATTCGTCCAACGTCGGAAACGGGTTGTTAAAACCGGGACGCGACGGTGTCAGCGTATGACTCCGACAGAGCGCAGCTTCAAAGAGTTCACGCGACCAGAGTTCGGTGTGGTGCGCTTCCCAAAACGCGTCGCCGCGGTATGCCTGCAGCCATTTCACGCCGCTTTCGCCACCTTCGCGCCGTTCTACCATACACTGTAAGGTTTCTAAGGCATGGAAGTCGTAACTATCGACACCGCCGTAGCCGACACATACCGCTTCTGAGACAGGAACACCAAGCGGCATATCAATCGACGGTGTCCGCCACGTGACAGGTAGCGATGAACCTGACATGAATGCGAAACCCATTTCTTGTGAGATGTCGTACATCTCGCGCGCCCACTCCCAGTTCCACGAGAGGTGTTTATCATTGAATACTGGCACGCCGCGCCCGCTGCGTTCAAACACCTCAGCCATCTGTTTGAAGTGTTCATAGCGCGGATAGAGACGTTGTCCCTTCTCGTTGGACGGATATTCGCCGTGTTCGCCGATGAGGAGAACACCATCAACAGCCAATTCTTCGCCGCCGAGAGTCAATGCTTCGGCAATTGTGGGGTATCCTTTCATTGTAGGGAAACGCTCCAGACGGTCACGACTGAGATCGTTATCTTTGACCTGTTCGACGTGGAGCGAGACGAGATCCATTGGTGGGTAATGGTGTCGGCTGTTCCATCCGTAGCCTTCCAAGAACCGATCGACGATGTGCTGCGCGTGTGAGTATTTATGATAAATCGTCGCAATCGCAGCAATTTTAGGTCGTTTTTCCATTCTTCCTCCTTTAGACTTCACGGCGGGTTCATTGTCTTTCCCGCAATTCTAATAAGCCATAGATTAAACTCGGTATCACTACTATATCTTGTTTTTCCAGTTCTTTCAGTCTGTCAATTAGTGTCTTGGCATGATAAGTTCCGGAGGCAATCTCATAACCTATCATACCAATCTTTCTTGCAGTTTTTGAAAGCCTATATGTTGTTATTTTTTTCAATAACTTGCCTGTTAGAGAATCAAAGGAGGAATCGCGACCTGTGATTTTGTCCGCCACACGTTTAGGAAATAAATCCAGCGTAAAAACTTCTTCCAAGTTAATAAGGTATGCATCAATATGATCTACCAAAAGGAAATCAGTTATTATGGGAGAATGCCACGCGGGACTTTTTAAATACATTTCAATGTTCTTAAAAAGGTCTACCCTATGAAGGAATCCTCTGATACAGCAACGCTCCGATGCAAGGTCATCTAAGAATTCTTCAAGCCTCCATCTGAGCTCATAGTCTTTAACCCAATCATTGTTGAACTCCGTCATAATACCTTCAATAGTCCTTTCCAACAATTGTCGTGCCTCATACTTTTCTGTATAATCGTCTGGGTCTATCTCCTTCCAGTTCCCGATATTCATCGAGACATTCAATAGTCCTTGTGCTTTCTGTCTAAGTTCGTTTATCTCTTCACGCTCTGCTAACTGTGCCATCGCTGCTGACCATGCCATCGCTGCACGTAATATCTTTGCGCGCTCAGCTTGGTCCCCTTGCTCTTCGCAAACTTCTTTTAACATCTTTTCTAATGTTCGTGGGACATAATTACCCAGCAAGGGGCGCGATAGTTCCGCATCCAGTCGTTTTTCTTCTGACATGTCCTCTTCTCTTGCTGGAAACTTTCTGGCAAGTTCTTTGGCCCCCTCTTCTCGCTTCTTAATTTCCTTCAAAACTGGATGCTGTTCACGGATATTCTTTCGCAAGCGTTCAAAAATGTAAATGTGGTATTTCCGTAGCAGATCAGGGTCGTCAGCGTCAATTAGTTGACCCCAATTTTCGATCCTCATAATTATCACCTTATAATTGATGTGGTATAGTATGATTGAGAGGATTTTCTGTCAGTTCTCTTATTATTTAGATTAAACCCTCAGCCGAAAACTCAATCTTTCGGAAATATCCCGTTATATATTGTGTAACCGACAACATCTTGCATGTCTTTACGATATGCCTCCCGCGAATTTTCCTCACAACGAACTCCAAAAAACGGACCGTCAGGTTCAGAGAATAGATGCCAATCACCTTGAATAGACTTGCAGCGCGGACAAGTGTTAACCCAATACTTGCCACCCACAGTGTTTGAATAACGATACTGAATCGTTCGCGGTATCGGCTCCATCTTAGGGGCAGACCTATCCCACTGAGAGATTTTGGGCCATGCAAATACAATGATTTCGCGCTTACACTTCCAGCATTTACAGAATCCATATCGGTAGTAATGGTCTGGGAGTTCAATACCAGTTTGTTTCGCAATTTCCTTAACTTTAATCTGAAATCGTGCTTTGGCCTGTTTGCATGCAGCACAAGTAAACGGCAAGAAATGGTCAAGAATCGGTTCAAAGATAGTAGGATTTTCTACGACTTTTTGCCCCTCCAATTCAATGAACGGTACGGAAAGCAACTTTGCCTTATTTTCATCCACAGCATGACTGACCCTGATTTCTACCGCGGCAGCAGGTTCGTTTTCAACCATCAAAGCAACATCCACCACGAAACCATCAGCCATTCTATACTCTAACATCGCGCCCTCTACTTTATCCGGTAGAGGTTGATCTTTGGATTGACGACAAATTTCACATGTCCTTTTCAATACGGGTGCCTCAATTTTACCCGACTTCCAATCAGAAATTACATCAACAATAAGTTGTTTAGCAGTTTTATGGAGAATCGTTTCCTGATTGCAAGTCTCACTTGCCTTATGCGCAAAATGCGCCATTTTAATCTCGCCTTTTTTGAGAATAACAGTATCTTGGCAAGCCGGACAAAAATAAGGTTTTCCCTTCTTCGCTGTTTCAGGATCATATAACCTTTTCTCATCACCAAAGGCAAACGGAACCCGTAGTTTTACGCTTTTAGACATGACGAACGCATTCCTTTCCTGAAAATGGAATCAAGAACCTACACCTATGGCGAAGGTACTGTGGAATCGACATTTAACGGTCTCTCAATGAGCACAACCGGTGCCTGACAGCAGTCGCAATTTCCGGGTGCGACTGTACGGATATAACACGTGTCGCAGTAATAATAGAGATCGTGGAGAACGTCGTCACGGATTGACAGAAAACGGGTTACCTCCAGCAATTGCGTTTTCGGGAAGACACGACCCCTAATCACCAAGTCCTTCTCATGCAACCGTTCATCAACGAAGAGTGCCTCCGCTAACGATGTCCGTAGAAGTGTGTAGTATTCGCCTTCCTCGGTTTTGACACCGTATAGATGCGCATGATTACCAAAGAGTTCAACTTTATAGTGTGTGTGCATCTCCTCCGCTAAGCAGACGATCTTGCCGTGGAGTTCCAGATTTTTAGGTTCAGGTTTTTCGGTTGGTGGTTTCGCACCGATCATCAGTAAGACAAAAACGATGAACAGTGGCGATAACCGTTTGAAACTACGCATTGTTGTCCTCCTTCGCCCAACGATTTGGACCCGGACCGGGTTGGTGTTCATCACGAATGCGCTTAAATTCTTCAGGTGAGGTAACAACATCTTCAGGACACAACCGACTCCGCGCGAGAAAGCCTGCCTCCGGTTGATAGCCGGTCGGTTTCGCAGCGTCCTGATACCGCGAATCAACGCTCCATCTGACTTGGTTACTAACATTCGGGATAGATCGGTGCGGTGTCAGATTTGTAAGCAGCAGGACACTGCCAAACTTGACAGGAACGACTACCGGCTCAACTTCCGGCAATGCATCGTCCGGTATTTCGAGGTAGAAACGTTCGGAGTGACGATGTCGGAAAACACCGTCCCGATGTGCGTGCGGGATAACTTCCATGCAGCCGTTCTCAACAGTCGCATCTATCAACGGAATCCAGATCGTGAGTTGTAAAACCGAATCGCACTTAGGCTCCATATAGCCCGCGTCTTGGTGCCACGGAACGAGGGTACGATCGTGTTCCGGGAGTTTCGGACGCACGCGATACGCCGGATGACACATAATCTCAGGTCCGACGAGCGACTCTGCGATGTCGAGAAGTTTCCGGTTGATAAGCAGATGAAAAAGTGCTGGACCCGTGTGTGCACCGCTGAATACCTTCTGAAATACGACCGGGGATTGTTCCGTAATTTTTACCAAACGGGTATCAAACCCTTCCGTCTTGAACTCGGAGTCGATCTCACCTTCTGCGTAGAGTTGTGATGCGCCGGTGTCAACAATCCCCTCAAACTCAGCGATCAGTGGATTTAGGTCATCAGGCGAAAGCGCGTCTTCGACTAATAGGTAGCCGTTTTCGTTGAAATCGTGGATTTGGGAATCGGTCAATGCCTTCATCTTTTTAATTTTCCTTGCGGATAGGGCACTGCAGGCGGGGTTTGGAACCCCGCCTTCTATAGATGTTTCTTTAATTGTAGGTTTTACTATAAATACGAAATTTGACCGGGTATGGGTCAAATTTGAACAAGTTCAATCAGAATACCATCCGGATCGGGTGCGCACGCAACGCCAACGGCATCCGGCGCGCTTACGGGTTCAGATAGAAAATTGACACCCTTCTGCTTTAAGTCTTTAGCGGTCTGCTGAATATCGTCCACAAAGAAAGTGAGCCAACGGACACCCGCCGAGAACGCGTCTGTCGGTTTCGGTGGTGGCGATTCGATCTCCATCAGTTTGATGAGCGTGTTGCCTGCCTTGAGCCGAACCTGACGAAAACCGGTCGGTGCAAGCCCAACATCGCGCGCGAGGTCGTCCGGTATTTCCAAGTCCAACACAATCTCAAAACCCAACTTGTTATGATAGAAATCCAGCGACGCTGCAAAATCGCTACAGGTAATAGCGATGTCAATAGTGGGATGCGATAAGTTTAACACGAATTCCTAACCTCCTATAAACACAAAGATCGCTTCTCGAAATTGACCGAGTGGACGCGCGTCATAAGTGATGTCCACAGGCACAACAATCCGTCCCAATGCTTCACAGTCCTGTGGAATCGGAATGGAAAAATCGATGTGTCCATCTGTCCTTGGTAGAATAGTTGTCTCTGTTTCAGGGACCTCTACACCCCACGATACTGGCAGAACTGGCTGAGCAATCGCCGTACGCTGTTCAAACGAATGGTTTGTTATCTCCACGCGCAACTGTGCTGTTCCGCCGGGTGCAATTTCCTGTTCATAAGGATAGCAGCGGACCCAGTGTTCATCCATACCGTAGTTGGCGTGGTCCCAAGGAAAAAGTTCGGTATAGCACCTTTCGCGTTCAGCGAGTGTCTCCAGCATGAACGCAATCTCCTCATCAGTAAAATCAAACGCTGGATTGACATGACAGTTAAAGATATGTGTCGGTTCAAGTTCCTGAATCAGTCGTAAGCATTTTTCGTAGCCGACATCGCCACCGAGCAGGTTTCGGTTGCCGGAACAGTAGTCGTCAATTCCTGACATCGTGAAAGAGTCACCCGCAAAGAACATCCGCACACCGCGTCCCTCGACGAGCAGCCCACCGTGATAATAGGTCTGCCCCGGAAAATGGTAGGCAGTCATTGTGAACTCGTTCCACTGCCACGAATCGCCATCACGCGTGATGCGATCCACCCGTGTAACAGAAGGCGAAATACAGGGTAATCGGAAGCCGATCGGGTTTGTGATGACCGCTGCGACAACTGAATCGGCTATCGTTTCACAGGGAAAAGTCTTTTGAAATTCAGGGATAGCGTTAACGTGGTCGTCGTGGTAGTGCGTTACCCAGAATTGCGTGACTTCCGAAACTTCACCGTCTGCTTGCAACTGCTGAATCTGTTTGATTATATTCGGTGAGCCGCAGTCCATGACGAACGCTTCATTTGTCTCAGAGATAATCAGCCATGTTGTACCGAAATGGCGTAAAAATTCGGGGGGCGGTTTGCCTTCACGGATCGGCATGTGTCCGGGATGTCCATCAAATTCCTCAAAAAGCTGCGGAAAGTAGTGTCGGAGCGCAGAGATTGACACATATTTATCGTAGCAGTACGCCAAACGCTCTAAAAGCGTATCAATTGCCTTATCAGGATCGTTCATCACAACGCCGTGTGTCGGAATAAGCGTAGTCGGCGACGCCTGACGGACTTTTTCAAGGCTCTCCTTGAGTTCATCTTTTGCACCGAGGAACCCGTGATAGTCGGTCGTCTGTTGTCCTTTCTGTAAACTGTAGAGTTCCCATATCTTGCCTTCATCGTAGATGAGATCACCGGTAAAGGCGAAGCGTTTGCCATCAACATCAATTAAGTAGGTAACACTGCCATCGGTGTGTCCGGGTGTTTCGAGGACTGTCAGCGCAGCTGAACGCCATGCAATCTGTGTGCCGTCGGTATACGTATGTGTCACTGAAATAGCGTCGGCAAGCATGAGATTGTGTGGATGGTAGTTATAGAGGTGCCATCGGTATTTCGGATCGTTCCAAAAAGCGTTGACCTCAGTAAACCATTCCGCCTCTTTCTCCGGCACGCCGACGCGAATTTGATCTGCTATCGGGAAACCGGCTGTGCTGTCGCGATGGTGATGGGTAAAGAGGATCTGATCAACATCCGTGATACCGAGCTCTTTGAGCGTGGTCTGGAGGGTAGCCCCACTCGGATCAATAAGGAGTGCACGGTCACCATCACGGAGAATGCCTGTGTTCACATGTCCGTGGTGGACGTATAGGTGTTTACTGAGTTGGGAAAAGTAAGCATCCATTAGAAGTCCCTGTTTTTAGGTGGTTGTTGGGGAGTTGACGAAAAACTCAGAAAATAGTTTGCCACCTTGAGATTCATACAAACACCGCGGGCGAAACCTGAAACGTTTCTGCTAAAGCGTGAATGTGCGTGACCGTCAGATCCCGTTCCCCATTAAGGATTTCCAAAACGATGTTGGGCGGACCAAGTGCTGGCATATCTGCAGGCTCAAGCTGATGTTCTTCCATCAACAGTTTAAGCACCTCAACACCACTACATTCCGGGATCGGATGATTTTTTTCCTCATAAGCATGGATAATTGTCCCAAGCGTATCAAGGAGTTCGTAAAGTGGGTGTTGTTCGTCGTTACCGACTTCGTCAATCAAAGCGTTTAAGGTCACAATGGCTCTATCGTATGCATCTTCATCACGAATTGAAAATAACGGTTGAACGATGCGCCAGTGTGTGAGAATATCTTCAGCAATAACACTCATTTTCTCCATCCTCCTTTGTTATATTCTTCATGCGTTAACACATGGCGAACGTAAACTTTACCACGATTGAAATGGATAGAGGCAACAAGTCTATATTTGTTACCACCGATATTAAATACAATTAAATTATCTACAAGATCTGCGCTTGAAAATACTGCGCGTAATTCCGTAAAATTTCGGAACGAATTTTTGGTGATGAGTTTAAACCAACGCCTAAGCGTCATTTGGCTGTCAGGATATCGTTCCCAGAATTCGCGCAGTGCCTTTTTGCTAATAAGGTGCATCCCTTTCCTAAAGATTACGCTTCAGCGAACTGGGGTCTGCCGAGAGCATCCGTTCTGCCTTGACGTTTGTAGTGTGGTAAATGTTCACCTGCGTCCGCTAAGATTCGTTCTTGGGCGAGTGCGATCCGCTCTGCGCCTTGATCAGCGATGTTGTGCTGGCAGTCGATATCTGCTTCAAGGTCAAACAGCCGGATACCATCATTAAAATCGACGCTGGAGAAATACCAACTCTTCGCATCTTTATACCAGACAGAGTTAACATAGCGACAGGTCAGATATTCACGCGATTCAAACCCATCTTTTCCTTCAACGAGTGGGAGTAAACTCTGTCCTTGAATTTCGCCTGCGGGTTCAACTTGGCTCGCTGCCATAACGGTGGCAGGCACATCCAGCGTATAGACGAATTCATCGCATGTTGTGCCGCCGTTAACACCCGACGGATGGCTTACTATCATAGGAATATCCATCGTGCCCGGGTACATGAAATTAGCCGGTTTTCCGGTCGCCTTGTCTGGGTTTTCTGCGAAGTTGGTGCCGTGGTCTGCAAGGAACATGATCAACGTATTTTCGCGCAGTCCAAGTCTATCAATCGTATCCACCAGCCTTCCGAACCATGTATCCACGAGGGTTACCAGGCCGGCGTAGTTGGCTTTAACGCTTGGCAGTCGTTCCTCAAGTTCCTCATCTTTGAGTGAACCGTAGGGCAGATTAAGACAGATAGGTTCCCGATCCTCTCTGCTACCGTAGAGATCGTAGTAGTGGATAGGTGCTTCCCATGTTTCATGCGGTGTGAACCCGTCAACGTAGAGATAAAACGGTGTGTTTTGATGGTTGTGTTCAACGAACTCGATTGCGGAGCGGAACAGGCGGGCAGTGGGCCATGTCTCCTCCGGACGTTCCGGTTGAACGTTCACGATATGGGATCGGATACGCTGAGGATTGCCGCGGTATCGAGAAATTAAAGCAGGATCGGCGTGTGCACCGCCACGATATCTGTCCTCAGCTTGACCGCGAACGAACTGCCACTGTCGAAACCCGCGCGTGAAGTTCATTCCGGGTACGAAATAGTGCGGCACATCGGCAAAGAAACCGGTATGATACCCATTTTGGACGAGCGATTCAGCGATTGCCGGTTCATCGGATGACATCGGCTGCCAACCGGGCGTATAGACGTTGTCCCACGGGACAGGTGTATACGTACTGAAAGGATAGGCGCGTCTACCGGTGTGTAACGTACGGCGCGTCGGAATCGTAGGGAGACATTCCGGGTGCGCGTTCGTGAATCTGACACTCTGTTCGGCAAACCGTGCCAAATTCGGGGTCTGAACCCAATCATTGCCGTACGGACTGAGATAGGCGGTTCGCAATGTATCTGAAACTACAACAACTATATTCCAACTCATATTTTTAATTTTCCTTGCGGTTTGGTTAGGTGAGTTCTGGTTAATAAGTTCTTTTCCGTATATCTGATTTCTATACAGGCGAGGCGACCTTGAAGAAATACCGTTTTTGCTTGGGTGTTTCTTCTAAGCAAAACCCCTACGCGTTCCAAGTTACGCGCTTTAGTTGTTGGGCGGTGTAGAATAATCGAAAACGAGGACATCCTCAACAAGTGGACGGATGTGTTCACCAGCGACCTGACGGTGGAACGGGTGTGGCAAGTAGGTGTCACGTGCCGCTTCATCTGTGAAACGGACAATAAAACCGTACGCGTAACCCTGACTCTTACCTTCAGGACTGTTGTTCGTGCCAGCAGTTACGGATTCAATGCCGGGGATTTCATCAGCCATTCCCAAAAGTGCATCCGATAGGGTTTCCAACTGTGCGTCGGTGACCTCTGATTTCAACTTCAGTAGAACAATGTGTTCAACCATTATGATTTCCTTCTTCTATAGCGAGAAATTGTTCTGGTAAATTTGGCAAAAGTGTTATACAATCTAAGTATGACACAGATGTTGTTTTTTTTCAAGTTTTCTCTGCAGTCTGCCAGAGTTTCCTAAGTGAACCACAGTTGGCTGAAAAAGGCAGTTGAAACGGATGCTCTGGTGTCTGCGAATCGAACTACAAAGGAGTATCAGCGATGAAACTGGTTTATCTTTCCATGGCTACACTGTTCCTTGTTGTTTCGTTAATCGCCTTCGCTGAGAAGGTGGAAGTCACCAATATAGAAGACAACAAGAAGGGTGTCTACCAAGCCACAGAATTGGAAGAGGGCGGGAAATTTTTTCACGATAGAAACTATACGATTACCAACATCCCGAAAGAATTTCTCGGATTAACGCAAGTCTCCACGTCAGCAGACTGTCCCGGTGGACAGGACTACCGACTCACATTTGAAATCGATCGGTCGGCTTATGTCTACCAAGCATGGGATAGCCGACATAAACGCCCTGAAGATCGTGGACAAGAACCGAAAGATTGGTTTACGAAGGGATATACTGATACAGGAGAAATGCTGTTTCTTGATGCCCCACACGATCCGACTGAGTACTTCATCTACAAATCCAATGAGCCGTATCCAGAAGGGAAAGTAGAGTTGCTCGGTATCGACGAGGTTATCGGAGACCCGGTTATCATGTGGACAATCTTCCTTGAAGAGGGGCAGCTTCCGGTAAGCCCAGTCGGGAATTTAACCACAACCTGGGGCGACATCAAGACAGATTAGCAGTGGTGTTGTTCAAACCGAATTCCATCATAGGCGGGCGCATCAGCCCGCCTTTTGCTGACCTACCGCCAGCAAACGAACAGCGTTAAATTTAAAATTCTACTATCCACTTCTGCCATCGCAGACGCTATCATACAAGCAACTAATGTGATACCTCGCGCCATTTTCAATGAGCATAAAGAAAACGAATCCGACACACCGCAAAACCGAAGGAGATTGAAATGAAACGCCTATTTTTTGCTACCATTTTGTTGAATGCTGTCCTGCTTCTGACCAGTTTTGCACAAGACAATACGAAAGTCGGATTACCTGAAGGGGCAATCGCACGCCTCGGAAAAGGCGGTATTAATATCATGCGGTTTTCACCTGACGGCACCCGTCTCGCAGTGGGAACCGATGTCGGCGTATGGCTATACGACGTGCCTCATGGAAAAGCGACTGCACTGTTTACAGAACACACCGGACAAGCCAATGCTCTTGCATTCTCAGCAGATGGAAAAATACTCGCAAGTGGTGGGTATATAAACCCTGTTATCCAGTTATGGGATCCGGATACCGATAGCCAGCTTGCGACACTCACATTACCTGAAGGAACACCTGAAGGAACGGAATCAATATCAACGCTGACCTTCGCCAAGACTAACACAATACTTATCAGCCTGGACAAATCTGGTAACATTACCTATTGGGATGTTAACACCTACAAAAAAGTGTTGAATATAGTTACACAGCTGTCATTCGATGCAATGCCGGTTTCAGTGGCGGTTTCAAAAGATGGCAGCACCTTTGCTACTGGTGGTAGACACGGTAAAATTCAATTATGGGATGCAAGCACGGAGCACCAGTTTGAAGACTGGGGTGATGATCCGGAGGACAAAGATATTTTGGCATTGGCGTTCTCATTGGATAAAAAAATCCTCGTCAGTGGAAGTGAAGACAAAATAGTGCGGTTGTGGGATACCGAGACGCGCGCCAAAATTGCTACACTTGAGGGGCATGAAGGGTCGGTTGCTGCAGTGGCATTCTCACCGGACGGAAAAATACTTGCCACAGGAGACTCGCGTAAGGTCATCAAGGTTTGGGATGTAAACACGCAACGCGAACGCGCGACACTGATAGGACATACAAACGGTATTAGTGCGCTAACTTTCACTCCCGACGGGAAAACATTGGCAAGTGGCAGCTACGACGGCACAATCCGGTTCTGGAACCCTGACACCGGGCAAGAACGCTTTACCTTTACCACGGGACACACCGAGTGGATTAAAGCCGTCGCTTTTGCTGAAAACGGAATTACACTTGCAACTGCAGCGTTCACAGGCGTTGTCGAAGTGTGGAACCCAAAAACAGCACAAGAATTGAGGACCTTCACCAAAGCAAAGAATGATCGGACTGGCCCCGTCGCGTTTTCACACGATGCCACGCGCTTTGCCAGTCGAGGCGGTAGTGGCGCAATTGTGTTTGATTTGTTCGGGGCAGGATACTACGCAGGCGGAGGTCGCGGGAACATTGAATTGTGGGACATAACCACTGATGAACAGATCCCCGGACCTTGGCAGGATACTAAAGGCGACGCGAATGCACTTGCATTTTCACCTGACAACAAGATACTCGCCGCTGGCATGCCGTACCAAGGTATCCGTGCGTGGGATATAAACACTGGTGCTGAACTGCTCAACTTTAACGCAGCAGAGCAGTACCCAAGAAAGTTGGTGTTTTCACCCGACGGAACGCTGCTTGCTACGAATGGGGCTCACGTCCGAACACGGGTGTGGAACGTTACCACACAGCGAGAGATCACACCCCCCAATATCATGGATACCACTACCACTGCATTGGCATTCTCACCGGATGGAAAAACCCTCGCTTATGGACATCCAAAGGGCATTGTTTTGTCAGATGTAACGAGAACAGGTATACAAGAACGCGGTCGAATTCCTATCAATCTTGGATTCCAGAGCATGTTGACCTTCTCGCCGGATGGGAAAATCCTTCTTGAATCTAATAAAAATCTGCCACCCGTCATCCAATTATGGGACGTGGATACTGGCTCTGATCTCGGAACCCTTTCTGGACATACGGGAGACATAGAAACGTTAGTGTTTTCACACGATGGGAAAACCCTGGCAAGCGGGAGTTGGGATGGCACGGTGCTGCTCTGGGACTGGGCGGAAATCATCACCAAAAGGGCGCCAGAGAACAGGTAGTGGATGGATCAGACAATTCAGATTGAGCTGTCTTCAAAGCAAGCACTGAAGCACAGGCAAAAATCAACTAATAGATGAGACACGCGCCACCCGAACAGACGCTTCCTGACTTCTGCGTCACATCACCGGCGACATTTTCTGCCTCGCCTGCCTCAAACTCAGCGACAAGCGACATCGCTTTCTCTGTCGGTTCCGATACGCTTAATTGAAGTGTATCGCTCTGCGTGAAAGTCACAGTACATCCTGAAAAGACAACAGCAACACAGAAAAGACAGAAGAAAAAAAATAGAGAGATTCGTTTGTGTTTCATCATTATACCTCAACTTGCCGAAGATCTGCTTGGTCAAGCGTATTTGTACCTATCCCCAGACTGCTTGCCGTATTGATATGGTTGGCGAATTTAGATACAGAATCCAAATCCATCTCCTCGCGTTTCTGGTTAACCGTCTGAAGTACCAACACATCGAGGATAACGGGGTCAGCACTGATAAAAAGGCTCCCGTATTGCCATGTACTTTCGGCGTGATATGTCGGTCCTCTGTCGAACGAAGCGAGCAACCCGTCAACGATATTGAGGGTCAACTTTTCCTTCAGCACCTTATGCTCCAAAATCTCACCGATAGCCGGATTGCAATAGATCGGTTTTCCGTGAAATCGACGTGTGTTATCGACACTCCCGAAAGCGAGATTCTTTAGGCATCCGCTCACGCCTGCCATCGCATGGTGTTTCAAGACCGGGACATTGATGATGACATCAACTTGCTCGGTAACGATTCGAGAGTACCGCGAACGGGTGCTTTCGTTCTCACGGCGCGCAATGCTATCCTTCTCGCTCTTATAGTACACCTCATCGTCATACCCGATTCCCTCTGTATCGGAGGCGAAGGTTCGGACATCGCTCTCATCTTGCTTGATGGGGTAACCGGCGTTCAGGAGGTGTTCCTCAAACCGGTCCCAGATGATAATCTGTTTCCGCAGCACCCCCGCACCGTATAACCCCTCAACAATTTTATCGACGATGATAGAATGGGTGCTAAGTTCCGGTCCCGCAAGCGGATTAATTTTTATGCCGACAACATCATCAGGTAGCACAATATCTCGCCACGCCTCTTTCGCAGAGGAGCGTCCCGTCAGTTTCATCATCGCCTGATCCATCAGTTCACTCACAGCGTCTTCGTTGAGTTGATCGTTCTCCCACACCTGTTTACCGGTAGCCTCAACGACAGATGTAAGCGCGGCTGTTTCTGTGGTCTCAGGTTGTAATTGACCACTACTTAACTGTGCGAACGCTGGAAGTGTACCAAGGGCACCCCCGATCCCGCCGACGCTGGCAGCAAGTCGAGTTAAGAACTCCCGACGATCAAGCGTGTCCCGGTGACGCGCTATCTCTTCGCTATCAGCGATGATATTTGCTATAACCGTATCGTGAGATTTCATCAGAGTTTACCTAATTCTGTGAGGATTTGCGCTGTCGGCACACGAGCTGCCTTAGCGTTTAAGGATTTCCAAATGATTGTTCCATCCGTGCCAACGATATAGGCGGCAGGACGTGCTATCCGATTGTTGCCAGGATCCACAACGTTATAAGCAGTTATCGCCTTTTTGTCCTTATCAGCCAGTACCGGAAATTTGAGCTCGTGATTTTGAACCGTCCGTTTGGTATCGCCTTCGTTATCGGAGCTGATAGCGATGAGTTCACCACCTGCGGCTTGAATCTTCGCATAATTCTGCTGCAACTCGCCGAGTTGCGTTCTGCAGAACGGTCACCAGCCGCCGCGGTAAAATATAAGGACGACGTTTTTATCAGCGGTATAATCAGCGAGTGCGTGTGCTTTACCGTTGCCATCCGGTAATTCAAAATCAGGTGCTTGGCTTTCAATACTTAACCCCTGACCCGGAGGCAACTGCTCCACTTCCGGCAGTGGCGTGAGTTCAACAGTCAGTTCCGATGTTTCATCCGTTGGTATCGGATCAACTGCCACCTCTTTATCTTCGTAACCGGCGTGAGCGATCGTCAAAGTCATAGATTGCTGCACCGGGAGATTTTCAAAGGTGAAAACGCCAGCTGCTGTTGTTAACGTTTCGTAGACTTTTCCGGTTTTATCCTTGAGTTGGAGACTGACACCACCAAGCACTTCACCCGTCGTTTCGTTCGTTAAAACACCGCGCAGGTGCGAAACAGGGGTTTCCAACGCGACGAGCGTTACCTTGTCAAGCGATACAACCTCTTCAGCGATGACTGTGACAACTACCTCTTCCGTTTCATAACCTTTCGCTTATATCTGAAGCGTATAGTTTCCTGCCGCAATTGCGCCAATTTCATAACTCGCCTGCGTCTCAATTTGCTTCACAAGTTGCCCATCTTTTAGTAAGCGTATCTGAATTAGTGCGCCATCAATTGATTGGACATCGCCACGTAAAGTACCCGTCGTATTGATTTCGGTTATCTCTTCGACCGGATTTTCTGTCCCGCAGCCGAATCCTGTGAACAACAGGAGTGCAAGCGCGAGGGGTGCCAGTATCTGTTTCATTTTTTCTCCTATTGTTGTTTGATTCTGCCCCATGTCGTTGCAAGTTTGTTCACCGGATCAACGGCGGCGGCAGTTTCAACACCGTCATCCATGAGTGCATCCATATCCTCTTCACTCAGGGCGACGTTGAAGAGGGCGACATCATCGATGATACCTTCAGTATAGCGATCATAGTGCCGTCCAACGTGAAACACGCCGTCACTGGTGCCATATCCATCTTTTGAGTTGAAATCGACTTCGGCTTCCATCTTGCCGTCTACCCATATTGAGGCTTTGCCGGCATCTGCATCCGCTCGTCCGGCAATGAAGTGCCATTTCTCATCGGCAATAGGCGTGGTGCCGTGTGCAGGAAAACTGGTCCCAGCACTATCCCGTAAATAGAGGCTCACGGTGTTCTTAGAACCGTTATCCCAAAGCAGATACCACGGCGTTGCTTGCGATGTATCCTCATAGTTTTTGCCGACAAGCGAACCGCCAACTTTACTGCCTTTGAAATAGCAGGTGATCGTGAACGATACACCCGCCTTAAAACTGACAGTGTTCGAGTGTGGAACTTCAACCCAATTGCTAACACCATCGAATTCAAGTGCTTTACCAAACTTGCCATCAACCCACTTTGCCCCGTGGATTTCACCGTCGTTTCCATTTCCTGATGCGTCTGTAGCACTACCACCTTTCCCTTCGTCAAACAACCACATTCCGGTGATATTCGCCGGATCGATTTTGGCAAGACTCGGGAGCGCTATCAGCAAAAAGATGCTCATCAGAGCCACAAAGCTGATCCTTACATTCTTAGATACATACATGTAATGTCTCCTTAAAAAATACAGAACAAAATCGTTCTTAGGTTACCACTTCAGTCTCACAACCATCAAACATCTCCTGCGCTATAGTATACCATTAATAATATGGTCATGTCAAATAGAAACGTAGCAGAAAACACCTTGACATTCTCTAACATTCTCTGTAACCTGTTAGATATAGGGTTTGCATACAGCGTCGGTTGGATGGAATACAATGTCGAAAAATTCACAATATCCCTTGAAAACTTTGGGATCCGATTTACTTTGTACCTTCCAAATATAAGTGAACCCAACACGTAAGAAAAATTGGAAAATATATAGTGCTGCGTTGGGTTAAAGGTTATAGGTGGTTAAGCCTTCCGTAGAAAGTCACCGGGATACATCTGAACAGTCGGTATAGAACACAATCCATGACAGGAGATAGAACTTAACAGATGGCGCAAAGAAGAAGAAAACAGTCCCAGCAAAAAATGCAGATAGAAGATTGCTCACCGAAAATGCAGGCGCATATCCATCAACTCGGTATATCTTCGGTAGAGGATTACAAGGCGTGGTGCCGCACTCACAATTTTAGTCAGGGTTTAGATAAAAGTCCCCGCCAACGCCAAGATGAACGCTATGCGCTAACCCGTACACAAGCCTCCAAAATGATGGCGAAAGAGAAGAGAGACCGCAACCTCAGCGAGGTGCTTCCAAAGATGTACAACCAAGAACTACCAGCAGATAAACTACAGAACGCGGTTACCAGAACCGTCTCGAATGCTTTTGAGGGGAGCATGGCTCCGAAAGTACTCTTGAAACTTCTACTGTACCTTGAAACCAATTCAGACCTGTTAAAGGAGGCTACCTATATTCAAAGCATCGCAGCCCTCGCAAACCATCACGAGAGTTGGGTTCGACCGCTTAAGGCGTGGAAAGTCAGAAAACATAACCGCGACCGTCAATTTTCCGAACTCGCACGACACCTACTTGCCACCTATGAGGTACCACTTTTCATGGATAGTGTCTGGTTTAACGGGAACGAGACGCATCAGAGCTGGTTTAAACACATCGGTACCGGTCAAAATATCCGAACCGCGCGAGGTGTCCCGATACCGCTCACCAAAAAGATGGCCCACCATTTTTTGAAGGCACCGAAGCATTACACCGTTGAAGAGGCACTCCGTTGGGGACAAATCTATGCACTCGGGGGCGATAGGTATCTGGCGGACGCGCTCCGCGGCACACGGCTGACCCGAACTTTTGACAACGACGATTTTTGGCTGAGTGTGATCCGTTTCTTTATTCCGAATCCGATGTTGGATGTCAATTACGTACAGCCGATTATTGACTACATCTGGCACCAGAGATACGAGAACCGTCGCGTTTTCGTCGAGAGAGGCGTTGCGAGAGAGATGGGACCCGAACAACCGAACTTCAGTATGAGACGGAGAACGCCTGAGACGCTACTTCGCCAAGTTGAGGCATGGCACAACCAACTCGGTAAAGTCTCGAAAAGTCGGGAACTTGAATGGATGTCTTCACAGATCGGTGAATTCCATTCCTTGGAGGGGAATAAGCAGGGGCGCAACATGAAATTCTGGTCTATTCGAGAACTGCTCAGCAGCGACGAACTCATCGACGAAGGACGGGCACTACAGCACTGTGTACAGACTTACGCGCGATCCTGTCATACCGGACGATCCTCGATTTGGAGTATGGAGGTTGAGGACGAGAATGGACGACGCAAGATTTTGACAATTGAAGTCGCGCCACGCGAAAGAGTTATCCGACAGGTGCGAGGCAGACGAAATCGCCTACCGACCCCAAGAGAGAAAGAACTCTTAAGAAGATGGGCAGATCAAGAAGGGCTGCAACTTGCTGGATATATATAGGAGTATAGTTATCAGTTAAGAGATGTTCTGTTTACTCAATCTCTCTTTGACTGACAACCGATAACTCAGTACGACACCATCTGAAAAATTGTATTTGGATTTGATGTTTGAGAAAGTTGGAATTCGGTAGTTTTGCGGAATGGCATCGCTATCGCAAGAACAGCATACCAAAAAGCGTTGATTTCTCATACGACCTGTGATAAAATCTTTTTTTAAGAGATCAGTAGATACAGAACGCCATTTCTTAATCAGAAAGGAGGCAACATGATGGAAAACCGAACAACTATCCAAGAGATTGTCCAGCGATTAGACAAACTTACGCCTATGCAACAGAAACAGATTTTGAATTCTGTCCTCTCTTTTTTAGGCGAACCCATAAGACTCTCCTCCGGGAAGAATCTGCTTCAATTCGCTGGGACGATTTCAAAGGAAGATCTTGAAATCATGAAACAGGCAATTGAGGAAGGGTGTGAGCAGGTCGATGAATCAGAATGGTAAAAGAACAGTATACTAATGCTTGAATTAAAAAAGGAGACACTAAGATGGGTAATTTAAAGCAGGAACTTCTGGAACAGATAGAAAAACTTACTCCGTCGCAACAGAACCAAGTTTTAGATTTTGTGCTGGAACTTTCGGGTGATCTACCAGAAGGTACGCCGCTTAAGGAATTGCTTAAATTTGCAGGCACAATTCCTTTAGAAGACCTTGAGCAAATGAAACAAGCAATTGAGGAGGGTTGCGAACAGGTTTATGAATCAGAGTGATAGATACCTATTGGACACCAACATCGTTATTGCAATATTTGCTGATGAAATGATAGTCCAAGAGAAAAGACAAAGCGTTGATAAAGTGTTCTTACCTTCGCTTGTGGTCGGTGAACTCTACTATGGAGCGAGGAAATCAGCTAGACCTACAGAAAATTTAGCAAAGGTCAATCAAATCGTCCAACGAATCCGGATTATACCTTGCAATTTGGGAACAGCACGATGGTACGGAATCATCAAAGATCAGTTACGGCGAAAGGGTCGTCTCATCCCCGACAATGATATCTGGATCGCTGCAATTGCAATGCAACGCGGACTAATTCTCGTCACACGAGACGCACACTTTGATGAAGTCGAATCTCTGCAGACAGAACGTTGGTAGATACCACTACACCAGCAAAAGATACGGATCTTGAATATAACCAGAAACCGTCTGTAGGAACTGCGCTGCAGGGGCACCGTCTACAACACGATGGTCAAATGTCAAGCTTAGCGTCAGCAGACTCCTAATAACAATCTCATCTTCGTGAACGACCGGCTTCTTCAGAATCCGACCTACCCCAAGAATAGCACTTTCCGGTGGATTGATGATAGGCGTGAACGCATCAATCCCGAAATTCCCAAGATTTGTAATTGTGAAAGTACCACCTTGGAGCTCTCTGGGTGTTAGTTGATTACTCCGTGCCCGTTCAGCGAAATCTTTTACCTGCCCTGAAATCTCTGATAATCGCGTTTTGTCAGCACCTCGGACAACTGGAACTACCAACCCATCTTCCAATGCGACCGCGACCCCGATGTTAATTTCTGGTAATAGGTGTATCCCTTCATCCGTGAGTGTCGCATTGAGTCGCGGATGTTCACCTAAAGCATTTGCCACGACCTTCACAAGCAGATCCGTGTAAGTGATATTAACTTCTCTTGCTTGTAATTTATCATTGAGCATCCCACGCAATTCAACGAGTCCCGTTGCGTCAACCTCGGTATGGAGCGTGACGCTGGCGTTTGTCTGAACGCTGAGTGTCATCCGTTCTGCAATAATTCCGCGGATACCGTCCATCGTGATGACTTCCGCGGTCTGCTGAATCGCCGGTGTCTCCACAGTAGGCATTTCAGGGGTTGTGCTAGCGACTTGTAACACATCGTCTCGGACGATTCTGCCGTCCGGTCCAGAACCGGCAAGTGAAGTGAGATCGACACCTTGCTCTTTCGCCAGTCGCCTCGCGAGCGGTGATGCCTTAAGACGCGTCGTTTCGGATGAAGGGACTGGTCCCCGCAAGTCGATGTACCGTTGGACATCGTCCTCAAGGATGCGTCCACCGGGGCCAGACGGTTTAACTTCGGTCAGGTCGATAGCGAGTTTCTCAGCGAGTTGACGCGCTGCTGGAGAGGCTTTCGGTGCGTCCCCGATAGGCGATGGTGTCGGTTTCAGTTGTTCGGGTTTCGCTTGGACCTGTTGTTCTGGCGCGGTATCAGTTTCAATGCGCGCAACCTCTTCACCGGGGGCACCAATAACAGCGAGTATAGCGTTGACAGGGACATTGGTGCCTTCTTCAGCAAGGATCTGGGCAATAATACCGTCGGTAGGGGATTCCTGTTCATGAACAACCTTATCGGTCTCAATCTCCAGCAAAGGTTGCCCCTCGGTGACGGTATCGCCTTCTTTAACGAGCCATTTCCCGATTTTGCCTTTGGTCATCGTCTGATCCATCTGAAGCATTTTTAATTCTACTGCCATATTTTTAATCTTCCTTGCGGTTCAATAAGACCGTCATTTGTACGTCTCAATCAATTCAATCAGCAACTCAACATTCGCATCTTTTTCTAAGATGAGCGCGAATTTGTGGTATTCTTCGCCTTTGAAAATCGCCTGAACAAAAGGACTGAAGGCAATCAGAAATTGACTCCCCAAAAAGTTGAGCGGCTTGCAGGTCTCCAAGGCGATAATTGCCGGCGCGGTGAGACCTCGCCGGCCAATCCATATCGCGGCTTTTTCAAGTAGCGCGCGCTGCTCCGATTCTGGAATATCCTCAAGCACAGTCGGTATTTCGCTGTTCAGTTCGTCGTTTGGATTGAACATAGTTTAAGGCATCGATTTACGGACGTGAGTTCGTCTTAGATATCCAAGTCACTGAGATAGTCAACAATCCGTTTCGGTTGTCCGTCAACAGTCGTCTCCATTGCGGCGATGACCAGCACAAAACTTTTGATGTTGTCCTCAATGCGTGTATCAGAAGGTTCGCCACCATCAAGCCAATTCAGGAATTCATCGAACAGATGCGTATGTGCGTGATACGGAATCGGTGGTGCTTCGTAGACCTCTGTTTCACCGCCGACGCGATGGATGGTCATCTGGTTTCCACCTGCGATTTCGACGGCTCCCTGCTCAAATTCTGCTCGGTAGTGTTCAGAATTCCAACAATTAATGATCCCTGCAGCCGAGCTGTTACCTTCATAAGAGGTATGAACGCCGTTATCCATACGCATCATATAGAGACCGCTGGAGTAGTGCTGGAAACTCGACCATTCGGGGTTCCAACCGAATCCGATCAAGGTCTCGCAATCGCCACCGGAGAGGAACCGAAGCATATCTAAATGGTGAACGGAGCCTTCAAACAGGAGTGCGAAATCCATATCGTGTCGCCACTCTTTTCCCCAAGAGAGATAGCGACGGTAGTCGCAGGCGTATCTACCAACGATATGCTGGAGTCGTCCCAATCTACCTTCATCACGGATACGGATGAGTTCCTGTTTATTATTCGCATAACGATAGTTTTGGATAATAGCGCACGGGAGTCCGGTTTTCTGCGCGGTGTGCACCATCGCCTTCGCTGCGTCCAAGGTATCCGCAATCGGTTTTTCACAGATAACAGGCATCCCGTTTTCCATAGCAGCGATTGCAGCGGGACTATGAAATTGGGGTGGCACAGCGATCCCACAAAAATCTGCTTTGACAGAGGCACACGCCTCGTTAAAGTCTGTGAATAATTGTGAAGTGCTGAGTTCCAACGCCTCGCCTTGTGCTGCGAGAACATCTGTATTCACGTCCGCTAAACCGATAATCTCAATCCGGTCACTAAAATTAGTAGTGAAGTTGTGGATCCAGCCACCAGCCATACCACTGCCACCAACCATCAAACACGTTCGTTTTGCCATAATTTTAACATTCCTTACGCGGTTAATTGCCGCATCAGTTTACCACGTTCAACATAATCGTCCTTGCCATGCCGGACGCGTTCAAGTTCGGCTTCGGTAGCCTCACGACGCACGACTGCGGGTACGCCCATTGCGACGGTTCCGGGTGGTATTTCTTGTCCTTCCCGTACAAGTGTTCCCGCTGCGACAATAGCACGTTCACCGATCACCGAACCCGTTAAGAGGATCGCACCCATACCGATCAGTGCTTCATTGCCGATTCTGCAGCTATGGAGAATCGCACCGTGTCCGATTGTGACATCATCTCCGATAAGGCATGGGATCTCTTTGTCCATGTGTATAACCGAACCGTCCTGTACGTTGGTGCGGCACCCGATGCGGATCGGTTCTAAATCGCCGCGGAGCACACTGTTAAACCAGATGCTTGATTCTTCACCAATGGTTACATCGCCAATGATCATTGCCCCGGGTGCGACGAAGACAGAGACGTGTATATTCGGTGTTATACCCTCATATTCTATCAACATTTTTCCTTCTTTCTCGGTACTTTATAGTTTCTATGGAGGCGGGGTTGCAAACCCCGCCTGCAGTATCTATTGTGAGTTACAAACCCCGCCTGCAGTATCTATTGTGAGTTGCAAACACAGACAACTGGCAACGCCCACACATGCGATATTACACCGCCTGCAGTATCTATTGTGAGTTGCAAATCTGTCTGCAGTGTTTGTCATGTATTATATTGTGCGACTAACAGCTTGCGAAGGTTGCTTATGCCCCATCTGTAGGACACTATGAACACAACAGCGAGGACGAGCATTAACCCCGTAAAGAGAACAAGATTTTCTGTGTGCCACGCTATCACCGGTACAATGATGAGTCCAACATTAACAATGAATATTGCCGTAAAAGTCATAACCCGTAAAAACGGCTTAGGTTGTTGTGTTAATTCCGCCATCCATGGCAGCGTTCCAACCGCTGTATTCAATGCACATCCTGCTGGCAACGTTATTGCAGGTGTCAGCAGCACCGACATCCAATTGTGCCTTGGGATTGGCAGTAGATAAACGGCGACCAACGACCAAAATTCAGCATAGACCAACGCACAGAGGAGGGCAGTCAGGAATTTTCCTGTGAATACCAATCTCGGTGTGACAGGCGCGGATTTCAGCATCCACCATGTTTTTGCTTCATCGCGAAAGCCGTTACAACTGATACCGAAAGTAATAAAAACGCTGTAAAGTACAATCTGGACGGTAAGACTCTCAGCAGCGTTCATGCCGCCGCCTTGTAGAAGCAAAACACCGATGTGAACTGCCAGAAAAAGCGTAAGCATTAGTATCGCAATAAGCCGTCCGCTATGCCTGACATAGATCAGAAAATCTTTTAACATCATGGCTTTTATCGGACCCCGTCCGAGTGCCACAGCAATACCTTTTAGCCACGATGCTTTGGAACCACCGTTGTGTCGTATAGGTCTACGTTTGGCTTTCAACAGGCGGATATTTTCCCAGCCACGTTGATAAATCAGTTGCGCGACGAGTATTGCCATCCCGACAGACGCAACACTACCGCCGATACCGCCGAGTACCCATCCCCATCGGTTTTGTATCGTAGATTCAGCCGTCCAGATCAATAGAAGTTGCCCAATCCATTCGTGTGGATACCATTTAGCGGCTGCGTCTGTCGTTTCTGGAGTTGCCCAATCAAGCAGAAATTGTTTCACCGGTATCGCGTCAAACGATGTAAACAGTGTCAACGGCAAAAGGAACCCCACCGTCACGCTGACTGCTGTACCGAGCACCTTCAGTGTCGCAATGAGGCCCCCGGACAAGAAGAAGCGAGCAATGAACATCATACTGATGGTAACATAACTCGCGATGACGATGAGAAGACACACGCACGTCGGAAATAGCCCTACATAAAAATGCCACGGCAATTCAAAGATTAACCCGAACATCACCCACGGCGGTCCCAGAAAACAGAGAATGCTCAGAAAGCGCGTGAGCGTAAGGTGAACGAACTTATATCCGAAAATCGCCACCGGACGCATCGGTGTCGCGTGTAAGAGCGCGGTGTCGGGTGCCTCATATAAAATCTTTAGTGAACCTTCCATCAACTCCTTGGCAACAACAATAACACCAAATGCTACGAATCCGTTAATTACGCCTAATAGAAGCGCAGGGTCAGCTTCGGTAAGACGTAAATGACTGAAAAGGGAGTTGCCTAACACCGACAAAGCGATGATGAGAACGAGGTAGGCGATTCCCTTTAAAACGCCTTTCCGCCATGTATCGCCGCTGTGTTTAAGGTTATTCACCCATCCTTGATAATCGGCTTTTAATAGAACCTTGATATTTTTTACCATGAGAATTTTAAAATTTACCTTGCGGAGTAATCAAGTGGGTTTCGTACTTCAAGTGCCTTTCTTAAATCCGCCTTCCACTTCGTTTCAGGCTGCGTTTTTGGTGTTAATTAGGCATCCGCCGTTAGATCAAGAAAAATATCCTCCAACGTTTCGGTCTGCTGCGGGTTATCACCGCTCGGGTCCGCATGGCTTTCACGTTTTCTCTGCTGTAGTTCCGCGAGCGTTCCGACAGCGATAAGTCGTCCCTTACTAATAATACCGACGCGATCGCATATCCGTTCAGCGATCTCCAGGATATGTGTTGTCATGAAAACAGTACATCCGTGCTCACAACGTTCACGCAAGATTTCTCGCACGGTACGAGCACTTCTCGGATCCAAACCGCTGGTAGGTTCATCGAGGAAGAGGATCTTCGGGTGATGCACGAGGAGTGAGATAAGCAGAATCTTTTTCTGCATACCGTAGGAATATCCTTTAATCTGATCATCCGCAGCGTCGGTCAGCTCCAGTAATTCAAGTAGGATATCCATCTCATTTTCGGCTTGTTTCGGTGCTACCTCATATAGATCGGCAATCATACGGACAAATTGCCTACCGGTCAACGCTTCGTAGAGCTGCGGCGTATCGGGCATCAGTCCAAGAATAGCCTTTGCCTGCAGACTCTGTTTCTGAATGTCGTATCCGGCGAGTGTTGCTGTGCCAGAGGTCGGACGGAGTAAGCCTGTCAGCATATTGATGGTTGTCGTCTTTCCCGCACCATTAGGTCCGAGAAACCCGAATATCTCACCGGCATCCACTTGTAATGTGAGCGCATCAACGGCACATAACTTACCAAAGTATTTTGTCAACTCCGAGAGGTTAATCATTACCACGACTGCCTAAGATGTCATTTTTGAGGTCTCTGAGTGCTTGATCCAAGTCGGTTTTTTCTTCTGTCGTTTCCGTTTCAGGTGTTGTCTGGTGATGCTTTCGCTCCCAAACGTCTGCTTCAACTTCTGTTGCTTTCAACTTCTGTTCTGCTTGTTCAAAGGCTTTAGACACATCGTTATCTATTTCATCAAACAGTAATTTATAGAGTTTTGCGCGCGTTTCCGTCTGTTTCTGACGATAGCAGAGCGTTTCAGCACGTTTCACTGCATCGCGGAACCGGTGATAAAAGTCGTGGAGCGCAGTTTTAAGACGAGCAACGACTGCCGCTTGGGCATTCATCTGACGTTTATAGTCGTCTGCGTGTGAGAGATGTTGTTGCTGACGTTGGCGTGCATCATTCGCACTCTCAAGGTCCTCCATTTTCAAAGCAGCATCTGCTTTTTTACCCCATATTTCAGCGGAATCCAGCGCTGCTTGATAAGTGCGTTTAAGGCGTTGTTCTTCCGCGATTGCTGTAGCGACGAGATCTTTTGCCTCGGCGAGCCGCACTTTCATGTTGACGACGGTTTTATCAAGTGCTGATTCGGTGTCGTTTACTGCTTCTATAAATCGGGTTATGCCGTCTCGAATCTGTTCTGAGATTTCTTTAAATCCTTTCACCGTGTATCCTCCGTCAATGTTTCATAATTAGTGTTAACTAACTCAATCCCAAAAAGTTCTAACCTATCCATAATAGTCTTGATTGCAGGAATATTGTTATCAATCAGAATAGAAGAACGATTGTGTATTGCTGCTGTCTCTCCAAGTGTCCCACTACCAGCAAAAAAATCTAAAAGCGTGTCACCGGGTGTTGAATGCACCTTAATGATGCGATTAAGTATTCCAAGCGGTTTTTGCGTTGGATAACCAGTTTTCTCACTACCATTAGTACTGACAATAGTATGCCACCAAACATCGGTCGGTGTTTTGCCTCGTGCTGCCTTCTCTTTACCGACCAAGCCGGGTGCCATGTATGGGATCCTATCCATCTCATCGAAATTGAATGTATAGTGTTTGGGGTTTTTAGCGTACCATAAGATATTATCGTGCTTAGCTGGCCACCGCGACTTGGGTCGCCCTCCGTAATCGTAAGCCCAAATAATTTCATTCATAAACGATTCGCGCCCAAAGATTTCATCCAGCATCACCTTACAATAATGCACCTCCCGGTAATCAATATGCAGGAAAAAACTGCCGTTTGGATGTAGCACGCGATACGCCTCTTCAAAACGGGGACGCAAGAACTGTAAATAGGCATCTGAACTCTCAAATTTGTCGGTGTAATGCGTGGTTTTACCTTTTCGGGTTCGGTACGTCCTACCTTGGAAACCGACACGGTCACCTTGCGTATCTCGTTCAACCTCAATCTCTGTGCGTCGCTGATATTTTCCTGTATTAAACGGTGGATCGATATAGATCAGGTTGACGCTCTCATCAGGAACATATTCCTGAAGGATCGTAAGGTTATCGCCATAATAGAGTTGATGTGTGGACATACTTATAATCCGGCTATAGGTTAAATAGACTATCTGTAATCGGAATCTATTTTTTTATAACAGACGCGAGTATCATCTATCCCAATTTCTGCTACCGCCCGCAACCTTTCTGGTGTTTTTTATAGCCAAATTATAGCATACCCGCGGACAATTTATCAAGCATCTATCGGAATTTTTGCCTTCATGAGATTTTCCTTGACTCCACACAACTTTTCGTGTAAAATTTTAAAGTGAATCGGGAACTTGACTAAAGCGTGATACCGATCCGGTGTTTGGCAGTTAGCATCGCAACAATTAACAGTTGATACGAAAAGAGGACGCGTTATGGAAATTTTACTCGGATTAGATATCGGCGATGTAAGAATTGGTGTTGCACTCAGCGATGAACTCGGTGTCGCAGCACATCCACTATGTACGCTTACCCGAAAAAATAGGAAAGTTGACCTGATTGCTATTTCAGACCTTGTCTCTATCCATAAAGTAGAACGTGTTGTGATCGGGTTACCCATTTCACTGGACGGTTCCATCGGTCCACAGGCGGAAAAGATTCAGAATTTTGCAAAACGTTTAGCACAGGTCATTGATATCCCGATCGAGTTCCAGGATGAACGTTTTACAACTGCTGAGGCAGAAGACCTTTTAAGGGCTCTTAACAAAGACACAAAAGAACAGAAAGAGCTCATTGACGAGGTTGCAGCGGTTATCATTCTTACTGACTATTTGAACCAGAACAAGGAGACGGAATCAACCGCATCTACTGATAAATAGGTGCTGATGTGCGTTAGGCTGCGAAAATGTTATAATTAATGTTCCAGCAATAACCGTCATCAAAGCGTATGAGGTCAACAGAAAAAAGACGAGTCATTAAAATAAGCCTCTTGGCATTCTGTGGTATTGCTGTACTCTGCCTCATTGCCTTATCGGTTGCGGCGTTCTTAGTGTTACCGCCGACCTCTTCAAAAGAGAAAGTCAATTTCGAGGTCCCCATTGGAAGCAGTTCCCAGACAATTGCGAAGCGGCTCGTCGAACAAAACTTAATTCGCAGCGAATATGCCTTCCGCCTGATTGTTAAGCAGAGAGGGACCGGTAAACGTTTGCGTGCCGGAACTTATACGTTGCAACGGAACATGATGGTCTGGCACATCGTTGACGAATTTGAAAAGGGACAGGTTAATTTAGTTAGTTGGACAGTTCCAGAGGGTTTAACAGTATCCAATATCGCTGACCTTTGGGAAACGATAGGATACGGGACGGCTGAAGCGTTTCAGGAAGCTACCGAATCGGAGTGCCTATTGGAGCAGTTTGGGCTTCAAGACACATCTGTAGAGGGGTACCTGTTCCCAAATACGTACAAGTTCGCCAAAGGGACAACGGCTGAGCAGGCAGTTGAGATGATGCTCAAAGCGTTTAAACAGCGTTGGACGCAAACGTTTGACGAGGAGGCACGAAATTTAGGTCTGACCCAGCACGAAGTTGTCACGCTTGCGTCCGTGATTGAGAAAGAGGCACAAGTTAAATCGGAACGTCCTCGGATCGCAAGTGTCTTCCATAATCGACTTAAGAACAAGTGGCGACTCCAAGCAGATCCGACTGTGTTATACGCTTTAGGAAACCCAAAACGGCTCCTAACGAAAACGGATTTACGCGTGGACTCACCCTATAATACATACAGACATCGCGGACTGCCCCCGGGGCCTATTGCCAATCCAGGCATTGATTCAATCAAAGCGGCACTGCGTCCCGAAAAAACAGACTATTTCTATTTTGTGGCGATAGGTGAGGGAAAACACCACTTTTCAAGGACGCTTTCGGAACATAATAGGATGATACGTAAAATTCGGCGTGCTTCGCAATAGAAGGCGGTTTCTAACGAAAGAGATGTCTCTGGCGCGAACACCTCTGCTCTCATAACGATTTTTTCCGATAACTGATTAATACAAAAAAACGCCTCTGAAACTTAGTGGAAGAGGTCTAAGAGAGGGACATTGAAACAGTAAACCCACTCTGATTAACCGCAAGGAAAATTTAAAAAACGAATGGCAAAGGCAGATTCACAGCACACAGTTCAAAACGAGATCACAATGACCGGAACCGGGCTAATGTTAGGACAACCTGTGACATTAACCTTGAAACCGGCACCTGAAGATTCGGGGATTGTCTTTCGACGTGTAGATATAGAGGGCATTCCCGAAGTGAAAGTCTCCCAAGAGAACTGGGCGGACATTTTACCACGATGTACCAGTTTACGTAGTGGCGACACAACAGTTAGCAGCGTTGAACATATCCTTTCCGCTTTAGGCGGACTCGGTGTCGATAACGCCATAGTGGAATTAAATGCTCCAGAACCACCTGGACTTGATGGGAGTGCGCTACCCTACGTCGAAAATATTCAAACGGTAGGTCTTGTCTCACAAGACGCACCGCGACACGTAATTGAAGTAACGGAACCGTTTTCACTCTCATCAGGAGACAGACAACTTGTTCTATTACCGGCTGATGCTTTAGAGGTGACGTTCGTTTACGCGCATCCGCAAACGACGCCCCAAATAGTGACCTGCGAGATAACACCGGAATTGTATGCCAGCGACATTGCCCCGGCGAGGAGTTTCTGTTTCGAGAATGAGATCGAAGCATTAAAAGCGCTCGGTATCGGGAAAGGTGCGAATTACGATAACGTCCTTGTTATTGATGCAGCAGGTGAACCGAGCATGCCGCTCCGATTTGATGACGAATTTGCACGACACAAAATCTTGGACCTGATTGGTGATCTCTACCTTGCTGGACATCTACCGAAAGCACATGTTATCGCGATGCGGACGGGACATACCTTCCACGCCGAGTTTGTGCAAGCACTCGCTGAAGCAGGACACCTTCAACGTCCATCTGTCCAAGAACCTATTGAGGTTATGGACATCTATGAAGTGTTACCCCACCGACATCCGATGTGCATGGTCGATAGAGTCATTGAATATGAGAGTAAAAAGCGCGCTGTCGGTATCAAGAATGTGACCTACAACGAACCCATTTTTGAGGGACATTTCCCGACCCGGCCAGTCATGCCCGGCGTGCTACAGATTGAAGCGTTAGCACAACTCGCCGCTTGGCTCGTCCTTCGCGATATTGGTAAAGAGGGAGAACTCGGTTATTTTCGATCCATAAGCAAGGCGACTTTCCGACGCGCTGTTGTCCCTGGGGATCAACTTCGATTGGAAATAGAGGTTGCACAACTGCGGAGTAGACTCGCGCGTATTGAAGGCCGTGTTTATGTGGGAAATGAACTCGCCACAGAAGCGGAACTGTCTATCGTATTGGCATCTGTCTGAATTGGCTATCAGCCGTCAGCCTACCGGTAGCCATTAGCACTCCCCGTCAAACCTCCTGCCTTTAGGTAGGGGATGTAGACAGGTATTGGGTTTGTATCACGAAAATACATTTGACAGAGAGGCATCTATGTTAGAAACGAACATTCATCCGACAGCTATTATCTCTCCAAAGGCAACACTGGAAAAGGATGTCACGGTCGGACCTTATAGTCTTATCGCCGAAGACGTTCATATCGGTCGAGGCACTGTGATAGGTCCGCATGTTCAAATCGAGAAATGGACAATCATCGGTGAAGAATGCAAGATTTTCTTCGGCGCAACCATTGGTAACGAATCTAAAGACTTGAAGTACGGCGGCTGGCGGAGTTATGTTAAGATCGGTAATCGCAATATATTGCGAGAGTACGTTTCTATCTCAAGATCAACATTTGAAGAAGGGTCAACCATCGTAGGGGACAACAACCTACTGATGAATTGGGTCAATATTGCGCATGATAGCATTGTCGGTAATAGAACAATCATGGCAAACTTTGTGTCGCTTGCGGGGCATGTTGTGATTGAAGATGATGTCCGACTCGGTGCCCATGCTGCACTTCATCAATATGTACGCGTCGGTAAAATGGCGATGGCAGGTGGTTTCTCGAAAATTGTCCAAGATATCCCACCCTTTGCGTTGTCGGCGGGTCAACCGGCAAGGGTCCGAGACCTTAATCGTATCGGTATCCGAACATCGCGGATCAATCCTCTGTCGCAGTTGACGCCTGAAGCCCTTTCAGCGTTAAAGAAGGCGTTCCGAATTCTGTTCCGTTCAGGCTTACCCCTCAAACACGCTGTCGCCAGAGTCAAGGAAGAACTCGAAATGACACCTGAAGTCGAATACCTCCTTGAATTCATTGCGACTTCTAAGCGTGGTATCGGATTCAGCCAACCCAACCGCATCCTGAATGGTTGAGAGAGGCATGTCTTATGTAAAACCTACCTAAACGAACCGTAAGGTAAGATAAAAACATGGAAAAATTAGGTATTATTGCTGGGACAGGTGAGCTGCCGGTGTTGTTGGCACGTGCCGCTATCGCCAATGACCGCGAACCCGTTGTCATCCAAATTACAAAATCTGACGCAGAACGTTTTGCCGGCATCGCAGACGAAATCCATACCTACGGCGTTGGACAGATTCAAAAGATCGCTCGCACGCTCCTTGATTCTGGTGTAGAAGAGGTTGTGATTATCGGTAAAGTCGAGAAAAATATCCTACTCCGTCCGTTCCAAATTGATACGACGACCATTAGAATTTTAGTTCAGAACCGCCGCGAAAAACCTGCCACAATTGTCAATGCAGCCCTCAACTACCTCGAATCCACCGGACTCACTATCCTCCCCCAAGATCGGTATCTCCAAAACTTGCTCCCACAACCTGGGGTCTTAACAAAGCGACAACCCACCGAAAATCAATGGAAAGACATTGAACTCGGGATCACCACTGCGCGCCAAATCGCGGATATGGATATTGGACAGACTGTCGTTGTCAAGAATCAGATTGTACTTGCGATTGAAGCCATTGAGGGGACAGATGCGACGATTCAGAGGGGTGGCACCTTTGGAGGGAAGGGAACAGTCGTGGTGAAAGCCGCCGCCGCGAATCACGACTTTCGGATTGATGTGCCGACGGTAGGCCAACAGACGCTATCGGCGTTGCGTCAGGTTAAAGCGGGGGCATTGGCAGTAGAGGCACGTCGCACCTTCGTTATGGAACCTGAAATACTTATCCAGCAGGCAGACCGATGGAAGATTGCTATTGTCGCTGTCGAGTAATTTTTTATATTTTTGTAATTAAAGAAAAAAGCGGAGGCGATACAGTGATAGCCTCCGCCATTTCAAGAAGTTTTTCCAACTACGCTGCGTCTATTGCAGCTGTAATCTGCTCTGTCGTTGGAAACTGTCGAGTCTCTAACTTCGAGTAGAGCAATGTTCCATTTAACGAGACTTCAAAAGCCCCACCACTGCCTGGAACGAGATCCACCGTTTTAACTTCTGCACCATACTTCTCTTTTAAGGCATCTGCCAAACTGGCTGCCCGTGGTTGGTAGTTTCAAGAGGTGCAATATTCAATTTTCACTTCCATGGGGTTTTATCCTCCTGATTCGAGTTATGGGTAAAATTCAACGCTTCACTATAAAATTCTACCATGAATACTGCGTAATTGCAAGTTTTTTCGCGGGGTCTTACTCCATCTTTTTCTCAGAAAGATTCAATTAACGCGACGGCTGTCGCTAATCCATCATCTTCTTTTTCCATTTGTTCTCCTAAAACTTTTGCTTGTGCATGCATCGCCGGTGTTGCTAGGACTTGCTGGATACGTTTCGCTAAGCGCTCAGCTGTTAGGTTTCGACGGTGCAGATGTTTCGGCGCAACTCCCAAGTCCGACAGGCGTTTTCCCCAATACGGTTGGTCTGTAAAGTGCGCTACAACAACGGAGGGAACTTTAGCACGACAGACTGACGCTGTTGTTCCGGCACCGCCGTGATGCACGACACAGCATCCCCTTGGAAACAACCATTGGTGTGGTACATATTCTGTGCAGAAGATGTCTCGCGGTGTATCTTCTGTGCCCAGTTTGCCCCATCCGGCTTGGATAATCGCGCGTTGATTTGTCTTTCTAACAGCGTCAATCAAAATTTCTGTTGTCTCTTGCCCATTTGATCCGCCCATCGAACCAAAGGAGATAATGACAGGTGGGGGTCCCTTCGCTAAGAAATTAACAAGTTCAGGTGGCGGAATATAGGATGGTGATCTAAGGTGCCATAGACCAGTAAGTTTGTGGTTCGGGGCGAGGAGAGTCGGTGAACAGAGGGTTGGAGATGCCGCGATGAGATTCAGATAGGGTGAATACATCTTTTCTAATGCTATTGGGGTTCGCGGTTTCCCACCGACAGACACAATAAATTGATTAAAGAGTGTATCTACACTTGTCGTTAGACGGAGTTGTGCCAACTTCCATACGATCGCGTTGCAGAGGCGTCCCCAATTTGGAAATGGATAAGGTGCAGAGTCAATGGATTTGATAAAATCTGGGCAATATGTTACGGTGAAATAAGGTAAATGGCTCCGAATTGCAGCTTCCTGTCCAGGGATGTCTACAGAGTGGCAGATTGCTATATCAAAACCTTTCATAGCGCTCAAACAATCGTGATACCACTTTTCGCCATGGCGCATAATCGATTCTTCTACGATGAGCCGTAGCACAGCAACCGGATCGCGTTTCGGAATAATCGCATCCATCACCTTATGAAATTCTGACAAGTCAAAAACTACGTCTATTTCATAGAACTCTGCACCTATTGCAAGAACTTTGTCTCTATAAATTGCTGGTGCACAGACGCGTACCTGATGTCCTTTTTCCAGCAAACGTTCCGATAGGGCGAGAACAGGATAGACATCTCCAGTTGTCCCCCATCCTACTACAACAATTTTCATTTTTCTCTTTCTACAGTTGTGAAGGTTACGGGTAAATAATGGTGTTTTAATAAGCAAGGTACCTTTTAGTCAAGTAGAAATCCGTACCAATCATAAAATTCTACCATTAATACTACGAAATTGCAAGTTTTTAGCGGTAAAATAAAAAATATGTGGACATCCAGAAGGATTGGCATGAATCTTGCTACAATATATTTAGTATGACACACGTTTTAGACGAAAGTGGACGCACCAACGGGGTTTTAAACTGGTTACCGATGTAGAATTCGTAGACAGGTGTTTAAATTATGAACAACGCTATCCAATTTCTGAACAAATCTGTCCTTTTATCTATTTGCCTTCACCTGATAGGTGTCGGAATAGCATCGTTGTCTATTATTGGAACATCCGACAAATACGGCGATGCGATCGTCGCGGAGTTTGTCTCAGTCCAGACCCCTAAAGCTCGAAAAAAAATAAACAGAACGCCACGTCGGATTGAACCACTGGAACCGACGCAACCAGAAAAAATCCGCCTGCAATCTTCGCGTGTGCAGACCCCAATGGAAGTCACCCACGTTCCACAAAACGAGCTGCAATTAGTTGTTGATACATTCCCTGTCTCTATGACGCATCAGCCAGTACTTGCGGGAACCGGCATAACAGATAGACAGTCACTTCAACCCCATTCACCGCTTCGCCTGAGAAATGGCACTTCACAACCGGTTCGTTTTACACCCAGCCCGGTGCCACGTCCTGAGTGGACATCCGCACCGCCTGTTATCGCGAGCGCGCAAGCTGCGGAGCTTCCCCCGGTTCCTGTACTTTTCAACGAACCGACTGAAAACGCTCGGTTTTCTCGTAGAATTGATCCGATATATCCGGAATCCGCTCGTCTTGCCCACAAACAGGGGGTTGTTGTGCTTGAGGCGACAATAGGGGTGGACGGCATAGCGAGAAATATCGAAATCGTCAAAGTCGTTGAAGTGAGCGGTTTAGGGTGTGAAGAAGCAGCGATTACGGCACTCAAAGCGTCCCAGTTCGTGCCGGCGAAACAGGGCAAAATTTCTGTCAGCCAACGCCTCCGTATCCCGTATCGTTTCCAATTCAAATCCGATTAATTCCGTATCTCTCCTGCGACACCGCTTTGCTGTGCCGAAACAAAAGACTTGCACTATCACGGCATTCGGCGTATAATTTCCCTCATTGAAAATATATACGTAATACGTGTGTCAGGCGAGGTTCCAAACCTCGCCTGCAAAGGGTGTGGGGAACCACCACTCAACGGAATAGGGGAGAAGCAGTATGGATGTTCGACTTGATAACAAAGTCGCTGTAATCACTGGCGCTTCAACAGGGATTGGCGCGGCGACGGCGATCGAATACGCTAAAGCAGGTGCGAAAGTTGTCTTCGGTGATATTAATGAAGTAGATGCGCAGAAAACGCTCAAGGCAATTGCTGAAAGTGGGGGTGTTGCCAAATTCCAACGCACAGATGTCACTATCGAATCCGAAGTCGCAGATTTGATGGAGACTGCTAACACCGAATTTGGCGGTATTGATATCTTGGTAACCGCAGCCGGTGTCCTGCTTGGACCGAGCGTCCGTATTGACGATTTTCAAGCGGCAACCTTTGATACAGTGATTGATATAAACCTGAAAGGCACTTTTTTAGCACTTAAATATGCCGTTCCGATCATGCAAAGTGGCGGCGGCGGTGTTATTCTGTGTATCGCCTCGGGTGCCGGCGTTCGTGGTGGAAGCTCCTCGGTCGCATACGCTTCGAGCAAGGGTGGGGTCAATGGACTTGTCATGACAGTGGAGAGCCAGGTCTCATCAATGAATATCCGTATGCATACCATCTGTCCCGGTGGACTTGCTACGCCTCTTAAACTCGGTCAGATCGCGGAATCGGCGAAGCGTAGTGGACAGGATCCGGATGCTGCTGTTGCGAATGCTCGCAATTCGCTCGGAGATCCGGCAGGCGTGGCGCGGGTGTTGACGTTCCTCGTTTCTGATGCTGGTTCATACATGCGCGGTCAGATCTTTACAAGGTGATTTTGGGGGTATTCGATTTTCTTTATAGTAGATTTTGAAGATATATTTACACTTTAACAAACAATATCGCCCCGCAGGCGGGGTTTCAAACCCCGCCACTGTGAAATTAATTACGGAATCTACTATAATCTAAGGTGAGAAGAGATAATCGAAGTTGAGCCATAGACTCTTTGAATAGCGATAAAAAGCAACAGGGAAAACAGCGGAAAAGAGGGCCCAGATGCCCAAATTGACCAAGAAAGGGATCGCGGTGAAGGTTGCCAGTAAGAAATAACCCGGGAAAGCAGTGAGAACGGTTGCGCCATAGTTGAGGTACATCGCGCCGATGAAGTAACCTGACTCGCGTTCAAACTTTAAGCCGCATGTTCTACAGTTCTTAAACATCGTGAAGACCGTTTGAAACAGCGCGCCTTCACTGCACCGCGGGCATTTCAGTCGAAAGCCACAACGCAGAATTTTACTGAGGTTTCCCAACGTTAATTTCATTGCCTTAGTAGGTGTTATTATCCCAAAAGACTTTGAACGTGCGCAGGAGTATTTTGAAGTCGTTCCAGAACGATAAGTTTTCGATATACGTCAAGTCGACAGGGATCCCGTCTCGGATGGTTCCGCGTCTACGAGGACTGAGCTGCCAGAGTCCTGTCATTCCCGGACGAACAAGATGGCGTTGATTTTCCCACGATTCATAGTCTTTTGCAAGGAACGGCATCTCGGGTCTCGGACCTACGAGACTCATTTCCCCCTTCAGCACATTGAAGAGTTGCGGCAATTCATCTAAACTTGTCTTACGGAGCCATTTGCCCATGGATGTGATACGTCTGTCTTCTGTCGAATCCGGTTTCTCAGAATAGGTTGGCGTATCGACATGAAGGCTGCGAAACTTGTGGATGACAAACAGTTGGTTGTTTAATCCGACGCGCTTATGCGAGAAAAAGACAGAACCGCGCGAGGTAAGTTTAATAAATACGGCAATCAGTGCCATCAGCGGGGCAAAAATAAGAATAAGGAAAAATGCAGCGACAGTATCAAAGAGATGTTTGCCACGCTTTGCGTAGAAAGAGGAGAGTCGTTCCACGAGAGTTCCTGTTTTGGATGAAGTTTGCAAGTCAAAACCTGCAGTTAAACTTTCAGTGCGATGCGCGCTTGTCTCGCTTACATCTTTTCCTATCTGGTTTATACTTCTTGATAGGAATGGCATGGTTAATTCCTCTGATTGCGGTTCAATTTTAGACTTGGGTTTACACAGCTTGTACAACTGTAACGTCATTAGTTCTGCTGGAGTTTCTCAAAAACATCAAGATATTGCTGTGCGATAATGTCCCAATTGAAGCGGTTTTCGATCTGTTCTGGCGCGCGCCGCCGAAAATCTTCAACCATCTCCGCGTTTTGTTCCAACATCAGTATCTTTTCTTTAAGGGATGCGACATTTTTATCGAAAAGTACGCCATAACGTCCACTCTCTAAAACCTCATCGTTGAAGGGCGTATTTAATGCAAGAATGCAATTAGAAAACCCTAACGCTTTCAGAATCGAGGGATTAATGCCGCCGAATTGATGTCCGTGGACATAGGCGAAACAGTGATGGTGAAGTTCTTTAATATGTTCAGAATTGTCAATATGTCCGAGAAATTTAACTTTTTCGTTGGCGATACTTTTTAATTTTGCCAAAAAATCGTTTTCGAGTTTGTTCCCTTTGTAGTCAGCACCACCTGCAATAGCGAGTTGTTTCTGACTATTGGCTGCGACGAACGCCTCTAAAATGAGGTCGGCATTGTTATCAGGGACAAGTCTGCTGGCAATAAGATAATAATTCCGAGATTCAAGCCCATAACTCTCCAAGATTTCTGGATGTTCTGACGGTTCGATATTCGCACCGTAAGCGATATAAGTCGTTTCTGCTCCTAATTCCTCAAGGTATAACCGTTTCATTTCGGAGGCATCGGTAATGACAATCGGAAATGCTGCCGTTGCCATCTTTGCCGCCCATTTGAAGTAGGCCGCACCGAGTCCTTTCCATTTTGGTCGGAGCCACTCCATGCCATCAACATTGATAACAGCTGTCTTACCTGCGATCCGGAAGAACCATCCAAACGGACCGTTGCCAGCGTTCCACGTCAGAATCACATCCGATGCGGTAACTGAAGCGTGTAATGTGGCGAGAAAGCTGTGGCTGAGGGTGCTGAAGAACTTGTGTTCTATGCTCGGTAAGTAAACGAGCTTGATGCCCTTCCATTCTACCGGTTTCTCTTTAAAAAGTGCTTTCCGGCAATAAACGATGACTTCATGTCCAGCGTCCACCCACCGTGGGGCAAGTTCCCCCATGATCGTTTCCAATCCACTATAAGTGGCAGGAAGCCCGCGTATACCGAGTACCCGAATTCTCATTCTTTTCCTTACCTCATCCCAACACATTCCTGTATATATTATACCCGCTATAGGCGTGAAAGTCCAATTTCTTTTTACGGCACGGTACCCAGAAGCGATGCTTTGTAATCTTTAGAGGATCAAACGGACATAAATCTTCATTTTTTCTCTCACCCAGGGCGAACGTTTTATCGCATTTTTACCACGGAATTCGGGAGAGGAATTTGGCTTCGATTTCATTTGCGTTTTCGTCTACATCTCGACGGTTTCCTAAGTTCTGTCGCCATACACGCGCCCACTCCACATAGATTGAATAACGTCCTATAACGACCCAGTTCGCCCCAACCGAAAGACGATGCTCGCTTTGCGTGATCCCAGATAGAGGTGTCCAAACGTCATCTTTTGGGGCATCAGGAGGGTGTGCCTTGTCGATATCGCCTGTTCCATGACGCTCTAATTCATATCCGAAAACTGTCTCAAGTTTGTCTGTCCACCGACGACGTAGTTCTAACCAAAGATTATCCGCATCAGAGCCGATTCCATGCCCGATAGGTGTGGTAAAATGTTTGTAGACGTTTACCGGGTTTACGTGCGTATATGCGTATTGGTTGATAAAAGCGTACTCGGCGTGGAAGTCGGTATCTTTAATACCAAACGGATCTGTTAGATATATCCCGCCTAAGATGCCGAACTTGGTATCCCAATGCTTAAAACTCACAGCAGGATTCCCGTCGTCAACCATGAACTCGCCATAAATTTCAAAGTTGTCTATCGGACGAAGGCGCATATCAACGCTCATCATAATGTTGTCGCCACTACCCTGAACCCGACCATCTGCCCGTGAAATAGGTTGCTCGTTAATCAGGTAGATGTTGACAGGGTTGAGGTAACCCGGTTCAAAACGGTTGCCGTAGACGACGACTTCGGAAAGCCCAAAGCCGAATCTGTTCCAGAAATACCCCTCCGCTCTATGTCCCGAAATATACTTCTCGCTGATGTCTTGCGACATATCCTCTAATATACCGGTGAACGCTGTAAAGGTAACAGGATCGTAGGTGGCTTTTAATTGGATCATGTCCATGGCGAGTGGATTTTTAGAGATTAACAGGCTATCATGATAGCCGGGGCCCCACTGGAGTGTCTCTTGTCCGAGTTGCAACTCAAACCATGGTAAGTTAAACTTCAGATAAGCATTAATAGCGGTTCTATTTTTCAGATTATTCCTTGACGCTCCAAAATTAGTTTTTGTTTCGTCAGGAAAGAAATCATCAAAGTGTTCACCGTAGACAAACCTCTGTGCCGTATCGGTAGTAAAAGCAAACGTCTCTCCCACTTGCCCATAAACCTGTGGATAGATAGTGGTAATAAACATGTTCCCTTCAACAGGTTGCTCATCCGACAAATTATCGACAAGATGGGTAATCGCATGTTGTGAGACTCTCATATCAAAAGAGAAGCGATAGTTTTCGCCTGCCACCGTCATCACGTGCAATCGTCCATCAGGCGGGTTTTCAGGTGTGGTCCCACTGTCGTTCTTCACAGTAGTTTTCGGAAACTCGTGGGCTTCTCGGTAAAATGCTAACAAGGCGTTTAACCGTGTTTGATCAATAACACTCAAGTCGATTTCGCCGTTTTGCTGTTTCCGCCGTGCTTCCAGTAGATAGGATACAACCTGCTTTCGCGTGAGCGGTAACGAACCGCGCCGTATACCGGGTATCACTCGCCTATTAAGTAAACGATGAATAAAGCGATAGGTTTCACGATTAAAGTCGGAGAGGTTCGGATTAAGTGGAACATTGATGAGTGAATCGGCATCTGCGAATGAACAGATGAGTACCAATGTTACCATGCAAAGAATTAATAGGTTCCGTAGAACTTTCATTTTTTCTATCCTATTTGAGAATTATCATTTGGCGTGTCGTTTTGAATTGTCCAGCTTGAAATGTGTAGAAGTAGATACCGCTCGCGACCGTTTCACCGACAGCGTTTCGCCCATCCCAATATGCGGCACGAGATTGTGTGCGATAGGCGCCAGCCGTCTGGAAACCGAGCGATAACTGCCTAACGGATTCGCCTTTTAAGTTATAAATATTAATGTTGACATCCGCGTCTTCTGACAAATCATAAGGGATCCAGGTCTCAGGGTTAAACGGATTCGGATAGTTCGGCAGAAGTGCAGTTTCTGTCGGTACTGTTGTGTTGATGAGGCGTTCTAAAGCAATAATACCGTGTCGAAAAACCTCAGAGCCGTCATCTGCGAAACGCGCCGCAGTAAGCCATTCATCGGCAAGTGCGGCATGTTCGGCGCGAAGATACTTTGATCCGGGTGGTGCAGCAGCGTTGACAGATTCACCGAAATGTGCGGCGACAAGGAGTAGATCAATAATGTCAATGCTGCCATCTTTATTAACGTCAGCTTTCGGATGTTCCGGGGTTTCCATACCAAAACTATTTGAGACTAAAATGAGGTCTTGGATATCAACGACCCTATCGTTGTTTATGTCCCAAGGTAATGTTTTTGGAACATCGGTTTGTTCTTGGATATCGGGCAGTGCTGCTTGCCATCCGGCGTGAAGCCGCTCGCTGAGGTGTTCGACGAGTTCTGCGTTTTCTGGGAGATTTGCTACATTGATGGTCTCATGTGGGTCAGCACTGTAGTCATAGAGTTCTCGACCACGTTCTGCATTCCTTCCCCATTCGGTATATCGGTATTGTTGGGTACGGATAGAATAACCATAGATATTACGTCTCTTGATTTCGCTAAATGTAGCTGTTTTCCACGAATGTGTCGGCTGTTCAATGACAGGCATTAGGCTCAAGCCTTCCAACTCTGAAGGGGTCGGAAGTTCGCATGCATCACAGAGTGTTGGATAGATGTCAACGAGTTCGGTTAGGGCATCAGTCTGGTTAGGTTGTTTCCCCGGGACACTAATAATCAACGGGGAATGGGCACTGATGTCAAAAAGCGTGTTTTTGCCCCAAGTCCCATGCTCACCGAGATGGTACCCATGGTCTCCAGCAAGAACAATAACTGTGTTTTCAGTAAGGCTCAGCGCGTCTAATTGCTGAAGCACACGCCCCACAAGGGCATCCGTATAACTGACTGATGCCGCGTAAGCGCGGGTTAATTCTAATATTTTTTCGTCAGAGACCCGTGGCACCTCAGTAAGAAGGTCTTGGTAGCCTCTTATTTCGTCCCAGTAGGTTCTTGCTATACGCGGTGCTCCCTCTGGTGTCGTAGAATCGGTGTGTGTGTTAAAGGTTACGGAATCATACAAATCGTAATATTTTCGGGGTGCCTTGTATGGGAGATGCGGTTTGTAAAAGCCGACAGCGAGAAAAAAAGGATTATTTGGAAGTGCTGCTAAAACCTTTAAAACTTCTGCTGCTTTGTCGGCTGTTTGCCCATCTCGTAATTCATGGTCCGCAGCGTCAACAGCTTCCCATGACGGTGTGGAAGATTTATCAAATGAGACCCACCTAGGTCCCCAAGAGCGCACACTCCAGGCGCGCTCATCATTTTGGAGTTCATGGATATGCAAAACTCTACCAATAGCTTGTGTCCGATATCCGTGTTCTTTGAAATGCTGAGGGAGCGTAATAACATTTGGTAAAACATCCCGAAAACTCGTAGAATTATCAAATACGCCAGTTGTCCCTGGACGCAAACCGGTTATCATTGAGGTTCGAGACGGATTACAGAGCGGATATTGGCAATAAGCGCGTCTGAATAGAGTTCCGCGCTCGGCAAGTCTATCAATGTTCGGTGTATGTATCTCGGAATGGCCGTAGCAGCGCAACAGAGGTCGCAAATCGTCTACAACAATGAAAAGTACGTTATACGGTTCTGAACTTGCTGCCTTAAGACGGGGCAACAAACCCGTCGTGAAGGCTGCCGCCGTCCCCACCTTTAAACTCGTTGAAAGGAAATCACGCCGGGTAAACGGACGTGAGAAATTGCCTTTCCGACTATTTGTCTTTGCCATTTGCTTCCTCCGAGGAAAGTCTATTTGAGAATCACCATTTGGCGGGTTGTTTTGAATTGCCCCGCTTGAAATGTAGAAAAATAAACGCCACTTGCAAGAGGTTCTCCAGTGGCATTTCGCCCATCCCAATATGCGGCGCGAGAACGCGTTCGATAGGTGCCTGCTGTTTGGAAACCGAGTGATAATTGCCGAATAGATTCTCCCTTCAAGTTGTAGATATAGATATGAACATCCGCGTCCTCTGCCAAATCATAAGGGATCCAGGTCTCAGGGTTGAATGGATTCGGATAGTTCGGTAAGAGCGCGCTTTTTTCCGGGACGATACTGTTAAGCAGGTCTACTAAGGTCCCAATACCACGTTGGAACGCATCTGAGCCATTATCTACTAAGCGTGCTTCCGTGAGCCACTTCTCTATTATGTCATAATATTCTGGGTGAACATTCGGACGGACTGGTGGAGCAGCCGAGGTGTTAAATTCACCAAAATGTGCGGCGACAAGGAGCAGATCAATGATGTCAACACGTCCATCCTTATTCACATCAACCTTCGGATTATCTAAAGTCTCAGCACCAAAACTGTTTGAAACCAGAATAAGGTCTTGAATGTTAACAATACCGTCATCGTTTATATCCCACGGCAGCGTTTGTGGCATGGAGATTTGCTCTTGTGTATCGGGCAAAGCGGCTTGCCAACCGGCGTGTAGTTGTTCGCTAAGGTGTCCAACGAGTTCTGCGTTTTCGGACAAATCCACGATGTTGACGGTCTCATTTGGGTCCGCATCATAATCGTAGAGTTCCGTGCCCTGTCTCCCATCGGTTCCCCACTCGGTATATCGGTATTGTTCCGTACGAATAGAGATACCGTCTATAACGCCTCTCTTTAACTGGCTAAAGGCAGCGGTTTTCCAAGGACGCGTCGGTTCTTCAATGATCGGTTTTAGGCTTAATCCTTCCAACTGTGAAGGTATCGGGAGTTGGCATGCATCGCAGAGCGTTGGATAGATGTCAACAAGTTCAGAGAGAACCTCAGTTCTACCGGGCCTCTGTCCTGGAATACTGATGATTAAAGGTGAATGGACTCCAACTTCAAAAAGCGTATTTTTGCTCCAGGTTCCATGTTCGCCAAGGTGGTACCCATGGTCCGCTACAAAAACGATAATTGTGTTTTCGGCAAGACTTAGGGACTCTAATTGCTGCAGGACATGACCGACGAGAGCATCTGTATAACTTGTTGATGCAGCGTAAGCACGGGTTAATTCTAATATTTTTTCATCAGAAATAGATGTTGCCCCAACCGGAAAATCCTGGAAGTTTTTTATTTCCGGCCAGTTGGTTCTTGCTATATGTGGTACTCCTGTTGGCGTCATAGAATCGGTGTGTATGTTAAAGGTTACAGAATTGTATAAATCGTAATATCTTCGTGGGGCATTGTAAGGGAGATGTGGTTTATAAAAACCGACAGCAAGAAAAAAAGGGGTATTTGGGAATTTCGCTAAAACCTTTAAGGCGTCTACTGCTTTGTCTGCTGTTCGCCCATTCCGTAGTTCATCGCCTGCAATATCAAGAGCACTCCAGGATGGAGTCGCTTTTGTATCAATAGGGGCTGACCACTGCCTCCAAATTGGAACACTCCATGAGAGTTGGTCAAGCAATGCAATGAAACCGTGTGCAACTCTACCAATAGATTGTGTGTGATATCCATGTGCTTTGAAATGTTGCGGCAGTGTCGCAGCATCAGGTAGATTATTCCGGAAGTATGCGTAATTATCATGAACACCAATGGTATCGGGCCTCAATCCAGTAAGAATAGACGTTCGAGAAGGATTACAGAGTGGATACTGGCAATAAGCACGGTTGAAGAGCGTTCCACGTTCAGCCAAAGCGTCAATGTTCGGTGTGTGCATTTCGGAATGACCGTAGCAGCCCAACAGAGGACGCAAATCATCCGCCATGATGAAAAGCACATTATACCGTTCTGCTGTTTCTGCTCTAAGATTTGGCAACAAGCCCGTCGTGAACGCTGCTGCGGTGCCCGCCTTCAAACTCTTTGAGAGGAAGTCCCGTCGCGTAAAAGAACGTAAGAAACCACCTTGTTCAATAGTCGTTTTTGACATCCGTCTCCTCCGAGAAAGCCTATTTGAGAATCACCATTTGACGGGTTGTTTTGAATTGCCCCGCTTGAAATGTATAAAAATAAACGCCACTTGCAAGAGGTTCTCCAGTGGCATTTCGCCCATCCCAATATGCGGCGTGAGAACGCGTTCGATAGGTGCCTGCTGTTTGGAAACCGAGTGATAATTGCCGAATAGATTCTCCCTTCAAGTTGTAGATATAGATATGGACCTCCGCGTCCTCTGCCAAATCATAAGGGATCCAGGTCTCGGGATTGAATGGGTTTGGATAGTTCGGCAAGAGCACTGTTTGCGTCGGTATCGCTGTATTGATTAGATGTTCTAAAGTTTCAATACCACGTCTGAAAACGTCGGAGCCATCATCCGATATGCGTGCCTCAGTCAACCATTCGTCTATGCGTTCAAGGTGTTCTGTGCGAATATTGGGATATGGCTGCGGTGAAGCAGGCTCACTACATTCTCCGAAATGTGCGGCAACCAGCAACAAGTCAATAATATCAATCCTACCGTCTTTGTTCACATCAGCCTTCGGATGTTGTGGGGTCTCTATCCGAAAACTATTTGAAACTAACATAAGGTCTTGCATATTGACAATACCATCATCGTTTATATCCCACGGTAATGTTTGAAAAATGACTTGTTCTTGGATGTCTGGTAAAGCGGCTCGCCATCCGGCGCGGAGTTGTTCGCTGAGAAGCGCGACAAGTTCTGCGTTTTCTGGTAACTCTACAATATTGGCGGTTTCATCCGGGTCCGCATCATAATCGTAAAGTTCCTTTCCGTACCTTCCACTGTTTCCCCACTCGGTGTATCGGTATTGTGTTGTCCGAATAGAGCGTCCCTTTCTACCTGCCCGACTGAGTTGACTAAAGGCAGCTGTTTTCCATGGACGCGTCGGTTCTTCAATGATAGGTGTTAGACTGATACCCTCTACCTCTGAAGGCACCGGAAGCTGACATGCGTCACATAACGTTGGATAGATGTCAACGAGTTCTGTGAGTGCCTCGGTTCGGTTCGGCTGTTGCCCAGGAACACTAATGATCATGGGTGAACGGAGGGCAATTTCAAAAAGCGTATTCTTACGCCATGTCCCATGTTCACCAAGATGGAACCCGTGGTCTCCTACAAAAACGACAACAGTATTTTCGGCAAGCCCCAAGGTATCAAGTTGCTGGAGTACACGTCCGACTTGTGCATCCATGTAACTTGTTGATGCAGCATACGCTCGAATTAACTCTAATATTTTAGTTTCTGATAAAGGTCCCTGATCTGGAATATCTTTATACTCTCTGAGTCCACCTAAGTTATTGTTAGCAATCGCTGGCGCGTCAGCCGGGAGCATAGAAGTTGGCGGAAGAGTGAAATCTGTTTGGGCGTAGAGTTCGTAATATTTCCTTGGTGCGTAGAAGGGCAGGTGTGGCTTCTCAAAACCGACTGCAAGAAAAAATTGTGTATCTTGCAGCTCCGCTAAAACGGTTACTGCTTGTTCTGCAGTTCTACCATCTGAGAGGTCGTTATCTTTCACATCAAGTGATTGCCAAGCGGGAATATATAGGGGGTTGAAGGGTATCCATGGCGGCACCCATGATGGGACACTCCATGAATGCGCATCATCTCGTGCCAAAGCGTTATGTTCAATCTTACCGATAGACACTGTGTGATAACCGTATACCTTAAAATGTTGCGGAAGCGTTACAGCGTTAGGCAGCTTTTGCCGAAAATTTACTGCATTGGAAAACACGCCTGTTGTTTCCGGTCTTAGTCCAGTTAGCATTGATGTCCGCGAAGGGTGACAGAGCGGGTTTTGACAATAGGCACGGTTAAAAAGTGTGCCGCGCTCGGCTAAAGCATCAATGTTGGGCGTGTGAATCTCTGGATGACCATAGCATCCAAGTAGAGGACGCAAGTCATCAACAACAAGAAATAAAACATTGTATTGTCCCTTGGCATTAACTTGACTTTTAGGGAATAGCGCAGTTGTAAAGGCTGCGGTTCCTATTTTCAAACTTGCGGAAAGGAAATCACGCCGTGTAAAAGGACGCTTCAGCGAGGATGGTTCCTTCGACTTTAGAGTTGACACTTTTGGCATAATATAAATGCTTCCTAAGGAAATACGATTATTATTTTTTGATCCGTTACAGATTCTCTAAATAGCATAAGGCGTTCTTCCTCGCTTTTCTCAGGGAATTCAAAAGACACGCGGAGATATTCAACAATTAGTGCGTCGAAAGAACTAATGTACGTAAAGTAAAACATTCCAAGTGTGCCGTCTTGCACTTTTTCAGCAAAAGCACCTTCAAGGTTCTCAAGTCCTTCCAGCCTTTCAGTGTTTTCACGGTTCTCTTGGCGGTATATATCCACTAAATCGACCCAAAGTCCCTTTCTAAAACCGAGTTCCTCTTTAAAGATTTCCTCAGAAGCAGGGAACACGTTAGAAAAATCGCCTGTTTCTTCCGCCGTTTGTTGTATTTCTGTTCGTCGTTCGTTGACGCTTTCCATTGCCGCTCGCGCTTTTTCTAAAGAATCCTGTGACGGCGTGATTATTTCCGTGATTGGTTGCCGCATCGCTGGATCACATCCGATCAGCGAGACAGATACACAAATCATCAACACAATGGTGCGTATCAATAATCTCATTTTTGCTCCTTCGTTGACTTTGATAGTCTCTTAGTAGTAATAGAGTTCATTTAACTATTATACCCTAATTTTCCCATCATTTCATGGAAAACAGGGGCGATTTTCGGGTGAAGATCAAACGGTGTTCTGGCGGGTACTGGATGCAAGGTCTGCCGAGCATACTCGCGGAAGGTATTATCTGGCGGCAATTCACAGAAATCGCATAATTCGGCGAGTGCCGCGTCCGACTCCGCTGTTAAATCTTCGAAACGCAGGAGATGGATACAATCCGATGATTCTTGTAATAAACGGAATCCCTCCTGCATGGTGACGGTCCATTCTATAGCGGCTCTATCAAGATGTCGCTCAAAACCTTTCGCTTCATCAGCAATCTCGGCGAACGCTGAATCTGTTTTAACAAGTTGTTCGGCTATAAGTTTCCATTTCCGGTCATTGACACCCCACCAGTCATGTTTCTCACCATTAACTTGGATGCCAAGTCGCTGTGACCAATTCGCGATGGAGTGGCATGTATCCCAACCGTTCCGGGCGAGAAATATAAAACGTGCATCAGGGAATAATGTCCGCACGAAATCGACTCTGAAGATGAGTTCCGGGTACTTATCAACGATACGTTTTGAACGGGTCACTGTCAGATAGGCGCCGAACATTTGAGCAGCGCGTTGGCGCATCTCGTCTGTCGCGTCCTCGGCGGCGAGACGATATCTTGCCTCGCCTCGACTGTAGTTGCCGATGATGTCTTCGTATGGATGGATGACGTGCCATATCGCTTTCGGTTCGTTGAGGTAGCCGACTTCTCTATGCATGGAAAGGACGATACCGAGGATTGTGGTTCCACTACGTCCTGTACCTAAAATAAAAATCGGCTTCTCTATGGACTTGTATCTGTTTTTGGTCGTAGAGACTGTTTTGAGGATAGAGAAGACGAGCGGGTTTATCCAGCGCCCTTTGGTTGTTACTGGGCGACCTTCAAAGAGGGCATAGCTAATAAAGCGAGGTAATACTTTCATTGGGCGCGTTTTGATGTAGTTCGGATTAATTTGTGCAATCATTTTTTTAACTTTCCTTGCGGTTCGATTAGGTGGATTTAGGTTTGAAATTCTCTCGTTAATAGTTAAAAAAACGTCTCTTTAGGGTTTGGCGGATATTTTTCATCCGGTCAAGGTTAAAGAGAAATGCGCCACCTAATTTCACTGGAAAACTTAAGAGGTGAAGCGTCAAACTCGCGATATTAGGTCGGACTGAAACAGGACTATAGTTATGTTTCTTCATGAATGCTGCGGTTATCGTCTGATTGAGGTAAATTTCAGCGGAACTGAGTTCTCCCCCAGTTGTGTCGCTGTGCCAACTGTGTGCTCGCTGTGGATTGATGCCGAGTTGTTGTGGTCGATCCGCACCGACAGAAGAGCCGACTTGCGGGACTTGGAGCATCTCATCGGTGTAAGTGATACCGGCAAAGTCACAGAGGGATTTGACGGTTTTTTCGGGATGCCTAAGGAGTTCTTCAAAGTAGACAGAGATGACCCGTTCGTGTTGTAGAAACCGATCTGCAGCGTTGACAGCAGTTCGCCAGATGTGACTGATGGTTATCGGATGATAGTTCATCCAATCCCGAAGCGTCTCTTTCAGCGGCATATCGCTTCCACCGAGGAACCGCCGTTTCCACCGCCGCTTTTGAGAGAGTAGTACGTCACGTGGGTCGCGAATCATGTTAATAATCCGTGCTTCACGGTAAAGTTCAAGGATGTCTGCGATGTAAAAGACATTACGGGGTGTCTGGTCACACGGAATAGTCTTGCGGTTTTCAGCAGCCTCGCAGCCGAGAAAGGCTTCAAAAAGTGCCGCTGGTGTATCTGGATAGACGGTTAAGCCTGAAAGGAACGTTTCTGCCTCGCTTAAGAAGCGGCGCGCGTTTCCGTATGTACGATACCCCTCGCGTTGTATACAAAATAATTGTGCCGCAAGTTTTTCTATCTCTTTTTTACCCGTTTTGGATGAAAAAGGCGGTGCACATAACTGACCGAAGAAATGGAGCTCGCCAAAAGTGTAAACGTTTGGATGTTTTCCGAGTATGCGTCCCATCATCGTCGTTCCGCTGCGACTGTTGCCTACAATAAATATCATGAGTAGTTATCGGTTGTCAGTTGTCAGTTATCGGTAACCCGTTTGTGGCAGACAAACGTTTTCACTTGCCACAACCGGTAAGAACTCTGTACCCCCAGTCGCTACGAAGACTGAAGGTTGATAGTTAGTTCGCTATTTTGAGGATTCCGAAACTGTTTTTAGGTATAGTGAGCTCTGTTGCCTTTCCTGACCATTCTTGGATACTGACTTCAATTTTGCCGGATCCCTCCATTTCAGCGTTACCTCCGTTTGTTGCGTTGAGCCTCTCATTGGCAACGTAACGATAGGTGAGGTCTCCTTTGTAGCGTTTGCCATCAATGAAGATGTGTGCCGTATGATCTTCACCTGTACGATTACTGACGAGGGTAACGAGGTTTTTTGCATCTTTCTGTCCGATGGTTTGTGCCTGTATACCGGGCATCTCTTTTCCTGCATATTCTATGGCCCCCGAAAGAGACGGTTCGTTTTGAATTGATGTGGTGAATTGCGTGTCCGCTTCCGCAAATGCTTCGCCAATCAGTTGAAAAGTAGGATAGACAGTACGGCGTATCGTCTTCCCGAAATCTGATTCGGGTTCACCACCATATTTCCAAAATCTGTTATCAGGCGATCCAGGGGTTATCGGCGAAAATACTGGGAATCCTTTACCGACCCCGGCGATGACATGAAAGTTCGCCTGTGTGATATTCGGCAACGCTAACATTTTTAGAAAAAAGTCGCCCGCGTACATTGCATGGAGTTGCGTGTTTGCAACACGGTTGGCAGGGTTCGCGATGTTCCATTCAGTTACCCACATCTCTTTATCCGGAAATAATTTTTGATAGTATTCAAGTGCATCGGAGACCGCGAAGTGGATCCATCCGAGGAGATAGCCTCGCATCTCCTCTATCTCTTTGTCCCTGACCGCTTTGTAAGCGTAGACATGGACGGAGTAAGCATCGAAAAAACTGGTATCCGCTGCGAGGCCTTCATCCCATTTGCGCTGCGGTATTTTTGTCAGCCAACCCTCTTTATGAAACGCAATGGGTGTCGCGCAGACAGATATTTTTATGTCTGGGTTAACGGCTTTCATCGCTGCGGCATGCTTCTTAGCTTCCTTAATATAGGTTGCTGAAGTTGGGTATTTGTTGAGGTAGTGTGGAAGATAGTACTCATTCCCAAGTTCCCAATGCGCAACGTCATACCCCTTATCTTTCGCATAACGCACCCATCCCGCGCTCTCCTCCGGGCTGCCTGTCCACAAATTCACGACAACAACCGGCGTTATCTTCAAGGTGTGACACAGCTGCATAAAATCGTCGAAAAGGATTTTTCCATCCCGTCGCTTTTGAAGTTTGACGTAATTTCCCGTATTTCGTTGATTCAGTTTTAAACTGAGGGTTGATGCCATTTCATCCTCAAGAAAACCACCAATTTCCCAGTGGTAAAAGTTTCCGACGGTACCACCGGGAAAGCGTAGGGTCTTGGGAGCAAGTGTCTTCGTTAATTCAACAAAATCCGGATCAAGATAGCCGTAATCGCCGGTTATCATGTTCGTGTTGAAACCGTGGAGTGCCTGACGGAGCGGTCGGGCGTTGTGTGTGTCAATTGCTAAACGGATCGTATCCGGTAACTGTTTTTGATCCTGGCAACCCATACTCAGGAGTGGTATCGTCAACCCAATGAGTGCTATATAGCCAGCCCCACAAAGTTTCTTAAAGATGTGATAAACATTTGCAGGCTGAAAATATTTACTTAAGAAAGAATCTGTATTTAACATATTCTGTCTGTCCTATTCGTGCGAAAAATTTTACAGTGTTATCTTCAGAGGTTTATACCTTGGAAGTGCCCTATCGCTAGCGAACATAAGACCCGCACAGAGCCAAAAATAGAAACCGTAGCCTCGAAACTCAAGCGTTCGGTTGAAGAAAAGCAGGAATACGGTAACTGCGACGAGACAGAGCATGATGATTGCGACCTGTTCTGTCAAGCGAGAAGTAGGCGGAGTCTGTTCTACAGAAGATAATGAGCTAACGGAGCGTTGGTAAAGGTTCAATGCGTAGCGAAAAAGTTTGTAAAATATCATAGCGAAAAAACCGAGTCCTAATAGGCCGTAAAAACAGAGGATTGCTACCCAATATACATCCTTGAATCCCTCCTTACTCAGGACTTTCAGAAGGAACGAACGTTGACTCATATTGAGTCTTTCAATCGTGGTGTTTTGGTCTGCCCCGTAGCCTAAGATCGGTTTGTTGACGAGGACAGTCGGGACATTACCGATTAAGGCACCGAGTCTCTGTTTTTGGGCAATACGAACATAGTCGCCAGAAAATACACCTGTCACGTTGCCGACAAGACCGACCCTTGCTTTACGGGGATTTATGTATTCGAGGTTGAACGGATTGGAAACTGCTAACAACAGTCCGAAAACTACCACCGGCACGCATGCCAGTTGGAGGGTCTTTTTCCAACCGAAATGGAAATAGTACCATGCGCCCCCAGCCAGTAGGGCGGAGAATGTAGCGGCGCGCGAATATGAACGTGCGATGAAGAAGAATAGCACCGCCGCACCGAGTAGGTTCAGATACTCCAATCGCCGGATACGCGACAGGTAGATAACGAGCACGAGGATCATAAAGACACCGTAAATCACGGTGTCGCCTAAAGTTCCGTAGACGCTGCCAATCTCCCTGCCGACTTCAAGGAGTCTGTATTCTTTCGTAAAACCGCCGATGCTGAGTGTTGATTCTCGCGGGAGAAAGAAGTCAAACGCAGCAGGGCCCCCTACCCACTGAAGGAAACCTGCAGTGAGTTGGAATATACCGATACCGAGGATTATTCGCAAAAACGTTTCGATTTTTCTTTCAGATAGTGGAGAGTTCACAACTAAATAAAAGAGTACGATATATCGAGCCAATGGGCGAACGTTGTAAAGACTCCCCATCAACGGAGAATTGTTTACCAGTATCGAAAGCAGGACAACGCTATAAAACCCTATAACTGGTAAGTCGATTGCCGTTTTGACGAATGGGATCCCTCTATGGAGTTTATGGATAACGAGTTTTCCGAAGGCGACATAGATCAGGATTTCACCGACGAACCTTAAATAGGAATAGAGGGTATCGCTCACCGGCAAAAATTTCAGTATGAATTCTTCAAAAGCGACGTATCCTGTTAGAAAGTAAATCATATTTTAGGGTTATCAGCAGTCAGCAATTAGCAATCAGAAATCGTCCCGTTTCAGGCTATATGTTAGGTTGTTTAGACGACAGCAGTCCCTGATTGCTAAATTCTATTCCAGTAAGAGAGGTCTCTGTCTAACAATTCGGCTAATTGTTCGTTAAACGGCTTAAAATACGCCATCTGGCGTTCGCGTGTCTCTGGATTCAGCGGTGGTGGAACCGATGCCGTCCCTTTCTGCGGTTTGTCGTTCCAATCCAGGACGGCTTTCCGTAGTTTGTAAGCGGCGGCATCCGGTATAAGTTTCCGAATGGCTCTTCTCAGCGGGTTATGAGATGCCAGAAATTGCGTAAACAGGTAGTTGAAGCGTTCGGAACGCGGCATGGCAGCTCGGTTATGTCTTTCACCGATGACAGGTTTAAAATCGGTGCGGGCACCGATATGATGAAATATCTGTTGGCAAACGCCTTCGGCACCCTCTTTCAGATCATCCGTCAGAATGCAATGCACACGATCTGAACCGAATTGGGTTATCAGATTCTTGACGTGCGGATAATAGATACTGTTGTACTGATATGCGCACTGCCGCCATTTAAACCAGTCTTCGTTTATACGCGCCTCTTCAGCAGCGAGTGCGTCTTCATACGTCTTAATGTTCTCCCAGCCTCTTCGCCGCGCCCACCAATATGCAGAGTAGGCACGTGCTACAGGCTCGCGTAGGAGAACGACGAGGTGTATATTAACGTTGTGTTGATAAATTCGCTGCATGACTTCCGGTGAATGCATGACCATCACATTTTTGGCGATAAGCTGCTTATCTTCAATTTTGCTGTGGTCATTTTCAGTAGCAAAATACTTGGCAAAAGCCCATTCATAACCACGCGTGTATTCGCGCGCCTGCAGGAAAAACGTCATCTCCGGCTGCGGATGCGTATGGATATCGGGGTGTTGCGCCAAGTAGCGGAGCAGTGAAGATGTTCCTGACTTTTGCGCACCGACAATCATTAATGCAATATTTCTGGCGGTTTCCATGGTAACGGTTTTCCTATTAAGGCAGAGAGCGCATCGGTATCGTGTTGATAATAATTCACTAACCGATGTCGGGTTTCTTCCGACATCAGAATCTCCTCCTCTATCTGTGTGTTCAGGTGGAGATAGAGCGGTTCTATTGTTCGTCTAATTGCACGCAGCGAATTATGAACGATCGGTTTGTCGTGTGTCCACTGTCGCAATCGAAATCGGAAGTCCCTATATCTTTGATGCAGTTCGGAGTTACGCATCTTTTCCGTGCGATTTGTGCGTTTAAAAGTGTAGTTCGCGTAAAAATCGGTGTCTATGCCGGCAAAGTTACATAAACTCGCCATTATCTGTGCCGGTTGTGTTGCCAATTCTTCGTAAAAGAGTATGTGAATACGTGTTGGACCCAATTGACGAAAGTAGGGTTTCAGATAGATAGTATAACATCCTTGCTGAAGTGTTTGCAAGTGCTGCTCTTCTGCCGCATCGCGTTCTGAGGCAGCAAATAGTTGTTCGACATAAGCATCGAAACTGAGCGTTTGCGACAATTTACCGATCTGCTTCGCAAAGCGGTACCATGAGATTAACCTCGAAATCGGTTCACGCAAACTGAAGACCAGTTTTGCATAAGGTAGAAACTCGGCGATCCTCTCACGTGCCTTTTCACAGTATAGATAATCAGGTGTTGATTCCATCCGTAACTGTGTTTCGCTACAGTTAGGAAACAGAGAGGCATACGTTTCAATATCACCTTCGTATCGATATTTTGAAGGGAGTGGATAGTCCGTGCTGAGAAAAAAGCGCGTCTCCTTATAAGTGGCGGCGCAAATAGCAGGATGGTCCGTCAGATAGGTAAAAAGTGATGTTGTCGCGGCTTTTGTTGTACCGCCTACGATGAGATACTTGTAATCTGCAACCCTTTTCATTATGCTTTCCACTTTCGTGTAGACGGCACAACGGCGTGTGCCTACTACTTTTAAAACCAAGAGACCCGTGTCCTTCGGAGGAGGTACGTCAGGTTTCCGACAGCGAGGAGTGCGGTAATTGAAACGGACAGTGCGACACCGAGAATCCACCACGTTTCGATTAATCCGTACGCAATTACAAAATTAAGCAGTGCCATTGTTATCATGTTTGCGAAAATAGACCGGTACGCCTTTTGGGCGTAAAGCCCTGCATTTAGCACGGGGATGATACAAGAAAATAGCATACCAGCACTCAGCCAGAAGAGGAGTTGTCCTATCAGTTCCACTACGGCATCATCACGTTCAGCGCGTCCATATATGAACCAGCTGATTTTCTCGTGAAATATCAGCATGAACAAGGTTGCCAAGAACCCGATAATTATAGCGGCGCGGGCATTTCTATTGAGTGTCTGTTCCAATTTTCGTTTATCTTTTACTGCAGTGTTGGCTGCCATATCGGGCAATCCTGTTGTCGCGATACTGGTACCGATGAGTGTCTGTAACGCGGAGAAAATACGGAAGGCAGCGTCATAGAGTATAATAATTCCTTCTCCAAGTTTCGAGATGAGATATATTTCAACCAACAAGCGGTTTGTGATTTGTCGGATGGCGAAGCCGAGTGTCGGTAAGGTGACACTGTTTTTCAAAGAACGCAGTGTATCCAACGAGATACCTGTAATTTCATACTGGTGTCCAGTCTGGTGCGCTCCGATACAGAGCCAACCAAAGTATGCGATAAAGCCCCCGGTGTAAGCGACAGCTACATAATTTTCAAGATTTTGTGTATCCCACAGCAGTAAAAATACGACCGCTGCGACCCCGGCAGGCAACGCGTTTCGAAGAGCAACGGTTTTAAAACGCTGTAGACTGTTCAGGAACGCGCCGAGTACCGTGCTACCGCATCCGAATATGATTAGGGGCGCAAAGAGCCGTAACAGTCCTGTTGCCCTCTGAAGATCAATAGTTGGTTTCCCTAAAAATCCAGCGGTTATCCATGGTGCAAGAAGTTCAATGAGAACAAAGACCGTAAAGCCGACACCGAGTAAAAAAAAGAGGAGACCATTTGTGAAACGCTTGTATTCTGTGTGAGTCAACTCGTTTTTGCGTGTAACAAAGAGTGGCACCAGACTAAATTTAGCACCTTCTCGGACAATCGTATCAACGACTAATACAATCTTCAATGCAACTATAATCTCATCAGCAGTGCCACTGAAACCGAATCTCGTTGGGATCAAGATAGAACGAACGAGAAGACTCAACCCCATCCCAGCAAAGGTAATGACCATTACCCAAAAGGTTTTGTGCTGTAGGAGTTTTTTGAACATAGCAATTTTCGAGTTAAGGATGGACAGACTTATTTCCAACCATCGGGTAGATTTTTGCGAATTTCAATGTCACTAAATTCGGTAGCCGGACGTGGACCAACCGATTTAGCCCACATTGCCATGCGACGCAGCCCCTCGTCTAATGAAATTTGCGATGTTTTTCCGAAGACCTGCTGAAACCTCTCATGAGAACAATAGGCGTGTTTAACCTCCTCCCGCGCGTGAACATTAATGACAGGCACTTCTCTATCCATAGCTGTCATCACTAAATCTGCTAGCTCGTTCACTGAGACGTGTTCATCCGAACCGAGGTTAAAAATTTGCCCTGATGCTTCCGATATATCCACAGCACGGGCGATGTGTGGCGCGACATCTGCGATATGTGTGAAGGCGCGCGTCTGCTCTCCATCTCCAAAAATGCGCAGCGGCTTATCCTGCATAATGTTGTTCATGAAGATACCGATAACGTTTCGATACTTGTCGCTGATATTCTGGAGTTCACCATAGACGTTGTGCGGACGGAAAATCGTATAATCTAAACCGAAGAGCCGTTTGGAGACAGCGAGCTCCTGTTCCACAGCATACTTCGCAATACCGTAAGAATCCTCTGGTATTGGGACGAGTTCCTCATGCATCGGCAGCTGGTTTTCTCCGTAAACAGCGATAGAAGAGGTGAACACAAACCTTTTGACATTATAGTTTACAGCCGCATTGATGAGGTTTATACTCCCGATGAGGTTGTTTTGATAGTTGAACCGCTTGATGAAGTGGCTGAGCCCTTCGGCTGCGTAGGCAGCAAGGTGATAGATATAGTCGAATTGGTATTCCTCACAGAGTCTATTTATTAGCGAAACATCAAGGATGCTGCCCTCCACAAAGGTCGCAGCAGGATTGAGATTTTCTCGGAAACCCCCGCTCAGGTCGTCAAGTGCGACAACCTCCGTGTTATCACTGCGAAGAAGTTCATTAACGACGTGCGCACCCATAAAGCCCGCGCCGCCCGTAACCAACGAGGTTCTTTTCATATTTTGCCTTTTTACTTTAATACGACGAGTCGTTTTGTCTGTTTGAATCTCGGAGTCGTCAACTCACAGATATAGATACCGCTCGCTACCTGTTCGCCGAATTCATTCTTGCCATCCCAATGTACGGCTTGCCCGCGGTTAAGATAATACCCTGACACTTGATGTCCAGCGAAAAGCGTCCGCACAATTTTTCCTGATGTGTCGTAAATGCGTATGGTAATTTCAGCATCCTCCGCGAGTTGGTACGGAATCCAAGTTTCAGGATTAAATGGATTCGGATAGTTCGCGTAGAGTCTCGTCTCCAACGGACCCTGAACAGGCATCAACAGTTGCTTTAAGAAACGTTTTACCAATGCTATTTGTGTAGCATCTGCTGGGATTTCTTCAATTTTTTCGTAAAAAGAGCGGAGATACGCGATAGCGGCATCTGGCAATGGGGGCGTCCCATTTGATACAGCGTTGGGCATTAGGACATCTTGATTTTTCTGAATTGGTGCCCCAGCAACGTTCTGATTTTCTTCAATAACCTTGATAATCCAAACCAAGTCTTCAAGGTTTACTGTCCCATCTTTGTTGATATCGACGCGTACGTCTGTAGGAGGATTTTCTCCGAAGTGGACCACGATAAGAAGGAAGTCAAGTATATCCACCTGTCCATCCTGATTAACATCACCGGGAAGTAAAGTTTGAACACCATCTTCAACGACATGTAACACTTGGTTCACCGGTATATCTGTCAACTTTTGAATGATGCCACTTGGCCAGCGGATGGTTAACTCGGTGACTTTTTCATTCTGAGCGAGTCCAAAATGGATGCGTTTCTGGTCCTGCTGTGCCCAATGGATACCGCCTCCGTTTTCTCGGAGTTGGGTTTTCCCGTCAGGAGTTGTTACGAAAAGCCTTGTCCCGATGCCGTCTCGATTGGAAACTGTTCCCTCTAAATCAATTTGCAGCCAGTTGTTACCCGCGCCGATATTTCGGAGAAGTTGGTCGGGGCCTTCACTAAACGGATATTCGGCGCGCCCGTTGGTTACAAAGATGTCCAAATAACCATCCCTATCGTAATCTGCGACAGTGGCACTCTGTCCTCTGCCGTTCGAGCTCGCGGAGATTTCATCCGTATCAAGGCTTTCAAGGAATAAACCGTTACCAAGGTTTGTATAGAGGCGATTGGGAACATTCGCCGTTGACCACGAACGGACAACATAGATGTCTATATCCATATCGTTATCAAAGTCGCCTACTGCGACACATCGACCATCGGCAAAAGTATTGAAATTTCCTATATTGCCAGCATTCTGGAACCCATTTCCTTGGTTAATCAGGAGCTGAGACAATGGTTGCTCGCGCAGGTCTCCGAGAGAAAAGTTAATTCTCTCCAGCTCCGAGATAGGTTGCGTCGCTTCCAGTAGAACTATGATAGGTTTCCGCTGAGTGATGAACGTCCATCTTTTTGTGTCCGGTTGATAGCCTATATAAACCCCATATTGTGCGTTTTGAGGTCGCGGTTTTAATCCTACAACCCTTGGGTCATCTGGAGAGAGTGTGACTTCAAATTTCGCGGATCGGATTTCTCGGGTTACGCCTCGAAATTCGCCCCCATCAAATTTTGTCACCCAGTGTCCGTCAGCTCCGATGTTAACCAAGTTGAATCGCGGGCCCCACTCGGAGTAAATTTGAAAAGAGATGTCGCCTTCCGTTTTGAAACTAATGCCTATCTCATCGGGATTGCCTCGCAGATTCAGTTCTAATCTGTGTGGATGTACGTGTGCTGCGTAAGACTGGTAGAGGCTACGGGCAAGAAAGATATCGGGGCGCAGGTCTCCGTCGAAATCCGCGATTGCGGCATCGTGGACAGAATATCCGGTGGGCATACTAAGTGTCCCGAATAGGTTATTAAAGGGACTTCCAGAGGTATCATATATAGCGAGCGGATAATTATGATAGCTCAGGATGATATCCATATTCCCGTCTGCGGTTATGTCGGCGTATTGCACCAATGCGGCACTCTCCTGCAGAGAGACCCCGGTGGTGGTGCTAATATTTTCAAAGCCACTCATTGTTTGTCCGAACAAGGCAGATGTAACTAAACCACCGCTGCCATCCGTTCTGGTAACACCAGCGAGCAGGACATCAAGCCGTCCATCACGGTTTGAATCCAGCCAGAGCGGTGTCCGCCCTCTCAGAAGCGGGTAATTGACACCGAGTTCGGCGGCGCGCTCTACCAATATACCGTTCTCGTTAACATAGAAATGGTTGTGATGGTTCGTGCGTGCGCCACTTAAACCACCGCCGCCACCCGATAACACAATTAAGTCCTGATCGCCATCGTTATCGTAATCTGCCCATGCTGCGCCGTGCGTATCTGCATCGGGATTCGCGTCCCAGACCTCGTCAATAATATCTGTGAAGGTTCCATCACCATTGTTGCGATAGAGACTCGGCTTATGTCGGTGATTCGTTGCCCATAAATCGAGGTATCCGTCACTATTGAAATCGCCCCAAGCGTTTCCCCAACTTTCTCCGATGCGTGTAATCCCTGCCTGCTGTGATACGTCTTCAAATTGAATTTGACCCCACGCGGGGGACATGAAATAGAAAACGGACAATAATATTAAAATTCGCATTTTTTCTCCTGTCAGCGTATTAGTTACAACAAGCATAGCGTTAATCAATCTTTCCATCGTTCCAATCCGGGATGTAATCCGATGATTGCTGGTCCGACTGTCCATCTGAAAACACCTCAACTGGGAAACCTAAACGACCCATACCACACGAAAACGCAAACGAAATAGTTCTTCCGATACCCGTGACGTTATTTGCGGATGAACATCTTACCGGTAGCTGTGAAATCACCAGCAGTGAATCTATAAAGATAAACGCCACTCGCGACAGACTCCCCGACCTCATTTCGACCATCCCAATGCGCCGCGCGGGATTTGTTGTGATATATGCCTGCAGGCAAGTGCCCTAACGCCAATGTTCTTATGAGTTTTCCATCCACAGAATGAATAGAGATGTTAACCTCTGCTGGCTTCGCCAACTGATACGGCATCCATGTCTCAGGGTTAAACGGATTCGGGTAGTTCGCCAGCAGTGCTGTTTTTTCGGGCAGTGTCTCTGTGAGCGTGAGAGCTGCTAAGAGCTGTTCCAGTACAGCAATTCCCTTTTGAATATGTAGCTCTTGTGTATTCAAATGTTTGGTGAGTTGTATCCATTGTGCGACGTTCTCGGCAGTGAGGTTGGATACTTCGACTGAAGTGTTTCTGAGTGTCGGTGCGGCAGCATCGGCATCGATCTCTGCTGCGACAGCAACCAGATCCTTCACATCTACGACACCATCGTCATTGATATCCGGATAAATGTCAAGGTCCACAAAATCAGGATCGCTAAAATGGGCACTGACCAAAAGGAGGTCTATTATATTTATCATACCATCTCGGTTGACATCTGCCGCCTTGAAAGACAGGATTGATTGGTTACGATTATCATACTCTACCAGATTCCCTATCAACCCAGTGATCGGTGAGAAGTCCGATATATGATTCTCACTCAGATCCAGCACAGTAAGGTTTACCATATTTTTCAGTGGCGATATATCTGATATTTGATTATCATGAAGATCCAGTTCTGTTAGGTTTAGCATTACGCTGAGCGCGGATATATTCGATATGTTGTTGCTATCAAGGTCTAACACTGTCAGGTTCGTCAAAGCATTAAGTGAAGATATATCCGATATCTGGTTGTCGTCAAGATCCAAATCTGTCAGGTTCACCAAACCTCCGAGTGGAGATACATCTGATATTTCATTATCGTGAAGATCTAAGATCGCCAAGTTTGTCAAATTACTGAGCGCGGATATATCTGATACCTTATTACCATCGAGATCGAGTTCTATCAGATTTATCATATTTTTCAGTGCGGATATATCTGATATCTTGTTGCCATCAAGATCCAGCAGTTTTTTTAATTTTATTAAATTTTTCAGTGCGGATATATCTGATATTTCATTATCGTCAAGATCTAAACCTACCAATTTCGTCATATTTTTCAGTGCGGATATATCTGATATTTGGTTGCCGTGAAGATCCAATACTATCAACTCCGTCATACCCTCAAGTGCGGATACATCGGCTATAGCGTTGGTGTCAAGATCCAGTTCTATCAGCTCCGTTATATTTCTCAGGGGAGATACATCCGATATTTGATTGTCGGAAGCATCCAAGCGCGTCAGATTTGTCAAACCCTTGAGCGGAGACACATCCTGTACCTGATTGTCGTCAAAATCCAAGTAGGTCAGATTTGTCAAATCCTTGAGCGGAGACACATCTGATATGTTGTTAAGCTCAATATCAAGGAATGTCAAATTTGTCATAGTGCTGACCGGTGACACGTCTGATATTTTATGGTTGACGGCTAAATGTAGATATGTCAAGTTAGTTAAATCTTTGAGTGGAGATATATCTGAGATTTGGTTCCCCCTAAGTGAAAGCCATTGTAAATTTATCAAATCCTTGAGCGGAGATACATCTGATATCTTCCCGTTAATATGAAGGTCAAGTATTTCCAGATTTGTTAAATTTTTGAGCGGTGATAAATCTGAGATTCGGTTATATCCAAGATGCAGTTCTGTCAGATTGATAGCATATTCAAGACCTTTTAGACTACGAATGCCAGATTCAAATGCGTCAAGTGCTTCCAAACTTTCCATCTCTGCTCGTGTGATGCCAGCATCTGCTTTTTTGCCCAAGGCAGCCACCAGAGCAGCCTTGAGGTTGCGGTCCGGAATATGGACGGTCTGTGCGGTTGCTATCTGGTGTGGTATGAAAAACAAGGCGCATGTGATGAGGGTTGGGATGATGACGCTGACAACTCTTGAGGTCTGGTTTAAGAACGGCGTGGGCGTTAATTCAGCACATGTGAAAACTTTCAAAAAATTTATACTCCTTCAAATGAGCAATAGCGGAAGATTCGGAAGAAAAGAAGGTGGAACAAATGTACCTACCTGCTACCTTCCAATCTTCAGAATCCTACCTGACAAACCCAGTTGGTTACTTCAGAAACTCAGACATCGCCGAAGCAATTTCAGGTAGTTCCTCGGGCTCTAATTTGCCATATTCGCCGCCCCAGGGGTTGCCTGCACAACCTGAAATTCGCCAGTACCATCCGGCAAGCGTCCAAAAGCAACGTCCGTCTCCTGATCACCAAAAGCAATGCTATCCAGGACTTGATTGCCGTTCGCATCGGTATCCACGAGCATAACGATTTCGCCACCTTTGGACAATTTGAAGTTGGCATGCAGTCCTTCAGTCGCATCTTCGTCATCATGATCTTCATCCAACCACACAATCAAATATCCATCCGCTGGAATTTCAGTATTTTCGGGAAATTCCCATTTCGTGGGATTGTCCTCTTTGTCAGAAAGGTACATTCCTGTGAGCATTACAGGACTATCCGTAAGATTGTGTAACTCAAGCCAGTCGTCATAGTCGCCTTGCGGGTCAGCGATGATATTGTCGTTATCAGCCATCAGTTCGTTAATAACGACAGAGGGGCCTGTCATAGTTGCGTCGTCCATACCTATCATATCATCGGGCTTTACCAGGTCAGTAGGTTCCATTGCGTCCTTATCCGGTAGCATCGGTCCGACCATTTCCTGGGCGCGGTCGCAGGACACAAAGGCAATACAACTGATTAAAACAGTAATTAGGGTTATCTGAAATTTTATCAATGTCAATCCTCCTCATTTTGAATTATAAATTATTGGTGATTACACACGACGAGAAATCAAAAGTTTTGTATTGCTTGTCGTCACTTTTGCGTAAGTTCCACCAAAACAATAACCAGTCAACTCCCACAAGCCGTGATAGACAGTATAACGCAATTTTAGATTATCGCGCAAGTCCTATCATGTTCGTTTTTAATAACACATTGTTGTCCAATTTACCTTTTGATGCGATGAGGGAACCTGGAACCCGTACGTGCAAAAGACTGGGATCTTTAATGGCTTTAAGCCGTTTCGCTATTGTTAGTTTTGGTACATCTTCGCAGACCATGACGCCCGGTGTGGCACATAGTGATGTATACATCGTAAAAAATGCAACTTGTTGGACGTGTATATGTTCAGCGTCATCAATCAGAAGATGATAGGGTCCATAACGGGCAGCAGCTTGTACACCTTGTTCGGTGTATGCATCAACGTTAAGAAAGATCCCCTTCTCACCAAAATCTTCCTGAATCGGATTGACATCAAGTCCTACAAATTTTTCTACAAACGGCATCTTCGCAAAAGCGTGTCCACTGCCTTCACCAAACATAGTGACACCTATCTCTAAGACGCGTATAGGCTGCATCCCATTTTGAAAAAGAAGCGACGCAAACAACCCGTCATATAGGTTTCCATAATCGTGCCGAACACCTGTTTTGTCCGAATTAGATTCATCGAAATAAGCTGAAGGCGGTTTCTCTGAAAAACAATCTACCAAAGATATTTCTGAAGCCATGCTTCACGTGTCTCCTTATGATTTGATTCTATTACAAAAACTCCCGATAGACATCCATAATTTTTTCATAGTGAATGTCGGCATTAAATTGTGTTTCCATTTTTTTTCGAGCGGCTTTACCCATCTCTGCCACTTCGGTTTTATGTTCAGACATCCATAGTAAACGGTCACGTAATAATTCATGTTCTCCGGGTGGCACCAAAAACCCATCAACCTCATCTTCTATCAATTCTGGTATCCCACCTATATTCGCGCCAATTACCGATTTACCGTAAGCAAAGGATTCTAAAATGGCCATAGGGCAATTTTCATACCATTCGGATGGCAAAACTGTGCACATACTGTTTAGAATCAATTCACGGAGTTCATCGCCCTGTTTAAAACCCAAGAGGCGAATATGTTCGCACCCATTTTCTTCTATTATCTGCTGGACTTCAGACATTGCTTCGCCATCTCCAGCAATATAGAGCGGGATCTGTTTAAGTGGAGCTGCCGCCTTTATCAATGTTAGAATACCTTTGCTGCGATCCACCCGACCAAAATAGAGGACATATTCACCGACAGAAAAATTCGGGACGATGTCAGAGACATCTGTAAAGTTGTGAACCGTTGAAATCTTATTTTCAGGGATCCCGTACTGTATCATCTTTTTCCTGAGAAAATGGGACACAGAGATAAAATGATCAAACTTATCGACTGAACCGAGGAAACGAGAGACGTAAGATTCAGTGACACTCAATGCTGTACGCGCGAGTGAGCGCCTGTTACACCGCTTTGGAAGGGCACGCCGGAAGTGTTTACCTTCACATGCTTCACAAATTTCATCGCTTGACAAATGCGTAGCCACCGGGCACGTTAACTTATAATCGTGCAGCGTCTGAATAAGGGGTATACCGGCTTTTTTTAGGCTCCCTAAAATTGAGGCAGTGAGTTTACCGTGGTAGATATGAAAGTGCGCGATATCTACGTCTGTATTGCCTAATAATTTCTGAATTGATTTCACGGCATCGCGTGAATATACAAAACGCAGTAAGTCGCCGGTTCCCGGGTGCTCGAAATCCGCACCGCGCGGAAAGTAACCTGCCCATTCAGATGGTTCATTCTTAGTGCTCGCGGCTGTAAAAGGGATGACTTGATGGCCGTGCTTTTTCAACAGTTCAGCAAGCACAAAAAAGTATCGGTCAGAGCCGCCGCGGACATAATAATTTTGTGAGACATTTAGAATAGTGTGCATTTTATTATCCTCGATGATGTTCCGGTTTTCGTATCTTAGAACAACAACGCCTCAGAGGTTGCAAGAAAACGCATTCAATATCCCGATATGGTAGTATACGGAACACAAAATATCAAGTTTCAAATTATCTTCGGGGCACGCCAGGGTGTAAAGAATTTACCCATTCACCTAACCGTTGTGGGATTGTTGTCAGCTGTGCCCGGAAAAGAAGGAGTCCAGCATCATCAGCAATCGGAACAGTCTTCAGTTGATAAGGTCCAGTTTCCAGTGTATTCCATCCTATATCCGTTGTGCGTGCCGAGCGGAACCCACCTGTTTTGACGATCTCGATTTCGCGGTCTGTATAATCGCCGTTCGGGTAACTAAAATGGGAGCATTCGATATCCAAAAGTTTTTCCAAATCGATTTTGCTTCCGAGGATTTCCTGTCTACATTCCGTTTCTGTACAGTGCGTCAGAATCGGATGGAACCGGGTATGGGGTTGAAAATCGACGTTCTCAGCCATCTCTTTTATTTCGATTATGTTTAATGCTTGTCTGTCTGCGTAACTCTTCTCCTGTTCAAAGTCGGTTGTCTGCTTCAAGTGTAATAAACGGTCTGCATTTGGGAGTCTCTTGAGTTTTTCTCTTTCCGTTTTGGACTGTCCTGCCATTTTAAACCAAAAATGCCGATAGGTCCCAATAATTTGGGTACAAACAAAGAGGGTTGGACGGATACGATACTGCTTAAAGAGGGGCAAGAGTTTGATATTACCGCCGTGCCCGTCATCAATCGTAATGACAACACTTTTCGGTGGAATCCGTGAAAAATCCTTCTGATAGATAGCAGTCACCAAGGTTTCAAATGAAATAAACGTCCAATGGCGCGAGAGATAACCGAGGTGTTTGGCAAAAATCGTAGCCTTCGGATCGTGATACATGAGGATGGCGACTCGATTCCTGCACATCCACTCGCGAATAAGGATATGTATGCCTGATAAGCAAATTAGGGCTGCTATTATATTTTTAAGTATTTTAATTTTTCCTTGTGACTTTGTAGAGGTTGGGTAACCCAACCCCTACAGTCCTCCGCGTGTGTAAATAATTATGGGTTTACTTTAATTCAGTAAGGAGTGTCGGATATGGAAAACCTGCATCAGCGATCTCGGCATCCGCAAACGGTTCATAAAGCACAGTGCCTATCTGTTTAATAATCAACCCCGGATCGCCACCGTCGATGATAGTATCCATGATCTCAATAGGGTCCGCACTGCCCCACCAGTTGTTCGGTATCGTAAAATCGAACTTCACATTTAACCTCAGGGCGAAGATGTTTGCATTCAGGTTGTTATGTTGAATGATAGACTGGACATTTTCAGAGAAGATACCTGTCTCATTTTTCGTGATACTGTTTTTCTCGATACGGGGAAGCGTCTGACGTCCGATCGTGCTAATCCCGATATTGTTGTCAAGAATATCGTTGTGATGGATGTCTGCATCACTCCCATCCAAAGCGATAGCGGTTTCGTTGTGGCGGAGCGTGCATTCTGTTATCGTTGGTGATGTCGTCTTAATATCCAGAGCGATGGTAGCATATTCTATAACAGCACCTCTGATAAAACTCTCCAGATCGTGTGTGTGGTCAAAGAAAATACCGTTCCAATCACCGGGTGACGGTCCGATGTTGTCGGATGTGAGATGTACGAGTTCGGTTACCTGCTCTTGTGCTAAAGGGGGCCCAATCTTTAGGATACCTTGAACGGCGATGCGTGATCCTCTCCCAAATTTAACGGTGGTCCCGGGTGAAATATTGAGGGTTGTATCTTGTGGAATTTCTAAAGTCCCATTTATAATGTACGTCTTCTCGGGTTCCCATGTTTCGTCTTCGGTGAGTCGGTAGTCTTCGAGTACAACCTCGGAGTCATCTTCGGATGGGAGATGATTGATGGTATCTGGCGTTGTACACCCTGTGCCTAATGCTAAACTCATAGAAAGAAATAAGAGGCAGCGCATTAATTGAATTTTCATTGTTGGTGTGTGTATCATATTTTGTAAGGTTTGTTGCGATTTAGGGGAATTTGCATCAAAAAACTTCAGAGTCTTGGGTCAACTGCTTCACTTTCGAGGGATAGGATTCCGAAAACACATTCATGAACATAGGATAACGGTTCGCGATGCACGAAACGCTCAAGTGCTTCAACACCCAAGGCAAACTCTCGAAGCGCAAGCGAACGTTTATGAGAGAGTCCGCGGGAACGGAGACGTTCTAAGTTTTGAGGCAAGGTGTATTCGGGGCCGTAGATGATCCGCAGGTACTCACGCCCTCGGCACTTCACTGCAGGTTGTACCAACCCTCGCTGGTTTCCTTGAACAATAAAATCCAGGGGTTTGATGACCGTGCCTTCGCCGCCTTGCTCCGTAAGTTCATCCCATCGACGGATCGCCTCAGCTTGGCTTGTGTCGTCAGTCACATCAACGACCCCGTAGGAAGTTGCAAACAATAGGTTGTTGTCAGAATTTTGACAGAGTTTGCTAAGCATTTCCATGTGCCACAGATGGTTTTTGTCGAAGTACACCGTGCCTTCCGTTGCGAGTAGATGAAATGGCGCGAGTTTTAGATCGTCTACAGATTCGACGTGCCAACAGTATTGCTGATAAGCCTTGATATACTCGGTCACTGCGGCTGCGCGTTGGCGATAGTCATCTAATATAACGTCTACCTCGACACCGCGTTCGGCAGCAGTTTCTAAAGATGCAAGCGTTTCTCCGAGAGCGACACTCGCCGATGTCCCTACTGGCGCGTACTGCTGTCTTAACAACTCCTGTGCTTTAACGGACCAAGGCATGAGTTCACAATCGAGACAGACCCAATCTGTATTGAGCGTTTCCCAATAATCGGCTTTATCTATGGCTTCTTTCACCTGTTTCAGCAACTCGGTTTCAATTGCGGTATCTTCAAAGAAACGTCTGCCTGTCCGTGTGTAACAGATGCCGAGCGTGTCGTCTGCGATACCAAATCGCTTTTTTGCGGTTTCCGGTTCTCGGCAAACGATGACGACCGCGCGGGACCCCATGTGTTTTTCTTCCCAAATGAGCTTGGATACACCTTGCTTACGATAATAAGTGAATGCCTCGGTTGGGTGTTCGAGCATCCCGTGTCTGTTTGTCGTTTCGGTTGGCGACATTGTCGGTGGAAGGTATATAAGCCACTTCGGGTTTACAGCAAAACGGCTCATCACTTCCAATGCGTTTATTGTATTCTCTTCACGGATTGTCACATTGTGATGTAACCGCGTGTTGATAACGCGTTTTCCGAGTACATCATCGATGTTTAAGACATCGTTATACGCGTCGGTTTTGGCAGAAGATTGGTCGTACGCTTTATCAAGGAGCGGCTTGATGGGTTGATAATAGGTCTGGTGCGCGGGGACAGATACGAGTTCTCTTTCAGGGTATCGTAGTGCCGTGAGTTTGCCACCGAAAACGCATCCGGTATCAATGTTGATTGTGCGGTTTATCCATTGCGGTTCGGCGACTGGCGTGTGCCCATAAACGACTGTTGCGGCACCGCGATACTCGTCAGCCCAATTGACCCGAATCGGAAAACCGAATTCATCGGTCTCCCCTGTGGTTTCGCCATAGAGTGCGAATTCCCGTACACGTCCTGATGCCCTACCTTGTAATTCTGCCTTCATTCCGGCATGCGCGACAACGAGATTGCCATGATCAAGGACGTAGTGGCTTACCAAACTATCAAGGAATTCTGCGACTTGTGTCTTGAATTCGGTTGATTCGGTCTCTAATTGCGCGAGCGATTCCGCTAACCCGTGTGTCGGCTTTACGTTTCTGCCGCGAAGCGCACGCACCAGTTTTACGTCGTGATTCCCCGGCACACAGATCGCCGCGCCAGTCTTTTGCATCCGCATGACCAAGCGTAACACTTCGGCGACCTTTGGACCCCGGTCAACAAAATCGCCAACGAAAACCGCTTTTCTGCCTTGTGGTGGCTCGACAACCGTTTCACCGTTTTGCTGCGTTGAGATGGCATAACCGAGTGCTTTGAGTAATTCAACAAGTTCATCGAAACAGCCGTGTATATCGCCAATAATATCAAACGGTCCCTGCTCGTCTGTGCGATTCGTCCATAACGGTTGCCGTTCGATAGGGGTGGCATCAACTGCTTCGGGTGTGGACATGACATAAAGGAAGTTCCGAAAACCTTCGCGCTTGAGATTGTGCAGTGAGCGACGAAGTTGTTGGCTCTGTTGACGGACAACATGCGGTTTAAAATTGCGGTCTGAACGTGCCGCATTTCTCTCTTGACAGAGTTTCGTAGGTATGTTGAACACAATGGCAACGGTTAAGTAGTGGTATTCGCGCGCCAGTGCAATCAAAGGTTTCCGTGCTTCGACCTGAACATTTGTTGCGTCAATGACCGTCAATTTCCCGGCAGCGAGCCGTTTTGCTGCGATGAAATGTAGCACCTCAAACGCATCGTTGGTTGCGGTCTGATCGGTCTCGTCGTCAGAGACGAGCCCTCGACAGAAATCCGATGAAAGAATCTCAGTCGGTTTAAAATGCTTATGTGCAAAGGTGGACTTCCCTGAACCTGAGGGTCCTATAAGGATGACAAGTGAGGGATCAGGAATATTTATTTTTTTTTCCGGTTCGGTCAGGCGGGCTTGGCGAAAGGTGCGTCTTTTCGTAGAATCGCCCTCCATTTTATTACGAGCTTGCGGCTCTGAATTTTGAGAAGCGTTGGACATCTTTTATTTTCCTTGCGGTTCGTTGCGGTGAATTTTTGTCTTATTTATCAATTTTTGCGGTTAAAGATTGCCATCTGTGTTGGAGAGCCGATGTCTTCAACCTCCGGTCCGATCGGGTGAAACACAACGGCGTAGCCGAAGCGTTTTGCAACACCCGCTGCCCAAGCCTGAAATTCGTCCCGTGTCCATTCGAAGCGATGGTCTTTGTGCCGAAAGTTTCCCGCCTGCAGGTTCTCAAATTTGACGTTATATTCTATGTTTGGTGTTGTCAGCACAACTGTCCGAGGACAAGCAAACTCGAACAGGACGCGCGCAAAAGTCGCGAGACGTGGCAAATCTAAGTGTTCAATGACTTCTACCACAGCAGCGGCATCGTACCCAGCCAAGCGTTTATCTCGATATCCGAGCGAGCCTTGAAACAACCGAATCCGTTTTTTCTCTTTCTCTGGTAACCTGTCATAATGGAGTCGTTCTCGTGCGATCTTCAGGGCGCGATGTGAAACGTCCATTCCGACGATCTCTTCAAACTGCTTTTCGGCTAATAATTTACGGAGGAGTTTCCCTTCGCCGCACCCCAAATCGAGAACGCTTTTCGCACCGGATTGCTTGAGCATCTCAGTCACCGTAGTTAAACGGATATCGTTTAGACCGATCTGTCCTTCAACGACTGTCTCTTTTTCTGCTTGCGTTGCTTCGCTCATCTCTTGGGCATCTTCTTCGCGCAATTGGGCGAGTGCTTCATGCGTAAGGTGGCGTTGATGCTTCAAGTAGCGACGGGCAATGGATTCTTGTGCTGGATGCTCAGCGAGCCAATCTTCACCATGTTTTAAGAGTTTTTCGATCTCCGCCTCGCCGACCCAGTAGTGCTTCTCGTCGTCAAGCACAGGCATCAAAATGTAAAGATGCGTGAGGAGTTCGCTCAAGCGACATGTATTCTCAAGTACCACTGAAAAATAACGGCTTTGTCCCCAATCTGGGAAGTGCGGGTCTAACTTATGTTGTTCTGCTGTTACTGTGTAACCGAGCGGCTCGAAAAGTTGTCGCAACAGTTTCTCACCGCCGCGACAGGGCAAGATGGATAGTTCTGCCTTTAAAGGGATCGGAGTCTCTACGAGTTGTGGACGATCTTTGCACTTGCCGGACAACGCGCTGCCAAAGACGCGCGCAAGTGCGACGCTCAAAAACGACGAAGCGACGTAAGGACGATCGCTAACATATTGCGCGAGCGCGAAATTTTCGTGAGGACGGCGCACAAGAGCGACCGGATCGACATCAAGGAGCAGGGCTGCTGTACATTTTTCGGTGTCTGCTTCCGGGTAGAAGACGTGTGCTTGCCCAAAGGAGAGCCCAAAGGATTGAATCCGCGCAGGATGTTTATGCAGCAGATAACCGAGGTCTGTCGCGGGAGCGTAAGTAGTTGATATTGTCAATAGCATAGCAATTAGCCGTCAGGACGATTTATAGTAAAACCAAAAAATAATGCAGCACTCTAAAAAACAACATACCCTTCACTGCAGGGTTTTTGCTTGGGTGTTTTTTCAGGGATTGTATCCCCGCCTTTTATAGATGTCTCGTTAATTGTAGGTTTTACTATAGTTTTCGGTTTTTAGCGCATGAGATGACATCCTGATGACTCAGAAAACCATCTTTGAGTCAACATGCAGAGGACATCTTATGCACCATAAGACTATCAAATCTACGATCTTTTTTCAAGCCCTTTTTTTAACTTTTTAAAAATATGATGACCTACTATGATTTTTTTTGAACGTTAAAGTTCTTTTGGACATCTTACTTAATATAAACTATTGAACCCCCAAAATTTGTTAGTGGTAATTGGGATTCTTAAAAGCAAGTTCACAAGGAGATCGCAAAATGATTTCAGCCCAAACATTAACGATTACAAGCATCGCCATAGTCCTATTATGTGCTGGACTGTTTTTTTACGCCGAGCACCGCAATCAAAAATTCGCAGAGCGGTTGCCGACACCGCAATCAAAACAGGTCGATGCAGAAACCATTGTAGATGACATGCCAGAACCTATTGGTGGCACGACTCCAAACAGCCACCTTTGGCAAGCTGATCAAGGCCAGAACGAAACAACGGAAATTGATCCATCTGCTGCAGATATTCAGAGGCACAGCGACGCAACGCAAAGCGAGGCGGCACAAAACGGAACCCAACTCGGCACGGAAGATGTCGTTAGCCTTTCTCAAGCAGAAATTGACATCATTTTTGACGATGCCTTTGCTTTCTTTGACGAGTTTTCTGTGTTTGACTCCATAAACATAGGCAGAACACGTGCTGAGTTAAAGGAAATGCTTCAGGAGCTGCATGGAAATGACCCGAGGGTATCAGAATTTCTCGGTCACTGGGATACAACAAGTAGCGTCTTGTCCGTGAGGGCTGAGTATAACAAGACCGGTAGGATAAATGCAGACTTGCGCGAACAAATTTTTGAGATGAAACCGACGGAGGTTCTTCCAAAAGCCTTTGAACTCGGTGTAGAGCTCATACAACCCAGCGAAGCCGTCGTAGCGAGACGGCGGGAATGGCTTCAAGACTGGGTAGAACTTGTCGATAAAGCAGAAGTCGCACATCATGCAGGAACGCTTGCCAGAGAAGCCTTTAGCAGAGGAGAGATTACCTTGCAAGAAGCCGAAAGTTTCATTGAAGATGTCTCCGGATTGGACGTTACAATTAGAGAAAAAGAGCAATAGACGGTTGTCAAATACGTAATTTGCAGATGCTACACTGAAAATATCACAACTTCGGTATCCATCTGATATTATACTAAAGGATCGAAGATATGAGAATACGAAAACACACAAGTCGTGCATTATTATTGTCACTTTGTGTACATATTGCTTTGATGTTCGTTGTTTCTGTGTTCCTCGCCTATCATTTTGATACGGAGAAAGAGTATATAGCCGCGGAGATATTGGAAGCTGCCCCTGAAACGCAGGTTCGGCGGCGGATTTTGCACCGGCGCGCCCGTCCAAACCGACAGATGGCAAATGCTGGGGTATCAGATGCTTCGCTGCCTTCGTCAACTTACGCGCTACAAGCAAGTGTACCTAAAGCACCGATTCGTGCTGATGCCGTTGCCGATATCGTTACCTACACCGATCTGCCGCAAATAGAGGCACCCAGTCCAGTTTCTAATATCAGCCTCGGTAATGATATAAGAAGAGGGCTTGGAATTTTCGATACAGGAGCGATGCCAGGACACGGATTAATCGGAGAAGTGTTCGTACCCGGTGTGCGTATCTTCCGAATGCCCAATTTTAATCATCTGTTCCCACTCGATACCTTTATTGCAGTAAACTTAAATGTCCCCACACGGAACTACGCTATAGGATTCCCGATGCCTGACATGCTATCTGTCACTGAGAATTTCGCGATTCGCTTTCGCACAGAATTGAGGATTGACACACCTGGGATATACACCTTTGAACTTAGCTCAGACGACGGTTCACAACTCTATATTAATGGAGAACTCATAATAGATAACGACGGAATTCATGGGACAGTCAATAAACAGGGCCGCATAGAACTTGACATAGGTATGCATCCTGTTGAGATCCACTATTTCCAAGGCCCCCGATATCGTATCGCGCTACAATGGTTTTACCAGCCACCGGATAGTTCCAGAAAAATTGTTGTACCGCCCGATGTTATCTATCTACCCAGCGAACCGTAGATATCGATTTTCCACTGAAAGGCGTTATTATCTGATCACAACCGACAACGGATGGTTTCCAACTGCTGATTGCCCGCTACAATCCCAGGACTATTTAGTTTTATAGTAAAAGCAAAAATAAATCAACCGCAGGCGGGGTTTGATGAAGTTTAAGAAAATATTTCGGTAATTCTATATTCTCCGCAGGCCTGGTAGGTTCGGTTTCAAACCGAACCGGACTGACCAAGAAATTACCGAATTAAAAAATTAAACTTCATGAACCTCGCCTTCTATAGATGTCTCATTAATTGTGGATTTTGCTATAAAATCCGCGTTTATCCGCGTTATCCAACACAACCCCGCCGTGCTATTTCCGTATCAACAGCTTGCGTGTCGCGGTGAAATCACCGGCTTTGAGTGTGTAGAAATAGATGCCTGTCGCCACCTTCTCACCTACACCATTTCTGCCATCCCAATGGATCGCACGGCTACGACTATGATACATACCGGCAAGTTGATGCCCTAACTTCAACTCCCGCACCACAACACCCCGAATATCGTAGATCGTTAGCGTAACGTCAGCAGGCGTGGCGAGTTGATACGGGATCCAGGTCTCTGGGTTGAAGGGGTTGGGGTAGTTTGACAGCAACGCGGTTGTATCAGGGATCACAGGAGATACTTCAACAGATGGTGGTGCTGCCGGAACTGTAATATCAACGAGCCTAAGCTTGTGGCTGTCCATGAGTGTCCTGATAGGGCTTAAATCTGTAATCGAATTGCCTGCGATCTGTAACTCATCCAACTTGGTCATGCCACTCAGGGCAGATACTACAGTGATAGAATTGTTCTCCAGATAGAGCCATAGCAGCTTGGTCAAGCCACTCAGGTGAGATATATCAGTGATATTATTGTCATTCAGACGGAGCCATAGCAGCTTGGTCAAGCCACTCAGGTGAGATATATCAGTGATATCATTGTGCTGCAGCTGGAGATTTGTCAGATTGGTCATGCCACTCAGGTCAGCTATACTACTGATATTATTGTGTTGCAGATAGAGTGTTGCCAGACTGGTCATGCCACTCAGGTTAGGTATACTACTGATATTATTGTGCTGCAGATAGAGTGTTACCAGATTGCTCAAGCCACTCAGGGCTGATATATCAGTGATATAATTTCCATTCAGGTAGAGCCATTTCAGCTTGGTCAAGCCTCTCAGGGCAGATATATCTCTGATGGAATTGGAAGTCAGAGTGAGGTGTTCCAGATTTTTCAAGCTACTCAGGCCAGATATACCAGCGATAGACTGGTGATCCGCCCAGAATCTCTTCAATCCGGTGAGCCCAGAAAAATCTTCAGCCGTCAGATCAATCAGACCGAAGATACTACCAAATCCTTGAATTTGCGGGAGACCCGCTTCAAAATCTCCAAGCCCTTGCGCACCAACTTGATCACCAAACCCTTGCGCATCAACTTGACCATCAAGTCCCTGAACACCAGCCGCCTGAGCACCAGGGCCCGAACTTGATAATGTCAGTTTTCTAATTGACGCGAGATGCCTTGCAGTCACATCCTCGGCACGGGAAATGCCTGGCACTGCGGCAACAATTGCAGCCCGCATTGCTGGCGAGCGCGACTGAACTGGAACGAATCCCAATTCGTCAATATCCGAGACATAGATGGTGACGGTGATGCTATTACTGCCACTCTTGCTATCAGAGACAGAGACCGTCACCGAGTAGGACGACTTTGTTTCATAGTCTAAGGCGGCTTTGGTTTGGAGCTGCCCGGACGTGCTGACGATACGGAACGCGGCTGCATCCGTACCACTGAGGGTGTAGGTCGACGTATCACCCGTGTCTGCATCCGTCGCAGCAATTACAGTGCCGATATTCTGTCCCGATGCCGTGTTCTCGGCAACGACGCGCGTCGTGGCGGTGCCATCACTGAACACAGGGGCACGGTTCTCACTGTTCCCATTGCCCTCCATGACGTTGATCGTAACAGTAATGCTATCACTGCCACCCCTGCCATCGGAGACAGAGACCGTCACCGAGTAGGACGACTGGGTTTCATAGTCTAACGCTGCGCGGGTTTGCAGTTGCCCGGTAGTGCTAACGATACTGAACGAAGCCGCATCGTCGCCACCGAGGCTATAGGTAAGCGTATCATCATCATCATCGGCATCGGTTGCTGTAACAGGAAGACCGATGCTTTCACCGGATGCTGCATTCTCTGCAACTGCGCGCGTCGTGCTATCGCCATCGGTGAAGCTGGGGAGTGCTTCATTGGCATCTGTGATGTTGATCGTAACAGTAATGCTATCACTCAAACCTATGACATCGGAGGCAGAAACCGTCACCGAGTAGGACGACTGGGTTTCATAGTCTAACGCTGCGCTGGTTTGGAGCTGCCCGGATGTGCTGACGATACGGAACGCGGCTGCATCGTCGCCATCGAGGCTATAGGTGAGTGTATCATTATCCGCATCCGTTGCAGCGACAGGCGTGCCGATGTTTGTGCCGGTTGCGGTGTTCTCTGCGATGGTGCGCGTCGTGCTGCTGCCATCGGTAAATACGGGTGGTTTGTAATCCATAGAAAGACTATGACCGGCTGCCTCAATGGCTGCCTTGAGTCTGAGGAGCGGTCCGTAATCTGAAATCGGATTGTCCTTCAGATGGAGGGTTCTCAGCGATGTCAAATCCTCAAGGGCGGATATATCGCTGATGGAATTTTCAGGCAGATAGAGGGCTGCCAGATTTGTCAAATCCTCGAGGGCGGATATATCGCTGATGGTGTTGTCATTCAGACTGAGGGTTGTCAGTGCGGTCAAATCCTCGAGGGCGGATATATCGCTGATGGCGTTGTTACTCAGATTGAGGTCTGTCAGGGTGGTCAGATGTTCAAGCACAGATATATCGCTGATGGCGTTGTTATGCAGATTGAGGGTTGTCACTGCGGTCAAATCCTTAAGCGAGGATATATCGCTGATGGAAGTGATATACAGAACGAGTTCTGTCAGTGCGGTCAGACCACTGAAATCTCCAGCTTTCAGGGATGTGATGTTTTTACCGTATATAAGCAGTCGGTTGATTTCAGCAAGATGTGCGGCAGTCACATCGTCGGCATTACTCACGCCTGGCACCGCTGAGACAATCGCAACCCGCACCTCTGGCGTGCGTTGATTGACAGGAAGAAATTCGGATACATCTGTAATATTGATAGTAACGGTAATCCTATTGCTCCCGCCATTGCTATCAGAGACAGTAACCGTCACCGAATAGGACGACTGGGTTTCATAGTCTAACGCTGCGCTGGTTTGGAGTTGACCGGTAGTGCTGACGATACGGAACGCTGCCGCATCCGCCCCATCCAGACTATAGGTCAACGTATCACCGGTGTCAACATCTGTGGCCGCAAAAGCCGCGCCGATGTTTGTGCCAGAGGCAGTATTCTCTGCGATGGTGCGCGCCGTGCGGATGTCATCGGGGAAGTTAGGTGCTTCGTTGACGTTGGTGACATTAATTGTGACAAAGATCGCATCGAAGTTCCCCTCGCTATCGGTTGCCCGGATGGCAAGATTGTTGTAAAGGTTCTTTGTTTCAAAATCGAGGGCTGCCTTGGTTCGGAGCTGCCCTGTATTGGCATCAATCCGAAACGCTGTCGCATCGCCGCGATGCAGCGAGTAGGTCAATGTATCCCCAGTATCGGGGTCTGTCGCTTGGAAGGGATCGCCGATGTTTGTGTCGGCAGCCGTGTTCTCCGCAACGGTGCGTGTGGCAGTCTCAGTCGGGAAACTCGGTGCCTCATTGACATCCGTGACACTAATCGTGACAGGGATGTTGGTGCTACCACCATTGCCACCGGCAGCAGAAACCGTCACCGAGTAGGAATTTTTCACTTCAAAGTCTAACGCCGCGCGGGTTTGGAGTTGCCCGGATGTGCTGATAATACTGAACGCTGCCGCATCGTTACCACCCAGCCTATAGGTGATCGCGTCATCTTCCGGATCCGTCGCGGCGACAGGCGCGCCGATATTTGTGCCGGAGTCCGTGTTCTCTGCTATAGCACGCGTCGCGCTGCTACCGTCAGTAAAGGTGGGTGCCTCATTGACGTTTCTGACATTGATCGTGACGGTGATGGTATCTGTCAAACTGTCATCGGAGGCAGTAACAGTCACCGAATAGGCGTTCTTTGTTTCATAGTCCAGGGCTGCATGGGTCTGCAGTTGCCCGGATGTGGTGACGATATTGAACATTGCCGCATCGTCACCATCAAGAGTGTAGGTCAACGTATCCCCACTATTGGGATCCGTTGCAGCGACAGGCGTGCCGATGTTTTCACCGGAGGCTGTGTTTTCTGCTACGACGCGTGTCGTGCTATCGCCATCACTGAATACGGGTGCGCGGTTCTCATTGACATCCGTGACGTTGATAGTCACATCAATAGACGCACGCCCACCATTGCTGTCAGAGACAGAAACCGTGACGGAATAGGTGGTCTTTGTTTCATAATCCAAGGCATTCTTGGTTTGGAGTTGCCCGGTAGTGCTGACAATGCTGAACGCGGACGCATCTATGCCACCAAGGGTGTACGTCAACGTATCCCCACTGTCTACATCGGTGGCAGCAAAAGCCGCGCCGATGTTTGTGCCGGATGCAGTATTTTCTGCGATAGTGCGCGTCGTGCTGCTATTGGTGAACACGGGTGCTTCGTTGACGTTGGTGACAGTGATAGTGACAAAGATCGCATCAAAGTTACCCTCGCTATCGGTTGTGCGTATGGCGAGATCGTTGTAAAGGTTCTTGGTTTCAAAATCGAGGGCAACCTTGGTTTGGAGTTGCCCTGTACTGGCGTCAATCCGAAACGCGGACGCATCGCCGCGATGCAGCGAGTAGGTCAAGGTATCCCCGTTATCCGGGTCTGTCGCTTGGAAGGGATCGCCGATGTTTGTGTTGGCAGCCGTGTTCTCCGCGACGGTGCGTGTGGCTCTTTCAGTCGGGAAGTTAGGTGTCTCATTGACATCCGTGACGTTGATGGCCACTTCAATAGAGGCACTGCCACCATTGCTATCAGAGACTGAAACTCTCACGGAATAGGAGGTCTTGGTTTCATAATCCAATGCATTCTTTGTTTGGAGCTGCCCGGATGCGCTGACGATACTGAACGCTGCTGCATCTGTCCCACTCAAACTATAGGTTAAAGTATCCCCACTATCTGCATCGGTGGCTGCAATAGCCGTGCCGATATTTCTGCCGGAGGCAGTATTCTCTGCGATGGTGCGCGTCGTGTTGCTACCGGCCGCGAACACAGGCGCATTATTCGCAGGTGTTTCCGCATTATTCGCAGGTGTTTCATCGACATCTGTCACATTGATCGTGACGAGAATGACAACTCTACCGCCATTGCCATCGTTGGCAAAAACGGAAAACGAGTAGACGTTCTTCGTTTCATAGTCCAAGGGTGCTTTGGTTCGGATTTGCCCGGTAGCAGTGTCGACACTAAATGCTGTGCTATCCAGCCACCCCTTAGTATAGGTCAGCACATCTCCATCGGCATCTGTCGCCGCGACAGGTTCGCCGATATTTGTGCCGGCTGCGGTGTTCTCCGCGACAGTGCGGATCGCGCGGGCCCCCTCTGTGAACACAGGCGCGTTATTCGCATAACCTGATATAGATGTACCAAAAACCATCAAAATCGTCAGGAAAGTTGATACGATATATCTTTTATTTTCCAATAGTAGTTTCATGATAACTCCTTTAGAAGTGGTAGGGATAAGATGGATTCAGAAAAGTCGAATGCAACAAAAACAGCCCGCGACGAAACGTTCCGTGCAAGACGAAACGCGCGCAGGCACGCCAAAGATAAAACGGCTTTGAAAACTATACTATCTTGTGAAGAATAATACTTATTATTAGATAAGCGAGGGGGGGCTGTTAGCCATGCAGATAGAACAGTTAACTCTGCGTTGATAATACGCAGGATCAACGAACCTCCTGAAAAGCAGCGTATACTCTCATCGCACACACCGTTAAGTCGGGGTGCTGGGAAAGTCGATTTTGCAATGTTAATATTGAGGCATCTACTTCGCATTTTTCTCATCTCGTCGGACATTGGATTTTGGCGTTCAAAAAACGGACTTGTGTCACGTTTTTTCAAACGCGTACGCCAATAGGTAAAATTAACGTGAGTTTGATAAAAGTGAGATGTCGGGTTTCGCCGAGACGGACAATACCATCAACATCTGTAGTTATAACTAATCAATTATTTATTATTATATAGAATATTAATTATAAAATCTATATATGACTAAGATTATATGATATTTAAAAAAAAAAAGCAAATCAATTTAATAAAGATTGCTAATTTTGCTTGAAAAGTGCGTAATATTTTTTTCTCACCGGACCTTATGCGTCAATTTTAGAAGAAACAAGATTCTCGATCCGCAGTTCTGGTAGGTTCGGTTGCAAACCGAACCTACCGGGTCTGGGGACCAAAATCGGACTTAAAAACCGAAAACTGAATAGCCCTGGCTACAATCCACAAATCCGTTGACAGAAAGCCGTTTTTAGGGTATAATTATAAAGGCTCAGTCGGAGTATACAGTGCCTGCCTCGGTTTCAGAACGGTATCTCGCTATGCGACTTACATTCATAGGCACTAAAAACTAAAAAGCGAACCCCAAACACGACTTAACTGCAAGCACGGCTTTCAAGCTGCAACAGAAAAGCGAGGATGATAATGTCGGCAGCAAATTTAAAACAGCGGATACACAACGGAGAACTCGTCTACGGTGCTAACGCCTCTCTATCAACATCGCGCGAGGATCTGATTGCCAGAGTCGAAAACGGCGGCTACGATTTTGTCGCCGTCGATAGTCAGCACTCTCCATACAACGAAGATCGGCTCGTTGCTTTCTGCAATATGGCAAACGAACTCGGTATCCCCGTCAACTTTCGGATTAAACATACCCGAAACGCTTATCTTATCGGGAACTACCTTGACCTCGGTCCCACCGGCATCGAAGTTCCACAAGTCGAATTAGACGAGACGGTGAACGAGGCAGTCGCTGCCTTCTACTACCCGCAGCAAGGCATCCGAAGCTGGGGCGGCGCAGCGCGCGTCAATTCCGCAGGCAAAGAACGGCTCGAATATGCCGAATGGTGGAACAACAACGGAGTCCTTTGGATGCAGATCGAATCCATAGAAGCCGTCACCCATGCAAGACACCTTGCCAAGCCGGGTGTCGATTGCCTCTCCTTCGGACCCGCTGATCTGACATTCAGCATGGAACAACACCCAAATCATTCGCTTCAGACCGTAGACGCTTGTGTTGAATACGTCGCAAAAGCTTTGGAAGGAACGACAACCGCTGTCTGTTTCAGGAATGGTAACCCCAGTACACGCCAGAAATACGCAGATATGGGCGTTACCGTCTTTTTGGAATAGGTGCCAGTGTGATAGTAACCAGTAACCGTAGAGGCTGGGTTACCCAGCCCTTATAGAGACGTTGGATTCACCGAATACCTCTTTTACTGGAAACTGGAAACTTCATTACTATAGTGGATTCCAAAATTAATGAGACACCCCACAGCGGGCGAGGGAACCTCGCCCCTACGAAGGGGGCGGTCTCCGCAATCATTGAAATGTCTCTTTAATTATCGACTTTACTATAAATAAAAAATGTTAAACTACGGATTGGTAAGCACAGCGATAGCAGGAGAGGATAGGAGACAACGACTTGACGGGATGCGACTGCTGGCGGAAACGGCGCATAAATACGGAATTCCAATAACGTGGGTGGTAGACACGAAATCGGTGTCCGTTGTCGCAAAGTTAATCGCTCAATGGCACACCGAGAACGGCGACGTTCCTCTGCTTATGCTCGATATCAAACCGATCTGGGAGGCAAGTTGGGAGGCACAACAAGAGGCGAACCCCGGCAATAGCACGCAAGCCATGGCGGTGCATCTCGTCAACATGCGCGAGAAACTCCCAGAATACATAGCCAAGGAGTCGGAGAGAATCAAGCGCGCGCTGCCGTGGGCAGAACCGAACATTGCAGGCGCAGTCTTCAAAAACGATGTTCTGCTCCGGGCTCTCGAACGGTCAGGATTCCGTGGACTCTGGGGGTATCACTGGCACCAACGCAATACCGATCCTGACGACCCTGATGCATCCGAACCCGAAACCGACCGAGGTGGTTTCGGATGTTTCTATCCGCTTGAGGCTTCAACAGTGATGGACGCAATCGTGCCGCGGGAGACCGATGATAAAGATACGACAGCCCCATTCAGGAACATCGTCGGTATGCCGTACCATACCGCTACACATCTCGCAGAGGATACCGATAACCTCCGTGCCGCGCTTCTCAACGGAACGGCGCAGCAACATTACGATACTTATGTAGAAAACACGGCGTGGAATCAGTGGATCGGTTATGTAGAACATATAGACCCACTTACCGTTGCCCAGCTCGGTGCAGAAGGACTCGAACGCTTAGATGCATACTTCGCACACGTCGTTAGCGTTCAAGAGACGAAAACCTTATCACTCGCGCAGATAGTCGATGATTACACGGAAAACTATGAGCAGACCGAACCGCTAACAATTGTAGAGGCAGATACAGACAGACAAGACGGAGACGCGAACCCAAAACCTACACTGAGGACGTTCTATTGCGATGCAGCATGTGAACTCGCCTTTGTTGAAGGAACGATGGAACCTGTTGAAATCAAAAATTATACCAGCGAACGCGTGTTACAATCTGAGGCAACCCAACCCGTGCTGACAGCCTTCGCACCGACCCGGTACCGTACAGAATTACGCATCGCTATCACAGTAGAGTCGATAAGAGCAATGCCTTATGGGATCACCGTATGGGGTGACCACGACGGTTTACAACTCACTGAATCTAACACGGACGATGTTAGGTGGATAGGAAACCATGCACTCTTCATCCGCCTCACACTACAATCCGGCAAAAACGAATTTAACCTTAAGTTGACAATCTGAAATAGTTAATAGTTGTTGGTTATAAGTTCTTGGTAAGAGGTTTCCGCGTCACCAAACAGTGTTAGGTAATCCAAACCCTCTTTAAACTTATAACTTATAACTTATAACTTATAACTTATCAAGGAACGAAACAATGGAAAAAATATTAGGCCTCAGATGCCGCGAATGTGATAACAAATATCCCAAGGAACCGCTTCACGTTTGCGAATTCTGTTTCGGCCCCCTCGAAGTAGACTATAACTATGAAGAGATAAAAAAAGTTATCTCAAGACGCAGAATAGAAAATGGACCCGAAAATTTGTGGCGCTACGCCGACCTCCTCCCAATTGATGGAGAACCCACGGATGGACATAACACAGGCTTCACACCCCTCATCCGTGCCAAAAACCTCGGAGACGCGCTCGGAATCAAGGAGCTCTACATCAAAGACGATTCTGTCTCCCACCCGACGCTCTCCTTCAAAGACCGTGTTGTTGCAGTCGCTTTAAGCAAGGCAAAAGAGTTCGACTTTGACACCGTCTCTTGCGCCTCTACTGGTAACCTCGCTAACGCCGTCGCAGCGCACGCCGCGATTGCTAAACTCAACTGCTTCATCTTCATCCCCGCTGACCTCGAAGTCGGCAAGGTCGTCGCATCCCTCGTTTACAACCCCACAGTCGTCGGCATTACCGGCACTTATGACGATGTTAACCGGCTCTGCAGTGAAATCGGTGGTGTCTATCCGTGGGCATTCGTTAACATCAACATACGACCTTTCTATGCCGAAGGCTCGAAGACCCTCTGCTTTGAACTGATTGAACAGCTCGGTTGGGAAGCACCGGCACATATCGTTGCACCCGCCGCTGGTGGTTCTCTCATCACAAAAATTGGCAAAGCACTTAAAGAATTCCATCTCTTGGGGCTAATAGATAAACCGAATACTAAAATCCACGTTGCCCAAGCAGAGGGCTGCGGTCCGATCGTCAATACTTATAAAGAAGGTGGCGATTTTGTGAAGCCTGTCAGACCGAACACCATCGCGAAATCACTCGCTATTGGCAATCCCGCGGATGGCATCTACGCCGTTGATACCGTCCGAAAATCCGGCGGTGTTGGTGAACACGCGACAGACCCCGAAATCGTTGATGCTATCAAACTCCTCGCTTCTACGGAGGGTATCTTCACTGAAACGGCTGGCGGTGTTACGCTCGCCGCTGCAAAAAAATTGATTCAGAACGGACACATCCAACCCGATGAACCGACGGTACTCGCAATTACCGGCAACGGACTCAAAACCGTTGAGGCTCTCGAAAACAAAACCGATTCAACGCATATCATCGCACCGCAACTCAACGCTTTCCGGAAGTTGATGACAGAGATCGGGTAGGCATCGGTTGAAAATTATGCGTAAAACAGATGGACACGCTACACGGTATACTTGAACGCATCGTTTATGAGAACCTTGACACCGGCTATACCGTCGGACGACTCTCCGCGCGCGACCACGCCGAACTCATCACCGTCGTCGGAAACTTGGCATCCGTCAACCCCGGCGAAAGCCTACTCCTACAAGGTGAATGGGTAGACAACGCCAAATACGGTCGGCAATTCCAAATTGAGAAATACGAAACCGTCCTCCCCGCGAACGTCGTCGGATTGCGAAAATACCTCGGATCAGGGCTCATCAAAGGCATCGGTCCGAAGATGGCAGCACTCATCGTACGTAAATTCGGAATGGATACGATGGATGTGATTGAGCACGAACCCGAAAAACTGACGCGTGTCCCTGGGATCGGACGCAAGCGCGTCGAAATCATTAAAGAGGCATGGGAAGCACAACGTGAAGTTAAAAACGTTATGCTTTTCCTGCAATCGCACGATGTCAGCACAGCGCACGCCGCAAAAATTTACAAGACCTACGAAAACGAAGCAATTCCAATCGTCACAGAAAATCCGTATCGTCTCGCCGATGATATTTACGGCATCGGATTCGTAACCGCCGATACAATCGCACAGAAACTCGGCATGGACAAAGACGCACCGCAACGCGTCCAAGCCGGAATCAAATACGTTCTCAGCCAGAAAGCAGATGAAGGACACGTCTTCCAACACCGTCCCGAACTCATTGAGGCGTGCCAAACCATGCTTGAGCAGGAACCGGAAGCGATTGAGCAAGGTATCCATGCACTCGTCGAAATAGAAGAAATCATCAACCCAAATTTCACAGACTTATCAGATGCCAGTGGACAGATTGGCATAGGTGAACCGCAGGACAACTACGATGTTAGCAGTCAGCAATCAGCAGTCAGTAATCAAGAAGATATCTCCGATACACCTCAAGAACCTCTTTTACCTGATGACCAACAACTGACAACTGATAACCATTCCGCTATCTACCTTGCACCCTTTTATTATGCCGAACTCGGTGTCGCAAACCAGTTTTCGAGGCTCTTAGTAAATCAAGAACAAAGTCCCGTTCTATTGCCCCCGAACACGAGACGAGACCTCACACAATTAGAGAACGAAATGGACCTCCATTTCGCACCGCAGCAACGCGAGGCGATCCTAACAGCGATGACAGCGCGTGCAATGATCCTCACCGGCGGACCTGGCACCGGTAAAACAACAACTACAGTCGGGATGATCCGCCTCTTTGAAACACAAGGTAAGCATATCACCTTAACAGCACCCACCGGACGCGCCGCAAAACGACTCAGCGAAACAACCGGCAGCGAAGCGAAAACCATACATCGACTCCTCGAATTCTCGCCGCATATCAACAGTTTTAAACGCAATCGCCAAAACCCATTGGATACCGATGTCGTCATCGTTGATGAAACATCTATGGTAGACCTCGTCCTCATGAACCGATTGATGCAAGCGATCCGTCCGAGCACCACCGTTATTCTCATCGGCGATACCGATCAACTCCCTTCTGTCGGGGCAGGTAATGTCCTCAAGGCACTCATCGACTCACAGAAGATACCTCTTATTCAACTGACCGAGATATTCCGACAAGCGCAGGAGAGCATGATCGTTACAAACGCACACCGTATTAACAAAGGCGATTTCCCAGAACTCACCGGCGACATAGACCGCAACTTTTTCTTTATAGAGGAGGAGGATCCCGAAGAAATTACGGAAGTAATATGTTCACTCATATCGAATCGACTGCCGAGCCACTACAATTACCATCCGATAGATGATATCCAACTCCTGTGTCCAATGAGACGGGGCACACTCGGGACTGAGAACCTCAACAGACGGCTCCAAGAGGTCCTGAACCCACCCTATACAACCGCAGCAGCCCATCCGTTGATAAAGAGACGCATCGGACCCGGAACCCAGAGCCAAGCATCCAGCCTGGGAAATCCGTCCGCTACCGCAGGCGGTTTCCGCGTCGGTGATAAGGTGATGCAGATCCGCAACAACTACGACTATGACGTGTTTAACGGTGATATCGGGAGAGTCGTCGCCATCGAACGACTTGACAAAAAAGTTCATATCCAGTACCCTGATAAGCAGGTAGTTTACGATACGGCAGACCTCGGGGAACTCGTCTTAGCGTACGCCACAACGATCCACAAAGCACAAGGCAGCGAGTATCCTGCTGTTGTTATCCCCTTGCACACGCAACACTATCTCATGCTACAACGGAATCTGGTATACACCGGCATCACTCGTGCGAAGGAACGCGTCGTAATCGTCGGCACCAAAAAGGCGCTCGGCATCTGTATCCGCAACAATCAAGTCATGCAACGCAACAGTTACCTCGCTGAACGGCTGAATAGCTGTCAGTAGTCATATAAGGAGCAAAGATATGAAACGATTCATTCTATTTTTCACCGTTTCCGTACTACTCTTCACACAAACCGTTGTGCATGCCGAAGTTACATTACCGCGTGTCATCGGCAGCAATATGGTACTGCAACGCAACATAGAAGTTCCCATCTGGGGATGGGCAGCGCCAGGCGAAGAAATAACCATAACACTCAGTGCTGAAGCCGAAGGTGTGGAACCGGTTTCGACAGCAACCGCAATTGCCGACGCAGAAGGCAATTGGCAGGTGAAACTCCCAGCGATGGCAGCCGGGGGGCCCTATACACTCCGAGTCAAAGGCAGTAACACCCTCGAACTGACAAACGTGCTTTTCGGTGAAGTCTGGGTCTGCTCAGGTCAGTCGAACATGCAATGGTCGGTGAACGCCTCAAAAGATAACGAGGCAGAAATCGCCGCAGCGATGTATCCGAAAATCCGACTATTCTACATTCCAAGGGTACCATCAGGTTTACTTCAGAAAGATGTAGAAGCAGATTGGTACGAAACTTCACCTGAGACGATCCCGAATTTCTCCGCTGTTGCCTACTATTTCGGACGGAAACTCTATAAAAACCTCGATGTCCCGATCGGGTTAATCAACACCTCGTGGGGTGGTACCCGCATCGAACCGTGGACACCCCCTATAGGTTTTGCCGGTGTCCCTGCACTTGTGTCTATAAACAAGGAAGTCGAAGACATACAGGCGAACTATCTCGCACAACTTCCAGAAAAAATGAATGCGATAGAGGCGTGGATAGCCGATACGCGAAAAGCATTGGAAACCGGTGCGCAGCTGACACAGATGCCTGACAATACGCATCCGTTAGCACATCAACAGAGACCGACAGCACTCTACAACGGCATGGTGCATCCGATCGTCCCTTACGGCATACGCGGCGCACTCTGGTATCAAGGCGAATCCAACCTCCGGGAAGGCATGCTCTATCACGAAAAGATGAAGGCACTCATCAACGGCTGGCGTGAAGTCTGGGGACAAGGCGATTTCCCGTTCTATTTCGTACAACTCGCTCCCTTCAATTACGGCGGACGCAACGCGAGTCCGTTTTTCCTACCCCAAATCTGGGAAGCGCAAATCGCCACCTTGGCACTGCCAAATACCGGTATGGCTGTGACAACCGACATCGGAAACCTCAGAGACATCCATCCCCGAAACAAGCAGGATGTCGGCAGACGGCTCGCCCTGTGGGCACTTGCCAAGGACTACGGCAGAGATGATGTGACATATTCCGGTCCGCTCTACAAAGCAATGGCGGTCGAAGGGAACGCAATCCGACTCACTTTTGATCACGTCGGTAGCGGTTTAACCGCGCGAGATGAGAAACCGCTGACATGGTTCCAAATCGCCGGTGAAGATAAGGAGTTCGTCGAAGCGAAAGCGATAATCGATGGTGATACAGTGGTCGTTTCCAGTGATGCCCTCGCAAATCCGGTCGCTGTCCGATTCGGATGGCATCAGAGTGCCGAACCGAATTTCATCAACAAGGAAGGATTACCCGCATCCCCGTTCCGTACGGATTCATGGTAAACCTTAAAAAAAGTTGACAGGACTTGGTCCACTGAGGTATACTATTCCTATGAGACAACGCTACGACAATGCGGCCAAATTTGTGAGTCTGGGCTACCCGAAGCCTTTTACCGAGCATATTTTGCAATATCCAGACTTGATTGTGTTGGAGGAATTAGCAACGGAACAGATTACATTCAAAACCCACTACACCGATAGTACGCTAAAAGTCCAGTTTCCAGATGAAGTTGCTATCCTCCACAATGAGATCCAAACCCATGATAGTCGCGAACCAATGCAGTTCCGTTTTGCAGGCTATAGCGGTTTTCTGATCAGGGAACACCAGATGAATGTTTACTGCAGTGTTCTCTATCTGCATCCTCGGGCAGGTCTGAACGATCCGGGCTTTTATGCATATCAAAGGCATGGCTGTGAGTATAAACACCAATATAGAGTCGTACGACTAATTGAAATAGAGGGGCAATCAATTTTGGAGTTGCAAGAGCCAGGTTTGTTGCCACTCACGCCGTTGATGAAACCGCCCTCGGGGATGAACGCGGTTCAGTGGTTGGACAAATGTGTTGATGCAACGGCTGTTTCGGGAGTAGATTCCGAGGACATAAGTCTCTTATTAGCGGCGTTAGGGATCTTTGGTGGATTGATTCACGACAGACAACTGATAGAACAACGTTTACCGGAGGGTATTATGCAAGAATCTCCTTTTTTTCAAGAATATGTGAAAGAAGCAGAAGAACGCGGGCTTGAACGCGGGCTTGAACGCGGGCTTGAACGCGGGCTTGAACGCGGACGAAGAACGGGGACCATTGACTCAATTCTGACACTCCTCAGTGATCAGTTTCAACCGGAAGCCGTACAAGCCTTAAAGCCGAGACTTGAAACTATTGAAGATTTGGAACGCCTAAAAGAATTACTCCGTGCAGCACCCCGAGCACAAAGTTTAGAAGCCTTCACACAAGATATGCAAAAATCATAAGCAGGATATGTCCTACCTCTACCTCAATAAAAGGTTAAGAATGTGAAGATTACCGCGATTAAGACCTTTATGGCACGCTTCGGCAACCGACCCCGCGGCCTCATCAAAGTCGAAACGGACGAAGGACTCTACGGGTGGGGTGAGGCTTACTCCACGGGGCCCGATCTCTCCGTTGAGCCGATCGCTGACTATATCTTTGAGATGATTCAAGGCGACGATCCGAGACGGATTGAGTACATCATGATGAAACTGCATCAGCAGTTCCGTTTCCCACCGGGTGGTGCCGGACTCGCCGTCATTTCTGCTGTGGATCATGCCCTTTGGGACATCAGTGGGAAGGCGGCGGGGTTGCCGGTCTATATGCTCCTCGGTGGACACGCACGCGATCGGATCCGCGTCTACCGCGGCATCGGCGGCAGAGACGGTATCGAAGCCGCAGATCAAGCACGCCAACTTCATGAGGCGTACGGGTTTACCGCTTTCAAGACCAGTCCTTACAAACTCGACCCGGACGCAAGTCGCTGGGGACGCGTCTGCGACGCAGCGGCTACCTATTTCGAGCAGCTTCGGAATAATACGCCAGAGGATTGGGAGTTCGCCTTCGATCCGCACGCCAAAATCTTTGAACCGATTCGCGCCCTGCAACTCGCTAACGCACTTGCGCCCTACGATCCCTATTTCTACGAGGAACCGCTCCGTCCGGAACACATCCCCGCATGGACGCGCCTCCGTTCCCAAATGCAAGTACCCCTCGCGACCGGGGAATGCCTCTACACACGCTTCGAGTTTTTGGACATCATCGCCGGACAAGGTGCCGACATTATCCAACCCGATGTTTGTGTTTGTGGTGGACTGTTAGAAATGCGCAAGATCGCCGCGATTGCCGAAGCACACTACGTTAGTGTCGCACCGCACAACCCGATGGGACCCCTGGCGACGGCTGTCAATGTCCATTTTGCCGCCGCAACCCCGAATTTCAAGATACTCGAATATCTCTTACCGACAGGTGCCGAATGGATGGACGAACCTTATCTCCCGAAAGACGGCTATCTGGAACTGCGGGACCGTCCCGGTTTAGGTGTAGAAGTCAACGAAGAGGCGATTACAGATAATGAATACATCCACTGGCAACGCACCTGTCCAACCCGTCCGGACGGTTCAACAGGATATATTTAATTGGTTTTTGCTGCTTGCTGCTTGCTGACGGCTATGTACGCCTGTAAATGTGCCAATGCCTGACCACTGTCCATCACCGATCGCGCCCGCGCAAGTGCCTCTTCAGGTTCAGGACAAATCCCTAACAGGGAGTCCACCATTGCTGTGTTTAACAGAATCCTGTCGTAAATAACTCCCTTTTCACCCGATAATGCCGCCACGCCCAATTCCGCAAACGCTTCGGCACTCACAACCTCCGGACGCGGACTGTGCCCATAGTCGAATCCGTAAACCTTCGGGTCTATATCCAGCGCGAAGTCTTCGCGCGTATCATTCACGCGGCGGAAACCTTGCGAATAGTTGACCGCCATCCTGTCGCTGGTAGAAGGTTTACCGAGCCGGAGCGAATAATGGCTCGTCCCCTCCTCACCTTTGATAGCAACCGCAGCATCAATTCCACGTTCCCACGCCAATTGCAGAAGCGGTTTCTCATAGCCGATATGGTAATACCCAAGCACCATATAGTTCGCTTCCCGCGCCGAAAAAAACTGCTGTGCCTTCTCCGTCGCGGCCCAAGGCGGACGTTTCATAATATGCACCCGCAATTCTCGCAGATCGTAAGCAGCGAGACAATATTCACGCTGACTGATATACCCAAATCCGACCGATGTGTCCGTAATCAAGGAAGCCGTCTGTGCAAGTGACAATTGCGTGTTCGCGCCGAGTGCTTTTAAAATGCGCTCTTCTGTCACACCGTTCTTCGGTGGCATTGCGTCCACACTATGGAGAAGTGATGCCTCCCCGAGCGCAGCACGCACCGCAGCGACGAACAGCGTTGGACGGAAATAGCGCGTCGCACCGTCATAAGGTTGCCCAAAATGTGTTAACGTCGGTACATTGATCGGTTGAACCGCTTCCGGTCCATAAAACGCATCAAGATAGCCTCTCACCTCTTGGTACGTCTCACGGTTCATCCGTTGTCCGATAAGTGCAGCACCCTTGAGTGCCGGACTAACAGCATCGCTCAGAATCGCCTCGCACATCTCGCGGGTCTCGGTGTAACTGAGATGTTTTGCCCGTAAAATTTTCTCTAACGCTTTCACAACAACCGCCTCTGTCGGGTTTGCAGGTACATAACCTCGCTCTGGCTCCATGAGATACTGGATTTCTGATGGCAGTTGCTCCATGAGTACCGAACGGTACTTGCGAAACGCCGCTTTTTCTGCCGGACTCCACTGTGTCGCTTCTGGGAAATAAGCACGGAGCGTCATCGCCGCGAAAAACGCACCCATTTGTGCCGCCGATGCCGCATCTGATGCTGGTAATTCGCCTGTTGCAGATTTTAGAAGCGTTTTGAGAATCGGTTCCGGTTGCGGAAAATCCGATGGAGCCACACCTAACGGGCGCGTCTGATGTGGACCCGTGCAAACTCGCGCTTGTGCTTCAAGCACGTCAGCGTTTGGGCCCGGATATACCGGTGTATATGGAAAGGTATCAAAATCTGCCATTTTTACAACGTCCTCCGAGGATGATTTTAATCGTATTTTTTTCTACAACGTGTTGAACAAGAAAGATTGGTTCTATTATACTGCTTTTTGGGGTTTAAAACAAATTTTGCGAACTTATTGCGCCATCTGCAGCTTGGAGAATTGACAAGGTTGGGTTTTCGAGGTATGATATGGAGAGAATAACACAGACGATGGAGACAGTATGAAACCCTACGAATACCTCGAACATACGGCTGATATGGGGATGGTCGTTAACGGCGAGAGCCTCGCCGAACTTCTGATACACGCTGCGCAAGGTCTCTTTGCGGCGATCGCTGTTTTAGAGACGATTGATGAGACAGTGTCGGTTGAGATTCATCTCACGGCTGGTTCTGTGGAGGAACTGTTTGTGGCGTGGCTCGATGAACTCATCTTTCAACACGAGACGAAGGAAATTTTTTTTAAGCGCGCAGCGATCCAACAGTGTAGCGAAACGGAGATGTCGGCGACGGTCTACGGTGAACCGGCTAATTTTGATAAACACGCGGTCTATACCGAGATTAAGAGTGTCACGTATCACCAGTTACAGGTTGTGCAAAAGCCTGATGGCAGTTGGTTCGCGCAGGTAATTTTTGATCTATAATTGGTTGTCGGTTGTCATATTTTCAATTTGCAACGGTTGCGCGTTGGATTTGGGAGTTTCTGTTTATGTGGAATAGACACAGACGCGGTCCATCCTAAATGGATTTCAGAGTTCGTACTGAAGTAGGGTTTGTTGGTTGGCATGCCCCTAAACTGTAGCATGTTTTTCACGTTGTTGAGCCGGTACTCTGAATGGATTGTCATCCATGTACGTCTCTAAACTATAGTATGTCTCTCCAGCTGCAAGGGCATCACGGATGTCCGCAAAGAGGTTGTATGCTTCCTCAAATTCAGCAAACTCGGCAATGATACGCTCGGAACCATCCTGAGCCGTTAATACGAGCCGACCTTTACCCGGAGCTTCCCCTTCTACACGCAAATTTTGATACTGGTTGAAGTTTATGATTTCCAAGTCATCCGTCACGATGTACATCATTGTTCTCCTTACGTATTGGTTATATGGACAAAGTAGTAAATCTACCTCTACAAATGAACATAGATCCGATTTACTACGAATTTTCAAAATTATTTTTGTATATTTGTTCAACCTCGCTCGGGGAAGTAATGAACCACTCTGTTCCAGGGGCATCTTGCTTGTGTTTACCTTGGGGTTTCAGAATACCTTGTAGTGTTTTCTCCATCAACACAAACTCATCTGTTTTGATAACAAGACCAACCTTCGGGTATTCGGGGAGTGCTGTGCGCGTTTGTGAACTAATTCTGATGATCGGATCGTTTTTAGCCCTTCCAATCTTGCACGCCCATACTTCTTCACCCTCCAATTCTGCTAAACGACGGTAAATCGGATAATAATAAAGATAGACTGACTGTTTGCCGAAACCAATAATCTTTTCAGGCTCTAAATCTAAATTGTTAGGTTCGGGATCCACGCTGTCGTCGTCCTGAATGCTTGAAGGAATCAACCAATTATCGCTTTTACCAGGATTGTTTGCTTCCCCTTCTCGTCTCATGTTGTACAGGGCAAGCGCGACAGGATTATTATATTGGGCCTGTGAGGGCAACCCACCTCGTTTCTGATGCGTTTCCTCTACGACTCTCATTATTTCCTGTTTTTGAACAGTTTGTCCCTCAAAAAGCTCTTGGATGAGTTTTTTAGCTATCCTCGGTGTGAGAGACTTCTCAAAATATTCATACTGGTTATTCATAAACTTGTTTCGTTTTACTTTAAGGATTAGTGCGTATCAAGTGGATGCGTGCGCCGTCTATCTCGAGTAAGATTTCGAGGTTATCGCCCAAATAGAGTTTGTTCATGATTAGTTGTCGGTTATTGGCTATCAGTCGTCAGTAAATTGGAAGGTCTAATCCATCGGGGTCGCTGTCCACCACCGTATCCGTTCCGTCAGGTTCTGTAGCACCCGTTCCGCTGCCAGGTCCGGTGACGTTAGTTTCTGAAACTTCGGGAGTGCTTTGTCCGATTCGTCCCACGGGGTCTCCAGCATGAATTCCATCGCATCCTTCGGTGTCCGTACGTGCATGAGGGCATCTATCGTTTCGTACAGATCGTTGTTTAGCGTATCCCTCGGCAAGTGTGGCAGCCAGGGTATCGGTGGTGTGCTCGTCTGATACTCCGGGAGATACGTCAGCCCCCACTTCGCCAACTGAAGTAGGTACAGTGCTTCTGGGTACGCCACTACCTCGTCCTCTGGTAACCGGTTGAGCAGCTCCTTCGCCTTCTGGTTCAATGGGTGATTGTTCAGAATATCAAGGGAATAATGTTCAAGCAAAGAAATGGCATACTCCACTGAACATTCAAAGAACTCTCGGCGTGGACGACGATATTGAGCAAGTTGGCGGTGCATAGTCCGTTCAAGCTGCTTTGCTTGATCACAAGCGGTCTCATAGGCAACCTCAAATGGACTTGGAACACTGGTTGATTGTGAAAGTTTTTTCGCACGTTCACTAGCGGTACCACTTGTACGCCCAATCTTTATTAACCCCGGCATGTCTTTATTCACCAAGATATAGACAGAAGCCATCATCTTGCCTCTTTTTCAACTTCAACATCATCACATCTAATAGAATAAGATAGCATATAACGGATGTAAAGTCAAGTAAAAGAAGAAAATGGGGTTAAAAACCCCTGCTACAGGTGCAACTTGGCGCGGTTAAACAACCGTGAACGCAGACATCGATACGCCGTTGCTACGGATAGAACTGATACATCGTTGTATTTAGGAGGACGTTTAGGAGGCTCCATGTACTACCCATCAAATAATCGCCGAGGACTAACCCTAAAAAGAATGGGATGACACGCCGATAACTCTGGATGCCTCCGTGCCGGAGGATGAGCCATTTTAATGTTAACGCAATGAGCAGCGGAATCCAGAGGTCGGACATCTCTTGGTTGCTCGCCATGACATAACCGAGCGGATGCAGCGGGAGCCAGAAGAATTTGACACGGAGGTAGGTCAGAATCATCATGACGGTGAAACCGATGCCCATGAATATTACGCCGAGCCAATCTGTACCGAGCGGATAGGTAATCCAGTTTGTTAAGCGTTGGAAGTATTGTCTACCGTAGCCGAGTGCCCACGGTCCATAGTATCCAGAATCGGCACCGAACTGGTAGTAGAGGTGGAGTTGTACCCAGAAAGCGACGAGTCCACCGAAAATAGTGGCGATGACGATCGTCAGGAGCATTCGCCGTCGGTTAATATTGGCGAGTTCAGCGATCTTGAACGCCTCTAACTGGTGTGGCATCTGCTGCGGACGGTAGTCGCGGTTGAAAAAGCAGACCGAGAGTGCGGTGAGGTTCTGTGCGCCGAGACGGTGCGTCCCGAAAACGGTGCTGAGTATGTATCGCGGTGCCTGATGGTGGTAGGCGTGGACGAAGATACCCGACTCGGCACGGATACGCGTCGTTACCAGCGGTGTTATGAGAAACAGCATCGCGAAAGTCAACGCTAACCAAGGTTCCATGCCTGCCTTGTAGAGCAGGAACGCGAACAGCAGGATACCGATCACAAACCCCCAGACAGCGACGCGATACGGCATCGGTTCGTCGTGTTGTTCCGGCGGTGGTTCGCGTCCACGAGATGGCAGCGCACTTTGCAGGACAGCCTTGAAATGCCGTTTACCTGTCCAACCGAAGAAGAGGCAGAGTCCGACAAAAGCACCGATCGTCTGTTCGTTAAGATAGGGGAAGCGTGGGATGCTACTCCACCCGATCGCTCGTGATAGAGCGACTTCGTTCCGATAGAGGAAATAGAAGAAGGTCGTCGAGAAGAGGACATCCAACGGCATCAGGAACATAATGCCGATAGCGAACGGATAGAAAGCGGTGATAATCGTGCCATAGTAACTGAACGGCGGGTCGTGGAATCTGAAGAACCTGCGTGTCACAGGGATATTCGGGAGTACGGGATAGAGATGGCTTAATCCATTGAACAGACTGATACCAGCGGCGATAGCGAAACCGATCCACATCCGCTTGTTTCGGAAGAACCCGGAGGTCGGGTTTGTCATTGCGAACGGGAGTTGGATAACGGGGAACGTGAGACGTTCGCGCTGTGCCCATTGTCGCCGGAGGATCGTGTTGAGGCAGAGGAAGATGAACGCTATCACTGCAAAGAGCAGCAACCACGCAGCGACCACCGGTAGCCACGCCCGTAGATGGAGCGGAAGATATAGACTCGATTCTCCTTGATAGTAGCCGCGGAGTGCGTCTCTATCCGAAACGGTGAGCCACTGTGGAATGTGGTGCCAGAACAGGGTACGCCATTCGTTTTCTTCGGTTGCGAACCAGAACCCGTGTCCGAGTACGGAGAGGATCGCTTGTAAAACATCGCATCCGGCGAGCGTCGTGGCAAAACTCAGTGTCACGTAGAGGAGTAGGAGTTCGCCTTGTTCGAGGGCGAAACTGCTCCTTAGAAGACGGATGACGGCGTTGATAATCATCACTGCCGTGAGAATGAAGATAACATTGGAGAGCGGGACGACCCACGTCGGAAAGGTATAGCGCACCAATTCCATCTGGATGAGGAAATAGCAGTTAATCGGTGCGCTGATAGCGAAGATACATAAAACACGCCACGTGAGGGCGCGCTGTCGCTGCGGAGAAGTCAATGTTGTCTTACCTCTGTCAAAAGCGTTAGGGGTTTACCACTTTCCATGCACGGGGGCTTCTCTCGCTTTTTCAAAGAGGGTTGCCCATTCGTCAGAACCGTCGTCGAAGGTTAACTCCAGACGCGCACCATCCACTTGTGCCTTGCCGTTACCGGCATTGAAATAGCTCAAACCGTCGCCGACGATATGGATGCAGCTCCCATCAGGATAGACTGCCGTCTTGATGATACGCGGCACAGGATGGATCGTGTATCCGTCAGCGTCTAATTTTTCGGCGGGGACGCGGAAACGTTCAACTGCATCTTCGTTGACTTCAACGCCTAATCCGGGGGCATCTGGCACCTTGTGGCATCCGTCTGCTACCTGTATCGGTTGTGTGAGCAGATGGTCACTGTAAAGATTAAGACAGGTGATAGCGGGCCATGTAGCATGCGTGAGGACGCTGCCGAGGTGTGCTGCCCACGTTGTCGTCAACCCGTTTCCGACGATTTGGAGCCAAAACGGCATATCTGCCGCCGCACTGAGTTGCCCTTCACGCATTACGCGAGATTTACCGCCCCCGATGACGAACCCGGTGCATACATCTTCGCGGATACAGGTCGTGTAAGGCGGTGACCCGAAGTGCATTGCGATCTGGCAACCGACATCTTCTCGAATCTGTTTGTTGCCGTCAACATCGTTCTGCGGGATCGGGGTCTCAAACATCGCTACGTTTGGATGTGTGGAGAGTTTTTTCAGAATCGGGATGGCGGTCTCTGCATCGCGGAGGGAACCGTTGGGATCGAGGTCCAATTTGAAATCCGCTGGTACGACCTTTGCGACAGCATCCACCTGTGCGGAGATATCCCACCACGGGCGCGGTTTATTCTTGAAACTGGTATAGCCGTTCTTCACGGCATCGGCGGCTTCCGCTGCCCAGTTTTCAGGTGACGAGTCGATACACCACCATGAAATCGGGACCGCGTCTCGACACGGTTGGTCGAGGAGTCGATAGACGGGAACCTCCAGAATCTTGCCAACGACATCAAAGAGTGCCATCTGTAGACCGGCACCGAGTGAATCGTCGTTCATAAGTTCGGCAGGACTCTGTCCGATGACGCGTTCGACGCTCGCCTCGCTGACACGGGAATAGGTATAGTGGACGACGGTTTCGCCCCAACCGATATGTCCGGTATCCGTTGTGACTTTACACAATTCGAGGATTGACCAGTTGTAGACGGTTGACACGCTTTGCGTGGTAATCTGTTGTTGACGCGGGGTGAAAGGGACATCTACAAGGACACGTTCAACGTTTGTGACTTTCATAAGTAGACTCCTTGGGTAGTAATGAGGGTGCGAAGCACGGCGACCTCACACTATAGTCATCAGGGTTGAGAAGACTTTGCTTACCTCATTATACCACAAGAAGTCTTTTTTTGTGACATTTCCGTTCAAGTGAACCTACGATATGGAAGCGTCGGAAATCTCACCAACGAAAAAATCTATGGATAGCGTCTAATACGTCGTTTTGATCTCGCCCCACATCGTTGTGAGTTTGTCTTTGACATCAACATCAAAACCGCTGGGACCCGTAACAAGGATACTATCAATCCGTCCCATTCCCCAACTTTCGTGCCAGACCCCGACGGAGCCGGCGCCTTTCGTTGTGGCTTTGTCGGATTCAAGGATCGGATCACCGAGGGTACTGGAATCTGCAAACAGGTCTTTGACATCTGCGAGCTCCATATACCAGATTTTGACGTTATCGCCTTTGACTTCGACACGCCCAAGATAGGCGACAGCATTGGTTTGGTCGAGACCTGCCCCTAATCCGTGTGGTACGCTGTCTATCTCTTTTCCACCGTTTTCACAACCGCATTGGTCGAGGCATTGCCCAGATGGGCAGCACCCGTCTTCCAGACTCATGAAAAGGACCCTTGAAGTCTCATTATAACCGAAGACAGCGAGATAACCTATATCATCGCCTTTTCTGCGGAATTGGACACCGAAGCTGTCGTCATCACCGAAAGAGAAGACGACTTGGATAATACCGTCGGTAAAATCGTCTACACCTGGGAGCGGTGTGTTGCCGGAGATGCCGCACCCTTCAGCGGTTTGTGCCATCGCGCCTTTCCCGCCGATATTTCCGCCTTTGAAATCTGCGTCAGCCCAGATCGTCCCGGCGTTCTCCGGTTTGTATTTCTTAACGTCGTTCACACCAGCGTCCGGTATTGCTTTGTTAGAGTTGGGTTCAAAGTCGGCGTAAAACACAATATTCCCGACAGCGTGAAGGGAGATGGATAGTGTAAGGACAAGAATTGAGAGAAAAAGACGCGTTTTCATCATAATATACCTCCGTTTTCAAAGGGATTGCGTTGCTCGCTATTTGTAAGCAGCAACAGAGTAACAAGGTCAGATACTGAAAAAGACCTTGCTATAGAACTCTATTAGGATGGGTGAGGCAGATGCCTCACCCTATAAAGACAGGTAGTGCAGTGCTGGGAGACCGAGGCTTGGGAACCTCACTCGCACTGCGAATTGATTTGATACTATCAGTCTATATCGGATGGTGACTAATAACTGGTTTTAACGTCGCCCCAAGTCGTGGACAGTTTGGCGTGCGGGTCAACAGCGGTGGTACCGCCTGGACCGGTAACGAGGACGCTCCCCATTCTTCCGTTGCCCCAACTTTCGTGCCAGATACCTGCGATACCGGGGCCGAGGTCATCTGCACCGTCGTATTCTGCGACCGGATTGCCGAATTCTGAGGAGTCTGCGAAGAGGTCCGGCGCATCCGCGAGCGGCATATACCATGCTTGAATGAGCGTACCGCTGACCTCAACACGGGCGAGATAAGCGACACTGTTGTCTTGTGTAAGACCTTCACCTAAGCCGTGATCGACACCGAGCAGTTCATTACCGCCGTTTTCGCATGTACATTGGTCGAGACATTGACCTGACGGACAGCATCCGTCTGCGAGGCTTCCGATGATGATTTGCGGGGTTTCGTTATAGCCGAATGCGACGAGGTAGCCTCTATCGTCGCCGACACGCCGGAACTGGAAGCCGACACCGTCATCGTCTTGCCAAGAGAAGACCGCTTGGATGATACCGTCGGAGAAGTCGTCAACACCGGGTATTGGCGTGTTGCCGGAGATGCCGCAGCCCTCTTGGGTTTGATGCAATGCACCTTCGCCGCCGGGGAATTCCGTCGCTTCTGCCCAGACGGTTCCCTCATTTTCCGAGATCCAATTTGCGGGATCGTTGACGCTGGCATCTGGCACTGCATCTTGGGAATTGGTTTCAAAATCAGCAAAAAAGATTACCTGTGCACTCGCGGGACCAATCAGCAGGATTGAGAAAAGCGCGATGAGCATCATAAGGTGGGTTCGTTTCATAATGTCTCTCCTTGTATTGATTGATTTTCTGCAAGCAGCGTGAAGATTTTTAAGACGCGCTTGCGAACTCGCGCGAAACTACTTTTATAGCAAAAATTTGGGTGATCTGTACAAAGTTGTTTTCGTCGCGAAAGGCGGATTTCTGTAGGTGTGTAGGTCCTTAATGAACCGTTCCTGAAAAATATAACAAAATTGCAAATTTTTGTCAAGAAAATAAAAAATTTTAGGTAGCTGATCGCTATTTCGCTGTGAGGCTTGCCCAATGCCATAGGAGGATCGTACTGTCCCAACTTCCACTGGCGAGGGTTCTGCCGTCTGGTGAGAATTTCAGTGCCTCAATCCGCTCCGTATGCGGTTTGATGGTAGATGTGAGCGTATAGGTGCGTGTATTCCACATCTCTATTGTTCCATCGCTACAGCCGATGAGCAGAGTTGCACTATCTGGAGAGAATGTTATTATTTTAACCCGCGTGCCACGTCTCGCGAGTTCCGGTAGCAATCGGTGCGCGTCAACATCCCATAGGAGAATCTTACTCCGTCCAACACTCGCAAGCATTTCACCGTCCGGCGAGAACGCCAATGCTATCGTTTCAGCTTGCCCTAAGTCTTCATATTTTATAAGGTCGGTGCGAAGCGTACTGGTATTAACGTTCCACAAGCGAAGGCTCTGGTGGTTCGCGCTTGCAAGCGTGCTGTTATCTGGCGAGAATGCCAACGCCTTAACTGATACTTGATGTCCTTTGAGTGTTTTCTTACGATGCCCTGATTCTGTATCCCACACGTAAATCGCGCCTGTCCTGTCTCCACTAGCGAGGAGACCACCATCTGAGGAGAAGGTGAGAGTTTCGACGAACCAAGTATGTCCTATAAGCGTAGCGCGTTGGGTGCCGGTTTGAAGGTCCCATAACCCGATGGTATTCGTATCATTCGTTACACCAGCGAGGGTTTTGCCATCCGGTGAAAACGTGGCAGTGTTTCTCACACTCAACTGTGGCAGCCGCATCGGTGCGACTTCTTTATTGCCGTCGATGTCCCAAGACCGTACGGTGTTGCCTTGTCTTAACGAACCGACACTCATAAGGGTTGTCCCGTCAGCAGAGAAGCCTAATGTGCTTCCCCAGCCCTTGTGTCCTCTGGGGGTAAAAGCAGCGAGATGGTCACCAGTCGTTGTATTCCATGTGTGAATTGCCCCAGTCTCGTCGGCACTCATGAAGATCGGTTTATCTTGAGAGAACACCGGTTCAAACCTATAGATTCGTCTTGGTTCTATATGTGTGTGTGTTGTGGAGAGAAGTCTACCGTCCGCAACATTCCACAATTGAATCGTGCCGTGGTCATAGTGGCTTACCAAAGTAGATCCATTGGGTGAAAATACCAATGTCTTAATTTGTGGAGCCGGACGCCTGACCCTACGAGGTAATTGATTGGTATTCGTAGGTTTAGGTTGGACGAAGGTGCGCAGCTGCTCGCCTGTAGTTGGATTCCACAATCGAATTGTCTCATCTATGTCTATACTTGCGAGAATTTTGCCATCCGGTGAAAACGCCAATGTCTTTCCACTAAGTGTTGACAGGTGTTCTCCTGTAGTGGTATCCAATAAGCGAATAGACGGATGGGTTGCTGGATCCTCGCCTATAACGGCAAAGGTTTTTCCATCTGGTGAAAAAACGAATGTTTGACCGGAGTGCGTTGATAACTGTTCCTCTGTAGCGATGTCCCACAATTTAATTGACATATCCGATGATCCGCTGGCGAGGATTTTTCCGTCGGGTGAAAACGTCAATGCGCCAATTGACTCCACGTGTCCTGTGAGTGTAGCGATCGGGTTTCCGGTGTCAACATCCCACACCTGAATTATGCGGTTACCGCTGGCAATCATCGTACTGTCAGGCGAGAATGCGATGGACCAAGGGGCGATGCGGTTCGATAGTGCTGCCAACTGTTGACCGGATTCGGTATCCCACAATCGGAGTGTGCTATCGTTCGCAGTACTGGCGAGAATCCGTCCGTCAGGCGAGAAAGCTATATTCCGAACGTCTGCTGTATGTCCGGTAAGCAGTGCGAGTTCGTCTCCCGTCGCCACGCTGTACATCCAGATACCGATGCTACTCGCCACAGCAAGTTCGTTGCCATCCGGCGAAAATCGGATTCTATTAATGTCGCCCTTTCCGAGACGTACTTTCGCTTCCTTCGGCAGCTTCCATTTCGTATAATCCACGATTGTTTCGTCTGCGTGTGCTTCTGCAACGAGTACTGAGGTGTTATCGGATAACTGTTTAGATGTATTGCTTCTACCTGACGCGTTTGTGCTTTGTATCTGCGTCCGCGTATCCGGTTTTGAGACGCGGTGGAGTACAAGGGGTGTCTCAATGAGTTCGACTGTCATCTGCGATGCGGCATCAAGGCTATAGGGTTGCTGAAAACGGATTGCATATTGCTGATTCCCGATGCCGATCATTAGCAACATCGCCACAACCGTGGAAGCGGCGGCTGCCCACGGTACAAGCGGTTTACCATTAGAAGGCACAATCGGTTTGATACGCGAAATTTCGCGCATAATGTCCGCTGTGAAATTCGGCGTGATTTGGAAATTTTCTAAGACCTCTCGAATCAGTGGTTCCTCTTTTTTCAGGTGCTGTCGTGCTCGGTAGAGACGATTCTTAATCGTGCTGACCGATACACCTAAAAATTTACTGATCTCCTCATACGTCATTCCGCCGAGGTAATAGAGTGTGATGACCGTCCGGTCGCTCTCCTGCAGTTTCGCGAGTAACTGCTTGACGATTTCGCGATGGACTTCTGCTGCTGTCTGCTCGTTTTTGTCAATGACGTATTCGGAATATGTCGATTTTTCCAACTCGGCACTGCTGGTAGTTTCCAAGGGCTGCGTCTGCAAACGCTTTTTACGGAGCCACGTTTTGCAGTGGTTCGTCGCTATCACGTAGAGCCAACCGGCAAAGGACTGTGGATCCTTTAGCGTCGCCAGTTTTTGGTATGCTTTTAGGAACGTATCTTGTGTGAGATCCTCAGCGATATGGAAATCTCCGATCTTTCGCCACACAAGTGCGTGAACCGTTTTTTGGTATTTTCGCACGAGTGTTGAGAACGCAGTATCATCCCCTGAAAGGACACGCTGGATGAGTTTAGCATCACTGTTTTTCATTCGACACCTCTGAAAACGAAAAATTTATTTCTTCACATTAACCCGATTAAATATAATGACGCAATCCGCAGTGGAAAAGTCTCATAAATTGAAAAAAATATGGATGCGAATCAAATCGGTTTTCCGAAACATAGCACGGAACCGTCGTGATCCTTGAGTTCAAAGGCGCGGAGACCGTCGCTGGTGTCTGCAAGCGGTTCGTGAAACGCTAAGCCGCGAGATTGATACTCAGCAAACAGCGCGTCGGGGATTGTTAATTCTCCTATCTTTCTTTTCGCAGTATCCTAACAGGTTTCTACCGGGTATTCAACAGGAAAACAAGAGACGAGGCTATCGGAAATTTGACAACTGTTTCGGATTCGTGATAAAATTCTTTGGGTTTAGACGAGACAGAGAGAATGCACGATAAGGAGGAAAGATGACATCTGGACAGACAGGATTGACACCGGCACAAAAGCGGTTCTATGAGGAGAACGGGTATCTCGTCTTGGAAAGTGTCTTTGCGGCGGATGAATGTCAACGTTTTGTGGAACACCTTGAGGACCTCCACGCCGGACGGAAGCAGCTGGACGGGTTCTTTCAGCAGAATAAATACGGGTCCCGAACTTTTAATCAACACCTTTACGATCCTTATGTGCTGGACCTATTTATTAATCCGCGCTTGCATAGACCGCTCGCGGACTGTTTTGGAGATGAGCCGGAAGGGGTCCAGACGATGCACTTTTATGAGGGGTCGGAGCATCCGTTTCACCAAGATCAATACTATTTACCGGACTGTATGTCGGCGTGGATTGCGATGGTCAAAGTGGATGAAAATAACGGGCCTCTCGTGGTGCAACCGGGTTCGCATAGGAGACGGTTGATTACGCAAGACGATGTGCCTATGACGCTGCTGCCGGGAGAGACGTACGAGCTGCAGCAGCACAATCGCTATTTTCCAGCAGTTGCGCAACTTTTTCGCGACAACGGTGTGGATGCGGTTGAGGTCATGGTGAATCCGGGAGATGTTATCCTGTTTGATGGGCAGTTGATTCACGGCGGTGCGAAAATTCTCAAACCCGGCACCCGTAGGCATGCGTTGGCGTGTCACTATATTCCATATCACTCCGAAAACTGGGAACGCGATTGGCCGCGGATCTCGTTTGACGGCAGTCAGCGGGTTCATTATACTCCTGATTAGGCGAGAGATTTCTATGGTAGAGAAAATAGAAACATGATATACTTATTCAGGTTAGTTTGAACGGTTTAGCAAAAAATAAGGAGAAAGACGATGCGATACCTATTGACTTTTTGGATATGCTTGACCTTAATAGGCAGTTATTGCTTTGCTGTGTCTGCGCAAGAAGCAGCGCAACCTGCAACACAGGAAGCAGCCGCAAAAAAGAAAAAAGAGTTTGAAGATTTTTCAAAAGTAACTGAAGACAGTAAAAGCTATCAAGGTTTTTTTAGGCTTTACGAGAAGAAAGAGAACCTCTATTGCGAGATACAACCGTCCCAATTAGACAAACCGTTTCTATGTATGATGAGTCTTTCGCGGGGACTCGGAAGAGGCTACCTAATCTCGGGGATGACGTTGAATGAGTGGCTACTCGTCTGGAAACGCGTTGGCGACCGTGTGCATCTCGTCCGAAAGAATGTGCGTTTCCGGGCTGATAAAGGGACACCGACAGGACAAGCGGTGGACTATAGTTACAGCGACTCTGTGTTATTCTCTCTTAAGATCGAAAGTATACATCCACAACGGCGGAGTCTATTGGTAAACATTGCACCTGTCTTTATGTCTGACCTGCCCCCTTTAGCAGGCAGTATCGGTGGTGGTGCTCGGTTCGACAAGACGCGTAGCACTTGGGGAACAATCAAAGGGTTCCCGAAGAACGTCGAGCTACGGGTTAAAGCGGTGTACGCAGCGAATAGCAATATCGACACCGTTCCAGACAGTCGCGGTATCCAGTTGACGCTGCACTACAGTCTTTCGCAACTTCCATCGAACAACTATCAACCGCGACTCGCTGATGACCGGCTCGGACACTTCATGACCGTTGTCAAGGATTATTCACTCCAAACGAGTGACGCGCCTTATGTCCGGTATGTCAATCGTTGGCATTTGGAGAAGGCGGATAAGAAGGCGGAACTCTCTCCACCGAAGGATCCGATTATCTTCTATATTGAGAAGACGGTGCCACACCGTTTCCGTCCTTACATTCGTCAAGGCATCTTAGAATGGAATAAGGCGTTTGAGAAGGCAGGTTTTGTTGATGCGATTGAGGCACGGATTCAGCAAGATTATGAGGATTGGGACCCCGAAGATGCAAGGTATAACACGATCCGCTGGGTCGTTGACGCGGGTTTCGCTATTGGTCCGTCGCGTGTGAATCCGTTGACAGGTCAGATACTGGATGCCGATATCCTTATCAGTGACGGCTTCATCAGATCGTGGCAGCGAGAATATACAACCTATTTCGAGGAGCTCGACCACGAACACGATCACCCGATAGATGATTCCTCACGCTTCCAGTGTCAGATGGCATCCGGATTGGCACGCCAGATGGGATTCATGGCGAGCGTGTTGCAAGCGCGCGGTGTGCTCGGTGAAGACGGTGAGTTGCCGGAAGAATTTATCGGTCAGGCACTGAAATCGCTGACGATGCACGAAGTCGGTCATACGTTAGGATTACGCCACAACTTTAAAGCGAGTACGATCCATTCGCTTGATGACCTAAATAAGAAAAGCGATGAGGCACTTCTCGGTTCCGTGATGGAATACGACGCTGTGAACATCGCACCTGAAGGCGAAAAACAGGGAGATTATTATACGACGACGATTGGACCGTGGGACTATTGGGTGGTCGAATACGCGTACAAGTCGATCGGTGGCAGCAGCCCTGAAGCGGAATTGCCGGAATTGCAGAAAATCGCTGCCCGTGTCGCGACGCCGGGACTGACGTACGGCACGGATGGTGATGCGTCGGCATATCAGAGCAGGGATTTAGACCCGCTGGTCAATCGGTGGGATCTCGGTTCGGACCCGCTCGATTTTGCGAAGCAACGTCGCGAGATTGTCGTTGAACTCTGGGATAAGATCGCTGACAAGGTTACAAAAGAGGGGATGGGGTATCAGCGTGTCAGGCGTGCCTTCGGGTCGCTGCTCGGTGAACACGGCTATTCGATGTACCTTGCAAGTCGTTATATCGGTGGACAGTACCACCACCGCGATCATCGTGGCGATGAGAACGGACGGCTGCCCTTTGTACCTGTCCCGGCGGCGAAACAGCGTGAGGCACTGGAATTTATCAAGGCGCACGCACTCTCGGACAAAGTCTTCGATTTCCCGCCGGATCTGCTCAACAGTCTCGCCATCACACGTTGGAGCGACTGGGGATCAAGTAGCGGGAGTTCTACGCGTCTGGATTACCCGGTGCATAATGTTATTCTGAGTCATCAAAACCGTATCTTGGGACGCTTGCTCCATCCGAACGTCCTCTCGCGTGTTCAGGACACAGAGTTGAAGTTCCCGAATGGTGAGGACGCGTTCACACTGCCGGAACTCTTCTCAGGCATTACGGACGCGGTTTGGACGGAACTGGATCGGAATGTCGGCGAGAAGCAGTGGTCAAATACGGATGCGTTCATCTCCAGTTTCCGACGCGCGTTGCAACGTGAGCATCTGAAACGGCTCATCAAGTTGGTATTAGACGCAGATAGCGGAACACCTGAAGACGCAAGGTCGCTTGCACGCCACCATCTCGGACAGATTAATAGTCAGATACAGGGCGTACTTCAGAATGCGCAAGGACGACTTGACGATTACAGTTTGGCGCATCTCGAAGAGTCACAAGTCCGAGTTACGAAGGCGTTAGATGCGAGTTTCCAAGTCCAGAAACGATGATTGCTTGTCCGTTTTTTAGTAGTTAGTTCCACTCGGTAAGCGTGCTTTATAAGCGCGCCTATCCTTTGTAAAAATAGGGTAGATTAATCTGATTTTATCTTAATAAAGTAACGATAGCGAGACAGGAAAATGAAAACAATATTTATCATTACTTTATCCGTCCTTTTTGTATCGTTTTCGCCGAATACCTTTGCTGAAGACTATACCCAACTGGATTTACCTGAAGGGGCCAAAGCGCGCCTTGGTAAAGGTTTCATAGATGACCTTGCATATTCACCAGATGGTAAAATACTTGCAGTAGCAAGTAGCGTTGGGGTTTGGCTGTACGATGCGGATACTGGGGCTGAAGTGGCTCTATACTCTGGGCATGCAAATGCGGTTCGTTCAGTCGCTTTGTCGCCGGATTGGGCAACCCTAGCAGCCGGTGGCGGCTTGGGCCGGGACTACACCATCCGGCTTTGGGATATTAGGATCGGCAAACAGACAAGCGTTCTTTCAGGACATACATCTGATGTGCGTTCTTTGGCGTTTTCGCCGGATGGGGGTATGCTTGTAAGTGGGGACGATGATAATACTCTTCGATTGTGGGATTTACGGACTGGTCAACTCAAAAGAACCCTTAGGGGACATACAGGCAATATTTATTCGGTTGCGTTTTCTCCAGATAGCAGGACGGTCGCGAGTGGGAGTTGGGATAACACAGTTCGGCTATGGGATTCAGGAACCGGTCAACTCAAGGAAACTCTTTCTGGGCATACCGAATGGATTTTTTCAGTTGCCTTCTCTCCAGATGGACGGATGCTTGCAAGTGGGAGTTGGGACAAAACGATTCGCTTGTGGGATACTGATACCGGACAGCACATCAAAACGCTCAATGGAGATATAGGTAAGGTCAGATCCGTAGCGTTTAGTCCTGATGGTCGCATGCTCGCAAGTGGCAGTGTTACTAGCGGGCGCGTTTATTTGTGGAATGTCGCGACAGCACAACTGGTCCTCAGTTTTATGGCACATGAGAAAGATGGCGTTGCGGTAAGGTATTCTCCAGATGGTAAAACGCTTGCAAGTATAGGTTGGGATGGTCCGATTCGTTTGTGGGACGTTGGTACAGCCGAACTCAAATTGACCCTTAAAGGCCATACGGATGCTATCCGTTCCGTTGCATACTCGCCGGACGGTAAAACGTTAGCAAGTGCGTGTGGTAATGAAATATGGTTATGGGATGTAGATGCTAAGCAGCACAAGTTGACTCTTAAAGCACATAAAAATGGTATAAATGCCGTAGCATATTCACCAGATAATCGCACACTCGCCAGTGGAAGTTGGGACGGTGGTCTTCGATTGTGGGATACAGATACCGGAAAACAGACATTGACACTCAAAGGCCATACAGATGATATCCGTTCTCTGGCGTTTTCTCCAGATGGTAGAACGTTAGCAAGTTGTGGTAATGATCATACAATTCGTCTGTGGGATGTTAGCACAGGAAGACAGATGCATTCGCTTGCCGAGCAGAAGGGGCGCGCCTTTTCCGTGGCGTTTTCCCCAGATAGTCGGACGTTGACGAGCGGCGGATTTAACGGAGTCGTTCGTATGTGGGACGTTGGTACAGGCGCACTTAACCTGACTCTACCCGATACAGGAAATGGGTTTTCCATTGCGTATTCGCCGGATGGAAAAATGATCGCGACTGGCGGATGGCGCATTCAACTGTGGGACACAGAGACAGGACACCACAAACAGACTTTCGAGGATCACTTAACGATGTTCGACGGTATTAGGGCCCTTTTCGATATCGGACACCATAAATTTGACATGGAGGGGCATGATGATGTTGCCGAGCTCATAGCGTATTCGCCGGATGGAAAAACACTCGCTGGTGTAGACGATAATGGTCTGATACGTTTATGGGATGCAGGTACCGGGCGGCTCAAACGAATCCTTTCCGGTCATAAATGGGATGTCGAGTCAATTGGCTTCTCGCCAGACAGTCAAACCCTGGCGAGTGGCAGTTCAGACGGCACAATCCTGCTGTGGAAAGTTCCGTAAAAGAGAATAGAGGACATAGATGGAAATTCTTCAATATACACCTGATCTGCGAACACCCGTAACACAATTTTACAATCACGTAACCGCCAACGTTCCACACTGTTACCCCGTAAAGGGAGAAGAATTTGCTGTCGCATTACGCGGGGTTACCGCTGAGAAAACCGATATACCTAAAAATGGTATCGACTCGGAAACTGCCTTTGTTGCAACGGTGAATGGTGCTGTGCAGGCGTTTATCCACGTCGGCATCGGTCAGGTCTGGAATCACGAGGAAAAAAAAGAGGACACTGGTATTATTCGATTTTTTGGTTATGAACGCGGGGCGCGGCATGTTGGACAAACCGTGCTTGAAAAGGCTGAGGCACACCTGAAAACTTATAACATTTCTCGAATCCTCGCCTTTTCACAAGACTATCGGTACCGTTTTTATCATTTCGGACATTCCTATCTATCGGACGCACTCGATCAAGTTCAGGCACTCCTCGGATTCAACGGATACCGTCGTTGTGCTGGTGAAGTCTTTTTGGACTGGGAAAACTATACCGTTACTCCAGTCCCTTCAAGTCTGTCGGTAGAGCTTTCTGTGGAGTGGGAAAACGGACGCGGAGAACGACCGAACTGCACCGTGAAAGCCTACCAAGGCGACGAGCAGGTCGGCATCTGTGAATCTGTCTGTGGTGGCGAGTTCTCAAGTCATGCCGATGCGCAAGACTGGCTCCATACGGTTTGGCTCGGTATCGAAGACGATTTTCAGGGACAAGGCTTGGGACGCTACCTACTCCAGTATGAACTTCAAGAGATGAAGAAAATCGGATACCGGCATGCAGCGATTAGTACGGCTTGGGATAACCATCGTGCGTTTCTTTTCTATAGCAACTGCGGTTATCGGACTGTAGATTGGACGTATGGGTTCGTTAAAGACCTTTCTGAAACACCGATACAGAAGTGGTAATTCTTGATTTGGGTAATTAGTACAATTAGGGTTTACGCAATTTTCTATAATCTGCTGGGTGTCGGGCACTGCTCGGTGAGTTTTCAAACCTCGCCTGTGAAATGGTTTGTGTAAGTCCTGACTTCCATAATCGCAGCATCTCATTCCCTGTTTTCTGGAGATGGTACGGCACGGTTTCAACTGAGCTATCAATCCCGTCTTTTTTAAGTTCGCTAATAACGGGTAGGACGAAGGGAGAAAAGCTGCTGTTCACATCGACGATAGGGAAAATTCGCACCTCGTTTCCGATGCGGAGGAGTTCGCGGATAGCGTGGAGATGAAATGCCAAATCCAGGTTCGCTGAGTAAAAAAAGAGGAGATGTGCGGAGAGCACGAGGTCAAAATGTCGGTCAGGAAACGGTAAGTTCGGGAGTGCTGCGACGACATACCGTCCTTGTTGCCTGCCGGTCTCGAAATCTTGGCAGAACGTCTCCATTGTCTGTCTCCTGAATGCCACTAATTCACCGACAGACGAGAATCTTGTCCAGACGAATTTATCTCGGTTTCCGAAAGTTTGCGCGATGATATCTTTGTAGGTTTCTTGAATCCGCTGGCGTAATTCCATCTCTGAATACCGGTAAATCGGGTCTACGGAGATGATTGGTGTGCCGCGCTGATGCATCCGAGCATTAAACGACGCGGGACCGCCGCCTACATCAACAATATCGCGCGCCAAATCGTCTTCGGAGAGGTTAAACATATCCAAGTATTCATCAAACGATCTACCCCACGGGACGATGTCTTTGTAGTGGAAGCTCATTATTGTGCCGCTCCGGCATTGATTTCTTGCAGAACTGCGGCGGCTCGCTGTGCCAATTCGGTTGTAGCATCACGCTTGATGGCGCGGTTCAGGTGTATGATGGCGCGCTCGTCTCCGTCTTTTGCCAATTCCAATGCTTCTTCAAACCCTTTGTTCCCGTAACTGAAATCCCTCGGTATAACCGTCAGGTTGCGGTTTCTCCAATAATACTTCAGATCATCAGATTCCCAATTGCGATAGACATCTTCCCACTGGAGCGAGTTGAAGATGTTCAGATGCGGTTCGAGCATGTGTTCAGCGATTGGGTCATCAACAGCCTGATAGCGGTTATCGAGCGATACACGGAGCCGATCCTCAGTCAAGTTCGGTAGTGCCTTGTGGATAGTCAAAGCCGGGAAGATAAGCGTGTCGCCGACTTCATAGTTTGTGGAGTGCCATTCACCGGACAACTCGTCCTCATTAACACACAAGCTGCCTGCACCGAGCGAAAAGTGGTGTTCCATGACCTTATTGACTTTATGTGAACCGGGAAGGACTGCCAAGCCACCTAACTCTATCGGACAATCTCCGACCGGTGCCCAACAGGTGTAGGTCTGGAAGTTTCCTTGGAAGTGAACGAAGTCTTGATGTATCGGTGTGGTATGCGCCGTGTACTTGGGAAACCAGAGGCGCGCAATCTTCTGTGGGTGCGGGAGTACCTCTCTACCGATAATCTTTTCTACCATATCGACGACTTCGTGCCAGTGTCCGGAGCGATGGAACGCTTGTAATTTATACACTTCGTGGTATACATCCGTATATTCGGAATCACCCTCGGTACATTGGGCGGAAATATCGGCGATGCCGTCCATCGGGTCGGTCCCCGCGACGAGCCAACCGCCTTCTTGCATAGTGGTTAGCATTTCTCGCCGCAATGCCCAGAGTTTGTCAGGGTCTTGCAGCTGCTTGAAGAAGAGGTAGCCCTCTTCTGAGATCCGGTGCTGCAGTTCTTCGGGATCATTCATCGCATCGTTGGATACGCGAAGTTCTTTTAAGGCTTCCATCTGACTTCTCCTTGGATCTATCGGTGCTGGTGTCCGTTCTGTGACGGCGGCGGTTCATTGAAAGGGATGCCTTTCGCCTCGGCTGCGAGTCGGCGTTTGTTCCAGGCGGCGATAGCTTCATATACCTCTGCACGCCCCTGCTCAAGACCTTGTTCGAGACCTTGTTCTTTGGCTTTTTCGAGGCTTTGTGCATGTTCAGCACGCCATTCGTTAAAACGTCTTAACATGATATCCGTTCCTTCCTGGTTAAATGGTAACTTTGGATGCTTATAGTATAACACATCCGAAATGAGAAATTCATTTTTTTAAGGTTTCCGCTCTATTCCGTTCTATTCTTTTCAAGCCAATTAACGGCGAAATCTACGATGGCGCGTTGTGGCATGAGTTGACAGTCTGCGATGCCGACTTTGCCACACCGAACTCCTTTCTCCGTTTCAGAACACAAAAAATCCTCACCGAGGCGATTGAAATCTGAAGCATCTACGTTGATGTCCTCAAAGGTAGTCCATGTCCTTGAACCTGCCTGTGAGATTGGAGCACCTTCTCGGACAACACATTTGGTTGGGAAGTCCGCTCGGTGTTCTGCAAGATGTATGGATGTATTGCTCGAATGATCGACACCGAGAAGCAGAACAAAACCTTGTAAGTCATAGACTCTGGCAAGCGGCGAGTGTTCACCAAAGCCGTAAGCTAAAGCGTGGTTATTTGTGATGGACAACGCTTGAGGCCCGCGTGCACAAAACGAACTCTGTGGATGCGCGCTGCGTATAACACCTTTCTGCTTACGAAACGTTTCAGCAATTTTGCCCATTGAACGGGTCGGAGTCAAATCTGGATCGTAGGCAGGCATCGTCTCCCGTATTGTTTGCCACCACGATTCGGGGACAGATGGGTTCTCCCATTGGCTCGGATCGCTGAGGTCGGTTGAGTGAGCCGGCATCACAAGCGTTCCCGTTTCCCCTAATACTTCCTGAAGTGCGATGATAACAGCGACAGCACCGCCGCAAACCCACCCCATCGCACTCAAGGACGAATGAACGAGTAAGACCATCCCGTTTTCGATACCCAGTGCTTTGAAATCTGCTTGTAGCGATTCGACTGTAGCGAGTGTTTTCGTTTTGTCTACAACCTGACCTTCAGGCATTATCAATCTTCCTGTCAAGACCCCATGCTTTAGCTTGGGGATGTAGACGGGCGTTGGATTTTGTAGTAAAAAACATTTGACATATACCTATAAATGTGGTATAATTATAGCATCAAGTTGGCAAGCATGACAAGCATAGTCTCTCGGCTATGTGCTTGCCTCCTACTTGTCAGGGGATAAACGCTTGATACTTGATATACCATGAAGACCTATAAATATCCGCTTTACGATCAATCTAATACAATCCGTATCGGCAATCTGCTTGACGATATGTGGCAAGTGCATAAGTATTTCCATGAGTGGCAACGTCAACGGTATAAAGACGGGCTGCCCTATGCGAACTATAATGATATGGATAGCCACTTTAGGGAACTGAAGAAAACAACGCACCCGTATTGGAAATTGTTGCCGAGTCAAGCTGTGCAACAAGAGTTGATTCGTATTGATAGGGCTTATGATCGTTTTTTCAAGAAACTGGGTGGTAGACCGCATATTAAGCCGAGACATAAATTTAAGTCTATGACGTATCCCGGAAGTGCGGGTTGGTCTTGGCATAACAATCGCATTACATTGACTTTCCGTAAATGGAATCCAAAGACACATAAATGGCAGTTTGATAGGATACCTTACACTTTTCATAAACACCGCCAGTGGCATGGTACGATTAGCCAAGTTACGATAAAACGTGATACTTGCGGACGCTATTGGGTTTGTATTACAACAACCTACACAGATTTTAGACCACTGCCGACAACAGGTGAAAGCGTTGGGGCAGACTTCGGCATGAAAGACGCATATTTGACCCTTAGCACGGGTGAAAAGATACAACACCCCCAACCCTTGAAACAATCCTTGAATAAACTTCGGTCTCTTAACAAGACACTGAGTCGAAAACAAAAAGGTTCTAACAGTTGGTGGTGGTGTGTCAGACAAATCGCACGTCTCTATCGGAAAATCAGCAACCAACGCAAAGATTTTCATTGGCAACTCGCCTCTAAACTTTGTAAGCAGTTTGATAAAATCTTCATTGAAACGCTGAACATTGACGGAATGAAACGCCTTTGGGGCCGAAAAGTTTCTGACCTTGCGTTCTACCAGTTTGTTGAGATATTGCGATATAAGTGTCAAAAACATAAGCGTCTTTTAAAAGAGATTGACCAATGGACACCTACAACAAAACCTTGTAGCGATTGTGGCTACGATAATAAAAATCTTTCTCTTTCAGATAGGCAGTGGAGGTGTCCCGAATGTGGTTCACACCACGACCGAGACATCAACGCTGCGCTCAACATATTGCGGGCAGGGATAGCCGTCACTTGACGATATGCCTGTAGAACGCTACAGGGAAACGCCCGCTGGTGGAGCGAAAATAAGACGGTGGACTTTTTGAGAAAACCGCAGTCGCTATGAAACCGAAGCCCCTGCCTTTAGGCAGTGGGTGCTATCACGATGCCAAATCGTCGAGCATTTGGCGGATGTTGTGTTCGCCGCTATCAATAAACAGCGGTGCTAAGGGGCCTCTGCCGTGCAAAGTTTGAAGTAGCATGTCAATCTGTATCATGCGTTGTTGCGGCGTACGGCACGTGAGCCATTTTTTAACGAATTCACGCGCCGGTCTTGGGTTTCCCGTCGTCAGTGGACGGGCACTTTTACGCCACGCCTGCCACTTGAAGGTATACCTACAGTTCGGGCATTCAAGTTTCTCGTCCTTCTTTTTTAGACTCTTGCGATAATCCCGCCATCGGCGTTTGTAACCACAGGCTGTACATTCGATATTGCCGTGCTGGTGGAGAGCAACCGCTTGACACTTCGGACAGTGCAACGTAGGATTGGATTTCCGAGCACTGACAGTTTGATCTCTCGGTGGTGGGTCTGGTCTACGGACGAGGTCAAAACAGTGAGGACACGGTAAGAGGACGCGCGTTCTTACCGACTGATTATAAGCCTCCTGCGACCAAGTTTTACCACAGGCACATCGCAATACAACTTCTTTGTGTAGAACGGCACGGCAATCGAAGCATCGGGGAGTGTCTCGGAGTGCTTGTCGGCAGTCGCGCCAGAGGAGCCGTTTGGCACAGTGTGTACAGCGGAACCAGTTCTCGTGAGTTCCACCTTCGCCGGTACTGAAGAGCGGATCAATCCGGCGTTTGATCTTCGTGTTGCATTTCGGGCATGGGACGTGTCCTTCGCGAAAGACATCGGCGACCATAGCAATGTCCGCGCAACGCGCATAGAGTTCCCAACCGACATCGTGTAGTAGCAAATCATCGTAGATGCCGAGTCGGGCGTATCGGTAAAGTTGGCGGATTTTGATGGGTTTGACACGCGGTGCCCAGTTCATACAAACTCCTAATACTATTTTGTCCAATTGAGATTATAATAATATAAAAGTTGTCATAGCCATTTGTGGTATCTATTGTAATGGAGCCGATAATGACAGGCGGGGTTACAAACCCCGCCTGCATGGGATATGGAATTAAAGGTTATGCTGGAATTTGGATGACTTCTCCGGTTTCGACGCTATGGCTCATCGCTTCCAAGACGCGCATGTTCTGATAGGCATCCTCAAGGCTGGAATGCGGTTGTGTTCCATCTCGCAACGATTTTGCCCAGTGTTGCATCTCTTCGAGATAGCCGGGTCTGCCAATACCGTGGTATGCGGTGTTGAGGTCCCACTTTTCAGTGGGTGTATCGGCATAACCGCCGCCGAAGCCGAGCCATGTCGGATTCCGATAACGGCGTAATTCGCGCGTTTCAAACACCTGAATCGCTTGGTTGCCGGTGCCTTTGACAAAAACCATCGCTTCCAAGACGGGACCGGTGCCGAGCGTCATCGTGCCCATGCCACCGTTCTCGTAGCGTAGGTTCACGGATATTGAGACAGTACTCGATGCCGCATCAACTGTACCGATGGCAAAAACTTGACTGACTTGCCCCATAAAGAAACGCATGCAATCGGTCGGATGGATAACCTGATCGAGCATGAAGGACCACGCGAAAGGGGACCCTGCTTCTTGAAGCCGCGGACCCGGAGCGAGGTAACGGGTATGGTATTGACAGGCTGTCCCAAATTCTTCTTCGTCCATCAACTGCTTGGCGATCTGGTGTGCCGGGGCGTGTCGCCACATCGTGCCGACCATACCGGTTTTGCCGGTCTCGGTTGATGCATCAACGAGCATTTTCGCGCCTTCAGCGGTCGTCGCGGGCGGTTTTTCGGTGTAGATGTGATAACCGTTCTTGAGACACTCGATGCCGATGTCCCGATGCAGCTTATCCTCTGGTCTGCCAACAATAGCGACCGCGTAGAGGTCTTCGTTCGCGAACATCTCGTTGTAATCGGTGTAATGGCGGAGTGCCCCGAACCTTCGGGCATTCGATGCAGCCTTCTCTTCAACGAGGTCACAGGTAGCAACAAATTCAAACTCTGGTATCATCGGTATGCACTGTTGCAATTGTGTGGACATAGGACCACAACCGATAAAAGCAATTCGGATTTTATCCATAACGTATTTATGCTCCAATCATGTTTTTCTGATTTAAGGTTCACTTTTCATTCTAAACCTAACAAATCCGCCAGTTTGTTAAAATCGCTGGCGACGATGTCGGACGGGTGTGCAGTTACTTCTCGGGCATTGTCGGGGCCGTATTCCAGGGGTCGTGGTACGAGTGCTGTCTGGAAACCGACGGCTTGTGCCGCGCGAAGGTCTCCCGGATGCGCGGCGACCATCATGACTTCATTGGGAGATAGACCGAGCAGATCGGCAGCGGTTTGATAGACTTCTGGATCCGGTTTGTAATGCCGTGTGAGTTCGGCGGAGAGGATACAATCCCACGGCAGCCCTGCGAATTTTGCCATGTTTGTCAGGAGTGCAACGTTACCGTTTGAGAGCGTTGCGATGATATACCCTTTACGCAGCCGTTCCAACCCACTGACGGCATCGGGCCACGGTTTGAGTCGATGCCAAACGCGATTCAGATAATCTTTTTCCGTTTCGTTTAAGTCCGTAATTTCAAACGTCTCAAGCAGGTTGTCCAAGATACGTCGGTGGAGTGCGTCAATGTTCTGCCAGGGCAGTTCGCCGCGGCGAACTTTGTCCATTGCGGGTCCGTATCCGGCACGCCATCTCAAGGCGAACTGTGCCCAGTCAATATTGATACCGTGCGTGTTCCCAAATTTTTCGCCTTCGGCAACGATTGAGCCGTACCAGTCTACCACTGTACCGAAAACATCAAAGGTGAGTGCTTTGACTTCGGAGCGTGCGTTTTGCATCGTCTCATCCCTTTTCGATTTGTTTCGTCTGAAGTTTTCTAAGAAGGGGTCCGGTTTTTTTCCGCACCTCAGTCACATCATACACCAATTAATGTGGATTGTCCATTGAATTTAGGGCTCATGAAGAAATGCGTAAGTCCTACCTAACTTTCTTGTGGCAGTTCGACTTCCGCTTCGGGGTTAGCTGCCTGTCGCTGTGTGAGTCGTTCAATGGCATCGGCAAGTTTTTCGTGTGCACGCATTGCCCGCCAACTGACAACCATCCAAAAAATTGTGCTGAATATACCTAACATCATCACCAAAATAGTAATACCTTGCAGATTTTCCATTTGTCTGCCTCCTGTCATTGGAATAGATGATAAAACTTTTAAGGATAGCCTATCCGATTTCGTTATGAAAGTCCAGAAAAAAGAAGCACTCTGACACGAGGTTACGCGTCAGAATGCTTCGCAGCCAAAAGGTTTCAATATTACAGATTGGCTCTGTAAGGTGCCAAAAATTTTCGGAGTTGCTGAATCGCGGCGTTTTTTCGTGAGGCGACGGTACCGATCGGGCATTCGAGGATCTTCGCGACTTCTTGATAAGACAATCCTTGAACTTCAGTCAGACGGAACACCAGTTGGTGTTCTTTCGATAACTTACCGATTGCGGTTTGAATCGCCTCATGCGTTTCTTTGGCGATGAGTAGTGCCTCCGGTGAATAACGTGTATCGGCTACAGCAACAGTGATCGTGGGTGAGTATTCATCATCGTCTCCGTAGGGTGTATCTAATGAATCAACCTGAGGGGTTCTCTGCTCTTTTTCTAATTGTTTCAGACAGACATTCCGTGCGATGTGATAAAGGAATGTTCTGAATTTGGCGATGGGTCGGTAGGTCGGTACGCAACGCCACAGCCGTAGAAATGTCTCTTGGCAGAGGTCTTCCGCAAGTGTCTTGTTTTTGACAAATCGATAGATAAAACTTAAAGTGTTCGCGTAGTGTCGATCGGTTAAAATTCGGAATGCGTCTCTGTTTCCGTCTTTCACAGAGAGCATCAACTGCTCGTCAGTATGTAACATGCGTGTCTCCTCAAACGAGGAGCGTCTCAAGCGAAGGCGGGTGACCCTCCTTCCATTACCGTTTTATACTGAAGGATGCCTGCTTGCTCGCTCCTTGGTCTATGCCTTCTCCATAATCGAGTCGTAGTCCAACAACGGTGCACGTCGGCAGTTTTAGATGCCCGTGCCTTTCTTGAAGTGCGCTCTCCTAAAGCGCAATCTCTATTATTGCTCCTACTACCGCTATTCCATACACTCTTACCAACCGCCCATGTGTGAGACGGTGCCGTTGTTAAACACAAAACACTTTGATACATTATGTAAACCCTCCTCTTAGGTTTAATCATCAGACAGGGGCAATGTTTGATGCCCCTTTTTTGGTTTAAAAAAAGATTGTCAATAGTTTAACCCGTATATTTTGAGATAATTCATTTAAAATGAAAAAAAATAAATTCGCGCCTTTATTTTCCATTTTCAGTGATGTTTTCGCTATACAATTTCTGGCTGAAACGGTTGTAGTGACAGCGAAGGCTCTCTTGTTGTGAGCAGTTCAGCGATGAGCTGCCCTGTAATCGGTGCAAGAAGAATCCCGTTTTTGAAGTGTCCGGTTGCCAAGGCGACGTTGTCGTATCCGGGCAGGTAGCCGAGAATCGGTCCCTTTTTGGCGTAGGGACGTAAGCCTGCCCACGTTTGTGCGAAAGTGGCGTTTGCGAGTTGTGGTGCAATAGCGACACCGGCATCAATCATCTGTTTCGCGCCGTCCACGGTTGCGGTCTTGTCATAACCGACGTACTCCACAGTCGCACCGAGTAGGATTCTGCCGTCCGCTCTCGGTACGATGTAGATGCCTAATCCATCAATGATGTGTTGGAAAGGCGGTGGCATCGTTTCAACGAGAACGATCTGTCCTCTGACAGGTTCGACCTGTATGGGTACGCCGAGTTGATTAATTAGGATACCTGCCCAACAGCCAGCGGCGATCACGAAGGTATCAGCATATAAGGTTTCGCCGTTGATAATAACACCGATAACGCGTTCGTTTTCTTTGACGAAGTTCGTGACGGGGTTGCCGAGTCGGAAGCGTGCACCGAGTTTTCCGGCACCTTTTGCGAGTGCGGTCACCATCCTTGGGTTGCGTACCTGTGCGTCCTCAGGAAATAGGACTGCGCCTGCGATGGATTTTGCGAGTGCGGGTTCTAACTGCCACGCCTCTTCTGCCGTCAGGACTTCTGCTGAAAACCCGCGTTTCACGCGCCGATCTGCGAGTCCGATGAGTCCAGCCGCCTCCGTTTGATTGAAAAAGACAGAGAGTGTGCCGGATCGGATGAATTCGATATCTATCTGAGTTTCTGCGCGAAGTTCTTTCGCCAACGTCGGATAGAGTGCCAGGCTTGCGCGGCAGAGCGTCGGATACGGTTCGTGTGTTGAGGCGTGTGAGGTTAAAATCCCTGCTCCTGCCCACGATGCCTCTGTCCCGACACGGGTCGCTTTGTCAATGACTAACGGTTTCACGTTCCGTTTGGCGAGGTTATAAGCGATGGCACACCCGATAATGCCGCCACCGATAATGATGACATCTGCGTGATTCTGATTCAAAGTTTGCTCCGTTTCGTCAGGCTATATGTTAGCAATAGTTTAGCATACGATTTAGTGGATTGTCAATTTGCATCATCGGGACGATTATCAGTTATCAGGACCGAGGTTCACAGGATTAAAAGGTTTTTCAGTGTTTATACACATTTTTGGATGCACTTTAGAGGTTGTCGGTTGAAATTTCGATGGGTTTCGTGTATAATTTTATGTGTGCAAAACGAATGATCTCAAACTCGGTGATGGAGGGACAGAACTCTCATCGCATAGGAAAGGTATTTAATAAATGACTCTTGGAAAAGTTACAGGGACAATCGTCGCGACGCAAAAGGATGAGAAACTCGTCGGTAGCAAATTGATGGTTGTCCAAGATATAGACCTGAACGGAGAAGTTGACCGGAAATATACGGTTGCTGTGGATGCGGTTGGCGCGGGTATCGGCGAAATCGTTCTTGTTGCGACTGGAAGTTCGGCGCGGCAGACCAGCGTCACATCAAACAAACCGATAGATGCTGTGATTATGGCGATTGTTGATACTGTAGAGGTGGCTGGGAAAGTCCGGTATTATAAGTAGACGACGGAACGCACACCTACAAGGATATAAAATAATGGAACGCGAACGCGTCCGGGCTGAAGTGCTTCGCAAGCGCGACGAACTCGCACCGGAGACTCGTGCCGTGTTCAGTCAGCAGATTGTCAATGCTGTCGGACAGTGGATACAGCATGAAGGTTTCGATGCCGTGATGCTCTATCTGAGCATGCGGAGTGAGGTCGAAACCGACGGTCTCCTTGAAGGGTTGCTCCGTGCAGGCAAACGGGTCTGTGCGCCTGTTGTTGATACGGAACAGAACTCGATGCTACCGCGGCGAATACAAGACGTACGAACGGATTTGGTTCGGCATCGTTACGGTATGTTGGAACCGAGTACGGCGTGTCCGATTTTTCCGAACGCGCAGCTGCAACTCATTGTTGTTCCCGGTATCGCCTTTGATCGTGAAGGATATCGCCTCGGATACGGTAAAGGTTTCTATGACCGGTTTCTCACGAACTGCTCACACGCTGTTCCGATCGGATTGGCTTATCAGATACAGGTTGTAGAAGACACGTTCCCTGAAGCGTGGGATGTACCGGTTCAACATATTTTTACGGAGACCGGTAGGATAGACGTTTAGTAGGGGCGAGGTCACCTCGCCCCTACAGCATCAATGAAAGGTCTTAGTTTTTCGAGTGTTTTTGCACCGATGCCTCTGACTTTCTGGAGATCGTCTACGCTGCTAAAGTCGCCGTGTTGCGTTCGGTAGTCGATGATTCTCTGTGCCGTTGCCTCGCCGATATTCGGAAGTGTCTGGAGTTCGTCTGCAGATGCGGTATTAATATTAAGGAGTTCCGGTTTGTTCGGCGTTACAGCGTTTGTTCGATTTTGTGGACGCGCATCGTTCGGGACGGCGATCAGATCGGGTTTTCCGAGGAACATTGCAGGTGCGAACCGTCGGACTCCCCAGAAGGCTGCTCCCGCCAAAATCAATACTATGAGAAAAGTGACTGCCCTCCAATAGTGTCGTTCAACGGTGTTTTCTATCTTATTCAAAATACTCATCCTCATTAAACTTTGTCCACGATTCAAATATTGGGAACGGTCGAGGAAAATTGTCGTTGTCAATGTTCAACTTGAATCTTATCTTCTCGCTATCAAAAGGATTCTGGATGGAAATTGAGATGCCCGTGGTTTCTATGCAATTTTCGCACTCTGTCGGGAGTATTTGCACTGAACGTGGTGCCTCGAAATAAATTCGGTATTCCGAACCCGCCTTTTCAATACGATAGTCCTCTGATAATATTTCCCACTCATTAATCGCATACATACCTTCGGCATATTGTGCCCAGAGACTCACGCCGTTAAAGAAGTCGAGAATAACGGCTTTTCGCTTGTTGGCATCTTTAGACGGATCAAACTGGCGGAATGAGCGATCCGCCAATTCGGCTTTTAGTTTTTGTTCATCTTCGCTGCTGATGGGTTGCAATGGACTGCTCGCGCATGAAGAGAGAATCAGACAAGTGAACATCAAAATAAAAGAAAGGCAACGTATTTTTGTGTCCGTTTTGAAGGTGTTGTGTTGATGCATGTTTCTGCCTCCAATCTTTTTATGACTAAATTTTAGCGTTAAGCGCGTAGGGTTGTCCATAGAAAATGGACGGAAGGCGTGAGAAAGTCTGGATTATGCTTGATATGGAAACCTTTCTCTGCTAAAATTGGCGATGAATTTGTATTTGGGGAGGAATTATGCAGGAAAATAATGAACGTGTCGCAGGTGGTGCGCTTCCCGATTGGGAGGTTGCGGAACTTCCCGAACCACCGAAATATCAATTTGGCAAAGCGTTTCGGAGTATCTTAGGTCCCGGTATTATTGCGTTGGGTGGCTCCATTGGTAGCGGAGAATGGCTGTTGGGTCCCGCAATCACGGCACAATATGGCGGTAGACTTCTCTGGATAGCGACCATTGCTATTCTATTACAGGTGATTCTCAACACAGAGGCGATCCGTTATACGCTGTATACCGGCGAGCCAATGTTGAGCGGTTATATGCGTTGCAAGCCGGGCGCGCCGTTCTGGATGACCTTCTATTCGAGTGTTAACTTTTTTGGGATCTGGCCTGGGTGGGCGATGACTGCTGCAACAGCATTGGGAGCGGCGTGGCTCGGTTATATGCCGCAAGACGCGGATAGCGGGACGGTACGCCTGTTCGCATATCTCATCTTTTTCGGGTGCTTAGGGATCGTGTTGTTCGGTGGCAAGATTTACAACGCCCTTGAGAAGGTGCAGCTTTTCATGGTCATCTGGATTATCGGTTACCTCGTTGTCATCGATCTGTTTATGGTTCCGCCGAGTGTGTGGTGGGATGCCATCAAAGGTTTCTTTAGCTTCGGGGCACTTCCTGAACCGGGACCCGATGGACAGGTTAATTGGTTGTTGCTGGGTGCTTTCGCTGCCTACGCCGGCAGTGGCGGTTTAGGTAATGTCACAATCACGAATTACGTTCGCGACAAGGGATGGGGGATGAGTAGCCTTGTCGGTGCGATTCCCTCGATGATCGGCGGACAAAACGTGACGCTCTCACACTTGGGTAAAGTCTTTCGCATCACACCGGAGAATCTGGCGCGATTTAAGGAATGGTGGAAATATGTCCGTTTCGAGCAGTACGGTATCTGGATGCTCGGCTGCTTTGTCGGTATTGCACTGCCTGCGATGTTGACACTGGCGTTTGTGCCATCTGGACAGGAGATGGATCAGTGGGCAGCGGCAGGATTCCAAGCCGACGGACTCGCGGAGAAAGGTGGGCGGGTCTTATGGTATCTCACACTGTTATGCGGTTTTTGGGTGCTGTTCTCGACGCAACTCGGCGGTGTAGACGGTGTGCCTCGCACCTATACCGATATTATATGGACAGGATTGAAGCGGGCACACAACTTAGGTGAACACAATGCGAAGTGGATCTATTATCCGATTCTCGGTGTCTATATTATCTGGGGTGTTATCGCGATGTATCTCGCGAAACCGTTCTTTATGATTCTGGTATCGGCGACGGTCGGCGGGTACCTATTGGTGATTACGGCGTTACATACGCTCTATGTCAACCGGAAGTTCTTGCCCAAGGAGATACAACCCCCGATGTGGAAACAGATCGGATTGGTGCTGTGTGCCGGATTCTATTCGATTTTCGGGACGATAACGGTTTATCAACAGGTGCTTGAGCCGTATATTTTCCCGATTTTCGGGTAGGTGGGGAAAAGCAATGAACTTCGTTCATTGTTTTTCTCCAGGGTTGTGTTTAATTACCGGCGCGGTTACAAACCGTGAAGAAACACCTCAGCAAGATGACTAACAGCCGACGGCTTTCGGCTTTCGGCAGAAAGAGAAGATTGTGTTAACCCAACGCCTCTTTGCTGTCTGCTGATTGCTGATTGCTGACGGCTATTAAAGCGTTTACAAGGCTCTCTATTGTGGGTTGTTTTGCGACGACATTGACCTGTACGCCGTGGGCTGATGCCGTTTTTTGGGTTTCGGGCCCGATGACTGCGACCTGAACGCTTTTTAGCAAGTCCGCAGGTGTGTGTGTCGGGAACATCTCCAAGAAATTGGTGACTGTGGAGGAGCTGGTGAACGTGACGAAGTCGATGCTGCCGTTCAGGAGATCGGCTTCAATTGCTTCTCGGTTTTCGCTCGCGACTTTGATGGTATCGTAGAGCGGGACATCGTCAACGTGCGCGCCTCTCTTGCGTAGGCCCTCTGGGAGCGCGGCGGCGGCGATTTTAGCGCGCGGTAGAAGGATCTTGGTTGGAAGAGTGGAAGATTGGAAGAGTGGGTCCCCATCCTTCCCCCCTTCTTCCCTTCTTCCAATCCCTTCTATCTCCGCAGCAATTGTGCTTCCACGGGCGTGCGACGGCACAAAATCGGGGTGGATACCGATGCTGTTGAGGGCATCAACCGTCTTCGGACCGACTGCACAGATTTTGGTTCCCGCAAACGCTCGTACATCTTTCCCGCCGTCTCGTAAGTGTCCATAGAAGATTTCTACGGCATTGACACTCGTGAAGATAATCCAATCGTATTCGTTTTGTAGGGGCTGGGTAACCCAGCCCCTAACAACGGTACTGTCAAGAGGCAATGGACGGATCTCTATCGTTGGAAATTGGATGACTTCTGCACCGTTAGTTTCCAAGAGGTCTGCGAATTCACTGGCTTGTGCACGGGCGCGGGTTACGACGATCCGTTTTCCGAAGAGCGGTTTCGTGTCGAACCATCGGAGTTGCTGGCGCAGTCGGTTCACCTCGCCGACGACGATAAGTGCCGGACTTTTGAGTTGCGCTGCCTCTGCTTTTTGTGCAATATTGTCAAGCGTGCCTTGGATGACCTCTTGTTGCGGCGTTGTACCGACACGTACTAAACTCACAGGTGTCTCTGGGTTCCTGCCGTGTGCTGTCAACCGTTCGGTAATCTGACGGAGGTGCGCGACACCCATATAGACGACGAGTGTGTCTACGGCGGTGGCAAGCTGCTCCCAGTTGATGTTTGAGTCCGGTCGCAGTGCGGCGGAATGTCCGGTAACAAATGCGACGGATGAGGCGTATTCGCGATGCGTGACGGGGATGCCAGCATACGCGGATGCAGCGATTGCGGAAGTGACACCGGGAACGACCTCAAACGGGATGCCGGCTTCTGTGAGTGCGACGGCTTCCTCACCGCCGCGTCCAAAGATATAAGGGTCGCCGCCTTTGAGACGGACGACAACTTTGCCGGCTTTGGCGTGTTCTACGAGCATCCGGTTGAGTTCGGCTTGTCGTGTTGTTCGGACTCTCGGATCGGGTGCTTGGATTTTTTTCGTGTGTGCGGGGCAGTGTTCGAGGAGTGTGTCGTTGAGTAGGAGATCATAGATAACGACATCGGCGCGTTGAAGGCACTCTATACCTTTGAGTGTGATGAGTTTTCTATCACCGGGACCCGCCCCGACAATATAAACGATACCTGTGGGTGGCGTGTTCGGGGACAGGTTCATTCTAAAGCCCTTTGTGCCATCATCAACAGTTCCGTTGCGCCATTGTTCCGAAGTTTTTTGGCAACGGTTTCCGCTAAGTGTACTGCTGCATAAGGTTTCCCGACAGCACTCTCAAAAATACGGAGTGCGCCGTCCGGGTGACAGACCGTGCTGATGAGGCGAAGTTCCCCATCAACGGACCTTGCGTACGCGCCAACAGGTACTTGGCATCCACCACCGAGTGCTGCTAATAGGTTCCTTTCAGCGGTAACTGCTGCCGCCGTCTGTTGATCGTTCAACGGTTCGAGGAGTTTTGCGACTGCGGTATCGCCTTCTCGTGCTTCGATAGCGAGTGCACCTTGTCCGGGTGCTGGCACCATACGTTCTACGTCAAAAAATTGGGTAATGATTTCTGTTTTTCGGAGTCGGTTGATACCTGCTGCGGCGAGAATAATTGCGTCGAGGTCGCTATCTTGGAGTTTTCGGAGCCGGGTATCAACGTTCCCGCGTATATTAACAACTTGTAGGTCAGGACGCATACAGAGGAGTTGTGCTTTTCGACGTGGACTTGCAGTGCCGACCTTCGCGCCGTTCAGGAGGTCTTCTAAGCGCAGTCCTGTAGCGGTGATGAGTACGTCACGCGGATCCTCGCGTATCGGTATCGCGGCGATGCAGAGACCGTCAGGGAGTTCTGTCGGGAGGTCTTTTAAACTATGGACGGCGAGGTCAATCTCGCCTTCTAAGAGTGCGATATCTATCTCTTTGGTGAAGACACCTTTACCGAGTCCGGTTATAGAGCGGTCCGGAAAAGCGTCGCCGGTGGTTCTGATGATTTTGAATTGAACATCGAGACCTGTATAAAGGTTTTCTAATTGTTCTTTGACGAATTGTGCTTGCCAAAGTGCAAGTTGACTACCACGAGTGCCGATTACAAGTAAGTTCATGATTAGTTGTCAGTTGTCAGAAGAATGGTTATTGGTTATTGGTACGCTGCGCTTTAAGTTATAAGTTAAGAAATATTAGGTTAACCGAAGCCCTCTTACCCTTAACCTAAAGGAACGTACCCGTTCCGTACTTATAACCAACAACTATTCCCTCTGATAACTATTTCCCCTCCTTCAAGGCGAATAGTTCCTGGAGTGCCTGGACGTATTGTGCGTGGTCGGCATCGCCATCGTTGACAGCGTAGCGGAGGTTTTTCATCGGATCGTGGAGCAGCTTTTTGATAATGGCTTGTGTCATAGCGTGGACGGCTGCTTCCTGATCTATCGTGAAGGACGCTTTGTCGCAACACGCCTGCAATTCGGTATCAGCGATCTCTCGAAATTGCTGATGGAGCGCCTTAATCGTAGGATTAACCTGAAATATTTGTAGCTGGCCGTAGAACCGCTTCGCTTCTTCGGTTACAATCTGTTCTGCACGCGTTGCCTCTTGTTGCCGGTCTTTGAGGTTGGAAGCGACGACGGCTTCGAGATCGTCGATGTTGTAAAGGAAGGCGTGGTCAATTTTATTTACGTCGGGTTCGATGTCGCGAGGCACAGCGATGTCGATAAGGAACATGTATCGGTGTCTGCGTCTGCGCATGATGTTAGCGAGGGGGTCGCGCTTGATGAGATAATCAGGTGCATTCGTGGAACTGATGACGATGTCGGCATCAATGAGAAAGTCGAGGTTGCTATCGTAAGCGAGTGGCATTCCGTTAAATTTCTCGGCGACTTGGACGGCGCGTTCGTAGGTGCGGTTTGCGACGATGACGTTAGAGACCCCGTTTGAAACGAGATGCTTTGCTGTGAGTTCGCTCATTTCACCGGCACCGACAATCGCGACGGTCTTGCCTTCGAGTGTGTTGAAAATCTTTTTAGCAAGCTCAACAGCGGCGTAGCTAATAGAGACAGCACCGGTAGCGACGGTCGTCTCGGATCGGATACGTTTGCCGACACTGAAAGCCTTCGTAAAGAGGCGGTTGAGGATTGTTCGTGCGCCGCCTGCTTCGCGTGAGGCATCGTAAGCCGCTTTGACCTGCCCCAAAATTTGGGATTCCCCTACCACCATAGAATCAAGGCTTGCTGTCACTCTGAAGAGATGTCGGATCGCCTCCAGATTGTGATGGAGATAGGTCCATTTCTTCAGCGATTCGATGCTAATCCGATGGTAGCGTGACAGGAAATCGACCAACATTTTCGCGGCTGCGTCGTTAGAGCGCATTGAATTCGCCACTGCATAGACTTCAACGCGGTTACAGGTCGAGAGGATCACTGCCTCTTGAACCTGATGTGCCTCACGAAGATGTTGAACGGCTTGCGTAAGTTGTGCTTCGGAAAACGCCAACTTTTCCCTGAATTCGATCGGGGCAACATGGTGGCTGGTTCCGATAGAGACGATTGGGTGCATTCGTTTAACCAAAAAAATTTTAAGAAGGTGAAACGTTGTTTGGAAATACCAGATAAATTATATCATATATTAAGGATTGTGTCAAATTTTACGGTAGCGATGCAGGAGCATTCCGTTTTTCGACTACCGATATGTATGCATGCTGTCTAAAAAGAGTTCTACGCCGGCGTAGGTGCAGAGGACAGCGACGAACCCGATAATTGCGGTATACGCCGCCCGGCGTCCGTGCCACCCCCAAAACTGGCGGAGACCGATTTGGACGACATAGATGAACCAGGTCATCAGTGTGGAGATCACTTTCACGTCGAGCCATCTCCACGGGACATCTTGGATATATTGGGTCCAGAGGCTGCCGACAATGACACCCATTGTGAGCAAGATAACGCCGAGGATCGTACAACGATATCCGAGCTCATCAGAGATACCGAGCGAAGGTAGAAGATTGTCGAATAACGTATCTGTCTTTTTGCGGATTTTCCGTTCCGTCATCAGATACATGAGGCCGAACCCGAATGCGGCGATGAAAGCGGCGTAGGCGAGAAAGATGAGTGCTGTGTGTGCAAGTAGCCAGTAATTGCGTAAAGGTTCTGGTAGCGCAGCGGTATGTGTCGCGAAACTGTATGAGATGAGTATAGCGATGAATGCAACGGGCATCACGAAACTACCGAGCGTGCGGAGATGCGTCAAACGGACGATGATGAGATAAATCAGGGTGACTGCCCACGCGAAAAAAGCGATAGAGTCTGTCCAGTGTGTCATTGGGAAATGCCCTTGCTGTAGCCACCATAACGGAATAAAGAGCGTCAGAAAAGCGAAACCGACGAGGGTTCCCCAAAAAGCGAGGCGTTCTATTGTTGAACGGATCGCTATTGCTTCGGTACGGTTGCCGAGTGCCAGCGAAAGGGTCTGGAAAATACTCGCTGCTAAGTATATTAGAAGTGTAAGGAGAAATAGAAAATTGATCATATTTAGTGGTTAACAGTTGTCAGTATGATTTTTTTTCGGAGAAAAAATCTTTCAGTTTTCAGAAAGAGACTCTATCGTTTATCGAAAACCTCTCGTAACAGTTAACTGTTAACTTCCTCTAAAAGCTCTGAAGTAAAGGTGTTGGCACGTTCCAATTTGCCTTGCCGAATCCAATTGAAGAGGCATTCAGCTGAACAGTCGGGATTTGCTAACCGAAAACAGCACCTCTGCGAAGAAGTTTCCGGTTTCCGGTTTCCGGTTTCCAGAGAAGAGTGTTTTTGATAGGGTGTTTCTTCTCCTTTACTGGCCACTGGTAACTGGTTACTGGCGACTGGTTCAACGGTGTCAATAAGCGTATCAAAAAAATCGGCACGTTTTTTTGAGGTCGGGAGAGCCTTTAGTACTTGCGGACGGAGCGTTCCGAGGAACGCAATAAATGCGCCGTAGCCGTTGTTTTCAAATTGGCTCTTGAGTTGCTTATGAAGGTGCCTCGCTTTGAAGGATGTGCGGTTATAAACCGCACCTATGTTTCGGGGTGATACGCTAATTATTAGATTGTCATCTATTACGAGATCCGGTGTGAAATGGGTGCCTGCGCTCGGTTCGTCAAGGCATTCCAATAATAGTTGTTGGTTGTTGGTTGTTGGTTGTTGGTAAGAGGGGGCTGATGGAACAGAGCCTTCTTCACCATTAACCATTTCACCTTTAGAGATTGCGTCTATCGCAGATGAATCGTCAGTGATGACGAGGAAAGCGTCTTCGAGGTGATGCGATTTCAGCGTATGGGGTGCTATGCGGATGGTGGCTGCACCACATCGGTTTAGTAGCGAGATACGACGTTCAATCTCTGGTGTCTCTTGCTCACGGACGGCAATACACGTACGACCTTCCAGCAGGAAATAAACCGGATAGGGTAGTCCTTGATTTTCAATCGGTACGGGTTCTCCTTCTTCGTATCCGAGTGTATATAGAGAAGAGACGTGCAGAATTTTTTCAAAGTGTTCACGGATGCGGCGGCTCATTGCGGGACTTTTTCCGCTCGTGGAGATGCTGAGCATCAATTCACCGTCCGTTACGACAGAAGCAGCAGCGAAGGTGCATTGCGGAATAACGTCAACGACATTGACCAATCGGATCTTGTTTTTTTCGTGCGCTTCCGTGAAAACAGCGGTGTTAATGTCTGTGAAATCGGTTGCGGCGCAGACAAGAAAATAGTCGATTGTATCGCCTGCCTTCACCTGTCTTTTGTGCCAGCGTATCGTGCCGATATGTGCGAGGAATGCCACTAATTTCGTTGCGTCTGGACTGATGACGGTAACATCGCCGCCGCTGATGAGCATTGCGACGACTTTCCGTTCTGCAACGGTGCCACCACCGATAACGAGACACTTCCGGTCTTGAAGGTTTATGTATGCTGGATAGAACATATTATAGTTAACAGTTACCAGTACGCTGCGCTTCCAGTTTCCGGTTAAGACCTTGTGGCGGTTACCATTTCTGTTACTGCCACAAGAAACCTCTTTAACTGGTTACTGGTTACTGGTTACTACTCCTCTCGTGCGACGACGTAATCAGCAAGTTGCTCAAGTGCGACGCGTGCGGGTGTCTCAGGTAGTGCTGCTAACGCTGTTTTTGCGCGGTCAGCATAACCTTGTGCGACTTTTAGACAGTGTGTTTCAACGCCGTACCGCTCGAACAGTGCTTCGACGAAGGCGATTGCCGCTGCCTCATCCGTATTCGGATTCAGGACTTTTTCGAGCGTCTGCTTTTCATCGTCATTGCAGACGGATCTGGCGTAGATAATCGGAAAAGTGAGTTTTCCTTCGCGGAGGTCACCGAATGCGTTTTTCCCTAATTTGTCGGTATCTTCTGTGAAATCGAGTACGTCATCAACAATTTGGAATGCAGTTCCGATCTGTTGTCCGTAGGTTGTGAGTGCCTCAACCTGCTGTGTGTCTGTTGGGTTTCCGAGGTGCGCGCCGAGTGTGCAGGATGCGGCGATCAGTTTACCGGTTTTGAAGCTAATAATTTTGAGATACTCGCTTTCGGAGATGTCAAAATCACCGCTTTTATATGCGTGGATGACTTCACCTTCACACATCGCCTGCGTGGTATCCGCGAGGATTGCCATTGCTGGGTCATCAGCACGGCGTGCGACGAGCATGGAAAGGACGCGCGCGTGGAGGTAATCACCGACGAGGACAGCGACTTTATTGCCCCACTTTGTCTGCAATGTCTCGCGTCCACGACGGATGGCGGCTTCATCGAGTACATCGTCGTGAACGAGCGATGCGACGTGGATGAGTTCGACAACGGCGGCGAGTGTGTGTGCGTCGCTGCCTTCGTATCCACAGACTTTGGCAGAAAGCACGACAAGGATCGGACGGAGGCGTTTACCGCCACCTTCCACGACATGTTGGACTGCCATATCGACAAAACTGTACTCACTCGTTGTCTGTTCGGTGAGTTTCGCCTCAACGGCAGTGAGATCATCGGCAATTAATCTAACAATTTGATCAAAGTTGGACATAATGTAATAGTTAACAGTTGCCAGTACGGTTTGCTGCGCAAAGTGTTAACCCGAACTACCCTCTTTAACTGTTAACTGTTAACTGAGTACTGATAACTGCTTCCGCGGCTTGAATAGTTTTGTCGATGTCGTCCTCGGAGTGGACGCATGAGACGAAACCTGCCTCAAATTGTGAAGGTGCGACATAGACCCCGTGCTCAGCGAGTCCCCAGAAGTATTTCCGGTAGCGTTCGGTGTCCGCTGTGCGTGCGCCGTCGGCATCGGTAACGGTTTCCGGCGTGAAGTAGAGCATCAGCATCGAACCGACGCGGCTATGCCAAGCGTCAATCCCGTGTTTTTTGGTTGCCTCGGCGAGTCCATCTGCAAGTGCTGCAGCACGACTTTCGAGTTGTTCGTACACGCCCTGTTCAGCCAGTTTTTTGAGTGTCGTTATACCTGCGGTAACGGCTAAAGGGTTCCCGGACAGGGTTCCCGCTTGGTAGACATCGCCTTCTGGTGCGACGGACTGCATAATCTCCTGTTTTCCGCCATACGCGCCAACAGGCAGCCCGCCTCCGATAATTTTTCCGAGACAGGTCATATCGGGTGTGACGTTATAGCGGGTTTGTGCGCCGCCGTACGCCACCCGGAATCCGGTGATAACTTCGTCAAAGATGAGAACGATACCGTGTTGTTCAGTAATTTCACGGAGTTCGTTGAGGTATCCGTCCCGTGGTGGTACGATCCCCATATTTCCCATAATCGGTTCGAGGATGAGGCATGCGATTTCGTCGGGGTTGGATTCTATTGCTTCTCGGACGGTGTCTGTATTGTTGAAAGGGACAGTAAGTGTATTGCGTGCGAAATCTTCAGGGACCCCCCCGCTATCGGAGAGTCCGAAAGTTGCGACTCCTGAACCGGCTTTCGCGAGTAGATAGTCGACGTGTCCGTGATAGCATCCATCGATTTTGAGGATTTTATCTCGACCGGTATATCCGCGTGCGACGCGGATTGCGCTCATTGTCGCCTCGGTGCCGGAATTGACGAGGCGTACGCGTTCGATTGAAGGTACAGCGTTGACGATAATTTCGGCGAGTTCTGTTTCGAGTGTTGTCGGCGCGCCGAAGCTGGTACCGTGTGCTGCGGCTGCACTGATAGCGTCTACAACGCTTGGGTGTGCGTGTCCTAAGACTAAGGGACCCCAAGAGGCGACGTAATCAATGTATTCGTTTCCGTCGATATCGTATATTTTTGAACCTTCGCCGCTGGCAATGAAACGGGGGTGCCCACCGACTTTGCTGAAATTTCGGACGGGACTGTTGACCCCGCCGGGGATAAACTGTTGTGCTTTTTGCCATGCAGCCAAGGATTTACGACTCTCCAAAGCGTTTCCTCCGTGTTTTAATAGTTAACAGTTGTCAGTACGATTTTTTCTGCGAAAAAATCTTTCAGTTTTCAGTTAAGACATTGTGGCGGTTACCGATTCTGTCATTGTCACAAGACACCTCTTTAACTGTTAACTGTTAACTGAGTACTGATAACTCTTTTGCGAAATAGGTTAAAATCATATCTGCGCCTGCGCGCTTGATGCTGGTTAATGTTTCCAATGCGACCCGTTCTTCATCAATCCAGCCGTTCTGTGCGGCTGCTTTAATCATGGCATATTCGCCGCTGACGTTATAGGCGGCGACCGGCACCTGAAATTCTGTCTTGACGCGATGGATGACATCGAGATAAGCGAGTGCCGGTTTCACCATGAGGATATCCGCACCTTCTTGGATGTCCAAGGCGACTTCTCGTAGTGCCTCCTCAGCGTTTGCTGGGTCCATCTGATACGAGCGGCGGTCGCCAAACTGTGGGGCGGACTCCGCGGCTTCGCGAAAGGGTCCGTAAAAGGCGGAGGCGTATTTAGCGGCGTACGCCATGATCGGTATATTCTCGTAACCGTTTTCGTCCAATGCGTCGCGGATTGCGCCGACGCGACCGTCCATCATATCTGAGGGTGCGATCACATCGGCACCGGCGCGTGCGTGTGAGAGGCTCTCTTTAACGAGCAATTCCAGTGTCGGATCGTTTTGGACCTCGGCGGCTTCAATCACGCCGCAGTGCCCATGATCGGTATATTCGCAAAGACAGACATCTGTGATGACCAACAGGTCTGGCACGCTATCTTTGATGGCGCGGACTGCTTGTTGAATGATTCCGTCTTCGGCATAAGCCTCGGTGCCGAGCGGATCTTTCGACGCGGGGATACCGAACAGGATTGTCCCCGGAATGCCGAGCGTAGCGAGTTCTTTCGCTGCGGTGACAAGCCTGTCAACAGAGTACTGGTAGCAGCCCGGCATCGCTGAAATTTCGGTCGCTGTATCGTTTCCGTGAACGACAAACATTGGGTAGATGAGGTCATCAACGGAGAGTGCTGTTTCGCGAACGAGTCGTCGTAGGTTTTCGTTTGCGCGCAATCGCCTTGGACGGTAGATCGGAAAGGTGCTCATTCATCCTCCGAAGTCGAACCTTTGATTTCATAGTTCGTTAGTTCCAGGGTTTTCTCTCCTTCGGGTGCCAATCCAATTTCGGCTCTTGCTTCATCAGCCTGGGGATGTTCGTGCCTGAATTTGACGATCCCGACATTTGGTGCTAACCAGAGCGTTGTTATGGTGGAGGCTTCTCGTTCTTCGGGATCCTGCTGTTGCGCTCCGGGTACGGAGAATTCCATTTCCGTTGTTTCGTTCGTCTGGTATTCGATGATCAAGCAATCTTCAAACGTTCCAGCAGGTGTATCAACGGTCTCTGTACCAGTGACTTCCCCAATCTCTACGACGGAGCTGTGCGTTGTGATGGTTGGTGCGCCACCTGGGATTTCCATCGGTGCTCCTTGGATATTGATTGTGAGGGTCAACGTTGCACTTAATTCGAGTGCTGTCCATTCTTCATTGAAGGTAGCGGGTGTCGGTAGCAGATAGAAATAGTCTTGCGATTTTGCTTCGACATCATATCCAAAATCGACGGAAATGGGTGCGCCTTCTGGAATCTCTGCCATCATCTGTTCACGTAGGAAGGGGAGCGCCTCATCCATCTCTCTGATTGTACTCGCTTTAAGGGCATTTTCGATTTCGGTACCGGCAAAGAAGGCCACCCAATCGTCACCGACCTGATAGTAGTAAGGTTGAACGTAATGTTCAAAGTCTGCCCAGTCTTCTAAGGAGGGATCATAACTGAATGCGCGATAGATCTCACCGTCAATAGTTTCAGGTTCTATGGCGTAGCGTGTTAATTCGTTGCCGTCTTGGTCTTCATAAGTCCAGTAGCTGCCCGGTGTATCAGGGAAATAGTAGTTTGCCCACTCGTTTCCTACGGACATTGTGCTGAAACTCAAGACGAGTGCCAGAACGATAACGGATCGGATTCTTTTCAACATAAGTAGGTTCCTTTTACTGCAGGAGAAGTTACCAGTTTCCAGTTTCCAGAAAAGAGGTGTAGGATTCACCTAGGGGAACACCCAAGCAAAAACACATCTCTTTAACTGGCTACTGGTTACTGGCTACTGGTAACTCCTTCAGTGGTTTTGATTTCGTAGTTTGTTAATTCGAGGTTTTTTTCGACACCACTATTTTGAGATTCTTGTTCCATTTTAACGAGTCCAACGTTAGGTGCCAGCCATAGGGTCGTTGTTGATCCGCTATAAGCGTCTCCGAACATGCTTTTCGCTTCCGGTATATCTGGATTTGTCTCAATCGTTGCGTCTGTGCTATAGGTGATGACGAGGCAATCTTCAAACATTCCTGCATCGGTATCGACGGTTTCTGTACCGGTGATGATACCGGTTTCAGTGAGTGTCAGTGCCATTGTAATTGCCTGATTTGTTGGCGGGAAACCGGCCACATTGCTTGTCAGTTCTATCTCCAGGTCCACTTGCATATCGATACGAAATGCTTCCCACTCTTCATTGAAAGTCGCGTTGTTTGGCAGAAAATAGAAGTAGTCCTGCGCTTGGATGTCGAGGTCATAAGTTACGTCGAGGTCAATACTTACGCCTTCAGGGAGTTGTGCATTTACCTGTTCTTTCATTATGGAGACAACTTCTTGCCACTGCCGTTCTGTGACTGTTCGTGTTGCGTTTTCGATATCGTCGCCGACAAGGAACGAGGTCCAGGTGTCGCTAACTTGGTAGAAATAAGGGTGTGTATGATAATCATAGTCTGCCCAGTCTTCTAAGGCGGGGTCATAACTGAATGCGCGATGCATCTCGCCATCAACGTCTTGTGGTTCTATTGCATAGCGTGTAAATTCATCACCATCTTGATTTTCATAGGTCCAGTAGCTGCCGAGTGCATCGGGGAAGTAGTAGTTTGCCCACTCGTTTGCTATCAACGTTGTGCTGAAACCGAAGACGAGTAGAAGCAGAAAAGCAGTCCGAAATTTTTTCAACATGTAGAGTTCCTTTTGTTTTTGTGATTTCACCAATTTTAAAGTATACAAAATCTTTCTTGAAACGGCAAGGAAAATGTGTTAATAGTTGTCAGTACCCAGTACGATTTTCTGCGAAAACCTTCAGTTTTCAGAGGAATGACTGTTAGCAGTCAGTTGAGGCGGGGTTGCAAACCCCGCTTGCAAACAGGAAACGGAATTAGCGTTTCTCATACTCAAATGGGAAAGTGACGGGTGCACCGTTGTTTGACCATGAACGGGACATCGCGACATCGATTTCTCTGTCCTTACGACCGTTATAGGCACCGTATTCGGGTTCCGTATCGTTGCGGACGGCGTTGACGAGGCTCATAAGTTCCGAAGCGACGGTGATTTCGCCATCGCTGAGCGGATAGTTTTGCAACGGGTTTTCCCAAACCACTTCGGGATCGGTATCGGCGACGAGTGCTGCTAAAGTGTTGTACCCGTCAACGGTATTGGTTCTGCGCGAAATGTTAATCGCGCGCTGTTCGTCGGCGGTATCGTTCAAGATGACGGCATCGTTTCGGAAGCACATCCCGCGTTCGGCATAGAATTTTGAGCCGTTAAAACCTCGGAGCGGTGAACCGTAGGAGAGACCACTGAAATTGAAGATGCCGACGGCACCGTCTGCGAATTCAATCACGGCGTGTTGCCAGTCTTCGGTATCGCGCGTGGGTTGTCCCTTCCGCCAGACATGCTCTTGAACACTGTATCCCTTTCGGAAACCGTAGACCTGTACAGGTTCATTGTCAAAACCGACGTAGCTGCGGATAAGTCCGATGCCGTGATAGCCGTGTCCGCGGAAGTCGTTATAAGCGACATTGACCTTACCGAAAACGCCAGCGAGGATCATCTCCCGTTTGATGCGTTCTGTTGGCACGCGATAATAGTTTTCGTTGACCTCCAGTTTGGTTCCGTTTTCCTGTGCGGAGGCGATCATCTTATCTGCCCATCCGAGGTCGGTATCGATTGGGGTTTCTGTGCAGTAGCTGACACCGCGTTCGGAGCAGAGGAGTCCGGGAATGTGGTTGTTGCTGGGTGTAATCACGATGGCGCAGATATCGGGTTTCATTGTATCCAACATCTGTTCAGTGTCTGTGTAGGCGGGAACGTTGTATTTCGCGCCTTGTTCGTTCACGCTCTCTTCGCGTGGATCGCAGACAGCGACCAACTCAATATCTCTCGTCAGTTTTGAGATAAGGGGTAGATAGGTGCCGGAACCACGGTTCCCCGTACCGATATGTGCGATTCTGAGTTTATCCATGACTTCCCTCCATCTGGTGGGGTGTGTCTATTCTACCCAGAAGACGTAACTCCGTTCAAAGAGGTCGCCATCCAAGTAGACTTCGACAAACCATTCACCTGTAATTTCTGGGTCTGGTAGGTCGATGTAAAACCACGTAATTTTATCGCCGGTTGTTGATGTGAGATTCTTTTCTTCTCTCCAGAACGGTGGATCCTCAACATCGTCTTCTGGTGAGTACCATGAGACTTCAATTGTGTGTTCTTCAGTGATATTTGACCATAGAAGCCACAAGAATACTTGGTCGTTGAATTCAGCGGAGAAAGTATCTGTAATGCCATCAGGTCTGTCGTCAAAAACGCTGATCGCTAAGGCGGAATCGACGATCATCGGTTCACCGCGTCCTACGTCCGTGAAACCGCTTCCGCCGGAAGCATCTTCACTACAACCACTCAACGCAAGCGTCAATGACAGTAGGGCAATGCCGAGCATGGGATATGGATTTGTGAGCAGGGCCTTGATGTGTGTTCGGAATTGGTACATGTGTTTGCCTTCTATTTTTTTCGTGTGTTAATCGTGAGCAGAGTTTGTTCCTACCTGAATCGTATTTGTATAGCGAATCGTGAGCGATAAGAAATCCGCAGAAACACCCAAGCAAAAACACTCGCTCCTACCGATTTTTATTATTCTAACAGTCATTGGATTTTTTTGTCAATAGATATGCGGATAGCTATTAGTTGTCAGTACGATTTTTTCTGTGAAAAAATCTTCCAGTTTTCAGTTAAGAGAGATCAGTGATTTTTATGATTTTTGTGATTATAGTCTCTTATCATGCTAAGTCACATAAATCACAGTATCAGATGTCTCTTTAACTGTTAACTATTTTTGATGAATCGGATTTCTGTTGACAGGCACTGGCTCTTGGTGGTAAACTCAACTCAATAATAGAGGAGTGTTTTATGAGATTTGATACGATCCTTGCAGGCGGAAATATTATTGATGGAACGGGTGAACGGGATCCGTTTGTTGCGGACATCGGCATTCAAGATGACCGGATCGCTGCGATTGGCGACCTTGAAAAGGCGGAAACCGCCAATCGGATTTCAATTGCAGGACAGGTTGTCTGTCCAGGTTTTGTTGATGTGCATGTGCATTCCGAGATATCTTTGCTCGGTGGACGCGACCAATTCGCTGCTGTGCGTCAAGGTGTAACGACGCATTTAGCCGCGCCAGACGGCTTTGGATGGGCACCTTTGCCACCGGAGCAGGCGCGAGAATTATGGCACTACACGCGTTTCGCTTATGGCGACGCAGAACTGCCACTCGACTGGCAGACCCCCGATGCGTATCTCAGTATATTCGACGGACGGATCCCTGCGAACCTGTATCCGCAGGTGCCGCATTGTGCTGTTCGCGTCGGTGCTATGGGGTGGGCGCCGCGTCCGGCGACTTCCGATGAATTGAAGGCGATGGAACGGACGACACGAGAGTGGTTAGAGGCGGGGGCGTGTTGTCTCTGCTTGGGACTCGACTACCAACCCTCAGCGAATGCCGATTTGCATGAACTGGTGTACCTCTCGAAGGTCGCTGCGAGTTACGATGCAATCTATGCCGCGCATATCCGGTATCGTATCCTCGGTAGGAAACAGGCGTGGGAGGAGACGATTGAGATTGCACAGCGCGCCGAGATTCCGGTACATATTTCGCATGAACGGGTTGACGATGAAGCCGCGGCGGTGCTTGAACGGGTCGATCGGGAGCAGATAGATTTGACGTTTGAATCCTACCTCTATCCTGCCGGTATGACGCACCTTGCGATGCTGCTGCCGATGGAATTTCAGACGGGTGCACCGGATGAGATGTTAGCGGACTTGGAGAACCCAGAGGTGCGTGAGAAATCGCTCGTAGAACTACGAACGGTGCTCCGCGACGGGAGCCAGATTGTCGGCTACAACCGTTCGGGTCGTTTTATCGGTATGACGCTTGCCGAAGCCGCCGAAAGTGAAGGCAAATCTTGTGAGGAATTCGCTTTCGATTTCATCTGTGAAGAGGCGGCGATTGAGACCTTTGTGATGCCGTGGGCAACACCACCGGAAGAAAATGAACGGATCTTGAATCAGACAGCGAACCACCCGCGTATGATGATCGCGAGTGACGGAGTCTACAACATCCCGCACCCGCATCCCCGCAGTTACGGATGTTTCGTGCAGTATCTCGGCAAATTCGTCCGTGAACGTCAGTTAGTCTCGTTGAAAGAGGCGATCTATAAGATGAGCGGTTTCCCTGCGGAACGGTTCCGACTCCACGATCGTGGCAGAATCCGTCAAGGTCTTGCCGCAGACATCGTCGTCTTTGACCCGAACACCGTTGCCGATAGGTCTACATGGTTTGATCCTGTGCAATCGCCTGTCGGTGTAAACTGGGTTTTTGTCAACGGCGTTTCAGTTGTTGAAGCCGGCAACGTGACCGGGCAACTGCCCGGTAAGGTGCTGCGTCTTTAGTAGTTAACACGGAGGTAAAAGCGTGTACGATTTAACGATTATCGGTGGTGGGAGTGCCGGACTCGTGCTTGCCGTGGCGGGTGCAAAGTTAGGCAAGAGAACCGCGCTTGTGGAGAAGCATCGCATCGGCGGCGATTGCCTCTGGACGGGATGCGTGCCTTCTAAAGCACTCCTGAAAGCGGCGAAGGTGGCGAACTACATTCGGAACGCCGAGAAGTACGGTATCGGTGTGCAAGAGAACGCACCCAATTGGCAGCGGGTGATGGACTATGTGCGCGGGACGCAACACGTCATTGAGGAAGAACACGACAACCCGGAACGGTTCCGAGAGATGGGAGTCGATGTCATTTTCGGTGATGGGCATTTTGAAGCATCGGATACTTTCGTTGTGGCAGATACCGAAAGCGGAGAGACGCGCACGCTCGAAAGCAAAAAGTTTGTGATAAGTACCGGTTCACGTCCGATTGCGCCGTCTATACCCGGGTTGGAAACGTGTGATTATCTTGATAGTGAGACGGTGTGGGAGTTGGAAGCATTCCCAGAACGGCTGCTCGTTATCGGCGCGGGTCCGATCGGTATTGAACTCGGACAGGCGTTGCACCGCCTCGGTGCTGATGTGACGATTGCACAACGGAGCGGTCGGATCCTCACCAAAGAGGATACCGATGTCTCGGAACAGATGCTGCGTTATCTTCGTGAGGAGGGGATCACGATCCGACTCAACACAAACATCGCGCAAGTTGTTCAACATCAGGAATCTACAAACGTGACGTTCAGCGATAGTGGAAACGTGACGACGGAAGAGACATTTGATAAAATCTTGATTGCTGCGGGCCGCGCCCCGAATGTTGAAGGGTTAGGGCTCGACAAAATCGGGGTGCAGATCGGCAGCCGTGGGATTGAAGTCAACAACAGACTCCAGACGAGTGTCAGGAATATCTACGCTGCGGGTGATGTGATCGGACACTATCTGTTCACGCATGTCGCTGCTTTCCAAGCGCAGCTGCTACTTCGGAATATCTTCTTTCCACTCTCTAATACGATTAACTACAGCGTAGTGCCGTGGACGACCTTCTGTGATCCGGAGGTGGCGCGTTGTGGTTTGACGGAGGCGGAGGCGCGTGAGAAATACGGGGACGTTGATGTGTTCACGCTTGATCAACACGATGTTGATAGAGCAGTTGCGGAGGGTGAAACGCAGGGGTTCAGTAAGGTCATCGCGACGCGGTGGACGGGGAAGATATTGGGGGTTCACCTTGTCGGTGCGAATGCGGGTGAGGTTGTGCATGAGTATGTGCTGGCGATGCAGCAGGGGATCCCCTTGCGAAAGTTGAGCGGGATGATCCACGTCTATCCGACGTTTTCGAGCAGTACGTGGCGTGTGGCGGGCAAATGGTTCTCGGAGAGCACACTAATTCAGACGTTGCGGAGATTGATGCCATCTGGTTAGCAGTTACAAGTTATAAGTTGTAAGTTAAAGGGGTATATTGTGGCAGTGATAGAAAATGTCCCCGACACAAGTTCTTAACCTATAACTGAAAGCGCAGCGTACTTATACCTGTTAACTCTAATTCAGGACTTACGCAAATTTGACTGCAAGCCCGTTCTGTTAGATGAAATTTTTTGGAAAACACAGCGTTTTTGTAGCACAAACTAAGAAGTTTATGCTACAAAAGAGCAGCGTGCGTAAGTCCTGTAATTATTACTCCACCACGTTTCCCAAGTTTCCTATCGGCAGTACCGCGTCTGTGCCTTCCGCTTTAATTGTAATCTGTGCCTCTTTATTTCCTGTTACAATAAAGCCTTCAATAATGAGTTTGGTTTCTATACTCAGTGGCTCAGATTCGTCTGGGAGTGGTAAACCTTCTGGCAGCGGAAAATCTGCTGGTAACGGGAGTCCTCCGCCAAAAGCCGATGGTGTAAGGGTTATTGTAATTAACCGTGCATCTATCTGGTCTTCTTCCTTCTGACGGATGAGTTCGTCGAGGTTCCTTGGCAACGGTTTTTCCTCATCATCATCTTCCGTATCTAAGAGTTCATCGAAAATATCGCCGAAGAGTTGTGTGATTTGTGTGTCATCAGTCGATTCATCGGCGACGGCGGAAACCGTGAGGTTTGCTTCACCTATCGGAAAGCCGTCAGGGATGTCAAGTATAACATCTCTTTGAATTATCCGCTCAGCACCGGCAGTGCTCCAGTGCGGAAGTAGTACAACTGCAACCGTGAGGCTTTCTCCAGGCATCACTTCATCAGGCACAATAATTTCGTCAATTTCGGCTGTGGCAATTTGCGGTTTGTCCACGATAGAAATTGACACCGCTTTCAATGTCGCTTTGCCCGCGCTGTTTGTAAGTGTATTGGTGAACGCATCAATAATTGAACCGGTCTTTATGAACACATCGAGAAATGGATTTGAAGAGGTTGTCCGAAACTTTTCTGTATACACAGTTTCGGTCTCTTGAAAGTGAAGTGTCACGGTTCCTTCAACCGTTGCAGCATTCCGCTCCATCCGAATAGCGTCCATTGTTACTGCGGTAACGTACGAAACCGCCCACTCTTGTCCGTAAGCTACAACGTGATGTTTCTCTATAGGTGTGTTGTTAACCGGATGATAAGAGACCTTCACAGGGATCATTGCCGGTCCTGGCCCGAGTTCCCCTACAATCGCGGGATGTAGGTCTTTAGTTATTGTCCCGATCGGATTTCCGTACGCGGAGACAGATTTCGTTGATGCCACCAAGTTGGACCTGATTCCATGGGTTACAGCCCTATATACCGGTAATGCAGACTTCCCATCTGCAAAGAATGGGTGACCGAAGGCTATAAATTTATCGTCATAAACCTGTGTCACTGTGCCATAACCGATGAGGCTCGTAACATCTCCTGTAGCTACGGCGGCGCCGATCATATCCCCCGCAAAGAGTTTTGTTGTAGCACCTGCAGGTGGTGCTTCAGGCGCGCCTCCGATATCACCCAGCAATTCAACAAAATCGAATTTTGCGTCAGAGAGATGCGAAGAAAGTTCTTGAATTCTGTGGGGCTGAATCCCTGTCATTATCACAGGTGTTTTAACAGGCGCGTACAGAGAATGCATCGCTATTGCAGGTGCAGCGGGTGCTGCCTCTCCATTCAAAAACTCACCAAACGTTGGATGAGTTATGGCTGTCTCCATATAATCAATGGGTGTGACCAAAAACCGATAGGGCGGTTTACTATACACGTATGCGAAGGCGAGCGCGCCCATGACGCGGCCCGGGGGACCTACCGGACTGCCTGACATTCCGCGGGCAACCTCTGCTGATTCATCAATCAGTTCACATTCGTAGACGGGTGATCCAAAAGGCCCGTCTTTAACTGCCCGAAATCGAGCCTGAAGACTGACTTTGCCAGTGCCTTCCAGCACGGTAATGATTTCCAAGGGTGTTTTGCTTACCAGTTTCCCAGCTTCATCCTCATACATATTTTCCAATACAACATTTCCGACAAAGCGTGGGGCGTTAAGAGATACTGTTGCATCGCTCGTTATGGGATTTTCAGATTGTGTTTGCTGTTCATCAAGAGAACAGCCAAGTTGGTATAGCATTGTAATAGCAATACTAACAAAAATGAGAAGACGTTTCACTTTGATTCCTCCAAAGATAAAGGTTTCGTTATTGTAGGAGGGGTTGGGTAACCCTAGAAGAAACACCCAAGCAAAAACCCCCTACTTGACTATTGATGAAATTCGCCAGCCATCCATTTGCGGAACACTTGAGTATCCGTAAAATCTTTGAGAATATATCCGAGTAATACGGGGTCCTTGAGCGCGAGCCAAATAAGTGCGTCATGCTCGCCGTGTTTATCAAAGAGTTCCGCAGCGAGCGCAGCATCCGCCTGCTCAGTTTTTCGGACGTAAAGGTCGATTTCCACGGCAAGGAGAGCGATTTCAAACCCATTCAAAACATTACGCTCGTCGTCTACAAAATGCTTAAACGCTATATCCATTCCGGGACCGCCGAACAACTTCTTCACTTCGTCTTGAAAAGTATCAGGATCTTCGCCATGGTATCCACGGGTCAGAACATGTCTGTAGTGTACAGCGAAAAGATGTGCATTCGCGGCATCTTCTGCGTCGGGTTTCTCAAGCGTCTGCTCCAAAAATGGCATGTATCGCGACGGATGAGCCGCTGCGATCTCCCAGAACGCATCATAAGTCTGATATTGAGCGTCTAACGGATGGTTACGTTTGAGAAAGTCTAAATAGGTTTTGGATGTGACGAACCGTCGGAGTGTTTTGAAGTCGTCATCTAAAACGTTCCCCGAGTTTTCACGCTTGAGTTGTTCAAACGTCTCCTCAGGCGTTAGGGGGCGTGCGACCGGTTCAATAGGGCTCTCTGTCTCAATGTCACCTTTTTCGGATTTTACAATGCTTGGGTCGGGGCTGGATTGACACGCGAAAAATAGCGAGATCCCTAAAAAGAGATAGATTGACAGACGGTTGAAAAAGTGTTGACATTCAAAGCATCGCATGTTCGTTATATCCTCCGAAGGTTAGGATGTATGGCAGACGTGTCTTTATTTTTCGTTGGCCTCATTTGCTTGCCTCCACTGGGTGACTTCACTGAATTCTCCATCAACCCATTTCCGGAACACCTGAACGTCTGTAAAATCTTTGAGGACATATCCGAGGCTCACCGGTTCTTGGAGCGCGACCCGTAAAAAGCCTTTTTGAGTGCCGTGTTCAACAAAAAGGGCATGGATCTTTTCCCGATCTTCCTCTTGCAGTTCCTCAACCAGAATGCTATGATAGACCAAAAGTTTTATTAAAAGCAGAATATGTACGGCATCAGCATCAACAAAGCGTTGCTCTAACCAACTGTGTACAGGCTCATTCATCATCATATCCACCATAGCTCCTTTTACTTCGATCAACCCGTGGTACATGCGGACATTCAGATTTCGCTGATATAAAGTCATATAGTGGAGGACAGCAACATCCTCCGCAGTGGGTTCAGGGAGGGGTGGCTTAAAATGTTTGTTCAAAAGTTCCAGATACCGCTCTTCATCTACGGATGCCAACGCCCAAAACTCATCGAAATTCTGAAACTGATTTTCTTGCGGATAGGACCGTTTCAGGAAGTCTAAATAGGTTTCTGAATTGATGATTTCTCGAATCCTTGTGAAATCGTCGTCTAAAACGTTGCCGGGAAATTCCAGACGCAACTGTGCCATAACCTCTGCAATTGAAGGGTGCCTTAGCATCGGTGCCATTGGCACTGCCTCAAATTGCGGTGCGGATTCTGTTGCCAAGATGTTTTTCTGTACATCTGACAGCACTTCCGCCGCCATTTCTCTCGTGATGGGTTGTGTTGTTGTTTCTGACGGGGCTAACGCGTTGCGGTTTTCGGGTTCTGCACAGCCGCAAACCGCTGCACATCCGAGAAGCACACAAAACATCAATAGATTGAACAGACACTGATAGCGAGATCGAAAGTATACCATGCTTTTTCTCCTTTTTTAAAATTTACCTTGCAGTTTTTCAGGTTCGTTGAATGCCACAATACGGTTGTTTTCTGTCTGTCCTGCACGTTGTTTGGACTATGCTTTTGGTTCGTCACTATTTAATGATACAATTTGAAGGGTGAAAAGGTGCATGATGAAAAAAAAAGTTGGGAAAACGGCATCAGGATAGCGATAAAATAAGAAATGCAGGCTTTTTAGTTGGGGTTGAGTTCCCCAACTCCAACTATCAACATCAATCGTTCTCTTTTTCAAGCGAGGCTTGGAACATTCCGCTGCGTTTGGTAGCAATATAAAGTTTGTCGGCATTGATAGCAAGGGAGATGACAGGGTTCGGCATTGGTGGCAAAATCTTTTCCCATTTGTTATGGTCATCTAATCGATAGACTCCCGCATCACCGGCACCATAAATCGTCGTGTCAACCACAGCGATTCGAGCGACAATAGGACGGTTCCGTGCCTTATCAGTTAGGGCGCGCCAGTTTTCACCGTCCGCTGATGTTAAGACCCCCGCATCTGTAGCGACATAGACCGTTGAACCGGCAAAAACGATTTCGTTGAAATGGTCAAATTGAAGCGGCAGCGTTGCAGTCAGGTCTTTCCATGTGTTCCCGCCATCAAATGATCGAAAGAGATGCCCATCGCGCTTGCCAACGTAGACGATTTCGCCTGAAACAGCGAGAATGAACGGATCGATGGCATCATCGTCAGCAGGCGCATGATTGTCTACGAGTCCGGTGTCGAACCATTCAGGTTCGCCGCGTCTCCACCGCAGGAGCCTCTCCTGATATTCCACATAGAATGCATCGCCGCTGACTGCAAACGCGCGAGGAAATGATGTATTCTGGCGAGTTGATTCTGTCAACTCACCCGTTTTTTCGGGATCCTTCGCGGCGTTATCGGCTATATTTTCTTCGGACCCCTCCTGCCGTTCAGTTCCTGGCATTTCTATAGAGAGATTTTCACTAAAAGTCGGGGTCCCTTGAATAAGCACCAGATCGGTGCCACTTGCAGAGAGATGGAAAATACACGCGGTATCTTCGACCCCTGGGATTGATGTGATACCGTAAAGTACACCATCAGAAATCGTTAGTCTTGGAAGGAGCAGTCCCCCCCGAGCGTTCATCAATCGTCTTTTCCACATTGATGTCAATTCATTAGGATCGAAATGTAAGGTTTGCCATGACATCCCGCCGTCTGTGGATTTGGCGATATTCGTGCCGGTGTTCCCGTAGAGGGCGTTTTTGAACGCTATGAGGTTAGATATTCTGGTCGCTATCATTCCTGTCATAAAAGGCTGCCACGATTCGCCAGCATCGGTTGAACGATTGAGTCCGAAAAATCCTGCCGTGAATACAGTGTTTTCGTCCACGCCGACAGCAGGGAACATGCTTAAAAAAAGTGAATTCATCATGGCAACCGGGCTCGGCTTCTGATCGGCACCTGACCATGTTTTTCCACCATCCATTGATCGGAGATGGAAACCGATATATCCGATTGCTAAAAGTGTTTTTCCAGCAGTGAGGACTTTAACACCGGGGGACATCCTTATGAAGGGTGATTCGATTTTAGGTGTTATATCTGTCCACGAATTTCCTAAATCTGTTGACTGGAAGAGTTCCCATAAACCTGAATTGTTGTCTCGCTTAAATTGTTCGGTAAGTTGCCGGCTGAGCGCGGCCTTATCTTCAGCAGTCTTGGGTTGAAACAGATCCGTACCTGTCCCGATATAGAGGTTGTTTTCAAAAACTGCTAAAGAATGAATAGCATTCGTGGTATCCAGTGGCAATTTTTCCCACATATCACCTGTGAAATTATGGCTTGGATTGATACGGTAGAGCCCGTGGTTTGTGCCTACGAACACCGTATTTTTAATGCTGGCTATTGAGTATATAGTTATCGCTGTTCCTTCCTCATTCAGCGGTCTCCATTGCTTACCCATATCTTCAGATCGGAAAACGCCTTTATTTTTTAGGGCGAGGTAGAAGGCTTCATCGGTTATTGCTAATCCGATAGCGGTTCCTTTTGGACGTGTCCCAAGCGATGTCCATGTCTCGCCCCTATTGCTCGAACTAAACAGTTCATCAACAGAGGCAAGATAGAGCGTGTCGTTTTTCTCTGCCATCGGTATTAGTCCGGTGCCCGTAGAATTAACAGCGGCTGCCGGACTAATGAACGCCCATGCAGAGGCGTCGGGTGTCAATCTATAGATACCGAGGCGTGAAGCGGCGTAGGTATCGCCTTCTGAACTGACGAACAAGCCTAACACTGGACCGAAACCTGGGGCATTCGCATGTTTCCACTGCTGGTTCAGCGTCGGGGGCACCTCCTTCTCTACTTGCACGGTCGGAACCTGCACAACCGGCTTTGAAATTTGTACACCGGTTCCGCTGTTCCTACCCGTGGTATCGAAAAGTCCGGTTTGGTTCCGCACGTCCGGTTCCGCCTGTGTATCAATGACAACGGGTGCATCAATGATTTCGACAGTGGTTTCCGATTGGGCGTTCAAGTTGTAAGGTTTCTGGAAACGAAAAAGGTATTGAGACCCGACACCGAGCATTAGCGATATGAAAACGGCAGCTGTACCGAAAGCTGCCCACGGTAGCAAGGGTTTCCCAGATTGAGGCGGCACCGGCTTTATGTCGGCAACTTGCCTCATAATACTCTCAATGAAATCGGTAGACAATTGGACGGTTCCAAGCGTTTCGCGAATCAGATGCTCTTCCGCCCGTAAACGCTCTCGTGCCCGGCGAAGCCGACTTTTAATTGTATTTACCGATACACCCAAAAAGTTGCCAATCTCTTTCGCTGTCATTTCACCGAGATAGTGGAGTGTCACCACCGTACGTTCACTCTCAGGCAATGTTTCGAGAAGTTCTTTGACAATTTCGTGGTGATGTTCCATGGCTTCCGTCTCCCGTTGCTCTGATACATAACGTCTATAAGAAGATCCCTCTACCTCCGCTACAGGTGTAGCTGCCAGGGATTGCATCTCAGGTTTATTGCTTTGATGCCACCGCTTACAAAGATTATTCGCAATAACATAAAGCCATCCGGCAAACTGTTTCGGATTCCTCAGTGTAGCGAGGTTCTTGTATGCTTGGAGGAAAGCATCTTGCGCAATCTCTTCAGCGATGTGAAAATCGCCAATTTTCCGCCATGCGAGTGCGTGAACGCTCTTTTGGTACTTTCGGACCAAAGCAGTGAATGCCTCTTCATCCCCTGCCAAAATTCTGTAAATCAGTTGAACATCGTCTTCCACCATTAAAACTCCCTATGATTAACGCAAGTTGCTACTAACAAGATTTTAGTTATGAGGTCTGCGTTTTTGTACCCTAAACTGTTTGTTTGGGGGTGCAGAAGCACAGACTAACAGTCTATGCTACAGAAAACAGCATTATCGTTGCGGCAGACTAAGGGTTTCATCTATACAGGACTTACGCAATTTTGACTGCAGCTCGTTCTGTTAGATGAGAATCTTCGGAAAACATAATGGTCTCCTGCCACAAACAGGGATGTTTGTGCTACAAAAGCCACAAACAGGGATGTTTGTGCTACAAAAGCCACAAACAGGGATGTTTGTGCTACAAAAGAGCAGCATGCGTAAGTCCTACTATAGTATTTAATTATTAATGATACAATTTTGAGAGGAAAAGGGTGCATAAGCAGAAAAAAATGTAACACCCGTAGGATTTGTGTAAATCCTGCTACGATAAATCCATCAAGAGGGATCCGCAGGTTGTAGCGGTTATTTCCGTTTTAGTCCATCGCTTGTTTCAGTTCCGCCCACGTCAGTACCAGTTTATCCTCGGGTTGAACCGACAAACCGTTTTCGTACGACGGTTACTTGGCAGTATTTTCGGATTGTTTGAGTCCGCCCCAAAGCGTTATCTGTTTCTCCGCACTCGGGGATACTGAGAGAAATGCCTCTGGGACCCAATCAAGATGGCCAGGCACTAATTCTCTTGGCGTTTTAATGGGCTCTCCACCCCCAACGTCGTCTGTATTGGCAATACAGATGACCGAGTTCGCGAAAATCTCAGCTGCTGGAACCACAGCCCCTTGGAGCAATCTTCTTGCCAATTCTTCTGGCATCTCAGATAAAATATAGGCAATTCGTTTTCCACTCGGAGACCACTTCGGTGAAGTGATTAATGTCATTCTTTCATACAACCGTGTGAGTTGACGCATATTTCTACCATTTATGTCAATACTGAAAAGCGCAATGCCTCCTACAGCATCCCCAGGTGGAATATAAGCGATCTCTTTACCATCAGGTGACCATGCACATGCACTGGAATATGTGTTTGTGAGCCGCCGCAATCTTCTGCCCTCAGCACTCATGACGTAAATGAAGGATCCTATTCCTGCATCTTTTCTGGATGCGCTAAAAGCAATTGATTCGCTATCAGGAGACCAAGCCGGTCTTTGGCATCCGCCTTGGTTCGTCAGTCGTATCACATTTTCGCCGTTTGCATCGATTCTGTAGATGTCCATCTCCCCGTCACGTTCGGAGATGAATGCGATCCACTTCCCATTAGGGGACCAAGCGGGCCATATATCTCTACTCTGGTGGAACGTCAACTGACGTTCTACATTTGTTCTGACGTCCATCACATAAATATCAGGGTCCCCATCCTGATTAGAACCGTGGGTAATTGAGTGTCCATTAGGAGACCAGCTGAAACTGCCTATACGTCCGGGACCTACCGTCAATCTTGGAAGTAGTTCTCCTTGGGTATCTATGAAATGGATGGAACGTTCTCCGTCCGTTTTGGGAATAAAAGAGATGATCTCAGTTTCTGCCGCCCACCCGTCGCTGATGAATAGGCTAATACTTAGCAACAACACCGCACTTAATAGTAGCTTAAAGTTGGTAAACATCAGAATCTCCTTGTTTATAGTAGGACTTACACAAATTGAGCAGATATTGGTCATTTAGACGCAAAAAGCGGTTATTTTGGTCTTCCAAACCTTCTGTAATTTGTACCATTCTGAAATTATATTCATCATTTACAACGTCGAATTGCATTTAGTCGTGGGCAAGCTGCTTCAACCTGCCCCAGAGTGTTGTTTGGGTTTCCATAGTTGGAGAAACAGATAGGAAAAAACCAGCAGGTACCCACGTCGGAAACCGGTCTACCTCTGGATGCTCCGTCAATTGGATGGCATGTCGCGAGGCCACGTCTTTTATAAGATAAATGTCATATTTCTCATTCCACCTAGAGTAGAAAACAATTGATCGCCCATCAGGACTCCAAACCGGAGACATATCCTTAGATAGATGCCGCGTCATTCGTCTGAGATGACTTCCATCAACGTTTAGTGTGTAGATATCCCAATTTCCACCTAAAATCATATCACTAAAGACAATCTGTTTCCCATCCGGAGACCATGACGGTGTTTTTCCTGCTCGCGGTTGGTTCACGAGGCGTTTCAGGTTCCCTCCATCTGAGTCCATCACATGGATACCATCTTTTGAATCAAAAGCGATTAGACCATCTGGAGACCAAGCCGGGTTGTAGTTATTTCCCTGGTGCGTCAACCTTTGGAGATTCTCGCCATTGTGTCTAATCTTGTAGATGTCATACAGCCCCGCCCTATTGGAATCAAACGCAATCCATTGTCCATCTGCAGACCAGGCTGGATTATCGTCAAATCTTGGATGGTTTGTCAATCGGTGGGATACCTTCGTCGGAAGATGCATCACATAAATTTCCAGATTGCCATCCCGAGTAGAAACATAAGCCATCCGCTGTCCATTCGGCGAAAACGCTGGTCTAAACTCATTCCCTGGCTGGTTCGTCAGTTTCTGGAGGTTCTTGCCGTTTATATCCATTATGTAGATGCCAAGCTCTCCATCTCGTTTGGAAGTAAAGGCAATGGACGGGACATCGGACGCGTAAACATAAAGGTTCGCCGCGAGTAAAAGATGCCCGAATAGAATTGTCGTCCCTAACACAATATAGGCGAGTTTTCCTTTCATTTTTGTCCCTCTATTTGCGAGAAAAATCGTTTTCAGTTTTTTCAAGCGGAATCTGAAACATCCCGCTGTGTTCGGTGACAATATAAAGTGTGTCGTTCTTAACAGCGAGAGAGAGGACTTTATCTGGCACGCTTGGAAAAATCTGTTCTGATTGTCTACGGTTATCTAAACGATAGACACCGGCATCGCCGGTCCCATAAACATTGGTGTCATCCACGGCAAATCTGTCTATAATGATCCGCTCGCCTGCGGTATCGGTCAGGACACGCCAGTGTACGCCGGTTTGTGAAGTTAAAATGCCCTTGTCCGTTGCGACGTAAGCCGTTGAACCGACAAAGACGATTCCCTTGAACTGGTTAAAACGGAGCGGCAGGCTCGGTGTAATGTCCCGCCAACTCTCACCAGCATCAAGCGACTGAAATAGACTGCCGTCTCGCTTGCCGACGTAGACAGTTTCGGCTGAGACCGCCAGTTTGAACCCATTTTTTGAACCATCTTTAGCGTGCGGACCGGTATCTATGAGTCCGGTATTTTTCCATTCGGGATCACCCGGTTTCCACTTGAAGAGTCTCCGCTTGTATTCCACATAGAACGTCTCGCCGCTGACTGCAAACGCGCCGACTCTCCTATGATCTTCCGTGAGACGCAAGTCGTTTAGCGATCTACGATCGCTTTTCTGATTGCCGGAGAGGTAAATGCCTTGTGCTGCGATCTCTTTCAACACAGCAGTAGAAAAATCTTTCTCACCAAAAATAGGTGTGCCCTGAACTGGAACGAAGGTATTATCACCGGCAGATAGATAGGAGATACGTAAGTTATCGGGTTCAGAGACAATCGTATAAAGCAGGTTACCGACAATGACAAATTTTGAATGCACATTCAGCGTCCCCTTGTTGAGCAGATTTATGTCTTCCGAGTTAGATACGCGTTTAGGTGCCGTCATCTCAACGGTGGCCCAAGATTTACCGTTGTCATCTGATTGAACGATATCGTTGTCACTCTGGACGTAGAGTTTATCATTGAACACGACGACATCTTGTACACCGGTTCCGACCATACCTTCCATAAAATGATGCCACGATTCACCAGCGTCGGTTGTGCGGTAGAGACCATAGACACCGGTTTTGTAGAAGGTATTTTCGTTGACTGCTAAATAGGCATGGGTATTTGGGACAGGTCCAAGATTTGTCCAAGTCATCCCGCCATCCGTTGAACGAAATAGCCTGAAACCGCGTGCTAAGATTGTTTCGTTCTTAACCGCTATTGCCATAGCAACTACTGCCATGAAAAGACCGCGTTTGGGCTTAGGTGTTATCTCGGTCCACGAGGTTCCGAGATCGTTTGATTTGAAAATTCTGCCTCTTCTTGAGGGATCCGCTTGCATGTGCTCCTCAACTTTGCGACCTGTTCCGACATAGAGGTTATCTTCAAAGACGACCAAGTCTTGTACAACTCTGGTTGTATCCACGGGAAGTTGTTCCCAAACATCGTCATTGAGGCGGTAGAGTCCTTTGTCAGTGCCGGTGAATATTGTCTCTTTGATCACAGCGAGGTTGTAAATTTTTCTACCTGTCAATCCGTTGTTCACGGGTGTCCAGTGCTTTCCAGCGTCGATAGATCGGAAGATACCGTTATCCGAAAGTGCGAGATATATTGTAACAGTTTTGCGTGCTGCAGCTTCTACGACGATGAGTTCAACCGGATACCCTTCCGGTCGAGTTCCTAATGCGTTCCACGTCTCGCCATCATCGGTTGAAGCCAATAGTTCATTGGTCGTGACGATATAGAGGGTGTCTGCATGCTCTGCTATAGGCACTCGGAACACGCCGTTCGGGATATTGATGCTTACGGGTGTCCAGACGGTTGCTCCGGCTGTTAACCTGTAGATACCGATTGACGAATGCGCGTAGAGTGTCTTTTTAGATGTCTCAAAAATGTTATACACGAATCCGCCTGGCGGTCCGTTCATCTGTGTCCAATGTGAAGTCGAAAATGTGGCGGGGAAATCCGCTGTTGTCATGGACGCGATAGTTGTCCGAGAGGCACGCAAACCGGTCCCGATATTTTTATTCGGAATCGTTGTGTGTCCGACCTGATTTCGGAGGGTCGGTTTGGCAAGTATATTGAGTGTGATAGGCGCATCAACGATTTCAACCGTCGGTTCAGATTGTGCTTCAAAGCTGTATGGCTGCTGGAAGCGGACAAGGTATTGGTTGCTTAGACCAAGGAATAATAAGCACAAAAGCGCGGCCGCGCCGAGAGCTGCCCAAGGGAGTAAGGGTTTCGTGGGTGGAGCGGGTGCTGGTTTCATATCGCCGATGTGCCGTGTGATGTTTTCGATGAGGTCGGCGGGAAATTGGACCCTCCCGAAAGTTTCGCGTATCAAGGATTCCACGTTCTGTGCCCGTAAACGTTCCCTTGCCCGTTGGAGCCGACTCTTGATTGTATTTGCGGATACGCCTAAGAAGTTGCCAATTTCTTTGGCAGTCATCTCGCCGAGATAGTGGAGTGTTACGACTGTGCGTTCACTTTCGGGTAGTTTTTTCAGAAGCTCTTTAACGATTTCATAGCGGCGTTCAGCGGCTTTCGTCTCTTGTTGCTCCGATAGATAACATTTGTAAGACACTTCGTCCACTGCTGTCCGGGACGTTTTTTCCAGCGATAGTAGTGTCGGTTTTTTGCTTTTGAACCACTTAATACAGAGCCGATTCGTAATTACATACAGCCACCCTGCAAACTGGCTGGGATTTTGTAGGGTCGCGAGTTTTTTGTGGACTTGAAGGAAGGTGTCTTGGGTAATCTCTTCAGCGACGTGAAAATCGCCGATCTTCCGCCATGCGAGTGCGTGAACGCTCTTTTGGTACTTTCGGACTAAAGCAGTGAACGCCGCCTCATCACCTGATAGGATTCTGTGGATTAATTGAACATCATCTTCTACCATCCGGATCCTCCTTTTTGAGTTCTCCCCAGGTCGTTGTTAGTAAATTTGGTTTTGGTGAAACCGGCAAGGTATACGTGGGATCAAACCAATCCCCGCCAGAATCTCCTCCAGTACGCGTCAGCTGCGTCCGAATCCCGCTGTTTACATCAACTTTGAAAATGTAGCGTGCCATGAGACCTTGTGTATAAAGTACTTCCGATCCATCCGGTGATAACACAGGAAACTCTGCATGGGGTCCTGCTTCCTTAACAAGCTGCTGGAGACCGGTGCCGTCGCGGTTGACGACGAAGATTGTCTGTTTGTTCTTCCATGCGTTGTGCAGGTCTCGATCCAAGATGGCTGGCAACGGATGTCGATTCCCAGCAAAGGCGAGTCTGTCTCCCGAAGCGGACCAGGACGACTCAAATTGAAATAGTAGGGCTTCATCAGGGAGCGGTTGTTCCACCTCACGTGTGTCGATGTTGATAAACGTAAGCCGAGCCCCCAGTGCGTGATGTTCAGAGCAGACGATTTCTGAACCATCGGGAGACCACTCTGGGGTATTATACTTCGCGATGAATTCGGCATCTTCTTCACCAAAAGCCCCAAGATAGAGTCCGCCCTTAATAAAGTTCCAGTCCACGTTCTGGTAAGCAAACTGTTTGCTATCGGGTGACCATGTAGGTGCTGTTCTCCAAACGTCTATTTTTTTCTTGAAGACGGGTTGGACATTCGTGCCATCGGCATTCATCACATATAGGTCTCGTGTGCCGTCTCGATCTGAGACAAATAGGATCTGCTCACCGGTTGGAGACCAGGCTGCCTGAAGATCAGTAGCGGGATGCTGTGTCAGATTTACCTGTTCGGAACCATCAGGGTTCATCATATACACCTCGCGATTGCCGTCCCGTGTGGAGGTAAACAGGATTTTCGGTGTTGTTGGAGCTTTGCTGGCAGAAAGCCGACACACATCTCCACACATCAGGACCAAGAGAGTGATATAAAAAATCGACTTCAATCTCATACGTATTCTCCGATTGGTAATTTGTGGATGCTATTCCTTTTTCTGTTGTCCCCATGTTGTCGTTAGTAAATCCGGTTGTGGTGATACCGGCAATGCATAGGCTGGATCAAACCAATCGCCGCCAGCATTCGTTCGACGAAAAGGACCGGCAATATGAGTCAACTGTGTCCGAACGCGGGTATTTATATCAATTTTGAAGATTTGGTAATGTCCATTAATCTCCTGTGTATAAAGGACCTCTGAACCGTCCGGTGATAAGGTAGAAACACCTGCTCGGGGACCATCTTCCTCAACAAGTTGCTGGAGACCGGTGCCGTCGCGGTTAACGATGAAGACTGTGTATTTATCCGCCCATGCGTTGTGCAGGTCTCGATCTAAGATGACCGGCAACGGATGCTTGTTCCCAGAAATGGCGAGTCTGTCTCCCGCAGCAGACCAAGACGGATTGGATTGCCATTGTAGTGCTTTATCGGGTAGTGGTTGTTCCAATTTTCGTGTGCGGACATCCATAAATGTGAGTCGAGACCCGAATTGATGAGATATAGAATAGGCGATTTCGGAACCGTCGGGGGACCACTCCGGTGAATTGCCGAATGGTAGAAGTTCGGCATCTTCTTCACCAAACGTTCCGAGATAGAGCCCGAATTCCCAACGATCCCAGTCTGTGTACTTGTAAGCAAATTGTTTGCCATCCGTAGACCATGCTGGACTACTTCTCGCCCCTTTTGCTTTTTTCTTGAAGACGCGTCGGACGTTGGACCCATCGGGGTCCATCAGATACAGGTCTCGCACCCGTGTGCCCTGTCGATTCGAGACAAATAGGATTTTATCACCTGTCGGAGACCAGACAGCACCAAAGTCCTCGGTGGGGTGTTGTGTCAGATTCACTTGTTCGGAGCCATCAGGGTTCATCATGTACACCTCCGAATTGCCGTCCCGACTGGACGTAAACAAGATTTTCGGGGTCGTTGGAGCTTTGTTAGCAGAAAGCCAACACACATCTCCACACATCAGGACCAAAAGGATGATATAAAAAATCGACTTCAATCTCATACCTGTTTCTCCTAAATCGATTACTCCTTTTTCATTTCGCCCCATGTTATTGTTAATAAATCTGGTTGTGGTGATACCGGCAATGCAAACGCCGGATCAAACCAATCGCCACCAGAGTTCGTTCGACGGAAAGGCCCAGCAATATGGGTCAACTGCGTCCGGATGCCGGTATTTATATGAATCTTGAAGATTTGAGAATGTCCATTAATCTCCTGTGTATAAATCACTTCCGCTCCATCCGGTGATAACGCAGGATGCTCTGCATAAGGACCGTCTTCCTCGACCAGTTGACGTAGACCGGTGCTGTCGCGGTTGACGACGAAGATTGTCTGTTTGTCCTTCCATGCGTTGTGCAGGTCTCGATCCAAGATGACGGGTAACAGAGGCTTGATTCCAGAAAAAGCGAGCCTATTCCCAGCAGCAGACCAGGATGGCTGGAATTGCCATCGGAGTGCTTTCGTAGGTAGCGGCTGTTCCGTTTTTCGTGTGCGGACGTTGATGAATGTCAGACGAGATGTCTGGGCGTGGGGACTTATATGACAGGCGATTTCGGAACCGTCCGGCGACCATGCTGGGGAACCGCAGTGCGGGAGCAGTTCGGCATCTTCTTCGCCAAACGTTCCAAGATAGAGATCGGTCTTCGGACGCGTCCGGTCTGAGGTCACATAAGCGAAGTGTTTGCCATCAGGGGACCACGTCGCATTTCCCCGCCACGCCGTTATTTTTCGCTTGAAGACGCGCCGGACATTGGAGCCATCAGGGTCCATCAGGTACAGGTCTCGCATTCGTGTGCCTTGTCGATCCGAAACAAAGAGAATTTGATCGCCTGTCGGAGACCAGACAGCCTGAAGATCAGTGGCGGGGTGCTGCGTCAAGTTAACCTGTTCGGAGCCGTCAGGGTTCATCATGTACACCTCATAATTCCCATCACGGGTAGACGTGAACAGGATTTTCGGTGTTGTTGGAACTTTTGCAAAAAGTGGACACGCCGTTCCAGACATCAGCGTTAAGAGGATGATATAAAAAATTGACTTCAATTTCATACTTTATTTCTCCGAATGGCAATTTTTGGACGCGACTACGAATGTCGCGTACTTCCGAAATGATTCAAAATTGTCGTTAATGTCGCGCGTGTCGGAATGGCATTATCACCCAATTATTAAAGAGACTTTTTTTACGGGCAAAGGGTGCATAATTTGAAGAAATAGGGTGGTCCCTATCATCTGAGAGTATAGCACGTTTTTATCGTGAACCGTATAATTATTTGTAGGTTTGTGGAATGGCGGGGTTAGATGGAGGTCAAGTAGGGAAAAAAGGAGCCGGAGCCGTTTTCCTAAGCGGTTGCAAAACTTCAGGGATGCTAACCTAACGCGTGTGAATAGGTTTTTGCAAACCGCGCCTTTTAGGTGTTACGGTTCCGGCTTACCCAAGGAGGCTTATTTGTACATTAGCAATTTTCGTGCCAATCGAAAATCGGCTGTTTTCGGCAATAAATGCTGGAATTTTGCCTATTTTTTGGACATGTATGGTAAAAAAGTAGACATTGTGGATGGCTGTCAGCTGTTGGTTATTGTTTATGGCGGTAATCCTGAGATGTTAGCCTTTTACGACCCCGATGGGGCGGAGGCGTGCGACGCGGCGTGAGAGCCCGGCTTTGTCAACGACGCGGACGACTTCATCGACATCTTTATATGCCTCGGGTACTTCCTCTTGGAGGGTGCGTCTACCTTCTGCGCGGACATAGATGCCTTGCGCTTCCAAATCTTTCTGGATAGAACGTCCTTTGGTTAAGGCGATCGCTTTTCGACGTGAGAGGACTCTACCAGCACCGTGGCAGGTAGTGCCCCATGTCTCCGCCATCGCACCGGGGTTGCCGACGAGGACATAAGAGGCGGTTCCCATATCGCCTGGGATTAGCACGGGTTGCCCGACTTTCTGGTACTTATCGGGTATCTCAGGGTGTCCTGCGGGGAACGCACGGGTCGCGCCCTTGCGATGGATAAAGAGTTCACGTTCTTTGCCATCAACGGTGTGTTTCTCGAATTTGCCGATGTTGTGTGCGACATCGTAGACGAGTTCTAAGCCGAGTTCGTCTTCCGTTGTGTCGAAAAACTGCATGAAGGTCTGACGGACGAGGTGCATGATGCACTGCCGATTGTTCCATGCGTAATTTGCGCTGCACGCCATTGCGGTGATGTAGTCCTGTCCCTCCGGTGAGTTGATGGGTGCAGAGGCGAGTTGTCGGTCCGGGAGTCTGATACCGTATCTTTCGGCAACTTTGACCCAACTCTTGACGTGTTCATCGCATATCTGGTAGCCGAAGCCGCGGGAACCGGTATGAATCATGACGCAGATGTTGCCTTCGCTTAACCGCATCGCATCGGCGGCTTCTCGGTAGAAAACGCGATCGACAGCTTGGACTTCAAGGAAGTGGTTTCCGGAGCCGAGCGTGCCGAGTTGGTTTTTCCCGCGTTCTAAGGCGCGTTGACTCGCAGCGTCGGCGTTTGCGTGTTGGAGGAAACCTGTCGCCTCCGTAAAGTCGAGGTCGTGCGGGTGTCCGTAGTCGCGTTCGATAGACCAGCGCGCGCCTTTTTCCAACATCTCCCGTTCTTCTTGGACGGTGAGCCGAATTTTGCCACTGGAGCCGACACCACAAGGGACGTTCTCAAACAACTTGGCAACAAGTTCTTTCCGCTTTCCATCAAGCTGCGAAACGTCAAGGTTTGTCCGGATGAGTCGGACCCCGCAGTTGATGTCGTATCCGATGCCGCCGGGAGAGACGACACCATCCGCTTTCGGGTCGGTCGCAGCGACACCACCGATGACGAAGCCGTACCCCCAGTGTAAATCGGGCATGGCGAGTGAGTGTTTGACGATACCGGGGAGATGCGCGACGTTCGCCACCTGCTGCAACGCCTCATCACTTTTTGAAAGTTCGAGGAGTTTCTCGTTGGCGTAGACGATGCCGTCAACACGCATGCCTTTCATGTAGGTTTTCGGGATGCGCCAACGGTATTCATCGATTTTTTGGAGTGTTATGTTTTGTTGTGCCATGGATTTTTTAATGGTTAACAGTACGGTTTTAATAGTTATAAGTTTTCAGTACGATTTTAAAGAATGCCCAAAGCAAGTTGGACAGGATGAAAAATCTTTCAGTACTCAGTGAACACATTGTGGCGTTTACCTTTCCTGCTACTGCCACAAGATGCCTCTTTAACTGAAAACTGAAAGCGCAGCGTACTGAATACTGAGTACTATTTTAATATTTCAAGGATTCGTTGTTCAAATGCCTGTTTAGGCATCGCACCCAAGACGCTGCCGATGACTTCGCCGTTTCGGAATACGATGTATGCTGGGATCCCGTTTCCGCCGTATTTTTTGTTCGTTTCACGGTTTGCGTCGATATCCAGTCTTGCAACGATGAAACTTTCCCGGTATTCTGATGCAACTGCATCAACGGTGGGTCTCATTGCCCGACAGAAGCCTCACCACTCCGCTCGCAGTTCGACGACGACAGGCATTTCAGCGTTCAACACAACGGCTTCAAATGTTGGATCGGTGACTGTGATGGGTTTCCCATCGGTTGCCATTGGTTGATTATCGGGTTGAGAAATGTCTTCGTGCGTCAGTTCTGTGTCAAGCACGATGGGGTCTGTCTCTCGCTCAGCGTTATTGCCACAGCCGATAGTGTAGATTACGACGAAGCCGATGATCAGTAAAGTGCAAGTTTTGCGTAATGTGTTCATGGAGAGGCTCCTTGGTATTTAAGGGAGACATTCAATCTGCTGTAATTGGTATTATAGCATACTTTGACGCGGGAATGCAAGAGGGAAAGGCGGGAGGATTGGAAGGGGGTAGAATGGGAGAGGGGGAGAGGAAAGATTGGAAGGCGGGGTTGCCCCTCGCCTGCAAACTATTGTATAATTTGAAACTGGACGAAGCGTTACTTTTCATAAATATAACTGGTGTCGGTTTGGGGGTAGAAGATGACGAAAAGTCTGCCATCCCATGTGTATGTACTAATTTCGGGGTTCAGGCTGCCGGTGGGGTACCAGTGGATCGTTCCGCTTCTGTCATCAAATGGTTCGACGAATCTATAGGAGCCGGTGATGAATTGGGTCAGTCCTGGCTCTTCCGCTTCGGGGTCCGTCTGTATTTCGCGTGTAAATGTCGTGGGTGTGAGTCGTAGGATGCTTGTCTCTTTGACGGGGGCACCGTGGACCTGTTTGGAGATGAGCGTATAGGTGCTAGTGAAGAATTCGGCGATTCTATAGGGTTTGGAGAAGACGGTAACGGTTGCTGTTTTGTGGACATCTTCCTCGCCGCCATCGTGTACGTAGAGATAGACGGTCACGATTTTCGGTGGGACGACCTGCTCGGGTGGCAGTTCCGGTGCAGTCCACTGGACTTGAGGTCCGGCTTCTCCAGACAAAGCACCGTCCGTTACCTCCCAGACATACGTCAGTGGATCGCCTTCGGGATCAAAGACTCTGGCTCTAAGTTCGACGGTTTCACCGTATTCAACTTCATTCGGGATGGTGAAGGTGGTTATTTCAGGGGGGTCGTTGGTGAATTCTTCGTACTGATCGCAACCGATGAAGATGGCGATTTGGAGAACTAACAGGATGACCAGACCTATCTGGGTTGATTTTTTATAAAGATTCATTGGTATGCTCCTTTATCCAACGCGTGATTGTGTCATAGTGTTCGATGTCGTTTTGTTGCTGGAACCGGTTGGCGAGCTGCTTACCTGTGTCTATCAGCACGGTTTTTAGTTCTGGTGTGTAGGGTTTCGCATCTAACGCCTGTCGGTATTTCTTTATTGCATTTTTAGGTTGCTTGCGGTTCATTAGACAACGCGCGAGGACACACTGCACGCGAGACAACTTTTCCGCAGTCGGATCCGGGGTGTCTGGCACTGTATCTGGGACCGAAGTTGTTTCGTCAATGGCGGGAACCGGTGAGGCAGCCTCTCTTGCTTTACTGAGCATGACCTCAAGTTTCGATTCAAGCGAGAGCAGATTTTGATATGCGGTGCTATTCGCGGGCTGTCGCGTCAGGACTGTCTCAAAAGTTGCCAATGCTTTCAGGTGTTCACGCTGCATCAGATAGAGATAGCCGATCGTGTTGTGCATATCCAAAGTCTTTTCGGATGCCGGAATCGATTCAAAGACAGCTGCTGCTTCGGCGTATCTCTGGCGATTCATCAGGGCATTTCCGCGTCGGATTTGGATGTTCACGAGTTCTGTCTTTGCGTTCTTGTTGTTTGGATTTTGTGCTAAAATCTGTTCTAATTCGGTTTTCGCTTGTTCGTATTTGCCGAGGTGTTGATACGCCTGCGATAGACTCAGACGGAGGTTGATGTCTTTCGGAAAGAGGTCTACCGCTTTCTGGAGCTGCGTTGCTGATGCAGTGTAATCCGTCTGGTTCCTTAAGGCTTGCGTATAGTGCTGATACGCGGCGATGAGATTCCGCTGTGCCTGTTCGTTGCTGGGTTGTACGGTGTAGACCTGCTGGAACGCTGAAATCGCCGCAGGATAGTCCCGGACTTTGAGGTATAACTCACCGAGTAGACTTGGGATAGTCGTATCGTTGGGACGCAGTTTTTGGAGTTCGAGATAGGTCGCGATCGCCTCGTTGGAACGTCCGGCTTGCCGACGGGCATTGGCTTTTTGCCAGAGGACATCAATCAGGTTTGTTCTGGCGAGTTGATAGTCCGGTTGTAGCACCAAAGCGTCGCGATAGGCGCGAATCGCCGCATCCCATTCACCCTTGTTCCGGAGCGTCACGCCGTGGTTACTATAACTAAGAACAAGGTTTTTCCGCGTCTGTGCATCGTTGGGTGCGAGTTCGAGTGCTTTTTGGTAGTGTGTAATCGCTTGGGCAAACTCGGAAGCGAGTGCGTATCCGTCTCCTATGACTCGATAGGTGGTGGCGTTTTCTGGGTCGATACGGATGGCTTTCTGAAAATATGTGGTACCTTCATCAAAAGCACGGTGTTTCAGTGCGTTGAACGCTTTTTGACGGTAGAGTTGGTTTAAGTTCTGTTTCGCGGATTTGTGGTGCGGTGAGCGTTTCAGTGCGTTCTCGAACGCCTCTATCGCCTTGTCCATATCGCCTTCCTTGTAGTAGAGCGTGCCGAGGTAGTTATAGGATTCGGCACTGTCGCGGAGGGAACGGTGTCCCTGCTGACTTTTCACGCGCTGTTCAACGAGACGGACGGCTTCGTTCGGTTGTTCTGTTCTTTGATATGCTTGAATCAGTTTCTGCCGCGCCGGTTCATAGTTCGTGTCAACTTCAAGGCAGTTCTGAAAGTTGGTGATCGCTGATGTCATATCGCCTTTATCGAAGTAGACGGCACCAAGGAGATAGTGCGGACGCGGGAGCCTCGGATTCGTTTGGATCTCTTTTTTCAGGAGATTGATGGCGATGTCGTGCTGCGGTGTATGGAGCGGTGTATCGTAGACTTTCAGGAGTGTGTTGACATCTCGCGGGGTCGGGTGCTGCGCCGTTGCTGTTGCGTGACAAACATCATCTGTGGCTGGACTGTGCCCCCATAATCCGATGGCGTGTCCCAATTCGTGGAGGCAGACGGTCCGCATCTCTGCTTCTGAGAGTTCGCTGATGGTGCTGTCGCCTTCTAACATGAGAACAATTTCTACGGTGAAGTTGATAGACGGGGCGGGGAACCCGCCCCCTACAGTGTTTGAAGATTGATTGGTGTTGCTCTGTTGGGCATTGGTGCCTGAGACGGTGGATGTGTTTTGTGAAAGCCGCGTTAATCTCGCGCTACCGAGGCGTGTATCTAAGAACGCTAAGCGACCGCTATAGACTGGGTTAACGCGGATGTCTGCCTGTTCTGGGGTTTCGGTCTCTTGGAACCGGATTTTGCCACCGGTGGTGGCTTCCCATGTATTCATGGCGTAGCGTATTGCCGTTAGGTAAGGGAGCGGTCTGAGGGTCGGTGAGATATGCACTCGAATCGGCATCTGTGTGAAGCGCGTGATCCTACCGTCCGAAAACAGCGTAACGTAGTCGAAATAGTCTGATGTTTGGGATGCCTCGGTTTCGTTATCGTTGGTGTTCTGCGCTGTCCCGTATGCTATGAACATGACGATTGTTAATATAGGGACAAAAAGAAGATAGCATTTTCTTCTGTGCATGACGCGTTGCCTTCGCTGAGTTGGACTGCGATGTATTGGTGATTTGCTGTTATAGTTTAGATCCCGTAATTATTTGCACACGCGGGGGCCCTTCGAGATTGGGGAACCTAGAAGAAACGCCCAAGCAAAAACACTCCTACGATCGTGTCGTGTGAACTGTGAAGTTGTGTGTTCCGATGGCACAGACTAACAGTCTACGCTACAAGTGATCTTTGCCGCAGGCTAACGGTTTCCTATGCTACAGGTAACTCTGGTAATTCTATCCATTTGCGGGTCTGCCAGGATTCCATGCCTTTATCTGCGAGCTGCACGCCTTTCGCGCCTGCGAGGAGCGTCCATGGGAACGGTTCATCAGCGACGACGTGGCGGAGAAATAACTCCCACTGTGCTCTGAATGCGTTCTCGTAAGTCTCTTGTTCCGGCACTTTGAGCCATCCGTCGAAGAATTTGATCGGTTGTTCGATGTCCGGGTTCCAGACCGGACGCGGCGTGCCTGAGAGGGGTTGAATCCAACAATCCCGCAGACCGGTAACGGCGGAACCGTTCAAGCCGTCCACCTGTATCGTTAGCAGGTCATCACGGCGGACCCTGACTGCCCAAGATGAGTTGAAGTGCGCGATGATACCGTTCTCCAGTTCAAATGTGGCATAAGCAGCGTCTTCGGCGGTACAATCGTATGGTTTGCCTTCTTCATCCCACCGTTGTGGGAGATGCGTGGCAGCGATACAGGAGACGCTTTTGACGGCACCGAAGAGGTTGTCGATGACGTATCGCCAATGGCTGAACATATCGAGGATAATGCCGCCGCCGTCTTCAGTTCGGTAGTTCCACGACGGACGTTGGGTGGGGATGGCATCGCCTTGGAAGACCCAGTAACCGAACTCACCGCGGACGGCGATAATTTTTCCGAAGAAGTCAGCGTCTATCAAACGTTTGAGTTTCTGAATGCCGGGTAGCCAGAGTTTATCCTGAACGACCCCGTTTTTGAGACCTGCTTTTGCTGCTTTTTCGTAGAGGCGATACGCGTCTTGGGTCGTTGTAGCGGTCGGTTTTTCGCAATAGATGTGTTTTCCAGCGGCTATTGCGGTTTCGACGGCATCAACGCGGCGTGAGGTAACTTGTGCGTCGAAATAGACGCTATAGTCATCGTCAGCGAGAGCGACATCAAGGTCTGTGGTCCACTTTTCAACACCGGTGGTTTCGGAGAGTTTCTCCAGTTTCGCGGGGTTCCGTCCGACGAGATACGGATCGGGCATGATAACTTCACCGTCGCCGATAGGGATGCCGCCTTCTTCTGCGATTGCTAAGATGGAACGGATGAGGTGTTGGTTTGTTCCCATCCTGCCGGTAACACCGTTCATAATGATACCGACACGATGCGTTTTTTGGGTATGATTGGTCATGAATAATCCTCTTACCAGTGGATGTCTACTGCGATTTTGCAGGTTCGGTGCATTGGGGGGCTGCGCCTTCTGGGAGTGGTGGTGCTTCGACACCGGCTTTCGGGAGCGTGCCAGCGAGTTCCTGTTTCCAGTGCGCCACATCGCCCGCGGGTCCGTAGCAGTAGACCATCTGCATCGGTGTGTCACCCGTGTTCGTCAACTGATGGAAAACCCAGGACGGGATAAAGACGGTCTGACCTGCGGAAAGCGTTTGGCGTTCTTCACCGAGGCACATCTCGCCTTCGCCTTCAACGATGAAATAGATCTCTTCCTGTTCGTGGTTGTGCCACGGGACCTGTCCACCGTTTGGCTCCAAAACAACAAACCCCATACAGAATTCGTCTATCTGGATCGGGGATGCGCCGCCGACAAGGTTTTTGGTACGTCTACGGGCAGGATAGGTTCGCCCTTCAATTTCATTTAAATCTGCGATTAGCATTGTATTCTTAATCCTCTATTTCAGGTTACCAGATTGACAACCCGCTTTTTGAATTAATTCGCGATCTGCGTTGACGATTTGAACTGCATAAACGGAGATGACCCTCTTCAAATATCTACCTACCTCTACTATGGTATCACATCGTAAATGGAAAGCCAAACAGCAGCAGCTGTTAGGATAAGCATTCCCCAACTGCACGTTAACATCATCTTTCGCCAAAAGCGGAATCTTCGTTCTGAAAGTTTCTGAAATCTTGGATGATCTGCTGGCACTTCAAACCACCAACGCATCAACCAAGAACCGATACACATCAGCAGTGTACCGAGTAAAAATTGTTCAGTGAGAACATTTATCCAGCATCCAGAAGCCATCAACAAACCGCCTAAAAGGTAAGCCCATGGTGGTAATTCTCGGTTTCTCATCCATTTCATTGGCAACCTCCAAGAATAAACCGTTGTCTCAACTGCGGTTTCTATACGCTGGCATGTGTGCGTTACACGACTAACGCTATTCAAAAAGTTCCGCCACCTGACAAGAAAATCCTTCAATAACGTTCTCACCGGTGAGGGTGTCGTTCCGCGTGAGGAGCGTAATGTCCGTTTCCGAACGATAGACTGTCACCGTTTTGGATAGCGGTTTAAGCACCCATACCAATTGTGTGCATGCCTCAAGGTAAGCGAACCCCTTTTCTTCTATCCGATATAACACATCTGTTGGCGAAACGACTTCAACAGCGAGGTCCGGTGGGATAGGGAAAAATGCACTTCTGTCCGTTGGGTGTTTATCTGTTGAAACAAACGCTACATCCGGGACCAGAATATGTGCGCCAGCGCGAAATCCTGTGAACGGTGCATAGATACGTCCCAATTGATTTTTACGGACGCATAAACCTAACAGGAAAAGCAAATTTGCCCTAATGCCACCGTGTTCCAGCGAGTTAGGCAGTATCGGAACTAATTCGCCTTCAATGTACTCAGATGCTTCTAAGTTACTTTCAAGGAATTCCTCCAATGTCATCTTGGCAATTTCAGGCGAGAGTTCTCCGTAGGAGAATTGGTCGATTGCTTGTGTGTTCATTTTTTCTCCAGTGAAGAAGTTACCAGTTTCCAGTTACGAGTTACCAGAGTTCCAGTTTCCGTAGGGGCGAGGTTGCCTCGTCCGCACGGGTTGGGAAACCCAACCCCTACGGTTACTGGTAACTTCTCCACTGGTTACTGGTAACTGGTTTCGGCTTCAATGACAGCCTGCGCTGCGGCGAGACGTGCGATCGGGACACGGAACGGGGAACATGAGACGTAGTTGAACCCTAATCCGTAACAGAATTTCACGGAATTCGGTTCGCCACCGTGTTCACCACAGATACCGACCTTCAGTTCAGGACGCACTGATCGACCTTTTTCGGAACCGATCTGTAATAGACTGCCGACGCCATCTTGGTCGAGTACTTGGAACGGATCGTATTCAAGCACACCGTTTCTCACGTAGTCGTCAAGGAATTTCGCGGCATCGTCTCGGCTCATTCCGAATGTTGTCTGCGTGAGATCGTTAGTGCCATAGGAGAAGAATTCGGCTTCAGCGGCGATTTTGTCGGCTGTGAGTGCTGCACGGGGTAGCTCAATCATTGTTCCAACAAGATACTCAATCCGTGTACCCGTCTCTTGGAAGACCGTCTCGGCGGTGTCGACGACGACTTTGCGTTGCAGTGAGAACTCGTTGATATGACCGACGAGCGGAATCATAATCTCTGGTAGCACATTGATCCCGCGTTTGGCGACATCAATGGCGGCTTCAAAGATTGCACGCGCTTGCATCTCGGTTATCTCTGGATAGACGATGCCGAGTCTGCAGCCGCGGTGTCCGAGCATCGGATTGAATTCGTGTAGTTCTTCGACACGTTCAGAGAGTTTCTGCGCTTCAACACCGAGTCGTTCTGCGAGTTCACGGATTTCTGCTTCGTTTTTCGGTAAGAATTCATGAAGCGGTGGATCGAGGGTACGGATTGTGACAGGATAGCCAGCCATCGCCTCGAAGATCCCGATGAAGTCTGAACGTTGATGCGGTAGCAGTTTCGCCAATGCTGCTTCGCGTTCTGCCGTTTCATCGGCGAGAATCATTTCTCGGACTGCGTCAATACCTGTGCCGAAGAACATGTGCTCGGTTCGGCAGAGACCGATGCCTTCAGCACCGAATTGCCGTGCGTTTTTGGCATCTTCGGGTGTATCGGCATTTGTGCGCACGTCTAACGACCGGACTTCGTCCGCCCATTCCATAAGTGTTCCGAATTGTCCACTGAGTTCGGGTTGGATGAGAGCGACCTGTCCATTGAGGACATCGCCTGTAGAGCCGTTGAGGGTGATAAAATCGCCTTCGGCGTAGCGTTTCCCCTCTGCGTAAAATTCGAGTGCTTCTTCATTGATAAAGAGTGCGGAGCATCCGGCGACACAGCATTTTCCCATACCGCGTGCGACGACAGCGGCGTGGCTCGTCATACCGCCACGTGCGGTGAGGATACCCTCTGCGGCATCCATACCACCAATATCTTCTGGTGATGTTTCAGTCCGGACGAGGATGACTTTTTCGCCAGCAGCTGCCATTTCCTCGGCGTGGAGCGCGGTGAAAACCACTTTACCGACAGCGGCACCCGGAGAAGCAGGCAAACCTTGCGCGATAACTTCAACCGTGGCATCTGGGTCAACGCTGGGATGCAACAGTTGATCCAGATCGTTCGCGGGAACACGGGTCAAAGCGGTCGGCTTGTCGATTAAGCCTTCTTCAACCATCTCAACAGCGATGCGGACGGCGGCTTGTCCGGTACGTTTTCCGTTACGCGTCTGGAGCATGTAGAGCGTGCCGTCTTGTATGGTGAATTCGACATCCTGCATATCGCGATAGTGCTGCTCAAGGTTTTGACCGATCTTGACCAATTCATCATACACATCAGGCAAGATATTTCTCAATTCGATGACCGGAAGAGGGGTGCGGATGCCAGCGACCACGTCTTCTCCCTGGGCGTTGATGAGGAATTCGCCGTAGAATTGGTTCGCGCCGGTTGAGGGATTACGCGTGAAGGCGACTCCGGATCCGGAGGTACCGCCCATGTTTCCGAAGACCATTGCCTGGACGTTCACAGCCGTGCGTCCCATTTCTTCGGAAATATCGTTGAGACGACGATAGGTAATCGCACGCGGGTTCCCAGAGGATTCAAAAACGGCATCGCGTGCCATGTCTAATTGTTGACGCGGATCATCCGGAAAATCGTTTCCTGTATGCTGTTTGACGGCGTTCTTAAATTCGTTAACGAGTGCTGCTAAATCACCGGCTTCTAATTCGGTATCTAATTCAACACCTCTCGCCTTTTTCTTTTCCTCAAGTAGATGCTCAAACTCATCGTGATCGACGTTGAGTACAACATTCCCGAACATCTGAACGAAGCGCCGGTATGAATCGTAAGCAAAACGTTCATTTCCAGACTTGGTGATAAGTCCTTTGACGGCGTTATCGTTCAAGCCGAGGTTGAGAATAGTGTCCATCATACCGGGCATTGAGACAGCGGCACCGGAACGGACAGAGAGTAAGAGCGGATTTTCGGTATCACCGAATTTCGCACCGAGTGCGACTTCTAATTTCCCTAAATTCTCGTCAATCTGTTCGTCAAGTCCAGCGGGGTATCGCTTGTCGTTTTCGTAGTATAATTTACATACCTCAGTGGAGATAGTGAATCCTGGCGGGACTGGCACACCGAGATTACTCATTTCTGCGAGATTTGCCCCTTTTCCGCCGAGGAGCATACGCATTGTGGCGTTGCCATCGCTTTCACCACCTCCAAAGAAGTAGACATACTTCGGTTTTGGCATCAAAAGCCTCCTATTATTGGTTTTCAGTTTTCAGTAATTATGTTTACACTAAAGTAGGTGCGGTTTCAAACCGCACCTACTTTAGTGCTGATTGCCATTAAATTGAATAGATAGTGCGACTTGCTTCGTCGAATTCTGGTTTAAATGGATCTGTTGACAGGTAAAGGATCTGATACGGTTCATAGAGTTGGATATAACTCCAGTTGACACCGCATAGGATCTTTCCTTCGTTAACTTTCTTAATAAATTTGCCTCTGAATTTGGCGCGTGTCCGTTCAGGTGGAAAATGTTCAGCATGTCGAATCTGCGTATCTCTGACGATGCGTTCGACTTCTGCTCGTCTTTCAAGCGTATAGTAGAGACTCTCCTGCTGTCGGACGTTATGGTATTTTAAATCGAGGTGTTTAACCTGTGGCGAGTCCCAATCGTAGCCCCGTTTCGCGAGGTAGGTCTGTAGCCATTTCCATTTGATGACCCAATCCAATTCACGTTCTAACTGCATCGGATCGGTTTCCAAACAGGTGAGTACGTATTCCCAGCGCGCCATAATTTGTGCTGTCGTTGTGTCAGATTCGGCTTGCGCAAGATAGCGTTTGGCGCATTCGAGGTACTGCCATTGTAAATCGACTGCTGAGAGTCGTTTCCCGTTTTGGAGTTCAATCTGATGTTTGCACGTAATATCGTCAGAGATTTCGCGTATCGCTTTGACGGGGTTCCGCAGTGCGAACCGTTGCTGAATGAAATTGTCCTCAATCATCCGTAGCACGATTCCGGTGGTGCCGACCTTCAAGAAAGTCGAAAATTCGGACATATTAGAATCACCGACGATGACGTGTAACCTTCTGTATTTTTCTCTGTCTGCGTGGGGTTCATCGCGTGTGTTGATGATCCCGCGTGCGGTTGTTGTTCCGATAGAGATTTCTTCTCGGATGTGCTCGGCGCGCTGTGAGATAGCATAATAGCCGCGGTGGCTCGGTTTGATTTTGCCTGCGCCTGCGAAGACCTGACGTGTAACAAAGAAGGGGATGAGTTGCGATGCCAACTGTCGGAAATCGACATGCCGTTCCATCAGGTAGTTTTCGTGGCAGCCGTAGGTATTTCCGGGTGTATCAAGGTTATTTTTGAAGATAGAGATTTTCCCGTGGAACCCGTCATTTTTCATGTGTCGTTCTGCGTTGCTGGCGAGGCGTGTAATAATGCGTTCACCGGCTTTATCGTGTGCGACGAGTTCTGCGACATCATCACATTCGGGGGTCGCGTACTCTGGGTGGCATCCGATGTCTTGGTAGAACCGTGCGCCGTTTTCGAGAAAGACATCAGGGTACATTCTCCCCGCGACGATTTCTCGGAAAAGGTACATCACAACGTTCTGAACAGTGAGTGTTTTTTTTCGGGGTCCGTCTGGTGTCCAGATGATTCCGAACTCGGTTTCGAGTCCATAAATTCTACGCTTCATAAGATAGCCCCTTTGTCGGCACTGTTTCGGCAAAAAAACAGGCTTTTGACGACAGAAAAGCCGAGAGGTGGACGGGAGTCAAAAGATTAGGACAGAAGTGTAGTGACTTCGTGCGTAGAGAGTCGTCGAAATTTTCGTCGTTCAACTGTCTGCTCCAGGCATGCCGCTTCTACTGTCTGTGGCGTTATTTCATAATCGTCTTCAGCATCTGCTTCAATGGTCCGAAAGGTGTCTGTCACGAGTTGTAGTGCTGCCGACAGTTCTAAACCGTCGGTGTAGTGTTGTCGCAAAATCTCTGTTATCGCCGTGGCGCGCCCACCGATAACGGCATACTTTTCCTCTTCGGAATAGATACCGTCGAATGCGATGTGGTATATCCGATTGTTCTGTAGTGTCGAATTGTCGGGTGCGTCTGCTGCCCCTAATTCACAGACGAGGAGTTCTATCTCCAGGGGTTTGGCATCCCAGGCTTGTGCGACTGCTCCCATGTGTTGCGAATAGAGGTTTGTCAACCACTTCGCTGTGACATCTTCGCGGTAGTATCGGAATCCTTTAATTTCGGCTTCACGAATCCCGACGACACGTAGTATCTCATATTCAGCGATCCTGCCGGCGGCAGCGAATGCGATCCGGTCATAAATTTCGGAAATTTTGAAGGTCGTTTTGCGTGGATTTTCAGCCACCATCAGGAGCCCATCCCGGTACTCTAAGACGACGACCTCCTTGGCTTGTGCGATGCCGCGGCGGACGAAATCTTCTTTATCCTGACGGATCTGCTCCGGTGAAACGTAGTATGGTGTGGACATATCGGTTTTTAGTAGTTAACAGTTTTCAGTACGATTTTTTTCTACGAAAAAACCTTTCAGTTTTCAGTACGATTTTTCTGCGAAAAATCTTTTACTTTCTCCAGGACGGGTTTAGGATTACCCAAAACCTCTTGTAACTGTTAACTGAAAGCGCAGCGTACTGTTAACTGTTAACTTCTGTAACTATTCTCCCTATAAACTCGCGATAAAGTGTCTCAACGGTTGCCTCTGGTATTTCGGTGACACCCTCTTTAGTAACGGTGTAGAGTATCGGAAAAATGTTTCGGATAAGATCGGGTCCGCCGGTTGCGATGTCCTCATCGGCAGCATCCCAGAGTGCTTCAACGACGATTTCTAAGGCATCTTGACGGTTAATTTGCGGCGTGTAGCGTTTTTTAATGGTTGACCGTGCGTCCTTACCGCCGGATCCGATTGCGTAGTAGTCCCCTTCCTCGTATCGACCGCCGATGGCATCATATTTGAAGATTCTACCGCGTTGGCGTTTCACGTCATAGCCAGCAAAGAGTGGCAGAACGATGAGTCCCTGCATAGCGAGTCCGAGGTTGGCGCGTACGAGGTGTGAAAGGAAGTTTGCCTGCCCTTCGAGGCTGAGGTTCACGCCTTCCGTTTTTTCGTAGAATTCGACCTCAACTTGAAAAAGTTTCGCCATCTCAATACAGGGGCCGGCGGCACCGGCGACCGCGATTGCCGAGTGCCGATCGACTGGATAGACCTTCTGAATGCGTCGCTCGCCGACCTGATACCCTTCAGTTGCCTGCCTGTCACCCGCCATCACGACCCCCGCATCGTAGACAACAGCGAGCACCGTTGTCCCTTCATAGTGCCGGAATGACGATTCCGGGACATGCGGATTTGGGGCAACATCAGACGAGTTGAGCGTCGTGAGTAATTCGGGGTAACGACGCTTGAGAATTTGAAAAAAGTCGGAAGTGCCGTAATCACTGAGGTCAAGCACTCCTACTGCCCTCCCCGTTGAATGTAATTTTCGACGAATTCCTGTGAATCCTCTTCCAAAATTTCATCAATTTCGTCAAGAAGTGAGTCTAAATCTTCGACGAACGCCTCATCCATTTCACCGTTTTCAACATCGGGTTGCATATCTTCGGTTTCATCAATATGGCGTTTGAGGTGTTCCTGTTGTTTTTCAGTCGACATTTTTTCTCTCCTTTAATAGTTGTCAGTTATCAGTTGTCAGTTAATGTCTTGTGGCAGTTACTTTATGGGTGATTACCACACCATATCTCTTTAACTGATAACTGAAAGGTTTTTCGCAGAAAAACCGTACTGACAACTGATAACTATCTTGAAGCATCGCCTCGAATTTTCTTAACGAGTTCTTCTGCCGTACAATTGTTCAGCAGTTCGCCAACAATCTTCTGCGTCCCGAAGTGGGGACGATCCATCATAATTTTCTCAAGTCCCCCCGATTTATTGTTAAAAATCATTGAATTCCAACTTGCACTATAGATGTGCTTCCGAAACCGCCGTAAACAGGTGCCTCGAAAATAGGCGCGTGTGTCTACCGGCGGGTAGTGCATCGCGTGCACAATCTCTTCATGATTGAGTAGACGCTGAACATGCCTGTTCTTCAGCAATCTGATATAAAGCCCTTTGTCTGGACGAATATCGTGGTATTGTAAGTCCATCATCCGCAGATGTGCGTCGTCCCACTCGTACCCGTGTCGTTGACGATATGCGTCGAGTAACTTCTTTTTGATAATCCAGTCGAGATGTCGGCTGAGCCGACGCGGGTCTATTTCGAGATTATTGAGGACGTATTCCCATTTTTTTAGTACATCCGCAACGACGGGTGTCCGTTCTTCGGGTGTGAGGTGTTGTTGCGCGAGTTTCAGATACGCGCGTTGCACCGCTATCGGCGACAATTGCTGTCCATCGGCGAGTTCTATCGGTTCTTTGCAGGATAAGTCCCGCGAGATGGATTTTATTGCTGCGACTGGATCTTTCAAATTAAACTGTTTTCCGACGACCCCTTTCTCAATCAACTGGAGTGCGATAGAGGTAATACCAACTTTAAGATAGATGCTAAGTTCGGACATGTTAGAATCACCGACGATAACGTGTAAGCGGCGGTAGAGTTTTTCATCTGCATGTGGCTCATCACGCGTATTTATCAAGGGGCGGTTGACCATTGTGCTGAGTCCAACCTCTTTCTCGAAGAAATCGGCGCGTTGGGAGATCTGATAATCTGCTTCCTGACTCCCATTTTCTATGCCAACTTTGCCGCTCCCTGTGATGATAATGCGCGTAACGAGAAACGGCATCAATCCATCAACGATAGCATCAAAAGGCACTTTGCGGGACATGAGAAAGTTCTCGTGTGCGCCGTAGCTATGCCCCTTATAATCGGTATTGTTTTTATATATGATAATCTCTTGGTTGTCAAGTAACAAACGTTCCGCTGCGACCCGACTCACCTCTAATATTAATTCGCCAGCCTTCTCGTATAGGAGTAGGTCCCGAGCGTTGGCGCATTCCGGTGTGCAATACTCCGGATGTGCGTGATCCACATAATAACGTCCGCCGTTAATCAAGATGTCATTGACAGCGCTGCTTGTATCGGTTTCAGAGATTGGTGTCTCTGCCTCTGCGAGGAACCCGCGGGCGTCCATGAGTGGACTCTCTTGGTCGTAATCCCATGTAACAGCAGTCGCCGTACTCGGGATATCGTCCCTACAACTTTTGTAAGCGTTAACCACCAAAGTTGAGGCAGCGACCGGATCTTGCTCACGCGCGTTTTTGACTGAGATGCCGTACTCAGTCTCTGTTCCCATTATAATTGGTATTTCCATAGTGCTTATGAAGCTGAAACCGGCAACCGATTATAGAAAAGTGCCGCCTCGGGTGACGCGGACATCCTGTCTTCTCTCTTGTGCGGGTTCATTGGTCAATGCGCGAATATTGACGATTTTTTCGCCTTTACGTCCTGAGATTTTTGCCCAATCATCGGGATTCGTTGTATTCGGCAGGTCTTCATTTTCGTGGTATTCTTCCCTGATGGCAGCCTTCAGATCCTTGAGACGTAGTCCTTTATCTGTTCCATCGGAACCGATAAAACGTTTTATTGCTGTTTTCTTCGCGCGTGAAACGATGTTTTCAATCATGGCACCGCTGACAAAGTCTTTAAAAAAGAGGGTTTCGCGTTCGCCACGTGCGTAAGTCACTTCGATAAACCGATTTTCATCTGTCATTGCGTACATCTCATTTACGGCTTCATTGATGAAATGGTCGGCGATTGCCTGTGTGTCGCCATCAAATTGCTGGCGAGCATCTTTAACGAAGGGTAGATCAGATGTCAGATAGATCCCGAAAATGTCCTTGGCACCCTCTAAGTTCGGACGATCAATCTTAATTTTGATGTCAAGCCTTCCGGGTCGTAGAACGGCGGGATCGAGTAGGTCTTGTCTATTGCTTGCGCCGATGACAATGACATCTCGTAAGTTCTCCACGCCGTCAATCTCGGAGAGGAACTGTGGTACGAGTGTCGATTCCATATCCGATGAGATTCCCATCCCTCTTGACCGGAAGAGCGAGTCCATTTCATCGAAAAAGATGATAACAGGGAACCCTTCTTTTGATTTTTCGCGTGCTTTTTGGAAGACTTCGCGTATTTTACGTTCGGTTTCACCGACGTATTTATTTAGGAGTTCCGGACCTTTAATATTGATGAAATAGCCGCGAACGTCCTTACGTCCACTCTCTTTTCGGACGCGTTCAGCGATACTGCTTGCCACGGCTCGCGCGATTAAGGTCTTACCGCATCCGGGGGGGCCATATAAGAGGACACCCTTCGGGGGTGAGAGATTAAATTCCTCGTATTCTTTTGGATAGAGATATGGCAGCTCAACAGCGTCTCGGATCGCATTGATCTGTTCATCAAGGCCACCGATGTCGGCGTAACCGATATCTGGGACCTCCTCAAGGAGCAGATCTTCAACCTCGCGTTTCGGGAGTTTTTCCATGACCATGCTGGTGGTATGGTTGAGGAGCACGTTATCCCCGATTTTCAGTGCCTCTCCTTTAAGGGATTCGGCGACTCTGACGACGCGTTCTTCATCGGTGCGGAGGCTAACAATAGCGAGTTCATCATCTATCTGCTCTTTAATTTTGACGACATCGCCGTGTCTCTCAGCATTCTTGATGTCAACAACGTTCATGCCGCTATTGACGATGACCTCCTGTCCTATTTTGAAATTCTGATTCCTAAGTGCTGGATCGATATTGACGCGCCATTTCCTGCCGCTGATATCAATGTCAACAGTTCCGTCCTCATTTGCGCCGAGGAAGACACCGTAGTTGTTCGGAGGTGCACTGAGTTGATCAACTTTTTCCTTTAGGATTTGTAGTTTCTCTTTTGCCTCTTGCAGCGTGCTTGTCAGTCGTCTGTTGCGCCGATGCGCCGCCATCAATTCACGTTGTGTTTCATGGAGTTGCGTTTCAAGGTCCTTGACATATATGGTATGCTGCTGTCGCCGCATGTTGTCAAGTTCATTTTCGAGCATGTCGATGGTTCCTTGAAGCGCGCGCATCTGCTGCTCATACCAGACAACATCAAATTTCTGTTGTCCTTCAAAGGTATCTTCGGAATTTCCTTTTTTGATAGCCATACGTGAAGTTCTCACTTTCCAAAAGGATTTCTCCGAACTCACTCGTAATGACGTGAGTCAGGTAAGCAGATTGTCGGAGTCAATCAAATTCGTGATTCAAACCCAACATTTTATTAGAGTATAGCACCTTGAAAAAATTGTGTCAAGAAAAAGTTGATTTTTTGTATTTCAAGCATTTATGGAAGTTGTCAGTTATCAGTATACACACTGCAGGCGGGGTTTAAAACCCCGCCTGCAAACGGAGATGTATAACGAAGTAAGGACGTACCGGACGGTTTCGGTCTATTCTGCGGCCTCAACCGTGTCGTTTATCTCGTCTTCACCTTCGTCTTCGGGAATCGCGCCCGCAACGGCATCCGGTGCCATCTGCAGTTTTTCACGGATTTTCAACTCAAGTTCCGCTGCGATTTCAGGGTTCTCCTCCAAATATTTCTTGGCGTTTGTCCGTCCCTGACCGATGCGTTCGTCGTTATAAGAGAACCATGACCCACTCTTCTGGACGAATTCATTATCGACAGCAATATCTAAGAGGTTGCCTTCTTTGGAGATGCCTTTACCGAAGGTAACGTCGTATTCGGTTTCCTTGAACGGTGGTGCGACCTTATTTTTTGCGACTTTAACACGGACGCTACTCCCGATGACCTCATTCCCTTCCTTGATCTGGCTTCCGCGACGAAGTTCCAATCGGACGGAGGCGTGGAATTTGAGGGCGAGTCCGCCAGGGGTCGTATCTGGGTTCCCGAACATGATGCCGATCTTTTGTCGGATCTGGTTTGTAAAGATGACGCACGTGTGAGACTTATTGGTAACGCCGGATAATTTCCGCAGTGCTTTCGACATCAAGCGCGGTAACAAACCGACGTGTGAGTCGCTCATTTCACCCTCAATTTCAGCTTGCGGTGTCAACGCCGCGACGGAATCGACAACAACAAGGTCGATCGCACCGCTGCGAATGAGTGTTTCAACGATCTCTAACGCCTGTTCGCCTGCATCCGGTTGTGCGATCAATAGGTTCTCCATGTTAACACCGATATTTCGTGCGTAGTTGGTGTCGAGTGCGTGTTCGACATCAATAAACACGGCGGTGCCGCCCATTTTTTGCACTTCGGCGACGATATGCAGTGCAAGGGTTGTCTTTCCTGTGGCTTCATGTCCGAAAATCTCAACGATTCTGCCACGTGGGACACCACCGATACCGAGGGCAAGGTCAAGTGAGAGCGCGCCGGTAGGGATCGCTTCGACCGGTACAACCTCACCATCCGTGAAGCGCATGATAGCACCTTTGCCGAATTCACGCTCTACTTGTGAAATCGCTTGGTCGATGGCTTTCTGTTTCTGTTCATCTAACATGTTCTCATATTCTCCTTTACTGCACCTAAATTGTCGTTAGGTGCTGCGGGTTTATTGGACTACGCCGAAAAATGGCATACGTTCAAAGGCGTATAGATCGCTCCATTCGGATGGAGTCGGCTTTGCATAACAGTGATCTCAGTGACGTTCACGGTTGCCCCCTCAATTGTATCATATTTACGTAGAACATTTTTTAACGGTTGCAGATTCATCGGAATCCTGAGTCGTCCGAGCGTAAGGTGTGGATGAAAACGGTTGTCTATTGCGAAACCGAGAGGCCTCAGCGCGCGGTTCACAGATTTTGCAAGGTGTGTGACGGTTTCTGCTCCCCGCTTTACACCGACCCAGATCACGCGTGGACGGTTGTGTGTCGGAAAGGCACCGATACCGCCGAATACGATAGAAAAAGGTTTCTGTGTCGCAGTGACGTTCTGCACTGCTTCGCCGACAATATCAACCGCTTCGGAACGGACATCACCGAGAAACTTTAAGGTGAGATGGAAGTTACCGGATTTTGTCCATGAGACTTTGCGAATCTCGGATTGCAGGTGTGTCTGCACAGGTTTCAGCAGTGCCTGTACGGGTTTCGGTATTTCAATTGCGATGAAACAGCGTACACTGTTGTTATGAGATGTAGACATCAGGCACCTGCTTCTGGGTCGTAACGGGTTGAAAAGATCAGTGCGGATAAAGCTTTGCGGTTGTTGACGAGGAACTCGACACCGGATCCGACTGTGAGTGCCAGCGGTAGATACATCATAAAATAGATAGGCCCCCGGGTTTGGAGAATAAATTCGGTCGTCTGTTCGTTCCGAAACGCCAATACCAATAGCAGTAAGCCGATGGCAATGACAATCAGTTGCGAAGTCATCTTGTATTTCCCCCATTGGCTTGCGGAGACGACTTCCCCGTATTTAGCGATAAAAACAATTCGCAGGAGTGTGACGAGAACTTCACGACCGAGGATGATAATAACCATCCAGATGGGGATGAGTCCGTCATCAATGTGTTTAAAGAGTGCTAAACAGATTAAGGCAGCACCGATGAGCAGCTTATCCGCGAGCGGGTCCATGAACTTTCCGAACCTCGTTACGCCTTGTATCCGTGCGATGCGTCCGTCGAAGTGGTCTGTCAGTGCGGCGAGGACAAAGATAGCGAGTGCTGTCACCATCATATCCGTCAGAAAACAGAATATGAAAGGTGGTATTAGGAATAGCCGTAAAAGCGTAAGAATGTTTGCCAATCGGAAGAGGGTGCCGAAATCCATAATGTATTGTGTCAATATATTAGGTGTTCCCGGATGCTCCGGAATAACCGTTAATTTTCAGAAAGATCGATGACCTCCGCATCTTTAGGCACCACAAATTTGAAAAGGTCGGGTGCGATTTCTATATCTCGTTGGATCTCTGTGAGTGCGACAATCGCGCTCTGACGGGTTCCATCTTCAAGCTCGGTTTTGTATCCAAATTGTACAGGGAGCCATTCGTCAGACTTCACCCAGATGAGAAGAGACTCTTTCGCGTTCGTGCTGACCATGTGGTCCTTAGGCGTTAACTCAATCTGATGGATACCTTTTGGGTTCGCGAATTCGTCGGGGACAAGTACCATGTTATAGTTTGCTTGGACATCTTCAAGCGATGCACCGATACCGGGGATGAGTTCCTTGCGGTCCGGGTTGTTCCACTTCATCTTGTTAACTTGGTTGAGTATCGGTGTATACGTCCATGCGTGTGTACCATCCAAAACCGTGGTTTGGACGATTTTTGAGGCATCTTTTTGGTCTACGTATTCTTTACGAAGTAGATTCGGTTTACCAAATATAAACCGTCCGCGAGCGACACTTTTCCTATTAGAAAGCAGTGTTGTCTCCTCAAACGTCGCACTAAAATTCTCAGATTTCTCGTAGGCATCTTTGAAGTTCTGAAAGATTTCATTAACGGTTTGCGGGTACGCGTTGCTCACAAATAGCATCAGAACGAGTGCCACTGCTAAGCGCGAAAGTTGGAGCACCACAGGCTTCACTGGCACAGTGCTTTTGTATGTTCGTCGGCTCATCGTTGTCTCCTGATTTTCCAAACTGTTTTGGCAAACTAATTCTCACCTTATATTATATAGGTTTTGTTTTCGGATGTCAATGATTTTTTAGTTGTCAGTACGGTTTTCTGCGAAAACTAATTCGCTAACCTTGTCCAATCCGATAAGATGACCTCGGCATCGTTGGGTTCGTCTAAGGCGCACGTGACGAGGCGTTCTAAAACTTCGGCGACAGGCGGTTCCCGGAAGATCGCTTGGAACCAGTTACCAAAAATTTTGATCGCATCTGCGGATTCAGCAGACACCCAGAAGATGACGCGACAAAAATCGAGACCTTCGTCTACCCAACGTTCCGAGATATGGACATCTTTTGGGAAATCGTGAAAGATCGGTAAAAGGTCCGCGACCAAGACCGTTAAATCCTGATTGAGATAGGAAATCTCTGGCAATATGTCGAAATGGATGGCGTATTTATGGGCGTGTGTGGAGCGTTCGTGTTCTCTGTTTTGTGTTTGCATAATTGGTTACATCGGCTTTAAATGGACAAATGCCCTTTCTATGTGGTATATTATAACACGTGATTTGTGGGACTCACTTTATAGCTCAAACGTATGTTGTTCCTCCGCAAGGAAAAATTAAATATATGGCAGATACTGAACGTATAACATATCTTAAAAACGAACTGAAGAAACGGATATTAGTTCTCGACGGAGCGATGGGTTCCCTGTTGCAGACCTATCGGCTCACGGAGGAAGACTTTCGCGGTGACGAGTTTGCCGATCATCCTTGTGAACTCAAGGGTTACAACGATCTGCTCTCCATAACACAACCGCATATTGTCCGGGAGATACACGCCAACTATTGTAGCGCAGGTGCAGACATTATTGAGACGAATACCTTTACGAGTACCTCTGTGTCGATGGCGGATTATCATCTCCAGGACATCGCGTATCAAGTAAACTATGCGGCTGCGCGCATCGCACGTGAAGTTGCAGATAAATGGTCATCACCGACCAGACCGCGTTTTGTCGCTGGAAGCATGGGACCGACGAATCGGAGCTGCACCATCTCACCGGATGTGAACGATCCAGGTTACCGAAATATCACCTTTGCGCAACTCGTCTCTGCCTACACAACGCAAGCGGAGGGTTTAATTGATGGCGGTGCCGATTTCCTCCTCGTTGAAACGGTCATGGACACACTGAACTGCAAGGCAGCTCTCTTCGCCATACAGATGCTTGGCGAAGCACGCGGCATCGAGATTCCGCTGATTGTCTCCTCTGATAGAAGTGGCGGCGGTGGACGTAACCTCTCAGGTCAAACCGTTGAAGCCTTCTGGAATTCCGTTCGACATGCGAATTTGCTTGCTGTCGGCTTAAATTGCGGTTTCGGGGCACAACAGATCCGTCCGTACCTCGCCGAGATGTCGAAAATGGCGGATATACCCATTATCTGCTATCCGAACGCCGGTCTCCCAAATGAACTCGGTCAGTATACGCAGACACCAGAAGAGATGGGAAATTGGATGCACGCGTTCGCGCAAAACGGTTTTGTTAATATTGTTGGCGGCTGTTGTGGCAGTCAACCTGAGCATATTGAAACGATTACTGAGGTCGCTGCGGAATACCCGCCACGTCAACCGGAACCGCAGGAACGTGCCTGCCGACTCAGCGGCTTAGAGTCGTTCAACATCACGCCTGATTCCCTCTTTGTTAACGTTGGTGAACGCACAAACGTAACAGGGTCCCGTCGATTCGCGACGCTGATTAAGAATGAGGACTACGAAACCGCCTTAGAAGTTGCAAGAGACCAGGTGGAAAACGGTGCGCAACTCATTGATATTAATATGGACGCTGGGATGTTAGATGCTAAGACCGCTATGGTGAGGTTCCTTAATCTTATCGCGGCGGAACCGGACATCAGTCGTGTGCCGATCATGGTTGACTCGAGTCGCTGGGAAGTTATTGAGGCTGGTTTGGAATGTATTCAGGGGAAAGGGGTTGTCAACTCTATTAGTTTGAAAGAGGGCGAAGCGGATTTCTTAGAGAAAGCGCGGACGATTCGTCGCTATGGTGCTGCCGTTATCGTTATGGCATTCGATGAAGATGGACAAGCCGACAGTTATGAACGGAAGGTGGAGATCTGTCAGCGCGCGTACCGATTGTTGACAGAACAGGGCGGGTTCCCACCGGAAGACATCATCTTCGATCCGAATATCTTCGCTGTTGCGACCGGTATTGAAGAACACAATGAATACGCGAAGGCGTTCATTGAGGCGTGTCGCGAGATCAAAGCCACTTGTCCACACGCTTTGGTGAGTGGTGGTGTCAGTAACATCTCCTTTGCGTTTCGAGGCAACGACACGGTGCGTGAGGCGATGCACGCGGCGTTCCTCTACCACGCGATCCACGCCGGTATGGATATGGGTATTGTTAACGCTGGTCAACTTGCGGTTTATGACGATCTCCCGAAAACACTCTTGGAACCGGTGGAGGATGTCCTGTTCAATCGTGCGGAAGATGCGACGGACAGGCTTGTCACGCTCGCTGGCACCCTACAAAGTAAAGGAAAAAAGAGGCGTGTGAGTCGAAAATGGCGGAAACTGCCGGTAGAAAAACGGCTCAGTCATGCACTCGTTGAGGGGATTATTGAATATATTGACGCAGATACGGAGGAGGCACGGCTTACATACAAACGTCCGATACAGGTGATTGAGGGTCCCTTGATGGACGGTATGAACCGTGTCGGTGAACTCTTCGGGGACGGTAAGATGTTCCTGCCGCAAGTGGTTAAAAGTGCGCGCGTGATGAAAAAGGCTGTTGCGCATCTCATTCCGTACATTGAAGAGGAGCAGGCAGAAGGTGCTGTCCAATCGAGAGGCAAAATCGTGATGGCGACGGTGAAGGGTGATGTCCACGACATCGGGAAGAACATCGTCGGTGTCGTACTTGGGTGTAACAACTATGAGGTCATTGATCTCGGTGTGATGGTGCCTGCAGACGAGATTCTTGAAGCGGCACGGAAAGAGAATGCCGATATTATCGGGTTGAGTGGACTCATCACGCCTTCGTTAGATGAGATGGTATATGTCGCGGAGGAGATGGAACGTGAAGGGTTCCGTATCCCGCTGCTCATCGGCGGTGCGACGACTTCAAAAGTGCATACAGCTGTCCAGATTGAACCGGTTTACGGCGGTTCAACGATCCATGTCAAAGATGCGTCCCGAAGCGTCGGTGTTGTCAGCGATTTAATGAGCGACGAGAGGCAGCAGACGTTCATGGCGCAGACGCGTGAAGAATATTCCGATATCCGCGAGCGACGTGCGAAGAACCGGAAACAGGTGAACCTGCTGCCATTCAGTGTCGCGCAAGAGCGGAAATTCACAACCGGTTGGCAGAACTATCAACCGCCTGAGCCGTCTGTGATGGGTACGAAGGTTTTTGACGACTATGATTTGGCGGAACTCGTTGATTATATCGATTGGAGTCCGTTCTTTACGACGTGGGGACTCCGCGGAAAATATCCGAATATATTGGAGAATCCGGAGGTCGGTGAGGAGGCGAGTAAACTCTTAAAAGATGCTGAAGCACTCCTCCGCATTATCGTCGAAGAGAAACGGTTCCGTGCGCGTGCAGTCGTCGGACTTTTTCCGGCGAACGGTGTCGGTGAAGGGACTGCGATCTATGCCGATGCCGCGCGGACGGAGGTTATTGCGACCCTACACCACCTCCGGCAGCAGACGGAACAACCGTTTAACAGACCGAACCTCAGCCTCGGTGATTTCATCGCGCCGAAAGCGACTGCACTGTTAGATTATATCGGTGCCTTCGCGGTGACGACGGGACATGGTGTCCCAGAATTCTGTGCGGAATTCGAGCGGGAGCAGGACGATTACAACAGTATTATGGCGAAGGCGTTGGCTGACCGACTCGCAGAGGCGTTCGCGGAGCGGATGCACCAGTACGTCCGCACAACGCTTTGGGGATATGCCGTCGATGAAGGGTTGGATAACGATGCCTTGATTGCCGAGAGGTACCGCGGCATCCGTCCGGCACCAGGGTATCCTGCCTGCCCGGATCACAATCAAAAACGGACGCTGTTTGATCTGTTGAAGGTCACAAAGAACACGGGGATTACGCTTACGGAGAGTTTGGCGATGTTCCCTGCAGCATCTGTGAGCGGTTGGTATTACGCGCATCCAGAAGCACGATATTTTAGTATCGCCAGAATCGGGGAGGATCAGGTTGCGGATTATGCAGAACGCACTGGCATGGACATCGAAACTGCGAAACGATGGTTAAAACCGTTGCTTACTTAAGATTGTCTCTGTAACGAAAAAACAGGGCGGTGAAATTTAGTTTACCGCCCTGTTTGTTGTGAGTCTCTGCGTTAAAGCTGCGATTCAGATGGTTGTAAACGCAAAGAGTTCTGAAATTTACGCCTCAGGTTTATACAAACCGATACAGTTCCCACTTGGGTCCAGGAACATAGCAAAAGTTCCATTGCCTTCCGGGATAACTGTAGGCGGTACGCAGGTTTTGCCACCGAGACTTTCAGCTTTGTCAAGCGATGCCTGAAGGTCGTCAACCTGAACGTAAATTGAGACATAGTTAGAGACCGGCATGTCGTCAGTTGTCGGGAGTATGTGTCCACATACCTCGTTTTCGGCTTCTGGTTCCAATCCGTAAACACCGCCTGGCATTTTGCCAACTGCGTTCCAATCAAACAGCGAACTATAAAATTCGCTTAATGATTCCGCATCCTTACCTGCTATTTCAAAATGTACAACTGGATTTCCCATTAGGATTAATTCCTTTCTTAATACAAAATTATTTTATATTAAGTAATTATACATTAGTATATATTAAAAAGCAAATTTATTTTTCAATTCGGGACGGAACCGCTTTAGATCAAGTTTTTCCCTGCAGTTTTGAAATTCAGTTTTTCCGCATTTCCGACATTTCGGTTGATATGCTGGCGAATTTTTGTTATAATTGAACTTCAAGACTCAGGAGGAGAATGAAAATGAATTTGACGCTTGAATTAACAACTGAACAAATTATTGATCTGGTTCAGCAGACGCCATCCGAAGAAAAGCTAATAGTTCTCAAAGCACTTGCAAAAAAAACGCCAGCAGAACGCGAGGAACGGATGAAATGCAAACATCTCATAAATACTTAGACCCAGTTGCGCTCTCACGAATAGGCGGGATGGAACTTGTTGCACGCCTCGTCGTTGAAGGGTTCGTTACGGGTTTGCACAAAAGTCCGTATCAAGGGTTCAGCGTTGAGTTCGCAGAGCATCGGCAGTATATGCCGGGCGATGAAATCCGATATATTGATTGGAAGGTCTTCGGGAAGTCTGATCGGTATTACGTCAAGAAGTTTGAAGAGGAGACGAACCTACGTGCCTATATCCTCCTTGATACGAGTGCATCGATGAACTATAAGCACACCGAGGAATCGTTGACAAAGTTTGAATACGGCTGTTATCTCGCGGCGACGCTCACCTATCTAATGCTGAAACAGCGGGATTCCGTCGGGTTGGCACTCTTTGATACACATATTAAGCAATACATTCCACCAAGGGGTGCCGCGACACATCTCCGTGCGATTATGTCCGCGCTGGAAAACGCAACGCCGGGTCAGGAGACACAATTAAGCAGCCTCTTCCACGAACTCGCCAAGCGGATTGTGCGACGCGGCTTGGTTATCGTTATCTCTGATCTGCTTGATGAACCGTCGCAGGTTATCTCCGCGCTGAAACACCTCCGTCACCAGAAGCATGAAGTGATCGTCTTTCATCTGCTCGACCCTGCCGAACTCACTTTCCCTTATACCGGCTCTGTCGTCTTTCGGGATATGGAGACCGGAGAGACGCTTTCAACGCAGGCGGATACGCTGAAAGCGGACTATCTTGAGAAACTGAACGGGTTTATCCAAAATTACCGTCGCGGATGCGGTGCCAGCCAAATTGATTATGTCCAGATGGATACCGCGACACCCTTCGACTACGCCCTATCTGAGTACCTGTCCCGCCGAAAGTAGATGCTCCAATTTTTTTCTATAGGAGCGACCTCTGGTCGCGATTTCTGACGACTGATAGCAAAACCGGGACCATTCAATTTTAAGAAATTATTGGATTGGATGTCTTTTTTTTGGGGATTCGGTGCGAAATCTAGCGAAATCTAGCGAAATCTAGCGAAAATTTCGGCGAATTGTTTAAAAGCATAACATATATGAAGTGTTAATGTCTGCAAAATACAACACCAAAAACGGACAATTGAATGACCCTGCAGCAAAATAAAACACCGTTGACCGATTAAGCTGCCCATGCTACAATAACCGCATCAACGACTCAGACAAGCGGAGGAAATACGATGAAGACGTATCGGATCGGGATTTTGGGATGTAGAGGACGCGGAACGGCAGCGGCGCGGGCGTATCATGCACATCCACGGACAGAGATCGTCGCGCTCTGTGATTTGGTTCAAGAACGCCTCGATACGCTCGGCGAAGAAGTCAATGTCACGGCACGGTTCACGGATTTAGATGAGATGATCCGGCAGACGCAACCCGACATCGTCGCGATTCCTACCGGCACGGAGTTCCACTACGATCTGTGTATGCGCGTACTGGAACACGGTGTCCACATCGAAGTCGAAAAACCGATGTGTATAGACCTCGGGCAGGCGGATGCTGTTATCGCTAAGGCGGAAGCGAAAGGCGTGCAGGTCGCGGTGCATCATCAGGGGAGAGTCGGCGCGCCGATGCAGGCACTCGCGCGTGCTTTCAATGCTGGGAAAATCGGCGAACTCCGTTATATGTACGGCAGTGGAAAAGGGTACTACGGCGGCTATGGATTGATGAATATCGGCACACACATGCTCAATAACATGCTCCACTTCGGGAAACGCTGCGAAAGCGTTATGGCACATCTAACAACCGGTGGGAAACCGATCACGCCGACAGATGTGGTGCCGTCACCGAGCGGAATGGGGACCATCGCGGGTGAGTATATCACGGCGACACTGCAGTATGAGGGACACGTTACGGGTACGCTGCTTCAACACCGGTTTCACACGATGGACACCGGCGCGTATTCCATGGAACTCTACGGCACCGAAGGACGACTTTTCTGGAAGAGCGGCAGTGCATGGTGGCTACCGACACCGCATTACCTCCCCGATGGAACGCATGATCGGTGGGAAGCGTTGGATCTGATTTATCCTGAGCATTACGATCCGAAAAGTGGTGCAGCGGAAGCGGATTACTGGTTCGTGGAGGACTATGTTAACGCTTTGGACGAAGGCAGAGCGCATACATGTAGCGGCACGGAGGGACGACATATCATTGAGATGATGATGGGAATCTTTGAGTCGGCGGCGGACGGGACACGCGTGAATCTTCCGCAACCTGATCGGCGGCACCCGTTGTTACGGTGGCGTGAGGAGTCGGGATTGGAAGCACCCGCAGAGATGCCTCGCGGATACGGTGAATGGCTGGCGTTGGAATCCAAGCGTTTAAAGTAGTAGGTACACTCCGTGTGCCGTAATCTAACTGCCCTGAGGCGAATTAAAACTCGGCGCGCTTACAAAGCGCGCCTACAATATTTGGAACACATCTACATTATTTGCGCGATAACCGCGTTCGTCTGCAAGCCTGCCTCGCCCGAACACCGGATCGGCTCACCCGTCTTGAGGTGGTTGACGAAATCTTCCACGAGACCTGTATGTGTATGTGGTAACGGGTTCTGATTCATCTCAACCAATCCTTCTGACTTCGTTTCAAGCGTCAGGTTCCCCGAATTCAGTGGCGAACACCGTAGACACCCTTTCGTGCCGTAGACCTCAACATCGTCAATCGAGACACCGACGTTCCAGTTGATGTTCGCTACGGCATGCGCGCCGCTCTCGAAACGGAGCGTAAACACAGCGGAATCGTCTACGTCAATATCCAGATGCACCGTCTCTGCATAGCCTTGCACAGATTCAACCGCTCCCATCAGATACTGGAGTAGCGAGATCCGGTGGCTACCGAGGTCCATCAGGACACCGCCGCCGCTGATGGCTCGGTTCACGCGCCAATTCTTTAAGTCGTGTCGGTTCGGATTATAGAAACCGGTATGATTAATTTTCGCAAGCACTACATCCCCGATGGCACCTTCGTCCATCAATGCTTTCATTTTCACGATATTCGGATAGAAGTTTCGGTAATAAGCGAGCATCAAGGTAACACCCGCGTCGTGGCAGGCATCCACCATGCGTTGGCACTCTTCAACCGACATCGCCATCGGCTTTTCGCAGAGGACGTGCTTACCGGCGCGTGCGGTACGGAGGGTCTGTTCGCAGTGGAGATATGGCGGTGTTGCGATGTAAATCGCATTGAGTTCGTCATCGGCGAGGAGTTGGTCTACATCGGTATAGACGCGTTTTGCGCCGTGTCTTTCGGCGAAGGCTTCCGCTTTCGCACGGTCCCGTCGCATCACAGCGATGAGTTCGGAATCATTGACGGTATAGAGGGGTGGTCCGCCCTTATGTTCAGCGACATCCCCACAACCGAGTATCCCCCATCTGAGTATTGCCATGAAATTTGTTCCCCATCGTTAACTGAAAGCAGCCTATAGACATCCGCTACGATACTTCAAAAACGGTGCGGGTTAGCGCGAGTCGTTTCCGTTCGTTGTTACGATTAAGCCTAAAGTTTGCCAAAACGCCTCAAGGCTCGCTGTCTGTAGTGCCTCACGGCGCAACTGCCTGAGACGTTGTACGTCGTCTACGTGTTCAAGCGTTGATGCCACTGCTTGCAAGTTGCTTGCATTGAAACGGACTTCCAGATTTTCAATGATACCCTCAACAATACTTTCGCGTGTTCCGCGTTCAATGCCTTGTTCAATGCCTTTCTGCAGGAAATGTTGGATAACGGATGATTCTTGCATGATGGTCTCCATTGTTTTACAATTTACCGTACATTGACAGTGGATGTCAAACAATTTTGCAGGACTATTTAGTTTTCCAGTTTGGAAGTTCATTTTTAATATCAATTTCTGCTACCAATACGCAGGGGCCCTTGTAGCATAGGCTGTTAGCCTGTGCATGTATAAGGTGCAACCTAACAGGATACGCTACAAAAGAGAAAATAAATGCTTTTGCAAGGATGAACACACGAAAGCATGCAAAACTTTTCCGTTGAATGCCAAAGGGAAATCTGTTAGGATATTGGAGAAAGAAAAACAGGAGGATGGACAATGGCAAACAACGCAACACTTGAGAGAATCTACCCATTTTTTATCGTTGACAATCTTGCTGAGTCGATTGACTTCTACAATCAAAAACTCGGTTTTGAAACAGACCTACTTATCCCGGAAGAAGACCCGTTTTTTGGGATTGTGTCTCGCGATAACGTGCGGATACTGCTGAAACATATCACTGAATTTATTCATTCGGTACCGAACCATACACGGCACGAATGGGCACGGTGGGACGCTTTTATTTTTACTCCCGATCCGGACGCACTGTTTGCTGAGTATCAGTCGCGTGGACTGGAATTCCACGAACCGCTTGCAGACACCGACGACGGTCTCCGTGCGTTTGAACTCAAGGATCATGACGGTTATGTTCTGTGTTTTGGGAAACCGATTTGAGGGAAAGTGGGATAAAAATGGGCGATTCCACGCTAACGCATCATATCCGTTTTTCTGCGGTTTTCTTTGATAGAAATACCGCTAAGTCTTCATATTTACCCACATGAAAGTCAACACAGACTCGTTCCGGTGTCGCATTAAGTTTTAGGGCATTAGTAGTTTTGTGATGAATTAAATTAGTTTCCACAATTCAATTCTTATTCAGTCTTGAGATTAGATATTCTTGCCCGCGTTCACCTTTAATTCTGTTACAATGACTACAAAGCAATTGAAGGTTCTCAATATGGTCAGTTCCCCCAACGGATCTCGCGATAATGTGGTCTATCTCAAGGTGTTGGGTTTGGAAATGCTCACCACAGCCGTTACAATGCCCACCTTGCTCTCCATATAACTGTGTCTTGTTTTCAGGGACGTTGTATCTCGAAATTTCGCCTAAGTCCGTGCGGTTGGGTACATCGTCGCGAGCGGTAATATCCGCAAGCAATCCCTGATCACCTTTGATACGCTCAATGACCAACTCGGCGGCTTTCGCTGATATGTCAATACCTATCCAATCCCGTTGAAGTCTATCCGCTGCCACGAGGGTTGTGGCGCACCCACAGAACGGATCGAAAACAACCTCGTTTTCGTTAGATGAGGCTTCGATGATTCTATTGAGTAGAGCAACGGGTTTTTGGGTTGGGTAGCCTGTGCGTTCACCGTCTCCAGAAGCAAGATACGGTATATCTGTCCAAATGTTTCCGACAGGTTCACCTGAGTATTCGTCAGCGTAAATCTTGTATCCTGGCTTTCCGGTTCTCGTCCAATAGATGAGGTATGGATTTTTGGCGATTCTTTCATCAAACGTTGATTGATTCCATCTCCACCCGATATCAGAGGTTACAGCTTTGCCTTCTATTTTCCGAACTTCTCCTGCACTGGACCTATTTGAATTCTGTTCTAATGCTACATGCTGAAAACGACGACCTGTTTCGGTTTCTACATACGGAAATTTCTCGTTTAATTTTTCTGTATCTAACTGTGAGGTTACTCTATTAGCCATAACCCGCGTGTTGTCTTTGGCATAGTAAAGAAGATGATCCGATATAGTGTCAACGGCAGATTTTGATAGGCTATGTGCCGCATAACGTTTCCATGTTATGTCTGCTAAAAAATTTTCCTTTCCAAACACCGCATCCATCGCCAACTTCAGATAATGGCTCATTGTGGGATCGCAGTGTAGATAGATTGATCCTGTATGCTTGAGTATCCTCTCCATCTCCAGTAAGCGAACTGCCATGTAAATGAGATAAGATTTATCGCTGTTCGTCATCGCAGCATGGATAACTCGGTTCAGAGCAGGGTGCTTCATCTCAATTAGATCAAGCCAAGCAACATCAACATCATTGAGTGTCCACGTATCTTTGAATTCAGCACCGGCAGCCTTAGAGCCAATCGGTGCTGCATAATTTGCATTGCTATTAAAGGGTGGATCAAGGTAGATTAAATCTACGGATTCACTATTTATTCCACGCATTATAGGTAGATTGTCACCCGTGAATATCGTCTTTGGTTTAATATTTCCAGCCATATATGAGAACCTTAAAAATGTTGTCTTAACGCAAGTTACCATCTATTTACTTACAGAGCAAGCCGAAGAAAGTGCGTGGCGTTCATGTTCGCCTATTCAAGAATCCTTTTCTCGAAATCAGACTGCCTGATTTGTCGGAACCGGTTGTGGCGCAAGTTCTGATAAAAAACCCATGAATCTCTATTTGTCCCAGAGGCAAGGATACCAAACGACGTGTCAGTTGCACAGAGATAACTCTGCAGTTGATCGGGACCATAATTCAGGGATGTCGGTGACTTGCACTCTGCGATAGCAATAAAATTTCCTTCTGCATCCCGAAGCACGATGTCAGCTTTGCTATGGATTTTTCCTATCTGAATGCTACATTCTCTGAGCATAGAAAATTTAGTGAATCTGGGTTCAGAGAAATATGCAATAACAGCCTCTACCACATCAAGCTCTTGGAGCCGTTCCTCAATAGCAGTGCTAAAGTCCTTTTCTCCGTGTTTCTCGGTTAATTTCAATGCCTTCTGGAAATCTGATTTCGCGCCTATAAGGTCATTTAGGTCAGATTTGGCTTCGCCGCGACTTGCATAAATACTGGCATAATCCGGGTTTATACGGACTGCCAAATTATAAGCAGAAATAGCCTCTTCTGCTTTATTGTCTTTCCAAAGCAGGCAACCGATCGAAAAGAAAACAATGACAAAATCTGTCTCAATTTGTCTTGATCGGGTAGGCGTGATGTTCTTGCTTTCAGCAGTTGTTTTATCAGCGGGTTCTTTTGATAGTTCGGGAAAGAGATCCCTTAACTTTGGGAAGTGTTGATCTTCATACGTTTTCATAAGCGTACCGACCAATGCCGTTGCTGCCGATAACGGGTGGTTTTCATCTTCTCCGACTCCATAGATTAAATCATACATCACCGCTGAAAGTTGTTTGTATTCGGCTTCTGTTATCATAACGCGACTAAGGTCTTCGTTCCGATTCGCGATATCGATGAGCAGATTTAGTAAACTTATAAGCCACTGCGCGGCCCTTTCGGGGTAAGGTGCAATATCAATGAATGCTTTAGCGAGGGGTTGTGCTGATGGAAGCAATACCTGTTTTGGGAGTTCATGAGCATTTAAAACTCGTGGGCCAAAATTCGTGAATTTTGACAATATATTTTGTGGCGTTTGCGTTCCTGTTGACATTGTTTGTTATCTCTTTCTATTCCATTAAACCCTACGGGACTGAAGAGGTTTTTGAAGTCTTCAAGGTTTTCGCGTAGAATCCGGTTCGGTTGCAAACCGAACCTACCGGGCCCTGGTCTGAGACAATTGTTGTTTCTAAAATTGATACCTATGATTCAGTTAAAATTATACACCGATTCGGAAAAGATTGCAAGGAAGAGCGGGCTGTAAAATATATCTTGACCGATTGTATGTGCTGTGCTATTCTATGAAAACCAATACTTTTTAGAAGGAGGGAGACCCTTTCTCTTCGCGATACGTGCTGAGGATGCGGAGAGTCTCGGTTTTATAGTCTTTATGCAGGTTGCAGCAATGTTTGGTGATAGAAAAGGTGGCGTGGTTGAAAAGCCTGATCCGCGCGCCGGTGGCGACATCGTTGTCGTCAAAATTCATGCCGTTCCGATGTGTACGGAGTATAAAGGGTTCATACATGGCGGCACTGGGGAACACTTTGGTCACGAAGCCGCTGGCGAAGTCGTCGAAGTTGCACAACCCGGTCGCATCCAAGTCGGGGACCGTGTGGTGGTGCAGCCGCAGAACGCTTGTGGTGAGTGTCAGATGTGTGCCATCGGTGAGCATATTCACTGTAGGAGAGGACGTCGTTCGAGTATCCGGGACCTCATTGACGGCGAAGTGGCTTCGGCGACTTACGCGCAGTATATGCACAAAATGGAGGATATGCTGTTTCTCATTCCAGACGGTGTCAGTTATGAACATGCGGGGATGGCGTGTTGTGGACTCGGACCGACATTCGGCGCGATGGAGCAGATGCAGGTCAATTCATTGGATACCGTCATGGTTACGGGTTTAGGTCCTGTCGGATTGGGTGGCATTATTAATGCCCATTATCGCGGTGCGCGCGTCATTGGCGTGGAAAGCCATCCGTATCGGGCTGAACTCGCCAAAAAGTTGGGGGCGGAAGTCGTCTTGAACCCGAGTGATGAGGATATTCTTGATCAGATTCAGGAGCTGACCGACGGTATCGGGATTGACAAGGCGGTGGACTGCTCTGGCGCGTCTGCTGCGCACCGATTGATGGTTGACGCTGCACGGAGCAAAGGACAGGTCACTTTCGTCGGCGAAGGCGGCGAATTTCCGCTCGCCGCAAGCCGAGATATGATTCGCAAAGGCTTAGTCCTACGCGGGAATTGGCACTACAACCTCGGTGTTTATCCAAAATTGATGAAGATGATCCAAGATTCAGCCGATCAGATAGATACATTTATCACACACACGTTTCCGATGCGTGACGTACAGAAAGCATGGGAACTTCAGGCGACCGGCGAGTGCGGTAAAGTGATCCTGTATCCGTGGGAATAGTCAAGTCTTAGAGGGTTGCGTCTTGGAGGCGGCGGAGTTTGAGAACGAAAGCGTTCTCGTTCAACGCGACCCTATCGTAGGAGATCGCTTCCCCTTGTGAGACATTGCGTTTGAGGGTAACATCGTAAGCCAAACCGAGCGGAAGCAGGTTCTCTGCCCGTGCGATGTCCGCCCTCTCGATGAGTCCGTTGATGGTATACCCGCCGCTGCCATCGAGCCGTTCTCCCGCTTTCAAGTCGCGCTTGGCGACTGTGATAACGTCTGCGACAGGTGTCGGTAGCGGTGCCCCTGTCGGTTGTCCGTATAAGGCGGCTTTCGCAATCGAGATGGGTGCTTCAACAGCCACAAGGTGATACGGTCGGTAGAGGAGATAGTTTTTCCCGTCGCCGCCGGGATACAGGTTATAACTGGCGAGGTCTTCTTGCGTGAACGGATGCTCAGTCCGGATAACGACGAATACACCCATCCGAAGTGGGTCCTCCAGCATCGTCTTGCCGTCTGTCGCAATGCTGTTTGCGAGTTCGACGACGCCGTGGCGGCTCAAAATGCCGCCTTCTTCTTTTAAGCTGAAGACTTGAGCAATATCCGCGATGTTCACAGAAGGTTCGTGCATGCCGCGAATATCTGGCGGTAAGCCTGCCATATTTGCCAAGGAAGTCATCTCTATTTGCGCTTTTGATCCATCTCGGAACGAGTTAAACATCTTGAAGTTGATCGTCCGCCGCGCAATCATTTCTCGGCTGAATCCGAAGCGTTGTGGAACGGTGTCCGGTATACCGGCGCGATCATCGTCGTAGAACACCGTGCCACGTCCTGCTGCCACGATTTCAAAGCCGAGCGTTTTTGCCCACTCGACCATGTTCATCGTCACACCCGGTTGGTCGCCATCAACGAGTGTGTAGACGACACCGGCGTTATCTGCCAAGCGTCTCAGGAACGGACCGACGGTGACATCCGTCTCAACGTTGACCATCACGAGATGTTTCTTGTGCATCAACGTGTGGTATGCCATCCTTGCACCCACTTCTGGGATCCCTGTGGCTTCCACAACCACATCGATCAAATCCGATTCAATAATGTGCATTCCGTCTTCGGTGACGGCTCGTTTATCACTGCGGATCGCATCGTTCATTGCATTGACGTTCTTGACGTGCAAAATTGTATCGGATGGAACATTGCTGACAGTGTAGGCACCGATAGCGTGTTCCAAATTGATGTCCGCAATCGCGCTCGCGACTATGCCGTGCATCTGTGAGAGCTGCGCGACCAACCCCGCACCGAATTTTCCGGCACCGATGATGCCGACCCGAATTGGATTGTTTTCTGCTGCGCGCGCAGCGAGTTGTCTACTGAACATACAAGATTCCTTTGATTCAGAATGCTATTCAAGTGACACTTCCATAGATTCTCTCATATTTTGATCGTGTTATTTCAAAGTCCAGCATCTTTCCGTCGTCTGCTTCTCGTGCCACAGTTAACCCAAGCGACTGCCATAAAGCTTTTGAACGGGTGTTATCGGCGGGAACGTCCACCGGACAGAATCGATCGATTGCCAGTTTTTCAAACGCGTGCGCCATCAAACACTGTACAACCTCTTTTCCGTAGCCTTTTCCCCATAGTGTTTTGTCCCAAATCCCTATAGGTAGACGCATTATTTTTTCGCCCTCAATTTTCGCCCGTTCTAAGTTCATCCACTGTAGACAGACTTCGCCAATAGTGCGTCCACTCGCTTTTTCTACGATTGCGAACAGAAATCCGCTGTCCCTCATGAATTTGCCTGCCTTTTTGAGATATTCTTTTGATATGGGTTCGTCAGGTGGGGACTCTTCAACCGCGTTTAGAAATTCGGGATCTCTGTAGAAAGGGACAGCCGTATCAAAGTCGGCATCCTTAAAGGGTTGAAGTTTCAGGCGTTCAGTCTCCAAGTGAATATTGTGGCATGCAAAGTTATCTGGCTGTATCATTTTTCTCCATTTCCTTTGAATTTTGAAATTATGTTTTGTTTTGATACCGGCCCATTATAGTCGAGTTATAGTAAAAACTATAGTTAACGAGACATCTATAGAAGGCGGGGTTCCAAACCCCGCTTGCATTGGCTTTACTATTATGTAAATCTAAGAAGCGGATGAAATCCACTTTCATAATACGACATAAATGGGGTATTCGGTTTCATAGAGTGAATAGATAAGTAAATTTGCTCAACACTGTCCAATTGTGTGCTTCGAGTCCGTCAGATGTATCCCATGCTTGATCGTATACAAAATAAAAATCGCTGCCCGGACGATAGATGTAATTGAGCAAGAAATTCGCGCTTGCCCGTTCTGCGTTATCGTTCCACTGGGTATACAACTTCGTAAAGAAACGGGTGTTTAGTGCGTAGCTAATACGTGCCCCGACAACATTTGTTGTAAATAGGTCGGTTTCGGGTAAGTTAATCCAGTTGCGTTCGTATCGGGCTTCAATCGCGAGTTGATAGGTCATCCGCCATTGACTGTCAATGTTGAGACTCACACGGTCGCCGTGAAAGTAATCCGCGTAATCCACGCCGCTGAATACAGCAAATGGACGACTGCTCTCAGTGAAAACACGTAACGACACCTGATTCATCTCATAGTCGCCAGCGGGAATCTCAGCGTCACCGATACTGAAGGCTTCATCAACACGGTCAAAAAACCGTTGGAAATCAAGATTGATCCCATCGTTGGAGTCCAAGACTATATCGCCACTGACTCTCATATCCCAACCGATGAGCGTGTTATCGTGGTCCAGTAAATAACCACCGGAAAAACCTGCGCCCAGGTCCTGTATGCCATATCGGTTGACTTGGAGATCGTAATTGGTATTCAACATGAGTGACCGGATGTCCTTCCGATGCATGAACCCCATTTTACTTGTAAATCGGGGCCCGATGTCGAGATATGAGGCATTGACGCGGAAGTGTTTGTTTCGCCAGTTATTTGAGAGGTACCATGCGACATCGCGTTCTTCTGGGTCTGGCGACCAACTTCCAACTGTCATAGCGCGCATCCGCCACTGATCGTGGGGTCTAAGGAACAGGTCTATTCCGCCGTTGCGATGGTAATTACCACCGAAGTCGCTCTGTCGATTGGTAAGAATGAAACCGAGGGTTGAATCGCTGAGAATGTTCCGTTGCATTCTTAGCACAGAGAAGTTTGTCATCGGAATTTCGCCGGAAGCGGCGGTCGTCATGTTAAGCGCGCCGACACTATAAGCCCCCACCTTTCCCGTCATTTTTCCGCCGCCAAGGAGTCGCACCTCTTTCTCGTCCTCAATCCCGATGCTGCGGCTGTAGAAAACCGACAACGGTGGTGGCCCGAAGTCTCCGATACCTGCACCGAATGCGAACAATCCACTTCCTTCAAGAAAGAAATCGCGTCGCTCCGGAAAATAGAGACTAAATCGTGTGAGGTTAACCTCCTCCTGATCCGCTTCTACCTGTGCGAAATCGGTGTTCAGCGTCAAATCTAACGTCAGGTTAGAGGTTATACCGTATTTCATATCGAGTCCGATGTCGCCTTCGGTGGTCCGCTGCTGATTTTCATCTTCGAGATTCCGCCCCAAACCGCCCAGTAGATACGGTTTTAGATTAAAATATGACGGCGACGCAACGCCTTGCAACCCGATGAGTTTGCCCTGATATATGGGATGGTATGTCCCTGGCCAACTCTGACTTCGCGGCACCTGAATCCACTGTGTCGTTTGATTAAGCCTCGCGATGTTGCGTCCAAAATTGATGCCCCACACCATCGAATCCTCTTTTTTGAACCGCAACTGATTGAAGGGGATCGCGATTTCGACTGTCCAGCCTTTTTTATGTTGCTGTCCCGCGGCTTCCCAGATACAATCCCAACTTCCATTGAGGTTTTCGCCACCGTCTGTGACTGCTGTATCTGATAGTGCACCGAGCGCATTCGTTCTAAAGAAGAAGCACTGCCGTTTATCGCCGTAGGTGTCGAGCATGATGTAAACGTTATCGTTTTGCCAGAGTTGCCCGTCGCGCCGCATTTCGTTTGCAACGATCTTTTCAGGTTCGGAGTCGTAGCACTCAAACCCGATATAAAGTTTCTCTGCGTCATACAACATGCGAACTTCCGTTCGTTCGGTAGCCGGTTGACCTTCATCAGGGAATTGTTGCGTGAAGTCGTCGATGACTTGTGTCTGCGACCAGGCTTCTTCGTTGAGATACCCGTCAATTTCGATTGTTTCTTGGGTGAATAACGGTCTGATTTCTTTGTTGGCTTCAACATTTAGGGGGTTGGGTAACCCAACCCCTACGGCGAGTGTCGCGAATATCAGAAGAACGATTCTGTGGTGCATCTTCTCTCCTCTTTTAGGTTATTTTCCCTGCAAACGTGACATTTTGTTGTCCTTTAAAAAAGAAAGCACCTCACCGAAATCTCCTTTTGTAGCGTTTCGTGAGGGGCGTTGTGTTGTGTAATTCGGAAAGTGTTTTGTTCTTTACTTATCCGCCCACCACTGCGCGACACATAGAAATACCGATCAGCACGACACCAAGACCGATGAGCGTGCAGAGGCAATTTTTATGCATCTGTGTGATAGGCAATAAATAAAACATTCGAGCGTCCTATTTAGAATTCATATATGTTAAGTATTATACTACATTTTAGGCGTGGGTGTCAAATTTTTTTGTCATTCCTTTTTAGAACCTTCTGAAAACATTTAACCTGCGATTTTCTGAAAAATTCATATTTTTTCAAGAAAAACTAAAGTGGCTCACAACCAAAATGAAAATGAGCCATCGTGTCTCAGTTTTACAATTTCGGAAGACTTGACGAGACAACCGATGTAGGTTATAATAAGTCAGAAAGACGCATGCTGAAACCGAAACTCGAAAATAAAGGGAGATATATTTTATGAAAGGCTTGATCGTTCAACGGCTTGTCCTTGGTCTATTTGTGACACTCGTGTTAGCGTTTGGTGTCCAAAGTGTTGTCGGTGCTGAAGATGAGCCCGTTCCGGTAGCTGCAGTGTTTGATATCGCCATTAGTGAAATCATGTACGCCACCAACGCCGACAAATCTCCGCAGTGGATTGAACTCCACAACAGAAGCGGACAGAAAGTCAGCCTTGAAGGCTGGAAGGTTACAGTTACGAACCATCCGGAGGATAAGTCCGTACTCGCTAGCACGATTACCTTCACTTTAGATGCAAAGGTACTTAATAGAAACCAAGTGCTGCTGCTTGTGACGGAGCAAGGATCCAACTCAGGCATTGGAACTGCAAAAGGGGACATTCAACCAGACCGTGTTGTTATCTTAAAAGACCTTATTGGCGGAACACCCGGGTACCGCCTCTTGAGTCAAACTGCCTTCAAAGTCACCGTCAAGGCACCTGCTGGAGTGAGAGCCGATCACAAGATACTAAGTGATGTCGCAGGTAACCTCGGGGCGATACCTGCATGGAAGCTGCCCTTGATTGAGGGAAACCGACGGAGTTCTATTATCCGGGCATATCAGGGGAACAACGTAACAGGTGAACCGTTCGATGGCACGGCAGCAGATGGGTGGGAACTTACCGCCAAAAAAGGTTCCGTGTCTATGGGACAGCACACTGCCTACTATGGACACCGTGACGATCACGGCACACCAGGCTATCGCGTACGTATGCTTTTGCCGGTGGAACTCTCCAAATTCCGTCCTGAGCGTGAAAAAACGGGGCAGACAACCGTCATCAGATGGGTAACCGAATCCGAGGTGAACTGTGCAGGCTTCAACATCAAACGGAGTGAAACCAGAAACGGCGAGTTCAAGGTCATCAATTCCGTTATGATCCCCGGTGCTGGTACAACTAACAAAAGGCAATCGTATACCTATACCGATAAAACCGCAAAACCGAATGTCGTCTACTACTATCAGCTTGAATGTGTCTCTGTAGATAGTACGCATTGGACCCTCCGGACGACTCACCTCAGAGGACTTGTTGGTCGCTTTCGTCATTTTAAGGAAGCTCCATTTTGGTGGAAAGATCTAAGTAAGTAAGCGTGGACTGCCACGTCACGCTCTTCTAATGCACTCCCACCGCTATACCTATGGTGAGATGTGTCTATAGCAATGTCCTTCCTTTATCTTTTAAGGGATCTACTGTATGAAAGCACACAGAATCTGTTTACTCAGTTTACTGACATCGGTTTTTCTTTTCTCGTGTGCCCCAACATCGCAACAAATAGTTTCCGAGAAAGTGGTCACGCTGCCAGTGGACTCGGTCTCTGAAAAAGCGAGACGCTCTACCGGACGCATTGTGAGTTGGACCGGCTATGGCAGCGGTTTTTTCGTGGCACCCGACAAAATTGTGACCAACATTCACGTTGTCGCACGTCCGGGACCTATTTTCGCGAAACTGGTAGACAGTGAGACAATCTGGGCGGTAGAAGATGTCACTGCGTATGATGTGAAAAACGATCTCGTTGTCCTAAAGATTGCTGGAGAAAGTACACCGCTGCGCTTAGGCGACAGCGATAAAGTTCAAATCGGTGAACCTATTATTGCCTTTGGCTATCCTGGTGGAAAATACAAAGTCATGCCAGGAACTATAGCACACAGCAAGGAAATTTTTAACTGTCTCCGAATAAAAATTGATACGCTTGTAGGCAGTAGTGGGGGACCTGTGCTAAATAAGGACGGACAAGTCATCGGGATTATAGTCGGTTACGGCGACGCTTTTCATTCGTATGCTGTACCTGCAAACGTGCTTAAGGTGTTACTTGATAGATCCGATTCAATTGAATCTTTGGTGGATTGGCGTAAGCGAGACCTTATCCGTGCGTCTGCCTACCATGTTCAAGGAGAAAAGAAATACAGGGTTAACGACTATAAGGAAGCTATAACCGACTTTGATAAAGCTATACAACTAAACCCAGAGATATGGATGTCCTACTACAATCGGGGGACAGCGAAGGTTCGACTTGCTGAATTCGCGAAAAAACACGGGAATGTAGGGCAAGCACGCGAGTTATATCAAGCCGCAATTGATGACTATACACAAACTCTGAAGATAAATCCTGAGTCCATTAGAGCATATCGCAATCGCGGGCATGCGAAAGAGGCACTTGGACAAAAAGAAGCCGCGGAAGCAGATATTGAGAAGGCTAAGGAATTAGACCAAGGTGCCGGATATTAACACGAAAGAATAAAATTAGAGGTATCCATTTGTGAAACGAAACATTAAGTCTTTATTGGTTTTACTAACGTTAGGTCTTTTTCTCTCCTGTGCACGAGCACCCCAGCAGCTGGTTTCTGAGAAACCCGTCGCGCCGGTTGTAGATTTAACGTCCGAAAAAGTAAGGGATTCTATTGTATTGATTGAGAGTGAAAATGCCTCAGGTACAGGATTCTTCATTGCACCGGGCATGGTTGCGACGAACACTCACGTTGTCGCGCACATTGGTTCTGTTTCGATAAAATCTCCCGACAAAGAGAAAGATTGGACGATAGAAGGTGTAGTTGGGTTTGATGCTGAAAACAGTCTTGTTATCCTAAAACTCACAGGTGAAGGCACACCACTACCTTTAGGGGACAGTGATACGGTTCAAATCGGTGAATCTGTCTCTATCTTCAGTTATCCTGATGGCGCATTCAAAGTTTTGGAAAGTCGTATACAGAGTCTCCGAAAAAGTAATAGACGGCTTCGGTTAAATACAACGACTGCTAAAAAGACCAACGGCAGCCCAGTGTTTAACAATAAGGGTCAAGTCATCGGGGTTATTGTGCCGTATGGTGGTTACGCGATTTCTTCAAGCGTTCTTGCGACATTGCTTGCTGAGTCTACGCCAATGGAACCTTTGGCAGAATGGCAGCAGCGGAAACATATCCGCGCTGCGGCGTATTACGGTTTAGGAAAAGAAAAATTCAGAGTCAAAGATTATGCGGGGGCGATCGTTGACTTTGATAAAGTGATTGAACTCGACCCTGGGGATGTTCGTGCCTACTATGAACGCGGCAGAGCACAGGATCGTCTTGGAGACCATGACAGCGCGATTGTCTCCTGTACACAAGTTCTCAAGATGGATCCAGGTGAGGCTGATGCTTACTACGCCCGTGGAAGTATAAAGGCACGCCGTGGTGACTATACTGAGGCGATTATTGATCTTGATAAAGCCATTGAACTTGATGTTCAGCATGCCGATGCTTATAGCAATCGCGGAGGTGTAAAATTCCTACTCGGTAAGTCCGAGGAAGCCAACGGAAATGCTGAGAAAGCGCAAAGTTTATATAAAGCAGCAATAGCCGATTGCAACAAAGCGATCGAGATTGATCCGGAGGATGCCGATACCTATAATTTTCGCGGCAGTGCGAAGACAAACCTTGACGACTTTGAAGGAGCAATACTTGATTTCAATAGGGCGATCCAGATTGACGCAGCGGATGCGACTATCTACAACAATCGCGGATCGGCAAAATTCAAGCTTGGCGAATCCGCGGACGCAAGCGGGAAGGCTAAAGAAGCACAACGTTTATATGAAGCGGCAATTGAAGATTACACGCAGTCCATCAAGATAGATCCAGATGACTTAACCTACAATAATCGAGGGCTTACAAAGACTGCCCTTGGTGAATTAGAATCGGCGCACGGCAATCCTGAGAAAACAGAAGGCTTATATGAATCGGCGATTGCGGACTATACCCAAGCTATCAAAATTAATCCAAAGTATGCTGATGCTTACGAAAATCGGGCGACAGCGAAATGTAAACTGGGTGATATTGAATCCGCACGCGGTGAAAAAGAAAAAGCACAGGGGTTGTATCACGAGGGCATTACAGACTATGATAAATCCATCCAACTGAACAACCAAGAGGATACTGATGCGAAGACAGCAAACTTGGATTCTGAAATAGGAAGAAATTCAATCGTACTCGTGTTGGCATGGTCTGGACTCTCAAACAAATTTTTCAGTGGAAGCGGTTTCTTTGTTGACAGAAACAAAATTGTGACGAATATCCATGTCGTTGATTTACCCGGTCCTATTTTTGCCAAACGGAGTGATAAGGAGACAACCTGGTCTATTGAAAGGGTCATAACATTTGACGTTGAAAATGACCTTGTCATCTTAGAACTTGCAGGTGAAGGTGTACCGCTTCCTTTAGGTGATAGCGATGTGGTTAAAAGTAATGAGGATGTTATTGTAGTTGGGTACCCAAAGAAAAAATACACAGTCGCGCAGGGGACTATACATAGCATCCGAAATAGTGATAAATGGATCCGAGTGAATATTGATACTGATAACGGGAGCAGTGGTAGCCCAATCTTAAATAGTCGTAAACAAGTTATAGGGGTTAGTGTTAGTCGCGTCAATTTAGAAGACGAAGTTTACGCACTCGCTATTCCTTCAAATACGCTCAAGGCATTGCTTGCACCGCCGGAGTCAACTGAACCTTTGATAGAGTGGTATAACCGTGACCACATCCGCGCCTATGTTTACGCTTCACAAGGGAAGGAAAAACTGGAAGCTAATTTTTATGACGAGGCGATAACTAATTTTGATAAAGCCATAGAGTTGAACCCTAAGAACTCCATTTTTTACTACAATCGAGGACGCGCTAAGTCTGCCTCTGGCAAAGATAAAGCGGCAATAGCCGATTATGATACAGCGATCCAACTTAATTCTGGGGCTGTTTACGTTTACATAGCTCGTGGAAATGCGAAACAGGCTCTCGGTGACTATGAAGGCGCAATAGCCGATCTTGATAGAATAACCCAATTATATCCAGAACATGCTGATCTTTATAACATCCGCGGCGTGTGGAACGCGAATTCTGGCGATTTTAAAGAGGCGATATTTGATTTCAGTAGAGCCATTGAGATTAATCCAGGGCATGCTGATGCCTACAAAGAACGAGCACATGCAAAATTTAAACTTGCGGAGTCTAAAACAGGGCAAGGCGATATAACCGGAACATTGCAACTGTATCAGTCAGCGATGGAAGACTGCACACAGGCAATATGGTTAACCCCGAAGGACGCTGATGTCTATGATAATAGAGGTTGGGCGTACTTTCACCTTGGCAAAGCCGAAACCGACCGCGGACATATTGAGAAGGCAGCCGATTTGTATGAAAAAGCGATTGAGGACTATACACAAGCCATCAAGCTGAATGTGGAACATCCTCATGCTTATCGGAATCGTGCCAACGCGAAATTCAGACTCGGTAATTATGAAGCGGTAATCATTGACCTTGATAAAGCCATCGAAATGAATCCTAAAAATGCGAAATACTACTACGATCGCGGGCGTGCGAAAGAGGTGCTTGGGCAAAAGGAAGCCGCAAAAGCGGATTTTCAAAAGGCGAGGGAATTGGATCCCGATGTTGGAAAGTAACTGTGAATAATAAAATTGGAGATATTGATTCGTGAAACAAAACGTCAAATTTTTACTGGCTTTACTTGCATTGGGTTTTCTCTTTTCCTGTGCCCAGGCACCGCATCATCTGGTTTCCGAGAAACCGGTCACTTCAACGGCGGACTTAACGTTAAAAAAAGTAAGAGACGCTATCGTATTGATTGAGAGTGAAACCGAGTCGGGTACTGGTTTCTTCGTGGCTCCTGACAAGATTGCGACGAATATCCACCTCGTCGCACCCCCCGGCCCCATTGTCGCGAAATCCCCCGATAAGGAGACAATCTGGGAGATAGAAGGTGTTGTTGGGTTTGATGCGGAAAACAGCCTTGTTATCCTAAAAGTCGTCGGTGAAGGCATGCCGCTGCCCTTAGCGGATAGTGATGCGGTTCAAGGCGATGAAGCTGTCTCTATCGTCGGGTATCCCAACGGCGCATACAAAGTCACAAAGGCAAATATACTATATAGGATTCGGAGTAGCAAGGGGTGGCTTCGAATGAGAGCCACAACTGCTCAAGAAAGCAGTGGCGGTCCCGTGCTAAACTCGGAGAAGCGCGTTATCGGCGTTACCGTCCGATACGGCAACGATTCCTTCGGTTATGCGATTCCTTCAAATACGCTCAAAGGGCTGCTTGCCGGTTCTATATCTGTGGAGCCTTTAGAAGCGTGGCAGCAGCGGAAATCGGTCCGCGCCGAGGCGCACTACAGTTTCGGTGAACGGAAATTCGCTGTCAAAGATTATGCCGGCGCGCTCGTTGACTTTGATAAAGCGATTGAACTCAACCCTACGTATGTCCGTGCCTACTACGAGCGCGGAAAAGTTCAAAGCCATCTTGGAGACATCGAATCCGCGCGGGGTGATGTAGAGAAAGCACAGCGGTTGTATCATCAAGGCATCACTAACTACTATAAATCCATCCAACTGGAGAATCCAGAGGAGGTTAGTGGTCAGATAGCGGACTCGGAAGTTACAAAAGCTAGAGAGCCTATAGTGCGCGTAATGGGGTGGGCTGACACCTTAAACAATTTCTTCTGTGCTAGCGGTTTCTTTGTGGACAAAGACAAGATTGCGACGAATATCCACGTCGTTGCCTTGCCCGGGCCTGTTTTTGCCAAACTCAGTGACAAAAAGACAATCTGGGCAATTGAGGGTGTCACGGCGTATGATGTGAAAAACGATCTCGTCGTCCTAAAAATCGCCGGTGAAGGCACGCCGCTGCGCTTAAGGGATAGCGATAGCGTTCAAAGTAGTGAACCAGTTACTGCTATGGGATACCCCAACGGAAAATACAAAATCACGCCAGGAATGACACAGAGTATTCGGAATAACGATGAATGGTTCCGCATGAGAACGAAACTTGCTAGTGGAAATAGTGGGGGGCCTGTGCTAAATAGGAGTGGACAGGTTATCGGGATTAATGCTTGGGCCACTGCGCGTTACGGTTATGCTATCCGCTCAAATGTGCTGAAGGTACTACTCGCTGAGGCGAAACCAACGGAGCCTTTGGCAGTGTGGCGCAAGCGAGACCGTATCCGTGCTTATGCCTACCACCTTCACGGAAAAGCTAAATACGATGCGGGGCACTATCAGGAGGCGGTAGTCGATTTTGATAAAGCCGTTCAGTTAAGCCCTGAGACTGTCTATACCTACTACAAACGCGGGGAAGCAAAGGCTGCTCTTAGCGAACACGAAGCGGCGATAGCCGATTTTGATAAGGCGATCCAACTTAACCCAGCATTTGCTGCTGAGGTTTCCGACGCGCGTAAGCGTGCGAAAAAGGCTCTTAAGGAAAAAGAAGCCCGAAAAAAAGCACGCAACCCGCGGAATCCCTCTGATTATACCGCTCGTGCGAAGCAGCGGTTCAGCCTTGGCGAATTCCAAGCCGCTCGCGGGAATGCGGAGAAGGCACAAGAGCTCTTGGCAGCAGCAATTGAGGACTGGACACACGTCATTAAGTCCGCTCCGGGGGATGCTGAGGGCTATAGGGGTCGGGGCTTCGCAAAGCTGGCTCTCGGTGACGCGGAGGGTGCAATCACCGACTTTGATAGGGTCGTTGAGATAAATCCAGAGTCCGCAGAAGCCTACTACAATCGCGGGCGTGCGAAAGAGGTACTTGGGCAAAAGGAAGCAGCAAAAGCTGATTTTCAAAAGGCGAAGGCACTAAATCCAGATGTCGGACATTAACACTAAAAAATAAAATTGGAGGTATCCATTGATGAAACAAAACAGCAAACATCTATTGATCTTACTTGCATTAGGTCTTTTTCTCTCCTGTGCACAGGCACCGCAGCAGCTGGTTTCTGAGAAACCCGCCGCACCGACTGTGGACTTAACGAGCGATGAAATCTTCAATGTTCACTTTAATCGAGGATTAGCACATATAAGACTTGGCGACTATGAATCTGCGATAGCCGATTTTGATAAAGCCGTTGCGTTCCACCCAGCGGATGCTGATGCCTACAAAAAGCGGGCACATGCAAAATTTAAACTTGCTGAAATTAAGACGGCTCAAGGAGACCTAACGCGGACATTGCAACTGTATCAGTCAGCGATGGAAGACTGCACAAATGCAATACGACTAACCCCGAAGGACGCTGATGCCTATGATAATAGAGGCTGGGCGTACTTTCACCTTGGTAAAACCGAAACCGCCCGCGGACATATTGAGAAGGCAGCCGATTTGTATGAAAAAGCGATTGAAGACTATACGCACGCCATCAAGCTGAATCCGGAACACCCTCATGCTTATAACAATCGCGGGCGTGCGAAAGAGGCACTTGGGCAGAGGGAAGCCGCACAAGCCGATTTTGAGAAGGCTTATGATAAAGCCATTGCGTTCCACCCAGCGGATGCTGATGCCTACAAGAAGCGAGCACATGCAAAATTTAAACTTGCTGAAATTAAGACGGCTCAAGGAGACCTAACGCGGGCATTGCAACTGTATCAGTCAGCGATGGAAGACTGCACAAATGCAATACGACTAACCCCGAAGGACGCTGATGCCTATGATAATAGAGGCTGGGCGTACTTTCACCTTGGTAAAACCGAAACCGCCCGCGGACATATTGAGAAGGCAGCCGATTTGTATGAAAAAGCGATTGAAGACTATACGCACGCCATCAAGCTGAATCCGGAACACCCTTATGCTTATCGGAATCGTGCCAACGCCCAATTCAGACTCGGCAATTTATCGAGCGGTAATCATTGACCTTGATAAAGCCATCGAAATGAATCCTAAAAATGCAAGATACTACTATGACCGTGGGCGTGCGAAAGCGGCGCTCGGACAGACGGAAGCTGCAAAAGTAGGTTTTCAAAAGGCTGAAACACTAAACTCAGATGTTGAACAATAACGCTGAATAATAAGATTGGAGATATTGATTCGTGAAACGAAACATTAAGTCTTTATTGGTTTTACTCACGTTAGGTCTTTTTCTCTCTTGTGCGCGGGCACCCCAGCATCTGGTTTCCGAGAAACCTGTCGCGTCGGTTGTAGATTTAACGTCCGAAAAAATCAGAGATTCTATCGTATTGATTGAGAGTGAAAACGGATCAGGTACAGGATTCCTCATTGCGCCAGATAAGATTGCGACGAACACTCACATCGTGGCTCACGCGGGTTCTGTTTCGGTAAAATCTCCCGACAAAGAGAAAGATTGGATGATAGAAGGTGTTGTTGGGTTTGATGCTGAAAACAGTCTTGTTATCCTAAAACTCACAGGTGAAGGCACGCCATTGCTTTTAGGAGATAACAGGACAGTTCAAATCAATGAATTTGTTTCTATTCCCAGCTATTCCGATGGAGATCTCAAAATCACCGAAGGCAGTATACAGAGCATCGGAAAAAATAATAAATGGCTGAAAGTAAAAGCAACTACTTCTAATAGGGCTAACGGCAGTCCGGTGCTTAACAACAACGGTCAAGTCATCGGGGTTATTGTGCCGTATAATATCGGTTCTTACAGTTACGCGATTCCTTCAAGCGCGCTTGAGGTATTGCTTGACTCGTCTATGCCAATAGAACCTTTGGCGGATTGGCAGAAACGTGAACATGTTCGCGCTGCAGCGTACTACGGTTTAGGAAAAGAAAAATTCGATGCCGAAGATTATACTGGTGCTATTATTGACTTTGATAAAGCAATTGGACTAAACCCAGGGTATACCCGGGCACATTACGAACGCGGAAGAGTTCAGGCTTATCTTGGTAACTATGACAGCGCGATTGCCTCCTATGCACAAGTTATCAAAATGGATCCTGATGGAGCCGATGCTTACTACACCCGTGGCGGTGTGAAGGCTTACCTTGGTGATTATGCTGAGGCGATAGTTGACCTTGATAAAGCCATTGAACTTGATGCCCAGCACGCCGATGCTTATAGTAATCGGGGTGGTGTGAAGTTCAAACTTGGCGAATCCGAAACCGCACGTGGGTATGCTAAGGCAGCACAACTTTTATACCAAGCAGCGATAGCCGATTGTGATAAAGCCATTGAGATCGACGCTGAGCATGTCGCTGCTTATGGGAATCGGGGTGGTGTGAAGTTCAGACTTGGCGAGTTTGAAACCATCCGTGGAAACGCCAAGGCAGCACAGCGTTTATATGAAGCGACGGTAACTGATTGTGATAAAGCTGTCCGGATTGACCCAAACTATGCAGATGCTTACAGTTTTCGCGGGGCTGCGAAATCGGCTCTTGGCGACCCTGAGAAGGCGATGCTCGACGTGAATAAAGCCATCCAGATTGACTCAGAACATGCCGGTGCTTACAGGAATTGTGCGAAAGTGAAATGTGAACTTGGTGATGTTGAATCCGAAAAAGGTAATGCAGAGATAGCACAGAAATTGTATCACGAGGGCATTACTGAATATGAAAAATTCATCCAGATGAACACGCCAGAGTCGGCAGATGCGAAGACAGCGGACCCGGAGTTCAGAAAAAGTAGAGCTTCTACGGTGCACGTAATGGGTTGGAATGGAACCTTAAGGACTTTCTTCGATGGTAGCGGTTTCTTTGCCGACAAAGACAAGGTTGTGACAAACCTCCATGTCGTTGCTATGCCCGGCACTGTTTTTGTCAAACTCACAGACAGAGAAACGATCTACCCCATTGAAGGTGTTACGGCGTTTGATGCGGAAAACGATCTCGTCATCCTAAAAATAATAGGTGAAGGCACACCACTATCCTTAGGTGATAGTGATGCAGTTCAAAGCGGTGAACGTGTTATTAGTGTGGGATATCCGAACAGAAGATACAAAGTCATGGAGGGAACTATAGATGGCATCCGGAATACCGATAAGTGGTTACGGATGAAAATTGATATTACTGGCGGAAGTAGTGGCAGTCCTGCGCTAAATAGTAAGGGGCAAGTCATAGGGATTAATGCAGCGAGGTATAAGCACTACGGTTACGCCATCCCCTCAAATGTACTTAAGGCACTACTCGCTCGGTCGAAACTAACAGAGCCTTTAATGGAGTGGCACAAGCGGGACCACGTCCGTGCTTATACTTACCATGTTCAGGGGCATCTTAAAAGCATGGTCGGTCACTATCGTGGTGCGATAACCAACTATGATAAAGCTATTAAATTAAACCCTAAGACTCCACATATCTACTACGAGCGCGGAAACATAAAGGCTATTTTGGGAAAATATAAAGCGGCAATAGCCGATTATGATAAAGCTCTCCAACTAAATCCTGAAAATTTTGAGATCTACGAAACTCGCGCTAACGTGAAGTTTCGTCTTGGCGACCCAGAACAGGCAATACTTGATTTCAGTAAGATCATTCAACTGGATCCAGATAATGCTAATATCTATAACAACCGTGGGATGATGCGGTTTCGTTTTGGAGCATCCGAATTCTCACGCGGAAATGCAGATAAAGCACGAGAATTATATGAAGCGGCGATTGAAGACTATACCCAAGCTATCAGGTTAAATCCTAAAGACACAGAGGCTCAAAGTAATTTGGGTGCTGTAAAATCTGCCCTGGCGGCTATGCTCAAGCAGTGATCGATTTTGATATAGTCTTACGATGTCTGAACGTGGCAGTCAGGTTACACACCTACTCGGAAAGCATATAGTTTTGCACAGTTCAGCACAAAACGGAGGCGCAGCGGCTGTGTAGCATTCGCTAACATCGCCGATTTCCATTGCACCGAGTGCCGGACGTTATCCCCTGTCAACAGAATACAATCATCAATCGAAAAGCCGGGTTGAACCTGTCCATCAGCCGTTAGCACTTCAACTTTGACCTGGCCTCCGCTTGCATCCGCGTTAATTTCAAATCCACCGTCAGGAATCCGTAACGGGACAGTTTCAACGATACCCTCCTCCGCATCGGTGTCAAGCGAGACGAAACCATCTAATCGCCACTTCGCAAGTCCTATTTCTTTGTGCCTGTCTTTCATCATAGCACCGTGGGTGTGAACTGTTCCTGTATAGTACCAGTGAATTTCATCGTCGGTAATGATCGGTTCAATGGCGGTTCCCATAATCATACCGGTGTCGAATGTGCTGCTTTCGCCACGCGGAATAATCGGTGTCCGAATCGAATCTGGATAGTCCCAATTAAATCCGTCTCGACTACAAACGAGTTGTGCATCAATCGGTCCGTCAACGGGAATCTCATGCTCCGCTGCACCCGGACCCGTCACATACAGTACTCCAGCGATACCGATATAGATGTTGTGATACAAGAAACCCGACATATTATGGATCTCAGCGCGATCCGCGCCGTATCGTTGAGCACCGACCTCATCATCCACATCCGTTGCCCCGAACATCGGTTCAAGCGGTTCCCACGGTCCTTCAAGACGCGGACTTTCGGTGTATGCAATCATACGTCTTGCGTCTTTATCGTTCCCACGTATCAGTGCGTATGCTCGAAACAGGTCTCTCGTTTTATCGTAGATAACGTTGAACGCACCTTCGTTATCCCGATCCGCGACGGGTTCCAGATAGTCTGAATCGTCCCATCGGATGCCATCGGGTGACATGAGCAAGAAGATGTTACGATACCGCCTACAAAAACCGATCATCTTATACCGTCTCTGCGGATTCGGTTCATCGTCATCGCGGAAAACGCACGCACCGTGTAGGTCCCACACGATGTTGTTATTTGGGTTTCCGTTGAATTCAAAAAGCCCCAGATTCGATTTTGTCCACGTCAATCCATCATCGCTTTCCGCATAGCAGGTAAGGTCACCGCGATCGTTTTCGACGAACTTTCGTCCGTAAGCGTCGTGTGTTTGTCCTCTATATGTTGACGGGTTTCGGTCAGTACGTGGAACATAGAGTCCGGGAATCTCATTCGCTTGAAACCGCCAATGCGGTCCCATCCGACACATGTACCACATCCGATATTTTCCGTACGCCGCATCGTATAGCGTAGTGCCGTAGAGGTGCACACGTCTGGATTGATCCGGGCCGCCGTGTTCCCAAGGATTGTCGGGGTCAGGTTTGAGAACCGAAACATTATGCTTTTCGCATTGATGCAGCGTGCGCCTCACGTCGCGTTTTGAAGCAATCAGCATGTCATCAACGAACAGTTCCGTGCCGGTGTCAAGTGTGCGAACGGTGTTTGAATTCACGTCATTTCCTTGATTCAAAAGTAGACGTTTGTTTTTTCAACTTTGATTCAGCTGAGTCCAAGTATAACATATTTCAGGCGGATTATCAAATCCAGTGATCGGAGGGTGTGTAAACATGTTGTCAATCACCGGTCCACAATTTCCGCATCTCTTCGGAGGAAGCGAGCAGCTCATCCAACGTTCCGACTGCCGCGACGCGACCTTCTTTTAGGATAACGATCTGATCCGCTCGGCGGAGTGCCGGTCGCCGGTGAGAAACGACGAGGCAGGTTGTCTGTCTGGTTTCAAAGAGACGTTCCCACAAAGTCTGTTCTGTCTCTACGTCCAACCCAGATGAGAGATCATCAAAGACGAGAAGTTCCGAGTCTCGGATGAACATCCGCGCCGCTGCCGTGCGTTGCATCTGTCCACCGGACAACTTGACACCCCGCGGACCAACGACGGTTTCGAGACCGTCTTCGAGTGTCGGCAGGTCTTTCTCCATAACACCGAGTCGGATTGCTCGGTTCAGTTCGTCCCAGTTCCACGGTATACCCATGAGAATGTTTGCACTCAGTTTCTCACTGAAAAGTTTCGGTGTTTGTGGCGTATACGCACAACGCGGCGGCACGAAAAACGATTTCGGATCCGCAACGATTTCACCGTTCCAGCGGATTTCGCCTGCCTGTTTCGGTAGGACCCCCAAGAGTGTTTGTACCAGCGTCGTTTTGCCTGAACCGATCTGTCCGGTAACAACGGTGAAGGATCCTGCTGGGATTTTCATATCGACATCGGCGATCCCAGATGCGTCGTCATCATAAAGGTAAGTAAGTCCAGTAACAGTGAGTTCGTCTAACCGGTCCGCCTCTGTCCGTTGTGGGGTGACCAGTGGCGGTTGTTCCTCTCGGAGATATACCGGTGTGTGTTCTACCAAATTATCTCTCGACATCTCCTCAACCGTCTGTTCCATACGTGAGAATGAGACCGTTGCGCGTTGGTGCTGTGCCATTGTACTACCGATAAGTGATCCGCTCCTCGCAACATCACCGATATACGTCGCGAACAGTGCGAAGTCGCCGACTGTAAATTCGCCTGCTTTCATCTGTTCTGCGACCAGAATCAATATTACACCCGTGGCGAGGCTACCGATATTGAAACTTATTGATCGCAGGACTTGGTTGAATAGGTTATCTACCAGTGTCGCTTTACGGCGCGCGTCGTTGAGTTTCCGAAAATGCGCAATGACATTCGATTCCGTCCGTGCAACCTTCACAGCTAAGATGGATTGGAACAGTTCATTAACAAAGTTCGTTGACTGTTCTGTGGAAACCCGTTGTGCTGTACGATACCTCTGAATAAATCGTCTTGACATGTTGACAATCGTGACAATAAGGATACCTGGGATAACTGTAATCAGCGTCACTGTTACGTTGATCCGAGCCATCCAGATGACTGCGAGGATCACGAAGATAAGATTGCCCCATAGATGGATGTACTGTTCCAGGTAACTCAAGATCGCTTGCACATCATCGCGTAGACGGTTTGTCACTTCGCCGGAGGCGGTTGAGACCCTTTGTGGTGCCGACATGTTCATGATAGATGTCATCAGGTTTTTTCGGAGGAGCGTTGAAATGGCGTAACGCCAGCGCGCCCATACGAATGCCGACGATATGAGTACGCCGCGATCCGCAAGGTGCGCGACAACAAAGAGTGCAACAAGGGTCCAGGGGTTGAGTCCTGCGCCAGTTCCGCCAGTGGTGGAATCAAGTGTATCAAAAAGTGCCTTCCGAATCAAACCGTCGAAGAAAGGCATGAGGTCGTCTAAGCCGCGGAAAAGGATCGTACCGAGAAAAAGGAGTGGACGGTAACGGATAAGGCGGATCGAGGCTTGTCCTGTCGTCATTGCGTCAATTCCTCCAACCCGCCTGTTTTTAACAATTGTGAGAAGACCGAATCAGGGTTTTCGACGAGTCGTTTTCGTTCACCATGTTCTTGGATTTCACCGCCAGCGAGGACCATAATTTCATCGACCTGTTGAACCGTGCCGAGTCGGTGTGCGATGATGATGCTGGTCCGTCCTTTCAACAGACGTTGCACTGCGCTGTCGATACGTTGTTCTGTCGCTGGATCAAGTCTGGATGACGGTTCATCGAGGATAACGATCTGTGGGTCTTTTAGGAAAACCCTTGCGAACGCCAGCAGCTGCGCCTCTCCTGCGGACATACCGGTGCCTTCAAGGACGGTATCAAGCCCATTCGGTAACGATTGATACCATTCGGATAACCCGAGTTCTTCAATCACCGATAGAATTCGATTGTCGCTGATTTCGGCATCAAAGAGCGTTAGATTCTCGCGTACTGTTGCGCTGAAGAGTTGCACATCTTGCGTAACCATACCGATCCGGTTCCGTAGATCGTCCAACCGAATGCGTTCAATTTGCTTGCCGCCGACGCGAATTTGTCCGTTGTTGATTTCATAGAACCGGAATAGGAGGCGGGTGATTGTTGTCTTACCGCTACCTGTCCGTCCCAACAATCCGAGTGATTTTCCGGGTTGTAATTGGAAGGAGATATCTTTCAGCACCGATTCGTCTTCGGTGTACCCGAATGTGACCTGATCAAATTCGATGCCGAGCGTATCTGATTCAGGGAGTGCTTCTGTTCCATCTTCAATGCTTGGGGTGATGCGATAGAGTTCCTCAATCCGTTTGAGCCCTGCGGTTGCTCGCTGTAACTCGTTAATCTGGCGGCTAATCATAATCAAGGGACCTCGAAGCATCATTGTGTAATGGATGACGAGGTAGACGGTTCCTATTGTGAACACCTCTATTTGATATAGGTAGATACCGAACCCCATCGTCAATGCTACACCCAATGCGAAAAGCACACCGCTGATTGTCTGTAGGATTTCCCCCATCACATGTGCTTTTACGGCTCGACCGTATACATCCCGATTCACATCGTAGAACCGATCCATGGTATAGCCTATACCGCCGTTTGTGCGGAGGTCTGCGATACCTGTCAGCCGTTCTTCAAGGAACCCGAACAGTTTGGAATAGCCTTCACGTTCAGCCGTGTAGACCGGAACAGCGATGTTCCGGGTGAGATTATAGATAAATATGGAAACCGCCACGAAACCTGTCAACGCTGTACCAATGCGCCAGTCTTCAAGGGTGATTACAATCAGGATGCCGCCGAGCAGGAACAAACTGCCTAACACCTGAAGTATGAATTCAGAAAAAAAACTTGAGAGTGCTGCAGTATCGCCATCAACGCGCTCGACCATTTCACCCGGGGTGTATTCGTGATGGAAGGGCATGTCGAGTTGTAGGCAGTGGTGTGCAAGGTCACCACGCATCTGATTTGTCGCACGCCACCCGACATCTTGCCCTAAATAAGAGCTGACTAACATCACGACTTGTCCGAGTGCAGCAATTGCGACGAACGCAACGCCGGCAATGATTAGGTTTCGCGTCTCGCCGCCTGCTTCTGCTGTGTCAAAGAAATAACGGATGAATTGTGGATTGATTAGGGTAAGACCGATCCCGCTGAACATGAAGAACGCGAGCAATGCCACGCGCATCCACTGCGGTTTCAGGTACTGTGATAGGAGTGCGGCATACTGCCGAAATGGGACTCTTTCCAAATTGAAGGTTGTCCTAATTCTCACTACACAAATATAGTGAAAGATGCTATACTTTAAGAAAATAAAAAATCGTTTCTCTGTAATCCGTTATGATACAGTAAAACAAGATTTCGGGCAAGAAAAATCATAACTTACATTTCATAACACTATTCCAGATCGAGGATTTAAACCATGAAACTCAACTATTATCCAGAAACTGACTCACTGTACATTGACTTGTCCGAGATGCCGAGCGTAGAGAGCCGAGAAATCTCAGAAGGTATTTTTCTTGATTATGATGCCGATGGTAGGCTTGTCGGTATTGATATTGATAATGCCAGCAGCAAAGTGGAAATGAAGAAACTGATTCTCAATAAATTTCCCAGTAAGGTAGAAATGGCTCGTGCATAGATTTTATAGAACTTATGCAAAAATCAGTAATTGGTATATTTATAACTTCCTAAATCCCTTATGGAAAGGAGTTCCATGAAAATAAAAGAGGTCCGTGCCGTAGAACTTGTACTCAATCCGAAACCGGTGACAACGCCACGTACGCCGAGTCGAGCGGGAACGTTTCCGATGAACCGACCGGTCTCGCGTTATGCCGATGCTGACAGGAGAGGTTCCGGTTGGAACCGACCTGCATGCATTATAACAGCAGAAGATGGAACGTGGGGGTTCGGTATTTCGCTTTACAGTGGTCCTGTAAACTGGATCATCAACGATCATTTTGCCCCGCGTCTCATCGGTGAAAATTGTATGGCGACAGAGAAATTGTGGGATTTAATGGTGCGATCGTGTGCTGCCTTTGGCGCGACCGGCTTGACGAGTTACGCCATCAGTGCGGTTGATTGCGCCCTCTGGGACCTCAAAGGCAAAATCCTGAAGAGACCGGTTTACGAACTCCTCGGCGGTCCTCAGAAAGAAAAGATTTTCTGTTACGCCTCCGGTTTCGATCAGGAGTGGTATATGGAACTCGGATTCAAAGCCACAAAACTCTTCACACCGTGGGGGCCAGAGCACGGAAAAGAGGGCTTAGCGAAACTTGAAGAATTGGTGGCAAGCACGCGGGAAGTCATCGGTGATAAGGTTGACCTGATGTTAGATGCTTGGACAGGGTTTGACATAGAGCACACCGTCCGCGTCTGTGAGACCATGAAACCTTACGGCTTAAAATGGATGGAGGATTACATCCCACCCGACGATTTTGTCGGCTATGAAACGGTCCGTCAACGTCTCCCTTGGCAGACGCTTGCAACCGGTGAACACTGGTATCTACCGACAGTCTTTGCGGAGGCGGCGGGCCGACGGCTCGTTGACATCTTCCAACCGGATGTCTTATGGTGCGGCGGTATTACATCGGCGGCAAAAATTTGCCATATCGCGGAGGCAAACGGTATTTCTGTGATTACGCACGCTGGAATGAATTATCCTTATGGTCAGCACCTCGCGTTGGCTATGCCTGCGATCACATGGGGCGAACGCTCTGAAGGTGTCTCTGCACCCGGTGTCCCTCTCGCAGAGATGGTCAAATTGCCCGGCACTTCTGTCATCAAAGACGGCTATGTTGCGCCCTCGGATGCCCCCGGCTTCGGCCTCGAAATTGACGAGGCGTGGATAGAGAGCGTAATGGTCTAAATTACTTATCAAGTCATTTCGGAATCCAGAAGATCTTGTTCTACGGACTTATCTGGCTCTGAAATGAAATAGGGACAGAGATGTGAGGTTCAATTCACCGGTAGAGATTATAGATTGTTTAAAGATGCTCCAACATCAAAGGGCTTGTCTGCTTGTTGCTATTGATGGACTTGGTGGTGCTGGAAAAAGCACTTTGGCACAACTGTTGAAACAACAATTAAAGACTTTAGGGTGGACTGTGGCAGTTGTCAAACATGACGATTTCTACCTCCCTTCCAATCAACGTAAAAGCCAACAAGCAGCGATGATTGGTTCCGACTTTGATTGGGAACGTTTACGTGATCAGGTGCTGACTCCTATTAGAGAGGGACAGTCAGCACACTATCAACGGTACGATTGGGAGACAGACGCTCTTGCCGAATGGCATACAATTACTGTCGCTGACGTGGTGCTTGTTGAGGGTGTTTATACGATGCGGCGTGAATTAATAAAGTTATACGATTTGAAAATATGGGTCGAATGCCCAAGAGCAATCCGTCTTGTCCGTGGCATTGCACGAGACGGAGAAGAAGCACGCGCCATTTGGGAACTCGATTGGATGCCGAAAGAAGATAACTATGTCAAAACTCATCTGCCTCATGAAAGATCCGATTTGTCCATAAATGGAGCAAGGTCATATTTATCGATAGATGAATCCAGTTGAAGTATATCTCTGGAGACCTTTACTGTAAAACCCTATGAATGACGAGATTACTATTACCAATCAAGCGCATTGGGAAGCCGAAGTCGTGAAAAAGAACGGCTTTACTGTCCCGTGGCTCAACCTCAATAGAGATGAAATTCTGAAATATGCTGAGGGTCGGCTCAATCCGATTCCGGACGACCTCTATCAGATTTATCCGGCGTATCTGCTCAAGGATGTTGCGGATAAGGAGGTATTGTGTCTCGCGGCGGGTGGCGGACAGCAGTCAGCGGTGTTCGGTCTGCTCGGTGCCCGCGTGACTGTGATTGACTTTACACAGGGTCAACTTGATGGAGACGTAGTGGCTGCGAAGCATTACGGCTATCCGATAGAAACACTTCGCCTCAACATGCGAGATTTGTCTGCAATTGAAGATGCTTCTTTTGATTTTATTTATCAAGGACCGTCTATGAGTTGGGCGCCATCTGTTCATGAAATCTATGAGGGTGTATCAAGGATCATCCGTCCGAATGGTTGGTATCGCGTAGATTTTGGCAATCCTGCGACCCATTTCTTGGAGTGGGACGGTGAATGTTATCGTATCACAGAACCGTATTCCGAGCGTGTTTCAAGACACCCAGATGGTGCGTTCGATTTTCGGCACTATTTGAGCGATATATTCAACGGACTTTTGGACAACGGTTTTCGGATTGAGCGGGTTGAGGAGCGTTCTTGGACACAGCCAGACATTAATGCTACACCTGGCAGTTGGACACACGAGATGGTTTACAATGTGAGTTTTGCGGTTGTTGCAAAGAAAGACGTATAGGTCTGAAAGGTGGAGGCTTACTTATGACCCAGTTCCGTCACAACTATGAGGGTTACCTCAAAAATCACTCTATTCCAAGAGAAGTGGCGGTGGAAGATTTGTCGCCAGAGGAGATTGAGCACATCGCACAAACTGTATTCGTCCCGTCTGATCTTCATCCAGCAGCCGATCTCCTTTTCATTTTTGGAACTTCTACAATTGATGGTGAGGTTTTAGAATCTCTGGCGCGTGATTGTCAGCAAGGTTGCTTTCCAAAAGTGCTTGTCACCGGTTTAAGCGGACGGCTTTACGATGAAACAGGCAAACCTGTAGCACACATAATGCGTGATGAACTTATTGTACGTGGTGTTCCATCAGAGGTAATCCTCGTTCAAAACAGATCAACAAACACACTTGAGGATGTTGCCTTCAGTCTTGATGTCTTAGAAAAGCATGGCATTTTTCCTGAGAGCATCGCATTTCTGTGTAAGTCGCACCACAGTGGTCGCTGCCTGCGGACTTTAAAGAAATTCTTCCCTTCTCAAATGCTTTCACCTGTTATTTATATTGCTGAATATGACGGGATTAAGATATGTAAAGAAGACTGGTATCAGCACAAGGTATCGAGAGGCCGTGTGTATGGTGAGTACTTGCGCATCATCAAATATACACAAAGAGGAGACATCGCGCAGCTTTAAAATAGCAGGCACACGCTGTATGCCGTAGCTGGAGCATTAGATTCATAATGTCTATTGATTTCGTTGAAGCACTCTCCACAGATAATCTGACCGCTATAAAAGCATCTCCTAAAACCGATGTTCACTGCCATGCGTTCTTCAGTGCACGACGAGAGAGTGTAGAACGTTGGCTGGGACACCCCTTAGCTAAACCGCCTCCGAAAATGGATGGCGTTGAGGAGATGATGGCATACGCCGACGCGGTCTTAGCACCTCACATAAAACACCGCGAAGGTTTTGAGTTCGTCGCGGTATCAGCGATGAACGATGCGATTCAAGATGGCGTTGTGATGCTTGAGATGAGCTTTGACATCCGACTGGCAGAGTTCTATCCGAATGGATTAACGGAACTTTGTGCCTTTATTGAAGCCTTAGTTGAACGGTATCAAGCGCAGGCGGATCTGCGTCCAGAGCTTGGCTTTTCACGTGGAAATGCTGACGACCCAAAGCTAATGGCGTTAGCGCACGAAGCGGTAGAATTAGGCTGTTTTCAGTCAATTGATTTGTATAGCCGTCAAGAGGTGTGTCCACCAGAGGTTATGAAACCGTTATTTACAAGAGCACGCGCCGCAGGAATGAAACTCAAAGCGCACGTTGGCGAGTTTGAAGACGCAGAGGAGATACGCCGAACCGTTGAAGTCCTTGACCTGGATGAGGTCCAACACGGTATTGCTGCCGCAGAATCGGTTGAAATCATGCGATGGCTTTCAGAGCATCAGATCCAATTGAATGTGTGCCCAACAAGCAACGTGATGTTGGACGGTGTATCAGAGCTCGCCTCACATCCGATTCGCCTCTTGTTTGATAACGGCGTGCCGGTGACAATCAACACAGACGATCTGATGATATTCGGTCAGAGCGTTTCCGAAGAATATCGGAACCTCTACCAAGCCGGTGTCTTCAGTGCTGAGGAGTTAAATGATATTCGGCGTGCATCCCTCGCGACTGTAGGGGCGAGGTAACCTCGTCCCTACATAAAGGAAAAATAAACTGTGTTTAACACACAGAAATGGCAAATTCTGTATCAATCTGAAAGAATCAGACGAGAATCCCCTTGGATAATCATATTGAAATGGTTACTCTGTCCGCGGCTGTCTTGCGGATGGATTTCTCTGTAGACGGACTTTTGAATCTTTCAATGGCAATTCAATCCGGGCGCCGTTGTGTAAATGGGATTCAATGATGCCGAAAATCAGTTCCGTGCTGGCATACGCACACCGGACACCGCCGCGGGTCGGTTCACCTGTATCTAATGCGTGCACAAGGTCTTTAATCAGGTTCGCTGTGCTACTGGTGCGTTCAAATTCAGGAAAGGTGTCAGGTACCTGACATGCTCGCCATCCCGGGACATCTTGCCGTTTACGGAGATGCCACTGCCAACCGTTGTTCCAGCAGGTAACAGTTCCGCCATCACAAATTGCTTCCCATTCACTACCGCGTGGCGTTAGCAGTGCGTGTCCCGTTACACCGTTTTCAAACTGGATTGTTCCGCCACCCGTCGGATCCACTTGCAGTACATCCCCATCAAAAATGGAATTGCCTTGTGGAAGATACCCTGTGACCCAACTCGCAGACGCATCACTATTCAGACGTAAAATTAGGTCGAGGTGATGGCTGGCTGAGTTGAAAAGTGTAGCGTTTGAATAGATAATCAGGGTTCGTAGTTTACCAATTTCGCCACTGTCGATGATCTCTTTCATCTTGTCGAAACCTGTATGCCACCGGCGATTTGTGCCGAGGTTAAAGGCGACGTTGTTTTCTTCTACCGCGGCTACCATTGCTGCGGCTTCGTCCATGGAAGCCGCCATCGCCTTTTCCGCATAGATGGCTTTCACACCATGTTCCGCTGCGTAAATAACAATTTCTGCGCGGTGCTCGGGTTGCGTGGCGACACTGACGATATCCGGTTGTTCTTTTTCCAGCATTTCACGATAATCAGTGTATTGATTCGCTTTTGGGACGTTATAGCGGTTTCCAAAATGTTCCATGACCTCTGGACGCAGATCGGCACATGCGATCAGGTCGGTTCGTTCTTCAGCAAAAAAGCCTGCAGCGTGGGAATACGGTAGCTTAATCGCTTCGTAGTCGGGGACTTCGTTATCAATGAATGCACCCATCCGGCTGCAACCGATAACAGCGGCACGATACGTTTTCATCTGTATCCTCCCTATTCTGACTTATTTTGTGTAGCAGCATACTTCCTTTTGTAACTAAATGTCTCTTTTCCAACACCTGAAACACTAATGTTAATTTTCATAACGATATTACTGGAATTTTCTAAATCCTCTATCCTATCATAAATCTCGTCAAACTTCTCAGTAAGGAATTCAGAAAGTTCGTCAATCCCTCTGGGTGGACTTGGTTTCCTCATCGTTGACCTCCTGATTAATAGGTCGTATATTGATTTGATGGTGGTCTTCTACCGTATCCGATAATTCTTCGCTCCTTAAAAGGATAACCAATTGCATGAAACACGTCAAGGAAAATGAGTCCGGTTTTTTTTCATTGACGAACAGAGAGGAATCGTGTATTCTTATAGAGAATCAATTCTAACCTTAAATGGTAAAATGTAATCTATGCGTACAAAACTGTGTATTATGACGGCTTACGCCGATGAAACTTCGGCACTTCTCAACGTCTTGGGTCAAGATGCAGGAGGTTCAGTTGATTGGAACAGCAGACTGCAGTTTGAATGGACAGATGGAGAGAAGAAATGGGTTGTCATGCAGTCGGGAATGGGCAAGGTGTGTGCGGCATCAATGTGCCAGATGATAATAGATACGTATCAAGTGGATACCTTCTTTGAGTTCGGATTTGCGGGTGGTTTGGTCGATCGCTTGAATATTGGGGACATCGTTGTGGTTACCGGTGTCTCCGAACACGACGTCCCAAATAGACCCGAAATTCAGCGTGAGCAGGAGACATGGCGAGAACGTTTGTTTGACGCTTCTGCATCTTCAATAAGCAAATTTGCGACGACTCTATCGACCAATCCGAACGTTACGATTACAAAAGCCTCTGTGATTTGCGGCGATATGGACGTATATAATCGTGAGGTGAGAGATAGGATTGCCAAAGAGAGTGGAGCCATCGCAGTGAATTGGGAATCATCGGCGATTGTGGATGTCTGTGCAATTAATAACGTCAAGTATGTTGGTGTCCGTGTCATATCTGATTTATGTATTGAAGCGGATAGCGGACCGATTCCCGAAGAGCGGATGGAACGCTTACACAAATCCACAACCGCGTATGTAGAGACGTTAGTGCGCTTTCATCAGGAAACAGTTAGCATCTGACATGACATTTATGATAGAAATCGATCAACGGATAAGGAGGAATACACCATGCAACGGACGACAAATCAATATAACACTGTCATGAAAAAAAGAGTTAACAGCCAATTGCGTCTTCTGGTTATCGGTTGGATGTTGCTCTCCGTCTTTATTTCTGTGGGTTCCACCGATGAACTGAGCCCGGTTGTTGGTGTCGAATTTCAGCCGTTCGCAGCAGCGACTCAGCGACTTATTGAGGCGTTGGACTATCTCGGTTCACCGCTGTCTGAAAACGATCTCGCCGCAATTGAAGAAGCGTTGATTTCTGAGAACAGCGAACAGGCGATTGCTGACATTCAAAACATCCTTGATGCGTACTGTTTGGCGGGTGTCAATATCAATCCTGAGAGTCGTGTGAAAGTTAAGGAAGGTCCCGTCAATAAGGAGTTGATGCAGCAGGGTTGGCGCACCTTTTTGGTGAAGGTACACAACGAGGCAGGCGTGACGGCACCCTTAGCTGCAGAGAGCGAAAATGCCGCACCGCTCTATAGACCTTCCACTGGAAGTCCTGATCCAGAGACGACCATCCCGAAAAGCGAGATTCCGCATCGGTTTCTTGAGGTTCATGTCTATGCCAATCCACCCTTGAAAGCAGGTCTTTCCGGATTGGAACTGGAGTATCGTATCGTTCAACTCTACAGTCGCGATGCAGGAAAACGGGAGGCGATGCTCGGTTTTAACGTCGGTCAAGGCACGCAGGACATCGGATTCCGTAGCGAAGTACCGATCCTGTTCAACTGTGTACCAGCGGTGAAAGTGACGCTGGAGGTATTAGATTTTGACGGGAAACCGACGACCGCCGGTTTTATCATTCGCGATGAGTTGCACCGAGTCTATCCATCACGTGGACGACGCTTGGCACCCGATTTCTTTTTCCATAACCAAATCTATCGGCACAGCGGCGAATCGGTGCTACTACCACCCGGCAACTATACTGTTGAATACACGCGCGGACCGGAATATAAGGTAAAGACGCAAACCGTTACCATTCCGAATGCCGAGACACATCAAGAGACCTTCCATCTCGAAAGATGGATCCATATCGCTGCTGAAGGCTGGCGTTCAGGCGATCATCACGTACACGCCGCGGGTTGCGCACACTATGAAAGTCCGACTGAAGGAGTTTCCCCCGAAGATATGATGCGCCACATTCTCGGCGAAGACCTCAATGTCGGGTGTGTACTCTCGTGGGGTCCCTGCTGGTATTTCCAGAAACAGTTTTTTGATGGCAAGGTCCATGAACTCTCAACGGATGATTACGTAATGCGCTACGATGTGGAAGTTTCGGGTTTTCCCTCCTCACACGCTGGACACCTCTCATTACTGGGGTTGACTGAGGACGACTACAACGGTGTTCAACGGATTGAGGAGTGGCCGAGTTGGGATCTCCCTGTCCTCCAATGGGCAAAAGAACAGGGTGCAGTGACAGGTTTCAGCCACAGCGGTTGGGGATTAAAAGTAGATGGCGATGAACTCCCGAATTACAACATGCCACCTTTTGACGGTATCGGCGCGAACGAGTACATCGTGGATGTCGTTCACGATGCGGTGGATTTCATCTCTACGGTAGATACACCCGCTATTTGGGAACTGAATATCTGGTATCATACTCTCAATTGCGGTTTCCGGACGCGAATCAGTGGCGAGACGGATTTCCCTTGCATTTACGGAGAACGGGTCGGCTTGGGTCGTATCTATGTGAAGATGCCTGTTGGTCCCCTTAACTTTGACGCATGGGCAGACGGGTTGCGGGATGGACGTTCTTATGTCGGTGATGGTAAAAGCCATCTGTTGGATTTCATTGTCGGTGGCGTACCTGTTGGAGAGAAGACAGCAGCCGAAGAGATTAGCCAATTGAATTTGGAAGCACCCGGCACAGTAACCGTTACAGCGCGCATCGCAGCACGACTTGGTGAAACGCCGAACCTTGAGATAAAGAACCGTTCTTTGGATCAGCAACCGTATTGGGATGTTGAGCGTGCGCGTATTGCGGAAAGCCAAAAGGTACCTGTCGAACTCATCGTCAACGGTCAATCGGTTGAGACGCAAGAAATTCTCGCTAACGGTGAGATTGTGCCTGTTCAATTTGAGGCATCTATTGACAGATCGAGTTGGGTCGCACTCCGTATCTTCCCATCATCTCATACGAATCCGGTTTTCGTCATTGTAGATGAGAAGCCGATCCGGGCAAGTCGCAAAAGTGCGCAGTGGTGCTTGGATGCTGTGGAGGTCTGCTGGAACCAAAAGGTCAACGGTATTCGACAAGAAGAACGCGAGGCCGCTCGCGAAGCATACAACGTAGCGGCGCAGACATATCAAAAGGTTCTTGAGGAATCTGATGTAGATTGAAATGTATAAAATCCCTTGAGACAAACGACCATTTGACCCAGAGATGAACCCAATGCAATACGATAAAAACAGATTTGAAATATGGGCACTCCCCCACCCTTTTATTTTCTTCTGGGTATTGTGCCCATCACTAATATTCAACGAACTGATTTTGGGTCAACGACAACCCAAAGTCACCTTGATTGATAAAAAGAGCGATAAACCTTGGATAGAACGGTGTTACATTCCCTGCCCACACTGTGAAACGCTGAATGACCACCGTTTGTGGACAAAATGGAACGAGTTTGGACATTGGTTTGGCTTTGTTTGTCCAAGTTGCCATCAAGTAATTCCGTGTTTATGGAACATTTTCAGTCTCGTCGTATTGGCAATTACTTTCCCGCTGTGGTACTTCCCCGCACGGTTCTTCCGTCAAAGATGGCTTGCAAAAGAAAAAGAGAGATTGGCGAAAGTCCTTGAACGTCCCCTGATTCAAGCAAATTCCATAAATTGGTGGTTTAGAGGCATGCTCTATTTCGGTGGATTCGTATGGATGATCATCGAGGTTATTCCGCAGGTCCGGGAGGTTCTGAATGGAGGAGAATCAGATTGGATAACGATGTTTATTGCGTTGCCACTTTGGTTGGCAGCATGCTTTCCGAGCGGCTTATGGGTGCGTTCTTGGATGAATCGAAAAGAAAAAAAGGCAGCAGATAGAACGATACTAAATTGACACTGAATGTATAAAACCCTTAAGACAAGCAACTGTTTGACATGGAGATAAACCGGATGCAATACGACAAAAACAGATTCAAAATACAGGCATTCCCTCACCCCTCTATTTTATTTTGGGTATTGTTCCCCGTACTAATAGTCAACGAGCTGATTTTTGGACAGCGAACCCCCAAAGTCACCTTGATTGACAAAAAGAATGATAAACCTCAGGGGGAACGTTGTTACATTCCTTGCCCACACTGTGAAACGCTGAATGACGGGCGTTTGTGGGCAACAAAAGGAAATGCCTTTGGACATTGGTTTGGCTTGGTTTGTCCAAACTGTCATCAAATAATTCCTTGCGTATGGAATATTTTTAGTCTCGTCATATTGGCGATTACTTTTCCGCTGTGGTATTTTCCTGTTCGTTTTTTTCGCCATAGATGGATAGAGAAAGAAAAAGAGAGATTAGCGAAGGTCCTTGAACGTCCGCTGACCCAAGCAAAGTCCATGCATTCGATGGGTTGGATAGGTGCTTTCGTTGTGGGTGTATCCATAGTAGTGATGGGGGTGATTTCCGAGGTTGTGCGGAACGTTTGGAACGGGAGGGGATGGGATTTGAAAGTGATGCTCGAAAGTTTGCCAATGTGGATGTCCGCAGGCTTTGTATCGGCCTATCTCATCGGATGGCTTGAAAAAGAGACTGAAAAAGAAGAGGAAAGATTGGCAAATGTTCCTGAACGCCCCTTGATTCGAGCAATTCGAGCAAAGTCCATAAAGTCCACCCTAAAGTCCATAAAATTGTTTTTAAAAGGCACCTTCTACTTCGGTGGAGGCATGTGGGTGGTTTTAGTGATCCTGCCAGAGATGTGGGAGGTTTTGAATGGCGAAGAATGGGATTTGCGGATGATGTTTGATATGTTGCCACTTTCTTTGTTAGGTGGTTTTGTAATGGGCTGTTTCATGCATGTTTGGGTGAGTCTGACGAACCTAAAGAGCAGAAAGACCTGAATCTGACTGAGGACTTTGGAAGTGTATGAAATCTCTTGAGAAGCGCAACCATTTGATTTGGAGATAAACTCGATGCAATACGACAAAAACAGATTCCAAGTATGGGAACTACCGCATCCCCTTGTTTTATTCTGGGTATTGTGCCCGACACTAATATTCAACGAACTGATTTTCGGACAACGGCTTCCTAAAGTCACCTTGATTGATAAAGAGAGTGATAAACCTGAGGCGGAACGTCGTTATATTCCCTGCCCGCACTGTAAGACGCTGAATGACGGGCGTTTGTGGGCAACAAAAGGAAATGCTTTTGGGCATTGGCTTGGTTTGGTTTGTCCAAGCTGCCATCAAATAATTCCTTGCGTATGGAATATTTTTAGTCTCGTCGTATTGACTGTTACTTTTCCGTTGTGGTATTTTCCCGTTCGGTTTTTTCGCCATAGATGGATAGCAAAAGAAAAAGAGAGATTGACGAAGGTCCTTGAACGTCCCCTGAGCTCAGCAACGTCCATACATTCGATGGATTGGATAGGTGCTTTCGTTTCCGGTGTATCTATGTGGGTGACGTGGGTGATTATCGAGGTTGTGTGGAACGTATGGGAATGGGATTTGAAAACGATGCTCAAAATTTTGCCATTTTGTCTGTTAGGAGGCTATTTCCTGAGTTGGCTTGGAAAAGAAATTGAAAAGGAAAAGGAAAGATTGGCAAATGTTCGTGAACGTCCCTTGATTCGAGCAATTCGAGCAAAGTCCATGAAGTCCCGCCTAAAGTCCATAAAATTGTTTTTAAAAGGCACCTTCTACTTCGGTGGAGGCATGTGGGTGGCTTTCGCGGTGTGGAACGTTTGGAACGGAAGAGAATGGGGTTTACGGATGATGTTTGATATATTGCCACTTTGTTTGTTATTTGGCTTTGTGATGGGCTGTTTCATGCATGTTTTGGTGAATTTGGTGAATCTACTGGAAGGCAGAAAGACCTGAATCTGGCTCAAGAAACCATCAAGGTCTACAATCAGGTATTTTTATAATCTACTATAAGGAGCAATGTTATGAAACTTACGTCCGAAGAAGTTGAACAATTCAGACGCGAAGGTTATCTCAAAATCGACGGACGCGTCATTGATGACGAACACCTTATCGTGCTACGCGAACATTACGATGCCCAATTTTCACAGAGACGCGGCACAATCGGCGAAGGGTTACGTAACCTCGCAGTCGTCGGTGACTCGGAAAGCGATGAGGACGCTGATCGTGAAGAAGAGATGTTACAGATTATGGAGATGTGGCGTTTGGATGAGGAATATCGGAAGTTGCTCTACCACGAACCGATGTTAGACATCGTCGAGAGTTTAATCGGATCCGATATCCAGCTGTTTCACGATCAGGCACTCTACAAACCTGCCTATCACGGGGGTGAGGTGTATTGGCATCAGGACAATGCGTACTGGCAGTGTGTCCCGCCGAATCTTGTGAGCATCTGGCTCGCACTTGATGATGCTGACGAGGAGAACGGTTGTATGAACGTTATCCCCGGCAGTTATCTGGAAGGCTTGGCGGCGCACGGACGTGCTGCGTCAGAGAAAGGTCAATTACCAGCGTTGTTGCAGGTGAATGCCGATGTAGACCGTGCTGTGCCTGTGCCAGTTAAAGCCGGATGCGTGATGGTCCATCACTGCATGACGCTCCACCAGACAAATCCGAACCGTTCACCCCGAGACCGTCGGGCGATGGCGATTCATTACATGCCATCCGGTACGCGGAATCGCAACGGCGACGTGATGAGAGACAACCCACTGCTACGCGGCAAGTTGACATAAAGCAGATCGCTACGGTACCTTTTGAAATTCCACGACAAGACCGAGGGTGTCCAATATTGAGACCCACTCAGTCTTGCCATCATCCATTGGGAGAATTGCCAACTGACGCAATCTTTAAGTTTCGGTGTAGGTCAATCGGCTTTAATAGCAGCCCAGGTCGTTGTGAGCTTACCTAAAGGTTCAATATCAGCTGCTGCTTGTAATCCATCATTCATGAGGGTTTCAATGTCATCATCGCTCAACGCCACACTGAAGATGGCGACATCGTCAATTATTGCACCGAGAAACGCTCCCCACTGACCATGTTGTCCAGTGGCGAGATAGATACCCATTAAGAAAGGTTTGTCGGTTAACGGGTTCCTCCCTATATTCGCCGTCGTTACACCCTCACCAATCACATCACCATCCATATATACCCCAAACGCTTTCCCATCCCAGGTGACGGCAACATGATGCCAGTCTGTATCTGGATTCCAAGGGGCATCTATAAAGTGAAGCTGGGCGGGTGGGTCATGCGTGTGATGTCGGATTGTACTCCCATCCCACCAAAATCCGGGTGCCCAATCGTCTTTGGTCACGACCCCCATGCCACCCGCAGGAGGCTTATCTAATTTAAACCAAAGCGCAATTGTGTGTTCAGCACCCACATTTAAAGAAGCATCGTGCGCAATTTCGACGTAATCATCCGAACCGTCAAGACTCAAAGCCTTGCCGAACTTGCCATCAACCCATTTTGCCCCACCTTCAATCGTGCCGTCATTGCCCGTTCCGGAGGAATCTTTAGCTTTGTTACCGTTTCCCTCATCAAAGAGCCACATACCGACGCAATCTCCAAAGTCAATTTTAGCAGAACTGGTACCTACAAACATCAAGCTAATCACCATTAAATTGACACATAGCAGTTTTAACCTTGTAACTGTGATTTGCATCTTTTGTTACCTCCCCCATCATTATCACAACGAAAATTTTAGTCCCTGAGGCAGCAAGAATAATCTGGCTTCCTCTGCACAATTGTGTTACACAATACGCAATTATACCGTTTAGGTGTTTTGCTTGTCAAGTTGCAATTTCCAATTCCACTTCCTACATCTTGTTTTTCTCTGCCTTGTATGGTATACTGTTGATGGTTGAGTTTCGAGGGGTTACGACAAAATAATACTAAAGAAAGACTGATGAACGTCGAAATCCGAACAGGTTTTCAATAAAGGAAACTATCATAAATGGATGCTCCGTTACCGCTTATAGAGAAAAGTCTTTCGCGTTCTCTGAAATACGAGATTCGGTTTGCAAAATGCACGAAGTTCAAGAAGAAACGTATCTTTCGCTGCTGGGTTGCGGATGGACCGAGTTCCTTGCCAGAGGTGTTTCTCGTCAAGATGGCGAGAAACACTGAACGCGAACCCTACAATCGCGAGTCAGATTGTGTTGGAAGTCCCGCTTGGAAACTCTTCAATGAATGGGCTGCGCTTCAATTCTTGGATAAAATTGATAGGACTCGGACACTGGTGCCCCAATTCATCGCGGGCGATGCTATTCAAGGACTCATCGCATTTGAATACATTCCAAAAGCGCGCTCATTCAGGGAGATATTACGCAACGCTAATGAAAACGAACAACGGTCTGCACTACGTGCTCACGCTCAGGCAATGGGACACCTGCACGGAGCTACCTATGGTAGGCAAAAGGAATGGCTTCGTTTGCGGACGAGGCTCGGAACATTCCGCCAAGCAGACACAGGCTCATTTGATGGGATTCTCCGGACTTTTCGTAGGCTCGCGACATTCGTTGAGCAACCGGTATCTGCCTCTGTTGAATCTGAGTTATTTGAATTAAAGGAGATGCTTGCGGATGCTGAGCCCTTTTCTGCCTTCAGACACGTCGATATTGCACCGCAAAACTATCTATTGCTTAATGATGGCGTGAAACTTGTTGACTTTGAATACAGTGATTACGGACATTTTCTACTTGATGCGCCTCACGGTCCCTATCCTTTTCCAGTCCGTTGGGAATGTGATAGCGTACTGGCAAAAGAGATCGAGAATGTTTACCGAACAGAATTAGCCTCTGGTTTTCCGGGAGTGTTGGACGATGGTATCTATTACAAAGGGGTCTTGACAGCTTGGATATATTGGTTACTACGTCTTGGTCCGGTTCCTCGGACGCGAGAAAAGGTAGCTGATGTGTTAGCAGAGCGATGTAAAGCGGTTGCACGTCTGAGCCGCGAAATTGAGTACTTACCGCGGATAGGACGTATCTTTGCGCAGGTGGCAATTGTTCACGAAAACCGATGATGAAACAAAAATACTTTTACCACGAACATCTGGCGGATTATGCCGAGTTGAAGGCAAAGGGACTCATGTCAAGGGGAGAACTTTACGGAAATCCGAACGATTTCACAGAGTTCTCTTCCAAATCCTTCTTATTAGGAGTTTAGAATTGGCTATAAAGGTCGTCATTTTCGATTTATTTGAAACACTCGTCTCAGAATTCGACGTGGGTCGCCCTTCACACACCGAAGTTGCACAGACCTTGCAGCTACCCGTGAAGGAATTTCAGCAGGAATACCAGAATCTTCGATTCGCACGACTTACGGGTCAATTCTCAGATTATACGGCGATTCTACGGTACATCGTTCGGAAGTTTAGAAGCGAACCACCGGAAAACGCCATTAAGACACTCACTGAGTGCCGCTATTCTGCTGGTGCGGCGCATCTGCGTCGTATAGAACCCGAAATCCTTGAGATGCTCAACGAAATTAAGGCTTCAGGTGTTAGACTCGGTCTCATCAGTAATACCGAGGGCACTGCAATCTTGGATTGGGAAAATAGTCCTTTGTCGGGCTTTTTTGAAGTAACAGTATTCTCCAATCTGGTCGGGATGGTCAAACCTGACCCTCACATCTATCAACACGCCTGTAAGAATTTGGGTGTTGCCCCGTCAGATTGCCTATTCATAGGCGATGGCAATAGTGACGAACTTCGAGGCGCAGCGCAGGTTGGGATGTTACCCTTTTGTGCCGCGTGGTTCCTCCGTCAGCATACAGATCTGCTCGGAGAGGATATTGTGATGCGACGAGCAGCAGGCTATCCAGTGTTGTCCCATCCATCGGAGTTGACTGATCGGGTGCAAGGCATTTGTGCTGGCTGTTAACAATTGAAGGAGAAACCTATGTCAAACACCAACCTCAAAACCACGTTCAATACCGCCCCAACGCTCTATGAAGAGGTCCGACCCGGATACCCTGCACAACTCATCCGAGATGTCATAGACTTTTCCGATCTTGAAGACCACAGCAGAATTCTTGAGATCGGATGTGGGACCGGAAAAGCGACCCGATCTTTTGCGAAACGCGGATACGAAATGGTCTGTTTGGACATCGGTGCCGACCTGATTGCCGTTGCGAAGGAAAAGTTAAGTGGATTTCCAAATGTCTCGTTTGTAAAACAAGCATTTGAGGAATGGAAATCAGACGGAAAGTTTGACCTGATTATCTCTGCCACTGCTTTCCATTGGGTAGACCCAAAAGTAAGATATCTGAAGGCACATGGGGTTCTCGAATCAAAAGGTTTCCTTGCCGTTTTCTCCAATCAGCATATCAGAAAGGATGAAGGATTCTTTGCGGAAAGCCAGAGTCTCTACGATAAATACTACGCGCCACTGACCACAAATCGTCCTACACACGCTGCGAATTTTCCCGGTGTGGAGGCATTTCACTCCCCAATTCAACGCGTATATCCGTGGACACAGACGTATTCAATGGAGAAATATATCAAACTCCTAAACACCTATTCGGATCACATCGCCTTACCAGATGCGAATAAACATCTCCTGTTTGATGGAATTGCCAATCTTATTGAGACGAAGTATGACGGACAGATAACCAAATACTACGAAGCCGTCCTTGACTTTCGGGAGACAAAATGAAAATCACAAAAGTTGAAACATTCCAGATTGAGACACCGCGTTATTACGGTCATATATCCGGGCATGTCATCGTCAAAGTCCATGTAGACGATGGCCCCGTCGGATTGGGGGAAGCCTCAGACAGCAGAGCCGAAGATTTAGCGGCAGTCACCAAACGCTATAACGATCTACTCGTTGGACGTGATGCGACTCGTATTACGGAGATAAACGAGTTGCTACGGACACAGGATTTCGGTAGCACGGTTAGCAATTTACACCTCGCTTCCGCCATTGATCTCGCGCTTTATGATCTAAACGGCAAACTCCAAGGCGTACCTGTTTATCAGATGCTCGGTGGTAAGATGCGAGACAGTGTCTATTGCTGCTATCCAATCTTTGGATGGCAGACGAAGGAAGATTTTGAGAAGACCGCGGGCTATCTGCAACGGTTGATAGATCTCGGACATCACCTCTTCCGTTATTATGTATCCGGCGACAGTGCCTTGGATGACCGGTTTCTAACCGAGATGAAGTCGAGATTTGGCGAGCAGATTAAGCTCAAACAGATCGATTTTTCCGGTCGATTCAACGATTGGGAGACAGCCCTCCGTTACGCCGATGTCCTTCGGCATCACGCACCCTACCATTTTGAGCAGCCTTCACGGGATTTGCAGGTGTCTGCGGAGTTTACCAAGCGCATGGATTTACCCGTGAGTCGGCACATTAGCAGTTTGGCGCACGGGTACGAGGCAGCCGAATGTGGTGCTTGCACCGTTTTCAATGTGGCGTGTGTCGCAGGGGGTCCGACCCATATCCGTCGCTTGTTTGCGTTGGCGGAGGCAGCTGGACTTGAATGTTTGATTGGCACGGATCAGGAATCGACGCTTGGGACGGCGGCGCAAATCCACGTCGGCGTTTCAATGCCGAACCTTACGCTGCCGTGTGATCCGATGGGACCCGTGCTGTATACAGCATCACCAGCGAAGGCGCGTATCCGAGCAGAAGCCAGCCATCTCTATCCACCGGAGGGACCGGGGTTGGGGGTCGAGTTAGATTCGGATAAATTGAGGACATTGACGGTTGCATCGGCGTAAGGTTACAATTCTCAACTAATGGATGTGTCAAGTTTTTGGCATTCAGATCAGACGTTGGGTTTCACTCCTGTTCTAAGACTTTCAGGTGCTTAGTGAGTTTGAAGACTATCGTCTCTATAACGTCTTTAGTCAGGTCCCGTTCAACCTGGGGGAAACACCCAAGCAAAAACACCTACGAGATTTTGATTCTGATAACTGAAAACCGACAACTGACAACCTAATTGACATCTATCTCCAATTGTGGTATGCTAATGTGCATTCGGTGCACTACACCGAAACAAGAAAAAAATCACTCATAGGAGAAAAGTTATGTTTGTTATTATTGCACCTATTCAAATTAAAGAGGGTCATAGGGATGCGTTCATTGAAGCCATGATAGACGATGCGAAAGGCTCCGTTGCGAATGAACCCGGTTGTCTGAGGTTTGATGTGATTCAGGACGGTGCTGATCCGAACCGGATCTGGCTTTACGAAGTCTATGTAGACGAGGCAGCGTTCCAAGAGCATCTGAAAGCACCACACTTCATCAAATGGCGGGATACCGTCAAAGACTGGTTCGCTGAGAGCGATTTCAAAGGTGCAGGCGGCGGAAGTTCCATCATTTACCCACCAGATGACGCTTGGCAGTAAGTCAGTTTTGATAGTTAACGCTCTGTCCATAGTTTCACCGTCTGTACAACGCATTGTTGCAGGAGAGAAAGTGGTCGAAATCCGACGTTGGCTTCCACCGGAAATCCCATTTCTCGATCTTGTGTTGGTGGAGAATGAGATTTATTTGACCGAGGAAGGACAGGAAGATCCAAACGGACTGGCACGCGCAGTCGTGGACATTACGGGTGCTCACGAATGGACGCGTGAAGAAGCAGAAGCGCAAGGATTAAATTGGATCCCGAACTATGTCTGTTGGAAACTCTCAAATGTAAGGCGCATAGAACCACCTATCCAGTGTGTCGCACGCCGGAAGATCTATAAAATCGACATTGACGCGACCTCAACGTTTCTCAAGGCGTTTGCGCCGACATCTTGACATGGAGGTTTAAAATGAGATGGATAGTTTTCTATATTCTGAGCGCGGCATTTATTTTTTTGTTTCCGTTCGTAAGCACAGCTATTCAAGACGACGCAATGGTCCTTTACTACTCGTTTGATGCGGGAAAGGGGAAAGATATTGAAGACCTGAGTGGCAAAGGCAACCACGGCACCCTCGAAGGTGATGCCAAATGGGAGAAGAACGGGAAGATCAATTCGGGTGTGTTTTTTAATGAGCAGATTCAGAAGGGTGTCGTCGCGGCTCCAGCATCTGATACGCTGGCGATTACCAAGAGCTTGACGATGGAGGTGTGGGTTCACCCAGAGAGTGTCGGCGATTATCGCAATGTCCGCGGGCAGGCGAACCCTCACACGTATTATTTGAGTATCCATCAGGGTAAACCGTCCGTATGGATGGGATGTCCGGGTGCTGGTGGACGCACATGGAACAGCACAAAGAGCGATATTCCGACCGATAAGTGGTCGCACGTCGCCGCTGTTTATGAGTTTGATAAGGAGCTTCGGCTTTATATCAACGGCGAACTTGATAACACCTATACATTGAAAGGCGAAATTCCTGTCTCTCAATCAGATCACTGGTTCGGCAACCGTCTTGATGGTGCGTGGCCTTATGGTGGAATGCTTGATGAGTTTGTCATCTATAACCGTGTGCTGACTGAAGATGAGATTCAACAAGATATGAAGCAGGTTTTGAGTGTATCGCCGTTAGATAAGGTTGCCACAACTTGGGGGCTGCTCAAAGCAGATAGAGATATTGATTAAACTGACACCACATCTATTTACTTGGGCAGAACTTCACGGTGCGTCGCGGAATGATGAGTAAGAAGTACATCCAAACATTAGTCGATTCGAGCGTTAGGAGGCAACACGAAGGATACAAGGAGAAAAATTATGGAAAAGAATCAGAGGTTAGAGGCCTCTCTGGTTGAGGAATTCGTTGGCAAGGCGCATGGCGATTTTCAACGGGTCAAGCAATTGCTTGATCAAGAACCGACACTCGTTAACGCGGCGTGGGACTGGGGCGAAGGCGATTGGGAAACCGCACTGGGTGCAGCCGCCCACGTGGGTCATAGAGATATAGCACAGTATCTGCTCGATCATGGTGCCCGCTTGGACATCTTTGCAGCTGCAATGCTGGGGTACACCGAAATTGTTCGGGCATTTGTCGCTCAGCGTCCCGATGCGTTGTCACTTCTTGGACCCCATGGTATCCCTCTGATTGCTCATGCCGAGGTGGGTGGTGCCGAGGCAGCCGAGGTTCTGGTATTTCTCAAAGAACAGATGAAAAAATCTTCGGACACAGAGTGACCATGAAAATCAACACCTTCAGCCAATTTTCTTTTAAGACGGTATTAGATATTAGATTCGCGCATCCAGATGATGCAGAAGCAATCCACCGAATATTACAAGAGACATGGGGAGAATCGCTTCTCTTTGATGTGTTCTCGGATCACATTTCGTCGCCTGCGCATCAAGTCTTCGTTGCAGTTGAGGCTGGCGAAGTGGTAGGTTTCCTTTCCGCTTTTTTGGTGTCTAACCCGACACCTCGATGGGAAATAGATCTTATTATTGTTCGCGCTACGAGTCAGGGGAAGGGAATTGGGACTTCTCTCATTCAGGAAGCGTTAACCTACGGTTCTCGTCTCGGAGCACGTTCGGCTGAAGCATCAATCCGCATTGATAATTTTGCGAGTCAGCAGGCATTTGCGAAAGTAGGCTTTACGACGGATGCGCAAGTGCGTAGTCTCTTCCTTTGGAGGCGATTGGCTTGGAAATTCGCCATGGATATGCCAAAGACTGTTTGTCTTATACCTGTTGACACATTGACCTATCGTGGGTTGTGGATTGATGGGTTTGTTGAATCTCAACTCTCTCAACAGGCACAGCGCGATGTAATTCGGACGGCTCAAAGTCGTATTTTTGATGAGGACCGCTTAAATACAGGCATGTTTATTTTAGATGATCTTAAAGGCATCATCGCACCTGATTTATTAACCGCCGCCACCAATCACGGTCAATACTATCGGTGGCAGTATGCATTCAAGTAAGAAGTCAATCGCGCAATCAACGAAATAATAACAAACACAAAAAGGATTACTATGACACGATCATCTCTCCAAGTCGGAAATATCGTTCAACCGATTGCATACGTTGATGTGCCGCAAAGGATGGACTATAAAGGTAAATTTATTACGCTATCACCTGTCAACCCACAAACCGATGTTGCGGAACTCTATGAATGTTCCCACGGATCGGATATAAAGGATAAAGTTTGGACTTACATGAGTTACGGTCCCTTTGATAGCACACACAGCATGCATAAATGGCTTGAAGAGGGTGCTGCGTCTCAAGATCCACTCTTCTTTACCGTCCACCATCTTGAATCCAAGCAGCGGATTGGTATGGTAAGTTTCTTAAATATCGTTTCAGATATGCGGCGATTGGAGCTTGGACATATTTGGTATTCACCAAATTCTCAGCGATCGAACGTGAACACAGAAGCCATATACCTGATGCTCTGTGAGGCTTTTGATAGACTGAAATACCGTCGTGTTGAATGGAAATGTGATTCTCTGAATGAAAAATCTCGAGCAGCAGCATTGCGCCTCGGCTTTAAATTTGAAGGTATCTTCAGACAACATATAATCGTAAAAGGTAGAAACAGGGATACTGCGTGGTATTCCATGTTAGACAGCGAATGGGCTGCTGTTAAGAAGAACATGGAGGTGTGGTTATATCAAAACCCCGACCAGCGTTTGTCCTTAACATCACTCAACAAGAGTAAAATTTAAATGAGCAATGCTTGTATATATGAGAAAAAGTAATGAGTGACTTAAAACAGTATGTCGAAAAGCGTAAAGCCAGAGACTCTGAATTTGCCGAGAATTACGAAACTGGTTATTTGGAATTCAAGATCGGAGTTCTCCTCCGGCAAGCCAGAGAGGAGGCGGGTTTAACTCAAGAAGAGGTCGCGGAAAAATTGAATACCAAGAAGTCTGCTATCTCAAGAATGGAAAACCATGCGGAAGATGTTAGATTGTCAACTTTAGGAAAGTACGCGAAAGTGCTTGGGAAAAAATTATATTTGTCGGTTGGATAAGTAAGGAGGTATATTCATGGGCAAATTCAGACTTGCTTGCCATCTAATTCAATTTGGTGGTGAACAGCGAGATAATCCAGAAAAAGTATTGCGCGAAGTTGCCGATGCCGGTTGGGACGGTGTCGAAGGTTTAGGGGTTCAAAGCCCTGAACAACTCGTTGAGATGGCAACGCTTGCACGCAGTTTCGGACTCCATATCGTCAATGCTGGTGGTGCTGGACTTGATAGGGTCCGTTTCAACATTGCTTTGGGCAATGATGCTGCCGAAGTGCCGTCGTTGAGACGTTCAGAATGGGGTGGTCCCGATCCGAGTGATGAAGATTTTAAGAACGCCGCCCGAACTTTAGACGACATTCTCGCGTATTGCGACGCACACAACATCAAAGGCTTCCACCACGCGCATCTTGGAACCTTGCTTGAGACTGTTGATGATGCAGAACGCCTCTTGGCTGCGGCACCGAGCCTCTGGTTACTGTTCGATACAGGCCATATACTCGCCGCGGGGAGCAATCCGATGCAGGTCTTTGAGAGCGAAAATTTGCGGAATCGGATCGGACATGTCCATCTCAAAGACTGCCACGCAGACGATCCTGAAACATGGGATTATAGGACGCAACGCTTTGGGGAAAAGGCGCGTTTCGCGGAACTCGGTGCAGGAAATTTGGGACTTGATGTCAAAGCCGCACTTGAAGGACTCGAAGCCGTCGGTTATGACGGATGGGTCTCTGTCGAGCTGGACCGTCCGTATCCGCTGCGTCCGCCAGCCGAAGCTGCGGTCGTGAATCGGGAATATCTGAGAGGTCTCGGATATTAAATGGAGGAGGTTACGATGCTGAAGCGAATCAAAATTCAAGGTTATAAATCACTGAATGATCTTGAGGTACATCTTGAACACCTTGCTGTGCTTGTTGGTCCCAACGCTTCAGGAAAGAGCAATTTTCTTGATGTCTTACAACTTCTATCCAGGATAACGACCCATCGAACCTTGAAAGATGCGTTTGATCTACCTTATCGCGGGCGACCGCTTGAATCGTTCGCTTTTGGAGAGGAAGGCATCGAGGGACTACTTGCACAGGAGACGGTCTCGTTTAGTATAGAGGTGGATATTCAACTTTCCGCCAGAATTATTGAGAAGGTCAATCGGCAAATTCAGGAGATGAAAGGAATACCGCCGGACACAGACGAATCCGTTTCAAAACGCCTGCCTCCGGTCCGTGAGGAAAATCTACGCTATCGTATTGTGCTTGAAATGCTCCCAAGATTGGGTATTCTACGTGTGGCGGACGAGTACCTCGCAGCACTCAATGTTGATGGCGAACTCAATAGGCGACGCAAACCGTTTTTGGAACAGATTGAGAATCGGCTACATTTACGGATGGAGGGGCAAGCACGTCCAACCCACTATGAGCGGTATCTCGACTATAGTATCCTTTCAATGGCGCACTACCCACCGCACTACCCGCATCTGGTTGCCATACAACAGGAATTAGCGAGTTGGTTCACTTTCTACTTGGAACCGAGAGAGCGGATGCGACTTCCCAATCCTGTTAAGGAGGTACACCAGATCGGATTGATGGGTGAAGACCTCGCAGCCTTCCTTAATACTTTGCAAGGACTCAATAGACAGCAGTTTGAATCCGTTGAGAAATCACTGCACGCGATGATTCCCTCCGTAACCGGTATTGATGTGAGCATCAATAAGTTGGGTGAAGTGGAATTGGCACTGTGTGAAGGCGAGAAACGTGTATCTGCCCGTGTATTATCGGATGGCACACTCCGAATTTTAGGACTCTTAGCACTCGTTGCTGCCAAAGAGCCTCCGACGTTGATAGGGTTTGAGGAGCCAGAAAATGGCGTTCACCCTCGCAGAATGCAACGCATTGCTCGGTTTCTGGAGACTCGCATGCACCTTGAAGATATCCAATTCATTGTGACAACGCACTCTTCGCTTTTAGCGGACCTCGTTCCTCTCGAATCTTTATACGTTTGTCGTAAGGTTGACGGGAACACAGAAATTGAACCCTTTAAGATGATGCATGTGGGTCCCTTATGGAAAAAGTCAGATATTGAGGTAGCGTTGGACAACCAAGATGCCTTGTCACCTTCCGAACGTATCTTGCGGGGTGACTTTGACGCGTAAAATTGACCCGTTCGTTGCGAACGATGTCCATAAGATTTTTCTGATGGGCAGCCTCATTTTTACGCCAATCCCGCCGCGTGCCTTCCTGCAGCTGGATCACCAGCAGCATAGAATATTCCACTCTCTTTGTCGATGTGGAGCATAGAAGGCGCGGCTATAGCCCTTCCGTGTGCTCTGATCTGATGACCGCGATTGGCAAGTTCTGCCCTTACGTTTTCGCTCACGCTATCATTGATCGTCAACGAACCCGCTTGCCCGAAGGTCTCTGGACGGTTCGGATTCGGATCGAACGAGTCTTCGTGATGTGCGGTGGCGAAACGTGGGGCTGTGGCAGCAGCTTCCGGTTGCATGCCGAATTCAACGAAGTTCAGCAACAAATTCATCGTCGCTTGATCCTGCAAGTCTCCACCTGCGACACTAATGGCTAAAATCGGTGCGCCGTCCTTAAGTACCAGTGTAGGTGTCAACGTAATTCTCGGACGCTTTCCCGGTTGGATACAGTTCGGATGCCCTGGCGTTGTGTTGAGACTCCGCAAACGGTTGCCGAAACTGACACCTGTTGGACCGACCATCCCGCCTGCGTGGTAGACGTTAGCACTCGGTGTCGCAGCGACGACGTTACCCCATCGGTCAGCAACCGCGCAGGTCGTCGTTCCGCCGACACCAGGTCGAAATACACCGTCCGCCTTTATCGGTTCCATGTTATGTACGTCGCCGGGTCTGGCTTCGTGCGATGCTTTCTGCATATCAATCAGGGGTCGTCGGATTTCGGTATAGGCATCGGAGAGTAGTGTAGATAACGGAACATCCACGAACTCTGGATCGCCATAATACGCGTCACGGTCAGCCATTGCTAATTTCAGTGCTTCCGTGACCACATGCACATAGTCTGCTGAGAACTGTCCCATCGCTTTGAGATCGAAACCTTCCAGTAAATGTAGTGCCTGACAGAGATAGGGACCTTGCGTCCACGGACCGCATTTATACACTGTATACCCGCGATAATCCACTGTCACAGGATCTTCGACAAGTGTAACATGGGCAGCGAGGTCTCTTTTACGTAGAAATCCACCTTTATCGATGTAAAAACCTTCTAAGGCATCGGCAATATCGGTATCAGCACCGTTGCGTCCGTAAAACCGATCGCTTGCCGCTTGGATTTTTTCCTCACGGCTCCCGGATGTCTGCTGTTCCGACTCGACCATCCGACGTAGCGTGACCGCCAAGTCAGTGTGCCAGTCCGCTTCACCAGCATCCAATAGTGCCAGTGTCGGTGCCGCGATGTCCGCAAACGTTTTCGTGCCATATAACTTGAGCGTGGTCGTGCAGAGGTCTACAACCGATGGTACGGGTGCCATTTTGATGTCGCCATCTGGGATACCGTTTTCCATGTACCAATCGACAGCAGCCTGTGAAAGCGGGGCACGACCCTGTCCAGAGAGCGATTTGACCTCCTGTTTCTGTGCGTCGAAGATAAGAAGGGGTACCTCACCCCCGATAGAACAGGCACCGTGATCTGTGACATTGAGTGCGAGAATCGTCCCTGCAGCTGCGTCCGCCGCGTTTCCACCGGCTTCCAGAATCTCGATTCCTGCAGCAACCGCTTTCGCTCCGCCCGCGGCAACAACGCCAGTTTGACTAACAGCACTCCAACCTATTTCTTGAGCGTTTGACATCTGTTTCTCCTCTCCTGTTTCACCAGAAGTTGTACTGATTTTCCAATCCCAGTTTTGCTTTAAAGCATAACATAAAATCATATATGTGTAAATATTTTATCGCTTGAATAATGAGCGGAACTCGGTTAAAATATTATTGGCAACGAGAAAACTTAAAGGCGATAGGAAACATCATGATCAAAATAATATCTCATAATCATGCAAGCGAACTTATTTCACTTTCGGGTGCCTATCTGGAACAGGATGAGAGTGAAAACAATCGGCCTCTCGGTTACGCCTATAGACTCGCTAAAGACCCAGACGGTTACGACTCTGAACCGCCGCTTTTGTTAAGTATTTTGGAACACCGGAAAGCCGTCGGTGTTGCGCTGATGATACCACGTTATGGTCATGGTCGTATTGTCTTGAGCAGGATTGGCACGAAGGTTGAGACCGCTGTCGTTCAGCTTGTAGGCTACCTCCGTGAAATTGATGTCCAAATATCGGGGATTATTGGACCAGCGGCGGAAGCTCAAGCCTTTTCTGATTGTTGGGTTGAAGGTATACTTGATGTATCAGCCAGAATAGGCATGCGGATGCGTATATCTGAAGCAAGAAGCGTCGCGGATCTTCCACTTTCACCTGGGAAGTTACGTCTCGCGCGTCCAGAGGACCACCCACTCATGGCGCGCTGGATTACAGACTACTCAGAAGCAGTCGGGAAGCCTATCAGTTTTGACATTGCTCAAAATTGGACCGAGGTACTCATCCGGAATCGGCAATTACACATTTGGGATATCGAGGGCCCTGTCTCTATCGCTGCCGTGGACCGCCCAACAAGAAATGGCATAGCAATCCATTCAGTGTACACACCACCTGAGCATCGCAATAAAGGGTATGCAACTTCATCTGTTCTGTTGTTGACCCAGAAGATGCTCACGGATCGCTATTCATTTTGCTGCCTATATACCGATCTATCAAACCCAACTTCTAACAGCATCTACGCCAAAATCGGCTATATGCCTGTTGCGGATGCGTTCATGTTTGATTTTATAGCTAAAAAACCTCAGTGAGACAGTAAATGACAACTTAGATTAGAAATCTTAGAAAGGAAAGTATGGCTGAATACAAGATTGCGATAATTCGAGGAGACGGAATTGGAATTGAAGTGATAGAGGAAGGCCTGAAGGTTCTCAACGCTATCGCTGACAGATATGACATCAAATGGGACTTTGTGGAGTTTCCGTGGGGTTCAGACTACTACTTCGAGCATGGGCAGATGATGCCCGCAGATGCCTTGGATACGTTGGCAACGTTTGATCAGATTTATCTTGGCGCAGTCGGACATCCCGACATCCAAGACCACATTGCGCTCAATGGACTTCTATTACCAATCCGACGGAGGTTCGATCAGTACGTCTGTGAGCGACCGAGTGTCCTCTATCCGGGCATTAACACCCCGCTTAAGGACAAAGGTGCCTGGGACATCGATCTGGTGGTGATAAGAGAGAACACGGAGGGCGAGTATGCCAACGTCGGCGGATTTCAGTACCAAGGATTCCCCGAAGAGATCGGCGTGCAAGTTGGCGTATTTACGCGCCGCGGCTGTGAGCGCATTATCGCTTATGCCTTCGAGCAGGCTCGCGCACGCGATAAGAAGCGCAAAGTCACTTCGATTACCAAATCGAACGCGCAAGGCTACGGCATGATTGTGTGGGATACTGCCTTCGAGCGGGTGGCTGAAAAGTATCCCGACATAGAGACGGAATCGTTGCTTGTGGACGCAGCCTGTATGGATTTCGTGCGGAGGCCAGAGGATTTTGATGTCGTCGTCGCCAGCAACCTGTTTGGGGATGTTCTCACGGACATCGGAGCGATTATCACTGGAAGTATGGGGCTGGCTTCAAGCGGCAATATTGACCCGCAACGTCGATTCCCGTCGATGTTTGAGCCGGTTCACGGGAGCGCACCGGACATTATGGGGAAAGGCATCGCGAATCCACTGGCAGCAATTATCTCTGGTTCGATGATGGTTCGTTTCATCGGTGAGGTAGAAGCGGCAGAAACGATAGATGCAGCGGTGCTAAAAGTCGTTGAGGCAGGCAAAACCCTCCCACCCGATTTAGGCGGTCAAGCCACAACCTCACAGGTCGGCAACGCTGTAGTGAACGCGCTCGGCTAATGTGCCTTGTCGCGGATTCGCATCCCTTTAACAATCTGAAGGAGAAGCAATTTGAAGGCCGTCTTCTTTGATTTATTCAAAACGCTCATAACTGAGAAAACGAGGACAGATTTCCAAGAAAAGGCTCCGATTCATGAGCGATTGGCTAAAAAATCAATCTTTAGTTCCAAGATCTCGTGGTGAACTATGTTCAAACTGACAGAAAAGGACTACCACGCAGCGATTACCGAAAACTTCCCTCAGTTGCCGATTGAAACATGGGAACCACTCCGCGAAGGTTGGGCGAATCGGACGTTTTTGGTTAATCAGCAGCTCGTTTTTCGTTTCCCTAAACATCAGGTCGCAGCACACGACTTGGTCCGTGAGATACGTTTACTGACCGAACTTGCTCCAACCGTTCCGGTGTCTATTCCTCAGTATCTCTACCATGGGCATCCCACACAACATTACCCGTTTGTGTTTGGCGGATATGCCTTCATTGAGGGAATGCCACTGGATCAGTGTCCACCTCAAGTACAATCGGCATCGTGGTGGAAACCGCCGTTAGGGGATTTTCTCACCGCATTGCATTGCTTTCCCGTAGACCGTGTGCGAGACTTATTTGAGACCGATGTTTATACGACACCACAGGCATGGCAGGAAGGGATAACCAAAATGTACGGAAAAATACAAACCTACGTTTTTCCACTGCTCACCCACCGACAGCAAGAAGAACTTAGCACCTATTTTAAACAGGTGATGGTCAACCCGTCTATCCATTGTTTTACCGCCGTCCTTATTCATCAAGACTTTTATTCACATAACATTTTAGTTGATGTCAATAGGGAAACCGTCACTGGAATTATTGATTGGGGAAGTTGCACGATTGGTGACCCCGCAGAAGATGTTGGCGATTTGGTCGCTTATTACAATGGCGTTATTGACGAGGGTTGGTATTCTCGCTGTGCTTTTTATCGTCGTACCGCCCCGTTTCCAGATTTACTCTATGTTCTTGAACACAACCAGCATGAAAAAGTGGAGTCAATCATGGACAAAATTGACGCATTATGGACACCATGAGTCAACTCACACCATTTCGACATAGGTATGTATTGAGAGTCTACCCGGAATCATTTCCAAAGAAAATGCCTTCAACAAGTCAAATGAATTTGCATTTTTGAATCAAATATGTTATCATATATAATGTAAACCTAAATTACTATTTATTTTTGGAAATACAATTAACCTAACACGATGGAGAATAAATATGGAAATCGGTTCAATTCATGACGCAGCAGCGAATGGGGACCTGGATTTGGTAAAGAAAATCGTTGAACAGGATCCTCGTCTGGTCAACCAGGACGACGAACACGAATGGCGTCCTATATTTCATGCCGGATTAAGGCGGCATTATGATGTTGTTAAATATCTAATAGACTGTGGTGCTGATTTGGCAGCGCATGATGGTTATGCGATTCACTACGCTGGAGAAGTACCAGACAATAAGGAGGTCGTATCGTTACTCATTGCTTACGGCGGTTTGGATGCACATGCCAAGCCATCAAGCGAAACGGCGCGTCAGTTTATATACGCCGTTTTCTTAGCCAATGTGCAGCGAGTTAACGCAATGCTCTGTGACGAGCCAATGTTAGTCCAAGAGCGTTATGCCCGCGGCGATACAGCCTTACACCATGCTGCTCGAAACGGTGACTTGGAAATTGTAGAACAGTTGGTCGACAGCGGTGCAGATGTCGATGCAACATCAGATCACGCGCATTTCCCGCTCTACTGCGCAGCCGGTCATGGACATGTAGAAACGACGCGGTATCTGGTAGAACAGGGCGCGGATTTGCAAGCCAGACTTGCGGATGGCAAAACAGTCGTCGAGTGGCTAAAACAATTCGCCGATCATGATCGTCGCTTGAAAGCTTGTCTTGATGTATTGGAGAGATAATGAACGAAGAAACAATAGTTGAAATATTATCTCATAATCACGCGAGCGAGCTTATTTCACTTTCAGGTGCCTATCTGGAACAGAATGAGAGTGAAAACAATCTGCCTATCGGTTTGGCGTATAGACTTGCTGAAGACCCGTACTATTATACCTCTGAGTTACCCCTTCTCTTAAGTATTTTGGAACAGGGACGAGTCGTCGGTGTTGCAGTAATGACACCGCCTAAGAAAATCATTTTGAGCAAGGTTGACACGGATATCCAAGCAGCTGTCGTTTGTCTCGTGGATTATCTACGTGGAATTGATGTCCGAATACCGGGGATTGTTGGACCGGCAGTGGAAGCCCAAACGTTTTCTGATTGTTGGGTTGAAGGCGGGATTGGTGTATCAGCCAAACTGAACAAGCGCATGCGTGTATTTGAAGCGAGAACCGTTGCGAATCTGCCACTTTCACCCGGGGAGATGCGTTTCGCGTATAGCGATGACCACTCGCTTATGGCGCGATGGATTGTCGGTCTCTCGGAAGCGATAGGTGAACCTGTCAGTCTTGAAAGTGCTAAAAGCCGTGCCAAGAAACTTATCAAGGATCAGGAATTGTATGTATGGGATAACGAGGGTCCGGTGTCTATTGCTGGCGTATCCCGCCCAATGAGAAACGGCACTACAATCGGTCTGGTGTACACGCCACCTGAGCACCGCGGTAAAGGATATGCGACTTCATGTGTTTTGTTGTTGACGAAGAAACTACTCTCGGACGGCTACTCGTTTTGCAGCCTATATACCGATTTATCAAATCCGACCTCCAATAGCATCTATACTAAAATCGGTTATGTGCCTATAGGCGATGCATTGGAATTCGATTTTCTGGCTTCAGGATAGGAGAAATCATGATTTCAGCCTACATTGGCAAGATCAAAACAAGTGAATCGCTTCGATCCGATGAAGCCGAGCAGTGTTTGAATACGATACTTAAAAAAGATGTACCGGACGGACAGATAGCAGAACTGCTGATAGCACTCTCTGAAAAAGGCGAAAGTGCCGATGAGATACTCGGGTTTTCAAAGGCATTGTTGGCAAAGTCAAGACCCATTCCTCTGCCTTCCAACGCTGTCGATTCATGTGGTACGGGTGGTAGTGGTTTGAATCGGTTCAACGTATCCACAACTGCTGCATTTGTCTTGTCTGCCGGTGGTGTTCCAGTTATTAAACATGGGAATAAAGGTTCAAAGCGACCGAACGGTAGTTTTGATTTACTCGAAAAACTTGGCTGTGAATTCGATTTTGAGGATGACCTGTTACAGAAGATTTTCGCCAGAACGAAAGTGTGTTTTCTCTTTGCGCGGACATATCATCCGGTGATGAAAAAAGTTGTGACTGCCAGACAAGTGGCTGACAGGAGAACCATTTTTAATCTCAGTGCGCCATTATGTAACCCCGCAAACCCTCAGTATCAAATCCTTGGAACAATTGATGTAGAGACCGGTAGAAAACTGGCTGAAGTACTCCGCCAACTTGGACGGACGCGATTCTTAATTGTTATCGGCGAACCCGGAATCGATGAAATTTCAATCTCTGGACCCACACATATATTTGAACTCGCTGACGGTGTGATCAAAGAATATGACATTAAACCTTCAGACTTCGGGATTACGGAACAGGATTATAATACTATTCCAGGCGGTGATAATGATGAGAATGCAGAGATTTTCCGATCTCTCCTAAAAAATCAAACGCCTAAGCCAATCCTGGACCTCGTCTGCTTGAATGCTGGTGCTGCCTTCTACTGTTTTGGATGGACAGATTCTATTAAGGAGGGTTTCGATCTGAGCAAAAGCCTCTTCGCCAAAGGTTTGGTGCAAGATAAATTCTCGGAGTATAAACGTTTATCCAATAGAAAGGGTTAGGAGATGGAAAGCACAAGACCACGACAATATTGGGACGATTACGCATCCCGATTCAAGAACCGGAGTTTGGCAGAAATGTATGAGTTCCGCCCTCCTTATTCGGTTGATTGAATGGTGAAACCGCTCCAGCCCCACCTTTTGTATTTCCCTTTTCCACGGGTATAGATCACTTGCGTCAGGTGTTCATCGGTAATTATAATATTGTAACGCCTCTCAATCGTCTCATTTCCAGCAGGAATTCGTAACTGTTGAATCTGCTTCTCTCTACCCGCAATGAGGTTTATCTCTAAGGGTTCAGATTCGCTTCCACTGAAATAGCATGTCACTTCGTACGTCCCGTTGGGAAGTGCGACTCGGAAAACGCCATCTTCCGCTCCCCAAATGTTATCCTCGTACGGCTGTGGAACTTCAGAACCCCCAGTTTGAGGGATACCAAAGTCGTCCCGTTCGGATTCCGTTAGCCAGCCGTATTGTCCATCCGTATAGACCGTATCCGCATGGACAGCGATGTATCCCGGTGCTGTCTGTCCATTATCGGGTTGCATGTCAAAGGTGACAGCACTTCCACTGCCCCATATTTCGGTGTCCGGTGCTGCGCGCTTACGGCGGTAGAGTCGATTATAGTCGTTGGTATCAAGGAGCTCATACGCTTCCTCCAAACCAGGGACATCGTCATACGCTGTCCGCCAGATGATGGCATAGTCCGCAGGCAATTCTTTATGCTTGTATTGTAGCGGAAAGTGATCTGTATCCGCCTCGTAGTTATCGAGGTAGGCGATTCCCCTATTTGTTGCCAGCAGGCACTCGATGTGTCCGAAGGGTTCAACGTATTTCGGTTCAAAGCCGAGTGCATCTGAAAAACCTCCCCATTCTGGTGGTTCGCTCGTGAGAATCGTATCCTTCTCGTCTATACCTTCGAGTGAGAGTGCGTTGGCGATGTCTCGGTTGAGTAACGCGTAAGTGTGGACATTGTAACCGAGATGCCATAAGGAGAGAGCGATGATAACCACCGCCACCGCATAGTTTGCGTAGCGATGCACGTTGACAGCGAAAAATGGAAGCAACACGAGGAATATGTACAGGTGAAACCGGTCGTTTATCCAACCGCCGCTATAGCCTGACCACGGTGCTATGAAATACATAATCGCGATAAGGACTGCCATGAGCAGGAACCCATCCATTTGGCTCACAGCGCGTGTCCAAAGCCGTTCACCGGTCTCTTTCCATTCCTCTGATTCACGGAATTGATGGTACTGCCGAATTCTACTGAAGACGGTGAGTACCAAGGCGATGGTGAAAAAGACTAACAGCACCCGTCCGATAAGCACATGGTCATCCCGGAAAGAGACCAAAGATTTCATGGCAAAGAAATAGTCGTTTAACCATTCAAATCCCTTATGATCGCCACCGGTTCCGTGTGTGTTCGATAGATAGAAGTAGTAGGAGAACAGGATGAAGTAAGCCGGTATAAGTCCGACGAGGAAAATCAGTGCTGATTTGAGTTTCATCGCGCTCGCTCTGAAGCGGGACATCAGCGGTTGTGATGGCTCTTTATGACCGAATACCTCACGTAGGATGCTATAAACGGGTGTGTAGAGAGCGAAGAACGTCAACGATACGATCAGCAACGCGTAGGAGTGGTAGTGCGTGAAGTAGGTCAGCATCAGCAAGATGTATAGGACGATCATGTTGGTTAACCGGAGGTTATCCTTCACGCGCCACCAGTATCCCAAAGCGAAGAAGAACAGCGACATGCTGAGGACGAAGTTATAGAACCCCATGTGCAGCAGGTAATTGTATGCAAAAAGAAACCCAAGCAGTCCGAAAACCGTGTTTCTTTTTTCGACACCGTTGAGGAAATAGAAGAGCGAGAGCGGTAGGAGGCCAATACAGAGCGTCAGCACGATCTTTTCGCAAATGAGTGGTGGGAAGATGTACAACAGTGCTGCAAGAAGAATGTGCGAGGTCCAGTTCGGAAATAAAGTGGTATTCAGTTCGTAGACTTCACGTAGCCGGTAGTTTTCGTGTTTATGGTATTCTTTCAGGACATAAGCATTGTAGATATGGCTTGCGCCGTCCTGCGTTGGAAAATACTTGAATCCCCAGACTGGGAGAAGATGTACTATCAGCGACACAATGACCGTAACATATCCGATGGATAATTGCCCTATTTTCATTCTTTAAATTTTCCTTGCGGTTCGTTGAGGTAGGTAGTTTATCCAACCTGCCTGATAGTTGGACTTACGCGTTTTGCTGATAATTAACTGCTATTCACAGATATCCTCTCCTGCCCGAATTCTATTCTAATAGATTCCCCCTTTTGTTTCAACACACAAATTCTAAAAAAGTTGACATTCATCAACAAATAGAGGTATAATCTGAATATGGAAGATATCTTAAACCAACTCCTTATCATCGGTAGTGATTCACAGGCTGGCACATACATTTTGCGGATTCGCCTTAAAGAGAACACTACACTCCAATTCGGACGGTTTAAAAAAGGTAAACGGATCGCACTACCTGCTGGCGATTATACGTATGTCGGTTCTGCCCTTTCAGAAAAAGGTTCCACTTCATTGGCGCGGCGACTCGTCCGGCACGCAACGCGAAGTGGAGATAAGCCACCACACGCTATCCGAGAAAAAATGGTACACCAATTCGCCGAATGCGGTTTGGGACCTCGGGACCCGCTACCCAAAAATGGCAAAAAATTGTTCTGGAACGTCGATTTCCTCTTGGATTTGCAATCCGCTGAGATTGTCAGTATTATTGCGATTCGTTCTCCTGAACGCCTGGAAGGTACACTGGCTGTTTTACTGGAACATGACGCTGATACACAGATCATCGAAAAAGGTTTAGGCGCGAATGATGCACCCCGGAACACGCATCTCCTAAAAATCAACGGAGATGAGGCGTGGTGGACATCGTTCGCCGATAGTATACCGAAAAACTTCTCAAATCAGACAACATCTATTAATTGAGGTGGCTATGCACGACCCGCGACTTGATAAACTTGCAGATGTACTTACAAACCATTCTACGAAAATCCAACCCGGTGAATTTGTGCTTATTGAAGGCATCGACATCCCGCAGGAGATGGTCATTGCGCTCATCCGTGCCGTGCGGAAAGCAGATGGGATCCCGCTCGTTGAACTCAAGCAGAACCGGATCCAACGTGAAATTATCCTCGGTGGCGACGATGCCGGTATACAACTGATTGGCGAATACGAAATATATCGCATGAAAAAAGTGCAGGCGTATATCGGGATCCGTGGTAGCCACAACATTACAGAGATGTCTGATGTCCCGTCAGAGGCACTCCAGCGTTATCAAAAGCATTGGTCGCGACCGCTTAACGATATCCGCGTGCCACAGACAAAATGGGTCGTCCTACGGTGGCCCCACCCGGCGATGGCGCAGCAGGCGAAGATGAGCACAGAGGCGTTCGAGGACTATTATTTCGACGTTTGCACGCTCGACTACAGCCGAATGGAACAGGCGATGGTCCCACTGAAATCCATGATGGAGGAAACCGATGAAGTCCGTATCGTCGGTGAGGACACCGACCTCCGATTCAGCATCAAGGACATCCCCGTAATCCCTTGTGCCGGTGAATATAACATCCCTGACGGCGAATGCTTCACCTCACCTGTACGCGATTCTGTCAACGGCACGATCCATTTCAATACACCGACGATCTATCAAGGCACCACCTTTACAGACATCCGACTCCGATTTGAAGACGGTAAAGTCGTTGAGGCGTCGGCGAATAACACTGAAAGACTCAACGCCATCCTTGATACCGACGAAGGCGCACGCTATATCGGCGAGTTTGCTATTGCGTTTAACCCGTATATCACAAACCCGATGCTGGATATCCTGTTCGATGAGAAGATCGCAGGCTCTTTTCACTTCACACCCGGTCAGGCTTATGAAGAAGCAGATAACGGAAATCGGTCCGCTGTCCACTGGGATATGGTGATGCTCCAGACACCCGAACACGGCGGTGGAGAGATGTTTTTTGATGGAACTCTTATTCGGAAGGGTGGTCGGTTCGTCCACCCCGCCCTGGAAGGTTTGAACCCGGAGAACTTGATATGAGCAGAAGACAACATCTGGTACACGGTGATCCGCGACGATTTGAAGTCGTTGCAGATTTCATCGCTTCACAATACGGCAGGACAATCCACAACATCGCTGATGTCGCGGGCGGAAAAGGGATACTGACACGTCTGCTGACGAAAAAGAAGAACTTTGAATGTGAACTCATTGACCCGCGCCGCACGGTGCTTAAAGGGATAGAGCATCGACCGGAACAATTTGAACCCGAAATGGCGGATTACTATGACCTGTTAGTCGGACTCCATCCGGATGGTGCGTTGCGTCAATTGGGAGAGGCAGCCCTTGTTCGCCCTGCCGTGATAATCCCGTGCTGCAATTTCTGGGACGAGCAGCGGCGCGGGCAATACGCATTATTGGAGGGAATAGAGGACTTCTACAGAGAACATTCAATCCGATTTGAACGAATCGAACTCGGTTTCAAGGGACCGAAAAATATCGCTATCGTATCTGACCCCTTTTAACGCTTCGCAGGGAACAACTAAAAATGACACAATCTCCGAATATTCTCTTTCTTCTTACTGATCAACAACGTTATGACTCACTCGGTTGCAACGGTGCGCCAGTCTGTAGAACGCCTGCTGTTGACGAAATCGCTGCAACAGGCATGCGGTTCACGAATGCCTATACGCCGATCGCACTCTGTTCACCGGCGCGTGGTTCTCTGCTCACCGGACTCTATCCACACAACCACGGGCAGCTCTCGAATATGGGGAATTTCAACGGCGTGTTTGCAAACCAGATCCTCGACAAACCCGCCTATCCGAAACTTTTGAGCGCAGCAGGCTATCGGGTCAGTTGCATCGGTAAGTGGCATCTCGCCAAGCAGGGAGACACAGAGTTCTGGGGATATGACCAATGGCACCCGTATAGCGAGTGGCATCAGTGGCTCCGTGACGACGGAATTGACTTCCGAATTGATAGGGATGCAGTCCAACCCTTTGAGTGGGGTGGTGATGCACCCTGCTATGGCAGGCTTCCACTCCCCGTTGAACGAACAATGGAGGCGTGGACTGCGGATAAAACGATCGAACGCATCAACGGCTATTCGGATGCCGAGCAACCCTTCATGATTGCCGCGAATTTCTTCGGACCGCATTTCCCGTATGCCGTGCCAGCTCCTTACGATACGATGTACGATCCGGACACCGTTGAACGCTGGGGCAACTTCGATGAACAGTTCATCAATAAACCCCTCATCCAGCAGAAAGAGATGCTCCGATGGAACGCCAGCCATCTTACATGGCCCGATTGGCAGAAGGTCATCGCCGCGTATTGGGGGTTCTGCACCTTCATCGACGACCAAGTGCGACGAATTCTCGACTGTCTTGAAGCGAACGGTATGGCAGAAAATACCGTTGTCATCTTTTCAACCGACCACGGCGATATGCTCGGCAGCCATCGACTTTTCAACAAAGGGTTTCACATGTACGAGGAGACGCACCACATTCCGCTCGTGATCCGTTGGCCCGGCGCAACGTCACCCGGAACGACGTGCGATGAATTTGTGAACCTTGTGGATCTCATGCCTACATTCTTGGAACTCGCTGGTGCAGTAGCACCTGATAATCTTGACGGTAGATCCATTGTGCCGCTTTTACGCGGTGAAACCGTAGACGATTGGCCCGATGACGTGTTCGCCGAATTTCACGGGTATGAACCGACGCTTGCCTCTGTCAGGATGGTGCGAACGGATTCGTGGAAGTACGTCTACAATCCGTACAGCGAGGATGAACTCTATGACATGAAAAGCGACCCGCACGAACTCCACAACGTGGCAAACCAACTTGGATATAAGCATGTGCTTCGTCGTATGAAGGCGCGTATGGTCAATCGCTTGCGTGAAACGAAGGACAACATCGTCATGGACGGCGGATGGCAGAGCAATTCCTTTGACCTGCTCATCTCAGGAAGAGAACGATAATACGGGTGTTCCTTTCTCTTGTTGGAGGAGTTTGTAACACCAAATTCGGATTTGAAAAAAATATAGAAATGTGATAACATGTCTATCAAATTCGTGTTTTTCGGGAGACGTTGATGATTATCACAGTTGACGAAAGCTACCGCCATAAACGGGACCGCACTGAACAACAACTCTTCGCAGTCGTTGAGCAGAATACACCTGATGCCATTAAAACACCCCTTTTTCCACAAGACGAGTCAGAGGCGTTCACATTCCATCTCGATAAAGAACTGATTGAGCGTTTGAACCTCTGGGAATGGTTTCGGAACTATGCGAAAGAGGCGCAGGTCTCGACGGCTGGCATCCGCGGTCCACAGAATATCTTATACCCGTGGGATACCCGCTTTCCGATTAATCAGATCGGTATTATCTTGGCAACGCTCGGAAAAAGTCTCGTCGCTAAAGAGACCGCGAATGGAAGGTTGATCGAAAAACTTGCAGGATGTGAGGTGCGTTACAACTCACAGAAATATGTCGAATTTATCGCTCGTATCCAAGCTGCACACGGGATTCGGACATACGTGCCGAAAGCATTTGGCACACTACCGATCTGGATGGCATCGTTCCTGATTTTCATGCTTGATTTAGACGGCGGTGAGCATGTTACATCGAGTCACTCTGTTAGCACGAAGAACGCGACCAAAGACCTCAATAATCAAGGGAGTCAATATCTGCCAGAAGAGTCCATGCGGTTCGTCAACAAGATTGAAGAGATCCTCAAAACCGCTGAAACGGAAGGATACACGGTTCAGTTCAGCACAGCCGATGACGTACACATCGACTTTGAACGGCTGGATGAACTGCACGACGGCGTGCAGCTCTATGTCGGCTACCTTAAAAGCGGTGTCGCTACAGATGCGAATCTCAATCTCATCCGCGAGGCGAAACCACCAATCGTTGTTGATTGTGTTGGCGGGTGTATGTATCGTCCGATGCGTGCAATCTTTGAACGGTTGGGGATTGCGAACTCTGTCCGCTGGCTTCATGTTGAGGCGGACCCACTGTATCACAATATCGGGAAACTTGATCGGAACCCGAGAACCGGTGCGGCTGAATTCTACGATCTCGGCTGCGATTTCAGTATCCTTGATGTTGTCAAATCGGTAGACTATGCGACAAAACTCAAAACGCAACCCGTTGGAACTATCATTGAAGCGACCGACCCAGATGGCGATCGGCTCATCGTTTGTGAAATAGAGGAAGCCTCGCGGGCAGAAGTGCTACGAGACCTTGGCATCGATTTTCTAACACTCGACGAGGATCGGTTGTTGACAATTTATACACCGAACCAAGCGTTCCTTATGTTGATGGATTTCCATACGAAGCAGCTCAAAGCTGCTGGACTTTGGGAAGAGCATCCGCGGTTCATGATTAAGACAACACCTTCCGCACTCGCTTGGGATCAGTGGGGTGCTGCAAACGGTGTTAATGTTATTAACGTCCCTGTCGGTTTCAAAGAGATTGCGGCGATTATGAAGAAAATTGAACGGCAGCTCGCCGATACACCGGACGCACCCGTCGTTGTCCAAGATGTCTACGGTGAGACGATTTCACTCGGTGTGCAGCCACGACTCATTTTCGCAGGTGAGGAGAGCGGCGGAATGATTACAGGTCCCGAAGAACTTATCCGGAGCCAGGGTGGACGCACTGCCATCGCTATGCGAGAGAAATCCGCAGGCGAGTCTATGGTGCTTGTCACCGCACTCGCTGCACATTGCAAACAGGCAGATATATCGCTTTCTGATTATCTCTCCGCCGTTTTTACGGAGAATCGGATTTCCGCAACGTGTGACGTGCGGGAAGACATTACATATTACAATGAATCCGAACCGAATCCTGAAAAACTCCGAGAAGCGAAACGTGAAGGTGAGGCGAAACGCGACAAAAACGATCTATTTTTTCTCGGCATCGCGATTGCGCTCCGTGACGGCGAAATAGATATGAATCAGGCGCGCGCGATCCTTGCGGACGCGCTACCGAACCTCGATTTCACGACGCTTGAGGATGTCCGGTTTGTCGGTGATGGGAGCTACCTGATGTTTCGTGATAAGTGCGTTGAAGTCCGAAAGTCTGGCACGGATGCGAAAACGAAGGCGTATGCCTCCGGCTCCGATAAGGCGGAATGTCGGAAATTTGCCAAAGCCTTCGGTGAGGCGAGTGGCGACTTAACCGAACTTTACAAGCAGGAAATAAGTCAAAATTACTTAATGAATGTTGGAAACAGAGCGCGACAGATTTATGACGCGTTTCAATCAAGATAGTTGTCAGTTATCGGTTAACAGTTTTCAGTTAAGAGCCCTCCCTAAGGAATAACGCTATCTTTGCGGTTTTTAGGAAGCGGAGAATTATTACAGAAAGTCTCTTGTCTGATAACTCTCACTGTGAGGCAAACTGAAAACTGAAAACTACCCAAAAAGGAGATTATCATGATTAGAACAGTTATCGCCCTTTTCGCAATGTTTATCGCAATCGCGTTCTCGACGGTTGCTTATGCAGATTGGACAGTTCTCCGAGAAGACGATATCCTCCGCGGGGATGGTATCGATGGGATGCTGCAGGATGTCTATTTTATGGATAGCGAGAACGGTCTCGTTGTTGGAGACGGTGGACTCATGCTGGTGACATCAGATGGCGGCAAGACGTGGGCAAAAAAAGAGATCGATATGCGTCCGCCCGGGGCAGAACAGAGACAAGGCGGTCCTCCCGGTGGGGGTCCCCCAGGCGGTTTCGGTGGTGGCGGTTCAGCACCGCTGTATAATATCTATTTCGTAGATGAAAACGTTGGGTATATCACTGGTGGTAGAGGCACTATCATGAAAACTGAAGATGGGGGTGAAACGTGGGCACGGAAAATAGCGAGAAGTGATGCCCCTGGACGTGGTGGGAGACGCGGCGGCATGCGCGCCAATTTGATGGGCATCCAGATGATTAGCGAAACGACCGGTTTCATCGCCGGATCGGAGAACACAATCCTCAAAACAACCGATGGCGGCGAAACTTGGGTCGGCAGCTCGGAACGCGCACGCGTCGGTGAGACACGAAACAACCTTGAGAATATCTGGTTCGTTTCACCGACAACAGGATGGGTTATCGGCTCATTCGGGACACTCATGCATACCGCCGACGGCGGCGAAACGTGGGAAAAACGGGACGCAGGCTTTGATAATAATCTGTTCGGTATTCATTTCGTTGATGAAAACACCGGTTGGATTTCTGGACAAGAGGGTCTAATTCTGCACACGAACGATGGCGGCGCGACCTGGAACCAACAGAAGACCGAATCGTTTGACGATCTCCACGATATTATTTTTGTTGATGCAATGGTCGGTTGGGCAGTCGGCGGTTTCAATTCCGTTTTACATACGACCGACGGCGGGAACACATGGACAATATCGAATATCCCAGGCGGTGCAACGCTCAAAGGTGTTCACGCAACAGATCCGAACCACTGTTGGACGGTTAACGATTGGGGTGTCATCGCAGGATACAAAATGGAAGAATAGCAAATGGATGGAAGAATGGAAGAAACAGAAGGACGGATGCCTCCTTTCAGCCTTCCAATTTTTCAATTCGGTAAAGGAAGGATAAGGAATGTCAGAACTGAAGAGCCATAAAGTCACGATGCTCGGTACCGGACTCATCGGAATGTTTTACACGATGACGCTCCATAACCAGCGCGGTGCAGACCGTGTCCATAGTGTTTACTCTCGCCGCGAGGAACGCGCGAACGCGTTTGCCGAAGAGTGGAACATCCCACACGCAACGACCGATTTGGCGGAAGCCATCAACCATCCTGAGACGGATACTGTTGTCATTGGATTGCCGAACAATCTACACTTGAAAGCGGTTGAACTCGCCGCGGATGCAGGCAAAGCCATCCTCTGTACGAAACCGCTCGGACGTACCGCCGAAGAGGCGAAAACGATGCTGGACATCGTTGAAAACGCTGGTGTCTTTGGCGGTTATCTTGAAGATTTGGTATATCCACCGAAAACGCTCAAGGCTTTAGAATCGGTCCAAAACGGCGCGCTCGGTAAAATTCTGTGGGTGCGTTCTCGCGAGACGCATCCCGGTCCGCACAGCGACTGGTTCTGGGACCTGGAGCAAGCAGGTGGTGGTGCTATCGTTGATATGGGGTGCCACTGCATCGAGATTATCCGAAACTTCGCTGGTAAGAACAACAGACCGCTTGAGGTGATGTGTTGGGCGGATACGCTCGTTCATCCGATTGATGCAGAGGATCACGGCATCGCGCTTATCCGGTTTGAGAGCGGCGCGATGGGACAGTTCGAGGTCGGATGGGCATTCCGCGGCGGTATGGATTTACGCGATGAGGTCTCCGGTAGCGAAGGGACGATATGGCTTAATCACTGGCTCCGTACAGGGTTTGAGATGTTCACGGCTGTCGGACAAGGTGGCTATGTCGCTGAAAAGGCGGAAAGCGATACCGGTTGGCTGTTCCCTGTCGGGGATGAGGTCGCTGAACTCGGCTATCGCGATATGTTCCTCGATATGTTCAACGCTATGGACGAGGGACGCGAACCGATGGAAACCTTCTATGACGGTTATGTTGTGAATGCTGTTATTGATGCCTGTTACAAATCCGCAAAGTCGAAGCAGTGGGAAGCCGTTGAAATTGAAGATTGGCGAGGCACTGCGGAAGCCATCGACGCACACGCAGATCAACCAGATGCCGATGAACGCTATGCACACCTCAAAGATGAACGGATGCCGGACGGTAGAATGAAACGTATCTTCAGGGACCGTGAAACGGGTGAGATTGTTGAGAGGGTCGAGGATTAAAAGGAGACTCCCAGATGACTCGAATGTTAATAATCCTTGTGCTATTGTTCTGTCTGGTTTTAAGTAGTTTTGCTGGGTTTGAAGAAGAAACCGTATTATTATATCTCTTTGATGAAGAGACAGCGAATAAAGCGATAGACCTGTCTAAATTTGAAAATCATGGCGAGATTACGGATGCTAAATGGACAGCGGATGGGAAGATCGGTGGTGCATTGGTCTTTGATGGCGCAAGTAGTCTTATTGAAGTCCCGCATCATGATAGCCTCCATCCGGGCGGCGATCAAATAACAATTGAGGCGTGGTTTAAACCGACGACGTTTCCTGCCGGACATCCACCGATTGCCAGAAAGGGTGCCGTCGGTGACAGTAGCTGGGGACTTGACACCCCCGGCGGAAAAGCTCGCGGTTTCATCTATAACGCCCCCGGTGACTTCGCTGTCGCTGATGGCGCGACGCAGATGCAATTAAACACATGGCACCATCTCGCTATGGTTTACGATGGCAAAGAGGTGCGGGTCTATCTCGACGGTGAGATAGACGGGAAAGTCGAACGAGGAGGCGATTTACATCAAAATGAGGCTTCCGTTTGGATTGGCAAGAAAGCACTTGAGAGCATCTGGGTTGACGGTGTGATTGACGAACTCCGTATCCTCAATATCGCAATCTCCCAAGAACAAATCCAAGAGGATATGCAGAAAGGGGTCGCGTTTGCGGTAGAAGTCACTGGGAAACTCGCAATAACATGGGGACGGATTAAATCTGAAATCCGCCGTTAACAGATGATGGTGCATAATACATCCAGTTTCATGGAAAAATCGAGTAAACCTACATAAAGAGGAGGGTTTTCAAATGACTCGAATACTGACAGTTTTTGCGCTCGTGCTCTGTTTCGGTCTGAGTAGTTTCGCTGCATTTGAAGAGGAGACGGTATTATTATACCTCTTTGATGAAGAGGTTAACGATGAAGCGACAGACCTATCCGAGTTTGAAAATCATGGCGAGATTACGGATGCCGAATGGACGGAGGATGGGAAGATTGGAGGCGCATTGATCTTTAATGGTGCAAGTAGCCTTATTGAGGTGCCGCACCACGACAGCCTCTCTCCCGGCGGCGATGCGTTGACAGTCGAGGCGTGGTTCAAGCCGACAACATTTCCGGGTGGACATCCACCGATTGCGAGAAAAGGCTCCGTTGCTGAAAGTGGGTGGGGTTTCGATACCCCCGGCGGAAAAATCCGTGGATTCGTCTATACCGCACCCGGTGCCGCTGCCGTTGCAGAAGGTACGACACAGATGACATTGGACAAATGGCATCACGTCGCTATGGTCTACGACGGTGAAGCAGTGTTCGTTTATCTTGACGGTGAATTGGATGGAGAAGTCGCACGAAGCGGAGACATCAATGAAAACGGAGCCTCCGTCTGGATCGGCAAGAAAGCCAATGAAAATATTTGGCTTGATGGAACGATGGATGAACTCCGTATCCTCAATATCGCAATCTCTCAAGAACAGATTCAAAAGGATATGGAGGACGGTATCGCGTTTGCTGTGGAAGTCACTGGGAAACTCACAACAACATGGGGACGGATTAAATCTGAAATCCGACAGTAGGGGCGAGGTCCCCTCGCCCGCACAGGTTGGGTAACTGGAGAAGATAATGATAGATACAAGTTGGCTTAAATACTGTGCTACGGAAGAACAACTCAAAGCATTCAACGACGAAGGCTACCTCATTGTTGAGGACGCTATCAGCACGGAGATGGTGGATGCGTTAGAGGAAATCGCGGATCGCGTTGATGCTGAGGAACGCGCCAAAACAGGTTTGGCACCGCACAAATTGTTGTCGAAGTTTCGTACCGTTATTGAGGACGACCTACTGTTGGAGCTGCTTGACAATAAGAAGGTCTTTCCGCTGCTCTGGGACATCCTCGGATGGAACATCCAACTCTATATCTCGCATCTCATCATGTATCCACCGGAACCGCCGAATACACCGCGTGTTACCAAAGCCGCACACTGGCATCAGGACGGCGGCAGACCTGTCCCAGAGATGGAACGTCCACACCCGCGACTTTCGTTGAAAGTCAGTTACTGGTTGACCGACGTTACCGATCGCGACAACGGCGCGATGCGTCTTATTCCAGGTAGCCATAAGCTCGATACCCGTCCGCCAAACAGCGACAACGACCCTGATGGTGATCCTGAAGGTGCGATGGATCTGATCGTCAAACGCGGCACGGCAGTCCTCTTTGATCGACGGATGTGGCATTCACGCGGCTGGAATTTCTCAAATATAACGCGGAAAGTTCTGTTTATGGGGTATAGTTATCGTTGGCTGCGTGGATTGGATTACAACCTCATGCCGCCGGAACTCCTCGATAAATGCGACCCCATCCGACGGCAGCTCCTCGGTGACGGCGTAGATGTCAAAGGCTGGTGGCAACCTACAGATGCAGATGTGCCGCTGAAAACATGGATTGCCGAACATCGCGGAGAGGAGTATCTGCGGTAGAAATTTTTGGGAATCTCATCGTGTTCAGTTACTATTGTGTTTCTCTTGAATTTTGGTGTGGAATATAGGATAATTAGAAGAAACGTTTAATGGTGAAAATTGGGAGAACATCAAAATGGATAGAGATGAATTGATTCTACAAAAGTTATCTGAACTTGCAGAAGATGTAAAAGACCTGCGGAAAAACGTAGGTGGTCTACAGAAAGATATAACCGATGTGAAATTACAACAAGCCGACGATCGCCGCCGGTCAGAAACTGCGGATGTAAAGTTAGCCGGGGATTTGCAACGATTGGAATCCAAAATTGATGCGGGTTTGGATCGTGTGGAATCCAAACTAACAGCAGATTCACAACGGGTTGAAGCCAAAATTGATAGTGTTGTCACCAACATCAGTGAGCGTAAGACTGACACCAACGAAAGATGGAAAATCGGGGGTATTATTGTTTCTACTGCGATAGCGATTTTAGCACTCATTAAGTCGTTTTTCTTTTCCTAATCGTGGACATTAAAGGCTGGTAGCAACCTCCAAAAGCCGAAGCATCTTTTCTATTCTGGCTTTGAGACTTGAATCACAAGACTCCTCCGGGAGGCTCAATGCAATTTGCAAATCCTGCTTTGCGTTTGCAACACCTCGCCTTACATAGGCAATGGCATAATCAGGTTTGAGTTGTATAGCGGTGTCATAATCAGCAATAGCAGCATTATATTCTCCTATCCTACCGTACGCAAGCCCTCGCTTTGCATAAGTATTTGCCTTATCGGGTTTGAGTTGTATAGAGGCATCATAATCAGTAATAGCAGCATTATATTCTCCCAGGGCTGCCTTTGCCTCTCCCCGCTTTGCATAAGTATTTGCCTCATCGGGTTTGAGTTGTATAGAGGCATCATAATCAGTAATAGCAGCATTATATTCTCCCAGGGCTGCCTTTGCCTCTCCCCGCCAGTAGTAGACTGTGTCATCAGGTTTGAGTTGTATGGCTTCGTCAAAATCGGCAATGGCAGATTCGTATTGTCCTAGCTTGTACTTCACAAATCCCCGAGCTCTGTAAACTATTGTGTTAACAAGTTTGAGTTGTATGGTTTCGTCAAAATCGGCAATGGCATCGTTATATTGTTTCAACTCAAGCTTCGCTATTCCACGCCACAAGTAGTAGACTGTGTCATCAGGTTTGAGTTGTATGGCTTCGTCAAAATCGGCAATGGCATCGTTATATTGTTTCAACTCAAGCTTCGCCATTCCACTATTGTAATAGGTATGAGCATCAACAGACGGTTGAAGACTTTCTTCTTCAGGGGTGCCTCGGAGGATTTTCCAAAAGAGATCACTTGTAATGTCTTTGAACTGATTCCGTCCTAAGTTCTCAAAAAATTCCCAATCGCCGGGCTCGGGACTATTCGCAAAAACACCAACCGGTGTCTCGGTGGCACAGAGATAGGATTTTAATTGAGCAATTCCGTCCGCTTGGATACCTATTCGCTTACACTCCACAATAGCAGCGTAGTTTTGCTTTTCATCCACAAGCACAATGTCGGCTCTGCGTTTATCCGTGCCCATTTGTATCTCAAGTTCAGTCTCAATAAAAAAATCACGGAGTTTAGGCGAGAAATAATTGACAGCTGCCTCTACAACTATAGCCTCGTGTGGTGCGTCCTCGCGACAATACAGACACAATGTAAAATGCGGATAGCGAGGTTGGGAATGTGAGTGCTGGTGACAAAATACTGTGTTGAGATCCCTCATAACGTTTTCTCTGTCTCTGTACGAAAATAGTGGAAATCGGAGTTCCCGCTGAAGTTAGTCATCAGTGTCAGGTTTTTCTGGCGGTGTGCGTTTAGATGGATCATACGGGACATATTTTATGCCGTTGCGCTTGTTCTCTTCCTCAATTGCTTTCAAATACGCAGAAAATTCTGCCGGGGTCTTGAATTCGGCACTGATCTCCGCTTTGATGCGATAACATTCTTCAAGGATAGGATTCGTATACGTTTCAGGATCAAACTCTGAGTGCTTTTTCGAGATTTCTTTCTCTTTCATCTGAATATCCTCCATCAGTTGAATAGGTGTGCAGATGGTTATGGATTGAAATCCTGCTTCTCGACAAACCTGATTGATATGTTCACGTTTGTTTTCGTTTACAATATGCTTGTGGTTCCATGATACCAAGTATTCAACGCGATGTACCGTTGCAATAGCGATATGCTGCGCGTCAGTCAGGGAATTTCGTGGCACTGCGCCAGAATCTAACAACTTCTGCGCGAGTATGTCGGTTTCTGGAAACGGTTCCAATATCCTTAGAAGTGAGACTACTTCAAACCGTTGCTGTGCTACGGTTGGATCGCCTCGCTGAATTTCGGCGCGAACTATAGGTGAAATAACAAACTCAAATTTATCTGCATAGTCTTCCCACAACTGCCGACTTGCTTTTTGCCAAGATGCTAATATGGCATCATTACTGGGACGCGCTACTAAGTGGCTAATAACCGTTGGTTCAATATAGACTCTCGGTTTTATCTTTTGATAGTTAATCATTATCTCCAGATTTTTCTACCGGTATGCGCTTAGATGGATCATAGTATGAGACATATTTGAGTCCATTCCGTTTGCCCTCTTCCTCCAGTGCTTTCAAATACGCAGAGAATTCCGCCTGAGTTTTGAACTGTGCGCTAATCTCTGCTTTGATTCGATAGCATTCTTCAAGGATCGGATCTGTATAAGTTTCGGGGTCGAAATCTGGGTGTTTTTCTGGAGTTTCTTTCATCTGAGTATCCTCCATTAATTGTGTAGGTGTGCAGATGGTTGTTGGTTGAAATCCTGCTTCTTGGCAAATTTGCTTGATATGTTCACGCTTGCGTTCATTTACAATCTGCTTATAGTTCCACGATACCAAATATTCAACACTGTGTACCGTTGAGATAGCAATATGCTGTGCATCGGGTCTGGAATTTCGCGGGACTGCGCCAGAATCAAGCAATTTTTGCACAAGTATATCTATCTCGGGCAGATTTTCTAATACCGTTAGAGGTGATATCATTTCAATTCGTTGCTGTGCTGCCCTAACATCGCCTTGTTGGATTTCAGCCAGAACTACTTGTGAAATAACAAACTCAAACCTATCCGCATAATCTTCCCACAGTCGCTGACTTGCTTTCTGTCGGGCTGCTAAGATTAGATTGCTACTGGGTCGCGCTACCAAGTAGCTAACAACGGTTGACTCAATATAGACGCTCGGCTTTGTTGTTACATAGTTTAGCATGAAATGCTGTCGCTTTCAAATCGAATTTCCCGCGTAGGGTTTGAAACCGAACTGGTAGATTCACGTCGATGGTGAATGAAAGAATGGAAGATTGGAAGGTGATTTCTCTTCCATCCTTCCGCCTTCCTATCCTTCCATCTTTCCACTCTTAAATTAAGATCGCATCAGACCAATGTATCTTCCCCATCCGTCAACCACGCCAAATCGAACTTCGCAAACGAAAGCGTTTCGTAGGCACTGTTCTCGCCACGCTCATAGAGGCAGCAGATATTCATATCTGAATCAATACAGAGGTCAGAATACGCCGAGGGACCTGCATGCAAAACTTTTCCACTGCTCCAACTTTGGCACTCGTCATAACTGATGCGGATCGTCATCCGTTCGCGACTCTCACTGGCAGGATTGGAGAACAGGATACGGTTCTTGTCATGCTGATTCGCATCCGTATAGCGGACCATACTCGCCTGACAGATCGGTTCGATAAGGTCTTCCTCGTAGCCGAATTCTGTGAACGTATCGCCGCCGTCGTTGCTTCGCGCATAAGCACGTCGTTTCGGGGCGACATAGTTCCGACAGGTAAAATAGAGTCCACCATCCACCGTCTCAACGACAACCGATTCGTTCGTACCGGGTTGTGCCTTGCCACCGATCTGCCATGTTTCACCACGGTCGTCGCTGACAATCAGGTGTGAGTAGCCGTATTCGGCATAGTTCCGATTGTTTCCAAGTACATGATCACACGGGATGACTAACCTGCCATTTGCGAGTTGAATCCCGTGGCAGGGACCGGTTGCATACCACGTCCAGTCTTCCTTTTTCGTTGTGGCTGTAATTTCTCGTGGTTCTGCCCACGTTTCGCCGTCGTTGGTGCTGTCGGTTACCCAAACGGTGCGCGGTGCTTCTCCCGCGACAATTTTCCCCTCCGCGCCGTCAGCGAGGTTCTTACAGAAAACGAGCCAGATTGTGCCTGTATCGCGATCAACCACAGGTGCCGGATTGCCGTCTGTATCCGTTCCTGTAGAGACAGCGATTTGCATCGGCTCCCAACTCTCACCGTTATCAAGGCTCCGTTTCAGGACAATATCAATATCGTCTGAGTCACCACCACCGAGTCGCCTCCCTTCACAGAAGGCTAATAACGTTCCCTCGTTTGATCGGACGAGCGCGGGGATTCGGAAGGTGTGATATCCTTCGGTCCCTGCCGTGAAAAGAGGAGCCTCTGTTTTGTACATAACTTGTAATCTCCTATAGGCGTGATTTCTTCATTATTACTGTTATTTCCAGCTTCAAGTTAAGGGTATTTGACTTGATCGTAGGGACGAGGTAACCTCGCCCCTACAACAAACCTACTTTATCATTCAAGCTTGACGAAGCACTACACCTTATTAGTTGGTGCGCTTAATCCGTGCCCACGTTGTTGCCAGTTTGCCGATCGGTTGGACAGGTGCTGGATCGTCCATTACAAATTCGTCGGGTTCTTTCTGATGGTCAGAGAGTCGGAGCCCATCAACGACACAATTTGTCGGGAAATTTGGTGACGGTGGGGAGGCGTTGTTGATCTCAAAGGTTTCAGCGAACACAGTTGGTCCCTCCTTGAAGTCATCTTCACCTTCAAGTTCGCCATCTAAGTAGAGTTTCAAGCCGTCGGGTCCCCATGTGCCTGCCATGTGGTGATGCTCACCCTTTTTCCAGTCGAGTTTCTCGCTATTGGCGTTATGCCATGAATTCGCACTTTTAATCCGCATCTGTGCGATCCCACCGTTGTTGAATTGCAGGAACACAGCATCGGTACCGCGTTTGTAAGTCATGAACATAAAGAGTTCACCCGTAATGGTGCTGGTATCCAATCCCATGGTTATCCATAACTCGACGGTGCCTTCGTCAAGATTGACGAAACGGTCTTCCACGGGGAAGTGGATAACGTCACCAGCCTCTTTGCTGACAAAGCCGTTACCGAATTTACCCGGTTCAAAACTTCCACTATCAACGGTGCCACCCTCTTTTTCAACTTCCGCTTTGCTCTCTAAGGCGGAAAAGAAGGTCTCCTCTGCTGTAGCGACTGAAACGCAAAACAGCAGAATCGTCAATAAGCATAAGATTTTCATAAGACATCCTCCTACTTAGATTGAGGGTTTAAGAAAATAATGGTGCGGGAATTAGCAAAATCCCTCTTAACCACGTTGAAAACCCACATCAATTGTGAAAATTATTTCCCTCCAAAATAGCAGCGGGTTATCTGTTTGCAGCAGCTTTGATTTGACCCCAAGTGAGACTCAATTTTCCAGCTGCTTCTACGGCTAACCCTTCTGCTTCAAGATTGTTTGATACCTCTTTTTCACTAAGTGCCCGGTCATAGAGACGCACTTCGTCGATCATCCCCTTGTGTACGAAGTCCTCGTTATCATCTTTATACGCACCCATGGAGAAGAAGATGCGATCCGGATAATTGATTACCCCCGATTGCACACTTGAAGTGCCCTCCAGTTTCCCATTTACGTAAATTTTCATCTCCTTACCATCATACGTTCCGACCACATGGTACCATTCATTCGTATCATACGTATTGGTGGAATTGAGGTAAGTTAAGAGACCGTCGCCATCATCCGCTCCATCCGACGAAAGTGCGAAGCTGAAGGCTGCAAATCGGGTGCCGATCAGCCACCCTTTTTCAAAACCACCATTGTCCTGAACGGCTACCATGTATCCACCCCATTCGATGAACTGCTCATCCCACACCCATAATTCTACAGTCATCCCCTCTGTGGGGAGTTCAGCCTTTTTGATGTCATCGGTTATTTGGACACGGGCACCCGCGCCGCCTTCCAATCGTACTGCTTCTCCAAATTTACCTTCGACGATTTGGAGTTTTCCTATCATCTCGGCATCCTGATTGCCCCAGATATCCTGTACCGTATTACCTTTCACGGTATCTTGATCGAAGCTCCAGTAGCCAATTAACCCATCTTCAATGGCGACTGTCTGGGCAGCCAGAGGAATTCCGATTCCGAATCCAAGGGTTAAAACAGCTGCTAAACTTAGAACCATTCTTTTTCTTGTGTTCATAACAGATGAAAACATTTTTGCCTCCTTTCGTTGATGCTCTACTGCACTATTATTTTCTATCACATCTTCAGCTCCGCCCACGTTGTTGTGAGTTTACCGGCTGCTTCGACAGCGGCAAATTCTTCAACATGGAACAACAAATTCTCCATAAAAAGTTTTGCCATATCTTTCGTGTTGTCGTCGTTACCGGCGATATGGTATTTGTCGGGCGCAATTGCCATCATCAGAAACTTACCTTGCCCGAATTCCGCTTCCATGATGACAGGTCGTCCGTCACTTTCCATCAACACGTCAAATCCCTTTTGAGAGCCGATGACTTCCCAAACAGTAGGCCAGCCTTGATGCCCCCAGCCTTTAAACGTTTCTTCAGTTATACGGTTTGGTGCGTTAAAGAGCGGATGGTCTGCTGCCAGTATTTTAACATTGGGTGAATCAGCGTCAGTCCGAACGCAACTTAATCCATCTGGCAACCAATCCACATTTGCTTCGTTCTGATCTGCTTGCGTCGGTTCCCAGACGAGACCACCATTTTCGACAAAATCCTGAATCGCTTTTGCATTTTTGTCGAGGTTTTGGTGAAGCCCAGCATTGTTGGTCACCATACTACCGATTAAGAAAGTTCTATTTTCCGCTTTAAAAGGCAATTGCCCACCTTCAATCGACTTTGTCAGATCATCGTATTCAACTTTGAATGCATCCAGTGTCTGACGCAACGCATCAACTTTGGTCCATTGGTCAGCAAAATCGACAAGGGCAATTTGAGCCGCTTTTACAACCGTTACGCCCAAAACGAGGTTCAAAATACAGAGCCATGTAAACAGACGCAGAAACATAAGTTAATCTCCTTTATAGTGAATCCCAAAAATAAAGAGACACTTTCATACCTCCGGTAGGTTCGGTTTTGCAGTGTACGTGAAGAAACACTTTCTTCGCATTGGATTTTAGCGTTTGCAAAAACACCCCAGATGCGATCTGCATTGGTAACCGAACCGGTGTGGAGTGTCCTATTAATTCTAAACTTTAGTATAGTTAGGCAATACCCAGAAAAAACAAAATATGTTCTTGAATTACGAAATATTTGGTTTTGTACAGAGCGCATACACGTAAGGCGATGTTAGCTGCTGGTTCGGCACGCGGAGTGCCGCGAATAAATTACCGACAACAATATCTGTTAAATTGACGCATTTACAGAGTACTTCATGTCCCCATTTTCCGATGACTGCTCGCCAAGGCGAATAATCGACGACACTCAATTTCAAGGGACCCCCTGTATACCCAAATTCCGTGACCTGAAATCCTACCTCTTGTAACGCTGTGGCAAGTCCCATCGGTAGAATTACCTTGTGCGTCGCGAGGAGTTTCGGACTCGCAACGCGCGCGATCGGCGTATACATACCGCGTAAATTCGGCGTTATTGTTAACATCGTTCCGCCCGGTTTGAGCAGGCTGTGCATCTCTTCCAGAATTGCTTGAGGTGTACTAAAATGTTCAATCAAACCCATTGAATACACAAAGTCGAAAGTGGTACGATGCGTTTTGGCAAAGTCGAACAGATCCTCACAGACAATTGTTCCTTTTGTACCTGCAAGCGCAAGGTTCCGTTGTGCAAGTTGACATCCGAGTTCAGAGAAATCGACACCGTAACAATCGCTATCGTAGTTCCGAGCAAGATACGGGAGCCATAACGAATCGGCGCATCCGAGTTCAATGAGTGTCGGTTTTTTAAAATCGGCGAGTGCGCTGTGGAACAATTTCGCCAGTTGACGATTTGCCACGTAAGCCCACCGTAGATGGCGAACCTTGTGCTGTTGCCCGTCCCAGAGTGTCGTCCAATAGGATTCGTCTGTCAACGGTTTGACTTGCGAACGCATGCTAATCCTCCTCTGGGAGTACCGCCTCGTGTTCCAAAATAGGGCAGAGATCACAGAGTTGATCGGCACAGTAGTTTTTGTATAAACGGATGAATCCTTGCTCGGTTTTGGCAGTCGGTTTCAAATGACGCATCTGTTGGGGCTGAGTGAAAATCTGTTCATCAATTTTGCGGATGATCTTGTTTCCTGTTGATTTGGCACCGACACTGTAGAGTCGTAAGACTGCCTCCTGCAGTTGTTGGCTGTCCGCTTCAACTGCCCAAATATAGGCAACTGGCAGGATTTTGTTGATAATAATGTCCACGGCTCGGTCTTTGCCGATCAATGCTGTTGTGCGTGTACTTTTCAAACCGAAGTTAGAATGCTTGTTCCAATAGCCGGTAGGTTCGAGCATAAGGTGTGCACGTAGTTCAGTGTGGATGGTTTGTAGTGCACGTTTTGTATTTGCGGTTGCTACTTTTTCACAGATTGGGAGAAAATACATCATCAGGCTCCCTTGACAACGATGAATTAACTGAGCCATCGCTGCGATACGCCGTGCGGGGTGGTTAAAGGGTCTTCCTGTAAAACTCCAGCGTGCTTCTGTCATACGCGGTGGAAGTTCTGCATACTCCGAAGTGCGCCACTGCTCTTCCAAGGCGACAACGCCTGGATCGTCTGTCGCTTCTGGTGGTAACGGTTTCTCGCGTTGTGACGGCAAGAGTCCGGCAACCCCAAAGAGTGTCGCTTGAATCTCAAGTTCGGATTTCTGGTCGAGATCGGCAAAAGGCACATGCTGTGCCAACTCTCGCATGGCTTTACTGTTGCGTTCGTAGCCTAATGCCTCCATGATACCTTCATAGAGGAGCTGCTCGAAATCGAGACGGGTTCTTAAGAGTCGCATCGATTCCGTCTTTTCCAAGAACCGTTCGCGTCCTAACGACTCAAAAACGCCTTTCAAGATTTCTATGTTCAGCTGCTTCCCTGTTATCCGACAGAGACCGTCAGTTGTTGCTGTGTCTTTCGTATTGTCGTAGAGTTCACCTGTATCTACTGCAACCCATTTCAGTAATTCTAACGTTGGGACGCGCTTTCCGTTCTGGAGTCGTGTCCGCAGATTAAAATCGTCGTTAAAGAAGACCGCGTGTAAAATCACCCGATTGTATCTGGAATTGAGGTGATGCTTGTGTGCGTACCACTCCGAAGATCTGACGTGAATTTCGATGTCACCGATCTGGAGTTTGCCATCGATCTCAATTTCGGCGTGCATAAAATCGGGCCCCTCATTGTGGTTCCAGATGCCGGGCTTTAGGACGCGAATGGCACGTCTATCAATTGATGCCATGTTGGTATCAAAAAAGTGTTGCTCATGCCACATTTGTTGAACGCGTGCCTCATCAATTCTGCTTAGGTCTGGGTTATGTCCCTCATCAATTTCTCTGAAAAGTTTAGAGAGCTGCGCAACTGTGAATGTATTGTTCATGTTATGCTATTACCTGTCTCGGTTTACTTTGCTCCGAGAATTTCGTTCAGCAGTGCCTGTGTTGCAACGGTCGGTTCGGGGTGTGCACAAATAGCAGAGATCACAGCGATCCCGTGTGCGCCTGCGCGGATTACGTCCGCTGCCGTCTGGACACCAATCCCGCCAATTGCGATAACTGGGCACGCCGCGATGTCGCACATCCGTCGAAGCCTGTCTAATCCCTTAGCCATTTCAGCGTCCGGTTTTGAAGTCGTGCCGTAAATGGGACCGAATCCAATATAATCTGCGCCCTCTGAAATTGCTGCGAGTATTTTATCTTCAGTTCGAGCGGATGCTCCGATAATGGCATCTGTAGAGAGAATCCGTCTTCCGAGAGAGACAGGCATGTCGTCCTGTCCGAAATGCGCGCCTGCTGCACCGACAGCGAGTGCGATATCCGCTCTGTCGTTCACAATTAACGGAACCTTATGCTGTTCGCATATCGCCTGCATACTTTCTGCTTCGGCGATCAATTGACGCGTTGTACCCTCTTTTTGACGGAATTGCAATGTATCCGCACCCCCCGCGATTGCGAGTTCTGCTAACTCTGCATGCGTGAATCGCGATTGCAGCATCGTATCTGTGATGACGTGAAGGACACCTATATTTTTCATGTTGGTATATTACTCAAAATGTGATAGATTAAAGTTATCGGTAAGAAGTTGGTTCTTCTTTCTGACAACTGAACACTGACAACTCATAAGTATATCACGTATAGGAGATATTTTGTGAATAATTTATTGTTTCAATCTGGAGATAAGGTGCTTTTTATTGGCGATAGTATTACGGATTGCGGACGGCGGAATGAACATGCGCCTTACGGACACGGGTACGTCCGTAAAGTCACTGAACTCATCACCGCAAAATACCCGGAACGCGAGATCGCTTATGTCAACAAAGGCATTGGTGGGGATATCGTTGAGGGTTTAGAAGAGCGTTGGGACACCGATGTAATTGCCGAAGAACCGAATTGGCTTTCAGTGAAAATCGGGATTAACAATGCAAGTCGCCAGTATGCAGGCAGTGTGTCTACAGAAGAATATTTACCGGTTTGGGAAGCGTGCTATCGACGGATTCTCACGCGTGTGAAATCCGAATTAGACGCGCCACTTTTTCTGTTTGAAATTTTCTATATCGAAGAAGATGTTGACGAGCCGCGCCCGCTGGCTGTGGACGCTTACAACGAAAGTATACATAGGCTCGCTAAAGAATTTGATGCCAGATTGATACCGACGAATGCCGCTTTCGATAAAGCCGTTGCTGCGCGCCCCGGAGCACTTTGGACAACCCGCGATGGCGTTCATCCAAATGCGGAAGGTCATACCTTGATGGCATTGGAATTCCTAAAACAGGCGGAATGGTAAGTTTCTGGTATTGCTAAGGGGTGGAGGCTTCAGTCTGACGGTTCAGCGTTTCGATTAGTGCCTGCTGGCGATGTGTGTTATATTCGGTAGCGAACTGTTTTGCCTCGGTCCGGTTGCCCCAGTAGAATCGCCATCCGATGAGGCAGAGACCGACACAGTCAACATATCGGCGTTCACGAATAGCGTCAACTGTGAGGTAGATGAATGTTCCGTTGAGTGCTGCAGCGAGAATTCCCTCTCTGACTTTTCCGACATAAAATTGCCCTGTTCCGGGAACGAGTGTTGAGAGCCAACCTGCCATCTGTGGGGATTTGGTCGGTAGCGGTGTCTCTTCGAGGAGTAGGTCGGCTAATTCACGTGCCTTTTTTTCGTGGTGTCCACCCGTGTGGGCTATGTTTGCTTGCCGCCATTCTGAGATTGCCTTGTTCCAATCTGTGGTGTGGATGTAGCACCAACCGCGTAGGTAGTGTGCTGCTTCGATAACTTCCGGATCGTTCGTTGTGTGCAGGAGTTCAAAGAGAGTCGTCCGCGCCAGTGAATACGCGCCTGCCTCGAAATGGAGTTGCCCCAGCATCAATTGGCTCCGAAAACGCAGTGGTGAATTCGAATGCTCAGTTGAGAAATCGCGAAATAACGCTTCAGCGCGTGTCGTTTCACTGTGATAATAATAACTCTGTGCGATCCGGTAATCCGCGATAGCCTTGAACTCCGTGTCCGGTTGATAAAACAGCAGCCGCTTGTAGGCGCGCCGCGCCGCTTGATAGTCACCCGATTCAAAAAGTTGTTCTGCATAACGGTATTGCTGATCCGCAGTCTCAGCAGAGATGCCCGCTGCAAAAGCTGTGATGGAAATTAATAGGCACGCAATTGACATGTTAGAACCTTGACTTCCATAATACTAATTTCATTTCATTTATCGGCGGTGGTATTGCTCCGAATAAGCTGGAATCTCGAATCTCTTGTTGGATCATATTACGAAAGAATCGCTCTTGTTGTCTGTTAAAAGTGCGTGCGTTTTGAATGCTCTGATAAATGCTATTCCCGTAGAAGAATGCACCAAGTATGCCGATAGGGATGGCAACTTCATAACGTCCTTGGTCGGCGTAATAGAAACTCGCGCCCCCTAAAACTGCCACGTTAACAAAGGCATAAAGTCCGTCAATTGTTTGTCCTGTATAAACCTGTCCGCTGCCCGGTATCAACACCGAGAGTGCACCGGCAATTGTTGTAGAACGACGAGGCAAGGTCTCAAAATTTTTTATTTTCTCTGCTAATCTATCGCTGACTTCAGCAAAAGGACTCTCTGGGTAGGCTAAGGAGACATTGTTCCATACTCGATTCGCCTCTATCCATTCCCCCTTGTCAATGTGTAGTATTCCAATTGTAAAGTGCACGCGTGGTGCTAAGTCGCTCTCTTTATGTTCCATAAGAAACCGTCTGAGTGATGTAATTCCTTGCTTACTATCGCCTAACAGAATATGACACTGAGCAATATTGTTCTTCCCTCGCGCAACAAGAGGACTTTCAGGGTAGGTGTCAATTAGGAATTGGTAAGCCCGAATTGCGTCTTTCAATTTACCTGCGTTCTGATAAGATGCGGCGATACGGAAGGCTATAAAATCACTTTGAAGTGTATCGGGATGTAAAAAGAGGAGCCGTTTATATTCGTGGGCAGCGTTGAGATAATCACCTTCTCGGAAGAGCGAGTCTGCAAAATCGGACTCCACTGCTGCTGTAGTTGGTGGAACCATACTAAAAACGACAAGGTATGCGATACAGCTGACAATCTGGTATCGTGCTAAGATGAAAGCGCGGGTATTCATGGGGAATTGAGTTGTTTTTGAACGTGGTCTTTACTGACTGCCCAAACGTGATTACCGACATCCATGAGTTGTGGCGCGAAACGGGATTCCTTGATCTCGTTTTTGAAACGGTTACCCGCATACGCATTTAGAAGGATGAGAGCAAAGGCGATGGCGAGTCCACTCGAAGCGATGCCGAAGCATATCCCTAATAGACGGTTTGCCCAACCGAGAACCCCTTTTTCGAGGATGCGCTGGATACGCTCACAGAGTGAGTCAACAAGAATAGAGACAACGAGTACAATGGCGGCGATGCTCAACCATTTTGCCCAATTTGGGTCTGCTATGAATTTCTGAAGGAGTGCCGCCAGGTGATGCCAGAGTTGGCACGCCATGAAGAATCCTACACCGATGACGAATACACCCCAAACGCTGCGGGTGAAACCTACGCGGAAGCAGCCTATGCCGGACAGTCCAACGAGAATGAGGATACCGATATCAAGTTTTGTCATTGCGGGGATGTTTATAGGCGTCGTGCCCTACGAAGTGTTCAAGAAGGGGATATCCTTCAACGTTAGCCCGAAGGTCTGTTTAATCACTGGACCTACCGGAATCCCACTACTCAGTTGATGGAGCAGGTCGCGGATTTTGGAGTAGCCGGATTGCTGAACAAGATATTCAACGATTGCTGCGGATTGAATGTACGCTAATTGTCGGTGTTTCGCTGGAATCTGGCTAAACGGTTTGTTGAGTGTGTCGATTGGGAGCAGTTGTTTCTTTTCTGCTGCCTGTTGCAAATTAAATCTTTCAAACTGGAACATCGGACGTGCGATACTTTGTGCGAGTCCTTCGTTGATCCACACCGGACATTGTCCGTTCGTTAGATGGTGGACTAATAGATGCACCCATTCGTGTCGAAGCAGGGCGTACAAGATCCCAAGCACCGGATCGCCAGCGGCACAGTAGCCGAGATGGATGCTACCGTCATAGCATCCGCTTGCCCATCGCGGTAGTGAACGTTGCGACACTGCAGTGCCGTTTGTATTCTTAATGAAGATAGGTACAGGACGGAGTGGATAGTAGTCTAAGATTTCTCCGAGTTCAGCATAGGTTCGGTGAATGAGTTGACAGATATTCCAGAGTGTCTGAGAACGGATTTCAGAATGGCACGTTAAACTGAAAATTTCGGAGTTTATACGTTGTTGCGCTCGGGCTGTCGTGTCAAAGTTTAATCGTTTACTGAACTCTTGTGGTGGCGGTTGGCGTAGATCATCAAGGCAGATCAAACTATCATAACACGCTTTCTCGTCGAGAATACGCGCTTTGCGTCTCAAAGCTGTCGGCGAATCTGGACATAACCGGAGTGCAATATCAAGGCATGCCAATGCTGTGTCCCATTCTCCAACCATCTCATAAGCTTTGGCAAGATCAGCATAGATATAGTAATGCTGTGCTGCATCTAATTTCAAGCCGGCGAGATAGTGTTGAATAGCCTCAACGTAGCATGCTTGCCTATAACAGAGCGTTGCTTGTTTGAAGTGTGACAACGCTAATGAATTGGTATGCCTTAGATGCACTGTTTTTATAAGGAACGGGGACATTAAATTTGTTGATGCTCATGTACACCTGTTCCTTCTCCGAGATAACTATGAAGATTCGATGTCGATAACTTTGAGACTAATGTTCCCACATTTCAGTGTGGACCCCTCCCGAACCGGAGCGGACATCGCCACGCGTTCGTTGTTGACGTAAGTCGTGTTAGAACTGCCTATATCTGTAACGTACACACTATCATCTTTCTGCTCAAATTGTACATGCAAACGAGAAAGTATGCGAATGCCATCGTAGCGATTTAGCATTTCTGGGGATGCGGGTGCCTGTTCGGAGTCCCAGTGTCGTAGTTCATCAGCATTGGGTGAAGACGCACCAACCTGCATAATTTCGGTGGTGTCGTTCCCCATACCTTGTGGACTATAACCGGCGGGTTGGGGCTCTAAGCCGTCCGTTGGAACACCGGCTTCCGCGCCCTCGCCTCGAATTTCCGCCATGACCCGTTCGCGGGCGCGTTCTTGAGCACCCAACGGCGGTTCAATGTTTTCTCTCTCCTCGAAGCGATAGTGTGAGAAGTCGATTAATTGTTTCAATGGCTGAAGTTCCGGAATGTTGTTGATCTCTTTTAAAAGGCGTTTCTGCTTACGTGAAAGCCTTTCGTTTTTCAACCAACACGTGTAAGCCTCCAACATCTCAGCCTTTTTAAGACCGTCCGCTGAGATTCCGTCCTTCTGCCATTTCTTCCAGAAGCGCATTAGTTAATCCTCCAAATTAATAGATCCACTGGATGCCTTTGGCAACCAGAATTTTCCGCAATTCTTCCGTACACCGGAATATCCAGATTTTTACTGTACCTTCTTTCCGGTTAAGAATGCGGGCGATCTCAGCAATACTATAACCTTCTAAGTGCCGCAACATCCACGCAATCCGATGATTGGGTTTCGTGACCTGTTCGAGGGCACTTTCCAATATCTGTTGTGCTTCTGCGGCTTCTATCTCTTGTTCGGGACCGGTATAGGGGTCTTCATATTGACTTAACGGTTGTTCATCGTCTTCAGCTGAACCGCTGAGTGGATGCTCCCGAATCCGGTTCCGTTTCCGTATTGCGTCGATAATGGTGTTACGAGCCACCATATTTAACCATGCTTGAAAACTACCCTTTTCTGCGTCCCATTTGTTCTTGTTTAGCTTCTGCCAAACCTTGACGAACACATCCGAGGCGACCTCTTCTGTGTCTTGGTAATTCCCAAGCATTCGGTAGGCTTTGTTATAAACCCACTTATAATGCTTGTCGAACAGTTGCCTAAACGCGGCATCATTGCCTGCTTTCGCTTGGGTCGCGAGATAGGTGTCTTCGACAGCAGATAAATCATTAGGTGTTTGGCGCGCCATTATAATCTGCTCCTTCGCCTATAAGAATCCTTATTTAGCAGGCTATACATAACAACGTAACAAAACAAATTAGGTTTCAAAAAAGCAAGCAAAAAACGGCACGCCACAGGAACTAATGCGCTACCAGTGTTTCTTACAGTCATTATACAAATTTTCACAAAATATGTCAAGAAAAAACAACTTTTATACGATTTTTGCGGAATTTGGCTATAATTTGCCTCGGAACTCTACAATAGAATACCTGGGCCCTGAAGTTTCAGGAAACACTTGCAAGGACTATTCGCTCTTTTTCAGCATAGTCCTTAATCAGTTCGCAGCTGCAGTAAGCAGATTCGGCATTAACAAGCGTCCGAACGGCGTCAGCCTGTGTGTCCCCGATTTCGAGGCTCAGTTTTCCGTTTGGTGCGAGGTACTCGGGCGCTTCAGCAATTAATCGACGAATGACTGCAAAACCGTCATTGCCAGCAAAGAGTGCGATTTCTGGTTCGTAATCGCGGACATCCGGACTCAGGCGATCCCATTCTGTCTTTGTCACATAAGGCGGGTTACAGACGATCCAATCGAAGTGCGTTTCTCCGTTAGGGTCTATCGCTTTTATAGGCTCAAATAGATCTCCGGATAGAAATTTGATTTGCGCCGCGCAGTTGTGTGTTTCCGCGTTTTTCTGCGCGACTACAAGCGCATCTTCAGAGAGATCGGTCGCTGTGATATCCCATTCTGGTTGATGCACTGCCAGAACCGTGGCGATGACCCCACTACCTGTACCAAGTTCTAATAGACGTTGAGGTTTGTCGGTTTGCGCCGTGAGGACGGTTTCAACAAGTTGTTCTGTCTCAGGTCTCGGAATAAGAACCCGTTCATCTACGTAGAATTCTAAGGACATGAACTCTTTTCGGTTTGTTAAGTAGCTGATCGGTGTACGATCAATCCGCTTTTTGATGAGTTCTCGAAATGGCGTGAGGTGTTCTTGGAAGACAGGCATCTCAAAGTCGAGATAGAGTTGCAAACGACTTTTTCCGAGCAGATGTCCGAGGAGTACCTCTGCATCTAACCTCGGATTCGGGATAGCGTTTCTTTCAAAATACTGCACTGTCCAATCGAGTAAATCGACCACACGCCATATTTTGTTCGGCATAGTCTCGTGTTCCTCAGTCGGTTAGTCCGTCTTTAATCCTCTTCCAACTTTTCCGCTTGGTCTGCGGTTGTTAATTGTTGAATAAATGCTTCTAAATCGCCATCTAAAACGGCATCAAGTTGATAGGAACTAAATTGGATACGGTGGTCGGTTACACGAGATTGTGGGAAATTATAAGTGCGAATTTTCTCGCTTCGGTCGCCGCTGCCGACCATAGATCGCCGAGTTTCTGCCCTTTCGCTGTTAAGTTCAGCTTGTTTCTGCTCTTGGAGGCGCGCGCGCAGGATTTTCATCGCCTTGGAACGGTTTTTATGTTGCGATTTTTCATCTTGACACGTCACAACCAACCCTGTCGGTAGGTGTGTAATACGGATGGCGGAATCGGTTGTGTTAACGCTTTGACCACCAGGACCGGAGGAACGGTAGGTATCAATGCGAAGTTCAGTTGCTTCATCTATGTCCAAATCGAGTGCTTCCGCTTCTGGCAGGACAGCTACCGTCGCTGCAGAGGTGTGGATGCGCCCGCTTGTCTCTGTCGTAGGGATGCGCTGGACACGATGTATTCCGCCTTCGTATTTCAGGTGGCTATAGGCGCCCTTCCCTTGGATTGAGAAGATGACCTCTTTAAAACCTTTTAATCCGGTTGCATTTCCGCTGAGGAGTTCAACTTTCCAGTTCTGCCGTTCAGCATAGCGGGTATACATCCGAAACAGCTCAGCAGCGAAAAGGCTGGCTTCTTCTCCACCGGTGCCTGCACGAATTTCAATGATAACGTTCTTTTCATCGTTTGGGTCTTTCGGAATCAGAAGCAGTTTGAGCTCTTCTATGAGGTGCTCTTTTTCGGTGGTGAGGTTATCTAATTCTTCCTGCGCCAATTCAATCATATCGACATCTGTTTCAGACGCTATGAGGACGCGTGCCTCTTCAAGCGCGAATTCTAACTTCCGGTAGGCTTGATAACTTGACACGATTGGAGCCAGTTCCGCATGCGTTTTGGATAACTCCATGAGTCGCTGCTGATTTGAAATTTGCACCGGATCACCGAGCGCTTTTTCGACTTCAGTATATTTAATTTCAATATCTTTGAGTTTTTCAAACATTTTGGCACCGTTTGCAAGCGCATCCTTGCGGTTAGCCGTAAAAGAGACGATCTGTCTGATAATATTTTAGCGATAGCCGGACACCCCGTGTCTATACGATACACACAGCAGTACCACAAAGCGATTGCGTACAGCACTGAGACACGGGGCATTTCCGTGATATTTTGGAATCCTGTGAATTGATGAATCAAATCACGAGGCTACTTATCTTCTTCAGTTAGATTGTAACGTCGGCGGAAACTCTCGACGCGTCCAGCAGCGTCGATAAACCGCGCTTGTTGTCCAGTGTAGAATGGATGGCATTTTCCACAAATGTCTACCCGCATTTCGGGGCGGATTGCCAACGTTTTGTGCGTCGTGCCACAAACGCATGTGATAACGCATTCTACCATTTCAGGATGAATTTCGGGTTTCATTTGACAATATCCTTCCTTAAATTTCGGATTGCCGAATATACATTCATTCAGTTTACATTCCGTATAGCGATCATTGCTCGACCTGAAAACGGTCAAAGTGAATAGGTCTGTCGGATTGGACACCTATCGTTTCAAGCGAGCATTGGTTCTGGTTGTACTACTGTTACCGTAACTGGCATTATCTATCATTCGTTCGAGAAATTCCTCATTCGTAGCAGTTTTCCCGAATTGTTGAATAAGCATTTCGAGTGATTCCGCACTATCCATCTGGCTTGTGAATTTCCGCAGCACCCAGACTTTATTAAGTACATCTGGTGCTAACAAGAGTTCTTCACGGCGCGTTTTTGATCTTTTCATGTTAATCGGTGGATAGATTTGGAGGTCGAGTAAGGCGCGCTCCATGTGGATTTCCATGTTAGCAGTGCCTTTAAATTCTTCGTAAATATATTCGTCTTGTCGGCTCTCCGTATCAATGAGTACGGAGGCGATAACCGTTAGACTCCCACCTTCTTCAAATTTCCGAGCTGCCCCGCAGAATTGGCGTGGTTTGACGAACGCCATAGCGTCTAAACCACCACTCAGCGTCTTTCCGCTGTGAGGGGTCATGACGTTGTGTGCGCGTGCCAATCGGGTCATGCTATCCAATAAAACGACGACATCTTTGCCGTACTCAGCCCACCGTTTTGCTTTCTCAATAACCATGTCCGCGACTTGGATGTGTCGCTCCGGGTGTTCATCAAATGTGGAGCTGATAACTTCACCTTTCACAGAACGGGCGACATCTGTAACTTCCTCGGGTCGCTCGTCGATGAGGAGAAAGATGAGAATGACTTCTGGGTGGTTGGCTTCAATACCGGCGGCGATATTTTTCAGTAGTGTCGTTTTTCCACTATAAGGTGGTGCAACAATCAACCCGCGTTGCCCCTTACCGATGGGTGCTATTAGATCCATCATTCGAGTACCGAATTCTGGCGAGTTGTGTTCGAGTTTCAATTGTTCAAACGGATGGATCGGGGTGAGATTCTTGAAAAGGATTTTCTGTTTGACAGCTTCGGGCGGCTCACCGTTCACCTTCTCAATTTGTAGCATCGCGAAGTAGCGTTCCGCCTTGTTTTCTGTCTTTTTCGGTGGACGAATTACACCTTCAACGACGTGACCTGTTTGTAGGTCGAATCGTCGGATTTGCGAAGAGGACACGTAAATATCCTCGTTACTCTGCAGATAATTGGAACGCGATGAGCGGAGAAAACCGTAGTGTTGATCCCGGTCATCTAAAATTTCCAGGACACCGCCACCGTAGAATTGGGTGTCTCCCTCAGATTTAGCCTCTATGATTTCGTTAATCAGTTCTTCTTTCCGAAGTCCAGTGTATTCGTTAACTCCGAGAGTCGAGGCGAAATCTTTGAGTTCCGAGAACTCCATTTCTTGGAGCTTGCCAATGTCCAAGCTCTCCATAGTTTCTAATACTCCTCATTGTGCCCGGTTCCAAGGTAATCGTTACGCCCTGGTGTTTAGCTAATCACCTAACGAATTGACGCTTTGTTCCACTTATGATGTGGAGCATAAAAACGGATTCGTGAAAAGTAGGATACCAAGAAAATGTTAAAATGGAATCGGGGCTGATCCTATAGATAAGTTATTGAAATTTGTTTCTATCGTTTGCGAAGCGCAGTTGAATACTACACCCGCAAGGTTTCCTAAGAGTGCTGAACATGAGCAGCACGGAGAACTAAGGTACGAAGACCGGGGTTTCCTACAAAGCCGGTTAGTTTGGTATGACGCTCCAACCGACGTACATGAGACTTCTGAAGATGTCCTTGCAAGCAGCGCGTTAAGCCGTTGAGATGCAGAACGAAGTAAAATGCAGGGTGTACAGCGGTATCGGTGGAGTCGGTGCAATGTTGCCCGCAGGGATGTTTCTTGTATGGTCGTGTCACAACGCATGCCGGAATATGGTTCACTCCAAGTGGGACAGTTTCCTTGTTACCATATTGGTGGAACATACTGAAGCGTATATCTCATACATCGCTTTACAGCCAGGGATCCGTTTTTTTCAAAGCATGCGTCTTTCAGGAGTTCGCACGATTGCATCAGCAAAATCTACCAATTTTAGCCTTAAACGTGCTTGTGTTAGGAAGTTACGCACTTTCTAACCTTAATTATACACAATTGGCTTTAAAAGTCAAGTTTTTTTCAAAAAAAAACGATTGTTTCAGAAAATACGGTCTATAAATCCGTTTTTTTAACATTCGTAGCCCGAAAGATATGGTGTGAGTGCGGTCTTGAACCGCACTCTTTCAACCTATTCTTCCGTTTCTTCGGGATCGCCTTTCAATTTTTTAAGGCTCCGCGTAACGTTCTGATTGTACTGGTTTTCTGCAAGAAAGCCTTCCCACAGTGCAATTGCATCGTCATTAAAGCCTTGTGAAACGTAGTAATCACCGAGGGCTATGACTGCGATATCCGAATGTGGAGACTTCTCAATTGCGGTTTTGAATTCGGCGACAGCCGTTTCGGTATCGTCATTGAGCAGTGCTAACTCACCTTTACCGTAATGGATTAAAGCGTGGTCGGGGTATTCTGTTGCCAATTCTTCTATCATTTGCTGGGCATCTTCCGGTTTTCCACGCTGATGGGTCGCACGTGCTGCAAGAATTGTTGCATAGACGATCTGATTGCGAAGTTCCCGCTTTTCAGCATCACTTTCTGACTTGTTCAACAACCGTTTCGCTGTCCGAGCAGCGGCTTTATACCGTGCGTTAGCTTGAACGTAGTTACCATATTTATAGGTGAGATCGCCAAGGGTTTTTGAACCGATGTACGAATCGCCTTTCTGATCAACGAGATCTTGGAAAATCCCAGCGGTTTTACGGTCTTTCAAGCGATAATGGAGGACTTCGGCAAGACTTTGCAACGCGTCTGTGTTCTGCGTATTCGCGGCAACAGAACGTTCGAGTGCCTCACGCTCTTTTTCTGGTTCACCCAATTTTTTATGCGCAAGCGAGATTAACCAGTAGACCTCGGAATCTTTATCGCGTCTCAATCCAATAACCGAGTTGTAGGTCTCTATTGCGTTCTCATAGCTTTCGGAAGTATAGTGATTCCGCCCTGTATTAATGACCGCGTCAATGACTTCACCATCTCGACTTGCGGCTTTTCTAAGTATCTCTTTCGCTCGTTGATGCATCCCGACTTTGCGGTAGCAAATGGAGAGTTTGAGGTACGTATACGGGTCGATTTTCACTTTTTCGGCTTCTGCACGTGCAATCGCGTCGTAGTAAAGCGCGCCTGCGTCGCGATAATTTTCGTCGCCGTAGAAGAAATTGGCGATCATCAGTTCAGCATCGTGGAAACTTCCTTGATCGTCGCCAGCGATGCCGGCCTGTCCACCAAAGTCCTGCATCACCTCTGATGCGCTAATCCCGAACCCAGAGTCTGGTACTCCGAGGTTGTTGGCATTTCCCATGGCGGGACTTCTTTCGACACCGCCGCGCGGTCGGTCCCGTTCACGTCGGGCTTCAAACTGTGCGATTGCTCGTCCTTGTTGCGTCGCCAGCGGGTCGTCTGGTTCTGGGACGGTAGCGTTCATGTCTTTCAGTGCCTGCTTTGCTTTCTCAACGGCATCTTCAGCACCTTCAACTTTCCCATATCTCTTAACGAGCATCTGGTTGGTACGTTTCGATTCTTCTTCGTCTTCGAGGAATTGGCGTTGGATACGCGCTTTGTTTTCAAGTGCCGGGGCGGCGCGTTTGTTTCGCGGGTTACGATTCGCGAAACTATCGAACGCTTCTACTGCTGATTCATAATCTTCTGCTTCCTCATAACTCTTCGCCAACATCAGGTGTGCGTTGTGGCTTAATTCCAAGTGCGAAAAGTTGTTGACGATCGTGTCAAATTGTGTTTGCGCTGATTTGAAATCCTTTTCCCTAAAATAGTGCAAACCGAGTTCATAGTGTGCTTCGGCAGCTTCTTCGCTTTCTGGGGCACCGGCGATGACCCCTTCATAAGCCTTAATACCTTCCGCCGGTTGGTTCATCTGGTCAATAGATAGCTTACCGATGGCGAGTTGTGCTTGAAGGGCGTCCGGCGTACCGGGTTGCGTATCGACAATACTCTGGTATGCTTCAATCGCGCCGTAGTAGTCTTTATCGGCGGCAAGTTTGTCCCCTTTACTTAGTGCACTTCCCGGTAAGCAGCCGATTTGCGATGCTGCTACCAGTAGAATAGCGATAAGGGCACAATACTTCATACGCTTAAAGGCAAGTTCTTGCCAACGATAATAAGTTCTATCTGCGGGTTGTCCAAAAAAAATCACGGTTTTTCTCCTTTTTAGCATATTGGCTCTGTTTGAAGAACCGCTATGGGAATAGGCACCCATTTAAATACGGATTTTTTCTTTGTCTCTGAACATTCGTTAGAATGGTTTATTTTCGACATCAGGGTCTAAATTTTTTGCCTTCTGAAAGTCGGTTTCCGCTGCTTCGTGTTGCCGGAGTGCCTGCTTCGCTAATCCACGGTCATAGTAATAGCGTGCTTCATCCGGTTTCATCAAGATAGCCTCATTGAAATCTTCAATCGCCTCGCGATACGCGCCAAGCGCAGCCTTTGCTTCAGCACGCGTACCATAGTAAGTGGGCCTTGGGTTATCCAGACTTAGACGGATTGCTGCATCGCTGTCTGCGACCGCTCCTTCAAAAAGCTTTCTGGCTCCCCCTGTATCGCCCCGTTCGTGAGCAAATTGTCCGAGAAGATATTTATTCCATCCTCTGTTGTTATAGGCTACGGCATATTCGGGGTCCAGTTTGATGGCTTCCGTATAATCCTCTACGGCCTCTTGATAGTCTACTTGTGCTTCTGCGATATTACCTTGCTCTGCTTTAGATTTCCCGAGGTTGTATTTTGCATGACCGCGATTGAAGTAAGCAGTGTCCTTTTTCGGATTCAGTTGGATAACTTTATCGTAATCTTCTATTGTGCCTTCATAGTCACCAAGACGGCGTTTCGCGAGCCCACGGTTGTTATAATAACCGGCGAACTTCGCGTCTAACGTAATGGCTTCTGTATAGTCGTCAATCGCCGCTTGGAAGTATTGATTAGCATTGACTTTATCCTCTTCATCCGCTTTAGATTGCCCAAGATTGGATTTCGCGATACCGCGTCCGTTGTAAGCCTTATCGTTTTTGGAGTCGAGTTGAACGGCTTGGTCATAGTCTTCAATCGCGCCTTCATAGTCCAGCAGATAGCGTTTTGCATCTGCACGGCTGCCGTAAATATTCAAAGAAGCACCGAGTTCGGGGTTTAGACTGATGATTTTATCATAATCTTCAATTGCCCCGGTATGGTCCTCTAATGCAAGTTTCATATTTGCGCGACAAAAGTAGATTTCCGGCGAATCTGGCGCGAGTTTTAAGGCAGTATCGAAATCAGCAAGTGCTGCTTCATCCTGTTCTAAGGCGAGTTTTGCTGTCGCTCTACAGATGTAGGGCTGAAAAAGATCGGGATTAAGTTCAAGGGCAGCATCACAATCAGCAACCGCTGCTGTGTAATGTTCTAATGATAAATGTGCTGCTGCGCGATTGATATACGCCTCCACAAAATCAGGATTGCGTTTCAGGGCAGCGTCGCAATCCTCAATAGCGTCTTCCGCTTCCCCTAAGAAAATCTTTAAACCCGCCCGATTGAGGTATGATTGCACTAAATGTGGGTTGAGTTCAAGTGCAGCATCAAGGTGTTCAAGGACTTCTTGATGTTTGCCCTGTCCGAGTTTCGCTTGAGCTTCAACAACTTCTGCATAAGCCCGTATCTGTGGACGTTTTTGCCAATCTGCGAATAACTCCGTTTCCGCTATATCTGCAAACAAGAAGTCTAACGTACTGGCAGGAATCGCGTAACCGGAAGATACCGATCCGCCACCGCTAAGAATTGACATGCCACCCCCAACAGCAACACCTATAACCTTCCCCAAATGGTTCAGGATAGCACTTCCACTATATCCACCATCAAATTGCGCTTTAATGTCAAGACGTTTGCCACTATTTTGAATACCGGATATGGTAACTTGTGTGGCTTCACCTTCCTCTGCACGCGGGTGACCAACAACGCAAACAGTTTCACCGACCTGCACAGTGTTGCTGTCGTCGAGCGGAAGCGGGACTCCCTCTCCTGCGACCTTTAAAATGACGAGATCGTTTTCAGCATCAAACGCTGCAACGCCTTCAACTGGGAATTCAGTTTTCGTGCTGACGATTTCTGCGAAAACCGATGGCGCGCCTGTAACACAATGAATATTGGTCGCGATTAGATTTGGCGCGACAAAAAACCCACTTGCCCGTGGCCAGATAAGGGGTTCACCCGTCTCTTCGTCCATTTTTTTCCAGACCAGACGGACGACACTATCCGTTAAGGCTTTTTCTGCAATTTGCTGTAGGCTTTTTGTCATGTTAGTTTAGTGTACTGTATAAGAAAGGAACAACTTGCATTTTAGTAGCACGCTCTGGCGGCGCATTCATCAATCAGTGCCAAAACCTCTTGTCGGGTGTACCCTTCTTTCTGAATAAGTTCGTCGCAGTTGACGCTGTTTTTCTCATCGGGTCCCCTACCTGCTTCAAGGATCGAATTCGTCAACCAACTCGTGCGTACACCGTTGACACCGGAGGTGTAATTCGCATCGTACTCGCCTTTCACCAAACCGACGAGTTGATCGACTTTGCTGCGCGGGTAACCTTCCGGACGCGGGTAAGTGAGTGGTTCTGCTTCGCCACCCTTCGGAATATATTGAATCCCGCTTTTGATTTCAATCGTGCCTTCGTCGCCTTCAAGAATGACCCACTCCTCAAATCCGACGCGCGTGTTGCCAAGGATGGTAATCGTCCCTTCAGCACCGTTATCAAGTGTTACATCGGAGTAGGAATTAATCTCAACGAACTTCGGAACGAGGTTTCCGTCATCGTCCTGAAACTTCATGTCGGTTGTCCCGTAAACTTCAGATGGCAATGCCCCCGTCATCCACAAAAATATATCTTGGAGATGGCTACCGGAATCGTTCGGTTGACCGCCGCCAGAGAAGCGTGGATCGCCGCGCCATCCGCCCGCGCCCCACCGCTGTGCCATATAGACCTCGAATTTCTTTAGGTTCCCGATGCGTCCTTCAGCGATTGCGCGTCTACCTGCCATATAGGTATCTTGGTAGTGTCGTTGATACCCACCGACGAGGTGTAAACCGCTCCCCATTGCTATTTTGGTGATGGCGATGGCATCGCCGACCACGTTTGCCATCGGTTTCTCAACGATGACATGACAGCCTGCGCGCATCGCGTATTTGACATGAATATCGTGCAAGGAATGTGGTGAAAAAACACCGACGATGTCAAGGTCTTCGTGATTGAGCATCTCGACGAACTCGTGTTCGCCGAGGTAACGGGTGAAACTATTCGGTTTGTAATCGTCAACTCTCTCGCGAAGTGCGTTCTCTAAAGCATCCAAGCTGCCTTCGTAAGCATCTGCGGCGGCGACGATTTCAGCATCCGGACGCGTCGCGAAACCGAGTGTGTTACCACGACCCGCACCACCGGGTCCAATCACGCCGACTCTTAAAATATCGTTCTTGCTGGTTGCCATAATGCTAACATCTCCGAGGTAGGTGAAAAAAATTTTAAGTATTATTATATCGGGTTTGTGAAGTCTACCACAAATTTTGAGGAAAGTCAATTTATTTTTCTCATTAATCCGAGCAATATCCTTAACGACTAAAAACGCGGAAGAGCTTTTTGATCGGATCGTAAAATTCATCAACCACGCGTTCCTTGAGCGGAATGATGGCATTATCTGTGATTGTGATATGTTCTGGACATACCTTTGTACAACACTTCGTGATATTACAATACCCAATCCCGTCTGAATTTTTTAACTCTTCCAGTCGGTTCTCTGTGTCAATCGGGTGCATCTCCAAGGACGCAGCATAGACGAGGTATCTCGGACCGATGAACTCGTCGTGCAGATTGTGGTCGCGTAGGACGTGGCAGACATCCTGACAGAGGAAGCACTCGATACACTTCCGAAATTCTTGGACATGGTCGATGTCTTCCTGTTCCATCCGCCAGGTGCCGTCTTCGGCATCCGGTGGACGCGGTGCGAACGGTCTCATCCGCTCTTTTACCTTGAAGTTCCACGACACATCTGCGACGAGATCCTTGATGAGCGGGAATGCGCGCATCGGTTCGATTGTAACGGGTGCGTCGAGCGGGACGGTATCGAGGCGGGTCATACACATCAATTTCGGTTGGCCGTTGATTTCGGCGGAACACGACCCGCATTTCCCAGCTTTACAGTTCCAGCGAACTGCCATGTCGTTTGCCTGTTCGGCTTGGATACGGTGAACTGCGTCTAAAACGACCATGCCTTCAGAGACTTCGGTCTCATAATTGACAAATTGGGCATCCTCCGCATTGCCACGCCAGATTCTAAAAGTTGCTTTCCCCATTTTTTAAATTTTCCTTGCGGTTCGTTGGGACGGGTTTGGGGTTTCACGTTCTCTTCCGTATATCCGCTTTCCACTTCGTTCCAAGCTGCGTATGCTTTTGAAAAAAGAATTGTAATAGCAATCTGGTTAGGTGGATTGCGGGTTGAGAGTGTTCTCCCGTAGATCCGCTTTTTTCCCGTTTAGGTTGTTATTATCAGAAACCTCTTTAACCAACAACTGATAACTGAAAACTATTTATCCCATTTCGTCTATGATTTCTTGCAGATCCGCTCGGAGTTCGTCAATCGGCTCTCGTCGAACTGCCATTGCGCCGTCATCTGTTTTCTTGATGATCGTGTTATATTTGCCGGCACCGGGTTCCTCTTTCTCCGGGTAATCGTCTCGTGAATGTGCACCGATACTTGCTCGGCGTTCAAGTGCCGCGAGCGCAATCGCTTCGGAGACCGTGAGTAGACAGTCAAGATCCAGTGCCGTATGCCAACCGGCGTTGTATTCTCGGTTACCGATGGCATGAACGTTCTCCGCTTTTTCGCGCAGATTCTGAACCTCTGTTAAGGCTTGTGTGAGGCTTTCTTCGCTTCGGGCAATCCCTACCAGATTCTCCATCTTTTCTTGCAGTTGTGCCTGGATGTCATAAGGACCCGTACTGTTGCCATTGCCATCCGTTGATGGGTTTTCAAACGGTTTGAGTGTATGCGCAGCGATTGCGTCAATTTCCGATTCATCAATCGGAACCGCCTCATTTTCCGTCGCAAATTGTGCAGCGTATTCGCCTGCCCGTTTACCGAAAACGAGTAGATCGGAGAGAGAATTGCCGCCAAGTCTGTTAGCACCGTGCAAACCGGCAGCGCATTCGCCTGCCGCGAAAAGTCCGGGAACCGCTGTCATCTGCGAATCCGCATCAACTCGGATACCGCCCATAACATAGTGTGTCGTCGGACCGACCTCCATCGGTTCTTCTGTGATGTCGATATTGGCAAGTTGTTTGAACTGATGGTACATGCTCGGCAGCTTCCTACGGATATGTTCCGCAGCGTTCGGAATCTTCTCTTTGATCCATGCGATATCCAAGAACACACCGCCGTGTGGGCTCCCTCTGCCTTCTTGAACCTCTCGGACGATACAGCGTGCAACGTGGTCACGGGTCAAGAGTTCCGGTGGACGGCGTGCTTCTCGGTCACCTTGCGTATACCGCCACCCTTCTTCAGGATTATCGGCTGTCTGGTTCACGTAGAGTTCGGGGATGTCGTCGAACATGAAGCGGTTGCCTTCACTGTTTGTGAGGATACCCCCTTCACCACGTACGCCTTCCGTAACCAAGATACCACGGACACTTGGGGGCCAGACCATACCGGTCGGATGGAATTGAACGAACTCCATATCAATGAGTTCCGCCCCGGCGTGATACGCGAGAGAATGTCCATCACCGGTGTATTCCCAGCTATTGCTTGTAACTTTGTATGCCTTGCCGATACCACCGGTTGCCAAGACAACCGCTTTTGCAGTAAAGATTTTGAAGCGTCCTTTTTCACGCTCGTAACCAAAGGCACCCGACACCCTATCCCCTGTTTTCAAAAGTGAGACGACGGTATTTTCCATGTGGACTTCAATGCCTTGATGAATGCCGTGATCTTGTAAGGCGCGGATCATTTCTAATCCTGTCCGGTCACCAACGTGTGCGAGGCGCGGATACTGGTGTCCGCCGAAGTTCCGCTGGAGGATGCCCCCTTCTTGTGTTCGGTCAAACAGCGCGCCCCATGCTTCCAATTCGCGCACGCGGTCGGGAGATTCCTTTGCATGGAGTTCTGCCATTCGGGCATCGGAGAGATACTGTCCGCCGCGCATGGTGTCGGCGAAGTGGACGCGCCAACTGTCTCTTTCGTCCACGTTTGCTAAGGCAGCGGCGACACCGCCTTCCGCCATGACGGTGTGTGCCTTGCCGAGCAGGGATTTGCACACAAGTCCGACTTTAAGGTCGCCGACGGCGGCTTCAATAGCAGCGCGCAATCCGGCACCACCGGCACCGATTATTAATACATCGTATTCGTGAGTTTCGTAAGATGACACGCTAAAATTTCCTCTCTTCTGTACTATAAACACTTTCTTAAAATGTAATCCAATCCTGACCGATTGCCGGTGCGATGAAACGGACGTATACATCCGAAAAACCGACCCAACAGAGACTCATCCATGCCCAGAGCATGTGCCGACTGTTCAAGCAACTGACACAATTATATACCCGTCGACGGACAGGTGCTTTGGAAAGCAGATCAACTGCCCCGCCAACCAAGTGTCGTAAAGAGTGGCACCCAAGCGTATAACCGCCTAAAAGAACAACATTGCCTGCCAAAATGATAGTGCCTACCCCGATACCGAAGACGGTCTCACCGTTATCATTGACGAACCAGAGTGCTTTCCATACATCGTAAGCGAGGATACCGATAAAGATGAGTGCGATATAAAGGAAATATCTATGGATATTTTGGATAATCAACGGGAAAGAGTTTTCACCGCGATAGCCTTTTCGTGGCTCTGATACTGTACAGGATGGCGGGTCCGCCCAGAACGCTTTGTAATACGCCCCTCGATAGTAGTAGCAGGTAAAGCGAAATCCGAGTGGCATCCACATAATCAGGACTGCCGGGGTAATGAAACCTGGCATCCAAGACGGCATTATACCAAACCAACTGTGCTCGACGCTATGCGCGACCCCTTCAGTACCGAAAAGCACCGGTGAGTAGAGAGGTGACAGGTAGGGGCCGTGAATGAAATAATTCCCTTCAAAAACGCGAAAGAGTCCATAAAGGACGAAAATCCCCAACCCGAGAAATACCGCTAAAGGCTGTAGCCACCACGCGTCTCGGCGTTGGGTTTGGAACGGCCGGTGTTCCATTGTTAACGTAAGTTCTGGATGTTGGGTCATAGACAATTTTTCCTTAGTTTCAAATAATAAAAAATAGAAGTGAATCTGAAAGTTAATATTCTTTTGTATTTTTCCGTGATTTCACGAGCGGTTTATACGGTTCGGACGCTGCCGATTCCACAAGTTTCCTCAACTTCAGTCTGGGATTACTGACCGGTGATTTCTCTTTAATTAGGCCGGTTGAACTTTGGTGAGTAAGAGCATTTTTGCATGGGCGGATTCTAAAATCGAGTCCCGAATGAAGGTACTGGCATTTAGGATTTCAATACCGATGAGTTCACCGTCACTATTTAATTCTGCAGTGATATTAGGGCTGAGTTCAAAACTGTTAGTTTCTGGTTCCTCGGAAATCGCCAGGTGCAATATATCCTCTTTTTCAAAGTAGACCATCTTTGTTTTATTCAAGGGTGTACCTCCCTACAAATCCCATCAAATCACCAATAGTATAACATAAAAAAAAATCTCTGTCAAATTAGGTGCGTAAGTTCATTTTCGTGTAGTCTTCGGCAGAAAGATGGAGAATAGCCTGATTTTCATTTAAACGTTTACACACGCGTATGCGTCAACGGTTCCCAACCCAGTAAGCGTTTCGCTTTTGAGAGGTTAATCTCTTTCTGTTCGTGGTCGCCAGCGATGAAGAAGGCATCAAACCCTTCGTGTTCGACAGAGATCGCGGCGAGGTAGGCAGTCGCTAAGTCTTCCTCATCTGTCCACCAGATATGGACTGAGGGATCTTTCGGTTGGTTGTAGCGTTCAAGCCACTGCTCGCGTGTAGACGGACCCGTAATCCGTAGAGCGATAAGCGACATACCGTGTTCCCGCGCAAAGTATTCGCAGATCTGCTCGCCGAAGCCTTTGGTTAACCCATAGACCCCCGGATTATCCCGCGGCACGACATCTTCGTAAGGAAAGTTATTTCGCGTCCGCTCATGCACAGTGAAAGTGCTTGTATAGACAGCGTGTCGGATACCTGCTTCCTTCGCAGCATGTAGCACGATATGCAGCCCTTTTGCGTTTACCTCGTAATTTGAGATGATACCGTCGAAGTCTGCTGCGGATGACCGGTCACTCGTCGGTTGCAGCATCACCATGTAGACAAACGTATCCATGCCTTTCAACGCTTCTTGGACAATGTCGGGATCGGTAACGGACCCTTGAATATAGTCCACAGATGTATCTTTAGGCGGATTAACATCCAGCACTCGAAAATTGTGATGACTTTTCATGTAAGGGAGCGTCATTGTTCCAACGTGCCCCGAACCGCCTATCAGTAGAACGTTCATCTTTTTCTCCTATGTTCCTCAGACCCGGTAGGTTCGGTTTGAAACCGAACCGGACTTCGCCGAATTAATTTTTAATCTTCATAGAATTATGCCTGCGTAAACGCTTTCTGCTATCCTTGATACGTATACGCACGGTGCTGAATCCGCAGATCAAAGTCGTCGTTTGGATCCCACGTCGGCATATCCGATGGTACTTCATAAGCGAACTGCTCGGTATCCGATGGATACGGATTCGTGCGACGTTTATGAAGCGCGCGTTGATACATTTTGCAGCGTTGTGTCAGGAACTCCGATTGCCACCATTTATACTGCTCGTTCCACCGGGGTGTCCGCTGATCGAAGTAGATGACGCGACGAAGCGTCCCGCTCGTATTGATTTTACTGCCGTGTAGGACTTTGGTATGGTGGAGCAGAATATCACCCGGTTCCACCTCTGCGGGTACAGCATCAGGACGATCAAAATTGACTTCACCTCGGTCAATAACCTCTTGTGCCTCTTCAATCCCCCAGAGATGACTCTTCGGAATGACCCAAACGCATCCATTATCAACGGTCGAATCATCAAGATATATGTCAACGTTGAAAATCGGGTGGTTTTCTCGGATTGCGTTGCCATCCCGATGCCATCTGACAGAAGAACCGTGTTTCGGCAGTTTGAAAACAAGCGATTCATAACACGGAATAAAATCGGGTCCGATGATTCGGTGCAATAAATCACCGATAAACGGATGCCCCAACAATCGTAGAGAGAATTCGTTGGGATGTGAATGTAAATAAGTCAAATAGTAAGGGATCCCTTCGGGACCACGGTTGCACCATTCATCTGCCGGTCCGCCTGCCAAAATCTCGTCAATAAGCCGTTGACTTTCGCTTTGCGTAACAGCGAGTTCATCCGGTTGGATTACCCCTTTCAAGATGAGATAGCCGTTGTCATTAAAGAATTGGATTTCGTTATCGGTAATCTTTTCCATTTTTTTGATTATGTGCCTCCTTGGTATCATTTGAATCAAGCCATTGGAATCTCGCCATCAGCCATCGCGGCGTGCCACGCTGAGACAAATTCTCTAACAGACGGGTATCGCGATTGTTTGTCCGTGTTGGTCGCTTTTTTGGCAACGTCCCACATCGCACCGTTTCCCTTCCAATCGTCTCGTGAATCGCTGTTGTTAGCAAGCAACACGAACGCTGTACGTCCCAACATAAAGACGTTTGTCCTTTCGTTGATGCGTTCGCCTTTCTGAAATTCCTCCGGTGCCATAAAACGAGACGATCCGTACAACCGTCCGCGGTCATTTATGAAGGGACCCGGATGGTAGTGGTCGAAGTCGTACAGATGTATCCGCTTTTTCTCGAAGTTATAGATGATGCAGCCGTCATAAAAATCTTCAGCGATGAAGCCCCTTTTTTCGATGAGGGCGTGGACATCGTAAATGACGTTAAGTGCATCAATGATTTCAGGTGCTGGCAACGCGCAAAACCTATCACGCGGGTGTATTTCACCCGGATTAAGTTCCCTTTCCGGACGCAAACCCTCACCGTCTACCCAGTCATAGACCAGTGTAAACCCATCAGTTGTCGTGAAAGCGTTGTGCAATTGCGGAAGTGCCTCGTGCTGGACAGCAGCGTGGAAACGAACAGCCTGTTTGAGCCATCTGACGCTTTGCGGGATGTTACTGTGTTTGACGAACCAACGGTGGTCGTCTACCACTGCCTGAAATGATTGACATCTGGAATCGTGTTCGGGGAACGGGTACGTGGTTTCAGCGATATGCGTCAAGTATGTTTCGATATCTGTGTCAATCTCCGTAACGTCCAGAAGTGGGTGCTCTGTGGGCATTTCTTATGTCCTCATTGGGTGCGACGGAGTTATTGTCTAACTGTGTCGCGTCGGTTTTGTGAGTTGAGATAATAGCATACACCAAAAGGGAAAAAAGTCATCTTTTTCTTTTATCTACAGATAGGGTGTCAAATCCCAGAGAAGGATAGAACCGTCAAAACTCGCGCTTGCCAAAAATTCGTTATTCCGCGAAAAAGCAACTGCTTGGATGTCTGATACATGTCCCGAAAAAGTAACGATGTGCTTGCCAGTCGCGACTTCGCACAAACAGATAGGGACCTTCTCTAACCCTGGTCCGTAATGAGAACCATAAGCGAGGTACTGTCCACAAGATGAAAAGGTCAACGAATGCACAGTTTGACATTCCTCCGGCAGTGGTATACGTCTATGTATGTCTTGACGTTTTAGGTCCCACAGCAGAATACCTTCTTCTGGATCTTCTCCAGCCCAAGCCAGATACGAAGTACACGCAGAATAGGCATAACGCCATGCATGCCGAAATGGTGATGCCATGAGGATTTCCTTTTGTTTAACATCCCATAAACATATAGTTTCATTGCGTGACCGTTCTTCTGTGCGCGCTGCGGTGCAAGCCAGGTATGACCCACACGGAGAAAACCCTTTATAATCCCAAAGCCCCATAATACCACCGATTTCGCCACTTGGAAATTCGCGAACCGCTTCACCATTTTCCACATCCCAGAGTCGGGCAGTTGGGGAGTGATCCGTTTCACTGAGCAGTAATTGCCCATCTGGACTGAACTCGAGCGTCGCTGGCTCAGCATCAGGAAAACGTTCCTCTATATGTGTAAATTGGCAGAGTTCATCCATAGTTTGAATATCCCATGCTATCAGTGTTCCTTCTTCATCCATACATGCCAGTCGATCGCCTGTTGACGTTAACGCCGCTCGTTTCCACCTTTTTTCATATCCTGTGAACTCTGCGATCAGCACGTTGTGCTCGCCAACTTCCCAAAGCCTGGCGGTGCCATTGTCAAGACTAACGACGTGAGGTTTTCCGTCGGAAGTGGTATAGAAGAACTCCTCAGTACCAACTGGTTCTGTTTCAATAGCTCGGCTGGGGCGTTTGCTTGCCAAATCCCAAAATAGAACATCACCATGGGAATACAACCTGCCAGCTCTTCGGTGTTCAGCAACTAATGTTTTCCCATCGGCTGAAAACGTAATGAAATTAGAAAACGAGACGGGCTGATAGTCTGATTTTTTTCCGTCTGGGTTTCCAAGATGCCACACTTTAATACTACCATCTCCACACTGGTGCGCTAACCGAGAACCCCTTGAAAAGTTTACTGCCCCATACCCAATGTTCTCTTCAGCAGCATAAAGTTCATCGCCACTTTGCATATCCAACACAGTCATAGTGATGTCACCAGACCGTTCGTTATAAGAGATTGCTGTAGCACGCAAAACACCCGCCAACGAATAGGAGGGTATCATACGAGATGTCCCGTAACCTGAGTATGCCTTTATCTGCTTCTCACTAACTATGTCCCACATGCGGACTGTTCCATCCTCTCTTCCACCGGAGGCAAGAAAACGACCACAGGGCGAAAAGCAGAGGCTGTCAATAGAACTCGGATGTCCTGTGAGACAAGCAGTTTTATTGCTGTTCTTTATATCCCATACTATTATGGATTCAGCATCGCTATCTGTGTCTTCGCTCCTCGTAGACGCAACCAGATCCGTATCGGGCAAAAAAGCAATCGGCATGGAGCGACCGCCTTTTTCAGGTTCGCAGCTAAATTTTTCAAGAAGTTCGCCTGTTTCTGGGTGCCAGAGGTTGACAGTACCAGTAGCACTGTCGCTTGTAGCGAGCCACTGGTTGTCAGGCGAAAAGGTGAAATTATTCCATTTTGTTTCTATCCGCGTCATACACAGACCTTGCTGGACATCCCACACCTTTATGAGGCCATCCCAATCGCTGGTAGCGATCCATTTTCCATTCGGCGAGAAAGTGGCTACAAATACGCCTCGTTCCGTGTCGCATAGCGCAACCGGTGCCATCGTTTCTATTTCATGCAAATAGAGTCCTACCCTTGTTCCAACGGCGAGATAATACCCGTCCCTGGAGAATGCCAGCGTCTCCACAAGACCTTGTCCCAATCGTGCCACTGCACCTTCGGGGAGTGCCCATGTTGTCGCGTCATCTCCACCAGCACCAACTGTTGTTTGAATTGTTAATTTTGGGTTTTCCACTAAAGCATCTCCTTACGTTCTATAGATGAGGTTTCAAGTCCCAGAGGTAAATCGCGCCATCATGCCCACCGCTTACGAGAAGGGTGCCGTCTTGCGAGAACGCGAAACATTGAACATCAGTCGTATGTCCCCAAAAAGTTGCGATGTTTTTACCCGTTGCGACTTCCCATAAGCGGATAGGCACCTTTTGCAAACCACCTTGCCACCATGCCCCGGAAGCCAAATATTGTCCACACGGCGCAAAACATAATGTGAAGGGTCTTTGACTTTCTTGGGGTTGTGGGAGGGTCATAAGTGTTTTACCATCTGTTGCATCCCATAATACAATCTCACCCCATTTGCCACCAGCGATGATGTTACCACGTGGTGAAAACGCGATTCCGTTGTCACCTCTATGATAACTTCTCCGTTCTGGAGGTAGTGTGAAGTGGAGTTCAGTGATTTGTCTCCCTGAATTAACGTCCCATAGACAAGCTTTGCTGTCTGTTGATCTTGATATACTTGCGAGTCGTTTTCCATCTGGGCTAAATGCCAATCCATTCAGGCTAAACTTCAACCCGTCAATAAATTCCGCATCGTTGATGACTGTAGGATGCTTTCTCCAACTTTCGTTTTCTGTCGTGTCATTTAAGGTTGAGATACGTTCCCAGATGTGTATGTTGTCGTCCTTATCCGCTCTTGCGATCCGGTCCCCCGTAGGTGAGTATGCTTCGGCGCGACCTAAACCTCCTTCTGGGCCGATGAGTTCAGCGACAGGTTCACTCTTGCCAACCTCCGATATGTTTAAATTATTTCCCCGGCTATTAATAGAAATGATTTTCCCGTTGGGAGAACCATAAACGTTATGTGAAGTCCCGGGCAGTTGCTCACCGTGTGGTCGGTATGAACGTTTGCTCGCGACATCCCATAAAAGGACGTTATCGCCCCAAAACCCGGCAGCAAATGTCTTTTCATCGGGCGAAAAAGCTAACGTATCCATTGAGGGAATGTGTCCATGAAGGGTTGAAAGCGTATGAGCGTCAGAATTATTACCTTTTATCCAGATCTGAATCTCACTTTCGATTGCAACTGCTAATTGTTTTCCGTTCTCTGAAAAACAAGCGCGCCGATACCGGTTGTTTCCTCGATATTGAAACGTATCTATTTTTTTTTCTGCCTCTATATGCCAAACCTCAACGTTGCGGTCAGAAACTGCAGCAGCAATCAATCCATTCTCTGGGGAATAATGTGGAAATATTTGTACATCTCCATAATCGGTGTAAGTTGTCGTGATTTGTCCGCTTTCCAGATCCCAAACCTGAATTGTGCCATCTGCGCTGCCGGCGGCAAGATGTCTTCCATCCAGTGAAAAGCAGAGTTTCTCCATGTTCTCAGGATATCCTGTGAAGCAGCGGATCTGTTCTCCTGTCTCCACATGCCACACCAAAATAGACTCAGGATCAGATTTTGTCTCTCGCCGCCTCCCGACTAATAGCCTCATATCAGCAGAAAATTGGAAAGGATGGATACCGTGAGTTTCACCAATTTCGGTTTCACTGAGTTGTGTTCCAGTGTGCGCGCACCAAACATAAATTTTCCCATTTCTCTCATAACTCACCGCGGTAATCCGCTGTCCGTCTTGTAAGAAGACAGGATTAGAAATATAGCTTCTGCCGTGATCATCTACTTCGACGGTACAAACACTGTGTTCAATATCCCATATCTTTAGATTTCCAACAAGAGTGTGTGTGGCAATCCGGCGATTATCCGGTGAAAATGTGACGGAGTCAGTCATTCCGCGTTCCGTGTCCGAGAGTGCAATTGGAGATAATGTGGGGAGCTCGTACAACCAGAGTCCGATTTCTGATGCCACCGCAAAGTACTGTCCGTCTGGTGAGAATGCCATATCACGGACACTGCCACGCCCCAATCGTGCGATTGCACCTTCAGGAAGAGCCCAAGTTGTCACATCATCTCCGTTAGCACCAACTATAGGGCTTGCTAATTTTTTCTTTTCCATCAAAACGTCTCCTTATGTTTTACAGGTAAGGTTTCAGATTCCAGAGATAAATCGCCCCATCGTGCCCACCGCTTGCGAGAAGGGTGTTATCCTGAGAGAATGCGAAACACTGCACATCGGTCGTGTGTCCCCAGAACGTGGCGATGTTTTTGCCTGTCGCCACCTCCCATAAATGGATAGGTACTTTCTGCAAACGCGTTTGCCACCACGCACCGGAAGCCAAATACTCACCACACAGCGAAAAACATAACGTAATCGGTCGCCGGCTTTCTTTCGGTTGTGGAATCCTCATAAGTACTTTCCCATCTGTTGCATCCCAGAAGATAATCTCGCCGCCGTGTCCACCAGCAACTATTTCACCGAGAGGTGAAAAAGCGATGCCAGCGATAGAAGTACCTGCCCCGATATACAGTTTTGAATCTGCGTATTTCGGTGCTAATTGGGCAATCTCTTCCCCGGCATCAACATCCCACAATCGGGCATCTCGCACTGGTACTTTTGCTGTTTCCAGCCTGCCCGCAGCTATGCTCGCGAGTCGTTTCCCATCCGGGCTAAATGCCAAGCTTTTAATATACATTGTATGTCCTACAAGCGTAACGTGTTTCTTCCACGCGCTGTTTTTACTTCCGCTTTCTCCTGTAGATGTATGTTCCCAGATATGGATATTGTGTTCTGTGTCTACACGTGCCAGTCTGTGCTGCGTCGGTGCGAACGCCTCGGCGCGCATCAACTTCGCCTCAGCGGCAGTGAGTTCGGCAATCGGTTCACGCTTTCCGACCTCCGAGACCTTGAGAAGGAGACAGTTCCCATCCCTACAAGTAGAAAGCATTTTCCCGCTCGCGGATAGATAAACATGATGTGAAGTCCCGGGCAGTTTTTCACCCTCGGGACGATATGAACGTTTGCTTGTGACATCCCATAAGAGGACGTTATCACGCCAAAGTCCAGCGGCAAGCGTCTTTTCATCTGCCGAAAAGACTAACGTGTCCATTGTAGGAATATGTCCGTGAAGGGTTGAAAGCGTATGAGCGTCGGAAGTACTGTCTTTTGTCCAGATTTTGATTTCACTCTCACTTGCAACTGCTAATTGTGTTCCATTCTCTGAAAAATGAACTGTGTTATGACTGTAAGTCCCGCGATGTTCAAATTCGCCCAGTTTCTCGCCTTTTTCTACATGCCAAATCTCAACCGAACGTTCAGAGACAGCAGCGGTAATCAGTTCACCGTCTGGAAGGAAGTACGGATCCATCTGAGCTTCCCCATAATCGGTATAGGTTGTCTCCAGGTGTCCGCTTTCTATATTCCAGACATGTATTGTGCCGTGCCAGTTACCAGCAGCAAGGAACCGTCCGCGTGGAGAAAAGCAGAACTCCCGCACCGGTTCGGGATGTCCGGTGATGTCGGCAATTTGTTCGCCAGTTTCTACGTGCCAGATCGTAATTGAATCGCCGTCAGCGATATTCCTGCCTGTACGTTTTTGGGGGTTGTTCTTGCCTGCCAATAGGCTTAAATCTGGGGAGAAGCAGAGAGGGTAGGCATCGTAAGGGGAGTGAACTTCCGTTTCTCGGACTTTCGCGCCGGTGTGCGGGCACCAAACGTAAATCTTCCCATTTGTCATGCGGCAATTGGCAGCAGCGAGGTATTGCCCGTCTTTGGAGAAAACAGGTTTAGAAGAAATACTGCTCTTGCCGCGATGATCGTCTATCTCTATTGTACAAACGCCACGTTCAGTATCCCATATCTTTACATTCTCGCCAAAGGTATACGTGGCAATCTGACTGCCATCGGGTGAAAAACTGACACCACGGGTCATTCCGCGTTCGGTATCCCATAGCGCAATTGGGGATAACGTGGGAAGTTCATATAACCAGAGTCCAATCGCTGTGCTGACTGCGAGGGACTTTCCGTCGGGTGAGAATGCCATATCACCAGCACGACCGCGTCCCAATCGAGCAATTGCCCCTTCAGGAAGTGCCCAAGTCGTCACGTTTTCACCCTCTACGCTGCGTGGCACGGCGGCAAGGGAGTTTCTACTTTCCATCAAAAATCTCCTTGTGTTTTATAGATAGGGAGTCAGATCCCAGAGATAGATTGCGCCATCGTGTCCACCACTTACCAATAGGGTGTTATCCTGCGAGAACGCGAAGCACTGAACATCAGTGGTATGTCCCCAGAACGTGGCGATGTTTTTGCCGGTTGCGACCTCCCATAAACGGATAGGCACCTTTTGCAAACGAGTTTGCCACCAAGCACCGGAAGCCAAATACTCGCCACACGGTGAAAAGCATAACGCAATCGGTCTTTGACTTTCTTCGGGCTGTGTTAGGGTCATAAGTGTTTTACCGTCTGTCGCATTCCACAACACAATCTCACCCCACGTGCCACCAGCGATGATGTCGCCACGCGGTGAAAACGCTATTCCAGTGTCGTACGGACGATATGTTCTTTGGTTTGACAGAGGTGTTAAGGGAAGTTCAGCAATCTGTTTGCCTGAATCAACATCCCACAAACAGGCTTTCCAATCCCTTGACCGTGATATACACGCAAGCTGTTTTCCATCCGGGCTAAATGCCAATCCAGTTGGACTGTGCACCAACCCGTAAGTAAATTCCTCATCGTTGATGACCGTGGTGTGTTTTTTCCAACTTTCACCGTCCGAGCACTCCCAGATATGTATGTTGTCGTTTGTATCTACGCTTGCAATTCGGTGTCCTGTGGGAGAGAACGCTTTGGCGCGCCCCAACTGCCCTTCCAATCCGGTTAGTTCAGCAAGCGGTTCACGTTTCCCAACCTCCAACACATTTAATGTGTCTCCATAGACGTTGATGGCAATCATTTTTCCACTCGGAGATCGGTAGACATTGTGTGAGCTTGCAGGTAATTTTTCACCCTGTGGATGGTACGAGTTTTTACTTCTGATGTCCCATAAAAGAACGTTGTCACCCCAAGACGCAGAGGCGAGCGTCTTTTCGTCTGCCGAAAAGACTAACGTATCCATCGTAGTGATATGTCCAGAGAGCGTTGAAACAGTATGAGCGTCGGAATTATCACCTTTCGTCCAGATTTGGATTTCGCTGGAGTTTACGAGTGCCAATTGTGTTCCACTATCAGAAAGATGAACCGTGCTTCTGTTCCCGCGGTATTCAAATTCATCCAGTTTCTCGCCTTTTTCTACTTGCCAAATCTCAACCTTGCGTTCGGAAACAGCAGCGGTAATCAGTTCACCGTCTGGAAGAAAGTATGGGTACGTTTGAGATTCCTCATAATCGGTATAGGTCGTCTCCAGTTGTCCGCTTGCTACGTTCCATACATGTATTGTGCCGTGCCAATCACCAGCAGCAAGGAACCGTCCACATGGAGAAAAGCAGAACCTGCGCACCGGTTCGGGATGTCCGGTGATGTCGGCAATTTGTTCCCCAGTTTCTACCAGCCAGACCGTAATTGAATCGCCATCACCAATATTTCTGCCGATGTTATCTGGATCACTGTTTTTAGCTGCCAACAAGCTTAAATCCGGGGAAAAGCAGAGCGGATAGACATTGTAAGGGTGATGTATTTCCGTTTCTTTTACTTGCTTGCCGGTGTGTGAATCCCAAACGTAAATCTTCCTATTTTTCACGCGATAATCAGCAGCGACGAGGTGTTGCCCATCTTGAGAGAAAATGGGTGGACAAAGCTCTTGACTATCGAATTTCTCCATTTGTGCTATACAAGCACCACTTTGAATATTCCAGACTATTAAATTTCTGGCAGACGTGCTTATGACAATCCGACGGCTATCCGGTGAAAATGCGACAGCACCGGTTCTTCCGCGTTCCGTATTCCAGAGAGCAATCGGGGAGAGTGTCGGGAGTTCATACAACCAGAGTCCAATTGATGTGCCAACAGCGAAGTACTGTCCGTCGGGTGAAAATGCCCTACCGAGGACACTGCCACGCCCTAATCGGGCAACCGCACCTTCAGGAAGTGCCCACATTGTCACATCTTCACCGTCTATATTGGGCAGCGCGGCAGCAGCAGAATGTTTATTTTCCATGAAAATCTCCTATGAAATGCTCGTAACCTGTACATCGCGAGCAAAGTTGTTTATGGTATCTGGAAGGAATTTTATGTGCAAAACCGTTGATGGGAAAAACAAGATAAGAAGAAACAGAACATGCTTGATACGGGCAGAAATATCAGGTTTTCAACTGTGGTTTTCGTCGCAACTTGTAAAAACTGGAGGGTCGTTTAACACTACCACATTCATTATAACCCGTGCCAGTTTTCTTTCTTCAAAAAATATTAAGTTTAGCGGAGTGTGCCGACGACTTTGCTAAAGGCTCTTTGCTGATGGCTGATAGCCGACGGCTAATAATTATCTGCTTGCAAGCTTTGTCTAAATAGTATATCATATACATGTCAAAAATTTAATCTTTTTTTAAGAAAACCGAAAATCTGTTTTGATAGTGTGTAACGTGCTATAAAAGATACAGGAACCCTTTATGCGACACAACCTCTTCGTCCCGAATAAAATGCCTTATGCCAAAGGAAAAAACCGCCCAGATGTACCGTGTATTCTCTGCGCAATCGTCGAAAAAAATGATGAAGTCGAACGACTTGAGGTACATCGAACCGAACGCTTTACGATTTCGCTGAATCTCTATCCCTACAGTCCTGGGCATCTCTTAGTCTTTCCGAATCGGCATGTGGTTGATGTGCGGGAATTACATCAAGAAGAGGTTCAAGACCTTCACGAACTCCAATGTCTCTGTTTTGAGGTGTTGACGCACGCCTATCAGCCACGCGGTTTCAACGTCGGGTATAACATGGGAGATGCCTCTGGTGCGAGTATCGCGCATTTTCACTTACACGTTGTCCCGCGATACCCGCGTGAATTGGGGTTCATGGACGTTATCGGCGGCGCACGCATCATCATTGAAGACCCGAACGCCACGCAAGAAAAACTTGTACAAATCTTTCAGGAACTGACAACTATTCACCAAAGGAGGGAAACAGCATGAGCAATCTTGCTTACGATCTTTTAGCCGAAAAGTTAGAGAAACAGGGGATTCAGGTAGAAACACTCAAATCCCGTCTCAAAACGCAACATATTGAGACCCCGTCGTGGGGCTACGGTAATTCCGGCACCCGATTCGGTGTCTTTGAACAGCCCGGTGCGGCACGAAATGCCGCGGAACGTCTCGAAGACGCAGCCACCGTTCACCGTTTCACCGGTGTCGCACCGACCGTCGCACTCCACATCCCGTGGGATAAAACCGACGATTGGGGCGCATTGAAACAGTACGCCGCAGATGTCGGGATCGGCATCGGCGCGATTAATCCCAACGTTTTTCAAGATCAAGCGTATAAACTCGGAAGCGTCTGCAACCCGGATGCCGAGGTCCGCAGACTCGCCATTGACCACATGTTAGAGTGTGCTGACATCATGGAGAAAACCGGTTCCGATCTGCTGAGTTTATGGTTCGCTGACGGCACCAACTTCCCCGGTCAGTCGAACTTCAGAAAACGTAAACAGTGGATGCAGGAGGCGTTAGCCGAGGTCTATGATGCACTCCCTGATGCCACTCGGATGCTCATCGAATATAAGTTCTTTGAACCGGCATTTTACCACACCGATCTCGCGGATTGGGGCACCGCCTACCTCATGGCGATGAAACTCGGTGAGAAGGCGCAAGTCCTGATTGACTTGGGACACCATCCGCAAGGCACGAATATTGAGTTCATCGTTGCCTACCTGATTGACGAGGGAAAACTCGGTGGATTCCATTTCAACTGCCGGAAATACGCCGACGACGATTTGACAGTCGGTTCTATCAATCCGCAGGAACTCTTCCTGATCTACACCGAATTGGTTGCAGCGGAACTTGATCCCGATACGGAAACCGACATCGCTTACATGATTGACCAGAGCCATAACCTGAAGCCGAAGGTTGAGGCGAGTATACAGTCTGTCTGTAATTTGCAGAAGGCTTATGCAAAGGCACTGATCGTTGATCGCGAGGCACTCGCAGCCGCACAAGACACCGCTGACTTGGTAGAAGCGGAGTCTATCCTCCAACGGGCGTATGAAACGGATGTGAATCCACTTTTAGAACAGGTGCGTTTGGAGACAGGACGCGACCCGAATCCGTTGACAGCCTATCGTCAAAGCGGTTATTATGAGAAAATTAGTGCGGCTCGTGTCGGCGGCGAAAGCCAAGGTTGGGCATGAGAAATATGGCGAAAATTAAAATCGGAATTATCGGTTCGGGTGGGATGGCACGGCACCATCTTGCCCGATTCACACCCATGGAGACTGTTGAAGTCGTCGCAATCGCCTCCAGAAATGAACAGACAGGGAACCGACTTGCTACAGAACATGAAACGGTCTTTATGCCTGAATGGCATCGTCTGCTTGAACGAGACGATATAGACGGTATCGTTATCTGCACACACAACGACAGCCACGGTGAGATTACCCTTGCAGCACTGCAAGCGGATAAACACGTCTTTGTAGAGTATCCACTCGCCAGTGATGTCGGTGAAGGCGAAGCAGCGTTAAAACTTGCCGAAAAGCGCGGTCGTGTCCTGCGGGTCTCTCATCCCGAAGTCGTCTCCAACACCCACAAGGCACTCAAGCAGAAAATAGGCGAACTCGGTGATTTATTGCTCACCTCCTTTGTACGTCTCACACCCGGTCGCGGTGCCCGTCCTGAGATTCTTTTTAATTTACAGGTGTCAGGCACGCCTGCACATTTCTTCATCTACCATATCTATCCGATTGTCGATTTCTTTGGTGGTGCTGCATCTATAAAAAAGAGTGCCGTCTATGAAGGACTCAAGGAAAACGGACAATATGATCGGTTCGTCAACACGCTCACCGTTGAATTCAGACGTGGAGGTGTTGGACAGTGGACGTGGGCAGGTGGCATAGCGATTAACGCAGCAGAAGAACACGAGCGATACGTCCTCACCGAAGGCACGATCAGTGATGCTGGTAGCGAATGGCACTGCACGACACCGGCTGGCGTAACACCGCTCATAATCCCAGATTCACCACAGCCGACGCTTCAGGAATTGTGGCTCTCTGAAATCCGAGATGCTGCCGATCAGCTGCCCTGTTTGGCGGACGCAACGGTTGCACTGGAAGCGATCCGCATCAGCCTCGCTTCCGAATGATCTATGCCAATGTCTTTCGGAACCACTCGACCGATTTAGCGATGACGGTTTGCTCCCAACCGACAGTGTTGAAGGTATGGTCTGCTCCATCAATAACTTCCAGTTCTGTCAAGGCATCACGTCCTTGCATGAGTTCGTAGTACCGTCTACCGTGAGAGACCGGTACAGCCTGATCCGCACTGCCGTGTATCACGAGGAGCGGTCCAGTGAACTGCTGAATGGTCCTTGAAGGCGATATGTTAGGGAGTTCCTCATAGAACGCCTTGCCGACGACGTTTGCGTTTGATTGTGCGATCTCTTCGGGTGTCGGTGTGTGCTTGGACCTTGCCAAGATTTCTTCTCTGCGGTCTGGCGGATCGTCCGAAAGTGGTGCCCATAACACAGTGGACTTCACACGTGTGTCCTGTCCAGAGACGCACGCCGCAACACAACCGCCCATGCTCAAACCGAGGATACCGATGCGTCCAGGGTCCACGCCTTGCATAGCAGTGAGAACATCGATGGACTTGATAGCGTCCGAAATCTCGCCACCGATGGTCATCTCTGAGAAGTCGCCTTCGCTGTCCCCGGAACCCCGGAAATCGAACCGAAGCGCGTAAAACCCTAAAGCAGCGAGTTCGCGAGCCGTCTTAACAAATATCCTATGCGGTTCAACCTTCGTTCCCGTGAATCCGTGAAAGAGAGCAACCGCTGGACACAAGGCATCGGAATCTGCTGGTGAATGTAGAACGCCGTTTAGGTGCTGTCCTTTATTATAAAAAATAATGGGTTTTTCTATCATATTTTTTCTCCTTTTTCTTGACATTAAAACTTATTTGTGATAAACTTATTATATAATAATATTTATTTTTGTAAAGTAGCGTTTCATGGGATCAAAGCCGATAACCCTCCAATTACCATCCATATTACGAGAGATGTTCGAGACAGCAATCGTCTTCTTATATCCCGCAAAATGTCGCGTCTGCGACGATTTTCTTGGGGTCGGGGCGATGCCTTATATCTGTACGAAATGCTGGCAGGACGTACAATTTCTCAAACCGCCTTGGTGCGATATATGTGGTACACCGGATGTCAACGGTCTCTGTGACGCGTGTGCTACCTCGCCGCCTCGTTATGGACAGCTGCGTACGGTTGCATTATATCAGACAACGCTCCAGCAAGCAATACATCTTTTTAAGTTTGAGAAGAGAAAGGTGTTTGCTCGGCACCTCATCGAACTGATAAATGCACATACCCCAGTAGACTGTGATATTGCAACGTACGATTTCATTCTACCGATCCCGATCCATAAAAAACGGCTTCGGGAACGCGGTTTTAATCAAGCGACGCTGCTTGCCGACGGAATTGCGGAGGCAGTGGGAGTCCCAGTTCTCACAGATACGCTGGTCCGCAAACGGCATACCGTCGCGCAGAGCAGTTTAGACAGGGAAGCACGCCAACAGAACATCGTCGGTGCTTTTGAAGTCCGAAATCCGAAGCTTATTCGTGGAAAACGGCTCTTGGTTATTGATGATGTTTTCACTACTGGCGCGACGATTCGTGAAGCAGTCAACGAATTATGGACTGTTGATCCAGCTGAAATTGATGTTTTGACACTCGCGAGAACTGTGAACCCCTAAAAATCGTGAAACTTTTACTATCTATAGGACGTATTATATCAATGTTCACGATTAGGCAAAATTGCAGGTGCACGCTCAAGGTCTGAGGTTACAACGTGAAAGCTGCACCATCAAATTGCTTATTATTGTGAGAATTATCTGAATCTGTAGTGGCAGGAGGTTGGACCCTTGCGTTTAAATAGCATAAAAATTCGAGGATTCAAGAGTTTTGCCGAAGAAGTTGAACTCATACTTGAACCCGGCATCACAACTATCGTTGGACCTAACGGTTGTGGAAAGAGTAACGTCTCCGATGCGATCCGATGGGTACTTGGGGAACAGAGTGCCCGCGCGCTTCGGTGTACCTCTATGCGCGATCTGCTTTTCAATGGCGGTGCTAATTTCGCGCCTGCACAAAAAACTGAAGTCGCACTCCGCTTTTTAAATGACAACCCAGATACACCGACACAAGAGAACGCCAATGCTGCCCTCACCTCCCCGGAAATTGAGGTGTCCCGCCATCTCACACGCGATGGTGAAAGCCGCTATCTCATCAATCAGAACCCGTGTCGGCTCCGCGATATTAGCGAACTCTTTATGGATACCGGTATCGGTGTTGACGCTTACTCTGTCATGGAACAGAGCAAGATCGATCTAATCCTGAACGTGCGCCCAGAAGAACGCCGATTCCTTTTTGATGAAGTCGCTGGTATTACCAAGTATAAGCATCGAAAGAAGACAGCGCTCCGAAAACTGGAGCAGACCGAGCAAAACCTCGTCCGCATCAACGATGTAATTCAAGAGCTACAACGCGAGACTGAGGAGCTCAAGGAACAGGCGGAACAGGCCCGTTACTATAATGCGCAACATGCACAACTAAAGCAGTATGAGTTGGACCTCGCGCGTCGCGAGTACGATAAACTCCATACCGACTATAGCCAGGCACAAACTGATCTCGATGAAGTCCTAACGAGTACCGCGGAGGCCTCTGAAACGCTCAAAACCGCTGAAGAACAGATTGAGCGTGCCACAAACCGCCAATCCGAATTGGACGCAGCCATACGCGCCGGACAGACAACGCTTCGCGAGATTGAAACACAGATTGAGCAGATTGAACGCCAGATCGTCCTACACAAGGAACGGCAACTCAATATCCAAAAGCAACGTGAGCGCGCCCTCCAGACCCTGGAATCTCTAAAATCACAACAGAGCGCACTTCTCACACAGAAACAAGAGCGGACACAAGAATACCAGAAACTTGAGGCTTCTTCCAAAATAGAGGAGAGCCGCTTGGCGGCACGTCAGCAGCTCCTGACGCAACTCAATGAGCGCATCACTGCCGCTAAGAAGTCTGTACAAGAAGCACAGACCACCCTACAAGAGACCGAAACCGAATTGGCGACGCACGAACGCGACCGCCTCGCACTTGAACACAAGTTGAACAGTTCTGAAGGGAGTCTCAGTCGTATTCAAGAGAATACCGAGGCATTGACGCAAGAACTCAAGACAGCTACCGATACCTATACCGCCGTCCAACGCGATGAAACACAGCTGAAGGTGGAATTGGTGCAGATTGAGGCAGAGAAAAACCAAGTGGAGACCGAGCTACAGGAAAACCATGACGCACTCCGCAAAATTGAAGCCGAAATACAGAGCTTACAGAGCTCCTTAGGAAGTAGCGTTTCACGCTTGAAATCGCTACAAGAGTTACAATCTGCTTACGAGGGATACTATACCGGCGTTCGCGCAATCATGCAGGCGAAAACGCACAATCCCGATCGATTTCAAGGTGTATGTGGGGTTGTGGCTGAACTTCTTACCACAGATGCTGAATATGAACTCGCCATAGAGGTCGCCCTCGGTAGTGCTATCCAGAACGTTGTTACGGAAACTGCTGAGGATGCGCAAAACGGAATCGCATTCCTTAAGAAGCATCGTGCCGGTAGGGTAACATTTCTACCGCTCGATATTTTACGGGGACGCAGATTTGACGATGACGCATTGTTGGATCAGCCCGGGGTCATCGGTGTCGCCGAGGAATTAATCGATTACGACCTCAAATATGAGACCGCTATGCGACATCTGTTGGGCAATACGCTTGTCATTGAGGATTTAGATGCCGCAATCGCGCTGACGCGTCGATACCGTCCGACTGCACGCCTCGTCACGTTAGATGGTGAAGTTATCAATACATCGGGTGCTATCACAGGTGGTCAGACGAGTCAGAAGCAGAGCGGTCTGCTCAGTCGGGCGCGTGATTTGGAGGACCTTGAAGATGAGATCGGACAGTTGACACAACGTTCTCATCAGAAAGATAAGAGACGTAAAACGTACGCCGCAAAAATAGCGAGTTTACAAAGAAAACGACAGGATCTCACCGCGCAGTGGCAAGATAAACGGGTTGAAAAAGCGTCACTCACGAAAGATATGGAGCAGGCGAACTTGCAAGTTACCCGGCTCGAACAACAACTCGCTACTGTTGAGGTGGAAAACCGTGAATTGCGTGATGCCGTCGCTGCGTCGCGTCAGGAACAAGAGGCACTCACGACTGACATCGAGGCGTTGACACAAAAAAGCACTCGCACCCGACGCTGGATTGAACGGATGTCGGAACAGATTGAAGCCGAAGACCGGAAACACGCTGAAGTCTCCGGTACCTGCCAAGAGATGAAGGTCTTCTTAGCAGGACAGCATCAGAAATTAGAGAGCCTCAAGTCCGAATTGGAGACACTTGAAGCCTCGCAACAGCAGACTGCAAAGAATATCGCCGAACAGCAAGAGATTATTGATTCAGATGAACAGACCAAGATTGATCTCGGTGAACAGGTGGAAGCGGCACAACGCGAATTCTTGCGTTTAGAAGGCGACCGCGCCGAAGCGGAGGCACAAGTCGATGAACTGTCTGAAGAACGTGAAGCACGCCTTGAAGAGGTAACCCTCCTCCAGAAAGAGATGCGTGCAACCCGCAGGAATTTTGAGAAACAGAATCGTAAGCGTCATCAACTTGAAGTTAAAACGACGCAACTTGAGATGCGGATAAAATCTGTCTCAACGCGCATTCACGATAAATATCAGGTCTCGATTGATGCGTTACCGCCACTGACGAACGACGAACAGGTGATGGACGAGATTGATCTCCTCGACAGTATTGAGAAGTTAAAGGCAGAACTTTCGAGCATGGGGGCTGTGAACCTTAAGGCGATTGAGGCTTACAAGGAACATAAAGAACGTCACGACTTCCTTATTGCCCAACGTGACGATGTCCAGCAGTCGATGCAAGCCACTATTCAGGCGATACAGAAGATTAACCAGACCTCCAGAGAGGTATTTCTTGAGACGTTTGAACAGGTGCAGACGAACTTCCAAGAGGTATTTACACAGCTCTTTGGTGGCGGCGAGACGGAATTGCTGTTGACCGACCCGTCCGATGTGCTGGATTCAGGTATTGAAATTATTGCGCGTCCACCGGGCAAACGTCCGCAGAGTATCACGCAGCTTTCGGGCGGTGAGCGTTCGCTGGTTGCGATCGGTCTCCTGTTCGCTGTTTTCAAAATCAAGCCGAGTCCGTTCTGTGTGCTGGATGAAGTCGATGCCGCACTTGACGAAGCGAATATCCTCCGATTCGCCAATCTTATTCGTGCCTATGCCGAGAACACACAGTTCGTCATCATCACGCACAACCGTCGTACGATGGAAATCGCCGATGCTATGTACGGTGTGACAATGGAACAGGCGGGTATCTCAAAGATTGTCTCTGCCAAATTTGCTGAGTAGGGGCGGGGTTCCCCCGCCCGTAAGGGTCACGGGTTGGGAAACCCAATCCCTACACGGACGAGGAAACCTTGAAGAAACACCGTTTTTGCTGGGGTGTTTCTTCTAAGCAAAAACCCCCTACGGAAACTTCTTTATGAATAAACTGAATCGTGAGCGACTCACAATTCTCCCACTCTCAGAACGTCAACACAAGATGACGGTGGCAGATGTCTACCCGTTAGATGCGGATCCGCCACTCTACGAAAACCAGCGTCTGCACACCGTTGCGGATCGGATGGTTGAGGCACATCGCTCGGGCAAACAGGTCATCTGGATGATGGGCGCGCACGTCATGCGGCGCGGCAACTCGCGTTTTATCATCGATTTAATGGAGCGCGGTATCATCACGCATGTCGCGAGCAACGGTGCTTGTGCCATCCACGACTTTGAACTCGCACACATCGGCGCAACGCTTGAGGATGTCGAAGACTATATCTGGGACGGTAAGTTCGGCAACTGGGAGGAGACCGGACGCTATCTGAACGAGGCGATCGTTCGCGGGTATCAGGATAAAATCGGTTTTGGAAAAGCGATCGGTAGGTTAATCCAAGAAGGTGAACAGGGCATCTCTTTTCCGCATCGCGATGTGAGTATGTTCGCAGCGGCGTACCGTTTGGGTGTTCCGTTCACCGTTCATAAGGGTATCGGTTATGACATCATCGACCAGCACCCTTCCGCTGATTATGCTGCGATGGGGTGGACAACAGGCGATGATTTTCTCGGTTTCGCGCACAGTGTCTCTCGATTGGAAGGTGGCGTATTTCTTAACTTAGGTTCCGCTGTCATGGGACCGGAGGTCTACCTCAAAAGTCTCTCAATGGCACGCAACATCGCAGTCCAGCGTGGCGAGCAGATTCGGCATTTCACGACTGCGAACTTCGACCTCATCGACTTCGCCGATTTCCAAGACGAAGGGTCGCCTACCGATGCACACTACTACCACCGCCCCAAAAAGACAATCCTCATCCGCACAGTAAAAGATGGTGGTGAAGGCTACCACATCTCCGGCGATTTTTCCGTTACCATTCCGCAGTTATATCGTTTGGTAGTTACATCCCTGTAAATGAATCGGACATTTTGCCTCTATGCTAATAGACGCTGCTCCGATGTCCAACATCGTGAACAACAACCGTTCTTGTTTGTCTATTGAAAGTATAGATAACTCGGTAGGCCCCAGCAACGCGTAAACGGAACTTTCCTCTATGGGGTCCTCGGAGAGCTTCGTGGCGATGTGTATCGCAATTTTCGCATAACGATTCCAATTTATTCAGGATTCGTGTTCGGATTGTGACATCTAAACGCCGTAAATTTGACCTAGCACGCGCCCTGAACACTAACGTGTACATTTCAACTTAACCCCAAGTTCTTTGGCAACTTCCTCAAGTGAAATCAATTCTGCTGTTCCGGCTTCGACCTCTGCTACGCTGCGTTCCAGTCTTTCAGCCACCTCCGGACGCAATTCTAATCCCTCGTCTGGGTCGTAATAGTAATTTTCAAGGAACTGTTCCAACTCCAAATAGCAGAGAAAAAATTCAAGGAATGCCGCTTTCAGCTGTGCTGTTCCCTCAACCGCTGGGGTTTCCGCCTTCTGCAGCTTGACAACCTGTGCTCGTGCTGCAAAAAGTTCCGAATTCGCAAGCGTCTCCATTAACGCACGGAATTCGTCATCCGGTAAGGCTCTCACCTCTATCTCCGGTTGCGGATCGGTGATCAGCGGTCTGTCGCTCATCCGTCGTGCTATCCGTCCGGCAGGCGAAGTTTTGCGCGCAGCTTCCACAGCTGCAACGCGCTGCTGCAGGGGCGCGAATATGTCGGATGTCCGCAATATTGAAAGCAGTGATTCCTCAGGTTCCTCTAACTCGAACGCCAGTCCGCAATAGCCTTCATAAAACTCTTGTAACTCAGTTTCCAATGCGTCCTTGTCGGCGTTCTCGGCAAGCAAAGCCACAAGTCGTTCGCGGGATTCAAAAAACGGGCAGTCTATAATCGGCACCAGCCAAGTGGTGAACTGTGCATGCGTCATTTTTGTTATGTCGTGTGTCATTGGATACTCCTTTGCTAACCGACAGATGCAATCTCTAAATTACCGCGCCAATGTTTCTGCAACATCCGTTTCAGCAATTGATGTACCGGCGCGTTCAAACTCGGATCGGCTTTGATTAACAGCTCCGCTTCTCTTTTCGCAGCCTCCAGAAGAGACGCGTCGTGGATGATGTTCGCAATCTTGAAATTCGGGACCCCCGACTGGCGTGTGCCGAAGAACTCTCCCGGTCCCCGGATATTCAAGTCTGCTTCAGCGATCTGAAACCCGTTGTTCGTCCGAGTCATCGCCAGAATCCGTTGAAAAGAATCGTCCCCTTTCGGCGTAGCAACGAGATAACACGCCGATTGATGCTCACCGCGTCCGACACGTCCACGCAACTGATGCAACTGGGACAACCCGAACCGCTCGGCGTGTTCAATCACCATCAGCGTCGCGTTCGGAATATCGATACCGACTTCAATCACTGTCGTCGAGACAAGAATATCAATCTCTCTCGCCTTGAAACTCGCCATAATCTCCTGCTTTTCGACGGATTTCATTTGTCCGTGCAATAACCCGATGCGTAAGTTTGGGAACACTGACGTTTGAAGATGCGCTGCCATTTCGGTTGCGGCTTTAAGCTCTTCCATCTTTTCCGACTCTTCAACAAGCGGATAGACGATATAAGCCTGTCTGCCGCGTTGAATTTCCTTCCGAAGGTTACCGTATAACTTTTCGCGATCTCGCTCTTTTATCCAGTGGGTCTTAATTGTTTGTCTACCGGGTGGCATCTCATCAATGACAGAGACGTTCAGGTCTCCGTAGAGTGTCAAGGCGAGTGTTCTCGGAATAGGGGTCGCTGTCATGACGAGGACATCTGGTGCCGGTGCCGCAGTGGTCCCCTGTTTTTGGTCCCCATTGCCCGATTTCGCCTTGTTACGAAGCGTTGCACGTTGCATCACACCGAATCGGTGTTGCTCGTCTATGATAACGAGTCCGAGGCTGTGAAAATCGACACCTTCCTGTATCAACGCCTGTGTGCCCACAACGAGGTCAGCGGAACCGTCGGCGATTGCTGATAGTGCCTCTTCGCGTTCCGCTTTCGGCAAGTCGCTTTTAAGAAGCACGACCTTTATTTTTCGACCACCGTTTTGTGTGGTGTCCGGACGTAGCTGCTCGAACATTTCGGAGAGATTATAGTAATGCTGTTCGGCGAGGATTTCTGTCGGCACCATTAACGCGCCTTGGTAGCCGTTTTCGATTGCACAGAGCAACGCCAGTGCAGCGACGACAGTCTTTCCAGAGCCGACATCCCCTTGAATGAGCCGATTCATAACCTTTTTCTCTCGCATATCGTTTTGGATTTCCGTGAAGACCCGTTTCTGCGCCCCAGTGAGTTTGTATGGTAACGAGGCGATAAAATCCTTGACCAGTGAGACAGAATTTCCTTCGGCTTCCGATCCGACCCGAAACGCGATGCCGTCTTCTGAGATACGGCGTTCCTTTTTGAGTTCCATGCCGAGACTGAGCAGAAAAAACTCCTCAAAGGCGAGCCGTTTTTGTGCCGCTTCTCGATGCGCCTCTGAAGTCGGAAAATGGATTTCGTTGATAGCCGACTGCCTATCAATCAAGCCTTGCTGTTGGCGGAGCGCGAGCGGTAGGATTTCCGGGATCTGTTCTCCGTAGGCATCAAGTGCAGTCCGCATCCAAGCACGAAGCATCTTCGCTGTGAGTTTTGCCGTAAGTGGATATTTCGGGACAATCCGCTTGGTGTGGATTAGGTTGTCCTCCTCAAACAGTTCAAACTCGTAGTCGGTTGCTTGGATTTCATTGTAACGGCGTGAGAACTTGCCGCTGACGACAACTTCCGTATCAACGGGGAGCAGCGATTTCATGATGCCGATACGTCTTCCGAAATTAACTAACATCGCGACACCGGTGCCGTCATAAATCGAGATTTTACCGATCTTTTTTCCCCTCGCTGTCGGAGATGACGTGTGGTTGACGACTTTACCCTGAATCGTTTCAGGCTCGTCATCTTCTGTTCTGCCGACCCTATAGATTTCGACTGTCTTGGAACGGTCAATATAGTCGCGAGGATAGTATGCCAAGAATTCGCCGACCGTGTGGAGGCCGAGTTCTGTCTCGATCATTTCGGCGCGTCGAGGTCCGATGCCTTTGATGAATTGGACAGGTTCGGAGAGAAAATCGAGTGAGGCGAGGTCTGTGCCGACAGGCGTATCAGGGATGGGTACAGATTCGGAGGTGTCTTCTGCTGGCGTGTTTTCTGATCGTTGTGTGAAAACTTCAGCATCACCGAGGAGCGATAAGTCCCCTGTTTTTGCATTATGGGTTGTTGGTACCGGTGTCGGTTCTCGCTTTATGGGTGCCTGTTCTGGAATGTTTTCTGTCTCTCCGAAGAGTGATAGCATCTCGGGTTGTGTGTTCTTTTTCGTGCGAGTAGATCGTGTCGTTGGCTGCTGACGGCTTTCGGAAACCTTCGGAGACCTTCGGCTTGATGAAGTTACATTCTCTTGCTGATTGCTGACTGCTGATTGCTGATGGCTATCTTGCTGACTGCTGATTGCTGATTGCTGATTGCTATCTGCGGTTGTGCTGTTCGCATTCACGGGTGGCTGCTGTCCACCCTTAAGTGCCGCATCAATACGTTGTGTTGCCTCTTCGAGGGTACGTTGCCGTTCAGCAGGCGATGCGTCTACGTAATTCGTAAAGAGAGTCGCCAAACCGATCAGCACCTCTTTTTCGGTCGCATCCAATGTGAAGGCATCCCCATTTTTTGCCCATAACTGGACATAGCTCCCCAACCCGTTGATGACGACAGTATCATGACATCCTTTTCGGAGCTCTTGTTGGAACGGACGACGGATCGTGTTAAGAATTTTTGCAAAATTGTTCATATTTTCTTTTTTTGCCAGACGCTGTCAGTTTGTTAGTGAATCCTTTGATTTAGGACTTACGCATACTACCCTTTTGTAGCACAAACATCCCTTTTTGTGGCAAGAGACCATTGTGTTTTCCGAAGATTCTCATCTAACAGAACGGGCCTCAGTCAAAATTGCGTAAGTCCTGTGATTAATATACGATGGATCCACCTTGATTGTAACAAATTAGACGCAAATTCACCGAAAACGTTGAGTTTGAGCGGTAAAACGGACTTGACTTGGTAATCTAATTCGTCTATAATTTTTTCATGATATAGTAGGAAAATATCCAAATCTTCGAGCAGCTTCGCAGCAAAGGAGCGACAGATGTTATCCCCATATTTAACGGATGTCCAACGAAAGGTGTGGCAAAACGATGGATTTCTAATTCTCAAGAACGTTCTTTCACCTACTGAAATAGGAACGCTTTTGGGAGCGGTGGACGCAGTGATTGAAACTTATGTCCAAGAAACGCCAAATCTACAGGGCAACAATCGGTTCGGAAAAGGTGCCTATACGATTATCCGAGCGATTGAACGGACAGATGCACTCGACCCGCTCACCGATCATCCACATACCTTCGGTACGATCCTTTCGCTAATGGGACCCTATCTCCAGATTATGGGGACACAAATTTACGTCCGACACCCCGACGTAGAGGCTTTGATGGGTTTCCACACGGATGCCGGTCCCTCGCTTCAACGTATCCATCCGCACTCGGATAGCCTGCCCTTGCAATTCAAAATCCAGTTTTTCTTAACGGATCTGAGCGAACCGGATCAGGGGAATTTTATGTGTGTGCCGGGGAGCCATAAAGTCCGTTTCCCAGAAAATAGATTAGCGAAAGGCGAGTACCCTGAAGGCGCGATTCAGGTGCTTGCGGAGGCTGGCGATGCGGTCATCTTTCCGTGGGCATTGTGGCACGGTGTCGGACCGAATCAGACGGATCGCATCCGCAAAAGCGTCACATTCCGTTATGGGCAGATGTGGTCGCGTCCTTACGATTACGACAAACTCCCCGCGGACGCACTCGCACGGATGACACCGCGTCGCCGTCGGTTGTTCGGCGACATGGGTGAAAATCATCATCCAACCGATTATTTCAAACCGCACGATCAGCTTGAAATCATTTACGGAGACGAATGGAATGTCCCGCTCCCATAAGAGGCGCAATCAAGCTAATGCACTCGGATGATTCTGCGTCCTGTGAAGGTTTGACCAAACATATCCTTCGTACGGACGTAGATGACATGCGTTCCTTTCGGAACATTCACTGGAAGTTTTGCTTGCCAGATATGCGTTGATTTTGCAGTTCCGCTAATTACTCTTCCTCTTTGTGGCAGTTCGTTGTCTTCCTTCAACTGCGATTCCATTGTTTCTCGAAGGGCAATATGCAGCTTCCGTTCAAGGTGATCCGTATCGTCCCGTGCTTTGAGTGCTTTATAGTACGGGTCTTCCTGAGGCGTATAGGTCATCGGTTTCCATTCCCCTGTTTCACCGATACGAATTTCAACCGTTGAGCGTTTGGTGCCTCCAAAAACGTTAACGATGACATCTGTTTCGCCAGTTTCTTCCGACGCAACTTCCCAAGGTGCCCATACGTTCATCTGATAATCCGCTGGACGACGGGCGGCTTTAAAGCGAATTGAATATTTGTTTCCGCTGAATGTGAAGATGCCGTATCCGTTGGGTGCACCATCTCGCATGGTTGTATGTGGGATACCGACTTCATCAAACGTGCCACGCCACCAAGAGCCTGACGTGGTTGCGTGGTTGTGGTGATGATGCGCGTCGCCGTGCCAACCGTGATCCGGTCCGACGAAGTCATCGCGTTGGATGTGCGTGTGCGCTGATAGCGATAATGTGTGTGGTCGGCTGCCGAGAAGATTCATCAACTTCTGCACATCACGCATCTCGGTCAACGGAATATGCATGGATACAACAACAAGTTGATCTTTCGGGACCAAAGCAAGATCGTTGCGAATGAACGTCAACTGTCGTTCTCCGACCTCACTGGCGTAGCGAGGGTTGTTTTCCTCATTGCGGTAAAAAAGCACATTGTCGATATTGATGAAATGGACGGGGCCCCAATCATAAGAATAGCACGCGGGACCATAGACACGCTCAAATGTCTCATCGGCGTACTGGTCATCGGCAGCAAGAAAGTTCATATCATGGTTACCGTGGACATTGTACCACGGTATCCCAACGGTCGCCATCACTTCGTTAAGCGGATGGAATAAGCTTAGGTCGTCACCTACCAAATCGCCGAGGCTGATTCCGAATACCGCATCAATCCCAATAACCTCTTCGATCACGTCATGTGCTAACCACTCAATCTCTTGCATATTATACGGCTGTGTATCGCCGAAGACGAGTACCTTGAAGGTATCGGCTTCGGACTGTTCAGTGAGCGGAAAATCAATCGACGCTGGTAATGGACCGGTCGGCGCGATACCGGCATACTTCAGCCCTTCTGGTGAACCGTGTGGCTTGTGAATGTAATAAAATTTTGGGAGCCGATTTTCATCAACCGGTGTCATAAACCCACGCGGCTTAATAACAAAAAGAATGGTGTCATCACTGACTGTGAGCGTGTATTGCCCGTTGGCATCGGTTTGGACAATGTCCTGCCCATTAGAGACGCGAACCCCGGGCAGCCCTTTCTCGTTGTCGTCCTTTACCTGATTTCTGTTTGTATCCAGAAATACAGTACCCGTTGCGGTTGAGTTTGCTGCGGCACTGTTTCCAATAAAATAAAAAAGTGAGACAACGATTAAAACCATAGAACTCCATTGTTTGTAAATCATACGAATCTCCTTTTCAATGTCATCATATCTTTAGGCAGTGTGCTGCTGCAATTTTTCAAACAGATCCCTGAAAATCGCATCCCGATTGACGCTCGTCGCAACACGCATCAGATGACGGCTGTTATCAAAACTCCACGTCACCGCTTCCGTCAAGATAGGACTGTGGACGATCTCTGTCGGCACCCACGCCGGGTTGATGAGGTATGCTGTTGCAGATATATCCCATATCACCTTTGACCAAGCGAAATGGTCGCTTGCGTAATCTTTGAAGATTTGGACGAGGTAATCTCCGACTCTGCCTCTACCTTGTACATAGCGTTCCATCTCAGCGACTGTCGTGTGTAGATGCGAAACGACCCCGCGTGCGGGTAGCCAAACGAATGGCACGCCGCAGTCCAAAACGACTTGCGCACTCTGAAGGTCTTGCATCAGGTTGAACTCTCGGGTATGGGGCCAGTACAACGGATTCCCACCAAGCCAGACGATGACAATCCGTTTGATGATTTCGGGTTCTATTAGGATTGCAGAGGCAACGTTGGTTATCGCTCCCACAGCAACGACATAGAGCGGCTCTTCAGGACTTGCTGTTAATGCCCGTTCAATCATATCGGTCGCCGCATCACTCTGCACGGGAGCCGCTTTATCGGCGAGAAACGCTCGCGAACCGCGGTAGACAAACCCATCGGCAGAGACGTTGAGGAAATCCAATAGTCTTAGGATTTCGTCATAACTTTTCTCCATACCGTCTTCGGCGTTATCCGAGCGGTTGTTATGGAAAGGCGCAGCGTAGAGAGCCTCAACGTTGAGGTGTTCAGGTGAGAGGAGTGCATGGACGACTGCAAACTGGTCGTCGATTTCGTTATAGGTGTCAGTGTCAAGCACCATCCGTACTTGTCCGGTTGGCGGTTGGAGCATCTCAAGACGTTTCGACTCCGACAGCGTTGGAAAATTCATAAGCAATTTTAACCTTGTGGAATACGTATTTGCTTTAGTATATCACGTTTGGGAAAAGATGGGAATTTATTATTAGGCTTCAAGGATGGAAACATTGTACGGTTTCAACTTTGGATCACGGGTAACAAGCGTTAGGTTTTCAACTGTGGCTTGCGATACTAACAACCTGTCGAATGGGTCACGATGATGTAATGGCAAGTCTTTTACTTGCCATACGTGTTCATAATCAACGAGCATCAATTCAAATCCCGAATCCACTATCATTTTCTTAAGATCTTCAGGAGCTTCTAATTTGTTCAGTGCCTTTTTAATTGCAATCTCCCACGCTGACACAACGCTAACAATGATTTCGTTGTCTGAATCTCTTATAGTTGTCAATGCTTGTTTGGATAGCAGCGTTGTTGGGTCATCAAGCCACCATAGCAGGACATGGGTATCCAATAGCAGATTCATTCGGCCTCCCCATGAAAGAATTCCATGAAGGATTCAGGGAGTTCATCAAAGTCCTCAGCTATCTTAACTTTTCCCTTCCACTGGCCACCGCGACGTGGTTGCTTGTTCCTTGGGTTTGAAGTTACCTGATCGAGTTGTTGTAGCCACTTTTCAACGTGGACTCTGAGGTTAGTATTTTTTTTCTGTTCTGCCAATTCTAAAATAGTTTGCAAATCCGATTTTGCTTCATTGATGCTCCCCATATTCGCCTTTGCCTGCGCTCTATGAATATAAGCATTTACATAACTAGGGGCAGCATCAATTGACTTGTTGAAGTCAACAATAGCATCCTCGTATTGAGCAAGACGTGTCCTCACGTAACCCCGCCCATCGTAGAATATGGGGTCATCTGGCTTTAGGCGAATTGCTATATCAAGATCAGCAATCGCCTCTTCGTATTGACCAAGTTCGGTTTTCGCATGTCCGCGACTGAAATAGGCTTCCACATAATCTGGTTTTAGTCGAATTGCTTCATCCAAGTCGATAATTACAGATTCATATTGCTTCAACATTAATTTTACTACTGCTCTAGTGTAGTAACCTGCTACATCGTTCGGTTTCAAACGGATCACTGTGTCAAAATCAGCAATCGCATCTATAAGTTGCTTGAGGTTTATTTTCGTACATCCACGGTTGTAATAGGCTTCTTCATAATTTGGTTTTAAACGAATGGCCTCATTGTAAGCATTGATGGCTTTTTCTGATTGACCCAGTGAATTCCATGCAACGCCCTTATTGTAATATGCTTTAGCATCATTTGGATGCAGGCGAATAACCTCGTTGAAGTCATCTATAGCTTCTTTTGAGAAACCGAGTTCGTTCAACGCAGCTCCACGATTGTTGCGGGCTCCATTATAACCTGGATCTAGGTTAACCGCTCGATCAAAGTCAGTTCTGGCAGTTTGGTATTGACCTAGTGCCCACATCGCTGTCCCCCGTCCATCGTAAGCTAGGGGATCATTCGGATTTAGACGAATTGCTACATCAAAATCAAAAATCGCTTCCTTATATCGACCAAGCGCGCTTTTTGCATTGCCTCGGCTGATGTAAGCATATACATAATCAGGGTCTAAACGAATCGCAGTGTCGCAATCTGCAATAGTTTCTTCAAGTTGTCCAAGTTCCTTTTTTGCTCGACCGCAATTGTAGTAGCTTTTAGGAGAATCTGGCTGTAAACAAACAGTCTTATTGAAGTCAACAAGCGCAGCTTCATATTGCTGGCGATCGAATTTTAAATTGCCTCGATTGTGATAAGCTTCACACAAGTCAGGTTTTAGACGGATCGCATTGTCATAATCAACGAAAGCAGCTTCGTACTGCTCAAGTTCGGCTTTCACAACTCCGCGATTGTAGTAGGCTTCTGCATAATCGGGTTTTAGATCCAAAGTTTTGTTATAATCTTCAATGGCTGATTCTTGTTGACCGATCGCGTTCTTTGAAATTGCGCGGTTATAGTAAGCTTCCATATAATTCGGATCTAGGCGAATTGCTTCATCGTAATCAGCGATAGCATCTTCATGTTTGCCAAGCAAAGCATTTAACCATCCTCGGTAACTGTAGACTTCATTCAAATCTTGTTTTAAATTGATTGCCTTTTCATAGTCAGCAAAGGCCTCTTCGTGGTGACCGAGCATGGTTTTAGCAGCAGCACGGTGACAGTAAGCTTCTGCATAATCGGGTTTTAGATGGATAGCAGAATCAAAATTACCGAGGGCAGACTCATATTGGTGCAGGTGGAATTTTATGTTGCCTTGTTTGTAATAGACTTCGGGCAAACTTGGATTTAGACGAATAGCAAAATCGTAATCGGCAAGTGCACTCTCGTATTGGCCAAGTACTTCCTTGGCTTTACCTCGGTTGTAGTACGCGTCAAAAAAAGCAGGTTTCAACCCAATTGCGCAATCATAAGCAGAAAGAGCTTTTTCCCGCCGGTTTCCCTCCCAAAGGACATAACCAATAGAGTAGAAGGCTTTGGCAGCTAGTTCGTTTTCGATCAATTTACGAGTGTTCGCAATGGAATTTTTATTTTTTCTTGCTACTTCCGTCGTTCCTTCCTCTGCCAACTCTGGAAACCGTTCGGTCAGTTTTGGAACGTAGGCATCTTCATAGTTGGCAATGATCCGAATAATAAAGTCCATCAATGGTGCTAAGGGATGATTTTCATTCTCACCAACGGAACAGATTAACTCTTCTAATACATCGTCCAGCCACTCATACTCGTCTTTAGTCAACTTGATAACACCGTAATGTCCGTGTCGTTGTCCAAAATCGATTAATCCTTCTAATACTTTTACTAGCCATTGGTAGGCACTTTCAGGGTAAGTCGTAGATACAGCAGCAGGCACCGAGAGCCGAATTTGCACTTGAATTTGGATGGGTTCAGACCTCTTGAACAGTTGAGGTCTGTTCGATATTTCATCGAGCAAAATGGGATCTAATGTCAAAGGACTTGGTATTGACGACACATCAAATGCAGGTTGTGTTCCGGCTAACATAATTTACCCCCTCAAGTTCCTTTTACTGTATTCCGCGTGCGTTTCCACCCGTCTGATAGAAACAATTTGCTTTCTATACCGAATAAACGCAGTAAGGCGCGCTTTATTGCCTCCAATATTGAAAACTGTCAAGGTTGTTCTTCCTTCTGTTCGCGATAATTTCCCTGAACGTGCTGGCACTGGATCGGCGTGAGGAAACGTTTCGCGCAATTCTACAATTGATTTGAAGGTTCCTTCATCTATTAATCTAACCCACCGATTAAGTGCGGATCTGGCATTTGGATGTCTCTGGGCAAATTCGTCCAGTTTTTCGGCACCTATAATCTCCATTTGTAAACAAGATCCGCCTTTTAGTCAGTCATGTCAGATTATTGCCTAAGTAGTATACCATATAGGAACCGAGCTGTCAAAAATAATTCGCAATAAGTCGTTTTGGGATTAGTTAATGTTGATTTCACATTATTTTCAATTTAAAACTTGCCATTTTTTGATAGAAATGATACGGGATTAGTCATTTTGGACTTGTAGGTATTTTAATTCATTTGATCTAAAAGGTCAAGTGTTGTATACTATCTTCACAGGGCCATTCAATTGTAACTATTTACTTTATGTATGTGAATAGACATCCTCTGTAGGAGCGAGCTCTGCTCGCGATTTTTACTAAGAATGTTCACTTCTGTAAAGCAAAACCAAGATCCAAATCGAGAATTGAATAGCTCTGGCTATCTTCAAGCGACATTCTATATTATGAAAGGAAGTATGAAAAGTAGGCAGGGCGTGGCAATCAAATTGCTAAAACTTGTTTACAAGTTATTCATTACATAGAGTAGTGGGGTGAAACGCGTGTCCGAAAAGAGATATTTTCAGCCGAAAAATAAGCCGTAATTATTGGGAGTTCAAAATGATAATTGTTGAGAGGAACTATTTAGCAAAAGAACTACATAGGAGAGCAATGAGTAGGATAACCAAAGAGAAATATCCGACGCTCAAACTTTCTAAGGGTTTATACTTTTCTACTTTTTTCTATGCGTATGTTGTTTCCTGTTGGATGATTATGAGTCCAGTTTTAGAGCTTATCCTAAGTTCTACTTTGACACCCCGACCTCTACTAAAGATTTGTACAGATATGCCCTGTAACAAACCCCGTTTAATTGAGTGGGTAGAATATATTACCGGTATATCATTGATTGATCTTGAAGTTTTACCAGTGCCATTATCAGAAAGGGAGGGACTAATAGTTGCTACGGTAGTTTTGCCTAAAAGAAAGAGTGGCGAGCAAAATGACTTGACAACTTAAAAAAAGGGCGGTATAATAGTTTTACCATGATTAGAAACAGATCAGCCGTAGGCGATTCAATTTCCCGCGAAACCAGCCCGGTCTCGCGGTTTTTCTTTCCCAATTCCCTTCTATTTCTGCTATACTATTCCACAAATCCAATGGCTAATATAACGTGAAAACCAAATTAACGCCAGAACTCAACGCGATTGGAAAGAAATAGGAAAATTAGTCTGCAAGTATCCTACGACTAATTCCGAAAGATTATTTTTCCCAAATCTGAATATTGACATTATTTACGCCTACTTCTGTTTATCATGTTTCATCGGTTTGTGATGTTGAATTATCAAGTTGCTGAAGTTTCGCCTCAACGAAGGCTTTGAGGTTATTGTCTCTGTGCCGCTCTGCCAATTCCAATGCTTTCTGAAAATCTGATCTCGCTTCATCAATGCTACCCAGTTCCATTTTCGCTGATCCTTGATTGGCATAAGCGTTTGCATCATTAGGATCCAAGTCAATAGTTTTATTGAAGTCAACAAGAGCAGCTTCAGGTTGTGCAAGAACCATCCTTGCCAATCCTCGCCCATAGTATGCTTTAGAGTAGTTTGGAGCTAGACGTATCGCCGTGGTAAAGTCAGCAATACCACCGTCAAGTTGTCCAAGTGATATTTTTGCAGCACCTCGCTCACAATAAGCTGCCGCATGATCTGGTTTTAATCGAATTGCTTTATCCAAGTCCCTAATAACATCTTCATATTGATTTAACATCAATTTCACAACTGCTCGATTGTAATAGGCCTCAACATATTTCGGTTTCAGGCGAATTACATGATCAAAATCAGAAATAGCAGCCTCAGCTTGCCCAAGCATTATTTTCGAGATACCACGGTTATGATAAGCTTCTGCATAATTGGGTTTTAGACGAAGTGCCTCATCACAGTCAGCAATAGCTTCTCTGGGGCGACTAACTTGATTTAGCGCAAGCCCCCTATTATAGTGAGCTATGGCATCATTCGGATTTAGACGAATAACCTCACTAAAGTCAACGATGGCTTCTTCGTGTCGACCAAGTTCGTTTAACATAACTCCTCGATTGTTATGAGCACCAACGTAACCTGGCTTTAGATTGATAGCTCGATCAAAGTCAGTTTCAGCACCCTCATATTGTTTTAGTGCTAGTTTTGCTGTTCCCCGTCTGTCATAAGTTAGGGCATCGTTCGGATTTAGACGAATTGCTTCATCAAAATCAGCAATAGCCTCCTCATATTGACCGAGTGTACTTCTCACTCCACCGCGGCTGTTGTAAGCGTCAATATAACAAGGATTTAAGCGAATCGCATCGTTGTAATCGACAAGGGCCTCCTCAAGTTGTCCAAGTTCCTTTTTTGCCCGACCGCGATTGTAGTAGGCTATCGGAGAATTTGGTTCTAGACGAATGACCTGACTATAATCGGCAATGGCATCCTCATATTGGTCGGAGTCGAATTTTAAATTACCTCGGTTATTGTAGGCTCTTCCCAAATCTGGTTTTAGGCGGATGGCCTTATCATAATCGGCAAAAGCCTCCTCGCGTTGACCAAGTTCGACTTTCAAAACCCCGCGGTTATAGTAGACTTCTGCATAATCCTGTTTTAGATGTAGTGTTTTGTTGTAATCTTCAATGGCAGATTCTAGCTGATCAACGGCACTCTTTGAGACTGCCCGGTTATAGTAAACTTCCATATAATCTGGATCTAGGCGAATTGCCTCATCGTAATCAGTGATAGCCTCTTCATGTTGGCCAAGTGAAGCATTTAACCATCCTCGGTTGTTGTAGGCTTCATCCAAATCTGGTTTTAAATTAATTGCCCTTTCATAATCAGCGAAGGCCTCTTCATGTTGACCGAGCATGGTTTTGACAGCAGCTCGATGACAATAAGCTTCTGCATAATCTGGTTTTAGGCGAATCGCTGAGTCAAAATTGATAAGAGCAGACTCATATTGGCACAGATGGAATTTCACATTGCCTTGCTTGTAATAGGCAGAGGGAAGATCGGGTTTTAGACGAATGGCATTATCATAATCTCCAAGAGCTTCTTCATGTTGACCGAGTGCCTCTTTAGCACTTCCTCTATTATAATAGGCTTCTGCCAAATTTGGCTTTAGTCGGAGGGCTTCATTATAATCAGCAATAGCCTCTTCGTGTTTGTTAAGTTTGCGCTTTGCAATACCTCTATTGTTGTAAGCTTCGGCGAAATCCGGATTGAGGTGAATCGCTTTGTTGTGATCGGTAATAGCACCCTTGTATTTACCAATATCTAGTTTTGTATTACCTCGATTAGTGTAAGCTTCGGCAAAGTCAGGTTTAAGATGGATCGCTTGGTCGTAATCAGCAATAGCTTCCTCATACTTATCAAGATTGCTCTTTATATTTGCACGATTATTGTAAGCTGGAGCAGAATCTGGATTCAAATTGATTACCTTGTCATAAGAGGAAAGTGCTTTATCTCCCTCCGTCAGCAGATAACCAACGGAAAATAATGCCTGAGCAGTAAGTTCGTTATCGTTTCCCTCCGCGATATTGGCAAGAGAACGCCATTTTTCAATCGCCTCCTCAATCTTTTCATCGCGTTGTAGCATATATGCATCAGCAATGGCTTTTTCTATGAGAGAAGACTTAGGATTCTGTTCTACCTTTTTCTCAAATTTATTAAGATCTTCGGTGATGTCTTGTTTATCAAGATCCTCAACACTATAGGGTAGATTTACTTTGGATTTGACTTTATAAATAAACTGAGCAAGTTTAAGAATAACAGTGAGCACCGCAGCAATACCACCCAGAAGTGCCCCGATACCAATAAAGTTTTTGTTATTATCAGTGGTTACTCCTTTTTTGGTTGGCTCATTTGCAAGCTGAGCTTTTGGGTCAACTTTTCCACTTGATGTGTCATCTGACGACTGAGTTTTCTGAGTGGGTATCTTTGATGATGTCTGCGTCTCGGAATCTTTTTGACTATTATTGGAGACTTTTCCAGTGCTTGTATCATTTGAAGATTGCCCGTTCTTGGTTGTGGATCCTTCTGGTGTTTGTGCAAACAGTGCCGTCACCTGACCGGCAAATATCATACTTAACACCAATACAACCGCCATAATTCCAACTTTTCTATCCATTACGATTCCTCCCGATTAATTTTAAATCCCGACAACCCTTCAACAATCCCCACCGTCTCCAAACTCACACTGATAACCTTCCGAATCAAATCCACAATATATGTCTCATCATCCGCGCGATTTGGGTTGTTCACGATGCCGCTCCGTCTGTCTGTTTTGACACGATACTGATCTACCACCCATTCTAACGCCGAGCGGTTCCCTAACCGATACTGAAACGCCTCCGCAGGGATACCCGCCAAGGTCAAGAAATCGTTGTATTTTATCTGTGTTTTGTCTTTAGAAAATTTCATCTGCTCCACACGCCAATCCAGGGGCATATCCGGTGTTTCAATCAGATCTAATTTATACGGAGGTTGGTCTTCATAATAAACGTGGATGTCTGCCAACTGTCTACCAGCCTCGACGAATTCCCAAAACTTAGGCGCGTAAGGAATATGGGGCAAATCGCGCTTAAGGTTCGCCTGATAACGTTCGCGGTACGCGGGATGATGCAGGAGTGCGTACGTATAATGGAAAATGTCCCACTTGGTGATTTTCTCGTCTTTGTAGTGTTCACGGAATTGTGTCAGTGCCCAGTCCGTAATGTTTTCCTGTCGGTTCGTGCCATCTTCATCGTAGATATAAAAGGGGAAGTATTGCCCAGCCGAGCCAAAGCCGCCTGTCATGACATGTTCGGGAATGCAATCGGTTATGAGACAAGTAAAGGGTTTTTCTCGCGATCTATTGACGCAAATCACCCGATTTTCTGCCTCTGTATCAAGTGTCGGAAAGATACGTGGAAAAACAAAAACTCTCTGATTGAGAACTCTATCGAAGAATAGGTTTGTTTTCGTAAAAGGTCTATAGAGATGTCGTCTAATTTTTGATGCTGTGAATTCAGCGGTATGTCCACCCTTTAATTGCGATTTTAAGCCTGAACTCCAACTAATCTGCTCGCTATCGTAACTCACAAAATCGTCCACATCCTCATCTGGGTTCTCTCTCCGTTCCCAGTTAAACACCTCCGAATTGTAAAATTTGATTGTCCGCTGTATATTCTCAGCAAGAGAATTTTGGTTAAAATTAATGACCCATGCATCGCGATTCGTCTGGACCCCACTGCTAAATTGATGGAAAATCACACCTGAAATTTCATCCTTTGCTGCTTTTGCCTGCTTACTCCCGATTGGCATAAAAGTCTCGAAATCTTCGCGCAGCCCTTCGGTGAGCCAGGTATGGCGTGCGTCGGGTTGAATGGTATCCCAGTTGACATTACCGATGTGTTCAGACGCGTCCAAAAATTCAAACGTCGCCTCTTTTGGCATCTCCGCCGTCTCGTTGTTGTAAAAAATATCGGCAGACGCTCTCACTTCGCTGGCGAGGTTTGCAACCTCGCCGCTATGCTGACCCTTTTTCACGAATAGGTTAATGCTCACACCGACCTGAATATCGAAAACATTGGCATCCCCGGCATGACCTTTACGGACATTGCCTCCCAGATCCAGCAGATAGATAGCATCACACGCATCGGAGAGATGTTTCCGCATCCCATCGAACGCCTGACCATCAATAAAGTTGTGATTCGTTACAAAGGCGACGATCCCGTCTGTTTCAATCCGGTTCAATGCCCAATGGATCGCTTTGACGTAGGGATCATAGAGCGCGGTTTTGTTCGTCGCAGTGGAGGCTTGGACGTACGTTTCCTGAATTTGTTTGTCCAACTCAGGGTACTTGCGGTTTTTATTTGCATCATTCTCATCCATCTGCCGCGCGTTGTAAGGCGGATTTCCGATGACCACGAACATTTCTGTCTGCTTCTGCCGCTCCACCCGCCGCGTGTTCTCTGGCACGAACAAAGATAACTGCCGCTCCGCCGTCAAGTCAAACGTATCCACAAGGCAGAGGTTATCGAAAGGCTGGTATTGGTTTGTGGCAACATAAAACTCATGCTCAATATTCATGCTCGCGATGTAATAAGGCATCAGCAACACCTCATTGCAGTGGAGTTCATCGCTGTATTTCGCCTTGAGTGCGGTTTTATCAATCGCTTGTATGAGCCTCACGATGAAGTTACCGGTGCCGACAAAGGGATCGATGATGTGAACGCCTGTATCCGAGAGTGAACGTCCAAACTCGGTTGATAGTAGATGTGAGACGCTTTTCACCATGAAATTAACGATCGGCTGCGGTGTGTAGACAATCCCGTGTGTATCGGCAACCTTAACCGAGAAACCTTGAAAAAACTGCTCATACACAGTGTTCAGAAAATGTTGTTTCTGTGAGAAGTCAATAAAGGTTGCAGCAGCACGTTCAATCGCACCGTAGAAGGGATTGAGTTCTCGGAGAAACTCGGAACGGTTGTAAGCCTGCCATGTGAGCGCGTCAATCACATTTTCGATTTCGCGTGCGATGATATTTCGGCGAGTGAAATCTGGATTATCGAAAACGGTTCGGAAGATCCGTTCCGTCAAGAGATGTTGGATGAGCATCTCCTCGACAGCAGACTTCGAGAGATTCGGATTAATCGCTTCTTGACAGTGGCGATAGAAATCCGCGAACGCCTCCTGAAACCGAGCGTTGGTAGCCTCTTCGTTTTGAATTAGCCTCGCGGCGCGTTCACCGAGTGCTGGCACTTTGTCCTTAAATTCAACAGCGGCGCGTTCCCAGTTCGCAACGTCCACCTGCTCGTAACCGAAGAATGCATAGAGGACCCGAATAAACGCCTCCACATCGGCGATACCGATATCCATGACCTCTTGTCCCTCTTGATAGAGGATGGCACATTCTTGGGTTGTAAAGAGGATATTATCCTGCGGATAGCCAGCGTCGAATTTCTGTCTAACCGCTGTCGCGAGATTATCGTGGAGGTCTTTCGCTTCCCAATAACCGCGCGGCAAACCGAAAGCATCATCTGTAAGCATGCCATCGACGTAAATTGTGGTGTTTTGTGGTGTTCGGAGCGGTTTTTCACAGATAAGCGTTAGATCGTTTTGACGGGCGTAGTGTTGGAGGAGTGTTGCAAAGGCGAGGCGGATTTCAGTTTCATTGGTCGCGCCGAGGCTTTCATACTGTTTGAGTTCTGCGTAAAAGGTTTGTATCGCTTTATGTGTCGGTTTGATATTTTGCACGCTTTCGTTGAACTCCTAATTCATAAATTCATGTGAAGTATTATACACAAACTTGCAGTAAATCGCAAGTAAAAATTAATCCAAGTTGTTACTAACAGATGTTAGTATTTTGCTTAAAAAACACCCAACCTACGATGCGCCGATGTCGTTTTTCTAAAATTGACCCTATGGTGCATGTATGAGGCGCAACCTAACAGGATACGTTACAAAAGAGAAAACTAATTATAGTTTATATTAGTTAAGTTTTAAATATCAACACCCAGTATCCGATGTCTGGTGGACCATATCCCGCCAAGGTAACAACGGGCAGGAAAACACCGATCCGATAAACTTAAACCAATCAACAGAAATTTCACGGTAACGCATTTTAAATACCAAAAATAGAAACGCCCGTAAACCCATACCACCACTAAGCTCGCAGGCGTAACGACCAGCACATTAAAATCATAATTTCACAGTTATGAAAAAAGTAAGAAGTTTGACCACACCTTCAAAACCCTTACCATACCTCACTTCGTTGCGGTCCCGAAACACCACCTTCGGAGCATTACCGTGAAATACTGTGAAATTGCATAATTCATAGTATTCAGATATAACCGTTTGACAGAAAATCGTTTTTGTAGTATAATAATTCAGAAATATGGAAATGTGTCTGCTGCTACCAGCTTACAATGAATCCGGAACAATCTGTACTTGCGTGGGATACAGCGAATTGACTTCAGAAATTGAACCCGCTCTCAATGTTGAAAGGGGTTGAAATTAACCGAGAACCGTTGTGGAACGTAGTGGAACAACGTCTAGGTGTCAATAATTTAAAAAATGAATTCGCTTCGGATTTTTGTTAACGGCTTTCTGATAGGTATAGCCAATATTATCCCCGGTATGAGTGGCGGGACGCTTGCACTTGTTTTAGGCATCTACGAACGGCTCATCGGTGCATTGCGACGTATCGGACTTTCAACAGTAAAAAAATTGCTCGGTGTTCTAACATTTAAGCGGCACGCCTTCACGGAAGCGGAAACCGAACTTCGCCGTATCGACTTCGGATTTCTCGCGCTTTTAGGTATCGGCGCGATCGCCGCACTACTGCTCACGTCAAAACTAATTGTCTACCTACTCAACGACCACCACGACGCAACCTACGGCTTTTTTAGCGGACTGATCTTGACATCTATTCTCATACCGATGCGAATGCTAAAGGGGTTCGGTTGGAAGGAGACGTTGGTTTTATTGATTGCTGTCGCTCTCATATTGGGTTTATCGGTCGGTATGGCTGAAAAGCAGTTAGAACGGATCGCTTATAAAACCGGGAATGAGACGGTGATAGATGATACTGTGGGGCGCGCGGCGCAATTCCCGACGTACTGGGAACTCGGACTCTTTTTTGGAAGCGGTGCCTTGGCAGTCTCAGCGATGATCTTGCCCGGCATCAGCGGTTCGTTTCTGATGCTGGCGTTGGGGGTCTATTTTCCGCTTCTGACGGCGATAAACTCGCTTGTCGAAGGTGTACCGGGACTGCTTAAGGGAACTGTGAACGAAGCGATGTTAGTGGGTGCCTTGATACTCACGTGTGCTGCGTTCGGCTGTCTATTCGGACTTCTCGCGTTTACACGTTTGCTTAACTATCTCTTGGAACGCTACCGAAACCTGACAATCGCTTTTCTTATTGGATTGATGGTGGGTTCACTTTACGGATTATGGCCCTTTCGGGAGTTCGCAGTGGTTGATGGAGAACGAATAGATACTGCTCACATCTTACCGCAACTTGATGTGAACCTGCTCATTACTGTCGCTGTTTTTCTTCTCGGTTGTGGCGTTATCGCTCTGTTCACTCGTCTGGAGAATTAGATGTAAGGAAGGAATGAATCAAATAAAAAAAGTCGGTTTTTTTGTTAATACGACCAAAGTGAACGCGGCGGCGGTTGTTGAAGGCGTGTCTACGTGGCTTAAAGAGCGAGGTATTATCGCGCTGCTTCCGGAGGAACAAGCCGTTGAATTAGGGTATCCGAAAACCGGTATCTCTAAAGCGGAAGTGGTAGAAGAAGCAGATATGCTCCTTGTTCTCGGAGGCGATGGAACGCTGCTAAGCGCAGTACATATACCACAAATTGAGAATGTGCCGATATTGGCGATTAACATCGGGACGCTCGGATTTTTGACAGACGCATCGCTTGATGAACTCTACCCGACTTTGAAAGCGACCTTAGCAGGGAACTATCGGATAGAGCATCGGATGATGTTAGAGGTCGTTGTGGACAGAGATGGGTTTCCGCAACCGTTTCGTGCCTTTGCCCTTAACGATGTTGTTATTCGTCATTATACGCGTCTCATCGAATTAGATGCCTACGTTGATGGCGAACTCTTTATACCGTATAACGCTGACGGACTCATCATTGCAACACCGAGCGGATCTACCGGATATTCGCTCTCTTGTGCCGGCACTATCGTCGCTCCACAATTGGAGGCGATTCTGCTAACACCTATCGCCCCACATAGTTTGACGGTACGACCCTTCATCGCCGACGGTGATGCCGAGATAACTGTCAGGATGCGCGCCGCATATAGGAGCGTTGATGTTTTTGTAGATGGACAACGTGAGACACACAGTCTCGCAGCCGGGTCGGTTATAAAGGTAGAGAAAGCGGAACGGACAATTCAACTGATCCGTTCGCAACATCATAGTTATTATAGAGCTTTACGTGAAAAACTGATGTTAGGTGAAGGCATCAAACGTGCATGATGCTATTGTATTCAGTAAATTGTTAACTTCCTCTAACCGATAACTGTTAACTAAAATGATAGAAACACTCTCTATCCATAATATCGCCCTTATAGATGGGCTTGAATTGGAGCTGACATCGGGGTTGAATATTTTTACCGGTGAGACAGGTGCCGGTAAATCGGTTATTCTCAAAGCGATCGGTTTGGTATTAGGTGAGAGAGCCTCCGCCGATATTGTCCGTGAGAGTGCCGAGTTCGCAAAGGTTGAGGCGAGTGTCGCACCGGACGATACGCACCCGATGTGGCACACCGATTTCGCGTTTAGCGATCTGTTGGATCCCTCTGATGTTGTGATCCTTTCGCGGCAGATCAGCGCGAAGGGTAGAAGCCGCTGCCATATCAACGGACAATTGGTGAATCTTAAGCAATTGCAGGCGATCGGGGCTTCGCTGGTTGACATTCACGGGCAACACGAGCATCAATCCCTGTTTCGCACCGAGACACATCTGAAATTCTTAGATGATTTCGGCGGGAGCACTGAGACGTGCCAGCAGGTCAGGAAAATTTATACACAACTGCGAACCTTACAACGAGAAGCAGCGTCCTTGGCGGATACTTTGGCGGCATCGGAACGCGAAAAAGAACTTCTCGAATTTGAAATTAAGGAACTTAGTACTGCGAACTTAGAGGAAGGCGAAGACGAAAAGTTAGCCGATGAAGCCCGACTCCTCAAGAACGCTGAAACCTTGCACGCGTCGGCGAATATGGCGTATCAACAACTTAATAGTGACGGACCCGGGATGGGCGGTTTCGGCAGCCCGCTTGAACGTTTGGAAGGCGCAGCGAAGGAACTTACCAAATTATCTGAACTTGATAGCAGCCTCTCAGAATTGCAAGAGCGTTTGGAATCAGTCATCTACGAAGTAGAAGATGTTGCCACACAGGTCCGCCAGTACGCAGACGCAGTGGAATTCAATCAAGGGCGATTGGATGAAATTACGGATCGGCTTGCACTTATTGGCAAACTGAAGCGGCGGTATGGCAACACTATTTCTGAAATATTAGACTACCATGCGGAAGCGGAACAGAAATTAGAGACAATACAACTCGGCTCAGAAAAACAGGAGGCGATCCAAGCGGAGATTCGTAAAACAGTCCAAGAAGCACAGCATCTGTGTACTGCGCTTTCCGCGAAACGGGTCCATGTTGCAAAGCATCTTTCGGAACGGATTGAGAAGGAACTTCGCACACTCGGTATGGACAAAGCGGAGTTTCAGGCAGCTGTTCAGCTGATGCCGGACGAACGCGGGGTATTTCAGATAGATGGTAAACGTTACGCATTCCGTTCCGACGGAATGGACGATGTCGAATTCTTGATCGCGCCCAACGTCGGTTCCGAAGCGCGTCCGATTGCTAAAATCGCGTCCGGCGGCGAAATCTCACGTATTATGCTCGCGCTGAAGACGGTGCTGGTACAAGTGGACGAGGTGCCGACACTCCTGTTTGATGAAATTGATGCCGGCATCGGCGGGAGAGTCGCAGATGTTGTCGGTAAAAAGCTAAAGGAACTTTCAGCGTTTTCGCAAGTCATCTGTATTACACATCTCCCACAGATTGCCCGTTTCGCTGACAAACATTTTCGAGTAGAGAAAAAGGTCGTTGGTGAACGAACACTGATTACAGCGAAAGCATTAACCGCGGAAGAGCAGGTCGATGAAATTACTCGGATGTACGGCGGTGAAGCCACCGAAATAGGTCTCGCTCATGCACGAGAATTATTGGCTGAGGAATAGTTACCAGTTACCAGTTATCAGTAGTCAGAGGAATAGTTAATAGTTATAAGTTATAAGTTATAAGTTACAAGAGGTTCTTGATTAACCGAAGTCCTCTTAACTTATAACTTATAACCAACAACTTATAACTACTTAAAAATATGGACGATAGGTTTACACAAGCCAGTGGGACGCACGTCTATACCGGATGCGAGTTATTGGTTAAGGGTGCCTTGGAGAGTGGTGTCAGCCTCCTCACGGGTTACCCCGGTTCCCCACTTGCTGAAGTATTTGATGTCATCCAGCGCAACGCCGAATTGCTGAAAAACAACGGCATCGTCGCGCAGATCGCTAATAATGAAGCGTTAAGTATCGCACGTCTGAACGGCTCGCAAATGGCAGAGCTCCGTGCGATTGCCTTCATGAAAAGCGTCGGTTTGCATGTCGCCTCCGATGCACTCGCAATCAGCAACCTCGCAGGAACAACCGGCGGTGCCGTTGTTGTCGTCGGTGATGATACCTGGTCACACAGTACGCAAGTCCCCGCGGATTCCCGATTTCTTGCCCGACACGTCTATACACCCCTGATTGAACCCAGCACTTTTCAGGAACTCAAAGATTGGGTTAATTGTGCTTTCCAAATTTCGGCGGCAGCCGATCTCTATGTCTGCTACTTGACTACCGAAAATCAGGCGAGCGGTGGCGGGAACGTTGAACTCCAACCGAATATTTATCCCGACATTACCGGTTTGGAGCGCGTCAACCTTGACACTGAACTCATCAACGCCGATAAACGCGTCGTCTTACCGCCGCATACCGCACAGATTGAGACCGAAACCTTAGGTGAACGGCTACCCACCGCACTTGAGACAGCAAAACATTTAAGACTCAACGAAATCCAATTTGTACAGGACGGTTCAAATAAAAAGCGATCCCGCCTCGGATTTGTCAGTACAGGTTTGGCACACAGTTGCCTACTCCACGCACTTGGCGAGTTAAACCTATACGGCGATATTCCAATCCTTAAACTCGGTATGACCCATCCGATTGATGTGGACATCGTCCGAGAGTTCGCAGAGCAGGTTGATGAAATCTACGTCGTTGAAGAGAAACGCCCACTTTTAGAAAACGAAATTAAAGCACTCCTTACACAGATGTACCAAGAAGGGAACATCAAACAGTACGTAAACGTTTGGGGTAAACAATTCCCTGACGGTTTGGCGGGGATTCCGGCAGCCTCCGGATTGGACACCTCTATTCTCATTCAGAAACTCATTCCGCTTTTCAAACACCGCCTCGGTACAGGCGACATCACTGACAACTCAGAAAAAGCAGACGTTTTTATCGATGTGAACCATCTCGACTGCGAAGAGGCACTCCAAGTGACGGTCTCTGAACAAGAGATTGACATTCCGAAACGTACGCCTACCTTCTGTCCAGGCTGCCCACACCGCGACTCTTCAAGCGTCCTCCTCGAAATCACGAGACAATTTATGGATGCCGACTATATGAGAAAGCATCACGATTCGGACGTGGTGGACCTCGTCTTTCACGGAGATATCGGTTGCTATTCTATGCTCAAATACGAACCTTTTCCGCGGCTGATGCACAACCTCTCCGCAATGGCGTTAGGCGGTGGGTCCGGTGCCGGTATTGATCCGTTTATCAAAAATAAGCAGATCGTTTTTATGGGCGATTCGACCTTCTTTCACGGCGGAATGGCTGCGATCTCGGATTCAATCAAAAACGACCAAGACATCACCTACATCATTCTGGACAACCAAACGACGGCGATGACCGGGCATCAACCGACCCCCGCCGGAGATCTTGATTTACTCGGTAATCCGACGTTTGCACAAGATATCGAGAAAGTCGCTCAAGGGCTCGCCGGTAGTTCTGAGATAGAAATTGTGCGCACCAACCCAGAGGATCGGGTGAATTACAAAAAATACTTAGAAAAAACGGTCCTTAAACCCGGTGTCAAGATCGTTATTGCTGATAAAGAGTGCGCGATTACCTATCATCGTCGTCTCCGCCGTGAACAACGAGGTATCATAGCCAAAGACGGGTTCTTAAAATCAGAAAAACATATTAATATTACAGAGGAAGTCTGCGAATTTTGTCGGGAGTGCACCACAGAGACAGGGTGTCCGGGTCTAAAAGTTGTTGATACCGATTACGGTGAAAAGATCGCTATTGACCAATCCAATTGCGTCACCGATGGCGCGTGTGCGCGCATTAAGTACGCATGTCCAGCGTTTGAAGAAGTTATCGTTACACGTAAACGTCCGCCTCAAGAACAGGTAGTAGCCGCACCGTATCGAGATCTCTTGAATGACACGCCCTTACCACTACCACGACGCATCCCGTTTGAACGGAGTTGGAATATGTACGCCGGAGGGGTCGGCGGCATGGGGATCGGTACCATCTCCAAGGTACTCGTCGTTGGCGGGTATCTCCAGGGTTACGATGTGACCTTCTGTGATCGGAAAGGGTTGGCAATTCGCAACGGTGGTGTTTATACACATATTACATACACGCAACCCGGTGTCCACGCTTCCCCGATGATTCCGTACGGGAAGGCGGACCTCCTTCTCGGACTTGACATCTTAGAGGCAGTCCGCGGCATCACAGCGCACTCCCTGTTCCGTGTCGCATCACCGGATAGAACCGCTGCTGTGGTGAATACCGCAAAAACAGAAACAATATCTACACTCATCGGTAAAGACCAATTTGATACCGATACACTTGAGGAAGCCATACAGACGCATACCCGAAGCGACGCATATTTCGGGACTGACCTCTTCACTGTCTCTGAGCAATTATTCGGAAACAAATTATACGCGAACATCATGCTCCTCGGCACCGCGTTTCAACGACAGTTGATACCCCTTGAACTCGAACCGCTCCGGTTGGCTCTCAAGCAGATGGTACCACATGCCGATTTGGAGACGAATATGCAGGCTTTTAATGTCGGACGGCGGCTTGCACTTGATCCGTATCAGATAGCCGATGATGCGCCTAAACAGTTGACTTACGCCGAGATGCTCACCGAAAAACGACAGATTCTTCAGAAAAAGCGCAACGGCAAACGGTTGGCACAAGCATACGTGGCACTCGTTGAAGGTACGGTAGAGGCCTTGGACCTCGGTTCGGACGATATTCATCGGATACTGGCACGCTACGTCTACGATCTCATACAGTTTGAGAATCTTAATTACGCTCAGATGTATGTTAAAAAGATAAAACAGGTACATGCCAACGATTCGGAAACATATAACTATCGGGCAACAGAAGCCGCAATACGCTACCTTCACAAGGTGATGCTGATTAAAGATGAAGTCTACGTCGCACATCTTCTCACAAGCGAAGAGAAATTGGAACGTGACAAGGAATTGTATAAAGTCGATACAGAAAACGGCGATAAAATTAAATACGTCCATCTCAATCGACCGCATTTCACTGTCATGGGGATCGATTTTGAGGCAGATATTGACACCCGAAACTGGCAATTGAATTTGATGAAGCGGATGAAGTTTCTGAGACGTTGGCTCCCCGAATGGCACGCGAAGGAAAAGGCGTTCCGGGAATGGTATATTACCCGTGTGATTGACACTTTCGCGCCGAGTGATGCTGAAACATACAAAAGACATCTCCAAGCATTAGAATGTGTTGAAGAAGTCCGCGGCTATCGAGAGATTCGCTATCCTAAAATGGAAGTGGCAAAGCGGACAGTTGAAGGCTTGCTTGAAGAATAATAGTCTCCAGCCATCAGCAGACAGCAAAGAGGTGTTGATTTAATCAGAAACCTCTTAAACGCTGAAAGCCGATAGCCGATAAAGGAAAGTAAAAAAACGGAAAGGGACATGAAACCTGAGACATGCCTTATCGCACCGCAAGGTAAACTACAACATCTGACTGGACATACCCGTATCGTCGGTGTTATTGGGGATCCAGTCGAACATAGCCGTTCGCCTCAGATGCACAATGCTGCTTTTGTGAAAGCCGGACTTGATTATGTATACGTCCCTTTTCATGTCCGACCCGATGATTTAGCGGACGCAATTGCGGGCTTTAAAGCGATTAATGTCGTCGGTATTAACGTGACGCTTCCGCATAAACAGGCAGTCATCCCGTCTCTTACTTCGATTTCGCGGGAAGCGGAACTTATTGGTGCGGTGAACACGCTCAGTTTTAATGAGGGTGAGATACATGGCGACAATACCGATGCCCCCGGTGTTTTGAGAGCATTGGAAGAGAATGGAAATATGTCTGTACCGGTAGGCGAAGATGTTGTCGTCTTAGGTGCAGGTGGTGCTGCAAGAGCTGTAGTAGTTGCGTTAGCACTCGCCAGCGTTGCATCCATCACAATTGCCAATCGTACAGCGGAGAAGGCGGTCTCCTTAGCAGATGAGATGGCGGCACAAACCGGTGTTCCCATGCACGGGATGGGACTTACGGATGCGCGATTACCCGATGCTATTCATCAGAGCGCGCTCCTCGTCAATACCGCAACTGCAAGCATGGATGCGAACCATCCACTGCTGATTTCTGCCGACTGGCTTCAACAGAAGACTATCGTCTACGATATTGTATATACGCCGCCGGTGACACCCTTAATGCATGCCGCTCACGTACGCGGCTGTCGTACACTCGGTGGCATCGGAATGTTAGTGCATCAAGGGGCTATCGCTTTTGAGAAATGGACAGGTGTCGCACCGTGTACCGAGACGATGCGCCGATCCGTTACCAGTAGTCAGTAATTAGCCATCAGCCATCAGCCATCAGCTGTCAGCAAGAGGACTCTAATTCATCAGATCCCTCTTCTGCTGAAAGCCGATAGCCGAAAGCCATTTAAAGTATAGGAAAGGGGTCGATAACGACATAATGGAACAGCAAGAACACGATCTTAATAAGCCAATTCGCTTTGTTATACTCGGAACGCCTTATACCATTAAGCCGACTGAGGAATTAACGGCGGAAGCCATCGCTGAACTCGTTGACTATGTCAAGAGTTTAGTTGAATCCTATCTTAGAAAAGGGTTTGACGAGCAGAGGGTTCCGTTACTCGTTGCCTTCCACATCGCTGATGAGAAGCGTCGTCTCCAAGAAGAGTATGAATTGCCGTTGCACCGTATAGTGGAACGGCTGCAGTTCGCGATTGAAGAGGATACTGAAACTGATACCCAACCCGAAACTCGGAATGCAGAAGAGGATCCTGCTACTGAGGAGGAATAGATTCCTGATCGGATGTCGCAACTGCTACTGTTTTACGCGTTCAGGAACAGTAGCCAGGCAAGGATACCGAATATGGGGAGCAAGGCAATTAAGATTTTGACCTCAAGCAGGTATTTTTTGTAACGTTGAATCGCGGAACGCTGTTCTATCCATTGATTGATGAAATCGATCCGCCGATCAATAGACGGGTGCGTGTTGAAAATTTCAAAAAAGCGACGGATGGATTTCGGTACGGAATTCAACACTGCTAATTTCAGCAAAGCGTTTTCAAACGCTGCCGGTTTTCCTGTCAGCGCGACCGCGTATAGATCCGCCTGATGCTCGCAACGCCTTGATAAATACCGGAAGATGAACACAAAATAGACGGTTAGAAATACTAACAGACTTAAAGTTGCCAAGATTTCTGACTCGCCGAAATGTGCTACTAACGGTGCCTCAACAAAGACGTAGAAAAATGGGTAGCTCAATAGATAGAAAAGTGAAAAGAGCATATAGGTCGGAATGTGTCTGTAGCGGATATGTCCGAGTTCATGAGCGACAACGGTTTCGATCTCTTCGTCTGTAAAGTATTCGAGGAGCGCGTCTGTTAGGAAAATTCGACGGTTCCTTGGAAGTGTACCGGCAACTGCAGCGTTCGCTATCAATAGGGAACCGGTTTGCCACACCACAATGTCCCGATATCTTACACCACTCTGTTTGGTTAAACGATCCAATTTTCCCTTCAACACTGAGTCGGATGCCAGCGGTTTCGTTTTCCATAGCAGCTGCATGAGTAAGGGCGCGAGGATGTATGCTGAGGCGATCACCGGCAGGATCAATCCGATAAGTACATACGGATGTTCCACAATGAAGACCTTCGCTGAATACGGAAGCCACTGCAAACCATCTATGATCACGAAATAAACGAACATCGGTAGCAACGGGATGAGCAAGAACTTAAATTGGAGGCTTGCAACTTCGCGGTAGTAACTCGATTGGAGACGACTCACTTGGTAAAATGCGAGCCGGATACAGATGAGTCCAATGAGGAGGGGCAGCAAGGCGACTGTTTGGCGCAGGTGTTCCATCGGGAAAAAGGCGAGGTGTTTGTTAATCAATGCCGGTAAATTCAACAGGTAGAGATTACACAGATATGCCGCTAAACTGATACACTCAAAGACAATTATGAAGCGTCGTAGACGATAGAGTTTCGGTAGGTTCTCCTCTTTATCTGCTGGAAATGTACGGGCGACGTACGCCGTCACGAAGCACGTGATGAGCACAGGGAAACCCGTCAATATGATCGTCCAGAAGACCACTTGCATATCGCTGATGTTCAGGCTGCTTTGCGGTGGTTCAAAGGAGAAAAGGAAGAGTAAACCTGTGATTAAAATAATGCTTATCTGTCCCATGCTGTCGGTTGTCCCTTTGTTCGTGTCATGGTGATATTCATCCCCGTAGGGTTTATTTGCTTGCGTGTTTCTTCATCATGTTTATAGCATGAATTTTATCTTATCTCGGATGAAAAATCAAGGAAGTTTTGGCATCTATCCCGTGCTATTGGTAGGTATGAAAAAAACTTTTGACTTTTTTTAGAGAAAAATGATATAATTTAGAATAAAGGCACTTGTGAAGGTCAATTGCTTACAGGTCTTCCGTATTTTGCAAGTTGGGGGTGTAATTTCTGGCGTTAAAAATTATTGTCTGCGCTCGGGTCAGATGACGATTTCGTCTGCATACATACATTCAAAACGGGATTTGAGAAGAATTCCGAGTCAATAGAGTCTATCTAATTTAGGACGTAACCTGAGAACCGCGCTTTAAAAGTGCGGATTCACAAGCAGCGTTTTGAATTGTTGTTAAAAACTTAGGAGGAATCCATGTTAAATAGAACTGCTTTCACAATTATTGCTCTTCTCGGCGTTGCGCTTGTTGTTAGTAGCTGCGGCAAGTTGAACCAAGAAGAGTTTGAAATGTGGAAGAATGAACATGTCGCACAGATGCAACAAGCCGATTCTGACATGTCGAACAAAATCACAATGTTAGAAGGCAAAGTTGATCAGAATAATAAAGATACAATGGAGGCAGTCTCCAAAGCGAAAGAAGAGGCGATTGCCGCTTCTCAACAAGGTGATGCCGACACGATCGCTGCTGCAGAGCAAAAAGCCAAAGAAGGCGATGCACAACTCCGCGCGGACTTAACGAAAGCCATTGACATGCAAGGCAAAGAAGCGATGGACGCTGCGAAAAGCGGTGATGCCGAATTGCAAAAACAGATTGACGCTGTAGGGCAGACCGGTCAAGCGAATAGTACAGCGATAAAGCAGCTTCAATCTGAATTGATGGCTGTGAAAGAACAGGTCGCCGTGAACGCAGTAGAGGCAGCCAAGAAACCGACGGTAGTTACGACCGTCAATTTCGGCAGCGGACAGACCGGTTTATCGAGCAAAGCGAAAGGGATGCTTGATGGTGCTGTTGATCAACTCATGGCATCAGATGCGAAAATTGTCATCGTTGGACACGCTGACGGTACGCCGGTGTTGCGCGGCGGTTTCAGAAGCAATTGGGACCTCTCACAAGCACGCGCCAACTCAGCATCGAAATACCTACAGTCCAAAGGGATTGATGCCGCCAGGATCGAAGCAGTCGGCATGGCGCACACCAAACCTATCGCCCCGCAAACGACTGCCGCTGGCAGAGCGATGAATCGCAGGGCTGAAATCATTCTGCTCCCCGCAGGCGCAGTGATGTAGCCTAACTTTCATTTCAACGTAGGGGCGGGGTCCTCCCGCCCACCGTTGTTACTTCACCCCGCTATGGCATTCATCGGATAAGGACCCTATTGATATGCGTCTGGTATTTGCATGTTTCATGTCTCTTATACTCCTCATGAGCTGCCTAACCCCCGCGGATGCTGTTGATACCACAGCGTTAAGACCATCACCTGTCCGAGATTTTTTGGGTGAACATCTCCATTTTCCAGCGTTTCAACTTTCGCTCTTTTCGTATAAGCCAGAGTTAGGCGATTTAACCGATATTCTTCAGAACGTCGGTGTGTCGCAAATACCAGGGGCACTGTTGCCAACCGTTTCTGTTGTATTTGAACACACACCGGAATTAGACTCCCGGGTCGAGATCGGATATTGGCAGATGGAGCTCGATATACCGCCACCGCTATCGGCGAACCTCTCCGCGACACTGATCCCTGTTTCATATCAATTCATCTATCGTCCGGTGCTGCTCTCCGATTTTCTTCCGATCTATTTAGGGGGCGGTGTCGGTTTCTTGGGGACGAGTTTTAGCGGCAGTGCCATTGACCTGATTGAAACACAAGGCATCAGTTTCGACGATAGTTCTGCAGGCCCAACCGGATATGTCCTTATCGGTGCAGAAGTGATGCAGTGGGAATATAATCTCGCTCTCAACCTTGAGGTGAAACGCATCCTCAATACCGTAGAGACAACCGGTGCTACACCGCTTAACTTGATTTTAGACGGCACTGCAATCGGGTTAGGTATCAAAATGAAATTTTAATCGGTGACCGATAGTCTTTCCCGGATGTTTTTAAAGCACGGCAAGCGAATCCTTCCTTTTGTGGTCTGTCTTATATTCGGAGGCATTATCGGTAAATACACCGATACGCCACTCCCGCTTTTCAGTTTGCTGGCAGCAACTGCCGCTTTCGTCTTTTTCGGTATGGAACTCGCGGTCTATCTGCTTTTAGTCGCGCTGCCATTTTCATTCCGCTACATCCTCCCCGGACGTTTTGAGATTCAAACCCCGACAGAACCGCTATTAGGCATCCTCGTCGCCGTTTACTGCGGAGAAAAAATAGTGGATCGCGCCCTCCAAAAGGAGAAGTCGGAGGACACTTTTCCTTTCTTTGTTCCGCTCTGCCTTTATATCTTCGTTACCTTCCTCTCAGCCATCAATACGCCGGATCTTTTTGGCACACTCAAAGGCGCGCTGCGTGCGACGGTGTATATCCTGTTTAGTGTCATCGTCTACACTGTTATCCGAAACAGAACGACTCTGAAACGACTCTTTATTGCTACCTTTCCTTCTGCTGCGATCGCTGTTATCTGGACGGTTATTGTCTTAATTTACCATATTGACGCGTGGCAGTGGACGAGTGCGTATCGGAGCGCGCCGTTTACGAATTACTCTGTTTATGGCGCATTCACCGCAATTTTCTTTCTCATCTGCCTCAGCCGCCTCTTGTTTGACAGCGGCACCTATGACCGCGTGTTATGGACGACGTGGTTCGTCTGTTTCGGTGTCGGACTCCTGATGTGTTTTTCGCGTGGGGTCTGGCTCTCTGTCATCGTCGCGGTCGGTTTTATGCTGCTCCAACTCGGGAGAGGCGTTACGCATAAAAAGATCGTGTTTATCGGCGCGGCGGGTGTGATTCTACTGGTATGTCTGAATTTACCGGGTGTCTACGACATCGTTATTGAACGGGTTTCCTCCGCAGTGGATGTCAGTTATGCTTCAAATCGAGCGCGTCTCCTCCGATGGGGACAGGCGGTTGTGATGTTCCTTGAAAGTCCAATTTTGGGTAAAGGCTACGGCGCGTTCGCGATGCTTTATGAAGAAGACGTGGCACTCGTCGGGAGTTACACGGCGCAGTATCAACTCGGGGCACACAGCGAATACCTCCAAGTGATGGCGGAATTGGGAATCGTCGGATTAGGCGTATGGATATGGCTGATTTTCGCCTTCTTACGCTACGGGTTTCGAGCGTTGCGAACAATAGACGACGGCTTTTACCGTTCTATCGTCATCGGATTGATGGCAGCAGAGATTTCTTTGCTGGTGCATTTCACGGTCAACAACCTCTTAAACGGAGATGCGATTGGGGTCCCTTTTTGGGGTATCTACGGATTGTTGCCAGCTGTTGTACAGATGGCAACCCGTGAAAAGGCTACACCAGAAACCGAAAACGGTGTATAATAGCGGGTAAACATGAACTTCACGCGAAAAATAACATGGAGACATTAATATGAACATCATCCACATTATTTCGGATACATTTCGACGCGATAACCTCGCAATTTATGGCGGGAAAGGGTACACGCCTTCCCTAAACGCCTTCGCAGAGAAATGTGTCGTTTTTGATAAAGCGTACGTCTGTAGTTACCCGACTGTGCCGATTCGAGGGGATATGGTGACAGGACAGGTCGGTATCTGTCGCCGCGGGTGGGAACCGCTCAAACGAGATGTCCCTGTCATCGCAACCGATTTAACGAAAGCAGGCGTTGTGAGTATGATGATTGCGGATACGCCCCATCATATCAACAACGGTTTCTTTTACTATCGCGGGTTCACCGGTTGGAAGTGGATTCGCGGACAGGAAGGCGACTGCTTAGAGACGCATCCGTACGATTATGAATCCGAAGACGCATTGCGGTATCGCGAGTATACACGCACACACCCGAATAGATTGCCCGCGGGCCTCGGAAACCACATTAGAAATACCGATTTTCGGCAGACAGAGGCGGATACTTTTGTCGCACAGACGATGCAAACGGCTTGTGATTGGTTAGAGCGTAACTATCAACACGAAAACTTCTACCTGATGGTGGATACCTTTGATCCACACGAACCGTGGGACGCACCGGAATGGTACCTAAAACGTTTCGATGCAAGCGATTATGACGGACCAGAACCGATTTATCCGCCTTACGGTCCCAATCCGATGAATGAACGCGAGACAGAACGCCTCAACGCCCTTTACCGCGCCGAAGCATCACTGGTTGACAACTGGATCGGGCAGCTGCTACGGAAAATTGAGTACATGGGGTTGACCGAGAATACGATGATTATTTTTATGGCAGACCACGGGTTCCTGTTGGGTGAACACGGGCTGCTCGCTAAGAACCTGAGTATGTATGAGGAAATTGTCCACATCCCGCTTTTGGTCTATCATCCCGATGCAACACCACACCATACAGACGCACTTGCGAGTATCGTCGATATACCTGCGACGGTCCTTGATGTGTTCGGGGCGGAACGCGGCGCACAAGTAGAAGGCAACAGCCTGCTCCCCGCAATCATGGGTGAAACCAGCACCGGACGCGAATACGCCGTTACACACGGTGCTTGGGTCGGGGGTTGGAGTCCTGATGGTGGAAGTCCGCACGGTAGTATCACTGACGGAACATGGTCCCTGCTCTTAGAGAACCGCGGAGGACCGAAGTCTTTATTCCATCTACCGTCTGATCCTGCACAACTGAATAACCGATTTGAATCGGATACATCAGAGGCGCGCCGACTCTACCAAGCGTTTGTGGACTTCTTGGCACAGCACGGTGCTCCTGAAGCGATGGTCTCCCAATTCCAAGATCGGTGGCCGGTTTAGAATTGCAGATACATGTAAAGCACACAAGGAGGAACAAAATTTGCACAACCCAAAACAGGTTTTTTCTCGGAAAAATAGGATGACCGATCTCGACATCGCCGACTGTATCAATGATACCTGCCCTTGGTCTGGCGAGCCGGTGCAGGCAGACTCGCTGACCGAGTACGACGGTCAGGTCGTCGGGTTCTGCAACCCGGGGTGCCGCGACAAGTTTGATACAGCTGTCCGCCACTTCGAGGCGGCGAAGGCGGCACCGGATCATGAAAAAGGGCACAATCCGAGAATGTCTCAAAATTGAATGGTTCTGGATTGCAAGTCTCTGATAAGCGGATTTAGGGGGTTTCTTTCACAACAGGATCACTATTGCGGCAATATTTTCATTCTTTATCTGCTACCATCGGTTCAGTTGCAAGGTATTTCTTATTCGTCTCTATATCCGCCGGGTAGTGAATTTCCCAGACTTTGATGTCTTTTGCTGCACTGTCATCTGTTGGATAGACCGGAACGAAAATATCGCTGTGTTCACCGCGTAGAAATAACTTGACAGCGAGACTGTTCCAACCGAGAAGTGGGATATAATAGGCTCTGCGTACGCGAGTTTCAGCGTCAAAGTCCAAAACGAGTCCACCGTTTCCAATATCCACCGAAATTTGAGAGGTTGGGATGTTGACGATGCGTTCTACACGGACATCTTTCATCAAGCTGGCACCGAGTTCTTCTGTAGCGGCTGCTGCGTTTTCGGCTTTAAAGTGTGCAGTAATGGATACTGTGTCAGGCGAAGTACGAGCAATCTCAATGTAGTCTAACGGGGTGCCTGTCCCTCGCGGTTGCATCCGGTACGGCGTACCGATCGGGGTTTCAGTTCGTGTGAGTTGATAGAGACTAAATTGCCTATCACTGTTTTCATTACTGCCCATGGTTGAATAGTTTCGGGAGCTGGATAACACGCCTCGCTCTGTTAGCATCAGGTGCGTGGCTTTGTGCGTTTTGAGGAATTCAAGTGCTTCGCGTGCGTCTTGTGCACTGAAAACGTGTCGGTAGTAGAGATGTATCCAGTGTGGGATAAAATGGTCGGAGTCAACAACTGTCCTGACACCACCGAGGACGTTGAGTTGTGTGCCGTATCCCCAATTGGCTGCGATCACAGATTCTTGTGGAAGGGATTCGTTCATCCATTTAAACACCGCTGCACTGCTGTTTTGCCCTGGGATAGGTGGACGCATGCGAGCGGCAGCGTAAATCGACTTGGTGGCATGTCCGCCGATCGGTGTCCAAAAAAGAATGAGGACCAACACGATAACAGCAAAGATGCCGGTTGCGAGTTTTTCCTTAACACGTGGATACAAGATTTCAGCATCTTTGAGGCTTTGTATGAGGTGCACAGGAGAGAAATAGAGGAGCCACGCCGTGCCGTAAGCGAGTGGCAGCCCGATAAAGAAGTCGTGCCGTTTACCACCGCGCGAGAGTCCCACCCATAAGAGAAACCATGCCAACGTCGCGAGTGTTATCAATTCGTTTTCTCCGCTCTCTTTTCGGAGGCAAGGGATAGCAAAAGATAGAGCTGTCAGCCCCAACGAAAGGAAAAAAATAGTGTTGCACGTATCCGATCCAATCCACCCGTTGACTTGTGTGCGAAAGAAGGTTGTGCCGACAAACAGCGCAAGCGAGATGACCAGCGGGAGGCTCCACCATCTCCATAAATGGAGGCTTGCTGCAATCAGTCCGAGACTGCCTAAGACGAGCACGGCACCGTATCGCCCTACCCAATATCTGAAATTCGGATCGCCTAATTCGCCTATGCTCTGCATGAGTCGGCTTTCACGGAACGGGTACGCCGTTTCGGCAAAGGTGCCGGATTGCATGAAGATGTAACCGATTCCCGCTGCGATGCTCAGCAGCGTTAACCCCCACGCCAGTTTTTGCGGATGCGGACGGAGTTGTTTGACATACTTCATGAGCAGGTATCTTACACCGCCCAGTGCCAAGACTGTCAGGGGTGGAAGTAGTATCAAGGCGGCGACGTGCGTTGAAAAACCGTATCCGCTTCGGTAGGCAGGACTGATGAGATAGAGCCACGGAACGAACATCAGCAGATAGAGGAGATATTCTGTAAGGTGCTGTTCTGTGTCCGTGCTACAAAACTTATAGAGTTCTATTCCGACAATCATCAGGACGAAAAATCCGAAGCCTTCCCAACTCAACCCACCCAAAAAAACGGTGAAGCCAGCGAGTGCGGTTGCAATCCACTTGCGCCGTCCTGGTTCCAGTCGTTCCTTATAGAGATAACTGGTGACAGCAAGTACACCGAGCATCCAGCACCATGCATCCCTATCGCCGAACCCCGCAGCACTGCGTTCTATGCTCCCCGGCAGCGTTGCGAGAAGGAGCGTAACAATTGCAGCGAAAACGACTCCGTAGGCGCGGGCAAGGAAGAAGGCAAGCACACACAAACCGAGCGTGAAACAGATAGCAGAAAGATAAACTTGGATGTGATAAGACTCGAGTTTTGGAGACATCCAGCCGATGGCTTTGTGGGTATAGGCGATGGCATAAGCATAGAGTGGAAATATCTGTCCATTGTCTCTGCCGTGTGGTAGCCAGCGGTGCATATCGCGGGCGGGGAGGACACCTTGTTCACTAATCTCTTGTGCCTGTGAAGCAAAGAGATACGCATCATTAGAAGTAAATTGTCCATCTGGTAACCTGTCTACACCGTGGACGCGTATCCAGCAGGCAAGTAGCACAATCGCACATAAAAGGATTTTTTGGTAAAAGTTCATTGTGTTTCATTACAAGCGGAAGGCGTATTGCCATCCGAGGATGAGCCTCCATCTGTTTTTGAGTTGTGGACCTGTGAGATTTTGGTAGATAGGCATTTGAAATTCAACCGCAAGACGTTGTCCAGCCAATGGGTTTCCTGCTGGCACCATCAGATTGCTGGAAACGGCAAAGTCCAGTCGCGTGCCACCGCGGAAGTCAGGACGATGACTCGGACTCATGTTTGGATTCAAATCAGGATGGCTACCGGTAATATGTCCACTGTGCGAAAATAGAAACCGTCCACCGAGACTGAGCCAGTTGTTGAGTCGCCGCGCACCCCACGCTGTAGCAGTTAGGGTATTGCCGTGCTGGTACTCGTTGGCATTGGTATGGAGCGGAAATGTGCCGCGCAGTTGACTGCCGTAAGACCAGTTGCTATGATGCCCAAAAAGAGTTATACCAGGGATCCCTTCAAAAGAGCCACTGCCGAGTTGCATCGGATACGGGAGGACATTCCCATCTGTCCCTGTCTGTGCAATTGAACCTGTCGGGAGTGAAACGCCGATGTTGCCGATGAGATTGAGGTGATCTGTCTTCCATAACGTCAGGAGGGACTCCAGTTTAATATCACCGATCCCCGCACTTGACATCTCATGCGTGCCTACTGGGTGTTCATGATGTCCTTCTTTATGATCGTGCGCGCCTTCCATCTCCATGTTGCGTTCCTGATAACCCATCATTGCCATGAGCGTGATTCTGTTGTGAGGTGCGAACATGGCACCGATCGCATGCATCTGCATCCCCATCTGCGTCGGGGTTACCATAAAGTTTTTAAGGACATCGGTGGTTTCAAGAGGAGTGGTGCCGGATTGGAGTCCCTGCATGTCCATTGCCATGAACCGGTAGGAGAGCATCACTTCACCGACTTTATGTGCATGGTCTCCCATCACACCAATAGGCGCGTGGCTATCGGGACGAGAACTTGGGGAATCTGCATAAGCAGCGTTGAGAATCAGTAAAAGTAGCAAAACAGTTAAAACATTTATATATGGTTTCAATCACTTCTCCTTATGAATGGTTATCGGTTATCAGTTTTAGGTTTTCAAAAAAGATGCTTCACCGATAACTATTTGTGTTATGTATCCGTTCGGAGGGCATCAATCGGGGCCATCCGCGATGCTCGGATAGCAGGATAGACACCAAAAATGATACCCATAAAAATTGAAAAGAGGACAGAAATCACCATCCATTGAACAGACAAAACTACCGGCCACACCTCCACAATCGGCAGGATGCGGACAGCAACGCGTGCCATACCGTGGGCGAAGAGCCAGCCACCTACGATACCGAGAATAGTGCCACAGAGACAGAGACTGATGGATTCTGTCAAGAATTGATAGAAAATATCAATGCGTCTTGCGCCGACGGCTTTTCGCAAGCCGATCTCGCGCGTCTTTTCACCAACAGAAACAAGGCAGATATTCATAATGCCGATGCCACTGACAAACAGCGAGAAACCTGCAATGCCACCTAAGGCGATTTTTATGATCTTCTCGAGCTTCTCAAGTTGCTTAACTCTACGTTTAGGGATCGAATATTTGATAAAATTATCAACGCCTCTGTGTCTCTTGCGAAGAATGCTCTTCACTGAGTCAATCACATGGTAGACATCAGCGTCTTTTTGATAAAAAACATTGAGGCTCTCAACATGGCGATTCCTTGAAAAACGTTGTTGCCCTGTTGTCAAAGGCACATAAATACTATCATCTTGCAGACGTGGATGACTGAGAATTCTGCCTTTCGGGGACATAACCCCGATAACACGGAGCCTGACAGTCCTGTATCGTGACACCCGAATTTTTACTTCTTTGCCGATTGGCGACAATTCACTAAACAATTCTTTGGCAGCGTTTGCCCCAAGCACACACACTTGCAAGGCTCTATCAATATCGTTTGCGGAGAAGAAACGTCCATCTTGAATCTCTGAACGAGTAGCTGTCGTGTAGGCTGCTGTCACACCCTCTATATACCCCATCATTCTGTTACCGTGGCCCGATGTGATCCATTTTCGGGTTCTATAATTCTGGGGGAGAACAAAACGGACGTTGGGAGTTTCTGCTTCAACGGCATGTGCGTCTTCAAGTGTATATCGTTCAGTTGTGGGTTTCCGTGGCTTCCCCCGTCTATAGATGTAAGGTGATGCCCAAAAGTGGATGCGATTTGCTCCACCAAGTTTCTCAAGGTCATCAGCGATAATCTTCTTCGCGCCATCACCGATAGCTATCATGCATAGCACACTGGCAACACCGATGAGGATACCGAGAATCGACAATCCCGCCCGGAGTCTATTTTGCTGAATATATGTAGCACCTGAGGCTATCGCGTCATAGAATTGCATGCTATAGGTGAATCAATGTAAGTCGCTTTAAGAGCCTATAAAGGGCTTCATGTCCCAGAGGAGGATAGTGCCATCATAGCTGCCACTCGCTAATAGTGTGCCATCTGGCGAAAAAGCGAGATCCTGAATATCTGTTGGATGTCCCCAGAAAGTATGAATATTTTCACAAGTGGTGATATCCCACAACCGAATGGACACTTTCTCCGTTCCCGCCCACCAGGATCCAGAGATAAGGTACTGCCCGCTTGGTGAAAATGCCAATGCATACGGACGCTGACATTCTCGGGGCAGGAGGATCGCTGTGCGGATGTCATAAGTGGTGGCATCCCACAACCGAATTTCCCAATTTAAGCCACCGGCAATGATGTTCCCGCATGGCGAAAAGGCAATAGTTTTAATTTCAACAGAAGGATATATTGTGTCTCCTCTTCTGGCCCTGCTATCTTGTATTCTCATTAGACGCTGTTTCTGATGTGAATCGCCGAGATATAGTTCTGCGTCCAATTGAGTTAAGGGGAGTACAGTAAGCACTTCGCCTGACGCAACATCCCAGAGCAGTGCGGTACCGTCTCTTGAACCACTTATTAATTGTTGCCCACTTGGGTGAAACGCCAGCGTCTCAATTGAGTTTGTATGTCCTGACAAAGCGGTCTGCTTCCCCTTACTATCCCAGATGTATAATTTTCCTTCTATGTCCGCGCTTGCCCAATGTTCACTTGTAGGTGCGAAGGTAGCAGCACTTACATATTTTTTGTGTTTAGTGATAGTAGCAACTGTTTCGTTGGTTTCAACATCCCACACCTTAAGCGTGTTTCTGATGTTGCCTAATGCGCGTATATTGCCATCCGGACGGATGTCAATGGAACGAATGCATGCTTCCGGACAGATCATTATTTGTCGGGATTGTTTCTGGGTAACATCCCAACAAGTGGCAACTTCCCAGCCACCACTTGCAAGTGTTTGACTATCCGATGAGAATATCAAAAAGTCTGGACGGTAAGGATCTCTGAAAATAGAAGCGATAATATGTTCAGTATCCAAAGTCCATACATTGATCGTCCGTGTATCTGAAAAAACAACAACAGGTTTTGTGACACTTCCATTCGAAGCTGTCCCTTTTGAAAAGCGGATGTCTCGGATGTTTTCATGGTTTTTAAAGGTGTTTAACTTTTCAGTGTGTTTCACATCCCATACAGTGATTGAAGTTTTACTACTCCCAATGGCGTGTAGTATACCTGACGTTGAGTAGGCGGGGATTACCACCCGTGAGCGAATGGATGCCACTTGGACCTGTTTTCCAGTGAAGATATCCCACTCATGTACAGTCGCAGAGGCATCGCCAGCGGCAAGTAACTTCCCACAAGGTGAGAAGTCAAGAGAATGCACAAGTGCTGTGGGACCTTTGAGAGTAGCAATCTGTTTGCTGCTTTTCGCATCCCACACAGCTATAAAATCAGTAATGCCCTCTGTATTAATCGGGCTTGCACAGGCGAGCAGCTGCCCATCAACGGAAAAACAGAGCGGACGACGAAGATGGACAGGTCTACCGATACCTACCTTTATTTCAGGATCGGGGAATAACTCATTACTCATCTCCCCAGTTTCAGTATCCCAAAGGTAGACGATACCGTCTCCATCACGAGAAGCAGCAACGTATTGGTTGTTGGGTGAAAAAACGATAGTGCCTCCCCGGACATCAAACCAATCGCTCTTGTATGATCGTTTTGGTCGTTCAATCTTTGCAATACATATACCACTTGGAACATCCCATATCTTGACATGACCATCTATGTTTCCAACAGCAAGTCGTTTGCCGTTTGGAGAGAAGTTAAGTTCAGAAATTACACCCCGTTCTGTTTCCCACAATGCAATAGGAGACAATTTTGACAGTTCATACAACCATACGCCAATAGCCGTACCGACAGCAAGGTACCGCCTATCTGGAGAAATTGCAAACTGGGAGCCTGTCCCCCGCCCTAACCGGGCGATGGCCCCTTCTGGAAGCGCCCATGTGGTCACATCGGTGTTTATATCAATACCTTGTGTCCGGATATGTAGGTGTTGATGCTGCATATCAAACTTCCCTTTTGGAAAATAAATATCCTTACTTGGCGGAATTTAGCACTTATTATTGGATTGGTCGGTCTAAAATTAGCATTTTTCCATTAGTTCAGGGTCGGGAGATAACTGGCAAGGTTAGGAAACCTCGCCAGCGAAAGCAGAGCGTCTGCAATTTTAGGTGGACAGACCATTAGTATTGCTTCAATATTGAACTTAAGGGTAGGTTCGTAGTAGTGCGATTTATCGCACGTCCGAAGGAAGCCAGGAACGGGCAATGAATTGCCCCTACTACGAACCTAATTTACACATAAACTCAACATTGAAGAACTACTAGCTACATCCTTTGCCCTCACATAAACTACCTCCACATTGTTGTCCATCGTAACAACAAGGGTGACTACACGGACACCCCATATCACAACCAGTCGCGGGGCCTCCACACTCATAGTTAGAAGCACAACTACCACACTCACGATCTTCAGACGATCCCGGTTCAAACAGACAATCACACGGATCATCACCGTTACTGTTACTGCTTGAGGGGATAACTTTACCTTCGCCGCCGCAACACCCATCGGTGGCTTCGGCATCCATAGGGGTATCGCTCCCGAAGTCACCACTGCTATCCGCCGCGAAGGTCGTCACTGCTGGCGCGCCACCGCCACAGCAACTCTTTGCCTCAGACTTTACAGCAAATCCATCAAACATAAACAAAAAACCGAACGTACCCAAAAATATCAGTGCAACCATGAACTGTCCGATTGTGTTGCGGTTGCGGTTAAAAATTCTAATCATTTTCTCTTCCTTTCCCCGTAAGGGGTATTTGTAAAATATCAACAGTTACGAAAAATGTCAAGCGTATAAAACTTGACCTATTTTATCTATCAACCCGTTATCCCGCACGGTGCGCGGAACAGGAAATACAGCAGTGCGGGAAGCCCATTGCAACAAAAATAACTCGGGACGAGATGCTTCTTGCAAGACATCTGTGCGAAAATCGCAATTACGACTTCTTCTTTTTCGACGGTAATATGTCCTCTTCCAGATACTCGCGTATCAACTGCCGAAACTTCCGAAGCCGGGATTTCACTGTCCCTTCCGGAATTTTTAGCAACTCCGAAATTTTACGGGTGGTGTACCCTTTGATATACAATTTTCCCACATCGCTATAAATGGACCTCATTTTCGCAATCACATTATGAATCTCTTTCACAACGACTGCTTGATGCTGTTCATCGGCGATACTGACACCGCCGCCAAAAGCCCCAGAACTGATAAAAGCTGCCAAATCCGAGTCTCTGACGCTGTCTCGTCGCTGTTGACGGTGAAAGTCAACACACCTATTTTTGGCAATCCTTACCATCCACGCTTTCGGTTGTCCCACGGGTTTTCCGGCCCGAAAGTGTTCAAGAATCGCAAGGACTGTTTCTTGAAAAACATCTGAAAAACATCGTTAGCGTCGAACAAGTTGTGAATATCTGACTGAATAATACTTCTTAGCAGTGGTTCATGTTCATCAATGAGTGCGATCAATGCTTCATGACTGCTGTCTTTATTTTTCTCTGGCAATGCTGCATCCTTTCCGCAATGCCCTTTCACTATATAAGGCGTACAAGTAGGGCAAAACGGTCACTTTGTGTTGAAAAAAATAGAAATTATAATGATTTAACCGTTTTTACAATGCGGCTAATCCTTAATAAGTTGTCTTTCACATAATGCCTCCAAAAAAAATAGAGGCTTCATATTACTGTAACGCGTGTGTTAGACCGAAAGGTTGCATAAAGTAGATATTAGACATGAATGTGTTTTCAAAATCTGCAGATTTTTGCGTCAAGTACTTCTGACATTACGTCTTATAAAGACAAAATTTTTAGCAGAAATCGTGCATAATTGGAAAAAAAAATGAAAAAATCTGAAAGTCGGGAAAATTGCTTGAAATTGTGGAAGGGGTTTCAGGGGGTTTCGTCAATAAGTGGGAGTATTGAATGTCGCGATCGGGAGATCGCTCTTAAAGAAAAAAATAAGTTCTATTATGAGGTAAACCGGGTTCATAGTAGTCTGTCCAGTTTATGACCGGAGATGTGCGATAATGCAGATCGCATTTGGGCGAGTACGCCGCAAAATCGCACTACTACGAACCCATGTTAAAATTCAAACTGGCATGCAGGACTACGTCCAATCCATGATTACGCCTAAGTATTCATCTTTCCGATCCGTCAAGCCGTCGTAGGCGGATTGCGCGTCTTCCGGATCAATGACGTGTGTCAGCAATTCTTCTACCTTGAACTTGCCTTCACAGATTAGTGAATACACCAAGCGCGAATTCCGTTCAAGCGAGTGCTTCGATTCGCCGGAGTGCATCGTCGGATAGACCCATTCATGCGCGCTTTTAAGGGTAATCGCACCGAGACCGATGCTGTGACTGTAGTTCAGAATCGCTGTTGCATCCGTGACATATTCGCCACGCGGTGAGCCCAGTAGGATAACTTCACCTTTTCTGCCGGTCAATTGGTAGGCGATTTCGACGAGTCGTGGGTTTCCAATTGCTTCCACAGTGACTGCCGTTTTTTCGCCGTTTGTTAGGGCGGTGACGCGTTCCAGTACATTTTCTTCGTCTGGGTTAATCAGGTGCTGGATACCGCACTGTCGAGCGATTTCAAGTCGACGCGGCACCCGTTCAATACTGATGACCTTCATACCCGCCAAATTGAAGAGTTGCGATGCGGAGTTGCCTACCAATCCCAAGCCGATGATCGCCACGGTGTCCCCGAATTCCGCAGATGATACGCGTAAGGAGGTCATCGCAACTGTCGCCATTCGGACAAACGGCACCAGTTTTTCGTCTATGTCTAAAGGTGGCTTGAACGCCAAAAGCACTGCCTCCGTTTTGGCGATGGAAGCGTGTGGACTATAACAGAAGGCGAGGTCTCCTACGGCACATTTCGTTACGTTTTCACCGACTTTCAGCACTTCACCGACGGCTGTATAACCGGAACCGTGTGGGAACCGCGTCCCGCTCTGAAGTCCTGTATATCCTGCACCTTCAGTGCCGGGACTAATCAGGCTATAGTGCGTTTTCAGTAAGATTTGGTTCGGTGCGAGTGTTTCGTCAAGTTCAAAATCCTCCAGTGTTGCCGAACGTTTCGCTGGCATCACAATCCGTTTGCCTTTCATTTTGAATGCTCCTTGTTGAATTTTTCCTATTATGGTATCATATTCATACAATTTTTCATACCAAGTTTTATGAAAACGGCAGGGTTATTTAGTTTTAGATAAATTGTCGGATTGTCTCAAGTTTTGGAATTTCCTTTTCAAGTTCGGTGCGGTTCCAAACCGCACCTACCGGGCCTGGGAGGTCTAAAGATTGGACAAAAAACCGAAAACTAAATCGTCCTGATGAAAACGGAGAAATTTTCTTTATGAGACTCACGCAAGAACAGCGCGAAACTTATCGGACACAAGGTGTCCTGATCGTCAAAAATGGGCTAACAGATGAAGACCTCCAACCGGTAATTGACGAGATTTCGGACTTGATTTCGGAACGCGCCCTCGCCTTGAAGGCGGAAGGTAAAATCGAAAACCTTCATGAAGATGAGCCTTTCGACAAACGGTTCGGATTGTTGCTCGCCCAGTCCGGCGAGATGGCAAGCAGGTTGGATGTTATGCACTACCGCGGTAAAGCCATTTTTGAATTCATGCAGAACGAGAACCTTTTAGATGTTATTGAAGGTATTGTTGGGCCAGAGATCACTTGCAATCCGATTCAGCATCTACGGGCAAAACCGCCAGTTGTTGATGGAAACGCGAGTTGGGCAGGCGGCGTGCCGTGGCATCAGGATGCTGGGGTCATGATGGAGGAAGCAGAAGGTTCCGAGATCGTCACGTGTTGGCTACCCTTAGGTGATAGTACAATAGAGATGGGATGCCTTGAAGCGTTGCCCGGTATTACTGAAGATATCGGGTATCTGATCCATCAGAAAGAGGGGGGTACGATGATTAAACCGGAGTTGATGCCGGATGTTGAACCGCTTATGCTGGAATGCTATCGTGGCGACATCATCTTATTGAGCCGATTTACGCCGCATCGTTCGCAACCGAATACCTCGGATCGGTGCCGTTGGTCTTTAGATTTGCGGTATCAAACCACAGGACATCACACCGGACGGACGGCGCATCCTGACTTCATCGTTCGCAGCCGAAAGAACCCTGATACTGTCTTGTCCGAGCACCAAGCGTGGTGTGATTTATGGGTAGATGCATTTGAAAACCCGCGCGGTTTCGCAGGACATAGATCGGTGTAAGTGAGTTGTCGATTATCAGTTGTGAGTTACCAGTCAAGAGGTTTTATCTTGTAAATCCCGAAAACCCTGATTCCGACAATCAAAGATGCACAGCCTAACAGGCTATGCTACAAGCACATTCAAAGGAATCGTAACGATGCAAGCGATTATTTTGTGCGGGGGGCTCGCGACTCGACTCGGTGAGGCAGCGAAAACGGTTCCGAAGGTTTTGCTGAAGATCGCTGGGAAAACGGTACTGGCGTGGCAGCTCCAACTCTTAACAGATGCGGGTGTTACCGAGGTTGTTCTTGCATCAGGACACCTGCACGATGTCCTGTCCGAAAAAGTAGGTGCCAATTACGCCGGTATGCGTATCCGTTATGCCAAAGAGGAGAAGCGGCTTGGCACGGGCGGCGCAATTCAGAATGCAATGCAGCAGATTCGTACATCGCCTTTTTTTGTGCTGAATGGCGATATTCTGCTTGCCGATTTTTCGCTCCGAGAGATGTTAGACCGCTTTCAGCAAGGTATGGCAGGCGTACTTCTGAGTGTGTATGTCCCCGATGTCCGTCCTTATGGCGAAATTATGTCGGATGGTGATGGCAAGATTCACGCATTTCGTGAGAAACAATCTACCTACCGTGCTGGATATGTTAACGGCGGGGTGTATCTTTTTGATTGTAGTATCGCTGACACGTTTCCGAACGGACAGGAAACCTTCTCTATGGAACGAGACGTTTTTCCGTGGGTCTCTAATCTCTACGCGCTGCAAACGGATGCGAGTTGGATCGATATCGGCGTACCCGAGCGGTTAGCGTACGCGCGTAAACATTTCTCGTGTTTGTAGCGCGAACTGCATGAAGATTAATTTTTTACTTCGGTAATTTCTTTGGCAGTCCGGTTCGGTTTTAAACCGAACCTACCGGGCCTGGGGAAAACATAGAATTACCGAAATATTTTCTTAAACTTCATACAGATTATGCTACAACGGAGACTGTCTTAGGTTTCCGCAGCATCCCCTGTTCGCAACACCACGTAACTTCGATACCGTTCTGTATGTATCTCACCGGCTGCAACGGCATCTTGAATAGCACAATTGGGTTCGGCAATGTGTGCACAATCGTTGAATTTACAGGTACCGAGGTAGGGTTCCATTTCGGGGAAATAGTATTCGAGGTATTCCGTGTCAACCCCCCATAAGCCGATCTCTCGGATACCGGGTGTATCCGCAACCTCACCGCCAATTTCCAACGGAAAAAGTTCAACGAGTGTCGTCGTATGCCGTCCCTTTTGGGTTTTGAGACCGACCTCACCTATCCGTAGACCTAAGTCGGGTTGGATCGCGTTCAGCAGACTCGATTTTCCGACCCCCGATGCTCCGACAATGACGCTAAATTGATCTTTGAGGACGTGTCGAAACGCGTCAAGGCTTTCAGGTTGATGGATACTGGTATAGAGGACTTGATACCCCAATTGCTCGTAATTGGTAAATGTTGTTGTGAATTCTTCGCGTTCGGTGATATCGACTAAGTCGATCTTGTTGAGGCATATCGCTGCTTCCATGTCCCCTGCCTCAGCCAAGATGAGGAACCTATCGAGTGTCCGAAAGTTGAGGGGCGGCATACGTGTAGAACCGACGACTACCATTTGGTCGGCGTTGGCAACGATGACCTGTTCGATGTCGTCCTGATTGCCTGCGTATTGCCGTGAGAACTTCGTCTTGCGGGGTAAAATCTCCTCTACCACGCCTTCCTCGTCATCGAGTTGCGTGAAGATAACTTCGTCGCCGACAGCAACCGGATCGGCGTATATTCTGCGTCCAGTTTCTGAACGCCGTCTCCGTTTGAGTGTGCCACGCAGTGTACATCGCAAGACAATATCGCCGTGCTGAACGTCATAAAATCCTGTTCGTGCGCGAATAACTCTGCCTTGTTCACGTGTAAGGATAAGTGCCACCCCCTAAGGTGGTTGGGCTATAACGCTACGTCTTAGAGACGTTATTAGACGTAAGCCTTCATCGTTTTCAGAGCCGTTTCAATGTCTTCATCAAAGTTATCAAATTTACACTCACATGAGACGCGTCCGTTGTATCCTGCTTTTTGGAGTGCAGTAAAAAAATCTGTAAAATCGAAATCGTCATTTCCCGGATAAGAGCGTTTGACCGGTTCAGCGATGTGGACATGTGCAAGCCATTCGGCAGCGTCAACGATATTTTGCATCGGTTCTTCTTCGTGATAGACATGGTAGAGGTCCGCCAATGCTTTGATACCGTTGCGATTCACTCGTTTCGCCATTGCGATGCCATCTGTGACCGTTCGGATGATATTTCCTTCTCGCCAGCAGATCGGTTCGATTGCGATAATTATGTTGTGTGTTTCTGCGTGGTCTGCCGCCATATCCAGGAACTCAGCGATCTGTGCCAACGCGCGTTCCTCTGGATAGCCTTCCTCTGTGTTTCGAGAACCGCTGCTCCCATAAACAATAACTTCTCCGCTAATTTCGCTGGCTCTACGGCAGGCAGTTTCCACGTAGCGTGATAAGCGCGGGAAGTCTACGGTTTCACCTACCACACGCAGGTCGCCAGGAATAAATCCGGCGTACGACTCTGGCTTTAAAGGCGATTTTGCCACTTGCTCTCGGATTTTCTGAAATTCAGTTTCGTCTGATTCAGGTATTAACGCTGAACGTACCCCCGGTTCAATATAATCGTATCCGACTTCTGCAAGCCGATTCGCATTTTCCAAACCGGTACAGATCCCAAATCGCATATATTCTCTCCTTCTCACAGGTATGTTTGTAAGTTTTTTATCCTAAGAGTCTATTTTCCAAATCGACGCTTGCGCTCACTGTAAGCACGTAAGGCGCGGAGGAAGTCGATTTTACGGAATGAGGGCCAATACGTATCACAGAAATAGAATTCCGAGTAGACGCTCTGCCAGAGTAGGAACCCTGAGAGCCGAACTTCCCCACTGGTACGAATGATTAACTCTGGATCCGGCAGATTGGAGGTGTATAGATACGGATTAATCTTATCCACAGTGAGTTCGTCTGCAATTTGCCGAACCGATTTGCCGGTTTCACTCTCCGCTTTGAGGTGTCCGCGAAAAGCCTCGATAATTTCTTCGCGTCCACCGTAAGCGACAGCGACATTGAGGATGAATTTTTCGTAGTTTTGTGTCGCTTCTTCTGCCGCCCGAATCGCTTCTTGAAGGCTCGGTGGCAACAGTTCTATCTGCCCCATGGCTCGGACTTTAATTTCATTGGTATGGAGTCCTTCAATCGTGGTGAGTTCACGCATCTTCCGCTCAATAAGTCCAAGAATACCTTCAACTTCATGTGCTGCGCGTTTGAAGTTATCAATTGAGAAAATCCATATTGAAAAGATCTCAACGCCGAGTTCGTCGCACCAGTGAAGTACTTCTTCTAATTTGTCTGCGCCTTCATAGTGTCCTTTAATGACATCGTCAAGTCCGCTGGCTTTCGCGTAACGGCGGTTTCCATCAAGGATTACGCCGATATGACGTGGTATGTTCCACGTGTTCGCTTCGGATTCTAATCGCCGTTGATAGGCGTTGTAAAAAAATTTTTCAATTCGATTTTTCAGCGTGTGGAGCGGCTTCATTATATGTGCCTCCTGATCTGCAGTCGCAAGTTGCAATTATGGCGCAGCTCACAAACCGGTATTACGAATTCTATTATAGCACAGGAGAGTTGTTAAAATAAAGGCTATTTTCTTTTCGCCACCGCGCAAGGCGTGTAAGATTTTGGCAGCAGTTATTTTTAGGGTATGTTAGGAGGGATGGAGGACTTCACATTTTCGAGATGCGAAAGAAAGGAGGCCACAGAAATACGATCATTTTGCAGCGCGGTGAGAGCTGAGTCTTCATTCCTCTTGGTCCTTGCGCCACTCCTCAAGAATTTTTCTCTCATCTACAGACTCGAGTGGCTCGCCATTGGCTTTCGCCCGTAGGTACGCTTCTAAAAGTACGCGATTTTGCTCATGGTCAGGCTCCAACTTAAAGAATGCTTGACGATAAGCAAAGACTTCATCTATTGTCACAGGTTGATTATCTCTGACTTTCATCTCAAAATCTATAACAATTTGAACTTCCGGAATATCCCCGTGCTTCTCTAAAAGCGCAACGTGTCTTTCTTTTAAGTCTTCTATAGTGATTTTCTTTGTTCGACCACCTTCAAAATCAGCGTGATCTTCGTATTCCGGGAGGTTCTTTATGACCTGGTCAAGTAGTCTTTTATTCTGTTCATTCGGCCACAGAAAATAGACCGTCCGCGCGAAAGCCAATCCGATCTCGGGCGTTGAAACTTTGTTTCTCTGAAATTCTATGTAAAATCGGACGTGCTGCGTATCTCCGTGAGTCTTCAATACTTCCGCCTCAAAGTATTTTTCCAAGAGCTCCGGGTCTTTGGTTTGCCATAAGTCATCCGGAAACTTAAATGTTAATAGTTCTTCTACATCACTATCTGTTAACCGGACCCATCCTTTCGGATAGTATTTTATGTCCAAAGAGGGAGTAGACACCATCGAGGACTGATGGGGGACTATGGTTTCCGCGGGCGGGTCTGTTTCTCCACAAGCGAAAAAAAACGACAGACCGAAGAGACAGATGAGTAAACTGAAAACTGTTTTCATGAGAGACTCCTTAACCAGAAACAAATACTATTGTTTAGGCAGTGCGCTCTGAAGACCTATTGGTGTTCTTTTTCTTTATCCTTTTGAAGGGCTTCAAGGAGTTCTGCGTTTTTTTCATTCGGCCAAACGACTTGAGAGGCTTCAAGGTACTTGATCCATTGATCATCTGTAATCGGTACTTTTCTTGCTATTTGTAATTTATGTTCCCCGATGATGTGAACCTCCGGAATATCACCGAACTGCTTGAGAAGTTGGGCGTAAAAATACTCAGCATGTAATTCAGGATCTTCTGTTTTATACCAATCGCGTGGCGGATATGTATCATCGGTGTCATCAGTAGATGTCTGCTGTGGATAGGTTTGTTTCCAGGGATCCTTCTTCACAAATGTGTCATCAAAGGCAGGATCGTCTCTCCAGTCGGTGCCGGTGTCTCGATCTGTCAGCGCACGCGGTTGCGTTTCGGAGATGGGGCGTGCGTTTCGGCATGCCATGTGCCATCGGCGTGGAAGTGTCCATCCTGCGAGGTATTACTAACAGGGCTTCCGCAGGGGGTTTCTCAACTTCAACAGGTGTAATAATTAAAACAGGTTTTTTCGGCGGACGGGTCTGTAGGTAGTAAAGACTCACACCCACGATTGCGACGAGCAACACCGTTAGCGGTATCCAGTATTTTCGGATAAACATGTTTATCTCCTTATCACCGATACACGTCTGTATCGGGGCGTTAAATGTTTTTGATGTCTTGGAAGAGGCTGAAATTATATCAGACATCATTATATTTTCTTGACCCTCTCCTTTTTTGACTGAGTCCCCAGATCAGTCCGAGTGCTGGAAAGACCCAGACGAGACCTACCGTTCCAACGCGCGCGACAATAATAACTCTTTCTGCAAGATATTTGTTATCGGCACCATAGTTTTCAAGTTCTCGCGCGATGCTGTAGAATTCAAGTAGATCGCCATCCACCCGTTCATGTATATAATAACCTTCGAGGGTATCCAGATACTGTGCATTCAAGTTTCCCAAGGATCATTCATTGGTGGTTTTTCAAGGTTGCTATTGTCTCGCCAGTCATACTTTTCCTGCGTTGTGGTTGGCCCCGCTGTGTGGTCGTGAGAACCGTGATCATGACTGTGATCGTAGGTTATCGGAGCCTCTTTTGTAGTTGTGCCTGTCTGTAGCGGACGTTGTTTCGGAGTTGGCTGCGTCGTCCCATAGATCTTAATAGGTTCAGTCAGTGTCCTCCCCCGCAAAAAAAGATGTGTGCCGATGCCGAAGACTATAAGTCCTAAGAGTGCGAAAAACCATATTCTTTTGAAAATATTCATATTTTCACCTTTATCTATAAGGGGTTCTGATTAAATTTGGTGCATATTCAAGGTGTGGCTGTCATCGCGCAACGCAAACCAACACCGAAGTACGCTTGTGCTGGAGATATTACGAGACGAGAGGCACACCGCACAGACTCTTCTTTACTTGCCCAAGAACCGCCACGAAACACGCGATTGCTATTAACATTTGTGAAATTATCCATGATCCAATTCGCTATACCTATAGTTGTGTTAGCAGAAAAAGAATCATAGTGACCGAATTCATGTTCATCTAAACACCACTCCCACACATTACCTGCCATATCATACAAGCCATAAGCATTCGCCGGGTACTTACCAACAGGAGTGGAATAACCAATATTATCATTATAGTTAGCATCTCTCGCAGTAATCCTATTGCCCCACGGATACTTTTTTCTTTTTAAGTCTCCGCGTGCAGCACGTTCCCATTCAACCTCTGTCGGTAGCCGCTTTCCCACCCACTTTGCATAAGCCATTGCAGCGTACCAACTCACGTGATTTACGGGATGATTGCTTTGCCCGTCGGGATAGTTGTTTCCGTTCCAAGTTGCCAGATAATTGCCGTTATGTAATCTTTCATCAATATGTTGTTTTTGCCACTGCGGGTTTTCGATGAGAAATTGCTTGTATTCTGCATTGGTAACTTCATTCTTATCTATGAAGAAAGCATCAACACGAACAGTATACACTGGTTGTTCGTCATTAGGCGATGCATCTGGATAGTTAATTCCCATCTTAAATTCACCTGCTGGAATTAGTACCATCCCCTCTGGCACGGAGAGCGTCGTAGATTCATGATTATAGATGGTCATCTCCTGCGGGTCATCATTGTGTAAGAAGATGAATAATACACTTATGCCAAGACCGGTACATATTACAGCGATAATGAGCTTTTTCTTTTGTATAAGTATCATGGTTCCGTCTAATATTGGATATCAAAGGTTAAGACTTTTAACCCTTGATATCCAAGTTAGCAAGTTGGTCTACGATTCACCTTTCTTTTCGAATTTACGGGCTTTCGCATGGCTGCGATGTCCTATAGTATTGATTTTCGTGTCTGCAGAACATCGAGATAAACGCTCCTCAGCGTCAATATTTCGTCCTACAGTATACAACTGTGCGTGGACATATCTGTATGTGTCGCCTCTTACAATGCCACTGGCAGAATCAGAGAAAATTGGGACACCAGCATAAAGGGCGTATGAGCCTGTACTTCCGTCTCCATACACACTGCCTTCTGCTGTATAAACTATACCCCATTTAAAATCAACATCAACTTCAATACTTGCATAGGTGGTAAGGTTGCCATCTGAATCCATACCGTAAGCTCTCGCCCATTTAGCATGTCCGCTACGTTTCTGTGCGTCGCGGTTGTAATTTCTGCCTTTTTCTTCTCCTCGCATTGCCCATAGAGATGTTACACCAAGCATTGCAAGAATAGTGATGACAGACAACATTTTTTCATGATATATCTCCTTTATGGTTATGGTAAATCTAAAAATTGATAAGGGTCAATAGCCCCCGGGTTGGACAGAGTCCTCGACGGAGTGTGATGTTGTTGTCCATTTCACCGTCTCGTTCTTGGTGTAAGTGGAGCAAACGATACCAAAGCGTCCGATTATCGTCACCCGAGTTCGATAGTAGTGAATGAGATCGGGATCCGCATTTGCGGGTTCGGGTCCAATGAACCCAGGGATCGAAAAAGAAAAAATAAAAACAAGGAAGGCGAAGCCTCCAACAAATTTCTTCAACATTGTTATATCTCCTTTATAGGATTAAGAAAGTAACGGAAAAAAGAAAGCATTTACATTGCGTTGATATGCTTTTCGGATTTAACCTGTTGCTCTCCGGTTAGCTAAAATCCTGGCCTCTGCCAGGTGTCCCGGTGCTGACCTCTGTTTTTCAACACCGGAAGTATTAGAGTTCTTACGCATCCTCATCATCATCCTCGTCTTCATCATCCTCGTCTTCATCTTCATCTTCATCGGGTTTATCATGATCATTTTCAAGTTGTTTTATGATTCCGCCGCCCGGCACGAATGGATCCTGTTCCAAGAATCTTTCGGGTTCTCTCGCTTTCCAAGCCTCTAACTCTTCGTCGTCCATATCTGCCTTCTGCCAACCGAATGCCTCAAGGGTTCCGTCATTGCCTTTTATGATGGCTACTTCGAGGAGAGCTTCTTCGCGTGAGAGTTTCCGCTGATAAATCTCCTCTAATCTTTTTATGATATGTCCTGCGGGTGCATCGGCATATATCAGCGCAAACGGTTTTCCCTCGGCTTTCCGGCGTAGTTCGTCTTGCAGACTTTCCAGCATCCCTGGATCGCGCCAAAGTCGATAGCTTGCTCTAAGATACATAATGTATTCATCGCGTGTTGGATAGATCCATTGACGTTCTTTGAGCGTCATATCGGCAACAATGTGGATTTCCGGGATGTTGCCAAACTGTCTGAGAAGTTGTGCCCGAAAATATTTGGTGTATAACACGGGATCCTTAATCAGGTACCAGCTGTGGGGGATACCAAGGTTATACAGTCCCTCAATGTCGTCATCAGCTGGTAAGTCCTCTAATGATGGCGTTACTGGATTGGACACTTCTTCGGTATCTCCACACCCGCCCAAAAATACGAGATTGAGAAGGCATCCGAGTAAAATAAGGGTTATTTTCATTCTTGGTTCTCCTCAAATTGAATGAAGGACGTGTCTCCGGTTTTTTCGACTTCTTCAAGGACACGTAGTGTTCGTGGGTCTGGCCAAAGCGCGTATTGTGCCTCAAGATCGGCAATATATTCATCGCGTGTTAAGGGTATATTTTGCCGAATTTTGAGCGTTGTGTCTGCGAGGGTGTGAACCTCAGGACGGTCTCCGAATTGCTTAATGAGTTGTGCGCGAAAATATTTGGTATATAGTTTGGGATCTTCTGTGAGGTGCCAATCTTGGGGTGGGTCAATTTGGGGATCCTCACTGTTAGATATTTCCATATCTATCTCTGTCTGCTGTGCCTTCAAGTTTTCCCAAGGATTATTCATTGGTGGTTTTTCAAGGTTGATATCGTCTCTCCAGTCGGTGCCGGTGTCTCGATCTGTCAGCGCACGCGGTTGCGTTTCGGAAATGGGGGCGTGCGTTTCGGCATGCCATGTGCCATCGGCGTGGAAGTGTCCATCCTGCGAGGTATTACTAACAGGGGCTTCCGCAGCGGGTTTCTCAACTTCAACAGGTGTAATAATTAAAACAGGTTTTTTCGGCGGACGGATCTGTAGGTAGTAAAGACTCACACCCACGATTGCGACGAGCAACACCGTTAGCGGTATCCAGTATTTTCGGATAAACATGTTTATCTCCTTATCACCGATACACGTCTGTATCGGGGCGTTAAATGTTTTTGATGTCTTGGAAGAGGCTGAAATTATACCAAGCATCATTATATTTTCTTGACCCTCTCCTTTTTTGACTGAGTCCCCAGATCAGTCCGAGTGCTGGAAAGACCCATACGAAACCTATCGTTCCAACGCGCGCGACAATAATAACTCTTTCTGCAAGATATTTGTTATCGGCACCATAGTTTTCAAGTTCTCGCGCGATGCTGTAGAATTCAAGTAGATCGCCATCCACCCGTTCATGTATATAATAACCTTCGAGGGTATCCAGATGAGGTGTCTTGATATAAAAGACAAAGGGGACCACAATAAACCACAAATACCCGATTCCAACGCAGGCGAAAAACCTAATCAACAAAATTCCGCAAAACAAAAAAGTTGATTTCAACTGTTGTTGTAACATAGCTTTAGATCTCGGAAAAAGAATTATGAGGGATTTAGCGAAACGCCAATCCCTCATAAATTAATTTAATTGACATCAGCGGTGGACTCATATCCAGGGTCACTTCCAGAACCAGAACCAGAGCCAGAACCAGAACTAAGGGTTTGGTCAATACTCCCTCTTGCTCTACCGCGAGAGAATTGTCTTCTTACATCATCCGCATCCCAATATCTGAGCTGTTCAGCTTCGTTTCCACGGTACCTGTCAAAGTATCTATCCCTCAGAGATTTACTCGCCCGTAGAGACCATTTAGTCGTATTCTTACGGCGTGGCGTTTCCTCCGCCATTACATCTATGGAGTACTCCCCTTCATGGTGGAACCCCCAATCGGCATGGACTTTAGCATACGCCACAATTTCTATGCCATATATCTTGATGTACCATTCTTCGTCTGGGTAATCTATGTCAATCTGAACATGTGCTTTGGTTTCTAAAGTCCCTTCTGAATCTTCTGATCTACGAGTCCCAAACTTTTCGCTCCATGAAAATGAATCTTCATTGTTTTTGTCGTTATTGTATGCCCAAATGGATGTTCCTCCGAGCAAGCCAAGTAACAAAATACAGGACCATATACGTTTCATACTTTCCTCCTAAAGTTAAGGTAAATTCAAAAATGTGTAGGGATTAATCCCTCCATCTTCGTAAGGAACAATTTTAATGTCTGATGGAATGTCCGCCTCGGTAAAATCGTCACCTCTCATTTCTATGATGCCTTCAAGACGATCACAAGCATCGGGATCTCCTGCCATTTCGGATATGTATCGGTCCCCTGCTTCTTCATCCCATCTAATGTAGATTGTGTTATCAATCGTTGGGTATATCAAACCATCTTCCATTATTGCTCCGAAGGCATTTATTCCTTGAGAAATGAGTTTTATCTGAACTCGGAGCATTAATTCATGATCCGCGGATCCCCGGGGCCATATATCAGATGGCCAACCTTCAGGCAGTTCTGGATAGGGTCCAAATCCGTAGGGCGAGACGGGTACATCTTCAGTGGGGTCTTCCTCTGAAACCATATCATCAGGTGAGAATGCCTCCGTGAAGTCAAGGTTCTCAGTCTCTTTAGGTAACGCCTCTACCTCCTCAGACATCGGTGTGTCCGAGTTTTTATCGGGCGTGCTAACAAGACCGGATGTCTCATTTTCTGTCGGAACGTTCACCGTTTCTGCAGGGCGTGTCTCGTTCTGTTTATCGCGTTCCTGCAAGAATCGGTCGTGCCGTTCCATCTCGCTTTCTGTGGTACGCAGGGCGCGCCAACTATACAGCAAACCACCGCCAACGACCAGGACAAAGAATACAAGACCGAATTGAAACCATCTATTGGAAAGTCCATCACGTAACATATTATCCCCTCTCTCATAAGGGTTGATGGAAAAATGCGAAAAAAGAAAATCAATTGGAGAGATAGCAATCTTTCCATTTTGTTCAAAACCGTGAGTTCTCCGGATGTTTCACCGGTTTACCCATTGTTATTTCCGTGTGTAAGACGTAACTAATATTAACGGATTTGGCTTACACTTCATAAGGTTAAGGTTTTTATCATCACGAAAACTCCTTTTTCCGAGGTGGTGTGTGAAGTTGCGTTCCACCCGCGGGTATTCAACACAGGGCAAAACGCGTTATTCTCTAAAAATGACTAACAGGGCGGTGGCCGCCCGGGCCAGTGAATACGGTGGCCGCAGTTGATTGGAAAGCAGCGGACTCTTCCCAGACCATCTACGATGCATCGCCATTCACAGCAGTAGTGGAGGATCCCCGCTTCGGCTTCCTCTGTAGTCCGTCACTTTGAGGGCGTGGACGATGGTTCTCCGTTCTACTTCGTCAAGTGGAAGAATAGTAGTGGCACTGGTCGGGCTGCTTGTAGCCGGTTGTGAACCCTCTTGTATTAGATACAGAGGGAGGCTTTGGGGTTGCAGCTGGTCTGTTGTTTCATATAAAACTGCCCTCTCAATGGCGTTTTCCAGTTCGCGCACGTTACCGGGGAAGTCATGCTGCATCAACATTTGTAAAGCATCCGTAGAAATCTCGCGAATGGGTTTTTCGGCGGCTTCGGCATATTTTTTCAGGAAGTGATCTACCAAGATAGGAATATCTTCGCGCCGATCTCTCAGAGAAGGAACCGTGATGCGGAATGCCGAGAGTCGATAGTACAAATCCTCACGGAAATATCCCTCTCTGATAGCGTCTTCTAAATCCTGATTCGTAGCAGCCAGAACCCGAATGTCGATGGCGATCGTGCTTGTGCCACCGAGTCTTTGAAATTCTCGTTCTTGTAGGACCCGCAGCAACTTCGCTTGCAAAATAAGTGGCATATCCCCAATTTCATCAAGAAAAAGTGTACCGGTGTCCGCTTGTTCAAAGTATCCGATCCGCCGCTCGCTTGCCCCGGTGAAAGCCCCGCGTTCATTGCCAAACAACTCACTTTCCATCAATTCAGTTGGTATTGCAGCACAATTGACAGCAACGAAAGGGGTTGCTTTTCGCGGGCTGTTATCGTGTATTGCTTTTGCGATCAGTTCTTTGCCGGTCCCGGTTTCGCCTTGAATCAGGACGCTAATATCCGCTGCTGCCACTGTTTGAATTTGGGTGAATACGTGCTGCATTTTTTTTTTCTCCCGACGATTTTGTCAAAGGAGTGGTTTTTTTCAAGTTCGTTCTGTAATGCCATGATACCTACTTTCATGAAAAATGACGTGAGTTTGATGGAACTTACGGATTTTTTAAGGTGCATCCGTGTCGAAATCGGTATGCACAGACTAACAGTCTATACTACAAGTGAGAGATATATTGATCATAAATCGTATAAACATGCATCCGACACTCTCTTATATAGACCCTTTTTTTAAGCCTTTTGCGTGCAAAAAATGGAAAAATGTCATAAATTATCCAAAAATTATGGAAAAGTAGCGTATCTTATACAGGTGCGTAAGCCCTATTATAAATAACTCAAGTTACTACTTTATCAAAACAACATTAATTCAGTCAATATAAATCAAAATTATAAAGCAAAATTCGTGCCAATTCTCTTAAAAACGTGCTATATTTCTGTAAAATGCCTTAAAATAGCGATTATATTTGTGATGTCAATCGCCTATAATGTAGATATACACTTAGTTTATCAAACAGCGCGTCAGTATTTACGCTTTTCTGAAAACTGTCTCCATGACGCAATGGAAATTTGTTTGTAATTCATTTTCTACTACCAATATGCAAAAATTATAGTTATGGTATGCAACATTTGCTGTAATCGGCAAAAATTGCATAATTAGGACTTATGTCGTGCGTTCATAAATCCGCGTGATAAAAGGATTGACACGCGACAGCGGTTGTGATAAATTTGTTGAAATATATCTGCTGGCGTATTGCAAAATGTTCCTTTGAAAATGCACTATTTGCCTCTCGATTCGTCTCGACATTCGTAGAAATCATTTCTTGTTCTTTGGAGTTACACTCTATATGGAAGTTGAAACTTCCCCTACATTAGCGTCATCACAAGTTCCCGCCCACGGTGTTACACTGAAATCTATTCTTATTGCCGTTATCCTGATACCGATTAACTGCTATTGGGTCATCGAGATGGAGGTGATTCGGTATTCGGGACATCCTGTGACGATCTCCCTCTTCTTCAACGTAATTTTCAGCCTGTTCGTCGTTATCGGTGTGAACCAGTTATTGCGCCGTTTCGTACCAAACTTGGCGTTGGCACAGAGCGAGTTGGTGATTGTTTACCTGATGCTTTCTATCGCTTCGGGTATTACCGGACACGACATGCTCGAAATTTTGGTGCCGATGTTAGGTCACGCCTTTCGCTTTGCAACTCCGGAAAACGAGTGGCAGCAGCTATTCGTACCCTTTCTCCCTAAATGGCTCACCGTTAGCGATACATCGCTATTGAGTGGGTATTATGAGGGTGAGCTACCGCTCTATACGGCTAACACACTGCTTGGATGGGCAACACCTGTTCTTTGGTGGACCGCCTTTATTACTGTGTTGGTTTTCGGAATGCTTTGTATCAATATAATCGTCCGAAAACAGTGGATTGAACATGAAAAATTGAGTTATCCGATCATTCAACTTCCGCTCCAGTTGACGGAGACACCGCGGAATCATCTTTTTCAGAACAAGTTAATGTGGCTCGGTTTTGGAATTGCGGGAACACTCGCCTTCTGGAACGGACTCAATTTTTTGTATCCGATCTTACCAGAATTCCGGACCCGTGTGCGGAGTTTTCAAATTTTTACGGAGAGTCCATGGAACGCCATGGGTAGCATACCATTTTCGCTCTACCCGTTTGCGATTGGACTCGGATTCTTTATTCCGCTCGACCTCTCATTTTCATGCTGGTTTTTCTTCTGGTATTGGCGGTTGATGCGTGTGCTGGGTGCCGCACTCGGATTGCGTGTTCTGCCTCGCTTTCCGTATATGAACGAGCAAGCATCGGGGGGTTACCTTGCACTCTGTGTTTTAGCGATTTGGGCGAGTCGTAAACATCTATTACACGTTGCGAGAAGTGTTGCAGGGATTAAGACGCTAAAAGAGGGGGCTGACGACGAAACATCAGAACCGATGTCCTATCGCGCTGCGACAATCGGACTTGTTGCTGCAATGTTATTTCTTGTCCTTTTCTGCTACTATGGCGGCGCGGAGCTGTGGGTGATGTTTACTTTTTTCGTTATCTATTACATGATTTCGATCGCTGTGACACGGATGCGCGCCGAACTCGGTACACCTGTACACGACTTGCACTATTCCGGCCCCGATGAGATTCTGACGCGGACAGTCGGGACACGCCGATTGGGTAGAGATAACCTGATTATGTTCTCGATGTTTTGGTTCATCAATCGTGCGTATCGAAGCCATCCAATGCCGCATCAGTTGGAAGGCTTTAAGATTGTGGAACGAACCAACATGACGATGCATCGTATCATCTTTGCCTTGGTGCTTGCTACTGTTCTGGGGTCCTTGGCAGGATTTTGGGCGTTGATTGACCGAGGCTACCGACTCGGAATGGAGGTACGTGCCTATTGGCCCTCTTTAAGTGCTTTCGGGATAGAGCCGTATCGTCGGCTCGCTGGATGGTTACAAGCACCGGAGGAGACACGCATCGCTGAGAGTGGGTTTATGGGTATCGGTTTCCTGCTGACAACAGTCTTAATGTTCTTTCGGATGCGATTTGTTTGGTGGCCCTTTCATCCTGCCGGGTTCGCCATTTCTACGAGTTGGGGGATGAATGTTACATGGAGCTGCCTTTTCATGAGTTGGCTTATCAAATGGTTGATCCTTCAATATGGGGGTGTTGTTCGGCACAGGAAGATAGCGCCCTTCTTTTTAGGCTTGATTTTAGGAGAGTTTATTATCGGTAGTCTCTGGACGATCTTTGGCATTATCGCTGGAATCCCGACCTACGGGTTCTGGGTCTGAGGGAATAGTTAACAGTACTCAGTTAACAGTTAACAGTTAACAGTTAAGACATTGTGTCGCGGATATTTCCTGTCACTGCCACAATATACCTCTTTAACTGAAAACTGAAAGGGAACGTACTCGTTCCCGTACTGTTAACTGACAACTAATAACTATTCCTCGTTAGGACGTGAGTTTATTGCCAGATTTAATGGCAATAGGAGCAATATCAGGCTAAATAGGAGCGTCCATTGCCATTCCCATTTCAGCGGCACCATACCCAAAAATTGACCGATAGGTTCAATATAGAGGGTTATCAAATGGAGTGCGATAATCACACCGGAGATAAGCAGGAGCCATGGGTTTGCTACAATCCTTTGAAATAGAGGTTCCCAAGAGTAGCGCAGTGCTTGCCAGCAGGTTGCTAACTGTGTAAAGATCAGTGTGGTACACGCTGCTGTTCGCGCCACCGCTATATCCGCCGAATTTGAGCTCCCATCAATTCCGCTGGAGAACACATCTCTCATTAATGTTGAGACACCGATTGTGTCCGACAACGCAGTGGAACGCCATAACATGAAAAAGAAGGGAATAATCGTCATGAGGCTGATTGTGACAGAACGGCAAATAATATCGATTCCTGTTGTTTTTGAGAGGAAACGCGACCGCGTCGAAGTGGAAGGACGATGGTATCTTTCGTCAGCCAATATCCTTTCTGTGCCTATACCTAATGCCGGTAGTACTGTTGAGAGCAATTGCACCCAGATGATTTGTGTGAGTGTTAAGGGCATCGGCATTTCATAAAGATAGTGTAGCACCGTCCCGAGCGTCAGCGTAAAAAGGAGTGAGAGTGTACACGAAAAATTCCAACGTAAAAAGCCTGATGTGTTACAGTATGCCTCCCGGGCATGCAGCAGCGCATCTTTTACCGCTTGGAAACCTTTGCTGTTAATTAATCCGTCGGCAGCGGCTTGCACAATGTGCGAGGCATACCCTCTATTGGCGAGGGTTATATCAGCAACATTCATCGCACGTAGGTCGGTCCTATTTTGACCCAAGAACCCGACGGCATGACCTTGTCGTTTCAAACTCAAAACGATGTTCCGACGTTGGTCCCAAGTCGGTTGCGAATACGCCAACCAATTTGCTGTTTCAGCGTCAATTTCTTCACGCGGTACCGCTTCAAGTTCTGCTCTGGATGCGACTGCTTTCCGGTTATGAATAAGACCGAGGTCTTTCGCTAAATCAACTGTCTCTTGCTCACTGTTCTCAGAAATGAGGATAATCTTAAGACCTGTATCGAGACTGGATTTCACAACTGTTTTTGTCTCTTCATCATTGCTCACGGAGAAACTTATGAACCCTAAGAAGATAGGGTTGTCTTCCATCTCTTGAGGTTTCAGGATGACATCAGAGGCGTGGAAAGCGACCCCATAGACTTGGGCTTTCGTGTTAAGTAAATAGTCTATGACTTTATCATACATTTCGTACGTATCGTCGAATAAAGGCGTAATTTCACCGTTGACGAGGACAGAACCGCAGGTATTAAGGACTGTCTGGGCATCTCCAAAAATAATATTGAGGTAGTCTTCCGGTGCGGACTCGAACACTTGCATCTGGTATCCATAGTGTCGTGTATATGGATAGGCGTCTACTAATGGAAGTTTAGTCTTGATACTCTCAAGTTGATAGCCGAGTCGTTCCATGTTTTGTTGAATTGTGGTTTGCGGGGACGGGGTCGCTTCATCAGTATTGGATTCCGAAGGGTTTGTATTCTGGGCAACAGTTCTGTTATCTATACCTTGACCGCCGGAGGTGCCGAGTCCTGCGGTGAATATCAAGTGTGGTGCGCCTTGTGGAATCTTCACATTAGACGGTATGGCTGAAATCGCTTTTTGCCGTTCCTCAGGCGAGAGTTCTGTTAAAGAATCCAACCATGTTTCCCATGTATTGCGATCAATGAGTTGATCATCAACAAAGATGTTAGAGATGGTCAGGGAACGTGTCGTCGCGAGCCCGTTTTCATTGGCGCAAAAGGTGGTGATGCGGCTTAATTTCTCAATACTATGTAAGTTACGCAGCGTGAGCCCTTTTTCCATCAACTTTTGGGTGTGCTTAGAGAATGACAACCGCAGCAGTCCGACAACATCATAAGGCGCGAAGGCAATGGCGAATAACAGACCTAAATGGATGAGGGACTGCCAATCGGTTGTTTGTTTCTGGTATTCAAACCACCAACCGATTGCGACAACGATAACTCCGACGACCATACCTGCTATCTTTATTATCGTATGTAATTCCTTTGTTTCGTTTTCAGCGAGAGTGGTTGCAGCGGACCTCGGCGGTGTGTCTTGACGCTGCTTCCATATTTCCAGTTGTGTTCCGGTCTTTACAACGATTGCGTATCCGTGTCCAGCGACGATGTATGTGCCGCCGAATGCCATGTTTCTCTGCTTTTCTGGCGGTAAAGCAGCTTCTGAAAGGTCCGCACTTATTTTGTCTACAGGGACTTCGGTCCCGAAGAGCGAAGATTCATCGGTCATGAGTCCTTCGGATTCAATGATTCTCGCGTCGGCGGGGACGTAATCCCCCGCGTTCAGTGACAGGAGATCACCAGGGACAATATCTTCTGGTCCACATTGTTCCAATTTTCCTTGTCGAATAACGCTAATGCTATGCACCATGCGTCCGTTCATATCAGCATCTCGACTGCGGATCCGGTATACTGTGATACCTGTCGAGGCGATGTGAAGAATCAGAGCTGCCCCGACGACCCCCGTTGCATGAAGGGTAACGCCGCCTGATCCTTTGATCAATGACACAACTAAGATGACTGTCGCGAGCAATAAAACGATGATGCGCCATGTCAGCAGAGATCCCAGAAACGCTTGAATCGGGAAAACTTTTTCCTCTGGACCGAACTTGTTAGCACCATAGCGCGCGCGGGCATTCGCATGGGCTTCGGTGCTCAGACCCTGCTCCATATTAGAATCGAATTTGTTCAATATTGACGCAATGTTTTCTGTATGAAAATTCGCCATCTTTTTAGTAGTTATCAGTTTTGACCGAAAACGCGATTTCCGATATGTAAAAATAGGCGCGTTTTCGGTCAAAGTTTTAATAGTTATCAGAGGAAATAGTTATCAGTTAACAACTTGTGTCGGGAACATTTTCTTTCACTGCCACAAGACACCTCTTTAACTGCGTACTGAGGACTGTGTACTGTTAACTGTTGCTCCATCGGCATCTGGTTTCAGGATTTTGATGTCAGAGGTGATCTGATGTTTCTTGAAGGCAGATTGCATCCGTTCGGCGACCTGTTCTGTATGTTCCAAGCAGTAGGCAGCAATGCTGGGACCCGCGCCACTTAAAGCGACACTAAGGGCACCAGCGGCGGTAGCAGCTTCTGCGACATCGTTGAACCCTGGAATCAATGAAGTCCGATACGGTTGGTGCAATCTATCTTTCATTGCAACGCGCAACATCTCAAATTGACCGGTGACAATACTGGCAATTAAGAGAGTACTCCGACTGGTATTGTATACTGCATCGGCGAAACCTACCGATGTCGGCAGTACGTCTCGCGCCTGTTCTGTGGATAGTGGAAAATCTGGGATAGCGAGCACAATAGAAAGTATAGGTGGACACGGCAACCGAACGGTATGTACTTCTGTATTTTCCTGCGCCGAGACGACAAGACCGCCATATAACGAAGCGGCAACATTATCGGGGTGTCCCTCTAATTCTGTCGCAAAATTGAGGAGTTCTGCGTTGGAGAATGGCGTGCCGCAGAGCGCGTTTGCCGTTAGCAAGCCTCCGAGAATAGCCGTGCCGCTGCCTCCCAACCCACGGATCGCGGGGATCCCGTTCTCTATTTCCAGTTTGAAACCTTTCGGACGTTTGCTGCCGCTTTGATCGAATATGAGTTCTACCGCTTCAAACGCTATATGCTCCGGTGTACTCGGTATTTTGTCCGCGTCGACCCCCTTAACGATGACTTGTGTCTCTGTTTCGCTGGTCTCTAACGTGACTGTACTGTAGAGTTGCAGCGCGAGCCCTAACACGTCGAACCCGGGTCCGAGGTTTGTTGTACTGGCTGGTACACGTGCAGTCGCTTTTAGATGAGAAGAACGAGGCATATAAAAAAATCCTTTATTAGTTGTCAGTACGATTTTTTCTGCGAAAAAATCTTTCAGTTCCCCCTGAAGACTGATAACTCTTAAAGCTACAATTTTGAGATAGCTGTTTCGATCCTACTTAATGCCTCTTGTATATTTTCTAACGAGTTGGCGTATGAAAGCCGGAGGTATCCGTCGCCGTACTTACCGAAGGCGGTTCCGGGTAAAAGTGCAACGTCTGCTTCTTCCATAATGTAGTCAGCGAGTGCTTCACATGAAAGCGGTAATTGCGTCACATTCGGAAATACATAAAATGAACCGAGCGGTTTGACACAGCTGATTCTGTCAATTGCGTTAAGACCGTCTACAATAGCGTCACGTCGCGTCTGAAATTCGGCAACCATTTCCTTAACGAAAGTTTGGGGTCCTGTCAGTGCCTCTATCCCAGCAAGTTGTGTAAATGTCGCAGTGCAGGAGTTCGAGTTGATAGTCAACTGTGTGATTTTATCCGCAATTGCTTGTGGTGCGATCCCGTACCCCAACCGCCATCCTGTCATTGCGTAGGTCTTAGAATGACCTTCGATCAAAATTGTGCGTTCCTTCATACCGGGCAGGCTAAGAACGCTGTGATGTTCGCCTTCATAAAGGATGCGGGAGTAGACTTCGTCTGTCAGAACATAAAAGTTATGTTTCTGTGCGAGTTCGGCGATTGCTTCGAGGTCATCTGCGGTAAGTGTCCCACCGGTTGGGTTCTGCGGTGAGTTGAGAATCAGTAGTTTCGTTCGGTCAGAGACTGCGTCTACAAGGTCTTCGAATCGGAAACGGAAATCTACTTCCTCACGCAGCGGTAATGGGACCGCTTTTCCGCCGATAAAGTCAATAACGGACTCATAGACAGGGAAACCGGGTTCAGGATAGATCACTTCGTCGCCGTCGTCGATTAAAGCGAGGATCGTGAAGAAGATAATCGGCTTGGCACCTGGGGTTACTGTAACCTCGTCTGGGTGTATTGTAATCCCGCGTGTTTCCGTTATATGCTGTGCGACGACCTCTCGGAACGCGGGGACACCGGCAGATGGACAATAACCGGTATGCCCGTCTTTCATCGCTTTGTACGCCGCCTCAATGATATTGCCCGGCGTTGGGAAATCTGGTTGCCCTATTTCTAAATGGATGATGTCTTTGCCTTCTGCCTCAAGTTGCTTGGCTTTGGCAAGGACTTCAAATGCGGATTCTGTTCCGAGTCGGCTCATCCGCGTTGCGAATGTAGGTGTTTCCAAAGTTTTACCTCCGTCCATTATATATTTCGCTAACGACTGAAAATATGAGTTGTTCAGCTTTCGGCAGAACGTGCTGTCAGAAATTAAGGCGCATCTATTTTAAACGCAAGATTACGCCGTTTCCGCCTGCTAACCAAACCTGTTTGTCTAAAACAAAGACGCTATTCATTTGGAACCCTTGAACCATCGGATCCCCCGGGTCTTGGACTTCCCAGTTTTTACCGCCGTCATTGGTATGTACGATCACACCGACACCGAGGTCGCCCCCGACTGCCCAACCCATAAATTTATCAGTGAATCGGATACTTCTAAGTGTTTCTTCAGTACCACTCACTTGTGCTGTCCATTTGTCTCCACCGTTGCTTGTGTGGAGAACAAGACCGTTTTCACCGACTGCCCAACCGTGTTTATTATCTACAAAGAAGATATCTTCAAGTACATCTTCTGTACCGGTTTCTTGGTTATCCCAATTCTGTCCACCGTCTACCGTTTTCTGAATCACGCTATTTTGGCTTACTTGCGGGACGACGTGTACGCCAGCAACCCAACCCGTGGATTCGTCAAGGAACTGAATAGCGTTGTACATTGTTGCTTCGTCATCACCAATAGCACCGAGCTGCCCACCTTGGAGTACCTTCCAAGAACGTCCGCTGGTTGTTGTTGAGATGATGGTATCGTTCGCGCCGACAGCAAACCCTGTATCTTTATTGACGAAGTAGATACCTTTCAGCGGGTTACCTACCTTACTTGTTTGCTCTTCCCAATCTCTGCCGTTCGTCGTTGCAGCGATCGTTCCGTTTTCACCGATTGCCCAACCGTGTTTATCGTCAAAGAAATAGATGCTGGCGAGTTGTGCCTTGATATCGATCTCGGCTTTATTCCATGTGGCTCCGCCGTCTGTTGTATATCCGATGAAACCTGGATAGTCCAGTTCTAAGGGTGCAACACCGACTGCCCAACCGTTGTTCGCACTTGTGAAAGCGATAGACATATAGTCTCGAATTTCGGGGTCCTGCTTTTGAAGGATATCCCAATTTGCTGCGACAGATAAAGAAATTGCCAAGATACCGACAATTGCGAGTAGTGTTATTATGCATAAGGTGCGTGATTCAAACCTGTTCATTATTATTGTATCTCCTTTTTAATATTTTTGTGTTAACAGCAGTGCCTGTTTGATCTGACTCACAGGTTATCAACATATTGACTGTTATAAAAGTACAATATAACCTTGATTTGAGAATTAAGTCAACAATTTTTTTACTTCGCGAGAATGACGGTGCCTGTTTTGAAGTTTTCGCCGACTTGGAGTTGGTAGACATAAACTCCGCTTTCCACGATTTCACCGGTTTCATCCCGTCCGTCCCATGTGAGTTCCGTCTCACCCGGCAATGCTGTCAAGGTTTTAACGAGCATTCCATCAATGTCGTAAATAAGTACTGTGAATTCGCCTGAAGCGTCTTCGATTGCGCGTGCAGGGAACACAACCTGATTAAAATTTGTGTCTGGAGAGAGCGGCGTAAAAGGGTTTGGATACGGTTTGGCGAAGATACGGAGTTTTGTCTCTGTTGGTGCGGATGCGTTATCTGCTTCGTCAACTGCAATAACGGCATACGTAAAGCTGCCTACGGACAATATGCGCTCATGAATAAATCTGTATCCAGCGATGTCGTCTTCTGGTGTTCTTTCTGGCTCATCTAAAAGCTCAAACGCATCAATTTCAAATGATCGGAACTGAACTCTATACTTTACCACGTCACGGCTAACGCTCGATTTCCACAAAACTTCTACACCGTCGTTTGAGGTGGTAATGTTGAGCATCGTTGGCGGTTCCGGTGCAGCGGTGTCCTCTGATACGTTCACGGTCTGTATCGGGGAGCGTTCCGATTGCAAGTAGCGAGTCGTCTTATAAGCGGTTATCTGGTATGTATGTTCTCCTGGCGGAACATTCACATCGCGAAATGTGGTTGACGAGCGTCCTTTAACATTAATAATAGAATCTTCTTTATCCCTATAGATAAGATACCCGGTAACATCAGGGTCTGCCGAGTTCTGCCAACGGAGCGTCACATCGTTTTCGCCAGTTGTGTCGGCTTCTGCTGTGAAACCTATCACTGGACTCGGGGGAACGTTCGCGATGACCTGCAATGTAAAATCGTCGTTGTTGAGCTTCCCGTCTGCCTGTCCTTCACGTATGAATTCGCCGATAGGCGCGTCGTCGAGATTCCGCAGCCGCGCCCTAAACGACGCTGATAATGTGATAGTGTTCGGTGTTTGGCAATCAAAGGTAATGTCGTACCTTGAATTTTGGAGGTCATTGATAACATCTGCGAGTTCAACACGTAGGATGTTGCCACCGGAAACGACAGCGCGTGCGACGAGTCGGTTCCGGTCCCGAGTGATACCTTTGAAACGGTCCGATTGTGTCAGAAATCCTTGTGGCATCAAGATTTCGATCGTTTTAATTTCTTCACCGGGTTCTGCGAGAGACCTGTCTATGAGAAGCGTCACAATCAACGGGGCTGTTGTACTGGCAGGTACAACACCGTCTGTTTGGTCAACAACGTTTATTTCTCCAACGGAGGTAACCGCTGCATACCCGTTTATAGAAATGAATAGGCTAACAATAAGAACAAGAATAATTGGTGTTTTTTTCATTGGGCAAATATCGCGAGCAAAACTCGCTCCTACTCTTAGAATATCAGATTGATTGAGAATCGTTGTGTTGTGTTGTTCTGGAAGTCTCCACTTAGGAGTTGGAACCCGTAGTCGAGTTGGATGGCGGTCCTGCTGATTGGAATCTTAGCACTTCCACCGAAGTTCAGGGTCGTCGCGGAATCACTGCCGTTTTTTAGCCCGTAACCCCCACGTACAGCGATAGACCTGTTTAACCAGACTTCTATTCCGGTGCGTATATAAATCTCGTCATTACGGTTTGCGACCTCGAAAGTTCCGAGACTCCCTTTCAACAAGTTGCTAACGACGGCACCTTGCGCGCTCATCTCTGCGATGGATTCGAGCCTGTATGCTAAGCCAGCGCGAATATTCAGAGGCACCGTACTTGTATCAACATCAGCTATGCTTATATTTGCAGGAAGTACATTCTCCACAGAGACTCCGATGCTCAGGCTCTGAATTGGCTTTGCAATTACACCGAAATCAAAGGAGACTGCTGAGTTAGATGTCTGCTCGAAGTAAGGATTTTCGATGATGAATTCATTCGTCTCATCGAAAGATATCGCGAAAAATTTCAGGTTCGCACCGAGGGCTAATTGTTTGAAAAGCGTATTGCCGTAGGAGACACGCACTGTCTGTTCTTGATAGATTTCAGAATCCTCTGCGAGGACACCGAAGCTTGCCCCGATTGACCCTATTTTTCCGAACGGAATAACAGCGTTGATACTATTATAGGTGATGAGTCCATTGAACCGTTGTGCCGTTGTTGCACCAACTTGGATTTTATCGATATAACCTATCCCTGCTGCGTTGTAGTTCGCAGCGTTACTATCATCGGCGAGTGCAACGAAGGCACCACCTAAACCGAGGGGTCTCGCGCCAACACCGATGTCGTTAAATGCAGCATAAGTGGCAAGCGGGGAAAGCATCACCATGAATAGAATTAAATGGCGTATCTGTTTCAATCTATTGTGTCCTTTAGCATAAATCATAGCAGTTTTTATTACTTCCAAGTTAACATTTTTTGTGTATGTGAGGGGTGGGGTTCGTGGCAGATTGCTACGGGTTAGGTTACCTAACCCCTACTGGTTCACCGGTCATAGGGACAAAACTGACAGGAGTGACCTCAGTCGCCTCAATAGACGGCGTTGAGTGCTTTCCATTTTGAAATTCTTTCCGAATTAGGAGCAGATTTTGTTCGGAATCGCCGACCGGAATTACCATTTTGCCTCCCACCGCGAGTTGCTGAACGAGTTGCGTCGGCACCGCCTTAGGTGCTGCTGCGGCAAGTACTGCGTCATAAGGTGCGTATTCTTGCCAACCGTAACGTCCATTCCCATTTTTGAGATGAACGTTTCGATAGTTGAGTGCCTCCAATCTTGCTTTCGCGCGTTTAGCGAGCGCGGGTATGATTTCAACGGAGTAAACGACCTTCGCTAACTCCGCGAGTATCGCCGTTTGATAACCGCATCCGGTGCCGATTTCAAGAACCTTTGAAGTCGGAGTCAGTTCCAACAGATCGGTCATAAGTGCGACGATATAGGGTTGTGAGATCGTTTGATCGTAATCGATCGGCAGCGGTCCGTCCTTGTATGCCAAGTTGAGATACTGAGGTCTCACGAATAGATGTCGCTCCACCTTTCGCATCGCGGCAAGGATTTGAGGCGTATGAATACCACGCGCTTCGATCTGATTTTGGACCATTTTTCGGCGCAGTGTTGTATGGTTTTTATTGAACAACATTTTTAGCGCTGCTCCGGATGTCGTTTTTAGGTGTAAACGCTAAAATTCAATGCGAAGAAAGTGTTTTTGCTTGGGCGTTCTTATAGGTAACCTAACCCCTACATAGCACATTTCTAATTACCTACGCTTATCTGATAAGGCATCAAGAGAAAAAGCCTCTGTTTTCTGATGATGTTTAGGAGTTTTGTCGTGGTGTTCAAATCTGTGTATCGAGTAATAAAACGTAGGGGCGAGCCAATTCCGGCTGCTGTATCCTTCATATCATCATTTTCGAGTTCGGCGCGAGGTTGGGTTGTAAATGGGAACTGAAAGTTGTTGAATGCTTGTGCAAGCCACGTCTTTTTCGGGAATTGAACGATCTCAAACGACTGTGCTTCCAATCCGGCGCGTTGCCGTGCGATTGCAATCGCGAGGTTTAAGCCGCCCAACTGATCTACAAGTCCGTGTTCTTTTGCTTGTCTACCCGACCAGATACGTCCCTGTCCGAGCCTATCCACATCTTCTATTGTTAGGTTGGTTCGTCCGTCTGCCACCTTTTTGACGAAATCGTCATAGATTTCTTGGATCTGTTTCTGTAGAATCGCCTGTTCTTCAGGTGAGTAGTCGCTATAATCTGTGTAAAAATCGGCATGTTTCCCGCGTTTGAGGATCTCTTTGTGGATGCCGAGTTTTTCGTAGAGTCCTTTGAAACTATACTTACCGCTGATGACACCGATGGAACCGGTAATCGTTCCGGGTTCAGCGACGATGGTATCCGCAGGTGCTGCTATATAATAGCCACCTGATGCTGCGACATCACCCATAGATACAACGAGCGGTTTGACCTCTGTGAGTCGTACCAATTCACGCCATATCGTATCCGCTGCAGAGACAAGCCCTCCACCACTATCGACTCGCAACACAACTGCTTTGATGTCATTGTCGTCTTTTACTTTTCTAATAGCCTGAGCGATTGTGTCTGCGCCCATGACTTGTGTTCCCAGAATCGGATCGATGAAACTATCACCCATCAACATGAGACCCTTTGCCTCAATAACGGCGAGCTTGGGTTGTGGTGTCTGCCAGTCTTGCAGATGCAGCCTACTATTTGCGTATTTGCTGAAGGAGACTAAGTCGGTGCGGTCATCGGCGAGTTCCGCTACGACATTATGTAGCTCATCTTCATAGACGAGACGGTCTACCAGTTCGGCATTAAGTGCTTGGCGGGCGGTATAGGGTCCCATGTCAATCCGTTTTTTTACAGTTTCGTGGTTCCACCCGCGTCCTTCTGCCATGATATCTACGATTTGTTCATAGAGGTCATCAAGAATAATATTCTGGATTTCGCGCTGTGCTTCGGACATCTCTTTTCTTGTGAGTGACTCGGATGCCGATTTGTACTTACCGATATGTTCAAGATCGGCTCTGACCCCGATCATATCTAATGCGCCTTTATAAAAAGAACGTTCTGTCCGTAGACCGATCAACCGTACTTCAGCAGATGGATGAATAAGGATACCGTCGCATGTCGCAGCGACGATGTAATCGCCGGTGGAGCAGGCGGTGAGATAACAAAGCACAATACGTCCGGATTCTCTAAAGTTCAGGATCGCATCTGACATTTCTTGGAGTTGTGCGATACCATAATCGTTCCCGTTGATACGGATGAGGACACCCGCAATATCATCATCCCATTTTGCTATCGGTAGGACTTCTTTGAGGGCGCGCATGGATAGGTCAAGGAACATACGGCGGCGGAGGGGCGGTTTCGTTGTCGGTGTGTTGGTGTACTGAAAATAACCGACACCGACTTGTACCTCTCGATTCTTGTCGAAGGTATTATCAGTTCCGATGCCCCAATTCCCGATATTGATACCGAAACGGACATCAAAACTCAAGTCGTTATTTAGAGTGCCGCGCAACATAAGTTCACGGATCGGACGGACTTCTAAGGCATAGCGAAATTTCCAGTCTTCTATACCTTCCGTCTTTTGCATGTCAATTGAGAGTGTTGTCCGCCAGGTTCCGGGGCGAAGTGCGAATCCGAGATCGTACGTGCGTCCGAGTTTCTCAGCGAGTAGTGTCGGTCGATTCAGATCGCGTGCCATTGCGCCGATTGAGATGTACCGCCGTCGGTACATCAAGCCGAGGGACAGCGACCGGAATGCGTCGTACCCTCTGCTATCCGAATTCATCCAACTGTAACTCGTGCCCCAGTAGAGTCCATTCCCTAAATGTCGTCCACCGGAGAGTGTGTAGCGTGTAAAGTCTGTATCGGCATTGGCACTCACAAATTCCATGCCGAAACCGGCACCGGGGATGGCAAGGAAAAAAGCGTCATCGCCTACCCAATCGCTCTGATATGTGCGGAGGTAGTATAGGTTTAAACCGCGCCCTGTACCGAGTCCGGATGGATTAAAGAAAGTGGATAAGGCATCGTCGCTCATAGCGATGGAACTCGCTGGCAAGTGGGTACGCACCTTCGGGGGTGAAGCATCGGCACAGAGCGAGCTCACACCATAGATGAACGCTGCTGAAATAACAGCCTTCCTGATATATGCTAAATACTTGCTAAATGGAGGTGTAACAATCAATATGTCTTTCATCTGATCCGAGTCTGCAAGTCGGTAGGTTATGCCAAACCGGCGTTCAAAATTTATACATAGAATATCACAAAACTGCGAAATTTGCAACAAAAACACTAAAAGGTACGCAATTTTTACGTATTTACCAGATATTAGGAACCACCGATGAGATTTCAAACCGCGTTAACAGCAGATTTTGTGTCAATTCTATATATGAAACATTATCAACGTCGAGCATATTGAGGGAACAACATATCGTGGATTTCACTGCACTGTTGGAGATGGATTCTTCGGTTCACGTCTGCGGTATCAACCATCGTAGGAAAAAACATACCCGCGCCGGTGTCGATTTGGTACCCGCCTGCTGAATGGACGCTCAGATATTGATGTAAAGTCTCTAAATCTGGTTCGGTTGTGCAATGTTGTGTGCAATTCATCGTGAACATCCGTCGCCGTGTGCCACCGCCAAATGAAGCGTGATAGGTATCGTGATTGAAAATCACGACATCGCCGGGTGTGGTTTCCAATGCGATGCTTGTTGGAAAGTTGCGTGATGGAATGCCGTAGAGTGTTTCTGATTGATTCGGATCAATCTTCTCTGCTCTCACGAAATGCGTTGGGTTTTGGCTGCCGGGGATGATGCGCAAACATCCGGTGTCTTTCGTCAAATGGTCAAGATAGAAAGTTACTTTACAAGCGAAGAGTCTGCCCCAACTGCCATCAGGGTGCCACCCGGTATCGCCGGTGTAGTAATTGCCATCGCCGCCAGCATAATTGAAGTCTTCACCGAGCACACCGCCGATAAGTCCTTTGATACGTTCATCATCAAGTAGGGTGCAGAGCCGCGGGCGATGCTCAATCGGACCGCCGAACATCGTCCGCCGTGTGCCGTCGTGGTTTTTGCCGCCCCCGAATTCCTGAATCGTGATTTCAAATTCTTCTGTAATCCATTCCATCTCGCTTGGAGAAAACATCTCTGGTATTGCGAGGTAACCAAACGTCCTGAAAAAATTCACTTGATGTTCTGTTAATTTCATTTTCTTTGCTTTTCCTTTCGGTTCGGTTGGGTGCGTTTAGGTTAACCAGTTTCAGGCCCTCTTGTAAACGTGGTTTGAAACTCCCATCATTCCGCTCGAATGATCCGCCATGTGTCCGCCTCGTTCGCGAAAACCAACGTTATCTTACCTGATGTCTGTTTAACCTGTCCATCCGTTTTCGTTACGTATTGCAAGGTATAGCCTCCCGTAACGATTGCGGTGTCGTCAACGATGTTCGGGTGGATGTCAATGTCGGTCAAGGTCATGTCAATCTGATGATAGGTTTCAAAGAATTCTGCTGCCTTGGTTTGAACGTCTTGATATGTGCGTCCGTTGGATAGGTATGTCTCTGAGAAACAGGACATCACCTGTGCCAAATCAGCCATATCATACCCAAGTTCGTATCGATTTAAGACGCGTTGGATGGTCTCCTTGATTGTCGGTTCCGCCTGCCCGCGGTATATGGAACTGTTACCGGCTTGTGTTTCAGTCGGCACGGGATGTCCAACGGATTCGGGTGGGATACCTTGGACAATCTGTTTAAGCGTATATACTTCCGGCGCGGCGTATCCCCAAACTTCGATCTCCATAACGCGTGCGATGCCTTCCACCTCATATACTGGTCGCCTGCCTGCCATGTGTTGATAGTTACGCACGGTGTCGTTTGAGGAGACCGGGACCAGCCTTACCTGACTCGCAATTACACGATCTCGGACTTCATGGACCCGCTTACCTTTCGTATTATCTCGCGCTGTATACTGTTTGTCTCTCGTATCACCTGACGGTATAAGTCCCCAACCGGTGCCGTGCCAATACTCGATTCGGTAGTCTTTTAGCCCGAATTGCGGTGCTGGATATTTTTCAGAGTCGATCGTCCACACAACGATCTTACGAATGTCAACAGGTTTAGCGAGTGTTACGGACACGTAAGGTCGCTTGTTCAGGTCTGATGTGCGGAGGTGTTCTAAACTGCTACCCCAACCGCTACCTTCGTCCCACGTCTCGGAGGTGGTATCACCGTCAATGACCTCCTCGGGGCGATGATTTGGAACGAATTGCGAAGCGTCTGCAGTGGCACCGTTTCGGCTGAGTGCGAAATTGATGAGCGGTGGCGGTGGCTCTAAAAGATGTTCCTGCAAAGTTTGCGATTTGCAACCAATGATCGAAAGTAAAAGCGTCAAATATACAATATATACACGAAGCATCGTTAACCTCCTTTTTCGTTTCAGCGTAACACTGCCAGTCGTCCAAGTATCTGTGCGGTTTGTTCTCCTGCGACAGCACGTATCCTATAAAAGTAGACACCGTTGGCGAGCAGCACGCCGTCGTCATCTCGTGCATCCCAAACAGATTCATTGTACCCCTCGTTTCCAGAAGCCTCCGTCAGCGTTTTGACTTTCCGTCCAGATGTGGTGTAGATCATTATAGAGACCTCATCTGCATCGAGTGATAACTGATAAGTAAAAGTTGTTTCTCGCTTCAACGGATTCGGATAGTTATGAGCGTCCCAAATCTGGAAAGGTGTCTCCTCTGGTGAGAAGTCCGTGTCGTGTTTTTGGAGTGTCCGATAGTCGAAATCCGTTAGCCACGCGGCTTCTGCGTTTAAGGTGTTTAACAATTCGGCTTCAATGGTTTGATGCGAATATCCGAAAAGTGGTATGTATTCCTTGATCGCTTTAATATGTGGTTGTATCGACTTTGAGAACTCTGTTGCACTGATAATTTTCGCACGGATCGCTTCCTCCGTTTCCGTTTCATAGCCGAGTATGATCGCTTCTACTAATTTGGTGCGACTTTCAAATAGAAGCACCCACAGTGCCATTAAGTGGACTGTGTCGCTTAAGTCTTCGGCTGCTTCAAGATCAAATGGTTCTGCGATTTCGGCTGCTCCGCTCATCTCGTTAGCGGCTTGTTGTTGCGCTGCCAAGAGTGTGGTGAATCGGTTTGAGGCGTACTGAGCGATCTCTAATTCGGGGATCGCCAGTGTGTCTGCTACCGCCCGCGTTCCGACAAGCGTCCAGAATCGCGTTGCGAGTCCTGCGGAACCGCTCCCATAAGTGCCGCCTACAGTTAGGGAACCGGCGTAGTCTAAAAAATAGTTCGCCATGTTCCATCCGTTTACGCGTAGTGCGTTCAATATTTGTGGTGCTGCTTCGGTTCCGTATCGTGCTATCAATTCGTTTAGAAGCAGCTGAAAGTAATCGAGTTCAATGTCCCAGTTGAGGCGTGCGCTGACGAGTCTATCGAGGTAGCCTAATCCTTGTGTCGCCCCTTGAACGGTAAACCCGCCTAACCCGATGATTTCAGGATTGTTGGCAAGGTTTAGGACCCCCTGTACGAATAGATCGCTTTCAAGCATCCAAAACGGCATCACCTCTTCCACTTCGTGTGATAAGACGATGAAGCGGTGCCCGATTTCACCGAGTGTCCTGATTTGCGGGAGAGGCACACCTGCATCGACGATCGGTTCACCGTCTGCCCCCCATTTTCGAGAGAAGATAGTCCCTTTCGGTAACCGCCGTGCATAAATAGCTTCAGCGTCTTTTAGCCAACTGCTGTCATACCCGGAAATATAGAATTTGAAATCAGGGCGGATCTCTTTTGCAGCGTCGATGATCGTAAAATAGACTTCCCAGAGTTTTTCCTGTCCCTGCTCTGTTCTATCGCCGCAATCTGGACAGTTGCATGCGCGCGTTTCATGTCCCCACGATCTAAGGTGGAAACCTGCAAGTGTCGGATACGTACGTACAATCGCCTGAACCAGTTGCTTTGTAAGCGAATGAAATTCGGGTTTCGACCAGCAGAAGGGTCGATAAGATACTTCGTTCCGAGATGCCCCGTAAAGCACCGTCGGTCCGAGGACATCCGGACGCTGCCGAATCAGTGCCTCTGTCGGCTCTCCGGTTACATACATAAAGAGATAAGCATCAATACCGCGCCGTTTGAGTGCATTAAACCGGTTTTGGAGTGTTGCGATGCGGTTCCGTCGTTGCGCTATCGGTTCATCTTGCAGTGTTTCAAATGCCGGTGTATCAACATATTTGAACGCAGTACCGAGTCCATCTTCGATACCTGTTCCTGTCCAAACGCCTTCGCCACCACTCATGTTGATACGATGCCGAGCGAGCCAATCTGGGTCTTCTATCTCTAACACGGCGCGCACAGGATAAAATGGCGCAGATGTTTCATCTATAAACGGCACAAGTAGTGCCTTCGCTCTGGTAACTGCGACCTCTGGATGCACAGGTGTTAAACCGGTTAGTGCCGTGATACATCTCTCAATAAAGGCATAAGCACCGTAAATAACGCCTCGTTCGGTGTGCGCTGTTACAACGATAACAATCTCATTTCCGACCTCGACAGTTTTGATACGATAGCCTTCGTCTCCAAGTTCTGCTCCGAGCATGAGTTCTACATTCGCTTGTAGACCAGCAATTGTAGGGTTTGATTTCGGCGTACCCAATACAATCACCGTGGTTGTTTCTGTCTGTTGCCTATTGGTTCGGATGTTGAGTTTCGCACCTGTGAATTGCTCAATAAAATTCTGGATTTCCTCAGCGGCGAACTGTTCTTGTTCTGTGGTATTTGCTCCGACTTGGATGGTTGCTCTCGGTTCACCGGATACTGCGATCGGGATCTGATTACTTTTTGCTGGTGTGACAAATATCAGAATACCGAGAGCGATAATAAGTATACCGAGATTTTTCTTATATCGTGTTAGATTTAGAGACAGCGGACGGCGCGTTTTAATGGACATGTTTACCTTCAAATCCCTGAAAAAAATAGATGGCGCAAAAGGCCAGCACGAATCCGATGACGAATAGCACCCTCGCGAGCCGGTTTAAGTTTGCCTTTTCGGCGGTATATTTACCGCGGAACCCATCCATAACGACGTGCAGCAGTGTGCCTACGGCAAACGCTGTTACGTAATCTGTGAGTTCTGCGAAAACACCGCGAAGCAGTTGTTCTCCGATTATCGCGCCGACTACCGGTCCAATTATCAGTGGTGTCAACCGCGCCAATGCCTTAACAAATATCTGATCCCGGAGGAGCGCGACGGTGATAAGCGTCCCAACTGGCAGCCGATGAAGCAGTATACCGAAAGCCAGAGCAATGCCGAGTCCACCTTCTCTCGCTGCGATGACCAAATTGAGTCCATCCGCGAGTGAGTGGAGCGATAAACCGAAGACTGTTAAATTAACACTCCATTTGTTTTCCGCGTTATCTGTTTGCTTTCTGTTTTCATCGGGTATCCGATGCGTCGTGAGATATTCGACACCAGAGATGAGGAGAAACCCGACCCACATCACAAGGATCGTGGTATAACCTACTTCCGTGTAGAGGTGCATCATCATTACCAAAACGATACCGAGGACTGCACCAGCGGTCAATCCGAAAATGTTGCCAAAATGTTTTGGCTGGACTTTGGATACGAAGGCGATTCCTGCACCGAGTGGAACCGTTATCACCGCAATTGCCAGATAAAGTATAAGCATACTATAAATATAGCAAAATTTGGATTGCATTGCAATCTAAATTCTGGCATACATTCGTTGATTTTTGAATTGACCTGTTTGTATATTAATGTTATAATACATCTTCACAGTCATGCAAAATGACGTAAATTAAAGCGGGGCGGGTCATATATCTTTATTTTTATTTTTCGTAAAGGATAAATGCGAATGTTAGAAAAAATTTTTGATGTTATCATCGGTTTTATGCTCAATAGGGACTTGGAAAAAGAGATGGGTGGTCGGCAGAAACTTTTTAAAGGCAGGATCACTGAAATCCCTTCAAAAATCTTTGATCGGTTCGTCGATTTTATTGTTGGAACTCGGTACGCTTATTATTTGGAAATGCGGCGGAATATGCTTGAAGGCGGTGTGGTTGAGATTCCTTCAAATATCTTTGATTGGAAGGCACTTGAACGCACGAGTCGGTACTTGCGTGTCTATATGGAGGATTTCCATGAGCGGTTCATGGAACACTATGACGGAAATTTTCCCGATGAAGATTTTAAAGACTGGTTCCGTTATTTTCATATTGAACGTCCTGAACAAGAGTCGAACAAGAAATCTGTTTCCGAGGCACTCCTTGCAGACGATTTGCCGAGAGTTTGAGGATAATCTACTGAGATGTCGGGTTTGGTAAGCGTTTAGACCGGCATCTCATCATAAGTTTTGCCATCCAACTCCCTACCTGTTTTCGATTTCCGCTTGCCACCCCACTGTTTAAAAAAGAACGGGACTCCAGTCTCCGCGCAGCGGTCTCGGATGTCAACGACCCATTTTTTCTTCATTTCACGCGCACCGGGGCCCGACTCTCCACCTACGATAACCCAATCTATTCCATCTAATTTTAGATTTGGAAGTGCTCCGAGCAAAGGTTCAAGTGAGAGGAACTTGATATGCGCGTCGGTTTGGCAGAGCGCGTCAATCCGATCTGTCACACGTTTATCTTCAACGCTAACCCCCATCCAGATATTGGAAGACCATGGCAGTTCGGAGTTCAGTTCTAATAGTCGTTCTGCGCGTTTCGTCAAGACTTGGAATTGGTGCCAATGTGCCTCCTTCATCACAGCAAAGACTTCTTGGATGTAGGATAATCCAATCTTTTCGTGAAAGAGATCGCTCATAGAATTAACAAAGATTCGGCGCGGTTTTTTCCATTTAAGTGGTGCTTTTAGCAATTCACGAACAATTTGTACCTCTTGCGTCCAGCGTGGTCCTGCCTTGGTGTTTTCAGCCAAACCTTCGTAAGCCATGCCTTTGCCTGAAAACCGTGCTGCGATCCGTTCAGCATAACAAAACCTGCATCCTTCCGAGACACGGGTACAGCCTCGTACTGGATTCCACGTAGATTCTGTCCATTCAATTTTTGATGATTGGGATGCCATTGGGTTCCCTCTTAACTTAAAAGTGTTGGTTGTGAAGGGTTTTGCATTCCTTCAAGGATTTCCTTAGCAATCTTGATTCTGTTCATTTCTTTTTAAAAAAGTGGATCCAACCGACAAATCCCGCCACGACCATAATAGAGTAGAAGACGTAATAAACCCATATATTGATCAGGTAAGTTATATATTGGATGCCTACGAAAACTATAACAGCGAGGGCACTATATAAGAAAGGTATCCACGCGCCAGCAGCCATCCGTTTTTGGACGAATTCTTCGGCGAGCGGCAGGTTAGACACAGGTTTTGGATAAAAGATGACGTAATAGAGTAAAATAGTGAGCCCTGGTAGGACGTAAAAGATCCCTGAAACGCCCCAAATAACGGTTGCAATGCAAAACATAAGAAGCGTACACGGAGCGACAATGTAGAGGAGGGCAGTCGCCTGCACACCTCGCCATAAATCTCGCGGTGTTGACAGCGGTGTGAGCGTAAATATCCACGATGCTTTCCAATGTTCTGAGTATCTGACCGGTAAAATGAAAGTCCCTATAAAACTTGTACCGACAAAGTAAAACATCACGGAAAAGCCTGGACTTAATCCGATGGCGTAAGCGTCTTGAATCCACTTGAGAGAAAACGTCTCACCTTGGGTAAACGCGACGATGATTATAATGATGCCAGCAAATGAGCTGACAAGTTGGCGCAAGATGTGTTTATCACGGTACATATATGCAGTGCTGAGACAGAACGCTGCACGGATAGCGTGGTTTCGGAACATGTTCGCAAACAGCGGCGTTTTTACGCGTAACTCAGATTTCTGTTGATTCTCCGATTCTAATAGGTGAGAGAGATATTCCGAGTAGCTTTGCGCGATACTCCGAAGTGGAACGAATACCAAAAAGAGTGTTGAAACGACAGCCAATCCTGTTAGAATCAGATCTCGTAAAATAGTGGGTCCCTCTATTTCTCCGAGTGCAAGTGATGCTGCACCGGCAAACCAACCGTTCGGAAGGACATAGAACCATTTCAAAACCGAGGTTAATTGATCTATTCCGCCATCTGATAACGCGAGCGGTAAACGTGGAAGAAGAATCCATATCACAGGGAAAAGCGCGGGTAATGTAAATTGGGCGTATTGTGCGATATTTCGGAGACTCTTTTTGGTATAAAGTTTCGTCAAATATCCTGCGAAGACTGTCGTCACGCCAATCGTGAAAAAACCGGACATGAAAGCGATAAACAGATAGACAAGCGGAAAAAGGTATAGGAGTTGAGAAGACTCCCTAAAATGAATCCAGATACCGGCGATTGCAGGTGGCAGATTCAAACTGCCTAATAATAGTGCTGTGTAGGTGAGTATCTGCGTCAGTTTCACAAGAAAATAGGTTCTTGATGACACTGGCGTGTGTGCTACAACTGGGTAGTTTATAGGACTGAGAAGGATATCAAAATATGGGATCGTCCAAAACCCTATCATCGCCATAGATGTCGTGATACTCATAAGCGCGTAGGTGTACACATCTAAACGGAGAAGCAGCATCGTTGCCATTGAGATCCCCATGATAAAGAAAAGTCCACAGGTCACACTGAGCGACAGGTTGACAAAGCGTTTCCCTTCAAGTGCGCGTTTCTCGACCAACCTCTCCGTTTTTAGCAGGAACCTGTATTGCACTGCCGATCCACCGAGCAGCGTTACGATTTTTTCAAGCATCTACGGTTTCCTCTGTTCGTTTATTTTTTTGTAGAAGATAAATACAACTGATAAGTCCACCGCCAACGGTAACACAATAGAAAGCGTAATAGACCCATATATTTAGTAGATACGTTAGAAATTGGATGCCGACGAAGATGCCGACAACGAAGATACTCAATAGAAAAGGCAGAAAAAATTCGCCTGTTACCTGATTTGGAACAAGTTCTATGGCGAGCGGCAACCGCGATGTCGGTTTCGGATAAAGAATAACGAAATTGATTAAAATGATAACTATCGGTAAAACGTAAAATATACCTAAAACTCCCCAAAAAGCGGTCGCAATACAGAGCATAAGGAGCGTACACGGTGCAACCATATAGACGAAAGCCGTTGCCTGTGCGCCTTGCCATAGGTCATTGGGGGCAGGAATCGGTGCAAGCGTTAGTATCCACGATGCTTTCCAATGTTCCGAATATCTGATGGGTGAAATGAAACAGCCGACGAGACTGATGCCGACGAAATAGAACATCATAGAGAAACCTGGGCTGAGTCCAATGGCGAAAGCGTGCCGCATCCATCCTTGTTCAAACATGACGATGAGCATAAGAACGCTTCCGAGTGCAGCGAAGAGTTGCTTTAACAGCGTCCTATCACGGCGCATGTACACAGCGCAGAGACAAAACCCTGCACGAATGGCACTGTTTCGGAACATCCTTGCAAATAGCGGCGTTTTCGCTCGGATTTTAGCCTTTTGCTGACTACCGGATTCCAAGAGATAAGAGAGGTATGTTGAATAACGCTGCGCGATACTCCGAAGTGGAACGAATACCAGAAACAGCGTTGATATGACAGCCAGTCCTGCTGAAATCAAGAAACGCCGTTCTATTTCTCCGAGCGTCAGCGAGACAGTTCCGGCGAACCAACCGTTCGGAAGTACGTGGAGCCATTTCAGCACTGAAGCCGATAGTTTTTCCGGTATATATGGTATCAGACGCGACAGGAGTATCAGTGCCACCGGGAAGAGTGCTGGAAATATAAACTGCGCGTATTGCGCGATATTTCGCAGGGAACTCTTGCTGTAAAGTCTTGTCAAATAGCCCGCGAAAGCTGTCATCACGCCGATTGTGAAAAGACCGGACATAAAGACGATCGGCACGTAAATGATAGGAAAAAGGAGCCGTAGCAGCGAAAAATCACCTTTATGAACCCAGATACCGCCGATGGCAGGCATCAGGTTCAAACTGCCTAATAACAGAACCGTGTAAGTGAGGATCTGTGTCAACTTCACGAGAAAATAGGTTCTTGATGACACGGGGGTATGTGCTATGACCGGATAGTTTATCGGTGCGAGAAGAATATCAAAATACGGGAATATCCAGAAGCTTATCATCGCCATAGATATCGTGATGCCGATAAGTGAAAAGGTGAATGTGTCCATCGATAAAACGAATGGCATAAATGTGAACAAAACACTGAGTATAAAGCCGATAACGCAGGTCAGAGCGAGCGACATATTGGATAAGTCGTTTCTGCCTTCGAGTGCCCGTTTCTCTACCAATTTTTCTGTTCTGAGTAGCAGCCTGTATTGGGTTGGCGAGGCACCGAGCATTGCCACGATTTTATCAAGCATCCGGAGTGTCCCCCGTCACGATCCGAACTGCCTCCTCCGTTTTTTCATCAATTCCTGTTGTTTCGGTGAGCTGCGTAAAGATTTCGTTGAGCGCACGCTGATTTGTCTGCTGTCGTAGCTCCTCCACCGGTGCGTCGGCGACGAGGTTCCCGGAATTGATAATCATAATTCGCGGGCAGAGCGTTTCGGCGACTTCAAGGATATGCGTGCAATAGAGGATCGTTTTTCCCAAATCGGCAAGGCGTTGTAGCAGTGTTTTCATGAGGGTTACGGTTCCGACATCCAGATTGGTGAACGGTTCGTCTAAAAATAGGACATCAGGATTGTGCATTAAGGCAGACATAATGATACACTTCTGCCGCATGCCTTGTGAGAAACCGCTTATCCGTTGATTCGCCTGTGCTTCCATGTCAAAAAATCTCGCGAGATCTTTTATTTTTTTCTCGATGAGGCGTTCCTCTAAATGATAGAGTCTACCGATTAACTGGAGGTGCTCTACCAAGGTGAGGTGTTCATAGAGTTGTGCCTCTTCAGGCACATATCCGATGTGCTGTTTTAGTTCAAGCAGCTCGGTTTCGGCGTTATATCCTGCCACAGTGATTTCACCGGATGTCGGTTGCAGCAAACCGACAAGCATTTTAAGGGTCGTACTTTTCCCTGCGCCGTTAGGACCGAGATAGCCGACGATTTCACCTTGTTGGATTTCAAAACTAATATCGTCCACTGCCGTGTTTTGTCCATATTTTTTGGTAAGATTTGAAACCTGAATCATATTCGTTTCTTGGCCTCGTAGTTTAAAACCGTTTTGTTAGTGTTAGATGTGTTAGGACGCATTGATGACTTGAGGAGACAATTTCTCGGTGGTGGCAGCGGTGCAGCAGCGCATCATCTGAAGTTGAAACAGGTGCCACAAGTCGCGCCAATCTGATTGAACTTCTTAAAATCTATAGAAGGCACGTGCATTTTCTGCCATAATCTTACGCTTGAGTGCCGGTGAGAGGTTATTCGGGAGTGCTTGATCGGGGGAGTCGAAATCCCAGTGCGGATAGTCGGTCGCGAACATTAACTTGTCGTCTAACTTAAGCTGCGTGAGGAGTTGGTCGAAGTATTCTTGTTTCGGCGGTTCTTCAATCGGTTGTGTCGTAACCCAGAAATGTTCTCGGATGTATTCGGACGGCAACCGTTTTAGTTCTGGCACTTCGTCACGCAATTTTTTCCACGATCGGTCGAGTCGCCACATTAACGGTGGTAGCCAAGCGAATCCGCCCTCAATGAGAGCGACTTTGAGTGTCGGAAACTGTTCAAAAACACCTTCACAGACGAGGCTGGTTACCTGTGTTTGGAACGCTTGTGTCATTCCGGCATGGTCTTCGATATAGTGTGAAGGTCTACCGACGGCAGTGATCGGTCCTACGCCGACACCGGTAAAGTGGATGCCGATAGGGAGGTCGTGCTGTACGGCTGCCTCGTACATCTTCCAGTACTTGCGTCGTCCCAACGGTTCCATCGTCCGAGCGAGAAGTAATATTTGCACAAACCCTGGATGATCTGAGAGTCGGTTGATTTCAGCGGTGGTGAATTCTGTGTCATCGCATGCGACGATGATAGAGGCGCGGAGTCTCGGCTCTTTTTCGAGCCACTCTTCGATTTGCCAGTCGTTCACAGCAGTTGCCCAGGCTGCGGCGAACGCGAGGTTTGGCATTTCACAGACTGGAGTCAAGCAGTTGAGGATGCCGTATTCGATATTGAATGCGTCGAGTAGCTGCTGGCGTAGGAAGTCGAGATCGGAACCTGGTCTATGTCCGGAGGGTGTCCAGGCATCGTATCTTGCACCGAAGGGATGGGCGCGAGGAATATATGCGCCGACGCGGTCGGTTGTGCCGACCATGCTGTGATGCTTGCGCCACCGTTCGGAGAGATAAGGATATAGCACCTTCTCGGAGGCGAGGGTGTTATGGATATCGCAGTCGATGACTGATGGTTTTTGGTGTTGTTCAAATGTGTCTGTTTTTGGCATCTTTCTGTCCTTGTAGATAATGTAAAGTTTAGCAAATAAACAAAAATAATATCTCGGACAACCTTATGATTTTTCAATTATTTGTACCTTCAGAGATTCACGAAGTTCTGTGGCAATTTCCTCAAGAAGTCTTTTTTTAGTTTTTGTATCAGTATTAGTCATTATGTAATACTGTCCGGATTTTCGTTGATCGTATGTGGGATGCTTAGAGGCCGATATGAGAGGAATACCGTTTACTTTGCGTTCGAGACTTCTAACTCTTTCTATATCTAGTTTTTCAATTACTTCCGCGAAGGTGGTTGCTGAAACCTTATGGTTAATTTGTTCTCCATTGGGCATAGTAACAAAAAGTCCTTTATTCTTGTTTATAGGGCGCGGTGGTGGAGGACCATTACCATTGTTTGGTTTGGTACCTATCTTTAGACTTTTTAAGAAATCTAAAACTTGTTCATGAGGCGGCTTATATCCACACAGATTTTCCACTGCTTCTGCCAAGGCATCTGTTCCAAATGCAGTTTCTCTCTCCACCAGTTTACTCCAAGCTTCTGGTAAACTTTTCTCAATCCTTTTTTGTTTGTAGTCATTTTCTATAAACTTAACGGATTTACGAGTCCGTACTAACTCATAGTTTAGGTATCTGTTAAGGTGCGTAGCATTCATTTCACTGTCATTTTCAATGAAATCCAGTTCCTGGACTTGACGTTCTCTGTAATTTCCTTGTCCAATTGCGTGAAAAAATTGCCATTTCTGACCGTCTGTGAGGATAGCTATTGGAACCCCTTCATGATAGGCGTATTCAAATAACTGTTCTTCTGCCCCCTCTAGCTTTCCGACTTGTTTAACTTCAACGAAGACAATTGGCTTTGATGAGGGATGGCATAGAGCAAAATCAACTCTTCGTCCACTTACTGAATATTCAGGGGCGATAATCTGAGGATTGAATCTTGGCCAAGTCAAGGCATCAAGCAGTCTAAGGACAATGCTATTGGAAACGGCTGCTTCATTTGTAAACAGTCCTTTTTCCAAATTATCACGTATGTCGTCAATGTGTTCCTTAAGGGTCATTGTTTAATAGATACTTCCTTCATTCCAACGGAAAATTTATTTACAGTATAGGTTTATCAACTCTCTCAGGACAAAGATGGTAAATTAAATCTTCAGTCCAATTAGCGAATCGTTTAGGACTTAGTTTAATTCCACTATACGCAAGTTGCCAGTTGTTTATAGATATAGCACTCCTACGGAGTGCGGTCGCTTCAATACCTCGTTTCTATAGACATAGCACTCCTACGGAGTGAAGAAAGGACTTGAAAACGCTTTGGAAATCCACAAAAACTCCCTACGGGGTGAGGAAAGTGTGCGAAAAACCTCCTTGAACCTTCAAAACTTGTTAGTAGCAACTTCGGTTATTATACAATATTTTATTTACATGTCAATAAAAAATTTCCATCAAGGCGAGGTTATTTAGTTTTAAATAAATTGTTGAATTGTCTCAATTTAAGGTTTCCGCGTGGAATCCGGTTCGGTTGCGATGCAGATCGCATCTGGGCGTGTACGCCGCAAAACCGAACCTACCGGGCCTCGGGTCTGCGACGGTTGTTGTTTCTAAAATTGACACTTATGATTCTTAATCTCTTTTCTCAAAATGTAAATTTCTGACGCGTCCTCCTGTTAGTTTAAATCCTGTGATGTGTCCGGTGTCGTCTCGTGTGAAACGGATCTCTGGGAAAAACCACGTGTTCCCAGTAAAATGGTCGCCGGTGTAGGTGAGCAATATGTCGTCGTGCCGTCTGTGTTTTGCTACGAGTCCATTTTCGCTTGCAAGAATTGTATAGGTCGTGTCGAGTTCTTCGGTGTAATAGTTGCCTGTGAACTCTGCTAACTGTTCCGGTGTCAGCGGTTCAGGCTTGTTATCTTTTTTAGCGGTTTGTGAGGTATTCTTTGGTGCAGGGATCTCTTCGGGTGCAAGGATATCGGCGAGATAGATGTCCGCGACCTTTTCTGCAAGACGGAGCGGGTTAAAGGTATTTAGGTTGCATAAGATGACAACGCCAAATTTCTGCTCAGGAAAACGGATTAAATGGCTCCGAAATCCGCGCCACGATCCGCTGTGCCCAACTGTTTTCAAACCTCTGTATTCACCGATGCTCAGTCCGAAGGCATAACTAATCTGCTCACCGTTGTTCAGCACACCGCGCTGGTGCATTTGGTCAAGTACTGTCTGTTCGCCAATCTGTGTGTGATCAAAATTCAGGATCCATTTCGCAAGGTCTTCCACTGTTGAATAGAGCGAGCTTGAGCCGAGTGCAGTTGTGTTGTTGATGGAATGTTTAAATCCACCGTTTTCGATGGCTTGATACGAGTATGCCCGGTTCTTCAGAATCGTTTCGTAGTCGTCGTGGAAATGGGTATTGCTCATACCAAGCGGCTTGAAGATATTGGCATCCGTCCATTCTCTGAAGGAGTCGCCAGTCACCCTTTCGACAATCTCTGCAAGCAGGTTGTATCCGGTATTGCTGTATAGATATTCCTCCCCCGGCTCGAAATTGAGTGCTTTCTGATGCCGAGCCATTTTTAAGATGTGTTTAAAGGAGATTACGTCATCCATCATATCGCCAGCGATAACAAGCGACTGTACCCAATCCCGCAATCCGCTGGTGTGATGCAAGAGATGTCGGATAGTGATTGCGCTACCGAAATCTGGGACATCGGGTAGGTGTAGCCGTATATCGTCATCTACCGAAAGTTTACCGTTGTGTGCTAAAGTAACAATAGCAAACGCCGCGAATTGCTTGGACACTGAAGCGATGTCGAAGATGCTCGTCGGTGTAATCGGGATATCGTATTCCAGATTCGCTATGCCGTACCCTTGTGTATAGATGGTTTTATCGTCTCTGGTAACCGCAAGGGCAGCACCCGGAGAATCTATTTTATTCCATTCTGCAAACAGTTGATTGATTTTTGCCTCAGGTGCTTCATGCGTCATTATCGGTCTCTCCTTTAGTAGATGCTATCGGTGGTTTATTGTCGCAGGGATGCGTCAGAAGCGGTAGAATTCTCGTGCATTTTCGGACAAGATTTTGCGTGTCAGTGATTGGGGTAACTGTGCTGGGAACGCCTCTTCGGGGGTGTCGTAATGCCAGTGTGGGTAGTCGCTTGAGAACATCAACATGTCTTCGGAGTCGAGTTGACCGACAATCTGAAGCAGTTCTGCCGCGGTGGGTGGCGCGTCAATGGGTTGGAGCGTCAGACGTATATGTTCTCGGATATACGCTGATGGGGGTCGCTTGACCCACGGTGTTAGATGTCTTAAGCCGCGCCATTCTTTATCGAACCGCCACATCAGCGACGGCATCCACGTGACACCGGTTTCTATGAGTGCGACGCGTAAGTCAGGAAACTTGTCGAAAACGCCTTCCGATACGAGACTCAAGACTTGTGCCTGAAATACTTGCGACATACCGACGTATTCCTCCAGATAGGTAGAGGTCCACCCTACAGAGGTCGGTGGCAATCCCGGTGCGCCGCCATAATGGATACCGACGACGAGTTGGTGACGCACCGCTGCTTCATAAATCGGATGGTAGCGTCTATTGCCGTAAGGTGCCTGCGATCGGGCAGGTAGCATGACTTGCACAAACTTGGGATGTCCGCCTAAACGTTCAATTTCTCGGACTGCGAGTTCCGGGTTTTGGCTTGGCACAATCAGTGAGGCGCGTAAACGCGGTTCTGGGTCGAGCCAGTGTTCAATCTGCCAGTCGTTGACTGCCGAGGCGAGTGCTGCTGCGAGGTCTTCATTGTGGACGCTCTGTACCCGATACCCGCACGTGAGGATCCCGCATTCAACGTTCCAGAAATCGAGTGCGTGCTTACGTAAAAGTGCTAAGTCTGATGCAGGACGGTTCTCTGAGGGATACGTGATTTCTGGACGTGTTGAGGTCGGTACGCCGTCTGGATAGTCGTCGGCATCGGGACCAGGGAAACCGGACTCTTCGCAGTAGTCGCACCAGTAATCTGGTAGGTACGGATAGAGCATTTGATGTGAAGGTAACCGGTTGTGGAGATCGCAGTCGATTATAGACATTCCTGCTTGAACGAAGCTCGGTTTTCCATTGTCTGTTCCCATAATGCTTTCCTTTGCGCTGGATGACGATTTTCGACAAATATGTCGAAGTTAGGTGGTACCGTACGTGTGCCAGAAGAGTATCGGTTCGTCTTCATATCCGTGTGCCGTTACGTAGTGAATTAACCCTGCCAATGCTTTACCGGTATAGGTATTTTCGAGCGTGATACCTTCGTGTTCAGCCACCATTTCGACTGCTTGGATACCTGCTTCGGTCGGGATGGCGTATCCGTTTCCGAAGTCGTCGTGCCAGAGTTCGATATGCTGTGCACGGATGCTACTTGAATCCGCCGCGCCAATAAGACGACGGGTTTGTCTGACCATCCGTGAGATTGCCCACGAGTTTGCGACGACGCGATCGGCGACGCGGATGCCGACGACATGCGATTTCAACCCTGCAAGCCGTACGCCGACGACCAAACCTGCCATCGTGCCACAGGTCCCTACCGGTACAAAGATAAACCGCGGTTCTGGCAGGATACCTTCCTCAATTTGTGATTTCAGTTCTGAGACCGCTTTCACATAACCGACGGAACCGAGCGGCGACGAACCACCTGCCGGAATAAAATAACGTTCCTCTCCAACCCCGAAAGTCGTTTTCAGTTGTTCGTAGGCGTAGCGTGCAAACATTGTCGTCATACGATCGACTTCGTAGACCGCTGTGGCGTGTTCGCAGATTGTGCGATAGTTTGTTTCCAAATACGCAGTAGGTGGTTGTTTAAAGAGCAGGCATTCTACCCGAAATCCAGATGCCTTGCCATAGACTGCTGTTGCCCGAACGTGATTGGAGCCCGTTGGACCGATTGTGAAAAGCGTTTTCCTTTCACCGCCGTCGGGATGTGCTGCTGCGAACATGTACTCCAGTTTTCGCACCTTATTTCCACCGCCGAGCGGACCGCTCAGATCGTCTCGTTTTATCCAGAGCGACTTGAAGCCGAGTACACGTTCCAAGTTTAAGAGACGCTGCACGGGGGTCGGGAAGTTGCCGAGTGCATGGTGTGGAATTGATTCAATCATAAAACAGTTGGCTGCTATACAGGACCACTTTCGATGATCTGGCTTGCGACATGTTCAGCGAGCGCGGTGATCGTCAACATCGGTGGCACGCCGATAGAGGTTGGAAACAGACTCGCATCGGCGACAAACAAGCCGTTCACCGTACGGGATTCTCCCGAAAGGTTAACAACGGATCTACCTGGATATTCACCCATCCGGAGTGTGCCCTGCGGATGACTGGAAGCGAGCATGATGTCATTTGGTACGATACCGCGTTGGCGGATAATTTCAAGATCTGCTTCTGTCTTAATAGGGAGGTGTTGTGTGTAAGGCATCACAATCTCAGTTGCGCCTGCAGCAAAAAGTAGGCGAGCGGCGTTGACTGCGCCTTCTACTAACATACTTTTATCTGACCTCCGCAGTCGGTATCTGATGTTTGGCGTACCCCTGTAATTTATTGATACTCGTCCGGTTGTTCTGTCATGCAAAAGGACGAGGAGTGCGGCAATGTGACGATAGCGTTCCATCAGTTCTTGATGGCTGTCGCCGAATCCTGGCAGGCTTGCCGCCACTATCATCTGTGAACCGAAAGCAGGCATGAGCAAATAGCCGCTGCCTGATCTCTTTTCCATGTCAAGAAACTCATCAATATAGAAACTTTGCGGGATACCGAGATGTCCGTCAATCGTTTGGTTGAAGATTCCGCCGACAAAAACTGCGGGATGCAGATGAAGATTTGCGCCGACCCACCGGTTTGTGTCCGGCAGTCGGCTTTTTAACCAGAGTTGTGGCGAGTTGATGGCACCCGCGGCGAGTACCACCACTTTGCTTTGAACGGACAGATTACCGGATGACAGTTGTGCAGAAACACCGCTGACGCTATCTTTTTGCACGTGGATTTTTTCAGCTGTGCAGTTGCTATAGAGCCGCGCCCCTGCAGCAAGTGCCAAAGGGATATAGGTAACCGCCATGCTCTGTTTGCCTGTCCTTGTTGGAGTGTCCTGAATTGATTTCGAGAGTGGACACCCGAAAAGACACTGCGATCCGCAGGCATGGCATGCTCCTCTATTGTGTCTTTGTACAACGCCGTGCCACTTCATCACTTCGCATCCCTGTCGGATAACAGCGTTTAAGCGGTTTACATCTGTCTCTTGTATCTGTGTAACACCGAGCGTCTGCTCCACGCTATCAAAATGTGTCGCAAGGTCTGGAATTCTCCATCTGTCTAATAGAGTTTGTGGTGGACGGACAGCGTAGCAGAGGTTATGCACGGTTGAACCGCCGACCCCTTTACCTTGTGAGATGACGATCGCGCCGTCGCGGGTGCGGCGTAATCCGCTATCCCAGAAGAGGCGGCGCAGCATCTCCGGTTCGTAGCTGCCGAAAGTCGTTGGATCGTGATTTTCGCCTGCCTCTAAAATTATGACCGATAATCCGGCTTCGGCAAGCACTTTCGCGACGACAGCACCGCCTGCACCAGAACCGATAACGCATACGTCGGCATGCTCTTGCTGTTCCGATTTCTTTCGATTCGGTAGAGAGAAAAATTTATTAGTGGCGTTTGAAGACAGAGATTGTGATTTATTCATAGTTTGGTTTCTTAGTAGACACGGTTTTGCGTTTATGATAGCATAATTTTATGTATTTATCAACCCTCTATCAGGACAGCCGAGGCCATTCAATTTTAACAGAACTTACGCAATTTTGACAGCAGCCCGTTCTGTTAGTTGAGAATTTTCGGAAAATATAGCGGTCTCCTGCCACAAACTGGGAAGTTTTGCGGCGTACTCGCCCAGATGCGAAGTGCATCGTGCTACGAAAGAGCAACAGGCGTAGGTCCTATTTAAAAAATTATTGGATTGGACATCTTTTTTCAGGATCCTGTGAGAAATCTAGCGAAATCTAGCGAAACCTAGCGAAATTTTCTGCGTTTTTTAAAAAAGCATAACGTATATAAAGTATTAATACCTGCAAAAAGGACAACATCGAAAACGGACAGTTGAATGACCCTGATGGCACAACTCAAAAGCCTATAACCTATTCGCCTTAACCGCAAGGAAAATTAAAAAATGGAATTTGTTCAGTTGACAGCAGCACAACGCGCGGAATTTGAGGAGAACGGTTACCTGATCATGCGTTCCGCGATTGATGGTGAGATGATTGATCGCTTGACTGAGGCAGGCGACCGACTTATGGAATCGTTTGAATACCACGGATATTACGCACATCGGCGGGACGGGTTGGTGCAGGAGCCTGCATTTGCCGATCTCGCTACGCAGTCAAGGGCTGTGCCGTTGATTCTGCAACTGCTCGGCACGAATATCCATATCACGAATACCGCATTGATCTACAAACATCCGCAGGCACCTGAGAAACCTGACAATCGGAACTGGCATCGGGATGTCGGTGTACATTTGGATGTCGGACACGAAAAATGCCCGCGTGTCGGTCTGAAGGTCGGTTACTGTTTAACGGACTTCAGTGTTCCGAACTCAGGTGCGACGTGGTTTGTTCGGAAAAGTCATAAGTTGGGTGAACCGCTGGGTATCCGTGAAGGTGAAGTCGATCCGCTTGTGTATGATGAACCGCTGCTCCAAGCAGGCGATGCTTTTCTATTTGAGAGCCGTATCTATCATGCAGCTGGGATGAATTTTACGGAGCGTGTATCTAAGGTGGTTATCTACGGGTACCATTATCGCTGGGTTAAACCTGATTATTACCTACGGTATTACAACGACACGTTACAACCGGATGCTGTTCTGGAGGAAAATCTGGACGATCTGGGCAGGCAGTTTCTCGGTGCATCAACGGATACGCAGGGGAGGCGCGACCCGAACGGTGTCCACTGGGCTGGTGCAGAATGGGCAACGGCGCACAATCTGAATTTAGAACAGGCACCACAAGTTGTCACCGTTTAAAGTGAATCCTTAAAATAAGTAGACAGCTTTGTAGCATAACCTGTTAGGTTGTGCCAGTCTGAACGCCCTTAACGGGAATTCAGACTGTTTGAGAGTTCCCAATTATAGGTTTTACTATAATACAAATTAGTAATGAGTGAAGAAGGAGCAAAAATGGCTAAGGTAAAAGAAGTTAAAGTAGGTATCGTAGGGTGTGGTGGTATTGCTGGCGGTAAACACCTCCCCGGGCACAAAGGTGTTGAGGGTGTTTCGATTATCGCCGCGTGCGACATCGACGAAACCCGTGCGAAGGCGTTCGCTAAACAGCACGACATCCCGCACGTTTTCACCGATTACGAAGAATTAGCTGCAATGGATGAACTTGATGCGGTAAGTGTTTGTACGCCGAACAATTTCCACGCAGGACCGACAATCGCAGCATTGAACGCTGGAAAGCACGTTATCTGCGAAAAACCGATTGCTGCCAACGCGATTGACGGACAAGCAATGGTGGATGCCCAAAAAGCAAGCGGTAAAATCCTACAGATCGGTCTACAATCTCGGTTCCGTGCTGAGGCACGCACGTTGCGGAAGCTCTATGATGAAGGGTTTTTCGGTGATATCTATTATGCCCGCGCGATGGCGATGCGCCGTCGCGGTGTCCCCGCTTCGCCGTCGTTTCTGAGTAAAGCCATCGCAGGCGGAGGACCACTGATTGACATCGGCGTGCATATCCTTGATGTGTTACTCTGGATGATCGGTTGCCCGAAACCTATTGAGGCGTTCGGGATGACAGCAACGAAGTTTGGGCATAAAAAGGATGTCATCAACCCGTGGGGTAAGTGGAATCCTGAAGATTTTGAGGTCGAAGATTTCGCCATGGGTACAATTCGCTTTGAGGGTGGGTTGACAGTGACGCTGGAGACAGCATGGGCGTCGCATATTCAGAACATCGGTGGCACGTTCTTTATGGGTGATTTAGCGGGTGCGACTTATGAACCGCTTCAGATTTACCTTGATAAGAAAGACGAGATGGTGAATTACGAACCGGAACTTCTGAAAGGTTTACCGAGTGAATTTGAATCCTTCCACACCGCTATCCGGGAAGGCTTACCGTCTCCGGTACCGGCGGAAGAGGTGTTGAACGTAGCGAAAATCTTTGACGCGCTCTATGAATCCGCACGAATCGGTCGTTCTGTCCCGATCACATAAAGCAGTTGCTCGGGCAGATATCAACCAGCCCAATGGGTTCAAGGAATTTGTAGCCGCGATGGACTTCATCGGTGTGGAATTTGATACCTAAGACATCTTCGGCAAATTGACAGAAGATCTCCGGTTGGCTGAACGCTTTCTTAAGAGCGGTGTCGTATCTTAAGGGAACAACTTACGTCATTTTGTTCTCCTTTCATCACCAAATAAATTCCAGACAGGTTCTTTTCCTGTTTTCTGAATCAGGTATTTCCCTGACTTAAGCCTATCAAGGGCAAATTCATAATATGCAGGCACAATCTCAAAGCCTATGTAATGTCGTCCTTTCATTTTGCTTACAACGGCGACCTGCCCAGAACCTAAAAACGGATCCAAAACAACGTCGCCTTTTTCACTGGAGTAATCCAGGATTTTCTCAATAAGTTCAGCAGGCAATTTGGTCGGCGTTTTGATTGCGCCTTGCCAATATTCTCTCTTGATTTCCCAGACATCCTCTTTGTCCTTGTAGTGTGCCGACCCTCCGTTTTCAGTCTTTGCATCCTTGTCAAATCGGCGATAAGGATAAAATTTTCGTTTCCTATCGTTTTTGCACAAAAAAAGACAGTGATAGTGAGACGTTACGTACTTACGCTTCGTCACAACACCAAACTGATATTTCCAAATGAGGTGATTGACTGTCGTGAGCTGGCACTGATCAATTGCTATGAGAAGGTCCTTTAGATAGTTCCAACCTGAGAAGACATACATACTGCCAGAATCCTTTAGCACTTTTGTCGCAGCGGTAAGCCAGTCAAGCGTAAAAGCAAGATAGTCGCTACCTTCAATCTCGTTGTAACCTTGCAGGACACGATCTCCTTTTCGGTTGTAGTTGTGACGAGTTGCCTTGAAGTCGATGGCAAAGGGCGGATCCGTTATGATAAGGTCAACACATTCATCCGGCATTTCGGACATCAACTTGATACAGTCACCCTGTTTGATGGTGTCAATGTACTCAGGATGTTTCATTTTGCTATCCATCTCTATGTCGCTGTTAGGATTTCAAGAAATGCTGTCATATATCCGATGGCGTAGGCGCGGCCGCGGTGTCCCCAGCCTGTGTCATCAACGACGTGCGGAACGTGGTCGGTGATCATGAAGCCCGTGAAACCGACCTCTTTGAGTGTACGCATCACCTCGAACATATCGCAGTTGCCCTCATTCACGAAGGATTCGGCGAATTTCGGGACATGTCCTTGTACGTCTCGGAAATGGACGTAGAAGATCTTGTCGCGTTCCCCGAAGTAGCGGATCGCGTCCGTGACACCCGGTCCCATCTCGGACCAAGAGCCGACACAGAAATCGAGTCCATGGATCGGACTGTCAGCGATCTCCATGCCGCGTTTGAAACCTTCAAAGTTACGGAATAGACGTGGCACGCCTGCAAGAGATTTGACCGGCGGGTCATCAGGATGGAGTGCCAGTTTAACGCTTGCCTCTTCTGCAACAGGTAGGATTCTGCTCATGTAATGTGCATAGTTTTCCCACATCTCGTCTTCAGTGAAAACGCGTCCGTGTGATAACGGTGCGTCTTTAGCCGCGTCCATATCAAAACTGGTGACGGCAGCTCCACCTCTACCGGGTGTGGTTCGGGAGGTACGCCAGACCCCGTTCGGCATCCAGTGGTAACCAAAGATCTCAACGCCAGCCTTACCGATGTTGCGGATCGTGGTTGCCATATTCTCAATTTGTGCTTCGCCGCCGGGCAGACCGAGCATGGCTTTGTCGTAAAAGTTGACCGGGACGTTCTCAAGTGCTGCTAACCGTAACCCGACATTCTCCACCTCTGTCCGGAGCTGAAGGATGTCATCATACTCCCACCGTTCTGTACCGGGAAGTTGTGCTGTGTTGAGCAAAACATCTTCGACACCGAGTTGTTTGATGAATTTCAAACGTTCTTCGCTGAGTTCACTGAATTGACCTAAGCCGAGACGCATCTTCCGAGCCATCGTTTTCTCCTATAGACATGGCACTCCGCTGGAGTGCTTTTACAGAAGTATTGATTGATAAACCTTTGTGGTTTCAGAACTGTTTGTCGCTATCTAATAGAATAGTGACAGGACCGTCGTTAATGAGTGCTACATCCATCATCGCCTGAAAGGTGCCGCCTTGCGTCGGGATATTCTGTTGTTTGAGAATGGCGATGAATTGCTCATAAAGTGCGTTTGCTATCTCTGGACGGGCAGCGTTAATAAAACTCGGTCTCCGTCCTTTACGGCAATCGCCGTAGAGCGTGAATTGCGAAACAACGAGCGCAGCACCGCCTGTATCAAGCAGTGAAAGATTCATCTTACCGGCTTCATCCTCAAAGATACGCAGGTTGATGACTTTGTTGGCAATATATTCCAGTTCGGTTGCGGTATCGTCGTGAGCAATACCGAGGAAGACAAGCACGCCTGCGCCAATCTCAGAAACCAGTTGACCATCTACGGTAACACTTGCAGATTTTACGCGTTGAACGACTGCTCTCATTTTTTAAATTTTCCTTGCGGATAAGTAAAGGGATTTAGAGCCTTAACGTTTTCTGTCTTCAAACCGAAGAAACTCCCCAGCAAAAACCCCCTAAATCCCCCAACCCCCCATATCCCCCTTATCAGGGGGGTAGGGGGACTTTAAGGCGGAATGCGTAAGTCCTATCTAAAACAGCAAATTTTCGCCTTGGAGTGCTTGTGCCTGCTCGCCGCCGAAAGTCAAGTTGAACTGGAATCCGGGACGGCTGTTGAATCCGAGTTGGAAAGCGAGTGTATTTGAAACTTCATAGCGGAGTGTGAGGCCGAGGAGGTTCGTCAGATGCACGCCTGCATACGGGAGTTCGCGCGCGAAATCCGCGACTAACCACATATTATCTGAAACTGCGACCTCTGTACCCACCTGCCAATTGAGCGTGAAAAAGTCGGTCGTTTTCAGCGATTTCGAGGTCAAGAAGACACCGACACCCGCATGGACTTTGAAAAGGCTACCGAACCTTTGCGTGCCTACCAGATAGGTATTGATACCCATAAATGGGAAACCGTCCGCGGGACTCTGGTCGAGGAATTCGTTTTCTGAGTTGAGCCGGTCATCGGCGGTGAACCCGAACTGTACATCTCCACCGATAGAGATACTCGGGAGATTATCGTTCCGATCCGGTTTGATGTTATACTTGAGACCGATGATACCATCAAACAGGGGTTGATCGTAAACGCGGCGGTTGCTGCTTGGGTCTTCATTGTTTTCTGTATCGGTGTTATAGAAATCGAGGACAGACTTCCGCACGCCACCTGTCGAAAACGTACCCCCCAGCAAGAGGTCAAGTTCGTCGCTTAAACCGTAAGCGAATCTGACAGGTATGAAAAAGGTTTCAATGTCAAGTTCTACCCTGTGCAGTTCCTCAAAACCACCGATGTCTACCCTTTGGCGGTGATCTGGTTGGAGATCAACTTTTGCGTATTGAAGGAGTCCGAATGTGGTGCTGGAACCTCCTTTGCCGATGGGTTCCGCGGTTTGGATACTATTCAGCTGCGAGACCGCTGGCAGTTGTGCTGAGAGCGGTAGCGCTGTACCGATGAGAAGTAGACCATAGATCGTGTAGATAAAGATTTGTCGGATGTGCTGTATCTTCTTTTCGGTGTAACTTGTCAGCCAAAAGTTTGGTCCAGAAAAGTTAGCGTGCATAGATGTGTCCTTTAGGGTTATATTGTTATTATTCAAGTCTTTTGCGAAAGCATTGTAATTGCTATTGTGATCTTGCTTCTACGAGTGCGCTTTCATCGCGTCGTCCATCGGGTCCCGGTGTATTGTCAAAGGCTGTTATGTAATATCGCTTAAATTCGAGCGACTGTCCGACGAGAATCGGGTCTTCACCGGTGATTGTCCATGTACGATCCTTCGTTCCGGGTGATGGGCGCGTGAGTAGATTGCCTGCTGCGTCTCTGGTATAGAGTTGATAACCGGCGAGGTCTCGTTCGGTGTTCGGTGTCCATGAGAGGATAGCATCGTACTTCAAGTTAGCGAGAGAACGCGGTCGGTAAATGACTCGGACATCTTTCGGTGGTGCGGGTGGTAGGTTCGGCACAGCTGCCGTAATTGCAGTAAATGCTTCAGCGCCAAATTCGTCGACCCCAGCGATACGGTAGACCTTTCGGGTACCGTCGGTTTCAAAGTCGTTATCGAAATAGTAGAGTTGATCCCGTTTCGGTTCAGCAATCAGTTTGAACTGAAGCGGTTTGTCGTCTCCCCTGTCTGGCGCAGCGTAGACGCGGAAGACGGAAAAATCGTGAGGGAACTCATAACCGTCCCAAAAGAGTTTAATCGTGAGGTCGGTTGGGTCGCCGAGCGTTACCGTGGGTGTCGGCGGTGGGATGCTTGGTGTCGCGAGCGCTGTCTTCCAGATACGGAATGGCTCTTCACCCTCAACAGGTGGATTCGTAGGATCAGGAGTTTCAATATCGTTGATGTCAACATAGGTGATACGGTATTCATAAGCGAGGACTCGTCCAGAAGCGTCGCGCCTGTCGTTTTCGAGGTTCTGCGTGTCAATAAATTCGTTCGCGGGTGCGTTAACAGAGCCGACGAACTCGAAGGGTGTATCCGTTCCACTTACAGCGCGTCTGTAGATACGGTACGCTTTAATGCCTTCCTGACCTGTATCGTTCCATGTGACCCGTATCTGCTTATCTCCAGCGTAGAGCGCGAGACCGTCTGGTGCGCCAGACGTGCGCAGATTCTCTGGATCCAGCGGGTTCGCGAAATCTTCACTATTTGTACAGGCGTAGAAACCGATAACAGTGAAGATCAGAAGAAGGCTCAGGACGCTGACTTTACGGTTGAATACAGTGTGGATTGGACGCATTATTTCTACTCCTCAAAACAACGGATTATGGCTCTGTCGTCATCGAAATCTGATTTTGTTTCGTGAATTGCGTGGACTAAATCTTAAAAAAAGTGTTGGAACCTTAGGCTTGCACGCTGGTTTCGGAAATTGTAGTGTGGTCGTAATTGGAACGAGGCGTTTGGAAATAGTAGCCCCGTGTTTCCTGAGAAGCGGTTCGTGAAATCAATTTTTCCGGCACGTGAATTTGTTCTATCGGTTTGCCAGCGCGACAGCACGGAGACGGCATCTTCTACAGTTTCGGGCGACTCCGATGGGTTATTAAGTTGGCTATAGATTGAAAAAAGTACGGCGAGTCCAACGCAGCCGAGACCGACACGCGACGTAATCCTGCTGGCGTTTCGTCTGACAAGGAAAGCGTCCTTGTGTGTTTGGATGTCTGCTTGGATTGCGGCATTGAGATAGGTGTCATAACGCGCTTGGGCAGAGGATTTGAGAAAAGTGCCGCCGAGATACAAACCCATGCCGGAGGTGAAGAGCGCAATCGATAGCACACGAGACCGGCGCGCCGCATTCACAGATTGACTCGTTAAAACAAAGATGAGAAGGCAACTGCTTATGAGTGCGATCGACTTTTGAATTCGACTATAACGCTTCATGTCAAGTCTATTCCTTTTGCGAGAGATATGTTTTTATAAAGTTTACCGCATTTTTTCTTGAAAGTCAACGCTTTTTGCAGTTGCGCAGTGGAAACGGATGAGTGTCCCACCTAAAGAGACCAGAAAAAATAAACGGATAAGCAATTTTTTTCGTCTAAATATATGTTTAGAAAAATCAACAGTGAAATTTAAAGAGAACCTTTTCACGGTCGGATTTGTCTTAAGTTTTGAAGATATGTTATACCAAACAGGACTTACGCAATTTTGATTGCGGCCCGTTCTGTTAGATGAGAATTCTTCGGAAAACACAAGGATCTCCTGCCACAAACTGGGAAGTTTGTGCTACAAAAGAGCAATATGCGTAAGTCCTACGAAAATAAAAAAATGTGCATGGAAATGGGAGACAACGGAGGGAAAAATAGATGAAAATTGCCACTAAGTCGGGCAGCGTCATTACAAAACTTGGGATCGGCTGTGTTGTATGTCTGTTCCTTGGAGCTGCGTTCCTGCTCTATGCGCAAGAGCGAACGAGACAGGGGTTCATCGGTACCAGTTCTGAGGGAGATGATGCTCAGAGAGGTCGGATGGCTGCTGATAGAATGCAGAGGATGAATAACACACCAGGACAGGCACAACGCAATGCAGCGCGGGGTGGTCAAAACCGCGGCGGTGGTGTTGATTTCGGAGAGAATGAAACATTTTACAAAACAATTATTGACAACAACCTTTTCCGTCCGCTCGGTTGGACACCACCGAACAACGAACCTTCGTATAGTTTGGAAGGCACGGTTGTTAATTCGGACGGTGTCATTTCACAAGCGATACTGCTGGAGCGGAGATCCAATCGGTATCATTTTGTCACCATCGGGACGAAACTTGACGATATGACAGTAACAGACATCCAAGGCAAAAAAGTTATCATGGACAAAGAAGGCGAAACAGTAACGCTGAATACCAGTTCGTTCCAATCCCTTGCAACGAAGCGTGGAAGTGAAAGCAACAGAGGTGGCGGACGTGGTGAAGGCGGCTCCGAAACAGCAGGTAATAACAACACCGGTCAAAACCGAGCGAATCAGGCGAATGCTGAACAGCGCGGGCAAACGGGGCGGGGAGAGCAAGCCGCTTCTGGAGAAGCGAGGAGACGCGAAATGATGGAGCGGATGCGGAACGCTTCACCTGAGCAGCGGCGAGAACTCATACAGCAGTTCCGGAGACGCGGCGGCGGAGATGGGGGTAGAAGAGGTCGAGGACGAGATAGGTAGTATCCCCTAATCTTAAGATCATAGGCATTCAATTTCAAGGCACGGTTACAAGTCGTGCCTTTTTTGTTGCAATAACTGAAAGTTTATTTGACATTTCGCAAAATCAACGGTACAATTAAAGGGATGTCTATACCAAATTCCGAAAAATACATGTAACAAGTTGGAGGCGGAATAAATGAAAATTGCCACGCATTGGGGCAGTGTCATTACAAAACTCGGAATCGGTTGTGTTGTGTGCCTACTTTTTGGGGCTGCGGTACTGCTCTATGCGCAAGAGGAAAAAAAAGCGGCGTTTATCAGTACAAAGCCTAAGATGGATGCTGAGGAGATGAAAGAGATGGCAGCTGCGAAAAGGCAGGCGATGAATAAGACACCGGGACAGGCGCAACCGCAGCGGAATAGGGCTTGGGGTGGTCAAAACCGTGGGGGCGGTGGTGTTAACTTCGGAGAGAATGAAGCGTTTTACAAAACAATTATTGAATATAACCTCTTCCGTCCGCTCGGATGGACACCGCCGAACAACGAACCTTCGTATAGTTTGATCGGCACAGCCGTTAATTCAAACGGAGTCATCTCACAAGCGACGCTGTTGGAGCGGAGGTCGAATCGGTATCACTTCGTCACCATAGGAACGAAACTCGACGATATGACCGTAAAAGACATTCAAGACGGACAAGTTGTCTTGGACAAAACAGGGGAAGAAGACGTAACGCTTAGTACCGGCGAATTTCAACCCCTCACAGCTAAGCGCGGACGTGAAGACAACAGAGGTGGCGGACGTGGTGAAGGCGGCTCCGAAACAGCAGGCAATAATGAAGGGCAAAACCGAGTCGCTCAGATGACGGCTGAAAAGCGCAGGCAAGCGGAGCAGAAAAAGCGTGAATATTCTCGTGAACAGATGAGACGCGAAGCGATGGAGAAATTGCGGAACGCTTCTTCACCAGAAGAGCGGCGTGAAATTATACAATGGATGCGGAAAGAGTTCGGTGGGACTCCTTTCCGGCGAGATCGCGATAGATAACGCCGTGCTTCCATCAAGATATATACTCAATTTCTTTCAAGGCGCGATTTGTAATCGCGCCTTGTTTGTTGCAATGCCTATGCTGCTTCTTGTGCTTTCTCTGGCATATTCTCAAGTCGAGAGAGCCAGTAGCCGATGTCAAACGAATCGTCACCGATAAGGAAACGCCACTGCTTGATCCGGTTGACGATCTCAAGCCGGACATCGTTGCCATACCATCTGTGATTCCTGCCCAAGATGCCGTGGATGGGTGCGGTGTCAATATCTTCTGTGTTCCAGAGTTGGCGTTGACGCACCGTCGGGTTGAGTCGGAGTTTGAACATATAGCGTGTCTGGTCCGTTAAATTCGGTTGTGCGCAGTGCCACATTCCGTGATGCACAACGAAGAGTGTTCCTGCCTCACAGACGACCGGCATTTGTCCGAGGAAGTTTTGGTAACGCGCGATGTCTGTCTCACAGACACGACGATACTGGCTTCCCGGTAAGATCATCGTTCCGCCCATTTCGCGCGGTGTGTCGTGTGAAAAATAGAAGAACTGGATATCAAAATGCATCCGCAGATCAATAATCGCATCGGCATGCCAAATTTGTCCGACCTCATTTTGCGGACGCACGATGTGAACGGCATGATGATCGTAAAGCGGATTCTCGCCGACCAAACTGTGGATAATCCCGAGTACTTCTGGTAACCGGAAAACTTTACCGACGGCAGAATCGTCTGTCCAGACATCGTTCAAAACCGTGCCGCCGCGCCCACGGACAATCAAACCGTCTTCCATCTCTGCGTGTGCAGCCTTGTTCAGTTCATCAGGAATTAAATTGTCGAAACGGAGGTAACCGTCCGCAACGAAGTTCGCCATCTGTTCTGTAGTGAGCAAATGCTTTTTATTAATCATTGGATTTCCTCCATTTTCTCAAGGATATATTCAAACCTGAGATATGAGGTATGATATTCCATGCCGGGATAGGCAGGGAATTGTTGCGGGAACTGAATCACGCGCCAGCCATCCCGCATCGCTTCGACCACCGAGTTGTACGGTGGTGTCTCGCTATCGCCTGTCGTATGCCGTTTGGCACCGGTGCCGTCATACATTGCCCAAGCGACGACGTTACTATTTAAATCTGGTGTGTGCAAATGTAGCACCAGAAGTTTCTGTCTTAATTCAGACATATTGAAAGTTAGCCTTTCTTGGAGCGCGCTTTGTAGGCTCGCCGATGAGAATACACCACTTAGACGCTATTGAGCCTTAAGCTGACTCCAAGTCGTCGCGAGTTTTCCACTCGGTTGCACGTCTAACGCAGCAGTCGCGCCATCTTCCATTAATTCGTTGATTTCCTGCTCACTGAGAGCTCTGTTGTAGATAATGACCTCGTCAATAGTTCCTGTCATCCAGTAGTTCCCGATGTCGCAACCTCCAATAAACAGAAAATTATCGTGGTTATCGGGTTTTGTGCCCGGTGCTGTTTCTCCATCGACAGCTCCATTGAGGTAGAGTTTAAAATCAGAGCCGTCGTAAGTGCCTGCGACGTGATGCCAATCACCGTCGGTCACAGCGGTTTGGGCGTTAAAGGATTTCCATCCAGCGTTCGTTGTGAAAGAGTAGTGGACGGTTCCATTGTTGATGTTGCCGAAGAGTCCATAGTTCCTGCCTGTTGGATTGCGGCTCTCTTTGGAGGCGATAATCTGCCATGCTCCGGAGATTTTCGGGATATTCACCCATGCAGCGAGTGTGAAATCCTCCAAATCGAGAGCGGGATCATCATCAACGGTCACCATATCTGCGCCGCCGAATTCCATTGCGCCCCCAAATTTACCATTAACCCACTTCGGCTTGCCTCTCGCGATTTTTCCATCCAATCCGTTATCGGAGGAATCCGTAACGGCTTCCCCTTTGCCTTCATCGAACAACCACGCACCGACGAGACCCTCTGTGTCGAGTGCTTCGACCTGCGTCGCCACGAAAAATGTCAGCGCAAAAAGACTGAGTACCAGAAATGGTAGTACTTTGTGCATCAGAAATCTCCTTGTTGCGTAGACCTTGATTATATAACGCCAGTTTGAAAAAATATTAGAGGTTTCCGAGGTGGACACAAATTGAGCAAAAAACAATATATTTCCTGAAAAAGCGGCGATTTTTAGGAATACAACCCCCTAAATCCCCCTTATCAGGGGGACTTTAAGAGCAAATGTGTCTGCCTCAAGTATTTATCAAACTCACGTTATATAGTAAATCCCACAATTATTTTTACAGTAGCGGGGTTACAAACCCTGAAAAAACACCCCAGCAAAAACCCTGCAGTAGTGGATAGCAAGGTTATAGATTAGATGACGGTTTCAGGAGGTATCGTTGCATCCTTTGGAACAATAACGATGCCATCCCGAATGTAGTAATTTTCACCGTCGTGGTTATCAATTCCATCTCTGTTGACGAGTACTGAATTATCACCGATACGTGCATTTTTGTCAATGATTGCATTCTGAATCAGGCAATTCTGTCCGATACCGACATGCGGGATGCCGCTCTGTGAGTCTCCGCTCCGATCACGCTCTGGCTCATAGAAGTCCGCTCCCATGAGAATGGATTGGTAAATCCGGCTACCGCCAGAAATGATGCTGCGAATGCCGACGATTGTTCGATCAATTTCGGAATCATCGATGATAGAGCCTTCGGCAAGAATAGAGGAACGGACACTGCTGTTGTTAACTTTGGTGCTCGGAAGGTGGCGACGGTTGGTATAGATCGGTGCGTGTTCATCGTAGAAATCGAATGCTGGTGTGGTATCGGTGAGTGCGATGTTCGCCGAATAGAAGGCGCGGATCGTACCGATATCTTCCCAATAGCCGTCGAAAAAGTAGGCAAAAACTGATCGTTCTCGGATACTCATCGGTATAATGTCCTTACCGAAGTCTACGTTTGATTCATCTTGAAGTACCTCTTGTAGAACCTCTCGGTTAAAGACGTAGATTCCCATTGAAGCGATATATTCGCGTCCTTGTGCTTCAATGCCGCGCGATGTGAACACTTCAGGCGCGACCCGAAGTTGCTGGAGTTCCGCTTCTGTTTGTGGTTTCTCAACGAAATTGACGATCCGTCCGTTAGCATCCGCTTGGAGGATACCGAGTCCGCTCGTAACCTCTTTCTCTACAGGGATGACAGAGACTGTAATATCCGCGTCGGATTCGGCATGGACAGCCAGCATCTTTTGATAATCCATCCGATAGAGATGGTCGCCAGCGAGAATGAGTACATGGTCGTCTGTGAAACGCGGGTTCAGAATATAGGGTTCATTGTGTCTGACAGCGTCGGCTGTGCCTTGATACCAATCGTCTCCCATCAGTGTCTGTTGTGCTGCAAGGATTTGGACGAAACCGCGACGATAAGTATCAAACCGATACGTCTGGACAACATGTCGGTTCAGCGAAACGGAGTTGAACTGGGTTAAGACGTAGATTTTTTCGAGTCCTGAATGTAGACAATTACTAATTGGTATATCTACGAGTCGAAATTTTCCTGCGATCGGGACACTCGGTTTGGCGCGGTCCCGTGTCAAGGGAAATAGACGTGTGCCACGTCCGCCGCCAAGAATAACTGCAACAACATTCTCGTTGTTCATCAAATTTTCTCCTAATTGGACTATCGGTTATAGACACACGCTTCCACTGACTGCTAACAACAACAATACCGCATTACAAGCTTCCTTTAGTAGATAACACGCCTGTGATGCGCGCATTGAGGCGTGTCGCGATGTGCAACGCTTTCGCAACTGCCTTGAAAATCGCTTCTATGATGTGATGCTGATTGGTGCCGTAGGGGACGTTGATGTGCAAAGTTGTACCACTATGGTTGACGAACCCGTGAAAAAACTCCTCAACGAGTTCGATATCGAAATCGCCGACTTTGCCGGAAACGAGTGTCGTCTCAAAGTGGAGATACGGTCGTCCGCAGACATCCAAGTCAACTTTAGCAAGCGATTCATACATCGGAACAGCGAAGCTGCCGAACCGTTGCATCCCTGCTTTGTCGAGTACTGCCTTTTGAAATGCTTGCCCTAAGCAGATGCCGACATCCTCCGTCGTATGATGCGCATCTACATGTAAATCCCCATTCGCTTCAATTTCCAGGTCAAAGAAGCCGTGTTTAGCAAAGAGTTCCAACATGTGATCCAAGAAACCGACACCGGTCTTAATGTCCGATGTCCCATTTCCGTCAAGGTCAAGACGAAGTTGGATACGAGTTTCTGCTGTTTCGCGGGCGATTTCTGCTTTTCTGTCCATACCGATTTTTTAGATGGAGCCTTTCGCTCCGTTTTCTCCGTTTATGGGGTTTAGTTTTTTTTGTCATACGCTGCTATAAACGTACCGTCGCTACGCGTGCTGAAGAGGTTTTTGTGTATATCCGGTTCGGTTGCAAACCGAACCTACCGGACCTGGGTCTGAGGCGGTTTTCTTCTAAAATTGGTGCTTATAGTTCGGTTGCAAACTGAACCTACCGGCCTGGGGAAAATCGGGGTTGCCGATTTAAATGCATAACCTATGAGTATCTTACCTTTAATTATACGTTTAAACCGCGTAGTACGCAATAAAAAGTAAGACCTCCCGTTCAAGAGATGGGAGGTCTCCCTTTATGCCCATGTCACGAGACTGAGTTCGTGTGGTGCTTGTAGGTCTTCATGGTACGGTAAGGCGCGCAGGGTGTAGCCGTACAAACCTGTCTGTTCGACAGTAAGCACCCCTTCAAAGAGATAGGCACCCCCGCCGAGGTCAGCCTTATATTCCATTAGACTCACAGCTCCATTGGAAATCTCATCCGCTGCGTCTAACAGACCGTGGTAGATTTGCACCGTAATTTCGTGCGGAAATAGAACGTCGGTTCGGATGACTGCTTCAACGACTGCGGATTCACCGACACCGAGTTCGATACTTTCTGTAGAAGAGGTTTCGGCACGTTTTTCCTCAATCCGAAGCGGTCCCCAGTGGTCTCGGATGTGCGTTTTCCAGCGCGCCAAGGCGATGCTACGCTTCGCCTCTGATTCGTTAAGTTTTTGCCAACGCCGATGCGCTGGAAAATATAACTGATCTGCGTATTCTGATACCATCCGTTTCGTATTGAAGATCGGTGCGAGATTTTGCATTGCCATCTTCATCCGTGCGACCCATTCGTGCGGGACATCGTCAACAGGGCTTCGCTCGTAGAAGAGCGGTACAATCTCGTTTTCGAGGAGATCGTAAACGGCATCGGCGTGGATTTTTTCTGTCGATTTAGTATCTGCTGAGACGATGCCTGCATCAATCGTCCATCCGCCCCCCAAATGGTCTGCTTCAGCCCACCAACCGTCTGCGATGCTGAGATTGAGAACGCCATTCGCTGCTGCTTTCATACCGCTCGTGCCGCTGGCTTCATTCGGTGGTAGCGGGTTGTTCAACCACACATCAACACCCTCAACGAGATAACGTCCAACACAAATATCATAGTTCTCGATAAAGAGGATCTTATGGTAGAAACGGGGTTCCGATGCGATCCGAGCGATACGCTGTATGAGCAATTTTCCCTCATAGTCGTGCGGGTGCGCTTTCCCGGCAAAAATGAGTTGAACCGGACGTTCCGGGTTGTTAAGGATCTTATCGAGCCGATCAACATCTTGGAACAGCAAGGTTGCCCGTTTATAGGTTGCGAACCGGCGTGCAAAGCCGATGGTGAGTGCTGCCGAATTCAGCGTTTTCGCCGCCATGCTCAAGCTTTCTGGTGTACGTGTTGAGACCGTACCACCGATTGCCTGCTTCTGTTCCTGCCGTTGGCGAGCGAAGTCGATGAGGCGTTCACGCCGACGTTCATGTATCCGCCACAACTCGTGATCTGGGATGTGTGAAATCTGCGTCCAGACATCCTGATTTGTGAGGTCAACAATCCAGCGCGGACCCAGATACCTGTCGAAAAGACTCTGCATATCGCTTGAGACCCAAGAACGTGTATGAATCCCATTTGTAATCGCGGTAATAGGGACTTCATGGACGGGTGTGCCGGGCCAGAGGTCTTTCCACATCTCACGCGAGACCTGTCCGTGTAGTTGGCTCACGCCGTTACACATCGCTGAGAGCCGGAGTGCGAGGAGCGCAGGGCTGAATTCGCTCTGTGTATTCGATGGACTCGTCCGACCGAGACCGAGGAAGGTGTCGGCGGAGATACCGAGTTCGCCGTAGTAAACGCTACAGTATTGATTAACTAAATCCGGCGGAAACCAGTCGATCCCAGCAGGAACCGGCGTATGTGTCGTGAAAACGTTTCCTGCACGCGTCGCTTCACAGGCTTCTTCAAAACGGATGCCTGTTCGCAACATCATCTGTCGAATACGCTCAATCGCGAGAAACGCAGCGTGCCCTTCATTCATGTGGCAGACTGTCGGTTGGATACCGAGTGCCGTTAAAGCACGGTAGCCGCCGATTCCGAGCAGAATCTCCTGTTTAATACGGAGACGTTTATCGCCGCCGTACAGATAGTCTGTGATGTTCCAGAGCTCTTCGTTCTGATTTTCGGGGATATTTGTATCGAGTAGATACAACGAGACGCGTCCGACCTGTGCACACCAAACCTTCGCGAACGCCTTTCCTTCTGGGTATTCGACTTCTACCAAGAGTGGAGAACCGTCAGCACGTTTCGCTGGCTGAATCGGCATATTGTAGAAGTCATTGATAGGATAGTCCGCCATCTGCCAACCGTCTGCAGTCAGGGTCTGACGGAAATAGCCGTGTCGGTAGAGTAACCCGACTGCGACGAAAGGCATTCCTAAGTAGCTGGCAGATTTTAGGTGATCACCTGCCAAGACACCTAAACCACCCGAATAGAGCGGCATACACTCTGTCAAGCCATATTCCATCGAAAAATAGGCGATTTGCAGGTCGGTAAGCGTCCCATCTTTGTGATTCGTCTCGAACCATGAACGGGCTTTGTGGTATTCTTTAAACTTTTGGTAGATGACATCAAGCCGAGCAAGGAATGTGTTATCTTTTGAAATGGCATCTAACTTTTTTTGTGAAATCTGTCCGAGCATTGCGACAGGGTTATGATAGGTTTTTTGCCATAATTCTGCATCAAGATGCTGAAAGAGGTCAAGTGCTTCACGATCCCATGTCCACCATAGATTTAAGGCGAGTTCCCGCAGCGGTTCAAGATTTTGTGGTAAAGTCGGCACCACTGTTAATTGGCGAAGAGGCTTCATGAGTAATTCTATTCTCCTTCCGACATCTACGCCGCTTCTGCGTTTGAATGCTGTGCATTTAGGGTTATGTAGGTGCCTTGTTTCCGTTTTTCGAAATCCAATTTTCCTTCGCGGGCGAGCCAGCCGATCCCCATTAGGATTGTGCGTTCGGTCTCACCGAGTTCCCGTGTTAATTTTGTAATTGTGGCTTCGTCGTTTTCTTCAAGATAGTGCCAAATCGTACCTGCTATATTTCCAATATTATCTAACATTTCTACCTCCATCAGTAGGTGAAAAACAGAGAATTTATGAACAGATTTTAGTTGATGCTTGTGCCGAAATCTTTTGTAAAGAACGGAAAATATCTCATAAGCCTCCACTATATATTATAGTTGCTTTTGGTGAGGTTGTCAAGGGCAACAGGTAGATGTAAATATTTTGTCATAAAAGGGACATCGTTGTTCGTGATATCTAATAGCGATGCAGAAAATTTTGTGGTAGATGTCTTTATATAAACCTTACACAAGCACTAAATTTGACTTCTATTTTCGCATTGTGCTATAATCTTTCGCAACGGACACGCGATTCCAAAACCGTTTTTTAAAGTTTTCATCTTTTAAACCTATAGAAAGAACGCTTGGTGAGGTCAAAAATTTGAGTATTGTTGTTCACGTCACACACGAAGCCATCCAAAAGATGGGCGGCATCGGCGCAGTTTTAGAAGGGTTATTGACAACCCGCAGTTACAACGAAGCTATTGAACGCACATTTCTCGTCGGTCCACTCTTTCCGGGTGCCGATTTGAGCAGTTTAGACACCATCCTTTACCGATCAAGTGAAGGGATAACAGACACACCACATGCACAGGTGCTCACCGAAATTGAGCAGACTTATCATGTGGAAATCGTATACGGACAACGAAAATTTGAAAACAGACATCAGAACGTTACAACCCTCACAGATGTCCTCTTAGTGAATGTATCAAACAGCAATGAAGAGCTGACGGGACGGTTCAAGTGGCAACTCTATGAACATTTCGATATCGAATCAAGTCGTTATGAGAACGAGTGGGAGTTCGAGGAGTATGTCCGTCTCGCTGAACCGGCGTATGCGGCGTTGCAGGCGGTTCTCAGCGCGGAAACGACCACACCGGTGTTCATTATCTCGCACGAATTTATGGGGATGCCGCTTGCCCTCAAAGTGCTTGTTGAACGGAAAAGCAATGCGGGTGTAGATGCGGTGAAGAACATGCGAACCGTCTTCTATGCACACGAAGTCGCAACGATACGTCCGATTGTTGAAGGACACCCTGGACACGATGTCCGCTTCTACAACGTTTTAGAACTCGCGAAAGCACAGCAACAATCCATTCGAGACGTTTTCAGCGATCCGTTCTGGTATTTCAAGCACGCCCTGATTGACAAGGCGCATCTCTGCGATACCATCTTCGCTGTTGGTGATCTCGTCGTGGATGAACTCAGATTTTTGGCGAAACCGTTTGAAGATTTTCCCATCAATCTCGTTTACAACGGTATCCCTGCGTTTGAGGTGAGTCTACAGGAGAAGTTGATCTCAAAGGCACGCCTCCAGAAATATGCCAAGGTGCTATTAGATTATCGTCCCGATTACGTTTTTACACACGTAACGCGATTGGTTAAAAGCAAAGGGTTGTGGCGTGATTTACAAGTACTCATGCATCTTGATTCCTTGCTCGCTTCTAACGACAAAACAGCGGTGTTGTTCATCCTCTCCACTGAAATCGCGACGGGGAGACCGAACGAGAGCATCCACGAGATGGAGGAAGCGTACGGTTGGCCCGTGCATCACAAAATCGGCTACCCCGATCTCGTCGGTGCAGAGATCGAATTGAACAACGGTGTCTCTGCCTTCAACCTACAATCTAAGGCGATTAAAGTGGTCTTTGTGAATCAGTTCGGGTGGAGTCAAGAGGCGTGCGGGAAACGGATGCCGGTAGAGATGGAGTTCATGGACATCCGTAAAGGGAGCGATGCGGAATTCGGACAGTCGATTTATGAACCTTTCGGAATCGCTCAGGTGGAGCCGTTGAGTTTCGGAGCGATTTGTGTCGTTAGCAACGTGTGTGGATGTTGCGGTTTTATCCGACGCGCCACTGATAATCGGGAGGTCTCGAATGTCGTCGTCGCCGACTATACGCAGCTGCAGATTCCACCGAAATCATTTGACGATGTACTGCATATCGGTTTAGCGGAACGGAACGCGATTGAAATGGAAAATAGCCGAGACATCGCCGCAAAACTTTTAGGACGCTTACCCCGTAAACCTCGTGACGTGGAAGATATGCTTCGAGAAGGCTACGACATCGCTTCCCGCATGAGTTGGGAGGTCGTCGTTAAAGATTATTTCCTGCCTGGATTGAAAAAGGCGTTGTAATATAGTGTAGGACTTACGCAAATTTAACTGCAGCCCGTTCTATTAGATGAAATTTTTTGGAAAACACAGCGTTTTAGGGCACAAACTAACAGTTTATGCTACAAAAGAGCAGCATGCGTAAGTCCTGTAGGGGTTGGTTTGACTCTATAAGGATTTGACTATTATGCAAGAAGTACGTAATTCTAAGGATCCAATGCCGTTGGCACCCGGAGAGAAATTGATGACACCAGAACAGAAGTTTTTCTTCGACTTACGGGGTTGGATTTTATTGCCATCGGTATTATCAGCGTCGGAAATCGAAGAGATGAAAGCGGAAGTCTATGCGGGTGCCAGACACAGTTATCAAGGAGCACTCCAGAATTTACTCGATCATCCTGGAATTGTTGGGATTCTAAACGAGATCGTCGCTGATGAACGTTTTATTTTTGATGATTGTTATGGATTTCGGTGTGAGAATTCGTTTACCACAGTCAGGCAGCCGGGCTGGAATGTTGCTTATGGAAAAGGCACGACGGTACCGCATGTCGTGCGGCCACCACAACAAGCAAATGCGATGCGTTATCAGGTTGCTGGTGGAAAGATATTTGCTGGATTGACGCGTGTGGTGTGGGAACTTGAAGAGGTAAAAAAAGGACTGGGCGGCACAACTTTTCTGACCGGTTCTCATAAGGCACATTTCAACTATGGAGGTCCTGATCCAAACCGTCCGAATATCAGTGAATCACCTTGGGAGGATAACATACGTGATATGATGGAGGACTATAGTTGTCCGCCTGGGTCTGCGATTGTTTTCACGGAGAGTCTTATACATGCTACCAACGACTGGACGAATCCAGACAACCCGCGTTGTGCAGTCTTTAATTGCTATAACTCACTTTGGGCGCAGTGGTACCGGTTGAATCTAAGTCATGAAGTTATAGAAGAGATGCCTCCGAAACGTCAATCCTTATTCCGTGGCACATGGGCAATTGGTGGTGGTCCCGGCGGAAACCGTGCGTATTCGCTGGAGAATAACACCACATAAACAAGTTTCAATATTAGATGGTCGCTTATTAGATGGTCGCTTTTGATCTTCGGATGGATTGGAAGATTGGAAAGTTGGAAGTGGGAAAGTAGGAAAAATAGCGGTTCTTCCACCGTTCCTTAAAAGTAACCCCGATTTATAACTTTAAACCTCCTAAATCCCCCTTATCAGGGGGACTTTAAGAAGGAATGCGTAAGTCCTATAACTATTAAGGAGATTTCAATGTCAAAAGTAACATCAAGTGATGCACCGATTCCGATGACACCGGAGCAGAAGTTTTTCTTTGATCTCCGCGGTTGGATTTTATTACCCTCAATATTATCCGACTCAGAAATCGAAGAGATGAAAGCAGAAGTGTATGCTGGTGCGAGACAGAGTTATCAGGGTGCACTTCAGAACCTCCTTGACCATCCTGCAATTGTAGGGGTTCTGAGTGAGATTCTGTCCGAGGATCCGTTTGTGCGCGACGATTGCTACGGATTTCGATGCGAAGGGTCATTTACGACCGTGAGACCCCCGGGTTGGGGTGTATCGGAACGTGGTGATAACGGTCTGCCGCACGTTGTGCGTCCGCCGCAGCAGGCGAATGCGATGCGGTATCAGGTCGCTGGTGGAAAGATTTTCGCGGGGTTGACACGTGTTGTGTGGGAGCTTGAAGAGGTGAAGGCGGGACAAGGTGCTACCTCTTTCCTGAGTGGGTCCCATAAGGCGCATTTCAACTACGGTGGTCCCGATCCGTATCGTCCGAATATTGGTGGGTCCCCGTGGGAGGAGAGCATGCGTGAGATGATGGACGACTACAGTTGCCCACCCGGTTCCGTCGTCATTTTTACGGAAAGCCTTATCCATGCCGCGAATGATTGGACGAACCCATCGAACCCACGGTGTGCGGTTTTCAACTGCTATAACTCTATCTGGGCACAGTGGCATCGGTTGAACCTGAGCCACGAAATCATCGAAACGATGCCACCGAAACGGCAATCGTTGTTCCGTGGGACATGGGCGATTGGTGGTGGTCCCGGCGGAAACCGAGCGTATTCGTTGGATAATAATACCACGTAATAACCACACGATCAAAAGGCGCGGTTACAAACCGCGCCTACCCAGAGGGTCCAAAAAAACTGGAGTGTCTGGCTCCAGTAACTCAACATAGACATACCTTAGCGATAGAAGTCACGGTTGGCTGTCCCTATTTTTCCCAGAAGGAAAACACCGTCCATACAGCACGTATTCGGGCAAAGGTATTATCAGAAGGTAATACAACTCTTAATCTGCGACTTTATCTTCGGATGATTCAATGGACGCAGGCTTCTCAGCAGGTGGTTCCGGATTGACAAACTTATGCTTGCCGGACTTTCGCATTTCCTCACCTGATTTTTGGTAGTATTCAAGTACACGATTAAGATCGTGTCCGCATTTTTCTGAAATTTTCATCCGCATTTCACGAACTTCCTTGACGACTTCGTTCATTTCTGTACTGCAAAGATCAATTTTCTTACACATTTTATGCGGAGCCTCCTAAGTAGTCATGCGGTGTTTTTAGTTCTGGTGTTGTTAATCCCAATTCTCGGTTAATACGTGTGATGAAATCAAATTTGTTTGGATTAGCAAGATGTGTACAATTCCATGTAAGTAGTATATCAACGCTATAAAACGAAGCAATTGCTAAATGAAATGCGTCTCCTTGTGGTTCCTGTGGCATTATCAATTTTTCCATATAAACTTGTGCAATATGTACGATCTCAACTGTAGGATCAAATATCTCAATACCATCAAGTAGGGCAAGCCGATCATCGGTTGCTAGAAGAAACACCCAAGCAAAAACACCGAACCTACTGGGCCTGGGGGACCGCAAGTGGGCGAAAAAACCGAGAACTAAATAGCCCCGCTATTTATGAATTTGACTTTTTTCAGATACCAACACCTGTGTGCTTCGGGCAGGGACGTAGAGTTGAATTGACTGTGACTGCCCCTCTATCGCAACATCCTGCCACGGGTAATGGACACCCTCTACAGCACCGTGACCACCATACGCTGTATCGTCGGTGTTCAGGATAAGACGGTAATCTGCGTTTTCAGGCACGGGGATCCGCCAATCCGTAACAGAGGCATTCGGGTGAAAGTTGAAAGCGAAGACGAGTCCACCGCGTGCGTAGACGATCTGCTTCGCCTCTTCATGAATACATAACAACTGGATATTTTCATCAGCAAGCAGACGGTAGGTTACATCGAGGTGCTGCATGGCGCGGTCAAAAGCGTTGAGATGTTTGTAACGGAGCGTGTCATCCTCAACGAGAGACCACTGCCGACGCGCATACCAATAGGAATTATTATTCCCCGCACGCGGAAAGTCAATCCATTCAGGGTGTCCGAACTCGTTCCCTATAAAATTGAGATACCCCTCACCGCCTAAACTAAACGTCAGGAGCCGGATAAGTTTATGGAGCGCGATGCCACGAGAGATGAGATGGCTCGTCGTGGAAATACTCATGTTCGTGTAGAGTTCAGCGTCCATGAGTTGCATAGCGAGCGTCTTATCGCCGACGATTGATTGGTCGTGGCTCTCGACATAAGCGATATGTTTTTCGCCTGCGCGACGGTTGCGTAACGTCCCGTAAATCTCGCTAATATGCCACGCTTCGTCCTGTTTTTCCTTTAACAACCGGATCCAGTAATCCGGGATCCCCATCGCGAGCCGATAATCGAAGCCGAGACCACCTTCTTCAGTCGGACGCGCTATCCCGGGCATACCGCTCATGTCCTCAGCAATCGAAATCGCGGCGGGGTTAACAGCGTGGACGACCTCATTTGCCAACATCAGATAGGCGATGGCATCCGGTTCAATTCTGCTATCAAAGTACGCCGCATAGCCGGTAAATTCCCGCCCTAATCCGTGGTCGCTATAGAGCATACTCGTGATGCCATCGAATCTGAACCCATCAAACCGATACGTCTCCAACCAATAGCGGATATTACTGAGTAGAAAGCGTTGCACTTCATACTTACTATAATCGAAACAGCGCGAATCCCATGCGACGTGATCGCCTTTCGCACCGGCGTGGAAGTACTGATGTCCAGTGCCGTCAAAATGGTTCAATCCTTCATTGAGATTTTTGACCGCGTGGCTATGCACGAGGTCCATGATAACTATCAGTCCCATGCCGTGCGCCGTATCAACGAGTGCTTTGAGTTCTTCGGGGGTTCCGAAACGGCTTGAGACAGCGAAAAAGTTGCTCACGTGATACCCGAAGCTTGCGTAATAGGGATGTTCCTTCACCGCCATGAGTTGTACAGCGTTGTAGCCTAAATCCACAATTCGGGGCAAGATGTTCTGCGTAAACTCAATGAACGTTCCGACCTTCTCTGCTTCTTGTGCCATCCCGACGTGTGCCTCGTAAATCCGTAACCCTTTGGTATTGATGTCGAATCGGGGTGTCTCATGTTGCCACTGATACGGATGCGGGGGTGCCCAATACTGTCCTGTAAAATCCGCATCGCCTTCCTGAACGACGCGCTGGATATAAGCGGGGATCCGGTCAAGTCCACCGAGTTCTGAGACAACATGTACCTTGACGCGGCTACCATGTATGAGTCGATCGGCATAATCCCTGTCGGGTAAAAATAGATGCCACACACCCCAATCGTCAACAGACATCGGGTTTGCGTCGCGCGACCAGTCGTTAAAATCACCGATGAGCGCGAGTGCTTCCGCACCCGGTGCCCATTCGCGGTACCAGACCCCGGTTTCCCCATTGTGTTCGCCACGGTTGAAACCGAAATATCGGTGTCCTTGACTTATCTCGCCTAACAAACCTCCCGTCTTCTCAATCTTGGCTTTGAGACGTTGGTAGTGTGCAAACCGTTCGCGGAGTTGGGCAGTGTATGGCTTCAGAAACGGATCGGCTTTGATGAGGGAAGTGCCGTCAGTTTTATGTTTTGTTGCGTGTTGCTTTTGCATAATGTTTGGGTGGGGGCGAGGTGACCTCGTCCGTACAATCGAAAACGTTTATCTTGCTGTGAACAACTTTTCGATTTCTGCTGAACGGGCTACCTTACTGAGATCCGAAAGCCTTTGGAGCCCCGCATACGTTAAGTGAGAATAGACAACTTAAAAATAGACGCGAAACGAAGAGAAGAAGAGGTTCGGATAACTGCCGAACTCCGACTGCAATTCGGTCAACTCGTTATCTTCTGGACGTTTCCCCAGGCTCATCAGACCGCCGATAGAGAGATGGACATCCTCTGCAATGTTATAGGAGACCTGTGGCGCAACCCAAGCCGAGACATCGGATAGATTAAACAAGAGTTGACCACCGAAACCGATTAACGGCGTTATCTGACGCGTGAATCCGGGGGCAAGATAGTGCATACCGAGCAGATAGACACTGCCGCGTGTGTACGCCGGTTGTTCTAAATTCGTGAGATAATTTTCCGGTTTCCTTGCACCTGCTCCATTGAAATGATACTCAATAAAGGCGTAAGTCTCGCCGCCGAAGCTATAGTCCAGACCGATAGAGGTTCGCAGGTAGTCCTCTGATACGTCCGGTTCATCATCGAAAGGTGCCGTAAAGACGTAAGCCGTTTCTAACCAGAACCCAGCACCGCCGATACCGCGAGCAACATCCAGACCGATAAGCAGGTCTCTCTGGAACGCTAACAACAAGAACGAGAAGTCCGTTTCTGCAGCGTTCAATTGGGTCCGTAGGAAAGCAGCACTCTTGTCGAAGTCGAGATCGGCACCGGCGATGTAACCGGCATCTACCTCTCCCATCACGCCTACCGGAATGCGCATCCGGATCGCGTCTACACCCACGCGGTCTTCTGTATCCAGCTGATCGTAGGTGTAGGGTGCGACGACATCGGTCGGATTTACGACCCGTGCGCTACCCCACGCAATCGCGTCCCGACCAGCGGAGAAATCCGCGAAATCTGTACTGAAGTGCAGGGAAGCCCGATCAAGGTTATGGTAGATACCGACACTACCCATCGGATCCTCCGCCCTTGGATAAATCAGCGAATCAAAATCCGCAATCCGATAACTTGATGCGGCAGCACCGACAGCGTAGGGGAAACCGGGTGACCCAGCCCCTACAAAGAGCAGTGGATCTTGGACGCGCGGCGTAAAATCGTAAGCGAAAGCCAGAGAGAGTGAATCCGTTGGCGCGTAGGAGAGATTGAGCCGTAAACGATTAACCACGATGCCACTCATAGGTGTCTCTGGAACCGGTGAATTAAACACAGTGGAAAAGTTTTTGTAGTACCCGCCGACTCGGAATTCAGCGTCGGCGATTCCGAAAAATGGTATTGTGATAAAAAAGATGCTAAGGATCTTTATTTTTTTCATCAGAAATCTCTTAACTGAAAACTGAAACCGACAACTGTTACCTCGTCTCATCTGTGTCTACGCGTCCGTCGCGAAGCGTAATCATACGCCTTGCCCCCGCCATCACCATCGGATCGTGGGTCGAAAAAATGAACGTCATACCGGTCTCCTCATTAAGGCGGCGCATCATCTCAAGTAGGTCGGCACCCGTTTTTGAGTCGAGGTTTGCTGTCGGTTCGTCGGCAAGGATAATTGCAGGTTCGGAGACCATCGCGCGTGCGATAGCGACACGCTGCTGCTGTCCACCTGAGAGCTGCGTCGGCACCCGATTGGCAACACCTTCTAACCCGACAGCCTCGAGCATCGCTATAACCCGCGCGTGCCGTTCCGCTTTCGGCACACCCGCTAAGAGCATGATGTATTCGACGTTTTCTTCAACCGTCAGTACGGGAATTAGGTTGTATGCCTGAAAGATGAATCCGATATTATCACGTCGGAAGTCAGAGAGTTCGTTGCCACTCATATCGGATAGCACCTTACCCGCGAGCCACACTTTCCCATCCGTAGGACTATCCAATCCAGAGATGATGTTGAGAAAGGTCGTCTTGCCGGAACCAGAGGGTCCCACGAGTGCTGTAAACTCTCCCGATTGGATGGTTAAATCGATCCCGTTCAGCGCGTTGACGGGGATACCATCCGCTGCATAAACCTTCGTTACACCTTCAGTGACAATAACATCTGTTTTCTGTGTCTGTTCCATTTAAAAGCTCCGTCGCATCGCAGCTGCTGGCGACATTTTCGCCGCGTAGCGCGCAGGATAGATTCCAGCGATGATCGTGAAAACAAAGAGCCATACCGGATAGATAATAAACTGTTCAACTGTCAGGGTCGGGTAGATGAACTCTTGTATGGTCACCCCGACCATCTCAATGCCGGTGTAATTAATCCCGGTATAGTTTAATAGTGCCGTCACAAGTAAACCGAGGAGCATTCCGAATCCGATACTGACGACTGCTAAGGCGCCCGCCTCAAATAAGATGATGCGCGCCATTCCGAAAGGACGCGTTCCAACGGCACGCAGGACACCGAACTCGAACATTCGCTCATATAACGACATAAAGAGGGTGTTGATAATTCCAAAGACAACCAAAAAAAACAGGATAACGCCTATGATGTATTTGCTGTATTTCGTCATCTCTAATATCACTGTCAATTGCGACATCAATTCTATCCAGCTCAAGACTTCGTTGCCATGTTGGGAATACGTCTCCCAAAAGGGCAGTGTGCTATCTTGCGCGTAGGCGATAGCCGTAAATTTAATGGCGATTTCATGGACATCGTTCCCGATAGCGAGCATCTCTTGTGCTTTTTTTATCCGTACGAACGCCATGCCGCTGTTCATTTCTCCACCGGCAAATTGATAGATACCGGAAACCCGGAACATCTCTTGGGAGAGATCGCCGGTTCCGGCTTGTGCTACCGTCACAACTACCCGGTCCCCGAGTCCGATTTCTAAAATTTCGGTGAGTTTTGCACCGACAACTATATCACGGTTGTTATCGCCTTCAAAATACGCACCTTCCGTTATCACATCGTCAATTTGGGACAAGAATCTCTCTGTCGGCGGATGAACCCCGATGAGGTTAATCGCACTGACGTTCGCAGGAGACGTAATCATCCCGGAAGCGATCGTTCTTTGTGTGAAGTGTTCAACAATGTCTTCCTGAACTAATCCTTCTGTTACTTCGTCAAGTGCTTGAATCGTTAAGGAGACCTCTTGCGCGTCTCGGAATCCGAGTCGATGAATCTGTGCGTCGCCGAGGAAGGAGCCGGTAGCGGTTCGCACCATATTCTCGGACATCCCGAGCATGAATGCATCGACAAAAATCAGCGCAGCCAGACCGATACCGATCGCTGTTGCGGCGATGAGTGTTCGCCGTTTATTCCGAAAGATGTTGCGCCAAGCAAGTTTAATTAAAATCATTTTTTTAATTTTCCTTGCGGTACGGTTAGGTGGTTTAATGTGTCCGCATCGCCTTCGCGGGCATAATCCGGGCGGCTTTTATCGCAGGGAAGAGACTCATTATCCCTGCGGATATCATAACGGTGATCGCAGGAATCACCAGACATCGGACGTTGACCACGGCGTACAAAGTCTTGAGTTTCACACCGCCGTAGGTAATTTCTTCGGGATATGTGATGCCGTATATAGATAGTAGGTAATTGACCAAAACGCCGAGGATCGCGCCGGCACAGATGCTCGCAAGTGCGATGATAACGACTTCGCAAACGACGAGCCAGAAGATTTGCATCGGCTTTGTCCCGACCGCCTTCAGTACACCGTATTCGCGCGTCCGCTCCAATACCGACATCAACACCGTGTTGAGGACACCGATAGCGACAATCAGCATAATCACCCAGCGAGCAACGGCATCACCTTGTTGGTCGGCTTTCATGGCACGATAAAAGGATTTGGCGACGACTTGCCACGGTGCGACATCAAGCGTCGAGTCGTTGAGTCGCGTTTCGATTGTGCTTGTAATTTTATCGACCTGATTGATGTTTGAAACAATCACAACAATTTCGTGAACTCGTCTGCCAAGCACCAGCAATTCCTGAGCGTCTTCAATATGCAGATAACACCCGACCCGATCCGTTACATCGTCCCCGCTCTCTGCGATACCGACGATCTTATACAGATCGTTTGCAATTGAGCCGTCGGCGCCCTGTGAGACAATCACGATTTCGCTGCCAACCGTCGCGGACACGATCTTCGCCAGCCCTTTCCCGATGACTGCCTCATGGGATGCGGTTTCTGTTAGTGTGTCGCCTTCAACGACTTTTTGATCAAAGCGCGTCGCTTCAGTTTCGCGAGCAACATCAACCCCGATAATCTGGACAGCCGTGCTTTTTTCTCCCACCGAACCGAGTCCTGCGCCGTACACCCTCGGTGTCCACGCTTCAACGCCTGTAACGCTCTGAATCGTCTCACCCGCGGCAGAGGCGTTGTTGATCGTTTTATAAAGCGACGGTTTATCGAGGTATCCCTCGCGATGCACCTGAATATGTCCGATACGGTTTCGGGTGAACATCGTGATAATGTTCCCGTACGCACCGTCGGACAAACCGATGGTTAGCGATAGGAGTGTAAAACCGACAATCATTGCGAGACCGGTAAGGATTGTACGCCGTTTTTGGCGAAAAGTATTGCGAAAGGCGATTTTGAATATCATAAAGTAGTAGGAAAACCCGCGCCGCGTGCCGTAACCTATCTTCGTCTTTGAAGATTTCGACGCGTGAAGATTTTACCGTTGATTTCTGAATCGAATGTTGCATTCAACCATCGGACAACCGTTTTGTGTCCGTCTTTATTCTGTGGGATCATCTCCATCACGGATGGTGCGATTTTGTCACCGAAGGTCTTGATCTCTTTGAAATTCATCACCCGCATCAGATTCCCTTTCTCGTCATAGAACCGCTGCCATACCGGCATATAATCCTCAGATTTCACGGCTGCGACGATCTTTCCCCAAACGATTGGAGAATCCTCTTTCGGAACAAGTTGGATATAAAGATGCTCCGAGGTTGCGTCTTCTGGTGTGATCAGTTGGTATGTGTAATCATCGAGCATTGACGATTCTTTGACCAGATCATCATTCGTGAAATCGGAACCCATCCACGACCCCATCATCATTGACGGCGGGATTTTCATCACTTTGTTCGTCTTCGGCAGATAGTTCCACATCTCGTTCCCGATGCGCAGTGTCGCGACACCTTGCTCCTTCTTCGGTGCCGTAATCCGAATAAATGTCTTGCTCATCCCTTCCGTCCAGACGGTCATTGCGAGGGTGCGTTCCCAGTGCGGTGTGACGATGTGCATCTCCATCTCAGCGTGACTCGTCTCACTACGGTAGAGCTGATCTATCTTTTTGACGATAGCTTCGACATCAGGCGCGGTCTCATTGGCTTGTACTGCCACACAAAGTGGCACAGCCAACACAAGCAGAAACCACACTTTCAAACCCTGTAATCCATTCTGTGTTTTACTTCTATATTTCGTCATTTTTTCGATCATCCTTTCCATTTCGCCTTATCAGGACTTACGCAATTTTGACTTCAGCCCGTTCTGTTAGATGAGAATCGTCGGAAAACACAGATGCCTTCTGCCACAAACTGGGAAGTTTGTGCTACAAAAGAGCAGTATGCGTAAACCCTACTTATATTACTATGATATAACAGAATGCCTTTAAAGTGCAAGTTTTTCGGACTGGTCATAAGAGGGATCTCCGAGCCCCGATTTCTTTTTTGATATAGGTTATTGCCTTGTGTAAAGTTTCCATTAATAATATTCGGTTGACATCTGTTTGATTGGTATGGTATTGTTACTCTCAAGTGAATTGCATTGTGAGTAAAGTGTCCGAATAAATTATCTGAATCGCGGATTAGGTAGATTACGCAGATTTCCAGGATTTTTTTTGAATGTGTGAAAACTTTAGACTCAGCAAATGCAATGTCAAATTCCCAAGAAATCCGTATTGTGGAAAAAAAAATGAAAAAAGAAAAAGATAAAAAATGCGCCGAAACCTATTACAATCGTGGGTTGGCTCACAGCAAAAAAGGTGAGTTGGAACTTGCTATCGCAGCCTATACCAAAGCAATTGAACTCAAACCCGATTATGCCGAGGCATATTACAATCGCGGTGGTGCGTTTTTGCGTCTCGGAGAACGGGAAAAAGCCAAATTGGACATAGCAACCGCCAGAAAAATGGGGCTGAGTATCATTATCGCCTCAGATAAAATAAAACAAAACTACGACCGCGCATGGAAAACCCTCGGCAACATTTGAAGTATTTGACGATTGAGGATATTTTGTTTGTTGCCGAGGATCATGTCGGTGACTATCAATTGTTAAATGAAAATCAGTTACACTATTTAATAGCTGCTATTAAGGCAAAATTTGGTGAAACAGAGTTGTACCCGACTCTATTCCAAAAAGCTGCAGTATATGCACATCACATTATTACCGGACATATATTTCTGGACGGGAATAAACGTGTTGGCATGCATTGTGCGCTTTTGTTTTTAGTCTTGAACGATTGTTCCTTTCCTCCCGATATTAATGATTTGATTATTGACCTCGGCCTTAAGATTGCCGATGGTACCATAACGGATATTGATGTAATTGCAGACCGTATGCAGTCATGGGTTCTCTAACAGATAATTTTACCCGCAAATCTATCTCACCAAATCGCCTCCAGTCAAATACAAGAAACCTTCAAAAAATATATTGACAGTATCGCTTTCTGCAGTGTATGATATGCAAAGCATACACCACTATAGGAGGAAAAAGATTTGGCGGCAGACATTGGACTCATCGGATTAGCAGTGATGGGCGAAAACCTCGCACTGAACATGGAAAGCAAAGGCTTTGAAGTGGCGGTCTTTAACCGTACCGTTTCACGTGTTGACGATTTCATCGCAGGTGCTGCAAACGGCAAAAATGTCACTGGCGCGCACGCGATACCAGAACTGATTGAGAAACTCGACAGTCCCCGAAAAATTATCTTGATGGTGAAAGCGGGGGAACCTGTCGATGCATTTATCGGACAGTTAGTACCACACCTCTCAAAAGGCGATCTCATCATTGACGGTGGGAACTCCAACTTCAACGACACCATCCGGCGACATGCAGAACTCGCTGAACAGGGAATCCTGTTTATTGGAACGGGCATCTCCGGCGGTGAAGAGGGCGCGCTCAAAGGCCCGGCGATGATGCCGGGCGGTTCAGCGGCGGCGTACGCGCTCGTGGAACCGATCTTTACAAAAATCGCAGCGCAGGTGGAAGGCACACCGTGCTGCTCCTACATCGGACCCGACGGTGCTGGACATTACGTTAAGATGGTACATAACGGCATCGAATACGGCGATATGCAACTGATCTGCGAAGCCTACTCGCTGATGCAAAACGTCTTAGGCATGGATGCCGACGAGATGCACCAGGTCTTCAGCGAATGGAATCGCGGCGAACTCAATTCCTACCTCATCGAAATCACGGCTGACATCTTCACACAGCACGATAGCAGCGGCACACCTTTCGTCGATGTTGTGTTGGATCAAGCCGGACAAAAAGGTACCGGCAAATGGACAAGCATCTCGGCGTTGGATCTGGGTATCTCCGCGCCGACAATCGCCGAGGCGGTTTTCGCGCGTTGTATCTCTGCTATTAAAAGTGAACGCGTTGCAGCGTCGGGCGTTATTCAGGGAGCTGTTGGTACATACCAAGGCGACCGAGATGAAACATTGAAAGCGATTCACGATGCACTTTACGCCGCGAAAATCTGTTCTTATGCGCAAGGCTTCGCCCTAATGCGAGAGGCAAGTGAGGAGTTTGACTGGGATCTGGACCTCGGCAAGATTAGTCTCGGTTGGCGTGGCGGATGTATCATCCGCGCCAAATTCCTACATCGGATTGCGGAGGCGTTTGAGCGGAACCCGGCACTCCCTAACCTAATGCTCGATTCCTACTTCCGAGATGTACTTGAAGCCGCGCAACCGAACTGGCGAAACGTCATCGGTACGGCAACGCAGCTCGGTGTCCCGATTCCTGCATTTAGTTCCGCGTTAGCCTATTTCGATAGCTATCGCAGCGGCAGACTCTCTGCGAATCTCATCCAAGCGATGCGTGATTATTTCGGCGCGCACACCTACCACAAACTTGATGGAGACGGGAACACAATTCTCGGAGAAGACGGTGAGCCGACGGTATTCCACACCGAATGGATGCTCGACGGTCGCCCGGAAGTTATTGTTAAGTAGTTATCAGTTGTCAGTACGGTTTTTCTGCGAAAAACCTTTCAGTTATCAGAAAGAGGTGAACGAACTATCAGAAACCTCTTGGGTTGAAAACTGGTAACTGGTAATTCCTAAAAAGGAGCGTTTATGGGATACGGAGCACAACAAGTATTATACGATTTCAAACCGCAGCACGAGTTTTTCGTCGGCATCGACTCAGACGGTTGTGTCTTTAATAGCATGGAGGTCAAACACAACGACTGCTTCAGCGTGAACCTCGTCAAACATTTCGGCTTGGCATCCATTTCGCGACAGGTACATCAGGCATGGGATTTCGTGAACCTCTATTCCAAGACGCGCGGCACGAACCGCTTCAAGGCGATCCTGCTGGTGTGCGATTTCTTACGCGAGATGCCACTTGTACAGAAAATGGGTGTCTCAGTCCCTGAACTCCCCTACTTAAGAGATTGGGTCGAAAATGAAACCAAACTCGGCAACCCCGCTTTACAAGAGGCGATCGACAGCACAACCGGCGAAAGACATGACGAGCTGAGTCAGGTGATGGCGTGGAGTCTCGGTGTGAACGAAAGCGTCGCTGAGATTGTCTATAACCTCCCACCGTTTCCCGGCGTACGTGAGACCTTACAACAGCTGCAGGGACAAGCGGATGTCATTGTCGTCTCCGCGACACCGGACGAAGCACTCCAACGCGAATGGGCGGAACACGAAATCGATAACTACGTCGCGCTGATTGCTGGACAGGAGATGGGAACAAAGACGGAACACCTCACAATCACAACGAAAGACAGGTACCCCGAAAATCAAGTCTTGATGCTCGGCGATTCGCCCGGCGACCTGAAAGCGGCGCAAGATGTCGGTGCGCTGTTCTTTCCTGTCAATCCGGGTGCTGAGGACGCATCGTGGCAGCTCTTTCTTGACGAAGCGATGGGCAAATTCTTCGACGGTCAATACGCCGGTGCCTACGAGAACGCGTTGATTGACAAATTCCAAGAATTGTTGCCTGAACATCCGCCGTGGCAGTAACGCAAAACTTTACCCATATCACATTATGAAAGGACCCTTAGGGTATGAAGATACTATTACAAGGACGTGTTGAAGACGAACTCCTCAAACGGCTCGAAAGCATCATTGGTGATGAACATATTTATGTTGCCCCGAGTTCACGCGAGGCACTTATCGAGGAAGGCAACGACGCTGAAATCTTTTTTGGTTTCTGCAGCGAAGACATTTTCCCACACCTACCGAACATCAAATGGATCCAATCCTCCAGTGCCGGTATGGACAAGCACATGTATCCCGCGCTCCGCGAGAGTGATGTTATCTTAACGAACGCTGCCGGTTTGTATGCCACGCATGTTGCTGACCAAGCGTTCGCGCTCCTGCTCGGTCTGGCGCGTGGTATCCACGATTCTGTCCGTAACCAAGACAAGCACCAATGGGGCGGTCGCAGAAGTTCTCCGATGATCGAAGTTGACGGGTTCAAGATCGGTATCGTCGGGATGGGTGGCATCGGGATGCAGATGGCGAAGCGCGCGAAAGGGTTCGATATGCACGTTATTGCGGTCGATGCCTACCGCACTGATAAACCGGACACCGTTGATGAGCTGATGCCGATGGACCAACTCTCCAATGTGATGAGCCGAGTGGATGTCGTGATGATTGCGTGTCCGTTGACTGAAGAGACACGGGGTCTCATTAACAAAGATAACCTGTCCGTGATGCAGCCGACAGCGTTCTTTATCAACGTCGCCCGCGGTCCGATTGTCAACGAACCCGATTTAATCGAGATACTGCAAGCAGGCAAAATCGCTGGCGCAGGTCTGGATGTCACCGAAATCGAGCCGCTCCCGGCAGAGAGTCCGTTATGGGATTTTGACAACGTTATCATCTCGCCGCATTCAGCAGGCGGTTCCCAACATCGCATGCGCCGTATCACTGAGTTCTTCTTGGATAATTTGGAACGGTATTTGAAGGGTGAAGACTTGAAGAATGTTGTGAACAAGCAGCTCGGTTTTTAAGCCCTTGCATTTAGGTGCGTCTTTTTTAGAGCCTACCCGGGCGGATATGCCCTGATCCGCCCATTTCTTATAATTTTCCACAGAAAGGAGACATTATGACAATTTTTTCATTGGAAGAATGGAAAAAAAAGAAAACTAAAAGTAAAGACGAAGGATTCACTTTAACTATAGCAAATGCAGTTTTTAAGTACCTCAATGCATTGGTAGATGACCGTCCAAAGAGACGAACGCGGTGGATTTGGGAACTTTTGCAGAACGCGCACGATGCTTCAATAGTATCGGATAAAAGACTTGTCGCCTCTATTACGGATAATTCTGAAGAACTCATCTTTCTGCACAATGGTAGTAGTTTCACAATAGAACAGATACAACGTCTCGTTTTTCATGGTTCGACGAAAGTTGAAGATGAGGAAACAATTGGACGGTATGGTAGCGGTTTTCTTACGACGCACCTATTGTCATGGGATATAGATGTATCAGGTCAACTTGACAATGGTCAATTGTTTGATTTCCGCCTCTCGCGGAACCCCGAATCAGTAAATGCCCTCAGCACTTCAATGAATCAAGCATGGGATGATTTCGATCCTGTCACCTCACTCAGGGAACCAATGCCCGAAAAATTTACGACTCGTTTTAAATATCCTATTACTGAGATATGGTCGAAAGACGCAGTTCAAGAAGGGAACACAGTACTAAAGCAATGCGCTCCGTTCGTGGTTGTTTTCAATAAGGCATTCTATAGCATTGACATCAACGAACCGTATGAAATTAGTTCATTTAAAGTTGTTCAACGCTGTTTATCAATTAGATCCGGACTTTGGGAAATTAATGTGATACAAAGCATAAACGAAAATCAGACGAAAATGAAATACCTTCTGGCACAAGGGAAAAAGGCCTCTGTCACCGTCCCACTGAGATCAATTAGCAACCAACTAGAATGTTTATCTGTTGAGAATATTCCACGCTTATTTGTGGCTTTTCCTTTGATGGGCACTGAACCTTTCAGTTTTCCAGCTGTTATCAATGGCAATCGGAAATTTTTAAAGCCGAATGAAAACCGGGATGGTGTGGATCTTGGACAAGGAAACCAATTAGACAGCGATACAAATCGAAATAATCAGGCTGTCATAAAAGAAGCCTGCGCTTTGCTCACCCATCTATTTCGGCATGCCACATCACATAGTTGGTATCACGCGTACCAATGGGCAAATGTTCCTACTACTCCGGCAAACGAGTGGCTTAAAAAGTGTATTAAAGAAAAATTCATTGAAAATATTCTTCAAACACCTGCAATTCTTACTGAATCCGGCAAAGTTATAATGTCGAAGGACGCTCGACTTCCTCTAGCAGAAAATGATGAAGGCGTAACGGAACTATGGGGTTTGCTGAACGATTTGCACGAATATCATGAGCAATTACCGAAAAAAGACGAAGCGACAGGGTGGTGGAACACCATCAAAAGTTGGGCAAAATTGAATGGGTGCGAAGTTTCAGATTTGCCTGATATAGGAGTAGACATTGGTATAATTGATGGTCGAAAACTGGCAGATTACATTGCAAACGAGTGTTCCTGTCTCAAAGACCTTCAGAACTTGCTGCGACAGAATGTTTGTGCAGTTGATTGGTTAAATCGGTTCTATAGATTTTTCAAGGATGGCGGATTATTTGATGATACAATTCGTAACCTTCATATTTTCCCAAACCAAGTCGGTGATTTAAAATCACTTCGTCTGCTGCATGTAGATAAGAACATAGACAAAAAACTGAAAGAGGTTGATACGTTACTTGGGAGCACCATCCAGAATCAACTTCGTGATACTGAACTGACATCATTAGAAGATGAAGAAGATCTCGAAAATTGGGATAACAAACATGCTGTTGGAAAACTCATTAAATCACTCCAAGACTGTGTCAACAACCCAAACGATAACTTTAAGGCGGCGAGTGCACAACTCTTTGCTTGGCTAGTTCATCAAAATCAACAGGAATACTGGAACCACTTGTTGGATGTTCCTGTGTTCACTAAAGACAGCACATGTTATCCTTCTTTGTCAAATGGCTTTCTTTCTGGCACTCCACTTTTAGCACCAGTTCGTGCATGGCCTGAAGACTTGCAACAGTTCTCCGAACTCTTTCCATCGGATCGCATCTTAGATGATAGTTTCTTTGAGGTTATACCAGACACAGACCTATGGCAAATGCTCTGTGAACAAAATTTTACTAGACGGAATATGATAAGGCGCTGGAATAATCTAAGTGATCTTAAACTTTTTTCTCCAGAAATATATGAAAACGAAGATGATGGAAGGGACCATGAATCTGCGGAGGTTTTCTCTCCGATCGGTGTCGTAACATGGGAAGCAATCATGGAAAAAGTACGCAATAGCCGAGATAATGCTTACCTTTTCTGGCGTTTTCTTACTGAATACCTTATCCCAATGGATAATTCTGCAAGTTTGGCAGAGAAGACCGCACAGTGCAAATCCTGTGGAAAAAGTCATAGATACTATCCATCTAGATGGCTGAAGGCAGTCCGAAGTAACAAATGGATTCGACAGGGAGACCTTCGCTTCCATGCAGACGCTCAATCGCTAGCTAATTTGCTTCGAGAGAAAGGTTGGAATCTCAGATCTTTGGAAAACCCATTTACTGTCAAATTACTGAGTGCTATTAATGTCTCACCATCTGACTTAAGATTAGAATTAATCACTGGAAATCCTGAATCGCGGGACACTTTGGTTAGCACAATGACCGAGTTACACCAAATAACAGGAGGCGACTTGAGTCAGGTACAAGCGATGGTACAACACGTGCAGAAGGTTGATGGTGACCTGAGTCAAACACTGGCGGTGATACAACACATGCAGGAAGATGAAAATTTTTCAGAATACTTAGCAGAGCGTCAGGAACAAACACGTAGAGTCCATGAGAACCAACATTTAGGAACACAAGTGGAAAATTTGGTGAGAGAGAATTTAGAGAACGAAGGGTTCTTAGTAAGTCACACCGGTATAGGCTCGGATTTTAAGATTGAGGATGCAGAGCATAGTGAAGATCTGATAACTCTGAATATAACTCAAAATGATTGCCATTGGCTAGTTGAGGTGAAATCCACGCGATACGATCGCGTTCGTATGACAACTACACAAGCTCAAATGGCCGTAAAAGAAAAGGCAAGATTCCTTCTATGTGTCGTGCCACTCGGACAGGAAACCGTTACTGCAGAAACAGTTAGGGAGAATATGCGATTCATACAAAATATTGGCGACAGCGTGGCACGATTGTGCGAAAGCCTTGATTGGCTAGAAGAAGTCCGCGCTGACATTACCGCCGATGTTTCCTCTGATGTAGAATTAGTGGTAGAGAAGGGTAAAGCAGGCATTCTCATCAAGAAATCCGTGTGGGAAGGTGAAGGATTTCCACTTGAAAAACTCGCGGAGAATCTCAAGTAAAAATTCATCATTTTTTCCAAATTCCGAGGATTATACCATGAGCGAATACAAAGATTACATCGGAGTTGTTGATTTTGACCCAGAAATAGACCTCTTTCATGGAACAGTGATTAATACACAAGACATAATCACATTTTATGGTGCCTCCGTAACTGAACTTCGGGAGGAGATGCAAAAGTCACTTGAGGTCTACTTTGAAGTTTGTGAAGAACAAGGAAAAGTGAGATGAGAAGGTTTGGTACGCAGGGGCCCGTGAACCCTGAACAGCACTATGTTGTCGCTCGGACGGAGGAACTCACCGAGTTTATCAAACGCGTCAAAGAAGGACGCTATATCGTCATCTTCGCACCGCGGCAAACAGGCAAGACGACTTTCTTTCAACGCGCCCTCGCAGCACTCATCGCTGAAGACTTCACCTATTTTCCTATTCAACTGAATTTTGAGATATATGTAGATTGTGACCGTTCCGAATTTTACGAGTCTCTCACCAAACAGATTGGTAAGGAAATTGAACGCGTTTTCCAAAGACGCGGAGAGGTACTCAACGAAGCACTAAAGCATTTTCTCAATAATGCCCAGATAACCAACCATCTATCAATGATGGAGTTCTTTGAAGAGGTTCAGCGTTTCCTGAAGGATGGGGAAAACTGGCAGAAAGTTGTCCTCATTATCGACGAATTTGATGGCATCCCTACATCTGCGCTGAAGGGTTTTCTGCACGCGTTTCGACATACTTACGTCACTGACACCACATTTCAATGTCCGCACAGCCTTGGCATTGTTGGTGTCAGGAACATCACACAGCTTAATTATGATCGCTCCGTTTCTCCGTTCAATATCCATGACGATTTTGCTTTGCCCAATTTTACGCTGGCTCAGGTGCAAGAACTCCTTGGGCAATACACTGCCGAAGTAGGGCAGGCTTTTGCTCCGGAAGTGATTGAAGCCATTCACAAACAGACAGGTGGACAACCCTTCCTTGTTAACCGATTCGCACAGATACTTACAGAGGAACTGGATATTCCGAAAACCGAAACGATTACGTTGGCACACTTTTCAGCAGCACACATCCAACTTGTAGACGAAAACAACACCAACCTAACACATTTGACAACCAATATACGTCGAAACCCTCGTTTTGAAAGCCTTTTAATGCGAATTCTGTTGTATGAGGAAGGCGTGCCTTTCAGTCTACGCAATGATCTTATCAATGAACTCGCAACTTACGGAGTCCTTGCAAGAGGCACTGATAGAATGTGTAAAATTGCCAATCCAATTTATCTACATTGCATCATACAGGCGTTCAAACCGATAGTCAACGGATTGGAGCGCGACTACTTTCCTGAAGATACTGATGGATTTCAGTACCTCACCGACACCGGACAGATTCAGATGGAACGGCTCTTGGATAACTTCCGAGATTTTATTGCTCGCGCAGGATTCAGAATCCTACAAGTCCCTGAGACCCCGCAAGAGTTCATCGGGCAGCATCTCCTCTTTGCTTATCTTGATCAGTTCGTTACCAGCGTAAACGGGGCAATGCATACAGAAGTCCCAACTGGGCGTGGCAGGATGGATCTGGTTATTTTTCACAATCAGAGAAAATATATCATTGAAACAAAAATATGGCGTGGTGAAAGAGGTTATGCCGAAGGGAAGCAACAACTCGCGGCGTATCTGGCGACGGAAGGAATAACAGAGGGGTCCTACGTTGTGTTTGATCATCGTGAGACACCAGAACCGCGCACTGAGACAGAGACAATAAACGGATTGACGATTCGGAGTTACGTGATACCTGTGGTGCAAGAGCGGCCTTCAAGGGAAAATTTTGGTTAGAGGTTCCTTAAACAGTGGATAAACTCGCAATGTTTTCGCGAGGCAAGAAGAATTCCCTCAATAAGTGAAAATTAGTTTGTGGATGGTGAAATTCTCGTGCCTCGTTTTTTATTTTTTATAATTTAATTTGACATTTATTATTTTTGATGGTATAATATAACTATAGATAATAATGGAGGGTATCATGAGAGGCAGAGCTAGCATTCCCCAGCACGTTCGAGAAACGCTCGGTGAGAACATTCGACGGGAACGCGTCATTCGAAAGATGACTCAAGCCGAACTTGCTGAGAAGATCGGCTCGTCTCAGATGATGGTCTCTCGGTTTGAAAAGGGCAAGGATTCCCCTTCGGTCTGGAGATGCTACCTAATCGCGAAAGTCTTTGGGACGACTATTGAGAGGCTTTTGACTGAGAAGTCGTTCGGAAATTATTGACCTTGCAGAGATTAATTTGCATTTGCGGAGATTTTGTGGTATAATATATTACCAAAGATACTATTATATGGTTTTAGATACTCAAAACATATTATAGGTGCTAATTGAACAGCAAGTCGTTTTCTCAAAAAACCGACCCGTTAAGGTCAACAGTTAAATATCAGACTTTTGATTTGCAAATGTGTAAATCTAAAGTCATAACCAATAAGGAGTACAATCATGCCAAATCAAAATCAACCATTGGTCTATTTTATCGGGAAAAGTAATTTCGGGGATGATGAACCGGATTTCATTAAAATTGGTCATACTACAGACCTCTCACGACGAGTAGGAAATATCCAAACCAGCTGCGAATCTGAGATATCGGTAATGGGAGTGATCCCTTCTGATACCAAGGAGGAAGCAAGCAGCAAAGAGACAGATATACATTTGCTGTTCAGAGCATTTCGTTCCTACCGAGAATGGTTTTATGCGACACAGCGGATCATCAAGTACATTGAAAAGTATGCAGTGCAATACACTGAACTGTTCACAATAGGTACATCTGAGATCTCAGACGAAGATGTTATAGAATCCAATGGACCATCTATCCAAGATGAAAAAACCGTTGCGTTCGGGAACTGGCTTAAAGAGTGTCGAGAAGAAAGTGGTTTAACCCAGGCAGAAGTAGCTGAAGCCGTAGGTTATTCTCGTGGAGCCATCGCTCTCATTGAACAAGGTAGAGGTATGCCCGGTAGCAATTTACGTGAAGCCTTGACTGCTTTATTCGGTGATCTTACCGATTCTACCATTGAAACAAAATTTAATAATCCTTTAGGTGTTATGCTGGATGGAAATTTTATTTCAAAGGATACCGGAATAGACACGTTCATTGAGGTAATCAAGGTGATAGGAATTGAGGAAGTCAAAGAACTCGATTTGTATGTTAATACGATACCTTTAATAGCGGATTGCCGCGATGAAGACGGTAGAGCCCAAAGAGAAGTTGAGACAGAGACGGGAACATATTGGATAGTGTCTGGGACCGATCAGCGAAAAAAGAAAAGGATTTTAGAGGACATTGCCTCTCGGATTAAAATTAATTTGATTGTCTTTCTTCGCTAATTCGGGGCATGATGGTTTACTATTAGAACTTACGCAGCTGGTTGAGCAGTGGTTCAATAGGGCAAATGCGGGAGATAACTTAAGCATTCTGTAGCACAAACTGTATGAAGATTAAATACATATTGCGGTAATTGTGTATGACGGTAATCTTTACGGATCGCGAGCACAGCTCGCTCCTACATAAGAGGTTGCTGATGTATTACCGAATTGAATTCTTAAACTTCATTCAGTTTGTGTCAAAGGCAATGTAAACTGACAGTAAATGCTACAAATTAATGGATGATTGAAATTTAGCAGAAGCAGTTTTCTGATTTATTTTTACTCAGTTTCTATCCTATTTTCAAACCTATTTTCAAATCTATCATAAATGCTTTAGGACACAAAAAAGGAGCGAACAATGTTAACGATAATTTCCCTTCAACATGCAGAGGGTCGTGCGGTTCCCTTAAAAATTGATCGCCAGCACATTAAGATTGGTATTAAAAACCAACTGGCAATAACTAAGGTAGACCAAGTTTTTACCAATCCAAACGGCTTTCCGATGGACGGCATCTATATCTTCCCCGTGCCAGATGGTGCAGCCGTTTCAAATTTTACACTCTCTATTGATGGGGAGTCGGTAAAGGGCGAACTCCTCTCTCAAAGAGAATCCCAGCGGGTTTATAGGAACAGTGCCCGCTACGGCGATAACAAAGCAATCCTCGAGCACCTTGGGACGCGGGCGTTTGTCGTAAAGGTCCCCGGAATTCCAGCAAGCGGTGAGCGACGTATCCAATTCGCATATTCTCAGGTTATTTCCGCAGATAGCGATCTCATGAAGTACAAATATCCGCTATCGCTCGCGAAATCGGCATCTGGGCTGATCGGAAATCTCCATATTGAAATGGAGATTGAAAGCGAAGATGAACTCAGAACGGTTTACTCACCCTCACACGAGGTTACGATTGACCGCAAGGATGATCGCCATGTGCGTGTCAGTTATGAAGGCACGAATGTGGATCCAGACGATGATCTGCTTTTTTATTTTGGGGTTTCGGACGACAATTTTGGGATTACCTTGCTGACGCATCGTGCTGATGAGGATGGGTACTTTATGCTCCTCATTTCGCCTAAGTATGAGGTAAAACAGACAGAGGTTATTGACAAGGACTTCGTTTTCGTCTTGGATCGATCGGGTAGTATGAGCGGTCGAAAGGTTGAACAAGCGAAATCGGCACTTCGCTATTGTGTCCAAAACCTGAACGATGGCGACCGGTTCAATCTTATCGTGTTCAACGAAGACATCACCTCCTTTGCGGATAGATTAAGCAGAGGCGAAGAGTGGTTCGGTAGTGAACGCTGGCGCGATTCTGCAGTCATGTCCAACGAACTCATTGATGTGAAAAATGGACGTGAAAAAGCCTTCGCGTTTATTGAGAGTATTGATGGACGCGGCATGACGAATATCAATGATGCACTGCTCACTGCTTTAGCCGAAAAACCGGATCCTAAACGTCCGCGGATTATCGTTTTCCTTACTGATGGATGCCCGACTGTAGGTGTAACAAACGCAGCTCAGATTCTCGAAAATGTTGCAAAGGCGAACCGGAATTTATCCCGCATTTTTGTGTTCGGTGTAGGCTATGATGTAAATGACTACATGCTTGACAAAATGGCGGCGGCTAACGGGGGAACACGTAACTATGTAACGCCTGACAAAGACATTGAGGATGCTGTATCCTCCCTGTTTAGAAAAATGAACGAACCGGTGTTGGTAGATGTTGGAATCAATTTCGGGCAGATTACTACGAAAGAGTTAACCCCGAAAAATGTTCCGGACCTGTTTCGCGGGGACCAGTTGACGCTTCTCGGACGTTATGAAGGGCACGGTGACACCGTTTTGAAACTTCGCGGAATCATCGGCAGCGAACAGCATGAGTTCTCCAAAAACGTGCATTTCTCTGAACTTGAGCAGGACAACGATTACTTGCCGCATCTCTGGGCACAACGTAGAATCGCGGAACTGGTGGACCAAGCTGCACTGGGTGATGGAAGCGACGAACTTTATAAAGAGATTAAACGCCTTAGCAAGAAATACGGGATACCAACACCTTACACATCATTTGTTGATGCAGACGATGGTTCACTACGAAAAGTGTATGATGATTCACGGATTTCAGATGCCTACACAGCAGCGATACCCATCCCCGAGAGGATTAGAATCAATAGTCAAATCGAAGAGGATAAAATTGCTCGGTCTAGGAGGCAGAACGCTGATACGAAATATGTTGGACGTAAGGCGTTTCACCGCCACGGCAATATATGGGTAGATAGCGAATATGATGGCACATCGGAGCGGAAACAGGTTGCGTTTGACAGCGAAGCCTATTATGAGTTAATGAAGCATCTGCCTGACTTGACAAAATATTTTAAACTTGCCAAGGGTGCACTCTCCATGATTATCTGCCACAAAGGCGTAAACTATGAGATTACGCCACCCACGGTGTAACGTGTTAGATTTCCGAAATCGGCGTTTGTGTCAGGCGATTGTTATGGGCAGGCATCCGTGCCTGCCCTTTTCTTTTTCCCGGAAAAAAAAGTACCAGATACACCTTTTGCTGAGGATGATTTAGTTTTAGACAAATTACAAGAGGGTTTTGAAGTTTTCAAGGTTTTCGCGTAGGATCCGGTTCGGTTGGAATGCAGGTCGCAACCCCCCTTTATCCCCCCTTATCAGGGGGGCAGGCGAGTACGCCGCAAAACCGAACCTACCGGGTCTGGGTCTGAGACGGAGTATTGTTTCCAAAATTGACACTTATGTATCCCGTTACGACGACACCTACGAACCATTGGTTTCAATCCGCACGGCGCAGAACTTTAACTCTGGTTGCTTAGATACGGGATCGAAAGCGGGATTCGTCACGTAATTCGCATTCGTCTCGGCGTGGAAGAGGTCCCCCCAATGGAACGGCGTGAAGAGCAACCCACGTCGAATTGTCTCTGTGACACGCGCCTTTGCATAACACCTCCCACGTCTGCCCACAAGATAGATCCACTCACCATCTTCAACATTGTTTTCTACTGCATCATCTGGATGAATTTCCACAAACGGTTCTGGGTCTTTACGGACCAGCTGCGGCACCTTGCCTGTGCGGGTGCGCGTATGCCACTGACTCTCAATCCGTCCGGTTGTTAAACCGAGCGGGAACTCCTCATTTACATCTTCATCGGGTGGCTGATAGACCGACGTTTTGAATTGTGCCTTACCGGACTCGGTGAAAAACTTTGTGCGGACGTATCGGCGTGCCGTGCCCGGATGCCGTGGATGCGGACAGGGCCAGCGCAGCGATGTCTTGGCGAGTCGTTCATTCGTCATTCCGAACTGATCGCACGGGGTGCCTGCTGTCAGCAAACGATATTCATCCCATATCTCTTCAGCATTGTAGAAATCGAAATTCCGCTTGAATCCGAGCATCCTCGCAACTTGTGTGAATATCCACCAATCGGGTTGGGCTTCACCCGGTGGTGTTAGGAACTGATCGCTTCGGACGACGAGCCGTTCACTGTTTGTCATTGTGCCTTGCTTTTCACCCCATTGCGCAGCGGGGAGTAGCACATCCGCATACTCAGTGGTCTCTGTCGGATAATAACAATCCTGCACGATAACCAAATCCGCGCGACGCAAGCCTTCTTGTGATACTTTTGTGTCGGGCATACTGACAGCGGGGTTCGTGCAGGCGATCCAGAGTGCGCGAACCTTTCCCTCAGCTGCTGCTTCAAACATCGGTACCGCTGTCAATCCTGGTTTTGGGTCAATGCTGCCCGGTGGTATCCGCCACGCACCTTCCAGATAAGCACGGTGCATATCATTCGTAACAACACGGTAACCGGGCAACTGATGAGACAGATAACCGACCTCTCTGCCGCCCATTGCATTCGGTTGACCGGTCAGCGAGAACGGCCCGGCACCCCTTCTGCCGACTTCACCTAACTGGAGATGTAGATTGATAAGCGCAACATTTTTGTCAACGCCGCTCGTGCTCTGATTGGTGCCTTGGCAGTAAAAGCTGAGCAATCGACTCGGTTTAGAGAGGTATTCAACGATCTCGTCAATACGTGCCGGATGAATATCACAGGCAGCGAGGAGCGTGTCTTCGTCTAAACTTTGCAAGTGGTTCTCGTAAGTGCTGAAGTTTTCAGTACGCCTTCGGACGAAACGGTTATCAATTCGTCCTACTGCCAGGAGACGTTTCGCAATGAGTTGAAGAAAAGCGACATCGCTCCCGGGCGCGAGTGGCACATGGATATCTGAGAAGTCTGCTGTCTTTGTCCGGCGTGGGTCTACAGCGATGATCCGTACACTTGGGTCCACTGCGCGTCGTTTCCGGATCATCTGGAAAAGCACGGGATGGTTTACCGCCATATTCGCGCCGATAATCAGAAAGACATCCGCGTGTTGAATATCGTCGTAGCAGGTAGGCGGGCCGTCAGAGCCGAACGCTTGCATATAACCGACCACGGCAGACGACATACAGAGTCGACTGTTCGTGTCTACGTTGTTCGTCCGAAGGAAACCTTTGAACAATTTATTGAAAGTGTATGAAGCCTCCGTATCCAATTGTCCGGAGCCGTAGAACGCAATAGCGTCCTTGCCGTGTTCTAATTGGATGTCATGAAGCCGATTCGCAGTGAAAGCGATGGCTTCGTCCCACGAAACTTCGCGCGGGGGTTCGCCGCGTCGGTCACGAATCATTGGATACGCGAGTCTACCGTCATGGTTTTGAAAGACCTGTTTGAGATGTGCGCCTTTTGGACAGAGCATTCCGTAGTTTGGGGCGACATCGTCGTCCGCTGAGATTTTTGTAACTTTATTATCTTGGACGGTTGCCCTGATGACACAACCGACCCCACAATAAGGACATACCGCTTTTCCTGTTTTTTTAATTTTCCTTGCGGTTCGGTCAGCTGGGTTGTGCATTGGAAGTACCTTTCCGTATATCCGCCTGCGCCGTTGTTGCAGGCTACGGTTTCGTTTTTCTAATTATTAATTTTGTCCTGCCTTCTATTTCATTATAGGCAGGTTTTCAGTATATCTTTTATTTTTTTTGGAAACCCACACGAATTTCGCCAAGAACTCGCTTGTAACGAAGTGGAGAGCGGCCCAGGTACCATAAACTAAAAAACTTCGGCTTTCAGGCGTTGTCTCTCCGCGAGTGCTGCGTCGAATGCTCTCTTCTCTGCGGCTTGGACTGCCGGCGAGAACCTCACGAGTGCCGTAGCAACAGAGGCGACTGCGACCATTATGCCGAGGTATAGAAAGCCTTGCTGCATCGTGATGCTCTCTGAACGGAATAGGAACCCCGCTGCAACAGCACCCGCGTTTCCACCCGCGCCGACGATACCCGCGACAGCTCCCAATGCCTTCCTGTTGATAAACGGAACGATGCCAAATGTCGCCCCTTCGGACATCTGCACGAAGAGACTGAAGACGATCATCACACCAACGGCGAGCACGAGCACTGCCATCTGTGAGAAGAGCATCAGCATAACGCCTTCACCTAACAGGACAATGAAGAGGAACATAACACGTCCGCGAAGTCCCATATTTTTCGCGAAAAGATCGGAGAAAAAGCCGCCGAGGGTCCGTGCAAAGATATTCATCACACCGAACAGACCGGCGATAAGTCCTGCGGTCTTGACATCCAACTGGAAATGATCGTGATAGTAGAGTGCCGCGACGTTGTTGATTGTCAATTCGACCCCGAAACAGGCGGCATAAATGACGAAAAGTGCCCAGACGCGAGCGTCTTTAATCGCGAGCATGAAGGACTCCACGCCTTTGCCTGCCGACGGTTCAAGTTCACCGCGTTCACGGAGTTCTTTATAGTTTCCATCGGGCGCATCTTGGGTAAAAAAACAGTATACGAATCCGGTCATAAATAGTGCAATACCGGGAACGATCATCGCCAGTCGCCATCCGAGGAATTGGTCCACACCGAAACTCAGAATAGCCGTAAAGATAAGGGGCATCACCATTTGTGTCACACCGCCGCCGAGGTTCCCCCATCCGGCTGTTGTTGCATTTGCCGTGCCGATAACGTTTGGCGCGAACATCATCGAGGTGTGATACTGCGTGATAACGAACGCCGCGCCGATCGCGCCGATTGCCAATCGGAATAGAAGGAAGGTTTCGTAATTCTGAGCGAGTCCGATACTCATCACAGGCAGCGAGCCGAGGATTAATAACCACGTATATGCCTTCCGGGCGCCGATCTTATCGCAGAGCGGTCCGATTAAGACGCGAACCAGCACGGTAATCGCGACGGAAGCGATAATCGTATTACCGATTTGTGCTTTTGTTAACATCAGGTCTTCGCGCACAATCGCCATGAGTGGCGCAATCCCAAACCAACCGAAAAATGCCAGAAAGAATGCGAACCACGTGGTGTGAAAGGTGCGCATCTGAATCGTTTTTAAACTAAAGAGTTTTATTTCTGTTGCTTTGTTTTTTATATCCATTTTTTAAATTTTCCTTGCGGCTCGGTTCGCAGCGTTTCAAGATTTAGCTGCGTTTCCGTTTTTAGCGTCTGTGTCTGCTTCGCAGTGAGGATGCAGGCTACGTTTTTTGTTAACCGTGCACAACCTAACAGTTTACGCGCGAAGACATGGACAGACTTTTTCTGTTCTTACCTGCGTGAGAGGTAAGGGACGAGTCCTTCGAGTACTTTCGGTAAATCGTTGCAAGGGACATTTTCTAATACTTTGGGTGCGACTTTAGGATTAGCACTGGCATCACCCTTGAGAAATACGTCCACGGCATCGGTAACGACACCATCAATCTTGACCTTTTTACCGAGGAGTCCAATGTCTGCAGCAGCGTGGTTACCACACCCGTTTGGACATCCAGACCAGTGTATTGTCAACGGTTTGGTATTACCGAGTTTTGCTTCCAGATGCCGAACGGCTTCCATTGCGCGTTCTTTCGTTTCGATAAGCGAAAAGTGGCAGTAGTCGATACCTGTGCAACTGACCATACCGCGCCTAATCTCCGAAGGCTCGTAGCGAAGCTCTTGTAGGAGCGGTTCAGCAGTTAAGTCGCCGATCTTTGTGTCTGGCACATTGGTGATAATCAAGTTTTGCCCTTGCGTGAGGCGGATGTCGCCGTTTCCATATTCATCTGCAAGTCTCGCGGCCTCAAAAAGTTGATCTGTTGTGATACGTCCGACGGGGACAACAAGCCCGACATAATTGAGATGTGGCTCTTTCTGTGAAAAGATACCGGTGTGGTCGGTCTTTTTCTTCCCGCGCATATCCTTTCCAGCAGTCTGGAGCGGCTGTTTTCTGTGCCGACGGTTTTCTAATTCTTTTCGGAATTTTTCTACGCCCCAGTCCGCGATCAAAAAAGCGAGGCGGGATTTATTACGCGCTGTCCGAGGTCCGTGGTCTCGGAAAATTAGCGCAATATCCGCGCACAAAACTGAGGCTTCTTCAGGGGTAATAAACACATCAAGTGCCTGTGCTGGCGTGTATCCACCAGACCCCATCTTTCCGCCGACCGCGACGTTAAAACCTTTTATCTCTTGACCCTCAATCTTCTTTACTGCAGGTGTGAGGGCAATGTCTTGTGAAGCGGTATGCGTGCAGTTATCCAAACATCCCGTGATACCGACATTAAACTTCCGTGGAATATCGGTAAACTCTTTATTGCCGACGATGAGTCGCGTAAACTCTCTGCCGACATGCGAAGCGTCAAAGAGTTCGTTAGGCGTTAATCCCGCAACCGGACACCCAATCACACCGCGAATGTTGTCGAAACCGGTTTGGAGTGATCCTAACCCTACCTCCTCAAGTCGATTCCAGAGGTGCTGGACATTCTCAATTGCGAAACCGCGGAGTTGAACCTGCTGACGGGTCGTGAGGTCTACAAATCCGGGACCGTGTGCCTCGCTAATTTCAGCGATCGCACGAAACTGTTCAGCGTTGCTAAATCCGCTGGACATACGGAGACGCATCATAAATGCGCCCGGTGTCTGTTTTCGGTAAAAGACACCGACCCACTTAAGTCGGTCACGTTCGTTTGGTGGGATTGATTCCCATCCATTCCGAATATAGTTCGGAATATCATTAATTACTTCAAGACCATTTTTTTCTTGCTTGAGAATCTCCGCGGCGTGTATTTTAGATTTCCCTTTCCTGATAACAGCTGTTGGTGCTGAACGCACTCTTCGATTTTCAGGAAGGGTTCTCTTTTTTGATTTGTTCACCTTTGAATCTCCTTAGAATGGTTGTTGGTCATCGGTTATTAGTTTTCGGTTAATATCCTCTGGCAACCGCTTTGCAAGGCAAACCGATAACTGATAAAAAAAGGTGTCCATCGGTAAGCAGTATGCTTAGCCAGATAGACACCTGTGTCTGGTCCCAGACCGTCGTTGGCTGGGTGTTGTTATGATTTATATTGTTGTTTGTCTATACGCGAGATATATTGTTCTGTTTTGGGTTGAACAAGCAATTTTAGTCTGTATACGTTTTCTTCCGTGTTGAACGCAGATACTTTGAAATAGAAAACAGGGACGCTTCCTACAATTTGTTCGTCAATACCTCTGAAGCCGACAGAATGTCCTGTGAGATTTCTGCGAGCCGTCTTCTGCGGTTCATCGCCATTTTCCGCAAAATCTCATACGCCTGCGCTTCGTTACAACCGCGCTGTTGGGCGACCATCTCTTTTGCCCGTTCAATGATTTTACGTTCGGCAAGGTCCAGTTTCGTTTTTTCGAGTTCCTGTCGCAATGCCCGGAATTCACAAAATCTTGCGACGGCTGCTTCGATAATCGTTTTCACGCGGGCAACGGTGAGTTTCCCCACAGCATACGCCGATACGCCAGCATGCGTTGCCGCCTGTATCGTCTGTGGTCGTTCATCACGTGAGAACATGACTGTCGGACAGGGGTAACTCTCGTAAAGTGCTGCGACCCAATCGAGTACCGCCTGCCCTGGAAAATCGACACCAATTAGGATGATGTCCGGCTTTAAGCGTGAGACCTGATCCGTTATGTCTTTCTGTAAACGCAAAGGGGCAGAAACATTGTACCGACTCGTTTCTAAGATTTCGACTAACAAAATTGCACGTTCCGGATTGTTATCAATAATTAAAACATTCGGCGTTGCGCTGCTTTGTCCCATCTTCTCCCCTTTCCAAAATTAATTCTGCGTAAATGTGATGCGTCCTATTATTTTGTAGTATAGCAAAAACCTTGCCAAAAGTATGGATAACGGCTTTTCTAAGGGCATATCAGGCTTCAAGAAAATAAAAATCCTATCGGCTGTCCTCCGGATGCCAATTGTTGCCTGTTTTTTTAGCAGAATGGACATGTCTTTTCCTGTTTTTTGGGCAATATGGAAAAAGAACGACTGGAAGGTTGGAAGAAGGGAAGACTGGAAGTGAGATTACAATGCCAATGTCCTTATGTTTTCGTACGCCGTATCGTATAGATAGAAACGTAGGAAGTCTCTTTATCGAATGTGACAGGAGAGGCAGATTTCCGATAGGTAAAGCCGTTGGTCCTGAGCAATTTGAAAAACCCGACAGCGTTGTTCCGATTCGGCTCAGAAAAGAGGGCAACACCGTTCGGGGCAAGATGGTCTTGAAGCAAAGTTATGATCGGCTGCCAGTGGTGCTCTTCATAGATGACATCGGCGGCGAGGATATAGCGGAATTTGCGATTGAAGCACGGGGTATTCCAGTCCATCTGGACGAAATCACCATGTTGGCTAACACTGTTCTGCTCCGCATTGTGGTGTGCGAAGCGGAGTGCTTCCCGTTCTGCATCGGTGAAAACGACGCGCGCACCCATCCGACATGCGACAATCCCTGTCAGCCCGAACCCACAGCCGATTTCTAAGACGGTCGTATTTTCTATGTGTGTGCCGAGTTGCTCTACATGACGCGCAAGAGCAATGGAAGACTCCCAGAGATAGGTCCAGTAGGGGAGATAGAGCTTGCCTTCACTGTCCTCTCGACTGAGCTGCTCAAGAAACCAGTCGGGTTCTTTTATAAGTGTGAGTTGAATCCGCCCCGTTTTTAACTTGATGATGGTACTCGTTAGTGGATAGTCTCGCAATTCGGTTTTCATTGGCTTTGTGATACCGTGAAGAAGTAGGGTAGGGGTTGGGGGATTTAGTCTGGGAAGAGACTAAATCCATTCCTTGTATTACATTCCCAACCCCTACAAAAGTTTAGCGATTTCGTCCGTCTCAAAAACAGGTAGCGGTTGTCGTGTGCCGGTGGCATCTTCCAACCACATTCCGCTCTCAGATGGAAGAAATTTTCCGATGATGCCCGCGCTGATACCGGCTTTACCGAGGGTTTGGCAGATAGTTTCGCCTTTTTCGGGTTCTGCTGCAATTAACATGGCACCAGATGAGATGACACCGAGCGGGTTCAGTCCGAACATATCACATAATGTACGTGTTATATCACTATACAACACGGGTGAACTGAGCAGTTCGTCTAAATAGACGACCACGCCTAACTCGGCAGCGGTCGCTAACTCAAACACAGCAGTTGCGACACCGCCCTCTGTGACATCGTGCATGGCATGTACACCGTCGGTGGCGGTCGCAATTTGTGAGTCCTTTAGCACAGAAATGCCCGGATCAAAGAGATAGTGCTTCGCCTGCTTCAAGAATTGGGCATCGCACTTCTCATGCACCTGTGCTTCACACTCCCGCGCTATAATCGCGGTTGCTTCGATGCCGAGTCCTTTTGTAAGAATTAATGCGTCTCCTACACGAGCGTCCGACGAAGTAAGTAAGGAATCCTTAGCGGCGATCCCCATCATTTGTCCTACGACAACGGGTTGTGTTACGGCTGGTGTGACTTCGGTATGCCCACCACACAGAGCGATGTCAAACGTTTTACATGCCTGTGTGAGTTGCGTCATGATGTCGCGAACCATTTCAGATGTTGTTGCGTCTTCGGGTAACAACAGGGTTACCAGCAGCCATTTCGGCACGGCTCCCATCGCTGCGATGTCGTTACTGTTGACGCATACCACATACCACCCGATATCTTCAGTTGCGAAGGTAATCGGATCGCTGGTTGCGACGAGATAGTTATCCCCGAACTCGATGGCTGCGGCATCTTCACCGAGTTGTGGACCGACAACTACACCTGTGCTTTTATTATGTGTCGGCAAAAGTTCCTTTAAAAAATCGTGTTTCAGTTTTCCAACAGGTAGATTCATCAATCTTCGGGCAGGAGACCCCATGCTTTAGCTTGGGGAGGAATGCCCGCTCCTATATTTTTCTTGAGATTGCTATCAAGTTTATGGTATAATTAGAGTATCACGTTGGAAACCAGCATTACGAGCGTTACCACCTGGTAACGTGCTGGTTTCCTCCCACTCGTAAGCGGATAAAAGCGTGATACGTGATAATCCATGAAAAAGAAAAGAAAACAGAAACAACATCGTCGCACGTATAAATACCAGATACGCGAACATCCGCAGAACATGCGTCTTGGCAATATGCTTGACGACTTGTGTGACGTGCATAATCACTTTCTCAAACTTGAGAATCGGTATTACCGTATCTATGGTAAATATGCGGGGCGGTATCGGCTGCAGCCACATCTGACAGACATGCTCAATCGAACACATCAGCATTGGGTGTGGATACCGCGAGATACCCTTGACGCTGTAATTATCAATCTTCACCGTAGCTTTGAAAGGTTTTTTGATATTCCGGGGACAGGTCGCCCGGAACACAAAAGACGTGGAAAACTGCGATCTGCGAAGTTTCAATCCGGCTATCTTCTTGAAGAAGGACGCGTCCGTATCTCTTTTAAAGAGTGGGACGAACCTTCGCAATCCTTTAAGTTCAATAGACGTTGGTTTTCTTTTCATCACCACCGTCAATGGAAAGGTAAAGTGTGCTACATCCAAATCCTTCGCGATGCTGTTGGAACGTATTGGCTTTACGTTGTTACCGATGATGCTTCCAAAGAGGTACTGCCCGCAACAGATGAAAGCGTTGGTGCAGACTTCGGTATGGAAACCTACTTGACGCTCTCGACGGGTGAGAAAATCCAACACCCACAACCCTTGAAACAATCCTTGAACGAACTTCAAACCCTTTACAAAGCATTGAGTCGCAAAGTTAAAGGCTCCGGCAATTGGTGGCGGTGTCTCCGTCAGATTGTCCGTTTGTTCCGGCATATCGCGAACCAACGCAAAGATTGGCACTTCAAACTTGCCACGGACCTTTGCCGAAGATTTGACTTTATAGCGACCGAGACACTCAACCTCGACGGCATGAAGCGGTTGTGGGGACGGAAAGTCTCCGATCTTGCTTTTTACCAGTTCGTTGAGATATTACGGTATAAGTGTTTCAAACATAATCGTGAGTTCCATCAAGTCGGACAATGGACACCGACAACGAAACCGTGTTCAGATTGTGGGTATCCGAACAAAAATCTTTCTCTTTCAGATCGGCAGTGGACATGCCCCGAATGTGGCTCAAACCACGATAGAGACGTGAACGCTGCGATAAATATTTTACGGGCTGCTTGCGATCCCGTTGTGGAGCAGATGTAAGACGTTTCCACGGAAACGCTAACTGCTACGAAGCACAAGCCCCTGCCTTTAGGCAGTGGGTGCCTTGACGTTTTTGATTAAATGAAAATCTTGTAGGTCCGCAAGCCGGATAGGGGGCCTATGATTGCCCAGGTGCTGCCGATGACGTAATCGCCTAAGATTAATCCTAAGAATAGAGGTGCGACTTTGCGGTGGAGCCGTAAGCCGCCGTGCCGTAGAATCATTAGTTTCAGGAACCATGCCACAAAGAAGGCGAACCAGAAATAGTCCATCGCGAAGCTAATCGCGAGTGCATAACCCGCAGGATGGAAGGGCCACCACAAGAAGTGCATCCGCATATACATCATCACAAATGTTAACAACGCACCGATCCCCATGAAGCCGATACCGACGGCGTTCGGTTCCGCCGGATTGTGGAGCCACCGTTGGAGCCGACTGAACGATTCTCGACCGACCCAGTCCTTGAAACCAGCAGTTTTTGCAACTGCACCGTTTCGGAAGGTGATGTCGAGGTTCGCCCAGAAAGTCGCCAGAATTCCGACAACGATTGCGATGAGCATCGCGACCCATAAACGCCGATTTCCCATCCCTGTCGCTTCTCCCAGCTTGAACGCCTCAATTTGGTTCGGCATCGGATGGTTCCGGTAGCCGCGGTTGAACCAGTAGAAAAGCGACATAATCGTGAGACTGCTTGGGTCGAACCGACGTGTGCCACCTACCGTCGCCAACATATCGTGTGGATTCACGTAATAAATTTCGTGTGGTGTGCCGAGTTCCGCGCGGACACGCGTGATCGCAAAAGAGAGCAGGAAATAGACCCCAAAGAAAACACCGGCAACCCATAACGCCATCCCAGCAAGAGAGGAGAAGATACCGAGTGCGACGAGCGATCCGAGGATACCTAAGAAAGCAGCACGATAGGGCATCGGTTCATTTGAATCATCGAGACGCGATTTAAACCCAAATACCTTCTTCAAGACTTCGCTTAAATGTTGGCGTGTGACCCAGATCGCGAGCACGAAAAGCGCGATCCATGCACCGTAAGCCTGTTCGTTCAAGGCGGGGAAATAACGTGTACCGAGTGCCGCAGCGATGACGAATTCCGCTAAACGCACCACAAAGAAAAACCAGCACGAAAAGGAGAGGTCTAACGGCAGGAAAAAGGCTAACCCGACAGCAAACGGGTATATGGAGATTCGCGTGCCGCGAATAACGTTCCACGGACGCTCGGTGAAGATATTCTGGAATACGGCTGTCCGCTTGATGTATGGAATCTCTGGAAACTGTGGAAAGAGGTAGTGAACGCCGTTAATCACGCCGATGGCTACGGCGATACTGAACCCCATCCACATCATCCGATTCTTCAGCAGAAGGATGCCACCATCTTCCGAGAGTCGGAGCGGGAGTTGGATGATCGGATACGCCAATTTCTCCTGTTCTGCCCACCGTTTGCGGACGAGCGTATTGATGCAGAGCATCATGAACATCATAATCAGGAAAAAGAGACCCCAGAAGATCAGCGGTTTTATCCAGACCGAAAAGTTATGCCTTGTATAGAAAGTCGCTTCACCTTCGTAGAAACCTTGCAAACTCTGTGCATCCGAGACGGTGAGCCACGTCGGTAGGTACCGAAAAAAGAGTGCCTGCCACTCGTTCTCGTCCGTCGCGAACCGGAAGGGATGTGCGATGCTGCCGAACATATTCTGCATCGTATCGTGCCCGGCAAACGTGCAGGAGATCGCGACCATAATATAAACTGTGAGTAACTCGCCCTGCTGTAGGGGCTGGGTTACCCAGCCCCTACACCGCGGCGCAAGGTATTTCAACACGCAGTTCGCGAGGACGCAGACGAACATAATGAAAACAGGTTGGATAAAAAGGGGAAGACACGAACCGTCGAGTGAGTAGTACTTTACCTCAACGAGCGTCATCCAATAGACGTTGATGGGGATGAGTAAAACGCCTAAGAGAAGCGAACGTCCTGTAACACGGGTTGATGAGCGGGTTGATTCACGAGTTTGCATAGTTTATGTCAGTTTTCAGTTATAATAGAGTTTGAAAATATATTTACACTTTGACAGACAGTATCCCCCAATGCAGGCGGGGTTTGTAACCCCGCTACTGTAAAATTAATTACGGGCTTTACTATAAAAGAGGTATTTGGGAATCCCGAAGCTGCTTTCTGAAAACCGTACTGAGTACTGATAACTAATTAAGTGGAGACGCTAACGGTAAGTTCTAACGATCTCCGAGATGACCCTGGCTCTGTTTTTCCAATTCATCCGAGCAGGTGGGATTAGATAAATGCCGTCAATTTCACATTCATCCAGATTACGGATGTCCCGAATCAGTTCTAAACATAACCGCATACCGAGTTCTTGTGCAGCGGTATCTCCGAGGTCCCGGAATTTGTCAACAATAAACTGGGGTATGTAAAGTCCCAAATTGTCGCGTAGGTAGGAAGCACTGCGGAAACTGGTGAGCGGCAATATCCCGTAAAGCATCTTTATGCCGAGGTGTTCCGTCGCCTTCTGGGTCCGCGCAATGTCTTGGTATGTCCAGACGGGCTGCGTATAGGCGAAGCTTGCACCCTGTGCGACCTTATTGGCGAGATGCTTGACGTGCGGTTTGAGGTTCTCGGCGACTGTGAACCCACCCCCGTAATAGAAGCCACACGGATCCCCAATAGACGACCCATCGGCAAGTTCTCCATGATTCAACCGGGCGATAAGTTTCATCAATTGAACCGCGCCCCGGACATCCGGCACAAGGCTTGCCGCTTCAAAGGGACCGGCTTTCGGATGATCGCCGGATAAAGCGACAATACCGCGGATACCCAACGCCTCCGCTTCTAACAGATGCGATTGCATACTGATAAGATTACGCGATCGGGTTGTCCAATGGATAAGTGTGGGGATTTGCGTTGCCTGCTGGAGTCGATACGCCGTGCCGATTGCACCGATGTTCACCGCTGCTCCGGAATTGTCTGTCACGTCGAATAGGTCCACACCTCTCGCGGCGAGGCCTTTCGCTTCTTTTAACATTGCTCGCAATTGTGGGAATGTGTTGGCGCGCATCTCTACGCTTACGATGCGTTCGCGGGTTTCAAATACTTGTTGTACAGGATTATCGTCCGGGCGAGGTGATGACCTTGCTGACCCGATTTTCGGGAGGACGAAGATACGTGACTCCCGTTTTACGGGTTCGCGTCCTGCGATCGCCTGTCGGATCCTTGCCGTGTATTCGGGTGTCGTTCCACAACAACCGCCAATCATGTTCGCGCCGAGTTCGACCAGTTTTCCGACGTAATCGCTGAAGACATCTGCCTCCACTGTATATGAAACAGCGACCTCGCCCTGTTCAACTCTCGGATTGCCAGCGTTTGGCTGCACGGCAATAGGAACTTTGATAACGGGCGCGATGCGTTCCATCGCCTCAACAAGGTCGTGGGGTCCCCTGCAATTGATACCGACTGCGTGCGCGCCAAGTTGCTCTAACTCCTGTGCAAAAACGCGGACATCCAATCCAGCACCGACAGTTCCACCTGAAACGCCGCTAATTTCAACGATGACAGGGACCCCGTAAGTGAGTGCCTGTTTTGTAGCGATTTCTGCCTGTTTCGGAGAGACGAAAGTTTCGAGGATGAGGAGGTCAACACCCACGTCGACGAGGGCATCCATCTGTTGTTTGAAAATTTGTCGGATTGTTTTGGTAGCAGGCACTGCAGCATCAAAACTTTGGAACGGAATCGGTCCAAGGGAGCCTGCTATATAACTTGCTTCGGTTGCCGCTTCGCGCGCCAGCAGTACACCGGTTTTGTTAATTTCCTCAACCTGTTCACTTAGACCGTGAACTGCTAATGCTTCTCTGTTCGCCTGATAGGTATTCGTCTGAATAACATCGGCACCTGCATCAACGTAAGCGCGATGAACAGCCGTGACTTTCTCGGCATGCGCCGCGGAAATATTACAGGCATCGACGCACTGTAGATGTGCCGGTATCCGTTTGCGGAGTTCGGTACCGATAGCACCGTCACACACCAGTATCCGGTGTGCTAAGGCATCTATGAAGTTGTCTTTTTTTCTTGAAAGATTTGTCATATAGGCGAAAAGCGCGCCGGTGAAGCGCGCCTTCCAATGTTTTGGAGATAGACGCTATCTAATGATAGAGCCTGCCTTTTCAGTCGGGATATAATAATAGCCGAAGATGATACACATCTCATCCTCAGATGTCAGCCCAAATATAAGCGGTTCCTTGGTATCGTAGTTGTTATGGGTACACTGAAAGTGGAGCCCATCTTCCGGGTTTAATGTAAGGACCGGGTTAAAGAGGTCAATAGGTGCATCGTCGTAAGCGATACTCCGGTGTAGCAGCTTGCCTGAAGAGTTTTGGAAAATCTCAAACAACTCACCGTGTCTGTGCATGTGAGATGACAACAAGAAGACATTTATCTCTGTATTGGGGTCGTGCTCGCGACGGTTGAGTTCATCTTCAACGTACCACGTCAATTTGGCGACACGCGTCGTTCCCGGAGGCACGTTAATGGCTCGGTTAGAGAAGAAGATTTCAAGTGCTTCGTACTGTACCTCTTCCTCAGGAATCGTGTAGATATTAACGTAGGTTTCGCCGATCAGTGTTTCATCACCGAGTAGGTTGATGTAATGCGAATTAAGATCGTAAACGGTATTTCCCGGCAGTCGTAACGCTACGCCTTCAGGGAACTCAAACAAAGTATCATCGGTTTGGGTTCCAACAACAAAAAGTCTGTCGCCACCGAAAATCCCAAATACTGGATCTGGGTCATCTGTATCGAGTTCGCGAAATGTATGTTCAGGATTAACGGCGATATCGGGTACTATCCCATTGTCCAAGAGTCCCTTCGCCAAGCCTTCCTCTGTCAGACGATACAGGATGAAGTGATGGCTGCCTGCCGGATAGAAGATCTCTACTTTATTGATAAAGATGTCTCCCTCTATCGGAGTGCCGTTTTCGTCTGTGATGTGAGTGGCATAGTAGACTTCTCGTTCTGTACCGGGTTCGATCTTAAATTCTGGTAAATGGAGTTGATATCCTTGACCGGGTGGCGGTGGCGCGGGGGGTTCAAAAACGTCTTGAGGGTCGCGTAAGACGGCGAGGTCCCCGATACCTGGGACCCTACCTGTCCGGGGCGCGCCTGCCTCAATCCACTTCCGAATCGCTTCTATTTTCCCGTTGTGGATCGTTCCGCCCCCGAACGGCATACGTGCGCCTTGATCGGGGGACTCTGGTCCCATCAGTTTTGTCAAAAGGAAACTGTTCTCCGGATTGCCTGGATCCACGAGTTTCATGCCTGCAGCTGCTGCCGAGGGGTTCTGTGGCACACGATCAACCAGATCGTTATAAGATGTTTCGTACGTCAGATTCAAGTTAGCAGAGTTCGCAGGTGTCGCGTGGCAGACACTGCTTGCACAACTTTTATCAAAAATATAGTCTTGAATATCGTGATATGCTGAATTGTCGTTGACCTCAGTTTCCCCAAAACGATTACTCACACGAACAAGGTCTAACACATTGATGATACCGTCGCGATTGACATCCGGATTTTGTTCAGCATTGCGATCGCCAGGTTGTCCAAGCGCAGCTGCGACAAGCACCAGGTCTTGAATGTTCACAACGCCGTCTTTGTTGACATCCTCTAACAGCGTGGAGCCTTCACCGTGCCCAAGCGCAGAGAAGGACACACCGATCACCAAAGAGAGAATAAGTGTGGAATAAATCAATTGTTTAAACATAGTCGAAAATTTAACCTCCAAATATTTATAGATACATCCGAGTTATAGTAAATCCCATAATTATTTGCACATACAGTAGTTCGTAGGGGAAACCGGGTAACCCAGCCCCTACAAAGTTCTATCATTCTTTATCATTTCTAAACCCAAAAAAACCGCTCCATTCGCCGCCTTTGTCATAAACTGCGACTAATAAGACGTTTCTGCCCCGTTCGAGGGTAACAGGAAAGTAGTCTTGGTAGTTGATAGACGACCGATTAACCGGATTATTATGCACCAATTGTCCGTTGAGCCAGACCTTAACGGCATCATCGCTACCAGCGAACATCGTTGTTTGTTGTTCCCGTGGTGATGTGAGTATGATACTGCCGTAAGCGACATAGTCGTCTATATCACCGGATCCTAATCCGATCTTTGCCAGCATTTTTTGGATGTTATTCTTCCCCGTTGAGGCGAGCCAACCGCGTGTCCAGGCTTTGCTGCCGATGGTTTCTCCGGCGGTTGCCCCCTCAGTAGCGATCTGTTTTTCTGTCACCTTGTTTTTACTTGCCTGTTCGAGATAATCTATCCCGGACGCAGCTGCAGCTGCGCCGCCTTGCTTACCTGTTGGGACGATCACCCATAACCAGGGTCCCCCTATTTTAGGTCCTGGAGCCGAACCACGTTGTATCGGAAACGACTGCAAAGCGACGTTGCCTTTTTTGTCCAACACCTGTAGCGAAACGACCTCAATAGGGCGAATTGTTAGTTCGGTGGTAACAAACGTCAGGGTCCGATTTTCGCCGGTTAACGATTGACAGGTGATCAACTCCGACGATCCGGCGGCAACAGGTATAGCGGTTGTTAAGGTAATTAATTGTGCTTGAGCGAGTCCATCGGCATCCGAGACCTGAAAGCGGAATCGGATTTTGTCGGGTGATTCTTCTTGAAACGAAAGCATCTGAATCGTTGTTGGTCGATTGACCTCTGTTCGGGGCCAGTTAAAGTAGGGATGTGCGCTCAGCCATTCAGCGGCACATCGCGAGAATTTGCGTCTTAAATGCCGACCATAAGACATAATATGCATATCACTGCGAAAATCGTGGTGCAATCCGAATACATGACCGAGTTCATGTGCCACTAACTTTACGACAACATTTTCGGCAACACAGTTTCCCGCGGCAGGAACCACGGCATACCCCCCCGTTCTACCGCTTCCATTTGCCTTTCCACAGCTCCTACCGCCTTCAAAGATACTTGTCTCGACAACAATGAGGTAGACGTTCTTTGAAACATCAAATCGTTCGGAGATCTCGTTGACGACTTTGGAAAACGTCCCTTGATGGTAATGTGCTTCGTCGGATAGACCCTCAACGTGGTGGACGACAGTTTTATCATTGGCATCGGTTTCAAGTTTGAAGGTTTTTCTCCCAAACCCATAGGACATCAGTTCGTCGCCATAAAGTTGCTGGACATCTTTTATCCAAGTATCAAGTTTCGTGTTTATACTGGGTTGTGCTTGGCTGTCCTTCGGCAGAAAATAGATGAGCCTCACTATACCCTCAGGCACAGTTTTCTCTTCTGGGAAACCGCTTGCCAGACATGCCACTATCGAAAAAGTAACGAGTGTAACCATAAATAAGAATCTCGTTTTTATGAATCTCACTGGCTTGATCTCTTGGATTTACTATTGTCCCGTTCGTTACTCAATTTCTACGATCTGAATATTGTTTCCGCAAGTATCATTGAAAACAGCAAAAATTGTTGTTCCTATGTCAGTAGGTTCTACACTGAATTCGACCCCAAGGTTGATTAATCGCTCATATTCTTCCTGAACGTTTTCCACACTGAATTGGGTAGAGGGAAGTCCTGCATCAAATAAAGCCTTTTGATACGTTTTGGCGGGTCCAAAATGATTATCAGATAATGGTTCTAACAAAAGTTCAGGCCCATCTTGTTCTTCTTTTGATACGACTGTAAGCCATCTGTCACCATTTTCTAAGGGAATGTCCCTCTTCTTAACAAATCCCAATTTTTCAGTATAAAATTTTAACGCACTTTCCTGATCTTGAACAAAAATGCTGGTTACTCTAATTTTCATAATGTTATTTACCTTGAATTCGCCCAAGGAAACGAACACGGCATTTTTTCCAGCCTTCCTTCACATCCTCAAAGCCTAAAATTTATTTTTTAATATTGCTTAATGAAGATTAAAATATTGATTCGGTAATTTTTGGTCCGGTCCGGTTCGGTTGCTATAGGAAACACTTTCTTCGCATTGGATTTCAGCGTTTGCAAAAACACCGAACCTACCGGGCCTGGAGTATCTAAAATTTGGCTAAAAAACCGAAAACTAAATAGCCCTGCTCTTGTAATTATAGCAAAACCTACAATTAACGAGACATCTATAGAAGGCGAGGTTACAAACCTCGCCTGCAGTGGGGAAGTATGTTAATTTTTAAAGTGTTGCATTATTTTTCAGTTTTACTATAATCCTGCGCTGTCCTTTTGAAAAGTTCTGTTTTTGGAATAAACCGGTATTTTAAGAGCGTCCATGCGGCGAATAATCCGTCCGACCAGAACCGGAGTTTCTTGCCTTCCTTCTTCGTGCGCGGAAAATAGGAGACCGGCACTTCATGGATGCGATATCCCCCACGTAAGACCTTCGCGGTAACTTCCGGACAGAATTCAAAACCTTTGCATGTCAAGTTCAGTCGCGTTATCAGTTCTGTGGAAAAGGCTTTGTATCCTGTAGATTCATCAGTGATGTGGCAACCGTAAAGGAGGTTCGTATAGGTAGCGAGGAGACGATTCGCAATAAAATTATGAAAACTTGCATTTCCGCGTCCGTTCAAAAACCTCGACCCATAGACGACTTGAACATTAGCCTGCTCAAACGGTTTCAAAAGGTCCACGAGGTCTGTTGGAGACAATTCCATGTCCGCATCCTGAATAACGACTGCCTCTCCTTTTACATGTGGTAGTCCTTGCCGAATCGCGAAACCTTTACCGCTATTCTCTTGACAATGGACAACCGTTAGCAGATGAACGGTTTTTAGTTCCTCAAGTGCTTCATAAGTTCCATCGGTGGAGCCGTCGTTGACAACGATGATCTGTTTCTCAATTGGCAGTGACCCCACAGCTTCAATAACCTGTCCGATTGTCTGTTCTTCGTTGAACGCAGGAATAATCACAGATACCAATTTTAAAATTTTCCTTGCGGTTCGGTAAGGTGGGTTAAGGGTTTCAAGTGCCTTTCCGTATATCCGCAGTCAACGTTGTTGCCTGCTACGTTCTTTGTCTAAAGAATTTAGCGCACAACAGCGGTAAGTCAGACCCGACAAAACCTTTTTAGGAGAGCACCTTAACCGCGTGCAAACTGAATCAGAGAAGTGACTTCACCATGCCGCCGTCCACTTGAATTGTCGTTCCTGTTATGTAGCTTGCGCGTTCCGATGCGAGAAATACAACTAAGGTCGCAAATTCATCCGGGTCCCCGATTCTACCGAGCGGGATATCGGCTGTCATCTTTTCGAGTGCCTCATCAAACGTGATGCCAGCCTCTTCGGCACGTACTGTTGCCAGCTGCTGGATACGATCCGTGAAGATGATACCGGGACAGACGTTGTTCACCAAAATTTTGTCCGGTGCCAACTCCGTTGCGAGCGTTTTCGCGAAGCCGATCACACCTGTTCGCGCCATATTTGATAACATAAGGTTATCGACGGGTTGTTTAACGGAAACAGAGGTGAGGTTGATGATCCGTCCACCGCCGCGTGTACGCATTGATGGGACAACAGCACGGCAGAGGTTGATTGTACTCATCAGGTTGAGATGGACGGCATCTTGGTAATCCTGAGCATCCAGATCATCAAACCGTCCTGCTCTGGGGCCGCCTGCATTGTTGATTAAAATATCGATACCGCCGAAATGGTCAATCGCTGTATTGATAAGGTTTTCAACCTGATCCGGTTGACTAACATCTGTCGGCACGGCTAATACCTCAGTGCCGGTCTGTTGACGAATATCGTCTGCTGTCGCTTCCAGTGTGTCGCTGTCTCTTGCACAGATGGTGACTTTCGCACCCTCTTGTGCCAAGCCGAGTGCGATTGCGCGTCCGAGACCTTTGCTTGAAGCCCCTACAACTGCAACTTTGTCTGTGAGTCCGAGGTTCATTTTTTAATTATTCCTTGCGGTTAAACGACGGGAGTTGGGGTATTGACGTGCGTTTCAGAAAATCTGAAGAAACCCCCAAGCAAAAACCCTTCCATTTCATTACAGGCTATAGGTTTTAGTTAAGATTTAAGACAGGACTTCCGTTCATATCGCGTCTCCGCTGAATCCTGTGCATCCGAATGTTAGTCACCGCCACAACGCCCTACATTCTTTCAAAACAGAATCAATTTTACAAGGTTAAGTATAACACTATGACGGTGTAATGTCAAGTGTTATTTTTGGTGCAAGATGAGGACGGTGGTGAAGATTAGAATGATGTCCGGGGGCAGGTGATGTCCAATGGGGCAACTATGACGCAGCGGGTTAAAAGCAATGTGTGAACGTGATGAGGTTCGCAAGGATGCTTATTGTAGCGGTAAATGATCGTCGATTTCGGGGAAACCTGTTTTCAGGTATTTCGGATTGGCTTTGATGTCCGGAGGATAGTGTAACTCCCAGATGTTGACGTGTGCCTCGGTAAAGTTTTCCTTTGGATAGATCGGAACAAAAGCTGCGCTGAGATGACCTTTTAGAAAATGCCTTGCCGGATTGTGTCCAACTAACATCAGATGTGTCGCGTCATGCGTTTTTAGGTATTCCAATGCCTCGCTTTCGGTCTTTGCGTGAATAACGTGCTTATAGTAAAGTTCAATCCAATGTTGGATATAGGTGTCTTGATCCGTGACAGTCTTAACACCACCGAGAACATTGAGTTGACTACCATAACCCCAGTTGGCAGCAACTACCGCAGTCGATGGAAGTCCTTCCTTCATCCAAGACAACGCTTTTGCGACAATAGGTGTAGGCATTGCTTTTCGCATCCCTTTTGTGGCGTAGAGGGACCTGTAAGTGTGTGCATGGTTTATCGGCAGGAATATCAGGCAAGTGAGCAATATAACAGCAACCCCGTTTTTGAGTATAACGGTTTTCAAGTGCTCTGTTATACCTATCATCAGCCCGAATCTTTCACTCAGCAATTCCGAAATCCATCCGAGCAACACCGCGCTCCCATAAGCAAGAGGGACACCGATAAAGAAGTCGTAGCGTTTCGCATCACGGGCGAGTGCAACCCATGCAATGAACCAGAGAGCGAAAGCAATAAAAATGAGTTCTGAAGTGGCTGCCTTGTTTTTTTTCTTCCATGCCAGCAGTAGGAACCCGATGGCACAACCGACAAGGGCAATGCCAAAAAGCGCGTTTCCAAAAGGTTCACCCCAGATTTTATCTAACGGCTGCCGGAAAAAGGAAAAGAGCGTAAAGAGCGCGATCGGTATAGAGAAGGGGATCCCCTGCTGCTTCCAAAAGATAACAGGGATAAGAATAAAACCGAGACTCCCGACAATAAAGACCGTGCCGTAGCGTGCCACCCAATAGTTGTAATGTGGTGATCGGAGTTCTGTCATCGCTTGCATCACAGGGCTGTTGCTGATGGGGACGGTGGTATCAGCAAAGGTGTTTTGTTGTATCCAGACATAACCGAGTGCAAGTGTAGCACTCGCAAGTATCAATCCGAGTGACACGGTGCGTATGTGTGGGCGCAGGCGGTCTACTTTTGAGATGAGCAGAGACCGAATAACACGCATCGCCAAAAGGATAATAGGCGGCAGTAAAACAAACGCAGCGAGGTGTTCTGAAAAGCCGTATCCGCGCCGATAAGCGGGTGAGGCAAGATAGAGTGTCGGAACAAAACAGCACACCCACACGGCATAAAGTCCTAAGCGATCCTCTGTTTCGGTCATCAGAAACCGCCACAACTCCACAACGATAATAACACTCAGGAACACGCCGAAACCTTCCCAACTGATACCACCCAGAAAGACAGTAAAGCCGCTGGCAAGCGTCCAAAATAGGCGTTTTCGTGGTGTTTCCGTTTCGAGGGATGCAAGATAGGTCACAACGGCAAGGATACCGAGCATCAGGCAAAATGCGTCTCGGTCACCGAAGCCTGCAGTAGAACGTTCGATGCTACCAGGGAGCGTTGCCAAAAGGATACCCACTATACTTGAAAAGAGAAGTCCGTAGGTGTGATAAAGGTAAAGGCAGAGTATGCTGAGTCCGATACAAAAGCAGACGACCGGCATATAGAGGCAGACGTGATAAAGCGGGACGTTGCCGAAGACAGATGAAACGACTTTATGGGTATACGCGAGGACGTAGCCGTAGAGGTTTAGGGTTTGCCCTAAATCTCTACCGAGAGGCAACCACCGGTGCATGTCGCGTTCAGGAAGGTGTCCCTGTTCGGAAATTAACGAAGCCTGCCAATAGTAGAAGTAGCCATCCGTCTCCGTGAAATTACCCTTAGGGATGTTCTCCATACCTTGAATGCGGATCCAGAAAGCGAGCAGCAGAAGACAACAGAGATATGCAAAGAGACTAATGTTTCGGATCAACAAAGTTTTTCTTCGTGAAGTTTTCAAGGTGTACTGCGATCTCTGACGGCGATCCTTGATCCGATCAGATGAATTCGACATCAAGAGCAATCTATTTCCTATTATCTATGATTCTTATCCTAACATTTGGATCGTTTTTGAGAGATCGATAGGATCTAGTCCGCCCATCTGGATCGCGCTCCGCTAACTGTCTTAATCTCTCTAAGTATGATTGTGGAAAATCATTCTGAGTGAACTCCTTTTCTAATAACTCATATTCATAGAACTCTCTATTTGTATAGGAGTCGGCTCTAGTTATTTTCCTATACAACGCTAAATATGTATGAGCCTTTGGGTGATTTCCAAACTCAGCAAGGAAAGCCTCCCTATCTATTACTCTTTCCCCATTGGAATTTACACTCTTCCATGCCACCACGCCAGGGGGAAGTTGTATCCGGCTTGGGGCTTCTTCGGTGTGTTGTGTGACATCAGATTCCAGAATAGGCGTTGACTCTCCAAGTGAGTTATGGTGATGTGTGTGTCCAGGAGAATCGGTATGTTCGTGAGAATCACCGTGGGTGTAGGGAACAGGTCCGGTATCGGCTAAGGTTTGTTCTGCTTCGTTTCTGAGAGTTTCCCTTTCGAGTGGCGTTGGTGTTTTTTCTCCGACGGACACTTCGCTTTGTGTAGCAGGGGGCTGCGGCAAGTTTTCGATGAACTTCTTTGTATCGTAGTGCGTATAGAGAGTAAGCCCGAAAAGGACTGCGAAAATCAGACACATAGCGACCAGCAAAGTTTTTATTCGCGAATCTCCTATAGCGACCAGCAAGGTTTTCATCGGTGAACCTCCTATTATCTCGGTATGAAACGCAAACCAAGGTGTTGCGTTTCATACCGGTTTTGACCAGACAGCTATCCTATTCCCATCTTGTACCAATAATATTCTTGTCGACATCAGTCGGGTGCCCATCAGGCCAATTCAGGTAGTGCTCCCATATTGCACTGCAACTGCCAGAATTATGGTAATAGTTATAGTGATTTGTATTGACCCTTACAGGAGGTGGTATTATATCATAGTCGATAATCTCGTTAGTTGCAAAAGACCTTACCTCAATAGCATCAACCTCGTACAGATCTTCCCCGGCATATGTTTCTTGTTGCAAAAATGGTGCAACTGTTACGAATCCTACAGCGAGGATGCAGACGACAGTAATCATTTGGTTTAAAGATATTTTCATTAGTTTTCTCCTAACTTTGGGGGATTGCTTTAGGAAAGCAAAAGAAGTGAAAGGTCGTTTTGCATTCATGGCAATCCTCTATATTTTGATATAAAGTGCTAACCTAAAAGGTTGAAAGATCTAATGATTTTCTATACAATTTAGGTTAGTGCTGTCATTCCGGTATAATGGCAGTGCCGCGTCGTGGGTGCTGGAATCACCCTCGGCGCACCTCAAAATCGTTAGAGGCTGCCATCTGAAAAATATTTATGACAACAACAAGAGATGTGCTTAAGTGTGGCACGTGTGGGTGTTATTGTCATACAAAAAAGTTGTAATGCGAGAGAACACATTCGTTGGGTACCTCTGCGATGCAACACAAAAAACCCGCTATGCAACGCCTTGTCTATGACAAAGGCAACACGCGGGGAACGAAAGGTCTCCGTGGCCGGACGGACCTTGCGAAGCAAAACGCTTAACATTTGAAAAGTTGGGGGGGGTACATGAACGACAACGAGATATCAGCAGACGTGCTACATTGCTCGGACGCACGAACATCTATCGTCGCATCCAAGCGATTTCTTTTTATAGGATACAAAAATCTGCTTCTCATGACCACCATTCTATTCATTAACCTTTCACAAAAGTTAGCAATATTTGCATCGAAATTTGTAAATGGTAGCGTTCAACCCTTTACAATACTAATTATACACATTAAAACAAGATTTGTCAAATTAAAATCCAAAAAAAATGTGTTTTTTCAAAAATATTTTGATTAATACTAAAGTTTGGGCAAGTTACGTCGGTTGGGTGTTGAGTTTTCCAGCATTTTTTAGTTTTTTACGAGTTTTGGTGTGGGTGTTGCTCCGAAAAAAACACATTTACGCCTAAAATCCCCTTAACAGGGGGACTTTAAGATGAAATGCGTAAGTCCTAATAAATACTGTTATCACATTATCGGTTTTGGTGAAATGCGTAGTGCTGTGGAACGAACTAAATGAAGATTGATTTTTTACTTCGGTAATTTTTAGGGCAGTCCGGTGCGGTTGCAAACCGCACCATAGGTGTCAATTTAGTGAAAATAGATACGTTTTTGTAAGAAAAATGCGGTAAGTTGGAAATACCTCTTGTATAATGTAGAAAAAGATTAGAAGGTTATTTCTACAAAAAAGGTATTTCCAATGTCCATTTTACAACAAGTGGTAGATAAAATGCAAACGATCCTTGAAACCGTCCCAGATGAAGTCGCTGTCCATACAGGAGTCGTCAAAAGAAAGCGGAAACTTACCGGGAGCGCACTGACGCAAACCCTCGTCTTCGGGTGGTTGGAAAATCCAGAGGCGAGTTATCAGCAACTCACTGAAACCGCTGCGACACTCGGTATACAAGTCAGCCGACAAGCTCTTGAGCAACGCCTGACCCTTGAAACGACTGAAATGTTGAAACTTACACTTGACACCGCTATTACCGAAATGCTTGAAGTTGCCGGTCGGCGAGAAGCCCTCCCTTTACTTCAGCAGTTTAGGGGCGTTTATGTGCAAGATGCCACATGGGTAACACTCCCTGATGAACTTCACGAAACTTGGAAGGGACAACCGAAAAAGAATCATCCCCATAAAGCCGGATTGAAACTTCATCTCTGCTTTGATGTGCTTACGGGACGTTTTCAGGACTTCCAACTCACTAATGGCATGACGGCTGATTTGACGGCTGCAAAAGCAGCACCGCCATTGCCAAGAGGAAGTTTACGACTCGCAGACCTCGCCTATTTTTCGCTCGATGAACTTGAGAAACTCACCAAAAACAACGTCTACTGGATCTCGCGTTTGAAAGCCAACTCTTACCTCGCTGACGAAAACGGTGAACGCATTAATTTAGAAAAGACGCTGAAATCAGAGGCAGAAAACACCTATTTTCGTAAAGCCATACGGATCGGAAAAAGAAAGCAACTCTCGGTTTACCTCATCGCCGAGAGACTTTCCGAAGCTGAAACGAATAAACGCCGACGTTCCATCCGATATCGTGCCAAACGCAAAGCACAGACACCCTCAAAAGCACTCTTACGACTCGCAGGATGGAACCTTTATATCACCAACATTGAAGAACATCAACTCACACCGAAACAGATTGCTGCCCTTGTCGGCATCCGTTGGCAGGTTGAACTGATGTTTAAGTGTTTCAAAAGTATCGGAAAACTTCATGTTTCTCGAAGTCAGAAACCCTATCGTATACTATCGGAAATCTATGCCAAACTTATTGCGCTTCTGATTCAGCATGCGGTCATGTTAGTCGCCGGATACCGACATATCCAACAAGGTTTCATCAAAACAGCAAAGTATATCGTAGGTTATGCGAGGCTGCTAACCTTGAGTTTTCATCGCTCAAAAACAGCACTTCGCGAAACTTTGAAAATCATAAAGTGTGCCTTTGAAAATGACGACACTTTCCAGAGAACCATTGGAAAAAACACAACCTTTTGGAAACTCAAGGGGGCTACGGAAACTTCCTAAATTGACACCTATGGTGCGGTTCCAAACCGCACCTACCGGCCCTAGAGAAAATATAGAATTACCGAAATATTTTCTTAAACTTCATACAGTAGCAAGTTTCAATATTAAATATGCACATTGTATGTCAATGACGGGCTGGGAAACCCAGCCCCTACGAGTTTGGCATCGTCACCTGCCGAAAAAATCGGAAGATTATTATTTAATATTGCTTCTACGTAAAGAGAGGTTTATTAACAGAAATGGTATTATTTGTAGAATCGGTTTGTGTTCGCGTTTTCGTTGGATGCTTTCTACTTATAGTTTGTATCAAATGACCCCATGATTTATACTAATAGTATGCGTTACCCTAACAAGTAGATGTATTGGCATCACCGATAATCTACTCATGGAGGTCAAGATGAATCGTAAGATGGACACCGCCTACGGTATCAACCGACTCGAATCCAAGAACGCAAGAGCCGCCATTATCCAGAAGATTTCAGCAGACTTTAACCTTATGCCTATCGTCGCTGAAGCCTATTATAAACAGATTTCCACCTATTTTGAGCAACACGCCGATGTTCAACTGACATCCGGACAAATCTGCTATGAGGCAGTCGCTGCTGAGGAACCCGCAGGTAAACACATCGCTTTAGCAAAAAAAGTCTCCTGTCGGTTGACCCTCAATGATATAAACGCTGATCTTGAAACCTTAGCGACTTACGGACTCGCAGGTCTCAGACGGCACCGCATCCTCCGATTGACCAAAGAGACTTATGACCAAGATGCATTGCTCAGTTATGAGGATTTAGCCGTCTTATTAACCACCAGTCCTGCTACCGTCAAACGCGACATCCGACACTTGAAGCAGGAGGGGTATTTCGTGATGACGCGCGGAGCGAAACACGACATGGGGCCCGGCACGTCTCATAAGACTCAGATCTTGGAGTTGTATTTCAAAGCGTATACCTTCACCGAAATTGAGCAGAAGACGAACCACTCTGAACGGGCGGTCTACCGCTACTTGAAAGACTTCACACAAGTTGCTACGCTGCATCATCAAGGGTTTCCTGACGCACAGATACGGCTCATCACACACTTCTCTGACCGACTCATACGCGAGTATCTCTCGCTGTATCAGGAATACCGGAACACCGACCGGATGACCGAGCTCCTTCACCCTGAACCCATTGCGAAAAAAAAGGAGAATCTCTCATGAGCAAACCTCAGACGCGCACCGCCATCAACGAGAAGAAGTTCAGACGCATCAACGATAAATCCCTACGACAGTTGCTGATCCATCGCTTTCTCAATGACTACGGGTATGACAAAGGCGAGGTCACTGCGACGGCTATTGTTGATGATATTCTCAAGACCGTTGAAGACTATTTCGTGATTACCCTCCCTTTAGAGAAACTCGCCACGGGCGACCAACTCCCTGATGAACGATACCTCAGGTATGGACAACTTGTTTGGATGGCAGTGCCGATTGATGAATATCCTGAAAAAGGAAAAGCCATCATCAAAACACGTATGAAACCGATCATCCTAACTTACCTCGCTACAGAGGATATTGAATCCTTTCGCAACGGTTTTACCTCACGACAGCTGCGGATCAATCGCTTGGTTCGTTGGTGTCATCAGGCTTATGACCAAGGCGCATTATTGACCCATCTTGACTTAGCTGTCTTGCTGAATGTCTGTGATGCGGTCATCAACGATTATGTCAAAGAATGGCAAAATAATAGTGGACAACTCTTGCCGACTCGTGGCAATATCCATGACTTATCGGGTGCTATCACCCATAAGAAAGAGATCATAACGCTCTATCTTCAAGGACATCTAACACCTACTATTGCTGCGAAAACCAAGCATTCTAAGGAAGCCGTTGACCGATACATTCGAGATTATGAGTCCGTCAAAGTCGTTCGCAAGGCAACCGCAGATATTGATAAAATCTCACAGATTACGCGACGTTCTAAACGCGTCATCTCTCAATATCTTGACCTGATTCCGCAGCACCAACTCCAAACCATGGATGCAAACCTTGCTAATTCATCTACAAACGATGAAGCGACACCCCAAGGAGAAGCCCAATGAGACTCTTGACATCCCCTACGGGTTTTGCTATACTTTCAACATGTTTATCGCTAAACGCATCATTTCTCAAAGATGATGCCAGCGAACTCAACTTAACCCACTCAGAAACGATTGCTGGGAACCTAATAAACATCAGCACTCCAGCTATCCTATGGTCATTTGATACTATTTCCGAATGAGCATTTTTCGTGTTGCTGTGAAATCATCTGCTGTTAGCGTATAGAAATAGACACCACTTGCGATAGGTTCGCCGAGTTCGTTTCTGCCATCCCAATACGCTGCACGGGTTCGGTTCTGATATTTTCCCGCTGACTGATACCCGAGTCTCAATGTCCGCACCAAAATGCCGTTCATAGAATGGATGTACAACGTCACATCCGCTGCTTCAGCGAGTTGATACGGGATCCATGTCTCTGGGTTAAACGGGTTCGGGTAATTTGGCAGGAGTACTGTCTCTATCGGTACGAGCGTTGCGAGGAGGCGTTCAAGGATAGCGATGCCCTTTTCCACGGTGTCAGGATGGAGCGGTGAAGCGTCGCCTGATATATCAAGATACTTGGCTTGGTGAATCCAGGTTCGTAGGTCTGCAGCCGTAAGCGCGTGCAGTGCGGGTGCTGTCGGCACGTTATCCAACTGTGCAAAAACTAAGAAGACATCTATGATGTTAACGACACCGTCTCCATTAACATCAGGGTTCGGATCGGCATCCTTCGGAATCGTTTCACCGAAATTTTGGACAACTAATATCAGATCGTCAACATTCACGATTCCGTCGCTGTTGACATCTGCTGGGTTTTCGATATTTTTAACAGGGAGGGTATCGTCTGCTGTGAGTGTATATTCCTGCCGCGTGATATTACCGTATACATCAATGACTTGAAGCGCGACGGTGTTTTCTCGGTGTTCAGTTAGCGTTGGTGTCTCAAATTCTACGGTGCTGCTTTGTATCTGTCCGTCGCTACAACTGTGCAGCTTGAAACCGGGTGCGGGGTCTTCAGCCGTCGTTGGAACGAACAATTGAATTTGGTGGATACCATCTGGATCCGCTATCGCAAACTGTAGGTTAAAATCCTCAACATTCGGTGCGTAAGCGGTTGGCGTGAGCATCTGTAGCAGCGTCGGTTCATTGAAGGCTGTTTGGTCGGTGTTAAACAGGCGGTTCGCGTTTAACCAACTGGCGGCACACTTCGATAACCGATTCGGTGCTGCCCCGTAGGACATGATATAGGTATCGTCTCGGAAATCGTGTTCCAGCCCAAAAGCGTGTCCGAGTTCGTGCGCCGTCACAAGCGTGCCAGTTTCAGCATCAAAACACCGTCCAGACGCAGGGACGACGGCGTATCCACCCCCGCTCCGTCTCAGTTCTCCATTTTCAAACCAATTCCCGCCCCCGACCCCACATATATCTTCATGTTCAATGGATTCGCTGCTAATGTCTACAACGATGAGATAGACGTGTTTGGTCGTGTCAAACTGAGAAGCGACTTCGGCATAGACTTTCTCTTGTGTCTGCGTATGATAGTACCGGTCGTTGGACTTGCCATCAACACGATAGACCAGCGTTTCTCCCTCTTCATCGGTTTCAAAGGTGAAAGTCTTTCTGCCGAACCCGTTGCGTTCCATTTCATCGGCGTAGAGATTTTGTACGTCTCTTATCAGCCTATCGAGTTTCGTCCACATATCCGGTTGCAGGCTGCGATCGCGTGGGAGGAAATAGATGAGCCGCACGCTTTCTTGCGTTGCGGAAGTGTATGGGGTGATGTCCCAGAGACGTAGCATCTCATCATCGCCGCCGCTCACGAGTGTCTCTCCATCCGGTGAAAAGGCTATCGCATTTATCCAGCCCGGGTGACTCATAAGTGAGGTGATTTTTTCACCGGTGCCGACTGTCCAGAAGTTCACAGATTCGTAACCCGTACTGGCGAGCTTAGTGCTATCGGGTGAAAAATCGATTGTCGAGACGGTCGCGCTAACAGAAAGCGTGCCGAGACGTTCCCAATTCTCTACTTTCCACAATCCAACCTCTCCTGTATACCCGGCGCCAGCAAGGATTTTACCATCGGGAGAAAATTTAACTGTGTAGACAGATGAAGCGTCGCCTGTGAATTGCGCAACGATCTGTTGGCTTTGAACGTCCCAGACCTTAACCTGTCCGGTTTGCTCCCCGGTAGCAAGGAGCCGTCCGTCCGGTGAGAAGGTGACCGCCAGCACCCAGGCGCCGTGTTCAAGCGTGCCTATCTCCGCGCGGGTCTGAACGTTCCACAATTTTACATCGATGCCAGCAGTCGCCAGCAGTTGTCCATCAGGAGAAAAATCGACCGCTTTGATTTGTGCGCGGGTTCTATTGACAATATGTTCGAAGGTCGCGACACGCCTTTTAAGTGGAACATCCCACAATTTACAAGCGTAGTCATCACCACCAGTTGCGAGCAGCTGACCGTCCGGAGAAAAAGCGATAGCGTTGACGGTATCAGCATGTGAACCGAGTGTTGTAACAGTGTCGTTCTGTAAATCCCATAACCTTACTGCCCGGCTATCGCCTGCACTCGCGAGGACGAACGGATTCACTGGGGAGTATGCCACTGTCCTCACGCTGCCGCCGTGTCTAAAAAAAGTGTGCTCCTGCGTGAAGGCGGTGAACGGAAGCGTCAACAAAACCGTTATTGTGAGGAAGAGGTATTTGAACGACATGCGATAAACCGCCTCATCAGCATCAATCACTGTGTTTTCGCCATGGGAACATCCAACTTTTCAGCACACTCCTGAAGCTGCTGATAGATTGTATCGGGTATATCAATACCGTTTGCCAGACGATGTGCTCGCGAATTGGCTTCAAAATCGCCGGGGACTAACACCTCATCAAACCCGTGGGCAGGCGGAGTCGCCTTGATAGCATCTAAAAATGCGCGCACGCCTTTCTGGTATTCTTCAAGTGGTGTGAAGGCGTTGACATCTATCACTTGGATATGGAGTCCATTCATCTGTCCAGACGCAATATTAAACGTTCCTGCCAGTCCACCGATCAGTGCCACATATAGAGAGAGGGCGTACCCTTTGTGTCTACCGAATGCCAACAGATTACCGCCATCATTGTATTCAGCAGTTTTGACAGTCGGATTCCCGTGTTTATCTACGACACATCCTTCTGGCAGATCCCGATTTTCACTGTCGGCGACGTAGGTTTTGCCGTTTGCGATCATGCTTGTTGCGAAGTCAATCAGGAAGGGTCTATCATCACCGGTCGGGACACCGATAGAAATCGGATTTGTACCGAGTGTGCCAAGGGCACCGCCAAACGGGAGAATCCGTCCACTGCCCTTTGAACCGCCACCGACTGTGATAATACCGATACATCCAGATTCAGCAGCTTCCTGACCGTATTCACCGAGTCGCCCGATATGTCCTGTCCGAATAAGGGTCGCGAAGCAGGTGCGTCCGGTTTTCGCCTTCTCGATCGCGCGGCGGATAGCGTAGCGAGCCGTATAGTGTCCGAAACCTTTCTCGCCATCAATGTGAAGCGTGTTATCCGTTTCGCTGAGTACATTCGGTTCGGCAGCGGGTTGGATGCCACCGTTTTCGATACCTTCAAGATAAGACGGAATCCGAAGTACACCGTGCGAATCGTGTCCGGCGAGATTGGCTTTTATCAAAATCTCGGCAACGTTGTCGGCAATGTGTTGTGGCGTGCCTGCCGCGACAAAGAGATCGTTTGTAAATTTCTGGAGATCTGCGGCTTGAAATATGTGCCTATTCATTTTTTGAATTTTCCTTGCGGTTCGGTGAGGTGGGTTGAGGGTTTGAAGTGCCTTTCCGTAGACCCGCTTTCCACTTCGTTTCAAGCTACGCGCATCTTCTGATTTTAAATTCTCCTTGCGGTTCGGTAAGGCGAGTTGAATCTTAGCGTGCCTTTACGTATATCTGAAGAAACCCGAGGAAATACCCAAGCAAATCCCTCCATCTCATCATGAGAGTGGACCGTAGTGTGCTCTATCATCTTCTTCGACAGTATCTTCGTCGATGGAGATGTCCAATTTCTCTGCACATTCTTGCAATTGATTGTAGATCGTATCGGGTATCTCAATGCCTTCTTTTAAGCGTTGTTGGCGAGAGCGGAACTCGAAATCGCCGGGGACCAACACCTCGTCGAAGCCTTGTGCGGGTGGTGTCGATTTGATGCCGTCTAAGAAGGCGCGCACACCTTTCTGGTATTCTTCAACCGGTGTGAAGGCGTTGACATCAATTGCTTGCATGAAGGTCCCGTTCATTCTACCGCTGTCAACGTCATAAGTTCCTGCCAACCCACCGAGCAGACATGTGAACATAGCGAGGGCGTAGCCTTTATGCTTCCCGAATGCAAGGAGCGCGCCGCCGTCGTAGAAATCAGCGGGTGTGACGCTGGGCATCCCGTTTTTGTCAAGGATGCACCCTTCAGGCAGGTCTATCCCTTTACTCCGTGCGACTTGAATTTTTCCTTCCGCGATCATGCTTGTGGCATAGTCAACGATAAAAGGAGAGTCGTCCCCCGTAGGTACACCTATAGAGATAGGGTTCGTGCCGAAAGCACCTTCGGCACCACCGTAAGGCACTGTTGGTCCTGCACCTCTGCCGCCATTTCCAACGGTAATCATTGAGATACATCCGGCTCTCGCTGCTGCTTCTGCGTATTCACCTAAACGTCCGATATGTCCGACGTTGCTAATGCTAACACTGCAGGAGACAGCGGATTTCGCTTTCTCAATGGCTTTATGGATTGACCAGCGTGAGGCGTAGTGTCCAAAGCCGCGTTGTGCATCAATGTGCAAGGTATTCGGTGTCTCTGCGAGGATTTTAGGTTCTGCAGCGGGTTTGAGATGTCCGGCATCAATACCGCGTAGATACGCCGGAACGCGCAGGAGCCCGTGCGAATCATGCCCAGCGAGGTGGGCGTTGACAAGTATCTCGGCGACATCCTCGGCGATGTGCCGTGTCGTCCCTGCGGCGACAAATATGTTACGTGCAATAGCGTGGAGGTGGGGTGCCTGAAGTAGATGTGTCTTTTCCATATTTTAGTCCTTTGATACAATAGAATTTCAGTTAGCAGTGTCAACTACCCAAGCCTAAGACTTGGGCTTGTTAAGAGATCATTGAACAACAGTTGTTCAGCAGTCTTAAAGCCCGTTGTCTTTGTTGCTTCGTTCTTGTTTCTCGTTTCATTGAGGGTGGTAACCCACCGCTCTCCACGAAAGGCAGCAGCTGCCTTTAGAAGTATGTTTATCGCAGCGTTGTGGTCTCTATCTATAGAAGTGCCACAAAACTGACAGTTAAAAGTTCGCACCGATAGCGATAACTTTTTTTCTGCTTTCTGCCCACAACTTGAGCACGTTTGCGAGGTATTCTTGGGACCGACTTGGTGGAAATGGAAACCGTCTCTTTCGGCTATGTTCCCACACCACCTAAAGAAGGTTCCCCAAGACGCGTCGGAAATGCTCTTGCTGAGGTGTTTGTTTTTGATCATGTTAGATACGCGTAAGTCCTCTGCCACTAAAACATTATTTTTCTGATGGTGGTAGAGTTTATAGACGAGTTTACCGATAAAGTCTTTGCGTCTATTCGCAGTCCGCTCATGGTGTAAAGCGAGTTTATGTTGTTGTTTCTTACTTCGGTTGCTACCTTTTTTCTTACGAGAAAGGTCTTTGGAATGCTTGCGGGTTAAGCCTTCTGCTTGACGATACCAGCGCGGGTTGCCCTCTTTTTTGCCTTCAGAAGTCGTCAAATAATGCGTTGTTCCCATATCAACCGCAATCGCTTCTGTCGGTTCAACTTTCGGCGTATCTGGAAGTTCACAAGAGATATGAGCATACCAGCCCGACGCTTTTTTGACGAGTGTAACGCTTTTTGGGTCGCCCTGAAGCGGGCGGTGCATGTATATCTTGATTTCACCCAGTTTCGGCACTTTCAAACGGTCATGTTTCCACGCGGTTTCTCGGATAGGATTTTGACGGACAGGCTCACCTGTTTTGAGTTTATGTTTACGGAGTTTCCACGACATAGATTTAACCTGTTTTCTGTGTCTTGGATACCCCTTTTTCGCAGCACCTTCTTTGCAGCGTCTATAAAAACCATCAAACGCTTTATCGGTGCGTTCCAAAGCACACACTTGCATATCCTGGGGCACTTCGCGAAAGTCCTCGTATTTTTCACGGGCAACTTTCAACTTCTGTTGCTGGTCATAACAAGAAACGCGTTCACCTTCAGTCTCCCAAGCAACTTTGCGGTCATGGCGCGCAGAGTTCTGAAGTTCGCAAAGGTGGTCAAGCCAGTTTAATAATGTTGTTTCCTGTGTTTTCGTAGGATACACAGGGTATCTAAATGTTAATTTCATGGTATATCAGGTATCAGGCTTTTATCCCTTCTTAGTGGGAGGCAAGCACATTGCCAAGTGGCAACGCTAAGAATGCTTGCCAACCTGATACTCTAATTATACTACAAATTTGATAGCAATGTCAAGAAATTTATAGGAGCGGACATTCCTCCCAATGCTAAAGCATTGGGCTTCCTGCCCGAAGATTAGGTGATAGATACCCGAAATCGTGTATCTTATTTTATCGGATTCGCCTTTTTTGTCAATAGGAAAAAGAATAGCGTTTGTTAGGATGTTTGCAACCGCGCCAGCGAAAGGAATATGTTTCAATAGATTTGGGATAAAAAAAATGGGGCACCATTGTTAGCGAGGCTGTCTATAAGATGCTTTTTTCTCAGGAAGCCTCTATAAATAGTTTTCTGTCCCAACAAGACTCAAGAGGGTTTTGTAGTATTCAAGGATTCTGGTGAGTATCCGGTGCGGTTTGATGAAGTTTATAGTAAAATCGGAAAATAAGTTTACACTCGTGGCTCGTAGGGGTTGGGTAACCTTGAAGAAACACCCAAGCAAAAACACCCCTACGGTTCCCCGCGTATGCAAATACTTACGGGATCTACTATAAATAGATTCGGCAAATAAAAATAGGGCTATCCAGTTACCTTTGATGATAATTGGATAACCCTCAATAAGGTGCGTGATTTAGCTGCACAGTGTAATACAAATCTTACAGGACTTACGCAATTTCGATGGCAGTCCTTTCTGTTAGTGAGAATTTTCGGAAAACACAGCGGTCTCCTGCCACAAACTGGGAAGTTTGTGCTATAAAAAAGCAACCTGCGTAAGTCCTATCTTATTCAAAATCACTGACCCGCGCGGCTTGGGGTGGGCGCGTCGGAAGCTCCTTCTCGGCTAACCTGTGTTCAGGAATATAATCGGAGTAATCAGAAATTGAGCCGTGTGTCAACGCATAGACGACGACGTTGGTCATGAAACGGTAGACCCCTGGTGAATAGTGGACACTGCGTGTTGGGATACTCACTGTCTCCATCGCGCACATATAGTCGCGACGGTTAACAATAACCGCCAACCTATTACCGACGGAAACACCTTCAAGGTAGTTCCGTTTCGGCGGACGTGTACCCCACCAGAAGATATCAAAACCGATAGGCGGTCCCCCCATTCGATGGAAGTTATTATAGATTTCGTGGTTGTTAGAGATCCGTTCAACTTGATACTCAGGCATGACGTAGCGCATCTGTGCGAGGAAGAGACGCACCATCGCCTGTGCGGGAGCGTTCACACCGCAGTCGTCAAAGACGAGGAATCCGCCTTTTTCGACGAGATAACGACGCAGACCAGCAGCTTCAGACTCAGTAAGACTGCCAGCCATTTTACCGGTACCGTATCCCCATCCAAAGAGTTTCCGGGAGCGGACGAGTGATGGATCATGTCCTGTCATAAAGGCGAGCGGTGTTTTGAAGAGGTTGGCATCGTTGAGTTTTACCGCTCCTCCTTCAACGTTCATATCAGTTCTGATCTTGGTACGTTCATTGAGCCAATTCGTTAATGCGTTGAGTGCTGAAGCATCCGCCCACCAGTCAGAAAGATCGTGCCGGATCCGTGTGAAACGAAGGACACCGCGGATGTCTCTGCCTCTACCAATAACGCGTCCACCCGGTTCCCCTTTTGGCAGTGGCAGTACTTCGTTATTACCGAGGACGATGTTCTCAACGACATCGCTGAGTGCCTCACGTGCGGCACCAACGTTTTCGACCATTTTAAGTCCAGGCGGACGTTCAAAGGCGACTTTCACCTGCACAGCGGTACCAGCGACACCGCGATAAGTATTAGCGAATCTAACAGAAGGTGCACTTGCCACAGGGGACGAGAATGCCAAGGCATCCGGGGCATCCGATATTGTTAGATTTGCTGGTGTTGCAACTGTTGGAACAGGTTCTTCGGGTGTGGTGACTCTCGGCACGTTTGGATCAATCGGTGGATTAACCTTGATGGTTTGCTCTGAAATCACAAGCACCCTTCGGGGTTGGAAAACGGGTCTGTCAAGAAACACAGTCGTTACACGGGGTTGTAATTGCACCTGTTCGACAACAACACTATTTCGTTTTGGAACAGTCGGCTTAAGTGTAAAAGATTTGACGATAGGCTTTCGCACCTTGGGACCCGGCGGCACTTTGCGTTGTAGCACTTCGGCATCTATGAGTTCTCGGAATTGTGGCGTTTGTGTTAGCAAATAAATGCCAGTAACAAGTGCTACGACAAGATGGAGAACCATAGAAGTTATCAAGGCACCTGAGGTTCTTTTGATACGCATTGTCGTTCCCTCCAAAACAGTAGTTGTTTGAGGTAAACGCAAGTTTTATGCCAATATCAAAAGTGCTGAATTTTGGGGGTAATAATCGGATGAACTGCACGGAAAGGGACAGCCCCGTTTTTGAACTGCACAAAAACGGGCTATTTTCTTTGTTTATTTCCTCCTCCTTTTGGAAATCTATCGCCTATACAACGTCCGCATCTGTTGGATAACTTTGGGCAATTTGGTAATTACTGCATCGATCTCTGCTTCGGTTGTGTTCCGACCCAAGGAGAAACGGACAGTGCCTTGTGCCAAGCGCGGCGGTAGGCCAAGTGCCGCGAGCACATGCGATGGCTCCATGGAACCAGAGGTACACGCAGAACCGGTCGAGACACAGATACCCTCCATATCCAATCGTAAGATCAGACTTTCACCCTCGACATCTTCAAAGGAGACGTTAAGGGTACCGGGTGCACAGTGATCGGGATGTCCGTTGTAGTGCAGCCGATTGATGTGCGCGTCTAAGCCTTCGCGGAGTCGTTGCGTTAAGGTGTCAAGATGCACTGCATAGGTGTCCTGTTCCTGCTGCGCAAGTTCGGCGGCGACACCGAGTCCAACGATAGCCGGAACGTTTTCGGATCCGGCACGACGGTTGCGCTCATGTGCACCCCCGTGAACGAGGTTCGCCAACCGGGTGCCGCGGCGGATATAGAGGACCCCGATACCTTTCGGCGCGTAAATCTTATGACCGGAGAGCGAGAGCAGGTTCACACCGAATTCCTGAACGTCCATCGCCAATTTACCGATCGACTGCACAGCATCCGTGTGGAAAGGGATCTCGTGTTCTTGTGCGATCTGAGAAATTTCCTCAAGCGGTTGGATCGTGCCGTTCTCGTTGTTGACGTGCATGATGGAGATCAACACGGTGGTGTCCCGGATAGCGTCACGGAGTTGTTCAACGCTCACGCGTCCGTATCTATCCACGGGAAGGTAGGTTATCTCGAAACCGCGTTGCTCCAGATAGTGGCAGGTATGCAAAACGGCGTGATGCTCTACAGAAGAGGTGATGATATGGTTGCCCTTGCCGCGGCTTTTTTGCAGTTCGGTTAACCCTTTGATGGCATGGTTATCGGCTTCGGTGCCGCTTCCTGTGAAGACGATTTCGCTCGGACTTTTGGCACCGATGAGTTCCGCGACCTGTTCCCGCGCGGTGTCAATCGCAGTGCGTGCCTCGCGTCCGTAGGCGTGGATACTGGAGCCGTTTCCGAACGCCTCGGTGAGATACGGCATCATCGCGTCTCGGACTTCTGGACGGAGCGGGGTTGTAGCGTTGTAATCTAAATAGATACGTTCCATTGTTTTTCTCTATGTTGCAGTCGGAAAAGTTCAATCGTAGGTTCGGTGGTTCAAAAAGGTTGTTTGATTTGGGTTAATCCTAATATCTGGCACAGACAGACTTTCGCGTACCTGTCCGTTTGCATCGAGAAAGGAGAGGTTGAGCGTGTGTGTGCCTGCGGGGAGGGGCATCCGCACCATAAAAATCTGATTCGGAAGTGTCTGCCAAGAACGCGTGTCTGCCTGTTCTGACACAACACCGGCGAGATTCGTAAGGAGACCTAAAGCTTCATTTTTCTTGTTTGCCTGTCGGAAAAGCAGGTATTTTCCGACACCCCGAAGTAACGTTCGGAAAAGGATGATAGAACGTTCTTTATTAAAGGTTTCAATTGCGATGTTTTCTACATCTTCCACAAGCACACCATCTGTCTCTTGATTTCCCTCTGCTGCTACACGAATTCCTGAAAAGCGGGGACGTATAGAACCGATAGTTGGCATCGCAACGCGTAGAAGATATTCCAGCTTCACCTCTTCATAGACCGCTCCCTCGCGTGTTATCAGTGTCGGCACAAATTTTTCAGCATCGTCTACCTTGTCTGTTTTGAGGATCGGAAATATCAAGTTTTCCTCAACTTTGGGAGGAACGTAGCCGCTTTCGTAAAAGAGGATTAGTTCGCCATGGTTTTCGGGGTGTTCAGGTGGCTCTCCATATTGGTCTCGGTAACGTTCAAATTCATCGGTAAAACCGAGTCTGCGTGTTAATCGGAGGAGTGCGTGTCCAATATCCGCTGGTGTGCTCACGCCGGTTTTCTCTGCGGCGTTTTTATGGTACTCGGCAGCTTGTTTGTAAGAGATCAAGGCATCATTCCACTCACCCGCTGCTTCAAATAACATACCTGAAAAGTGTGCAAGGAATGCGGCACCGAAGAAATCGTACTTCTCATCTTCACCCTTGAAATAGTTGATGAGAGCGGTGGCACGGCGGCATTCTATCAATGCGCCATCTAATTGATTTAGGTAGATATAGTTGAGCGCACGATAATAGTGGCTTAAAAGTCGTTCATACTGGGTACCAGAATAGGGACGTAATTTGTCGGAGGTAACCAGCGAACCTAACTCTTTTGAAACACTTTTGGTGTAGCGGTCTTCTGCAATATCTCCGGCTATGTCAAGTGCCGCGCTGCTCTCCGCAAAACGCTTGGCATAATGGGCGACCAGTCCCAATTCAAACTGGTAAGGGATATCTGGCTTTTTCGGTGCTTTTTTCCGAAGATAGGTGTAGGCATCCTCTGGCTTGCCTGTCTCCAATGCGACTCCGACTTCTTGAAATTTATAGCCAGCACACCCTATCATCAGGGGGATAATAAGCAGAAAGGGAAGTGTTTTGATCATTTTTGAGATTAGATAAATAGCGGTGGGCAGGCACGGAGACCTGCCCAAACAGCAGTGTTGAGAATGTCCTACATTTTAAACTTGCTTCGTCCGATAAACTTCTTGATTTTTTTCTGACCGATCCAAACCTTCTCGTTGGTTTCGATGTTCGTCAGTGTAAGGTCGGTTTGATAGAAGACGACCTGATCGCCGCCCTCTCTGTCTTCAATGGTATTTATTTCGCCGGTCATCATATAGTCAGCACCGTGTTCTCGTCCCATCTGCTTAACGGTTTCAAGCGACGCGAATTCCGCCTGATCCGCGCGTTCTTCGCGAAGTTCACTCCGTTCACTTGAACTGGCAACAGTCCGGACTTTCCCGGAATTGATAAATGCACGTTCAATATCAGAGATGAATGTAGCGACGGCGATATGTTCCATGCTTTTATTACGGATGCCACCGACAATTACGGCAGGTTTACCACCGGTACTTATCCCGTGGTTGTTGATCCAGGGATGGTTCAAACAATCGCCAATAATCTCATCTGCCACCATCCGCGAATCTGTATCGTTCCAGCGTCCGGACAGATCAATCGTGGTGTCGGTATCGACACGGGTGACCTGCTTTGAAGCACTGCAACCGCTAAAAGCTATTATTCCGACGAGAAAGGTATAAATTGTCAGTCTATACAGGACGGGTTTCGGAACCGTCAAAATTTTGTCCATGGGGTACACTCCTTTTTTAATTGTTAGAAATCTAAGTCGGCTTCCTGAACAAGTTTATCGACGAAGGTATCAAGTGCCATCGCGCCGATGTCGCCTTCATCTCGACTCCGGACACTGACGGTGCGGCTCTCCTCCTCACGTCCACCGATAATTAACATATAGGGGACACGTTGCAATCTGGCTTGGCGAATCTTTGCGCCGATCTTGTCGTCGCTGTTATCTAACGTAACACGACACCCTTTTTGTAACAGAAGTTGTTCGACCTCTCTGCCGTAGTCAACGAAGCGTTGGCTAATCGTCATGACAACACATTGGACGGGAGAGAGCCATGTCGGAAATGCCCCTGCATAATGCTCAATGAGCATCGCGATGAACCGTTCAAAGCTGCCCAAAATTGCTCGATGAATCACCACCGGTCGCTTTTCGGAGCCATCGGGTGCAACATAGATGAGATCAAACCGTTCCGGGAGTTGAAAATCGAGTTGTACGGTAGCACACTGTACGTCCCGGTTAAGCGAATCTCGTACCTGAAAATCGAGTTTAGGCCCGTAGAACGCAGCTTCGCCCGGGTCAATAGTATACTCAATCTGATTATTTTTCAGCACATCTTCGAGCATCACTTCTGCGCGATTCCAGACTGCCACATCTCCCATAAATTTATCTGGGTTCCGCGTGCTTAAATCGCATCGGAACGGCAGATCGAAGGTGCCATAAATGCGTTGGAAGAGTCCGAGGATACGTTCATATTCATCGGCGATCTGATCCTCCGTAACGAAGTTGTGTGCGTCATCTTGGCACAACTGACGCACCCGCGACAAACCTGTCAATGTGCCAGTGGCTTCATTGCGATGTAGCACGCCTTGGTCGTGCAGACGGTAGGGGAGATCGCGGTAGCTATGGCGTGCGCTTTTGTAAATCAGCATGTGTGCGGGACAGTTCATCGGTTTGAGCGCGCTTGCTGTTTCGCCATCTTCACCTTCGATGATGAACATATCGTCCTTGAAGTGTTCCCAATGCCCAGAGGTCTGCCAGAGGCTGCTATCGTAAATGAGTGGTGTCCGCACCTCCTGATAGCCTTCGCTGAGATAGAGTTTTCGGACTTTTTCGGAGAGGAGGTTATAGATGAACGCGCCTTTCGGGAGCCAAAACGGGCTGCCTGGCGATTCCGGATGCATCTGAAAAATCTCTAACTCGCGACCGAGTTTACGATGGTCGCGTTTCGCGGCTTCTTCGCGTTGTGTCAAGTATGCCTGAAGGTCGGCTTTGGTCTCCCATGCGGTGCCGTAAATCCGTTGCAACTGCTCGCGATTGCTATCACCGCGCCAATAAGCGCCAGAAACGCGGAGCAGTTTGAAGTGCCAGCATTCGCCTGTTTTTTCGACGTGCGGTCCCTTACAAAGGTCTGTGAAATCACCGTTATGATAGATGGAAACACCTTCGTCAGCGACACCTTCATCGCTTGCGCTGACTTCCCGATCAGAGATGCCGTCGATTAATTCGAGTTTGAATGTTTGGTCGCGTTCACTGAACCATTGGCGGGCATCGTCGTAGGTCCACGTCTCCTGTTCAAAAGGCACATTGGCTTTAATCATCGTCTTCATGTGCTTTTCGATTTCAGGGAAATCGTCGGGTGTAATCGGGCGCGGCACCTCCATATCGTAATAGAACTCGTTTTCAATCGGGGGTCCGATCGCGAGTTTAACGGTACGTTCGCCATCTGGAAAGAGTTGTTGTACGGCATACGCCATGATATGCGCGGTTGAATGGCGTAGGCGTTGTAAATATTCTTCGGGTTGATTGGGTTCACGCATTGCGGTTCACTCTCACATATTATATGTCGATTTGTGTGGGTTTCAAAATGAGTCTTAATAGACTTAACGTCTTTTTTCGTACACGGTTTACGAAATAATTGTACACTATGTACGAACGGAAGTGCCAATTAAAAAACCCGCAGCATTAAATCCGCTATGTTTTTGTCGTTCAGGTCGGTTGGAGAAGTTTGGAAGGATGGGCGGTACAGGACTTGAACCTGTGACCTCTTGCATGTCAAGCAAACGCTCTAGCCACCTGAGCTAACCGCCCGTATCGGAGAGAGATGATGGAGGTGGCGGTCGGAATCGAACCGACGAATAAGAGCTTTGCAGGCCCTGGCCTTACCACTTGGCTACGCCACCGAAAAAAGATGGAGCGGGAGACGAGATTTGAACTCGCGACTTCCACCTTGGCAAGGTGGAGCTCTACCACTGAGCTACTCCCGCATCTTTTACTACAACATTCACGTAGAAAACCTTCTACGTGCCAAAAGCATATATAGTTTAATACATTTGCTTTTAAATGTCAAATTAATTTTTAATTAGGGGTGTGTAAAATTTTTGTCACAATGGCTTATACAGTATTATAGCCGCTCCTAAAAACTTTACACACGCCTGTGCTACCGAAAGTTGATAGTGGGATCGAGTCGTAAGCTGAATTCTTGAGTTATAGTGAAGCCCATAATTACTGATACATTATCGCTTGGTGTTTTCAATGAGGTCTAAGAATTTGATGAAAGACCCTTTGTTTCTTACTTTGGCGGCCACTGATGCCCATCCAGTTCTTTTGGCAGTTGTTTAGGGTTTTCAGGATAAAACATCTCGGGGCGAAATTCTTTGCCACCTTCCAATTCCATTTCGGGTTCTCCGATAATAAGCCACAAAGTTTCTTGAGATGTATTATTGAAGATTTGACGGAACTTTTCAGCGGGAACGAGTACCGCTCCATATTTTGGAACCGTAATAGTCTCGTCTTCAATCCGAATTTTGCCTGTTCCTTCAAGGACGATATAAAGTTCCTCTGAACTTATGTGTTTATGTAAGGTATTTGCAGAATATGGTGGAAGTTTCCAGTACCGTACCCTCAGATTCTCGCTTTCCAGGGGAATTGTAATATAGGCATTCGGAAGTTTCATAGTGTTGGACACCTCCCACGGCAAGTCTTCGGGAAGGATTACGGTATAACCTGTTTCGGATCTCATCTGAATTCATCTCCTTTGTTAAGTGGATATTTTTGTTGTACTGGTTTGCGTCGTTCTTTCGTAGTGCGTTGGTCTTTTTTAGTTGTTCGCGATGGGCAGCTGCTTCAGCTTTATAGACATAGCACTCCTACGGAGTGCAGTCGCTTAAATCTGCCTTTTCTATAGACATAACACCCCTACGGGGTGAAGAGAGTGTTGGAAAAACCGTGTCACAATGCTCAAAATCCGTTGGTAGCAAATTGGGTTAGAATAGAAGAAATTTGAGGCAACATCAAAACATAGGGAATTCTGCGTTCAGTTCTATATTGTTCAGAGTTGTTCTTCGATCCAATCATCACCATGTGCGGGGTTATAGATGAGTCCCTTTTTCATATCAACGCAGAGGTCAAGTTCTTCTAAGACCCTGTGCCCAATGAGCACTGGTGCCCCTTCAGGTAGATTGGTTACCCGGATGGTGCTGCTTCGATCTAAAAGGGTATATTCAACCTCAGAATAGACGGTGCGCTCCACGATGCCAGCGGCAGTTCGCGCAGTCCTTTTACTGACAGGTGTGAGACCGAGTCTTTCAATGAGTGATGTTGGTAAGCAGAGACGTGTTGCCCCGGTATCAACGAGTGCATCCGTAACGGTAAGTCGCCGCACATCTTCGGGGTTCATAACCCCTGCCTCTACCGAAAATAGATCCCTTAAATTTGCAAGTTTGATTTCAGTTGTATGTCTCATCTTTTGACTCCCGCTCGAAGGTTATGTCCGGTAATCCGCATTGATTCGGATGTAATCATAAGAATAATCACATGTCCACATAGTAATCTCTGCGTCCCCAGCAGCGAGATCAATCGTAATGCGCACCGGATCCTGTGCGAACAGAGCCGTGGCTTTGTCTTCATCGTAACCGGCATCCATCCCTGCTTTGACGAGTTGATAATTGGCAAGGTAGACATCCACCTGATAGGGATCGAATTCCGCCCCCGATTTCCCGATCGCCATCATAATCCGTCCCCAGTTGGCATCATTCCCAAACACAGCCGTTTTAACGAGTGGCGACTCCGCAACAGCCCGCGCTGTTTTCTCCGCATCGTCCCGATTTTTCGCGCCCTTAACGGTCACCTCAACGAGTTTCGTCGCGCCTTCGCCGTCGCGGGCGAGCATCTTCACCAATTCAGTACAGATGAACTGGAGTCCTTGACAAAATACTTCGTAATCTTCTCCATCTACTGTAACAATTTCGGTATGGTCCGCGTATCCAGTTGCCAGAATCAGCACTGTATCATTTGTACTGCAATCGGTATCAATGGTTAAGAGGTTATAGGTATCATCTACGACACGGTTTAGCGCAGCCTGAAGCGTTTCAGCACTGATTTTAACGTCCGTTGTCAGATAGGAGAGCATCGTCGCCATATTCGGTGCCCCCATACCGGAACCTTTGGCAATCCCGCCGATCCGCACCGGTGCAGCGTCGATCTCAATCTCTACGGCAACAGATTTCGGATGCGTATCGGTCGTCATAATCGCTTCCGCTGCATCGCTTCCGCCTTCGGTGCTAAGCGCGCGTGCGGCAGCTTGAATCCCGTTTTCGATTTTATCCATCGGTAACTGCTGCCCGATAACACCCGTAGAAGAGACACAGACGAGGGGTGCGTCTATGCCGAGTTGTTCTGCTGTTGCAGCAGCCATCCGCCGGGCATTTGCCATGCCGACCTCACCGGTGCAGGCGTTGGCGTTTCCGCTATTGACAATAACGGCTTGCGCTTGACCAGCCTTGAGATGCTCGCGGCAGACGATGACAGGCGCGGCGGTAACGCTGTTCTTTGTGAAAACTCCGGCAGCTGTCGCTGGCGTATCGGTAACGATGAGTGCCACGTCTTTTGCTTCCGCGGCTTTAATACCGGCATGAACCCCCGCTGCTCGGACACCCGAAACAGCGGTAATCCCGCCTTCTATCTGTTTCATTAATTGCTCCTTAGGGGAAAGTATAAGGGAAAATTATACTATACTTTCGGAGAGTTGTCAAACGGAAAATAGATTTCGATATGTAAAGTTTCGGTCCGCGTCTGTATAGTTGGATTTCGCCAAATCTTAGATTTCCTTCTCGCATATTACTTAGACGGAACGGATGGGTCCTCTTCAGATTCATCTGCTGTTTGTGTAAGCATCAACAGACAGAAACGATACAAAGTGTCACATTCTGTTGCATCTCGGTCTAACACATACTTTTCAACGAGTACCTCAATGACTTCTATTAATGAAACCAAGGGGTGATTTTCATCTTCGCCGACGAACGTTATTAAATCTGTCCGTAAACCTAAGAGTTGATGGTAGTCGCTCTCTGTCCGAGGAACACGGACAATAGAAAGCAGTTGGGGCCATATCTCTTGAACAATTTGTATATCAGTTAATAACATATTTGCTCCTGTTATTTTGTGTATTTATATTTATGTCTTTATTACGACTTACGCAAATTGAGAAAATATTAGACATTTAGGCGCGAAAAGTAGGAATTAACCCCCTAAATCCCCCTTATCAGGGGGACTTTAAGACGGAATGCGTAAGTCCTATTTATAAGTAGAAATAAGCAATTTTCGTGCCAATTTCTTTTAAGGTTATTTATCTTTACCCCAAAATTTTTCACTTTTTCACATTGATACCTTTAAAACACACGTAAATGCTGGGTTTATCAAGTAAATGCAACCTTTAATTTCTCTCTAAAAAGCTGCCGTTTTCATAGAAATGAGCTCCGTTCACGAAGTTCTTTTTACGCCAATGCGCAAAAATTGCAGGAATTGTGAGATACCCTGCAAAAATTGCCGATGTCGCAGCAAGTAGCCATTTTATTCTTTTCGGGACCACTAAAAAAGCGCGATTAGGTATCGCGCTACGAAATAGACGCGCTGTTGAATCTCAATTCTAACGGGTGGCCGCATTAACAGAAATCACACTTGAGCATAAAACATCGCGCGATACCTCTTTACCGAAAATTCGTTTCGCAAATAAAACAGAAATGTGCTATACTTATTCACAAATACAGCAAAAGCGAGGGGAAAAAATGCACACTATTTTAGAGCGTTATCAAAAAACTTTCGCAAAAGATAGAGAGATGTCGGAGACTGCAAACCATCTGTTTCCGGACGGTGTAACGCACGATGGACGCTACATGTCTCCTTTTCCGGTCTATATCACGCGTGCCGATGGTTCAAAAAAATGGGGACTTGACGATAAAGAATTCATCGACTACTGGGCAGGACACGGTGCGCTGCTCCTTGGACATAATCCGCCAGAAATTGTGGAAGCGGTAACGAGGCAGATGCATCGAGGTACGCACTACGGTGCTTGTCATCCGTTGGAATTGGAGTGGGGTTCGCTCGTGACGCAGTTGATACCGTCAGCAGAGCGTGTTCGATTCGTCAGTTCTGGTACAGAAGCGACGCTGATGGCGATCCGCCTCGCGCGGACTTATACAGACAAGAATAAGGTGCTGAAATTCACCGGGCATTTCCACGGTTGGCACGATAGTCTCATCTTAGGTGCTTACCCGCCTTTTGATATGAGTGTTCCGGGTATCCCGCAGGAGATAAAAGACACAACGCTGTTATGTCCACCGAACGACATTGATGCTGTTGAGAAGCAGTTGAAAACGGATACAGACATCGCGTGTGTTATCCTCGAACCGACGGGTGCCTCTTTCGGTATTGTCCCGACGAACGGAACATTCTTAAAGCAGCTTCGTGAACTGACAGAAGCACACAATGTTCTACTGATATTTGACGAAGTGATTACGGGGTTCCGAGTGTCACCTGGTGGCGCGCAAGCGCATTACAACGTCACACCAGACATGACAACGCTGGCAAAGATTCTGGCAGGCGGACTCCCCGGTGGCGCGCTTGTTGGTAAAACGGAGATTCTCGAACTCATCTCAATGAAATCGGAACGCGACGGCTTGAAAATGCCGCACCCTGGTACCTTCAACGCGAATCCGCTCTCCGCAGCCGCAGGGATCGCAATGCTCAACATCGTTAAGACAGGCGAACCGCACAAGCAGGCGCATCGGACTGCAGACCGACTGCGCAGGGAACTGAATGAAGTCATAGACGATTACCGACTTGACTGGGTGGTTTATGGCGAATTTTCGGGGATTAGACTCCTTATCGGACACGGTGAAAAGGATGTTCGCGCCTCCGATTTTGATCCATATACATGGGATTATCGGAAATTGAAAGGCAATAGCGATCCTGATATGCAGGAGCGTCTCCGGTGTGGTCTGTTGCTGAACGGTATTGATCTCGCCAGTAACGGTGGGATGACGACAGCAGCACATACGGACGAAGACATTACGAAAACAGTGGCAGCGTTTGTGCAGACGCTTGAATGGCTGAAGGCAGAGGACGCAATTTGAGGGTGTGTTTTATTAAAGCACGCCCCAAAAGAGGTAAAGGAGATTGAATGAAGACGATTACGTATCGCGACGCGCTCAAGGAGGCGTTGGCAGAAGAGATGGAACGCGACGACGCGGTCTTTCTGATGGGTGAGGACATCGCCGAGTACGGCGGTGCCTATAAAGTGACCGATGGACTGTTCAAAGACTTCGGGAAGGATCGCATCCGAAATACGCCAATCTCGGAAGCCGCGATTATCGGCACGGCACTCGGTGCAGCGGTTACAGGGATGCGTCCGGTCGCGGAGTTGATGTACATCGATTTCACAGCGGTCGGTATGGATCAGATCGTGAACCAGGTCGCGAAGATTCGTTACATGGTCGGTGGGCAGCTGGATGTGCCACTTGTGATTCGGACGCAAGGCGGTGCCGGTCGATCCTCTGCAGCGCAGCACGCACAGAGCCTCGAAGCGTGGTTCGTGCATATCCCAGGGCTGCTCGTCGTGATGCCCTCTACACCCTACGACGCAAAAGGATTACTGAAAACAGCCATCCGAGATGACAACCCGATCATGTTCATTGAACACAAACTCCTCTACACAGAAGAGGGAGAGATCCCAGAGGAAGAATATACAATTCCGTTAGGTGTAGCGGATGTCAAGCGTGAAGGTGAGGACATCACAATTCTCGCTACTTCACGGATGGTTCTACACGCGTTGACCGCCGCAGACACGCTCGCTGCCGAAGGCATCTCTGCTGAAGTCATTGATCCGAGAACGTTGATGCCGCTTGATAAAGACAGCATCCTCGACTCTGTCCGGAAAACGAATCGGTTGCTCATCGCACACGAGGCGGTTGGTCGGGCAGGATTTGGTGCGGAGATCGCTGCGCTTGTCGTGCGCGAGGCGTTTGATTATCTCGATGCACCGATTGAGCGGGTCGCTGCCATGCCGGTACCTGTCCCCTTCGCACCGGTAATGGAGAACTTCGTTATCCCGAACGCGGAACAGATCGCTGATGCGGCACGCAAACTCGTCCGCTATGAAATATAGGACAGGTTTCAAAGGAGGGACGCATGGAACGAAACAGGGCAAAATTGCCTTTTGAAAGTATGACAGATGCGCAATTTTTTAACGGGCTCCTTCCGATTATAGAACACTCATTGTTTGTTGACCGTGAGCGACTGCTTGCATTGCTTGCGACAGATGCTGATAAGGATACGTTAACAGAAGTCTTCCGTGAGTGTTTTGAAGGCTACTACTATGATGTAGCATTTGAATTAGATTCTTATGAAACGCGCCTCCTTTCGATTTTGGATTCTTCTGATACTTACGCCGCTTTAAAACATCGAGTCGCTATTGTGCAGCGTAAACGAAGGGCTTCACCTACAGGGCGAGAAGTCCGACGAATGGGTGCGTTCCTCCCGACTGATTCCGTACCAGAGATAAAAGTGTCTGCATTATCAAATCATGCTTTCCGAGAATTTCTGCACACACTGGTGAAGTCCGAATTTTTTGCGGCACAAGCACGGGTGGTTAAGTTGCTAAACCAAAGGGAGGGGGACGCTGCAGAAACTTCCCTATATGAAACAACAGCTGCTGAGGCGGACCGCCTTCAGGAAGCGATTTACGAATTTTTCGTGTGTCATTTGGAATTTGAACAATTTCTTGAGGATTATGAATACGACCCGGACGAAGGATTAGAGATACAACCAGAAGTTGTTGAAGAACTGGAACAAAGTATCACAGATTATAAATCAGGGAGAGTTAAAGGTACACCGCTCCAGAAGGTGGCTAAAACGTTTGGTGTCAATCTCAAATGTACACATTATTCATAAACCTATTCCGTGTTTACTAACCTCTGATACGCTCGCGTTAAACTGAAAGCGATCGGTGTCCATACCATCGCCGCCGCCATTGCCGTAATCGAGAACGCTATCCCTGGAATCGTTTTGACACCCAACCTCACTAATTCAATTACACCTGCGCTACCACCCTTTGAAAAGCGGTATCCGAACGAATCGATAATCTGTTTCGCGCGGTAGCGTGAATCGTAAGAGAGCGGCATATAGAACAACTCTTTCGCTGCTCGGAAAATCGAGTAATCTAAGGCTTTAAAGATCACGTACGCAGCCGTCCCACTCCGAAGCGATGGCGAAATCGTCAACACAAAACTACTAACGAGGTGAACCATCGGAACACCGACGTGAATAACGCGAAGGGCGACAAACCTGAGTGCCAAGGGTACAACCACTAATTGTAGGATCCCGGCGGCAAGTCCAAGGTACCCGTACACGCTACCGAAAAACGCTGTCCGTGTATCCTTATCGGGGAGTTCCACCTCCGCCAATCCGTTGAAACGGAGATCCAGCACAGTAGAGACCAGCTGCGTGCTTAAGATCAATACGCCGATAAAAATCAGGTATCTGGAGCGAAAGAGCGTCCCAATGCCGAGGTGTCCGAGTTTTCCGCCAGTCTCCGCTTCGCTCGGTTCCGGTTCACCGCCGAATCTATAAGCAATTACGCCGAAAACTGCTGTCGGTACGAGAGATGCTGCTGTGAAAAGGAGCAGTGCCTCAGACCCTAACACGGTTGCCCATCTGCTCACCAGCATACCACCGGCAAATGAACCGATAGACGCAACGGCACAGAAGGGACCGTTAATACGCTTCGCCTGTTCAGTCGTCAACACACTGTTAACAAACGACCAGAACTGTTCAATGACGATCACGATATACGCTTCACGGAACACGTAGATGATTGCCGCGGCGAAATCCATCCCGCGGACAAGTGCAGCGTAGCATCCGAGGATCAAAATACCAGAAAAGAGAGAGGTTATCGCCAAAGCGCGCGTCGCACCCAGCCACGAGAGCAGGCGACCGTAGCAGTACAACATCACGATCATACTCGGTGGGATCGCCATCATACCGCGCGGGAGATTCTCTGCACCATACGCCTCAATAAATAGTGACGAAGATACGGAACGGATAAACTCATAACCGAACAACACAAAACAGGCGGCACTACTGATTGAAATCGCAGCATAAATAAGTCGTCGTGGAAATAGTGACTTAAAATCAGAAACAAGTCGTAAAATCAGTTGAATCATAGGTAAAATTTAACCCTCTGAAATCAATAGTCCAAGAAAATTAACTATCGTGCTGGAATTTTATCTTCGGTTGGACGGGGATTGTGAACCCAGTGTCCACTCGGATCGCTGCCTCTGGCGACGATGGCGCGTTGGTTCCAATTGTTTGCGGCGTGGACATCCGGCGGCACGAACCGCATTGTTAACCCGCAACGCCGTCGATCCGAAGCGTTCGGTTCGGAACCGTGTAACAGCAGGTCCGAATGCAACGACATCTGTCCGGCTTTCATCTCAAACGGGAAGGGTGCGTCCCCGTATTGTGTCGCGCCATGTACCGTCTGACCCAGCACATTCTTCTCCTTAGCAGTGCTACGCTCAAATGCGATCTGCCCGTGCAGATGCGATTTCGGAATAACCGTCATCGCACCGTTTTCAACGGCAGCATCATCAATCGCGAGCCATACAGTGACGGTCTTACTTGGAGAGAGGGGCCAATAAGAGGCATCCTGATGCCAGCTCACCTGTTTCACATCACCCGGCATCTTGCAGAAGTAGTGCGTTCCCCAACAGATCAATGTTTCACCCAATAGATCCTGCACATAGTTCAGAATTCTATCTTCGGTAACAAGGTCGTGGAGACCAATACAGGTAGTGTGCCATCCGTTAATAGAGTAACTATTCATTCCCGCTGCCAACGCCTTTTCCATGAGTTGATTGAAATAGTCGCGGTGTTCTGCGATCTCTGCTTCTGAAAAGACATCCAGCGGTGAAATAAACCCGTTTTCATTGAAATGCTTGATCTGGGCGCGTGTTAACGTTGATGGGTTCTCGTTTTCAACTGGAAAAAACTGAAGTTTTCGCTTGAGTTCCGGCATTGCATCCGTAATTGGCATCGGCGCGTCCTCGTTTCCTTAGGTGTGTCAGAAATTATACTGTCAGGACTTACACAAAAAGTGGAATTTCCATCCTTTAAACCGCCTAAATTCCCAACCCCCCATATCCCCCCTTATCAGGGGGGTAGGCGGACTTTGTGGAATTTCCATCCTTTAAACCGCCTAAATCCCCAACCCCCCATATCCCCCCTTATCAGGGGGTAGGCGGACTTTGTGGAATTTCCATCCTTTAAACCGCCTAAATCCCCAACCCCCATATCCCCCCTTATCAGGGGGGTAGGCGGACTTTAAGGCGGATTGTGTAAGTCCTAATTGTCGAGTATAATAGCAGATTTTTATTTCGTTGTCAATCGGGGTTAGAGAAAATAATACTTCTCCCGTTCTGTCTCTGGTGTACGATCTGGGCGCGTCCGATACCAACGGAAATGTTCGTAGTGCGAAGTGTAGTGTTCGCCGTCCCTGCTGTCATTGTAACTCAGGAACAACATTCGCCGAGCACTATCGGATTTATTCGGTGCCGCTGAATGTGGTGTGAAACAGGTAAAGATCGCCATATCTCCCGGTGCTAACTCTACGTGGACGTGTTCCTCGTTTGCGAGGCGTTCCGAGTCAATCTGTCCCTTGTCAAGCGAACCGGGATCATGGAGAAAGCCTTGATGATGACCCGTCCAAAGTTGCGTGCATCCGTTCTCTCTCGTGCTTGCATCAAGCGCGAGTGAAACCGTGAGGAGGCTGTGTGGGAATCCCTGCCACCAATTGTAATCCTGATGGAGTCCGTTACCGTGGCTCTCCGACGGTTTGAAGATCAGTTTATCTTTGAACAGCACGGCTTCATAACCGTCATAAAGGGATGCCAACCGATCCATAATCCTTCTGTCCCGAGCGAGCGCAGAAAATAGGGGCGAAATACTGACAAATGGGTCGATTTTCCACGGCTGACCGTCTGCTAATATCTCGAATCGGAGATTGTATTTCGGTTCAAGTTGGAATTCACGACTCAACGAAAAGGCACGATCCATTACCCGTTCCGCCTCTTGACGGTAAATCTCAATCTCGTTGGGTTGAAAAACATCCCGCAGAATAAGGAACCCGCTCTTCCGATACGTCTCAACTTCAGCGGTATCCAAAGCAAAGCGGAGGTGCCGTTGCTGCGGACCGTGCCAGCGAGGTGCGCCGATTTCAGAGGGGTGTTCAACACTAATCATCGTTGTCTCCTATCCGTTACCGAATCCGTACGTTTGTCTTCAACTGTCCCCAGCGCGTCGCCAGTTTGCCATTCGGCTCAACTGCGAAGGAAGGGATGTCTGCGCCATCAATGACCAGATTATCGTAATGGACGTGTGCCTCATAACTAATAAAGCCGATGCGTCCACTGTCCCGGAATTTTGCATCGTCGTCTCCTTCAAACAGGAGTTCATCATCGACGAAACATTGGTAATTTTGTCCTTCTGCGATAACCTTAAGCCGATAGGTTTCGCCGACTTCTGGATCAACGGGTAAAGGCGTTACGATGTGCTCAAATTGGTTCTCTTTCCATCGGGAGAATTGGCATTTATGCTGGTCTGTGCGAATCCAGAACCGCATACCGTTATCGCCGTCCTTATCGGCACGGATTAGCACACCCGCCGCGTTCACATTTACATTTTTCACCAACGTTACATCTACTTCAAGGGTGTAATCGCCCCAATTTTCATCCCCGAACATCGTCTTGGCGTACTGCGCGCCAGAGGTCTCCGCATAAGCGTCTTTTTCAATTTCCCACTCACCTTTGACAGCGTTCCAACCATCGGGAAGTCCATTATCGAAATTTTCTTGCCATACGCCTGCTGAAGCAACAGAAGTTAGCATCGCAATTGTGAGTAGGGCGGATACTACATTTGAATAACGCATTGGTGCCTCCAGTCTATTGATTCGTTGCTGTACATGATCTGATTCATATCTCACTACCGTTTACCAACCCTTAAACCAGGGCCATTTAGTTCTCGGTTCCAATCTTGATTTTGGTTGACATAAGTTAACGTTTGGACACAATATCGCGAGCACAGCTCGCTCCTACAGAAGAGGTATATTCACAGAAATAAAGTGAATATTTAAAACTAAATGGCCCTGCCCTTAAACCGCCGATATTATAGCAAAATGCAATAGATAGGTCAAGTTGAAATCCTGCCAGCGGCAGAAAACCGAAAACTGAATGGGTCCGGTTCAGACGAAAATTTCACTTGACATTTCGGCTAAATACGCTTATATTAATCCAAATCATTTGTTAGCGAAAGATTGTCTATAACCTCTCGCCTCAGAAAAAATAGGCGTATCTAAGAGACCCACCTATTAGGAAAACACGAAAAATTTAAAATATGGACGAAAAACGAGCGAGTGGACGCTACTACACACGCGGAAATCCGTTTCAATTAAAGCCGTTCCAGACGTGGGCGGAAGCGTCTAACTTAGAACAACAGGTGGCTTTAGAACCGTTTGCGGGTGCTAAGGACATTCCACAATTGATCAATTCGGCAAATTTACAATGCCGGGATTGGGCATTTTTTGATATCGAACCGGGTGCGAAAGGGATTGTACAACGCGACACGCTTGCGGACTTTCCCGAAGGGTTCAACGTCTGCATCACCAATCCGCCGTGGTTGGCACGCAACTCCGCCACGCGTCGCGGTTTACCTTTTCCAGAAGCGACCCAACACGACGATCTCTACAAATACGCGCTTGAGCAGTGCTTGACGCATTGCGGATGGGTGGCGGCGATTATCCCAGAGGCGTTCATTCGGAGCGGTCTGTTCCTTGAAAGACTGAGCGACTTTATCTCTTTAGTCCCAAAAACACAAGCAAGCCTGACAGAAAAAAATAGAACAAGGGACACTTCTTATATGTTTGAAGATACCGAACATCCGGTAGGTCTGGCACTATTCGCACCGCACGTAACACGGGACGTTAGCATCTGGCGCAACAATCAATTTCTCGGTGGGATTAATGAACTGCGTAGACATCTTCCGCAATCTTCCTCGAACCGTAGCATTGTGTTCAATGACCCGAACGGGAATCTCGGACTCATCGCTATAGATAATACCGTTTCCGCCTCTATCCGTTTTTGTCCACCAGAAGAGCTCAAAGACTATCCGATCCGTGTCCACTGCCGTTCGATTACAAAGATCGGTGTGCCGTGGGACGTGGACATAGAGATGCTCAACGCTCGCTTAGCAACAATTCGCGAGAAAACCCACGATGTTTTCTTGACAGCATTCAAAGGTATACGCCGCGATGGGCACTACCGACGACGATTAGATTGGGCATTGTCGCGTGCAATTGTTGACACCAAGCACCCGCAATCCGAAATGAATAAGGAGTAGAGAATGAACCCCCAAAAACTTGTCTGTTTACTTTTATTGATAGCACTTATCACCTCTGCGGGATGCGTTCCCGGTGATGGCAAACACACTGCCGAGAAACCGGCAGGATTTTTCTGGGGCATCTGGCACGGCTGGATCGCGCCGATTTCACTGATTTGGGGCATTTTTAATTCGGATATCCGTGTTTATGAACCTCAAAACACAGGATGGTGGTACGATTTCGGGTTCTATATCGCTATCATCAGCGGATTCGGTGGTCTCTCCCTGACGCGGCGAAAACGTAACAAGACCGTAGTGCGGACGAGCAGTAATTCTAATTAAAAACACTAAAACCACGGAGAAGATGTGATGAAAACTTTTGAGACCCGAGGCCCCGTAGATGCGGCGCGAAATTATGTCGTCAAGCGGACAACGGAACTCGCAGATTTTATCGATCGCGTCAAACAGGGTCGCTACATCGTCATCTTTGCTCCTCGCCAGACGGGCAAAACGACCTTTTTCCGGTGGGCATTGGATGCCCTCGCAGCCGACGGTATAACTTATTTCCCTATTCAATTGAATTTTGAAGCCTATAAGAACCTGAACGCCTCCGTTTTTTACGATGCACTCTACCAAGATATTCGTGAACAAATTGGAAAGATTTTCCAAAAACGGGGACACGTGCCATCGGAAGCACTTCGTCAATATCTTCAAGGTTCCCAGGTAACCGATCATCTGTCAATGCTACGCTTTTTTACGGAACTCGAAAATCTACTAAAACCGCAACGATTTGTAATGATAATTGACGAATTTGATGGCATTCCGCAAATTGTCGTGAGCGATTTTCTTCATTCACTCCGCCGCATCTATCTCTCTGATGTAGACGCACGATGTCCATTTAGTCTCGGTATCGTTGGCGTTAAGAGTATAATCCAACTTAACTATGACCGCTCTATCTCGCCTTTCAATATTCAGGACGAATTCGCTTTGCCTAACTTCACACTTGAACAGGTGCGGGAACTCCTTGCTGAGTATACGGATGCTGTCGGGCAGCCTTTCACCGCAGAAGTCGTTGAAGCACTCCATAGACAGACAGCCGGTCAACCGTTCCTTGTAAACCGGTTCGCGCAGATCCTTACTGAAGAATTGGACATTCCGAAAACCGAGTGCATCGACATGACGCACTTTTCAGAAGCACATACGCGATTGCTGCGCGAACGAAACGTCAACATTCAGCATCTCATAACCAATATCCGCAAAAACCGACGTTTTGAAACCCTTCTGATGGGAATTGTTTCCCGCGATAGAGGTGTACGATTCAATATAGACAACGAGTATATAGATGAGCTGTCTGCTTATGGTGTCCTTTCGGAAGGGCCTGACGGTTTCTGTGAAATTGCCAATCCGATTTATCAGTATTGGGTTATGAAAACGTTTCAACCAGCAATAAATGGAGCAGAGCGTGAATACTTCCGGGGCAATGAAATTTTAGTCAAGCCAGATAATACGGCATCAAGTACTGTCAACAAAGGAAACTAACAATGTTAATAACACGAGACGATATTCAACGCGTCGGTGACGAAGATTCGTTATTACACTTTTTGGAAGAAAAACTGAACTTGCCTATTCCAGAAGGTTCAGCACTTGAGGATATTACCATAAAATTTGGCAAGTTAGCATTGGGACTCACTGGGGCAGTTGCCAATCAAGTTTTAGATTGCCAAGAACTAATCGTATCTCCCGGGCAACCCTCGGGCATCTTCCTAATCCGATTCAATAGTGAGTCGGGCTATACTGAAACGTTGCGGACATTTGCTGGAAACTTGGGTAAGCCAGGACACAATCCGGCAGACTTGCGTTTTATCTGTATGAATGAATACTTTCAACCTTTTGCTTTCGCTTACTTCAATGACTCGGAATCCAAAGACTGGCAGACTGCTGTTTTAAATATTCGTGCTTGGACGCAAGAGAATACGCATATTCATACAAGTTCGGAACACGAACTACCTACTGAATTTTTTGCGAATGAACCATTAGGGGATATTGATGACGAATCGGATATCTTTAATGCGGAATTACCTGTACACACTGCTAGTAATGCAAACTCCTCTCAGACAAAGGAAACGGTCAATAGTGAAGCTTCTGATGATGTAGAAATTTTTGATAAGTCTTTGAATGCTCGCGAGGAAGAACCTGAAAAACACGCAGTTGAACCAGTCTCGCCTGATGTTTTGCCAGCCAGATCGTCAAACACACATCCTCAAGTTATAACTCCATCCACAAATCTAACCAAAGATGAAAGAACGATCTTTGACGCAATTGGAAGTCCGTCGTCACATATTGACAATATCGTCCGAATAACACAACTTCCTATCAATAAAGTGTCAAGTTTACTGTTGACTTTAGAACTCAAAGGTGCTATTCAACAATTAGCAGGTAAACAATTTGCTAAAGTCATTGAATCCGAGAGTAAACAATTCACGGAATCATCAGAAGACCATAGTAATCTGCCTGTATATCAGATGGTTGAATTAACATCGTCAGGTGAATTGTTAACCGGACTGGAAAATAGAGGTGTGCCGTTGAGGCAGCAGTGGGAAATCTATAGTGGTCCCTCCATCCAACCTGGATGCAGCGAAGCACTCGTTTTGGATAAATTTAAACATCAGCAATTGATCACTAATGATCCCAAAAGTAGTGAACTCATAAAACCAGTAGTTCGTATGCCTAGAGAAAGTAAATGGAAACCAGAACGGAGACATCTAATATGGATCACTAGCAGTGAATTCGTGCAGTGGCCGTGGTCCAACACGAATAGTGAGACAAATGCTGAGATGATTTTCTCTGATGCCTATCCAGCAATTAGCAAACATTTATTCGACTATAGAGACAAGTTAAAGTCTAGCACCGCGAACAATCAGGGAAAATTCTATTGGGAAACCCCGACGCGTATCCCCACGCGAGAACAATATCCTAGGTTTTATCAACCTAAAGTCGTTTATCCAGCAGATGGTGTATCTCTAGGCGCGGGATATGACACATCAGAATCACTAATTTTAGGAAGATGGACTGTTTTCATACCAACAACAGATCTTTCTTTACTCGCGATTTTGAACAGCAAGCTTTTTGATTGGTATGCAAAAACGAAGTATCAAGCTAAATACAAAAGCAAGGTGCCAAGAAATTGGTTAACTTTTAAGAAAGCAAACATGGAGAATTTCCCAGTGGCAAATAGAACACAGGCGCAAAAAACAGATCTCTCAAACCTAGTCGAAATGATACTTGGTGCCCATGAAACACTTGAAATTTGTGAAGTTCCTGATTTTGAAGCGGAAGTGTTTGATGACGAACTTCCAGAGATTGATGAAGAGATGGGCGAAACACCACTTTCAAAAGCTTTTCGACTTGCTGCTCAGGCTCCTTTTGAACCGGAGATAGTTACTACATCTGATGCGCCCCAGGAAGATCTTGATCGCGAAATCCTCGGCGAAGTCTATGAAGTTGAACGGGAAATAGACCAATTGGTATACGAGCTTTACGAGTTAACACCTGCAGAGATCGCACTGATAGAGGAGGGAACCAACAAATGAAAGTCTTAATTATCGGTGGAACGGGCAACATTAGCCGTGGGATTGTTGCCGCGTTGCAGAACCGAAACCACGAAGTTGTTATGTTTAACCGCGGACAACACAGAGACTCACCGCCTCCTGATGTCCGTGTGATTCACGGTGACCGGAAAAATCGCGAGGATTTTGAGGCGAAAGTCGGTGCAGAAGAATGGGATGCCGTCATTGATATGATAAGTTTTAACGCCGATGATGCAGCCTCCGCATTGCGGGCATGTCAAGGACGCGTCGGGCACTTCGTCCACTGCTCAACGGTGATGACCTACGGACCCCCGTTTGCTGGAATCAATCTTCCGGAGACGGCACCCTTGCAAGGCACGTCCGGCTACGGACTCGGCAAAGTCGCCGCCGATGACCTCCTCTTAGCGGCACACGCACGTGACGGATTCCCTGTAACCATCTTCAAACCATCGTATACACACGGTCCCGGCATAAACCTGCATCGACAAGTCGGTGGCGATGGGAGTTGGATTGATCGGCTACGGAAGGGGAAACCGATCCTCTCCGCAGGCGACGGATTAAATTATTTTCAGTTCCTGTCATCTCGCGACGCAGGTTTTGCGTTTACAGATATACTCGGTAAATCCGACTGCTTCGGCGAAATATACAACATCGTCCACCCGCAGGCGCGAACGTGGGACGAATGGCACCGCGCAGCAGCAGATGCACTCGGGGTTGATATAGACATTGTGCATGTCTCACAAGAGAGGCTTATCGCCATGGCACCGGAACGTTTCAGCGGATTACGCGGCAATTTCGGGCATACACAAATCTTCAGCCACGAGAAACTCGCAGCAGTGCTACCTGACTTCAGTCCGCAGGTGCCGGTTGTGGAGAGTGTCGCGGAAAACATCGCGTGGATGGACACACACAATCTGATTCCAGACAGCGATGCCGACGATTTGGAAGATCATATTATTGCAGCCGTCCGCAATTTACCGCGTCTCCGGTAAGGTAGGGGTAGAAAAATATGTTACAGATCAGATCAGCGTTAGATTCAGAGAGGCTTGACCGTGTTGAACGCGACCTCCGCGAAGTCGGTTTCCATATCATCGAAAACGTGATTACCGCCGAAGAAGCAGACGAAGCGCGTGAGGCGATCTGGAAATTGGTCGAGGAGGACATCGCAAACGGATTTGACCACAGTTACGGCGACGGTAAAATTCGACGTGTCTGGGCAATCGTCGGGAAATCGCCAATTTTCCGAGGGTTCATTCAGCATCCGACCGTTGTAGCCGTGTGGAAACGGATGCTCGGTGAGGATGTCATCGCCTCAACGTTTACAGCGAACATCGTCGGACCCGGGGCACCGGATGGCGGTTGGCATATCGACTACCCCTATTGGGCGATGCAAGCGCCCTTTCCGTCAGGATCGCTAACCGGACAGACGGTCTGGATGTTAGACGATTTCACGGAAGAGAACGGTGCAACGGCGTGTATCGCAGGTTCACACAAAACGCTCCGCCGTCCCGAATTGGGAGAAGCGGAAGGACTTGAGATGCGTATTGCTGTCGCGCCAAAAGGTTCTATTATGTTCACAAACGGTGCGATCTGGCATCAATCTCGCGCGAATCGAACGGACGCGCCGCGCGTCGGGTTGCTGGGTATGTACAATAGGTCGGTCATCTATCCACAGGAGGATATGCCGCGGCAGTTGACAGATGCCGAATTAGCAGGCGAAAGCGATGTACTCAAGCAGCTGCTCGGCAGAAATATTCAGTTCCGAGATCCAGATCACGGGCAGAATTGGCATCGCACGAATACAGGATTCCGTCAAGCATAGCGACTTATAATTCCAAATCAGAACGGACGCAAGATTGGTTCATTTCATTCAAAAAATTGGAAGTGTTTTTGATTGGGTATTTCCCGTAGGAAAATTGGAAGTGTGGGTAAAGTTCCACCATCTATCCTTCCGTTCCATCCTTTCACTCATTTGGAGGACATTTATGCCAACAATATCTCATGATGTTTTGAGAGATTTTGTATATAACATCTATCGTGGTGCTGGCGGCACAGAAGAAGACGCACGCATCGTTAGCGACCACGTCGTCGATTCTAACCTCGCAGGTCACGATTCGCACGGTGTCATCAACGCGCCGAACTACATCGGTGGCATGGCAGGCGGCCCCGCCGCAGACAAGATGGAGATCGTTAGAGAGAGCGGTGCTGCGACGGTTATCAACGCCAACGGCGCGCTCGGTATGGTCGCTGGACGCAAAGCGATGGAGATGGCTATCGAAAAAGCGCGAACCTGTACCATCGGTGCAGTCGGTTTACACAGGTGTGGACACGCCGGACGGATGGGTGAATACCCACCGATCGCAGCGCGTGCCGGTATGATCGGGATCGTCCTGCTCAACGGCGGCGGACGTTTCATGCATCCGCACGGCGGTACCTCGCGTAGACTCCCGCCGAACCCGGTCGCCATCTCCGTGCCACGTCAGGGTGGCGAACCGCTCTTGCTTGATATGACGCTCAGCGTCGTCGCAGGCGGGAAGCTGCTCGTCCAGACGGCTCGCGGTGAATCTATACCTGAAGGCTGGATGATTGATACCGAAGGCAATCCGATTACAGACCCGCAAGCGTTCCGTGAACGTCCACAGGATACTGCCGTTATGCCGCTCGGCGGTTTCCAGTTCGGACACAAAGGGTTCGGACTCGGTGTGATGGTAGATGCCATTGCTGGCGGACTCTCTTGGGCAGGATGTAGCCGCGAAAAACCGACACGTGGTGCCAGTGGGATTGTTATGTTTGCAATCAAAATTGAGGATTTCATTGACTTAGCGGATTACGAACAGGAGATCGCACATCTCGTGGCGTGGGTGAAATCATCTACCCGATTACCCGGTGTTGACGAAATCTATGTCCCAGGAGAATTCGAGGAACGGAGCCGAGAGAAACGTCTCCGCGAAGGCATACCGATTGAGGAACCGACGTGGAACCGACTCGTCGAAGCCGCGGAGCGTTTCAACGTTGAAGTTCCCTTAAAGTAGTAGGCACACTCCGTGTGCCGTAACCCATTTAGGTGATTTTGGTAATCAAAACCTAAAACATTTAGGCATACAATAGGAGAAAAAAATGAGAATCCTAATCGGTTTAACCGTTCTGCTCATCGGCGTTACGGGGTGTGCTATACTGACTCAACTGAATCAGTCCGTTGAAGAGATACCCTCGTCCCGTCTTATCTGTGCCTCTAACCCGGAATTCGTAGATGGGAATCTGGAGACGGTGAGTACATTCGCTGTGAACGGAGTCGTCCGGAAAGCGTATCAAGTCTTTGATGATAGGTCTCGACGGATTTCCAACGCGCAACGGCGTTATGTAACACTGGTTGACGGCAATCGCCGCACAGAAGCGATCATCAAACTTGATGCACCCACCTATGTCTCTTATGTGGAAGTCTATCCTGCCTCACGACGTATCCCGAACTTCGCGTTGATGACAACGACCGACGATCCGCCACGTTTTGATATCGCTTTCGAGCGGGTGTCTGATAAGCAACATCAGGACATCGAAGGGCTGACACCCGTCCGTTTCAGTATTCAGCGAGAAATCCTTTATCTCCGGATGAGTGCAGACGGCATCGAAGACAAACAGAATTCTACCCGTAGCCCGAATGCAAGCGTCGAGATTCCGCTCATAGGTGCTGCGATTCGAGAAGTCAAGTTTTTCGGTGTACAACAATCGCTTTGACTTGGCAAGTCGTACAAGGAGGAAAATACCGTGAAAAAGATATGGACACGCGATAGCCTTAGTTCCAACCTGAAAATTTCCGTTTTTATTATCGGGATAGCGTTCGTCCTCGGGATTGTTGGCTGTACTGGGCTTCAAGGGCAGCATTTATCTTGGCTTCAAGGGACACCTATCAAGGAGATTGCACCTTCACGGCTGACGTGCGAAACCCATCCCGAAATAGTGGACGGCAACTTGGAGACGGTCGCGACTTTTATCGTACGCGGAAAGGTAACAAAGAAGCATGGCGTTGTAGAAGGCCGGAGACGCGGTCGCCTCATGAATCGGTATGTAACCGACCTTGATGGAACAATCCGGTGCGAGATTTTGATTAGACTCGAAAAACCGATGTACGTGAGTACGGTTGAGGTTTATCCTGCGTCGCGCATCCCGAATCTGGCATTGAGCACAACGCTGAAAGAGTCAGGGTACCACCTCGGTCAATCAGGAACAGGATTTGAACCTGTGCTTGACAAGCAGCATAAAGACGTAGAAGGCAAAAAACCGGTTAAATTTAGTGTTGCACGGGAAGTACGCTACTTGCGTGTAACAGCAGACGCGATAGAAGACCGACAGAACGCGACACGGGTTGGTGACGAAGAGATTAACATCCCCCTGAAAGGTGCCGCCATTCGTGAGGTTAAACTTTACGGGAGACAGACTTCGTAAAACGGTTCTACACCGGACAGGGAGGTGAAGAAAAATGGGAATGCGAGTCTTCAGTGTGCTACTATTTCTGATATTTGGTGTTATCGGGTGTGCGGTGCTGCAAGAGTCACCAACCGTCGAAATATCGGTGTCCCGTCTCACCTGCAACCAAAACCCTGAGATGGTAGATGGCGATTTGGAAACAGTGGGGACCTTTACAGCACAAGGAGCCATCATAAAAGAGTTTGTTGGAAGTATAGTAAAAGGGGTATCTCAACCGCTGCAGTACCAGCGTCGGGTAGAAGGTAGTCTCAAAACGGAAACGTTGATCAAATTGGACGCGCCCACCTATATTGCGTATGTCGAAGTCTATCCGGCATCCACCATCCGTAATCTTGTTTTAGATACTGCAATAGAAACGCCGAATGGGAGAATCTTGTTTGACGTTGTAGAAGATAAACGCGGCGTAAAAGTGGAAGGCACGTTACCAGTGAAATTCAAGATTGGGCGGGAGATTCTCTATCTACAATTGACAGCAAATGCCTTGGAGGATCCGGAAAACGTCCGACACGACGACGAAGATCGTAAAATGTGGATTCCGCTCAAAGGTGCTGCGATTCGGGAAGTCAAATTCTATGGACGAGAATAAAAAACGCTTGACTTTTGTTTGATAACATTGTACAATAGCAATAATCCGTATAGAACGGACGTACGGTGGATTTCGTATGGTGTCTAAAATATAGTGTTGGCACTTGCGTAACCTTAAAATTTGACTTTTTTTTACAATTTTGTTAAGTTAAACAACGTATACACGGAAAATTTGCGAGTCTCCCACATAAAAAATTGGAGGATTAGAATTCTATTGCAAAAGCAAGAATCAAAGGGTGTTCCCATACAGAGCAACGCTGAAGTGCAAGCCCTCTTCGGACATAGTGATGCCTTCTTAAAAATCATTGAAGATGATTTCGATGTCCGCGTTGTTTTGAAGAGTGATAACATCGCCGTCATCGGCGAAAACGTCACAGAAGTCAACCGGGTGACAACGGTTATTGAATCGCTACTTCACCGCATCCGGAAAGGTGAACGCATTCAGGTAACCGATGTCAACTATGCAATTCGGGCATCGGGTGCAGCTGAACGAGACACCTTAGGTGAAACTGGAGCCGAGTCTATTCCGGTGTTCTCAAAACGCGGTGTCATCCGTCCTAAAACTGCCGGTCAGCAAAGGTACGTTGAAGCGATCAAACACAACGACCTCGTTTTCGGCATTGGGCCAGCGGGAACAGGGAAAACCTATCTCGCGATGGCGATGGCTGTCTCCGCTCTCAAGAGTGGACAGGTGAGTCGTATCATATTGACACGTCCCGCCGTTGAAGCAGGTGAAAAACTCGGATTTCTACCTGGTGACATCGCAGACAAGGTGCATCCATATCTACGCCCCTTATATGATGCACTCTACGATATGATGCCCCCGGATGCACTTGACAAATATATTGAGCGAAATGTTATTGAGGTGGCACCGATCGCTTTCATGCGCGGCAGAACACTCAATAACTCATTTGTCGTTCTTGACGAAGCACAAAATGCGACCATTGAGCAGATGAAAATGTTCCTAACCCGCCTCGGCTTCGACTCAAAAGCCGTTGTCACAGGCGATATTACGCAGACCGATCTACCGACACACAAAGTCTCGGGCCTCGCTGACGCGCAAGAAGTCCTGTCAGGTATCAAGGGAATCGAGTTCATCTATTTTTCGAGGGTGGATGTTGTTCGGCACGAACTCGTTCAACGTATCGTTGAGGCTTACGAGCAAGCATCGCCACAACATAAGAGACGAAACGGGGCTAACCCCTCAAATGGGACCGAGACCGAAGAATAACCGTTTTGATTCATGTTACGAATACGAGTCACAATACCACCTTTGATGTAGAAGTAATCCACAACGCAGTGCTCACAACGCTGAAAGCACATGATGCGGAAACCTGTGAAGTGAGTGTCCTTCTAACAGACGACGCTGGCATCACGCATCTCAACCGCGATTATCGAGGTATTGATGCCCCGACAGATGTGCTGGCATTTGCGATGCAGGACGGTGAAGACGCTGATGTAAACCCGAACCTACTCGGTGATCTCGTCATCTCGCTCGAAACCGCATCGCGACAGGTGGAGACATGCGATCAATTCAGTGCAACCCATAGCAGCCTTAAAACCGAAATGCAGCTGACAACCTACAACAGCCTTGAAACCGAAGTCGCTTTACTTGTGGTACACGGTGTCTTACATCTGCTCGGATACGATCATCAGACACCGGAAGAGGCAGCAGCTATGTTTGAAATACAGGAGACCATCTTCGGTTTGTTGCAGGGAGCATAGCACAATTTGTTCGCAAACGTTCGAGCACCTGTCTATAGGGGGTGTAATTTTACATTTGGACGACCTAAACATAGCCATCAGACTCGTTAGCTTAGGTATACTCTTAATTGTCAACGCTTTGTTCTCGACTGCTGAAGCACTGCTTGCTCGGTTAACACGGGATGACATTCTCGAGTTTGCCGAGGAAGGCGGTAAGCGGTATGAAGTGCTGACTTCGCTGCTGCGACATCCGCGACGCTACTCGTTGACGATTATCACGGCAAAAACCATCCTGATGGTGGTAGGCGTGATGCTGTTTATGACGATTTGGAGATACCCCGTTGCAAATGCAGCCCTTGCGGTCGCCTGTTTTGTCATCTTTACCGAACTGTTTCCCAAAAATTATGTACGAGGCAGCACCGGCGCAGCAACTATTCGCGCACTCAGCGCGCTCCGTGCTATCTATTGGTGCGGATTTCTTGTTTTGATACCGTTGAATTTCCTCGCAAACCTCATCGTCCGAATCTTCGGCGGCACAGCAACGTCGGCACAAGATACCCTCGTATCCCCTGAAGTTTTAGAAACACTCGACAGTGTCGGTGATAGCCAAGAAATCTTGGAACCCGAAGAACGGGAAATGATCTCCCGAATCTTAGATTTACCGGATAAGGTCACCCGCGAGATCATGGTCGCACGAACCGATATGATATGTCTTGAGGTAACAACCCCTGAAGACGAAGTTTTACAGACCGCCATCACGTCCAGACACACCCGGATCCCAATATACGAAGAAACGATTGATCGAATTGTCGGAATTCTGCACGTTAAAGATATGTTGGACTGCTGGGCAAAAGGCGAACCTGTCAACCTTAGAGAACTTATCGTTGATCGTAACCCCTTCTTTACACCGGAAAGTAAGAAGATTTCGGAACTTTTCCGTGAACTCCGCGAACACAAACAACATATCGCAATCGTTGTAGACGAATACGGCGGCACCGCTGGCATGGTGACACTCGAAAACATCATCGAAGAAATCGTGGGTGAAATCCACGACGAGGACGAAATAGGTGAACAGGATGACTATATTGAGATTGCGCTGAACACCTACTCCGTTGATGCTCGGCTAAACCTTATTGAATTGAACGAAAAACTCGGCACCGAACTTGAGGCAGAAAACATTGATACAATCGGTGGGTTCGTTGTGGACCATCTCGGTCGGGTGCCTGAACGTGGGACGCAATTCACCTACCGCGGCATCCGTTTCACCATATTTGAAGCAGACGAACGCCGTATCCACCGGATTCATCTCGAAATGCCCGAAACCGATGATAAAAACGGTGCTCTTTAAAGATCAGCAAGGGCACCTTCCGAATGCCAAATGTTAGAAAAATTGACATTAATTTGACAATGACCATCAAAGTAAGGTATAATTATACGTATAAAGACGGGGCGTAGCGCAGCCCGGCTAGCGCGCCTGCTTCGGGAGCAGGAGGTCGGAGGTTCAAATCCTCTCGCCCCGATTTTTTCCCGCGCAATGTACAACACGCATACCCAACACCATGGCAGCTCAAAAAACCGAAGCGATTGTCATTCGCACCTTTCCCCTCAAAGAATTCCATAAAATCATTACCTTCTACACGCCTGACTTCGGGAAAGTCAAAGCGGTCGCTTACGGTGTCAAAAGTCCGAAAAGTCGACTCGGCGGGAGTTTAGAACTCCTCAATCATGGCACTCTCATCTTTCAATACCGCGAAAATCGAGAATTGCAAAACATTACCGATTTCAACCTGATTAATGGGTTTGATGGGATGCGTTCTGATTTCACGCGTATCACCTACGGATGCTATTTCGCGGAACTCGTAGATAGCATTGCATCCGAAGGTATCACCAGCCCCGAAATTTTCGACTTACTCCGAACCGCTTATCAATTTTTAGTGGATGCCGACGACGTTCCTCTGCTCGCGCGAGGATTTGAAATCAAATTTCTCGACTGCGCAGGCTATGGACCCGAACTCTCACAGTGCGTGCATTGCAGCGCACCTATGAACCGTTCTTCTGTTAATGAAAGCGGCACGGCAACCCGCAATTTCGGTATGGGATTTAGTGTCCGGTATGGGGGTGTGCTTTGTGCCGATTGCAAAAACCGAGACGGTGCTGCTTTCGCGATCACACCGGGTAGCTGCGAGTTGTTGAAGATGCTTCGGAGATCCGAATGGGAACGGCTTAACCGCATCCGCGCATCTGCTGGTAATCATACGGAACTTAAACGTGTTCTCGGTAGTTTCATTGAATATTATACCGAACGGCGTTTAAAAAGTCTCAAATTTATTGAAAATGTATTATAATTGCCCTTATAATATCGCAATGCCTCAAACGAGGTCTACGCGCATAAGCCAACGGCATCCAATGCAAGTCTTAAGGAGTCATGAACATGAATAATATTCTAAACATTTTTAGCAACAGATTTCGGAAATATGCCAGCTTTGTCAGAGTTGTATCTGTCCTAATTATCGCTGTATTAACGATGACCGGCAACCTTGATGTTTCGGCTGCGATCACTGGGAAAATCTCAGGTATAATTACCAGTGAAGAGACGAATGAACCGCTCGCGAATGTTACGGTAACAATCGTCGGAACCAGCAGCACTGCGACGACAAACGATGCCGGTTATTACGTCATGACGAACATTCCACCGGGTGGCTATGACGTAAAAGTTGAACTGAGCAGATACGGCACCGAGACCGTGGAAGGCGCGAAGGTACTCGCCGGACTCACGACGACGCTCAATTTCACTTTGAAGCCGTCTGAGGCTGTCGTACTTGAAGGGATAACAGTGACGGCAGTCAAACCGCTGATTAAGAAGGATGTCACACAGACGACACGAATTATTGAAGCGGAAGATATTGCAGCGATGCCTCGCGACACCGTGAATGGGATTCTTCAGACACTGCCGGGCGTTTCGGTGCTCAATTCAAGTGGCACGCTCCATGTCCGTGGCGGAAGGTCAATGGAGGTTAAATACCTTATTGACGGTATACCGATTAATGATCCGATCGGCAGAAGTCTGGGACTCAATATCAACACGAATGCGCTTGAGCAGATGGAAGTCATCACCGGCGGTTTTAATGCCGAATACGGCGATGCGCAGTCCGGTATCGTTAACCTCATCACGAAGGCAGGTTCAAACAGGTTTTCTGGGAGGATCCGATACCGTGTCGGACAGTGGGGAACACATCACGGTGACCCGTTATACGGTCCCTGGCTGGATCCCGATAACGGATTCCGACCCGTCGCAATTGAACCGTTCAGAGGTGTTTTCTTCGGGCAACCCTATGATTATCAGACCCCTTACCGCGGTGACGACACTACAGTCGCAGAGTTGGCAGCACGAGAAGGCGATGAACAGATCCTCTTCACCGAAATTGCCCCCGGCGTATATGCAGACAGAACCGAAAACCCACTTCAACCGGTGATAGATACTGAGACAGGTGAGCCGAAAATTGATCCTGATACCGGTGAAACGCTTATGGCACGCCAACCCTACAAAGACGCTGACGGCACTGTAATCGACTATGAGAAGAAGCAGGTCACGCTCTTGGACGGCTACGTTGTAGATTTGAGCCAATACAGCGGACTCTTCAACGACACGAAGGCATACAACCTCTCTCCAAGCCATATCGGTGAATTCTCGCTCAGCGGACCGATATTGGGAAACCGATTAACCTTCTCTTTCGCCAGCCAGTTGCGACGTGATGAGAGTTACCTCCCGAATAGTGGCGGGACCGGGTACACGCTGCAGGGGAAGATGAAGTTTGAAGTGACACCGAGCATCAAACTTTTCGCAAGCGGACTTTTCGATCAACGGGAAAACAACTCCTACGGGGGTAGCACCCGATTCTGGCCCAGCGCAATTCCGGTAGGTACGAGAGATGCACGCAGCCTCTCCTTCCGACTCTCACATAATATCAACTCGGGGACCTTCTATACCTTGACGTTTGGGCAATTCCGTCGTGCTGTTGAAAGTAATCAACCTGATAAGGTGTGGGATCCCTTGAACAAAACCTTTGATGAAAATGCTTGGGACCCCGAAAAATCGTTTGAACAGAACCAAACGGAAGGTAGAATCAGAAACCCATTACAACAAGCGTACAACGATACCACTTACTTCGTCGCAGGAGACAACAACAGTTGGACAAACCGTGAGGCAACGACATCCATACTTAAAGGCGATTTTGCAAGTCAAGTCACAGCGAACCATCTCCTCCAGACAGGTATCGAGCTATCGGCATACCACATCTATAACCTCGGTGCAACAAACTACGGGAGCACTAACCTCTATGTGGAGTACTATGATGTGACACCGACTTCTCTGAGCATCTATGCACAAGACAAGATGGAATACGCTGGTATGATTGTCAACGCCGGCTTACGATATGAATTGTACAATCCGGATGGTGTCTTCCCTGCAGACCCGCTGGATCCGCTTGAACTCAACGAGGACGGCACAATCAAACTCGATAAAGATACCTATAAAGTCGGGCTGCCTATCATCAAAGACCCCGTTGAGGCTTCTATGAAACACATGCTTGCCCCACGCCTCGGTATCTCGTTTCCGATTACGGCGCGCGCGAAGCTGCACTTTACTTACGGACACTACTATCAGATTCCGCAAGGAGATGACCTTTACGAGAATCTTAACTTTGATATGCGGGGCGCGATCCGTAGGAAAGGGAACCCTGACTTAGAACCTGAGAAAACGGTCGCTTATGAAGTCGGGATCATCCAGCAACTCACCGACGATCTAACGGTGGACCTCACCGGATTTAGCAAGGATATCGACAATCTCGTCAGTAGTGTGCATGTCGATATTACCAACGATTACAGTTACTTCATTAACGACATCTACGGACGGGTACAAGGGTTTGAAGTGTCAATCCGCAAATGGCGGACAGGAAGGTTCCCTGTCTCCGGTATGCTCAATTACACCTATTCTGTTGCAAAAGGAAAAGGGTCAACCCGAAATCTTGGTTACCTCACCTATTACCGACAACAACCTGAAGTGACCGAGAGCCATCCGTTAGCGTGGGATCAACGTCATGTCCTTTCTGGCACACTGGACATCCAACTGCCATTTGATGCGGCGATCAATTTTATCGGTAACTACGGCAGCGGTTTACCGTATACACCGAATCCGAGGGCACCGATCAAACCGGAGATCAATTCAAAGCGTTATCCGCCGACATATAATGTTGACGCACTCATCAGCAAACGGAGTCGGATTGGCGGGTTGGTCTACACGCTCTTCGTGGATATTCGGAACATTTTCAATACGAAAAATCTCGACGATATTTTAGATGCAGTAACGTATGACAGATACGGTATCCCACTCAGCAGTCAGAAGCGTTCAAATCCGTTGTCATGGAGTTCTCCGCGTTTAGTCATGATGGGCGTGAGTTTGGATTTTTAGGAGGACATAATGAATTGGGACCCTGAACAACTTCGAGACGATTTCTTGATTGTCGCCAAACTCGGTGGAATCAAAATAGAATTGGATGCTGTCGGCATTGAAATTCTGACGATGCCCCATAAACCACCAAGCAATCTGCCGAAAGGAAAAATGGCGGTATACATTTTCTTTACAGAAAAACATGTTCTGAAAGTAGGGAAAGCTGGGCCAAAATCTAAGGCTCGGTACACGAGTCAGCATTACAACCCGGGTTCAGCACCAAGCACCTTGGCAGCATCAATTCTAAAAGATGAAAACGCTGTCCAGAGATATGGTTTGAATGAGCTAAACGTATCTGACTGGATCAAGGAACGCACAAATCGGGTGAATCTCCTTCTTGACGCTAATATGGAAAAGTGGGTTCTTAACTTGTTGGAGGCATTTGTCCAGTGTAGGCTGAAGCCTGTTTATGAAGGGCACGCGAGCTGACGAAAAAGTCAACAAGAAACCAATAAGGTGGAAGAATAGGGACGTATCCACTTCAGCTTCATTAACGTAAATTTGATATAGGAAATTATAGACATAAATGGACATTTTCGTAGGGGTTAGGTCACCTAATCCCTACGGGCGAGGGTACCTCGCCTCTACGAGAAGCACGAAGCCTCGTTTTTAACAAACTCACGTTTCATTAGGTTTGTGAGAAATGTAGTGTATAAAGTTCGGTTTCTCCAAAATATTAAGTCCGATTCAGACACACATAAACCTTTAGAAAGGGAAATTTGAATGAAGGAAATCAACGTCACAGAGGCGGATATTGTTGCAGTAACGACGAAACTAAAACAGATAGCATCTGATGTTAGTACGCCTACCGGATCTGAATGGTCGTACCCTCCTGCTATCAAAGTTATCGACTGTGTTCTATCGCTCAACAGAAAGTACGACACGTTTGTGGTTCCGCGCTTGAAAACTTTTATGAATAACCACCCTGAAACACAACGAGTGGTGGAATTGGCTAAGCTTATTGCTAACTATCCAACACCGCATGCGTTCGTGCAACAGGAACTCAATTACAATCACGAAGATCGCGCAAAGACACTTGATGCCGTTGTAAAATATCTTTGTACAATTATTGATGGGACGAAAACCCTTGAGGAAGAAAAAAAGGGGCTGACACAATGGGCAATTGAGTCTAAGCCGCATGATTACCAAGTGCTGAAAATCAAAGGTTTTGGGATTGCTGGCTTTCAGTATCTGCGAATGCTTTTTGGTGTGGATACCACGAAACCTGACGTTCACATCATTAGGTACCTATCTGATATTCTAAACCGAAGGGTTTCAACTACAGAGTCACTTCTCCTTTTAGAATCCGCCTCAGCACGCGCCGGTCTCTCTGTGCGTGGGGTTGATAGTTACATTTGGAAGAAGGGGGCGCGTCCAACAAAAACCACTGATAACGCTGAACTTAATGACAGATCCCTTCTTGAGTATGATGAAACGTTGCTGAAAGATGGCACTCGCGGTAAATATGCGGAGCGATACGCCGAAGGGACAAATATCGTTAAGCTTGATCCAGACGTTGCCGACGCTTTTCCCAACGAAGAAGCTGTTAACGAAGCTTTACGGTTTATGGCAACGTTTGATTATACGTATAAACCTGTATCAACATCAACCCTTGCTTTCAAGGTTGCTGAAAGGTGTTGGTGGCGCAAAACGGCAGACAAAAATATTGCAAACATGTTTGGAACAAGCATAGAAAATCTGGAACACTTGTTTAAAACGGATGCGTATAAACAATCCGTGTTTAACCTGATGTGCGTTCAATACGACGCACAGGGATTTGAGCATTGGGTACGAACGTATCCTCGTATGGCATCCGTTTTTTCACAACGGATGAAGCTGGATAAAGCGAACCATGAAAAAATGCTTGCTGGTGTCCGCGCTTTTCACGCGGCAGCTAAAGAAGGTGTAAGAGTTAAAGTTATGAAACAGCGTCAAAATCCCTACAAGGAATAATAAAATGAAGGAATCTGAATTATAGTTCAGGAATTGCCGCCATAGATCCCGGGATCTATGACCGCCTTGACATTGCACTTGACGCTAAGAAGCGTTCCTACGTAGGATCCTGGAGTTCTTCGTGCGATGTTATAGTAGAGGTGAGTTCGGATTTTTAGGAGGGATAGCGAACATAAATGCAATTGCAAAAAACAATACGACTTTCATCAATCTACACACGAGAAGAGGATTTTTCTGACGATCTTGCCGACAATCTCGATGCCCTCAGCGTAGGAAGTTTTGAGGATTCTGAGACGGAATCTAATGTCGGCACGCGCAGAGCAGATATTGTTGCTGTCGGAGAGGATGGCACGCTTGTGGTTGAAAATCAGTTCGGTAAGGCAGATTGGGATCATTGGGGCAGACTTGAGGCTTACGCTCGCATAAAAAAGGCAACGGTGGCGGTACTGGTGGCTGAAGATTTTGAGGAACTGATGATCGTCACGTGTAGACTGCGAGATGAAGACAGTGCCATTGACTGGTATCTCATACAGGTCCAAGTTAATTCACACAATGAACTGTCTTTTCATCACGTTGTTGGACCTGCGATAGATATCCAAACCGAAAGGAAAGCTGAAGCTGAGGAAAGCGAATTCTGGGCACCGATCCGTGAGGGGGACGGGCTATTTGCAGGAAAACCTGTCCTTATCCGGAACGATGGCTATATCTCAGAGACTACCCGCGGTGTACAGGTATGCCTCCATCTTACCAACCACCAATGCTATATTCGATTATGGATTCGAGGGAAAAACAGATTGGAACACCAAGACAAAGTTAAGAAATTATTTCGAGAATCAAATTACGAATACAAAGATAGATACACGGCGACATTCGCGACGTTGATATTTCCTGTTCTTGACAAAGGTAGGAAAGATCAAGATGCTTGGCCTGAAATGCGGAAAAAATTAGTCACCATGGGCACCGATATCTACAATAAAATCAATGAATCTGATTTATAGTACTGAACCTATGACTTACATCATACGTTAAATTTATACTAAAGTTTCGACAATTCGTATCCCGTTTGGGTTGAATTTTCAAAGGTTGCGGGATTTTTCTACGAGTTTTACAGGAAACCCCGGAACTTCGGAGAAAATAACGAAATGTCTCTGATGATCGGAAACTCGGACGAAAGTTTAGGCTACAGTGCCACAGGCTAACAGCCTATGCTACAAAAGAGGGTATCCGATCAGAAACCTTGCCTATTTTAAAATTGTCCAAAGTTCAGTAAGTTTATAATTACTGACAAAAAAGGAATTTGATGATGGATCCTAAATTCTTCGCCCAAGTATGGTTCATAATGATCCCAATTATGTGTGGGATTGTGGCGGTCTTTTTTTTCGGAATCGGGTTACGGGGTATCATAATGAAGCGACCTTTTTTAGTCTCGAGTAGATGGCTGTTATTAGCAATTTTTCTTGCTTTTCTACCGAATATAGCAATGATTTTCTTTCCAGGGTCTCTTCCATTTATAATAAAGTGGTTAAACCCAGCCATATTTACGGTTGTCCTTGTGACGATGTATTTTACGTTGCCAGGTTACACCGTATTCGGCATCACAGATACGTCGTTCCGGGAAGCACTTCTCGCAGCACTCCAAAAATTACAACTGCCTTATGAGGAAGTGCTTTCTTCCATACGACTTACATCTATTGAAGCGGATCTTCAGGTGTCTATTCAATCTTGGGTAGGATCAGGGATCATTAAGATCAAGCAACGCAAGCACCGTTCTCAACTTACGGAGATAGTCACTGCAATGAACGAGCATTTCCGCACGTCATCTGCGTCCACGAATCTCGTAACTTGTATTATTTATCTGGTAATGGGAATACTGATGGTTGCTCTTGGAATTGGGACGGTGCTTTTCTTTCAAAACATCATCATGGAACTCCTATAAGTGAGAAGTTGATTATGAAAGTGCATGAATTCACGATTATAAACAGATGAATTTTAAGGGAGCTAACTTCAAAAGCGAATCGGTATTTATAAAAATTGTCCTAATCTGCATCCTAATCACTTCCGGTGCTTTGGTGTTGCGGAATGTTGGACATAGTGGACTTCACTTTTGGGACGAAGGGTTCCACGCTATCGTTGCACGGAATTTGACGAAACACCCGCTCAAATTCACGCTCTACGACCAGCCATGGCTCCCTTACGACTACAAAGGTTGGGGTGAGAACCACATCTGGCTACATAAACCACCAGTAGCGATGTGGACGATCTGGATTTCGCACCTGATTTTCGGTATCAACACCTTCGCGCTCCGGTTACCGTCTGCAATCAGTCTCGTTGTAACGGCATGGCTGACGTATCGGATCGCAGCGGATCTTTTTGACAAACGGGCAGGACTCATCGCTGCGTTCCTGCAAGGATTCAACCCGTTCCTGTTCGCGTCTGTTCATGGCTATCGCTATTCGGACCATATTGATATTGCGTTACTCCTCTGGGTACAGGTCTCGTGTTGGTTCCTACTTCGTGCGGTTCGGACGGGAAAACGGCGGAATTACATCTTATCAGGGGTCGCGATGGGGATCGCGTATCTCTCGAAAAGTTATCTCGCCTGCATCACCTTCGGGATCGCGCTCGTCGTTTGGGGGGTTGCGAAAGGAAAACATATCTATTACGAGCGATATGCAACGAATAACGGTGCGCCAAGCGAAAGGATAGAGGGAAAGATCCGACTTAGCGATATTGGTATACAACTCTTGGCAGCAATCGCGACAGTCGCACCGTGGACTATTTACTGCCTGATCTACTATCGAAAAGAATTCTTATGGGAACATAAACGCGTCATTGACCATCTTAACACAGATGTCGAAAGTTGGGGCGCGAGTTGGGATCGACCGCTCTTTGACTATATGCCGCTGTTCTATCCGGTGTTCTATGCTGCACTCGTTGCAGCGGTGTTGTGTCTGTTAGTCGTTATGTTCAGACGCTGGAACTTAGCCGAGCTTTTTGTGTTAGCGTGGGGTATCGGTGTCATTGTACCGCACACGTTGGCACACACAAAAACACCGTCAGCGACGATGATCGCTGTGCCGCCGCTCCTTATCTGTTTCGCAGCCGTTATCAGCCGCGCATGGCAACGCCGAAACTGGATTTACGCCGCAATTTGGGCATCGGGGATGCTCGCAATTACAGTTATCTCTGGTGGACGCTCGCTGGTCAGAGGTCGAGACCAATTTGATGGGCTAAAGAAATTCGCGCCGTTCATTGAAACAAATTTTTGGATCGTGGAGCAACTCATCGGGTTCGGTGTTCTGCTCGCAGTCTTCGCAGGTGTATATACGTTAGTGCGTCAGGACACTGTTCAGAGATGGATGCGGATTGGACTCCGTACAGTTGCGCTGATACTTGCCTTGTTTTATGTCCGAGGTTATGTACACGCCGCGTATAGCGTCACAGAACGGAATGTCAGAATCCCGTTGTACGAACAGAGTGGACCCCGTCTCCAACGCGAGTTACCGGAGAACGCCTGCTTTTTTCTCGACGACGAACGTGTCGGGGCACACTTCGATCTGATGTACTACGCCGATCGGTCAACGTACCAGATTTACAACGTACACATGCCGGCACCACGCGATTTCGTGAGCCAAGCCAAAATCGCACGCGAAGCAGGCGCAATTCCGTATCTGTTCTCTATCAAGGATACAGATTATAATTATCCGCTGTTCCTTGAAGGCGAAGTGGACGTCGGAAACGGAGAAACACGACGCTATCGGGTTTTTGAAATTATAGAAACTCATGAGCAATAATTACACATATTTATAGGAGCAATTCATGAAATTATTACGATATACATTACTCCTATCCACAATTTTCACACTCGCCACCTTATCGGCAAGTGCACAGGTGGATTGGAAAGCACTCGATGTCGGTAACCTATCGTCTGCAATCTTTAACACTGCAGTCGTTGGGTATCCGAGCAACCCAACGGCGAATCCTTCAGGTTGGTGGCCCGCTGGAACAAACGATTCCTACATCTTTGAGGGCAATATCTGGCTCGGTGCAAAGAAAAACGGTCAGATTGCTGTCTCTGAATCGGATGGTCGGCAAAGCGAGATTTGGCCCACGGATGATATAGCGGAGGTTATCTCAAACAAACCTGGAGTAACATCAAAAGGGACACCGACAAGCCAAACCATCATGTTCAGATGTTCTGATACCAACCCGGAAGCGAACAGAGGCGAGATCCTCGGTTTAGAGCTCGAAGTCAACGGGTTCCAATGGAGTTATGCACCACTCTACGACTTCTTTATCCTTGAGTACAACGTTCTAAATACCGGTAGTGATACCCTTGAAGATGTATTTATGGCATTCCGCTATGACGTGGATATCTCCAGTAACGAGACAGGCACGGCGAGTTACTCTGCAGATGACTTCGTCGCACTCGATCAGACACCGGATGCCCTCAACCCGGAAGCGCATCCGAACCGCTATCTCTCTTACGGTTTCTCAAACGCCTCGGCACCCGGCTATATCGGTTTACGCGTGCTTGACGCGTATATGGGCGATAACCCAGATGATCCCACCGCGAAAATTCCATTCGCCGCACACAAACGGATTACAATATCCACGGATCCGTCAACAGACGCGGAGCGATACGCCTTGATCAGTGTGCCGGGGGTCGAACCGCTGCCCGCAAACTATGACGATCAACGCTTTATCCAATCCTACGGACCCATTGAATCCTTAGCACCGGGTGAATCGTTCAATATTATCATCACCGTAGCGATCGGTGAAGGACTCGCGGGTCTGCAAGCGTCTGCAGATTGGGCACAGAAATTGTACGACGACGGTTATGTCGCACCTGCACCGCCACCCTCACCGTTGGTTACCGCGTATCCTGCTGATGGACAGGTAACCCTCGTCTGGGAGAGCGAAGGACGCTGGGTCAATGAAGGTGTCAGCAAGAATATTGAAGAATATATTGACGTAACCGATTCCGAGAAAATATTTGAGGGGTATCGGGTCTACAGACGCGATGTCTCTTACGATGAATCCACCGGAAACCCCGTCGAAGACTGGACGATGCTGATGGAGTTCGATAAACCGAGTGCAACCGGTAATTTCTTTACAGTGTCACACGTCGGTAAGCAGTCAGACGCGGTTATTGAGAGCATGGGCGACGAACCGTTCTTTGCCGATTTTTTCAAGAACGCTGTCTACATGATCAAATTCAATTCCAGCACGAGTTTTGAGGTTGTCAACACGACACTTTGGGAAGTCATGCCTTATAACGCAGCGTTTCCTGGAGATGGTGGCGGATATGTCGTCGTTGATCCGGACACCTTTGCGGCGTTCCCGGATGGTACGTACCGCTCCGGTACCCTCATCTACTTGGGTGGTCTCTACGTGCAGATTTCCGATGGTCCCTCAGGCCCCCCTGTCGCTGGCGACATCTTCCGCGTCGTTTCGACACCTTCACAGGCGCTCGGTGAAGACGCGGGCATCAAGAATTTCTACACCGACTCCGACTTGACCAACGGACTCGAATACACCTATGCCGTTACTTCTTACGATACAGGCAACCCGAAGACAGGGTTAATTGCGATGGAGAGTAGCCAAATTGAGACGATGGTCCACGTGGTTCCGCGTGCTCAGCCTGCCGGATACCGAGAACCGACTGCTGATATAGAGCAGCACGGACAGGGTGTTGTTACCGTCGAGCCAATGGTACTCGCGCCCAACAAAGTCACTGGGCACCTATATAAAATGGTCTGGTACGGTGCCCAACAGACAGGCCCCGCCGCATACATTACCGGTCCCGATTATCAGCCACCGGCTTATGAAATTATCAACACAGCGACAGACGAGACTGTCGTTGAGAGGCAATCCTTTGACTGGTATGACCCGCTCCATCAAGAAGCCGTTGAAGTGCTTTCACCGATGTTTGACGGCATCGTTCTGAAGATAACAGGAGTCAATGTCTCTTACGGAGCACCAGATGAAAATCCGATTCTTGACGTTAAACTGACAGCAGGTTCAGTGACAGATTGGTCGGTGGACATTCAATCCCCCGGCTTCGGTGAAAACACCTGGCCCAATATCTTCTGGGCAACCTATTACCGTCCGCATACGTACTCAATCACGTTTACTGATGATACACACGTCAAGGTGGTGGACGAAGACACCGGCGAAGAAATTAAATTCAACGCGGGGCGTGCCGATGGATACGCGATCCTAACAGGTTCAGGTTGGCTTGATGAATACGTCCGAGCGGATACACCCGATTTCTTCCGAATCTATATCCGAGGCGGATACGTCTACATCAGAGACCCAAACCAAGAGATCTCTGCTGGGGATATTTTTACGGTCGAGATGGGCGGTGTTGATGCCCCACGGGATGGCGACGAATTCCTTTTGACAACAAAAGGAGAGACCGCCGACGCTGAAAATATTGAGGCGGACCTCGGCAAAATCCGTGTTGTGCCGAACCCGTATTTCGTTACGAATAGAGCGGTAACATCGGAGGGCACCGACAAGGTCTTTTTCACACATCTGCCGCCACGGTGTACCATCCGGATTTACACGTTAGCCGGTGAATTAGTCCGGACAATCGAACACATCAGCACGGAACCTTACAGCCCGGATGACCGTTCTTCGCAAGGCGACAAGGGTGGAACAGCGTCTTTTGAACTCCTTAATCGTTATAACCAAGCACTCGCAAGCGGAGTCTATATCTTTCATGTTGAAGCCCGAGACGAGAGTGATGCCGTCGTCGGCAACAAAATCGGCAGATTCGCCATTATCCGATAATAGGAGAACTCTATGCGATATATAACTTACATTCTTTTATCTGCACTCATAGCATTGTGGGCTGTTCCGAGTCATGCGACAACCAACGTCGGTACAGCAGGCGCGCAGTTTCTGAAAATCGGTCCCGGGGCGCGGGTAGATAGCCTCGGCGGCGCGTTCGGCGCACTTGCCGACGATGTCACCAGCATCTACTGGAACCCAGCAGGCATCAGCCAACTCGAAAAAACCAGTTTTTCGGATACGCATACCATCTGGCTTGCCGATATCCGATACAACTACCTCGCATTCGCCGTACCTATAGAGAAGGTCGGCACCTTGGGCGCGAGCGTCACATTCCTGAATGTCCCGGATACCGAGATTACGACACTCGCAAAACCGGACGGCACCGGACTCTGGTATTCCGCTTATGATACAGCAGTTTCAGTGGCGTATGCCAGACAGCTCTATGAACAGGAATCCGGCGTTAAACTCTCTGTCGGTGTCAATGCCAAGTACATCCACCAGCAGATCCATCGGGAGAGTGCCAGAGGTGTCGCGATTGATGTCGGCACGCTCTACCACACCGGTTGGCGGAGTCTACGTATCGGAATGTCTTTCTCGAACTTCGGACCAGAGATGCGTTTCAGCGGTCCCGATCTGGAGAGCGGCTCCGAAGTCGCCGGTGACCAAAGAACAGCGGATTACCGTCCGTTCCCTGAGACATCAAATCCGACGCGGACAGCGGCGTTAGAAACCATCGAATTCCCGTTACCTTCTAACTTCAGACTCGGTATCGCCTACGATGTCATTGACATTGGTGATAATCTGCTCACGCTCGCGCTCGATGCCAACCATCCGAATGATAACAGCGAACGGTTGAACATCGGTATGGAATATTGGTATAGAAAGATGGCAGCGATTCGTGCTGGCTACAAATTCCGTTTAGGTGAAGATCGTGCGGATGACGAAGAAGGGGTTACACTCGGTTTGGGTATCCACTTGACGCTCGGCAGAAGGTTGCTCTCACTCGATTACGCTTTCGCCGATTTCGGACGCTTACGACAAGCACACCGCGTCAGTTTAGGTTTACAGTTCTAAGGACATTAAATATGACAGACAAACCAAACATCGTCTATCTCCTTGCGGATCAAATTCGTGCCTGCTCGTTGCCTGTGTACGGCGACACACAGATTGATACACCACACATTGATCGGCTTGCACAGGAAGGCACCGTCTTTTCAAACGCCATCGCCACCGCCCCCGTCTGCACGCCGTATCGTTCTATGCTCCTCACCGGACGGCATCCGCAGACCACCGGACACCTCATCAACTTCGTCAGAACGCGACACGATGAAATCGGACTCGGCGACGTTTTCAACCGAAATGGCTATCGGACAGCATGGGTCGGTAAATGGCATCTCCATACCGGTTCGTTTCCAGAGATCGGTGGACGCGACTACGTCCCCGAAGGACGCGACCGCCTCGGCTTCCAACATTGGCGCGGTTATAACTTCCATACCGACTATTTCAATGGCACTGTGAATCTTGATAAAGACTGGCGGAACGAAAGATGGGATGGCTACGAAACCGACGCACTGAACCGATACGCCTTTCAGTTCATGGATGACATGGAGGACGGGACACCGTTCTGTCTGTTTATCTCCCCGCATCAGGCGCACTCTACACCCTACGAGTTCGCGCCACAGGAATACTACGATCGGCTACCCGCCGAACTCGAACTCCCAGAAAACGTGCCGGATTCGGTTCGCGAACAGTCGTTGAATATTTATCGACACTACCTCGCTATGGTATTAACGGTGGACGATATGCTCGGTGAACTCATGGCGTATCTCGAAAAAACGGGACGCGTCGAGAATACGCTGCTCGTCTTTGGTTCTGACCACGGCACGCAGGGCGGCGCACAAGGCATCAATTTCTGGGCAAAGCGCGAACCCTACGAGGAATCGATTAAAGTCCCGCTGATCATGCGGCTTCCCGGAGTTTTTGAGGACAATCGCACCTGCGACACGCTCACATCCGCTGTAGACCTGTTCCCATCGCTCTGTGGGTTATGCGGCATCCAGTCCCCCCGAACCGTTGAAGGTTACGATCTCTCCGCGTCTTGGCACGGTGAAACCGATGCATTTGAACAGGATGCTGTCCTGACGATGAACTTTGGATCCACCTACGATTATCTTGTAGACGGCAACGAGTGGCGCGGTGTTCGCACAAAAACGCGCAGTTACGCACGCTGGCTTGATGGAAAACGGATGCTATACGACATAGAAGCAGACCCACTCCAGATGAACAACCTCATCGACACACCCCAAGCGAAACCGTTAGCAGACGAGATGGAGAACACCCTCACAAACCTGATGGATGCCCGCAACGACGAACTCCAACCCGCCACGAGTTACGCCGATTGGTATGACGTACAACGGCGTATCGTCCGTAATGCCCACGGTCCGCTTGGTGACCCAGAGGACGAACCGGATTGGTCGTTATTGAAAGGAAAGTCTGTAAAGACATCTTGAAAATCTGTTGCTTAAAGAAATCTGTTTGTGTTACAATAGATACGCATCAATCAATTCAAATGGAGCGAAATCACAAAACAGATATGACTTTCCAAGAAATAATTTTAGCGTTAGAGAAATTCTGGGCAGACCACGGTTGCATCATCCAACAACCGTGTGATATAGAGGTCGGTGCAGGGACATTCAACCCCGCAACGTTTTTACGATGCCTCGGGCCAGAACCGTGGCAAGTGGCTTATGTTGAGCCTGTCCGTCGTCCAACCGATGGCAGATACGCAGAGAACCCGTTCCGCATCGGTGCATACTACCAATATCAGGTGATACTGAAACCCGCACCTGAAAACGTTCTTCCGCTTTACCTTGAGAGTTTATACCATCTCGGTATCTCACCTCGTCAGAACGACATCCGATTCGTTGAAGACGATTGGGAATCACCGACGCTCGGTGCCTCTGGACTCGGTTGGGAAGTCTGGTGGAACGGCGCAGAGGTCACCCAATTCACCTACTTCCAGCAGATGGGCAGTATCGATCTCGACCCAATCTGTGCTGAGATTACCTACGGACTCGAACGGATTGCGCTCTACTTGCAAGATGTCGATAGTTTCTTTGACATCCGCTGGAACGAACACCTCAACTACGGTGATGTCCACCATCAGAGCGAGGTAGAGTACTCAACCTACAACTTCCAGCACGCAAACGTAGAGATGCTCTTCGACCAGTTTAGCACCTACGAGAAGGAGACGCACGCCTGTTTAGATGCAGGGTTAGTGCTACCGGCGACCGATCACGTCCTCAAATGCTCACACACTTTCAATATGCTTGACGCACGCGGCGTTATCAGCGTCACGGAGCGCGTCAGTTACATTGAACGCGTACGACGACTTGCACAGCGGATCGCACGGGCGTACGTCGAACAGCGCGAAGAGATGGGACACCCACTCATCGGACGTTTCAACACAGCAGCTGACGCAGAAGTCGTGATACCCGCGGCAGACGAAACACCGACACAACCGCAGCAAGAAACAGCAGACCTCCTGTTTGAAATCGGCACCGAGGAGATACCCGCCGGTTATGTCCCGCCTGCACTTACGCAGCTCCGAGACATCGCAACCGAATCGCTGATAGACTACAGAATCCCGTGTGGTGAGATTGATACCTTCGGTACACCGCGCCGCATCACACTCACTATCAAAGACCTGAAGACGCTCCAAGAGAGCGAAGAGACAGAAGTCGTGGGACCGCCGAAAAGCGTCGCTTACGACGAGAACGGCGAACCGACACAGGCAGCGATCGGATTCGCTAAGACACAAGGTGTCGAACTCACGGCACTCCGTATCGTTGAAACTGAACGCGGTGAATACGTTGCCGCCTCAAAACTCGAAACCGGCGTACCGACGCGAGAAGTGCTACAGACACTTTTACCGGAATGGATTGAGGCACTCCGTTTCCCAAAGACCATGCGTTGGGAAACCAGATCGGAAGCACCGCAGGCATTCGCTCGTTTCGCGCGTCCGATCCGCTGGCTTGTCGCACTCTTAGGTGATGAAGTCGTTGACTGTGCCTACGGAGACGCATACGCCGGACGGGTAACCTACGGGCACCGCTCCTTGCATCCCGATCCAATAACACTGGCATCGGCAAACTTAGACGCATACACTGAGGCGTTGCAAGCCGCCGGTGTGATTGTCTGTCCCAAGGAGCGACGGGAGGCAATCGGAAAACAGGTGAGGTCCATCTTAAAAGCGGAGGCATGTCTCCCGAAGATCGACGAAGAACTGCTAGGGACGGTCAACTATCTCGTAGAGAACCCGCAACCCATCATCGGCAATTTCAGTGAATCGCACTTGGAGATACCGCCTGAAGTGCTCATCACGGCGATGAAGAAGCATCAACGCTATTTCCCGATGTGGAAAAACGAGTCAGAGCTGGCGGCGAAATTCATCACGATTTCCAACGGAACCGATGGAAACTTCGACGGCGTTCAGCACGGAAACGAGCGCGTTCTCCACGCCAGACTCAACGATGCCGAGTTCTTCTACAAAGAAGACCAGAAAACCAGCCTCGCCGACAAAGTTGAACGCTTAGGCGCAGTCGTCTTTCATGCCAAGCTCGGTTCGCTTTTGGATAAAGCGGAACGACTCAAAGCGTTGGTTAAGTTCATCGCTGAGGAAATCGGGGTTATAAACCCCGCCTACACGGAAACGACTGTTGAACACGTAGAACGTGCAGCGTGGCTCTGTAAAGCAGATTTAACGACGCAGATGGTCATCGAATTCCCGTCACTGCAGGGCATCACTGGTAGATACTACGCGCAAAACTCTGGTGAATCGGCACCTGTGGCGACCGCTATCGCTGAGCACTACCAACCGCTCGGTGCAGATACGCCGCTCCCGGAAACCGAAATCGGCGCGATTCTCGCTATTGCTGATAAACTTGACACGATCGTCGGATACTTCGGTATAGAGGAACGTCCGACCGGTTCACAAGACCCATACTCCTTGCGGCGACACGCGCTCGGCACAATCCGTATCCTCCAAGACCGGCAGCTGCCGGTCTCTCTGGATGGAGTCGTCGAAAAGGCGATCTCGTTCTACGCCGTCCCGTTAGCCGATGACACAAAAACCGGCGTTCTCAACTTCATCAGAGACCGTCTACGCGTCATCTTGCAGGCGCAGGGATATACGCCTGATCTTACCGATGCTGTCTTAGCAGTCGGTGATGTCAATGTTATTGATATCCTCAAACGCGCCAACGCACTTGCCGAATTTCGCTTGACACCAAACTTTGAGACGGTGTATAATGCCCTCAATCGGGTGTTGAGAATCTTACCGCCGGACGCACCGGAAATAGTAGACATCACGATGCTGCAAGACGACGCTGAAAAGCAGTTGTACGAACGCATCACTGAAGCAGCACCGAACCTTAAACAGAGCATACAGGTGCGAGACTACGCCAAACTTCTAACACAACTCGCTACTTTGCAACCTGCAATTGATATATTCTTTGATGAGGTGCTGGTTATGGCGAAAGAACCGGCACTGCGCTCAAACCGATTGGCGTTATTGAATCAAATCGGACGGAACATTTATGCTATCGCAGACTTGAGGAAAATAGTTTTGACCAAGAACGCGATTTCCGATATTTAAAAATGTGCGCGTTCTTGGTCAAAGTCGTCAGGGGGAATAGTGATGAATCGGACTTGTAATATGTTAAAAATTGGTATCTATCTCCCACTTATCGCGGTGGTTACGTTTCTACTCGCGTGTGGTGAGAAAGAGAACAGAGATATTATTGAAGCGCGCGCTGCTATCGTTAGCGGGGATTACGCCGCTGCGCATACAGCCGTCGAAAGAACGGATACTCGCAATCAAGAAGCGCAACATCTCCGCGCCTTCTTGCAACTCCGCGCACAGGTAGATGTAGCTGGGTGGCACGAAGCGATCGTGAAAGCCAATGCTTACCTCGAAACAGTCACTGCTGACACCCGCGCTATCTTGTCGTTGGAGGACCCGGATTCCGATGACCTCGACCAGCAGGAGCGGCTCATCCGTATACAGAATTCTATCTCCGGACTCTTTGCCATATCGCTCGCCGAAGCGGTCGAAAAACGTTCAGAATTACTGACGGAACTCGTCGAATACCCAGACGCTGCAGTCGTCAACGCGCTTTTAGCCGCTGAGAAGTGCTATCAGCCCAATGCACGCACTGCTGTCTCACAACTGATGAACAAACTTGGACACGGGGACACAGTTGCTGAACTGCTGAAGCAGGCAACCCGTCACCAGGATCCTGCTATACAAAAAGAGGCAGTACGTCATCTCGGTGCAATGCAGAACTCTGAATTCATCCCTACATTTGAAGCGGTTCTCACGAAAACCGAGAATGCACCGGAGGTCACGTATAGGGCGATCACCGCGCTCGAGCAGCTGGCGAGTTCTGGTGCCGCTGAAGGCAGCGATATTGTGCCAGCACTCCAACTCGCACTCAGAAACAACAGTGCACAAGTCAGAATGCACGCCGCAAAACTCCTCGGACGTATCCAAACCGAAACCGCTGTTCCTGACCTCATCCGACTGCTATCAGATCAGAACAGTTACGTAAAAGATACAGCCATAGATGCACTCAACCGCATCGGAGACCCCGCAACTGCACCACTCCTTGAGGTATTGGAGACGAAAGCGAGAAACCTGATTCCCGACGAGGACACCGGTTTCACAACGGACTATCAATACATCGCAAGTGCTTATATTGACGAATTGTGGATGAAAAAGTATCGGATCGCGACCCAAGCTTCCGCAATCCAGACGCTCGGACTCCTGAGATCCGAAGAAGCTGTCCAACCTCTAATAAAAGAATTGGCAAACGAAGAGCTGCAGGCGCAAGCATTGGCAGCACTCGTTGCGATGCGGGGTGCCGCCGTTCCAGGGATGCTTGACGCACTCAAAAATAGCACAGATGAGACCCGAATCAGGATCGCGGATGCCCTCGGACAAATCGGAGACAGGCGTGCCATAGAACCGCTTATTGAGGCGTTAACCGATGATCCGCATAAAGAGGTTAAAGCACTTGCTGCGACGGCACTCGGTAATATGCGGACACGCAGGGCGATCCCCGCACTCACGGGGGCACTCACCTACGACGATACCACTGCTACCAACGCTGCGACGGCACTCGGTAAAATTGATGTGGCAACAGAAGGTGCCGTGCAAAAACTGATTATCATGGCGCTCGGTAAACAGATGCGCGAAACGCTGCGACTCGCCGCTATTGATGCACTCTGGCAACTTAAACCTGTAGAAGCCACACAACCGATGCTCCTGCTTGTGTTTAGCGATGAGACCAGTCCGATCATACGTGCCAATGCTGTCAAGGTCCTGAGCCGTATCAAAGCACCAGAAACGACACCTGTCCTGCTTTGGGTGCTATCGACGCAATTCGACGAAATTTCGGAATTCCAACGGCACATGAAACGACAATATAAAACGCTTGATGCTCTCCGAGCGCAGGTCGAATCTTTCCATATCCAATGGACACCGGATTACCCGCGCGCGAACTATCGAACATGGGGTGAGTTGAAACCGGTACCGAGTCTCGTCCGAAGTGAAGTTGCACATGCACTTGGGATTATTAAAGGCGACACCGTTATAGAGCCGCTGATACACGCCCTCGAAGACGATGCACGCGCAACTGTACGTCAAAGCGCAGCGTGGGCACTCGGTGAAATTAAAGGTGATGCCGCGACGACTGCGCTCATCACCGCGCTAAAAAAAGATAAACAGGGGGTCGTCCGACAGGAGTCCGCTATCGCGCTTGGGAAAATAAAAGGGCAACGGGTTGTCGATCCGCTCTTGGATGCCCTTCGAAACGATAAGTATGAGACGACTCGCGTCCGAGCAGCCATCGCACTCCGAGAACTTCAAGCCGCGGATAAGGGACTCGTCGATATTTTGAAGAAAGGTGTCGGAAATTTTGATGACGGATACGAAGTCCTCTCTGTACAGAATGAGATCATCACGGCTTTAATCACAAATAATAATAAGGCGACATCAGAATTCGTTCTTGATGCCCTTAAGTCCGCAGATGACGAATGGGTGCGCTGGGCGTTCGTCCACATTCTCGGAACATCTGCGAATGCAGTTGCTGCTGACGCAGTGCTTGAGGAGTTGAAACATCCGAGTTATGTTGTCCGAAAACGGGCAGCAAACTCGCTCGGTCGTTTCAAACAGCGTCGGATGGTTGAACCGCTCATTGCTGTACTCGAAAACAGTGATGAAATGAAATCCATCCGGGCAGCAGCAATCGTTTCGCTCAACGTGCTCAAAGATGAGCGTGCTATGGAACCACTGATAACGGCGCTCTCCGATGAGAATGCTGAGGTCCGATTACAAGCCGCTGCCGCTTTAGGCGCGCTCAAAGATTCAAAAGCCGTCGAAAAACTCAGTGAGGTCGTCGAAAATCCGTTAGAACCAGATAATGTTCGCGCTGCAGCAGTCGCCGCACTCGGTAACATCGGCGATAAATCGGCTGCGGATCTACTCATCCGTGCGCTTGACATCCGAGTTGGTAACATCGCTAATAATGCTATCACCGCACTCGGTCAGCTTGAGAGTGAAGCCGCTGTTCCGAGACTGATTGCTATTCTTGAGGATAAACGGATACAGTTAGACACCGGCACGGCAGCGTTAGCGAACGCTTCCGCGCGCACGAAAGCGGCACGTGCCCTCGGCGCCATCGGCGGAACCCGCGCAGCTGAAGCACTCGGGAGACGGCTCATTGATGATACTGAATATATCGTTGCACTTGAGGACGCAGCGAATAGAAAAAACCTCGGACTCAATGACCGGAGGCGCAACTGGAGTTGGCGAGTTTTCGTTATAGCTGTCAAGAAACTGGACCTGCCTGCTTTCGTCGCACCGAAAATGGCGGAACGCGCCGCGGATAGATGGGAAAGCAACCCGGTGAGAAATGCTGCAATGGTGGCATTAGGACGCTGTAAAACTGCGGACGCAGCACTGGATACATCCGATCTCAAAGAACGGTTAACCGATCCGGATGTTGACACCCGAAAAGCGACAGCACTCGCTATTGGTGAAGCAGGACTTTCGGAGTTCATACCTGACCTCGTTCAGATGATGAAGGGCGAGACTGAAAACAATAAAGATGTCCGTCGATTGGCGACGCAAGGGCTCGGTGAACTCGCTGATCCGTCAACAACCGACGCACTCATCGAAGTTATGAACAACGATAATAACCACGTTGAGATCCGTCGCGATGCCTCACGCGCACTCGGCAAAATCGCAAGCGATAAAGCGGTGACTGCCTTGGTGGAGAAACTCAGAGCCTTACATGAAGCCCAAATCACACGTGGATTCCGCCTCGATGTCCTCAGGGCACTCGGCGACGCGAAAAATACAAACGCAGTCGCACTCCTCGAAATGCTCTTGGAAGATCAGGACGCAGACATCCATTTCCTTGCAGCCGCAGCACTATTTGAAATCACAGGTAAAGGCTACGGCTATAATCGCATATAGATAGTTATCGGTTGTTGGTCGTCAGTACCGTAGGGGTTGGGTCCCCCACTGATAACCTTAACCATCAACTCGTGCTTTAACATTTATAACGGAGGCGAGTTGATGGTTAAAACTACTGAAAAGGAGATTTTTATGGCTTTTTTTGAATTAAGACAGTACAGAACACAACCCGGTCAACACGAAAACTGGGTGGAATATATGGAAGAAACGGTCCTCCCGTTCCAGATTTCTAAAGGGATGGTCGTGATTGGCAGCTTCATCGGCGAAGAAGAGGATGATCTCTACGTCTGGATTCGACGGTTTGAGAGCGAAGAACAGCGTGAGCAACTTTACGCAGCAGTCTATGAAGACGATCGCTGGGTAAACGAAATCTCACCACGCGTTGGAGAACTGATTGACAGATCCCAGATCGTTGTCACACGGCTTGAACCGACTTCACGCTCGGCACATCAATAACAAATGGAGGTGGGGTTTGTAATCCCGCCTGTCGTATTTATAGTAAATTTTGTAATTACTTATACATTCTTTATCACGAACTAACCCCCCTAACCCCCCTTATCAGTGGGGAACTTGGGCCGTTGTCGATGTATAGATATTTTTAGAATTCACTATATTATCGAACTGCGAGGAAAATAAAAAATGAACGCTGAAGAAAAATATTTGTTTGACCTCTGGGGATATGTGAATATTGAAGGCGTTTTAGGGGCCGAAGAACTCGCTGAACTGAATGCACTAATTGACGCGCAAAATTACGCCGATCCGGTAGACGATGATGTCTATTCCCAACGGTTTGGCGGATTCTTGAGTTGGGAGAACGACGCATTCCGTAAACTTCTCAACCATCCCCGTATCATGCCGTGCTTAGCGGAGATCGTCGGTCCTAAATTCCGGCTCGATCACGTTTACGGTATCTTGATGATAGATGGCAACCCAGGCGGAACGCTCCATGGCGGCGGTACGCCTTATGACCCGTCGCAGTACTACGTCTTCCGAAACGACCGGATGTATAACGGGTTAACCGTCGTCTCGTGGGCGTTGACCGATATGCTACCCGGACACGGCGGTTTCTGTTGTATCCCCGGCAGCCACAAGAGTAACTATCCGTGTCCACGACAATTTCGTCCCGTAGTGGAAAACAAAACCTGTATGGCACCGGTGCATCAGAAGGCAGGAGATGCGGTCATCTTCACAGAGGCGTTGACACATGGCACGCTCCCGTGGACTGCCTCACATGAACGGCGTTCAATCCTGTTCAAGTATTCACCCGGACACGCCTCATGGGGACAAGGCAGATACAACGACGAGCTCCGGAATCTGATGTCAGATGAAGACCAGAAGTTGATGCTCGAACCGCCTTATGTTTCAAATCGGAAGCCGGTCATTTAGTGCGTTAGTCTTACGGTAGGTTTGTAGTAGTGCGATTCATCTCACGTCGGCAGGGAACAACGTGCAGTAATGCACTTCGCATTTGGGCGAGTACGCCGCAGAATTGCCCTACTACGAACCGGATTGCCTTCATTTTCAGAATGGACAAAGCATTACCTGGACAATAGGTGAATAAAAGATCAGCCCTCCCAGCACAGTGTCCGTATGGGGTGACAGGTGCATCCTGACTATCCTAAAAGAAGGAATTAAATGATTGACATCGCACAGTTCAAGGAACAATTGAAAAAGTTTGATGCGTTGCGTGACGACGATGAGATTCAAACTGGGACCGTTGAGTGTATCCAACCTCAATATGCACAAGAATGGTCATCTGAATTACACCGATCCGTACGCAATGCTCTTATCCATGCTGGAATCACTACTCCCTACAAGCATCAAGCAGAGGCAATCAGTAAATCGCTAAATGGGACGGATATAGTTTTGGAATCTCCCACCGCCAGTGGTAAGACTTTGGCATTCGCGGCACCGATGCTTGACGCTTTGGTACGCAATCCAGGCTCTCATGCACTCATGATCTATCCAATGAAAGCTTTAGCCTTTGACCAGAGAGAACAGATCGAAAAGCTTTGTGAGCCGCTTCAGATTGAATCATTTCCTTATGATGGGGACACAGACAAGGAACATAGAAATTTACTACGGAATCATCCAATACCAATTCTACTGACCAATCCCGAATACTTGAACATGTCTTTCTTGGCTTACAAAGAACAGTGGGAAGGTTTTTTGCGTAATTTACGATATATCATTATTGATGAAATGCATGAATACCGCGGTTTTTTCGGTGCTAATATGGCACTTTTGCTCCGTCGCTTTTTTCTCCATTTGAACCGTATCGGGGCAAATCCGCGTGTATTCTTATCAACGGCAACTTGTGCTAATCCTGTGGAGCATGCTAAAAACCTCACAGGACGGGATGTTGAGGTAATATCAGCAAGAGATACGTTCCGGCCAAAACGTCATTTCATTTTTGTCAATCCTGCTATTCCTGATTTTAGATACAGAGAAATTTTTAGGCTACGGATTGAGCAAGCGGCGTTAAGTATTCTTGCCGATCGGTTGCAAACTCTTGTGTTCTGTCCAACAAAACGATTTCTTGAAGATGCCCTTAGAAATTGTAAGCGTAAGGCAGAGGAACAAGGACTCAATCCAGATGAGATATCGCCGTTCCACGCTGATATGAAAAGTGATGATCGGCGGGAAATACAACAAAAAATTAAAGATGGCGAAATTCGTATTGTATTCACAACCAATGCCTTAGAATTGGGATTGGACATTGGCGGGTTGGATGGGGTCATACTTGCAGGATTTCCCTCCAATATTATGTCTGCTTGGCAACAAATTGGACGAGCTGGACGTGGTTGGGACAAAGAGGCTTTTGTGTTGTTCTATGCCATGAACGATCCGATAGATCGCTTTTTCGTTGGGAATCTGAAGGTTTTTTTAGACAAACCACTGGATGAATTAGTCATAGATCCGTCCAACGAAGAACTCATTCGGAGACACCTTCCATCTTTCACCTATGAAACAGATGGACAGTTGTCGTCTCATGAGGAGCGCATTCTTGGTAGTGAGTTTTATGAGATATTTCAGACGAATACTGGAACAATTCCAAAGGGTTTCAAACCGCATCAGAACTTGAACATTCGTGGGAGTATTGGCCAGTCTTTTGAGTTGAAGCGAGGGAACGAGAAACTAGGACAAGTATCGGAGATGCGGCGGTTTCGGGAAGCTTACATCGGTGCCATTTTCACTTTCTTTGGTCGAAAGTACTCTGTGCATGCCCATGAGGCTGATGCTGTTGTCTTGGCTGACAGTGAACAGAATATTAGAACAGATCCAAGTTTTTACACGGTGCTGACACCAACAGACTTTTTCGACGGAGTCGCCTATGGTGAAATTGAAGTGTACTATGGAGTAGTGAACCTCACGATGAATTTCGCAGGCTACAGAATAGTAGATGAGCGCACAGGCGAGCCAAGGGAACTGCACCAAACTAATGATGCATACTATCAGAACAATCTACATGCCTTTTGGATAAATGTTCCACCAAGTGAACGTACCACTGACGGAATCGTTGCACTGGAGCATATCATCCGTGTCGGAGGAATGTTCGTCATTCCAGCTGACCGGTTTGACACAAGTACCTATTCAAAAATCGGTGACGCACCGACTGCTTATTATTACGAGAATTACTCTGGCGGTATTGGTGTTGCTAAAAAACTTTTCAGCGTTTGGCACGATGTCCTGAAGAAAGGAATTGAAATTGCCGAAAGTTGTGAGTGCCGTTCCGGATGTCAGAATTGCATTGAGCCTGCAAAAAATTACAACACCAGCAATGCAGAGGACAAAATCGATAAAAGAGGCGGTATTGCATTGGCAACACACATTCTTGAGGAGGTAGAGCGGGGACCTGATCGGAGATTCCAAGACGGGATGATGGTTCCAGTGTAAACAAGAACATTGAAGAACGGAATTAGTCGTTCTGGACTTGGAATTTTACAACGTTCCTGATACGAGGATATTATGTCAAGAAGGGAAACTATCCGTGATGAAGCCGAGAGACGTGGAGTCTCTCGCGGTAAAATATTTAATGAACGAAAGGCACAAGACCGCATTGATAAAATGGGTGGAGACGTTGATATTGTTTATGCCTGGAGATGGTCTAATGATCAGACGTGTGCGAAGATCGGGGTTGCTAAGGTGAGTAATTTGGAGTCTCGGATGGTTACAACTTATCACCCTACAGATGACCCAGTATTGATTGGTGTTATGAAGTGTCGTTCCCGCGCACAAGCCGAGGGCGAGGAATGGGGTTATCTGAACAACCTCTTTGAGCGGACGCACCCTAATCGTGAGTGGGTAATTATTGACGAGTTGTTTAAGGACGTAATCGATGAGGCATTCATATCGGACCCCAGTGAACTGGAGAAGATGTTTGGGAAACACATTAAAACAGAGAAATCGTGTAACGAAAATTCTTAAGTCCGAAACGACTTATTGCGTAATTTAATAACATAAAAGCAGGGGAGTCAAATGCTCCCTTTGTTAACATAAATATTACTAAAATTAACTACAAGCACTATCTGACTTATTCCGAATTATTTTATTATGAAAACCTTTACAGATCTATATTTTTTTGTTTTACTTTCGTTCTGTGCTGTTTTTACGGGTTGTGGTGATGAGTTAAAAGTTTTAGATATTGTTGACGATGTAGCAAGCGAACAAACGGACACCATTATATCTGACTGGCAGTATCGCCCAGAAAAGAATATCACCCTTAATTTTCCTGAGTGGCTAAAAGATGGCTCACAAGGACAAATCGGATTAGGAGAAGCACACCCACACGCCCCCGACGAGTCTTTTGAGTTGGAACAATGGCACGCTTTATTTCACGAAGGATATATCTATATCCCCGACCATTCTGCTACCCATGTTTATGTGTTTGATATGAACGGCGATTTACTCATGGACAAAACTATGGTAAGAGAAATTATTTTAGGCGGCCGCGCCAGTCCGCTTGCTCCGCATATCGGCAACGTAAGTTTAGAAGGTGAGTTTCTGCGTAAAACACACCCTGATATGAGCGTTGCAGATTTTGTGCGAAGTGTCAAAGCAGAAGGTAACAGGTTAGTCATAGAAATAGGTTGGTGGCCGGGCTATGCTACCACTTGGATTACAAGAGTCGGTTTTTTAAAATCCACTACTACCTACTGGGATTTGTCCACTGGAGAGATAACTTTTGGTGGAACCGTCGAACATGATTGTTGGATAGACTATCAAGATGAAACTGGGAAAAGATGGGCTGGAAACACTTGGTGCGATACGGCAGAACAGGAACAAGCAGAAATAGACGCTAACAACGGTATAAAACCTATTATCCCCAAACTGCTTTTTTCTACAGGTATTCACGATTATGTTTTTGATAACAATACAGACGATAACGGATACTACAAAGGATATGCTATACTAACAAAACAAGGTTCGTATGTTGGGCATTTCAATCCTGACGAGTTAGTTATCGGTAAGAGACGAGATATAAGGTTTAGTCATGGCATATATTACGAAAATACTCTTTATATGCTTGCACAAACCGTTCCACATAACGATATAGACACTCAATTAGGCATTGATCCATACACATTTTACGCTTTTCAGCAAAATTAATTTGCTTGCATCTGTGACCTCCTATATGTTAATCTAATTTCAAAACGATATAGGAGGTTGCAGATATGCCACAAACAAACGAACGCCAATTTATCGGCTCAATTCCTCTCGGAGATGTTAATTTGAAACGAAAAAATAACACTTCCACGTGAAACTTAGGAGAAGTTAGACAAACCTGCGGACGGTTGCCCAGACGAAGGTATTCGCAGAAAACCTAAAAATTATCCATCCTGGGCGTTGAAAATCTATCTTTGGCTATGTGAACAAGACGAAAGGTATAGTCTCGGTATTCTCTCTACACCACAGAGACCTACAAGAAAAGCGAAATCAAGCGTGATTTGTCCTTTTTTGAACAAATTGACACAAAAAAGCCTTTGAAAATGCTCTGTAAGAGGTTTGCTTCCTCTTAGGTTCAGGTGAACGATAAAGTTTGCATGTTGGATTTTGCTGCGTGTTTCTCTATGAAAGGTGGATGAGATATGAGGGTTGGATGTTCCAAGAAACGGTATGAGTATTATCGTTCAACCCCAATCTACGATCTGGTGAGGTTAGGAAACCTCGCCTACTGACAACTGAAAACCAATTTACCAATCCGCGACGCTGCCGTCGGTATCATAATAGTACTCGCCGCCGAGTTCTTCTGGATAGGTATCAAGCGTCTGTTCTGCCTCTTTTGCGTCAATCTCAAAGCCGAGTCCCGGTTTTGTCGGTAATTTGATGTGTCCATCTGAAACTTTCCAATTTTCAGTGAACAAACCGTCACCTAACCCTGCATCAATTTGCTCTTGGATTAGGAAGTTCGGCACAACGGCATCAACATGAAGGGAGGCAGAAAAAGCGACGGGACCGATTGCGCAATGCGGTGCGATGTGCATATAGTAAACCTCTGCCATGTTCGCAATCTTTTTCAGTTCAGTGATGCCACCGGCGTGGGAGGTATCGGGTTGTAAGTAAGCGACAGCCTGTTTTTCAAAGACTTCGCGGAAACCCCAACGCGTCAGCAGCCGTTCACCCGTTGCAATTGGAAACGGCACATGGTCGGAGACTAACTTTAGTGCGTCTACATTCTCTTGCGGAACCGGTTCCTCAACGAACATCGGACGCATCCCTTTAAGTTCATGACAAATCTCGATAGCGAGTGCAGGTGTCATCTTGCCGTGGAAATCGAAAGCGAGTTCAACATCGGGCCCCACCCATTCGCGCATGAGATAGGCGCGTTCGACAAATGCATCAATCACTGCAGGCGGTTCGTGTCCGCGCCATTTACCGCCCGGACCGGTTTTAAACGCCGTATAGCCGCCTTGTTGTTGTAAGAATTCGAGACGCTCTTTCGCGGCGGCTTTTCCTTCGTCCGTCAAACTGCCGATGCCCCAATGGGCATAGACACGGATACGGTCGCGCACGGCACCGCCTAAGAGTTGATAGGCAGGCACGTTATAGTATTTACCGGCAATGTCCCACAACGCTTGATCGATACCGGACAACGCGGACATCAAGATATTTCCGCCTCGGAAGAACGCTGAACGATAAACGTGCTGCCAGTGGTGTTCAATTCGCAACGGGTCCTTGCCGATAAAATAGTCGGCAAGTTCTGTAACAGCCATACACGTGCTTCTCGGTTTACCTTCAAGCGTCGTTTCACCCCATCCGACGATACCGGTATCTGTCGTGATTTTAACGAGGCGCGTCCGGCGACGCGGATAAAATTGTTCAATCATCGCAATTTTCATTTTTTTTAACTATGGCCTCCTGGTTGCCCTCCATTTCATTTTGGGCAGACCTCTGATTAATTCAAGACTGAGTTGATGTTGTCTAAGTTTTTAGTTAAAAGACACATAGCCTGAAACGAAGTGGAAGGCGGGTTTATGGAAAAAGACTTCAAGTTCCAAGCCACCTGACCGAACCGCAAGGAAAATTTAAAGTACGAATCGCAAGGAAAATTTAAAACATGTCTTCACAACCGAATATTCTTTTTATGATTGCTGATGACCACCGATGGGATGCCATCGGCGGTATGGGCGACCCAACCGTTCAGACTCCCACTATGGATTCGCTCATGGCACGCGGAACGACCTTCCGTCAGACACATATCATGGGTTCACTCGTCGGGGCGGTCTGTGTACCGAGCCGTGCCGCTGTCCTCACCAGTGCTAACCTTTTCCGTAGCGGCGGAAACCAGATTAACCGAGATTTGGCTGTCTGGCCACAGGTCATGCGCGAGGCAGGGTACCACACATTTTTTTCTGGCAAATGGCACAACGATCGACAAACGTTTAGCAACAGTTTTGACGATGGTGGGACAATTTTCTTCGGCGGAATGGGCAATCAATATAAGGTGCCTATTTTCGATTTTGATCCGACAGGTGCTTATCCACAGGATGCCAGATATATCGGTGACAAGTTTTCTACGGAATTGTTTACAGATTCCGCCGTGCAATTCATAGAAAACTACGACCAAACGGACCCATTTTTCGTTTATCTCTCCTTTACTTCACCGCACGATCCGAGAACGCCACCTGGAGAATACGCGACAATGTATAAACCAGAGGACGTGCCTGTTCCAGAGAACTTCTACCCCGAACACCCGTTTGACAACGGCGAAATGCGGATTCGCGATGAAGTGTTAGCACCGTTTCCGAGAACCCCAGAAATCGTTCAGCAACATATCGCTGATTACTACGGCATGATTACCAGTCAGGATGCCGAAATGGGACGTGTGCTACGGACGTTAGAAGCGAAAGGACAACTTGAGAACACCATCGTCATTTACACCGCTGACCACGGGCTCGCTGTCGGACAACACGGACTGCTCGGCAAACAGAACCTCTATGACCATAGCATCCGTGTACCATCTATATTCGCAGGACCCGGTATCCCTGAAGGCACAACAGTTGACGCACTCACCTATCTCTACGATGTCTTTCCTACTGTCTGCGACCTAACCGATGTTGCGTGCCCGGATACGACCGAAGGGAAAAGTTTAGTCCCACTGATGGAGGGGTGTGTGGATCGGGTTCGTGCTACAGTTTTCGCTGCGTATAAGGATATTCATCGCACTATCAGTGATGGACGTTGGAAACTGATCCGTTACTATGTCTCTGAAGAGACTGGTAAAGGCACGGATTACCTCCAACTCTTTGATCTGGAGCAGGATCCGTGGGAGACGACGAACCTTGCCGACTTGCCGGAACATGCCGACCGCATCCGCTCACTTGCTGCAGATATGAAAATGTGGCAAAACGAGACAGATGATTTTATGAAAGACACGCCGGTACTGCCGATGTAAAATCGGATGTTGATAGGAAGGCTGGAAGGTTGCAAGATTGGAAGAGAAGAGTGGAAAGTTGGGGGTCACCATCCTTCCGTTCATTCGTCCTTCTTCTACCGTTTCCTTCTTCCATCCTTCCGCCCTTCCTATTTTTATTTTCCTTTAGCCTTAACTTGCTTAAAACGCTCACGCTGGCCAATTTTAATCAAGCGTGCAGCCTGTTCTGCGGTGTCGGCAATCAATCGTGCAGCATCTTTAACGGCATCCGCTAATTCCATCGGGGCTTGTGCGATACCGAGCATCGCATCAATCCCAGCCTCGTAGACGGCATCGGCACCTTCGCCGATACCACCCGCAATCGCAATGACAGGGATATTGTGCGTCTTGGCGACTTTCGCGACACCGACAGGCGTTTTCCCGAATGCAGTCTGAAAATCGAGTTGTCCCTCCCCCGTGAAAACGATAGATGCACCCTTCACGCGTTCTTTGAGGTTAACGGCATCAACCATAATATCAACGCCGAGTCGCAATTCCGCGTTGAGAAACGCCATCAGACCGGCACCGAGTCCTCCGGCAGCCCCCGCACCCGGAATGTCATTAAAAGATTTGCCGAGTGTCCGCGTCAAGACTTCATCAAAACGTGCCAAATATGCGTCGAGTGTTTCTATCATCTCAGGCGTAGCACCCTTCTGTGGTCCGTAGACGTGTGATGCACCGTCAGGTCCCGTCAACGGATTGTTGACATCACAGGCGACAACGGTTTCGGTTTCTGCGATAGCAGGATGTAAGCCCGACATATCTATTGACGCTAATTGCCCAAGCCCCACACCGCCACGCGGGATCTGTTTCCCATATTTGTCCAGGAACCGGATACCGAGTGCCTCTGCCATTCCGGCACCACCATCATTCGTCGCGCTGCCTCCGATGCCGATGATTAAGCGTCTACATCCCGCTTCCAAAGCGGTGTGAATCAGCTGCCCGGTGCCGTAGGTAGTCGTACGGAGCGGGTTTCGTTCATCGGGTGTGACGAGTGTAAGTCCAGAGGCGGATGCCATCTCAATAACAGCGGTCTCGCCATCGGCGAGGATGCCGAACTGTGCGTCAACCTCGTTTTCCAGAGGCGTAAACACGCGTTGTGTTCGGAGGTGTCCCCCGGTGGCATCAACGAGCGATTGCACAGTCCCTTCGCCACCATCTGCCATAGGAATCTTATCAATAACGGCATCAGGAAACACGCGACGCAGTCCCTGCTCAATCGCGCAGGCAGCTTCGAGCGCACTGACGCTCCCTTTAAATGAATCAGGTGCAACTACAATTTTCATAATGGAAAGTCTATCACAAGCACCACAATCTGTCAAGTTCAGATGGTTTCTATACAAAACCGTTCAGTAATTCCAGATTTTTTTCAAATTATGCGAATTTTCAGTCCAAAGTTTCGTCTTTAATTATAGAGGTTATGAACTGTATCTATCCGCGTAATTTTATAAAATTCGGTATTGATGGATATGGACACGTCCCAATTGTTCTTTAGGAGGGTAGCTCATGGAAAGAGAGAGCGATGTTCAACTCATTCAGAGAATATTATCGGGTGATGAAGCGGCGTTTGGCGTTTTAGTTGATAAGCATCAGAAAAGCGTCCATGCCCTTGTGTGGCGGAAGGTCGGCGATTTTCACGATGCCGAGGAGATTACACAGGACACGTTCCTTCAGGTGTATAAAAAATTACGGACACTTAAAGACCCGTATAAATTTGCTGGATGGTTATATGTCATTGCAAACCGACTTTGCATTGATTGGATACGGAAGAAAAATCTTGCGACACAATCGCTGGAGGACACACCTGTGGCAGAAATTGAGAAAGCCTCTTATACGCATCACGTATCGGAGCAGTCGGAGATAGTTATCTCCGAACGCCGCCGTGAGATCGTCAAAAAACTTCTGGCAAAACTCCCAGAGAGTGAACGGACTGTCATGACGCTCCATTATCTCGGCGAAATGACGGTTAAAGAAATTAGCAAGTTCTTAGGGGTCTCAGTCAGCGCGATTCATAATCGACTGTATCGGGCGCGAAAGCGGTTACAGGCGGAAGAAGAACGCCTCGTTCAAGAAGTTCTCAGCAGTGTTCAGATACCGGCAAGTGTAAAAGAAAACATCATGCGGCGGGCAGCCGACATAAACCTTACACCGCCCCCGGCTTCAAAACCGTTGCTCCCATGGGCAGCTTTCGGCACTGCGATGGTTTTGGTTGCCTTATTCCTCGGTGTGAGCAATCAACACCTCATCCGTTTTCAGAGACCCTATAGTTTCGAGGCAGTGTCCGAACCTACCATTGAGATCGTTGATACCGACATCATTCTTGATATTGTGTCAAAACCTGCTGTGCGGAATCAGTTTGGGCGTGCGACGCTTACGCGTGAAACCAGCGGCACCAGCACACAAGTTTCTCACGCAGAGTCAACACCCAACACACTTAAAGATTCACGAGGGCAGCTGTCGGTCATGGAAAAAGTCCAAACGCGTAGCCTGCCTTCCATTACGGCCCCTTGGGCAGGATGGTTCGCCAATAAGCATCATCTGTCCTATGCAGAGATGACAGCATCTCACGATCTATTTTGGAGTCCTGAGTTTGGATTACGTTTTCAAAGAACAGATGGAGGTGTTTCGCTTGTCGGGGATTGGATAGAAGCACGTAGACAACAGGAAGCGTTGCTTGATTTAAATCCGAATATGATACTCCTATGTGAAGTGAATATGCGCGGAGCTGATCCTGGGTCACCTTTTTTGAAAGAACTTTATAGTGGTGATGATTTTCCATGGATCACAGACGCATCTGGCGAAATGATTCCTGGGGTACCTGCGGAGCGATATACAGATTTACTCATAGATTTTACAGACCTGATCGCCCAAGATGTTATTGTTGCTCAAGCCATTGCTATTGCTGAAAGTGGGTTATGGGATGGCATCCTGTTCGGTTACTGGGACGAAAAAGGGGTCGTACTTGAAGACTATCGTTCTGATGTGGCAGAACAGAGTGCTCGAGAATCCATCCTCCGACGCATTCGGAATGCTGTTGAAGACGATTTTCTGATAATTGTTGGCGGCAGTGGCAAGTTGCGTTTTGGCGCACCTTATATTAATGGTATTATCATGTCCGGCGACTATCAAGACTTTAGTAACGACCAACGGATGGGACTTATGGAGCTGGAAAGTAACTTGCTCTGGGGAGAAAAAAATCTACGTGAACCGAGAATCAATTATTTGCAAGCCAAAGGGATTGGAAGCGAATTGCCATTGAGTCCAACGAACCAGCAGGCAATGCGTTGTTTAACAACCCTTTCCCTGACGCATTCCGACGGATATTTTCTTTATACCATGGGTGTTGACTGGAAAGAACCGCACCGGCACGATGATTTCTATCGGAATTATCCTCACAAACATACGTATTCGGATTATTGGGACCAGCATACAAATTCACACGACACTTTTCTACACGATCATGGAGACACCCATTATTGGTATGACTTTTGGGATGCAGATCTCGGACATCCCATTGGAAAGAAGGGGCGGTTGTACCTGAACCGAGCGGGTTTATTCATCCGCGAGTTCACCAACGGATGGGTCGTCTATAACCGCAGTGGGAAAGCACAGAACATCCAACTACCAGCATCTGCGGCCGGTTTCACCAGTGGTATTACTGGGGCATCACACATCGTTCCGGATTTAGACGGTGAGATTTATGTGAAGTCGGAATCGGGGTTAAAAACCCCTCCTACAGCGGCTGTCAACGGCGATGGTGTTGATAAATAAATTATAATGAAACCTAAAAATATCAGAGTACTTCTTGGTACGACGGGCAATGAATTGCCCTACTACGAACGGATATTTGTTAAGGAATAAGTGTCTACATCATTCTACGTTTTAGTATAAAAAGGAGTAACGATGAAGAAAATAAAGTCTATTTTACGTTTTTCGATGATTGGATTGACCTTAATTTTTTTAACTATTGTAGGCGTTGTGAACGCTGAAGATTCAGCACAACGGGCGTATCTCGTGTTTGAAAAAAACTGCCTTCAATGTCACGGGGAGTTAGGTTCATTCAAAGAATCGCTACTTATTGAGTATAATTCCCTCATTCAAGGTGGAAACGTGGTGCCCGGTCAACCGGGTGAATCCGAGTTATACAAAAGACTCCTTGGCCCCACGGAAAACGGTGGCCAAATGCCACCCAATGGACCACCCTTCAATCTACCACCATTGACAGGTGAGGCAATTGAAGTCATTCGGGTATGGATTGAAAACGGTGCCCCTGATTGGAATGTTGTGGATAGCGACAGAGATTTTATCGCACCTAAAAGGGTCCTTGAAACGATCCAGCAGCATATAGAGACATTACCGATACCGAATCGCGCTTTTGCCCGTTATTTCTCAACAACCCATCTCTATAATGCGGGTCTTCCAACTGAACCGTTACAATCCCACTATCTCGCGCTCTCTAAACTCATAAATAGCCTCTCTTGGGGCGCAGATATTGTAAATCCCGAACCGATCAATCCAGAACAGACACTTTTCTATATCGACCTACGCTATTACGAGTGGGACAAGGATTTGTGGACTCAAATAGAGAAGCATTACCCTTACAATATAAAGTATGAGGGCGCGGATCAAACAGATTTACGAGATTTATTCATAGATTTACAATCTGAAATGGATTGCGAAGTTCCGTATGTTTATATGGACTGGTTCATTGGGAAAGCGTCCGAACCGCCACTTTACAATGAAATTCTTGCATTGCCGGACACAGACACAGCACTGGAAACACTGTTGGATGTGGATGTGATAGACAATATAAAAAACCATGCCGGTGTGCATGTGTGGCGCGGGGGTATCATAAATTCAGGCGTTTCCAGACACAACCGTGTCGTAGAACGCCACAAAGCGCAGTATGGTGCTTATTGGAAAAGTTACGACTTCGCGGGAAGTGTCGGTAGACAAAACATATCCGTGCATCCACTCTCTTTTAATCACGATGGTGGCGAAGTTGTCTTTAACCTGCCAAACGGCTTACAAGCGTACCATCTATTTGATGCAGCAGGCATGCGTCTTGATAAAGCACCAACAGAGATTGTTGACTCAGACGCAGATGATCCTGCTGTCTATAACGGCATCTCCTGTATCAGTTGTCATACAGACGGGATAAAACCTTTTACAGATGTCATCCGACCCGTCATCCAAGACGCACAAAATCCGATTTTCAACAAAGCTCACGCCCTACAGCTCTATGTAGAACAAGCTGTCATGGATATTTTGGTGCAGCAAGACACTGAGCGGTTTATAACGGCTTTGATGAAAACAGGGAACTCGTCAGATGATGAAAATGAACCGGTTTCACGATTCCATGGAGCATACAATAGCGATTTAGACGCTGTACACGCTGCCGCAGCGGTAGGACTGCCAAAAAACGTGTTTTTGTCAAAAATACAAGAAAACGCGGACCTACAAAGTTTTGGGTTGCCAATTTTGGTAGCGGGTGGTGTCGTCAAGCGCGATACGTGGACATCCAATTTCAATGGTATTGTGTTCGCACTCAATCCCCCGGTTGTTGTGTCTATACCCGATGTAGATTCACCGGGAACTGGAGACATCACAGGTCATCCTGATGATGCAGTCCACATCCCCGATCCGAACCTCCGTGTGACGCTCGCGAGAATGCTGGGTCAACACCCTGATGAACCTATTACCGTTAGTCAAATGGAACAATTCAATAATTTCGGTTATGAGGGACATATCAAAAACGGCGTATATGTCCACGGAGTAACATTATCTAATAAAGGCATTACAGATTTGACAGGATTAGAATATGCGATAAACATTAAAGAACTGTTTGTGCAACAATACTTGGAGGGTCTTAATGGAATCTCAGATCTAACACCTATATCCGGTCTTACACAATTAGAGAGTTTAGACTTTGGGGGTGTTTTTACTAATGTTTCGGACTTATCACCGATCACAAATTTAACAAATCTAACACATTTGGGACTTGGAGGTAATGAGATTTCGGATTTATCACCGATCGCAAATTTAACAAACATAAAGCATTTGCACTTGGGAGGCAATCCTATCACTGATCTCTTACCCATTGCCAATTTTACACAATTAGAAACTATCAGTTTTGACGATAGTGTTCCATTGACTGATATTTCAGTGTTAGCAGATATGGAAAGTTTGATAAGGGTTCACATGTGGGGTCCACGATTCAGAGATATGTCTCCGTTGGTAAATCTTCCCAATATTGAAATCTTAGACCTATGCGGGAACGACATATCAGAAATCCCATCTTTAAAGAACCTACCGAAATTGAAAGAGTTATACGTGTTTGGTAATAACGTGTCCGATGTGTCTATTTTACAGGGTCTAACAAACTTGGAACGTCTGAATTTAAGGGAAAACAATATCACAGATATATCCCCGTTAGCAGGGTTAACGAATTTGAAATGGTTAGACCTAACAGGCAACCCGATCCGTGATTGGACACCCCTCTATGAACTCAGTAAGAACACGAAAATAGAGCCGAATGGGTTCACTTTTTCTGCGGAGACTACACTTGTGGAACTTGATAGCACATTTACTTTTAACATAGATGCCCTGTTTGTTCGGAACTTGACAGGATGGCAGTGCGGCATTTCTTTTGATCCGAATCTGCTTGAGGCTATCGAAGTAATCGAAGGCAACTTTTTGTCATCAGATGCTACCCAAACTTTCTTTAGAGAAGGTAGCATTGATAACGAAAATGGTTTTATAACAGGCTACAATGTGTTGCGATTAGATGGCACAGGGCTGGATGGAAGTGGTCCATTGTTGTCTATCAAATTCAGGGCAAAAAAGGTGGGTAAAGTGACTTTCAGGCCCGGCGATTGTACGCTTGGTGATAGTGACGGTGTAGAGCTGCCATCGGTCATTCCAAACCTTGCAATTGAAATTGTAGAAGAATTGCCTGAAGAAGATATTTTTACGGGTCCCAAATGGGATGTAAATATGGATGGCAAAATTAATATCCTTGATCTAATCGTTGTTACCAAACACTTTGGCGAAGCCATAACAGTGAATAACCGACGGGCAGATGTCAATGGTGATAAGGTTATTAATATCCTTGATCTGGTTGCAGTAGCAAACGCTTTTGAGTAAGTGGCACTCAATTTCATGCCCTATTTTCCACACGGAGACGGTTTTTCAACTGCATCGGATCTTAAAAACGCTTCATCAATTCGAGACTCCAAAATCGCGGTTCATTGACATAGCCCGTCAGATTGTTGAAGTCGATGCCACCTGTCGGAGACGTATCGTTGAGGATATTGCGCCCGACAAGTGCCACTTCCACGTCGGTCTGAGGCAACAAACATGCAAGCCGCACACCGCCTTCTAAAAGCGAATCATCAGCAAACTCTACAGAATCGTAGAGAAAGAACCGGACTCGGCTGCGATACGCCCAGTCCGTAGAAGCAACGAGACGCACGCCTGCTGGCAGGTCGAGAATATAATGCAGTGCTATATCCGCAATCCAACTCGGTGCCTGCGGTAGGCTGTTGCCGTCAATAGAGAAAATTCCGTCAGCAACAGAGGGGTCCAACATCGTACATGGCGCGCCACACCCCTGTATCGCCAAGTTCGGATCGTCAATGCGTGTCCGATTGTAACTGAGACCTGCTGAAATTTCTAATGCTGTGATTGGTGAGAAAGTCAGTTCGGCTTCAACGCCGCGTCCAATCGTGCTATCGGCGTTCACCAACCGATTGAAGTTCGTCTCGCCGCCGACGGCAGTCAATTGCTGATCCTGCATAAAGTACTGGAACGCCGCTATATTCAGATGCAATCGCTGTTCCCACAAGCGTAATTTCGTGCCGCCTTCAAGAGCGTGAATCGTCTCGGTATCGGCGACCGTAACAGCATCGCCAAACAACAAGCGTCCCTGAATACTCGGTGCGCGGAATCCGCGCGCTGCACGTAAATAGGTCTGCACATGTTGTGACACTTGATAGCGGAGGCTCAGGTCTCCGCTCCACACTGTATCTTGTGGGTTCTCGTGGATAGGACTCAACGGACCCGCTTCGGTAACAGCCGGTGCTTGATCCCGCCATGCTTTATAGTTTTTCACATCGTGAGATAATCGTAAGCCAGCACCCAACTCCAAATTCTCAAGAATTTGGAAGGTTAAAGCGGCGAATGCTGCCGCTGCGGTTGCTTCCTGCTCTTGGCGCGCTACGCCGTCTAAGACACCACCCGCCAGTGTATCATAGTTGAAATCCTCCATCTCCACGAACTCAGAAAAATAGTATAAACCGAATTGGTAGGTGAGACGACCCGCTGCTGGACTCATCAAGCGGACTTCTTGGCTAAACTGTTGCAGGTTCGGAATACCAGAAGCGGTTTCAGAAGGGAAGGGAATTTCACCGGGACCGCTCACTGGCAGAAACGCAGCACCGTATCCGCCGTCGATGTCACCACGCGAAAAATTGGTCAGTCGTTCAAATCCTGTCAACGAAACGAGTTGGAAGTCTCCAATATCATAACGCACCTCAACGCCCACACCTTGTGTGCTTAGCGTCTGTTCATTGGGTCCATCGTGTGCGATGCGGTCGCGGGCAAAATCCTGCACCAGGCCGCCTTCACCCTTTGATAAGATATTGGCGCGAAACAGGCGTGCCGTGCCATCGAGATCGCGCGCATGGACTTTGAACCGTGCTTCCAACGCCGGTAGAGGTGTCCATAGTAACTGTAAGCGACCCGCCAAATCCTGATGCCCGCCTAAAACATCGTCTTCACCCGTATGCTTGTTATCCACCCAGTCGTCTCGCCACTGTGCAAGTACTGAGAGCCGAGCGGAAAGCACAGATGGAACGATCGGCCCCGATATCGCGCCTTCGATATTGCTGCTGTTGAACCGTCCGTAACTCACGCGTCCGTATCCCTCCAAATTCTGCGTCGGGCGCGCCGATTCAAACTTCACAGTACCCGCAGGTGTATTGCGTCCAAATAGCGTCCCTTGGGGTCCTCGTAACACCTCAACCCGATCCAAATCAAAGGCTGGAAACCCCTTTAACAACGCGTTTTCGAGTACAACGCCGTCGTAGAGCAGCGAAACTGGCTGTGAAGCGTTGAGGTCAAAGTCTGTATTGCCGAGACCCCGAATATAGAAGCGCGGAAAGATACGTCCAAACGACGATTCGATCTGCAAACTCGGCGTGCGGTTCGATAAAAAACGTACATCCATACCCGATGAGCGTATAGTGTCGAATTTCTCACCCCGAAGTGTCGAAACAGAGAGCGGTACTTCAAAAGATCGCTGCTCGCGTTTACGTGCCGTAACCACGATCTCTTCCAATCGAACAACCTCTTCGGTTTCTTCTTCGGCAACAACCGTTGAACATACCGACAGCAGTATCAAGAGAGCCACACTATAAAATTGTCTGCTAAAGTTCATATATTCCTCAAGATAAAATATGTTGGGTTTCAGAGAAAACATGGACGTGGTTATAGAACCCACATCATAATATTGCATAACTGCGGATAATATTGTAGCACACTGAACCAAAAAGTCAACAAATAGCGTATTTTTTTTAGGAGCGATCTTTGGTCGTGACATTTACTGACAACAAAAAAATTGCTTGACATCTGATACAAAAATGTGTCAAAATCCAAAGCAAATAATTGTGGAGGTAAACGCAAATGAGAGGTAGATATCAAAAACCGAGCATTTTCTGGTCTGTTATAGGGGCTGCCATATTACTGTTTACTACACAAGGACATACTGCACTTGACCCCACCACAGCAGTAGCCGTCTGGCTCTTCAACGAGGATGGCGGCGATCTCGCCAAGGACTTAACGGAAAACGCACTCGATGCGGAGTTCTTGGACCCTGTGAAATGGACGAATGGCAAATTCGACGGAGGGTTGGAGTTCCAAAGCGGTGGCTTGGTTAACGCTGGCATTTCACCGCTCCTGAACGTTGGAAAAGCGAATTTTTCTATGGTCGCTTGGTTCAAGTACTCAAAGACCCCCGCTGGATGGTACGCAAGCCTCATCTCAAAGGCTGACCTCGCTATGCCGAGACACGGTTATATCTTGGGGATTCGTGGGAACCTCGATCCAAACAACAAAGAGAAACCCCTATTTTGGTTCGGATTGGCACAAGGTGCGGGTATCCATCTTTTCGGCACATCACCCATTAACGATGGGAAATGGCACCATCTCGCGGCAACTGCTGATCGGAAAGGCGCGATGAAAGTGTATCGGGACGGTGAACTGGAGGCGGAAAAAGATATTTCCGCGCACCAAAAAGAGAATGAGGACAATCTAAAACCTTTCACCATTGGTGGTGAAGTCGGTGTCGCAGTCCGGACCCTTGTAGATGGCGTTATAGACGAAGTCGCGCTCTTCAACGTCGTGCTAACGGAAGATCAGGTAGCCGACATCGTCGAAAAAGGACTTGCCCGGACGTTGGGGGCGGAGGCTGTTTCACCAAATGATAAATTGGCTACCACCTGGGCGAAAATAAAGAGAGTAACCTTTTCTACAGAAGATTGAACAGGAGACTAACGGTTTCCTATTCTACGGAAGATTGTCCAAACTATAGTATAGTGTATAACAAATCAAAACTTAAGATAGGTGACACATGAACTGGCAACTGGAAACGACTGTCTCTGATGAGCAGGTCAAATTTTACAAGGAAAACGGGTATATCAAATTCGGACGTATCTTCACGAAACCGGAGTTGGACGAACTTCGGGATTATGTGGACGATATGATTGAAAATTTGCCGGAAGGTAGACGTCCAGAGCAGATGGATGTCCCGCATTTTGAGCATCCGTACCTATTCAAATACCTGACACATCCGCGCGTGTTGAAAGTAATTGAAGGGTTTATCGGTCCGGATATCGTCCTCTGGTCGAGCCACTTTATCAGTAAACGAGAAAACGACGGCATGGAGGTCCCGTGGCACCAAGACGGTGTCTACTGGGGTGAGTCTCTTGATCCGATGCACGTTATTACGATGTGGCTTGCTGTTGATGAATCGAAAGTTGAAAACGGGTGCATGCGTGTTATCCCCGGAAGCCACACCCTACGCGACCGCCGCTATGAAACTGTTGACCGGAAAAACATGCTCTTCGGCAGCGAAGTTGTTGATGAGGATTTAGACCCATCCAAAGCAGTTGACTTGGAGTTAGAGGTCGGCGAATGCCATTTTCACGACGCGTGGACAATCCACAATTCGAGTCCAAACGTTTCTCAGAAACGGCGATGTGGCTACACAATGCGTTATATGCCAGCAAACGTCCGCTACCCGGGTGCCGAGTGGCGACGTAAGCACCACATCTATCTACTACAAGGTGAGGACAGAACAGACGGTTTTAACACATACACGCCTGTACCGGAATTTTAATACTCCGAGAAAGGATAAACTATGCGACCTTATTTTGATGTTCATTGCCACATTGGCATGACGGTATCACGCGCACCGGTTGTTGGACAAAGCGTCGGACGGTGCCTTGCACGGATGGCTTCGGCAGATGTTATCGGTGCGATCCCGTGCCCAACAGCAGGCGGACCCCAAGCGCGCGGCGTTCTTGACACGCGATCACAAAACGAGACGATCGCCAACGCGTGTAGGCTACATCCAGAGCGTTTTCCGATTGGGTTGGGCATCGTGGAAGTCCGACACGAACAAGCAGGGGTTGATGAATTGGAACGGGCAATGCAGGGAGACGGCTTGGTCGGTTTCGCCTGCCATCCCGGATTGTCCGGGCATTCCCTCGGTGGTGAGCTGCACGCGTTCCTTGAAGTCGTCGCGATGCACGACGGGCTCTGCCTACTACATCAGGCAGGCTCCACCCGAAATATCGCTGCTTACGCAAAACGATTCCCGTCGATAACATTTATCATTGGACATGTGTCGATGAATAAAGCCGGGCACCTTGATGCCATTGAGCAGTGCGGAACGTATGGGAACATCTGGTTTGACGTGGCACAGAAGCCGGAAGGTGCAGATGAGAGTTGGGATCTCGTACACCTTGTCAACAACCTCGGTAGCGATAGGCTTATGTTCGGCAGCGATCTGCCGTATTACGATTTTCGGCTCGTCCAAAATCAGATTGAGACGGCACGTCTCGACGATAAGATAAAGGAACGGATTGCGTATCAGAATGCGGTGCGATTGGTCCAACAATTCCGTCAAGATTGGCTGCCGACACTGACACCGATAACACCGCCGCAAGTTTATTCAGAGGGAGAGATGTGGGACGCAAACGGCGCAAGGTTATATTGACGGTTACTTGACAATTTCAACTGCCCGAATCCGACGGTGGAGCACGAACAGACACAGTGCTATCAGCGCGAGTAGCACGAGGAGCGACCAACCCCAATGCACAACGTGGTCGTGTGAGGCATTAAAGAGCGCAGAACCGAGAATGTCGTAGTTTGCCCAAATCGAGATGATCGCCGTTCTGCTGGTACGCGTAATCAACCGAAGCACCTCATGGATAACAGGTGAGCCGAACCACACAGCGCAGAAACCGATTGTCGCGTAGCGAGGATTCGAGGTCAGCGATGAGAACAGTAACATCAATAGACTCGAAGAGAGCGTGATAAGCACCGAGTAGACAACGATTGAAAGTGGAATCCAGTAGTTCTCTTTCAGGAAAGTGGCATCGGTCAGTAGCGCGTGTTCAAGAAACAGCAAAAGTCCGGGAACCAAGGTGAGGCAACCGATCAAAATGCCGATGACAGCGAATTTCCCAATCAGGTAGTCTATCCATGAAATTGGTTTCGAGAGGTAAAGGGAGAGCGCGTTGTTCTTCAAATCTGTGGCGATTAATCCGGAACCCCCGAAAATAGCGATCAGCGCGATGAGAAATGAGGAAGGGGGCCCTGCGTTAGGGTTGCGGAATAGGAATTGCTGAAAAAACCCGGCATCGACTTCAAACGGGAGCAGCGCATCCGGTACCTGATTGAAGATATAGATAAGTATTGCATGAACGATGATGTAGATAACAGGCGGAACAGCGACGATTAATCGGACAATTTTGCGTTGCGCGAGCAGCTTGAGCTCAGCCTTCGCAATGATCCACCACCGCATATAATTACGGGGTTTGAGGGTGCCTTCCCAATGCCGGTAGTCTTGTGTGTGAATAGGCATATTTTCTTATATCGCCTCGTTGCTTGTGTGATGTCGGCTCAAAACTTGTAAATCTCAGCGTTTTCCAAAGTATCCGTGAAAGGTCCCTGTTTTTCCGTCTGAATTTCGACTGTGATGATCCCTAAAGGTGTGTCGCGTTCAGGGTCTTCTTCAATGAAGAAACGCGGGATCTCCGCAGTCATGAGGCGATCCAACCTATTGAGTTCTTGTGCCCAACGTAGGTCAAGCAACCGTCCATCGTAGACTTTTTGATGTTTTTCGCCGTTGCGCATAGAGTAGACTTTAACGTTGGTTGTAAAATCTGCTTCGGAGATTGTGCTGACACCAACATTCGGACTGAGGATGCTCTGGTTCCATATCAACGGCGTGCCGTATTTGTCCGTTAGATAGATCCGCAGATCAATCCTGTCAGTCCTCGGATCTGCGTGGATGGCGATGCCCTCAAAATTCTGAATCTCACCACTTCCACATGAGAACAGGACGAGTGCACATATCCCGACAATAGCGACTTTTCCTAATTGCAAATTAAAGCGAAACACAACCATTCTCCTGTTGAACATTTTAGGTGCAGTTTGCGGACCTCGCGTATCAAGAAGTCCATCTAATTTATTATATCTTTTTAAGGTGATGAATGTCAATTTTAAATCTTACTTTGTATCTTCTTTCAGAAGTGCTATAATGACGCTATGAAATCTACTAAAGATGGTTCCAATTTACGGTCATCCATATATGAAGGATATTTCTTGTGAAATTCTTACTATATTTCTGTTGTTTGTCAATTATGTGTAGCATTGGGTTTACTGGTTGTGGTTCTAAACATTCTAAGAATATACCACACGGTTCTATACATCTTCAGGCAAGAGCAGATGCTGAATCGGATGCGAAACGTGATCTTGATGTGTCGGCTTATTTTGCATCGGGCATGGGTGCGACTTTCGCCGCAGCGATGTGTGGTTTGATGACTGGATGCATTGCTGACTTGACCTTTGGATATAGGCAGGACGATTTTTCGTACATGATTGCTTCAATGAGTGCTTTGGGAACCTTAAGCTTGTTGGTTCCATATTATATCCGGCCGCCGAATCCGCCACCTGAAAGATTGATCGGAAAATCGCCTGAATATGTCACGTTTTACGCCGATGCCTATCGGGCGAAAATGGGATCCTACCAAATTAAATCGGTTGCTGCAGGATCCATTTTCGGTTGTATGACCCTAACGGGTGGAGTCTTTATTATTTGGGTTCAGATAGTAGGGGACAGTGAGGCGCACTAAAACTGAACTTCGGAGGCAGGAACTATTCAAGGATACGCTCCATACGTTCACGAATTGTCGCTTTGTATTCAGGGTGCGTGTGGATATAGAAGGTCCCCTTCTGGATGGCGTTATAGACATGCTCTGCCACCTCTGCAGGCGACATCCCCATCTCCATCTCCGCGCGGGCGTTCCCGGAACCACCGATAGTTTGTAGACGCGACGGTGCTTGCGTTTCCTGGCTTTGCAGCGCATCTGGACGGTTCCGATCAGAATCCAGAATCCCCGTACGTACCCACCCCGGACAAAGTACATGCACCTGAATGTCGGCACCTTTCTGTGCCAATTCATCAGCGAGAGCCTCGGAAAGGACAACAACACCATGCTTACTCACCTTATAGATGCCTGTCCCGCCACCGCTGATCAGGCCCAGAATGGAAGCAGTGTTCACAATATGACACGCATCCCCTTGTGCGAGCATACGCGGCACGAACGTTCGGATGCCGTGGATGACACCCCATAGATTGACGCCTAACACCCATTCCCAATCAGCAACGGTATGCTCCCAGATAGGACGACTACAGACGACACCGGCGTTGTTGCAAAGGATATGCACCGCACCGAAGGTATCCAGCGTCTGCGCTGCAAGGTTTTCGACATCGGCGGCGTTTGAGACATCCGTTTTAACAGTGAATACCGTCGCGCCTTTAGCCTCCAAGTCCGCTGCAAGTTCCGTTAACGGTGCTTCTTCAACATCGGCGAGGACGATCTTCATGCCTTCCACAGCGAACCGCTCCGCCAGTCCTTTTCCGATCCCACTCGCTGCACCGGTAATAACAGCAACCTTTTGCATAATGTTCAAATCTCCGTTTGACGTTGCTGATGATAGTCCTCTAACGCACGGTTCGCGTTCACAATCGTCTCTAATTTTTCGGCGAGTGCCTCAATGTGTTCACCTGGGAAAGCAAAATAGAAATCATCATCGGAGAGTGCTGTATACACGCGGTTACCGATACATCCCAAACTGCTCACACTTCGACCACTCTGTGTGACAGCAGGAATAACTGCACACGTCGGTCGTCCCATCACACCATTTTCAGCGCCGATACCTGCAGCAGTCGCGGCTTCTGCTAAAAGCATCATCTGTCTCGGTGTACCGGAGATAATAACGACATCAGGCGTGCCAGTCGCATCTGATAGAGGAGCATAGACTGCATTTTTGAAAGGGGTCTCCCGCCTCGGAATGCCGGGAACCTCTTCCATTGTGATATAACCGAGTTCACCCATCAGTCCGAGTGTATTTTCGAGTTCTTCCATCTGTGCGGGTGGAAGTTCAACGTTGTGTGTGTAACATCCGATCGGACAGTTGTAATGGTCGGATGCCTCGGTATAGAAGGTTTTGCCTTCCGCGGCGCGTCGCCAATAGGTACAACCGGAGGCTTCGACTTTTTCTACATGCGGCACGTCCACGGGGTGTGCTTCGTGAAACGTTACGGCAACGGGGGGCGTCTCCAAATTAAGTAACTGTTGAATCTGTTCTGACATGTCTCTCCCTTTGTATTGTGCAGGACTTACGCAAATTTGACCGTACCCCGTTCTGTTAGATGAGATTTTCGGAAAAACACAGCGGTCTCCTGACACAAACTAAATGAGGTTTGAAATATTAATTCGGTAATTTCTTGGGCAGTCCGGTTCGGTTTAAAACCGAACCTACCGGGCCTGGGGAAAATATGGAATTACCGAAATATTTTATCAATCTTCATACAGTTTGTGCTACAAAAGATCAACCATGCGTAAGTCCTATTGTAGTGAAAAATAGATCCTAAATCTGAATCGGGGCAAACTGCCCTTCGGTGGGTTCCGCTCAGCAGAACCACGCTTCGGTCATCCGTGGTGCGGGTGGATGCACCGCTTTGCTACGGAAACCGAGCGGCGTGTGCCTGCTGCCGTTCATATCGGCGGCGAGTTCCCATATCCGATAAAAAGTGTCCGACGCGTCAACATCCATTCGCGCATCGTTTTCTACAAGTGCGTTGACTGTTTTATAGAGTTCATCCATCCGCGCATCGGGGTGCTCCCAAATATAACTAAACGCAGTCTCATCAAGCGTGAGTGAAAGCGTCTCTGTTTCTGGACGATTGAGGAGATATGAACCGGGTGGAATTAACAACCGAACAGCATACTGTACCGGGTCCACGTGATACACAAGACGATGCATCTCAACAAACGCAAGCATTTCAAGATAGTCTTCTAAGGTTGTCCACGGCGTGAACGGCACCCAAGTGGGACGTAGGGCAATGCCTACACCGTGAACGATGTCAATGGCGGTCTTGACATCAGCACGCGTGTGGTGTTTCTCCAAAATCGTTAATACCGTTTCACTCAATGACTCCACTGCAGAGATAACGAACCGGCATCCGAGTTGTGCGAATTCTGAGAAGTGTTTTCTATGTTTGAGAATATGCTCAACCTTTGTCGTAAAATCGAAGGTCAGGTTCGGATACGCTTGGTGCATTTCACGGAGGATGCGAAGTCCGTGCATTGGACCGTTGAGGAAATCGGGATCACCAAAGGTAATATGTGTTGCCCCTTGCGATACCTGTTCCTCTATTTCAGCGAGGACCGTGTCGCGTTCAACAACGGAAAACTTGCCGTTATAGACCGGCGGTATAGGGCAGTGTGTGCAGAGATGCTTACACCCGTGCGTTGTCTCCGTATACCCGACGGTTCGCGTTTTGCGATTGTCCTCAAATTGGGCATAAGCCTCCAGAGGCGGTAGTTTTCCAACAGAGACACTATGATTATTCGCCGTAATCCGCGCTTTCTTTCCAACGGATTCTACCAACTTGATGAGTTCTCTTGAGTTTGTGTTGGAGATACAAAAATCGACACCCTGCGATAGCAGGTAATCCGCGTTCAGCGTTGCATAAAGTCCGTACATAGATACAGAGACATCGGGGTTGATTTGCCGGATGCGGTGTACGAGATGGGTACCGAGTCGTAGCGCAGTGTGCATCGGCACGGAGATCCCGATAAACCGCGCCCGGGCAACCTTCTCAGTATCCAACGGTTCGACAGCAATATCAATCGCATCCGGTGCGAATCCGGCTGCCTTAAGCGCGCGGATCGGCCGGGTCAGTCCTGCGGGTCGGTGTCCGAGTTCGTAGCAAGAAATCAGGAGGACTGCGCCGGGAGCGTGCATCGTTGTGGAGGTTCGCGCTTCGGTTTCCATGTTAAATAGGATAGCACGTCATCATAGAATTGACAACATATTTCTCATTTCTGCCGACCGCGCGGATCCAGACAGGCCACACGCGCCTTTTGTTAGGGAGGGTATGTCTGATAAACCTGTCTCCTTTGAAAGTATCCCGAAATTTCAAGGCAGCGCACGTTTAGGAGATGCATTCAAGGCGCAATGTTAGAAGTGACACTGTTGTTGCTCTTTTTGGTTATACTGTTCGCGACAGCGCACTTCTCATTCCAATGGAAAGAAATATAAACCAGACAACATATCGGTTTATACCCATGACTTGCAGAAATGACAAAGTGGGATTCTGGAAATTACTTGAGATCCGGTGGAATTCATGGTAAAATATATGAAGTGTTGTTAAGAAAATCAAAATTTTGCTGTTGCGAGCAAATGATTTGACAAAAACCCCAATCTTTTGTAAAATGCGGTATGGGTTGATGTCCTGATAACGTATGTTTAAAATTCGGTATAAGTCGTTTTGGGATTCGGAAATTTTAAATTTAACCAAACCCACAAAAAAGTGTATAAATAGAGGGTAAAACACCTCCCCCAAAATGCATCAAGGTAAACCTATGAAAAAGTTAGACGGGATCCTTTTACGAATCACAATTGTTTTTTCTATATTAGCGTTTCTTTTCTTTACCTTAGCTCCATTGAATGAACTTAGGCAAGGCAAAATAGAACGTGCCGAGAAATTATCGTTGCTTCCATTAACAGACATGAATCAAACAGAATTTGAATTAGTACGCGATTTTGGAACGCCGCGAAGTCTTATTACTCTCAAATCCGTTGTCCATAGCATCTTATCAGGTATATTCTGGGGTATAATAATTCGCAATAAGTAGTTTCGGACATAAAAGATTGACAACATTTTAGAGTGCTATTCACTCACCTGCATGCTATCACGTAGAAACTTCGAAAATATAGTCTCACGGTGTCGGTTGTTATACTTGTAGCAGCCTTCAGCAACATAGAGAGGTGTATAGCCTGTAGTGTAGTGGTGATGCGTGCCATACCATGCCCGTTTGAGCAAAGACCAAAAGCCTTCAATGGTATTTGTGTGTGTATCACCGTCTACATACTGCTCCTGATGATTGATAACATGGTGCTTCATTTCTTTACCAAGAGCGTTATAGGCGTGGTATTCGTCTGTCATAAGTTCGGATTCTTTGGTATTGACGACTCTACGGATAAACTGAAAAATATCGCGTCCGGTAAGACCTTTTGCGACTTCAGCAACGACTTGCCCGCCTCGTTCTACAGCACCGATAACGGCAGTTTTGCTTGTGCCACGTCCACGCGGTGCGGGTTCGCGGTCTTCCTTCTTATTGGCATGGCGAGGGCTGCCACCGATATAAACTTCGTCGGCTTCTATAATGCCTTTCAAAAGGATACTCCCTTGTTTGGTAGCCATTTCAGCACGGATACGGACTTGCATAAACCATGCGGTCTTTTGATTCAGCGATAAATCTCGCTGGAGTTGATAACTCGATATGCTTTTCTTGGCATTGGCAATCAATGATATAGCAAGAAACCACTTTTGGAGCGGTATTTTTGTGCCATGAAACAATGTGCCGTGTAGCACACGAAAAGTAGCCTTACAATCTTGACAATTCCAGCGTCCGATACGTCCAGTTTCAGTTTCATGTTCGCGACGCGTCAGTTTTCGGCTTTCACAATGCGGGCATTTCGGATTACCTCGCCAACGGACATGTTCAAGAAAAGCGATACAAGCCTCTTGGTCGGGGAAACGTTGTATAACGTCTATCAGATTCATGACGAACTCCTGTGGTAAAAGAGTTGCACATTTCTGATAACTTCTGATAGAATAAAAATGTCAATTCAAATCAGAAAAAGCAACTCTGAGTTGTAAGAGTTGGGGCGGCGGCAACCGCCCCATTTCACTACAATCATTTTACCACATTCATATAACCCATGTCAAGCAAAAACGCACGTGACACGTGGGTTCAAAGCACTTTTTCTCTGTCCAAAACTACTTATTGCGTAATAATTTGGTTAGCATATATTATCGGACGCACCATTTTATATCCCCTAATTTGCTGGATAATTGGCAAACCTATTAGAAATTTTACTATTTTAAACCTAAAATTATCGGTAATAATAGCATGTTCAATAACATTTTCAATAATATGGCTTTTTGGACTAATCGCTACTCATGAAAATGCAATTGAATATCTATTACTGACTGCCCTCGTTGCAGGGATAACTCTACTTTTTCAATGGTGGTTTAAATCCAAGAGACCGCGAAAAAGAAGTTTACAATGACATTCATTAAGGATACAATAGAGATGTGGTTAATAGGTCTTGCGCCGTTGCTGATATTGTTTCTGGTATTCTTTATCAGTTTCTTTATTAACGAAGTAAAGCGTGACTTCACGAAAATACGAAAGCGACCGAAACCCATGAAGTTTAGACGCTTTGACTCTAAAATCAACTGCGCGGGGCTTTGCCCCGCTAACCTGCAAAGGAATTAACAAGGTTATGAGACAATTGAACTTAATCCAATATCAAGACATGTTAATTGATGTTATCAACGAACTTTCCTTTGAGATAGTTAATAATTCGGTTAACTTGCGATTTCGTGATAGCTTAATGCTATACTTTGACGCATTACGTATTTTACACGAATTAGATGATGTCCAAAAGCAAATTATATCGTGCCAAAATTCCAAGTCCTAAAAATCTGAAAAATTCCAAAACGACTATACTGTTAAAATTTAGCGAACAGTAACTAAAAATTAAAGAATCCGTTTATTGAGAAAGACAAAATGCTCGAAAAACAGGCATCAAACTCCATTTTATTTTATCATGCGCCATCTTGAGATTGGGCATTCTTTAAAAAACTATGAAAAATTGTACAGTTATAGATTTATTCTGCGGTGCCGGTGCTTTAACACACGGATTTATTTTAGAAGGTTTTAACGTCGTCGCTGGGCTGGATGCCGATAAATCCTGTAAATACGCGTATGAAACAAATAATCGGGGTGCTACTTTCATTAAAAAAAAGATTGAGGACGTAACTGGTGATGAACTTAAGCGATTGTATCCTGAGGGGCACAAGAGAATACTCATTGGATGTGCCCCCTGCCAACCGTTCTCTGCTTATAATAAAAGCAAAAAAAAACAAGATGACAAATGGAAATTACTTGATAACTTTTCCGACTTAATCTCAGAGATTCAACCTGATATTGTTTCAATGGAGAATGTTCCGACTTTGACGATCTTCAGAAATGGAGAGATTTATCGCCGTTTTGTGAATCGCTTAAAACAAGATTATATCGTCACCGAATATCCCAGGATCTCCTGCTTAGACTACGGTGTCCCACAACAGCGGAAACGTTTGGTTCTCTTCGCTGCTAAACCTAAATATGGTAAAGTTGAGTTTTTGGATCCGACACATACACCTGATAAATACAAGACGGTCGGAGATGTAATTTGGGGTTTAGGACCACTTGAAGCTGGTGAAACAAGCCGGAACGATCCCTATCACAAGGCTGCTGGTCTATCTGAACTGAACTTACGCAGGATTAAAGCGTCAAAGCCAGGTGGCACTTGGAGAGACTGGCCCGACGAACTTGTCGCCGAATGTCACAAGCAAGAAAGCGGTAACACTTATTCATCTATTTATGGAAGAATGACATGGCGTGCTCCGGCTCCGACAATCACAACCCAGTTTCGCGGCTTTGGAAATGGTAGATTTGGGCATCCTGAACAGGATCGAGCAATTTCGTTAAGAGAGGCTGCACGACTCCAAACGTTTCCAGATGACTATGAATTTGTTCACCCAGACGAATCATATTCTATCACAACTATTAGCCGGTTGATTGGAAATGCAGTGCCTGTTGATCTTGCACAAGTTATTGCAAAGAGTGTCAAACATCATCTTGAAACCTATCTTAGTCAATGTAAAGGATAAAAACCATGCCTACACTTCCTTTTACAATTGATGCTGAACTCTTGAGAGAACTTGGGGAAAGGCTTGTCGGTAAACCCTACGTCGCATTGGCAGAGTTGGTTAAGAACAGTTATGATGCCGACGCAACTCAAGTGACAATTAATTTCGCACCCAACCAAGGCAGAATTGAAATTAGTGATAATGGTCAGGGTATGACCTTTGACGAATTCAAAAACTTCTGGATGCGAATTGGGACAACCCACAAAAGAGAAAAGCAATCAAAAAAGTTGGGACGGCTTATGACCGGTTCAAAAGGCGTGGGGCGATTGGCTGTCCAATTTCTTGCTAATAAACTAACAATTAAAACCATTCCCGCGGACAAAAACTGTAAGGGGCTTAAAGCCGAAATTAATTGGAATAAAGCTATAGAAACTAAACCAACAGAAACTAAGGAACTTACAGAAGTTGAGGTTACCTACAATGAAGTTGATCGTAATCCATCGGATAAAGGCACTTCAATCGTCTTGGAAGAACTCAAAGATGACTGGACGGAAGATTCGATTCAAGACTTGGCTTCAGAGTTGTGGTGGCTTCAGCCCCCTTTCAAATCCTCTACTGGTGGTTCAACAGAGCAATTTAAGATTCATTTTCGGTCCGCACAGAAGGATTACTCCGAGGCATTTGTAGGTCAGATGAATGCTATAAAAAGGATTTGGATTGCCCGACTCGTTGGCAAGACAGAAGATGGGGAAGTGACACTTTTTTTGGAATTTCAGGATGGGCAATCAATGAACCATAAATACAAAATTTCGGACTTTATCCATAATAACGGTGTATTCAATAAAGCAAAAAATCTCAATAAGTGTGGTTTTGAGATTCGAATCTATAACTTATCAGGCCGGCAAAGATTTGGAATTAAGGTTGACGAAGCACGGACATATTTCAGAAAATATGGCGGTATCCACGTCTATGATGGTGGTTTTCGTCTTCCCTATTACGGTTTACCCGAAAGTGACTGGCTGAAACTGGAATACGATCATTCACACCGACAAAATGTTTCCCAGCTTCTTCCTAAGGAAATCCAAGTCTTCAGAGCTTTAAACGATTTACCAACCCTTGGACGGGTTTTCGGGGTTGTCAACATTAACACTTCCGATGAACCTAATCTCAAGATTATGATCACACGTGATCGTTTAGCTGAAACCCCCGCCTACGAGGATCTTATAAAGACAATTCGTTACGCACTTGATTGGTATGCCAACGAAACCGCTCGGCGAAAGATTGAGGAAAAAAGAGTGGGAGCATCATCTGAACCCACGTCATTAAAATTTGAGCGTGTTGAACAAGTATTAGAAGCATACGAACCCGAAATTTCCAAAAAAGTCTATCAAGAGATATATAAAAACGTCCAAGAAGCGACAACAGCAGCGGAGAAGGAGGAGGAGCGTGTCCTTGAGCAGATGGGACTTCTTGCTCCACTTGCTACAGCTGGTATTTCCGCGTTGTCTTATCAGCATGAATTGAAGAAACAATTCGCTTACATTGAAGACACAATTCATAGAATGCAAAGCATTGAAACGGTAAACTCTGAACTCCGGAAAAATCTACAGTCGCTGGGCAACGACTTAGCATCATGGGTCAAAAGAGCAAAGGCGACGAATCTCCTGTTTGACTACATTGCCGATACTGAGAATACACAACGAGAGCAAAGTTTACGGGCAAGGGCAGTGATTGAAGAAATTGCCAACCAGACGAGTTTCTTGGCAAGGGACGCTGAGATTGATTACAGTCAGGTTGATGCCCGTTTACGTCTTCCTAAGGCATCATTTGCTGAATGGGGTGCAATCTTTCAAAACGTTCTCATCAACGCTTTCACTGCAATGCTTGATTCGCCTAAACGCTTGCTGCACATCAGTTTTCGTTCTCATGAAAGATTCCGGGAAATTCTCATTCAGGATACTGGATATGGGATTAATCTCAAAGATGCAGATAGGTTTTTTGAGCCCTTTGAGAGAGCATCCAAAATTTCACCCGAAAGAAAAGCACTTGGTTACGGCGGTACTGGGCTTGGACTTACGATCGTTCGGCTGCTTGCAAATAATATTGGATGTCGCGTTCAATTTGTTGAGCCAGAACGCGGATTTAAAACTGCATTCTCAATTCGGTGGAGGGAAGACAAGTGAGTAAGAAAAATCCTACAATTCTGATATACGATGATGAACAGGGACGTCCAGGCGATTTTGAGGAAAAATTAGATAAGGGTCTTAACCGGGCAAATCAAAGCGATAAGTTTGATATTATACTTTTAAAAGATAATGACTTTCAAAACGCAATAAAAGCATTGGAGCAGAGGCGAATTGAATTTCGGGAAAATAAAGAAATAGACTTTAAAAGAAATTCCAATAATGGCACGGAAAAAATCGACAATGCCTCAATTTTCATCATTGATTACGATCTATTGAGTCGTCAAGAGGAGAAAGTAGAGGAAGAACTCTTTATAGGATCTCTAACTGGTGAAATTGTCGCTTATCTTGTCCGCTGCTTTTCAAAATGTCAGTTGATAATCGGTTTAAATCAATATGGTAGTAATCCTTTTGATTTGACACTGAGAGGAGACTTGGATTCATTCGCGGACGTGAATTTAGGAGGAGAGCAGTTAGACAATTCTGATCTCTGGAGGGATGATTGGGGTGGTTCCAGACGAGGGTACAGACCGTGGTCATGGCCCAATTTATTTGATTCTGTAGAGGATTTTGGTAAAAGAATTGAGGAGGTTGAAAAGAAGTTAGGTGAACCGATTTGTGAAGTTCTCGGTTTTGACCGAGAGGTATTTCAATTGCTGCCTCGTGAAATAATTCAATTCATTGGGCAGTATGAAGAAAGAGAGCCGTATCAAGCGACATTCCGCGAGTTTGTAACCGAATCTGGTAACGGCTTAAGATCTAAAGATGCCAAAGAACTAAAAGAAGGTGTTAACGACCACATTTTAGCGAGAGTTGGTGCTGTCAGAATATCAAAATGGTTGGAGCAACTTGTCCTACCGGAACAAGACATATTAGTAGATGCCCCGCATTTGGTTTCAAGGTACCCAAGTTTAATTACCGGTGATAAAGAAAAAAAAGAAAAAATTGAAACTTGGAACGAAACAGCGCGATTAGTAGATTATGCCAACTTAGGACTTGACGTGGATCCAATTGAACCCTATAGATTTAAGAAAAGTTATTGGATTTCGCGACCTGTCTGGTTTTGGGATAAACTACGCGAATGTGAAGACATTAAAGAAGTAACAGAGCCTTGGTTGACTGCGGCACCTGATTGGGTGTTTTGCGAAGATGCTTCCCGTTTTTACAATCGCGAGGATTGCAGAGAGTTCCTCGCTGATACTACCTCGCCGTTTACTCAAAGATTTGTAAGATATTTTAATGAGGACGAAGTTGATTACCGACCCAGGGCTCGGTTTTCGCTGTAATTTTTTATAGGAAATGCAATGACAAAACCAAGCGACGCGTTAAAAGACCTTCTCATACCTCTGTTTAAAAAGCAAACATCGGCATGGATGACAAGAAATCCAAAGGACAAACCATCCTGTCAGGCATTGAAAACTTACAATGCAATAATAAACAGGTGGGAACCTATAACCTTTGAGGAAATAGCATATTTATTTGATGAACCTCAACTAGACTTAGATTTTTCCAAATGGGGAAAGGTTTTATACTTGCCTCCTCTAAAAAAAGATGCTCACTTTGTCCCAGTTTTGTCTTTAGATTGCAAGTGGAACCAAACCCAAACGCAGTGTAGTGCAAAGCTCAAAGTCATGCTAGTATGTCTTGGCAATCACACTAACGAATGTCAAAAACCTTACGGAATTGGTTTTCGTTTAGAGACACCAGAGAATAGGAATCAGTCCAAACCTACACAAAATAACAAAGGAATGCATGATTTTCACCATGCGCAACTTATTAAAGAGTTTGGTAAAGATAATCTTGATAGTAAACTGCAAATTGATTGTCCCAGTTGGCTCCCAGAAACGCAACCTTCTTTTCCCTTACCCGCCAAGTGTCCCATGTCCCTTTTGTTCTGCCTAATCGCAACACTATATGGCAAAAAAGAATATTTTGATTACCGCTGTATGTTTCCGAAGCAGAAACATTATCCTGGATATAATGTCCGCGATCACTTGAAAGAACTAGATCAATGGATAAACCAGGACCAGTAAAAAACTTGAAAAAAACAAAACTATCATTAAGGGTAGATTTCATACCGATTTGCACGAATTAGTCCATTTCCTCGGTTGTTATAGTAAAATCTGAAAATAAATCAACACTTTAAGAAGATAACCCCCTGGAAGAAACACCCCAGCAAAACACCCCACTTATCAGGGGGGAATAAGATGAGAATCGCTTCGACTTGATGTGTTTCAATAATTATGGGCTTTACTATAAATTATTCAGACATTCTCAAATAGGCTTATCGTGAAAGCCGTTGAAGGACGTTATGCGTGATCTGTTCAACGACAGCGTCACCACCTGCTAACCCGTGTGACCAGTCGGTTGTGGCAGCCGTGAAGACCGTCCCGCCTTGTATGTGGATACCCATCGTTGCGGCACCGGTTCTCCCTCTCTCCCAACGTTCATACCATTCACAGTCATCGGGATGCCATCGGACGGGAGCCGTCGCAAGGATTGTGAAACTTTCAGGTGTGCCGTCGCGATAGGTCGGCACCGGCAAACCGTCCTCAAGCGTGAATTCGCAGCCATCGCATTCGTAGCCGACAATCGTATTCGCGCCTCCGAAGGTGTCATCTCGCGAGAGATTCGTCCCTTCAAACACCCAATGCTCCGGACGATGGACTGTGTATTCTCCCGGACCGTCCATAAACTGTCCGTGACTTAAATGATAGCCGCCTTGAAGGAAACCCACACCAGTCAACTCATTTTCAGGACGATCCACCAAATAGTGGCTCCAGAGGGTGCTGAGCGTACTGTGGTCATCGGTTTTGTAAACCGGATCTTGGTTGTAGGTCTGTTTCCAGCAGACGAGTGCCCTACCGTTATCTTCGGAACGCACCTGCCAGCAGACAGAATTCCCGCTAAAGAAGGCAGCGTTCCCACCGTTTGCAATAAACGCTTCAAGGTTATCGCGCATCGGGGCAGACCAATACTCATCATGCCCGACGCTCAACACAAGTTTGTAATGTTCTAATATCTCAGGGTGGAATTCCAAGTCACTATTCGCAGCGTAATCGAGTGTATATCCGTTCTGTTCTGCCCAGACGATAAAAGGCAATTCCCAGTTCCTGAAGATGCCGCCCGTTGGTCGATCGAACGAGACACGGTTGCCTTGTATCTTGCTTGCGCCGTGATACCCGTAAAGACTGAAACCACCCCAGTTGTTGTAGGCGTTATAAGTATTGGTAGAGAGTTGAAGTAGGATCGGCGTATTCGCGCCAGGCTTAGCAGGACGAACAATAAAGAAAACAGAACTCTCTGCCGTGCGTCGATTTCTATAGATGGTATCACCGCCGCTGTCCGTTGCGCGGAGTGTACCTTCGTAATAACCGCTCTGCCACGATTCAGGTACTTCAAGGGTAAAGACGGGCGACCATCCACACCCCTGTGATGATGCATCTTCGGGAACCGGTTGTGCTTTGCCGGGAAGCTCCGCTTGGCTCCAGACGACTTCGCGCGTCGCGCCGATACGCGCAATCTCCAATGCGTAGCTGCCTGCGCTTGTTGAGACGTGGAACGCAATTTCTTCACCGGGTGTGTAACTGAGTTGATGCGTATATCCGTCAATATAGAGCGGTCTGATTCGGTTTTCGGTCTGCGTTAAAGTTGCCATCGTGCGTCCTCCTTTGCCTCGTAATATATCACCTTTATAGCAAAGTGTCAACCTTTGACTTTTTTCATGAGATATGTTATGATTTTTTAGAAGTTATTTTTCGAAGTTAATAGATAGACGAATCCGTAACCGTTTTTATAGTAAAGTCCACAATTAATTCGACCCCCAAAGATTAACGGGGTTACAAACCCCGCCTGCAAAATCGGGCTTTACTATAACGAGAAACCGAGGACCGTTGGTCAGCACAATAAGGGGACCGCACCGATAATTTAAAATATGAATATTGCACAGAAACACACAACACCGCTATCACCAGAACAGATGCACCAGTGGGAGAACGATGGATACCTGCTCCTGAAAGATGTTATTCCGGAATCTGCCATCAATGGCGTACGCGACAGCTTCGCGCGTGTCGTAGACGGTATCATTCGTGAGTTAAAAAAAGACAGGATTATTGAAGATGAAGGCGTGGAACTCCCATTTGAAACGCGATTCGCGCAAGTCGCCGGTGAGCATGCCAACCGCTTCGGTCGTTCTTGGCGGAACCAAGTTGCGACATCTGAAGTTTTCGAGATCCATCGAGCACCGCGTCTCGTAGATACCATCGGTCAGCTCACAGGCACAGATGTCATCGGGCACCCTGTCTTCAATGCGCGTCCGAAGCTTCCGGGTCAGCAGTTAACCGTAGTTCCGTGGCACCAAGACAGCGGCTATTTTGGCACAGTCAGCGAAAGTTCACTCATTCCAACCGCCTGGATACCACTGGTCCCGGTAGATGAGACAAACGGTTGCCTACAGGTCGTCGCTGGTTCACACCGGTTAGGTGTGATTGATCATCGGACGGAAGAACGGGAAGGCAGGTTCCTTGAAGTCTTAGATGAGCTTGTGGATGATTCTCGTGTTTTCACCTGTCCTATGGAGCCGGGTGACGCTTTGGTTTTCCATAATCTCACGCTCCATCGGTCACTACAGCACACCACAAGTGAGATCGTCCGTTGGGCGATTGACATCCGCTATCTCCGGGACGGTGACCATCCAGGCGCAATTTATTGGAAGGATCCCGATTTCAAGTGGGTCATCCGCAGCCAGACGCAACCGTTAACGACCTTGGAACAGTGGCTTGAGATGTGGTAGTGAACAGGCACATCAAAAGGAGTTAATACAGGAGTGAGAGTCTGTTATCGCGTATGATACGTATACCTTTTCAAACTTTAAAAGACGAATTTTATCGTGTGCTTGCTTCGGTAGGTTTTACCGACGAGCGAGCGGTGTTATGTGCCCGGCTTTTTGCAGAGAACCAACGCGATGGGGTCTACTCACATGGGCTCAACCGTTTCCCCGGGTTCGTCGCCGGATTGGAGAGTAAGCAGATTGATTTCCGAGCGCAACCGGAAAAATCCGAGGGTTTCGGCGCGTTAGAACGGTGGAACGGTAAGATGGGGGTCGGGCTTGTCAATGCGTATATCTGTATGCAGCGGGCAACAGAACTCTCTGAAGTCCACGGTATCGGGTGCGTCGGGCTTTCAAACACAAATCACTGGATGCGTGCTGGTGCTTACGCGCTACAGGCAGCGGAAGCTGGATATATCGGCATCTGCTGGACGAACACAACACGACTGATGCCGCCGTGGGGTTCGGCAGAAAAAATTATCGGAAATAACCCGATGGCGATTGGCATTCCGAGAGAAGATGGACATATTCTGCTGGATATGGCGATGAGTCAGTATTCAAACGGAAAATTGGAAGTCCTGAAACTACAAGGGAAAGAATTACCGCTACCCGGTGGGTACGACACCAGAGGCGAACTAACGGTTGATCCGGGTGAGATCCTGGATTCCAAAAGGGCACTCCCCATCGGTTACTGGAAAGGTTCAGGATTGGCACTCGTCCTTGATACAATGGCATCTGTTATCTCAGGTGGACAAGCCACACACGAAATCGGAAAACAGGGATCAGAATACGCCGTTTCGCAGGTCTACATTGCTATCAATGCCACGGGATTGATGGGGCAAGCGGTGCTAACTGAGACAGTGGCAGCGATTGTCAACGATTTCCATACAGCCACCCCGATAGATGAAAATGAGAAGGTCCGGTATCCCGGGGAAGGTATGATGCGGATACGGCAGGAGAGCCTTGAAAAAGGGGTACTCGTAGATGAGACACAATGGCAGGCACTGTTGGAGATGCATTAAACATCCGCAAATTGGATTTGGGGGTTAATTAATGGCATTACGGGTAGGTATTGTCGGTTGTGGTGGGATTAGCCGAAGCCATGCCGCCGCACACGCGAATCTTGAAGGCATTGACCTCGTCGCAATGTGCGACATCAATCGCGATGCGCTTAACAACCGGGCGAACGAATACAACGTCTCAAAACGGTATACAGACTACGCGGAGATGTTCGTCCGCGAGTCGCTGGATCTCGTAAGCGTGTGTACACATGCACCGCTACACGCTCCGATCGCGATTGCTGCCGCAGAAGCCGGGACACACGTTCTCTGTGAAAAACCGTTGTCCGTCGATTTAGAGACGGCGGATCAGATGCTATCCGCATGCCATGAATCCCGGGTACACTTGGCAGTCAGTCATCAATTTAGATTCACGCCGCTCTTTCGACACGCGAAAGCCTTGGTTGATGCTGGCAAAATCGGTGAACTCCGCTCGATGCGCGAGGTCGGCAAAGGACGAGAAGCAGGTTTCGAGTTGATGGAGATGGGGGTGCACTATTTTGACGAGATGGACTTCTTCTTGGATGGCATCTCTTGGATTCAAGCGCATATTACGTATCAAGGGCACGATGTGACGGAAGCAGACATTATGCACAGTAGTGAACTGTGCAAAACGGATCGGCGCGATAACGGTATTGTTGCTGGTGATACAATGCTCGTACATGTCGGCGGCGCGCAAGGTGCTTACGGTATCATGGAACTTTACTGCCGCGAACCGAGACACGGTTGGATGATGGGACCCCATCTGCTCGGTTCAGAGGGGCAACTCATGATCAAACCGAACCCGGACACAGGCGTAGATGAAATGTGGTACTGTCCGTTTGATGTTTCGTTTGCGGCACATACCCCCGAATGGAAACGGATAGAACTTGACACATCGGCATTTCTTATCTCAGGAAAAGTGTGGCAGTCTCGCCACACGATATGGAGTGCGAAAAATATACGAGACGCAATTCTTAACGGTAATCAACCTGAACTCGGCGGACACAAGGCACTCACATCGCTTGAGTGTGTGAGCGCGACTTATGTCTCTCATTTCAGCGGAAGAAAAGTGAAATTGCCGCTGGAGGATCGGAGCCATCCGCTTATCATGTCATAGCAGGCTTCCCCTTATTCCACCAACGGATAGGGGTATCGGTGTTGCAAATTACGCCGGAAATGCCTTACAAAGGAGCAAAATTTAGATGAAACTTGCGTTCTTTAACGACTACCAACTCGGTGTAATCACAAATGCCGGTGTTGTTGATGTTAGCGATGCACTGAGCGGTATTGCGTATCACACGCCACAAGAACTGATACGCATGGTGATTGAGGACTTTGACAACCTACGTCTGGCGATAACAGATGCAGCGGAAAATGGAACTGCGACTGCTTTGGACAGTGTCAACTTCAAAGCACCGCTACCGCGTCCAGGTCAACTCGTATGCCTTGCTGGGAATTACATTGAACCGGACAGTCCCTCCCGGGGTGAATTCAACGCATTTCTGAAGTCGCCAACCGGCATCATCGCTACAGAAGAGACAGTTCAACTCCCCGAAGCAGATGTGACGGTGTTTCACTTTGAACCTGAATTAGCGATCGTTATCGGTAAAACAGCAAAACATCTCTCGGTAGAGAATGCGTTAGACTGCGTATTTGGTTACACACAATTTATTGACGTGTCGGCGCGCGGTCTACCGGGTGGCTTCTTCTTAGGAAAAAGTTGGCACACATTCGCCCCGATGGGACCTGCACTCGTTACCGCTGACGAAGTGGCTGACGGGAATGTACTCGGTGTACAACTCTGGATTAGCGACGGTCTGCAACACGATTTCTCGACGAATTCCATGGCGCGTTTCATTCCGGAACTCCTCGCCGAGGTTACTAACGTTCTGACGCTGGAACCGGGAGACGTGGTATCTACAGGAACACACCACGAAGCACTCACCGCGGTTGGCGACGGCGATGTCGTTCGATTGTCAATAGAAGGCTTCGGTCCCGAATTGTCCGTTTCTGTCCGAGACCCATTAGAGCGGACGAGTTGGCGTGGTTAACTATTTGTGGAATGCGGGTGAAAGAAAAAAGTGTTGACAACTCCGCCTAATTATGTGTATAATAATTTAAGGTTTAATTTAGAGGTTCCCTTCTAATCCACAAGATCCTATAGTAGTACGTTTTGGAAACCAGCAAGCTGCGCCACTACCTTATAGCATGGTACGTTTTAGGAACCAGCAAGCTGCGCCAAAACCGCGGTACGGAATGAGACTTTTTTGACGATAAGGAGACTGAATTAATGCAAAAACCCAGAAACATAGCGGTGCTGGCTGCCCTCACGATTGTCTGCGCGTGGATGGCGGGCTGTGCTGGCTGTAACCCAGAACCGGTACCAACCGGAATGAGTCCCACACAAGGTCCCGAAACCGGCGGAACAACCGTTCAAATTAGCGGCGAAAAATTTGATATGAAAAACGGTGCAACCGTGACGTTCGGGGGAAAAAATGCACAAAGTGTAACAGTTCCGAGTGAGACCCAAATTACAGCAGTAACGCCAGCCGGTGTGGCAGGACAATCTGTCAGTGTCGTTGTTACCAATAACGGAAAACCTGAAATCAGCGTCACGGTTCCGCAACAGTTTACCTACACCGACGCAACGCCACCGACTGTAACGATGAACGAACCGACTGACGGTACAGTCATCTCTGAATACGAAGATTCTCTGAATGTGATGAACAGTGTGTCTGTTTCGTTTAGTGAAGCAATCAATAGCGATAGCGTCTCTATCAGTGTTGCAGTTGCGAGAACGGAAGATTCGATGAGCGAACCGATGGAAGCGACGCTGGCGGGTACGGTGACCGGAAGCGGCGATTCTGTGACCTTCACATCCGATATGTCGATGCGTGCAGGACGTATGTATACCGTCACTGTCTCCGGTGCTGCGGACATGGCTGGCAATGTGCTTGTGAACCCGCACAGTTTCAGTTTCAGCATCACCAGTCCTGAGAGACTCGACAGATACCGCGTCCAGGAAGAAGACATTCAGGAAGAAAATGGCGAAGCCGCCCTCAAACGTATCGCCGCACGTCCTGAGATTTTCGACAATCCAGAGATGTGGGAACGACTGGTCGCAGCGAATCAGGACGACTACATCTTTGATCGGACGAAACTGAGTGTCGGACAATTTTTATGGATACCCCGTGGACCTGCTTGGGGCGATAAATAGCCAGGATCCATAATACGCAGGACTTACGCAAATTTGACTGCAGCCCGTTCTGTTAGATGAATTTTTTTGGAAAACACAGCGTTTTTGTATCACAAACTAACAGTTTATGCTACAAAAGAGCAGCATGCGTAAGTCCTAATAGAAATAGAAAAGCCGTGTACGCGTGACACGGCTTTTTTTCTTTTTTGAAGGCACACGATAAAGTGGCAGAGGAATACTATGTTTGGCACACAAAGAGATTTTGAGAATCGCCTCGTTGAATACCGCAGCAGTTTAACAGGTATTAAGCACCTGCATCGATTGACGACATCGTCTGCTTATGCATCGCGCCCGCAACCGAATATACCGATCAGGCTTCATGTGACGACCTCTGGTGGTATCACTTACGATTCGGTTCGTTGTTGGATGAACATAGACGGGAAAGAGACGACGTTTGAACTTACGCCAACGGAATCCGTATGGAATGTGCTTGAATGGCGATATGTTCGCCACTGGTCCGGAGAAATCCCACCGCAAGTAAACGGCGCAATCGTGCGCTACAAGATAGGTGGACGCGTTATGGGTTCGGACAGATGGATCTTCGCGGATAACCAAGCACGCGTGGTATCGGAAGCGACCGAATTCGCTGTCTCGGTTGACGATTACGACCTACCGACTTGGGCACGCGACGCTGTTATCTATCACATCTTCTTGGATCGGTTCTATCCTGGAGACGGTGTGCGTTGGAAAAAACCGACAAACCTCTCCGGTTTTTTCGGTGGCACCCTCCGCGGTGTAATTCAGAAACTCGATTATATTCAGTCTCTCGGATGCAACGCTATTTGGTTTTCCCCACTTTTCGCAAGTCCATCGCATCACGGCTATGACGCGACAGACTACTACGCCGTTGAGCCGCGGTTTGGCACAAACGAAGAACTCAAAGAATTGATTGAAAAAGCGCATGCGTCTGGGATACGGATTATCTTGGATTTTGTCGCGAACCACTGGTCAAACAAACACCCGACGTTTCAAATAGCGCAACGGGATGAAGATAGCGAATATCGGGCATGGTACACGTGGCAGCGGTGGCCCGACATGTACACAAGTTTCTTCGGTGTGAAAGGGATGCCGCAATTGAACCTCAAATACAAACCAGCAAGCGACTATCTCTTAGCGTCTGCTCGGTATTGGTTAGAAAACGGTGTTGATGGCTACCGGCTCGACTATGTGCCGGGTCCACCGCAGACGTTCTGGGCAGACTTCCGACAAACATGTAAAGCGGTGAAACCTGATGTCTTTCTATTTGGGGAGGTGGTCGGTCATGCGGAAGTTGTTGCGTCCTATATTCCACATTTTGATGGGTGCCTTGATTTTCTGCTGGCGGATGCACTACGGCGAACTTTTGTTCTCGAAACTTCAACACTCCTGGAATTTGAAGCCTTTTTAGGAGCACACGAGACTTACTTCTCGTCAGATTTTTCACTGCCAGCGTTCTTGGACAACCACGATATGACGCGTATCCTCTACTTGGCAGGTGAAGACAAGGCGAAAGTCAAGTTGGCGGCATTGGTGTTATTCACACTCGCCGGACCCCCTGTGATTTACAACGGCACAGAAGTCGGGGTTTCACAACGGAATCCACTTGGACGTTTTGAGGAAGCGCGGTTGCCGATGCTATGGGGAGATGAACAGGACAGAGGTTTGCTGACCTATTTTCGACGGTTGGGAGCATTAAGAAAGCGGTTGCCGATGCTCGCTTCAGGCAAACGGGAGGTCGTTCACCTAAGTGTCCAAAACGGAACCTACGCCTATCTACGCACTTTAGGAGATAATCCTCTCTTGATCGTTCTGAACACAAGTCGATGCTCTCAAACAATCGACATACCGATTTCATCGTTTCAAACTTCTGCGGAAGACCTACTCAACGGGAACAGCGTAACGGTATCAAAGGATTCTGTAAAGGTTTCACTTCCAGCACAAAGCAGTGCTTTTATCGCCTAAAACATTGACAGAAAAAGAAAGGGATTGATTACCACAGCATGTAGTGATCGATCCCTTCCTTTTATTCGGTGTTATGGACTGAGGCTATTGGTTTTCACCATTGCCATTACCGTTGCCATTACCGTTGCCGTTGCCATTGCCATTATCCATGTCGTCCATATCATCCATGTCGTCCATGTCATCCATGTCGTCCATGTCATCCATGTCGTCCATGTCATCCATGTCGTCCATGTCATCCATGTCGTCCATGTCGTCCATGTCATCCATGTCGTCCATATCATCCATGTCGTCCATGTCATCCATGTCGTCCATGTCATCCATGTCGTCCATGTCATCCATGTCGTCCATGTCGTCCATGTCATCCATGTCGTCCATGTCATCCATGTCGTCCATGTCATCCATGTCGTCCATGTCATCCATGTCATCCATGTCGTCCATGTCGTCCATGTCATCCATGTCGTCGTCCATAGTATCGTCCATGGGTTCTTGCATCGTTACGTCGTCGAGCATTGAATCTTTTACTCGCTCGCAGGATACAAAGGCGACACAAGCGATCAAAATAGCAATGAGAGTTATCTGAAATTTAGCCATTGTGAGTTACTCCTTCCTCTATATTTGAAGTGAAGCTGACAAAGCGTTGTCAATCTGTTTCGGAGGGTTTTGTCCGCGTAGTGAAGTGATATTATACAGAAGCTGCGAAAACCCTTCAACCGCTTGCTACTGCAATCTTATTGTTAAAATAATAAAACATTTAGAGAAAAAAGTCAAAGTTATTTTTTTAGCACTGAAATTAAGCAAGATAACGATTCAGGATTTCAAATCAAGTCGGTTATTTTTTCTAAATGCGAAAGACGATATATTGAAAAAAGAAAGGATTGATCTCCACAAGGCGTGGTAACCAATCCTTTTCTTCTATGTGTTATGTGATGAAGTTACTGGCCTTCACCATTACCGTTGCCATTACCGTTGCCGTCGTCCATGCCGTCCATGTCGTCCATGTCGTCCATGTCATCCATGTCGTCCATGTCATCCATGTCGTCCATGCTGTCGTCCATCATCTGAGGAAGCGACACGAAGACGCTGTCGTTATCGGCTTTTGTGTGGCAACCGTGGCAGCCGTTTCCTGCATCTTCAAGGTTAGACCCTCTGACCTGCATATACTCGGCATCTTCACCGGCACGGGCATATTTGGCGTACATCCACCCGTTGTGACCGGCATACATCGGGTCGTCGGATTTCATCATCATGGCGACTTTATCGACAAACATGTTCGTCTCATCCATAATTTCTTTGACAATCATGGTTCCAGCGGGATACATTGTTCCTTCTTTGTTCGCCATGACACCGATATCGTTGATATAAACGGTGCGTGGCGTAAAAATATCGCTGCCTGGATTGTGGGCTGCACCTGTCTCATCGGGGCTCATAGCATCAGCCACGGAGACGGTGGGGGCGGGCAGCGCGACATGCATCCACGACATATACATTGTCGAGTCCATCATTGGCATCATACCCATCGACATGTCGTCAGGGGTCTCTACTGTTTCCAACATTTCTTGTCCGCGTCCACAGGATACAAGGGCGGCACAACAAAATAATGAAATAGCAATTAAGGCTATGTGAAATCTAAGCATCGCAATGCTCCTTCTTTATTGAAGTAAAAAATAAGTGAGAGTTGTAGGTTGTAGAGCGGCAAATCTGTTCGCTCATCCAACTTTTTCGGTTTATGTATACACAACCTATCTAAATAATACGATATTTTCTAATAATTTGCAAGAAAAAAATAAAAGGCAGTAGAACTTGCATGTTCTCCAAGGGCTATTGCGTTTTCTCTTTTGCAGCGTCCATTTTTAGTTTGTGCCCTATACATGCACAGACTAACAGTCTATGCTACTCAGTTTTCAAGATTTGGGACCGAATTTTTAGGACATAAGGATGTTCGGGTGCTTCGGCAAAAGCGGTTTCAATCTCACGTCGTGCGTCGGCGATGCGATTGAGACGGTAATGAACGAAGGCAAGCGTAGCGCGGTGTACCGGACGTTTATCACTCGCAACAGCAGCTTCTGCAAGCGTGTGTGCCTCAGCAAGCAGCCTGTTTTCTGTTGCAAGTAGGGATGCCAATGCCTCTTTTGGGAACGGTACATTCGGCGCGAGTCGGATCGCTTGACGGAAATCGGTCTCTGCCATATCAGACGCGCCCTGTTTCTGATAAATTTTTCCACGCCATAAATAGCCGGGTGCCCATCTCGGCTGGTGTTGTATCCCCATTGTAAACGCTTGCTCAGCAGCTGCTAAGTCGCCTGATATCTCGTGCAAGTTCGCGAGTTGCACGTAGGCATCCATGTAATCCGGTTCGTGTTTGATGAGTGTTAGATAGTGTGCTGCAGCGGCTTGTCGGTTATCGAGTTTGGTTTCTATCACGCCGAGGTGCAAAAGTGCCTGACGTGACGTTGGTTCTATCGTTAGGACACGCTGATACATCTGTTTAGCGGATACCAATTCGCCGAGTTGCATCTGAACATAAGCGTAATCTTTCAACGCGGGGGCAAATGTGCCATCCGTTTCGAGTGCCTTTTTGAGAGGCTCTAAAGCAGGCTGCAGCTGCCGTTGCTCAATGAACCAATGTGCCTGACGGAGGTAACGTTCGGCAAGCGTTCGGCGGTAGCGCGCTTCGGCTGCTTCGGCTTTCTCAACGTTGCCTATATCGCGTAAGACCCGCGCGAGTGATTTGTGGAATACCGGTTCCTGTGGTGCTTGTTGGATGGCGTGTTCATAAAAACGTCGAGCGACATCAGGTTGCCCGCGCTTAAGTGCGACCTCGCCGCGTCCGAACGCCGCACTCGCAAGCGTCTCATCCTGTACAAGTGCCTCCCGAAATACTGCATCGGCTTCGTCGATACGGTTGAGTTTGAGAAGCACGTGTCCGAGGTTGTTATAAGCAGCGGTTGTGTCTGGGTGTAGCTGCACGGCGACGATATAATACCTGCGCGCCTGTTCTAAATTCCCGCGTTCAGTTTCAATCTGACCTAAAGCAACATACCACGCCGCCGGTGTCTCCTCACCGGCACCTTTGACGGCTTTTTGGAACCATATATCGGCTTCATCAAGCTGTTTGTTACGGTGATACGCCGTCGCGAGTTTGGCTTGCACAACGGATTGCAGGCGTGCAATAGTCATATCGGTTTGTTGTTCGGTTGAGAGGCGTTCTAAGGCGTGTTGGAAGGCGGCAATCGCGGCCGGATAGTCTTTCAACTTTGCAGCGGCATCGCCTTCACCGATGTAAACAATTGGTAATTCGGGAGCCACTTTGGCAAGTTCACGATACAAACGGAGTGCTTCTCTCCACTGTTCATTTTGAAACGCGCGCTGCGCGGCTTTCAATCGCTTCTGAAACGTTTCTGGGTAATCCGTCATATCCGCTGGAAAAACGTCCACTGACACCGATACAACCAACAGAAACACAGATACGCCAACGACAAGGGGACGAAGTACAGTGCTTCGCGAGTGTCGATTTCCGCGCCAGTTTAAGTCTTGATACCCCAGCATGTGTTACCTCGCCTCGTTTCCCGCTTGCGTGAGTTCATCGTCTAAGATATGCCACGTCCCTTCTTCTTTCTGTCTGTTTAACCACGTTTCAAATTCCTTTTCCGCTTGCCTTTGTCGAACCCGTTCTGTAAGCTCCTCGCGGACTTCCGAATATTCTTTCTGACGTTCCGCGTCAGTGAATTCTTTTTTATGTGTCTCGTAGTACGATCTTGCTAACTGTTCAACCTCTGCACTGCTGACAGCGTTGAAAAATTTACGTCGGAAGAATTCGTCATAAATGAGCTGCTCATAGACCCACACCCTCAAGGTCTCGGTTTCTAACTGATGCTGTTGTAAAACGTTTTGGAAATCCGTGTTGGAGGCGAATCGTTTGCGAATCTCTGTAATCTTTTCTGCAATCCGATCATCACGTTCAGCGATAACAATACCAATCCGTTCCGAGTCCTGCAAGACAAATTTACGGTTGATGATAGTTTCGAGGACGGCACGTTTCTCAGTAAGGGTCGCGGGTTCAGCAGCAGGTTTACCGACGATAGCGGCGATTCGGAACTCATTTTCGAGTTCGCTGCGTGTGATAGCTTCCGTGTTAACAACGGCAACGATGGAATCAATAAGTACCTGCGCGGCGGCGTTAGCACCTATATAGAGTAAGAAGAAAAAAAGTATAGAGCATCGCATATTATCTCGGATTTCTCGGTGTCAGCCATTCCTCTTCAATATGTAGACCGAGTCCGGGTCCATCGTTTGGGGAGATATAACTATCTTTCGGAAGCGATTCGCCTTCAAACAATTTCGTCTCCGCCAGCGGCACGCCGGGGGCGGTGCCGAGGTAGTATTCTACCCAAGGCGTATTCGGCATAGCGGCAGACAGGTGGAGGCCAGATTGACGGAGACCACCGCCGTGAAAGATAACCGTGAGTCCTGCAGCATCCGCGAGATGGCAAATCTTGACGCATTCTGTGATACCACCGACCCAGAAAGTATCCGGCTGTAAGATGTCCAAGCAGCGTCTCTCAATGATCTGCTGAAACGGGAAACGGGTGTAGTGGTGCTCGCCACTCGCAAGACTCACCCAATCGACAGCTTCTCTGACTTTCACTAAACCGTCAATATCTTCTGGGATGATAAATTCCTCAATCCATTTGAGACGATACGGACGCAGCCGTTGCGCCAATCGGATGGTGTAATCGACATCGAAAGCCATGTAGCAGTCGAGCATGATTTCGACATCATCGCCGACAGTCTCTCTGGTTTTTGCCACCAGTTTTTCGTTTTCTTTCAATCCCCATTCACCGTCCACCGGTCCGTGTGGACACGCCAATTTCACCGCCTTGAACCCGAGTTCTAATTGCCAATCGGTATCGTTACCGGTTGCATAGGCAAAGAGTTTATCACGCACGGGACCGCCGAGCAGTTCATAGACGGGTTGGTTCTTAATCTTGCCGTTGAGGTCCCACAAGGCGATATCGATCCCGCTCATCGCGCAACTGGTTAAGCCTTGCGAACCGTAAGGTTTAGACATACGGAACATCATATCCGAGATCTTCTCAACAGCGAAGCAGTTTTCACCGATCAGCATCGGTGCGAAGTGTTCATCAATGATTGCAGCGACTGGCGTACCGAACGATGTCTCGCCTATTCCCCAAGTCCCGTCTTCGGCGGTGACTTTGACATAAACTTGGTCCCACTTCGGCATCCAGCTGGAACGGTGGCGTTTGTATTGCGGGTAGCGCGACATCGGATTTGCGACTTCGGCGTGAACGTTCCAGGGTTGGCGGCGCGGTTCTGTGCGTTTGATGTCCCGCGACGGCACATTGATTCGGACTGTCTGTATGTCTTTGATTTTCATGCACTCACTCCGTCAAAGGTTTGTGGCATGATACCATAACGCCGTGTTTAATTCAAGAAATTTGATTAGAACGATCTGAATTATTCATTTTCAGCATTATGCTTGACATCTACTCGTTCAGTATGTTATCATTACCGACAAGTAACCTGCATTGTGGAGGGAAAAGTGATGCAACAACTCAATACAAAACCTGTTGATGCCTTTTACAATTACGGCTTCACTTATGGAAGTGGAGGTGATACTGCTGCGACACATAACAATAATGGCATTGCTTACTTACAAGACGGTAAGTATGATCAAGCGATTGCATCGTTTAGTACAGCAATACAACTTGATCCTCGTTGCGCTCAGGCTTATAACAATCGAGGTGCCGTTTACGGGATCAAAGGTGAGTACAACAGAACTATCACAGATTGCACGGAAGCTATAAAAATCAATCGGAATTATGCTGAAGCATACTACAATCGCGGGACCGTCTACAATAATAAAGGTGAATATGACAAAGCAATAAAAGACTATACGAACGCTATAAAGATCAATCAGAATTATACTGAAGCATATAATAACCGTGGAATCGTCTACAATAATAAAGGTAAATATGACAGAGCAATTGAAGACTATACAAAAGCGATAGAAACAAATCCAGAGTGTTTCGCAGCGTACAGTAACTGCGGTACGATTTATGCGGAAAAAGGGGAATTGGACCGAGCAATCGAAAACTTTAGTAAGGCGATAGAATTAAATCCAGAGTTCGCCGAAGTTTATACCAATCGAGGTTTGGCTTACCGCGACAAAGGCGAAATGGACAAAGCGATTGCCGACTATACCACAGCAATAGTCCTAAAGCCAAAGGTTGCTGAATCCTATTATACACGCGGTGAAGCGTATTTACATATCGGAAAATGGGAGGAAGCAAAACGGGACCTGACCGCTGCTATACTCCAAGGCGTGGATATCGCCGAGGTGTTTCACAATACACACGGCGGTATTGCTGCCTTTGAGGAAGAAACGGGTGTTAAATTGCCAGAAGAAGTCGTAGATCTGCTGACACCGCGGCAAGAACCACTTGAGATTGATAAGGAAAAGCGTGTCGCGCTGGCGATGAAGTATTACGAGAATGAAGAATTGAGCAGCGGGCTCGCTGCCCGTCTTGCAGGTGTATCGCGCGAAGAGTTCTGGTATCTGATGGGGGATTATGGGCTCTCTCTCTTTGGAACTGCTGAAGACTTAAGAGCGGAGCTTGAGGATGCCCATAAAGCCAGTCATTAGTAATAATAGTCCGCTCGTTGCGCTTTGGAGATTGGACTTTCTCTCCTTGCTGCGGGATCTTTACACAGAAGTGTGGATTCCGCAAGAAGTTAAACGAGAGTTTCTTAGAATCGAAAAGATATCTCGGCAAGAGGCACTCAATAATGCAGCGTGGATTAAAACCATTGATTTGACAGATTCGGAAAGTATACCGATTAGTAACAGGCTTGATCCAGGTGAAGCGTCTGTTTTAGCACTCGGAAAGAAATACGATGCGCGATTCGTCATTATTGATGAAAAGAAGGCTCGACAAGAAGCAAGAAAAATGGGATTATCACTCAAGGGTACAGTGGGTGTTTTGCTGGATGCAAAGAAGAACGGCTTGATTGATGAAATCAAGCCGCTTTTAATTGCATTAAAGCGAAATGGGATGCATCTGAACGAATCAATTATCTTTGAGGCATTACAACAGGCAGGTGAGATGTAGAACCCGTGTGGTTGGAAACCGCAATTATTTGAAGTTGGTTTATTATTTCAAGTGTTGGGAACCACCGTAGGGGTGAGTTTCCCTTGCCCTCTGGCAGATCTGCTATCCGTTCATCTTGTGGGATGGGAAACCTGGCGAAAACACCCAAGCAAAACACCCGTACGGGAAATATTTATGCACCACCCTCAATTATTTACGAATTTAGGACTTACGCAATAAAGTCTTTTTGAACAGGCTAAATGAGGTTTGAAGTATTAATTCGGTAATTTCTTGGGCAGTCCGGTTCGGTTTCAAACCGAACCTACCGGGCCTGGGGGGAATATAGAATTACCGAAATATTTTAGCAAAGTTCATACAGCCTATTCTACATAAGAGCAATCTGCCTAAGTCCTGTGCATTATATCATATTTCCGTTTTTTGTGTGCAAAATTATTGCATCAACGCAATTACGCCGCAACCGATGCGTGCGCCACCACCTGCTCTCACTTGCACCTCTTTAAGCACTGCGACGATCCATTCACCGAACGCCGGATCGTCTCCTTGGAAATAGCCTAACACCCACGCGGTCGTCCGGCTATCCAGAAAAGTGGTGAGGAGATGGTTATAGCCGACCCTATCAGCGGGATTCTCAATGTCTATCCCTGACGCGATGTAGAGGTGTGTTAACCGCATCCGCATCTCCTGCTCAAATGCTTCAGGGTCTCCAGTAGGAAAGGTATCTCGATACTGATTGGTGAAGAAATCGGGATCAATAGGGGCGCCTTGAGACAGCAGAAATTCGTGGTAAGCAGCCAAGCTGCTTGATTTATTTTCCAAGAGTGCTTGAAACTCCGGCGATTCTGTTATCTGGATTACAGACAAAAACGCCAAATCCAGCAGTTGTTCAGTCGTAAAGAAACAACTCAGCAGCAGTTCCGACGGGTCATGGCTGTGCTGATCCACCGTTTGACCTGGAAGATGGTGATCGAGTTCTAAATCAACTTGTTGACCCAGTACTGTCAGCGTACAGACGTGTGCGGTTTCCACCATCGCCATTTCCATCTGCATCTGGGTCATGTTGTGGGTATGCCCGGTTGTGCCTGCATCGGGAGTAGGCATTTCAGACATCGCCATCGTTGTATGGTGTGCGTGTGGATGGGTCTGGAACGTGTCGCCTGTTTCATGGATAAGTAGTAGTTTACCGAGGATGTCCGTACTCGGATCGCCACCGAGGGACCAGAGCGGCGTTGTAAATTCTAAGGTACCTGTTCCATCTTCGCCGACTCGGATATTACCGATTTCACCGACACCGATAGGCGGCATCTCAGGTGTCGCCTCGGCGACGGGGACACCGACTGTGCCTGCGGGAACCGCCATAGGATGCCAGTGCGCTCCGACATCGGCGCAAGTGCCGGTATGGAGATGCGTCGCGTGCAAACCTGGTGTCGCATTCTGGATTTCAATCCTAACGTGAACCGTTCCATCCGTTTCGACGAATGTGGCTTCACCTGTCAGACCGCTTCCGTCTTTCTCGGAGATAACGGCAACTGCGACTTTTTCAACAGGTGCTGTGGTCATAACCTGTGTCGGAATTCTCTCACAACCGCTCGTGAGGCATGCCGTGATAATGAGCGTTATTAACGCTGTGTACGTGCTATATCTGATAAGCATAAATCAGTGAATCGCTCCTTTCAGTTGTGTCGGGCATTTCTAAAAACGTAGATTTAGGTAATTTTTCCATGAATTTCTATTATAGGCGGGGTTGCAAACCCCGCCTGCAAAGGGGTTTACATGCGTTCTGAAACTTTTACCACAATCCAAAAGCGTATTGCCAACCGGCGACGATTGTCCATCCTAACGTCATCTGGGGTCCGTCAAGGTTCTGATAGATGGGTGTCTGAAACTCGACAGCGAGCCGTTGACCCGCCAGGATACTGCCGAACCTGTCCGGCACGATGAAATTTACACCCGCTGCTAAGTTCGCGCGTGTTCCACCTTGAAGATTTGGGTCCATCGTCGGGGACATGTAGACAGTCTCCGTCGGTGCAGCCGGTGCAGCGTGGGTATCGTGTGCGGTGTGGTCGTGTTCATCTTCGGAGGTTTCCATTTCTGCGTGCTCGGCGGACGTGGTGATGTTCCCCCAATTTTGAATCGAACCGCGAATAGAGATACTGAGCCAGTCGCTGAGTTTACGCGCACCCCAAATCGTGGAACCGACAGTAGGTGCCAACCTGTAATGCCGGCTGTTTTCATTTAGTGGGATTGCGGCGTGTGCTTGTGCGCCATAAGACCAGAAGCCACTCGTTCCGGCAAAGGTTACTGCTGGTCTCAGTTCAAAGGAACCCGAACCCAATTGCATTGGATAGGGCAGAACGATCAGTTCATCGCCACCGTGTGTGCCTTCCACGTCGATTGCACCCGTCGGTATAGAGACACCCGCGTTGAAGATAATATCGGCGTTAGATGTGATGTGGAGTGGCATGAGTGCAGAGAGTCTGAGGTCGCCGAGTCCGGCACTCTCCATCTGTTGATGTCCTACGGGGTGGTCATGTCCGCCAGCGGCGTGTGTGTGCGCGCCTTCCATCTCCATGAAGTTGCTTCGATAACTTGTCATTGCCATAAGCGTAACGCTGTCATGGGGTGCAAGCATTGCCCCGAACATGTGCATCTGCATCTGCATAGTGGTTGGCACCATCTGATAGTGGAGGAGGGCATCTTCGGTTGAGAGCGTGTCTGTCCCGTCAAGGAGTCCGTCCATCGCCATCCCCATGAATCGGTAGGAGAGCATCAGTTCGCCTGCGCCGTGTGCGTGGTCTGCCATAACACCGATCGGGGCATGGCTGTCCGGTCGAGTGGATGTTGTTTGCTCAGTGGATTTTTCTTCTGAGGGAGGGTGGGTTCCATTTGCAAATACGCCTACGGTGCTTCCAGAGAAAAGGAAAGCCAGAAGGACAACCCAGGCCTTTTTATGTGTTTTCATCAATTTTCCCTTTTTATTTTTTCAAACGTTCAATTGAGGTGTCCAAATATATCCAACGGATATGTAGAATATTATATCACATTTTAAAGCGAAAAAACAGAGATTACATCTGGGCATTTAGTTTTTCTTTTGTAGCGTAAATGTTAGTTTGCGCCCTATACACGCACAGACTAACAGTCTATGCTACAGGTGCACAGACTAACAGTCTATGCTACAAGGATTTTCAAGTTATAGGTCGCAGGACAGTTATTGAAAATGCGTTTCCAAACTGTAAAACTAAAGAGCCGAGATTTCTACTTGACATCTCGACGCATACTGATACAATTGGAGTATTATTACCAAAAAAAGCGGAGGGAATTAGATGGGATACACATTTGACCCGAAGGCGATGTACCGGATGCCAACGCACTTTGGACCGAGAACAGGACCGAGATACGGACCCGATGGCAGAAAATTTGAATGTAAAGATAACCCGAAATCGACATCAGTCACAGTCAGTTTCCTAACAAATAGCGAACAATTGGAGGCTTTTTTGCCGCCAGGGTTCTCGCTGAACGGCGAACCTGTTGTATCCGTGTCTGGGGGTTATATGAAGGAAATTGAGTGGCTGGCAGGCCGCGGCTACAATACGTTGGGTGTTAGTTTTCCTGCGGTTTTCAACGGTGAGGTAGACCGCGCGACGGGATCGTTCTTGACGGTGCTGTGGGAAAATCTGACGGACCCAATTTTGACAGGACGCGAGGAGTTAGGGTTCTCCAAAATCTATTGCGAGTTGCCGGAGCCGTTAACTTTCAATGGTGAGACACACTGCACCGCCAGTTGGCTCGGTTTTAAGTTTATGGATATGCACGTGAAAGCGACGGAACAGATACAGATACAACCGGCATCTTCTCCGCCGAAACAGACAAGTGACGAACAACCGCTGACCGGCACGCTCCACTATAAATATATGCCGAGAACCGGTGAGTGGGGTGTTGCTGATGTTGCCTATGCGGTGCTAACACCGGCAAGTGCACAGAACCGAGTCGTGAAAGAGCATTGGCGCGGTGAAGGCACGGTGCAATTCCACAAAGCGCGTTGGGAAGACCTGCCGACGCAGTATAATATCGTCAACGCCTTCCATGAATTGGAGATCAAGGAGTGGCGTGGCGCATCTATCGTGAGAACTGTCGGTGGAAAAGACCTCAGCGATCAGCGGATTCTGCGCTAATACATCATTGAACCGCCAGCGACAGTGATGGCGAGTCCTGTTAGATACGCGGCTTCGTCTGAAGCGAGGAACGCTGCCATTTTGGCGACATCTTCTCCTGCTGCGAGTCGTCCTAACGGGACGGATGCTACGTTGCGTCGCGCGAATTCTGCGCGTTGTTCGTCGGGCGAGAGATCATCTGGCATCAAGGCAGCTGCCAAATGCCCGACGCGCTCCGTGTCCACGAGACTCGGACAGATTGCGTTCACATTAACGTGGGACGGTGCTAATTCATGCGCAAGTGACTGCGTGAAACCGATAACAGCAAATTTCGAGGCACTATATGCGGCGTAGCGTGCTGACCCTTGTTTGCCCGTCACGGACGAGATATTGATAATTTTGCCCCCCGTTCCCTGCTTAACAAGGTGGCGTGCGACTGCCTGAGAACAGAGAAACACACCTTTCACATTGACCCGTTGCACCCGATCCCAATCCGCTTCAGCCAAGTCAACAACAAGCACACGATCCTTATCGGCTTTCGTTCCGGCGTTGTTGACGAGAATATCGATTTTCCCGAAATATGCAACGGTTTTATCAACCATCTCGGCAACCTGTTTAGCGTCCGAAACGTCTGCCACGACGCTGATGGCGCGTCGTCCTATCGCCTTGATTTCGCGGACGACATCGGGCAGTCCTTGCCATTCTGTCTCATCTGCTGCATAAGGATGCTCGGCGATGTCGTTGACAGCGACATCGGCACCCTCTTTCGCCAAGCGCGTCGCAATGGCGCGTCCGATGCCGTTCTTACCGCCCGCGCCTGTTACCAAAGCGACTTTTCCATGTAGGTTGTACATTCAAATATAACTCCTTGACCTGTATTGTTTGTTATAGGCTTTGTACAGTTTTGATCCTTTGTATTTATTGAAGTGGATAGAGTGTAGCAGGTTTCAGTGGTGATGTCAAATTTGGTTTGATAACGATAGGTTTTAATGTTATCATATATGAAGCGGGAAAAAACGGGATATTCAGTTACTTTGACTTGTAGATCGGTTTGCAACCGCAAATAGAAATTACACTAAAACTAAACGACCTGAAACCTTGATACAACCTTAATAGGAAACCTTGGTATAGATGTAGGTTGGGTTGAGCGGTAAGAGACCAAAACTCTGAGTTTATAGGAGAATATCGATTTGCGATGAACCGTTCTTGTAGGTAGATATAGCGAAACCCAACAACCCAAACGCTGTTGATGTGAGAAGGCGTTGGGTTTCACTTATATTTTCGTAACTTCAGGTTTATCAATGAAATTGAAATTTGTCTTTCCCGCGTGATCTTTAGTAGATTTTCGTTCAACCCAACCTACGGGATTAAGTTAGACTCACGTTAAAAATTAAATGTTTCTGGAATTTCAGCATGACTTAGGAGGACCTTAATGAGAATTAAGGAAGAATTGAAGGAATTTGGTTATTTTTGGCTTCCTTCTGTCCCTGACAAACAAATACCTGGGATACTCTCAATATTGGATGGAGGCGAAGCTAAATTAGAACTCTTTGGCATGTTCGGTACATTCAATGACGACTCACGACAAATCGAAAGAATAGTTGGACATGTTGAAAAAATGGGGTTTGTTACACTTGATGACTGTTATTGTAGAGGTGTGTCGTCTTATGCTGACACATCAAGGACATTCGATGACCTATCAAAATCGTTAATTGATGTAATGAGAGTTTTTACTGGTGTCGCATATCGCGAAGGTGAGATTCTTCGTTTTGATACTTTGACTTTTTCCATAGAAGGAATTGACGACTGGATTGGAATAAGCGGCATTGAGGTTGACCACCAACTTGAAAGACACGCTGCAACCATATCGTACGAACTTCCAGCGAATATTCCACTTAAGCTTGACAACGGTATGGAGTTGTTAATTGCGTTTTTTTGGCAACCGCCTCCATTTTCCTTGGTCCCTAAAGAGGCAAAAGTAGCTCAAAAGATTCATTTTCACTTGGTTTCGCAGGAGCACCGTGAACTAGACGAGTTTATATCTGTTGCTAACAAACTTACAATTTTCTTGTGTTTCGCCCTAAACGAAATAACCTGCTTGGACAGTATGTCAACAGTCTTTGACACTCCTCACCAAGATGTTCGAGAAGGTCTGAGAAGAATGACTTCGGTAGATGTTTATTGTCACAGCTGGTCTTACTCTGAAAACAGCCCAGAGATTTATAGACATAATATGTTATTTAGATTTGAGGAAATACAAGATAAGGCTGAGATTATAATTAACAATTGGATAAAGGGTTGTGAGCAGTCTGGTCCCGTTTTCCATTTATACACTTGGGCACAAAGGGATGCATATCCATACTTGGAAGCAAGATTTTTGTCTTTAGTACAAGGTTTAGAAATATATCATCGAAGGACATCTAATGAAAAGCAGATGGATGAAACTGAGTTTGAAGAATTAGTTAAAAATCTCATTGAGCTATGCCCTGTAGAAAGGCAAGCGTGGTTAAGAATCAAATTGATGCATGGTAATGAAGTGAGTTTGAGAAAAAGAATTAAGAAACTTATTGAACCATTTAAGGAATTCTTTGGAAACAGTGAAAAACGGGAAAAACTGGTAAGTAGAATTGTGGATACGCGAAACGATTTGACGCATCACCTTTCAGAACCAGTGGGTATTGGCGATTTATGGATTCTTTGTCAAAAAATGGAGGCACTTTTTCAACTCCATTTTCTGCAACTAATAGGTTTTAGTCGAGAAGAAATTAAATCGATCGTGGCTAATTGCACCCCACTTCAAGAAAGACTTTGATGATAAGGAGCACATTTGGAAACCGCGTCAATAAGGAAAGATGAAACTTAAAATATTGGAACTGAATACCTCTGGGAGGATTTGCAGGGTTATTTAGTTTTAGATAAATTGCTGGATTTCTAAATGTTTGAATTTTCTTTTTCAGTCCCGGTTCGGTTGCAAACCGAACCTACCGGCCCTGGGGTTCCAAAATTGTACGAAAAAAACCGAGAACTAAATAGCCCTGGGAGGATTTGGATTTCTCCTTGCCTCCTAATCTGAAACTTGCTATCATACGTCTATGCCAAAGCTCAATCTAAAACCCACCCACAAAGCGATCCGAGACTACTACACTACGCTCCAGCAATACGACCAACACAATGCTACACATGAAGGCGCGGTTAGCAATCCTTTTGCCTTCTTATTGGATGCCTGTGCAAAACAACTCAACGCTACGCTTATCCCACAATACGGGATGCGCACACCAAAAGGAAATCGGATTGTCATTGATGGCGTGGTCCTCGACGAATACGGACTCCCCTTCGCGTATTGGGAAGCGAAAGATATAGATGATGACCTCGCCAAAGCCGTCCAGGACAAACGCGATGCTGGTTATCCACTCGACAATACCCTCTTCCAAAACCCACAGCGTGCTATCCTGTATCAGAATGGACAGGTAGCATTAGACGTGGAAATCACTGAACCGGCACGCTTGATTGCGGCACTTCAATATCTGTTTTCTTATGTGCCGCCCGCGCTCGACAATTGGCAGACGGCTGTCTCCGATTTCAGAACGCACGTCCCCGATCTTGCAGGGGCGTTGAAGGCACTCATCGATCAACGCCACGAAACGGATCCGACGTTCAAGGAGGCGTTCACCGATTTTTATGACATCTGCCGCACCGCTATTAACCCGGAACTCTCACAAGATGCTGTCGAGGAGATGCTCATCCAACATATCCTCACCGAGCGCATTTTCCGTACCGTTTTCAATAGGTCAGACTTCACCCACCGGAACATTATCGCCCGCGAGATTGAAAACGTCAGCTACGCCCTCATGCGGCATGAGGTGAGTCGAGACGTATTTCTTGAACCGTTGGATCGGTTTTACGTTGCTATCGAACAAGCGGCGACCCTCTGTAAAGACTTTTCCCAAAAACAGCACTTCCTCAATGCGTTCTATGAAAAGTTCTTTCAAGGGTTCTCTGAAGATGTTGCAGATACACACGGCATCGTCTATACACCGCAACCGATCGTCGATTTCATGGTGAATAGCGTTGAACATATCTTGAAAACCGAATTTGACCGCTCGTTATCGGATACCGGTGTGCATATCATCGATCCGTTCGTCGGGACGGGTAACTTTATTGTCCGGCTGATGCAGGACATCCAAGGCGCAGCGTTAGAAGAGAAATATCGCAACGAGTTATACTGTAACGAGGTGATGCTCCTGCCCTACTACATTGCGAGTTTGAACATCGAGCAGGAATACTTTCAACGCACAGGAGCGTATCTGCCATTTGAGGGTATCGCGCTTGCGGATACATTTGAGTTGCTGGAGCAGGAGCAAGCGGAACTCTTCACCCGTGAAAATACAGAGCGCGTGGCGAGACAGAAGGCAACGGATATGTTCGTCGTTATCGGTAATCCGCCTTATAACATGGGGCAAATTAATGAAAACGACAACAATAAAAATCGGAAGTATGAGACAATGGATGAACGGGTTGCAGAAACTTACGTAAAAGACTCCAAAGCGACCCTAAAAAATAAACTCTATGACCCGTATGTGAAAGCAATACGGTGGGCATCTGACCGGATTGGCAAAGAAGGAGTTATTGCTTTCGTAACGAACAATGGTTTTCTTGATGGTATGGCGTTTGACGGTATGCGGAAGCACCTTGCACAAGATTTTACTAAAGTATATCACATTAATTTCAAAGGAAATGCACGTACCTCTGGTGAACGCCGCCGAAAAGAGGGTGGCAACGTTTTTGATGACCAGATTCGGGTCGGTGTGGGAATCAGTTTCTTCATTAAAAAAACAGAAACGACATCAGAGGGAACAGGAATTTGGCTCTATTCCGTTGATGATTATCTGAAATCAAGTGAAAAGCAGAAACTATTAACCGACTTCGGAGATTACACAAACGTTCCAATGAAGAAGGTGGACATTGATGCAAAGTATACATGGCTAACAGCAGGTCTCCACGCCGAATTTGAGACGTTTATTCCGATGGGCAGCAAGGAAGCAAAAAACGCAAAAGATGGAGAGACTATTTTCAGCCTCTACTCTCTCGGAGTTGCTACAAACAGAGATGTTTTGGCTTATGCTTTTGATCTTAATTTACTCCAAAAACGGGTTGACTCATTTATTGAAATATACAACACCACTGTTGACAAAAAGAAAAGGCACAACCCAGCAACTCCAGTTGAAGATTTCATTGATACAACTGACCCGCGCATCAAATGGACACATCGTGTTAAGCAGTCATTGCAAAAACTGGATCCAAGTAACTATGAGAATACTCATTTTCGTAAAGCGTTGTATCGTCCGTTCTGTCAACAATATCTTTACTTCGATCACTTCTGGAATGAAAGGCGTTATCAGCAACACCGAATTTTCCCAACACCAGAGACTGAATCGGAAAATCGGGTAATTTGTGTCAGTGGCATTGGAAGTAAGAAACCTTTCCAATCCTTGATGATCGATGTCATCCCCGACCTTCATCTTACTGGCGATTCCCAATGTTTCCCTTTTTACTCCTACGACGAAGATGGCACAAACCGACGAGAAAACATCACCGATTGGGCATTGTCCGAATTCCGAAGGCATTACGGCGACGATACCATCACCAAGTGGGACATCTTTCACTATACCTACGGACTTTTGCACCATCCGGTTTATCGTGAAAAATACGAGATGAACCTCAAGCGCGATCTACCGCATATCCCGTTTGCTGAAGATTTTTGGGGGTTTGCTAAGGCAGGCGCGGCATTAGCAGATCTCCACGTCAACTATGAATCTGTCCCGAAATACGATAAACTCCGAAAGGTTGAAACCCCCGGCATGCAGGTCAATTGGGATGTTGAGAAGATGAAATTCTCTAAAGACAAGACGCAGTTAAAATATAACGATTTTCTAACGCTGGATGGTATTCCTGCGGAGGTGTATGGTTATCGGTTGGGCACGCGTTCTGCGTTGGAGTGGGTGGTGGATCAGTATCGTGTTAAGACAGACAAACGCAGCGGTATCGTTAACGATCCGAATCGCGCCGATGAGCCGCGGTATATCGTGGATTTGATTGCGCGTGTTATCACTATGAGTCTCAAGACGGTGGAGATTGTGGAGAATTTACCTGTATTCCAAATGCTAAGGCGACCAGAGGACGTACGTCGGCATATCGAACAGCATACCGATGAATGCCCAGAGACCTACGAACACGTAATCCCCCATCACAAGTCCTAAGAAGAACGGGATTGCGCGTTGATGCGCCCGTAGACCGAAGATTGAGACGATAATAAACTTGATCATCCAACCGATATAGACGGAGAACCAGAAATCCGCGAGACCGCCCCATGTTGCTGCCGTCATCACGTACCCGATCGGATGGAAGGGCCACCACATAAATTTGTGGCGTAGGAAGTAGAGGATCCACGTCATCGCTGCGCCGATCCCCATAGATTGTGTGCCGTCCCAATTCGGACCTGTTGGGTTGTTGATCCACTGTACCAAGCGTCTCCCAAAAACCTCCTCACCGATACCGAGGATGTAGCCGTGTACAGAAAACGCTCCCGTCTCATAAAGGAGATAGAGGAACGCCCAAAAGGATGCAAGGGTCCCGATGACAATTGCGAACATCATCACCCAGACGAGTCTTCGGCTGTTTATGCCTGCACGCTCTGCGAGCTTGAATCCTTCCAACTGGTTCGGCATCGGATGTGAAACGTTGAGTCGATTGAGCCAGTAATAGAAAGAGATAATCGTGAGATTGCCGGTCCCGACGAACCTCGGTCCAAGGGTAACTGCCATCAATCTTGCGGGGTCAAGGGCAAGAATCTCGTGCGATGGGGGTCCGAATTCGGCGCGCACGCGTGTAACACCGAGTGCCATCAGCGTAAAAATGACGATAAAACCGAGCACACCGCCCAAGGACATCCCTGCCTTCACTGAGAATAGTGTAAGTCCGACGGTTCCGAAGATTATCCCGACAACAGCAACACGGTAAGGCATCGGCTCATTTGAATCGTCGAACGCCTTTTTTGTTGTTAAACAGTTTTGGATGACATCACGGAGGTGTCTCCGGGTTCCCCACAAGGCGAGCACTCCGACGGCGAGCCATGCGCCGCCTGCGCGTTCTGCAAAATAGAGTTCACCTTCGCCTAACATCCCCATACGTACAATCCGTTCCGCTTTACCGAATAGATAGAAGAACCACGCCGACATCGAAATATCCAACGGCACGAAGAATGTCAATCCGATAATAAACGGATAGATAGATAACGGGACCCACCCGACAGCGTTCCAGGGTTTGTCCGTGAATAGGTGCGTAATAGAGTAAGAGCTGAGTTGGATAGCAGGGACTTGTGGGAACAGGTAGCTTAATCCGGCGAGAATTTCAATAAATGCGGCGACCGAAAAGCCTATCCACATCATATTGTTTCTGTAAAAACTTTTCCGACCCTGTGCCATCTGAAGTGGTAGTTGGATAATCGGATACGCCAACTTTTCACGCTCAGTCCATTGGACTCGGATAATTGTAATAAAACATATTAGTGTGAACCAGAGCAGTGTGACAAACCCTGTCCAGACGAGGATCGGCACCAACCAGCCGCGTAGATGTTTCGGTAGATGAAAGGTCGAACCCCCTTTAAAGTAGGCGTCCAGTGCGTAATCTTCAGGCACGAACCATGTCGGAATATAACGCCAGAAGAGAGATGACCATTCGTTTTCAGGCGTTGCGAACCGGAACGGGTGTGCCAGTGTCCCGATTAGGAAAGTCATCATCGAGTGTCCACCGATCGTGGATACCATGACGACCATAATGTAGATAACGAGGAGTTCCTGTGTGGTGAGCGCGTTGTGAGGCGAGATTTTTTTCCACGCGAGGTTGAAACCGATGAGAACAAAAAGCGTGAAAATAGCGTTGAAGAAGAGCGAGACGAAGTTGAGGAGAAACTGCGGTTGAATCATCTCCGCAGCATAAGCAAGCCAATAGGCGTTCCCGATAACAAGGAGTGTCCCAATCAGGAGCGCACGGAACGTGATTCCAGATGCGGAAGAGGCACGAGATTCTGGCATCTTAAATAGTGTTTAGCTGGTGAAGACGGTTGTCGGAAACCTTTAGCGATAAAGGTGGAAGGATGGAAGAATGGAAGGGTGGTCTCTTCTATCCTTCCATCCTTCCGTTCCTGCTTCCGACGATTTTCACCTATTGTCGGTAACTGACAGTTGACAGTGTTTTATTTTTTCAGAGCACCCCACGTTAATGCGAGTTTCCCTGAAGGCTCAACGGCTAATATCTCGTCGTCAAAAGTGAGGTCTCCGTAAGCGAGTCCATCCCATGCGCCACCGGGTGTCCATCCGATCTGGTGTTCGCGTTTGCCGTTTTCACAATCGTTCATGTGGAAACTAAGCCCGATTGTCAATCCGTGTTTCGCTTTGAAGTTATCGCCGACCCCCGGATTTGCAAACGCCGGATTGCCGCGCGGTTTCGTCGGGTCAATAGCGACCTCGTAGATGTAATTGTCTCCATCCTTGATAAGTACCCATTCCGTATTCTCCTTTGATGCTGCTGCAGATAGGTCCTTACCGTTGGCACCGAGCGTCCACTGAACGAGACTGTCCCGGACCATGCCGTTATCGAAATCGAACATAAATTCGACGCTATCGTCCTCCCACCATCTGGCATCAGGAGGATTAACGTCTTGGAGTTCGTCGTCGGTGATCTCAACAGCGAAGTAGATACGGGTCGGGTCTTGCGAATTCCATGCGACTCTACCTTGTCCCGTAAAATCGCTGGCTTTCGGGATACCACCCCCTACATCTTTTAATTCATCAAAGGCGACGATTTCAGCGCGTTCCCACTCGTCGAGATTACCGTCTACTTTGAAGTTTTTCAACTGTTTCGCAATGTATTCTTTATCTCGTTTTGCTTCAACAGGTGAACTCATTGTGTAGAACAATAGCGTAGCTGCTGCTATGATCGCTACCGCAAATTTAAACTTCATAAACTTTGGCATTTGAGGATTCCTCTGTTTTTCAACTTTTGAATCAGTTGTTCCTGCGTCCGATTTCTCTTTATTGAACTGCAGGCACTACATAACAACTGAAGGTTATCAGCGGCATCAGTGCCGCCTTTTGATTGTGTCATAATATTATCTACCATCATACTCCGAAACGGAAATAGTGTTCGACAGGCGTTGCATTTACCGTCCTGAATGCCGAACAGTGTGTGTTTATAGGTTTGGTTCTGTTTTTCGTAAGGTTGAGGACTGTCCTTCCGGTGGAGGACCGGTTCAAGAATACCGCTCTGTTGGAGACGGGACTGTGCCAGTTTATAAGATTTGGGACTTAAATCTATCCCTATCCATTGGCGTTGGAGCCGCTCGGCAGCCACACACGTTGTCGCACACCCACAAAACGGATCAAGTACCCTATCGCCAGGATTGCTGCTCGCGGCAACGATGCGTTCTAACAAAGCGATCGGTTTCTGCGTAGGATACCCAATTCGTTCTTTGCTTCTGGCGGTCAAATTTGGGATGTCCACCCAAATATTGTTCAACCGTTTGCCCTTTTGTTCATCGAGGTACCGTTTATAGCGCGGTACATTTCCAGGACGCGTCTGAACGATGCGTCCGGCTTCTATCTCTTTGCGCATACGCGCTTCCGCCCAACGCCACGTTCTGACGATTCCCATCACGTCATAAGTCAGATGAGAATCGGGGTCGTAGGTCTGCGCGGTTAGGGAAGTGAGTGAGAAACGGCGCCCGGTTTCCGGTTCAACACAGTAATACTGGCGTTTCGTTTTCGCGTCCAAATTCGCCATATTGTAAGGTATCGTGACCGCCTCAACGTTCCAGATGTATGTATCGCTTTTCGAGTAGCGGAAGATACTATCGGAATCGCGTGCCAACCCTTTTTTGAGATTGCCTTTAGTGGTTGCTGCCCGTTGCCAGATAATCTCGTTTCTGAAATTGTCTTTCCCGAAGACGGTATCCATCACAGCTTTGAGGTAGTGACTGGCATTATCATCACAATGGAGGTAAAGTGTCCCTGTCGGTTTGAGGATTCGGAACATCTCCAACATCCGGATGCTCATCATGATGAGATAGGCTTTCATGGATTTCCCATGACTAAACTCGGCAGCACTAATGACCTGATAGAGTTCCGGTTCCCTGTCTGCGAGTTCACCGTGAGACGCGTGATTGAGATCCGCCAAGGTCCAAAAATCTTTGAATGTTGCACCTGCAGCTTCGCTGCCTACTGATGCCGCAAAGGTTCGATTGGAATTAAAAGGCGGATCGAGATAAATCAGGTCGATAGAGTTCGTGTCAAGCCCGCGAAGTACATGAAGGTTATCGTTCTCAAAGATGGTTCGGTTCTCAACCTTCATGCGATCTCCTATTGTCTGGTGTGTAGACGCGCTTTTGAAGCGCGCCTAATCGGAATCTTGCTATTTCTATCGTTGTGCTTTGATAGCACCCCATGTCGCAGCGAGTTTCCCGTTCGGATCGACCGCCAGTCCCGTTTCAGCGTTGAAATTCTGATTGACTTCGGCTTCTTCAAGTGCCCGGTTGTAGACGCTGAATTCATCGATGATACCTGTGTACACCCCGAATTCACCGTCCGCTCTCCCATCTAAACCGATAAAGACGTGGTTTTCCCATTCGTCTTCAGGGAATTGTGCAAGATTAAGTACGCCTTTACCTGTCGCTTTACCGTCAACATAGTATTGGACTGCACTATCCTCTGGGATACCGACGACAGAGATATGATGCCACTTATTATCAGCAATATTTTCTGTGTCTGCAACGTTGCCGACCCAACCGGTATCCAAGTTAAGGACACCGTTGCGAACCCATAAGGTTTTGGGACCCTTATCATCGGTGCCAGGACCGCCGGTTTTCGCGAAAATTACACCGGGACCTGAACTATCGGTCTTAATCCATGCGGACCAGGTGAAATCGCTGTTGAAGTCAAACTCTTCAGGCTTGTCAATTTCGACGAAGTTGGTTTCATCTCCGTCAAATTCTAACGCATCGCCGATTTTGCCAGCTGCCTTTTTCAGGTTACCGCTGATGGTACCGTTGTAATTGCCTGTTCCATCTGTGACGTTTTTTCCACTGATTTTGTCTGCATCGAAACTCCAATAACTGACCAATCCGTCTTCAACGATTTGGGCAGGGAGGCTCGTTGCGATGAGCGTGATACCGAAAATTAATAGCACAAAGTTAAATTTTCCTAACACAATTGAATCTCCTTTGATCGGTTGAAGATATAGGAAACCTGCAAGTGAAGTTTCAGATTAGCATTTCCTATCCGTAAAAGATCTTTCTGAGGATTAGAAATGCACCACCGACAACAATGATAAACAGAGCGACGGTGAACACGAATGCGAAAATCGCTTGCAAAATTTGGAACAGAATCAGGACACCCACAATGAAGATGAATATCCCGAAAACGATAAGTAAGATGCTTCCCATACGGTGGTTATGCCAATGTATGTGGACCGTAATCCGCGTGTGGCAGTGTAGCGCGTTTCATGGATGCGCTACACTGGTATTATTGAAACTAACCTCTCACTTCACTGAGGAACGGATGGGTTAGTAGCTCGCTTTAAGCGCACCCCAAACTGTTGGAAGTTTTCCAGATACCTGAACAGCAAGAATCTCGTCGGGTGTACATTCGTCAGCGGTTTCACAGATTGCCCAATTGTCAAAAGAGACAATCGTTAGCGCGGGTGCGCCTCTGCTTGAACCGCCGTTAAGCCCGACTTGCCCACTTTCAGGTCTGACGTTCCCAAAGTCGAGTTTGCTTTCAAGTAACCAATCTTTCGGTTCTTCTTCACCATCTTCCCAAATTTTGCCGGTAAAACCGTCATCAGATATCTCAGCCTTCATCCAGTACCATGTGCCAATTTCTACTGCGCCGAATGGCGGTTCGGTATCATTCTGCTTCCAAGCGAGATGGTCGTTGAGGAATTCCATGTTGTTGAGAAAATGATGGATCAGAAACGCGTAACCCGATGCGTCACCGGGATCAAGACGAAAGCCGAGTCCACAACGCGCAAGGTCACCATCTCCCCAATCATCGACACGAATCATCACCAATCCTGTGTGCGGTTCTTCAAAACCGCCATCCAAAACGAGATAAGTGTGGTCGCCGGGGGCTTCATGGGTTTGGCTGATAACGCCGCCCTCTTCTACCCAGTCGCCATCGTGGTTTTTGAACTCATATTTCGCATCAATCTTTCCATCCTCAAAGTCGTCAAGGTATAAAACCTCGCCATCACTGTTGAAAGTCCAAGCAAAGATGGCAACATACACGAGGACGAGGAGGAGATAGTTGTAGAAAGATCCACTCTTAACACTGTTCATGTTGAAAATCTCCTTTAAATTAAATTTTTTATAGGTTTTGGGTGTGGAAGTGTACATTTATGGCGTTGCGCGGCGTTTGCCGCCATCCATATAAAGTGCAGTTCCAAACATATAGGAACAAGTTTCGGAGGCTAAAAATGTCACAACATTCGCGATCTCTTCCGGTTCAGCGATGCGACCCGCGGGAAGTTCGCGTCCGAGTGTTTGTAGCAATTCCTCGACATCGCGTCCTTCGCGCGCTGCCCTCGCCTCTTGCTGCGTGCGTGCTCGATCGGTATTGGTCAATCCTGGGCAAACCGTGTTTACCAGGATCCCGTCTCCCGAAACGGCATCGGACAGGGCACGTGTGATATTCAGGATCGTAATATTCGCAGCTCCGGTGGGTATGTTCGCACGGGTAGGACTCGTGCCTGCCGAACCTGCGATGTTGATAATTCGTCCCCACTCATTTTTCTGCATGTAGGGGATAACCAATTGGGACATTCGTAGATAGCTGTACGTTTTTAATCCGAGCGCGTCATCAATCAGTTTCGGCGACAGTTCGAGAATATCAGCGTTCCGAGCAGCACCGACATTATTGACGAGAATGTCAACACCGCCGAAATGATCGAGTGTCGCTTGCACGACTTTTTCACAATTTGCTTGTATGGTTAGGTCTCCGGCAACGGCGTGCCCTTTATGCCCGGTTTGATTAATTTCTTTCAGGGTTTGATGTAATGGGTCTTGTGTTCGGGCAGCGATACAGACGTGGACACCCTCTCGTGCGAGGGCAAGCGCGCACTGCTTACCGATACCTCGACTGCCGCCAGTAACTATTGCACGTTTTCCGGTGAGTCCTAAATCCATATATTGCGCGTCCTTATGCTATGTCGGCTTTCATAATCGGTTACGGAATCTACTTAGCCATTTTCAGCAGTCCCCATGTAACGGTAAGTTTGTCGTGTGGTGCGACTGCAAGGCTTGAACCGCCTTTATCAAAGACTTCCACGTCGTCGATGAGCGTTTTCGACTGCCATTCGCGGATACCGAACCCACCTTTTGGATACGGCACTTTACCGTACTCAACAATCTGTTTGCCATCAAGTGAAACTGTCAATTCCTTGTCTTCCACGGTGACCGACAGTTCATGCCATTCGTCGAGATCAATATCGATGTCCACCTGAGCGACGATCGGCCAGGCATCCCCGCGTTCAAAAACATTGAGGACGTTTTCGCGTGGGTCGCCACAACACAACCGTTTCTGTGCAGGTTCGACGAGCATATACTTGGTTGCTAATTCTGCACGCACAATCAGACCGAATGCAGCAAAATTCGCTGTCTCGCCAACGATGTTGAATTTTGCCCGCATCGTGTAGTCTGTTAAATCCTCAAATCCTTCAAAGAAGAGTGCATCGACATTGTTGTTATCATTCGTTGTGTCGAAAACAAGGACGTTGTTATCTGGATTGCTGGGGTCTTTTTCCACTGTTAGCGTCGGCATGTCCGGCCATTCAAATTCAGGATTTCCCTCAAAATCGTCGAAGAACAGTGTTTTCGCTGTCGCGTTTCCGAGCAACAAAAGAACGGCACATACACTCAGAACAACGAGTCTTTGAAGGGTCATCTTGAAATCTCCTTATTTATTATTTTTCAGGTTTCCCGTCTGACAGCCAGTTTCCCTTTGGCATCTACTGTGTTCTTTCTGTTATTTATAGTAAAGCCCATAATTAATTATACACTTTTATAATATCATCAATAGATGCCTCAGCATTGTATTGACGTCTCCGTTTGATGATGGCGAAATCCTTCTCAATCGGGTTCAACTCCGGGGAATAGGGCGGTAAAAACAACAAACTCGCACCCGAAGCCCGGATCAAGGCCGCTGTCTCTAAACCTTTATGGAAAGAAGCATTATCCATAATCACAACGTGGGTATCATCAAGCAATGGACATAACATCTGCGAAAGCCACGTGTTGAAAGCAATCTTATCACAACTGCCCTCGAAAAGCAGAGGCACCGTGAAACAGCCATCAAGACGTGCTGCAATCAAAGTCGTGGTGGTATACCTATGGCTTGACACTTTATCTTCAACACGCATCCCTTTCGGGGCATAAGCATACCGACGGAAATCGGTTTCACTGAAACCACTCTCGTCAAGATAAACCAGTTTTTTGCCCTTTTCTGTCTCTTGCTGAAGTGCTGAGAGATACTCTTGGCGTTTCACTGGACACTGTTCTTTGTAGGTCGTGGTCTTTTTTTTCGCGTGATATTGAGTTTTTTCAACGCATACCAAATACCATGTTTCGAGACACCAAAATGGTCAGCACGCTCCTGTTGGGTGGCATCTGGGAAATCAGCGACGTGTTGCTTGAGGGCTTGATAATCAAGGGTTCGAGGGCCTTGAGGCCCCGGTTTTTTACAGGTCAACGGGTCTTGAGCAGCCAACCAGTCATAGATGATAGTTCGAGAGATGCCAAATCGTCGTGAAGCTTCGGCTTTACTACCGCCATTCTTAACGAAGTCAAGCACGCATTTGCGGAAATCTGAGGAATAACTCATAAGACTTAGAGGATACCATAAATATCAGAATATGTCAAATTATTTGCGGGCTTTACTATAAATGGGAATTATAACACAAAAAATATACAAATACAACACTTTTTCTAAATCGGCAGAATTCCTTGGCTTTGGAGATTGATGATAGGGAGAGAAAAACAGACGAAAAGTGGAAACCGGATGGTTGCGACACAGAAAGCCTATGTATGAAGAGAGGCGGAGTTAGGAACCCCGCCAACAAAATAGGAGGATACGAAAGAAAGGATAGAAACCTATATTACAGTTTGGCTCGCAATTGATCCATCAACCCATCAGGTGGATCGAATGGGAGATCAATCACTTCGTTGGTGATACCGCTGTAGTAGATTCCGAGAAGCAGATTAAACTCTGCGAGTGATTGCTCAAGATGCGTGGGATGTACTTTGCTTTCGTCGTCAAGCCAATCGAAGACGGCTTCGGTGAGGTTTCCTTGTGCTGCGACATCTTGTTCACCGTAGTTCAGGGGGCCGCCTTCATAGCCGCCTTCTTGGGTTGAACGTTCCCAACTGCTGAACCGCCAATGTACAAAACCTTTTACGCCGACGACAAAAACGCGTTTGTGGAAGAAGACGACCGGATCATCGGACGCGGTTGGTGCGATGGCTGTGCCGAATGCTACGGAGACGTGCAGTCCGTTCTCATATTGGACGCGTGCACTCGCGTATTGTGGAGACGGTTGTGCTGAATCCAAGTGTTCGCCACCAGAGATTTGCCCGAGGACGCGGACGGGACGGGAGTTGTCAATATAAGACGACACCAACTGCAACACGTGCGGACCTTGGTCAACGGGTGTGCTACGCGCACTTGCATCGATGAACTTAATCTCGCCGATTTTGCCTTCCGCGACATCTCGCTTCAATTCGAGGTTTTGCGGATGGAAGTTGAGCTGCGTATTGACGACAAATTTTGTTTTTGTCTCTTTAGAAAGTCCAGAGATCTGTTTCCAGTCCTCACTTTCAACGGCAATCGGTTTTTCGACAATTGCTGCCGGCACACCTGCATCGGATGCCTGTTTCATCAGTGAGTATCGAATCCGCTCGTTGCTACCGCGCAGCACCGGTGCGGTGACGATATGGAGAACGTCCGGTTTCTCTTTTTCAAGCATCTCATCAAGATCGGTATAGCGTGAAGAGATGCCGAAGTCGTCTCCGAATTTATTGAGCAGTTCTTCATTCATATCACAGACTGCGGCGAGTTTCCCACCTTTCACAAAGCGGTAGGCATCTGCATGTGCGCGGGCGCGGCCACCGCACCCTAACATTGCGGTTTTATACACAAAAATGTCTCCTTTAATGTTTTATATACCAAACGAAAAAATGAAAGTTAATGGTAAAATATAGAATAGAACAACATCTTGAAAACTGTTTACAACTTTTCTCGGAGTGTGTCCATCAAGCCATCGGGTGGCTCAAATGGAAGGTCAATAATCTGGTTCGTTATCCCGCTATAGTATAACCCTAAGAGGAGGTTAAACTCTGCGAGCGACTGCTTGAGATGCGTCGGATGCACGTTTTTCTCGTCGTCGAGCCAGTCAAAGACAGCCTCAGTGAGATTGCATTGTGCAGCAATATCTTGTTCTCCATAATTCAGTGGACCGCCCTCATAACCGCCTTCAGGTGTTGCGCGTTCCCAACTGCTGAAACGCCAGTGCACAAACCCTTTCGTGCCTACGACAAAGACACGTTTATGGGCAACTCTGCTCTCACTGTCTGATGCCATCGTTCCCATGCCGGTACCAAATGCGAGAGAGACGTGGAGACCGTTCTCATATATGGCTTGTCCAGCAGCATGCATCGGAGACGGCTGTGCAGAGTCTAATTGCTCTCTGCCAGCGATTTGCCCAAGGACCCTTACAGGTCGCGAGTTGTCAATATAGGACGATACTAACTGCAGCACGTGCGGTGCTTGGTCAACAGGTGTGCTACGCGCGCTGGCATCAATGAACTTAATCTCGCCGATTTTGCCTTCTGCGACATCTCGTTTTAATTCCAGATTTTGGGGATGGAAGTTGAGCTGCGTGTTGACGACAAACTTCGTTTGCGTCTCTTCGGCTAACTCGGCGATCTGCTTCCAATCTTCGCTCTCAACAGCAATCGGTTTCTCTACTATCGCTGCCGGCACACCTGCATCGGATGCCTGTTTCATCAGTGAGTATCGAATCCGTTGGTTGGTGCCGCGTAACACCGGTGCCGTGACGATGTGGAGAACGTCCGGTTTCTCCTTTGCCAGCATCTCATCGAGATCGGTGTAGCGTGAGGAAACGTCGAAGTCGTCTCCAAATTTGTTGAGTAGCTCCTCGTTCATGTCACAGATTGCGGCGATTTTGCCGCGTTTGACAAAGCGGTAGGCACTTGCATGGGCGCGAGCACGACCGCCACACCCTAAGAACGCTGTTTTATACATAAAAATGTTCCCTTCAATACTATTTCCAATGTCAAGTCGAAATAGGTTAGGTGTTAACAGGAAAAATACAGGTTAACTTGTTATAGTTTCTCTCGGAGCAGATCAATCAAGCCATCGGGCGGTTCAAACGGGAGATCAACAATCTGATTGGTTACCCCACTGTAGTAAATCCCTAAAAGTAGGTTGAATTCGGCAAGTGATTGCTTGAGATGTGTCGGATGCTGCTTGTTTTCGTCATCGAGCCAATCGAAAACGGCTTCGGTGAGGTTACCCTGTGCGACGACATCCTGCGCTCCGTAGTCAAGCGGACCGCTTTCGTAGCCGCCCTCTGGCGTTGCGCGTTCCCAACTGCTAAACCGCCAGTGCACAAACCCTTTTGTGCCGACAACAAAGACACGTTTGTGGGTGTGGTTCCCGGCATCCGGTTCTTTAGGCACTTTCTGTCCTAAACCTGTTCCGAATGCGAGAGAGACGTGAAGACCGTTTTCATATAGCGCCTGAGCGGCAGCATGCATAGGGGAAGGTTGGGTGGAATCCAAATCCTGAGCACCGGAAACCTGTCCGAGTACCCGCGCCGGGCGCGAGTTGTCAATATAGGAAGAGACGAGTTGCAGCACGTGGGGGGCTTGGTCTACAGGCGTACTGCGCGCACTGGCATCGATAAACTTGATTTCACCGATTCTACCCTCTGCGACATCTCGCTTCAGTTCCAAGTTTTTCGGGTGGAAGTTGAGTTGTGTGTTAACAACAAATTTCGTCTGCGTCTCCTCCGCTAATCCGGCAAGCTGCTTCCAATCTTCGCTTTCAACAGCGATCGGTTTTTCCACGATCGCTGCTGGCACACCAGCATCGGACGCCTGTTTCATCAGCGGATAACGGATCCGTTGGTTGGTGCCGCGCAACACCGGCGCAGTGACAATGTGAAGCACATCGGGTTTCTCTTTTTCAAGCATCTCATCAAGATCGGTATAACGTGATGAAACCCCAAAGTCGTCCCCGAAACTGTTGAGTAGTTCTTCGTTCATATCGCAGATTGCGGCGATTTTACCGCGTTTGACGAAGCGGTAGGCATCTGCATGCGCACGGGCACGGCCACCGCACCCTAAGAACGCTGTTTTATACACAGAAATGTCTCCTTTAATACTTTGATCATAGTAAACAGTAGGGTTCATTCACCATTTTCGTTCAATGCTTGTATAAAATCTTCTGGAGTTTCCGCCCGTATTGCGGTACGAAATAACTGCTTAAGACGTTGCAAATCATTAATCGTCTCCAAATCGGATTTGAAAGTTTCAGCAATCTCAGGCTGTAACTGGAAAGCGAGTGCCTCAAGGATATTCTCACGAATAGTTTCTTGAGCCCCTTGTTGGATTCCCTGTTGGATTCCTTGTTCGTGTGCTTCTGGTGCTAAATACTCAGCGATGGAAGACTGTTGCATGGTTTCCTCCGAAATGATCTCTAAAATCGTTTTTACAACTTTTCTCGGAGCGAGTCCATCAAGCCATCGGGTGGCTCAAATGGGAGGTCGATAATCTGGTTCGTTATGCCACTATAGTACAGTCCTAAGAGGAGGTTGAACTCCGCGAGCGACTGCTTGAGATGCGTCGGATGCACGTTGTTCTCATCATCTAACCAATCAAAGACGGCTTCAGTGAGGTTCGTTTGTGCAACGCCATTTTGCTCGCCATAGTTGAGTGGGCCCCCTTCGTAGCCGCCTTCAGGTGTTGCGCGTTCCCAACTGCTGAAACGCCAATGCACGAAACCTTTCGTCCCAACGACAAAAACACGCTTGTGACCGTAGATACCCGGGTTATCGGATGCCATCGTTCCCATCCCTGTCCCGAACGCGACAGAGACGTGGAGACCGTTCTCATACAAAACCTGTCCAGCGGCGTGCATCGGAGACGGTTGATCTGAATCTAAATGATCTCTGCCAGCGATTTGTCCAAGGACCCTTACAGGACGTGCGTTGTCAATATATGAGGACACTAATTGAAGCACATGCGGACCCTGATCAACCGGTGTGCTACGCGCGCTGGCATCGATGAACTTAATCTCGCCGATTTTGCCTTCTGTGACATCTTGTTTTAATTCCAGATTTTTCGGATGGAAGTTGAGTTGTGTATTAATGGCAAACTTCGTTTTTGTTTCTTCTGCCAACCCCGCAATTTGCTTCCAATCTTCACTTTCAACGGCAATCGGTTTTTCGATAATCACTGCTGGCACACCGGCATCAGATGCCTGTTTCATTAATGGATAGCGGATGCGTTCACTCGTCCCACGCAACACCGGTGCTGTGACAATATGGAGGACATCCGGTTTCTCCTTCTCAAGCATCTCATCTAAATCGGTGTAGCGTGATGAAATGTCGAATTCGTCTCCGAATTCGGTGAGCCGCTCCTCGTTCATATCACAGATTGCAGCGAGTTTCCCGCCTTTGACGGACCGGTAAGCGTTTGCATGTGCACGGGCGCGACCTCTACATCCCAATATCGCCGTTTTATACATAAAAATATCTCCTTCAATTTCAAATTTACAGTCTTAATCCTCGGAGCAGTCTCTTCCTCACTTCCTCAAAACCTAAAACTGCCTATCAAAAAAAATACAAATTAACGTTATAGCCTCTCTCGAAGTGCGTCCATTAATCCATCTGGTGGTTCAAATGGGAGATCGATAATCTCGTTTGTTAACCCGCTATAGTACATCCCAAGAATGACGTTAGATTCTACAAGCGATTGCTTGAGATGTGTCCGGTGTACCTTGTTCTCATCGTCTAACCAATCAAAAATGGCTTCGGTGAAGTTAGCCTGCGCGATAACATCTTGCTCGCCATAATTAAGCGGACCACTTTCATAGCCATTGTCCAATGTTGAACGTTCCCAACTGCTGAACCTCCAGTGTACGAAGCCCTTTGTGCCAGCGACAAATACACGTTTGTGACCGTAGACACCCGGATTATCAGATGCCATCTGTGCCATCTCTGTTCCAAATGCAAGAGAGACGTGGACACCGTTCTCATACAAAACGTGAGCGGCAGCATGCAGCGGCCCGGGATGCCCAGGAGCAGAATTTAAATCCTCTTCTCCAGAGGTTTGTCCAAGAATCCGGACTGGACGAGAGTTATCAATGTAGGACGACACCAACTGTAGCACGTGTCCTCCCTGCTCGGAAGGTCTACTCCGTGCACTGGCATCAATAAACTTAATCTCGCCGATCCGTCCTTCAGCGACATCTCTTTTGAGTTCCAAATTTTTCGGATGGAAGTCGAGCTGTGTATTAACGACGAATTTCGTTTTTGTCTCTTCGGCTAACCCCGCGATCTGCTTCCAATCTTCGCCTTCAATTGCGACCGGCTTTTCAATAATCGCCGCTGGGACACCGTGGTCGGATGCCTGTTTCATCAACGGATAGCGGAGACGTTCCTCACTACTCGGAACTATGGGGCTTGTGACAATGTGGAGGACATCCGGTTTCTCTTTTTCAAGCATCTCGTCTAAGTCGGTGTAGCGTGATGAGATACCGAAGTCCTTCCCGAAATTGTTAAGGCGTTCTTCGTTCATATCGCAGATTGCAGCAAGTTTCCCACGTTTGACGAAGCGATACGCATCTGCATGTCCACGAGCGCGCCCACCGCACCCTAACATCGCAGTTTTATACATAGAACCGTCTCCTAAGTGTCAGCCGAGCCATTCAATTTTGCCATTAGGTTATCAGAAGGACATGTTTTTGTCAAACGTTATTAAATCCTTAAACTTTATTAGCGGGGTGTGTAAAGTTTTTGGTGCGCGATTTTGTAGCACATTCTCTTTTGTAGTGTCCGCTGTTAGCTTGCGCCCTAACGAGCTGAACCTAACAAAAAATCATACGGCACATACGGCATAAGAGACGTTCTTTTGTAGCGTATGCTGTTAGCTTGCGCCCTAACGAGGCTCCGAATCGGTGAAATCCGTGATTTGCGGTGCACTCACCCATAAACGACCCGCATTCAGACGACAATCGACAAAATATTTACACACCCTTATTAGCGAAAGGATTTGACTTTTGTCTTGAAATGTGCTAATATGTTGTTATGAATTCTTGTTGATGAACTAAGCCGATTTTCGAGAAGATATATCTATTTCACTGTGTGATTCCTGCTGACATTGAAGGTAAACTACGATGAAAAAAGTATTGTCAGACTACATAAAGTCAGAAGAAGACTTCAATCGATTTTGCAATCTGTTCCTAAAAAAGGAAGTGTCCTCCTTCGTAAAAGTTTACGATGCTGCAGGCCCTGACAGAGGAATTGACGCAGACTACACCGGTAATTATAAGGAGAAAGAAGGCACTTGGATCTTTCAATACAAATTCTTTGACCCGACAATGGATAAAGCCCGGGCGCGTAGAAACCTCCTTTCAACGGTAATCGGGAGTAAGCGTAGGAACGGCGAACTTGATAAAGCCAATGCGTTGCAGTGTGATCACTATGTTCTCATAACCAGCACTTTGCTTACTGCGGGAAACAAACGCAAAATTGAGGACGCTAAAAATGAGAAGGGTTATAACTTTTCGCTGACATGTTGGGACGCAGAAGACCTCATCACGATGACCGATGAGTTTCCATATCTCTTAAATTCATTCCGAGATCCCCATCTCCCTGTTTTTCTTCCTTGGCAGGATGTATTCCGAAATCAAATTGCAGGACAAAATAGACTTTTAAGATACGACTATGGAACCTTCGGACGCGAGGACGAGATTAATCAATTTCAAACCTTTGTTCAAACCCCAGACAAAAGACTACTTATGATATACGGTAGCGGCGGCATTGGAAAAACCAAGCTCGCTATTGAGTTTGCCAAGACAGTCGAACAAGAGCACATAGATTATGAACCTCTCTTTGTTCAGATGGCAGGGGACGGTTTTGAAAATGCTTTAGCAGATATTCCGCCCAATCGTCCGTACATCTTTTTTGTAGATGATGCACATGACTTCATTGACATCCTCGGCGGTATCAGAATAGTCCTGAATAGCCGCGGATACAGTGAATCCAAAGCAGTTCTCATAACGCGCAAGCCGTTCAAAGCGTTTTTAGAGGGTAGTTTCCGAACAGCCTTACCAGATAATGCGGTTAATGAACTCGAAATCGGGAAACTCTCTCTGGAAAGAACGAAGGAATTTATCCACACCCATACGCGAATTCCCGACAATGCTATATTGACTGGATTGGCGAAACTCGCGCGGGACACACCGTTAATCGCTGTTATGGTGATAGATTTGGTTAATAAAGACATTGGTCAGTTAAAGGACTTAACAAAAGATGAACTAATTGAATTTACATTTGAATCTTATCTAAACGACAGTTTTCAAAAATATCCAGAATCCAGCGAACGGCGGCGAAAATTGCTTGAGTGGCTTAGCGGAATTGCACCGATTGATATAGAAGATAACCAAATACGCGATAAATTGGCAGAGATTCTCAAAGTGGAACCTTATGAGGTAGAACAGTACCGTGATAATCTGAAAAACGATGGTTTACTTTTTCAGTATGGCGCGAAACAGCGTGTCTTTCCTGATGCACTTAGTGACTATATTTTACGGAAAGCATGTTTCCTGTCCAACGGGAGACCGTCTTCATTTCACAAAAACCTGTTGAAGGAGTTTTTACCACTTATTCCTGTTAAGGTCGTCATCAATCTCGCTCGTGTGGAAAACATCACAGGTGAAAAAAGCCTTCTTGACGAACATGTTGATTCTCTGAAAACACAAGCACGAGAAGGTGATAACTTTGTTCGGATGGATATTCTGGAACAGATGAAAGGTATCAGTTATTTCCGCCCAGATGATGCAATTGATATTTTCAATATTATTTTGGATGACCCTAAAGAAGACTCTATGGAGCACTACACAGCGTGGACATCCACACGGACCCATCAAGATGTGGTAAAGAAAATTGCCAAAGAAGCACAGAAGACTGTTAATACACTTTCTGGATTCATGAAGACGCTGGAAATAGTCCGAAAACTTTTCCTGATGGATGAGTTGGAACTTCCCAATTACGACTCGCCGCAAGAGTTTTTGAAAAGGATGATAGGTTTCCAAACGAGCAAACCCGGCATATTTCAAACGAAAGCACTTGAGGTGTTTGAGGTGTGGAAGGAGAAAGATGAGCCAAAGTTAAGTTTGGCTCTGCTCAATGCGATCGACTCACTTCTCGTGCTAGACTTTAGCGAAACCGTCAGTGAAGGTGGTTCTTTGAAGTTCGGTTGGCACCATTTAAAATACACACCTGAACTAACCCGCCTCAGAGCGGCAGCGATTGACTTAATCGAGTATTGCCTGAAAACATCTCAACATAATACCGTCAGAGCGAAAGCAATAGGCTCTATCAGTCGAGCGATAAATCCTTTGGAGAGCCCCTTTCGACAGGGACTCTCAGCAGAGGACCAGGCATTATTACAAAAGGAGCAAACGCGTCTTTTCAACATATTAGCCGATCAAACCGCAAATGAGACAGATTTTCCTGTTCTGAACGCGATAGATCAGTGTCTGAACGGATATGCAGAAAACACCTATTTAGAAGGTTTTCCAAAAGAAAAGGCAGCGGAATTGCTCGCGACCTTCGGAGAACATGAGAACTATGAAAGATATCTTTTTTATCGTCAATTTACTGGAAAATTCCAAAACTGGGAAATGAGTGAGAGTGATGAGCAAACGCAAGTGTTTTTAGAAAAGTATATTAAGAAATACAAACCGGCACAACTCTCAAACCTAATGCAAGAATGTATACAGATTGCCGAAAGAGACAAAGAGTATCGCGGTAATAGAGACAGCATCTGGGCAGAAAAAGGATGGAATCCTGGAAGTGCGACATCGCTACTTCAGTCTATGGGTGAACTTAACTCTTCCTATGGTTCTGATTTATTGGACCATATTGTTGCTTGGCAGACAGAGGAATCGCATTGTGCCTCTGGACTGCTTAGCGGTATTCGCTATGTCAACAAAGATAAAGGAGGTGAAGTAACTGACCGTCTTTTGGATCAGAACACCATCTTTGCCAAACGCATCGTTGCGAGGAGTTATCTCTGGAGAAGTAAAACTGACCAATGCATTGGAAAAAAAGATTTGTCCATTTTAGATCAATTGTCCAAAACACCAGATCCGCAATTGCATCTGTATATAGCTGAAAGTCTTCCGAATTTCTATGTTGTGGATGCGAATACTGTCCTTGAGATTTTGGTAAGACTGTCAAGCGATGAATCACTTATGGTTACAAAGCAAGTCATCCACGCACTCATCAGCAAAAAATTCAAACTCTCACCACAAAACCACTTGGAAAAATACAAGCAAGTGATGCTTAATTGTGTTCATTTAGAACGCCTTGATCATGACGCTGGACTAGCACTTCGCGTTATCTTCAGACACGATCCGATCTGGGTTATCGAATTTTTTGAGAAGCGAATCGCTTACAAAGAAAATGAATCTAACCGTTACGATTCATTTTCGGATCGTCCATCAGAATTGTTGAAGTTTGACGCGGTACCGCATCAAACGCATTATCTATTTGAAGGTATTGACTGGAATTATCAAAACGCGTTTGCAGCCTTGAAACGTGTGAGAGATTGGGTTATTCAAACCTCAAAACTTCTGAAATTTGAGGCACCTAACTTGCTTACATCTATGCTCAAAGGCAAAATTAATCTGGCAATGCGGAAACTCCTTGAGGAATGGATAAACTCAGAAGATTTAGAACTGATGAGAAAGGCTGCTTATCTGATGAGAGGATTCGACGCAGACACCGTCTTTTATTCCCTTATGGAGTTGCTTGTGATAAAAAGCGAGGGCGACAAACAGGTGCAAGGCGGAATCACTGCGGCACTTTCTTCGGGAGTCTACTCAAGAAGCATCGGTGAACCGGCTCCGCATCTTGTGAAACAAATCAAGGATCTCGAGAGATGGCGAGACAAAACGCATTCAACGGTTTTTGCTCGGTTTGCCGAAGATTTCATAAAAATGATAGAACAAGATATTGAAAAACAATTACAAGAAGATGAAGAGTTTCTTGAAGGGGAAGAATGGTAAATTTAAGGCATGAAGCCAGTCTCCTTCAGAAAATTGAAGACTTTGCTGCAAACGGAAAAATTCAAGATTCTGTAGGGTTAACGAAGCGAATCGTTGAATCTAAAATTCAGAAGTTAATTCCAACAACTAAACAGAGAATCAATGCTGCAAAGCTTTATTTAGATTTAATTGAATGCCTGGACTTCGATTTCTATCTGGCAATTCAAGTTCCTCCACCTACAGAATCAGAAACGGTTTCACCATCAAAACCACTTATTGATTTTTCGGATGACGATTCGGTTCAGGTTCAAATTAAGTTGTTGGAGAACAATAACTCCACCTTGCGGGAGAAGTCCGCATTGATTGTTTTCATTGTTTTAAACGGATTCTTTTCCAACTTAGTTGGTTCTGAAGACTGCGTAGTGAGGATCATTAACATCATTTACGACTTAATTCCAGATGGTCGTTCCAGCTTTCAAATACGTCAAAAACTAGAACAGGAAGTAGGTAGAGGACACTTGGCACGCCATTTACGTAATTTTCACGCGATAGATCGGAATGGCGTAAAAAATAAAAAAGGATCACCTTTCGCCATAGCAACGACAATCAGGAACGAGCTAACGCATGACGATATAGAAGATGTGATGATTTCTTCATCTTCGATTTCCTTATCAGGCCTATCACCAGTACGCAAACTCCGTTTCCACCCGAAGTTTTTTCCTGATAATACAGATCCTGTTAATACTGAAATAATTGCTTTCTGTCAGTCTGTATTTAAAGAAATGGTAGATTTCGTGGATGAATGCTACAGACTCATTGAGCGAAAACTTCAGCGTAGTGGTAGTCTTCCAGTGTAATAATTTTTTTGATTTTGTTCTCAACGAAGGTACATGCTGTTAACCTATTACTTAAAAAGAGATTAACCTAATGAGGACGACGCAGCTATTTCTCAGTTGTCTATTTTTGACCTTTGCGCTATTCTTGCCAAATGTGCCAGCCCAAAATTACAGCCAATGGAGTTTACCTGAAGATGTTACAGCACGCATTGGTAAAGGTGTTATAACTGATATAGCATATTCTCCAGATGGCAGCCAACTCGCTGTAGCGAGTTTGATTGGGATTTGGATCTATGATGCGCGTACTGGCGCGGAACTTGATCTGCTTACAAGACAATCGTCGATCTATTCCGTTGCGTATTCGCCTGATGGAAGGACACTCGCAGCTGCAGATAGCCGGAATGTGTTTCTATGGGATGTAGTGACAGGAAAGTACAAAACTACACTCATAACGGCTACAAAGGATATGTTCTTTATTATTAACTCCATTACTTATTCTCCCGATGGGACTACACTCGCAACCGCAGGTGGAACGGCGGCATATTTATGGAATGCAGACACAGGAGAACATAAAACGACTCTTATAGAGCATGTGCACGGGGTCAATTCTCTTATGTATTCTCCCGATGGTAAAACAATTGCAACCACAATCGGAAACTATACGGTGTGTTTATGGGATGCGGACACTAAAAAACGCAAAGTCACTTTCAAAGGGCATACTGATATTGTCTATTCCGTTGCGTATTCCCCTGATGGGAAAACTATCGCTACCGCAAGTGCGGACCATACAGTCTGTTTATGGGATGTAAACACAGGAAAAAATAAAAAGAAAATAGAGGACGATACAGGGTGGGGACTTTCTGTTGTATATTCGCCTGATGGTAACACACTTGCAGCCGCAATCGGGAGCGTGGTACGTTTATGGGATGCAAACATAGAAAACAACCTAAACACACTCAAGGGACATTTGTACGGATCCTGGGGCTATGTCTATTCCGTTGCGTATTCCCCTGATGGGAAAACTATCGCTACCGCAAGTAAAGGCGAAGTACGTTTTTGGGATGCAGAAACGGGAATATCCACTGTTACCTTAAAAGAACATATGCTTTCTCCTGATTTGATTGCGTATTCCCCTGATGGGAAAACTATCGCTACCGCAATTGGAAGTCCACACCATAGGCAGCATGACGAAATTATATATTTGTGGGATGCAAACACAGGTGTACACAAAAAAGATTGTAAGAATTCTAAAAAAGAAGTTTTTGGTTTTGTCAAATCTGTTATATATTCACCAGATGGAAAAACTATTGCTGCTGCAATTGGGAACAAAGTCCTTTTTTGGGATGCAGAAACGGGAAAACAACATGAAACTATCCTAAAAGAAGATACAAGTTCGATATCTTCTGTAACGTATTCACCTGATGGAAAAGTAATCGCAATCGCAGGTGAACGCGAAGTGCGTTTATGGGATTTTGGTATTGGGAAATATAAAAACATTTTAAAAGGACACACCAAAAGCATCGTATCCGTTGCCTATTCTCCCGACGGTACTACACTTGCATCTGCCAGTGGGAACGAGGTATATTTTTGGGATTCGGACACAGGAAAACATATAAACATCTTAAAGGGACATACGAAAAGTATCACATTTGTCGCTTACTCTCCCGATGGAAAAACTATCATAACCGCAAGTAACACAGGCGAAGGTGAGGGGCAATTATGGGATGTTGAAACAGAAGAACACAAAAGGACGCTAAAGGGGTATAGTTGTCTTGTGTATTCTCCCGATGGAAACACAATCACGACAGCAAGTACTATTGGCGAGGTACATTTCTGGAATGCAGACATGAGAAGACACAAAATCATTCTAAAACAGCATTCAAGAAACACCACACCGGTATATTCTCCAGATGGTAAAACTCTCGCTACCGCAAGTTATAATGGAACCACTCTTTTATGGGACACGCGTCTCCTTGTCTCACAGATTTCCCAACAGCCCCCTACACCTATTTCCAATAGGCAAAATCCGTTCCGGAAAGTTGCAACTCCACAGACTCCTCAACAAATCGCCAAAAGCGCATTAGCATCCACCGTTCTCATCGTTATGGAAGATCGAAACGGACAACCCTTGAATATTGGGAGTGGATTTTTCGTTGCGCGCGATACAGTTGTCACCAATCTGCATGTCGTTGAAGGGGTTTTCAAAGGCTACATCAAGCGGATTGGTGTTGATAAAACATATCGCATAGAAGGCATAATTGCCATGGACTCACGACAAGATTTGGCAATTATCAGGGTTTCGGGTGTTGACGCGCCAGTTCTGCCTCTCGGCAAAAGCGATAAAGTGCAGATAGGTGAATCTGTCTATGTCGCTGGTAATCCGATAGGGTTTTTAGAGGGAACATTTTCAAATGGTATTGTAAGTGGTGTACGCGAATTCCGAGTTGGTAGCAAACGCATCCAGATTACGGCACCTATTTCCAAAGGCAGCAGTGGCGGTCCTGTATTAAACAGCAAAGGTGAAGTGATAGGGGTCGCAGTGTCAATCATAACAGCAGGACAGAATCTGAATTTCGCCATCCCTTCAAACTATCTCAGCGAATTACTAAACAAAGTAAGTGGACAAAACTAAAAAATATCTCTAAAATCCCTCCATCCAAAGTATTTTTCCCACTTTTGCTACGGACAGATATAAACTTTCTCGCCGCTTTTCGCGCTGTCGTAAAGCGCATCTAAGATTTGCATGAAGGTGTAGGCATCTGGTGCAGCGACATCGGGTGCGACCTCACCTGCTATTGCCATCGCGAAGTGGTTGAGTTCATAGTAGAAGACATGCACCTCTTCAGGGAGTTCACCGTGGTCAATCTCAAGTGGTTCATCAATGGTTTCCCGAACAAATTCACCCTCTTTGAATCTCGCGATACCGCCGTTTGTGATTGCGCCGGTTGTACCGTAAAGTTCCACGACACTCGCGGAATCCGAATGGCTCATCCGAGAGCAGTCAATCTGTATCGTTTTCCCGCTTTCGCAGCCGAGGAGACCGGTGAAATAGTCCTCCGCTGCGCCTTCAGGTCCGTCATATTGGGGATAAAGGACGTGCTTCGCAGCAAATGCCCATTCCGGTTTCGGACACCCCATCCACCACCACGTCAGATTGAGTTCGTGGGAATAGTGCTGTCCTAACGAACCTCCCTTTTGCCCGTAGACATGCAGCCAGCGACTGTTAGCATCAAGCGTTGGGATGAAGTTGTATTTCCCGAAGACGCGGGCGTGATACAGATCACCGATTGTGCCGTTCAGGACGGCACGCCGAATCTTTCGATTGTTGGGGAAATGACGCATAAAGTAGCAGAATTGGAGCGTTTTTCCGGCTTGCTGTGCCGCAGCTTCCATCTCCAGAATTTCAGGCGCGCGGATGGCGTGCGGCTTTTGGACCAAAACGTGCTTACCCGCCTTGAGTGTATCCAAGACTTGTTGTAATCTCCCATCTGGAGAGGTGGCGAGATAGACGGCTTCAACGGTAGGATCGTCAAGGAGTTCGTGATAGTCGGCGTATCGGTGTGGTACTGCATTGTCATCGCCTGCTTGCTCACGGCGGGTTGGATCACGTTCCGCGATGGCGATAACGTTTAGTCGAGAGGTTGCATTCGCAGCTTCAATGGCACGGCAGCCTGCCCATCCACATCCAACGACTCCGGTCTGAATGATTTGATTCGTCATAAATATTGTCTCCGACGCTTCTATGGAAAAGTATAAGGAAATGTTGTTTAAAACATATTCGGTAATTCTGCAATGCTATTAAGCACCCATGTCGGTCTCGCGGCGAGGTTTTCCAACTGATCCGGTTTAAACTTCCCAGTCTTGACGAGGATACTCCGCATCTTCATGTTTTCCGCACCGACTATATCGGAAGTGATGTCGTCTCCTACCACAACGGCTTCACTTGGAGAGCGTTGAAGGCTCTCAAGCGCGATTTTGAAAAATGTCTCACTCGGTTTGCCCATAACCGTAGCGGTTTTGTCTGCTGCTGCCTCTAAAAGTGTCACGAATGCACCACAATCCAAGAACATACCTTCAGCAGAAAACCAATAGAGGTTCTTTTGCAACGCTATCAGTTCAGCACCGTCCATCAGTAAACGAAACGCATGATTTAAGGCGTGAAAATCAAAACCTTCGCCGTAGTCCCCGACGACGACAAAATCCGGAGCATCGTCATCTACGGGTATCTCCTTGAAAAACGCTTTGACGGCATCATCGACCATAAAGTGACAACGGTTCTTCGGTTGCGAACGTAGATATTGGAGACAGGCGTAAGTTGCATTGAAAATTTCGTCTTCGTAGATGTCAAAACCGAGTGCTTGCATCTGCTCGTGGAGCATCTTCGGCGTTTTGGCAGTCGTATTCGTCAAGAATCGGAGTTGATATTTTTTCTGCCGTAGATAGTTGACGGTTTCAATTGCGCCCGGATAAGGTTCACCTTTAAAATAGAGCGTTCCATCCAAATCAATGAAAAAAGCCTTGGGGTGTGCTTGGGTCATGTGTTAGGGTTCCACAACTTTATAGTGTTCAACCTGTCCACCACTAATTGTCTGGATTGCGAGGCTTTTGACAGGGTGTCGGTTTTCGTCGTAATGCGAAATGGTTGTGGCACCTTTGTAACCACTAACAGCAGCGAAGGCATCGCGGACTGCAACGCTATCAAGCGAACCTGCTGTCTCTATTGCGCGTGCTAAGAGTCGCATTGCGTCATATCCTGATGCAGCGATGCCATCCGGTGGACTTCCGAACAGTGCGGTGTAACCATTCACGAATTCTTGTACGTCTGCGTCTTGTGTCGCTACGGAAAAATTGGTCGGATAGTAGCTGCCATCTAACACACTGTTATCGTCTAAGATACTAAGGAATCGTTCTCTATCATCCCATGCACTGCCCCCGAGAAAAGTTCCTTTGATACCGATTTGCCGCGCTTCATTTATCAACGATGGCACTTCGGGCTGAAAACCGGGGCAGAAGATGACATCAGGTGCTGCCTCGTGAATTTCTGTGAGCAGTGCGGTGAAGTTGGTATCGCCTACGGTATAGGCACCGCTGTAGACGATTTCTCCACCATTTGCTTGAAAAGCCGCTTCGAATGCGTGGACAAGATCTATCGTATAGGCATCGCCTTTCTCGATAATCGTTGCTGCCGTTTTCGCGCCAAGCTCATTCGGGTTCATCGCGAAACCTGCCATCACTTTTCCTTGAAATGGGTTCGGTACCGTAATGAGAAATACATAGTCTCCAGATTCTGGGACGTTTGAACCACTGGAACCGGGAAGCATAAGTCGTTGTGCCTGCTGCGCGATCGGACCGACTTCGACGGAATTGCTGGAGTAGACGGGACCCAATAGTGCAAAGACATCTTCCATCTCAATGAGTTCTTTTCCGGCAGTGACGCTTGCTTCTGGTGTCGGTGGTTCACTCGCCACAGGTTGATTATCGCGACTGATAAACGCTATTTCCATACCGAGTACGCCACCTGATTCATTGATTTGGACGCGAGCCGTTTCAGCCCCTTGGCTAAAGGTTGTAAAGGTGTTTGACGGTTGAATCACACCAATTTTTAATGTCGTATCCATCGGCGGCGTAGCGGTGTCGGGTTGAACCATTTCACTTACGCGTTCACACCCTGTCAGTGCAACGAGTAGCATAACAGAACTTAAAATAAAAATCCTCATAGACATAACGTAACTTTTCTCCTTATTGACAAAATACTTGAAAAATATTCGGGTTTATGGTAACTTTTACGTAACACCCGAGTTTCGTAAAAACAGTAACACATCTGACCGATTTTGTCAAGTTTCTAAAATATATTGTATATGATGTCCGCAAATTTTTGTTCTGGAGGCACATTATGCCTAACGGTGATCCTATTTATTACCATGTTCATAAGATACTTGAAGCCCTTGATCTTGACCGTGAGGCCTACCCTGATAAAGAAACTATTAGGGAGCTTGAGTACATCCTAATTCACCTTTTGCTCACTGAGGGGCCCCGTTGCTCGGATTACAGGGACCGTATGCGCGGGCTTGAATTGCATGTTAAAAGCGGGGAGGATGGAGGGTAAGTCCGATAGGTGTCAATATGGATTTTCGGTGGTGTTTTAGAGTCCATCCATAGGTGTCAATTTAGCGATTTTTGGGAGTTTCTAAAAACATAACGTCCTTACAGGACTAAAGAGTGTTTTGAAGACTTCAAGATTTCCGTGTAAATCCGGTTCGGTTAAAAACCGAACCTACCGGACCTGTGTCTAAGTGGACAAGCGTTTTTTCACTTCTCCGCTGTCTTTAAACAGGAAACACAAATAGTAAAAACGGAGCAGATTCAATAGCGAAAAAATTTGGAACTCACAAAGGAGCTTGTTTATGGAACTCGGATTTTTCACAATGCCTTTGCATCCACCCGGTAGTGACACCACTAAGACGCTTGACCACGATATTGAACAGATGGTGGTCCTGGACGAGTTGGGTTACAAGGAAGCTTACATCGGTGAGCATTTCACGTTTACATGGGAAAACATTCCGTCTCCAGACCTGTTTATTGCGAAAGCGGCTGCGATGACAGAGAACATTATTTTTGGCACGGGGATTACGTGTATGCCGATACATAATCCCGCCGTTGTCGCGCATCGCATCGCGCAACTGGATCATCAAACGCACGGACGCTTTCATTGGGGTGTCGGTTCAAGTTCCACCCCGAGCGATGCGGAGATGTTCATGGCTGGCGAAGACAGGCGTAGATCAACACGCGAGGGGATTGATGCCGTCCTCAAAATCTGGACCGACCCGGAACCGGGACATTACAAGACCGATTTCTGGGAATTTAAGATACCCGAATACCGTCCGAACATTGTGAGTGTCCACATGAAGCCTTATCAGAAACCGCATCCGCCAATCGCGTTGGCAGGCTCTTCCGCAAGGTCTGACACGTTAATCTTCGCTGGTGAGCGCGGCTGGATTCCGATGAGTATTAATCTCGCGCATGTGCCTACCATCAAAACACATTGGGATGCTGTTGAAGAGGGCGCGGAAAAGTCTGGCTTATCGCCATCGCGATCAACGTGGCGGATTGCCCGTGAGGTCTACGTCGCGGATACGACCGAACAAGCACGAAAAGAGGCACTTGAAGGCACACTTGGACGCGATTTTAGGGACTATTGGTTTAAATTGTTTAGCCCGGCACACTTCAAACCGAGTCAGGATATCGACGACGCAGACATGAGCCTCGAACATCTGTTAGATACCTTGTGGATTGTCGGAAGTCCGGATCACGTTGCGAACCGGTTGCGTGAACTCTATGACGAAGTCGGCGGTTTCGGAGTGCTACTCGCTATGGGACATGAATGGGACCCCAAAGAGCAGTGGTTAAACTCAATGACACTCCTCAAGAATGAGGTGATGCCACAACTCACTGATTTGACGTAGTTTTCAACCGACACAAAGTGTGGTTTCTGCTCGCATTACGCCTCAATTAGGAGTCTCCTTATGAATAACTTCATGGCAGGTGCAGCAGAAATAGCCTTGTAAAATTTGTTTCTTAATATTGCTTAAAACGACAAAATTTAGTATAGTGTTTTACGTATTACTAAACTTTGGACAATTCATCCTGGGTGCGTTGGTCTAAAAACAAAGGAGTAATTTATGAATCCGAAAATTTTTAGGTTAGCACTATGCATATTACTCGTCCTCTCAGTCGCTTACTTTTCTGTGGGGGAGAGAACGGAAGATGTTGGAACAACTGAAGAACCGACGGTTACACTTAAAGTGGGTTTGATGCATCCGTTGCTAAATTACGCGACTTTTGGCGACGGTGTAAGACTCGCCGCAGCGGAACTCAACAAGGCAGGCGGTGTGCTTGGAAGACAGGTAGAACTTGTCTATAAAGTAGAAATAGGAAGCATAGCTGATTCTGCAAGAGAATTAGCTGAAAAGGAAAATGTTGTGGCTATATTAGGTCCGATGTTTTCGAGTAGTGCTGTTAAAGTTGGACCGATTATCAATATCCCTGTCATTGTGGGGGCAACAGGTGCCGACGTGACGAATACTGGGAATGATCCGCGAGATTTTCTGTTTCTGGTGACGAATTCAAATGCGTTGCAAGCAAAAGTGATGGCAGGTTTTGTGGTGAACGACCTCGGGAAGAAAACTGCAGCGATGATGTGGCAGAACGGGGATGTGTACTCTAAAGGTTTCGTTAACGCATTTAATGCGAATTTCAAGGAACTTGGTGGTCGTATTGTTGCCAATCAAATCTATGAACAAGAGGATACAATGTTTGATGGGCAACTTGGGATTATCAAAGAGGCAAACCCTGATATTCTGCTTTTGGCAAGTTTTCCGCCAGAGAGCCCGTTGATAGTGAAACAGGCACGGGAGATGGGCATTGAGTCCACGTTTATCGGCAGCGATGGTTGGGATGATTCGTTGATGTTAGAGATTTTAGAGGATAACACGCCGCTCGAAAATTCCTACTATTGTAGTATCTCGGATGAACTTGCTGCAGATTTTACTGCTGCTTATGAAACAATGTTTAAAAATCAGCCTATTGGTATTGCTCCGTTAGGTTACGATGCCATGAAGTTATTGGCAATAGCCATTGAAAACGTGCAATCAACAGATCCTGTTATGGTTCGGGATGCGATCACTGCTATCACTGACTACGAGGGAGCGACAGTTATTTCTGGCTTTGATGAGAACCGTCATCCTATCAAACCTACTGTGGGTATCCGCGTGTTGAAAATTGTTGATGGTCAACCGGAGCAGCACGCTGTTATAAAAGCAAGTCAGTGAGTGTTTATGTAATTTTAGCGTGAATTCAATTAAAAGTAGGTTTCTAATTTTGCACGTGCGTTCAGGACCTTTCAGCAATCGGTTGTGGGTTTTCGCATTCAATCCTATGGTCGTGGCGTAAGGAGTAATGTCATTCGACGGTCTTCAGTGAGGTATCGGTTGACAACATCGGCGACATCAGTCGCAGAGACATCGGCGAATGCGCTCGCAAGTTGGGATAAGGTATCGCCGTGCTGGTATTCCCGCATACCCCACTGTAAACCGATGTTCCCAAGTACCATAGTTTCTGACACGCCCACAGGCTGCTGTTGCATTACCATCTTTACATCCAAGGGGCCCCTGAATTGCATCGCAAAGAGCGGAGCAGCCATGGCGACTTGCGCGTTATTTTTGGGCTGCTTTAACCGGTTTATCATCTGTCTAATCCGTTGTTTGACCTTTTCTATGTCTGCATCCGGTTTCAGCGAAGCATTGATCTGTAAATAAGTCCCTTCGGGGGTGATTAGATCAAGGTTACAGAAAGCACCCCCTGTCAATTCTTTCAATTGCGTATCCTGCACGAATGCTAAACTCAGAAGCGCGCTTGCTATATACAATGCCGGGTAGTCTTCACCCTCGGAGTGCGGTATCGCATAGGTTTCCATATAGTGGGTTACGTTGATATCCCAGGTAGCGTTTTGATCTTTCGCTATTTCTGGAGGGACCGTTGGATGTGGAAGTGCTTTCTCGGTTAAGTTGATAACCCCGAGTTGTTTTTCCATCGTATCTTTCAGTGTGTCGGGGTCAACACTACCAATGACGCACAACAGGACGCGATCTGATTGGACCAAATGCAGATCGCGATACGCTTGGAGTTCATTGAGTTGTGCCGATTGGATGCCCCTGCGCATCGGTACATCGGTTTCACCATGCCGAAAAACTTGATTCCATGCTGCGTAAGCCAACTTATGTGTTGTCAAGTTTTCTTCAATATAGTCAAACTCGGACAAGATATTCGGGCGTGCCTCAGCGAGAGTCTCTGCTGAAAAGGGTAATTCAGAAATCCATTTAGCCTGGCGTTCCAAACCGTGCGCCCAGGTGTTGCCGATAAATTCTAAGCGAATATTGTCAGCCAATGTCTCTCCATTACCCGTGTTGTAGTCAATGGGGCCTATGGTTCGGAATGTTAGATAATTAATGAGATGGCTCCAATATGCCTTCGCTTTCCCGTCAGTGGCGAGCCCGAGGGGTAAATAACTTAAAATAATGACATCTGTGGAATCCGCAACGTGGAGATTGACAACCCGGATGCCGTTGCTTAAAGTGAAGCGCATCACTTTAGGGGCAGTATTAGAAGCAAAAAGCGTGGCGAAATCCTCTGAAGCATTAGGTGCCTCGAGTTCCTCAGAAACCCGTGAGTTAACACTGTTGTTTTTACCCGGTGTGGCAGCCTGCCCGATTTGGTTGCGCACAGCCGGTTTTGCATCGGTTTCAAGAAGGACAACTGCCTCAATAATTTCAATAGTGGGTTCGGACTGTGCCTCAAAACTGTAGGGTCGCTGGAATCTGGCGAGATATTGATGACTTGCACCGAGCAGGAATATAATCAAAACCGTAGCTGCACCCAAAGACACCCATGGGAACAACGGTTTTCCGGTTGGCGGTGATACCGGTTTTATATCAGCAACTTGCCGCATGATGTCCTCAAGTAGGTTACCAGACAATTGCCAACCGCCAAGCGTCTCGTTAATCAAGTGTTCATCTGATGCTTGTAGGCGTTCTCGCGCCCGTTGAAGCCGGCTCGTAATCGTGTTCACCGATACCCCCAGAAACTTGCCAATTTCTTTTGTGGTCATCTCGCCGAGATAGTAGAGCGTCACCACCGTTCGTTCGCTCTCTGGCAATTTTTCCAGAAGTTGTTTAACAATTTCATGACGACGTTCAGTCGCTTCTCTCTCGCGCTGTTCCAATATATAACGCTCATAGGTTAACTTATCTATTGCCTTCACAGACGCGTCTCCCAGCGATTGCATTGCAGGTCTCTTCTTTCGGAGCCAATCGGTGCATAGGTTATTTGTAATGACATACAGCCACCCTGCAAATTGATTGTGATTCTTGAGGGTCGGGAGTTTCTCATAAGCTTGAAGGAAGGTGTCTTGCGTAATTTCCTCAGCATAGTGAAAATCGCCGATCTTCCGCCACGCCAAGGCGTGGACACTCTTTTGGTATTTTTGGACTAAGGTGCTGAACGCATCGTCGTCACCAGATAAGACCCTGTGAATCAACTGAACATCATCTTTATCCATCAGAACCCTCCATAATATCTCAACACAAAGGACTGAATTTCTACGAATGCCTCATATCACTCCGACGCACGCGGCGTGAGAAGTAACGTCATCCGCGCATCTTTGGTTAGATATCGATTGGCAACATCAGCAACATCATCCGCGGAGACATTGGTAAATGCGCTTGCCAGCTGCGGTAAAATATCGCCATATTTATATTCAAGCATTCCCCACCATAGCCCAATGTTCCCAAGTGCCATAGTTGTTGAGGTGCCAGCAGGTATCTGGTGCATTACCATCTCTATATCCAAGGGCGAACTGAACTGCATAGCGAGTGACGGGGCAGCCATGGCAACCTGCGCATTGTTCTCGGGTTGCTTGAATCGGTTTATCAATTGTCCAATTCGCTGTTTAACCGTTTCTATATCTGTATCCGGTTTGAGCGAAGCACTGATCTGTAAATAGGTCTGTTCAGGCGTGGCGAGGTCAACGCTACAGAGAGCAAAACCTATCAATTCTTTCAGTTGGGCATCCTGCATGAATGCTAAGTTCAGGAGTGCGTTCGCTATGTACAATGCTGGATAATCTTCATCTTCTGCGTGTGGTATTGCGTAAGTTTCCATGTAGTGGGTTACATTGATATCCCAAGTGGCAGTTTGGTCTTTCACCGTCTCCGATGTTACTGTTGCTGGCGGCAGTGTTTTTGCCGTTAAGTTGATAGTTCCGAGGTGTTCTTCGATTACTGGCGGCAGTGTTTCTGCCTTAACGCCGCCGATGACACACAAAAGCACTCGATCCGCTTGAACCAAATGTAGATCGCTATATTCTTGGAGTTCGCTCAGTTGCGCGGATTGAATGTCCCCACGTATCGCTATATCAGTTTGACCGTGCCGAAAGACTTGGTTCCATGCAGCAAATGCCCATTTGTGCGTCGCCAATCTCGCTTCAGTCACGTCAATCTCGGACAAGGCGTTTGGCAACTCTTCGGCTAAACTTTTCTCTGAAAAAGGTAATCCAGAAAGCCATCTTGCGTGTCGTTCCAAGCCTTGCGTCCAGTTATCGGTGTTCCCTATGAACTCCAAGCGCATGTTATCCGCCATTGTTTCTGCACTACTTGTTTTGAAATCAACGGGTCCTGTGGTTCGGATTGTCAAGTGTTCAATCAGATGGCTCCACTGTGTTTTCGCTTTTCCATCAGCAACAAGTCCGAGGGGTAGATAACTGAAAATACATACATCTGTGGAATTTTCAACGTAGAGATTGACAACCTTGATACCGTTGCTTAAGGTAAAGCGTGTCACCTCAGGTGGTGCAGCGAAAGCGAAAGAAAAATTACCAAGGAGGAATAGGACCACGATGGTATGTTTAAGTCTGCTGATCATCTTTAATTACCTCCAAGTGTTAGGTCTTCAAAAACTTTGAGCGATTGTTCCGCACGTTAGTTTAAGACGGTTAGGCATACACCTTCTTAAACTTTCGGAGACAGCGGGTAAACAGCGCAACAGCCTCTATATCTTGGCGTTCCGGTGAAAACTGATAAACACCGTTGCCTTTTCTTTCATAGGAAAGCGCGTATACTCCGTTGGCATGCCGACCGATCGCGATAAGTCCAAAGGCATTTCCACCGACTCGCGGAGTTACCCCGGTTGAACCTGTGGAAATGGCGATAAGTCCAACAGCGGAGGCATTTCCAAAAGCAAAAACCCCCGCGGATATTGCGCCAATCGCTATGAACCCGCAAGATACGCTGCCAATAGCTATGAAACCAAAGGAAACAGCACCAATCGAAACAAACCCGAAAGAGACCGCCCCAAAAGAGACGATACCAGATGCGATTGTTCCGAAAGTTAGGTCGCTTAAAAATGGCGTAATTTCGATTTCGACATGTTCCAAATATTTCGCTACACCGTACGTCAAAAAAGGCAAGAAAGCCAAAATAAATAAGACTGCTTCCGATATATGCCACTTTCGGACATACGCGTCAAACGTTTTTTGAAAAGTTTCCGAACTAAAAGTTTTTGACATCTTTTTTCTCCTCCGCATACAACCGTAATGTTAAGCCTTCAAAACCTTAAACGAAAATCAGTAAACAGAGCGATTGTTTTATCGCTTGATTTCTAAAGACGTAATTTTGATGCGGAAAACGTGCATAATGTGAAAAAAAATGAAAATTATTTATGATTGTCTCTCTTCGGAAAGATTGATGCTTGTCATAATCATGAAGTATAACACATTTTATAGTGAAGCCCAGAAATAAGTGGATATCTTTGTAGCATAAACTTTTAGTTTGTGCCAGTCTGAATGCCTGTTATAGGTATTCAGACTGTTTGAGAGTGCTCAATTAATTTTAGGTTTTACTATGAACTGTAACCAACACACATGATTGCCCGTGTTCTCAAATCTTCCCACCCAAACCCGCTGCCTTCCTACCTTCAAAACCACAATTTTACAATGAGCACAGGGCAGTACGGCTGTGAGGTATCCAGCAATAAATCCGATTAGAGAAACAATAATGAGAATGGTTAGCGTTGTTTTCTTCATCCTAAAAGTCTTCCCAGCATGTGTCCGAACAGAAATGATCCGCTACCGGCTATCAGCGATCCTACGACAATCATACCGATCTTGGACTCCATAATCATGAGTACCAATATGCCGACAGCAACTAAACCCGCACTAACAGCCTCGACAGGCCCGGAAGCATATCTAAGCACACACATATTGAAACATGTAAAGACCCCAAGCAGAAGTTTGGATCGCTTGGTGGTAAATACGTTTGTTTTCAGAGACATATTTATAATAACCTCTATGAAATGGTACAGGCTAACAGTCTCCTATGCTACATAATGCCTCTGTCAAACAATTAGCACAAGCGGTTTTCAAAACACATTTGCCACAATCACCAAGTCTTGTATATTCACAACGCCATCTCCATTGAGATCGGGTGCCGCTTCCCCAAGGGCATTCGCAACAATCACTAAGTCTTGTATATTCACGACACCATCACGATTGACATCCGCAGTAGGAGAGGCTTTCGCCTTCAAATAAATCTCGCCATCCAAATCTGCCAACGTATGCCGGCGTTGATGCTCCACACCGCTCGACCAGCCGGAAACCGCCTGCGGAAGTTCAACCTCTTGTGCTGCACCACTCCGATTATACACCGCCCAGCCGTTGGTAAACTCCCGGATAAACAACCCCTCTCGATTCTCATAAAGCTGCGCTTTCGTTTCATCACCACCGACCGGACGACCCAAGCCCGCATCCCAGAAGTCATACCAAAGACTCCTACTATCGGGAGCACCCGAACTCACGTTGACATACCCATCTGAATGGGTAAGGCTGAGCGTTGTAAACTGACGCACCGTCTGTTGGCTTGTTGGAGGTTTATGATCAACGGCCCCCCATAAGAGTGTAAAGGCGGGTTCTCGCAAGTTCAATTCATACCACTTTATTGCTTCCTCAAAATGATACAAATCTTTGTATGTGTAGATTGGCTGCGGGGCACCAGCTTCTATAAAAACACCGTTGATATACGGCGCAGACTGTGGAAGTTCTTGCCTTGAATTGACCATAATCAAAAAATCATCCAGGACATTCGCCCGGATCCCTTGAAGTATTTGGAGCCTCGCATTCAGTTCATCTTCTTTCGTTACGAGATGGCTGAGATTACCCCGAAAATCACCCTCCAACTCCTGCCAGCGATCCAGCCAGATACCATCATAGAGTCCACATTTTGCGACCGCAATTGTATGCTGAATTATCATTTCTATCACATCAGGATTGGTAAAGTCAAGCAACGGTTCGTCTTGCCACTTTTTGTTGCCTTGGGCATCAAGAGGTCCTGGACGATGGGCAATTGTGCCGTCAGGATTTCGCAACCAATAAGGTGAGTCTTTAGGAATATTGAAGCGACGCCCATCGAAATATGCAATCTCAACGATAAATATCATATTCGGGTTCTCGCGAATTGCATCTCTATGGACGTGCGAGAGATGTGCTATCGTTCCATATACCCCAGTCCGGACCATACCCCCAAATGGAGAATTAGAGGTATATGGATAAACAAGTGGATGGAACGGCTCGAACATGAAAGAGAAATCGTAGTGGACCAACTGATTGAATGGATCCGGATCTTCTTCATAGTTGCTCCTTTTATGTGTCAGAAAAACAGACGGATAGTCGCGATTGTTAAGTCGTTCCGCCACAGTGGCTGTATAGGAAGGTCTTGGGTGCTTACAGATAACATTTTCTTCTGCTGCCTCAAGATGCGATGCGTCTATACCTATAAATTGGTTCCCTGATGGAATCGGATTCGGATAGATAACAAAGGTTTTTAAATTCGTTAGACTCACAAGGGGCGTGAAATCCGAGATGGCGTTACTCTCTAAAATAAGTTCCTGTAGCCCTACCAATCCCGCAAGGGGTGAAACATCTGAAATCTGCTCGCCCTGTAGACTTAACACTCTGAGGTTTTGTAAGTTTACCAGGGGTGTCAAATCCGAGATCAAACTACTCCCTAAATGAAGTTCCTGTAGCCCTATCAATCCCACAAGGGGTGAAACATCTGAAATCTGCTCGCCCTGTAGACTTAACACTCTGAGGTTTTGTAAGTTTACCAGCGGTGTTAAATCCGAGATCAAACTACTCTGTAACCTAAGTTCCTGTAGCTCTACCAATCCAGAAAGTGGTGTTAGATCCGAAATACGATTATTACCCAACTTTAAGACTCGTAAATTCTCAAGCTCGGCCAGCGGTGTCAAATCCGACACTTCACTCCTACCGAGGTGCAAGAATTCAAGGTTTATAGCATGTTCGAGTCCTCTTAAACTCCTAATATCGTGTTCTATTTCTCTTAAGAAAAGATTATGTAATCCTGGCATGTCTCCAGGATGTATAGGTATCTCATCAGGGATTTCGAGTGCTTCACGGACGGCACGCTCTAAGTGGGGATCCGGCATCCACTCCTCGGCATCTTCTGTATGGACGGAGGTATTATAGAAAAGTATGCCCACAACCGACGCAAGGAGCAACTGAAACCATAACGATTTACGATATATTTTTCTCATTGTCATAAGATAATGTAATCTCCTTTTTCAAACAGGACTTACGCAGAGATGCGATAAATCGCATCACTACAAACAGATGAACCTTAGAAATATGTGTGTTTCTCAAAGGCGATCCGGTTCGTAGTGGCGCAATTCATTGCGCCTTGCGTAAGTCCTATCAAAACGCATTTGCCACAATCACCAAATCCTGGATATTCACAACACCATCACCATTGAGATCCGGTTCCGCTTCCCCAAGGGCATTCGCGACAATAACTAAGTCTTGTATATTCACAATACCATCACGATTGACATCCGCAGTAGGAGAGGCTTTCGCCTTCAAATAAATCTCGCCATCCAAATCTGCCAACGTATGCCGACGTTTATCTTTTACACTGCTCGACCAACCGGAGACCTCCTGCGGAAGTTCTATCTCCTGTGCTGTGCCAGACCGATTATACACCGCCCAACCGTTAGTAAACTCCCGGATAAACAACCCCTCGCGATTCTCATAAAGCTGCGCTTTCGTTTCATCACCACCGACCGGACGACCCAAGTCCGCATCCCAGAAGTCATAGTGGTAGTGGGTGTTTTGGTGACCATGACGTATGCCCTGTGCATGAAGATCCGCATGACCTGGCCAAAATTCAAAAGGGTGGGGGGGATGGCCAGGGCCGCCACCCATCGTAAATACGACATAGCCATCAGAATGTGTGAGACTCATTGTCGTCCACAGACGCATCCATTGTAGATTTCTCGGAGAATCCAGTAGTTGGTTCCGATCGCCCCTGCCTGCCAAACAGTTGATTTGCGGCTCTCGAAGGTTTTCTTCAGCCCACGACAGCGTGTTCTCAATGTGAGCGAGTCCTGCGTGCGTATAACCGCCCTCATAATCTTCAGTCGTTTCCATAAAAAAACCATTGATATATTCCGCATGATGCCGCGTCGTTATAATATCGTTCCCCGTCGTTACCAGTATCAAGAAATCATCATCGACGGCATCACGAATGCCTTGTATCATGCGATCCTTTGCAGCAATGTGTTCGTCTCGGGGCATATCTCCATGTCCAGTCGATGCCCATTTATCTATGGCTATTCCGTCAAACAACCCACATCTCGAAAACTCACGTGCCTGCTGTATAAACCTCTTTTGAACATCAGGATGCCTGAAGTCCAGGAGAGCAACAGTCCCCCATCTGGTCTCTATTATTCTATTTCCAGATTTATCTCTGAGATAATATGGCGAATCCTCTGGAAACTCGTCTACGCCTGCACCATGAAAGCCTATAGGTGTACCTGGAAGGAAAAGTATATTTGGACGCCGTTTGCGTATTCCTTCGGCTTCCCGACTCGTCTCACCGAGTCTGAGAACCAGGCCGTCTGGACCTTGAAAAAATTCCACTCCGAACGACGTGCAGGAAAATAGATCGTATGCTATTTTCTCCCACCAAGAAAGTTCTGGACGGTTGATAATAGACGCACATGTTATTTGAAAAATAGACGGATACGTCCTGTTTTCAATACGAGGACGGATCGGTTCTCTCGCTATATCACAAACAATACGATCTACTGGATTCAGTCTCTGAAGTATTTCAAAGTCTATAGGTATCCCGCCGATCTCTATTGTTACTTCGGCGACTTCGACAAGCCCGTAAAGGGGTGTAAGATCGGTAATCGGATTTTCTCCGAGGATCAACACCTCAAGGTTCACTAACCCTTGAAGCGGTGTAATATCTGAAATCTGATTGTCATGTATTTCCAAGTATCGTAGGTTTACCAACCCAGAAAGGGGTGAAATATCCACAACTTCATTGCTTTTCATTCGTAAGTCTCGTAGCCCTATCAATCCTGCGAGCGGTGAAATGTCTACAATTTGATTGTTGTGCAATTGCAAGCGTTGTAGGTTCACCAACCCCGCAAGGGGTGAAATATCCGTGATGCGATTATAATTCAACCTCAAGACCTGTAGATTCTCAAGTCCCGCAAGGGGTGCTAAATCTGAGACTTCACTTCTGTCGATAATCAAGCCCCTAAGGTTCACGGCATGTTCGAGCCCTTTCAAACGCTGAATATCGTGTTCTGCTATTAGATCGTGTAATCCCGCCATATCTGCGGGATGTATCGGTATTGTGTCAGGAATTCCTAAATTTTCACGGACCGCTCGCTCTAAGGAGGGATCCGGCATCCAGTCTGCTGCATAGGATAGCGAGCAGACGATGAAGAACAAAATAAAAATCAGACGCAATTTTTTATTCATCTAAAACCTCTTCTCAGGGCATCGTTTCAAGTTGAGCAGGTAATGCTTTTTGATGTTCACCGTGTGTTTTCTTTATTCCGATAATGATGCGAAGATTATAACAAAATTTGAAGTACAACAGATGTAATAGTACTGCCGATAGTTTTGGCAATTAAAGCGAATATAAGACTTAATGCCATGAGTGTCGCAAAAAAAGTGGGAAATAGAAGATGTACATTTTTACACAGTTTAGGTGGTGGAGTGCCTTCACCTTTTGAACGGACATAAATATCAGCTTCCCTTTGATCAAACAACTCACTTTCGCTCATTTCCTGACTACCCCCGGCACCTAAATTAACTGTAACTGTTTCAGTAGAACTTGGGATGAAATCCGAATCCGAATTTTTCGACATGTAGTAAGTAATCACCTCTGCTTTTTTGAGATAGAAATCTCTTCTTCTTACATCATTATTTGATGCTGTATGAACATCGCGTAGCCAGGTCCAATATACATAATGTAGCATGACCAGAGGGACACATACCAAGACTACCCACCAAGGAATATCACCGGTTCCGTCAAGTTTGATAACGTGATAAAGTGCTAAGGAGAGTAGTGTTATGTACGAAATCGAAATTCTGAACTCAACTTGTCTTCTCTCTATATGTCCTTTTGCTGCGTGATCAGCCATTGTTAACATTTTATCAAACACGGTTTTGTTAATTTTCATAAATCTGAAACAACGTCCTTTCATTGTTTGTTGAACGAAGGATCAAGATAGATGCAACTAACTGTTAGAGCAGGCTTCTCTTACTGACCGCCATCCTTAGAACGCATTCGCCACCAGCACAAGGTCTAACACATTCACCGTGCCATCACCATTCAAATCCGGTGCGGCTTCACCAAACGCATTCGCCACGATAACCAAATCCAGGATATTCACCACCCCATCCGCATTGACATCCGCCGTAGGAGGGATCTCCGAATCCCGACTCCCCGCCTTCAAATAAATCTCACCATCCAAATCTGCCAACGTATGCCGGCGTTGATTCTCCACACTGCTGTTCCAGCCAGAGACCTCTTGCGGAAGTTCAACCTCCTGTGCTGCACCACTCCGATTATACACTGCCCATCCGTTAGTAAACTCTCGGATAAATAGCCCATTGATGCCCTCATAAAGCTGCGCTTTGGTTTCATCGCCACCAACCGGACGACCGAGATCCGCCTCCCAGAAGTCGTACCAGTACTTTTGGTTTTGGTGAGTGTGACGTATGCCCTGTGCATGAAGATCCGCATGACCTGGCAAAAATTCTAAAACGTGGCGGGGATGGTCAAGGTTGCCCCCCATAGTAAACATGACATACCCATCTGAATGCGTCAAACTCATCGTCGTCCACAGGCGCATCCATTGTAGATTCCTCGGAGAATCCAGCGGTTCGCCCCGAACACCCCTACCTGCCACGGAATTGATTTGCGGTTCTCGAAGGTTTTTTTCTGCCCACAACAGCGTGTTCTCAATGTGAGAGAGTCCTGCGTAGGTATAACCACCCTCGTAACCTTCAATAGTTTCCATAAAAAGTCCATTGATATATTCCGCATACCTCGGAGGAATCGGGTCGTTGCTAGTCGTTACTATTATCAAGAAATTATCACCGACAGCTTCACGAATACCTTGTATGATACGATCCTTTGCATCCGCCGCTTCCTCATGGGTTATAGGTCCTATGCCACCCTTACCCCAATGATCTATTCCTATTCCGTCAAAAATCCCGCATCTCGCTATTTCAGCAGCCTGCTGGATAATCATCTCTTGCACAGCAGGATGTGTGAAGTCGATGACATATTGATCCCACCCTTTAAATTCAATTCTCTTTCCTTCGGCATCTCTGAGAAAATACGGCCAATCTTCTGGGTAGTCGTCGAGACCCACAACACAGTAATTTACACCTGGAAGGAAAATAATATTTGGATTCAGATCGCGTATCCAACTTGCGGCTATCCCATCCTCCTCGGGGTTGCCTATGAGTTTTCTGCCATCTGGTGTTGGTGTCCAAGTCCACCCAAATGTGTCACCGCACATAAACAGATCGTGATAGGCGATTCCCTCCACACGCGAAAGTTCTGGCAGATTAATTATATCTCCACAGGCCTGAATAATTGCAGGGTACGTTATATTTTCAAGACGAGAATGTATCGGTGCTCGTGCGATTTCACAAACAACTGGCCCGTCTACCGGATCCAGTCTCTGTAGGACTTCTGAGTCTAAAGATATCCCTGATCTTGCCAGACCCAACCGTAATGTTTCTATCCCGCTAAGCCCGTAAATCGGTGTAAAATCTGTGATTTGGTTTCCTGATAAGTCCAACAATTTGAGATTTACGAGCCCTTTAAGCGGCGAAATATCTGAAATCTGGTTATTTTGCAAGTTCAACTCTTGTAGATATATCAGCCCTGCGAGGGGTGTTATATCCGTGATTCTATTATAACCCAACCCTAAACCTCGTAAATTTTCGAGCCCCGCAAGCGGTGTTATATCCGAGACTTTCGTAAAATTGATGGCTAAGAATTTAAGATTGATAGCGTGTTCCAACCCTTTAAGACTCTGAATTTCTCTAAGATCAGCCTTAAATTTACCATCAGCTACAAAGTGATAGAGATGTTGCATATCCGCAATCGTCAGTGTTTCGATACCCAAGGTCTTGGATATAGCGTGACGAAGGTTCGGATCCGGCATCCAGTCTTCTTCGACTTGGGCGTGTGTGATGCCTCCGAGTGTGGTAATCAGTAGCAGTCCAGTCAATATAATTGTAGATAAAAATCCATTAATTTTCATAAGGTGTCTTCTCCTCCTATGTAGAGATTCGTTTGTCTCTCTGGGGTTAGAAACTATTTGCGATAGCGACCAAATCTAACTCAACCTGCTACTTACAAAATTTTAGGTATGCAGACCCCGTTTTTCATGAAAGAAGTTCATGATCCGTACGCTACAAAGGTGGCAACTTGCGTTAAATCTAAGATGTTCACTGTGCCATCTCATTGACATCTACGGGCGGCGAGACCTACTTACTTCAAGTAAATCTCACCATCTAAATCAGGGAGTATGTGTGATGTGCTGGTGATACCACTCGCGACACCGGTGGCTTGCATCGGCAACTGGATCTGCTGTGCTTTCCCGCTGCGATTGTAAACCGTCCAGCCGTTGGCAAACTCGCGGATGAATAAACCCTCGCGACCGCGGTAGAGCTGCCCTTTTCCACCTACTGGCTGGCCGAGATCGGTGTCCCAGAAATCATACCAGTAGTGCTGATGCGTATGATCGTGTAGTTTTCCTTGTGCGTGTTCGTCGGAATGTCCTTCCCAAATGGGATAATGATGTGTGTGGGTTAACGATGAAATCCCCGTCACATATGAAACATAGCCGTCAGAATGCGTTAAACTCAAGGTTGTAAAAACCCGCATCCATTGCTGGTTACGCGGTGAATCTAAGGGTTCCTCAGCGAGTCCCCAACCCTCTAAGGAATTAATCTGTGGAGATCGAAGATTTTTCTCTGACCATAGCAAAGCACTTTCAATCTCTTGAAGTTCGGTATGGGTGTAACCCTGTGGATGGTATCGTCTCGTTTCCATGAATGTGCCATTGACATAGGGTGCTAAGTGTGGAGCTTTAGAGCGAAGTCCGTTGACGATAATGAGAAAATCATCTCCAACCACTTCACGAATTTTCTGCAGTATAGCAACTTTCGCATCAACCCTATCGCCTTGCCACCAATTTAAAAAGATACCATCATAGATACCACATTTGGCAACTTCAACAGCCTGCTGAACGAATGTATCTTGTGTACCATAGTGATAAATTCCGACGAGAAAAATCATATTTGGATTCTCTTTGAGCATCGTATCTCGCTGTTGCTTTGCTGTCCGAAAATTCCCAGAGATTTTCATTTTTGTAGGCGTCCACCGCCAATGAAGCCCGAACATAGGGTTAGAGAAATACAGGTCGTGATAGACTAATCTTTCGTCCCATGAGAGCGTCGGTAGATTGATGATGTTATGCCAAGCTGCGAAAACGGATGGATACTGGCGAGCCATGATCCGGTCACGGTTCGGCATCTCTGGGATATTAAAGGTAGGATCATACAGAAATTCTGTCAAATTGGATGTCGGGACAGATGAAATATCGATGCCCCAATTGTCGTTAATCCTAAGGATCTGAAGTTTTGTTAATCCGGCGAGCGGTGAAAAATATTCGATGCGATTGTAGTCGAGTCGTAAATCTCTTAGGTTCACAAGCCTCTCAAGGGGTGAGATGTCAACGATCCTGTTATTTGATAGATGCAAAATCTCTAAACCTACTAATCCCGCAAGGGGTGAAACGTCTACGAGTCTGTTGAGATAGAGTTTCAGTGTCTGAAGGTTGTGTAGGTGTGCCAGTGGTGTGAGATCCGAGATTTTGTTGGGCGCAAGATGTAAAAATTTAAGATTGACAGCGTGTTCTAAACCCACAATACTTTCTATGCCGCCATCAATACTGAGTAACCGCTCAAGTTGCTGGAGATGTTCTATCTCGAGCGGAATATCGCCAAGTTTGAGTTCAGATTTGATAGCCCGACGTAGATTTTCATCTGGCATCCATGCCTCAATATTTTCTGGCTGCATCGCTAACTCGGTTGTTGAGACAGTTTCAGATCCATGTAAGCCTGCACCAGTTCTTTGATTTAAGGCGGTATCCTGTCCAACTTGACTTCGCAGTGCGGGTTTCGCGTCTGTCTCAAGAACGACGGGTGCGTCAATGATGGCAATGGTCGGTTCAGATGCCGCCTCGAAACTATAGGGTCTCTGAAAACGGGTGAGGTATTGATTGCTCGCGCCAAAGAGTAAGGCGAGCAGAAGGAAAGCGGTGCCGAAAGCGATCCACGGAATAACGGGTTTTGGCGTTGTTTGCGGCGTGAGTTTTATGTCAGCGACACGCTGCATAATGTTTTGACCTACACTCGTTGGTATCTGCACGCCGCTGAGAACTTCTTGAACAAGGAGGGCTTCTTCCTCTTGTAACCGCTTTCGTGCCCGATACAGCCGGTTATGAATTGCGTTTACAGAGACACCTAGGAACTTGCTAATTTCTTTCACCGTCATCTCGCCGAGATAATGGAGGATCATGACTGTCCGTTCACTCTCCGGGAGCTTTTCGAGAAGTTTTTTGACGATAGCACGACGACGCTCGGTGATTTCTGTATGCCGTTGTTCCGATACGTGATGAGTATAAGAGGATCTTTCAACTTCTTCCACGGGTGTGTCCTCCAACGATTGTATCGTAAGGTTTTTCTTCCGCATCCGATCAAGACAAAGCCGATTTGTGATGACATACAGCCACCCAGCAAATTTATAAGGGTCCTTGAGTGTCGGGAGTTTTTTGTATACTTGAAGGAATGTGTCCTGTGTAATCTCCTCAGCATCGTGAAAATCACCGATCTTCCGCCACGCCAAGGCGTGCACGCTCTTCTGGTGCCTTTGGACCAAGACATCAAACGCTGCTTCATCGCCTGATAATATTCTTTGAATCAGTTGAACATCATTTTCTTTTTCCACGAGGTGTCCTTCCAATAAACAGTTGGGGCGTGTCCGTATCCGCCGAAAGGCTTAAGCAGATGCCGAATCTTGTAAAACTACGTAGGGCGATACGGTTCATACCTTCTATTATTAAAGACGAAACTTTGGGCGGAAAACTCACATCATTTCAAAAAAATAACAAAAAAATCAGGATTTTTAGAAGTTATTCTGCAAGTATCGGGTTCTGAACGCAGGATAAACCCCGATTACGGAGGGAAAACACACAATGGATGTCCCTGAAAGACGTTTGGACACTTTTGAAAGGATTTTTTTGAGAGACGGGAGTAAGTATAGGAATATACTAAAGAAATTTGGAGAAAACAAACAGCACGTTGGCATTGGGTTTTGAGAAACCACAAGTATGATCATACATGATGCACAACGTGAAAAGCAAAGTTCCCAACATTTTGCCCGTTTTCATCTATCGTTTTCGTGTAACGTGTCGAATAGGATAGTGAAGCGTCTTCAATTAAAAATAGGTCTCTAACTTCGCGCGAGCGTTTAAAACACCTTCAACAATCGGTTGTGGTGTCTCCGCGTTCAATCCTAAATAGATCAGCATGATTTCTTCGGTGTAACCGACACGGTCTATCTCCTGACAGATAGCAGGAAAGTCCATCTCCGGTCCCCAGAACGGTTCGCTCCCTGTTTGCGAATCGACACCGCAGTTGAAATAGACGCTGACCAGCCGTTCTGCCAACGTACGTAAGGCGACAACGGGATCGTCTCCAGCGCGATGGAAATGGTAAGGACTGTAGTAAAAGCCGAAATTTTCGGAAGGGATCGCATTGAGGATCTGCCGCGTGCGTTCAAGGTTGTAAGCGAGACTCCCTTCATGCGCATAGAGGACGAGTGTCAGATTCCGAGTCTGTGCTTCTTCGGTGCCTGTCTTGAGATGCGCAATAATCGTGTCAATCTCGCGAGCAGTGGCGGTTTCATTGCCACCACTCGCGATACTGACAATTGGAACGGAAAGCCTTTGGGCAGTGTCGAGAATTGAGATTAACGCTTCAAGTCCATCTGGCGCGTCAACCCGTACTGTGCTCAGCATGGATTTGAAATTGAGACCAGTCTCTTCGCGAAGTGTGTCAATAGTTTCAGCTTCCACATCCGAAAAATGGGGTTGCGCGAGTTCAATGGCAGACACACCACCGTCGGATAACTCACCGACAAACGCCGTCAAATCAAAAGCGGAAAATGGAAGCGTACTTGCACAATAGGTTCTCATGAATTTGCTCCAAAGGTAAAACCGAATTACTTACCCATTTCCTTGAGGGCAGTTAGGCAGCGTTCAACGGATTCAATTGGCGGGTAGGCATCGCTTTCATATTCGACGATATACCATTCCGTGCCACCGGTCGTTTCGCAGATACGGAAGATCTCATCCCACGGCACGCTGTCCTCACCGATAATCGGACGGAAAGCGGCGTGTCTGTCCGTCTCACCTATTGATTCGTCATACGGCTTGAGATGGACTGTGCCGGCGCGTCCCGGGTATCTTTCGAGAATATTGACGAGATCGGCGCCACCAGACAACGCATTGCCCATATCCAGCTGCATCACGACCCCTTCGTTCGTGTTTCCGAAGAAGGTATCCCAGGGTTGTTCACCATCAAGCGGTGTAAACTCGACGTGATGGTTATGATAACCGGTCACCATATCGTGTTCGGCGAGTTTATCGGCGATTTCATTGAAGGTATCGGCTAACTTCAACCAATCCGCACGCGATTGACGCAGTTCGCCCGGTATACCGGGAACGATGATATAACGGTTTTCCAGAACTTTATTGAATTCGATCGTTTCGGCGAGCGTATCCTCTTGAACGAGATTGAACGGTGTATGCCAGCCACAGCAGACCAGACCGAACTCGTCGAGATAGCCTTTTAATTCTGCGGCAGGATGCTGTGGGGCACCGGCGAATTCAACGCCTTCATATCCCATCTCTGCGACCGCTTTTATTGTGCCGCGGGCATCCTCTGCCAACTCGTTTCGAACAGAAAACAGTTCTAAGCCAATAGGTACTCTTGCCATGATTTTCCTTTCATGTTATTTGCAGAAGCGGAATGCGCTCTGCTGGTAAAATTTGTTAACAAATAAAGAAATAGGACAACTCTCGCCTTGCTATTTGTAGCCTGAGCTCGACATAAGTCCGTAGGTTGGGTTGAACGGAATTTTACTGAAACCGCATAGGGAAAATAAACCTCAAATTCATCAAGAAACCTGAAATCACCAAAGAACGAGTGAAACCCAACACATTTTCACACCGATAGTTTGGGGTGTTGGGTTTCGCTATCTCTATCTATACGGACGAATCATCGAAAATCGACATTTTCCGTATAAATCAGGGGTTTTGGCTTTTTACCGCTCAACCCAACCTACGGGAGCTTCAATTTTTATTTTTAAACTCACGTTCTCAATACGGAGTTGTCCGTTCACCTCTTTGAACGTTGTACCTTGATACGTTAGCGATACGGATCCCATATTAGGTATTTCCTGTTCGTCTGGAGTATCAGGCGTTTCAGTCCGATCGCCAACGCCTCCGGGCTGTTCTCGCTCAGCATTCCCTCGATCTGATCCTCGTTGTCCTCCTTCATCTCCGGGTCGTTCAGGTGTAGTATCTCCTGTTGGAGTGCTTGCACCGGGTTCTTGTCGATCGCTTTCAGTAGAGGTTGCAGATACTCCTTGCGATACGGGAACACGTCCGCTATCGGTTCTTTCGGCATCTCCTCGTAAATCCAGAGGAGTTCCGTTATCCGCATCTGGTCGCGTCGTCCCTGTATCTGGCATTCGTTCTCCAGTATCGTTTCCACGTGCTGGTTCAACTCGTGCTGGTTCGCCGTTTCCATCAGTCCTTGCCACTGGTTCGTCCGTAGGTCTGATCTCGCCTGCCATATCTCTATCTGCTGCATCGGTGTCTCTATCTGTTTAGTAGAGTCTAATTTCTGGACTTCTGTATCGTCTTCATGAGTCCATCCACTTTGCAAAAAGTTGCTGGAAATGTGTCCTGTCCATTCCATGCATTCACAATGAAAATGATGCCCTAACAAAAGGGGTGTATCTTGCCAGTCAGCGAACGAGTCGGCGAATGGAATTTTTTCAAGTAAGTTTATTAACTCTTTCAGTTCTATATTATATGTCTCGCGATTCAGAAGAAGTTGGCATGAATATGCAGTATGATCTTCGTAATGGGGTTTGATTAGAAACGGACAATCTAACATCGTATGTATGTGAAAGGATGTGCATTGTTCCCTTTTAGGCATTTCTACCCCGAAGGGGGAATTTGTCCAAATAAGTACGGCATTATAGGTTTCTATGGTTTCATAAAATCCGTATCTGTTTAACATTTCTTGACGTTTACTGCGTTGCGTTACGTATCTAATTCGGTTAAGAATTGACATAAAATTTTCCCTGAATTCTGTAAAAAAAAGTCAAGTTTTAAAATTTCTGCAAGTCCGAAACGACTAATTCCGTAAAATTAATAAAAACCGAAAAATGAACGGTTCTGGTATAATCCTGGCATTGTCTTTACAATACGCCTATCGCGCGGTGTAATTGGGCGCGAGTGGACAGGTTCGGTGAAGCGATAACAATGCAACTCGTGCCAAACCGTGCATCAGAAACGCTGCTCCCATCTGCGATTCATACCAGTCAATCCCGGATGCTCCGAAGGGGAGCGTTTCTGGGAAATAGACTTCCAACACCGTTTCCGCAAGTTGTAAACCGCCTTCTAACCACACCGATTCACTGGTAATCTCATAAAGATCGGCAAAGAGTTCAAGGACTAACCCCGGATCTGACGCAGGGATTTTGAATCCCTCTGTGTGAACACGATTGACCGGAAATTTCTCATCGAGATAGGTCTTAGCGACAGCACGTGCCCACTCCATCAGCCTCTGATCCTGTGTCAATCGCCATCCGCCGAGGCATAGCACCGCCGCACCGCATGCTGTCCCGGCACCATAAACGCTTCCCCACACCGACATGCGTTCAACAATCCGATCCGTTTTACATTCGCATAAACTGATAAACTCGCGAGTTTCAAGGTTGTGCGGGGCAGCGAGGAACCCATCAATATAAACCGAGCCGTATCGCCGCATCTGGTCTGCTAATTCGGGTAAAAGCGGTTCTATCAACGCTGCAGATTCAAGTAGGCTCATCCCCAATGAGAACGTTTGCGTGGGGGCGTTCATCTCAAAAAACCGTTCTGCCTCTTTGGGTGAACGACTTTCGATACGCAGGAGCCCACGATCATCCCGTTTTTCCCACCAATAATCGGTATAGTTCTGAATCTGTTGAAGGATTTCAGGACGTTGGTCTTGGGTATACGCGAACGCTAAATCGAAGATGTAAAAGCCTGAATGCCGTGGAAAATCGCACGCACGTCCACCGCGAACGAGATGTGTTTTTGTGTCGATATTCGCGTGACGTATGTATTCAAGTCCGTCGCCTTCTGTCCAGTGGTAATCCAACCCGTCGGCGAAACTTTGTACGCACGCAGGGTTAAACAGATTCAGTTTTTGCCAGAGCCATAGCGGAGCTTGACGCAGGTGATCGTGAATTGCGGTGCCACCCACCGGATCGCGTGAACACCCGACCCGTTCTTCAATCAGCTGCCAAAACGAATGCTCACCCCACGGAAACAAACCGGTCGTCGTATCCGTGCAATTCTGAGCAAAATGCGCCAAATAGCGATCTACTGCTTCGGCGTATTCCGATTTCGATTCGGTTTCAGCAAGCACGTTCATCGTGGCGAGCAGGGGTTCGTCGTGGATAAGATTACAACCGAGATGCGCCCGGTCCCCATCCCGTTGACCCGGAATCTTCGGCGGTTTTTCCATTAGCATCGCGCCCGTCTGGGCATGTGAAATGGACGGGAATAACCCTTTATATGGCACACTGCTTTCAACTATCAGATCGATAGCATTGCATATTTTAGTGATAATCAATTCCGAGTTTACCACAAATAACACCTCCGCACTACTGAGTAAAAATATACTACCATGAACAGATTAAAAGGTCAAGTGCGCTGGAATAGTTTTCCAGGGTCATTCAATTTTAAGAAATTATTGGATTGGACATCTTTTTTTGGAGGATCCGGTGTGAAATCTAGCGAAATCTAGCGAAATTTTCCGCCGATTGTTTTAAAGCATAACATATATTAAGTATTAACGCCTACGAAAAGAACAACACCAAAAAACCTACAATTGAATGGCCCTGCTTTCGATTCAGAGCATTCAGTTTCGTAATTTGTTCTTTTTCGGCGTTTGTGTGCTTAACCAAAGCTGTGTGGCAAGGTTCCGTAGTGTCTTAGCAATATCGTGTTAAGCAATCGACAATTTTTGAAGGAAACTGAGGAGATTTGCAACACATTAGAAAGATGTTCAACTTCAATCTCATAACGGTGGAAGGCGTTGAAACGAATGCGTGTGTTTTTTTTCCGTGTTGTATTGTTAGCACTTCTGATCAGTATCGTCGGCTGTTCACGCGATGAATGGACGCTTGATGAACCTGTTATTGAAGGTTTTATTGTTAGAGAACTGCCCATCAACGACATCGGTCTAAACATCTCAGAAAACACACACGTCACCACGGTTTGGGTTTATGGATCCATCTTGGACGGTTGTCAAGCGCTCCACGAGACACACCATTGGATCGGCTGGGCCGAAGGAAGTACTATCAACATCAGGATAACAACGAAAGAATCAGTAACGCCTCACGAATGTACATCTGAAGCAGTAAATCTACTCATCCCGGTTCACATCCGCGCTTTTTTTTACACCGATACTGGTAGGTATAAAGTAATTGTCAACGGTGTCGAAAAGGAATTCCGTACGGATTCATAGATACCGGGATCCACATTCGCGTTTACACTCGGGCGCGTCTCGCGCCTTTACCATATTTTTTGTCCAGTTATCAGGAAAGGGTTGAAAATTATGCGACTGTTTTTCGCGAATATTATGTTAGCAACGTTTCTGATCGGCATCATAGGTTGTTCACGCTATGTCACCAGGGACTTAGCTATTGGCCGCATCGATATCTTTATTTCAAAAAACAAACCTGACTACCTCATCGTTATGGTTTACGGTGCCCCGGACGGTTGTGAATCCGTCCACGAGACACAGTATTGGGTCGAAGGAAATACTATCAACATCAGAATAACAGCAACAGAAGAGATCATGTTTGGAGCACATTCACATTGTGACCTGGCTGCAGACAACTTCCGAATCCCAGTTTATATCGGACAATGGGACGCTATTGGTGCGTATGATACCTATAAAGTAAATGTTAATGGTGTCACAGAGGTGTTTCGTATTGAGAATGAACAAGTATTTCGTATTAGTTAGGCGTTGTTGTTCCATAGACGAGGAGTTGAAAACCGTGCGTTCGCTTTTTGTACTTTTTTTACGTGTTGTGTTATTGGCATGCCTAATGAGTTTTGCCAGTTGTTCGCGCGATGAAGATGCTACCATGGATGTGTCCATTACCGACGATAAAGATGAATACGTTAGTATGGATTTGACCATTGACGACATTGAAATCTTTATCTCAGAAGACTACTACCAAATTGCCCCTTATATCATCATCGTTCTGGTTCACGGTTCTGTTCCAAGCAGTTGTGAATACCCCAACGAGACAAGACATTATTGGCAAGATAATAATACGGTTATTGTTGAGATAAAAGCTAAACGGGTGATAGACGATTCTTTTGATTGTTCAACTGACGTAGCAGCGTTCCAAATCCCTATTTATCTCGGTGAATTTCCGCGTTACCCTATCTTTGACTTTGAATCTGGGAAGTATGAGGGAGGTGAGTATGAGGTGATCGTCAACGGTGTTAAAAAGGCGTTCCATCTTGATTAGGTGTTTCCTGCAGGGCCATTTAGTTCTCGGTTCCAATCTTGATTTTGGTTGACATAAGTTAACGTTTGGACACAATATCGCGAGCACAGCTCGCTCCTACAGAAGAGGTATATTCACAGAAATAAAGTGAATATTTAAAACTAAATGGCCCTGTGTTTCCTGCGATTTTTCTTGCTACACGATTTTTTTTCTTGTATAATCGGTATATAAAATTCTCTTATCCGCGCCAACACTTATCTATGGAAATTCGAGATTTATAGGAGAGCATAATGCACGTTGGACTCATGGAAGGAACAATTCGCCGAAAAACACTCACCGAGAATCTTAATGCCGTTGTGGAACACGGTGTCCACCATCTGCAGTATCATGTCCCTGCATCGGGACCGGCGGTTGCCGAGATCCGAAAAGAGATGGATGCCCGACAGATGACGATTTCCGCACTTTCAGGCACTTATAACATGATTGACCCCGATGTTGAGAAACGGCACGCCGGGTTGCGGATGCTGCGCTCTGTTGCAGAGAAATGCGCGTCGCTTGGTACATCGGTAATTACGCTCTGCACCGGCTCTCGCGACCCGCATAATATGTGGCGTGCACATCCCGATAACGACACAGCGATGGCTTGGCGCGATCTCGTCGAATCTATGGAACAGGCGTTAGCAGTGGCTGAGGCATACGACGTTACGCTCGCACTTGAACCCGAAGTCGCGAACGTGATTGATTCTGCGGAGAAAGCGCGTCGCCTGCTTGACGAGATGCAATCACCTTACCTGAAGGTCTGTATGGATGGCGCGAATATCTTTCGTAAGGGTGAGCTGCCAAAGATGCGTGAAATTCTTGATGAGGCGTTCGCACTGCTCGGCGACGACATCGCACTTGCACACGCGAAAGACTTGGACAGAGACGGTCAAGCCGGACACCTCGCCGCAGGCACAGGACTGCTCGACTACGACCAATATCTCGGTTTACTAAAGGAGAACGGCTACGATGGCGCGGTAATATTGCACGGACTTTCGGAGGCGCAAGTGCCTTTTTGTACGAACTTCTTACGTGAGAAAATCGCTGCGCTGTAGAAGACAAATATATACGGAAACCCGTCGGAGCGTGCATACTACTATTATAGTAGATTCCAAAAATATTTGCACACTTTTGTTCCAACGGACGAGGGGACCTCGCCCCTACGAACCGCTTTGGTCAAGGACGAGTGTATAATTAATTACGGGTTTTACTATAATTTTAAACCGTGCCGGACATCCGTTCTGCCAACCGAGCGAGTGCTGGTGATGTGTCGAGTTTGTCGAGTTCTACTTCAATCAGTGTAAAGTGTTGTGTTTCGGCGAGTGCCGTTTTGATGGCTTCATCAAATTCGCCTTCGGTTCGGACATGAAACCCGCGTCCTGCACCAAAGAGTGCTGGCATACGACTATAGTTCCAACATCCGATGTCGTTAAATGCGCCTTCAAGGAGATGCCGCTCAGTACCGTAGCCGTGGTTGTTTAAAACGACGACAATCGGATTAAATCCGTGACGAACGGTTGTTGAGAGTTCAGTGCCTGTCATTTGGAAGGCACCGTCTCCGACGATAACGAGGCATCGCGTGTCTGGCATACTGAACTGCGCGCCAACAGAGGCAGGCACGGCGAAACCCATTGAAGTGTAGTAGGCAGGGCTGATAAAGTTAGTGTGTTGATGTATATCGAGTTCTACAGCACCGAAGAGGCTGTCTCCGACATCGGCAATAACTGTCAGTTCATCACTAATAAATTCGTTGAGATGTTGAAAGAGCCGGTGCGCTCTTAAAGGTGCATCCGGTTTCACCTTGAACGGTTTAGTCCCTTTAAGTGCCCAATCTAAGTTCGGTTTTCGTCGTTTTCGGAGTTTCGGTGAATTGAGACCGTCGAGGAAATCGTCGAACATCACCTCATCATAAGCGCGGTAGCGCACGGAGACTTTTTCGGTGGTCGCATAGACGGATCGCGTACGGTCGAGGTTAGCGGTGTAAATCCCAAGGTTCACGTCGGTCATGAAGGCACCGAGGATGATGACACAATCCGAATCTTCTACAAATTGCCTGACATCTTCCTGTCCCATAGCACCTTCATAGATGCCTAAATAGAGCGGATGCGACTCTGGAATTACCGATTTTCCGAGGAGTGTCGCTACAACCGGAATCCGTTTTTCTTCCACAAGATGAATCAATTTATTTTGATAGCCAAATCTGTGGAGTTCCACGCCCGCGAGAATAATAGGTCTTTTGCTCTGATTGATAAAGTTACAGGCATCCTCAACGGCGGCATCCAGTATGTCGGGATCACTGAGGTGTCCACCGGTTGATGGACGTTGGTAGAGCGTACCGCGCACATCGACCATATCGCGCGGAAGTTCGATATATCCGGGACGTTTGTAGCGATACACAGCATCAAGCACCCGATCGATTTCGTTGAAGGCGGTAAACGGTTCATCGAGCAACGCAGTCGCAACGGTTATCTCGTCATAGATACGTTGTTGTGTATGGAAGTCCCTAACTTTATGATGTAGGAGTGCATCCTTTCCGTGTTCTCTAATGCCCGGTGCGCCACTAATCACAACGACAGGTGATTTCTCGGCGTAGGCACCAGCGATGGCGTTCACCATTGATAATCCACCGACACAATAGGTAACGCAAGCGGCACCCATGCCTTTGACTCGCGCGTAGGCATCCGCGGCGTAGCCTGCTGCGTCCTCGCGTGTCATGCCGATGTGTTGAATCGAACTCTGTTCAATAAGGTTATAGAAACGCAGCACATAGTCTCCGGGGATACCGAAAATATGTTCGATGTCATAACTTTGTAATTTTCTGAGTAGGTATTCGCCGATCGTCGGGGGTCTGTGGTACATCGTATTACCTCGTTGCTTAATGGTTAATGGTGGTTGGTTAATGGTTATTGGTTAAGAAAAAACCTCTTAACCTCTTAACCAATAACCAAAAGCGTAGCGTACCAATAACTGTTCATTTTTTATATTTTGCCCGCACGACCGTTTTGATACCGCCGCGAATGTTGAAATCGCCGACAACCTCTGCTTGCCGTGGCTGACACGCTTTTACGAAGTCCTCCAACACTTTATTCACGACATGCTCATGAAAAATGCCGACCTCTCGGTAGAAAAGGAAGTACTCCTTCAACGATTTTAGTTCGACGCAGTGTCGGTCCGGTACGTAAATGATGCAGAGTGTCGCAAAATCTGGCAACCCTGTTTTAGGGCATACGGCGGTAAATTCCAGATTCGTAATCTCAATCGTATAATCTCGGTTGCTATACTGATTTTCCCATGTCTCGATAGCCGGTGTCTCTAATTCCGGGATATGGGTTTGTAGATCGTCATAACCGGTGTTTTGCGTCATTCACTGTCTCCGTTTTGATGGCTGTCGGCTGTCGGCAATCAGCGGTCAGCAAAGAGGGGAGTTTGTTAAACCATAGTCCTCTTATCTGAAGGCTGATTGCTAAAAGCCATTTTTCAAAGTGTTATTTCAGGATCACCATTCGGCGGGTGTTTTCAAAAGTGCCAGCGGTGAATGTATAAAAATAGATACCGCTTGCGACCGTAGCACCAGAGGCGTCTCTACCGTCCCAGTACGCGGCTTTCTCCCGGTTTTGGTAATTGCCGGGTTCTTGTAACCCGATATTCAAGTGTCGGACAAGTCTACCGCTGACATCGTAGATTTTAACGGTGACCTCGGTTCGCTCGGCGAGATTGTAAGGAAACCATGTTTCAGGATTAAACGGGTTCGGATAATTCTGGAAGATTGTCGTGTGTTTGATGTGTCCGAGCGTTGTGAGTGCCTGCGATTCAGGATCAACAGGAAACGGTATATCCGCAGGACGGAATCCGAGGTCGATAGGGTTATAGATAAAGGCGGAACCGGCATTATCACCGGCATTATCATTACCATCAGCGCCGACGATGGCGAACGAACCTCTGATACCGACCGATGCGCCGAAGCGATCAAATCGGTTTGTACCACTTGCAACAATTCTGCGCCTCTCGACCCAACTCAACCCATCCCGTAGGAAGGCGTAAGCTGAGCCTTTGTCGATTTGTTCGGCAGGATCGTCTCCCAAAGCGACAGGATGATCATCTTTCCATGCGCCGACAATCGCTGTGTCTTCATGAATTGCGACTGCTGACCCGAATTCATCACCCGCCTCGGTCTCGGTGGCGGTAAGTTTTGCCTGTTGTACCCAAGCCTCACTCGTTTCCACGAAAATATAGGCGGTTCCCATATCTGTTTCATTTCGGTCTTCCTTAGGCGCTCCGATGATTGCGATGCCATTCGTCAGATCGACGGCGAACCCGAATTCATCACCGAGTCCACTGTCGTTTGGGATGAGTTGCGCGTTTTGCGTCCACGTGTTGCCGCTGCGCCTAAAAATGTACGCTGCGCCTGAATCCGGGCCCGTTGCGTCATTCCCGTGTGCACCGATAAGCGCGTTGTTGCCGTAGACAGCCACAGCGAAGCCGAATAGATCCCCCGGTACAGCGTTTCGGTGCGTTAATTTTGCCTGTTGTGTCCAAGCAGTCCCGTTTCGGACAAAGACATAAGCGGCACCGGTATCTACACCGCCTTCATCCTTCCCATAGGCACCGATGATAGCGGTATTTTCATGGATAGCGATAGCTGTTCCGAACTGGTCGAACATACCGATGTCATTACCGATGAGTTTTGCTTGCTGTATCCAGTTGTCTCCGGACCGTATGAAGATGTATGCGGCACCGGCTTCCGGTCCCGCGTCATCAACGCCGGGTGCTCCAATGACAGCAGTTTCTCCGCTGATCGCAACGGTATTACCGAAGAGGTCGCCTGCTTTCGCGTCGTTAGCAATAATCTTTGCGCGTTCTAACCAGAGGGTACCACTCCGCTCGAAGATGTATGCGGCACCGGCATTTGGGGCGATGTCATCATTTTGTTGCGCGCCAGAGATAGCGAGGTTCCCGTGAATCGCCACTGAAATTCCGAATTGATCTTCCGATGCTGTTTCGCCATCGCTGAGTTTGATGTTCTCAACCCACGCGCCACCGTCCTTTTGCTCAAATATATAAGCGGCACCAGAGCTGGGACCCCCGGCGCTGTGGAAGGGTGCGCCCGTGATAATTTCGTTACCACTGATTGCGACAGCGAATCCGAGTTGGTCACCGTTCTCCCTGTCGCTTGCGACGAGTTTCGTGTGTTGGTTCCAGAATGGCGGTTCATTTTCTGTAAAGATGTAAGCGGCACCGACGGTATCTTCACCGACGATCGCGCCTCTGGCACCGATAACAACGGTTTCGCCACTTATATCGACCGAAACACCGAAAGAGGTTGCACCGTCTGGGTCAATCGGGATCATACGGATACGAGTGCGGTTCCTTTTTTGGAGCCAGAACCTACCTTCTTCGCGTTTATAGATATAAGCGGCACCGGTGTTTTTGTTGTTGGGTGAAGTCGCGATAGCGAAATCGCCGTCAACATCGACTGCGTATCCGAAGTTATCATTTGTTTCCGTGTTGTTGCCGATGAGTTTCTTTTGGAATATCCAGCCGGAGGGGTCCCGTAGAAAAATATAAGCGGCACCGGCATTTTCACCGGCTTCGTCATCACGGACGGCACCGACGATGGCTGTCCTGCCGTCAGTGCCGACAGAGAAACCGAAGTTTGCGAATCTGCTGGCATCGGGAGCACTGAGAACGGTAGTCTGGACCCATAAGTTGCCTCTCCGCTCGAAAACGTATGCGGCACCAGCGTCTGCGACAGGTATATTGGCGCGATGTGCGCCAACGAGTACAGTGTCTCCGGCAATCGCGACAGAGATTCCGAAATAGTCGCCTTTCTTTCCGTCAAGCGCGACCAGTTTCATCTGTTCGACCCATTGTGTGCCTTGCCGAGCAAAAATATAAGCGGCACCTGAGTTCTTTCCCGCATCGGCTTTCCTCGGGACACCGACGATCGCATAGTCGCCACTCATTGCAAGCGTTGTTCCGAATTCGTCATCAGGTGCTGCGTCGCTAAGACTCAACTTTTGATGTTGGACCCACCCAGTTTCGCTACGGAAAAAGACCTGGATTGAACCGGCGTTTCTACCATTGTCGGTATCATCCTTCGGAACACCAACCATTGCGTAGTCGCCGCTTATACCGACACTTGTACCGAGGTTATCGTTAACGACAGCAGCACTCGTATTCAGTTGCACCCTGTCGGCACTGCTTTGGAAGGCTAAGCCGATTCCCAAAAACAGGGTTAGCATAATAATCTGTATTTTCTGCAATTCTCTTTTCCTCATTATTCGGGGTATCCTGATAGGTAAATGAAAAAATATTACCAGCGTTTGCTGATTTGTATATTTTACAAACGTCTCTATCGAGTGTCTCATGCAAGTTATGTGCCATTTGAAAATCTTCGTGAAATCAGTACATTTCGCGCGATTTCCGACAAAATCTACGATTTTTTGTTCACTTATTGGACACTTCGGCTGATAAATACGTTCAGTCGGTGTGAAACGGTGCTATTCCGATATACTGAGTCTATAGATTTTCTTTGCTTTATCTTCGCCATACCAAAGTGTCGTGCCATCCCAAGTTAATCCATGCGGTTCGTTTGGACATGAAATGGCATCGATCACTTCGCCGGATTCGGGATGGATTCGGTAGATGACGTGGTCGTTTGTGTCGGCGTTCCAGAGTGCTTCACCGTCCCAAGCGAGTCCGTGGGCGCGCCCCCCCGGGGTCTTCAATTCCGTAAGGATTTCACCGGTTTCTGGACACTGTTTAATAAACCGACTCGTGTTCATATCAACGCTCCAGAGGTGCTCACCATCCCACGCTAACCCGTGCGGTCCCTCGCCTGGTGATGAAAAGGTGGTAACGATTTCCAATTCAGGGATCGTGAGTTTGTAAAACGTCTGCTGCCAGATACTGTTATACCAGAGATGTTCACCATCCCACTCTATACCAGCACCACCCGGAAACGGGGGTGTAAGCGTTAGCAAAACTTCGTCGGTTTCCGGGTTGATTTTATGGATCGGACCAACGCCTTCAACGCTCCAAAGTGATGCTTCTTGCCATGCAAGTCCATTCGTACCAGCACCGGGTGCTGGAAGCTGGCGTTCGTTTGTTGCTTCACGCATCGTTTCTATTTCTCCGTGATGAGTGCGCTATCTCTAAGAGCGCGTCCTGAATTTCAGTAATAACCTCGTGTTCGGTTTCAACAGTGAGTTGTGTCTGTAATATCCGCTCGGCAGCCGGACCGCCTATCTGTCCGAGTGCCCACGCTGCGTGGCTCCGAACCAACCATTCGTCATCGGTTAATGCTTTTTTAAGGGCGGGGACGGCACGCTGTTCTCCCCAATTGCCGATAGCGACGAGGACATTCCGCAAGAAACCGCGCCGTTTAGCACGTTTGATCGGACTTCCCTTGAATCTTCGACTGAACTCCTGCTGCGTCATACCGATGAGTGATAGCAAGGTCGGAGCGAGGTTTCCGTCGCGCGGTTGAAACGCCGGATCGTCTGTTGGTGCTGCTTTGCTGTTCCATGGACAGACCTCTTGACAGATGTCACACCCATAGATTAAGTTCCCCATTTTGGGGCGGAATGCCTTCGGAATACGCTCCTTGAGTTCGATTGTCAGATAGGAGATACAACGTCGGGAATCTAAGAGATTCGGTTCAACAATTGCGTCCGTAGGGCACGCCTCGATGCAGCGTGTGCAAGTTCCGCAACCGCCACGGAGCGGCAGTATTTCTGGCTCTAAGGCGATACTGACGAGTACCTCTGCGAGGAAATACCAGGACCCTGAACGCCAATGGATGAGATTGGTGTTCTTTCCGATCCAGCCGATGCCCGCTTTTTCGGCGTACTCTCTTTCAATAATCGGTGCGGTATCAACGCAGACGCGTGTCTGTAATTCGGTTTCAGCGGTCTGCTTAATGAAGTCAACGAGTTCTGAGAGTCGTTGTCGGATGATGTCGTGGTAATCGTCGCCCCATGCGTACCTCGAAATCTGTCCACGTGCTGGGTCTTCGGCAAGTGGTTTCGGCGGATCAAGTGTATAATAGTTCATCGCGAGACTGATAACAGATTTCGCCTCTGCGAGAAGTTGACGGACATCCCGCTTGAGTGGTAGATGTCTTTCGAGGTACCCCATCTTTCCGGCGTACCCGTTTTCTATCCACTGCTGGTAACGCGCGATCGTCTCGCTCTGCGTTGCGGGGATAATTCCGACGAGTTCAAATCCGAGTTTGTGTGCACGCGCTTGAATTTGTTGCGTTAGTGTTGACATTGGTTGTCAGTTGTTAGTTGTTGGTTGTTGGTAAGAGGTTTCTAATGAACCAGAGTCTTTTTAACCATTAACCATTTAGGAAGTCCCGCGCGGATAGGAGCCGATAACATTGACGTTCCGACACAATGCTTCGAGTTGTTCGAGTGCTACAATGACGCGTCCGTCAGCGATATGACCATCCATCTCAGCAAAGAAGACATACTCCCAAGGTTTGGCTCGTGAGGGCAGAGATTCGAGATAACTCAGATTCAATTCGGCTTTCTCTAAAATCCCCAGGACTTGGTGGAGCGCGCCGACCTTGTCTTGAACGGAAAAAAAGAAGGATGTCCGGTCATATCCACTCGGGTCTGCCATTTCACTTCCAATGATAAAGAAGCGGGTTGTGTTACCGGGTTCATCCATAATCGCGTTTGCAATAATCGGAATCTGATAAATCTCGCTTGCGAGTTCACTTGCAATGGCAGCTGCATAAGGTTCTTCAGCGGCTCGTTGTGCGGCTTCGGATGTACTAACAACCTCAACCTGTTCAATATTACCGAGATGCTGGCTCAACCATGCCCGACATTGTGCGAAAGGTTGCGGATGCGAATAGATACGCTGTATCTCTGTTATTGGAGACTTTGACAACAAGTGCTGTTTGATCGGCTGAAACGTCTCTGCGCAAATCCACAACGGCGTGTGTTGAAAGCGTTCTAAAACGTCACGAACCGTACCCTGCAACGAGTTTTCGATAGCGACCACGCCATAGTCTGCTCTACCGGATTCAACCTCAGTAAAGATATCGACTTGCGGATGGATAGGGATCAACTCCGTTGATGCACCGAAATGCCGTCGAGCCGCCAAGTGCCCAAAACTACCAACGGGTCCGAGAAAAGCGACCCGCTCCAGCTCCTGCAAAGAACGCGAGGCGGATAAGATCTCTGTCCAGATCGCTTCGAGCGAAGCTTCGGGGAACTTACCGTCGTTTTCGACCATCAAACGTACGATGACTTGCTTCTGCCGGTGCGGGACATAAACCTTTGAAATACCTGTCTCTGATTTCACCGCTCCGATCTTCTTAGAAATCTCCGCCCGTTTCTGTAGCAGTGCCAAAATCTGGTCGTCAATCTCGTTAATCTGGTCACGATACTCACTTAATTCCAAAGAATAAATCTCCGTTTACCAGTTGCCAGTGCCCAGTTGCCAGTGCCCAGTAAGAGAGATTCTTTCTGGTAACTGGTAACTGGTAACTGGTAACTTCTTTTAAGCGTTCAATTTTTTCATAGCGGCGATCATCTCATCGTCCGAGGGGTTCTCTTTCACCATTTCAACGAATTCCTCAGCACCTAACTTGTGTTCCTCCAGGAACAACTTGTCCTGCGGTCACGGGTAGATATACTCACCGATGATGCCTTGCAATTGTGCACTGGCTTTATCGCTAATTCTGGCTAACCACGGGATTCCGCCGATGATCATATCCCTGTGGCGCGGTTTCCAATCAAGAGCCATCTGTTTCACCTCCTTTTTGAAGTTACCAGTTACCAGTACGATTTTCCTACGGAAAATCTTTCAGTTTTCAGTTAACACCTTGTGGCGGTTACCTTTCATATTTCCACCACAACTCTCACTGTGAGGCACTCTTTAACTGAATACTGTTAACTGATTACTCTATAGTTTCCTCAAGTTGTTGTAAGGTCTCCTCTAAAAGTTGCAAAGAGCGTCCGTATTCTGTCCAATCGCCGGCGCGTTGTGCGTTTTGCGCCTGATTGAAATAGCGGTTTGCCTGCTTAACGAGTTCCGGGAATGCCGTCTGACCTGTGTCAGGATCGGTTATCGTCTCATCCGTTGTCGCGATCGTCGCAGCGGTTTGACGGCGTGTTCCAGGTCCGAACATGTTTCGGAGTGCCTCATCAAGGCTTGCCCCCCAAACGACCTCGTTTTCGTATCCGATGACGACTCGCCGCAATTCTGGAATAGCGGTTTTCTCATCTTCAGATTGGATGTAGATCGGTTCGACATAGAGCAGTGAGTTGTTCATGGGAAGGATCAACAGGTTACCGCGTAGGACACGGGAGCCTTGCGTATTCCAGAGACTAATCTGCTGTGAGATATTCGGTTCTTGGCTAATAAAGTTCTCTACCTGCATTGGTCCTGCGATCTGTTTCCCTTTCGGGAATCGATAGACGAGAATTTGCCCGTATTGCGGGAGGTCGCATCGTGCGGCAAGCCACGCAGTGAGATTCGGTTTATTGAGCGGTGTGAACGGCAACATCAACATGAATTGAGGTTTATCTTCACCGGGTAGCCTGATAACGACATAGTACGGCTCAACAGGTTGACCTTCCGATGCTGGACGTTGGACGGTCTGCTGTTGTGGTACAAATGGACTCCTCGGCTGTTGCGGCACTTGCTGTGTCTGTGCATCCGTATTGTCGTAAAGTTCCATCCCGATTTCCCACTTATCTTCGCCGGCATAGAAGGTTACCGGATCTTTCATGTGGTAGTCCTGATAGACACGCGCTTGAATGAGGAACATCGCCATCGGGTACCGAATATGCGCTTTGAGGTCATCCGGCATTTCTTGAAACGGTTTGAAGAGACCGGGGAAGATTTTTCTATAACATTCCGCGATCGGATCCTGTTCCCGTTCCATAATATAAAAATCGACAGTGCCGTCGTAAGCATCGACAATAACTTTCACAGAGTTTCGGATGTAATTGCCCCACGGCTCACCGTCCTGCTGTGTGTTTCGGAACTGCCGTCTCCGCTCGTCAACGAACTCCCGCATTGAGACGGCATACGGGTACCGATGTGTGATCGTATAAGCGTCAATCAGCCAGACGAGTCTGCCGTTATGGATAATGATGTACGGGTCTCCGTCATATCGTAAAAACGGTGCGATCTTCTGAATCCGTCTTTTGATGTTCCGTTCATAGAGGATTCGGCTTGTCGATGAAATTTCGCCGGGCAGGACAAAGTTGATTTCGTTATTGAATTTGAGCATGTATGCGATTTTCCGCCAAATAGAGCTGAGTTGAACGCCGCCTTGACCCTTATATGCATACTCGGCGTATTGCTGTCCCTCTTGTGGATAGTCAAATTCAAGTGCCTGCGGACGATCTGGGTGTACGATAACATAACGATCCGTGCGTTCGCCGTAGTAGATACGCGGTCCCGGTGTTTCGTCAAACCGATGTTCCCACTCGTCTTTATATTCTATAGGTGGCAAGCCTTGGATGTACATACTCGGTTTGCCGTTGTCAATCTCATTTACCGGACTCACAACGGCACCGTATCCGTGCGTGTAGGTATAGGTCTGCTTATACCAATCGTTCCTGATCTCTATCGGAAGTTCATTGATATTGAGTTCCCGTCCGGAGAGCATGACCTGTCGAATTTCACCATCAACGACATAGCGGTCAATATCGACATCGTTGAAATCGTATTGTGATCGCAATTCTTGGAGTTGCCTGAAGGTTCTGCGCAACGGTCGCCAATCCCAGAGGCGAATACTGTTAAAGACAGGTTTGTTTTCGGGACTGGTTATATCGTCGTAGTTGAGTTCCTCTGTCAGCGGGTACTCTTCCTCGGTTACCGTGTTTTCAGCCATACCGTAAGCCTGAAGTGTCGCTTTGATGTTATAGTTGATATAATCGGCTTCAAGTACCTGTTTATTCGGTTCGACTTGCCACCTCTGTATTGCGACTGGATAGACTTGCCCGAGGAAACCGGCGATGAGGAATACAACGAATCCGCCAAAAGCATAAGCGTTGCGTTTCAAGAAGATACTGACGATAAAGATTAGGGCACATAAGATTGTGAGCCAGAGCATAACATGCAAGACCGGTAGGCGCGCTTGTATCGCTGCATAACCGCCGCCGCCCCGGACGATATCGTTTGACGCATACAATAGGTCGTACATAACGAATTCGTAGTTCCATGCTCGGCAGAGGAGTGTCAAACCGACAAGCGTGAACAGATGCGCTTTAACGCTGAAAGGCGGACGGAACCGGAATTGACTGGTATCACCCGTGATTAGACCGTGGAAAAAATAGATGACCGTTGCGAATATCGTCACCAACATAAAGATACCGAACAGCGTCCCACAGACATAGCGGAGCAACGGCATTTTGAAGATGTAGAAGGTGACATCTTTCTTGAAGATCGGGTCACGTGCGGGTGAGGTAAAAAACGCTTTTTGACCGGGTTCTATCTGGACCGCCGTGTTCAATCGGATTGCATTCTCTAACACCGCTTCAACGCGTGCTTCCTGATTGGTGCCGTCTATCTGAACGTTGATCGGATCTCCGACCTCAATCTTTTTTCCTTGGAGTTCCAATTGCGAAACAGGTATTTCGTTTCCGTCAATGGTCTCTTCTATCGTAATAGGTGTCGCAGCTGGGAAAACAAGTTCGTTTGAGTTGAAGTAGCGTAGATAAATCTCCCAGCGATCACTCGCTGCGTAGCCCATTAAGACGCTGAAAAGTATGGCGACGAGTGCCAGTCCGCCGTAAATCATCCTTCGCGTGTCACCAGGATTACTCACATCGCCGCCTGTGAAATCTGCACCTCCCATAAAAGCGGGACTCAGATGTGCCGGTGTGAACCGATAGATTAAGGCGAGGTTGATCAATAGAATCGCTAAGTAGCAGACTCCAACGATGACGCCGACAAGGATTTGTGTTGTGAGAATTTTAGAGAAAACGCCAAAATAGTCCACCATCTCGAACCACAGAAAATCAGGGAAGAGGTTAACCCAGAGGACACCCAATCCGCCGATAACTGCGATGATGGCGATAGTGAGAATAGCGCGTCTGTTTCGTGATTCCATATTTTATAGTTATCAGTTAACAGCCTTCAGCAAACAGCAAAGAGACACTGTGTTAACGACGGGAAACACCCAAGCAAAATACATCTCTTTCTTGCTGACATCCGATAGCCAATTGCTGATAGCCATCTAACTGATTTCTCCTTATTGTGGGAGGAATAGTTATCAGTTGTCAGTACGATTTTTTCTGCGAAAAAATCTTTCAGTTTTCAGTTAAGAGTACTTCGGTTAATCCAACATCTCTTTAACTGATAACCGATAACTGAAAGGGAACGTACTCGTTCCCGTACTGATAACTATTTCCTCTGACAACTATTAAAAAGCCTGTCCGAGTCCAAAGTGGTATTTGAAACCGGGTTCTAATTGGGTGAGGTCTGTATGTCGCGCTGCCGCGAAATCGATAGAAAATAGACCGAGTTGGAGTCGCATCCCGACACCGACTGCGGCTTTGGCATCGTCGAGTCGAATACCGTTCCCTTCTCGGACGAAGATGTTGAAAGGGTTCTCTGGTCCGTACTGCCAGTCTGACCATGCGCCGCCGAGATCGGCAAAGATAATACCACGAATACCGCCGAGTGTCCATCTAATTGGCCATCCGAAGTGGAGAACATCTATCAAAGGGATACGGACTTCTAAATTAACGAGCCCGATGCGAGTGCCGACCAACGCCTCATAATCGTAGCCGCGTAAGGTATCAATACCACCGAGATAGAAATAGGACTTGTCTCCACCGAAGCTACCACCGAATAGCAACCGCGCCGCAATCGTAGAACGTCTACCGAGACCAAAGTAACGTCGCGCATCAAATATTACATTTGTGAGCGATAGTTCGCTACCGAGTGTTGGAAAAGATTGTTCGAGTTCAATGCGGTATCGCGAACCGGAATAAGGCGACCATTCACGCCACATCGTCGTATCGCCGACAAACGCGATAGAACCGGTTGTAAGTAGACCTCTATCGTCAAACGGGTCCAACGGACGGCTTGTTTGGAAGTTAAAGGAGAACGGCTGTGAATACATTGAGAAGTTAAGATCGAGGCGATGATACCTGTCAAACGGATAATTGAGATACGCACCGAGCCCGGTAATCCGTTGTAAGATACCGCGCCTGCTCTGTATACCGCCTAAGATGTGGTATTCGTGATAATTGTAAATCATCGCGCCGATGTCCGTTCGATGTGTCAAGAATCCGTATTGTGCGATGAAATCTGGAGCGAGGTAACTGGATTGGCTCATCACGCTGACCCCGATCCGGTGGTTGCCCAACATATCGCTACCGATGATCTGCACCGCGCTTCTCAGGATACCGTCAGCACCGAGCGTGAAATCTGGGAAAATTGCATCTAAAGCGAAAGAAGATTTTGTACTATACTTCCGTTTGGCGATCCTGTAGTTCTCCGGTTTTTCTGCCGTCAAAATGGCGGTTGGTTCAGCAATGTCTATGGTCTCAACTGTTTCTTCGACAGTTTTAGCTATTTCCATCCTATGAACATCGTATTTCCCATTCTGATAGGCAGTAAACAGCAGATGCTTCCTGTTTGGCGATAAACTCGGGTTGAAACAGCCGGTCATCATATTGGTCAGACGCGTCATCTCGACCTGTAGTGTTTGGTCTGAAAGTTCCAGAAGATTCCCGCCAGAGAACACGAATGTTTCTGCCACTTTTTCGTCGTTGGACTGTTCAATTTGCGGTTCATCTCCGGTATCTGTAACCGTGTCCTCTTGTGTATCGCTTTTTTCTACAATCTCAAGCCTGTATATATCATAAATGCCTTGTCCATCTGCGCAGAAGAGGATTGACTCTCCATCCGGTGTCCATGATGGACTGATGGCGTTATAGGTGCCGTTGGTTAACACCCGTTCTGTCCCGTTGTCGAGGTCCATCAGGACGAGTCTATTTTTACGTCCGCGTTCGGAGGCGTAGATGATTTTGCCAGTTGTTGGGTGCCATGAGGGGTGCGTGTCGTTAAATGCGTCGAAGGTCAATCTATCGATTTCACCTGTCAGGAGTTCAATGCTGTAGAGGTCTGTCTGCCCCTCTTTGAGTGCCGAAAATACGATCCGTTCACCGCTGCCGTCATAGTCTGGAGAGGAGATGTTATCGTAGTCGAGCCTGAAGTACTGCGTGAGTTCTTCCGTTAGGATGTTCACTTCGAGGAGATAGTTAGCGTCGTGATGTTTAGCGACGAAGGCGATTCTATCGCCATCGGGTGCCCACGTAAGGCTTCTGCCGAATCCGCTGAAGTCGGTTCGGATCTCTTCGTATTTCTCTCGGAAAAATCGTTTGGTAACCCGATCAATCCGCTCACCTGTTTTTGCGGACATCAGAACTACCTCAAGAAACCCATCGTTCCCCGTGACGTAAGCGATAATGTCGCCGCTCGGCGACCAGATCGGTTTGATGTTATGGGAGTATCTTGATTTCTCGGTCAGATTTTTCGCGACGAGGTCAGGCAGTTCACGATTTTCGATGAGGGGCCAGTAGCGTTTCCGTACGGTCTGTCGCCACGCTTTATCGAATTCTTCGAGTTCCACGCCGAGCACTTCCGTGAAAACACGGTTAATGTCTTTCGTCCGGCTCTGTCGTAACCCGCGTAGAATCTCAGCGATCTTTTCTCGTCCGTAAGTCTCCGTGAGATACGCCACCGCCAGTTGTCCTAATTTATACCCGACGTAGGGTGAACTGAGTCGGTTGAAGTTCTGGAGTTGCGGTAACGGGACGATGTTGTTCGTCATGCTTGCATCGCGGATAACCATCTCACCGATTGCGTCGTTATCTTCGGCGAAATAATCTGCCATCCCTTCTATGAACCAGATCGGAGGTGAATAGAGGAATTCGCCGCTGTAGATACGCGCGTGGGGTTTCTGATAGATGATGTCGTACTGAAAGATATGGATGAGTTCGTGAAAAATTACCTCTCGAAACGCTTCAAGGGAGCCTGTGAACGGAATAACAATGCGATGCTTAAAGAGTTCCGCGAAACCACCGATACCTTCGTGGAGCTCTTGTAGGATGATGTTGGTTTCCTGAAAATCCTTGTGGGATTTGTAGAGGATCAACGGCGTTCTATCGCGCAGTTCGTGTTCAAAATCCTCGCTGTGTTGTTCGTAAGCCTCTTCGGCGATCGCAGCCATGATAGGCACAAGTTTCGCCTCGCTTGGGTAGTAGTATATGTCGAAATGCTCTGTCCGATGGATATGCCAATCGAAACGTTGTGCCGTGATCTTGTTTTTACCGAAAGCTTGTGCCCATCCGACACAAGGCGCAATAGCCGTCAGCAGACAGCCGACAGCTGTCAGCAACAAGAGATTTTTGAAAATCCCGCGGAAACGCCTAAGCAAAAACACGCCTCTTTGCCGAAAGCCGAAAGCCGTTTTATTATTTTTCACGCCTCTAACTCCTGTTCTTTTATTGGTTGTTGGTTGTTGGTAAAAGGGTTCTGATTGCACGATGTCCTCTTAACTTATAACCATTAACCAATCACCATTCAATTGACGAGATACCGATCTTCGCGTTCGTAGTGTGGAGAGATTTCACGGGTAAACTCCAGTGCGGCACGCTTGCCGAGTTCTCGCATCGTGTTTGCCTGTGGGCCCGCTTCCGAGAAAATAAAGGAGCCGATAGTATGTGCCTCCGCAGTGCTACGCCGGTAGTTTTCATCCCAGATAATTTCTTCAGTTTCGACATCGAAAATTATGACTCTCAGCGAGAGGAGATAAGTTTTTTCCATGTAGTCCTGATAATCCATAATGTAGCGTTGGCTCTGTATAGAATAGCGTTCTCCGTAATACCTTCTTGGTCGGCTATCTGAATAGAAACGGAAACTTCCGATGATAATCCCTTTCACCTCAAAATATTCTCCGAGTTGGCTGAGGCGTTCCGTATTAGAGAGCCACTCCTGCTCGACGGTTTCACCTGTCAGCATCCGCGCGGTCTCTTGTGTACTGACGACCTCAAAGTGTTTTTGCCGTGCCAAACCGCTACGGAGGATTGATGCAATCTCCTCGCCGATACCTTCAGGCAGTTCTTCGTTGCGTTCTATCTCTTTTTCGGGGACAAATGGCAGAACGGCGAAGTTGGAGTACCGATTAATGTCAATCTTGGATTCGACTTTCACCGGGATGGAGACGCGTGTCACGGCGCTACCACATCCGTAAAGTGTTAGCACTACCAATAGGATTCCGATGTTTTTTGCGATCTGCATAAGGTGCCTCACTCTTTCGTGGATGTGGGTTCGTCTTCTTCTATCTGTGATATGTCTTCGCTATCGCCACCGCTTCGTCGAAGATGAATACGGCAGCGTCGATAGTTGAGTCTGTAGTATCTGTTATCTGGTTCTAATTCGGTTGCGCGTTGATAAGCCGTAAAAGCCGCGTCCATGTTCCCGACGGCTTCGTAAGCGACACCGAGGTTGTTATGTGCCTTGGAGTCGTCTGGGTTGATATTGATGACCTGTTTCCATCGAAAGATGGCTTCGTTCCAGAGTTGCGCTTGTGCCGCTCGTATCGCGAACCGATTGTACGCATCTGCCTGCGGTGTGTCGCGAAACACCGCGCAGCCAGACAGCGTTAAGAACGCCAAGATAGTAATAGCGGCAAGGCATCTGTATGTTAACACGTTTCTCTCCATAATCTGTTGTGATGTTGTTCACTTCAGTCAATATATATTACACGGAATCGGTCTTTTGCGTCAAGGGAAAATTGGGTATTGAAAGACGCTGAGGCTCGAAAGGAAAAACTTGTCAAAGTGTCTGAAGCGTGATAGACTATATAATGTTTCAAAATCTAACATGAGAGGTTCGAGACACCTGTTATCGAAAACAAAATATGTTAAACCCAAAAATCTATCATCGCAGTGAACTCGCGTCCCGTCTTCAACAGGCAAAAGCAGACGGTAAGACTGTTGTCACCACCAATGGTTGTTTTGATGTGCTACACTTGGGACATCTCCGGTATCTGCAGGCGGCGCGCCAACTTGGCGACCTGCTTGTGGTGGCGGTCAATAGTGATGGTTCGGTGCGGCAGCTGAAAGGTGAAAATCGTCCGCTTGTGCCTGAAGCGGAACGCGCAGAGATGCTCGCTGGATTGGAATGCGTCGATTACGTCGTCATCTTCCCAGAATTGACACCGATTGACCTGCTCTCCGAACTCAAGCCGAGTCTCCACGTTAAAGGCGGCGACTATAAACTCGAACAACTCATTGAACGGGAGGTCGTTGAGGCGAACGGCGGTAAAGTCGTCGTAGGACTGAACGTCCCGGGTAAATCCACAACCAACCTCATTGAGGTGATATGCGAACGGTATAAAGACGCTGATAGTGAAAACGCGTCGTAAAGCAATTTTAGAAGTAATACATGCACTGAGGAGGCAATTATAGCCAATGCAGATAAACGATTCATTACGTATTGACGATCTGAAACCCCAGGTTGAGAGGCTTTTTGAATATTCAGGTCAGAAGATTTTAGCCATTGAGGACACATGGCCCCCTGAAAAAGGCACGCCTGTTTTTACCGTCGCTGGCACCTACACGACACGCGGCTGGACAGAGTGGACGCAAGGGTTCCAATTCGGTTCCGCGATCCTCCAATTTGATGCTACAGGCGACGAACAGTTCCTTGAAATCGGGAGACGGAACACGATTGAAAAGATGGCACCGCACGTCACACACATCGGTGTGCATGATCACGGGTTCAACAACGTCTCCACTTACGGTAATCTCCGCCGCCTTATGCGTGAGGGTGTGATTCCGCACGATGCTAATGAGATGCACTTTTATGAATTGGCACTGAAAGCCTCCGCCGCCGTTCAAGCGAGCCGCTGGACGCAGATTAAAGACGGCACGGGATATATCGCCTCTTTCAACGGACCGCATTCGCTCTTTTCGGATACGATCCGATCCTTACGGGTATTGGCAGTCGGGCATACACTCGGTGCTGTACTGATGGGTGAAGGCGATGTCGCTACCAGTCTTTTGGAACGTCTGCTCCAACATTCACAGACGACAGCGACCTATAACGTCTATTACGGTGAAGGGCGCGACGCTTATGACTTGCGTGGACGCGTTGTGCATGAATCGATCTTCAATACGAACGACGGGAACTACCGCTGCCCAAGCACACAGCAGGGGTACTCACCCTTTACGACATGGACGCGTGGATTGGCGTGGATTATTACCGGTTACGCCGAGCAGCTTGAGTTTTTTGATACATTGTCCGAAGCCGACCTTGAACCTTACGGCGGATATGATTTGGCGACAGCACATATCCGAAAAGCAGCGGAAGCCACTGCGGACTTCTATATTGAGAACACTGCGCAAGACGGGATTCCGTATTGGGATACCGGTGCTCCCGGCTTAGCCGAACTCGGTGATTATTTCGCGGTTCCTGCGGACCCATATAATGATCTTGAGCCTGTAGATAGTTCCGCCGCAGCGATTGCAGCACAAGGACTGATTCGACTCGGAAACTACCTCAGAAAACACAGTGAAACGGAAGCGGGAGATTCCTACTACCAAGCAGGTTTGACGGTTGCCAAGACGCTTTTCGCTGAACCGTATCTCTCTACCTCTGAGACCCATCAAGGGTTGCTACTGCATTCGGTGTATCACCGTCCGAACGGTTGGGACTATGTGCCTGAGGGTCGAAAGATACCGTGTGGCGAGGCATCCATGTGGGGCGATTATCACGCCCGCGAGCTCGCAGTCCTGTTATGGCGGGAGATCGTTGAGAAGCCGTATTTGACATTTTTCTAAGGTGTATATAGTTAGGCGCGCCTTACAAGCGCGCCTATTGGGTAAATTAGGCAGCAACCTGCTCAACTTGTCCTGTTTCCAGTGAACGATTCGCAGCGAGTGTGACGGCAAGACTTTTCACAGCATCGGCGTAGGAGGATAGCACCAATCCCTGATCATTCGCATCGACCGCCTTCATGAACTGCTCAACCTGTCGGAAATAACCGGCTTCCGTACCGGTATAGTCAATACCTTCGCCTCCAATTTGACCGCGTAAACCCAAGTCGTGTGTGAGTTTGAGATAGAGATCATCGCCGACGAGTTCGGTTGCGAAACTGTCGTGTGCGCGGGCGACACACGTACTGGTAATACTCGCCACTGCACCGCTCTCAAACTTTATATTACAGATGGTGCATTCCTCGAAATCGGCGATCCCGTCCGAGACACCTTTGATACCGTAAGCGTGGACACTCACCGCATCGCCAAGAAAATAACGGATAAGGTCGAAGACGTGTGTCGTCTGTTCTACCATCTGTCCGCGTGATACGTCATATTTTCCCCACCACGGATGGCTGGCTCCCATCCTCGTGAGAAACCGTCCGATCCCCATCGTCAATTGGCGATCGCCGACCAATTCCTTTGTTTTCGCCGTAATATCGCTATATCGTGCCATGTAGCCGACCTGATTGATAACACCGGCGGAGTTAATTGCGTCGCTTGCGTGTCGTGCTGTTTCCAAATCCTGTGCGACAGGTTTCGCGACGAAGAGTGCCGCACCAGACGCTGCCGCATCGGCAACTTGTGTCGTGTGTGCGCCGGGTGGAATACAGGTAAACACGGCATCCGGTTTTTCTTTTTGGAGCATTTCGCCGTGGTCGGCATAAGCGGTTGCATTTTCTTCAGTCGCGATCGCTTCGGCGCGTTCGGCATTTATATCGCAGACTGCTGTGATGGGACGTTCAAGTTGTTTAAGGCTTCGGCGGTAGTTGCCAGCGATGCCGCCGACACCGATAAAAGCAATTTTCACGCTGTTTTTCTCCTTGTTTCCATGCGTTGAAAAATCGATAGTAGATACTCACAGGACTTACGCAAATTTAGCAGAAACGGAATATTTTGCAGGTAAAAGCAAACGTTCAGACGTTTTTAACCCCCTAAATCCCCCTTATCAGGGGGACTTTAAGAAGCAGTGCGTAAGTCCTATACTCAGATGAGTTCTCGAATTTTATCCCGAAAATAACAAAAACTGGGGGACGCGTTTTGGTTTACATTCATATAGGATGTAATTCTCTCTGCGCATGCGGATTTTTCTTTTCCGACTGCCTGTGTCCCTTCCTCTTTTAACGCATTTGCGCCCCCTTTGAATACTGCATCAGCCAGAAGTTCCCACGTACCACAAATAGAGTCGTTTTTGTAATTATTCAGCACGCTGTCTTTGGCTTTTGGGTAAGCCTTCTTGATTGCTGGAACATCTCCGAGTAGCCATGCTTCACCCTCCTCTATAGCGATACAAAACTGGGTCTTTGGTCTGGGGTTACACGCGTTCAAAGCAGTAAGAAGTTCTTGACGGAACGTTTTTAAACACCTATCATCCAAGTCACAAACTACAATTACGACTGCTGGATAGTTGGGTGGATAGTTGGCAAACGTTTTTCCAAACCCTCTAAGCAACCTTGGAATCTGGTCAAGCAAAATGCGTTTACTTACATCGGTTTTACTCTTAAGATTTGGCGGAATGCGCCCAATTCCACGATAGAAATGAAAATCACATGTATGTTGATCACCAATAATCTTCGGCATCAGACCCTTAAGAGCTTTTTCACCAGATTGGTCTTCAACAAGTATCACAAAGTGCATCAATTACCTCGGATCCAAGTAGTCGCTATACCAGAGTCCACCCAATGGAAGCCCTTCTTCAACAAGGTTGTTTACAAGCGGATCTTCACTTGCTCGACGGATCTCGGAAAACCCGTCTTCCCCTTTTTCCAAAATCCAGACCTCTTTCGGTTCCAAGGCATTGACAAAGTACGGCTGATGCGTCGTAATAAAAACTTGTGACCCACCTTTGTGTCCAGTAGCGTGTTCACGAAATTCGGTGGCGAGGGTCTCCAAAAGTTTGTGATATAGACCATTTTCCGGTTCTTCGATACAAATAAAGGGAGGCGGTGTTGGGTCTTCAAGCATTAGTAGATAAGCGAATACTTTAAGTGTGCCATCAGACATTTGTTGCGCATAAAACGGATCTTGAAACCCTTTGTCGTTGAACTTAAGTAATAGTCTGCCGTCACTGGTTCTTTCAGTATCAATTCGGTCTATTCCGGGTATTTTATCGGCGATTTTTTTTAAAATTGTTTGGAAACGTTGTGGATGTTCGCGCTCTATAAATTGCACAACATTGCCGAGGTTATCGCCTCGTGTGTTAAGATGCTCTTGAGGACCTGCAAGTGGTAGACTACGCGCTGCATCTGGGGTGAAGTAACTGAGATGCCATCCTTCAATAAAGCGGCGAAAAGCGGAGATTCGAGGATGTTGTTTCAAGGCACCGAGGGTAGCAATCCCAAGTTTTCGTGAGTCATCCAATTCTATAATCTCAGTCTTACTGGATTCCCCTGGTTCTATAAGTTTAAGAAGAGCAAAAAGGTCTAAATGTTCGGTTTCTTCGTCGATTTGAAACGGTACGTGTTCCCCTTTCCATACTACACCACTACCATTATTGAGCATTAAGAAGGAAAATGGTTGTCCTCGTTTCTGACCCTTTCGTCTTTGTCGGAGACGTTCTCGCAGGACATAAGGTCGTCCGAACCTGTCTGCTGTAATCGCAATTTGGTATGTAATGGGTCTAGCGTTTCCGTGTTCTCTGTAGTAGACATCGAATTCAATAGGATCTGTTGTTCCATGTGTCCGCATTCTGTCGATGCTACCGCGTCTTCGCGCGTCGCATGCTTCTTCAATATTATTGAAGTTAAGAGCATCTGCAAGGAACCCGAAAGCATCAAATAGAGCACTTTTGCCGACACCATTCTTACCGATAACTGCGGTCATAGGCGTAAGTGCTTCTATTTTCTGCTGATTCCACAAGCGACCGAGCGTCACATCCTTGAGAACCCCGAAATTTCTTACCCTGAAACCTTCTAACCTCGCCATTTTAAAGTTTCCCTTGAAATTATTTCATTGCTTGCATACGGATTGTGCTGCATTACAAGTCTTTCAATAATACCACACCTTTCGTATTTTTGAAAGTTTATATATCGTAAACTCTGAAACAGGGTCTTGCAAATCTAAAGGATCCGTGCTAATATGATAGCATATCTTAAGGCGCATATCAAAACGAATCGGACCGAAAGGACATATCTATGGCACGAGAATGGCATTCTATACCCGTTGAGATTAACGAAACCGAAGACCTTATCGAGGCGTGCTATGAAAACGGATGGACAGACGGATTACCTGTCGTTCCACCGACACCAGAGCGTGTTGAACGTATGCTCAGCGGAACGGACCGGGATCCAGATGAACTCATTGCAGCAGTACCGCCGAAATGGGGCAGAGCCACGGTCGAGAAGGTCGCGATCAACGCCGTTATGGCGGGTTGCAAACCGGCGTATTTACCGCTTGTTCTCACCGCAGTTGAGGCGATGACCGCCGAGCAGTTCAACCTTCATGGTGTTCAAGTCACGACATCGCACGTTGGACCGATGCTTATTGTAAACGGTCCCATCCGAAAGGCGTTAGATATCAACGACGGGTTCAATCTCTTCGGTCAAGGGTGGCGCGCCAACGCAACCATCGGTCGGGCGGTGCGGTTCGTATGCACGAATATTGGTGGCGCGCTACCCGGTGAACTCGATCGCGCTGCATTTGGACACGCTGGAAAATATACGTGCTGCATCGCTGAAAAAGAGGAGGCGAGTCCGTGGGAACCGCTACATGTTAATCGTGGGTTTCAAGCCGACGATAGTACCGTCACCGTTTTCGCCGCTGCCGGTCCACAAACGGTCAATGACCACGGGAGCAACACCGCTGAAGGCATCCTGAACACAATCGCTGCTAACATAGCTGCACCGGGCAACAGCAGCGGAGAAACGCTTATTGTGATAGGTGTTGAACATGCGAAGACGATCTCCGGTGAGGGGCTTCGCAAAACCGATGTCCAACAATATATCGCTGACACCACAAACCGATACACCGTGGACGACCTTCTGCTCACAGTTGCAGGTGGCCCTGCAGGTAGATGGAGCATTGTTGTTCCGGGTTGGGGTTCACCGAGTTCTCGCGCAGTTACATTGAAGGTATAGGTCGTCTAAAAATTAAGGTTGAGAATCCACAATATACTTTGATGTATTCACGGAAAATATTTTTGCAAATCGTCGGAAAATGTGGTATCCTTATTAACGAAAAGAATAAGAAACGCAAAACCGTTTTTTGATGTTAACCTGAAGGGATAGATGCAATGGATGCCAGAACGTTATCTTTACCGATTAGTACCCTTGACTACAAGCAACCTACCACCGTGCAAATTGGTTCCCCTGTCTCTGTTGTCATTGATTTGATGCAGGAGGAGGCGCGAGGGTGTGTTCTCGTCGTTGATGCTGACGAACAATTGGTAGGGATTATCACCGAACGTGACTTGTTGGTCCATTTGAGCGGCCAACGCGCCGCACCGTCGGACTTTAAAGTTGAACAGGTCATGACCCCGGATCCAGAGGCATTACGCGCCAGCGACCCGATTGCCTTCGCTTTGAACCTGATGCACCTCGGACACTTCCGACACGTTCCGCTCTGCGTCTGGGACGACCAAGAGGAAGCATATCCCATCGGCATAATTTCGACCCGCGATATTTTGGAACATATTACTGTATTCATAGAAGATCAGGAGTAGGAGGCGTAACCGTGCTTTACGACTTAGCGATTGACGAAGAATTAAAACAGATGGACGAAGCAGATGCGTTAAAAGCATGGCACGCTCACGAAATTCAGGTTTCACTAAAAGATATAATGCGTCCTATTGTCACTATTGACATTAATTGTAGCACAAATGAAGCCATTGATATACTCCTTACCCATAAGATCGGTGCGGCACCAGTCGTCGAAAACGGTTACCTTCGCGGGATTTTCAGTGAACGAGATGTCCTATACAAAATCCTCAACAAGCAGGTCGGAGACCTTGATGTCGTCGGTGTTAAAGAATTCATGATAGCGGACCCGCAAACAGCACTTCCCGAAGATTCCTTGAACACTGCGATGCTTTATATGGAACGCGGTCAATACCGGCACGTTCCGATTGTTGATTCAGAGAACCGACCGATCGGCATGGTTTCTATCCGTGATGCGATCTCTTATCTCGTTGAGGAATTTCCTAAAGAAGTCCTAACGCTACCCCCGAGACCCGTTCGAGATGCCTTTAAAGCCCGTGAGGGAGCCTAAATGTTTCAGGATTTCAGATTTTATAGGCGCGTTTAGAAAGCGCGCACCTACCACACGAAAAGGAAACAATTGTGATGCGCAAGCCAGTAGAGCAAATCGAGGCAGCGACAATCTTATTTGCTGGCGATTCCGGTGATGGTTCACAGACCATTGGCACACAAATGACAGAAACCACCGCCCTCATTGGGAACGATGTCGCTACCCTCCCAGATTATCCCGCCGAGATTCGCGCCCCCGCCGGGTCTGAAGCAGGTGTATCCGGATTCCAACTCCATTTTTCAAGCGAACAGATTCACACCCCTGGGGACCTGTGTGACGTGCTTGTAGCAATGAACCCCGCGGCGTTAAAAGTGCACCTCCATAAACTGAAACCGAACGGCATTCTTATTGTAAATATTGACAATTTCGCGCGACGCAATCTCCGTCTCGCGGGCTATGAAGCAGACCCTCTCGAAAGCGATGCCCTCACACAATACCAAGTCTTCCGTGTCGAATTAACACGGCTAACGCGAAAAGCACTCGAAACAACAGACTTAACAACAGCCGAAGTTGATCGGTGTAAAAATTTCTTCGCACTCGGTATGATCCTCTGGCTCTATAATCGCCCGATGACATACACGATGAGGTGGATCAGAGCGAAATACGCCAAAAGACCTCAGTACATTGAGCCGAATATCCTTGCACTTCGCGCGGGGAATACCTACTGTGAAGCGACTGAACAGTTCGCTGTCTCTTACGATGTCAAACCGGCACCTTTTGAACCCGGTACCTATCGGAACATTGAAGGCAATATGGCAACAGTGCTTGGACTCATCGCTGCATCGCATCAATCTGGTTTACCGCTCGTTTATGGGAGTTACCCGATAACGCCTGCCAGCGATATCCTTCACGGGCTCGCAAAATACCGAAATTTCGGTGTCGTCACGATGCAAATGGAAGATGAGATCGCCGCTGTCGGTGTCGCCATCGGTGCAGCCTTTAGTGGTGCCCTTGGTGTTACCGGCAGCAGCGGTCCTGGACTCGCCCTTAAATCAGAAGCGATTAACCTCGCAATGATCGCTGAACTCCCGATTGTCGTATGCAATATCCAACGCGCGGGGCCCTCAACAGGGATGCCAACGAAGACGGAACAGTCGGACCTTCTACAGATGTTTTACGGTAGAAACGGAGAATCACCAATCCCGATCGTCGCGTCTTCACGTCCGTTTGACTGTTTTGAATCCGTCTATGAAGCGTGCCGTATCGCCGTGAAATATAGGACCCCCGTGATCTTTTTATCCGATCTCTATATCGCAATGGGGGCAGAACCGTGGAAGATCCCAGAACTTTCCGAATTACGAGAGATTAAACCGAATTTTGCCACCCGCGCGGATAGCACTAACGGATTTGAACCGTATCTACGCGACCCAGAGACACTGGCGCGTCCGTGGGCGAAGCCGGGAACACCCGGTTTAGAGCATCGTATCGGTGGGTTGGAGAAATCTGACGTAACAGGACACGTCAGTTACGACCCTGAGAACCACGAAAAAATGGTAGAAATTCGAGCAGAAAAAGTAGCACGTATTGCCAACGACATTCCACCGACTGAGATATTTGGGGCACAAGAAGGCGAGGTGCTCTTGCTCGGATGGGGCGGCACTTTCGGCGCACTTAGAACCGCAGCGGAGAATTACGTCGCCGAAGGACGCCCGATAGGACATGTTCATCTCCGGCACCTGAATCCTTTCCCAAACGATTTAGCCGACATTCTCAAAAAATTCAAAAAGGTCTTAATCCCCGAACTCAATAGTGGTCAACTCTTGCAACTCATCCGTGCCACCTATCTTATTGACGCGATCGGGCTTAACAAAGTCCAGGGACAACCGTTTCACGTTTTTGAGCTGCATGCCAAAATAGACGAAATACTTAAAAAGATAGAACATTTTTAGCCTCAAACGCCAAAGGAACACATCATGAAAAGGAAAAGGACCTCACGGATTCCGGTCGGTGTGCCGACCCTCACAAGGAATGACTTCAAATCCGACCAAGATGTACGCTGGTGCCCTGGTTGTGGCGACTACTCCATCCTTGCTCAGACGCAACACATCATGCCTGAACTCGGTATCCCGAAAGAAAACATCGTCTTTATTTCTGGTATCGGATGTTCGAGCCGGTTCCCGTACTACATGAACACCTACGGTTTCCACACGATCCACGGTCGGGCACCGACGATTGCTTCGGGTTTAAAAATGGCGAACCCCGATCTCTCCGTGTGGGTCATCACAGGGGACGGCGATGCACTCTCAATCGGTGGTAACCACTTTATCCATCTGATGCGTCGGAATTTCGATATCAACGTGTTACTGTTCAACAACCGTATCTATGGACTCACGAAAGGACAATATTCACCGACTTCCGGACAAGGGGAATTAACACCTTCCACGCCACTCGGATCCCTGGATTCACCGTTTAATCCAATCAGTCTTGCTCTCGCTTCCGGTGCAACATTCGTTGCACGGTCAGTAGACATTCACTCGGATCATTTGCGTCCGATGCTCAAGGCAGCTTTTGCCCATAAAGGTACTTCGTTTATTGAAATCTATCAAAACTGCCATATCTTTAACGACGATACCTTTGAACTCTACAGAGAAAAAGAGCACAAGACTGATCACACGGTGCTACTCGAACACGGTGAACCGCTCGTTTTCGGGACAGAACACGATAAGGGTATCCGGCTTAACGGTTTCCAGCCTGAAGTCGTTGATCTCACGGATGGCGAGCACACTATTGACGACCTCATCGTCCATGACCAGCACGCCGAAGACACCACCTTAGCAAACTTCCTCGCAGGGATGAGCGACACGCCTGACATGCCGCATCCGATGGGCATCTTCCGAAGTGTCCAACACCCGTGCTATGAAAACCTGATGACCAACCAGATCCGCACCGCAACAGAACGGATGGGAGAAGGCGACCTCGACGCACTCCTTCACGATGGTGAAACGTGGACTGTGTCATAGTTAGAGCTTACACGTTTCCTCTTAAAGTCCTCCTGATAAGGGGGATTTAGGGGGTTAAATAACTACAATATCAACGTTTTTTGCGTAAGTTCTGATAGAATTAATCGGATGTTCGTTTCAACACGGTTATTAAATCTGACAGGAGTTAGACCATGAAGATTTACATTTTGACCGACTTGGAAGGCGTTGCGATGGTATCCCGTTTCAATCAAACCCGTGAAGAGGGTCCCCTGAAACAGGCAGCCATGAAATTGTTGACGCACGAGGTAAATGCTGCTGTCGATGGTATTCTTGATGTGGATGCAAACGCAGAAATCGTGGTCTGGGATGGACACGGTTCCGGCGGGATTGATGTACTCGAATTTCATCCGAAGGCGAAGTTAATCGCACGCGGTCCTATCCGTCCGCCCTACTATCTTGACGAGGGGTATAGCGCGCTCTTTTTCGTGGGGCAGCATGCGATGGCAGGCACACCGAACGCACCGTTGAGTCATACCTACTCTTCGTTGTCTATCGAATACTACAAACTCAATGGAGAGATGATCGGCGAATTCGGATGCCGTGCAGCGTTGGCAGGCACTTTCGATGTCCCGACCGTCTTCATCTCCGGCGACGATAAAGCGATTGCTGAGGCGAAGCAGCTGATCCCCAACATTTATAGCGTTGAAACCAAACAGGGACTCGGACAGGAACTGGCGTTACATATCTCACCCCAACGCTCGCGCGAACTGATTCGAGAAACATCCGCTGAGGCTTGCCGAAATATCTCCGAGATCGCTCCCTTCACAATTGATCCGCCCTATACATTTGAAGTCCGGGTCTTGGAAGGTAAGTCGATTGACGGGTACCTGAGACGTGGTGCGTCGAAGGTCGATGATCGCACCGTCAGCTGGCAGAACGATGACCTTTGTGCTTTGTCTATTTAGTTCCAAACCTCGCCTGCAAAGGGGTGTGCGTAAGTCCTAATTCGCTACTTCTCGTCTTTCTTTTCCTCTTCGTCGACGACTTCGTATTCAGCATCAACGACACCGTCATCTGCTGTATCCGCAGCGGAGGGGTCTCCTGCAGCAGCATTTGGATCCATACCTGGATCAGCACCCGGATCCGCACCGGCTGTCTGCTGGTACATCTGCGCAGAGACCTCGTGCCAGACCTGCGTTAGTTCGTCCGTCGTGGATTGGATTTCAGCGTGGTTGTTCGCTTCTAATGCTTGCTTGACACGTTCAACGGCAGCGTTCACTTTTTCCTTTGATGCGTCGTCTACCTTGTCGCCGAATTCGTTGAGATTTTTCTCGGTTTCATAGATCAAAGAATCCGCACGGTTGCGCGTTTCAACTTCTTCACGTTTCTGCTGATCCTCTTCGGCGTGCGCTTCAGCATCCTTAACCATCTGATCAATTTCAGCCTCGCTCAAACCAGAAGATGCGGTAATCGTAATCTGCTGTTCTTTACCGGTCGCTGTATCCTTAGCGGACACGTTGAGGATACCGTTCGCGTCGATATCGAAGGTCACCTCAATCTGTGGTACACCTCTCGGCGCGGGTGGCAGCTCACCCAATCGGAAACGTCCGATCGTTTTGTTGTAGACCGCTTGTTCGCGTTCGCCTTGAAGGACGTGGACATCGACGGCAGTCTGATTATTCTCGGCTGTCGTGAAGACATTTGATTTCTTAGTAGGAATCGTCGTGTTCCTGTCAATCAACCGTGTGAACATTCCGCCGAGCGTTTCGATACCGAGCGAGAGCGGTGTAACGTCCAACAAGAGGATGTCTTTGACCTCTTCGTCGCCTGAGAGCACCCCGCCCTGAATCGCAGCGCCGATGGCGACGACTTCATCAGGGTTGACCCCCTTGTGTGGTTCTTTACCGAAGAGTTGTTCTACAGCCTCTTGGACTTTCGGCATACGTGTCTGTCCACCGACGAGGATAACTTCGTCGATGTCGGACGGTTGCATCTCAGCGTCGGCGAGTGCTTGCTTGCACGGCTCAAGCGAGCGTTGTACCAAACTATCCGTAATCTGCTCGAGTTTCGCGCGGGTGAGCGTCAAGTTAAGGTGCTTCGGACCGCTGGCATCAACAGTCACAAACGGCAAGTTGATGTCTGTCTGTAACGTAGTGGAGAGTTCACATTTCGCTGTTTCGGCAGCTTCTTTTAGCCGTTGGAGTGCCATCTGATCGTTGCGTAAATCTATACCTTGGCTGCTGAGAAATTCTTGTGCCATCCAGTCGATAACGGCTTGGTCAAAATCGTCGCCGCCGAGGTGTGTATCGCCGTTTGTGCTTTTCACCTCGAAAACGCCGTCCCCGATTTCGAGGATAGAGATGTCAAACGTACCGCCGCCGAGGTCGTAAACGGCAATTTTCTTATCACCCTCACTTTGTAATCCGTAAGCGAGGGACGCAGCGGTCGGTTCATTGATAATCCGCTCGACTTCCAATCCTGCGATCTTCCCTGCATCTGCTGTCGCCTGACGCTGAGAATCATTAAAGTAGGCAGGGACAGTAATAACCGCTTTGGTGACTTTCTCTCCGAGATACGCCTCGGCGGTCTCCTTCATTTTCCGTAGTACCATCGCGGAGATTTCGGGCGGCGAATAATCTTTACCCTCTATATTTACAGCGACATCGCCATCTTTATCGGCTTTTAATTGGTATGGCACACGGGAGGCATCGTCCCCAATCTCGTTAAATTTGCGTCCCATGAACCTTTTAATCGAAAAGATTGTATTTTCAGGATTTGTGGTGGCTTGTCTTTTCGCAACCAATCCAACAGGACGTTCACCTTCTTTCGTAAAACCGACAACCGAAGGCGTTGTCCGGTTCCCCTCTGCGTTTTCAATGACCTTGGCATCGCCACTTTCTAAAACGGCGACACACGAATTTGTTGTTCCTAAATCAATTCCGATGACTTTACTCATTTCTAACTACTCCTTTGTGCGATAGATTTTAGGCATGCACGTTGTCTCTGCAATGTACACCCATGTATTACGATATTTTATAATTGCTGGCGGACCACCGAAACGTACGCTTTAAAACGCACCTACCGGCAAAAGATTACAACCCGACGCATCTCCGCGTCCGAAAGCAGGCTGGCAATATCCTTCCTGATGTTGAATAGTGCAATATCCATGCCAATAATAATCGTTTGAAATAGATGTAATTAGGTGGGAATGTCTGCCAAATTGGCAGACATTTAAAAACGGTGTGCGTTTAGCAGTCAATTTGACTTGCTACGGGGTCTCGTATTTCCTTTTGAGGTGTCCCCATGTTGTCGGCAATTTTTCATCGGGTTCAACAGCTAAAATGTCTTGAATATTGTCCTGAATGTCTCTGATTTCATCTTTTGAGAGTCCACGGTTAAAGAGTGCGAACTCGTCAATAATCCCGTTATAGTAGCGATTAAGAGCCAGCGGTTCTTCGGTGCCGAGTATAAGCGGCGCGTTAATCGGCACCAGTTCATCGCCAGTTCTCGGGTAATCAATCAATACCTCACCGTCAAGATAGACCGTCCACCACTCGCCACTCTGAAATGAGACCGCGACGTGCTGCCACTTGTCTTTGACGACGTTGTGTGGGCTCTGTGCCGGTACATTACGCCCACCGCTTAATTTCCATCCCATCCAGATGAAGCCGTCCGGATGGAGCAGGATCTCGAAAAATTCGTCAACATCGGGTCCCTTGGCAGCAATGAGTTGCCACGTGCCGGGTCCCGCTTGCAAAGTCGGTTTAATCCAAGCAGCAATCGTAATCCCGTCGGTAAATTCAAAGGCATCGGAATGTTCGACCCGAACGATTCCATCCTTTCCACCGAAATTAACCGCTTTTCCGTATTTACCATTTGTCCATGACGTGTCCCCTTCTAATTTTCCATCCTGTCCGTTGCCAGACAGGTCCTTGACTGTTTTGCCTGCTCCTTCTTCAAAAGCGAAGTAGACGACTAAACCTTCGAGTTCTGCGGTTGTGCCGATGCTTTGGAAACCCCCTATCAGATACACAACACACAGACAAATTACAAATTTACGCATGAGTGTTCTCCATTTTATAGGGTCGATTAATTAAGCAATTGAGGCGGATGTAAAGAACCTCCGCCTTTTTATTTTTCTATGGACATCTCTAAGCGAACGGAAATGTACCTTGATACCCACGGGGTCGAGAGACGTGCCAAACACCTTCATACATCGGGGTTACCTGATAATGGCAGACGACGTTGCTCCGTTCCATATCGTCCCGTTCTTTTGCACCTTGATGCGGGATGTGATTGATGAACAGGACACAATCGCCTGCTTTCGGATACAGAATAACATGTTCTTGCGCTTCACACCATTCCTCGAATTTCGGACGATCCAACGGATACAGATGTGGTGGTTCTGACAGATGTCCACCTTTGATAAATTTGAGATGCCCTTCACCGGGATCGTTGTCTTGAAAATAGAACGTTGTGTTAATCCCGACGGGTGCCATCGCGAACGGGTGTTCTTCGACGTATCGTTTCTCCTGCCAGTAGCCGTAAAAATCCATGTGCCACTCTTGGAGATAGGGGCCCGGATTGATGTGTGCGCGTAGACTTCGGAGTTGACACTGTTTGCCCATCAAGCCTTCGAGATACGGACGGACACTCGAATGCCCGACGAGTGGTTGGTATGTATCAGGTTCCCGGTCGAGCAAGGTGTCAAACCACATATTTCCGACCGCGTTTAACCCTTCCTCCCAACCCTGTTCGCGGGCATAATTAATACGCTGACGGATACGTTCCGTCTCTTCCGATGATAATGCGCCCTCTATTAAAACGAAACCTTGCTGCTGCAGTTTTGCGAGTTGATCCTTCATGTCTGCCATGCTTTCAGTTCCTCCTGAGGGTTTATGGTTATTGACAGTATTCTATGTGCTTATCTAAAAGGTGTCAACTTTAATTACCAGCGAACAGCTTAACGAACAATCCCCAACCACTAATCCCGGCAAATGTGACAAGCACGGCAGCGGAAATTAAGGCACCGACGAACATAAACGGACGTGTCCGGTATGCCGGTGGCAGTTTGGCGTTCAGATACAACGCCGCGAGCATCATGAGTGCTATCGAAAAATTCGCCAGAATAAAGCCAGCGATCTGTGTCAAGATGTCGAACGGGATGTTCAGCCAGATGAGCGTCATCGTCGTGATAAAGATATAAAGTGATACCCATTTTCGGAGTGTATCGTACCGCCATTCGCGGTGTGGCCAGATGGCTTGGAAGAATTCTTGCATCACGCGTGCGTAGATTTCTGGAAGTGCCTGTAACGTCCCCCACAATGCAACGATGATACAGATGTAGTAGACCCACACAAGCGATGCGTGAATATTTTCCCAAACGCTCGCTTGATCTGTGAGTAGGCTCCATCCCTCAAAAGTGCTCTCCATTCCATACAACACCGCGGCACCTGAGATCATGAACGCCGCCGTCACAATGAACAGCACAATCGCGCCCATGCCGATGTCCCATCTTAGCGGTGCGAGGATTTTCCGGAGTTGGCTGACTTGCTCAGGGTGTTCAGGGAGATAATCAATCCTATCACTGTTCGCCGCACGCTGCCGGATGGATTCAATGTTATTATGGGATGTCATGCCCCAGCGATGGATACTCACCCAATTTGCGTAGACGACGTATCCCATGACAGAGCCGCCGACGTAACCGAACGCGGTCGCCATTGTCAGTAACGGATTCTCGACAGCGTCCTGCGGTGCCCATTCGGGAAACTCAGGGAGGTGTCCAAAACGGAGGCTTCCAACCAACGCCTTGCCGAAGTCGGGACGCACCATCAACGTACCGATGATCGTTCCGACAACGAGGATGGCGCAGATAATGAGCTGCTGTTTTTCTAATCTTTCAAACGAGATGCGCAAACCGAAAAGGAGTGCCATTGTGATAAAACAGGCCGTGATTAGATTTTCCCAAACGGGTTGTGCGACACCAGAGGGTAACGTATCTCTGAATAGGAAATGGAGCAGTGCCCCGCAGGGTTTGGCAATCGGCACCCATGCTAAAGGTGCGCCTATCATCTCAAAGAGGACAATTGCGATGAGGAGCCAGCCTCGCGGTCCGGGCAGCTTAGCGAGCCGATTCCCGATATATTCACCGCTGACTGCGGTATAGCGACCGAGTAGATAGGTAACGAAAACGCCTTTCACAACGCAACTGAGAAGCACAAGCCAGAGCAGGTTATATTCAGCCCATGCGCCTGCCCGGACAACGACGATCGTTTCACCGGCACCGATGCTTACCGAGGCGACGATCGCAGCGGGCCCAAACACGGCGGCAAGCGCGATAATCTTCTTAAGCGACCACGGTTCAGCAAACGGGCCTGAGACGGGTGGAATGTCAACAGGTGCTGTATTTTGGTTATCTTCTGTTTGCATAACAGGCTCCTGAACAAAAATGAGCGGACTCAGGGAAGTCCGCTCACAACGGAGTTGCGATTACAAATCGCTCCTACCGGTCAATCTAAGGGTTCCAAAGGCTTCGCATTCCCAAAGACGGGTGTGGGTGCGTTGCCGGGGGCTGCCCACCGTGCGGCGTTCGCAATGACGTGCCGAACGTTTTCGTCATAATAGATCGGGTATGTTTCGTGCCCGGGACGGAAATAGAAGATTTTGCCTCTCCCGCGATAATAGCAGCAGCCGCTCCGAAAGACTTCACCCCCCGGGAACCAACTAATAAAAATGAGCGTGTCGGGTTCGGGAATATCGAACGGTTCGCCATACATTTCGGCGTGTTCGATTTCAATGTATTCTCCTAAACCTTCAACGATCGGGTGTCCGTGTTCAATCACCCAGAGACGTTCTTTTTCCGCGGCTTCCCGCCATTTGAGACTGCATGAGGTGCCCATCAAACGCGTAAAGGGCTTAGAATAATGTGCCGAGTGCAGGACGATGAGTCCCATGCCGTCTAAGACGCGTGCGCGGACCTTGTCAGCAATTGCGTCTTCAACTGCGCCGTGTGCGGCGTGTCCCCACCAGATTAAAACATCCGTGCTTGAGAGTACATCGTCGGTTAAGCCGTGTTCGGGTTCATCTAAAGTTGCTGTCCGGACGTTAAACCCGTCAGCGTTATTCAATCCGTCGGCAATTACGGCATGGATGCCTTTCGGATAGATACCACGGATGAAATCGTTCGTTTTTTCGTGCCTAAATTCATTCCAGACCGTAACCTGAATTGGTTGTGCCATAAATTTCTCCTTATTTTTTAACAGCAGACATACATCAAAACATCAGCTAAGATTTTTGTGTTCAACGATAGCAAATCCTGATATATCAGTTAGTGAAGATTACTGGTTCAAGTGGTGACTTCAAGGCGTGGATTTGTGCTTTCTGTTGGTGCGACCGAGTAATCCTTGTCTGCGGTGGAATCTGCATCCTTTAGCGGTTGAATTGACAACCGACATCCAAGTGCCTGAAGAATCGTATTGAGCGTATCCAGGCGTGGTGCTTTTTCGCTTGAGAGCACGTCCGAGAGGACTTGCGGTGCGATGCCGATTTTCTCAGCAACCTCGGAAACTCCGCCTTGTGATTCTATGACAGTCTGGACGGCAACAAAAAACAGATGCGTATCTCTATCAACCTGATATTCCTCAAGTGCCACGTCAAGGTAGTCAATTGCCCTTTCATGGTCAACAGCCAGTTTCTCAATTAGGTACTCGCGCCACGTTTGATATTCGCTCATCGATGTGTCTCCTTATATTGCAACCAATAGTCCTTCGCACGTCCAATATCCCGCGTTTGTGAGGACTTGTCGCCAGCACAGAGTAAAAGAACAATCGTGTTTCCGATTTCACCAAAATAGATACGGTAGCCTGCTCCAAAGTGAAGGCGCAGCTCAAACACACCTTCACCTACAGCGTGGCAATCACCGAAATTGCCTGCTTCAAGCCGGTCAAGTCGCGTTTGAATTCTGTTTTGCGTCCTTTTGTCTTGAATTGATTCCAACCATTCGGCAAAGGGCCTCCTATTATTCGGAGTGCGATAGATTTGTAATCTTCTCGGACGAACATGACGCATTAAGGTTTTGACCTCTGCAGCCCACTATCTTTAGAATACTAACTCCGTCTCTACCGCTTCATCGTAGTCCACGCCTTCGACTTCAAACCCGAAGAGGTTTCGGAAACGTCGCCTATAGCCTGCGTAATCGGAGAGTTCGTGGAAGTTGTCGGTGCCAATCTGTTCCCAACGCTCGGTCACTGCGTTGGTCACCTCAGGTTGCAACTCGCGGTCATCGAGTCGGATATAGCGTTCACTGTCGAGTTGGGGTTGTAAACCCGGTCCGAGATGCTCCGAGAAGAGTCGCCGCATCTGTCCGATCGGTGCCTCATTGATACCCTTCGCGTCCATGATGTCATAGAGGATGCTGATATAGAGTGGCACAACAGGAATCGCCGCAGACGCTTGCGTAACGACGGCTTTGTTCACCGAAATGTAGGCGTTACCGCCGAGTTGATTCGCAAGTCTTTGGTCAAGTGCGTCTACTCGTGCTTTCAGATCGTCCTTTGCTTTACCGATGGTCCCGTCTCGGTAAATGGGCCAGGTCAATGCGCTCCCGATATAGGTATAGGCAACGACGGTCACCTCTGGCGCGAGCAACGCCGCGTCTGCCAACGCATCAATCCACATCTCTAAATCCTCGCCCCCCATCACAGCGATGGTATCGGTGATCTCCTGCTCACTTGCAGGGTCAATTGTTACAGGTGCGATAGCTTCACGGCTGAGATCAATCGTCTTTCCTGTATAGGGTGCACCGATCGGTTTGAGGACAGATGCGTGTGAGACCCCGGTATTCGGATGTGTTCGGCGTGGCGCGGCGATGCTATAGAGGAGGATATCTATTTTCCCGAAGTCTGTTTTGAGTTGGTCAATAGCTTGCGTCTTCATCTCGTTAGAAAACGCGTCTCCATTGAGACTTTGTGCCAAAAAGCCGTCCGTCGCTGCTTGTTGATGGAAAGCAGCGGTGTTATAGTAGCCTGCTGACGCGGTGCGTCTGTCGTCGGCTGGACGTTCGTAGAGGAGTCCGAGCGTTTTCGCACCGTAAGCATAAGTCAAGGCGATACGAGAGGCAAGCCCGTAACCCGTTGATGCGCCAATAACGAGCGCATTCATATCTGTCTCTTTGTAAGGGATGCCCTGTTTAATTTCGTCTATCTGGTTCAGTATATTCGCCTGACAACCCACCGGATGGGCATTGGTACAGATAAACCCGCGTATCCGAGGTTTAACAATTTGAACTGCCATTTTTTTAACTTTCCTTGCGGAGTAATAAGCGTGGTTTCATGCTTAGAGTATTCCTCTCTTGAGTTGCCCTCCACTTCGTTTCGGGCTTCGCTTTCGGTGATTCATAGTACCGATTTTAAGTTTCCTCAAGAGATTAATCCTCGATTTCGACGACCATTTCAACTTCAACAGGAATTCCACCGGGCAGTTGTACCATACCGACTGCGGAGCGGGCATGTTTACCTTTATCACCGAATACCTCAACGAAAAAGTCGGACGCACCGTTGACGACTGCGGGTTGATCGGTAAAGTCGGGGGCTGAATTGACGAACCCGACCACTTTGACGACTCGCTTGATACGATCGAGATCACCGAGCGCATGTTTGAGCGTGCTTAACAGACCGATCGCGACCTGACGCGCCGAGGCGTAGCCTTCTTCGATTGTTGCATCGGTACCGAGTTGACTCTTATAGATTGTACCTTCGCCAGTTCCAGGACCGTGTCCGGATGTAAATATAAGATTGCCGGTTTGGACGGTTGTGACGTAATTCGCTACGGGGACTGCGGGTTCCGTTAATTCTACACCTAATTCTTCAAGTCGTTGTTCTATTTTCATCTAATTTTTCCTTCTATAAATGGATTAAGTACTAAAATATGCCCAAAAAACGGCACTTTTGGTGTTCTTTGGAATATGGGTTTGCAAACTGCACCCGAAGCAAGCCGAAACTTGCTGCGGTTATCCGTTACTACCCAGGGCCATTTAGTTCTCGGTTCCAATCTTGATTTTGGTTGACATAAGTTAACGTTTGGACACAATATCGCGAGCACAGCTCGCTCCTACAGAAGAGGTATATTCACAGAAATAAAGTGAATATTTAAAACTAAATGGCCCTGGTTACTACCTCTATTATTAAACAGAGTTTCGCTAATTTTGTCAAGCAATCTTTTGGGGTGTGTACAGTTTTTAGGATTCAATGTAAGCGTAGGTTGGGTTGAGCGACAAATCACCAATGTTTACGCAGCTCCGGCGTATGCGGATGTTGTTGTGGAGTTGAAGGCGGAATTGGAACGACTACGGGATGAACTGGAGGATTATGAATAGAATCGGAATTGAACAGATGTAGTAGCGCAAGTGAGTGCGCTACTATGCATCTAAAGCCCTGTCCTTTATTGTTCAGTTTTTTATTCTGCCCCACGTAACAGCGAGTTTGCCTTCAGGTTCAACACTTGAAGCGCGGAGGTCCATCTCTGTCTGGATCTCTTTCGCCGATAAAGCTTCACTGTAAATGGCAAATTCGTCGATAACACCGTTAGCACCGGATGCAGCAACCCTGTAATTAAATATGTTGTTTCCACCGATCCTTGGCGGCTTATGGAATTCAGCGAACGGTCCGATTCCGGCTTTTGTTGCGACTTCCTCGCCATTAATGTAGAGAAAAGCGTCATCCTCAAAATTCCAAGTTACGGCTACGTGCATCCATACGTCTTTCTTAACAAGATCAGCGGCGGGGACACTCATCAGCGCATCTATATCAAGCGCACTCTCTACCAAGAAAACGAATTGATCTTCGAGTTGCCCCGCCAAGGTGCCTTTCCCAATAGAGAAGGAGAGCGCAGCCGTACTCGCATCGAATAATCTAAAGGTACCTTCACCTGCACCGTCCCAATACGGTTTATACCAGAACCCAATCGTGCCTGGGTTTTCCATCAGGTAATCGAACTCAATGAACTGTTCCTTGTTATCACCGAGTTCGATTCCCATTCCGTACACACCCGCTTTACTCGGGACTCGCTTTGCACCGCCCATAATCACACCGTCATTTCCGTTGCCGCTGGCATCTTCAGCAACATTCGCGTCTTTTCCTTTGAAAGAGAACCAGACTTCGGGTTCTGCAGTATAGCCGGTATTGGAGAATATCATCAAGGCAACTATGAGTATCAAACTCAATGTTAAGGGTTTATAGATAGACTGGATCTTTCGATTAAACACAGCGTCCTCCTTTTTCGTTAAATGCGCCTGATATTAAAATTGATTGAGAATTCCAACACATTGTAAGCAGATCCTCAAATCGGTAAGATACATCAATTACCTGAAATACAATCATCTATTTCTTTTATAATCTCTTGGATCTGATTTCTCAAAATCGGTAGTTCCGAGTGCACTACATCCCAGATAATATTGATATCCACATCAAAATATACGTGGGTTACTCTGTTTCTTAACCCGGCAATTTCCCGCCACGGAATGTTTGAATATCTCTTTTGAATTGAATTGGGAATCTTCTTGACTGCTTCACCAATGATTTGAAGGTTTCGGATAACTGCATCGAGCCTCATCTGATCGGTTTCAAATTTACCGCGATCAACGCCTTCAACATACGATACAATACGGTCAATTGCTGTCACTGCGTCTTGGAGATATAGACTATAATTGCGTGACATACTCTATCTCTTTTTCAATATAAGGCTTGAAACCCGGTTTGATGGAGGTAGGGGTAACAAGATCAACGTCTTTCTCAAACAGATCTTCAAGAAAAAGAGCCAACCCCATGTAGTCCCGAAAAGTAAGTCTTTCGAGTTCAACGAGGAAATCAATGTCGCTTGCGGCGGTTGCCGTCCCTCGCACGTAAGATCCGAACAAACCGATCCGTTTGACTCCATATTTCTGCAAAGTCTCCCGATTGTCCAAAAGTGTCTGTTTGATAAATGCTTTGCTAAGAATTTTCGTGTTCTTCATTTTACAAAGTCTCCACCTTCACCTCAACCTCTATGCTCTATTGCTTCATGTTAACATTATAAATTATCTTGATATTTAAAGCAAACCTTTATATCATATTTATCAAGAGCAATAACCTTATCTGGCTTGAGGAACAGGCATGACACCGAAACAGAAATACCTCTTTGACCTGCGCGGCTACCTGCATTTAGAGAATGTTCTCACACCGGAAGAGCTGCGCAACGCACAAGCAGCGATCGAACGGCTTGTCCAATCATCACCAGATGAATTGCCACCTGGGATTAGCAGTGGTGGCGAAGGTTTTTCAAACGGATTTTCAGCGGATAAATCGCTCGAAGCGTTGACGCTGCATCCGGTGACATGGCCCATCATCAAAGAATTGACTTTCAACAAACCGCGTTTCAATCGTGGGTCGCTTGTTGTCAATACATACGAACGCAAGGAGATGACACCGCTACATTGTGCAAGGGAAGACTTCCGCTGGACGCGACGGTATGAAGTCAAAAATGATCGCATCTTCACGAATGACATCGTTGTGTTCTTCTATTTCACGGATGTCCATCCCGGAGATGGTGGTTTGGTGGTTTTACCCGGATCCCACAAAAGCGGATTTGAACGTCCTGAGCACCTATTTTTCCCTGAACCCGATAATCCTGACGCGCCACTCCATCCCGCGCTCGTCAATGTAACGCCGAAGGCGGGAGATGTTGTGATGATCACCGAAATGTTGACCCACGGTGTGCTGGTGTGGAAACCGGAGGACCGCGATCGGCGGTTCTTGATTCTGCGGTATAAGACACAGTTTTTTCAGGACGATCGCGGTATCCGAGAACTCTTTCCGCCAGAAGTGATGGAGAGACTCTCCCCAGAGACGAAAGCGTTGGCGGCTTACGGGTCGGAATGGGAAGTAAAGGAACTCGTCAAACAGGATCGCGTGACGTTAACGTGAGGGAATCAACAATGAAATACGACGAAGCAAACCGCACTTTTGATTGTGAACCGACCCTTACCGATACACAGGTGCTGCAGTTTTGTAGAGACGGCTACCTGCAACTTCAAGGTGTCGTGCCTGATGAAATTAATCAGCGAACTTTCGACTACCTCAACGGCGATGTGCCGATCAATCCGTGTTTCATTCCGAAAGGTATGACACACGCCGATTTAGAACGCATGCGGGATACACACGAACCGAGTTCTATTCTATTGGAAGATTGGTACATTGAGCATGTGCTGCTAAACCGAGAACTCGCGGGCGCGTTGCGTTCGCTACTCGGTAAGAATGTGGGGTTACCCGTGCTGGTCAGTAACCATCGCGTTGAGTGTCCGATGCCTGCACAGGGGTGGCATCACGATGCGGATCACGTCTTTGGGCCTGAAATCAATTTCCTTGAAGTCTTCTATTTCCCACAAGATACACCTTTGGAAATGGGTCCTACAGAACTGCTGCCCGGTTCGCATATCCATTCTACGAGCCGAGATATAAACGAAAAAGGCGTTTCAAGTGCGGGACCCGCGGGGTCTTTTGTTATCCACTCGCAGAGCATTCTCCATCGGCGCGGTGAGTCTACTGCGGAAGGGTTGCGCCACATGTTGAAATATAGTTATTGGCGGACAGTGCCACCGACACGGGATTGGAAGCAAGGACCCGATTTCGACTTTCAGACAGCCGAATATGGTGGACACGGTACTGCAAGATACGTCGCACATATGTTCTATTGGCTCTGCGGTAAAGGCGATGAATTCCGTCTCATCGGTGGTCAAGCGTGGCCCTGGTCAAGCGTGAACCAAATCGGACCCTCTTACGGCTTTGGACACACGGAGGGGTACCTCCCAAATTGGCGGAAGGACAATCCAGACGATTACGCAGCACCATAGGAGACGCACTACTCTTCCGAAATAACAAGTACCCGATTGGTTTCGATGTCTTGTAAGGTTTGGACTTTACCGCAGCCCCATCGCACTGTCAGCGTATCAACCCGTGTCGCGTCGCCTAATCCGAAATGTAGGTGGAGATCGTTCTGGCTGAGGTAGCCTGAGCCGCTTTTGACTTCACGGGTCTGTGTTACGTCACCGGAAACAAGCACTACGCGCGCACCGATTGCGTCGCGATTACAGTGTGTGCCGATCAACTTGACCTGTAACCACTGCGAAGCATTGTCGCTATCGTTTCGTAAAATCGTCGGTGTATCTTTGAGATTAGAGACAACGATATCCATATCGCCATCGTTATCTATATCACCGAATGCGGTGCCACGACTCACTTTTTGAGCCGCGATTGCCATATCAATAGCCTCTTCAAAATTGACACCACTGTTGCTGAGAAAAAGTTGGTTCGGTTGCGCGTAAGTGCCGATCGGATCAATATCGGCGATATTGTCGTCCAAGTGACCGTTCGCAACGAACAGGTCTAACCAACCGTCATTGTTAAAATCGACGAAATCGACACCCCACGCCAAGTAGCGGAGACTCTTCTCGCCGATACCTTTTGCGAAACTCACCTCATTGAAAAAACCGCTCTGTGCGTTGTGATGGAGGCTATTCGTCTGGTCCTGAAAATTTGTGATGACGATGTCAAGATAGCCGTCGTTGTCGAAATCGCCAAGGTTCGTACCCATTCCGCTGTAGGCGCGCCCCTCTTCGCTGAGTGCGACACCGGCGAAAAGCGCGTCCTCTGTCATCTTAATCGCAGCATCGCTATCGTTCAAATAGAGGAAATTCGGTGTAGTATCGTTCGCAACAAAAACATCTATATCGCCATCGTTATCGACATCGCCGCAGACGACCCCTAACCCTTTTCCGCTTGTGCCGCTGATGCCTGCCGCTGCCGTTATGTCTGTGAAAGTGCCGTCCCCGTTGTTGCGGTAGAGGATATCTGCAGCCCCTTGCAGTGCTTCTGGCGTGCAATAGGTCGGAATCCCCTGCCGAGTGCATTCTGGGTTTCTCTCTGGATCAAATTGAACATAGTTGACGACATAGAGATCCAAGTAACCGTCGGTATCAATGTCTACAAAAGCACATCCGCTACTGAACTGATTTCCGGCGGTCCCAGTGGACTGCGTGACATCTGTAAAAGTGCTGTCACCGTTGTTACGATAGAGGACATTTGAACCGTAGTTTGTTACATAAAGGTCGGTAAACCCGTCGTTATTGTAATCACCGACGCAACCGCCTAATCCGTAGCCAGTATCGCCAACGGCTGCTTGTATCGTTACATCCGTGAAGGTATCGCCGTCGTTACGATAGAGACGGTTTGTCGGTATAACTGGTGAAGTTCGTCCGGGTAGATCGCTACCGTTGACGAGATAGAGATCCAAATCCTCGTCGTTGTCGAAATCGAAGAGAACAACCCCGCTGCCGATGGGTTCGATGAAGTATTTCTGTCCACTCTCACCGTTTACATGGCGAAATTCGACACCGAGTTCCGCTGTTATATCAGTGAAATGGATGCCATCCGCGTATAAGACATAAGGATAGAAAACGGTGTGAAGGACAAAGACCGTCAGTATTAATCTCAATGTACGTGTTGTCAATTTTTTGTAACACATCATCTCTGTATATGCTATAATGGCTGTCAGCCGTCAGTTGTCAGCCGTCAGTAAAGAACGGTTCGTGTCAAAAAATAATATGCGGCTGCCCTGTGTTAATTATCGTTCTTCCGTCTGACTGCTGAAAGGGTTGCGTAGCAGCCCGCCCTGATTGCTGATGGCTTATAAAAAAGGAGATATTCTAATGGCTAAAAATCTACGTTTTGGCGTTGTTGGTTTAGGTATGGGTATGAACCGCTCCGGTATGATTCACAGCACAGACGGTGCGGAACTCGTCGCTGTAGCCGACCTCGTTGAAGATCGGCGCAAGGCGGCTGAAGAACGTTTCGGCTGCGAGAGTCATGGCGATGCACTTGAGATGTTCGACCGCGACGATATCGATGTGGCAATGATTATGACCCCGAGCGGACTCCACGGAAAATTCGGCGAGGAGGCAGCGCGCCGCGGTAAACACGTTATCACGACCAAACCGATGGATGTCAGCGTCGAAAATTGTAATTCTCTCATTAAAACCTGCGAAGACAACGATGTCAAATTGCTCGTGGACTTCGGCGAACGATACGGTAAGCACAACCGTCGGATCCAGCAGGCACTCACGGACGGTGCTATCGGTAGACCCCTCTTGTGCGAACTCCGCATGAAATGGAAACGTCCGGATAGCTACTACGTCGGTTGGCACGGCACATGGAAACTCGACGGTGGTGGCTCTATTATGAACCAAGGTGTGCATTACATTGACCTTATGCTCTGGTTCATGGGACCCGTCAAACGGATTATCGGTGCACACTTTGATGTCTACGATCACGAAAATTGCGAAACTGAGGATATGACCTCGGCGATCCTCGAATTTGAAACCGGGGCACTTGGTCACGTTCTGACAACGACAACGTATCCCGGCGGTAACGTCTCAATGATTCACGTCCACGGTGAAAAAGGCATCGTCGGTCTCGGACCGGAGATGTGGTCATTCGTTGATGATGATGAGCCGAATATTGAGCTTCCGCCTTATCCGAACAATGTGATTGAAGATGCGATCCGTGTTATCAACAACAGTGCATCTCCCGCAGTTGACGGCTATGAAGGCAGACGTTCTGTCGCGCTCAACATGGCAATCTACGAATGCGCACGCACCGGCAAATCGATTGAATTATCATAATAGATAGTCTTCAGTTATCAGTTGCCAGTTTTCAGAAGTTTCCAGTCTCCAGTTCCCGTAGGTTGGGTTGAACGGAACTTACCGAAGTCCCCTCAACCCAATCTACGATTATACTGAATGCTACGAACCAACCTATTTTTAGTAGGAAAATTAGGTAACTCTATTTGCAATTCAGGCAAAAATTCGGTATAATATTTACCGGCAAACCAGAGATTCACATCATCAAACAACGCGCAGAGATGTCCCTAATTAGAAATATGAAGACTGCAAAACTGATTACGATGGGTTGTAAGGTCAACCAATACGATACGCAATCGATGCGTGAGACGCTTCGACGTAACGGATACACCGTCCTTGACGACGAGGGTTCACGTCAGCCAGCGGACCTTTACCTTATCAACACCTGCACAGTAACAAACGTCGCCGATCAAAAAGCACGGCAAGCGATTCGGAGAGCTATCCGACAGCATCCGAACGCAAAGGTGCTCGTTACCGGCTGCTATGCTGAAAGCGATCGGGCGGCGATTGAAGACATACCGGGTGTATCATTCGTTTTCGGTAACCGTGAGAAGGCAGATTTTCAGCACTACCTGGACCTATTACACGCCGAAACGCCATCCTCAACGGAGACGGTTCCTCACACGTCGAATCCACTTCTCTCAATAGAACCGGTGCAACACGACGCTATTCGAGAACACGCACGCTTCAGCACTGGGGTTAGCGATGCTGGTAAGCGCACACGCGCACTTATCAAAGTCCAAGACGGGTGTAGTGCTTTCTGTACCTATTGCATCATCCCTTATGTGCGCGGTCGAATGACGAGCCGTCCACTTGATGACATCGCTGAAGAGGCACGTCGCATTGCCGACAGCGGCATCAAGGAGATTGTCATCACCGGTGTGCATCTCGGTGCCTACGGTATGGATACTGGTCGAGACAGAGATATTGCCGATATTTTAGCGCATATCCACGATATTGAGGGCATCGAACGCATCCGTTTCAGTTCGATTGAGCCGATGTATTTCCCAGATACCCTCGGTGAACGGATGGCAGCACTTCCGAAATGTATGCCGCACTTCCATCTACCTATCCAAGCCGGTTCGGATGAGATATTGCAACAGATGCGTCGGCGTTATACAACAGCCGATTTTGCGCATCTCGTTGAGAACCTACGGCGTGTTTTCGGCGACGATGTCGGGATTACGACCGATATTATGGTCGGATTCCCCGGCGAGACGGATGCCCATTTTGATGAATCGTGCCGATTCGTTGAAGAGATCGGCTTCAGCCAACTGCATGTATTCCGCTACTCACCCCGCAAAGGTACGCCCGCTGCGACCTACCCGGATCAGGTGTCACCACATATCTCTGCTGCACGGAGCCGGGAGATGATTGCGCTCGGTGAACGCCTCAACATAGCGTTTCGACAACGGATGCTTGGGAAACAGAAAGAGGTGTTGATCGAAGCGAGCAGAGAAGGTGAAAACAACCATCTCGCCGGTTTTACGGACAACTACCTTCGCGTCCTCATCGATGCCCCAGAGAGTGCGATCAATCAGATTCAGCGTGTCACGCTCGGTGCATTAGAAGGGGACTGCATCGCTGCCGCCTAACCTGTGTCAAGACTCCTCCGCCTTTGCCTTCAGATCATAGAGGATATTCACCGCGTCTAAAGGTGTTACTTGCGTGAGTTCCAGCTGTCGGAGTTCTTCGATGAGCGGGTGCGTCTTCGGTGTAAAGAGTGCCATCTGCAATGAATCGCTCTGGAGTGTCTTTCGGGAGACACGTCGGCGCGGTTTCGGCATTGTCGGGTGTGTTTTCGGAGACTGCTCGGTTGCGCCGTCTGCCTCAACGCTGAGATTGTGTTGTTCAAGCACCTCAAGGATCTGTTGTGCGCGTGTAATCACAACTTGTGGCAATCCTGCGAGCCGTGCGACGTGTATCCCGTAACTCTGGTCTGCCCCGCCGGGGACGACTTTTCTAAGGAATGTCACTTTTTGACCGTCCTCATGGACAGCGACGTTGTAGTTCTTCGCACGTTTATATTTGCTGGCGAGTTCCACCAACTCGTGATAGTGTGTCGCGAAGAGCGTTTTCGCACCCATCCGTTTTTCGTCAAGGAGATACTCCGAAACCGCCCAGGCGATACTGAGTCCGTCAAATGTGCTGGTGCCGCGCCCGACCTCATCGAAGATGACGAGGCTATTTCGGGTGGCGTTGTTGAGGATATTCGCCGTTTCGTTCATCTCAACGAGGAACGTACTCTGTCCCATCACGAGGTTATCGGATGCGCCGACGCGTGTGAATATCCGGTCTACCAGACCGATCTTTGCGGCGGATGCAGGCACGAAACATCCGATCTGTGCCATCAAAACGATGAGTGCTGTCTGGCGGAGATAGGTGCTTTTGCCGCTCATATTCGGTCCCGTGATGATATGCAATTGCTCGTCGTCGCAGTTAAGGACTGTATCGTTCGGGACAAAACCTTCTTGTGTAAACAGCTGCTCGACGACCGGATGTCTACCGTCTCGGATAATGATCTCATCTGTAGCTGCGACAGTCGGTTTCACATAATTATATTTTGATGCGATATACGCGAAGTTGGCGAGGACATCAACCATCGCGAGTGCCGCGCCGATTTTCTGGATGGCTTCCGTCCACTTCGATACCTCCTCCCGAATCTGACAGAAGAGTTCGTATTCTAAAGTCTGGATCCGGTCTTCGGCGTTCAAGACTTTCGCCTCCTGTTCCTTGAGTTCGGGTGTGATGAACCGTTCGGAATTCCGAAGCGTCTGTTTACGGATATAGTGTTCCGGCACCATACTCAGATTCGGTTTCGTCACGTCGATGTAATAGCCAAAGACTTGGTTGAATCCGATCTTTAGGGATTGGATACCGCTGCGTTTACGCTCCTCTTCCTGCATAGCGGCGATCCAGTCTTTTCCCTTCCCTACAATCTCACGAAGTTCGTCGAGTTCTTCGTTATAACCGTCGCAGATGATACCGCCTTCGCGAATCGTTGCCGGCGGGTCGGGATGGATACCTTTCTCAATCAACTCGATCAACTCAGGCAGTGTGTCCAGCGTTTCGTCCAGGGACACCAAGAGTTCGCTGTGGCAATTTTGTAGCTGCACTTTGACATCGGGAATGAGGCGGAGAGACTCCTTGAGTGCGTGTAGGTCGCGTCCGTTCACGGAACCGAGACTGATCCGCGAGATGAGTCGCTCAATATCATACATCTGTTCGAGTGCGTCCCGGAGTTCTTCTTGAAGGTTAATCTGTGTCTTGAGTTCATCAACAGCATCAAGTCGCGCTGTGATCTCTTTTTCATCAAGGAGCGGTTGTAAGACGCACTGTCGTATCCGCCTGCCGCCCATCGCCGTCACTGTTTGATCGAGCACTTCAAGGAGCGTGCCTTTTGTGGAGCCGTCGCGAATAGAGGTTGTCAGTTCGAGGTTGCGCTGCGTGTCGGCATCCAACACCATAAAATCGGAGAGCGTATAGGTGTGAAGGGAAACTATGTGTTCGACTTCCTGTTTCTGGGTTTCATTGAGGTAATAGATGAGCGCACCAGCGGCAGAAATAGCGGTGTGTAGATGTTCGCATCCGAAACCGTCAAGGGAGATCGTTTGGAAATGTTCGAGGAGTTCCGTTCGCGCCGTATTGACCTCAAACCGCCAGTCGGGTAGGTAATTGAGCGTCGCTTTGAGTTCGGTTTTCAGACGTTCAAACATCTCCCCGTTTTCAAAGGATTCCGAGAAGAGGCACTCTTTCGGGGAAAAGCGATGGATCTCTGCCCAGAGACGTGAGGGATCCGTGAGTTCGGTTACCAGAAATTCACCTGTCGAGAGGTCCGCAACTGCGAGACCGTAGAGGTCTTTATTGAGATAAATCGAAATGAGATAATTGTTCTGCTTATGCTCAAGTACTTTCGGGTCGGTCACGGTGCCGGGGGTAACGATTCTGACGACATCGCGTTTGACGAGTCGGTTCTCCTCTCGTGCGACTTTTGCGTCCTCGGTCTGTTCGAGAATAGCGACCTTATGTCCGGCTTTGACGAGTTTGTAGAGATAGGAGTCGAGTGCGTGGTACGGGATACCTGCCATCGGCGGCGGCGGAGATTTTTGGTTTTTATGACTTCTTGTTGTCAATGCGATTTCAAGCAGGCGTGCAATGAGTTCAGCGTCTTCAAAGAAGGCTTCATAGAAATCACCGACCCGACAGAGGAGGATCGCGTCTTCGTGCTGTTTTTTCACCTGTTTATAGAGTTCCATCATCGATAGGTCGGACGGTTTTGAACGTGGCATATTACGGTTTACCTTAATCTGTTTGGCGTAGTGGTTTTTATTTTAGAGGCTAATGCTTAATACCATAGCACATTCACAAACTTATGTCAAACCTTTTTGGGATGGTCTTAATCGTGGGCTTTTCTTGAAATACTACATTTTTCTTATGTTATCTGTATTGCGGACTGTTGTTTTTGATAACTTTTGTGTCACAAGAGCGTAAAGACTCATGTTAGATTTTTCCGCTTCGTCCGTTAAAGCGTGATAAAGCTCCGCATCAACAGAAATATTAAACGGTCCCTGGTATCCATTCCGCGAAGGTGCTTTTGGAACAGGTTCACCATCTTCTTGATAACATTCTTTCATCAGTTCCCATGCTGTTTTCAATTCGCGCAGTGCCTCGGCAGGTGTCGGTCCGAAAGCCGAGACGTTAGGGAGTTCGACAAGATGCGCGAGATAATCACCGTCTTCATCGAAAAATACGTTAACCATGAAGCCATCGAAATCGTCGTAGTTATTTTTCTTCATCTATTTCCTCCTGATTATATTGCTTGAGAAACTGTCGGACTTGGTATCCCTTTTCCATTGAACGATCAGGCTGGACAATGAGACGGTGTCCCTTTGGTGAGTACCAAGTTCGGTGACTGCCTCGCTGCCAGCGTTGTGTCCATTCGCATTGACGCATCAGACGTTCAAATTCTCGAAATTGTAAGCCTTTCGGGTTTCGCCGTGCTTTATCAAGCAAGGTGTCTCTTCTGTTCATACTGCAATTTTAACTGATTAGGTCCCAGAAATCAAGTGTATCTCTGCCTTGTGAAACTTAGGTGCGGTTTCCCAGCTGCACGGATAGTGAACGGAATTAAAAATATCAACTCTCAGAGGCAATCAGTTTATTCAATTCCTGCCCCAGTAGCTGTGGGTCTCTCATCATCTCATTACCGGCGAGGTCTTCTCGGTGTGCAAGGGAACTCATGACGGTGAGGCTATCGCCGAGGATGAGACGGTTCGCCCAATCTACGTCGTGCTGATAGAAATCGACTGCCTTGCTGTAATCTTGTTGCGGATCGGCGAAGAGTTCACGTTGGACGTTTTGGCGTTCCGCAACCTTCAAGATGGCTTTGGCACTGACGCGCTCGTGGATGTGCAGTGCTACCGGATCGACGGTGAAGGATTTTGCCTCCTGTTTGCCCGCCTATTCGAGCCATGGGCCGGCGTAGGGTCGGAGTGCATCGGCGATGGTTTTGGTTTCCTCGGCGGTGAGTGCTTGCTGTTGTGCCTTTTGGAGCAGTTCGGGGAGTTTATCTGCGTCTCCGTTTGGGTCGAATCGGAGGTTGGGGGGTAGGTGCGGATTGTATGCGTATTCCTGTTTCGGTGTCTCTTTGATTTTTCCTTGTGCGGCGATGCCTGCGGGTGGATTGTTCTTTCGGGTTGCGGTATTGTGTCCGTAGTCTTGGACTTCTTTTTGTTGCGTGGTGCGTTTCTTTTTTGCCATTGTGTAGCTTCGTTATGAAAATTGAATGCATGCGTTGGCAGTGAAAATTGATAGTTGACGAAAAGCCAAATATAGTATAACATATACGATAAGTGTGATATACTATATCAGATAAATGCTTTTAATTCAAGGGAGAAACCTATTAGTGACACAGCGCCCTATTAGCGGTTACACACGGGATATCCTCAACCGATACTTCAATAGGCTTGAGGATGTCCTGCAAGCAGATGTACTCACGATATTCGGTCCGATATATCCAGATTTAGACAAAGCCATCAGAAGTACTCTTGAGCAGCTACAAAATCGCTGGAGACGAATAGCCATTGTTTTAGATACGGGTGGTGGTATCGTTGAAGTCGTTGAGCGAATGGTAAATGTGGTTCGTCATCATTACAATGAGGTTTACTTTATAGTTCCGAACCGAGCAATGTCGGCAGGCACGGTTTTTGTGATGGCAGGTGATAAAATCATCATGAATTACTTCTCGTGTTTGGGACCGATTGATCCGCAAATTGAGAAGAATGGAAAGTTTGTACCAGCCATGTCATATCTGAACCAGTATCAGAGGCTCTACGAAAAAGCAGAATCGGGACAATTGAACACAGCGGAGTTAATCCTTCTCAATAATTTTGATGCGGGTGAACTTTACCAGTTTGAGCAAGCCCGCCTGTTATCGCAGGATCTTTTGACTGGGTGGCTTTCTAAATATAAATTTAGAACTTGGGATGTGCACAATTCGACAGGCAATCCTGTTACACCGGAAGAAAGGAGAGAAAGAGCAGATGAAATAGCCAGAGTCCTAAGCGATTATGCGCGTTGGCGTTCTCATGGGCGCACGATTTCAAGGGATACGTTAGCCTCGGATCCCATCCGTCTAAAAATTGAGAGGGTTGAGGATATCCCAGGTCTCTCCTTTACACTTGATGACTATTTTTTTTCACTTGAAAACTATATACAAACGGAGCAGCCTGACGTGTTTGTACACACCCGAAATAATCCATGCAAACTTACAATACGTCGATCACGAATTCCGATCAGAAGACGGTGAATAATTCTTTAATGAAATACAATAGTTTGGGCAGTTTTTTGTTCCGTATAGTATTTATTTTTAAGGAACCGTTTCTATTTTCTGCAAGCTTTGAGCGGTGGTGAACTTGGAGAAAAGACGCAAGATAGAACAGGCTAACAGCCTATTCTACAAAGAGAACAGAAAACCAGCGATCTCTTATTCTATAGGAAATTGTCCAAATTATAGTAATGAAATAAGAGGGTCACTAATGAAAGACTTACGCCATCCAGTTATTTCCTCTACGGTAGAAGAGAACAAGAACGATACATCTGAGGTGAATACGTCCTCTGACCGGAATGTTGACGATGCGACTATTGAAAACAATCCGAAGATTGATGCTCAGCTTATATCGGATTTTTACCGTCTCGTTGATGCGTTGCAAGGTGCTATTCGAGGTGGACGGGGTGCTAATTACGGCTTGTCCCATCCTCTTGATTCCAAGGTTGTACCAACCGATGATCCACGCCAAACTGAGGAAAGTAAGAAAGAAGTGAAAAAGAATTGAACACCAGCAATGAGCTGTTAGACATATTATTCAATTCTTTAGGGCTTACGCAATTTTGACGATATGACGCTCCGTTATCAGGTAAACTCTCAAAGAACAGAGACGTTCTCAGGGCACAGGCTAACAGCCTATGCTACAAAAGAGCAACCTGTGTAAGCCCTATTCTTTTTCGGTGAGGAAAGAGATTCCTCGCCTATATTTTTTTACATAACAGTCAGCAGTCGGTGGTCAGTAAGTGTCGCGAGCACAGCTCGCTCCTATTAACGTTCTTAAGTTAAGGGAGGAAACTACTGCATAATGAGACAAGTTGTTATTTACCCCGGAGAAGATGGTTATTGGGTTGCAGAATGCCTCAGTTTGCCAGGTTGCATCAGTCAAGCGAAAACAAAACAGGAAGCTGTGAATAATATCAGAGAAGCGATTGAAGGATATATCGCTGTACTTGAAGAAGATGGATTGCCAGTTCCTGAAGAACACTTTAAGGCGTTGGTATTAGCAGTATGAGTGGGTTACCTCGCCAGGGCAGAAGGATAAACAAGAAACTGAACAAATGTCGCCTCTACGGGGCTATACGGACTCACTGTTGAAGGAGAATAACCTACTGCATGGGTGAGAAAGGCGCGGGGAGTAGGAGTTTGCTCTCTTGTGTGATGGGCCGGACAGAGCCTTTGGGGGGCCAGACACCTTTCTCTCGCGTCTCTGCTCGGATCCGTTGGCGTTCCTCAAAACTCTTGTATGCCCATAGATGTATGAAATTGTTGACTCCACCGTATTCCGAATACCAGCAACCTGCTAATGGTGAGAACTTCACGCGCTCGGGGATAGCCGCGCCCCACGCCTCCAACACTTGTGGCATGCCTTCAGAAGGATAGGTATACAGACGCATCTCATACAAGGGTCCGATGTCCTTTTCGCCTAAGAGTTCCATAAAGGGGGCAGGCAGATAAATTTCAGAGACCATTGATATAATGAGATCACTCGTATCGGGAGGCCATACCGGATTTGGCTCGGCTTCGGCAGCGCGTCGGATTTCTGCTCGTTGTTCGAGACTCTCGTAGGGCCATACGGCGACCATCTGATTCAACGGTCCCACCTCAGTATACCAGTGTCCACCGAGTTTTGAGAGTTCTTGACGACCGGGTAACTTCTCGCTGAAACGTTTCCAGTATTCGTTAAGTTGACCGAGTTTTAGGTTGTAGGTTCTTATTTCATAAATCACACGATCTCTCCTATGTTTTGAAGTGTTACGAACTCAGGGTCGAACGAATATCGTCTTCACAGATAAAATCGACTGTGACACCATTTTGACGGAGTGCGTCGCGGTAAGTCCACCAAGCACCATCTACTGCCTGCAGAATGGGAGGGTTCTCGGAGTGTGCGAGTGCGACAGCGATGAATTTTCTATCATCTGGATCAAAGTCCGCTAACGCTGGGTCTGTTGGGAACTCTTGAAAATTAGTTTCTGAATCATCAACAGGCGTAATGGAAACCAAATCGCATTGTTGCGGGTTTGCCCAATTAATCTCTGCCCATTTGAGGAAAGCGTCTCCGACACCAGGAAAACCTCCCGGATTCAACTTATTCCGGTATTCCGAGATGATTCGCCGTTGATCATCCAACACTAATTTTACGTCCCCTTCGGTAATCTTCATCAGTTCGTCAATACAGGTTTCTACGCAATCTTCAGAGGCTTGGTCTGCTTTTCCATTGGCAACCAGCGGGACATTTGTATCTACAATAACTTTCATCATTTGTTTGCTTTCTTACGTTTCATCTCCGCTTTAGTCTTTGCTGCCAAGTCGCCCATCTCATCGCCAAAGAAGTTTTGTGGCCAATTCGTGATGTTTCCGTAGTCATCTACATTGAGCCCCTCAATTTCAGATACGCCTTCGTTCATTTCGCAAAAATAGAAGGCGGTGTCGGCTGCCGAAATTTGTTCTTCAGCGATGCGTCGCATTAATCGTATCAGTAGATGTTCACTGTGACTCTCAAAGATAATCTGTAACCCCCGATTTTTGACGACCTCAATGAGTAGATCCGCCAATTCGGATTGGACTTTCGGGTGGAGGTGGGCTTCAGGCTGCTCAAGGATGAGGATGCTTCCTTCAGGCACGTAATAGCAGAGGACTAATACCGGTAGGATTTGCGAAACACCGAAACCGACATCTGTGAGTCGGACTTCGGGACCTCCTTTGTACTTTTGAACAAGGAATTCGTAGTCTTTTTCTGAACCGGAGATAGGGTTGAGCCGATAGGAGTCGATTAAATCCAATCGCTCCAGCCATTTGGGTACCTGTTCCTCAGTATCACGGAGTTGAATTCGTCCAGAAAAGAGGGCGGTGACCATATCTTCTCCGTGCTGACCTACACCCGGCGAATGCTTACCTTGCCATGCGTAATGCTGGCGCGGATATTCACGGAGGGGACCTAGATAGCGAATGCTGCGGAACAGGTTTTCAAAACGGGTTTGGAGTGGTGAAAAAAGTTGGCGAGCATCAAGCGAACCGTCGTTAATCCCATAGCATCGGAATAGAGAGACAGGGGTTGGCATATTAGGAACAGAAAACCAAAAGTTCCCGTGACTATCCTCGTCTATATTAAAGCGTTGCTCACCTGCCTTATAATTGAAATTCACCTTAGAAACTGAATTTTCCACGTTATTGATGCTAAGTTCAAACGAGAAAGTATCTACTCCGTCGTTATCTTCTATACTTAGTTTTTCGGAGAACTTCCATGACAACGAGATTTGGAATGGATCGTTTCGTCTGTGTCCGTGGATGAGGTCGTCAAACCTTCCCAAGTTTACAAGGGAATTATCATCACCGAAATCAATCACGCCATTCCAATCTGGTGGACGTTCTACGGTCTGCTTTAGCATGAGCAGCGTTTGCAAAAGACTGGTTTTGCCGGAACTGTTCGCGCCGAAGAATCCGGTTAAGGGTGCTATCTGTAACTTACCTGTATCTTTCCACGACTTGAAATTTTGGACGCGGAGTTCGGTAATCATGATGTGTACCTCGCTCTCTGACATAGAACGGGGAATATTTTTTGGTTAGAACTACACAAATGTCGCCCTTATAGGGCTAAAAAGACACTGCTATAAACATTCCGTCGCTACGTGACTGAAGAAGTTTTTGAAGTCTTCAAGGTTTTCGCTTAGAGTCCGGTTCGGTTACAAACCGAACCTACCGGTCTGGGGACCGCGTTGGTTGTTGTCTCTAAGATTGACACTTATGGGTGCGGTTAGGAAACCGCACCTACTAACTTAAGGGAAACATATACAATTGGAAACCGCGCCTACCGTTCGCCTTGTTTGCGGATTGCAACCAGTTCTTCCAGAATGCGTCTGTGGAGCCGATGTAATTCAAGACCTATTCCGATGCCGATGGCAGCTAATACTCCGGCTCCGAGAATAATTTTTGTTTTTAAGGACATGTGCCGTCCCTCTGTTATGTATGGTGAAATTAGTATCGCTAAAAGTTTTCGATGATCGCTGCGCCGAATTCGGAGGTGCGGACTTTTGTCGCGCCGTCCATGAGACGCTCGAGGTCGTAGGTCACGCGTTTTTGGAGGATGGTTCTCTCAAGTCCAGCGATGATTAGGTCGGCGGATTCCTGCCAGCCGATGTGTTCCAGCATCATCACAGCAGAGAGGATCAGCGAACCCGGATTGACGACATCTTGGTCGGTGTACTTCGGTGCGGTGCCGTGGGTGGCTTCAAAGAGTGCGACTTCGTCGCTGAGGTTACCGCCGGGTGCCATGCCGATACCGCCGACTTGTGCGGCTGCTGCGTCCGAGAGATAATCGCCATTGAGGTTCGGCGTGACGATTACGTCGTACTCATCTGTCCGCGTTAAAATCTGCTGGAGCATGCTGTCAGCGATTCGGTCATTGACGATAATCTTGCCTTCGGGACACTGACCGTCGTAGTCACTGTAGAGTTCGTCTTCCGTGATGGTCTGTTCGGCGAACTCCTCTTTAGCGAGTTCGTATCCCCAAGCGGAGAACGCACCTTCGGTAAACTTCATGATGTTACCCTTGTGGACAAAGGTAACGCTGCGTCTGCCGTGGTCGATTGCGTATTGGATCGCCATGCGTGCCAAGCGTTTCGTCGCAAAGATGCTGATCGGTTTTATACCGACACCCGAATCTTCGCGGATATCTACACCCATTTCGGAACGGAGCAGTTCAATAACCTTTTTGACTTCCGGGGTGCCTTGTTCCCATTCGATACCGGCATAGACATCCTCCGTATTCTCACGGAAGATCACGACATCCATCTTTTCGGGATGTGTGACAGGTGCCGGGACACCTTGGAAATAACGGACCGGACGGACACATGCGTAGAGTTCAAGCACCTGACGCAGGGTCACGTTTAAACTCCGAAATCCGCCGCCGACAGGGGTCGTCAGGGGCCCCTTTAGGGCAACGCGGAAATGTTCAATTGCGTCGAAGGTGTCTTGTGGCAGCCATTCGTTGTATTTTGCCATGGCGTTTTCGCCGGCATAGACATCGAACCAGACGATCTGTTTTTCGTCGTTGTATGCCGTCTGGACGGCTGTATCCACGACGCGCCGCGTCGTTTTCATGATGTCTCGTCCGATGCCGTCGCCTTCGATGACGGGGATAATCGGTGTATTCGGCACAACGAGCTGCCCATCGGTGAATCCTATTCTTTCACCCTCTGTTGGCACTGTTAATTGCGATAGTTCAATCACGGGTATTCCTCTCTGTATAGTTATCAGTTAAAAGAGACCTTAGGTTTAATAGGGCCTCCCTTTAACTGTAAAACTGATAACCTCTAAAAAGCGTTTGGACCTGCCATCCGTTTGTGTAACGCCACGACTTCGTCGGAGATAGCCGTATCGTCGTTCGGTTTCGGAACGATATCTGGGTGTGGTGGGATAACGGGTCGGATAATTTTCAAGGGGAGTTGTTCGCGGGCATCCATCATCCAACCGAAGCCTCGGAAGATGTATGTCAACAGGGTTCTGTCGTGTTCATAGATGTCCAACCCTTCTTGGACAGCCCATCCGCCGAAATCGGTATTCGGCGTTAATCGGAGCGGCGGATCGTTTTCACGTCCTGGACGGACGAACCCTTCAACGAAGGCGAGTTGATAAATGCGTTGGATAATCGTTAATCGCTTTTTCTGTCGGTCATTGAGTTGAATATCACCGTTATCAATAGCCTCAAGGAGCGGATTGAAGTAGATCGCGGGTCGCGGGTCTTGCTGGATTTCATCAGCACGTCCGGCGGCTGCGATTTCGGGGTGCCCGAAGGTCGGCAGTGCGGATTGCATCCGTTCATAGATAGCGGCTTCAAGCGCGTCGGCATCAAGAGATTCGATTTGATTGATAAACGTCGTCATGTCGTGAATCGCTCCGAAATGTCGATTACCGTCTAAAGCCATCTGCGCTGCGACGAAGAAGTCGGAAACAGCACCGGTGTGTAACGTTGCGAGATAACGTGCGACGACGTTGGAACCCGCAGAACCGTGGTGTATCTGTATAATGCCCATCCGTTCTAAAATATCTGCTTCGACAGTAGAGGCTTCGCGCCCTAAGAGGAGACTATAGCAGTTCTGGAAGGCGGTCTTTCCGTTCTTTTGATACTCAGTGATGAGATCGGTCGCGCGCATTGCCAGAACTTGGGGGTGTAATGCGGGGTTCTCACGGAGTTGATGTCGCATATACGCCGAAACTGCCCCGACAGCGACATTTTCCATGTGTGTTTCGATGAGTTCAAGTAGGAGTGAATCGGGTTCCCGTGTGCCGGTAATTCCTTTCTGGTTCGGGACACCGAGTTTACGGAGTGTTGAGAAGTGTTGAATCGCAGCCTCAGGGCCGGCTTCCGGGAAGGATTTCGCAAATTCTGCGACCTGATTAACGAGGCGTTGTTCACCAGTGAGACTCTCTCTGCGAGTTGTGATGAATTCGTAAAATTTGCTGTCTATTAAGTCTGATAGGACCGCTGTTTCATCGAGTCCACTGTCATCAGTCGCGGGTCGTCTACCGAACAGTCCTGCGAAAATAACGAATGCTGGACTGAGTTTGTCTGCGACGATTTCACTTTCGGAAACGATACCACGGATTGCGAAACTACGGATATTCAAGGTTATCTGTGTGCCGTCACAATCGACTGCGGCTTTGTGTAGTACCGGATTCGCGAAAACGGTTGTAGATTGAGGCATCGAACTGAAACCGTTTAGGACTGCTGCAATCTTCTCCTCGCCTAATTCAGTTGCTCTATTCAAAGCGTCTGTTACGGGTGTATACGTCGAGGTATCTGGCACCTCCGACAGGATTTTTCGGAGTGCGGCTTCCTGCTTTGCCTCCAAATTCGTGTTCAAAATGAGATCTCCTTCGTTGGTTATTTTTAGATGAAACGTTCCGTTTTGCAAACTTTACCGAAATTCGGGTTCGTCCGGATCTACACAACCACCTTTCACGCGACGAGAGACTGAGGTGCTCCAACTTCCGTTTAGAAAAGGGGCTAATCGTTCATGTCAAAGTTTATAATATTTTATCAGAATTCCGATTAAAAGTCAAGACAAAATTGGGAAATAGTTATCAGTCGTCAGTTATCGGTTTTCGGTAATTAGATTTGACCTAAAGGTTCAACATAAACGTCGTAGTCAAAGTTAAAATTTGACTTGCAGAAAAACGGATTTTGTAGTATCATTATTAACGAGCATATTTTGATTAAGGGACCTATGCGCGTACCTGCACTACAGCAGAATTACAAACACATATCGGTGGTGCGCTGCAGGGTGCTTTGCATTCTATTTTTCTACAGACAAGGAGTTTAATTACATGCGCAATGAAGCATTAGGAATGGTTGAAACACGCGGACTTATCGGAGCGGTTGAAGCTGCCGACACCATGGTGAAAGCCGCGAACGTTAAATTGGTCGGAAAAGAGCAGGTCGGTGGCGGTTTTGTCACAGTGATGGTTCGTGGTGATGTCGGTGCGGTACAAGCGGCGACAGATGCGGGTGCCGAAGCCGCGAAAGCGGTCGGTGAATTGGTGTCGGTGCATGTCATCCCTCGCCCACATGCAGATGTGGAGACCATTCTTGGCGGCGGAAGTTCGTCGGAAGCGAAGAATTCCAGCAAATAGATCGGGACGTAGGGCGGGGGATGACTTCTGTACCTTTGCCCTACTTCGCTTTCTTTAGCGGGGAACATGTTAGCATTGCCACGGGTTCTGTATCTACGGTGCCGCCAGTGGTTTTATGATGTGCGCTTTAGGCGCGTCCGATGCGGTAAGGTATATACTGGAGGGCTGAATGGCACAAATTGACGAAAAACAGATTGAAGAAATTGTTTCTCAGGTTTTAAGAACACTGCAAAAAGAGGGTCCAGCGACGGCAGAACTGACACCTTCTGTCGGGGCAAGTTCTTCCCGGGCTGGCGTTTTCGCAACGGCAGCGGAGGCTATCGCAGCTGCAAAAACAGCGCAAGCAGCATTTGTCAAACTCGGGTTTGCCAAAAGACGTGAGATTATTGAAGCGATCAAAGCGGTTTCGCTTGCGAATGCGAAAAGTCTTGCCGACTTGGCAGTACAAGACACGAATATGGGCAATGCGGCACACAAGGTCATGAAGAATGAAGGTGCCGTAACACTCTCACCCGGTGTAGACGATCTTATCTCGGAAGCGATCTCCGGGGATGCCGGAACACTTCTCATTGAGTACGTCCCTTTTGGTGTCATTAATTCCATCACACCTACCACGAACCCGACATCAACGGTGATTAACCACGCGATTATAATGCTATCTGCGGGCAACGCTGTCGTCTTCAGCCCGCACCCAAATGCGCGTGATTGCACCGAAGAGACGATGCACGTCATCAATGAAGCGATCGTTAAAGCTGGGGCACCCCCTAATCTGCTCACCTCTGTCGCGAATGCGAGTCTGCGAACCGCGAAAGAGATTATGGAGCATCCTGACATTGCGATGCTCGTTGCCACTGGTGGCGCATCCGTTGTGAGGGCTGCCCTATCAAGTGGTAAAAAGACGATTGCTGCGGGTCCCGGTAACCCACCGGCGATTATTGACGAAACCGCCGACATCCAGCAGGCAGCGAAACACGTTATCGCGGGCACCAGTTTCGACAACAATCTACTCTGCATCGGCGAGAAAGCACTCTTTGTTATTGAATCCGTTGCGGATGAGACGGTTCAGGAACTCACTCGGAACGACGGTCATCTGTTGAGTGCAAGTCAACTTCAGGATTTAGAGGCGGTCGTCAGCGAAAAAGGCGAATCAAACAAGGAATACATCGGTAAAGACGCTACGACTATTTTAAGTGCTGCAGGTATTACTGCGCCTGCAGGGACGGTGGCGATTGTCGTAGAAGTTCCAGCGGATCACAACTTTGTTATTAATGAGTACCTGATGCCGATCCTTCCGGTCGTGCGGTGTCGCGATTTCGATGAAGCGTTAGCAGGCGCGCTCAGGGCAGAGGGTGGACGTGGACACACCGCAGTACTCCATACGAACAACAGCAAACGTATCACGCAATTCAACAAAGCGATGGATTGCACGGTTGTGGTTATCAATGCGCCGTCTTATGCGTCCTGCGGACTCGAAGGTGAAGGTTTTTTAGCGATGACGATTGCGGGACCGACAGGTGAAGGCTATACGCGTCCCCGCACTTTTACACGCCAGCGGCGATTAACGATCGCAAGCGATCTGTCAGTACATACACAATGACGCAAATAGGTTATATGCGCCCGGTCGAGGTCGCTTACAATTCTTCTAAAACCGGATGAAGTGTCATGCAAAAAGAGATTGACGATCTGCGGGCATCAATACGCTATCATGAGCGTAAGTACTACATCGAAAACCAGCCGGAAATATCGGATGCCGAATTCGATGTGCTCATGAAACGGCTTGAGGAACTCGAAGCGGCATCTGACGCGCCTATTCCACCCGATTCGCCAACCCAGCGGGTCGGTGGCGGTGCTGTGTTAGGTACCCGTATACTGCATCGGAACGCCATGCTGAGCCTGAACAATAGCTACGACGCACAGGAACTACGAGAATTCGGGGAACGCGTCCAGCGGTTATTAGAAGATGCGCCTGCCGAGTATACGACAGAGTTAAAGATAGACGGCTTAGGCGTTTCGCTGATTTACGAGGATGGTGTCTTCACTCGCGGTCTCACCCGTGGCGATGGTGAATACGGCGAGGATATAACGGACAATTTACGAACAATCCGTTCGGTGCCGTTGCGACTTGTAGAAACGGAAACACGGATCCCCGCGGTATTAGAGGTCCGGGGTGAGGTATTCATTCCGAAAGACCGTCTCAACGCTATCAATGCGGCGCGCGAGGCAGCAGGGGAACCACCTTTCGCGAATCCTCGAAACGCCGCTGCAGGATCGCTACGCCTGCAGGACGCATCTGTTACCGCCTCTCGTCCGTTAGATATTTTCGTCTACAATCTCAATTATGCGGAAGGATTTGAATTCGCAACGCATACGGAATCGCTGGAGCAGATGAAGCGTTGGGGGTTGAAGTGTAACCCGCATACCATCTGCCATAAATCTATTGAAGATGTTCAGCACTACTACGAGCAGTGGGTAGAAAAACGTCATGACCTCCCTTATGAGACCGACGGCATCGTCGTAAAAGTTGACCGGTTCTCCTACCAACGTGAACTTGGTGCGACCTCCAAATATCCGCGCTGGGCAATCGCCTACAAGTTCAATGCACAACAAGCCATCACAACTATTGAGAAAATTGAGATCCAGGTAGGGCGCACCGGTGTCCTGACACCCGTTGCGATCCTAAAACCTGTAGTGCTTGCGGGTGCAACGATCACGAATGCCACCCTACACAACGAACAAGAAATTCAGGCAAAAGACATCCGTGTCGGTGATCGGATTGTCCTCGAACGCGCCGGAGATGTTATCCCTAAAATTGTCGAAGTGTTGACAGCAGACCGGACCGGCAATGAAATCGCTTTCGTATTTCCAGATCGGTGCCCGGTGTGTGATACCGCCGTCCAACGTACTGAAGACGAAGTTGCAGTTCGGTGCGTGAACATGGCGTGTGTCGCGCAACTGAAACGGCGCGTTGCCCACTATGCCTCGCGCAACGCACTCCAGATTGAAGGTCTCGGTCCCGCGACAATTGATCAGTTAGTAGATAAAGAACTGGTTCGCGATGTTGCCGATCTCTACGCTTTGGAAGTAGAGCCGTTAAGTAAACTGGATCGGATGGGTGTCCCGTCTGCAAGTAACCTTGTCCACCAAATCGAACAGAGCAAAACAGTATCTGTAGAGAAAGTACTTTTCGGACTCGGCATCTTCCATGTCGGCGAGACCGTCGCCGAGTTGCTCATTGAACGTTTTGCATCCTTAGACGCGCTTAGCAAAGCGACGCTGGAAGATATTGAATCGGTAGACGGTATCGGTCCGCAGATAGCGGAGAGTGTTGTCAACTTCTTCTCTCAAAGCCAGCCGTTACTCGAAAAATTACGACAAGCCGGTTTACACTGTTTTACCGTAGCAGCAGAATCTATCCGCCCGGAAGCGGGTGAGGTAACCGATAGTTTCTTTAGCGGGAAAACCTTCGTTGTTACCGGAAGCCTTGAAGGTATGACGCGGACGGAGGCATCCAAAGAGATTAAGGCGCGTGGTGGCAGGGTTACCGCCAGTGTGACGAGCAAGACGGATTACCTTATTGCTGGGGAAGGTGCCGGTAGTAAATACGATAAAGCCTTAGAATTAGAGATCCCGATTCTCACTGAAACCGATTTTTTTCAAAAACTTGAACAGCGCGCCGCGGAGTGAACCGACCCTCTGCTGGACCGAAATTTCTGTATCCCTAAGATTCCTGCTCTGACGCATTGTAATAGGCGCACGATGCTTGTAGACGACACTCTTGGCAAATTGGCGTTTTCTTTAGACATACCCTTGCGCCGTGTCGGACAATCAAGGCATGGTATTCGTTGAACAACTCGACATCGTGGGGGAGATTGTCCATAAATAGGGCGCGAAGTTTCGCATAGTTGTACCTGCCTTCAACCCATCCCAATCGTGAAAAAAGTCTATACGTATAACTATCAACAACAAAACTCGGTTTACCCGCGGCGTAGAGGATAATCGTATCCGCTGTTTCGGGACCGACACCGTAGATAGAGAGCAGTTCTTCCCGCAATTCGGGGACATCCTGTGTAAACATCACGTGCATCGGACGCTTCTCAATATAATCTACGAATGCGCGCACCTTCTGTGCTTTCATACGAAAGTAGCGTGAGGGGCGGATCAATCGTTCCAGCGCAGCTTGGCTGATAGAAGCGATCTGTTCCGGTGTAAAGGCATCGGCGTTTCTGAGATTGTCCATCGCTTTTTCGACGTTGCGCCACGATGTTGCTTGTGTTAAAATAGCACCCAGCGCGACTTCAAACGGTGTATCCGCGGGCCACCACTTACGGTCCCCATGTTGCGCAAGGAGTTGGTTATAGAGCGTATATAGTTTTTCGGTAACGTTTTCATTACATAGAATTTGCATATTTAGACAGTCCTCGATACTGTAAAAAGAGGGAAATTATGGATTTAAGTTTCAGCACGAGCGCAGGCAACGGTGCTTGGAGCCTTGCCGAATGCGCAACGTGGGCAAAAGCGAACGGGTTTGACGCAATCCGTCCCAACGCCACCGGTGTCTTTGAACCGAATGCTATTGTACAATCTGGTGGCGAAGTTGTCAAGGAAATTCTCGAAACGCACGGTGTCTATCTCGCTGCCTTGACCTCACACTGTAACCTGCTCGACGACGATTTGGAAACACGAGAGACGGCACGCGAGACATTAATGCAAGCGATTGAAGCAGCACATATCCTCGGCGCGCCAATCGTCGTGACGTATGCGGGTAGTCCTGTCAGTTGGCACTTTTACGGACAATTCTCTTCGGAACCCGGGAATCCAGGGGACCGATCGGTTGAACTTGTGGGACGGTTCAAGGAGATGTGGACACCGGTTGTCCGTTTCGCCGAAGAGAGAGGCGTGCAGATGGCGTTGGATTGCGCCGTTCGGATGGGCAATATCGCCTGTAACCCTGAAATGTGGGAACGGGTCCTCGATGCAATCCCATCGGATGCGTTGGGTCTCTCCTGTGATCCGTCGCACTGGTTATGGATGGGTATTTTACCGGCTGAGGACGCTATCCGTATGTTCAACGGTAAATGGTATTATGCGGATGTAAAAGATTGCGAAATCAGTCCACGCATGAAGTTCCGGCAAGGGATTATAGGGAACTGGTGGTGGCAATACCGTGTCCCCGGACGCGGGCAACTGAATTGGGGAACCATTGTAGGTGCGCTACAGGAATCGGGTTATGACTATGTATTGTGCGTCGAAAATGAAGACCGAGGCGCGCCGGGGTTAGACGGCTTTGCACTCGGCGGTAGGTATCTCCGGCAATTTCTGTAATCGGATGTCGGTAGTCAGCCATCAGAAGGATTTGGAAATCCATGCCACGTAAAATCAAAAGAAAAAGATACCAAATGGTATCTTTTTTTTCATAGCGAGATGGAAGAACGATTATGTTGTGTGTTGCGGGATTAGTAGTACTTTTTCATTTCTGCCCAGGTGACAGCCAGTTTACCGCGAGCGTCAACAGCAGCAACCCGTGACCAAGGTATGTTATTGCCATTTCTGTCAGCTTGATGCACATCGTCAAAGTTAGGATGTCCCCAACCGCCGCTGCTGTTATCAATAACCACAAGCTGCCCGATTTTACCGTTGAGGTCGGACACATCCCATTCCCGTCGGGTCAGGGTTTCGGTGTTACTCCCGGTCATTGTGCGTTCAACCTTTTCATCGATGACAAGGTTCACACAGCAGGGCTCAGCAGTGCCCCAAGCGCGATTGCCGCCTCCCATAAGGAAGTTCATTGTCTCACCAATAATCGTGAACTCCTTTGAAGTCAACGTGCCTTGGGGGGCATCTACGCCATCCGCGAGATCACCGGGATTCTGTCCGAGTGCCTTGCCTTTAACGGGCCCTTGATATTTTTCAGCAAGTCCCAACCACCAATCCCCTTGATGCTCAGAAGGCTGTCCACGGTTTCGAGCCGTTGGGTTATCACCCCAAGTCGGCTGAAAATCAAAAGCTGTCCCTGTTTTCTCCCAATCTGTGAGATCACCCGTTTCAAAATCGTTGTTGAATGCACGTGCAAACACAAGATTAATAGGCGAAACAAACATAACGAGAAGAACAGCGCAAAGCATAAGGCGAAAAACGTTCTTCATTTTCTACCTCCTTATGTTTCTGAAAAGTTGTATCAACTGAAATTAGTTAGACATTGTGAGTTTTAGCAGTTTACAACATAATCGTCTTCACTGCGTTAACGTCAGAAAGGGCTTGAATAGCCAACCCTTGAACTCACATCCTCGCTTATGATACCATTTCTGTTAATAAATCTCTCTTTATGTAGAATAAACTTCATTTAGTTTGTTCTACATCGCCACACATTCCACGAAAACCGGTAATGTGATAACATTATTTTGAAATGGTATTATAACAATGATACCATAGGATAAGGATGTTTATCAACACAAAAACCGAAAACTAAATAGCCTCGTGTCAATCTTCTTAAAACTTGAAATTGATTGAGATTTGTGGTAATCTACAGATATATTTATCCTGACTGAAAAGACGCAGAAAAAATGGAACAGCAATTACAACCGAAATCACACAGAATAGCGATCCTTGCCGAGGGGTCGTTCGGTATCCTTGAATCGAAAACCGCCACGGTGTTAGTTCGTTACCTCCCGGATAACGTCGTTGCTGTCATTGATAGCACGAAGGCGGGTCGAGATGTTAGCGAAGTCATTGAGATCGGGGAAGGCATCCCCGTTGTCCGAGACCTCGCTGAAGCGATGCGTTTCAATCCGACGATGCTTGCTATCGGCATTGCGCCACCCGGCGGAGAATTGCCACATCCGTGGCGCGCAATCCTTAACGAGGCAATACACAGCGGTTTACATGTCATGAGCGGACTCCACCGATTCCTGAGCGAAGACGCGGAACTCTCAGAACTCGCAGCGGCACACGATGTGGTTCTATGGGATGCCCGGAAACCGCCTGACGATCTACCTGTCGCGACGTGTAAAGCCGCTGATGTCGATGCCACGGTTATCCTGACCGTCGGTTCGGATTGCCGCGTCGGGAAGATGCTCTCTGGGATAGAGGTAACGCGCGCCGCGCGGGAACGTGGTGTGAATACCGAATTTTGTCCAACCGGACAGAACGGGATTATGGTCTGGGGGTGGGGCATCGCGATTGATGCTGTCGTCTCCGATTTTACTGCCGGTGCAGCGGAGCAGATCGTGCTTGAGGGTGCAAAAAATCACGAACTGCTTATCGTTGAAGGGCAAGGTTCGTTAGTGCATCCCGGTTATTCCGGCGTAACGTTGAGTCTACTGCACGGCAGCCTGCCCGATGCGATGATCTTCTGTCATCAACCCTCGCGTGACACGGTTGCGCGGTACACGGTGCCGTTGCCGTCGTTAACTGAGATGATCGCACACTATGAGACGTTAGCCGCCCCGATAAAACCTGCGAAAGTTATCGGATTGGCATTGAATTGCTTTGATCTCTCTGAAAATGAGGCACATGAAGCGGTAAAAGCAGCAGAGGCGGAGACAGGGTTGCCAGCGACGGATGTCGTGCGGTTCGGCACAGATAAACTCGTTGATGCGGTTCAGAAAGTGCATGGAGAAAAATAACAAAAGGAGTGTAAGACCTATGACCGATGAAGAAAAATTTCGATTTGATTTGACCGGTTTCCTTGTGCGTCCGGCGATTCTTGAACGCGACGAAGTGGACGCGATCGTCGATCAGATTGAACGGATACATCACATTCCGGAATCCTTACCGCCGGAACACCGTGCTGTGCCGGGCGGTCCAGCGAGTGTCTTGATTGACCATCCGAAGGTGTTGGAGGTACTACACCAAATTATTGGCCCCGATGTCCGGTTAGAGAACAGTTTCTCTGTCTGGCGTAGAAAAGGACAAGAACACGGTGGACTTCACGGCGGCGGACCACAACAAGGCGACCCCATTTTTGGTTACCGTGTCAACAATGGACGGATTCATGCCGGGATGGTGCGCGTCGTCTTTGAACTCACCGATATTAGCAAGAATGACGGTGCGACGCACTTCATCGCGGGCAGCCATAAGTCTAATTTTCCGATGCACCCGGATCATATGTCGTTAGAGGGGGGGAAGCGGAGTCCGTTCCTGATGACCTACGAATGTCCGGCGGGGAGCGCAATCTTTTTCACGGAAAACCTATGTCATGCGGGGCCTGTCTGGCAACGGGAGACCCCACGAGTGGCAGTGCTAAACGCCTACGCGCACCTTGCAACACATTGGCACCGGCTCCGGATTCCACCTGAAGTGCTTTCTGCTTTACCCCGTGAAAAGCAGGCATATTTCCGCGAACCGTGGGTCGCCGATTTCCGTACGAGTCCAGCGACGATTAATACGATTGAACGGTTTGTTAACAACGACGAACCGCCTGTTAACACGGATACCGAACCGTAAGTTAAAGCGGTGAGGTTGGATGAAGGTTAAACGATTGATTCGGTGTTATACATAGCTGCAACGGTTGCGAAGTCCCATATCAGGATGGTACCATCTGCACTGCCACTGGCAAATGTTCTCCCATCAGGACTGAATGCCAATGTGCGAACTCTATAGTTCTTAATAATTGCACGCTGTTGATGGGTAACAGGATCCCATAAACGGATGGTGTTGTCCTCAGCATCACCACCGCTTATAAGCGTCCGTCCATCTGGCGAAAAGGCAACCGTCTCAACAATATCGGTATGCCCTATAAGCGTAGCAATATGCTGACAACTGTTCGTATCCCAGAGTCGTATTGTATTGTCGGAACTTCCACTGACAAGGATTCTCCCATCTGGTGAAAACGCGAGTGTCTTAACAGCATCGGTATGGCCTGTAAGCACAGTGAGATAATGCCGTGTAACAGCATTCCATAACCGAATTGTTCCGTCTTTACTGCCGCTGGCGAGCGTTCTCCCATCTGAGGAAAATGCCACTGTCTTAACATCATCCGTATGACCTGTTAAGACTGCTAATTGGTCTCCGGTATCAATATCCCACAATCGAACAGCGTTGTCTTCACCGCCACTCGCAAGTGTAGTGCCGTTTGGCACAAACGCCAATGCGGTTAACATATCCGTATGATCCAATATCGCTGTCTCGGTACCGGTATCTATATTCCACAAGAAAATCCTTTCATCTTGACTCGCGCTGGCGAGGATTGCCCCATCCGGTGAAAAAGCGACATCATTGATCAGATAGATATGTCCGTTGAGGGTTTGAGATTTAGTGTAGGTGGACAGATCCCACAATCGAAGTTTTTCGTCACGACTGCCGCTGGCGAGGATTCTCCCATCGGGTGAGAATGCTATGGAATTAACCCACTCAATATGTCCGTCAATAGTTGCCTTCTCTACGCCTCCAATTGGATCCCAAAAACGAATGGTGTAATCGCGACTCGCGCTGGCAAGCGTTGCCCCATCTGGCGAGAAAGAGATACCGCAAATACCATCTTTATGCCCTTTGAGGGTTGCCTGCTGAATGCCTGCATCTGCATTCCAGAGCCGAATGGTATTGTCCCCGCTCCCACTTGCGAGGAGAGTACCATCCGGTGAAAACTCTAAATTACCGACAACACCGATATTCGTGGCGAAAGTTTCTAATTTTTCCCCAGTAGTGGTCTCCCATAAACAGAGCGTTTCGTCTCGGCTGCCGCTAACGAGATTCATACCATTAGGAGAGAATGCCAACGCCATAACGCCATGCGTATGTCCTGTGAGTGTAGAAAGCTGCCTCCCTGTGTGGGCGTCCCAGAGTTTGATGGTGAAATCATTACTGCCGCTCGCGAGAACATTGCTATCGGCGGACAACGCCAAAGCATTGATTGGGTGTGCATGTGCGACGACCTCAAACTGCAGGCGGCCCGTGTGAATGTCCCAAAATCGGATTTTTCCATCCAGTCCTGCGCTGATGAGTGTGTTACCATCTGGGGTGAGGACGAATGTCCAGACCTCATCTTCATTATCCCCGAGCCTCATCGTGGTGTGCCGCTGTCCGGTCCGAACATCCCATAACGAAATGGTGTTATCCCAGTTTCCTGTTACAAGGGTCGCGCCATCGCGTGAAAAAGCGAGCGAAGTCGCCCCCTGATCCTGTCCGTGTTTAAGGAGTGCGATTTCGCTGCAGGTGTGTGCATTATATAACCAAACGCCGATATAAGTGGCAACGGCGAGGCGGGTTCCGTCTGGTGAATACTGAACATCCGTTATCGCGCCTTTGCCGAGACGCGCCAAAGCACCCGGTGGTAGATTCCATTGTGTGTAGGGTTGTCGGTTTTGTGTATTCATAGGTGTAAATTAAAGGTCTCCTCGTCCGTTTTCAAAATGTGCCCTATTATTTTTAGATGTCGCTAAAGTTAGCGGAATATCTCAGTTATCTTCTTTAACCCGACGTATCACATAAAAATTCATAAAAGTCGTTTCAATCATGTATGTTCAAGACGATTTATAGTAAACCTACAATTAACGAGACATCTATAGAAGGCGGGGTTCCAAACCCCGCCTGCATTGGGGTAGGTTTGTTGTTTTCTAAAGTGTTGATTTATTTTTTGGTTTTACTATAGTTTTATAGTTTGGAAACCTATTTTCAATCCAAACCCTTGTTGCCGATACGCGGGGAACTCCTTGTCGCATAGGTTGTTGGTCTCCTGTGCATCATCAATTCGCGCAACCTAACAGGATACGCTACAAAAGAGACGAGTAAATAACCCCGCATGTATGTTCAAAAAACCTTGTTTTTTTCCATCAGGTAAGGTATAATAACTGTGCATTATTCAGTATAAATATTACCGTCTCGTGTTAAAAATCTTGACGTAAATAATGCATCATGCTCATTATGATAACGCGTAACTTTCCAATAGGAGGGAACCTAATGAACACTCTGCACGGTTTAAACGAGAAACAGGTAGAAGCGGTAACGCATAAGGACGGTCCCCTTCTTGTCATTGCAGGTCCGGGTACAGGAAAAACAAAAGTCATTACGCACCGTATCGCTCATCTCATCCGCGAACACAATATCAGACCTGAGAGAATCCTTGCGATTACGTTTACCAACAAAGCTGCCGAAGAGATGCAAGAGCGCATCAACGCCGAAATTGGCGAGCCGCACGGGTCCAGTGTTAAAGCCTGTACGTTCCACGCGTTTTGCGTCAAGGTGTTAAGGAATCATGCACTGAAGATCGGATTGAGCGAAAACTTCACCATCTTTGATCAGGAACTCCAAGACGAGATCTTAACGGAAAGCGTCCGCGAGTTGAACCTCAATCCTGACGACTATCCGCCGTGGTTGCTGAGAAATATCATCAGCGATGCCAAATGCACCCTACAGAATCCAATTGATGCGGTAGATGAAACGGATATTTACGACTCCGAGACTATCGAAAATATCCGAAGTGTGCTGCGAACCTATCAAGATAAACTTGATAAATATGATGCCCTCGATTTCGACGACCTCCTCGTGAAAACCGTTGAACTGTTACGGATAGAGGAGGAAAAAGCAGCCTATCATCAAGAGATCTCCTATATCCTCGTTGACGAATTCCACGATGTGAACAGCGTGCAGTATCGTCTACTCCAACTCCTTTGCGCGCCACTGAAACGGAACCTGATGGTTGTCGCTGACGAGGACCAGTCTATCTACAGTTGGCGCGGTTCAGATCCACAGTATATTGAAAATTTCAGAGCCGATTTCAACTCACCAACCGTCGAATTAGACGACCATTATCGGTGTAGCGAGAAGATATTACGCGCTGCAGAAGAGGTCATCTCCAGAAATCCGGAGCGACAGAAACAGCATACCCTCAGAACCCACAAAGATGCCGGACGTGATATTTTTCACTATACCTTTGATACACCGATGGCCGAGGCACGTGGTATTATAAGTGTTATTGAGAGTTTGGTAGGACGGCGCAACCATTCCTATCGCGATATTGCGGTATTTTACCGAACGCATAGACTCGCAGATGTCTTAGCGGAGCAGTTGCTACGTGCAAATATCAAATTCCAGAGGATTCTACCGACGAATTCTTTTGGCGAAGGAAATAGCAAAGGCATTCTCGCCTACCTCCGTTTCCTCCAGTGGCAACTGCCACAAGATTTGGAACAGGCAATCAATTTTCCTGAAACCTATATCGACGATTTGACATGGGTTCGCCTCAAGTGGATCGCGGCGCGCAAAGACATCGATTTTATGGAACTACTGAGAGATATTGAGGCATATCCGGAAGATGTCGGTCCCTTGACTCGCCGAAATGTCCGTCAATTTTGGACGCAGCTTGAGGAACTCTCAGATGAAATCGAAGGTGAGAAGATTGATAAAATTATCCAGAAACTCTTTGATGCTTTGGAGGTTTTACGCTCACCTTATCGCGCTGAAGAATTGGAGGTCCTCGAGAAACAACCGGACTTACCAAACTTGGCAACTGCACAGGATGTCCTCTATAGCGCGATTGATCTGGGGGAACCGATTCAGATTACTGCCAGCCACGGGATTGATGCCTATTGCGCAGCACACATTATCTGCCAGACGCTTGAGACCTATTTAAACCAGAGCGTGCAGCTCCAATTCCTATCCGCTGATAACAATAAACCGACACAACTGGACAACGGTGTACATCTGCTTATTGGCGAATTTGAAGAGCTTCATGAAAAGGGACGGGACACACGGGTCATCGTTATCGGTGCAGCGGATACAGCGGATAGCAATGTAATCCACCTCGAACCGGAAAGCGTTCGGAGTATCGCGGCACTCAAACTCTGTCAACGTCTCATCAATCGTTATGAAAGTCCAAACATGGCGGATATGGTTGTCTATGACTTGGAGACCACAGGTATCAATCCGAAGACAGCAGAGATTGTTGAGATCGCCGCGCACCGTCTCAGTCTAATTGGAGATGAGGTCGAGCGTTATTATTGTTTGGTAAAACCCCCGGGCGGATATATCCCGCGTGCAGCCACACGTGTTCACGGGATTGATATGGAGACCGTCAAGGACGCACCAGGGATTGAAGCTGTCTTACCGGAATTCTACGGGTTTATCCATGATCGGATCTTGATTGGGCACAATGTAGCGGAATACGATAATTTAATCCTTGCAAGGGACCTCAGAAGACACTTGAAACGGAATCTATCTGCTCCGCATTACGACACACTTGCTACAGCGCGTCGGCTTTTCCCACGACAACGGTGTAGCCTCGGGGCACTTGCTGAGAAATTTGGCATTGCGCATGATCGCTTACACGGTGCCTTAGAGGATGTTAGCGTCAATAGAGAAATCTTCAAAGAACTCATCAAAATTGATGCTTACAAACGGGAGGTAAAATCTTTAACTGAACTGCTACCCTTTGTAGGTCTCGGTATCCTTTCGAAAGCAGAGGGCTCGGCTGCAGCGGAAACGACAGACACCTTAACCGAAACGGATGTGTTCCTTAATGCTGCAAAACGTTTCGTTCAGAGGCATAACACTCAGTTGTCGGATCGGTTTCCACTTGAAGCGTCAGAGGCGATACAAGCAGAGACGTATATGGCGGAACTCCAAGAGAGCACTGTCCGTGAGTTTCCGGAAGACGTTGAATGGCGGCAACGCCGTATCCATTTCATGAACGCAGTCCTCCACTTTGAATCTGTGAGTGGCGAACATCGACTTACCGATTTTTTGGATTACCAGAAGTTACTTACCAATATTGATGAGATGGACGACACAACCGAGCAGTTAACGTTGATGACGTTGCATGCAGCGAAAGGAACAGAATTTCCGGTTGTTATCATTCTCGGCATGGAGGAGGGAAGTTTCCCGATGTGGCGGCAGAACATCACGGAAGCGGAAATCGAAGAGGAACGTCGTCTTTTCTATGTCGGTATGACACGCGCCCAAAACCAACTCTATCTATCCTCTACGACTTATCGCACGGGTGACCGAGATCGTTCTACATCTATGTTCGTTCGTGAGGTGCCATCTAACTATATGATCAAGTGGCCTCAGCCACGGCGTGGATAGGCGATAGCAGTGATTATTGATCCGGACGGATCTTATTCCAATCCCATAGCAGAATCGCGCCACCAGCATTCCAACTGGCGAGCGTTTTGCCGTCCGGTGAAAACGCAACGGCACTAACTTCTTCTGTATCATCTATGAGCGTTACAAGGTGGGCAGCCGTGGCGACATCCCATAACTGTACCTTGCCAGCCCAACACCCGCTAACCAGTGTTTCCCCGTCTGGCGAAAATGCCAAAGTCTGTATTACGCGATGGTCGCCTTTGGAAGTCGCTAAACTTCGGCGGCGACCCACATCCCACACTGTAAACGCGTCCAATCCGCCACTTGCGAATAGACTTCCATCCGGTGAAAATGCGATTGCCTTCACAAAGCGTTCATCACTGATGAAAGTGGATAGCAATTCGCCATTAACTGTATCCCACAAGCGAACTGCGTTATTCCCAACCACACTTGCGAGGATTGTACCGTCTGGCGAAAGTGCCACCATTTTTGTGGGTGCTTCATCAATTATGCTAAGTGCTCCGAGTACCTCTCCACTGCTTACATCCCACCGCCAGATTGTCTGAGAAAGTCCTACATTGGTGAGCGTGGTCCCGTCTGATGAAAACGCTAATGTCGTTGAAGTTTTCATGTCGTCACGGCGAATCAACAACGCTTTTCCTGTCCTTATATCCCACAAATGGATTGTATTGTTAGCGTTCGCATTCGCGAGCGTGGTGCCATCCGGTGAAAATGCCAATGCTGTCGGAGTCCTCATGCTCTCGTGACGAATTGTCACCGGTTTTTCTTTGTTAACATCCCAGAGCTGGATTGTATCATCGGCGTTTCCACTGGCAAGTGTCCGGCTATTTGGTGAAAACGCTAACACAGTTCCAAAGTCCTTGTGTGCTATAGCAGGAGAGCGTTGGTCCCCGTTAGTTGTATCCCAAAATCGGATGATACCATCTCGCGTCACAGTCGTAAGGGTTTTGCCATCCGGTGAGAACGTCAGTGCAATTACCCACCCCGGATGATCTGTTGGAAATACACCTTTTGGTGTTATAGCGGTATCAACGTCACTGGAACGAATATCCAACCACTCCACTGCGTCTGTATCTCCGCCAATCGCGAGTTGAGTTCCATTGGGCGAGAATGCTAACGCGTCCACCGACCAGTTATGCGAATGATGGTTCAGCCGCACTTTACCGGTCTTTATCTCCCACACGAGAAGCTCTGGCCACTGAGTCCCACCACTGGCAATCATTTTGCTATCGGGTGAGAATGCCAATTGCGTGATGAAAACCTCGATCTGATTGTGCTTATGCTTAGGAGAGGTATACCAGAGTTCCCCTGTTTCTGGGTTCCATAGACGCACTGTACTGTCTGAACCCCCGCTGGCGAGCGTTTTGCCGTCCGGCGAAAACGCAACGGTGTTGACAGCATCTGTATGTCCAGTGAGGGATCTACGCAGCTTACCCGTTTCTATATCCCATAATCCGATTGTGTTATCACGACTTCCACTGGCGAGCGTCTTACCATCTGGTGAAAACACAACTGAAAGAACCGTTTGTTTGTGCACAGGCGGAAAGTATCTAATCGCGCCTGTATCCATACGCCGCATCCAAATCATCCCCTCCTTACTGCCGGTCGCGAGCGTTTTGCCATCCGGTGAGAAGGCGATCGCAGAGACATCAGAAGGCGTTGCGGGTGGCAAAGCGGTTTCAGCACCCGTAGCAGCATCATAAAGCGAAATACCGATGCGACCTGCAACTGCGATTTGCATCCTATCTGGTGAGAACGCTACGTCGCTTATCCAACCTTTATTGATACCGAGTCGGGCTTTGGCACCGAAAGGTAGCTGTTGTGCATTAACATTTTGATACCCTGTGAGGAACATCAATAGACAAATAGAGACAATGAGATGGCTCCAAATCACCCTGTTTCTCCTTCAACTTATGTCGTTTGATTGGAATTAGTCCTTCCGTTTTAGAAAATCAATCTACAGTCTTTGCTAACTTGGGCAAAAGTATTATAAGTAAGAATGCTAATCGAGTAAAAAGGTTACATATTAATTCCAAACTTTAAACATCTCTATATCGTGAAAAAGATTCCTTGATAAAAAAGGGTTAGACATGGCATACTAAAGGAAATAAAAAATGAAATACCTTGACTCGAAAAATGCGAATTGATTGCCAAAGCCACATATTCCCAGATGCTTATATCGAAGTCCTCGCGGAGAACCCGCATCCGCCGCAGGTAATTCGTCACGGCAGTGAGGCTGTCGTTACATACGGCGATGTCCAAACATTTCGCTTACAAGGCGAAGTCTACGACCCGGAGCGGAAACTCAAAGACATGGACGCGGCGGGAGTCGATATGGCGCTGCTCAGTACCAATATACCGCCGCCATGTATGCTCGCGCCTGAATTAGGCAACAGAGGTGCGCAAGTGGTTAACGATGCTATCGCCGAACTCGTGGATACACATCCAGATCGATTCGCAGGATTGGCGTGCCTGCCGTGGCAAAATCCAGATGAAGCAATCGCAGAGATGGATCGGATAAAACAACTCGGATTTTGCGGGGTAATGCTCTATTCGCATATCGGCGGGAAACCGGTTGATGCCCCAGAATTTGAACCTGTCTATACACACGCCGAAACGTTACGGCTGCCGATTGTGATGCATCCGACCGTCCCGACGTGGGGTGAGGCGATCAAAGATCACTGGATGATCGGTATGATGGGGTTACAGGTGGATAACAGTTTTGCACTGTTGCGGCTGATTCTGAGCGGGATTCTCGAACGGCATCCACGTCTCCAACTCGTGATGCCACATGTTGGCGGGATTCTACCCTATATGAGCGGACGACTCGACCATCAGACCGAAGTATTGGGCAGAGCGAGAGAGCATATAACGCAACCGCCGAGCGCGTATTTACAACGTATCTATTTGGATACCGTGTCTCCATCGGCACAATCGCTGCAATACGCCTACGAGTTTTCTGGTGCGGATCGGCTGCTGTTCGGAACAGATCATCCGTGGGTGGATATGCCACGATTTGTTCGATTAATTGAGGGGTTACCGATCCCTGAAGTGGATAAAACGCGCATTTTTGGTGAAAACGCCATAGCGTTGTTTGATTTATAGTGGAGCCCATAATTAATGAGACATTCTATGCACAGGCTAACAGCCTATGCTACAGAGAAAACGCCTATGCACAGGCTAACAGCCTATGCTATAGAGAAAACGCCTATGCACAGGCTAACAGCCTATGCTACAAAGAAAATGCCATAGCGTTGTTCGATTTAAACTGAAAACCTCGTTAGTCAAAGCAAAGAGGATGGACGACATGCCACACGAATTGACCGATGCCGAAAAGTTCTTCTTTGAGAACAATGGCTATCTTGTTTTGGAGAATTTCCTCGCGCCGTCGCACGTTGAAAAACTTAGGCGTGCGCTCGCGGAATCTATTGAGATACGGCGTGAACGTGAGGAGAAAGGGTTACCGCAAACCGGGATGACACACATTCACGGCGAAAAGAGTACCCGTATCTTCTATATCCTCGGCGACCATCCGGCATTTTTGGAACTCTTGGATTGGCAACCGATCCTGCTTTATGTCACAGGGTTGCTCAATAAGATGCCGCACCATCATGCATCGGATGCCATCGTTGAACACGGTTCGGATTTCATGGAACGTCCGATGGGATGGCACATCGATGGTCATGATGAAGGCTATCGCAACCTCCGTCCCATTCCGTTTTTGCAGCTCAAGATCGGTTATTATTTAACAGATATGACAGAAGGTGGACAAGGGAATCTGTGGCTCATACCGGGTAGCCACACGGCGATGTATGACCCGAACCACGAAGACTTACGCTATCCATATCAATATCCGGGGGCACTCGAGGTGTGCGCGCCACCCGGGAGTGCGATTCTGTTCCATAACGCTGTCTGGCATTCGGCTGGTATGTTCGCGAAACCGGAGGGTCGGCGTGAAATGCTCTATTACGCTTATGAACACCCGTGGATGATCGCCTCGCAGGAACACTGGGGGTACCCTAAACATTTCTATGACAAAGAACTCTCGCCGGAACAACGGAAGTTTTTCCACGGATTCGTCTTCGATCCGCCAGAACAACGATGGGGATAGGGTCTATAACACGAGGAGGACGCACTTATGCATTTGACTGAATCTCACGTTTCGTTCTTCCAAAACAACGGGTATCTACTGCTTGAAGATGTGCTTGATGAAAACGATCTGGGCCCTGTGATTGCTGAGTATGAGCGGATTATTGCGGAACGTGCTGAGAAGTTGCACACGGAAGGGAAGGTTAGCGATACGCACGCCGATAAGCCGTTCACGGAACGGCTGCTCCACCTTGCGAACGAGGCACCGGAAGTAACGGCAAATCTGGACATTATGCAAGCGCGCGGTGAAGCGACGTTCAACTTCCTCAAGAACCCCAAAATCCTCGACATCGCAGAATCCTTCGTCGGTTCCGAGATTATCTGTAACCCGATCCAACATATTCGCGCCGTCCTGCCCAAAAAGAGTTCACAACGGGCACCCACACCTTGGCATCAGGATGCAGGCGTGTGCTGGCCCGATACGGACCCGTACTTCATGCTCACTGTCTGGATTCCGATTGTGGATGCGACTTTGGAAAACGGATGCCTACAGGTAATGCCAGGCAGTCATAAGATGGGGCTTTACAAACATGACTGGACCGAAGGGGGATTAGCGGTCACGTCGGAAAATCAACCATCTAACCTCACACCGAAGGCACTACCGATCCGAGCAGGTGGCGTTATTCTGTTCCACAATTACACGCTCCACAGCGCGAAACCGAATGAATCGGAGAGTGTCCGATGGAGTTTCGATCTACGTTACCACGATATCTACCAGCCGACAGGGAGACCCTTCTATCCTGCATTCCTCATGCGGAGTCGTCTGCGACCTGAAGCCGGTAACACGCAATATGAAACGTGGTGTCAACGGTGGGAATTTGCGTTAGAGAATTCTAAGGGCGCGCAAGCCTATCGGTGGCCCCGATAGTAGCAGGCACACTCTGTTGTGCCGAAGCAAAAGTAGCAGGCACACTCTGTTGTGCCGAAGCAAGAATATAGGAGAAAACGTGCTTGAGACCTCAGATCTGCCTACAGTCAACGCGACGTTAAACACAATCAGTGGTATCCTGCTGACAATCGGGTATATCCTCATTCGGCAGCGGAAAATTACAGCACATAAAAACTGCATGCTCGCGGCTTTTGGTGTGTCTGTGCTTTTTCTTATAAGTTATGTTATATACCACGTCAAGGAAGGGTCAACGGAGTTTACACAGCAGGGTTGGATTTATCCTGTCTATATTACTATCCTGATTTCACACATCCTTTTGGCGTTTGTCATCGTGCCGTTAGCGTTGCGTACGCTTTACTTAGCGTGGCGAGAGCGATTTGAAGCACACCGTCGCATTGCAAAGATTACCTTCCCGATTTGGCTATACGTCTCGGTAACAGGTGTGCTTATCTATCTGATGTTGTATCGGTTGTAAGGTGGTATCAGCAGCTATTTTGTCTTTTCGTGCTATGCCGCAAACGGACGGAACCCGCGTAACATCAAACCCCGATCACTATTAGATTTCTTTGCTTCCTCAGCAGCGGCGGCGCGTTTTTCTGCTTCGGCACGGTTTGTCGTCGTTGTCCCGCCGATGATGACAAAATCGTCGGTTCGACGGTAACGGTTGATGAAAATCGGACGCGGTTTGTCCGACATATTCTGTTTGGAACCGTGTACAGTCTTGACGTTGAAGAAGATCGAATCACCGGCTTTGCCTTCAACAGGGAGTGCGCTCTCCCAGGGCCACTCATCCTCTGCCAGACCGAGGTGTGAGAAGGTATCAATATGCTTGAGTTGTCCGAGACGGTGTGATCCCGGAACGACGTGTAACGCACCATTTACCAAATCGGTGTCTACAACATAACTCAAAATGCCGACGGGACCTTGATAGCGGTGTTCAAAATAGGCAGAATCTTGATGTAGGTGTTTCGGGTGTCCGCCAACCGGTTCCTTATAGAGGCACTGTCCGTTGCCAAAAATCTCGACATTCGGTCCTAATATCGCCTCGACGAGATCGGCAGTGTTTTCATCGAAAGCGGATTGGAAAAACGCCGCGCTCGTCTGATAGTTGACGGCTAACACCATGATCTGTTTGTCGCGTTCATGGCTTTCGGGTGCGGGTAGGAACAGTGTACCGTTCGGTGTGCGCCATCCTTCAACAATCCGTTCTGCTTTGTCAAGTAGCGATATAGATTCCGCAGCGGCTGCCTCAATGTCTTTGTGTATCGCTTCAATATAGGGTGCCATCAGCCCCCGCACGACAAGACAACCGTGTTCTTCAAAGATGTCTGCGGCTTTCTGGACATCCAATGCATCCACGGACATCTCAATATCTTCAACTGTTACTTTTGATTCCTTATTCACGAAATATTCTCCTTGATTTATAATCACTCTAACACGCAATCGTATTTCTGTGCCTACTCTTCTTCACCCCATGAGGGTTGTCTGCCTGTTAATTCTTTGAGATATGTTGCTGTTCGATTGACCTCTTCCTTGAGTTTTCTGCCTGACTTCTGTTTCGCGAAATCTTCTGTCATGTGTTTCACACGGTATGTGTCTTTTCGGATTTGTCGGAGCACAAACACACCTGAGACATTATGGCTCACGTATCGGAGCATGTCATGCAGGAGCCAATAGACATCCTCGGGCGAATATCGGAGTTTGTTTTGCGCTGATTGTTCACTTACACCATCAAGCGTCTGCTTGACAAGGTCGATGACTTCGCTGAGTGTATAAGATTTATTTTCAGTGATACAAATATTTTCTTGTGTCGCATCGGTAAGGTCAGAAACATTGATCCACCATTGCACTTCCCAACCTTCCGGTTCCTGGGCGGGAAAGATGCCGGCGGCTCTGAGAGCGTCCTTGTTCCAGTGCCAAAGATCCCAAAACTCCGGCGTAGCAGTGGCAGCGCGGAGGTCGTGGGGACCATTGGGAGTGTCAACAAATATTGATGGACCCCAATTGAGCTGGATACCTTCCAGTTCAGCTGGCTGATCGATGTAGGCAATATTCTGCATATAAATATCATCCATTTTTTAACCTTCTGCTATTTTAACGGTAGGCATTCGCGCGGGTTGCGCGTCGAAGGTCTGTATATTTTCAGCGGCGTTGCGGATCTGGATCAGCTGCGATGCGATGCTGACAGCGATTTCTGGCACGGTCTTTGAGTTAATATCTAACCCGATCGGTGCGTAGACCCGCTGGAGCCTCTCTTTGGCAATACCGACCTCCATTAAATCGTCAAATATCAGTTTAATCTTACGACGGCTACCTATTAAGCCGATATAACGCGCATCTGATTCGACGACACTGTGTAACGCAGATTCATCGTGCTGGTGTCCACGGGTGACAATCACGACATAGGTGAGTGGGGTAATCGGGTAATTTCGGAGTTCGGTAGCGATGTCGCCGATGATAATGTTGTGTGCCTCCGGTAAACGTTCAGCGGAAGCGAAATCGGCGCGATCGTCAACAATAACGACATCGAAATCTAACCAGCTTGCGAGATGACAGAGTGCTTGACCGACGTGACCGGCACCAGCAATGAGCAGCGTCGGACGCGGTTGCATCGGCTCTAAAAAGACTGCAGCCGCGTCGTTCTCGCGAAACAGGCGCGCTCGGTTGTCTTCAAGGACTCCGGCGGTTTCCGCCTCGACTGCCCTCTCCAGCTCTGAGTCCCCCAATGTGCCGATCCGTTCACCGGTAGTGGCGAAGATCATTTTCATGCCGACATCGACACCCGATTTCACACTCGTCACAACAGTTGCGCAGACGATAGGTGTTTTTTCGTTGTTCAGTGTTTCGAGGCGTGCGAACATAGCTGCTTCCGTTTCGGTTTTCGGCAGGTCAATGAAGATTTTCATGTTTCCACCGCAGATGAGTCCATCGTCCCATCCGTAATCGCTGTCGAGTTGGAATTCGAGGAGCCGCGGAACGCCGCCTTGCATCAACCCAATCGCCTGTCGGCGCGCTTCTGCTTCTACACAACCACCACCGAGCGTCCCGATGTTACGCAAGTCTGGAAGAATGAGCAACTTCGAGCCGGGCTTTTGCGGGGTTGAACCTTTCGTTTCGACAACCGTACAGTAAGCACCGACTTGATCGGATTCAATGAGTTCAGGAATTTTTTGATATATTTCTCGCATTTTTTGGGTGGCAGTTAGTTATCAGCAATCAAAGAATTGTTGGGTTTTAGGATCATTTAGTTTCAGTAACTCATCGGGTGTCATGTCTTCTTTTATTGATCCGGTGTGGTTACAAACCGCACCATAGGTGTCAATTTTAGAAAAAAATGATGTGTTGAATACCCCAGGCCGGTAGGTTCGGTTTGCAACCGAACCGGATCTTAGACAGAAACCTTGTGGGGTCCTAATAAATCGCTCTATTTCTATACACCTTCTGCCCCGCGGGTGTTCAAGCGATGTTTTTGGACAGGTGCTGTTGGTGCCTGAGACCGGCACCCCTGAAGAAAAGAGTGAAGAAGGTTTTGAAGTCTTCAAGATTTTCGCGTAGGAACCGGTTCGGTTGCAAACCGAACCTACCGGCCTGGGGGCGGAAAGTCGCTAAATTGACACCTATGGTGTGGTTACAAACCGCACCTACTGGGTCTGGGAAAAGAGGACGAAACGTCGAAAATGTTAAGGCGTTTGGTCTTCCGCGCTCTGGATAACCAACTTTCTGAACCGTTCGCGCTGATCGTCATCCAATTCAAGTGCAACAATAGCCTCCGCACCGTTACTACCGATTTGGGCAGGCACATTCAGATAAACCGACGTTTCGCCAGCGGCTATATGTGTACCGACGCTCATCACCCGTTTTTTATCCAGCGCAATCGCTGAAATAACTTGTAAAATATGGCTTATCAGTGTATATTCCGATTGTGTCGTATTCGTATAACGCTGAGATATGGCTTCACACAGATTTTCGATGTCAGCATCCGGGATGAGTTGTGCTAATGGGATACCGTTTATTCGGCAGTACTGCGGAAGTGGATACGTCTCTGCATCACTTCCGATTGTCAGTGCTGTCACATCTTTCACGGAGACCTCGGCACGTTTCGCGATTTCAGCAGTTAAGTGTGCCGTTGCGAGCCCGTTTCCGAGACCGATAATTTTTCCGCCACCGAGCGCCTGATGCATCCATGCAGCGATAAAATTTGCGGGTGATATTGCCACCAAAACTGTAGCATCGGATGCGTACTGCTGGATTGCAGGTACAAATCGCTTCACAATTGCAAGCCCTGTCGTCTTTGACGCTTGAGGAGAGCGAAAGCCGGATTGCCCGGTCGAGGGGAGTAGAATAATCACATCTGCGCCAGACAAACTCTCCAACGAATCGGAAAATGAGATAGTCGTATCACTTGCACTCAATGCATTTGATGCGACGAGATCGCGGAGACTTTCTGGCGTGCCCTCTTTTGAAGCAATAAACCTATTTTTCGTCGGTGTTCCATCCGACACGAAGACAATTTCGCTGATTTCCGTCTCTGATTGGCACAAGCCCCAGGCAGTCGAAACGGCAAACTGACTGTTGCCCAACAAAGCTACTTTCATGTATCACCCTAAAAGGTTATCGGTTACGCCAAAAGGGACTCAACGATCGCTTGAAATTGTTCTTCAATATATTGGCGATGCTTGTCCATTTCAGAATCTGTTGATAGTTTTGTAGATACCAGTTCATCGTAACGTTCGACGTATTCCAACAAAGTATCGATCTCTTTCTCATAGCAGATTGTCGAAGCAAGCACCTTTTCCTTGAGTAAGAGTGGCAGTTCAGTTTCGGTTATCTGTGTTAATTCCCATCGCCATACTTTTTCGGAGATATAGGTGACGAATTGATCCAGCAGATCGCCCTTATAATCGGTACTTTGAAGTGCCTTGACCTCTTGAATGAGACCTAAGACGTGGTTGAAAAGTTCATCAGGAAATTGTTGTCTCAGTTCCATGAGTAACCGACCGGTTGTCGAGATTGGAATCTGATTTTGCAGGAGGAACATCCGGAGGTTCGGATAATCTTCAACACCTTTGCTCTCATCGAGCCAGGTTTCACCTATTGTAGGCAGATCACTGACATCGAAACTGAGTACCTGCTGTTTCCGTATCTCATCAAGTTTTGAGGTGCGTGGATTAAGCCCGGCAGTCGCTAAAGTGACGATAACCTCTTCTTGTCGGTAAGGTTTGAGGAAAGCCATCAGTTCCTCGATTTTCTGCTGTTCAGCCTCAATTGTCTCAACATTTGGCGCGTTACCGTTATTCGATCGTCCGCGTTTCCGCTTTTTCCCCTTCTGCGGTACGTTTGTGACCCTATTTGCCCGCTTCGTTAAAGTATCATAATACCCCGACAATTCCTCGTAGAGTACTTCGAGAAGTGTATCACCATGGATAGCGAGCATCGCAGCCGAAGTGATATTTGCCAACTCGTGCCCGGTCTTTGAATTGATCGCCCGATTCAGATTCCGTTCTATCAGTTTCCGATCCTTTTCGGCGTGGATAATCAATGCGCTTCCGAGCATCAGGTTGATGAGTCGCTTCGTTTGGTCGGGTACACTGAGGTTAATATCACACGTCGGTTGGACATTCGCGAGGAGTTGCTCACGTAGCCTACCGTCTAACAATAACGTCCATAAAGTCGCGTAATGCTGTTCTGCGTCTGTATTCGGGGGCAGATGCCTTAACCACTGCTTTATGGTTGGTAGATGCAGTTTCACGTGATCAAGTAGCCGATGGAAAGCCTCATCAGGAATTTCAAATCCTGGAAAGTTGGTCGCGTTTCCGCGCTGTAGTGTCTTCTGTGATCGGCGCTGGGACTGACCGACTCTCGTGGCTAATAAGAGATCGACTAAAGGTTGAATAACGGTTTCAAAGTCTTGTTTCTGCTGGCTAACAAAATTAGCGAGTTCAATCAATTCAAACCAGATAGTCGTCAAACGTTCGATTTGGTCAGCGTGAAAAGTTGATCGGAGTCCGATACCTGCCATTTTTTCACGTACGCTCCCGCGTGTCCATACTGGCAGATAAATTTCATCCCGCAGTTCGTTATTTTCGAAAGTGAGGAGTTCAACTTGCTCGACAAGACCTGTTTCGATGAAGTTCTGCTCAAACACCAAATCATGAAACAACCCGGCGGCTCTGTCGAGCACCTGATTCGCCAATCTGTAAGAAGATTGAATGAGATGATTGAGTGTTAACTGCTGGTTATCTTGTAGCTGCCAGAATTCTATCATCGGTTCAATATTCTGGCTGAGTGCATCCGTTTTCGAGACGGCGACATCCTCCTGGAAATGTTCGTTGAGGTATTCCATATAGAATTCGACGAAAGCGAACATTGTGTTCCGTAGTTCTCGAACCACGAGGTCGTCCCAAACTTTATTGTGAACGCGTTGCCCGGGGCTAAGCACGAGTGCGCGCAACCGAGTCTCCACACCTTGCTGGAACTGCGCCATGAGCTGGTGGGCGTGTCGGTTGGCTTTTATTGTGTACGCTTCAATCTTCTTTGAACTCTCAGTGATTGCTGTCTCAATTTCTTCTGCAGATGCCTTGAACGTGACAGGTTTTAGTTTGAATGTGTCAGGCTCAAGTGGGTCGTAGATTGCTGCTGTAGCAAGTACTTTGATAGGATCAAGTGCTTCAACTATCTCCGATGTCTCCACATCTTCATCGGAAAAAATATTGGACAATCGGGTATTAAGGGTTAGACTGTACTCCAAGTCCGCGAGGTCTGGGTATTGCTTAATATGTGTGCGGAGCACGACAAGAAGTACGTCGTAAGCGTCAGTGAGTATTCTGTCAAACAGAATATCCTCATTGAGATGGACGCGATGTATATGGGTCTGCTCAGGGATGATAACAGTTGCCGAGTGCATAGCATCGGCGTGTGTATCCTCAATTCGCGCGAGTACATAACCCCCTGTTTTAACGGTACTCGGTATTGCTAAGCGTGCTTTCAAAACATCCTGTACAAGTTCAGAAAGCGTCAGGGATTTTCCCAAGTTTTGGATGGTTATGTCCGAGATAACGCCATCAGCGAAATCTGTGATTTGGCGTGCATTCCGCTCCAATTCCTGTATGCTTTTATGTACCCGATCGTAGTCGTCGTTTGTCTCAGCAGCGACCTTTGCTTCATCAATCCAAGAGACCCATGCTCCTGGTCGCGGTCGCATTTTGACGGTAAGATTGCCATCTTCTGAGTCGAAACCGGGCAAAATGTCGCCTTCGGAAGTTTCTTTCGGTGTCCAAATAATTAGATGTTTATCCGATTTAACACCGAGTCCCAAACCGAAGGTGTCTCCCCAACTCATTCGTCCCTCAATACTGGATTTAATTTTATCAGTCAACGTGAAAAGCGTTTCTGAACGAAAACTAAGTGATAATCCTTGCATTGGGTCAATCTGATGTGTGCCTTTCAAATGTTTTATGCAAATAAATTTGTATAAAACCGGTAAATAAATTTTAGAAAAAACAGATAAGCACTTTGCTCCCGCCTTATCGGCTGCTATGATGTCTAAAAGTTATGCGAGCAGTTTCGGCAGATTATTGCGCTTCAAGTCCCCATGTATCCCAACCGTGTGCCTGTTTACGGGCAAAGAGTTCAATTTTAGACTGGCGTGGAAACATTTGCTCAATACGTTTGCGCACCACATCCGGTTTTTCCGAATGGCGTGTCCGCTTCGTTTGAACGAGTTGCCTAACATTTCTCGCGCCTCTGGGTTGTGGAATTCGACCGCGTTTGAAGACGAGGCAGAGTTCACACTGGCTCATTGTATAGAATCCGGGATTCACGCGTTGTTTATCCCAAACGAAAGCGACAGTTGCCCATTTAAAGCCCCACGCCTTGCCGAGCCGAATCGCCTGATCCAGATGTGGAGAGGATGTCCACATAAAAAGCAGGCAATTCTCTTCACTGATTGCAGCAATATCCCACGTCTCCATTTCTGAGACTGGGACGGTCGGGTAGTGCCGCGCCGCACCGCCGCTATCCTTACCACCAACACCGGTATGTTGAAGTTGTCCCTTGTAATCCCACGGCGGATCTGCATAGATGATACCGTACTTTTTATTCGGAAAAGGCGCGTATAATGCCATCAATTCTTACTGTGCTTCAACACTGAGTCCGTCTTGCGGGATATCATTGTTAGCAACGAGTTTGTCTCGGTCAAAGATGAAATCGCTGCGTGAACTTCCGAGGCTTTCACCCTCTTTTTGGCGTTCACGGAAGTATTGTGGAAGCGTTAATCCTGTCATCCGTATAGCGTCTTCTGGGCAAGCCTCAACGCAGTATCCACAAAAGATGCATCGGAGCATATTAATCTCAAAGACATCGGGATACTTTTCGCGCTGATAGCCTTCGTTGGTGAGCCAGCCTTCCGGCGCCGGTGCCGCCTGAATCGTGATGCAATCAGCAGGGCAGGCGGTCGCGCATAGGAAGCATGCGACGCACTTAATTTCATCTTTTTCTGTAGTCGTCAGTTTGTGGATGCCGCGATATCGATCGTTCCGCTCATCCACACTTCTTGGGTCTTCTGGGTACTGGTACGTTAGTTTCTTTTTCGGGATATGCTTCAGTGTGGTCAACATCCCTTTAATCAATGCTGGGAGATAAAGTCTATCCCAAAAAGACATCTCTTCGTTGAGTTTCATAACACATCCTTTCTGTGTTCGTATGAACCGCCAGTTACAATGAACTTGCAACTATAGACACGTGAAAATAATCACTAAGTGGCGAGTTTTGCGACGGTATAATTCGGTGCTTCTTCAGTAATATCAATATCGTGTGGATGGCTTTCTCGGTAGCCGCTGCTCGACATCCGCACAAACTGGCTATTCGTGCGTAAGGTGTTAATATCCGGGGTTCCACAGTACCCCATCGCTGAACGAATACCACCTACCAGCTGATAGACGAAATTGCTTAGTTTGCCTTTATGCGGGACACGACCTTCAATGCCACGCGGTACGAGTTTCGATAAATCTTCTTTGCTATCAGACAGGTTCCGTGCGCTCCGTTTCCGCAAGGCACCGATGGACCCCATCCCTCGGTGGATTTTATAGGTTCTGCCCTGATAGATGACAGTATCACCGGGGCTCTCGTCCGTCCCCGCAAGTAAGCTTCCAATCATAACGGAACTCGCACCTGCGCCGATCGCTTTTGCGATGTCGCCGGAATAGCGGATACCGCCATCAGCGATGATAGGCACATCGGTTTTATCTGCTTCTTGCGCGCAGTCGTAAATCGCTGTGATTTGCGGGATACTGACACCCGCAACGACGCGGGTCGTACATATAGAACCGGGACCAACCCCGACCTTCACTGCATCCGCACCGGCATCAATGAGGCTGCGTGTTGCTTCAGGTGTGACAACATTCCCCGCGACAAGTTCAACGTTTGGAAAGTGGGACTTCAGGTACTCGGTTGATCGAATAACGTTTTTGGAGTGCCCGTGTGCTGTATCTAACACGATCACATCGACACCGGCATCCACCAAACGGTCAATATCTTCCAGAGGCGCTGACGGCAGAACTGCGGCACCGACCCGTAAGCGTCCAGCGCTGTCTTTACACGCTTGGGGAAACATTTGGACTTTGTCAATATCTTTAATTGTAATCAACCCACAGAGTCGAAAATCTTCATCTACGATAGGCAGTTTTTCTTTCCGAGATTTATGGAGTATTTCTTTTGCTTTATCGAGTGTAATTCCAGGTGATGCGGTAATCAGTCGCTCTTTCGGGGTCATCCGTTCGGTTACGGGGAGGTCCAAATTGTTTTCATATTTAACATCGCGATTGGTAATTAAACCGACGAGATATCCATCTTCAGTAACAATAGGCACCCCACCGATATGGTAACGCTCTGTTACTGCCAAGGCGTCACGGATGGTTTTATCCACTGTCAGCGTAATTGGTGCGGTAATCATACCACTTTCGGAGCGTTTCACTCGGTCAACTTCAGACACCTGCTCGTCGATAGAGCAGTTGTAATGGATGATTCCGATGCCGCCTTCCCGAGCGAGTGCAATAGCAAGGGTAGATTCGGTGACAGTATCCATAGGTGCGCTACAGATAGGAATGTTTAGCTGGAGATTACGCGTCAGCTGCGTACTCGTGTCCACTTGATCCGGCAGCACTTCCGATTCAGCCGGAATCAGCAAAACATCGTCGAATGTTAACCCTTCTTTTGCAAATTTCGGGGGGAAGACATCGGACATTTTCGTCTCCATCGGAATCATCTCCTTAATAGCAAGCTGAGATAGACAGGATAGGCTGAGAAACGGTGGTTAGGACACCGCTGCAGCGGCACAGATTTCACATTTACACCGAAAAACTTCGTTCTCCAATCCTTCACAGATATTATAGTATATTTTCTCAGGCTTGTCAAAACATTTGTTGCTTTTTCAGGGTTACTCGCGGTCTGCTTGTAAGCTTGCCAGTGCTTCGCGGAGTTGCGCAGCTTCTGCTTCTGCTTTTTCTGCCCGGGTTTCTGCTTCCTCTCGTGCGATGACTGCTTGTTCTGCGCGTGTGGCTTCCTGTTCTGCGCGGGCAGTTTGCCGTTCTGCGCGTATGGCTTCTCGTTCTGCACGGGCAGTTTGCCGTTCTGCGCGTATGGCTTCTCGTTCTGCGCGGGCTGACGCTGATTCGGCAGGTGTCTGAAGCCATTCACCTGCTACAGGATCATAAATCCCTAAACCTTCATCATCAACGTGGAAATCCAAACCCAGTGCCGGTGAATGCAGTCCACCGGTCCCTCCCGACGAAATCGGAACATACACACCATCCACCAGTGTAAAACCCATCAGCGGAGATGGTAAATATAATCCCTCTGCATCATATAAGAAGTAGTCCTGTATCCCTAATGAAGCATAGAGTTCCATCTTCCGACCTAAGTCGTTGCGATACGTGCCTTTGCTCGAAAATTCCATTGCGAAATCAGGCACCTTCCCCTCTTCCCAGACGAGATAGGTTCTTCGGAGTTTCTTGCCTAAACCGAAAGAGACCAGTACGTCCGGTGAAACTGATTTCCGCGGGTTCCCCTTTACATAATACATCAGTATATCTCCAGAGACATAGACTTCCCGTCTTTGGGCAAAATATTCCTCAAGGACTTCTAATGTCCGTATGAGGATACGTCTATGATAATCGCTGACTGCCATCGGTTTGCCGTCCTCTGCGGGGTAAAGGTCTAACGCGTCTGTTGGGGCGTACGGGATACGGTGCCTTTTTGGAGAAGGAGTCGTTGCCATAATGTGTCCTCCTTTTCTGTTCGATGCGTGAAACATTGCGAAATAGAGTGTTTTATGCTGTACGGTTCTTAAAGATAGCATCCATACGGGGCTGCTAAACTTCTCAAGATTTCTGTTTTTCGGCACGTTCGCCTCAACCCAATCCACATTATATTATACAATATAACGAAAATTATAGCAACCAATTTTTTCTTTTAAAAGTCCGTATCTGTGATATAATAGTCGTCAGTTATCAGTTATCAGTTATCAATTATCAGTCATTGTAAGGAGATTTAGAATGGGTAACCTAAACGTTGGGATTGTTGGACTCGGTTGGGTCGCAGGTGCTCACATCGAAGCCTTTAAAGCCGTTAGCGGTTCGGATGTCACAGCTATCTGCTCACGCCGCGAACACGACGAATCTGTGCTGGCAGAGACTTATGGCACACCGCTGAAAGCATATACCGATTATGACAAAATGCTCGCTGATCCAGATGTACATATTATCGATATTTGTACGCCGCACCCTTTTCATGCGGAGCAAGCCATCGCCGCTGCAGAAGCGGGGAAACATCTCATCATTGAGAAACCGATCTGCCTGACTTACGAAGACGCAAAAGCGATTCGGGACGCAGTGAAAAGCAACGGCGTTAAGGTATGTGTCTGCTTTGAATGCCGATATAGCGCGCATTTTACAATGATTCGTTCGGTCATCGACAACGGACTGCTCGGTGAACTCCACTATGCTGAGGTTGACTATTATCACGGTATTGGACCTTGGTATGGACAATACGAATGGAACATCAAAAAAGATTTTGGCGGTAGCACGCTACTTACGGCTGGATGCCACGCGCTTGACGCGCTTCTCTTCTTTATGGATGGAAACGTTGAAGAGGTAACCAGTTACCACACACAATCCACCGGCACTGATTTTCAACCTTACGAATATAAGACAACGAGTGTGAGTCTGCTGAAGTTTGAAGGCGGCGGAAAGATTGGGAAAGTTACCTCTTGTGTCGATTGTTTGCAGCCTTACTACTTCCATATCCACCTCGTCGGAAGCGAGGGGAGCCTTCTTGATAACCGTATCTATTCAGCGAAACTGAAGGGTATGGATAAGAGCCAATGGAGCACACTTGAAACCTCGCTCATCGATTCCGGTGATGTTAGCGATCATCCGTATGAACCACAGTTCCAAGCATTTATAGACAGTATAGGTCGAAACGAACCGATGCCGTTGACCGATTTCGATACAGCGTTTGAGACGCATCGTGTCGTGTTCGCTGCCGATATGTCTGCCGAAGCGGATGGCAGAACCGTTAAACTGTCCGAACTTTCGTAAATCACCACCGCATCGCTGCCTCGCGATAGATTTGAATCTGTTCCATATTGCGAGGCACAGCGACTTGAATCGACTTGCGTTTCCCGTTCATGTCCTTAATCACAATCGGTGCGCGGAGCATATTCGTCATCGTGACAATGCCAGAGCGGTAGAAAACCCACATCCGTTGTTCGGTGTAAGGGTTGAGGACATACTCTGAGGTGTGTTTGGAAGGGTGCCCGCCTGCACCAGCAAAGAGGTCATACGTCGGGTAGGTAAGTTCAACGCTCGTATCAGGTCCCTCTAAGACCAATTTTTCGGGCGGTGGTTTCGGTGAATAACCGCTCAATTTACAGTTCCGAATCCGGATTGGCGTGCTTGATTTGTTAATCATAAGTAAAGATACAACGATAGCGAGACGGTGGTTATCGTCTCGATTGATGAACCATGTATCCTCTGAAATCACATCTACGGTTAGTCCGGGAATACGGCTTTTTTTGTGGTAGACAACTGCTAATACGATGAAACTGATCACACCGAGTGCGACCCAATTGCCGGTCGGAGTGGCTAAGAATTGCAGCAGTTGCTTTAAGGCTTGTTGTAGCACGTAAACTCCTTAGCGAGGGTCTCTTCGGAAATCACACCGTGTCGTCTGATAATCGGCGGTGAGATAGAGATGTCGTACACGGTAGACGGGATAGGTCCCGGTGTCTTGCCACCATCGACAATCAGGTCAATTCGTGAGGCGAGTTCTTCACTGATTTCTTCTGGCGAGGTTGCTGGTGGTTCGCCTGAAAGATTCGCGCTCGTTATCGCCGCTGGTCCACCAAAGGCTTGGAGGATCTGTAGGAGGAGCGGGTTATCTGGGATGCGTACGCCGACGGTATTACCACCGGCTGTCAGAACAGGAAGCAGGTTCTTTGCCTCAACGATGATTGTCAAACCCCCGGGCCAAAACCGATCTGTGAGATGAAAAAAGTAGTCCGGTAAGTTTTGCGCAACGCGGTGGACGTCAGAGACTGAACTCAGAACAAGCGGGATCGGTTTACCGTCTGGTCGTCCCTTAAAGGTATAGAGTTTTTGGACAGCGTCCAGGTTAAAAGGATCCGCTCCGATTCCGTAAACTGTATCGGTAGGGATAGCGATAATACCGCCTGATTTCAGGGTTTCCACGGCTGCAGCACACACGTCAACTTCCACAAGTCTAACTCCTTCCATTAGACCTCCACGATAGAGCCGTTCGCGGCGGCATTCAGAGAGAGACCGTCTCGGAGTCCTTGCTGGTATTTCTCGTAAGCGATCCCTGCAATCATCGCGCCGTTGTCTGTACAGAGGTTCATTGGTGGATAGTAGACTTCAGCACCGATCTCTATCGCAGCGGTTTTTAGTGAAGCGCGAAGCGCACTATTTGCGGCAACCCCGCCTGTTAATGTTATCGTTTTAGCGCCGGTGGATTTCGCAGCCCCGACTGATTTGTAAGTTAGCACATCAACAACAGCGGCTTGAAAACTCGCAGCAATGTCTTCGATGGTTACCGCATCTGGGTTGGTATTTTTAGCGTCTGCTTGTCTGTTTTCAATGAGTCTGCCTGCGCGCCGCGCCTTCTCCACAAAATAGCGGACGGAAGTTTTAATCCCGCTAAAGCTGAACTGATAATCGCCGCTATTCCGCATCGGTCTCGGAAAATCTATCGCTGAAGGGTCTCCTTTCTGCGCGAGATCGTCAATGATCTTACCGCCGGGAAAGCCGAGTCCGAGATACTTCGCAACTTTATCGTAGACCTCACCCGCGGCATCGTCCTGTGTGCTGCCCAAGACTTTGTATCGCCACCCTTCGTGAACCTCCACGAGCAGTGTATGCCCACCGGAAACCGTGAGACAGACGTGTGGAAATGTTAGCGCATCATGTACCATGTAGTTGGCGTAGATATGTCCCTCAATATGATTAATACCGAGGAGGGGTAAGTTGTGGCAATAGGCGAGACTCTTTGCGGCTGCGACACCGACGAGGAGTGCTCCGATTAATCCGGGACGATTGGTTACCGCTATCGCTTCGAGGTCTTTGAATGTAACATCCGCCGCTGCCAATGCTTTATGGACGATGTAGTTGATTGCTTCAATGTGTTTACGGGATGCGAGTTCGGGGACAACGCCGCCGTATTCTTGGTGCACTTTGATCTGTGAAGCGACGATATTGGATAGCACTTCTCTGCCGTCAGCAACGACTGCGGCAGCGGTTTCATCACATGAAGTGTCAATGCCGAGTATTCTCATAATTTTTCGTTTAACTGCAAACGGGCGGAAATTGGCAGATGAAAGAGTTCTTCGCGTAATAAGCGCGTGGAAAAAAATAAAACCTCAAGATTTTCAATATCACCCGTGTCTGGATTGAAACGTGCAATAATTTCATCAGCAAGTTCTTCACTTTCTTGCTCTGCGTACGGTTCGCGAGTATTGACATACAAAATATCCGCTTCTCTGTCATATTGAAAAGTTAGGTTCGTTTCCATTCAATATCCTATTTCCCATTGTTGTGAGACAATTTAACCGGCCTTAGTAAACTGTTTTCCTGGTAGTTGCTGGACGGCACCTTTGAGTTCTAACATTAACAACACACTTGAAACCTGACCAATGGGGAGTTGTGTTGTGCGAACGATGGTATCAATATGTGATGAGGGTTCTTCAATGGCATTGAAGACAGTCTTCTCGTCTGGCGTTAAATCCGGCGGAGGCGTGATCTGGCGAGGTTGTTCCACTTCAACGGTGGGTTGTGCGGAGGCACGCTTTTCGACGACTGGGACTTGTGGAGAAGGTTCGGTCTCTGCTTCCGGCATCGGTGAGCCTGATGTGATAGACTGTACCTGACTTAAGGCGTGTCGTGGTAACTCGCTGAGGAGATCATCGACAGTATTGACAAGTTTCGCACCGTTATTGATTAATTTGTGCGTGCCGGTTGAGAGTTCAGAAAAGATCTCACCGGGAACAGCGAACACTTCCCTACCCTGTTCGCCAGCGAGGCGTGCGGTAATGAGCGCGCCGCTACGGTTCGACGCTTCCACGACAACCGTTCCGAGTGTCAATCCGCTAATGATACGGTTACGCCGTGGAAAGTTGTTCGGCTTCGGCGTGGTTTCCATCGGGAATTCGGAAATGAGTGCCCCGGCTTCGGTAATTTTCTCCGCGAGATCGGTATTCGCCGCCGGATAGACGAAACTCAAGCCGCTCCCCATGACTGCGATTGTTCTACCACCGGATTCCAGGGCACCTCGGTGTGCTGCAGTGTCAATCCCTCGCGCTAAGCCACTAACGATTGTCAATCCACGCTGTGCAAGTTGATAACTCAGCCGATAACTCGCCTTCCTCCCGTAATCCTTCGCATCACGCGAACCGACGAGCGCGAGGCTTAGTGAATCTGCTGATGTCAGTTCACCTCTAATATAAATCACAATCGGCGGTGTATCAATTTCCTTCAAAAGCGCGGGATATGCGGTGTCATAAAGCGTCAGCACCTGACATCCGTATTCTTCTATTAATTCCAATTCGCGTTCTATCGGATATTGAACCGGTTTACGCCGCAAAAGGTCACGCATAGCAGGCGTAAGCCGATCTATCTGACTGAGTTCATCAGATGTCGCCTGAAGCGCACGCGCCGCACTCCCAAACACATCACGCAAGATTTGAACAGTTTTGAGTCCAACACCTTGAACCATATTTAGATGAATGAGGCTGATCGTCTCATTAGAGAGCATAACTCACCTTGCGCGATGTACCGATAGGATGACCTCGGTAGGAGCGTCTATAAACGTTCAAGGTACTACTGTTCCGCCGTTTCTGCTTCCGCTGTTTCTTCGGATGGCAGTGCATAATAGAGTTCGATTTCTTGAATCTTCTTGTATTCGCCTGCACTCGGGGCACCTGTTTCACCGCGTGTGGAGCGTTTTTGTCCACCGACGCGTCGGGAATCCGAACGCCGCGGCACTTTGAGACGGAACTTGGTCGTCATGATCGGATCTTTCAAGGTGAATCGATAGATAGGACGCATGTTGTCCCGGACCTCTTTTATTGTCACCCATTCGCTGTCTTCATTCATATACTGCGCTGCAAAGAATTCCATTTGTCCTGGTTCGGCTTTCACGACGACCTGCTGAATCGTTTGGGGGTTCCGCCATCTGAGAACCGCTTCGGTGTATTTATCGGATTCCAGTTGCGATGCCTCATCCTTCTCATCTTCGAGAATGGGGCCTGTCTCTCCAATTGAATAGATGTTATCGTCGTGGAATTTGGTATCCTCACTTGCCGCATCAAGAGCGATATTTTTACTCCAGTTATAGTTCGGGTTTGACGCGAGAATACACCCCGACAGACCGATGACCACACAGAGTGCCATCACTAATAACACAAAACGCATGATTGCCTCCTTGTTCTTTGGAACGGAAAAATCCGGTCCCTGATAGTCTTGTGAAGTTGAGACGGTATCGGCAATAACCGCCTCGGTTCGATGCTTCCATTTTACTCTAAATCGAGTAAATCATCAAGTTCTTTCTCACGACTCTCTGAAACCTCTTCTGCTTCTACTTGTTCAGCGGTTTTGTAGCCGTAGAGTTCAATTTCTCGGATCTTCGCAGCTGCGCGGCGATTACCGGTATTCCATCCTCTGCCGGCTGAACGTGCGCGTTGTTGTCGGTTGAGAAGGGCATCATCTTTGGTCCCCAAAACACGTAACCGGATTCGATCTGTAGGGAACGGAACCAAGACTGAAACTTTTATGGGGTTTTCTTTAACACTTTTGACATCTTTAATCAGCTGCCAGTCTTCATTGGCTGTGATGCTCCCCTTATCAACGTAGACATCAAATTGCGATAAGTTATCCGAATGTATCACAATTCGACGGATAATCTTTTTTTCTGGCAGTGTAATAACGACTTGCGATGCGGCATTCGCCCCCATAAACCCTTCCGTGCTTGCGGGGAAGGTCGTTTCGCCGACAGTGTTCATCTTGCCATCAATTGCTTGTGGAACCGTTGACTGTACACCTTCCATCAGCGCATAATTTTCACTCCATTCTTGCTCCGAAAAGAGCGCGCTACATCCGATCATCACGATAGAAAAACAGGTGAGTGTAAAGAGGGCGGTGAATCGATAAATCATTTCTTACTCCTTTGATAAGCACTCAGGCAGAAGCCCTTGTGCTATGAATATCAGTTACGAGACAATTTTCCAAGTGGTACCTTCGCGGGTGTCCTTAATTTCAATATTGAGTTCTATAAGTCGGTCACGAATTTTATCGGATGTCTCCCAATCCTTTTGATTGCGGGCATCCTGTCTGATTTCCAAGAGCAGATCAACGAGCGGTTCGAGTTTCGCCTCGTTGTCGGTGGCACTATCTTGCTTCTCGGTATTATAGATACCGAGGACCTGACAAGTTTCGGTCAACGCTTGATATGCGCGCGCGAGTCCTGACGTTTGGGCTTCATCAAATGTACTGAGTGCTTTGTTAACTTCACCGACAAGCGTAAAGATGGCACCGAGTGCCTGTGCGGTATTGAAGTCGGTATCCATTGCCTGCGTAAACTGTGCTTTCATCTCCTGCACAGCGTGCTGTAGCGGTACATCGGTTCTCTCCTTTAGACCAACTTCCGCATCGTATTGTTTTAACGCGTCCAAACAATTGTTCAAACGTCTGAGCGCGCCTTCGGATTTTGTTAAACTCTCTTGGTTATAGTCGAGCGGGTGTCGGTAGTGTGCGGAAATAAGAAAGTGTCGAATGACTTCGGTCGGATAGTGGTCGAGGGCATCTCGAAGCAAGATAAAATTCTCCTCCGATTTTCCCATCCGTTTACCATCAATTTTTAAGAAAGCGACGTGCATCCAGTATCGTGCGAACGGAACGCCGGTCGCCAATTCGCTCTGCGCGATTTCATTTTCATGATGAGGGAAGAGGAGGTCTTCGCCGCCAGCATGGATGTCAATCGTTTCGCCGAGATGCTTCATCGCCATAGCGGAGCACTCAATGTGCCATCCGGGTCTACCTTTGCCCCAGGGGCTGTCCCAAGAAGGTTCTCCCGGTTTTGCAGCTTTCCACATATCAAAATCTCGCGGGTCCTCTTTCCGTTCATCGATTTCGACGCGTGCACCAGCGAGTAAGTCTTCCGGCTTGCGATTGGAAAGCTTGCCGTAACTCGCGAACGCATTCACGCGATAATAAACGCTTCCATCAATGACGTAAGCTGCTCCCTTGTCAATCAGGATTTGAATAAGATCTATCATCTCTTGAATGTGTTCAGTCGCTTTCGGATGGACATCTGCCGGGTGAATACCGAGGCGTTGGGAATCCTCAAAGAAGGCTTCACCGTTCTGATGTGCGAGCTGTTCCGCACTGATATCTAACTCCGCTGCACGCCTGATGATCTTGTCATCAATATCTGTCAAATTTTGAACCAGTTTAACATTATAACCTTTGTATACAAGATACCGTCGAATAATATCGGTTACCAGAGCAGTGCGAGCGTTCCCCATGTGAATGTAGTCGTAAACAGTTGGACCGCAACTGTAAATCGTGACCTGCTCTGGAGTTAGTGGTTCAAAATCTTCCAATCGCCGGTTCAGCGAGTTATAGATTTTCATACCCATTTTTTGTCGTTTGGACTCCTCTTGACGTTACGTAGAAAAACGCCTACATCGGGGACAACGCAGCGATCGCGTGGGCGACAATTGCCTTACCTTCTCCGACGACACCTAATTCTTCTGCCGTAGTCGCTTTAACATTCACTTGTGCTACGTCGATTTCGAGTGTTTTGGCGAGTTTTTGTCGCATCTGTGAGATGTAAGGTGCCAATTTCGGGCGTTGTGCGATGACTGTGCTATCTATATTTTCGATGCGGTAGCCGCATTCCTTAACTTTCAGGACGGTATCGTGTAGAAAAACGAAGCTATCCATTTCCTTATAGCGGACATCCGTATCAGGAAAATGGTTTCCGATATCGCCGAGTGCAGCTGCACCTAAAATTGCGTCTACGATTGCATGTGTGAGGACATCTGCATCCGAATGTCCCAACAATCCCAAATGATATGGAATCTCAACGCCCCCCAAAATCAATCTTCGATTTTCGACCAACCGATGAACGTCGTACCCGATTCCTACTCGCATTTTTTGCATATAGTGGAGTGTGTAATTACCTTTACACTTGGGTAGGTTCAGTTTCAAACCGAACCTACCAAGGTGTGTGCAGATATTTTTTGATTTTACTATAGATACTCGTTTGGCAAGTATAAAACGGCACCAGACAGGAAGCACCTACCACTGCGTCGGGTCTCGGAGCAGTACTTCAGCGACTTTTAAATCCTCCGGTGTCGTTATCTTCAAATTTGCGTAACTCCCCATGACTAACTTCACAGGAAATCCGAGTTGCTCAACAAGTGCAGCGTCATCGGTTGCTGTGAGTTGCTGTGCCTGCGCTATCTGGTGTGCTTCCTCTAAGAGAGATTTCCGAAAGACCTGTGGTGTCTGAACTGCCCAGAGGCGTTCGCGGACGGGCGTTTCTACAATGAAAGCGTTCTCGTCAGCGATTTTAATTGTATCTTTGACGGGGACAGCGGCGACAGCGGCACCACACTCGTCAGCCGCAGTCAGACAAGCAGAAATTGTCTCGTCGGTTACAAAAGGACGCACGCCATCGTGCACGACAACAAAGTCGACATCCGCCGACAGGGCGCGCAACCCATTGTAGACAGACATCTGTCGAGTCTCTCCGCCTGCGACAAGTTCTTGTACTTTTGTAAATGTATAGGGTTCCAAGACGTTCGTTCGGCAATCACTGAAATCATCTTTGTTGACAACGACAAAAATCGCGTCCACAACCGTATTTTCTTCAAACCGCTGAATCGTATGCGTTAAAATCGGTTTCTGTGCCAGTTTTAGGTACGGCTTTTTAACTGCATTAACCATTCGGCTGCCTTTACCAGCTGCGGGAATAAGGGCGCATATCTTGCTGTTCATCAATGTCCACTTCATCTTCTTTTATCCGTGTGAAGATCATCTGTCCAGCACTTGTACGCAACATCTGTGTTACCTCAACGTTAAGAGTTTGACCGATGTACGGCTTCCCTTCTTCAACGATTACCATCGTGCCATCATCGAGGTAACCGACCCCTTGGTTCGGTTCTTTGCCTTCTTTAAGAAGCAATACTTGAATCACTTCACCGGCAATGACAACGGGTCGGACAGCATTTGAAAGCTCATTGATATTAAGGACCTTTACATTCTGCAATTCAGCGACTTTATTGAGATTTAGGTCGTTTGTTATGATCGTAGCATCCAGTTTTTGCGCGAGATGAACTAATTTCGCGTCAACTTCTGGTAGATGTGGGACCTCTTCTTCAGTGATCTCAACCTCAAGTGCTGGATTGTTCTGAAGTGCGCGCAGGATGTCAAAACCGCGTCTCCCCTTATTTCGGCGAAGCGGTTCCGTGGAATCTGCGATATGCTGCAGCTCATTAAGAACAAAACGCGGGATAACAAGTGTACCTTCAATAAACTTTGTCTGGCAGATTTCAAGAATCCTACCGTCAATTATAACACTTGTGTCTAAAATTTTAAAGTTATTTTTAACTTTTCCCGCGGAGCCATCCGCATTTTCAGAAGAACTATTCGATCCGAGAACCGGCGACAAAGGGATCGTTATAGAGAGCCGGTAGCCTGTTACAAGACCGACGTAACCTATACCGAGCGCAATTACCACTTTAAGATTATTATCTAATTGAGAAAAAAGAAGTAGTATACCGAGCGAAATTAATAGACCGATGGAGAGCCCTATCAAGCTGGCGATAACACCACGCAGGATTGACACTTGTAAGCAGAGCTCTGCACCGACAAGAAGGAGTGATGCAATAAGCCCAATAAGTGTAACCAACGGGTCACCATGATAAATAATATAACAGCTTGCCGCACTTGCGACGATAAAAAAGAGACGAATGCCCCAAACTTGCATGTTGTATCCTTTATATTCCCAGTAACGGGTCGCGGTTTCTTCGTTTCAACTAACAAAACTGTATAAAGACAATAGTCATTTGGATTTTGATTTATTAATTGCATATACTGTATATGATATAATAACATGTTCCAAGAAATTAATCAAATCATAATATGTGCTAAGAAATTAATCAAACATCGCTACCTTTTTAACTAGGGTCATTCAATTTTTTAAGAAATTATTGGATTTTTATGTCTTTTTTCAGGATAGGCACTAACGGTGTGTGATCGGCACTAATGGCATAGCAGTGTATCAAACACTTGTTATTCACCTAAAGCCGTTAGGCTGTCATAAACATCACTCACACCGACAAGTTCAATGTCTACATCGATATCTAAGCCTTTGCGGTTGTATTCGGGAAACATCACCCGTGTGAACCCTAATTTTGCGGCTTCTCGGATGCGCCTGTCAACGTGTGTCACAGGACGGATTTCTCCACCGAGTCCAACTTCGCCGACCATCACAGTTTTCCGATCTATCGGCATGTCGCGATGACTTGAGCATATTGCCATGAGGACACCGAGGTCTATGCCGGGTTCGTCGACCCGTAATCCGCCGGTAACATTAACAAAAACGTCCGAATCCCCGACGTTGATACCGACACGCTTATTGAGGACAGCGATCAGCAGTGCGATTCGTTGCCGGTCTACGCCTGCAGTGGTATTACGTGGATTGCCGTAATTGGTAGGAACGACGAGTGCCTGAACCTCCATGAGTAAAGGGCGCGTACCCTCCATGCTTGAGACAACGACGGAACCTGAGACCTGCTCTTCTCGGTTACTGAGAAAAATTTCCGACGGGTTCATCACATCTATAAGTCCTGTACTCCGCATTTCAAATATCCCGATTTCATTCGTCGAACCAAATCGGTTTTTGATGGCTCGAAGGATACGGTAGATATGGTGACGTTCGCCTTCAAAATAGAGGACCGTATCCACCATGTGTTCTAAGACACGTGGACCGGCGATCATACCCTCTTTTGTCACATGTCCGACCAGAAATACGGGAATATTCCTATTCTTGGCACAAATCAAGAGATGTCCGGTACATTCACGAATCTGGGTGACACTCCCGGGGGCGGATTGAATACTTGATAGATAGACAGATTGAATAGAATCGATGATGACAACTTTCGGTTTTTGCGCTTCAATATGTTTTTCTATCTCTTCCAAGTTATTTTCACAGAGGACATAGAGGGTGTCAGACACAACACCGAGTCGGGTTGCTCTAAGTTTGGTCTGGCTTACAGATTCCTCACCGGAGACATAGAGGACATCTCCATACTTCCGGCTCAAGGCATCGCTGGCTTGGAGAAGGAGTGTAGACTTACCGATGCCTGGGTCCCCACCGATAAGGACGACGGATCCTGGGACGATACCGCCACCGAGGACTCTGTCAAATTCTGACATCCCAGTGAGGTGGCGTTCCACCTCGCTTATTTTAATTTCGGAGATGGGTTCAGGTTCACGAGATGTCTGACCGATACCGCGATGCCTTGATGGGGTAATTAGTGTCTCTACCTCTTCGGCGAAGCTCTGCCAACTTTTGCAATTTGGACAGCGTCCGAGTGTCTTTGGCGTTGTGTATCCGCATTCTTGACAGACGAACTTACGTTTTTCTCGTGCCATTTTTTAAACCTATAAGGGTCCTGCGTTGTTGATGTTACCATTCTCTGTTGAAGAACCGGAATCCGGTTGTCCAACGCGGTTTACCGGTCAAATTCTCGCCGCCGAGCAGGAGTTGTCCGTATCGGAAGAACCGTATTGCGACTTCTGTGTTCAATTCTGGGTCGCTGCTTGTCAATCCGGTTCCTTCGATACTGAGTCCGATGCGTCGGGACCAGAGCCATAAATCCACACCTGCGCCGACTCTGGAGCGCATAAATCCTGCGCGTGCTCTGAGGTAGTCAGTTACATCATGTGCGTACTGAATTTCGAATCGAACTGTTTCATCGCGAACGCCGACACCGATTCTATAATGTGATTCTGATTGCGGTGAAAGGGAAAACGCCAGTTCGTTGTAAAGTCTTTCTTCGAGGCTCAGGTATCGGAGTTCATAATCCCATCCGAATTGGAGTCGCCGCTCGAAGCGTCCGATTTGCTGTTCGGTTCGTTGTGAGAGGTTCGTAATGGCACTCGCTGCTTTATTGAAGTTTTGGAGTGTGCGCTGCGCATCTTCAAGCGGTTCAGGTGTATTGATTAATTTCGCGAAAGTACCGTCGCCTTCGTTCAGCGCAGCGAGGAGTCGGCTGACATCTGTCTCTAACGAAGCGACTGCATCGGTTGTTTTCTGTAAATTCTCCAAGATAGGTGTAATATTTGCTTCACCTGTTTTTATCGCCTCGCTCCCTTGCGCGACGAGTCTCGAAACTTGATTTGCTAATATATTGAAGTCTGTGCGAAAGTTCTGTGCGATCAGTCGGAATTCTGATGTCGTTGCGCGGGCATCTGAAAATATGGTGTTTAATTTCGGGGAATTTTGGTTCAGCAGCCTTAAAACTTCACGCGTAATATCGCTCAACTGACTACTGACCATGAGTGAATCGTCTTCCAACTGCCCAAGAAGGTTGTTTACCTTTACGAGTGTCTCTTGGAAACGTTTATCGTTTTCTAATGCAAGTTGCGTCAAAGTTTTGACCGTTTCTTCGGAATCAGCACTCAATTTTTCAATTGTTTTGCCGGTGGTCGCAACGACTGCCCGAATTTCTTTGATAGCGAGTTGAATGGATTCTTGGTTCGCTTGGAGGACTTCATTGGCAGCGGTTGTGAGTTCAATGGCTTGTGTCATACCTGCGCTTGTCTGTTCGAGTAGTTCGAGGGCGTTCACGGGGTCCTTGCCAACAATCGGTAGATCTGCAGGTTTTAAGGGTGGGTTACCGATTGCGCCATTGTCAAGAGCGATATAAATCTCGCCGACGAACCCGTTCATAGAAATTCTGGCGCCACAGTCTTCACGTAGCCACTTAAAGGCGTTTTTGACTTTCGTTCTGATATGGACATTATTCGTGTCGGGTTGAAGTTCAATAGCGGTTACCTTACCGATGGGGACACCGGATAGGTAGACACCTGCTCCGACATAGAGACCGTTGACAGATTGAAATTGGAACGTCAACTCATCACCAGCGGTTGCCCAGGGCCAATCCTCGGCATTCGTCAAAAGTATTGTGAATAAGATAATGGCAATGAGAATCATTAAACCGACTTTTACGGACGCTGTCCAAAAATTCATGCTATCTCCCGATATACGTTTTCAAAATAGGATTTTCCATTTTGAGAATCTGGTCCGGTGCTCCGAAGAGGACAAACTGTTGTAAAATGGGATCGTCAATGTTAATAATTTCATCAGGTGTCCCGCATGCGAGCTGCCGACCTTCGTGGAGCATTACCATTAGTGTGCCAACACTGAACGCACTATGCATATCGTGTGTTACAACGATCGACGTGACTTGCAGGCGTTCATGCAAATCGCTGATGAGTTGGTTGATTTCTGTACAGGTAACAGGATCGAGTCCGGTTGTTGGTTCATCGTATAAGATGACATCTGGATTAAAGGCGAGCGCACGAGCGAGTCCAACCCGTTTTCGCATCCCGCCACTTAATTCAGCGGGTCTCAAATTCTGCACGCCTTCCAGATCAACGAGTTCAAGTTTCTCATCAACGATCTTTAGCCTTTCCTGTTTCGTATAGTTTGTATGCTGATTGAGCATAAAAGCCACATTTTCTGCAACAGTCATCGAATCAAAGAGCGCGGCTGACTGAAACAACATGCCGATTTTCTGGCGGAGGACATTCATCTCTTTGGTTTTCAGTTTTGATATTTCCGTGTCGTCAAACCAAATTTCACCAGAATCGACGGGAAGCAGTCCGGCGATAAGTTTGAGTAAGACGCTCTTGCCGGTACCGCTGCGTCCCATAATAACGACCGTTTCGCCGCGCGGCACCTCAAGGTCTAACCCGTCTAAAACTATTTTACTTCCAAAACTTTTGTTGACATTCTTAACTGAAATCATGATTTTTGATTACAAGACGTGGTGGAAGGCACCGTTTATCCGGTCCGGTTGATCGTTTAGCAGCCTAAGAAGTCCGACTGCAACTGTCCGAATTACACTAGTCCGAATATGTTAAAGAGGATGTGGTTTAAAACGAAGTCCAAAATAAGGATAGTAAGGAGCGAAATAACGGCGGAACCGGTTGTCGCCGTCCCGACACCTTCAGCACCCCCGGCAGTCGAGATGCTAAATCCCTTATAGCAGCCGACCGCTGCAATCGCCATGCCGAAGGAGGTTGCCTTAATCAGACTAATGAGGACACTCCCGACATACAGATTCTTTTGTGCTTCTAAGAGGAAAAAAGCACCGTTGACATCAAAGAGCGTAACAACGGCAGTAAAACCACCACCGATACCGGCAAACGTTGAGAAGATTGTCAACGTCGGTAACATGATTGTGCAGGCAAGGAACCGCGGGACGACCAAATATTTGACAGGGTTCGTCCCCATCACCTCAAGCGCGTCAATCTGTTCTGTCACCTTCATCGTTGAAAGTTCAGCCGTAATTGAAGCACCGATGCGTCCGGCAAGGACGAATGCCGTGATCAGCGGTCCGAGTTCTTTGACAACCGAGACACAGACAAACCTGGCGACCGAACCTTCCACGGCGTAGGGCTTGAGTTGGATGTAACCCTGAATGCCTAAGACCATCCCTGTGAAAAACCCGGCGACCATGACAACAGTCAAAGAGTTAACACCGATCAGTAGTAACTGCTTAATGAGCAGGTTAAACTGAAGAGGCGGACGGAAGATTTGAACAAGCGTCTGAAAAAAGAGCGTAAAGGCTTGTCCTATCTCGGAGAGTACATTGTGTAGATGGACTTTGAGACGATTTAATATTGGATAGCTCCGAATGCCATCGTTAGATTCGTGTGTTGCGGAGGGTCTCCGATTCATATTTTTTAATTTGGGTTATCAAACCGCATCTGCTTTTTAGTAAAATAGAGAACGACAGCGCCGGTCGGTCCGTTACGCTGTTTTTTGATCAATAGGTTCGCTTCGACGCGATCGCCGGCATCTTCATCTTCGTAATAATCTTCACGATATAAGAAAGCGACGAGGTCTGCGTCTTGTTCGATTGCGCCGGATTCACGTAAATCTGAAAGTTGGGGTTGTTTGTCTGGACGGCGTTCCACCTCACGACTCAACTGTGAGCAAGCGATGATGGGGACATTTAGTTCCCAGGCAAGGACTTTCAAGGCGCGCGAGATTTCTGAAATCTCTTGCTCTCGAGAGTTATATCTTCCTGCACCTCTAAGGAGTTGGAGATAATCGACGATAATGAGCGCGAGTTCCTTGTGTTCACCTTTCAAACGGCGGCCTTCAGCACGGAGACTCTGGACCGTCAACCCGCGATTATCATTAATGAGGATCGGTGCTTCAGAGAGCCTGCCAGCAGCTTCGGTTAGGGGTCGCCAGTAGTCTTCGCTAAAGTGCCCGGTTCGTAACCGCCCAAAGTCGATTTGAGATTCTGCCGAGAGCATCCGCATGACAATATCCTGTGCTGGCATCTCCAAGCTGAATATAGCCACCGGACGTTGTTGCTCAATCGCGATATTTTGCGCCATATTCAGGACTAAAGTGGTCTTCCCCATACTCGGACGAGCGGCAATGATAATCAAGTTGCCGGGCTGCAGTCCTGCTGTCATGTGATCGAAATCCATGAACCCGGTTGGAACACCGAGGAACCGATCTTCCTTGTGAAATAATTTTTCTATTGCGTCAATGCTGGAGCTGACGATCGGATTAATAGGCTGAAACCCGCGCTGCGCGTCATTTTGTCCGAGTTCAAAGACGGATTCCTGCGATTGATTGAGTACCTCACCGAGTTCTATACTTTCGTCTTGTGCAAGGTCGCGGATTGCCGAGCCTGCTTGGATTAATCGGCGGCGCGTGGACTTTTCATGTAGAATATCGGCATAGAACTCGGTACTCTCTGTTTCGACGATGGGTGCTTGGAGTTCATAGAGATAGCCTGCGCCCCCCGTGCGGTTAATCTGATTTGTGCGCTTGAGTTCATCGGCGACGAGAAGCGGATCAGCATTGCTCACGCGATCATATACGGCGAGGATCGCTGTATAAATGAGTTGATGGTCTGTCGTAAAAAACGCGTCAGAGGTATGCCCAAGCAGCGCGACTACCCTCGGGATAACCGATTTTTCGGTCATCATTGCGCCGAGCACTGCCTGTTCAGCTTCCTTATCAGAAAGGGTATCAATCGCTTCTGCTTGCATAATTATTCTTCACGTTCAACAACGACGCGAAGTTCGACAACGACATCTGTATGCAATTTGACCGGCACCATGAACACACCGAGTTCGCGAATCGGTTCGGCGAGTTCAAGGATGCGGCGTTCCAACTCGAAGCCTTCGGTACGTAAAGCCTCTGTGATATCCATAGAGGTAACAGAGCCGAAGAGTCTGTCGTTTTCGCCTGCCCGTCTTTTGAGGGTGCACGTAACGCCAGTGATTTGTGCTGCGATTTCACGGGCGTATTCTCTATCTTTCGAGTCTTGTTGATCAATAACTCGTTTTTGGTGTTCAAGGTAGCGGCGGTTCCGTTCTGTGGCGTGCACAGCTAACTGCATCGGCAGTAGATAGTTCCGTGCGTATCCGTCTGCGACGGTCAACACATCACCCGGAACACCGAGCCCTTCAACACTTTTCTTCAGAATGACTTCCATAATTAAAACCTAAACTACCTTTGTGCAGGGTTATTTAGTTTTAGATAAATTGTCGGATTGTCTCAATTTTTGGATCTTCCTTTTCAAGTCCGGTGTGGTTGCTAGAAGAAACACCCAAGCAAAAACACCGCACCTACCGGGCCTGGGGTATCTAAAATTGGACGAAAAACCGAGAACTAAATCGTCCTGCCCTTTGTGCGGACAGCGTTGTGTCTGTGTCTGTCCAGTATGCTATCGTGTGAAGGGTAACAGTGCCATGGTACGTGCGCGTTTGACGGCGCGTGTTACCATTCGCTGTTGTTTCGCGGATAATCCTGTGATCCGACGACTTACAATTTTTCCACGTTCATTAACAAACTTGCGTAGCGTATCCACATCCTTGTAATCGAAGGATTCTATTTTGTGGTAGCGCTGTCTACGACGAAATGCCATATTACATCTGTTCCTTTATTTAGATTGTTGCGTATCAAAGCGTATCTAATTTGCCAAGTTGATAAGGTCCGGCAGTGCTCGCCTCTTGCTTAAAAATAGATGGAGGCGAGGAGACCTTCTGTAGGATGGTAGTTTTTTGAGGGACGTACTTCACTTAAAACGGGATGTCATCATCCGTTGCGGAAGACGTACTCGGTGCTTCAGGCGCGTTTTGATAAGCGTCAGGACCTGTTGGTGCCGCTGCGGGTTGTGCATTGGCATAACCACCACCTGTTTCATCACTATCGCGACGTCCACCGATTAACTGGATCCGTAATGCTGTAACAGAGAGTTTATTCCGCTTAGATCCGTCTTCGGTTTCCCATGAGTCGAATTTGAGAGCACCTTCAATGAAGATTGGACTCCCTTTCGTGAGGTATTCGTTCACAATTTCGGCTTGCCTACCCCAAGCAGCTACATCAACAAAACAGACGTTCTCTTTCTGTTCGCCGGACTGGCGGTCGGTGTAACGCTCACTTATAGCGATACCAAAATTGGCAACGGAGTTACCACTCGGAAGGAATTTCAGTTCTGGGTCTCGCGTGAGATTCCCCATCAGTATAACGCGGTTGTAACTTGCCATGGTTTCTCCTCTTTATAGACTGTGCTTACTTAGTTGTTTCACTTTCTGCGTCGTCATCATTCTCTCTGGCATCCTCAGCATCTGCGCTTTGGGTTTCTTTATCATCGTCATCATTTGACGTTGATGTTTCGGCATCGTGAGTCGGTTGCGCTGCTTCAGGTGCTGGTTTCTCTGCTGCATCCGTTATTTCGGCTTTTAGTTTGTTTATATCGTCTTCATATTCCACGATCATATAACGTAGGATCGTTTCAATGACACGCAGGGACTGGTTTAAAGATGCGACAAAACTCGGCGCGCTCTCAAAAATGTAGAGTACGTAGTAGCCTTCACTTCTTTTTCGGATCGGATAGGCAAGTCGTTTCTTACCCCATGGATCGGTTTTCAGGAGAGTCCCGCCATTTTCGATAATACCCTTTACCTGATCTGTAAGTGCCTCTGCTTCGTTTTCGTCATGGTCAGGGGTTATGATAAGCAGGAGTTCGTAAGGTTTCAAATTTTTATGCCTCTCTTTGGACTGATGGCTCCGCTGTCTTACATAAAACAGGGAGCAGAGATTAATGATTTAAATTCGAGCCGATGTCTATAACGAGACATCAGATAGAATTGTGTTCGTCAATTTTTGTGCATATAATTATACCACATATTAACTGATATATCAACCAAAAATCACATTGGATTCTCCTCGGTGCGTTTGGTTAACATTATCTGTGTTTACAATATATATGATAACATTTTTTGTGCTGAAAGTCAAGGTTATTTTTTGTTTTTGTATGAATATGCTGTTACATGAGGCGGCAAGAAGAACGGTCGTTTTGATGTGTCAACTTCCTGCCGAATCCGTGCGGTTAAGGTATCCACACCGACCTCTTCCGCTGTAGCCAAGCCGTATTTTTCCAGAAGTGGCAGGAGGCTCCGGAAGATGGTCGCCATATATCGGTAGCCTGCCCATGCTTTGGCTGCACCGATTGGCGACTCAAGGTGCATCGTCGGTGGCGGCAAACCTGCATCGACAAACGTCCTATGAAGTCCGATGCCCATGTCGAGGTGTGCCCCCGAATGTGCGAACACATCTAAAATCCATCTGATGAGTTGATTCATCAGTGGTGTCCTTGGGTGTTGGATAGCGGGATAGAGTGTATATTCGGGTTCTTGAAACGCGACAATACCGCCTCGTCTGACATGTGTGATGAGTTTGGCGAAAGCCTTCGTCGGTTCCGCCATATACATCAAGACGAACCGTCCGACGATTGCGTCAAATTTGTCTGAAAACACGAGGTCGCGTGCATCACTTGCGATGAACTCTACGTTCTGTATACCTGCATCGGTTGCCCGCTGGCGTGCGGTGTCGAGAATGTCGGCATTGATATCCACGCCAACGATCTGCCCTGTCTGTCCAACGAGTTCAGCAAGCATGAGTGCGACATCACCGGCACCGCTGCCGATTTCAAGTACACGCATCCCCTCCGAGATACCGGCGCGTTTGCAGAGGCGTTCCGTTGAGGGTCCATAGGTCCTTGATTGCTCAATGAGACGTGTGGTTTCGTGTGAGGTGCGCCCTAAGGTATAGGTGGCATCACGATGTGATGTCTTCGGATTTTCTGAACGATTTTTGATCATACGCGAAAACCACCTACACTGGTAAGGAGGTATAGGCTGTGATATGCGGTGGCAACAGGAGTGGTCGTTTTGAGGTTGTGACTTCCGCTTGAATCCGATCCGCGAGTGTATCGATATCTACTTCTTCCGCCGTCGCTATGTCATACGCTTCCATGAGAGGAATGAGGCTCCGAAAACTGTTGGCAAGATATTCAAACCCGGGCCAGCCCTCGGGACCGCCCATGGGTGCCTCGAAGTGTAAGGTAGGTTCGGGCAGTCCTGCATCAACGAAGACTCGGTAAAGTTCCATCCCCATGTTGAGGTGTGCGCCTGAACGCTCAAACACCGTGAGCCCCCATTCAACCAGTTGGTTTATCAAGGGAGTATCGGGATGTATAACCGTCCGATAGAGGGCAAGTTCAGTATCCTGAAAGGCGACAATTCCGCCGTCGCGGAGCCGAGTCGCTAACCTTTTAAGTGCCTCTGCTGGATCTGCCATATAGAGTAAGACAAGTCTACCGACGATAGCATCAAAATCGTCAGGCAGTTCGAGGGTTCGGGCATCACCGGCAAGGAATTCAACGTTTGAAAAACCGGCTTCATCAGCTCGCGCTTGTGCTATTTTGAGGATATCTGGGTTGACATCTATGCCGACGACCTGTCCTTCGGGACCGACAAATTCTGCAGCGGTTAGGGCGACATCACCGGCACCGCTGCCGACATCAAGAACTTTCATACCTTTCGCGATGCCGCTTCTGAGGAAGAAACGCCGTGTCACGTCATCATAAAGCTGCGACTGTTCAATTAAGCGTTGCGTTTCTTCATCGCTACGCCCCATTGTATATTCGGCATCTCTATTCTGATTGCTCATATTTTAATTGACCTCACTTTCGAGAAACTCGCGAGGTCCAACGACCTCGCGTTGTATACTTGCTAAGTATTATTGGAGAAACAATTGATGGAACTGTATCTTTCCATCCTTGATAGTATTAATAACTGCACTCTTAATCGCGTGCCGGTTTTCATCAAAATAGGATAGTATCGTTGCCCCGCTGTAGTTCCGAGTGGCCTCAATTTGATCTCGAATCGCGGCGGGTGTTAGGTCAGTTGCTTTACGCATCGCCGCAACGACAATGGTCACAGCATCGTATCCGAGTGCTGCGGGACCGTCAGGTGTTGTGCCGTATGCTTCGGTGTAAGCGTCAACAAATTGACGTGCATCTTCGGTTAATTGACCTTCTGGTGAAAAGTGATTCGCGAAGAAACTACCTTCAAGTGCTGCGCCACCGATTTCAACTAAATCGGGTCGATCCCAGCCATCACCGCCGAGAAAGGTCGCGGCGATACCTATGTCGTCGGACCCCGCTTGTTTAACCGCCAATGGAAATTCGGGACCCAAGCCTGCCAAGAGGATAACATCAACGGCGGGTTCAATCGCGGCGATTGCTGATAACTGTTCGGTGAAATCTGTGGTACCTGTCTCATAAAACTGTCGGATAGCAACTGTGCCGCCTTGTGCGGTAAAATCTTCGATAAAAGTGGTCGATAGTCCATCCGAATACGCGCTCCCTGTTTCAGTGAGGACAGCAGCTGTCATCGCTTCCAATTCTTGTATGGCAAAACCTGCCATTATTCTTGCCTGATACGGATCAATGAACGCCGCCATAAAGATATAAATCCCACTTTCAGGAACTTTCGGGTTGGTTGGATAGGTCGTTACCATAGGGATGCCGTGCTGTTGTAGAACCGGAGCTACGTCAAGTGCTAAGTTGGAGTAATCTGGTCCGATAATCGTTAACACGCCTTCAGCAACAAGTTCGCTTGCGTGTTGGACACTCAATTCGGGATCCCGTTTATCATCTCTAATCAGGAGTTCAATGGGTAGACCGTTAACGCCCCCTGTTTCATTTGCAATGGCGACTGCTAATTCAGCACCGTTCCGAGTTGTCCCGGGGTCAGGTGGACTATAAATAAAACCGATTTTGACTGTAGGGGCGCCATCAGAGATCTCCACCCCATCCGGAGCAACGACTTCTTGAATGCGATTGCAACTTAAAAGAAATGAGGTGAGAACTCCGAAAATAGCTATGTATCTGAGTGCTGTTCTATTCTGTTGAAATAACATAAAAACTCTTTTTATGTTAGGCAGCAGCTGGAAACCGCGTCCTAACGCAGACGAGGAACCGCATGGTTCCTAAAAATTATAACCAACTTTGGTGTACCAAAACGCGCCGCCAAACCCGTAAGGACTATACTCACCGAAAGGTCTACCAACGATTCTGGCAGGAAACTCTTCAATATCAAAGGGCACGTCGGGTCCCTCTGCCGAGGTAATATTATCGGGTTCAACATTGAGGGCATTATTCACACCGACTGTGATACCCAAGTTTTCGAGGAGTGCATAACTAACTTCAAGGTCCACTAAAAACGCGCCACTGTAGGTTTGTGCCCCCACAGCATTCTCGTACCATGGACCGTAGTAATTAACCCGTCCCAATACCCCTAAACTCTCACCGATGGCTTGTGTTAATGTCAGATTTCCACGATGGCGAGGAATACCTTCCTGTAATAATTTAATACGGACTTCGTTGAGGATATCGGGATTGTGTTTGGTTACCTCTGTCTCCGTATAATTATAAGCAGCACTGAGTGCGCCGTTCAGGATGGGTGCCGTAAGAATCACGTCAAACCCTTGGGTACTTGTTTCAAATTCATTGGTAAAGAAACGGAATTCCTGTAGGTTCCCGGCACTTGTAATGCCTTCATCTACGAGCTGCTGGATTTGTGCTTCCGTAACATCCTCACCACGATTAAAGTCCCTTGAGGGTGCTAACCGATCCTCCACCTTGATGTTGAAGTAATCAACAGTGAGACTGGCGATGCTATGACTAACAACTGTTCCAAGGGTAAAACTTTTTGACTTTTCCGGTTCAAGTGCTTTGCCGCCTACCAGCCCTGCAGCGGCATGCGTGGAAGGGATCGTTCCTTTATTGACTAAGGTATTGTTTTCGCCGAATTCCGTTGTGACGTTAAAAGCGTTCTGCTGCCCCGGTGTCGGTGCTCTGAAGCCGGTGCTATAACTGCCGCGGACCCTTAGGTCAACGATCGGATCAAGCGAAACCAATTCTTTGAGCGTATCGGCAATCCCATAGTTCGTTGCGATTTTATAGTTAATCGTGCTACCAAAATCATTAAAGTATTCACCACGGAGCGCAGCACTAACCGTCCAAAAGTCTAAAGGTGTTAATTGACTTTCCAAATAGCCAGCAAAATTAGACCGGGTCCATCTCCCCTCGGCAATATCACTGAAACCGGGGAATCCATTAGAGCCCGAACTAAATCCTTGGCTTGCCAATGGACCAATTTCCCAAGACTCAGTCTGTCCCTGCACAATCTCAAAAGTCTCTGTTCGATATTCCAGCCCGGAAGCGAGGAACAGCATGTCATGGAGTGGATAGGTCAGGTCGAGGTTAATATTCGTATCGGCTTGGATATAGTTGCCAGGATCAAATTCAGTCGGCGTATCCGGTCCGAGCGAAGCGTTGACTGTATTTCTGATAAAGAAGTCAGAGGCATGCTGTCCATAGGAAGCACTTAAATCCCACCCCAAATCCGCTATGAGCATCCCTCTCAATCCAACGAGGAGGGCGGCATCCCGCGTGTCGGCGCCGAAACGTGGGGTAAAGCCCCCGGGAAAGAGTTCTTGGAATGTGAATAGATTTGGGTCATTCTTAACGGCTTGCAACCGTTCTGGATCAGGCACGTTGTTGGTGATCGGGATATCGTCGGCATCGTAAGGTGACAGTTCGACAAACTCCTGTCCTGCAGCCTCTGCTGCAGCCTTTCGGGTTTCCCAATCCAGCATTTCCGTTGTCAAATCTCGCAAATCGCCAACAAGCAAAGTCGCCCCGTCATCATTACTAAACACAGCACCTCGGGTATTTGGGTTTCGGAAGTAGAACCCTCCTTCAACTTCCTTCTGTGCGTAGTTTGCGTGACCGTAGAATTTAATTTTATCATTAATACTTGCACCATAGTTTGCAAAAAGTTTGATGTCGTTTCTGATAATGGGGTGTCCCCACGGTTGAGCAGGGTCAGCGACATCCGTATTTCCAGCATTGATAAGCGCGGCGGCATCATCTCGCTGTACAGAGCGTTCTGTCTCATTCATGCCACCGTATTCTACACTAAGATTCGTCCAGAGATCTTCTCGTCCCAAACCGATGTTACCAGCAAGAGAATATGTGAGCCCATCGCCAGCTTGGAAAATACCGGGTTTGATTTCAAAAGAGCCGCCTTCATAACTGTCTTTGAGTTGTAGGTTCATGACACCTGCAATCGCATCGGAGCCGTACTGTGCGGATGCGCCATCTCGTAGCACCTCCACCTGCTTCAGCGCGATGGAGGGGATAGGAGAGAGATCAGCGCCTTGTGCGCCATCAGACAATCCGTTTCCGAGCCAAGCGATCACGGAGGCACGGTGTCGCCGTTTGCCATTAACGAGCAGTAACGTGTGATCCGGTGCTAATCCGCGTAGGTTCGCTGGACGGACGACAGTGGCTGCATCGGCAATCGGTTGGGCATTAACATTGTAAGATGGCACTAAGTTTCTCAACAAGTCCGGCAAATCTGTGCCGCCTTGTTTGACGAAATCTTCGCTCGGTAAAACATCAATCGGTACTGCAGATTCAAGTGCTGAACGCGGTTTCGCGCGTGTTCCGACCACTACCATTCCTTCAAGCGTTACAGTCTCTTCTTCGGGTGTTGTTTCGTTCGGTTCTATTTCAGTCTCTTGTGCTACTGCTGTAGATGTTAAACCTATAAAAACAGCCAGAATAACATGCATCAGAAGCAGTCCGGTTTTAAAAGTAAGCCCGACTTTCATAAATGAAACTCCTTTACTTTTTTGTTAAAAAGACCGTTTTATGTCAACCACGACTTATATAAATTGAGCAGGCGCGATTTTCACCACGCCTGCTGCGAAAAGGATACCTAAACCTTTCATGAGAGAGGTTTTAGAAGCTGTATCCGACTTTTGCATACCAATACGCCCCATCGAAACCGAACGGACTGAATTGCCCATATTTGTTGCCGACAGAATCAGCACCATTCGGATTTTCATCGGGATAGGTATTCAGGATATTTCTTCCACCGAGTGTGAGTGCCAATCCGGAGTCCACGGTGTAAGTGGTTTCCAAGTCAAAAATGACCCTTCCGGTGTATTCTCCAACGCCTTCCATTTCTGGATTCTGTAAGTAATCTTCAGAATCGAACCAACCACTGAAATAGCTGGCGCGTCCGAGCACGCCCCACGCATCCGTTATGGATTGCGCAAGTGTCAGACTGGCGCGGTGTTCAGGTAAATTCTCTTGGAGTTCCCTGATTCGATGATCGTCCAGCGTGTCAGGATTGTGATCGGTAACTGTGGTGTTCGTGAAGTTATACACGGCAATGATCGTACCGTTCGGTATTGGTGCCGTAACGACAGCATCAACACCTTGCGTTGTGGTACTGAAGTCATTGATAAAGAACTGGAATGTTTCCAGATTCGCCGCGCTGGTTACACCTGCGGCGATGAGGTCTGCCTTCTGCCCGTCAGTCAATGTAAAGTGTTGTGACACCGATAACCGGTTTTTCAGCCGAATATCAAAAATATCAGCAGTGAGGTTTACTCCGAGAATATCGACGGTAAACCCAGCAGTGAGGTTATTTGATGTTTCTGGATCAAGCGAGTTATCTTCCTTACCTGTTACAACACCTACAGCGGGGTTGGTGGAAGGAATTGTTCCTTTATTAACGAGGTCACCCTTCGCAAAATCGTATTCAGTGGTAATGTTGAACGTATTTTGCTGTCCGGGTGTCGGTGCGCGGAACCCGGTACTATAACTTCCCCGCAACCGCATCGTTTCCGTAACTTTGTAGTTTGCAGCGGCTTTGTAGTTCAGGGTGCTACCGAAGAGTTCAAATTGTTCACCGCGCACAGCGAGCGCGATCAGGAGCGGATCAATCGGTCTGATTTCAGTTTCTACATAGGCGGCAACGTTGTAACGGTGCCACTTGCCTGCTGCGACTGGGCTGAATCCCGAAAATCCGTTGGAGGCAGCCGTGAAGCCTTGCGCTGCGAGGGGTCCGATCTGATGCGACTCGCGTTCGCCCTCTATAATTTCAAATCCTTCGTCCCGATATTCCAAACCGGAAGCGAGGAACACCATGTCGCTGAGCGGATAGGTTACATCGAAGTTGAGGTTATAATCTGTCTGGATATAGTCGCCTGGATCAAAATACGTGGGTGTATCGGGTCCGAGCGAAGCATTAACGGTATTGAAGATAAAGAAATCAGCATGGTTCCGTCCAAAAGAACCACTCAGATCCCACGTTAAGTCCTTACCCAACGTCTCTCTGAGTGCGGTGCCTTTAACGCCAACGACGACGGAACTATCCCACATGAATGCGCCAAATCTGGGGGTGAACCCGCCTGGGAACATCTCTTGGAAATTGAAAAGATTCGGGTCATTTCTGACGGCTTGCAACCGTTCGGGATCAGGCACGTCATTGGTTATCGGGATATCATCAGCATCGTGAGGTGACAGTTCTGTAAACTCTTCCCCGGCGTCCTCTGCTGCTGCCTTTCGGGCTTCCCATGCTGCCATCTCTTCTGTCAATCCTCGCAAATCTCCGACGAGCAACGTACCATCCTTCCCGCTTGGGCTAAACACGCCATTGCGAGTGTTTGGATTTCGGAAATAGAACCCACCTTCAACGCGCTTGCTTGCGTAGTTGGCATGCCCATAGAATTTGATGGTATCTGTGAGGGTGGCACCGTAGTTTGCAAACAATTTGACATCATTCTCTATAATCGGCTGCCCCCAAATTTGCGCCGGGTCTTTGACACTGAAATTGCCTGCGTTAATCAAGTTTTGCGCATCCGTACGTTGGATAGACCGGATGGTTGGATCCGCGCCCCCGTATTCTACACTGAGGCTAGTCCATGCGTCTGGATTTCCTAAACCGATGTTGCCAGCGAGTGCGAATTGCCTACCGTCGCCCTCTCCATAGATACCGGGTTTAAATTCAATTGATCCGCCTTCATAGTTGTCTTTCAATCGAAAATTCATCACACCAGCAATAGCATCAGAACCGTATTGTGCGGATGCGCCATCACGGAGGACTTCTACCTGTTGCAGGGCAATTGCGGGAATGGGCGCCAGGTCGGGTCCCTGTGAACCATCAGATAGACCGTTCCCAAGCCAGTGAATCACTGCGGCGCGGTGTCGCCGCTTGTTATTGACGAGCACGAGTGTGTGGTCTGGTGCAAGTCCCCGTAAATTCGCCGGACGGACGACTGTTGACGCGTCGCTAATCGGCTGTGTATTGACGTTATAAGATGGGACCAAAGTTCTCAGCAGGTCGGGTAGATCCGCGCCACCCTGCTTTTCAAAGGCTTCGTTTGACACAATATCAATCGGTACCGCCGAATCCAAGACGGAGCGCGGTTGCGCACGCGTACCGACAACAACGAGACTCTCAAGTTGTATAGGGTCGCTGCTGGCAGATGCTTCTTCAGAGTCCTCAGTCTCTTCTGTGGTTTCTGCTGCCTCTGCTTCTTCGGCGTGTTCGTCCGCTATAACCGTTGTGAACGTGCACATCAAGACGGCTACAACAATACCGAACGCAACGACAATCGGTTTAATATAATTTTTTGAAAACATAAACGATTTCCCTCGCAATATTGGCATAAATGCCATGTTTCAGTTAGTGATTCCATTATAGTATAGAAACGGAAGTAAGATTGAAAAGTAACGTAGCGAATAAACTACGCCTCGCTTACAAAACCAAAGTATACTATAATAATTATACCCAATATGACGTAATTAAGCAAATTATGGCATAAAAAATGTCATATAAGCCCAAAAAATGTCATATTTAGCGACTTTAGTGCTATGTCCTTGCTCATCTAATCCAGAGGGTGCAAAGTTAGGAAGCGTGTTGGGAAAAAAGTAGCGAGATTTCGATTATATAGGTGCTCCTAAAAAACATGCTGGTGAGGAGATCGTGATCTGGATTTATCATATAGTATTGAATGCCTTGATGCTTGTCAAATTTAGTCTTGACATTGAAAATCTGTTGGTATATACTTAAAAACAACCTGAATTTGAAGTTGGATGCTGGTTTGGCGTACAAAGCAGCTTGATAATGATCTCCAAAAATAAGAATGTAGGGCCATGGCAAAGAAAAAAGGGCGCCGCTCCACCAATGTGGCACGGAAGCGTGAAAAACGGAATCGCGACCGGAAAACCAGACAGAAACAGATCGCTTATGAAAAGCAACGTAGACTTCTTCACAGCAAATCAGAAGAAGAACATCTACACGCTTGTATCGCAGCGAGCCAGAAGCTGCTTGACGAACCTGAGTTGGAAGATCTGCTTTTTGACCCGGCGTTGACGCAGAAACGTGTGATAGAGGTCCTGACTGAAATCGAACCGGACGAAGCAGATGCGCCTGAAAATAATTTAGAAGATTTTCTTATATCTGGTGCAGAGCTGCCTGATCCGACTGACGAAAGTGTCGGTGAAACAGACATAGACGTGGTGCCGGAATCGGAAAAGGCGTGCGATCATTTTCGGTTAGAGGTGCTGCCACATCTGCTCACCTCAGATTTCATGGATCGATTAACACACGCCTTGACAGCCTGCGAAACACGTCTCAAGCGGATTGGCAACCGCGAACTCGCCGAGGTCGCGTTCGTTACCCGCTCACTTTTTGAAGCGGCGCCGCCGGAAATATTAGCGTTTCATCCGATGATTCAAACCATCGGTATCGAAACTTTGCGGGTACTTGTCGAAGATATGGACATCATGACTGATGGTCGAGAAGAGGTCAAAGGGATCCTATCAGATGTCTTGGCACAGGATGACTTAGAACCGTATTCATCTCAACAAGCATCCGTCTTTTCAGGCTCTCAATCAGAAGAAGTTGTTGACAAGGTTATTGCACCTGAACCTGATTCTGTAGCGTCGATTTCTGCCGAAACGACATTAGAAGAGATGGAAGCAGTAGAGACAGAAGTTCCGTTATCTACCTTTAATAATGAGACAGAGATGGACCGACCTATCGAACCTGAGGAACTTTCGGAATCGGAGCCGATCATATTGCCGGAGACAGCACCGCCGGAACCGTTTGTACCAACATTGTCGCCTGATGAGCTTCCAGCATGCGCACTCTATAAAAATTTCGACGGTTTAGCGATAAAAGAGAATTTTGAAGAATCAACAGACGACGCGCATTCAGAAGAACGGTTAGCGAACTATGCTTTGGTCAACGAAAACGAAGAGCAGATTGAGTTTGTTGATGAAGAAAACGGACGTTACGTCACCGTTACCGAAGACAGGCTGCAGTTACGTGCACGCTCTGAATCGGAACTTGCCATTGCGATGGCAGAAGTAGAAGCGAACTGTACATCGGCAGTGATGTACCTCGCCAAAACAATTGAATAAAGGAGGTAAAAGGATGCCAAGAAGTAAAAGTGGACAGGTCCGACGTCGGACACAGATCCGTCAACGCCAGTTACGGCGACTTAAAAGAAAGAAAGCAGCATTGAAAGAGCTCTTGCAAAATCGCGAAGCCTAATGCCGTGATCCGCAGTTGCGGCGGGTCGCCGTACCCGCCTACTTCGCTTCCATTTTTTCAGTATGGACAAATCCTGAAGTTTGCAACCGTACGGAATCCCCACCTTCTTCCGCCACATATCCCAACCTGAGCAGTGTAATGATCTCATGGGAGGTCGGTACGTTGAAGAGTTCGCGGATCTGTTCACGATCCGTAGTACTTTCAAGCGGTGCGCTGACGAACTGCACACCGATTTTCAAGGCAGTCGCGGCAAGCAGCACGTTCTGAATCAGCATCCCCATGCTCAACCACATCCATCGGGTCCCGCCTTGACCGGGCGGAAATCTCTTGCAATTCATCGTGACTAACATGAGCAGCGGAGCTTCGCGCACCTGCGTTGCGATCTCTCTGGCAGGCATCTTCCCTGCACCCAGATACCCGAGGAGTGCGAACGATTTCGCGTTTTTTAGCAATTCTTCTAAAAATTTCTCAGGTGCGTTCTGGAGCGGTTTCGGTAGCGTGACGTGTTCCGATAACAGAACGCCGTCGCCACGTTCCTGCCATTCCGTCTCTGTCACACGCATCCATCGGCTGTTGTCATCAAGGAATTTTGAGTCTTTGAATTGTGCAACGACGGCGCGCGCTGTCAGATCGGCGAGAGCCGTTTTACTTTCCGGTTCCTGAATCAGCAGGAGTTCCCAAGGTTGGACATTGAAAGGTGAGGGTGCCCATCGCGCCGCCTCAATAAGTTTCTCAAGGTCATCAGCATCTATTGCGCGCTTCTGAAACGCGCCGCGATGGCTTCGGCGTTGCGTCATTGCGTCAAAAACGTTCATGAATTTGCGAGACTCCCATGGCGTTCAAGGACTTCCGCGGGTGATGCAGTCCCAGTCGTACCGATTTTGGTGACAGTAATTGAAGCCACCAGATTCCCGACATAAGCCGCTTCAACGGCGTGATTGGTTCCAAGGCAGCAGAGCGTCGCGACGAGACCTGCCGAAACGCTGTCGCCTGCACCGACGGGATCGGTTTTGTCGTCGATTGGGATACCCGGAATATGTATGAATGTGTCGTTACAGTAGACAAGGATGCCGTTCTCGCCGAGGGTGATGTAGGTGGTGTTTTGTGTCTTCTCCGCGAGGCGAAGCGCGTCCCGTTTTGCTTCCTCAAGGTCAACTTCTTGTCCATCCCAGTCCGGTTGAACCGCGCGTTTTGCCTCGAATCGGTTCGGTTTAATGATGACGTTTTGATATTCACCAATCCGCGTGCGAGAATCGGCGAAAACAACTTTTTCTGGGAACTGCGATGCTAATTCGCAGAGTGTTTCCCTCATGCGTGTCGTGACGACCCCTAAATTCTCAATCGGCATCTGATCACCGATGATGATCGCGTCAACAAGTGGCAGGCAGGTTTGAAGTGCCGCAATGACAGCATCTTCGACTTCCGCTGGCATGGCAGATGGGTTCTCAATATCGAATCTCGGACCTTCTGTTTCCACGCCTTCATAGCCGCGATGGATCGGTTTAAGATAGGTCGGCGTAACCCATCCGGGTGCTTGGACCATAAAATCTGTCAGGCATCCGTTTTCTTGCAGGCAATTGAGGAGCGTCCCGCCAAAACCATCTTCACCGATGACACCGAGTGTATAGACTGTGCCAACACCTAACGCTTTCAGATTATTTGTAACGGTTCCTGCGGCGCCTGGGCTATAGCGTTGTTCAACGACGGGGTTCGTATGCCACGGCGTTTCCAATGACAGCGTTGATCGCGTCTTGTCTATGTACCAATAAGCGTCAAGGTAAAAGTCGCCGACAACAAGGATGCGTTGTTTGCTGAACTTATTGAGAATTGTTTTCAGACGCGCTTCGCTAATCAAGGTGTTCCTCCGGTGTTTCGAGATGCCGTGTTGTTTGGCTCATCATTATAGCACATCTCTCTTTTTGCGGAAACACCAAATTCGGTTAGGATCTTGTTTGGGCAATTTGCAATATTGACGTAGATGTGGTAAAATTAAAGAGTCCAAAATTCAAGATATGATTATGTTAGGAGCAACCTATGTATAAAATCGGTCTCATCCCAGGCGATGGGATTGGCCCCGAAGTGACGCGCGAAGCGATGAAGGTCTTCGGGGCAGCAGCCGCAGAAGCGGGCATTCAATACGAAACAGTCGAATACGATGTCGGTGGCGATCGGTATCTTGCAACCGGTGAGGTGCTACCCGATTCGGTTTTAGAAGAACTTCGCGGATTAGACGCGATTTATCTCGGCGCGATCGGACACCCGGATGTTAAACCCGGTATTTTAGAGAAAGGTATCCTGTTAAAAGTCCGGTTTGAACTCGATCTCTATATTAATCTCCGTCCTGTTAAACTCTATCCTGGTGTGCCGACCCCGCTGAAAGATAAAGGTCCCGAAGATATTGATTTCATTATTGTTCGCGAGAACACCGAAGGACTCTACGCTGGCATCGGCGGTTTCCTGAAGCGTGGTACACGCGACGAAGTGGCGATTCAGGAGATGATTAACACTTACAAGGGTGTAGAGCGCTGCGTCCGTTATGCGTACGAGTTGACGCAAAAACGGAACAGAGAAAACACCTTGACGCTCTGTGATAAAGCGAACGTTCTCACATACGCACACGACCTCTGGCGCCGCGTTTTTGGCGAAGTCGGTGAAGACTATCCCGACATTAAAAAAGAGTATGCGTTCGTCGATGCAACAACGATGTGGATGGTCAAGAACCCAGAGTGGTTCGATGTGATTGTGACGTGTAACATGTTCGGCGACATCATCACCGACCTCGGTGCTATGATCCAAGGCGGTATGGGGATCGCAGCGTCCGGCAATTTGAATCCGGAGAGTGTCGCTATGTTTGAACCGATCCACGGTTCCGCACCGCGCTATACCGGCAAAAATGAGATTAATCCGATCGCAGCGATCGGTGCAGCAGGAATGATGCTCGACCATCTCGGTCACCCGGAAGCGGCAGAAAAAGTCGAAAAATCCATTAGCGATTTACTCGGAAGCGGCAAAATCAAAGATTTAGGTGCCGGACGGATGGGATATACCACTGAAGAGGTTGGCGACCTCATCGCGGAAGGACTGTAAGGCGGAGAGGTTGTCTGTTCTGAAATTGGTGCTTATCGTGTCGGTTTCAGATAAGGCGTGCTGTGAAGTTAATTCGATCTGAATACCGGTTCCAGCGGTTGAAGGTGTACATATCGTAGGCACTCAGCGGTTTATAACCCGCCGCTTTGAGCAGGTCGTTGACGGTGGTCACTTCAAAGATCCGTTGCTGATGGACCTCCTCATAGCGTCTGAACAATTCGCCTTCACGGATAAAAAAGGTCAGGAGTGTCCTACACATCTTCGTGTTGTAGATGTAGTTGTTTTTCCAGATATAGGTATAATCTTCATGGTTTGCGGCGAATGTTTTGTTGTGAAAATGCTCAACGATGTTTCGTTCAGTCGTCACATCAAAGATGAAAAGTCCGTCTGGTTCTAAATGCTCAGCAACGTGTTGAAAAACGTTGCTGAGTTCGGTTTCATCGGAAGCGTAGTTTATACTGTCATAGGTACAGAGGATCGCGTCGAACCGTTGGTTCAGCTGGAAATCTTGCATATCCCCGTGATGCAGTTCGACATTCACGTCGTGTGCTTCTGCTTTGTTTTTAGCGATGTCGAGCATACCGACTGCGCGGTCTACACCGGTCATTTCATAGCCTCTTAGGGCAAGTCGTATTGTTAAGGCACAGGTCCCACAGGCTAAATCGAGGATTCGACGCGGTTTACAATCATACTTGTCGAAAAGCGACTCAATATAGTGTGTCCAACGCGCATAGTTGACATTCGTCATCATCCGGTCGTAGGCGTAAGCGAATTTTTCATAAGGCGGGGTTAGGTGTATCTGCATTGTTTAATTTCGCTCGCAAACAGGGTCCACAAACTACTCTGATCCCCCTTTAAATCCGACAGAAGCGTTCATCATCCGCAGGAGTGTATTGACTTCATCAGCGTTCCACACTTCATCGCTGTTTGCCTCAATCGCATATCTTCCGACAGCACTGATCTTGCGGAGGTCAATTCTACCGGTGAGAAAACTGAACGGTAACTGCATAACAGCGGACTTAACCCGCTCAAATGTTGCTTCAATATCCACCCGTTTAACACCTGCAGGTGCTTGCCGAATCAACGCGTCCTTCACTATGTCGGCACCGAAACTGAATAACTCTTTGATGATAAACCACTGCAAAATAGCGAGGCATACGGTAAGGATTAAGAGAACTGCCAAAATTTTGACGAGTCGTTGTCCTTTTTTTTCGTTCTGGTCACTCATGTTAAATTTACCTCTGGGTTGGATCCTATATCTATTTCTAATACAGGACTTACGCAAATTGAAAAAATATTGGACATTTAGACGCGAAAAGTAGGAATTAACCCCTAAATCCCCTTATCAGGGGGACTTTAAGAAAGTAGGAATTAACCCCCTAAATCCCCCTTATCAGGGGGACTTTAAGAAGGAGTGCGTAAGTCCTATAATATTAACAATTTCTTTAGAGATTGTCAATAGATTTTTCTATCGCGAGCGGTTATCAGTTATCAGTAGGTGAATAGGGAAATAAATAATGAAGATAGGTATCGTAGGCAGACCGCAGGTCGGTAAAACAACGGTGTTTAATACCTTAGCGCAATCGAATGCAGAAATCGGCGGTTATACGAGTCGCGGACAAATAAATCTAAGCACTGCCAATGTTCCTGACGAACGTCTGGAGCGGTTAGCCGAAATTTTTGAATCGAAAAAAACGACACCTGCAACGATTGATTATGTAGATGTCGCTGGGGTGACCAAATCGGATGTGGAGCAGGCAGAACTGGATTCCGGGATGCTCGCAGAACTTCGGACTGTAGATGCGCTCGCGCATGTCGTCAGGCTTTTTGAAAATGATGCTGTGCCACACGTTGACGGCAGCGTTGACGGCGAGCGCGATATAGAGAACATTTCCTTAGAGTTCGTACTTGCGGACCTCCAAATTGTTGAAGGGAGACTCGACCGACTCCGCAAGCAGTATCAGAGCCAGAAACTACCGGAGCAGCAAAGCGAGATACGGGTTTTAGAGGCGTGTCAACAGACATTAGAGCGTGGAAAACCGCTCCGAGTTTTAAACTTATCTGCCAATGAAGAGAGACTGATACGCGGCTACGGGTTTCTGACACTGAAACCGTTGTTGTTAGTTTGCAATATTGATGAAACGCAGCTTGATGAGGCTGACGTTATCCTTGAACGCTTCAGTAAGTATGAGATGGAACCGCAAACAGCAGTTATTGTCCTCGCTGCACAATTAGAGTTGGAACTCTCGCAACTTGATGATGCCGATACCGAAATCTTTATGGAAGAGATGGGGTTGCGTGAATCTGCGTTAGATCGGTTCGTCCAGACTTCATACCGGTTATTAGGGCTCCTCACATTCTTTACAATGAATTCGACAGATACACGTGCGTGGACGCTGCGTGCTGGGCAGACTGCCGTTGATGCAGCAGGACGTATCCACACAGACTTTGCGGACGCTTTTATTCGTGCGGAGACAATTAACTGGGAAGATTTAGTTGCATGCGGTGGTTATCAAGAAGCCCGAAGCAGAGGATTGCTGAGATCGGAAGGTAAAACCTATCAGGTTCAAGAGGGGGATGTCTTACTAATTTTGGCGAACCCGACCCGATAGCAGGCAATATGATCAACGGATGCCTATTCAACGAAGCAGTTCGTCTCGTAAATCTGCGATCGCTTCCATCATCTGGTTACCCATCATCTGATACATTTCGCGCTTCGTCTCGGATTCCGGAGCGGTCAACTTAAGGGGTTCACCAAAGATGACGGTCAATTTTGCGCGCCGGATGCGTTTGCTATTGCGTGGTAACATCCGTTCTGCCCCGCTATGATAGACGGGGATTGTCGGTACACCGGCTCGATGTGCGATGAAACAGGCACCGTCGCGCGCCTTCCCTAATGTCCCATCAACGCTGCGGGTACCTTCTGGGAACATTAGTACAACGTTACCGGCTTTCAGAAGCGAGATCGTCTTTCGTAAGGCGCCTAAATCTGGCGCGCCTCTGTTCACTGGATAGGCGTTGTACATTGAAATGAGTTTACCCAGCCCGGGGATGTCAAATGCGTTGCTTCGTGCCATGAAATGGATTTCACGGTTCGCGGCGGAACCGACAATCACCGGATCGAGAAAACTGACATGATTTGAAACGAGTAGCACGCCGCCTTCCTTTGGAATATGGTGAACATCTCTCGCTTCAAGGCGACCAAACGCTTTACAAAAGATGTTAGTGAGCCGATGCCCCCATCGGTAGAGCGGACGCGGTGTCCAGAAACCGTTATTGGTATACCACATAATTTTACGTTGAACCGATCTCCTCTTTACAGACTGCTGCAATGATAAACGCAACCACTTCATCAATTGTTTTGTCTGTCGTATCGACGATAATCGCGTCTTCAGCAGTCCGAAGCGGACTGTGTGCCCGCGTTATATCCTTTTTATCACGTTCTTGAATCTCTGCCTCAACGAATTCCAGTGTCGTATTTACATCTTGCTGCCGGAGTTCTGCGAGCCTCCGCTTCGCGCGTTCCCTCACGGATGCATCGAGGTAAAACTTAAAATCGGCATCTGGAAAAACAATTGTCGTCAAATCTCTACCTTCGGCGACGATACTCCCTGCAGCACCGATACGTTGTTGATGCTTGACAATCTCACTGCGGATCTCTGGAACTTTGGCGACATCTGCAACGAGTCTGTTAACCGATGGCGTGCGGATTTCGACGGACACATCTTTGTTATTAAGTAGAATCCTTTTCCCATTATCCGTGAATTCGATATGGCACGTCTTCACCTGATCAATGAGTTCGGGACTGTCTGCGGCGAGTCCATGGTGTATTGCCAATACGGTCACGGCTCTGTACATTGCACCGGAATCGAGATAGAGCAATCCAAGTTTTTCTGCGATGCGTTGCGCGACCGTGCTTTTCCCGGACCCGGCGGGACCATCCATCGCAATCGTTACCTGAGATCCAATCTTGTTCATACGCCTCCAAGTTCTTTTTTACGCTTCTTGACTGTAACCTGTGCCTCCAGAAGTAGGCGTTCAATCTCAGCGAGGTTATCCGTCTGAAGCAAATTTTTGAATTCGGTTAAGTTAACTATGATGTCATCAATCAGAGATGACAAGACATCGCTATTTTGTGTGAAGATGTCGGTCCACAAGTCGGGTGAACCTGCTGCGATACGCGTGGCATCCCGAAAGCCGGTGGCGGTAAAATTGAGTGCTTTACCGTCTTCGGTTTCTACATTCGCAACGGTGTTGGTGAGTATGCTCGCAATAAGGTGCGGGAGATGGCTTGCGGTGCCGATGAGTAGGTCATGGGTTTCAGGAGAAAGGAGATGCGGGATACCGCCAACAAATTTCCAAAGGTTTTCAATAAGTTTTAAGGCGTTCGGATCGGTGTTTTCTGTCGGTGTTAAGATACATGTCGCGTTTTCAAAAAGCGTTGCGCGTGCTGCACCGGCACCTGTTTCATGTGAACCTGCCATCGGGTGTCCACCGACAAAACGGAGGCTCTCTGTTCCGTATGCCTGTAGCCGCGCATCAATCGCCTGAACCATCATCGATTTTGTGCTACCGACATCTGTCAGAACGATCTGCTTCTGTTGTGTGCCAACAGATTCAATGATGTGCTCGACAAACATCGGGACTAAGGTGACAGGTGGACACAGGACAACGAGATCGGTTTCTTGCAGCCCTTCGGCTAAATCTGTTGTGATGACATCAACGGTATCGAGTGCGAGTGCGGTTTCAAGTCTGCCGATATTTCGTCCGAGTCCGACGCGCTGTCCGTGAAACCCGTTCTTTTTCAGGGCGAGTCCCAAGGAGCCGCCGATTAATCCGACACCCCATATTGTGATGCGTTGAAGTTGTTGTACCTGTTCCATAGTTCGTCTCGGAAGCCTTGTATCTCCAAACCCATTGCGGTCTACTTCGTCAATAGAAGTTCTCTACATTTTACGAGAATTTGCCAACTTTTGTCAAGGGAAATAGTTGTCAGCCGTCAGCGATTAGCCGTCAACCGTCAGTGGATTAGCCGATAGCCGATAGCCATCTTGCTGATAGTCATTCTTCTGACAACTCATCTACCAGATAAATCGATACATCGGTTTTTGGAGGAAGATACCGAAGAGTCCCCAGACGCTCCCGACCAAGAATTCACCTAAAACCAACCCCAAAAAGAACGGCGCAGCACGTCGGAAGGTTCGCACACCCCCGAAACGTAGAATCGCTAACTTGATGAAGTAGCTGACAAAAACGGAGAACCAGAAGAAGTTCACCGCCCAGGTCCCAGAAATCGCGTATCCGATCGGATATAGGGGCCACCAGAAAAAGCGGAGTCGAACTAAGGTGAGACAGAACGAGAAAAGCAACCCGAAGACCATGGCGATCAATGACGGGACGTTCACAGGCATCGGGTTCGTCAGCCAATTCTGTGTACGGTTAAACACAGAGCCTGACCAGACCTCAATCGCGCCGTGTTCATAACCGATATGCAGTGCAACCCAGAATGCGGCGAACGGACTCAAGACCAGCGCGAGCAGCATTGCGACGGCGATCCGCCGTGAGGAGCTGCGTGACCGTTCCGCTAACTTTAGACCCTCTAATTGATGCGGCATCGTATTGCCGCGGTAGGCGCGATTGAAGCAGAACACAAGCGAAAACAACGCCAAATTCTGTCCGCCAAGCCGACGCATCCCGAAGATTTTCGGGAGCAGGACATCGGGTCCCATGGAGCGCAGATCGTGGATCGGTGGACCTAACTCGGCACGGACTCGGGTAATCACCGTCACTGTTGTCAGATGGATAGCAAAGACGAGTATCGCGACCCAGAGCGACATGCCAGCGACGTACCAGAAACCGATGAGTAGCAGGAACCCACCGACCAGGCCTAACACCGCAGCGCGATAGGACATCGGCTCGTTTGTGTCCGTGTTTCCGTTCGCTCGCCACGCCTGTCGGAGAACGTCGCGCAGATGGTGGCGCGCACTCCATAACGCCATCAACAGCACACCGACACAGACACCGAAGGACTGGTCAAAAATGAACGGGAACCCGGGAATCCGTTGTAAACCGGCGGCGCTACCGAAAATCATCTCAAGCTTCCAGAAGACATAAAAGAACCAGAAGGTAAACGATAGGTCAAGCGGAATAAAGTATGCCATTCCGATAACGAAAGGGAAAAGAACGACGGGTGTCCAACCGATCGCATTCCACGGCTTCGTTGTGAACAATGGACGCAGGTCGTAGAATTCGCCGCCGAGTCCGGGAAAATTGGGGAACAGAAAATGTAGTCCGTTAATCACATCTATCCCACCCGCCAGAATAATCCCGATCCACAACGGCTTGGAATGGAAGAAGTGCTGTGTCGTCATCTGATACGGCAACTCGATAATCGGGTAACTGAGGCGTTCAATCTCAATCCACTGTTTCCGCAGGATAACGTTGATGCAAAACGTCGTGAAAAGCAGGATGATGATGAACCCGCTCCACGCCAGCACAGGTTTCCACCACAAGAGAAGGTGCGGACGCATATAGAGTTCAGATTCGCCTGTAAAATAGACAGTCAGACTGCTTTTATTCGTCAAAGCGAGCCAATCGGGGAGGTAACGGTGGAAGAGCGTCGCCCACTCATTTTCTTCTGTTGCCAGCCATCCGACTGTTGCGATATTGGTAATGATGACCTCAAATAGGTCGTGTCCACAGATAGCCGACGCTACGGAGAGCATGGTGTAGAGTGTCAGCAGTTCGCCTTGGGTGAGTGCAGCGCGTGGCGCGAATCTCCGAAGCACGGCGTTGAGTGGGACCAACACAGCGAGTGCGAAGATCGTATTGAAGAAGAGCGACATCGTTGTCGGGAACCCTTGATCCCAACGCAGCGATGCGAAAACCCAATAGTTGTTAAAAGGGATCAGGGCGAGTCCAAGCCAAACAATCCGCCAACGGATTTTCCGGTTAGGGGGAGACATCGCGTGGGTAGGCGAGGCGCGGTGCAGCATGGAGAGTCTCCGTCTGGAAGTCTATCTTTTAATCTATCGATTCGCGGTGTCATTATACCGCAAACTCGCGTCGCACTCAAGATTTTTGTTGGCAAAATTAAGACAGACGTGATAAAATGGATTTACATTAAAATCTCCTTTATCAGTTTTTTTACGAGACGTATGAACGCTATCAAAGAGGCACATTATAACCTCGGTATCGCTTATCTGGAGGCGGGACAATACAGCAGAGCTGTTCCTGAGTTCGAGTCGGCTATAAAGTTGGACCCGAATTTTATCGGCGCGCACTGCGCGCTCTGTCGCGCGTATCTCCAGCAAGATGAACTCGAAAACGCAGGCATTGCGGTCAGGGCAGCCTTGAAACTCGACGCGAACCACCAACCGGCGTTGCTGCTGTGTGGCATGATAACGGACGCGTACTATGACCAAGGCAAAACCTATCTCGATGACAGAAGTTATACGGAAGCCGTCGCAGCGTTTCAGAAAGCGGTCGCACTTGACACAGATTTAAGGAACGGTTCGCAAGACCCTGAATCCGAAAAGACGCACCTCCATGTCCATCTCGGTGCCGCTTACATCGGTATGAAGGCGTACCCGCAAGCGATTGAGGCGTTAGAGCACGCACTTACACAAGATGCTGATCTCGTCGATGCACATTATCATCTCGGTTACGCTTACGTAGAGCAGGGAGAACACGACAAAGCGATCCCGCACCTTGATCGCGCTATTGCCATTGCTCCGCATCTCAAGCGTGCTCACTACCATCTCGCTCGCGCTTACAGAGCATTAGGAAACTTGGAGGCAGCGACGAATGCTCTCACAGAGACATTAAGACTTGACTCGAATTATCAACCTGCACACGAACTCGCAAATACGATAAAGCAGGCGCATTACAACAAAGGTATCACCCACCTTAACAGCGAACTTTATAGCGAAGCCATCACCGCTTTCCAAAATGCGATAACCCTTGATTCCGATTTTGTGACTGCACACTATAACCTCGGTTTAGCCTATCTGAAGATGGAGGCGTACCGGCGTGCTATCCCATCGCTTGAGAAAACGGTAACCCTTGATCCAAACCACAAGGCAGCGCATCACTCGCTTGCGCTTGCTTATCTCGGACAGCAAGAACTCGGAAAAGCGAGAGATGCCGCGAGAGCAGCGTTGAAAATAGATCCGAACTATCAACCGGCGCGCTCCCTTCTGGAAGCCGTGGACCCCAGTTTTACACCTCCTGAAACAGAGGAAACTGCGCCGCCGGACCCAAAGCAACCCATCACCGCGCAACCGGATGTGAAGTCGAGACAAGAGATGCATTGCGATCTCGGTGCCGCTTATTTAGAATCGAAAATGCACGCCGAAGCGGTCGCGGAATTCCGAAAAGCGATAGATGTGGCCCCCGACTACGTAGCAGCACACGTCGGTTTAGGCAAGGTTTATCTTGAGATGGTGCAATTAGAGGATGCAGAAAACGCAGCACGCGAAGCGTTGAGAATTGATGCCAACGCCGATGCTGCCCATCAACTTTTGGACGACATTAGACAGGCACGTCCCGAACCTACGCAACCTGAACCGGTAAAGCAGAAAGTTCCCTCACCGGACTCCACTGACGAAAAGCAGGACTTAGAGCGCGGACTCGCCTATCTTAACAATCGGCAGTATGAACAAGCCGCGGCTGCGTTCAAGCGGGTCATAAAAGCGGATCCGGATTCCGTGGAAGCGCACTACGGTTTAGGTCAGGCGTATCTTGAGGTAGGTGCGTATGACGATGCCAAGGCAGCAGCGGAGACAGCGTTAAAACTCAACCCAAACAGCCACAAAGCGCGCGAATTGATTCAAGTCATCGCATTCGCGAGAAATATAGAGAAAAATCGAAAAATACGGAAGAAGGTTTTGTCTTATGTTGCTGTTATAGCGGTTATTGCAGTGGCTGCTTTTTTCGTATGGCGATTGTTGCCGCCGCCTGTTCCAGATCCAAACCTCATAATGGAAGGAACTATGAGTAAAGATTATATTTTTGCGGGTAAAACAGAAGATCTCATCCTGACAATCAAAAACAGTGGTGGTCCAGCGCATAACGTGAAAATTCGACTTCAACCCGAGTCTAAAAATAAAATAAGTTATGAACTCCCAACTTCTATTATTCTGGAAGTGCTTACGGGGGGGAAAGAAACAATTAAAATCCCCATTACAGCAGATAGCAATATAATGGGAACTCAAGAAACACAGTTGCAGATTGAATTGTTAGGAAAAAATGGAACGGAATTTGCGAGGACAAAATTTCGGATTAGACTTATCGGTCCTGTGCCTATAGAAAGGTAAGGAGATAGTAATGAATGAAAGAATCTGGGGAATCATCGGTGGGGTTGCTCTGTTACTTGCGCTTCTATCGCCACTCGTATTAGGAAATTCCAAGAAAGTGGAGAGGCTTTTTGAAGAGGCGGAAATGTTATATGAGCGCTCCAACTATAAGAGTGCCATTGAAAAATATAAAGAAGCGATAAAAGAATCAAACAAACTCGGATCAAAGACGGAACATATTGACAAGGATTTCAATACCCTTGTCAATCTTAAAATCGTGCAATGCTACTACCATCTTGCTGAAAAGACACAGGACGTTAATTATTATCAGGATGCCCTTGTACATATCGAAAACGTTTCGTCAAAAGCCTATGTTGCTGGACACGGAGAAGAACTAACCCATCTATGGGCAGATATTCTCTACAAAACTGGAGAATTTGATTTAGCAGAATCCAAATTTAATCAACTCATAAGAGATTTTCCAAACAGTCGATGGATACCGAAAGCACTCTATATTATCGGAGAGATAAACTATCAACAAGAAGACAAGGACGCAGCTCTGAGGATTTTTCAGAGACTTGTAGACGAATTTCCGCATTCCGCATTTACAGCCCAAGCAGAACAGCGTATTAGCAAGCTTTCAGTTTCAGATGCTGCTGATTCAAACGATTCGGATTCACCACATTGGGAGACAGACTCTCCGGATGTGGTGATGTACAACAAGGCTATCAACTTAAAACAGCAAAATAAAGTCCACGATGCCGACCAGCTCTATACGGACCTTATTGCACGATTTCCAGAGAGCGAACATGTTACTGATGCCTATATTGGGAAAGCAGAAATCCATCTTCAAGCAGAGAATTACGTAAAGGCACGTGAAAATTACGAGGAAGCCATATACAGTACAGATGATGAGGGACGGAGAGTAGAAATTTATGAGGCATATCATCGCACCTATCTTACTCCTGATCCTATATATCCAACTCCACTGCCCGAACCTAATGACGAACTATTTATAAAAGGACTGCTGCTACGAAAAGAAGGTCGATTCTTAAAGGCTGCCGAGACGTTTGAGGAATTTGCAAATAATAGTCTATCCACTGAAGATGTGTCGTCTGGACTTTATTGGTCAGGGCGTTGTTACCATGACGAAGCACTATTTAAAAAATCAGTTGATGCCTTTGAAAAACTTATTACAGATTATGAAGATAGTTCGTACACTATTAAAACATATTACTATTTGGCTCAGGCATATAGTACTTGGGCAGAGACCCTTAAGAATCAGTCCAAGTATAAATTGGTAATTGATACGGTTGACAAAGCCGACATGAGATACGTAAACAGCAACGACTCCTCAATTCGTGGGTGGCTAAGTCGTATGGAGGATCTTGAAGACAACGCGCGTGAAAAGTTATCAATATTATCTGATTCAACAAAAGCGGAAGAAGACGTTACCTCCGAAGATTCAAAAGATCCCAGTGTTCATACAGAACAGGTAAATGGGGATCCGCAAATGGACCCGAAAACGAACGTACCTCCGAAACCGCCAAAGCCGAAAATACCTGATAAGGATAAATTCTACAATCGCGGATTAACATTTTTTGATGAATCACAGTATGAAAAAGCAATTGGAGTATTCAAAAAAGCTATAGAGATTGATTCTGAATTTAAAGAAGCACACTTTTACCTCGGATTCATTTATATTAAACAGAAGAAGCATACCGAGGCTATAAAAGCATTTGGAAAGTCAATACGTATTGACCCTAATTTTAAACAGGCGTACTACAACCTTAGTCTCGTGTATTTAGAACTCAATGACCGTGGAAAAGCACGAGAGGCAGCCAGGAGTGCCTTGCGAATTGACCCATATTATAAACCGGCGCGTCTACTTATAGAATTCGTAACTGATTAACTGCGGCTACAAATTGACATTGAAAACCGCTTTCTGACGACATAGACAAAACTTTCTACAACCGACACTTTCAAAAATTTGACCTGAGTTTCATTGTGTGCTAAAATCGAAAAATATGATTCCCTATTTCAAAAATCATTATCACAAAAGGAGCTGGCCTGCATGCGAAAAATCTGCTTATTGATCATTTTCTATCTACTAACATCAAACTTACTTTTATCTAACACTTTCGCGCAAGAACACACGCAATGGGATTTACCTGAAGGAGCGACAGCTCGCTTCGGAAAAGGATGGGTCCAGGACATAAAGTTTTCTCCCTCTGGCAGACAGTTAGCGGTCGCAACTACTATCGGTGTTTGGATCTATGATGTCCGAACAGGCCAAGAAGTGGCTTTGCTCTCAGGGATTGTAATGGGTGGTGCGAACTCGATCTCATATTCCCCAGGGGGTCTAATGCTTGCCTCAGCACATTGGGATCATACAATTAGACTATGGGATCTTAATGCTGATACCGATCGACCAAGAACTACTTTTAGAAATCATACAGGCGAGATTCACACTGTCACGTTCTCACCTGATGGAAGCATGCTTGCCAGTGGAAGTGCTGATAGAACTATTCGGATTTGGAATCCTCACACGACTCTTGACAGGGAAAGACAAATCTCAATTCTGCCATATCGGGATTCCGTTAATACCGCCGTTTTTTCTCCAGACAGCCAACTGTTAGCCGGTGGTAGTGAAGATGGTATGATTCACGTTTGGGACGCAGGAACCGGAGACTTGGTGTATAAGTTTGATGGACATACTGGTTCAGTTTGGGAAATTGATTTTTCACCGGATGGCAGAATTCTTGCCAGTGCCAGCATTGATAGGACAGTTCAATTATGGAATCTCGTTGCCCCCGGTGGTAGACTTGCCGAACCAACGCAACATACTTCACCCGTCTATGCAGTAGATTTCTCACAGGATGGACGAACTTTTGCAACCAGCGGAGCAGACCAGGAAATCCGAGTGTGGAATACTAACACCCGTGAGGTTACTTCTACTCTTGAAGGTCACAATGATATAATTCCAATTGTTGAGTTATCACCTGATGGTACGACCCTTGCGAGTGGCAGTTTAGACGGAACTGTTCGTTTATGGGACATGCGACGTGCTTTAGATCGGTTAACACTTGTGGGGCATACTGGTGGGGTCAAAGCACTAACCTATACTGAAGATAACCGCATTCAAGCATGTGGTCCTGGATTAGATAACAAACTCAGGTTGTGGGATGCAGGGACAGGTAGACAGCTCATTAAGTTCGACGAACATAGAGGGTTAACACAATCAGTCGCTTTCTCCAAGAATGGCAAAAGGCTTGCCAGCGCGGGAAGCGAAAACGGCACAATTTTCGTATCGGATATCTCTAATGGAAACAACGATGATATTCTGGAAGCAACACTCACTGGCAATGCACTCGGTATCACAGCGTTAGCACTTTCACCTGCGGATACTACCCTTGCCAGTGGTGGCACAGATGGTAGAATTTACCTACTGGATGTTGATACGGGGGTCGAATTAAAAATTATTAGAGGTGCTCAAGGAACTGTTACTGCATTGACATTTTTCGCGAATGGTACTCATCTGTATAGTGGCGAAGAAAACGGAACTGTCCGACGATGGGATGCAAATACCGGCAGAGAAGTGTGGAGTGGCCAGGGTTCGTTTAGTGCGATCACTGCCTTAGCATTTTCTGCAAATGGACGCTTCCTCGCTATTGGGGATAAGATAGGAAAACTTCGACTATTCGATTTCGAGGCAGAACCGGAAGTCCGCCAGAGCCGCATATTCACAAGTCATACCCGCAAGATAACCGCTCTCATGTTTTCTGAGAACAGCAATACGCTTGTTAGTGGTAGTGAAGATGGTACCATTATTCTTTGGGATGTAAACGAAATCCTGTCACAAGAACAGTAAATGCTGCGGGGAGCAGCGAGCAATCGGTAAAAAAATAGGGCGCGTTGTGGACGCGCCCAGACCAGCGTTACATCAACACGCTGCGGCTATTCAGGTGAAGTCTTTCCGATAGTCGTATCCACACTACTCTTTAATGACAAAGAATTTTTCTTCTTTAATCCGTTCTTCAGGGTAACGCGCACGCGCCCAAATCGCCTTTGAATTCTCAATCATCTGTGGATGTCCGCAGGCATAGACGACGGCGTTGGTGTGGTCATAGCCGAGTTGATCGCCGTATTTGCGAATCACATCTTCGGCACGTCCGCTCTCACCTTCCCACTCAGGGTCCTCCCAGGGACGGCTCACTGTCGGTACAAACGTGAACCATTCTTCCTGCGCTGCGAGTTCGTTGAGTTCGTCCATATAATAGCCGAGTTCCCAAGAACGACTTGCTCCAACAATCGCTAAGATCTGATGTGGACTCGTTTTGCCCTGTTCCTGCTCAATCTTTTGCGTCCGCGCAATACTGATATACGGTGCAGCACCTGTCACAGTTCCAGCCATGATATGGCGTGTCATACCGCTCTCCGTGTCCATCACGAATTTCCCGACGAGACGTTCCCGAAAAAAGACGGTATCGCCTAATTCCAGCGCCCAAAATAGAGGCGTCGTTGCACCCTCTGGCACCAACTCCACGAAAACCTCCATAAACGGTTCGTGAGGGGAAGAGACTATCGAATAGGGACGTTGGACGATTTTGCCGTCAACTTCAAAGCCGATAGTGGCATATTGTCCCGGTATAAACGGTAACTCCTTATCAACACGGAATTTGAACGCTGCTAAATCTTCGGAAAAGTCCTCACGTTCAATCAATTCACCTTTACAATATTGCGTCCTGGCGCGTCTTCTTTGCATAATTTATTTCCTTATAAACTTCCTCTAACAGATTTCGGCGCGTAATTTCTGCCGAAAAGAAAATCGTAGAATTGAGATTAACTCTGCATATATTATACGCAAAACGCGAATGCATAGCAAGTTTTTTTCAAAGGCAGTCAGCAATTAGCCATCGGCGGTCAGTAGTTAGCCAGCAGTTAGATGCTTGCAATTCTGGTGTCCTTGTGATAAACTACGATAGTGTTCTGTCCATTTTAAATTAAAATAAACTCGGTTCGTAGACCCGTGGAGGAGTTTCGATGTATGAAAAAAACAACCCTTTTTTATATTGTGCATCTCTTTGTTTTCTGCTTACTGTTATCTGACGGTTTCGCACAACAGTACACAACAAAGTGGCATTTACCTGAGGGCGCGAAGGCACGTCTCGGTAGAGGCAAATTAAACAACGTCATATTTTCACCCGACGGCACCCGAATCGCTGTGTCAACATCCATCGGCATCTGGGTCTATGACGCGCACACTACTGATGCTGTCTCGCTGTTTAGCGGGATACAGACCGGTGAAATCGAAAAGTACCTACCGACCGTACCACCCGAAGCCCTAACGTTCTCCGATGATGCGCTAATTGTCGCCAGTGCACACGCTAACAAGATCTACGTCTGGGATACCGCTACAGGCGCGGCGTTTGCGATGCTCGATGAACACCCTGACGCAATTAAAGCGATCGCACTTTCACCAGACAGCACGAAACTCGCTACTGCCGGTGGGGACTGGGTCGTGCGTTTATGGGATGTCAGTACCGGTAAATATATTAACAGCCTGACGGAACATCCCGGGGCAGTCAACGCAATCGCCTTTTCACCGGATGGCAAAATCCTTGCGAGTGCCGGTAGCACGCTCCGTCTGTGGGATGCCGACACAGGTGGATTGATACACGCTGACGACAAAGACTTAGGCTCCATCAACCGACTCACCTTTTCACCGGATGGCAAAGTGCTTGCGACTGCTGGTGGATGGGAGCGCGCGGTACATCTGTGGGATGTGAACACCGGCACCTTCGAAAAAACGCTCAAAGGACATACCGACGAAATCCGTGACATCGCATTTTCAGCAGATAGTAGCACACTCGTCTCCGCGGGTTCCGATAGAACAATGCGTTTGTGGGATGTTAGGACCGGCACCGAACAGAAGCGTCTACCTACCCCTGAAGATAGAATCCCGGAACTCGTACCGGTTATCCTAAAACGCGAAGCACTTAAGCAGGCATATCTACCGAGGCAACGGGATGATGTTTATTCAGTCGGATTCTCTACAGACGCAACACAACTCATTAGTGTCAGTAAAGACGGCAGTCTTCATGTCTGGGACGTTGAAACCGGACGTTACCAGGCATCTTTCTCACTTGGCGCGTATAGCGATTTGGTCGGTGTCCTTGCTTTCTCTGAAGATGGTAGATACCTTGCTAATAAGAACGGGTATGAAGGAAGGGTACGCGTCTGGGATGTCGAGAACGCGACACAACACGCCATTCTGACACCCGATCAGGGTAGCGTTCTTAACCCTATCACTGAACTAACGGTCTCTTCAGGCATTAAAAAAGTTGCTGGACGCGAATTACAGGGTACGATTCAGATCTGGGACGCTGAGACCGTAGAGCATCTGTCTTCCATACCGACAGACCGACTGATGCGTTACTGGCAGCTGCTACTTTCACCAGATGGAAAATATCTCGTTGGTAGAGACCTGATGGAACAGAAAAAGATTGAGTTTTGGCAGACAGAACCCGGGGCGCATCTATTTACACTTGAGGACCATGTAAGTCCCGTGACTGCATACATATTCTCACCGGACAGCAAAATCTTGGCGAGTGGCAGTGAAGACTCAACCACTGTTTTGTGGGATGTTAAGACCGGCAAGCGGCTTGCTGAACTCATAGGGTCTACAAAGAAGTCCATTCGTGCGTTTGCCTTCTCCGCGGATGGGAACACGCTTGCCAGTGCGAGTGGAAATCAGGTCCTATTATGGGATATCAACACCCGGGAGCAGCTCAATAACTTTGATGCGGTGGGGGACGTCGCTGCGTTAGCCTTTTCGCCAGACGGAAAGACACTCGCAAGCAGCGGTGCTGCTGGGCTGATTCAGGTCTGGAATTTAGTTCCACATCCGCAAATCCGAACCACCTTCAATGGGCATCAAGGTGCTATTCACGTGTTGATGTTCTCGCCGGATGGGAAAACACTCGCCAGTGGAAGCGGAGACGGCACGATCCTCCTCTGGGATATAGGGCAGTAGAAGTTGTTCTCTTACTATAAAAACGGACAAAAAGGAGATTCATTTGATGAAAAAACTCGGACTTTTCTCCATAGCCTTTCTGATAATCGCAAGTATTTTATCAAACGACAGTCTTGCACAAGATTACACACACTGGAATTTACCCGAAGGTGCGATAGCGCGTCTCGGAAAAGGTTCCATAAATGACGCTAAATTTTCACCTGATGACACACGGTTGGCGATAGCATCCGACATCGGCGTTTGGATTTATGATGCACACACGGGTACCGAGATGTTATTTATTAACGTGCCACCGCGCGGGGTCAAGACTGCGAACACTATAGCTTTCGCACCAGACGGTAAAATCCTCGCCGTTGGCAATTGGGTTTTGGGCGGTGCTGTTGAGTTGTGGGATAGCACAACAGGTAAGCGTTTGGCTACTTTGAAAGAACGCATTGGTTGCGTAAAGGGATTGGAATTCTCAAGCGATGGTACAATGCTCGCTTGCGCGAGTTGGCACCGAAACGTTGAATATCACTTATGGGAAGTTACCACGCGTCAAGAGGCCATAAGCTTCATAGGCGAGCAAGACATACTCTATAATGGATTGGCACTCTCACCAGACGCACATTCTGTTGCAAGTGCCGGTCCAGAAATGGTGTTTTTATGGGATGTTCCAACAGAGGGACTTCGGCGGACCATAGAAGGTGATGGAATGTCCGCATGGACTTTAGCGTTCTCACCTGATAGTAAAACGCTTGCTGGCGGACGGACAACAATCTGGCTATGGGATGCTGAAACTGGGGATGAACTCTCAAAACTTGAAGGGCACACTCGGAACGTGGGTGCAATCACCTTCTCGCCAGATGGAAAAATCGTTGCAAGTGGCGATACTGGCGGGGAAATCATGTTATCGCATTTTGACCCCCGTAGCCAGGAACCCGATAGCCAAAAACCTACGCTGCCGGGTCTGTTACGTTCTTTTACGGGTGAAAAAATACCTAAACACGAGAATCGCACACTAACAGAGCACACGCTACCAGTTAAGACTTTAGACTTCACCGCTGATGGCACAAAACTTGTCAGCGGAAGTGATGATGGCACCGCAAAGGTGTGGGATGTTACAACCGGGAATTCAATCCTAACCCTACATGGGCATACAGGTGCCGTCAAAGCATTACGGTTGTTTGAGAACGGAAAAGTGCTCTATAGCGGTTCCTCTGATGGGGTCGTCCGAATATGGGATATGGAGACGAGAACTGAGCAGCTAATCCATACAAGACCTCCGTGGCTCGCCTTTGCAACCGCATTTTCCAGTAACGGAAAGACAATTGCTTCTGCATGTTGGAATGAAGTAAGGTTATGGGATACAAACACACAAAGTTTCCTTGAACCGTTGACTGGACACGAACGCTTTGTTCTAACAGTCGCATTTTCGCCCGATGATAAACGCCTTGTCAGCGGCAGCCGGGAAGGTAGAGTGATATTGTGGGATGTACCGAATCATCGACATCTTTCTACTTATGATGTGCACACAGGTGAGGTCAACGCGGTGACCTTTTCACCAGACGGTAAAAAGTTTGCAAGTGCCAGCGAAGATGGGACAGTCTATTTATTCGATCTTCATACTGAGAAAAAGACAAAACTCCTCACTGAACCCAACCGCGGTGTTAGAGCGATAGCGTTCTCACCAGACAGCAAGACACTTCTGAGTGGACGTTGGGATGGTGAAATGCAACTATGGGACGCAGGAACCCATCAGCATATGGCAGATTTCATAGACGCGGGCGGAACGATTGATGGGTTGGCATTCTCACCTGATGGGAGAATGGTTGTAACCGGACTGCACCGCGGTTTAATTCGGATTTGGGATGTCGAAACAAGAACCTTGCTTCACCGATTTCGGACAGGAGACGCATCATCTCCGACGGATTTCACGTTTACGCCGGATGGTAAAACCCTCGTTAGTGGAAGTTGGGATGGCACAGTCCTTGTTTGGAATTTGGAGGACATCCTTCAGAAAAACAGATAAACGATCAGTTTGTCTTGGTAAATAACGTAAAAAAAGGAGAAAACTTGATAAAGAAGATTAGACTGTTTTCCATAGTCATCTTGTTGATTGCCGGAATTTTGTCGAACAGTAGTCTCGCGCAGGATCAGACAGAATGGCATTTTGCTGAAGCTGCGAAAATGCGGCTCGGAAAAGGCAGAATAAACAGCATACAGTTTTCACCGGACGGTAGCCGGTTTGCAGTTTCAACTTCTATTGGTATCTGGATGTATGATGCCCACACCGGCGAAGAACTCTCCTTAATCGCTCTGCTTCCCGGGGAAGGACGTGATGTAACAGCTATGGCGTTTTCCCCAGATGGTAAAATACTCGCCAGCGGCGAGGAAGGCGGTGTTGGGAGGCTGTGGGATGTAACCACCGGTAAACCGATAGTTACTTTCAAAGAGGTTCCAGTACCACGATACGCCAAACTCAGGGCACTTGCCTTTTCCGCGAACGGAACGAAACTCATCGGGGTAGTAGAGAATCGAGAGATCAATGTGTGGGAACTCGGTAAGGATATGAACCCTCCAACGCTCTTGAGAACGATCAAGGGTCAGAAATCATGGTGGAGCGATGTACTGATGTTACTTTCACCGGATACACGCCTGCTTGCCAACACGACTGCGGATTGGAAAAATAGAATTTTCCATATTCAGTTGTGGGACGCTACAACCGGAAACCTCTCACATACTTTGACTGGACACACAAGCTGGATTAAGTCCATAGCGTTGTCTGCCGATAGCAAGTTTCTGGTGAGCGGTGATGAATTCGGAATGATTCGGCTATGGGATACACTGACAGGGAAACTCAAGGCTACGTTAAACGGGAGACGTGGCACTTCAACCTACGCGTTAGCGTTTTCGCCGAGCGGTAGATTCATCGCAAGTGGACATCGTGACGGTGTCAAGTTATGGGATAATACTGTCAAAACGAAACGACAGACAGGCGATGCTGTTGGTGATTATCAACACATTTTAGAGCTTCGCCGACATAAAGATTATGTCTCTAAGTTGGCATTCTCACCCGACGAAAAAACACTGCTTACTGGAAGTAAAGACGGGACAATACAAGCGTGGGATACCGCGACGGGTAACCACCGCTATACCCTTACCGGACATATTGAAGGCACCAACGATTTGATGTTTAACCTAAACGAGGACACTCTCATCAGTCTGAATCAACCCTTTAACCCGCCTGGAAACTCTCAGCAACAACGGTGGAATCTCAACACAGGGGACCAATTGTCCACTCGCTTTTTGGGCATAAAGGCATACAGTGTGACGCTGTCACCGGATGGTAAAATTCTTGCTGCGCACGACATCAGCAACAAAGGCGTTTTATGGGATATTAACACCGACCCGCCACGTATCATGGATGGTTTTATTTTTAAGGGGGAGCCAATACCTGGCTTGAATGTCAGATTCGCATTCTCCGCAGATGGAAAAATGTTGGCAACAGGCACCGCAGATGGGGAGATGTCGGCAAAAGGCGGTGAAGACGGTTTAGTTCACGTATGGGACCTCACCGAGTCCAAAAGGGTTCGGCATCGGTTTACAGTCAAAGGACATAAACACAATATTAGGACGTTGGCATTTTCACCTGATGGGAAAATGATCGCAAGCAGCGGTAGAGGCGGAACGCTCTGTTTGTGGCGTGTCGCAGATGGTGCATCGCTTTTTAAATCCACAGCACATAAATCGTTAATCAACGCAGTGGCATTTTCACCTGATAGTAAAATACTCGCAAGCGGCGGTAAAAAACTCTATTTATGGGATACAGTCACTGGCATTCAACTTCGGACAATCCATCGGGAATTCAGTGCCCTGATTTCAACTTTGGTTTTTTCACCGGACGGGAACACGCTTGTTGGCGGAAATCGGGACGGTGTCCTCGAATTATGGGATGTCCGCACGGGTGGACTATTGTCCACACATACGGGACATACACGATGGGTGAATGTGCTGAAGTTTTCGCCAGATGGTAGGACACTTGCCAGTTCGAGTTTTTGGGGTGGCACAATTTTAATATGGGACTGGGAAACACTCAAAAAAGCCGGTAGTAGGTGATCGCCTTTAAGAAAAATTGAAAACTTCTTGACATTTCCGCGAACCTTTGCTATGATGGATGATGCGATATAACAACGGAAGGAGCAAAATAAGTGGCACAAGAAACAGTTAAAGTCGGTATTATCGGTGCGGGTGGGAATACGAGGTCTAAACATATTCCGGGACTGCAAGCAATTGATGGCGTTGAGATTATCGGGGTCTGTAATCGGAGTCAGGAGTCTTCACAACGGGTGGCTGACGAGTTCGGTATCCCGAAAACATACGGCAATTGGCAGGATGCTATCGCGGATCCCGATACGAATGCGATTGTCATCGGGACATGGCCCTATATGCACTGCCGTGCAACGGTGGCAGCACTACGAGCGGATAAGCACGTCATGTGCGAGGCACGGATGGCGATGAACGCCAAAGAAGCACATATCATGCGGATGGTGTCGCGTCAGAAGACACATCTCATCGCACAGATTGTCCCTTCGCCGATGACCCTTCGAGTCGATAACACAATAAAACGGCTCATCGCTGAAGGCTATCTCGGTGATGTGCTTGCGATAGAAGCACGTGCAGGTGGCGCGTTTCTTGACAGCGAATCACCGCTCCAGTGGCGGCAAGATTTCGATCTCAGCGGACTCAACATCATGAGCATGGGGATTTGGTATGAAGCGTTGATGCGGTGGGTCGGAGAGGCGACGCGGATTATGGCGATGGGCAAAACGTTTGTCAAGATGCGTTCGGATGCCGACGGTGTGATGCGTTCGGTGCGGATTCCTGAGCATATTGATGTCGTTGGGGCCCTCGCATGTGGCGCGCAGCTGCATATACAGGTCTCCAGTGTTGCCGGATTAGCAGGCGCGCCGGAGGTGTATCTCTTCGGGAGCGACGGGACTTTACGTTTTTCAGGGAATAAACTCTACGGCGGAAAAAAGGGTGACACAGAACTCAACGAGATTGATATACCGGATTCAGAGGTTGGCGGATGGCGCGTGGAAGAAGAATTCGTTAACGCTATCCGTGGCAACGAAGTGATTACGCACACCGATTTCGATACAGGCGTGAAATACATGGAGTTTACAGAAGCGGTTACACGGAGTATGCAATCGGGGAAGGCGATTTCTTTGCCACTTTAGCTACGAAAACCTGGCGAAGTGTCCTACTACTGTAATGGAGGAAAGTTTGACTTTAGGTGAACTTTTTAATCTTTGTCAAGATATTGAACTGCGGCAAGCGAAACTTTATGCTTCTCTTTCACTGCTTTTAGGGGACGTTGATGAAAGAATCGCACGGTTTTGGGAACAGATGAGTACGGAAGAGTGGCAACACTATATCCTGGCGGATTTTGGTCGTTCTTTATGCGTTGATGCCTTTGAAATGGACTCGCCCGTGACGGAGTTGTCGGATATTCGGGTTCGGCAAATTACAGACGCACTGGATGCACACGAACGGAAGGTCGATAGTGGTAGAATTTCGCTGGATGAGGCTTTTGAAATTGCGATTGCCATTGAGGGTAGTGAAGCCGACACGATCTATATGTACCTGCTCTCTATCATGCGGAAAGCGATTGAGAAGGGGAATCAACCTTATCTAATGGATCGTATTGTGCAGGTGGAGAAGGATATGGTAGCGCATGTCGATGGCTTGGTTCAGGCGACGCAGAAGTTTGCGAAGGATGCTGCCTTGATTCGCAAGGCGCATCGTTTAAAAGCGGAACACGTCTAAAGGGAGAGAGACGCACTACGAGTGTTGGGCATTGCAGAGGAGATTGCCTGCTTGTTCACATGCGACCTGTTCCAATTGTACGGTGGTGTGGCTGATGCCAAAATGTTCATGTAACTCGCCGTTGATCTGTTTAAGAATCCGATCGGGTTCTAAGGTGGTGTTTTCGTCAACGACGACGTGCGCACTCAGCGCAGAATAGTTGGAACATAGCGACCAGATATGTAGGTCGTGGACATCTTTGACAGGTGCTAAGTTGCAGAGGTGTTCTGCGACGGTGTGCGCGTCTGCGTTCTTCGGTGAATTTTCGAGTAGGATATGCACCGCCTCTTTTGTTACGTTCACTGCACCGAAAAGGATAATTCCACCGATAAGGAAGCTCAAGATCGCGTCAATCGGGTACCAACCGGTCCAAAAGATGATTAGACCCCCGACGACGACAGCGACGGAGGAGAGTGTATCGCCAATCACATGGAGTACCGCGCTCCGGACGTTGAGGTTCCCGTGGCTCTCGCCGTGCAGTTTCCATAGGATTAGCAGATTCCCCACTAAACCGAGACACGCCACGATAAACATGCCTGTCACTTTTATCTCTGTTGGCGATGTGTAACGTTGATAGGCTTCGTAGAAGATCCATCCGGAAATCGCTATGAGGGATATGCCGTTCACAAATGCAGCGAAGACCTCGGCGCGATGATAGCCGTAGGTGCGGGAAGAGGTCGCTGGACGGGTGGAGAGATAGATTGCCAGCCAACTGATGAGCAGCGAGACGACATCAGACATAACGTGTACTGCATCGCTGAGCAACGCGAGGCTACCCGACCAGATACCGCCGATAAGTTCGCCAAGGAAGACACAGAACGTGACGAACACAGCGAACTTGAATTTCCCCTGTAGGTGCGTCTGATGGCTATGCGTGTGCGCTTCACCGTGATGATGGTCGTGGCTGTGATTGTGCAAAACGTCTCCTCATAGATAGAAATGGACAGGGTTCTATAGGCGATTGGTTTAGTCTGCGGCGGTAGACGTGCTCTTTGATTCGCTGCTTGTTTCGGTTTTCTTCTGTTTTTTTTCGCTTTTGTCTGATGATTTGCTTTTATCGGCTGAACCGCTTTTGTCTTTGTCTTTTTTCGCGGATTCCTTATAGCCTTCGCTTCGGTAATCGGTAATATAGAATCCGGAGCCTTTGAAAATCAGACCTGCGCCTGCGCCGATGAGCCGTTTCACTTTTCCACCGCATTCGGGACACTCTTCAATCGGGGGTGCAGTGATGCCTTGAAACTTCTCAAATTGGGTGTCACACGCGAGACACTTATAGTCATAAGTGGGCATATTGCGTTTTCCTCCTTTTCGATGGGTTTGGCAGACAGAGAATCGCCATATAGCAGCCGACAATGTTCCGGACGATTTCTGCGTTGCAATAAAAGTTGATTGATAAAAACCGTATATTCTGATAAATTTTAACGACTATGTCCGTAAATGTCAAGCCTATTTTCGTATCTGGAGTTTTTTATGTTGCGTCTCTCTATAGATGCTGAAGGTTTTCCACTCGGTAAGGGACCGATGGTCATGTTGGTGCTCTTCCTGATCTCTACACTTTTCATCTTCGGTCGTTCTGAGGAAGCGGGCGAAGATGTGGAGTTTTGGATTTTCGCGAACACACATTACGAGGAGTATCAAGCGCGCGTGCCGATCTTCGAGGCAGAGAACCCTGGGGTCAACGTCCGGCTCATCAATTTCGGCGGCACGATGCACGACAAGCTCCTCGCCGCAATGCTGTCCAACTTCGGTGCGCCGGATCTCGTTGAGGTGGAGATTACATCCATCGGTCGGTTTCTCAAAGGGGCAATTGATGAAGTCGGCTTTGTGGATCTGCGTCCGCGTTTAGAGAGCGAAGGTTGGATGGATAAATTGGTGGTCAGTCGATTCACACCGTGGTCGTATCGGGGGCGGATTTTCGGGGTTCCGCACGACTTGCACCCCGTTGTGCTTCTTTATCGGGATGATCTCTTTAAAGCGGCGGGTGTTGAGATGACGGAGGTCGAAACGTGGGACGACTTCATCGCTGCTGGGAAAAAGGCGACGCGGGATCTTGATGGCGACGGTAAAATTGATCAGTACGCGATTGTGTTAGATCGGCGTACAGAGAGCGACTATTTTAGCTTGCTGCTTCAACAAGGTGGCGGCTTTTTTGACGAAGATGGCACCGTTATTATTGATAGTGAACTCGCAATTGAGACGTTGGAATTTTTCACGGCGTTGTTCAACGAACATGAAATCGCAACACCGGTGTACGGTACATGGCACGGCGATCCGAGCAATTTTGCAGCGATGCAGGATGGCAAGATCCTCTCTATTCTCGCACCGGATTGGTATGTCGGTATCCTGAAAAGTCAGGTGCCGCAGATGTCTGGGAAATGGAAGGCGATCGGGATGCCGTCGTGGCAACCGGGCGGTAGACGGACGACAACGCGCGGTGGCACGATGATCGGGATTACAAAGCAGTGTGAGAACCCGGATCGCGCGTGGGAACTCCTGAAGTTTACCTATTTTGATAGACCGGGTTTGGTCAACCGATATGAGACGACGCGGATTATTCCACCGCTGAAAGCCGCGTGGGACGCTCCCATCTTTAAGGAACCTGATGTCTATTTGGGCGGTCAACCGCTCGGCGAGTTGTTTATAGAACTTGCACCGGATCTACCGGCGCGTTATCAGAACCCGTATTGGTCAGAGGCAGCGGATCTGCTTAACGATGCGATTTTCGCTGCAGTGACAGAAAAACAGACGCCGAGAGAGGCGTTGACGGAACTCGCGGAGAAGGTACGTACGCTTATTGCGAAAGATATGGGTAGATGGAGCGAGATGTAACCTTCTGGAATGACATTACCTGATGAAACCTTAACCAAAATCCTTAGCATTGCGAAACGGAATACTTAAAAATTATCTGGAAAACGCAGCCTGAAACGAAGTGGAAGGCGGACATAGGGAAAAGCAGGTGAAAATACCAACTCACTATAACGAACCGCAAGGAATAATTAAAAATTGGAACCGGCAACAGAAAATCGCGCCTTACCTTTTTATTGCGCCGTTTTATCTGCTTTTCGTCGTCTTTATGGGGTATCCGCTTATTTCGTCCCTTGTGATGAGCCTGTATGAGATGCGTGGGTTCCAGAGCCGGATATTCGTCGGCTTTGGTAACTTTACAGATTTATTCGGCGACCCTATCTTCTGGAAATCGCTTCGGAATACGGCATACTTCGCTATAGGTACGCTCACACTTCAATTGCCGATTGCCTTATTGTTGGCGATTCTTCTCAACTCCAAGTTCGTCAAAGGCAAAAATTTTCTGCGACTCGCCTTTTTCGCACCGGTGCTCGTTGCCGGTGTCTTCGTTGCGATTATCTTCAATCTCGTCTACGACCAGCGTGCCGGCTTGGTCAACCAGGAATTTGTTCTCTTTGGCAAGGAGATCGGTTGGCTCAACGAAGAGAACTATGTGATGCCAGCGGTTATTTTGACAGGTGTTTGGCAGTGGGCGGGGTTCAATATGATCTATTTCTTGGCGGGTCTGCAAGGTATCCGGCAGGAGTTGTATGAGGCGGCGGCGGTTGACGGTGCAAACTGGTGGCAGGCGTTTATCCATGTAACGCTCCCATCGCTGCGTCCGGTAATTGCCTTTGTTTTCGTTGTGTCGATGATAGGGTCGCTCCAACTCTTCGATCTCCCGTATATCTTGACGAACGGTGGTGAACCTGCGGATGCGGGTTCGACGATCGTGATGTATCTTTACAAAAACGGTTTCCAGTTCATGCGCCTCGGCTATGCGGCGACAATCGGTTGGGTCCTGTTTTTCATTATTGCTGTGGTCTCAATTGTACAGTTGAAATTACTCGGCATTTTCCGAGAGGAATAGTATAGTATCGGGCGAGGAGACCTCGCCCCTGCGGACAACAACCCTCAAGTTCAAAGTTGAAAGACTAATAGTGGAAGGAAAAACTTTGCAGATATTACCGGCAATTGATCTTCGTGACGGAAAATGTGTGAACTTAGTACAGGGTATCGCGACACAGGAGACGGTTTTCTCAGATGCCCCTGTAAAGATGGCGCGTCGGTGGCAAGCCGAAGGTGCGGAATACTTGCACCTCGTGGACTTAGATGGCGCGTTTCAAGGTGAATCGGCGAACCTCCATATTGTCGGTGAGATTGTCTCCGCGCTTGATATACCTGTGCAGCTGGGTGGCGGTATCCGAAGTATGGAACGGTTGGAAGCGGTTTTGGCGTTAGGTGTGGACCGTGCTATTTTAGGGACGGTTGCTCTCAAACAACCAGATTTGGTGAAACAGGCGTGTGCGAAGTATGGCGAGCGCATCGCTGTCGGTATCGACGCGCGGGACGGGTTGGTCGCGACGGACGGCTGGCTGGAGGTGTCTCAGAAATCCGCTGTCGAATTCGCACAAGAGTTGACACAGGTGCAGACGCTCATCTATACGGACATCAAGAGTGATGGGATGCTCAAAGGACCGAACGTTGACGCAACAGCTGCGATTATTGATGCAGTGCCTGCGGACGTAATTGCTTCAGGTGGCGTGACGTCGCTTTCTGATGTTGTCGCTTTGAAACAGATCGGTGCCAGTGGCGCGATTATAGGACGTGCTTTGTATACTGGGGATCTTGCACTGCAAGACGCGATTGCTACTGCTCGCTAAAAAATAAAACAAGACTTGCGTAAACATAAGGCAATGTGGTATACTTATGTTAACTCTAATTATGGAGGTGCTGCCATTATGAGGATCATATTGGTGTTATGTGTTCTCGGTCTTGCCCTTTTTGCGCAGGCGGTGCTAGCTCAAGATAACCCTGTCGAACAAGAAGCACGATTCACCAAAATTGAAGTAACCTTAAAACATCTGAATGAAACCATCAGTAGTATAGATGCGCGGTTAGATAATATCTTATTCGCGATTATGGGTTTGTTTGCCGCTTTCTTTATCCCGATCTTTATTTTAATCCTTCAAATTAAAACGCAACTCAGAGACTTGGTGAATGATATGAGTAACCTAAAGGATGAAGTGAGTGGCCTTGAAGAACGGATGGTGCAAAATCAGAAAGAGTTTATGAGGCATACAACCGACCTATCAATAACAACGCATAAGCAGCTCAATCAAATTCGGGAAGCACTTGCTGTATAATTGGGTATTGTGCTTGAGCCTGCGGATGAGCTTTGATAAAAATGCTCACGCCATACCGGTCACAACACCGAACCCGATTCGCGCGCCCATCTTCTTCACTTCAAATTTGGTGCCTGCCTCCATTGCTAACGGTAGGTCGAGTGTAACGTTAACGTGAGCGTAATCCCCGGGTGTAATCAGCGACAATTCTTCTGGGAGTTTTAGGTGCGCTGGCATATCGACACTCCAGAGATGGATGTCGGGTCTATCGTTCTCGATAAGCGGGATGTGCGTGCCGCTCTCTTCCTGCGTCAACAGATAGACGAGTGCTGTAAATTCGGTGTGCGCTTTGATCGTTTTCGGTGGACAAAGCACCTGCCCAACGGACAGCCAATCCGGTTCGGATTCAACAGACACTTCATCGCCTTTTGTACTGAGAACGCGTGTCTTGATTCTGTCGCCTTTACCGACAATATCTATTGCTTGACCTACGGCGATATGCCCTTGGACAACCTCGCCACGGACGGATACCTTGTCTCTTGCTTCTTCGATGATTTCATGGATTGGCATAATGACGGGTAAGTTTGTGGTGTCTACGGGTGCCGGCATTGTGCGGTTCATCGTGAAGACGAGATCAACGATCGGTTGCCATTGTGCGTAGGTGATGCTGTTGCCTCTGTAATCTAATGCCTTGAGGGCATCACCGACAGTTATCGGTGTGTTCTCTTCTTCCCACCCATATTCGTTGAGTAATTCGCGCATCTCCTGTCCACAGATGTCTAAGAGTTCATCTTCTTTTGAAATGCCGCCTGTATTCAGAAAGGGGAGGACTGTCGGGAGATGCATCTGGTGTGCAATACGGAGGTGCGCTTGCGAATCTGGTGTAACACCCTCCACAGCATTGACGACCCAAATCGCGCCTCGAATCGTCGGAGAACCGCTGATTAACATTTTGACAACATCAAGGTGTGTTTCGCAGTCGATGTGTGTATACAATTTGCCGCTGGTTTCATAAGCGATTGAGCGGTAGGTGATGCCGACACCTTCTCGGATGGGGTGATGAATGAGGTGCTGTGCTTGAAAATCGCCATCGTCATCCGTGTGAATTGCCCCGATTCTTGCGACGACTTTCGCTATTGCTGCAGTCAGTGTCGTTTTGCCATGTCCATCGGCACCGAGTGTGCAAATCGGCAAACGTCGATACGTATTTTCTTTCTTCTCTGTCATCTTTTCTTCTCTCCTGATACAATATAATCTATGTATTGCAAGTTCTGATTTATTATAGCAGAAAGTCAGGAATTGCGCAACGCTCTGGTTCGTTGCAAATGATATGGGCTTGCAAGCAATGCGCGAATCTGCTACACTTTAAGTCTCATTAGGTCGCGACAAAATTTATACGTAAGAAGAGGTATACTGAATGTCTAATACAACCCCAGTTCGTACGGTGATTGTCGGATGCGGCATGATATCCGCGGGGGGTTATCAGCCTCGCTGTCAAGCGTACCCGCATCTTATTGATTTAGTTGGTTTCTACGATCAAGATGAAGCGCGTGCTTCAGCGTTGGCAGAACGCAACGGTGGACGCGTCTACAAATCGCTTGAGGAGGTCCTAAACGATCCGAATGTAGAAGCGATTGTGAATTTGACGCTCCATATTTCGCATTACCCGATTTCATTGGCAGCATTAAAAGCGGGGAAACACGTCTACTCTGAAAAGCCTATCTCTATCCGTACCGACGAGGCGAACGAATTGGTAGAGACGGCGGAAACGATGGGTCTAAAACTGGCGTGTGCGCCGTCGGCGATCCTCGGTTACGTTCAGCAGAACGTTTGGCAACGGATTCGCGACGGTGAGATCGGCGATGTCATCTCCGCGGTTGGAAACTTCGGGGGTCCCTTAGAACATTGGCATCCGAGTGCGGACGCGTTTCTGATGCACGCCGGTCCGTTCCGAGATGTCGCACCTTATCCGCTAACTGCAATGACGACGATGATTGCACCGGTCAAGGCGGTTCACGGGTTCGCACGGGTCGCTGTTCCAAAACGGACACTACACCAAGGTCCGCGTCAAGGCACCGAATTTGAAGTGAATGAGAAGGATCACGGGTTTGCCGTGCTTGAATTCGAGAGCGGGGCACACGGGTTCATCTATCACAGTTTTACGGTTACATCCCAGATTCCGCCTTATGAAATCCACGGCACGGCAGGCGGATTCTCGCTGCAGGCACACGACGATGGACGCGGCATCAAGAAATTCACACCGCAAGGCGGGTGGCAAGATGAAGCCTCGCCGCCGAAAGCCTTCACCGGATTAGACTGGGGCAAAGGCGTTGCCGATTTCGCAGACGCGATTCGGTCTGACAGGCATCCGCGGTGTAATGGCGCCCAGGCGCGGCACGTTTTGGAGGTGTGCGAACGCGTCATCGAATCGTCGGACACGCGGCGACCCGTTGATGTTGTGAGTCGTTTCCCCGCACCACCGCCTGTGAGCGATGTGGCACCGTGGGAAGATGTATAGGGACGAAGTGAGCTTGAAGAGATACCCAAGTAAAACCCTTACTGACTGAGCATATTGATGAAAAGGCGATACGCACCCGGGACACCTGCTGGAAGCTGCCGATAAAAAGCGTAGGCTGCGTACATGTAGGTACCTTGTCCATATTTCGTGTAGAGGAACCCACCGGCTTGTGGTTCCTGTTCACGATCGTTGCATGTGAGGAGTGCCTGATAATTTGGGTCCCATTCGGTTAAGAATTTCGAGCCGCGTTGCTCAACCCATCCATTGAAGTCAGCTGCTGTGATTTGATTTGGGTAGTGGAAGAGTGGGTTGTCTGGCATCAAGATCGTCACCTGTGCATCCTCTTCGGAGACCTCTTCAGGTCGTCTGCCCATCGTATACGGATAGGGACCGAAGGGTGCTGCATCGAATTCTGGGGTTTGGTATTGAACGATGAGGTTGCCGCCCTTATGCACGTAATCAAGAAGTCTACTGTTATAGGCGATGAGGTCTCGTCGAACAGCATACGCCCGGATACCGATGAGAATCGTCCCAAATCGGTTCAAATCGCCGGTGCGGAGTTCTTCGCGGTCGAGCATCTGCACGTCAATTCCGATCTGTTGTAATGCCTCTGGCACCACATCACCGACACCCATGATATAGCCGACACTCAAATCTTCTGGAAGTTCAAGCGGAATACTGTGCAGCGTCATTGTGGCGGGACGGTAGAGATGACGCGGTTCGAGGTCTGGATGTTCAATTGTCTGATAGCCGGTCGTGTATTCTTTACCGTTGTATGTAGCGACTGCTTGGATTGCATACTCTTCGCCAGCGTCTATATTCTCAACAGACACCTGAAACACAAACGTCTTGCTTGCGCCTTCGTGTGTGAAATCGAAAAGTGTACTTTCAGGTGACGCGTGCCATCCGTCGGGTAATTTGAGTGAAAGTGTCCCTTCTGCTTCACCCTTTACGTTATTGAGCATCTCTACTGTTGTGGTGAAGGTCGTTTCTCCATCCGCGGCGGTAGATTCGGAGATAGGGATAACACCGATGTGAGGCGAGATGGATAGACTTATCGCTGGTGCTACCGTTAGGAGTCGTCGTTTTTCCCCCCAAGGTCGGTTAATCGAGCGTGTTTGGGCAGGTTGGGTCAAGGTAAAGTCCACGCCGTCCACGCGATAGGTTACAACGCCGTGAACATCAGGCGGTGGGACGGGTAGAAAGCGGTATTCTGGTTGCTTAAGCGTATAAATAGCGTCGTGGTATTCAGATTCGCGGGTCCAGTAGGGTTGCGTATAGGTTGCGTTCTGCGGCACTTCTACTTCAAACGTAATGGAGATGGGTTCGTTTGTCCGTATGGTTCTTATCTCTATTTCTGTATCCGAATCCGCTTGCGCTTGTCTCACATTCCAACCGTCAGGCGTGTGGAGCGAGGCGTTGACGAGTTCAGCTGCAATCGGGGCAGGATTTACCAGTCGCATGCCGATTGAGAACTTTTGTCCCGGGATTGCGACTGTGAAAGTTTCAGACGAACGCGTGCCTGCGGGTTGAACAAGCACTTCAAGAGACAGTCCAAGTGCGGCGTTCGCGGCATGCATCAATTCTTGCTGTTTGTTCCGAAGTAGGAAAAGGAGATGTGCGCGTGTGGCAGTATCAAGGTCTATATCGGGACCGTAGATTTTTTGGATTAAACTGCTTAAATCGCGGGTCGCCTTTAACCCTTTAGCGAGATGAGGCGTAACATCCCAAGGGTGATGGGGATCATAGTCGGCTAACGCCGCGTCCACACTGTCCTGAAGCTGCCCAAATATCTCATTCAAAGCGGGGACGTTGGCGAGTTTTGCCATACCCATTATCGAGGTATCAAGTCCATCGAATGGACTGTCTTCAGGTTTCTTGAGTTGATCGGGGAGTGTTGTATCAATTAACTGCAGTTCGGTAATCGTGGATCCTTTAGAGGCGCGTGTCTGTCCGACACCTTGTGACCGCTGGTAACTGAGTCCTTGTCGTGCGATTTGCGCGTAGGAGAGTCCTAATAAGGCGTTATATTCGCCTGTATCAATTTTTAGCACCGGGGTATCGTCGGTATCAGTGTTGCTGCGTCGCCATCTGGAACGGTTGATATAGAGTTTCTTAGGTTGCCAGGGTTGGAGACCTTCGGCAAGATGTTCTGGGAAACGGGTTGCGTCGCCAGCGATACGGAACGCTTCTAATGTCACAACGCCAGAGACTTGATGGTGACCATGACCATCTCGGCGATTGCCTTGAAATCGAGAGATGATGATATCGGGGCGGTAGTAGCGAATCAGACGCACCATATCCTCTAAGAGCATCTGGTAATCCCATTTTTCTAAGGTTTCGTCGAGTCGTTTGGAGTAACCGAAATCGACAGCACTGCTGAAAAAGAGATCAATGCCGTAGTAGCGTACGGCGGCGAGGTGTTCCTCTGTCCGGACGATGCCGAGTGCGTCAAAGAGTTCGGGCCCGATGAGGTTTGCGCCACCTTCACCGCGCGTGGTCGAGTAGAGTGCTGTTCTAATGCCTCGTGCCCGGCTGAGCCATGTCAACAGGGCACCATTTTCATCGTCTGGATGCGCGACGGTGTGGAGAACGGTCGCAGTCGTCTGTAGGCGTTGCAAGGCGCGCCAAACTTCCGAAGCGTTTGTTGCACCTGCCATTTCTCCAGTGTCTGCCATTGTGGTTATTCCGAGCAGTACAGAAACGCAAATTGATATTACGGTTTTTCTGAACATTAGAAGATCCTCCAAAAGAGAATGCGTTACCGTTACCCACCGTCTGGAAAGGTTATGTCTTGCTATTTCGAGAGTGCCTCTCGGAGCATGTTCACGCTTTGTGGGACACCGACGTGTGCATCCGCTTTTCCTTCAAATTCGATGGATACATACCCTTGGAATCCGACACGCTTCAGGATCTCACCGATTTTCGCGTAATCCAGATCCAGCGTATACCATTCACCTTCACCGTAATAGGTTTTAGCATGAACAAGCACCGCTTCATCTGCAATTTGTGCCAGTTTTTGATAGGGGTCCGAGAGAAAATTACCGCAGTCCATTGTTACCTTCAACCACTCAGAGTCGATAGCAGAAACAATACGATTGACACCTTCAGGTGTGCAGGTCAGCCCCCAATGGTTTTCGAGTCCGAGGACGACACCGTATTTTTCGGCATCAGGGAGGCATTTTTCGATGGATGCGATGACCCATTCAAACGCTTCATCTTCTGTGTGTCCCGGAAGTGTCGGTTCCTGTCCTTCGGATTTCATCAATTCGTTGAAAGACGGGACAGTGCCCCATCGTCCAGAGTTGAGACGGATTGAAGGGATACCGAGTTCGTGTGCTAACCGGATGCAGTGGACAGTGTGATTGATGTTTTTCTGTCGCGTCGCCGCATCTGGCGAAACGAAGCCTTGATGGATGGAGAGCGCGTATAGATCAAGTCCATGAATGAAAGCGAGCCGTTTCAGTTTCTGAAGATACGGGTTCGCTTCTGATGCCATCTGTTGATGCAAGATTTCGATGCCGTCGAGTTCGAGCCGTGCGGCTTCTTCGATAACATGTTCAATAGGTACACGCTCAGGTTTGAAATGCCAATAAGAATAAGTGGATACACCGAGTTTCAATTTATCACCTCAATTTAGAGTGTTTATGCTTTATGATAGCATAACTCACGATGTAAAATCCACTTTTTTTAATGGGTTATCAGTTATCGGAGACCGCCGCTGCGACCAGTGGTTCTAAATCTGGTTCTCTACCTTTGCAGGACATCAATTTATGGTTGGCTTCATGAGCGATCAACGTGCCATCTCTATCAATAAGCCACCGTGCTGGAATAGATTTAACATCATACTGTTGGGCAAGCGGACTCTGTTTTTCTTGTCCGCTGTAAATCTGTCGCCAAGGTATCTGATTTTCTTCGAGGTAGTTGCGCAGTTTCGTTTCATCCGTGTCAAGGCTAACCCCAATGACCGCGAATCCCTGATCTTTATAGGTATCGTAAATCCTTTTGACATTCAGTATATCACCGATGCAGAAACTGTTCCAGACCGCCCAAAAATCAAGTAAGACGACTTTCCCGCGATACTGCTGGAGCGAAATGGGTTTGCCATCAAGGTCGGTTGCGGAAAAATCAGGAACGGGTTTTCCAAGCAACGCCAGCGGAGGCGTAACCTTACTGCGATATTCCATTGCGCGTTTGGTGTTGCCTAACTCTTCATAAATCTGGGCAAGAAAGGTTTTAGAGTTGACAATTTTGAAACGGTCAATAAGTTGATCTATATCCTTTTCCCGTCCAGCTTCAATATAGAGACGAATAAGTATACGGTAGATAGAGAAAAAACTTTCATCATCTGGGTTTTGCTGAAGTTTCGCTTCCAAATCGGCGATAGATTTTTCAATGTTTGCCTCGTTGATATCTTCGCTCGGTTGTTGTGGTTTAACTTGTACACCTGCTGCCGACTTTAGCAGCTCTACATATTGAGGTATCCGCTCGCTGCGGGGCAGATAATACGGGTGAAATAGACTCATGTTGTGTAGATGTCCAATCACTTCCAAGTCGGGCGTAAGCGTCAGAATGTCCACCGAATCGGTGTAATTTTGTCTGAGTTTCGTTGCTAAGGCGGCAGCTGCTGCCCCTTTGACTCCTGCCTGCAGCTCGGGCACATCCCTCAACAGAACCCATACGTTTACAAAGTGTGTGTTGAGCAGATTGATAACTTTCGGTGAGGAGAGCGGACCCGCTCTCAAAACTTTTCCCGACCCTCAGCACGATTCATCGTCAAGTACACCGAACAAAAGCACCGCATGAATCGGACGATTCAGTGCTTTCGCGCGTTCAACTGCATCTTCGATAGGTGTCCACTCAATTTCAAAGAACTTGTAGAGCGCATTCTGAAACTTCTTCTCAACTTCTTTTTTGGTGATAGCGGTTTCCCAATTAATTGATTTTGGCTGCGTTTCTGATAAACTGCAGAGTTCCATGCGAGGCACAAACCCGATATCTCTGCTTCTAAAAGCACCCATATCGACATTGCTATTGCGTCTTGGAAGGAATAGTGTGAATTGGCGAATCGTTCCAGTGTTACGATTTATAACCAAATGTCCAGTGAACTGTGCGGGGCGAAGATAGGCACCGATAGATGCGTTGAGTATGAACCGGGCATGGATTCGGAAGACAATATCAGCGTATTCAGGCGACATCGCACGTAAGCACGCTTTCGCCGCCTTCTGAGTCACGCTTGGATGAAACTGGCGAAGAAATGGAAGAATCCGCTCTGGATCCAGGTCCCAGATATCCCCGACCTTAACGGTTGATGGCGGGAGAAAGACTTGGAAATCCGTTGTGCTGTAGCTCTTCAGCGGATATGCAGGTCCGGGGTTGAATAACTCCAACCACTCTTCCCACGCCATGTCCACCGGTTCATGCCACTGTGCTTTGGATTGATTAAACTTTTCTTCTGTTGCCCAATGCAAGTTATTCGCTGTATTTTCAATCCGCTCCCAATGTGCCTGCACTGGGACAGTTGCTGAAGTTCTGAGTGCCTTACTAAGGTCTATCACTTTTTTTTTCCCTATTATTTATTAGGACGGTTTAGAGAGTGTTCTGTAACCGTCTGCTTGCGGTTTGTGATTGAAATTTTAATGGGTCACACATTATAGCGCGTGAACGCCAGAAACGCCCCCATAAAGAAAATCATATTGAATAGAAACAGAAGTAGGATATCCAAACCTGCTTCGGCAAACGCGGTAGAGAAGCCGGATGGGGGGTTGTCAAATTTTGGAATCTTATCTACGCTGATTTGAGACTCCCGCAATCGCTGCCTTTCCGCATCTTCGAGAAAGAGGTTAGGATTGAACGGGTATTCCTCATAGGTGAACTGCAGGAGACGATGCCGATATTCGATCGCCTTCTTGAAAAACCGTTCGTAGTGTTTGATGCCGGTGCCGACTAACGCCTCACAGCCGATCTGATAGATCGCCGTTGGCGATATACGGGATATGTTCTGCGCCAGTTTCACTTGATGGAGTTGTTGGTTGCGGTATTCATTGTAGATCGCTTGCTGGGCATCGCCGATTTTGGCGGCACGGGTCAAGGGTTCACCCGTTGACCAGTGTGCGCTAAATCTATCCCTGCCGTATCGATTAAGGATCTCGTGCGTCGCATCGTTTGCCTGTCTGGCGATCGTTTTCTCATCAGGAAGTTCCGCCAACCGACTTGCGAGCAATCCGCCTGTCCGCGGGATAAACACCGCAAAACACACCCACACCAGAAGGAGTAGGACGAGGCTGACGGATGAGGTTCTCGTGAGGCAGGAGATGAACAGCCCAAGCGTCGCGAACACAGAGATATAGAGGACTGAAAACAGGACGACCCCGCCAATCTGTAGCCAGTAAGTCGGTTCAAAAGGCAAAACCCCGAAAAGCGCGATGATAAGGGTATTCATGCAAATCCCAATGATCAAAGGAATCGAGAGGCTGATGATTGTGCCGATGTATTTCCCGAAAAGCAGCGTTGCGCGCGGGAGCGCATTAGAGAGACAGAGGCGGAGCGTGCCTGTTTCCGCTTCGCCTGAGATACTGTCATAAGTCATCGCGAACGCTGCAAAACTCAGGATAACGCCGACGGTAAACACCCAATCCAATGCGTCAAACCGCTGGAGCGTGTAGTTCCTGCGTAGGATCGTTTGGGGACCGACAAGTTCAAACGCGTCCACTGAAAAGGCGTTTGGCAGGTCTTTTTCGTGCCCTTCAGCGATGAACCCCAATGGACTCGGCGCGCGGTATATCAACTGATAGCGACTGACCACACTGTGTAAGCCTCTCTCCGCCTTATTTTTCAGGATATCCAGGTTTGCATTGACGTTTTCACTGTAATCCGCGACCTGTTGGCGGTAGTCGTGGATATATAGCACGCTTCCGGTCAACATTAAGACAATAACCAGAAGCAACGTCAGGGCGAAACGGAGACTCTGTAGGTGGTCTAAAAGTTCTCGCCAGATAATTTCACGTAGCATTTTTTCATCTTACCTCGCTTTTTAGGAACATCGCGCCGGTGATCAGAAATAGCAAAATGTTTAGGATCGTCAGGTAGACCAAATCCGGGAGAACACCACCAAGCACGACGTTTCCCCACACCGGTCCACTGCTAAAGACAGGCATGCCACTTAAGTCAAGCCGTTCCACGTCATCCCAACTTTTCGGTGTGACGTTCTCAAAAAACGTTTCTTCGTCCGATTCCGTGAGTCCCGCTTGTGAGGGCATGTCGTTGAGATTGGCGGACGTGAACCAGCTGATACTTGAGAAAGCCCCCTGTTCCTGCATGTATGTCATCAGTGCCTCTCGGTAGTCCTGTGCTTGCTGGATGAATCGCTCGTGCCGCCGCAAATCTGTGCCAGACAGACCCGCGGAGATATTGTAGTAGACCCATGCCGGAGAAAGCTTGGAAAGGTTTTCAGCCAAAGCGGTTTGTCTTTTCAGCGAACGATAGTATTCCCGGTGGAGGTTTCCTATCTGCTCTGCGTATTCAATGCGGTGTGGGATGTAAAATTTGGCACCGTCGAGATACCAGAGCATCGCTTCTTTGGATCCTGTTAGCACGTGGAAAGCGAATGGATAATGACCACTGACCACACTGCGTTCCGATGTAAAATAGGATCTACTTTGATGCTTTGCGCCGTAATCTCCGATTTTCTCCCAAAACGCTGTCCTAAGCACCGTGCTTTCCATGTTAACCACCGATTTGGACAGGATTGGTCGCACCTGCTTTGCGATATACACCGCACCGTTTGGGACGATGAACACAATCACAATCCAGAGGAATAGCAACCAGACGAGTGCCCGCGCCGACCGCTGGGTGATGGCCGAAACCAGCATCGAAAGAAGAAAAAAAACGGAGAGATATAACGCTAAAGCCGCGAAGAGTCCGGCGAACCGGCTCCATTCAGCTGTGTGAAATTCTATCATCGGATTTATGTTTATCAATAGTGCCGCAGCGATCCAGCTGGTCGCAAGTGGCACCAAGAGGCTCGCCATCCCGCCGAGATATTTCCCAATCAGAATGTGGTATTTCGAGACTGGGTTTGATGCGACAAGTGCAAGTGTTCCCCTTTCGCGTTCACCGCAGATGACATCGTAAGCGATGAAAATCACGAACAGGCTGAACGCTATCTGCACCATGAGCACCGCGTCAACGGCAGAAAAGACGTTCAGCAGCGGGTTACCGCCGCCGAGGATTTTCGCTTCTGTGGGAACATCTTCGTAGGAGACCTTTACAGTGTTCCCGAGCTGCCGCTCCACCCCTAGGCAGATAACGCTTAAGGGTTCAGGCGGTTTTGCGATGTCCACCCTCAGGTCCGAATACACTTTCACCTTCTCAAGGGTGTTCCGATGTTCGATTTCTGCTGCATTGTGGATGCTGAGTCGATTCTCGTAGTCCTCCATCAGAACATACGTGCTGGCGACGAAAAGCGCGAGACAGACGACTAACCCGATGAGTAGGCGGAGGGAGAAGATGTTCTGTATGAACTCTCTTCTGGCGATTATCCAGATAGGTGACATCTAAAAGCCTCCAGTGGGTGAACGGAAAAGCAAGAGGTTTAGTCTTGGGATTGTGCCTTCACTGCTTCTGCGACGAGCATCTCTAAATTTTCGCCTTTTGCTTTGTGTGTAATTAACTTGCCTTCCCTATCAATGAGCCACATTTCAGGAACACCAGCGACATCATATTGTTGTAAAAGTGAATACGCTGCCGTGTCGAAAATTTGTCGCCACTGAATGCCATTTACTTTAATGTAGTTACGCAAATTAGACATTATCGCTTCTTCACGATCAAGGCAAACCCCAATAATATCGAACCCCGCATCTTTATAGGTATCGTAAAATTTCTTGATATTTGACGTTTCCGCGGTGCCAAAATCCCTCCAGACCATCCAAAAATGCAGTAAGACGACTTTCCCACGATACTCACGAAGCGAAATCGGATCCCCATCAAGGGCGACCATAGAAAAGTCAGGGACAGGTTTTCCAACCAATTCGTATCTCGGATTAGACTTGCGCGCATACACTTCAGCGAGTTCAATATTGCCTAACCTCCTATGAATGTCGGCAAGCTTATAGAAGATGAATTTATCGTTTGGATACTGCTGCTCAGCTACCTGAAAAAACGCAAGCAGATCCTCGTATCGCTCCACCGTCTTGAATGTGTCGAACAGTACCTGATACCCCTGAAGGTCTTGTATCATTCCCGACTTGAGACGTTCAATAAGGGCAGCCGCTGATTGTTCGTTCCCTAATAGGGTGTAGAGTCTGACAAGCTGCGGATAGAGATCAAAGAAACGCTTACCATCAGGGTAACGCTTATCATCGGGATGTCGCGCAAGTATTTCTTCAATAGCAGTAAGTGCCGCTTCGTGGCTACCGTATATATCCTCCGGCGTGTGTTCCCAAATCTTGGAAGACCTGTAAATCTGAGAAGAGAAGCTTAAGTTCAAAACCTCAGAATCTCCATTCACGTGATGCCAACAACGGACAAGTGGTATGACATCACCGAATACTAAACGTTGTTCAATTTTCTTCTCTCGATATTCCGGAGCAAGTTCATACCCATAACTCACGGGCATTCTCGGTTCTATGTCCCCGAGAAAACCTATCCTTCCAATTATCTTGCCGATTGCAACCAAATCTATGTTCGGAAGAAAACCTGCCTTCCCCTCTTCGTCATCCGCGGAACAGATGAAGACCGATGCATCTGGCAAATATTTCGGATGAAGGTCTGAGAGTCGTTCAGGAAAATCTTCGTGCTCCTTCTGATAGGTCTGAATTGCCTTGCCGATTGCAATCAAATTTTGTGTGCAAAGTTCTATGTTTCTCTCGTACTTCTCGGAATTCCCTCCGATAGTAGAAGTCAAAGGCGTTTCAGGCACGCCGCCGAGAACTTTTTGGACTAAGAACTCTTTTTCCTGTAAACGCTTTCGCGCCCGGTGCAGACGTGTGTTAATCGTGCTTACAGAGACACCGAGAAACTTACTAATCTCTTTGACCTTTATTTCCCCGAGATAATAGAGCGTCACGACGGTGCGTTCATTCTCTGGAAGTTGTGCTAAAAGTTTTTTGACGATCTCACGACGACGCTCGGAAGCTTCTGTCTGCCGCTGTTCCAACAAATAACGTGTGTAAGCAGATTTCTCGATTTCTGCCGTAGGTGTGTCTTCCAACGATTGCACCGTAAGTGTTTTCCGCCGCGTCCAATCAATGCACAAACGGTTTGCGATAACATACAACCATCCAGCAAATTGACGCGGATCCTTGAGTGTCGGGAGTTTTTTGTAAACTTGCAGGAAGGTATCCTGTGTAATCTCTTCGGCGTGGTGAAAATCGCCGATCTTCCGCCACACGAACGCGTGAACGCTCTTTTGATATTTTTCGACTAAGGCACTGAATGCCGCCTCGTCCCCGGATAAAACATTGTAAATGAGTTGAACATCGTCTTCTCTTTCCACGAGGATCCCCCAATGAATAGATTCAATCGCGATACGGTTTATACCCTCTACATATTAAAGACGAATTTATGCACACAAATCTTACATAATTTGAAGAAAATGGAAAGAATATGTTTTTTTACCCGTTGTTGGGCGGGTGTTGGGTTTTGAAGGAGACATTTTAAAGAAGAACAAACCTATCCGTTGCAGGGTTTTTGCAAACGCTAAAATCCAATGCAAAGAAAGTGTTTCTTCAGGGTTTGTAACCCCGCCTTCTATAGGTGGCTCGTTAATTGTAAGTTTTACTATAAACACCCAAAACCTATTAGGCAGCAACTTGGGATCGCTATAGTAACATCCTATCAGTTTGTGGATTTGTTCTTCAGTGCTTCCACCACAAGCCGTTCTAATTTCACCCCTCTGGCTTCACGTGAGATTAACGTGCCATCTCTATCAATGAGCCATGGTGCGGGGATGGAGCGAATATGATACTTTCGTGCGAGCGGACTGTTCCACTTTTGTCCGCTGAAAATCTGTCGCCAGTGGATGTCGTTCTCCTTAAGGTAGTTTCGGAGTCTCGTTTCATCCGTGTCAAGACTAACACCGATGATGTCAAATCCCTGATCCTTATAGATATTGTAAACCCTTTTTACATTCGGCATCTCCCCGATGCAGGGACCGCACCAGACAGCCCAAAAGTCGAGTAAAACGACTTTCCCGCGATAGTCTTGAAGCGAAATCGGTTTGCCATCAAGGTCGGTTGCTATAAAATCAGGTACAAGTTTTCCGACGAGTTCAGACGTAGGGTCCATCTTTTGTTGATACACTTCTGCGATTTCGGTGTTACCCATTTCTTCGTGAATTCGGGCAAGTTTCTCAAGAACATCGCGGTCATAGGGATAGTGCTTCTCAAGTTTCTCAAAAATCTTGAGCACCTCTTTATGCTGATTTGCGACCTCAAGCATCGATCCGAGGTAAAAATTATCCACGAGACCGTCATGCCTCATGACCGATTTGAAACGGTTCACAAGACCTTCAACATCTTTTTCGCGCCCGACTTCAACGTAGAGGCGGGCAAGTGTCGTATAGAAATGAAAGAACTGTGCATCATCGGCTTGTCGCTGAAGTCCTTTTTCCAAAGCTTCAATGGTTTCCTCAACGGTTTCATACATCTCTTCTGGTCTATACACACCGGATGACCAATAGATATTAAAAGCGAAATTCAAGTTTAGACATTCAAACGCTTGATTCGTATGATGGCGGCAACGCACAAGTGGTAAAACGTCGCCATACATGAGCCGTTCCTCAGTTTTTTCGACTCGATATGCAGGATGAAATTGGTAGCCGTAACTCACAAGCATCTTCGGGTCTCTATTGGAAGCAAAAACTGTCCTACCGCCCAATCCATCTGCAGGACAAATCAAGAGATTAGCCTCTGGTAAGTATTGGGGATGAAGGTCTGAGAGCCATTGCGGAAAATCACCGTGTTCCTTCTGGTAGACTTGGATTGCCTTGCCAATTTCGAGCAGATGCCCTTTGCAGATTTCAACGTTTTCGTCAATCTGTGCTGCCTTCGTCGTGCGGGTAGAAGGTTCCTCGCTTGATGTTGGTTGGGACAGTGCTTCCTTTGGGTCAACCGCTTGTGCGAAACGTATCGCACCCATTGGGATAGTGAAACAGATGAGAACAAGCAGCCCAATTCCTATAGCGCCCTTCCTTATCGGATGTCGATTCAGATTTTCGGCGAGAACGGTTCGGAGTCGCCCTTCAATCTTTGAGGAGTGTGCTATCGCCACAGCTGCACACGAAGCAAAACTGGCAACCTTCACATCTCGCACAATATCAAGCAGGTGTTGGGCGTAGTCAGTCGGTTGATAACCGGCATTTAGCACCTGGTCATCGCATGCTTGCTCTGCCTCTATTCGCATCCAACGTGCTGCAAACCACACAAATGGGTTGAACCAATAGACTGCACACACGACCTGTGCAATCATCTGCAGCACCCAATCTCGTCGTTTAATATGCGCCAATTCGTGAAGTAGCACAGCACGGAGCCGATCGGTTTGCCATTGGTCCGCACTGGCAGCAAAATCACAGGACGTAAGAAACCCCAAACCATTGGTACACTAACCCTATTGCTGAGACGGACATTTGCTTGTTGATTCCAATTGGATTGGAACTGATCGGCAGCGCGGCTAAAGTTGGTACTACGAGCAGAGATATGCCAAACAGCACCGATGCCCACGGTCAAACGGATAAGAAGAAACAGACCAACACCCGCCCAGACTATCGCTATCCAGTCTGTCCAGTGCAGTGCAGTGAAGAAACCGCTCTGATCTGCCACGAGATTGAGTTGTGGTGGTGTCGGTGTGATTGGTGTTGACGATACCGGCTTTGGTGATAATTGGCTCTGAGCAATTGAAACTGGTGCCTCCGCCGGTAGAATACCGAGTTCCCACTTCGGAAGTATGAGAGAAAGCAGTGGGACGACGAGGCATCCGACAATTGCCATGCTCCAAACGAAACCGCGCACCGCCGCCGACTTGCGACGGAGGCAGAATGCGAATAAACCCGCAACGGCGAAAATCACGAAACCTTTCATCGTGGTGTCAACAAGAAATTTCAGCAATGGGTCTGCGTAGAGCGTCTCAATGAATCGCATCATGATGAAGTGTCCCCCTTTTTCGCTTGCTCAATAAGTCGGCTTAAACGGTCAAGTTCCTCATCCGAGAGATCAACCTCAGAAACCAGGGCAATGACCGTTTTCTCAATAGATTTATCAAAAAACGTCTGAAAAATCTGTTTGAGTGCGGAACGTCCCGCCAGATGGCGTGGTTGCGTCGGACGATAAATGTAGCGTTTGCCATCTTTTTTGTGGGTGAGATAACCTTTCTCCTCCAAGATTCGCAACAGTGCCCGGACTGTAGAGTAAGTTGGCGGATCCGGGAGGTCCTCAAGGACATCAACAACAGAAGCACAACCGCGCTGATAGACGATATCCATAATTTGCCGTTCCCGCCGACTCAGTTTGACGGTGCCGTAGTCTTCCATATTCGTCACCTCTTTTCGTAATATGCCAATATTTTAGCAGTAAAGAAAATGTCAAGAAAAATGCTAAAAATTGAGCATAAATTAATCAGATTTCAACACGCACAAACGCGAGATAGGCACCCGCCAACAAAACGACAACAAACAACATCAACAGCAGTAACTCCGTCGCAGCGGTATTGAAATCCTTACCGATGTTAAGTGTATCTTCAAATTTTGGCACAGCCTCTGGATTGACAGGTTTCTGGGACATCCCCTCGCGAACCCCCATGATATGGCGACTCTCTGGATCGCCTCTGTCCATATCGACGACGAATTCTCGGTATTCACGGGCGTAATGCTGAACATTTTCAATGAACTGCTGATGCCGGTCAAGACCTGTTCCAGCGAACGCCTCAAGCAGATGCTGAAGAAGTACCGCGGGTGAGATGCTAGTAATCGCACGCGCCCGTTGAACTTGGGTAATCTTAAAGGTTAAGAACCCGCCGTTCAAGTGTTCATTGTTTGCTGCCATTGTGGTGAAAAACTCACCTCTTTTCCTTAGCGTTCTGTCATCCAATCCCTCTGCGTATGCCCAAACATGATTTTCGTGTCGAAATTTGCGATCACTTTGACCGTATCGGTCCCAATATTCATCGCGAGACATAGATGATGAAAAGTCTCTCGCAAGTGCGGCGAGCGTGCTCGGCATAAAAACAACCAAAGTGACCCACGTCAATAGAAGTATCACAAGGCTCACAGCACTCCGTTGGACACGCGCCGAGACTAACAGCCCTAACGCCAAGAACAGACACGTGTACAAAAGCGCGATAAAGAGGATGATCCCTAAACGTCCCCACGCTTGTGTATTTAGATGGACGGCACTTGCGGTAGAAAGCATTAGGAGGTTCACCAATACAGCGAGCATAAAGGGAATCGTTGTACTGATCAGTGCTCCCAGAAACTTACCCATAAGCACCGTCCGCCGTGGGATTGCATTTGCCAACGTCAATCGGAGCGTGCCGTGCTCGCGTTCGCTGGAGATCGCATCAAAAGTGAAAATGAGCGCGATAAGACTCAAGATATAGCCAATGATGAATGCCCAATCGACTTGGGAGACATCGGGTCCAACGTTCATCATGTTTATGTTCGCATCTGGATAACTCAGTGCCCAGAATTGTCTTGACCCACGCTGGGAGCCGCCGATCCTATCGGGTAAGAGGGTTTCTCCGCCCTCGGCGCAGAAAAAGAGGGGGGACGGTTTTTTGTAGAATGTTCCGGGTCCCTGTTGTGCGAGTTTATAGAGACTGATGTCGGCGTGAGACGTTAATCGATCCAGGGATTCAGTGACAGCGTTGTGATACTTCTGGACCCGTTTCGGATGCTCTCGGATATGTCTCACGGCATTGGTTACCATCAGTGCCAGTAGCAACACGGTCGTCAGCGCAAATCGGAGGCTATTCAGGTTGTTGTATATTTCGCGTTTTGCAATATGCCACATTATTATGAGTTAACAGTTTGCTTCGCAGTGAGAATACGATTTTTTCTACGAAAAAATCTTTCAGTTGTCAGTTCAAGAGGTTTTCTGTGGTAGACACAGTTAAAGTGACTGCCACAAGGTGACTCTTAACTGAAAACTGGAAACTGTTAACTACTTCACACCTCATTTTTGATAAAAACCAGAAATATCACGATAAAGAGAAGGACATTCATCGTGAGCAACAGGAACATATCCGGCACTGCGCGTTTTGCATTGATGCTTATATCACTTCTCTGAAAAGAGAACTGCGGGAGTGTGTCCCAATCGACGGCACCCTGATCGGAAGAAAACCACTGTCGAGACGCAAATATCTTTTCATCATAAAAGTGATTGACGATTGCTTGTCGGTAGTTTTGTGCCGCTCTGAAAAAATCTTGGATGCCATTGAAGTCGGTGCCTGCCCACGCTTCGGTTGCGGCATCATACAAACCCGCGGGTGAGTACTTCAGCAACATTCGTCCTCTGTTTGCCGGTTCGACGTAGATCGTCTCAAGTGCCGGTTTTCGGATGAGCCATGTGCGTTCTACCGTATTGACGGTCAAGGGTCCAATAAAGCCGTAAAAATTCTGGGCGTGTGGTACCTGTGATTCGGATTTTTCGTGAATCGTTTCAAATTTGGATCCAAGGTAGGTGTAATACAGTAATCTTGATGGTTTGTCTTCAACTCCCGAGAAAATGGAGTCATGTCCTTCCGAGTTGACCACGCCGAACCCCCAACCCTCTCCTGGGACAGCGTCGTTTCGGAGAAACTGATCCCGTTTTCTCTCAAGCTCGTCCCACATCCGCTTAATCTGATGGTAAGCGGCGGGTTCCGGGTCGACTTGCGGCGCAGTATCGACTGCGGTGAGAATCATATTTGGGTAGACGAGCACCAAGAACCCCCAGACGAACATAGAGAGGATGAGTGCTGTGCTGGTTCGGCGTGTCATTGCAGAAATGAGCATACCGATGAGGTAGAACAGCGACAAGTAGATGAGCGATGTCAGCACAATCCCACCGATACGCAGAAAATCATCACTGCTCAGGGAAATCATGGCGGAAGTCGTCAGCAAAATGAGCATCAGGAGCAGACTCATCAATAACGGGACAAGCAAGCAGACCATCGCACCGATATATTTGGTGAACAAGATATACCCGCGTCTCACGGAGTGGGATAGCACCAAGCGTAGCGTGCCGTGTTCGTATTCTCCGGCGATTGTATCGTAGGCGAAAGTGAGTGCCAGCAGACTGAGGATCCCTTGAAAAATGAGGACGATGTCGATTGAAGTGAGGATATTGAAATATGGATTATCCGCCTCATGCTTGTTGGCATCCCAAATTGTCGGCGTAAAAATGTGAGAAACTCTAATTTCGTTTCCCAATCGCTTATCTAAACCGGTGTTGAAAATACTCAGCGGGTTCGGCGGACGGTCAACGGTTATCGTTCCCCAGAAACTAAGCATTCCGTCTGAATAGGTTTTGTTCTCCATGCGGAGTTCCTGCCGATGGGTTTTGACGGCGGTGTTATAATCCGCCAATCGTTGTTCATAGTCCTTGACAAGCACAACGGTATTCGCGACTACGAGCAACAGCATAATCACGACAGCTGCCGCAAATCGGAACGTCATGAGATTGTCGAGGAGTTCTCGGCGAACGAGTGTCAGAAACATTGCATTATCACCTAATCTGATAGAAGTGCTTCAATCATCCAAATTAAGGGCTGACCATCTATAAGATGCGAACCCAGAAAACTATATTGCCAATCCCCAGTTTTATTAATCACGATAAAAGATGGGATTCCTTTAATCTGATACGCCTTTCTCACTTCCTGATGTGTGTCAAGCAGAACGGGCCAGGGTGGCTGGTATTCGTCTAAAAACTTGCGCACCTGTTCAGGAGTTTCACCGTCGTTGATCCCCCAGATGACGACATCATTGTTTTTCCTGAAGTGCTCGTAGACCGTTTCGACTTCTGGGATTACAGCGTTACAGGGACCACACCATGAAGCTCCAACATCAAGTAAAACGACCTTCCCGGTCATCGCTGATAGGGAATAGGTCTCACCGCCCAAAGTTTCTAACTGAAACTTTGTCGCGTTCTTATTAACTCTGTTCGTGATAAGTTGCTGGCGGATTTTCTCGCGGTCCGTCCTTTCTCGAATTCGGTATTCTGCTTCGGTGTCTTTGAGAAATACTTCAAATGTGTTTGTGGTTACCTCTCGGTCCATTTGGCGATAGACGCGTTCTAAACCTGCTTGGGCTTCTGGATGAGGCTTAGGTGCAAAATGTGCATCGGCGTAGTAACGCCTTGCTGTTTCCGATTCTCCGATTCTCTCTGCGGACTGTCCCAACATATAGAAGTAATTGGTAGCTTTCTGACTGAATCTTGCCCAGAGGGATTCTAAAAAATCTGGTGCGTTTGCGACAAGTCCATCGTGAGCATTTTTCCATCGTTCTTGTTGGAGATAGATTTCAGCACGCAAGCGCGAAAGGTCCTTGTGTTTTTCTGTTATTGATCCTTTGTTGTTTTCGACGAGCCACCTCTGTTCCTCTTCTTCACCTAATCTGATTTCAGCGCGTTCTAAAGTTTCCAAGGCTTTGTCTAATCTGATGTTAAACTTCAGTCAATATTTAACGGCTTCGGTATAAGCCCAACCGAAGTATTGCTGTGTCTCTTCGCACATAAAAAGATGTGCCTTCAAGAGTCCATCGACAAGTTCATCGATATAATCATCGCTTGCCAGCGTGCGATCTTGCTCGGCTAACCACAGCAATTCTTCGTACGCTAACATATACCAAGTGGATGGTCCGTCTGAGATGGCGCACTCATTAATGAGACGCTCGTAATAGTGCCACTTTTGGCGTGCCTTATCGCTCTGCTGTGCTAACCCTAATAGGGCTGTCAGATAGACTTTGGTGCTGGGATATTGCAACATCTTATCAAACAGACTGCTTGGAACGTTCTTTGCCCGACCCGGAAGGCTCTTGTATCCCCAGCAGGCAGTGTATAATAACTCCGGGGTTTCTGGTTGTGTCCGCAGTAAGGTTTCGATTTCAGGGACAATTCTCTTTCTGGTGCCTTCTTCAGAAAACATTTCAGTGATGAGTCTCCATCGAGAATCATAAGCCTCCAAATCCGGCGGATCGGATTTTAGGACACGGTTACTGATCTCTAATGCCTTATCGAATTCACCTGACTTATGGAGCGTTTTAATCTGCGTAGCCAAATCCTGTTGATGCTTATCATCTAACATATATCTGTCTCCCTTTAGGCGTTCACAAAAAACTCTTGGATGCACGTTAAATGTAAGTAATATGCTAATATTTTAGCATTTCCTAAAGAAAATATCAAGAAAAAAATGCTAAAAATTTAGCATAGGGTCTCAAAATTGACTGTATCTTTGTAAATAGGGTGGACGCAAACATTATTCGAGAAAAAAACGTCCCTATTCGAGAAAAAACGTCCCTTAGGATTCTACAGACGAAACCATGAAAGCACTGTAAATAAGTGTATGGTTTCGCTCCAGGCAGTTTCAGAATAAAGAAGGTAGGGTGTTTCAATAAGGGTTGGTCTAAAAGGATGTTTCAGCAGGTTTTTGGCAACGAGGGCGTAGCAACATTCATCAACACCACTAAGACGCTGGTGTCCAAGATGGTTCAATTTTAACAAGAAAAAAAAAAGAAGAAGTCTCCACAAGTAACAGCGCATTCTGGTGCTTTTTTAACGAAATATTTAAGAGGGAAGTTTCAAACCTTCCCTCCATCTGTGGTTTCTGTATGGGGACATTCTTACTTCGGCGCGGGCTGACGGTTTGGAGTCGCTTTTTCAAGTTGCGCCGCAATATCGGGGTCCTCCGCTTTGAGCCTGCGCAAGCCTTCTTCGCGACCATATTGCTGCAAAAGTTGTTGGGCACGATTCGCGCGTTCTTGGAAACTCTTCCTCGGTTCTACAATCTCACCCTCAGTAATTTCATTTGGGCGTGGTGTCATTCCAGCGTGTTCATGCGTGCCGGCAGCCTCATGTTCCATATCTATTGTGTGAGCGGATGGAATCGGATTCGGTGGTGCCGGTTCTGCTTGAATTATTGCCATCTCATCGCGCAGTTTTTCCTGGATAGTAGGGTAATTACTTTCATTTAGCAGCGCGTTTAAAGTCACTGAGTCGTCGGGTAGAAGTTCAAGTGCTTCAAAGAAGGTATTGTATTGAAAATCTACACGCGTGTCGGTGTCTCGGAAATTCTGTTCTGAAAGTGGCGCGTCCATTGGGTATGCCCCCATTCTCATCTTTTCGACGAAGTATTCCTCAACAATTGTCGATTCATCAGGGGCATTTTCTTTCATCCATGTTCGAAGGTATCTTATCGGTTCAGTCTGACGAATCACCTCATATCTCTCCTGATTCCATCTATTTGACAGACGGGCCCCTTCAAGTTTTGTCTGCTCTTCTTCGGTTAACCCGAAGAGTTTCTCCTTCAGTTCCAGAAACCGTTGTGCCTCTATTGGTGGTAGGGGTCTTTTATTTAGGTCGACCTTTACGCCTTCCGGGATCTGCGGTATCAAGCCATGTCCAATAAGATGATAATATTCGGTCAGCTCCGGGTCACCCTCCCCAAGTTCTATTGCGATGGCATGCATTTTCTCAAGGGCCAGTTCCGGAGACGTATCTTTGAGCTCTATCGCTGGCGCGAAAGCAGCTAAAATGTCCTTGTCACTCAGCAGCGCGGGTGGAGCACTCTTTTTACCTTCCGCTTCCATGACGCTTTCTGTTCCCTCAGTCGTCTCACGCTCAGCAGATTGTATTGTATCTTCTGGTCCGTGACTATGCGGGGTGCCTCCTGGGTGCGTATGAACATTTGGATCTACTTTCGCCACCTCCTTCTCACAACCCGAGCATCCTAACAAAGTTAGCAACGGCGTAAAAAGAAGAAAAGAAAAGACAATTCTTACGATATTTTTTTTCACTTTGTAAAACCCTCCTATCTGAATATGTAAACGGACAACTCTTTTTTTTATTTGTTCACACCTATAAACAAAAAAAGTTCCACCCAAATATCACTAAGGCATTGTGGATGTACAAAAGCTGGCGAGACTCGCTAAATGGAAGTTATTGGGTGGGGAGTATTAGATGTTATGTTTGCGTTGAGTGGAAGAGGGTTGGTTAATTTAAGAAGACTAAGGCTGTTACGTTCTCCGAGATGGATAACGCAACAGCCTTAGTAAGATACACGGTTAGAGACGAAAATCTCTATTCAAAACCGCTGACCTTCGCTGCTTCAGGAGCGCGTGTCGGGAGTTCTTTCTTCGCTAACGTGTCTTCAGGCACGTAACCGGAGTAGTCAGAAATCTGACCGTGCGTCAATGCATACACCACGACGTTTGTCATGAAACGATAGACACCGGGTGAATAGTGGACACTGCGTGTCGGGAGACTGACGGACTCCATTGCGCACATGTAGTCACGACGGACAACGATGACCGACAACTTATCGCCGACGGAGATACCTTCGAGGTAGTTCCGTTTCGGGGGACGTGTACCCCACCAGAAGATGTCGAATCCGACTGGGGGTCCGCCCATTTCATAGAAGTTGTCATAGACTTCGTGATCGTTGGCAATCCGTTCAATCTGATACTCAGGCATGACGTAACGCATCTGTGCGAGGAAGAGACGGATCATAGCCTGTGCGGGAGCGTTCACACCGCAGTCATCAAAGACGAGGAATCCGCCTTTTTCGACGAGGTAGCGGCGCATACCGGCTGCTTCAGTTTCAGTGAGACGGCTGTCCATCTTACCACCACCGTACTGTCGTCCGAGCAAGTTACGGGAACGGACGAGTGATGGATCGTGTCCTGTCATGAAGACGAAAGGTGTTTTGAAGAGGTTGGCATCGGTAAGTTTCAATGCGCCGCCTTCAACGTTCATGTCGGTTTTGATTTTCGTACGTTCGTTGAGCCACTTCGTCAATGCGTTGAGAGAAGAGGCATCCGCCCACCAGTCTGAGAGACTGTGCCGAATCCGTGTGAAACGGAATACGCCGCGGATGTCTTTACCTTTACCGATAACACGTCCACCGGGTTCGCCTCTCGGCAGGGGTGGTACTTCAACGTTACCGAGTGTGATGTTCTCAACGACATCGCTGAGTGCGTCGCGTGCGGCACCGACGTTTTCGACCATTGCGAGTCCGGGTGGACGCTCAAAAGCGACTTTCACCTGTACTGCGGTCCCTGCGACCCCACGACCGATGTTAGCCGGTCCGGCGGAAGGTGCGTTTGCGACAGGTGCGGAGAATGCCAAGGCACCGGGAGCATCCGATACTGGAAGGTCTGTATGTGTTACCACTGTCGGCACGGGTGCGTTAGGTGTTACGACTTTCGGCACGTTCGGGTTGATCGGCGCGTCAACTTTGACTGTCTGATTAGAAAATTCGAGAACCGTCTGCGGTTGGAAGCTTGACTTCGCGACGAACGCTGTCGTTACACGCGGTTGTACTTGAACCTGTTCGACAACGACAGTGTTCTGCGTCGGGACAGTCGGCTTGATGACCGGCTTTACGACGGGTTTCCGGACCTTAGGCTTCGGTGGCTCTTTGGCTTCGAGCACTTCGGCACCAACGAGATCTTTGAACTGTTCAGTCTGTGTGACCAAAACGAGTCCAGCGATAAAAATGATGATCCCGTGGATTACCAATGAAGTCATGAAGGCACCAGAGGTTCTTTTTGCACTCATTCGTTATTACCTCCAAGGATATGGGTTTGCGTATCCTGCGAAAAATAAAGATTGTTGATGCAGAGATGTGTGCAATTTCCATGCCAACACAAAAACGCTGAATTTTCGGGTAATCTCTGCATCAAAAGGGTTAAGCTGCACAAAATGGGGCAGCTGACGTTCTAAGTTGCACAAAAACGGGCAGTTTTCGGCGAAGTTCGTGAACCGGTACCGCTCAATTTACGGAGCCAAATCTTCCTCATCATCAGAAGACCTCGCAAAGAATTTCTCAATGCGTGGGTGCGCTGTGTTATCTAAGCCGAAGATCGCAATATTTTGCTGTGTAACGCTGTCAAGTTGATTAATCAGCCATTCGCCTTTCTTTTTCACCAGATAGATATGCGTTTCACCCGGATACGTGCCTTTATAGCAGTTGTACCCAAGTGCACAGGCTTCGAGTGAGCTGCCCTTATAGCGGATCCAAACTTTCGACAGATTGGAGTTCTGCCCCCATTTGTTACCTTTTGTGCCGATGCCATTCCACAAGCCTAAGATATTAACTTTGATATTGTGCCAACTTGTGGCTACGGGTACAGGTTCGTTTCCGGCAAAGATAGTGCCAAATTCAACGTTGCCGGTATCAAAGGTATCCTGAACGGCTCCGATATCGAAATCGTTAAAGGCTTTATAAAAAGCATTATAAGCCTCTTGAATCGCCTGCTTCTCTGCGGCATAGTCGATCGGCGGTCTCGAAACAACGGCGGGTTCTTCACTTGGACTCGCCGTTGAGGTGGTACTTTCAGTTGGCGTTTCGGGTGCTTCTTCTTCGTCGCTACCACACCCTACAATGCCGATGCTCATGATGCCGACTGCGAAGAAGACAAGCACAAGCCACATTAATCTCGATTGCATTTTTTTCAATTCCTCCTTATCAATTACTGTGTCGCTAAAACATATTCACTGCGGATGCTGTTTGACACCATTATAACTTTTTTTCAAAAATGTGTCAAGTTAATTTATCAGATTGCTAAATATTTTATTTACTATCAGATTTTGTTGTTCTCCGATGGCAAATACTCAGCATCTTTAAGCGTCTGAATTACATCGGTAACTTGTATTTTGGACATGCACCCGTCTTCTCCGAATCGGCAGGTTGTTTCCGGGCATGGCGGACAATCCGTTTTGCGCCGAATTGTTTGACACATCGGACCGACGGGTCCAAAGCGGGTCGGGTCACCCGGTCCGTAGAGTCCTATCGTTTGCGTGCCTACCGCTGCAGCAAGATGCATCGGTCCGCTATCGTTGCCGATAAACACATTACATGTTTGCAAGATTGATGCCAATTGCGTGAGGCTTGTTTTACCGGCGATATTGTTTGTCTCTGCCCGCATCAGTCCTTGAATTTCGGTGATTATCGGGATTTCGTTTTTCACACCGACAAATAGGATTTCTGCCCGTTTTCGTGCAATCAGCCAATCTGCGAGTTCGGCATACCGCTCAGGCTTCCATCTTTTGATTGGAATCGGAGAACCTGGATGGATAGCGATCAACGGTCGTTCTCTGTCGATTTGGAGGGTTTCCAAGAAATCAACCGCCCATTTTTTATCTTCTGTTGCCACGGAGAAGGTGGTGGTCTGGATTGGTGTCGCGATGCCTGCACTGTGTAAGACATCAAGGTTTCGTGTCGTTTCGTGTGTTCCTGTAAATTGTGGCGTACCGAATTTGTTGGCGACTTGCAGTGCTGCTCGGTCGAGGCGTTGCGGTGTAACCCGCAGGAGTGCGAAACAGACGGTTCGCCAATCGTTTCGGAGTGCCACCAACAGATCGTATTTTTGATGACGTAACCGTTTGTAGAGTTGAAGTGCTTCTCTGAGCGATGTCGGTGTTCCGGTTCGGCAAAAGACGGGTGAATTGTATTCGAGTACCTTGTTGACATCAGGGTGCCTCTCTAAAACGACGCGGCTCCATGCACCGGTCAATGCGTGCAGTTCAGCATCTGGGTACATTTGACGTAGATTTGAAAACACCGGCGTTGCTAACAGGACATCTCCAAGATGGTCGAGTTTGACAACGAGAATCCGTTTCGGTCCGAAATCTTTCGGCAAAGGTGTCCGGTAAAAGAGCCGCTGTACGGCAGCGGAAGCGATTAAAGTGAGAGTTTCGGATATGTTCTGAAACATCTCCGTCAGTTTAGCCGATACATGGCAATTTGTCAAGAAGTGTTCTGTTCAACGAATCTCGCCTTCAGTGTCGGATGCCGAAAACATACATAAGTTTTTCTTTCTCTTTATTGGTCTACTATTTTGTGTGATCGGTTGTGATTGTGTCCATTTTTTGAACAGGTATGTCCATTTTCACTATAGCAAATTACGACAAACCCACAACATAAGCCTGTTCTTGCCCACTTCAGGTTTGGCATCATATTTGCGTATGCGTGTGTATTTGCATAACGTTTATGTAGAATTACGATTTGAATTAGCGTATACAAGTGGAGATTATCATGACTATAAAGGAGTATTTCAATGAAAAATGTATGGCTAACCCCAATACGCATCATTGCTGCGTTGGTTATTATTGCGATAGGGAGCGCAGTTCACGCGTGGAATAAAACGCAGCCAACATCAGGTTTTGCTACCCATGCGGATCTTGCCACGCCCGGCGTTGACACGCGATTTACTATGGAAGCTTATGAACCGGATACTTCAAAAGTTTCTGCCACACAGGTAAAGGAATGGCTGGAGCTCCTGCGCGCCGAGAATGATGGATCCTCGGTCTTTGCAGAAGGGATTGCTAACTTGGAGCGGCTATACGCTGCCATGGCACCCGCCGAGCACACATTGCTCCCGAATTATCCAAACCCGTGCAACCCAGAGACATGGATACCATATCAGTTAGCAGTGCCTGTTGATGTGAAAATCTCTATCTATGCAGCTGATGGACGATTAGTCCGCACATTGGCGTTAGGGCATCAAGAGGCGGGAACGTATCGGAGCCGGGCACGCGCAGCGTACTGGGATGGTCGCAACGAAGTGGGTGAACCCGTCGCAAGCGGTATTTACTTTTATACGCTGCAAGCCGGTAATTTCACGGCAACGAAAAAGTTGCTTATCCGTAAATAGTATCAAATGATCCCTACTAACAGACTGCGCGTACCTCTGAAAAGTTGTTCGCCTTTTTAAGCACGCCAAAGGAATAAAACAGGAATTTTCTAATGATAATGAACAGAATATTGGTAATCTTAGGAGTCTTGTTAATCGTTTTTTTCCTCGGCTGTAACACTGCAAGTGAGATGGTTGACGATGTAATATCCATGCCTATAGCAGAGGATGTAGCCCCCACATCTCTAACCTTTAGTGTCACACCGATGTCTGTCCGTTCTCCCGCTGTCGGTCAACAGTTCACTGTGAACGTAGACATCGCGCTCGGTGAAAACGTCGCTGGGTATCAAGTTTTACTTGCCTTTGATGCAACTGCACTCCGGTATGTCTCTCGGATGAACGGCGACTATCTACTTCCAGGGGCATTCGTTGTGCCCACTGGAAATGTCGTAGATCGGGTGCTGCTTTCCGCACAAGCGTTGGCAGGCACCAGTGACGGGAACGGAACATTAGCCACCGTGACGTTTGAGGTCGTCGCTGTGAAAAGGTCATCCCTCCAACTTAGTGACGCAATTACAACAGATTTTAACGGTGAAACGACCTCCGCAGCTGTCGAACACGCGGAAGTGGTCCCGTAAAAGATTGTCAACTTTAGCATAAAAGAGAGGTTTTCTCAATGAACTTCAAAGCCGGTTTATCTATATTGGGTTGCTTATTAAGTCTCTTTCTCATGATAAGCAGCGCGTCCGCCCAGACCGTGAGCATTTCGCCGAATCCGGTGAACTCACCAGCAAACGGACAGGATTTCACAGTAGACCTGAACATAAGTGGCGGTAGAAACGTCGCTGGGTATCAAGCCACAATCAATTTTGACAATAGTGCCTTGAGATATGTGTCGAATACCAACGGCGCGTATCTTCTTTCGGGTGCGTTTGTCCTGCCGGCGATAACGGATGCATCCTCGGTAACCGTCGCAGCCCTAGCGTTGAGCGGTTCGAGCAACGGGAGTGGCACACTTGCAACAGTGACGTTTAGGGTCGTGTCTGTGAAGGCTTCAACATTACGGTTATCAGGTGTGACGTTGACGGATCCAGAGGGTAGGACCTCTTCACCGAGCGTGGTTAACGGTCAAGTCGTACCGGTAAACATTTGTAAAGGAGATGTCAACAGGGACAGCGTTGTGAATGTGGCAGATCTTGCGTTAGTTGCCTCTCGTTTCGGTCAGATGGATGGAGGGGCTGCGGATGTGAATGCCGATGGAGTCGTGAATGTGGGGGATTTGGCATTGGTTGCCAGTGAGTTTGGCGAATCTTGTGATTCTCCTTCAACGGCTTCTACACCATCTACCCCCACTAATAACACCCTTGCACAAACTTTTGAACAGAATCTTTTGCCTCTTCTCACACAAAGATGTGCTTTTGCGGGATGTCACGTCGCCGGAGGACCGAAAAACTTGGATTTCAGCACATATCAAGCTTTTATAAACGGGGGTGATGAGGGTCCTGTATTTATACCGGGTAATGCGCAAGGAAGTATCATTATTGATGAAATCGTCTCAGGTAGAATGCCCATCGGTGGTCCGCAGTTGACCAATGCGGAAATCCAAAGTTTTACGGATTGGATTAATAATCAAGAGGCTTCTGTTGGTACATCAGTTGATGAATCACCTCAACCGCAACCCCCGGAATCTACTGACGGTACAGTTTCTTTTGAACGGGACCTTCAGCCTATTCTGACGGCGAGGTGTGCATATAGTGGTTGTCACGATGCTAACGGTCCCTATGGACTTGATTTCAGGACATACCAAACTTTCATAAGAAGCGCAGAGAACGAGGATGTATTTGTCCCAGGTAATGCGCGAAGCAGCGATATTATTGAAGAGATTGTCTCTGGCAGGATGCCTCCTGACGGTCCTCCGTTAACTGCTGCGCAAATTCAACTCTTCAGAGATTGGATTAATCAGCAAGACCCGGCAGATTTTCCGAACCTCCGTTACGACGATGATGACGACGATGATGACGACGACGATGACGACGATGATGATGACGACGATGACGACGATGATGATGACGATGATGACGACGATGATGACGACGACGATGACGACGACGACGATGATGACGACGATGATGACGACGACGACGATGATGACGACGATGACGACGACGATGACGACGATGATGATGACGATGATGACGACGATGATGACGACGACGACGACGACGATGATGACGACGATGATGACGACGACGACGATGATGACGACGATGATGACGACGACTAAAACAATTCCATTTATTGTTTCAAAACGTCGTAGAGGCTGGTTTCAAACCAGCCTCTACGCTTATTTAATCCCACCTTCTTTTTTTCTACAAACAGTAAGCCCAAACCCATTTGCATTTGGAAGATAGATGCTGCTATACTATTTTCAATCGCTTTTACTTTTTAAAAACTGATCTTAGCAATTCTTCGGTGTCAAACCCCCATGCTTTAGCTTGGGGATGTAGACACCGCATAGATTGTGTGAAAAAAAGATTTGACTTTTTGCCTAAAAATGTGGTCTAATTATAGCATCAAGTTGGCAGACATGTTCAGCACAATCGCTTGATTGTGTGTCGGTTTCCTACCTACTTAACCGGGGTTAAAAACTTCGGACTTGATATACCATGAGAAAATCTTACAAGTTCAAACTTCAAAATCAATCTAACACTATCAAGATTGGCAATATGATTGACGATATGTGGGAAATCCACGTGCATGTCATGCTGCTTGATCGTCGGTATTACCGTATTTATGGTAAAAATGTGTCTATTTCTCGTTTGAAGCGACATGTTACAGCACTGAAAAAGCGAACGAAACCGCATTGGAAAGACCTGCCGAGTCAAGTTGTTCAAGACGTTGTATTGCGTTACGGCAAATCGCGAAATGCGTTTTTTGATAACATCAAAGACCGCAAAGATGGTAAAACAACGCGTAAAGTTGGTTTTCCTAAGATTAAGCCGCGTCATAAATACAACTCCCTAACGTTCACTCAAGCTGGGTACACACTTGAAAATAATCGTATCAAAATCAACTGTATAGAGACATGGTTCTCTATACATAAACACCGTGAAATGCAAGGGACTATCAAGACACTCACAATCAAACGCGACAGGTGTGGTGATTATTGGATATGCTTTTCGTGCGATAATGTTGACGCTTCCGAACGCAAGCCTATGACGGGTAAGAGTGCAGGGTTTGATTACGGAAACAAAACATTCCTGACGAGCGACACAGGGCATAAAATAGCATCACCAGAGTTTTTGAAACAATCCCTGAAAGTATTACGGTCTCTCTCTAAGGCATTGAGTCGTAAGGTTAAAGGTTCGGGCAATTGGTATCGTGCGTGTCGTGCTTTGGCAAGGCAACACAGAAAAGTTGCCCGACAACGCTATGATTGGCAGTGGAAACTTGCCACTGAACTTTGCAGAGAGTTTGACACGCTCTGCTTTGAAACTTTGAACCTTGAGGGTATGAAACGCCTCTGGGGTCGTAAAGTTTCTGACCATGCCTTCTACCAGTTTCTGCTGATACTCGAACAGAAATGTGCGAAACATGGTAAAAACCTGAAGAAAATCAGCCAGTGGACAGCGACGACAAAGCCTTGCAGTGATTGTGGCTACGATAACAAAGAGCTCTCTCTTTCAGATAGACGGTGGACGTGTCCCGAATGTGGCTCACATCACGATAGAGACGTGAACGCTGCGATCAACATCAAACGGGCAGGCTTGGCTGCCTAAAGTGGAGACGGATTAAGACGGTGGACTCTATGAGAAAACCGCACTGTCTATGAAGCACAAGCCCCACGCTTTAGCGTGTGGGTACCTATGACCGTATGCAATTTATCAAACACTTCTCAGAAATTGACGAAGCTGACCTGCCCTACGTCGGTGGTAAAGGGTTGAATCTCGGAAAACTGACGAGAGCGGGGTTTCACGTGCCACGGGGATTCTGTGTTACCACAGATGCTTATCGGTTTTCTGTTCAGCATCTATCAGAGCAGAACACAGATGCTATTAATGCGCTTGTGTTGGCACCTGAACTCATCGCGGCAATCCAAGCGGCACGGGAGGAATTGCAAACAGCCACAGTCGCAGTCCGTTCCAGTGCGACTGCGGAGGATTTAGCGGAAGCGAGTTTCGCTGGGCAACAGGATACCTTTTTGAATGTAGCAGCTGATGAACTCTTAGATGCGCTGAAAGCGTGCTGGGCATCGCTCTGGTCAGAACGCGCTGTCGCTTATAGAGAGACGCAAGGCATCGCCGATGATGGGTTAGCGATGGCAGTTGTCATCCAAGAGATGTGTGAAGCGGATGTCTCCGGTGTGCTATTCACTGTCAGTCCGCTGCATCCGGAGGTCGCGGTTGTTGAGTCGAATTGGGGGTTAGGTGAATCGGTGGTTTCTGGTGCAATCACACCTGACAGTTTCCACATATCGCGAGAGACAGGCGAGGTCTTGGACAGGAGCATCGCCACAAAACGCGAGATGGTAACCGATGCCGGTGTTCGTCAAGTGCCAGATGATCGGCAGGAGATTCCAAGTCTGACGGACGCTCAACTGCAAGCACTTACGCAACTCGGCACGCGGGTTGAAACCCTTTATGGGCAACCGATGGATATTGAGTGGGCACTCTCGGATGAACGGTTTGTATTGTTGCAGGCACGCCATATTACCACGCCTTCCAGTTCTATCACGTTTGCGTCTCCGACCCCTAAAGTCGATAAAGAAGCCGTTGAAAAACTTCGTCAAAAAGAAATACAACTACTGGAGACGCTTGCCGAAGCGCACGGAACCGTCTGGGGTCATTACAACCTCGCGGAGGTGTTACCTGCACCGCTGCCGATGACGTGGACGATTGTCAAGGACTTTATGTCGGGTGCAGGTGGGTTAGGAGAAGCGTATCGCGGTTTAGGCTTCCATCCGAGTGAAAATGTGGAGAGCAAGGGTATTCTTGATTTGATCTGTGGACGTATCTATGTTAATTTGAACCGTGAGGCGGAACTCTATTTCGATGGGTTCCCTTTCGCACACGATTTCAACGCCTTGAAAAAGAATCCGCAGCAGGCGATGTACGCACAAGCACAAACCGATATTAAACGCAGCACTGCATCGTTTTGGTTGAAACTACCACTCCATATTGTTCGTATGAGCAGCGCAGAGATGCGGCTACGGCGTATGCGATCGACTTTTGATCAGATGCTAACAGTTGACGTGTTTCCGGCGTTTCAGGCAGAAGTTGAAGCAGAACGTGATCTCTCGTACACTGATCTATCGGATGCGGAATTGGTGTCAAAATTCGAGATGTGGCGCGCCAAGACATTGGACGATTTTGCACCGAAGGCACTAACGGCTACACTGCTTGCAGGTTTTTCACTGCAACGGTTAGAGGCGGCACTCCAGAAATGTGTGGACGAGACCGCTGCAAAGACACTCGCGAGCCGACTTATTAGCGGGTTATCCGGTAACCTTACTATCGTAACCAACGAGAAACTACGGCAGGTGGCAACCGGAGATTTTGCACTTACCGATTTCCTGAAGGACTACGGACATCGTGCCGTTGGCGAATTTGAATTGGCGGTCCCGAGATGGCGTGAGGATACGACCTACCTTGAACAGGTCATTGCATCCCTTCAACAGGGTGCCTCCGAAACCGGTGGACAACAACATTTTGAACGACAGACGGAACAACACGTCTCTGCAGAGCGGGAGCTCAGCGCACTGCTTGGAGACAAAGCGAGTTTACGGAAACAGATTGAGAGTGAACTCGATTTCACGAGACGTTACATGCCTTTCAGGGAGACAGCGAAATTTTACTTGATGCTCGGTTATGAACAGATTCGACGTGCCTTACTTAAATTAGATGACCGTTACGAACTTGATGGCGGCATTTTCTATCTGCTACCAGATGAATTAGGACGGCTGATTGCGGGTGATGATTTTGGTGATATTATTGCCGCGCGGAGAGCTGAACGGGAACTGATGTTACAGATTGAACTGCCGGATGTCATTTTCAGCGATTCATTGGCAAAAATTGGTGCACCGGGAGCAACTGAAATGGCAGAGACGTACACCGGAGTCGGCGTTTCTGCCGGTATTACACAAGGAAAAGCGTGTGTGCTACTGTCACCATCGGACGTGCGTCCATCGGATCGCGGTTATATTCTCGTGTGTCCATCAACTGATCCGGCGTGGACACCGCTTTTTTTGCGTGCGGCGGGCCTCGTGATGGAGCGCGGTGGGATCCTATCGCACGGTGCGGTTGTCGCGCGAGAGTATGGCGTTCCCGCCGTCGCTAATATTCCGAACGCTACTCGGCTGATCGCCGACGGACAGATGCTGCAGGTTGATGGGAATCAAGGCATCGTCTCAATTTGCAGTGAAGACGCATAGTGGGAGAAACACAGATGTTATCCGAAGTCTATTCATATAAACGATGGCAAAAACGCAGGAAAACCCGCAACGCATTTTTCATATCTTTGGTTTTGCACACTATCGCTATTGGAATTATGAGTTTCAGTTACATCCGGTGGTACCGTCCGATGTTGCCTTCGGAACCGCTTGTTTCGGAAGCGATTTCGGTAACAGAATTTCAACGTTTTCATGTCAGCAGTACCCGCAAACGGTCGATGCCGAAGCGGCGTTCTACGGCTACGCCATCGGAGAATTCGTCTGCTACCAAGCAGAACATTGCGGAATTCCAACATTCGGCACCGCCAACGCTACCCAGTGCGTCGGTTCCGGTGTTAAGAACGGATGCCCGGTTACCGATGGCAGAGACCACACTCCGTGAACAGACGATAGAAAAACCGGCATGGAAGACGATCGCTACAGCGCAAGCACAAGCCCCAACAATCGTGCCCAAACCGAAAATCGTCCAAGGAGAAACCGCGTTAGACGAGACCGCTGCGAATAAGGGACCCGCAGAACCTATTGACAGAGACGCACGGATGGGGGAAGCACTTGAAGGCATCGCGGAGAGCATCGCCGATGGTGAAACCGATGAAGCGGTTGACCTCGTTTTTCTGCTTGACATTAGTGGGAGTATGATAGATAATATCCGTGCAGTCGGCAGACAGCTGAGTCGAATGGTAACGGTATTTGAGGAGAAAAGCATTGACTTCACAGTGGGTATCGTTATCTTCAGGTATCTTGAGAGTGATACGATTATCCATCCGCAGACGCGAGATGCCGAGAGATTCAAACGGTTGCTAACGACGCATGTCGTTGCTGGCATGGGGGATGAACGCGCACACAACGCGATTATAAAAACGATTCGTCGCGTCGATTTTCGTGAAGGCGTGAATCGCCGATTTGTGCTTGTTACCGACGAGCCTACCAAAGGGTCTGAAGAATTAACATTATCAGAAGTGCTGAAGCAATGTTTTCAGAACAACATCACCATAGATGTCATCGGCATTAATGATATGACGCATAGAGCACTCACAACGAAAACCGGGGGACTCTGGTACCCCATCCCGATACAAGAATAGCAGTCAGCAATCAGCAGACAGCGATCAGAAGAATAGTTTTCAGTTAAGAGGTTTACTTTTTAGGACTTACGTAAAAAGCAGTAATTTTGTTATTTTTAACCCCCTAAATCCCCCTTATCAGGGGGACTTTAAGAGAAAACGCGTAAGTTATACTTTTAACAAAAACTTAGCCCATAATGAAATGGAGGGGTTTTGCTTGGGTGTTTTTTCAGATCTACGGAAAGGCACTCCAAATTTCCAACCCGCCTCAACGAACCGCAAGGAACATTAAAAAAATGAAGTGGTCATTGAATACTTATCAGACTTGCCAAGAATGGGAATTAGGACGGATACTTGACACCGCTGAGGCAACCGGCTATCACGGTGTTGAGTTGTTAATGGACTACAAACAGAAACACGGATTTGAATGGGATACGCCAAGAGAGGCGTGGGACGGATTGAAGGCACAGGTTGATGCGAGCGGCGTTGTCATCTCCTCGCTGACGAGTTGCCAAAATTTCCATTCTGAGAACGCTGCCGATCGCGAAGAGACTGTCCGGCGCGTTACGCGCGTCATCGACATGGCGGAATTTATGGGATGCGACCATGTCCGCGTGCTTGGCGACCGGTATTCGGAAGACAATCGCGATGCAGTCGTCGGGTACGTCACGGACGGATTAAAGGCTCTCGGCACTTATGCGGGTGAGAAGGATATTACGGTCTCTATCGAGATGCACGGCTCTTTCACGGACCCCGATTCGGCGATGGAAGTGATTGAAGGTGTGAATCTCACGAACGTCGGCTTCGTTTTTAACTCGCAATTTACAGGCTGCGATGCCGGTCGTATTGAACCGCTCTTTTCGCGTGTCGCTCCACACATTACCGCGGTGCATACGCATCGGGTTGAGGAACCCGCGACGTTTGAACTCTACCGACAGATGTTCCAATGGCTCGATCGGATCGGTTTCACAGGCTACATCTCCAATGAATGCGCTTATACGGGACCTGATCCTGAGAAGGTGCTTGCCCTCTACGTCGGACTTTTCAAAGCATTTGTGTAAAAATGAACACGCCGCAATCTGCACATCTCTATAAACGGGTGGCTATTCCGGACGTATTCCTGAACGAAACAGACGGAAAGGCGTGGGGTGGCGATATCCGTATCGGTGACCTGACAGGCGATGGCACTGTCGATCTTCTGGTGTATAAATCGATCGGGGGCATCCACCCCTGTTTTATCGGCGCGTTCACATTGGAAGGTGAGCCGCTCTGGTCAATTGGCGATAAGCACCTCGAAATCAGAGATGCCGATGCCAAAGATACCTATCTGACAACGATTTCACCCGACCGTCCCGGTCCTGTTGCTATCTATGACATTGATGCAGATGGACAGGTGGAGGTGATCTGTTTCTGGATAGATGCGGCTGCGCCAGAGACGAGTAAATGGGACCTGTCTGCCATCCGCGTGATGATTTTGGATGGTGCCACAGGTGCCGTTAAACGGAGTGCTACACCGGATGCGTTGCGTCAGTGCAATGCCTACGCTGAAGGTGAACGCCACATCCCGAACTATGTCCATCAGCGACTGATGATCGCTAACTTCTCCGGGAACGCGCAGCCACAGGATTTCGTCGTCAAGGTCGGTGTGAACGTGTTAGCGTTTAACCACGAGTTGGAGCAACTCTGGCAGTATACCGACGCGTGGTTCCGTTATCCGAAACATTCTGCCTATATTCCGGCAGTCGGCGATTTTAATGGCGACGGACTCGATGAGGTCAACGGCGGGAATTATGGACTCGCTGCGGATGGCACTGTACTCTGGAATCGCTACTTCGGTGAAAACACGGATTCGGTTCTCGTTACCGAGTGGAACGGTGATAAACGGGCGATCCTCTCCGGCGGTGGACAGGTGGTTGATGCCGAAGGACATCCGATTCTCTCGCTCGGTTTTGACCTTGTACCACACGGGCAAGAGATCCGGTGCGGCAAATTGCTCTCGGACGTATCCGAAGATGCCTTGGTAATCCGCTATAACGGACACCACCCGGATCTGATGGTCGTAGATAAAGACGGACAGATTAGAAGCCGATTTCACGTTGATGAAACGCCGAATAATACGGGTTTGGAGGTTATTCGATGGCACGGGATAGGAAATCCTGAATTGATTTATAGTCCGGCTGCGCTTTACAATAGTGTGGGCGAGAAGGTGGGAACGTTCCCTGAACTCCCACCACCGACGGGTGGAAGGATGGGGTGGTATCACTGCTTCCCAGCGGATGTCTGCGGCGATGCACGCGAAGAGGTTATCCTCTACGATCCGTATAGCGATGCGGTCTATATCTATACACCATCGCCGTTTCAACCCGACCTATTTGATGCGTATCAACACACCGAGAGACAGTATAACACACGGTTAATGGATTAAAAAATGGAAACCAACGTGGTCAATAAATTTCTACTCATCTCAATTGATTGCTGGCGGTATGATGCGCTTGGGCGGACGAATTCGTTTCTCAATACGCCGAAGTTTGATCTACTGACGCAGGATTTTTCGCTCGCTGAGAAGTTTTTCGTGTCGGCACCAGCGACACGTCCTTCCCACACCTCCTATTTTACGGGACTCTATCCTTTTGAACACGGGGTCTACGGACAGACCTACCTGAAAATGTTTGAGGGGATCCCGAACCTGTTCCAGATATTCAACGATGCTGGGTATCATATCACGGGACGCTCGGAACGTCCAGATGTGTTCCGTTTCCTCGACTTTGAGCCCTTTATTACACCCCTGGATCCGAATGCGGCGGCACAACAACTCGGTTCGCTTGAAGATCTGATGCAGCACCTGAAGCAGCCTTCGGATGTACCGCAGTTCTGTTTCCTGCATTTTTGGTATACACACGGCGGTTACGGCATGAGCGGGATTCCAGGCGTGCCGAGTCTCAAATGGCTTGTCGATAACGGGCGGACGGATGAGGCGTTGCGTTTCTATTACGCAGCGGTGACACATATCCTCGAATTTAAACTCGTTGAAATCTTGAAGCAACTCCGGCTTTCGGAGTGGGCAATCTTCATCTTCGGAGACCACGGCGAGGGTATCTGTGAGGAGATTATCGCACACGGCGACACGCTTAATCAAAACGTATTACACGTACCGCTGTTAGCACATATCCCCCGTGTGCGGGATATGAAATTCCCTGACGCGCCGATCTCAGCGATCGATCTGTACCCGACGATCCTGAACCTTGCCGGTATGGATATGGATTATCAAGGCTACGGACAGGACCTCCTCTCGCCATCGGCGTTTGATGCGAATCGATTGGTACTCTCGGAGTTGGATAGTCTCTACGGTATCGGGTTCCTGAGTAAAAACAATCTGGAGATGCCGCACCACCGTGTGACTTCTCGGACAACAGTCGATAACGCGGAGATTAACAGGTATTCGGAAGGTGTTCGGCTCTGGTCATTGACAGATGGTGAATATCTCTATCGTGAAGATGAAGAGACGGGTGAGTTCGTGTATCGGCATGTTTTGAACGGCGAGGATCTCACCTGTGAGGATCCTGACCGCTTCCGAGACGCTTATGATGAGATATTGATGAATTCCAATTACCAACATCTGCAGGCACAAGAGTCTACAACCGAAGAGACAGAGATTTTAGAGGGTAGGTTACGGAATCTGGGATATGTTGAATAGGTGCAATTCTTACGATAGGCTTTCGAGGGAATCTGCCGATGAAGATTTTTACGTCTCTTATTGCGTGCCTTGCCATTTTTATTTTTTGTGGGTGTGCTGCGAAATCGCATCAGGAAGACTCTATCACTCTCACAACTATCGTCAAGGATGTTGAGGCGCAAGGGATTAACTCAAAATACAAGGGACAGAAGGTTACGATTACCGCTGCTGGCAGGATTTATCCGAGTGCTGAGGGTACGCCGCCAAGATTAGAATTGTTCACGCATCACGACAGCGTGCGTTTTTTCGTTACGGACCCGGACGCTACGTCTCCGCGCCACTATTATGCGAACTACATGGAAAGTGATCTCGGAAACATTCGGGGTCATACAACCTACACTTTCACATTGCTTATAAAGGACATTTCTGAAGACACAACCACACACGGAGATGGTTTCTTCACTGTTTGGGCTGATGCTCCTGAACACACTGCTAAAGCCGATATTGAAGTCATCGACACGACCCTTGAGCAGATTGTGACAGGGGGTCAGAAGTACGTCGGAAAAACAGTGCGGCTTCAAGCGACAGTTTCACTTGATAGGCTAAATGCGTTGCTGGGTATTCAAGATGATATAGACCCGGAATTGGTAAAAGATTATTCAGGTGCGATGACGCTCGCCACAAATAATCGGAATGTAACATTTTGGATTGTAGATGATGCCGCAGGAGAGGGTCTTTTTCCGTCCAACCTTGAAAAATATAAGAACCATCAGACGTATCCGTTCACGCTCTACATTGAAAGAATTGTGAGAGATAAAGGACAGGTCGAAATTACTTCGGGCATTGCCAACGATTAATGCGACCGTATATCTCTCAATATCTATTGACCGGAAAGACGCTTTCACTGTCAGGTTTGAATGGGTTGTTGTTCACCAACGGGATGTTCCCCGCTTTCCGTTCAACGAGTCTCCAATCGCCTGTCTTCCAGTGTTTTTCGTAAGCATAGATAACATTGAGCCCCTCAAATTCCAGCCAGACACATTTCGCCTGCGGATGAATATCGTCGTCTATAGAGGCGACGGCGTGTTCATGGTTTGCGGACCAGATAAGGCATTGCTGCTTGGGTTTTCGCGCTTTCCCGTGTCGTGGTGTGAGTAATAGGTCTCTATATTTCATCACCACCTCTATAGTTCATGAATTGTTGCCTCAAGCGTCTCTGTATCCACAACTGCGACCGTCGCTTTTCCTGTCGTCCATCCACCTGTTTCTCCCGGATTGATCAATAGAGACGCATCTTTTTGGATGTCTATCTGATGGGTGTGTCCATAAACGACGATGTCGTAATCGCCGCTTTTGGCGATCGGAATCGCGAGTTCGGGGTAGTGCATCACGGCGATGTTCCTATCCCCAAGCGACACGCTTGCGAGGTTGGGGTGGACTTCGCCACCGATGGTTTCAAATCGTTTGGCAACGACGACGCGTTCGCCATCGTTATTGCCGAATACACCGACAACACGGCAGTTCAGATCCGCTAACGGATCAATCGCAAACGGCGCGATAAAATCGCCAGCATGGACAACGAGACCAACACCGAGTTCATTGAAAAGTGCGACAGCGAGTTTGACATTCGGGATGTTGTCGTGGCTATCAGACATAACACCGAGTTTCATTTTTTAAATTTTCCTTTTTTTAATTATACCTTGCGGTTAAATAACATGCGTCTGAATTGGCAAGTACGTTTCTTAAATCCGCCCTCCACTTCGTTCCGGGCTACGGTTTTGATGTTAGGCAACTATTGAGATGGGCACTCTGTGAATGACGTTTCCGAGGTAGCCTTTCGGGTTCCACGGTTGTGTGAAGGGCTGCGCTGCACCTGTGTTGTCATAAGCGCGTGCCCATATTTCATAATAGCCTCTGTTTCCAAAGATGCGTTCGGTTTCCCAATGGGACCAAGCATATCTGTTTGAGGGTGGAGTCAATTGCGCTTCTTGCCATTGAAGACCGAAGTCTGTGGAGACCATGACCTTATCAATCCGATTTTCGCCTGCCCATGCGTGTCCTCGAACCTTTATAGGTGTGCCAGTGCTGGATTCCAGAGACGATTGCGGTTGGGTAATCAGAGACTTAACCTGCCATGCAGTCGCGATACGCATATCCTCAACGGGTGGTGTATCTCCGGGTGCTATCGGATAGGCAGGGATACGATAGGAATAGCCGCTCATCTTTTCGGAGTCGTGGACCCTGTCTCTCACCCAGACACGATTAAGCCACTTTTGCATGGCACTCGCGATCCATCCGGGGACAATCAATCTTGCCGGGAATCCGTGGGCTGCTGGCAACACTTCTCCGTTCATCTTCAAAGCGATGAGCGTGTGTTCATCGAGTGCTTTCTCAATCGGGATGCCGCGTGAAAAGGGTTCGCTGCCGTCGTTGGGTAGATCTTCGCCATAGTTTCCGGTATAGACGGCACTCGGTTTGACACCTGCGGCTTGCAAGACATCTCGCAAACGTACGCCAGTCCATTCACTACAAGCGACCGCGCCGCGTTGCCACGGGGTCCCGCTAACCTCCGGCACAAATAGACTTCTCCCGTTCCCCGCACATTCCAACACCACTTCCATAGTGACTTGTGGGAAACGTGTCAAGTCGTCCATTGAGAGTGCCAGTTCTTTATGGACTTCACCGTCTATGACCAATTTCCAGTCTCGGAGATCCTTATTTATTGCTCGTTCTGGGATGCCGCTGTTGTTACGGACGAAGTGTCGTTCTATCGGGGTGACATCGTCGTTGAGAAGGTGCGGCGCAAACTCACCGTTAAAGGGGATTTCCGAATGAACGAGTATGTCGGGTTTCGGAAGTCCTGCTGCTTGTAAGTCTTCCAAGACAACAGGTAGGAGTCCCCTGTCCAGCAAACCTCGGTCAACGGCTTCGCAGCCTGCACCGAACACGCCTAAACTCGCGAAGAGTGCAGTTTTGCCTATGGTCGTAAGAAAGTCTCTTCTTGTTACGTCGGCGGTAGTTCCAAACCGATCTGTAAAATTGCGTTCATGCCCTGTTTTTTGCATGATTGGCGTTCTCTAAAAAAGAGACGGGCTTTCTTCCGACCGCGAAAGCAATGGGAATCCAGCCCGAAAGGTAGAGGCGAGGTAACCTCGCCCTCTGCAACTAATCATCGTCGCGTTCGCTGAGTAACTCGCCGCGTGCGAGACGTTCTGCGTTCTCGGTGGACCACAGAATGTTCTTCATCAGCTTCTGTGCCGTGATGTAACGCGTCGCTGCCAAGAGATGCATCCGTTGTTCTTCAAAGTCGTCCGTCAGGTCATAATGCCGGAAGGCGACTTCGAGCACTTGGAACATGTGGAGTTCTGCGTCTTCACGGAGCAGGATATGTGCGAGCGTCCGTTTCAATGCCTCGACATCATGTCCCTCTTCGAGATACTGGTTCACCAGAATTTCTGCCTCGTAGACTTTTTGGAAGTCGGCGAACTCTTGGAGTCGATCTAACATTTTGTCAGCGGAGGCGTAAGTTTCATCAAGGCGTTGTCCCGGTCTCGGAATACGGGCGGCGGGCATGTTCAACCAGCGCAAGTATGCCAAGTAGACGACCCCGTGGAAAATACCACGCAGCAGGTTAGCGCTCGGTGCATACTGGAAAGCGTGATAAAGCGCGTGTGCGTAAGAGTAGATATTCGCGACATCGTGCCAATCGCCTTCGTTTTTCAGATGGAACCGGGCAGTCCGGACTGCCGAGGCATAAGTCATCGCACGGCAGATGTCGGTTGGGTTGACACCCGCGCGAAGTTTCTCTTCAACAATGGCGACAGTCGGTTCAAACTCGTCAGCGAGCAGCGTCTGCGCAAACGCAGAAATATCGAGTTCTGCGTCGTTCGCTTGGTTGTCTTCCCAAATACTATCGAGCCTCTCAAAGACGGGTTCTAAGACGGGGACAGCGTCAGCCCAGCGAGAGGTCTCCTCGTGCCGTGTTCTACCGACGAGATCGACGACGATGGGACGCAAAATCTCGTGTGAGCCTTCCCAGTTGACGTAATCCAACGCCTCGAACATTTTATTCGCGAAATCGAGGGCGTGTCCGTCGCCGGTGAAATAGTAGTCGGTCGCTGCCGTGTATACAAAGTCTGCGAGGACAGATTTGTCGTAGCCTCGGTCATTCAGGGTTAGCAAGATACGTTCCGCTGCACCGCCGTGGCGTTTATCAATAAAGTAGCGGAACCATCGCATCAGCGTTTCGAGATTGTGTTCCTCGTTGACTTTCGGGAAGGGTGCGCGATAAGGGCGCGCGCTTCCGGTTGTTCTACGGCTAATCTGGCTGAGTCCGTGTACAAGAAACAGGTTATGATCATCTGGGTCAACATCGTCCCATAGGTTCGCTGCGAGCGTGAGGATCGCGACACCTGACGACCAACCATCGCTACTTTTATGTGCGCCGTAATGGAGTCCCTGTTGAATAATCTCCGCGGGTGTAGCACCAGCATCCCGAAGTGCTGTGACGGCTTTCGCGATAAAGAAGGTGCTGCGGTCTTTAAGACCCCGCTCAAGGGCACGCTTACCGTTTGCGATGACACGTTGTTTCGCTGCCTCGCGTTCGCCTTTCGCTAATCCGACGTACAAATAACCGTCCTCTCGGGCTTCAACCGGAAAGGCTTTCAGGTCATCACCGAATGCCAAGAAGCAGGCACCCGATTTGAGGTCAAATTCCCAGTGGTGCCAATGACAGATGAGCACACCGTCGCGGATACTCCCTTTGGACATCGGATATCCCATGTGTGGGCAACGGTTGTCAACGGCATAAAATTTGTCGTCGGACTTGAAAACAGCGAGATGCGTGCCGTTGACATGGAACGGTTTGCCCTCCAATTCCTCGAAATCTTCAGCGGGGCAGAGTTGGTGGTAGTCAAGTTGGGTTTCGTCTATTTCTACGGGTGGAATTGGTTCTACGTGGATCGAACCGATACCCGTTTCCTCAAGTGCAGAAGTTGGATTTTGCACAATTTTTTCCTCCTATTGAAGATTTTTTATTTTGCATTGTTATACCATTTCTAAGTGGATAATACCTTCGTCAATTATCTGGACTTGATTTCAGGGCTTGGGTAATGAAATTGGGTTCCTACAAACGGAAAGAATCGAACTTAAAAGCACTCCGCAAGCAGAAGCGGAGTTAAGATTCAGGATTGCCTCGTTTCTTTTCACGATAGGGTGAGAAATCTACATATTTTTTACCTTGCTTCAGACGTTGTTTCCGCCGTTTCATCAAAAAATCCATAAGGGTATCCACGTCCCCAAACAGTGCTGCAATCCGCTCCTTCGCTTGTCGGCATTCGTTCAAAATTTTATCATTCATGAGAGTTCCTCCAGTATCGCCTTTGGCGATGCAATGCGTGGAGGCGAATAACCTGCTTCACGACAAATCATTTCAATTTTCGGTATCGTATGTGGGTTTGCAAGATGCGCAAAGTTCCATGTCGCTAAATAGGGTATTGCATGAATTGCTGCAACCGCTACGTGGACAGCATCAGCAAGTGCTATCTCCGGTATTGCTTTTCCAATGATGAGTTGCTGTGCAAATGCTCGCTCCAAATCCAAAACGTCCACGACAGCTAAGCCTTCTATAACCTTCAACCTATCCACGACTTGGGTTCTATCCCCAATTGATATTTCGGTAATTACAAGGTCCGACAGCACGAATTTAAAACGTTTATCGTGCCAAAACTCACGGGTAATTCTTTGCCATTCTGATGTCCGTGGAACACGACTCCGTCTTGAGACAAGGTAACTTGGTATTGTTGAATCAACGTAAACAGTAAACACAATATGCTTTTCTTGAGGGTAGGTTAGCATTCACTAAAAATGATAACATAAAAAACTTTTTGGTGCAAGCGGTAAAAAAATAAAAAATAAAGACAAATTATCACTGATTGAGTTTTTCCCATTCCTTTTCAAGATTGCACCGAGACTTCTTTCCGCCGTGGATGCTCGGTTCGGCACACAACAATTCGCGAAGGCGATGCACGGCGTTATGGGCATCTTCACTCGTAATGCCTAAAACCTCGTTCAGTAGACGGCTGTCGAGTTCGTGACGCACCAAATCATTTGCTGCCTCGTTAAAGGGTAACATCCGTTTATCTTTTTTTTGTTTTAAGGCGTGGAAGATACGCTCGGCATTTGTCAATGCTTCATCTGACAGACAGCGCACATCCAGTGTTGGCATTTGGAGTAAGTTTTTTCTTCCATTCATGCCTCTGCCTGGCTGTTGCTTACTACTATGTGCCCAGTGGAGTAAAAGTCCTAACGTGGAATTGCCCCAAAGTGTCCACACATAATCATACTTGCGGTTTCCATTCTTAAAGACAATATTCGGAATTAAAGCAATACCGATCGCTTGTTTCTCAGTAAACAGGACACCGAGAGAGTTGGCGTTAAACCTCATGTTCATGTTGAAATGCACACGCCCATTACGCGCGAGTATTTTTTGTACTTTATCGTGGCGATTGGGGCGCGGGATAAGATGACAATCAGGTTCAACGACCATTGCCCGTTGTGCGGAGGCATTCACATGCCACAATCCTGGATAGAGATCGGTATCGGTGTAACCTTTTTCTACATCAAACGCGCCTCGCTCACTCTTTTCATAGATGTCTCGATGCGTTGCACCAATTTCCGCAATATCGCCAACAAGACAAACAGGAATTTCTAAAGCGGATACTTGTGTTGGTAACCACATCTCACCATTTGCTAAACGATACGCGGATTGGATTAACGCCATCTCCTTGATACGGACAGCCTCCCACGCCTTGTCTACCCATAGCGGACAGTTGAGTACGTGTCCGAGTATCTCATCACCGACTTTGAGCGGATTACCACCGCTCGGTTCATCCTCTAATCGCCGGACGCTATCAAGTCTATAGGTGTTATTGACTACCTCAAGTGCTGCCAGTACACTTCGGGGACGGTGGTTTAGGGATATAAACGTGCCTCTACCGGTGTTATTAGTTTTCTTTCCTTTGGTTGCCACTACGATGCATTCTGCCATACTTGTATCTGCAGAAAACGCGCAGCTTTCTCCTTTGGCATCTGCGATACTAATTACAACCACATCGTGATATTCAGTCGCCCACATATTCCTGACTTTCCGCCAGTCTGAAGTTGTGAGACAAGTCGCGGGTAAGATAAACCCCATTTTGCTTTTCCCATTTTCCTTCAGCATTTTGTCTGCAAGGTCAACAAAATCGGAAGGGAGCCCAGCATTGCCATCGCCGACTCGCCAATCCTTTTGCCTGCGTGCCTTCCGCATGTTCTGTTCCTCTTCTTTATTTCTGCCACTTCCTTTGAACACCGCTTTAGGGACACTGCTGCTTGGGTCAGAATCGGGTCGTGTAAACGGCGGATTTAGGACGACAATATCAAATTCGTTGTGTCGAAACTCCTGTTGTGTCATCACTGTCGTGTCATCTGCGCCGCCGACCTGTTGAACTGCCGTACTCATTAATGGGAGTGGAAGCGTGCCTTGTGGGACATCAAATAGATCCAGTGCACCGAGGGCATAACTTCCATCTTGTTGTCTGCCGTAAGGCATCGTATGGATTCGGGTATTACCGATTTTCAGGTCTGGATAAATGCTTGTCAGAAGGGAAGCAGTGAGATGGCTGGCATTTGGCATCACATCGCATCCGACAAGGTTTTTCTCTATCATCCGCGTGTGAATAAGACTCCCTTTTCCGCCAGCGTGTTCGTGCAGTTCGAGGATGCGTTGGTATGCACCGTTAAGCAGTGAACCTGTTCCACATGCGAAATCCGCCACTTTCAATTCGCTCACGTTTTCCTGCGTTTTGGGGAGGACTAACGCTGATAGCAAGGCGACGGATTCGAGGCGGGTGTAGTTCGCTTTAACATATTTTCGGTCAACGATAAGCCGTTGGAAAACGGTTCCGGCGAGTTCATGGATTTGTGTTAGCCTCTGGTCAACGAGTTCTTTTGCCGTATCGCAGAGCGTTGCCAGGATCCTATCAACGAGTTCATCATCAGTTGCGATTGCCTCTATAATTCGTTTGGCGACATGGAAGATCGGGCGGTAGTTAACCTTGAGAATAATGTCCCAACCGGCGATGACCTGCGCGTAGCGGAGAGGTTTCGCGTTATCAGACAACATCCGTTTAAGGGACATCACCTTTTCCATCTCAGGTTTACCCGCAAGGACGCTCTGGAACACGAATGCATTGGTGACGATGAGCATCGCCATCCGTGAGGTCTGCTCGCCAACCTTTTGGAACAGAATCCCTTCGATTTCTGCGCCGATACTTGGACGTTCTTGAATTGCTACCTCAAGCTGCTGTGCGGCGGTTTCTATCCGTTTTTCCAACAAATCTGCGGCGGCATCTATTTCAGAGATAGGCGTTGCCCTGACGCGAATGGCGGTTGCAATATCGGCGACACTGCCACTTAACCAACCGCTTTTCGGAAAGGACTCCGATTCTGTCTGGGTGTCAGGTGCTGGTTCGGCGATAAATAGAACAGGATCGGGGTTTGGTTCGCTTTCTGATTCTGATTTATTGAGAAGGATATAGGCGATGTCTTCGGCGAGACGCATTTCTGGCTCAATCTTATCCTGTGGCATCGTCCTAAATCGGGCAGGCATGCGGACGCGCAGCACATTCTCAATAATATTGTAGGTGAGACCGCTAAAGACGCTCGGATCCAGCAGCATTCCGAAATGTGCTTCTGCCTGTATTTTACCTGTGAAATTCGGCGTGTCACCATCAACCTTCACCTCAATGACAACAGGGTTGCGTCCTTTCTCCGTGACAATCACATCAGGCTTTTGTGTAGCGTTGAGGAACGGTCTGGTAATTTGTTCGTTGACGCTCCATGCATCGCGCATGGGGCGTAGAACGTTTACAAACGCACTGGTGATGGTGTTTTCGCTGTTTGCCATAACTTCTTACGTTTGCCTTTTGTCAGAATCAGGATTTATGCTATTATCAGATTTTCAGGATTAGGTGCAGTAAATGAACACCTCGTAACCCCTATGGTTATTTAGTTTTCGCGTCTGGTCCCATTTTCAGCACTAATCCTTGTTGCCCAGACACGGGAACCCTTGTAGCATAGGCTGTTAGCCTGTGCGTGTATGTGTTGAAAACTAAAACTTTACGCTCTGGTAATCCAAACAAACGCCCTAAGAATCCGCGTCAACCTGTGATATAGACAATAAACACATAGGCACAACCTAACAGGTTATGCTACAACGATAATCTACGCAAATAGTGCTGCGTCGGGTTGACCGCGGTAGAGGACAACGCGATATTGTAAATTCAAAGTCTCATCGGGCGCGAGACGGAACGGTTCATAGTAGACAGGTGACGGATGGATTAAACAGTAGTTCTCGCGATTGCGGACCCACCACGTTGTCGGATAGCGCGGGTTATCGGGATGATCAACGATAGCGACACCGTAGGTTTCGTTATCAGTCGGGTGTTGTGTCGTGAAGCTGCACCATTGGCTCTGTTGACCGAAGATGTCCATCGGTTCGGTGCGTCCGTCGGCATCTAACAGGTTACCCGGTGTGATGCTATTGTCGAATCGGATCGCCATACCGCTGTAGTATCTACCGTCTGCGCCGGGTTCGCCGCGTCGTAAATCCAAAACAACCTCACGTTCATTCGGCTGAAGCGTCAGCGACACAGAAATCTGCATCGCATCTGCTGTCGGTGGGTGGACGGTTATCGCTCGTTGTTCCGTGAGATGCGTCGTGCCTTCCCAATCGATCCATGCGTTTTCTGTTGCTATACCTGCGCTGTCGGCATACGCATTTTGCGCGATGATCCGTTGGTGAACGATTTTGCCGAAGCCTGTTGGATCGCTACCGGGTCCCGGTTGTTCCCAAAAGTTGACTTCGTTGACCTTTTTCCAAGCGACCCATAACCCTTGGTGATGTACGTGATCGCCGGGTTCGTTCATTGTGAGGGGTGGTGCACCGGGCAGGTTTAACGGATGGCAGAACGGACGGTTGCCATCTTCGGGAAAATGATAACCCAAAACCTGCTGTCCGTTCCAAGCGACTGTTAAACTATTTTGTGTTTGTGAGAGTGTAAACATATTTTTATCCGTAATGTTGCTGGTTTTATAGCCGATCCAAATCCATCGGTTCTGATTTTCCTTCGGCAATTTCTTGTTTGGCACGGCGAGCAGCGGCCATAAGTTGTTCTTGCGTTCTGTTGAAGGATGCCTCCCAACGAAGTTCATCCTCTAAGTCCGCAATGTACTCACGCAGATGATCTACAATCTGATTCTGCAACGCCTCGGGCAGTGTTTCCATTATTCGGGTCATAGTGGTAATAGCATTAGAAGCCATCGTTAGATCCTCCCAATCTTAGTTGAGGTATGGGTTCACGACTTCGCGTTCGAGTGCCAAGCCTTCCCATTCATCGTCACCGGGGCCGTCGTAGATAAGCGTATGCGGTCCAGCGAAACCGGCTTTTTGGGTGAGTTCAAGGCATTGCACGTAGTCTTCCTTGTCCATCTCACGCGGCGCGGCGAAATGCGCTTTGGTATGACACGATTCTGCTAACGGTGCAATCGCGGCGAGGTCTTCGTATTTTGTCTCACCACGCCAGTTGCCGAAGTCGAGGCAGAGTCCTACCTTACCGTCTAATCCGCCTAAGATGGTGTTGACGTTCTGGGGCGTAGAGAAGACAGAGAACCAGTTTTCGCTCATCAAGCGGATGCCTGCGGTCTCAGCGCGTTCAGTGAGCTGCGCGAGGACATCGCGACTTCGTGCTACGGTCTCCGCCGACGGGTCTGCTTTACCGCCGATGACACGGGCGCACTTTGCACCGAGTTCGCCAGCAATATCAATCCACTTTTCTATCCACGCGATGTCGCGTTCCGCATGGGATGGATGCGTGATGTCGCCGTCGTCAATCAACAGGGAAAAGAGTTCAACGTCGGCATCTGCAAGTGCTGTGCGGAGCTCCGAGAGATAAGACGGCTCGACAGAAGGCAGATGGAAATGGCAAATCTCCAAAGTGTTGATGCCGAATTCGGCGACACGTGCCGGTAGTTCCAAGAGTGAAATGGGTCCGTTATTGTGGGTTTCGGTCGGGATTTGCATATCGTGCGCGGGTCCGGTAAATCCGGGTTTCCCGAGCTGCCGATGCAAACTCCACGTTGAGACTGAGAGACGCGGTGTTGACATAGTTCTAATTCTCCAAAATTGCGACCCGTAAATCGCTAAAGGTGATGCTCACCGAACAATAGTTTGAAATACGTATCTAATCGGGACGCTGTATGTTGCTCTGCTATCGGTTCAATCTGAAAATGCTTTTTTAGGAAAGGGTGATAGTTGACAGTATCGCTGATGAAACAGGGTTTATACTCTCTGAACAAGTCATTATCTATAAGCACATCGCAATTCCCGAAATAGAAGGGAAGTCTGTGCAGGTTTCTTTTGAACACATCTATATACGCATAATAATCCAATTTTCGTTTGTCAATGACGATTGTGTTCGCGCTGTAGTTTCCAACAAAAGTGCGGTTTCTCTTTAGTGCGTTGATGTCTCGCAGTGTCCAAAAAAAGAGCGGATCCTCTTTTTCGGGGTGATGGGTGCCTTCCGCCCCTGATGAAAACAAGGAATAATCAGAGGGCGGTCGTTTCTTTGGATATTTATCAACGTAGCCGGTAATATAATTGAAATCACTGAGACAAAAGCGGTTTTTGCCTGCTGTCCGAAAACGGAAATCGCGGATAAAATCGTACGTCATTCCTTGCGTGTCTCTCTCGTAGAGCGCGAGAACAATCGGGAAAGGCGTGTGCTTTGCCGATTCAGGAAACTCCCCACTGCTGATGAGTAGACCGTCTATCAATCTGTAGTTGACGGTGAAATCCTTTAAGAGTCTAAAATTGGTCGGCTTGATTAAATAGGACAGTGGATGCAAAACGCAAATAAGATCTGCTTCAAGTTTGTTGTAGGAACGGAGAAACGATATGCCTAAATCTCTACTTGTTATATCTTCATCGATGTCAAAATCAACGTCTTTGATATTGTGACGAATAAGTGATGTTTTATCGTTATAGGGTGGGTTTCCAACCACTATCAAATAAGACTGCTGAGGAATACCGAATTTCACCCTTGATACGTCGCACAAAGCGTTCGTTTGAAAAAACCGAACTTCACCGTTGTTCTTTTTAGCGACACTGATTGCAGTTTCGTCTATATCACATCCGATTGTGATAGACTGCCCGTAATCTTTCAGAAAGTCCCCGTATCCGCACGCGCTATCGATGACAGTGGTCTGTGAACGTAGATATGGCGCGATCATTTCCCACGCTGTCCGTACAATTTCAGGCGGCGTGTAGTAACTCCCCAAATTCACTCTGCTCTCATACGCTAAGTGTGCTTGACTCATTTCTTTTTCAACTTTTATTGGCATGTTTTATAGCAGTGCCTACGACTATACCAAGTGTAAGAAAAAATGCTATAAGCACACCAGCGACGAGTATTTCTCTCCAATCCATTATAATTTCTCTAATTCATTCATTGGGGCTTTTTGTAGCTCTTCGTACGATTCTTCCGAGCGTAAAGAGGAACGCTATAAACACACCTGCGATAACCCATTCCATCCAATCCATCACAATTCCTCCAATTCATTCATTTTTCGACGTGCTGTACTATCAAGTCGATCAATTACAAACAGAATCACAATTGCCCCGAGCACTCCAACTATAAAAAGAAACTTGCTGATTTTTCCATAACTCTGAATCAGCCAAGCAATCAGAGAAATATCAGTTGCTATTGAAATAGCAAATATTACCTTTAACCAACCAATTTCTTCCTTGATTTTATCAATATATGCCATGCCTATTTGTGCCTCACAGTTTTTGATCAATCCATGCGACGACTTTTTCGACCATGACAGGGGTGCCGTCGTCAGAAAAGACGTGGTCTACACCGGGCAGCTCAAGGAGTTCTGTTTCTTCGTTTGCGAACTGAAGGATGTCGTGGCTATCTTCAATCGGAACGATGTCGTCTTCTGTGCCGTGAACCAGTAGCCATGGCACAGCAAATTTACTTGCGTGTTTTGCGACGCTGTTGATTGTTGCCATATCATCTACATAAGCTTGTGAGAGTGGACACTCCGGGTCGTCCCACATGAAACCTTCGTCAGGTGTAGCATCGCTGAATTCGCGTTCCGCAAACGCTTTGGTATGCACCATCCCCGCAAGCGAAACAAGGGCTTCGATGCGTTCATCTATGGATGCACGCAGCACACCGACTGCACCGCCCATACTGTGTCCGACATAGCAGACTTTGTATTCGCTGAGTGCGTCAATAACTTTACCGAGGTCCGCAACCTCTTTGGTAATCGTGGAGTCTGTGAAGGCACCCTCCGATTCACCGTTGCCGGAGAAAGAGAAGCGTAAGGCAGAGATACCCGCAGCAGCGAGTCCTTCTGCCAAAGCGACGAGTGCCGGTCTATCTTTATTGCCGGTGACTCCGTGTCCAATTACTACAACTCTGTCGCCTTTGCCTTCGTGGAAGGTGTAATCGAGGCGTTCACCATGTTCGTTTCTAATTTCACCAAACATAAGTTTTTAGTTTCCAAAAGTATCAGGCGCGTAGAAGATTGTACTAATCTACCGAAACAACCTTCTCTAAGACTTCCTGAAGGTAGACATTTATTTCTAATTGACGACGCGCTGCATTCAATGCAATCCGACTGTACAACTCAGGAGTTGTTTCGATCGTGAGTGTACCTGAGAAAGGTTTATCAGGGGTTTTTCCTTGTTCTTCACAGACTTCAAAGTAAACCTCAAGGGACTTCTGCATCTCTGCCCGAAGTTCGGTTACAGATGCCCCATAAAATGTAATTATATCTTGTGTATTAATCACAGTTCCATGAAAGAGGTTTATTTCCGGATCAAAATCAACGACTCCAATATAACCTTTGTATTCTATCACAGTGTAACCCCCGTCCTTTGGAGAAACTTCCGTAGATCTCTGACCGCACCTTTATCCATGTTTGGGCCTGGGTGTGGTCTATGAAACACGATAACGTGATCATTAAGCGATACAGAGACCCTTGAACCCGCACGTTCTGTCAGGATAGCCCCTAAGGTTTTTAACAAAGATTGGACATCTCTCCATTTGATGTTGCCTGAGATGGGTTGCGCAAAGATCGCTTCTAATGTTCTTCTGTGTCGCTTGTTCATCAGTGTTATAGACATTATAATGGTTTAGTCAGGTGTCCGGGGAACCGCGTAGGGGCGAGGTCCCCTCGTCCCGCATAAGAGCGTTGGTGTCGGGCAATCGGGCGGGGAAACCCTGAAGAAACACCCCAGCAAAAACCCCCTACGGATCCTAATGAAACCGAAAAACATTTGACGATTAAATCGATATAATGTCTTATGTATTATAGCATTATTTCAAACACATTAGCAGCAGCGCGAGAGGCTGCGCTACTGCTAACTTTCGTCACTTCACAAAACGGACATAAGATTAGTGTCCATTGCTTTTCAAGGCATCAACAACCTTTTCAGGTTTGATAGGTAACTCATTAATCCGCACGCCGACAGCATCTTTGACAGCGTTTGCCATCGTTGCTAACGTCGGTGTGATAGGCGGTTCACCAACGCCTTTGGCACCATAGGGGCCGTTCGGTGCAGGTACTTCAACGATAACAGACTCTACCGTTGGAAGGTCTGCGGAGGTTGGGACACGGTAATCGACGAAACCGGGGTTGACGTTGCCGTTTTCGTTGTACTGCATCTCTTCCATCATTGCCCATGCGTAGCCTTGTACCGTTCCGCCTTCGATCTGTCCTTCAACCGCCATCGGGTTGATAGCGAAGCCGACATCTTGAGAGGCGACGAGTTTGAGGACTCGGGTTCTGCCGGTCTCTGGATCGACTTCAACCTTGGCGATCTGTGCTGCGAGTGCAGGTGTACTCGGTTGCCGTGCGAAGGAGCCTTTCCCGACAATCGGACCACCGGTTGTGGAGAGACTGTACGCCGCGAGTTCGCCTAATGAGATAGACTTCGGCGGATCCGCGCTGACGACGTGGACAGCACCTTCTCTGAGTTCGAGGTTCTCAACATTCGTATTCAAACGTTCAGAGGCGAGTTCGAGGACCCGTTGGTGTGCATCCTCCGCCGCTAATTTGGCAGTATTACCCATTGTGAATGTCACAACACTACCGCCTGAACCCGTCGAATACGGAGCGGAGTCTGTATCCCCGCGCCGAATCGTGACGCTCTCATAAGGGACCGTCAGGATCTCGGCAATAATTTGCGAAATTGCGGTATCCGTTCCTGTGATGTCCATTGACCCGTGGAAGATACGGACACTGCCGTCTTCGTGGACGGAGACGTAGACACCACCGGGACCACAACCGTTTGTCCAATCACCGACCGCGACGCCCCAGCCTTGATTTTCATCGGCTTCTCGATCCCACCATCCGGCGGCATCGGCGACTGCCTCTAAGGTCTCTTTATACCCGACTTTCGGTTCCTCTCCACCAGCAGGTACTTTATCGCCTTCTTCACGCATATTCATGAGGCGGAATTTGACAGGATCCATACCGATGCGTTCTGCGATCTCATCGAGTTGGGATTCGCCAGCAAAAATGGCTTGTGGTGCACCCGGTGCTCTATAGGCAGCGGTACCGGATTTATTCGTATGAACGCCGTAAGCGTCTACTTTGAGGTTCGGAATCTTATAGACCCCGCGGACCCGGATTGTACTGCCGATAGACGCACCAGAAACAGAGCCGGAATCCCAGAAAGCGAGTGCCTGCCGTGCGAGGATGTGTCCGTCTTTCGTGGCACCCGTCTTGAGCTTGATAACGCATCCGGGTGCTGGTCTACCGTCGGTGAATTCCTCTTCGCGCGTCATCTGAACGCGAACCGGACGCCCTGTTTTCTGTGAGAGTAGCACAGCGGGGATGTGTGTGATGATCACACCGAAACGTCCACCGAAACCGCCACCCATCGTCGTACCGATAACGTTAATTTGCGTCAACGGAATACCGAGTGTGCCAGCGATACCGGAACGGATAGCGAAGGGTCCCTGCGTAGATGCCCAGACGGTAATCTTACCCGATGAGTCCGCACTCGCAACAGAGACGTGTGGCTCCATGTAGGTCTGGTGGACGCGCGGGATGACATAGGTATCTTCGACGACGACATCGGATTCTGCGAACCCTTTTTCGACATCACCCGCCTCGGAATGACTTTCAGCGGAGATGTTGTAATAAACTTCGTCGGCGTATTTCTCTAATTCTGCTTCAAGTTTGCTGATTTCGTCGCTGTGATCGTTCTCTTTATCACGCGAAAGCTGCCGGATTTGCCCGGTAATCTCGCGTCGATTCGGTCCATCTTTGGTATCATCGCCGTGCAAGCGTGGTGCGGACGGTTTGATGGATTCCGTAACGTTCTGAACAACCGGCAGGACTTCATAGTCGATTTTGATGAGTTCAGCGGCTTCTTCAGCGATATCCGGATCGGTTGCAGCGACAGCAGCGAGCGGTTCGCCTAAGTAGAGTACTTTATCCGTTGCGAAGACTCTACGACCACTCGGAACATCATCTTGTGTGATAATTGCCCTGACCCCCGGTAGTTTTTCGGCTTCGCTGGTGTCGATGCCGCGTATATTGGCGTGCGCGTGTTTACTACGGACAAGTTTACCGTAGAGCATACCAGGTGGATGGACATCTGCACCGTATTGCGCGGCACCGGTTACTTTTTCGACCGCATCAACACGTGCTACCTTCTGTCCGACAACACTATATTCTGACATCCGATTCTCCTTTTTCTTGGCTGTCGGCTATCAGCCATCAGGAACAAAAGGTTTCTGATTAACAGAGAACCCTCTTTGCTGACTGCTGACCGCCGATAACTATTATGCACTTGCAACGAGATGGTGAAGTTTACCGCGTCCGATGGCGGTATTACATCTTTTACAGACTTTTACGGTATTCTCGCCAACTTCACGTTCGTAAAGTACTTTCACACCTGTACGTTCACAAACTGGACAGGTGCCACGACCGTTGTTGTATTCGCCTTGATGGACGTTTCCGTTTGGATCGACATAGAGGTGTCTTATGCCTGATCCGCGATGCGTCTTTGCCATGTTTTCTCCTAATTAATATTAGCTATCAGCAGTCGGCTTTCGGCTCTCAGCAAGAATGGCTGTCGGAAACCATCGGCTGTCGGCAAAGAGGCGTTGGATTTATCAGAAACCTCTTAGCTAACTGCTGACGGCTGACGGAAACCGATTGCTGACGGCTGATGGTTATTTTACTGTTGTGCGGATCTCTTCCGCTGCTTTCAAAACTGCTTCAAGAATCTTTGTATATCCGGTACAGCGACAGATATTTCCGCCGAGTGCGTGTCTGAATTCCTCTTCAGTCCTGTCTGGATTCTCGTCAATGATCGCTTTTGATGCCATGATGAAACCCGGGGTGCAGAAACCGCATTGATAGCCACCTGTGTCAATAAACGCTTGTTGGACGGGATGGAGTTCGCCGTCGCTGGCTAAACCTTCGATGGTGGTAATCTCTTTTCCAGAAGCGGTGACACCGAGTACCATGCATGATGTTACGGCTTTACCGTCAACGATCACGGTGCATGCGCCGCAATCACCGGTGCTGCAGCCCTCTTTCGTGCCTGTCAGACCGATTGTATCCCGAAGGACAGCCAATAGGGTTTTGCGGGGTTCAATAAGTAGATCGTGTTCGTCACCGTTGACCGTTAGTGTCACTGGATGTTTTGCCATATTTTTCTCCTTGACGTATATGTTGCGAGCGTCATTCCTCGCGTTAGGTATGAATACCTGTTTTATTAACCGCTTGCGCGCGCTAAAGCGTTTTGGAGGGTTCGTTTCGTTAGGATATTGACCATCTCTCTACGATGTTCAGCAGAGCACCGTAAATCGGAGATCGGGCTGCATCCGGCTGCAGCGGCTTCACCGGCTTGCTCCAGAAGTTCTGGTGTCGGCTCGTTGCCTTTGAGGAGGTCCTCCGCCTCCGTTGCGCGAATTGGTGTAGGCGCGACTGCAGCGAGTCCGATCCGGACATCCGTTATTGTGCCGTTGTCAAGATTGACAGCCGCTGCGACACCGATGAACGCCAAATCCATGACTTCACGAATCTTGTGTTTGATGTAGTGGGAGCCAGACGCAGGACTCGGGAGCCGGAACCGCGTGATGATCTCACCGGGTGTTAAGACGGTCTGTCCGGGTCCGGTGAAAAGTTCGTTGATGGGGACGCTCCGCTCACCATCAGCACTTGCGATGTCCACCTGTGCATCGGCGACGAGCAGCCCGGCGACTGTGTCCGCTGCGGGAGAAGCGTGTGCGATATTACCACCGAGGGTTGCGAGGTTTCGGATCTGGATCGATCCGATCTCTGAAGCACCTTCTGCTAACGCCGTATGGTGTTGCTGAACATCTGCTGAGAGTTCAACTTCCCGCACTTTCGTCATCGCACCGATGTTGATGCTACCGCCGTCAGTGCTAATACCGGTCAATCCTGGAATTTTCTGTAAGCTAATCACGGATTGCGGGGTTTCGGTGTATGCCTTCATCCCGATAACGAGGTCTGTTCCACCTGCCAGGAGCTGCGCGTGTTCTTCTGCGAACAGACGCGACGCTTCCGCAAGGGTGGTGGGTTCAAAAAACGCAAAACTTTTCAAATTTAATCCTCCGTATCATTTTTTTTCTAAGGTGATGTCTATCTCCGCACATCCAACACCATCTTAAAGGATACCTGATGGCAGGCTCGTTTGTCAACCTAAAATCCGGTGTGTATCGCTTTATGGAATCGGCCAACCCGGTGTCGGTTCTGTGCGGAGTGCCTCTATCTCATAAAGTTCTTCTACGCTGATTTCGCGTCCGAGTTTCGCTGACAAGAGCGAACCGCTCATAATCTCTGTAACCTTCAAACCGACATCGCCATTACTGACAGGTTGCGCGTCGCTGTTACAGGCATCGAGGAAATCGCGGAACTTATCTCGGAAGGACTGCTTCGGCAATTCCAACGGCGTTTCGACCAGATTGCCTTGATAACGCCTGCGGTTACCCTGATCATCTGTATCCCATTTCCCTTTTTCCATGAACAGTTTATTACCACTAAACGAACCTTTAGAACCGAAAATGAAGATGCCTTGCGGGTGTTCTGCCAAATTGCTTGCCCAACCGTGTTCATACGTAAACGACATGCCGTTGCTGAATCGGACAAGGATAGATATATGCTCCTCAACGTCATTAATCTCTTCACCGGTGTATTCGGGGAGCATTCCACGATAGGCGATGCCGCTGATTGTGGCGGGTTGTGGAGAGCCAAGCAGATAAATGGAACGGTTGATGTCGTAGACACCTGTATCGTAGACAGTGCCACCGCCGCTATAGGCGGAGTTAAGGAACCATCTGCCGAAACCGAACATATCTACGTTAGGTCTGCCGCGGACACGGAAACTGGTCAGTCTGCCGTAGTAGACATCACCGAGTTTCCCAGAGGTGACGTAATCTCGGATGGCGTAACTCGTCGGATCGAGGCAGGTGCCGCCGCTCTGGTATGCGAGTTTAACACCGGCTGCATCGCAGGCATCCCGCATATTTCTCGCCTCTGTCGCTGTGCGTGCCATCGGTTTTTCACAGAAAACGTGCAACCCGGCTTTCGCTGCAGCAACTGTTGCAGGCTCATGAACAAACGGGGGCAATGCAAGACTTACAGCGTCTAAATTGCATTCTTTTATCATTTCGTTGTAGTCGCTGAAGACTTTGACCCCGGTGTCGGCATATTCTGTTAAAAGCGCAGCATCGGCTTTCAATTGTTCGCGTGCTTCTGCGGTTTCTGCCTTTTCTGCCTCAGTTTTGGCGGTTTCTGCACGTGATGCTGCAACAGACAGGAAGTCTGCCGCTCTCCGTTTCACATTCGCCTCCACTGTATCGCAGACAGCAACGATTTCGGCGTGCTGTGGATGCGCCAGATACCCATTGATATGTGATCCGGCAATCATACCGCACCCAATAAGTCCGATTCTAATTCGTTTTGACATTAAATGAGACTCCTTAGTCGTAATGTTTTCAGGACTTACGCACCTCCCTTGCAGGCGGGGTTTTGAACCCCGCCTATTACGTAGCGTCTCACGAAAAAATGCGTAAGTTCAATCGATAAAAAATGTTCTTGGCTCAAACTATCGCTACAAAAAGCTGTTCTTACGATGTAAACGTCGGTGCAGGTCCCGGTCCTACTTTGACGTGTGTGTCTGCTAACTGAGTTTGCACGTGCGCAAAGCATTCCTGAAAGTTTTTAAACGGTGACTTCGGGTATGACTCTATGCTGAAGTTCAAGTCGTTTTCGCCGAAGGTTACCATATCGACACCCTGTTTTGCGAATTTGCGGACGTTAATCACGGCATTCACAGACTCAATCTGTAAGATGAGGATACCGGTGTTGTTCCACCATTCGGCGTATTCGAGGCGATCCATGCCGCGGTTAATGCCATACGAGTTAATAGGACCCCAACTCCGTTTTCCCATCGGCAGATAGTAGAACGCGTCGATCGCTTCGTCCACTGTTTCGACGGTTTCGACTTGCGGTACGACAATGGCAAGCGGACCCAAATCCAACATATTGCCGATCAGGTAAGCGTGGCGTGTATGTTTGATACGGAGTTGTACGCCGACACCGAATTCGTCTGCCATCTTACAGTATTCAACGAGTTTATCTTCGTCAGCCGCCGCGTGCTGATGATCAACACCGATTAAATCGTAATCGTCTCGGCTGAGGACGGCTTCCATCTCGTCTCGGGTACAACCAAACGGAGCACCAGACGCGATCTTAATCGTTTCTTTATTGTGAATGCGTTGTTTTAACGACACAGGGACAACCTCCATAGAGTTTGGTCAAATAACGAAGTCTGTTTTTATTATAAATGTTTCTTGATTTTTGTCAAGTGTTTTCGACACCATCGAACGCTTGAAAATTTTACCAAATTCTGGTAATCTATATTCCCAACACATCAGAAAACAAAGGTTTTCTTTGCTTTTGTTAGTCTGATATGATATATTTTTATAATGCGGTTTTATAATTTCAGGTGTGAACTTCCACAGTATAGAAAAGGCAATTGCAAATCTACTTACAAAACCTAAAAATCTATCTTGATACCTGTTGTTATAGTCGTCCATATGATGATAAAAGACAGCTTCAGATTTTTCGTGAGGTCTCGGCTATTGAGACAATTCTTGGTTATCTTCGGATCCGACAGTGGCATTGGATTGCAAGTGAGGTAATAGTTTTTGAAGTCAACAGAAACCCTAATTTGACACAACGCGAGGACATAAAGAAACTGCTCCGTAATGCACATCAGTATGTTTCAGTTGGAGCGGCGGAGGAGTTGAGAAGTGAACAGCTTGAGTCATTCGGATTTAAGCCGTTAGATGCTTTGCATATTGCTTGTGCGGAAAACGCCGATGCCGATATTTTGTTGACGACAGATAAGCGGATGCTTAGCAGGGCGAAAAATTATCATTTTCAACTTCGCGTTCGTGTTGAAAACCCACATATATGGTTACAGGAGGTGCTCCCAATGAGTCTACGCGAAAGCCGAGAAGTAAGTATGGAGGAAGATCAGTGTGAGGACGCCGAATTACGTACACTTTTGGATAAAATTTTCCAACACAAGGGCGGCAAAGGCGATTACTCTATTGATCGACATGAATGGGTAGATAGCCTTAATCTTGATACGATTCTGAAGGGGATTCAAAAGCTACGCAACACAGAACAGAAGGATTAAAGCCTTTGTCAACCGGAGGTTAGGAATGCGTTTAGAAGGACAAGTTTGTATTATTACGGGTGGCGGAAGCGGTATCGGTCGCGGTACTGCGCTCACGATGGCAGCGGAAGGCGCGACGGTTGTCATTATCGGTAGAACAGCATCGAAATTAGCGTCTGTCGAGGCTGAAATTGCGGCAGCGGGTGGAACGGCATCAAGTTGCACACTGGATGTCGCTGACTATGATGCTGTTGAAACGATGGCTGCCGATGTACTTGAGAAATTCGGACGGATTGATGTGCTGGTGAACAATGCGGGACACAGTTCACACAATCGACGGCTCCTGAACACGACACCTGAAGAGGTGCGCTCGGTGATAGATTCAAACCTGATCGGGACTTTCTTCTGTACGCAGGCGATTGTACCCGCCATGTTGAAGGCGAAATCGGGGACGATTATCAATATCTCGTCGCTCGCGGCGGTTACACCGGGCCCATTTAGCGGTTTCGCTTACGGTGCGGCGAAGGCAGGTGTTATCAACTTCACGGAATTCCTTAACGCAGATTTGAGGAACACCGGTATCCGGGCAAGTGTTGTAGTTCCGGGTGAAGTGGCAACGCCGATCTTGGATAAACGTCCGATCCCACCGGATGACGAGGCGCGCACGTTGATGGTAGACGTTGACGAAACCTCAGCAGCGATACTGCTCATCGCGACACTACCGCAACGGAGTAACATCCCCGAATTGGTCATCCGACCGACACTGCACCGAAATATGGCAGGCGAAATCGTCGAATTAGACAATTGATAGATTACGGACTATAAATCGTTGTTTGCGGGTAATACCGTGCCCACGCGAACCAATAAATATTAACGGCGGGAACTCGCTCTAAACGGGTTCCTTTGTATTTACCCGATGTCGCTTCGCCTGTAATCAGATTCCATTCTGTACCCGAATCGTCTTGCGCGAAATGATCATCCGCGTGCTTAAAGGTTAGCGAACGATCTTCCACAACACGTTTAAAGACTATTGTTGCGAACGACATTTTGTCATGGAAAATCAACAACGATACATCGCCGAGTGTATCGTTGACCACAGCAGTCTCCGTGAAGTGTGTGATGGGATACGCGCGGAACTGTGTATTACCACCTTTCGCCTGTACTTGAACACCAATCACAAGCGATTTATTCGGGAGTCTGTCATCGGTGTATACCGTTCCACTTACACCCGTATCTTGGCTGGTATGATACCGCTGATATGCGTCACGGCTAAGACTTTCGCGCATACCATCTCTAAACGGAACCGAAAGCACGCTTGTATTCGGATAATTTGTCTGCCATGTTTTCCATGCGATCTGTGGCATGGAAGCGAGCGGGGTCAATCGCTTCCCTTTCAACGGTCCTTGTATCGCTTCCCCGGTGATATGCGACCAGAGGGACCGGGTCTGATGGTCGTACATTAATAGCGCGTCTCGCCACAATTTACCGCTGACACCGAAGGTATACGTCTTACCGTCAAGATCCCGGCTATACACGATAGCCGTTTTGCAGAGCGGTCACCACGTTGTGGCGATGTTCTGTCCGCCGACAACATCGTTGACGATTTCGTGTCCGTTGAGCAGATAGAGCGAGTAAGCGTGGCTTTCACCATTGAGAGTCACGCCGATGACAGGCGCATCTGCATCTAATTTCGCTGCACCGGCAGAGACGAATTGCGGTTCAGTAATAGCGGGAATCGCATCGAACGGCAGTAGCGTACGGATTTCGTCGTTGCTATAATCTTCGGCACTTGCACAGGCGATAGCGGCGAGTAGGAGTATGAAAATGCGCATGTAGTTTTTCATGATCTTTTCCTTGTTTCTTTATTGATGCGTAATAGCATGATTTTTTTAGGGAGTGTGTAGACGGAATTACACCTATTTCTATACATACCGAGGAATTGCGTAAGTTCTAATTGCAATGTAAGTCATTCTCCAAGGGTGCTTTCATGTGCAGCATCAAGTGCAAGATTAAGTTCACGTAGTTTTTCGACAACGGGCCTTATTATATTATCAGGATCAGATTTATTCCACTTAAGATATTTCAAAAGACTGTCAAGACAAACACCGGTTATCGGACATGCGGTTCTCGGGTCCGGTTCGGTAAAAAATAAGTCAGGCGTGTAATATTGTCCTTCATCTTGTTCAAGATGATAATATGCAATATCAAGCCAATCACCGTGAACACAATGACTCGGAATTCGGAATCCATACGGATACATAGAATCTAGGTTGAATGTCTTCATAATTTCTCGAAAATTCTTACTGTCAAGATTCCAATTTTTATCTTCCAACAATTCCTTTGGGTTGATTCCATCCCCTTTAAGCCAAGACATAATACTCCCTCTCATCCTTTTTTCAATTGGAATGAGTGGCCTCTGTTTAGCATTATTTTCTAAGTCCTGAAGCATTTCTTTTTCAGGTCTGTAGGAAGTAAAAATAAAACTTTGAAAGGATTTTTTGGGGGATTCTGATGTAATGAGGTACTCCATTCTTATTGCAGTCTCAAGTATGAGGCGAAAAAAAATATGTGCTAATTCTTGTTGATGCCTACAAATATGCATTAGAGCCCCTTCGTATAGTTTTGTGATCCGAACCATGTGGCCTACAATTATTGCCTCGTTTTTGGCATACCCTTTGTTAGCTGTTTCTGCATCTGGTGCCGAAGATGCTCCTGCTTTGAGCAGGTACAAGCATCGATTCATAATTTCGACTGCGAATTTCATAAATTCGGTATTTGTACCAAAATCTGGCGGCGGTGAGTTGAAATCAACCCACGCTTTAATGTTTTTAAGGTTTTGAAGGACTTTATCCATATTTTCCTCGTTTCAGTAATAGAAAAGGCATCCAGGAGCACTATCCACGTTTAAAAGTTAGTCTGTAGCCGGTTATTCTTGAGGGGACTTATAGTTCCGGTGGCGGTTCATGGTGTAAAACCATAAGTTCGGAGGCACGAAAACTAAGAGATTCGTACGTTTGTCCATCTCGATCGCTAAATTCAACTTCAAACGCGTCGCCGTTTGCAAGAATCTCAACGACCGTGCCAACTTCTCCGCGCCTGAGATTCCGATCAGGTATGTCGTGTGTAAGCGCGACAACATCCAAAAGTTTGATATTCTTTGTTTCTGTACGTCCTGTTGGGTGGTATTCAGGTAAGTTGTCTATGAGCGAAACGCCATCGAAAAATTCAATTTTCATGGTCTATTCTTTCCTTTCAATGGATACGCGGTTACTAATCTTGGGCTATCCGAATCAGGTTCAATGATCCAACCACTCCGAATTATCGCTTGTTTGCCTTTCCAAGTAAGCGAAAAATCAATCCTGTAGCGTTGTCCATAGGTGTCTCGTTGTCTTACTTGCGCGTCGTGTGTTTTGACTGCCTTTTAACAAAATATCACGTAGTGCATCAGCGTCATCAGCAGTTATGCCGAGCATAACGTAAAATTGGTGTGCTTTGTGCTTACCATCGCTGTGCTCCGGGTCAAGACAGTAATCCCGCAGTTTACCAATTTCCACGATAGCACGTTCTGCATGCGGTATTTTCATGAAATTTGTTATACTATGCTTACCAATTTCGCGTGGGTATCAAAACTTTTCTATATCTATTGTGCTTTCCGTAAGACATTAAAATTTGTCACAAAACATCAACCGTGCTATAATTTTACCAAATTATAGCACAATTGTCAAAGGAATACGAATATGAACGAAACTTCAATTGAGTTGCTTGAATCACTGACACAGGCAGACGGAATTCCCGGGTATGAAGCGGAAGTACGGGATGTTTTTAGAGATGCTGTCGCTGATGTGGGCCCAATAGGGACAGATAAATTAGGGAGCATCTTCTGCACGCGCGCGGGAAGTGCTGAAACGCCACGAATTGTACTTGATTCACATTTAGACGAAATCGGTTTTGTTGTACAAAACGTCACAGATAAAGGGTTCGTCAAATTTCTACCGCTCGGTGGATGGTGGGCGCACACGCTATTAGCACAACGCGTTAATATCACAACAAAACTCGGGAAAGTGCCGGGCGTTATCGGTTCGACACCGCCACACCTACTTTCAGGATCGCGTGATAAGGTCTTAGATATAAAAGACCTTTTTATTGACATCGGTGCCGAGAGCGAGGAACAGGCGATAGAAGAATACGGTGTCGTCACCGGGTGTCCGATCGCGCCTTACGGTCCTTTTATGCGCTTGAAAAACGACAAGTTGCTCACAGCGAAAGCGTTTGATAACCGCGTCGGTGTTGCGATCGTGATTGATGCCCTTTTACGACTTGATGCGCATCCGAACACCGTTATCGGTGCAGGGAGTGTCCAAGAAGAGATCGGATTGCGAGGTGCGAGAACGATGGCGGCAAGTGTAGAACCCGATCTCGCAATCGTGCTTGAGGGACCCCCTGGCGATGATACGCCGGGATTAAGTGTCGGAAATACACAAGGGAAACTCGGCGGCGGTGTACAAATCCGGATTATTGATTCTTCAATGATTGTCAATCCGAAGTTAGCGGATTTTGTGGTTGAAACGGCGAAGCAACATGAGATACCGTATCAACTCGGTGTGCGTCAGTCCGGTGGGACAGATGGCGGCGCGATTCATCAATTTGGTAGAGGCGTGCCGTCCGTTGTGCTCGGTGTGCCGTCGCGCTATATCCATAGTCACGTCTCAATCATTAACACGGATGACTATATGGCGGCGTTGGATTTAACGATGCATCTCGTGCGTGCAATTGACGCATCCGTTTTGGAAGGATTTCTGTTCGATTAACCATACTTTTATGGCGCTAAAAAAGTTAATTGCGTAATTTCCTGACCCACTCGGTGCGGTTGGGAAACCGCACCTACCGAACTTAGGGAGAACGTGCTCTCCTGCTTGGAGAATAAACAATGGAAACTACCTTACCAAAAGTCTCATTCTGTGATCATCAGATCAGTAAATTGGTGATCGGGGATAACCCGATTTACGGCTACTCCCACTTTAACCAACTCCTGTCGCAGCATCAGCAGGCGTATCATACGCCTGAACGGGTCGTGGCGACGCTTAAACGGGCAGAAGAGGTCGGGATCAATGCTTGGCAGAATAGCATGACAGATCGTTCAATGTCCGATCTACAGCGTTACCGAGATGAAGGTGGTACGATACGCTGGTTCTGCCTCAGCCAAGGTTCTCGGTGGTACGAGGATCCTGACCATGTTTTTGAAGCGGCAAAACACAAACCGTTCGGTATGGCACCCCACGGCGGCGGTGTCGGGCAGAGATGTCTACGCGAAAACAGGCTTGATTTTCTACAGGATATTCTTAAACGGATTCGCGATACCGGTGTTTTGGTCGGTCTATCCGTGCATGATCCGAGGCTCCTGCACACCGCCGAAGACGAAGGGTGGGATATAGATTATTACATGACTGGACTCTACAATCTCCACGGCGGTAGCGAAAAATTTAGAGAGAAGTTCGGTTACGCACCGCTCGGTGAAATCTATGCCCGCGAGGATCGCGATGAGATGTGCAAGGCGATACAACGCACAGAGAAGCCGTGCCTCCTCTTCAAGGTCCTTGCAGCGGGTCGGACAATCGGTAGTCCGCAGCAGATACGTGAAGAGGTGAAATTCGCTTTGGAAAATTCCAAACCGGTTGATGCGCTGTTGCTCGGTATGTATCAACAATTCAATGATCAGATCGGTGAAAACGCTGCGTTGATTACAGAACTTTGCTCGGAATTGGAATAGAGCGTAATATTAGCCATCAGCAGTCCGTTGTGCCTAATTGGGCAGATATAAGAACTGCGTCTACTGATTGCTGATGACTGACTGCTAACCGCTATACATCATGGAGGCTGGAAAATGGAAAGACGCGTATGTGGAAAATCGGGAATCGAGATTTCACCGATGGGTATCGGTTGTTGGTCTTATGGGGGTGGCGATTATTGGGGACCGCAGGCGCAGTCGGATGTTACTGCGGTTGCTAACGCGGCTCTGGATGCCGGTATCAACTTCTTTGATACCGCAGAGGGATATAATAACGGACGGAGCGAGGAGGCACTTGCTATCGCTTTGGAGGGCAGACGACACGAAGCAGTTATCGGCACGAAAGTTAGTAGACCTGACCCCGCTACGATACGTGAACGCTGTGAAGCGAGTCTCCAACGATTGCAAACCGATTACGTTGATATCTATATGATTCACTGGCCCCACGATGAGATTGCGATCGAAGAGAGTATGACAGAACTCACACGCCTGCAGGAAGATGGACTTATTCGTGCGATCGGTGTCAGCAACTTCGGTGTGAAGCAGCTCACGGCGGCACTTGAGACTGGGGCATCTATTGCGGTGAATCAACTCTGCTACAATCTCTTGTCGCGGGCAATAGAACCGGAATTGCTACCGCTGTGTCGAAAGCACGATGTCGGTATCTTGGGGTATATGCCGCTACTGCAGGGGATTTTGACGGGACAATATAAGCGCGCAGAGGAGATACCGCCGGTGCATGCTCGGTTCCGCCATTTTCGGGACGACCGTCCGCAGGCTTCACACGGCGAAGAGGGTGCCGAGGAAGAGACGTTTGAGACCCTTGAGGCTATCCGAGAAATAGCAGAGACTGAGCAGGTCCCAATGGCTCGGCTCGCTATTGCTTGGGCGATGGCGAGACCGGGAATTACCTGCATGCTCGTCGGCACCCGAAATATAGGTGAATTAGAGGAAAATCTGAACGTTATCGAATATACACCGTCTGCTGGTGTGATTGATAGACTTGACACAGTGACCGCACCACTTTTAGAAAAAATGGGCGCAAATCCCGATTATTTCACGGGCGCGCGTATTCATTAGTATCGCCGTAGGTTGGGTTGAGCTGCACAACAAACTCTATTTATTTTTAATGGAGAGTCCAGCGTTTCAATAACCTTTGGTATAGGATAGATATAGCGAAACCCAACATCCTAAACAGTGTAAACGTGGTAAATCGTGTTTACGGCAGTTTCTACAAAAGGGGAATCACCTATGGCAGAACAGTTAGGCATCAAATTCAATAAAGACTTAGGGAGTCCATTGGCAACAACGCCTGCTGACATCACGCAGACGAACGCCGATGGCAGACCGGTTGTCCCTTTAACACAAGAGCAGAAATATCTCTTCGACAAGAACGGATGGCTCTTGGTCCCGGGTGTGTTGACGGAGTCTGAGATCGAGGAGATGCGCGATTTCTGTTACTGCTTAAAAAACGGCTCTGAATCGATCCCATCACACCACCGATCGACTTACGGCGGTCCTCTGGAAAAATTGACGGATCATCCGGTTGTCGTGGCGTTTGGAAACGAGTTTCTTGCATCTCCCTATCTCGCCTCAGACACCTGCTACGGCTTCCGTATGGAGATGAGTTTTATGGCGTTGCGTTCTGCAACGGACGATCCTCCATTCTCATTTAGTCCACATAACGGTAACGGTATGTTTCGGATGCCGGGGGATTGCCACGAGTATTCATGTCTCCCTGGACAAGCATATAGCGGTTTGACGCGTGTCGTCTGGGAACTTAACCCTGTGGAAAAAGGCGACGGCGGCACGATGTTCATTACGGGCAGCCACAAAGCGGCTTATACTGCGCCAGAGGATGCCCATACGCAGGACTGGGAATTTTGGGATACCTATTCATGTCCCGCAGGGTCTGTCATTATATTCACTGAAGCAATTACGCACAGTGGACAAGCGTGGCAAAACCGGGACACTGATCGGGTCGCTATCTTCAACGCTTATAACTCAATAGATAAGCGGTGGACCCTGTCGAGACCGCCACAAGCGTTATTTGAGGAGATGCCTCCGAAACGCCAAACCCTTTTCCGTGATGCTTATGTAAAAGGCAACGTAACCGGCACAGCGTTTGATATGGCACTATGAATAACCATCAGCGTTTCGCTTGTAGGAACGAGTATTTTACTTGGGTGTTTCCTCAATTTCTTCGGATTTCCCGATGCCCGCGGTGTCTGCACACAAAATAACGTAGGTTGCCATCTTTGCAGCATAATCTTTTAGATTGTGTGTGTAAGGACATAAACTAAAAGTTTGTGCTACAAAAAAAAACGGTCTCTGCCTGCCTAAAATCCTGTTAGTAGCAACTTGGGAGAAAAAATAGTAACGAAACCGTAGCCCGAAACGAAGTGGAGGGCGGCTCTTGAGCGAAAAGCGTCAAAGCACAAACCACGCCGTTTAACCGCAAGGAAACTTAAAAATATGACACCGAAACAACGTTATCTGTTTGATATAACCGGATACCTTCATTTAGAAAACGTCATCACTGGCGATGCATTGGGGGAAGCCGCTGAAGCGGTTGATAGATATATAACAACACCGCCTGATGAATTGCCACCGGGCTTTGAGCAGAAAGGACTCCATCAGCACGGGTTCGCTTTCGATAAATCGCTTGAATGCTTAACGACGCACACGGCACTATGGCCGATTATCAAGGAGTTAACAGACAATCAACCACGGTTCGGTAGAGGTTCCTTGAAACACGATAAACACGATTTGTGGGAGGCGGGTGAACGCGCAAAGGTAAACCCTGGTGGATTGCACTGCGCACGCGATGACTACGGATGGTATAGCACGCGTTACGAGGTTGACAACGGACGTATCTACTGCGATAACTTCGTCTGTTTTCCCTATTTTACGGATGTCTATCCGGGTGATGGCGGACTCATCGTAATCCCCGGCTCACATAAGAGTGAATTTAAGCGACCTGAGCAGTTACTGACGCTTGACGAAGCAGACGGTATTGATCCGCTTGACGATCCCGTTTTTGTCAATATTACACCGAAGGCAGGCGATATTGTAATTATTTCGGAATTACTCACGCACGGTGTACTGCGCTGGAAGCCAAAAGATCGGGATCGACGGTTCCTCGTCCTGCGATATTTCCCGCAATATTCCGGTAGGCATAACTTTCCACAACCTATTCTGGATCGGTTATCCCCAGAGACGTTAGAATTGGTGGAATCTGCAGCGTACGGTCATATCAAGGAGATTGTAAAGCAGGATGCAGTTACGCTGACGGTGTAAGCGGCGAATTTACGAAATCCAATGCTGAAAACACTATCGCTGAACTCTTCAAATTGCCCACCTCTCTGACCAGCAGGCAGTGCATAATCGTTAACAGGCAGCACAAATATTTCGCACTCGTTCTGCCACCTCTGATGGATGGGACAACACCGGATAGCCTGCCGCTCGACGCATCACAATATCCTCTCCAAGCAAGTCTGTGTGCTGACGGAGAAACCACGCGGCGCAAAACGGCAACATTCCAACCTGCGCTGCGCCTCGAAGTTCGTCACTATTGCCGTCACCGATGAAGATGCAGTCTGAAGGGGCAACACCTAAATTCTTACATGTGTGTTGATAGATGTCAGGATCGGGTTTGACCATTCCGACCAGATTGGAAAATACCGTTACTTCAAAAAAGCGTGCCAAAGGACTATTTTCCCAATCCAAAACTTCAGAACCATCGGTATTACTGATGAGACCGAGCCGAATACCTGAAGTGGTAATTTCATTGAGCATATCAAGAATATCGGGTTCTATACAACGAAGATGAGCGGTAAAAGCGGATTGACGACGTTCAGCGAGCGTCTTAATAGTGCTGTCAGAAGATTTTCCTCCAAGCTTCCCAACGATATAACGTAGAATCGCCGTATAGTCTGGGAATTGTCCCGTAAGTCGCGCTAATCGAAGGTTCTGGTACTCCTGCTGAAATTCCTTCACTGGCAACTGTAAGGCATGCGCAACTTCGGTGTGTGAAGGGCGACCCGCGTCGAATTCGGAGATAAGTGTTTCAAATAAATCAAAGATGACTATCTTTACAGCCAATTTTAAACTCCCATGTTAACATCTATTGATATTGATTCTAAGAAATTGTGGGACAGACATCTTGATGGATACAGATAGCGTTCTCGGTTACCTCACCGCTCTGTTCAAGAACCGCGAACCCATGATGCTCCAGTTCTAACCGCAAATTTTCAGGGGTTCGGTAACACCGCTTATGGATGTACCAAACGCCATCCACACAAATTGTCCCCTCATAGTCTTCGGGTCCGACACTCGGTCTGAAAGGATCCAGTTGAAATGGACTATAACATGTTTCGGTGTCGCTATCCCAAAGCGCGTCTTGGTCAAAGCGGGTGTAAACTTTTCCCGTTGTGCTATCAACAATCCGCGTTTTGGCATCTTCTCGATCAGGTTCAAAAACGCAACAGCTCATCATTGGTTTTCGCGAACGATTGCTACTTGTTCCACTATACGTCCTATCCGTGGCAGGTAATTGATCTCGCGGCTCAGGCGTGCGGCTGCTTTACATCAACGTACAAACGCATCAGTTCCTTTTATCATATTCCCGCGCGCATTAGGAATTGGTCCAAGGCGTAGTAACCAATATATCCATGCTGCCAGGACCCCTTTGTAATAGATAGTGTCGTCGAGTGCCCCGCGGAAATTAGTGAATAGTTCTGCCCGATAAACACTTTCAATTTCTTTAGTCAAAACTTCATCGCATTCCCAACGCACTGAAAAAGGATAGGGACCGAGAGGCGCATCAAGGAGAAAATGCCCATAATCGCTGTACTCAAAGTCAACAAGTTTTACACCGCCATTGAACAATAGATAGTTCTGTGGAGCAATATCCACGTGTCTGAGAGCGGAAAAGGGTTCGCCCTCCGAAAGCGTCTCCTTTAATTCAGACAACTCGGTTTCAACAGCGACAGATACGGGTTGCTCAAGGAATGTCGCGAGTCTGCGAAAAGATCGGAATATTCCATTAAATGCGTCTGGGTCTGCTTGGTGGAATGTTCCAAGACTCGTCCGCAGACGGAGCCATTCCGTTTGCTTACCATAGGTGGCTCCGTGCATGCGCCCCATTGCCTGAGCATGAGCAAGTAGGGCACAACTTCGCTCGTTTTCATTAGAATCGCGTAATATATCCCTAAATGAGCGCGCTTTCAGCACGTATTCAAATGCGATTAGTCCTTCAACAGCATCGCCCGCGATAAATTGGGGGCCCAGTGTCCGGGTACTATCAATTTCATTCAAGAATTGAAGTGCAGCCCATTCATTGAAAAGCTTCCAAGCCGGACTCCCAACGCAATCCGATTTAGGATTATAGGGTTCACGTTTAGTATGTCTTGCTATCTTGACGAGAAACACCTCTGGCAAGGAACTCGGTCCATCTGCAACCCAACAGCGAAAGATACGGTTCTTCTTGAACTTCGTGCATTTTGCAAGCCGAATCTCGTGTTTGAGAGAACTCGAAAGACTATTCTCTATGCGTGATAACGGAATATCCATCTACAATCGCTTCCTTTATCGCTTGAGAGTGTTGACAATTTCTTCATTGCCCTCACGCAGTGCCATGTCGAGCGATGTCTCTCCTTCGTAGGGTTGAAACACAACTCTTTTGAATTTACGTAGTGGCCAAACCAGTGATGCAACTTCATCTGTCGATTCGGTGAACTCTTTGGGATGCCGCATTCGACTGACCGTTTTCAACGATGGATCCGCGCCGTGGTCTAACAGCATCCGAACTCGAACGCCTTCTGTAATTATAGCACCCGCTTAGCGTCAAATACCAGAAGAAACCCAATCAGAGTCGCGTAAAAGCACCAGAGGTTGAGAAAACTCTAAAATGACCGAATGACCTTTGCTATCAAATGTTGTTTGAACTCCGAGGCATTTGGATCTCCGAGAATGATGAAGAAATCTGTGCCAGCATAACCTGATCGGCGTAATGCGAAGTAGATGTTGATACCCTCCACTTGCTAAATTAGGCGACTGCCGAGGCTTAAGGCGGGACTGAAGTCGTAGGTGAGCGTTAGAATCTGTTGGTAGCGTCTCTCAAAATGCCACTGGATTTGTGAGGAAAGTCCTGCGGTGAAGCCAGAGGCGTGGAGATTAAGATTTCCGCTGATGCGATGAATCGTCTCACCTGCCTGCTCACCCCAATTGTAGGTAATGCCAACATTATTGAATCTGTCAGAAGCCCGCGCACGGAATCCAATGCTGAAAACACTATCGCTGAACTTTTCAAATTGCCCGCCCCTCCAGCCAGCGGCAAGCGCATAGTCGCTATGCGTTAGGATAAGTGAAGATACATTGAGGGCACGCCGAAAGACCTCGCCTTCGTAAGTATTAGAGATCTGGCTTTGGATAGAAGCCGATGCTCTGCGGAAGAATCCTTCACGCCATTCGTTAACGAAATAACTCGCTAAATTTACACTGCGATAACCCGTAAATGGATAGTATCCGAGTCTGTCGACGAAATCTGAATCCACAAAAAACGCTGTCAGAGCGTGTTGAAAGAGCGATCCGTTGTAGACTACATTGACGAACCCATCCCTTCCGTCCGATTTACTATCCCAACTTTGAACGAAACGAGAACGCCCTGAAAACTTACCGTAGCGCACATCTCCGGAGAGAGAACCGACATTGTTCACTCCAGTGTCCCGGTGATGATGCGAAAGGAATGCGGCACTGATATTGGATGTCGCTGTGAGTGATTGAGAGACCTGAAGAATAGCGTTCTGGTTATTTCGGTGATAGGTGCCGAGGGTGCCAACCGAAGTATTTTTACCAATTTTTCCAAAGAGGTTAAGCCCGCTGTCCATATCAATTATCCGCCGTGAGTGGAACAACCGACCAAGCCGGTAGACATTGCCACCTTCCGAGAAGAACGGACGGCGATCCGGCACATAGCGTTCACCATAGGAGAAATCGATGCCCTCCACTGCCTGTTCAATGTTATCAAAATCGGGGTTCGCAGTGCCGATGAGCCGTAGCTGAGGGGTAACCTCATAACGGATGTCTGCTCCAGCGCGGGCAGTATACTCTCTCTCATCAGTTTCTATTTCACTGAGACCCCCAATCAGATAGGGTAACAACTTGAGTTCGCGCGTGCGAGGCGGTGGTAGCACATCAATCCAGTGTCCATCGTTCTCTCGAAATTCGTTAACACCTAAGTTACACCACCAAGAACGTTCTCCTGTGCGCTGTTGCAGCCTGTCAATGTTAATACCCATCCGCACCGGTTTAGTTGTGTCAGGATAATCCAGCATTTGCCATGGGATTTCCATCTCTACAACCCATCCATCTTTTACAATCTGCGCAGCAGTTTTCCAGAGCCCAATCCACTCACTTTTCTCCGCGCGTCCCGTAGCCAGATGTGCGAATTTCGTGCCAAGCGGATTTACGATAAAGAAGTTTCTGTCGGAAAATTGGTGTGTATGAAACGGGTCAAGACTGAAGGAGACCCAATCTTCTCCGCGAATTCGCGTCTGGTCTTTGGTTTGACGTGCCACAATTTTATCAGGCATATCGTCGTAGAGATGAAGCCCGACATAGATAGCGGTGTCTGTGTAAACGACCCGACCAACCGATTGGTTCTGCGCCGGTTTTTCGGTGCGTTCGTCGGTGAAGCCGATGGCTTGCGGGGCATTTTGCCAGCAAGTATCATCAAGAACACCGTCAATGGTGGGTGCCTGATCTGTTTTGAGTGCGGGGAGTTCTTTTAGAACGGTTTGTGTGTTTTCTTGCGCCCAAGTTTGTAGGTTTGTGATTAACATAAACAAGACTGCTATGCGTATCACTATCATACATATCTCCTGTTTTGCTCGTCTGCGTATAGTTATTTGTGAGTTATTATAATCCAAGTTGCTACTAACAAGATTTTAGGCATGCAGAGACTATTTTTTATTTTTGGTATTATCTTCAATTAAACTGAGCGAAATCTGGAAGACTCGGTTCAAAAAGGTAAGCCAATTTCACAAACACAGCCCGATCTCCCGGCAGACTATCCACAACCACAAAGAAAAAATGGCTTTCCGGCGTAAATTCGTAGTCAAAGATCGAATTGAAATTGTAGGTCACCTCATCTACCATCCGCTCATCTACGCGTTCAACGTAAATTCGCCAACCGATTTTTTGCGTAAATTGGTAATTGCCGCGGAGCCGGAAAATGAGCGTATTCCGATATGCACGCCAAAAAAAATTCTCAAGATCCAGATCAATGGTGAGCTTGTCGAAAAGGTTGACACCGCCAGAAAAACTGGTAAACCGATTGAATTCATCGCGCCGGGTGCCGAAACGATTGAGAACCGACAATTGCCCCCACGGTGCCTGATAATCAATATCTGCTCTAATGAACTTAGTATCGAAAAGTTGACCGACCTCGCGAAGCCGCCCGAACCCACCGGAAGTGAAAAAGTTAAATCGCCCGATGTCGATGTAGAAACGCGACTCACTCAGCCGTTCCCGTAGCAATCTTTGGGCATTGGTTTGATAGAAATGGCGCGTATCCACCCAAAGAGACTCCACGAAATGCGACGCTGGAAACTCATACCTATACCTGAGCCGGGCGCGCGCCCGACGGAACGCCTCCTCCTCAAGCCCCATCTCGTTTGGACGAAAGCCGTCCTGAATCTCTTCAAGCTGGACGTTACCAAACCAACCTTCGTGAATCCACTCCATCGCGGTATGGTACGCCCAATGCATCTCGCCGTCAATCAAATCAATGGCATACTGCGACGCTGCCGTCAAATCTCGATGCAATCCAAACCGTCCGTTGAGCGATAGGAGTGCGACATCTCGATCGGCTTGATGTTTGTGGATGCCCATCGCGCCAATGACAGTCCGTTCCCCGATGTCGTGATTAATCCGTCCGGCTAAAAGGTTCACCTGTTTTTTCGCATCCGCATCGTACCGATCAATCATTTTGCCGTAGGTATTGATGACCGCGAAATTAGAACCGCCAATTCTGCCTGTTGTTTTCGCGCCCACATCAATCTCTTGGACGCGCCGGGTATAGAACAGATCCAGCGGCAATTCAAATAACTCAGCACCCTCCTTGAAAAACGGACGGCGTTCTGGAAGGAACAACTCCCGGTCGCTTGAGATATTAATTTGCGTCGGATCGCTCTCCAACTGCGAAAAATCGGGATTCAACGTCACATTCGAGGTCAGATGCGTTGAAATCGGAAGGATCAGGTCTAACCCGCCATCGAGGTCGTTGGGATGATCCACGAGTGCTCGATAGCTGCCGTAGGGAAGAATCCCGAGTTTCTGCTCTGTTTTAACGCTTTCCAAATTCAGCCCGGTCAAATCGCCATACTCTGATACGCGTGAGAAAAAAGCCGTTTCTGCCCATGAATGGGATTGACCGTTTATCGGACGCACCCGCCAAAAGTTGATGCCCCAAGTGGTATCCGACCGATTAAAACGAACCTCACGAAACGGGATCGCAAATTCCGCTGTCCAATGATCGGCGTGTTTCTTGACTTTCGCCTCCCACTTTGCGTCCCAACTCATATCAAAAGCACTTTCATTGCCGACTCGCTCATCCGTCTGTGTGCCGAGTGTGTTGATCGCAAAAATGTAGCAGTTGCGCTGATCGTGATAGGTATCGAGCATCACCTCGATACAATCATCCTGCCAGACTGCGGAATCCCGACGCGTTTTTGTTTCTCGGAGGTTCTTCATGTCCGGTTCCTCACAACGCACACCGATATAGAGTATATTTTCATCATAAAGCACCCGAACTTCGGTGTCTAATTCAGCCGGATGTATTTCTCCCTCCTTTGCTCGGAAGAAATCGGTCGCGATGTCGGCATCTTGCCAGACTGTGTCTGTTAGATATCCATCAATAACAGGCGGATTCTCCACCCAAGTTGCCTGAATGGAGCGTCTTGTATTTTGTTGTGTATTTGCGAAAAGCGATGTGGTACCCAAAATCAACATCGGCATCCAAACGAGTGCGCGTGACCACCGCACGTGTCTAATTTTTTCCATTGTCACCTCATTCTTTTAAGGTCTTTATCTATAATGTGTTTAGTCGTTTCCCGAATTAAATCAAATCTCCTTCCGTAAGGGTTTAACCCACATAGGCGAAAATTCATCAGAAAATCTGTCAGTCCCTTTCTCATCGCTATATTGCATGGAATACCTCCACAAGAAATCTGTCTGCTGTGATTAAAGACGAAAATTGAGGTCAAAAAGTTGCACCTTTGAAAAAAAATGCCTTTTGTGTAAAGCGCGTCTCATAAGCAGATAAATCCTTAGTAGAAATCACTGACATCTCTCGTAGACGACGTTAAGCGCACTTCCGCTGAAACATAAAAATAGACGTATCAAGAAGATCATGAAGCAGGACGTAATTACACTAACAGTGTATGGCTAAATGGCGGATCCTCGGAAGAATACTCGGGATATTTGTTTGATATTTCCCATTGGATAGGTTATCATATATTGATGATTGATATTTTTGTCCGCATTACAAATTGAGGAGCGGTCCTTATGAACCGAATTACATAAACTTTATTTTTTTCTACATGGAGGTCTCAGATGCAGGCAACCCCACAAAACATACTGGAAGCATTCAACCAACTTCCTGAGATTGAAAAACACGTGATCGCTTCTGAAATCATAAAGCAGGTGGCTATGCTGGATATTCCACCTTTGACAGATGAAGCACTCACGGAAATTGCTGATGCACTTTTCGTTGAACATGACAAGATGGAGGCAGAGGATGCCAAGGCAAAATCGAGGTGAAGTCTGGCTCGTTGATCTCGGAATGGTAGCTAAAGTTCGGCCCTGCCTCGTCATCAGCATCCCCGCCCTCGCCCGAGATCGCGCACTTGTCACTGTCGTAACACATACGACCAGCGCGCGAGGTTCAAGATTTGAAATCCCAATAAAAACGAGATTTCTGGATGCCGGTGTTTTCGATGCACAAAGTCTGGTCACGGTCTCAGAGGCGAAGTTTTTAAGAAAATTGGGGAATCTCCAACCTGAGCAGTTATCAGAGGTTGAAGATGCAGTGCGTCAGTGGCTGCAACTTTAAACAAAGCAAGTCACTCACACTTCAAGCGTTTAAAACAGAAACGGTCTTTCTTTTTAAGAGATTCTTGCAGAGATGCCAGATCTTGAGACCGAAGATATTGTCGTATGTCTCCAGTTCGCCACACTTCAAAAGGAACTTCCTATGAAACATAAAAACAGGTTTTTGAGCGGACGATTTCTTGCCGTAATAACCGTGTTGCTGCTATTTTGCCCATTGAGCACCGTATTTCCCCAAACCACACTGCCTGCTGAAGATATTGCTGAAAAGGCGTTAGCGGCGACAGTATATTTGGAGATGAAAAATAAAAGCGGGAAAACCTTAGGTATTGGCAGCGGTTTCTTTGTAAAGCCGGATCTGATTGCTACCAACTACCACGTGATTGAAGGCGCAGCAGGGGGCACAGCAAAGTTGGTGGGTAAGTACACCACATACAATATTGAAGGCGCCACGGCAGCTGACAGAGATAACGACCTTGCACTTCTAAAGGTAACTGCGTATGGAATTAAACCGCTTTCGCTCGAAGATAGCGATACGGTTCGGATTGGTGAGACGGTTTATGTTACTGGTAATCCGAAAGGTTTGGAAGGTACATTCTCAAATGGCATTATCAGCAGTCGCCGAGATAAGTACACGAAAGAACGCTTGCAGATGACTGCTCCAATTTCTCCCGGAAGTAGTGGTGGACCTGTGCTAAATCGTAAAGGTAAAGTTATTGGCGTATCATTCGCCCAACACCGGGCTTTAGATGCGGAGAATCTTAATTTTGCTATCCCATCAAAATATCTTAAGGCACTGCTTGCGCGACCAAAACCAGTAAAACCGCTGTTACAGAGAAACGATCTATCTATATCTGCTGAAACCTATTTCTTGTGGGGCAAGGCAAAGTACGAACTGGAAGATTATGCGGGTGCCATCGCTGACTATACCATGGCTATTCGACTGCAACCAAATAATACCAAGGTATATCTCAGTCGAGGTGCTTCAAAGTTTCTCTTGAAACAACACTCTGCTGCGATTGCAGATTATAACATTGCTATTCGACTACAACCAGATAATGCAGCCATATATCTTCTTCGAGGATTTGTGAAGGCCGACTTAGGACAACACTTTGCGGCCATCACAGATTTTGACACCGTTGTTCGGCTACAACCAGATAATGCCGAGGCATATGTCAGTCGAGGAATTGTCAAGACCGACTTAGAATAATACGCTGCGGCCATCACAGATTTTGACACCGTTGTTCGGCTACAACCAGATAATGCTGAGGTATACGTCAGACGCGGAGGTTTAAAAGCTTTGTTAGAACAATACTTTGCTGCGATTTCTGATTTTGACACTGCTATCCGGCTACAACCAGATAATGCCGAGGTATACGTCAGACGCGGACATGTAAAAAGTGACTTGGAACAATACGCTGCTGCGATTGCAGATTATAACATCGCTATCCGGCTACAACCAGACAATGCTGAGGTATACGTCAGACGCGGAGGTTTAAAAGCTTTGTTAGAACAATACTTTGCTGCGATTTCTGATTTTGACATTGCTATCCGGCTACAACCAGATAATGCCGAGGTATACGTCGGACGCGGACATGTAAAAAGTGACTTGGAACAATACGTTGCTGCGATTGAGGATTATGACACTGCTATACGACTAAAATCTGATTATGCCGACGCATACCTGAGTAGAGGACTTGCGAAGGGACTGCTGGGGCGTACTTGGGAGGCGAAGCAAGATCTCCAAACTGCGTTGAGGCTCGCAGAAAAAGCAGGCGACGGACACCTTAAAACCACAATTGAGTCAATACTTCAAAAGATACGTTAAGGTTCTTGCTTGAAATTGCTATAAAAGTTCACGGAATGGTGTTTATATTAGCGTGTGTGAAGGGACTTCTTGGATGACAGGGATGACATAACTCCGAATTGTTAAGCTGTCAAAGTTGTCGGTTTCTACGCGGGGTTCCGGTTCCTTCCGGTGATCAAAGACGACATAGTATCCCTCCTGCACGTTTTCCAGTTTGAGGTACGCGGCGAGTTGCTTTTTACCTGCCTGATACCGGGCATCGCCTCGCCAAATCTTGGTTTCGACTATGTACTTTCGTTGATTGTGAGTGATAAGGAGATCCATCTTCCCGCGCCCGGTTGGTACTTCAAATGACATGATGCCACCCACTGTCTGGACGAACGAATCCAAATAGGTCAGGAGCATGTGAGTTATGCTTGGGCGCGGTCACGTGCGCTTTCTGCGTATGAAGCGTTTGGACATTCAAACTAAATCTGTGCTGCGACCAATTCAGACGACATCCCAGGCTGGTCTTGAACAGGCAGTGCAAATGAGGGCTGTGGAACAACCTCCCCTGCTTCTTGTAGCCCTTCGATATGGAATTCGATGGCTTCAGCAATCAATGTGCGTACGTCTTCCAATGTTTCACCGACAACACCGCATCCTGGAAGATCCGGGGCATAAGCACTATAATTGTTTTTGCCTTTTTCAAAAATAACGATGTATTCCATAAGGCTTTCCCTAAACCATAGACATCAAGACTGATATTCTACGTTCCATCCACAGCACGCGAAAAGGTAAGGGTAAAGAGACACGCTTGGAAAGCGCGCCTACCAGAGAAGGAAAACGAGATATTACAAATTGCTTGCGACTTTGATGCGGTTTTTTGCGCGGGCAAGTGCGGCTTCTGCGCGCGGACGGTTGAGATCCTCTGACCGTGACGCAAGTTGTGCTTGGGCGCGGTCGCGTGCTTGCTCAGCACGGGAGACATCTATCTCAGATGCCCATTCTGCTGTTTCAACCAAGGCAGTGACACCCGTCCGTAGTACCTCAAAGACTCCACCCGTCGTTGCCATCAACTGCGATGTGTCCGAGGATTCACGGATACGAATCTCACCTATATCTAATGCTGTCAAAAAAGGGATGTGTCCCGCCAGAATCTGGAAGTTACCTTCAACGCCGGGTGCCTGAATGCTCGTCACGTCCCCTTCATAAATCAACTTTTCCGGTGTCCGAATTTCGAGATAAAAACTTCTATTTAGCATATTTTTAATTCTGTGCTATAGTAAAAACTACAATTAGCGAGACATTCATAGAAGGCGGGGTTACAAACCCCGCCTGCAAGGGGTAGTCTTTTTGCCTCTAACGAGACATCTAAAATTAGTCCGCTGCTTCTTCTAAGTCGCCGCTTTTTTCTTGCTCAAACGCTTCGTCAATAGTGCCGATGTAGCGGAGTGCCTGTTCAGGGAGTTCATCGCAATCACCGTTGAGGATCGCTTGGCAACCTTGAACAGTATCCTCAATTTTGACATATTTACCCGGTGTCCCTGTAAAACGTTGTGCGACAAACATCGGTTGTGTCAAGAACATCTCTATTTTTCGCGCCCTGTTAACAACCAATTTCTGCTCATCCGACAGTTCATCTACACCGAGGATAGCGATGATGTCTTGAAGGTCCCCGTATTCCTGTAGTACTTGTTTTACACTGAAGGCTGTCTGATAATGTTCCTCACCGATGATGTCTGCTGATAAGATACGCGAACTTGATGTGAGCGGGTCAACAGCAGGGAATCTCGCCTTTTGAGAGATACTCCGTTCCAATCGCGTCACAGCGTCAAGGTGTGCGAAAACTGAGACAACGGCAGGGTCAGTATAGTCATCAGCGGGTACATAGACCGCTTGGAACGAGGTAATCGAACCGTGCTGTGTAGAGGTAATTCGCTCCTGCAGTTCACCCATTTCGGTTGCGAGCGTCGGTTGGTATCCGACAGCGGAGGGCATCCGTCCAAGGAGTGCTGACACTTCACCGCCTGCGAGTGTGAAGCGGAAGACGTTGTCGATGAAGATGAGAACGTCCTGCCCCTGTTGATCACGGAAGTATTCTGCCATGGACAACCCGGCGAGTCCGACGCGGAGTCGTGCGCCCGGCGGTTCATTCATCTGTCCGAAGACCATCGCCGTTTTATCAATCACGCCGTATTCGTCGAGCTCCAGCCAGAATTGGTTCCCTTCGCGTGTCCGTTCACCGACACCACAGAAAACGGAATAACCGCCGTGTTGGGTCGCGATATTATAGATCAGTTCGGCGACCAGAACAGTTTTACCGACACCGGCACCGCCGAAGAATCCGACTTTTCCACCCCGAACGACCGGTTGAATCAAATCAATGACTTTGATCCCAGTTTCTAACATCTCGGTGGCTGTGGTCAGTTCTGCCTGCGGCGGTGGTGGTCTGTGAATAGAGTATCGTTCGGATTCACCGGCATCGCCTCTTTCATCAATGGGTTGACCTGTTACATCGAAAACTCTGCCGAGCACGGCATCACCAACGGGGACAGTAATCGGACCGCCAGTATCCGTTGCGAGTGCGCCGCGGACTAAGCCGTCAGTTGTGTCCATTGCCACTGCACGCACCCGACTTTCGCCTAAATGTTGTTGAACCTCAAGTACGAGTTCACTTCCATCGTAACGTTGAACTTTAACAGCATTCAGGATGTCCGGCAATGTGCCTTCCGAAAAATCTATGTCTACTCGCGCACCGACAACTTCTAAAATTTTTCCTTGGTTCATGAGATATTCCTTTTTAGTTGCGTAATGTGAACGGATTTGTTGCATATCAATCAGATATTGCTCTTATTTTCATCGGTCTGAGTGTGCCATGCAGCAAATATTTAATATAGTTGTTAAATTGCCGTACCGCCTCGGAATTCTGAAGAACTTGCCTCGCGTACTCCCGTAAAGTAGAACTAAGGGTACTATTTTGGGAAAGATCATACAGAGATGGAATTTCTTCGCGTATACATTCGGCTATTTCACTGTAAAGACGCTTTCTTGAACTCTCTCTACAATGTCGTAATTCAATTTGACAATTCAAGTCTGGACTATTTCCAACTATATCTAAAACGATGTCCCATAAACTCCGACCATTCAGAACGTACGGATCAACCCACACGGCTATAATGTATTCAGTTGACAGCACTTGATTTGACACTGAACAACTAATTTCAGGAGATTGCGGTTTTGTTTTTTCGAACTCTTCAGCTAACAAACGTTGAGATTTCACCATAGTACTTTCGGGAAACGGAGCATTACGAGGATAATAGAAGACTCTGTCAATTTCGTCAATTGTCAATCCTTCCGCTTCACGATTGAAGCCTTCAGCACCAGCAGAGCGTAGACATATAGCAACATCAGACGCTTCTAACAGAGCTGATGGGTTTAATTGAAGTTGTATGGGCCCATACACAGTTGGCGGCCAAGGCATACCAGAAGCGAAAATTTCGCCAAATTCCTTCAAGTTACCAAAAACTTTATCCCATACTCCATTTGTTTTGTCAATAGTATCAGTTTCAAAAGGCGTAAATGGCAATTCTTTGTTTTCAAGCAAAGCACGTGAAGGCACACCACCGAGAGCAAGATACGACTCAAAATCAATTAGTTGACAAGCATGGTATAGTGAAACGTTCCTCTCTAATAGGAGGTTGATCAAAGACTGAATCTCATTGCCATTTATCATGGTGCTATTCCTTCGGATGGTGGGAACAAGCTAAGTTGTTTACCACCAAAAGTGTTGTTGAATTGACTACTACTTATACCTATATGTTGTTCAAGGCGTTTTGATTCGTCTTGCAGCAATTCCATAAATACTGGACGTGCCTTCGTCCACATTGACTTTGCTTCGTCAAGTGAAAGTCCTACTTTACCAAGTCGCCATTTTACTTCTCTGTCCCACCATCGGGACGGAGTGAGGTTATGAACCAATCCACTCTCACAGTAGAAACTAACCCAATTCAGTTGCCTCCACGGAAAGCCTGTTTCTTTTGCCGTTTTACTAAGGGCAGTCTTTCCCTGAGGAGTATGTTTGTCCAAAGCAACCCAAAATGGAAATTTTGATTCGCCTTTAGAGCCCTCCTGCAATTTGGGTAGACCATCTATAACAGCTAGGTATGCTGCTGCTTGTATAAAAGCCATGTCCCAAGGCCATCCACCTTTTCGATAAGCAACAGAGGCTCGTTCCACGAGGCGATTCGCCGAATCAGATGAACACTGAGAAACGATCCATTCCCAGTATTCTTTTTCTCGTTGAATAGCGGCACTTATATGTTTAATATCAGCGTCTTCATCGGAGCCGATTAGGACTGAATTGTCTCCTTCCGATAGAGCATAAGCGAGTGAGCCAAGTCCAGCGGCATCCTTAAATTTTGCATATATAGAGGCCCGACTAAGTACATCACGTATTGCTGCGCACTGTTCCTCCTTTTTTTGCGGGAGTTCCCATTCTCCAATAAGGGGCCAACATTCTTCCACGATAATCACGCCCACTCGTCGCTTCAACCATTTTATGTCATCAATTTCGTAAAGATGATCTACAACTTTAGCGACAAGAGTATGGTTACCACGGCGCACCGCTTTTTGAAGCAATGATCTACAGTCTTGATGTGTGTTTGGATTAGCCTTGCGCATTTGGATTAATCTCTTTCCAATAAACTTGGACACACCGTTTGAAAGTGGAGCAGTGCCGTTTCTTTATTTACCAGCGCGTATTGCCGATTTCGAGTTGGCATCAGGAGATTCACGCGTTGAATTTTCCGATTCAGATTTTCGAGTTTCTCACCGTATTGTTCAATACTGCGTCCGCGTTCATGCTCAAAAGTCCGGCGGATTGTTTGGTGCCGTTCAGGGTGTCGCTTTATAAGCGCAGCTAACCGTTCACGACGGGCTTTCAGGTTTGTGAGAAGTCTTTCAAGTTGTGCCTTTTCTTGTTTAATCTCTTTTTCCAATTCAACCCACCGCGGCGCGAATCCGCTCTCTTTTAGGAGCCGGTTCGCCATTCGCGCTTGCGGGGTCAAGAAAGGGTTTGTATCCAACTTGAGCGGTTTGCCTTTACCGGGCAGATCGGTGAATTCGCCGCGTTCCATCGCCTCTTCAATCTGTTTGTTGACATTGATTGGCATCTGAAACCTCCTCGGCTATTAGCCATCGGCTATCGGCTGACTGCTACTTTTAACCCTCCAATGCGGCTGCGCCACTTACAATCTCAGAAATTTCTGTTGTGATCTGCGTTTGGCGGGCTCGGTTGCGCTGGAGAATTAACTCATCGATGAGTTCTTTCGCCTTTTGCGTTGCGTTTTCCATTGCTGCCATTCGTGCTGCCTGCTCTGCCGCGTTGGAATCCAAAAGTACTTTCCACATTTGCATATTCAAATGTCTCCCGAGTAGCATTTCAAAGAGTTCCGCTTGTCCCGGTTCGTAGATATAATCCAGAAAAAGTTCATCACCTTCTGGTATTTCGGGTTCTAATGGAAGGAGTTGTTCAACAAGCACGGTTTGGAGAATGGCAGACTTGAAATTGTTGTAGATGACCTCAACTTTGTCAATTTTTTTGTCAATATAGAGATGTTCAAATTCGTGGACAACGTCAACGGCTGTTTGGAATTCAAGCTGTCGGAAAATATTGACGTATGAATCGGTAATATCGTAGCCTCGGCGCGCGAAATGCTCGTGTCCCCGTCTCCCGATACAGATGAGCGTTACATCCGCGCCATTTTCTTGATAGTATTCTATACGTTGTCTGGTTGTCCGAGTAACGTTACTGTTGAAACTGCCACACAGCCCTCGATCAGCAGAGACAGAGACGATACAAGCGTGCTTCACCTCACGTATTTCAAGGAGCGGGTGTGTCAGTGCTCCATTTTCAACGTCCATCTGTGAGATCAAGTGTCCTAAGACACTGTTGAGTTTATCCGCGTAAGGCCGAGTCGCCATGATATTTTCTTGGGCACGACGGAGCCGCGCCGCAGCGACGACGCGCATTGCATCGGTGACTTGCTCAATGTTTTTAATGCTGGCGATGCGCCGCCGAATTTCTCGTAGCGTTGCCATGGTTACTCACCTTCTGTCGGCGCGTCCTCTGATTCAGTAGGTGCGTCCGCTTGTGCTGGTGTTGATACTGGCGTTTCACTCCAATTTTCTTTGAACGCTTTAACCGCAGCGTGCAAGGTTTCAAGCCCTTCATCACTGAGCAGACCGGTTTCTGCGATTTCTGTGAGGAGTTCGGCATGATTCCGATCAAGGTATTGCAGGAACTCGAATTCAAACCGTGCGACTTCTGTTTCCGGAACATCGTCAAGATAGCCGTTACTACCACAAAAGATAGAGGCGACTTCCCGTTCTACAGGCATCGGTTGGTATTGCGGTTGTTTCAGCAATTCAACGAGCCGTGTGCCGCGTAGGAGCATAGATTGCGTTGATGCATCCAAATCCGATCCGAATTGCGCAAATGCTGCGACTTCTCGGAAACTCGCGAGATCAATTTTCAGGGTACCCGCGACCTCTTCTGATTTCATGGCTTTGACTTGCGCATCACCACCGACACGGGAAACGGACAGCCCGACATCAATAGCAGGTCTCACGCCTTGGTTAAATAGGTCCGTTGTTAGGTATATCTGTCCATCGGTGATAGAGATAACGTTTGTCGGGATATAGGTTGTCAAATCGCCTTCAAAAATCTCAATAATCGGTAGCGCAGTGAGGGAACCTCCGCCTAATTCGTCGCTTAATTTTGCGGCGCGCTCTAATAGGCGAGAGTGTAGGTAGAAGACATCCCCCGGATACGCTTCCCGCCCCGGCGGTCTCCGCGACAGCAGGGACATCTGGCGATATGCCCACGCGTGTTTCGTCAGGTCATCGTAGATAATAAGCGCGTGCTTGCCGTTGTCTCTGAAGTATTCACCCATTGCAGTACCCGAATAAGGTGCAAGGTATTGAAGCGGTGACGGCGCGCTTGCAGGCGCAGAGACGATGGTGGTATATTCCAGCGCGTTATGCTCACGGAGCGTTGACGCGACCTGTGCCAAAGTAGAGCCTTTCTGCCCGATAGCGACATAGATACAGTAAACATCTGTGTTCTTCTGGTTCAGGATGGTGTCAATCGCAATCGCAGTCTTACCGGTTCGTCGGTCACCGATGATGAGTTCGCGTTGACCTCTCCCAATCGGTGTCAGGCTATCAATAGCCTTTAGACCCGTATAGAGCGGTTCACCAACAGGTTGGCGTTGAACGATCCCTAATCCTTTCTGTTCCACTGGGAGTCGGTGTTGCGTTTCAATGTCGCCTAAACCGTCAATAGGTTGCCCGAGTGCGTCAACAATCCGTCCGAGAAGTGCTTCGCCGACGGGTACTTCTGGGAGTCTTCCTGTCCGTTTAGCGGTATCGCCTTCGTGTATAAGTTGGTCTTCGCCGAACAGGACGCATCCGACGTTATCTTCTTCGAGGTTGAAAGCGATGCCGTAGATGTCGTTAGGGAATTCAATCATTTCGCTTGCCATCGCGTTGGCAAGCCCATGCACGCGTGCGATACCATCGCCGACTTCCAGCACCGTGCCGGAATCATAGACATCCACGTCCTGTTCAAACTGTTGCAGCTGTTGTTTAAGGATATTTGATATTTCGTCCGGTCGGACTTCTCTTGCCATATTTTCAGTCCTCTGTGAGGCGTGGTTATCAGTTTTCAGTTATCGGTTAATCTCTTATGGTGGTTGCTTTTCGGGTTACTGCCACAGTTAACCTCTTTAACTGACAACTGACGACTCTGATAACTATTACCCTTGTGCGAGTCGTTGCCGTAAGTGTTGAAGTTGTGTTGCGACACTGGCATCAAAGACAGTGTCGTCTAATTGTACAATAAACCCGCCCTGAATCTCTGAATCAATTGCCGTCTCCAAGCGGACCTGCTTTCCCGAATATACGCCTAATTGTTGCCGGAGTTGTTCCTGTTGTGCAAGCGTTAACGGCACAGCGGTCGTCACTTTCGCGACAACTCGACCGGCAGCCTCATCGACGATGGCTGAAAAGACATCCATTATCGCGATGAGATAGCGTTCGCGCTGTTTTGATGCGAGTAACTTGAGAAAATTGAGCGTCAGCGGATGTACCGAATCGTCAAAAATCTGCTGGAAGGTCTCGCTTTTAAATTGCGGAGACAAGATGGGGCTTGAGATTAATTGTGCGAACTCCTGAGACTGCTCAATCAACTCGCGCAGCTTATCTATATCTCTGACAATATCTGCCAAAGCGTTCTGTTCCGACGCTGCCTCGTATAGCGCGCGGGCATAAGGTTTAGCGACCCGAATGTCTCTCATAGTTCGTTTTCACCTATCATATCGTTCGATAGCACGCCTGTCTTCCCCGTAATGGCTGGGGAACCGGCGTTAAAACTGTGCGAAAAAATAACGTTTTTAAACGGTATCCGTGCTAACGAGAGCCCGCTGGCAACCGACTAATGGATGCATCAATGATATGCTGATGCCTCTCTGCGTTAAGTTCTTCGCTTATAATCTTACCGGCGGCATCGATTGCCAGTTCAGCAACAACGCCTCGCAGCTCCAAGATCGCTTCATCTTTTTCACGCTGGATCTCGGTTCTGGCTCTTGCGATTTCGGCTTCTGCTTCTTGGCGTGCTTGTGTGAGGATTTGTTGGCGCTCGGCATCGCCTTGCGCAATCGCGGTTTGAATTTTCGCTTGCGCCTCTGTTTCAATATCGGCTAAGCGTTGACGCGTCTCTGCAGTGAGACGGTCTAATTCCTCGCGATCTGTCCGCAGCTGTTCCAACTGCGCGACGATTCCTTCTCTGCGTTCCTCTAAAAGTCCACCGACCTTGCCGAAAACGAACTTCCAAAGTACCGCAAGCACAACCAGAAAACCGATGACTTGGATGATGATCGTCTTTGGATCAATACCGAGCAGGCTTAAGAGTCCACCACCGGCGGGTGCTTCAGCAGCGAACGCACTGTTGACACAGATGCCCATTACAATTGCGACATATAGGGCATAATTTGTAGCCCTGTGCTTGGTGTTTTGCATAAATTTGCTGTACTCTGTTTTTGGAACTGAAGACGTATCCGCTTGCAAGTTTTCTCAAGATGTTTCCGGTTCGGCTTGCGAGTCGTGGTGTACGTCTTCAGTCAGGCGTTATTTAATTTCCGTCTCTGACATCTGTCGCAACTCGTCTTGCATCTGCATCAATCATCTCTTTCAGCATTTCACCTTCCGGGAGTTTTGCTTGCAAGATAAAGAACATTAAGAGCGCATAGATAACGAGCGACTCGATGAGTGCCAAACCGATAATCATTGCGGTTTGGATCTGTGCTGCGGATTCCGGTTGACGTGCGATACCCTCAAGAGCGGTGCTTGTGGCACTTCCTTGTGCCCTTGAGGCAAAAATGACAGCGATCGGCAATCCTAAAGTTACACCGAACGCCAACACTGCTAAATAAATCATGAAATGTCCTCCTTGGACAGATACGGACTTGTAGGGACAGGGTTCCCCTGCCGCTACAGGTTCCACAAAATTAATGATGCGCTTCATGCGCGTCGTCATGGTGTTCTATGAACAGCACGATGTAGATAGATGTTAAAATAGTAAAAACAAATGCCTGCAGGAAGCCAGCAAACAGCCCGAAAAATAGCATCGGCACTTGCACCGGAATAATCGGTATAGCATCTGCAATCAGCACGATAAGTCCGAGTTTTGTCAGTTCGATAACAACCGATTTTTCGCCAAAAATGTTGCCAAAAAGCCGAACAGCGAGTGAGCCTGCACGCGACAACTGTGCGATCACTTCAAGCGGGAACATCAAAACACCTAACCACGGTGGGTTCCCTGCTAAATGTTTTAAGTAGCCCCCTATCCCGTTCTCTTTAATCGCGATAATTTGAACGCCTATCACAGCCGTTATACCGAGCGCAAGCGTTGTATTCAAATCTGCTGTTGGGGGTTGAAGGCCCGGAATGACACCGAGATAGTTCAGGAAGAGAATAAAAATAAAGAAGGAGCCAACGAATGGGATATACTTTTTGCCGTGGTCGCCTAAAATACCGCCGAAGAAGTCGGTAATACCGCCGACAAACACCTCTAACAGGGTTTGTCCTTTCCCTTCAGGGACCCGTTTCAACTTCCGAGTGGCGAAGATAAAAAATAGTACCAAGACGAGAATAGCAAAGTATGTGTTGGGTATGAGATCGGGCTGATGCCACCGAGTCGGTTCAGGGATCCATTCATCCGGTAAAAGTCGTGAAATCGGATAGAGCAAACTACGGTGACCGTTGTCGGCTGCGAAACTCTCGGCTGCCGTTGCCAAAACGCCTCCGACAACCAAGCAGATAAACGATAGCTTTTTCATATTTTATTTTGGTGTTTCTTAAAGGTAGCGGTGACTTTTGAGTGCTTTTCTGTTAAGAGTCAATTTGAAGACTTCACCTCACGACTGATTTGAATCCTTCTTGGAAAGGATGGGTACCATCAAGCTAATCGCTTTGATAATAATAGCACCCTGTACTAAGGCGATCCCGCCAGCGAGTGCGTAAACGTTCATCCACTCCATTTTAAACAGAAGATAGAGCAATCCACCAAGTACTATGTATTTACAGATAGCGATAAAACTCAGCAAATACTTCGTGCGCTTCGTTTTCGTCGGACGAACAAGTCGCCGAACCGCGAATTCGAGTGACCAGAACAGACTCAGGCTGATAGCACTGCCGATCAAAAAACTCGGGAGCGCAAGACGTTTGAAGACTAACAACACTGCCGCAATAGCGACGGTGAGGCAAATCGTCAAGATATAAATATGACGGATGGATCGGTCGCCAAATTCTAATTTCACGGGATCCATCTCAGCAGCTCCTTTGCTATGCTTCTTCCGTGTCTCGTGTATGTTCTGAAGTGTCGCGCTGCTTTTTTGCTAAGTCTGCGAGTCGTCGGTTCCAACGAGCGATCGAACGGAACATCTCCATGAATCCGGCGGTGACACCCATGCCAAAGCCGATGTAGGATCCAATTGCTGCGTTACCTAATTTCCCACCGAGCCACTTACCGCCGAAATAACCGATACAGATCGCAAGCGCAAGCGTTATCCCGATAGAAGCGAGGTCAAACATCCCCACATTTTCATTTTTCAATTGATTTAACCGATGTTTAAACATGGCGGTCGCTCCCATAAACTGAAAATGACTTCGGGAACAGATTACCTCGTCCGCAACGCTATATATTATATCACAAGATTATGGAGAATGCAAAAAAAACGAAATATTTCCTGACTGAACGGATTGCCGATTTCGCGAAGTGTATCGTTATTTATTTCGATTGAATCAAAACTGCCCAATGCGCTTGGCTCGGAGCCGACAGTGTCACGCTATCACTGAAAAGGATTTCTATCTCTTGCATCCATTCGCTTTTAGCAATATCTAACCATCGAACCGTTCCCTTTTGGGTGTCTGCTTTCCCGCCATTACTCAGGTCGATATTGACAGAACCGCCGTTCGGGAAGTAGACTGCGTATTCGCGTCCGGGGTTTGCGAAGACATAAGCCTCGTTTTCTTCTCTATTGGAAAGCAGTTCATTGTGTGGTTCACATACAAAGACATCCATCTCATCTGTGATGGTTCGCATACTCTTGAGGTGTACTTGTGCAATTTCGTTCAAACCGACACCACTATCTGGGCGGTGGAACCGCGCCGAGGCGAATCCTCCGAAAATGTTTCGCCAAAACCGTTCCAACCCGTCTTGCGTATTCCCGAATCGTCCACCATCAGCACCGTAAATCTTAATATTATTGATCGGGCGAATCGGCGAGATTTTCGCCCGAATTTTCTGAGCGTTATCCCAATGCCGTTGCCCTTTCTGATGGTTATTCTGTGATATATCACAGAACGAGTAGGTTTCGGGATGATCAAACGTCGCTTTATGCTTCTCGTGTGATAAATCCCACGGGTCCCACATCTCCGTCGTTTCAACAGTACGTCCGGCGGCAGCTGCCTGTTTTTGAATATACGTCGCCCAATATTCACCCCATGCAGGCGTGACAGCGGTCTCGTTATCCATGCAGTAGAGGATATGCCCATACTGCAACGTCTCAGCGAGGAGTTTATCCACAAACTTTTCCTGATATTTCAAGACGGTTTCCTGATTGCGTTCTTTCGGTACAGACGAGAAAAAGTTGTTCTCGGTTGCTACCGGATGGCTTTTGACGACGGTCGGTAAGCCTGTCTCTTCTGCGGTGTAATTGCTGTTATTTTTCGGGTTGTAAGGATTGGCATCCCACGGCTCACGATAATAGTTGAAGGTTGCCCATACCTCGATTTGGACGATAATATCCATCTCGTGGGTCCACGTGATGAAGTTCCGAAAACGGTTCCAAAACTCGTCGTTCCACCGGTTTAGGTCGTATAAATCGCCGACTTTTTTGAAAGGTGGCACATCGCCTTCATCGACCCAACTCATTGTAGACCGTACATAGTTGCCACCGACAGCGTTTAACAACTCGAGGTGTGCTTTGAGGTTTGGGATCTGGAATAGGTTGTCCTCGACGGAACCGCCGATGAGCAGGATCGGTTCGCCTTTGTACTGCCAGTAGCGCGGGTTTTCTCTATAAGTCTGAATTCGATCTTTTTCCATTTGTGTATCCTTTTCGGCTTCAGTTTCTTGTGCTGCTGTGTTAGATAATACAAGTATGAGCAGAACCGACACAAGCCTCCTAACGGCTATGTGTGCTTCCCACAAACTTCCCATAAAGCTGCCTCCTGAATGGAAGAGGTATAAACGAAATATATTATACCATAGGACTCAGCAGAACACAATAGGACTGTTCAAAAGCGACACACAGATATGATTGCTGAGGCTTATCCGAATCTGTCAGCGAGGAAGGGGTTGCTGTTTTCTAAGGAGTCAATATATTTTCGGGTTTTAAAATAAAAAACGCCGAACGCACATTTGGGCATTCGACGTTTGCAAATAAGTTTCATTCTAATTTTGTCCCAGAACCTTCAGAAACTCCGGATCATCCTTTACATCCGCAAATTCAGGTGTCCCAAGGAACATTTGGTAATACTTACCGCGATTCCAAGCAGCCAGGACAATCTCATGCGCAAATTTCAAATGGTGTAAAGTCTTCTCGCGGTCACGTTCAGATGCCCAGACACTCACAGCGAGCATGAAGTGTCCATAATCGTTGACATTGTCCACATCAATAGCGACTTGCAGGAAACGTTTCGCCTCATTATACTTCTGTAACCACACTAAGCAACAACCGATGTCGTGCGCAGCCCAATGAAGGTTGCCGAGGTTCACAGAATGACCGGCATCCCGTTTTTCCATTTCTCCTTCAATAAATGTGCGGACTTCGCTAAGTGCTTGATCGAAACGATCCCAATCTTCCTGTCCATTATACACCAGAAGTCGATTCGTTCTTACAGCCAACCAAAATCTGAAATAATGCTCCCAATCGGGTTCGTCGTTGAAACGTTCCAACTTTTCCATGCCAAGAAGCGTCTCATCTGACCGCCCGTAAGCGCGTAAAATTTCCGATCCGATTTGCAGAAAATTACAACGGTGGTAACGACTCAATTCAGGGTTCTCTAAGCGTTGAGAGGCATCATTATAAAGTTGAATCCAGTCATCAACACGCCCTTCCGCGCTCCAGCATCCAGCGTGCTCCAAACAACTGCTAAGCACATATAACACATCCGCATCTGACATGTGCTTGCACGCCCAATGATAAAGCCGAACCTGTTCCTCAATAGCCTCCCTGTTCTGCCCAAGCATCGCAAGGTTAACACTTAGCTGCCGATGCGACCAGAAACGTTCCTTATTGTCTGAAGCCACATTCAGATATCTACGGTGCAGAGAAACATTTTTTTCTATGCCAGGTTTGCCCATATACTTGTATATCTCGTGCGCGAGATGCGCCAACTCGGACGTGATTTCGTCCTTAAGTGCTTCTTCAACCTGGTCGTACGCCTCTGCCAGAATGTCCGCCCCGGATGTCGGATCGGATTTCGCTTGTGCCATGAATGAATCAAACGTGCGCTGAATATTTTCCAATTGTCTCACAATATCCTCCTTCAGATTTTCCGATAACTGTACATCATCAAGAACTTCTTGAACCAAGTGTTCTTGATCCGCTTGTAGACGTTTTCGTGCTCGATGGAGTCGACTCGCAATTGTATTCGCCGACACCCCTAAGAATTTGCTGATCTCTTTCGTTGACATTTCGTCAAGATAGAAAAGTGTTATGACCGTGCGCTCGTTCTCTGGTAATTTATCCAAAAGTTTTTGGACAAGCGCATGGCAATACTCGGTTCTCTCTGTTACCTGCTGCTCTGATATGTAGTGCCTATAAGAGGATTTTTCAATTTCTTCTGGACGTGTGTCCTCCAAAGATTGCATCGCAGGCTTTCGCTTTCGGATTGACTTTTGCTTTCGCGTCCAATCAATACAAAGCCGATTTGCAATGACATAGAGCCACCCGGCAAATTGATTCGGATTTTTAAGCGTTGAGAGTTTTTTGTAGGCTTGAAGGAAGGCATCTTGCATAATATCTTCAGCATAGTGATAGTCGCCAATCTTCCGCCATACAAGCGCATGAACACTCTTTTGGTACTTCTCAACCAAGATGCCAAACGCAGCCTCGTCCCCCGATAAAATTTTGCGAATCAATCGAACATCGTCTTCTCTTTCCACGAAATTTCCCCCTAATAAACAGATTGGATCCTGTATGCCTTTGCCAAAAAGTTTAATCAAATACCAAGTTTTATGCAATTAAACAATATGGTGCAGCTTACACCCTCTATTATTAAAGACGAAATTTTGGGCAAAAATCTTGCATTTTGAGAAAAAAAATGAAAAAACCTGAATTTTTTGGAATTTGTTTTGTGAGTGTCAGGTAACAAAAAAGGGAACCGGTAAAAAACCAGTTCCCTATGGACATTCTACTGGACTTCGGCAGCTAGACTGACAATCCAGCAACAGCAGCGTCTTTACTATCTTTTTGCTTCAAACCCAAGTCTACGTCCGTTTTGAGGCGTTTATGGAGTGTTTCAAAAGACGCTCCCCAAAGCCCCTCCTCTGTATGAGGATCGCCCTGTTCAGCAAGCGCGACAGTTTCATCATAACCGAAAGCAAGGTAACCGATGCCGAAGAGCAAGAAAAAGATGAGGAATAGATTAATCATTAGGAAACGCATTTTTTCTTCCTTATTAGAGTAGGACTTGCATTTGAATTTGCAAGTGGCAATTTTGCTAAAATTTTACATCCGTTGATTTAAGTGACGCACTTTAGATGTCAAAAGGGTGCATTATTTTCAAAACGGGTGTTGAAACCAAATGAACTCAATTTGAAAGAATCGAGAGATAGAAGATACATTCTCCGAACCCCCCAGCCTTTGCATTTTTCCTCCTTTTGTCTACCTATATAGAGTTCGTTCCGGTAAAAAAGATAGAAAAAAAGTGAGGTTGTTGTTACTACAAACAAGTTCTAAAACAGTTGCATTTTTTTTATTTAAAATTTTCAGAATATACAAACGTACAAATGGTTCGTTTACTGCTCACGCTCTCTATTACTAAAGACGAAATTTTGGGTAAAAAGATTGCATCTTGAGGAAAAAAGATGAAAAACTGAATTTTTTGGAGGTTATTTTATTCGGAATGGTTACCGGCGGGTGATAATAAATCAAAATGGTTTTAATTCTTTTGTCTTTGGCTTACTCCGCACGCAATGCCTCAATCGGCGACAACTGCATGGCTTTTACGGCGGGGTACAGTCCGAAGCAGATGCCAAGTATTGCGGAAAAGGAAACTGATATCAACATCCACCGTGCGGAGAACACAGCGGGCCATGCAGGAACGATTTTGACTATTCTCACAGCAAGATATGCCATTCCCTTACCGACGAAGACACCCAGTCCAACGCCAAGTAGCCCACCGATACTACACAAACTGACAGATTCACTTAAAAATTGCAGCAGAATATCAAAATTCTTCGCACCGAGTGCCTTACACAAGCCGATTTCGCGTGTGCGTTCCCCTACGGCAACCAACATCATGTTCATGATGCCGATGCCACCTACAAGAAGCGAAAACCCAGCGATACTGCCCAATGCGATCTTTATAACAGTACTGATTTTCAATAAGCTTGATGTCCCACTGTGCACCTCAAAGATGCGGAAGAAGTCGTCTTCGTTTCGGTGGCGTTTGCGAATAACTGATTTAACTTCCTCAATGGCTTTGGGAACTGCCTCTACGGTGGATGCGTGAACGACAATCTGCAAGATCCTATCGTTGCCAGTGAATCGTTGTTGCATCGTCGTCACAGGAATAAAGATCTGCTCATCGTAATCCATGCCGAACTTAAGACTTCGGCCGCGGGGAACAAGCGTCCCGATGACAATAAATCTTTCGGTTCGTCGTTTATACCTGTATTGCCTACTGGTACTTCCGATTTTTATTTCTTTTCCGATAGGCGATGCGTTTCCAAAAAGATTGGTCGCCACATCCATCCCGATGACGGCGACTTTTGTTGCATTGTTAACGTCATCCGTTGAAATAAACCTTCCTGCTCGTAGGTCCCACTGCATCAATTCAATGTAGACTTCATTCACGCCGTAATAGCCCGCGCGCATGTCTGAACCGTCTTTGCCTTGTACCAACACAACCGAGTACGACGGAAGGCGGAGGGTAACCCCTTTTACGGATGAACACACTGCTTCAATTGCCAAGACATCACCATAGTTAAAGTGTTCCTTGCTCCGAATTGGTACGCGGCGACCACCTACTAACTTGGTAGAAACGCGGTAAAGTGTGAAGGTATTAAGCCCACCGAGTTTTTGAATATCCTCAAGAATAATCTCTTTGGCACCATCACCAATAGCAATCATAGCAAGTACAGATGCAATACCGATAATAATACCGAGCATTGTTAGCAAAGAACGCAGTTTATTTATGAGAAGTGCTTTTATTCCAACGGAAATTCCTTCAAGGAAACGCATTTCATCTCTCCAGACACTTACTAACGTTGACCCACTTGCCTTCGGGTGCTTTCATAGGCTTTAGTGAAAAGTACCTCTGTTTTCTGGCACAGTCCAGAAAACTAAGTGGGATTACGTATAGTACTGGAATGAAATTCCGAAAGGCTTCTTTCAAGACCTTGGAGCAGCTTTTCATCGCTGAGATGGAACGCCTCGCGTATCTTCATTACCCGATCCGCTTCATCAAGAAGCTGTTGGTTCGATACCACAACAACAGAGTCAACACTTTCGCGAAGCTCCAGTAGTGCTTGTTCTGCTTTTTCGATGCGACGCTGACCTTCAAAATTGAACGGCTGTGCCACAATGCCTACCGCTAAAGCACCTTGCTCACGAGCGATGGAAGCAATCATAGGCGAAGCACCGGCTCCTGTTCCACCCGCCATACCAGCGACAATAAAAACGGCATCCGCATCTGCAACAATGCTGTGGAGTTTTTCGCGATCCTCTTCGGCTGCCTTTCTACCGATTTCTGCGTCCGCGCCACAACCGAGTCCTTGCGTTGTGTTAACACCGATCTGTACCGGTATCGCGTCATGGTGCTTGTCAAATGCTTGCTGGTCTGTATTCACGACATAAAATTCAACATCTGTCAAACCGGTTTCAATCATCCGTTTGACAGCGTTTCCGCCTGCGCCACCGACACCAATAACTTTGATTTTCGGTTGAATGTGTTTGGATTCTTCTCGTTTGGTTGACATAGTTCTCCCTCTTTCAGGTTCGACACCGAATTCCTTGCGCAGGAGTTCGCGTGTCTGTTTCAGTCTCGTTTTGATCGTCCCTATCGCAATTCCGAGTTCAGTGTGAATCTCTCTGATATTCCACAATTCCAGATAGTAGAGCACCGCAACACGGCGCACTTTATCTGGCAGGTGATACACGGCTTCTCGGACATCATCATAGAGTTCCGTTTCCCGAAAACGGACACCGGCATCTTGATCGATGTAATCTGTCAAGTCGGTATGTGGAATTTCGTTCCTCGAATGCTGGACAGAAGAGTAGTATCGTTTACACGCGTTGTAAGCGATACGCTTCAACCATCCATCAAACTTCTCAACGCTCCGCAATCCGTTGATGTTTTCCCAGACGGATCTCCAAATATCCATGAGGATTTCTTCGGCATCGCGACGTTGTCTCGAATTTGCCATAACCACCTTTGATATGCGTGGATTATAACGCGACATGAGCTCTGTAAATGCGGACTCATCACCGGCTTGGACAAGCCTAATGAGTTCTTCATCTGTTAGGTTTGAATGTCGTAATGAATCGTATCGCATAAACAGTTCCCAATTGATTTTTAACCTAAAGAGCAAGATTTTTCGGTAGGCGGTTTAAAAAAAGTAGGACTTACGCGAATTTAGCATAGTGAGATTTTGATTTTCAAATCCCCAATCTGCTTATCAGTTGGACTTGATGGACCAACTGCGTAAGTCCTAAGTATTTTAACCGAGTTTCATTATTTATTCAACGAGAGTGCTTTTACAGTACTTTTCCTATGCCTGCTCGGATTTACCTTACTTTGCCAAAGGTATCACTATGAGTGGTCAAGGCAAAATGTGCTGTATAATTGTGAAAAAACTAAAATGCCCGAATCACCTTAGTAACTAAACGCCGTTTGAATTCCAAAGCGTTTGGATCGCCGAGGATGATGAAGAAATCCGTGCCAGCGTAACCTGAGCGTCGCAATGCGAAGTAGATATTGGTGCCTTCTACTTGCCAGATCAAACGACTGCCGAGACTTAGCGCAGGGCTGAAGTCATAAGTGAGCGTTAAAATCTGTTGATAGCGACGCTCAAAATGCCACTGGACTTGGGAAGTCAATCCAGCGGTGAAGCCGTAAGCGCGTAGATTTAGATTCCCACTAATACCATAAAACGGCTCACCTGCCTGTTCACCCCAGTCGTAGCTAACACTAAAGTTGTTGAAGCGGTCCGTGGCACGGACTCCCAAACTGATGCTGAACACAGAATCTGAGAATTCTTTAAATCGACCACCGTTCCAGAAAACAGAAAGTGAGTAGTCGTTGTGTGTCAAGAGTTCTGAGTAGAGTCTGATGTCGCGGCTGAAGACCTCACCTTCATAAGTGTTAGCAGCGTCAGTATGGGCAAAAAGGGTAAGACTGCGGACGAACCCTTCACGCCACTCGTTTTTGAATGTAGTGGTGAGGTTGACGCCGCGGTAGCCTGTGAACGGATGATAACCAAGATTGTTCACAAAATCCGGATCAATAAAAAAAACTCTTGAAGACGATTGAATGAGTGGACCGTTGTAACTCAAACCGATGACCCCATTTCTTCCATCTGACTCACCTGCCCAACTTTGGGTGAGATCACCGAATACTGAAAATCTTCCGTGTCGCGCATTACCTGATACAGAGCCTACATTGTTCAAGGAATTATCCTGCTTGTGGTGTGATAAGAATGCAGCACTGATTTTGGAGGTCGCTGTAACCGATTGCGACGCGCTAAGAATAAAGTTCTGATTGTTCCGGTGGTACGTCCCTAAGGTACCGACTGAGGTGTTTTTTCCGAGCTTCCCAAAGAGTTTAAGCCCACCGTCCATATCCTCTATCCGCCGCGAATAAAAAAGCTGCCCGACGTTGTAGACATTGCCACCTTCAGAAAAGAAAGGACGACGGTCAGGGACGTAGCGTTCACCGTAGGAGAAATCAATACCTTCTACGGCTTGTTCAATATTCTCAAAATCGGGATTGGCAGTCCCGATGAGCCGCAACTGCGGCGTAACCTCATAGCGCAGATCCGCGCCTGCGCGGGCTGTATAGGGTCTATCTGTTGTCTCTTGTTCGCTGTACCCACCAATGAGATACGGCAGAAACTTCAGTTCACGTTGTCGAGGCGGTGGCAGGACATCAACCCAGTGTCCATCGTTCTCTTTAAATTCGTTAACGCCCAAGTTGGACCACCAAGTACGTGCACCGGTGCGCTGTTGCCCTCTATCAATGTTAATGCCCATCTGAATCGGTTCCTTTGTGTCAGGATAATCAAGCATCTGCCACGGGATTTCCATCTCTACGATCCAACCGTCTTCTACAATCTGGGCGGCAGCTTTCCATAGCCCAATCCATTCGCTTTTTTCGGCGCGTCCGGTAGCGAGATGTGCGTATTTCGTGCCATGTGCATTCGCCATAAAGAAGTTTCTATCGGAAAATTGGTGCGTGTGGAAGGGATCAAGGCTGAAGGACATCCAGTCTTCACCTTGAAATCGGGTTTGGTCTTTCGTTTGGCGTGCGATAATTTTATCGGGCATATCGTCATAGAGATAAACGCCGAGATAGATGGCTTTGTCTGTATAAACGAGGCGACCGACAGATTGACTTTTCGATAATTTACCAGTGCGCTCATCAATGAAACCGGTAGCTTGCGGTGCGTCTTGCCAGCAGGTATCGTCAAGAACGCCATCAATGGTGGGCGGTTGATCCGTTTTTACAGCGGTTAGGTCTTTTTTTATTGTTGTGTCATTTGAAACAGCCATTCGTTGAGGACATATAGTGAGTGTCAAGGTGATAATGATTAACCAATTTATTTTCATTTCCTTACCTCATATTTCTAAGTAAAGAGGGGAAGTACAAACCGTAAAGTCGTATTTGGAAATCCGCCAAGTGAATAGTAAGACAATACTTTAGATGAGATTGGCTCACAAGAACACGGCGAGAAACTTGTGATTCGTACTACAAATGAGGCACTAAAAAGTTGCACTTTTTTTGATTGTTGAAGGGAAGGTTTGTGGAAAGGCAGCACGCTGCAAAGTGAAACCGGCTCTAATGCGGAGTTGTTCGCGCAGAAGTGGGAGGAGTGTTGAAATCGGCTGCTCTATGAAAAAGAGGAAACAGAGCGCGGCCAGCCATGGGACAGCACTGTTTATTACACCTCAACGCTCACAAACACAAGATATGCTGCAGACGAAAGAACAACGAAAAACAGAACCAACAAAAGCAAATCTATCGCCGCAGTGTTGAAATCACGACTGAGACTGATCGTATCTTCAAAGGTCGGAATTGATTCTGGGATGATAGGCTTCTTCGACATCCCCTCACGAACTCCAATAATATGGAGACTATCAGGATCTGCTCTATCCATATCCGCGACGAATTCTCGATATTCGCGTGCATAACGTTGTACATTCTCCAAAAATTGTTGATGTCGTTCAAACCCTGTTCCGACAAAAACCTCAAAAAGATGCTGCATAAGTGTAACAGGTGAGATACGGGTGACAGAACGTGCCAGTTGAATTTGGGCAATCTGTTGCGTTAAATGTTCTTGGGACAAACGTTCCTCTTGTTCAGTGCCTTTGGCGACAAACTCACTATCTATCTGTACCTTTTTATCTGCTAACTCACGCGTCTCTTGCAAAAGAGCAACGTATTCTTCATTGATGTTTTTTATATTTTGGTTTCGGCGTTTGAAGAATTCATCATAAGTCATTGGGTTTGAGAAACCGCTCGCAATGGAAGCCAAGGTACTCGGTATAAAAACGACAAAAACACACCACGTCAATAGGAGGATCACAAGGCTCGCAACACTGTTCTGCACAGATGACGAAACTAACAAACCTAACGCAATAAACAGGCATAGGTACAAAATCGCAATAATGAAAATAATACATAAACGTATCCACACATCTGCACCAAGATCAATGTCTCTGGACATAGAAATTACCAATAGATTCATGAATATCGCAAGCGTAAAGGGAATGCTAATACTTACTAATGCCCCTAAAAATTTGCCAATCAATACAGTGTGTCGTGGCACTGAATTCGCCAACATCAATCGGAGCGTACCGCGTTCACGTTCACTGGAAATAGAATCAAAGGTGAACAGAATTGCTATCAGACTCAGAACATACCCGATTACAAATCCCCAGTCTACTTTGACAGTATCCGGACGTATATTGAATACATTAGGAAACGCTGCGGGATAATACAACGACCAGAAAGCCCTTAAATTATTGGCGATCTGAACCCTAGATATGCCGTAGGCATAATCTGGCAAAAAGATGTCACCCCCGTCTTCAGAAAAATAGAGTGAAGACGGCTTTTTGTAAAGATTTCCAGGTCCTTCTTGTGCAATGCTAAATAAATCTGTTCGAGATCTTAAGGTATTCACAGATTTTGTGGTCGCATCGTGATATTTCTGCATACGCTCAGGATGCTCCTGGACATGGATAACTGCATTAATCAACATCAAAACGAAAAGCAACACAATCGTAAGTGCAAATCGGAGGCTATTAAGATTGTCATACAGTTCGCGTTTTGTTATATGCCAAATCATATATCAGTCCTCAGTTATAAGCTTTCAGTTATCGGTTATCAGTTATCAGTTAAAACAGTCCTTGGAACACTTCCGTTCTCTGTGAAGGTTCCACTGCAAACCTCTTTAACTGAAAACTGAAAGGTTTTTCATGCCTCACAGTGAGAGAAAACCGAACTGATAACTGACAACTATCCTACACTTCACTCCTTTGGAAAACCAAAAATATTACTAAAAAGAGAATTAAGTTCAACATGAGCAACAGCAGTAAATCCGGTAGGGCTCGCTTCGCATTTATATCTACAGCACTTCTCTGAAAAGAAAACTGAGGTAAACTATTCCAATCCACTGACCCTTTGTCAGGAGAAAACCATTTGCGATCCTCAAAAGCGTTTTTATCGTAGAAATAGTCAATTACAGTCCTTCGATACTTTCGCGTCGCTTCGTAAAAATCTCTGAGTCCGAACAAGTCTGTACCTGCCCACGCTTGCGTCGCAGCATCATACATCCCGACTGGCGAAAGCCTCAAAAAGATGCGATCAACTATTGCTGGTAGAAAGTAAACAGATTCCAGTGCCTGTTTTCGCACGAGCCATGTTCGTTCTGCAGCGTCAATCTTCCTCGGTATGATGAAACGGTAATAGTTCTGAACATGCGGCACCTGAGGTTCAAATTCATCATCAAGTTTATTTATGTATGAAGCTGCAACATAGGAGAATAGAAGTGATGACTTATCTTTATACCATGTCTCGAATAAACCTGAGCCGCCTTCCATGCCGAAATGCGACTCTTCTCCCGGGATAGGATCATTGGCAAGAAAGTCCTTACGTTCTCTCTCGAATTCATCCCATATCTGTTCAATTTGATTAAAAGCGGATGCCAGACGCTCTTGGGAAGGCTGCGCAGGAGTCATCCTAACAAGAATCACATTCGGATATACCAACACCCAAAAAGCCCAGACAAACATCGCAAGCATTAACGCAGTGCTTGTTCTTCGAGTTATTACGGAAATCAACATACCTATGAAGTAAAATACCGACAGATACGCAATTGAACTCAAGACAATGCCACCAATACGAAGAAAATCGTCAAGGTTTAGCGAAACAGTGGTGGATGTCGTTAGCAAAATCACAACTAAGAGAAGACTTATCAAAAGTGGCACCAGCAAACATATCATCGCACTGATGTATTTCGCCAATAAGATTTTACCACGACTCACCGGATGTGTTAGGACAAGACGCAATGTGCCGCGCTCACGTTCTCCCGCAAGGGCATCGTAAGCAAAAATAAGGGACATTAGGCTCAGAACGACTTCAAAGATAAAGACAATATCAATCGATGAGAAGAGATTCAGAAGTGGATTCGTTGATCCATGCACCTGACCATCCCACAATGTGGGCACAAAACCGTAAGATACAAAAATTTCGTTACTCAACCGTTTATCCAAGCCAGCATTGAATATACTCAATAAATTAGGTGGACGGACAACATCAAAACTACCACTAGAATAGGTTCTTCTTTCCAGCAATCGATCATGATTCGATTTAACAGCAGAATTATAACTTGCTAACCGGCGATCATAATCCTTAATCAACACAGGTGTATTTACAACAACAAGCAACAACGTAATGATAAACACCACTACAAAACGGAATGTCATTAGGTTGTCAAGTAGTTCTCGACGGATGAGTGTAGTTAACATCATGTATTCCTCTAAAGTTTCAACAACTGGATAACAGATTAAGGTGCTTCCGTCGCACCTGCCTCCAAGTATTTCAGTGGACTTTCGACGATGTAATCTCCTGAATCCTCAAGGAACTGCTGAATCAGATAGACATGCCCGGCACCGATAATCAGTAGAATACGATCATCGGTAGACTCAGTGATTCGGGTGATGTTCACGAAATTCTTGAGATTATGCGCATACCACCAATGTCCAACCCAATTCGCCCCTGGGTATTGGTCTTTGAGTCCAATGCGTGCGGTGCGCAGATAACTTTGATGGTCAGCACGAATCCTTTCAGGCTCGTTAATCCGGATATACATGTCAATCAGAGGTTCGTATCCGACACGTTCAACCCAGAGTGTTCCATCTGCACTCTGCCGAATTTTTTCATCGTTTGAAGAGAGGCTCGGTAGAAGGTACTCCTGATTGTGTTCCTCCGCGAACGCATCGTAGTCGAGTAAGCCATCATCAATATTATCAAGGATTGGTCTGTGTTCGGGCCAATCGGCAACACAATAAAGTTTCGAGTGTTCCATCTGTTTTGCTAACGGAAAGCCGATTTGGTCCTCCAGCCTCCGCGTGGGTTCGTAGGTGTCTTCCAAGTAGCCTTGATAGTTTGCGTTAAGTTCAGCATCATAGCTTTCGTCTGCATAAACGGCTATCTTGGTAGGACGAAATTCTTTAATTTCTGTCACCAGTTGTTCCATTTCGCTTTGGCGTTTTGGCGAGAGCACATCATCCATTCTATAGTTGAATCTATTGATTCCCGGATTTGTGAAAAATCCACTACCGAGGATCATGACTGTCGCTTTCTCTCGCGCGTCTTCTCTTTTCCACTGCCCCTTCAATTTGTCTCCAAAATCGATGTCTACCGCGCCGAAATTACTCAGATTTCCGAGCAACTCCTCAACGCGTTCTGGCGCGATTTCTCCAACAATGTTGACGAAGGTGGCTTCCCCAGACCTTTTAGCGATGACGATAGCGAAAATCCCGTAAACCTTGTCTTCGTCAAACAGCAGATGAATCTCCACCGTTTCATTGTTTTCCTGGATTTTGACAAGGAGTTCCCACTGATCTTTTTTCACGCTATCCTGAAAATAGTTAACTAATTTCTTCTCATCAATCGTCGCTCTATCGTAGGTGCGGACATAGATGCCATCCAACATCTGAATCAGTTCAACGACTTCTGGCTGATCGCTCACCGATTTGGTAACCAAATTGATGAGTTTCGCGGGTAAGTTAACTTCGACCTTTGCCGTGAGAGGCTCTGGAAAATCGAAGAGGATCAGTCCTTTTTCAAAATGGTTTTGCGGTTTCATGGTGTTTCTCCTTTTTAGTTTGCGTAGTGCTGACCTTCCGGCCCCTGAACATTTTCGGGGAATCGGTTAAAGTTCTCCAAACTCCGGTGAATTGCTGACGAAATATTTTTTCTTTGTTTCGATACGTAGCGGGAGGCTGTTTCAATCTGAACAAAGGCGCGACCGGAAGCCTCATTAATCTGCACATCCGGAAGTTTTTCGCTAACAACGGTGCCTGTTCGCGCCACAGCGTAATTCAGCTTACCGAGGGCGTAATAGAGATCACGGGAGGCTTGCTTCACTTTCAGATACCGGTGGTACTGATAGATGCTGAACGGAACAACGCCCATGAGACACACCAACACACTTGCGCGAACGAATGCTAAATTTAAATTATCCCAGAATGTGAACAACAGGACAATCCCAACAAGACATGCCAACGCGCCTACGTGGACCCATGAGAAACTAAGATTATCCCAGAGCGTCGATAATTGAAATATCCGATGCCACCATCTCTGACCCGCGGCCGGATGTGCATGCACATAAGCCTCAACCGCGTCGAAGATTTTCGGGGGCGGCTCCGGTTTCGGAAGTTCATGTAATACACCGCTAATGGCTTGTGCGAAGCGAACTTCATCTTGACACGTTGCACACGATTCGACATGTGATGCGATGCTCGTGGACGTGTCTGCATCCAATGCGTCGTCAAGATATGCTTCTAAGGTATCCTGTACTTCCGTACACGTTAAATCTTGATGGGAAGGAAATCGGTTCATTCTTCATTTCTCCAATAAGGACGCAGCAACTCCCGTAATCTCTTTCGGGCACGGAATGCTGTTGATTTCACTGTACCTTCAGGTTGTTCTAAGACCTCTGCAATCTCTTTGAAACTCATACCGTTTAATTCCCGCATAATTATTATCGCACGCATATCTGGCGGCAATTTCTTGATGGCACAATGCACGGAATCCTTGAGCTCCTGCTGAACCACAATTTCATCTGGCGATGGATTTGAGCGACCAGAATGTGTGTGCATTAAAGTTTCGAGTTCTGTTTCGGGATCCGTATCGTCGCTATCCGTTAAATGCACCTGAAATTTATGTCGCTTGAGCAGATTGAAACAGAGATTCTGTGCACATTTTAGTAACCACGAACGCGCAGTTTTCGGACGCAGTTTCGCACGGTATTCCCACGCCTTAATAAACGTCTCTTGTGTTACGTCCTCTGCATCTTCCCGATTGCCGAGTAGATAGAGGGTGTGTTGATAAACTTGAGCCTTGTGTTCGTCGAAAAGCGCAAGGAATTTATCTTCTGTCATAATGCAACTCCGCCTTTTGGCGCAGTTTGCAGGTTTCCAAAACTTGCTGTTAAAAAGTTCGCGCAGTTTGCAGGTTTCCAAAACTTGCTGTTAAAAAGTGAAGTTATCGTTACTACAAACGAGTTGCAAAAAAGTTGCACTTTTTTTAATTTCAGGTTTTTTGGAGAATTTCGGCAGGATGGTTCACATACCGTGAACTCGACTTCAGAGGCGAAAAAACCTTGCTAATTGTGCGCGCCGACTCACACGCACAATTAGCACTTATTTCCATTCAAATACAGTTCCGAGCAGGCGCATCGGTTCATCGCGGAGCCATCTGTATATCTGCGGTGATTCGTCAACAGGTACGCGGTGTCGAATCAGCGGGGCGATCTTGAGAGAACCTCGGCGTACCAACCAGCAAAGCCTCTCCAAATCATCGCGCGTGAAATGGCTGCAGTGTAGAACGCTAATCTCCCTAAATTGTCCGAGGTTAAAGGTATAGTTGACATCATACCGTCCAGCGACTAAAAGCACGCGTCCCCGAACCTTACAGGCGTGTATCATCGGTGTAACCATCTCAGGCACACCAGCGAAATCCATGACAGCGTCAAACGTCCCGTCTTGAATCTGTGCCTGCCAACCGTCACCGCTCGTGTTAAAGACTTGTTCCGCGACACCGAGTTGACGGCTCTGCTCCAATCGCGATTCTTCAATATCACAGACCGTGACGCGCGCACCCATAGCGTAGGCGATCTGCGCGGCGAACATACCGATGCAGCCTTGACCGATGATAAGGACATTTTCACCGATACGTGGATCGACCCGACGGCAGGCGTGCATCGCCACACTTGCGATCCCGAAAAGTGCAGCCTCACCGGGTTCAACATCGTCCGGTAATTTCACTAAAAGTCCGTCTTCTGGAATCGTGAAACGTTCAACGTGGTTCACACTCGCATAAATGAGGTCGCCGACCTGAAGCTGCGTTGTATCTGGTCCGATTTCAATAACTCTGCCGACGTTCTGATAACCGTAATTATTCGGGAGCTGCTCATCCGGCGGTGCATAATTACTTCCGACGAGTAGATTCCGTTCCGTACCGTTGGTGAGGCCGGTGAAGACAGCTTCGCAGAGCACCTCGTTTCGGACAGGTGGTGCAGGTTCTTCCCAATCGGTGACAACGATTTTTTCGCGCCTTTTGTCCGGTAATAACCGCATAACAATCGCTTTCATAATGCTAATCCCTCAGTAGAAATTTGGGTTTGTAATTCACTTTTTTATCGTAAATGAGACCGATGGGTTTGTCAAGGAATTTTGCAATTCTCGATTTCCATCATACACAGATTCCTTAAAAAATTTGTTGACATATTGTTGCGATTTTTATACAATATCTTTAATCGTGGAATCGAAATTGGATAAGAATTATTGAAACCGTTTTTAATTTTGTTTCGTTTTTTTAGTACGTTTTTTCAAGGAGATCCCGCAATGCCAAAACGCGTTAATAAAGTGATCGAATTACTTGAAGACGATCTTCCTGTTTTTTACACGGGCAGCCACACGGGTGCGGACCTGAACTATGACGCAGGTCGTGCGATGGCAAAGACTTGGGCGGACTACATCAATGTCGGCATGGAGCACGGATGCTTCGATCTCGCTGGACTCGACGGCTTCATGCGCGGTCTTGTTGATGGCGGTCCAACAAATAGTGGACACAAAACCCCAGCAATTATCGTCGAATTACCGGTAGATGGCATTAGCGCGGATGTAATTCGCGCAAACGGTTGGCAGATGCGGCAACTCCTCGCGCGCGGTGTGCATGGACTTCTGCTTTGCCATGCTGAGTCCCCAGAAGCGGTCAAAGCATTTGTCGAAGCCTGCCGGTACCCGTTCCAGACAATCGGTGTCGGTACGCAACTCGATGTCGGCAGACGCGGTTCAGCAGGTCAAGGCTCTGCCGCACCTATCTGGGGCATCTCTTCTAACGAATACCTTGATGTCGCCGATCCCTGGCCCCTAAACCCGGACGGTGAACTTCTACTCGGACTCAAATTTGAGAATAAACGTGCGTTAGCAAACGTTGAGATCACTGCACAAGTTCCCGGAATCGCTTTCGCAGAATGGGGACCGGGTGATATGAGCATGTCGTTCGGCTACAAAAACCCACCAAACCCACGTCCACAGGAATTACAAGACGCTCGTGATCGCGTCTATGCAGCATGCAAAGCATCTGGTATTAGATTTTTGGAAAGCACGTCCCCTGATACAATTGAGGCGAGCATTGATGCCGGTGTACGGATTACCGGTGGCGGTGAAGAAGCTGCACGTATCGGACGCGCTTATGCCGGCAGAACAATGCCTGTCTAAAACCTATCTCTCACTTTAACCGCAAGGAAAATGAAAAAAATGGCATTAACAGAGCAGGAAATGTTGGCGGAACTGCGCAAATACGATACACCTTCAATTACGAATGTCGTCGCGACCTATCCGACGAGTCCATTATGCCTCGGACTTTACAACCCGTGGACGGAGAACTGGTATACCGATACGACGATCCGTTGTATGTATCCTGAACTCGGTGCCGTTGCTGGTTACGCAGTGACGTGCGTCTACGGGGTACCAGACCCTAATTATTCGGAACTCTCCTTTATGGATGTCATTGACGCGTTAGGTGCCTCGAAACAGCCGACGATTTTGGCGTTTGAGCAGAAGTTTCCACCCGAATTCGCGAATAAAGTCGGTCTCGCTGGTGGGAACATGACCGCAGCGATGAAATCGATCGGTTGTCTCGGTGCGATTTCAAATGGACCCTCACGCGACATCGATGAAATCCGTCCGATGGAATTTCAGTACCTCTTGAGTGGTATTACACCCGGACACGGCGCGATGGCGGTTCAAGCCGTCAATGTACCGGTATCCATAGCAGGCATGGATGTCGCACCCGGGGAAATTATCCACATGGATGAGAACGGTGCCTGCAAATTTCCGGGCGATAAACTGGAGGCAGTTCTCACGAATGTCAAGGCGTTGCTTGCGGAGGAAGGCGATCGCATCGGAAAACTGCTCTCCGGTCCAAAGACAGCCAAACAGGTCCGTGCAATCTTCAGTGGGCACGATTATGCCGAAGATGAAGAGGCGTAGACTTGAAGATGTTCTATCGCTTCTATCTATAAGTTGTGAACTCCGTTTGCAGGATGTCTACAGGCGCGTTGAGGTCGCTTCGGTTTAATCTCAAAAGTTTGAAAAACGTCAAAAGTTCAAGAAAAAATACTTGTCAGAACCACAAAAATTCTATATAATATTGGCTAAGGATATTTCGGTAAGAAATCCTTATCCCCAATTTTTGTATCAGGTTGCAAGCATAAATTTTCTATTAAATTCCCCATTGTACCCCTTGTGTGTTCGGTGTGAAAGTTGTTTGTAGGGCCAAATTGAGATGCGAACTGTACCGATCGCATTCCTTATAATTTAAAACCGAAAAAATCTAAATTCAAATAGGACGAGAAATGGACAACGTTTTTGAAGCCTTGAACGAACGCGGGTTTATCAAACAGACCACAAATGCTGAACAGGTCGCGAACCTATTGGCTGAAAAACAGATTACCTATTATGCCGGGTTTGATCCGACAGCATCAAGCCTACATATCGGAAGTTTAGTGCCGATAATGGCGATGGCACATCTGCAGCGCGCTGGACATAAACCCATCGCAATTATCGGTGGTGGGACAACAATGATTGGCGATCCGACTGACAAAACCGAGATGCGCCCAATGTTGTTGCAAGAACAAATTTCGGCAAACGGCGCGGCTATCCTTTCGCAGCTGCAACGTTATTTAAATCTCGATAATACACTCACAAATGCCACAAACGCAAAGACCCCATCGAAAGTGGGTGGGTTCTTCAACAATGCGGATTGGCTACTTTCTATAAATTATATCGAATTTCTACGCGATATTGGTAAGCACTTTCGGGTTAATGAGATGATCAAGGCTGAGGGTTACAAGCAGCGGCTTGAGCGGGAGCTCGGTCTCTCATTCCTTGAATTTAACTATCAACTGCTTCAAGCTTACGACTATTTATATCTTTTCCGCGAATATGGGTGCCGACTCCAACTCGGTGGGGACGATCAGTGGGGCAATATCCTTGCCGGTGTTGATCTTGTCCGTCGGATTGAAGGCGAGCGGGTTCACGCCGCCACTTTTCCGCTCCTCACAACAGCGAGCGGCGCAAAGATGGGAAAAACCGCTGGCGGCGCAGTCTGGCTTGACGCAGAACGGACATCACCTTACGAGTTCTATCAGTACTGGATCAATGTAGACGACCGCGATGTCTCACGATTCTTAGCCTGTTTCACCTTCCTACCGATGGACGAGGTACGACGACTCGGCAACTTAGCGCATGAAGCGATTCGGGAAGCGAAGGAGGCCCTCGCTTACGAAGTTACACGACTCGCGCACGGAAAGACGGAAGCAGACAAGGCGCAAGCAGCATCGCGTGCCGCTTTTGGGGGCGGTAATCTTGATAAAGCCGAAATGCCGACTTCAAAGATCACAGCCGATCGACTTGATAGCGGTATCCCTATCATGGCGTTGTTCCATGAAGTCGGGTTAGCAAATTCACGTAGCGAAGCGCGACGGCTCATCCAACAGGGCGGTGCTTACATCAATGAAAAACAGTACCGGATGATAGATATGGTCGTCGGCAGTGATCTGCTTGAGGACGACGCGCTGTTGCTGCGTGCTGGCAAAAAGCGTTATCATCGAATTGTTATAAAAGAAAATTAATCATAATTCAGAAATATGTATAGACGTGCTTCCAAGCACACACCATAAAACGGTTTTTTACGGGTGCTTTCTTGAGGGCACCGACAACCAGAGAGGTATGAGTATGGCAGTTGATAATCCAAAAGAGGTTGATGAAGGGGCAACCTCTCCAAAACCTCCGAACGGAGGTAATCGGACAGGGCTCACTTTCACACCTTATTTTACTACACCCGGTGTCCATCCCTACGATTTGTTGGAATGGGAACGCCGTGATGCGGCTATCTACAACGAAAAGGGTGATATTATCTTTAAACAGGAGCAGGTTGAGGTCCCATCGAACTGGACGCAACTCGCGACGGATATTGCAGCATCAAAATATTTCCGAAAAGCTGGGGTGCCTGAGGTAAAGGCAGAGGACAGCGCCCGTCAGTTGGTCACCCGTGTGGCGCGCACACTCCGCAGAGTCGGCGAAGAATATGGCGGCTACTTCGCGACCCTTGAAGACGCAGAGGCGTTTGAGATGGAGTTGACGCATATTCTCGTCACACAACGTGGCGCATTCAACTCGCCTGTCTGGTTTAACTGCGGTTTGTGGCACGAATATAATATTGAAGGCGGCGGCGGAAACTATTATTGGGACCGAGACACTGAAACAGTCAAGGTAACTACCAACGCTTATCAACACCCGCAAAATTCCGCCTGTTTCATTCAAAGTGTTGACGATTCTCTGGACTCCATGTTAGAGCTCCAGAGGTCTGAGGTTCGGCTCTTCAAATACGGCAGCGGTACAGGTTCTAATTTCAGTAAGGTGCGTGCCAAAGGTGAGCTGCTCTCTGGCGGCGGTGAAAGTTCTGGTGTGCTCTCGTTCCTCGAAGGTTTTGATCGGTGGGCAGGCAGTATTAAGTCCGGCGGCACCACAAGACGGGCAGCCAAAATGGTTATCCTTGACATGGACCATCCGGAGATCGCTGATTATATTGACTGGAAACTTCGCGAAGAGGAGAAAGCGAAGGCACTTATCGCAGCTGGCTACCCATCTGACTTCAACGGTGAGGCATACGGCACTGTGAGTGGACAGAACAGCAACAATTCCGTCCGAATTACCGATGAATTCATGAATGCTTACCTCCAGGGCAACTCTTGGAAAACCACCTATCGAACAAGCGGTGAAGTCGCCGAGGAATATGATGCCAGAACACTGATGGAGAAGATCGCACACGCCGCGTGGGCGTGCGCGGACCCAGGTGTTCAGTTTGACAGCACAATCCAGAAATGGCATACGTGTAAAAATACGGACAGGATTAACGCCAGCAACCCCTGCAGCGAGTACCTCTTTTTGGACGATTCCGCCTGCAATCTCGCAAGTATCAACCTCGTCAAATTTTTGAACGATGACGGTAGCTTTGATATTGAGGGTTTCCGCGCGACTGTCCGTGTGTTTGCCACTGCTATGGAAATCATAGTTGATCTTTCTTCATATCCGACGGCAAATATCGCGCAACGTTCTCATGAATACCGCCCCCTTGGACTCGGTTACGCCAACTTAGGCGCGCTTTTGATGCGTTTAGGCATCCCTTACGACAGCGAACAGGCTTGCGCTTACGCAGGTGCTATCACTGCTATGTTGAGTGGACACGGGTATCGGACGAGTGCTGAGATTGCCGGAAGCATCGGAGCGTTCGCCGGATACGACGATAATCAGGATTCTATGTTAGACGTTATGCGGATGCACCGGGAAACGGCTTATAATATCGATCCAGCGGCATGTCCAGCTGACCTCTTTGAAGCAGCAAAAGTAGATTGGGATCTCTGTGTCGAAAAAGGTGAGCAGTTCGGCTACCGGAATTCACAGATTAGCGTTATCGCACCGACCGGGACCATCTCCTTCTTGATGGATTGCGATACGACAGGAATTGAACCCGAATTCGCACTCGTCAAGTTCAAAAAACTTGCAGGTGGCGGCTACATGAAGATCGTCAACCAGAGTGTCCGAGCTGCCTTGAACAACTTAGGCTATACGCTTCAACAGACGGAAGCGATTGTTACCTATCTCGTCGGGACGGGGACCTTTGAAGGCGCACCGCACATCAATCCAGACGCATTGAAACGGAGAGGGTTCACGCAGGAAGATATTGATCGCGTCGCGGGGATGTTACCGACAGCTTTTGATCTGAATCTCGCCTTCTCACCCGGTTTCCTCGGAGATGAATGCCTCGAACGATTGGGCATCGGCAAAGAAGAAGCAGCGGATCCGAACTTTGAAATCCTACCGAGCATCGGATTTACTGAAGACGAAATTAGTAAGGCTGAGGAATTCATCTGTGGTACAGGGACAGTTGAGGGCGCACCGCACCTCTCACCGACACACTACGCTGTTTTCGATTGCGCTGTCCAGTGTGGTAAGCACGGAACTCGTTATATAAACCACATGGGACCGGTGAAATTGATGGCAGCCGTGCAACCTTTTATCTCTGGTGCTATTTCAAAAACCGTCAATATCCCGCACGACGCAAGTGTAGATGACATCAAGACGTTGTACGTGGAAGCGTGGCGACAGGGGGTCAAATGTCTCGCCGTTTACCGTGATGGTAGCAAAGGGAGCCAACCGCTCTCAACGCGAAGTCAGCAGGATTCAGACAGTGAAGATACGAATATTACCGTACCAAACATCGAAGACCTACTTGAGGATCGTCCGATTCGGAAACGTCTCGCAGACACGCGTCCTTCTCTGACACACAAATTCAGTGTCGGAGGTCATGAGGGGTACATCACTGTCGGACTTTATGAAGATGGCAGCCCCGGCGAAGTCTTCCTCCGCATGAGCAAAGAAGGTACAGTCGTCTCCGGTCTGATGGACTCTATTGCAGTCCTCACCTCTATCGCGCTGCAATACGGTGTACCGTTAGAGTCGCTTGTGAATAAGTTCAGTCACGTCCAGTTTGAACCGTCAGGCTTCACATCTAATTCCGATATACCGATCGCGAAGTCGATTATTGATTACGTTTTCCGATGGCTCGGCAAACGGTTCCTCTCTCAAGAACCGCCAGAAGGAATCGATATGCTGAACTTAGATGAACAAATAGCGGCAGCTGAGGAAAGCTCTACGTATGGACACGGAAGTAACGGGGCTATTGATTCATGGGAGGCGCGTGAGAAGTTGATTGTGCTACAACAAGCGGACTCCCCACCCTGTCTTGAGTGTGGCGCACTTATGTTGAGAAGTGGTGCCTGCTATCGCTGCGCAAATTGCGGCGCGACGAGTGGATGCTCCTAAGACCGTATATGCCAGAGTCATTCAAAAGCAAGAACGGAATAGTTCTGAATGGCTCTGGTTTTTTATTTTTTTCGAGTTCAGTCAAGGCAACGGACACCATCTCACTATCCCTTATGTAGAGAGGTTTCCGTTGTTTCATAATTTTATATTTTGACTGGAGATCACTGCCAATTCATGCTATAATATCCTCTCAAAGGAGGACAGAACTGATGATGCAAACTTATACTGCTGTTATCCAAAAAGACGAAGGTTGGTGGATCGGCTGGATACAGGAGATTCCCGGCGTAAATGGCCAAGAACGGACTAAGGACGAATTGCTTAAATCACTACGAATTACGCTTCTCGAAATGATAGAGGACAATCGTAAAGAGGCTATCAAGGCTGCGAAAGTTGACCATGAGGAGATCATTATCCGGATATGAAACGAAGGGCGTTGGTTAGACATCTCAGGAAGTATGACTGTTATTTTATTAGAGAGGGCGGCCGACACTCACGATGGGGTAAGATGCATTTAGGTATCCAAATTTCAACTTCTGTGCCTCGCCATAATGAGATTGGTAAATGGCTTGTTGAGAAAATCTGTAAAGATTTAAAAATTCCACCTCCATAGTCAGATAGACTCACTGTTTCAGTTAGGTGATTGCACAATGGAACTCAAAGACTATCAGTGACGTGAGTTTGAAAATAAAAATTGAAGCGTCTTATAGGTTGGGTTGAACGGTGACCTCCTGAAAATCGCACACAGTACAGGGGCTTTAGAAGAACAGAGAACCCTGAATTACCAAAAACCGAGTGAAACCCAACGCATTATGAGACTGACACCGTTTGGGATGTTGGGTTTCGCTACACCTATCTCCCCGAAGGGTTCATTGAAGAACGGAACGTTGTGTATAGTGTATAGCGAAAATAGGTTTCCTGTGGCTTTACCGCTCAACCCAACCTACATCCATTTATATTTTATTCTCCAACCAACGTTTAATTATCAAACTCACGTTATCAGTAACAAACATTAGATACATTAGACCGCTATCTTGAGGCACTCAAGGAAGCGCATCGGCAAGCCGATGATAAGGGACGTTCCGATTTCGTTGCCTTCAAAGTCTCAGTTGGGATATAATAGAAAAGACTTGAGTTGAGTAGGTGGTCGCGTCTTGATCGGAATTAACCGATAAGATGAGGAAAGTCCGGACTCCACAGGGCAGGATGCTGGGTAACACCCAGGAGCGGCGACGCTATGGAAAGTGCAACAGAAAGCAAACTACAACGTCTCAAAACGTTGTACAGGTGAAACGGTGCGGTAAAAGCGCACCAGTCCGTAAGGTGACTTACGGAGCTCGGTAAACCCCGTCTGGAGCAAGGTAAATCAGGGGCATACAGAGGTTGCCCGCCTCGTCCCGAGGTAACCGCTTGAGGTGGATGGCAACATCCATCCCAGATGAATGATCACCACATACAGAATCCGGCTTATTCTCAACTCAAGCTTCCATTATTGCTAACTCCCGGCGGTATCCTTGTGTATATCGGAATTGCGCAATCAAGTACCGATTCGGATATCCCTGCGGAATTGCTTGCAACCCCTGGCGAAATAGTTGCTGTTCTCTCTGAATCTCATTATTGAGCGTGCGGATGTATCCCATCGAGTCATTGAGATGCCTGGCGAAAACTTCACAGCTGATGTCATAACGGTACGAGCGAAGCGGCCACCGTAGAGAAATCGGGTTTCAGGACTTCGCCTTGTCTAAATGTTTTGTTTCTTTCAAGGAATCAATAAAGTGAGGCACTTGAATATTCGATTTGACTGATTGGTATGTCTGCTAAATCCTTGACAGGGGATGATATGGGTCAACTTGGTAACTTAATCAAGCACGAACTGATTGATAATCTCACCAGTGGTCGTTATATCCTAACAAGCATTGTCTGTATCGTTTTATGTGTAATTTCTATCGTTTTGATGTCACACGATTACCAACACCGAGCGAAACAGTCGAATTTGGCTCGTGGCATCTCCAGACCTCCACAACCACTAAGTCTAATAGCGAAAGGAACAAATGAAATCCGTCCAGTCATTCCAAATGCTCATCCGAGATATAATGTTGTCGGACAAGTTTTCATGCGTTTTGGTGAGGAACGTCACATCTTTGAACTCTTTGAGACTCCCGACTTCGTCTATATTGTTAGTATAGTCTTGTCAGTCCTTACAATTTTTCTCTCTTATGATAGTATCTGCGGTGAAAAAGAGACACATACCCTCTCCTTAGTGCTGAGCAACTCTCTTCGGCGATCAACATTTCTATTAGGCAAATGGATCGGCGGCTATATCAGTCTGCTTTTGAGTTTCTCTCCGGCAGTGCTGCTCATGTTCATCTATATGTATACTTTCTCCGGCGTTTCACTTTCCAGTGAACATTTTCTGCGACTCGGTGGCATTATCTGCTTTACTTTAATCTATCTCTCTGTGTTTTTTACACTCGGTTTACTCGTTTCTACAGTGGTTCATCGGGAGGCAACTTCTCTCGTCTTGTGTTTATTTATTTGGATGATATGGGCGTTATGGGTACCGAGGCTCGCGCTTTTAGCGACGAGGACAATTGCGCCAGCTCCCTCTGAGGGCGAGCATAGACAAATGAAGGAACAGGTTGTTACCGAACACGACATCACTGAGGAACAACGAGAGATATTGTGGTCAATGGACGATACCTATATTGCCAAAATCGATCGCCAAATTGAGTTAGGAAAAAACCTCTCCCGTCTTTCTCCATTGGCATCTTACGTCCACGGTTCAACGACACTTGCACAAACAGGAATACCAGATTATCAAGAGTATCGGCGACGACTTTTCGCATGGCTTAAACGGAACGTCAGACAAGGGGGACAATGGTCCATGTTTGTTCATCAGCCCGAGCCACTGGAACGCAGTTTCGCTGCGATTTGGATTGATTTGCAACTGCTTCTCTTGTGGAACGTTTTGTTGTTTATGGGCGCAAATTTAGCGTTTCATCGTTATGATGTCAGATGACAGCGGAATCGAGGAAACATGTTCTGGACATTAATCAAAAAAGAGATACATGATCATATCCTCAGTGCTCGTTTTGCGGTTTCAATGATCTTGGCACTGATTTTTCTCATCGGGTCAACGGTAATGTTAGCGATGGATGGGACGTGGGTGGGCCGTCAATTATATACAGGATACAAACTCAAAGACTATCTGTATACGAATAAATATAGTTGGTACTGGATGAACCGGGACCTTCCGACATTGCGGGTTCTGGTAACAGGATTGGACGAAGAACTCTCTTTGAATGCTAATAGTGAGGCGACAACAGGTCCTCAATTTGAGAACAATCGACAATTTGTTAACAACCCAAACCGCTATCTCTTTTCCGAGTTAGATTTTGTCTTCTTCTTTAACATTGTGGGGAGTCTATTAGCATTCGTGTTTACGTATGACGCTATTTCAGGGGAGTATCGTCGCGGGACCTTACGACTGGTGCTGATAAATTCCATTTCACGTCCGCTGCTTTTAGCTACGAAGTTCGTTGGGAGTTATCTCAGTCTAATTACTTCTCTATTACCAGCATTGATTAGTGTGATTTTGATTTTATACCTGATGCCCAATGTAAATCTCCATCCCTCGGATTGGTCAGCAACCTTATTTCTTTTTTTTCTGGCTCTGTTGTACCTATCTGTTTTTTGCGCGCTTGGGCTTTTTGGATCGTGTTTGACAAAACATCCAAAAACTACCCTAACTACCCTAATGGCATTATGGGTTGTTATAGTTTTGGTGATTCCCAACTTCAGCCCATTTTTAGCCGCCTATTTGCGTCCTATCCCTACAGTGTATGAGATCCATGAGAATATACGAAGACTATCAGGAGACATTCGGGAACAGAGCCGAGAGGAGGTAGAGGAATTCATACAGGAGCATGGCGGCGATCCAACAGTCCTAAGTGATGCGGAGAAACAAACTATATACGAAATCCGCGCGAAAGCAGAGCGGAGACAGATGAACCTAAGCGTAGGAAAGGCAGCAGAAATCCGGCAAGATTTTATCAACGCAGTTGAAGCACAAGCCGATATGAACATGTCCCTTTCTCTAATTTCACCCTCAGCAGCATTTGTTTTTTTAACGACTGATGTAGCGAATACCGGGATTCTCAGCGAATGGAATTTCCGTCGCGCTGTTGTTCGATACCGCAGTCAGTATGCTGAACACGTTAACAGTTACATTGAAGAAACCGGAGACTATGAAATCCTACAACGCATATTGAAAGCAGATCCACCAGATTTTGTGCCACCGAAGTTTTTCCTTTCAGACGTAATATCGATGCATTTCAATCTGCTGGTGGTTCTTTTGCTTTATAACGTTGTATTTTTCTTTGCAGGTCAAGTCGTGTTTATTCGCAGACCACTAACATAACACACAGAGTGAATTGATCCTGCCAATTGAGTCAATCGGCACTCTTTATTCGTCCATTTGCTCAATGCGACCAAAATCTTTCAATGTTTTCAAAGTATCAACCGTGAACCTCGATTGCCATTCCCGCTTGGCTGTTCGCCACGCCTCTGGATATTGATCGCCCCAGGAGAAATTCGGGGACCAAGAGCCGTCCTCGCCCTGCTGTTCGATCTCAAAATCCAAGTTCATCGCCACTTCATTCTTGAGCCCAGCAGCTAAGGGTGATTCTGGAGAGGACACCAACCACAAAGGTTTGAGCACATAACCAGTCAACTGCTCCGCGTTCCGAGCAACACTGTGCGCCGCTGCTTGAGCGAGTTTCGCCCAGACCTTGTCCCGATTTGGCAGTGCCTCCGTCTCCGCGAGCCTTACGAAACAGAGGGAGTCGTGCATCTCCATTTCGTCGCGCAAGGAATATAGATGCTCCAGAACAGCCGCTGTTAATGTCTCCAGCAATTTTGGCGGCACGCCATCGCTAAATTCGTGCAAATATCCGACAATCTCAGCGCGGGGGTTAACCAGAAACTGATCGAAGGTTTCGGCACTGTTCTCATAATTCCACCAAGGCGCGTGAGGCGCGTCATCCACTTCGGGTGGAACGATATGCCATACCTGCTGAGATGCCTCGTAGGTGGCGATAAAATACTCGATTCCTTTCCGGACCAATATGTGACTTGCAGGGGCTTGAATTTCTCTGAGAATTTGGAAACCTACTGTGGTCACAATCGCAGACGAAAACGGTGTCCTGATGTCAGGCTCCAGACTGTGGCCGAAACCGCCATCCTCGTTTTGATAAGGTGTTAGCGCGGTAAGAACGGCATCAACGGACCCATTTTCAAAATGGAACTCAAAACGTCTTTGGTCCAACGCCCTTCCCTGATCCATTACAAAGTTCTTTGCCTTCTGAAATGCTGATTGCGTCAATTTTTTCACTGTTATTCTCCATAATTTTTCTCTATGCTGGAAATCGAGATCCTATCAAATCGTTTTAACATCAGAAAATACTCGTATATATGATTAATATTTTTTAAGTTATATATGATAACATTTTTAAATTTAAAAAAGCAAATTATTTTTTATTTTCGCCGCGCAGCATTTCTATACAGGTTTCACCATAACAACGTTAATGGCTAAGACGCGAATCCACCGCCACCGGGGGTCTCTATGCGAATAACATCGCCTTCGCGCGTAGAAACAGAAATCTTGCCTGCTAACGGGTGCTCTTCGCCACCAGAGATTAACACATTACACCCCGGTTGTCCTGATTCCCCACCTTGCAAACCGTAAGGACCGCGGGTTCGGCGTTCCGAAAGGATGGTCACCTCTGCATCTGTTAAAAGCCGCAATGCTCGAATAACGCCATCACCGCCTCGAAATTTTCCCGCGCCACCCGTTCCACGTCGGATCGCGTAGGTTGCTACTTGCATCGGATAACTCGTCTCAATCGCCTCTATCGGTGTGTTCATGGTATTTGTCATGTGCGTATGGATGGCATCAATACCGTCTCGGTTCGGACGTGCCCCCATCCCACCTGCGATCGTTTCGTAGTAGGTAAAATCCTTTCCACGTGAAGTATCATAGCCGCCGATTGTGAGATTATTCATAGTACCGGAACTCGCAGCAGGAATCTGATCCGGACAGGCTTGCGCCAACGCTCCGAGCAGTACATCAACAATTCGCTGTGATGTTTCGACGTTTCCACCGGCGACCGCTGCAGGGAACGTCGCATTCACAACGGTTCCCTCAGGCGCGATAACCTGAATCGGTTCCAGACACCCGGCATTTGCGGGAACGTCTGCCCCAGCGAGGCATCGGAACGTGTAAAAAACTGCGGAGAGCGTGATAGCATAAATCGCATTGACAGATCCTCGCACCTGTGGGGCTGTACCCGTAAAATCGACGACTGCTGTATCGTCTTCAATCGCAATTGCAACCTGTATTTCAATCGGATCCTCAGTAATACCGTCGTTGTCAAGTACATCGGCGTATACGTAACGACCGTCTGGAATTTCTCGGAGACGTGCCCGCACCATTCGGCTGGCGTACGCGCAGAGCTCCTGCATATACGCTGTGATTTCTGGCGTACCGTATTTATTGACTATCTCCTGCAGTCTACGCTCCCCGACGCGGTTCGCTGCGAGTTGTGCCTCCATATCGCCGCGCCGTTCTTCCGGCGTACGGACATTCGCGAGGATTAATTCCCAGAGGTCAGTATCTAATTCACCACCACGGATAAGTTTAACGGGTGGAATACGGATGCCTTCCTGAATCACGCTCGTCGCAATCGGCATCGAGCCGGGTGTCATACCGCCGACATCTGCGTGATGGGCACGGTTCGCGACAAAAAAGACAGGGCGGTTTTCTCCACCACTCGGTTTTTCAGCTGAAAAGACAGGCGCGACCAGCGTAATGTCTGGTAGGTGCGTACCCCCGCAATACGGATCGTTGAGGACGATCATATCACCCGGTGCCATTTCGGTCCGTTCAATCGCTGCAAGGACGGAGAGCGGCATAGAGCCGAGATGCACCGGGATATGTGCAGCTTGGGCGACCATTTTACCGCTGCCATCAAAAACAGCACACGAAAAATCGAGCCGTTCTTTGATGTTCGGTGAAAATGCTGTCCGTTGTAGCGTTACACCCATCTCCTCAGCGACTGAGGTTAGGATGTTTTTGTAGAGTTCTAATTTGATAGGATCCGTGTTCATAGTGTTGTGTACGCAGAGATAGATAGTTTCAATGCAAAAAACTGATTGTATTTTAACATCGTCTCCGTTAATATGCAAGGAAAGATTTGCAAGGAGGTTCGGAAATGAAAAAAGTCAATATCGCGCTGATTGGGGCAGGCGGGATGGCAAACGGTGTCCATTATCCGTCGCTCAGAGACTGTGAAGATGTGAACCTTGTTGGATTGTGTGACCTCGTGCCAGCGAAACTTCAAGCAACAGCAGAACGATTTGAAATTGATCAGACGTTCAGCGATTATCGCGAGATGCTCGAAAAAACATCTCCCGACGCTGTGTATGTTTTGATGCCGCCGCAACACCTCTATCCGCTTGTTATCCACTGTTTATCACAAGGACTCCATGTCTTTATTGAGAAACCGCCGGGTGTTACGCTCCACCAGACGAAGGAGATGGCACTCGCTGCGGAGAAGAACGGTTGTAAAACGATGGTCGGCTTTAATCGTCGTTTTATCCCGCTCTTACAGCAGGTTAAAACGATAGTTGAGGAACGCGGTCCGATTATCCAGTGCATGTCAACCTTCCATAAAAACACACCGAATGCACTCTACTACGACGGTGTGATAGATGTTTTAACCTGTGATGCGGTTCACGCAGTAGACGCACTTCGGTGGCTTGGGGGTGGCGAGGTGAAAGCCGTCGCAAGCGACATCAACAACTTCTATTCCGAACGAGAAAACAGTTTCAACGCACTCGTCAAATTTACGAGCGGTGCCTCCGGGTACCTTTCCACGAATTGGGCAGTCGGTGGACGTATCCATATCTTTGAAATGCATGCCCGTGCGGTTTCCGCCTATATCAATCCTGACGCGGGCGGACGCGCTGTAATCCACACATCCGAAGGCACAACTGAAATCACGACTGAGGAAGCAGCCGGTTCCAATGAAACGTATAAAACTTATGGGTTTTATGCAGAGAGTCGGCATTTTGTCGATTGTATCCAACAGGATCGGCAGCCGTTAACCTGTTTTGAAGATGCAGTCAAAACGATGGAACTCGTAACGGCTATCTATCGAAACCGGATAGACCCGTGACGTTAACCGCCGCCAATGAAAAATAGATTGGCATGATTCTTGCTAAACAATATTATTAAAATATCAGGATACACACGAAAAAGTTATGGATATCAGCCATACCCCTGTCTTATGTGATAAAGTCGTTGACTTTCTTAAACCGAAATCGGATGGTGTTTATATAGACGGAACTGTCGGATTAGGGGGACATAGCAGTGCCATCCTAAAAGCCTCCGCACCGAATGGACATATCTTCGGGATTGATCTCGATACCGACGCCATTTCCGTTGCCAAGGAGAGACTACAGATTTTCGGGGAGCGGTTCTCTCTCATCAACGGCAATTTTGCTGAGATGAACGTCCTGCTCGAAAGCCATGCGGTTCATGCTGTAGACGGCATTCTACTTGATTTAGGCGTGTCCTCTCTGCAGTTAGACGCACCACACCGAGGGTTTAGTTTTAACCACACTGCACCCTTGGATATGCGTATGAATTCGGGACACGAGAACGATGCCGCTGCAGAGACGATGCCGACGGCTATGCAAGTGGTCAATGATAGTCCGGTGGATGTTCTTGTTGATATTTTCAGACGGTACGGCGAAGAACGCTTCGCTAAACGGATCGCACACCGGATTGTTGCAGCGAGGCAACACGAACCGATAACCACAACGACACAGTTGGCAGAAATTATTAGGCAATCCGTCCCGAAAGGTAGGTTCAAAATCCATCCAGCCACTCGTGTGTTTCAGGCACTACGGATTTATGTCAACGCCGAACTCGAAAACCTTATGGCAGGCTTAGATGTCGCAGTCACACTCTTAAAACCCAACGGGTGCTTGTGTGTTATCAGTTTTCATTCACTTGAGGATAGGATCGTTAAACGTCGTTTTCAGACATGGGCGAGAACGTGTATTTGTCCACCTAAAACGCCTATCTGTATATGCGAACACAGCGCATCGGTAGAAGTTCTCACAAAACGTCCAGTGTTCCCCGATGCGACTGAGGTTCAGCACAACCCGAGATCACGCAGTGCGAAACTCCGTGTCGCTCGCAAATTGTAGCCTAACAGTGCTATGAAAAAAGTGTATCTTAAATAGAATCTTCAACGTTTAGAAACCATAGGGGTTTTCCATCAAACAACCCTAAAATCTTTAGAAAACTCTCATAAAGTGATATGGAGCAACTCAGTTCCCGAAAACCGGTCAGGAAACTAAAACATGCAAACGTCAGATTTCCATTCAGCACGTATCACAAAAACAGAGGAAGTTAAACCGAAAAAGAGGTTTCCGTTGGTCTACATCGTTTTCGGATTGTCTTTTTGTGTTTTTGCCGGTAGTATCTGGTTTTCGTCTTACGCGAAAAATGTCGCTCTCCTTCGCCAACCTGTCTATGAAAGACAGAAAAGTTATCTTCAGGATGAGATTCACCAGCTTGAGTTAGAAGAATCGACGTTAACGAGTGTGCAGAGCGTTCGGAAAATCGTCACTGAACTGAAGATGGTTGAACCAACGGAAGCCTCGCAGATAATATGGGACAAATAGTTTTGTTTTTTAGAAATTGCCTTCTGCCTTGTCTGGAAGGTATTTGGAATCATAAATATTCTTGATAGGAAAAATATGAAAAACAGACAGCATTTATCCATTCGCCGCCTCGTTTTTGTGCTTATTGTGATGCAGGTAGGGTTCTTATTACTGGTTGGTAAATTGTTCAAACTACAGGTTTCTAACGATGCGACGCCCCAGGAGACAGCCGAACGTACATGGCTTTCTCCAAAGACAGCGACCATAAAACGGGGCAGAATTTTAGACCGAGACGGAAACATTTTGGCATTGAGCCGTCACAGCCTCTCTGTTTATGCCGATCCGAAATATATGCGCGACCATCCTGCAGATGTCGCTCGAAGGCTTGCCCCCGTTTTAGATGTTCCGGAGTCCGAATTGCTGAAGAAACTTGACCGTAAGGATAAACAGTTCGTCTGGCTCAAGAGAGATATGGATTATGAACAGCTTGACGAAATTCGTTCAATCCAGAAAGACATCCGCGGTATACGACACAAGGTTGAACAGAAACGCATTTACCCGAAAGGTGCACTCGCCTCACAAGTTATTGGGCACATAAATGACCAAGATATGGGCGAAGGGATTGAGTTTCAGTACAACAATTACCTTTTGAGCGCGAAGGAACGTCTGGCTGCGCAGCGTGCAGCTGCAGCACGAAACGAACCGATAAACCTACTAACCGATGGGGACTTCACCCACGATTACGGATATAGTGTCGTTTTAACAATTGACGAATACATCCAAGATGTTGCTGAAAAGGAATTAGCAGCTGCTTGTAAAGAGTGGAACGCACCGCGCGGGACTGTGATCGTCATGGCATCACGAACCGCAGAGATACTCGCACTCGCGAGTTACCCGACCTACGATCTGAACGCATATACCGACAGCAGTGAGGACGCAAAACGGAACCTCGGTGTCTGGTTCGCTTATGAACCCGGATCCATCTTTAAAATCGTCGCCGCTTCCGCTGTCCTAAACGAAGGGGTTATGACCCCTGCGTCAAAGGTCTTCTGTGAGAATGGACGGTATCGACTCTCAAACGGCAGGATTATTAAAGATGTTTCACCGAAAGGATGGTTGACGCTTGACGAAGTTGTCCAAAAATCGAGCAACATCGGTATGATTAAAATCGTGCAACAATTGGGACATCAAGCCTTCGGTAATTATATCGAACAGTACGGGTTCGGTAAACCGACTGGTGTGGATCTCCCCTATGAACACAGCGGCAGCCTATCTGCTGTGAAACGCTGGGATATCCATTCTCTCGGTTCTGTGCCTTTTGGTCAAGGCATTATGGTAACGCCTCTACAGATGCTAAATGCCCTAAACACGATTGCCAATGGTGGAAAACTTCTGCATCCGCATGTTGTGTCAGAAATTAGAGACAGTAGCGGGCAGATGATTAAGAAAATATATCCGATCGAAGTCCGGCAAGTCCTGAACCCGCACGCCGCCAAGCAGATGACAGAGACCCTTGTCGGTGTTGTTGAGGAAGGTAGCGGGCGGCGCGCACGCGTTGAAGGCTACCGTGTCGCTGGAAAAACAGGAACGGCACAAAAAGCTGAAAAAGGCGGCAAAGGATACTTAGGAAAAGAGATTATGTCTTTCATGGGATTCCTACCCGCCGATAATCCGATGGTATCAATCATCGTTATGCTTGATGAACCGACGGGTGCCAGATTCAGTGGACGCATCGTAGGACCGACTTTCCAGAAGATCGCCACCCAAACGATTCAATACTTGAAACAGACGGAATTCTTCGGACCCACACAAGCTCAACCGCCTCAATCCGTGCCTATTGTAAAAGAGAAGACACCGGCAAGAAACCTCGCTGTGAAAGGAGCCGGACTGTGAAATTTCGTGATCTGCTCCGTGGATTAAATCCTATCGCAAATACAGGGTCTCTTGACATCAATATTACCGGTATTGTCAGTGACAATCGGGAAGTCGAACCCGGTAACGTTTTTGTCTGTTATCAAGGTATCCATGTGGACAGTCACACTTTCATTGCTGATGCGCTTCAGCGGGGAGCGGTCGGTATCATTGGCGAGAAACCTGCAATGGCGTTGGAGATACCCGCGGCATCTACGACATACTTACAAGTCCGAGATGGACGACGCGCCCTCACGCTGCTCGCGGCTAATTGGCACGGAAACCCTGCAAAAGACCTCAAACTCATCGGCGTTACCGGCACAAACGGCAAAACGTCAACCGCACATCTGATCTACGCAATACTTAAAGCATCCGGACAAAGAACCGCACTCATCGGGACAGTCGGACACCGATACACAGACGCACACGGCAAAGAAGAGATACTCCCTACTTCCCTCACAACGCCCGACGCATTCGCGCTTCATGACCTCTTTAAACAATTCCTTGCAGAGGGTGTAGAATACGTCGTAATGGAAACCTCTTCCCAGGGATTAGCACTACAACGCTTGGCGGGACTCGCCTTTGACACCGCTGTCTTTACAAATTTTACGCAAGACCATCTCGACTACCATCAGACAATGGAAGAATACTTAAAGGCGAAACTGATGCTATTTGAGCAACTCAGCGATAACGGGTTCGCAATTTTGAATAGCGACACGCCTGTAACAGAACGTATTGCGGAAGTTTGTACAAGTACACAGGTTCTGATGTATGGTGCCGACGATCGCGCGGATCTGTATGGCGAAAATATAGCGTTCTCATATAACCGATCAGCATTCACCGCAATTACACCGGCAGGACGTTTCCCGGTTAAGCTACGATTGCTCGGGGCGTATAACATCTATAACGCACTTGCGGCTATCGCTACCGGGCTTCGTTACGGTTGTCCCGTGTCGGCTATTCAGGACGGACTCGCCAATACGGTCGTCCCAGGCAGATTTGAACTCGTTGAGCGTGGACAAGATTTCGCCGTTATTGTCGATTATGCACATACACCGGATGGATTGGAAAATATATTGACCGCAGCGAGACGTATCACCAACCGAGAACTCATTTCCGTTTTCGGATGTGGCGGGGACCGAGATAACGGAAAACGTCCCAAAATGGGAAATATTTCCGCACAAATCGCCGATTACTCCGTAATTACATCGGACAATCCGAGGACTGAAGACCCTGATGCAATTATTACACAGATTGTATCAAATTTACCACATGATGCAAAATATGTGTGTATTTCGGGGAGACGTGACGCTATCCACCACGCAATCGCAACGGCAAAATCGGGGGATGTCGTCGTAATTGCCGGTAAAGGACATGAGGATTATCAAGAGATTAACGGCAAAAAATTTCCTTTTGACGATAGGGTTATCGCTGCGGATTTTTTAGAATCGCTCTAACGGTTCAGAAAACGTGAAAAAGTTATCGATGCCAAGTACAGAAATCAACAACCTCAATATATCATATCAGGTCGCCGGAGAGGGCGATGTCGTTATCTTGCTGCACGGTTGGGGCGGTGAAGCCGCAAGTTTTCAACCTGTCTTCAAATGGCTTTCAGAATCCCACAAAGTCTACGCACTCGACCTGCCCGGATTCGGGAACAGTCAAATACCTCCTACACCGTGGGACTCGTCCGACTATGCCGAGTTCGTCACTGTGTTCCTGAAGAAGTTCGACATTTCTAAGGCACACCTCATCGGTCACTCCTTTGGTGGCAGAATCTCGATTATCCTTTCAGCGGAACACCCTGAGAAAGTGGACAAACTCATCCTTGTGGACAGTGCTGGACTTCGACCGAAACGGCCTCCCAAATATTACCTGCGCGTAGGACTGGCAAAAGCAGGTAAATGGATCCGACGGTGTGGAACATCCGGTGAACGACTCGCGAACGCACTCTCCGCCCGCCTCGGTTCTAAAGATTATCAAGAGGCTGGCGAAATGCGTGAAACGCTTGTTAAAGTTGTGAATCAAGACCTACGTTCTCTGTTACCTCGAATCTCCGCATCAACGCTCCTTATCTGGGGTGAACACGATAAAGATACGCCTGTATGGTTCGGAAAAGTTATGGAACGCGAGATACCTGATGCCGGACTCGTCGTCCTGAAAGAGGCGGGACACTTCTCCTACCTCGACCAGTTTCCACAATTTTGCCGAATTGTCGCCAGTTTTTTAAAGATCGCAAACGCATAGGAAGCACGACCGACATAGTTTTGAGGCAAGGAAAAAGGATTATGAGTTTGATTACAATACTTTTCTACTTCGCCACGTTAACCTGTTTGACACGGGCAATCATCAGAACCGCAAGTGGACTCCATATACTTCAACTTGACGGTTACAAGACAGGCAGATACTTGAAATGGATACGCCAACATCTGACGAACTGTTTTGAAGTCAAGGAGATCCTTGTTATCGGCGGTTTTCTGATTCTCGCAGCGTTCTATCCACAGTTTCCTGACAGATGGTTTGCGCCTCTGTGTGCGGGATGGAGTATATCCCAAATTTTTCTGATTATACGGCGGAAAAAAGTCAAAGCGAAAAAACCGCTTGTCTATACAGCACGCGCGAAACGCGTATTCGGACTTGCGATCTGCTTACTCGCTGCCACCGCAACAGTACTCTCCTTGGCAGCAACAACAAACCCATCGCGAATCGCTATCCTCCTTTTTAGTGAGATAGCCGTCATTAACCTAACGGTTGCGAACCTGCTCATTTATCCTTTGGAACGGACGATAAATGAGGCATACCTTTTTTCTGCAAGGAGACGCATCAAGACGCTTCAACCGAGAGTCATCGGTATTACCGGAAGTTACGGCAAAACGAGTACGAAGTATATTTTGCATCAAATCCTATCGCAGAAATTCAACACTTTAATGACACCGAATAGTTACAATACACCGATGGGAATTTGTAAGGTTATCCGTGGTGATCTGACTGCCGAACACGAGGTCTTTATCGTTGAAATGGGTGCATATAAACGCGGCGACATCCGAGAATTGTGCAATTTAGCCTCCCCGCAAATCGGTATTCTCACGGCTGTCGGTCCGCAGCATTTAGAACGCTTTAAAAGCATAGAAAATATCGCAAAGGGAAAATATGAACTCATTGAGTCGTTACCAGCCGATGGACTTGCTGTCTTCAATTGCGACAACGAAATTTGTGCCGGACTTGCCGATAAACGGGAACAGACGGGGAGTCCCGTCCGACGCTACGCTACGGAAGCGTCTCCTGTGGCTTCGGTTGCCGACACTGCCGATCTAATCGCTACGAACGTTCGATACACGGATAACGGACTCGCCTTCACCGTACATGCGAATACTGAGAAATTCGATATTACGGACACCGAAATCCAAACACACCTTTTAGGCAAACACAATGTTTCCAACATTCTCGCCGCTATGACAGTTGCTATGGAATGTGGAATGGAGCTTGAAGAGATTCGGGAAGCTGTCGCTAAGGTTGAACCTGTACCGCACCGATTACAATTGACGACCGGTGCCGGTGGTGTGACCATCATTGATGACAGTTTCAACTCGAATCCTGTCGGTGCGAAGGCGGCACTTGAAGCACTCGATGAGATCGGGGATGGGAAGAAGGTACTCGTAACACCCGGTATGATAGAACTCGGTGAAAAAGAATACGAAGAAAACAGACGGCTCGGAGAAGCAGCTGCCGATGTCTGCGATCTGATTATCTTAGTGGGTCCCATACAAACCAAACCGATCCTTGACGGTTTGAAGGCTGCTGAATACCCGAGCCAACAGATCATTGTCGCCCTCAACTTGGAAGAGGTCAAACAGCATTTAGCAACACACGTACGAGCGGGTGATGTTGTTCTCTTTGAGAACGATCTCCCAGATAGTTACAACGAGGAAAACGCTGCCTCGTAACGTCAATTTCTAAACAGGTCTCACAAGTTCCTAAAAAAACGAATCACCACAATGGTAAGAAGCAAAAAAAATGTCAAAACACAATGTAGTCCTTATATTCGGCGGACGCACACCTGAACACGAAGTTTCAATCGTAACCGCGCACCAGGTCTGCCTCGCTTTGCAAGAGAATCATAACGTCATCCCCATTTACGTCACGAAGAACGGTGAATGGCTGACAGGCGACGCACTTCACAATTTATCTACCTTCACGGAAGGTTCTCTACCACATCCGTCTGATTTCGACAAAGTTACCGTTGAATTCCATCCGCAACCGACATTTGTTGTCAATTCCAAACATTGGCTCGGTCAGAACCTCCGCAAACGGACGGTTCTTCCGGTAGATGTTGTTTTTCCGGCGATACACGGGATGCATGGCGAAGACGGAACCCTCCAAGGTCTGTTAGAGCTCATGAATCTACCTTATGTGGGTGCTGGCGTGGTCGGTTCAGCTGTCGGTATGGACAAAATCATGATGAAAGCGATTTTTAACGAAAATCAACTCCCTGTGCTTCCTTATGTATGGTGGGATCAGCACGAGTGGGAAATCGGAGCGGACGCGATCATTGAAGATGTCGAGACAACGCTCTCCTATCCGCTCTTTGTTAAACCTGCAATGGGAGGCTCCAGTATTGGGGTCGCTTATGTCAAAAATCAAGATGAACTCCTCAGTGCTATTGAGGTCGCTGGAAACTACTCGCGTAGAATGCTTGCTGAGCAAGCCGTTGAGGATCCTATTGAAATCAATTGTGCCGTGATGGGAACAGAGGAACCGACAGTCTCTGTCTGTGAACAGCCTATAACAGAGGCGAGCTTCCTCAGTTTTGATGATAAATATATCCATCAAGAAGATGAATCTTCAGGAATGGCAGGTGCAGATCGGAAAATTCCTGCACCCATTTCGGAAGAACTAACGTTACATATACAACAGCTTGCGGAACGCACCTTTCAGATTTTAGATTGTGCCGGTGTCGCGCGTATTGACTTCCTCGTAGATGCCGATGAAAATGTTTACGTCAATGAAATTAATACGATCCCCGGTTCATATAGCTACTATTTGTGGGCACATCAAGGCATTGAATTCCCGCAACTTGTATCGGAACTGATTGACTTAGCGTTTGCAGCGCACGCGAAGAAAAATACACTCACTTATACTTATACGACCAATCTCCTGAGTCAAGCAGATGCGAGCCTTTCCAAATTGAAGAAGGGTAACAAACTCGGAGACACGGCGTAAACCAAATAGGACTTACGCAGCCCCACTGCAGGGTTTTTGCAAACGCTAAAATCCAAGGCAAAGAAAGTGTTTCTTAAGGGTTTAAAACCCCGCCTGCAGTGTGTCATATCTTGTAGACTAAAATGTTTTACCAGTTCCTGTACGAGAATCTTGTCGATATCTTTTCGCCATTCAATGTTTTTCGCTACATCAGTTTCCGTGCTATTTATGCAACGGCAACATCGCTCATTATTGCACTCGTCTTAGGTCCATTCATGATAAGACGGCTCAAGCAGCTCCGGATCGGCGAACATATACGAGAGGAGGGACCCAAAGATCACCAAAGCAAAGCCGGAACCCCAACGATGGGGGGTGTCCTCATCATCGCCTCCGTACTCATATCGGTGATATTTTGGTCACGGTTGGATCAGCACTATATCTACCTGATGATTTTGGCGACCCTCTGGTTTGGTGGACTCGGGTTTCTCGATGATTACAGCAAATTGGTAAAACAGCAATCCTTAGGGCTGCGCGGATGGCATAAGATCATCCTTCAAACCATCGGAGCGTTGGCAATTGCAGGCTATCTTTACAAATGGGGACCGGCACAAATTGGCGATCCAACGACGCGAACATCGCTGATTCTCCCTTTTTTCAAAGATGTTCAGCCAAATTTAGGTATCCTATTTATTCCGTTCGCAACCTTGGTCATTGTCGGCACCTCTAACGCCGTCAATCTTACAGACGGAATGGATGGATTGGCGATCGGTTGTACACTGTTCGTCGCAGGGACTTTGGGAATCGTCGGTTATATGACGAGTCACAACGAGATCGCAGCCTACCTGAATATCTTCCACCTACCGATGAGCGGTGAAGTCGCGACGATTTTCTGTGCTTCGCTGGTCGGTGCAGGATTAGGATTCTTATGGTATAACGGTCATCCCGCGCAGGTCTTTATGGGAGATACTGGCTCTTTAGCGCTCGGAGCGACGCTCGGAACCGTGGCTGTCCTTATAAAACAGGAGTTTCTACTTCTGATTGTCGGTGCTATCTTCGTTGCCGAGGCGCTGTCAGTTATCATTCAGGTCTGGTCCTACCGCACATTTGGCAAACGTGTATTCAAGATGTCACCGATCCACTATCATTTCCTGCTCTCTGGTTGGAAGGAGTCCAAAGTCGTTATCAGGTTTTGGATTATCGGACTCATCTTAGTTCTAATCGCTTTGAGTACATTGAAACTCCGGTAGGTGTCACTTTGCGCCACGCATTGAGGGATTTTGTGTGCAATTACAAGGAAAACAGGTCACAGTTTTTGGGATAAATCGAAGTGGAGTCGCCGCTGCAAAATTACTACAGACATCCGGTGCTACGGTTACGGTTACAGACACACGCACCGCTGATACACTGTCAAGAGAAATCGCTGCGTTAGATAGTTCACACAATTCGGATCAAACCGGCAGCGCGTATCGAAAATTTTTAGGTGGACATCCGCCGGAATGCATCGCTGACGCGGATTTTATAGTCGTTTCACCAGGTGTGCCACTTGAGATTCCGATCCTTTCTGACGCGCGGGCACGGAACTTACCGATCCTCGCAGAATTGGAAGTCGCTGCACAGACTTGTGCAGCACCGATTGTCGCAATCACTGGCACAAAAGGGAAATCAACAACGACGCTCCTTACGGCAGCAATCCTGAAAGTTACCGATCGGTTCCCGAAGGTGTGTGTCGCAGGCAACATTGGTGTCCCGCTGGCAGCGGAGGTCCAAAACCTTACAGATAGAGACATCGTTGTGATTGAGGCGAGCAGCTTTCAGTTAGAAAGCACCGTCACCTTTCATCCGAAGGTTAGCGTCGTGCTGAACCTATCACGCGATCACTTAGACCGCCACAAAACGATGGCTGCCTATCGCGCAGCAAAACAGAAAATTATGGATAATCAGACCCCTGCCGACTGGATGATCCTCAACGGTTTGGATCCAGCGCTCAAGGATTTCGCTGGAGCAACGGCGGCGAAAATCGTCTATTTTACCGACAAGGGTGCGCCTGAGGATTTGACATTTTCGAGCGTGTTTCGAGATGGAACAGGACTGTTCGTACGCTCGGACGGGATAGAGAAAAAAGTGTGTAACGTCGCTGATATCCCACTTCGGGGTGCACACAACGTACAGAACGTTCTCGCTGCGATTGCCGTTGGACGGATTTTCGGCGCGACAGCGTCCGAAATTCAGCAAGCACTACACACGTTCGACCGATCGCATCCTGCACTCTCTCACGCTTTTGAACCTGTGAGAACGTTGACAGGTGTCGAATTCATAGACGACTCGAAGGCGACAAACGTCGCAGCAGTTAAGGCAGCCCTCGAATCGATAGAGGACGCAAAAATTATTCTGATCATGGGCGGCTACGATAAAGGGAATGACTATACACCGCTACGTCAACTTGTTAAGGATCGCGTCAAGACGGCTGTGATGCTCGGTGAATACACTCAGCAGATTGAAAAGACCCTCGTCGATACGACAGATATAGTAAAGGCGAAAACAATGACAGAAGCCGTGCGACTCGCATACAAAAATGCGGCACTTGGAGACATTGTCCTATTGTCACCAGCAAATGCAAGTTTTGATATGTACACGGATTATAAGGCACGCGGTGCTGACTTTAAAGCAGCCGTTAATGCACTTCAGCCACCTGAATAAAAAAGACGCAACAAACCGGCTCTTTGGACCTAAGTGATATAAGGAAGGAAACGCCACGATGTTTCAAAGTTATCAGAATTCTTCCCGCGGTCGGAAGAGCTTCAAGACAAAACGAAAACCTGGATCCTGGTGGAGAAACACGCGCGATTATTTTGAGCCGCAAGAAGAGCGGGAACCGATATTTGAATCGCTATCTCAGGGGAAACAGGGGCGAATCGATAAAGTACTATTAGCAGTGATCCTATGCCTCGTTGCCATCGGCGTTTTGATGGTATACAGCTCAAGCCATCTCCTCTCTTCAAGACACTATGACGGATACAGTTTCCGCTATCTGCAAATACATATTATCGCATGCATACTCGGCTTAGTCGGTATGTACACGGCTTCTTATCTACCATACAAGTTTTATGCAAGATATGCGAACCTCTTTTTGATACTCTCTTTCGTTATGTTATTATTGGTTTTCGTGCCAAGCTTAGGATCAAGTGTACAAGGTGCCGAGGGTGGGAGATTTAGACGCTGGATCCGTATCGGAAATTTACCGATCAACTTCCAACCCGTCGAACTTGCCAAAATAGCATTGGTTATACATGTCGCGACCTTCATCAGCCGTAACCCGGAACGCATTAAAAGCCTCTTTAACGGTGTCCTTCCGAATATCCTGATTATCGCCGCCGCTTTTGGACTCGTGGTGAGCCAACCAGATTTCGGGTCGGCGTTCTTGTTGGCAGTAACCGTAGGGGTCGTGCTTTTTGTTGGCGGAATGCGTATCTGGCACATGTTAACACTTGCCGGTATCAGTGTCGGAGGACTCAGTTTACTCATCGTCCGAGATCCATATAAACTCAAACGACTCGTGGACTATTTCGCAATGTTGAAATCGCCGGATGCGACCAATTACCAACTCACACGCTCACTCGATGCGCTTGAAGGGGGCGGTCTCCTCGGATTGGGACTTGATAGTAGTCTCCAAAAAATCTCACGGCTGCCCTACCCACACACCGATTTTATCTTTGCTGTGTTAGGAGAAGAATTCGGCTTTATCGGGACCGCGGCTGTAACAATCATTTTTATGCTATTTATCTGGCGCGGACTTCATATCGCCCGATATACAAGCGACCGTTTCGGATCCCTGCTCGCTATCGGTATCACGACTTTGATCGGTTTGCAGGCCTTTATCAATATCGGTGTTGTGACAGGTTTGCTACCGACGAAAGGGATTACGTTACCTTTTATCAGTTATGGCGGTTCGTCAATCGTTCTCAGTTTATTGAGTGTCGGCATCCTCCTCAATATTTCAAGAGGTATGAATCGGGAGACTGAATGAGACCCAATTAACAGATTACCGCAGATGGCGTTTCGATAGGTTCAACTATGGTTACTTCTAAACATTACGATACAAATATATCAGAGGCAAGTCGTCATGATACAGCGTCCCTTGAGCACATAGGAACGTCCAAGCGCGTTGTTATCGCCGGTGGTGGCACAGGTGGCCACATCTATCCAGCGATCGGCATTGCCCAAGCACTCCAACGCTTGGATGACACGGTGGACATTGTATTCGTCGGTGGTGTGGGTAAATTGGAATCGACACTCGTCCCGAAACACGGTTTCCATTTCCTACCTATTTCAGTCGCGGGTTTCCCGAGACGTGTAACGCTCGAATGGTTTCCTGTTATCTGGAAAGCGTTTCGTGGACTTACCCAATCTCTGCAGTATATGACGCAGCTGAAACCGGACATCGTTATCGGAACCGGCGGATATGTTTCCGGTCCAGTGCTTTTAGCTGCGCTTCTTCGTAGGATTCCGATAGTGATCCAAGAACAGAACGCTTCTGTCGGTTTAACGAATGGTATTTTAGCACGCTGGGCGAAGGCAGTCTATCTCGCTATGGCATCTGCAGGCGCGCATAACGCGTTCCGACACACAAAACATGTTAAGGTAACCGGAAACCCGATCCGTCCAGCCATCACAGAATTTCCGAGAAGTAACGAGACCTATAAGAAATTCGGGCTATCGCCAGCCCTAAAAACTATCTTTGTGATGGGCGGAAGTCAAGGGGCGCGGGCGATTAATGAGGCTGTTGTTGCCGCACTGCCACATCTGATCAAATTTGCCGGACAAATCCAAATCGTTCACCAAACCGGTGCAGCTGAAGCAGCGACAGTTCAAACTGAATATGAAAAACACGTCAGATTAGACAGTAAATTTCTACACTGTGTGCGTCCTTTCTTTGATACTGTTGAAGAGATCTACAGCATCGCTGACATTATGATCTGCCGGGCAGGTGGGATGACTGTCGCTGAAGTCACCGCATGTGGGATTCCAGCAATTTTTATACCTTTACCCTCACAAACCGGAAATGACCAAGTGCTAAACGCACACAGTGTCGCTAAAGAAGGTGCCGCTGTCGTGTTGGAACAAGGAAAATTTACAATAGACACACTTGTTGAAAAACTGACCAGCACCCTACTGGATATAAATACGCACGAACAGATGGTTACCGCGAGTCGCGCGCTCGGCAAGCCTTACGCCAGCGATGATATTGCTAAATCTATTCTTTCGCATGCTTAACTTACTTAGGACTTATGCAACCCCTTGCAGGGTTTTGCAACGTAATACAAGGAGGGGATTTAGGCTATTCCGCGACTATAGTAAAACCAGAAAATAATGCAACACTTTAGCAAACAACAAACCTGCCCCAATGCAGGCGGGGTTTGTAACCCCGCCTTTTATAGATGTCTCGTTAATTGTGGATTTTACTATAAATCTGGTGTTTCTTCAGGGTTTGGAACCGCGACTATTACGTAACGTCTCAGCAAAAAATGCGTAAGTCCTATAATACAACTTTTACCAAGGGCAAAAATGTTTGGAAAAACACGACACATACATATCATCGGTATTGGCGGTGCGGGTTTAAGTGGCATCACTGAAATTCTGCTGGATCTTGGATTCCATGTAACAGGATCAGATATTCGCGAGTCATACACAACGGAGCACTTGCGTAAACGCGGGGCGACTATCCACTATAAACACGCCGCGTCGCAGGTCCAGGGTGCCGACGTTGTCGTTAACTCGCCAGCGATTCCCGTCGATAACCCAGAACTCATTGCCGCAAAGGCTGCGAATATTCCAATCGTTAGAGGCGCAGAAATGCTCAACGAGATTACACGTATGCGCTATAGTGTAGCAGTTAGTGGAACACACGGAAAAACAACGACGACCGCTATGACGGCCACAGTCCTTAGCAGCCTTGACCCGACGGTCGTCGTTGGTGGAAAACTCGTGGACGGCAGCCACGCCAGAACCGGTGAAGGCGATGTTATGGTCATTGAAGCAGACGAGGCGTACGGCTCCATTGAGATGTTCTATCCGACGGTTGCTGTCGTTACGTCCGTTGACGCGGATCACCTCGATTATTACAGCAGCGTTGATGAAATCGCGGAAACCTTTCTCAAATTCATTAATAAAGTTCCCTTCTATGGTACAGCGGTACTCTGCTTGGATGTGGAGAATATCCAAAAAATCATCCCACGGATTAAGAAACGCTATATCACTTACGGTCTCGATACACGTGCAGACCTAATCGCCGAAGGGATTACCGTTGAAGGTCCAACATCGCGCTACCGTGTCCGAAGAAACGGACATCTATACGGTGAAATCCATCTTAAAATGCCAGGACGGCATAACATCTCTAACTCTTTGGCAGCCATCGCTGTCGGTCTCGAACTTGATGTCCCATTTGAGCGTATTCGGGAGAGCCTTGAATCGTTCCAAGGCGTTCATCGGCGTTTTGAATTACTCGGTGAAGAGAAAGATATCATCGTCGTTGACGATTATGCCCATAATCCAGCGAAATTGAAAGCGGCACTCAGCGGTGCAAGGGACGGCTACAAACGTCGTATCGTCGCAGTTTTCCAGCCACATCGATACCAACGCGTCAGAGATTTAGCAGACGAATTTGCCCGATCCTTTTATCAGGCAGATGTACTTATTGTTACATCCATTTATGGAGCAGGCGAGGCACCTATCGAAAACGTTACCGCCGAAAAACTCGCAGAATCAATACAAGCACACGGACACCGACAGGTCCTTTATGTGCCTGATGCCAACGAAATTACCGATGTCCTCATGGACGTAACGCGCCCCGAGGACCTCGTGATAACGTTAGGGGCAGGCGATATTAGTAAGATCGGACGTGCATTCTTAGAAAGGCTTCAGGCATCGAACTAAGCAAAACGATCTCCTAAACCATCAGAACGGAAATTGATGGCTATAAGAACGCGGAAAAGAGGCTCCTTCTTGCGTAACAAGCGTGGGCAATATACCCGACAGAATTCAATGCCACCACAGCAACTCGGTAGGCATCCGAATGCCAAAATATACCGGTTACGGCGCATCGTTTTCATCGTCGCTGCCCTACTCACTTTGGCGTTCATCGCTAAAACAGTACTCAGTTTTTTCGGGGCTGAATATGTTTCGCTTGAACTTTCTGGTAATATACATTATACTGATTTACAAATCTATGATGTCTTAGGCAAAAAGTTACAAAATATCGTCATAGATTCTGAAGAACAGACAGCCACCTATCTCAAAGAGAACCTCAGTTATCTAAAAGATGCCTACATTACCAAAAATGTAATGAAACGGATGCTGACGATTGAAGTTACCGAGCGTACCCCGTTCGCGCTTCTGAGAATTGATTCTACGAATGAAAAAAATAGTGCTTTTTTCTTGGTAGATAACGAAGGATATGTGTTAAAACATATAGATAAGGTTACAGTGAGTCCATTAATACCTGAACAATTCCGAAATAGGGTTATCCTGAGCGTCATTAATGACACGTTACCGAAGGTCGGGACGGCTGTTAAGATATCTGAGATCGCCGTCGGTTTAAATATTCTCGAAACTGCCTTACTTCTCGAACGGAGCCTCGCCAGGCAGATCAAGAATATTGACTTAAGCGATCAGCGGAAAATTAAACTCCGTCTCAATAATTTCCCAGGGACTGTTTGGCTCGCTGGAGATGCAGTCGAATCAGGACTTCATCATGTTGCTCTGTTCTTAAAACAGCAAAATACCTACGGACTTGAACTTATCAGTGTCGGAACTGAGCCAGAACACCTGTACTTAGATGCGAGATATGAAGATACAGTATACTTAGGCGGGTTGGCAGCACGCAAGAAGAACCAATAGCAGTGTGCTATAATATACGATAATATTCCGAGGCTATTGCTCTTCAAGTTTGATAGAGGGGGAGGTGAAGCATTTAAATGCCAAAACAAAATATTATTGCAGGACTTGATATCGGTTCAAGCAAAATTTCGGTCATTGTTGCAAATACATTACAAGGAAGTAGCCAGAAGATAGGGGTCATCGGTGTTGGACACGCGCCCGCCGAGGGGCTTCGAGCAGGTGTCGTCGTTGACATCAACCAAACGGCTGAAGCGATCCGTAAAGCCATTTCTAACGCAGAATTGATGGCAGGCGTAAAGATAGACTCCGTTTGTGTCGGTATTTCCGGGGCACATATCATCGGACAGACTTCCCACGGCGTCGTTTCGGTCGCCAATACCGAGATTTCATACGAAGACGTTGACCGCGCAATGATAGCAGCGAAAGCGATTTCCATTCCTGCAGACCGAGAGATACTACATGTTATCCAACAAAGTTTCGTTGTTGATGCGCAAGACCGTATTCGGGAACCTGTTGGGATGTCCGGCGCCCGCCTTGAAGCCTACGCTTATATCATCACAGGGGGGACAACGGCTATCCAGAATTTACTTAATAGTATTGAAAAGGCTGGCGTGCCGATTATAGAGACACTCGTCGCCGCACCCTTGGCTGCGACACAGGCAGTCGTCTCAAGAGATGAACGTGAAGTCGGTATCGCTCTCGTTGACATCGGAGACGGAACAACTGAAATCGTCGTTTACAAAGAAGATTCTATTCAACACACAGCAATCATTCCCGTCGGTGGGCAGCACGTTACCAACGATATCGCGCAGTACTTAAAAGTTACCCTGCCTGAAGCAGAGGAACTCAAATTTCATCGCGGGTGCGCTTGGACGGAATTGATTGATCCTGATGATGATAGGTCTATCCCTGTTACCAGTGACGCGAACCCGCCGCGTTTCATTGACCGAATTGAACTCGCAGAAATTATCGAATACCGCATGGCAGAAATCTTAGAAGTGATCGGTGAAGAATTAGGCGACGTACCGCTTCCGGGTGGGTTGATACTTACCGGAGGCACCGCATTGATGGATGGGCTTCAGGAACTTGCCGAAGCGATACTGCAACTTCGCGTACAAATCGGGTACCCGCGCGGGTTACAGGGCTTAACCGATCGCGTAAACCACCCGATGTATGCCGCGAGTATAGGACTCGCACTCTACGGTGAATCTTTACGCCGTCAAGAACAGGAACACAACGCTCGGCATCGGGAAAGGGGGGTCGGTATTCTCCTGCAACGCATCAAAGAGTGGTTCGGATATTAAACCTATTCCGCTAACTGGTATCCAGCAGCTGAATGAGACGTGCAGGAACATTTGACTTAAACTTGCTTATGGCGTATAATTTAATGTGAAAACGCGAACCAACATCAGTTATGAAGGCACCTCGGTCTGGAGATTGAGGCTATATTGACGATAGGAGGAATTAGGTTGCTATGTCTACCTTATGGTAACTGAAATCCAATATGATAGAATTTGAACAAGAAGAATTTGAAAATTTACGCGCACGGATTAAAGTCATCGGGGTCGGTGGCGCAGGTGGAAACGCAGTTAAACGTATGATTGAAGCCGGACTCACCGGTATAGAATTTTATGCCGTTAATACTGATCAACAAGCACTATTGACATGCCTCGGGGCAACCCAAATCCAGATCGGCTATAATACAACCGAAGGTTTGGGATCCGGCGCAAACCCTGAGATCGGTAGGAAAGCCGCTGAAGAAGATAGAGAACAACTTCAAGCGATCGTTGAAAACGCAAACATGGTCTTCATTACAGCAGGTATGGGCGGCGGAACCGGAACTGGCGCAGCGCCTCTCATCGCTTCACTTGCCTGCGAATCTGGGGCACTGACAATCGGGGTCGTCACGCGTCCGTTTGACTTTGAAGGACAACGCCGCGCATCATCCGCAGAAGCCGGACTTCAAGAACTTCGTGAAGCCGCTGATTCTGTCATCGTCGTTCCCAACCAACGCCTCATTGATACGATGGACAGAAAACTTCCCATACGAGAGGCGTTCCGTATGGGAGACCAGATCCTACTGCACGGTGTCAAAAGTATCTCTGACATCGTTACGGAATCCGGCGAAATTAACGTTGACTTCGCAGATGTTGAGTCCATCATGCGGAATGCTGGCAGCGCATTGATGGGAATGGGGCATGCAACTGGTGATAACCGAGCACACATCGCCGCAGAACAAGCCATCAGCTCGCCACTCCTTGAACAGACTAACATCGCAGGTGCTGTCGGGATGATCGTTAATATTACCGCACCGCCTGATTTTATGATGTATGAACTTGACGAGGCGATGCAGGTTATTAAAGATACCGCGCCAGACGCACAAATTATCTTCGGTCTCGTTTACAAAGATGAATTGGAGCTTGATGATGAAGTCCTCGTAACCGTCATCGCAACCGGGTTTGATACGATCGCCGATGATAGATATGCAGTCGGATCCGGAGCCTCACGGGTTAGTAGTGGTGCCAGAACTTCACGATACGATAACGCAGATGTTTATCAAAGACAACCCTCGGCTCCATCAGAACAACGTGCAGCAGGCGGCGGCAGATCGCGACCCGGAGGTGGTAGAGCCCCCGCGCGTAGGTCCACTACGCCTACACACGCACCGGACCCCACCCCTGAACCTGCTGAAGACGAAGAACATGAACCACGAGAGAGAGGACGCAGACCCGCCAGAGGACGGTCGCAAAGCACGCGACGACGCGACACAGATTGGGAAATTCCGGCTTTTCTGCGCGTCAACTCAAAAAACCGGAACGATAAATAGGTATCAATGCTCGATTTACGTCAACACTACCAAAACCTGCGCAGTCAAGAACACGGCACGCAGAATAATTTCAGAAAACCTAACAGGTTCGCACTCGTCTATCCGAGTACTTATGAACTTGGTATGTCGAGCCTCGGCGTTCAGGTGATTCATTCTATCCTCAACAGTCGAGTGGATACCGCTTGTGAGCGCGTTTTTGTTCCTGAATCTAATTATATTCGGAAACTTATGACTCAGCAAAAACCGCTTTTCTCTTTTGAGACGCAAACTGCACTTAACCAGTTCGATGTCATCGGGTTTTCAGTCTCCTTTGAATCCGATTATGTCAACATTCCGCGAACCTTGCAGCTCGCGAATATACCACCACTCGCCGAAGAACGTACAGATTGGGACCCCCTTGTCATCGCGGGGGGTATTAATATCTCCTACAATCCAGAACCGATCACTGATTTCGTTGATGTTTTCGTTGTTGGCGAAGCCGAACATACCATCCATCAACTCATGGATCACTTTAACGAGTGGAAGCAGTCTCGCGCCGCCAAAGATGCGTTACTCGAAACATTGGCGACTGTTCCAGGGCTTTATGTGCCGAGTTTTTATGACGTAACCTACAACGATGATGGTACCATCGATGCGGTTACACCAAAAGCAGGTATATCCCCGCGGATTCGTGCCGGTGCCGTGCCGAAACTTGACGATGTTGAGACTTGCACACATATCCACACACCGAATACTGAGTTCGCGAATGCACACCTCATCGAAATCGTGCGCGGATGTGGTAGGCAATGCCGTTTTTGTGTCGCTGACTATGCCCGTCGATGGCCCCGGCACCGTTCTGTAGAAAGCACGCTCGCACTCGCTGAGCGCGCACGCGGGATTACCGACAGGATCGGACTGGTTGGGGCTTCTATCTCTGACCACCCACAAATTGATGAAATCGCGTCAGGACTCGTGGCGCGCGGGTTCCGAATCTCTTGCGCCTCACTCCGTGCCGAAACCGTCCGCGCCCCACTCCTCGATGCCCTCGCAGACAGTGAACAAGGCACGATCACAATCGCACCAGAAGTCGCCACCGAAGAACTTCAGAAGGTCGTCAATAAAGCGATTCCACGTGAAAGACTCTATTACATTTTTGAAGAAGCGTTGAAGCGTGATATTCTTAACCTGCGACTCTATTTCCTGATCGGTGTGCCACACGAAAAACCAGAGGATGTCCAAGCTATCGTCGATATGGCAAAGGAGATGCGCACCATCGTACTCCCACACGCGAAACGAACCGGAAGAATCGCACGTATCAGTTTCACAATTTCACCGATGGTACCGAAACCGCATACACCTTTCCAGTGGGTAGCCATGGAACCTCCGAAAACCATCGCTCGGAAACTTGATTTCCTTAAACGTGAAATTAACCGACTCGGCAGTATAAAAGTCGGCTCTGCAAGTGCCAGACTCGCACACCAAGAGGCAGCCTTCGCACGCGGTGACCGACGGCTCGGAAAAGTTATCTTGGAACTCGCAAACGGCGCATCGTGGAATCAGGCTTTCCGTACACACGGGTTAACGCCACATTTTTACGCAACGCGCCAACGTCCACTGCATGAAGTCAACCCCTGGGACCACCTTGATTTAAACGTTAAACCCCAATTCTTACAACTTGAGTTCAACAAACACGAAAAAGGTTTTATGACCAGTGAATGTGATACGACCGTCTGTAAGAAATGTGGTGCATGCTAAATAAACTTTTCTACTTCGTACCAACCCGATATAATTGCACGGTCGTCCAAATTTTATACTAAATCCAAGGATAAATTTGTAGCATAGGCTGTTAGCCTGTGTATCTTTGTAGCATAAGAGACCGTGATGAAGGAGGAACGCACTGTGCTCACATTTGAACAAATTATACGCGGACTCGTCGCGATATGCGTCCTGTTCTCTCTTACAACCGGCTTACAGGCAGGACTCGATGACGAATCCCTCGTTTTGTATCTCTCTTTTGATGAAGGAACAGGTGATGATGCTGCAGACAGTTCCGTGCATGGCCACGATGGTGAACTTATCAAAAGTCCGACATGGGTAGATGGACAGTTCGGCAAAGCATTGGAGTTTGACGGCACGAAGCAACAGCACGTAAAGGTGCCTATCAACGATACTTTACAATTAAGAGAGCAGTTCTCAATCGCTTTCTGGGTTAAGCGTGGCGATACCCAAATTCGGGACTGGAATTATATGGTGACCGCCGGCACCTTGAAGTGGGCATCAATTTTAAACAGAGGCGACAGCAAAACCTATTTCTGGTCAACATCCGGGGGCGGTTGGGCACAAAAAGCTGTTAGTGACGATATCCAACCCGAAGACTGGGTACACCTCGCAGTAACACACGACACCAAATCCGAGATTGTTATCTATAACGACGGAAAAAAAGCAGGCGGCGGCGCGAAACCGCCACCCGTCGATGAAATTGACGGTTCCGTTATGGTCGGCGCACGCCACCCCGGTGAGGAATTTTTCACCGGGGTCATTGACGAGGTATTTGTCTTCAATAGAATCATCACCGAGGCGGAAGTCAATGAAATTATGAGTGGCGATTTTCTACCCGTGGAACCCGCAGAGAAACTCGCGACAACATGGGGCAGTATTAAATCGGACCGAGACTGACCCTTTATCAAAGGCTGTCCTTCGTAGGGACGAGGTTGCCTCGTCCCAAAAACCTATCAATTTGAGCCGGACAGAACACCGACACATCACAGCGCATATATACTGTCATAAGGATGCCAAAAATGGACTTCAGTTGGTTTGGAATCACCGTTATTGATATAGGCATCGTAAGCGTCGGAATCATCGGATTCACTTGGCTTTTCCGAAGGATCGCTATCCTTGAACGAGAAAATGGAAGACTACAAGCGGAAAATGGAAGACTACAAGCGGAAGTAGATGCACTCACGAAAGAAGTGGATAGACTCACGGGAGAGAATCGAGATCTTCAACAAGAGCTCAATATTTTAGCAGCACGATACACCGAAATCAAAGAGATGCTTACGCTGCTGCTCAAGCGCGAAAATTTTATCCAATAAACCGGCACTGCTACAAACGGCATCTACCGCGGCTTAAAATTGAAACGCGCGCTGACGCTAACGCAACAGACTATAGGGCGGCGCAAACGCTGTCCTTACATCGGAGAGAAGCGTATGCTAAAATATTTCGCCCTATCTATTATTCTCTTCGGTGCTTTTGGAAATACTGCTTTAGCCGACCTCTCACCTGCTGAAAAGCACTATCAGCGTGCGACCACCTACCATGATCTCGGAGAATTCGAGCAAGCCGTCATCGAGTACAAGAAAGCTGTCGCACTTGACCCAAATTCCCCCATCCTCTATAACAAACTCGGTGTCGCGTATTCCGAATTGAAGCAATACGATGCCGCCCTTGACGCTTATCGGAAAGCACTCGCGTTGTCTCATACAGCGGCTGAACCCCATTATAATATCGGATTGGTTTATCTCAAGCAGGGTGACTTTCTTCGCGCCGCCGAAGCGTTTAAACGCGCGATTATCATAGAACCCGAATGGGGCGATCCATACACCGGACTCGGTGAAGTCCAATTGAAACAGGGCAATTTTGAAGACGCTGCACGTACCTACAAAAATGCGATACGCCTTAATCCGAAAGATGCCAGTCCGGTTTTAGGGTTAGGTAAAACCTACGTAAAGCAGGGACGCTTAGATACGGCAATTACCACGATTGAGAAAGCGATTGAAATTCAGGTGGACAATACGGAAGCACACTATCAACTCGCCCAGATTTACATCAAACGCGGTGAGAAAGAGAAAGCAGCATCGGCGATGGCGTTTTTTAAAACCCTCCGTCAGACGGACCCGCTCCTTGAGAAAGCCGAAACCTGGGTCAAAAAGCAGCCCGATGACGCGAGAGGCTATAACAACCTCGGTATCGTCTACCTCGCTCGCCGCCGTTTTGCGGATGCCGTTGCGAACTATAAACACGCGATCTCTCGCGCACCCGACTTAGCGACTGCACACTATAATTTGGGGCATGCTTACCATAAACAGGGGAAAATTGAACCCGCTATTGCGGCGTATCAGCAGGCACTTACTGCCGATGCAGACCTCGCAATCGCACACAATAATATCGCAGTTTGCTATACAGAATTAAAGACGAATTTAGACAAGGCACTTTTCCACGCACGCACAGCTGTCCGTCTGGCACCCACAGATGCGAATTATTGGGATACGCTCTCCGAAATCTGCAACACACTTGGATTACCAGATGAAGCACAGCATGCCCGCGAAAAACAGAAAGCGTACGCCGACAAATGATAAAATGCTTCTGTTGTATTCTCCTTTCTTTCGTTCTGATGACTTCTGTGTCTGCCGAAGTTAAATTCGTTGACGCAACTGCTGTCGCAGGTATCACCTTCCAACACGTCGATGGCAGAACCGGCGAAAAATTTCTCATCGAAACCCTCGGATCCGGGGCACTCTTTTTTGACTTTGATGCCGATACACATCTCGATCTCTATGTCGTGAACGCCACGTCTATCCCACCGCCGATCGCTGAACAAACTTCGCGTGCACAACTTCCGCGAAACACACTTTATCACAACAACGGGGACGGCACGTTTACCGACATTACAGACAAAGCAGGTGTCGGTGATACCGGCTACGGTGTCGGGTGCGCTGCCGCAGATATCAATAACGACGGCTACCCTGAGATATATGTAACCAACTACGGACGCAATATCCTCTATCACAACAACGGGGACGGCACGTTTACAGATATTACACAAGAGGCTGGTGTCGGTGATGAACGCTGGGGAACCAGTTGCGCTTTTCTCGATTACGATGTAGATGGCGATGTTGACCTGTACGTCGTCAACTATATGAAATTTTCTATTGACGAGAACCAGTGGTGGGAGACACGGGGTATCAGAACGTATTGCAGCCCAACGGATCAGATTGCTGGCAGCCACTTTGTAAGCGAACCGGATATCCTCTATCGCAATAACGGAGACGGTACTTTCACGGATGTCACCGAAGCCTCCGGTATTTCACACCGCGGCCTCGGTCTCGCTGTCGCAATCGGCGATTATGACAACGACGGTTACCCAGACCTCCATATTGCGAACGATATGGAGGCAGACCTCCTTTATCAGAATAACGGCGACGGCACTTTTACTGAGACTGCCGACCTTACGGGTACAGGCTATGACGGAAACGGGTTTCCGGGGAGCGGGATGGGCAGCGCGTTCGGTGATTACAATAACGATGGCTATCTCGATCTCGTTGTCAGTAATGCCTCTTCGCTGCCGGTAATCCTCTATCAAAACGAAAATGCCGCTTTTTTCACAGATGTCTCATTTACAGCAGGAATTGGTGCAGTGACACTCCCCTATTTTAAGTGGGCAGTCGAATTCTTCGATTACGATAACGACGGTCTCCTTGACCTCTTTGTTGCGAACGGACATCTTCAGGAGAATATCGCGCTTTTCTCAGACAGCACCTATCCGCAGTCCGATTTGATTTTCCACAACACGCGCCGACAAGATGACATCTACCACTTTACCGATGCATCTGCTGAAGTCGGATTGACGCAGCTCCCTAAAATGGTGAGCCGTGGCGCAGCATTCGCCGACTACGACAATGACGGCGATATTGATATCTTCCTCAACAATTCCAATCAACCTGCAGTGCTTCTCCGCAACGACGGTGGCAATCGCAACAATTGGCTGACAATCCAACCGATCGGTACACAGAGCAACGCATCCGGGATCGGAACAAAGGTCATCGTCGCAGCGGGAGACCTATCTCTCTATAAAGAGGTACGCAGTGGTGCAAGTTACCTATCGCAAAGCGATTTGCGCGTTCACTTCGGACTTGGAAAGCAGACAGAAATTGACACCCTCGAAATCCGCTGGCAGAGCGGACACATAGAACGGTTTTCTAACCTAAAGCCAAACCAGATTCTCCGCATCAAAGAGGGACATGGAATTGTAGAGGGTCAAGCCGTAAGATAAACTGAAACAATGAACCTCAGAGCCATTCAGTTCTCGGTTTTTTCGTTCAATTTTGGACCCCCCAAATTCTCCAAAGGTGATAAACTTTTCGGGTATTTCTCGCAAAAAATCAGGTAAAATTCTAAAATATTACACGCTTTTTAAGCAGAATTAGTACTTTTCATGGAAATAATTTGACTTTTTTCTGCAAATTCTATATCATTTTAGTTATCTATAGACATTAGTGTTTTACTATTAGTAAAATAAAAATTGTCTATTTCTGAGTGCCGAGTGTTCTGGAATCCGAAAAAAATCGTGACAAAAATTTTCTTTTTTGCTATAATATATTTGACGTGGACTTAAAGTTTTGAAGCACTTTTACTAATAAAGTGTTGTTCACGTCAGGGCTGCTGCCTAATTTCTTAGGTGCGCCGCAGGTACTACCAATACCGGCGACGCTTAGCACTGCCATAGTCGGAGTATGACAGCGCTGGTTTCTATTCTATCATAACATGCGCTTTGTGTGTGAGATTAATGGGAACCAGCACCCTATAGGGAAGGCGGTTCCCGAATACCTTTCTATTTCCTCGCGATGCGCCTATCCGCGCACCCACCCCTATAGTCCTGTCAGTTTTCTTAGACCCAGAGTAAAGGGATTTCCTTTACTCTCATGTTGCAGTCTGTGAGAGGACTATGAACATTCCATTTGCATCCAATAGGCTATATTACGGCGACTGTCTCGATATAATAGCAGGCTTTCTCGACAGCTGTATCGACCTGATCTACCTTGATCCGCCGTTCAACTCCAACGAGAAATATAACAAGGTTTTCAAGGATTCCGGACGCCGTATCGATCTACAAATCAAGGTGTTTGATGATGTCTGGCTTTGGGACAACACGTTCCGAAAACCCGAACGTCCGGATGCACGAATTATTTATCAAACTCACGTTATTATTATTTATCAAAGCGCACTTGGTCTGAATAAACGGTAGTGCTTCAATCGGCGTTTCATAGGGTTAGGTGTAGATTTTGTTTTTTAACTTGACAGATAATAAAATTTGTCTTAACGTAACTTAAAATAGTTTGTACAATTCCCTCTGGTCTCTATTTTTACACATTCACCACAGGTGATTTCACTGCAACACGGAAGATGATAATAGCGAAGTAGGATTTTTGTAGGCACCTTCCCAGTAACGGGTGGGGACCCCGGGTTGAACAGGTTAGAAATCAAAAGTTAGTACCTGAAAGGACATCAACACTCACATACCAGCATATCCACACAGAAACATAGTGAAACCCAACCTTTTCCCCTTAGGAGGTATTCGAGATAATGTCAAAAACTTTCTCCGCTTTTTCGTTATGTTTTATTTTTTTATTCGTTTTGCTTTGTCAAGTGAACGCAGGGACAACTGATCCCGTGACCATCTCGGATACTGCCCTCCGTGCTGTCATTGAAGCCAAACTGGGCAAAAATTCTGGAGACACAATCACCGAGGGTGAGATGAATGGCATAACCACCGACATCTCTACATTCAATAAAGGCATTGAAAATCTCACCGGTCTCGAACATGCCACAGGTGTTCCGAGTATAACGTTCAATCTTGAAAATATCCAGAGCCTAACACCCTTGGCGGGTCTAACACAATTGACAAGTCTGAGTCTGTATGATAATAAGACGACTCTGGACCTAACACCTGTCGAAGATCTAACAAACTTGGAAACATTAGTCGTTCAGCGCAATGTCTTTAGATCGGATGCCCCTTCCCCTATCACGGATATATCCGCCCTAAAAAACCTAACAAAATTGAAGCAACTGTATCTTGGCGGTCAACGCGTTTCAAGTCTCTCAACACTGTCGAATAAGACAGCATTGACAGAGTTAAGGCTTGGTAACAACCGCTATGAGGTAACAGGCTCGCCCTTAGATATCTCACATCTGTCGAATTTAACAATGTTGACCAAGCTAGATCTGTCAGTTTGTGATGTCAGGGATATATCACATCTTAGTGGTCTCACCAGCTTAAAAGAGTTGGACCTTGAGGAAAATAAGGGCCTCCAGAATATCTCGGCTATTTCAAATTTCACAGCACTTGAACAACTAATTCTTAGGTCAACCAATATCACGAACGCAGGGTTATCAGCAGTATTAGACGATTTATCACATCTGAGGTGGCTTAATCTTTCACGGACTCCAGTTTCGGATCTATCTGTGATAGAGCGTTTACCGGAACAAACACTGAACGTCTTAGATGTGTCACAGATCAGTGAAAGCCCTACCCTATCTTCCGATGAGAGAGGGCGGGCATTGACAGATATCACGCCCTTGGTAAGTCTCCAGCAGGCAGGAAAGATAACAGAAGACAGAGATTATTACAGCGGTACCCCGATGAACTTGCTATTTAACTGGCACCTTGACTATGACTCCATCTACACAGATATTCCAGTGCTGATAGGCGCGGGAATTGATATCGATTATTCACCTTATGTTCCTAATCTACAGCGGATATCGGAGGAAGAAGGCCGAGGTCGCCCCGGTACAAGGTACACATTTGTGGTATCAGCCGTTAATGATGGCTACTGGGCTGGAAGTGTATTTGCGACGAACCCGAACTTCAAGGGGGTCCCTGTTACGTGGGCGGTTACAGCACCCGACGGCACCCAAACCGAGACGGAAGCTGTTACCGGAGACGATGGGTTGGCACGGATCAGCGTAAGGCTTGGCAGTCATGGAGAGCAGCACACTGCGGAAGCCGTTGTCCCAGCAAACGCGCCAGCCAATGGACCAATGCATTCTGAACTCCGGATCAGTTTCACGGCGACATCAGACAGCAATGCCCCGATCACTCCCGACCCAACGCTTCCCGGGCTCACGGTGTCATTTAGAGACTATCCTGAAGCACCACCCACCGATACGTTTCCACTCACAATAAGATTCTCTGAACCTGTCACCGGCTTTCAAACAGACGACATCCGCGTAGAAACAAAACTGACTGCCGGCACCGGCACCGCAACCCTACAAGGATTGACACCCACAACGGGGCCGACACAGACATACACAGCAACGGTCAGAGTACCTACGGATGCTGTCGGTACCGTCAGACTCGTCGTCCGCGCGGGGGCAGCACTGACCACGCAAGGGCAGATAGGACCCGTTAGAGATACCGCCTCGGAATGGATTGCGTTTGGGCAAGAGTTGACTGTGTCCTTTAGAAACTATCCTGAAGAGCCACCGACCAATAAGTTTCCACTCACCATCAGATTCTCTGAACCTGTCAACGGTTTTCAAGCAGATGACATCAGCGTAGAAACAGAATTGGCTTTCGGCACCGGCACTGCGATTCTACAAGGATTGACACCCACAACAGCACCGACACAGACATACACCGCAACGGTTAGCGTGCCTGCGGATGCTGTTGGAAGCGTCAGGCTCGTCGTCCGCGCAAGCGCAGCAGCCACGACATTAGGACAGATAGGACCCGTTAGAGATACCACTTCCGAATGGATTGCATTTAGTTCTCTCAGAGCACTGACGGTGTCCTTTAGCGATTATCCTGAAGAGCCACCGACCAATAAGTTTCCACTCACCATCAGATTCTCTAAACCTGTCAACGGCTTTCAAGCAGATGACATCAGCGTAGAAACAGAATTGGCTTTCGGCACCACCGGCACTGCGATTCTACAAGGATTGACACCCACAACAGCACCGACACAGACATACACCGCAACGGTTAGTGTGCCTGCGAGTGCTGTTGGAAGCGTCAGACTCGTCGTCCGCGCAAGGGCAGTACTGACGACACAAGGACAGATAGGCCCCGTTAGCGATACCGCTTCGGAATGGATTGCGTTTAGTTCTCTCAAGTCACTGACGGGGCCCTTTAGCGGCTATCCTGAAGGCCCCGCCACCGATGGCGGTGTGTCAAACTTGAGTATCCCTGTTCCTTCGGGCGGACAGCTTGTCATTTTCAATGAAATCGGGAACTTTCATGACGACACAAACGATTGGATAGAACTCAAGAACTTGTGTAACACACCCCTTCGTCTCTCTGAATGGGAGATGCGTTTTATGACGACCGCCCATACCGAGACTGGCACCGAAAAAGATGTCGTGTCGTTCCCCGACTTTGTGCTACCAGCACAGGCGGTGTTGTTAATTACGAATACCGATCCGAGCGCAACACGGCTCGCGAGTGGGTTGAATATTGCGACAGGTGCGCGGCAGCAGGGTGCACAGCATCCCTATTTCGTTGTCCCCCATTTGAGACTCCCCAGCACACCCTATCTGCTGATTTTACAACGAAAGGTATCAGCAAATGGAGGCTTCAGGAGAACGATTGAGGATATGGCTGGCAATTATTTTTGGGAGATGTCGCCCGATGGCACCGAAATTTATCCCCATTCCTACACACCGGACTCGCCGGAGCCAACAGCACCGTTGACAGAAGTCGGTGCGTGGCAGCGTTGGCGTTCGGAACAGCCGGGGTATCTTGCTGCTGCATGGATGTCAAGCGGGTATCAGGCACACATCGGTTATGATCGGCGTGCCCCGGCAGCACTGTGTCTTGGGACACCCGGATACGTCCGTGACCCTTCCCCCGCTCAACAGGTGACACATCGTCTTGTTTTCAACGAAATCCGCAACGCCTCTGACGACACGAACGACTGGATAGAACTCAAGAACATCTCTGATACGGATATCCGGCTCAGCGATTGGGAAATCAGCATCGTCTTGGATGCATATCAAGATGTGAATATTGTGTCGTTCCCTGACGACACATGGTTACCGATGGATGGTGTGCTTTTGATTACCAACACCGATCCAAGTGAGACGGTGATTGCTGATGGGTTGAATATTGCGACAGGTGCGCGGCAGCAGGGTGCCCAGCATCCGTATCTTGTGGCACACGGCTTGAAACTCCCGAGCACACCGTATCTTCTGATTTTACGGCGGACGTCGGAATACGGCGCGCGAACGATTGAGGATGTGGCGGGTAATTATCCTTTCACGGAAACCCCGTCCGACGGAAACCCCGAAATTCATCTACTTCCGAACGCCTCCCGCCCGACGGAGAAGTTAGCCCCGTTGACGCAATTCGGAGCGTGGCAGCGGCGGCGTTTAAAACAGCCGGGGTATCTTGCTGCTGCGTGGACATCGAGCGGATATCATGGGCACCTCGGTTATGATCGGCATGCCCCGGCCTCGGCGTGCCTCGGCACACCCGGATACGTCCGTGACCCTTCCCCTGCTCAACTGGTGACACATTGCCTTGTTTTCAACAAAATCCACAAGGCCTCTAATAACGCAGGCGACTATGTAGACTATATAGAGCTCAAAAATGTCTCTGATATGGATGTCCCGCTCAGCGATTGGGAGGTTAGCATCGTCGCAAGTGAGGGTGAAGCTGCCGATGAAGATGTAGGCATTGTATCGTTCCCGGATTATGCGTTACCGGCGGGTGGCACGCTTCTGATTATCAACACCGATCCGGGTGAGACAGTGATTCGCGATGTGTTGAATATTGCGACAGAGACGCAGCAGAAGCGGACGCAGCGTCCGTATCTTGTTGCACGTGCCTTGGAACTGCCGGATACACCCTATCTTCTGATTTTACGACATGCACGCGGGAAAAACGGCACCCCAGAGGCGATTGAAGATGTCGCTGGGGATTATTTCCGATATGACGGCGATACACAGGTCTGGCCCCTCGCCTATGCGCTTCATCCGAGTGCGCCGGCAGCACCGCTGAGCGAGGCAGGCACTTATCAGCGCAAAGATGCACGCCAACCCGGGTATCTCGCCGCTGCATGGACAGCAAATCAATCATTGCCGAATTACTGGTATGCCCCAGAGAAATTGGCTGTACAACTGGTGACACGCCGTCTTGCTTTCAATAAAATCCGTAATGTCGTGAATAACGCGAACGACTATATAGAGCTCAAGAACATCTCTGATACGGTGGTTCGGCTTAGAGATTGGGACATTAGCATGGTCGAAAGCGAGAATGAAGCTGCAGATGAAGATGTGAGCATTGTCTCCTTCCCAGATTATACGTTACCGGTGGGGGGCGCGCTTCTGATTACCAACACCGATCCGGATGAGACGGTGATTATTGATGGGCTGAATATCACTTCGGAGGCAATAGGTGCAGGGCAGCAGACAGGGGCACAGCATCCGTATTTTGTTGCCCCTAACTTGAAGCTGCCCGACACACCGTATTTGCTAATTTTGCGGCATGCGCGTGGGAAAAGCGGCACCCGGGAGGCGATTGAGGATGTCGCGGGTAATTATTTCAACAATACAGAGATCTGGCCCCTCGCTTATACCCGTCATCCAAGTGCGCCGGCAGCACCGCTGAGCGAGGCAGGCACTTATCAGCGCAAAGACGCACGCCAACCCGGGTATCTCGCCATCGCATGGACAGTGAACCAATCGCCACCAGGGCTCTCGGATACACCCAATGCCCTTGCAGGTGAAGAGAATGCCCTGTTCGCACCTGACGCTCATGTCGCTCCGGTCGTTTTCAACCCGAACTTACCTGATGAGGTTCGGATCAGCGAACTGATGTCCGAAACGCAGGGGCCCTCGTCCGCGCTGCCGCAATGGATTGAACTCTATAACGCTTCCCCAACACCGGTGGATTTGGAAGGTTGGCAGTTAGCGATTGAAACCTGTACCGATGAAAGACATCGACATGCCCGGCTGACGCTCAAGACCTTCGCGCTGCCACCGAAACAGACAGTGATTTTGGTGACGGGGCAGGGCAGGAGACCGGGGACACTGCCAGCCAGCCGGGTTTATGATCTCTCTAAGGCACACGCAGATGTGTTCAGCCGACGCCTCCTCAAAAACACCATCATCGGCACAGAGGGGTTCTGTGTGGAACTGATACACCCCACCGGACGCGTCGTTGATACTGTCGGTAACCTCGATGGCGATAAAGGCACAGACGATCTGCCGACATGGACGCTCCCCGATGGAAACCAGACACCCCAAGGACACCGTTTTTCGCTGCTCCGTCGTTTTGAGGGTGATGTCCGCAAAGGCACCGAGGCTGCAGGATGGATGCCTGCTATGGCGGTCGCGATCGGTGTCAACACCTATTACGGACATCCGACAGATATTTCGACACCAGGCTTCCTACACCAGATCGTACCCGGTGCAAGTCCAACGACTGCCTTGAATATCAGTGAGATCATGTTTGCATCAGAAATGCGAACCCGACCCCTGCCACAGTGGATTGAACTCTATAATCCGTCCTTTACGCACTCGGTGAAACTCAAAGATTATCGGCTTCGCGTTGAGACGCGACAAGAGGGAAACCAGCATCAACAAATTGCTATGACCCTTGAGGCGTTTGATGTGTTACCGAACCAGACGGTGCTGCTTATAACTGAGCAGGGAAGACATTCGCCGCATTTAACGGACCACCTCATCTACAACCTCTCTCAGCGACACCCGAAGGCTTTTTTATCCTTACCGAGTCGGTCTCACTTGCTCAGTAGCGAGGGATTTCTGATTCAACTTATGGATGCCACCGGCAATGTCGTCGATACTGTCGGCAACCTCGACGGCTACCCAGCCACCGAAGATGCGCCTACATGGGCGTTACCCCCCGGTGAAACAAGCGATGGCAGACGCGCATCTCTGCGACGCTTGTCCGAAAAACAGATACCGTTGGATGGCAGACACGCCGAAGCATGGGTGTCTACAGCAGACGTTCCACCGAAAATAATCACCTATTACGGGCACACCTCGGATGTGGGGAATCCCGGATATCGCAAGGGGGGACCGCTACCCGTGACGTTATCGAGTTTTTCTGCGGCTTGGCGCACAGACACCGTCCAGATCACATGGACAACAGAGAGTGAGTTAGACAATGCCGGGTTCAATATCCTGCGGAGCCAGACGAAGGAAGGCGAGTTTCAGCAGATTAACACCCAACTGATACAAGGTGCCGGCACAACAAGTGAACGCAACGCGTATACATGGACAGATACCACTGCTAAACCGAATACCGTCTATTATTATCGGATAGAAGATGTATCATACGCAGGTGAACGCAAGCAGTTAACAACCGTTCGCATCAGAGGACTCGTCTCTCCCAATGGTAAACGTATCACACGTTGGGCAGATGTGAAAAATCAGCAGTAGAAGCACAACGAAGCGGATATTGTTCATTTAAACAAACGAAAAGTAAGGTAACCGCTATGGCTATAAATCAACAAGCCAATTTGCTAACGATGCGACCTGATCTGGATTTGTCAAGTTAGCTGCGTTTTTCAGAGTACCTTCTTCAAGTTGGTCCCAGATTTCTTGTGCCATGCTATCAACAATAGCAGCACCGATAAAGAAAATGTTTGGTGAAAGATTGTCGTTAGCAAAAGCAGTTCTGATGCGTGCTAATGCAGTTCGGGCAGTTTTCCAATGTTCATCGGCACCTGCTGGATCTATTCCACCTTTCAATTCACCAAAGGCAATAAATCTTTGGGGGATTCCTTGAATTGCTTGTTCCACCTCACCTGACGTACAGTTGAGTAGGCAGATATCTATATTCTTATCCACAAGAGGTATTTTCCGATTGTAAATCAGTGTCCGTGTTTCCTCATTCTTTTCCCAACTAAGTGCCTTGAGATCCAATTCTATATCCGCATCATTCTTATTTCCAGTAATCCATGTTTTGCTCATTGTATTGAACCATTGATAGGTTATCTCTTGTAATGTCAGTGAAGAAATGAGTGCTCGGGTAAGCTTTCTTTCTCCTAACTTACCAGCAGCGTTTCGCATTGAACCACCTAATGAATCCCCGCGTGTTAACAAGAATCGGTAAACCAACTCCTCAACAAAGTGTGTACCCGCAGGCTCTAAAAACTTCTCTATGAAATTTTGAATCGCAACTATGTGATCTTTTTCTTTTGTTTGCTTTGTCGCTTTTTCGGAAAATCCTGCAGCGGTAAGTAAGGCAACTCGTATCCCTTCAATCCCGAGTAGTTCGTTGGGGTGATTAACGCGCATTGCTGCAACCTTCAATGCACGTGCCTGTTCTACAAACGGAGTTGCTCGACGACTCCGTTCTAAAGCCAATGCAACAAAACCAGAACGAATTTCCTCAGGGGCAGTTATGAGATCAATACTCGTAGATAGATGTCGGAGATATGGCATTATCTTTTTCTCCATACATACACACATTTCCGAAGTGGGACGCGTCCGTACGTCCCCATCTGTTGGCTGCTATTTCCTTTTTTTCCCGGCACGACAAGAATCTTTTCTACTTCAAAACCGAGAGATTGCGCGATGTCAGATAAGATCATATCTACGGAGATACTCACACCCGCATATCGTACATTGTCGTTGACCATGAAAAGCCTCGCGTTCGGTTTTAAAACGCGGGCACACTCACCAATAACGCACGCCATCTCATAAAAATACCCACGAACCATGCGCGGAATACCGTTGTTATTTAATCTACCAGATGCTTTCTCGTGTTCGAGATAGGTATTTATTCCTCTAAGCACTTCTTGTTGATCGGCTGCTGCTATAAAAGGTTCCCATTGCGGACAGATTTTTAACAAATCCTTTTCTCGATTTTCGACAGTACAACTGAGCATCTCTTGTCGTAAATCGGAAACTTCTGCCTGGGTCAATCCCAACATCGCAAGTTCAAGCGCGTAAGTCCGCGTGTAGTCGTAACGGTTACAATACGGAGGCGAAGTCATAACCGCATCATAAGAATCTGCTTCAAGGGTTGGGAGAATTTCAAGGCATGAACCTTTGAGTAACTGAACGTCCTTCATCGTCCGTTCAACAGGAAAAAGCGTTACAGGCATCTTGATATAGCGAATATCCGATAAAATTTCTTTCAGTTTAGCGATTATTGCAGCGTCGAACGTAAGGATTTCGCCTTTGTTGAAGGCTTTTGTACCCGGTCGTCTTTTACCTGAGCGAGCATCCCAACGCAAATATTGCCCATCTTTTCGAGTGTAACTGATGCTCTCTAAAACACAGAGGAGTGCCAGACGCAAGATTGCCTGAATTTTCTTATTTTCTCGTTGAAGTGTACCTCTGTACCTTTCTATTGCTTCTATTGTTTCTTGTGGATAGGCATTCTCTGTGATTCGGATTGTGCTGAATGGCATTCTCTCTGGGTGTTCCCTCCACGGGGAGGCAGTTATCCAATGTTCAAGTGTGGCGAGGTCTTCTGATGTTATCTCTTTTTCTGCTAAGAGGCGCGTGTGGATAATCTCTTGACCGATAGGCAACAATTCTATACCGTCCGCGGAAATGCCCTGCGAGCTTGCCGCGAACAAGGTTGTGCCTATTCCAGCAAATGGATCAAGCACTTTTCCTGATATGTGTCCGTCGTAACTACGAAAAAAATATTCAACAAGACTCGCCGAGAAGGCTTCTTTATATTTGTACCAACTGTAGGCAGGTTTGTCCTTATTTCCTTGAAAACTTACAATTTTTCGCGACAAGAAGGGGGATATTGAGAATTGCGATTTGAAGGATTTGGCGAGTTCAGCGTCAAGCGCGGCGCTTTTTTCGCGTAGTTCGACAGTTTCTGATTGGGTTTTGTGTTTTTCGGATGTCATATAGGGAGCTGCCCTGACGTGAGCAACACTTTATTAGTAAAAGTGCTTCAAAGCCTGAAGTTCACGTCAAATATATTATAGGAAAAAAGAAAATTTTTGTCACGAATTTTTTTGATAATTTAGTAGCGTTTAAACTCACAAAATTAGTTTTGGCGTTCCATTTTCAACGCTCCCCATCGCACCGACAGTTTTCCTTTTGCTGTGACCGCACGAATTCCAGTATCAAAGACTTCAACGGTTGCAGAAAATTCCCCATCTTCTGTGGTGCCACCAAAGGCATAAATCTTGCCGTTGATCGTTACTGTAGAAAATGGCGATAGGGTTGGAACAGGAGGCGTAGGAACTAAACGCCATCTCTTCGTAGCCGGGTCATACACTTCAGTACTCGTAAGCCGCTCACCTCGGACACCGTGCGCTCCTTCAGTGTAACCGCCAATGAGATAGATTTTATCCGCAATAACACTTATTACAAAGCGTGTTCTCAGATTTGGCATGTCAGATCTCTTCCGCCACCGATTGACTCTCGGTTCATAGACCTCAATCGTCCCAAGAGCAGGACCTCCCGCACCGACTTGCGGCCAGCCATTCCCGCCGATGGCGTAAATGGTATCATCAATAACCGCTATTCTAATGCCATCACGTCTCGTCGGCATGTCCGCCCGTTTTGCCCAGGTATCGCTAACAGGATCATAGACTTCTACGAGATCAAGGCGTCCTTGCAGCCCAGGTTTCTTCTCCTGTGGATCGAGCACCCCACCAATAGCATAGATTTTGCCAGCGACTGTACCAACACCGAACTGTATACGGGGAATCGGCAAGTCCTGCTTTCTGACCCACGTGTCGGTTTGTGGATCGTACATCTCAACGGCTTTCAGAAATTTGAAATTTTTACCATGGTTGTCTTTCCCGGCGTATCCTGACATAACATAGATTTTGCCATCAACAACAGCGGTCTTAGCACCCGCCCGGACGGTCGGCATGTCAGCAAGTCGCTGCCACGTGTTGGTCTCTGGGTCATACATCTCCACCAACGACATCCCAAATGGACCCCGCCAAATACCGGGCCCCGGATCACGTAGAACACCACGTTCGTGTTCAAAGAGCGTGCCACCGATGAGATAAATCTTACCATCCACCACAGCGGTCGAAAAGCTTTTTCGATGTGTTGGAAGTTCAGAAATAACTTCCCATTTTGCCGCAGCAAGGGTGCCTACCATTATAATTATAAATAAGGAAACTCCGACAACCCATTTAAAAAGCATTAATTGTAAGCCACCATGCTGTTTGAACATTATGTATCTCTTCCTGTTTTCGGGTATCATAAGCATCTTTACGTTTTGCTATCCGGAATCTCTGGCCAGTTATGCTCCGGTGAATATCCCAGATCATCTGCTGCCTGTTGCCACGAAAAACGGGAATCCGCACGTCCAGCAACAGCGTTGTAAGACCCATATCTTACCGTCTCCGTCTCAATCGCACGAGCAACACACTGCGCAACATCTCTCGGATCTACATAAACGAACCACGGATCTGTTACAATATCCGGTGCTGACGGACCGGGATTTTGTCCATCTCCCGCGATAACCCCAGGGCGGACATGAATCACGTCCAATCCACGCGCCTGATGATACGCTGCGCCGATCTGCTCACCGAGATATTTCGCCAACGAATAGTAGAGGTCCCCCGGACCGAACTGGAAATCGTCATCGACTTCGTAGGGTAGTTTTGCACTCGGAGCAGGATGGCACGCCGAGATACTCGAAATATTCACCAATCTCCGAACGCCTCGCTGCACACAGGCTTCCGCGACGTTCCATGTCCCTTTTACCATCACATCCGCAAATAGCGATGCCGGTTTATCGGAACGTCCTCGGACCAAAGCAACGAGATGCACAACGGCATCCTGATCCGCACACGCTGCCTCGATTTCAGAAGCGTTTGTCACGTCCGCCTTGATAAAAGTCGTATTCTCAGGTATACGCGCCGGTTCAACGATGTCGGTGAGGGTCAACTGGTGCGTACCGTGCAGCCGATCAATGATAAATCGCGCTAAATATCCGCTTGCACCGGTAATCAAGATTTTTTCAAGCGTTTCCATCGGTTTCTGTCCTTTATGACTTACGCATTTGGTCTCCTTAAAGTCCCCCCTGATAAGGGGGGATTTAGGGGGGTTGGGATTCAGAGGTTTGAAATTTATTATGTTTCCCTAATTTGCGTAAGTCCTGTCCTTGTAGGATTTAGATGAACGGTGGATTCTCATAGAGCGCCGCGTTGTAGCCGACAAAAAAGACATCCCCGCTCTGAAGTGTCGGGGCGCGCAGGCTACCACTACGACCGAGTACCTCTTTCAAAATCGGCTCTTGTGTCTCCTCAGACGGCACGAAGGTTTCAACGCGCCTCCCTTTCGCGACAACGATCTGCTTCGCACTGCCCATTAAAGTCCATACCGCTTCGGCATCCATCCGCTCTTTTCGAGCATCCGTACGGTTTTCTGCTTCTACATTGTGTGTGTCAAGAAACTCTTGCACTTTTTTACACGAGTTTCAGCTGTTCCGAAAATAGATCCAATCTATCATTAGAGTTCCTCCACGTTAATAAATCTGCCGGTGCCTCGGCTCTGGACCGCGGCATCAATCAACGCAAGCGTCTCGACTGCATCGGAAAAAGGTGATCGGATGAGTGTTCGGTCACCTGTTTCAATCGCCTGCAGCCACGCCCCGGTTTTATCTAACCCTAAACTGTTCTCACCAACGACCGGTTCGTTGACGATGCCTCCGTTAAGGTAGCCGTGAATGGTATTGTCCGTCATATTTGCGTGTAGCCGTAGATGCGGTCCGAGAACTTCAACTTCAAAACAGAATTTTTCCGTTCCGCAGTGGTTCGTATGTACCCCGAAAACCCCGTTATCCAATTGATACGTCATCTGGATAGCGTTTTCGGCATCAAACTCTGTCCGCTCTAACGCCATATTTTTCGTCGCCAGTGCATGCGCCTGCACCGGTTTCGGGTTCCCCATAACGTATCGCGCGCAATCCAATACATGCACCGCCTGTTCCGGCAGGGGTCCCCCACTAATCTCAGACTTCAGAAACCACAACGGCATCCTGAATGTGAGGTAATAGTCAATCGTACAGACCGTCCGAACGAGATGTATCGTCTCTGTAGCGATTAACGTTTTCAACCGTTCATAGAGCGGATGGTAACGGAGTTGGAATCCGACAGCGGCGATAACACCCGCCTCCTCAATGCAGGCGAGGCATCTCCTGCCTTCAGCCATATTCAAGGCAGGCGGTTTTTCGATCAGCATCGGAATACCGCGAGCGCACGCCATCTGAATCGGTTCAAAACGGATAGGGGGTGGTGTCGTAACCACCACCCCATCCATCTCTACATCAAAAAACGCATCTAATTCGGTTGTCGCGAGTGCTGTCTCGGCATCCATTGCCAGTTCACGTGCTGCGTCAAGCCGCACATCGTGGACTGCAACGACGTGTCCACCGTAGTCGGCAACTGCTCTGTGATGATGCGCACCCATACGACCTGCACCGATAATGCCTATCGCTAACGATTTTTTGGATTTCATTGTGTTTTGAGGGTTCCCCACGTTATCGTGAGTTTGTCTTTCGGTTCAACAGCCATCGGATCCCTTCCGCCGTAAATCTCGAGCTCGTCGATCCGCGTGCCAGCGTTCGTTCGGATATGGATGCGCAGCCATCGAGCCTCTACATCATCAAAAGTGAATTCAGTCGTCTCGCTAACTGGAGCCCCTTTGTGCGTGTAGACTTTCTCCCATGTATTCGCTTCGGAATCCGGGTCAGCCTTCGTTGTTGCGACAAGGACATCGAAATCCACCGCCATCCTGTCAAGAAAACCTTGCGAGTGATCGCTCCCGAAAATGATACGGTTCACATTAGCGACATCGCCGATATCAACTTGTGCCCAACCCGGTATCGTTCCGATAATCCAACTTCGGCAGTTGTTATAGAAGCCATCGTTGAGATATTCGGTGCAGTGCCGTCGCGGACACCAACCCGCTATCGAAGAAGATGCCTCTGCTTTCGCATCTTTCAACAGTGCTAAATTCGGTTCATTGTCTCGGACTGTCGGCACGAATTCGGGTCCCGGCTTCCCGCCAGCCTCACAAGCGTCCGTCGCAGCTTTGATGTCTTGTTCCTTGAATTCATAGCGTCCAAACTTCTCAGGTCCCTGATCTTCATCATGAACTGCGAAGACAGCAGGCGTACTGATTAGCATCGCTATCATCACAAACCACCCATAATTTATCCATCTCATTGCACGTTCCTCCGTTTCCGAGGTTGTACTTGGTATCAATATTAGCACAAGTGGAAAATTATTGCAAAAAGTGGTACTGATAACGCATTGCCATCAGCAAATTTACTTGCATTCTTAACAGATTTATAGTATAATTAACAGTAGAAAACTTCACATTTGTTGCAACAAAATTCGGCTTCAGAATACACCGAAATAGGAGAACCCTATGCGCTCCCAAGACGCGATTGAACAGCAGTACCACGAAGCCGTGGACGCACTCGTCGAGAAGGTTGAAAAGGATCCCTATATCCTCGCTGCGATTGTCGCTGGCAGCTTCTCTTACGCACAAGTATGGGAGAAATCGGACCTCGATGTCGAACTCATCGGTAGGGACGCGATTCGTCCAACGCAACCTTTCTTCTCACTCGTCGAAAACGGCGTAAACATTCATGCCAGAATAACACCACGCAACGCATTTAAGCGGTCAATAGAGAGTGCACAACAAGGCTCTTTCATGCACTCCTATTTTTCACACAGCACGCTCCTCTTTTCACGGGACACCTCCATCGAAGAGTGGTACGACAAAAACGCGAACCGCAACAACATCGGCGAACGCGATAAGCAGTTCCAACTCCTTAACGTCATTGCTGGTACTTTGCCGACCCTCATCTATGCCGAAAAACAGTTTTACGTCAATAAAGATCACCTCACCTGTTTCCTATCGCTCCTAAGCGTCGTACAGGGGTTAGCACGAATAGAGGTACTTCTGAACAATGAAATCCCGGCACGCGAGGTCATCCAACCCGCACTCCGTTATAATCCCGATTTCTTTGACCGCGTTTATACAGATTTCATCAACTGCAAAAAGAACGAGGCGGTTCTTCAAGACACAATCGATGCAATTAACGGCTACCTCGATGCACACCAATTTATTTTTCAGCCTGTACTCGACTATCTCGCCGAGCAGAAAGTGCCGCGGACGCTCACCGAATTGAACGCCGACTTGGGACGCGGATTGCACGACAGTGAAGGCTTCCCAGATTTTGATGAAGAATCGCTGGATCTGGTCTGCCAATGGTTGGCATGGAAAGGGATCATCAAACAGGTCGCAATGCCACTGAAACTCACGGCAAAAAGCCAGATCGCTGTCGAAGAACCCGCCTACTATTATGATGGAACGGATACTAAACAAGTTCAAGGGCATCTGAAAGGCGATATCCACGCGCAAATCCAAACCGCCGTCGAAAGTATAACAGACACCCTCGAACAGGATCGGTACATCCTCGCAGCGATTCTCACCAGCAACCTCGCTGAAGATAACGTCTGGGAGAAGACAACCGTCCAGATAACCCTAATTCTCCGAGACGGAACAAAATTCAAGCAGCGGCAGTTCCAATTAATCGAGGAAGGTATCCCCATCCGGGTCCAACTCTACACCCGTGGCGATTACAGGAAACTGCTCGACAGCACACTACAAGGGAGCGCGCTCCATTCCATTCTCGCCGAAAGCCGCGTCCTCTTTTCTAAAGACAGTCTTTTTGCTGTAGATGGAGACGCGAATTTCAGCGTCGGTGATCCGTCTTACTTGCAAGTCGCCGAACGCGATATGCACTCCCAACTCTTCAACGCTGCCGCCGAGGCAACTGCAATACTCGCAAAAGCCGAAAAGTGGTTCCATCTCAAACAGGATCTCAATTACACGTTCCTCTACCTAACATACCTTGTGAGGGGATTGGCGCGTATTGAGACCCTTATGCACCGTGAAACACCGAGACGGAAGGTCATCTATCAAGCACTCGAACACAACCTCTCTTTTTTTACTGCCGTTTTCACAGACCTAATAGACAAACCGAAAGATGAAATGATGCTTCGCGGTGCACTCGAGCAGGTAGATATGTATCTCGAAGACAACCTACAGACGCTGTTCAAACCGCTCCTCGATTTCTTGGAAGAATCAGGCGATGAACGCACGATAACCGACATCTATATGCATTTCGGCAAACGTGAACTCGCACTCGAATTGGCGTGCGAATGGCTCTCGCAAAAAGAGGTTATTGAGCAGTTTTCCGCACCCGTCCGATTAACAAAGGACAGTCAAACTTCTGTAGAGGAACCCGCATACTATTACGACGCAAATAACCCGTTCTTATAAATTAAGACTTACGCATGCGGCTCTTTTGTAGCACGATGCACTTCGCATCTGGGATTTTTGCTTAGAAGAAACACCCCAGCAAAAACGGTGTTTCTTCGCGTACGCCGCAAAACTTCATAGTTTGTGGCAGGAGACCGCTGTGTTTTCCGAAAATTCTTATCTAACAGAACGGGCTGCAGTCAAAATTGCGTAAGTCCTGTAAATGTTACACTTTTTGCCAAATTATTTTTTTTACAACCAAAAGCAAATTGCTTCTAAACTCTTACAGTGACTGGGTTTATACCGATTATTAATCTACACCAAATGTTACACTGGTGTAACATTTTAACGACTTACTGACTCGCTCTTAAAATCCATCTACCACTCTGACAAGGAACATTAAGCAATGAATGAAATAGGCATTTATGAAGCAAAGACGCATTTATCAAGGCTTCTCAAACGCGTTGAGAACGGTGAGAGTTTTTCCATAACTAACAGAGGTAGAATAGTGGCGGTAATGGTCCCTCCTCATGATGTCGCGCAAGTTAAGACTAAGGAAGCTTACGATCAACTAATGGCCTTGCGCAAAAAGTCTCCTATTGGAACCGTACGCGAGGTGATGAATTGGAAAAACGAAGGCCGCAGTTAAAATGCACGTCGCCTATCAGCGGTAGGCCTATAGTAGATATGTTATCGTAAAATAAAATAATTCGTTTCGATTCTCTATTTAATAACGTTAAATTAATGGACATCCATTCGGATATAACTAAGACAAAAATAGCCATTTTACTCCACCAAATCCTTAAAACCCATTGCAGGAGGCATGCATGAGACAGACTGTCGCCCTTAAAGGCGCACGTGAAAACAACCTAAAAGATATTGAACTCGAAATCCCGCGAGACCAACTCGTCGTCGTTACTGGTATCAGTGGTTCCGGTAAATCTTCATTAGCGTTTGACACTGTCTATGCCGAAGGACAGCGCAGATTCTTGGAATCGATGTCCACCTACGCCAAACGCTTTATCACACAGCTGAAAAAACCGGATGTCGATTTCATCGACGGGCTATCCCCTGTCGTCTCTATCGAGCAGAAAACGATCACGATGAACCCGCGCTCCACCGTCGGTACGATGACCGATCTGCAGGACTATCTCCGGATGCTGTTCGCAACCATCGGTGTCGCACACTGTCCGTACTGTAACGTTGAGATTCCTATCCGTTCGCACCATCAGATACTCGAACGGATGCTCTCGTTACCAGAAGATACCGAAGTCGAGATTCACGCACCCGTCTTCAAAATCTACGGCGAAGATTATGATTACCTCTTTGACGATATCCGCACAAAAGGGTGCCGACACGTCAGAATCGATGGCATCGAACACGACATCAGTGAGGAAATTGAACTCGACCCAGAGGAAGAATACGACCTCCAAGTCATCGTTGACAAATTCTACGTCAAAAAAGATATTGATAAACAGGTGCTCGCCTCTCTTGAACACGCCATGCTCGTCGGTGAAGGCTTCATGCGTTTCGATGTCGAGTTCCCTGAAGATGCTGAGCCGGACGCTATACAGCAGTTAGAAGGGTTCGGGTGTCCGAAACACGGCGTTATCATGGCTGAACTCGGTCCGCATCACTTCACTTTTAACGAACCGAGCGGCGCATGTGTTACCTGCTCAGGACTCGGCACCTACTTACAGGTACATCCGAATCTCCTCGTCCCCGATAAGACCCGAAGTATCGTCGGCGGTGCGTTCGTACATCAAGCCTTCAACTACGATCCTGATAGATGGGACGGCAGGACGATGTACAGTCTCGCCGCACATTACGGATTTGACCTCGATGCTCCTTTTAACGATTTACCAGAAAACATTATTGACATCCTCTATCACGGCACACACGGCGAAGAATTTCCGATCCGCCAACCTGAAGGCGCACGTCCCGTCGAAAAACGACACCTCGGTAGAAAAATCCGTTTCGACGGTATTGTTACCCGAATTGATAGACACTATCGCCACTACCGAAAACGTGGAGAAGCGCACTCCGGTATGGAGGAATATCTTAGGAAGGTGATGGTAGAGCGCACCTGCCCAGATTGCAACGGCGCGAAACTCAAACGGCAGCGACTCCTCGTTACGATCGACGGTCAGACGATCCACGAAGTCGGAGAACTACACTTCGAGGAATTAAGAGACTTCTTATTAGCCATCACAGGTATCCCTGAAAAACAGCGAGAGGCAGGCAGCCGCGTTATCAGTGAATTGGTGATTCGGATTAACCTCCTCCTCGGCATCGGACTCGATTATCTCAATCTCAACCGTCGTTCCGCAACGCTCTCCGGCGGCGAATCGCAACGCATCCGACTCTCCACACAGATCGGCTCCGGGTTGATGGGCATGCTCTATGTCCTTGACGAACCGAGTATCGGTCTGCACCCGAAAGATAACGCCAAGATGATAGAGACCTTACGAAAATTAAGGGACATCGGCAACACCGTCATCGTCGTTGAACACGATGAAAGCACCATTCGTGCCGCCGATCATATCATCGAACTCGGACCGGGACCCGGTGTCCACGGCGGCAAAGTCGTCATCCAAGGCGAACTTGAAACGATACTCGATTGCCCCGAATCTCTGACAGGGCTCTATTTGAGCGGCAACCGAGAGATTCCGCTACCCGAGCAACGCCGCGCCTCAAACGGTCAATTTATCAGTATTACCGGTGCCAGAGAGAACAATCTCAATAACATTGACGTGGATATTCCGCTCGGTGTATTTATCTGTGTTACCGGTGCTTCCGGTTCCGGTAAGAGTACCCTCGTCAATGAGATCCTCTACAAGAGACTACATTCTATCTACCACGACAGCCGCACGCTCTACGGTGACCATGACGAACTCGAAGGGCACCAGCACGTGGACGATGTGATTAGTATTGATCAATCCCCGATCGGACGTTCCTCACGTTCCAATCCGGCTACCTACATCAAATTCTACGATAATATCCGTAAACTTTTCGCCAGCGCACCGCTCTCAGTTTCAAGAGGTTACACCGCTTCACGATTCAGTTTCAACGTCAAAGGTGGACGGTGTGAAGAATGTCAAGGGGACGGCACTATCACCACGCAGCTCCACTTCATGCCGGATGTCGAAGTCGTCTGTCCGACCTGTAAAGGCGCACGCTATAATGAGGATACGCTTGATGTTACCTACAACGGCAAGAATATCTCCGAGATCCTTAATATGTCCATTGAGGAAGGCGTTTCGTTCTTCGCCGATCAACGGCTGATTAACCATAAGTTGAGTGTCCTAAACCAACTCGGTATGGGGTATCTCCAGATCGGGCATCCCGCGACGATCCTCTCCGGTGGTGAGGCGCAACGCGTAAAGTTGGCGAGCGAACTCGGTAAACTCAAGCGCAGCAAGCATAACCTCTATATCTTAGATGAACCGACGACAGGGTTACACATCGCCGACGTACAGAAACTCCTTGACAGTCTCAACCGCCTCGTCGATAGTGGACATACCGTGATTGTGATTGAACACCATCTCGATGTCATCAAAACCGCCGATCACGTCATCGATCTCGGTCCCGAAGGTGGACACAAAGGCGGAAAGGTCTTGGCTTATGGCACACCCGAAGAAGTCGCAGCCGTTGATGCCTCCTTCACAGGACAGTTCTTGAAGGAATATCTTACTTGACATAGGCGTAATCTTTATGAAGCGAAGAGATAGGTTGTTGTCAAGGGCGAGAAATAGACCGAATAGTTTACACTTTCGTGAATTTGAAACTTTACTTTCTCAATGCGGATGGACCTTTGACCATCAGACGGGTAGCCATCGTATTTGGTATTCACCTGTTGGGTACCGTTTGCCTATTCAACCTAAAAGAGGACAGGCAAAAGGCTATCAGGTTAGAGAATTTCTCAGGCAATACGACAAGGAGACGCAAAATGAGTAAAGATATATTTGATGGATTCGATGTGAACATATTTCTTGATGAGGACGGCGATTACTTGGCACATTTTGTTGAAATGCCCAATATATCGGCATTTTCAGATACACCAGAAGGGGCATTAAAGGAACTTGCAATCGCTTGGAAAGGTGTAAAAGAAAGTTATCAAAAACACAACGAACCTGTCCCTAAAGCACCTGATCGGCAAGAGCATGAGACACTCGTCAGTGTACCTGTTGATCCGCAGCTTTACCGCGCCTTGACACACGAAGCCTCGAAATCTGGAATGAGTCTCTATGCCTTCGTGACGCAGAAGTTGAAGTCAACTCTTTCCTGATAAAAAACTCTCCTGAATCTGGAATTTCCCCTTGCAAAATTAATCCAAATCGTATATACTTTGTAAAATGGAGTTAGGGGCATGTTACGGAAACCCAACGGTGTTGGGTCTCCTACTCTTTTAAAAATACGACAAGGCAAAGGATAAAAATTGAGCAATAACCTATTAAGTTCCCTAAACGATGTCCAACGCGAAGCCGTCGAGCACGTCAACGGACCGCTTCTTATCTTGTCAGGCGCAGGTAGCGGCAAAACGCGCGTCATTACACACCGCATCGCCTACCTCATCAAACACCATGGCATCTCTCCATACCGTATCCTCGCTGTGACTTTCACAAACAAGGCAGCGAGAGAGATGAAGGAACGGCTCGATGTACTCGTGGAGGGCGGCGTTACCCGCGACCTCTGGGTCTCAACCTTCCACGCAACCTGTGCACGGATATTGCGCCGAGATATTGAGAAATTGAACCCCAATGAAGGGCAATCGAAAAAACACATCTACACCCGCAATTTTACGATCTTCGATACAAGTGAACAAGCCACGCTCGTCAAGGATGTCCTCCGACGACTCAACTATAGCGAAAAACAGTTCACACCGCGCTCCATCCTCAGCCTCATCAGCCGTGCCAAGAATGAATCCATCTCACCGATGGAATACGAGAGAAGGGTTGATGGCTATTTCGAGAGTGTCGTCGCGAAAGTTTATCCGCTTTATCAAGAAGCACTCCGTCTCAACAACTCCCTCGACTTTGATGATCTACTCCTCTTTGCTGTGGATCTCCTGAAAAAGAACCCCGAAACACACAAGTTTTATCAAAACAAATTCGAGTATATCCTCGTTGACGAGTATCAGGACACCAACCGATGCCAGTATGAATTGGTACGTCTGCTAACGGGTCCGAAACAGAACATCTGCGTCGTCGGGGACGACGACCAATCCATCTACGCTTTTCGCGGGGCAGACATCAGGAATATCCTTGATTTCGAGAAAGACTACCCCGATACCCGCGTCCTCCGTTTAGAACAAAATTACCGCTCCACGCAGAATATATTGGACGCAGCGTGGGGTGTCGTCAAAAACAACAAGGCACGAAAACCGAAAAAACTCTGGACCGAACAGGATGCCGGAGAACAGATTACCTGTTACGAAGCGATAGACGAAAACGACGAGGCAGGATTCGTCGGCACGAAAATCGAAGATTGGCACAGAGAAGGCGTAGATTACAAAGACTTCGCGATCTTCTATCGAATTAACGCGCAATCCCGTATCTTTGAGGAGGCGTTCCGCGCCGCAAACATCCCCTATCAGATTGTCGGGGGTGTCGGTTTCTACGACCGGATGGAAGTCAAGGACCTCCTCGCATACCTCCGTGTGATGTGTAATCCGAACGACTCTATGAGCCTCCGACGGATCATTAATATATCGGGCAGCATCAACAACCACGCCAAAGGGATCGGTGCCACAACTGTTGAACGCCTCAACGATTTCGCGATGAACGAAGGTATCTCTCTCTTTGATGCCATCCAACGTGTCGATGAAGTCGATACCATAAGCCGCGGCATCCAAACCAAAGTCCGACGCTTCGCCGAAGCCTTCGACGATTTTGACGCGACAACCTTGCCAGCTGATGCTCTCGACTATACCTTGAAGATAACAGGCTATCTCAAAAACTTGGAAGGACAGAACTCGATCGAAGCACAAAATCGCGTCGAAAACATTGAAGAACTCATTAACGCCGTTATCGAATATGAGCATAACGCACCGGAACCGAGCCTCGCGGATTACTTGGAGAACATCGCACTCATCGCAGATATAGATACCATGGAGACCAACGATACCGATCTTGTAACGTTAATGACCCTTCATAGTGCCAAGGGCTTGGAATTCCCATTTGTCTTCATCGTCGGCATGGAAGAAGGCTACCTACCGCATCAACGCTCTATCAGTACGGAATCCGAATTAGAGGAGGAGCGCCGACTCTGTTATGTCGGCATCACGCGGGCGATGGAGCAGCTTTATCTCTCACACGCGACTGCCCGAAGGACCTATCGCGAAAGAGAGTATCGCACACCGTCGCGTTTTATCTCCGAAATACCGGAAGACCTCATCAAACCTGTTGATCGATACCGATCTCCATTCCAACAATCGGACGGTTTGTATGAGGTAATCCCAGACGAAGCAGCCGATTACTCCGTTGGCCAGATTGTCGATCATCCGAGATTTGGAAGGGGTAAAATAACAAAAATCAGTAGGGCAAGGCAGAACGTTTATGTAACCGTTCGGTTTAGTCGTGTTGGTATGACGAAGCAATTAGACGCGTCACTTGCACCGTTGACAATATCTGATTAATAAGGAGACGACCTACGAAAAATGGAAACGATTACCGTAGACGGCGTACGCCACGTCGCAAATCTGGCGCGCCTCGAATTTAACGACGAAGAGACAGCACATTTTACCGAGCAGCTTGCCCGGATCCTCGACTATATCGGGAAATTGAACGAACTCGAAACAGATGATGTGCCGCCAACCTCGCACATCCATCCGCACCAAATTTTCATCTTAGGGTCAGAAGAAGGCGCGCGTCATGTCGCTAAACCGGATGCCGTTAAACCCTCCTACCCCATCGAAGCAGTTCTCGCAAACGCGCCTGAATCCGAAGAAGGATACTTCGGCGTACCAAGAGTCGTGGATCGCGGATGAATGGAGGAACTACCGAATGTCGCTATATGAATTGACGGCACACGCTTTACACGAAAAACTCAAAGCACGTGAGATTACCGCTCAGGAACTCACCGAAGCTGTCTACGAACGCATCGCTGAAGTCGAGCCGCACGTCAAAGGTTACCTGACACTCACAAAAGGCATCGCCTTGGAACAGGCGACTCGCGCGGATAAAGGATTTCAAAACGGAGATGAGATGCCACCGCTTGCGGGGATCCCGATCGCTATTAAAGATGTGATATGCACCGAAGGCGTACGAACGACCTGCGGCTCCAAAATCCTTGAAAACTTCGTGCCGCCATACAACGCAACCGTTATGACGAAACTCCACGAACAAGGCGTTGTCATGGTCGGTAAAACGAACATGGATGAGTTCGCTATGGGGTCCTCCACCGAAAACTCGGCATATCAGATCACGCACAACCCGTGGGACCTCGATACGATTCCGGGCGGTTCAAGCGGTGGCTCTGCTGCAGTTGTGTCCGCGGATACTGCCGTCTGTTCGCTCGGTTCAGATACCGGCGGATCCATCCGTCAACCCGCAGCACTCTGTGGGGTCGTCGGCATGAAACCGACTTATGGACGCGTCTCGCGCTACGGACTCGTCGCCTTCGCTTCCTCGCTCGACCAAATCGGTCCTTTCACTAAGGATGTTACCGATTGTGCTTTACTACTCAACGCCATCTGCGGAAGCGACGCAATGGATGCAACTTCCGTCGATGTCCCGGTGCCAGATTTTACGCAGAGCCTTATTAACGATGTGGATGGCTTAAAAATTGGGGTGCCGAAAGAGTACTTCACACCAGCGTTAGACACAGAGATTGCTGACAGCGTGCATGCCGCTATCGCTGTTCTTGAGGGACTCGGCGCAACCGTCGAACAGGTCTCGCTACCGCATACCGAATACGCGATTGCTACATACTACATCATCGCACCCGCTGAAGCGAGCGCGAACCTCGCAAGATACGACGGGGTCCGCTACGGATACCGCAACGAAAACCCGGAAAACCTCATCTCTATGTACAAGAAGACGCGAAGCAAAGGGTTCGGTGAAGAGGTCAAACGTCGGATTATGCTCGGTACTTTCGCACTCAGTGCAGGCTACCAAGATGCCTACTATAAAAAAGCGCAGAAAGTACGGACACTCATAAAATCCGATTTTGATGCCGCATTTGAGAAGGTGGACGTTATCGCAACGCCTACCTCTCCTACACCAGCATTCAAAATAGGTGAACGGACTGCAGACCCGCTACAGATGTACCTTTCCGATGTGATGACCACGCCGGCAAGCCATGCCGGATTACCCGGTATCTCTCTGCCGTGCGGACTTGTGAAAAGCGGATTGCCGATCGGATTACAACTGCTCGGCGCACCGTTCGCAGAAGAGAACGTCCTGCGCGTCGCCTATACCTTTGAGCAGAACACCGATCATCATCTACAGAAACCGAAAATCCAAAGGAATGGAGTGGGTTAACGATGAACGCTGTAATAGCACCGTTTGGTGGCTTCCTTGGCGCAGTACTCGGCGGTGTACTCTGGGCAAAATATATCCAATGGACAGGACACACCGCTGGTTTCATCGCCATCGGTATCGGTGTATTGACTGGGGTAGGCGTGCTTCTGACAAGCAGCCGTAGCCTCTCACAAGACGCGCCGAAATCAACATGGCGACTTGCCGGTGTCGGCGCTGCCCTTTTCGCAATATTTGGTATCTTTATCGGAAAATACCTCGATGTCCAATGGAACGCAGTCGCGCAAATCGCAGAGCAGCTCAGTCAAGAAAACAATATGTCCTTACAACAAGCGATGCCGATCGCGACAACACTTTTTAAAGGGCAATCTGTATGGGAATTGATGCAGCAACGGATGTCTCAGATTGATCTACTCTATGGTGCAGTCGCTGCCTTCATCGCTTTTCGCATTCCAAATATTCGACGACTACGAAATATGTTTTACTAATTTTCGCATCTTAAATTCTATTTTACTGCGGCTCGATTTCCAGCCGCACATTCCAAAATGGACTGCAGGAGGGAGAAAAATGAAACTGCTAACAACAAACTCTGGACCGCACACTTTACCTAAAATCTGTTTTCACATCTTGGTGTCTGTATTCCTTATCTCTTCGTTCCTCCAACCTACTTGGGGTTCGGAAGAGACAGCAGAAGAATCTGACGACAAAGTGCTGGAAAACATCGCGCTCATTTCTGAAATCTTAGGGATGATCAAACAGGAGCATATTGATACTCCCGATAGCGAAGAGATCATAGCGGGTGCCATCAACGGTATGCTTCGCAAATTGGACCCATATAGTCAATTCATCCCAGACTACCTTGAGTTTCAGACACAGAACCAAGGCAACTACGCCGGACTCGGTATGACAATCGGTATTCGCGAAGATATGTTGACGGTGATTACACCCTTTAAAAATAATCCTGCTGCACTCGCAGGGGTTCTAAATGGCGACATCATCAGCCAAATTGAAGGCGAATCTACTGCAACGATGTCCTTGAGCGATGCCGTTGACCGATTACGCGGGGAACCGGGAACTTCGGTCTCAATTACGATTATTCGCGAAAATGAGAGCCGTCCAATCGAACTCACCATCACCCGCAATGTCATCCGGATCCCCAGCGTTGAGCAGAATATTATCGGCAATAAGATCGGATACATCAAAATCAATCAATTTCTTAATACAACAGCGGATGATGTTGATAAAGCCTTTGTTGCCTTCAAGGCGCAGCATGTCCGTGGAATCATCCTGGACCTCCGATTAAATCCGGGTGGATTGCTCTCTTCAGCCGTTGCTATCGCAAGCGATTTCCTGACCCCCGGTGAACTCGTTGTCTATAGTCAAGGTAAAGGACCTGGATCCCGTGAAGACTTCGTGGCGGAAGGTACTAAACGCGAACATTTTCCACTCATCGTACTCGTCAATGGCGGAAGCGCGAGCGCGTCTGAAATCGTCGCCGGTGCAGTAAAAGACCATAAACGTGGACTCGTCATGGGTGAAAAAACTTTCGGAAAGGCTTCTGTCCAGCGCGTCTTCAGACTCCGCAACGGGAAATCTGCTGTCAAACTCACCGTCGCAAGCTACTACACACCCAACGGCGGCGACATTGAGAAAATCGGTATCATACCCGATGTTGAGATCGAATGGTTCAGCCGTTCCGAACAGCAGATGCAACTGAAACTCCGAAACCACGAGAAACTTAAAACCTTTATTGATGAGAATGGCGACGACGTGCTAAACAAACTCTTTGATGCTGAACACGCCTCCCGTGATGACCAACAAGCATCAAGACTCTTACGGAGCTACCAACGCTTAAGCGATGTGCTGACAGAAGAACAGATCGTCCTCAGCGATCGCGGGCTCAAATATGCACTCGCGCAGATCACAGAAACGACGCAAGACGAACTCGAATACGACCCGCAAATCGTCGCCGCGATTAACCAGTTGAAGGTACTCGAACTCTTCGGAAACCAAAACTAACGGAGGATGTCAGATGCCTGAAACCGTACAGACACCACTGCCAAACTATATTAATAACGAATGGCAGATATCGGAAGCGAACGAACTGCTTGATGTCATGAACCCAGCGACGGGAGAGGTCCTCACACAAGTCCCGCTTTCACCCGCTGAGGACGTACATCAAGCCGCTGCCGCTGCTGCAGAAGCACTCCCCGAATGGCGACGGACTCCGCCTGTCCAACGCATCCAATATCTCTTCGCTTTGAAAAACCTCCTTGAAGAAAATCTTGACGACATCGCCAGAACGATCACCTTGGAGTGCGGTAAAACGCTTGATGAGGCGAAGGGTGAGATGCGACGCGCCATTGAAAATGTCGAAGTCGCCTGTGGCATCCCGACGCTCATGCAAGGCACAAACCTTGAGGACATCGCAACCGGCATCGATGAATTCATGATTCGTCAACCGGTCGGTGTCTGTGCCGCGATCGCACCTTTTAACTTTCCGGGGATGATTACCTTCTGGTTCTTGCCCTACGCGATTGCATGTGGCAACACCTACATCGTCAAACCGTCCGAAAAAGTACCCATCACGATGCAAAAGGTGTTCCAACTCCTTGAACAGACCGGACTCCCGAAAGGTGTAGTTAACCTCGTTAACGGTGGACGTGAGACTGTAGATGCCATCTTGACGCACCCAGACATTCGCGCCATCAGTTTTGTCGGTGCAACCGCAACGGCGAAAGCCATCTATGCGAAAGCCGCTGCGAACGGAAAGCGCGTCCAGTGCCAAGGCGGTGCGAAAAATCCACTGATTGTGCTTCCCGATGCCGATCCGCAGTTTACTGTCAACGCTACAGCGGAGAGCGCGTTCGGGTGCGCCGGTCAACGCTGTCTCGCTGCGTCGCTCACACTCACAGTCGGTGCCGCGCGGAACTGGTTCACTGAAGCCATCGCAGACACTGCCACGAATCGGGTCGTCGGCAACGGGTTAGAAAACGGGGTCGAAATGGGACCCGTCATCACTTCTGAAAGCAGGAGACGAATCGAAGGACTCATTCAGGCAGGTGCAGATGAAGGCGCGCAGCTTCTGGTTGATGGGAGGCATCCGAGCATACCCGGCGGCGAGAACGGCAACTTCATCCGTCCCACGATCCTCAACGACCTCAACCCACAAGGCGAAATCGCGAAAACTGAAATCTTCGGACCCGTTTTAGGACTCATTCACGTCGAAACGATTGACGATGCCATCGAACTGATCAATAGCGGCAGCTACGGTAATATGGCGTGTCTCTTTACACGGAGCGGCGCGTCTGCCCGAAAATTCCGGTATGAAGCAGAGATCGGAAACATCGGCATTAACATCGGTGTCGCTGCACCGATGGCGTTCTTCCCGTTCAGCGGTTGGAAGGACAGCTTCTTCGGCGATCTCCACGGTCAGAGCTGGGATGCCGTAGATTTCTTCACCCAAAAGAAGGTCGTCGTTGAACGTTGGGCATAGTTCCGCAGCAGTATCTTTTCCAATTGAGTAGGCGTGTTTTAATGAAGTTTAATAAAATATTTCCCCCGGGCCCGGTAGGTTCGGTTTGCAACCGAACCGGACTGCCCAAGAAATTACCGAATTAATTTTTTAATCTTCATGTCAGCGCGCCTGCATTTTTTTTAAATCCCTTGTCTTCTCCAATCTTTGCCTATAACATTCATCCCTGATCACCACGGCTGCCTATATGACGGCGTATTGACAAAACGCTCCATCCCCAACTCCAAATCAATTTCTGTGTTCGGTGGCAGATGGATACGGACGGATGTGCCGTTGACCGGTGTCGCTTGTTCATTTTGACTGCCTTTGACGCACACTGAAGTAAAATTATGTTCCCCCATCGCACCTGCTTGGACAATAACTTCTCGCCGTTCCGTCGTGTTAAGATTGACAAGCTGCAGCGCTGTTGTGTCCGCTGTCATCTTGGTAACCAACGCACCGACATCCGCTGGAAGCCCTGGACGTTTCTGTTGTGCGTCAAAGTGCCGCAACCGTGTCACGAACAATCCACCGTTGTAGTGTGGCAACGGACCGCCGCAGGTCAGTTGCACCAATCCTTCACACGTGATCGGGTTACGCCGTTGAAAATAGGCATCTCCATAATTTGCCGGATCCTCTTCATCGTTAGCCATGAAATTAAGACGTGCCTCAACTTGTGAGAGGTTGTGATTGAGGATCGCTTCTGGATATTTTGGATATTCACCCCGCATATACGCCAGCCACGAACCGTCGTGTCCGCCGCTATCTTTCGTATGATGCCATGCGTTGATGTCGAATTTCGACCCCGTCTTTTTAGCGATTTTTCTCGCACGTTCCTGATCTGCCGCCTCCATCGACATTGCCCATAAATGCGCAACATCCGAGGCGTGCATCGGCATGAATTCAAACCATCCGTCTACTTGCAAAGCCGTTCCATCTGCGTTTGTAATCGGGTATTGTAACCATGCACCAGGGACATAGTTAACCTTCCCCGGATCCCCGTACTTCTGTGGGACATAGAGTTGATCGTTTTTCTCAACACCCTTCGCAATTAAAACGTCAATCTGTGAGCGTGGGAAATCAAGGTACGCCAAGTCTCGCCAGAGCAACGCCGCATTCTGTCCAGCGATGCTTACCGCTTGCCCGACGCTATGCCATCCGTGCGGCCAACTCCAACCGTAATAAGAACCGTACCACTTACCGTCTATATGCTCACCAATCTTTCCGGTGCGTCCAACATTATCGGGAACGATACCGTCGTTCCGCTCCGTGCGTGCTATCCATGCATCGACGTATTCTGCTACCCACGTCTTGTATTTCTCTTCACCGGTCAGGAGATAGGCATTGGTCGCGAGTGTTGTCGCTGCAAGATTGACGACAGTATCCCCGACACCTTGTCGTTCACGGATCAGCTGCCCCATGCGGACGCGCAACGTCTCGTTTTCCCGGACGGCTTCATGACTCGTGCATCCCGGTATATCGTAGAACGGCATATTGTAGCCATCCCAGGGCCAATACGGATGTCCAGCGAAAGCCCAAAAGGCGGCTCCCTTACTTCCGTTCATTGCACACTTAATAATTTTATGCTGCGCGTCATAGTTCTCAGCATCCTGGTCTTCGTTCATGAAGAACCCAGCAAACCGTTTTGCGCGTTCAATGTGCTTAGAATTTGACGGATCCGCCATGCAGAGCATATAAAACAGGTAGTTCCCTTCGCCTTGATGAAACCAATCGTAACCGGGTTGGTATTCTTTCACGATCATCGGGTAACCGTGTCCGGTACCATATCGCGCCATATCGTTTGTAATGACATCGAATTCGGTGTCCGCATCATCCAAGAATCGCGCGTCGCCACCGAGCATATAAAAGAGGGGCCAATTATGGAAACTCTCATAGGCATCATCGAGTCCGTCGATACTCTGAAAATCTGGATGTGTGGGCCAGAACAGTGTCCCATCTGGGCGTGTATATCTCTCTAAGATTTTCGGTCCCGCCGCATCCATTTTCTCAATCAATTCGCGTTCAAGCACTGCCCACGTCGGAGGTGTTTGGAGTTGTATCTGCGCTTCAATCGTTGGGAACATAATCTCTTGGCTCCTAATGAAGACATATAGTGAATCGTAAAAATAAAGAGGCACTTTCATCCACGGTAGGTTCGGTTTCCTAACCGAACCGGCGCGGAATGTCCTATTAATTCTAAACTTTACTATAATCTTTGGATTAGGTTGGTTGTAGTATACCATGTTTCTGTATATTCATGGAATTTATGTTTTGTTCATCAGGGGTGTATAAAGTTTTTGACGCGCGATCATTAAAAGAACGACCCTGTAGCACAGACTGTTGGTTTACTTATGAAGTTTAATAAAATATTTGGGTAATTCTATACTTTCTCCAGGCCCGGTAGGTTCGGTTTCCTAACCGAACCGGACTTCCCTAAAAAATACCCGATTAAATACTTAATCTTCATTTGGAAACTTGTATCCCCTGTAGCATAGGAGACCGTTAGCCTGTGGCACGCATTTCCCAATCCGTGAAATCCGCGGTTTGCGCCGCACTCGCCCAAATTTGGTTTCCCAACGCGGAAACCAAATTTGTCTTTGCTTTACATCTGCGACCTGCATTCGGGCAAAAATGGACAAAATATTTACACGCCCGCCTAACAGAAACGGTTTGCAAGTTAAGTTGAGTTATGCTATAATTATCTTAATGCTTCAGTCCGAGGAGCAAAGCACGGACACCGAATTGAGGAACAGTAAATGAATATTCGCTTTAATAGCGATCAAGAAACCGGTTTGCCCCATATTTATGACCATGATGTTGACGAGGATGAAGTTGAAGATATTTTGCTAAATCCTGGCGAAGATAGGGCAGGTCGTGGTAACTCAAGAGTTGCCATCGGCCAAACACGGACGGGACGTTACTTACGAGTCATTTATCTTCGAGATCCACAACCTGATAGTGTTTTTGTGCTTACGGCTTACGAATTGACAGGAAAACCTTTAACAGCTTACCGACGACGACAACGAAAGAGAGGCAGACGATGAAACAGAATAAATTTCCCCCTGGCTGGGATGCTGAACGTGTGCAAAGTGTCATTGATTATTACGAAAATCAGACGGAAGATGAAGCCGTTGCCGAAGATGAAGCAGCATTTCGCGGTGAACTCGTTACAAAGATAGAAATACCTACGGAGTTAGTTTCTGCTGTGCGTGAACTGGTTTTCAAACATAAAATTCATAATCGTCAACAAGACAATAAAGTGTTTCCCACTTCCACAGGTCGTTTCGTTTTTGGGCTTCCGTGTTCCGCAGAATGGACATCGGTGGGATACCTCGCTCGAGAGATTGAGGCTACTGAGCATAGAAAAAAATAAGAATTTAAGGTATTTAAATTGGTTGGTATTCTTTCAATAAATCTGGTGTATTTTGATATTGAAGGAATCGCATTTGTGGAGAAAAATAATGATCCACCAATCCGATATCCCAAAGAACCTCAAGGGGGTTTTGGAAATAGTCGGCGAGATAGCTAAAGAGTCTGCTAACGGCCCCTACATTTTCCGTGGAGAACCTGAATGTTATCCGAAAATTTCCTCAAGTCTCTATCGTCAATATCAGGACGATATTAAAGTAGACACTTTTGAGATAGAGTTTGTCCAACAGGAAATTTTGAGTGAAGCTAGAAAGTATACGTCTACAACAGACGAGTTTGAAATCCTAACCGAACTCCAGCACTATGGTCATGAAACCAATCTGATTGATTTTACAACTGATTACCTCATAGCGCTTTTCTTTGCTTGTGATAGTTTTCCCAGTGAAAACGGTCGGGTAATCCTGAAAAAAAGAGTCTTAGTAGAACCTTACCTTTGGCATCCTCGTGAACCAAGAAATCGCATTATAGCGCAGAAGAGTGTATTTGTCCGATCTCCTATGGGATTTATTAATCCAGACAAGGTAATTATTATTACAGCGGATTTAAAACTACCTATGTTAGAATATTTGCGAGAATCGCATGGTATTTCTACGGAAACCATATACAATGACCTTCATGGATTCATTACAAATCGAAGCATCCATGAAAGTGCCTACACGCAGGTGTGTAAAGGCTTAACTTGGCAAAGCAGAGGGGATTCAACAAGAAACCGGGTAGACAAATTGCAGCATTATGATAAAGCAGTAACGCATTATACCCGAGCATTAGAACTGAAACCAGATTTTGCGGTAGGATATAGCAATCGTGGTCTTGCTTACGGCAGTAAAGGTGAGTTTGATAAGGCAATCCAAGACTATAACATGGCTATAAAACTGGATCCACAACTTCCCGAGGCTTATGGTAATCGTGGTCTCGCTTATAGTGGTAAAGGTGAGTTTGACAAGGCAATCCAAGATTATAACACGGCTATAAAACTGGATCCGGATTTTCCCGAAACTTATTACAATCGTGGTCTCACTTACCGGGACAACGGTGAGTTTGACAAAGCCATTAGGGATTGTAATACCGCAATAAGACTAAAGCTAGATTTTCCCGAAGCCTATAACACCCGTGGCCTTACTTACTGTGATAATGGTGAGTTTGACAAAGCCATTAGGGATTGTAATACCGCAATAAGGCTGAAACCAAATTTTCCCGAAGCTTATAATAATCGTGGTCTTGCTTACGGCAGTAAGGGTGAGTTTGACAAGGCAATCCAAGACTATAACACGGCTATAAAACTGGATCCACAACTCGCTGAGCCTTATGGTAATCGTGGCAATGCTTACAATAGTAAGGGCAAGTTGAACAAGGCAATAGACGATTATAACAAAGCAATAAATTTGAAGCCGGACTTTGCTATAGGCTATTTTAACCGAGGTTTTGCTTACAATTATAAAGGTGAGTTTGACAGAGCAATCCAAGATTATAGTGAAGCATTAAGATTAAAGCCTAATTTTGCCGTAGGTTATTGCAATCGTGGTATTGCTTATGCTAATAACAATGAATTTGATCATGCAATTCGAGACTACAACACGGCTATAAGACTGGATCCACAACTCGCTGAGGCTTATTACAATCGTGGTATTGCTTTCTATAGTAAAGGCGAGTTTGATACAGCAATTCAAGATTACGACAGAGTAATAATCATGGATCCGGAGTTTATTGAGGCTTATTACAATCGTGGTCTTGCCTGTAGCGGTAAAGGCGAGTTTGATATAGCAATCCAAGACTATAGTACCGTGATAGGGTTGAAATTTGAATTTGCTGAGGCTTATTACAATCGTGGTATTGCTTACGCTGGAAAAGACGATTTTGAGAATGCTATCGAAGATCATAATACAGCAATAGAGTTGAAACCGGAGCTTGCCGAAGCTTATGCTACTCGCGGAATAATTAGGCTATTTCTGCAAGAATGGTCGGAGGCTATATTAGATTTGACTACTGCCAAAGACCTAGGAGTGGATGTCGCTGCGATTTATAATCTTTTCTACGATAATGTTGAGGATTTTGAACTACAAAATGATGTTAAGTTGCCAGAAGACTTGGTGGCAATATTGAAGCAGCAGTAGGAACCGGCTAATACTCCGCGTTCATACATAGGAGAAATATGTGACTTTCACCAACGAACAATTTACAATAATCAACGGCAATGTGCTGACGACACGAGCGATAAAAAAGGACAGCATTGACCTCATCGTTACATCACCACCTTACAATGTTGATATAGAATATAACTCAAATGACGATGACCTCTCCTATGCTGACTATCTTGCTTTTTCCAAGAAATGGTTCACGCGTTGTTTTAGATGGCTTAAGTCTGATGGACGTTTCTGCCTTAATATCCCATTAGACAAAAATAAAGGCGGACAACAGCACGTCGGTGCGGATTTGACGAAACTCGCAACCGCTGTTGGATTTCAGTACCACTCTACCATCGTCTGGAACGAAGGCAACATCTCCAGACGAACTGCTTGGGGTTCATGGATGCGAGCATCCGCACCGTATGTTATTGCTCCTGTTGAACTGATCGTGATTCTCTACAAAGATCAGTGGAAAAAAACAAGCGGTAGTAAACAATCAGATATGAGCAAAGAGGAATTCATGGAATGGACAAACGGTCTCTGGACTTTCCCCGGAGAAAGTAAAAAACGGATTGGTCACCCCGCGCCTTTTCCGATAGAGCTCCCGCGTCGCTGTATCAAACTCTTTAGTTACGTAGGTGACACTGTCCTTGATCCGTTTATGGGAAGTGGAACCACATTAGTTGCTGCATGTTTAAACAAACGCTATGGTATCGGAATTGAGGTCGATCGGGATTACTGCAAACTCGCCGAAGATCGGATAGGACAAGCTACGGATCAATTACATCTATTTGAAGGAGAGGAAGTATCACATGGCGAAGACAATTCGTAAACTTGTGATGGAGTATTTCGTCAATCATCCGAATGAAGAGCTCTCTCATGCTCCTGTGGTTGATTGGGTAACAGAACAGTATGTTCAAGAGCATGGTAACCCACCGAGGGATCCGTGGCGAACCATTAGACAACTCCATCAGGAGGGAAAACTAATCAAGGTTCGACAGGGCATCTACAAATATGACCCGAATTATGAACATGAGGTTGTGTTGTTTGAATTTTCTCCACGAGACAGAGAAACTATTTTTGAACGCGATGGTTATCGTTGTGTTGTCTGTGGACGTGGACCCAGAGATGGTGTCGCGCTTGCTGCTGACCATATCAAACCGAAAGATAGAGGTGGTACGAATACCATTGATAACGGCCAAACCCTCTGTTATGAGCATAATTTGCGTAAGCGTAACTATTCGCAGACCGAAGCAGGCAAAAGGTATTTTATTAGGATGTACGAGACAGCATTGGAAAATCAGGACGAAAAGATAATAGCATTTTGCCAAGCTGTTTTTGATGTTTACGATGCACACGATGTTAATGGTCATATTGAACGACCTGATACGGAAGATTAACTCTTGGAGATTGTTATGACTGAACCTATTAAAGCAGCCCCAACAGCACGTGGAAGCACCCCTCTTGAAGGGATGAGAAATATCCTTGCGGATGCTCTTTACGAGATGGGATATGATAGCACGTTAGTAGACACTCTGATAGAAAGAAATGTCATTGATTTCAGCACTGTTACCTACACAAGCGATATCAAGTACCAACTTAAAGAACGTTATGGAGAATCTATTTTATGGGATAATAGTCTTGAAGATGTTGTTGCCGTTGAGGTTTTAACTGATTCTTTGACAGGTGAACTCGGAAATAACTGGAGATCCTCTCAAAACAACACTTTTCAAGAACGTATCCGAGATGTGATCGCAAAACTAATTGAGAAATTAGGGCTGAAGGTGGTTTTGTGCTATGATTTAGTAAAAACTGATGCCCTGCCCGAAGAATTGGAAAGTGTTAAAAGACATTTGACAATTGATTATGGGGAATTCAATTCTGAACTTCCTTATGTTAATCTTGTCATTTATACCCCTGAGAATTCGCGCGTTATTGCTGTAATCTCGTGTATAGTTAATTTGAAATTCCGAATCTTTGACACGGTTTATTGGAGACTCAAATTTCGGGAAGACGAAGATAAAGCCTCTATCAAATTTTATCTCATTACAACTGACATAGACAAAATTCTGAAAATTGTGAACTTACGAAAAAAAAAGGGACGAGCCATTTTAGAGGCGGATCTTGATGGCATTTATGTGCTAACAGCATCAGAATTCCAGCAAAGTGACAAGGTCAAACTTTTTGAACATTTCATTGAAGATCTTAAACAGGTCATAGAAGAGAGTCAATAACATCATGAATATAGCAAATGCCCCATGCTCGTGGGGTGTGCTTGAGTTTGAATTAAACGGCGAGGCACCCGATTATATACAGGTGTTAAACGAAATGCACGCCATCGGTTACACCGGAACAGAATTAGGCGATTGGGGGTTCATGCCGACAGACCCCGAACAACTCCGCACCGAACTCGTATCTCGCGAACTAACACTCTTAGGCGCGTTTGTAGCCATCGCACTCGCCGACCCAGAAACACACGCCGCCGGTGAAGTCTCAGCACTCCAACACGCACACTTGTTAGCAGATGTCGCTGGCGACACACCGTTCATCGTACTCTCAGACGACAACGCCACCACAGAACGCCGTACCCGCTACGCCGGTCGCATCCGTCCTGAACACGGGTTGACACCAGAGCAGTGGGATATTTTTCTGCAAGGCGTACACCGTATCGCCCAATCCGTAAAAAATGAGACAGGTCTACGCACCGTTTTCCATCACCACTGTGCCGGATATGTAGAGACGGCGTTAGAAGTTGATACATTGATGCAACGCACCGATCCTGACCTCATCGGGTTGTGTTTCGACACAGGACACTATCGGTTCGGTGGCGGGGATCCACTTGAAGCGTTTACTCGGCACGCCGATCGGATCTGGCACGTCCATTTCAAGGACTGCCATCCCGACATCGCTGCGCGTTCTCGGCGAGACGAGTGGGATTACTTTACCTCTGTCGGTAAGGGTGTCTTTTGTGAGTTAGGGAACGGTGATGTCGATTTTCCGGTGTTCCTTGCGGAATTGAAAAATCGGAACTACGACGGTTGGATCGTTGTAGAACAGGATGTCTTACCCGGGATGGGCAGCCCTTACGAAAGCGCAGAACGGAATCTGCGGTATCTGAATTCAATCCTATGAACAAATCTTCAAAAATCGGTGTCGGTGTTATCGGCGCAGGACGTATCGGTCAACTCCACATCGAGCACATCGCCCAAAATATACCCGAAGCCGAACTCATCGCGATCTGCGGCTTGAACATTTCCGATGTCGAATCCCTCGCTGAACAGTTTAATGTACCGATCGCAACAACCGATTACGCACCCCTCTTGACCAATCCCCGAATTGACGCTGTTCTGGTTGCCTCTTCAACGGATACACATGTCGAAATCTCTCAAGCCGCCGCGAAAGCAGGGAAACACATCTTTTGCGAGAAACCGATAGCACTTGACCTTCAACAGATTGACGAAACCTTGGCGATAGTCGAAGCAGCGGGTGTGAAGTTTCAGATCGGTTTTAATCGTCGGTTTGATGCCAGTTTCATGCGGGTCCGCGAGGCAGTCGCCACTGGAGAGATCGGAGTACCACACATCGTTCACATTACGAGTCGGGACCCCGCACCGCCACCGATCGAATACATCAAAGTGTCCGGTGGTCTCTTTCTTGACATGACAATCCACGATTTCGATATGGCGCGCTATCTCATCGGAGACGAAGTGGTAGAGGTCTACGCAACAGGTGGGGTCCGCGTTGATCCGCGGATTGGTGAGGTCGGCGATATTGACACCGCCGTTATCACACTGCGGTTCCAAAACGGGGTGATTGGAACGATTGACAACAGCAGAGAAGCGGTCTACGGCTATGACCAGCGTGTTGAAGTTTTCGGTTCAAAAGGGATGGTTGCGGCAGCGAATCCGCCAACGGATACCGTCACTTTCAGTGGTCATGACGGGATCCGCGCGGCATCGCCACCATATTTCTTTATCGAACGCTACAAACCGGCATATCTTGCGGAGCTGCAAACATTTTTCGCATGCATTCAGGAAGACACAACGCCACCGGTTACAGGCACGGACGGTCGCGCACCTGTTGTGATGGGTTTCGCAGCGTTGGAATCATTGCGCGAAAATCGTCCTGTCCCTTTATCGAAAATTTAATGGTTCTTTAATGACCTACACCGCCAACTTCGCCGACTTCGATTTCAATCTCGTCTCGATTCCGGATACGTTCCACGAGTCCGTCCCGGATGTCCACAATCCGATCAGAGACATCAAGCATCTTCAGATCGTGTGTCGCCGAAATTACAGTGACACCCTGCTCTGTGTTCAAGCGTTTAATGAGGTCAATAATCTCACGTCCGGTGATTGTATCAAGGTTCGCCGTCGGTTCATCGGCGAGGACAATGCTCGGATCGTTCGCGAGTGCTCTGGCGATAGCGACGCGTTGACGCTGACCACCTGATAATTCATCGGGGAGATGATACATCCGATCCCCTAAACCGACCATATCCAGCAATTTTTCCGCTTTCTCATTGCGTTGTTTCTCAGAGATTCCAGCGAAAATCATCGGGAGCGTTACATTTCCGTGCGCGCTTCTCACGTGCAGCAGGTTGTAACTCTGAAAAATATAACCGACACGGTGGCACCGGAACGCCGCAATCTGTCTTTGCGACAGTTGCGACATATTTTGTCCATCAATGTAAACCCGTCCCTCTGTCGGACGATCGAGCGCACCGATCATGTTAAACAACGTAGATTTACCGGAACCGGAGGGTCCCATCAGTGAAATATATTCCCCACGGTTGATCTCAATGTTGATGCCGTCCAGAGCGCGAAGAATGTTTGAACCCATACGGTATTCTTTGACGACATCCTCGGTTTTCACAACAATATCAGCCATAATGTTTCTCCGTCCTATACCTCGGTACGCATCGCTTCAGCAGGTGGAAGTTTCGCTGCGCGCCACGCGGGGAACGATGAACCGATCACAGCCAAAATCATGCCGAGAATACATCCAAGTAAAATGATGACGATCACCCCAAGCTGCATCGGCCCGTCTTCAGGACTCGCAGGTAACAATGGAAAATAGAAAAATAGGTCTAATCCGTAATCTTTGAGTCCTAAGAGTACCGCACCCAATGTCCCGATGAGCGCGCCGATGAGCGCACCTGAAAAGCCTTGAAACCCTGATTCGAGTAAGAACAGCCGAACCACGAAACCGTCTAACGCACCCAGACATTTCATCGTGCCGATTTCACGGAAACGTTCAGTCACCGCCATCAGCATCGAATTGGCGATGCCTACAACACAGACAATCAAGGACATAATGATAAGCCATATATCTTTTGTCGAAATCCCCTGTTCTGTTGTCTCTTCAAAAGTGTTGATTGTCGATTGTCGTCCGCTCTCCTGCAGTGCTATACCGATTTCGTTATTCATCCACACCGAAACAAGGAACGCTATACCCAATGTAATCCCCGCTGTCGTGATAATTGAACGACCAAAACGGATTTTTAAACTCTGAAAACTAATCCGTAACGATTCCACGAACGGCAGATCAATCTGTTCTTCAATAGGTGTTCTTTGCTGCAAATCTTTATCTCCCCATTTTTATGTGTCTATAACCCTATTTTATCAAATTTGCAATTTTAGGTCAAGTTTCATTTTTGTTTTTCTAAAATTGACTTTTCTGGTAACTGCTGCTATATTATAAAGACGGAGGTAGATAAACCGATGAACTCAAAATTTTTCGCGCTCCTACTGCTATTGCAATCCATCGGTACGCTGTATTGGTGCACACCAATTTCCGCTCACGATACTTTCTATCCACACCATCGCGAGGATTTTGAGAACATGGCACGCCGTCGCGAACTCCGAACAACTGTCCTCCTCTGTACCGCAGCCTTCCTCGCCGTTCTTACGACAATCGTTTACGCAGCACTCCGAAACAGTAAAGATGAAAACGATATTGACAAACGTGATGCCGAAACGGTTCAAGAACGTTTGACAAGTGCCACAAATAGCGCAGCAAACGCCGCAATACGGACCCTCAACGCGAACGGAAACACCGCAGAAGCTGCCACAACTTGCCTCATCACTTATGCTGAGGCGTGCGGCGTAACATGGCGACCGCCGCGTTACACAGAGAATCAAACAGTATCAAATCCTTACCAGATTCGATGTAAAATCGGAGCAGATGTTGTCACCCTCAGTGTTGATACCGAGAGCATTCGGTTAAAAGCAGAACACGATCCATCTAAGACAGGTTTTAGTCCACATGGACCGTCAAAAAGTGTAACGGCATCGGTCGTGCTAAGGAAATCAGGTGAGAAAAACGGATAGAATATTACAGATAAGACTTACACACCCATTTGCAGGCGAGGTTTGTAACCTCGCCCAATTACCGATTTATTTTTTAAAACTTCAGTAACCCCGCCAATAATGCCTATTCTGTAGAATCTCATCAAAAATGCGTCAGTCTTAACGGATTAAGAAGTTAATCGGTTGATGAGTGCGGCACTATAACCAGCCCCAAAACCGTTATCTATATTCACAACGGTGACACCAGAGGCACAACTATTGAGCATGCCTAACAGGGCGGCGAGTCCACCGAAACTTGCACCGTAACCGATACTCGTCGGTACAGCGATCACTGGGCAGTCTACCAACCCGCCGACAACACTCGGAAGCGCGCCTTCCATACCTGCAACAACGATAATCACACGCGCAGATAGAAGTTTCTCGTGGTTACTAATTAAGCGGTGTAACCCGGCAACACCGACATCGTAAAGCCGTTCAGGGGGGTTTCCCATCATCAGTGCCGTTTCAGCGGCCTCCTCAGCAACCGGCAAATCGGATGTACCAGCAGAGACAACAAGAATCCCCGGAATCCCAGCATCTTCGGACTGCGCGACGCTGATAGTCCGTCCGAGCGCATTATAACGAGCCGCAGGCTGAATCGCTTTTACCGCTTCATACATGTCCGGTGTCGCACGCGTCGCAAGGAGCGGATGCCCCGCTGCGAGAATGCGCTCGCTAATCTGCTGAACATGTTCAACTGTCTTTCCTTGACAAAAAATAACTTCTGGAAAACCTGTTCTGAGTTGACGATGGTGATCAATCTTTGAGAACCCCAAATCTTCAAAAGGGAGTGTGCGAAGAGATTGCAGCGCATCATCCACTGCAACCTCTCCACCTCTAACCTGTTCAAGTAGGGATCTTAACTTTTCAATTTCCATTCATTTGACGATAGGTACGTCTGTCGTTCGGTAAGCATATAAGAGCGGGTATCGAAACCCACTCGTTTAAGTTAGTAGACTATTAGGAAACGTTTAGGCTTCTTCCGGGGCTTCCTCGTCGGCTTCTCCACCGCCAACACCAGGAATCGATTCGGCGATTTTCGCACGAACATCTGAGGAAACTTTGCGACCTGTTTCCACCGCACTTTTCACATGTTCACCAGCATCATGGAGACGCTCTTTTCCAGTGTCTACGATTTCGTGAACACTCTCTCTGCCTTGCTCAACGAGAGTCTGCACACCTTCCCGTGCACTATTCGTCGCGTGTTGCGCAAATTCAACCGTCCGGTTTTTAGCATCAATCGATGTATCGCGAATCTTCTGACGTGTCTCCCTACCAGAACTTGGGGCATAGAGTAGACTGATGACAGCACCTGCCATAAATCCGGTGAAAAACGCGAAAACCATCGTGAGTCCGTTGTTCTGTCCATTATTGCTCATTTTTTTATCCTTTCTATTGCGGAGTCCGTTTTGATATAACTTAGAAACAAAACTACTCTTTATTTACGAGAATTAGTCTTAAAAGTTTCAATTCTCACATATATCTTTTAAGACAAATTTGTTGTAATATTTTGGTTTCGATTTCTTGTGATTTGGTCATTCTTCGGGTGCATCAACTGGCGGTGTATTTTCTGAAGAAGGAGGCGATTGCGCAGACGTGAAACTATCCCATCCCGCTTTAACGCCTTGCCACAAGCTTACAACCTCAGTGAGAGAGGCTGCAAGTTGATTACGGAAAAATGTCGCCTGCTCAATCGTTTGTCCAGAAAAACGACTCGCTGTCTGAACCAGTTCTTCAAGTTGTTGGAGACTTTGATTCAGAGCACCGCTCATTTCTTGGATATTTTGTGCAGTCGCTCGGATTTCGGAATCGCTAATCGTTTGTAAAGACGCTGTTAACCCATTCAAATTTTGTAGCAGTTGTGGCAGCTCCTTGTTAACCTCTTTCACCGTCTTATCCACATCAGTAAGCAATACCCCGATCTCCTGATTGATAATGTTTTCGGCGGAGTTCAACGTATTTCGGATACTATTTAGTGAATTATAGAGACTACCAACCGCTGCGCAAAGGTAACCAGCAAGTGCCGTAAGCGCGAGTAGCAAAATCCCGAGACTAAATTTCCAAAAAAGAGAGGCAATAAAACTCCAATCCATCGTTCCTCCTTTGCATGCTCGCTATCAGACACTGTCTCATGGTAGATAATCTTTTTACGGGTAGTTGTCTTACAAGCAGCGTGTCCTGCAAGCTTAAGTTTGAAGTTGTTTTTTAACGATTTCACCGGCTGTATCAATCGCCGCGTCCACTTTGTTCGCGTTTTTGCCGCCGCCTTGCGCGAGTTCCGGGCGACCGCCACCGCGACCCTCTGCCAACTGTGTTAATTCCGAAATAATTTTGCCAGCATGTAAACCGCGATCTTTCACCAAGTCCGAGGTAACACCTACAACAAAGGCGACTTCCTTTCCTGACACCGCAGCAAGCGCAACAACCCCTGATACTAAGCGATTTTTGATTTCATCAACGAGCCGACGCAACCCGTCTCTATCTGTATCTGCCATACGCGAAGCGACAACAGGCACATCCTCCACGAGTATTGCACTCTTAACTAACGCATCGACGTTACCGAGTGCTTGCTGGCTTTTAAGTTGTTGAACCTGTTGTTCCAATGCCCGTTGTTCCTGAAGGAGTCGTTCAATCCGTTCGCGTAAATCCGTTTTAGGTGCTTTCAACAGACCTGCCACGTCGGAGATCAGCGCGGTATCGTCTTGGATAGTCGTCATCGCTGTATCGCCCGTCAATGCCTCAACACGTCGGACACCGGCAGCGATACTGCTCTCGCTCATGAGTTTCACGAAACCGAGTTCACCGGTTGCATTGACGTGCGTACCGCCACACAGTTCAACACTATAATCGCCAGTCTGCACGACGCGGACGATGTCGCCGTACTTGTCCCCGAAAAAGGCTAACGCGCCTTTCGCCTTCGCGGCATCCAACGGCATCTCACTGATAGAGAGCACATCGTTGCCACGAATCTTTTCGTTGACGTACGCCTCAATCTCTCGTAATTGTTCCGATGAGACAGCTTCGTAGTGCGAAAAGTCGAACCGCAGCCTACCGGCTTCAACGAGCGAACCTGCTTGCCCAACGTGTGTCCCGAGTATTTGCCGCAATCCACTGTGCAAGAGATGTGTCGCAGTATGACTCACAGCAACGGCACCTCGATGTTCAGTATCAATTTTTGCGTGAACGGCGGTGTACGGCGCAATTTCACCTTCAAGCACACTACATTTATGAACGAACAGGTCTGCGGAAGGTTTACGGGTATCTTCGACACGCAACTTCGCATCCGCGTTTTCGATAATGCCGACATCACCGACTTGTCCACCCGACTCACCATAAAATGGCGTACGATTCAACAGCACGAACACCTCGTCCCCCGCTTGCGCGCTGCCTACAGATTCCGAATTGGCGATTAAAGCCACAATTTCGGCATCAATACTATCTTCCGTATAGCCGACGAATTCCGTTTCACCGTGCTCTTTAAGCACCTCTGCGTAGACCGAAATATCATCGTCCTTGGCACCGCCTTTCGCTTCCCATGCAGCGCGTCCGCGTTCCCGCTGTTCCTCCATGCTCTGCGCGAAACCGGCATCGTCAACAGTGAACCCACGTTCACGAGCGAGCATCTGTGTCAAATCGAGCGGAAAACCGAATGTATCGTATAACGCAAAGGCACGCGCACCATCAAGTTGTGTGCTATCTTTTTCCGTGAGTGTATCGAAAGATTGGTCAAGGAGTTCCAAGCCGCGCTCAATCGTCTGATGAAAACGGTGCTCTTCACCCTGAATCGTTCGCGTGATAAATTCACGGCGCGGCAGGACATCTGGAAACACATCACCAAGCAATTCGATGACATTATCCACGAGCCGATAGATGAAGACTTCGTCCATCTCCAATTTTTTCCCATAAAGCACAGCACGTCGCAAGATACGGCGGATGACATAACCGCGTCCCTCATTAGACGGCATCACACCGTCGCCGATCGCAAACGTCAAACACCGGATATGATCAGCGATAACTCGATGCGGTAAGCCACGTTCATCATCAAAATAGGCAGTGTCTGTCATATCAGCAATAGTTGACAAGAGCGGCGTAAAGAGGTCCGTCTTGTAGTTTGAATCGACACCCTGCAATATAGAGGTGATGCGCTCAAAACCCATGCCGGTATCAACATGCGTCGCTGGCAAAGGTTCGAGTGTACCACTTTCGTTTCGATTGTATTGGATAAACACCAGATTCCAGAATTCCAGGAACCGATCACTTGTATTAGGACCGGCATCGGGATCATTCGCAGTTTCAGGATAGGCTTCAACCCCCATATCAATAAAGAGTTCGCTACAGGGACCGCACGGACCTGTCTCTCCCATCTCCCAGAAGTTGTCCTTATCACATCGACGGATCCGTGAGAGCGGAAGATCCGTCTCTTGGAGCCAAAGTTTCTCTGCTTCGTCGTCTTCAAGGTAGACCGTTGCCCAGAGCCGCTCCTTCGGAATTTTCCAGAGTTCAGTGACCAACTCCCAGGCGAAGGCGATGGCTTCCTGCTTGTAGTAATCGCCAAACGACCAGTTCCCAAGCATCTCAAAGAAGGTGTGGTGACTCGGCGAATAACCGACCTCTTCAAGGTCGTTGTGTTTACCACTAACGCGTAGGCATTTCTGCGTATCAACAGCGCGCGTGTATTCCCGCTGCCCGATACCGAGAAACACATCCTTGAATTGGTTCATGCCGGCGTTGGTGAACAACAATGTTGGGTCACCCGCCGGTATCAAAGACGCACTCGGCACAATCGTGTGCCCGTTCTTGCGGAAGTATTCTAAGAAACTGGACCTAATTTCATCTGATGTCATTATTTAACCTTCCTCTGTTATATCCATCTCTAATTATAATTTATTTCTTATAGAGAAGTCAAGGCAAAAACGGGTATAGAGATGCCGTGCATTAAGTTTCATATAACGTGTAAAAGCATCAAAAAATTTGTTCGAGCACCTGCCGTACGACCTCCGATCCGAACCCACGTCGCGCTAAGAATCCATAGAGTCGCCGTTTTGCGACATCCGTCGGCAACCGTCTGTATTGCTGCACCCGTTTTTTCGCAATCTGAAGCGCAACTTTCGCCTCGTCTTCAGTTTCTACCGTCGCGACGACCTGCTCCGCGGTCTCCTTATCAATGCCTTTATCAACCAGTTCGCGCTTAAGCAGCGTCTTCCCTCGCGGATTTGATTTCTGCCTACGAATTATCCAATTCTCAGCAAACTTCCGGTCACGGATATGTCCTGAGCGAATCAACTCTACAATAGATGTTTCAATCGCTTCGGTTGAAAAGCCTTCTCGTTCGAGTTTCTGTGCTATCTCGCTTTTGGTATACGTTTTCGGTTTTACTGTAGGGCGGGAAGTTTCCGGTTCGTCTGTTGCCTTATCTTTCTCTTGGTGTAGCAGCCTGAGTGCGTAATTCTTTGCGCGCATCACTTCATCAGCTGCGATTATCTTTTCGATCGTTTCGGCTTCAATCTCTAAGCCGAGACGCAACCCAAACTTTTCTATTAGGGACGCATGGATTACAACAAACGGGGAACCGTCTAAAAGGAGTTGTCGGTGTGAAGGCAGTTCAGGGACTCCCTGAATATCGGTAATTGTTTGCTTCATAGTGGCTCTCGGAAACTATCGGTTTCCATCAGCAGTCGGAAACCTGAATCAACGCTGAAAAACGCGCGTACATTCAGTGGAAACGGACTGTGGCGGTTACCATTTCTGCAACTGCCACAGGTACCCTCTTTACCGAAAACCGACTGCTGACGGCTATTTGTCTATTCGCCGCCGTTGCTACCTGCCCAGAGCGCACCACGTTGTAGAAGCGTCCCGAACATCTCATGCTGGCATGCGGATGCATCGTGACCGAGCGCGAGGTAGAAAACTTTACCTTCGCCCCAATTCTTTGTCCATGCTACAGGGGCTGCGGCACCTTTCCACAAGGCTGATGCCAGTATATGATTTCGAGGATCATAATCGAGGATGTACTGCTCGTCTGTCACGACGAATTCGTCAAGGCCTTCAGTGATCTCGTGTTCACTATCAACGATGCTGACTTGGTACTCGCGATAGCGTGGATGCGTGACAAAGTAGCCACCTACCATCGAACGGTATTCTGGGCAACCCCGGAATGAATCCGCCGCCGAATGGATACCGACATAGCCTTTACCGGAAGCGACGTGATTGAGCAGACCATTCTTCTGCGCATCCGAAATCTCACCGACGGTATAGTAGAAAACGATCAGATCGTAAGGATCCAAATTCGGTGAGACGAGCGCGTCAAGGTCTTCCTCGACTCTCGTAATCTCAAATTCGTCACGTTGTGAAAGCACGTTCACGATCTCGTCGCTACACCCTTTCCAATCGTGAATCGCACCGCCTGCAAAAACAAGTGTGTTAATTTTTCCCATGAGTTTAGTGAGCCTCCTTATGATATAATATTGCTATTATATCACACGTGCAAAAATACTGACAACTTTTTTCATCATTTGCATCACAAGAGGTCTTGTGATATAATGAAAGGAGTATTAGAAACATCCACTGCTTCGGTATCTCTAAAGGAATTAAAATGGAACGCAGAAATATTTTGTTTCGATCGGCTATTGTCGTTGGTGTTCTTATCGGTATATTCATTAGCGTGTCGGTACCTATGACAAATCTAATGTTTTGGAAGCATCTGTTGTCTCAGTATTTTCGATGCAAAAAGGAGTTGAATTGCGTTCCAAAAAACTTTTACCTCTCTATGTGCTAATCACGCTGCTTGTCTCTGGCTTCATGGGTTTCTATATCTTTTGGAAAATCGACCCATCGAATCAGAGATTTGCAGAACCACCAGAAAAACTCATACCGATCGCTGCGTTCAACCACGAAGATATGGTTCACGATGTCGCGTTTTCACCCGTGGATGCCTCCCTTATCGCTGGGACCGATGGTAACACAATAAAGTTATGGAACCTCGCCAACACGTCAGAACCACAAGCAGTTCTCAACGGGCACGATAGTACAGTTAAATCCATCGCTTTCTCACCTACAGGAGAATTGCTCGTAAGCACCGGTTTAGATAATCAAGTTATATTGTGGGACATCCGTTCCGGAACAAAAATCAAGTCCTTTAAGACTCCGGCCTTGGCAATCGCCATGTCACCGGATGGATATTTCTTGGTGACTGCCTATAGACAATTGAAACTCTGGAATATTCAAAACCCAAAAGAGATAGTAGAGATTCAGACCTTTTCACACGATGAAAGAGAGAAGCTTTGGACAGTCGATTTTTCGCCAGATGGAAAATGGCTTGCATGCGGAGATGAAAACGGTAGACTCGAAATTTGGGATCTGCAGCACCAGAAACTTGTCCAATCTTTAAAGGCAAACTCTGATAGAATTTTTTCTGTCCAGTTTTCTGCTAATAGTCAAGTTCTTGCAAGTATAGGGCCCTATAGACATACGCTCTGGCGTTTACCGGAATCGCAACTTCATGGCAAAATACTCGGTGAATCACTCGGTTTAGATATCGCTTTTTCCCCTAATAGCAAAATGTACGCAACCTCTGATCTCAGAGGCGTGACGCTCCGCTCCACTACGAGTGGTGAGCGAACTATTTCGCTTAAAGGGTCTGCTGGTGCAATCATATCTACTGCCTTTTCACCAGATGGGAACACAATTGTCGGGGGCGGTAAAAATGGAATGCTTAGTGTGTGGGATATTTCAGCGCAGCAATTAGCAAAAAGTGACACCACTCAGCACGATGGCGTGCGACTTATCTATTTCCTTTCAAAGGAACGTCCACCCCAGCGCGGTATTTCTACCAAGTTCCATAGATCAATAAAACAAGCTCAACATTTTTATGCGACTCAGATGAAGAGTCACGGGTTCGGGAGAAAAACCTTTACGTTGGAAACCGATGTGAGCGGTAAACCGAAGGTATATCTTTTTAAAGCACAGCATCCGGACGATTATTATCGTGAAGATACTATTAAAAAAATCAGAACGGAAATAACCAAACATTTTGATCGCTCAAAAAACATTTTGCTTGTTGCTGTAGATATCAGGAGCGGTGTATTTTATGACAAAGATAGCACAACAGCTGGAGTCGGTGGTGTTACCCCGTTTGTATACGACGATAAACTGAACAGAGCACTTCATGGTGGTAGTGCTTTCGTTTCCGCTTCCCATAATGATTTAGATTGGGATACAATTGCCCATGAGCTGGGGCATACATTCGGTTTAAAACACGATTTTCGTGGACGGAGTCCCAGAATCATGTCTTACGCAAGCGGAAGATATGTGCTGTCTAAATGTGCTGCTGAATGGCTCAATAACAGTCGATTCTTTAATCCGAATCAACCCTTCTTTGATAAGCCAGCCACAATCGAAATGCGTCCGCTTCCGACGACTTCTAATGCAACGCCACTCCAGTTCGATATTACCGATGAAGATGGGATTCATCAAGTCAAGTTACTTGTACCAACGACGCTGCGTGATCCAGGCACCGACCAAGGGTTCAAACTGCACAGTTGTCAATCGCTAAATGGAGAAAAAAAGGCTACTGTTGAATTTGAATTAGCAGGAGCTGCTGTTAAGGAAATTGAACTCAGAATGATGGATTTACACGGAAATATCGTCTGGAGAGAATTTGACCTCGAAGAGGATTCCGCACAACCGTCTGAAAACCGATAATCTCACGAAAAAGGAAACCGTAATGCCAAAAAAAATCGCCATCTTCCCCGCGAGTTTTGACCCTGTCACGAACGGTCATGTTGACCTTATCGACCGGATATGCAACCTCGGTGTCTTTGATCAACTCATCGTTGCAATCGGTGTAAATCCTGCCAAACCTGCGCGTTTCACGCTTGAAGAGCGCACCGAAATGCTTGAAACCGTCATTCAACCGTACCCACAAGCCGTAATTGATGGCTATACCGGATTAACAGTACACTACGCACAGGCACGCGGCGCGTGTGCCATCATCCGTGGGCTACGCGAGATCTCCGACTTTGAATGGGAATTCAAGATGGCACGAATGAATCAACAGATCGCACCCGACATTGATACCCTCTTTATGATGGCAAACACGCAGTATGCACATATCAGTTCAACGCTTGTGATGGAGGTTGTACAGATGGCACAGCGAAAGTTAAGCGCGGAGAAATTGCGGGAGATGGTACCAGAAATCGTGATCGAATTTATCAAGAAAAAATTTGAGGTCTTGTAAATGGTTGTCGGTTAAAACCGATTATCCAGAGTCAAACTTACATTGAAACCCGGCGAATTGATACCAGATCCGTGCTGACGATACCGCTTATTAAGTAGATTGTCAAGCGATAGTGTCAAACGTGTGGTGTCAAAGAGCTTAACCCCGCCACGGACGTTCAGTGTCCACCATGCGGGTGTCCCTTGACCGATAGCAGCACCGCTGGCATCAAACGCAACTTCGGCTGTATCACGAGCTGTTCCTTGGATCCGTGGATCGCGGATGTCGCTCCGGTTCAGGCGCCTCTGTTCGGCTGCGCCACGCACAAAGAACATCCCCCAATACTGTGCATTCAGCGGTTCCCACTGGATACCGACGATGCCGTTCAATGGCGGTTCTCTTCGGGTCCGTGCTTCCCAAGGTTTCTCTGGGTCTGGAGCTTCACCAGCAATCGTGAGCACTTCGCCTCGCAGCAACGCCGCATTGCCAAAAACCGAAAAATCGGAACCAATCGGAACGAGTCCAGCGAATTCAAATCCCATCAGTTGTGCTTCGTCTATATTATCAAAGACGAGTACATCAATATCTGGATACTCTTTGATTAGGTCTTGATGCAGTTGAGGTAACTCTTGACCTGCGTATGCCTCTTGAACAGGTTTGCGACCGACTAAATCCCTAACCCGACTATAGAAAAGTGTTAAGGCACCGCTGAAGTAGTCGTGTTGTGCCTTGAAACCGGCTTCAGCCGTCCACGAAGTTTCGGGGCTAAGGTCAGGGCTCGGAGCAGTGACACCCTCATTGGTGACTTCCACTGCCGTTGTGTCATTTAGGGAGGGGGCGCGGAAAGCAGTTCCAAAATTGCTGACAAAGTTCAGGTATTCTGTCAAACTGACGACCACACCCGCACTCCCTGTGAAACTGGTATCGAAGACATTGAACTCGTCGAGAGCCGGGTCTCGGACGGAGAGGTCCGCGTTGGTTTGATAAAACGTCACGCGTCCACCGAGCGTTAATTCAACAAGATCGGGGACCACGACAATCTCATCTTGAAGGTACAGACTCGCATCCCAGAACTGAGAACCGTCAATGAAACGTCCCTTTTCATGGTCAACATCTTCTGTACTCCCATCGGTTTTGACGGTCTGACTCTGTATCGTATCGAAATAGAATTCAGCACCACCGACCAAACGTTGCTTCGGAAGCATTGAACTGACAGCTTGTGTGTTCAAACCGATGGTGTTAACAGTATCGTACCGTTGGCGGCGAGCGGTTGCACCGCGGACGACTTCGTTTCTTCCCTCTTCTTGGCGATGATAAGAACCTGTCACGCGGAACGTGTCAATATTCCCTCCGACGGGCGTAACTGTATAGTTGGCGTAAACAAGATCGCGATTTTGCGGCTCAAAAAAGAACTCGGCAAACTCTTGTGGCGCGATTTTATCATATCGCGGTGTTTGCGGCTGCCGCCACATCTGGTAAGCAACATTGATATTGCTGGTCCCGTTAAGTTGATACCCGAATTTTGCATCCGCGTTATAAGCACGCCAACCCAAAGGACCTTCATTATCAACGAGCCATCGCTCAGGGATGTTATCCTTTAATATCTCCTGCACCTCAGCCGAAGTCTCATAAAGCGTCACACCACTCGGCAGGTCGTCCACGATTTCATACTTCCGATTTTTGTAGTGGAGGTCATATCCACTACCCGGATTTATATTCCCGTAGAATCGCGCACCGCCACCCACAAGAAATCCGAACCGACCCTGGTTTCCTGCGACTTCTAAACGACCGAGCCGCTCCTGTGTGCCAGTTGCGTAGCGAGCAAGGAGTCGCGGTTGTATATTCAAGGTTTCTTGTGATGGATCAATCAGAACATTTTTGGTAAAGAAACTGACAACACCGCCCATCGCGCCGCTGCCATAGAGCGTGGAACTGGAACCGAGTAACACCTCCGCACGTTCTAACATCTCCGGAGCGATCGTCGCTGTGTACTGATTGGGGCCCGAACGGAATGTTGAATTGTTGAGACGGACCCAGTCAACCTGTATGGAACTTTGGTAACCCGTTAAACTCCGAAGAATCGGTGATCCTTGTCCGATCGTTGTTTCTTGTGCGATGACACCGACAGAATCACGGAGCAGGTTGGACGCGTGCTCTGCATTGGACCGTTCCAATTCTTTCAAATTGAGAATTGTAATCGCGTTAGGCGTTTTGAACGGCTCCTTCGCAGCACGTGTGGCTGTCACCGTTACCTCTGGCACCTCCACAACCGCTTCGTCATCACCGTGTTCCTTGCCAGCGTATGAAACCCAATTCACGAACAGACTCAAGGATACAAGTAAAAAAAGATAAAATGATTTTTTCATAGTAACGTTCTCCTCTGAATTTTAGTATGGTGTGTCGCGCGGGTATCCTATACCGTCTGCAACCTCTGATTGACATCTATGCAAATTGTATGCCACCCGCAAATTGACATAAAACCGTCGAATTCCAACCCATTTTCGTCATAATTTATGCGATGGTGTTCATTTATTGGACAGCTTCTGTCAAATATTTTTCAATGTATCCGCATCCCTAATGAAAAATTAACGCTTGCATTTTGCAATAGGTTGTGATAGATTACATTGCATAACTTTGCAGACCCAAAAGGAATATTCAACACATGGCGCGTTTCAGGTTAACTGTTGTTTTCATTGTATGTGTACGACTGGTCAGTGGAGCCGCTGTTGCACAAGAACAAGGCATTGCAGAGGGTGGCACAGTCCATGGGTACATTACAGATACAACCCCTGCACAGCTCCCTATTGTTGGTGTCCGTGTTCAGATTGAAAACGGAAAAGGGCAGATTTTTGAAACAACGTCTGCCGAAACTGGCGAATTTATATATAGAGATATACCCACAGATGATTACCTGATTAATATCCACAAATCTGGATACCAGCGTCGAATTGGGAAACCTGTGTCCGTCGCCAACGGTGGTGTTCATTATGTTACGCTTACAATGAACGAGCAAGAGGATATATTCACAAGACTCCAAAATTGGTTCAGTCCGAAAGAACCGCAAGGCGGCACACTTCAATTACGGGTTACAACGCCATCTCCGCAACCTGCTCCGATTGAGAACGCCGAAGTTAAAATTTGGCAAATTCGTGGTAGCAAAGGCAGCTCTTCAAATAAAATCGAAATCACAGGAATATCTGACGCGAGCGGACAATATCGGCACGACAATTTACCATTAGGCATCTACTTCGTTACCGTTGGTAAGGACGATTATCATACGACAATTTCGATGACGGTCCGAGAAAATCGGATGACGACTGCCGCTGTAGAACTTCCCATTTCTAATGGGACCGCGGACATCAACGTTTTACCTCCACACGAGACAGACACAAAATGGGTGATTCGTGGTAAAATTTTTGAGACTAACTTTCAACAAACGCCAGTAAGCGGTGTTGAAGTCAGGATTAGAGGGGTAGACCTGGAGCAACCTATGGAGGCTTTATCTAACGGGGATGGCGAATATGAGTTTACTTTACCTCCAGGGCACTACGTCATTTTCCTTGATAAAGAGGGGTATATGAAAACAATGAGTTTTCCTGAGATATCCGCTGAAGGTAGGCAAAGCAGTGTCACTGTAATTGAAGAAGGCATGTTCGTTGTTTACGATGCAGTTGCGAAACGGAATGAACTCGTGCTGAAACACCGCATACCTAAAGAACAGAGAAGTTTTTCCGAGGAATATGGGGACACAATTCAGTTGATACTTATCTCCATGATGCTCGGTAGTATGTTAAGTTTCATCGTAAACCGTTTAAATAAACGTCAACAAAAATACAATCAGGAGTAAATATGTCAAAGCAAAAATTAAACTTCGCATTCATCGGATGCGGCGGTAACGCACGCGGACACGGACGCAGTGTAGCCGGGGTTGAAGACGTAGAGATCATCGCACTCGCGGATCCGAGCGAGAATTCACTCGAAGCCTTCAAGGAAAACGTCGGGTTAGACGATTCTGTTCCCACCTACGCCGACCATGTTGAGATGCTGTCCGCTGCCAAACCGGATGCCGTGGTCATCAGTTCACCACACGGATTACATTTCCAACATATCATGGACGCACTTGATGCAGAGTGCCATGTCCATACCGAAAAACCGATGGTCTGCACGGTGGACCACGCCAAACAGGTGATGGCAAAAGTCGAAGAGACCGGTTTACACCTCATGATCGGATACCAACGGCATCTGAGTTCTACCTATCAATACTGCCGCAATGTCGTTCAGAGTGGCGAACTCGGACGCGTTAACTTCGTCGCCGCACAACAATCACAGAACTGGTATCGGAACCAGCAAGGAAAATGGCGACAAGACCCGTTCCTCGGTGGTGGTGGTCAACTCAACGACTCCGGCAGTCATCTTATCGACATCCTCCTTTGGGTGTTAGAAGCAAGTCCGGACACCGTCTTCGCAATGATTGACAACTTAGATATCGAAGTAGATGTCCTCACTGCAATGTCGATTAAATTCAATACCGGTGCCTTGTGCAATATCAGCATCGTCGGACACGCCTACGGTGGCGTACAAGAGGCTTTTTCCATCTGGATGGAGGAAGGTTCGCTGTATCTCCGAGACGGTGAACTCTATCGCCAAGAAAGGTCAGGTAGACCGGAACCTGTTGACGCGTCTAAACTGCCTGCATCCGCAAATAAAGATGTCGCCTTCATTGAACTCATCCGTGGGGAACGGACAGAGAACCCGATTGATGTCGCGAACGGGTTACGTGTCATCCAATTAACCGAAGCCGCGTGGCAGTCCGCCGAACTCGGTAGACCTGTCAAGGTGGATCTGAGTTGAGCGAATGCTTAAGGTTCATAGCTTGTGTAAATCCTTCGACAAGAAACCGTCTCTTACGGAACTCACGTTTCAGGTGGCAGCCGGCGAGTGCCTTATCCTGCTCGGAAAAAACGGTACAGGGAAGACGCTCCTGCTCAACATCTTGGCAACTTTAGTCAAACCGACTTCTGGTGCCGTTACTATTGATGGGGTCGATGCATTCGCAAACTTGAGGCAGGTACGCCCCACAATCGGATATATCCCTGTCGGGTTTGACGGGTATCCTGAGCTGTCTGTTATGGACTACCTCAACTTTTTTGCCGATGCCTACAAGTTACAGAAATCTGAGCGCGCCCCGGCAATTGAAGCAGTGCTCGAATTAATGGACATCAATCATCTACGCGAAATCAGAATTGACACGCTATCAACAGGCGAACGCCAACGGCTCTTATTCGCGAAGACTTTTTTACACGAACCGCAGTTATGGCTCCTCGACGAACCATTTGCACCGCTTGACCCGAACGGACACATCGAGATGATAGAACTTATCAGTGAACTTCGAGCCATGCAGAAGACCGTTATAATTGCAACCAATCGCCTTGAAGATGTCTGCCGATTCGGTAACGCTGAATCGGAGAGCGAAACACGCGTCGGCATTCTAAAAGATGGACAATTTGCTATCCTCAAGACATTTCGCGAATTGCAAGCGGAAAACACAGAAACCGCCTCGCCAGACGGGTTCTATGAACTGTTTGCGAGACTAACAAATTAAAATAGGACTTACGCAGTCTGTCTTAAAGTCCCCCTAATAAGAGGGATTTAGGGGGTTTAATCTGTCTTAAAGTCCCCCTAATAAGGGGGATTTAGGGGGTTTAATCTGTCTTAAAGTCCCCCTAATAAGGGGGATTTAGGGGGTTTAATCTGTCTTAAAGTCCCCCTAATAAGGGGGATTTAGGGGGTTTAATCTGTCTTAAAGTCCCCCTGATAAGGGGGATTTAGGGGGTTTAATCTGTCTTAAAGTCCCCCTAATAAGGGGGATTTAGGGGGTTTAAAGGGACGGAAATTCCACTTTTCGCGTAAGCCTTGTCAAACTTGTGTCACAAAATACCGGAGGTTATAAAACCGTTATGTCAGATATAGGTGCATTCTTTCACGAAAACGGATACTATTTCGCTAAAGGGGTCTATTCTCCCGAAGAGATTAAAGCGATGGAAGGCGATTTCGACCGAGTGGTGGATCAACTCCTCAAAAGCGACGAAAACGTCAACGCGCGTTGGGGAGGCAGACTGATGGATGCCCTCGATGGGGGTGAATCTGTCATCATCCACACCCACAATATTCAGAGTTTTTCAGGGGTCTGGTTGCAAGCGTTCATGCAGGAGAAATTCCTTGATATTACCGAAGCCATCCTCGGACCGGATATCATGCTTCACCACTCCAAGCTTTTTTGTAAACCACCCGAAAAAGGCGCGCCTTTCCCGATGCACCAAGATTGGCAATACTTTCCGTCTGTCAAAGATAGCATGATAGCCGCGATTATCTACGTCTCGGAAGCCACCGATGAGATGGGCTGTGTACGGGTCTATCCAGGCTCCCACAAGCAGCTCGGACGCACAGACGGCATGATGGGAAGCGGTGCTAACGCTGAAGTTACCGACCGATACCCTATTGAGAACGCGACCGTTTTGGAGGCGGAACCCGGAGACGTGCTTTTCTTCAGTTATTTCACCTTACACGGCTCAATGCCAAACCGATCGAATCAGACCCGCAAAAGTGTGCTTGTACAAATGCACGCCGGTGACGATGAAATCGAAGCCGAAAACCGTCATACCAATGTCCAATTGGTCCTGCGAGGCTGGAACCATCTCGCAACCCGATCTTCTGTTGGAAGAATTAAATAAATGGAGGAGCGGATATACGGAATGGCACTCCGAATTCCAAACCTGCTCTGACCGAACCACAAGGAAAATTTAAAATATGATTAGAGTCGGAAAAATTAGTATGGCACATGTCCACGCCGGTGGCTATGCCCGAAGAATCCACGAAAACCCCGAAACCGAACTCGTCGCCGTCTGGGACGAAGAAGAATACGGTGGAAAAGAGGCTGCAGAACAATACGATGTCCCGTTCTACACGGACCTTGATGAAATGTTAAGCCGCGACGACGTAGACGCAGTCGCTGTGGATGCCGTCACGTCCGACCATCCGCGCGTGATGATCGCCGCCGCTGAAGCGGGGAAACACATCTTCACCGAAAAAGCACTCGCGATTACCGTCGCCGAATGCGACCCGATTATTGATGCCGTTGAGAAAGCCGGTGTGAAGTTCATGATTTCGCTCCCTTCGCGCGCGAACCCTGAAATCCTGTTTGCGAAAAAAGCAATCGACGATGGGCTCCTCGGAGACATCACATTCGGCAGGGGACGGATCGCACACTCCGCGGGACTGGATAGCTGGTTCAGCGGCACAAGCGCGTGGTTCGCCGATCCCGAACGCGCAGGTGGCGGCGCACTTTTCGATTTGGGATGCCACCGGGTTGACGTTATCCGCTGGTTGATGGGTGAACCGAAGAGTGCTATCGCTAAAATCAACAACTTCACCGGCAACTATCCAATTGACGATAACAGTGTCTCTGTCGTTGAATTCGCGAACAAGGCGCTCGGTGTGATTGATGTCGCATGGACACACCGTTCCGGGCCGAATATGCTCGAAATCTACGGCACGGAGGGATCGTTTGCTGCAGGACACGGCGAAATGCATTTTCAAACCCGTAAACTCTCTGACGAAGAGAAAGCGGAATATATCGCCAATGCACCCGCTGCACCACCCGAACCGATGCAACAGTGGATCAACGCCATCCTCCGCGACGAACCGATGACGATTACGATCCAAGATGGACGTAACCTCACGGAGTTAATGCAAGCATTTTACATGTCTTCTGAACAGGGACAGTCAATCGAATTTCCACTCTAAAATAGCTGACCGCCGATAGCCAAAACTGAGGTGTATTATGCAAGATTACCAACCTATTTCGCTTTCTACTTTGTGTAATGTGGGGACAGAGATTATCGGAGAAAACGCAACGCCAAGTGTCGGGGCACAAACGTTCCACGGGCTGCCTTTCGACATCACTGAAGGCGCAAACTGCTTCTTAGGTTTCGGTGAAGGTGTTAACACCGAGTTGATCCAAATTCCTATCAATGCGAACCCGAAACGGATCATCTTTGTACATCGACTGCTTGAGTCCCGTATTCAGGAAGGTGAACTGATCGGCAGGCACATCGCAGACTACGTTTTTAATTACGCAGATGGCGAGTCGGTCAGCGTCCCGATTCGTGAACGCTTTGAGATCGGCAGCGTCCCACAGGGGTGGGGACAACAGACCTTCATCGCGATACCTGACCGACAAGACAGTTTATACCAACGCCACGAAGGTCCATGGGGCGCAGCTGGAAACCGACAGACCGAAGCAACCCAGGGAACACCGCACAACTACTACCTCTGGGCGTGGAAAAACCCGAGAGACGGTGTTGATGTGACATCCATTGAAATCCAACCCCAGGAACGGCGGTTCATCGTCGCAGCGATAACACTCGGCTACCTTGACGAAAACCCGATACCGCGGCGTCCACGCCGAGAAGTCAAAATCACGCTACCGCAAACCGACGATGCGGACAAATCCTTTGATTTGGAAGTCAATGTTGACCGAGGCACCGCCACGTATCCGTACCCGTTGCCGGAGAACGCACCGGATGCGTTTATCAACGACGACTTCAAAGGGTGGGGTGAAACCCAAAACAACAGAAGCAGTCCCGCCTATACGGAAGTATCAGCTACGCCATCTGCCACCGTTGAAGTCAAGAGCCACGGCGAAACCCTCGGCACCGTCAACTGGGGAGCAGTTGAAGAGAAAGGCAGCGTTCAACCCAACGAACGCGTCAAGGTCGAGGTCATTGATTCTGGTAGGAACTGGGTACATACGACCGTGATTGATGAGGACACAGGCAAACCTGTACCCTGTCGTGTCCATTTCCGTTCGCCACACGGCGTACCCTACGCACCGCACGGACACCACGCACACGTCAACTCAAATATGGGCACATGGCACGTAGATGTCGGTGGCGATGTACGGCTCGGACAAATTAGCTACGCCTACATTGATGGGACTTGTCAAGGATGGCTCCCTCGTGGCGATGTGATTGTTGATGTTGCCCGCGGTTTTGAATATACACCGTTGCGAACGACTGTTAACATAAAACCTGGACAACGCGAATTAACGCTCCGGATAAAACGGTGGTGCGATATGAACGCCGAACGCTATTTCAGCGGCGATACGCACGTCCATTTCCTCTCCACACAAGGCGCGCACACCGAAGCACAAGGCGAAGACCTTGGTGTTGTTAACCTACTTCTCTCACAGTGGGGACACCTCTTCACGAATACGGAAGAATTCATCGGGCGACCTACAACCTCTGCCGATGGACGGAGCATCGTCTACGCAACACAAGAGAATCGCCAGCATGTCCTCGGTCACCTCACACTTCTCGGTTTAAAAGAACAGGTTTCACCGTGGTGTTCCGACGGTCCTGGAGAGGCAGAACTCGGTGGAAACATGGAGGTCACGCTTTCGCACTGGGCGGATGCCTGCCACGCACAAGGCGGAACCGTCGTCTTACCGCATATCCCGAACCCGAATTGCGAACCCGCAACACTCATCGCTACGGGACGCGTGGATGCCGTCGAATATCTCACCAACGCCATGTACGGACATATTGAGTACTACCGTTATCTCAACTGCGGCTATAAACTGCCGCTCGTCGGTGGCACAGACAAAATGACGAGTGATGTACCCGTCGGTGTCTATCGCACTTATGTCCACATCCCTGGCGATGAAGAATTCAATTACGATAACTGGTGTAAATACATGAGCGCGGGGAACACTTTCCTCAGCGGCGGTCCTATGATACGACTCAGCGTTAATGGACAGCCCATCGGTAGCACGATTAATCTTCCGGGTAACGGTGGCACGGTGGAAGTCGAAGCCTCTGCGGATTCCATCTTCCCGATCCATACCTTGCAGATTGTGCAAGCCGGACAGGTCGTCGCTTCTACTGAGGACAATAACGGCACACGTCAGTTACGCCTGAAGGCGAACCTGAAAGTGGACAAACACTCGTGGATTGCAGCGCGATGTGGCGGTCCCAACTATGCGCAAGCCGTTCCACATCATGACGGATGGCGGCGCGGTATCATTGCACATACCTCGCCAGTCTATATCGCCGTCGGCGGTGAGTGGTGGATGTTCGACCCAGAAACGGCGAACTATATGCTGACGCTGATTGAGGGTGGACTCTCCTACATCCAGCAGACAGCACGCCATCACGAACCCGGCACCGTAACACACCACCACGGCGAGGACGATCATTTGGAATTCCTCTCTCGTCCGTTCCAAGAAGCACGAGAAGCAATCCACCGTCGGATGCATCAATTGGGTATCCCACATTAGATAATCGCAGGGGCGAGGTCACCTCGTCCCTACAGTACTGTAGGTTGGGTTGAGAGGAAAAAACAGATAACTATCAGGTTTCAAAGAGGATGCTGTTTTCCAATGAACTGTTGATAGAAATAGGCATAGCGAAACCCAACAACCCAATCATACCATCATTGGGGGTAAACATGCCGAAAGAATTAATAGCCGTAGTGCCACGGCAACCTATCTTACGAGAATACGAAGACGGTCCGCTTCCCGCAGATAGCGTCCGCGTTCAAGTCGAATTCGGCGCACCTAAACGCGGCACCGAACTGACAGCATACTACGGATACAACAACCGGAATTTTCCAATAGGACTTGGGAATATGTGCGTCGGAAAAATTATTGAAATCGGAGACGGCGTTGAAGGTTTCACGATTGGACAACGCGTCACCAGTCACGGGCACCTCAAGGAGACACACACGTGGCGTGCAGGCAGTGTCCGCAAGGTGCCTGACCACATGACGTGGAAAGAAGCAGTCTGCTATGATCCATTACACTTCGCAATGTCTGCGATTCGGGACGGAAAAGTCCGCGTTGGTGACCGGGTCGCTGTCTTTGGACTCGGTGCTATCGGCTTGATGACGGTGCAGATGGCATGCATGGCAGGAGCTGACTTCGTCGCTGCTGTAGACCCGCTTGAAAAACGGCGGAAAGTCGCTGAAAAGACGGGGGCAGAATTTGTCATCGACCCAACTGCCTGCAATGTCGGTGAAGTGCTTAAAGAAGCAACCGGCGGACTCGGCGTTGATGTGGCTGTAGAAACGAGTGCTGTCTATGAAGCACTGGATGACGCGCTCCGCAGTGTCACTTTTGAAGGCACAATCGTCTACGCTGGACGCGCGAAAGCATGCACGGGTGGACTCGACCTCGGTGCTGTCGCGCATGTCAACATTCCGAACATCATCTTTGCACGCGCCAACAGCGATCCAAACCGTGACCACCCGCGTTGGAATTTCAGACGCATCGTTGATACCTGTTGGAAATGGCTTCTTGAGGGCAGATTTGACTGTGAAGATGTCGTTGACCCGGTGGTACCCTTTGAAGACTCAGTCGAGGCTTACATAGAGATGGACAACCACCCGGAACGGAGCGTCAAATTAGGTATCTCCTTCGGGTAAGTATACAGAACAACCGGTTTGCTGATAGGCTACTGATATGCTATAAAAAAGATGCCGAGGACCATCACAACAGCGGCGACAAGTCGGCGTTTTGTATAAGTCTCTTTCAAGGCGTATCCACCGAGCAGAACAACGAAAATGACAGAACACTGCCGAACCGCGGTTACGTAACTCACCTTTTCTGTCATCAAAACGTAGAGGATGAGTGAATAGGATGTCAACGAAAGCGCAACAACAGCAACGGCACGCTTCCATTCGGTTCGTCCAATTTCGACGATCTGTTGGTGTGGAAACCGGGCGAGGCAGGACAATCCGTAAAAGGCTTGCGAGATACTGTTCTCCATTAAATAGTAGGTCACAGCACGCCACAACGGGACATCTTTTGAATAGCGATGAAATTCAGACATCCCTTGCTTATCTATTAGTGAGTATCCAACGACGCTCGCCAGCGTTGCATAAGCCCAGAGTGCATCCGGTTCTCGAAGGAAACGGAGGAACGCCTTGAACTGGATACGCGCTTCTCGCTGTTGATAGAGTACTATAGATGCCATTACACATAAAATACCTATCAAGCCTTGCACGGAAATTCGTTCCTTCAAAAAAAGAAAAGCAAAAAATGGCAAGAAGGCTGGGGCAGCACGTGTAATCGGATAAACGAACGAAATTTCACCAACCGTATAAGCGTGCGTCAAAAACAGACGGTAGAACAGGTGAACCAGTGCGGAGCCAGCGATATAGATCCATACGGGTTTGGGAATTACCGGTTGCTTGATACCAAAGGCAATGAACGCTATAACTACGGTGTAGAATCCACACCAAAAAAAGAGGATACGTGTATCTCTGCTGGATTTGCTATAGAAATTCCATAAAGCGTGGCAGAATGCTGATAGCAGAATTAAGGCAATTGAAGTAAATGACATAGGGCCTTTCGTGATTTGAAGGTACAGAGTCTGTATCTGTTCGTTGATAACTGTCAGGGACCAGTAATCAGTTAAGATGAGTTTGTTTCGTATTAATCTCTTGGAACTGACTGCTGAAAGAATTTTGAAAAAATCCGCCCTGACTGCTGACTACTATTTCAGGAGGTAATTATGTTCAAAAAGTCAAAAAAATACCAGTCTTTTATTCTGTTTGGGCTTGTTTTTGGCATACTTGCCCTCACAGCGACTGTTACCCTTACGCAAGAATCGTGGTTCCCTTCCGAGTGGGGTGCCGATGATCGACGCGGTGCCGTCAACCGATTAACGCCAGAAAAAGTATTGGAAGCCGCAAGTTTGATTAAAACGGGTGAAGTGTACCAACTCGGCAGGGTCTATGAGAGTGGTATCCCTGTCTTCGGAACGCGGCATTATAGTCTACGAATCCCAGCAATGTCAGGTCCACTCGGTGAAAACAAAACAACGTGGTTTGAGGAGATCTTCAGTGGTGAAATCGGTCAGATCGGAACACAGTTCGATGGACTCGGGCACATCGGTATTGGGGATCTCTACTACAACGGATTGGACCAGCACGATTTTGCTAAAGCCGAAGGACTCACGGAGCTCGGTGTTGAGAATGTGGGACCCATCGTAACCCGCGGTGTCCTGATTGATGTCGCCGGTTATAAAGGCGTTGAACACCTCGGCGATAGTTACGAAATCACACGCGCCGATCTGGAAGGCGCACTGAAAAATCAAGGTGTCGAGATTACCCCCGGCGATGTCGTTATCATCCATACCGGTTGGGGTAAATTCTGGATGACAGATAACGATCGCTACGGTGCCACGGAACCCGGCATCGGATTAGAGGCAGGCCAATACCTCGTCGACCAGAAGATCGTGATGGTATGCAGCGATAATTGGGGAATTGAGGTCGTCCCAAACCCCGATGAGACCCTCGCTTTTCCGGTGCATCAACTGTTTATTGTGAAACACGGTATTTACAACCTTGAGAACATCATCACAGAGACGTTAGCAGCAGCGAAGGTCTACGAATTCGCTTTCAGTTTCGCACCCTTGCGTCTCAAAGGCGCGACGGGTTCACCGGGCAATCCGATCGCTATTCGATAATCTCTTGTGGGACAGCAGTGCTGCTGTCCCTTAACCCCTTCTCTTTTCTTATCTGCGTCTGCACAAATTCGTGCAGTTATCTTCCCTTTTGCCCCATTTCGTGCAGTCATCACACACGTCAAACCCACTAAATCCAAGGTATCTCCCATCTCGTCGGCTATTTTAGATTGGCACAGAAATTGCTACTTATCTGACAACATAACTTTAGGGGAAAATTTGCCATGAAACTGTTACGCGTTTTCTATTTCTATTGCTTAAGTTTAGGATTGCTGTGTTCTGTCTCTGCAAAACCGATCGCGACTGAGAAAATTGTGTTTTCGTCCAATCGGAACGGCAACTCGGACATTTATATCTGGATACATTACATATACCAATAAATGTTAACCTTCCACTCTATTAATAGTGCCTAAGTTCCAACAAAGTTGAGGAGATGTTCATTGTGATGTCCCAAATTTTCCACAAAACCTTTTTAAAAACAGACAGATTTGCGTCCATTTTATGCTTAGGGTTCGTCACGAGCATTCTGCTGGCAGGATGTGCGGCACCAGTGCATTTGGCACAAAAGTCCGAACCGACACAGGATAAGAGGGTACAGCAAACTATGGACAGATGGAAGGGCACACACATCTCAAAAGCGATTCAGAAATGGGGTTCACCAAACGAAGTCACCAGTGCTAATGATGGTACAGGTGGGCGGATTTATACTTGGATAGTACCTGTACGGGAATTCTTAGTTGGACCAGAAGTACATATATCAGAATTTCAACTCCGACCCCATTCCAGTAGTAGGCACGCAGCACGTCGGGAGAATCTTTCAACAGACCACACCTTTAAGATTGTATTTTATACGCGTCCAGACGGTGCAATTTACAAAACCTATATAAGAAAGTGAGACGGAGGTAAAACCGATGTTGCGTAGAACCTACTTTTTCGGTGTATGTGTGACAATAATCGGAGTGTGGTTATTCGCGATAGGTTGCGCACCGCTTCCAAAACGAATAGCAGCTACACACCTATCCTGTGAAGCGTATCCAAAACTCGTTGATGGTGATCTTGCCACAAATAGTTTCCTAAAGGTAAAAGACTTTGTTGAAAAGGATAATCCTGCTTATAAGCACAGTCTCCGATATGGCGACTGGGTGGAAGGTAAACATAAGACTGAGGCATTGATTCAACTTGACACGCTTACGACGGTTGCTTACATTGCGGTGCATCCAATTTCAAATATTTATCGCCTCTCGGTAGATACATCGCCCACAGAGATAACGCATGAAAAATTACATCACTTTGAGCCGCTGAGAAGTCATAAGATTGCCAGATCCGAGAACGGTGAGGTGATACGCATCGACATCGACAGACCGGTGCGGGTACTACGAGTATCTATCTATGCCAATCGTGATTTAGCACGCACCACGCGAGAACCACTAACGCAAAAAACTAAAGTGTCCTTTAAGGATATTGCGATTCGGGAAATTCGGGTGTATCAGTGACGGAAATAACAGGAAACCCTAAATCATCAGGAGCTTTAAAAATGAACAGATTCACATTCGCTTTATATTCTCTATTTATCCTAAGCCTCTTCGCTGCAGGATGCGCGGCACCATCACTTTTAATGAACCCCACCGAGCCGCCACAGCCATCCCCAGAAGAACAGATACAGCAGGCTACGGAATCTCTGGAATCATGGACAGGACAACCTATTTCAAAGGTTATTCGGGAATGGGGGACACCACACGGAATAAGCAACGATGAGGGAGGTTCAATAATTTACATTTGGCAGACGCAGATGCTTGTACAGACGCATCCACAAGGACAAGAACACCGAGTCCTTTCGCGCCGACATCCCAGCGATATGCAACGCGGAACAGAGGCATATTTGCCAACGGATCACTTCCACGAATTTATGTTTTACACAGACACGGAGGGTGTAATTTACAAAACCTTCGTACAAAGGGATGAGAATCCGAGCGTTGGTTCCCAGAGCTTTAGCGTCTCTCATGAAAGTCCGAGGACCACAAGATAACACGATGAAGTTACCGACAATTTCCATCGCATCACATAACATCACGCGGCTTATCATCGGCGGCAATCCGTATAGTGGCATCTCACACCGCTCCGCAGCGGCATCGCAGGCAATGATTGATTACTATACGACGCAGCAGATTATCGCAGACCTTCGGCAGGCAGAGGAGAGCGGAATCAACACCGTCCTCGCCCGCGCCGACCGGCATATCATGCGCACGCTCAACGAATACTGGAACGCAGGCGGCACCATCCAATGGATTGCCCAAACCCCGAAAGATACAGAATACGCGAACCTTAACGAATACTTGCAGATCATCGCATGTTATAAACCCGTTGCTATCTATCATCACGGCGGCACAACCGATAAATTGTACGCAGAAGGACGACTCGGTTCATTACATGAAAATCTCAAACGCATCCGGGATCTCGGCTGCGCTGTCGGAATCGGCACGCATGATCCACTGATCCTCAAGCACTGCTACACCGAAGGATTTGATGTTGACTTTTACGTCTGTGCATTGTATAATCATACAAGACATAGAGAACTGTATCTACCAGGTGATCGGTTCGCAGCATTTTCTGCTATACAAGCGATACCGATACCGATAATCGCTATAAAAGTATTAGCCGCTGGTAGAAACCAACCGCGTGATGCCTTTCAATTGGCACTCGAAAATATTAAACCGACAGACGCGATGGCAATCGGCATGTACACACAATTCCAACCCGACCAGATTCGCGAGAACGCGTTAACTGTCACTCAACTGATCAGAAAGTCCCAAAATGAAACGAATTGTAGAACCCGAAGTCATGGACACAGTAGAAGCCGCCGAAGCCTACGATGCAATGGAGCATGGCGAGGTTGATCAGGCTTTTGTAGACCGTGTCATCGCACTCGGTGCAGGCACCGGACATTTCCTCGATGTCGGCACCGGACCCGCACAGATTCCGATCCTCCTCGCGCAGCGCTGCCCCGATATCCACATCACCGCCATCGATCTATCCGAAGAGATGTTAAAGATAGCGAAACGCCACGTCGCAGATGCCGGTCTCACCGATCGGATAACCCTCGAACGCGTCGATGCCAAAACCCTACCCTATCCCGACAACACCTTTGACGGACTCATCTCTAACAGCATCGTGCATCACATCCATGACGCGATGAAGGCACTCAAAGAGATGGGCAGAGTTACGCGTCCCAAAGGACCTGTTCTTATCCGCGACCTCATCCGCCCAGAAACGCCAACGGGTGCGCAAGCATTTGTTGATCGCTACGCCGCGAACGACACCCCGCATCAACAAAAGTTATACTACGACTCCTTCCTCGCCGCATTCACCATCGCCGAAGTCAACGAGATGCTGACAAAGATGGACATACCAAGTGCCACCGTCGTCCAAAGCACAGATCGGCATTGGTCTATTGAGCGTGCTGATTAATATCTCACTATTTCTTGTGTTTGCGTAAAACTTTTATGTTTATAGTGATGCTTTTTAGCCCAGCGGTGCGACATGTGTCTTGCAAAATGTATTGACGTGCGTCTTGGAATGTGTTAATATGTGATTGTAGTATTTTTCAATCTGCTGAACCTGTAAGTATTACAGAAGCAATTCAAGGTTTGCTACAAGAACCTCACATTATCATTGGTTAGATAGGAAATTTTATCCTACCCCACTAAAGACAGGAAACAATATTTATGAAAAGGTTTAGGCATTCCGTAATTCTACTCTTAATTTTTACAGGACCCTTACTTTCTAATAGTTGTGTCAGAAAAGCAAATAGCGATGAAAAACGTATTATCGTTGATTTTGAATGGGATGGTAGACACCAAATCACGTATGAAGAAATGATGGAGGAGATTAGCAAACTTCCTGAACATAAACAACGCCAATATCGGGATAGAGAAGAACTCGAAAATTACGTGATGCTTATGGCAGAGAGCCGCTTAATCCTCTGTCTTGCCATAGACCGAAAACTAAACAAAGATCCGGAAATTCTCAAAAAAGTCAGAGATGACTTTTCGGGTCTTCCTGACACACCGGAGTACCGCAAAAAACGGGAAGACTACACCCATCAACTTATGGTAGAAAAAATGGTTGAAATGGAAGTTGATGGAAAAATAAGATATACGGATGCGGATCTTAAAGCATATTATGAAGAACATAAGAGCGACTATGTTACTGAAGCAAGGGTTCGCGCAACGTGTATCACACTTAATGATGAGGACTTCGCTGATGAAGTTCTGGATGCCATTAAAGCGGGTAAAGATATCGTAGAAATGGCAAAAGAACTCATGGAAGCGGGCAAATTAGCAGATGGACCGGGGACTAATCAAGATGACCCTGGGAACACGTATCTCTTTTCCAGAACCGCTTCGCTGCATTGGTCAGAGTTTATCAATGCCGTTTTTGACTTGGAGATTGGTAAAATGACCGATGTTGTTTTTGAAACTGAAGTTAATGATGGAACTTATTACCTTATTTTTCGGAAAGAGGAATATCAACCGGTCCGCAATCAAACGTTTATTGATGTTAAAAGGGACATTGAGCAAATAGTTAGGCAGAACAAAAGACGGGCGCGTATTAGTGAATGGATAGCAGAACTATCTGAAAAAGCGAAGCTTAAAACTTATCCAGAGAATATTCCTCAACCATCTTATGCTGGTGAGTTTACCGCTATACAAACCCCTCAGCAAATTGCTAAAAAAGCCTTAGCTTCTACAGTTCTTGTCGTTATGGAAGATGCCAACGATCAACCAATTACTTCGGGGAGTGGTTTCTTCGTCGGGCGCGGTATGATTGCAACTAACCTCCATGTTGTTGAAGGGGTTTTTAATGGTTATATCAAACAGGTTGGTATGGACAAGACATACCCCATAAAAGGCATCGTTGCTATGAATTCACAACAGGATTTGGCGATTCTCAAAGTTTCAGATATTGGGGCACCTATTCTTCCGCTTGGCAACAGCGACGCACTACAAATCGGTGAACCAGTTTATGCCGTGGGCAACCCAAAGGGTTATTTGGAAGGCACCTTCACGGAGGGCGTTGTAAGCGGCATGCGAGAATTTCAGACTGGTAGCAAACGTATCCAGATGAGTGCGCCAGTTTCTGAAGGTAGCAGCGGCGGTCCTATGCTAAACAGCAGGGGTGAGGTTATCGGTGTGGCAGTGTCTAAACTCACGGAGGGACAAAATCTCAATTTTGCAATACCTTCAAATTATCTTAAAGAATTGCTCTCTAAAGCAGGCGTGGAAAGATAAGGTTTGCTTCAAACAGCTGCTCGTAATTCCGTGAATCCGCTTGTTGATCCTGTATGTACGTCTTATCCTGCCCATCTTAAAATCCTACAAATCCTGATTCAGACAATATTTTTTCTATACCTCATTTCAAAAAATATGTTATAATATTCACAAACCCGCAAGATAAAAACTCAAAATTTCACGCTTACATAGGAGAACCTATAATGCGCAAAGTTACCTCTGTTTTATCGCTATGTGTCCTACTGATTATTCCGAGCATTAGCATCGCCAATGTTGCAGAAGACGGACTCGTCGCCTATTGGCCCTTCGACGAAGGCGAGGGTAAAGAAGCCATAGATGTCACAGGCAACGGACACGACGGAAAGTTTAGCGATAACCCAAAATGGGTTGCAGGAAAGTTCGAGACCGGACTCGAATTTGATGGCGTAGACGACCACGTCGTTGTCGCAGACGATCCCGCCTTCGCAATCGAGGAAAATATCACCCTTATGGCGTGGTTCAGCCCAAATGATGCACTCACCAGACGACGCTTGATGGTCAAAAACGACTCCATTTTCGTCATCTTTGATTTCGGCAACGTAGATAGTATTGATTTCCTCGTCAAACCGAACAACACTTTTGCTGAATCAACAACAGCCGATTGGAAAGTCGGTCAGTGGTATCACTTCGCTGGAACATTCGATGGAAAAACAATGAAGGTTTACATCAACGGTGAACTCGAAGGCGAAGCAGCCAACGGGGTGCCAATCGCACCTTCCGCATTAGAACTCTGGATCGGTGGTGACGATTTCGGCCGACCATCAGATTTTTTCCCCGGTAAAATCGATGAAGTCCGACTCTATGACAGAACTTTGAGCGAAGCCGACATCCAAAAAGTCATGGAGACACCACAGGATGTAGAAGCACGTGGAAAACTCACCACAACGTGGGGGAAATTGAAGACGGGACTTTAAAAGAGGTCAACCGTTCAAATCGTTTGGTAGGAAACTGAGTCTCATGGAGACACCTTATGTCAACGCTTACAGCATATACCTATCTAACACCCGAGGAATACCTCGCTTGGGAACATAAGCAGCCCTTGTAAGCTTGCCCTGCGTGACATTTATACCCTCGTCAAATTTTCCGATACTTGAAATCGTATAACACGTTTAAAACAGAATTTTACATATATTCGCAATTAGGAAGGAAGCTGCGTGACAACCCAACAGAAACGCCCCGTCGTTCTCATCGTTCGAGACGGCTGGGGCAATAATCCGTATCCCGAATTTAACAACGCTAATGCTGTTCATCTCGCAAAGACACCCGTAGATGATTGGCTCCGACAGAACTATCCACACGTTCAAATCCATACCTCTGGAGAAAATGTCGGTCTACCTGCTGGTGTTATCGGCAACAGCGAAGTCGGACATCAGAACATCGGTGCAGGACGCATCGTCAATCAAGAACTCTTACGCATTAGCACCATGATCCGCTCCGGTAAATTCGCAGAAAACAAAGTCCTTTTAGATGCAATCGGACACGTCAGAGAACACGGAACGCATCTGCATCTCATGGGATTGGCAAGTGATGCCGGGGTTCACAGCGCATTAGAACACCTCTATGGGCTCCTCACACTTGCCAAGCAGAACGGACTCAAGGCAAATCAGGTGTTGATTCACAATTTCAGTGATGGACGAGACTGCCAACCCGATCTCGGTATCCGATTCTGTGAACAGATTGAAGCGAAATTGAGAGAGCTCGGTATCGGTCAAATCGCCTCTGTTATCGGGCGCTACTATGCCATGGACCGCGATGACCGATCGGAACGCGTTGAAGTCGCGTATCGCCTCTTAACCGAAGGCACAGGCGAACGCGTCGCAAACGCCACAGATGCCTATCGTGACTATTACGAAAACCCTGACGACAGCAACCGAAAAGGCGATGAATTTGTCCGTCCAAGTGTAGTTGTCGGAAACGATAATGAACCGCTCCCGCGTATTACCGACGGCGATGCCGTTGTTTTCTATAACTTCCGAGGCGACCGCCCCAGAGAACTTACCAAAGCCTTTTGTCTTGATGAATTTCCGTTTCAGGCAGAAGGAAAAGATGGTGTCACGCGACAGATGGGTTTTAAACGGAATTGCAAACCTGACGTTAAGTTTGTTACAATGACCGAGTACGAACAGGGAATGCCGGTTGAGGCGGCGGTCAAGAAACCGCCTAAAATGCAGAACACGCTCGGTGCTTATGTCAGTGAAGCAGGACTCACACAGTTCCGATGTGCGGAGACCGAGAAATTTCCGCACGTTACTTTCTTTTTTAACGACTACCGAGATGAACCCTACGAAGGCGAAGAGCGTCAAATTATCGCCTCGCCACGGGACGTAACAACTTACGACCAGAAACCGGAGATGTCCGCACCCGGTGTGACCGCAGAGATGCTACGCCGGATCGGTTCCGACAAGTATGACCTGATCGTACTCAACTATGCTAACGGCGATATGGTAGGACATACAGGCTCCCTTCCTGCAGCGATCAAGGCAGTTGAGGCAGTCGATGCAGGTGTCGGTAGAATCGTTGACGCTGTCCTCAAAAAGGACGGCGCACTCATCGTCACCGCCGATCACGGGAACTGTGAACAGATGATTGATCCTGACACAGGCGGAATCCACACCGCACACACAACCTATGATGTCGATCTTATCATTGTTGATAACCACCGTAAGAAACAGCAACTCCGGACAGACGGACGACTTGCGGATATTGCCCCAACAGCACTCCGTCTCCTCGGTTTAGATCAACCCGCTGAGATGACAGGTGAATCACTCATCTTTTAGAGCGATCACTAAAGACAATAGCGTTCAGCGACAGAGGATTCTGAAGTGAATAACGCGCAACAGCACGCAGCAAATACCTATTTGAAATCTGAACAAGATGCAGAATCTGATGCTAAGAAGGTCAGATGGTTTTTCATCGGTTTCTTTGGAAATATACTCGGAGTCCTTATCGCTTCTGTCTATGAACCGATTCCACCTGCTTCGCGCTTGCTTGGGAAAACACCTGAGTCTGCTGCCCACTATACAGATGCTTATATAGCAAAAGGTCGAAGTGTTCAACTCCGTCAATCTGCAATCGGTTTAGCCGTTGCAATCGGTCTTGGTATTCTATCTGTTATCCTTACTTCTTAAAACGTATAAAACTTAAAAGAACGTGCACGGTTTCCATTTTTCTGCTCCAGTGAGCAATGTGTAATGAATAAGATTAACTCGGTATAAGGAGGTTGTAGCATGTCTACACTGACTGACCAGCAAGTTGGCGACGATTTCAGGCTATTCGCTGGCAGCGCGAACCCGGCATTAGCAAAAGAGATCGCTGCGATTTTAGGCGTTGAACTCGGTAAAATTACAATCGGTCCGTTTCCGAACCTTGAAACTCGCGTTCAAATTGAGGAAAGTATCCGCGGCACCGATATTTATGTTGTGCAGCCAACAAGTCAACCCGCCAACGAAAACCTGATGGAGCTACTCATCACGATTGACGCGATGAAACGTGCATCAGCCCGGCAGATTACCGCTATTATCCCGTATTTTGGGTATTCCCGTCAGGATCACAAAACAACAGGACGCGAACCGATTAGCGCGAAACTTGTCGCCAATCTGTTGACGACAGCAGGCGCAAGTCGGGTCATGGCTCTGGACCTACATGTGCCACAGATACAGGGCTTCTTCGATATTCCGATGGATCACCTGACTGCTGTGACGACTCTGGTAAACTACTTCCGCGAGAAACAGGTCGAAAATGGCGTAATTGTTGCCCCTGATGCCGGTCGCGCAAAGTTAGCAGAGAAATACGCCGATATGCTCGGGCTGCCGTTAGCCATCATGCACAAACGCCGAACCGGTATTGATGGACAGAGCGTCAAATTCGTCGAACTTGTTGGGGATGTCAAAGGGAAAACTCCTATCATCACCGACGATGAAGTACAAACAGGCGGAACCATTCGCCAACAAGCCATAGCATTAGCAGAGGCTGGCGCAGAGCCTGCTTATGTCAGTATCGCACACCCTATATTGGTCGGCCCAGCGTTAGAACGTCTTGAGCACCCATCAATTCGTGAAGTCGTCACGACCAATACAATCCCTGTCCCTGCTGAAAAACAGCTGAATGGAAAAGTTAAGGTGCTTTCTATCGCACCACTTCTCTCTCAAGCCATATTGAGAGTACACCAACATCGATCAGTGAGCCAAGTGTTCAGAGACCAGCACCTCGATTTTCCAGTATAAACTATGGTTGTTATCAAGCGGCTGCGTTTACCGAGAAAAACAGATGATTCCGATCCTGTACCTCAGCCATTGCGGTTCAAGCATCGGTGGCGGTGAAAAGCAACTCGCTTATCTCGTCACAAATATCGATCAAAAACGGTATCAGCCGCTTGTTGTCTGTCCTGATGACGGTGTTTTTGTAGAGCACCTTAGATGTGCCGACATCTCGACGGTGGTCCTTGCGTTGCCCCCGTGGCGGAAAGCGAAATCGCTAATAGCGAGGTATCGTGCCGCCGAAAAATTAACCGCACTTGCCAAGACACACAACGCAAAACTCGTCCATACCTCTGATTCATGGCTTAATCCGTACTTATTACATCTCAGAAAACGCTTGGGAATCCCTGTCATTTCACACGTTAGAACGCTTCTCACAACCGATCAAGTCCGAAAGTATAAATTCAATGAGATGGACAGAATTATCACTATCTCTAAGGAAGGCGAAACCGCACTGATTCAAGCCGGAACTGATGCGGAAAAAATTGATCGCATCCTGAACTGTGTCGATTTAGATGCTTTTCAACTTATCTCTCAATCGGAACCCTCGACAGAATACGTCGTCGGCATCGTCGGGCGGATTGAACCCTTCAAACGGCAAAAAGAGTTTATTGAGATCGCCGCCGCGGTCATCGCAGAAAACAAAAATGTTCGATTCCACATCATCGGTGCAGCACTCAATACACCTGAACACCGTGCCTACGAACAAGAGGTGCGCCAATGGGTGCTGAAATATCAGTTACAGAAGTTCGTTCATTTCAGAGGGCATCGCACCGATATGCCTAATGTTATGCAGGAACTTGACCTTCTTGTAACGCTTTCAGCAGGAAGCGTGATCGCAGAAGCGATGGCAGCTGGAAAACCGGTCATCGGCACCCCAGTGGGGAGTACCGCTGACATGATCGTTCACGATGTAACGGGATACGTTATCCCGTTACATCCAATGCAGGCAATCGTAGACAAAATCCTTGCGTTCGCCACGGATTCAGGTTTAAACATCCGTATCGGGCAACACGCGAGAAAACACGCCGAGGAGACTTTCGGCATCAAAGCACACGTCGAAAAAGTACAGGGGATTTATTTGAAATTTTTAACGGATTGATGTATAATAGCAGCATCATTTCGCTTGGAGGAGTGAACAATGCTAACACAAGAGCAATGTAAGTCTTACGAAGAAAATGGCTATATCGGTGTTGAGGCGGTACTAACGGCAGAAGAGGTAGCGGACCTTCAAAGGGTCACCGAGGAATTCGTTGAGAAATCGAGAGAAGTCACCGAACATACCGACATCTTTGATCTTGAACCCGGACACACACCAGCGAACCCTCGTGTACGACGCATCAAAAACCCGGGACTGCACCACATCGTTTATGATCAGACCTTACGGCATCCGAGAATTCTGGATATTGTGGAACAACTTATCGGATCCGGAGTCCGATATAACGGGCATAAATTGAATATGAAATATCCAGAGTTCGGGAGTCCGGTTGAATGGCATCAGGATTGGGCTTTTTATCCACATACCAACGACGATCTGCTCGCTGTCGGCGTGGTTATTGACGATATGACTGTTGAGAATGGCGCACTCATGATAATTCCAGGGTCCCATAAAGGTCCAACGTTGGATCACCACCAGAACGGCGCATTTATCGGCGCGGTTACCGACCCTGATTTCACACCGGACGGTGCTGTGCCTATTGAATTGAAGGCGGGCGGAATCACGATCCATCATGTCAGAGCGTTACACGGCTCTGCACCGAACACCTCTGACAAACCGCGGCGCTTACTCCTGTTCCAATACTGTGCAGCAGATGCCTGGCCCCTGAAAGGTATTCCGGATTGGGACACCTTCAACGACTTTATTATCCGCGGTGAACCGACGAATCAACCGCGTATAGTCGCAGCCCCGGTGCGGATGCCGGAACCGTACGCCGAGTTAAAAGGTTCTATCTACGAAGTGCAATCGCTACTTGAAAACCCGCTTTACGCTAAGAATCATTAGGTTATCAAAGAAATGGCGAGGTCTGAAAACCTCGCCATACGAACTTAATTGCCCACTTCGAATTTCTCAACTTAAATTTAGTTAGCCACTTGTGCAGTGAAGGCTCCGGCACCTTCAACTGCTTTCACGAGCGCATCTGTCTCAACTTTTCCTTTCTCAATCTTCACCACAGCATTGTTATCCGTTGAAGAGACACTCACGACTTCAGAAACACCGGTGACCTTGCTAAGTGCATCCTGCACCGCACTGGTACACCCACCTCACGTCATACCTGTGACAGCGAGTGTAACCTCTTCAATGTTGGTTTCCGCTGCTGTCTCGCTCGGCGTTTCTGCGGTTTGCTGCGGTGTTTCTGTCGTTTGGGTCGATGTTTCCGCTGGTTTCTGTTGGTTGTCCGCACAAGCAATAATAAGTAAAAGTGCTGCGAGGCAGACAAATACTATTCTCACGTTTAACTGGCGCATCTGTTTAGTCCCCTTATTTTTCGCAGCGATCTCCAGATCGCCACATCTTATGTTAAACTGTTACGAAAATAAAAGGAAAGGGTGGGAAACCCACCCTTCCGATTCAGTAAGTCTTATTTAGCAACTTCGGCACTGAAACCAGCACCTTTAACGGCAGAGGTAAGAGCAGCAGTCGTAACTTTTCCCTTCTCAACTTTTACTACAGCCTTATTATCCGCGTCGGAAACGCTCACCACTTCAGAGACACCGGGAACCGCGCTAAGTGCAGACTGCACTTTGCTGGTACACGAGCCTCATGTCATGCCCGTGACATTCAGTGTGATCTCTTCAACGGCGGCATCCTCCATGGCTTCCGCTACGTCACTGGCACTCTTCGCATCAGATTTCATCGCGGCACTATCGGCAGCAGGCGCAGACATCTCTGCCTTCTTTCCGATCATGCCACAACCGACCATAAATGCAAAAGCGATAAGACAGATCAGTGATAACTGTAAAATACGCATGGGTTTAACCTCCTTGAATAGTTATTGATTAACAATATTTTAACCGATATTAACTTTCTTAGCAACATATTTTTTTAGCGACGGTGTACATCCAAAAATGTGAACACTTTTTGGATCCGTTGCAGCTGCTTATGATGTGCAGCTGCGCGCTCAAACTCAAGTGCTTCTGACGCGTTGTCCCGCTTAGAAACCAGACGCTTCTGCACTTTCTCATATTCACCATCCAACAGATCAACAATATCTGTGATTATCTCTCCATAACTTTTGCGCGTAATCAGGGCAGCACAAGGCGCATCACACCGCTTGAGTTCAAACTGGAAGCAAGCGCGAAACCCAGGATCCGGTACGATTTCACCTTCACACGTACGCACCGGAAAAATCCGCTGTAAAACATCAATCGCTTCATCTGTCCAACGCCGACTCGACAGCGGACCGAAATATCTTGCACCGTCCGGCTGCGTTTCAGACACACGATCCAGGCGCGGAAAATCCTCACCAACGTCTATCCGAATATACCAATCTTGTCGTCCATGTTTCATCGCGGTATTATAAGTCGGCTGATATTCTTGGATTAACCGCGACTCTAAAAAAAGTGCTTCCTGTTCTGAACGACAGACCTGATACCGAACATCAGTCGTCCAACGGATAAGCCGTTTGATTTTGCTCGGGCGTTTTTTTACCTTATGGAGATAAGAACGCACCCGTTTTCGTAAACATTTCGCTTTGCCGATATAGAGGACCGTCCCCGTAGCTCCACGGAAAAAGTAGACCCCCGGATCCGATGGCACATCGGCTACCATCTCTTGCGTTAGCATCGGTTAAATCACAAAGTCATATTTGTTTATTCCAATTTATCATACTTGTCTAAACGATTCAACAAAAAACTGAACAACTCACCCTTGACACATTTTTTCCTTTCTGCTACACTCATATATCATCAACAGGAGGGAACACCGTGGCAGACACGGAAAAATAACATCACAATGACACAATGGCAACCAACCCCGGCACAAAAAACGCAATACGAGAACGAAGGCTATTTTATCCAACGCAATGTTATCTCAGAAGACGTGGCAGCGCAACTCCGCGGGGTCATTCGGAACGTCCTCATGCTCCCCAACCCTGGTGAGTTCGCCAATTACGATCCGATGGACCCGATGGATGACTCACCACAAGGACGCGTCGCACGCTACCGGAAACTTGGGAACTTCTGTATCCAATCCCCGTTGATATGGCACAACATCCATACTGGTCCTACAATGCTTAGCATCGCACGCCGTTTTTTCGGTGATGATATCGTCGTAAAGTTTAACGCCTGCTTTCTTAAACCGGCGCGCACCGGTGCCGCAACACCGTGGCACCAAGATAACGGACTCTGGCGAGATCAGGATACTGAGGCACTCGCTTTCTGGGTAGCACTTGAACCCGCAACACGAGAAAACGGATGTATGCAGTTCATACCCGGTAGTCATATCACCGGGATTATGGATCTCGTCCTGTATCCCGATAGTATTCATGGTGAACTGCCACGTAAGCACGTTCAAAAGATGATCGAAAAACACGGCGTACACCATATTGAATTAGGCACCGGAGATGCCGTCTTTTGGCACAGCAATATGTGGCACTATAGTCCACCGAATCAGAGTGAGAAAAGCCGGATCGCAGTCTCTGGAGTTTATACAAATCCGGAACTCTATAAACAGAACACACGCCTCTTTCCCCAATCGAAATGGGGTATGAAGCAAGGCAAGATTTGGACCCAATTTCCACCTGAACCTATCCCGAAGTGGATTGAAAACAACAAACCTTTTAAACCGTTTCCACCTGCTACGGACTAATCTAAGGAGGATACCGCTATGCAAGACTGGCAACCGACCCTTGCACAAAAAACGCAATATGAAAACGAAGGCTACTTTATCCTTCGCAATATTATACCGAAAGCGTTGGCTGCTGAACTTCGCGGCGTGATCCGAAACCACATCATGCTCCCCGATCCCGGACAAGTCGTTGATATGGATCCGATGGACCCGATGAACGATTCGCCACAAGGACGTATCGCACGCTATCGTAAACTCAACAACTTCTGCGTACAAGCACCACTGATATGGCATAACATACACGCCTCACCTGAGATACTTAACATTGCACGCTATTTTCTCGGTGATGACATCATTATGAAGTTCAATAGCTGCTTCCTTAAACCGGCACGCACCGGCAGCGCGACCCCGTGGCACCAAGACAACGGACTCTGGCGCGACGGTGAAACAGAGCCTTTCAACTTCTGGACACCCCTCGAACCCGCAACACGAGAAAATGGATGCATGCAGTTCATACCCGGCAGCCACAAAACCGAGATTATTGAACACGTCCTATATCCCGATAGCATACACGGCGAACTACCGCGCGAAGCCGTTCAAGAAATGATCGAAAAACACGGCGTACACCATATTGAGTTAGGAACCGGAGATGTCGTCATCTGGCACAGCAGTCTTTGGCACTACAGTCCACCTAACAAAACGGAGCAGAGCCGCATTGCTGTCGCTGGCGTCTATACGAACCCGGAAATCGTTAAGACAAGCAAACGCTTCTGGCACAACTTCAGATGGGTGATGAAGGACGCGGTGGTCAGCACACAATTTCCACCCGAAATCGTTGAGATGAAAATCGAAAACCCTCAGAAACCGAAGCCATTCCGACCTGCTGAGGATTACTAACCTATGGCACTAAAGAAACCGAATATCGTTGTCTATCTATCCGATGACCATGGGTGGGAGTACCTCGGTTGCTACGGGAACGCACATATCCAAACGCCACACTTGGATAGCATCGCTGAAGAAGGGATCCGTTTCACGCACGCTTTCACACCGACACCGACATGCGCGCCATCCCGTTCTACCCTCTATACCGGTCTCTATCCCGCTCGACACGGCGCAATGGGAAATCATACGGAGTGCCACGCGCATCTTAAAGCCTTACCAAAGACACTTCGGGAACTCGGTTATCGGGTCGCAATTGCCGGAAAAACGCATGTGAAACCGGAAACGCTTTTCGATTTTGAGTACATCGGCGGTTTCCTACCGAAGCGTGACGAACATAGACGAAAATACCGCGCAGAAGGGCTTGATACAACTCGTGTTGAACGGTTTCTTTCTGACCATCAACAAGAAAATTCCGATCAACCGATCTGTCTCATTCTTGGCGATAGCAACCCACACGTCACATGGGAGCCGAACAAGATTTATGAACCAGACACTTTACCGCTGCCGCCCTATATCGCCGATACACCGATCGCTCGCAAAGCACTCGCCAACTACTATCAGGACATCACCACAATGGACACACGTATCGGCGAAGTGGATAAAATGCTGGAGACACACGGATACGCCGATAATACGTTGTTCATCTATACAACCGACCACGGTTCCGAATGGCCACACTGTAAGTGGACCCTGTACGACACCGGCACCCGTCTGCCATTTATCGCAAAATGGTCGGGACAAATACCCGAAAATACGGTTACGGACGCAATGATCTCACACGTCGATTTCTTACCGACACTTGTAGACATCGCAGGCGGCGAACCGTCAGATGATTTAGATGGCAAGAGTTTTAAGGATATTCTCCTCGGAAAGCAAGCAGCTTTTCGCGATAAAATCTACGGCACGCATACCCGTGACGGCAACATGAACGTCTTCCCACAGCGTTGCGTCCGAGATACCCGTTACAAGTACATCTTGAATCTGATGCCTGAAAATAGGTGGACGACGCACTTCACCGAAGTCGAAGGCATCCCAGAAAGCCACGCTGAGGTCTGGAAAAGTTGGGTCAAAAAAGCAGAAACCGATCCTAAAATCGCGCAACTCGTCTACCTCACGCAACACCACCCAGTTGAAGAATTATACGACGTAACGGTAGACCCTTATGAATTCAACAACTTAGCCTTTGATGCAGATATGCGTCCGCTGCTCGAAAGGATGCGAAACGATGTCCGAAACTGGATGCATTCACAAAAAGACAAAGGGGAGCGTGAAACATGAAATCCAAATTAATAACAAATTATCCGATGAACCTAAAACGAAAAACACCTTTTTCGAGCAGCTGTCGTCTCGTAAACCTTTCAATCCTGTTAGCCGCTGTCATCTTCCTGTTCCCCGCTTGTAACAGATCCGAACAGGCTGCACAGGTTATCGTTCAACCCGAAGAAAACACAATCCAACAACTTCCTGAAGGTGAGGGGCTTGCGATTGGTGCGCTGGCACCCGAATTCTCACTCCCAGATGCCAAAGGAAATACCCATAGACTTTCGGATTATAGTGGGAAAAAACTGGTCATTGTCTTCTATCGGACGGGAACGTGAGGTTTCTGTCAAACGCAACTCGGCGAGTTGCAAGAAAGTTACGAAGATATTCAAGCACAAGGTGCTGAATTGATCGCTATCAGCGCAGATCACCTGACGCTTGTGGATTCAACGCAACAGTCGCTCCAAATAACCTATCTTCTGCTCTCAGATGAAGATACAGAGACGATTGAGGCTTATAATGTTATTGACATAACGAACACAGACATAGCGCGTCCTGCAACCTATGTTATTGATCAAAACGGGCGCGTTACATGGAAGTTTCTTGATCCGAAGTTTGACACGCGCGTCAGTTCAGATCAGATTTTGACTGAATTGAAAAAATTGTAGAATCTACACAACGGTTTCAAAAGTCCCCTGATAAGGGGATGTTTTTGCAAACGCTAAAATCCAATGCGAAGAAAGTGTTTCTTATAGGGAGTTAAAAATGATTGATGTCTGCTTTTTTGCTGACGAAGTTTCTAAAACCGATTTTGAAGAAGCCATTAAACTCGGCGTTGAAGCCGGGGCCAATACCGTCGAAATACGCGGCGGTGTCTGGAACAAACACGTAACCGAAATCGACGATGATGATGTCCAACGCGTACAAGACGTACTGAGTCGCTACGATGTTCGCGTCGCCAGTATTGGATCCCCTTTTGGGAAATGTTCGATCGACGACCCGCAAGAGTATGACCAACACCGGAAGCATTTTGACCGGATGGTCACACTCGCACACGCCTTTGATACGCAAGTCATTCGTGGGTTCACATTCTGGAATCCGAATCGTCGGACGAAAGGCGCGCCGCGCCCAGATATTAACGACTATATGGAACGTATCGTCGAAAAACTCGCGCTTGTCGTCCCGGTCGCAGAGAGTGGAAACGTTACGCTCTGCTTTGAAAACGAAAGCGCGTGTCTCGCCGGTAGCTGCGAAGAGACCCGCGCAGTCATCGATGCACTCGGAAACAGTCCCGCACTCACCTCGTGTTGGGATGTCAATAACGGGTTACACTGCGGCGAAAATCCGTATCCAGACGGATATACGCATATTAAGGGACTCGTACGACATCTGCATATCAAACCGAATCGCGAGAAGAATCTTGATCCGATCGGCGACACAGGATTACGCTACGCACAGATCCTCGAAACGCTCGTTGCCGATGGATTCAATGGCGCAGCGAGTATCGAACACTGGGGACAACCGGAAGATATGTTAGACGGCATCCGACAGCTGCGTGCCGTTATTGATGCCATGTAAGAGGAGATAGACTATGCAATTGAAACCAGATGCACCACAATTGACTTGGCAGGGCGCAGTCTCCCTGCAAAAAACCGAGAACTGGGTCATGCCGTGGCGTACACCGCATCCAGAACACATCTTGTTCCCGGAACCGTTACTTGAACGTTCCGCGATGCCTGCAGGCGTGCGCATCAGTTTTCGCAGCAATACAACACAGGTTTCGGGGAATATTGTACCGCAAAATGATACCGGAATACTTGACCTCTGCTGTGATGGAGAACAGATAGATTCAATTGACCTGAAACAGAGGGAGCGTTTCGCCTTCAAAGGCTTGTCTGAGGGTGAGAAATTAATTGAATTGTGGCTACCACAATTCGGACAGTTTCAACTCCGCAGCTTGGAGATAGATGACGACGCAACCTTGGAGACGTTCACCGATACACGACCCCGCTGGATCACCTACGGAAGTTCTATCACGCAGTGTCGCGCCGCAGCATCGCCAACACAGACCTGGCCAGCAGTCGTCGCACGTACGCACGGGCTAAATCTCACCTGCCTCGGCTACGGTGGACAGTGCCACCTCGATGCAATGGTGGCGCGGATGATTCGCGGTTTACCAGCCGATTATATCTCAATGTGTCTCGGTATCAACATCCAAGGCGCATCCAGCTTGGGACCCCGCGCATTCCGCCCAGCAATCATCGGTGCAGTCCAGATTGTCCGAGAGAAACATCCAGATATACCGATCGTGCTGATGTCACCTATCTGCTGCCCACCGAGGGAGGAGAATCCCAACACTGTAGGATTCCATCTCAAAGGGATGCGTGAAGAAGTACAAGCCGCCGCCGAGGCACTTCAAGCACACGGCGATACGCAAATCCATTATGTTGACGGCTTAAGCGTCTTCGGCACAGACTTTGTCCATTTACTCCCAGACGACCTACACCCCGATGCAGAAGGCTACCGAGTCATGGGTAAGAATTTCGTCGCTGCAGTTGCGGAGAAATTTTTTGTTTAGGAAGTAGGACGGAAGAACGGAAGGATGGAAGATTAGGGCATCCTTCCACCCTTCTTCCATCCTTCCATTCTTAAAACACATTTGAGGTTTTCTACATGCCTTTTATCCTTCTACCTCCACAGCCTTTCCGGTTTCTGCAGAGGCGTAGATAGCATCGGTTATTTTTTGTAAAACAAGCGCGTTTTCCAGACTGGTCAACGGTTGTCGGTTTTCGCGTATACCGGCAGCAAAATCGGACAGCGGCGTGCTGTGTTCCGGTTCCGGTGCCTCACCCACTTCCGAGAGAGTCGTCGATTCAACACCGCCTTCTGTTGTCGTACGATCATAGATGACGTTTTCCGGTTTTCCATCACCCATCGTCAACTTGAGCGAACCCTCCGTGCCGATAATTTCCCAACCTTCATGGCTGTGCATCGTCATAAACTCACCGCGTTCCACGCTGAGCAGAATACCACCTTCACATCGAATGAGCGCAGTATAGTGCGTTTCCGCATCAGAACCCGGCGCAATATGCGATTCAAATACCGGTGGTATCGTCCACGTCTGCGCGAATACCGTCTGCGGTTTGAGCTGCCAACCCGTAATACCGAGCAGATAATCGAGATCGTAGCATCCCCAGTTAACGAGGATACCACCCCCGTTGAGAGACTTCGTCAATCGCCAAGCTGGACGTGGTGTGTCCGGCTCTTTTCCAGCGCCCCTAAGGGCACGACAGTGGACGCTCCGAAGTTCACCTAAACCGCCTGACGTAATGAGCTGCGTTGCAAGTTCGGCTGCTGGTCTGAAACGGTTACGCGAGGAACAACACCCTGACATTAAATCGCCACGCGCAGCGATGAGTTGTTCAACCTCAGCAACATTCATCGCAATCGGTTTCTCGATAAGGACATGCTTGCTTCTTTCAAAAGCACGCAAGGCGACCTCAGTCCGGTACTGTGTCGGAAACGCAAGTACCACTGCTTCAACTTCGTCGTCGTCGAGCAGGTCAATGTCGTTATCATACATTTTCGGTGGGTCGAAACGTTCAGTTGCTCTGGCCCTATTGCTCTCAATTAAATCTGCCGCTGCAACTAATTCAATATGTGATGCCTCTGATGCGATACTCAGATGTCTACTACCAATAACACCGCATCCAATCACACCAACCTTTACCGGTTCCATAATAATAAATCTTCCTTTCACAAGATGAAGTCTAAACGATAGCAGCAAGTTCCTGATTGCTACTAACAATTATACCATTTCTAATTGAATACTTTTGCCTGATAATTGTTTCGTTGACTGCTATTTTTGAGGTGTAAATCTTTGAAATGCCAATGAGATGGATGGGCGGATGTGTCGAAATCCGCCGCACTTGTTAGGATGGATATCGCGTTAGAACGAAGTTTTAATATCTCCCCAACGCGTCGCGAGTTTCCCCCGCAGTTCGACAGGAAGACCTTCCGCTTCAAAAATTTGCTCGACCTCGTCTGCCGAGAGTGCTCTATCGTAAATCATAACCTCATCAATGATACCAATAAAACCGCCGTCAACGGCGTGTCCGATCTCCGTTTCCGTGCCAGTGGTAGACATCGGACCGTTGTAACCCATCTCTTTTTCCAACTTACCATCAACGTAAATCAACATATCTTTGTCAGCAACAACGCCAGCGAGGTGATGCCACGACCCTGCGTCAAACGTAGGCACTCCAAAACCGCCGTCGCCTTGCCAACCGGGTTGAACAATAAATTCCATCTCTTGACCAGCATTCCTACCGTCAAACCGTAATGCCCAACCGCTCATATCTCGCTGCGCAACGATCGTCCCACAGCATCCAGCGACGACACCATCCACGGGACTATCACTGTCCGCATTCAACCAAACAGTGACACTCATCTCTTTTTCTCCAGCAAAGTCTAACGAATCGGTACCGGGAATATGGACGGAATTCTTGCCATCAAATTCAAGTCCTTTCCCGACTTTACCTGCGACAGATTTCGGATTCCCCATCAGTTCGCCATCGTTATCACCTAAAATATCTGCACCCGTACCGTCATCAAAAGACCAATAACTCACGACACCGTCTAACGGAAGTTGTGCCTCCACGAAAGGAATCGCAACAAAAAGGCACGCAATAAACAAAAGTAGCATTGATATTCTTAGGAACATTTAATTTTTCTCCTTATGTAGGTTCAATTTAGCGAAAGATGGAAGAACAGAAGGCGGGTCGGATTCCCCACACTTCCAATCTTCCTGTCTTCCAATTCTTCAAGCGTTCTAATTTGTACTATAGTTTGGACGATATAGTAAACTTATGCTGCCTTGTCAAAAGGCAGTGTCGTATCGTCTTGAAAACTCACATTAATATTCTGCGAGTTTGTTTTTTCTTTGAACTTGGCAGAAAATGATGCCACCGCCATTTGTGAGCGGAGATAAGCCACGCGTAAGCCTTGTGTAAGTTTCTTCGGACGATACCAATGAATGCCGAGATGCTCACAGACCGCCTGGACACTTATCCCTTTTTGCGGTGCGTCGGGTCTTGTGAATATCAACTTCGTCAGACTTGCTGCGACGAAACTCAGTTGAACAAACCGATTGATGCTTTTCCGAGATTTGACGCGATAGGCATCAAATCCGAAGTGCTGTTTGACATCTCGAAAAGAAGTTTCAATCTGCCACCTTTGTTGATAGTATTCAACGATCTTGGGTATCTCAAGCGTTAGATCTGTTGTAAAGACGCAGAAATACCGATACGGTTTTGAGGGTTTCGGACGGTTGCGGATAACGACGAGTCGAACCTCCACATCACACATTTTCGTCCGGACAACCTTTGAGGCAATCGAATAACTTTTGGCATCTATATCTGTGTCATTATATCGCAGTCGGCGAATATCAAGACGGTCTCCGTATTTTCTCGGTCTCCCGCGTTTAGGGCGTTTTGGCGGTTTGGGTAAACGATAGAAAACAGCATTAGATTTCGCACGACATAAGATATGATGTCCGAAACTGCGTGCGATTGTAAAAACTTTTCGCCGTGCGAAGCCTCGATCAAAGATGATAAGGCCCGGGGCAATCTTTGAACAGATACGTTTCAACACCGTCTGACTTTTATCGCGGATCGTCTGGGGCGCGATGAGTTTCACCCAGACGGGGAATAAATGCCATTGTGTCGCTGTCTGACAAAGTAAACCTAACGCACCAAACTCGTGTCCATAATGAAACTTCGATTGATTCACGCGACGCTTTTGATAACTGAAGTTGCGGAAAAAATGCAACCCCCATTGTGCGATGCCTGTCTTTAGTGCCTTGGTCTCATCATAGACATAAACCCAATCGGGAAAATAGTGTTGGATGCCTCTGATGAGAACTCCAGCGACAGCATCAGCGTTCCATTTGCCCCGGGAAAGGAACTTCGGAAATGACCAATACTGCGTCTCTGAAGCACTACATTGATAAAGATCTGTCAACGTTGCATTGCCTCTATTAGCGATGAATCCGAAGATAAACGCTTGGAACAGTGCGAAGTTTTGTTGATTGAATAAATGCCGAAAATTCGATAGAATATCTTCTAAGCAGAAAAGGAGGGTCATTTTTTATTTTCCTTTCAAAACTGTGGAATGTTTATGAAAGGATACCTCTTTTTCTGCTTTCAAACACCTTAATTCTTAAAATTGTCCAAACTTTAGTAATTTGTACTAATACTGCTCTTTAACATCTGCCCAAGTTGTGGAGAGTTTACCGTCCGGTTCAACCGGTGTCAAAAGCATCGCAGAAAGCCCTTTTTCCATCATCGCCTGGATCTCATCAGCAGTCAGCGCAACACTGAAAATAACGATTTCGTCAATGACAGCATTCCCGAATCTACCATCACAGCAGGTATCTCTGCCGATGAATAGCGGTCCATCGTCAGCGTCAATCGGGTCTTGATTGATTGTCATCGAACTCTCTGCCACACCGTCAATATAGATATTCCACTCACCCGTTGCACTATCAAACGTCGTCGTGTAGAGATGCCACTCGGTGATGTCATCCGGTCCGACTTCACCATCGCGCCAACCACCAGGCTTGTTCCAACAACCATTGTTACAAATCGGCCACGAAACGTTTTTCGTATCCCCATTGGGATGGATAATGTACGCATTGCGTTTTTCAACCATCCAACCGTGCTGATTCCACGTCTCTGTCATACTTTTAACCCATAACGAGACAGTGATCGCATCCGTAGGATTCACATGTGCAGGCACTTCAATATAAGCGTCTACACCATTAAGCTCCAACCCTGAACCGAACGCGCCGTTGACCCAGGTCGGGTTTCCAACGATGGCGGCATCAAGTCCACTGTCCGAAGAATCTGTAGCAAGATCACCGCTGCCTTCGTCTAAGAGCCAAAGCCCTGTCACTGTATCCATCTCAATCTGTGCAAACACAGGCGCAACAGCAAGCAGGCAAAAACTGAAAATCAAACTGAGTCCTATGAAGGTTAATCGTTTCATCAATTTCATCGGAATCTCCTATCTATTAAAATTTCCATATTTCCGCAAACCAGATGCAACAAGTTTGCGAGACCTATTTGAAACTATACGTCTAATTATTATGCGAAAAAAATAGGTTTGTGTCAATCAATTTCTTGAGGCACTGATACTTTTCGTTTGACATAAATTGATAAGACGTGGTATCATATAACACAGAATGGAGTGTTTATATAGACTTCAGTTCACGGTTCTATCAAGTGTATTATATATACCTAAAACGGAGGGCGTACTTGCAAGCCCGTTCAAGAAGTAAGGAGGTTGGCGTTGATGCTATACCGGAACAGTAGATTTCAACGCTGTGAAATTTGATGAAACAGAGAAAGCGAATATTATCTATTTTCGGAGTCTTGCTACTGCTCTCTATCGCGCCTTTCGCACTCGCGCAAAAAGCGTGGGAAACGGTCAGCGAATCCAAGTGGCAGGCTTCCTTTTGGGATGTCTTTTTTGTGGATGCACAACATGGATGGATTGTCGGTAGCAGTGCGACAATCCTACATACCAATGATGGTGGTGAAACATGGAACCAGCAACCGCTACCGCTTGAAGTTGAACTAAAGAAAGTCCGGTTTATTGACCCACAAACCGGTTGGGCAGTCGGCGATAACGGCACAGTCCTGAAGACAACAGATGGTGGACAGACGTGGATGAAAAAGAATACGGGTACTAACACCTCTTTGTTAGCAGTTTCTTTCGTGGATCAAAAACACGGTTGGGCAAGTGGGGACGGTGGATTCATTATGGGGACGAAGAATGGTGGCACCACGTGGGCGCAACAAACCATTGATACCAACAACACAATTGAAGGTATCGACTTCGTCAGTCCCGAAATCGGTTGGGCAGCAGGCGGCGGCGGAACCATCCTGCATACCAGCAACGGTGGGCAAACATGGCAATTCCAGACCAGTGCAACCGTCAATACACTCGATGCCATTTTCATGCTAAACAATAAAGTAGGATGGTCAGTCGGTGCTGGCGGTGCCGTTGTCGCAACCGTTGACGGTAAGGACTGGGTCGTTCAAGAGAGCAGAGTCCCGAACTCTAACGGGATGCCTGAACCGATTTGGGATGCCCATTTCGCTGACGAGATGATCGGCATCGCCGCCGCCGAATTCGGTGTCATCCTTCGCACGACCGATGGCGGAACAACATGGGCACCCCTCGAACCTCGACCCGTCGCCGCTCGACTCCAAGGTATTCACATGCTTAGCACAACAGAAGCATGGATCGTCGGCGATAAAGCAACTATCCTCCACACCACAGATGGGGGCGAAACTTGGGACGTCGTCTCAAGCACAAGCGAACTTCGTGCCGCCTATTTCCACGATGACATGCTCGGTTGGGCAGTCGGCCTTGCAGGGAGCGTCTTACATACAAATGACGGCGGAAACACATGGAAACCACAAAACAGTGGAAACGTTTTTGAACTCTTCGGTGTCGGATTCGTTGATGCAAACAAAGGTTATATCGTCGGAAGCAACGCCGCATTGGCTGAAACAAAAGACGGTGGCATGACGTGGAGTGCCGTCAGCGACGCACGCGATGAAGGCCACGGCACAGCAAAACGGATTCAATTCAACGACCCGATGACAAGTTGGAAAAGTGCTATGGGGTCTTATGCCATGAGTTTCGGCACGAAAACACACGCATGGGCAGTCGGAGAAACCGGCAGAATCATGCATACCAGCGATGCTGGCGAAACCTGGATCGGTCAAGACTGCGACCCGATGATGACCGGTGCAGGTTTTAACAACCTCTATGGCGTTCACTTCGTAAACGATAAAGTCGGTTGGGTCGTCGGAGATGCAGGAACCATCGCGAAAACAGCCGATGGCGGACTCAGCTGGACACCCATACTACAAGGTCCACGCTGGAACGATGTCCACGCCGTAGACGAACAAAACGCTTGGGTCGCCGGTGAACTCGGCTCCATTATGGTCACCACGGACGGCGGGAACACATGGATTGATCAAAATGTGCCAACTGATGTGAACCTGAATGCTATCCTCTTCCGTGATGCTAAAGAGGGTTGGGCAGTCGGCTACAATGGGGTTATCCTTTATACAACCGATGGCGGTGTCACATGGCTACTCCAGCAGTCGCCTACCGCAAATAATCTTCGGGACCTCGTTCAGACACCGAGTGGTCAACTCTGGGCGATCGGCGACGCGACAACTATCATTCGCTATTAGATACGACTTAGACGAACATCCATACAGGCGGGGTTTGGAATCCCGCCTGACGTAGACCGGTATTAGATACGACTTAGACAAAGCACTACCTTTGCAGGCGGGGTTTGGAACCTCGCCTGACATAGATACATACGTAGATATGGGCGAGTACCTGCCACGCACCCATGTCTACGATCTTGCACTTACGAATGTGTCTCATAAAAACCACTTTCACCTAACATTGGAGGATACAACGAAAATGAACCCACTACGGTTCCAATACTTCTTATATGTTGGAGCCTTTCTAATATTTCTAATAAATCCATCTGCTGCGGCACAAGAAACACGGAGTCTGACGTTAGAGGAAAGCATTGAGATTGCCAAAGAGAACAATCTTACCGTTCAAACTGCTGAGCAAAACCTAAAAGCCGCCGAGGCGCAAGTCCGTACCGCACGCGCCGGACTCCTGCCGAGAGTTACAGCAAACGGGAACTACACCTATTTTAAAGATATACAAAAGTCCGTAATTCAAGCCGAAGGCGGTTTCGGTTTCCCGATGCCGGCTGGAGAAACAGATGAAATGCCACAACCGAGCACCGATAACGAAGCCGATCTGATTGAACTTGAATTCGGTGCACACCATAACCTTCAAGGTACACTCAATCTAACACAACCGATCTTCGCTTGGGGGCGCTACTATTACGGCTACCAAGCCGCAAAACTCAACTATCAGGCAGTCCAGCAGGATGTTAATGCCGCATACAATCAACTCCGTTTAGATGTATCCGAAGCCTTCTACGGTGCCTTGATCGCGCGAGAATTCGTGCGGGTTGCACAGCAGAGCGTCACCCTCGTTGAAAAGCAACTCGGAATCGCTGAAACCTCACTTCAGGCGGGTGCCGCAACCGATTTTGATGTGCTTCGAGCGAAGGTCCAACTCGCAAATGCTCAGTCCCAACTCGTGCGTGCCGAGAACGCCGCGGTAACCGCCAAAGACGCATATAAAACAGTCCTTAACATACCCCTCGCCGAAAATGTATCTGTTAAAGGTACACTTGAAATCCCAGAAAAAGAGCAGATGCCTTCCCTAAATCTTGAGACACTTATAGAACAGGCACTTAAAAACCGTCCGGAGGTACACCGCACGCAATTCGGTGAACACGCCGCACGCAAACAGGTTGATGTTGCCAAAACTCGGCGACTTCCTGACCTCGGCTTCTTCACAAACTATCAAATCTCACAGAATGAAAGACTCACACAGATGAACCGGATTTGGAGCCTCGGTGTCCAAATCAATATCCCCATTTTTGATGGGTTCGCAACCAGCGCAGCTATCCAACAATCCGAATCCGTTTTGAAACAGCTCCAACTCGGTGGCGCCCAAGTCAAAACGGGTGTTGAGTTTGAAGTACGCAATGCCTATCTCAACCTAATTGGGGCACAGACACGGATTGAAGTCCAACGCGAAGCAGTCACCCAAGCACAAGAGAGCGTCCGTATCGCGAATCTTCAATTCCAAAATGGGATCATTACCACTGTCGCTTTGACCGACACGCAACTCGCATTGGCGCAAGCAGAAGTCAATCGCCTGCAGACATACCACGATTACGTCGTCGGCTTGGCAAGATTAGAAAAAGCAATCGGACAAACACTACAATTACAACAATAAATAGACCCTTACGCGGCCCCGTTGCAGGCGGGGTTTGGAACCCCGCCTTTAGCACTTGTTATGTGCACCATAATGAAAAACGCGTCTGTCCTAACCTAAAATGTCGGTTAAAGGAAAAAAGGAGAAATAAATTGAAGAACGTACTGATTGTTATCCTCATCGTATTAGTGATCGGGGCGATCCTGGTACTACCGCGGTTCCAGAGATCGTCCACACCCGAAGGCGAACAGATAGAATCTGTAACCGTATTTAAACCGGTCGAAATTGCAAAAGCAAAACGCGGTGAGATCCGTTCCGAACTCGAATTGTCGGGTACCATTCAAGCAGAATCACAGGTTAACGTCTTCCCGAAAATCGCCGGGCGTATTATTAAACTAAACGTTGACGAAGGCGACACTGTCCGGAAAGATACCCCGCTTGCGACTATAGAACGTGAAGAATTAGAACTCGCGGTCCAGCAAGCCGAGGCAACGCTTGAAGCCGCAGAGACCGCTTATTCGCAAGCACGGCAGCTCGCAGAGGTCCGCGTCCACACACAAGTTAAACAGGCGAAGGCACAATTCCGAGCCGCCGAAATCGGACTTCAGCAAGTCGTAGACCTCTCCGAAATCCGGACGGTCACACAGATTGATCAGGCGCAAGCCGCCTTGGGATCGCTCGTCGCGAACCTCGAAAAAATTAAAAGCGGCGCACGAGATGAGGATAGACGACAGGCGCAAGCTGGGTTGAGTCAAGCCGAGGCAAACCTCGCCAATGCCAGAAGCAACCACATCCGGATGCTCCAACTCTTTGAAAACGGTGCCATCAGCCAACAATCCCTTGAAGGCGCGAAGACACAATTGGACATCGCTGTCGCACAGCATAAAATCGCTTCAGAACAACTTCTATTGATTGATAACGGCGCACGACCCGAAGATATTCAGGCAATGGCAGCACAGGTACAACAAGCAGAAGCATCCTTACGCTTGGCACAAACGCAAGCCTCCACGAAAACATGGGAGAAAGACATCGAACTCGCTCAATCACAGGTCGAAACCGCACGCGCAGGGCTGATTTCTGCCGAAGCCTTAGAGAACGCCAGGAGCTGGCAAGCAGAAATCACTTCAGCGAAAACGGCGTACACACAAGCGGAAGTCGCACTCAGGCTCGCACAAAAACGCTTAAAAGACGCTACAATCCGCGCACCGATTTCAGGTATTATCTCTAAACGCCACTTAGACTTAGGCGGAATGGCAGTCCCGACAGCACCGCTCTTTGAAATCGTCAATATCGATACAGTGAAAGCCTCCGTTGACGTAATTGAGGCGCAATTGGGCGAATTACAACTCGAGCAGCAGGCGACAATAGAAATTGATGGGATAGAGACACCAATGTCCGGTAGCATCGTTTTCATCAGTCCGACCTTAGAAGTCATGCGGCGCACCGCAAAAGTTGAAATCCTTATTGACAACCCCGAAGGAACTATTAAACCGGGAATGTTCGCGAAAGTCACGGTGCCTGTCAAGGTCCACACGGATGCCATCATCATCTCGCGCGCCTCACTCATCGGTGATACTAATGCGAAGTCCCAAAATGTTTTCGTCATTGAGAATGGTGTAAGTCAACGCCGTCCTGTAGAAGTCGGACTCTTACGTGGTGGCGAAGCGGAGGTACTCAGCGGAATTACAGAAGGTGAAGCCATCGTCATAGCCGGACAACACTCGCTGAAAGATGGTGAAACTGTTAGGGTCGTCAATCCATAACACCTCTTTTGCAGGGTTTTTGCTTGGGTATTTCTGCGGACTTCTTCAGGGTTTGGAACCTCGCCTGTTTTTCAGAAACGAAAAAAAATAAAAAAGATTTACGTAACCCGGTGCAGGCGAGGTTTGGAACCTCGCCTGTTTTTCAGAAACGAAAAAAAACACTTGCTAAATTCACAGAATTCATGTAGCATTGACAATAAGCATCTATCCGAGGCGCGGATTTTCCAGACACGCCAGAATTTGAGAAAGGGGTCGTCAGAAACAACACTATAAGAAAGTCTTAGTTGGGAAAGCAGATGAAAGTTGAACAACTCCACGGTCCGAAAGTAAAATCCTTTCAGGTCCTTGAGTTAGAATACCTTTTACAGGAAGATTCACCAGAAATCTTCTCAACCTTCGGTTTACAAAAGGGCGGGCAGGTCATTGTCACGCACGCACCAGCAAGACTTGATATTATGGGTGGCGTTGCGGATTACTGTGGCGCGAATGTCTTTGAGATGACGCTTGACCGCACCGCAATCGCTGCGTGTCAAGCCAGAGCAGACAGAAATCTTTGCGCAATTACGCTCCGCGCAGGAAGCCAATTTAAACCAAACTTTCATCTTTCGCTTGATAACTTCTATACCAACGGCACCCTCAAAACCTATACACAGATACGGGAACACTTCAATCAAGAACCGAGCACAGCATGGGCAAGCTACATACTCGGGGCATTTTATGCTCTCCTCAAGGAAGAGAAGATTGACCAGTTGCCTCACGGTGCTACTCTAATTATCAAGAGTGATATTCCAATAGGCGGTGGTATCGCCTCGTCTGCCGCTGTTGAAGTCGCAACGTTGATGGCTCTTAATCAACTTTATAACTTAGAACTCGGTGCATTGGAGATAGCGCGCCTCGCACAAATCGTCGAAAATCGGGTCGCCGGCGCACCCTGTGGAATCATGGACCAGGTAACCGCTGCCGTTGGCACTTCAACAAAGATTCTCTCGATCCTTTGCCAACCAGACAAGATTCTCGAATCTGTTTCGTGCCCCTCAAACGTCAGTTTCATTGGTATCTATACAAAAGTCCGAAGAAGCACATCAAGCACCGCTTATATTGACACACGCATCGGGGCTTTCATGGGATTGACGATCTTGAAAAACGTTTTTGAATCGAATGCTGATGAAAGCAACGAGACTCACAATATCTCGGAGGCACTTGCAGATAACTACTTGTGCAATATTTCTGTACATGAATTTCGTGAGTACTGCGAACATCTATTACCCGAAGAAATCCTTGGCGAAGAATTTTTCGAACAGTACGGCGAAACTGTTGATACAGCGACGCGGGTGGAACCGGAAAAATTATATCCCGTCAGAAGCCGAGTCGAACACATGATTTATGAAAACGCGCGGACCCAGCGATTTATCACTATGATAAAAAACGCTGACAGCGACCGAGAGCATATCCAAACCTATCTCAGGGAAGCAGGGAAACTTATGTATGAATCCAACGCAAGTTACCGCGACCGCGCTGGACTCGGTTCACCGGAAGTTGATGGACTCGTCAGCATCGCTCAAAAAATTGGAGAACAAGGCGGTATCTACGGTGCCAAGATTACCGGTGGTGGTGGCGGCGGCACCGTCGCACTGCTCTGTTACGGTAGCATCGAAAATTCACTGACGCAAATTCTCGCCGCCTATAAACTCGCTTGGGGTATTGATGCTGAACTCATCAGAGGGAACGCAGCAGGCGCGTTTGAATTTGGGCATATTTTGTGGGAATTAAAGGAGAGCGAACCGCCAACACATTTTTAACACTCGCCTGTCAGTGATCGGGGCGGTAGCTACACAACTTTTTCAATAACCAGAAATCTACCGATTACTGACGGCTGATAGTTTCCGACTGGAAAAAAAGAAAGCGAAAATAGACTGTGCAAAATACAAACGGGCAAGACCAACACCGCGCATCCGGTGTCACATGGCGCGCCATACTTATCGGTATCCTCCTAATCCCACCTAATGTCTTTTGGGTCATTGAGGTCGAGTGTGTCTGGCACTCCGGACACCCAACAACTATCTCCCTCTTCTGGAATGTCGTCCTCAATATCTTTTTCTTGATCTTGATCAACCTTTTCCTGAAGCGGACCTTCCCACGTGCAGCGTTGACGCAGGGTGAGATGATTACCATTTATGCCATGCTCTCTATCGCATCAGGCTTGGCAGGACACGATACCTTGGCTTTGACGATCCCCGCACTCCCGCACGCCTTCTGGTTCGCAACACTTGAAAACGACTGGGCGGATATGTTCCACAGTTATATCCCCCAGCACCTTGTCGTCGCTGATAGAGAGATTATCCGTGGGTTTTATGAAGGCAACACGCCATTTTACAACGCTAAAATCGGCGGCGCATGGATAGGACCGACATTGTGGTGGACATCCTTCATCCTTGCCCTCGGTATGATCATGATCTGCATAAATGTCCTGATTCGCAAACAGTGGACAGAACATGAAAAACTCGCATATCCGATCATCCAACTCCCAATGGCAATTACGGAAGGCGGCGGTACAGCACAACTGTTCCGAAATCGGATCCTCTGGTACGGATTCATCGCCGCAGCATTCCTGAATATCTGGCACGGACTGGCGCATTTCTTCCCTGTACTACCAGACTTTAGTGTCCGACATAACGCTCGTAACTGGGGAACTTTCTTCACAGAGAAACCGTGGAACGCTGTCGGCAATATCCCTGTTCCACTCTACCCGTTTGTGATCGGTTTGGGGTTCCTGTTACCCTTAGACCTCTCTTTCTCGCTCTGGTTCTTCTACCTCTTTGAAAAGGTACAGCGCGTCTTCGGCAGTGCCGTCGGGATCCCCGCACCGTTCCCCTACGGCAGTGAACAGTCCATCGGAGGGTGGATGGCGATTTTTGTCATTGCCTTGCTCGTAACCCGTAGACACCTTGTAAACGTTGTGCGTACAATCTTCGGCTTGTCTGGCGGCGTTGACGACTCACAGGAACCGATCCGATACAGGACAGCACTCCTGCTTATTGTTCTCGCGAGTCTCTACATTATCTGGTTTTGTCTGCACGCCGGTATGACGCTCCCGATCATTCTTCCGTTCTTCGCATTTTTCTATGCCATCTCGTTAGCCATTACACGTGTCCGCGCAGAACTCGGTCCACCCGCACATGAAATGGCAGGGATGTGTAACGCACAACAGTTCTTAATCAATATCCTCGGCACACGACGCATCGGCCCCAATAACCTGACGGTCTTTCCATACTTCTGGTTCTTCAGTGGGCGCGGCTACCGCGAACACATCATGCCACATCAACTTGAAGCGTTCAAGATGGCAGAACGCGCAAACATGAACACAAAACGGCTCGTTCTGGCAATGGTTATCGCGCTCGTTCTCGGCTCCCTCGCTTCCTTCTGGGCAACGCTGAGCGAACTCTATCGCCTCGGCGGTGCCGTCACAGGCGCAGGGGGCGGCATCGGACCCTCAGTCGGACACATCGGTCAATTCGGTTGGCTCGCAGGGCTATTCGCTTTCCCGCGCGATCCAGACATCCCCGCAATGGGGTTTATGGCAGGCGGTATGGGATTCACCTTCCTACTGATGTTCATGCGGATGCGCTTCATCTGGTGGCCCCTACACCCAGCAGGATACCCGATCTCTATGACATTCGGGGTCGGCTATTTCTGGAGTTGCCTCGTTATTAGCAGTATCCTCAAATGGTTCGCACTCCGATTCGGAGGACCCAGCACCTATCGAACAATGGTTTTTTTCTTCTTCGGTGTCATCCTCGGTGAATACTGCGTAGGCGCGTTCTGGAGCGTCTTGAGCGTCATCATCCGTGCACCGATCTACGATTTCGCACCCGGGTAGGATCGCTACTTGGTAATGAAAACTCACTTGCGGTGTGGCATGTGTACGGTTTGAGCGTCACTCCGTAGAAAACTCGCTACGGAAAATAATTTTGAATATTTACGTTTGATACCTACACAAAACAGTCAGATAATAATTCTAAAAATCCTGATTCAGGCAATGATGAAAATACGACTATTTTACTTTTTTGCTCTAATAGCAAGCCTCATTTTAACGACAAGCGTCAAAGCAGCAGACGAAGGTGCGCACACCGCCGAATTCCTTAGCCACGGTGTCGGCGCACGCGCGCTCGGAATGGGCAGCGCATTCGTCGCTATTGCTGACGACGCAACCGCTACCTATTGGAACCCCGCAGGACTTACCAGAGTCAAAAAACATAGCTTTTCAGCGATGTATTCCGATACCTTTAGCACCGGAGACGGCAGTTGGCTCAGCAGAGGCTTAGTCTCCTACAATTTCCTCAACTACGTCTATCAAATTGAAGATATCGGCAGTCTCGGTCTGAGTTGGATACGACTCGGCGTTGACGATATACCGCGCACGACCTTCATAGACCTCAACAACAACGGTATCCTTGGTGATTTTCAAGACAAAAACGGGAACGGTGTTAAAGATGAAGGTGAACTCTACATTGATAAACCCGAAATCGCAGAATATTTCAGCAATACCGATAACGCCTTGCTCGTCTCTTACGCACGTCAGATACATGCTATGCTATCCGTCGGCGGTAACCTCAAACTCCTCAACCAATCCATCTTTGAAAACAGCGGAACAGGCTTCGGTATCGACATCGGGGTCATCGCAGAACCTTACGACGGACTCCGAGTCGGTGTAATGTTACTCGATGCCACAGGCACACAAATCCGATGGGATACGCCTGAGACACCAACATTCACCCGCACCCGACGGATCCGGTTTGGCACTGCCTACCATTTCGCCGTTCCACGCCTCGGTAAAGGGGCTATCGGCATAGACTTTGAAACCGATCAGGCAGACCTCGAAGAAGGTAGTGATGGCGGTGGTCTTGTCCTACGTACAGGCGCAGAGTACTGGCTCTTTGACACCGTCGCACTCCGCGGCGGATGGAACGGACACGGACTCTCCGCAGGGGCTGGACTCCGCGTCAAGGTAAACCCCATGGCGTTTTTCATCAACTACGCCTTCAACACCCACACCCTCGGTGCTTCACAACGCATCTCCGTCTCCGGCGAATTCTAACCGTGCCCAGTAGGCGAGAGTTCTAACCTTATCAGGGTTCGCACTCATTAATTGATTGGTGAATCCTCAAGAAAACCTCCCAACTAACGTTCATGGCAATAGACATAGCGAAACCCAATACACCAAACTCGTGTCCGAAGTGAAACTTCGATTCATTGACGCGACGCTTTTGATAACTGGTGTTTTGAAAAAAGTGCAATCCATATTGAGAGCCGCCTGTCTTCTGGAATTCTAAAAATTGTCCAAACTTTAGGAACTATGAGATACACTGTAGTACACACTCTACAAATTTCGTTTGACTTTTAAGTGGCAAATAATCTATAATAAATCATGTTAGCGTGTAAATAAAATAATTATACTAAGATATATAATTGGGTTAAAATGTCTTTTTAGGATCAAGATTTTATTTTTCTACCGTAGCGACTAAAGTTAACAATAACGTCATACTTTGCGGACGCAACCGAGAATTATCAAGGAGGAATTTCAGAATGCGATTTGTCCCTTTATTTTTAACAGTAATTGCTTTGTTGTATATTGTCCCCTTCGCTTTTGCAGAAGAAGTGGAAGAAGATAATACCTACGCGATGCCAGCAGATACAATAGGCCTTGTTTACTTTGTTCCAAGTGACCGTACGGCTCAGTCGGATATAGATAGCAATATAGAGACGTGGATTAAAAACACCCAGACGGCTTTTGCTGATATGATGGCAGCGCACGGATACGGTAGAAAGACCTTTACGTTTGAAACCGATAACAACGGTGATGCAGTTGTTCACCATGTCGACGGTGATGAGACGGACGCGTATTATGAGGATGCGAGCAAGTGGGACGTTTGGAACGAAATTAAGGAAGCAGGATATGACCCGACAACAAATATCTACATTACTTTTGTGGATCTCAGCAGCCAAGAAATTGATGGTTGGTGCGGCACTGGTGGTGATTGGACAGATGCGAATGGTGGTGTCGTAACGCTCCCCGCTTCTGGCGATTGTTTTGTAGAAGATGATGGGAGCGGTGAGTTAAGAAAAGTTAATTTAATTGCCCACGAACTTGGTCATGCTCTTGGATTACGACACGATTACCGCAACCATTCGGACATCTCCATAGATTCGCTCCACGATGATATGGTTACATCTGCCTGTGCTGCGAAGTGGTTAGATGGTCATCGCTACTTCAACAGTCTTACCAACGCTACCACTGAATCTACAACGATTGAAATGGCGTCGCCGAGTCTATCCGGCTCCAATGCCAGTTTCACCTTTACAATAACTGATGCTGATGGTCTCCATAAAGCACACTTCTTTACGACACGTTACGATACTTTTGGCTTTGATGATCTCAGTCTGCTTGATTGTAAATCCTTTGATGGCACCAGTACCACTGCCACTGCCACATTCACTACGAGCACATTGACAGTCGATAATGATTCTGTAACCCTTCGGGTTATGGATGCCACTGGAAGCATGACAGAAAAACTATTCTCAGTTAGTGTTACTGCTCTGTTCGCAGATGTGAACGGAGACGGTACAGTTGATATCATAGATTTGACAGAAATTGCCGGTAAGATCGGACAGACGGGCGAAGATCGCGCAGATGTCAATAGGGATGGTGTCGTTGATAACACAGATTTAACGTTGGCTGCTGGTGTTTTTGGTACTACTATTACAGGTGCTCCATCCGTGTCGGTTGAAGAATTAGAAGAGTTACTGACAAAGACGAATTGGCAAAAGTGGCTGCATGACGCGCGGCAGATGAATCTCAAGGATCCGGTTTTCCAGCGCGGTATTCTGGTACTCGAACAACTTCTCTCAGGATTGACGACACCGACAGAGACGCTTCTATTGCCGAACTATCCGAACCCCTTCAACCCGGAGACATGGATACCGTACCAATTAGCGAAAGCCTCAGATGTTACCGTCTCTATCTATTCTGTTGGTGGAAAACTGGTTCGGACACTAAAGTTGGGACATCAGCCTGTGGGCATCTATAAATCTCGTAGCCGTGCGGCGTATTGGGATGGCAGAAACGAACTCGGCGAACCTATCGCAAGTGGTGTCTATTTCTATACGCTAACAGCAGATGATTTCACAGCAACACGAAAAATGCTCATTCGGAAATAGTATCAAATGACCATAGGATAGCTGGAGTGCTGATGTTTATTAGGTTCCCAGCAATCGTTTCTGAGTGGGTTAAGTTGAGTTCGCTGGCATCATCTTTGAGAAATGATGCGTTTAGCGATAAACATGTTGAAAGTATAGCAAAACCCGTAGGGGATGTCAAGAGTCTCATTGGGCTTCTCCTTGGGGTGTCGCTTCATCGTTTGTAGATGAATTAGCAAGGTTTGCATCCATGGTTTGGAGTTGGTGCTGCGGAATCAGGTCAAGATATTGAGAGATGACGCGTTTAGAACGTCGCGTAATCTGTGAGATTTTATCAATATCTGCGGTTGCCTTGCGAACGACTTTGACGGACTCATAATCTCGAATGTATCGGTCAACGGCTTCCTTAGAATGCTTGGTTTTCGCAGCAATAGTAGGTGTTAGATGTCCTTGAAGATAGAGCGTTATGATCTCTTTCTTATGGGTGATAGCACCCGATAAGTCATGGATATTGCCACGAGTCGGCAAGAGTTGTCCACTATTATTTTGCCATTCTTTGACATAATCGTTGATGACCGCATCACAGACATTCAGCAAGACAGCTAAGTCAAGATGGGTCAATAATGCGCCTTGGTCATAAGCCTGATGACACCAACGAACCAAGCGATTGATCCGCAGCTGTCGTGAGGTAAAACCGTTGCGAAAGGATTCAATATCCTCTGTAGCGAGGTAAGTTAGGATGATCGGTTTCATACGTGTTTTGATGATGGCTTTTCCTTTTTCAGGATATTCATCAATCGGCACTGCCATCCAAACAAGTTGTCCATACCTGAGGTATCGTTCATCAGGGAGTTGGTCGCCCGTGGCGAGTTTCTCTAAAGGGAGGGTAATCACGAAATAGTCTTCAACGGTCTTGAGAATATCATCAACAATAGCCGTCGCAGTGACCTCGCCTTTGTCATACCCGTAGTCATTGAGAAAGCGATGGATCAGCAACTGTCGTAGGGATTTATCGTTGATGCGTCTGAACTTCTTCTCGTTGATGGCGGTGCGCGTCTGAGGTTTGCTCATGAGAGATTCTCCTTTTTTTTCGCAATGGGTTCAGGGTGAAGGAGCTCGGTCATCCGGTCGGTGTTCCGGTATTCCTGATACAGCGAGAGATACTCGCGTATGAGTCGGTCAGAGAAGTGTGTGATGAGCCGTATCTGTGCGTCAGGAAACCCTTGATGATGCAGCGTAGCAACTTGTGTGAAGTCTTTCAAGTAGCGGTAGACCGCCCGTTCAGAGTGGTTCGTCTTCTGCTCAATTTCGGTGAAGGTATACGCTTTGAAATACAACTCCAAGATCTGAGTCTTATGAGACGTGCCGGGCCCCATGTCGTGTTTCGCTCCGCGCGTCATCACGAAATACCCCTCCTGCTTCAAGTGTCGGATGTCGCGTTTGACGGTAGCAGGACTGGTGGTTAATAAGACGGCTAAATCCTCATAACTGAGCAATGCATCTTGGTCATAAGTCTCTTTGGTCAATCGGAGGATGCGGTGCCGTCTGAGACCTGCGAGTCCGTAAGTCGCTAAGGTTTCAAGATCAGCGTTTATATCATTGAGGGTCAACCGACAGGAGACTTTTTTTGCTAAAGCGATGTGTTTACCTGCCGGTTCCTCCGCAGCGACTGCCTCATAGCAGATTTGTCCGGATGTCAGTTGGACCTCAGCGTGTTGCTCAAAATAGGTGGAAATCTGCTTATAGTAGGCTTCAGCGACGATAGGCATAAGGTTAAAGTCTGCTGAAATCTTCTGGATAATGGCGGCTCTTGCGTTCTTGGATTCGAGTCGGTTGATACCGTAGGCGGTGTCCATCTTACGATTCATCTTGACCTCCATGAGTAGATTATCGGTGATGCCAATACATCTACTTGTTAGGGTAACGCATACTATTAGTATAAATCATGGGGTCATTTGATACAAACTATAAGTAATTACTCGTTTTACCTAATTGTATTAGGGGTTGGCACGCTCAAAAAGCACGCTAACCCCTAAACATATTTAAAGGATTGATAGATAATACCTGTCGGATATGTTATGCTATAGGTTAACAGTGACTGTCGGTATTCTCTTATGGGAGGTTTTTTCAACACCGATATTAGGAGACAATATATCGGGCTTATTAAGGTTTCCCTCCCACAATATGTTGTGACCGAGGGATCGCTTCTACAATCTATTTGTCAATTAGACACGGTATTTAAGGTAACTTCTGTTTGAGAAAAAAAGGAGAACTAACTCATGAAAACAATACTATGTTTCATACTCACACTACTCCCTTTTTTAACGCTTATGTTTGTGCCGAATAGTTTTGCCCAGGTGCCTCGTCCGCTCGTGAGACTCATCTACTTCGTCCCAAGCGACCGTCACCCTCAACCGGACATAGACAGAAAGTTTGATAAGTTGATAGAGGGCGTACAGCAGGGTTACGAAGAAATTATGGCAGCTCACGGATTCGGCAAGAAAACTTTCCTATTTGAGACGGATGCACAGGGAAAGGCTGTGGTACATACTGTGAATGGACAGGAACCGGAAAAGCATTATAGTCGTGATAATTGGATAAACATACCGAGCATCGCAAGAGAACTTCAGGAACAGTCTTTTGATACGAAGAATATTAATCTCGTCGCGATAGATATGAGGAGTCCCTACCTTGGGGGTAGTGCCAATATATGTGGCATCGCCCAAGCTTACTATGCCCATGAAGGTGGTGGTGGGTTTGCACTCATGCCTGCTTCAGGTGATTGTTTTAGCAGTTCGGTAGCTGCCCATGAACTTGGACATACTTTTGGATTGAATCACGATGTTCGCGCCGACGCTGAGAAGGTCACGGTTGATATCTTCGACCGCCCCCAAGACTTCTATACATCTTTCTGTGCTGCAGAGTGGTTAAATGTCAACCCGTTTTTCAACGGTGAACGCCCTACCGCAAACGAGAAACCAGCAATTGAGATGCTCCCAGCGAGTTTCGTCTCTTCCCCGAATGTTATCCGTTTCCGTTTTAAAGTAACCGATCCCGACGGGATTCATCAAGTCCAATTGAGAACTCCAGGACCAAAAGTGGGTAACACCACCACGGGCAGCGTGTTGCTCGGTTGTCTAAAATTAAATGGCAACAGAAATGCCACAGTTGAATTCGTCACTTCCAGTTTGACCCCACAAAGTGAATTTATAAGTCTTCAGATGATTGATGTACAAGGAAATATATTTTGGAGTGAGCGATATTCGATTGATGTTCTTGCGCTGCTGCCGAGTTCGAGAGTCATTTCTATACCAGATCCGATTTTAAGAAAGGCACTACAGAGCAGCCTAAATTTGGCTCCGGGTGAAACTATCACACAATTGAATATACTTAATCTAACTGATTTTGGATTTCTACGATTGTTAGATGTAGACGAAGGAAAGATAAAAGACCTAACAGGGCTTGAATATGCAAGCAACTTACGTACTTTAAGCATCGCGTCCGATCAAATCCAGGATATTACGCCTATCGCAGCATTGAAAAATTTGCAGAGATTAATCATTCGCGGCAAACATATCCGAGACATTACGCCTATCACAGCATTGAAAAATTTGGTTTTTTTACATGTGGCAAACGAAAACATTCAAGACATCACCGCGTTCACACAACTGACACATCTATTAGGATTAAACTTAAGTAGTAATCGAATTAGCGATGTCAGTCCGCTCGCAAAATTAACGCGGTTAACGGAATTAAGTTTGAATGCCAACCAAATCAGCGATATAACACCCCTTGCAGGATTGAAGAATTTAGAACTTTTAACCCTTACAAATAATCAAATCAGCGATGTCAGTCCACTCACTGAAATGGTAAATCTGAAAGAGTTACGTCTTCAAGGGAACCCAATTAAAAACAGAAAATCACTCTTTGAACTGTTGCGAAAGAATCCGGATGTCAAAATATATCTTGAGTACGATGGTGAACCTTTGCCTGTGACTTTATCTCACTTCCGTGCAGAACACACGGATACAGGCGTTATTCTCAAATGGACTACCGAATCCGAATTGGACAATGCAGGTTTTTATATTTACCGCAGTGAAACAAAAAACGGCGAATTCAAGATTGTCAACCCTACGCTCATTCAAGGCGCAGGCACAACCAGTGAACGCAACACCTACACATGGACAGATACCACCGCTAAACCGAACACTGTCTATTATTATCGAATAGAGGATGTCTCGCATATTGGCGAGCGGAAGCAGTTAGCCACGGTTCGCATGAGAGGATTCGTTTCCGCAAGTGGGAAACTTACTACATGGTGGGCAAATTTGAAAATGCAAGACTAATTTCCCGTTAAAGCGATGTTTGCTCAAAAACCGTATCCGCACCCACCGCAATCCGTACTGGAGCCAAATACGGACGGATGGCTTCCGTATCCACTTTCACACCGAGTCCCGGAAGCTCCTTCACTCGCACCATTCCGTCCGATTCAACGGTGAACGGATCTCTTACCAAACACTGTGACAATTCCGACCCCGCTGCCGGATATTCTAACAGATCGAAATCGGGATTCGTTGCGAAGACGTGAAGTGCAGCGGCAAGGCTCAGATGGCTCTTAAACGTGTGATTGACATACTGGATACCGTGTCGCTCGGCGAGTTGACGTACTTGAAAAGAAGGCATAATCCCGCCGATACGTCCAGCGTCGATCTGAACGAACTGGACACCGCCGTGAACAACAAGATCCTCCGCCGTTCGGTAAGTATCCGATCCCTCGCCTGCTGCGATAGGAACACGTGGATTCTTTTTCGTTAGTGAACCGTAAGCATCAATCGCATCAGGTGCGAGCGGCTCCTCTAACCATGTCGGCGAAAATTCCGCAAACGCCTCGGCGCGACGGTAGGCTGTTTCATGATCACGCCCCCAGACAACACCCGCATCAATCATAATCTGCGCCTCTGATCCCATACCTTCACGCGCAGCTTCCACGAGTGCGATGTCGTTCGCCTCACCGAATTTACCCATCGGACCCCAACCGAACTTCGCCGCACGATACCCCTGTTCACGCAATCCCGCCGCAATACGGTGTGTTGCCTCCGGCGTGTCACCGAAAAGAACAGAGGCATAAGGTAGCTTAGGGTGTGCGACATCAGAGGTCCCCGACATCTCAGCAAGAAAACGGTAGACAGGTTTCTCTAACTGCTGTCCAATAATATCCCACAACGCAATTTCCGCCCCGCTATAGGCGTGCTGGATCTGTTGAATATCCAAACCGTTCCGTAATACTTTTTCACTGAGTCGAAGCACATCGTCAGGACCGTCAAGTGTCTCACCAATTAAAGACGTACGGATGTTGATAATATTGCCGTGCGACATCGGGCAGCAGTAAACAGCAAGACTGACCAACGGCGAGGCATCGCATTCACCCCATCCCTCAAATCCAGTATCCGTTCGGACTCGGACCAAGAGTGTATCTTGCGTACCGTCTGCTGCTGTGGTGATGTTCGGCATCCGTAAGTAGAACGGATCAACTGCTACGATCTTCATCAGTGCCAGGTGCCGTCCCTTCCGATTGTTCGCCATCTTCACTTGAAACAAGGAGTGGCGTTGAGGTTACGATCTGCTGCACTTTTGGAGCCGATAGGGCGCGCGCCGCTGAAATCACAAACCATCCAAACAGACCGATACCCGCACCGACAGACACCGCGATGGCAGCGCCTCTCGGTGTCGCAATCTGATCCATCGTCTCTCGGCTCAGCTCGCATGAGAGGTTGTTGATATGCTTGACAGCGACTGTCCGTTTCTCACCTTCTTGCACATATTCAATGGTCGGTGCCGTCTCACTATCGACTTTAATATCGGCGTTCCCTGACGGCGTGCTGATCTCAATCACGTTTTGCCCCGCATCGCCGATCCAACGTGCCTTTAGGCCCTTAAGACCCTCTGCATCGCGAATCGGTTCTACCCGTGTCCGGTACAAAATATTACCCAAAAGAGTGATAGCAATGTCCTTGGATTTCGCTAAGGCGTTCCCTAACTTTTCTGAATTCACGTGCGTCTCCAATCGTTTGAAATCTGTCGTATGCAAAAAACATATACAGATTTCCGTTTCGGTTAAGTATCCTTATTTGGACTTACGCAGCCCCGGTGCAAGCGAGGTTTGTAACCCTGCCTTTTAGTTAAGTATCCTTATTTGGACTTACGCAGCCCCGTGTAGGCGGGGTTTGTAACCCCGCCTTCTATAGGTGACTCGTTAATTGTAGGTTTTACGATAAATATCCGTATGAGGTGTATTATACCGAAAACACGCTACATTGTCAAGAATTGCAGGATGTCTCAACGCAATCATCCAGTTTTCTCTGATAAAAAGCCTTGACGAATCACAAATTTTGTGCAAAAATATATACAAATTTGTGACTGGAAGCAGAGATTTTTTAAATACAATCTCAAAGTCCGTGATTTACGAGCCACGCCTTCCACGATCAGAATGCATCCAGTTTGTACATCAGTTAACGTACAAAGAGGAGTTTTGACATGCGGGACGACCAAACCTTATCGAACAGTCAGACATCTTATGAACGGCAGATTCCGCTTTTCCCATTACAGACAGTCTTGTTCCCCGGCGGATTTTTACCACTCCATGTTTTCGAGCCTCGCTACCGGACGATGATCAAGTTCTGTTTGGAACATGAGGCTGAATTCGGAGTTGTACTCATCAAAGAAGGAGAAGAAGTCGGCGACACCGCTACGCCTTACGAGGTCGGTACTGCCGCCCGAATTCTTCACGTTGAGCATCTCGACGATGGTCGTATGAACATTATTTCCGCGGGTGAGTACCGGTTCCAAATCCTTGAAATCCAAGATCATCTCTCCTATCTCACCGGCCACATCCGTATGTTAGATGATCCCGAAACAGAATTTGAATCCGTTTCAGAGGAACTCACCACACAAACCGAAGAATTGTATAAGGCTTACGAAGCGTTATCCAGTCGTCTGATTTTTGCATGGAATCCGCCTGAAGAACATCCAGACGATCCAAGGGAACTCGCCTATCAGATCGGTATCCGCTTACGTATCTCGCTCAAGGAAAAACAGACATTGTTGGAAACAATTCCCTTAGATCAACTCCTCACACGCGAAATCGAGATACTCACAGATCAAAATCGGCGGATTGCTTTCCAATTAACAGCACGAAACAATTGAGACCCTTGTGATCATATTACAGAAACTTACAGACACCTATATCAATAGGATCGTTCCTATACCACAGAATCTACCGGCAACGCGATAAAACAATGGCACTCAAGGCTCCAGTCCATCAATTCACTGAAACACAGTCAATCCGGGTTACGCGTCGCGATTTCTTCTATGTCAGCAACGTCCTGTCGGCTGCCCGACTCGTTACGGTCCCGTTCATTTTTTTTACCATCTACCGAGAACAGTGGATATTTGCAATCCTTTGGGGTGGCACCGCAGTTGTAACCGACGTGTTAGACGGGTTCTTCGCTCGACGCTTAAAGCAACACAGCGAACTCGGTTTAATATTAGACCCTGTCGCAGACAAGCTCGCAATCTCCGCCGGTATTTTCGCGCTCGTTCTATCAAAATCTACATTTCCGCTTTGGGCGTTCCTTATCATTGCAACCAGAGATATTCTCATCGTCCTCGGCAACGCCGTCTTGGCATATAAAGCAAAAATGATTACCCGTTCCAATTTATGGGGGAAATGCACCAGTTTCTTTTTATCAGTCGCTATAACGTTTTACCTACTCCGTCCGATAGCGCCCCGCTTACCGGACAACACCGAATTTTATAGTCTCTGTTTGGCACTGGTATTTGTGGGTATCTCAACAGTAAGCTATGCACACCACATGTTTCAGGTGTTAGAGACCCAGAACCAACCGAATTAATTTTTTAATCTTCACGTAACTCCGCCAGTATAAGGCAATTACGGGCTTCACTATAAGAGAGTACTTCATGGCTTACAAAGAACTTACAACAAGAAAACCCTTTATCGTAAATAAAAACTTGGGCAGTGCCGTTGACGTTGAACCTGAAGAATTGACAACAACCAATGCTGATGGTATACCTGTGATTGTCCCGACGCAGAAACAGAAATACGATTTCGACCGAAACGGTTGGCTCCTGATTCCAAGCGTTCTCTCGGACACCGACATCGCGGAGATGCGCGAATTTTGTCAACAACTACACGAAACACCGGAACGTATCCCCGAACCCGAACAGGGTACACTCGGCGGTCCGCTTCAAAAACTCGCCGATCACCCCGTTGTCGTAGGGTTATTGAACGAATTTTTGGCTTACCCACCCGCTGCAAGCGAGGATTGCTACGGATTTCGACTCGAAGAAACAATTTCCTCTTTCGCGGACACACCACCGCAAACACAATCCGTCCTTCACAAAGGGAACGGCTTGTTCCGTCTCCCTGGCGATTCTCACTTCTACCGGTGCGTGCCAGGACGCGGCTGGAGCGGGTTAACCCGCGCAATCTGGGAACTCACCGAAGTTACACACGAGACAAACAATCTACGTTTCATCACGGGAAGCCATAAAGCCGCATATCCGATACCAGAAGCGGTGCAGAACCCGAATTCACCGCTCTGGGAAACATATCAATGTCCTCCGGGATCCCTCTTCCTTCTTACCGAATCTATGACGCAGATGCAAGTGCAACCGAAAGATGCCAAGCGTGTCTCTATCTCGAATTTATACAACACAGTAGCGAGTCGCTGGTCGAACTGGCTACCCCATCCGCAACTCCTCGAAGCGATGCCGCCCAAGCGTCAGACGCTCTTCCGAGGGACTTACGCTGGTGGAAACGTCGTCAATGGAGATTTTGGACAGCGCACGTCCGCCTACCGCGAGGAAGTCTAACGGCACAAGGAGATTCAGATGCAAAAACAGACAAATATAGACCAACACCCTTGGATCGGCGCACTGTTACCGCCAGACACTTATGAATTGCCGACCCAAAACGCTGATGGACTGCCTGTCCCAGAGTTAACCGCAGAACAACGTTACGCTTTTGATACACACGGTTGGTTCCTCATACCGGAAGTTTTTACTGGACCTGAACTCAAAGAGATGCGCGATTTCGGATACCGCTTGCACCACGACCCTGAATCGATTCCAGAGCATGAACGGAGCACCGTCGGCGGGCCGCTCCAAAAACTGATTGATCATCCGCTCGTTGTTTCTCTGCTCAACGAGTTCACAGCACACCCAGCTGTAACAAGTCCTGAACACTACGGCTTTTCTGTTGAAAGCACAACCCTCTTTTACCGCGAACCCGGTATGGGTCGATTCGGACCGCATAACGGCAACGGATTGCTCCGTTTTCCCGGCGATGTCCACTACTACAACGCTTTTCCGGGTAAAGGCTACAGTCCGCACACCCGCGTCGTCTGGGAACTCAACGAAGTGAAAAAGGGACAAGGTGGCACACTCTTAGTGACCGGAAGCCACAAGGCAGTCTACACAGCACCGCCGGATATCCAAGACCCTAAGTCCGATATTTGGACGACTTACGGATGTCCTCCCGGTTCACTGCTCTTTTTCACAGAGGCACTCACCCACAGTGCGAACCCGTGGACGAATACTGAAAATGACAGAATCGCCGTTTTTAATCTCTATAGTCCCATTGACAGCGGTTTCGCCAGAGTTTACAAACCGCATCCGAAACTCCTTGCAGAAATGCCACCGCTCCGGCAGACACTCTTCCGAGACCGATATGTTGTAGAGAAAGTTAACGGCACACTGCAGTAACTCAGCGAAGAAAAACGATGGCTGATAATAACTTTAAGGTATTCTGATGTGAGGTCTTGAGTAGAAATTTCTGAAATGGAGTAATTATGTCTACAAAACAACCAAATGTTCTCTGGATTTATGGTGAAGATCTCTCCCCGGATCTCGCCTGCTACGGCACACCTGCCGTGAAAACACCAAATATTGACCGCCTCGCATCCGAAGGCACGCGTTTTACCAACGCTTTCGTCACGTGTCCAGTCTGTTCACCGAGCCGATCCGCGCTCATCACGGGGACCTACCAGACACATTTTGACGCACACAACCACCGCAGCAATCGCGATAAACCCTTACGGGCAGATATGAAACTCATCACCGATTGCTTCCGAGAAGCCGGTTATTTTACCTGCAATAGTCCAGGACCCCCGTACAATCGCCCCGGAAAAACCGATTTTAACTTTCAACGTGAACAACCGTTCGACGGTATTGATTGGCGCGAATGTCCTGAAGGACAACCTTTTTATGCACAAATGAACATCCCAGACACGCACCGCGTCTTTAAACCCGATCCTGAACGTCCGATTCCACCAGAGAACGTCGAATTACCACCTTACTACCCCGACCATCCGCTCACTCGAAAAGATTGGGCACTCTACCTTGAAAGCATTCAGATTTTAGATAAAAAAGTCGGGCAAATCCTCAAACGACTCGATGATGAAGGACTCACCGATAACACAATCGTCTTTTTCATGAGCGATCACGGACGCGCACATATCCGCTGCAAGCAATTCCTCTACGATGGCGGCATCCATATCCCACTTATCGTCCGATGGCCCGGACAGATTGATGCCGGTGCTGTTAGCGGCGCACTCGTCAGCGGGGTCGATTTCGCACCGACAACGCTCTCACTCACCGGGATCGAAATTCCCGATTTTATGCAAGGACAAATCTTCCTCGGTTCAGACGCAACACACCGCGACGCTATCTTCGCAGCGAGGGATCGGTGCGACGGAACGGATGACAGAATCCGATGTATCCGCACACGCCGCTATAAGTTAATCCGCAATTATCACCCAGAACGTCCCTACATGCAATTCAACGGCTATAAGAAACAGCAGTATCCGCTCTGGAGTCTGGTGCCGCTGTTAGCAGAACGGGGTGAGCTGTCCCCCGCAGAACAGCATTTCACCAAACAGACGCGTCCCTCCGAGGAGTTGTATGACTTAGAAGCAGACCCTTATGAAATCAACAATCTCGCTACGGACCCACGTTATGACACCGTGCGAAGCGAACTCGCTGCGCAACTCGACGCATGGATGGTAGATACAGGTGATATGGGTGAAACCCCTGAATCCTCGGAAATCATGACCTATTGGGACGAAAATATGGCGGAGAGTTTCAGGAGCAGCATGGAAAAACGGGAACTCTCACCCGATATCAGCGATGCGGATTACGTCAAATGGTGGAAAAATCATCTATTAACATGAAGAATCCGAAATCTTATGCCATTTCTGATTATATTTTTCTTATGTAGCATAGACTGTTAGTCTGTGTTCCTTATGTAGCATAGACTGTTAGTCTGTGTTTCTGCTTGAATTTACATTTTCTTATGTAGCATAGACTGTTAGTCTGTGTTCCTTATGTAGCATAGACTGTTAGTCTGTGTTCCTTATGTAGCATAGACTGTTAGTCTGTGTTTCTGCTTGAATTTACATTTTCTTATGTAGCATAGACTGTTAGTCTGTGTTCATAAGCATTTAGCGGCTAACGGCACCTATAGATTTTGGTCTCTTCAAGTACTCGGAGGTATTGATGAGCGATATGATTTATGGACACGGTGATGGATTTCTGACACAAGAGGGTCGTCGCCTCTTCCCAATCGGGTTTTATGAACTACCGGCAGAAGATGACGCACTCAGAGATATGGCGGAAGCAGGCGTTAACCTCATCCGGTGTGGCAACACGGAGGCACTTGACCGCGTACAGGCACTCGGCATGATGGGATGGGTTCCGCTATCGCTCCAATCCGGTGCGACACCAGAATTTCAGGAACACATCCGTAACCTTGCGGCACATCCTGCACTCGCGATATGGGAAGGTCCTGATGAGATCGTCTGGAACTTCACCGCATATAGCGGACTCTGGCGACAGGACCGGCTCGCAGTGTTCCCAAATAAAGGCGAATGGTGGATGCAAACACCGCTCGCTATCCAATACTCTGAAGAACGCGCCGCAGAGATTATGCCGAATATGCGCGAGGCGGTCGAATTCATCCGCAGCGTCGATCCACAAAATCGACAAGTCTGGATAAATGAGGCGCGCGATAGCGACCTGAAATTTGTTCGACAATACATCGACTTCCTAGACATCACCGGATGCGACGATTACCCCGTTCATGCTGATGAACGACCAACTATCCGTCTCGCCGATTCCACTGACCGATGGAAACAGGTCGGTAATGGCAGACCCGTCTGGATGGTGCTTCAAGCGTTTTCGTGGAACGACTTGGACGATGAACACGGCGACATCGCAGCGTTCCCGACCTTCGACGAATCACGCCTCATGGCGTACGTCTGCATTACGCACGGTGCAAGAGGCATCTTGTATTGGGGATCGCACTACCTGAAATCCGACGGACACGAAGCGTTTCGGAAGTCGATTTACGCGCTCACAAGTGAACTCGCCGCACTGCAACCCTTTCTCACAGCACCGACTGAAGGCTATGTTGCAGTCCGATCAATCGATGACGGGCGCACCGATGTCCCTATACCTGTCTCAACACGCGGCGTAAGCGTCACGGCTCGCAGAACCGGTAGAGAGTGGCTTATTGTTCTTGTCAACGAAGATCCGTATCCTCACATGGGTGTTGAAGTCATTGGATTGGACGCGCTAAACGGTACCGAGTTTGTCGAACTTTACGGTGATGAGAAAACTACCGTGTCTGACGGCGCGTTTATAACACGGTTGCGCGGTTTTGAAGTCAAAATCTTCGCAACGCACCGAAAATGGGAGACCGAACAACAAGATGACAGAGATTTCACCGGATAGCGGAAAAGAACGATTCGGATTTGACGCACCAAAACATAAACCGATCGAAGAATCAATCCGTTGGGCTACAGAAAATGGATTCAGGTATATCGACTTCCAAGCCGATGTCCCACCGAATGACATCGCTTCATTTGACGCTGCGCGTGTCCGCACAGTCCGCAACCTCTGTGAAACACACGACATCGCCATCGGTATCCACCCGTCTTCCGCAATCAACAACGCCGAGTACGTGCCAATCATGGCTGAAGCCGTTGATAACTATTTCTACGCGAACCTAAAACTGGCACAACGACTCGGATGCGGTTGGCTCATCGGGCACGGTGGCTATCATTTCGGGGACATCGCACAACGCCGTGATGCCGCCATCACACGCATCCAGCGACTGGTTGACCGAGCCGAACAGGCGGAGATCGTCATCTTCTTTGAGAATCATAACCGAGAACCTGAACACGCCGAAATCCACTACATCCCGCATAACGTCGCCGAGACACGCTGGTTTTTCGACGCGATTCAGTCTCCCTATTTCAAGTGGGCATTCAATGTTGCACACGGACATCTCGTGCCGGAGGGATGGCAAGGCTTTTTGGACGCTTTTGGGGTGGAGAATATCGGTCAGGTCCGTCTCAATGACAATACCGGCGAATACGAAATACATCTCATCCCCGGCGAAGGCACAATCAATTTTGTGGAACTCTTTACGCAACTAAACACGCGCGGTTATAACGGCTGGTTCAGTCTCGGTTTCGGCGACGACGCAGATAAAATCCGCATCCGAGACGAGTTTGTTGAACACCTGTAATACCCATAAGTGTCAATTTTAGAAACAACAACCGTCTCAGACCCAGGCCAGGTAGGTTCGGTTTGCAACCGAACCGGATTTTACGCGGAAACCTTAAATCGTACAACTACAAACCAACCCTAAATTCAAACAATAAAGCACCATTTTGTCATCTAACGATAAAACGAATAAACAGACACACCCCAAATCAGCCGAATCAGCACCCACGTGCCACCCACAATAAATTGTCCAAGAATCAATCCCAAAAAGAGCGGTAACACCCGATGGTAGAGACGGATACCACCGAACCGTAAGATTAGATTCTTGATCCCCCAACTGATAAAAACGGAGAACCATAACCAACCGAAGGTCCACATGCTGCTTGCGACAGCATAACCGGTCGGATGAAACGGGAACATCGGGAACCGGGTGCGCAACCACCACAGCAATCCCGTGAACAGAAATCCGACACCCATAAATGTCACCGCAGGGATATTCGTTTCTGACGGATAATAGAGCCATGATCGGAGCATGTTGTAACCACCGCTACCCAACCCCGGATTCGCGCCTATCTTATACGAGACCACCAGATATGCCCAAAACGAGGCGAGGATACCGAAAAAGACACCGCACATCATCGCCACGACCATCCGTCCTGTACGCATATTTGATACTTCCGCAAGCTTAAAGCCTTCCAAGGTGTGCGGCATCGGATGCGCGCGATACCCGCGATTGAACGCAAAATAGAGCGACATCATCGTCAAACTCTGCGGCGGAATGCTCCGTGAGCCGAGTGAATCGAGAATAAACTGACGCGGGTTCGCCACAAACATCTCGTGTGTCGGCGGCCCGACCTCCGCACGGACCCGTGTGATCCCCAACGCAAGAAGATAATAGATGGCAAAGTACAGCGCAATCATCCAGACCGCCATCCCACCACGATGCGAAAAAATAAAAAGGAAAAGCACACCACCGATTAATCCCGCCAGCGGCCACCGATAATCTGTTGTGTCCTGCATCTCAGACGGCAGATTCGCGTCGCGCTTTCCAAACAGATTTCTAAACATCGCATAAAAATGCTTACGTCCACCGTAGAGTCCGAAGCAGGCGATCCCCAAATACGCACCCACACCTTGCGGACCATCGTAGGGAAAACCCGGCAATACCTGTAACCCCATCGCACTGCCCAACACCCGTTCACCTTTCCAGAATAGATAGAAAAACCAGAGCGAAAACGACATCTCCAACGGCATTAAAAACGCCAGTCCGACCCCAAACGACAGGATATACACAGGTGTCCAACCGATCGCATTCCACGGTTTCTCAGTAAAATAGATGCCGAGGTCCGCTTTACGGACAGGTATCTCCGGGAACGTCGGAAAAAAAGCATGGATGCCGTTAATCAGATCGATGCTGCCAGCAATCGCGAAGCCTGCCCATAACATCTTATTCTTAAAGAGCCGTCCATCCGAATACGTCATCTCTATCGGCAAACGGACAATTGGATAGGTGAGCCGCTCCCGTTCAATCCACTGTTTTCGCAGAAGCAGGTCGATACATATCATCACCCAAATAAGGACAGACAAGAAAATCGTCCACCATAAAATCGGTTCCCACCACGCCGCTAAATACCTCGGCGTATAAAATGTCGTATCACCATCATAAAAGTCTTGCAGCACCGACAAATCATCAAGCGTCATCCAACTCGGTAGATACCGCCAAAAGAGTTGCTGCCATTCGTTCTCCGGTGTCGCAAACCAGAAACCGTTCGGAATGACCGGCACAACCGTCTGCATCATATCGTGCCCCGCGATCGCCGAAGAGAGTGAGAGGATAACATAGATCGTGAGGAGTTCCGCCTGTCGGAGTGCAAAACGCGGCAACAAAAATTTCAGCAAGAAATTCAGGCATGTCAACACCATCAGCGTCACCACGACATTGTAAATCAGTGACATCGTCGTCGGCAGCGTACTCCAGTAACGCAGATGGTTCGCCATAATAAAGTAAGTATTCGGCGGGATGAGGATGATGCCAAGCAGAATCGCGCGAAAAGTTACGCCCGGATGCCCAGACTGCGGTGTTTCTTGAGGGTTTGAGGGATATTTTGATGTGTTTACCATGTTTTTATACCATTTCTGTTAATAAATGTTTCTTTACGTAGAACAAACTGTATGAAGATTGATAAAATATTTCGGTAATTCCATATTTTCCCCAGGCCCGGTAGGTTCGGTTTGCAACCGAACCGGACTACGAAAGAAATTACCGAATTAATATTTCAAATTTCATTTAGTTTGTTTTGCAGTGCTACGGACTTCACGAAAACCGATAATGCGATAACATCATTTAGAAATGGTATTATTCCCTTTCCACAGCACACAGATTCGCGAGTTAACGATAAAACGAATAAACCGACACACCCCAGATAAGTCGGATCAGCACCCACGTGCCACCGACTACGAATTGCCCGAGAATTAATCCTAAAAAGAGCGGTAACACTCGATGGTACAGACGGATACCACCGAACCGCAAGATGAGGTGTTTGATGCCCCAACTCATAAAAACAGAGAACCAGAGCCAACCGAAGGTCAACGTACTACTTGCAACCGCGTAGCCAGCCGGATGAAATGGAAACATCGGAAAACGCGTGCGTAGCCACCATAGCAACCCTGTAAACAAAAACCCGATACCCATAAATGTCACCGCCGGGATGTTTGTTTCTGTTGGATAATAGAGCCATGATCGGAGCATGTTATAACCGCCCTTTACCACCCACGGATTCGCACCGGTCTTGTAGGAAACCGCCAGATACGCCCAGAATGAAGCAAGGATACCGAAAAAGACACCGCACATCAGCGCGACGGCCATCCGCTTCGCACGCATATTCGCCACTTCCACAAGTTTAAATGCTTCCAATGTATGTGGCATCGGATGCGCGCGATAGCCACGATTGAACGCAAAATACAGCGACAGCACCGTTAAACTCTGTGGTGGAATCATACGTGAACCGAGCGAATCGAGAATAAATTGCCGCGGGTTTGCCGAAAACATCTCGTGTGTCGGGGGACCAACCTCCGCGCGGACCCGTGTAATGCCTAACGCGAGGAGATAATAGATAGTAAAGTACAACGCTATCAGCCAAATTGCCATCCCCGCATGGTTTGAAAAAATAAAAAGAAAAAGGACACCACCTATCAACCCTGCCAGCGGCCACCGATAATCCGTTGTATCTCGCATTTCAGGTGAAAGATATGCACCTCTTTTTCCAGTCACATTTCTAAACATCGCATAGAAATGCTTACGTCCGCCGTAGAGTCCAAAACAGGCGATCCCCAGATACGCGCCTACCCCTTGCGGTCCATCGTACGGAAATCCCGGCAAAGCGTGTAACCCCATCGCACTTCCCAAGATGCGCTCACCTTTCCAGAAGAAGTAAAAGAACCAAAGCGAAAAGGACATCTCTAACGGCATTAAAAAGGCAAGTCCTACACCGAATGACAGGATATAAACGGGGGTCCAGCCGATTGCGCTCCACGGTTTTTCGGTGAAATAAATGCCAAGGTCTACCTTTCGGACCGGTATCTCTGGGAACGTTGGAAAGAACGCGTGGATGCCGTTAATCAGGTCAATGCCGCCAGCAATCGCGAAGCCTGCCCACAGCATCTTGTTTTTTAAGAGCCGGCCATCTGAGTGCGTCATCTCTATCGGCAAACGGACAATCGGATAGGTGAGCCGCTCCCGTTCGATCCACTGCTTCCGAAGCAATAGATCGATGCATATCATCACCCATATCAGCACGGACAGAAAGATCGTCCACCATAAAACCGGTTCCCACCACGCCGCCAGATACCGCGTCGCGTAAAAAGAGGCTTCCCCGTCGTAAAAATCTTGTAAGACAGACAAATCGCTGAGTGTCATCCAGCTCGGCAGATACCGCCAGAAGAGTTGTTGCCATTCGTTTTCAGCGGTGGCAAACCAGAAACCGTTTGGAATCACAGGCACAAGGGTCTGCATCATATCGTGCCCCGCGATCGCCGAAGAAATTGAGAGAATGACATAGATAGTGAGCAATTCTCCCTGTCGGAGCGAGAAGCGCGGCAGCAGCCGTTTGACCAGGAAATTTAGGCATGTCAGCACCATCAGCGTCACCACGACATTGTAAATTAGCGACATCGTCGTCGGCAGTGTACTCCGGTAGCGCAGATGGTTCGCCATAATAAAATAGGTATTCGGTGGAATAAGAATGATGCCGATCAGAATAGCGCGAACAGTAACACCCAGGTGTCCAGACTGCGATGTTTCTTGCGGATTGATGGAATATTTCGCTGTTTTCGCCATATTTCTCTTTTCTACAACTTACGCTATCCGTTTGCAGCCGGGGTTTGCAACCCGGCCTATTGCAGGTTTGCAACCCGGCCTATTGCAGGCGGGGTTTGCAACCCGGCCTATTGCAGGTTTGCAACCCGGCCTATTGCAGGTTTGCAACCCGGCCTATTGCAGGCGGGGTTTGCAACCCGGCCTACTATGTACTACCGAACAACCTACCACTACAATCTCAGACGCGATAAAACGCGCATCAAAACCGCAAACATCACAACAGACAGCACGCCCAACACTCCAACATTCCACAACCACAGATACGTCGCATCCGCTCCCAAGATTGACAACAACGCACATAACGGACTTATCGCATCCAACAACGGAATCGTGTCAAATGGCGGAAACGGCATCAACGGTAGAAAGGTCAACAGCAAGATAATCCCATAACCGATACTTTTTGCCCGATCGGACGGATGACACAACGCGAAACCCATACCGATAAGCGAGAAAAAGATGCAACTCATCGACAACACCGCACTACATTTCATCAATTGCGAAACCGCCAAACCGCCGGTGTAGCTTGAGAGTGCAAACAACGGAACCGTTAACCAGATACCCCACACCGCCCAAAGCACAACAGCACTCAACTTACCTGCTAAGATTTTCCAATTTGGCAACGGCGTTAGCGCAAGTAAGTCACCATTTATCCCCTGACCCGATGATTGCCGTTCAGCATGCCATACCTCAACAGCGTGTCTAACCACCCAAAATTGAGCAATAAAGAGGAAAACCATACAGAGCTTATAAGTCTGTTGTCCAACATCAATCCTGTGACGTACATAAAATTCCACCGTCCCTATTAACAGCAGCAGCGCAAACCCACACAGAACCAACATCTGGATACGCCTATATTTGGCACTATTCGTATAACAGCGAAGTTCTTTCAGAATAATAGAAAACATATATCTTCAACTGGGTCACGACATTCGCTAAAGGAACTGGATGTTATTTTGCTGATCGCTGATAGCCAACTGCTGAATGCTTTTGGCATTTTTCATTGACACATTTCTCAAAAAATGATATTTTCAGTACAACTGACGACCGATAACTGATACCATTTCTGTTAATAAATCGCTCTTTATGTAGAACAAACTGTATGAAGTTTAATAAAATATTTCGGTAATTCTATATTTCCCCAGGTCCGGTAGGTTCGGTTTGCAACCGAACCGGACTGCCAAAGAAATTACCGAATTAAAAAATTAATCTTCATTTAGTTTGTTGCGCAGTGCTACACATTTCACGAAAACCGATAATCGGATAACATCATTTAGAAATGGTATGATAACCGAGTACTTCTGATACTTAAGGAGATCTCCATGTCTAAACTCAATATAGCCTTAGTCGGTGCAGGACGACGCGGGGGCGGCGCACATCTCCCCGTTATCGCGAAACTCAAAGACGTTTACAATCTCGTCGCAATTTGCGATATAGACGAAGAGACCGCAACCCGATACGCGAAGGAATACGGCGCGACCCCTTACACCAACGTCCGCGACCTTGTCGCACAAGAGAAACTCGATGTCGTTGATATTACCGTGCCGGGCGTTGCACACCACGCAATCGCATGTTTTATGGCAGATGCCGGCGTTCACATCCTCTGCGAAACCCCGATCACCGTCACACTCCCGACAACAGACCTCATGATTGAACGTGCCAAAGCGAATAACGTCAAACTTGAGATCGCCGAAAACTATTACCGTGCGCCACGCGAGCGGTTTCTGTCCAAGGTCATCGCATCAGACGTTATCGGTGAAGTCGCACGAATCTACCGCATCTTCTATGAAGGCGGCTACCACGGCATGAGCATGCTCCGCCTCCGGGCAGGCGGCGAACCGAAATCCGCACTCGGTATCACGCAAACCACCCCAGTCATCCCCATCATTGATCGGATGAAACGCCACCACACCAGCGAGAGATGGAGCCTCGGTTTTATTGAATTCGACAACAACGCAACCGCCCTCATGGTCTACTCCAACGTCATCCATGCCCGCTCCTTGGGGCGCGGACAGACCGGCATCTCGCAGATTGACGGCAGCAAAGGCACCATCGTCGGCGAAGACATCTACGTGACACCCGCAGACCAATTGGAATCCGGTGCGAGAGGCATCGCTTATCGTCCCGAACGCACAACGATTGACGTAGATGGTGTGAAGGTCGTTGAGAAAATCTCGTTGGAACTACCAGAACAGACGATCACTTGGGAGAACCCGCTCAAGAGCTACCCACTCTCTGAAGGACAGATCGCAGTCGCAGACGAACTGCTCAGTATCGCCACAGCCGTACTTAACGACACAGAACCTGAATACGGTGCAGCGCGCGGCAGGCAGGACCAAGAGATGAACATCGCCATGAGCGAGTCCGGCAATCGTAGTCGCGAAACCATCACCTTCCCGCTGACCGAACTAACCCAGACGGAGCGCGGCACCCACGAAAGCTACGAGAAACAGTACGGACATCCCATTGAAGACGTCGAAGCCGGGATTGATACATTCTTCCCACGTCGTTGACATCATAGCACATCGGGTGAAAGTATTCAAACGTTTTCCGCAGGCGGGGTTTACAACTTGAATCCCGTCTCGGTCCCCAGGCTGGTAGGTTCGGTTTCCTAACCGAACCGGATCTTACACGGAAACCTTGAAGACTCCAAAAATCTCTTGAATCTCGTCTCGGTCCCAGGCTGGTAGGTTCGGTTTGCAACCGAACCGGATTCTACGCGGAAACCTTGAAGGCTCCAAAAACCTCTTGAATCCGGTCTCGGTCCCCAGACTGGTAGGTTCGGTTTGATGAAGTTTAAGAAAATATTTCGGTAATTCCATATTTCTCCAGGCCCGGTAGGTTCGGTTTGGAACCGAACCATAGGTGTCAATTTAGGAAGTTTCCGTAGCCCCCTTGAGTTTCCAAAAGGTTGTGTTTTTTCCAATGGTTCTCTGGAAAGTGTCGTCATTTTCAAAGGCACACTTTATGATTTTCAAAGTTTCGCGAAGTGCTGTTTTTGAGCGATGAAAACTCAAGGTTAGCAGCCTCGCATAACCTACGATATACTTTGCTGTTTTGATGAAACCTTGTTGGATATGTCGGTATCCGGCGACTAACATGACCGCATGCTGAATCAGAAGCGCAATAAGTTTGGCATAGATTTCCGATAGTATACGATAGGGTTTCTGACTTCGAGAAACATGAAGTTTTCCGATACTTTTGAAACACTTAAACATCAGTTCAACCTGCCAACGGATGCCGACAAGGGCAGCAATCTGTTTCGGTGTGAGTTGATGTTCTTCAATGTTGGTGATATAAAGGTTCCATCCTGCGAGTCGTAAGAGTGCTTTTGAGGGTGTCTGTGCTTTGCGTTTGGCACGATATCGGATGGAACGTCGGCGTTTATTCGTTTCAGCTTCGGAAAGTCTCTCGGCGATGAGGTAAACCGAGAGTTGCTTTCTTTTTCCGATCCGTATGGCTTTACGAAAATAGGTGTTTTCTGCCTCTGATTTCAGCGTCTTTTCTAAATTAATGCGTTCACCGTTTTCGTCAGCGAGGTAAGAGTTGGCTTTCAAACGCGAGATCCAGTAGACGTTGTTTTTGGTGAGTTTCTCAAGTTCATCGAGCGAAAAATAGGCGAGGTCTGCGAGTCGTAAACTTCCTTTTGGCAATGGCGGTGCTGCTTTTGCAGCCGTCAAATCAGCCGTCATGCCATTAGTGAGTTGGAAGTCCTGAAAACGTCCCGTAAGCACATCAAAGCAGAGATGAAGTTTCAATCCGGCTTTATGGGGATGATTCTTTTTCGGTTGTCCCTTCCAAGTTTCGTGAAGTTCATCAGGGAGTGTTACCCATGTGGCATCTTGCACATAAACGCCCCTAAACTGCTGAAGTAAAGGGAGGGCTTCTCGCCGACCGGCAACTTCAAGCATTTCGGTAATAGCGGTGTCAAGTGTAAGTTTCAACATTTCAGTCGTTTCAAGGGTCAGGCGTTGCTCAAGAGCTTGTCGGCTGACTTGTATACCGAGTGTCGCAGCGGTTTCAGTGAGTTGCTGATAACTCGCCTCTGGATTTTCCAACCACCCGAAGACGAGGGTTTGCGTCAGTGCGCTCCCGGTAAGTTTCCGCTTTCTTTTGACGACTCCTGTATGGACAGCGACTTCATCTGGGACGGTTTCAAGGATCGTTTGCATTTTATCTACCACTTGTTGTAAAATGGACATTGGAAATACCTTTTTTGTAGAAATAACCTTCTAATCTTTTTCTACATTATACAAGAGGTATTTCCAACTTACCGCATTTTTCTTACAAAAACGTATCTATTTTCACTAAATTGACACCTATGGTTCGGTTTGGAACCGAACCGGACTGCCAAAGAAATTACCGAATTAAAAAATTAATCTTCATCAACCGAACCGGATCCTGCGCGGGAACCTTGAAGACTCCAAAAACCTTTTGAATCCGGTCTCGGTCCCCAGACTGGTAGGGTATTTGCTTGGGTGTTTCTTCGCGGTTTGCAACCGAACCGGATCCTGCGCGGGAACCTTGAAGACTCCAAAAACTTCTTCACTCCCGTAGGGTTTATTTGCTTGGGGTTTTGCTTAGGTGTTTCTGTGGATTGCTTCAGCATGTTTATTACATTTTAGGACTTACGCATGCTGCTCTTTTGTAGCATAGGAAACCGTTGGTCTCCTGTGTTACGTATCCTTTGTACCATAGGCTGTTAGCCTGTGGAGAACCTGGGTTTCCCAATCCGCAAAATCCGTGATTTGCAGCATACACGCCATAAGCGACCTGCATTCAGACGAAAATCCAGAAAATATTTACACACCCTGATGCTGCGCGGGTGTTGACAAAAAATGCTTGTAGCAGTATAATTACGGAATACAACTTTAGGGTTATAGGTGAAAGGAACAGATATGTCAGAAACCACACAAGGCTATTTAGGCATCGAAAACGAAAACACAAAAGTCAACCTCGGCTTCCAAAGCGTCCTCAACTACATCCGCGAACACGCCCGATCAGAACGTCAAAAAGGCGAACTCTTCGAGCAGCTGATGCAGAAATACTTCACCGAAGACCCCGACTATAAGGACCAGTTTTCTGAAGTCTACCTCTATAAAGAATGGGCACAACTCCGAACAGATTTTGATGGCACAGATATAGGCGTTGACCTCGTTGCACAAAAACATAATGGCGAATACTGTGCAATCCAGTGCAAGTGTTACGCCCCCGACACCCGGATATCAAAGCCAGCTATCGACTCATTCATCTCCGCCTCAGCAAGTGAAATCTTTACCTCACGAATCCTCGTAAACACAGGCGGCGAATTAGGCGAAAACGCACTTCGGACGATAACACCGTTAGGCGACAAATTCCGAATCATCCGCTTCCGCGATCTCGAAAACAGCCATTTTGAATGGCCCGATCTCAGCATACAAGCACCTCAACAACTCACCTATAAACAGCGGAAGTTCCACCTAAAAGACCATCAGCAAGAGGCATTTGACGACGTAATCAACGGCTTGAAAAAACACGACCGCGGCAAACTCATTATGGCATGCGGGACCGGCAAAACTTTCACAGCACTGAAAATCGCTGAGCACATCGCCGGAACCGAGGGCAGAGTCCTCTACCTCGTACCCTCTATCAGTCTCCTTTCACAAGCGATGCGCGAATGGTCGGAACAACGCGGCGTTGACCATAGTTATGTCGGTATCTGTTCCGATACACACGCAGGTAGCACAAGCGAAGATTCCTCTATCCAAGAACTCAAGATCCCCGTTACCACACACCCATCAGAAATCGCGCACGCATTGCATAAACAGGACACTGGCAAAATGACGGTGGTTTTCTGCACATACCAGTCGTTACCGCTCATTGAAGCGGTACAAAAAAGCGGCGCACCGCCGTTCGATATTATCTTCTGTGATGAAGCACACAGGACGACCGGTGTCGATAAACCCGGCGATAAAACCTCGCCGTTTGTCCTCGTACACGATGCCGATCGGATTCGCGCCAATAAATGCCTCTATATGACCGCCACCCCCAGACTTTATACCGAAAACGCAAGGAAAAAAGCCGCTGATTATAACGTGGAAGTCTTCTCTATGGACGACGAAGAGAAATACGGTCCCCAGTTCCACCGACTCCCGTTCTCCAAAGCCGTTGAACTCGGCGAACTCTCCGACTACAAAGTCGCTATTTTCGGCATCTCAGAACACGAAGTCAATGCGAAACTTGCTGGAAATACCGGCAGATACGGTAGTGAAATCAACATAAACGACGCAACCCGAATCATCGGCTGCTGGCGTGCCTTACAAAATCCCGAAAACAAGCAGAAAGACGACGAAACGCTCAGACCTCTGAAACGCGTTATCGCATTCACGAACAGAATTGACGAGTCGAAGGCATTGGCGCGCTATTGGAACGATATTATTGAGGATGCCCTCGAAAAACTCCCAGAGGATGAACAGCCTACCAACTTTTTATGCGAAACCGAACACGTTGACGGAACCGTTCACGCCCTGAACCGAAAAACACGCCTCGATTGGCTAAAAAACGAGAACTACGACGATAGCCAAGACGACAGTGATGACAAAGACGTTTGCCGTATCCTCTCGAATGCAAGATGTCTTTCCGAAGGGATTGATGTCCCCGCACTCGATGCCGTGATCTTCTATAAACCCCGAAAATCACATATTGATGTCGTCCAAGCCGTCGGTCGCGTCATGCGCAAGGCACCGGGAAAGCAATTCGGGTACGTCATACTGCCCGTCGCTATTCCCGACGATAAAGACCCTGCCGCTGCGCTTAATGACAATGAACGGTTCTCTAATGTCTGGAGCGTTCTCAACGCACTCCGTTCACACGACGACAGGTTTGATGGTCAAATCAACAGTATTGACCTGAATAAAAAACTCCCGGATTCTATCGTCATTGGTGGCGGCGGAGATGGGGATCCCGATTGGGTGGGTGAACAACTGACCCTTATGCCGATTGAAATTCCCGTTGACGCGATACTCTCAAAAATCGTAGAGAAGTGTGGCGATAAGCGATACTGGGAAAACTGGGCAAAGGATGTCGCTGATATTTTTGATCGACTCGTTGACCGGATTAAAAATCTATTGGATGATCCCGATAACGACGCGTTGAGCGAGTGGTTTGGAAGTTTCCACGACGATTTGAAACAGACAATTAACACCTCCATCACCCGTGATAATGCTATTGATATGATGGCGCAGCATATCCTAACCAGCCCCGTTTTCGATGCACTTTTTGTGGATTACGACTTTTCATCGGGTAACCCCGTCGCAAATGCCTTGGATAACCTGCAAAAAGACTTCGCGGAATTCGGACTTGAGAGCGAGACACGCGATTTACGAGGGTTCTATGACAGCGTCCGGTCGCGTGCCAGCGGTGTTAAGAGTAGCCACGGACGGCAAGAGGTCCTATCCGATCTCTACGAGCAGTTCTTCAAAAAAGCACTCAAAAAAGAGGCGGAACGGCTCGGAATTGCCTACACACCGATTCCACTCGTGGATTTTGTCTTGCATAGTGTCAACGACGTTTTGCAAGAGGAGTTCGGAAAAACCATCAGCGACGAAGGTGTTCATGTCCTCGATCCATTCACCGGCACCGGCACATTCATTGTGCAGCTCCTACAATCCGGACTCATCCAACCTGAAGACCTCGAACGGAAATATCGCAAGGAACTCCACGCAAACGAGATTCTCTTACTTGCCTACTACATCGCATCTGTCAACATTGAAGAAGCATTCCGCGGAAGGTCCGGAGAAGAAGAGTATAAGCCATTCAATAGGATTACGCTTACAGACACTTTCAGTGATAGCTCAAGAGATGAAGAACAACTGAATCTATTTTTGGAATCCAACAAAGAACGGACCGAGCATCAAGAAAAACTTCCAATCGAAGTTATCGTCGGTAATCCACCTTGGAAAGCGTGGCAGAAAAGTGCGACGGATGATAATCCTAACGTGGAGTACCCTGAACTTGAAGAGCGTATCAAAGAAACCTATGCGTCTCGCGTGAAAACGACCCTAAAAAACAGCCTTTATAACACATACAAAATGGCAATCCGATGGGCATCTGACAGAATTCAGGAACAAGGAGTCATTGCGTTTGTTACACCTGCTACGTGGATTCGTGGGAGCGTTGATGCGGGGATGCGTGCTTGTTTATCAGAGGAATTCAGTTCAATTAATGTTCTGAACCTTCTCGGTAAGGCACAAGGATCGCCAAACGAAGGTGAAGGCGTTTTTGATAATGCCACACAATTACCTGTCGCTATTACAATCCTTATTAGGAATCCACAAGACAAGCGTGACGGTTGCCACATCCAATATCGAGAGATTGGTGATGGCTTCAAACGCCAAGAGAAACTGGAGTCTTTAAACAAGGCTAAATCAGTAAGCGGTTTTGGCGATTGGCAAACGATCATACCTGATAAACACCACGATTGGATTGAACAACGTAGTGAAACCTTTCAACACTTCTATCCGCTAGGGTCGCAAGCCGCGAAAGCTGGAAAAGTAGATGATTCAATCTTTAAACTATTCAGTACAGGATATAAAACAGGCAGGGATGCATATATTTACAATTTCTCACGTGATGCTTGTGCTGAAAGCACACAGCGAATGGTACAAACCTACCTTGCTGCACTTTCCACTCTTGAACAAAATCCGGAACTTACAGCGGAGGAGGTGGTAAGTCGACACAACTCAAATATTAAGTGGGATCGGGAACTCAAGAACAACCTGAGACAAACGAAAAAAACTGAATTCGATGGCGACTACATCCGAAAAGCTGCGTACCGACCATTCATCGCAACGAATTGTTACGCGGATTATACTTTTGCACAAGTGAAAGCACGGCAAGATCAGATCTTTCCAGACAGCTCAAGTGAAAACCGTGTAATATGTGTTCCCAACAAAGGATCAAAAAATCCGTTTTCCGCGCTGATGACTAATATGATGCCAGATATGCATTTTATTGAGGCAGCACAATGTTTCCCACGGTGGCGGTATCCGAAACCTACTGAAATTGAAACAACAGAAATACTTAACATAAGTGGGGGGGGGGCGCATTGATAATATTTCGGACACAGCACTCCGTGCCTTCCGAAACCACTACGAAGATGATGCCATTACCAAAGATGACATCTTTGATTACGTCTACGGCATCCTACATGCACCAAGCTACCGAGAACAGTTCGCAAACGACTTATCCAAGATGCTACCGCGTATCCCGTTTGCACCCGACTTTTACGCCTTCGCGGAGGCAGGGGCAGTCCTTGCCTCTCTTCACCTCAATTACGAGACGTGTGAACGGTACCCAGACCTTAAAGTTGAACCTGTCAAGCCGTCCTTACTTTGGGAGGAAAAACCGGAGCATTTTCTACTTGGGACGCGGGCAATGCGTTTCGCCGATAAAAACACGAAAGACATCCTCATCATCAACGAGCATGTCCAATTGACAGGTATACCCCCAGAAGCACATCGCTATGTCGTCAATGGCAGAACGCCCCTGGAATGGTTTATCAACCGCTACAAAATCAAAAAGGACAAGAACAGCGGCATCATAAACGATCCAAACGGCTGGTTCGAGAACCCCCGCGACCTCATCACAGCAATAGAGCGAATTATCTACGTCAGCGTCGAATCCACCAAAATTATTGAGGGGCTGCCCACTGAACTGATGGATAACTTGTAGACGCATCATTTAGAGCAAGATTAAACCTAAAGGAGCGAGAATCTCCGTTTAAAAATTTGTTTTTTACTCAAAAACATGGTATAATTCGCTTAAATGTAAAAAAGTAAAACGTAACACTCGGCAACCAATTGCATGCGAAGGGAATATCGAATTGAAATGGCCACACTTTTATCCAGAGAACTGTCCACCTGCGGGAGCCGAACCCGCTTCCGGTAAAGTTTATCGCCTTGTGGTTCATGATCCAGCACAAGCGGAGGATTTCAAAACACCTTTTGAAGAAAATCCGAAAAGATTTAATAACAAACCAGATATCAAAAACTGTGGACTCTCTGTCCAGACAGATATACAGGATAGTGAGCAACTCAAGAAGACACTGAAGATGGTTCCGAGATTCAGAAACAGCCAAATTGCTGAAGGTGAGCTCAATCCAACGTTTGGATTAATTCGACATACACCGTCATCAAAATATAAATCTCATCATTCTTGGTGGGTGCCTATTGGAGCAGAACCTTGGGTTGTTTTTAAGATAATAAGCAAATAAGAAAGTAAACGATAGTTGTGAAAGGAGGCAAATGATGGTTGATATACTCAATATTACAGGTTTAGGTAGACTCGAAATTGTAGAAACCTACGTATACTACGATCAGCCTGTCCTCTTCTCTTGTAAAAGTGCAGCAGATCATCTTTACCTTGCTGTGGCTACTGATAAAAACGATGAATATGAAACTTGGCTCTATGTTGGGGTTTCCGTTGAACGCCTCAATCTCATCCGCTCCGGCACAATTGATCTCCATGATGCATTTGCTAAGCCTGAAGATGGTTTTTTGCTTCAGGAAATAATTCCATACGACGACCAAACCCAACCCCGGATGGAATCGATCCAACCTGATCAGATTTCTGAGGATATGCTCCCTATGCCCGGTGAACGCCTTGATCTGCAAATTGAAACACTCCCGGAACTAAGGAATTCGGAAGAAATAGCAAAATATGGAAAGAGAGAAGTTCTGAACTTAACGCTCAATTTTGATGGACCTTTCAGATTGGAAGCACCTGTTACAGCCCTAAGCCAGATTCTCGGAAACTTTCAAGACGTAATCAACGCAATTGGAATGCACCGTTTTAACTTAAAGAGGATCAATGAAGACATCAAACGTAAAATGCAGATGTCATTTTTAAAAGTTGGTGCTGGAGCATTCAACATTCAACTTGCCTCTAGAAACACCACTGACTTTTCCGAGAGTAGCGATTGCGGAGACGCAATCGAAAAATTTCTGAATCTGCTCGCGGCAGGGAGCAATCAAGAACAACTGAAATCACACCTAGAAGAACTGCAATCAACGGTTGCAAAAGGTTACACTGCATTCCTTAAATCCCTCAATGAATATGTAATAGATGCTAAGTTCAAATGGGTATCACCAAATCCAAACAGGGGTCAAACAGTCCACCTATCCAATCACCAAATGCAGGAAGCACTTAAGGTGCTGGAAAAATATGATGAAGAAACTTCGCGGACCTCCCGTATTACCAGCAAGTTAACCGAGAGTTTTCCTCGTTCCGAAAGATTTCAAATAGAAACTACGGATGAAACTTTTAAGGGAACCATCGCAGACAAAGCTATTCAGATTCCAAAAATCACGACACCCCAACTTGCCATATCAGCATCCCGTAGGGATACTATTGCTTTGCAGCCAGAATAAATAGGTGGTAACTTACTTTACAATACCGCTTATAATACAAACACGACAATCTGAATATCTCCAAAAAGGAAATCCGTTATGAATACGCCCAACCCATCCGATCTTGACGAAGTTTTAGCAAAGATCAGCAAGATCGCGAAAGAATCCGTCACTGGCGACTATATCTACCGCGGTGAGCCCAAGCACTATGATAAAGTCTCCTCAAACCTCTATCGCGATTACCATGATATAGAAGCGGAACACTTTGATATAGCGGTTGTCCAAGCGGAAATCCTGAAGGAAGTGAGGGAATATATCCCTGACGAAATGGACGACTTTAAACTCCTCGTCACACTCCAACACTTCGGGGCTAAGACGAACCTAATTGACTTTACGACAGATTACCTGGTAGCACTCTTTTTTGCCTGTAATAGCGAGCCCGGAAAACCAGGCAGAGTCATCTTACTTCAAAGACAGTCCGAAACTTACACACTCGAAAAGCCATCCCGAACGATTCGGCACGCTGATATCCAAAAGATCATCTTTGTTCGAGCACCGCAGGGTTTTGTTACACCAGATAAGATTGTGTCTATCCCCGCAAGCTTAAAATCGGCACTGTTGGACTATCTCCGCAAGCACCACGACATCTCGACCAAAACCATCTACAACGATCTCCAAGGATTCATTAAAAACCAGAGGCTTCATAAGAGCGCGTATACAGAGTTTTATAAAGGGTTTACTTGTCAAGAGCGTGGGGACTCAGCGAAGACACAGGCAGAAAAGCAGCAATGGTATGTTGCAGCCATTGAACATTATACCGAAGCGATAGCGTTAAACCCTGATCTAACCGAAGCCTATAACAATCGTGGCAATGCTTACCGTAATATAGGTGATTCTGATACGGCTATTGCAGACTATAGCAAAGCAATAGAGTTGAACCCTGAAGATGCCGGTGTCTATAGCAATCGTGGCAATGCTTACCGTAATATAGGCGATTTTGATGCGGCTATTGCAGACTATAGCAAAGCAATAGAGTTGAACCCTGAAGATGCCGGTGTCTATAACAATCGTGGCAATGCTTACCGTAATATAGGTGATTCTGATACGGCTATTGCAGACTATAGCAAAGCAATAGAGTTGAACCCTGAAGATGCTCGGATCTATAACAATCGTGGTAATGCTTATAGTAATATAGGCGATTTTGATGCGGCTATTACAGACTATAACACAGCGATAGAGTTGAACCCTGAAGATGCCGGTGTCTATAACAATCGTGGTAATGCTTATAGTGATATAGGTGATTCTGATGCGGCTATTGCAGACTATAACACAGCAATAAAGTTGAACCCTGAAGATGCCCGGATCTATAGCAATCGTGGTAATGCTTACCGTGATATAGGCGATTTTGATGCGGCTATTGCAGACTATAACACAGCGATAGAGTTAAACCCTGATCTAATCGAAGCCTATAGCAATCGTGGTAATGCTTACCGTGATATAGGCGATTTTGATGCGGCTATTGCAGACTATAGCAAAGCAATAAAGTTGAACCCTGAACTTGCTGCTGCCTATAGCAATCGTGGTCTTGTTTACCTTAGTACAGGCGATTTTGACGCAGCGATCGAAGACTGTAGCACTTCGATACGCTTGAGTTCTAAAGATGCCGGTGTCTATAACAATCGTGGTGTTGCTTACCTTAAGACAGGCGATTTTGACGTGGCCATTGAAGATTTCAACGAGGCAATAGAATTAGACCCTAAAGAGGCCGTGAGCTATTGCAATCGCGGAGAGACATGGTTGCACTTAAAAGAATGGCAGAAAGCCAAAGCAGACCTAACGACTGCCAAGGAGATGGGACTTGACATTATCGCATCCTTCCAAAACGACTATGAAAGCGTTGAAGCCTTTGAAGCAAAGTATGGCGTGCAGGTGCCGGAAGACATCGCAGCAGTACTTCAGCGAAAGTAACACTGAGATTCGGGATCCATGGAAGGTGCTTATCCTGTAAATCCTTCAATCCCATAAATCATAGTTCAGACAATGGAGACACCCAACGCACCCCAACCTTCCATCTCCCCGTACAAACGTTAATGAATCCATAACAAATAAATATCTTACGCCAATCGGTTTCCCCGCTCAGAAAAAACAATTTGCATTTACTATTTTTTTGTGATATACTTAACTAAATATAATTTATTTTAGTTGTGTATACAATAGGATACACCCTGCATCCGATGTACCGGACCACGTCCAACCGAGATAACAACAGGCGAGACAACCACATTCCGATAACCTTAGACAAATCAACAGAAATTTCACAGTAACCCATTTTAAGCATCGAAACCAGAAACGCCCGTCCACCCATACCACGACTGGGTTCGCAGGCGTAACGACCAGAACGCTAAAATCACAATTTCACGGTTACGAAAAAAATCAAGAGGCTTGACAACACCTTCAAAACCCACGCCACGCCTCGATTCGTTGCGGGTAACGACACACCACCTTCGGGGCATTACCGTGAAATACTGTGAAATTTCATTAGCACTTACGCATGCGGCACTTTTGTAGCACAAACTTCCCAGTTTGTGACACCAAAACGCTCGGTTTTCCGAGAAATCTCATCTAACAGAAGAGGCTGCAGTCAAAAATTGCGTAAGTCCTGTTTCATAACACTCATAGAAATGGAGATAACAATGCACAATATAGACAAGAAAAAAACACAACTCCAAAAGGGACTTCTCTACGATGATGTAGTAGACCAAGAATTCGCAGAACTCCTTGCTAATAATCTCTATGCCGATCTAAATCAACTGTTCACCACTCTACAGGGAGATGAGCTTGTTGAGGCAGTTATCAGAAGCACCCAAGATTTTATCGCTGAACAATGGGTCGGAACTGCTGACACGAATTTAGAAGGTGTCGATCTGGACACAATAAAGGGTATGAGAATAGAGATCCGTCAAGAACTAACCAAAGTCATTGCCCGTTTTATATCCGACGAACACCGTGAGGTGATTGTCCGCCATCACGCACGAGGGCTCTCTACCGCCGAGGCAGTTGAAACCTTGATAAACGAAAACAGCGTAATGAAACGGTTAGCACAGCGCGATGCAATCGGCGAGAAGAAACTTAAGGAGCTGCTGGTTTCGCGACTCTCATATCTGAAGCCGGGAACAGCACGCTGGCCTAAAAAGAAATACGGTGCCGTCTGGCGCGAGGAACGCGAGCAGTATATCCAAGAGATAAGCAACACGCCATTCTCAACGCCAGCAGAACGCATCGCACTCTTAGCAAACCATGCAGAACGCGTCAACCATACTTTGAAAAACAAGCAGCATTCTGTAAATGACTTGCAAGCCTTAACAGCGTCATTAACCCAAACACTCGAGAGCTTAGAGAAATTGTCTCCGATAGATCAACAAGCATCCATGAATGTCTCTACGTCGCAGCTCCCCGCGCTACTCGAGCGACTCACAATCGCGCTTGAGGCATTCCAACAAATCGCGCATAACGATGATACCAACCTAATTGTTGAAGTCGTAGAGAGATTAACACTTGCACTCCAACCACTCCCTGAACAGTTAGCGATCACACATAAAACCGAGGAAAACACCCCACACGACAGAGACCAACCCGTTGACGAATCTCAGAATTAGACCACTGCCACCCCGAAACCTGCCCTGTTTTTGTCGCCGAAACCGCAGCGGAAAAGCAGGTATTGATACCGCTGCCAATAGACAGAAAACCGAAAAATCGTAACGAACGACTCCGACTTGTCGGCGCGCGATAGCCATTTTGTTTTGACAATCCATGCAGTGCATGGTATTTTATATTTATAGTAAATTCCGAAATATGTTCACACGCCGCGATAGGGATTCCACAAGACAAGCTTGTAGGGGTTGGGTCCCCAATCCGTACGGTTCCCTTCGTGTATGAAAATAACTACGGGATTCACTATAAAGGATACTAAAGTAATGTTTAACACGCTAACCGAACTCCTCGAAAAAATATACCTCGGTGAAGACGCAACGATTGAATTCAAAGGAGCGTTGCCGCACAAAAACAGCCTTGCCGACGAGATCGCCGCTTTTGCAAACGCCAGGGGCGGTGTGATACTGATCGGTGTTGACGACAATGGCGAAATCGTCGGGGTTGACCGGCACACACTGGATACGGCAGAGAAAACAGTCATTGAGATATGTACAGACAGCATTGACCCGATCGTTCTCATTTTCACCGAAAAGCTACGGATTGACGATAAAAATCTGCTAAAAATAGAGGTGCCGAGAAGTCTATTCGTTCACAAAACCGCTAACGGCTACTTTATGCGTCAAGGCAGTAGCAAACGCGAGATGCCCACCGAACAGTTGGCACGGTTGCTCCAAACCCGTTCGCAAGCACGCATTATTGCCTTTGATGAACAATTCGTCCCCAACACGCATAAAGAAACATTAAGGAAACCGCTTTACCAGCGATTTCTCACAGAAGGAGCCGCGGAGGACGAGACAGACGACCTATTGCTTAAAAGGCATTTACTCGTTAAGGACGGCGAACAGAAGCGCGCCTCTGTTGCCGGAATCTTGATGTGCTACGACACACCCGATGATTACCTCTATAACAGCTTCATTCAAGCCGTCTATTATCTCAGCACAGAAAAGGATGCGAACTATCAACTTGATGCTAAGGACTTCACAGGACCCTTGGATCAGCAAATCATTGACGCTTTCAAATTCGTTCAAAAATACAACGCCGTCGCTGCCCGAAAAGCCATCGGCAGGATAGACTACCCAGAATACAGTATGCGCGCCGTATTTGAGGCAATCGTCAACGCAGTTGTACATAGAGATTACTCAAAAACAGTCTCAAAAATTCGCTTGTTTATGTTCGATGACCGGTTAGAACTCTACTCCCCGGGAGCATTGGCAAATACCGTAACAGTGGACAATCTACGGTACAGCCAAGCCACACGCAACGAACTCCTCGCACGATTGCTTTCAGAAATTAGATTGGACGACGATATGGAAAGACAGGTGAAGCGGAAACACTTTTTGGAACGCAGAGGTGAAGGTGTCGGCATCATCCTGAACGAAAGCGAGACCCTGAGCGGAAAAACACCTGTATACGAAGTGTTTGACGAGCAATTACGTTTGACAATTTTTGCGGCAAAACCCCCGACAGATTAGTTTAGGACTATGAAAAAAAATAATTGCAAATAGATCCATTGCGTGATATACTATAAATGGTCACAGATTTGTCATTAGAGGAGGAATAAAAGCATGGGTATAGGCGGAATGGAAGTCTTTGTAATCCTTGTGGTTGCGCTCGTCATTTTCGGACCTAAAAAATTGCCGGAAATGGGACGTTCGCTCGGAAAAGCTATCCGAGAATTTAAGAGTGTCGGCACCGAACTCCAAGATGAACTCACAAAGGCAGCAGATGAAATCGATAGGGACACAGAACCGAACATCAAGCCACCGAAAACCTCTTAATCGCTAAACGGATGAACGACCCGCACTATAATAATAATGATGATGGAATCTAACGAAACTACGGAATCAACCGATGTCGCAATGACTTTCTGGGAGCATCTTGAGGAACTCCGGCGGCGGATTATCATCTCTGCTATCGCAATCGGCGTGTTCACGATCTTAAGTTTATCCTTCAGCAAACCCATTGAGAAGGTCATTATGTTCCCACTCGGAACCTCTATGAACACGTTGATCGCAAACGCTATTGACGCGACTATCGGTTCGGAGGGATCAATATGGGGGTTTTTCGCAATTACGATGCGCGCCGGAACCTCCAACGTCAACGCTGAACTCATGAAAGTTGGACCCGTGGAGGCTATCATGGCGTTCTTGAAATTAGGGATTACCACCGGCATTTTGCTGGCTCTCCCAATCGTTATTTATCAGGTCTGGGCATTCGTCTTCCCAGCGTTGAATCGTCAGGAACGCCGATTCGCTGTCCCGCTCTTCCTGATTATCATCATATTTTTTATCCTCGGTGCTGCCTTCGCCTACTTTATCGTTACACCCGTCGTACTACAGTTCTCCGCAGAACTGTTTCCTGATATGCCGAATAGATGGGACTTACAACTTTATATCAACTTCATAACACAGTTAATCTTAGGGTTTGGGCTCGCTTTCGAGTTACCGATCGTGATGGCATTTTTATCCCGTATCGGAATCATCAACGCACGCGGTTTCCGAGAAAAACAGAGTTACGCGCTATTGGGCATCTGTGTTATGTCGGCACTATTGACCCCTGCGGATCCGACATCGATGCTACTGATGGCGGTCCCACTCTTCCTTTTATATCAACTCGGCATTTTCTTTGCCTACCTCGTCGAAAAGGAGCCAGAAGCGTATGTCTAACGAATCTTTAAGACAGCAGCTCGCACGACTCTACAGACTCCAAGAACGCGACTCGGAACTGTTGTCAATCCATCAAAAACTTCAAGATATCCCACGTCAGATTGCGCAATTAGAGGCGGGGGTTACCGAGTCTGAAGAAGAGACCGCAGCGAAATCAGCAGAAGTCGCAGAAGTCGAAAAAGAGCAGCGCGCCAAAAATGCTGAACTCGAAATGAACGCGGAACAACGCGAAAAATATAAAAACGAACAACGATCCGTTACATCCAACGAGGCTTATACCGCTTTGGAACGACAGATCGAATTCTTAGACGACAAGGACGTAGAAACCGAAGACGTTCTCCTGAACCTCATGGAAGATCACGATCGCTTGAAAGCAGAATTGACAGAACTTGAAGCCAAAGTAACCGAAGAAAAAGAGAAAGCCGATACCGATACCGAACAACTCCGACAGGAATTGCAGACGTTAGAAGCAGAACGCGATGAAAAGATGAAAGCGCGAAGAGCGTTTCTACCGAAAATCGACAAAGCCCGTAGAGACGAATACAACCGGTGGATGAAGGCACAACTATCAAGCCGATCCGGTGCAGCGCGTGCGAAAACAGGATTCATCGCGCTCGGTAAAAAAGGCACTGGACCTGATAAAAAAAGCACCTGCAGTGCCTGCCGAATGGCTATTCAACCCCAAACCTTCAAGGAGGCACAAAAATATGAGAAACTCGTTTACTGCTCAAGTTGTAAACGCCTCCTCTACGTCGAACCGCCGACACCTGACATCCCGTTTCCATAACAAGATAGGACTTACGCATTTCCTCTTAAAGTCCCGGATAAGGAGCCCGGTAGGTTCGGTTTGCAACCGAACCGGACTGCCCAAGAAATTACCGAATTAAAAAATTAATCTTCATAAACCGCACCTACCCTGGGGTGTGCAAAGTGTGCATATATTTTTCGGATCTACTATAAATAACGAAAATATCAACTTTTTTGACGACAGGAGACACCCATAACCAATGCCATTTTTTGTTATAGATGAACAGCCAGAAAAAAAGATCTTCGACGGTGCCAGCATCCGTACCCTTCACGGTGAAAAACTGATGATGTCCTTCGTCAATCTGAAACCGCATAGCATCGTCGCTGAACACAGCCATCCCCACGAACAGATGGGAATGGTACTCGAAGGAACATTTGAACTCACCATCGATGGCGATTCCCGAACCCTTAAAAAGGGGGACGCTTACCTCATTCCGTCCAATGTCCAGCACAGCGCGAAAGCTTTTGATGAACCCGCCGTCGCACTTGACATCTTTAGTCCACCCAGAGAAGATTACAAAAAGTGAAGATTACAAATCGTGAAAATCTACCATCTCATTCAGGAACTTCAGGCATCCAATATCGTTACCGCCGGGATGAGTCTACGCCTCGGGGGTGTCAGTCGCGCCCCGTACGCATCCCTGAACCTCGGCGATCATGTCAACGACGATCCAAACGCAGTCGAGACAAATAGAAAAATCTTATTCAAAGAGACCGGTTTGACAAACCTGCGTTACTGTCGTCAAATTCACAGTGCTGCTGTCGTTCATATCAACGATGAAGCGCAACCCCTCGCGGAACATATCCCGGAAGCAGACGCACTTATCACCGCACAACACACCATAGCATTGGGGATCTTCACTGCCGATTGTATCCCAATTTTTGTATTAGATGTCAAAACACCAGCGATCGGCATTATCCATGCAGGGTGGCGCGGGACATTCGCACGAATCGCCGTGAACGCCATCACACAAATGGAGACATCTTTCGGGACACTCCCAAAAAACTGCCAAATCCATTTAGGACCCTCCATCCAAAAATGCTGTTATACCGTCAGCCCGGAACTACTCACACAATTCACAGAACAATTCGGCAGCACTGTAGCCGATGGCAGAAACCTCAGTCTACAAACCGTTAACCTTAACCAACTCATCGAAATAGGTGTACCCATAACTTCCATCTCCGTATCTGAATTCTGCACCGCCTGTCGCATCGACCTCTTCTATTCCCATCGCGCTGAAAACGGACAGACAGGCAGAATGCTCTCATTCATCAAACTCAATGCAAAAAAATAATCCGCTGACAGCCAATTACTGATAACTGAAAAATTTGCATTCCCCATAAAAATATGGTATCATTAAATATACAAATGTAACGAATTAAGCAATTCAGTTGCAGCACCACCCGCAGCCGTAACTTTACTGCAATTTGTAGCGTTATTTTTCCCTGTATGTTCCAGCTTGTTAGTTCCAATAATTTGTTAGGCGACAGTTTGGTGGATACCAAAGGAATCGTAAATGCGCACGCTATTTGCAACAGTGTCAATTATTATCGGTATTGTTGGGTTCATTTTTATTGTACTCGGAGGCATCCATCCTAACAGGTATCAGAGAACTCTCGAGGAAAGCAGCAGCGCAGTCCAAGTAACGCAGGTTTATATGGAGGCAACATATACCATAACAGTCGGTATCGGGATTATCAGTATCGCCGCCTTGGTCGCCATCATCGGGATACTCTTTCATATCAATCAACCTTTAAAATCCGAAGATACACAATCAGCAGATAATCTGGACACCTCACATGAATCCGATTGTCAATAATCTCTACACTGTCAACGAACGCATCGCACGCGCAGCGGAACGAAGCAACCGCACACCGGATTCAATAGAACTCGTTGCTGTTACAAAAGGACGTTCAATAGCAGAAATACAGACAATTCTTGAAGCGGGGGTCAAAAATATCGGTGAAAACCGAGTACAAGAGGCGCAGCAAAAATACACCACAGACGCTATAGCGGACCCTAAGACATGTCGCTGGCATCTTATCGGACACCTACAACGCAATAAGGTGAAAGCAGCCCTTGAGATGTTCTCGCTGATTCATTCGGTCGATAGCTTACGGCTCTTAACAGAAATCGCACGCCGTTCCGAAGAACGCACACAACCGGTAGATGTCCTCATCCAAGTGAATACAACCGGTGAAGCAAGTAAATACGGCTTAAATGCCGACGATCTACTCAGATTCATGGCAGACGCGCAAGCCTACTCGACTGTGAATATCGTGGGTCTAATGACAATGGGGCAGTTCAGTCCATCACCAGAGGCGAACCGTCCCGCTTTCGCATTGCTGAGATCACTGTCCGAAAAGATAGAAACCGAAAAATTCCCCAGCGTTACCATGCGCTATCTCTCTATGGGAATGACAAACGATTTTGAGATCGCAATAGAAGAGGGTGCCAATCTCGTTAGAATCGGTCGCGCAATCTTTGAAGGGAATTGCTTAACAATCCCATTGCTTTAGCATTGGGTCCAACCCCGCTAACTCGTGTGTTTGTGGCAAAAAACATTTGACGAAACGGTGTATTTTGTGGTATACTTATCTTACCAGTTGGCAGACATAATGAGCGTAACCGCTTGGTTGCGTGTCTGCCTACCCACTCATTAGGGGTTAAAGACTGGTAACTGGTAAATATCCAAAATGGCGTTAAAAGCACACAAAATCGCCTTGCGTCCGACAGCTGCACAGGTTGCGTGGTTTCAACAACAATGCGGCTATGCGCGATACGCCTATAATTCTGCGCTCGCAGACTTCAAAGCAGGTTTATCAGACGGTGTTTTCCGTTCATTTATAGACCTCAATAATCGTTGGAATCAACGCAAAAAGGAGTTGGACTGGGCAGGCGATCAAGACCAACGCGCTGCGCTGCACGGTGTCAAAAACCTATCGGACGCAGTGAGTCGTTGGCAGAAAAAGCAAAACGGTTTTCCGAAGTTCAAGAGACGTGGCATCCGTGAATCCTATACCGTAGAAGGTTATCAGTGCAAGGCTGATGGTAAGTCTATCAAGTTGCCGAAAATCGGCACCGTCAAGATGTTTTCGGCATTGCGTTTTGAGGGGAAGATCAAGCGCGTCACGGTTTCAAGAACTGCACACCGGTGGTTTGTCTCTATCCTTGTTGACACAGGAATACCTAATACTCCCCGTGATACACGTGGACTCCCTGTTGTCGGCATAGATGTAGGTATCAATACACTCGCAACTCTTGACGACGGCACGAAGTATGAGAACCCCCGACCGCTAAAACGGTATGAACGCAAGTTAGCACGCGAACAACGTAAGCTAAGTCGCAAGGTGTTCTTAAGTCAGAACTGGTATAAACAGAAGCAGAAAGTGGAACGTATCCACTATCGTATTGCGTGTATCCGAAGAGACGCGCACCATAAGGCGACGACAAAGATTGTCAAGTCCGCCTCCAAGATCGGTATTGAGACGCTTTCAGTTACGAACCTGCTGAAAAATAGAAAGTTATCAAAATCCTTGTCAGATGCTGCACTGGGTGGCTTCCTTGAGAAACTGAAAACGAAAGCGGAAACGCTTGGCATTCCACTTGTGCCAGCGGACAGGTTTTTCGCCAGTTCCAAGACGTGCAGCAGTTGTGGGGACAAGAAAGAAGATTTAAGGCTTTCAGATAGAACGTATCATTGTAGCGCTTGCGGTGCATCTATTGACAGAGATGTAAACGCGGCGATCAACTTAAGGAACCTCGCCGCGGGATACGCGGAGAGTTAAAACGCTTGTGGAGTTTCTGTAAGTCCTCCACTTGCGGGAGGCACGAAATGAAGAAGCAAGAAGCCCATGACTTTAGGCATGGGAGTATCACCCTTCACTCGAATAGCTATCAGTCGTCAACCGTTCGTAGGGACGGGTTTCCCCGCCCGATATACAAACGAAAGTGAAACTAACTGAATGGAACCGCAAGGAATAATTAAAAACCTTCGATTAGGTGTAATAGGTGTCGGAAAAATGGGAGGCATCGTCGTCCGGAGTATCGCTGATGTGGTATTCCCCGCACGGCAAATCTCGGTCACTGATTTAGACAACGTCCTCGTAGAGCAACTCTGCGACGAAAAAGGCACCAACGACGCAGGCGACATCGCGAACCTGTCAGAAAAAACAGATGTCATTTTCTGTGCAGTGCCACCCTCAGCCGTCCCAAGCATTCTACCGCAAGTCGCACGCCACTTGTCAACACCACAATGGCTCATCAGCATCGCAGCCGGTGTCACGACCTCAACGCTCGAATCTTATTTTGACACGACACCACCCATCGTACGGGTGATGCCGAATATTGCCGCATCCGTCGGCGCTGCAGTATCGGTGTTAACAGCAGGCACGCAAGCGAGTACCGAACACCTTAAAATCGCGCAGCAAATCTTCAACGCCTGTGGAACCTCCTTAGTCATGGAGGAACGGCATCTCGATGCCGTCACCGGATTAAGTGGTAGCGGACCCGCTTATGTCGCACTCATCATTGAAGCACTCGCCGATGGCGGAGTCCATGTCGGACTCCCCCGAACAGATGCCCAACAACTCGCAATCCATACAGTTTTAGGCGCAGCAAAGATGTTAGCTGAAACCCAAGAACATCCAGCGGTTCTCAAGAATCGTGTTACAACACCCGGTGGGACAACTGCCGCCGGACTTCACGCTTTGGAATATGGAGGTCTGCGTGCAACGCTCACTGAAGCCGTTCTGGCTGCTACAAAACGAGCGAAAGAACTCGGAGGCCAGTAACCACTTAAAAAAGGACTCTTCTCTGGTAACTGGTAACTTTAAAAACAGAAACTATGCCTATACATAACCTCACTCGGTTCATCGCTCAACTGCTTGACATTTATGCACTCGTTGTCTTCGGAAACGCACTGCTTTCTTGGTTCGTTTTCGGTACCAAAAATTCGAGCATCAGACAAATCTATTCGTTCACAAGTCGCATCGTCGATCCGGTTCTAAGCCCGATTCGTAACGCACTCGCACCAATATCTCGCAACTTCGGTATCGACATTTCACCTTTCATACTCATTATTCTTTTACAGATTCTGGCTCGGATGCTGAGACCATAAATCGACGAATACACCGAATACGCTGAGAGGCGACGCACACAAAAACACAACCCCCTCTAATTAACAGGTGGTTTACAAGCAACCCTATTAAATATGAGAAAACAAGACGCTCCCGCAAAAAATACGACGCGTAAACGCGGCAAAACCCAGAAAACGGAAGAGAATCCCGAATTGATGGATCGGACCTCGGAAAACGCCGTTCTGGAGACTTGGGAAAACGCCAATGTTTTCCCGCTCGCCAACAAGAAAACGAAGCCGACAGGCCGCACCGCGTTGAAACCAAATTCGCAGCACCACGCCTCTCAACCGGAAACTTACGTCCTCCGCGAAATCCCTACTTCTGTCGATACACTCACCCACGATACGCTCTGTAGAAAAATCTCTCAAGACATCTTCCTCAAAGCCTCTCTCATGCAGGGGCATCACGTCGTACACGTACCCGCATGGGAAACCTATCCCTTCTGGATTGAAGAAGCGGTTATCTCAGACGCAAGCGCTAAATCGCCACTCAAACCCTCTGTCCTTCGTAAACGGTGTCGCGCACGGCACAAGCAGGAATTAGGAATCCAGAAACAGAAACTCCACCAACTCGGTATCTTTGCCGATTGGGCAGCCTCGCAAAAAACCCTCGAATCGCGCCAAGAGGCAAGACTCATCGCACTCATAAGCAGGCTCCGAGATTCTGATTACCTACACGACCTACCGCAATTGAGTCCATGGTGCCCGAAATGCGCAGCACCACTGAACGAAACGAACCTCTTACGGATGCCGACACACGTCTTGAACGGCTACATCAAGTTCCCATTTAGCTTAGGATTGGAAGAATTTGGGGTCGATGTCTCTTTTTGCATCCAGATACAACATCTCTGGGAGATAGCTGGTACCATTGAACTCGGAATTACGAGCGACACAACCTACCTGCTCACCAAAAACGACGACGAATATCTACTGTTCGCAGCACCGCAATTTGAACACTATTGTAAAAATCTGACGAAGGGAAGCACGCAACCCGAATTGGTTAAAGAGATTGACGCGACCGAACTCACACAATACGTCGTAGCACATCCGATCTTCTCGTCAAAAGAGTTAAACATTACGCTCATACCTGAATCCGTTGTCGCAGAAACCACTGACGAATTAACACACTTCCTAAAATCCGGCGTTATCCCCCTAAATCCAGCACATCATCAACTCAGTTACGATATCGCACAAGCCTTAGAGATAAGCGCGATACCTATCTTCGATGAGACAGGAAAATTTACCGAAGAAGCTGGGCAATTGTGTGGGCTCTATCTCTTTGATGCCGAAAAGTTTATTGTCCCGCAACTCGAAAAATACGGATACCTCCTAAAAACGAACAGCGATGAGATGCCTGAATCCCACTGTCCCCGCTGTAAGGAATGCGCCGTTTTTCGTCCATGCTCTAAATGGGTGTTCTCTATCTCAAAAAACCGAGACACCGCCGATGCTCTCAAAGCAGAAGAATATTGGGATAATTACGGCGAAACTGAACATAAACGGATCCGTGATGTCCGAAAAGTCGTACATAATTTCAGAGACTTACAAGTCTCAACACAACGCCAATGGGGAATGCCACTCCCAATCCTTCTTTGTGACCAGTGTGATGAACCTCTCACAGATAAAAATACACTCGCAGCAATCCGTAACTCTATCCAACGCAGCTTTGAATTCTGGTTCGGATTAAGCATCGAAGAACTCTTGCCTGCCGATACGCGATGCTCAAACTGTAACTCATCCGATTTCCGAAAAGAGGCAACCCTTATCGACAGCCATTTCGCCAATCTGCTTCAAATTATTGATAACTCCGATTTCAAGAAACCGCCCGGCGGACACACCAGTCTCATGTTTGTTCCACAAACGAGCATTGACGATTATGAATGGACAAAATGGCTTGCTGAGATCAGTGTCATCTCCGCCGCACTTAGCAGAAGTCGCCCAATTAAAGAAAGTCAACCCTTTAAGCAACTAAAACTTAAAACATTACCCAAAATTAATAGCGATATCCAAATTGAAGACGCATTTCTCAACAAATATCCAGCTGACGTACTACGCCTCGTCGCTATAACACCCAACGGTAACACAAAACAGATGAAAATCGAACAGCTCGAAGAACTTGCCAAAAACCAACGCACACAATACCAGCAGCTCCACGCGCTCTTTGATAAGATTAGCAGTTATCTCTATCCGCTCTTACTCGATTCTCACCCAGAAGTCGATAAAGAAGCACAACATTCCACCGACAGTGATGAATCAGAGATTGAAACAGGTTTCGCAAGCGCACCAACCGATATGGATATCGAGACATCAGGAACAGAACAGACAGGACCCACGACAACCCATAAGGCACATCAAATCGATGCCCTGGCAATAAACGTTACCGAGCGGCTTTTGCAGGAGGTACAGCACGCATATCAAGCAGGGAATTTTCACGAAATGTGGAAAATGTTAACCAACTTCTGTCAAGACGATCTGTACTTTTATGTCCGCACCTTTGAATCCCGTCCAGCGAAGACGCTCCACGCAGCACAGATGACGCTTTCACACATAACTACCACACTCCTACAACGGATGGCACCCTTAACGCCGTTTTTAGCCGAATATTTCTATCGACGCACTTCTATAGACGGTGTAAATGGAAACCATAGTATTTTTCAAAGAAAATGGCACGATCTCTCACATCTGACCGCAAACAGTTCGATGCCTTCCAACATAAAGGATGACAATGCAAAAGCGGAATGGGAGGCATTCAAAAATGAATACGAACCAAACACCTAAAACAAACACATGGCAAAACGTTATCCCCTTAATTTGTGTGGCGTTCCCTGTCTTAATACTCGATTGGGGAACCAAACGGCTCGTACAGACGTATATCACACAAGTAACGGAGATCATCCCGATTATTCCCGGTTTCTTCAACCTGCGACACGACAGGAACACCGGAGCAGCTTTCGGCGTACTCGCAGGACATCGGTTCTTGCTCATTATTATTACTGTTGTCGCACTGATCTTCATCTTTACCTATTATCTCCGATATAGGGAGAGCCGATGGATGCAGGTCGCCCTCGGATTTCTACTCGGTGGGGCTATCGGGAACTTCATTGACAGAATCTTTTTGGGCGAAGTGATTGATTTCCTTCAGTTCGGTATTGCCAGTAAAGGAGTCTTTTGGCCCACTTTTAACGTCGCTGATATTTCTGTCTGTATAGGAGCAGGCATGCTTATTGTCTACCTGTTCCAAAATCGCCACCAACACCAAGAAACTTGACACATCCTGTCCACAGCACATATTCACTGAATCGTATACGTCCGGTGAACAGCCAACACTGTTCTGCATTTATGGAGAAGACCTGTGTATAAATTTAGCACCCGATTGCTTTTGATAAGTTTAGTTTCCCTTTCTTGGGCAACCTCCCAAGCGACAGCACAATTTCAGGCAGAACCGCCAGAACACGAACACCCGGCCGACTATAGCGAAAGCGCATTGCGGCGATTTGAGATTATTACGCTAAGTTCGCTACCGTTCACCGCTATTCACAGTTACATCGCTGTCAGAGGTATAAAGATGTATCGTGAAAATTTGTTCGCTCCCGAATTGACACCACAGGACTATCGCATCGTTGGGATCGGTGCCGTTTCGTTGTCTCTCTTCATCGGCGTATGGGATTGGCTACATACACGGAATGTTGACCGATCCGCACCGCGCGTGCCAGAACCCAAAGAACCGCCAGCTGAAGAACAAGACCCTGAAGGAACCATCGCTCGCTTATCCAAAACAGATCTATACGTAGCAAGGTACAGACAAATGTCACGAGAAGCCACCCTAAACAATAGACTCAACAGATGGGCAAACGAACCCGCTACCGGTTTAGCAATACCGCTCCTTCAGATCCGCTTTTAAAGTTAACAGTAACCAGTGGTCAGTTACCAGTTAAGAAGTGCTGGTAACCCAACATCTCTTAACTGGTAACTGGAAACTTAAAAAGAGATGTCCGATGAACCGAAAACCTCTTTTCTGGAAACTGGAAACTGGAAACTTAAAAAAATGCGTATTCTTTTTATGGGAACCAGTGAGTTCGCCGTTCCGGCACTCAAGGAACTCATCACTCACAAATTTGAACTCATCGGTGTCGTCACACAACCTGACCGACCCAGTGGACGTGGAAAACGCCTAAGTCCGCCGCCCGTTAAAGTCGTCGCTGTGGAACATAAACTGCCGATTTACCAACCCGAAAAAGTGAGAGCACCGGAATTTGTACGCACCCTTGAACGTCTCGCACCCGATGTAACTGTCGTCGCTGCATTCGGTCAACTTTTACCACAAACCGTTTTAGACATCCCACCCTGCGGAACCATCAATTTGCACCCATCTCTACTACCGAAATACAGAGGTGCAGCACCGATCCAATGGGCATTGATCAACGGTGAAACCGAAACAGGTGTGACACTCATGCTACTCGACGCAGGTGAGGATACAGGCGATGTTATCTCTGCCGTCCGCATCCAGATACGAAATGAGGATACCGCCTTCACATTGACAGAACAATTGGCACAACTCGGTGCTAAACAACTCGTCAAATGCCTGTCCCGAATGCCGGAAAACACACCACCGCTATCAACACCACAGAACAACGCAGAGGCAACGCACGCACCACGACTGACAAAAGAGATCGGACACATTAACTGGCATCAACCCGCAACAACAATTTACAATCTCATCAGAGGCACCGCAATCTGGCCCGGCGCGTATACCTTCTTCCGAGACAATCTCAGACTCAAGGTCATCAACTCTCAACCGCTCCCACAAACGCTCGACGCTCTGCCGGGGACACTCGAAATCGTCGAAAAACGGAAACTGCTCGTCGCAACTTATGACGGCGCACTCCAACTGTTGAAAATCCAACCCGCAACCAAGAAGGCTATGGAAGCAGGCGATTTTATTAACGGATACCAAGTCCAGACCGGTGAACAACTTTTAACGGCATCATCATGAATCAAATTAATAATATCCTATTTGCTGTCGTCAAGGTTTTACTCTACTTCTTAATTTTGGCTGGTATCGTCGGCGTGCTAATCATTTTTGTGGTCGTCCCAGCATGGGTTCGGACAGAAGAGGTCCTTGTACCCAACATTATCGGTAAAACCTACTATGAAGCTGTCCCAATCCTCAATAAAGCCGGACTTCGACCCGCAAAAGAGATTCACGAGGCAAGTAGTGAGGCGCCAAAAGGCGAAATCATCGCGCAAGACCCAGAACCGAACTTTAGAATCAAATACTACCAACCTGTCACAATCACTGTCAGCATAGGCGTGGAATTGGCTCCGGTACCCTCTGTTATCGGAAAATCTCAGGCTGCCGCTATTGAGACGCTCAGAACTGCCGGCTTCCAGCCAAATCAGGTCGCCAGCGTCCATTCCGAAATCTATCTACAAGATACCGTCATCGCGCAAACCCCGCCAGAAGGGGGTGGTCAACGCCGTGGAACCTCTGTCAATCTTTTAGTCAGTCAAGGTCCGACACCAAAATCTATACAACTCCCAAATTTCCAAGAACAACCCGCTACGGAAGTCCTTGTCGCCTTAGAAGCAGCCGGACTCAATGTTGAAACCGTATATAGTTCACATCCCAGGATCCCTGAGGGTGTGGTTATCGCACACAAACCTGCAGGCGGCGTACTCGTAAAAACCGGAGGCCTCATCCTTCTCGAAATTAGCGGGCAAGAATCTGTCGAAAGCGTCGGGAGACTGCTCCCCTTCCAGTACCACGTCACAGAAGCAGAAAATCGAAACCTCTCACGCCACGTCAAAATTATTATCACCGATGATTCAGGTGAACGCACCGTAATTGATCAATTGTACGCCCCCGGCGCAGTGATTGACCTTGAACGCAAAGGTGTACATGTCTTCGGGCAAACACAAGTGATCGTCCTTGAAAATAACGAAAAATTACTCGAAAAACTATATAAATAGAACTTACACATTCTGCCTTCAAGTCCCCCTGATAAGGGGGATTTAGGGGGTTAAAAGTCCCGATTCTGCCTTCAAGTCCCCCTGATAAGGGGGATTTAGGGGGTTAAAAGTCCCGATTCTGCCTTCAAGTCCCCTGATAAGGGGGATTTAAGGGGTTAAAAGTACCGAAATTATACCGAAGGAGTCTCCAAATTCCGAACCCTAAAATCGCACCCTCACTCCTCGCCGCAGATTTCAGCCGTTTTGGAGATGAAGTAAAACGGATGGTCGATGCCGGCGCGGATATGCTTCACTTTGATGTTATGGACGGTGAATTTGTGCCAAACTTCGCTATCGGTCCGCCGCTCATCGCTGCCGTTCGCCAAATAACCGAAGTCCCATTCGATGTCCATATCATGGTGACCCACCCACTCCGCTATATCAACGCACTCGCCGAAGCAGGCGCAGATTTCATTACCTTTCACATCGAAAGCAATGATGAACCTAACGAAGTCATTTCAGCGATTAAGGCACACGGTATTAAACCCGGCGTAGCATTTTCACCCAAAACACCTACCACTGCAGTCATTCCCTACCTTTCAGATATTGACTTGGTACTACCAATGAGTGTTGAACCCGGGTTCGGCGGGCAAGCCTTCCAACCGAGCACATTCGAGAAAATAACGGCGTTGCATCAAATTAAGACTGTAGGGGCGAGGTCCCCTCGCCCGCTTGACATCTCTATTGATGGCGGCGTAACCACAGAAATCGCACCCCTTGCTATCCGTCAAGGCGCGACAATTCTCGTCGCTGGCACCGCTATCTTCCGCAGCCAACAACCAGAGGCAGTTATCGAAAAACTCCGCACCGGTACCGCCTGATGCACACCTTTTACGTTCCGCCGCCTCAGATCCGCACGGATACTGCCATCATCACCGACGCAGAGCACCACCATCTCCGCAATGTCCTCCGTATAACACCCGATGAAACTGTCCGAATTATTGATGGACAAGGCAATGTCTATACCGCCGAAGTACGCCATGTAGGCACAAAAAACGCTTCAAGTGAAGTCCGGATTCTCAGTCATGAATTTCACCCGAGTGGTCCACCTTCGATTACGCTCTTCCAAGGACTTCCGAAAAACGATAAGATGGCGTTAATCCTTCAAAAGACAACTGAAATCGGTGTCACACGGATCGTACCGTTACATGCGGAATACGCCTTACAAAAACCGAGCCAAAACCGGTATGGACGATGGCACCGTATCGTCATCGCTGCGACAAAGCAGTGTAAACGCGCGTGGCTCCCTGAACTCTGTGAACCACAGACCTTTGGGGCATCTCTCACACAACTCCACAAATTCTCACTTCCCCTAATTCTCAATCCACACCTTACACAGGAACCGCGTCCACAGCATATTAAGACAGTTTTGCGGGAAGCTTCACAACCGACATCTATCGCACTCTTTGTTGGACCCGAAGGCGGTTTTTCGGATCAAGAAGTTACCGCCGCAATTGAAAACGGGTGTATCCCCGTAACACTCGGCACAAACATCTTACGCACAGAAACCGCCGCGATTGTGGCAGTCGCTGTCACTGCCTATGAATACCAAACTCATTGTAGCACAAACTGTTAGTTTGTGGCATAAACAGGGAAAATCAACAGTGGACGCTACATTAATCCAACTTTTGATCGCCTTAAAAAACTTGTTGACAAACTTTCGCGCTTTTTGTAAAATTCGCAACTATGGATGCAAAAGAACTCACCAAAACACTCATCGGATATAATACAGTCAGTCCGCTCAGCAATGTTGAGGTCATGGATTTTCTGACCGAAACACTTGAAGCTGTAGATTGTGAAGTCGAACGCGTTGAATACAGGGACCCCGCAGGTGTGCTAAAAGTAAACCTCATCGGACGTAAAGGACCGGTGAACGGTGAACGTGGGTTGGCACTCCTCGGACACATAGATACTGTCCCAGCTATCGGCTGGTCAATGGATCCGTTTGAGGCACGGATCGCTGATGGAAGGATGTACGGTAGGGGCAGTTGCGATATGAAAGGCAGCGTCGCCTGTATGATTGAAGTGGCATCGCACTACGCAGCATCAAAACTGGGCGCACCACTCTACGTCGTGATTACGGCTGATGAAGAGGTAGGATACTTCGGCGCAAGAGCCGTCGCGGAAAAATCGGAGATGTTCAAAAAACACGGGTTCCCGCAATACGGTGTCGTCGGTGAACCGACGGAACTGCATGCCGTATACGCACACAAAGGAGCCGTCCGCTTCACCGTTACCGCGCACGGACGTGCAGCACATAGCAGCACCGGCGAAGGCGATAACGCGAATCTCAAGCTGATTCCGTTCCTCGCAGAAATGCACGACATATATCACGAATTGACAAGCGATACCCGATATTTCAACGACGAATTCACGCCACCTTTCACCGATTGGAACATTACAATCAGCGATGGCGAGTGTGCTGCAAATATTACTTCACCCTTGAGTGTCTGTAGCATTAACTATCGCCCAATGCCGGGGGACGATCCGCAGGTCTGGATAGACCGCGCACGCGAATCCGCTGAAAAACACGGGTTGATATTTGATCTCTATATCGACGCGCCACCTGTACGCACGCCACCAGATGCAGAAATCATCCAAGCAGCACTCGAAATTACCGGTGAAGATACGCCTAAAACTGTCGCCTATAGCACCGATGCAGCCGTCTTCGCACAGCACATGGAAACCGTCATCATCGGACCGGGAAGCATTCTGCAGGCACACACCGTTGATGAATGGATGGCATTGGATCAGTTCCCGCAGGCAATCTCAATCTTTAGTCGGTTTGTGGATCGGTTTTGCGTGGCTTAAGCGCATCGAAATAGACGGCATCCGGTTTCACCCATTCCGTTTCGCCGTCTGCCCATACTTCGCGCTTCCAGATCGGGACAATCTGCTTGAGGCGGTCCATCGCATACTTACACGCTTCAAAACCGTCCTTGCGATGCGGGGATGCGACTGCGACCGCTACACTTACCTCACCGATCTCTAACTTTCCGACGCGGTGGACCATAGCAACGCGATGAATTCCCCATTTATCCGAGATTTCCTGGGCAATTTCTGCCATCTTCTTTTCCGCCATCGGTGGATACGCCTCATATTCGAGACATTTGACAGGTCTGCCACCGGTATTATTACGGACAGTGCCGAAGAACAGCACCACCGCACCAGCATCAGGACCCTCCACGGCTTCGCGAACCGACTCGCCTGTGATAACCCCCGTTGTGATTTTAAACATCGCAACCCCCTGTTACCGGCGGAATCAGAGCCACCTCGTCACCCTCTACGAGTTCAGTGTTCTCCGTGGCGTATTCCCAGTTGACAGACATCTGCATCACTTCATAAAACTCAGCAATCTCGGGCCATTCTTCTTCAAGTCGTTTTAAAATCGTTTGGACGGTAGCACCTTCCGGAAGGTCCATCTCTTCTTCCGACCTATCTAACATCTCGTGGCATACGGCAAAATATTTAACTGTAACGTTCATAAGGGTCCCCCTTCAACAAAATTTTTAGCGGTTAACAGCATCTAAACTCCACAAAAAGTATAACACAAAAACCCTTATTCTGAAAACTGAAAAGCGAAAACCGAGAACGGAAAATTAAAATTAAGTTTGCTTTTTATTAACGATTCTGATAGAATAAAAAAAATTGTGTCAATGTAAGTCATCTATTTTGGAGATAAGGCAGGAGGTAAATTATGAGACCGAAAGCGATTTGTTATCTAATCATCATGCTACTCATCACCGGTATGATTGCCTGTGGTGCAGACGATGAAGATTCCGAACCGACCGAGACAGAAACCTCAACCACTACACCTTCGCAACCCACAGAACCGATAGGAACTCTTGAAAGGAACATCGACTTCGCCGCTGAAGAGGAAGCCATCCGAGAACTCTACGACAGATACACAACCGCACACGGCGATCAAGATGTTGATGTACTTGCCGATGTTTGGTTCAAAAGCGAGTCAGACGACGTTTTTACCGCATGGACCTTCTGGGCTGGCACTTTTGAAAGGAACAACGGCTGGAAAGCAGTAACATCGGCGTGGGAGGGTATCTTCCGACTCCGACAAGGCGCAGTGACAGTTAACATCGCTTACATCGCTATTGACAGCAGAGGAAAAGAAGCCGTCTTACGAGGCGCATATAGGTGGGGCGGTCTGCAAGGCGATCTGATTTCCGCACTCGAAAAAGATGGGAGTGACTGGAAAATCCGGGCAATTGATTACACCGGCGGAAACAACGGAAAACAGGTTAAAGACCTCGTAGAACCCGCGCATACCTTCGGGGAGATCCCTGAAGATTAAGTGGAACGCAAACTTCGCGAAAAATGGACAAACTCATTCTCAAAGGCATTCGATTCCATGGCCACCACGGTGTCCCTGAAGAAGAGCGACAGGTCGGTGGCCATTACGAAGTTGATGCAACTTTACACTGTCAACTTACCAATCCGGGTAATACCGATGCACTCACAGACACAATTGATTACGCCGAGGTCGTTTCACGCATCGTTGAGATCGGTACACAGCAGTCGTTCCAGCTCATCGAAGCACTCGCAGAAAAGATGACGACCACAATTTTAGAACAATTCGCAGTCGATGCGGTACATCTCATCGTCAAGAAACTGCGACCACCGATAGAACAACCTATTGACTATTTCGCCGTTGAAATTTTCCGTAATGCATAGATTCTGCACCCTCATCTATCTCCTTTTAACGACAACCCTCATCGCGCAAGCCGGTGGCGAAAAAGAGGTACTGTTTCCTGACCTGACACCGGGCATCCATATCTACCGTTACAACTGGGATGTCGAAACATGTGTGCTTTACGTCGCCGAGATGTCGCGCAGTGAACCCGCGCTACACTTTGAGGTCGCACTCGCAAACGCACAAGTCTTAGGAAAAGAGACCGTCCGTTCTATGGCAAACCGCCGCAATCAACGCGGTGACCGACGCGTCATTGTCGCTGTCAACGGCGGGTTCGGCGTACTCGGAGATATGCGCGGCTACGGCGGCGTATTAGAAAACTTACATATCCAAGATGGTGAACTCATTACGCAACCCACCGATACCGAGGCATGTTTCGGCGTAACCGAGACTGGTGAATTTTTGAGTTCCTCTGTACGTATGGAAGCCAACATCCAAATCGACGAGCGGACACTGGTACTCGGATGTGTGAATCAGCGGCGGCTTGATGGGTGTCAAGTGACGCTTTACACACCCCGCCTCGGTGAATCGACACGCACCAACCGTCGTCGCGGCAAAGAGGTCATCATCAGCGGGCTTCCACTCCCATTGACACCTCACTACGAGCACACTTATCGCGTCGAAAATGTCCTCAGCGACGGAAACAGCCCAATTCCCAGAAACGGTGCTGTCCTCTGGTTTAACGCACGTCTGAGAGACCCTGCGGTTTCTGAGTTCAGTGCTGGCGCGAACGGCAAACTCACACTCTCCCTCTCGCCACCCGAATGGAACAAGGTCCAACACGCCATCGGCGGCCGACTCCGACTTCTCAAAGATGGAGAGATTAATCAGACAATCGCGGAGATGCACAACGCCGAAAAACGGCATACCCCCGGCAAACGTGCACCTGTACTAAATCTGAGCCATGAACCCCGAACAGCACTCGGTTACAACGCAGATACACTCTTTCTGGTTGTCGCAGACGGACGGCAACCGAAGTATAGCACCGGTCTAACGCTCTATGAACTCGCCAGTATCCTCATAGAACTCGGCGCAACAGAAGCAATTAATCTCGATGGCGGCTCCTCGAGCACCTTCATCGTCAACGATACCCTCGTCAATAGACCCTCCGGTCAACAGGAGCGAGATGTACTAAACGCTGTCTTTATCACAGCAGATATACCGTAGGAGCGAGCTACAATCCCGATTTTCCACAGGCCGGTAGGTTCGGTTTGCAACCGAACCGGACTGCCCAAGAAATTACCGAATTAATATTTTAATCTTCATGCAACCGAACCGGATTTTAAACGGAAACCTTGAAAACTTCAGAGACCCTTGGACCGAGCTGCACTCGCGATATACAATCTTGGAGACCTCTTGTGAAAATCTATTTTAGCATAATTAACCGGTTGACGATATTTCTATCACTCCTATTTTGCCACATTTCAGCCGCTGACGCAGCAGAACTCCCAAAACTGCTGAAAGCAACCCCACTCTCCCAAACCGCAATCCAATTGCAATTTGACGGACAATTGGAAGCCGAAATCGCAGAAGACTTAGCGAACTATCAAATTGCGCCAGATGTCCAAGTCGAGTATGCACTACTCGATGAGCGGTTGAACCGCGTCCTGCTCCTCACAACACCATTAGAGATAGAGAAAACCTACCGTCTCACACTTCCAAATTTACAAACCGGAATCGTGGTTACACTCCCATCTATAAATGAGATAACCTTCGGCGCAAGCGATGCCGTCACCTTCTCTGGCGGTTTGCAGGATACCACGCTCTTGGTAAACAAAGATAGAAAGACCCGAAACAACAACGCCGGTGCCGAACCGACGCTCCTCTGTGATCCGACAGGAAGCGTCTTCTTCGTCGCTTTTGATCTGTTCGACGCATTTGAGGATATGGGAATCCGTGAACCCGCACAGGTCTTAGAAGCAACGATAAGCCTACATGTCCAGCAGTGCGAAACCGACGCTGCGCAGACCGTCCTCTATCGGCGTGTCCTACTCCCGTGGAAGGAGGGAAGAGGCACATCAACGCGTGCGGAAGACAACGAACTCACTTACAACAGCGCGTTGCATCGCGAACTCCCGTGGAACAGACCGCCAGCGCAAGCCATGCTATCAGGCATAGACGGCGACAACGAGAGCGACTACAACGGTTCCGAGGATGTCGCGCATCGCATTGACGGCACGAACGAAATTCAGGGCCCGGGCAAACGTTATGAATTCAAAAGCGAACTCCTCACCGATGCCGTCCGTTTTTGGGTTGCAAACCCTGACTACAACTACGGCTACCTCTTCGCCTTACAAGATGGCGATGTCCCCATCATCTTCACCTCAAAAGAAGCAACCGACGAAAACCTACGTCCCATCCTAACAATCCGCTACCAGACACAATCCGGTGAGGATACCACGCCACTGCGTTAAATTTGGGTATGCCTCTGTTATCAAATCTGTGATAGGTGTATACCGGAAACGCGGGCGCGTATCAATGAGGTAATTTTTGCACAATCACGCAATTTTTACATAGCAACAAGATAGTTTTTGCATACTGGCAAGAATAAGCGAATTGCAAACCGTTCTTCATTTTTCTCCTACCTTCTCAGCAAAGTGGTTTAAGAAAAAAACTAACGCTGACATTCCTTTCAATAAATATAAGATACACTTGTGTTCTAAACACATTCCTGTGCAAAGCGCGCAAGAAATTTAACTGTTCATCATAATTATTTCTGCTTATTAAGAGAATTGGCACAAAATTTGCTTTTTATCATAATAAGACTCGGTTTATTTCGATAGAAGCAGAGCTTTTAGTGAGCATATGTGATTATCTGATCAAGGTCTTTCTGACCTTGATAGCCTATGGTCATTAAATATAATAACTTCACTCGAGAGATGGAGTGATTTTTCTGAGGTAGCAACTTAGTTTATAAAATCTGAACAATGTTTGTCTATTGCTTATTTGGAGGTAAACAAAATATGAGATTGTCCTTATTTTTATTCTGTTTATATGTTCTAATTTGTGTCGGCTATGTCCAAGCCCAAAACGCTTCGGAGAATGCTGCGATATCGTCGTTGATTTCCCCACAAATTGTTCTAAAGGATGTTATTGATGAATCTACAACCGTTGAGCAACAAAACATAGTAGGGGATATCGTGAAAGAGAGTCCTTGGAAGGAAAGAGATATCCAGTTTAATGTAGCCGATAGCAGTATGAAAGGTAGATTTATTTATCAATTGAAACCAAGGGTGCTGAGATTCGGCTTTGAAGTTGGTGGAAAGTCTGCAAATGGCTACATAGGACTCTTTGATGGAGGTGATATATCATCTGATATTACGGCAAATGTTTTTCTTATCCACGGATGGATCCCCGAAGATAACGATACTATTTCTGAGGCTGATACCACACCATTTGTGCGCGGTCAATGGGCTGGGGTCAGAGTTGGCTATCAGCGCGGCAAGTATAAACTTGTTAATTCAGAGGTGCCTCGTGGGCTCGACGATCGAAATTTGATGGGACTATCAGGACGTGCACGCTATAGTATACTCTTGCCCTGGAAATTTTTTGCAGGTGTCTCTGTCGGTGCTGCGAAGCAAAACAACTATAGCAATCTTGATCAAGTTGAAGTTACTAAGACCATGATTTTGAGTCCATCTAACCAAAACTCGCAGATCGCACGGATGGTTGTTGCGGCACGCGATGGAAACTATGAAGATTTCGTACTGCTGAATGCTGACATAGATATCCTATGGATACCAAATTTTCCTGAGGACACTCCTGAAGACACATCTGTTGCTAAAACAGGTCTTGAGAAAAAAACATACGGAATCGGGGCATTTCTCCGTGTTAAAAATCGGAGCGGAGCACCTGTATCAGATATTACGTATGAGCCTGGACTGGGTTTTTACCTGTTTGATCTTCCTGATGAAAAGGAATCCTCGGGAAATAAGCTCGGAGAGAGCTCTGATGGAAACGAATCCTCGGGAAATAAGTCTCCAGAGAGTTTTATTTCAAAGATGGCAGGTGGTATTACCGTCAGTTACGATAGCACGGAAAAGGATCTTAAATTCGGATTGATAACAAGTTACAACTTTTGATTTAGATTTCCAACACCTACGCCATGTTTAACAACTGGTGGTCTTACAATATTGTCGCGTTTACAGTCGGTTTGAATTTGGTAGTCAGTGATAAATTGAGTGATTTTAGTATATTTTTCGTTTGCGGTAGGCAGGCTCAACAATATTTAGTACGCCTACCGCAAATTACATTTGGATGAGTCCGTGCACGCGCTCTTTGTCAGCACAACAGCTGACGGTACAGCGGTAACCATTTGTCCCTCCGCGTCTTGTAAAGTGAGTTATTCTCACTATACTTCACACAAACTTCCGCAAATGCACCAAAGTCCGTTCCACCGCGCCCAAATTCTCCTCAATCAACTGCTTGCCAATACTACCGGCTACTGTCCGCGCATCCGCATCGTCCAACCATATCGTAGTAGCATCTGCCAGTTCCTGTGCAGTCCGAACCAATTTCGCACCGCCGTGATCTACAAGCAGAGATGCCTCGTGTGCATTCTGGATCGTTGGACCGAAGATAACAGGCTTCGCCATCGCAGCCGGTTCCATCACATTGTGAACACTCCCACGGAAACTCCCACCAACAAATGCAATGTCCGCCAACCGATACAGTTTCGCAAGCAGTCCCACGGTATCAACGATAAGCACATCCACTGCCGACAAATCCACCTCAGGCCTGAGTTCAGAAAAACAGAGATATTCCAACCGCTCGCGCACCAAATGTCCACGAATCTCCTTGATCCGTTCAGGTGTCGGTTCGTGCGGAACCAGGATTAGATGCGGATGCTTATCGCGTCCGTTTTTTCGTAGCAGCTGATACGCTGGCAACAGCACCCGCTCATCCTCTGTATATGTGCTACCGGCGATGAGAATAGGACGCTTTAGGCTTCGCTGTCCCGGAAAAAATTCAGCATCAGGTTTAACAGAAACTGCCCGTCGGTAAACCTGTTCATAGCGCGTATCCCCCGTAACAACAATCTCGTGTTCCGATGAGCAGAGCTCCTGAAAACGCGCCGCATCCGCTGTCGAGATCGCACAATGCAAACGGATATGTCGGTGCACACTCCGAAAAAACGGTCTCGCAAAGTCGGATAACCGTTTCGATTCGGCATGAAGCGTGCCGGCAACCACAATAATCGGAATCTCATGCGCAGCGGCTTTCCAGACAAGATTGGGCCAAATATCGAATTTAGAAAAGACGATCAACGCCGGTTCAATGAGATGTATTAAACGCTCAGCGTTACGGGGTGTGTCTAAAGGTAGGTAAACGGCAGCGTCGGCATAAGGGTAGGGCTTTGCATTCGGTGCAACGGACGGTGAAAAAAAGGTTAAAACAATTCGGGTCTCTGCGTAAATCGCTTCAATAAGCGGTTTCGCTTGCTCGAACTCACCGACAGAGGTGAAATGGAACCACGCCGTTTTCTCTAAATCGCGCGCCCGCTGGAGTTGGTCAACCAGTTCCATGAATACCCGTTTCCGCCCTTCGATGCCTTCTCGGATTTTAGGGTTGCAGCACCCGGCACAGTGAAAACCGATGAACATCGCTGGGACAGCGAAGGCATTATAAACAAATTTCCAAAGCATAGTGAACCGTAGAGAGGCAGGAAAATTAAAAAATGGAAGGCGAGAACGGAACGGCAATCCCGAAACTTCCAACCTTCCATTTCAAGGGCAGGGATTTACAGAACATCTAAGATTTTCTTTTTAAGTGCATCTTTAGGCATTGCACCGACAATCTGCCCCGCAACTTTTCCTTCTTTGAATACCAGCAGTGTCGGTATACTCCGAACGTTATACTGCATCGCCGTCTGGCGATTATCGTCAACATTGACTTTCCCAACTTTGAAGGTCTCTGAATTTTCCCCAGCGAGTTCTTCTAAAATCGGCGCAATCATTTTGCACGGACCGCACCACTCTGCCCAAAAATCAACAACAACAGGTGTGTCTGATGTCAGCACCATCCCTTCAAACGTATCGTCGCTAATTTCAAACGTATTCCCAGCCATGATAACTCCTTTTATAGTTTGTGAAAAAATAAGGTCTATACCAAAAATCCTTTGATGCATGCATCAACCTCTTAATATGATACCCGATTTTATGAAAAATTGCCAATCAATTTTTTATTCCCCGATTAAATTTCTGCTCTTGATTTTTTCGCTTGATAAAAAATGCGAAATATGATATATTGTCAAAATTAAACAGTGGCAAATTATCCAAGCGAAACGATGAATATCACTTTCACAGTCCAAATTTACAATTGATTGAAGGAGACACCGCATGCCTGAGAAAGAGAAAAAACAGGGGACGAACATCTCCCGCCGGAACTTCTTGAAAGGTGTAGGTACGGGGACTGTCGCCGCGACCGTCGCACCCAGCGTCTTGATCGGCAGCGAAAAAGCGGCTGACGCGCAAACAGGGGACGCCGTTGCCAGTGCAACAATTCAACTCAATATCAACGGTAAACCGTATCAAGTTGAGGTCGAAGCGCGCACAACCCTCTTAACCGTCTTACGTGACGGAATTGATACAAGTGGAACAAACATTGACTTAACCGGTGCCAAACTGATCTGCGACCGAGGTGAATGTGGCGGTTGTACCGTCATGGTGGACGGCAAAACCGTCTACGCTTGTATGATGCTGGCTATCGACGCACAAGGCAAGCAGATAACAACCGTCGAAGGGTTAGCAGACGGCGACGACCTGCACCCCGTCCAAGAAGCATTCGTCCAACACGACGCACTGATGTGCGGGTTCTGCACACCCGGTTTCGTCGTCTCGTCCGCAGCACTGTTGAGCGAAAATACAAAACCGACACTTGAAGAGATCAAAGTCGGTCTGTCCGGAAATACATGTCGCTGTGGCACCTATCCGTTCATCTTTGATGCTGTCAAGACCGCATCCAAGAAGATGTAATTCCTATCGCTGTTATTGAAAGCAAGCCTCGGCTTGCCGGACACAAAACCGACGGCTCCATCGGCGTGAGTGTCCATAGGAGGAAAACGTATGGCATCATGGGGAGAAGCAAGTGAATCTCGTCTTATCGGCAAACGGATACCCCGTTTGTCAGGTAAAGATAAGGTTACAGGAAAAGCGAAGTATACCTTTGATATTAATAGACCGGGACTGCTCTACGGACGCATCTTACGTTCCGAAGTCGCACGTGCAAATGTCGTCGATTTAGACTTAAGCGAAGCAGAAGCGATGCCCGGTGTCAAAGCCGTTTTACCGCTCATTGAAGTTGGAAGGCAAATCCGTTACCAAGGACAAGAGATCGCCGCAGTCGCAGCGGAGACAGATGACATCGCCAAAGACGCGATTCGACGTATCCGTGTCGATCTCGAAGAACTACCGCATGTCGTTACAGAAGAAGACGCAATGCGGGAAAACGCACCACAGATCCGAGACGACTGGGCTGGAAACCAGAGCGAACCGAACGTCAGAGAAGAAGGCGACATTAACGCAGGATTTGAGCAAGCCGCTGTTGAAGTAGAGGCGACCTATCACACACCTGTCCAAACACACGTCTGCTTGGAAACGCATGGACACGTCGCTGAATGGGAAGATGACGAGAATCTAACTGTCTGGGCATCTACACAAGGCGTTTTTGGTGTCCGCAACGATTTAGCAGGGCACTTCAATCTGCCAGCCAATCAGGTCAGAGTCATCACAGAGCACATGGGAGGCGGTTTCGGAAGCAAATTCGGACCCGGTGTGGAGGGACGCACCGCCGCTAACTTGGCGCGTGCCACAGGCAGACCTGTCAAACTGATGCTCACTCGGAAAGCCGAGCACCTCGTCGCGGGTAACCGTCCTTCGATGACACAGCACGTACGCGCAGGCGCGACAGGCGACGGACGCATCATCGCCTACGATATGAAAGGTTACGGCACAGGCGGCATCTCAAGCGGCGCAGGTTTTCAAGCACCCTACGTCTATCATGTACCCAACCGACGCACTGAGCGGAGGAACGTCGCTGTCAACGTCGGCAACCAACGCGCAATGCGCGCACCAGGACATCCACAAGGCGCATTCGCCATGGATTCCTTGATGGATGAACTCGCCGAGAAACTCGGTATGAACCCATTGGAATTCCGACGTATCAACGATCCGAGCGAAATTCGACAAGCACAATACACCCTCGGTGCACAAGAGATCGGATGGCACCGTCGCAACAGTGTCCCCGGTTCCGGCACCGGCGTAAAAAAACGCGGCATGGGTGTCGGCAGCGGACAATGGGGCGGCGGCGGCGGAGACGGCACACAAGCACGTGTCACTATCAATTCCGATGGCACTGTTGAAGCCGTTACCGGAACACAAGACATCGGAACCGGTATCCGTACAGCGATGGCTATTATCGTCGCCGAAGAATTGGGACTCGACCCGACCGATATTACCGTAAAGGTCGGCGATAGTGGGCCTGGACTCCCATCCGGCGGTAGCGGCGGTAGTCAGACAACCGCATCTGTCGCACCGGTCATCAAAACAGCCGCAGCGGCAGCAAAACAGAAATTGTTTCAACGCGTCGCACCACAACTTGAGGCTTCTGTCGAAGACCTACGCGTCGGGAACCGCACAATCTACGTCGTCTCTGATAGAACCAAGACAATTAAGTGGGAACTCGCAACCGGGCAACTCGGCATGGAAAGCATCACTGAAGGTGGACACTGGGATAGAGAACTCCGTCAAGGCGGCGTTGCAGGCACACAATTCGCTGAAGTTGAAGTCGATACCGAAACCGGTGCCATCAGCGTTATCAAGATCGTCGCCGTTCAGGATTGTGGACTCGCAATCAACCGATTGACGACAGAAAGCCAGATTAACGGCGGTGTTATCATGGGGTTAGGGCAAGCACTCCTTGAAGAACGCTTCATGGACGCAGAAACCGGACGGATGCTCAACGCAAACCTTGAGGATTACAAAGTCCCAGGAACTTTCGAGATACCGGAGATTAAATCCATCGTCTTTGATACACACCGGAAGGTTACAGGGGTCGGTGAACCGCCATGTATCCCGACACTCGGTGCTATCGCAAACGCCGTTTACAACGCAATCGGTGTCCGAATCCGAGAACTACCGATTACACCGGATAAAATTCTCACCGCACTCGCTGAGAACAAGGCATAAGGAGGTAAGCTATGGAGAAATTTAGTTACGTCAACGCCACCAGCCTGGAACAGGTTACCACACTGCTGAGCGACAGCCGGTGGGGCGAAGTCATGCTTATCGCCGGCGGCACCGACCTGCTCGGTGAACTCAAGGAATACATTGAGACACCCAAGACGCTCATCAATCTCAAAACCTTACCCGATATGGATGGCATCAAGGCAGACGCATCAGGCTTAACCATCGGTGCATTAACGACCGTCGCTGACATCGCGAAGCACCCAACAATTCGGCAACACTACGCTGTCTTGGCAGAAGCCGCGGGTTCTATTGCGACACCACAGATTCGGAACGTCGGCACGCTCGGCGGTAACCTCTGTCAACGTCCACGTTGCTGGTATTACCGTGATGAAGCAACCAGTTGCCTCAAAAAAGGCGGAGACATCTGTTTCGCCGTTGACGGGTTAAGCAAATACCACGCTATCCTCGGCGGCGATCCTGTTTACATCGTCCATCCATCGGACCTCGCACCCGCACTCATCGCACTCGGTGCATCGGTCAAAATCGTCGGACCCGAAGGTGAGAAAACGATGTCGCTTGAGGATTTCTTTACCTTACCGGCAGCAAACCCGTTCCGAGAAAACGTGCTGCAATCCAACGAAATTGTCGTCGAAGTCCAAGTACCGCCTGCGAAACCGAATACGAAGAGTTTCTACCTGAAAGCACGCGAGAAAGGCGCACCAGACTTCGCATTGGCAAGCGTGGCAGCGGTCTTTGAAATGAATGGCAAAACCTGTGTATCCGCGAGCATCGTGCTCGGCGGTGTCGCACCCGCACCGTGGCGCTCCAAAGAAGCCGAAGCCGCACTAACCGGTAAGATGATTAACGAAACAGTCGGTAGGCAAGCAGGATCGGATGCCGTCAAGGACGCACAACCCTTGAACGATAACGCCTATAAGGTGACGCTAACACAGAACCTCGTCAGCCGCGCCGCTATGATGGCAACAAGCTAAAGAAAGGAGCAGCAATATGTTAGAAGGAAAAACACTTCCAATCTTTAATCGTCCAATCTGCCAAAATCTGCGGACGAAGGCGATTTACATTCCGGGCGGCAATCTGCAGAACCTCGTTGAAAACAACCCCGGTTCACACTATTGGTGCAACTGCACGATGCAAGTCGTAGGTCCCGATGATGAGTTTGTATCACCCGACGCATGCAAGCAATCCCGTGCCTGTTTTAACCCTGTTGGTGGGAAACCGGTGGTGTAAAAAAGTTACCAGTTACCAGTTGCCAGTTATCAGAAAAGAGATCTCTTTCTTACTGTTAACTGTTAACTGGTTGCTGGCCACTACAAAACATGTTACTGAAATCGTTGATACAATGGATACATGTCGGATCCGTCGTCCTGATGATAGGAGGGTTCTTTTTCTTTCGCGTTGTTCTGCTACCGATTGCCAACCGTTCCACTGATTCCGAAAACCTGATCGCATCCGCCTTGCGACGCTTCAGCGGCATTGTCTGGACAGCGTTATTAACCATCCTCATATCGGGTTTATATAACTTTATTACCTTTTTTCGCAGTGCACGCGCAGAAGCCACTATTGATCCAGTTGTTTCAGATTACTCGCTCTACATCCTCGTCTTAGGTATCAAACTTTTTATTGTCTTTCTCATATTCACGTTAGCAATTGTCTTGACATTTCCATATCCGGTGTTCAGTGTGTATCAAAAGAGACCCGCACCTTGGCTCAACCTAACGATAATCTTCGGATTGATCGTTATCTTTTTATCTGCCTACCTACGTCGATTGGGATAAGAAAATGGGAATTCTGACAGCCTTAGATTTTTGTAGGTTGGGTTGAACGGCATTAAAAATCAGAGGTTAGTATCCAAAAGGACATAAACACTAAAATACCAGCATATCCACACAGAAACATAGTGAAACCCAACGCTTTCTGCTGACAACCTTAGTCACTGGAGGAAAAGATGGCAGTTTTAAGTTCCGAAGATCGCGCTTTTTGGGAAGAGAACGGTTACGTCGTTATCCGTGATGCTGCACCGCCGGAATTAATCCGAGATGCCGCCAACGCTGTCTGGGATTTCATCGAAATGGATGCCGAAGACCCAGACAGTTGGTATCCGGACCCACCACGTAAAGGTATCATGGTCGAAATCTACCAACATTCGGCGCTATGGGCAACTCGGCAATCCCCGCGCGTCCATCAGGCTTTCGCCGAAATTTGGGGCACCGAGAAACTCTGGGTGAGTTTTGACCGAGCGAGCATGAGTCCACCCAATCTTCTGGGTAAATTTGAACGTACAAACTTAGGACTTCACTGGGATACCTCTATTGACCTACCTTTCCGTTTCCATGTGCAAGGTGTTCTCTATCTTACCGATACTGCCGCCAACCAAGGCGCATTCACCTGTGTCCCCGGATTCCATAACAAAATTGAAACGTGGATAAACAACCTCCCTGACGATGCAGATCCGAGGAAACAGGATTTAGTGGCACTCGGAGCAGTCCCTGTTCCCGGTAAAGCAGGGGACCTCGTCATTTGGCACAGTGCCTTGCCACACAGTGCAGGCATCAATACCGCTGACATCCCACGCGTTGCCCAATACATCACGATGTACCCAGCAGGCGAAACCAATCAGGAAGCACGCCAGCGACGCATCAATGCATGGAAAGAACGCATGGCAGGCTTCGGCGGCGAACGTGCTGAAAAGGAGCATGAATCCGGCGAAACCGCACAACTGACCGAACTCGGCAAAAAACTATTGGGACTTGAGACGTGGGGATGAATCGGCAACTCAATCGGCTTGTCCGCGGCTATCTCCGATGGTGTCCAATCACTGATGGGAAGAGCCTACTCTTGAACCTTACCAGAGATTGGATTACCCCTGAAGATCCAATAACAACCTTTGAGACCAAGTACCCGTTCCGATTGAAAGCCAACTTAGCGAACCCTGAACACCAATACCTCTATTTTTACGGCACGCATGACGAAAGATATATCGTCACCAAGCTGCTAAAGATGATCGAACCGGGCGATATTTGTTGGGACATCGGTGCAAACATCGGGTTCTATACCTGTCTCCTCGCATCACAGGTCGGCGATACCGGCGCAGTCGTCGCATTTGAACCCGCATCACGTACTTACGGCTACCTCCGTGAAAACGTCTCTCTGAACCGATTCACGAACACCACTGTGATTAACAAAGGCATCGGTGATAGAGTAGAGCAACGCCGCATCCACTATTCCGAAGCCGGACTCGCAGAAGGCACCGCGTCGATAAAATATACGAACAAGCGCACCGCATCCGAACGTGTGACACTCGACACGATTGACAACCTTTTTCGCGAACTATCGGTGCCAGATTTTGTCAAAATTGATGTAGAGGGTTATCAGTTAGAAGTCCTACAAGGTGGTGAACACTGCTTAAGGACACACGCACCGCTCGTAATGGCAGAACTCAAAGATGTCGGTGAAACAAACCGTGATATTTTCGCAGAGATTGAAGGTTACGTCACAAACTTAGGGTATCAACTCTATGAAATCAGGAAACATTCTATCCGGCGATGTAACGCGCTCTCTGACACAACCCAAAGGAATTTCTTCCTCGTCAAAGAGCACTCTCGCGCCTTTACCAGAATGCTACCGTGGTTGAAGTAACCTAATACTTCTTCTCTATAAACCACGGCAACAGTTTCTGGATAGCATTCGCAAAGTTGCGCGGGATAAATCAGGCAAAAAACAAGGAGGTTTTTGTCATGAGGTATGACATCTGTGGTATAGCCCGCAAGCTGCGCTTGCAATTCAAGATTTTCCTGCTAATTGGAATGCTCCTTTGGTCTGCTCTGGCGACATGGGCAGCACCTGAAGTGTTCCTCTATTACGATGAGAATTACGGCTTTAACGCCGATGGGTGGGGCGATTGGAAATCGACGAAGAAGATTGAGGATGCTGTCGTCGCGGAATTGGATGCGGCAAAAATCGCTTCTGTTGTCGGGAACGCTGATGAGTTTCTCGCTTATATGGAGGAGAATCCAGAAGGCGTTATTGTTTCCCCAATCGTGGTCCCCGAAATCGTTTACACGATCGGCATGAAGGATGATAGTCCGATTGAGAATTTCTTGTTCGGTGGTGGCGTGCTCATCTATTCAGGCGATACGCCGTTTTATGCCGTTGGAAAGAAAGACGCGCCCGGTCAGAAGATTGTCCCCGGCAATCAAGGTGTAATGGATGTCCTCAACTTTTCAGCACAGTACATCACAACCACCGCTGCCGCGGTAGAACCGACCGAAGAAGGCAAGAAGTTGATTCCCAGCCTTGAGGCCTTTAACCCGAACCGTCCGGGACAGATCAACGTGTTGGAAGCAGAGAAGTGCGACCCCATCGAAATCTATGCTGCAGCCGGGAACTCAGCTGATCCCATCCTCTTCGCTGCTCCAGATATGAAGGGTTATTTCGTCCATTTCCACATGGAAACACTCGGCAATAAACCTGACGATTATCTTGCACAAGTCGGGTTAGAAATCGGCGAACTCATTACCAATCGGTTCGGCGAATTATTGGACGTTGAACCTCAAGGAAAATTAACGACGATGTGGGGTAACATCAAATCCGCTAAGTGAAGTTCCTTTTCATAATCGTTCAACCTATATTAGCCACGGATCCGCTTCCCATCTCAGGGATTGCAGGTCCGTGGCAAATTAACGGGATAGGCTTGCGCACTTGCTATCCGCTAAACCGTCCTAACACAGGATACGCCGGATCGTTATACCCTTTACCCGTGTGTTCTCCGAGCGGCACCAATTCGTTAACAGCCGTTTCATCGGACTCCGTTAACGTACAATCCAAACACCCTAAATTATCCTCAAATTGATCCATCGTGCGGGGACCGATGATGACGGAAGTAATTACCGGATTCGCCAACACCCACGCCAATGAAAACTGCGTCAACGTTTTACCGTGTGCCTCCGCTAACGGTCCGATTTTCTGCGCGACTTCATAACTCTCCTCGCGGAGCTCAGTCTGTAAAATCCGTCTATCTTTTCGCGCTGCTCTCGAACCATCCGGCGGTTCTTCACCGGGCAGATACTTACCAGACAGCACCCCCCGCGCCAAAGGACTATACGGCACAACACCGACATCATACTTTTGACAAAACGGCAGCAACTCCACTTCAATATCTCGATTCACGATGTTGTAAAGCGGTTGCACACACACGAACTCCTCCAAACCATGCTTCTCGCTTGTCCAGAGTGCCTCACAGATACGCCACGCCTGAAAATTAGAACAAGCGATGTAACGCACTTTCCCTTGCCGCACGCAATCGTCCAATGCCCGTAGCGATTCCGCAATTCGTGTAGTTGCATCCCAACGATGTAAATAATAAACGTCGATATGATCCGTGCCGAGTCGATTGAGACTCGCTTCAACCGCCGACATAATGTGAAATCGGTGTGACCCTGCTTCGTTCACATCGTCTCCCATCGAACCGTGTACTTTCGTAGCGATAACCCATTTCTCTCGATTTGCGCGAACCGCCTTCCCGATAACCCGTTCGGATTCACCGTCGTTATAGACATTCGCAGTGTCCATAAAGTTGATACCCGCGTCCATCGCGCGATGAATAATCCGAATCGAATCCCTCTCATTCGTAGGTCCACCAAACATCATCGTACCGAGACAGAGTGGTGAAACTTTAACACCGGCACGCCCAAGCGTCCTATATTCCATATTATTCTCCTTTTTATCGTTAACGGTTATCAGAAGAATAGTTAACAGTTATAAGTTGTCAGTTATCAGTTACAAGAGGCCTCTTAACTGACAACTGAAAGATTTTTTTCGCAGAAAAAAATCGTACTGACAACTGAAAACCAGTCACGCCATCCGTATCCCACCGTTGACATCCAGCGTCGCTCCCGTCACATAACGTCCCTCTTCTGAAGCGAGAAAAAGGATAGCACTCGCAATCTCCGAGGCATCGGCGACGCGTCCCAACGGAATCTGATCTGTCATATCTGGATGATTCTTTGCCATCTCCGTTGCTGCGACACCCGGCGCAATAGAGTTAACAGTAATACCGTACTCGCCAAGCACACGTGCCAACGATTTCGTCAGACACATAACTCCCGCTTTTGATGCCGAATAAGGCGCAGATGCCACCAAACCGCCGACCTGCCCTGCCAACGAACCGAGATTGATAATCCGGCCAGACCGCTGCGCTTTCATCGTCTCCATCACTGCTTGCGAGCACAGAAACGGACCCTTGAGATTCACCGCCATCATTCGGTCCCATTCCGCTTCGGTGCAAGCATCTATACGGGTATAACTGAAGATACCGGCGTTATTGACCAAAATATCAATGCGTCCAAATCTATCAAGCGTCTTTTGAACCATCTCACGGACAGAGTTGCCATCTGCCACATCCGTTTCAATCACGAAGCACTGTCTACCGAGGTCTTTTATCTCTGCTGAAGCCGCCTCTGCATTCGCGATATTCACTTCAGGGATAACGATGTCCGCACCCTCTCTCGCAAAGGCGAGGCATGTCGCTCTCCCGATACCTCCGCCACCACCTGTAACAATCGCAACCTGTCCCTCTAAACGCATCTATGTTCTCCTTTAGGTGTTTTTCAAGCACAGCCGAGTCAATGCTATGCCCTTTTTCTTTCTTGCAAAATTGAAATAAATGTAGTAATATACTCTTATTATCACACGAAGTTGGCAAAAAGTCAACACCCTAAGATTGCATGTTTGACAGGTTTGACACTATGTGTTGAATGTGCTATATTATTCATGTTAGGAAATAGAGGCAACGGAGGAAGGTTTATCATGACTATACTTGATGAGATGGTAGATTTTATCAAATCTTCGGTGTCAAAACCTCGCCATTTATGGCGGGGATGTAGACACCGCTAATTGCTTGTGTCAAAAAAATAAACTTGACTTTTAACTAAAATTGTGGTAGCATGTATGTATCAAGTTGGCAGGCATAATCAGCGTTGCCGCTCGGTAACGTGCCTGCCTACCCACTGATTAGGGGTTAAAAACTTGATACTTGATATTCCATGCGAAATACAAAACATAAACTCTTTTACGATAAGTCTCTAAAGCATCTTCACGATGACCTGAATATCTGTGGTGCTGTGCGTAATCACTTCATTGCGTTGTCTATGCGTTATTATCGCAGATATGGTAAAGGTCTTTCATACTCGAAAATGTCTGCTCATTTGACGAAACTCAAGAAACTTGAGAAATATCGACATTGGAATATCCCTTACTCGTGGGCGTTGCAAAATATACTCAAGCGTTTGGCACAAAGTTTCAAAGAGATGCGGACACTCGGTAGAGGACACCCACAATTCAAATCCTGTAAAAAACACAAAGGCATGACGTTTCGGGGTGAACAAGTCAAGTTTGAATATCTGCTACCGAAACAGAAACACGAGCGAAATCACGCGACGTTTCAAATCCGGCTCAACGGTCGTTGGTATCGTTTTGCCTTACACAGAAGCATAGAAGGTAAAATTACGCAAGTTCAAGTTACAAGAGATGCCCTTGGAGATGTGTATATCACCCTCACAGAAGAATGTAGAGAAGTCAAGCCCGAACCCAAGACGGGTAAAGCCGAAGGGTTCGATATGGGTATCAAAGACTTCCTGACTGGTAGTGACGGACACCGATATACTTCTCCGATGTTTTACAAACAGAACGCGACTGATTTAGCGAAGGCACAAAAAGCGTATTCCCGTAAGGTTAAAGGTTCTAAGAATCAAGAACGCGAACGCAAACGTATTGCCCGTATCCATAAAAAGACTGCGAATCAGCGGAGAGATCATCATTGGAAACTTGCGATAGAGTTGTGTCAGAAGTTCGATATAATGTTCTTTGAAGACCTGAACCTTCGGGGTATGAAGTCCCTTTTTGGGAAACCCGTCTCCGATGTTGCTTTCGGTGAGTTTCTTGAGAAACTCCAGCATCAGTCGGGTAAGCGTCTGAAATCGGTGCATAAAATCGGACGCTGGACTGCCTCTACAAAGTGTTGTTCTGTTTGTGGTTCCCAGGCTGAAAACCTTACGTTAGCTGTCCGTGAATGGCAGTGTCGAAGTTGTGGAACGCACCTTGCCAGGGACCATAACGCTGCGATGAACATTCTCAAGGAAGGGTTAGCTTCCTTTGGTTTAGGAGACGTAAGACCTATCGTCTTGTTCAACAAGATAGTAGGCTGCTCTGTTGAAGCGTCCAGTCGGCTTCTGAAATCCACAAATGCTTTCGCATAACTTTGCGGGAGCCTCGCCCTTTAGGGCGGGGTCTATCACAGAAAGAAAGTCATTTACAGAGGAATTGATACAAGTATGTGACGCTCTATTTAAAGGTGATTTAATCTGTGACAGATGTCATACATTACTTAAAGCTAATATATATTTTGTAATAACTGACGAACGTAATGTAGGGACCGCATTTGATAAAGATGGTAAAGCAATGGTAAACTTACATCAAAGCTGAATAATAAATATTTTCAGTTTTTTTTTTATTCCATTTTTGGGCGAGAATACAAGCATTCTGAAAGAAGCATTAGAACACGGGAAAAAAGATAATGATATTTGATAATAGACCGATATCCGAAATTAAGGACCAAGATTTAATGGGTCTAATCGGTAACCAAGAAGAAAATTTATGGATTGATTTCAAGGAGGGGCACTACGAAGGATACAGAAGTGACGGCGAGAAGTATAAACGTGAGATATGTAAAGATGTTACCGCGATGGCTAATGCTGAAGGAGGATATATCCTTATTGGTGTTGGTGAAGAAAACAAAATTGCCCAAAGATTTGTTGACATCCCTGATACAGAAAGAAAAGTTGAGAGTATCCATAGCACTTGCCATCAACATATAGTTCCACGAATCGCAAAATTAGACGTAAAACCATATAAACTGAGATTGCCGGACAAAGTGTACAACCTTATAATCATTCATACTCCTTTTAGTGAAAACCGCCCCCATGGTTTTAATTCGAGAGGGACGCTCAACTTTGTGAAGCGGTATGGAGATACTACAAAAGAGTTTCAAATAGAGGAGTTCATTCCCGATCTTTTAGCACGACATCAGTTGCCATCCATGGATGACATTAGGGAACAATTGGACAGAATTGAAAGTCAAACAACAAATATTTTAAAGGAAATTGGAGGGAATAAATGAATTCACTTTCGTCAAGATATAATTCTTTTGTTAAGGCTATATCCGACCAACCCTATTATCGCATCTTCGCAACACCGAATGAATCCAATCAGAACGTTGTATCTACCGAAGATCAACGTATACGCGATATTTTGTATAATCCACCTAATAAGCGTTGGGCTGGTTTTGGTGTTACAGGACTCTGGCAAAAGGAAGTGTATCAATTGGAAGAAGGCATAAACGGACGCAATATAACTGGCGGTCAAATTACCTTGCTAAAGGATGGATATTTTGAAGTCCGATGTCCTATTAATGTCCAGTTCCAAAGAGGATGGGGTTCCCCACAATTCGCAATTCCTAATTCTGTAAAATGGTTGTATCCTTATGTAGTGATTGAGTTTCCTGTCTCATTCATGCGGTTAGTGAAGTCAATATACGAGGAATCCGGTATTGAATCTGACGTATTTATACAACAGAACTACCATAATATCACAGGGTATGCGTTGCCAGAGGGACCCCCTACCTATCCTACGTTTGGTGCATTTTTGGATGAAAGAGGTGTGTACAAAGAGACGACTCCGATTCATTCTGAACGGTGGGCTTGCAACAATTTTATCCCTGACCATGTAGCTTACGGTTTAGTGAAAGACGTGTATGCCGCTTTTGGATTAGATGCCCGAGCAATTCCTGCGTTTGATGAAAACAGAAATTTTATTTTACAATAGTCGGATGGAGTAGGGCTTGAAGTCCTGCTCAACCCAATCTACAAGGTGCGCTGTCCCCTATTATACACATTTCTATCTTCTTTGGACGGAATTAAACTATGAAAATAACAAAGTTTTTGTACAAGCTTAGGCCTGTGCTGGTCTTGGTTCTCGCTTACGGCTTCGCCTTCACAGCGACAGCCCAAAATTATTATCCTGCAGATGTCGGCAATACTTGGGTTTTACAGGACGCTGATGCCGAAGAACGCCGCACCTATAGCCTTGAGGGTCCCGAAACTTTTGAAGGAGCCGAGGTCATCACCTTGAAAATTGAGACGGAGGAGCTCAGCACTGGCGAACTTGATACCGACAAATATTTCCTAACTGTCGGTAATGAAGACATCAAACTCCACGGAACCGTCTTGCAAGAAAGTACTATCGGCGGCATCGTAACGACGGATTTTTCAACGCCTGCGACTTTTTTCCCACTAAATTTAACAGTGGGCGATCAGTGGCAGATCGTCGCAAACGCAACAGTTAAATTGGATATTGGATTGGAAATAGGCGGAAAAAGCACCACGAATTTAGAAGTCGTCGGATTTGAAGACCTTGAGACCCCCGCAGGAACATTTCAAAACTGTGCAAAAGTAGAGTTAGCCTTAGTGTTCTCTGCCGGAGGCTTCATAAATGTTGAATCGACAACCTATCAGTGGTTAGCACCCGATATAGGACCCGTCCAATACCAAAACAGCGAAGGGCTGATCGCTACATTAGTCAGTTTCAATCTGCTAACCGTCCCCGAGGCACCTGATACGACAGAGGAAGACATTGTGCCCGAACAGCTTCCCGAAGAAGATGTTATGTCCGAAATGCCTTCTCAACCAACTGAGCCGTCTGAAGAAGATACTACGCCTGAACCGCTACCGTATGACGTGACAGGCGATGGCGTTGTAAATAACTTAGACCTCATCTTTGTCGCGTCCCGCTTCGGTGAATCCGATCCCGAAGCAGATGTAAACAGTGATGGGAGCGTTAACATCTTGGATCTGGTTCTCATCGCACATAATTTCAGCAGTTAATCTTACTCGGATTAACATACTTTAGCGTTTTTAACAAATAAATAATTGTAACCGCAAAATCAATTGCCCGGTTACAATTTCCTAATGGTGAATTTTTAGCACCTAAAACCTATCACACGGAACCTAAAAGAGGTCTATATGGTAACTTGGAAAGTGGTATTAATTGTAATTGCTGTCGCTGTATTGGCGATGGCAGTTGGAATGTGGTTCGGATATCAATACGTGTCGGAAAAAGAGGACATCCCCTCAGAAGGATGGCATGTCCCTCCTGATACTACGCCACCGCACCACGATCAACCACGCCTGTTTTTACCGGTAGGCACGCGGGTTCCGATAGCATCGTGAACACTGTTCACACTTTATATTTCACTTCATTTAAGGAGTTGTAAATTATGAAATCTACCAAACTTGTGTCTTGGTTCAAACTGTTTTTCGTCCTAAGTCTTATCTGTGGTTTCGCACTTACAGCGACAGCACAAAATCATTTTCCAGCGGCGGTCGGCAATACGTGGGTCCTCTTGAGTACCGACGGCGCTGAGCAACGCATCTATAGTTTTGAGGGACCCGAAACTATTGATGGTGAGGAACTTATCCTTTACAAGATCGCTAAGGAGACAGTCGGAACAGACGTAGTCGCGTTTGACAATTCTTGGGTAACTGTTGCTGAAGATGGAGAGATTATACTCCATCAAGTTGCCTTCGACCGAGGCGCGTATGGCATCGCCGAGGCGACTTTTGATCCGCCCGTTACTAATTTTCCCGCCGCACTACCACTCGGACACACGTGGGAGATTGTGACGAAAACAGTACTACAACTCGTGGGCGCAGTGACCACTACCAGTACTGTAGAGGTCGTCGCAATTGAGGACGTTGAAACGCCGATAGGCGTATTCAAAGATTGTGTTAAGCTTGAGACGAACCGAGAAGCCGAAACAGTACTTGCAATTCTCCGTGAGAAAGAGACCCTATGGCTTGCACCCGGTGTGGGTCCGGTTAAATTCTATAATAACGATCAAGATATTTTATTTGAATTGGCAAGCTACAACTTAGTTGAACCCTCTCCGGTTGAAGAGATGCCTGTTGTTGAAGAACCACCAACAGCCGAAGAACCGATTGCGACTGAGGAAACGCCTGACACCGAAGAAGAGCCTGCTGTCGAAGAGGAGACGATGGAAGAACCCGCTGTCGAAGAACCGGGTGCTGAAGAGGAGATGATGGAAGAACCTGTCGTCGAAGAACCGATGGTTCCCAACACCTTCAGTTTTGATCTCACACTTGACCCCGGTCTGAACATGGTTTCCATCCCATTGATGCCGGAAGAACCCTACACCGCCAAATCGTTAGCAGAGATGTTGAACGCAACACTTGTTATTCGATTAGATACAGAAACCCAGAACTTTATTGCTTACACGACCCTTGATGAGGGTGATGGATTTAGCATCAACGGTGGAAAAGGTTATATCGTCAATACACCCACTGCAGAGGTGGTAACGTTCATAGGCACAGCGTGGAATAATAAGTCCGAAACCGAGGCTGATGATGCACCCGCTGCACCGACACTTTCAACGCATCAGAACACATGGGCGTTCGTCGTCACCAGCAATGTTCGTGGTATGGAAGCAGGCACCGGATACATCCTCGTCGCAGAGAACCTTCGCACCGGTAACATCGCTACGGAAAGCATCACCAGCGACGTGAAACGTGCCTCCGCTGTCTGGGCAGACCTGAATCGTAAAAGCGTCGTCGAAGCTGGCGATAAACTCGAAATCGCACTCTACGACGAACAAGGGAACGTCGTCTCTGGCCCCTTCCAGCGCACCGTCACGACTGCTGACATCCGCAACGCCTTCTTGAATCTGCAGCTGAATGTTGGTGATGTGCAGCCGAAGGATACAATCCTCGCGCAGAACTTCCCGAATCCGTTCAACCCGGAAACATGGATCCCGTATCAACTCAGCAAACCGACTGAAGTTACGATCAGCATCCACAACATTGCTGGGCAATTGGTTCGGACGTTAGACTTAGGCTTGCAACCCGTCGGTTCCTACATGACACCATCAACTGCAGCGTATTGGGACGGTAAGAACGCCGTTGGTGAGCACGTATCAAGTGGTATCTACTTCTACACGCTCCAGACCGCAGATTTTACTGCAACCCGACGCATGGTCATCCTGAAGTAGGAGATACACATATTGACACCAGTAAAAAACGCCTTGATGTCACCATCAGGGCGTTTTTTTAGCAAACCGGCAGGCGTTCTCTCCAATCACGCCTCACTTATAGTAGATCCCGTAATTATTTGCATACGCGGGGAACCGTAGGGGTTGGGTTACCCAACCCCTACCAGCCACAAGTGTAAACTTATTTTCCGATTTTACTATAAAAGGAGATAAAATGATTCGGAACACGCCATTGATCATTACACTGATTTGCGTCATCGTCAGTGCGGTTTCTGCACAGAACTACTATCCTACAGAAGTTGGGAATACTTGGGTTTTGGAGAGCCAAGACGGTGCTGAACGCGCGACTTACACGCTTGAAACATCAGACGAAGAGGTTAGTCGTGAAAAATTCCGAACGCTCAAGATTGTAACCCAAGTGTTAGGGACGACTTCTATGGAGACGAACACGTTCCTTGTTGAGATAGCGGACGAGGGGCTGAAACTCCATAAACTTGTCGCAGAACTTGGACCTATCTTCGGTACAGTGAATATGGAATTCTCGCCGCCTGCAATCTTTTTCCCACCGACCCTCCAACTCGGCGAAATGTGGAAAACACTCGGAGAAGCAGAGGTATATCTTGTAGGCAACGTCGAAGTCTCCAGCGTGAACGAAGTCGTCGCGATAGAAGATGTCGCTACGCCAGCAGGCATATTTGAGAACTGCCTAAAAATTCGGATGGGTACAAAAACCACCGCTGCGTTGGGGACAAGTCGTTCTACCGCCTACCAGTGGCTTGCACCGGGCATCGGACCCGTTAAATTTGAAACGGGTCAGGATATCGTCTTTGAATTAACCAGTTTCACGCTGGTCACACCCGAAAAACCTTATGACGTGAACGCAGACGGTGTCATCAACATCTTAGACCTGACCTTTGTCGCTACACATTTCGGAGGGACGCATTCGGAGGCTGATGTGAACGGCGACGGCACCGTTAACATTCTTGATCTCACACTCGTTGCCCAAAACTTTGGTAAGTAGCGTGTATTACAACACCCGCTTTTGCGTCTTGTATGCTGCAAGCGTCTCCTCATGCCACGCAGATGCTTCATCTCCATTTCGGAGCCGCCACGAAAACGTAAGCGGTGCGTCACCCCCGTTATAGAAAACCGCTTCTGCACTCTCGTCCTGACTTCCTAAAATGGGACGCACCAGAGAGAGAAGATTCGGGGGCAGATGGCTGTTCTTGTTGTCTCCTTGGACCTCCAAGAGTTGTGTAACTTCGCCTTGTACCTCACGCGTCCCCAGAAGCAGCGGACCGTAGCACGCCGTAACCGCACCTTGTCCCCAATTCCGTCCGTGACCTGCCGCGACCGAGCAGACCGCGCCGCCCATATCCGCATGTTCCCGTCCGCCACGTAGCACCCGCCGCGCCATCCCCAAACGCGTCCCAGCACTCCGCAACGCACGCATCGCGTAAGTTATCTCACCGGTTACCTGATACGCAAGCGTCAAAGTAGCCGTTGATGGCTCCCGAATCGGTTTCACCGACCCATCATCAGACCATTCACCCCAGTACGCCATATCCGCACGTTTACCGACACCCGGTTCACGACGACGGTTCTCTTGGGGAAAAACCAACGCTAATAGTTCAGGCGACGCATCAGGCAAATCGGCTAATTCGGATCGGATTGCCGCGTCAAAGCAGGTGTCCTCAAATGTCCAACGATAGTAACTCAGCGCAGCAGCCGCCGGATCGTTATACGGATCGCTCAGCGATGTTACAAGCGGTGCTACGATCCGCTTCGCTGCTGTTTTAAATACGGCTTCGCCAGACAGCAGGTAGAGATCACCGAGCACATAGATGGCACCAGAAGCCAATAGCACCTCAATGCCTGCAAGCGGATCATCCGGAATGTGGTGTGAACTCGCCACAAGCCGATGCAAATTCTTGGCATCAACCGCAGCTTCATCAAGACCTTCGCCATCAAGTGTCCAGAGCAACGGCATCGGATCTGGCGCAGCGATGAGTCGTTCCGCGCGCTTCGTCCCATACTGCAATGCCCACGTCAGATAGCGTTCTTCACCCGTCACACGATACGCCGCAAGCGCGATGTGGATAAATCGGAAATGCTCCGCCAGTTCATATCTGTCCTTTTCATCGTTCGTCACGTCTCGGCTACCGATGTTGTAACCGATAAACGTGTCCCGATCGTAATCATACCACGGCGGGATCTCCGCCACCCAATTGCCGATGTGTTCTGCAGCATCCGTCAACAAGTGAACGGCTTCCGCATCTTCAGGCATCAGCCCGATATAGCGCGGTAGAAAAAGCAGGAACGGTTCCGTTCCGTGATGCGCCTCCGCTTTCGGTTCATAACCGTGAAAGCAATCACGCTTCACCCAACCGAGCAGTGCCGCCCTCAGCATATCGAAATGCTTCAGGACAGCCGCATCACCCGTGATGAGATAGTGTGGAAACCATGCAAGCGCGTAGTTCGCTTCATCCTCGCCGCCATCGTTCGGACCCGGTGGATCCAGCAGCATGCTCTGCTTCAACCATCTGCCCATCTCGTTTTTAAGTGTCATATAGCCGGTATAGCATTCGTGGATCGTCTTGTCCATCAATCTCTCCTACAACAGCGACTTCACAAATTCAATGCTCCGTTTCGCGATCGTCTTCGGATCCGGTTTGAAATCAAAAACCTCTGTCGAGACATAACCCTTATAGTCAATCTCTTTGAGTGCTTCAATAATCGGTGGATAATCGACATTGCCAGAACCCGGTAAGTATCCGTTGTCGTCATTGGAGTGAAAATGTGCGACGTGTGGCGCGTGTTTACGGATCTGCGTCGGCATATCGATACCCTCTTTCGCGGTACTACAGACATCGAGAATTATCTGAAAATTCGGGTGGTTCACAGCCTCCACCATCTCAACTGCTTTATCAGGGTGCGTGATGAAGTTCGTCTGGTCGCTCGACAGCGGTTCCATACACAGCATCACATCTCGCTCGCCTGCCAGTGCCGCACTTTCTGAGAAAGTCGCCCGCGCGTACTCCCACGCCTCCTCGAAACTGAGTGGGTCCATCACGTTCCGTTGTTGGGGAGAACCGATGACCATCACCTCACCACCCAAATCCGCGCATAGATTCACCAGTGCCAGAAAATAATCTCGCGTCTCTTCACGAATCTCGGCATCCGGATGATTAACGTACAACCCCGGCGGTGAGACGAGCAGCCAGTGCAGCCCGGCAATCTCTATCTTCGCGTCCTCCGCCGCTTTACGGATACGCGACCGTTCGGCCTCACTGATATCTAAAACCGAATCTGCCAAGGTAAACGGCGCGATCTCAACCGCATCGTAACCGAGTTCAGCGGCGTAAGTGAAAACATCTTCAATTTTCCAATCTTCAAACATTTCGTTGCATATCGCAATTCGCATTCTGTATCCTACCTCTGTTTTTTCTTCTATTGTAAAGCGTTCACGCTTTTTTGTCAAATTTCACTTCAATAAGCAACGCTATTCACAGTCTTGTTTTACAAAGTGCTCCGAATTTACGGTGTACATTGCTACTAACGGATCGTGAGCGTTTCAACATAATTTTCAGACACTTTTTCCACCCCAGAGGGGTGAAATGTCTATAGAAAAAGATATATCAACGTCTTGCACTTTCTTCGGCTTGCTATGTAAGTAAATAGGTGGTAACTTGCGTTATCATAACAGGATTTAGGCATAAAGTAATTGCTTGCCGAGAATCTCGTGCCATCACACAGCCATTTTTACCAAAATATCCACGCCTCGAATACCTCCTTGACACGTAATCTCATGTCCATATAATAGCCATACAACACTATATTACAAATAGAACTTACGCATTTTTTCGTAAATCTTTGCATAATAAGCACTTTATGCAACATTTCGACTTTTACGAGCGTCACTATATTATGAAACCTATATTTTCTGCAAGGAGAGATAAATGAAGGCAAATGATGTAGATCTCATTCAACGCGTCTTAGATGGCGATCAAGACGCATTTACCGCGCTCGTGAATAAATACCAGAAATCGGTTCATGCGCTCGTTTGGCGTAAGATCGGTGACTTCCATATCGCTGAGGAACTCACGCAAGATGTTTTTCTCAAGGCTTACAAGAGACTCTCGACCCTGAAACGTCCAGAGCAGTTCCCCGGCTGGCTCTACGTGATTGCGACGCGTCACTGTTTCTCATGGCTCCGCAAGAAACGGGTGCCGACAAGGTCTCTGGATGCCATGCCTATGGATGAACTTGAAGAAGCCTGCTACGCGCAATATGAGGCCGACCGGGGCGAGACAACAGCGATTGAACAGCGGCGAGAACTCGTCAAACGTCTCCTGAAAAAGTTGCCAGAGAGCGAACGCACCGTCGTAACGCTGTATTACCTTGCAGAGATGTCAGGTGAGGAGATTAGCCAGTTTTTAGGTGTATCACCGAACACAGTTAGGAGTCGGCTGCACCGCGCCCGACAACGCCTACAAAAAGAGGAATCTCTCATTCAAGAAGTCTTCGGTAGCTTCCAACTCTCGCCACATCTAACGGAGAATATCGTGCGGGAGATTGCGCACATCAAACCGGCATCCGCTCCCGTGAGCAAACCGTGGCTACCGTGGGGCTTCTCTTTCGCTTCGACCTTTTTGGTTATCCTGATGATCGGGACGAGTCCGCGGGCACTATCCCGTTTCCAACAGCCTTACAACTTCAATGCGACATCGGTGATGACCATAGAACTCATTGATACGCCAGTTATTCAAGTATCAGCACGCGAGTCCGACGCACGCACCCAATTCGGAATATCTGATACGCGCGGTAGAAATAGGGGTGCCGGATTCCAATCGGAACCGCTACTTTTCGCAGCTGCGCAAGCGGAGGATACTGGCATCCCGGTCTCCAAAGCAGAATGGGTGCAGACCAAGGGACCCGGCGGAGCTTCACATGCCGGACTCTTCCTTGCATCCGATCAGACTCTCTATGCCATTGCGAAAACAGGACTTTATCGACTTTCAGAAACAGAAGACGCTTGGACGCTTGTGAGTACCAGCGGTCCAAATCGAGAGTTCAATCCAGTCATGGCGGAACGCGATGGCACCCTCCATCTCCTTACACCGAATGAACTCTTAGTCTCAATTGATGAGGGTAAAACGTGGAATAGTCTCGGTGAGCGACCTGAAGGACGTGCAATCGACTTGGTTATTACGGATACGGCGATGTATCTCGTCCTGCAAAAGGAAGTGTTTCGTTCTGAGGATGTCGGGAACCTGTGGGAACCGATAGGGCAGATACTGCAAGCCGATAACGTGCCAGAGGCAGGTGGCCCCAATTTCCTCATCAGGGATGCACTCGCTATTGATAACACACTATTTGTCGGAACCAGTCACGGGCTCTTCCGGTTGACTAACGAGTGGAAAAAATTGCCGATACCGGTCCCGCACGGCATCTTTTCGTTGGCAACCGCTGGAGATAGACTCTACGTCGGAACAATCGCAAGTCCGCCGCACGGTCCGCATGCTGCCGTTTTCTATTCGACCGACTTCGGTAATTTCTGGACCGATATTACACCGAACACGCACGAACATCCAGTCAAGATAATAACTGCTGTTAAGGTCATTCCCGCTGGTGATACACTTATGTTGAAAGGTTCCAGTGGTGTCCTACTCTCTGATGATGGTGGCGAAACATGGACAGATCCTAACCCTGGACCCCATACGTTTGGCGCGTTTCCGGTTGTCGCGTTGGACGCAAACAATTTTTACAGCATTTACAGCAGCGGAATAAGACGCTCAACAGATGGCGGTGCCACCTGGTATCCCTTCACGGCAGGGATCGTGAATTCCGATGTTTCAAAGCTGATTGCACTCGAAAAAGTTCTCTACGCGCTAACACCAGAGGAAATGCTCAAATCCGCAGATGATGGCGAGTCGTGGGAACTCGTCACTTTGGATGCTAAGGAAAATGTTTCAGTGGAAAGAAGGAAATCGAAATTTGCAACAGCCAACGGTGTTCTCTATGCAACCAATAGTGAACTTGAGGGTGTTACGCTCTTTCGCCTCTCCGGTGCAGGTAGTGTACTCCTACCCGTTGAAGGTGTACCGGATTTTGAGGAAGACACCTTACTCATTCAATGGCAGAAAAAACTCATGGAAACGGGGAAGAACAATGGAGATGTTAAGAAAGTAATGGAACAGCGGAAAGCGGTCTGGGACCAGAGCATTGCAGAACAGAAGACGAATGGAACGTTTACGATCATTGACGATACCATCTTCATGGAATACAGGCATAAACTATTCAGATGGCGACGCGGCGAAACCGCATGGCACGACACGGGTTTGGAGGATCAGGAAGGGATTCCACCTATTGAGGGGAAAGGCTTCACCCTCGCCGCTTCGGGTAATACAGTCTATGCTGGTAAACGAGAGGGTGAACTTTTCCTATCCGTTGACGATGGAGAGACTTGGCGAAACATCACCGAAAACCTCGCCTTTCCGTTTGGATACTTCAAAGAGATATTGTTTGCTGGTTCAACCGCCTACGTTTCAACCGACATGGGAGTTATGCGTTCACAGGATGGCGAAACTTGGGATGTCGTTACCGATGTTGACGGCAATAGACTGATTATGGACCGGATTGTGGTCGATGGTATCACGGCTTACGGCGGCTGTGATAGTGGTCTCTATGAAATTGATAAACAGACTAACACGTGGAAACAGATCACCGCAGAACTACCGCACCCGGCAACCGCGTTTGCCGTTGAGGGTCGGACCTTCTACATCGGCACCAAGCAAAACGGGGTGTTCCGCTTCCAACGCAACGATCTGTAAATGCTACCATTTTTTATGTAAATATTGACCCCCGAATATTTCCTTGACATGCAATCGAATGTCCATATAATAGCCATATAACACCACATTACCAATTTCAGATTTTGGAGAGGTAAAGTATGGCGAAAATACGGATGGCACAGTACGGAACGAAGCACGGACACGCACGCGGCAAACTACAAGCGATGCTCGTCAATCCTGATGTGGAAGTCGCAGGTGTATTTGAACCCGACACACAACAACGCGAAAAACTACAGGCTGACGGCGGAACATTTGACGGTGTCCATTGGTTTGCGAATGCCGAAGAGATGCTCAGCGACGCGTCTATCGTCGCAATTGCTTCCGAGGGCAATAACGCCGAAAGTTTAGATCAGACCGAGCAGATTGTCAACGCCGGAAAACACGTCTGGTACGACAAGCCTGCTGGCGAAAACTGGGAACAGTGGCAGCGCGTCATCAACACCGCCCAAGAGGAATCCCTACACGTACAGATGGGCTACATGCTACGGTATCACTCCGCCTTTAAGCAGGTTGCCGAGTGGGTGCACGCCGGGTTCTTAGGCGATGTCTTTTCCGTCCGCGCACACATGTCAACCAATATCTCTTACGAGGCGCGCACCCGCATCAGCCAACACATCGGCGGTATCTTTTTCGACTTAGGCGGACATGTCCTCGACCAAGTACTCTGGCTCCTCGGACGACCAGAGAAGGTCACCTCTTTCCTCCGTAACGACGGCGGCTCCGTCGAACCGTTCAAAGATAACACCCTCACCGTTTACGAATTTGAAAAAGCGATGGCGTTCATATCCATCTCCGCTTTGGAACCGAGACCCATGGCACGTAGATTTGAAGTCTACGGCACCGAAGGCAGTGCCATCATTGTCGAACCTTTTGAACCGGGATTGAAAATTCGGCTCTGTTTGGAGAACGCGAAGGACGGTTACACACAAGGCGAACAGATCGTGGCGATAGACGGCGAGAGCCGTCAACGCACTTATGAACTTGAACTTGACGCGTTTTTAGCGACCCTTACAGGCGAACAACCGCCGGATCGTCCGGTGTCACACGAATTATTAGTGCAGGAAACGCTTCTGCGGGCGACAGGTGTTATATAAAGTAGGACTTACGCATCATCTTAAAGTCCCCCTACCCCCCTGATAAGGGGGGATATGGGGGGTTGGGGGATTTAGGGGGTTAATTCCTATTTTTTGCGTCTAAATGTCCAATATTTTCTCAATCTGCGTAAGTCCTGTAAAGATCAAATTTATGTTTTTGATCTTCGGATGCGTTGGAAGGTTGGAAGATTGGGTAGCGGTTCTTCCATCCAAGTACTTCCTTTCTTCTATCCTTCCTCAAAACCTCAATTGGAGGTAGTTAATCTTCCAATCCGGCCACCCATCTGATGCAGCCCGTAATGTGTTCATGGAACCATTTCTCGCCCCAAAGCGCATCCGGGTGTCCCAAGGCGGTGTACATCACACGTCCTTTTCCATACGTATGGCACCAACCGAGGGCGTAGTCGTGATCTTCACGGTTGCCACGCGAGATGTCAATGGAATCGTTATCCAGACGCATCAGCACACGCGTTTTGTTGCGATCCCAATTTTTGAACGTATAAATTTCATCGACAACTTTAAAACTGCTGCCCAGCATACGAGTCGCCGGATGGTCGCTATCTTCAACGATGACGTTCACCTCTTCGTGCCACGGATGTCCAGCGAAGTAACCGCCGAGCATCTCGCCGTATTCGGGCCAATCGTAACACGTATCCGTCGCGTTGTGGATGCCAAAAAACGCTTTTCCGTTACGAACAAAATTTAACAACGCCTCTTTTTGCGCATCATCAAACGGTAGGTTACCTGTCGTTGCAAACGCGACGATGTCCTGTTTTTCAAGATTATCAGCGTTAATCCGATCGCATCGGTGCGTCGTCGTAACGTTCCAACCGTTTGCAGCACCTATCTCTTTCAGTGTAACCTCTGCATTCGGAAGATAACTGTGTTCAAAACCAGCGGAATGCCGTAACATTAAAATATTCATAAAGACCCCTTCTGATCTATTGTGTGTTAAAGGACATTTTACTCGACAAGGTTAGAAACCTCGTCTACAATCGTCTTGATTTGTGTTAATCTCAAAGTATTAGGTCTTACACTCCCTTGCAGACTGGGTTTACGCTCCCCACTGCAGGCGGGGTTTGCAACCCCGCTTAACGCAAGTAACGCGCCAAAAATTACCCAAGTCCCAAATATTATACAAAATTATGCAAAAAAGTGTTAAACTATTTTCGGAAATGACGTAACATTTAGTGACTGAAAACCGAAAACTGATAACCATTCCATAAACAGACCATAGGAGCATAGATATGAGATTTCTTAAAAAAGGCGACGACAAAAAACCGAAATCGCAATCAGGATCGGAAGCCAAGGGACATCCCGATCTGAAAGTCATCAGCGGTTCACAAATTTCTGGGCGGCAACCGCAACAACAACCACCGCCGCAACAACAGCAACCCCAGCAACAAAATATCACACTCCCCAATATCAAGTACAAAATCGCGGTTGCCAGTGGAAAAGGTGGCGTTGGAAAATCGACGGTCGCTACTAACCTCGCAATCTCTTTAGCGAATGCCGGTGGTGCCGTCGGTCTAATGGACGCAGACGCTTACGGTCCAAGCATCCCGACGATGATGGGTATTCAAGAACAGCCGAAGGTCAGTCCGGCACGTAAACTGATTCCGCTCGTGCGACATAATATTAAACTCATGTCAATCGGCTTTATGGTCCCAGAGGAGCAGGCGATGATCTGGCGCGGTCCGATGTTACACAGCTCTATACGCCAGCTCCTTAGCGATGTCGAATGGGGTGAACTCGACTATCTCATCATTGACTTGCCCCCTGGAACGGGTGATGTCGCGCTCTCTCTAACGCAAGCGATCCCACTGACCGGCGCACTGATTGTTACCACGCCACAAGACGTTGCACTCGCTGATGTCCGACGCGGCGTTGCGATGTTTGAACGCCTCGGCGTGCCTATTCTCGGCATCATTGAAAATATGAGCTACTTCCTCTGTCCACACTGCAACGAGAAAACAGAAATTTTTCGCAAAGATGGCGGTAAAAATACAAGTGAGAGATTCGGGGTCGCTTTCCTTGGACAGATCCCGCTTGATGCTGAAGTCTGCACAGCAGGGGACATCGGTGTTCCAATTGTCGCTGGACATCCAGAATCTCCACAGTCAGAAGCGTTCGGCGCAGTCGCACAAGAACTGGAATCGGTATTAGAAGAGAGCGGAGATGACGATGAATTGACGATCCTTTAATCCAGGAAAATAGGAGAGAATTTACAGAGGTTTCTTAACTCACGAGTCTTAAAACAAGGGTCTCCACCCGCTACTGGAAAAGAGTATCTACCGACGACTGAAAACTGATAACTATGCTTCCGACAACCGATAACCATCCCAAGGAGGTAATCCCATGGCGAGTATAGGTTGGGGAAATGTTTACAAAAAACTCGGCGCACGACCGGTCATTAACGCTACCGGAAACCAGACTGTTAGAGGCGGATCCACGCCTTCGCCAGCAGTCCGAGACGCAATGCGCCAAGCAGATGACAGTTACGTCGAAATGGAAGAATTGCTCGAAAAATCAGGGCAATTCATAGCAGAACGCTTGGGAGTTGAAGACGCATACATCACAGCCGGATGCTATACCGCACTCGTCTTAGCATCAGCAACCGTTATGACAGGCAACGATCCCGACAAGTGCGCACAACTCCCGGATACCACAGGGCTGAAAGACGAAATCGTTTTTCAAAAAGCGCAACACTATACTTACGATCGCGCGTTCACGATTCCGGGCAGTAAACTCGTTTTTGTAGGCGACGAAAATGGATGTACCGCCGACGCGTTGAACGATGCTATCGGCGAAAACACCGCCGCGGTTGCGTACCTCATCCAACCCAACCAAGGGAACGCCGTCCCGTTGGAGGAAGCAATCGAGATCGCGCACTCGCGGAACCTGCCGCTCATTGCCGATGCCGCCTCTCAAATCTATCCGATAGATTACTTCCACCGAAATGCCCAATCCGCGGACCTCGTCTGCTTCGGTGGCAAGTATTTCAACGCACCCCATTCAACCGGATTCATCTGTGGCAGAAAGGACCTAATTGAGGTTGTACATAGACACGGGTTCATCGGACCCCGTCCCGTCGGACGCGGCATGAAGGTTGATCGGCAGGAAATCATCGGACTGGTGACCGCTATTGATATCTGGTTATCCACAGATCACAACAAGCGATCAAAAGAACAGGACGCGAGATACGAGGCACTCGCACAAGGACTGGAGAATATCGACGGTGTATCGTGTGAAGTCCATTACCAAAAGCAGAGCCATACCCTGTCGAATCTACACGTTACCTGTGACGGCAGGGACGCAGCACAGATAGCACGTGATCTCGACGCTGGCACCCCGCGTGTCAAAGTGAACACGCGCGGGAAAGACACGCTCGTGATTAACGCCTACACCCTCAACGTAGGCGAAGAAGAGATCATCGCAAACGCACTACGGCATCTCTTGCGTTAATAGTGTTTTTTATTCTGAAACCCGACGCATCCTTACATCAATGTTTGGGGTGTTGGGTTTCGCTATATCTATCTACCAAAGAATAAAATCTGACCACGGTTTTATGTTAAGCGTTCCCAAGAGGAAAAAGGCAGCCGAACCACCGAGCGCGCCTTTCGTCGCGGCGACCAATTGAAGCCTCCGCATTCGCGCTTTGTAAGCATCCGTGTAAAAATTAACATATTCTGCCGATTTACCCAGAAGCCGGTCAGCAGGTGGAACCGGCTGATAGAGATAGGCACCACCGACAGCAAGGGCACCGAGCAAGCAAGTGCCTGCCACACCTAAAACCCCGCCCGCGGAAAGCCACAACGCCGTGTTCACATCGTCTTCAGCATCATACTCGGCATCCGCCTTCGCTTTAAGGGCAACCGAACCCTGCTGTGCGAAGCACTGCACACTCAACGCAATCATCAGAACAACCAAAAATTGAAAAATTACACCCCTTTGCATCCCATCTCCTCGCAAGAATAGTATCATCCCAAATTAGAGTGGATGACACCGAAAATGACAAGGTTGATTATGAAGCCACCGACACCGCCCGCAACAAGTATTGCAAATCCAATCAGTGCGTAAGTGAGTTGAATGGATCGGGCTTTGATTTTATAGGTATCTTTGTAAAACGCCGTGTATACCTCCGGCTTCTCCAAGAACTGTGAGGCGCGCGGCTCCGGTTGATAGATATATGCGATAAGGATCCCGATAAAATTACCAATAAATCCCGCGATGAGCCAAATGAGTTTATTGGTATCCGTTTTAGCATCCTGTTCGGCATCTATTTCCGCTTGGCGTTGTTCTAAAGACATTCTCTGTGCTCCTTATCACCTTTTATTATTAAATCTCAATGGCGCGGCGTTCCGTTGTCGCTTTGCGTGCCGCCTCAATAATCGCAAGGTTATGATACGCCATCTCTGGACGCACAGGTACGGCTGCACCAACGGCAAGCGCACTAAAGGTCTCCGCAAAGTAGCGCGCATGACCGCTCGCATCGGCGCGTTCTGCTTCATCAAATTTGGGCAGCTCCAGCTGTTTCCACCCATCCGCGCGTGTATAACGACGGAGCGCATCCGCTACGTTGTGCCGATGATTGACGCGTAGAGAGCCATTTTCAGCATGCATCTCACACCAACCAGAATCCGTACCCGGCACACACCACGCACCTGAAACGGTCGTAATACTTCCATCTTCATGCTCACACAACAACATCGCAATATCGTCAACATCAATGTCGAGCCGTAGCGTCTGCACCCGTGCCTCAACATAACGCACCGGAGACCGCATCAGCGCACAGACGGAATAGATTTCGTGGTAACTCGTATCGATGATACAACCGCCACCTTTCGCTTTACTTGCACGCCAAGCGAATGCCGGGGTCGGATGCGCAGCAGAGAAATCTGCAGGTTTCAATCCCATTCCAACGCTCCGTCCGAAATGAGGTTTACCTAAAGCGTCAAGTTCTGTCAATGCCGTTTGCATGCCAGCAGTGAAGAGGTAGTTATGTACAACCGTATAAGGCACACCGTTATCGCGGACAGCCTCCAGAATTTGATCTGCCTCTTCAAGCGTTGTCGCCATCGGTTTTTCCGAGATAATAGCCACACCCGCGTTTGCCGCTGCGATCACCTGTTCCGCATGAAATGAATGCGGTGTCGCGATCGTCACCACATCAAGTGCTGCGTGTGCCAACATCTCCCGATAATCTGTCCACCGGTTGTCCGTCGGGACATCGAAAAGCTCCCCAACCTTCTGCAGATTTTCAGAAACCACATCTGCCAGCGCAGTGACCTGAACAGTTTCAGCGAGTGCACGGTAAGCACGGGCATGCGTATTTTGCACAATACCACCACAGCCAATAAGTCCTAAACGAATCGGTTTATTCATCCTATATCTCCTTTGCATTAAGTTTAGCACATTTCGATATTGTGTCAAATACTTTCACAGCCCCAGGTCCAACCGCCTCAGCCCCAGGTCCGGTAGGTTCGGTGTTTTTGCGGATTTTCTTCCTAACCGAACCGGATTTACGCGGAAACCTTGAAAACTTCAAAACCTCTTGAATCTCGTCTCAGGACCGAGGTCCGGTAGGTTCGGTTTGCAACCGAACCGGATTTACGCGAAAACCTTGAAGACTTCAAAAACCTCTTCAGTCCTGTAAGGTTTATTTGCTTGGGTATTTCTTCACTATGTTTATAGCAGCATCAGTTTATAACTCTTCAGCCCTGTAGGGGCGGCATGTTTACATGGATGGTCTATAAAACTGTCCAAAATCGCTAAATTGACACATATCGGCGTTTTCCTAACCGCATCGGACATTGCTAAGAAATTACCGAGTTATTTTTTCTCCAAGTACTGCGAATAACATCTGTCGGAGGGCTTTTAACCCCGATTCCTTCCGCAATTTTCGCTTGACTGTTTCGATTAAATATGCTATCGTTTAATAAGTGATAGTTTATTCAAAACTTCATACTTTTTTTCAGGATATTAGGAGGGAAAATGTCGGAAGATAGGACTTCTTCAATTACAAAGATCATATCAGGTGACGTATTGTATCAAAAGCGAGCGAGACTCGCTTTACCTATCCTTGTGCGACAAGCCTTAGCTGGGAAAGAAATATACTATGCAGATTTGGCGCGAGAACTTGAAATGCCTAATCCACGAAATCTGAACTGTGTGCTTGGCTGTGTCGGAGACGCGCTTTTAGAGCTGGGTGAGTTATCGCAGAAAAAGATACCATCTATACAGGGGCTTGTAGTCAATCAGCAAACAGGCTTGCCGGGAAAGAATGTTCACTTCCTTCGTCAGATAGCGGAACCGCGGCAAAAGGAAGAAATTGTTAAAGCAGAATTGAGCAAGGTTTTTAGTTATCCGAAGTCGAAATGGCTAAATATTCTTGAGAAATTCGGATTATCACCTGCTGAACCACTAAATCCACAACTTGAAATATCTACGGATCATCTGGATCGCACTGATGAGAGTGATGAACATAAGCGGCTGAAAAATTATGTGGCTCAACACCCAAGATCTGTTGGACTGGGAAAGTCGTTAGCACCTGGGGAAATAGAGTATCGTCTACCATCAGGTGATAAGGTTGATGTTTTATTCCAAAATGCCCGATGTTGCATTGCGGTGGAGGTTAAATCCCACATTTCAAAGGAAGCTGATCTGAAGCGAGGTCTTTTTCAGTGTGTAAAGTACCGGGCGATTCTCAGAGCTTGCCGAAGCCTTAAGGGTGAGACTTATGAGGTTAATGCGTTACTTGTTATTGAAGGACAATTGCCTAAAAAACTTATTCCCTTTAAGAACACGCTCGGTATCAAGGTGATTGAAAACATTCGGGTTAAGTAAGAATAACGACTGATGAAGCAAATTCCATAAGTTCTGCTGAAAAGAAAAAAGGAATTATGTATTAAATCATGACAGACAAAAATTTTCTGTTTTCAAAACATGATTGGTTTTCTGTTGATCAACATCAGCGTGCTCAATTGCAAGAAGAGGTTGCCAATTTGGATGGAAATCGATTACTCGATACATCAATAGACGACCTTTGCGCTGATTTTGTTAAAAAATACCGAGCTGACATCCCTATTCTCAAGAGGGGCGAAATTGAGGTAGACCAACGCGAAATACAAATCGATGTTAGTAGCGATCCGATGCGTGCCATTTATGATCGAAGTCAACCTGTTTACGTTACTGGAACTGAAATCGAAATCATTGTGCCGTTCATAGGTGATGCTGAAGCATTCAAGGTCAGACCAACGACTTATTTATTTAATCCACCACGTGGCATCATTAAGGATGAGGTCCTCATCCTCTCAATCAGCGGTGTGGATCTCGATGCTGATCAGGTAAGCCAAGAAATTGAAAATAGATTGGATACAATTGATAGCCATCTAACCACTCTTCGTGTGGGGGCAGACAGACTGAACAATGAACTTGACTCAATTGCGCGCCAAGCTATTGAGCAGCGTCGTAAAAAACTCCTCGCGGATCAAAACCTAGTTGCATCTCTTCCCTTCAAACTCAAGCAACGCGATGATTCGCTAAAGACACATGAAGTCCCGCAGGAGCGTCGGACAATCAGATTGAAACCAGTACAGACAAGCTCACAGTCTTATCAATCTCTTGATGAGACAGATTATGAACGGATATTGAAAGTCATTGAAAATATGACTCAAGTGATGGAATATAGTCCCGATGCTTTCGTGAAGATGCGTGAAGAAGTGTTACGATGGCATTTCTTAGTCCAATTAAACGGGCACTACGAAGGTCAAGCGACTGGTGAAACGTTCAATTATGAAGGGAAAACCGATATTTTGATCCGGTCTGAGGGAAAAAACATTTTTATTGCCGAATGCAAGTATTGGAGCGGTCCCAAAAAGCTAACGGAGACAATTAATCAACTTTTAGGTTATACCTCTTGGCACGATACTAAAGTGGCAGTGATTGTTTTCAATCGAAACAAAGAGTTCACTAATGTTTTGAATTCCATAAAATCAACGACGAAAGAACATCCGAACTGCAAGCGTGAATTAGATCAACCCTCGGAGACATCCTTCCGTTTTATCTTTTCTCACCGTGACGACACTAACCGAGAAATGATACTTACCGTGATGGCATTTGATGTGCCGAAATGACTCACGGCGACAGCCTAAATCAAAATTACGCTCTTTTTGCTCATTTGTCTTTCAAAGTTAGCAATATAAAGAAAAAGGAGGAAATTAAACCATGTCAGATAACCCTCTCGCGAATGTGGGAAACTTAGGCAAACCCTTTGATACATTGGTTAAGAAAATAGCAAAGGGTGTAGGCACTCTCTATGAACCTCGTAGAATTAAGAACGTTGCTAAAGCGGAAGCCGAGGCAGAAAAAATAAAAACAGCATCCCAAATTGAGATAACGGACTTGCATCGACGGGCAGAACAGCGTCGGATCGAGGAAGAAGCAAAACACCAGAAAAATATGGAGGACATTACGGCTAAAGCGGCACCTCATTTGAATGAAGATGCAAATCCCGATGCTATGGATGATGACTGGGTCGCCAACTTGTTTGATAAATGCCGGATTGTGTCTGACGATGAGATGCAAAGCTTGTGGGCGCGTGTTCTAGCTGGAGAGGCGAACACCCCTGGCACCTATTCAAAGCGGACTGTTAATCTTCTTTCAGATTTTGACAAAAACGATGCAGATTTATTCACCAGACTCTGCGGATTCGGTTGGGTAATTCGGGATGTTATACCCTTGGTGTTTGATACTCAAGCAGACATCTACAATAGAAACGGGATTAACTTTAATATTCTGAATCACCTTGACACTATTGGACTTATTCAATTTGACGGCCTTGCAGGTTTCAAGCAGATCGGTCTTCCTATGAAATTTGCCGTGTCTTATTATGGTAAGCCTCTCTCCTTGGAGATACCTGAGGATGCTAACAATGAACTTAAGACTGGAAACATCCTTCTCACAAAGATCGGACAGGAACTTGCTCCGATATGCGGAAGTAAGCCTGTGGAGGGTTTCTATGAATATGTCAAGGAGCAGTGGAAGCAGTACTTACCTGCAGTTAAGAATGACTAATGTATAAGTGTAGCATGAGGCATTAATATAGAACAAAGCCCCGTGCTTTGTTTACTTGTTTTATACTTTAACCTCTGATCAGGAGACCGAATGGCAAAACAATTTTTTGAACATCAGATAGTTTATATTACAGCTAGAGTTGAGATTAAACTACACAACACTAATTCCATCGGAACAGGATTTTTTTATCATGCTCCTTTGAATGATGGAACGAACCGTGCAGTAAAACTTTTAATTTCAAATAGACATGTATTTCTTGATCCAAAAGCAAGATTGATTATTAGCCTGAATCGTCGAAAAGAGGATGGTACTCCAGAATTTGGAAATATAACGACTTTCGATCAAGTTGGGTTTGAGGACGCATATTTTGTTCACCCTGATTCAGAAGTTGATTTGGCGTGCATTAATGTTAGTGATATTACACGGACAGATGCTTTTTATAAAAATTTAGGGAACGACCTTCTAAAGCCAATAGATTATGAAAAAGTAGCCGTGGGAAGTGAAGTTATATTTGTAGGCTATCCAGAAAATCGATACGATGTTGTGAATAATTTACCTCTAATCAGAAAAGGATGGATAGCATCAATGCCTAATGTTGACTTTAATGGTAAAGGTCAAATTGTCATTGATGCACAAATATTTCAAGGATCAAGTGGGAGTCCTGTTTTTGTTCATTGGGATAATGAGTATTTACTGCTTGGTGTTGTTTCTCAAACGATGATTCGCCATTCACAACTTCAAACATTACCAGTGAATATGCCACAGGTTGGAGTCGAACAAACACTAGGACTTGGTATTGTTATAAAGCAGAGCCATGTACAGGAACTTATAGATTATGTTGTTAATGAGTATATACAACGGACATCTCAAGGTGCCTAACAAGAGGATTTTCTACGGGATCTCTTGTACCTGTTTCTTTCGCTAGTATGAGTCAGTTACTACGGACGTTTCGCTCTTGTAGTACTGACGGAGATGAAGCCATCGAGTTTCATATTGAAGGATTACGGGAAAATGGGAAGTCGTCCCCCAGCCGTCGTCAAGCCTTCCAGTTCAAAATAAGCCGGAGGTGTCATCCGCGTTAATTACAGTGAGCGTTTAATTGTAGCGAAAATTCAGCCGGGGATCGCGAGCAGGGGGAAACACCCAAGCAAAAACACTCGCTCCTACAAAAGAGGGATTGGGTTACAATGGCGGGAGCCCTTTAACAATCTCGACCGTCTTTAGGCTGACAGTGATGACGCTCCCAATCAAATTCACAATATATCGCGGCTGATCCACACGATTCGGATCGTTCACAATCCCGCTCCGTTTGTCTACCTTAACACGATACTGATCCACAACCCACTCCAACGCAGAACGCGTGCCTAACCGATAATCAAACGCCTCCGCCGGAATGCCAGCCAACGTAAAATAATCGTTGTAATAAATCTGTGTCTTATCTTTGGAGAACCGCATCTTTTCCACACGCCAATCTATTTTCTGGATATTGCGTGTCTCCTTAAGCTGCAGCTTTTCGTATTTCGGAACAGATTCATAGTTAACGTGGAGGTCTGCTAATGCCTTACCTGCGTTCGCGAAACCCCAGAAGTCTTGAGCAAACGGGATATGCGGTAAATCGCGCTTGAGATTCGCTTGATACTTTTCACGATAATCAGGGTGATGCAGGATAGCGTAGTTATAGTGGAAGATGTCCCACTTTGCGATAGTATCGTCATTGTAGTGGTTTCGGAATTCTGTCAGTGCCCAATCGGTGATGTTCTCTTGGCGGTTCGTACCGTCTTCGTCGTAGGTATAGAAAGGGAAACATTGCGTTTTTTCAAGGAAATCAAGGCACGGAATTACATCTGAAATCATAGTGTGGAATGATTTGCTGCTTCCAATACCACTAACACAAATCACCCGATTTTCTGATTCTGTATTGGATGTTGGAAAGATAGATGGGAAAACGGATGCACGCTCGGTCATCATTCTTGGATCAAAATAGAGACTCAATTGAGTAAATGGGCGATAAAGGGATCTTCTAATCTTTTCTTGGGAAAAATGCGTAGTTTTCCCATTTTTCAATTTGTTCTTTAAGCCTGAACTCCACTTGATTTTCGTTGCATCCGGTATCACAAAATCATCAAGTTTTATCGCGCTGTTTTCCCTTCGTTTCCACCGGTCGACCTCTGTGTTGTAAGTCTCAGTCATCCGCCGAATATTCTCAGTGAGAGCGTCTTGATTGAAGTTGTAAACCCATGCATCTCGATTCGTTGACACACCGAGACTGTAAGTTTTGAAAACAACATTCGTCTCCACATCCTTTGCTTTCGTGCTTCCCATCGGTAGGAAGGTGTCAAATTCGGGGCGGAGTCCTTCAGTGAGCCATGCATGCTTTTTATCAATAGTCGTCTGTTTCATTGGGATATTTGTATAGTCGCTGAAATCGGTTAGAAGCTGCTGCTTCTCACGTGCCTTCAGGTAGTCATCAACAGAATAAAGCCATACCTCAGCATATCCGGATATTGTTTCGGATTTTTTGATGAAAAAAGTAATCCCAACACCAACCCGAATCTGATCATCAAAAATGTTACCCCCTTCTTTTCGACGGCGTTCACCAGAGGTGCGTGCATTTCCTTTTAGGTCAATGTGATAAATTTTGGTGAAATCTTGTGCAAGGTGTTTCCGCATGCCATCAAACGCGGTCCCGTCGAGAAATCCGTTATTCGTCACAAATGCGACAACGCCTTCCTCACCAATGCGTTCCGATGCCCAACTGAACGCTTTGACATACGGATCGTATAATTTGTTTTTTAGCTGCGCCGCAGAATCTTTCGCATAAGTCTCTTCAACCTGCTTATCCATGGTCGGATATTTCCTGTTTTTATTGTTATCGTTTTCGTTTATTTGTTGTGCGTTGTAAGGCGGATTGCCAATGACGACGAACATATCCGCAGCCTTCTGCTTCTCCACGCGTTCCGTGTTTTCCTGTGTGAAGAGTGCTATCTGTTGATCCTCAAACAACTCAAACGTATCTGCAAGCGCGATCCCCACAAACGGCAGATACGTGCCTGTCCGTTGAAAGTACTCCTGTTCAATATTCAAACTCGCAATATAGTAGGGCAATAACAGAATCTCGTTGCAATGCAGTTCGTGGCGGTACTTCTCTTCGAGTGTCGTCGCTTGGATATCCTGCATGAGTCGGACGATGAAGTTGCCAGTCCCCACAAACGGATCTACAATGTGAACCCCGGTATCCGACAGCGATCTATCAAATTCAGTTTCTAAGATATGTGCAACACTTTTCACCATGAAATCAACGATGGGTTGTGGCGTGTAGACGATGCCGTGCGTGTCTGCTACCTCAACAGAGAATCCCTGAAAAAACTGCTCGTAGACGGTGTTGAGAAATTGCTGTTTTTGAGAGAAGTCTTTACAGAGCAGTGCCGCCTGTTCAATGGCGAGATAGAACGGATTCAGCTCTTTGAGGAACGCGTCGCGACTATAGGTCTGCCCGATGAGCACTTCGATAACTTTTTCGATCTCGCGTGCGATGATATTTCGGCGGGTGAAGTCGGGATTATTGAAGACGGTACGGAAGATGCGTTCAGTGAGCAGATGTTGGATGAGCATCTCTTCAACAGCGGCTTTAGAGAGGTTCGGATTAATCGCAGCGCGGCACTGTTCATAAAAGTCTGTGAAAACAGTGACAAATTGCGGGTTCGTCTTGTGTTGCTCTGCTATCAGTTCTGCAGCTTTTCTGCCGAGTGCGGGAACCTTCTCTTTGAATTCTGCGACAGCGGCGTGCCAATTCGCGAGTGCTGCCGGGGGCGCGGCGAAAAAGTGTTGGAGCACAGCAATCAAGCGCGTCGGATCGGTGATGTCTACATCAAAAACCTGTTCTCCGTTCTGATAGAGAATACCGTGTTGTGGGTTTTGGAAGAGTGTGTTGTCGAGTGGATAGCCGGACTCTCGTTTCTCCTGCACCGCTCTGGCAAGATTATCGTCCATATCCTTCGCTTCCCAATATGCGAAGGGGAGTCCATATTCGTCGAGTATCACACCATCAAGAACGATACGGTTACCGGATGGTGCCCGCATAGCGAATTGTGGAATGAGCGTAGCATCCACCTGTTTCGCACAGACGGTGAGCAGCGTTTCAAAAGGAGAACTCACCGCACCTTCATGTGTGATGCTGTGTCTATCGTATTGGCGCAGTGTGGCGTAGTAGTCTCGGATCGCTTTGTGGCTGGGTTTAAGGTTGAGTTGTGGCATACAGAATAGTAGATTTGGCAGTAGGTTCAAAGGCAGACGTTTAGTTCAACAAGGCAATAAGAGCTATAATTGCGGCTCCAACGGCAGGACATACAGTCAGGACAGTTAACACTTTACTGCTGCCTTCTTGCTTACCTTCCAATTTGCCCTTTATCCATCCCACATCGCGTTCCAGAGTCCCTACACGCGTGTCCAGAGAATCAAGCCGTTTTTCCAAACGGGCATTGTTTTCTCTCGCTTGGGACTCGAGCCGTGACAAGGCTTCAAGAACTCTTTCCCTAAAATCTTGATCAGCCATTTTGATGTCTCCTTTGTCAGTGTGATTTCTTTTTCCAAAGTATACCACAGATATAGCCGTTAAGCAACCCGAAACCACCAAAAAATTGTCACACCCATTTCTGCAAAATATGCTATAATGGGTTTCATATCTGTTGTAGCATAAACTTTCAGTTTGTGCTAACAGACCGCTGTGTTTTCCGAAAGATTTCATCTAACAGAACAGGCTGCAGTCAAAATTGCGTAAGTTTTGTCCTACCAATCAAAAAATAGAAAGGAATTCAACATGAGTGAAGAAGAAAAAAAAGAATCTGAAGAAACTGAAGACGAAGAAAAAAATGCCGATGAACCTGAGGATAAACTCTCCGTTACACACCACAGTGTTACTATTAACGGCGAGGAGATCAGCTATACCGCAACGACAGGAACGCTGATCCTCAAAGAAGAGGTCAATAAAGAGGGCGAAAAACCGAAAGCCGCGGTCTTCTTCATCGCCTATACCCGCGATGATGTAGAAGACCCCGCCACGCGTCCGATAACCTTCTCCTTCAACGGGGGTCCCGGTTCCTCATCGGTCTGGTTGCATCTCGGTGTTCTGGGACCGAGACGCGTCAAACCCGACGAAGATGGAGAATTACCGCATCCGCCGTATCAACTGACCAATAACGAGTGCTCTATTTTAGACAAAACCGACCTCGTTTTCATCGATCCGGTTAGCACAGGTTTCAGTAGAGCCGTCCCTGGCGAAGAGGCGAAGCAGTTCCACGGGTTCAAAAAAGATATTGAATCCGTCGGCGATTTTATCCTCCTCTATCTCGGACGCTATAAACGTTGGGGATCCCCGAAATTCATCATCGGCGAAAGTTATGGAACAACCCGTGCAGGTGGACTCGCCGGTTACCTCCAAGAACGTCACGGCGCATACCTCAACGGTATCCTGCTCGTTTCGGTCGTCCTCAACTTCCAGACAATACGGTTCGCACCCGGCAACGATCTGCCTTATATCCTTTTCCTGCCGACTTACGCAGCGACCGCATTTTACCATAAAAGGTTAGGCGAGATAGATACCGAGTTTGAACCTTTCATGGACGAGGTCAGAGCGTTTGCCACAGGCGATTACACAGTGGCACTGATGAAAGGGAACGCTATTCCTCCGACAGAACGTGCTGACATCGTGAAAAAACTTGCAGGTTATACCGGACTCACACCCGAATATATCGAGCGGACCGACTTGCGGATTAACATCGCTCGATTTTGTAAGGAACTGCTCCGCGATGAAGCACGGACGGTCGGGCGGTTTGATAGCCGATACAAAGGGATTGACCGCGACTCGGCAGGCGAAAACTACGAATACGATCCGAGCGGCGCCGTCACGCAAGGCGCGTATACCGCAAACCTCAACAACTATGTCCGCGGCGAACTCGAATTTGAATCGGACCTACCTTATGAAATCCTCAGCAGACGTGTACATCCCTGGAACTACAGCGACCATCAGAACCAATACGTCAACGTCGCTGATACACTTCGCAAGGCGATGACTGTCAATCCCGCATTGAAAGTGTTTGTCGCAAACGGCTATTACGATTTGGCAACACCGTTTTTGGCATCGGAATATACATTTACGCACCTCGGACTTGATCCATCCTTACAGGATAACATCACGATGGCTTACTATAAGGCTGGACACATGATGTACATCGACCAAGCGGAATTGCAGAAAATGAAAGAGGATATGGATGCCTACTTTGATGCCGTGCTTCCGTAATTCCTATGCCGTAACCGCAAGGTAAATTAAAAATATGAGTTATCAAAGGGAATTTGAGGAACGGTTGGATGTCGCTGTCGTCGGTGTCGGTTCACACGGCTATCGCAACGTTCTGCCGACCCTAACATTTCTCCCCATTCGATTGAAGGCACTCTGCGATATTGACATCGCGCGTGCGCGTATCACCGCTGAGCAGTATGGTGTTAAAACGTGTTATCCGAGTATGGCGGAGATGTTTCGGAACGAAGAACTGGATGCCATCTTTCTCTGTACCCCGCCGCGTCTCCACCCCGAACTGACGTGCGAGGTGCTCGACGCTGGTGTACATGTCTGGTTAGAAAAACCGCCCGGTATGTTTGCTGACGAGGTCAGGGAGATGATCCGTCACCGGAACGATCGCGTCGTGGTCGTCGGATTCAAAAAGGCGTTCATGCCAGCAACGCAAAAGATTATCGAAATCTTCGCAACCGACCAATATGGTCCCTTACGAACACTCTTGGGTGTCTACCCGATGACGATTCCGAGCGACGGAAAACGTATCCTACGTGACAAAGAGCATACCAACTGGCTCCAAAACGGCGTTCATCCGCTGTCGCTGCTGGTTGCCGTTGGCGGGAAAGTTTCTACTGTAACGGTTCGTCTCGGACAGCGGGGCGGTGGCGCGTGTATCTTGGAATACGAAAGCGGCGCGCTCGGGAACTTGCATCTCGCTGACGGCGCGAGGAACGGGCAGCCCTCCGAACTTTACCAATTCTTCGGGGACGGATGCCACGCCGAAATCAGAAACGGCACACAGGTGTTACTGCAACGCGGTGTGCAGCTCGATTACCGCGGAAGTACCAGTTTTGTTGCCGAAGGTTTTGACAGTGGTGCTGTCGTCTGGGAACCGCAACACAGTTTCGGCACACTCGAAAACAAAGGACTTTTCATCCAAGGCTTCTATCAAGAGATGCGCTATTTCTGTGATTGCATTCTGGAGGGTAAACCTGCCGAGCAAGGTTCACTGGAGTTCGCACTTGAAGTCATGAAGGTCTACGAAGCAGGGCTCCGCTCAGAAGGCGATACCGTTGCTGTGGTATAAAACGGAGGAAAAGCGTGGAATATAGACGATTGGGAAAAAGTGGACTCAAAGTGTCTGAAATCTGTTTAGGCACGATGACCTTTGGACACGGTGCTGATGAGGCAGAAGCAAACCGCATGGTGCATCTCGCTTGTGATGCAGGCATCAATTTTTTTGATACTGCCAATTCTTATGGCGACGGAGAATCCGAGGTACTGCTCGGTAAAGCACTCAAGGACAGACGGCGCGATGCGGTTGTCGCAACCAAGTTTTTCAACCCGATGGGCACCGGTCCCAACGACTCAGGTATGTCGCGCGTTCATATCATGCAGGCGATCGACGACAGCCTCAAACGCCTCCAGATGGACTATGTAGACATCTACTATATTCACCACGTCGATACGCAAACGCCGTTAGAGGAGATGCTTCGCGCACTCGACGATCTCGTTCAACAAGGAAAAGTCCGATACACAGCATGCAGCAACTACCAAGCGTGGCGGTTATCCGAGGCATTATGGATCAGCGATGTCAACGGTTGGACACAATTTACATGCTACCAACCGCAATATAGTCTCGTTGTCCGCGATATAGAACAAGAAATTGTTCCGCTCTGTGAACACAAAGGGCTTGGGGTCGTTGTCTGGAGTCCGTTAGCCGGCGGATTCCTCTCAGGTAAATACAAGCCGGGTGAACGCACACAAGGCGGCACTCGCTCAGAAGAGGGATGGGCATACCCGCAACGCTATTTCGCCGACAACGCCGATGAAACCCTGCAAACCCTCTTTGATGTTTCTGAAGAACTCGAACAGAGTCCGGCACAAGTCGCACTCCGATGGGTCCTTGAACAACGTGCGATGACGTCGGTTATTGTCGGTGCAAGGCATGTAGGGCATCTCCGCGATAACCTCGGCGCAGCAGGCTGGCGACTTGAAGGGGACGCACTTCAAAAACTCAACGATGTCTCTCATCTACCAGACCGCTATCCTGAAGCGATGGAAAAGAATATGCACGAACGGCGGGATAGTGCCGTCGATATGCCACATTTGTAGAAACAAAAGTACGAACTTTTCTCTTTCAGACTTGACTAAATAGAGAAGTTTTCAGTTAAGAGATAGATTTTTAAAAACGCTCTTAATCGACACCTATATCAGGAGGGAGTGATCTATGATGGGAAGATGGAAAGTTATTACAATTGCTGCAGCAGTCGTGCTCATTGTCGCCGTCGCAGTCGTCGTCGGGCGCATCGTATTTGCAACCAAAGACAATGCAGGGAGCAGCGAGGCACAGGAGATAAAAACAGCAACAGTTGGGCGTGGCGATATTGCAGTCACGATTGACGCAACAGGCACAATCAAACCGTTGAATATTGTTGAAGTGAGCTCCAAAGCGAGCGGGAAAATTTTGGAACTCCACGTTGACGCGGGCGATTACGTCCAAAAGGACGACATCATCGCTGTCATTGAAACCACCTATGTCCAGATCAGTTTGGAACAGGCACAAGCCGACCTACAATCTGCGCAAGCCCGTTTGCAACAGGCGGAAATCGATATCCAGCTCCAGAGAGAGCAGTCCGAAATTCAGATTCGGCAGGCACAAGAATCTCTCGCTGAGGCACAGCAACGGCTCATCCAACTCAAGGAAGACATCCGTCTTGAGAAAGTAGCCAACCAACGCGGTGTCATGGATGCCGAAAACAGCCTCAACATCGCCAACATTCGATATAAATTGCTCACTTCCGATGAAGTCCGAGACGAAAATAAACAGCGTGCGCAAGCCTCCTTGGAACAAGATAAAGCGAATTTGGACCTTGTAACCGCAGAGCATGAACGGAATAAAACGCTTTATGAGAAAGAACTCATCTCCCAAGCTGCATTAGAATCTTCCCAAGCACAACTTAAATCGGCGCAGGCGCGGTATCGATCATCTGAAGAGAACGTGAAACTCGTAGAGCAACCCGCGACTGAAGCCGAACTTGAGTTGGGAAAAGCAGATATCAAGAAGGCAGAATTCAACCTCGCACTCGCTAAAGAACGCGTCGAAGGTGAAGCCGCGCGAGATATAGATATTGAACTTCAGCAGCAGCGCATCGTTCAGGCTGAAGAGTCATTGAAACTCACACAAGCCAACCGGAAACAAATTACCCGAAAAGAACGCGATATAGAGACCGCACGTTTGGCAGTCAAACGGAATCAGACGCAGCTTGAACTCCGTCAAATTGAGTACAACGATACAGTCATCAAGGCACCCATCTCTGGAACGATTCTTGACAAACTCGTTGAAGAGGGCCAGGTGATCACTTCGCGCCTCTCTTCACTCTCTTCAACTGAAGGGCAGGCGATCGTCACCATGGCAGACCTTGATACCGTCTACGTCGTAACTGAGGTCGATGAAACCGACATCGGTAAGGTCCAAATCGGACAACCTGTGACAATTACCGTCGAAGCTTATCCCGATACGCCGTTTCAGGGTGCAGTTTTAAAAATCGCACCCCAAGGACGAGCACTGCAGAATGTGACGACCTTTGAAGTGACCTCCGAGTTGAAAAATGTGGCAGCTGCCGGCGCACGTCAGGGCATGATGCCAGGTGCAGAAGGTCGGCGCGGTGGTGGCAATCGGCAAGGCGGTGAAGGCCGACCAGACTTCGCAAATATGACCGACGAAGAACGCGAACGTTTCCGCGCAATGCGTCAACAACGCCAAGCAGAAGGTGGTGAGGCTGATGGCATACCGTCAAGACCTACACCCCAAGAACCGCCCGTACAACAACCCGCACAGCAACAAGAAGGTTCTGACGTAGCCGAAGCGAAAGCGGAAACCGATGAGGATGATTGGGGCGGACTTTTCGGGGGCTTCTTTGAAGAAATACCTGTAGAAGAGCCACAGACGCAAACGCAACCGGCAGAGACTGAAACCTCAAGAATGCCATTTCTCAAACCCGGTATGAACGCCAGTGTCCAAATTTCGGCTGTTAACAAAACGGACATCCTTACCGTGCCAATTGAGGCGGTCCTTGATATGCGTGGGAGAAAAATGGTTAGGATCATTGGGGCAGATGGTCAACCCGGACGGCCTCAACCGGTCGTAACCGGTGTTAGCACCTTTGACAAAATTGAGATCATCTCTGGACTCGCCGAAGGGGACATCATCGCAATCGGCGGTTTTCAACCTGGCGGCGGCGGTGGTGAAGATTGGCGAAGACGCATGATGCAAAACCCCGCTTCCACAATGCGACGGATGACAGGGGGCGGCGGTCGAGGACGATAAACACGCTAAAAGGACAGAACATATAGGAGAGAATGCTATGGGTATCCTTGAAAGTTTTGCAAACGCACTAAGTGCCTTATTGGCAAATAAACTCCGATCTCTATTGACAATGTTAGGCGTAATTATCGGTGTCGGCGCGATTATAACCACCACGTCAATTGGTGAAGGCGCGAAAGCCGATGTCACGGAACGGATTCAGACGTTAGGTGCGAATATTCTCGCGGTCCGCCCTGGACAGAGCAGGTTTCGAGGACGGGGTTCCGCTGACGCACGCAGAACCCTCACTGTCAAAGATATGGAGGTATTAGAAGCACGCGGACAGACCTTTGGTTATGTCACGCCTGAGGTGAGCAGCCGCGCACAGGTGAAGTTCCGTAATAAAAACACGAACACAACTATTGTCGGCACCTCTCCAGCGTATCTCGTCACGGCGAATTTTACAGTTGAGAAAGGACGATTTTTTACAGAAAGCGAGATCCGATACCGGGACCGCGTCTGTGTACTCGGCAAAAGCGTTGTCGATAATCTCTTTGAAACCGTAGAACCGGTGGGTCAAACGGTTAAAATCAAAAATGTCGGTTTCCATGTCGTCGGGGTTATGAAGGAAAAAGGTGCAAGCGGATGGCGAAACCCAGATGATCAGGTTTTCATCCCGTATTCAACCGCTATGAAGCGCGTTTTTGGAGAGGACTATCTCTCAAGCATCAGTATACAGGCAAATGACGGCAAACTCCTTGAAGCAGCGGAAACCGAAGTAACAGAGTTGCTCCGAAAAGAACATAAAATTGCCGCAAATAAAGAACCTGACTTTCACGTCCGTAACCAAGCCGAATTCATGGAAACACTCGAAGAATCAAACCAAACCTTTACCAACCTGATCTTAGGAATTGCTGTCGTCTCCTTAGTTGTCGGGGGGATCGGGATTATGAACATTATGCTCGTCTCTGTGACGGAGCGGACGAAAGAAATTGGACTCCGCAAAGCCGTTGGGGCACAACGTTCCGATATCCTTGCACAGTTCCTCGTTGAATCCACGAGCCTTGCACTTGTAGGTGGGATCGTTGGTATCGGTGTCGGTATCGCTGGCGCGGATCTAGTCACATCCTTCTGGGAATGGCGAACCCTCGTCTCGCCGATGTATGGAATAATCTCCTTTGTTGTCAGCGCATTGGTAGGCATCTTTTTTGGCGCGTATCCGGCATGGAAAGCCGCAAAACTTCATCCGATTGACGCACTCAGACACGAATAGAATATCGGACTGTTGTTGCAGCGCATCTCCCATCCTGCAGGCGAGGTTTATAACCTCGCCATTAGGTTGTATCTCGGTTCCTGCAGGCGAGGTTTGTAACCTCGCCATTAGGTTGTATCTCGGTTCCTGCAGGCGAGGTTTGTAACCTCGCCATTAGGCTATATTGAACCGAAAGTGAAACCGATCTCCCAATCTTTCGTAAATCTATGCAGATGAGATTGAATTAGAAACAGACCCAACTCCAAAATTTTCAGAGCTTACGCAAACCTCTTTCCAGAGCTTTTGCTTGGGTGTTTGTTCAAATCTACGGAGGGAAACTTCCAAATCCAAACCCGCCTCCACGAACCGCAAGGAATAATTAAAAAATGGAAAAAATAGCAGTTATCGCAGGTGTGGGTCCCGGTTTAGGAGCTGCACTCGCCCGCAAATTTGTAGAAGAGGGATGCAACGTAGCACTTCTGTCCCGTTCGTCCGCCTATATTAAAAACCTATCCACAAGATTGGCAAAATCGGGACGCACAGTTATTCCGATCCCGACAGATATTACCGAACCTGAGCAGGTGGATCAAAGTTTTGATCGTATCCGAGAAGAACTCGGCGACCCCGACATCCTTGTGAATCACGCCGGAAACGCCGCGTGGGGAAGTTTTGCTAACCTCACACCGGAAGCGTTTGAAGGGGCGTGGCGCGTGTGCACGCTCGGCGGATTTCTCTGTTCAAAGCAAGTCACTCCCGGAATGCTTAAAAAAGGGGGCGGAAGTATTCTGTTCACCGGAGCGACCTCCGCTGTTCGTGGAAGGGCGGATGCAATAGCTTTCAGCAGTGCCAAATTTGCAACACGAGGATTGGCATCCGCACTTGCCCGCGAAGTGGGACCCTACGGCATCCATGTCGCCCACGTCATCATTGACGGTGTTATCGACACACCCGGCGTGCGACAACGCTATAAACTGAGCGAGAATGAGCCGCTCCTCGAACCCGACGCAATTGCTGATACCTATTGGGCTCTGGTACAACAGGAACGGAGCGCGTGGACGTTTGAAGTGGATGTTCGTCCACATAACGAAGAATTCTTTACGTAGCAGATCGAAAAAATAGAAGGACGGAAGAATGGAAGGACGGAAGAATGCCCTTCCAATCTTCCAATCTTTCTCTAAAACGTACTTTCTCGTGTCGTGATTGGGCACCAACGCGTCGTCTGGAGATGACGCAGCAGCACCGACTTCGCCGCCGGTGTCCCGATACGGTAAAGCGCGTGCACCGCATCGCCGCGCACATATCGGTTCGCGTCAAACAGCAAATTCTGCAAGCCTTCAACCGCACCATCAGCATCCTGACCGAGCCGTGCCAGTGCAAAAACAGCATTCCGACGAACCCCATCATTCGGATCCTCCAATGCCTTCACAAGACTCGGTGCAGCAACTGAACTCGATTGCCCCGCTGTCCCCAACGCCTCTGCTGTCCGGACGCGCACACGCCCTGATTCATCAGAGAGTGCTTCAACCAATGCAGGCACCGCCGATTCCGCCCTGTTCCCTAAATCACCGAGCGCCTCCGCAGCGTTGTCCCGGACATGTTCAGACGGATCTTTCAGCGCGTTACACAAGGCATCGACCGCAGGAGACCCGACTGCATTAAGCGCGTAACAAGCGTTTCGGCGCGTCATCTCCGGTTCGTCATGCAGACACCGCACCAAAGCAGAAACCGCCTGCTCTCCAAATCGGGGCAACGTATAAGCTGCTTGCAAACCCATTGATTCTGATGTACTATTAAGTGAACTGACCAAGTCTGACAACGAAGCACCGTTTGATGTCTCGTGTGAACCGTTATCCTCAACGCCGCGATGCCAGTTCCAGAGATGTTGGAACATCTCCTGATGCTCAGCCGGTCCCACGGAATTCCCGTTTGCCCACGCTGTCTCCCGATTTTCCCACGTCGCTTCTTCAGGTTCGGACATCCGAGCATACAAGAATTTCATCATGTAGCGCCGCTTCTCGCTGCTGTTGGGCATCGCACGGTGCCACAGATCGTAGTTTGCGAACGCAACTGTTCCCGCTTTTCCAACAATAGGCTGTTCCGGCGAAATTTCCGCACCTTCACGGGTGCTATAGTAGTGGCTCATCGGTACCACACCTGTCGGACCGAGTTCAACGGGTGTATCTTGAGGATAATAGAAAACCAGCAGCCTACGCGTATGGTGCGACCACCGTTTCCCTCCGTCCTGGTGCAACCCTTGTCCTTTACTGCCGGGTGGATTATAGTGCGGATGCCGGTGCGGCTGCATATAATAATCCGGTCCGACAAGACTCGTCAATGCCCCCCGAACATTCGGATCGTCAAAAATCTGCTGAACCTCCGGTATCCGCGGCAAAAGATTATTCCCCGGATTCCCTTCCTTATCAAAGACGCTCATCGTCTTTTCGTAGATCGCATCGTGAAATTCCTTAGAGAGATCCGTCGTGACGGTCACAAAACCGTTCACAATGAATTCCCGCATCTGTGCGTCACTTAAGAGATGTTCTGCCATTTTTCATTCCTCGCCTTCAAAATTTGCTATATAGCTTATCGTATTGTTTCATACAGTTGCATAATTTTCAACAAGAAATTCTAAGGACATAGTAGTTAGGGTTGACTGCTGACAACATTGATACGCAATACAACATAAGTTCTATGACGGATTATGAGTCACCCACAAATCATTGGGACTGTGCTCAAGCAACTCTATTGAAAACTTAAAACCGAGACCATGCAGAATCGCACCAATTGTGCTAAATGGCAGATGCCCGTTTTCGGACAATGTTTCTTGAAGGCTTTGATGGTCCAATTGGACATCCGCTGCTAGCTTTGATAAACTACCTTGGGCGTTTGCTACATCTCTGACTGCAAGCAAAAACGCTTCAATGTTCCCATCTTCCTCATATTCCTCAAGTGCTACAGCAAGATACTCTTTGGCATACGCTGAATCTGCCAATCTTACCTTGAGGCTCTCTTCATAGTTCCTATATTTATCTCGGTAAATCTGTATATCTATGCAACAATTATATACCACAAGCGAGAAATTTTCAAGAGCTTGTGTTCTTTGCCAGGGCCATTTAGTTTTAAATATTCACTTTATTTCTGTGAATATACCTCTTCTGTAGGAGCGAGTGTTTTTGCTTGGGTGTTTCTTGTCGCTCGCGATATTGTGTCCAAACGTTAACTTATGTCAACCAAAATCAAGATTGGAACCGAGAACTAAATGGCCCTGGTTCTTTGCCTGTTCTTTGAGTTGATGGCTGCTGGCAGCCTCCTTTATAGTTGGCATGCTCGGCGCACCACTGAGGCCAAATTGGAACCAACAAACAGTGCCGTGCAAACATTCGAAAACAAGAACAAGACACGTATGGCACAGAAGGTTAACATTCCAACCGAGGCAGAGACTCCGCGTTTTGTAGACACGCCCGATCAAACACAGATACTCTGATATCTGACGAAACGGCGGCTTTACCCGCTGACGCGTCTATTGACATAGCGATGCATTCTTACCGGGCGATTCCCTTATTCAAGAATGTGTTAGGGTAAACGTTACCTAATTTGAAAACCAAATGTCTCTAAAAAAAAACTCCGCGCAAATTCACAATTGTGCTAAAATAACGAAAATTAAGGCAGTTATTCAGGCATAAGGTCATGAAAATTGGAGGTTTTAGGATGGGACGAAGTTTTGAGAAATCGCTCGCGTGGCAGAAACGTGCCGAAGCAGCACTCGTCGGTGGTGGACAACCCCATAAACGGAGCCAACCACCGAAACCTATTATGATCGCAGGCGCGAAAGGTTCACATTTCTGGGATGCCGATGGAAACGACTACATCGACTATCTCATGGGATTCGGACCCATGATCCTCGGACACGCCTATCCGACTGTGATTGATACGGTCACAAAATACGTTATTGAACGTGGCAATGTCTATAACTTCGGGCATACGCTTGAGGTAGAACTCGCCGAAAAATTGATCCAGATTATCCCGTCGGCGGAGAGAGTCGCCTACTTCGTCGGTGGCTCCGATGCCACAACCGGCGCGATTAAGTTCGCTCGCGCATACACCGGTAGAGAAAAGGTAATCCGCTCCGGTTACCACGGATGGCACGATTGGTGCAGCCACGCACGCGGACACCTATCAAGTGCTGCTGCCGCGACACTCAGCGTCGATTTCAACGACCTCGAAGGACTCGCCGACCTCTTTAAAGCACACCCAGACGAAATCGCTTGTCTGATTATGGAACCCTCCGGACACGACCTCCCGAAAGACGGTTTCCTCGAAGAAGCGAAAAAACTCGTCAATGCCAACGGTGCACTGATGATTTTCGATGAAGTGAAGACCGGGTTCCGGTACGCGCTCGGTGGCGCGCAGGAATATTTCGGGGTTACACCGGATATGTCTGTTTTCGGAAAAGCGCTCGCCAACGGTTTCGCAACGGCTGTCGTCGTCGGAAAAGAAGAAATCATGGGTGAAGTCGGTGATGTCTGGGTCGCCGCGACCTTCCACGGCGAGGTATCGCTCGTCGCCGCTGCAATCGCCACAATCGCAGAACTTGAGGCGAAGGACGGTGTCGCCTTTATGTGGAAACAGGGTCAGAGGTTGTTAGATGGCTACAGAGAGATGACAACACGCCTCGGTATCGACAATGCTCACATCGGCGGTATCGGTCCCATGCCGTACTTCGGTTTAAGGACCGACAGCGACGACGAAAAACAACAACGATTTCACAAAACCTTCTATGAAGCCACCTTAGACGGCGGTTTATATCTACCAGAGGGACATATCTGGTTCATGTCCATGTCCCATACCGATGACGATATTGCCAAGACTTTAAACGTCTCTGAAGATGCCCTCAAACGCGCAAAAGTCGCATAGCGATCAGCAGTCGGCAGTCAGCAATCAGAAAAAGGAAGCTGTTCTTAAACGAAACCTCTTAAAACTGGCTGGGCTGATAGAAAATAAAAAGGAGCTCTATTATGGGAGAAGTTACGAACCACACAAAACCTTTTATCGTTGATAAAAACCTCGGGGCAGCACTCGACATTGATAACGCACAACTCACGAAAACAACTTCTGACGGTACCCCCGTCGTTCCACCGACGCAGGAACAGAAGTACCTCTTTGACATGCGCGGTTGGCTCTTAGTTCCCGGTGTGCTGTCAGGTGATGAACTCGCGGAGATGCAAGAATTCGCCTATAAACTCCACCACGAACCGAAGTCGATTCCGGAACATGAACGCTCGCCCCTCGGAGGTCCCTTGCAACGCCTCTCTGATCATCCGAATGTCGTCGGCTTCCTCAACGAGTTTCTCGCACATCCGGCGTTATCAAGCCAAGAGTGCTACGGGTTCCGTATGGAATCGTGCCATCTGTTCTATCGCACTGTCGGTGACGCGAAGTTCAATCCGCACAATGGAAACGGCATGCTCCGCTTTCCGGGTGATTCGCACCTCTATCGGTGTATCCCGGGAAAAGGTCACAGCGGATTAACTCGCGTCGTCTGGGAACTGAACCCTGTCAAATATCGGCAGGGCGGAACGCTGTTTATTACAGCGAGCCATAAAGCCGTCTACACAGCACCCGATACAATCCGGAGTCAAGATTCGCCGATTTGGGACACCTACGAATGTCCTGCCGGTTCACTCCTCTTTTTCACGGAGGCGTTGACACATAGCGCGCACACGTGGACAAACGAGGAGAACAATCGCCTCGCTACTTTCAGTTGTTACAACACCGTTAATAGCAAGTGGAGTGCTTGGGAACCGCATCCGAAATTGCTTGAAGAGATGCCTGCTAAACGGCAGACGCTTTTCCGTCCAGTCCGTGCAGCAAATAATTTGATCGGCGATAATTATCGGCATTAAATTAACTGAAGTTTCAGTGTAATATAGCATAAACTGTTAGTTTGTGCCATATTGCCAAAACTAAAAAATGGGGTTTTGACACCAAAGGAGGATTCTCTCATGGCAGAAACTACGAACCACACAAAACCTTTTATCGTTGATAAAAACCTCGGGGCAGCACTCGACATTGATAACGCACAACTCACGGAAACAAACTCTGATGGCACGCCTGTCATTCTACCGACGCAGGAACAGAAATACCTCTTTGACATGCGCGGTTGGCTCTTAGTTCCCGGTGTGCTGTCAGGTGATGAACTCGCGGAGATGCAAGAATTCGCCTATAAACTCCGTCACGAACCGAAGTCGATTCCCGAGCACGAACGCTCGCCCCTCGGGGGTCCCCTACAACGCCTCTCTGACCATCCGAATGTCATCGGCTTTCTCAACGAGTTTCTTGCACATCCAGCATTGTCAAGCCAAGAATGCTACGGCTTTAGGATGGAATCTTGTAGTCTGTTCTATCGCACTGTCGGTGATGGAAACTTTGGACCCCACAACGGAAATGGCATGCTCCGTTTTCCTGGCGACTCGCACCTCTATCGCTGTATTCCGGGCAGAGGGTATAGCGGATTAACTCGCATCGTTTGGGAACTCAATCCTGTCAAATATCGGCAGGGCGGTACGCTATTTATTACGGCAAGCCATAAAGCTGTCTACACAGCACCCGACACAATCCGAAGTCAAGATTCGCTTATCTGGGATACGTACGAGTGTCCTGCTGGTTCACTCCTCTTTTTCACGGAGGCGTTGACACATAGCACGCACACGTGGACGAACGAAGAGAACGATCGACTCGCGATTTTCAGTTGCTACAACACCGTCAATAGCAAGTGGCACGATTGGGAACCGCATCCGAAACTGCTTGAGGAGATGCCTGCCAAACGGCAGACGCTCTTCCGTCCCGTCCGTGCGGCCAATAATTTGATCGGCGAAAATTATCGCCATTAGGTGAATAGGGCTTCGTTGGCGAGGTATCCACCCTCGCCTTTTCAAAAACACAATGAACAAGCCAGAATGTTTGGATGCTACCAAGTACGATCCGTCAGCGGCGAGAACTACCCTGAGAATCATCAACTTAAGCTCTCTATGGGTGTTGCCGTAGAACCGATGGAACGTGATGAAAAGTGTTTGGCTTTCATCATGCCTCTGAAATCATCAAGCGAGAAATAGTTTTTCATGAAACAGTTCACCAAAACGGAGAAAGAGCAGCTCAAAGAAAAAATTAAAGCGGAACAAGAACGCCAAAAGACGCTTCGGGAAACGAACCCCGACCTACCTGAGACCTTTGAAGCGGCATCAGCAAAAACACAAGGTATGAGAAGACTTGTGCCGAAGCATCTATGGAAATACGGTTTGCTTGGACTTATTCTCTGCCTGCTTGTCTTAAGCATAATCAATCTGGTAGGGTCGCGCAATTTTGGTTATGACCAATACGGTGGCCTCGCGATCGGGTTGATGTTACTTTTCAATCACATTGCCTTTAACTTCACCAAAACAGGGTGGAAAAGCCGCGTGATGAAAATCGTCGCATTTGCATGGATCGTGTTGGTGTGCATTTACCTATATCTCTCTTGGGGCACTTAATGAATCCTTACTTTGCAACATTCGGAGAAAAATGATTAAAGCAGTATTATTTGACCTTGACGGTACACTCTGCGACTCCGATACAGCATGGAGCATCGCAGAAAACGAAACATTCCAACGTTTACGCAAACGTTATCCTCGTGTTTTAGAAAAGACTATTACAGCGGCATGGACAATAGTGCATCAGAGACTCTTCCAGCAACTCGACGCGGCGGAACTTTCTATGGCAGAAGTGAGAGACTCACGTTTCCCGTGTCTGTTCAACGAGTTAGGTTTACCTACAGATAAAATCATGGAGGAACTCAGCGACTTTTTCTGTTCGCGTTACCTCACAAGTCTATATCTTTACGATGATGTCGCAGTCCTGGAGGAACTACACGCCTACCATATCGGCATCATTACAAACGGGGCAAACGATGAACACACCGACAGCCAACTCTCTAAAGTCCGATACCTTGGACTCAACGAGCGTATCCAGTCCCTAACAATCTCTGGTGAAATCGGTGTCAGAAAACCGAACCTTGAAATCTTCAGAGTCGCTTGTGAGCGTGCTGACGTTTTACCGAAAGAAGCAGTATATGTCGGCGATACCATTCAAAACGACATCGTCGGTGCCAACCGCGCAGGCATGATAAGCGTCTTCATCAACCGCAAGTCAGATGTCTTGGTACCAGAAACAGCAGCCGAACAACCAGATTACACAGTCTCAGGTCTATACGATGTCCGCTCCTGCTTAGAACGGACGCAGCTGGAATGCTTATGATTGATCCAAAATTAAACGGAAAAGTAGCACTAATTACGGGTGCCAATCACGGCATCGGTGCCGCAACGGCTTTAGCACTTGGCAGACAAGGCGTGAAAGTATTCGCTTCATTTTTTTCTCCACCCTGTCAATACAACGAAGCGGAATTGAAACGTGCCGAAGCAACAGGTATCGGTGGCGATACCCTCTACCGAGCCATGCAACAGACACCTATTTCCAAACTCGTTAACCAATTTAAAGACGCTGAAATGACCATATCTGCCTTAGAAGCGGACCTCGCTGATGCGACAAACATCCCAAAACTTTTCGAGACATGTGAGGAAGAACTCGGTCCGATTGACATCCTTATTAACAATCATACCCACTGCGTGTTGGAGACATTTGATCCTGAGCAAACCTCAACTGAAGGAAGCGGTATCTTCTTATCGACTGCCGTAAACATTGATGCCCATTTCGTTATTAACGCACGGGCTTACGCATTGATGATGCAAGCGTATCTGAAGCAATACCTTAGAAATGGACTGAATTGGGGACGCATTGTAAATACAAGCACAGATGCCGCACATTGCCACCCGCTGAACGTTAGTTATGCTGCCAGTAAACACGCCATTGAATCCTATAGTCGCTCCGCGGCGTGTGAATTAGGGAAATACGGCATCACCGTGAACGTCATCGCACCTGGACCCATTCAGACAGGCTACATCTCTCCCGAGGATGAGAAAGCAATAGCAAAATCCACACCGTTAGGAAGGGTCGGCAAACCCGAAGATGTCGCTGATGTCACAGTCTTCCTCTGTTCTGAACAGGCACATTGGCTCACAGGACAGTTGCTATATGTCGGCGGCGGCTATCGAATTCCACAGTAAATATGTAGCGTATTTTCGGTCGGTAAACTATAGTAAAACTGAAAAATAATGCAACACTTTAAAAATTAACATACTTCCCCACTGCAGGCGAGGTTTGTAACCTCGCCTTCTATAGATGTCTCGTTAATTGTAGGTTTTACTATAAAATGTTAATCTGAACTTTTGAGGTAAACATCATGGCTTATAAAATCCCGAAAACAGTCTTAGGTCGCACAGGTTTGACGGTTACCCGACTCGGTAGCGGGGGCGCGTATTGTGAATCCGTTGATGGTTACCGTAAAGCGATTGATGCCGGTATCAACTATATGGATACCGCACGAGCCTACAGAGATGGCGAGGATGAGAAGGTCATCGGAGCCGCTATAAAGGGACAACGCGATAAACTCATTCTTGCGACGAAAACCGCTAAGCGCGATTCAATAGGCGCGCGGACAGAACTTGAAACATCACTACGGATGCTCGGCGTTGATTACATTGACATCTACCAAATTCATCACCTGAACACCAAAGAAGAGCGAGACCAAGCGTTGGCACCCGGTGGCGCATTGGAAATGGCACAGAAAGCACGCGATGAAGGACTTATCCGCTTCATCGGTGTTACCGGACACGATTGGGTACAGATTCAGCACGCTGTCGCCACAGGATTTTTTGATACTGTCTTGTGTTGGTATAATTGCGCGATGAAAACGCCAGAAGAGACGGTTTTTCCTGCTGCCGACAAACACAATACCGGTGTCGTCATTATGAACGCCTCGCGTAACGACAGACTTTTTGGGGACGCTGACGCACCCGAACCAGAGCAATTCTATCGCTATGTGCTCAGCCATAAAAGTGTCCATCTAACGATTATGGGATTGCGGGACGTTGACAGATTCCACAGGATTGCAGAGGCACTCTCCAAGCAGGAGACCTTGACACCAGAGGAACAAGCGATTTTGGAAGAATATGGCGCACAGCGGCTTGAAGAAGGCGCGCTGACACCGTGAATTTGCTAACAAATGACTGGGATTTCAATGGATAAAAACGCACCAGATCAAGTGAGCGACCTTTCGGAAGAGCCTTATCCGCATGAAAAACGCAATTTAATTGTGTTCGCGCTAAACCAGATTCTGATGCGTCTCGGTTGGATGTTCAAATCCGAATCGGTTGTCATTCCAGCGTTTATTGATGTCTATACCTCGTCTGGAACCATCCGCGGGTTGCTACCGCTCATTCTACGAATTGGTCAGAGTCTACCTCAGTTTCTGGTTGCGCAACGTGTCGCTCGGATGCCCACAAAACGTGGATTCTTCGTTTTCACCGGTTTCGGTTTCGCGATTCCGTGGTTCATATTGTCCACGACGTTGACCTTAACACGCTGGTCATCCAACGTTATTGTCGCTGTTTTTCTTCTGCTGTGTACCCTGCACTGGCTCGCGGTGGGTTGCAATCATCTGGCGAACGGAACGCTGCAGGGGAAACTTATCAGCCCCGAAAAACGGGGTAGGCTGCTCGCCTATTCTAATATCATCGGTTGTACGCTTGCGATCGGTATCGCTTTTTATCTTCTACCGCGTTGGCTTTCTGGCATCACACCCCGTTACGCGCTCCTCTTTGGTGCAACAGCCTTTTTCTTTGGTGTCGCAGCGGTGGTCAGCTTCTGGTTTAAAGAACTCCCTTCACACCCAGAGGGCACTGCACCTTTTTTTAAATTTCTCGGTGATGCCCTTCTATCGTTACAGTACGACAGAAATTTTCGGCGATTTGCTATCGTTATCCTGCTATTTTACTCGATCTGGCCCCTTTTTCCGCACTATACCGTTTTCGGGAAGCGGACGTTAGGACTCGCCCCCTCTGGTTTCGCCACGTTGATAATTGCGCAGAATGCGTCCAACGCTATCGGTGCCGGTATCATGGGCAACATCGCAGACCGTTCAGGGAACCGATTCGTCTTGCGTATCTTGATATTCATCAGTGCATGTATGCCGTTGTTAGCAGTCGGTATTAGTCGGATGCCTTCCGGTGCACAGTTTTATTGGATTATTTTTGCACTTATGGGATTTACACCGGTGTCAGCCCGCATCGTCACAAATTACACGCTTGAGATCGCGCCACAGGAGAAACACCCGCAATATCTCGGTGTGATGAGTCTTTTTCAAGCGATCCCGCTGTTCGTTTCCCCCTTAATTGGCGCGTTAATCGAGGAATTCGCCTTTGAACCGGTTTTTATCGGGTGCGGTACCCTTGTTTTGGTAGGGTTCTTGCTCACCTTCCGATTGGCTGAGCCGCGATTTGATCAAAAACCCTGAGAATTGTTCTAATACAAAATTAATATAAATAGGAGGAACGCTACCATGGCAGAGAAAATGTTGTGCCCATTTTGTGGGACTCAGATTGAATACGCTATCGAAAATTCGCCGGATTGGTATCGCGACCCGTCCCTACCCGTCTACAGAATCGATTGCCATGATAAATGTAGACAATATTGGCTTGAAGCAATCTCTGACCCGCATCCACAGATTGATCCCGTCATCCTTGCCTTCTTGGACCCACTCAATGACGAACAACGAACATATATATCCGAATCAACACGACACGCTTGTGACAACGGCATTTCGATCGTTTATAACAGCAAAATTTTACAATACCTTATCACCGATTGGCACTATGCAAAAGCAGCTGTTACGTTGTATGAGTTCAATGACGTTTCATTCCAAATCAGTGGTATCGGATTTGATTTTGCGAATATGTTGTTCTTCTTGCACACTGCGGACGCTCGATTCACGTTGAGAATCTATCGGGCTGAAACTCCTATTGATAAAATTCGATCTGAGATCCATTGGTTAAATGCACTTTGGAATAAAGTGCAAATCAAGACCCTTTCTCCTGTTCCAGGACATGATGGCGAAATGATTCAATGTCCTTCTCCAAACGACCTACCACCCCGCTATGCAACTGTATACAACTGGATTCCGGGTGAGACGCTTCACACACGCTTTGAAGCAGAGAAAACACCAGAACTGGTTCGGAATCTTGGCATCATGGTAGGTCGCATGCACCGTATGTCGGAAACGTTAGAATTACCAGACTGGTTCACCCGTCCTCGGTACGATAAAAATTGGATTAACGAGAAAATTGAAGCATCACTCGGAAATGGTACGGATGCTTCGGCGGAGGAACTGGCAAAGTTTTCCGATCTTTCCTCGCGCTTCTCACAGTTTGTTACAGCACAAGGTGAAGGACGAGACGTTTTTGGGCTAATCCACTCGGACCTGGAACCGCACAATGTCATTATCTCCGACGGACAGCCGTGCCCAATTGATGTCGTCGAGTTCGGATTCGGTTATTACATCTCAGATATTCTAACGCTTTCACGCCATTTTAGTGAAGATGAACAGGCAATTTTCTTTGACGGGTATCAAGAAATTCGGCCACTCCCGACGAATTACCGTCAACAGTTGGCTCTATTTGAGGCGTTGCGCGTGCTGTAACCCAATACGTTAGGACTTACGCATGCTGCTCTTTTGTAGCACGATGCACTTCGCATCTGGGCGAGTACGCCGCAAAACTTCCCAGTTTGTGGCAGGAGACCGCTGTGTTTTCCGAAAATTCTCATCTAACAGAACGGGCTGCAGTCAAAATTGCGTAAGTCCTGTACGTAATGGAAGATATCCGTTGTGATTGACTTGCATCCACGTCTGTGATAATATGGCTGCACGAAAGACAGAGAATACCCAAGGAGCCAACCGATGGAACACCGCTACCTTTTTCTCGATCTGCACCATATTACCCGAATCGAAGGATTGTATCGCCGAATGCACCAGCCTCAACGGCATCCCGATAACCCGATTCTACGTGGCGAAAATTCGTGGGAGAGTGTCGCATCGCTCTACGGCACGGTGCTCTACGATCCGCAGGATTCGCTTTTCAAAATGTGGTATCTCACAGGGCCTTACGTGGACGGCATGGTGCAAATCCGTCAACGCAACGCGCTCGGCAATATAACGCTCCTCGCTTATGCGACTTCAACCGACGGCGTACACTGGGAAAAACCTGTCCTAAACCAAGTCGATTTTCAAGGCAGCACCGAGAACAATCTGGTTGACATCGGACGCACAAACTGCGAAGGGGCAGCTATCCTCTACGATGAACATGAAACCGATCCTGTGCGTCGTTACAAGGCGTTTTATTGGGAACACGGCGGGATTGATACCTTCATTGAATACGAAGGACGCACGATCTGGGGACGCGGTGAAGGAGACGGTATGTGGATGTCGTTTTCATCGGACGGTGTTCACTGGACAAACTGTGAATCTAACCCTGTTATCCCGATGGATAGCGACACAACGCAATCCTTGGTCTGGGACCCCAAGATACAGAAATACGTTGTCTTCGGAAGGTTCGGCGCAGGCGGTCGGAAAACCGCTCGTGCCGAAAGCACCGATGCGATCCACTTCAGCCAGCCCGAACGCGTCTTTGAATGCGACGAGATTGATGAAGAAGGCACACAGATTTACGGCATGCCGATCAATATCTATGAAGGCATCTATCTCGGCATGATCTGGGTCTATCGTGAAGGTGTTGACGGCACGATTGACACGTCACTCGCGACGAGCCGTGACGGTATCCACTGGCAACGCGTTCTGGATCGCCAAACTTTTCTGACACTCGGTGACCCCGGAAGTTGGGAAGACGGTATGACAAGGATTAGTCAGAATTTCATCACACATAACGACCAGATCTATTTCTACTACGGCGGCGTGAACGGACCCCACACTGGCAGGAAATTCAAGCAGGTGGAACGTAAACACAAATCCATGCTCGGCTTGGCAACGTTGCGCCGTGACGGATTCGTCTCACTTGATGCGGGTGAAACCGAAGGACGCATGCTAACGAAACCGTTGACGCTTGATGGCAAAGAATTGCACCTTAACGTTGATGCAAGCCAAGGCTATGTCACAGTCGCGATCACTGATGATATTGGGACACCTTTAGTGAATTACATCTCTCAACAGATTGTCGGGGATCAATTAGATACACTGGTTAAATTCAACGGTTCGTTAGAAGCACTCAAAGGCAAAGAGGTACGGCTCCGGTTTCAACTCAAGAACGCCAGCCTATATTCCTATTGGTTCGTTTAACGACTATCCACCCAAGGAGAAAAAAATGAAACATATCTATCACAAAGAGGATGCCGAAGTTGTCCGTATTGAAGGCGAGGCACCGCGGACGCTATACACACTCATCCAACCGAACACCGCGAATACTGAACATTTTGCAATGGGGTTAGAGGAGATTGACCCACACAGCGAAATCCCTATGCATTCCCACAGCGAAGCCGAAGAGATTATTTTCGTCTACGGTGGACAAGGCAAAGCCTTCGTCGGTGATGAAGTCGCCGACCTAAAGCCCGGCACAGTCATCTATCTCCCACCCAACGTTGAGCACCGGTTTGTCAATACAGGCGATGAACCGCTCTGGATTACATGGACACTCTCGCCACCCGGGTTTGAAAAGCAAATTCGTAAGGTTGCGGACGGTTCCGTCGGAATGGAAGTCTTTAGCGAATCCGAAGGCAATTCCTAAATTTCGAGCGAACTGTATTCAAATCAACGGGGATTCACAGATGAGCACGATAGAATCGGAAGTTCCAGGACGATTTAGTTCTCGGTTTTTCGTCCAATTTTAGATGCCCCAGGCCCGGTAGGTGCGGTTTGCAACCGCACCGGACTTGAAAAAGAAAAATCAAAGATTGAGACAATCCGACAATTTATCTAAAACTAAATAACCCTGTCGGAAGTTCTGATTTGACTGGTATGGTCAACAGATTTATGATATAATTTTCCCAAAGACAAAGTTACAACGAAACTTGCGTTTAAAGGAGATTTAGCGATGTTTAACATTATTGCTGGTTTGAGTATTATTGCCCATGTAGCTCTGATAGGACTGCTGCTGTTTTTGTGTTTTCGGACAAGGTCAAAAGGTGTGATATTTCTTACCGCACTACTTCTTACCAGTGGGATTTTCAGTTCAATTTTTCAACACTTTTTTGATTCATATATAGATCAATGGGCAGCAGGTGAAATCAATAACTGGTTAACGCAAAGCATGACTATGGGAGAATTCGTATTGACAGTTGCTTATATAAAATCCTTCCTATACAAATCTTTATGTCTGCTCGGTGTCTTTCTCATCTATAGAGAGTGGAGACAAGGAAAGTTTCGCTTCCCGCAACCTGAACACCGAGAAGAACTTCCGGCCTAACGAAATCAATCAGGATTTACCGCTATCGTAGTTATGTCAATGTTAACGATACAATGAAGATTGTGGGGATGACAACATGAACATTACCCAATTCACAATGGAAGAGGTCCGCTGTTTCGGTGAACGCCAAACGCTTGAAATTCGTCCGTTGACGTTTTTAGTCGGCGAAAACAGTACCGGCAAAACCACGGCATTGGCGTGCTTCCAGGTGTTGGCAGATTATTTGCGCGGTGAAGGCGTAGATTTTAATGCGGATCCCTATTCCATGGGAATCTTTAAGGATATTGTCAGAAACAGCAGACCGAAAGCGAAGACTTTTAAATTGGGGTTTACTACTGACGCTATTGAATTGGTAATTGAATTTTCTGAAAAAACGGGCGGAATCGAACCTATAGTAAACTCGGTCAATCTGAAATTCCCCGATGGCAAAATTGTTTTCAGATTTGGAGATGGTACCATGGTAAGGTCAACTGGTTTAGTTGCCTTTGATAAAAAACACAACTACTATGAAATAAATTGGGATACTGACATTTTAAATAGGTTTCACTCCGATGCCATTTCTCGTTTCTTACGACTTGGACCCAAGCACCTTTTAGAAGGTCAAGTTGAAGGAAAAACAGCCTTAGTAGACTATGTAGAAACACTCCAAAATTTGGAAAGAGTCGAATACGATCCTTGGGATATCTGGTACCGTCTATCTGTATTTAGTACCTCCCCGATTCGATCGCGACCGAAACGGACGTACGATCCGACCCGAGAATTTAGCGATCCGGAGGGAAGCGATATTCCTATGTTTCTAATGCGGATTGAAGCGACTCAGCAAAAGGAATGGGAGAAACTGAAAACGCAGTTAGTCGAATTTGGCAAGAGCTCTGGGCTATTTGAGAACATAGATGTAAAAAACCTCGGACGTTCCTTGGGTGCACCGTTTCAACTGAAATTTAAGGTACGGGGTCCTAATGCCAATATCGTTGATGTCGGTTACGGTGTGAGTCAAATTCTGCCGATTTTAGTGCATATCTTGGGATCCAATCCTCACGAAATGAATTTTTCCTTATTACAACAGCCTGAAGTTCACTTACACCCAAAAGCACAAGCGGAGCTTTCCTCTTTATTAGCGCGATTGGCAAATGAGGGGAACCGGGCATTCATCGTTGAAACCCACAGTGACTATATGCTCGACCGCGCACGCATTGAAATTATAAGAGGCAACATCCGTCCCCAAGATGTATCGTTGATATACTTTGAACCCAAAGGAAATATCGTCAAGGTACATAATATCGGTTTTGATAAGATGGCCAACATGGTTGGAGTGCCACCACATTACGGAGAATTTTTCCTGAAAGAGTCCAAACGACTCCTGGGGTTTAAGGATTAAGCGATGTGTATTATTGTTGATACGAACACTTTTCATAAGTTCAGGGAACCAGATGATGAAGATATGGAGCCTGTGTGGACATGGTTAGAGAAAAGAGATGGCAAAATCGCTTATTCTGATATAGAGAAATTAGAAGAGGAATGGAATAGAGGCGGAATGCAGGACCTGAGAAACCGACTAAGACAAAGAGGTAAACTCAAAATAGTGTCTCCGCAAGAGGTGAAAGAAAAAGCGGATGAACTGAGGAGTGAAATAGCATCAAACGACGAGCATATTATTGCCTTAGCTATAATAGCAGGCGTAAAAATTCTTGTATCCTACCGCGAAGGCGACAGAGATTTGTTCACAGATTTTAAGAATTGTGAGTTAGTTGGAGGCAAGGTATATACAAGAAAAACACATGCACAACGTATGCTAAGAAAAGATACCTGTCCTTAAAACCGGTAGTGCAAGGCGCGGTGCCCCCGGACTACTGTATAATTCACCTTCAGGAAGGCATCCACGCCCGCGGTGCGATCCCTTCCACATGCGTTTTCACATCCACAACTGCTGGCTGCCCCGACGCAAACGCCTGATCCAACGCACCTGCAAGCTCACTCGGCTTATTCACCGTAATCCCGAAACACCCCATCGACTCCGCCATTTTCGCGAAATCCGCATCCGGGAACAGCCAGAGTTCATCGGAACCCGGTGTCCGTCCACCATAAACCGACTCAACGCCACCTTGCTCCTGATTCAACGAGTGATTATTGTTCACAACGATAACAGCGTTAATCCCACACTTCATCGCTGTGTCCAGTTCCGTTAGATGATACCAGATACCGCCGTCCCCTGTGAAGCATAGCACCGGTCTATCGGGTTGCGCGCACTTCGCACCCATCGCCGCAGGGACACCCCACCCCAACGAACCAGAACACCGTATAAAACTCTGATCGGGATGTTTAAAGTCAATCATCGTACCCGTCCAGATGCCAGAGTGTCCGGTATCCGATACAAGGATCGCATCTGACGGAAGATAATCTGTCAGTTCACGACACAACCGTTCCGGTAGCATCGGCAACCGCTCCGAATTTACTTTTTCACTGACGCTTTCCTTCCAGTTTTTCACCAATTCTTGAACGCGGTTAACCCATTCTGTCCGATGAACAGTGGTTTCTACTGCTGCAATCATACGACGCAGTGTATTCCGCACATCTCCTTGCATCCCTAACTGAATCGGGTAGTTCCGTCCAAGTTCTTCTGGATTAATATCGAGTTGTATAATTGGCGTGCCTTGTGGCGGGATTTTATACCCGTTGGTTACCTGCCCGCCGGTGTGGCTTCCGATGAAGAAAACGAGGTCCGCCTCACAGACGGCTCGGTTCGCACACGCCCGCGAGTATGAACCCGGGGTGCCTACTGCCAATGGATGTTCACTCGGAAACATCGCCTTCGCATTCAAAGAGGTTGCCACTGGAATAGAGAATTTTTCTGCTAATGCCACGAGTTCTGCGCGTGCGTCCGAAGCCGTTACGCCGCCACCCGCTACAATAATAGGGCGTTTTGCATCGGTGAGTAACCTGAGAGCCTCCGCTATTTTTTCCGCTTCCGCTTCTGGTCGAAATGGCGGCAACTGCGCAAACGCTTCCTCAATGATGACCTCAAGTTCACCTTCACGATCAATAACCGACGACCCCGCGATGCCTTCAAAATCGAGATGCGCAGGTCCCGGTGTCCCCGTTGTTGCGGCACGAAACGCTTGGCGCAGATAAAACGGGAGCTGCTCCGGTGTCGCGACGTACGCGCTATATTTCGTAACAACGGAAAACGGATTGACGTGATCTACCTCTTGATAAGCATGCCGCTGTTGATTGATTTGGTTTTCTCTACCCGTGAGCGCAATCACCGGTGAGCAGGCGAGGTAGGCATCTTGTAACCCTGCGGCGAGGTTCACTGCTCCGACCGACTGCGCCATACAGAGACTCGGCGCGCGGTTCACGCGAGCGTACGCATCCGCCATATACGCAGCCGCTTTCTCACCGTGCGTCTGAACCCGTTTGATCCCAAGATTCTCCATCTCCATCAGCGCACGCGGTCCGATATACGGCATGAAAAAGACGTGCGTAATCCCATACCCGTGAACAGTTTCAGCAATAAATCGAGCACCCGTCATTTTCGGCATAAATCCTTCTCCTCAATTGATAGCGATATAAAACGCATTTTAGCAGTTTTCGGCTTAACTTGCAAGCATCAACTCGGGGAAAAATAAATTTGATAAGAAATCATCAAGGTGTTATAATGATTTCACCGTTTCTTAGTACACTGTGTACCTCAGCACCATTCAAGGATTTTCATAGATGCGGAAACGTCTTCCGCAAGGAGCAACGCACAAATGAAAAATCTACTGTATCTTCTCACAATCATGCTAATTATCACCTTGTCCCTCCAAAACGGATATACGCAACCTGTCGTAACAGAGGGACTCGTCAGCTATTGGACGTTTGATGAGAAAGACATTACCGGCGTTACAGTCAAAGATGTCTGGGGCGAAAATGATGCGAAAATCGTCGGGAATCCAAAGGTCGTTGAGGGACAAGTCGGAGAAGCGCTCGAATTCGACGGCTCTGACGACTATGTTAACTTAACGAACCTCGGCGATTTTGGAGAGAAAATCGGGACCTCTACTTTTGAAGTGTGGATGAAAACGAGTTTTAAAAATGATTGGACGACACTTTTCAAAGTCCTTGACCAAGGGTGTAACATGGGATGGGCAATTGAACCGAACCGGAGTGCCTTAGCCGGATTCCCGTTTGCTGAAGGTGTCATTCATTTTTATCTCCGTCAACACTCGGCGGCAGGCTGCACCGCTATCCCCGTTGAAATCGAATTTCCGATCTCCGATGGGAAATGGCACCATATCGTTTTCGCAATTGAGGATGCTGCTAAAGCCGAAGTCAGCATTTATATGGACAGCGAGCCACAAGAGGTTATCGCCGGTGACGTAAAGGAACTCGACAATTTTGTTCCATTTGTGGAACCCGTCTTTATCGGTGCCGGGAACAATCGCGGTGCCCCCAGCCGACATTTCCCCGGTGTCATCGATGAGGTCCGCATTTATGATCGTCCCCTTACTGCTGGCGAAGTAACCCGAAACTTTAAATCGAAAATCGGCTTGTCCGTCGAAGCAGACGAGAAGCTGCCTATCGTTTGGGGCAACCTGAAAACAGCACAATAAGATAGCGTTAACCACGGGGCAATAAGGAATTTGAATGCTAACACCACACGAAAAATGGTTCTTTGATCACCACGGATTCATTGTCCTCCGCAAAGTTGTGCCATCTGAGGATGTTGAACGAATGATTGAACTCGGCAACCAGTGGCACGAAACGCCTCTTGACGAACTGCCGCCGCCGCTGACTTCTACGTCTCGGACAGGCAAGACTTCACCAACGATTGCACACTGGATCAATCATATCCAATATGGCGATCCAGTGTTCCAACGACTTGTCCTCAACCGAGAGATTATGCGCGTGATTATTGCCTTGACGCGAGGAACCCCTTGTCTCGTTGACTGTGCCTTAACCAAGAACTACAAAACCTCCGATGACATCCATTTCCATGCCGCCGGTCAGGATTACAGTGTGAACAAATCGGGACCTCGCGCCGGTTTCCTCAATGCTGGTATCTCCTTAGTTGATGTACCAGAAGGAACAGGGTTCGTCTGCCTACTCGGAAGCCATAAACGCAACTTTGATCCGCCAGAGAACATCTCAATTTATGACGGACCGCCCACGGTTATCAACGTCCCTGTCAATGCTGGCGACTGTGTTATCTTTACAGAGGCACTCTATCACGGTGCCAGACGCTGGACGGAAGACTATCCACGCTATACCATATTCAACCGCTACATTGATAAAGGATCGCACAGTGCCCTCCCCATTGAAACCCATAAACATCTGGTTTCAGATGAAGTTTATGAATTGGAACAACCCGCAATTCAAGGACAGCGAAAACAGGTCGTCCAACGGATCCTAAACGAATTAGAGGCACGCTGAGGTGTTACAATGCAGACATATCCGATTGGCAAACCGGGACAAGTCGTCACTTACCAGCACGAAAATCCAGACGAACTTCCCAGTTCCGTTGTGAAGACATTTACAGTAACAACGGGTCCCGTCGAGGAAAAAGTGTCTGTCATGTACCAATGGGTATGCCTCCGTGCGACAAAGACAAACGGTGAAAAATTCGCAGTCTGGTTGCTTAGCGAAGAGGTACCCTCCGATGATCTTACTACAGATCGCAAGGCAATCTCCTGCTACATTTTACATATCCAAGACGACACGCCCTTAGAATTCCAAGACAAATTGACCGGCAAACCTGTCTTACCTATGCTCGGCGCGTGGCGATACCTTTTCCCAAAAACGGCAGACGAAGCGGGACAAAATGATCTCTTCCCACAAACAGCAAAATACCTCGGACATATTTACAGGCTTACAGATGTATCCGACGCAGGAGAATCTACCGAACCTCCCGATACGCACCGTCTCTCTCTCCGTCCTGACCTTCTTATCGGACCGCCGAGCAACACAAGACAGAAGGACGAAACCCGACGCTACGATATGTCCGACTATGAACTCATACCGCTCACAGAAGCCGATTATGATGAGATGATTGAGGCTGGCATCAACTGTGTCCGCGTTGATACAGAGCAGGTCGAATGGATTAAAAATCGCAACGTCTTTTATTGGGGAATCGACGCAGCTACGCTCGGTTATCCTGAGTGTCTATACCGAAGCAACTACCTCGGTCCCGCTATTTTCATGGACGAACCGGCTGTCTGTACGCGCGACCACGTCCTTCGCCCTAAACTGTCGGCGGATCCAGCGTTTCGGAAAGCGTTGACACCACAAATCGCTTTTGAGGCGTTCCAAGACTATTTCCACACCGCTAAGTACGACGGGGCACCCACCCGACTCTGCAAAGGTTTAGAAGCACACCCAAATATTGATTTGGGAGATATGAAGTTTCTCCAGCAGAACCTCTATACCTGGGAGACCCTGGTCAGCTCGGCGGCATACCAGTTGTCAGAAGGAAACACGAAAACACCTGCTGCCATAGTCTTTGAACCACCCGGTCGTGTCGGAACAATGCGGACGCTCCCCGAAATGAATATGGCTTACGGTTGCCAAATCCCGATAGACGCCCCAAAGAATCTGGCGAGTATCCTTTACGGATTCCTACGAGGTGCTGCCAGACAAACCGATAAAAATTGGGGTATGAGCATTTACGGACAGGTACACCGCGCCGATGCCTTCTGGTTCCAGACACACGCCTACGACTTAGGTGCCCAACATTTCCACTATTGGGATAACTATCAACTCGCGTGTGTGCCTTATGGCGAAGTCCTCGCGCTTTCACGCAACCTAAGTGCCCACGCCGAAAGCCATCCGCGTAGAAATCTTGAAAAACTACGCGCAGCAGCAGAAGCCATCATCCTCCTGCCCCCCGGCTACAATCTCGGACATGTTGAGATGGGAAGAGGCAATCTCTGGGGGTTAGGTGAACTCAATTTAGAACGACGCAATAGACACGGAGTCAAATACCGCACCGTGATGCACAACTTCTTTACCGAAATCGAGAGAGCCATCCGACTCGGTATCGCATTCGATCTGTTATGGGATTTAGAAGGGATGAAGCTATCTCACTACCGCGAAGTCGTCCGTGTCCGCGAGGACGGTAAGGTAGAGGTAACTAACAGTGATAGCACAGTTTTATACGAAGGTTCAAGAACCCCAACCCGTCCGAACGGTATCCCACCAAAACTGACACTTGATGTCGCTACACCGCAAGGTCAAGCACCACTTGAAGTCCAGGCACGCGCGACCGTCACCGAAGGATCCACCGCAGTTTACTACACACGCGGCGCGGACGAAAACGGTATCTACGATAACGAAAGTGTCCTATGGGAGTTATTCGGTCCAGAGGAAGAAGATTACCGCTTTTTGAACAGAGAGTCGTCAGAAATTCATATCCATCAAGAAGGGACAGCAATCACGGTGGAGATCCATTTTACCCTTAAACGTCCCGGAAATTACCGCCTTCGTGCCGCAACCGTCGATATGGCAGGACGCACAGCAGTCGAATGGAAAACGATCACCATCGTTTAAGGGTTCGCCCTTCACATTTTCCTCAAACTTTCTATTTTATGCAACCTTTCTGTCCTCAATTCCTATCTTAACGTTCTGAGAGACAACATATTTTAGGAGATGTTGCATGAAAAATGATGACGTGCAATTGATTGAACGGACGTTGGCGGGTGACGAGTCTGCGTTCAGCACACTTGTGCGGAAATACCAAAAACCGGTCCACGCGTTCGTACGCCGGAAAATCGGTGATTTCCACATTGCTGAAGAAATCACGCAAGATATATTCCTCAGAGTTTATGAAAAACTGCCGACGCTGAAAAACCACAATACGTTTGCCGGATGGCTTTATGTAATTGCCGCTCGTCAGTGTTTCGCGTGGTTTGAAAAGAAGCGGATTCCGATGGAATCGTTAGACGCAATGCCACCAGCGGAATTAGAAGAACTGACCTATGGGCAATATCGCGCGAAACAACAAGAAGAATTCGCGAATGAACAGCAACGCGAAGTCGTTGAACGTCTCCTGCAAAAGTTGCCGGAAGGTGAACGGAGCGTTGTAACGCTTCATTATCTCAATAGTATGACCTGCGAAGACATTAGCAAGTTTTTGGGTGTATCGCCGAACACCGTCAAGAGTCGGCTCCACCGCGCCCGCAAGCGGTTGAAGAAGGAGGAACCTACAATTCGCGAGATTTGGGGTGGTTCCAAAGGAGATTTTATTGTGTCTGATAAAGTGAAAACTATTCGTCGCAACTTCGATGCATTCATGGAACAAGTAAAATCTGACCCTGCATCAAGAGAGGCTATTCTTAAAGAGGCATTCGATGAGGTTGAAGATGCGCTTAAGGGTGACATCAAACCTGAGTTGGTGCATCTTGTTATCAATGAGATATACCCGCGTATGGGCAGTCTTGGCATGGAAAAACGGATACCCCTGCTCCGTAAATATATGAATAATGCACCAGATGATGCGGAGCGTTATTGGTTGCATAAGTCATTAGTGGAGAGCCTTGCATTTGTTGGGAGAAACCGAGAAGCTATTGAAGAGCAGATGCGTCTTTACCGTTGGGCATGCCAACAATCAGAAAAATATGTGTTAAGAACTATTTCTAATCTGAACGCTGCCGGATGTTGGAAAGCGGAAAGTCGTATTGATGACTGGATTCAACTTTATAATGAGGCATCTGAATGCTTAGAAAACCCCGAAGTGAGTCAGTACAGTCGTTGCGATTTTCTCCGAGCCGGAGCAGTGATATTAGAAAGAAACGACCGCTTAGATGCGGCACTTCTCGAAATAGAAAAATTAGAACGTGCCAACGGTAAACCCGGTTGGGCGTCTTATTTTAATTACTGGTTGGCCGCGAGGGAGATTCGACTGCTGTTATATAGCAAACAGAAAGATTGGGACCGTTTCGATCAAATCTATACCGAAACGAACATGTTTATTGAAGGAGAGTTGAAAAAACTGGATGCAGGTTTTCCTGTAAATCTTTACGAGCTTTATTGCGTTGCTCACAACGTTGGGTGTTGTCTGGTGTGGTCTAAGAAGTATAATGCGGCGAAACGTCCCCTACAAGTCGCTATTGATTTGGAAAATTACACCGAATATAGTCACTTCATGCTTGCTGTGAGCGTCTGGGCATCAGAGAAGGATCGCGAGAAGACTTTACACCATTTGAAGATCGCTCAGGACGCTTATATGGTTAGGGGCTATAATTATCAGGATAGTTACTACCCATCTTTCCTTGAGACCCCTGAATTTTCGGATGTAAAGGATGATCCGGAGTTTCTAAAGGTTCTGGGACAGAAGTAGGATAATACTGTATCCAGTTTGATTTTAAGGGTAAACCATGTTAGCAGTGCTTATCCGCCGAGAACTCCTCGACAACCTAATGACGTTCCGTTTCGCTGCGGTAGTCTTAATTATGTTGTTGCTCGTCGTTGCCAATACCTTTGTGCTTATCAAGGATTATGAGCGACGGTTAGAAGCTTACAACACGGTTCTCAAAACGCAGCATCGGCAATCACTGCAATTGAAAACCTATTCGGGCGGAAGATTGAACGTTGCCCGTCCACCAAATCCGTTAAGTATTTTCAATGTCGGGTTGGATAAACGGCTGGGCAACGAGATTTGGATATCTCACGGTTTTGTGCCGACGCTGTGGGATACTGGAACATACAAATTAACGAATCCGCTTCTCAACCTCTTCACTTCGATTGATATTGTTTTTATTTTTGAGGTCGTTCTGAGTCTCATAGCACTGATGTTCGCCTACGATGCCATTGCGGGGGAACGCGAGCGCGGCACATTGCGTCTGGTGCTAACGCATCCCGTGCGTCGCGGTCAAATCTTGCTTGCGAAATACATCTCTGCCATGCTCTGCTTGCTTGTTCCGTTACTGATAAGCCTGCTCCTCGCGATAATTCTGCTGACAACATCCACCGCTATTTCTCTGAGCGTCGATGATTTCCTCCGTATCGGTGGGATTATCTTGAGCTCAATTGTCTATCTGTCGGTATTCTACCTCATCGGTATGCTAATTTCAGCCGTAACCCGCAGAACCGGTACCGCGCTGATGCTCGCTATGTTCGTTTGGGGATTTTGGGTGTTGGTGTATCCGAACGCGATTCTCGCCACGATTGCGCCTCCCCAGACTTCTCAACCACGTATGGTATCCGCTTACGATGAAATTAAACAGATATGGGAGGCATTCGACAGAGAGCGAAAGCAGTTTCTTGCAAATGATGCCGTTCCAGGAGAAGACCCGCATGTTGGCATGGTGGGCGCAGACCTCAATTTCAACCAGATATGGGGATCAGGTTACCACTACGAATACTTTCATAGAGATTCATCAACGCTTAGGTATGACTACCACACTGTTTCAAACATTGAGGTGCTGAGTGAGGCTTCCAAACCGCAGGTGCCGCACGCGCAGGATTATTACCGCTTCCTCGGACCGCAGATCGTCAACGCCGCAGAACGGGCGTGGCTTGTCCGAAAACAGGCACTCGAAACCATCTTCGTTCAACCAGCGGTTGTTGATCGCATCCTTTTGAGAGGCTCGCCAGTCGGGATGTACGATGCTGCAACACAAGCGTGGGCGGGGACAGACCTGCGCGGGCTCAGAGATTTTTTTCAAGCGGCGCGAAGGCACCGACGGACCTTGATTGACTATTACTATGATAAGAACGCTTTCGAGGCTCAACAATGGTTTTCTGCCGACAACGGCGCGGTAGATTGGAATAGTTTACCTCAGTTTTCTTTTCAGAAAACCGATATTCACATAAATGCAGCGCGAGCATTGCCAGATTTACTCCTGCTCCTAATGATGAAACTTTTCCTTTTTATGGTAATATTTCTGGTTTTCCAAAGAAGTGAAGTATAGGATGGCTGTCAGCCATCAATATGTGGTATACACGTCCCGCTTGAATAGCACAAGAATTCTTTGCTGACGGCTGATTGCTGAAAGCCGACAGCCATAAAAAATGATTTGGCATATCACTAAACGTGAACTCTATGATAATCTCAATAGCCTTCGGTTTGCGCTGGCAACAGTATTGCTGCTCGGTTTGATGCTGATCAATGCGATTGTGCATCTACAGGAACATCCTGTGCGAATGCAGAAATATCACGATGCCGTTACAGAGTCGCTGAATCGCTTAAGATCTCGAACGAATTTGTATCACATTGCGCAAGAGGGTCCCGGATATCTTTACAAAAAGCCGTCATCTCTCGACTTCTGTGCAGATGGCGGTGAGGCTTTTTTCGCAGATCATGTCCGTGGATTTCACGCGTGGTCCACCGATGGCTTAGCAGGCTTCTGGCAGTTAGATTATATGCCTGCGACTCTCAATTCAAAAAATATTCGTCCGGACACTATCAAAATAGATTGGGAATTTGTGATCGGGTACGTTTTGAGTCTCATCGCGATCCTGTTCACCTTTGATTCGATTTCTGGTGAACGTGAGCGGGGTACACTACGTTTAACGTTGGCAAATTCGGTCTCGCGCCATACCGTGTTGATTGGCAAATTTTTAGGTGCATTGGTAAGTATTAGTGTCCCATTTACACTTGCAGTGTTAATGAATCTGTTGGTAATTTCCACATCCAACGATGTGCAACTTGGCGTTGAGACGTGGAACCGTTTAGGTATTATTTTTTTAATTGCGATTCTGTACCTGTGTTTTTTTCTTCCGTTAGGTTTGTTGGTGTCGTCGCTTGTGCGGCAGAGCGCAGCGAGCCTTGTGGTCCTTCTGCTAACGTGGGTCACCTTCGTGGTTTTTATGCCGAGCACGCTTGCCTCCATTGCAAGTGGATTTTCAACACCCATGACTTATGGTCAATTCGACCAGCGCGCCAGACAACTTGTAAATGAACTTAGGGGTGAATACGACACTCGTTTGCAAGGCACGCCTGAGGATCCAAGGAAAAAAATAGAGTTAGCCGGTGAATATGTCATGGAAGACGTAACGGAGCGCGAACGTTTGAGCCGCGAATACTTAACGCAGCAGCATGCCCAAATTCAATTGGCGCGTTCTGTCACCCGCATCTCACCCGTCGTGCTTGTCCAGCATCTTCTTGAGGTTTTTGCCGGAACTGGGTTCAAACGACACCAACAATTTGTGGAGAACGTGCAGCGTTACACCCGTGAATACCGAGAATTTGTCTCGGATATGGATAGCGCAGATCCCGACAGTCTCCATATAATTGGAACGTATGAGGGGATGTCGAAAAAGCCCATCAGCCCAGAATCAATTCCGACGTTTGAAGATACGCTCAGTCTTAGTCGTGATTTCAACGCTGCAGCAGTAGACCTGCTGTTGCTAACCCTCTTCTTCGTTGTTTTTCTCTCCGGAGCGTTCCTCGCATTTATTCGCATTGAAATTTAGAATGGCGTTTTAGCTATCTATATTGCAAAGCATCGAGCACTCCGTTATATCCTTGCTTCAGACACCGCACGACAGAAAAGCATTTGTGCTGCCCAAAATGTCAACATATTTTCCCATTTTAAGATAGAATGTTCCTAAATCTTGCATTTTATGCAACCTTCTTTCCCGCAGTACATCTCTTAACATTATGAGAGACAACATGTTTTTGGAGGAGACGCATGAAAAACAACGACGCGCAATTAATTCAACGTACCTTGGCGGGAGATGAAACTGCCTTCAGCACACTTGTGCGAAGATACCAAAAGCCGGTCCACGCGCTCGTCTGGCGGAAAATCGGGGACTTCCACATCGCTGAAGAACTCACGCAAGATATTTTCCTCAAAGTTTACAAAAAGCTCCAGACGCTGAAATATCCGAATCGGTTTGCTGGATGGCTCTACGTAATTGCGGCACGCCGATGTTACGCTTGGTGCAAAAAGAAGCAGATTCCCATGAAATCCTTAGACGCGATGTCAACAGAGGAATTGGAGGAACTCGCTTATGTGCAATATCGTGCCGAAGAAAAAGATGAAGATGTGAGCGAACAGCAACGCGAGGTCGTCAAACGTCTCCTTCAAAGGTTACCGGAAAGTGAACGCACCGTCGTCACACTTCACTACCTCGGCGACATGACCTGCGAGGACATTAGCAAGTTTTTGGGCGTATCACCGAACACCGTCAAAAGTCGGCTGCATCGCGCCCGTAAGCGATTGAAAAAGGCAGAACATATCGTTCGCGAAAATTTGGGCGGTTTCCAGTTTCCCACGACCTTAACCGAAAAGGTCTCGCAAGAAATTGCCCGTATCAGACCGACCGCTCCATCAGGTAGTAAACCTTGGATGCCGTGGGCAGTTGCTGCCTCAACCACTGCGTTGGTCATATTGCTGATGGGCAGCGGCGCGCAGTATCTACCTCGCTTTCAGAAACCTTATAGTTTTGACGCAAAATCCGAAGCAACTGTCGAACTCGTTGATACATTCTTTGTCCACGCCTCAAAGCAGAAGCCGAGCGTGAGAAACCGGTTCGGGAACACCGATACGCCCGATAAGCGGAACGGAAATACGAATCACGGCACAAAGGCACTTCAAGCCACTGCCGAGCAACCTGAGCAACCTGATATATCCGACATAAAATCGCAGTGGATACCGATGAGCGGACCGGAAGGCACTTCAGGCGGCAGAGCCGGGCTATTTGCGACATCCAAATGGACGCTCTATGCCGTTGCAGCGAGAGGGATTTATCAATTGACAAGAGATGAGAACGCTTGGACGCTTGTCTCTGAAAGCACGCCGACCCGTCAGTTCCAAACGCCGATGGCAGAATGGAATGACACCCTCTATGTTTTAACGCCGGATGCGTTATTAGCTTCAACCGATGCCGGTAAAACATGGGAGATTGTCGGTCCTCGACCAGAAGGACGTGCTCTTGAATTGCTCGTCACGGATGAAGCACTTTACCTCATTTTTGAGAAACATATCTTTCGATCTGAAGATGTCGGCAAAAGTTGGATACCGATGATGCAGGATCTGTATGCTTATCTTATGAAGATGAATGGCGCGCCTGACGACATCTCAATTTCGGACGCTGTCGCACTTGACAACAGCGTATTTGTCGGAACAAACCGAGGGATTTATCGTGTTACCACAGATGATTGGGAGTCATTGCCGTTCTATGGTCCTCAATTTATTAATTCGTTGATAGCCACTGAAAACAAACTCTATGTTATAGCCGGTCCCGATTTTACAAAGCCCACAACGTTTGAAAATCAAGACTTAGATATGTCAATTGAGATATTAAAGTTTCCGCCGAGAATTTTTCGTTCTACCGATCTGGGCAATACTTGGGTTGATATTTCACCAGTAGAGGGAAAAGGCACAGGGGGTAGATTATGGATGGAGCTACCACCAGCAGATGACCGTTTCCGACACCAAATGTTCAGTGGTATCCAATTAGCCGCAGTCGGCGAGAGGCTCGTAGTGATGGGGACACGCGTTTTACTACATTCGTCAGATAGCGGCGAAACATGGACAGATATTGGAATTGATCGAAATTCTTTGAGTCAGAGTATTTTACCGGTTGTCGCACTTGATGAAAATAACTTTTATACATCGGACATTTCCGGGATAGCACGGTCAACGGATGCAGGTAGGTCGTGGCATTCCTTCACTGCTGGGATGGTAAACTCACACGTCCAAGGGCTGGCTACCTTTGAAAATGCGCTCTACGCACTCACCCCGGAAGGGATTGTCACATCGACTGATCTCGGAGAATCTTGGACATTCGTTGAAATAGGTACTGGCAACAACATAAGGCAAAAAGGGCGACTCCGAAAAAAGCAGGCAATTCCAGATATGCTGAGTCACGCGAAAATCATGGAAACTGATGGTCTCCTATATGTAAGCAACAGTACATCCGATAATATCTCCTTCTTGCATCTCTCTGCTCATATAGATGCTCTAACCCCTGTTCAAGGGGTACCTATTTTTGCTGAAGATACATTGGAGGTTGAATGGCGAAAGAAATTTGAAAAGGCACCTTCTAAAATAAGCGAAATGAGTCGTCAACGACGAGCAGATATGCCACGTATCATTGAAGAGCGTCTAACAAATGGTGGATTTACGATGACGGATGAAACCGTCTTCATGGAATTCCGGCGCAAACTCTTCAGATGGCGAAAAGGTGAAGCGCAATGGTTCAATACCGGTATTGAAGATAGGACTGAACGCGCGCCCGGTGCGAATATATCCAAAGGTCTCACACTCGCGGCTTCACAGAACATCGTCTATGCTGGCAAACGCGACGGATCCCTATTTCAATCGCTTGACGGCGGAGAGAGCTGGAAAGAGATTACCACAGATTTACCTTTTCCTTTCGCGTATTTTCAAGAGATAGTTTTTGCTGGTGCTACCGTTTATATCGTAACAGATCAAGGGGTTATGAATTCGCATGACGGGACCAATTGGAACACACTCACCGATACAGACGGTAACCGTACCCTTATTACTCGGATAGCCGTGGACGGTGATAAGGTCTACGGTATCGGCAACCGAGGCATTTATCGCATAGATTCCGAGACAGATACATGGATTCGGATGTCATCCGAAGTTCCATATAAAATAACCGCTTTCGTCGTTGACCGTGGTATCTTCTATATCGGCACGCGACACCGCGGTGTCCTCCGCTTGCAACTTAATCAATCCCGCCATTAATTTTCATAAAAGTTGCAGGCGGGGTTTGTAACCCCGCCTGCCATAGATGTCTCGTTAATTGTAAGTTTTACTATAAATTTTGACAGAGGTCTCTCATGAAATGGATCAAACAGATATTTTTAGGAATCATCTTGACGCTGCCCTTAACACTCTATGCGGCACCGCATGAACCGTCTCCTGCCGGAGGCGGTTGGCTTGAACTGGATCCCGAGCTGCCACTCGTGCAAACCGAAAAACCTTGGTTTCCCGATTATCAAGGTCCACTAACGATTGAAGCGTGGGTATACATAGAAAGACCACCAAGCGTTCGAGATGTTATATCATTAGCTGCTGGATCCCGTGCTGCCTTCTCCATAGTCGGTCAAACAGACCGATTCACCTGCGCTATTGTCGGTGATGGATATACAGCCAGTCCCGCCATCGTCACACGCGGTATTGAAGGTGGATCAGGAAAGATATGAGGGGTACTACCTACCGGGCGGTGGGTCTATTACGTGGCAATAATTGACGGCGGCTTTACTGTCGGATGCGGCGATTCTATCTCTGGGCTAACCCCAGCGGGACACCTAACATCTGCAAATGAGCCGCTCCTTGTCGGTAGTGTTCCGGTTTTGAAGAATAGTGGGTTGAAATTGAAAGCAGTGCCTGCATCCGGCATGTATATTGACGAACTGAGAATCAGCAGCGTTGTCCGCTATGATATAGGTGTGTATACTCCACCAGCAGGAGCATTTACTTCAGACGATGACACACTCGGTTTGTACCATTTTGATGGAAAGTCAACCGAACGCTATGAAGATGCCTCACCACACAAAATTCCATTGATTCGTGTTAAGAAGCGGACCGAATCCAAATCGAATCAATAATCAGCGATTTATTTTATTTACGACTTACGCATCAAGACACTGTTCGGACGTAAATTGCGTAAGTCCTGTGTTTTTTTTCCAGAATGCACGTTTTATACCCTAAAATTGTGTCTTTATAGTAGATCTTGGAATTACTTATACACTTGTCCTTACCAGAACGGTGTTTGTAGTAGGGCAATTCTGCGGCGTACTTGAAGAAACGCCCAAGCAAAGCCCCAAATGCGAAGTGCATTATTGCCCGTCGTTTCAAAATGTGTGCAAATAATTACGGACTCTACTATAATAGCAGAATAGATAGCGTTTCATGGAAAATTGCGTAATTCGTATAAAAAAGAGGTTTTATTTAAGATGTTTCGGTTGCGCTTCATCAGTTTTGTTTCTCTTATCGCTATAATGCCTCTCCTTGGGTGTCCTATCAATAAAGGAGAGAACAAATTGGTCAGACAACTTGATGCCATTCTCCTAACGGCGGACGATTTACCGACCACCATGGCATTGGATGTCTCGGCTTCTTTCCCTATCGGAGGTCAGAGAAGGGAACAGTCGGTTGTAGACGGATTTTCACAAACATGGGTTGGGACTCAGCCCAAAGAACGTATTGCTGTTAACTATTGGTTATTTCAGAGCGTCGCGGACGCACAAAAAGCCGCTGAACTATGGCAAGGCCCCATTACCCCTCAAGGTATCTATCAACCCGAACCCAATGCCGATGATGTCATCGGAGATGCCACATGGCGTATCCCAAATAGAGCATCTATCTGGTTCGTGAAAAACAATGTCCTCGTTTTCATCTTGGCAACAAGAAAACCCTTTGATCAACTGACCTTCACGAGAACCGTCGCCCGAAAGATTGAAACCAAAATTAACGCGGTATTGGAGAAAAAATGAAAACACAGATTCTTTCAAGATGGAATGCATCGGTAAGCCTAATGGGGTTTCTTCTGCTCGTGACGACACCTCTAATCGGGTGCGGGATTCTCGTTAATGTCAATCGCGTCATGAGGCTTGATCCCGTTATTCTCACACAGGATGATTTCCCGACAATGCGACTCATGGAGAGCCGTCGCCTCGATAGATTTCCAGAGGAATCATCTATTATCGTAGGGTGTGAGCAGCGGTGGCGGGAAAATCAGCTGATTGTCCGATATTATTTATTTTCCTCTGGATACGCTGCCCAGAAAGCGTGGGAGAATCCGTGGGGATACCGCGTTGCTGCGACAGTGTCGAACTTTCATCCAGAGTTGAATCCCGAGGATGTCATTGGGGAGGCGACATGGCACTACGTCCCCAGGAGACAAACGGAAAAAATAAACGATGTTGAAATTTTGTTCGTGAAAAACAATGTCGCGGTCCTCGTCATGGCAAACGGAGCCCCATCAAATCAACTCCAGTTCGCCCGAGACGTTGCCCGAAAGATTGAAGCCAAAATTAACGCGGTATTGAAGAAAAAATGAAAACACAGATTCTTTCAAAATGGAATGCACCGGTAAGCATCATAGGTTTTCTTTTCCTCGTGACAACAACGCTGATCGGATGTACAGTTTTTGTCAGTCGCGGCACAAGACTCACACTGAAAGATCTCCACATGATGGGGGTAACGAATAGTAACCGCGTTGACAGATACCTACATTATCCTTCCGCCATCCGAGGGACGAAGAGGAACTTCCTAAGTGGATTACCTGTTATCGCAATATTCCAGTACGGTGGGAATGGAAATCAACTGACTATTCAATATTGGTTATTGGACTCCTCGTCCACTGCCAAAAAAGCGGCGGAAGCCGCGTGGCCATGGCTCTTTGCCGCCCCAGCGAACTTTCAACCCGAGCTGAATCCCGAGGATATCATTGGGGATGCTACATGGCGCAACATCAACAGGAAGGAAGACGGACCTACTGACATCTATTTCGTGAAACACAATCTCCTTGTCAGCGTCAGGACAGTTGGGCAGCCGTCAAAAGATCTACAGAATGCCCGAGACATTGCCCGACATATTGAAGACAAGATTGAAGCAGTATTGAAGAAAAAATGAAAACGGAGTGCCCAAGAAACTTGGTCCACTTGAAAAACGGTTCTATCCAAACACCTTCTATCACACCACACATCCTTTCCTGTAGACCCGCCGACAAAACACTAAATCTATCTGTTGTCGGATGTGTCTTCTGACCGCTGATTACTGATAGCCGTTTCGCTGACAACCACTCCCCAATTTAAACCCTTTCTCAAAAACACCAAAAATGATATAATAATATATCAAAAGATATGCAGAACAAAACCATTTGGTGCGCTGTCAAATTTATGAGTGCGGTATGGTAAGGTGTTTTAACAGGCGCGCTGAGTTAAACATTAAGACTTTTTTTAGCGTCTTAATAGAGTTACAGATACATGTAAAATACACGAGGAGGAACAGAAATTTGCGTTATCAGAAACCGATCTTTTGTCGGTTATTCATTTGTTTTGTTTTAATTGCCGTTCCTATGTCTGCTGTGGCTGGCGACTGGCCAACGTGGCGCGGTCCGAATCAAGACGGCACCTCTGCTGAAACCGGACTAATCTCAACGTGGTCAGTCGAGGGCGAAAATCTGCTCTGGGAAGCAGAATTCATCGGACGTTCCACACCCATCGTCCTCAACGGCAGAGTCTACGTCATCGGACGTATCGGCAAAGACATCACCGAACAGGAGCGTATCGCCTGCTTCGACGCTGAAACCGGCGAACACCTCTGGAATTACCAGTTCAACGTCTTTCATACGACGATCACCTTCAACCGCGTCGGTTGGACAAGCCTCGCTGGCGATCCTGAAACAGGGAATATCTATGCACACGGGGTCCAAGGACTCTTCTTCTGCTTCGACAAAGATGGCAATATCCGCTGGTCGCGTTCACTCACGGAGGAGTACGGACGGATATCCGGTTATGGCGGACGTGTCCACACACCCATTATCGCTGGTAACCTCATTATTATCAGTTATCTGAATGCCGGATGGGGCGACCAAGCCATGACACGCCACCGCTACTTCGCTTTCGACAAACATACCGGCGAACTCATCTGGATCTCAACCCCCGGTGGTAGACCGTTAGACACAACCTACTCCACACCTGTTGTAGCGAATATCAACGGACAACAACTCATTATCGGTGGCAATGCCGACGGTAGCATCTACGCAATGAAACAGAACACCGGAGAGATAGTCTGGGGATTTAAACTCAGTCAACGCGGTATCAATACATCTGTCATCGTTTCAGGCACGAAAGTTTACGCCTCACACAGCGAAGAGAATATAGATAATACCGAGATGGGACGCGTCGTCTGTATTGACGCAACCGGTACCGGAGACATCACCCAAACACGCGAACTCTGGCGATATGACGCAGTCAACGTCGGATACGCATCGCCGACAATTCACGATGGACACCTCTATGTCGTAGATAACTCCGCTAACCTTCATGCCGTTAATGCGGATACCGGTGAGCGTCTCTGGATGCACAACATCGGAAAAGTCGGCAGAGGCTCACCCGTCTGGGCAGACGGGAAACTCTACGTCACGGAAGTCAACGGCGGATTTATCATCCTCCAACCCGACGAAGATACATGTGAGACGTTAAGCGCGCAAGAGATAAGTCGAGCTGATGAAGACCACTACGTCGAAATCTTTGGTTCACCCGCTATCTCTGATGGACGCATCTATTTCACGACAGAAGAACGCCTCTACTGTATCGGGAGGAAACAATAATGAGAAATTTTATCCCACTTTACCTTATCCTGATGGTGTGCATCCTTGCAGCAGGTTGTGCAAGTAAAGAGACGGCACCAAAACCCGTTGAGATGTCAACCGCCCCCGCCGCCTCACTATTATTGACCCCGGCAGAAACACTCACATCAGGCGATCCTGTTGCGCTCAGCGTTATCGGATTCGATGCAAACGGCAAACGGACAAGCACAATCGGTGCCACGGAGTGGAGTCAGACAGGTTTAACGGGTACACTTCAAGAGGGTACATTTACGCCTGACGAAAATGCCGAAGCACATGCAGGCACCGTCACCGTCCAATCGGGTGAGATGACAGCAACGGCGCGGATCCGTGTCATTCCAGCACTGCCGTGGACAGAGGATTTCGAGGCAATTGAACTCGAAAAAGCACCTGGGCATTGGATCGGATCAGCAGGTAAATTCTTTGTACGTGAAAAAGACGAGAATAAAATCTTAGTCAAAACACCTGCCAGAGTCGGTTTAGACCGTTCTAATGTCTACATCGGTCCCGCCACAATGACAAATTATCAGATTCAAGTTGACCTGATGGGCACAAAAAATAAACGTAGACTACCAGATATGGGACTCATCGCAAACCGATATACGTTGGATATGCAAGGCAGACACCAACGCTTGCAAATCCGTTCGTGGGCATCAGACCTACGGATGGCGAAGACAATCGACTTCGCTTGGGAAACGGATGTCTGGTACACCATGAAAATGATGGTAGAGATCGCCGACGATAAAGCGATCATCCGTGGAAAGGTATGGCGAACCGGTGAATCTGAACCGGAAGCATGGACGATCACCGCCGAAGATCCACTGCCGAATCGCGAAGGAAGTCCAGGTATCTACGGCTACTCCCCAGCAGATATCTATTACGACAATCTAAAAGTATGGTAGTCCTTTAACAAGCACCACGCGTAAGAAAAAACAAAGGAGTCGTTCAATTGAAACCTCTTTGGAAATCACGATTTATCTACATTATAAAACTCGCAGTGCTTTTGACTTTTGCGGCATCTATCGTTTCAGCAGCAGAAGAGATCGCATTGTGGGGCGGTACGCTAAGTCGGAACATGGTCTCCGATGAAAAAAATGTCCCCGCAAGTTGGGACCTGACAACCGGTGAAAACATCAAATGGACAGCGGAACTCGGTTCGCAGAGCTATGCCGGACCGCTCGTCATCGGTGGAAAAATTTTCGTCGGCACTAACAATAAAGCACTCCGCAACCCGAAACTGACCGGCGACCGCGGAAATCTTATGGCATTTCGCGAATCCGACGGCAAATTCCTCTGGCAATCGACACACACGAAACTCACCTCCGGTAGAGTTAACGATTGGCCCCTGCAGGGTATCTGTTCGACACCTTATGTTGAAGGCGATCGTCTCTACTACGTCTCCAACCGCTGTGAAGTCGTCTGCGTTGATACTGAGGGGTTCCTTGATGGTGAAAACGACGGTCCCTTTACAGAAGAGACCGAAACGAGCGAGATTGATGGCGATATCATCTGGATTTACGATATGATGGATGAGTTGGATGTCTTTCCCCATAATCTCGCCACCTGCTCACCACTCGCTGTCGGTGACCTCCTCTTCCTCGAAACGAGCAATGGCGTTGATGAAGGGCATATCCACATCCCTTCACCCGACGCGCCATCTTTCATCGCACTGAACAAACACACCGGTGAACTCGTCTGGGAAGACGCATCCCCCGGCGAAAATATACTACACGGACAGTGGTCGAACCCGGCTTACGGTGTTATCAAAGGTGTACCACAGGTTATCATTCCCGGCGGCGACGGTTGGGTCTACGCTTTTGAACCCGAAACCGGCAACATCATCTGGCAGTTTGACTGCAACCCGAAAGATTCTGTCTGGAAACTCGGTGGACGCGGCACCCGTAACAACATTATCTCGACACCTGTCGTTTACGACGATAAGGTCTTTGTTTCTGTAGGACAGGACCCAGAACACGGCGAAGGCGTGGGACACCTCTGGTGCATCGATGCCTCCCAAACCGGTGATATTACCGAAACCGCAGGTATCTGGCACTTCGGTGATGAGCAATTCAATCGCACGATGTCCACCGTCGCTATTGCTGATGGACTCCTCTATATCTCAGACCTCAGCGGATTCCTCTACTGCTTGGATGTCAATACCGGCGACCTCTTCTGGAGACACGATACCTTCGCAGCAATCTGGGGTTCCCCCTACGTTGTGGATGGCAAGGTCTACCTCGGCGACGAGGATGGCGATGTCATTATCCTGAAAGCAGGCAAAACTGAGGAAGTGTTGTTTGAAACCAATATGGGCAGCGCTGTTTATACAACGCCCGTCGCAAAAGACGGCGTGCTTTACATCGTAACCCGGAATACACTGGTCGCAATAGAAGAAAAAAAATGAACCTTACCCGAAAAATCGCTGAAACCCAGAAAGCGCTTGATGCGCATGTCCGAGAAATCGTCAAGTGGCATTTCAGTCCAAAGACGGGATGCCCCTTCTGGCTGGAATTCGCGGAAAACCTCGACTTCGACCCGCGAAAAGAGATCCGTGGTTACGACGACCTCAAATGTCTCGGACATTTCCAAGATGAATGGCTCCGCGGCGGTCCCGTCCGACGTTGGGTACCGAAGGCTTACGCCAATGAACCGATCTATGTCTTTGAAACCGGCGGTTCAACAGGCGTACCGAAGTCGCGAATTAGCGTCCGAGACTTCCATATTGACTATGAGATATTCAGCAAAACGCTCTCCGATGAGGGTTTCCCACCGGGTAGCGACTGGCTCATGTTGGGTCCAACCGGACCGAGACGTTTACGACTCGCTGTTGAACACCTCGCGCAGCATCGCGGCGGCATCTGTTTCCACGTCGATCTCGACCCGCGTTGGGTGAACCAACTCGTGCGCTACGGGAAAAATGAAGAAATGGATGCCTATAAGAACCATGTGATCTCACAGGCACTCAACGTACTCCGCGCCCATGAAAACGTCCAATGCCTCTTCACGACCCCTAAGCTGCTCGAAGCGTTGTGCGAAAAGATTTCCTTGTCGAAAGCAGGTATCAAGGGTATCTTCTGTGGCGGTACCGAGATGGATGCACAATTCCATCGCTTCGCACGCGAGGAACTCGTTCCCGGCATCGACTTTATCCCAACTTACGGTAATACACTCATGGGATTAGCCACTTGCAAGCCTTTTGACCCAGCGGATAACTATGCGATTATCTACTATCCGCCGCAACCGCGCGCTGTCATTGAACTCGTTAACCCGGAAAACCCAGAAGAAACCGTCGATTACGGCGAAACCGGGCGCGTCATGCTTACGACATTAACAAAAGAATTTTTTGTGCCACGTTTCCTTGAACGCGATGAAGCCGAACGCGCCGAACCGATACCAGAATATCCGTGGGACGGTGTTGAAAACCTCCGCCTCCTCACCGAACTCCAAGAGAGTGTCGTCGTAGGCGTTTACTAAATTACCCTAACAATAGGAGGCAAAACAAGGTAATGGTGGATTTTAGTAATCCTCTTAGTAAGACAGCAAGTGTGCAAGTACAAGCACATTGGGACCCGATCTCAGATTCCACCTATAACTTGCATCAACTTACGGAAGAACAGTTCACTCGGGTCAAAGTCAGATGTCCAGAATTAGTGAATATGGAATGGAAACAAGCGTTAGAACTGTTCAATACGAAACCGGCGCATCCGTTAAAGGACTATAACACAACAGATTTTCAAGTTTTTCTTCCATCTTCAACTGCTAAAGTGGGAGATATTTGGGAACTTGACCCGAAAGGGATTCTCCCATTCTTCCGCCAGTTTCACTCGGGCGCAACAACAGAGATTACTATCTTTTCGCACAGAACACCGAAATCTGACGGCGCAAAAGCGTGTTTGCGAGCGATCTCGTCAGATTATGCTGAAATTGTTTTCCGAATTCATGTGCAGTTCGTGCTGGACGCACCCGGTGTCCGGTTGTTACCAGCACAGTTTGCAGGACGACTGGTCCTGAATCGAGAGGAAGGAGCCGTTGTCGAGTTTTCTCTGTTTCTTCCGTCACGCAATAGCAATGTAGATGTTAATGCGTTCAAGGCAGCAGACATGGCTTTTATTCCTTGCATGGAACTCTCCACTTTATCAAGCACACCTGTACGCGAGATAGCATGGGAAACAGCCATCACTGAGGAAGAAGTCCGCAAAAAGTTAGCAAATGCGTTCTACAAGTTTGCTAAAATTGAGTGGGTTCCGATTGAAGATGCTGTTGAACTCGCGGACGGAACGAATCGTCCTATTCACGCGTTAGTCTTATTTGGTGCACTTGATGATGAATCGTGCTGAGGGACGGGTAAAATTTTGAGAGCGGGTCCGCTCTCCGCATCGAAAGTTATCAAGTTACTCAATACGCACTTTGTCAATGTTTGGGTTCTACTACGGGAGTTACCCGAACTGCAAGACGGTGCCAAAGGCACTGCTACCGCTATTTTAGCGACAAAACTTCAAGAGCATTTTGTGTATCCGGTGGACTCTCTGATTCTGACACCAGAATTGGAGTTTGTCCAACATCTGCCCACGAATGAGTTTCACAAATCTTTTCGCGGTAATGAAAAAAAATCCGAATATTTTAGGTGGCTAAAGTCTTCTTTAGCACAGGTAAATAGATAGATACTGGAGAGGAGTCTAAGTATGATAACGAAAATCGAAAAAGTCTTCCGATCCCCCTATGCCGTGCCGAACGGTTTACAGGTTACGGACGAGGGTCTATGGATCGTTGACCAGATTACCGATAGAGTCGCCTTAGTTGAAATCACATCAGACCCAGATTATACCGTGCCGAAACTCATCCGAGACATTCCGAGCGAATCCTCCAACACCAGCGGGATGACCTTCGGTGAAGGCGCACTCTGGTTAGCCGCAAACGGTTCAGGCGAACGGTGGCGAACTGTCCGAGATACAGATGCCGAGACAGGCGAAATTTTCAAAGTCGATCCGGATACCGGTGAAACGCTCGGACGCTACCCGATCCCCGATGGTGGTGGCACGCACGGTGTCGAATACGACCACTACGATGAAGGACACATCTGGGTCCAAACGCTCAAGAATCAGGTCACACATAAGATGAGAACTTCGGATTGGTCCATACAAAAGACGCTTCCGTTGCCCTATGGACGTGGACACGGCATGGTACGCGTTGAAGATGGACTCTGGTCAACGCACACTTCTGATAGAGTCATCGTCAAACTCAACCTTGAAGATGGCACACCGATTGATGTAATTGAAGTTCCCGAAGATTACCCTGAACCACACGGCTTATCCATCTACGGCGACGATTTCCTCTACTGCGATGCCGCCTCCGGATGGGTAGCGAAAATCACATGGTAAAGATGATACACATCCCAATTTTACGCGCCGGACGTTCTTACAGAAGTCTGAACACCGTCCGCGTGCCACATATCAAAACAGGGGAACCCTTAGTCGAGGTGAGCCAAGCCAACAGAGGCTTGATAGCCAAGGACCTCGTTGACATCGGACACCAAAAAGAGGCACTCGCACAACGTCCTATCGCCGAAATGATCTCCATCTGTAAAGAGGCAGCGCGCCTTTTCTCAACGGCGACGCTGCCACTCGATGGAACTGAGCAATCCCCGACGGATTACATCCAACAGGTCTCTGGGACAACCGGCTTACCCGAAGCACTCTGCCAACAGAACCTGCTCAAGATTCAAGGTGTGATGAAAAACATAGATACCGTTTTGGACGGACTCACCCGCGGGCTTGATTTGCAAGTGCTTGATACCGGATGGGGTGTCCAAGACGGACGCACATTGAGTTACGTCTGCGAAACGGATTCGTTGGGTGCGATCCTGCCGAGCAATTCGCCGGGTGTGCATTCGTTGTGGGTGCCTGCCATCGCCTTAAAAGTTCCGGTCGTGCTAAAACCGGGACGCGAGGAACCGTGGACACCGTATCGCATCGCACAAGCGTTCATCGCAGCGGGCGCGCCGGCAGAAGCATTCAGCTTCTATCCGACCGATTACAGCGGTGCCAACGAAATTCTGACCCGATGTGGACGTTCAATGCTTTTCGGTGGAGGTTCAACCGTTGCACCGTGGCTGAACACGCCTCGCGTCGAAATCCACGGACCCGGACGCAGCAAAATCATCATCCACGAGGCTGAGCAGAACAGCTGGGAGCAGTACCTTGATCTTATCGTCGAATCGGTCGCTAAGAACGGCGGACGGTCTTGCATTAACGCCTCTGGTGTGTGGGTGACAGCGCACGGACGCAAGATCGCTGAAGCGTTGACAGAACACTTGGCACGCATCGAACCGAGACCGCTCAATCACCCACAAGCCGGAATCGCTGCGTGGGCAAATCCGAAAGCCGCACACAGTATCTCGTCGCTCATTGATCGACACCTCAAAGAACCGGGTGCAATAGAGCTAACAACAGGTGACCGCGTCGTTGAATTGGATGGATGTACCTTCCTCAGACCGACTGTGATATGGTGCGAGGATGCAGAACACCCCTTAGCGAACACCGAATTCCCGTTCCCGTTTGTGAGTGTCGTAGAAGTCCCACCGACTCAACTCGTCGAAACCATCGGCGCGACGCTGGTTGCCACCGCAATTACAGATGATGCATCGCTCACACAGGACCTTATCGCAACACCGCTTATTGACCGACTCAACTTAGGGGCTATCCCAACAAACCAGATTTCTTGGGATAGCCCGCACGAAGGAAACTTGTTCGAGCATCTCTACCGGCAACGCGCATTTCAGTTTGAAAAAATTTAATTTTTCAAACGTTTGGTATCATAATCATGACCGATAAACCGAATGTTATTCTCATTTTTGCAGATGATCTCGGACGCGGTATGCTCAGCTGCTACGGGCAGCAGCATTTCGAGACCCCAAATATTGACCGCCTCGCAAACGAAGGGATGAAGTTCAATCACGCCTACGGTTGCGCGTTCTGTGCACCATCCCGTGCAAGTATGCTGACAGGTATCCACGATTGCCATCAAGGCAGATGGACATATACCAAAGCAGGCATCTACGAAAGCATAAGCACGGGTGAAATGACACATAGCGAAATTTCGGAGTTGATTCATACAACCGGACTCCAAGCGGGCCCTGATGATGTCTTCTTGGCAGAAATCGCGGCGCATGCGGGTTATACCACTGGACAAATCGGGAAACTCGAATGGGGGTTCGCCACAACAGCAGAACGCATCCGCCGACACGGGTGGCAGTACCACTACGGTTATTACGACCATCAACGTTGCCACGGCTTTTATCCGCCTTTCCTCTTCGAGAACGGGCAACTCACAAACATTCAAGGGAATACACACGCCGATTGCGGGAAACACCCAAACTCGGAATCCGCAGAAAATATGGAGATTCGCCGGAATCTTCAAGGGAAAGCGGTATATTCTCAAGACATCTTCAACGAGAAAATCATCGAGTTCCTCCGCACCCATCGCGATGAACCTTTCTTCCTCTATCATCCGTCTCAGTTACCCCACGGACCGATCTCCATTCCTGAAATACACCCATCGCTCAAACAAATTTCGGCATTGACGACGTATGAAAAAGAATACGCTTCTATGATCCTAAAACTGGATGAAACCGTCGGTATCATCTTGGACGAACTCGAACGACTCGGAATTGATGACCGCACGATGATCGTTTTCAGTTCTGATAACGGGCACGAGGTGTATTACCGTCAGCAAGGACGCACAACAGGTCGGCAAGCCGATTTGGAAGGGAACCAACTTGACGACATCACAACGAAATTCTATTCGGAAACATGTGGTGATGTGTTCAACGGGAACGACGGTATGGGCGGACTGAAGTTTTCAAGTTGGGAAGGCGGCACACGAATCCCTTACATGGTCCGTTTTCCCGGAAGGGTTACACCGGGCAGAACGTCCGACCATACACTCACGAATTACGATCTTATGCCGACCCTCGCAGATTTCATCGGGACAGAGATGCCCGAAGACAAAGACGGCGTATCGTTTTTACCGACGCTTCTCGAAAGGCACGAAGACCAGCAACACCACGAGTGGATCATATACGCCTCTCGACTCGGTCCGGCACTCGTAACAGCGGACGGTTGGAAACTACGGTATATCAACCGTACAGACAGCTTCCAGTTATATCATCTCCCAAACGACTACCGCGAGGAGAACGACCTTTCAACCGATCATCCCGACCTCGTCGCTCGACTCAGTGGTTGGATGCGCAATGCATGCGATGGCGACTATCAAAACGGCACCCCCGGCGCACATCTCGCCGAGTATCCGAATCAAGAGTAATCTGAACTTTTCCCGTTTCAACACATCAGAGAGGAACGCTTTATGCTCATTATTGATGCACACCTTGATCTATCCATGAACGCCTTACAAGGCAACCGAGACTTATTGAGTTCTGCCTATACAATTCGCACGCAAGAGGCGCGGACATCCGGTAAAGGACGCACGCAAGGCACCGTCGCACTCCCAGAGATGCGTCAAGGACGCATTGCCGTGAGTTTCGTCACACTATTCGCTCGATCCACCGGTAGAACCTCCCCACATTCCGATTTCGCTTCGCCTGTCCAATCCTACGGCATCGCACAAGGGCAACTCGCCTACTATCGCGCCTTAGAAGAAATCAGATACGTCCGTATCATCACGAACCGCGAACAATTGGACAGGCACATCAACGCTTGGCAGACGTGGGAAAGCACAGCGATCGGTGACGCAAGCGACTACGATAACGCACCCGCCTTGGGATTCGTCATCAGTATGGAAGGTGCCGACCCGATTCTCTCGCCAACGCAATTAGAATCGTGGGTTAACGACGGGTTGCGACTACTCGGACTGACGCACTACGGTCCCGGACGCTACGCCGGTGGGACAGGCACCGAGATCGGGTTAACCGAACTCGGTCGTCCGTTGCTCGCTGAGATGGAACGTTTAGGCGTTATCCTCGACCTCACGCACTGCTCCGATCAGGCGTTCTGGGAGTCCCTGGATCACTACAATGGGTTGGTGCTCGCCAGTCATAATAACTGTCGCGCACTCGTGCCGCATCAACGCCAGTTCAGCGATGCCCAATTAAAGGCGATCTTTGAACGAGATGGTGTGATCGGTGCTGCCTTTGACGCATGGATGCTCCAACCGGGTTGGATTACCGGCGAAACGCCGAACGATAAGGTTACCTTGAGTAACGTCGTTGATCATATTGACTATGTGTGTCAGTTAGCGGGTAACACGCGGCACGCTGCGATCGGTACGGATTTGGATGGCGGTTACGGACGTGAGCAGTCCCCCAGCGACTTGGACACCATCGCCGACCTACAGAAGATACCGGGTATAATGTCAGCCCGCGGCTACAGTGACGACGACATCGCCACAATTATGCACGGCAACTGGATCCGACTTCTACATGACGCATGGGAGTAGATAAACTTGCAAAAAGCACTCACTCCGTTGGTGAAGGGCGTGCCTATCTAAGTGGAATCCTCTTGGCCTGCGGTGAGATCCTTGCCTAATATTTTAGTGATCTGTAAGGTAAGATCCGACAATTCATCAATAGAAATTTTCCACACAACTTCAATATCTACACCAAAATAGTGGTGAATGAGCCTATCCCGTGTGCGGGCAATTTCTTTCCAGGGAACACTCGGATATCGGTTCCGGAGTCCTACGGATATTTTTTTAGTCGCTTCCCCAATAATTTCCAGATTACGAACAACAGCGTCTTGTGTTCGCGTATCCGCAAGAAATTCCTTATCTGTTCTATTGGACATAGACAATACTTTCCCGGATGGATTGGGCAACGTGTGGAATCCGAATCCCTTGAAGTCCACCGATAGTAAGGGCATCCACTGGTTTCCCAAGAAGCTCTTCAAGATAGTCTGCAAACTCCATAAATTTAAAACCTAACGGCGTTTCAAATTCGACAATGATATCAATATCACTGGCTTCAGTGTGTGTTCCTTTGGCATAAGATCCAAACAAGCCGATCCTCTTAACACCATACGTCTCAGCAAGGTATTCGGATTTTTCAGAAAGAATATTTGTAATTTTTTCTGTTGTTAATGTCATTGGTTTTACCTCAAATCATCGGTTTAACCATCAATGCCTGCTGATAATATGCTAAAGAGCAAACACCTACCTTGTACATAACATACATCACAACTTATTTTACTACAATTGCACTGACATGTCAAATTTTAGGTGAGGTCGACTGGCGTGTCAAAATTTCCCTATTGAAAGAAAAGCGGAAATAGGTTATAATATTATTTTCGTAGAACGAATTGTCCGTTCAAAATATCAATGAAGAAGATGATAAAATACGCAAAATTGTCCAAAATTTAACATAAAAATGACGAGGGAGAAATTATGCAAATCGACATTCAAAACAAAAACTTCACTGTTTTAGGGATCCGGGGAAGAGTTATCGGGCAGGATGCTTTAGTACTCAAAACTGTGCTTGAAGAACATATCGAAAAACTTGAGGCGCAAGACGGAATACCTACGCTGATCTTCGATATGGCGAGTGTGGAGACAATGGATAGTGCTGGATTAGGGGTTCTCATCACCACCAGTACACAAATCCGCCAAAACGGCGGACGTACCGCACTCGTTAACGTCAATAGAGGTATCAGACGCATGCTGATCCGGACAAATCTAACATCACTTTTCGACTTTCCCAAAAACCTCGCGGAGGCGATCGCCAGCAGCTTCCAAAAGTAATACGAAACCGATGTCGCAACCTATTCCGTATACCCCGTCCTGTCCGTATTTCCGCCATATTTCAGTGCGTAGATCAACAGGTTTGACATAAACCGATACACATCTGTCGAACGTCGGAGCCGTAGCATCGTCCGACTTTCGATCTCCGCCGTCTCCATGGCGCAGAGATAGTCTTTTCGATTGTAAACCACCGCCAACCGATTGTCAATGATAATCCCTTTCTGAAAACGGAATTGCGTCGGTTGCGCGTTGTTCTCATTCCCCCAGAACACGTCGCCTCCGTTTGGCGGTTTCGGAAGGTGGTAATAGATACTATAAAGTTCATGGTCATGCGGTATAATCTCCATCGGGTAGTCTGGAAAAATATCGTTGAGTTCATCAGCGACGATATGTGCGAAAAGTCCGTTGAAACCGCAATCGTCAAAGAACAACATACCGCCTTTTTCGAGGAGATATTTCCGAAGTGCAACGCGTTCTTCCGGTGTGAAACCGGTCTGCAATGGACCGTCCTTTGCAAGCCCACGACCTACAGTAATATCTTTATCGTGTCCTGTCATAATGATAAGCGGTGCATCCATAATCTGCGGGTCGGTGAGCCGTAACGCACCACCCGCAAAATCCATGTCTGCCCGAATCGGAGTGTGATCCGCTAACCACTTGATGAGTGACGGGATCGCCGTCGGGTCCTGCCACCAATCCGACAGTGAGTGTTTGAGACGAATAAGTCGGACATGCCCGCGAATTTCGCTCCCTGTCCCTTCAAGAACGCCTCCCAATTTCTCTTTGGGTATTTTCACAACATTTCGGAACACAATATCAGCACCATCATCTAACCGAGTTGTCGGCAAGGACCCATCAAGAAGTCCGGGAAGTCCGGTGTCGGCTGCGCCTCTGCCTCTATTCCTTACGATAGGCGATCCGGTTCTCTCAATCGTTGGGGCACTACTGCCGGGTGCAACGGATAAGTCTTCAGATGCTCTGCTCCCTGTTTCAACGTTTGAGGGCGTTGGAACATCACCTACATCCACAGGATCCAGCGTATCATCCAGCTGCGGCACTTGCCGCACGACCTCTGCTTGCGCTGTCGGTATCTGCCTTATATGCGACACCTGTGCCGGTGTACGAGGGGCAGAAACCGCTGTGGTGACCATCGGATTCACGGTAACAGTCCGGTGTGTCGGTCGAACTTCTACCTCCGTTGCCGTCGGATTGAGTTTAAGGAGTGTCGCCTCAAACCCATCGTTATCCAATATCCTATGCTCAGATAACAGCAGTGCCGCAATTATGGCAAAAAGGATATGTAACCCGATCGAAATGATAACTGCCTGAAAACGTCGCTGTCTCATTTTTTGCGCTATAGATGCCGCTGAATTTGCTGATAACTCTCCGCATCTAACTCCCGATAGTCCGGAATATCGTACCGATTGCCGCGCACATCCGTTACAAAAAGCCGGGCTGGCGGTACCTGTTTGATGTTCTGATTCAAACCACGCACAGAGAACTTCACCCTTCCTCGCGCTGTCTCAACTTCCCACTCGTGGATACCGAACTGCTCCTTTACGCGATAAATCTTCTGAATCGTCGGTGTGAAATACCGTTTATCCAACTCTTCTTGTAGAATTTTCAGACTCTCTGGGGCGAGTTCCGACGGGTTCACGAGAATACCGATTTCACTATCCTCGTCGGCTGCAAGTGAGATATAACCGTCAGGGTTGCTGAGCGGCATAAGCCGCCGCGCCACGACACGCAGATGGCAAACCTCATCTCGGATTTCGAGCCGTGTTGTCCCGACTTCAGCGCGCGTGAACGTAAGTTCAGCCGCATCCAAGTAACGCGGCGTAAAATCATCTGTCTCCGGCGACTCCGGTTTGGCGCCATCGCCTGTGACGAGAGTGTCCCGTTTTTCTCCGTTTTCGTTCTGCATATTTACCTCTCTACAGCTTGCGCCTGTGCACGGACATTAGCAGCTTCCCGCTGTGTCTCTACAAGTTTGTAATAGATACCCTTTTTCTCCATGAGTTCCTCGTGAGAGCCACACTCAACGCCTCTCCCCTTTTCAATCACGAAAAGACGATCCGCGTTTCGGAGCGTTGAAAGCCGGTGCGCAATCGCAAATGTCGTCCGGTTCTGCACCAATCTGTCAATCGCTTGTTGAATCTTTTTTTCGGTCTCTACATCTACAGACGACGTGGCTTCATCAAGGATCAGGATGCGTGGGTTGTGCAAAATCGCCCGTGCGATTGAGACACGTTGCCGTTCACCACCCGATAAACTGCCGCCGCGTTCACCGACTTCCGTATCATAGCCATCGGGGAACTTGACGATAAACTCATGGGCATTTGCCGCTTTGGCTGCAGCAATAATATCCTCCATAGAGGCATCTGGGTGCGCGTAGGCGATATTCTCTGCAATGGAGCCGCTAAACAGATACGGCTCCTGTAGCACGACCCCGATCTGTCTCCGCAAATCCTTGAGGTCAATCTCCTTAATATCTTCGCCATCAATTTCTAAACGTCCAGAGTCCGGTGTATAGAATCGGCAAATCAGATTAATAAGCGTTGACTTCCCTGCCCCAGAATGACCTACAAGCCCGATCATCTCGCCGGATTGAACGTGAAGATTAATATCCCTTAGCACCGGTTTATGGGATTCATAACCGAAGGTCATATTGTGAAATTTAACCTCTCCAGCGATATTTGGCATCGCTTTCAGGTTACCATCGTCAAACTGTTCAGGCTGCGAGTCTATAACTTCAAAAAGCCGTTCCGCCGCTGTCATCGAGCGAGAAGCCCAATTGATAAGCGGGCTCACATACCGCAACGGCTGATAGAACATAGCAAGGTAACCGTGAAAAGCGAACAAGGTCCCGAGCGACATTGCACCAGTGATAACATCAAGTCCGCCGACATACCAAACGATGAGCGTTCCGAACTGGACAGCAAACATCAAAGGCGGGTAATAAGTCGCCCAGATCATCTCCGCATGGGTCTCATAATCCCGAGCATCAATATTAGCAGTTCCAAACCGGTTAACTTCATCTTTTTGTTGTCCGAAAGCACGGACAACCCGTATGCCTGATACTGAATCATTGACGACATCGAACAACTTTGAACGCCGCCGATAGGCGCGATGCCAAAGACTTCGTACTTTCCGCCAGAACCAACTTGCCCCTAAGACGATTATCGGAATCGGAATTAAGACAAAACACGCCAATTTCCAGTTCATCAAGAAAAGCATACTGCCAATCCCGAAGAAGAGAAGCAACTGCACACTGAGAAACGAAAGCCCCTCTAACATGAAATCTTGAAGTCTTTCACTATCCTCGGTAATATGTGAGATAACCGTCCCTGTCGTTCGTTTATCGAAAAATCGGATGGATAAGTTGTGCAAATGCTGGTAGACATGTGAACGGATATTTGCAGCGATGCGGAACGTCAACCAAGCCCCCAAACGTTGTTGGAAAATCGTGAAAATCTCGCGAATAATGTGTATAGCTAACAACATACCCACAGCTACAGATAAAGCGACGGCGGCTGGTTGAATCGCACGAAATATCCCACCTAACCATGTCTCCGACGCTCCCGGCGCGGCATCGGCGATCTCACTCAACCGCAGGATGTCATCAACAAGGATACGAGAGAAATATGGAGGCACTAATGTAATGAGGGTCCCAATGACGAGAAAGACAGCATAGAGAATTGCCCTACCACGATAGGGTCGTATGTAAGACAAAATCCGTAACAACACCTTGTGCTTCTTCGTGCATGCCGGACACGGTGAAAACTCATCTGGTAACAGCATCCCGCAGCTTTTACAAGCGTGATCTTCAGGTTTATAGTCCCAAATCGGTGCTTCGTCGCGTTTGCCGTTGCGGAACTCAATCTCATCACCGATGAATCGCGCCACGAACCCAAATTTCGGCGCGCAACCGTTGGAATACCGGATGAGGTCTACTGTCCCCTCTTCTGTTTCCAGCACCAAGAGCCCTGCATCTACGACAACTTCAGCACGGATAGCCAACACACTTTTATAAGGGATATAGTGAAGCACCTCACCGGTACCGGTTACGGTAAATATCGCAGCATCCGTCAGTATGAACCACTCTTCGCCGTAACTGCCAGATGAATCGATGTCGCTTTGAACAGCAAATCGGAGCTGTCCGATCGGTATATTCAGGCTTTGTAACGTCTGTTCGAGTGAATCGGGTAGCGCATCAAGCGTACCCGTTGGTGTCTCTGCAGTTGCCATTCCTGCTTTGTTCTCCTATATTTATCTTCCGGGCGTGCGTTCATCCGGATACTTCCAAAGTACTTTACGATTGATAGATTTCCAACGCGTTGAATCCACACGCTGGACAGCATATATCTTCCGACCACACTTACACTGTATATCGTGAACGTGTCCATTTGAGCAGGTCTGCTGCTTTACAAAGTCAACGCTCTCTTGATGCACACGATAGCCGTGCCTGCAAGCATAACAAACTAAATACATTCTAAACACCTACATCTGCTGTGTTCCAATTAACGCTAATTCACTTTAACCCGTCTTTCGCAATATAATTCAATCCTATTATCCACTCGAAAACCTCGAAACATTACGGATTCCACCAATACGTCACTTTACCGACCAAAGTGGTATCCATCAACCCTGATGTCAAACTGTCTGTTCCGTACGTCTGATTGAAGACAAGATAAAAATCGCTACCCGGTCGGTAGATATAATTGACCAAGAAATTCGTCGTAATCAGATTCCGATCACTGTTCCATTGGACATAGAACTTGGTAAAGAGATCCGTGGAAAAAGAATAAACAACACGCCCGCCGAAGATATTCGTATCAAAGGAGACCCGTTCGTCAGGCGCATCTTGTTGGGGGAGTGTGATACGGTTAAACTCGTATCTCGGCTCCACACTAAAGCGTCCGGCGAACCGAAGGTCGAGACCGATGTCAAACCCTCGTCGCGTGCCGTTGTAGAAATCCCCAGCATTGAACCCCAAACGTCCGTTGAAGACATTACCTTCAGCATTCAATATGAGACTGTAGTTGTTGTAATTGTACTCGCCCGGCGGAATAATAATCCCTTCTCGAATTTCAAAATCCTCAGTGAGATTCTCAAAGTTTCGGTAGATTCGGACACCGCCCCAACCCATCGACTCCAGTTCGAGCCACGTGCTCCAAATAAAAGTGCGTGTCTCTAATTCATTGTCCGAATTGAGAATGATGTCAATCTCCGGTCCAATCCACATCCGGCGAAACCCAAACCAATGCAGATAAGGCGTGGCTCGGGCTTCACTCCGAAACCATCGGCTGCCTGTACGATAGACATAACCGACTTCTGGGTTGAAATCGTCACCGATGTCTGTATAAGAGGCGTTCACCCGCGCGACTTCGCTCTGCCAATTTCCACCGAAATACAGAGCGTCTGCGTTCCCGATAGGTAAAATATTCTCCCCCGGAGAAGTCTCTCCGTTCTGAATGTCACTCGGTTCAAACGTCCGTGCCCAGAGTCCTCGAAAATTCATCATATCGGTCGGACGATAGATAAAATCGACACCAGCTGCGCGATTGTGTGCCCCAGGCTCTTGCTTATTAACTGCAATCATACCGACGCTTGAACCTGTAAAAAGGTCCCGCTTGATACGTAAAACCGAGTAGTTTGTCCTATCAACATCAACCGCGTCCAAATTTTCTGTAGCGTCCGCTGCATACTTATCCGAGAGAACATTCAGCACCGCGACCCCGAAACCGCCTACTTTACCTGTGACTTTCCCGCCCGCCAGAATTGGGATAGCGTGCCCCTCTTCAATACCTATACGACGACTATAAAAGAGTAGGAGCGGTGGCGGCGCATTAAAACTCGTGCGCGGGATACCAAAATCGAATAAACCCGCACCCTCTAAGAAAAATTGACGTTTCTCTGGGAAAAAGAGGCTGAACCGCGTTAAATTCGCTTGTTCTTGGTCCGCTTCAACCTGCGCGAAATCTGTGTTGACAGTCAAATCGGCCGTCAAGTTAGAGGTAACACCGACCTTCATATCTGCACCAAAATCGAACACCCCAGTTGCCCCTTCCGTCTCAGTGCGTGCGACACCGGGAAGCAGATACGGCAGAAACTCAATACGCCGCCGTTGAGAGATTTCAGATAAACCGGTGAGCGTACCTAAGTGTGTTGTCCGATAGCGTGCCAGAAAGGTATAGGCTGCCGGTACCGGTGCCCACGTGCCTTCTTCTTGGTTTTTCTGGATGGTGCGTCCAAGATTCAAACCCCATGTTAACGCTTTTTCACCTTTGAAACGGAGCTGGCTGAACGGGATCGCAATTTCTGTCGTCCAATTATCGCCATTAATTTTCGATCGAGCGTCCCAAACCGCGTTCCAGTTCTCGTTGCGACTGTCACCACTGTCCATGAGTGCCACATCTTCCCGCGCACCCAACGGATTAACCCGGAAGAAGAAACCGCTGCGCCGGTCGTTATACGTATCCAACAACACAAAGACATTGTCTTGGTCCCACATCTCTGCATCACGGCGCATCTTATTGGCAATAATCTTAGAACGATTAGGTTCACTGCAGACAAAACCGAAATAGATGTGTCTGTCATCGTAAAGGATTCGCACCTCTGTTGCTTCTGTTAAAGGGGTGCCTGCATCGGGTTCAAATTGAATAAATTGACGGATAGGTGTCGCTTTCTGCCAATCCAGTTCTGTGAGTTCTCCATCAATTTCAATACTCTGGTAGGTACGAAACGCCTCAGCGCGAAGTTCCGAAGTTTCAGCATACACGCCAATACTGATGGAAAAGAGGATCAGAATCAATAGCCTTCTAAATAGAGAATCTACGATACACAAAATAGACATTTATATACATGTTTCAGCTTGAAAACTTCGCCGAAAATGACCTCCGCAGTTATCTCAAAACTTTTCTCTATTATACCACAATTCCCGAAATTCTGTACATTCTTATCTTATCCAAAAAATAAAAAAAGGCTTGACTTTCGTTAGAAATTGTGGCATGATTAATATATCACACTTGCAAACATCATAAGCGTAATTACAAGGTTACGTATCTACCAACCGAGACAAATCGTGCGGTCTAAAACTTGACCATGACGATAGTGCGGTAGTAAATCTTAGCAGTGTTGATCCACAATATATTAGAAATTGGATTTTTAACACGTTCTTGATGAAGGCACACTTCAAAGAATAAATTAGGAGAAATCAGAATACATTTGGAGGAAATATGAGCAACGAAGGTAAGTGCCCAGTGATGCATCACTCTCACGCACAGGGCACCATAGCGAACCAACAGTGGTGGCCGAATCAGTTGAACCTGAAGATGCTCCACCAGAACCCACCCGCATCCAATCCCATGGGTGAGGATTTCAACTACGCCGAAGCGTTCAATACAATCGACCTTGCGGAACTGCAGCAAGACATCGAAAAAGTGATGACGACATCGCAGGAGTGGTGGCCCGCCGACTACGGACACTATGGCCCGCTCTTCATTCGGATGGCATGGCACAGTGCAGGCACCTACCGCATCCACGACGGACGCGGCGGCGGTGCCTCTGGCACGCTCCGCTTTGCACCCCTCAACAGTTGGCCCGATAACGCCAGCCTCGACAAGGCTGTTCGGTTGCTCTGGCCCGTCAAGCAGAAGTACGGTCGGAAACTCTCGATGGCGGACCTGATAATCTTCGCAGGGAATTGCGCCATTGAATCAATGGGGCTCAAAACCCTCGGATTCGCTGGCGGACGAGAGGATGTCTGGGAACCCGAAGAAGACATCTATTGGGGATCCGAGACCACATGGCTCGGCGATGAACGCTACACCGGCGACAGAGATCTCGAGAAACCGCTCGGTGCCGTTCAGATGGGGCTAATCTATGTGAATCCCCAGGGACCGAACGGTAACCCCGATCCAGTCGCTGCAGCGGTAGACATTAGAGAGACGTTCCGTCGCATGGCAATGAACGACGAGGAGACGGTTGCACTCATCGCTGGCGGACACACATTTGGCAAAACACACGGTGCTGCGGATGCGGATGAGTACGTCGGTCCCGAACCCGAAGGGGCTTCCCTTGAGGAACAGGGACTCGGTTGGAAGAACACCTACGGCAGTGGGGTGGGCAGCGACGCAATCACCAGTGGGTTAGAAGGTGCTTGGACCACCGCGCCGACCCAGTGGGATAACAACTTCTTTGAAAACCTATTCAACTACGAATGGGAATTGATAAAAGGTCCCGGTGGCGCATGGCAGTGGGCTCCGAAAGATGAATCCGCACAAGGCACCGTGCCGGACGCTCACGATCCCGCAAAGAAGCACGCACCCATGATGCTCACAACCGACCTGTCCCTGAAGGCGGATCCAGCCTATGAGAAGATTTCCAGACACTTCTACGAGAACCCAGATGCGTTCGCAGACGCATTTGCGAACGCGTGGTATAAGCTAACTCACCGCGACATGGGCCCTCGTACACGATGTCTCGGTCCGTGGGTGCCAGCGGAACCCCAGTTGTGGCAAGACCCTGTCCCTGATGTCGATCATGAATTGATTGACGCGCAAGACATCGCTGTCTTGAAGACCAAGGTCCTCGAATCAGGACTGTCCATTTCTCAATTAGTCTCGACGGCGTGGGCATCCGCGGCAACATTCCGCGGCACTGACAAGCGCGGTGGTGCTAACGGCGCACGCATTCGCCTCGCACCACAGAAGGATTGGGAAGTTAACAAGCCGTCCGAACTGGAGAAGGTACTTGAGACCCTTGAAGGAATTCAAGCGGAATTTAACGGATCGCAGTCTGACGGGAAGAAGGTCTCGCTCGCTGACCTCATCGTTCTCGGTGGGTGTGCAGCGGTTGAGGCAGCTGCAAAGAACGCCGATGTTGATGTAGAAGTTCCGTTCGCGCCGGGACGCACGGACGCGCTGCAGGAGCAAACTGACGTGGAATCGTTTGCTGTGCTTGAACCGACCGCCGACGGATTCCGCAACTACATCGCAAACGGACACGAGAGAACAGCCGAAGAACTGCTCGTGGATCGGGCGCACATGTTGACGCTAACCGCGCCTGAGATGACGGTTCTTGTCGGCGGCTTGCGCGTCCTGGATACAAACGTTTGTGAGTCCGGATTCGGTATCTTCACTGATCGTCGCGAGACGTTGACGACGGATTTCTTTACGAACCTGCTTAACATGAACATCGAGTGGGTGGCATCCGCTACAGACGAGAATATATTCGAGGGTCGGCATCGCTTGACAGGCGATCTCAAGTGGATGGGTACCCGGGTCGATCTCGTATTCGGCTCAAGTTCTCAACTCCGAGCCATTGCGGAAGTCTACGCTTGTGATGACGCGCAAGAAGCGTTTGTGCGGGACTTCGTGGCCGCGTGGAACAAAGTTATGAATCTTGATCGCTTTGATCTCGACTAATCTCCACAAAATTCGGATAGTAAGCGCGTGGAACCCTCGCGCGCTTACTATTTTTTACTCTGCTTTCTATGAAAAACGATAAGAAAACAATCTTCGGTTGGTGCATGTACGACTGGGCAAATTCTGCCTATATTACCACAGTCGGCGTAGCGCTGCTGCCCATCTATTTTAAAGAGGGGATTGTCCCCGCAGAAGGCGTCGCGCTTTTCGGACAAACTTTCAGCGCGACAGCACTCTGGGCGTTTATGGTCGGAGGCGCTGCGTTCCTCGTCTTTCTCTTCGCACCAGTGCTTGGAGCCATCGCAGACTTTTCTGCAGCCAAAAAAAGGTTTCTCACCGGTTTCGCCTACTTCGGAAGCCTATTTTCAACCTTGCTCTATCTTTGCAGTCCAGGGGATGTATGGTTAGCAGTTGCGTTGTATATCAGCACACAAGTCTGCTTTATCGGTGGTAACGTCTTCTACGACGCGTTTCTACCACAGATTGCTTCCGAGGACAAACTCGACACCGTTTCTGCCAGAGGATACGCATTCGGATACGTCGGCGGATCGTTGCAGTTCGGCATCTCACTTGCTCTCTTCGCTATGCATGAGAGCATCGGGATTAGCCAACTGATGGCGATACGCATCGGCATGGCAATGGCAGGTATCTGGTGGGCAGGCTGGACAGTGCTGACGCTAATATACTTAAAAGAAGACAGAACAGAACAAGAACTTCCCGAAATTTACCACAATCGACCGAAACCCCTTGCTTATCTGTCCCTCGGCATCAGTCGAACAATCGCAACTGCCAAAAAAGTTGGACATTTTAAACATCTCTCGCTCTTTGTGATCGCCTATATGATCTACAATGATGGTGCCCACACGGTCACAAGTATGGCGACAATTTACGGGTCTGACGAGTTAGGATTATCTCCGCCATCACTCATGGTGACACTGCTGCTTGTCCAAGTTGTTGCAATCGGTGGCGCGTTGATATTCGGCAAACTTGCGAACCGTATCGGCGCAAAACGGGCAGTCATGGTCTCTTTAGTCCTCTGGACCGGTGTCGTCATTTACGGTTATTTTATCCAAACTGCGACAGAATTCTTTGTTTTGGGAATGGTTGTTGGGATAGTGCTTGGTGGCATACAGGCACTCAGTCGTTCTTTCTACGGCGCAATGATCCCAGAGGAGGCAAGTGCCGAGTTTTACGGATTCTTCTCTGTCTTTAGCAAGTTTTCGGCAATCTGGGGTCCATTCACATTCGGATTTGTTAAACAGATCACCGGAACAGCGCGGCTTGCTATTATCTCATTAATGGTTTTCTTTATCGTCGGTTTTATCCTACTCGCCTTTGTTAATGAAGAGAAGGCGAAAGCGGATAGGGACAAGTTCGCATTCTGAATAAGCAGTCCGCCATCAGCAGCCAGCAGTCAGTAAGAGGGTTCAGATGAAAATAAGCCTTGCCTTGGAATTACCGATTTAATCTGCGGTGAAGTTAAAACAAAAAAGGGACGACATCAAGTCGTCCCTTTCTGCGTTACTCTATTGTGGCAAAACCGCTAATTATTGTCTGATGCGTTTCCGAATCGCACCTCCAAATAACTAACTTATAGTAAAACCCGTAATTAATTACACACCCGTCCTTGCACAAGGCGGCTCGTAGGGGCGAGGTCCCCTCGCCCGTTGGAACAAAGGTATGCAAATATTTTCGGGATCCACTATAATAGAACTTACGCACTCCGTCTTAAAGTCCCCCTGATAAGGGGGATTTAGGGGGTTAATTCCTATTTTTTGCGTCTAAATGTCCAATATTTTCTCAATTTGCGTAAGTCCTGCTTAATTCGCTAACTCGAAAATAATCGGAATTTCAAGGCGCAGGCTATTAGTTTCGTGTTCTTCAGGAAAAGACGGGTAAGGCACAGCGTTTTGGACAGCAGCGAGTGCCGCGTTATCCAACGCATTTGAACCAGAAGAATCGGTAACGACCGGGTTGCGAATCGTTCCGTCTCTGAAAAGTGTAAACCGAACCGTTGTTGATGATCCGTCACTAAGATCCCGCACACGTGGCGGGAAACGTTGCACCTGTTTTATCCGATCGCGTACTGCCTTTAAGAACTCGTTAAACGACTGCTTCGCATCCCCTAAATTGACTGAAGCGAGTTCTAAATTCCCCAGATCGTTGAATTCCACTTGTGCCATTGTCGATCCCATGTCCATTTTCTCAACGATGCTTGTACTTTCAAATTTCGGCACTTCAAATTTCGGCAGCGTTGTAACAATACTCGCTTGCTGGGATACACCTGATAGCCTTTTACCGATCCCTGCGATATTCGGTGCCATCACGGGACGTGTAGGTACATCACTCGTCGGCAGTGTGAAACGAGCGTTGCCCATCGGAATTTTAGCACTCGTCGTGACCGACTGTCCTTTGGGTGCCTGAATCTTAGAAAACTTCGGTTGTTTCGGTTTTCGGGTTGTACGAGGCGGTGTGCGACGTTTCGGCTGAGGTTTCGAGGCTTCCAAAACAACACTTTCTACTTTATCACGGTCCATCTCTAACACTGTTTTGTGAATAAAGTAGATAGCACCGGCAATAATCCCGATTGCGTGGAGTCCGATCGCAAAGGTCCACGCGATTCGGATCGCTCTCTTTTTTCGTTTTTGGGCGGCTTCTCGGTTCTGCCGTTGAACATCGGTAATCGTTAGCATATTTTCCTTTCAATACCTTCTTAGGTTTATTTTTTCAATAATTAGTCTTCATAACTCAGCAACTTGTATCCATTGTTCTTAACAACTACCGAGCCGAGAATCCTTAATTCCCCTTTTTCGTCAGCAGCGTTTTTTAACATCAAAACGGTACCGCGCAAAAGTTGGAATCCTTTATAAGTCTCTGTAGGTCTGTCGAAGCGGATAGCTACGAATTCCAAGTTCTGGCCGCCATAACGGGCTATCCACTTTTTCATTCCGACGTTACATCTCTTATTCAGATTTGACCACGCAAAATCACCCGGGAAATTATTTGGTGGTCGACTTGCCGGAAATGCCGGCCAGATCCAATCGAGATATTCTTCGCGCTGCACCCGTAAACGGTTTAACTTCTCTATGTCTCTGTTATTAAGTGCGGCAACGACTGCCAGACCAAGTTGGCCTGGCGAGTCGAGACTATCTTCCCAAACCGGTCTCTTACAACCAACCGCACTGCTATAAACAAGCAGTACGGTTAGTAGCAAGCAAGAAATATGAACTGAGCATTCACTAATTCTGCGCACCCGTTGTCCACCCTAATGTCCAGTTGTTGGACGGGCTTACAGCACCGATGAAGTTAACATTGTCAAAGAAACCATCAGCAGGTGGGGCTGCTGGAGACACCGCATTCGCACCCGCACCCGGTGTAAAGTTCGGGGCAGTTTTGCTGAACGGTGCAACCAAACCTGGATCGGTCTCTTCGTTGCCGTTAGCTGCGGCAAAACCGGCTTCGTCAAATCCGTCATCATCTTTTTCGTCGCCGAAGTTGCCTTTACCATTCTCAAAGAAAATACTGTTCTTCACGACCAGATCGCCGCCTTCTGCTTGGGCAATAGATGACTCGCCATCAATGTCAAGTCCAATCTTATTGAAACCGGTGACGATGAAGTTGGCGTACGTGCCAGCAGCACCTTCACGGATCAACATGCCGTTGTCGCTTTCGGGTCCAGACGGATCACCGACGAGCGTTACGTTATAGATCGTAGCAGCCGAACGCGGGGTCGCTTCGTTATTTTTATTGCTGTTATCAACTTCAAACCCGTTATCCGCGTCATCACCATACTGCTGGGCAATCCAGAATTGACCTTTACCTGTCCAACCGTCTGTCCAGTCGAAAGAGTCGTCGCGGGCACCCGTCACGAGGGCGTATTTAAGATTCACAGTACCACCGAAGAATTCAATGCCATCATCTTGGTTCATGTGCACTTGGATGTACTCTGCGACCGTACCGGATCCAACACCTTGGAAAGCGATACCGTTCAACTCGTTATCTGGGCTGAACTCGATACCGGCGTATTCGAGACGCACATAACGCAGCACGCCGCTGCTATCCGTCGGGTTGTTTCCACCGAAGGCACCCGTGTCACCTTCGCCGAAGGTTACACCCTGGTTTGTCGGCGCGCTACCGTTGATAATCAAGCCGCCCCACTGTCCACGGGCACGATTACCAATTTCTGCATCGCTTGACATAACAATCGGGGCATCCGCGGTACCCTCTGCCATAATTTTAGAGCCTTGAGCAACTATAAGCGTACCATTGCTCGCCTGCTCACCGAAGATTTCGACACCGGGTTCAATCGTTAACGTCGCGCCACCTTCAACAAACACAGCACCACGGAGGAGGTACACGTAATCTGCTGAGAGCGTTCTGTCGGCGTTCAATTTACCTTCAAGAACGACAACTTGCCGACCATCGACATCAATCGTCTCTTCCATGAGGGCTTCTTCTTCGTGATCATGATCGTCTTTTTCCTCATCACTTCCACAACCGACAAAAACCAACGCTACGCCGACTGCGAAAATAGCCATCAACTGGAATAGCCAACTCTGAAACAATCCACGTTTTCCACTCGAAGAAGGGGTAGACCCAATATTTAACATTAGTTAACTAAGCTCCTTTTTGTTTTTTAGATCCCTAACCGCTAAAGCGGAAGGCACTCATAATCGCGACTTAGCGATCCAAATCGCTCTATATTTTTTCTGTCGCTGCTATAGATTCCTCTTGATATTATAGTAAAGCCCATAATTATTGAAACACATCAAGTCGAAGCGATTCTCATCTTATTCCCCCTGATAAGGGGGGTTAGGGGGGTTATCTTCTTAAAAGTGTTCATTTATTTTCGGATTTTACTATAAAGGATACCCATAAGTTGTTGCAGAAAATTGACAATGTTATGATTTTTTTTAATGGGTCTCTGAATGGCGAGGTTCCAAACCCCGCCTGCAAAGTGTGTCAATCCTTTCCCTATAAGTTGTAACTAACTCCAAACGAGAAAGACCTCCCAATCTTGTAACGGAGGTAATCTGCATCTCCCATCTTATAGTAAACGTCTGGATTCAGTAGGTTTTTTGCCGAGAAACTCAACTTGAAGTCGTCAGCAACGACGCGACTGAAAGTTGTGTCCAATTGCCCACGCGCTTGCTCATACACGTCCGGGACCCCGTGGTTACCCACTTCAGAAAGCCTACTTCCAAGGACGTTATACGTCATCGCACCCGAAATTCCCCAGTTCGGATCTTCATAACCGACGGACACATTAACAATGTACGGACACTGTCCTTGCAGTGGACGTTCGGAAGAAGTCTGAATCCCGATACCCTCTGGCAAGACCACCTGTGAGGAGATCAGCGCAGCGTTGGTATTAATCGAGAATTTGTTTAAAGCCTCTGAGATAATCCCCAAATTCTGACGCGCCTCTAACTCCAAACCGTAGTTGTGAGCACCTTCTGCGTTTTCATAAGTGATCCGGACCTCTGCTTGCGGTTGAACGATCTGCTCGATCGGTTTCTGGAACCGCTTATAGAACGCACTGATCGCCACGACACCCCCAATCTGTGGAAAGACTTCCCATCGGAAATCGAAATTGTCGATCTGTGTCCGCTCCAAATCCGGGTTCCCCAAAATGGTTCTACCGCCTACGAAATCTGTAAACTCAAACGGTGCAAGTTCACGGAAGTCTGGACGCGTGATTGTTCGAGAGGCTGCGAAACGCAAGTTCATCCGCTCTGTTATACGATACGTTACATTCAGCCCCGGCAACCAATCAAGCGTTTCCAAACTCGCGTTAATCTCCGTTCGCGTCGCTGCAAACGGATCGAAGGTCGTGACCAGTTGATCCGAAGATTCCAATCGGACACCGCTCATCACCTGCCACTTCGGACTCAGTGGTAGGTCAAGCATCAGGTAGCCTGAATAAATATTGTGGTCAGCGAGATAGTTATCCGTAGAGCGCGTCGATTCACGGAGTTCAAAGACACGCGGTGCTATGTTCGCGGATTCAAAGAGTGTTTCCGGCGGGGCGGATAAGTCCACGATAGCGTCTACTTGGTCGGAAGGTAAGAATCTAAATCTCCGCACATCAAAGGTTCTGGCTCTATCTCGGACTAAGCCGCCAAATTTGAACAGTCCATCTGTGCCTACCCGAACTTTCCAGTCAACGCGGGCGTTATACTCGTTGTCCTCAAGATCAAAGAAAAATCGGCTCCCGCTTTGCGTGACATCTCGGAACACGAAATCGTTATCTCGCTCTTCATAGATATTCTCCCGTGTATCCGGTTCATCCCGTGAGGCACGCGAATAGGTGAGCCGCCAATCCATAGACACATTCGGCTGTTCGGGACCCTCCAACGTCGGTTCACCAAAGTTGAAGTCGTGCGTCCCGGCTAACTGACCAGAGAAGAGTTGGCGTTCGACGTAGCGGAGGCGTGTACTCTTCATATCCGTATTTCTGTCGGCGTTAAAACCCTCCCATGTTCGGATCTCATCTTCTGCCGTGTGCGTGAAAAGTGAGCGGAGGTTCACCTGATGTTCCGGCGAAAAACGGAGACTCGTGTTGAGAACCGTGCCCCAGTCCACCTCGTTTCCGGTCCGCTCTACCGCGTATTCGGTTACGCGTGAAAGTTTCTCACCCAAACCGATCCGATAAGCATTCCGATGCTGAGTCCCATAACTGTGGCTATTACCGTAAGAGATAACACCTAAATACCCGAATTCTTTACCGAAAAGCGGATTACTGTTACCGAGACTGAATTTATAACTTTGGTTGATAGGTATCGTTACCAGCTCCGGTGACCAGACGTTCTCAAAAGAGCGTCCAAACTCCTGAATCTTTTCCTGTGTAAAACCTGCTGTCGTAAAACGTCCGCGCTCACGAATCGGTGTATCGGCTGCCTCATCTTGAATGATGCGCGGCAGCTGCCGCGAACCATCGTCGAACCCTAAAAAATCAAAATCGCCGCCCGGATACATCAAGCCTTCTTGTCCAGTCGCTTGTGTGTTGAACCCGGTTGACATGGACAACGACATTGTTAACGCTTCGGGGAAATCCTTCGTGAACACTTGCACCGAACCACCGGCGAAACCGCCCGGTTGGTCGGGTGAAAAAGTCTTTACAGTCTGCAGGCTTGCGAGGAGGCTCGCAGGGAAGATATCCATCGGGACGACGCGTCTGTTCGGTTCCGGACTCGGGATTTCGACGTTGTTCAGGAGTGTATTACTATAACGTTCACCCAATCCACGCACAAACACGTAACGTCCACCAACAATGCTAACGCCTGTTACCCGTTTAATCGCCTCGCCTGCAGACGATGCCGGGAGTCGGCTCATCTCTTCTGTGCTAATACTGTCCTCAATACCTGAACTCCGCATCCGCTGTTCGAGCAACCCGCGCTCACTCGCTTGGCTCAATTGTACGCGCATCTTAATCGCATTGAGTTTCACCACCTGCGGCACCATTAACATTCGGATCGGTTCCGGTGTCTCTCCGGCTTTCACTTCCAACTCAGGAAGGTTATAGGTGTTATAAAACGGGGCAGTCGCCTGAATCCTGTAACGACCCGCCGGTAAGTCCAACGAAAACGCGCCGGTTTCATCAGTTGTCACTCGGATCTCGGTATCAGCAACCTGAATGGTAACTTCTGCAAGCGGCACATCCGTTTCACTATCCACGACGATACCGGTTACACTGACCTGCTGTTGCGTTTCATGGTTATCAGCACCCACTTCGTAGAACGCGACTGATGTGCTGAGAAATAAAAGCAACACACCGATACAAAAGCGTCCCTTGATGGATAGAGATCGCAAACCCATATTAAGAAGTCCTCTCATACTATTTTTTATACTTTTAGGTATATTTTAAACCTGCTCCAATGATAGAAAAATTATAACCCCTGAATGCAACAAAAATGTGTTATTTTTTTGCCAAAAAACAGAAAAAACATTGAGTATTCAGTTAACAGTACTCAGTTGTCAGTTAAAGAGACATCTGATTAACCACAGCATTTCTTAACTGCGTACTGACGACTGAAAGATTTTTCATCCTGTCCAACTTGTTTTGGGCATTCTTTAAAATCGTACTGACAACTACTAACAGCGGGGCTATTTAGTTCTCCGTTTTTTCGTCCAATTTTGAACACCCAGGACCGGTAGGTGCGGTTTGCAACCGCACCGGATTTGAAAAAGAAAACTCAAAAATTTAGAGAGTCCGATAATTTGTCTAAAACTAAATGGCCCTGCTACTAACAGCCATTTCCCTTGATATTTTCTTAGATAAACCCTATAATAATTAAGCGTATTTTGTTAGGTCATATCGGAGGTGGATCCTAATGAGAGGCGAGCTGCTGCGGAAAAGCACGCATTTAGCAGGACTTACCATACCTGTTATCTATCTTTTTTTCGATAAACCGACGATGTTAATCTTCGTCGGGCTGCTAACCGGGTTTGCGTTTACAGTGGAATTGGCGAAATGGTGCTCGCCGCGTTTCGCGGACCTCTTTTTCCGAATCTTTACGCCGCTCCTCCGCAGCCACGAGCGTAAGGGCGCAGTAACAGGTGCGACCTATTATCTGGTAAGCACTTTTCTGTGCATCCTCTTTTTTCACAAGACGCTTGCGATTGTTTGCATTTTTTTTATGATATTGGGAGATATGGCAGCTGCATTGGTAGGTAAACAGTGGGGTAAAACGAAACTCCTCGGCAGAAAGAGTTTGGAGGGGAGTGCCGCCTGTTTCATCGTCTGTGTCGCAATCGCTCTGGTTAAATTGAACCCGATCATAGCAATCGTCGGTGCTTTGGTCGCAACACTCGTGGAGCTCATTCCGTTCCCGATTGACGATAATCTTACAGTTCCGCTTATCTCAGGCGCGGTCATGCACTTTCTAATGTAGTTACGCAGCCTCCTAATGTAGTTACGCAGCCTCCTACTGCAGGCGGGGTTTGAAACCCCGCCTGCAATGTGTTATCTGTAATGTAAAAGCTTTAAAAGTTATCAGTTGTCAGTACGATTTTTTTCTCCGAAAAAAATCTTTCAGTTGTCAGAAAGAGGTATTCAAATTGTCAAAAACCTCTTGTAACTGTTAACTGTTAACTGTTAACTGACAACTAATATTATGGCACATATAAAACTTGAAAATGTTGTAAAACGTTACGGCGATGTCGTTGCTGTCAAAGACTTTAACCTCGAAATTCACGACAAAGAGTTCGTCGTTTTTTTAGGTCCCTCCGGCTGCGGTAAAACCACAACGCTCCGCCTCATCGCAGGATTGGAAACCCCCGAAGAAGGTGATATCTTCATTGATGGACAGCGGGTCAATGACCTCTCTCCTGCGGATCGCGATATCGCTTTTGTGTTTCAGTTCTACGCGCTCTACCCGCACCTGAATGTCTACGACAACATCGCTTTTCCGCTGAAAGCGGTCAAAGTCGAAAAATCAGAAATTAACACGCAGGTCAGGCGGGTCGCCGAAATCCTGCAAATATCCGACATGTTGAATCGGAAACCGAGTGTGCTCAGCGGTGGAGAGATGCAGCGGGTCGCACTCGGACGCGCAATGGTCCGTCAACCGAAAGTTTATCTCCTCGATGAACCGATGGCGAACTTAGACGCAAAAATCCGCGTCGATACGCGCGCTGAAATTAAACGCCTCCAACACGAGATCGGTGCAACAACCATCTTTGTAACACATGACCAAGTTGAAGCGATGTCCCTCGCTGATAGGATCGCTGTTATCCACCAAGGGGTTCTACAACAGATCGGCACACCGCACAAAATTTATAACAGACCGGAAAGCCTCTTCGTTGCAGGCTTTATGGGGATGCCCACCATGAACCTACTGGATGCCGAGCTCGCAAGTCAAGACGGCGCACCCGTCCTACGCCTGAGTCATACAGATGTCCATCTCCCAATCTCTGCAGAACGACACGCGCGCATCACTTCAGAGAGCCGAGAAAACGGCTTGGTATTCGGTGTGCGTCCGGAGCATATTCGGGCTGCAAATCAACCCATCGAACGGCACATCCCTGTACAGGTACACCTCATTGAGCCACTCGGTGCAGTCAACATTCTCGACATCCGTCTCGGCACACACTCAGAGACACAGGATCCTATTCTGCTCCGGGTTCGGACACATCCGACGTTCCGGGCTACAGTCGGCGATACAATCTGGTTGGATTTTGATGAGAAGGAGATGCATCTCTTCGACCGAAAGACAGAGCGAAATATCTGGTAATTCTATTATAGTAAATTCCGAAAATAAGTTTACACCTGTGGCTCGTAGGGGTTGGGTAACCCAACCCCTACGTTTCCGGCATGTGCAAATAATTACCAGATCTACAATAAAAAACGGAGGATAAAATACATGGAAGGAGGCACTATGAAAATACCGTGCCGTTTAGCAGCATTTGATTTAGATGGAACACTACTCAGCAGCGATCACACCTTGTCCCCTGAAAACTGTGAGGCACTTCGGCGCCTCGCGGCAAACGATATTCTCGTCGTCCTGGTTTCAGGACGGATGCACCGTTCGATCCAACCGATCAGCGATCAGATCGGACTCGAAAACCCTATTATCTCGTACAATGGTGGGATGGTACGACACGCGACAACCGGCGAGGTATATCATCATACACCTGTACCCGCAGATGACGCGATAGCGATTGTTAATGAATGCGCCGAACAAGGCTTACATCTCAATTACTGCTTGAACGATGAACTCTACGTCGCTGAACGCAACGCATGGAGCGATTTATATGAAGCGCGAACTGGAGTACCGGCAACACCGATCGGCGACCTACGTGAATTAGCAGGCGAAACGCCGACGAAGTTACTTATCATCCACACGCCCGGAAAGTTACAACCCCTCTTGCAGAAGTTTCAAACCGATCACCTACAGAAGCTTTACGTTACGCAGACCCAAGCAGAATATATAGAATTTATGAATCCAAAGGTTACCAAAGGCCACGCACTGACAGCACTCGCCAACCGGTTCGACATTCCGATGGATACGGTCGTCGCTTTCGGCGATAGTTATAACGATGAAAGTTTACTCAAGACGGCAGGTTTCGGCATAGCGATGGCAAACGCGGTCCCACCCATCCGTGATTGCGCAGATTATATCACAACCACTAATGATGAAAACGGGGTCGCAAAAGCGATTTCGGATATTATTCTCTGAAACTTGATTCGGTAATCCGGTTACCCGCTGATATGCTCGCAAAGCCTGAATAAATCTCCTCACGCGACCGTTAGCGTCTCATGCTCATGTCGTGGAACTTCGTGTAAGGGAAATCCGCAACAAGAATATAAGAGTTCCCTTCCTGCTTCAAGTTCATCTTGACAGAGTTCGCAGAAAACTCAAAGTACTTTGCCAGGACCTCTGCCAATTCGTGATGCAGCCGCGTCATAAACCGGTCATCAACATCGACCCTGTCTTGTGTGATGACGAGTTTCAGACGCTGTTTGGCAATATTGCTTGATTTCGGCTTGCGTCCGAAGAGTTGTTTGATACTTAAATTCATCGGAAGACTCCTTATCTTTTTTTCGTAAACCAGTTTAAGATATTACTGAATAAGCCTTTCTGCTCTAAATCGGGGATCGGGATTCGCTGTCCGGTGAGTCTGCGTGCAATCCGCATATACGCCTGAGCACCGGGAGAACCGTCTTCATAAACCAGGGGGATTCCTCGGTTTGTAGATGTGATGACCCCGCTGTCTTCAGGGACAACACCGATCAGGTCAATATTAAGGATATCCAATACGTCGGCTTGGTCCATCATGCTTCCGTTTCCAACGAGTTGTGGCGAGAAGCGATTTATAACGAGATTGATCGGTTCAATTTCGACGTTTTGCAGTAACCCGATGATCCGGTCGGCATCCCGAATTGCGGAGACATCAGGCGTTGTAACGACGATGGCTTCATCCGCACCTGCGGACGCATTTCTGAAGCCGCGCTCGATACCTGCCGGTGAGTCAACGAGTGTAAAATCATAAGTCGTGCGTAACTTATCACAGATCGCTTTCATCTGTTCGGGTTGCATATCGTCTTTATTATTTTTTTGCGATGCCGCCAGCAACATCAACCCATCGACACGCCGATCCCTAACGAGTGCTTTATTAAGTTCGCACTGTTTTTCAATGACATCCATCGATGTATAAACAACGCGACTCTCAAGCCCCATGACGATATCGAGATTCCGCAGCCCGACATCTGCATCAACCAGTACGACGCTTTTACCTAAGAGAGCGAGTGCTGTCCCTAAATTGGCTGTAGAGGTTGTTTTACCGACCCCCCCTTTGCCCGACGTTACGACGATGACTTTTCCCATAACCGGAACCTCCTCTATGAGATATTAAAACTTAACAAATTTTTCAATAATAATAACATCTTCTGGCCCAATACGCGCGATCTCTGGGTAGCCGGGCGGCTTCTGGTTCGCCGAAGATCGGTTCACACAATTACCAATCTGAAGTTGTAAGGCTGCTAAATCCATGGCGATAATCACAGCCGATAGCCTACCGTTTGTGCCGGCGTATGCGTTCCCACGCAATGTACCCAAAACGACAATATCACCACCAGCTCTCACCTCACCCCCAGAATTCACATCACCGTATATAATCAGACTCCCTTGTGGAAACTCCTCTATCTGGCCAGAACGGATCGTACAGGGTACAATACGAGATGGTTCACCGTCCCGAGTCGTTGGCGCATCTGTCGTCTGTGAGATTGTATGCGTTGTCGGTGCCGCAGCGATCGGCGGTGAAACCGAATCATCGCCCAATTCGACACCACGCACTATCAAATTGTAGTTCTCCCGCAGTTGAGACCTCAAGTACTCAATCTCCTCATCATTTAACGTCGGAGACTTAAGGTCTATCTGAACAGTCGCACCCGTTAAAGAACGATTCATACGCGACATCTCCTGCTGAATCGCAACTTCAACTTCCGCTATAGATAGGTGAGGCCTGATAATCAAGTGCAAGCCGTCCCTATACGCTCTGAGAACCACTGTAGGATTTTCCATTGTGATATTCGGTATAAATCCAATAATATTGTTGACGAATGCATCAATAGCCTAATTTTCCAACAACTATTTCCGCCTCGGTTTAAGCCCCTTCCAATTTCGCTAAAACATAGGGACCCTCAGGAATCACAGCAATCTGGACATCTTCACCGTAGCGGGTTAAAAGCTCCTCAATGCCCGCCTGTGCACTTTTTAGGGGATGTACGAATAACTTCGCACGCTGGTGATAGGGGATTCCATCGGTATAAAAATAGATATCTGCTTTCCGTGCCACCTTCGCCAATTCTTCGAGTTGCCACTGATCGATGACAAAATTGGCGGGATTGTAGAGACCTTGTACGAACGCGCTGAGATCATCGGTCTTAAAGATCAAATCCGTAAACGGTTTGCTACCGATGCCTTCGCTGCACGCTGCAACCAATAAAATACTACCACCCTGCCTCACAATCTCCACAGCCGTCAAAAGACCTTTGATAGCCTGATAAAACGTTGTATCTAATGGGTATCCTGCGCTGGAAACGACAACCGCATCCGCAGGTTCAGGCAGTGTAACCTTGGCGTTCTTCTCCACAAATTGCGAACCGACACGATGCGATTCAACCATATCGCCTGCGAAAACGCCAGTGATTCGACGGTGTTTGTCAATCGCAACGTTCAGATTGAAGTCAACGCCTGCCATCAGGGCGATCTCGGTGGCTTCTATGTGAAACGGGTTACCGTCCAAAATCCCAACTGCTGATTTCGGGTGCTCCATGAGTTCGGGACCGTGCATCACCTTCATCGTCTCCACGGAGGCAACGCCAGGACAGATCGCCTTTCGACCGCCAGAATATCCTGCCATCAGGTGTGGCTCAATTAACCCTGTGGTAATCTTCAGATCCGATGCGAGGTAAGTCTTATCAATGTAAACGGGTGTTCCGTTTTTCGTCCTGCCTAAATGGTCGTGAGCCTCAGTCTGTTGCGAAAAATGGTTGACGATGCGGTACGTGTCCATGATTGAACGTCCGACCATCTGTTCAAGTTCTTCACCTTCATTGGGACGATGGATACCGGTCGCGATGAGGATCGTAATCTTTTCGCGTGGAATGCCTGCTTGTTGAAGTGTTTCCAATATCGGTGGTAGGATCACTTTATTCGGGACGGGACGAGTCACGTCGGAAATCACGATGCATGCTGATGTACGCCCCTTAGCGAGCTCAGCCAACGGCGGCGAAGCGATCGGTTGCGCAACTGCCTCCCGAACCGCACGATCTTCGTCTGATAGCGGCACACTTTCCGAAATCTCAAGCACCCCAGCAACATTTTTATCAGGAATCTCAATGGGTAATGTGCCGGTCCCGTATCGCATTTCCACTTGCATATCGACATGTCCCTTCATATCAACAGGTTAAATACAAATATTAGCGCGTTTTCAAGCGAAAACACCCTCCCTACTGTAATTATACCGTTTTTTAGACAAAAATGCAAATTAATTGTGCCTTTAATCCCCATATTTAGCGACTTTATGCCGATTTTCGTACAATTTTCTGCGAAAAATCGTACTGAAAACTGACAACTTATTAACCGTTTGACTTTTTTGCGACAACATGCTAAAATTTCTTATCAAAACGAACAACACACCTCTTCGTTGCAGGCGCGGTTTTCGATAATTCTATATTTTCCCCACGGCCGGTAGGTTCGGTTTTGCGGCGTACACGCCCAGATGCGATCTGCATCGCAACCGAACCGGACTGACCCAGAAATTACCGAATTAATAAATTAATCTTCAAACCCCGTCTTCTATAGATAGCTCGTTAATTGTAAGTTTTACTATAAACATACGGTGGAGAAACAGACATGCAACGTATCGAAATTACCACTAAACCGAACGGTGCTGGACGCAACTGGCTGGAAGTCGGACATTTTCAGACGGACCCGCTCGGGCGCAAGCAGTGGATTAAAGAGAACGTCCCACATCAAGACGGAAAACTTACCGTCGATAGACAGTATTCCGGACGAGGGGAAACCATCGACTGGATTATCATCATCCCAGAAAACTATCCTTTCACACTTGTCAAAGTGACTTATGACCGCCTGAACCCGAAAGCCGTTGAAGTCCTTTGGTCGCCGGACGGAACCCCTGAATCCGAGGCTGACCCTCAAGAAAAAATCAAACGCGTCTTTGAACTCGCCGCAGGGAATGATGAACTAACGAATCTGCTGAAGGAACTCTTACCCAATTAACGCTCACTGACACTAACAAAACACAACATCTACCATCCATAACGTTCCACCTTGCAGGCGGGGTTTGAAACCCCGCTCTAACAAAATACAGCGTCTACCATCCATAACGTTCCACCGTGCAGGCGGGGTTTGAAACCCCGCTCTAACAAAATACAGCGTCTACCATCCATAACGTTCCACCTTGCAGGCGGGGTTTGAAACCCCGCTCTAACAAGACATCTACCATCCATAACGTTCCACCTTGCAGGCGGGGTTTGAAACCCCGCTCTAACAAGACATCTACCATCCATAACGTTCCGGTCCCCAAGGCTTCGTAACCAGTTCCTGTTTCGCCATCACCATCGTTTTGCTCGGCACATCGTCGTATAAGATAACGCCAGGGCCGACAACACTGTAGGACCCAATCCGTCTCCCCGGCATAATAATCGCGTTCACACCCGTGCGGCAATAATCTCCCATATATGTCGCATTGGCACCAGACGGTGGCACCTCGTAACGTCCCTCTACCTGTATCGGTGTATCCTTATCATCAAATCGGAGTGTACCGCATACCGTTGCTGCACCGATATCCGTTGCGCATCCGAAAACACCCGACATCTCGCAATAGTGGTATAGATAGACTTTATCGAACAGGACACCGGACATCTCAGCACCGTGCCCGATAATACACCGATTTCCGATCGCGCTGCTCCCGACATCACAATAGTCGCTAATCCTGCACTGATCGCCGACGAAGATATTCCCGTGTAAAATCGCGCCATTCGTGATGTTGTTATTCGCGCCTGCAATCAGGGTGCCGTTAACGACGACGCGGGGTCCGATGACCGTATTTTTTCCCAACACGACGTGCCCATTGATCTCAGCAGCATCCGAAATTTTCGCGCCATCTGCTATCTGGTCTTCTCTAACCTGTTTCGCGAGGTAATCAACGAGTCGCCTATTCGCTTCGAGTACATGCCACGGTTTATCGACATCCACAAAGAAGTCCGATGTCTGAACCGCTAACACTGTCCTACCGTCGTCAACCATAAGTTGCAAAGACTGTGCGATTTCGGATTCAGGGGGCGGCATCCCACCGACAGGGACCCGCGTAACGATGCCGGGGTTCCTTAAGAGATACCTCGTCGCGCTGCTCTGAAAAGCATACACACCGCAGAGTCGATGCGAACCCCCGCGTGGATGTCCCTCAATACCGGTCAGTATCGAAACACTGCCGTTATTCCCCTCCGTCGTGCCGACCCCTGCGCAGAGATAGTTGCTTGCGTCTTCACTGCCGAGCGGTTGCACAAGTGCCGCTGCTTCCACATCGGACGCACGAAACGCATTAACAAAATTACGAAGATTTTCGGAAGTGGTTACAGTATCCCCGTGAATTACGAGGTAAGGTTGTGTTTCGAGGTGTTCCACGGCTGTTAATGCTGCACTCGCTGTGCCGTCGAGTGTCTGCTGTGTGACAAAAACGATATTCGGTATATCCGCCACTGCGCCGCGTACCTGTTGCGCGTGATGTCCGACAACGACGATAATCTGTTGGCATCCGACCTCAAGCAGGTCTTCTACAATCCGGCGAACGATCGGCTTGTTGGCAACCGGTATCGTACATTTCTGTCGGAATTCGCCATAAGGCCAGACCTTACGTCCCGATCCTGCGGCGAGAACAATCGCAGTTTCCATATTAGGGTATCCCCAATTTCCGCCATGCTATATGCTGGTTCATAAATTCTGTTAAAAAGATCAAGTCCGGCTGCGGCGTGTCCAACTGTTTCTGGTATGGGACAACACCGATGACCGGAACACCTGTTAATTTCTCGATTTCGACGGGGTTGGTCGCTTCAGCGAGTCCAGCTGTCTCTCGACGGAGTCCGTTGAGGACAATACCGGCGATTTGGATATTAAACTGCTGTGCGAATGCAACGGTTAAAAGCGTGTGGTTTAGCGTCCCTAAGCCAGCCGTTGCGACAATCAGTATAGGTAGTTGTAGCTGCTGGACGAGTTGAACAACGAGAAAATCGTCTCGGATGGGTACAGCGATCCCGCCGACACCTTCAACGATCAGAAAATCGTATCGTTTTCCGAGTGCTGCGAAAGCCGTCTGAATGCTCTGGATATCGATATCTCTATCTTCTATCCTCGCTGCGACGGACGGTGCCAACGGATTCCGGAGAAAAACAGGATTAATGATGGAGAGTTCGTCATCAACTTGTGCGGTGTGCTTAAGAAACTCTGCGTCGGCGGTATCACCTGTGCCAATCGGTTTCATCACACCCACATTTATCCCAGCCTGTTTAAGCACCGCAGCCAAACCCCCTGCGATTACAGTCTTCCCGATTTCCGTCCCTGTCCCTGTAATAAAAATGCCTCGTATCATACGGCTATTATACGTCCGACAGCACTTTTCGTCAAGCGCAAAAGCATTTATAGCCAGTGCCATTCAATTTTAAGAAATTATTGGATTGGATGTCTTTTTTTACGATCCGGTGCGAAATCTAGCGAAATCTAGCGAAATCTAGCGAAATTTTCTGCGTTTTTTAAAAAAGCATAACATATATAAAGTATTAACACCTGCAAAAGGACAACACCAAAAACGGACAATTGAATGACCCTGCAATTTATAGCAGGTTCGTTTATTTTTGTCTTTCGTAGCGTATTCTGTTAGGTTGCGCTCATTGATGCCCAGAAGACCAAAGGACGGTTGGAATGGTGGAAGATTGAAAGGATAGAAGCAGGCTATTTGTTAAGATTAGGACTTTTGTTAAGATTAGGACTTACGTATTCCGCCTTAAAGTCCCCCTGATAAGGGGGATTTAGGGGGTTTAAAGGACAGAAATTACCACTTCTTGCGTCTAAACGTCCGATATTTCCTCAATTTGCGTAAGTTCTGAAGATGATGGAAATATTTGCGTCCAGCGTTTTCTTGTGTTAGACTTAACATAGGCATATCTAATTGTTTGTTTCTGTTTAATAGGAGCGGCCCTCGAGGCTATCTGCTAAGGAGAGAGATATGGGCTATAGCGATGGAAGAAAACAGGTACGTCGTATTTTGAACATAATTGAACGCCTCAAGAAATCATCAAGAGGCATCAGAGTCCGAGATTTAGCTGAATTCTACGGCGTTGACATAACTCGCATCTATGAAGACCTGAAAATCATCAAAGATTTCTGCGAGTTAAAAAAAGATAGAGGCTCCTATTGGATTGAGGCAGAGCGTCTACTACGTTGGCCTCGAATTACGTCGGAGGAAACACAGGTTCTTGAATTGGTGATTACCGCTTCACCGCTTGCCAAGGAACAGCGTTTTGAAGCAACCCTCAAAAGTGTTTTGGAAAAACTTGATATGTCCCTTGCCGAACACATACAATCAAAACTGGAGAACAATATCCCAGCGCAACTTGAGCGTGTAAACACCAGTGATAAGATTGAAGAACATCCGCATCTCTCAGAGGATACGAAAAACTACAGTGGTAATAGTGAGAATGACGTTGAGAAACACTTTCGTATTTTGGAAGAGGCACTTTACGAGCAAAAAGTGGTTCGGGCGACCTATCAACCCGGCGGTAAAACAGAATTTGTTAGACATATACTCCATCCGTACGCCATCTTTTTCCGAAAATCGGATTGGTATCTTGAGGCGCGATCGAATCAATCGGAAAACGCCTCACTAACTTTCAAAATACTCCGTTTCCAAAGGGTTATGCTAACGGATGAGACTTTTGAAATGCCTGCCGATTTTTCCTTGTCCGAGGATTTGGCATCTCGATGGGAACTCTTTAGCGGCGATCCGATTCGCGTGACGCTCAAGATCGCCGCACACAAAGCGTATCTTGTTACAGAGAAAGAACGGCACCGATCCCAAGAAATTATAGAACAGTGTCCAGACGGTTCTGTGATTGTCCGTTATGAAGTCCCAAAAGAAGACTTCACATTTTGGGTATTGAGTCTCGGCGATGCTGTAGAGGTCTTAGATCCACCCGAATTTCGGGCTGAGTTTCAAGAAACAGTGCGCCGAATGCATGATGTCTATTCGGGAAAAGGGGCCCGGTAAGTTCGGTGTTTTTGCTGGGGTGTTTCTTCTAGCAACCGAACCGGATTCTACGCGGAAATCTTGAGGTTTCCTTCAAAACCCTCTTCAGTCCCGTAGGGTTTATTTGCTTGGGTGTTTTTCATAATGTTTATAGAAATGCTTAAAACTAATAATCCTGCTGTGTTTGCCAGGACGATTTAGTTCTCGGTTTTTCGTCCAATTTTAGATGCCCCAGGCCCGGTAGGTGCGGTTTCCAACCGCACCGGGACTAAAAAAGAAAAATCAAACAGCGTAGAGAATCCAGTAATTTATCTAAAACTAAATAACCCTGGTGTATTTGCGTTTTTAGGTTGACCAACGCGACAGAACTGTGTATTTAGTAAAATAAACATGGTATCATTATATAAATGTTATTGGAGTTTTAGTAAAATAAAGTGAGCAAAAGAAAAGAAGATGCGTAACAATCTTAAATTAATGGCATCGCAACAAAAACGAATGGATCTCTACGTGGACGAGTCAGGACAGGATACGAGGGGGCGATTGTTTCATGTTGCTGTGATAGCAGTAGAGGATAGTGATAGATTTCGTCAGTTTTGTGAGGCCGCTGAAGAAATTTCAGGCAAAAGGAACACCAAGTGGGGAAAAGCCGATAAAAATAAACGCTTGATTTATCTAAGGACCGTAATCCAACATGCTGCCTCCTGCAACGCGAAGTTGTTTTACAGTGTTTTCCGTAAAACGACAGATTACGATGCAGCAACAATTGAAGGCATTGCAAAATCAATTCGCGTGCTGCGTCCTTCTGGATCTCGTGTATATGTCTATGTTGATGGACTGACTAAAACCAAACGCGGTAATTACAAAACCAGCTTGCGAAAATTCAGTTGTCCTGTTAGAAAGGTGAACGGAATCCGAAGGGATGAAAACGAACCACTGATACGATTAGCAGATGCAGTAGCTGGTGCTTCAAGGGATTTGTTAGAACACAAGGACAATGAACTTAGAAAAATTTTTGATATAGCATTACAGAAAGGTATTCTCGTAGAAATTTAAAACAGAAAACCACCCCTGTAAGGGGTGGGCAACCTATCCTACTGACCGGTCAGTAGACAGCTCGGCATACGCAACAGTTTTCGGCTGCGACTTTACTTCTGGTCTTCAACAGAAAACCACCGTGAAAAAGGTGGACAACCTATCCTCATGGCCGGCCAGGAGGCAGCTCAGCATACGCAACAGTTTTCGGCTGTAATTTTACTTCTGGTATCTATTATATAGTATACACTGTTCTGCGTAAAAAATCAAGAAATTTTCGCAATTTCTGATTTTTTTCAAAAAAAGACAGAATTTTCTGCATTTTTAAGTCGAATTTTTTAAAATTTGTGTAAAACACCAATTTTATATGGTATAATTAAAGATAGTGATAAAATTCCAAGTTTTCAGGAGAATAGAATGGATCCCATTAAAGTTTTACCTGTTTACTCTCGACTCTCTCAATCTGATCCGATTGCGGACCTCCCTGCTGGGCTTGCTTTACGGGAGCATCAAGTTAAAACGTTTGAAGCAATCCGGGACCCTGATATTGACGTTGTCTTTAATACAGCGATGACAGGTGATGGAAAAAGTCTTGCTGCTTATCTATCAGCATTGACAGAGGGCAAGTCAATCTTAGCCATGTACCCAACCAACGAATTAATCAAGGATCAAGAACAGCAAGTGCAAGGATACTGCCAGTGGTTTGCACAGCATATCGCTTGTGACAAGATGTTCAGCGAGAAGTTGTCTGAACTGCGTACAGAATTAACAGACCTACGCGGGCAAAAAGCAGCGATTGAACATTTGGCACTAAAAAATCCTATTTTGCTCACAAATCCTGATATTTTTAATCTAATAGCCAATTTTCAGTACCTGAACCCCGAATACGAAAACCCAGACCAGTTAGTACAACATATTATTGACTATTATGATCTTTTTCTGTTTGACGAGTTCCATATTTACGATGTCTCACAAGTCATTTCTGTTCTAACAACGATGTTATATTTCATTGAGCAGGGGCGAGGCAAATTGGGTCAAAAAAAGTTTGTCTTTCTATCTGCAACACCGAATCCGCTTCTGCTAAATTGCTTAGAAAAGGCAAACCTCCGATACAAAATCATTGAAGGTTGTTATCATCACGGCACATTAGATTCAGCGGATTGGAATAGAATTTGCGCACCTTTTGACCTACATTTCCATGCAACAGGTCGTCGGACCGAGGAGTGGGTCGAAAATCATTATCAGCAGATTACCCAATGGTTTGTGGAGAACTCGAATTCACGCGGGGCGATTATCGTCAATTCGGTCGCAGCTGCGAAGCGAATTTGCTCGTTTCTCAAGGAGCGAAAAGAGGCAGGTGATTTTCCTTTGAGCATCGGCGAAAATACGGGACTTAGCAACCAAGAAGAACGGCGTTTTGCACTTCACGAAAGCGATCTACTTGTTGGTACCTCAACAGTAGATGTCGGCGTTGACTTCAAAATCAACTTCCTTGTTTTTGAGGCGATGGACTCCGGCTCATGGATCCAAAGGCTTGGACGACTCGGACGGCATTCAGGATACGAAAAAACTGACGGGACAGTTATGAAGTTTGATCGTTTTGTTGCACACTCACTTCTACCCAAATATGTCTACGAGCGAGTTGAGCAAATCCTCCCATCAAATCCAAAAATTGACAAGGAGACATTGATTAATCTCATCCGAAATGAGGAACAAGATAAACAGGTTTTCTCACCTATCAACGATTTTCGGAACTATCGAAGATGTTGGGGTTGGTTACATGCCTCGCATATTATCAATACACTCGGACACCCCCGATTGCGAGAAAACTATGCCTCTGAACGTGAAAAACTTACACAGATTTATTCTAATATTTTCGAGACCGATATCGAAATGCGATCAAGAAAATGGTATTTCGCTGTTAAGAAAAACCAACCAGACATTATTGATGCCTGTGTGGTTCGGTTTCGTGGGGAAACACCATTCACCTGCGGTATTTTGGACGAAACTGATGGCAAAATCAAAGATTATAATCTCTTGTGGGTATTGCAAAACGCTGAAGTTGAATATATGGAAAAAGCAGATTTTAAACAAGAATGCCAAACACAGAATGTCCCATTTCGTCGGTTTCAATACGCTGATGTCTATTTGCGATTACATGAATATCTACCTGATCGAGAGAATTTTCAACTTATTCAGACCCGTCGGATTGGCAACCAATTTACTACTGATGATCATTACCGCCAATTCCATATCCTCAAGGGATTTGAAATTGATGGTAATTTTTCAGATATCAACAAAATCAATCGGTGGTTACGCGTAAAACCTCTTTTGTGTCTCATTCGTGAAGAACCGGTGGGCGATTTACGGCGGATATTACGCTTACCATCCATGTTTTCCATCTTTTCACTCCTTGATCGGGATGGTGATAAATTTAGTGTTGTGTTCTCAAAAGATGCACTTTTGTTGTATTCGCAACCTTATATTTGGGCAAAGGAGAAGAATGCTAATGGTTGATCAACTTGAACTTAATTTTATTGGAATATCAGACGATTCTCAGGAATCCAAACGTCTCCATGCACAAATCGCATTGCTAAAAAGTGCTGTTGATCCATCCGATTTTGTGCTGATGGATTACATTGATAAAGTCGTGCCGCAGATGCTTGAAGAATATACACTACAACCAGCAAAAGGGAGCACAGGATGGGCGGACAAATACGACCAGAGTATGCTCGCTCATATTCTGAACGGCATCTTCCCAATACTCACCATTGTGAGAACTGCCGAACAACCGTTGAATGAATTAGAAGAGAGACTTTATTTGATCGCCTACTCATTTCATGACATTGACAAACTTATAGGGATCCGTGATCTGAGTGTTTCCGATACAGAGAAGTCCGAACAATTTTATGCCTACCTTGATGAATGGGTTTCAAAACTCCATTTTGATAGATTCTGTCCAGACTATACGGAGTATCTCGGAGATATCGCATATCTCATTTTAAACACACAGAAAAAATACGGTGCTAATCTGAATTTACAAAATTTTGATTTGCGTTTACCGGGGCGACGACGGCAATATCTGCGATTGATGTGCACTGCATCGGACCTTATTGCGTATTTTTTGAAGAACTCAAGTGGAATTAGGGAACAGGCGAATATACGCGAATCTCTTACGCACTTAAGTGATGGGAAACTTGAATTCACCTATCACAAACTTGCTGAGAATCGAGGTATGATTACAAACGTCATTAATAACGCCTTGCTCAAAATTTTGCGTGACCGTCTCGGATGGAAACCTTTTCTCTTTTTTCCAACAGGTGTCACGTATTTGCGAGAGAGGTCAAGTGAAAACACTATCTTGCCGGCACTCAATGAGATTGCCGAAGATACTGAAAAGCAGCTCATTGCATACTGTGCCGGGCCGTTAGAAAAGAAGCTCAACGGATTTACACGTGATGGGAAAGGATTTAAGTTTCCGGATTACTATCACGACTTCTTTCAGATTCCGCAATTGTTGAAACTTATCAGTACGGGGTGCTTCAGGGTCCTACATGAAAACAAATCTTCCTCCGCTGGAAAGCGACTACAGAAGATGCTTCAGTTACAGGAACGCGGTGATATTCCATTTGATATCTCTCTCGATTTTGAAGATGATATGCGCGTCGACCAACTTGCAGAATATCTCTATGAAGTTGAGAAACACGTTGGCATAGTAACGAGTCGTGAGGAGGTGTCTACTGAAATCGTCAGATTTTTGGAAATGCAAGAATATCAAACTGGATTTGATGCGATTCCGCGCGATAATCGCGCAGGCGGAGTTCCGTTACACTGGTACTTTCTTGCGGGAAAATACCTGAACAAAAATCGTGGCCTTGATACAAATCAGATGGAAGATTTGTTTGCAAACGTTGCAAATCAGGTTGTGACGACATTTGTAGAAGAGATTGAATGTCGTGAGGAGGAGAAAGAAGGTTTTGGTGTTCTCCGAGAATATGTTCAACAAGTCGTTGACATTAACGGAAACGGCGAGATTGAACGCAACTTTGGTTCCGAGTTGGATAGATACACCAACACAAAAAAGAAAGGGCGTGGATCAAACGCTGGATGCTCCCTCTGCTCGTCACCATTTGATACCAACAAGCAACGCGACACGTCTGTAATTTTTTCCAATCAGGTTTACAGCAACAAAAATTTGCTTGATTCATCGCTGCTCGTTCGCGGAATATGTGAATTGTGTGAGGTCGAAATGATGCTGCGTCAAATTATGATTCGATCAAAACTGAATCTGGTCGGCGGTAGATATGACGATGTAAAAATTAAGTGGCTCTATTTTTATCCGAGTTACTTCTTTACAACCGAGACTGCCAAGTTTGTTGGTGATATGTACCATCGCTTGAAAAATATCAATTTCTTTAATGTTCGCAAAGCCCTACACAAAGGAATGGCAGTGACTGATTTCATCAACTTGGATGAAATGGTCATTGATCCCGAAATTCCGAACCCTGACGATGATTATCTGCTCAAGATGGAGTTTGCCCCCAACGACTTCGGAACCTCCTATTTCTGTGGAATTCCGACACTCGGCAAAAATCCTACTGATACAGAATCATGGGCATTGCCAACGTTTCTTGGGCTACTTATGCCTTTAGTATTCAATGCCAAAGTCATTGTGACAGAGTCACAGATACCACTTTATCATAGTGGCGAAGAATGGAAAGAAACTGTGATACTTGATGCTCCTCACTCCTTTGCCCGCCACATTCTTAGGCAGGATAAACTTCGTATTGATGAAATTGAACCCGCACTGCGAAAGGTCGCTGCGAGTTACGATATTAATATCGACGTTTTTCAAAAGGATCGAAGCCCGCAATGGCAACACCTCAACGAAATCGCACGCAACATTGACACAGACCCGCTCTACGTTTTTCATTATCTGGAGGTGTTTCGCCGAAAACAGGGCTGGGATAGTTTCCCAAAACAGCGTGACGGAGAACCGTCAATTCCAGAGCGATACATCCAAGCTTACTATTATATTGGAGGTGACAAAATGAGTCTTATTGAAGAAGTCGCCAGTCGGTGCTTCAAATTTTATGGACCCGATAATTTCAGACCAAATAGTGTCTTGAAGGTCCTCACCCTTGTTGAAGACGTAATCGTCAACAGTGAACCAAAAATTTGCCCAGAAGATCTGAACTACCAAGCGATTGGCGAAGTTAGTAATCTGATGCAACGAGTGCGGAGCAGTCGTGCCCAAGGGTACGCAAAACTTCCAGTTAATGAAGAAGCATCAGCTATTCGCGAATTTGTTGAACATTTTTATCACGCAGTGTTTGTTGAATATTACGACGGCGAGCGTGGTCTACTTCGTCAAGCCAGAAACCGATTTAATGCTGGTATTAACGCATGGTATCAAGTTAACTGGCGGCAATTTCAAACGAAAAAGGCAGAGGAGGATAACAATGCCGATAATTGAAATCCCGAAAGATCTCGTTCCTGGAAAGTGTTTTTTGGATCAAATTCCGAAAGCACCAACGGGACATTACGCCCACTTAGTTGTTGTTCGTGAAACCGAGTCGTTTCCTGTTTTTCAGACAGATGGGACACTCAACATCGCCAAAGTTAGTGCCGGATTGCAAAATGGACAAAGTGATAATTCACTCATCCGTCTCGCCATGTTCAAGCGAAAACAGAGTTCGCCAGAACGACTCACCGGACGTGAGCTGCTTCGCCGAGTGAACATTACCCAGAATGAAGATAGCACTGGAGATGACTACTGCGATTACAATGAGAAGTTCTGTACGACCTGCCCTGATTGTGTTTACTACGGTTTCGCAATCGGTGATTCCGGCTCCGAAAAATCAAAAGTATATGTTGATACTGCCTACTCAATTACTGGTTATGACGAGTCACATCAGCAGTTTTCATTCAATGCACTCTATGAAAAAGGAAACATGAGTCAGCACGGTGAAGTTCGATCGAGTTTTGGAGAGCAAGATCATGTCGTGCCACAAGTCTTTTTCCCATCTGTTGTTACCATCAAGGATGTGACGGTTAACAGTTTCGCTTACGTTTTGAATAATGTGCTGCGAACGAAACGTTACGGGGCACAGACGACGCGAACAGGACGGCTTTCCAATCATATCGTCGGGGCAGTATTTGCTGATGGTGAGATCTTTTCAAACCTTAAATTCACCCAAGCTATCCATGATGGATTGGGCAACGACAAGAGCGAAACACCGTTGAATCCTACGAAAGTTGTCCAAACCGCCCAAGCATCCATAACAAAACTCTTGCAGGATGACGGTGTGAACTATCACTTACTTGGTGGAGAAAGCCTGCAACAATTACTTGGTATTGTCAAATCTGTAACGACAGATAAAGAAAAACTTTACCGTTTCTTGCAGGAGGCAAATACCGAAACACAGGAATACTCCGAGCGGGTCATCCAAAAGGCATCAAACAAGAGATAAGAGTAGGAGGAACGGATGCAAGTCACGAAATTTCGTCTTACCCTGCATGATTCCCTCTACTATGCAACGCGTGAGATGGGACGACTCTACGAGACAGAAAAGGTCATCCATAATTGGGCATTGACTTACGCATTAGGATTCATCCAGAAACCATATTATTGCCCTGATAGTGTTCCCACGTATCAGGATGATCTTCAACCGATTAACGAGGCAGGCGTTTACGTTACGCCTGCCAAACCTATTCGTTATGATTATGTCATCAGTACATTCAAATTTGCTGATAACCGACATCGCCCCTTTTCAACTGTTAGCAATGCCCGAAAGAAAGAATTAGGGATAAAGGTAACAAATAAACCCTCTTTCGGTAGGGCAAAGGAATTGGCCCCTGAAAGTCAGTTTGAGTTTTTCATTATAGGTGAACCGCCGGACAAACTCCCAAAATGGATTAGATTAGGTCTATGGATGAGCAAAGCGTGGGTTGAGGTAGAGGTTACAGAATCAGATTTAACTCCGAAATGGGGGACTTTCACTTGTTCTCATCTCCTGAATCCGATAGATCTACCTATTTTGCCGGAGTTATACGATCTCATTTCAATGCCTCCTGTAAGTTTACTGCAAAATGCACGATTTAGCGGCGAATATATTGAATTTGGTGATGTCTGTTTGCCGGCATCTATGGCGTACTTTGCTGGTGCCACATAAGGAGACCCACACATGCCTATCAGCACACAAATATCACTCGTCCCAGAGACCGATGTAACACTCCGTCCAACGATGGGACATCACGCACACGCAGCGTTCCTCTCTATCCTCAGAAAAAGCAATCCAGAGGTCGCTGAAGCCGTTCACGCACATTCAGCACAGAAACCGTTTACCGTCTCGCCACTCATCGGGAAGATGGAAAAGCGTGGTCATCTCTGTCACATCAGAGCAGGCACCGAGTGTAAACTCCGATTCACCTTCCTCGATGACGAACTGTTTCAACACTTCGGGAAAGCCTTCTTGACACTCACGATGCCACCTATCCGCTTGGGAGAGGCAGTCTTTCAGGTGCGACAGATGGTCTCACACGCCACAGAGGAACGCAGTTGGGGCAAAAGCGAAACCTACGCTGAACTCGTCGAATCCGCAAAAACGGATACCCGGATGAGTTTCCGGTTCTATTCACCAACCGCCTTCCGTAGGATGACACCGCGCGGGCAGAAAACCCGAAACGATGATTATGTAGACCCCGTCCGATGCTATCAGAGTTGGGTCAATAAATGGAACGCCTTCGCACCTATAAAACTTGATAAAACCGAAATCTTGGAATTCGTTACAGAGTATGGACAGGTGACCAGCGTCGTTGCCGAAGCGAAGCGACTCCACTTTGGAAGGCATACTGAATCTGGATGGGTCGGCACCTGTGCGTGTGTTTTCTATCCCGAAGATTCGCTTAACACCGAGCTGCTCCGAGCCGTCAACTGCCTATCAGCCTTTGCCTTCTATTGTGGCACAGGCTATAAAACAACGATGGGGATGGGTCAGACGCGGCGCGTTGATTAAAGGAGATTTCAGATGTCAGAAACTTATATCCCACTTTCACAGATAAACACCTACGTTTTCTGTCCTCGGCGGTTCTATTACGAATCTGTTGAGGGGCATCAGGTGATCAATGACCATGTTGAAGAAGGCAAAATTAAGCATGAACACGTCCACACAGCGGTGACCGATCGACGTAAAGGCGATAAGACGATCTCGCGAAAGCAATATCTTGCGTCTGATGCGCTGGGTGTCTCTGGCTATACCGACCTCGTTGAGGAGAAAGACGGCATTCCTTATCCTGTGGAATTCAAGAAGGCAGGCACAGGCAACTGGCTGAACGATCAGGTCCAGCTCTGCTTGCAAGGTCTTTTGTTAGAAGAAAAAACGGGGGTGTCGATCCCACACGGTTACATCTTCTATATCGGTTCTAAACGTCGCCGAAAAGTACCGTTTGATGCCGAACTTCGAGAGACAACACTTCGCTACGTGTCAGAGGCGAGATCTCTACTGGAGATCAGAAAGATTCCGAAACCGGTACACGATAACCGATGCAACGGTTGCAGTGTCCGTCCGATTTGCTTGCCCGATGAGGTCGCTTATCTGCATGAGTTAGATGAGCGTCCAAAACGTATCAAACCGGCACTCGGTATTGATAACGTGCTGTATGTTGATGAACAAGGATGCGCAATCAAGAAAACAGGTGAACGCCTCCTTGTTGTCAAAGAGAATGAAACGATCCGAGACATTCCACTCATCCATCTCGGTCAGGTCGTCATTTCGGGGAACGTCAACCTCACGACACCGGCGATGCAAACACTCCTACACGAAGGGATCCCGGTTGTCTTTCTCTCCGCTTATGGACGATACCACGGCGCATTGACACCACAGGTATCTCGGAATTCGCTTTTACGGTCTGCACAGCATAAGGTCGCAAATAACCCTGAAGCCTGCCTTGATCTCTCAAAGGCATTTGTACGCGGAAAGGTCGGCAACATGCGGCTGATGCTTCAACGCCGGAAATGGCAATCCACAGACTCCACAGATTCAGAAATGGAACCTCTGCTCACCAATATCAAGGCGATACAAGCGATGGAAAAGCGGGTCCAAAAAGCAGCAGAACTGTCAGAATTGTTGGGTATAGAAGGCAACGCTTCCGCTGCGTATTTCGGCGCATTCAACTTTATGCTCAAATCAGAGATGGGCTTCGATTTCCAACGCCGAAGCCGTCGTCCGCCAGCAGACCCAATCAATGCACTGCTGAGTTTCGCCTATTCGTTGCTCACGGCTGATATTATCTCAGCGATTCAGACGGTCGGGTTAGACCCTTATATCGGGTTCTTTCACCAACTCAAGTACGGGAAACCGTGCCTCGCGCTCGATTTGATGGAGGAATTCCGACCCATTATCGCAGACTCCGTCGTGATTACACTAATCAACAACCGACGCATCAAGATCGAGGATTTCAGACAATCGCATGGGGGTTGGTATCTTAAAGATCATCGGCGGAAAGTGTTCTACGCAGCTTATGAAACCCGGAAAAACGAGACGATTACCCATCCTGTTTTCAAATATCAGCTCACATTTCGGAGAGCAATGGAATTGCAAGTCCGTCTGCTCGCGAAGTATTTGACAGGCGAAATCGACCAGTATACGCCACTGACAGTTCGATAGAAGGGAAAGATTGGAAGAATGGACGGATGGAAGAGGAGAAGGGTGGAAGATTGGAGGGGTGAATGTTCTAAACTTAAGGAGGAATTGTAAATGCATTACACAGTTGCTTACGATATTACTGACGATAAACGCCGGAACAAGGTTGCCAAAATCCTCAAAGATTTTGGGAGTCGCATCCAATTTAGCGTGTTTGAGTGTAACACTGATCGGCGCGCCCTTTTGCGTCTCCAAGATCGTTTGGAGAAGGTGATTGATTTGCAGGAGGATACAATCACTTTCTACCATCTCTGCGCTGCGTGTGAGAAACAGATTGATCGGATCGGTTTAAAAAAAGGTCTTGACAAACAATCTTATATTGTGTAAAATTGATACAAGGATTAATTCTGTGTGCGGGAGGGAACCGAAAAACCTTGGTCGCTCACAGAGAGGTGGAAACCCTTATGAATTGTGCCTTCAGTCTTTTATTCGGACATTTTCTATATCTATGGATATGGCAAAGTTCCTCGCTCACAGAAACGCATATCGTCGAGGCACGTGTGGTAAGGGTTCCGATGGACGGCACTTGAAAAGAAAAGCATCTCGATTACGAGATTGAAACGAGTATCATGGACGTTGCATAAACTTGCCGCTGCGCTTGAAAAGAAAAGCATCTCGATTACGAGATTGAAACGACATCTCCGACGCTGCTGGGGACGCATCAAATATTCTTGAAAAGAAAAGCATCTCGATTACGAGATTGAAACAGCGTCGTCGTCGAGGATGTGTATGCCACCGACATCGGGGACTTGAAAAGAAAAGCATCTCGATTACGAGATTGAAACTCTCCTGTGCTGATAAAAACAAGGTTCCGCACGACTCTTGAAAAGAAAAGCATCTCGATTACGAGATTGAAACTCGAATAGAGGACTACCTACACCCTGACAGCGTATTCTTGAAAAGAAAAGCATCTCGATTACGAGATTGAAACCTCGATGTGTAGGTCGTAGGACGATCCACCGTGTGCTGTCTTGAAAAGAAAAGCATCTCGATTACGAGATTGAAACGATATTACGTGTAGCGTCTCACGGACAGCAACGGATACTTGAAAAGAAAAGCATCTCGATTACGAGATTGAAACCTGCATACGAGAGGATACCCAACAGCGCGTGCCGTGCACTTGAAAAGAAAAGCATCTCGATTACGAGATTGAAACTCTGAAGAAGTCTTGGCGTTGCTCAAAGAGAAGGGTACTTGAAAAGAAAAGCATCTCGATTACGAGATTGAAACTATACCGGGACGCATCGTTTCAGCGAAACCCCCCTGCTTGAAAAGAAAAGCATCTCGATTACGAGATTGAAACCGCTCCATAGCAGATTTGAATCGCTTCGACCACCATCTTGAAAAGAAAAGCATCTCGATTACGAGATTGAAACTATCCTTATTTTTTTCACTTACTTTTCTCCTTCTATGCTGCTTGAAAAGAAAAGCATCTCGATTACGAGATTGAAACTATTGTCGTAACGCAATCGGGTGAAGGTGTAAATCTTGCGAACTTGAAAAGAAAAGCATCTCGATTACGAGATTGAAACAATAAAAAGAGCAGCAGATACCTTCGCGTTGATTTCCTTGAAAAGAAAAGCATCTCGATTACGAGATTGAAACAAGTATTGGCAAGATACGTGTATTGATAAGAAACAGAAGTCTTGAAAAGAAAAGCATCTCGATTACGAGATTGAAACCGTATAAAGAAAGTGTATTAAAATAAAGACGACCATTCTTGAAAAGAAAAGCATCTCGATTACGAGATTGAAACACTTGACCTATCGTGCAAGTCTACCTCCTTTAATTCACTTGAAAAGAAAAGCATCTCGATTACGAGATTGAAACTATATCAAAAGCGAAGTTCAAACCGTTGTAATATTCTTGAAAAGAAAAGCATCTCGATTACGAGATTGAAACTTATTGCCCTGTCTGCAAAACTTCCCGTAACTACCTTGAAAAGAAAAGCATCTCGATTACGAGATTGAAACTGTATCCGAAACCTCCCAAGACGGCAGTCAAGCGGACTTGAAAAGAAAAGCATCTCGATTACGAGATTGAAACGCGATATTCAACGCAGAAGCGGAACTTGTCAACCCCCTTGAAAAGAAAAGCATCTCGATTACGAGATTGAAACCCTCTTGATTAAGGCTGAAGCTATGCTCGTGATGGTGTGGAAAGCTTGAAAAGAAAAGCATCTCGATTACGAGATTGAAACCAGACGGTTCACTCACACCAGAAATCGTAGGCGGAAGAACTTGAAAAGAAAAGCATCTCGATTACGAGATTGAAACGCGCTCTTTGAGCGTCTTGTACGACATCGGGTACGTCTCTTGAAAAGAAAAGCATCTCGATTACGAGATTGAAACATGGTAGCGTCACCGGTATTAACGCCTATGATGACACTTGAAAAGAAAAGCATCTCGATTACGAGATTGAAACAAAGTACCGCGACACCCAAGAGTTTTGAAATGGATAGAACTTGAAAAGAAAAGCATCTCGATTACGAGATTGAAACTCTGTACCCTGAAGCCCTGTCTCAATACCGATCACGCTTGAAAAGAAAAGCATCTCGATTACGAGATTGAAACAACAAGGATAAGTCATCAGTACCTGACTGGACTTTGTACTTGAAAAGAAAAGCATCTCGATTACGAGATTGAAACTCGCAGACTGCTTTCAATTGCTTCAGGTTCACATTCAACTTGAAAAGAAAAGCATCTCGATTACGAGATTGAAACGTGGTTACGCAACGTATGAGCAACGGCAACTTGAATCGGATGCTTGAAAAGAAAAGCATCTCGATTACGAGATTGAAACTGTGTTGCTTCGCTCCCTGCCTGCTCCTGCTGACGTGCCCTTGAAAAGAAAAGCATCTCGATTACGAGATTGAAACAACTCTTAGAGTCAACCGAACCGAATTCGCAAACGCACTACTTGAAAAGAAAAGCATCTCGATTACGAGATTGAAACACTAATTTTATTCTGCCTGAGACACAACAACCTCACACTTGAAAAGAAAAGCATCTCGATTACGAGATTGAAACGAGAAATTAAGGCGGGGTTTATACGGTTTAAAAACTTAACACTTGAAAAGAAAAGCATCTCGATTACGAGATTGAAACGGTGTCGATAAGTCTTGCATCGTCTTGTGGTGTGAGCGACTTGAAAAGAAAAGCATCTCGATTACGAGATTGAAACTACCGCGTCATACCACTCTTGCATGTAGCCTTCAGACACTTGAAAAGAAAAGCATCTCGATTACGAGATTGAAACCTGAAGATTTTGAGCAGAGTCGCTCTGAAGTTATTGACTTGAAAAGAAAAGCATCTCGATTACGAGATTGAAACCTTACCATGTCAGAATACGCATCAGACGAATTAATTCTCTTGAAAAGAAAAGCATCTCGATTACGAGATTGAAACTCGAAGGCGGTGAAAGCGTTGCGTGTGCGTTTTACAAAACTTGAAAAGAAAAGCATCTCGATTACGAGATTGAAACGAAAGAATATGGCTTCTGGTTCCTTTCATGGCAGGAATGCCTTGAAAAGAAAAGCATCTCGATTACGAGATTGAAACAGCGATCGGAGCGATTCAGGCAGCAGATGAACTTAACCTTGAAAAGAAAAGCATCTCGATTACGAGATTGAAACTCGGTTTTGTGGGGGAGAGGTCCGTCCTCTCCCTTCTTTATCTTGAAAAGAAAAGCATCTCGATTACGAGATTGAAACTTGCATGGGGTTTGCCGCGGCGTAACCGGAATTCCTTAAGCTTGAAAAGAAAAGCATCTCGATTACGAGATTGAAACCCATTTTGTATGCCTCCAATATTTAGGGGAAATTATACTTGAAAAGAAAAGCATCTCGATTACGAGATTGAAACTGAAGATTTTACGATTGTCGCACGGGCAACGGTGACCTTGAAAAGAAAAGCATCTCGATTACGAGATTGAAACAGTTAAGCCCGTTAGCGATTCAACGACCGAAGTCTATCTTGAAAAGAAAAGCATCTCGATTACGAGATTGAAACCGCGGCGAATGGTATCTATCGTAGCCACGAAATAGACCTTGACTTGAAAAGAAAAGCATCTCGATTACGAGATTGAAACGTTGACGGGGTTGACGGCATACACACGCACCTCGTCACTTGAAAAGAAAAGCATCTCGATTACGAGATTGAAACGTTGAACAGGGCTTCCTGTTGTGTAATCGCTGTGATTGTCTTGAAAAGAAAAGCATCTCGATTACGAGATTGAAACGTCTGTCATCTCTGTGATCGCTGTGTTTGATCCGTGAACTTGAAAAGAAAAGCATCTCGATTACGAGATTGAAACTATGATCTGAAGGTGCTTCAAATCCTGTTTGAGACGAACCTTGAAAAGAAAAGCATCTCGATTACGAGATTGAAACACCACTTTCTCTTTGGGAGGCGTTTGCCTCCCTTTTTTCTTGAAAAGAAAAGCATCTCGATTACGAGATTGAAACTCGGTTGCCACTGCTGTGCGAATTGTGGTAAATCCCTTGAAAAGAAAAGCATCTCGATTACGAGATTGAAACCTCCAGTATCCTAAGAATGCGACCTTGACGGTTCTGGCTTGAAAAGAAAAGCATCTCGATTACGAGATTGAAACAAATAAAACTCCTTGAGAACAACATCGCCGATCTCCCTTGAAAAGAAAAGCATCTCGATTACGAGATTGAAACGATTCTACGCAGCGTCCCTCTGAACGTGATGCTCGGATCTTGAAAAGAAAAGCATCTCGATTACGAGATTGAAACGCATTCGCGACGCGTTTTAGCAATTGGGATTCGGGTCTTGAAAAGAAAAGCATCTCGATTACGAGATTGAAACTATCCACGACACGGAGTGCCGATCGAGTCCGAGATCTCTTGAAAAGAAAAGCATCTCGATTACGAGATTGAAACCTTGCATCCTTGCATCCTTGCACACCTTGCATGGAAATTCTTGAAAAGAAAAGCATCTCGATTACGAGATTGAAACCCTATACCGCACACAAAGGCGGCGAAAACCGAGTGCAAGCTTGAAAAGAAAAGCATCTCGATTACGAGATTGAAACAACAAGATGTGTGGCATTTCACACACAAAACTTTTCAACTTGAAAAGAAAAGCATCTCGATTACGAGATTGAAACGGTTACTATCGCAACTATTGCCATCGCTGCGGAAGTCCTTGAAAAGAAAAGCATCTCGATTACGAGATTGAAACTCTATAGAATTTTATGACTTGGTTGGTGTCGATAAGTCTCTTGAAAAGAAAAGCATCTCGATTACGAGATTGAAACATCAGGGAATTGCCGAAACGCCTATCCAAAAATTCTATCCTTGAAAAGAAAAGCATCTCGATTACGAGATTGAAACGAAGGATGTCCAGTCAATACGGGTTTTCTGATCGCCGAGCTTGAAAAGAAAAGCATCTCGATTACGAGATTGAAACCATAAATCGGATTCAGCATCACATAAAGCGATCATGCTTGAAAAGAAAAGCATCTCGATTACGAGATTGAAACTCCACCCAAATGCACCTCCTCCGCCATCAGTAAGATTACTTGAAAAGAAAAGCATCTCGATTACGAGATTGAAACTATCATTTCAGCATCTTTTAATACCTACTTCTACACTTGAAAAGAAAAGCATCTCGATTACGAGATTGAAACTGCCTACCGTGCCGACGTTTGCTGTGATATGGCTTGCCTTGAAAAGAAAAGCATCTCGATTACGAGATTGAAACCTCCGGCGTGAGTCCTTCCGAAACACGCAGAGATGAGCCTTGAAAAGAAAAGCATCTCGATTACGAGATTGAAACGAGAAGGACGAAAACGGTTGGTGGGTTCGGAAGAACTTGAAAAGAAAAGCATCTCGATTACGAGATTGAAACATATTGCGAAGTGAACCACCGACTCGAACCCATGATCCTTGAAAAGAAAAGCATCTCGATTACGAGATTGAAACAGGTTCGGCGTGACACCTGTCGCAATAAACGTTACCTTGAAAAGAAAAGCATCTCGATTACGAGATTGAAACCCAGTCGTAAGTTTGCCGGTGCGTTACGGGTCGTACAACTTGAAAAGAAAAGCATCTCGATTACGAGATTGAAACCGATAGTCGAGCGATTTATACTGAAACCGTCCACGACTTGAAAAGAAAAGCATCTCGATTACGAGATTGAAACCCGGCAAACTTACGACTGGCGCGTTCCGCTTTTTCAGCTTGAAAAGAAAAGCATCTCGATTACGAGATTGAAACCTATCCAACGAAGGGCATCTCGGCGTAACACTGAACCTCACCTTGAAAAGAAAAGCATCTCGATTACGAGATTGAAACTGATCTAAAGACCTCCGTTTCTATCCGCTCTATCCCTTGAAAAGAAAAGCATCTCGATTACGAGATTGAAACAAGATTCTCCCGAATCGAAGGGGACACCGAAGCGATCCTTGAAAAGAAAAGCATCTCGATTACGAGATTGAAACTCACATCCATCGGACCCGCACCGATGTCATATTCCTCGACTTGAAAAGAAAAGCATCTCGATTACGAGATTGAAACTAATATGTGCCATTTGAAATAAACGGAACCGTCACCGACTTGAAAAGAAAAGCATCTCGATTACGAGATTGAAACTCTGTCGTATTCATGTCGTAATATTTTTTTTCTTATACTTGAAAAGAAAAGCATCTCGATTACGAGATTGAAACATCTTCTTGCGGGTATGAAAGTTGTCGGGATGCCGGATCTTGAAAAGAAAAGCATCTCGATTACGAGATTGAAACAATTTTTCAGCCGCACACGCGCAAGGCAAAGTTACCCTTGAAAAGAAAAGCATCTCGATTACGAGATTGAAACGAAATAAATATCCTCGATAGATACAAGAAACGGGTGGTGTCTTGAAAAGAAAAGCATCTCGATTACGAGATTGAAACTGAACGCATGAAAACAAACGACCAAGCGTTGATAGACTTGAAAAGAAAAGCATCTCGATTACGAGATTGAAACTGTCCGTGTCCGAAGCGTCCGCTCAACACCGGCAAGACTTGAAAAGAAAAGCATCTCGATTACGAGATTGAAACTGTGTCAAGCCCAATTGGAACTTCCATGTCAGGAAGGTTGTCTTGAAAAGAAAAGCATCTCGATTACGAGATTGAAACCTCAAGGTCTGTTAAACGGTTTCCATAGCTAAGCAAGACTTGAAAAGAAAAGCATCTCGATTACGAGATTGAAACTTACCGGAGGGCGCGCCGATCGTGGTGAATCAGCCGTCTTGAAAAGAAAAGCATCTCGATTACGAGATTGAAACATCAACCGACGATACAGTTGCTGGACCGCCAGCACTTCTTGAAAAGAAAAGCATCTCGATTACGAGATTGAAACCCACCGCTTCTGCATATCTTCTGACGAGTCGAACTTTCTTGAAAAGAAAAGCATCTCGATTACGAGATTGAAACAGGTAGTGAGAACCCCGCGGATTGGCTTGAGAAAAACTTGAAAAGAAAAGCATCTCGATTACGAGATTGAAACTTTGACGCGATGACGTTCTCGCCGAAAGTGAGCGGCTTGAAAAGAAAAGCATCTCGATTACGAGATTGAAACTCTATGAAAGACCGCGCCAAGTCCGTAATCCCAAAGCTTGAAAAGAAAAGCATCTCGATTACGAGATTGAAACCATAATATACGCCAAATTTCCACTTACAGCCAAATTTTCTTGAAAAGAAAAGCATCTCGATTACGAGATTGAAACGGCAACAGTATTAACCGCTGCACGCCTTTCGTTTACGCTTGAAAAGAAAAGCATCTCGATTACGAGATTGAAACTGGCGGCGATCTCAAAGCACTTCAACCGCATCAAGATAAAATACTTGAAAAGAAAAGCATCTCGATTACGAGATTGAAACTATTTTGCTGGGTTGCCTAACATAGATATGCGTCCCACTTGAAAAGAAAAGCATCTCGATTACGAGATTGAAACTGCCGACACGTCAAGAGCTTCGCACAATGCGGTATCGGTCTTGAAAAGAAAAGCATCTCGATTACGAGATTGAAACGGTGCTGTCAGAGATGCTTTCCAATACGCCGTTGTAGACTTGAAAAGAAAAGCATCTCGATTACGAGATTGAAACTAATATATGCCATTTGAAATAAACGGAACCGTCACCCTTGAAAAGAAAAGCATCTCGATTACGAGATTGAAACCCCGTAGCCGAACTCTCCACTTTTGAGACATATTATTCTTGAAAAGAAAAGCATCTCGATTACGAGATTGAAACTTCAAGAATGTGACCGCAAGTAAGGAAGCACAGGTCGCTTGAAAAGAAAAGCATCTCGATTACGAGATTGAAACCGACACCTCAAGAGCCACGGCACCTTCCGTGACACCATAATACTTGAAAAGAAAAGCATCTCGATTACGAGATTGAAACAGACTTGAACCCTGATGTCCCTGGTCACCACTTGTACACTTGAAAAGAAAAGCATCTCGATTACGAGATTGAAACGTCGGATGCGATCATACCGGTGGAATGGGTGACGGTTCCTTGAAAAGAAAAGCATCTCGATTACGAGATTGAAACGCCACCCCCGTCTCCGTCTCCATTAAATATGGTTCGCTTGAAAAGAAAAGCATCTCGATTACGAGATTGAAACTTTGCCAACTCCTCACAGACTTGCCAGCCGGTCTTGCCATTCTTGAAAAGAAAAGCATCTCGATTACGAGATTGAAACTAGCAATAGTCGGAAAGTTAACCATACCGCCTTCCATATCCTTGAAAAGAAAAGCATCTCGATTACGAGATTGAAACTGTATAAGGGCCAGCCGTGTGCTGCCCCCGGCTGCCGCTTGAAAAGAAAAGCATCTCGATTACGAGATTGAAACTGTCCTCAAATCCTATGGCATCCACAGCGATTATGACTTGAAAAGAAAAGCATCTCGATTACGAGATTGAAACCGATTGCAGTCGGTGGCGCAGGGCTGCAACCCCACGCCTCTTGAAAAGAAAAGCATCTCGATTACGAGATTGAAACCTGCTTCCGTTGCCAGCCGCTTCTCAAGCGTTATCTGCTTGAAAAGAAAAGCATCTCGATTACGAGATTGAAACAGGAAGAACCTGCCACCTGTTCGCAAAAGGATCTTTTTCCTTGAAAAGAAAAGCATCTCGATTACGAGATTGAAACTGCAAGGCGTTTGTGAACTGACGCTGGTGTTCTTCTGCTTGAAAAGAAAAGCATCTCGATTACGAGATTGAAATCTCGTTTTTACCGTAGGCTAATAGCCTACAGTACATGTGGACACAATGTTCTTACCGCAGGTTAACAGCCTACGGTACATATAGAAATCACGTTCTTAAGTCGATTTGCACCCGAATAAAGTGGACAACCACACGATGGGACAGGTCTTTGAGGAACTGCTCCGTCGATTCTCGGAGATGTCCAACGAAACGAGTGGCGAACATTATACACCGCGAGATGTCGTCCGGTTATTGGTCTCGTTGCTGTTCGCGGAACACCGTGAAAATCTACGCGGGCAGGGCGTTATTCGCAGTATCTTCGATCCGTGCTGCGGAACAGGCGGCATGTTGACAATCGGCAAGGAATACTTCCGTGAACAGACCACCGAAAAGTACACGAAAACGAGGAACTTCGACAGGTGATTGAAGGGGATAATTCGGAGAGGAATAAAAGGTATAAGTTTGATCAGGTGTTTGATCAGATTTTATTAGGGCTCGTCAACAGTAGATTGGATCTCTTCAAAAAATTATCACAATCGAAAGTCAACGCAGATCTCAAGCGTCAACTTTATCAAGCCTATCGTGAGCAATCGTCTGCTCCCCTGTAGAAGTGATCCCCGAATCGCAGCTGCCTCTACAAAAACAATGAAAAACCCAAAACTGGGTGACGCTGCAATTTTATTCTTGACTTCGTAAACTGGATGAAGTATGATCTAATGTCAAGGAATAAGAAGTTACTTGATTAGGAGATTGAAACGAGTTATACTTCCAACCTTCCAACCCCACCTTCAAATCAACTATAAAAGACAATTGTCAGGCACAGAAAAACGCTAATCCTGTTCTGTGAACGGCATTATTGTAGGGGATTTAAAATGATTTTATCCGTTGTTTACAGTATTCTGATACTTGTTTTCCTCGTAATATTTCTGATAAATAGCATTCGGCATAGAAAAGAGATTAAAATTTATCTGAAATATGGCGTTTTGTTTGCTGTCACTGCTATTGCGCTTGACGTTGCTGTTGTCGTATTGGTTCCGAATTTCTTTGAAATAATGCCGCTTCCCACATTGCTCGCAATAGATGTGGTTGTTTTTCTCAGAACCGTAATATTCACGTGCTTGGGGATCTATTATTGTACAAAACTCGGAATCGTAGAGATTCCGCTGCTAAAAAGGCTTTCCGGTAAAATTGATAATCCGGAAGTGATCCCGTGGCGGAATTATATTATCACCATAATCGGTGTGGTCGCCGGTGCCATACTGTTTTCTGTTCTCCTGTTTAAATTGACTACTCCAGAGTTATCAGAGGCGATGAAACAATTATCAAAGAATCAGGGTGCCAGATTAGGCATTAGTAGCGAGCCGACAGTGCTGACAGCACTCGTTCTTATTGCCTTTGCGTTTGGCGAAGAAATCCTTTTCCGGCTCGGTATTCAGAACTATTTGGCACAGCAATTTCGACTCAATGGAAATAAGTACTGGGTTGCTGTTGTTTTAACTTCGGCAATTTGGGCACTCGCGCATGCGAATATTCTCACGCCTGAATGGATAAAAATTGTTCAGATTTTCCCATTGGGAATAGCACTGGGGTTCCTTTTCAAAAAATACGGCTTAGAGAGTTGTATATTTGCACACGGAATCTTTAACCTTAGTATGATGTGGATAGGTCCATATCTCATCACCTATGCAGGTTGAAAGAACGGATCAGAGACTGGAGGGGAAAAGTGTGAACGGCGCGCGACCGACAACCATTTCTCCTTGACTCTTTTTGGCAAAGGCGTTATGATTGCCGTACGAATACATAAAATTAGGATTTACGCATCCCCTCTTAAAGTCCCCCTACCCCCCTGATAAGGGGGGATATGGGGGGTTGGGGGATTTAGGGGGTTAATTCCTACTTTTGCGTCTAAATGTCCAATATTTTTTTAATTTGCGTAAGTCTTGAAAAAATAAAAAAGAGGAACTCTTATGCAAGATATACAAGAATTCCAAGAATTAATCACACGGCAACCTTACGCGCGTCTCATCACGCCGAAACGGATTGTGCTTGTGATTATCGGTCTGATCGTCTTAGCGTGTTTGGCGACAAGTTTTTATACGGTTGAAGCGGACGAAATCGCTGTCGTGCTGATGTTCGGAAAATCCGTACGACAAGCCGAACCCGGACTCCACTTCAAGTTACCGCTCGGTATCGAGAGAGCCATTAACGTCCCCGTCCGGAAAGTCTTCAAAGAGGAATTCGGGTTTCGGACGCTCAGAGCAGGCGTGCGGACGCAGTACGATACCCGCGACTACTCGGAAGAATCGCTACTGTTGACAGGTGATCTGAGTATCGCCGATGTCGAATGGGTGGTGCAGTATAAAATCAAGGACCCAAAAAGTTTCCTGTTTTCTGTACGGAACCCGCAGCGCGCTTTGCGAGACCTCTCAGAATCTGTGGTGAGCCGAATCGTTGGCGACCGGACTGTAACTGAAGTACTAACTGTCGGTCGTATCGAAATCGCCGCAGAAGTCGAACAACATCTACAACAACTGCTCGATCTCTATCAAACAGGATTGGACGTAGCATCAGTTACCTTACAAGATGTCAATCCACCGGAAACGGTGAAGGCAGCGTTTAACGCCGTTAACGAGGCGAAGCAAGAGAAGGAGCGTTTAATCAACGAAGCGTGGCGCGATTACAACCAATCCGTGCCGAAAGCGAAAGGCGTGGCAGCACAACAGATTTCGGAGGCGCAAGGCTACGCGCTCAAACGCGTGAACGAGGCGCAAGGCGATGCCGACCGCTTCAAAGCGATCCGTACAGAGTATCAGAAAGCGAAAGAGGTTACCCGCCGACGGCTCTATCTCGAAGCGATGCAAGAAATTTTGCCGCAAGTCAAAGAGATTTATGTGATTGACGGCAACACCAACGCACCCATCCCACTTCTGCAACTGCAGGACTCACGCAATGTGGAATGAATTCTCGGCCGTCTGCGTCAGTCGTAAACAGAAAGCGTAACAGACCTACAAAAGGAGTCCATAAATGCCATCGAAAAAGATACTGATACCTGTGATTATCGTTCTGATTTTAGCACTGCCCGTTGCTGCTGGGATGTTCTATGTCGTCTATGAAGGTGAGCAGGTGGTTATTACCGAATTCGGTCGTCCTGTCGGGCAGCCTATCGTTACTGCCGGATTAAAAATCAAAATGCCTTTTATTCAGCAGGTGCATCGCTTTGAGAAACGTGTCCTGGAATGGGACGGGTCTCCGAACCAGATTCCGACAAAAGACAAGCGTTTCATCTGGCTTGATACGACGGCGCGCTGGCGTATTAAAGATGCCCTCAAATTCTATCAAGCGCTCGGCACAGAGGAGTTCGCACAGTCGCGGCTGGATGACATCATCGATTCCGCAGCGCGGGATTTGGTGACAGCGCAACTCTTAATTGAAGTCGTGCGGGATTCAAATCGCGTTCTAAGCCTCGATCTGGAAGTACTCGAAGGAGAAGAGGGGCAAACAGGTGAACCGTTGGAAGAAATTCAGATCGGCAGGGAACGGATTACACGCATGATACTTGAAAAAGTACAAGAGACGGTGCCGCAATACGGCGTTGAACTCGTCGATGTTCAGATAAAACGCATTAACTATGTAGACGAAGTCCGCAAGAAAGTCTTTGACCAGATGATTTCGGAGCGTCAACGTATCTCTGAAAAGTACAAATCGGAAGGCGAAGGCGAAGCCGCGAACATCATGGGGCAGAAACAGAAGGAGTTGGAACGCATCCAATCAGAAGCATATAAGGAGGCGGAGCAGCTTAAAGGTGATGCCGATGCACAAGCGATCCAGATTTATGCCGAAGCGCACGGTCAAGACCCAGAGTTTTACGCGTTTATTCAGACTTTAGAGACCTATCGAAAGACGACCACTGCAAGTACGAAGCTGATTCTCTCAACGGACAGCGATCTCTATAAGTATCTGAAAAACAGTGAGTGATTCGACGTTGATCGCCGCTCAAACCGGTAGGTTCGGTTTTGCGGCGTACGCGAGGAAATACCTTCTTCGCATTGGATTTTAGCGTTTGCAAAAACCCCAGATGCGATCTGCATTGCAACCGAACCGAATACGACGCGGAAACATTGAAGACTTCAAAACCTCTTTAGTCCTGCTCGGTTCCAGGCCTGGTAGGTTCGGTTTGCAACCGAACCGGATACGACACGGAAACATTGAAGACTTCAAAACCTCTTTAGTCCTGCTCGGTTCCAGGCCTGGTAGGTTCGGTTTGCAACCGAACCATAGGTGTCAATTTTAGAAAAAATGATGTGCTGAATACCCCAGGCCGGTAGGTTCGGTTTGCAACCGAACCGAATACGACGCGGAAACATTGAAGACTTCAAAACCTCTTTAGTCCTGCTCGGTTCCAGGCCTGGTAGGTTCGGTTTGCAACCGAACCGGATACGACGCGGAAACATTGAAGACTTCAAAACCTCTTTAGTCCTGCTCGGTTCCAGGCCTGGTAGGTTCGGTTTGCAACCGAACCGGATACGACGCGGAAACATTGAAGACTTCAAAACCTCTTTAGTCCTGCTCGGTTCCAGGCCTGGTAGGTTCGGTTTGCAACCGAACCGGATACGACACGGAAACATTGAAGTCGTATCGTAGGTTGGGTCGAACGGTGTTGAAAATCAAGCGTTTTCAAGTCCTTTCCTCACTCCGTAGGAGTGTTATGTCTATAGAAAAAACGTAGCAAAGCAAATGCACTCCGTAGGAGTGCTATGTCTATAAATAGGGCGCAATATGAAAGTCTTGGTCGGTTCCGAAAATCCGGTAAAAATTCAGAGCGTACGGGAAAGTTTTTTAACATTTTTTGAACATGTAGAGGTCGAAGGTATATCCGTTGGTTCAGGTGTTGCCGAACAGCCTATTAATGATGAGACATTTGAAGGTGCCAAAAATCGCGCTGAGAACGTTAAGCGAATAAATGATCAACAGAACCTCGGCGCGACATTTTTCGTCGGAATTGAAGGCGGCGTTCTTCAATTACATAATAGGTGGTTTGGCTTGAATGTGGTTTATATTTTCGACCGACACAATCGAGACAGTTTCGCCACAACTGGACTTTATGAATTACCCGGTGCGATTAAAGAATTAGGACGTGCCATCGGTGAACTTGCCAATGATAGCTTCGATGCCCGCGAGCATGGCACTGTTGGATTTTTAACGAATGGTAAAATTGATAGATTACAAAATCAGGTCCAAGGTGTCACTTTAGCATTAATTCCTTTTCTTAATGACACCCTTTATTTTTCTTCTCCGTGATAATAGCTGGCACGGATTTTCGCGGAAAGATAGTGTATAAATTTTGTTTTATCCACCACTTCTAATCTATTTCCCACTCATTCAGACCGACAGGCACAGGTTCAGGACGCTCCGTCGTGCTTTCGATGACGACGTGTTCGCCGGTTTCCGAAGATTTATCGAAGGCACACATCACCTCAAGCACATGGTATGCCAACGCGCCGCTCGCGCGATGCGGTCGTCCGGAACGAATTGCCGATACCATATCAATCACGCCGATCATCCGTGCATTGTTCGGGAAACCTATTTCTTCTTCTTCCCAATTGCCGCCTGCCGGACACACATTTACGGGACCTCCAAATCCGTTGGGGTCAGGGACCGTCATTGAGCCGGTCTCGCCATAGATTTCGATGCACGGGAGACTGTGCCGCCACATATCGAAACTCATAATCATTGTGATAATCGCGCCGTTCTGGAATTCGATGGTGCCGGCGAGGTGTGTCGTCGTTTTGACGGGGATTTTCAAACCGCGCACGGCTTCGCTCGTTGCGACGCGCGCTTCAAACGCTTTCGTCGTAACCGCCGCGACCCGTTTGACAGGACCCAGAATATTGACGAGTGCGGTGACATAATACGGTCCCATATCCAGCATCGGGCCGCCGCCGATATCGTAATAGAAGGCGGGGTTCGGATGCCAACTTTCGTGTCCGTGTCCACACATGAACGCTGTGCCTGCGATGGGTCTACCGATTTTTCCTGCATCCAGTGTCTGTCGCGACGTTTGGATGCCTGCACCCAGAAAAGTATCGGGTGCCGACCCGACGCGCAATCCTTTTTCTCCTGCCGTGTCGATAAGTCGTTTTCCGTTTGCGGTATCCACACCGAGCGGTTTCTCGCTATAGACGTGCTTACCCGCTTCAAGCACCTGTAATCCGACTTCGACATGTGCCAGCGGAATCGTGAGGTTCACAACAAGTTCGATCTCCGGATCTGCGAGCAGTTGATCGACGGTATATGCCTGACAGTTATATCTTTCGGCTTGTGCCTGTGCGGCTTCCCGTCGGATGTCTGCACACGCTTTGATTTCCAAGATGTCGGTATTTCGCGCGCCTCCAAAATAGGCACCACTAATCGTTCCACAGCCAATAATTCCGATTTTCATATTTTTGCCTTTCAGGTGTTTTCTCAATTACAAATTGACGAATTAAGTCTATTTTTATTGTATCAGTTGTCTGGGATATTGGCAAGATTTTATGGTAGTTTGACAAAAAGCCATTGACAAACTGCCGATTTGTTGCTATGATAAATCATAATGGCGGCAGAATTTGTTATCGGTGCCACAAAGCATCGGCTAACGAGGATCCAACACCTCACAGCACCTTGGGGAGAAAAGGGTATGGGAAACCGAATAGCGATCGGTAACCTCAGAATAGATGAAGATTTGTACACATTAGTCCGAGATGAGATCGCACCCGGCACGGGGATAGAAGCAGATGCTTTCTGGAAGGCGTTTGATGACATCGTCGCGGCGTTCGCACCAGAAAACAGATCGCTCTTGGAGAAACGGGATTCACTCCAACAGCAGATTGACGCGTGGCATCTATCACGGAAAGATGAACCGCTCGACGGTGAGGCGTACGCAGCGTTCCTGACCGATATAGGTTACTTGCTCCCCGAAGGGCGAGATTTTACTGTGATTACCGAGGACGTTGATGTTGAGATCGCGTTTATCGCAGGTCCACAGTTAGTCGTCCCGGTTGATAATGCACGTTACGCACTAAACGCAGCAAACGCGCGTTGGGGCAGCCTCTACGACGCACTCTACGGCACCGATGTCATCGACGAATCAGACGGTGCCACCCGAAGTGCTACTTATAACCCGATCCGAGGGAAGAAAGTCATTGAATATACGGAGCGGTTTCTGGATGAAAGGGTAGCACTTGAAACGGGGAGTTACGCCGATGTTAAATTGTTCACGCTCAACGCCGAACATAACGAACAGCAACTCCTCGCAATCCGCAACGATGGGAGTGCGACAGGCTTAGCGGACCCGACGAAGTTTGTCGGATTTATACAGACGGATGACGAACTCACGGCTATTTTGCTCCAAAACCACGGGATGCATATCGAGATACGGATAGATCGGGAACATCCGGTCGGCAAAGCGCATCCGGCAGGGGTCGTCGATGTTATCCTCGAATCTGCAATTACGACGATCCAGGATTGTGAGGATTCCGTCGCTGCTGTGGATGCAGCAGATAAGGTGCGCGTCTATCGTAACTGGAACGGTATCATGAAAGGGACGCTGGAAACGACGTTTGAAAAGAACGGTGAAATGCTGACCCGACGACTCGCACCCGATAAAACGTTTACCACCCCCGATGGCAGTACATTGACACTCCCAGGGAGGAGTCTGCTCCTTATCCGCAACGTTGGACTCCACATGTACACAGATGCCGTTCTCACCGAAGAGGGTGAAGAAATCCCAGAAGGCATTCTCGACGCGATGGTGACCTCCCTCGCTGCAGTACACGACCTCCGCGGAGACAGCGCAAGCACCAATAGCAAAATGGGCAGTATCTATATCGTCAAACCGAAATTCCACGGTCCCGAAGAGGTAGATATGACGATTCGGATGTTCGAGTGGATAGAGTCCGCACTCAGACTCCAGACGAATACCATTAAGATCGGGATTATGGATGAAGAACGCCGGACAACCGTCAATCTCAAAGAGGCGATCCGGATTGCAAGGGAACGGCTCGTCTTTATTAATACCGGATTTTTGGATAGAACCGGCGACGAAATCCACACGAGTATGGAAGCGGGACCGATGATCCCAAAAATGGACATCCGAAACGAACCTTGGATGATCGCTTATGAGGAGTGGAACGTCGATATCGGAATTGAGACCGCACTGCTCGGTACCGCACAGATCGGGAAAGGGATGTGGACGAAACCTGACCAGATGGCGGAGATGGTCGAGACGAAGGTGAACCATCCGCTGGCAGGCGCGACAACGGCGTGGGTACCATCCCCGACAGCCGCAACGCTCCACGCAATGCACTACCACCGCGTTGACGTTGCCAACTGGATAAAGGAGTTATCGGCAAGGCAGCGTGCAAGTTTGGCGGACCTCCTAACGCCACCCCTGTTGAAGGAGCGTACCCTCGAAGCCGATGAGATTCAACGCGAATTGGATAACAACGCACAAGGGATTTTGGGATACGTCGTCCGATGGGTTGACCAAGGGATCGGCTGCTCAAAGATACCTGATATTAACAACGTCGGGTTGATGGAGGACCGGGCGACACTACGGATTTCGAGTCAGCACATCGCCAATTGGCTCCATCACGGCATCGTTAGTAAGGAGCAGGTGCGCGAAACATTCGAGCGGATGGCGAAGATCGTTGATGAACAGAACGCTGGAGATCCGAATTACCGGAACATGTCGCCGAATTACGACGAGAGTATCGCGTTTCAAGCGGCTTTAGACCTCGTGTTTAAAGGGTGTGAACTGCCGAACGGATATACGGAGTTTGTGCTACACCCGCGCCGCCGCGAGGTCAAAGCAGGCGGGTAATAGAACAATGGAACAGTAGAAGGATGGAAGAAGGGAAGGGCAGAAGATTCGCTCTTCCCTTTTTTCGGTTCATTTGTAAACGGTGGGATTATCGATAATCCCGATTTTCCCAGGCCGGTAGTTTCGGTTTGATGAAGTTTAAGAAAATATTTCGGTAATTCTATATTTCCCCCAGGCCCAGTAGGTGCGGTGTTTTTGCTTGGGTGTTTTTTCTAGGAACCGCACCGGACTTCCCTAAAAATTACCGAATTAATAAATTAATCTTCATCAACCGAACCGGACTGCCTAAGAAATTTGGGTTTGATTCCTTTTCTTATCTATCAAGCTTGTAAAATTTGATGGCGTTGTCTCGGAAAAGGTTCTGCTGTTCTTCAGGCGAGCATCCCGACACTGCGTCTCTTAATGTCTGTACCCACCGCGGATAATCGCTCGCTTGTGTGGAGACGGGCCAGTCACTCCCATATATAACACGCTCGAAACCGAAACAGGTGATGACGTGTTCGATGTAAGGTTGTAGATCGGCAGGTGTCCACGCTTCCGGGTCAGCCTCTGTTACCAACCCCGATATTTTGCAGTAGACGTTAGGGAACGCTGCAAGCACCTCAATCTCCTGTCTCCACGGATCAAAAAGTCGGTTCTTGATATCGGGTTTGCCGATATGATCTAAGATGAATTGGACATGCGGACACTGCTCTACAAGCCGAATCGCGTTGGCGAGTTGTGGATGGAAGATACAGATATCGAAACTCAATCCATAGCGGGAGAGCACTTTGACACCATTGACAAAATCGGGTTGAACGCAGAAATCGACGCTTTCGGACTGAATGAGCCGGCGGATACCTTTGACGAGCGGGTTATCCGCCAATTTTTCGACGAAAGGCGCGACGCGTTTACCTTCTTCAAGCGGTGCCCAGGCAACGATCCCCTGAATCCGAGGGTCCACGTCCGCAAGTGAGGTCACCCATGCTGTCTCTTTCAAACCGTCATCTGGATGTGTATCGCATTGAACAAAAATGATGGACTCGATCTCTAATTCGCCGTACGCTGCGATGTAATCTTTTAGGAGATAAGGTCTATTGAGAGCAGGTACTTCGGACAACCACGGGTATCTTAACTGTTTTGGATGCCATAGGTGAACATGCGTGTCAACGATCGGAAATTTCTCCATTCGGATGTGCCTCCTTCGCGTGAAATTTGTGAGACCATTTTAAGAGTTCTTTCCGAGATTGTCAAGTATTATTCGTACACAGTACGATTTTTCTGCGAAAAATCTTTCAGTTAGCAGTTAAGAGGTGCTGCGGAGATGAATCTTCCTAAAAAGATTGACATCTACAATCAGAACATGTATAATTTTAGCATTGCGATTTCGTTTGAGGAGTCTTGACTTATGAGCAAGAAAAAATTGACGAGCCCGAAATTTCAAAAATGGCGTGAATGGATGGAGGACTAAAAAATATGTCAGAAAAGTCTCGAATTGTTATGGTAGCAGGAAGCGCGAGCCACGGCGGCGGTTCGCATGAGCATCCCGCCGGATGCGCGTTCTTCGCAGACCTATTAAACAAGCATGTTGATGGTGTAGAAGCCGTCGTCTCTCAAGGCTGGCCCAAAGACCCCGAAACACTGACAGGGGCAGACGCAATCATTGTTTATTCTGATGGCGGCGCAAGACATCTCAGTATTCCACACCTCGAACAGATTGCGGAACTCATGACGCAAGGGGTCGGACTCGCAATGCTACATTACGCCGTTGAAGTCCCGAAAGGCGAACCGGGAGACCGTTTCTTAGACTGGATCGGCGGCTACTTTGAGACGCATCTTTCGGTCAACCCACACTGGACAGCAACGTTCACCGGATTCCCTGAACATCCGATAACTCGCGGACTCGAACCTTTCTCATTGGAAGATGAATGGTATTATCACATGCGGTTTCGTGAGAACATGCAAGGAGTGACACCGCTGTTAAGCGCGATTGCACCTGAATCAACGCTTACAAGACCTGATGGACCCCATAGCGGCAATCCGCACGTCCGCGCATCGGTAGCAAATGGCGAGCCACAACATTTGGCGTGGTGTATAGAACGTCCGGATGGCGGACGAGGCTTCGGGTTTACCGGCGGACATTATCATAGCAAATGGGGAGATGACCAGATGCGTAAACTCATCCTCAACGCAATCGTGTGGACAGCGAAAAAGGACATCCCCGAAGAGGGTATCTCAACACCGACACCGACGAAAGCGGAATTGGACGCGTATCTGTAGTTTCGGAAGCGGGGTTACAAACCCCGTCTCCAAAAGGCCCGGTAGGTTCGGTTTGCAACCGAACCGGACTGCCCAAAAATTACCGAATTAATTTTTTAATCTTCATCAAGCCCCACCTGCAACTGGGTTCGTGTGTGAGTAAGGAGAGCGAAAATGGACCAAGAATTCCAAGATTATCTGTTCGACCTACAAGGCTATCTTATTTTAGAGGATGCAATCTCAAAAGACGATCTGGAGAAGATAAACGGGTGGATTGACGCGCATTGGGAGTACGTCGAGCAACCGTGGGAAGAAAACACAGCGGAGAGAGGCACGCCGCGCTGGATCGGAAACATCGAAACGCATACCTATAACATCGAAAACGGTGTGAATTTTCAGAATATCATCGAAGGCGGCGAGGTCTTTCGGAAGTTAATCGACCATCCGGCATGGATTGGACTGGTTCGCAAATACGTCCACGAAGTCAACGGACTCTCTATCCACGAGAATTTCCTTAACGTCCGCGGTCCTGGCGGATTCATCCATATCCATTGTGGTGGTCATGTCCCGTTGAGTTATCTGACGTTCCGACAAGAGAATACAGGCGAATGGATGGTGGGACAGATTAATGTGCTGATGGCACTCAACGACATCGGCCCTGGAGACGGCGCGCCGGTCCTGGTTCCCGGAAGCCATAAGTGTACAGAGGTTCACCCGCGTTTGAGGCAGGACGGGAAAGGCTTGGTCTATGACGGTGTGACCGGTAAACCCGCAGGCACAGCCTTCGCGACACAGGAAGTCTACCTCAAGGCAGGCGATGTCGTGATGTTCACGGATGCAATCACGCACGGATCCGCAGAACGGACAAATGAGGGGTATCGCAGATCAATCGTCTATCGCTACTCTCCAAGATACGTCCGCGAACGGTTCGACTATCCGCATTCAGAGGAATTATTGGAACGTCTGACACCGGAGCAACGCAAAATCATCCAACCGACATCAATACGCCGTCCACCACAGGTTACATAGCAAAGGAGACATATATCATGCGAAAAACTGATTTGCAACAGCAAGCAGTTACGTTAATCAGACAACTCTCTACTGAAAAACTCAAATCTGCTGTTGATTATCTCGTTTATCTTCAGGACGCAGAGACGCGAAACGTCTCTCCTGATCACGAAGTTCCCTCACAAGATCTCGGAACGGCAATTCACGAACTTTTCAAACCTTTCGGTGGGGTGGAACTTGAGATACCACCACGGGAACCAATGCGGGAACCGCCTAGCTTTGACTAACGGAATATGAAAAAACCACAAAAAACACTCTGGGGTGGACGTTTCAGCACGAGCCTCACTACAGAAACAATAGCCTTCACGCACTCCATTGAAGCCGATACACGCCTCATTGGATACGACATCTGGGGCAGCCAAGCGCACGCGATTATGCTCGCACGGCAACGGATTATCTCCAATACCGACCTACAGGAAATCCTACGATGGCTCCGAAAAGCCGAAGAAGATTTCCAGAACGGCGATTTTACCCTCGACCCCAACAAAGAAGATGTCCACATGAACGTCGAATCCTATCTGATTGAAAACGCCGGACGCGAGTTCGGCGGTAAACTCCACACTGCGCGTTCCCGCAACGATCAGGTGCTTGTCGATGCACATCTCTACATCCGCGATGAAATCCTCAATGTCCAGCGTGGACTCTCTACGCTCTCTGAAGCCTTCCTGCAGATTGCAAAGGCACACACCGATACCGTGATGCCGGGGTATACGCATACACAACACGCGCAGCCGATCAGTCTCGGTTTCTGGGCAACGGCTTATGTCAGTATGTTCCTACGGGATCAGAAACGCCTGCAATCCGCTTATACACTCGCTAATATGAACCCGCTCGGTGCGTGTGCCTTGGCTGGCACAACTTTCCCGATTGACCGAGACCTGACAACAAAACTGCTCGGTTTCGACGCACCACACGAACACGCACTTGATGTTATCAGCAGCCGAGATTTCATCGCAGAGGTGCTCTTCGCGCTTTCGCTCGTCATGGCAAACCTCTCACGAATTAGTGAGGAGTTGATCTATTGGACGACTTACGAATTCGGGATGGCGATACTCGATGATGCCTATAGTTTCGGGAGCTCCATCATGCCACAGAAGAAGAACCCGGACATCGCAGAACTCACACGCGGGCGCACCGGACGCGTCTACGGCGCACTGTTTGACCTACTGACGAATCTCAAAGGTTTACCGATGGGTTATAACCGCGATTTCCAAGAGGATAAACCGCCACTCTGGGAAGCGTTTGATATTGTGAAGGCGTGTCTCGGTATCTTACCTGAACTTCTCAAAACGACAGATTTCAAAACCGAACGGATGGCAGAACTAACGGATGCGAACTTCGCAACGGCGACGGAATTAGCGAACTATCTCGTTAAGGAACATCGGATCAGCTTTCGGGAATGCCACGAAATTGTCGGATGGCTTGTCGGTGAACTCGTGAAACAGGAAAAAACGTTCTCGGATTGGGAACTCACGCAGGAACTCCTGAGACAGAGAGGGATTGACATACCGATTTCGCAGCTCCAGCGGGTCCTGGATCCGAAGTCAGCGATTCAGAACAACCAGAGCCTCGGCGGCACATCACCTGCGGAGGTACAGCGGATGATAGAGGACTTTGAAAAACAACTCAACCAAATCGCACAACATGTCTATAATTGCCAGACGCAAATTGAGGAAGCGCATCAAGAAACCCAGCGGATAGTCGATAAGGTTTTGGGAAAAATGTGAGATTTATAGAAGGGTATTGGGATGTCTCTTTTTAGAAGAAAATGGACACTTACCGTTGTAGGAATTGTTACCACCTATTTGCTTGTGTCCGTGTCCGTAAATATATATGACGCTCGTCGGCACCGGACACTGCATGCTAAGGCTGTAGCACTACACGAACGGACGCTAACACTGCATACGAAATCCACTAACCTAAACACAAGGTATACGAAACTGCGTGAAACACTTCCCGACGAAATGGAAGTAGATAGCACCGAATATCGAAAATTTCAAGCCGACTTAAACACCTTTATCAGTGAAATAAGAGCTGTCAAAAACGCAGTACGCAAAATCCAGACCGAATTGGATGTGCTCATTGACGAAGTCCAAGCACTCAAAACGGAAAAGCAGGCAATTGTTGACCAGTTAAAAAAGATTGTTTCTCAATTAGAAGCGATTGTTTCTCAATTAGAGGCAATTGTTGCGCAATTGCAGATGTTGCAAGCCGCGAACGAGAAAAGTAAAACGGACTGAAAAGCGAATATCCGTCGCTAAAGAGCCAAATTCTATAAGGGAGAGGAAAATTGAAAGACAGATTAATCGTTGCATTAGATACGGATGACGGTGAAGAGATTGATGGGATGTGTACCACACTTGCTGAGACAGTCCGTTGGTTTAAGATCGGATTTCAGGCGTTCAGTGCACTCGGAGTGGAAGTCTTCCCATGGTTGAAACAAAACGGGCATAAAGTCTTTGTTGACCTGAAATTCCACGACATTCCGAATACAGTGGCGCGCGATGTCGGCACGATGACAAAACACGGCGCGAATATGATTAACATGCACGCCTCCGGTGGATTTAAGATGATGCAAGCCGCCAGAGAAAGCGCAGATGATGCCGCATACAAAGAAGATATTCCGAGACCTATCCTGCTCGGTGTAACCGTTCTGACGAGCATTGATGAGACCGGCTTTCAACAGAATTTCGGTTCAGAACGACAACTTACAAAGCAAGTCGTCTATCTCGCGCAGTTGGCACAGGAAGCCGGACTGGACGGTGTCGTCGCATCGCCGTTAGAAATCGAACCCATCCGAAAAGCCTGCGGCGATAACTTTTTGATCGTCACACCCGGCATTCGACCAGAATGGGCGGAGAGCAACGACCAACGCCGGATCACGACACCCGCAGAGGCGATTCGCCGCGGCGCAGATTACATTGTCGTCGGTAGACCTATCATCGAAGCAGATGAACCGTTAGAGGCTGCCGAAATGATCCTCAATGAAATGAAGGAGGACTTACGCACCCTCCCTTGCAGGCGAGGTTTGTAACCTCGCCTGACTCACGTATTATGTAGAATTTGATAAAAAAATGCGTAAGTCCTATAAAGGAGGCTTAAAACATGAATATCGTCTGTATCTGTTTAGATACGTTCCGCGCCGATATTATCGGTGAAGGGAAAAAATATAGCCACGTACAAACGCCGAACCTTGACACGCTTGCATCGGAATCCGTCCGTTTCACCCGCGCATTCGGTGAAGGGCAACCGACACTTCAGGTCCGTCGCGGTAACTTTACGGGGATGCGGAGTTTCCCATGGAGATACAACTTCGATCGGCGTGGACATTGGCATCACGCCCCGGGTTGGCATAAGATCCCACCCGAACAGGATACCATCGCTGAGGTCTTGATAGAACGCGGGTACCTGACTGCACTCATTGCCGACACATATCACATGTTCAAGCCGACGATGAACTTCTCACGCGGGTTCGCACATTTCGACTTCATCCGCGGACAGGAATCCGATAACTGGCAGAGTGGCGATCCGAGACTGATTGAAGAACAACTTCGAAAACACGTCCGTGAACCGATCAACTGGCGACGACACGCCGGACTCGTCAACTATTTACTCGGTCAACGCCACCGGCAATCGGAAGACGACTATAGTTGCGCGCGGGTCTTCCGAGCTGCAGCCGATTGGCTTGAGGATAACCACACCGTCGGTCCGTTCTTTTTATGGGTAGATAGTTTCGATCCACACGAACCGTGGGATCCACCGAAGTCCTACGCAGACCTCTATTTTCCTGACTACTCCGGTAAAGATTTCATCACACCAGGCGGCGCGAACGAAGGCGATGGTCCCACAGAAGAGGAACGCCGCCGAATTGAGGCACTCTACCTCGGTGAAGTCACGTTTGTCGATAAATGGGTCGGTGTGCTGCTTGATAAAATAGAACAGTTGAGCATCAAAGACGAGACGTTGGTTGTGCTGATGTCTGATCACGGCACGCAACTCCGCGACCACGGGAGTTTCGGGAAAGGCGCGAACAAGCTACACCCGTTCAATACGCAGCTGAACTTGATGATCCGCCACCCAGAGGGACCGAACGATAAAGACATTTCTGCGTTCGTGCAGAACCATGACCTGATGCCGACACTCCTGAGTCTGCTCGATATTCCGTGCGGTTGGACAGATGGCGAGGATATGTGGCAACTCGTTACACAAGAGAAAGCGGTACTCCGTGAACGGGTTATCACAGGTTGGGCAGGATTTACCACAGGCAATGCTCGCGGACGCGTTAGCGTGCGCGATAACCACTGGAACTTCTGCACTTCGGTCGGCTATAATGACGAGAGAGGCGACGAACTCTTTGATGTCCGCAACGACCCAGAAGAGAAGGTGAACGTCGCGAGCGAGCATCCATCAGTTATCGCTGAACGACGACGGGACGTTGAGGCACTCATCGGTCAACCCTTACCCGGACATTTCATTGAGGTCTGCGATCCGAGTTATGCACCGATGACAAAGTGGCTACAAAAGAAACTGGCGGAGATATAACTCTTACTGACCCCGGTTGGTGCGGTTTCCAACCGCACGGGGTATAATCCTTTCAAAGAGAATCATCAATCAGAATTCCAAATTCCAGAGGAGGATTGTACCGTCTAAACTGCCGCCAAGGAAGGTCTTACCATCCGTCGTAAAGTCTAACACGTCAATAGATAGTGTGTGCGTTATGAGCGTCCGATTCGCACCAGTCATAGAAGGCAATAAAGCCGGTAATGTCGATTTTTGATTTTCGGTTTTCTGACGATGCATATTAAAATCCCACAATATAACTTTTCCGCTGGAATCCCCACTGGCGAGGATTTTACTATCTGAAGAGAACGCAAGGGAACGGACCAAACGTTTATGACCTTTGAGTTCGGAGAGTTCATCGCCGGTTTCGGTATCCCATAACCGGATTGTCTTGTATCCGCCAGCAAGTGTTTTGCTATCAGGTGAGAATGCCAATGTCCATGCAAGGTTTGTATCGCCTTCCACGGTATGTTTCAGCTTGCCAGGGCGTGTATCCCATAAAAACACTTTATTTCCGCTAGCACTTGCGACAAAGCGGTGGTCTGGCGACACAATTAACCCGCCGCCAGTGATTGATGCTTGCTGCCCTGTGAAGCTCGACACCTCGCGTCCCGTATTCACATCCCAAATATAAAACCAGAACGTTGAACCACCGCCTGCACCCGCGAGCGTTTTTCCATTTTCAGAAAAGACTAACGTGAAAACCCAATCTATATCTCCATCCATAGTGGCTAATTCTTTACCTGTTGTAGTATCCCGGACTTGGACTGTCCCGGTTCCATGTCTTGCTCCGGTTGCAAGCGCGCTGCCATCAGGTGAGAACGCTATTGTTGCGATGTCCCGCGATTTCTCATTAGGTGAGATAATTTCTGCACCGGTTTTCATATCAAACAGCCAGACCCCGACGCTCGTTGCGACTGCTAATTGAGTGTCATCGGGTGAGAACTTTGCATCGTTTATTCTTCCTTCTCCAAGTCGCATTTTCGCGCCTTCTGGTAAATGCCATTGCGTGTAGTCGGCGGCGAGACTGCAATTTGACAGGAATAGATTTAAAATTAAAAGCAAAGCAATATAGAAAAATATAGATTTTTTCATTTTCAAAACCCTTTTTATGGTATTGGTGATATGCTATAGCTGCAAGGTGATCACCTATTGCCGGTTTTCTTAAGTGTGCCCAATCCCATACTAAAATTGTACCATCCTAAAAACGGGAGCTAACGAGTGTCCTACCATCTGGGGAGAATTTCAGAACGTTGATTGACCCTGTGTGTCCGGTGTGTGGACATTAGCCTCATTGATCAAGCAGTTGAGAGTCTGGCGGTGATGAAATAACGTCTGGTAATTCTGGAGGGTCTGGCAATGGCTCTGTGTTATTGAGGTCCCCATAACAGAGAGCGAAGCCGCCTTTGCCGAACCATGAACCCAGCGATAGTAAGTGATCGTCGATGTTGTCGTGTGCTAAAAAATCTGCTCGCTTGACGTGATCATGCCGCGCGAAAAAGTAGTGGCGGTCCCCTTGCCATCGCAGCTCGCCGTTCCTTGAAATACGATAGCCGGTGTTCGGGATGGCTTCCATATCCTCAGGATTAACATACTCAAGCGGTATTTTGAGTTCAGCGATGAAATCCGCCATTGAACCGCCTTCTCGGTAATAGGCGAGGATGTCATTCCAGTCCGCAAGTCGCACGTCTTCACCGAAGTGCGCTTGACATTCAGCCTTGAGGTCCTCAGTCTCATCCAGATTGTGGGTAACGACATGGAACTTTTGGTAACTCACTAAAACTTGGATACCTTGCTCGTGACCTTTGCACGTAAAATGTTGGTTACCGGTGATAGTATCCCATGCGATAATCGTGCCATCTTTACTAACAGTGAGCATCGTCAATTCGTCAGGCGAAAATGCGAATCTGTAAACAGCGTCTTCGTGTGCTTTCAAATCCATGATGTTTTGATAGTCACCGATTGCATAATCCCACTGTTGCCCTTCGCCAACCGTATAATGCCACAAGCGAACCCTATCAGAATGTCCACTGGTAAGGAATCTACCCTTCGGCGAAAATGCTAACGCATCGGTTGAGACGCGATCCTCCCACCGCATTGTCGATTGGAGGTTGCCGGATTCAGTATCCCAGACACGAAGCGTCTCATATTCATCCCCACTGACTAAGGTCTTGCTGTCGGGTGAAAACGTTAGCGCGGTAACCCATTGTCTATGACCCGTCAAAGTATGCAAGAAGCTTCCTGTCTTACCGTCCCACAATTGGATCGAGAAGTCTTGATCTTGCCAATTCGGTATTGTGATAGCAAGAAAACGCCCATCCGGTGAGAGTTCAGTTAGCCAAAGATCACTCCAACTTTCAAAATATAATCTTATGTCTCTAATAAGCACGGGAGGTGTTTCGGGACTAATCTCCCATACATGCACACGTCCAAAAGATCCTGCACAGGCGAGTTTCGTGCCATCTTCAGAAAAGAATAGAGAGGAGATCCCCGTAGCAGACGGTAGCGTTGTGACAAGTTGTCCAGCAGCTGTGTCCCACAACTGAACTTCTCCACGCTCGTTACGCTCCGCTGCACAAGCGAGGAAATTCCCATCTGGTGAGAAGGCAACTTTCCCGTAACCGCGGCCAGGTTGCTTAAGCACGGTGATTTCTGCACCCGTTTTCGCATCATATATCCAGATGCTAGTATTGGTAGTGACAGCAAATTGCGTGCCATCTGGCGTAAAGGTGATGTCATTTACCGCACCTTTGTCGATACGCGTTTTCGCGTCTTCAGTCAAATGCCGTTCCGCCTGATCCTGTGCAAAACTTCCGTTCGACAGAATCCCAGCAATCAATAGAGTGACTATGGAGAACGCTCCAATCTTTTTCATCAGGTCTTTCTCCTTTTTTTGCAAAAACATTTACCTACCACATCACCGTTCCACCCGTATTAATATCCTGACCTGTCATATTCGCGGACTCATCAGATGCAAGGAAAACCGCCAACGCAGCAGCGTCCTCAGAACCTGACCCCTTATCGCTATAACCTTCATCTGCACACCACCTGCCAGCGATAACACGTTTCGGATCTTCCTGTTCATATCTTTCACGCAACGCTACTTCGTCAAAAGGTTTATTCATATATTCTGCCCTACCTCGTGCAAGTTCGAGGCTTCTCTCCGTATGCCAGCCGGGACAGATAGCGTTGACAGTGATGTTATAGCGTCCGACATCCGCAGCGAGTGTCCGGGTGAAACCGATGACCCCCATCTTTGAAGTCGCATACGGTGCCCTATGCGACAGCGGCTGTTTGCCTGTCCCAGAACTGAAGTTGATGATCCTCCCGTATTCCTTGCGGATCATTTCCGGTAGGACGGCTTTAGAGCAGATAAAGAGCGAATCGAGATTGACCGCAAGCGTGCGCCGCCATTCTTCCAGACGCATATCCCAGATGTCTTTCGTCGGTCCAGCGATACCGACGACATTCGTGAGGATATCGATAGTCCCGAATTTTTCAATCGTAGCTGCGACCATCTCATTGACGGGTGCCTCTTGCGAAACATCCGTCTCAAAACAGATAACCTCCCCACCCGCAGTCCTAATGTCTGAACCGACTTTCGCCTCCAAATCTTGCACCGGCATCACATCACAGATAGAGACCGCTGCCCCCTCTTTCGCGAACCGTCTCGCAACGGCTTCCGCATGTCCTCGACCCGCACCCGTCACAATGGCGACTTTACCCGCTAATCTTCCCATGAAAAACCTTCCTCTCGTAAACAAAAATAGTCAATGAATCAGATTATAGTAAAACCGGAAAATAATGCAACACTTTAGCAAACAACAAACTTACCGCCAATGCAGGCGGGGATTGTATCCCCGCCTTTTATAGATGTCTCGTTAATTGTGGGTTTTACTATAAAAGCATAACAAGAGCAGCCACCGCTGTCAACAGGGCCATTTAGTTCTACAAATTCACTTTATATATGCGTATATTTTCCTCTGTAGGAGCGAGCTGCGCTCGCGATCTTGTGAAGAAACGTTAACTTATGTAAACGAAAACCAAAGTCAAAACCGAAAACTAAATGGCCCTGCCGCTGTCAATCAAAATCGGACGGTAGAGAGAGTCTTCAGGTTCTATCCGTGGTTCTATAGGAATAGTATATTCATAGGAAATCCTTGCTGACGGTTGACTGCCGACAGCCATCCTTGACAAATTTCCCTGTATCGTATACACTCAATGGCATGGAAACAGCAACCAAACACCGCGCACGCGGCACCATCGTCGGGATTACAGGCGGGATCGCCTGCGGAAAAACCACCGTCTCAGACCTGCTCACCGAAAAAGGCGCGATTCCCATCAATGCAGATGAGATCGGACACCAACTTCTCAAAGCCGATAGTCCCGTTATTGATGAGCTGACCGGCGCATTTGGACATGACATCCTTGAGGCATCAGGAGATGTGAGTCGAAAAAAACTCGGTGCAATCGTCTTTCAGGATAAAGTCGCACGAGAACGACTGAACAGCATCTTACATCCACTGATTATCCAGCGTTCACGCGCACGCGCACGTCAACTTGTTAACGAGGACCCGACGTGTATTGTGCTACTTGATGCACCGCTCCTCATCGAAGCGGGTGCTTATGGGACGGTTGATCTGATTGTCGTCGTGACGGCATCACCAGAGACGCAGCTGCGCCGCACATTGGAACGGAGCGTCGTGCAAGGGAGACCGCTCACCGAAACCGAAGTCCAGGCACGGATTGACGCACAGATGCCCCTCACAGAGAAAGTCAAGTATGCGGATGTCGTTATAGAAAACGGAGGGACACTTGAGGAACTTCATAGACAGGTTGATGAACTTTGGGAGAAAATTCAGGAACACGAAGTGTAAGCAGCAAAACTAACGCCAAAGCAGATTGATCGCGTTCGCCTTAATAACACAGTAAACCGACAGTCCCACCTGCAAATCCAACTGTGCTCGCGCTTCGTGCGTGATTTTCACCGAAAGTTGATGCCCCTCAACACGGATAGACACCAGTGTGCGTTCACCGACAACATCCATCTTCTCAATGGTACCCCGCAATATATTCCGGGCACTGATCGGCAAATCTGGGGCAAGCGAGATAATAATATCCTCTGCACGGATAGCGACCGGAAGTAGTGTGCCAATATCCGCATCGGTATAGGGGATAACGAGTTGTTGGCTACTGATCTCCAAAGATGTCACCCCGCGCGCTTTATCCGAAACTATAACACGGAGCGATAAAATATTCTCAACGCCAGTCAATTGTGCAATAGGCATCGCCGACGGCGCAGTTAACAGATGGTGAGGCTCACCAGTGGCGGTAATCTTGCCATCAGAGAGGAGGAAGGCTTCATCGGCAAGTGCCAAGACTTCAGAGAAGGCGTGTGTGACATAGAGGATCGGTATATCAAACGCGTCCTTCACGTGGTGTAGATACGGTATAATCCGTGCTTTGAGTGTGCTGTCAAGCGATGCAAGCGGTTCATCCATCAGGAGCATCCGCGGCTCCATCGCCAAGGCACGCGCGATAGCGACCCGCTGCCGCTGTCCACCTGAAAGCTGCTTCGGGTATCGCTGGAGCAACCCCGAAATCTCAAGAATGTCAATAACAGCTGGAGAATTCCTCGACTTCGGCTGCCCATAACGGATATTCTGTGCAACGGTGAGATGCGGAAATAGGTAACCCTCCTGAAAAACATAACCGAACCGTCGTTTTTCGGGAGGCAGATTAACACCCGTTGCGGAGGAATAAAGCATTTCACCACCGAAAACGATCTCACCGGCATCGGGTGAAACGGTACCGCTGATGCAGTTGAGCAGCGTGCTTTTCCCGCTACCGGATGCCCCCAAAAACGCTGACACCTTCTTCGCTAATTCGCAGCCAACGTCTAATACGAAACCGCCAAGACGTTTGCGAAAGTTCAGGTGAATTCTAATACCGTTTTCCATAGCCACATTACTTACTCAAATCCGCCACCATCGAAGCCGCCACCATCGAAGCCGCCACCGTCAAATCCACCACCATCGAAGCCGCCACCGTCATCCACGCTATCAAGTCCGTCAGAACCCGCATCGTCACGTGGATTGTCATCATCGTATATCTCGTTGAGCATCAATCCCGTCAAAAGCAGATCCTCATACCCGTCATCAGCGTGATCAACAGTATCCATATCGTCAGTTTGATCTTTTCTGTTTTTATCTGCGTTTTTTTGGGAACGTCGGTATAGATACCAGACGAGTACCCCACACGCGATTAAGCCTAAAAATAGCCACATTTCCAAATCCATCATTTTTTCTCCTTATCTGTTTTCGTTTAACGGAGGGTGAAGCGTTCCGTTAGCCAGAGTGCAACAAACGCAACCACCGTTGAAATGAACACGAGCCGATAAACAGAGACATCCTCTCCGAGGTGAACAGCACTGAAAATCGCTAACGCCATCGTTTGGGTCTTACCCGGGATGTTGCCTGCCACCATGATTGTGGCACCAAACTCACCAAGGCTTTTGGAAAAACCGAGGATCGTCCCACCGATAACACCGCGATACGCCATCGGGAACGTTATCGTCCAAAACACTTTCAGGGGTGAGGCACCGAGCGTCCGAGCCGCGTTTTCAAGCTCCAATGGCACAGACTCCATCCCTGTCACGATACCACGTACCAACAGTGGAAAAGAGATAATGGAGACTGCAATAACAACAGCCAACTCGGAAAAAACGATCTCTATACCGAAAACTTGATAGATAAATCCACCAATGAGTCCGTTCCTACCGAGTAGAATAAGGAGTAGATACCCACTTACGATAGGCGGCAACACCAACGGACACATAATGAGTGTATTCAGAAAAGATTTTCCCAGAAATGTACGTTTTGCAAGGAGCCAACCCACGAATAATCCGATCGGAAACGTAAAAACAAGACTCAACAACGCAACCCTTATAGATAAAGCGAGCGCGGCGACTTCGGCGGGAGTTATCCTCATTGTAGTTCCAAAACGGTGAATCCGTGCTTCTCAAAAATTTTACCGCTCCCCATAGATTGTAGATAGGTCATAAATCGGCGCGCCAATTGTTTTTCTGAACTATCCTTCATAATGACAGCCGGGTAGATAATCGGTGTATAGGCTTCAGGTGGTAACTGATAAAGCACATTTATATTATCGGTCAGTGTTATGTCCGTTTTATAGACAATAGCCATATCCACATTTCCAGCAGTGACATAAGCGAGCGTGGCACGCACATCTGTGCCGAAAATCAACTTTGGGTGTAATGTCTCCCATAATCCAAAATGAATCAAGGCTTCTTTGGCGTAAGTGCCGGCAGGCACGATTTCCGGATGACCGATCGCAATTCTCGAAATTTCAGGCACAACAAGGCTATCAGGTGTCTCCACAGTAATTTCCACTGTTTTATTACCGACAAGCACTAAGCGATTGGTTAACAAATCTTGGCGACTTTCGGCTTCAAGCAGCCCCTGCGTTTCCAGCGCAGCGACTTGACGCGGACTTGCCGAGATGAAGACATCCCCCGATGCTCCCTTTTCGAGTTGGCGTTGTAGCGTCATAGATGCAGCGAAATTATAATATACTTTAACCTGATTTTCGGCTGCAAACGCTTCTCCGATTTCAGTGAGCGCATCCGTCAAACTGATTGCAGCGAAAACACTTAATTCATTCTGCTGCTGTCTTTCTGCACACCCCAACAGTCGTATGGATAAAAACAACAAACAGAGGACAGTAAGAAATTGAAAAATTCGGTGCATTGTTTCGCTTTCAACATCTTCATTGGGCACATAAAAATTCTTAACAAGTGTACCACATCTGCTAAACTATGTCAAAGGTTTTACAATCTGTCTAAACAACTTTTCTTGCAATCCGTTTAAACCTGTGGTATCCTATTTGTACATACAATAGACAGTAGAGGAAAAAACTATGAAATTAGGTCTCTGCACCATCGCCTTTCAGGACAAACCGCTGGAAGAGGTTATTGACATCGCAGCGGACTACGGATTTGACGGCATTGAACTCTGGGGGAAACCGCCGCATCTACCAGAAGAGTCCGACGAAAATTACATCAAAAACGTTAGAGAGATGGCACAACGGAAAGGATTAGAAATCTCGGCGTTCGGATCCTACGTCCATCCCTTAATGCATCTACACCAGAAATACTTTGAAGAAGCTTTCAAAATCGCACGCGATTTAGGAACAGACCTCGTCCGAATCTGGGCCGGTGGGGGGCCCTCAAAATCAATCACGCCCGCCGATAAACGTCTGATCTTCTTTCGGCTCGTTAGTGTTACACAGTGGGCAAATTTTCGGGGTCTTCGTATGGGGTTGGAAATGCACAATAACCAATACACCGATAGCGTCGCAACCATTTTGGAGACCATCGAAGAAGTTAAACTCCCCGCGTTGAAGACCTACTATCAACCGCTTGCACGGTCGGATGCCGATGAACCGCACGATGCCGCTGAAAAACTCGCATCGCACATCGCCAATGTCCATGCACAAAACTTTGATGAAAACGGGAAAGCATGTCCTATCGCTGATGGTGTAGTGGATTACGCACGAGTTGTGGAAATCCTCAGAAATGCCGGTTATGACGGTTACTTGGAGGTTGAATTCGTCCACGGCGACAACAAATTGGAGGCACTCCAACGCGATCGCGATTATCTCGCAAGTTTAATCCATACGACAGATGCCGACGCACTGAAAAGCGCGGACCTCCCCACTGTCTAAACGCAACGGAATGCCAGCATGACAGACGCAATAGAAAACATCAGGATTTACGCGAACTGCTTTGCAGGCGGGGTTTGAAACCCCGCTTATAGTGTGTTGTGTAGGAACTCATCAAAAAATGCGTAAGTCCTAAAACATCCACGGTGCTTCATGCGGTTAGAGGTAGGCATCATCGCATTGGTAGAGACGGTCATCGGCGTAGAAGCAGACCGCCGCGCCCAATTTCAATGGCTCCGTAACAAACCGAGTCCTGAAAATTTCGGGGAACACTACGATACAGCGATGGCACTCTATACGGAACTCAATGGCGACTGGGAAGGTACAAAAGCGAAAGCCGACGGCTACCTAATCCCGGATGCCTATTTTCCTGAACCGTATCATTTTATTTTTGAGTTTGATGAACTGCAACATTTCACAGAATATCGCGAGCAGACATTTCGGTTCTATCCAGAGGAGATCCCGCTCGCCTATGCACCGCAGAAATACGAACGGTTCTGTCAACAGCACCATATCGCAGCACTCGCGAAAGGACCGGCGCGTTTCCGACGACCGACTGCCGATTTCCCCTACACAAACGGTCGTGCCGCACAACGTGCCTTCTTCGATACGTTCCGAGATTGGCTACCGACCCTACACGGTCTGAATCCGACCGTCCGGTTGGCAGAATTTGAAGTCGTACCGATCCTCAACGGAGAATTAACCGACGATCAAGCAAAAACTTACATGGAAAATTTACTTCGCGAACAACTTAAAAATTTTTGATCGTTATCAAAGTAATACAAAAGGTAGGATAAGATAACATTCACATGAGCATGCGAAAGCCTGAAAAGGTGAACATTTCAGAACATCCACTGCTCCAAATCATAGGACAGACACCCCTCGCGAAGATAGACCTCTTCGCAGAAGAGTTACCTAACGTTGACATCTACGCAAAGATGGAAACCTATAATCCGGGCGGCTCAATTAAGGACCGACCGGTCCTAAGAATGCTCACAGAGGCAATCGCCTCGGGTGAACTCACACACGAAAAGGTTATCCTCGACTCCAGTTCTGGCAACGCCGCGATCGCCTATGCAATGATAGGGGCAGCCCTCGGCTATAAAGTTGAACTCGTAATTCCAGACAACGCCAGCGAAGAACGGATAAAACGTATCCAATCACACGGGGCAAATATCATCCATACCGACGCTATCCTCGGTTACGATGAGGCACTTCGAGAAGTGGATCGACGCTATGAAGCGCAACCTGACCGGTATTTTTTCAACTCCCAATACGACAACGAAAATAATTGGCTGGCGCACTATGAAACCACCGGGGTCGAAATCTGGAACCAGACAAGCGGAAAGGTTACGCACTTCGTTGCTGGCGTAGGAACCGGCGGCACTATTACCGGTGTCGGTAGACGGCTCAAAAACTATAACCCGAACATCCAGGTCTGTTCTATTTCACCAGAGGTGTTCCCCGGTATTGAGGGACTCAAACCGCTCGGAGACCCAGAGAACATTGTACCAGCGATTCTGGATGAATCGGTGATTGATTGCCGCATCCCTGCAACGATTGAAAACGCTTACGACATGTGCAGCCGTCTCGCACAACGCGGCTGGTTCGTTGGACAGTCCTCCGGCGGCTACCTTTACGGGGCGTATAAAGTCGCGCAACAAATTCAGGAAGGCGTTATCGTCACCGTCTTTAACGACCTCGGCGAACGCTACTTCAGCACAAGACTATGGGATTAATCCAAGGAGACCTATGGAAACGACAGTGATTCCGTTTCGCGGTTTACGCTATAATGCGACCAAAGTTGAAGGACTCGCGAACGTTATAGCACCACCGTACGATGTCATCAAACCCGAAGAACAGACCGCTTTAGCGCAGCGTCATCCTGCCAACATCATCCGTTTAATCCTAAGCCAACCGCACGATGATGATACTGATGATGAAAACCGATACACACGCGCTGCAACACTGATGAACCGGTGGATATCGGATGGCACCCTCCAACGCGACGCAACGCCGCGCTATTACATCTACGACCAGTCGTTCAACGCCCCAGACGGAAAAGATTATACGCGTCGCGCCCTGATTGGACTCGTGAAACTGCAACCGTTTGAAAATCGGGTTGTCTTACCACACGAAAAGACGCACGCCGGACCAAAAATCGACCGGCTCAACCTCATGCGTCGGTGCCACGCGAATCTCAGTCCTATTTTCCTCCTCTACGCTGATGCCGACGGTGATATTGAACACATCATGGCGAGTTTCACCGATGAACACGCACCCGAAGTCGATTGTGAAGAACGGTTCGGAAGCACGCACCGGTTGTGGTGTTTAGACGATGCCGAACGGAACGCTGAAATTCAGACCCTCTTTTCCCAAAGACCGCTCCTCATCGCCGATGGACATCACCGTTATGAAACCGCACTCGCTTTCCAAGAAGAGATGGTGCACACCGGATTACAAGGATACGGTTATATGATGGTGAACCTCGTCCGAATGGAATCCCCGGGACTCGCGGTTTTGGCGATCCACCGACTGCTGGATAACCTCACCCCTGATAATATCACCCACGCCATTACCAAGCTGCCAGAAGTGTTTGATGTCCATGAACTTGACACACAAGCGACACTTATGGCACAATTGGAAACGCTACGCGGAAAATCGTCAGCGATCGGTTTGTATACCGCAGACAATGAATACCGTCTATTGATACCGCGTTCAACGACACCGAGCCAATTAGACGTAACACTCGTTCAAGAAACCCTTATCAAGGAGATGTTCCAAGTTGAGACGTTAGCGGATCATATCAGCTACACCGCTTACGCCGACGATGCTGTTGCACACGTCAAAAGTGGAACAGGGCGCGTCGCCCTCCTTATGAATCCGACACCTGTTGAGCAGGTCTTGGAAGTCGCTATGGCAGGTTCTATAATGCCACAGAAATCTACCTATTTCTATCCGAAGATGGCGACCGGTCTCGTTTTGAACCTGTTGAACCGGTAACGCCGCGAACCGGAAAACTTTTGAAGGTAAACCGATGCACCACGAACATGGAAGAGATACCTTAGCATTTACGCACCAGTTATACGCCGAGATACCGCGTCAATTAGCGTTTCAGGCGACCACTGCTGCTGAAGCGGAAGCGTGGCAACACGAATTGCGGGCGAAACTGACCGAATTGGTCGGCGGTTTCCCGAAGGAACCGTGCGATTTAGAACCCGAAGTTTTGGAGACCCATGAATTCGCTACTTATATCCGTGAGACCGTGCAGTTCATGAGCCGCCAACATTCAACTGTTTTCGGATACTTCCTCTCTCCGAAAGATATTAAGGGTGCGACACCGAATGCTACGATTCTATGCTTGGCTGGACACGGACGCGGCGTGGATGACATCGTCGGCATCGAGGAAGACGGCAGCATGCGTTCCGAATTGGGTGGCTATCAGAACGATTTCGCACTCCAGTGCGTCGCACACGGCTACACTGTGCTTGCCATCGAACAGTTCGGGTTCGGACATCGACGCGACCCTGCTGCCCGACAGAAAGGGGGTGGCGCGTCTTCGTGCCAACCGAGCGCCGGTGCCGCACTCCTCTTAGGGCAAACAATGGTCGGTTGGCGGGTCTACGATGCAATGCGCGCCTTCGATTATCTATCAACCCGTTCTGAAGTTGATATGAACCGACTCGGTATAATGGGGATCTCTGGCGGCGGCACAACAACCTTCTTCACCGCAGCGATTGACACACGCGTCAAGGCTGCTGTCGTAAGCGGCTATTTTAACACGTTCCGAGATAGTATCCTCAGCTTGAGCCATTGTATAGACAACTACATACCGAATGTGCTACAATATGCGGAGATGTATGACATCGCTGGGTTAATCGCGCCACGCGCGCTCTTTGTTGAATCCGGGACCGAGGATACCATCTTCCCGATTGATGCTACCCGATTTGCTGTCAATGAAGCAAAAGCAATTTTCAACCGATTTGACGCTGACGACAAATTGGGGTTTGAACCGTTTGAAGCAGGACACAGTTTCTATGGTGTTGGCGCATTTGAGTTTCTCAAACAAGTCTTATAAAAGGAGGCGCGTGTGGCAATTGAACTCTTCTCTATCGGAACAGAGTTAGTACTTGGGCAGATTCAGGATACCAATGCCCACTGGATCGCACAGCAGATTCTTCAGATCGGTGGCGAATTACGACGTGTAACGATGCTACGCGATAACGCAGAGGAGATGTACGAGGCGTTGGAGTCCTCCGTCAACCGCGAAACATCGCTTATCCTCACAACAGGTGGACTCGGACCAACACCCGACGATATGACCGTAGCAGTCGTCGCAGCTCTCATCGGCACAGAATCTATCGTGAGTGAAGAGACCGTCGCAGACTTTCGGAAACGGCGCGAGATGTCAGAGGACGATCCGATCAGTGAAGCACTCATGAAAATGGCGATAGTGCCAGAAACCTCTACTGTCTTTCAGAACCCAGCAGGTTGGGCACCCTGTATCAGCGTTGAACATCAAAACACGACACTCATGATGATGCCGGGACCCCCACGTGAGATGAAAGCGATCTTTGAAACCTATATCCAACCGTTGATTGCTGAACGTTACCGCGCAGAGATTACCACAGCGCAGGTCTACGTCAGTATGTTTGAAGCCGAAGTTTCACCACTCATGCAAAAGGTGATGGAACGCTACCCTGATGTCTACCTAAAGGCGTATGTCTCGCTCCGCAACGCGGATACAAACATGATGCCGGTAGACTTAGTCTCGACAAGTACGGACAAAGCAGAGGCAGAATCGCAATTGCAACTCGCAACTGACTATTTCCGTGAACTTGTCGTCGAAACTGGAAAACATTTTAATCTTGAGGACACATAACAGGCAGCCCCACTGCAATGTACCTACAAAAAAGGAGATTTATACTGTGAATCGCAGACCCTCTGGAAATAGACGCAAATCGCGAGCACGAAACACGAAGTCGTCACGCAAGAATCAGAAGTCCCAACCTAAACAGCGCACGGATGTCAATGACAATCCGGATGTTAATTCTGAAACCGAAAAAGAGGAGACAACGACCCCGAAGAGTGATAAAATAGAGGTTGAAGGTACCGTCGTGGAACCTTTACCAAATGCGATGTTTCGAGTCGAACTCGATAATAAACATCAGATTCTGGCGCATATCTCCGGCAGAATGCGGAAGTTTTTTATTAAAATTTCGCCGGGGGATAAGGTGACCGTTGAACTATCGCCTTACGATCTCACAAGAGGACGTATTACGTATCGGAAACGGTAGTTTCTTGAATCGGTTGATACCGTGCCGGCCATTTCCGCAATAGCATTGGGGATTTCCTATGAAACCTGCTGCCTTAGTTCATATTAATGATGCCCATGAAAAGGAAGCCGATCGGCTATTTGATGCTATCACAGCGAAACGGGAGCAGGTAGAGGAACTCACCGTAACAGTCGAAGAACTCAAGTCGGAAGTTCATGTCTTTCAGCGTCGCTATAATGCGCATATCAGCCACTATTACCTCGAACTTGATAAGGTTGAACTTGAGACGCAGGAATATCGGCTCCGACTCCAGCTGCGACGCGAAAATGTGAACGAGGCAGAGATAGAGACACGCGTGGAATCCTGCTTCAGAACAAGCCGCGCACGGGTTGACGCATACCAAGAAGTGGAGGAATCACAGTCAACACCCCAAGTGGCGCAACTCCCAGCGGCTAAAGCGAAACGCTTGCAGAACCTCTATCGCAAACTCGCTAAAAGGTACCACCCAGACAAAACCGTTGATACCGAAGAACAGCATAGGCGAGAGCAGATGATGCCACTTATCAATCGGGCATACCACGAACACGATATTCAGACCCTTGAACGGTTAAGCCTCGGTGAAACAGAGCCACATATCGCCGAAAAGACACCTGCTGAAAAACGGGCAGCCTTACAGGCGGAACTCCGAAGCCTCAACCGTGCAGCAAGTGATTTGCGTTTAGAAATAAACCGAATTAAGACCGGACGTACCTACCAATTGAAACAACAGGTAGAACGCGCGAAGAAAGCCGGGACAGACTTACTCTCTGGACTTTCAAAAGATTTGGAGCGGAAAGTCAAAGCGAGCCGCACGCATCTGACACGTCTGATGAATATGTGGCACGGCACACAGTGATCCCAAAGCGTCCAAGATGATTGAAGGAACTCAGCATGCAACTCAAAGACAAAGTCGCTATCGTCACCGGGGGCGGACGCGGTATCGGTCGAGCCATCGCCACTGCTTATGCAGCCGAAGGCGCACGTGTCGTCATCGCCGCCCGTAACACCACACAACTCGATGAAGTCGTCGCGGAAATTGAGGCAAATGAGGGTGAAGTCATTGCTGTACCAACCGATGTCCGAAGCCGTTCAGACGTGGAAAATCTCATCCAGAAAACCGTTGACCACTTCGGACGGATCGATATTCTCGTCAATAACGCAGGCATCAATCCGAGGGGTCCGTTTCTGGAGAGCACAGATGAGGATTGGGAACTCGGATGGCAGATTAATGTGATGGGTGTTGTGTACGGCTGTCGTGCCGTCTTGCCGGTTATGAAACAGCAGGGGAGCGGCAATATTATTAACGTCGGCTCCGGTATGGGGCAAGTCGGACGCTCGAACCTCAGTGTCTACTGCGCTTCCAAAGCCGCCTTGCATGGATTGACCCAATCAATCGCCGAAGAGGTATGGGCAGACGGCATCATCGCGAACGTCCTCATCCCCGGTCCCGTGAAAACGGAACTGTCAAAACCGGCTTGGGAGAACTCAGGCACTTTCAGGGGCGAAAGCGATCCGTGGAAGAGACCTGAGCAGGTTGTCGCATCCGCACTTTTCCTCGCGACGCAACCTCCCGCAACCGGCATGACAGGTCAAATCCTCAGCATCATGCGCCGAAACAGCCCTTAAAAAGCGTCATCTTTTTAAAGTGGGAACGTAACACGTCTGCCCTCCTGCGCGGAACGATACGCACCCAACACCATCTCCACCGATACCCTTCCATCTTCGACCGTAACATCGGGTTCCGTGTCGTTCTTTAGACAGTCAATAAACGGACGCGGCACCTCTGCGAGCCGTTCACCGTGACCATTCGGGATCGGGATCCCCAAGTCCTTCCATGACGGTTCATCGCGTGTATACAACTTAACCGCAACAGCGTCTGACGGACGCGGGATATTACACGACGGCGCGTCACCGTAGTTCTGTATGACCACACCTTGATCGCCATAGATTTCGGTCGTATTTTCGCCCGCGAGCGTCACAGAAGTGTTCAACAAAATTGCCATCTCGCCACCCGCAAACCTATAGACAGCCAACCCTGTATCGTCGGGTGAAACATCTGTCAAAATGTTATCAATTTCGGCGATAACACTCGTCGGTTTGCCGAGCATCCAATGGATAAAATCGGTTGCATGAGAGGCATCATCCATGAACATCCCCATATTCTTCTCTGGATCGATATGCCAACGGCTAGGACCTGTTACAAATGCCTCGTTGAACAAGACATTGATACAGTGTCGTCGGCGGAGTACACCGATTTTACCGAGCACGCCGCTGTCGATGAGTTCTTTCATCGCAATATTCGCCGGATCGCGTCGCATCTGGTACCCCATCATAAACTTAACGCCGGTCTTCTCTACGACCGCCGCAATCCGATCACAATCTGCTAACGTCAGTGCCATCGGTTTCTGACAGAGGATATGTTTCCCTTCCGATGCTGCCGCCGCCACCATCTCCGCGTGCCGATTCGTCTCACAGGTCACGATTACAGCGTCAATCTCAGGGTGGTTGACAACATCTTCGAGATGTGGTGAATAATTCATGCCATATTGGGACGCGGCGGTTTCGCCGCGTTCAACGTTATCGTCCCAACAAGCGACGAGTTGGACATCCTCAAACGTCTGCATCCGACTGCAATAGGCGTTAGCGTGTCCATGTGCAAAACTTATGATACCGATACGAACCTTTGTTTTCATTATGTTAATCTATCCAATCTGTAAGTCTCTGTTGTGAATCCAGTTCAGGGTTAAAAATTTGCAAGCCTTCTGCATAAGCCGCTCGGAGAAGGCGTCGGTCTGAGGCGACGAGTACCAACCTATCGCCTACACTGCGAAGCTCTGTTGCTATATCTAAAGCGGAACGTAAAACCATGGCATCCACACTATTGAGTGAATGCGTTTCAATCAGACGTATTGAATCCCATACGAGCGAATCTGGAACTGAGATTTTCCTGAAACTTGATAGATTATTGATGATTTCATATTCTAAATGTCCAATGGCTTGCGTAAATTCACCAATCGTGATGCGACCGTCATTCTTTTTACGAATGCAGATCCAAAAAACCTCTATCGCACCAATTGTTAAGCACAACAAACGTTCTAAAGGCACATTACGAAAAAGAAAGAGCATTTTATCACTGCCAGATTCACGAGTATACCGTTTGACAAGCGCGCTTGCATCGAAATAGAAGTGGTACAATGTTATTTCTCCCGTTCTTCGATAATTGCGCGGCTAAACTCGTTATCCTCAGCACGAATCCCATGTTGTTTCATACTCTCATGAAGGTCCTCGATCGGTCTAAGTTCAAAATCTTCAGAGATTTCCATCTTCTTGAATATTTCTGCAATCACTTTCGTACCGATATTATCATCTTGATTGCTGTCTTTTACTTCAAAATCCTTTAGTGCATCTGTCGCTACTTCCTCAATGGCTGCAGAGAGTTTCTGATTCAGCTCCGCGACGGTCTTCTCCAACCGATCTAACCGTTGGTTAATAATTTCGAGCATCTCTTTTTCCATGGTAAAACTCCTTTATTCTCTATTTTCTCACATCTATTAAGATACCACAAAAGTTGATAGATGTCATATTAATCTGCCAGGGCCATTTAGTTTTCGGTTTTGACTTTGGTTTTCGTTTACATAAGTTAACGTTTCTTCACAAGATCGCGAGCGCAGCTCGCTCCTACAGAGGAAAATATACGCATATATAAAGTGAATTTGTAAAACTAAATGGCCCTGTTAATCTGCTCTAAACAGATAGATCACCTCTCCAAAAGAATCCGAACCTCCGCATCTACGCGGTGCTCACTGAAATTCATCTCTGCAGAAATAGGACCGACGGATTCTAACGGAAACAGGTTTTCTCTGATTCGCTGTGTCAATGTCGCATCCAGTTCCTGACCAGAAAGAGAGAACAGCAGCGTCGCCAGCGGTAGGAACCGTTTCAACTCCGGCACGAGCAGCTCCGGCTGTGCAAAGAGTTCAGCACCTTTCGCATCTGTTGAGAACCTTGTATCAGATAGCGTAGACGTTTTACTGGTCGCTGCGTCAATGATAGACTTTAACCCTGATACTGTTGTACTAAAAACGAAAGCGTCGTTCACGATTGCATATCCACCCGTCGCTGCCAGCAGAAAATTGAGACGGAGTTGCACGGGGTGGACAGTGACACCGTTGTAATCGTGTGGTTCAAGAAATTTAAGCGGTTTACCAGCGATAGAAATTTTGCCCTGTTTCACGATGTCTAATACCGCCTTCAATGCCTCAGGCATTTTCGCGTGTACGAGCAAAACCAACGAAGGCACTACAACGGTTTCATCAGGCTCAGGCGCGAGCAACAGAACGGTTAAATCTGTCCCCAAAACTTCGGAAAGATTGATATTGCCAAAGAGCTCCTGTACCTGCTGATTCGGGATCGGAAGTGTGGTGGCAAAAGCAGTCCGTTCTGGAAAAGCGAAGGACGGTTTTGTGGCATCATCGGTTGGCAGGCTTATCGGGTTAGCACCCGGACGCTTGCGGAAAGAATGCCGTGAAACAATCACACCCTCTTCATATCGGTTGCCGAACGTCCAGAATCCTGTCTCACCAAACATGCCAAAAATCTGTTGAACGAGTGTATTTGAGTTGGTATCACCCCATACAGACAGCAGCTGCGCCAAATCTACGTATCCGGTACTTTTATTCTGACGATAGTGTTCTTGAATCTCTGATGCCATCGGGTGTTCAGTGAGAAATCCTGCTTTTTTCGCTGCCGCTTTCTCGCCAGAGATACCGGCATTGTAAAGGTCAAGCGTCTCTATCAACAGCACGGGATTCAGGCTTAAGATCCCGATTCTTCCGATGAAGGTATAACTGAAATCGAGCGGATACCCAGTGATCGTATTAATCGTGAATTCGCCATACGCGTTCTGGATGCGTTTGTATCTTGGATTGATCGCATCTGTCGCCGTCATCGCTTCAATACTCAATTTTTCAGGACCACCGACTGCTGTGATGAGAAGAAACGTGTATTCGCCTTCACGCTGGTAAATAGCAAGGATTGTCTCCTCACCAAAATAACCCGTGACCGTCTTAAGATCGAGTCTGCCACCCATCTCATATTCCCAGAGCTGTTTCTGATACACGAGTTCTTTCCACCAAAGTTGTTCTCTAATCTCACCGAGCAGTGGCATTTGGGCAGTCTGTTTCCCTAATTCACTACGATTGAAAGTCTCGACCAACCCTTTCAACTCCTTGAGTGTCAGATAACAGACCGGGGACTCCGGCAGCAGTGTGATAAGATGCTGTTCGGGCTCCCACAACGCCGTTCGGTTATAGATAACGGATAGCAAAATGATAACCCCAATAAGTGCGATGAGGCTGATGATAACAATTTTTTTGCGTCTGCTCAGCGGCATCGATTTTTGAAACCTTTGTAATGATACGGAGCGCTCCGTCAAGTATAACCGGAAATCCCCATTGGCTATTTCTGTTGTTCACTTTCCCTCTTTATGTTTTTGATTATACCACACCTCTTTCCAGTATGCAATTCAATTCCCGTTGTGATCAAAAAAAATTGTTGCCAACAGGCGGAAATTAACGTAAAATATAGCAGTTTTTCTCGAAAGAAGGTGAACACCGTTCCGACCCAAGACCTCAAAATCCGTCCATTCACGATTTTCCTTATTTGCGTGTTAGTACCTGCCAACTGCTGGTGGGTGTCTGTCTCGATTATGCGTGGCGGCGGCAGTCCGACACAGGTCTCGCTCTTCTATAACGCCGTTATCACCATTTTAATCCTATTAGGCATCGGGCTGCTCTTACGCAGGTTGCATAACGCCTTGGTACTCAACCGTGCCGAATTGCTTGTTATCTACACATGCATCTCTGTCGGTGCTGGACTCGCAGGTGTCGATAGATTCCTTGTACTCATGCCGCTGATCGGACACGCACACTGGTTCGCTACACCCGAAAACGATTGGGCGAACCTCTTCCACTTACACGTTCCACAATGGTTGGCTATTAGCGATAAACGTGTCCTTGACGGCTATTATAACGGGTTCGCGAGTATCTACGAATCGCGCTTCCTGATGGCTTGGCTACCGGCAATCTTCTGGTGGACGCTCTTCATTGTGGCTGTCCATCTCGTCATGCTCTGCCTCAGCCTTATTTTTCGGAAGCAGTGGGTCGAATCGGAACGACTCAGTTACCCGATCATCCAGCTGCCGTTTGAGATGACAACCCGAAGTCGGCGTTTTTTCCGATCACCCTGGATGTGGCTCGGACTTTCGATCGGTGTCACTATTGACATCATCAACGGGTTAAACTTCCTGTTCCCTGTCGTTCCAAGCCTCGGTGGAAAGTTGTACGACTTACGGCGTATCTTTACAGAACGTCCGTGGAGCGGGATCGGTTGGAGTCCGATCGGGGTCTTCCCGTTCGGTGTCGGGCTTTCTTTCTTTATACCATTAGACCTCTCCTTCTCCTGTTGGGCATTCTGGTTGATATGGCGAGCGGAACGCCTATTAGGTGTCATTGCCGGATGGCGCGGGCTACCACGCTTCCCTTACGAAGCGGAGCAGTCACACGGCGCATATCTTGGGCTGTGTGTCGTCGCCATCTGGATGAGCAGACGCTATTTGAAAGGCATCGCACGTCAACTCGTAGCCCCCAAAACTGGTGAACCTGTCTCATATCGACTCATCGTTATCGGGCTGCTCGGGGGTGCCGCGTTCATCGTCGGGTTCTGTCTGAAAATGGGGATGAGCTTTTGGATCATCATCATCTACTTTACCATCTGGTTCGCTATCGCCATCGCGATTACACGCCTCCGGGCTGAACTCGGTTCACCCGTACACGATCTACACTTCATCGGACCTGATGAGATGCTCCCGAGGTTATTGGGAATCCGCCGACTCGGAGCCACGAACTTGACAGGCTTCGCCTACCTCTACTGCTTAAATCGCGCACACCGTTCGCACGCAATGCCGCACCAACTTGAGGGCTTTAAACTCGCAGACGGTGCGAATATCCCGGTCCGTCGGTTTGCGTTCCTCATGATGTTGGCTTCCGCATTAGGCGCACTCGGATCGTTCTGGGCATATCTATCCATGTACTACGCAGAAGGCGGCGGCCCCGGATTCGGACGCGAATCTTTCAACCGTTTAGAGACATGGCTCACATACGCCGCACCACCAGACGCACCAGCAATCGGTTTCGCGACATTCGGATTCGGTTTAACACTGCTCCTTGCTGCAATGCGGATGCGGTTCTTGTGGTGGAACCTACACCCTGTCGGTTATGCGATCTCAGGAAGTTGGGCGATCAACCCGATGATAGGGTCCATCTTTGTCGGTTGGTTACTCAAATGGATCGTCTTGAAATACGGCGGTATCCGTTTGCATCGGAAAGCCGTCCCATTTTTCCTCGGTATCGTGCTTGGCGAATTCGTGATTGGCGCGTTCTGGAGCCTCTTAGCCGTCGCTCTTGATCAACCGATGTACCGTTTCCTCTTTTAATTGGCTTTCAGCAGTTAGCAATCAGCAATTAGTAAAATGCGTTGTTATTTTTTCCATTTGTGGTATAATATTTAAAACAAAACTATCGGAAGAAGACAATTGGAACTTAAACAGAAAGCAGCACTCGTCTCAGAAACGTTAGAAGATTTACTCGGTGTACCAACCCGCGACGGCGCGGGAAATGTACTCGAATGCCTTATCCTGACAATCCTATCGCAGAATACGACAGATGTTAACCGTGATAAGGGATACGTAAAACTCAAAGAACACTTCCCGACCTGGGAGGATGTCCTGCACGCGGATACCAAAGCCATAGAGGCAGCTATTCGGGTTGCCGGGTTAGGAAAGCAGAAAAGCGAGACCATCAAGAATTTTCTCACATGGCTAAAAGATGAGCATGGGGAACTTTCACTGGAATTTATCCACGACATGGAGACCGAGGTGGCACTGGACCTGCTCTGTCAACACAAAGGCATCGGAATCAAAACCGCTTCCGTTACGCTCTCTTTTGCGTGTGGTAGAGAGGTGTTCCCTGTTGATACACACATTCTACGGATTTCCAAACGCCTCGGACTAATTCCATCAAACTGTAGCGCAGAGAAAGCGCATCAAGCGTTACCACCGATCATACCGCCCGGGAAGGCGTATCCTTTCCACATGAATTTAATCTACTTCGGTAGGCGAATTTGTGATGCCAGAAAACCTTTATGTGAACGCTGTCCACTGACGGAATATTGCCTCTACTTCAGAGAAAACTCACAGACTTAGATAGGACGACACCTATCAGGAAAAGAACATGTTTAATTGGAGAAGTTTGTCGTGGAGACAACTCAAAGAAGATATGTTTAATTGGAGAAATCCGTCATGGAAACATCTATTTGTCGTGTTACTTCTCCTGCATCTCCTCCCGCTATGGATCTTCGCCTATTTCCCATCCCAAGACGGTGTTAGCCACATTTACAACGCCAAAGTACTCACAGATTACGCCGATCAGGCAAACTATAAGATGCGGGATGCCTGGCAGCTGAACATCACGATCTTCCCGAACTGGCTATCCCATATTTCACTCGCAGCACTCCTCTACATATTTCCGCCTGTTATCGCGGAGAAGGTCTTTCTCTCCATCGCGATCGGCATGATACCCATTTCTTTCTTCTATTTCCTCAATGCCGTCCACAAGGACCAAGAAGGGAAATTTGTGTACGCTTGGCTCGGTTTCCCTTTCGCGTACAACTACCTGCTCTATATGGGGTTCTATAATTTCACATTGAGCATCTCGTGCTTCTTCTTTAGTTTCGGTTTCTGGTGGAAACATAAAGACGATATGCAGGTCCGACATCTCGCATGGCTTTATGTATTGCTGTTGCTGACCTATCTATCGCATATCGCCTCTTACGGACTTATTGTTTTAGCGATCTCTATAGCAGGCGGATGGACATGGGGCACTAAAGCGTTAGCCGCGGCGTGGCGTGAACGGCACACCGAATGGTTCCATGCGTTTATCGGACATCTTAAACCGCTTTTCCGTTTCCTGCTCTACATGGTCCCTATATACTTCGTCCTGATAGAATACTATCTCGAAAGCCTTAAAAAGCATCCACGCGGTAACCATCGCGGTATGGAGTGGATTTGGGACTATTTTCTCGGGGTTAAATCCATCGTCTATTTCACCGACTGGCATCTTCCCGTTAACCATTTCCTGCTTTTCATATTAGGAATCTCAATCCTTATCTCTATCTGTTACCGAGTTCACCGTAAGGAATGGGTGAAACAGACCGATGCGTTCTTGCTGATCGCAATCGTGTTTACATATATGTTCATCAGGGCACCGTGGAGTTATGGACCAGGCGGTTGGATCAATGACAGAATCCACTTCTATATTTTACTGATGTTGGCACCGTGGTTAATCCCGAACTTCGGTAAATTCGGTCGCTACACCGTTGCGGCCTGCCTGATTGTATTTAGTTTGCTCCACTGGGGTAGAACCGCTTATGATCACGGACGCATCGCACCGGAGATTGCCGAACTCGTTTCCGGCGCGAAACTCATAGAACCTCATACAACGTTTAGACATCGTACCACAGATTGGCACAAATCTGATGCGTTGGGACGGATTGAATACGTCACACCCTTTGCACACTCTACCGCTTACTATGGGGTATACGCCGATGACATCGTACATCTCCTTAACTACGAAGCCAACTATGACTATTTCCCAGTGAACCGTAACAATCAAGAAAGCGTGGAATTAAATTATATCACGGAAGATTATATCATCGCTTGGTTCTATCCGGCATCTGAGAAATTTGCAGACCTTACGCCGAATTATGACATCATCCATGAGACGAAAAATCTCAAACTCTTTAAAAGAAAACTTGCACCGGGACCCGTACTTGACCTCTGGCATCAGTCGGAAACAGGAAACCTCGTCATCCATTTCGATATGCAACCAAATAACGGTGAAACAGCACCGAATCATCACCCTATCGGACCAAGAACAATGTACGCGACCGGTAAATTTGGATGGGACACGGAGTGGAATCATAGAGATTCGCGGATTGATGCTCGGAGAATATCACCGCGTGAGGCTTACAATGGACCAGCGAGTGCAGGTCCGTTAGCAAGAGATGCGATCTGGGGTAAAGAAGATGCCGCCTTCAAACTCGACCTGCCTGAAGGTACATATCGTGTAACCAACACCTTCTCTGGCAGTAGAAATGCTATACACACAGTTAACTTATTGGCAAACGGAAAACGAATTCTTAAAGATTTCGTCGTAGATAACAACGAAGTACATCAGCATACCTATACAGTAGAAGCCACTGACGGTTACCTCACCCAAGTCATCTTCACACCCAACACACGGGTGCAGACCGGAGGTGAGTGGGACAGGAGAGACCATTTTTGGATATGGAACGGCTGTACAGTCGAACAAATTTTTTAAACTATTTAGGACTTACACACTCCCCTGGTAGGTGCGGTTTCTAACCGCACCGAACCCTGATAGAAAGTGCCTTTATTATATCAAAATAGGCGTTCTGAACCAATTTTGCGTAAGTCCTGTTATTAAGGTTGCTCGGTTTTGTCCGTTGTCCAAAACCGTACCGTTGATTAAGAGCGATTTCCTTGTACAACAAAACAATTAATTTAGACTCTTAACAAAAAACCTTCTATTTTTTGACAACAAAGAAAAATGAATAGGGAGACATCAGCAAAAGATGATTAAACCACATGGTGCCGAAACCTTGCAACCGCTTTATGTTTCGGATGACGCAAAGCGCGCAAAATTGATGAAAGAGGCGGAACAACTTCCGTCTATCTTGCTCTCTTCCGGTGCTGCAGCGTCAGCCGTTATGCTCGCGTCAGGGTACTTTACACCGCTCACCGGATATATGAGCATCGACGAAGCGATAAGCGTCGCGACGGACATGAAACTGCCGAATGGACTCTTCTGGCCCGTTCCGGTGATGAACATCGTCCCGTCGGAACAACTCACTGAGGCAGTGAAAAACGCTGACAGTATCGCACTCCGCGACCCGAACGTAGAAGGCAACCCGCCACTCGCGGTGATGAAGGTTTCGGCGATTGAGACCCTCTCAGAAGACCAAAAACAGCTCCTCATCGAAAAAACTTTCGGAACCACCGACCCGGAACACCCGGGTGTCCCGGCTTTCGCAAATGTCGGAGACAATGTCCTTTCAGGTCCGATCGAGGTACTGAACTACTCCTATTTCCGAGAAGACTTTCCAGACACCTTCCGCACAGCCGTCGAGATTCGTGAAGACATCGCTGCGCGCGGATGGAACACCGTCGTCGCTTTCCAGACACGGAACCCGATGCACCGCGCCCACGAAGGACTCTGCAAAATCGCACAAGAGACAGTCGATGCCGACGGTATCCTGATTCACATGCTCCTCGGTAAACTTAAACCGGGAGACATCCCCGCTGATGTTCGTGATGCTTGCATCCGTACAATGGTGGAACACTATTTCCCCGAAAATACCGTCTCTATCACCGGTTACGGGTTCGATATGCTCTACGCCGGGCCGCGGGAGGCACTCCTCCACGCCGTTTTCCGTCAGAATTGCGGTGCGACACACTTCATCGTCGGACGCGACCACGCAGGCGCAGGCGACTACTACGAGGCATTCGATGCACAAGAGATTTTCGACACGATCCCTGAAGACGCGCTCGAAATTGGTATCTTCCGTGGTAATTTCACCGTATGGAGCAAAAAGCGCAATGAAATCATTATGATGAGCGACTCCGCGCACGACGAGGACGACTACTTCAGCATCTCTGGGACACAATTGCGTGAGATGCTCGCCGCTGGCGAACCACCCCCACCAGAAATCGCACGCCCCGAAGTCGCACAGATCCTCATGGAATACTACCAAACCGAAGCAAACGCTTAATCGAATTGCCCATAGGCGGGACATCCTGTCCCGCCTATATTATCCCTGTTCGCTATATCCCCGAAGTTTATCTTAATATTTTACTTGATACGCGAAAGCGTTTTAGTTATAATTGTGCCTAAACACTTAAACGGAAGCATCAGAGAAGGAGGCACTCAGATGGCACCTATGGCAGCACCGACTTATCTAACGCCCGAAGCGTACCTCGAATTGGAGCGTAAGGCGACAACCAAAAACGAATATATGATTAAGCGAAGTGTTAAGTTTTTCTTGTTTTTTCCAGTTTCTGTTTCTGATTTTTTCTGTGCCGCTCAACCTAATCTACATGCTAATGATGCATTATCAACGGATGAATTAATTTATGAACCTATATCAAAAGCCAAAAGCCATCTTAGGAAAATACAAAATAAATCAAATTGCCTATCTTCCTAATCAAAATTATCGAGCAGTCGCCAGTCCATTCGGAATTTTAATTTACAATGCCATGACTGGTGAAGAGCTTAAGCTACTTCCAAGCCATGAAGAAGTACTATCGGTTGCTTGCTCTCCAAAGGGTAATATAATCGCTGGTGGTAAGGCGGACAATACAATAGAACTTTGGAGTTTTAACAACTCCAACTACTATGACATGGAAGAAGGTGCTGATAAAGAACATATTCTTAACGGACACGGCGGTAGTGTGACTTCGATTGTTTTTAGCCCTGATGGCAGCATATTGGCGAGTGGAAGCGATGACGGCACTATTCGTTTATGGGAGGCGGTGTTTGAAGAACCCCGAGGATATACCTCAAGAAAAGAAGAGATTGTTTCATTGTCTCACAAATCTACCTTAGAGCACAGTGGTGTAACTTCGATTGCTTTCAGTCCTGACGGCAAGATGCTGGCGAGTGGAAGTAACGATGGCACTATTCGTTTATGGGAATCAGAAACTCGATTCGGGAAAAACCGATGTATCACTACGCTTGATGAGCCGAAAACCGATGTATACCCTACTATTTTCATCAGCGACAATTCACAGAAAGCGGTGACTTCGGTTGCTTTCAGTCCTCATGATAGTATACTTGCCAGTGGATACAGCGATGGCACCATTTACCTATGGGATATACGGACGCTTAGACCTTTTGTAAAATGGGATTCTAATGAGGACAGACCCTTTTGGTACACAAATAAAAACAGGATTTCCCTTGAAAAGGAGCATACAGATAGTATTCAGTCTCTTGATTTTAGTTCCAATGGAAGAACACTCGCAAGTGGGAGTAAAGATAAGGCAATTTGTATATGGGATCCTAAAGCATCCCAACATCTTGCCACTTTGAAAAAACACACAAGTCCCGTCTTCTCAGTAGTGTTTCAAGGGAAGCAACCTATAAACGCAGAACGAGACACAGAATATGACGATGCAACACTTGTCAGCGAAAGCACCGATGGCAGTATTCATTTCTGGGATGCTGAAACGGGTGAAAATACGAAAACATTGGTTGGAGGACACATCGGTAATATTGAATCCGTAGTTTTTAGTCCTAACGGGCAGTTGTTAGCAAGTATCGATAATAGAGGCTTGAGAGATACAATTATCTATTTCTGGGATGTTAGCACAGGTGAGCGAAAAAGCACCATCACAACAGAAAACTTTAGTTCTTTTTATTTTAGTTCTTTTTATTTTAGCCCAGACAGCCGAACATTCATAAACACGAATGAGGCTAATCAACGCTATGCAGAACACTATACAGACGGTAAGTGTACTATCTATTTCTGGGATGTTAGCACAGGTGAGCGAAAAAAGAAGATAGAAAACCTCGGATCTGTTCATTTGAGCCCGGATAACCAAACACTTATTGATAGCGGTGGAACATTTTGGGATGTTAACACAGGCGAACAAAAAACCACTATCAGATGCGAAATGGAATCTCTCCGCTTCAGTCCGGATGGTAAAATGCTTTTGACTATAGAAACCGAAAAAAAAGTAGGTAGTTATGGATATTCTTCTCGGGAAAGTTCAATTAAAAGCATCCATTTATGGGATACTAACACAGGCGAACGAAAGCGTTCTATCTCAAACGAGAAAGAAACTTTTGAATCTGTTCGATTCAGTCCTGATAGTGAAACACTCGTGACTATAGGAACCCAGAGAGAAATTGATCGTCTTGGATACGCCAAGTCCGGTGTGGATAACAGAAAAAAAATTAGTTTATGGAATATTGACACAGGCGAACGAAAGCACTCTGTCAGATGCGAAATGAAAACCTTTAAATCTGTTCGACTCAGTCCTGATAGTAAAATACTTGTGACTAAAAGTAGTAATGAAAATATCCATTTATGGGATGTTAGCACGGGCGAACAAAAAGCCACTATCACAGAGAAAATAGGGAATCTCAGATTCAGTCCGGATAGCAAAACACTTGTTGGTTTAACCAGATCAAAAATTTACTTCTGGGACATTGAGACAGGAAAATTCAGAAACACTGGAAGTACTAACAGCATTTCTAATGCCGAATCCATTATTTTCAGTAGCGATAGTCGATTACTTCTCTTTGTAGAAGATGAAAGCAATAGTTACAAATTTTGTTTCTGGAGTGTTGAAACAGGAGAACCTGTATCTACTTATCTTAAAGAAATGACCGATAATATTGAGTCTGTAACCTTCAATTCCGATAAGACAAAATTCGCTACTGTGCATCCGGATAACCTTATTCGTCTGTGGGATGTTGATACTGGCAAGCACCAATCTACATTTAACGGTGCTCAAGAGGATATATCTTCCGTTGCTTTCAGCTTGGATAACCGTACCCTTGCTTGCGCAAGTAAGAACGGTATGATTTTACTATGGGATATCCCAACATAATAGTTGCGAGGACGAAACGATAAAATTGATACAACCGTTCTTAAATCGTTATAATCTCTATTAGTTACAAGTGGTGTTTGGTTAATCGGAAACCCTCTTTAACTGACAACCGACAACGAGAACTATCAAAGTGGAAGCCATTCAATATCACAAAAACATCCCTCGCTATCTCGCTATGCGCTACCTTGGAAAAAAGTGGCGCGGTCTCTACACGTCGCCGTTTTCCTGTGTAAATCTCGTTGACATCCCAGAGCCAGAGCTGCCGACACCTGAATGGGTTACAGTCCGGACGCTACTTAGCGGTATCTGCGGCTCCGATTTGGCGACGATCACAGCGAAGGGGAGTCCCTATTTCTCACCGTTCACCTCAACGCCTTTCGTGTTAGGACATGAGGTCGTCGGTGAGATTGCGGAGATCGGGGACGCAGTGGAGGGTTTCCCTGTCGGGGCACGCGTCGTGATTGAACCCGCACTCTCATGCGAGGTACGCGGGATCTCGCCGCCATGCCATCAGTGCCAAAACCAGTATTTCACCAACTGTGAAAACATCACAAAAGGTGACATCTCCGAAGGCATACAGACCGGTTACTGTCGCGATACAGGCGGCGGATGGAGCCAATACGTCCTCGCACACCGCTCACAACTCCATCTTGTACCCGATGATGTCGCAGACGAAATAGCCGTACTGCTTGAACCGTTCGCTTGCGCAATACATGGCGTTTTGAAGTCGGAATATAACACGGCAAACAATATCTGCATCATCGGCGGCGGTACGATCGGACTACTGACGGTTGCCGCACTTCGGATGCTCGGTTATCAAAACCGGATCCTCATTTTCGCGAAGTATCCGCACCAACAACAATTGGCACTTGAACTCGGCGCGAATGACATAATATCGCCAAATCGCGGTCGATATACGGCGTTCTGTGAACTCACAGGCTCCGAACCGCATCAACCCGAATTGGGGCAACAGGTATTAATCGGAGGCGTAGATATTACCTTTGATTGCATCGGTTCCAGCGTTACAATAGATGACGCACTCCGTTTTACGCATGCAAATGGCGAAGTCATCTTGCTCGGTATGCCCGGAATCCCGAAAAACATCGACTGGGTCTCGGTCTGGTATAAGCAGTTGAAAGTAAAAGGTGCGTATACTTATGGCATTGAAACATACAATGACGAACAGATTCATACCTTTACACTCGGTATGCGGCTCCTTCAAGAAACGGGACCCCAATTGCGTCCACTGGTGATTAGACGCTTTCGACTCCGAGACTACAGAAGTGCCATCCAGACCGCCTTGAACACTGGAAAAACCGCCACAGTTAAAACTGTATTCGACTTACGGACCGACTTCGCTCGCTATTAGTAGACAAATACATATCCTATGACATCTCCCGTCCCTTCGCAGAATTCCCCGCAAACCACGCAGTCCACTTATCGTAGTATCACAACGCGGAGTGTACTGATCGGTATCGCTGCTGTAATATGCCAGTGCCTCATCACGCCGTACAATGATTTCCATGTCGGCGGCACCTACCTTGCCGGTAACCACATGCCGATCGCCGTCGTCTTCGTGATGTTGGTCTTCGTCCTCGGTGTCAATGTCCTTCTCAAAAGACTGATATCCGGTGCCGAACTGCAAGCCAACGAACTCCTGATTGTATGGGGAATGATGCTGGTCGCATCCGGTATCCCGTCCTCTGGATTGATGCGATACCTCATCCCACTCGCCGTCAGTCCGTTCTACTTCGCGACACCTGAAAACGAATGGGCAACCCTTTTCCATCAACATCTCCCCGAATGGATGGTCGTCAGCGATCCGAAAGCTGTCTTCTATTTTTACGAACAGTTACCAGAAGGAGATGCAATCCCTTGGCGCGCATGGTTGAAACCGATCGTTGGGTGGAGCGTGTTCGTCCTTATTTTTTATTTCGTTACCATCTGCTGGACAGTGCTCCTCCGAAAACAGTGGGTCGAATACGAACGGTTCACCTTTCCGCTCGTCCAATTGCCGGTAGAGATGTTTCAGACACCATCGGGTGGCGCGCTCGTGAACAGGTTCTTCAAGTCTCGATTGATGTGGTGTGGTTTTGCGATACCGGTCCTATTGCACGGCTTGAAAGGATTGCATCTCTACCTCCCATCCACACCGAACCCGCCGCTCTATTTCCCGATCGCCCAATTCTTCACCGAAAAACCGTTTTCCGCATTGGCGTGGTGGCCCTCGGTGAATCTCTTTATCTATCCCTCGGTCATCGCTGTTGTCTATCTACTCACGCTCGAGATCTCGTTTAGTTTCTGGTTCTTCTTCTTACTCGGTAGAATGGAGACGGTGCTTATCTACGCAACCGGTTCAAAAGTGAACCAATGGGACTTCCACCAAAACCAGCAGATGGGCGGGTTCCTTATCTTTATCGTGTTAATCCTCTGGAGCGGTAAAAGGCATTTCACGCGCGCCTTCACTGCGATATTCGGACCCAAACGAGAGACCGACGACACCCATGAACCGCTCTCTTACGCCTTCGCAGTCTGCGGATTAATTCTCGGCATCCTTGCACTTTGCCTAATATGCACCACTGCCGGTATGAGCTTCTGGGTCGCATTTTTCATCTTAGTCCTCTTCCTCGGATTAACAACCGTGATGACATGGATGGTTGCCAACGGTGGATTGTTGTTTGTGCTTTACTCCTTCCTTCCGGGTGAATACCTCGTCACACTTTTCGGCAGTTCACGTGTGAACGCCTCCAGTTGGACGCTGGTCGCCTACGAACGCGTCTTGATGTTCGATATGCGTGAAATATTGATGCCGAGCGTCATGAACAACTTCAAACTCGCGGACCCTTTACGTCTCAAGCAGCGTCCGTTCCTGATTGCGATGGGAATTGCGATCGTCTTAGCAATCGGTGTCTCCTACTATTCCTCAATAGACCTCGCTTATACACACGGCGCGGTCAACCTACAGCACTGGACGTATATGATCTCCACGACGACACCGTTCAATCGGCTCACGAGTATCCTTCAACACCCGACCGGTATCGAATTAGAGCGGCTCGGTTCGTTCATCTTCGGCGGTGCCGCGATGTTCGGGATGTTCTGGATGCGCCAATACTATCTCTGGTGGAAATTACATCCCATCGGTTATCTTATGATGACAAGTTATGCGACGTACTGTTTCTGGGGTTCATTCTTCATCGGCTGGTTGCTCAAGTACACCGTCCTGAAGTTCGGCGGCGTTGCGCAGTACAGGAAACTCCGACCCTTCATTTTAGGCGTTATATTAGGCGAGTGCTTCATCGGCGGCATCTGGATCATCGTCGGACTCATAACCGGCATCGGCTATCGTCTACTCCCCGGTTGATTTATAGTGAATCGGAAAAATAAAGAGACACTTTCCTCCGCCCGGTAGGTTCGGTTTCTAACCGAACCGGTGTGGAGTGTCCTATTAATTTTAAACTTTATTATAAAACTCCAGTTTGATTAATCATTTTGGAGGTGTTGCAGGTTCTATTTTCGTATCACAGAGACGTGAATTGTAGCACAAACTTCCCAGTTTGTGCAGTATATGATGGCCATTAACACTGGACTCTACATAAGTCCAACATTTATCAAACTCACGTTATAAAAGTAGCAGGCATACAATGAAATTCTGAGGAACACAACCACTATCTCAGCGTCTTCATATAGAACAAGATCTCTATTGATGTAGAAAAAGAAATTTGATTCTGAAGTCAAAATTTGGTATACTATACATAACATAATCTAATGAACATGACATTACTTCGGCGATAATCTTGATATCCTACGAAAGATATCCCGCGAGCGCGTCCACGTAATATGCATCAACCCTTAAAACAAACGGAACATGATTATGAATAACCAGCCTGAATATGTTGTAGAACCTCTCACAACGCTAAATGGGTTTATGGAATGGGCACAACAATTTGATTCCAGATCCTATCTGTTTCGGGGTGTTCCAAATGCAGCGTACAGGATAGAAGCATCAGCTTTTCGCCGTCCGAAGGAGTCGGATAGAGATTTTGAGAAATTCCTTCAGATCAATAGAGTTTTAATCAGCGATGCGCGTCTTCAAGGGTACGACGAGAAAGATGGACGGAAACTGAAGGATTTGGAAATACTTGTTGAATTTCAACACTTTGGGGCAGCTACTTGTTTAATAGACTTTACCTATAATGCCTTAGTTGCGCTTTGGTTTGCATGCCAGCTAGATCCCAAAATTCCGCAGGATTCCTCAAAACCCCCGAATGGCAAAGTCTACGCTGTGCAAAATGAACCTCCTAAGTTCAAAGAGATTACATTAGCATTGTTAGAAAAGGAGATTGATTACTTCTTCCAAAATATTGGAGACGAGAAATTTCAGTTTCCTCAACCTCAATCTAAGCAATTGTATCAATGGCAACCGCGCCAGCAGAATCGCCGTATTAGCGCACAGCAATCTATTTTTTTATTCGGAGATTCGCATTTCGACGCAGATGCAGAATGTGTTATTATGGAAAGTAGCAAACAAGATATTCTGACATCTCTGCAGCAAGTGTTAGGTATTACTGAATCGATGCTATTTCCTGATTTTGACGGATTTGCACGTTTACGTAGTGAAAGCAGAATCTATACCGAACTCAGTGCCTTTGAATACAAACAACGCGCTATACGGGAATATCTAAGGGGCGAGTATGACTTGGCTATTGTTTATTATGATGAGGCAATCCGTCTCAACTCTAGTGATGCCCATACTTACTACCATCGCGGACTTGCATATAACTCACAAAAACAATATGAGTTAGCCATTGCCGATTATGACAAGGCAATTAATCTAAAAAGTGAAGATTATGCAGAATTCTATTATGAACGAGGGAATGCAAATTTTTCCTTAGAGCGATATCCATCTGCTATTAGAGATTATAGCGAAGTGCTCCGTATATTTCCTAATGATATAAATTCCTATTACCGACGTGGGCTAGCAAAAGCCGCTCTGAATCAATACGAAACAGCTATTGCTGATTATGATGAGGCAATCCGCTTGTCACCCAATAGTACGGAATTCTATCGCTGGCGTGGATTTGCGAAGTATAAACTGGGACAATATGAGGAAGCTATTGCCGATTATGATGAAGCAATTCGCGTATATTCCCATGATAGAAAATCTTACTATCAGCGCGGACTTGCGAAGTATGAGCTAAAACAACATGAAGCAGCTATCACCGATTATAACAAGGCTATAAGTCTCAGTAACCCTCTCAACATGGATCCGGATGACGCTTATATCTATTATCAACGCGCATTAGCCAAAAAGGAATCAGGTCGTTTTGAGGAGGCAATAGCAGATCTCCAAACAGCACTTCCACTGTCTTTTCGAGTAGAAGACGATCCCCAACTTGCAGTTATTATTGATCATCTCCTTCGGGAAATGCGTAACAACGGAGGTAATTCTGAAGATGAATAAACTCTATTTCGGCGATAACTTAGAAATCCTACGTGAGATGCCCGACGAACGCGTCCACCTAATATGCACCGACCCACCCTTCAACTCAGGTCGAGACTACAACACCTTCCTCGGTGATTCCCTAGCACAGAAGAAAGCATTCACGGATACATGGACGTGGGACACCGCTGCCCAAGACGCACGCGCTGACATCGAACAACGCGCATTTTCCAGTGATACCTATAAAGCACTCGACACCTGTCTCAAAGGTTATGATTTAGTGCTACAGAACGCCGTGTCTGGTAACAAAGGCGCGATGCGTGCATACCTCGCCTTTATGGGACCCCGGCTCGCAGAAATGCACCGTGTGCTAACACGGGATGGTAGTATATACCTGCATTGCGATCCAACTGCCTCACACTACCTCAAAGGTATTATGGATGCAATCTGGGATCAGCAAAACCATAGTAAAAACGAGTATTTTAAAAATGAGATTGTATGGCACTACTACAATGTAGCAAGCACATCTAAAAAATTCTATGGTAGGAAACATGACATAATCCTATTCTATTCAGCAGGACAAACGTGGACCTTCAATGACGATCAAATGCGCGAGCCTTACGCTGAAAATAGCAATTGGGTTAAAGCATCTGGCAGTTATGGCGATGCCAGATACAAACCGCATCCAGATGGGAAAAGAATGCATGATGTCTGGCGGATTCCAACGATAAATAATATGGCCAAAGAACGTCTTGGCTATCCGACGCAAAAACCACGCGCTCTCTATGAACGCATGATAAAAGCTTCCAGTAACGAAGGGGACATCGTTCTTGATCCGTTCTGTGGCTGCGGTACAACAATTGATGCTGCACACACCCTCAATCGACGGTGGATGGGAATAGATATAACAATCCTTGCTTTGGATCCGATGCGTCAACGGTTGGCAGACCGACATGGATTGGCCCCATCCGTTGACTACCAGATTGAAGGCTACCCAACAAACATGCAGGAAGTTCAAAAACTTTTGAAAGAGGGGGACAAACGGAAATATCACGACTTCTCGAATTGGGCGGTAACCCGACTCGGATTGAGACCCACCAAAGATGTCGGCGATGGTGGACTTGATGGAGTCGGGCATGTCACATTATGGAATCCACAGCAGCTAAAAGAGACGAACGCCCGTATCCTCGCCGAGGTCAAGACAGGCAAACCTACTATCACTCAAGTCCGCGCCTTCTGTCGTGTAATGGATAAGCACAACGCAGAAGTCGGCATCTTTATCACCCTTGAACCCGTGACCGCTAAAATGCGGCAAGAGTCACAGGACATGGGCACTTTTGAGCATAACAATAAAACCTATCCGCGTCTCCAATTTTGGCAGTTAGATGATGCATACTTCGAGAACCCGGATATTATCAATACCCTTGTCCGCTTACCGGACGCGTGGCGTATCCGCCCAACCCAAAAATCAGAGCGTCATTTTGATGACCGACAAATGCAACTCCTGCGTGGATAGGGAGCGTAATCCTGTTCATCCTAAAATCCTGATTCTATAGTGTTTTGAGGCGAACCGGTCTCAAGGAATAAAATGAATAAGAGAATCGTCAACTTTCTGAGTTGATGACTCTCTCTTTTTTTGTACAAAAAGCCGGAGTAAAAAAGTAGCATTCTGGGAACTTCTGTTTTCGGAGACGACTGATAATATACTAAGAAGTATAGCAATGTACCGGCTTTTGGATGATTCTGCTTGGACTCATGACAAGCACGAGTTGTGGTCGTCTACTGACTGGTTGATATTGGGTGGTTCTCTGTGTTTTTGGTGACTTTTAGCAGAGCCATTTAGTTTTAAATAATTACTTCATCTGTATGAATATACCGCTTCGGTAGGAGCGAGCTGTGCTCGCGATATTCCGTAAGAAAACGTCAACTTATGTAAACGAAAATGAAAATAAAACCGAAAACTAAATCGTCCTGTGACTTTTAGTTGTTTTTATTGTATTTTGGTTGTTTTTATTGTATAATGTCTATATAGTTCACTTATCTGGCAGTGCAAAAAAAAATAATATTAAGGCTGATACTTGGTATTGAGTGCTGTATATGAGTTCGTCCGGCGATTTTCTCTGATATTTAGGTATTAACTTCTCTAAAGAGGCTTGAACCATTTTTAAGGAGACCATTCATGGCGAATAACACACCTATGACTCGCGAAGATCATTGGAGCCGTCCGGTAGCTATGGCTCCTGATGGACAATGGCTCTCTTTGCGGGAAGTGATAGACGACGAACCCGCAAGGTTTTCGTTTATCCAATTGACTCCTGAACAACAGTCGGAATTAGTTGCGGAACGCATCCGACAACGTCCCAGATTTGACGTAGGTATCTTGGGACTGGGAGTATTCAGCAAGAAGCGTGCTATTAACGAGGTCCGGGCCCGGACACGTATAGGCTGCACGCTCATTGAGGTTGAACAGCGCATGATTGCGCGCTTAATCAAACGGGCGCGCAATGGAACACTCCAATCTACTAAATAAGAACGCTATTTCGGACAAAAGACAGCGTATTGAATCGGAAACAGTTTTGAAAATTCTCGCTATTGATTCCAGTTACGATAAAATTACACAGGCATCTTGTGTCTATAGAAATAGGCATGTTTATCCTTACTTGGAATCCAAGGGGTTTGAAGTGGTGCGTTGTCAGGGCAGATCCGCGCGTCGAGTCTACGTTCAACCGAAAGCATGTCAAGAAGACATTGTGTACATGACCGGTGTCGGGCACGGTGTCTATACAACATATATGGGCGAGTATTGCAATCCCATTTTTGATATAGGCAAATATCAAGCTAAAGAATTAAGCAACAAGGTGGCTCACTTTTTTGCCTGTCAAACTGCTGCTGAACTCGGTACAGACTTTGTCAATAATGGGTGCCTCGCCTATTTTGGGTACGATGAAGACTTCATTGTGTTGATGCATGTTTCCGATGCTTTTTTTGATTGTGATTCTGAAATTGATCGGGCATTTGCTGACGGCTTAACGGCAGAAGAAGTATATGATCGCGTAATTGCCCACTATAATCAGAAAATACGCGAATTAGAGGATGGTGGACACGATGATGTGGCTGCTGCTTTGGAATACAATCGTGATCATCTCTGTGCCCCTTCAGTCAATGCAAAATGGGGCGATAAAAAAGCAAGAATCGTATAACTATTAAGGGTACTACCAAAAACACAAGACTGTTAAAATTCCACTAAACATAGAAAATCTGAAATTGCCCTATTTCGTGCAATCTGTTTTGAGACTTGCACGATTTAGGGCAATTTTTGTCGACACAGTCTATGAGGATGCAGCCTAAACTGGCACGAAACTTGCTCAACTTCATAATAATTCGTTTTCTCAAAAAATTCCTATAATCTAATAAAAAACTTGCACATTCCCACAAATTATGATAGAATAAATTGGTGATTGCAGAACCATAACAACATCAATTGAACCGACTTACAAGTGATTTATCCAGTTTAAATGAAATACTTCACCTACTTCGGAAACCATCTCATCAACGCGAAACTGCCGGACAATTCGGAGGTCTTCTACGCCAAGCCGCCGTTACCAGGAATCAAACGCGCCGCATTGAGCGAACACACGCAGCGCGCCTTTGAAAACCCCCTTGATATGCCACCGCTCAGCGAACTCGTTGACGGCAATTCAAAGGTACTCATCCTGTTTGACGATAACTGCCAACCCTTTCCTGCTACCAAAAAGCCGGATATGCGGCAGATTATGATTGAGACACTCCTGAAGATGCTCTATAGCTACGGCGTAGAAAAAAAGAACATCGAACTGATATGTGCCGTCGCGTTACACCGTAAGATGAAGGAGCATGAACTCGCCTATATGCTCGGCAAAGACATCATGGATGAGTTCTATCCACACCAACTCCGAAACTTCGATGCCGAAGATGCCGATCAGATAGTTGCCGTAGGACGCACAGAAAAAGACGAAATCGTTGAGACCGATAAAGCAGCCCTTGAAGCCGATCTCGTGATTTATGTTGATATGATACAGATTCCGCTCAACGGTGGACACAAATCCGTCGCAGTCGGTCTGGGCACGTATAATTCTATCGCACCGCACCATTCACCGCACATGACTGCGGAGAGTCCACACGTAATGCAACCCGAAGGTTCGCACATGCACGCCTGTATCGAGCGGATGAGCCGTCTCATTCAGAAAGAGACCCCGATCTTAGTGCTTGAAGCAGCGATGAACGGCGCGATTTACCCGTTCCATCTCCGCTACGTCGGGAAACCGAATCGTGACTGCAACATCGCCGAGAAGGTTATTAAAACCTTCACACCGGCAACCCTCTCACTGTTGCCAGAATCCGCACGTTATAATATTCTCAAAAGCGTACGAACGGACTACGAACCGATACAGATCAATGCAGGGGACATCGATGCTGTCCACGAGAGAACGTTAACCTCAATGAAGGATCAGTTGGCGATAGACATCCCACGCCAGTACAGTACATTAGTATTCGGACTCCCCGATATGAGTCCTTACGCCGTTGATGCGCGTATCAATCCTGTGTTGGTCGTCAGTGACATCTTAGGGTATGTCTTCAACTGGTTCTACAATAAACCGATCATCAAAAAGAACGGTGTCGTGATTATCTTGAATCCGACCTACGAGATATTCCACGAGGAGTACCACGTCGCCTACAAACAGTTCTACGATGAAGTCCTCGCCGATACGACGGAACCTTTTGAGATGCAACAGAAGTTCCAAGAGAAGTATGCGAAAGACGAGTATCTAATCGACTGCTATCGGAACAAATTCGCGCACCACGGTTTCCATCCGTTCACTGTCTGGTATTGGGCAACCTATCCACTGAAATATCTCTCAAAGGTTATCCTCGTCGGTCCAAAGGAGCCGAGGGTTGCACAACGATTGGGCGTTGACTGGGCAAAAAACTTAGACGACGCACTCGCAATGGCACGCGAAATCTCCGGGGAAGACGATGTCGTCGCCTTGACAATGCCACCGTTTTTCTACGCAAACGTTGGAGACTCACAATGAATGACGAAAAAATTACGACGCTGGATATGTTTCAGTTACTGCGGGAAGATATAAAATCTTCAGAGGCACGCCTTTTGTCGGATATGCAAAAGATTCGGGAAGATATAAAATCTTCAGAGGCACGCCTTTTGTCGGACATACACGCTTTGGAGGATCGATTACGAAAAGTGGAGGAAGCCGTCGCTGGCAAAAAAGCGGTGACAACTTTTCAGAAAACGCTCATGGATTAGCTCTTCCGAATTGCCGCCGCGGTTGGTGTCGGAGGCGCGATAAAGGCGTTTTTCTCATAGTTTCAATTGAATTTCTAAGACAAAAGCATAGAGGAGTCTAATGCAAGAGACAGATATATTGATACCGACCAGTACCATCGGAAGTTACGCACCACCGAGTTGGCTGTGCGTAACCCTTGAGGCAATCGGACGCGGCGAACTCGGCGAAACCGACATCAACGAAACCCTTGATGATGCAGTCCGAACCGCTATCGCCGACCAAGAACGCGCCGGGGTTGACCTCATCACCGAAGGCGAGATGCGCCGACAGGATTTCGTGCTCGGTTTCTATGAACGGTTCACAGGGTTAGAAGAGCTCCCCGCACCGAGAACCCAAGGCCCCGACGGACACGATCAGCGCGGCAAATGGCTGCCATCCGTCCCACTCACCACACCCGATGGACTCGGTATCCTCGCAGAATTTGAATTCGCAAAAAACGAAACGACAAAACCGCTTAAGGTAACATGTCCCGGACCCTTCACGCTCTCTGGACGCATCCAGACCGGCGGCATCTACAAAGAACGTCTCGAAGTCGCTTACGCATGCGCAGAGATTATCAATACCGAACTCCGGCAACTCGTCGCAGCAGGGGCGGAATTCATCCAGTTAGATGAACCCTCTTATGCCGTTTACCCTGACCGTCCCCACGAATTCGTGAAACTCTTCAATCACACCGTTGAAGATGTATCTGCCAAGATCGGTCTGCATATCTGTTTCGGGAACTACCGCGGGCGCGCTGTCGGCAAACGCTCCTACCGTCCACTGTTTCCACACATCCTCGACGCAGCATTTGACCAACTCGCGTTGGAATTCGCGAACCGAGAGATGGCGGAAATCGGACTCTGGAGCGAGTTTTCAAACGACAAAGAACTCGCCGCTGGACTTATTGATGTCAAAAACTACTATGTCGAGACACCAGAAGATGTCGCTGCGCTGCTCCGAGAAGCACTCAAACACGTGTCTCCAGAGAAACTCTCAATTACACCAGACTGCGGTTTCAGCCAGACAGCGCGGTGGGCAGCTGCCGCTAAATTGGAATCAATGGTTGCCGGTGCTGAAATCATCCGCAACGAACTCACTGGAACCGAAACTTGATTGAGGTTCACACGAAGCTATGAATACAAATCGAAAAATACCGACACCTGAAGAAATTGAAAAGGAATTCCAAGAGTTCTGGCAGAAGAAGTACGGCGGCACCGTCCGTCTGACGAACGTGTCTGCCAGTGAACCTGCATCGGATAACCAAGCCGAAGAACCTGAACCGAAAAAGACTTTTGACCTAAATTTTGATCTCAAGCCCAAGGAGATTAAGCAGTATCTTGATCGGTACGTGATTAAACAGGATGAAGCAAAGAAAGCACTCGCCATCGCTGTCTGCGACCACTATAACCACGTTCGAGAATGCCACGAAAACCCTGAGGCTGCGGATGCCGACTACTCAAAACAAAATATCGTTATGCTCGGTCCGACCGGGGTCGGTAAAACGTATCTTATCCGACACATCGCCAAACTTATCGGTGTCCCGTTTGTCAAAGCGGATGCCACCCGATTCAGCGAAACCGGATACGTCGGTGCTAACGTAGACGACTTAATTCGTGAATTGGTCACACAGGCAGATGACAACCTCGAATTGGCGCAATACGGCATCATCTATCTCGATGAAGCAGACAAAATCGCGACACCGCCGAATATACTCGGACGCGATGTGAGCGGACGCGGCGTACAAACCGGACTCCTCAAACTCATGGAAGAGACAGAGGTTGACCTCCGGAGCGGAAACGATGTCGCTTCGCAGATGCGTGCCGCAATGGAATTCCAGAGAAGCGGAAAAGTCGATAAAGAGGTTATCAACACGCGTCATATCCTCTTTATCATTAGTGGCGCGTTTACCGGTATAGAAAAAATAATTAAAAAACGCATGCATCAAAGCAGAATCGGGTTCAACGCTGAAATCGCCAGTCAGACCGATGCCAACAATGCACTGTCCTTTGAGAGTGTCACACCGAAAGATTTCATCGACTTCGGTTTTGAACCTGAATTCATCGGACGACTCCCGGTACATGTCGTCTGCAACGAACTCTCGGTGGACGACCTGTTCTATATTTTGAAACATTCTGAAGGCTCCATCATTCGGCAATACGAAAACGCCTTTCGTGCCTACGGCATCACCGTGCTATTTTCGGAGAACGGTTTACGCCGAATCGCTGAAAAAGCCATCGAGCAGAAAACAGGTGCCCGTGCTTTAATGACGGTCTGCGAAAAGGCGTTACGCGACTATAAATTTGAGCTCCCTTCTACCGGTGTCAATGAATTCGTCGTTACCAAAGAAGTTGTAGACACGCCAGATGTTGAGCTTAAACACATCATTGAAGATGCCGACTACAACCGGGATACTGTCATGCACGAGCAGGTACGCCGGTATGAGTCGCAATTTTACGCAGATCACGGGTTACAGATTCAGTTTGATAGCGAAGCAACGTCCCTTATCTGTGAACGTGCCATTGCAGACGGAAAAAAAGTGAAACAGATCTGTGACGAATGCCTCAAAAGTTACCAGCACGGTCTGAACCTCATCAAGCAGAACACCGGACAGACCACCTTCACTTTCCCGAAAGGGATCGTGGAAAACCCCGATCAGGTGCTTGAGGAATGGATTCGCGAGTCGTACGTCACAAAACGTTGAGAATGGCAGTCAGCCGTCAACCATAAATTGGAAAGCCGTTATAGAAAATTATGAATACTGAACAAAAGAGACCGCCGCGTCCAAAACCGGTAGACCTACGCGAAGTCGGGGCACCGATCGATGGCGAACCGCAAGTCAGCGACCGACGCCTGTTTTTCCAACTCCATGTCTTCGCCAATTGCACAAACGCCGCACCTGTTGTTAAAGCACTCGAAAAGAGCAGCCTGAACGCAGTACTATACGACGACATCAATAACCCGACTGGCATCGGTGTCCTTTTTGTCACCGAAGATCCGGCAGCGTTAGCGACAGATGTGCGAGACCTATTGGCAGGATTCCGACATGTTGCCGACCTCTCATATCGTCCAGAGATGACAATGATCGGTCGTACCTATTCAAGTGGCAGGGAACCGAACTTGGAAGAATGGCTCCTCAACAGACCGCGCCAAAACGTGTTGAACCCAAATTTTCCGTGGGCTATCTGGTATCCATTGCGCCGTAAATCTGAGTTCTATCGCCTTGAAGACCGAGAGCGTGGACGCATTTTGGGTGAACACGCCATGCTCGGTCGCAGCTACGCCGCCGGTGGACACGCCAGCGATATCCGACTGGCATGCTTCGGGTTGGATACAAACGACAACGAATTCGTCATCGGGTTAGTCGGTCCCGAATTATATCCGCTATCGCGACTGATACAGGATATGCGCCAGACGGAACAAACGACCAAATATATTGAATCGCTCGGGCCATTCTTCGTAGGAAAGGTTCGGCAACGATGGATTAATGAATCTTTATCGGAAAAATGAGAAACATTCTTGCGGTTTGCGCAAAAGAACTCTACACCTATTTCGTCTCACCGATCGCCTATTTCGTCTGCTTTGTTTTCACTGCGATTTCAGGATTCCTTTTCTCCACCATACTCATTAGTTTTAGCAGTCAAGGTGGGACCGGAGCAGCCGTGATGGGAACGCTCTTCGGTAATATGGCGATTATCCTGCTCTTTTTTACACCGGTCTTGACGATGAAACTCTTCGCAGAGGAGCGGAAGTCAGGAACAATTGAACTGCTCCTCACCTCGCCGATTACAGACGGACAAGTCGTTCTCGGCAAATTTTTCGCGAGTATCTCACTCATGTTGATTATGCTCGGTTTGACGCTCTTGTTTCCGTTTTTGACGCAACGGTTCGGATACTTAGATATAGGCCTCCTTCTCAGCGGTTACCTTGGCGTTATTCTGATTAGCGCAGCTTTTCTGGCGTTAGGTCTCTTGATGTCCTCGATGTGCAAAAACCAGCTCGTTGCAGCACTAACCAGTTTCGGCATTCTCATAACATTATGGATCATCGGCGCGCTTTCAGCAAGGGGCGGTGCCATTGGAAAATTCCTGAGTTATCTGTCGCTATCTGAACACTACGACGACTTTGCCAGCGGGGTCATCTCGCTGAAGGATGTCGTCTACTATCTCAGTTTTACATCTGTCTGTCTGTTTGCAACGTTCAAGTCCATTGAATCATCAAAATGGAGATAGGGCATGGATACTCAAAAAAACATTGCAGCTCCACTCTTTGGACTGCTTACCTTGGTTTTCGGTTTTGGCGCGACTGCCAGCGGGATTTTTCGCGCATGGCCTGTTTTTTGGATCTGCCTGCTCCTCGCAATCGTTTCGCTCACAGTTTTTGCCCGGTTACGATTCGCAGACTTTGTAAACTTCTTCGTCAGCCGTCAAGCGCGCTACGGCGCGAACGTCGCACTGAGCATCCTCGGCGTTATCGGTATTGCTGTTTTCGCGAACGCTATTGTCACACACCGCTTTGATAAAAGAGCAGATTTAACAGCACTACAACTTCACACGCTTTCAGAACAGACGACAACTGTTCTCAAAAATCTTGAAGTCGAAATTCAGGTGACAGCATTCTTCAGCAACAACCTCCCGCAATTGGCAACACGTGCCAAAAATATTTTGGAGTTGTACCAGCGCGAAACCAGATTTTTGACCGTCTCATTTAAGGATCCCTTCGTTGATCTACAACTCAGTGAAAAGTACCAAGTGCAATATGACGGAACAATCATTTTTGAAAGTAAAGATCGGAAAGAAAAGGTAACCATTGTCGATGAACAGAAATTCACAAGTGCAATCCTTAAACTGATCCGCAATGAAACCAAAAAAATCTATTTTCTCGGCGGGCACGGGGAACACGGACTTGATGATCCTAATAACAGTGGATACAGTGAGGTGAAAACAGAGCTGGAAAACCAGAATTACGCCGCATTCCCACTCTCGCTTTTGACGAAAGCCGATATACCGACAGACTGTGAGGTACTTGTAATCGCAGGACCAAAAACCGCTTTAGTACAGAACGAACTTGATGCCATAGAAAAATATCTAACGCGTAGCGGAAAACTACTCCTGATGCTTGACCCATCTTTAACTTCCGCAGAAGATGTAAATAGTGGATTCGTTCGACGTATGAGACGATGGGGTGTTACCATAGGAAATGATCTCGTTATTGACAAGACACAGTTTATACCTCTATTCGGACCCAGCGCACCCGTACCCGGACCTGAATTGCACGAAATTACACGCACTATGAGAGAACCAGTCGCCTTTCCTGTGGTTCGTTCCGTTGCACCTATAGCCGACAGAACCGCTAATCTCAATGTGAGATCTCTTTTTAAGACTGTTGGGGGAACCGGAAGCAGTTGGGGCGAAACACAGCGTGAAATCGACGGAACTTTCAGCGAAGATTTCACCGATTTTACTTATACTGCCGGTGTAGATACGCCACCCCCTGTGTCTGTCGCCGTCGCAGTTGAACGAAAAAATGACACAGATAGCAACGAAGAACCGGCACGCGATCCAACCCGAATTGTCGTTTTCGGGGATTCAGATTTCGCAGCGAACGCCATTTTCCGAGCACCGAACCGAGACCTCTTTCTATCCGCAATTAATTGGCTCACATTAGAAGAAGACCTCGTCGCAATCCGTCCAATTGATTTAAGCCAGCAAGCACTGCGCGAGATGACTATCCAAGATATGCGCGTCGTACAGATAACCGCTGTCTTTTTTATTCCGATCATCGTGTTTATCGCCGGAGTAACCGTCTGGTGGCAACGCCGAAAAGGAGTGGGCGTATGAATTTCAAAACAACGCTGATTATCGTTGTCCTCCTTATCGGCATCGGCGGTGCGTATTACCTCTTTTTTCAGGAAGCACCTGATGACGCATCAATACACGAGAAACCGATGATCCATCAGGTCTACGGTGTCGCGCGCGATACCGTCCAACAGGTCGAAATCTCGTTCGCAGATACCGCATATCAGCACCTGAAGTTGCAAAAAGACAGAACCGGAAACTGGCAACTCACCAAACCGATTCAGGTAGATGCAGACAGTGAGAAGGTCAACCAAGTCTTGGATGATGTGCTCAACAAACGCATTAAGCAGACCCTTGAAGTGCCTGAACTAACACAGTATGGACTTGATGATACACCGAGTATTACGCTCTCACTCTGGACAAACGGGGAGGCACCCGCAGCGACCTTTTTGATCGGTAAAAAGGCGATTAACTTTTCTGTCTATGCCAAAGAGAAATCAGAAGCGCATATCTTTCTGATTGAATCGAGTGCACTTGACGACCTGACGAAATCTACTACCGACCTCCGGGACCGGTCAATGATTAAGTTCGATACGCAAACCGTGTCTGCTATTCAACTTCAGCAGCCGGACACGGGAAGTACCATTCATTGCGAAAAGCGAGACAACACATGGCACCTCGTCCACCCTATTGAAGCGAAAGCGGACGTAGAGGAGATTGAGACGCTTCTTTCGGAGTTACGTTCATTAAAAGTATCAACCTTTGAGGCGGACGGTGCAGATGCCAATAATCCTGTCCGGTTGGAGAAATACGGATTGGATACACCGCGTATTCAGGCGCGGATCACAGACGCAAGGAACACATACACGCTTAACATCGGTTCGGCAATCACAGCAGACACCGGAACGCAAGGAAAGGTCTATGTTAAAGCCGCCATCCATCAAGATGCCATCTATACTGTGTCTGAAGATGTCTACAATTTACTTAATAAATCTGTCTTTGATCTACGCGATAAACGGGTCATAGATTTTGAACGGACCGATACAATCCGTTTTGAAATCAAGCAAGATAAAGAGATAACTGTCGGCACAAAAAACTATGATAATACCTGGGAATTGCAAACGCCGACAGAAAAAATAAAAGCAGACGCGGATGCGGTGAGCGATCTGCTTTTCGGTGTGGATTCCCTTGAGGCTGCCGCATTCGTTGATGCGCCTATCAAAAATCTTGCGTCCTACGGGTTGGCACCGCCGTCAATTGAAGTCGCCTTCACGCAACGCGGTGAGGAAAAACCTGCCGTTTTCCTTATCGGGAACCGTACACAGGATGGAACTGTCTACGTTAAGGCTGAACAATCCGAACAGGTTGTTCGGGTCAAACCTGCCTTGGTGGATAACATCGCATTGGGCGCAGCATGGCTACGAGATAAACAGGTACTCGACTTTCATATTGACGATGCCATTCGGCTGACTTTTATCGCGTCCGGAGCAGAACCTATTACATGCCAACGTTTGGGCACCAACTGGCGAATTACCGCCCCGGTGCAAGAAGACGCAAACAATATAGAAGTCAACGCCATCATCTACGAACTTGACGACCTGACGGCAGAGGCATTTGTCGCACGGAAACCCACATCGACAGGTTTCGACAAGCCAAATGTACAGTTGACCGTCGAACTTCGGAATCAGAAAGTGTATACCTTGCAAATCGGCAAACCTGATGTCTCTGGACGTTTCTACGCACGACTACAACATGAACCGAGTCTAATTTTTCTACTGAATGCAGAACTCGTCCCAAAACTAAAAACAACACTTGCACTGCTTCGTACTTCGGAACAGGGAGCCCCATAGTCATCGGAGTAATGGTTGAACGCTATGCAGACGTATATTATCGCAACCGCCTATTTTTTCTTTATTGTTGAACTCTTCATGATTAGCCGATCCTTTCTCTACACCCGGCGCGAACGCAATACAAAAAGACCGGACTATACACCAAAGGCGGCAATTATTGCACCTCACTACGGATGGGATGCTGAGACAGAAGAACACGCCAAAGACGTTTTGCGCCAAGACTATGCCGGTGAATACGAAGTCTACTTCGTCACGCACGAAAAAGCAGATTCGGGGCACGATGTCTCCTATCCACATCTCTGCGAAATCGCCGAACCGCATCCCAATGTCCATGTCCTATTGGCACCGAATATCGTTGACAACGAGCTCGGTCGCTCACAAAAGGTCCAGAACCTCTTAACAGCGATAGAAAACCTGCCAGATGATATTGAAGTCATCGCGTTTGTAGATGCCGATGTCGCTATCCGAGCAGATTGGCTAACACTTCTTGTTACACCGCTCCAAGAACCAGAGATAGGCACGACTGTCGGCGGAAGGTTCTATTTCCCACAAACTTGGAACATCGCCTCTCTCGCGGAATCCATCTGGGTAAACTTTCAGATGAGTTTCCAAGGCGACCACCCACTCACAATGGTCTGGGGCGGCTCTAACGCTTTCCGACGGGAGATGCTCGAAAAAACACAGATTCTTCAACGCTGGGAACAGGCGACCATCGAAGACCTTAACACGACACTCGCAATGCAAGAAACGAAGCACAAGGTGCATTTTGTCCCCGACTGTGTGGCAATCACACGCACGGCGAATCGCACATGGCAACAGATTTTTGAATTTACCAACCGCCAGGTGATCATGACATTTCACATGGGCCTCTGGGTGCAATGGTTAATAAGTCTCCTTGTGTGTCTACCGAAAGGGCTCTGCGTGTTTGGGTCAATCCCGTTTCTATTTCATCGGCGCGAACTGCTACCGATTGTCTTTATACCTTTTCTCGAAGCCATCAGCTACAGACTTTTTTCTAAAAACTTACCCCATTGGCTTCAAGACATGCCAAACGTAAAGCAGACGGTTAGCGTATCCTCCTATGTCACCTCGGTTGGAATATTCTTGGCGGGCTTAAATGCTGTCTATGCTGTATTCCAACGCAAAATCACTTGGGGAGGCGTGCGATACGAAATTCTGTCTGCAACAAAATGTCGGGTTTTAGGCGCAGTAAAGCGAAAGCAGAAAGACAGGGTCTAAGGAATACTTTCTGGGTAGGAGCGAGTGTTTTTGCTTGGGTATTTCTTGTCGCTCGCGATCTTCAGGACATTTGAAACATATTTGATTTTTTTCCTAAAATGTGGTATAGTATTCATGTAAGACTTTATTAACTGCCGGTCTTGCCGTTATATTGACTGGAGGAACAGAAAATGAGTGCTGAAAAGGTTATTAAATCCGAACACGAGTGGAAAGAACAGCTCAGCCCAGAAGAATATAAAGTGACTCGAAAAAAAGGGACAGAACGTGCCTTTACAGGTAAGTACCACGACTGTAAAGAGCAGGGAACCTATCACTGTATCTGTTGTGGCAGCCCGTTATTCAGTTCCGAAACCAAGTTTGATTCTGGAACCGGATGGCCCAGTTATTGGGAACCTGTCTCAGCAGAAGCTATAGAAACAAAATCCGACTTTAGCATATTTTTCATGCCGCGTACCGAAGTCGTCTGTAGCCGATGCGATGCACACCTTGGGCACGTTTTCGACGACGGTCCGCCACCGACAGGCAAGCGTTACTGCATGAATTCCGCTGCACTCACACTTGTAAAAACTGACAACGAATAAAGGAGTATTGATGGCACTACGAAGTCGAATCTCATCAAGATTTCTTGTCAACGAACTTGCTACCGCTATATCGCAAGATTGGGGGACTTCGAGCAAGTTCATGCGCTACCAACTCGCCAAAGAGAGTTTCAATTGGCGACACCCGTTCGGTGCAAAACACGGGAAAGGCGATGCTATTGAATTGGTTAGCCTACGCATTACTGATATGTGTAACCTGCGATGCCACTCTTGTGGACAGTGGGGCGATAACGGCTACCTTCATGGGAAATCACTCAAAGAACTCAAACAACGCGAAGTCCCTGTCGAAATTTACAAAGAACTCGTTGATCAAATTGTTGATGAAGGCTGGGCACCTGTCTGGTACATCTGGGGCGGCGAACCGATGCTCTACCCCGGGATTATCGAGCTCTTGCACTACATTAAAGAGAAGGGAATGCCTATATCCCTTGTGAGTAACGCAACCAATATCGCAAGGCGCGCCGAAGATATTTTGGAAACCTGCAAAATTATCTATTTGAGTGTTGACGGACCGAATGAGGATATCCACAACACACAACGTCCCGGTGTAACAGAGAACTACGACAACTTCAAAGATGTCAAAGCCGCTCTCGAAACACTCAGCGCAGCGAAAGAGGAACGGAATGTAAAATTTCCTTACATCATTCCACTCAGCTGCGTTACGATGTATAATATTGACGTTGTGGTAGACCTCTATAAGTTCACCAGTCAATTCGCCGACGCGCAGATCTTCTATCTCACATGGTGGATAGATTCCCAATCTGCACAGGAGCATACAGAAGAATTTGAGAAACGTTTCGGGTTCAAACCGCAAACGCACTACGGTTGGATCGGAACATGGAAGGACTTTGATCACGGTGTTATTCTTGATCGCTTTGAAGAGATGGAGAGCCTCTCTAACGAGCAGAGACGTTGCCCGCCTATCATGATGCCGAGACTCAATACGAAAGGCGAAATCCAAACTTATTATACCGATCATGAGCAAACCTTCGGATACAACCAGTGTGTCAGCATCTACATGACAATGGAGATTGATAGTAACGGCGACGTTAGCCTCTGCCGAGATTACCACGACTATATCATCGGCAATATCAAGACCGATAAAGTCGTTGATATGTGGAACAACGAGAAGGCGACGCAGTTCCGATCATCTATCAGCAATGACGGACCGATGCCTGTATGCCGCCGATGCTGCGGTTTAATGGGGTTTTAATTTTTTAAATTATTGGGCCTTCGCGCAGATTGTTCTTAATGAAGATTGATAAAATATTTCGGTAATTCTATATTTCGCCAGGCCCGGTAGGTTCGGTGTTTTTGCTTGGGTGTTTCTTCTAGCAACCGAACCGGACTACCAAAGAAATTACGGAATTAATATTTCAAATTTCATACAGAACAATCTGGTTTTCGGTTAACTTGCGGCCGAGTTCAGAATCGAGGCAGCCTTCTTTCGTCTCCGTATAAGTGCAGCATCTTTATACAGAAAAACAGAGTGGAGTCCCATAGCAGTTGTAGGTGTTTTTGCTTAGAAGAACACCCAAGCAAAAACGGTGTTTCCCCCAGGTTGAACGCAGCGAAACCCAACATATTTACCTTAACCAGAAACCATCGCGGAACATTGTCCTGCAAGCCTCTATAGGCTTGCACAAGGAGCGATGCACGGAGGCCCATAGTTAAAAATATGAAGATAGGATTACGTATTCCCGGCACAGCCCGTCAATTACCTTTCGCAGATTTCTGCAAATGGTGTGCAGATAACGGGTTTGATGCCGTCGATATCGGAGAAGTTACCCCCGAAATTGTCCAAACGGCGAGGGATGCCGGCCTCGCTATCGGCACTGCAGACCTACCCGGCACAAGGGACCTGCTCAGTCCAAAAAAATCAAAACAGAAAGCCGGTGCCGAAGCCGCGAAAGCCGCGATTCAAGCCGCCGCTGAAAACGATGTCCATATTATGTTTTGTGTCTTCGTGCCTGAAGATGCAAGCCTCGGTAGAGCAAAAAACTTTGATATTTGGAAAGATACCGTTCCACCTATCGCCGAATTCGCCGCTGACAACGGTGTCACCATCGCAGTTGAAGGGTGGCCCGGTCCCGGTCCCGCCTATCCTGCGCTCGGCTGTACACCGGAGATGTGGCGCGCAATGTTCGCAGAATGCGATTCCCCAGGTTTAGGACTCAACTATGACCCGTCGCACCTCGTCAGGATCGGTATCGACTACCTCCGCGCCTTGCACGAATTCGCACCTTATGTCAAGCACGTCCACGGAAAAGATACAGCCTTCGACGAAGAAGCACTCTACCTGCACGGCAACTTAGGACCGAGTTTCCAAAACCCCCGCGGCTTCGGTGAAGATTGGTGGCGTTATACCATCCCCGGTGACGGCATTGTGGACTGGCTACGCGTCGTTCAACGTTTGGAAGACGAAGGATTTGATGGCATCGTCAGTGTAGAACTCGAAGATTACCGTTATTGGCGAACGTGGGAAGCAGAATCCGACGGTTTGATCCGCTCACGTGAATTTCTTGATGAGTTTGTGCGGTAGTATGCCCCGCGTTTGTGGTCGCATGCCTCACCGTTGCAGGGTTTTGCTTGGGTGTTTCTGCGGATTTTTTCAGGGTTTGTAACCCCGCTTTCTATAAACAGGCGACCGCACAACAAAGGAGAACTGACCATGAACGAACTTCTGAATATAGGTATGACGGCTTCACCGGAGAAATATCTCGCACACTTAATCACAGAAGAAGAACGCACCCATTTTGAAGAACAAGGCTATCTATACGTCCCGAATGCGCTTGATACAGAGACGCGCGAAGAACTTATACGTGTTATAGATACCTCGCACAACAAGGCGCTCGCCGCAGGTAGAGCGAAACCGGGTGTGCATTGGGGTTGGTCGGATTTTTTGGGTGCCGATGATGCACTCTTAAATCTCGTTGACCTACCTACCACGTTGCCGAAAGTCTGGGGTATCTTGGGATGGAACATATACCTCTACCATGCACACATGCACGTCAAACCGCCAGCATCGCCAGATGCCGAAGACGGTGAAGGGTGGCTGGAATGGCACCAAGACAGCGGGCGCGTCAACGTCGAAATGGAGACACATCCACGTCCACGTCTATCCCTGAAAGTCGGATACTTCCTCACGGATGTCTCTGAACCGGGACGCGGCAACTTCTATATCCGTCCAGGCAGCCATCTAAAGTCGGATATGTCTGTGCCAGAATCGGAAATCAGTCGAGACCCACGCGAAGGCACCGCAGACGATGTCCCTGACGATGCGATGCCGGTCTGCGTCGAACCCGGAACCGCTGTTCTGTTCGACAGACGGCTCTGGCACTCAAGAAGTCCGAATCACTCCCAAGTTACTCGGAAGGTACTCTTCTACGGCTACGGTTACCGCTGGATCCGACCCAAGGACGAGATGACAGTTGAGCAGCTCTACGAGCGTTGTGATCCGATCCGTCGGCAGCTCCTCGGTGCCGCCACTCGAAACAACGGACGCTACGTCCCCTCCGAAGACGATGTACCGCTACGCGGTTGGCTCATCGAGAACCTCGGCGACAACCCAGCCTACGCAATGGGACCCCGGCACGCTTAAGTTGTGGGATGGAAGAATAGAAGGCAACTTCCGGAATTTCTCAATTGGATAGAAAAAGGGAAGGGTGGAAGAATGGAGAACCGCCAGCCTTGCTACCTTCCAATCTTCCAGCAAACAAGACTTTCACTCCTCAAAGATTTAGGAGAATCCCCATGAAAACCGTATCACTTATCTGTATCTTGGCGGCATTCATGCTCTCCAGTGCATTCGCTGCCCCCGAGTGGAAACCTTACGACGATTTTGAGGGTAATTTAGACGCTATTGAAGAAACCCCCGGACAGATACCAGACCTCGGCACGAAATGGGTCCAGTTTGTCCCTGAAAACCGATTGGAGATGGGCATCGAGGATGGCGTGTTTCGGATGAAAGTCAAAAGTCCCGGGGGTCGCGATCCAGGTTTCAAGCTCGTTTTCGGATGGGAGCCGCGTGACATCCTCGGTATCCAGTTCACGGTAAAAGTCGCTGAACTCTCTGAGGCAGGCGGATGGTTCGGTGTGCTATGTACCAACGAGGAACCGAACTGGAAAAATCCGAACTGGATTTTCGGTATGTCGCCGAGCCATCAACACAACTGGGGGCCGAAAGGCGTGTTCGGCTCTGGCTCTGTTGGACAACTCGGCGGCTGGGAAGCATTCTCCTACGAGGACATCCCTGAAAACACGAACATGCTCCGAACGCTCCGTTTGGAATGGAACGACGCGAAGCATGAGATGGCAGTCACCGTTGATCCGGGTGAGAAAACAGAATGGAAAAAGGACGACATCTCCTCTAACGCCGACTTAGGCAAATTCCCATGGTGGAGCATCTACCTCACTGCGGATCAGGAGGTCGAAGTCGCCGTGGACGATGTGTTCGTAAAATCGGAGAGTCTACCGTATCCCGTAGAGGCACGCGGCAAACTCGCTTCACGCTGGGGTAAGATAAAATTGAGGGTTTTCGACTAAGCGATAATATACACCATTTTAGGATTGATAACTTAGACTATCAGGACTCGCGTTTTGTAAATAGAGCAAAATCATTATTAAACCGAAAATCCTCATAAAATTAGGGGATTAGGGGACATCCTCAGCAGTTCTAATTGAATGCATAACTCCACGAGGCAGTTTTATGCGCGCCCATTGTACGGTAAGTTTTCCCTTAGAGGGTACTGCAAAACTACGATGCGGTGTCCAAGCCAAACTCCAATGATCACTCGGATGTGTCATCACCGTCGTTATCAGTCCATCCCGCAACTGATATTTATAGATATCATAGGCTTCTTTAAAGCCGTTCGGTATAGCGGTGAAAAGCACTGCTTCACCATCATCTGTCCAACAAACAGAATCGACTCGCCCCATGCGCGGGATATTCAGGACTCTTGGAGTTAGTCCTTGCTTATCAACGACTATCACATTCGTTGCATTCCATCCAACTCCCCATGTGATATCATCCTCAATGTACAGCACATATTCGCCGTCGGGCGACCATTTCGGACGGTAACTCAAAATCGTTGCGTCTCCAAATTGGGGTTTTCGAAGTTTTCGGAGCAGCGGACGCTTACGGCTGCCATCAGCATTCATGATATAGATATGCCTTCCTTGTCCCTCAAGAGTGTGGGCATAAACAATGGAGTTGCCATCGGGAGACCAGTCGGGAGAGTACGAACCGGTCTCGCGTGTTAACCGTCGTACCTTTCGTGTCTTTATTTCTATAGTATAGATATCGAATCCTTCATCTCTTGAACTTATAAACGCTATGAATTTTCCATCCGGAGACCAGGATGGATACCCATCAAGAGATATATGTTCGGTCAAGTTTTGTTGTTGGGTGCCATCGGCGTTCATGATAAAAACATCAAGCCGCTGCTGCTTGCCTGGTCCTCCTCCTGGACTTAGTTCAAGCGTGTAAGCAATCTGATTGCCATCGCGGGACCAAGCGATGCCTGTTTTTTTTAAGGGCGTGTCTGTGAGTTTACGGAGATTTCCACCATGGTCGTTCATCACATAGAGATTTCTTTCTCCATCTCTTTTGGAAATAAAGGCGATGTCTGCCGGAATTTGAGACACATAAAGTAGTAGCATAACGAGGATGATGGAAAGGCAACTAAGTTTTCGCATGCGTGCGGATCCTTTTGTTGATAAAAGGTACGCCCGACACAAGGTGTACCGAGACGTACCTTCAAATGATATCAGTCTTATTTTAGAGAATGTATCACCGAGAACAAAGAGTTCTTAAGGCAGGTGCGATACGGTTGTTTTAACATCTACGCGCCAACTTTTTGCCCCGACATCCATTCGCGTGTAGAGTTTCCACTCATAGGGATCATCTCTCCGAGTTACACCTTCCGAATCCAAGTGAATTGATATCGGGTTCCCTTGAGGAAAAATGGCTTTATTAGGCTTTAGAGACCCCGAACCTGGTTGTTCTACGGATACATCCACTTCGGGAAGTCCAGTTTTGAACTCCCAAGAGTACGCTACAGATCGGGGCCCGTGGTTTTCGAGCCATGCTGCATGGGAACTGAAGATATACGGATCGCTGTAATACCAATTCCAAACAGCTGCTGCACCATATAAGTCGCCTTTCCATCCGGCATAGGATTTTGCATTCGCTACAAAGGATGTCAATACGAAAAGCACACTCATCATACTGAAAAGTGCAATTAATTTCATGCTTTTCATTCTAAAAATCTCCTATCGGCTCACTATAAAGAGCCATCATGTAGGAGACGTAACTTATTTTATCACGTCTCCTGTTTCTGTTTCAACAACTTAAACATAATCCAACCAGCCACCACTCTTTCACTCAGACTCGACACCGAACTCTTTGCGGAGAAGTCCACGCGCTTCGTGAAGTTTGCGCTTGACCGTACCAAGCGGCAGATCAAGTTCCTCCGCAATAACCTTTAGTGTTAATCCCTTAAGATAAAACAATATAGCAACTTCACGGATATGCTCAGGTTTACTCGGCAGGTGTCGCACGGTTTCAGTAGCAGCTACCTGCAATTCTTCTTCACGAAGGAGAATCTCAGCACTTCTATTGACGTGCCATACTAACGCTTCCTCTTCGTAAGGACGTTCACCCTGTGAATGGTAAGAATTGTTGTAATACCGCTTACATTGATTATAGGCGATTTTACGCAACCAGCCGCTGAAACTGTTCACATCCCGTAAGCCCTTAATATTTTCCCAGACTACTTGCCATGTGAGATTGAGTATCTCCTCAGCATCTTGGTAGTTCCGAGATTCAGCAAGAATCAGGGGCCATATTTGCGATTTGTAGTGTTTCATCAGCTCACTGAGAGGTTTATCATCTCCTGCTTGAAGCTTCCGAACCGAATCTGTTGTTACTATCTTGTCCTCCATTAAGCGATAGCCGGACTGGATTCGGGCATAGAGGGCGGATTATCGCCAAAAGGTTCAGAAAAATAAAAAAACGATTTTTTATTTAAAAGTTATGGAAAAATAGGTTTCGATATTGCGTTTTGCCTCCTAAAACAGCCGAAAGAGTGCCTAATTAACCCAAAAACGCCCAAGGTGTGTTAAACCTCAGGCGTTTCCTGTTGGATTGTTATGCTTGATGCCGCGCCATGTCCAGTGTATCTTAAATTTCTGCAGTTGCTAATAGAGTCATAGTATTAACTGTTCTCACTGCGAAGCCTGAGAACTGAGTAACTGAAAACTATAGGTCTATTTATAGTAAAACTTAGAATTATACTAAAGTTTGGACAATTTAATCTGCTGGCTTTTCAGAGTGCTGCAACCGCTAACTTCCGTGGACAAGAGAACACTTGAGGACTACAAGGAAAAGGGGTTCTACAAAGTTTTGATAAATTACGTAAGTCCTAACACTTTTAAAGTATTGCGTAAACTCTAAATCGTTAGAATGTCTTTTACTATTCGGCTTAAGATTTTGATACGGAAACCGAACCTAAATTTATCAATATATTAGCAAGTATCATGCCGATTCTGTCAGAACGCCTATGTGTTTTCAACCTTTTTGGAATTGCCAACGACTTGAATGTAAGTAGACACTTCGTTTATTAGAGGATCTGTCAAGGATCACTTCTTTTCATAACCACTTCTCGGATTAAGTGGAAAAAATCGTTTTAAACTGCGACTGCGAAAAAGTTGCACAATTGAAAATATGAAAGCGGAAAAGATTGCATGTACCGTGAAAATATTGTATAGGCAGTTATGATTTTTGAGGTGTGCACAAGAGTTTTATCTATCGGTGACTTAAACCTTGTTCTTCCTATTGTCTTTTTATGACCTCTACCTACATCGGAAATGTCCAATACTTCGTCTCTGGAGCACTACATTGATAAAGCTCTGTTAGAGTTGCATTGCCTCTATTGGCGATGAATCCAAAGATAACACTTGGAAAAGCGGAAAGTTTTGTTGATTGAATAAATGCCGAAAATCCGATAGAAGACCTTCTAAGCAAAAAAGAATGTCCATTTTTTAAGTTCCTTTCAAAAAAGGGAAGGTACATCATCGCCGAATGATCAAAGAAATCTACTTTGCTCAAGCGGAGCAACATTGTCTCGCAGTGAGAGTAAAAAAGATGAGAACCTTCTCACACTCCAGATGAAGATTAAGAATTTAATCGGGTAATGCTAAGATGTGTGGTTAACAAGTAGATCGGTTCGTAGGAGTGCGATTCTGCTGCGTACTTGAAGAAACACTTTCTTCCCATTGGATTTTAGCGTTTGCAAAAACCCCAAATGCGAAGCGCATTATCGCACGTCGCGTCGCCACAATTACCCAAGTTGTTTGTTAAACCTCATGCAAAGTATTATGTAAACAAATCTGCCCTATCCGAAAAATTAATGCCCTGACAAAAATTTTACACACCCGTCCCTCAGGGCTATTTAGTTTTCGGCTTTTTTCGTCCAATTTTGAATCCCCAGGCCCGGTAGGTGCGGTTTGGAACCGCACCATAGGTGTCAATTTAGGAAGTTTCCGTAGCCCCCTTGAGTTTCCAAAAGGTTGTGTTTTTTCCAATGGTTCTCTGGAAAGTGTCGTCATTTTCAAAGGCACACTTTATGATTTTCAAAGTTTCGCGAAGTGCTGTTTTTGAGCGATGAAAACTCAAGGTTAGCAGCCTCGCATAACCTACGATATACTTTGCTGTTTTGATGAAACCTTGTTGGATATGTCGGTATCCGGCGACTAACATGACCGCATGCTGAATCAGAAGCGCAATAAGTTTGGCATAGATTTCCGATAGTATACGATAGGGTTTCTGACTTCGAGAAACATGAAGTTTTCCGATACTTTTGAAACACTTAAACATCAGTTCAACCTGCCAACGGATGCCGACAAGGGCAGCAATCTGTTTCGGTGTGAGTTGATGTTCTTCAATGTTGGTGATATAAAGGTTCCATCCTGCGAGTCGTAAGAGTGCTTTTGAGGGTGTCTGTGCTTTGCGTTTGGCACGATATCGGATGGAACGTCGGCGTTTATTCGTTTCAGCTTCGGAAAGTCTCTCGGCGATGAGGTAAACCGAGAGTTGCTTTCTTTTTCCGATCCGTATGGCTTTACGAAAATAGGTGTTTTCTGCCTCTGATTTCAGCGTCTTTTCTAAATTAATGCGTTCACCGTTTTCGTCAGCGAGGTAAGAGTTGGCTTTCAAACGCGAGATCCAGTAGACGTTGTTTTTGGTGAGTTTCTCAAGTTCATCGAGCGAAAAATAGGCGAGGTCTGCGAGTCGTAAACTTCCTCTTGGCAATGGCGGTGCTGCTTTTGCAGCCGTCAAATCAGCCGTCATGCCATTAGTGAGTTGGAAGTCCTGAAAACGTCCCGTAAGCACATCAAAGCAGAGATGAAGTTTCAATCCGGCTTTATGGGGATGATTCTTTTTCGGTTGTCCCTTCCAAGTTTCGTGAAGTTCATCAGGGAGTGTTACCCATGTGGCATCTTGCACATAAACGCCCCTAAACTGCTGAAGTAAAGGGAGGGCTTCTCGCCGACCGGCAACTTCAAGCATTTCGGTAATAGCGGTGTCAAGTGTAAGTTTCAACATTTCAGTCGTTTCAAGGGTCAGGCGTTGCTCAAGAGCTTGTCGGCTGACTTGTATACCGAGTGTCGCAGCGGTTTCAGTGAGTTGCTGATAACTCGCCTCTGGATTTTCCAACCACCCGAAGACGAGGGTTTGCGTCAGTGCGCTCCCGGTAAGTTTCCGCTTTCTTTTGACGACTCCTGTATGGACAGCGACTTCATCTGGGACGGTTTCAAGGATCGTTTGCATTTTATCTACCACTTGTTGTAAAATGGACATTGGAAATACCTTTTTTGTAGAAATAACCTTCTAATCTTTTTCTACATTATACAAGAGGTATTTCCAACTTACCGCATTTTTCTTACAAAAACGTATCTATTTTCACTAAATTGACACCTATGGTGCGGTTGCAAACCGCACCGGAACTAAAAAAGAAAAATCAAACAGCGTAGAAAATCCGATAATTTGGTTAAAACTAAATCACCCTGACCCGTCCCTATAGAAAACTTGATTATTTGCAGATTTCTGGGTATAATTAGTACTGTCAATCTTAGAATAAAACCATACATTTTCATAATGGAGGAAGAAGTGGCAAGAAAAAAAATCAGTGTTATCGGTGCGGGGAATGTCGGCGCAACAGCGGCGTTTCTGATCGCACAAAAGCAACTCGGCGATGTCGTCATGATAGACATCGTGGATGGTGTCCCGCAAGGTAAAGCATTGGACATGGCACAAATGGGTCCCGTAGAACTCTTTGATGCCGCAATTGATGGAGACCTTGATTACGCCGCAACCGCAGGCTCCGATCTCGTAATTATCACATCAGGTTCCCCACGCAAACCAGGGATGACGCGCGAAGACCTGTTGCAAACGAACGCGAATATCGTCGGCAGCGTCACAGAAAACGTCGTCAAGCATTCACCAGATACGATTATTATGATGCTCACCAATCCGTTGGACATCATGACCTATCATGCGTGGAAAGTCTCAGGATTCCCATCAAACCGCGTCGTCGGACAGGCAGGCGTGCTCGATTCAGCAAGGTTCCGCTATTTTATCTCCCTCGAACTCGGTGTATCTGTGGAAGATATTCACGCACTCGTCCTCGGCGGACACGGCGACACGATGGTACCGCTCCCGCGCTATACTACCGTCAACGGCATCCCGATTCCGCAACTCATACCGGAAGACCGTATTGAAGCGATGGCACAACGGACCCGCGACGGCGGTGCCGAAATCGTCAATCTCTTAAAAACCAGCGGATACTATGCCGCCGGTGCCTCGTTAGCACAGATGGCAGAAGCCATTATTCTCGACAAGAAACGGCTGCTCCCATGTTCCGCACACCTCACTGGACAATACGGGATTGATGACCTCTACATCGGTGTGCCGATCAAACTCGGTGGAAACGGTGTAGAAGAAATTCTCGAAATCGAACTCACCGACGACGAACTCGGTTCCTTACAACATTCCGCAGCAACCTATCGCGAAGGCATTGCATTGTTGGGTTATTAGAACGACGCGTATTCTATCTAACGCGAGTTATATTACCTCACACCTTTTTTTAAACAGCTGGTTAGATTTCTGACATTGATGTGAAGAATCTAACCAGCTGTTTTTAAATTAGTCCTGCTAAAATTACCGCCTGCAACACGTAAAATTTCACAGTAAACGCCAGAACTGTCTTTCAGCAAAAACAACGAAAAATCCAGTCATAATCAAGGTTTACAGCCTTTTTTCAAATGCGCGAATTTCACAGTACTATGAAAACTATGAAATCGGAAACCGCCAGCCCGTCCCAAATTAAAAGGTTCCGCAGGGACACTGCGCTTCTCCTTGACTTTCAGGGCAAAATCAGGTATCCTATTATTAGGATTCATACAGTTGTTACGTTTTGAAAGAGACCGCGATGCGAAACCCTGACTAAGAAAAAAATAGGCTTCAATGGAAACTTTTGATTGTGAACTGAATCAACAGATCGTCTACGGCGACAACAGTATCAAACGACTCGGCGAGTTGACGCGCACGCTCGGTGGCAGGCGGGTTCTTATCACAACAGACCGCGGCATCGAAAAAGCCGGTATTCTCGCCAGAGCTGTTTCAGCCTTGCAAGGCGAACGGATCGCCGCTTACCTTTTTGCCGATGTCACATCGAACCCGACCACAGAGGACGTTGAAGCTGCCGTTGCCATCGCAAAAGCCAACGCACCGATAGACCTCATCATCGGACTCGGTGGTGGCAGCGCAATGGACTGCGCGAAAGGCGCGAACTTCCTACTCACAAACGGCGGCAAAATGGAGGATTATTGGGGTACCAACAAAGCGAGTGAACCGATGCTGCCCGCCATCGGTGTTCCGACAACAATCGGTACCGGCAGTGAGGCGCAGTCCTACGCACTCATTTCGCAACCCGATACGCATATCAAAATGGCGTGTGGTGATAAAAAGGCACGATTCGGTACCGTAATTTTGGACGCAACACTCACCAAGTCTTTGCCGAGAACGATCGCAGCGATCACCGCGATGGATGCCGTCGCACACGCCGTTGAAAGCTACGTCTCAACCCGAAGCAACCCCATGTCACGTATGTTTGCACAGCAGGCATGGGAACTACTGAACGCCAATTTTGAGGCGTGTCTTGACGATAAAACAACCAAAGCAAGAAGCAAAATGCTGTTCGGCGCATATCTCGCCGGACTTGCGATCGAAAATTCGATGCTCGGTGCCGCACACGCTTGCGCCAATCCGCTGACAGCAAGATACAATGTCATCCACGGTATCGCCGTCGCATTGATGTTACCTCACGTCATCCGATTCAATAGCACTGTCGCAAGAGATGCCTATCATGAACTGTACCCTGATGGAGATGTAGCAGACAGAATTACAAAACTAAAACAGATCGGAAATCTACCGAACAGACTCCGGGATTACCCTGTCCAATACACGATAGGAACAACCGAATTGTTAACAGTCGCAAAGGAGGCGGCAACGCAATGGACAGCGCAATTCAATCCGCGTCCTCTGAACATTAGCGATTTCATCAAACTTTATGAACACGTCTACTGATATAGTAAAATCAAAAAACATAAGCACACCCCCTGGTAGGGTTTTTGCTGGGGTGTTTCTTCACGGTTTGAAACCGAACCTACCGAAGTGTAAAAGTAATTGCAGCGCAAAAGGTTTTTTTATACTCATACTACTGCTCTGTACAACACACGCAACTTTCGGGAACTGGACAAGTTTCCGTGGAAACCCTCAACTTACCGGTGTCGCAGATACCCAGTTACCGGATAATCCACAACTGCTCTGGACCTTTCAGGCAGGTGACATAATTGAATCCACCGCTGCAGTCGTCGATGGCACCCTCTATGTCGGCGCATTGGACGGAGTCCTTTACGCGATTGACACGCAAACTGGTAAAAAGCAGTGGACCTATCAGGCGAACACGCATATTAAAGCATCACCTACTATCAACGATGGTGTCGTCTATTTCGGCGATGGCGATGGTGTCTTTCATGCAGTAGACATCAGCACGCACCAGATGAAATGGCAGTTTCGCACGGATGGCGAAATCATATCCTCGGCAAATATCGTCGGCGATCGCGTCCTGTTCGGCTCCTACGACGGATTCCTCTACTGCCTCAACCGTGAGAACGGAGAGCACCTCTGGAAACTTGAGACCGAGGGATATGTCCACGGCACCCCGGGTGTCTGGACGCAATCCGCAGCCGAATCCGGTGATACCGCAAACTATGTGATTTTAACAGGATGCGACAGCTATCTTCGCGTCATCAATATAGAGGACGGTACACAGACACAGCAGGTAGACCTCGGTGCCTATGTCGGCGCGAGTCCGGCGATTTCACAAAATCGGGTCTACTGCGGCACGTACGGTACCGAAATATTGGCGGTTGCGTTAGACACCGGAGAAATATCATGGCGGTATCGGCATCCGAAACGGCAATTCCCGTTTTTCGCCTCCGCAGCGATCGCTGAAAACAGCGTCATCATCGGTGGACGCGATAAAATGGTTCACGCACTCTCACTCGATACTGGTGAACCCCAATGGACTTACACCGCCAAATCCAGCATCGAATCCTCCGCTGTGATTGCTGGCACCCGTGTTTTTGTCGGGACAACGCGCGGGGTGATCGTCGCATTGGATCTAACAACGGGAGAATCCGTGTGGGAATTCGCAACCGGATCATCTATCGTCGCATCACCCAGCGTCTCCGATGGTAGAATTTACATCGGGACTGAGGACGGAATCCTCTACTGCTTTGGAGAAAAATAGATCATGTCTAAAACACAGTTAAACACGGGCGCGCAAGCAACGCCCTTAGCAGAACCTGCGACAGCAGGCATAGATTCAAAGGACACAACCGTAGGGAGCGTTTTCGTCTCCAACTACCCACCATATTCGACATGGGGTGAATCCGATGTACCAGAGGTGCATCAAGCACTCGACGCACCACCACGTCCAGATGCCACGCTCGGACTTTACCTCCATATCCCGTTCTGTCGTAAGCGGTGTAAATTCTGCTATTTCCGTGTCTATACCGACAAAAATAGTTCGGAAATTGATACGTATCTCAATGCTCTTGCCAAAGAGGTTGAACTTTACAGCGCGAAACCCGCAATCGCAGGTCGTCCGCTACGGTTCGTCTATTTCGGCGGCGGAACGCCTTCCTATATCAGCGTCAAACACTTAACCACGCTCGTTGATAGGGTGAAACAGGTCATGCCGTGGGATGCCGCTGAAGAGGTCGCTTTTGAATGTGAACCCGGCACCTTGACAGAGAAGAAACTCGATGCCATCAAAGCGATCGGCGTAACCCGATTGAGTCTCGGTGTTGAAAACCTGAATGACGAAATCCTCGCTGAAAACGGTAGGGCACACCTTTCCAAAGAGGTCTATCGTATTCACCCGTGGATTAAAGGGTTGGCGTTCGATCAGGTGAATATCGACCTCATCTCAGGCATGATAGGCGAGACGTGGGAGAGTTGGCGCGAGACCGTCAGGAAGACGATTGAACTTGACCCAGATAGCGTCACTGTCTATCAGTTGGAGCTGCCCTTCAATACCGTCTACTCCAAGGACATCCTCGGTGGCGATGCGTTGCCGGTGGCAGACTGGAAACTCAAACGTGAGTGGCATCAATACGCCTTTGAACAGTTCGCAGAAGCCGGTTATACGCAATCCAGCGCGTACACCCTGCTAAAGAAGGACAAAAATTGTCAGTTCGTCTATCGCGACGCAGTCTGGCAAGGCAGCGATATGATCGGTACAGGTGTCGCCTCTTTCTCGCATCTCAGCGGAATCCATTTTCAGAACGCACCGTCGTGGGGTGCCTACCTTGGCGGTCTTGAAGAAGATAGACTCCCGGTTTACCGCGCGTTAAAACCGACAGAATCGGAACGACTGACGCGGGAGATGATACTGCAACTTAAACTAGGCAAAATTAGGCCCTCCTACTTCCAAGCGAAGTTCAACGCAGACATCCTTGAGATTTTCGCCGAACCTTATGAAAAATTACAAAACGACGGTATGCTGCGCGTCAATGCCGAATCAGACGAAATCCGACTCACACAGCGTGGATTGCTACAGGTCGATAGCTTGCTGCCAGCGTTCTATGCCCCTGAATACCAGAATACCCGGTATACCTAAGGAAATCTCATTCAAAAGATATATTTTCTATTATGGAAGGAGATAGTTGCAAGGACTTCTAACGCTGAATAAATCCGAATAAAAGCGTATGTTTCACTTGACTTTTACTGCGTATAGTGGTATAATTATAATGTCCTTATGGCAGGATTTACTACCTGCACCATCTCGGTGCAGTTCCTGCCAACCCAGTAGTATGGGCATGTAAGGCATAAGGATACCATGATGAAGCGAAGTCAGAAAATAGCGTTAAGACCTACGGACGGTCAGCGTCAGTGGTTTGCCCAGCAGTGCGGATATGCACGAGTTGCGTATAACTGGGCATTATCTGCGTGGCGTGCAGGCGCGCCAGTATCTGAATTACGCAAGTCGTTTAACGCTCATAAATACCAGTCGTTTGAATGGTGTAAAGCGATGGATCAGCGTGCAGCCGCTTATGGCATTATGGATCTTGAAGTCGCTATAGATCGCTATCAGCGTGGAATTAGTGGTTATCCTCGCTATAAGAAACGTAACGCACATCAATCTTATAGTATGGAAGGTGCGAAAGTAGAAATTGATGACAAGTGTATAAGACTACCGAAAATAGGTTGGATTCGGATGCATGAGAGATTGCGTTTTAAGGGTAAGATAGGGCGTGTTACGATAAGTCGCACTGCACATCGCTGGTTTGTAAGCATCACGGTTGATACGGACGATACCCCGCCTGTCGTTGACCCGACAGCACCCGTTATCGGCATCGATGTGGGGATTAACACACTGGCAACATTAGACGACGGCACGAAATACGACAACCCAAGACCTTTGAAACGTTATGAGCGTAAACTCGCACGTGAACAGCGGAAGTTAAGTCGTATGCAATATCAATCAAATAACTGGTTTAAACAAAAATTAAAGATTGAGCGGATTCATTATCGCATATCGTGCATCCGACAAGACGCTCATCACCAGGCGACAACCCGCATCGTCCGTGCCTCAAGTAAAATCGGCATAGAAACGCTTAAGGTTACCAACATGCTAAAGAATTGTAAAATAGCAAAAGCGTTAGGCGATTCAGCAATTGGTGGTTTCCTTGCGCTGATGCAATAGGCGTGGAAATAGTAAAAGCACCGCAGTTCTTTGCATCCAGTAAAACGTGCAGTAGCTGCGGACACAAAAAAGAAACGTTGACATTAGCGGACAGGTTTTTCCATTGCGATGCCTGCGGATATACCGAAGATCGCGATGTTAACGCCGCTATTAATTTAAGAACCATCGCGGTCGGTGGGACTGAGATGTAAAACGCCTGCGGAGTCTGTAGTCTACTTATGCCGTTGGGTATAGGGGGGACAGGCAGTAAACGGAAACAGGAACTGCACTGAAATATACGGGATTCTCCGCAAATATTCAGTGAAAGGATAACAGTATAACATGGATACTAAACTCATTGAATCTAATCCATCAATCATGATGGGTAAGCCTGTTATCGCAGGCACTCGCATTCCCGTGGAGTTAATTTTAGAAAAAATCGCAGCAGGGGAGACGATTGAACAATTACTTGAGGAATATCCGCGCTTGACCGAGGAAGGTGTACGTGCAGCACTTACACAAAAAACATGGCGATACAAACACAATTAAACCGCTTCCGTGGGATGCTCGCGCCGGTGTTAGAGACAAACGCCTTCTATCGACAAAAACTCACCGAAGCCGGGATCAAACATCCAAACGACGTACAAACGTTGACAGATTACCAGCAGCTGCCGTTCACCACGAAAGAAGAACTCAGCGCAGATCAGGTGTCGCATCCGCCTTACGGCACAAACCTCACCTTTCCGTTAGAGCAATATACCTGTCTCCACCGCACCTCCGGCACAACAGGTTCACCGTTACGATGGTTAGACACAGCAGAATCGTGGGACTGGTGGGGCAAATGCTGGGGAGAAGTCTATCGCGGCGCAGGCGTGACCTCCGCGGATCGGTTGATGATCGCCTTCTCGTTCGGTCCGTTTATCGGTTTCTGGAGTGCCTATCACGGCGCGCAGCAGCTCGGCGCACTCATAATCCCAAACGGCGGCATGACCTCCGAACAGCGGATACGCACAATACTCAGCAACGATATAACAGTACTCATCGCCACGCCGACATACGCGCTTCGGCTCGTTGAAGTCGCCGAACAAGACGGCATCAATTTGAGCGAAAACTCTTCCGTTCGGGTAACCATCCATGCAGGCGAACCCGGTGCCAGTCTACCGGCAACGAAACAGCGGATTGAAACCGGTTGGGGTGCCCGCACCTACGACCACACCGGCGCAACCGAAATCGGTGCCTGGGGATTCATGTGTGAATCGCAGGCAGGTATCCATCTTAACGAGGACGAGTTTATCTGTGAAATCCTCGATCCTGAAACCGATACGCCAGCAGAGGAAGGCGAGTTAGTGATTACCAACCTCGGACGCGTCGGCATGCCGGTAATCCGCTATCGGACAGGCGACTTTGTTAGACTTAAATCGGGTCGGTGTGAATGTAGTCGAGAGAGCCGGGTCCTTGATGGTGGCGTTATCGGACGGTTAGACGACGCACTCATCGTCCGTGGACTG